>CAWBQI010000009.1:0-16751 GCA_963791055.1 uncultured Phycisphaerales bacterium | reverse complement strand
CAAAAATCCCGCCGATCCCCAGCAGCACCGCCAGATGCTCGGCCAGATCAAGCGGCCCGAGGTGCAACACGCCGTTATCTAGCTGCGGGGCGACGAGCCAGAAAATATCGAACCAGCAGAACACCAGCATCCAGACCGCCCAGAACGAAAGCGTCGCCGGATTCCGTTTCACGTGCCGCGAAAGCAAACCCGGAAACGGGATGAGAAAATGACCCACGAGTAACGTAATCACCACCGGCGAGAAATCATTGGGCGCGGCCGTCGATGCCCCATGACGCATGAACCACCCGGTCTCATCGGGAATGTTCCCATACCATTGCAGCATGAACTGGCTGAACGCGATGTATCCCCAGAAAAACGTAAAGCCGAACAGGAATTTCCCCAGGTCATGGAAATGCTCGACTGTCACACTCTTGACCAGCAGGCCGCGACTCTGGAGAAAGTGCACCGTCAGGATGATGCTTGAGAACATCGCCAGTGCGCTTCCGGCAAAATAGTAAACGCCGAAAATCGTGCTGTACCAAACCGGGTCCAGCGACATGATCCAATCCCACGCCATGACCGTGAGCGTCAGGCCGAAAAGGATCAATCCCACCGGCGCCCTGTATTGCATCCGCCGGGTGATTTCAATGTCGCCGGTCTGGTCCTGCTTGATCGATTGTCTCCAGTACCAGGTTCCCAGTACCGCCCAGACCGCGAAATTGATGATGGCCCGAATCGTGAAGAATCCGGGGCGGAGCCACCATCCCTTGAATCCCTTGTCCACGTTCCATCCGTCCGCGGTCCACGGATAGAGCGTCCCATGTCCCATAAGGACCGCGTAGATAATCGGAATGGAGAGTATCCCCATAAACCAAAGGCTGGATGCAAACCATTCGGCGATTCGCCGGATGTTAACGCTCCATCCGGCCTTCGTCGCGTGCTGCAGGAGCACAAAGAAAAGGCCTCCCAGCGCGATCGCCAGGAAGAACATGAATCCAATCAGATAAGAATGGAAAAACGTGCGGAAATCGTCCTTGGCGAAATACCCAATAAGCACGGCGGCGACCAAACCCACGATGCCGACAACCTGCGCCGAGGTAAAGCCCGCCGGCCTGATCCCGCAGGTTCAGCCGTTCCATTTGTCCGGAATTTTCCGATCCAGTTTGCACGTTCCTATTGTCCCTGCAGCGCATCAAGCTGCTTCTGGTTCAGGTTCGCCGCGGACACTCCGCCCTGGCTGAGCTGAAGGGCCCGGACATACGCGACGATCGCCCAGCGGTCATCCACCGGAATCTGCGGCCCATAGCTGGGCATCGTTCGAATGCCGTTCGTGATCGTGTTGAATAATTTTCCATCCGGCTCGGCACGGATTACGTCGCTGGTAATCTGCGCCGCCGGCGTCCACGAGATGCCCAACGGATGCTGGGGGTCGGTATCGATCGCCTTCAGTTCCATCGCCCGCTGATTCACCGGACCGCGCCCGGAACCGTCGTAACCGTGGCAGACATAGCAATAGATATTGAACCGCTGCTGCCCGCGCGACAGGAGGGCCTTCATTTTCTTGGGCGTATTTGAAAGCCGATCGGGCAAACTATCGACGTAAACCACGGTCCATTTGCCGTTGCCGTCATTCTGCCGCGCAAAACCATGATAATAGTTGTCGTCCTCTTCCAGCGATCCACGAGCCACAGTGCCCGGAATCTTCGGCCGCATCGCCCGATCATCCTCGAACAGCGTATTGATCTCCTGTTCCCGGAACTTGGGCTGAATGGCCATGTCCTGCAAAAGTTGAATCCGCGGCTCGCTCGAAAGCGAAACGCGCGCCCGCGCGATGATCGCCAGCGGAAGCCACGTCACCACCACCATCACCAGCGCCAGCGCGATCATCCAGAACGGCGGCCGGGGCAACCGGGGCATCGGCATTTCCACCGGCGCGTAATACGTCGGGCCGTATTCCGGCTCGTTCGGATCCGAACTGTGTGATTCCTCAGACATCCAATCAATCCTCAATACGTTCCACGGCGGTTGCGCCGACGGATTTCAAAAATTCCTCGGTCTTTGCTTCATCGAATCTGGAATCCGTCTCGTCGATCCAGATGAAAAATTTGTCGTTGGTCACCCGGCGAAAACGCGCGCTCTTAAACAGCGGGTTGTACAGCAGCGGCAGACGATTAAGCCCCAGCATGCCGAACACTGTCGTCAGGGCCGAGAAAAGAACCGTGCATTCGAAAATGATCGGAATGTTCGCCGGCAGGCTGAAATACGGCTTGCCGCTGACCAGCAATTGATAGTCATAGGCGTTGCAGAACCATTGCAGCCCCAGGCCCGTGCATAGTCCGGTCAATCCTCCGCAAAGCACCAGCCAGGGAAGAATCGTCGGACGGATTCCGATCACCGCGTCGATCCCGTGAATGGGAAACGGGCTGTGGACATCCCAGACCTTGTATCCGGCAGCCCGCGTTTTCCCGGCGGCTTCCACCACGCTGGAAACATCCTCGAATTCGCCGAGCAAGCCCGTCAGGCGCGGCCCGGCATCCAACATCGACGCATCAGCGTCGTGTGAACCGTGGATATCCTTCAGTTCGGTTGACATAAAATCAAAACCTCACCGATTCTTGAACCTCGGGGCGTCGCGATCGGGATCATGATGCTCGTCGGGACGATAGTCCGTTCGATGCGCGTCCTCGCCATGCAACGCATGGGCGTGAGCATGCGCCGCCGGCAACATCGTCTTCACTTCAGCTATCGCCACCGTCGGCAAATAACGGCAGAAGAGCAAAAACAGCGTCATAAACAACCCGAAACTTCCCGCCAGCGTGCATATATCAACCCACGTCGGCCAGAACGCGTGCCAGCTCGACGGCAGAAAATCGCGCGTCAGGGACGTAATGATGATCTCAAACCGTTCGAACCACATCCCGACATTGCCGAGCATTCCAACGCACCACAGGATCAGCATGTTCGTCCGCATCTTTTTGCTCCAGAGCAACTGCGGCGACACGACGTTGCAGAAGGTCATCACGCACCAGCCCCACCCGTACGGGCCGAACACGCGATTGTGGAACGTAAATTGTTCGTGCGGATTTCCGCTGTAGGCGGCAACGAAAAACTCGGTCATGTAGGCGTAGCCAACCATCATGCTAGTCGCCAGCGTGATCTTGGCCATGTTGTCCATGTGCCGCATGGTGATGATGTCTTTGAGCCCGAACAATTGCCGAGCCGGCACCGCCAGGCAGATCACCATGGCAAACCCGCCGTAGATAGCCCCGGCGACGAAATAGGGGGGAAACACCGTCGTATGCCAGCCGGGAATCTGCGAAACCGCGAAATCGAAACTCACTACCGAGTGGACGGAAAGCACCAGCGGCGTCGCCAGCGCGGCCAGCAACAGGTACGCGCGTTCGTAACGATGCCAATGCCGGCTCGAACCATTCCATCCCAGAGACAATATCCCGTAGACAATTTGCTTGATCCGGTTCTTCGACCGGTCCCGAAACGTGGCGATATCCGGAACCATTCCCACATACCAGAACAGCAGCGACACCGTCGCGTATGTTCCCACCGCGAACACATCCCACAGCAGCGGCGAACGAAACTGCGGCCACAAGAGCATCTGGTTGGGAATCGGAAACAGCCAGTATGCCAGCCACGGCCGCCCCACGTGGATTCCGGGAAACAATCCCGCGCAGACGACCGCGAAGATCGTCATCGCCTCGGCCATCCGGTTGATGCCCGTCCGCCAGTTCTGGCGGAAGAGATACAGGATCGCGCTGATGAGCGTTCCCGCGTGGCCGATTCCCACCCAGAACACGAAATTAACGATTCCGAATCCCCAGCCCGCCGGCTGGTTGTTGCCCCAGACACCGACTCCGGTGAGGAAGAGGTATCCGACCATTGCGCCCAGCAACCCCAAAAGCGAAAGCGAGATTCCCAACGCCACATACCACGCCTTGGGCGGCGCCGGCCGCTCCATGACGCCGGCCACGCTGGCGGTTATGCCCGCGAAGTCATTGTTCCCCGTCACCAGCGGGCGCGGAAGCGCGGATCATCCGTCGTATTGTCCGCCTCGCTCTGTGCCGCGATGCGGGCGAATTCTGTTGTCGGAATACTTGCCATCTTTTCGCCTTAATTACCGGGGATTCATGTCTCCACCGGATTGCTCAATTTCGCCAGATACCTGTTCCTGGGCTTCGTCTGCAATGCTTCATCCAACAGCCCATAAGACCGCGGATCGCGATGCCACCGGGATACCTTCGACTTTGCATCGTTCAAATCGCCGAACACAATCGCCTGCGTCGGGCATGACTGCTGGCAGGCGGTCATGATGTCGCCGTCCTTGAGCTTTTCATTTCGCGCCCGCTCATTGATGTTGGTCGTATGGATGCGCTGAACGCAGAACGTGCATTTCTCCATGACGCCGCGCATCCGAACCGTCACTTCCGGATTGAACATCATCTGCTTGACCTGCGGAATG
This sequence comes from uncultured Phycisphaerales bacterium, assembly GCA_963791055.1. GTDB lineage: Bacteria > Planctomycetota > Phycisphaerae > Tepidisphaerales > Tepidisphaeraceae > PALSA-1353. The sequence goes on along the minus strand of CAWBQI010000009.1, from coordinate 12,295 downwards.
GTGTTCAACTGCTGCTGGTCCGGAATATTCAGGTACGGCTTGGGATATTTGTCGTGCCGCGGGTCCTGGCTCTGCCAATCCAGATAATTAAACCGCCGAACTTTGTACGGGCAATTGTTACTGCAATAGCGCGTCCCCACGCAGCGGTTGTAGACCATCACATTCAGTCCCTCGCTGTCATGAACGGTCGCGCCGACCGGGCAAACCTGCTCGCACGGAGCGTTCTCGCAATGCTGGCACGTCAGGGGTTGGAAAACCACTTCCGGATTCGGATCATCCGCATCGCCCTTGAAATATCGGTCGATCCGTATCCAGTGCATCTGACGATTGTGCAGTACCTGGTCCTTGCCGACGATGGGAATATTATTCTCCGCCTGGCAGGCCGCGACGCACGCATGGCAGCCGATGCACTTGGCCAGATCGATCCCCATGCCCCAGGCGTGCGGATCGTTGAATTGCATCGGCGGCTCGTAAAGCTGCAGGGAAATTCCGCCTTCTTCATTTTTCGCGAAAATATCCGGATCCTTTTTCAACTCCGCTAGAGTTGTTTCCCTGATCACCTCGGCGCTGGCGTATTTTTCGCCGACCTGCTGCTGGCGCATCTCGATGCCGCCCTGGTCGATCAGGTGATGATCCTGCGTCGTCGCCAGCTCGTAATAATTCCCCGTTTTGCTCACATCCGCGGCCGCGAAAAACATTGCGCCGGAGCTGCGAAGCTGATAGGTGTTCACGCCGACATCGGAGCCAATATGCTCGCCCATCGTCCTGCCGTAGCCCAGAGCCAGCCCGATCACGCCGGCCGGCTGGCCGGGAAGAATAAACGCCGCGATCTCCAGCGATTGTCCCCCCACCGTGATCTTCAACATATCGCCAATCCCGACCCCCAGCGTGTCGGCATCCTTCTTCGAAATCAGGGCGGCATTGTCCCAGACGATCTTCGTCAACGGATCGGGCAACTCCTGCAGCCAGCCGCTCGTCGCGTATCGGCCGTCGTAAAGTTTCGAATCCTGCAAGAATCGAACCTCATATCCGGTCCGCGCCGCGGAAGCCTGGCCAGTTTGCGGCTGAACCGAGGCCGTCACGGCCTTAAAGCCGGTGTTCTTAATAAGGCCGTCGTTCAGCGATAGCCGCCACGCGGTGTCATCCGTATCGGCGAATGTCTTTCGAACGATTGCATCGCTTTCAATCTCGGATTCGCCTGCGAAAAATGCGAGCATTTGATCGCTCGTCTTCCCGTCATAAAGCGGCTCAATCAGCGGCTGGCAAATGCTGGCCGTACCGTCCCAGGCGCGGGAGTCGCCCCACGCTTCCAGGAAGTGCGCCCGCGGCACATGCCAGGCGCAGGCGTGCGAAGTCTCATTGTCATAAAGACTCAGGTGAATCGAAGTCGCCGCCGATGCCACGGCATCCGCGAAATTCAGGTCGGCCGGCGCATCATAAACAGGATTCCCGCCCAGAATCACCAGCGTGTTGATCTGCTTGGCCTTCAGACCCTTGGTCAAATCCGCGATCGAATCGAAATGATTGACCTCATCCGGCTCTTCGACCAGCGTGACCGTCGATCCAATCGCTCCGATCTTGTCGTTGATCGCGAGCGCCAGCGCGTGCAGGGCCGGCTCATGCTGCGGCCCGACGACCACCACGCTCTTGCCCGAATTATTCGCAATATCCGCCAGAAGCAGCTTGATGAACGCCTCTTCATCCGCGGCCAGAGTCGAATCTGTTCCACCCGCCCCCAGCCGGGCCGCCAGCGCCGACAGAATCGCCCCGACCCGCGACGGTCGAACGCCCAACCGGCAATCCGCCACGCTTCCCGAAAGCGTCATCGCGCTTTCAACCGCATAGACCCGGCTCATTTCGTTATGTCGATTCGGCCGATTCACGGCCCATTGCCCCGCATAATGAACATGCGCCGAATGCGCGCCGAACGGATCAGCATCCATCAGCGCGACAATCATCGCCTTATCCAGATGCAAAACCTGACGGGCCGCCCGCCCCAGCGCCAGCTTCGCCCCGGCAATTTCGTTAAACCGGCTGATCGGTTCGTATTCGAAGAACGCCGCCTTGGGGAATTTAGCGGTGACCGCCGCTTTCAACCGCGCAGTCGTCTGGCTTGAGGTTGATTCACTGAGGATCGCCAGACCGTCGCCTCCGCTTGAGGCCAATGAATCGATCGTCGAACTCATCGCGCCCGTGAACCCGTTCCAATCCCCGGCGATCCGCGACCCGCTCACTTGATGAATCACGGCCGTACTCCGGTCCGGATCATAAATCTCCAGAATCGCCGCCTGCGCGATCGCATCGGCCGCACCGGCCCGGCCCATCACCGTCGCCGACCAGGGATGCGTCGGATTCCCCTCGATCTTGATCGGCCGGCCGTCAAAACTCGTCACCAGCAGCGGGCTGGCGACGCCGTTGATTTCCATCACCGTCGCATATTGCTCGGGAACCCCCGGCATAAAATTCGCCGGATTGCTCGTGAACGGCGCCAGCTTTTCCTGCGGCCAGCGCCGACAACCCGTCAGCGCCAAACCCGCAAACGCCATCGACGCGCTCGCCAGCTTCATGAACCGCCGCCGCGTCAGCGCCGGCATCTTCAAAAGCTCCTCCGGCTCGTATGACGCGAACTCTTTCTGGGCCGACGCCTGCACCTCGGGCGCATCCGCCAGATGCGCCAGGCTTCGCCAGTATTCACGTTGTGCCGAATGATGCTTCATTTTTTTTACCGATGACACGTCGAACAACTCTGCATGTACGCCGTGTCGTGAATCGAATATTCCTTCAAACACTGTGCCGCGAGGTTCGCGGCATCCGTTGGATCGCTCGGAGGCGTCCAGTTCATGTCCGTCACCGCCACATTTTTAGGCCGCAAATGCGACCCGGGATCGCGATGGCAATCCAGGCACCACCCCATGCTCAGCGGCTTGGCCTGATAAACCTGCTCCATCTGATCGATGCGCCCATGGCACTCAATGCAGCCAACGCCATGGTTCACGTGCGCCTGATGGCTGAAATAAACATATTGAGGCAGATCGTGAATCTTGATCCACTCGACGGGCTTTCCAGTCGCCCAGCTATTGCGGATCGGCTCCAGCTTGTCGCTTGTCGACCGGATGTTCGTATGGCAGTTCATGCAGGTTTCAGTCGGTGGAATAGACGCGAAATTCGCCCTTTCCACCGTCGTATGGCAATAGCGGCAATCAATCCCCAGCTTCCCCGCATGAAGGGCATGACTATATGGAACCGGCTGCACCGGTGAATATCCTACTGCGGTCGTTTTTGGAGATGCGCCCAGCCCCACCACTGTCGGAACGTAAAACAAGCCCCCGACCACGCCCATCACAATCGCCGGCAACAAATAGTTCGCCCACTTGGGGAACACAAACGGCTGCTCATACCATTCCTGAGTCATCGTCCTGTTTCTGCAAAATGTCGGCGTCCCTGAACGCCATCGTCCCTGACCAAGGCGAGCAGATATTACAAAACACCCGCCCCGGCGGCGACGCCAGACAGGTGCGGCATATGGTCGCACGAAGAATTTACATTCGCGCTCGGCGAATGCAATGCCACGCGCGCAAAATTTCAGCGGCGCCTCCCGACGCCGCCGAAATCTTCGTCTGGATTTTTATGAAGCAGATTCGATCTTATTGCGGCACCGCCGGCAGATCTCGGAACACGAGATCGCCGAATATCCCGCGGTATCCCCCGCGACTTCCGTTGCCGGATTTGTACCAGAATATCAAAGCATGGCTATCGCCCATCATTTTCCCGTCGCCCAGATATTTCCATTGGCCGCTCGGCAAAGTCCCCAGGAAATGTTTGACGAACTGGGATCGCACGATCATCTGAATGTCGGCATCCGACGCACGAGTCGTCGCGTTCTTCATCGCCAGCTTCATGTAGGGACTCATATCGTCCAGCTTCGCCGGGAATTTCCCATCGCTCTCCTGCGCGTATCCTCGGAGAAGGTCCACCGTGTTCTGCTCGCCGTTATTGATGTCGGGCATGGCGAAACTGATATTCTGAACGGCATATCCCTGCGGGATATCGAGGTTGAACTCGTCGCCGGGAACGGTGGGATTGAAGTCAAAATCGGTCATGGAAACGGTCAGTTTCTTATCCATGACGCTCACCAGCACATCAACCCGAATCGGCTCATGGGAATGCGGGTCGGCCCAGATCATATATTCCGTTCCCTCCTGAATAGCGTGGAACTTCTCCGCTTTTCTGCCATCGATATCAGTTTTGCCTAGGTCCGTGGCCGAATCGCCTTGGAGTTTTTTGAATTGTTCGATCAAGTCCCGCGGGTCATTGGACCGTTTAAGCATATTCTTCATCTCCATGACCACCGCGGTTTTGATCTTGGGCTCTTCCACCACCATGTGCCCGGTTTTCGTGTCCATCACCATTCGGGTGCCGTCGTCGCTTCGTACGGAAATCTGGCCCTGATCGTTCTGCACCATTTTCATTCGCGTCGGCGGCGTGTTCGGCATCGCCCCGGTCGTCACGACAAAACTCATGATGTGCGCACTGCGCACCGCTTCCACGACTTCCGCGCAGGTTACCTCGGGCGATCGCAGCATCAATATCGCCACCACGACCGCTCCCAGCACCAGCAAAACACTCGCCGCCATTCCGGTAACCAATTTCACGTTGTTCATCCTCCAAAAGCTATGTGGCTTTTGTTCCGCCGCGCTCAGCGCCGCAATCGTTTCGGCAATCCGCGACTCCGGCGGCCCATCCGGAACCGTCCGCTCGCGCATCGCCGCAAACGACGCTTCAAGAATCTCGTCTCCGGAATCTGAAAAGTTTTCGTTCATGATTCACCTCCGGAATTTGCTCCCAGCGACACTTCCAGCAATTCGCGCAGCCGCTGCTTGCCGCGATGGATCGACGTTCCCACCGCCGTACTGGACATCCCAAGTTGCTCGCCGATTTCCTGGTAACTCCACCCCGAAAGCGCGTGAAGGCAGATCGCTTCCGCCTGTCTCGCCGGGAGCCGCGTCATCGCCTGCTCCAGCAGCCCCGCCCTTTCCGCTTCTTCCGCCACCCGGGATGGATCGTTCATCCCCGAGGCCATTGCCTCCATCGCGGTCGCCTCCTCGCGGTCGCGATATTTTCGCCTCAGGCGATCGACCGCCTTGCGCGTCGCCACCGTTTGCAGCAACGCCGACCAGCAGACGACCTTCTGAGGCCGGGACATTTCCAGCGCCGAGAGAAATGTCTCCTGAAAGCATTCATCCACGTCCGCCCGCCGCCCCAGCAGTCGAAACAGCGTCCGCCAAACGGTCGGCCCATGCCCGCGAACAATGCCTTCCCAATCGGTCATGCTGTTCTATTTAGTCGCCACAACCCGGTTTTTATTACACGAAATCCCCGGGCGGACTTAAACCGCGGAGATTTGCCAGGCATCGGCGGCGGCGGCCTTCAACGAATTTATAACGGTAAAATAGCGATGGGCAGAGGAAATGATTGCCCAGATGCTCAGGACTTAGGCGAAGTGTTCACAACCCGGCGGCGCGCGGCAATAACCACGATCGGCAAGCCCATCAGCGAAAACCATGCAGCGCTCGGAAGCGGCACCACATTCCCGTTGCCCCCGTGGTCTCCATCCCCCGCCACGGTCGCGGTGAAGCTGACGTCGTTCCAGCTTGTGACCGTAAGATCGCCCGCCGACGTGGCCATGTCTTCCCAATTGCCGATGAACGGATCGGTGCCCGTCTCGGCGATCGGTCCGATTGATTTGGTCATGTCGTAGTTCAAAAATGCCGGATTGTTGATCTCAACAACGCCGATGAGGGAGGTCGACGATTGCCATCCAAAATCCACAAAGTCGAACGACGCATTGTGAAATTCACCCAACAACCCGGTGGAAACGGTCGTCGGCCCCACGCCCCCGATATCAATCGTAAACGGCATCGCTGGAAAATTAATCTCTTCGCCGTTTGCGGGAACATCGGCCGTATCGGTCACCGCAGTCGCGCTCAAATCGACATTCGAAAAATTCTGCGCACGAGCGACCCGCTCGCCGTTCCGTCGAAGACGTACGTAATCTGAGCAGCGCCGGCGATCGAGAACCGGCAAAGCGCACTCGCCCCCACAATCATCCCAAGAGCGCGAAGTTTCATCTGATCCACCTTTTTAGAACGCGATCCATCTTCGGCGAGGAGACGAAGCATACCCGCACGTTCTCAGCGGAAACAAGGAAAATCCGTCGATTTTGCCTTAGTCGACAACAAGCCCGCCCATGGTCCGATAATTCGCGACTTCCCCGTGCCCCCATCGCTCTTTCAATCCATCGGCGGATATTTGCTGAGTTTCCTCTGCAACGATCTTCGATGAATCCCCAGCACTCGAGCCGCGCGAAATGTTCCCGCCGCAATCCGTCAGAATGCGCTGGATATGTTCCCATTCGACGCGCGCAGCGAAGGGACGCTGCCGGCATCGGCCACCGCGCTCTTGGGTTCCGATTTTCGCCCGTTCTTCTCGAACGCCGCCAGAATCTGGTCGGCATCCGCCGGCTTGGTAAGGTAATCCCTCGCTCCCCGCCGCGTGGCTTCCAGCGCCGTGGCAATGCTTCCGTAGCCGGTAAGAACGACGATCTCCATTCCCGAATCGATCGCCAGCAAATCGCTCACCAGTTCCAGCCCGGAACCGCCCGGCATCCTCAGGTCCAGAACCGCGCGCTGCGGCCGCACGCGGGCCGCGACTTCCCTGGCCTCTTCCGGCGACCCCGCGCCCGCCGCCTGCATGCCGCGCGTCTGAAGCGCCGAAACCAACCGCGCCCGAAACGTCGCATCATCGTCCACGATCATGACTTTCATGGCGATCTTCTCCATTTTCATCCCGGCAGTTCCAACACCGCGCACGTCCCTTTGCCGAGTTCCGATTCCAAACGCAACGATCCGCCCAGTTTCTCCGCGACCAGTCTAACCAAAAACAGCCCCAGGCCCATGCCCTCACCCGGCGGTTTGGTCGTGAAAAACGGCTCACCCGCTCGTCGCACCACCTCCGGCGGCATTCCCGATCCCTGGTCGCGCACCTCGAAAATGATATGCCCATCTCGCGAAAGAATCGAAAGCCGAACCGGCACATCATCCGGCGAAGCCTCCAGCGCATTGTCCACCAGAATCCCCACGGCCTGCTCGACCGGTCGCAGCGGAAGAGAGATTTCCGGAAGATCACGGGCGCAGTCAATGTTGATAGAGTCCCCCGCCACGGCCTTCATTTCCTCGGAAACCAGCCGCACGAATTCCGCCGGCGCCATCGGCGCGGTTTTAGGCTGATCGCCGTACAAAACATCGACGCGCATGCGGTTGAGGATGACCTGACACCGGCCGATCTCCTGCCGGATCAACCGCGCATCGTCCGCCAGCGCTTTGCCCGATTCAAGATTCTCCGATTGCAATTCCAATTCCCGAGCCACAACGGCAATCGTGCTGAGCGGCGTATTGAGTTCATGAGCCGCCCCCGCCGCCAACGTGGTCAGCGATGCCAGCCGTTCGTTTCTCGCCCCGCGTTCACGTTCCTCGGTCAGGGCGTTTTCATGCCGGCGCAGCGATCGGTTCATCCTCCCGACAAAATACGCGATCACTCCCGCCACCATCGCCAGCGCGATCCACTGCGTCGCCGCCTGCGCCATCGGCGACAGCGCCAATCCAACGGTCGGCCACCAAAAGAGCAGCCCATAACAAATCGCCGTCTCCCCAACGACCAGCCACGACCATCCCTCCGCCAACGTCACCACCGCCATCGCAACGTGCACCAGATACAATACGCAAAACGGATTGGCCCTCCCCCCCGCACAGAGCAGGAGGGCCGTGAGCAGGCAAACATCCAGCATGAGCACAGCCGGCACGACCCAGCCGGGAACTCGTCGCCTGGTCCAACCTTGGAGAAAAAGATTGCTGAACCCCGTCACCGCGATGATCGTCACCATCCCCGAGATCGGAAGCCGAATCTTGAGAAACTCCACCGCCACGACCGTCGCCGCCAACTGCCCCGCCAGCGCCAGCCAGCGCAATCTCACCAGCCATTGCAAGACGATGCCCGGCTCCTCGACGACCGGAGCATACATAACCAACCGGCGGCCGGGCGTTGTCAGGTCCATGGGAATATCGTGGCGTTTCCAACGCGGATGGCAAGTTGGGGCAATTCGATTCGAGCGGCGCGGTTCGGGTGGCGGAATTACCATGCAGAGACTCAGAGGAGATTCCGAGGCAAGCGGACGGAAAGTTCAATTCTCGTCACCCGACTTGACTTGACGGAATTTCGTTCTGCGCATTTTCCGTCGGCAATTTTTTTGGCGTATCAGAAGTTGTAGTCTTCCGCTGAGTTTGATTAGTTGACTCATAATCCTGCGGAAAACCCAAAGTTACGACGACCAAGTGGCGGGATTTGAACTAAGGGGTGGCCCGTCACGACCCAATCGCAGGCGGCGTCTATCTGGTTGGAGAAACGTCGTGATATTTCGCTGGGTTGGTCGACTATGCTACAATTTACTGGAATGGTAAGGAAAGAAGATATGAGTCCCGCTAACGGTAAAGCTGCTTCGCCAGCGGCGCGGCCAATGTCCGCGCCGAGCGTGAAGAAAAAGTCGCAGACAGGCAAAGTTATTCCATGGAGCTTTCCGAAGAATACGCTCGAAGACGCTATTGCAGTAGCGAAGGCCATCGAAGACAAGAACGGTGGTAACCCGATGAGGGCCGATCTGCTCGTTAAGGCGGTCGGCCTAAACAAGCCCAATGACTGGCGGTTTCTTGATCTTGTCAAATCCGCAAATCTGTACGGGTTGGTCAACGGCAGCGGCATAAAAGCTACGGTTTCACTTGAGAAGATCGGGCGAGATGTTGTGCGCCTGGTTCACCACAAGAGCGGAAAAGCGCACTGTTGAAAGCCTTTCATAATGTTCAAGATTTCAAAAAAGTGGACGACTTTTATGGAACTAAACGTATTCCCGAGGACGAGTATTTCCTAAACACCCTGACACGGCAATTTGCTATTCCACGGGACCGCGCGGACGTGTTTGCAGATGTATTCCGAAAGAATGTCGCCTTTCTTCGATCTTTCAATGTTCAGACCGGTACTGGCCCTACGGACGATATTTCATTGCCCCAAGAAACCGAAGGAACTACACCGACAACGGCAATTGGGAAGGAACGGCGAACCCGCGAATTCCTGGATACCTGTTTTGTTATGATGCCATTTGGAAGTTGGTTTGATCGCTACTACCAAGAGATATATGTCCCCGCCATAAAAGAAGCGGGCCTTGAGCCTGTGCGCGCTGACGAGCTCTTTAGCACCGGAAGCGTCGTGGAGCAAATCTGGGAGCAGATAAGTAAGGCTCGCGTTCTGCTTGCGGATTTGACCGGCAAGAACGCAAATGTTTTCTACGAACTTGGACTCTCGCATGCGGCGAAAAAACCGGTCGTTTTCACTGCGGCCGCGGTTGACGACGTCCCGTTCGACCTTCGACATCTTCGCGTCATCGTCTATGAGGTACGTGAACCAGAGTGGGCGGTGAAGCTGCGGAAACTGATCACAGAGTACCTCCGCAATACGATCAAGGACCCGGCTAAATCTATTCCGCACCCATTCCGTAGTGCCGCGGAAAATGTGGCCGCTATATCCGGCTCATAGTGCCCGACGATCCCAAACCGGCAAATAGGGTGCGGGATCGCTACGGCGGAATAGGTGTTTTGAGCAGCGCGGGAAGTAGAATGGACCGTAAGGACACCAAATTATCTGCACTTTTTCTAGCTGGAGGCGCAAAGTTTCCAGACTTGAGAACTGAATGACGATAAATCCCGCTGATGTTCACGGTGCATGGAGACTTGGATGGACGCTTGACCTGCACACCACGTCCAGCGAGTTTCTGGGCTACGACCAGAACGGCCATCCACAGTTCGACACGAAGCGATCGCCACTTGGGGAATTGCTCTACAAGCTAAAGTATCAGGGCAAGAAGACTGCTCCCCAAGTTGCCGCCGTAATGGCGGACTTCCTAAATGGGAAACCTAACAAGCTCGCCCGCATCGATGTTATTGTTCCGACACCCTCATCGACGGTTCGCGCTGTTCAGCCCGTCATCGAGATCGCCAAAGAACTGGGGAAGAAGATCAAAAAGCCGGTTGTCGTTGACGCCATACGAAAGGTTCGTGGAACGCCTGGACTCAAGGGCATTCAAGATCCTGAAGAGCGGCGTGACCTTCTCGATGGGGCGTTTGAAGCTGATCGGGCGCGGATTAACGGAAATGGCGTTCTCTTGGTAGATGACCTTTATCGTTCGGGCGCTACGGCAAACGCCGTCACACTTGCATTGATCAGCGCCGGTGCGTCTCGCGTGTATTTTCTTTCCGCCACTCGTACAAGGAGTAACACGTGAATTCCGTATTCATTGGAGGATCACGACGGCTTGGTCGCATCAATGCCGATTTAGCACATCGACTGGACAACATCATCCGAAAAGACCTCCACGTCTTAATCGGTGACGCCAACGGATTCGACCGCGCCGCCCAGGCGTTTTTGGCGAAGCACGGGTATCACGCGGTGCTAGTCTACTGCACGGCCGGTGTGTGCAGAAATAATGTCGGGGGTTGGCCGCAGCACGCTGTTGAATATTCTGGGCGCGATCGCGGGCTTGAGTTCTACACAGCAAAGGATGATGCGATGCTCCGAGACGCGGACTTTGGCCTGTTCGCATGGGACGGTAAGAGCAAGGGAACATTGCGGAATATTCGGAAGATGGCCGAACAGGGAAAGCCATCGGCGGTATATATCTCTCCCATCAAGAAATTTGCAACCATCCGAAGTCTCCATGAAGCGTTAAGCTTATCGCGAGACTTGGAGGCCAATGTTGTAACGTCGGCCGACCTATTCTCTGACGCGTGGCAAACGGGAACGGAAAAAGTTCCGTTGGCAGCCGATCGGACTGATAGGTCCGCGATGCTACAGAAATAAAACTAACCGTAAACCTCGATTTCAACGCGGATCCGCAGAAAAAGTTCGATTGGTATCCAGTCGCTCCGATTCGGCGTCACGGAAATCCATTTCAACGACTTCATGTCGCCTCAACGGTTGGAGTGCCCAACTGGTGGGGTTGTTCTGATTCTGTAAACGCTCGGCATTGACGTGATCTGTAATTGGTCAGAATACCTTGATGCGGCAAATGACAAGAGAAATTGAGGTCTGATAGCGGGACGAAGTTGTGCCAACTCCCGGCGGAAATCAGCACTTGTCCGCGAAGTCACAGTTTGTCCACGTCCAGTTCCTGGCTTCCGCCCGCCTCATGCTCGGCCCAAGCTCGATCCGCCAGCTTTCGCAGCTTATCCGTGGAATCGGCAACCGATTTGTCCCATCGCTTCTCCGATTCAATCTCATCGATAACAATTCGTGCGATAGCATCCTGCTCGGCCTCCGGAAGTTCCCGTGCCTTGGCGACCGCCTTTTCAAGCAGTTTTGTCATATCTGTAATATACCACCAAAACATGGAGACTAACAGAATTCGTTAATTCCATTGCTGGAACGCCCAGGAAGTTCAATAGCCATCTTGTTGTCTCGATTCGAATTCTATGATGGTTTTTGCAAATCCCAGAGGCACCGTCATTTACCCCGAAGCAAGCCCTTCTCAATTGAACAAAACTACGACGCGGAGAGCAACTCCCTCAGCCGCGCCGCGAACGGCAACCGCTCCGGCGTTGCGGTTAGTCGCTTGGTGCAAGTGGTTGCGTCCAACCCATCATTAACGTACCTGGGAAAGATATGAACGTGATAATGCCACACGTCTTGAGACCCGGCGGGTTCGTTGTGCTGTCGGATTGATATCCCATCGCATTGATAACTGCGTCTCATCGCTATTGCGACTCGCTTCGACATAGTAAAAATGGCGGAACCCAACTCATCCAGCAGCTCATAGAGGTTTTCGAAGTGTTCAATGGAAGCCACCAATACGTGTCCCGCATTTCGTTCGTGCCAATGCGATGAAATAAAAGCGAGTGCGAGTTCGTCACGGCAGATGATATCGCTGGGCGCACTGTATAGTCCCTTGCAACTCCTGCCAGCCACGAGAGCGCAAAACGGACAGGTGTAGCCAATGGGCGCATGGTGATTCATACCCTCAGTTTTTATTCCATCATGAAAGGCCGAGCAACCGCTGGCTGGTCCTGGCACGTTGACCAGCAGATTGGTCCGCTCCCTTCATTGCTGCGCAGAAAACAAGGAAAAGTTCATGCCGGCGGCTCACAACAGGACCGAGCAAAACAGGCAACCGATGAAAAGACAAATGAGCCTGCATTGA
>CAWBQI010000008.1:0-14427 GCA_963791055.1 uncultured Phycisphaerales bacterium | reverse complement strand
TCGCGGAGAAGAAGTTTGGCTTAACAGCCTCAATCAACAGCATCACATTGCCTGGAATCTGGGCTAGATGGGGATCGGTGGCGTATATAGACCAGACATATCCGGTGCCTGCAGTGTTCGCAACTTGCTGCGATTTGCCCATGTACTGATTATAGATGTAGTCGCCAAAGAACGATGTGTCTCCGGACCAATTGGACGCGTTTTGAACATAAGCCGATTCTGACGGATCATCGCTATGGTCGGCTGCCGGGCAACGCAGCACACCTGCTTCCACGGTCCAATCGCCGATATTTGCGCCGTTGCCGCCACCGCCGCTGACAGTCTGCCCGGCTTTACCTAATTCCGGGCCGAGCAACTCATAGTCCCACCAGTCGATCTGCGCCGACTTGGGAGTCGCGACTGAATAATAACAGGGAAGCGCGTATTGATTGTAATCGTCCGCGTACATCGTCCACAGCAAATAGAACTGCCGCATGTTCGACGCGCACGCCACCGTGTTCGCCTGATCGCGCGCCTTGCTCAGCGCCGGCAGCAGAATGCCAACCAACACGGCAATGATGCCGATCACAACGAGCAACTCAACCAGGGTAAACCCTCTAATCCGCTTCATAAATAGCCTCCGGGACATCATCTCTACGCAGCCAAAGTGGGCCGAGTTCGAGGTGTCGGGTACACATACAAGCGTACCGTTGAAAGGGACCCATAGCCAACCCGTTTTCGTGACAACTTTTTATGAAATCGTTGTACTTTTTGACGCATCCCCGCGGGTTTCAGCGGGAATTGGGGCGGAAAAACCGCGGGTATTTGGACCACTGTATTCACCCACGCTGCCGTCGTCGCGAGAGTCGCGCTTCATTGAACTCAGACGGGCGAACAGCAGCCGCAGATCAATGAACCCGCCGATGCCGAACCAAACCAGCGTCACGATCGTCACCAGCACCGGAAGGATAATCCCAACGATCAACCAATAGTCCGCCCACACCTGCGTCGGCCATTGGTGGATCAGATTCCAGACCGTTCCGATGACGACGACCGCCAGCCAGAACATCGACCAGAAGAATATTCCCCCTGAGACAATTTTATCCCAGAACGTGAAATCCGCGTCGAAGCCCATAAGGCTGGTCCAGTTAAAACGCCGCCTGGATTTCGCCTCCGGTTCAGTGGCCGGTGTACGGTCATCGGCCAGCGCGTAGCGTCCCCGATGCAACATGCGGTCGAGATCAAAATCCTCCCGGTAGGTAAGGAGTGCGACCACGACATAGACCACGACGGATGCCGCCGCCGCGATGAACCGCGCCTGGCTGCCGTTGAAGTCGAAGTATTTCGACATCGACGGAAATTCGTGAACGATCAGGATGCTCCCCAGCGTGATGCCCGATCCGGTCACCAGCGCCGCCCACGCCGCCGCGGTGGTTCCCTTTTTCCAGTAGAGCCCGCCAATGATCGCAGCCCCCGCGCCGCAGAGGAAAACCCCTTCGGTCACCAGCCACCACATCACGATGTCCTGCTTTTGATGGAAGAATACGCTGAACAAAAACGCGAACACCGCCACGCCGATCACAGCCAGACGCAGTACATAAACGTGCTGCCGCGGCGTCATCGGCGTCTTGCGCAGCGGAAGAACGATATCCTGAATAAGAACCCCCGCCCACGTAAGCAGATGGCTCGAGTCCCCCGACATCAGCGTCAGCACCATGATCAGGCAAAACAATCCCTTGACGCCGACGGGAAGCATATATCGCAGCGCAATCGGCACCTGCATCTGCGAGCGAATCTCCGGGTCGGCGATCGACGCCCAGTTCAAATCGCCCCGGAAAATCCCGGCGTTCTCAGGAACGTCAGCGCCCCCAGCGCCAGCACCACCAGCATCACATTTCGCGCCATCGTCCGCCAGTTTCCCAGCACCACCCCCATGCGCGATTCATGCGGCGTCCGCGCCGCCGAACTGAAACTGTTGTCCTTCTGCACCGCCATCGTTCCATACACCGTCGTCGCCAGCAGCATCATCGCGTACCAGACGTTGTAGTCCTTGGTCTTGTTCTGATCGAAAGGATTCACCAGCGAATTCCCCGGCGGCGCATGCGTAAGAACCCCGCGCATCTGCGACCAACTGATCACGCAGAAAATCGCCACGATCACCACCACCCAAACCAGATGCGAAAGAATCCCCTCCAGGCAATCCGTCACCAGCAGCGTGATCTGCCCCCCGACCAGCATCATCACCAGCGCGCAGCTCAGATACGCCGCCATGATCAGCACGTTCGTCGGGCACGAGAATCCGAAAATATTCACCGCCTGCGGCAGCGCCAGGAAATAAACAAAAAACGTCGCCGACACCGCCGGAAAAATTCCGTAATTCAGAATCCCCGACAAAAAACCCAGCACGCCAGCGAAGAGTCGAAACCGCCGCGAATACCGCATCTCGAAAAACTGCCCCAGCGTCATCGCGCGGTCTGGCGGTAGCGATACACCACGAATCCAAAAATCGCCACCAGCATATAAATCGGCATCGACAGCGAATCCCACCACGACAGGCAAAACCCCGCCATCAATAGTGGCTGAAATTTCGACAGCGTATTGGCGACCCCCGTCGAAGCCTGACCCTTGGAATTACAGATGATGTACCGCCCCGCCGCACGGCCCCCCGCCATGAAATCCGCGACGCTTTTCACATATCGCCGCGTGTAGATCGCGCAGCCGATCACCAGAAGGATTGGGAAGATGGTCAGTGCCCAGTCGATCGGTTGCATTGGAAGCTTTGCCAGGTATCCTTAACCGCGGATGCGTCGCCGTAAGTTCAGTGATTATGGCCTATTCCCGGCGATAAGGCGAAGCAATTAAAAATATGCCAAGGAATTATTAACGATTGTCAGCCTCCCGGCGGTAAAATTTGGCTTGGTCGAAACGTGGCGGTCCGTGCACACCGCATTTGGCGGAGTCGAATTTCACTCAGCCGGTTTTGTAGCTCGAGCTGAGCCATCAGTAAGGAACCAGACATATGTGGTGGAGAAACTGGCGGTGGGCGGAGTCCAACTCTAATGCTTCATTTCACGGGCGAACAAATCGCCAAAGGCCGCTCCGCTCCGCGATGATCGAGCCCTGCGAGCCGCGGCTACTCCTTAGCGCCGTCGCTCCCACGGACATCCCCACCACGATATTCAACATCACCACTTACGGCGCCAGCACGAGTTCATCCAACAACGTCGCCGCGATCAACGCCGCCATCACCGCCGCCGCCGCAAATGTAGTCGACGGTGCCCAGGGCGGAACCGTGGAGATTCCCGCCGGCATCTGGCTTGCCGGCCCCACAAGCTCGGTGCCCCAGAGCATCAACCTCGCCAGCAACGTCGATCTCCAAATTGACGCCGGCGCTGACCCTCCAGGCCATCCCCGACACAAGCTACCTCAACGAGGGCACCACTTCCGAGTCCAACCTTTCCAATTTCATCGTCGGCAACAACATCACCAATTTCGAGATCACCGGCTCCGGCACCATCGACGGCAACGGTCAGGGATGGTGGACCGCCTATGCCAACTCCGGCAAAACCATCGCCCGGCCTCGACTTATCGAAATCAGCAATTCCTCCGTTTTTCTCATCCAGAACGTCACGCTTCAGAATTCTCCGTTTTACAATCTCGCCTTCGGCGCAACGAACAACGTAATCGTCAACGGCATTACCATCTCCAACCCCTCAACCGCTCCCAACACTGATGGTATTGACGCCGCCGGAAGCCATTATCTCATTGAAAACAGCTCTATTTCCACGGGCGACGATGACATCGCCATCAAGCCGCAGAACGTCTTCTGCAGCGACATCACCATCACCAACATGACCATCGGTTCCGGCCACGGAATCTCCGTCGGTGGCCAAACCAACGACGGCCTCAATGGCCTCTACGTCAGCAACATCACCTTCAACGGAACCACCAACGGCATCCGTCTCAAGGCCGATCGCGGCAACGGCGGCGTCGTCGAAAATCTATATTACTCGAACATCACCATGAACGGCGTCGAGTATCCGATCCTGATCGACAGCTATTACAACGGCAGCAACAACCTCCCCGCCGACCCCTCCGCCGATGCGGGCCAGACCTATGTCGCCGGCCAGACGCCCCTGTGGGAAAACATCTACTTCACAAACATTACATCAGCCGCCTTTGGGCCCAACGACGTCGCCGGGATCATTTACGGTCTGCCCGAAGCTCCCGTCACCAACGTCAGTTTCGTCAACGTGCAACTCGACGGGGACACCACCGGCTTTCAGATCAACCACGCCCGCAACGTCAGCTTCGATGCCAATTCGAACATAGGTTTCTTCGGAGCTCCCGCGACCGCCGATCTCTTTGGCGCGGCTTCCAGTTTCCCCAGCCCTTATGACGCCACGATCACGCCGGCGCTCTATACTGGCGCCGTTATCGGATCGCCCGTGATTCCGACGGGGACTTCCGATTCGCTCTATGATCCGGATTCGCAGGAATGGACCATCGCCGGAGCCGGAGCCGGTTTCACCGGCACCAGTGATGAGTTCATTTCCGCGTTCGGCTCCGTCACCGGCAACTACACCGTTCAAGCGCGGCTGTTGAGCATTTCCTCGGCCACCGGAACGCCGATGGCCGGTGTTATGTTCCGAAGCAGCACGAGTCCCACCGCCCCCTTCGCCGCCGTTTTCCAGACCAGCGATGCGATTTTCTTCGAATATCGCGCCGGCTCCGGCAGCGCTTTCATAAGCTCCGCACCCGCAGCCGACCCAGGTGGAGCGTACGATCTCAGGGTCGTCCGCTCAGGAAACAACACCTTCACCGGTTATTTTAGCCAGGATGGCGTCAATTGGACCCAGATTGGTTCACCCGAGGTTATTTCAGCAATCGGTAACACCGCTTTCGCGGGCTTGGCCTCGACGTCCGACAGCGAAGGCAATCTCAGCTCCGCCGTCTTCGCCAATTTCTCCTCAATTCCCGGCCCGACGATCATTCAACCCGCCAATGCCATCTTCAACCCGATCACCACCAACAACCCCACCACCCTCAGCGCCCAGGCCACCGATAGTTCCGGCGCCTCAGGGCTCACATACACATGGTCTTACACCGGCCCTGCCGGCGTCACTTTTTTGAAGCGCCAACGGCGGCAACGCTTCGCAGAATATCGTAGCCAGATTCACCCAGGCGGGTACCTACAACTTTACGGTCACCGTCACCAACCCCCTCGGTCTCTCCACCACAAGCGCCGTCACCGTCACGGTAAATACCCCCAAGACCTTCCTGCCGACCCCGGGATATATCGACGTCGCAAACATGAATCAGATCAGCGGGTGGGCCTATGATCCCGCCAACCCCACCGCCGCCATCAACGTCCAGATCGTCATCACCAACGGACCCACGCAGACCTTCACCGCCAATGAAACACGATCCGATTTGCTGGCGGTCGTCGGCTCCGCGAACCACGGATTCACCTATACCACGCCGATGCTCAGCGCCGGCACCCATATCGCTTACATTTATGCCGTGGAAGTCAATGGCACCAAAGTGCTTCTGAACACCGAACCCCTGGTGAGTCAGAACTCCCTGTTCGACGAACATTACTATCTTAAAACGTACCCCGCCGTCGCCGCCGCCGTTGCTGCCGGCCAATTCGCCACCGGTTACGACCACTACATCAAATACGGACAGTTTGAAGGCTACAGCCCATCCCCCTACTGGAATGAAGGTAACTATCTCCAGAAAAATCCCGACGTCGCCGCGGCCGTGAAGGCGGGAACCATCAGCTCCGGCTTCATGCACTATTACCTCTACGGCCAATACGAAAACCGTGGCGGACTCCTCTATTTCAACACGAACTACTACCTCCAGCACAATCCCGACGTCGTCTCCGCCATCGCCGCTGGATCGATTACCTCCGCCTACGAGCACTTTGTCCTTTGGGGCCAATACGAAGGCCGCAGCCCCATGCTTTATTTCTCTTCAGCCGTTTACGATGCCGACAATCAGGACATCCTTCCATTCGTCACCGGAGAAACCTTCACCTCCGACTTCGAACAGTTCGTGGAGTTCGGGCAATACGAAAACCGCATCGCCTCGAATTTTTACAACGAGCAGATCTACCTCTCCCTCAATCCCGACGTCGCCGCCGCGGTGAGGGCCGGCCAATACCCCGACGGCTTCCAACAATGGCTGGAATACGGCCAGTACGAAGGCCGAACAGCGGTATAAAACCACCACCATTGGCGGAATTGAATTTCACTCAGCCGTTTCGCACCACCCGCGCCACATCCGCCGATAAGCTGCCTCAATATTCCGGGCAAATTTCGGCGCATCCATCAGCGGCGATTCCTTCATCCGCCCGCGAAGAGTCGACCGCAACTCCCTCAATCGCGGAAGATTCCTGGCCAGTTCCCCGGCAATCCGCACATACTCCTCTTCCGAACGGGCAACCAGTTCTGGTACGCCAATATTGGACAGGATGCTCACCCCTCCCCGGCCTACGGCCGCCCTTCCCACCAGGCTCACCGTCGGCACCCCCATCCACAACGCATCGCAGGTCGTGGTCCCTCCCGCATAAGGAAACGTATCCAGGGCAATGTCGATTCCATGATATATCGAAAAATATTCCCGAAGCGGCGTTCGTTTCGCAAATCGCACCCGGCCGGCTTCAATCCCCTCCCCCTCCAGGCGTTCGTGCGTTCCCCGGCGGTGACTACCCTCCTGCGCGCTAAGCAAAAGCTGCGAGTCGGGTACCTCGCGCAAAATCTTAGCCCACGCGCCAGCGTCTTTTCACTGACCTTGCAGAAATTATTCAGACAACCAAACGTGACAGCGCCATTCGCCAACGCGGGTAAGGGTCCGACCTCCGGGGAATCGACGATCGGTTGATAGCACCAGTACGTGTCCGGCAGACGAACCGTCTGCTCGCTGTAAAAAGATTCCTCCCCCGGCGGATCCAGATACGGATCGCTCAAGCGATAATCGATCGTTTCCAACCCGGTGCCGGAGCAATACGCCAGATAACTCACCTGCACCGGGGCCGGCTTGCGGGCGAATATCAGGAGCCGATTGCCCGCTGAATGCATCGTCAGGTCCACGAGGATGTCGATTTGATCCTGCCGGATCAGTTCAACAGCCTGGGCATCCGAAAGTCCAAAAATGCTTCGCCAGACATCGGTGCACGAACGCAAACGCCCCGTCATCGCATCCGGCGATTGCACCTGGGCATAGGCAAAAACCTCAACCTGGCTCTTATCATGGTGCTCCAGCAACGGAAGAACAAACCGCCCCACCGGGTGGTCTCGAAAATCTGGCGAAACATAGCCAATCCGCAACCGGCGGTTGACGCTGCGATCGTTGGAATGCGCCGAAATAAATTTCCGCAGCGCCTCCCCATGTTGGCGATACCACCGACGATGTTCTTCCGCGATCGCCTTGTCATCGTACGCAGGATGATAGTGCATCGCGAATGCAAGATTGCTGTGGGCATCGACATAGTTCGGCTTCAGGGCAATCGCCTGCCGATACTCGGCAAGAGCTTCATCAAGCTGCCCTTTGTCCTTCAGTGCATTGCCGATGTTGTTGTGGGCTTCGGCGAAATTGGGATTGACCGAAATGGCCTGGTGATATGCGGCAATGGCCTCATCGAGTTCTCCCTTGTCCTTCAGCGCATTGCCGAGATTACTGTACGCTTCAACATAGTTGGGCCTGAGGGCGATGGCCTGCCGATACTCGGCCAGCGCCTCATCGAATTGTTCCTTGTCTTTCAGGGCATTGCCTAAATTGTTGTGGGCTTCGGCATAGCTGATGCTCAAGGCGATCGCTTTGCGATACGCCGCCACGGCCTCGGCGATTTGTCCTTTATCCTTCAGCACACTGCCGAGATTGTTGTACGCCTCAGGTAACTTGGGGTTGAGCGTAATCGCATACCGGCACGCGGCCAGGGCCTCTTCGAGCTGCCCCTTCTCTCTCAGCGTGTTCCCCAGATTGCTGTGCGCTTCGGCATAGTCGGACCTGAGGGCAATCGCCTGCCGATACGCCGCAAGCGCCTCGTCGAGCTGCCCTTTGTCTTTCAGAACACTGCCAAGATTGTTTTGCGCTTCGGGCAGGTTGGGGTTGAGCGCAATGGCCTGGCGACAGGCCACAATCGCCTCGTCGAATTTTCCCTGATCTCTCAGGACGTTACTGAGATTGCTGTGGGCATCGGGAAGGTTCGGACTCAGAGCGATCGCCCGCCGATACGCCGCTACCGCCTCGTCGAGTTGTCCATTGTCTCTCAGCGCACTCCCGAGATTGTGCTCCGCTTCGGCGTAGTTGGGTTTAAGTGCGATCGCCTCGCCAAAGCTGGCGATGGCCTCGTCGATCTGCCCATTGTCTTTCAGGACAATCCCGAGATTGTAATGGGCCTCCGCAAAGTCCGGCCTAAGCGCGATCGCCCGACGGATCAAATCAACCGCAGCATCATTCCGTCCATTATGGTGCGCTATCAATCCCAGATAGTGCATCGCGCCCCAATGCCCCGGCCGTTCGGCAACGATCTGCCGGTAAAGCTGCTCAGCTTCCTGCAATCGCCCCGCCTGATGGTGCCGCACCGCCAGTTCAAAGGCCTGTTGGATCGTAAGTTGCTCCATGAGCGAAGCAATCTTATACCGTTCCCCGACACACAAGTAATTCGGCGAGCGGGGTATGATATGTACCCAAAATAAACCCACGGCGAATCCAACTGAATAGTTCTGATCGCGGGCGATATGAAATGAAAAAGCAATTGAGCCCCCGCTAGCGACTCGTCGCCGTCGACGCATTTGGCTGTCTTTCCAACCGGCTCAGCCATTCGTCGATTGCGTCAATAATACCCTTGAATGCGACCATTCCGCCCTCGAATTCATTTGTAATTTTCATAAACTGAATCATATCATAAACTTATGTTCAATGACTCCAGAGCGATACTGCCGCGTCCTCAGTGCAAATACTGCAAAACAACCATACGTAAACTGCAACACAAAGTAGTAGCCATATTGAATTCCATGGGTTAAATTCTCCTTAACGATTCAATTCCATTTTAAGAGGAGCGGGCAAATGAAGGGTTTCAAGAGTCGCAATAGCGGACGGAATCTACGCATTTTGGCTGGTGCATGTCTGGCGGGGGGAGTCGTTGTTACGATCCCGCAATTTTCTCACGCCGATGTCGTAATCGATGTCGGATTGGCGAATTCAACCACCTTGACCACCACCACGACAAATGCGTCCAACGGTGGAATTAATCCAGTCACGTATACACCCGTGCAGGTGACTATTGCGGACGCGCCGGGCGAAAACTATGACGCGGCCGATACCAGCGACCCCGGCACTATCTGGAACTCTATCCAGTCAGTGAGTACCGTTCCCACTCTCTCCGTCTCATCCGTCCTCTACCAGTCCAGTCTGCCGCTGGTCACTTCAACCGGAGCCGCGATTAGCGCGGAATTGAATGTCACCGCGCTGGAGGGCAATGGCAAAGTCGACTACCTTCACACCACCTCAAATGCGCCCGCGACGGCGGGAACAGATGGTTTGGACCCCAATCCCGCGAACTCCACATACCTCGTCTCCAATGTGGCCACCAATGGCAATGGCTACACCGCGAGCAATGTCCAACGTTTGTTGATGGGCAATGAATGGGTCACTAACAGCACGTCGGATGGGATGCAGTTCGAGGTCACCGGCTTGACCGCATACGAAGGCGACACGTTCAGTTTGTATGTTTACGGCGCTGGATCTGTTGATGGCTCAGGCGGGACTTTCACCCTTGCAGGATCCAATGGTGGTGCCTCGGCAACAACCAATTCCAGCACTTCTCAGAGATACCTCAGTGTATTTGACAGCTCTGGAATTAACCCCACTCCCGAACAGAGCAAGAGCTGGAACCTTTTGACCGGCACCGTGGACTCCAACGGGGACGTCACTTTTTCTGAAACAGCGATTGCCGGTGATACCGCCAAGGAATCCGCGAACGGCTTTCAGCTCGACATCGCTGTCCCAGAGCCCACCTCCATAGGTCTTCTGGCTCTGGGCAGTTTGGGTCTCTTAGTCCGCAAACGCCCAAAAACATGATCTGATTGCTATAACAATTGCTCTTTTTCGAATATTTGACTCCGCCGATCATCTGATCGGCGGAGTTTTTTTTCGTACTACGCGCGTCCCGCGCACCACGACCGCCAGATATCCCGGTAAGCCGCTTCGACGTTTCGCGCAAAACCCGCCGCGCCCATCAGCGGCGACCTTTCCATCCGCTCCCGCATCGTCCTCCGAAGCTCCCCCAACCTCGGCAGATCGCCCGCCAGCTTCACCGCGATATCGACATACTCCCGCGGCGTTTTCCCCACCAGTTCGCTCAATCCCAGGTTGCCCATCACGCTGTTCCCCAGGCGCTGGCAATACGTGCTCCCAGCCAGGCTAACCACCGGAACCCCCATCCACAGCCCATGGCACGTGACCGTATGCCCGTTCATCGGAAAGCTGTCCAGAATCACGTCCACACGATTGTGGGTCGCCAGATATTCATCGACGTCCAGTCTATCCACCAGCGTCAACCGTTCCTCTTCAACACCGCGGCGATGAAACAACGCGACGATCCGCTGACGGACACTGGGATATTGCAGCCCGTCTGCCACCATAATCAACCGGGAGCCGCCAACCTTGGTCATGATGGCACTCCAGCGTTCCAACAGCGGCTGATCAATTTTCTGCAGGACGTTGAAGCTCCCAAAAGCCACATACCCATTGGCCATCGCCGGCAGCGGCCCCACCGCTGGCGCCTCGGCCGGAGGACAATAACAAGCGAACGTTTCCGGCAATCTCAACAACTGCTCGCTGTGAAACCGCTCCGTCATGCCCGGCGGATCCGCCAACGCATCGGTGATCCGGTAGTCCATCGCCTCCATTCCGGTGGTAGTGAAATAGCCCAGATATGTCACCTGCACCGGAGCGGGTTTAGTCGCAAAAGCCAGCAGCCGATTCCCGCCCGTGTGACCCGCCAAATCCACCAGAATGTCGATCTGGTCCTCCCGCACCAATTGCGCCACCTCCCGGTCGGCCCGCCCCGTGATATCGCGCCAATGCGGCACCAATTTTCGCAGCCGATCCGTCGTCGCATCCGGCTTGATCATGTCCGCATAACAAAAAACCTCCACCTGCTCTTTATCATGCGTCGCCAGGAGATTTTCGATGAAATATGCAACCGAATGCTCCCGAAAATCCGGCGAGACATAACCGACGCGCAACCGACGCTCCAGATCGGCGACATTCGCGTGCGGCTGAATCAGTCGAGCCAGCGGCTGTGCATGAGTCCTGCTCCAGGAAACGTGTTCGCGATAAATCTCCTCGGCATCGCAACCAACCTTGAAATGCAAAGCGTAAATCAGGCTGGTATGCGCACTGCGGTCTCGAGGATCGATTCGCAAAGCCCGCCGAAACTCGGCGATCGCCTCGTCAATCAATCCCAAATCTCGCAACGCCAGCCCCAGATTCGAATGAGCCACCCCGAAATCAGGCCGCAACTGAATCGCCCGGCGGTGCGACGCAACCGCCGCCTCGGCATCACCGCCCGCGCACTGCACGATCCCCAACCCATCATGCGCCTCGGGGAAATCAGACCGCAGCGCAATCGCGTTACCAAACGCCTCGATCGACTCCTCAATCCGCCGCAGCA
The DNA here is from genome assembly GCA_963791055.1 of uncultured Phycisphaerales bacterium. Taxonomy (GTDB): domain Bacteria; phylum Planctomycetota; class Phycisphaerae; order Tepidisphaerales; family Tepidisphaeraceae; genus PALSA-1353. The sequence continues at coordinate 2,762 of CAWBQI010000008.1, read as the reverse complement.
TACCCAGCGCCACCCCCAGATTCGCATGCGCCTCGGCGAAATCCTCCCGAATGTTGATCGCATCTCGATAGGCGGCGATAGCATCTTCGATGCGCCCGCCCGCCATCAGCGCAGCACCCAGAATCAGGTACGCGCCCGCATTCTTCGGTTGGAATTGGATCGACTGCGAAATGAGTTGCACCGCAAGGTCCAGCCGACCCGCGCGTTGCATGATCTGCCCGAGCAAGCACAGCGCTGAAGGATCCCGCGGCTGCCCCGCCAGGATTTGCCGGCACACCGCCTCCGCCTGCGCAAACCGGCCCGCCTGGAAATGCTGGCGAGCCGTCTCAAAACTGTCCATCGCAGGTTATCCCGCTTTTTTCATCGAAATGCCCGCGGCCTTCGCCAGAATCTCGGCCTTGTCAGTCTTTTCCCAACTAAAGCCCCCATCCCGGCCCGGAATTCGTCCGAAATGCCCATGCCGCGCCGTCTGCTTATAGATCGGCCGAAGCAAATCGAGATGCTTGATGATCCCGCGCGGCGTCAGCGAGAAATGCTCCTGGATCAACTCGGCGATCTGATCTTCCGGAATCGCCGCCGTGCCCTCGGTGCTGACCGTCACCGAAACCGGATGCGCCACGCCGATCGCATACGCCAATTGCACTTCCGCGCTGCTCGCGATGCCCGCCGCCACGATATTCTTCGCGATATACCGCCCCATGTAGCACGCGCTGCGATCCACCTTCGACGGATCCTTCCCGCTGAACGCCCCACCGCCGTGCGCCCCGCGCCCGCCGTAGCTGTCGACGATAATCTTCCGGCCCGTCAGGCCCGTATCACCATGCGGCCCACCCACCACAAATTTTCCCGTCGGATTAATGTGGAAAATAATCTCGCTGTTCCAAAGCTTCTTCGGAATCACCGGCTTAATGACATGCTCGATGATCTGCTTCATCGCCTTTTCGCTGATCCGATCGCTTTTCTTGTCGAGCACCGATTCATCATGCTGCGTCGAAACGACAACCGTATGAACCCCAATCGGCCGCTCGTTTTCATACGCGATAGTCACCTGGCTCTTGCCGTCCGGCCGGAGCCACGGAAGCTTCCCGCTGAATCTCACTTCCGCAAGCTTCTCGACGATCCGGTGCGCCAAATGAATCGGCAACGGCATCAGTTCGGGCGTCTCATCGCACGCATATCCAAACATCAGCCCCTGATCGCCGGCCCCTTGTTCCTTGGAATCATCCTCCGCGCGATTCACCCCGCGCGCAATGTCCGGCGATTGCGAATGAATGGCCGTCAACACGCCGCAGCTCTGATAGTCAAAGCCAATCTCCGGATGCGTATATCCAATCTCCCGAATCGTATCCCGGGCGACCTGGGCCGCATCAATGTAAGCATTGGTGGTTACCTCGCCCGCCAGAACGACCTGCCCGGTCGTCACCAGCGTTTCGCAGGCAACCCTGCTTTTGGGATCCTGGGCAAGGATCGCATCCAGAACAGCATCACTGATCTGGTCTGCCACCTTGTCCGGATGACCCATGGTCACCGATTCACTGGTAAACAAATGACTGCTGCGGCGAAATGCTGGGGCCATTAGACTTCTCCAATCGGCTAATTTAACGGTTCAATTAAACGAAAAAAAACTTTACAGGGACGTATTCACTAGAGCAAGCATATACGCCCGGCCCTCTAATTCATCTTCCTAAGTTTTATGGGAATTTTTATCGTTACGTGCTTCATGCCGAACACATGCCCCGGCTCGAATTCGTCCACCGGCCTCCGCTTCGAACACAGTTGACGGGCCTGTCGAACCTCGGACGCTCCCTTCGCCCATCGCAGAAGGCCCATCCAACCCCTATCAGGCCAGAAACTATGAAGCCGAGCCTTTCTCGGGACGTTGTTTTGGGGATTAAAATCCCCAATGGATTAACGAGCTGATCGCGTGGATCGCTCAGACGTCACTTTATTTGAGAAAGGACTCGGCGATGAAGATTCTGGCATTGGATCTCGGAAAGAACAAGAGCGTTTTTGTGGACTATTGTGTCGGCGGCGAGCGGATCTTCGGCAAGACCGCCACGAACCCCCGCGAATTGCGGAAGCTGCTGGAACGCAGTGCCCCGGACCGGCTGGTGATCGAGGCGGGACCCGCGGCGGGATGGGTTTGCGACCTGGCCGAATCGATGAAGATTCCCGTGCAGGTCGCCAACGGCAACGACGAACGTTGGCGATGGAAGGTCGTGAAGGAAAAGAGCGATCGCAAGGATGCGTTGAAACTGGCCCAATTGTCGGAGATGGAATCGTTGCCGACGGTGCACGTGCCCAAGGCTTCGGTTCGGCAATGGCGGTCGCTGATTGAATACCGTCACGCTCTGGTGCAGCGGCGAACGGCGATCAAGAACTCGATCCGTTCGATATACGAAAGGCAGGGCGTGGGCCTGCCCTGGGCCAAAAGAGCCTGGACTGACGCGGCGATGGAGGAACTGAAGAAGGAGGCGTCGGACTATTCCTCCCAGCGGTTGTGGCTGTTCCAGGTGCATTGCGAGTTGCAGCAGTTTGAGAGTATTCAGCGGCAGATCCAGGAGGTGGAGCAGAAGCTGGAAGAACGGGCAAAGGCTGATGCGCGTGTTGAACAACTCAAGACCGCGCCCTGCGTCGGTCCGCGATTGGGAGAGACGGTGGTGGCAATCCTGGATGATCCGCATCGCTTCGGGAACGGCCGGCAGGTGGGTTGTTACGCGGGTCTGACCCCGCGACGCTGGCAGAGCGGCGAAAGTGACCGC
>CAWBQI010000007.1:0-317677 GCA_963791055.1 uncultured Phycisphaerales bacterium | reverse complement strand
TCCGCATAAAGCGATATATTCTAGAAGTCATTTAGGATTTTCTGCAATTCTTCTGCACACGTTGGAACCGTATTGCGGGGGCATTGCGAAAGGCCAACTATGGCTTCCTTGCAGAAAAAGGGCGATGCCTGGTACTGCCAGTTCACCTACGGTGGCCGGCGACATACCTTCACAGTCGGCAAAGTTGCAGAAGGGGAAGCCCGCCGCTGGAAGGCCAACACCGAGAATCTCCTATTGCTGGTCAGGCATGGTCGCCTCGAAGTTCCCCGCGGCATCGCCATCACGGATTTCATCCTGCACGATGGCAAACCTCCGGTCGAGCCGGCCATCGTGGTCTGCAATGACACCACCCTTCGCCAACTTCGCGAAGGTTATTTGAACACGGTCGGCAATGGCGCCATTGAGGCTAATACCCTGACCACTGCTAAAATTCATTTGACTCACATCGAGCAGTCTTTCGGCAAGAAATTCATACTTACGGGCCTTACCCTCGGGAAATTGCAGGAGCACATGACCCGCCGTTCCAAGGAGGTAGTGGCGGTCACCATTAAAAAGGAACTCGACACTTTCCGCTCCATCTGGAATTGGGGCTTGCGGATGCAGTGGGTCGATCGGCCCTTCCCATCCAGCGGCCTGGTTTATCCCAAGACCGAAGAAAAACTCCCTTTCATGACTTGGGCCGAGATCAAGCGACGGGTCAACGCGGGCAGCAATGCCGTTGACCTGTGGGAATGCCTCTATCTCGACACTATTCAAATAAGCGAGCTGCTGTCGTACGTAAAGGCGAAGCGAGCTCCGCATTGGGTATATCCTATGATGGTCATGGCCGCGCACACCGGCGCCCGTCGATCTGAAATGATTCGAGCTAAACTCGAAGACATAGACCTGTCCGCCGGAGTTATCACCATCCGGGAGAAAAAACGGGCCAGAGGCACGTTGACCACCAGAAGAGTTCCGATCAGCCGCATGCTATCTGGCGACTTTGAAGCCGCTGCTGAAACGCCAGAACGGAAAATTGTACGTATTCGGGGAAGGTGACCGGCCCCTGTCCGTTCAGGCGACGCATAAGGCATTCTGGCGAGTGCTCAAAGATAGCAAATGGTCGGTAATCAAGGGTTGGCATACGCTTCGGCACAGTTTCATCAGCGCCTGCGCTTCAAGAGGTGTTGACCAACGCATTCTGGACGGATGGGTTGGCCACCAGACCGAGGAGCAACGAGTGAGATACCGACACCTTTACCCGAGCCTCCAAGAAGCCGCCATCCGGCAGGTATTTGGATGATCGCGGTTGCACGAAGAAAATCGAAGCCCATATCCAGAATTCGACGTTGAAATAGTTGTGTTCGCGGCCGCTGTCGCCGCAACTTCACCTCGTCGCCTGATTGCCTCAGGAAGCCAGATTCGTTTACAACGCCGCATTAGGACCTGCGGCGGAATGTGTGCGTTAAGATATCAGCCAGTCGAATATGGTGACCTGTTCTTCGCCCCTGAGTTGCTCAAGGATTCGGGCGACATCAACCAGTGGCATGCGGGCGATCGGTTCCTTGACGATTTTGAGCCGGAGGTCGCCTGTAAAGCCACCAATTTCTTCGGCCAGCGGACTGACCAGATTCCAGCCGACCATATCGTTCTCCATCCGGTCGTTAGTTGCTGGCTTTAAGGAATGCCACGATCTCCCGGGCTTCCTCGCCCGTCAGGTTGGCACGCAAGCGCATGTGGTGAACGATGACATCCCACTGAGCGCCGCTGAACTCTTCCGGTGGTCGGCCGTTATGACAGCGTGTGCAGTTCTCTGACCACAATTGCACGCCCGTTTCTTTTGGAGGCGGGCCAAAGAGCGCAAAGCCGGGCTGAGTCGCGGGAACGATGCTCGGTGCGGCCGGAGATGTTTCGTCGGATTTGCAGCCGTACATCACCACGGTCGCAAGAACGCCGCTGAAGGCGAAAACCAAAAGGAACTTGGGATTGGTTTTGGTATTTAGCATGGTATCTCCGTTCTAAAGTCCGACACCGACTTGCAGAATAAATGCGTTCTGATCCTCGCCTACCGCCTTCTGATCGATTTCGTAGGCGGTTTTGATGACGATGTAGGAGGTCACCCAATAATCGATCCCCAAAGTCCAGCGTGATTCGTGCTGGCCGCCTGGGGAATTGAGCGGGCTTTGCAGGCTGTCGTATCGGCATAGGAGTTCGACATTTTGGAGGAATTTGTTTTCAACCTCCGTAGGACGATATCCCAGAGATACATAGCCGCCCTGACGATAGTTATTGAAATTTGAAGGACCAAAGCCCAGTGCGCCCGTGGGATCATAGGTCGCTGGACTGAGACTCGACCAAATCCATTCCGCGGCAAAATCGAATTGGCCGCTAAGCGCTTTGATCAGCGGCTTCCAGTGAAAGTCGGCCGCTTGCAGAACCGCGTAAACGTTGGGAAAGCCACCGGGGCTTGGCAGGGAGTACTGGACCGAATAGCCCATTTCCATGTCGGAGAAGGGAAGGAACCCGATGCGCCCACCCACCGCCTTGTTGTTATTCAGATCCGTGTAGTCGTTGAAATTGAGTTGCCCGGCGGCGTTTGGATCGTCGGTAATGAGATTTGGTCCGTTTGCGACATAGAGATCGTATGTCCATTTGGTCGTTCCCGATGGGATAACGCCCTTGGCGAAGGCACCCACCTCCGAGATCGGCGCAATCGCGTCGAACGCCAATGGATCATCAGGGAATTTATTGATCCACGGCGGGTCAAAGTGATTGTGATACTGCCCAAACGGCACGGCGAATAATCCCGCGCCGACGATAAAGTAATCGCAGACCTCGTAGGAAATGTCGGCCAGATTGACCGTCAGAGTCGACGTCTCCGAGTTGATATCCGCTCCGCCGATGCCCAAATCGAAAGCCGTTTCGATCAGGAAACGCGAGTCTACCGGCTGCCAGAGGATCAGCGGGCTTACATCGGCGAAAAACGTCGAATTAGTTCCTCGCTGCGTCTGGAACCCAAATTCGGCATCGCCGGCGATCACAATGCCCTCCAGTCCGGGGTGATCTTTCTGGACCTGCTCCTGCAGCGCATTCAACTGCTTGTCAAAGTCCTGGGAGTCCTGATCGGCATTGGTGGCCTGATCGGCCTGCTGCTTCTTGATGTCCGTCAATTCCTGTTTCATCTCTTCATTGTCTTTTTTCAACTGGTCGAATTCCTGGCGGCTAACGGGCTGGGTGCTGGCAGTCTCTTGCCCACGGGCCGTCGAGAAGAGGAAGAGGCTGAGGACGAAAATTGCTCCAAAAACTCTGTTCATGGTTGCTCCTTCAACTATTGGCCGTTGGACGGTTGGGTGGCGGGCTGTGTGCTTGCCGCTGGTTCAAGAGTCCGCATGTAATTGACCGCATTCCATCGATCGTCATCGGAAATGAGATCTTTAAATGTCGGCATCGGCTTACGACCGGTGGTGATTTTCCAGTACAGAGCGCCGTCCGTCTGGCTGGCGACAACTGGATCGGAAATATCTTTCGGCCTCGGGTTCAGATCTTTAGCCGAAGGACCATCTCCCTTTCCGGCATCGCCGTGACATTTCAGACACTGTGCGATGTAAACGGCCTTACCGGCAGCGATCGAAGCCTCGTCAGGCGCGATGGGGTTTTTCTTTCGCGCCGCCCGGGAGGGCGCGACCCATGGAGGGCTGCCTGAATCATCCGCCATCATCAACGATGAGAAGACCGTCACCACAAGTGCGGCGACGAATGAAACGCATACCCATCGCGTTGAATTTGCCTGTGTCATTGTTGTCCATCCATTCGAATTACAAGGATCCGACTGATCACGAAGAAATAGCTCAACCAAACTCCACCCAGCAAAACAAAAATGCTCGACATGAGCGCCAACGGCGCCTGCGGCGCCCATAGCGCTCGCGTGAATCCTTCAGCGATAGGAGGCGGCTGGACATCCGCCGGAAACGCTGCCGACGACGAACCAGACGCATATTGCGCCGGCGCCTTGATCCGCACGACAAGGTGCAGCATCCCGTCCCTCGCGCCGGGCAAGTCCGATGGGAATGTCACGGCGGAAGTACCGTCATCCAAAGTTGTGTCTTCTCCGATCGGCAGGTTTCCAAATGTTCGCTGGACAAAGTATTGCAGCCCGACGTTCTCGATCGGTTTGCCATTAAGCGTGACCACCGCATGCACCATTTTCTTGCCGTCTTCGACGTCGGTGGTGAGGCTGATGGTGGGCTGCGTGGTCTGAGCAAAGGCCCGCCACGGCAACATGAGTAGAAGGAAAATGATCGAAGCCGTGCGTTTCATGCCAACACCCCCGACGCGGCGTTTGGAATGGCCGGCGTTTCCGCGGGGCGAGGCCACCTGGTCTGATCCACTTCCCAGATCGAAATGATCGGGAAAACTTTCGAAAACAGGATGAACAGAAGAAGAAACGCCGCAAATCCGCCGGCAGTAATGGACCATTCAACCCATGTCGGAACATATGCAAGGTTGGTTCCTGCGCGTGCCGGCATGAAAGGCGATGCAAGCGTCGGCACTACGATGATGTACCGTTTCAGCCACATGCCGATGTTGACGAAAATCGCCGCGACGGTAATTCCGGCGATCGTGCGGCCCATCGGCGTGACCAGCATCAGCACGGGCAGAACCAGCCCGATGAAAATCATCGCCCAGAACTGTATCGCGTATTGGCCCGTGATCATTTTCTCCAAAAGCGGGCGCTCGGCGCCTTCGCCGGTATATGCGGAGCCGACGTGCTCGTTGATGACGAAATATGAATAGACCAGGCCGAACACGAGCATCAGCTTTGCGAGCTTGCGCAAATGATCGACCGGAATATACGACTGAAGATTCAGAAAATAACGAAACAGGACGATGGCCGTTATCACGGCGGCAACGCCGGAATAAAGGGCGCCGATGACAAAATCCGGGCCGATAATCGTGGAATGCCATCCGGGCCGCAGCGTCATTCCGAACAACCAGGCAGTGACAGTGTGGATGGAGACGGCGACCGGGAGGATCACGATCGCCATGACCGAAACCGCTCGATCCAGGTTGCGATGCTGGTCGGCTGTGCCGCGCCAGCGCATCGCAAGCGTGCCGTAAAGTTTTTGCCGCCAGCGAGAAAGACCGGGCGCATCGCGTAGGATCGCCAGATCGGGAATCATCGGCACATAGAGATAAAGAAAGCTGCCGGCGAGATAACTGGTCAGGGACAGCACGTCCCACAGGATGGGGCTTTGCAGTCGGCCGTAGAGGATGACGTGGAGGAACCGATCGGGCCGGCCCATGTCAATGATGATCATCGGCCCAGCCACGAGCAGCGAAAAAACCGTGATTGCCTCGGCCAGGCGCGAAATCGGGTGCCGCCAATGTGCGTTGGAAAGACGTAACATGGCGGAAATGAGGCTGCCCGCCATGCTGATCCCGATGAAGAAGACGAAGTTGACGATGTAAACGCCCCAGGAAAAATAATCGCTCATCGCGGTGGCGGCCAAGCCAACGCGAAGCTGATGGATATAGGCAATGACGGCCCAGGCAACAATCAGCGCCAGGCCGATCACAAGAAATTTGTGGCCGAACCCCGGCGGCCCCAGCGTTGCCAGAAGATCTTTTTCAACATTGTTTGTTTTGGCGTTGTTCATCGAGAAACTCAGTCTTGCGCCGGAGGGCTCGGTGGGGCGTACATTCGGTTCTTGGGCGGCAGGTAATAAACACGAGGCTTTGTGCCGAGGTCCTCCATCTCGCGGTAGCCGCTACGATCCAACAATAACTGCGAGAGTCGCTGCGTCTCGCCTTGCGCATTGGTCACGGCGTCTTCATTCTCGTCGCCGTAATACATTGCCCCCATCGGGCAGCCGCCGACGCAGGCGGGGAGCATGCCCATCTCGGCCATGTCGGGGCAGAAATCACATTTTTCCACCGTTCCAATGCGGCGCGGATATCCATGTTCGGGTGAGTAGCCTTTTTCCACCGCTTCGGGCGGATTTTGCGGCGGACCCCAGTTGAAGCTGCGAGCGCCATAAGGACATGCGGCCATGCAGAACCGGCAACCTATGCACCGCTCATTGTCAATCAGCACCACCCCGTCGGAACGCTTAAACGTCGCGTCCACTGGGCACACCTTGGTGCACGGCGGGTTGTCGCAGTGATAGCACGGCTGCGGAAAGAAATATGGGGCCGTCTTCTCCGATTCCTGCATCCGCAAAACCTTGATCCATTGACGATCCTGCGGAACGAAGTGCATCTTCGAGCAAGCTGAAATGCACTTGCCGCACCCATCGCACTTGGCCAGATCGATTACCATTATCCAGCGGCGGCCGGGCACCCCTTGGCGAGCGGAATCTGTGGATGTTGGTATTGCCGCTCCGGTGCGCGCGTCGACGACCTGATGGTCGGGCGTTAGCGCGGGAACCGCCGGGCCGGACGGAGCTTCGTCGTTGGTGGCGGCGTGAGCACAACGGCATGCGACTTCGCCGGCGGCGGCCGCGCCTAAAACGGTCAGGCTGTGTCGTAGAAATTGTCGCCGATTGGTGTTCATAGCTTCGATGCAATGAAGTATCGGAATCCGACAGTGTTAAAAGAATCGGGTTTTGCCCGCCAAATCTCGTAGGGGAATTTGCTTACAAACTGCTTTGGAGGTCGGACCGCGGCCGAAATCCCGTGCCGCGTCCGCTCATTCATGTGATGGCTTGTTAGGGACCTTCTTCGAAATATGAAGGGCTACCTGGCCGAGGGTAAATGAGCGCCGTGCGCAGTCGTGTTCCGGAGTTGATTCCGTCGACTCACCGAGCAGTTGCGCAACGCCCTCCAGAATCGCCAGTGCTTCATGAACATAGTCCAGGAAGGGAACGGGCGATGCGTCGGGATCGCCGATGAAAATTTCTGCCGCCGATTCACAAAGTAGTTTGATGACAAACTCCTCGTAACCGGCGGGCGGCTTATCGCAGTATCGCTCAAAAAACCGGGCCAACCGAGGCAATTGAACGAATAGCGCACAATTATTCTCGCACTTGTGGGCGTCTGGAAGTTGCAATGGGTCCGCAGCCGATGAGACCGGGCGGCATTGCGAGCAAATCTGCGCCCGCAATCCCATCTTCATCCATCCAGTTGAGTCTTTTCTTTGCACGGTGTTCGCCTCCGTTGCCAAAGCATAGTTATCCGAAGAATGTATTTCCGGAGGACTGCTCCGGGCCATTCGGCACGTCACGCCACTTCTTGGCGGTACGCGCTTTATCCAGCCATTCGATCCAGCGGTGCATGTTCGATCCCGTGACTGCTGAAAGTTCGATGATTTCCGCGCTCGGCGCGATGGTTTGAGCATCGGCGCGGAAAATGTGCTCGTCGAATTTCACTAAGTGCCGAACGTCGATTTTCGTTAATAAAATGACCGAAGCACTTTTGAGCAAAGTGTGATATTCCAATGCCTTGTCGTCGCCGCCGCTGACCGCCAACACCGCCGCGGTGGCGTCCTGGCCCACGTCCTTCAAGGGTGCCAGTCCACCGCAGCCTTCAATCAAAATGAAATCGAAGTCCTCAAGACGGAGCTTGGAAATGATCCGCCAAATTTCGGCAGGATCCGGGACGGCTGAGTCAAGGTGCGCGACGAACCCGCACTTATTTTGAAGCCGATGCGCCTCGCGGACAGATGCCGGGTCAACCGCAATCACAGCGACTCGCCGCGGCGCGGGATATCCTTTTAAGGTTGCTTCGATCAGCTCCGTCTTGCCGGAACCGGGTGGGCCAATAATCCGCACCGCGAGGACGCCGGCGCGCGCCAGCGTCTCGCGAATCATTGCCTCTGGCGGGCTCCTCTTCGCCGTTGTCTTCGCACCGGCCGATCCTATTTGACTCTCAATATCCACGGATTGTTCGGATGCTTTCTTTGTCATGGCAAACCTCCTGTAGATTTCGCTCGATCGCCCAAGTTCACGAACGGATGAAACATTTGCCCGTTCCCGCGATCCTTAATTCCGGGACACACGTGGGATTCGACCCAGCCTACCCAATCCTCGATTCCTTTATTGGATTGCGCTGACGCGCAAATGATGTCCAGGCCCGGTTTCAGCCGTTGGACATCCTGACAGAAAACCTGGAGATCGAATGTGACGAATGGGAGCAGATCGGTCTTGGTAAGAAGAACCAAGTCAGATCCTGCAACGAGGAACGGATATTCCGTCGCTTTGTCGTCGCCACCGGCCACACTGAAAACGCAGACTCTCAGGTGATGCCCCAAATCGAATTCGACGGGACTTAACGCGTTGCCGTCAGCTTCGATGACGAGGAGATCAAGATCCTGCAGAACCAATTGGCACAACGTCTCGCGGACGTGAACGGCGGTCAGATTATCAGTAATCAACGGTACGGCCTGATATCCATGCCGGGTGATGCGCGAAACCTGCCGTTCAGCGGCCAGGTTGCCGACCATTACGGCGACGTGGAGCTTGGGATCGAGGCACGTGAGCAATGCCTCGATCGCCGACGTTTTCCCAGACCCCGCCGGCCCCACCACGCTGATCACCTTTAGGCCAGCCGCATCGAAATCCTTGCGATTGGCCAGCGCAATCCGGCTATTCAATTCAAATCGCTCATTAAGCGCGAATGTTTTCATAGTGGTCACGCTCCGTTTCAGAAGCGATTTCACCGGTTAGAGCCGACTGATGAGCAGCTCCCGCTGGAAGATCATTTCCTTGGGCAGATCGCCGGCCAGTTTTAGGAATAACTCTTCCTGACCTGCGATCTCCGCTTTGAAGGCTTCCAGATCGACCGTTTGCATTTCGTCGAAGTCGGCGGCGGAGATGGTCAAGCCGCTGAGATCGATATCCTGTCTGCGAGGCATCCAGCCGAGTGGAGTCTCGACGGCGTAGGCTCGGCCGTGGCATCGATCGATGATCCACTTGATGATTCGGATGTTTTCACCGAAACCGGGCCAGATGAATTGGCCTTTATCGTTCTTGCGAAACCAATTGACATGGAAGATGCGCGGGCAATCCGACATCTTCTTTCTCATGCGGAACCAATGGATAATGTAGTCGCGGATGTTGTAGCCAATGAACGGTAGCATCGCCATCGGATCGCGGCGTACCACACCGACCAGGCCGGCGGCGGCGGCGGTAGTTTCACTCCCAACGGTGGCGCCCACGTAGACGCCGTGCATCCAGTTGAAAGCCTGAAACACCAGCGGGACTGTCTTTGCCCGCCTGCCGCCGAAGATCAACGCGGAGATTTCGACTCCATTTGGATCGTCGGCGGCATCGTCAAGAGCGGGGTTGTTGGCCATCGGCGCCGTGAATCGGCTATTGGGATGGGCGGCCTTTGTTTCGCTCTTGGGCGTCCAGGGCTTGCCGGTCCAGTCAATGCATTGGGCGGGAGGTTCGGCGGTCTTGCCTTCCCACCAGACGTCCCCGTCTGGAAGCAGCGCGACGTTGGTAAATATGCTGTCATGTGCCATGCACCTCATCGCATTTGGGTTCGTCTGCTCGTTGGTTCCCGGCACGACGCCGAAATATCCGGCCTCGGGGTTAATCGCGCGCAGGCGTCCGCTCGTTTCGTCAACCCACATCCACGCGATGTCATCGCCAACCGTCGTGACTTTCCAGCCGGCCTGCCGATACTTCTCGGGCGGAATCAGCATCGCGAAGTTTGTCTTGCCGCAAGCGCTGGGAAATGCCGCCGCGACATACGTTTTCTCGCCGCCTACGCTCACGCCGCTTATCAGCATGTGTTCGGCCATCCAACCCTGCTGTTGGCCGAGGAAACTTGCGATCCGCAGTGCCAGGCATTTCTTGCCCAGCAGCGCATTGCCGCCGTAGCCGCTGCCGAAACTCCAGACGGTATTGTCCAGCGGGAAATGGCAGATATATCTGCGATCGGGATTGCAGTCGCCGACGCTGTGGAGACAGCGGGTAAACTCGTCGCTGTCGCCCAACTGTTTCCAGGCGACATGCCCCATCCGAGTCATGATTCCCATGTTGACAGCCACATACAGCGAGTCCGTTAATTGGACACCGACTTTCGCCAGTGGCGAACCAATCGGCCCCATCACAAATGGGATCACGTACATCGTGCGGCCCTTCATGCAGCCGCTGAAAAGTCCCTTGAGTTTCGCATAGGCCGTCCTCGGCTCCATCCAGTTATTCGTTGGTCCGGCCATGTCCTGACCGGGCGTACATATAAACGTGCATTGCTCCGTTCGCGCGACATCGTTCGGGTTGCTCCGATGCAAATAGCATCCGGGGCGTTTTTCCTGATTGAGCCGGATAAAGACGCCTGTGCGGACGGCTTCGTCGATCAGATGTTTTCTTTCCTCTCTACTGCCGGTGCAAACGTGCACCTGATCGGGTTGACACAACTCGACGCATTCGTCGATCCAAAGTTGCACGGTCGGTCGTTCCGCTGCTGTGGCGACAGCAGTTTCGCGGTCACGGGTTCTGGGGGTTGTCATCATTGTGGTCATGGCTTACTCCTTATGTTGTTCCTCGTCTGATAGGATGATGGCTGGAAGGAGCGTGTGGATGCCCCAATCCGATTGGGCCAAAATCATCAGTGCCTCGGTCGTTCCAGTGGTCATCATTTCTGCCTGTGGGCTGCTTTGCCTCGCGTTTTACAATCGTTTGGCTGCGATCGTGTCCCGGCTGCGCGGTTTCCAGCGCGAGCGCCTGCACGAACAGGAACTCATGCACAGCGCGGGTCACGAAGAAGGTCCGGAACACTCACGACGGCGCCGGCTGCTCGAACATCTCGAAACGCAAACAGCGGGCGTCGTGCGCTGCGCGAAACTTATTCGGCTCACTCTCTTGTTTATGCTCCTGACAATTGCGCAAATGATCGGATGTTCCATCATGCTGGGCTTGTCCGTGCTTACCCCACGCGCGGTATTCATCGCTGTTCCGCTCTTCATGTTCGGATTGCTGACAATGCTTGCGGGGACGATCGCCGCGATGCTTGAATTAAAGGCTGCTCTCCAGCCGGCGGAGTTGGAGAGCCGCTTCGTGTCAGATATGTTGCAGCAGGACGCGCATCGCCACGGCGACGCCGCGTAGAACTGTCTGTCCGCCGACATGATCTGACTGTTATGTTTCATGACAAAACTTCCTCGCGGCATGGAACAAGCTGGCTAAGGCCCAGCAGATCCAGAACGTGCGCCGCTGTTTCTTCAATCGCCTGGTCGGTTACATCCAGAATTGGACATCGCAACTTCGCGAACAGCCGCCGGCTCCATTCGACTTCCTCCTGGACTCCTCGCGGATCGTTGTAGTTGGTTTGTGTCATACGCCATCCCGTCTGTCTCCGCGTCCGAATTTCTGCCAGTTGGCGCGGATCAATGATCAGCCCAACGGTCTTTCCCGGCGCCAGGTCCAGCAATTGGCGAGGCGGCTCAACCTGCGCCGCAAGTGAAATGTTGGCGACGCGAAAACCCTGCATTGCCAGATAAATACTTGTTGGCGTCTTGCCCGTGCGCGAAACGCCCACCAGGACGATGTCGGCCTTTCCCAGCCCATCCTGCCCAAGGCCGTCATCATGCTCAAGCGTGAATGACATCGCGTTAATACGACCGCAATACGCGTCATCCACCCGATGCAGCCGGCGATGGTCGCGCAGAGGTTGGACTTGCGCGGCATTTGCCAGAAACTCCATTGTTGAGCCCGTAAGATCGCAGCACGCAGTCTCAAGCTCCTCGCACCGAGCCGAAATCTCTTTTTTCAACTCCGGCGATACGACCGCATGCAGCACAATCCCCGGACGGGCCGATATGGCATCGAACGCTCTCTCAAAACGTCGCCGTTCGTTGACAAACGGCTTTATCTGAGCGGTGAATGTCCCGTCCGGGAATTGCGTCAAATACGTCGTCATCATGTGCCTGGCCAGATTTCCCGTCGAATCCGACAGAACGTACAAAGGAAAGGGAATCCGCCCTGTTGCCGCGGTTTTTCGAATCATTCTTGTCTTCCGTTGTGACACCATAAATACGCTGCTTTATCCCGCAGCCTCCATCAAAAGAATTATCGGATCGCTTAGCTCCGTCGAAAATCGGAGCTTGCCCGCGTTCTCGCCTAGGTGAATCTCCTGATGTGCGGTTCAGACCTCATTGCCGAGGGCGCCGGAGATGGCCTCTGCGATTTGTTCCGCGAAACGGAACGGAACACATCCGCCGCTTTGACGGAGCGGGCAATAGCGATTTGGAAACTGATGCGGGCATCGGTCGCACATGCCGGCTCGGATTCGTGCAGCGGGAGACTCACGCCCTTTACCTGTCGCGTGAATAAATTCAACAAGATCGTCAACGTGCTGATCGATTTCCGGAACACTGTCGGGATACCGCGGCGCAATGCGCGGTTTAGTCAGGCGTTCTGCGACGGGTATCGCCTTTTCGATGGCCAGCAGAATCACGCGTCGCTGACGACATGAGATTTCGATCGAGGTCATATTTCACCCGCCGGCAAGAAGCAACGTCAGTTACGTGATTTTCAGGCGTCATATCTGGAACAGGTTTTCTAAAAGATTGATGACTTTCCGACCATGGCAGGCGACGGTCTCTCTGCCTCGTTTTCCGCTACGGCCGATTTCCACCATCAGGCGGACCAGCATGCCCCTCGGGTGTCCTACAAGCGGATCAACCTGTCGAGCCGTCTCTGCCAGCACCGGGAGTTGAACGAACAATGGGCAGTCGTTCTCACAAGGGCGCGGCTGATCCGGTCGGTCAGCATCGGTACCTGGCGTTCGATATGGACACCCCGCACACACCTGCGCCCGCACGTGCCGCTGAACATCTTCCAGGTTAGGTGTGCTTTGCATGGCTCGTCCTCTCTGAATAACTAAACAACGGATCCGGGTTTCCGCGGGCTAATCCGCGGCAAAATGATGCACTTGATGCAATCGTGAGCCGGTTCTTCGGACGCGACGAAACATCGAACGCCCGTTGGGCCAGAGCATCAGGAACAGCGCCAGCGCAAAGAACGCCGGTACAAGATTTGGCAGCATGGCACCGACCGCAAAGCAACCTATGAGGCTGAAAAGTCCAGCGGCCAGCAGTGCCAGCCACACACTCACCATCCCGGCGAGGTATATTCCTGGCGTCACAGTTTTGCCGCCCTGCGAGCCCTCATAAATGCGATCGCGCCAAAAAAAAGCTCCAGGTGCTACCAAAGCGAGAAATACCATCGCGCAGACGAACCATCTTTCCTCACCAAGGCGCGACATTTGGATCGGGTTCTCCCCCGGCCGCGAGCTCAGCCACAGTGCTAAGGAAAATGGAATGGCGAGAAATAACGACCAGCACAGCCGTGCCATCCAAATTGCTGTCGGAGCCGAAATTGCCGATCGGCGTTTAATGACCTTTTGAAGAGTCGCGACGATCATATTGTTACCTCCTGTAAGTATTTGCAGGGAATGAGCGGAACTGACGATTCGGGCCGCGCCGGAACCCGGTGCGCGAAGACATCCGGCTGCCACGGGAGTTTCCGGCCGCGGTCGGGACAAATGAATGCATGCGGCCGATAGGTCATCGCCGTTGCTGTCTCTTCCATGCAGAGATCGTGATGGCCACCGCATGCGGGACATCGAACATCTTTATAGAGCACGTACATTCAATAGCCCTTTCACAGGATTCGCATGCCATTTACCACCAGACGAATCACACTGAAGTAATATCGAACATCTAGTCGTTCCTGAGAATCGGAGACACCCCTGCTTATGACGTAGGGGAATTTGCTGATGCGAAGGAATGAAGCGATGGTTTAAATACCTGTTATGGAAACGCGCGACTCCCTGACATCACCGAAGTCGCCTTCATCTTTCCGATCGTCCGCCGATATCCGGCGGCCACTCCACGCGATTTTCGAACCCCGCGATATTGCCGTGATTGGTGCGTCGGAGGCTACGGGCAGCGTCGGACGAACTCTCCTTTGGAATCTCGTGAGCAGCCCATTCGGCGGCACCGTATTTCCCGTCAATCCCAAGCGCGCGAGCGTTCTTGGAATCAAGGCTTATCCAAGCATCTGCGACGTCCCGGAAAGGGTGGATCTGGCGGTTGTCGTGACACCCGCGCCCACTGTGCCGTCGATCATCAGTCAGTGTGCTGACGCCGGCGTGAGGGGTGCCGTCATCATCTCCGCCGGCTTCCGCGAATTAGGCGCAGCCGGACTGGAACTGGAGCAGCGGGTTCTGAAACAAGCGCGGCGAGGCGGAATCCGTCTCATCGGTCCGAACTGTCTCGGCGTGATGAACCCGCTGAACGGGTTGAACGCAACATTTGCCAAGGGAATCGCACTGCCCGGCAATGTCGCTTTCATCAGCCAGAGTGGCGCGCTGCTGACCGCAATATTGGATTGGAGCCTGCGCGAGCGTGTGGGGTTCAGCGCATTCGTCTCAACGGGATCCATGCTCGATGTGAACTGGGGTGATCTGATTGACTATCTCGGCGACGATCCACGCACGAAGAGCATTCTGATTTACATGGAATCCATCGGCGATGCCCGCTCCTTTCTTTCCGCGGCGCGGGAAGTGTCGCTGAACAAACCAATCATTGTCATCAAAGCGGGGCGAACCGATGCCGCCGCCAAAGCGGCGGCCTCTCACACGGGTTCTCTCACCGGCAGCGACGAAGTGTTGGATGCCGCGTTCCGGCGGACTGGGGTGTTGCGCGTGGATAGCATTGCCGATCTGTTTGCCATGGCCGATGTGCTGGCCAAGCAGCCGCGACCCACAGGGCGACGCCTGGCCATCGTCACGAATGCGGGAGGACCCGGTGTTCTGGCCACCGACGCTCTGCTTGCCGGCGGCGGTGAATTGGCCGCTCTTTCGCCGCAGGTTCGCCAATCTCTCGAGGGCATACTGCCCCCGCAATGGAGCCACAACAATCCAATTGATGTGCTTGGCGACGCCGCTCCTGACCGTTTTGCAAAAGCGATAAAGGTCGTAGCCGACGATTCAGACTAACGATGGCGTGCTCGTCATTCTGACCCCGCAGGATATGACCGATCCAACTCAAACCGCCGAAGCGGTCAAATCCCTGGCCAAGCTCGACGGCAAGCCCATACTGGCCAGTTGGATGGGGGGAGCCGAAGTAGCGGCGGGCCAGGCGATCCTTCACGGTGCTGGTATTCCCACATTTGATTTCCCCGACCAGGCCGCGCGCGCCTTCACATACATGTGGCGATATTCTTACAACCTTCGGGCGCTGTACGAAACGCCGGCGCTCGCCGACGGTGATTCCAATATCGATCGTTCGGCCGCCGCGCAAATCATCGCCGCCGCCAGAATCTCCGGCAACACGCTGCTGGATGAATTTCAATCCAAGGAGATTCTTTCGGCGTACGGAATCCCCGTCACCAGAACGATAACGGCTGCAACATCGCAAGCCGCCGTTGAAGCTGCGGACCAGATCGGATACCCCGTCGTGGTCAAGCTTTTCTCTCGCACGCTGACGCACAAGACCGATGTCGGCGGTGTCAAGCTCAACTTACTCGATCGCCGCCAGGTTGCCGACGCCTTCGACGAAATCCGCCAGGCGGTAGGCCGCACCGCGGGCGATTCGCATTTCCAGGGGGTCACTATCCAGCCGATGATCAATGCACGCGATGGATATGAGTTAATCATCGGCAGCAGCCCCGATTCGCAATTCGGGCCGGTCATGCTTTTCGGCTCGGGAGGCCAGCTTGTTGAAGTGCTCAAGGATCGTGCGCTGGGACTACCGCCTCTGAATGCGACGCTTGCTCGCCGCATGATGGAACAAACCAAAATATTCAAGGCGCTACAGGGCGTCCGCGGACGGCAGCCGGTGGATATTGTCGCTTCTCAGCCAAATCCTTGTCCGGTTCAGCCAGTTAATCGTGGAACAACCCTGGATCAAGGAGATCGAAATCAATCCGCTGATCGCGGCGCCCAATCAGATCGTCGCCGTCGATGCGAGAACGGTTTTATGGGGCCCGGAGAAATCGGAATCGGATTTGCCGCGAGCGGTGATTCGACCCTATCCCGCGCAATACGTTGACCCGTGGACGATGCGAGATGGAACCTCGGTGACAATCCGACCGATTCGACCGGAAGATGAGCCGCTTCTGGTTCGGTTTCACCAGGAACTGTCCGACCGAAGCGTTACGTTCCGGTATTTCCACCCGATTAATCTAAGCCAGCGGACTACCCATGAACGCTTGATCCGCGTCTGTTTCAACGATTACGACCGTGACTTGGCGCTGGTGGCGGAAGGAAAGCACCCCGATGGTCAGACTCCGTTTATCCTCGGTATCGCCCGGCTCAGCAAAATGTTGGGCGGCCAAGAGGCGGAATTCGCGATAGTAATCAGCGATGCGTGGCAAAATCGCGGGCTGGGCAAGGAATTGCTCGGTCGGTTGATTCATGTAGCGCGGAATGAAAATGTCGAGCGTCTGTTCGGCACGATCATGGCGGAAAATCTGGAAATGCGGCGACTTGCGGAAAAATTAGGTTTCAAACTCACAGGCAGCATGACCGACAACACGATTCATGCCACGTTAATTACCCGTTCGATTCCCGATCCCGCCGGGCACGGCTAAGATAGCCGCCATGGCGAAGAAGAGCAGAGAACCAGATCCGACTCCTGCGACGGACTTCGCTTACACGTTTCATCTCTGGCCCAGTGGCAAAATCCGACATGATTCGGTCGCGGGAGCTTTCGAACAGATCACGGGACATCCGGAAAATACTCTGAGAGAGCGGGGTTGGACAGGCCTGATCTATCCAAAGGATCAGCCGGCGCTGGCAATCCGCGCGTCTGCGTTGAAAGCAGGCGATCCGGACGTGCGGGAATACCGTCTGATTACCGCCGACGGACGCCTAAAGTGGATCCGTGATTATGCCCAGCCGATGTGCACCGAGGCGGATGGCAGCATCTTAGTCTTCGCTGCCGTGCAGGAAATCACCGCGCGAAAGCGGTTGCAGGAGGAGATGGACCGCCTGGCCTCGATCGTTGAATCGTCGGATGACGCAATCATGGATGTCACCCTCGACGGCGTTATCGTGAGCTGGAACCGCGCAGCGGAAGAGATTTATGGGTATTCATCTGAAGAAGTTAAGGGTCGGACCGACACACAGCTCTTGCCGGCCGATCGTATCGATGAAGCGGCTCGCATTCTTGCGGAAGTTCGGCGTGACGGGACTGTGTTGCGATTTGAGACTGTCCGCCTTCACAAGGACGGTCACGCGATTCCGGTTGCACTAACGGTAGCCCCGGTTCGTGATCCAGTGGGCCAACTGGCGGGCATCTCGATTATCAGCCGCGACATTTCTCAGCTCAAACGCGCCGAATCCGAACTTCAGGAAAGCTCCACAAAAACGACCGCCATCCTCAGCACGATGGTCGATGGCGTCGTTACAATTGACGAGCGCGGGAGCATTGATTCCTTTAATCCTGCGGCCGAACGATTATTCGGCTACACATTTTCGGAAGTCACCGGCCAAAACGTCAAAATGCTGATGCCTGAACCTTATCATGGCGAGCATGACGAATATCTCCGAAATTACCTCCGAACCGGCAACGCCAAAATCATCGGTATCGGAAGAGAAGTCGTCGGGCGTCGAAAGGACGGGTCAATCTTTCCCATGGACCTGGCGGTCAGTGAGATGTTTCTTGGCCCACGGCGGCTATTCGCCGGGATCGTCCGCGATTTGACGGAGCGGAAGCGCATTGAGCGGCAGGTCCTGGAGATCAGCGATCGGGAGCAAAGCCGTATCGGCCAGGACCTTCATGACGGTTTGGGCCAGCAATTGGCGGGAATCGGCTTCTTAAGCAAATCGCTGGAACAGCGTCTTACAAAGAAAAAATCGGCCGAAGCCGGCGACGCACGGGAGATCGCAAATTTGGTTTCGGACGCGATTGGTCAGGCCCGCGGAATGGCGCACGGGCTGCATCCGGTCGATATGTCCGCCACGGGTTTGGTTTCGGCACTAAAGGAGCTGGCGCTAACGATCCATCACACATTTCGGATCGAGTGTTCGTTCACCTGCGACCAGCCGGTGCTTTTGTCAGATGGAGCGGTTGCCACTCATCTCTACCGCATAGCCCAGGAGGCGGCGAACAACGCGATTAAGCATGGCAACGCGCAGCACGTTTCAATTGTTCTGAATCGCGACGGCGATACAATCATGATGTCAGTCCGGGATGATGGTGTGGGTTTCCCCGAGGTGCTGCCGGAAAAAAAGGGCATGGGTTTGCAGACGATGCGCTATCGCGCAGCCCTGATCGGGGCGACCCTGTCGATCCTGAAGGTTCCGTCCGGCGGAACGCGAGTAGAATGCCTGCTGAAACAGTCGGATTCCGCGCCGGAGAGCGACGATCATGGCAAAAACGCAGACCAAACCTCAACAAAAGCAAAAGGTCTTCCTGATCGATGACCATCCGGTCCTTCGGAAAGGACTGGGCCGATTGATCGACGACCAACCGGATTTGGCAATGTGCGGTGAGGCGGAATCGCCGGCGGAGGCAATGCGTCTGCTGCCGGCCGCCAAGCCGGACGTAGTGATCGTCGATCTGACGCTCAAGGGGGGCGATGGATTGGAATTGTGCAAGCAAATCCGTGACCGTTTCACCACATTGGCTATCCTGGTGGTTTCAATGCACGATGAATCGCTCTACGCCGAGCGCGCTCTGAAAGCTGGTGCTCGCGGCTATGTCATGAAGCAGGAGCCGCAGGAAACCATCATGTCCGCGCTGCGTATTGTAGCCCGGGGCGAGGTATATCTCAGCCCCCCGATGTCCGCCAAACTTCTGCGAAGTTTCTCCGGCGTGAAATCTGACAGTGATCTGGCGCCGCTGGAACGCCTTACCAACCGTGAATTGGAAATATTCCGTCTGATCGGCGAAGGCCAGAGCGTGCGAACGATTGCCGAGAAACTGTTCCTAAGCACAAAGACGGTCGAAGCACACAAAGAGCACATCAAGCTGAAGCTGAATTTAAAAAGCAGCAATGAGTTGCTTCAATACGCCATCGAAACCAGGGTTAGCGAAAAACAGTAAGCGGATCAATCTACGGGCTCTCTGACGACTTCCACCGAGCAATGCGCCACGACGCAACGGGCGTGGAAACACTGCCGAGCAAGAATCGCTCCAGTCTACTCATTGTTCTTGCCCCGACGAAAATGCAGTCAGCGGACCATCTTTCGGCTTCGGCGAGCAATACTTCATCCGGCTTGCCGGCGAGCACTTGATGGGTAGCGGGCAGTCGGGACTCCCTCAAAACATTCGCAGCCTCGTGAACTGCCTTGGACATGCAGCGTCGATATTCGTCTTCTATTGCCACGGGGATTGTTCCCTCCAGCGTTGTCGCCGCCGCAAGGGCAATCCCCGAATCAAGCACGCCCACGACGCGAGCTTCGGCGCCGGCCGGCCAGTTTCTTTTGGCGACGGTATTTGCCGCCGCCCTGGCGTTGTTTGATTCGTTTACGCCGAGCAATAAGCGGATCGATCGCTCCTGCGAATGCAGGCGGTGGCGGCTGATTCGCACTGAACAGGTAACATGACGAAGCACATATTGCGAGACGCTCCCCAGCGCCCAGCGGCTGATGCCGGAGCGGCCGTGAGAACCAACCACGATGAGATCAGGTTTCCACGCACGGGCCTTTCTTGCGATCGCCGAACCGGCTGCGTCAACCCAGGCTTCCGTGGCGATCTTCCAACCGGGAAAATCTGACCGCAATCGCTCCGCCCCCTGAGAGGCAATCGTCTGAGCTGCTCCCAGATCATTCTCACACGATTCTTCACTTTCCATGCCCTCGGCAAGGATCAAACCCGGACCCACGGCTAGAGCGCCGACGGGGAGAGATGCGGCCCGCGGCGACATCTCCGCCACCGACAGGACTATCGCCTCAGCGACTGCCGGCAATCCCGCGCACCTCAAATCCACTATCGCGTTGTCCGAGCAAACGGATCCATCGTATGCAATTAGGATTTTCATGTCCGGCCTCCCATCAAACCGTTTCTTAATTCGCTGACGCTTCATTCATTGAACGCTTCTCTTTCGCTTCGCGAGATCGGATCAACGGAAAAACGCAATCCACCAGTTCGTCCAGCGACAGCTGCGCGGAGTTCAGCGTCAAGGTAAACGTCTCCGGAGCGATCACCTTGCCAGGCCAATATCGGCGATAGAACTCGGTCCGACGTTGATCGATGTCAACGATTCGCGCGGCGGCTTCGTGAAGCGAGATCTTGTTCTGTTCGGCCGTACATTTGATGCGGTGTTCCAGCGGTGCCACCAGCCGCACGTGGATAGCCCCCGGCATTTGTTCAGTAATAAAAGTTCCACCCTGGCCGACAACGATCGCGTGTCCCGCCGCCGCCAGCGCGCGAATCACCGTTGCCACCTGCTTGTACGCGCGATTTTCAATCACATCCGGTGGATTCGGGCTGATCCCGAAGCCTTGCAGCAGGTCATCCAGCCAATTGTGATGCCGATTGGGAATCATTTCGATGATTTCCTCTGCGATTCCCTGCTCCGCCGAGACCTTCTTCACCAGTTCACGGTCCCATGCGGACCAATCCCCCTGGCCGTCTTGGTGCAATCGCTCGGCCAGCCGGTGCGAAAACGAAATCGCACCAGCGCCCGGCTGTCTGCTGACGGTTACGAACACTCGCTCCGACCGCTCCGTCATCGGTCGTGCGGCGTCATGGTTCCAAGTATGAATTGCAGCCCTGAGCGTCCTTTCGGCCGGTTCAAGCTGACAAGCAGGAAGATGATTGTACTGAAATGTCATAGTTACCTCGCTGTCATCTATCCAATTATCCCCTTCATCATCGGCGAATTAAATCGGCAGAAATCCGGCTATTGACGTAGGGAGAATCACCTACTTACCGGCCATTGGGCTATACCTATGCCCCGAGCGGTATCCGACATGTACTCCGCGTATCGCTCACCAGCCGACCGCGAGAGCTATCAAGCCGCGAGAACGCGACGCAGACAACAAATCCTGCCAGCCGAGTCGGTTGTCGATATTCGAATCCTAGTTCCCCAGTTCGACTCCCTTAATTATCCAAATTTGAATCTCCTCGCGGCGGCAGCGGATAGCTGCTGTTTAACTCGTTGCCAAGCATAAAGCGGATTTGAAAAATTACTTTTTTATCTGACTTTTTTCGCGCACGTTGTGTCGCAATCCGTGTCGGTTAAATCTCAAATGGGCGCGGTTCCTCCAACTACGCCGACCGGGCTCACGACGCATTCAACGAATCCGTTTGCCGCATAAACCGCACTCATCAAGGATAAAACAACCCGCGCATTTTTTCGTGTCCATTTTTGGGCCCGAGATTCCGACGGAAATTTGCGTTGCCGAGACTGGTTTCGCCATTAGAATTCCGCCGCCGTTGGGAAAAATGAAGAGGCGAGTCTGCTTCAGGGAGAAAATATGCGACCAAATATTCTTCGCGGAAATTTTAAGCGCTATGCTATTGCCACGTTTCTGGCGACCGCCGCGCTGGCGTCATTTGGCTCGGGCAGCGCCTCGGCAGCCGTGATGGGAACGCTCGTCACCTGGGGCGCGAGTTTTGATGACAACCCGCCGGCGGGGAGTAACTATGTTGCCGTCTCCGCAGGCGGCAACGTCGATCTTGCCCTGACATCAACCGGCACGATCGCCTGTTGGGGTCTCAACTCCGACAACGAAGTATCCGATGTTCCCACCGGCTCCGGATATACGGCCATCTCCTCCGGCGCATACGCCGATCTCGCCCTCGCCGCCGACGGGTCAATCGTTGGCTGGGGGGACAATAGCTATGGCGAGATCAATTACCCCTCGGGCACCGGCTACCTCGCCGTCGCCGAGGGAGGTTTCGACGGCTTTGCCATTACTGCCAACCACCAGATGGTCGGCTGGGGAAACAACGACCTGGGAGAACTCAACTACCCGGCACTCAACGACTACGTGCAGGTGTCCGCGGGCTATCAGTGGGCTTGTGCTCTCACATCCAGCGGCACCATTGTCGCCTGGGGAACAAATACTGCCGGTGAAACCAACGTCCCGACCGGATCCGATTTCGTAGCAATTTCCGCGGGGGTCGCGGGGGGAATGGCGCTTACCTCCAGCGGAAGCGTCGTCTCCTGGGGCAATACCGGCGGAAGCATTCCTTCGGGCACCGGTTCCCAGGCTGTTTCCTCCGGCCAGTCTTGGAACCTGTTCATTAACCCCGACGGAACCCTCAGCGCCAGTGGAACCAACTCCTTCGGAGAGGTTTCCAATCTCCCAACCGGCAATAACTTCGTCGCCATCGCCGCAGGCTACAATCAGGGCGTAGCGATCGAGGTTCCCGAGCCGGCTTCTCTTTCGCTTTTGTCCATGGGAGCGCTGCTCATGGTGCGCCGACGAGGAGCCCGCAGTCGATAGATTGCTCCTCGGTCGGAACTTGGTAACAATTTGGTAACAATATTGGCCATGTGGGCCAACGCCGATGCAATGCCGTTCTGACCGATTTCTAGAAAATCGCCTGGAAAAACAATGGTTTCCAACGCCACTGCAATGCGAAACCAATATTCGAAAGTCACGTTCGAATCCTAGTTCCCCAGTTTATTTGCCTGTTTTTCGAGCGTTTTTTTCGTTATCGTTACCATATCGACGGCTGGAAATGATATTGGAAGTGCCGGTCCAACGCCGATGCAACGTCGTTCAAAGCAGCTGCTTAAGAAATCGCTGGAAAAACAAGTTTTCCCAACACCGTTGCAATGCGACGCCAACGCCGGAAAGTCAGGCGCGAATCCTAGTTCCCCATTTGAGTTCACCACTTGTTTTCCAAGATTTTTGAGTTGTGGTCTCTGACCACCGGGCATCTGGTAAGAATTTGCACGTTCGCGTATTCGTAATAAAGCCCTTATTCATGGTCATCGGCTAATTCGGGAAATTCTGCGAAAAAGCCAACGCATGAACAATCGCATCGAACGCTGGCTTGGGCTGTAGTTGGCGATCGAAAATCAGGGGATAGTTTTTTCCGCGCCACCCGTTTAGCCAGGAATGTCCGTCATCGGCGCCCCAAAAAGTCACGCGATCCATGAGATCGTGATGACGGTGAAAAATTTCAAACAGTTGGCCATACTGTCGCGCCTGTCGCTTCAGCGCATCGGCCAACGCCGGGCCCGTCAGAAGGCCGCTGCGAGTGGTCGGTCCGGGGCGGTTGATCTCACCAAGGTCACCGCCTGCGACACGGCGTGGAAGAACGTCGATGTCCAGTTCTGTGATGTTGACTTTCAACCTCAACGCGCTGAACGCTACGATCGCGTTTTCGATGTCCTTAAAGGGTACGCGGTCCAGCAGCCAATGCCCCTGGATGCCCACCGACGTAATTGGAATGTTTTCTGCCTTTAGTTTCTTCAGCAGCCACAGGGCCTTGTGAAACTTGTCGCCGGTTTCGATGTTGTAATCGTTGTACTGAAGGCCGGCGTCCGGATCGGCTTCGTGCGCGTATTGGAAAGCGTATCCGATAAAATCATCTCCGATAATTTTGTCCCAGTTCGACTTTCGCAGATTGGCGCTCCCATTATCGGGAATCGCCTCATTCACGACGTCCCAGGCTCGAATTTTCCCTTTATACCGTCCCACTTCCGTCTCAATGTGCGTCTTCAGGCGCGCCAGCAGTAACTCCTTCGATGCTGGTTTATCGCCGTCCTTGAAGAACCATTGCGGCGTCTGGTTATGCCAGACCAGCGTGTGGCCATAGACGACCATGTGGTGATCATGGGCGAACCGCACCAACGCATCGGCTTCGTCCCAATTCCAGGTACCTTCGCTCGGATGGATCGGCTCGGGTTTCATGCAATTCTCCGGCGTCACTGCGGAGTACTGCTTAACGATCATTTGGATTTCGTCTGGCGAATAAGCATCCGGCAGCTTTCCACCCAGGCAGGTGCCGATGTAGAAATCGTTTTTGTAAACGTCTTTTAGGGACGCAGGCTCACCCTTGGATGGATCCTGTGAGACAATGGAATCCGCCATCGCCGCCGAAGTGCCCAATCCAAAAAACAGTGCCAGGAAAAAATGCCAGCTCATACGCGTGACGGGACCCTTTCGTCTGTTTCCTGTTCAAAAAAAAGTGCGCAAACCCTCTAGCTTTTGGGCTTCAAAAGTCCGTGCATACGCAGCCAGTTGACATAAGCGTCAAACCAACCGGTGCTTGTTGTCTCTTTCGGATACATGCCAAAACCGTGTCCGCCCTGTTCGTAGTAGTGAAATTCAACGGGGCGATTGGCTTTCCGCCAGCTTTCGATCAGTCCAAAGTTGCTGAGGCCAAATATCGGATCATCGGCGGCCACCGCCGCGAAAAGAGGCGGCGCATCGACCGGAACCTCGACAGCGGCCAAGGGACCATAGATATTCCCGATGAAGGCCGGCGTGGCCTCCTTGTCGTGGAGTGTGCACGCCATGGTAAGCATCGCGCCTGCGGAGAAACCGATCATGCCGATCCGGTCTGGGTCCACGTGCCATTTGCTCGCATTGGCGCGGATAAGGGCGAATGCTGCGTTTGCGTCGGCAATCTGAGGCGCGATTCGCGCGGACATCGCTGCGGGGGAGGGACGTGTCGACGGAGCGGCCACCGGTCGGGCAAACTCGTTGAGGTCTGCCGGAGTCTGGTTGAGGCGGTATTTCAGGACAAATGCTGCTACACCATTGTCCGCAAGCGCGCGGGCGACATTCGACCCCTCGTTTTCCATTGACAACGTGCGGAAGCCGCCGCCGGGTGCAACGATCACCGCGGCACCGGACGCATTCGACGGATCCGGAAGGAAAGGCGTGAGCGTCGCGATTGTGACGTTACGCGCAAACTTGCTGCCGTATTGGCTGTGCCAGGACTCGGCCACAGTCGCGCCGGAAGCGGGCCTGTGCCAAGCACTATCGCGTCGGGTTGCGCGGGGATCTCGATCGCCGTCATCTTGTCGTTTGGTTGCGCATTTGATTGTGCCATCAGTGGGCTCGAAAAAATGCACACCGCGAAAAATGCGATGGGCACCCAGGGTTCCATCAACGTCCGGATGAGTTGGATGAACGTCTTCAGCCGTTTCGCCGCGATCATCGCTTCGCTCCTCGTTTAGCGGTCGGCTCTCCACACTCGACTTCCGGTGCCGTGAGGTGACTCGCCCTGAATGAGACGCCATCGTTTGGTTGCCCGCAAATATAGCGGGTGGGACGGATGCCGGAAGAGACTTTTCAGACAGATCTTGTAGTACGACGGACATTTCGCATCACCGGGAGGGATGTATCGCGACCGGGAATCGGGGGAAAACAAGCATGAAGTTTAGGGTAGGGCTCGCCGGGTCATTTCGATGGCGAAACGACGGCGATACTCCATCGGGGTGATACGCTTGATTCGTGCGAAGGTCCTGTGGAAATGACGAGTCGTTCCAAAACCGGCCGCTTGGGCCAATTTGTCGAGCGGCCATGGAGTTTCCAATAGCAGCTGTGTGGCTCGCTCCAAGCGTGCCGCCATAATCGCTTCTTTCAATGTCTTACCCATTACGCGACGGAAATCTCGTTGCAGTTTGCTGCGAGAAACCAACAATTCGCGGGCGAGCTCTGAGACGGCTATAGGCTTGTTGACGTGTTCCTGAATGTACTGCGCCGCCAAAGATACGACCCGATCCGGGATCGTTGAAACATCAGATGACTCGCGAATGTGGAGCATGCCCGTGGGTTCGACGATGAATGGTTCTTTTGGCGCAGCCTTTCCGCGCACCAGGCGATCCAATAATGCCGCCGCCTCATATCCCACCCGCGCCGCCGGATACACCGCCGCCGAGACGCTTGGGCTAATGCTGCCGGCCAAAAGCGAATTCTCGTCCCAGGAGACGACCGCCGCCTCGTTCGGTACCGCGATGCCTGCCGCGATGCACCCTTGAACGATACTGATCGCAACCGGTGTATTCCGTGCAAATATTCCGACTGGTTTGCGCAAGCTCCTGACCCATCGCCGCACAAAATTCAGCGGAGGCACCGAGACTTCCGGACCAGGGCCGGACGCGCTGAAATCGCAGTTCACCGACCTCGCGAACTCTTGGGCGGCATGGAAGCGCAAATCCTCTATGCCGTATGATTTCTCATGGGTGAGATACGCAAAATTCCTGAATCCGCCCGAAAGGAGATGATTCCCTATGGCCTGAGCGATCTTCGACTCGTTCACGCGCACAGAGGGCAAATGCAAAAGCGCTTTGGGCGGAACAGCGGTGAAGCTCACGATTTTTGTACGGTCGGCCTCCCACAGCCGGCGAATTCCGTGCAAATTCGGGAAGACGTGGGTCATGATTCCGTCCCATCGAATGTCGCCAAGATTTCCCGTAATTGCTTCCGCACCGGTCGAGACATGCAGTTGCCAATCCGGGCGGGAGAGCGCGAACTCCTGTGCGCCGCAGATAATCAGCCGACCCCATTCTGACCAGTCCGATATACGCAGCACGATTCGCAAACACGGCGGCACGCGATTGCTGACCCGCTTATTTAACTTGCGTCTATCCATGGACTCGATCCTATAATGCGCCGAATTACGCAAGAAGTCTTGTAGGCTGCCCGAGCTTAACCGTTGGCGGATCCCGGTAAGAATTTGGTAACAATATTGGCAATGTCGGCCCAACGCCGATACAATGCCGTTCAGCGCGATTTGTGAAAAATCGCCCGGAAAAACAACGGTTTCCAACGCCACTTCAATGCGAAACCAATATTCGAAAGTCACGTTCGAATCCTAGTTCCCCAGTTTGATGTGATTTTGTTGCCGACATTCCTCAAATGTTTGGGGTGGAGACAAATTGGGGGCGGGTGATGAGTCGCTCACCCTGTTACAGGGTCGTCGAAATTAACGTTCTCAGGTGCAATTGCCTCTATGCTGCCAGGGCTTTGCATCACGCCTCGTGCAGGTTTCGACGGATAATCGAGGAGGTTGGAAGCCGGGAATGACATTTGCGGTCCGGTCGGAACTCGGCCGCGGGTCCATGCAGGACGGAGCCAACGGCGAACATTGTCGAATAGCTCCAAGACATGCGACGATCGGTTGTAATTCTCTCCGCCTTCCACGCCGTATGTCAGTTTCTCATTTGATGGGACGAAATAGGTGCCGAAGAGATAATCCCAGAGAGTGAAAATGCCGAAGTTCCTGTCCAAATGGTCGGAACGGTTCGAGTGATGGATGCGATGGGCGGCCGGGGTGATCCAGATCAGGTTCCAGAGTTCTCCTTTGAGATTGATCTCCGAGTGAACCAGCGACTGATAGACCATGTTTACGGTGTAATAAGAGATAATCACCAAGGGCGACGCCCCAAGCACGGCGACCGGAAAAGCGTTAAGGATGGTCATCACCACCAGTTCAATCGGATGATTGCGGAAAGGAGTAACGATGTTCATCTCTTCGGCAGCGTGGTGCACCTTATGTATTTCCCACAGCAGGCGGGTGTGCATAAGGCGATGCCCCCAATACGCGACAAATGTGTTGACGAGATACACGATGCCAAATTGCAGCACAATCGAGTGGATGTGCTGCAGAAAGCCGATGTGCAACACGCGGTGAATTTGGTTCACGAGCCAGAAGAGAGTACCGAAGGAGAAGACGAATATCAGCAGATTCAATCCGCCGGCAAGGCGGAGCGCGGTGTAAAACAGGTCAACGCGCGTGGAGGCGGACCCGCCTTCAAGCAACCGCTTCAGGGCGGATCGATCGAGTCCGAGGCAGATGGCCTCAAAAGCCAGGCAAACCGCAATCACGGCCAAAAACCCGCCGGGTTGTAGTACTGCGGTGCCAAGACTAAAGCTCGAGCTACCGTGTGTATCCACGAAGACGAACGGACTAAGCTTGGGAAAATGCCCGACGATGACCCCCAGGGCATAAACGCCGGTTACATAGGTCGACAGGGAAAGCGTCGAGAAAATCAGGAGAAAGGCCAATGACTTCTTCATTGTCACGTTCTCTACTCCGCAGCCTCGCGCGACGCTCCGATCAAAGAAATCCCTGGACGTCATGCATTAACGGGGCAATTTGACGTGCTTGGTCGGCGAACCAGATTCTATCAGATTTAAGCCGCCCCATCTATATATTCTTGCACCCCGCCGTAATCAATATTTGGATATTAGCCGCCAAGGGCAACAACCTTATTTTCAGGTAGATTCCAAAAATTTCTCGAGCGACTCCGCAGCGGAATCAAGAATGGGGTCAACCGAAGGCTCGGGGGCGCCGCCTGCGGCAAAGAGTTGATTGCCGTTGGCGATTTGATTGTTGAAGTTCGCAGCCGCGATTTCGCCGAGGTCGGATAAGACGGTGACCGTCGGTAAGCCCGTCACCGCAGGGGGCCCGAGATCAATTGTCGATGGCGCGTTGTGCAGTTCCTGCATGAGAATGCTTCTGCTGCTTAATGGCGACCCGTTAAGGAGGTATCGCCGGGCTGGAATTCCGACAATCGTTAGATCGTCGACGGCCACCGGAGAATTGTTGCCGCTGGTGAATGCCAGGCTGTAGGTTCCGGGAAGATTCAATGACAGGTTGGTGAAGGTGGCATAGCCGTTGATGGCCGACACGGTACGGGTGCCGGAAAGAGCCGCGCCGGCGGGACCGGCGGCAATGGTGGCGGTGACGCTGGGGTTTCCGGTGGTCACCAGATTTCCGTATCGATCGGTCACGGCGACCTTGATGGCCGGAGATATCGAGCCGAATTGCCAACTGGCGCCCGGCGTGACAGGCACGGTGAGTTGGGAAGCTGGGCCCGGGTCGACGGTGATCGATGCGGTTTCAGTCGTGATCCCGTTTGCGGAAATTTTCAGGACGTAGTTCCCCTGCTGGTTGATCTCGAGGCTGCTGAAGGTTGCGATGCCATTTTGGGCCATGGCGGTAAGTGAACCACTGAGTTTTCCATCGGCGGGCCCCCTGACGATGGAGACCACCGCCGCAGAGTTGAACGCGCTGTCGATGACACCGTTGTTGGTCGTGACGTCGACAACCAGCATGCCGCCCGTTTCACCGGCAGTGAGCGTCGCGGGCTGGTTCGAAATCACGAGCTTTGTTGCGTTTGGCGCAACCACGGTTTGTGCCTGGGCCGACGATGTACTGGCAAGATAGTTGGGGGTTCCGTTGTAAGCGGCGGTGATGGAATGGCTGCCCACGGTCAAGCTGGCAGTGGTGAAGGTCGCGATTCCCGAGCCGTTGAGCAGTCTGGTACCAAGAATCGTTGAGCCATCCATAAACGTAACGGAACCGGTGGGAACTCCCGAACCAGGCGTGTTTGCGGTGACCGTCGCGGTGAACGTGATCGACTGGGTAAAGACAGAGGGATTGGCGGATGATGCCACGACGGACGTGGTTGCATCCCGATTTACGGTTTGACCAAGGGTCGACGATGTGCTGGACATGAAGTCGCTCGCACCGCCGTAGAAGACGGAAATCGAATGGGTGCGGACCGTCAATGCCGACGTGCTGAATGTGGCGACGCCGGAACTATTCAATGTTGCGATGCCAAGAGTGGTTGATCCATCCTCAAACGTCACCGAGCCGTTGGGGACGCCGGCACCGGGCGTATTTGCGGTGATTGTCGCCGTGAACGTCACCGATTGGCCGAATACCGAAGGATTGGCAGATGATGCTACGACGGAGGTTGTCGAATCCTGGTCGACCGTTTGAGTCAGTATTGACGAGGTGCTAGTAGTAAAATCGGCATCGCCGGCATATATGACCGTAATCGAATGGCTAGCGACGCTTAGGCTTGCCGTGCTGAATGTTGCGATACCCGAACCGTTCAGAGTCGCGCTGCCAACGATGGTTGAGCCGTCCATAAACGTCACTGAACCCGTGGGGGTGCCGGACCCGGGTGCGTTGGAGGCGACCGTCGCGGTGAGTGTGATCGATCGGCCAAACACAGAAGGATTCGTGGCCGACGCGACGGCGGAAGTTGTCGCATCCTTATTAACAACCTGTGTCAGAATTGATGCCGTTCCGGATATGAAATCGGTGTCACCTCCATAGACCGCGGTGATCGAATGGCTGCCGACGTTCAGGCTCGATGTGCCGAATGTCGCGACGCCTGAAACATTCAATAAGCCGGTGCCGAGGACAGTTGAACCGTCTTCAAAAGTAACTGAACCCGTGGGGATACCGGAGCCGGGCGAATTTGCCGTGACCGTGGCGGTGAACGTAATCGATTGGCCAAAGACGGATGGACCGGCAGAAGAGACAACAACCGAATCGGCCGCGTCCTCATTAACCGTCTGGGTTAATATAGCTGATGTGCTGCCGGTGAAGTCGGTATCACCCCCGTAGACCGCCGTGATTGAATGGCCGGTGACGCTTAAGCCCGACGTAGTGAAGGTTGCGACACCCGAACTATTCAGCGTTCCGGTGCCGAGTGTCGTGGGGCCGTCCATGAACGTCACGGTGCCTGTCGGAATGCCGGAGCCCGGCGCATCGGAGTTGACCGTCGCAGTAAACGTCACGGATTGGCCGAACACAGAAGGATTGGCGGAGGATACGACGGCTGAAGTCGTGGCATCCTGACCGACGACTTGGGTAACGATTGCGGACGTGCTCGCGATGAAATCGGTGTCCCCGCCGTAGACGGCGGTGATTGAATGGCCACCGACACTCAATCCCGATGTGGTGAAGGTTGCCACTCCGAAACCGTTTAATGTTCCCGTACCTAGAGTCGCGGAGCCGTCCAGGAATGTCACGGTGCCGCTGGGTGTGCCGGTACCGGGAGCATCGGCGGTGATCGTCGCGGTGAACGTGACCGATTGGCCGAATACCGACGGATTGGCGGATGAGACGACGGCTGAAGTCGTGGCATCCTGATCGACGACTTGGGTGACGATTGCGGAAGTGCTCGCGATGAAATCGGTGTCCCCACCGTAAACGACCGTGACGGAATGGCTGCCGTCCGTCAACGCCGACGTGCTGAACGTCGCGATACCGGAGCCGTTCAGGGTTCCGGCGCCAAGAGTGGTTGATCCATCGAGGAAGGTTACGGTGCCGGCCGGGGTGCCCGAACCAGGCACGTTGGCGGTGATCGTCGCGGTGAACGTCACCGATTGGCCGAACGCCGATGGGTTAGCTGACGAGACGATGGCCGAAGTCGTGGCATCCTGATCGACGACTTGGGTAACGATTGCGGAAGTGCTCGTGATGAAATCGGTGTCCCCGCCGTAGACGACGGTGATCGAGTGGCTGCCGACACTCAATCCCGATGTGGTGAAAGTTGCCACTCCGAAACCGTTTAATGTTCCCGTACCTAGAGTCGTGGTGCCGTCCAGAAATGTCACGGTGCCGCTGAGTGCGCCGGTACCGGGAGCATCGGCAGTAATCGTCGCGGTGAACGTCACGGATTGGTCGAACACCGAGGGATTGGCGGAGGAGACAACGGCGGATGTGGTCGCACCCTGGTTGACAACCTGTGTCACAATTACGGACGTGCTTGTGGTGAAGTCGGTGTCTCCACCGTAGTCGACCGTGATCGAATGGCTGCCGACTGCCAAAGCGGACGTGCTGAAGGTCGCGACACCCGAACCGTCCAAGGTGCCCGTTCCTAATGTCGTTGATCCATCCAGAAAGGTCACCGTGCCGGTTGGGGTGCCCGAACCAGGTGCATCGGCCGTGATCGTTGCCGTGAAGGTCACGGATTGGCCGAACACCGATGGATTGGCAGAGGCAGCTACGATCGAAGTGGTCGTATCCTGGTCGACAACTTGGTTGAATGCGGATGAGATGCTGGGAGTGAAATCGGGACTGCCGGGGTAAACCGCCATGATCGAATGGTCGCCAACGCTCAAGCTTGATGTGGTGAATGTCGCTGAGCCTGCCCCATCCAGAATTCCAGTCCCCAGGGTTGAGGATCCGTCCATAAACGTGACTGAGCCGGTGGGGATTCCCGAACCAGGCGCCACGGCGACGATCGTCGCAGTGAACGTTATCGATTGGCCGAACACTGAGGGATTTGCGGAAGACGTAACGGTTGTGGAGCTGGTTGGATCCTGAAAGACGGTCTGGGTAAGTATGGATGATGTACTGCCGGTAAAGTTGCCGTCCCCACCGTAAACGCAGGTGATTAAGTCTGCGCCGACCGCAATCGCGGATGTGGTGATTGTTGCGATCCCGGCGCCGTTCAACGTTCCGGTGCCCAGGCTTGTTAAGCCGTCCAGGAACGTTACCGTCCCCGCGGGAATGCCCGAACCGGGCATGGCGGAGGTGACGGTCGCCGTGAATGTCACCGACTCACCGAAGACCGAGGGATTAGCGGAGGCCGCTACTACAGAGCTGGTCGCATCCTGACCGACGACCTGCGTCAGTGCCGATGAAGTGCTCCCGTCGAAGTCGATGTCCGCACCATAAACGGCTGTAATCGAATGAGTGCCGACCGCGAGTCCGGATGTGGTGAAGGTTGCCAGTCCAGAACCGTCCAGCGTTCCAATGCCCAGATTCGTGGAGCCGTCCAGGAATGTCACGGTGCCGGTCGGCGTGCCTGAACCCGGCGCGTTGACGGTGATTGTCGCAGTGAATGTTACGGATTGGCCGAACACCGAGGCATTGGCGGAAGAGACTACAACCGAGGTGCTCGTGCCCTGGTTGACGACCTGCGTCAGGGCTGCCGATGTGCTGGTGAGGTAGTCGGGATCGCCACCATAAACGACGGTGATTGAGTGGCTGCCGACATTCAAACCAGATAAAGCCAATGTCGCGACACCAGAACCGTTCAGTGTTCCGGTGCCGAGCGTTGTTGAGCCATCCAGGAAAGTCACGGTGCCGGTCGGTGTGCCTGAACCCGGCGCGTTGGCGGTGATTGTCGCAGTGAACGTTACGGATTGGCCGAATACCGAAGGATTGGCGGAGGAAACTACAACCGATGCGGTGGCATCCTGATTCACAACCTGTGTCGCGGCCGTCGAGGTGCTCGTGGTAAAGTCGGTGTCTCCGCCGTAAACGACCGTGATCGAATGGCTGCCGACGCTCAAGCTCGATGTCGTGAAGGTCGCAACGCCGGAACCATTCAACGTTCCAGTGCCGAGAGTGGTTGATCCGTCGAGGAAGGTCATGGTGCCGGTAGGTGTACCTGAACCGGGCGCGTTGGCGGTAATCGTCGCTGTAAAGGTTACGGATTGGCCGAACACCGAGGGATTGGCGGAGGGGACGACGGCCGAAGTTGTAGCATCCTGATTAACCGTTTGATTAAGTGTTGACGACGTGCTTGTCGTAAAGTCGGCGTCCCCGCCGTAGGAAGCGGTGATCGAATGGCTGCCGACCGTCAATGCCGACGTGCTGAACGTCGCGATACCGGAGCTATTCAGGGTTCCAGTGCCGAGAGTGGTTGAGCCATCCAGGAAGGTCACCGTTCCGCTGAGGACGCCGGCGCCGGGCGCGTTGGCGCTGATCGTCGCGGTGAACGTCACCGATTGGCCGAACACGGAGGGATTAGCGGAGGAAACGACGGCTGCAGTCGTAGCATCCTGATCGACGACTTGGGTAGCGATTGTGGAAGTGCTCGTGACGAAGTCGGTATCCCCGCCATAGACAACAGTGATCGAATGGCTGCCGACCGGCAACGCAGAGGTACTTAACGTGGCAACACCGGAACCATTCAGCGTCGCGACGCCGAGCGTAGTTGAGCCGTCCAAAAAGGTCACGGTGCCGATTGGGGTGCCTGAACCAGGAGCATTGGCAGTGATGGTCGCGGTGAACGTGACCGATTGGCCGAATACCGACGGATTGACGGAGGAAGCTACGACCGACGTGGTGGCATCCTGATTGACGACTTGCGTCACGATTGCGGAGGTGCTTGTAGTGAAGTTGGTGTCTCCGCCGTAGTCGACCGTGATCGAATGGCTACCGACTGTCAAAGCGGACGTGTTGAAGGTCGTGACACCTGAGCCGTTCAGGGTTCCAGTACCGAGAGTGGTTGATCCGTCGAGGAAGGTCACGGTGCCGGTCGGTGTGCCTGAACCAGGCGCGTTGGCGGTGATTGTCGCGGTGAACGTTACGGATTGGCCGGATACCGAAGGATTGGCGGAGGAAACTGCAACCGATGTGGTGGCATCCTGATTGACGACCTGCGTCACGATTGCGGACGTGCTGGTAGTGAAGTCGGTGTCTCCGCCGTAGTCGACCGTGATCGAATGGCTACCGACTGTCAAAGCGGACGTGCTGAAGGTCGTGACACCGGAGCCGTTCAAAGTTCCAGTGCTGAGAGTAGTTGATCCGTCGAGAAAGGTCACGGTGCCGGTCGGTGTGCCTGAACCCGGCGCGTTGGCGGTGATCGTCGCGGTGAATGTCACCGATTGGCCGGACACCGACGGGTTGGCTGAGCAAGCTACGACCGACGTGGTGGCATCTTGATTGACGACTTGAGTAACGGGCGCCGAGGTGCTCGTGATAAAGCTGGTATCCCCACCATAAACGACGGTGATTGAATGGCTACCGATGCTCAAGTTCGACGTCGTGAAAGTCGCAATACCGGAGCCGTTCAGAGTTCCGGTGCCGAGGGTCGTGGAGCCATCGAGGAAAGTCGCGGTGCCGGTCGGTGTACCTGAACCGGGCGCGTTGGCAGTAATCGTTGCCGTAAAGGTTGCGGATTGGCCGAACATTGACGGATTGGTGGATGATACGACGGCGGATGTGGTCGCATCCTGATTCACCGTCTGGCTCACCGTTGATGAGGTACTGGTCGTGAAATTGCTGTCTGCGCCATAAACGGCGGTGATAGAGTGGCTGCCGACCAACAAAGCGGAGGTGCTGAACGTCGCAACGCCCGAGCCGTTCAGGGTTCCCATTCCGAGGGTCGTGGAGCCGTCCAGGAAGGTGACCGTGCCGGTGGGCGTGCCAGATTCGGTGGAAGTGACGGTCGCCGTGAACGTCACCG
This sequence comes from uncultured Phycisphaerales bacterium, assembly GCA_963791055.1. Lineage (GTDB taxonomy): Bacteria > Planctomycetota > Phycisphaerae > Tepidisphaerales > Tepidisphaeraceae > PALSA-1353. Next base: position 282,875 of record CAWBQI010000007.1, on the reverse strand, counting down.
ATTGGCCAAAGTCCGATGGATTTGTTCCCGAGGCCAACGCCGTTGATGTGTTTGCGAGCATGGCCGTGAGAACCGCATCGTTGCCGGTTCCGCCGACGTAGCTCGCTTTGTAAACGACGCCGTTGAATGGCGTCGTCACGCCCTCGGCGAGGCCCTGAAACGCGCCGGTGATCGCATCTGCGCCGTCATTGTTGATGATCGTAAGAATGGTTCCATCGTGGGCGGATCGGGTGCCGGAAAGATTCAGTATGGAATTCGTTACAGAAACAGTTCCGGTGACATTTACCTGGTCGTATCCGGTGCCGGCGGTGTTTCCGTTCAAGACGATGTCGAGATCAGACCCCGATGAGAGCGTGAGATTGCCGGTATTGAAGATCGCGGTTCCACCGGCCCCGGGCGCAGGGTTCCGCCGGAATTTATCGTGACCGCGCCGGTAACGGCTCCAGTGGCGCCGAGCGTCGCGCCGTTGTCAACGATGATATTCCCGGTTCCACCCGCCGAACCGGTTGTGTTATTTGCGAGCAGAGTTCCCGAGACGACGGTAACGCCGCCGCCAAACGTATTCGCCCCGGTCAGCGCCAAAGTGCCGCCTCCGGTGATCGATGTCGCAAAGTTATTCCCCGAATCCCCGATCACCCCGCCGACGGTCAGCGTACCGGCAATGACGGTTATGGTGCGACTGGATGTCAGCGTTACCGCGCCCGCGCCGAGGTTCAAATTGTTACTGCCGATAAAGATGAAATTGCCGGCCCAGGTCTGGGAATTGTTGTTTGTCAGCGTGATGGCGGCGCCGCTTGTATTGTCTAAAAACCCGCCATTGATAGTGAACAAACCTGTACCAAGTGCGGTCGCGTTGTTGATGATCAACCGGGCGCCGGCCGCGAGCGTCGTGCCTGCGGAATAGGTATTTGCGCCGCTGAGTGTCAGGGTGCCGCCGCTGATCTTTAACGCGCCGGAGCCACCCAGAACACCCGAATAGACGTCGGCGGATCCGTTGTTGCCGACGGTCAGCGTGACTGCGACGCTGCTGGTATCTGTCAGCGTTTCATTGTTGGCGCCGGCAAGACCGCCGATGGTGAAGGCGCCGATCCCCGTGCTGAAGGTCAATCCGTTGGTTGCCCCAACCGAAACCGTGCTGTCCTGCGCGGCGTTGGCATTGCCCAACTGCACCGCGCCACCGTTGATCGTCGTCGTCCCCGAAAAAGTATCCGCGCCGTTGAGGACCAGCGTTCCCGATCCGGCCTTGGTAATGCCATACCCGTTGCTTCCGTCTCCAATTGCACCCCCCACCGTCAGCGCGTTGCCGTTGGCGGTGATGGTCCGGCTGGCGCCCAGCGTCACCGCTCCCGTCCCCAGGTTCAGGGCGTTGGTGCCGGTGAAAGTGAAATCGCCGCCCCAGGTTTGGATGTTGTTGTTGCTGAGAGTAATCGCCCCGCCACTGGTGTTGTCGATCGTGCCGCCGTTGATCGCGAATGTCCCAGTGCCGACAGCGGCGGCGTTATTGATGTTAAGCGTGCCCGCGGAAAGAGTCGTGCCGCCTGTAAATGTATTGACCCCGGACAGAGTCAATGTGCCGCTTCCAGCTTTGGTAACGCCGAACCCCGCACCAGATACAATCCCACCAACGGCAAGCGCTCCGGCGGTGGTGGTTACCGTCCGGCTGGCGATAAGTGCCACCGCTCCCGTGCCCAGGTTCAGATTATTACTGCCGACGAAAGTAAAATTCCCCGCCCAGGACTGAGTATTGTTGCTGGTTAGAGTAATGGCCGCGCCGCTGGTGTTGTCGAACGAACCGCCGTTGATAGTAAAAAGCCCTGTGCCGATTGCGGTGGCGCTATTGATATCGAGAGTGCCGAGGGACAAAATCGTGCCCGTCGAATAACTGTTATTTCCGGAGAGAAGCAACGTCCCCGCGCCGGCCTTGGTTAGAGAGTGAGCGCCGCTGATATTCCCACCTACGGACAAAGTCCCGGACGTCGTCGTGACGGTCGGACTTCCCGTCAACGTCACCGCCCCGGTGCCAAGATTCAGACTGTTGCTTCCGACAAACGTAAAACTAGCGTTCCAGGTTTGGGCATTGTTGTTGCTGAGCGTGATCGCGGCTCCGCTCGTATTGTCGATCGTACCTGCGCTGATGAGCACCGTGCCGCTTCCAACGGCCGCCGCACTGTTGATATTGATTTGGCCCCCGGACAAGGTGAATCCGCCGGAATAGGTGTTCGCGCCGAAAGGGTCAAGGTGCCGGCGCCCCCTTTGATCAGAGTGCGGGCGCCTCCGGTCTGCCCAATCGCGCCGCCGATCGTGAGATTGCCCGCGGTGGCAGTGACGGTTCGATTGCCGGTGATCGTCACGGCCCCGGTGCCGAAGTTCAGGTTGTTGGTTCCAACAAACGTAAAGTTTGACATTGTGATGGCATTGTTGTTGGACAGCGTGATCGCGCTTCCGCTGGTGTTATCCACCGAGGTAGCGTTGCCAATAGTGAAAGTGCCCGTCCCGGTAGCCGCGGCGTTGTTCAGTGCCAGGACACCTGCCGATAGCGTCAATCCGTTGGAAAACGTGTTTGCCCCCGCGAGCACCAGCGTACCGGCGCCCGCCTTGGTCAAGAGGAATGCGCCGGAGATGACGCCTCCAATCGTCAGAGAATTGGCGGTCGTGGTGATTGTGTGATTCGCGCTCATCGTCGCCGTGCCGGTGCCCAGATTCAGGGCATTGGATCCCACAAACGTGAGATTCGAACTCCAGAGCATCGTGTTATTGGCGGTCATTGTAATTGCGCCGCCACTCGTGTTGTCGATGCTTCCGCCATTCGGATCGAAAGTTCCCGTTCCCAGGGCGGTGGCGCTGTTGATGTTGAGTTGTCCGGCCGACAACGTCGTCTGGCCTGAATAGTTGTTGGCGCCTGATAGGGTCAGAGTACCGGCACCCGCTTTGGTCAGGCTGCCCGTATCGGAAATCACATTGAGGATCGACAGGGTATCGCCCGCGGAGACCGTGAATGTTTGCCCGGTCGCGCCGAGATCGACGTTCAGATTGTTGGTCGCGTTGCCAATAGTGACGGACGATCCCCCATACGAGCCGCTGATGGCGCCGCCAAGAGTCAAGGTTTGCGCCGTCGTGCTGGAGGACTCGAATGTGAGGTTAAAGTTTCCGCTGTAGCCTAGGTTCAGACCTGTTCCGCCGGTGGTCACTCCCGCGTTGAAAAAGAGCGTGGTGTTGCCTGTAAAGGTCACCCCGGCAAACGAATTGTCGATAACTCCGCCGGCCCAGTTCGCGGTGTTATTGTAGAGATGCGACGCGTCGTTGGTGTTGCCCGTGGTGGCGCCGATCCACGTCATCAGGATTCGCCGTTCCAAGGGTTCGATCACCGCCCGGACGGTGCGCGTTCGCGGGCGGGCGCTCATCAGGGAACGCAAGCGTCTGGTGAGTTTCTTAACTCGTGAATTCAATGAATCTCGTTCACTCAAACGGCACGGCGCCGCCAGCCGAAGCGAAATGCCTGTAGTTGGCGGATTTACGCTAGATTTATCGGCGTACTTTGCGGAGCTATAGAATGTAAATCACGTATCGCCAGCGGCCTGTAATCAAGCGATTATCAGCCGTAATCGACGGTTTGAATTGAGACGCACAATCATCGGATCGCGAGGAATCGACAAACAAAGCGGGCGTCTAACGAGGCAACGCCTAACTGCCTGCTTTCGCCGCGCACCAATTCCGCCACATTTGTCGATAGGCTGCTTCGACGTTTCGGGCGAATTTTGGGGCATCCATCAGCGGTGAAGCCTGCATCCGCCGGCGCAGGGTGCGGCGCAGTTCGGCCAAGCAAGGCAGATCATTTGCAAGGTCGGTCGCAATTTGAACGTACTGCTGCGGTGTCTCGGCGACGAGTTCCGGCAATCCGACATTGCGCAGGACGCTCGCGCCGCCGCGGCCGACGGCCGTGCGGCCGGCCAGCGTGACCACGGGCACGCCCATCCATAGAGCATCGCAGGTGGTGGTGCCGCCGTTGTAAGGGAACGGGTCAAGGCCGATGTCGATTTGCCGGTGGAGCGCGAAATACTCGGGCAGGGGAACTTTGCTCACAAATTCCAGCCGACGCGGATTGATTCCCTGATGTTGCAGGAGATCGTGCACGCGCTGGCGATGGCTGCCTTCATGTGCGTGCAGAATGAGGCGGGATTTCGGTATCGCATGCAGCAACTGCATCCACACATCCAGCGCATCCGCCGAGATCTTGCAGAAATTGTTCAGGCACCCAAAGGTGACCTCACCCGTACCGAGCGCCGGCGACGAGTTGACCTCCGGACTTCGATCGTCCAACGCATAACACCAATAGGTTTCGGGCAAGCGAATCGAAGTTTCGCTGTAAAAAGCACCATCCAATCCGGGCGGATCGAGATGAGGATCGGTGAGCCGGTAGTCGATCGTGTTCAATCCGGTGGTCGAGCAGTAGGCCAGATAGGTCACCTGTACGGGCGCCGGCTTGCGAGCGAACAGGAGCATGCGGTTGTTGGCCATGTGCATAGTCAGATCCACAAGAATGTCGATCTGATCTTCGCGGATCAATTCGGCCGCGCGTTCATCCGTGAGTCCAATTATGTTTCTCCACTGGTTCGCGTGCCGGCGAACGGCCGCGGTCAAACCATCGGAACGCCGCACATCGGCATAACAGTAAACCGCGAACTGATCACGCCGGTGCGCGGCCAGGAGCGGAAGAACAAAGCGCGCGACGGGATGTTCGCGGAAGTCCGGCGAAACGCATCCGATCCGTAACTCACGATCGGGATCGCTATTGTTCGTGTGCGGCCGAATAAATTTCCTGAGCGGCTCGGCGTATTGCTGGTTCCAGCGGCGGTGTTCTTCCTGGATCATCCGGACGTCGTAGGCGGGGTGAAAATGGATCGCGTAAAGCAGATTGTTGTCGGCCTGGACGTAGTTGGTGCGGAGGGACATGGCCCGGCGATAGGCGGCAATGGCCTCGTCGAGTAGCCCTGCTTCTTTCAGGACATTGCCGAGATTGTTGTGGGCTTCGGCGTGGCTTGGGTTAATGGCGATCGCCCGACGATAGGCCGTAATCGCATCGTCGAGCCGCCCTTTATCCTTCAGCGCATTACCGAGATTGTTGTAGACTTCGGGTAAATCGGGGTTCAGGGCAATCGCCTGGCGATACGCGTCGATGGCCTCATCAAGTTGTCCTTTGTCGTTGAAGGCATTGCCGAGATTAAAGTGGACTTTCGCCAACCTGGGGTTGATGGCCAGCGCCTGGCGATAGGAAGCGATCGCTTCATCGAGTTGCCCCTTTTCCGTCAGGGCGCTTCCGAGGTTGCCGTGGGCCGCGGCGTATTTGGGATTGAGGGCAATTGCTCGACGGATCAATTCCACCGCGGCATCATTCCGCCGTTCCTGAAAGGCAATCACTCCCAAATGGTGCAGGGCTTCGGGATGTTCAGGCTGCTGGGCAAGGATCTGCCGATAAAGTTGCTCGGCCTCGCGCAACCGGCCGGATTCATGGTGCTGTAGCGCCAAATCGAAGAGCTGTTGGATCGTAAGTTGGCCCATGCGGCAAATGTGCAATATCCGGTGTGGATTGCTCTCTGACAAGAGAAACTTCGAAAAGTCTGCCGTCCTATAACGCGATCATTGCCAATCCCAACCGAACCCCGATACAATGCCAAGCCGTTTGAATTCAGCAAAAAACGCCGAGAAAACACGTGTTTTCAGCGCGATTGCGATTCGAAACCAGTGTTAAGATAGGCCCAATCCCGGAATCCCCGATTTCATTGTGATCGATTCGCCACGTCAGCCCAGGATTTCCGTTGCGTTGTGTACTTACAACGGCGGAGCATTTTTACCGGAGCAGCTTGCCAGCCTGGCCGGCCAAACGTTACCGCCGGATGAAATTGTCGTGTTTGATGATGGGTCCGAGGATCAAACGCGGGATGTGCTTGAGCGATTCAAGGACGACAATCCTTCCCTGGGCATACGGATCGAGGTAAATCCAACGCGTTTTGGCCCGGCGGGAAATTTTGAGCGGGCGATCGCGGCGTGCTGCGGTGAGATTATCGCGCTGTGCGATCAGGATGATGTCTGGATGCCGGACAAGCTCGCCGTGATCGCGGGAGAGTTTGATCGCAACCCGAAATTGGGATTGGTGTTCAGCGATGCTGACATTTGTGGCGAAGCGGGGAACCCGTTGGGTTACCGGCTCTGGGAAAGCGTCGGATTCGGCGGCCGCTTGCGGCGAAGAGCGGAACGGGGCGGCGCGTTTGAAGTGCTCCTTCGTCAGAATGTCGCAACGGGGGCCACGATGGCGTTTGCGGCTGGGCTGCGCGACCTGGTATTGCCGATCGATCCGCACTGGATGCACGATGGTTGGATCGCACTTTTGATCGCGGCGGTTGCGCCGGTGTCGGCCATCCGCGCTCCCCTGGTGCGGTATCGTCAGCATCCGGGGCAATCGATCGGCGCGCTGCGGCGGACGCTGTATCAGCAGTATCTGAATGCAAAAAAACTGGATGGCCCATGGTTCGCGCTGCAGGCCACGCTGTATGAAGCGGCGCTGGCTCGGCTCTTGGGCCTGGAAGGCGGGAAATACAGTGTGACGCCGCGCACTTTGGGATTGGTTCGGGAAAAAGTTTGCCACTGGCGTCGGCGTTCGGCGATCCGAGACCGGAAGATCGCCCGGCTGCTGCCGAGCACCACCGAATTCCTGACGTTTCGCTATCGCCGGTTTTCCCTCGGCTGGAAAAGTTTTGCCCAGGATTTATTTCTCTGATCGGCAGGCATCGCCATGACTTCATCTTCTGACGTTGTCGTCCGCAGCCCAGAATCACATCAATCGGTCTCGTTGAATCCGTGGCAAATCGGCCGGCAGCTTTGGCGGCAACGGCAATTGCTGCGACAACTCACCAACCGCGCCGTTCAACAGCGGTTTCGAGGCTCGGTGCTCGGGCTTCTTTGGGCGATTCTCAACCCTATCTTCATGCTTCTGATTTACACCTACGTCTTCGGCATCATTCTTGGGGTGAAATGGAATGGCCAGGGAAGCCACTTCGTTTTCGCGATGAATCTCTATTGCGGATTGATAGTTTACGGCATCTTTTCCGAAAGCGTCGGCTCGGCTTCGACGCAGGTTATTTCCAACCCGAGCTATGTGAAGAAAATCGTCTTCCCGCTGGAAATTCTGCCGCTCGCGTCGATGGGCGCCGCGGTTGTTTTCAATCTTTTCAGCCTCGCGATCCTGCTGTTCTGCACGCAATTCTTCATGCATCCGCTGTCGATCCAACTGGCGGCGCTGCCGATCGTTTGGATTCCGTTGCTTCTGTTCACCACGGGCCTGTCGTGGATCGTGGCGGCGATGGGAGTCTTTTTGCGCGACATCGGGCAATTGATAATTATCGTTCTGCAGATCGTCTTTTATCTTTGCCCGATCGTTTATCCGCTGTCGCGGGTTCCCTTGTCCATGGAGCGTTGGTATTTGTGGTTCAATCCCCTTGCCGTTTTTGTCGAGGGATCCCGGCGGGTGCTGCTCGAGCAAAGCTGGCCGGTCTGGAATTGGCTGCCCCTCAATTACGCGGTCTCTCTGCTGGTATTCGTTTTCGGATACTATGCCTTCATGAAAACCAAGCGAGGTTTTGCAGATGTCATCTAATGGCATCCCCGCGCTGGATGACGGGCTGGTGCTCTCGATCCGCGGCGTCGGTAAATGCTATGAGATGTACGCCCATCCGAGCCACCGGCTTTTGCAAAGCCTGATCGGCTGGCGGAGGAAGTTTTACCGCGAATTCTGGGCGCTGCGCGATGTCAGCTTTGATGTCGCTCGGGGACAATGCGTCGGGATCGTCGGCCAGAACGGTGCGGGAAAAAGCACGCTGCTTCAGATCGCCACGGGAATCCTGTCCCCCACCACCGGTCTGGCGCTTTCCCGTGGGCGGATCGTTTCCATGCTCGAACTGGGAAGCGGCTTCAATCCGGAATTCACCGGGCGCGAAAACGTCTTTCTTAACGCCTCGCTGCTGGGACTCAGCCAGAGGGAGATCGATTCCAAATTCGATCAGATCGCCTCTTTTGCCGACATCGGCGAATTCATGGAATCCCCGGTGAAGCATTATTCCAGCGGGATGTTCGCCCGGCTGGCGTTCGCAGTTTATAGCTCGCTCGATCCACAGCTTCTGATCATTGACGAGATCCTTTCAGTTGGCGATGCGAAGTTTCAAGCCAAATGTTTTCGACGCATCCGCGAATTGCGGGACAAGGGCACTTCGATTTTGCTGGTGAGCCATTCTTCCGAGCAGATCATCCAGCATTGCGAACGGGCGATTTTGCTGCACAAGGGCGACTTGCCTCGCCAACGGCGAGCCACGACAGGTTATCAATCAATATGTCGAGCTGATGTTTGGGCCGGAGAAATCAGAACTGAAACCGTCGCCAATCCGCGCGCTGGTCTCAACGGATACCGCGCACCCGGCGGGTCTGCCGGATGCTCCGTTTTTCCGCGATCACTCAGCCGAGGACCTCTTTAGCACGCGCAACAGCTATAACGGATACGAGCACCGCTGGGGAAATGGTGATGCCCACATCCTCGACTATTATCTGCAGTCCGGAAACGGCGAGCTGTATCCCGTCAGCGTGGAGATGGATTCGGAGGTCACGCTTTATCTTAAGATTCTGGCGCACCGCGAGATCGCCCTGCCGATCTTCGGCCTCAATATTAAAACCAAGGAGGGTTTGCTGCTTTACGGGAGCAATTCCATGCTGGCGGCGACTTCCGAGCTTCGCCGGCCGCTCGTCGCTGGGCAGATCGAAATCGTGCGCTTCAGGTGGTCCGTCCGATACAACGGCGGGGACTATTTGCTCAGCGTCGGCCTGGCCAGTGGAAGCACCATGGACAACGCAACTGCGCTGGATCGCCGATACGATTCGATTTTACTTTCCGTTCTTCCGAGCCGGCGATTTGTCGGACTGGCGGACATGGAATTGTCGGTCGAGCGATTTTCCGCCGGTTAATCATTTTTTCCGCCCAACGAACTGCACTGAAATACATTTCCGAAACGGAAACTTCTCATACTCGATCGCCCCGCGCCAAAGATTATGCCCCTGCGGGCCGAGAAAAAATGTTTCCAGTTCCCGCATCGCAGCCGCGAAAAGCTCCGAAATCGAGCGAACGCAGTCATCCCATGCCAGCTCGATGCCCGACAGCCGATTCTGAAATTGGAGGATTCTCGCCATTTGTTCGGCATGAAAGTCCACGCCGTTGCCCTGCACCACCGCATCCGCGCAGTGCAGCGAAAGCCCGCCTGGCTTCAGCGCGATCTCTATGCCGGCGAATAGTTTTTCCAAATCGGCCGCCGGCACGTGCTCGAGGACGGAAATTGAATACACCGCATCAAGCTGTCCGCTCATCGGTTCGGCGACCGATTGATCGAAAATCGAGCGAATTATTTTCACCTTCGGATACATCTTGCGGTAATGATCGTATTCGGTCGGTCCGTGACCGGACCCGTCGTATGGATCGCAGACGCTTACCTGCCAGCCCAGCGTGTTCATCAACGACGCCACCAGCGGCTCGCCCGCGCCGATCTCCAGGATTTTTCCGCCGGGCTTGAGTTCACCAATCAGCGCTTTGGCGGTCCAGGGACGCTGGACGTCTTTCAGATCGTTCATGGCGCAAAGAAATTTCAGGTGATCCGCGCTGTCGCAATAATCCCACACCGTCGCATAGGACAACGGCGCGAATTTTGTCTGGGCATAGCGTTTGGTCAGGTTCATAAGCTCACCGTTTGAGGGTTTAGGAATAATCGACGTCGATCGCTGCTTCAAAACCTGGCGATAAAGCCCCAGCAGCTTAGCGGCGATTGACGGCCATCCCAAATTGGCCTCAAAAAAACTCCTCGCGCCCGCGGAAAGCCTTTGGCGAAGCGGCTCATCGCGGAGGATCGTTTTGACGGCATCAGCGATGGCCGGCCCGTTGGCTTCTTCCAGCACGTACGCATCCTCGCCATGCCGCGTCACCAGCCCGATATTGATCCGCGGCAAAATCAGTGGACGTCCCAGCGCCAGAAAATCCGGCACCTTCGACGGAAACCGATATTCGTTGAACGGATCGCACAACCCCGGCTGAACGAAGACATCCGCCTGCGAAAGGATCGCCGCCAACCGGTCGCGGGTCGGTACGAAGCCCACGTTTTTGGTGTGGATGGCTGCCCAGTTTCGATAGCCCGCGTCCAGGTCGATATGGTCGCGCCCCATCCGCAGAAGCGTGGTGGGCCGACCCTCCCGATTCAGCAGCGCGACCGCAAGGTAAAGGCTGCGCACTTCCCGAAAATTGGCCTGATGTACGTTTCCGTGATAGGCCAGAACCGTGTGCCCGGGATTAATGCCAAGTTCCGCCGCAGGGCCGGATCGAACGGGCGGGGATAAAAACTCCGCTCATCCGTCGAGGGCCACGTCAGTTCCGCCGGCTTGTTGGGCGGAACGATGTCCTTCAGCGATTCCACGATGAGCGTGAATCCATCCGCCTGTTCCAGAAATGTCTTCCAGAACCGCGGATGCGAAAGGTGTGCCGGAAAACCTTCCATTCGCAGTCCACCGGCATATTCGTCAAACCCGCCGCGCAGTTGCGATCGCGCGATCAGTTCCTCGTTGTCCTCCATGTGTATGATCGCCGCGAAACGATGGCTGGAACGAAGCCGATCGAAGAACGAACGGTTGACCTCGCGCGGCGTCCAGAAATGCACGACGTCCGGTCTGCCGCCATTATCGAAGAGGACCTGCCCGCCCAACACCTGCTGGAATGTCGCGGTTTTGTACGGCACCGCGCCCATCAAATCGGCGCGCGTGGGTTCGGCGGGGACGGCTACGATGCAATCGCACCCGAGCGTGCAAAGCACCCGAGCGATTCCATCGACGTGGTTGGCGCTGTTGCATTCGAAATTCTGATAGAGCGAGAACAAGACGTTCACCGCGCTAGTCCCCCAAACCCCACGCGGTAATCCGTCGAGTTTCTGTCGAAATTGGGACTGTAATAAGGATCCCCCCGGTCGATCAGCGATTCCCATCGATCCAAAAGCAGGATTCGATCGGTGAAATCGTATTTGTCGCCGCGGCTGCGCGATTCGTGATGGACGAGCCGGGCCGTGGAGACGCAGATGTTGCGAAACCCACGAGCCCGCAGCGAAAGGCAAAAATCCAAATCGTCGTAATGCCGCTGGAACCGTTCGGAAAGACCACCGACCAACATGAACTTCTGCCGATTGACCAAAGCCGCGGCCGCCGTCACCGCAGTTACTTCGCGGGCACACGTCAACGATCCCATATATCCGTCGGCATCCGCGGGAAATCCGCGCATAACGTGATCGGCGGTGCCGCGCGGGCCCAGAATGATTCCCGCGTGCTGAACAGTCCCGTCCTCGTACGTCAGCAGCGCCCCGCCGCGCCGACGCCGTCGTCCTGCGCATACAGCAGGAGATTTTCAAGCCAGTCCCGTTGCACGATTTCCGTGTCGTTGTTCAGGAGCATCAGATATTCGCCGGACGCCTCGGCGGCGAGCGTGTTGATGAACCGGGCGAAATGGAATCCGCCGGAAAGCGGGATGTTCCTCGCCGGATACGCGTTCAGAATCCGCATGGCCCGCGGATCGCGCGTTTCGTTGTCGCCGATCAGCACTTCGAAATTGGGATAACTGGTATTCTGGAAAAGCGTCTTTAGGCAGCGGCCGATCAGTTCCGGATGATCGCGGCTGGGGATGACGATCGAGATTTTCGGATAAAACTCCCGGCTCCTGGGGATGATATGGACGCGATGGTCCTCGCCTCGCCGGCGTGCGGTGGCGGCGATCCCCCTGCGGTCGAGATGCGCCTGCACGGCGGATTCCTGCAGGCGGTCGATGCCCGTTTTGGCGGCCCCGTCCGCAGCCACGCTGCCGGGGATTGCACGCCAGTGATATAAAACCCGGGGGATGTGCTCGATTCGGTCGGTGCGTTCGGACATCCGCAGAGCCAGTTCAAAATCCTGCACCCCGTCGAATTCGCTGTCGCATCCTCCCACCCCATCGATCAGGGTTCGCCGCGCCACCAGCAGATGTCCGAGATACATCACGCCGCACAAAAATACCGGCGACCAGTCGGGCTTGAAGAACGGCTCCGAGCGGTGCTGGCGCGAATCAATCTTGTCCTGATCCGTGTAGATGATGTCACAGTCGGGCCGGGCATTGATCGTGGCCGCCACCTCGTAAAGGGCATCCGGTGTCAGCTCGTCGTCGTGATCGAGAAACGCGATCCATTGTCCCTCGGACATCGCGATTCCATCGTTGGTTGCCGCGGATATGTTGCCGTTGTGCTCGCGCAATTTGACCTTGATCCGTTTGTCTTTGCCAAGGCGGTTTAGATATTCGGCCAGCTCATGGTCGTTGGACGCATCATCGACGATGCACAACTCCCAATTCCCATAGATTTGGCCGCGAACCGATTCCACCGCCCTGGAAAGCAGCGCAAGGTTGGAGCGGTAGACCGGCATCACTACGGAGATCAGCGGTTGAATCGCAAATCCAACGGATAATCGCGCCAGCTCCGAGGACATCCGACGCAAACGATGGTTCTCCAACTCGACACATTGCTGGTAGCTGTTGGGAATCTGTCTGCGCAGGGAAAATACGAGGCGCGCCAAACCGATCTACACAGCGGAATCCAATGGTTATCCCGAAATACCTCCAACGCCACATTGTTGTATCCCCGCCGAACCGGGCACTGGACCCAAAATCCCACGTTTGCCGTCACCAGGTCGCCGTTCATCGATTTCTGTACGTCCGGACGTTCGCCGCCGTAAGAACCCTCTTGAACCTCACCGTTGACAATTGCGCGGACCGCGCCGATGGGCCCGGATGTGGAAAAGCACCAGCCGGAGACGATCGTCGACTGATCCGGGACTTTCCAGTCTCCGGAAAAGTCGATGTTATATTTGAGTTCCGGCCCGGCGACGCTCTTCCACCGGCCGCCGAGGCGAATCTTCGCCCGGACCAGATCGCTTCTCATCGCTTCCAAGCCCGGCCGCATTGCGGCCGCCGTTGCCAGGCCGCGCCTGATCCCGTGACGTAATCGGGAGAGCGGCCCCCGCGGAATTTCCGGTGATAGCTCAAACACGCTCGCAGTTTCGCTCGCCACGGCCGGCGGTGCCGCAAAGGATTTCGCCCCGACGGGAAAATCCGCGTGCCGTGGCCTCGGTTCCGAAGGGAGAAACTGGGCCAACTTATCGATCTCCGGGCCAAACGTCTCGGCCCATTTTCGATGATGCGATGCACCCGCGATCGTACGCTGAAGATGCTCCTCCAAAATCAGAAACAGCAGTTGGATGCGAAGATCGTCGCGCAAAGCGCCGCTGCCCGGCCAGAATGGAATCCGCCAACCGGTATAAAACTCGATCCGCAAAACATCGATCCCGAGCAGACCCGTTTGGCATGCCAGGTCAAAATCGACCAGGAATGGCTGGCCGTCGCTCAGAAGAATATTCCGCGGCAGAAAATCTCGCGAGGTCCAGACGGGAGCGTGCCACATTTGGGACAATTCGTTGAAAACATGCCCACGAAAGCATGCCTTGGCCCTGTCGCTCAGGCGCGAGCTTTCAATCGCGGCGAGGATGCGCTCCTCGTCCAGCTTGGGATCGGGGTTTCCCGATGCACTGGCATAAACCTCCTGCAAAAGCTGCGCAATCAGTTTTTCAGCGTCATTTCGCGAAACGACATTGAGCCGCACCGCGTCGTCGAGGCGCATCCCGTTTGGCACGAACTGCTCCACGACAAACCAGTTCTGATCGTCCTGGATCCATCCGAGCACGTCCGGCACGCGAACGGATTGCAGCGATCCGCACGCTTTTTGCGTCGCCAGGATCGCCCGCGGATCGTAGGGACCCGCCAACGGCAATCGCTTGACGCAACAGAGCGGCTCATTCCCCTGGTTGACGATGAACCGCATTCCCCGCGATTCGCGATGGCGGTCGCCCGCATGGATTGAGATCGACAGATCCCGACCATCCAGCGGTTTCCACGCCCGGCGCAAAACTTCGATGATGCCCAAACGATTCACGTTTTCACCAGGATCATGACATAGGACGGGCAGAACCATTGCGCGATCCCGTTGTCGGCAAGCTGGCCGTATGCCGATCGGATGGTGTTCTGATCCGCGATCGGTTCTCCCCGGTCGCCGTGATGCTCCTCCCAATCGATCTCCCATTGGAGAAGAAACTGGTTGACCTCGTCCAACGGCACCAGATGCCGCGGGAGCTTGTAATCCGGAAAACATCCGAAGACCGACTTCACCACGAGCCCCGCTTCGCCGGCCAGACGCTTCAATTGGTTAAATCCCCACGTCTTGGCTAGCGGACGATCCCCACCTAACGGCCGCAGTATCTCTTCGGCTTCGCTCTCGCTGCGGAAGCTGTAATTGGGCAGGCTTGTATGGTCGTCCCTGGCTCCCATGAGATATTTTAGTCCGACGTTATTTTCGATGCCGACGTAGATCCGCCCGTCGGCTTTGGCTGCTTTGGCCGCGCCGCGGAGCGCATCGACCTGGCATTGACGTATCGTGCGGTCCGGGCTTCTGCCGGTTCCGACCCATTCCAGCGTTCCGTTGAACAGAACCAGGTCGAATGTCCCTTCGCGAAATGGAAAGCTCAGAATATTACCCTTGGCAAAGGCAATAGCGGTGCCTTCCTGCCGAGCGATGCCGCGAAGGATTTTTAGCCGATCCAACGTCAGATCGAGGGCCACCACCTGGCAACCCCATTGAGCCAGCGGAATGGAAAACTGCCCCCATCCCGAGCCGACATCCAGACAAGTGCAGCCGCGGGCGAGTTCCAGAACCTCCAACGGCATCGCCCGACTGGGGTCGGTCACGATCCGATACAACCAGGGGTTTTTTGCCTCATACAGTTCCTTCAGGGCCTGTCTCCACGGCTTTGACGCGATTTGGTCCAATACGATCCCGACATCGTCCGCCGGAATATCGGAATAAACCCCGGTGCTGCTGGTTTCAACGGTGATCCCGTCTTCGGTCATGCTGACGGATCCCGAACGGCCGGGATCGACGAACCACGCATTGGAAGACTCCACTGATGCCGCCTTTTTTCTCACCGCTGCCGGTGTTTTCACGTTTTTCAGTCGCCGTTTGAGCCGGTTAGCTGAATCGTAGTGTTCAGGACAATCAGCGGCAAGCCGCTACTTGGCGATAGGAAGCCCCTTACCTAAAATACCGGTCGAGATGACATCTGCCTCAACTTCCCGGGATTTTCCGCTGCAATCGGCCACTCCGCTGGGGCTGATCGCCGGGGAGGGAATTTTCCCGCTTCTGGTCGCCCGCGGCGCCGCGCGGCCGGCCGGAAGGTGGTCGCGGCCGCCTTCGGAGGCAGCGCGTGGCCCGAACTTCGTGGGGAAGTCGATGTCTTCAAATGGGTTGGCGTCATGCGCGTCGGGCAATGGATTCGCGTCCTTCGCGCCCAGGGCTGCACCGAGGCGATCCTCGTTGGACGTGTCGCCAAGGAGAAAATTTATAACCGTTGGCGTTGGTTCCAGTATATTCCCGACTTCACCACCCTGGGAATCTGGTACAAAACGCTCCGGTGGGACAAACGAGATCATTCGGTGCTGGGCGCTGTAGACTCCGAACTGACTTCGCAAGGAATTCGCTTGATCGATCAGACCAAATACTGTGGCGAGCACCTCGCAACTCCCGGCGTGCTCACCCGGACCGCGCCGACCGAAAAACAATGGATCGACATCCGCCTGGGCTGGGAGATTTGCCAGACCATCAGCCGGCTGGACATCGGTCAATCGATCGCCGTCGTTGATCGGAATGTCGTCGCCGTCGAGGCAGTTGAGGGAACTAATGCCATGATCGACCGCGCGGGGCAGTTGTGCAAAGTCGGCGGTTGGACGCTCATCAAGGTTTCCAATTTCCGGCAGGATATGCGATTGGATGTTCCCACCGTCGGGACGACCACGATCGAAAAACTCCACGCCAACCGCGCCGCGGCCCTCGTTCTGGAACCGGGCAAAACCATCATTCTCGAAAAAGCCAAAGTCCTCGAACTCGCCGACCGCTACAAAATCACGATTGTCGGCTACTCCCCCGAGGCAAGTCCGCGATAGGCCGGAAGAATCGAGTAAATCGGACGAAGTCCGACACAACCGGGCGACTTTGCGCGTTTTAACGAGCGCCTGCCAAATTAACGGGCCGCGAATGGACAATTTGCTTGAAATCAGCACATGATCAAAGGACTTGGAATGCCATTGCACTGGATGAGGGCGCTATAAGCCAATAATAACCGCCACAAGTTAAAAATAACCGTTGTCAAAACTCCGAACGTCTGTATCCTACGCAAACTTGCAAACGACGTTCGTCGGCTCAGGTCCTTACGCGAAATCCCGAATTATGAATACTTTGGCTCGAAAAGTTCGAGTGGCTCTGACTCCCCGGAACTGGCTTCTGAAAACAACGTTGCCCAACGGCGCCTTTGTTTATGGTGTCAATCGAAAAGGTTTCGGCGGTCGTGGTATTTACATCTGGGGCGAGTCCATCGAGGCGGAATTTGAGCATCTCGAAAAATTCCTGGACCCTTCGGCCGTCCTGGTCGACGTCGGCGCCAACACGGGGATCTACACCATCAAGGCTGCCAAGCGCCTGAGCGCCGGTGGCGGAACCGTTGTGGCGATGGAGCCGTTTCCCGAAGTCTTTGCCACGTTGTTCAAAAGCATTCAGGACAACGGCTTCACCAACGTGCGGTTGAGGAATTTTTGTGCCGGCGACCATACCGGACCCGCCACGTTTTGGAGGAACTTTGACAAGCCCAACTCATACAGCCTGATCAATCGCGACAAAAAAGCGTCCTGTTTCTCCGCGATGACGGTTGCGCTGGACGATCTCTTCGGCTGGGAGAAGTTGGACCGCCTCGATTATTTGAAAATCGACGCCGAAGGGGCGGAAGAACAGGTGCTCCGCGGCGGCAGTAAAACAATCGAAAAGTATCGTCCGATCATCCAGGTGGAAGTGAGCATCAACGATATCCCCATCAACCTGCCCGATTACTCCGTCTTCCAACCGCCGCTCAGCATTAACCGGGTTTATATTCCCAACGATAGCCCCAAGATATCGCTGCCTGCCCAATTGGGTTGGATACAGTCGAACTCCTGAATTGAATCGCAGCGGCTCTGTTGAAAACTTCTTTGCGAAATCGTGATCGTCGGATATTCACCCGAGCCGAGTCCGCAATAGGCAGGAGGCTTGAACAGTGGGGTCGCCGCATAAATCGGGCAAATTGGACAGAACTGGGTAACTATATACTTGGCAACTCCGGCCCCAGACCCCCGTAAATCCTGATGCACCCCGATCTACTTTCGTCTGTGTTTTCCCGCCTTTTCCTTCGCCATCATCGCGTCGATCTTCGCCTTCGGAACGGACAGTGCCGCCCGCGTTGCTAGGACGGTTCTCCGCATCGCTGCTGTGCCATCGGTCACTAATACGTCGGTTGCTGATTTCTGATGTGGTTGTCTCATGTGGTCTCCTGATTCATTATACCAAGTGTAATTTGTGGGTGCTGAAGATCATCAGAACTTCCGCCGACATTTATCGGCCACTCCACGATCTCACATATCTGTGCCGATGGCATCGCTGGCGGCACAAACCGATTTCGATCGATCGGAAGGATTTCGCGACATTCGGTATAGGTTACAGATTGGTCCGAATCGTATTGAAGTGGAAGCCTCGTGTCCCACTTCATGCGAAATATCTCGTAAGCCTTTTGGACCAGCGCCATTCGATTCTTCTTCGGACCCGGATCGCCACGAACCGCGCTATCCTGAACATATCCGGCCCCTTCATGAAACAGCCACGCTCCCTTGCGCACACCAGCTTGAATCCGGCCCGCATGGCCCGGAGTCCGTAATCAACATCCCCGAAGTAGCCGAAGTAAATTGGATCAATCACGCCAATGGCATCTATCAGCGCACGGTTAATTAGCACCGCATCGCCACTCAAGATCGAATCCACGACGAATTCGCGGCCACGTTTTGACGCGACCGATTGTGAGAACGCAAGGATATCTCCAAAGGTCATTTGCGTTTTGGGTTGCGCAACCGCGTGCTCGGAGTGACTGTCCACATAATTCGATGTGCCGCGCACGATGCCGATTGTTTTGTCGAGATCAGATACTTCCATCAGCACTCGGAAGAAATCAGGGGTAAAAATCATGTCATTCGAGAGAAACAACACCTTGTCGCCCAGTGCCAACGACAGGCCGGCCCCGAAAACCCGCGAATAGTGTTGATGCTCTTTGAATCGAATGATTTTGCACGGAAGTTTTGATTGTTGGCGAAACTCCATGAATAACGGAACGATCCCCATATCCGGTTCTGATTTATCGTCGAGCAGAATCATTTCAAGGTTGTCGTGCCAACCGAGTTGGTTGACCGAGTGGCGGATCGACGCCAGCGCACGACCTGTCCATTGTGGGGCATTTCGGGCTGGGAGGATGATGGAGATCAGGGGCACCATGTCGCCATTCTCAGCTTCTAATCGCGATGTTTCAATCAGGGGCGTGCCGGCGCACTCGCTGCACGACCGATAACGACGCCGGCATCGTTGGCCGTTTTACTGCGTTTGAGTGACACCGGACCTCCAGTTTCTCATAAATTTTCACTTTGGAAACGGAAGAAGGGGTTCCAAATTATTTGCCTTGAGTATATCAGGTGATAGACGATTCTCTAACGCTTCTTCGGCTTGGGCGCTGTCGCTAATAGAAACATGTCCAGCGGCAAACTGCCAACTCCGTCATCAGAGCCTTTTATAGCTTGTGGCCTTGCGTCCGGAGAAACCGCGTAACATCGATTTCTAAATTTGGGAAATCTTTCGACCAAGGCGTACAGTCCTTTCCGATGATGGCTTGTGGACATGCTTATTTCAAAAGCGAGCGGCATTTCGGGATGGTCATAAATCAGATCGACTTCGTCGGAATCCATCGCACCCGATGAAAGCTCTGCCAAAATTTCATTCCGACAACCAAAAGCTTAGTTTCGGCGTTTACTAAACGATCTCCCCATACCAGTTCACCAGCAAGTGTTGCGATCTCGAGGTTTGACAATGCCTCGACATATCGCTTGGAAATTGTATCGAGATTGGTGTCCGAAATGCCGAACCGAGCCCATCGAATTTCATTGCGGAACTTAAATGCAGCGAACATTAGGTTTTTGGCTAACTCATGCCGGTGCGTCCATACATTTTGTCGTTGAAACGCTTTCAAACTGAAGAGTCCCACCACCGCGCAAACCGCCACCACCGCCCCGCCAAGATCGAGTGTGAATTCCATGTTAATGTCTCCATTGAGTCGAATGTTCTAGATGACGAACGAACTAAGAACGAACGGATTAAAAAGGGGGACGAACAGAGACGCCGCTGCCTTCCGCTGAAATTCGTTCTTTTCTCACGGACCGTCTTCACAAAATAAACTGACTCAAATCCTCATCCTTAATCACCCCCGCCAGCCGGTCGGTCACGTAAGCCGCATCGATCGAAATCTTCTTCTCCTTCAAATCCGGCGCGTCAAAGCTGATGCTCTCGACCACGCGCTCGATAATGGTGTACAGCCTGCGCGCCCCGATGTTCTGCGTCCGGCGGTTCAGGTCGTGGGCCAGGCCGGCCATCTTGTCGATCGCATCTTCCGTGAACTCAATCGATAAGCCTTCGGTCGCCAGCAATTCCATTTGTTGCCGGGTCAGGGAATGTTTGGGTTCGTGCAGGATGCGGACGAAATCCTCTTTGGTCAGGTCGGCCAGCTCTACCCGGATGGGAAACCTTCCCTGCAATTCGGGCATCAGATCGCTCGGCTTGCTGCTGTGAAACGCGCCGGCGGCGATGAACAGGATGTGATCGGTTTTTA
Source organism: uncultured Phycisphaerales bacterium (assembly GCA_963791055.1). Lineage (GTDB taxonomy): Bacteria > Planctomycetota > Phycisphaerae > Tepidisphaerales > Tepidisphaeraceae > PALSA-1353. The sequence goes on along the minus strand of CAWBQI010000007.1, from coordinate 262,961 downwards.
CGGGGCCGTACTTGGTGATGATTGTGGAGCCTTCCACGATCGGGAGCAGATCGCGCTGGACGCCCTGGCGGGAAACATCGGGGCCGTGCTTGGATTCGGTGCCGCAGATTTTGTCGATTTCGTCCAGGAAGACGATGCCGCTCTGCTCGACGCGTTCGATCGCGTTGCGGTGGATTTTGTCGCGATCGACCAGTTTTTCGGCTTCCTGGGCCAAGAGGACCTTGCGGGCGTCCTGCACGGCCATTCGGCGGGTTTCGCGCCGGGCGGGCATCATCTTTTCCAGCATGGACTGGAACTCCACGTCCATTTCCATTCCGACGGGGCCTAAAACGCCGACGCCGGTGCGCTGCTCGATTTGGATTTCGATTTGGCGGTCTTCGAGCTCGCCGGCCTTAAGCTGCTCGCGCAGCTTGTCTCGGGCGTGAGCGCGTTTGACCTTGGATTCGCTGTCCTCGAACCCCCCTGCCGATTCGCCGGGCAACAGCAAACTAAGCAGCCGATGCTCCGCCTGCGCCGAGGCCGGTTCCATTACCGCCTGGGTCATCTCCTCGCGCACCAGCGCGATCGAGGAATCGAGCAGGTCGCGGATCATTGAATCCACGTCCCGGCCGTGATATCCCACTTCGGTGAACTTCGTCGCCTCGACCTTGATGAACGGCGCCCCGGTGAGGCCGGCCAGCCGGCGGGCGATCTCGGTCTTTCCGACGCCGGTCGGACCGATCATGATGATATTTTTCGGCGAGACATCCTGCCGGAGGCCTTCGGGAAGCTGCTGGCGCCGCCAGCGATTGCGGATGGCCACGGCGACGGCTCGCTTGGCGTCGGCCTGGCCGATGATGTACTTGTCGAGTTCGGAAACGATCTGGCGGGGGGTGAGGTGTTGCATGAACATATTATTCTAGTCTAATTCATCGCATTGAGAGGAGTCCGCAATGCCCGCAACTGAAGAAGAGCTTCGCAAAGCACTCAAAGCCTTCAAAAAGCGTCTGAAGCTGACGCGGTTGGACGATGACTCGAAAATCGGCCATGGCCCGCTCAGCGGCACCGGGAAGATTCAAACGGTCTCGATTCAACCGCCGGGGGGCTTCGGAAAGGAAATCTGGGAGGAACTGGCGGAAAAAGGATATCTGAAAAGGGATACGGCGGGGTTTTATGAGTTGGGGGAAAAAACTTAGAAGCATGTCATTGGGGTTTGCGGTTGAAATGAGCTACCTCCTATAAATTAAATAAAGGCGATGATGATCGGTTGCGCTCTCTGCGCCGTTTGACGCCGGCTTGCTCGAATGCGGGAACGCCGCGTCGATGCGGTCACTGTTGGCTTCTATGAGCCGAGCCTTGTCAAGCGGGATTCTGGCGTTCGGAACGCGAGTCGTTGTTTCAGTCTTCTATTCAGAGCTTCCGCGAAAGATCTGTTTGGGTCGCGGGCCTATTCAACTGTACAACAGCGGCACCCACTCTGGCCTTCGAGTTTGGTGCTCAAGCCAACATCGGGCTTGCCGCTTTTTTGCCAACCGTCGAACTCCGATCGCCTGTTTCCCATTTGACTCATCCGGACGCTTTACCCGTCATTTTGCCCCGTCTCTTCACGTTGGCGCCGTCGGCAACGGTTCTTTCCACTGGGCGCCATCCCGAAGCATCGCCCACAGCTTCACCAGGAGTCTGCGGGCCACCGCCACGATGGCGATCTTCTTCCGTTTGTCGCTGCCGCGACGCACCTGTTCGTAGACTTGGGCCATCCAAGTCTTGTGGCGGACTCCCAGCCAGGCAATCTCCACCAGCATTTGACGCAGCAGGCCGTTGCCCGCATGGCTGATGTGACCTTGGCGGTCACTTTCGCCGCTCTGCCAGCGTCGCGGGGTCAGACCCGCGTAACAACCCACCTGCCGGCCGTTCCCGAAGCGATGCGGATCATCCAGGATTGCCACCACCGTCTCTCCCAATCGCGGACCGACGCAGGGCGCGGTCTTGAGTTGTTCAACACGCGCATCAGCCTTTGCCCGTTCTTCCAGCTTCTGCTCCACCTCCTGGATCTGCCGCTGAATACTCTCAAACTGCTGCAACTCGCAATGCACCTGGAACAGCCACAACCGCTGGGAGGAATAGTCCGACGCCTCCTTCTTCAGTTCCTCCATCGCCGCGTCAGTCCAGGCTCTTTTGGCCCAGGGCAGGCCCACGCCCTGCCTTTCGTATATCGAACGGATCGAGTTCTTGATCGCCGTTCGCCGCTGCACCAGAGCGTGACGGTATTCAATCAGCGACCGCCATTGCCGAACCGAAGCCTTGGGCACGTGCACCGTCGGCAACGATTCCATCTCCGACAATTGGGCCAGTTTCAACGCATCCTTGCGATCGCTCTTTTCCTTCACGACCTTCCATCGCCAACGTTCGTCGTTGCCGTTGGCGACCTGCACGGGAATCTTCATCGATTCGGCCAGGTCGCAAACCCATCCCGCCGCGGGTCCCGCCTCGATCACCAGCCGGTCCGGGGCACTGCGTTCCAGCAGCTTCCGCAATTCGCGGGGGTTCGTGGCGGTCTTGCCGAAGATCCGCTCGCCGCCGACACAATAGTCCACAAAAACGCTCTTGTTCTTTCCGAGATCCAATGCCAGAATCTTCATCGCCGAGTCCTTTCTCAAATAAAGTGACGTCTGAGCGATCCACGCGATCAGCTCGTTAATCCATTGGGGATTTTAATCCCCAAAACAACGTCCCGAGAAAGGCTCGGCTTCATAGTTTCTGGCCTGTCAAAAATCGTCAATGCCTTCGGCAACGAAGCCAAAATACGGTCGTCGCGTGACCGCAGTTCTACACCCCTGCCGATTCCTGTTCTTTTCCCTTTGGGACGAAATCGAACCGATATTTCTCGCCAAGCTGCTGCCGGGTGATATGAATGATCTCCTGAACGTGACCACGGAAATGTGGAATCGTGTCCATGATCGCGGCGATCACGCTTGTATCAAATCCCTGAATCCGTCGCCGTGAAACGAGTTGATCGGGCTTGAGCCGGGCCAACGCGGCATCGGCCTCCGCGACGGTTTTTTTCAATATGTCGATCATCTCGCCTTTGGGACGGTTTGAGTGATCGGAAAACTCCGACGGGCGATTGCGCACGTCTTTGGCGCCGCCGACGCCGGACACGATCCATTGCCGGAGATTCCCGGACAGATGCAGCGTCAGGTTCGCGATGCTGTTCATTTCCGGCCGGGGCCGCCACCAGAGTTGCTGGTCGTTGAGCTGTGCAACGCAATGCTCGATTTTGCGCATTCCCTCGGCCAGTGTACGCCGGGCGGCGGCGATAAACGCATCACCTATTTCGCCTTCCATCGGCATCTCCTACAAGGTCTCGACCTTGATATTCGTATTCGTGTAAATGCAAATCTGGCCGGCGATTTTCAATGCCTCCTCGACGATCTCTTTGGCGGGCAGATTCGAATGAGCCAGCATAGCCCTGGCGGCGGCGAGGGCGTAGGGGCCGCCGCTGCCGATGCCGATGATTCCATCGGTCGGTTCGATCACGTCGCCGGCGCCGCTGACGATCAGGCTCACGTTTTGATCCGCCACGGCCAGCATGGCTTCGAGGCGGCGAAGGACCCGGTCGGTGCGCCAATCCTTGGCAAGCTCGATCACGGCCCGGCGGGTGTTTTCGGGATGCTCGGCCAGTTTTTTTTCGAAGCGTTCCAGCAGGGCAAACGCATCGGCGGCCGACCCGGCGAAGCCGGTCAGGACGGTTCCAGCGCCGACCCGCCGGATTTTGACGGCATCATGTTTGGCGACGACCGAGCCGAGCGTCACCTGCCCATCGCCGCCGAGGGCAACCTGACCATTTTTGCGAACGCTGAGGATTGTGGTGGATCGAGCCGGTTTCATGTTCATGCCGGATTATAATCATTCGCGATGTCCGCCGCCTCCGTCGTTCTCTTCTCTTGCCCATACTCAGGAATCGTTTCCGTGGCGCTGGCGATTGCGGCCATCGCAATCGCCAGTTGGCGGCGGATCAACCTGCCGGCGGTTTCGGCATGGCTTTTGTCCATTGGGACGATCCTGCTCGCGGTCGCTGCCGCGGGCCCGATATGGAACCACCCGAAACCAGGAACCATCGCGGTCATGGTCGACCTTTCCCCGAGCATGCGCGGAGCGAATTTCCGTAAACCGGAATTTGTCCGCGAGCGGGTCGCAGAACTTATCGGCAATAGGCCGTATCAATTGATCGGTTTCGCCGCGGACAATCGCCCGCTCGATCCGGGCGGGCCGTTTGACGAAATCCCCGCGGACCAAACGGTTTTTTCTCCTGTGAACACGGATGCCATTATCCTTTTCAGCGATGCCCGATTCGACCTGCCAGCTAAATCGCCGCCGATCTATCCAGCCATTGATAGCGGTTTGGAGAATGTCACCGATGCATCGGTCCGGAAGTTGGAGTCGTTTGGCCGGACGCTGACTGCCACCATCGCCAATACCGGACCGTCGCGGCAAGCCACATTCCCCGGCTCGACAGAGCCGGTCGGCAACGGAACGTTTATTATCGCGCGTTCGATCCCGGCGGCTGACCAGATCGCCAAAGTTGAATTGAATCCCGGCGATCTCTGGCCGGAAAACGATTCGATGTCCCTGCGGATCGCGCCGCCGTGGTTGAGTGAGAGATGGTGGATCGGGGAAAATCCGCCTGCCGGATGGCGAGCTTTTTCTGCCGCGGCGCTTCCCGATCTTCCCGAACAATATCTCGGCCCGGCGATAATCGTCATCGACAACCAATCCGCCGATCGCTTTTCTCCGGCGGTTCTCGATCGCCTGATGCAATATGTCCGTGATCTCGGGGGGTCGGCGTTGATCGTGGGAGGAGATCACGTGTTCGCGGCCGGCGGATATCCCGGAACCAATCTCGAACAAATGTCCCCGCTTGCCAGCTTCCCGCCGGATGCAATCATGCGCTGGCTTTTGCTGGCCGATGCCAGCGGCTCGATGTCGCAGGATGCGGGCGATGGCCGATTCGCGCTGGCAGGCCGCGACGCAGGCGATTATTCATTTGCTCCCTGCGTTGCCGCCGGCCGATCTTGTTCGAATCGGTCAGTTCTCCGATTCGGTGAGATGGTGGGTTCCGCCCGAGCCGGCCGCTTCCGCAGCGAGAGCGGACCTTCCGCCAGCTGATGCTTTTCCGCATGGCCCAACGAATCTGGAATCCGCGCTGAACCAGATCGCGGGAGCGACAGACTCGGCGTTGCCGACGCAGCTTCTGCTGGTTTCTGATTGCGATGCCCGGATAGACGACCCCGCCGGGTTGCAAGGCCGCCTTCTCCAGAAAAAGATCCACCTTGACGTATTGGCGATGGATCGCGGAAGCGCCTTGGAAATCATTCGCAAGATTTGCGCCGGCACCGGCGGTAACGTCATCGAGCAACTCGATGCCGGACGGTGGACAAACTCAATTCAAAATTTATCGCGCGCCGCCCTCCCGCCGCTGCTTTTGCGTGAGCCCGTTGAAGTCGTATTCGAGAACGCGGCTAATTCTCTTTCGAACGTAACCGCGTCTGTCTGGAACCGAACATGGGTGAAACCCGATGCCACGCCGTACGCCCACGCGGGCAAGATCCCGATGGCCGCTTTTTGGCACGTCGGCAGCGGCTGCGTCGCTGCCACGGCTTTCGGGCCTGATTTAGGGGAGATTGAATCGTTCGCAAACCTGATCGCCCAGAAGCCGCGCGATCTGAGATTTTCGGTGCGATGGGAAACTGGTAGCCGGCTGCACGTTACCGTCAATGCCGCTGATTCGGGAAGGTTTCTGAACGATCTTCCGATCACGCTGGAACTTGCCGATGATGCCGGCAAGAAAGTCGCGACCCTGCAACAAACGGCGCCGGGGAGATATGAGGCCGTGATGGGCTCCTCGCAAAATTCACGGATCGGCAAGCTGCGCATGGGCGATGAAATCATTGATCGGATTTCCGTGTCCGGAAGATATCCGCCGGAGTTTGATGCCGTTGGAAATGATCATGCGGCGATGGCCGCATTGGCCGATAACAGTGGGGGGCAAATCATCTGGCCAACAGATCACCGGCGGATCGATTTTCATTGGCCGGTTGTCGCCACGCCGCTTGGTCCGTGGATTTGCGCGGTCGCTCTGTTGCTGATCGCATCAGGCCTGATCTATTCGAACAAGGGCAACTGGCGCGAATCCTGAACGATCGACTCGGTTTGTCCATCGGCAAAACGGGTGAGCAATCGGTCGCCGGCTTTGGCGATGGTTGAATCGCGCAAAATCTCGCCGGTTTTCTTGAGGGTGGTAATCGTGTAGCCGCGATTCAGCACGGCTTGCGGTGACAGGGCCTGAAGCTGGCGATCGAAGGCTTCCACACGCGTCGCGCGGATTTGCAGAAACGATCGGGCGACGGCCGGAAGACGCGGATCGAGTGCCCGCAGCCGATCCCGATAACGGCTGACTCGAGCCGACAGGGCGAGCGTCATCGCTTTTTGCCGGTCGTCCAGAAGCTGGCGAAGCAGTTGGATGCCATCCATCGGCCGGCGGAAGAATTCGTGGCGATAAATCGCGTCCAGGCGATTGCGGTAGTCCAGCGCCGTCTGCCGGACGATGTTGCGTAAACGTGACTGCGACTGCGCGAGCAGTTCGGTGGCCTGTTTCCAGTTTTGCGAGATTACCTGTGCGGCTTCCGTGGGGGTGTGGGCGTGATGGTCGGCAACCAGATCGCTGATGGTGCAATCGACCTCGTGGCCGATGCCGGTCACGATGGGAATTCGCGAAGCGGCGATGGCGCGGGCGACGATTTCTTCGTTGAAGGACCATAAATCTTCGAGTGATCCGCCGCCGCGGGCGAGCAAAATTACGTCCACGCCGCCGATGTTGGCGGCACGGCGGCTCAGGTGATCGATCGCTTCGGCGATTTTTGGGCCGCTGCCGTCGCCCTGAACGGGGACGTGATAGACCATGAGGTTGAGCCAAGGGAATCGCCGCAGGACTTTGAGCATGTCCTGCAGCGCAGCGGTCGCCCGGCTGGTAAGCAGAACGATTCGGGTTGGATATTGGGGAATCGGCTTTTTTCGATCGGCGTCAAAAAGCCCCTCGGCCGAGAGCCGGGCCTGCAACTGGCGAAAGGCCAATTCGAGGGCGCCGCGGCCGGCAGGCAGAAGGCGCTGAACGGTGAGTTGGTATCTCCCCTGCGGGGCGTAAATGGTGACCCGTCCGGTGGCAATGATCTCGAGGCCGTCTTCCAGGCGAAACTGCAATCGCGCGGCGTTGTCGCGCCACATGACGCAATTGATGCAGGCGCCCGAATCCTTCATCGTGAAATAAAGATGCCCCGACGCCTGGCGGTCGCTGACATTGCTGACTTCGCCGCGCACGGTGATCGAGGCGGGAACGCCGGTTTTGATGGCCTTCTCGATGGCCGCCGTTAATTGGGTGACGGTGAGCGCTTCGGCTTGGTCGGACGCAGGTTTTGCACTTTTTCGCTCGGCCATGCGCTGATGAAAATCGAAGAAATTTTCCGCCACGGGGCGTACTATAGCGGAGAAATCCGCATTTTTTTAGACAAACCTTCGTTTTGAGCGGATCATGGATGTTGAAAGGGCCCTGCAGTGAACTCCGGCTCCGCCGATGATTTTGATCAATTCGTGGCCCGCCGGCGCGGCGACTGGGTGCGCGTCGCCATGGGGATTCTGCGCAATCCGGCGGATGCCGAGGATGTGGTTCAGGACACGCTCATTTCGGTGTGGCGGCAATGGCAAACGGCGTCCCTGCGAAATCCGGAGGGTTATGTTTCACGGGCGGTGACGATCAATGCCCTCAGACGCCGGTCGCGACGCAGGGCCGTGACGCAACTGGATTCCGTCGCCGAGCCTGCGGCGCCGGCGCAAGTCAGTGAGCCGATGGATCCGATGGAATTGGAGCGGGCCATCGCGACACTTCCACAGGCTCAGCAAGTGGTGCTTAGAACAAAATATTATGTCGGACTTACATTCAATCAGATCGGGAAAAATCTTTCGATTTCTTCGAATACCGCGGCCAGCCGATGTCGTTACGCGCTGGTGGCGCTTCGACAGCGATTCGGCGTTTCGGACAAAACCAAACTATGAAAGGAGCCCTGTCATGAGCGAAGATGAAAGGGAATGCGTCGAATTCGGCAACAAAGCGAGCGCCTTCCCCGGCGCATTGGCGGGGGCGGCAATCGCCATCGGCGTTCCGGCGGTCAACGATGGTCCTTGGCAAATCGCTCGACTCGGGCGCACAGCTTACGATCATTCTGGTGGGCATCGGGGTGGGAGGCCTTATCGCCCTGACGTCCACGTTTTTCAGTTTGGTGATTCCGTCGAAGGTGAACGGCAAGGGCGGCTGTAGCTGCGGCAAACCGAAACAAACCGTTAGCGGCAATACGGTCGAACAGACGTTTTGATCACCTCGCGAATTCCGCCAGCAGGCGGAATTTCAGCTCGTTGTGTTCGTAGGCCACCTCGTGCTTGTGGAAGGGGTAGACTTCCATTTGCTTCTCGGCGGTAATGTGGTTGTAGACGCCGTAGATGGAACTCGGCGGACAAATGTCGTCCCAGAGTCCGTTGGAAATTACTGTTCTGCACGTAATCCATGGGGCGAGGTTTAGGCAATCGAAATAGCTGAGCGTGCGAAGCGCCTGCTCGTACAAATGGGGGAACGCCTTGAGAAACGCGGTAATCTCCGGATACGGCCCGACCGGGGCGATCTGAATCGACCGGCGATAATCGCAGAGGAATGGAATGTCCGCCAGCGCCAAGACCGGCTTGCGTGATAATGCCGCGACCGCAAGCGTCAATCCACCCCCCTGGCTTACGCCGGTGATCGCCAGCCGTTCGGCGTTCACTTCGTCGCGATGGGCCAAGACCTCCAGGGCGCGGACGGCATCGGCATAAACATAGCGATAATAGTATGTGCGGGGATCACGGATGCCGGCGGTCATCCATCCGCTGTGGTGGCCTTCCGGATAAAGCGCGGCATCCTGCGATTGGCCATTCTGTCCGCGGCAATCCATGCTCAAAACGCAAATCCCCTGTGACGCCAGTGAAATCAGATCGAGCGGGCGCGGTCCGCGCCCGCTGTAGCCATGATAAACGCAGAAGCCCGGACATTTCCCGCGCGAATCGGGCCGCAGATACCAACCTGCCAGCCGGCCACCGCCAAATCCGTCGAACCGAACGGCGAAGCATTCCAATCCGCGGGCCGGCAGATCGAACGGAATGAGTTCGGCGTTCAACGGCTGTTTGTCAGATGCGGAAAGCGTTGTCTCCCAGAAGGATTGGAAATCCTCCTGGCGGTAAAGCGTCGGCTTATATTGCCGAAGCTGCTCAAGCGGCATGTCGATCGAGGGCATTGAGACTCCATAAAATCATTGAATCAGTTGCGCGTTCCATTCTGTTTGTCGTTCAATTGAAAGTCAAAACTAATAGCGAAACGCTTTGGCGGGGAAGATGCAGGTGCGTCGAGAATTGGCCCTTTTCAAATTTAATGGGATGCGGTGGCTCCAAATCGGTCAATCGCCCCGCCGCCTGCAATTGGGCGTATTGCGCGGGCGTTGGGTTCGCCGGAGAACCGATTTCGTGCCAGGCGGCGTAAGCGTTGCTGTGGGATTGGTCAATGCGATATGAGGATTCGATGGCCGGCCTGTCAGGAAGGTTCGCGATGGAAAGGTCGAGGTCCGCGGCGGGACCAGGAGTGTCGTCATCGTGGTAATTCCAAAGAAGGATCGCGAGCTGATGATCGTCCAGGGTGGCCATCGCATCCACATCGGGGTCGCCGCGAACTCCCGATTTCTCGATGGAACCGAGCGTCGCCGCTGATGAGCTTTGCACCGCGACCCGCGAGCCGCTCAAGTGCGAGAACATTCGAAACGTGTTGAGAACAGGGAGATCGATCCCATTGGTCGACAGGACTCGGTAGCCGGCAAAATAGGGCTTATCCTCAAATTCAAAGGCCCACGTCAGGGCACCCTCGAAATTGACGTAATATTTGTCGGCGATCTCAAATTTCCGGGCGAAAGCGGCGGCGGTGTAACAGGCGTAGAGCGTTGAGTTGCGATACCCAAGCTGCGGCCCGGTGCAGGCCGCGCAGCCGTCTGGATCAGATTCACCGATGACGATAGGCGTATTTTTGAATTGCGGAAACCCCGCAACGGTCGAAAAACCCGACTCGATATTGTTCAGTTGATTGCCCAGGCCCATCTGGACATATCCGTCCTTGAATTTCGGGCTGCCCTTGGCGTGAAACGAAATGAAATCGAGCGGCGCGCCTTTGCCGCCGGTCGCTTCGTTTGACCCATCAATGCAATGTTGCAAAAACGTCCGGAGGAATTTCCCGCCTCCACCGGCTTGCTCAGGACCCCCTACCCGCGCGGTCGGCAGCGCCCGGCGAACCCCGTCCACGGCGTAGTCATATAGTTTGAAATACTCTTCCGGCGTCCCCTTCCAGTATGAAATATTGGGCTCATTCCAGACCTCCCAATACCACTTCTCGACCTCGTCGCGCCCGTATCGCGTTACGCAATGTCGCACCCATTCATACACGAGATTACGCCATTTGTTGTAATCCTTCGGCGGATACGCCTGCCCCGCATCAACGGGCACGCGCTTGTCGGGATCAAAAGTCGTCGGATATAGATCGGGCCGGCTCGACAGCGCCTTGGGCATGAACCCGATCTGCGCGTACGGCTTGAGCCCTCGCTCGACGTACGTATCGAAAATGCGATCGGTGATGGTCCAGTCGTAGACCGGATTTCCCTTGGCGTCCTCGGTATAGGCGTTGGTGGAACTCCATTTGAGGGCCGGCGTGCCATCGCCGCTAGTCAGGAGGTGGTGACAACGAATGAATACCTGCGGCGGCTGAAGTTCGGATAATTCACCGAGCAGCCGCCGACCGTCGGGCATGTAGGTAAAATTGGCTTCGTCGTATCCGAAAAATCGCCAGACGGGGATCCAAGGGCCGATCGGCTGTCCGGCGTCAATATGAATCGAAACGTGGAGATCAGGAGTATCTGCCGCGTTCGCCGCGGAGAAAATTGAGTTGGCCAGTGACAGGAGCGCGATCCAGAGCGCGATGAGCCGCATGGGGGATTATGATACCGTCTTCATCCGCGAAACCAGATGTTGGAGCTGGCAAAGCCCGAGGAATTGTGCCGCGATACTAAATCGTCCATCGCGCGACCGCGTGCATCGCACAACTCGGCAACGGATCGCAACCGATTTTTCCTCATCCTCTCCGGACAGAGGAACGCTGATGATCATGCTGGAATATGGCATCATGGCCCGTGGCGAGGTCAGACCGACCGTTTCGCCTGAGATGTCGCTTAGCATCACCGAAAACGGATCTTCAATCAGATCACCCTGAAGGGGAAACAACGTGGCCCGCGTCTTCACCGCGACACGGCCCAATGCGCGCTTATGGCCCGATCCGGAAAAATGGGCGACCGGATGCCCAATGATTCGCTGCATTATTTGAATTGGTAGACGCATGGAGGTTCCTTTTCATTATCGGGCGAATGATATGGGCGACTGAACCGGCAGTTTGCCGATTCCTACCACCATTTTTGGCGGCCGGGGTTATGTGGCATTGCAGGAGCAGACCTGCCAAGCTCGTCGATCCGGGTTATATTCCAGCCCATGAACCAACACTATTTCCTTATCGTGCTGCTTCTGGTCGTAGCATCCGCCGCAGGCGTGTGGGCGCAGACAGTGCCTTCCATCCAACCGGCGCTGGTTCGAAACGAAACGGCCGAACAGCACGAAGCGCGAATGCAATGGTGGCGCGCGGCGCGGTTTGGGATGTTCATTCATTGGGGTGTTTATTCGGTGCCGGCCGGGACGTACCAGGGAAAGAGGATTCCCTCGATCGGCGAATGGATCATGAACAACGGCAAGATCCCGGTCGCCGAATATGCCAAATTCGCGAACCAGTTTGATCCAGTGAAATTCGACGCGGACCAATGGGTCCAAACTGCGCAGGCGGCGGGGATGAAATACATGGTCATCACGGCCAAGCATCACGATGGCTTCGCGATGTTTCATACGAAGGTCGACGGCTACAACATTTACGATGCAACGCCGTTCAAGCGCGATCCACTGGCGGAACTGGCGGACGCGTGCCGGCGGCACGGGATGAAGCTGGGATTTTACTATTCGCAATGCCAGGATTGGCATCATCCCGGTGGCGAGGCGATGAAGGGTGGGCATTGGGACAAAGCTCAGGATGGGGATTTCGACCAATACCTGAACGATGTCGCCCTGCCGCAGGTGAAGGAGTTGCTGACCAATTACGGCCCGGTCTCGGTGCTGTGGTTTGACACACCGACCAAAATGATGACGCCCGCGCGGGCCGCGGAGTTTTTGCCGCTGCTTGATTTGCAGCCGCAGATCGTGGTCAACAACCGGTTGGGCGGCGGATTCAAGGGGGACACCGAAACGCCCGAGCAGCACATTCCTCCGCAGGGATTTCCCGGCCGCGATTGGGAAACCTGCATGACGATCAACGACACATGGGGATATAAATCTTACGACACGAACTTCAAATCGACGCAAACCCTGCTCCGCAATCTGGTGGATATCGCCAGTAAGGGCGGAAATTATCTCCTCAATGTCGGGCCGACCAGTGAGGGGATCATTCCTCAGCCGGAGGTCGATCGGCTCAAGGAGATTGGGGATTGGCTCAGCGTCAATGGTGAATCAATTTACGGGACCGGGCCGACGGTCTTCGGGCCGGAGGCCGGGCATTTCGATCCGGTCAATAAAGACAAAAAGGGGAAGCCGATCTGGGTGCCGGACTGGAATTGGCGCTGCACGAGCAAACCCGGAAAGCTGTATATCCATCTGCTGACCTGGCCGGGAGAAAAGTTCGAAGCCTCTGGATTGAAAGCGACCGTCAGTCAGGCATATATGCTGGCCGACGCGAAACGGACGCAACTGCCGTTCGTTAAAGTCGACGGTAATATTTCGGTAAATCTGCCTCCCGCGGCACCGGATCCGATCGATTCCGTCCTGGTATTGGAACTTGTCGCCGGAAAGGAATTTTCGCCGGCTGAACCCTTCGACCTTCACCCATGAATCGCCCCGGATTCTCTCTGACGGATTTGCTCGCATCGCTCGTGATGCTGGTGGTGGCCGTGCTGTTCTGTTTGGCGGCGACCGTCAATTTGGATAGCCGCCAGGCGCGGGTGAAATGTGCGAGCAATCTGCGTGAAATCGGACAAGGGCTTTTGTTATATTCAAACGATTCACGCGGGAACTATCCGCGGACCAAATACGATCTCGAGGCCGCCGATCGTCCGACGGTCTACACCGGAGTCGACAGCCCCAACCCTTTTGCAGCGGGATGCCCGCAAGTCAACGACGTGAGCGCAGCCCTCTATCTTCTGCTTCGCACCGAGGACATTACGAGTGCCGTGTTCATCTGTCCCGCCACCGGACAAACGCCGTATCATTACGGGTGGGGCGGGAATACCGCATTGAACAAATCCAATTTCCCATCGGGAGAAATGCTGAGTTACAGCTATGCCGATCCGTATCCATCGGCCGCCGCCGTGCGGCCGGGGCTACAAGATGTTTCAGGGGCTCGATCCCACGTTCGTCATTGCGGCGGACATGAATCCTGGGACGCCGGACCTTATCAAATTGACCCTCGCATCGACCGCCGCGGAACTGCGAGAGGGCAACAGCGGGAATCATTCGGGCGACGGCCAAAACGCGCTCTATGGCGACGGACATGTCGAGTTCAATAACAACCCCTTCGTCGGCGTCAATCGTGACAACATCTACACTTATGGGGCGAGCGGAGTAGACCCCAATTCCCAGGCGCCCGCCTTGTCGGGCGGCACAGGGGTTTTCGGTTCACCCGTTGGCCCTGCCGACAGTGTGCTCCTTCCCGCCGCGATTGTGCCGACGGCAGCAACGGCCGCCAATCCGCCGCAAACTACTCCCCCAGCCAATTCGCCTCCGCCGGCGGCGATGACTCCGGTCGATCAGGGAACCGATTTCACTCCATATGTGGCTATCGCTTCATTGATCTTCCTGCTGGTGCTTCTGGGCGCCCTGGCGGCTGTTTATATGCGGACAAAACGGTCACGGCAGGCACCGTGACGCTTATGTTGGCTCCCCCACCGGCGAAAACCGTAAATTTCTTGACCTGAATGGCATCCGGGCGTTAAATTAGCGGTAAGTCCATGCGGACGGCGGAAAACCCTACCTTTTCCCGAACTGGCGGTATATCGACGCCGGTTCTGAGCGACTGATGTTTCACTCGCCGTTTCGATGATTTTGGAGGTTCTGTATGCCAGCGGTTGGCCCACAAGGCTCGCGGGGCGGTTTGATTGCCGCCGTCGTGGTTTTCACCATTCTTTTTGTGACAGCGACGATCTTCGCCATTTATTTCGGCGTGGATGACAGTAAGAAGACGGAGATGCTGCAGACGCAGAGCGACAAGACAAAGATGATCTACTCAGCGCAGGACTTGAACAGTCCGCGCTTTGCGGAGCTGCAAAAGGGGCCCAGAGGGGGAACGATCCTACAGACATCGTTCCAGGATTCGCAGAATCTGGCGAACGTCATCGCCGGAAACAAACGCAATTTTTGCCAAGACACCTGGGATGGCCGCGCGGGAGGCCAGCGATGCCCTGACCGCCGCCGCGAGCGAGCTGAAGACATTGAACATCACCCCGGACATGAGCCTGGTCTCCGTCGTGAATAAGCTGGTCGCGTACAGCAAGGACCAGCAGTATCAGAACACGGCGCTGCGAATGGCTCAAACAGAGGCGGCGGCGGATGCGATCAAGCAGATCGTCACCGCACAGACGATGGCGCAGAAAGCGGTGGACGATGCGAACGCAGCGATCAAACAGAAAGATGCCGAGCTTGATCGAGCGCAGGCCGCTGAAAATAACTATCTCGTCAAGCTCAAAAACATGTCGCAGGAGATGGACGGCGAGCGGCAGGCGATGAACTCGCAACTGCAAAAGGCGCAGACTTCGATGCAGGAGAAGGACCGGGAACTGGATCAGGCAAAACGGCTTTCAAACGAGTTGGTCGGCAAACTCGCCGGAAAACGCGTTTCGCCGCTCGATCCGCTTCTGCGGCAATCCGATGGGTATATCACTTCGGTGGCTTCGGACGACATCGTCTACATCAATCTGGGAAGCGGCGATCATATTGTTCCGGGCATGACGTTTGAGGTTTACAGCCATCGTGATGGAGTTCCCAAGCAGGACGACCTGATGACCGATGAAAACCTGCCCGTAGGGTTGGCCTCCATCGAAGTCGAGCGGGTTTTGAGCGGCGTGAGCGAATGCCGGGTCATCAAAACGGAGATTGGCCAGCACATCGGCGTGGGAGATCTGATCGCAAACCTGGTTTACGACCGGAACACGAAATACAACCTGGTCGTTTATGGGGACTTCGATTTGTCGCAGTCCGGAAAGCCCAAAGCCAGCGATGCGCAGAAGATCAAGGCCCTGATCACGGATTGGGGCGGCCAGGTGCAGAAGAACATTGATGTCGACACCGATTTCGTCGTTATGGGCGCGGAGCCGAAGGTGGACCAGTTTACCGCCGATGAGCTCAACGATCCGTTGAACAAGCAGACTCAGGACGAACAAAAGGCGGCCTACGACGCCTATCAGTCCCAACTGGAACAAGCCGAGAAACTCGGCATACCGGTCATGAATCAGAATCGGTTTTTGTATTTCTGCGGCTATTACAACAACGCTGAGCAATAAAACCCGGCGGCTCGAAATTGCGGCCGATAAAATTTCTACGAAGGCTTCCCTGAGTGGAACGCCCCGTTTCCATTTCCCCGTGTAACGATCGTCTGAAATAACTGCTTGTACTCTTCCACGGTCGTCTCGAGAAACGCCTCCGCATACCCGTCAACGGGCGAAAACATCAACGAACGATAGCGGTTCAGCCCCAGCGCCGCGCTCGTGAAATCCTTCGATTTCAACTGCGACGGAAACGCCGCGATTGCCTGCTCCTTGATCTTTACCACCGGCGTGATATCGGCGATCCGATTGGCCGGCAAAGTCCCCCAAATCTCGTATCCGCGAATGATCATGTTCCGCAGCAGCGGCTCCGGCAGTCGATCCAGCGCTGCCCGTAAAACGCGGTTGGCCGCCCAGTGGTCACGATGAATATCCGTCACCGCGGGCAAATAGACTACCGCGGGACGGCGACGTTCCAGCACCGCGGCTACCTTTGCGACGAATTCCGGGGTGTCGGCCATGGCTCCATCGGGCGCGTCGCAAAAATCGATCTCGTCGGCGCCCATAACACGGGCCGATTGGCGACTCTCCTCTTTCCGTAATTCGACCAGCGCCTTGCGTCGCCGGGCGATTTCATCCGGAGTTGGGTCCCCCGCGCCGATATCGGGATCTCCCAAGGAGCCGTCCGTCAACAAGAGAATCATTACCTTCGCGCCGCTCGCGCGTGCAATGCCACCGTTCCCCCTGGTCCAATAGCTTCATCATCCATGTGGGGCGCGAGGACGACCACCGAACTCTGCGAGAAATCCGTGATGAGCTGGCCGGCCCGGTCCGTTGACTCAAACATCGTCCACATGCGCAACGTGTTTTTCATCCCCGTCGGCACCATCCGGCGATACGCTCCAACAATCAAACCACGCAGCATGTTTGTGATTGTATACAAAGCATTTGTGGTGTGAAAGATTATCCGAGGTCAGCGAGTCGCCAGATCAGGCCAAGAGGGGTGTCAAATTTTAATGATCATGACCAATGCTAATGGTTGTACGAGCGCCAACCCCGAATGTCACATAATGTATCGAATATGAGGGCTAATGGGTGGGTTATTACGGTGATTATCTCATCAGCCTTATAAAGTCATTCAGGCGCTTCCACGATGGTGAGTGAGTCAGAAGTAAGCCAGAGTAACCCGGAGTCGGAGTCATAAGTTCCCCCAAACCGGGATCCAAATTTTGTTCTTTGGAGGTGGAAGATGCGTAAGTCCCGAGGAAAATCTATTTTTGCTTTTGCCCCGTTGCAGGGTCTGGAAACCAGAACCCTTTATTCCGCAGTGGTTCCCAGCACCACGAGCATCACAACGTCGGCCAGCCAGTCGCCTTCGACACTGAACCTCGCGGTCGCCGCGTCCTGGAACAACAAGCCTCTTACGAGCAAGAGCAGCGCATTCGAATTGGAATTTGATGTAACACCCACGCAGAACGATGAGAATGTCGTCATTGGCCTTTCCAACAGCGCCGCGGCTGCATATACCGATCTTGCCGCCATTGTGCGATTTAACCCCGACGGCCAGATCGACGTGCGAAATGGAGCGAATTATCAGGCGGATTCCACAATCAATTACTCGGCCGGCATAAGCTATCACTTCCGGCTTGTCGTCGATCCCACGACTCGAGCGTACAACGTGTACGTTACGCCTGCCGAGGGATCGCAGATTCTGCTCGCTCAGAATTATGCGTTTCGCAGCGAACAGGCCGGCACTTCGACGTTGGCCAACTTCGGTGGTTACGGCCTGGCGGGAAGCGCTGCCGTGACAGGAGTTTCCCTTACCGATGTCGCTCCTGGGACGACAATGCCGGCACCGAGCCTTACGGTTGGCTCCTCCTGGATCAACACGGCTATTGCGAGCCAGAGTAGCCCATTCCAATTGGCATTTGATGCTACGCCGACCCAGAACGACGAGAACGTCGTCATCGGCCTCTCGAATGGCGCCGCAGGCGCCTATATCAATCTTGCCGCCATCGTGCGATTTAACCCCACTGGCCAGATCGATGTGCGAAACGGCTCGGATTATTACTCGGATGCCACCGTTAATTACACCGCCGGAACGAGCTATCAATTCCGGCTTGTCGTCGACCCTGTGACGCACACTTACAGCGTCTACGTGGCGCCCGCCGGTGGGTCGGAAATTTTGCTCGCTCAGAATTATGCGTTCCGTAGCGAACAGGCCAACACTTCGACGTTGGCCAACGTGGGCGGTTACGGCTTGGCGGGAGGCGCTGCAGTGACGGGAATTACCCTTACCCCCCTTACGTCTGCAATCCCGCCGGAGGAATCCGTTGGCTCCACTTGGCAGAACAACGGGATTTCAAGCCAGACCGGAGAGTTTACCGTGAATTTCTCGGCAACTCCGGCGCAGAACGACGAGAACGTTGTCATCGGCCTTTCCAACGGACCCGCAGCTGCCTATACCGATCTTGCGGCCATTGCGCGATTTAATCCCACCGGCCAGATCGACGTGCGAAACGGCTCGAACTATCAGGCGGATGCCACCGTCAATTACACGGCTGGCACCACGTATGAATTTACGATGGTGATCGATCCGACCACTCAAACCTACAGCGTTTATGTCACCCCGGCAGGCGGATCGCAAATCGTGCTGGCTCAGAACTACGCGTTCCGCACCGAGCAGGCCAATACGACAATGTTGAATAATTTCGGCGGCTATAGTTTAGTCGGCGCAGCGGATGTCACCAACGTCAGTATTGTTGAGGGCACATCGACCCCATCGCTTCCTCCGCTTGCGCCGGCTGCGCCGGCTACCCCGGCGGCCCCTAGCGGTCTGTCGGCCAACGCGTCGTCAACTTCGGAAGTCGATCTTTCCTGGAACTCGACCGGCAGCGTACAGGGATTTTACATCCTGCGTTCGACTGACAATCAGACGTTCACGCAAATTGCCACGGTTGGGGCGACCGCGACTGCTTATGCGGATACCACGGTCAGCAACTCCACGAAGTATTATTATGAAATCGAAGCGTATAACGATGCGGGCGCCAGCGGCAATTCCAACGTGGCCAGTGCGACCACGCCAAGTCCGGTGGCGACCCCGCCCCCGACCGGCGGCGCAGGCACATTGCTCAATGGGGCGGCAATGCCCGGCCCGACCAACACTGGTCCGACCAATCCCAATATTCTGACGGCCAGTGGTTCGCTGGTCATCACGACGCCGGGAACGGTCATCCAAAATCTCGCGATCAGCGGCACCATCCAGATTTACGCACCCAACGTGACGATAGAAAACTGCACGATTACGGCGAGCAACGCTCCGGCCAGCACTGGAAATGACGCGGTCATTTATGCCGGCGCTGGAACGGATGGCCTGATCGTCAAGAATTGCACGTTGACCGGCGGCGGTCCCGGCACGGTTCAGATTTTCAGCCAGGCGAACAACGCGCAGTTCCTGAATCTGAACATTTACAACACGCCGACATCGTGTTTCCAACTCAGTGGTTCATCCACGATCAGCGGCTGCTGGTTGCACGCGATCGGTTGGAATGGGCTGGGGCTTAAGAGTAATCCAGCCGAGCCGACGTTTAACGGGATCGATCACGTTGATGATATTTTCTTTGAGACGGGAGCGTATTTGACGGTCACCGGCAACAATTTCGATACGCCGGTCTTCACAACCGTCAATGGAATAAACTACACCGTATCCAACGTAGATATCTTCACGATCCCCTACGCCGAGGGTGATGTGGTTGGCCCGGTGACGGTCCAGGACAATTTCCTGGATGGCGGCGGGTTCATATTTAACCTGTGCGGGCAGGGGCCGACCAGCATTGCCAACAACATCATCGGCCCCGACGAAGCGTATGCACTTATGGACGGGAATTACATCGGCGGTCAATGGACCTGGTCGGGGAACATAGACCAAAACGGCAATGGGATTCCGATTCCGACTGGAATTGGTGACATTCCGGGCACGGCATAAGCCGAGCCACCTCGGACTGATGCCGCGCGATTGAGGATCACAAATCCGCGGCGTCAGTTTGAGTCCGCCCGCGGCACTGAGCAAAACCGAATTTTTTGCAAAGCGGGACTTTTCCACTCGCTTTTTGGTGAATTCTCCTGTATTTGATGAGTTCGTCCAATAGATAGCGCAAAAGCGCTACATGAATTATTTGTGAATCCCTGTTGAATTCAAAAAATTCAGCATCCCGATTCCCGATATTGTCCGATAGATGGATCATCAAGCCGGCGAGACCGGACACGCCATAGGCACGCGAGAAATAAGAGTCAATGGTTCAGGGGGTGTCAATGTTCGTAGATAGAAAGCGGAATGGCTGTACGTCCGCCTATTCCCAACGCTTCCGATCCCGCGAAGCAAGAGGTTGGCTCTGAGTCGACCGACCTCTGCGCCTTCGCCCATTGGCGCCAGGACCGGAAACAATTCGTCACGTCCGCATCTTCCGTTGCTCGATGGCGTGAGAGGCCTGGCCATCATGATGGTGCTGATGTTGCATGTGGGGCACATTAGCAATTCACAAATCTGGATCGACCGATTGGTTCGAAAAATCGCCACCACTGGCTGGATGGGTGTGGACCTGTTTTTTGTATTGAGCGGGTTCCTGATCACGGGGATCCTGCTGGATGCGAAAGCCAGCCCGAAGAACTATTTCCGAAATTTTTATATGCGGCGGGTGTTGCGCATCTTCCCGCTGAATTATGCATTCCTCGTCCTCGTCGTAGTGATGCTGCCGCTGATCGTTCCTGCCTATGCCGCCAGCCTGGGAAATTCATCCTCTTTCACGTGGCCCTATTGGATCTTCTTAGGGAATTTCGCCAACGTTATGGGACCCAGCCAGCCCATACCGCTGCCAGCGCTCTGGTCGCTGGCAATCGAGGAGCAGTTCTATCTGGTGTGGCCGGCGATCGTGCTGATCTTGCGGCCGCGTTCGCTGGGTCGGCTGTGCCTCGCCCTTGCGATAATCTCACCGGTCATACGGACGGTTATGGTTTTCCGGGGATTTTCCTTCGAAGTGTTAACCAATGTCACGTTCACTCACATGGATCCAATAGTGATGGGGTCCTATCTCGCCGTTGCCACGCGTATGGGAGGGTTAAGGCGTTTTCTGCCGACCGCTCAGGCGCTGACACTGATTCTGCCGGTGTTACTGCTCATAATCGGCGTCACTGCGGGAGCACTAACGAATAGCTGGGCGTTTCAGGTATTTGGTTTTAACATGGTGAGTTTGCTCTTCGGGGCGATGATGGTGCTGACGCTCGAACGCGTCGGTGTGGTGCAAATTTTTAATATGAGTTGGCTGCGCTGGTTGGGCAGACGCAGTTATTCGATTTATCTTTTTAATCAACTGGTCATCTATTTCCTGGGTTATCTTGGGATTGATCCGGATACAGCCACCGGTCCCGGACACATTACCTTGCCGCAAGTAGTCTTGTTTTTTGGGCTGACGCTCATCGGATGCGTGTTGGTGGCATGGGTGAGCTGGAATCTGTTTGAGAAGCATTTTCTGCGTATGAAGGCTCTTTTTCCGATGTTTCCCCGATCCCGCCCGTCGGCGAGCGTGTTTGCCCCGGCTCTGTGAGCCATTCTCGCCAAGCCCAATAGCTTCGCTGCAAAAAAAATCGTCCACATGCAAAATGAACGTTTGTCCGAATTCCAAAGCCGGTTAGACTGCGCAAACTGACTGACGACGTTCATGGGCCAAAGTTCATATGGGAAATTCGGTTGATAATGCTGTCCGCCGCTGCCCGGCGTGCGAAAGCGGGGAAACGTCGATATTTCTTGACTTCGGCCAGGTGCCGGTTTTCTGCAATGTCCATTTGCCCACCCGGGAGGCCGCGAAGGCGGTGGATCGGGCGGCAATTCGGCTGGCGTTTTGCCGGCAATGTGCGCTCGTCTATAACGCGGATTTTGATCCAACGCGCGTGCGGTACACGGGTTCATACGACAACAGCCTGCAGCATTCTGCGCAGTTCAGAGGGCATGCGCGGCGACTGACGGAATATCTGATCGCGCGCTACAATCTTCGCAACCGGCAAATCATTGAAATCGGCTGCGGTGACGCGGGGCTTCTGGCGATGCTCTGCGAAGCGGGGAACAACCATGCCATTGGATTTGATCCGGCCTACGATCCGGACAAGGTGGCCAGTGAGTCTCGCATGCATGTCATCGCCGATGTTTACGGGCCTAAATACGCCCATCTTCCTGTTGATTTTATCCTTTGCCGGCAAGTGCTGGAACATATTGCTGAGCCGTTTGAGTTTCTGCGAATGCTTCGCGATGTGATTGGGTCGAGAAACGTCACGCTCTTTTTTGGCGTTCCCAGCGGCGAAAAAATGTTCAACAATCTGGGGCTGTGGGACATCATTTATGAACATTTCTGCTATTTCACCCGGCCGGCCATCGAACGGCTGTTTATCCGCGCCGGGTTTGAGCCGATTCGGATTTCCACGCGTTATGAGGGTCAATATCTGGATGTCGAGGCGAAACCCAATCTCGCGATCGCCTATCCTGCGCCCGACCTTGGCGAGGCTCTTGCCGAGATTGAGCAGCTTGCCAGTCACTTTGGATCGCGGTGCCGAGCCAAGCTGGCGGAGTATCGCCAAGTGATCGGTTCCATCGCAGCCAGCCGGCGGCGGTGCGTCATTTGGGGATGCGGCGCCAAGGGCGTCACATTTCTGAACCTGATGAGAGTACCGCTGAACGTGATACCTTTCGGCATCGACATCAATCCACATAAACATGGTCGATTTCTTCCCGGAACCGGCCAGGAAATCATGCCGCCGGAATTTTTGCGGGAATATCAGCCGGACCTGGTTCTGGTGATGAACCATTTCTACCTGGACGAAATTCGTGCCGCGATGCGTCAGTTGAACGTACATGCGCAGGTTTGCAGTCTGGATGAACTTCCGGCCGAAATGGAATCCGAAGTCGCGAAGCCGATAGCGTAACACTCGAATTAAGCCAGCCTGACCACCGCCGCCGACGGCACGGCCTCCACCTCGCACACCGTCCCGTATGACGTGATCGTTCTGGATATCATGCTGCCCAAACTCGACGGCCTCGAAGTTTTACGCCAGTTGCGGGAGGAGGGGAAACAGACTCACGTTTTGCTGCTCACCGCGCGACCAGGTGCCGGACAGGGTGTCGCTTGCCACCGGAGCGGACGATTATCTGGTCAAGCCGTTCGCGTTTGACGAACTGCCGGCAAGAATCGAGGTTCTGACGCGTCGGCAGTATCAGAACAAACGGCCGCTCATCAAAGTCGGCTCGCTGGAAATCGATCTATCAGCAGAATCGTCCGGCGTGAAGGAGGGGCCGTTGTCTGCGCACCACACGAATATGCGCTTTTGGATTCCTCGCCCTCCGGCGCAGAATCGTAGTTTCGCGCCACCGAATCGAATCGCACATTTACGACTTTCAGGACGAGGTGATGAGCAACGTCGTGGACTTGCCGGATTTGGACGAAGATGATAACGACGACAAAAACCAGCAAAGCCAGTTCAAGCCGCCTACCCTGTTGCTTGTTGTGGCCCGCGATCGCTCGGAAGTGGATCGCGTACTGGCGGCATTGGCGAGCGCCTTGGCCATCGCGGCGGTGGTCCTGGCCATCGGCGGCGCGATGGCCGTTCGATTCATTGTCCGAAAGGGACTTCGTCCCATGGATCAGTTTGCACAGACCGCGGCGACGATCGGCCCGGAAACGCTCGATTACCGTTTCGCGACTGACTCACTGCCGGTGGAATTGCAGCCAATCGGCCGTCAATTCAACGATCTTCTGGCGCGGTTGGACCAGGCCTTTCGTCGCGAAAGACGATTGAATGCCGACATCGCTCACGAGCTGCAGACCCCCATCGCTGAGTTGAGGACGCTGACGGAGGTCGCCAGCCGTTGGCCATGCGACGCGGAAAAATCTGCCGAGTATTTCCGGGATGCCGGCGACGTCGCACGGCGCATGGAGTTGCTCGTGGAGACGCTGCTCGCACTCGCGCCACAGGCCAATCCGAGAAACTTCGCCCGCAGATCGAAGCAATCCAATTGTCCGAGATTGCGCCAGGCGATTGAATCCTCCCGTGGTCGCTCTCAGCGAGAATTGAAGCTGACGATGGACGTTTCCGAAGATGAAATTGTTACGACGGACCGATTGATCCTGCGAACGATTATCGAAAACCTGATTTGCAATGCGTTCGATTACACCCCCGCCGGCGAACAGATTCGCTGCATGGCGCACACGCTTAACGGCCATTGCGATCTGACCATCTTCAATAACAACTATGGCCTGACGCACGCCGACCTAGTCAATTTGAGCCGTTCTGGCGCAAGGACGCTGCGCGTCGGGTGACACGCATGCCGGATTGGGCTTGTCGTTGGTCGCCGAATACGCCAGGCAACTGGGAATCCTCACAACTACGCGTTTACCTTCGGCCGATTGGTTTGAAATCACGCTGACGATTCCAACGGAGACTGGGTCATAAGCGTTTCCAAGCATAAAAGGACCTTCGTCCGCGAAAGAAAAACGATGCAGTTCATATACTGTGTCCGATATGTGAACGGCATCTTTTTTCTTCGCTGAGCGTTGGCATTCTGCCACGGCATGAACAAATCGCAACTTCCGGGCACCGAAGCATGGCGTCAGATCATTGACGGACAGCGGCCCAGCGGGCTGACCGTGGCGGCCTATTATCGCGATCGCGGAATCAAAGACAGCGCCTTTTATGCCTGGAAACGACACTGCGCTTAGCAGCGAAGTCACATCGTTCGTCGGCGCCTCTGTTCGTCGAGGTGAAGCCTCGAATAACGTCGGCCTCTGCCTAAGCACCCGATGGCTCAGGAGCATTTTTCTATCACGTCACAATGCCTGCCGGACCAGTGGCAGCGGCGAATTCCAGCCGTCGGAGTAGGCCTATCAGTCACCCAATATCCAATTTGTGGGCGCGATGGGTTGATTTTGCCACATCAAGACCGTTTGTCTGGATCGAGCATTTTTCTACCACGCCACCGAAAAATAATCGGGCGGTGGCGTCATAATGGGGGATGGATGACCGACCCACATGAGAATACCGCAGTCGCCGGGCTTTTCGATGCTCACTCCCGGGCACTATTGCTGTACGCCCGGCAATGGGTCGGGACCGAGGGGGCAGAGGATGTCGTGCAAAGAGTGTTCATACGAATGGTGACAAGCGGCCGGCTGCCGGCCGAGCCTCGGGCTTGGCTATTCCGATGTGTCCGGAACGAGGCGATCAGCTACAGGCGATCGGAGCACCGCCGCAGCCGACGCGAACAAGTGGTCGCGTCGGACGCAAAGGGCTGGTTCGTGCGGCGCCCCGAGGATCGGCTGGATGTGAACGATGCGCAAGCCGCGCTTGAGTCGTTACCGCCGGACCAGCGCGAAGTGATCATGTTGCGATTGTGGTCCGGGTTGACGCTTATGGAAATCGCCGCCATCACCGAGTTGGCGGTATCAACTGTGCATGCACGATACGCCACCGCCGTGGCGGCAGTGCGGCAGAAGCTGGAGAACCCATGTCCGAAGAGTTGAATCCACAGGAACGCGAATTCGCCGAGGCGTTGCAAGGCCTCCAATTAGCGCCACTACATACCTCCGCGCATTGGATTTGGTATCAGGCCGGCCTTCATACCGGCCGGCGGCGAGCTAACGCCTGGTGCGCCATAGCTGCGACGACAACGTTAGCCGCCGCGCTGATCTTTGTCTGGGGTCGCCAAACACCCGGTCCAGTCGAACGTCTCGTTTACGTTCAGCAGGAACCCACCCCAGTTGCCGTGATCGCGGCGCCGGTCGAGCCAGTTTCTGCAACGTCGTTGTCGGTGGAATACCTGCGGCTGTGCGATGAGACGATCCAGGAGGGGCTGGAGGGCCTGTCGAGAGAACGCGCCGCAGGCGGACGGGGCCATTTAGTGCCGCGCAGTTACCGGCAACGGTCGGACGGCGATTCCATTTTGCCCGATGAGGGAAACATCCTGAACAAAGGAGACGGAATATGAGAAACGGCACTCTTCTTCTGGCACTTTGCGCCGAATTGGCGGCGATCGTGGCGCTGTCGGCATTTAGAGCGCGGGCAGCCGACAACGCGTCCGCCACGGCTCCGACGACTCAGCCGCAGGCGAGTGTTCGGATAAAATGGGTTCTGCGATCGTCGCTGGCATCGCAAAATCCTCTGCAATACAGACTTCTGCCAGACTTGGGCGAACAGACTCCGGGCAATGCGGTTCCGCTGTATTTGGAGGCGAGCCGATTTTGGCCGGACCAAAAAACGACGGACGAACTCCTTAATCCTGAGAATAATCGGTACGACTACCTCGACACGCCAATCGATCAGTTCCCGCCTCAGGATGCCCAGAAATTGCTGGACGCCTATTCCGACACCTTGGCGTTCGTCGATCAGGCGGCGCGGCGCGAAAGCGCCATTTGGGATGACGATTGGCCGGATACAAATTTGGGTGGTAAGACGCTTGCGTACAGGGATGATTTGCTTCACGCGGCCAATTTGCTGGGCTTTCGAGCCCGATATCAGGTTTCAAAACGGGATTGGACGGCGGCCAGCCTCACGCTTCAGACGTCATTCTCGATGGCCAAGCACATCGGGACCGCACCCAGGTTGATCCACGCGCTTTACGAGGGCAAATTCGCCGAGGATGCGCTTAACCTGGGTGTAGATGAATGGATCCGGCGTGGCGATTCACCGAACTTGTACTGGGCGCTAAGCAATCTCCCGCACCCCTTCGTGGATATTGGGCCCGTTGCCCGGTGCGAGCGAATGCCCCTTGGGCAGACGCCTCTGGATCAGGCGATCAGGGGTGAGCTGCCGAAGGAGCAGTGGAGCCAGATCGTTCGGGAGATGATTGGCCGCCTCCAGGAGACGAGGCCGCCCTTCAAACGAAATCCAGTGGAATTGGAGGCGGAAGCAAAGCGAACGATTGCTTCGACGTACCCAAGAGCCAGGCAATACTTATTGACGGCCGGCATACCCAAGGAGCAAGTGGACGCCATGACCCGGGATCAGGCTGTGGGAACTTACTTCTGCCAGGAAGCCCGCGCGGCGTCGGATGAGCTATGGAAGTGTTGGGGACTGCCTTACTCGCAAGCCCAGGAGCAAATGCTGCGTTCCTGGCGAGCTTTGGCAGCCGATCAACCGCCGTTGCTCGAAAATCCACTGTTTCAAGCGTCTCAGGTTCAGCCATGGTTTCAAAGACCGGGTCAACCTCCTGACTATGACTTTCCATCGCTGCTGCGTTGGCGTTACTCACTGAGCGCAGTCGATCGGGAAATCGCGCTGCTCCAGACCGTCGAGGCGTTGCGGGATTACGCGGCCCGCCACGACGGCCGACCTCCGGACCGCCTCGATCAGATTACCGATCTGCCGGTGCCTCTAGACCCGGGAACTGGCAAACCTTTCGACTACGCGGCCCAGGGGCAAACGGTTCGCCTCGAGGCCCTGACGCCCTGGTGGCCCCGCTATGGGTGGCGCCTCGAATTAACTTTCGCAAAGTAATTACGCCTCGTGATTACGCCGCAATCGCACGAAACGGTTGCGGTTTACGCAACGCTCACGGAATTTCCGTTAGAATTCACTATTAGAATTAGACATTGGGGAATCGATCCCGGATAAATGGATGCGCACAAATATGTAGGAAGGATCAGCCTTGGAGAAGAAGTTCGGCGACGGATCGGGGGCCGTGCCTCTAACGTCAGCCCATTCATCGCCTGCCGGTTTCCCATCGATTGGGAAACGAAGATTTCTCCTTAGCTTGGTATGGATCTTGATCGGGCTTTGGGTGGCGCTTTGCATCGTTCAGGGTGCGCGAGTGCGGCGATGGACATACGCCACCTTTGATGCGCTGCGATTTCACTCGGATTTGCAACGCAGGTGCATGTGGGGATTGGAATGTGTTGGGCCGGAGGGGTTTCTCAATCAATACGAGAAAATGGCGATCGAAGAGCCGGATTGGAGAACATTTCTCGATTATTCGCCGCTTCGGCTGCTGGTGGTACGAGAATGGGCAATCTATCTTCAGCGGCATTTTCCCGAGATAACGGCTGTTCCTGCGGAGGAGGCGTACGACCGTGCGATGCCGCCGGAGGATCGCAACAGCGGTTCGCCGGCGCAGTTAAAACGCTCGCTGGAATTTCAATTCCCGTTGCTTTGCTTCGGTGCCCTGCTCGATCTCATCGGGGCGATTTCCGCGTTTTTTCTCACTAGCCTCTGGGTTCGCCGCACGAAACCCCTGACTACTTCGTCATGGCTGTTGCAACAACTCCACGGGACCTGGCAGGGACTGATCGCGGCGACACTCTTCTGGTTCAATCCCAACACTCTCCTGAATGCCTACGGCTGGCCGACATGGGACACATGGATCGCCCCCATGTTTCTTCTGGCCGCGCTGTTTTCGAGTTTGGATTACTGGTTTTGCAGCGGGCTTGTGCTTGCAACGGGAATGATGTTGAAAGGGCAGCAACTGGCCGTCGTGCCCGTCTTCATATTATGGGCGCTAATTTCGGGCGGCTTGGGGCCGACATCGCGATGGATTATTGGATTGGTGCTTGGCGTCGGGTTGATTGTGTCGCCCTGGATGATCACCTACCTTCCTCCCGAAAAAGTTCAGGCCGCTCGGCTCGAACAATTCCAGCCGGCGGAAGATTGGTCGCCGGCATTGTTTGCAATCACTCGGATGCCGGACTGGCCGGCAATAACCTGGATTGTTCTGACCGCGGCAGTAGTGGCGGTAGCCAGGTATTTTCGACATAAAAAGTGGCATATCGCTGCTGGCGCGGCGGCGGTTTTTATTGTCGCGTATTGGCCATGGTTACTCCGACGGAATCGGGAATGGTGGGCGATTGGAGTTCTATGCGCCGCGGCTCTGTCTGCATCACCGGCGCTAGTGCCACGGCGCGGGCAGTGGTACAGCATCGCCGCGATTTTGGCGGGGGCTTGTTGCTCTGCATGCTGATATTTCATGGGTCTACCGCCTGGTGGCTTTGCGCATTCCACTTCCCCTCGATTCAAGCCCCCTTTCTGATCTACGGACCGGCCAGCAATATTCCGGGCATCTTTGAGTTGCGCTTTGGGTGGCCGCCCGAAATCGATACTGTCGCCTTCACCCTGCCTGCGCTGAGCGCGTTTTCACACGGATGGTTTACCCATCTCGCTATATGGCCGGCCGCGCCGTTTGCGGTCACCAGCGGCACACTGTTCGACAGTATCTATTTTGTGCTATTGATTCTGAGCGGAATTGGGATCGGCCTCCACGCCCGCCGGCACGATCCTCGATTTCTGGTGGCGCTGGTCACACCCTGGCTGATGTTCTTCCTCTTTCCCGTCCGACTGCACGAGCGCTATCTGCTTTTCGCAGCGGCCACCGCATCGATCTGTATCGGACACGGACTTGGGATGACACTGCTGGGATTTATTCTCACCGTCGCCTCCAGCGTTATGACGCTCGATCAGATGTGGGGGAATGATCTGCCGCGCTGGGGAAGAGATTTGGCTCAACAGTTCCCGTCGATCTTCAGTCCTGACGCGGGCTTCACGATTCAAAGCTATGTGCAGAACACACATCCCGATATTGGGTGGGGTGTGTTGGTCGCGGCAATGGTGTTTTTCTATCTGACGATGATTCCGAGCCCAAAGGCTTTGAGGAGGTGACGCACACGATGCATAGCCAAAACCGCCCCTGAGCCGCCGTGAACGCCCCTCACACATAAAAAAAGCCCCGGGTTCAAACCCGGGGCTGGTCTCTGATCGATTTGCGGTCGGCGAACGTGCCGTCACTTACAGCATCTAGCTCTTCTGGGCCTCCGTCGGCATTTGGACGTGCACCCGCGAGTATACATTGAGCGGCTCCCGCCCCATCTTGCGGCGGAGCCCATTGACCCCTCCCTCCACCAGTCGATCGCCCAAGTCGAAATATCGAGCCAGCTTTTTGCGCAGAGCAATCGGCGCGGAATGAATCGCCCTAAGGTACCGGTAATACATGCTCAATTTCGGGAACTTCGGCGCTCGGCTGCGCGGGTCAAACCAGGTCGCTTCTTCCTGCAGAGTTTTTCTTGCCGTCCAACCGGATGCCGGATGCAATCGCTGAAAATAAAGTTCTTCGGGCACTTCGACAAAGTCGCCCTGCATGGCAAGCTCGGCCACGAGAATGCGGTCGGCGCCGGGGAACGACCCCAGGAGATGCGTTTTTCGGACCGCCTCGGTGGTGTACAAGGCGAAGGCGAACACAGGAAACCATCCGCCGTACAGCCGGAGGACCGCCGCGAAGTCGATGCCATCGAAACTATCGAGCCGGTTGGTCGGGCGTCCGGCTGACAATCCATCTTCGGTGCTAGCCCCGGCAACGGACTCCCAGGCATTGCCGATCACTCGTCCGTCTTCCCAGGTGATGTACCGCCTCCGTGGAAACGAGAGTATCGCGGAAGGAGATTCCTCGAGTTTTTGCACGCACTTTTCCAGATTTGTTGGAGCAATCAGGTCGTCGTGCGAGTTCCAACGGAAATATTTCCCGCCGGAAAAAAGCTCGAAGACTCGATTGTAATTCCGCGGCCCCAAGGTTTTCGGGGTTGCGGAAGTAGCGTACTCGCTTGTCTCGGCTGGCATATTGCCGGCAGATTTCTTCCGTGCGATCCGTGGAAGCATTGTCCGAGATGATAAGCTCAAAATTCTCGTGCGTTTGCGCCAGGATGGAATCCAGCGACAGCGCAATATGCTTCTCCCCGTTATAAACGGGCAGACCAATACCTACGCGAGGAAGATCGCTCACGATGGCACCTCTTCAGAAAGGGAATTCTTTAGGACTTGGCCCCGACGCTTTCAGGTCGGAATACAAGTGTGGCATCGCCGGAATGCTGCCCGCTATCCAAAGCTGAAGCAACCTCTTCCGAGACGCGTTCAAGATCTCGGGCACGCATGAAATCTCGCACCGAAGTGCCCGTGCAATGGGAGTCGATGTTTTTGGCGCCCCGATTATTCTTCACATCGTCGAGATTGACGGTGCGGAAGTCGATGCTGTATCGAGCCAGCCCAGCCGTATTCGGCACGGTTGAGTGCAATTGGGCGGCGGCGAAAATAATCACCCCACCGGCTGGCGGGACGAAACGAATCTGCGGTTCCAGTTCCAGAGGCTCTTCGGGCTTGGGCTGCTTGCGCGTGTCTGTCTTGATGTGCTGTGCGGCGCCCTTGCGACCGACGGCATTCCATTCGTAGTAGTTGAATTCATTCGATCCATTCTTGATCGGCTTGTCCCAATATCCCGGATGAAATGCCATCGACATTTCCGTTTCGATGTCGTAGATCGGCATCCACCAATTTAATTGGCACATCGGCGCCGAATACCAGGTGTCGCGGTGCGGGTGATGCGCATACCCCACGCCGCTGGTCAGGTATCCATCGCTGGTCACCATCCGTAGCCGCGGTACGTCAAGATAGGTCGAATCAAGATCGCAGTTGAGCTCCTCGAGGATGTTCTTCACAAGCTGCTTGGTCTTGGGATGGTGAATGAAGGCCGGCTTGAGCGGAGCGCAAATTTCCACGTACTTTTCCACGGGCATGTGGAATTGGGCCTTGCGTGGGTCGATCCCTCCGAACGCGGTCTCGATCATTTCCCGTGCATGGTCGGCTAGCGCCAGAGTGCTGGCGCGGGGCGAAAACAGGAAGATCTGCCCGTCGTAGAGTTTCTGTCGGCGGCTCTCATCGCTCATCTTGGAAGCATCGAAATAAACAGAGTGCATTGGCATAAAATCCATCCTTTAAAAAGTCGTAAATCTTGATCACCCAATGGCCAACCGTGGCCGCCGGCCTGTGAAGCCATGGACGTTCAATATAAACCATGGTTGACTAACTGCAAACCGCAATTGCACGGTTAAACGGGCAATAATTCCGGACCAAGTCCGAGTTTCCGCAGATTATCGCCGATTTCGCGCGTATAAACGGCATTCATTATGATGACATAGTCGGGGCGGTAATCAACGAGAAATTGCGGAGCGACGATTGGATGCCCCGTGCCCGGCATAAACTTTCCCTGACGGAAGGGATTAATGTCCACGACATATTCGACTTCGCTCGTGATTCCCAGGGTTGTCAAAAACGCGACGCCTTTCGAGCCGGAGCCCCACAACACAACTCGTTTGCCGCGAGAAGCAATATCGAGGATACATTTCCGCCACTTTTCGATTTGCGCCGAAACGATGGCGGGAAAGCGGGCCACGTGATTGGCGATCTCAGCCAGATCGTTTTCCAGGGGAAGCCGCGGCGGCGTTTGGCTGTCGACGGGATGTGAGCCGATCACGAGATATTGATCGTCGTAATCGCGGTCGAGTTCGGTGACATCCAATCTTGCCGCCCGGAACAATCGCGCCAGCGAGCCGGCGCTGAAATAGGAGCAATGTTCATAATAAATATCCCAAAAGGCTCCTTCCGTCAGAACCCGCAGAATGTCGGGCAGATCAAACGCAACCACCGTACGGCGGCGTTCGCCGATCGTCGCGCGAATGATCCTCATGAAATCCTGGACGGGGGCGATGTGTTCCAGGCTATGGCGACAGGTTATGAAATCGGCGGTTAAATGCGAGTGCGCTTGCGAGTAGAGTTCCTGGAAGAACTCCATTCGCGGAAGCGCCGGGCTGTCGAGCCTGCCAGGAACGTAACTGGGATCAATGCCGATTCCGGAATTTGGCCCCAGCTCGCAAAGCAGCGCGAGAAATTCGCCTTTGCCACAGCCGATTTCAAGAACACGCTTGTTGTGAAGATCGTACCGATCAATCCAGCGGTGCGCCAGCTCGCGGGCAAATTTGTTGAACGTGGGAGAGAATCCCTGCGTTTCTTCGTATTGGGTTGAGTATTCATTATGTGAGAGTTCAAAAAGCGTGTTGCAAATAAATCCGCATCCGGAGCAATGTCCGAGCAGAAGATCTCCCTTGGGATATTCCAAGGCTACTTTAGCACCTGGCATTAGCAGACAACTATGAACCGGAACGTTGTTCACAGCGTAGAACAATGAGAGGCCTCGTTCGCCACAGCTTGGACAAGATGCCTTCGCATCTTTCCGTCCGGGGAATGAAACCACGTTCGGGCTGGCAAGTGATTTGGATGCTTCTTTGGTGGACATTCGGTTCACCCTTCAAGTGTTTTTGACGTTTCTAGAATTCGTCGACCACGGAAATATACGCTTCGGTTCGACACGCGAATACGCTCAAAACCCCCGTAAAATGCGTCGAAAAAAGATTCATTTTCTTTGAAAAATCGCGTTGACACTCGTAGGCGTCAACCGATAGTTTGTCGACTCAGTTGGAGGATGAATGCAGTGAGAGTATTTTTTCGCAGGGCGTAGCTGATAAGTTCCGGCCTCGGAAGACATCAATAATTAACGCTCGAAAATGTTGTTGACGGTTGTGCGATGCCAACCCTTGATGTCGCGTAGTGATTCTGTATTAGCGGGCAGTGGCCGGATTATTGCCTGAATACCTAGTTTAACTTTGTCAAATGGCTCGACTATCGAGCCATGGGGCGTCGTTGACAAAGTTTCCATAGTTGTAACCCGGTTTTCCCGGTTTTTTTTAAGTTTTTGGAGGTCCGAAATGAATAAGTTCAGACGTCGATTCGCCATCGCTTTTACCGGAATGGAAAGTCTGGAATCCAGAATCCTCTATTCCTCATCGTCCGCCAGTTTCGTAGCGGGGAAGCTCGGCCATAATGGATCGCCGGCGGGTCAGACGTCTTCGACACAGAACCTTACGGTTTCCTCCTCCTGGACCAACACGAATCTTCCGAGCGAGAGCAGCCCCTTCGAATTGTCGTTTAATGCTACGCCCAACCAGAACGACGAGAACGTTGTCATCGGTCTCTCCAACGGCACTGCATCGGCCTATACGAATCTTGCCGCCATTGTGCGATTCAACCCCACCGGCCAAATCGACGCGCGAAACGGCTCGGATTATTACTCCGACGCCACGGTTAATTACACGGCCGGAACAAGCTACCAATTCCAGCTTTTCGTCGATCCCACGACGCAAACTTACAACGTGTACGTGACGCCCGCCGGAGGGTCGGAAATTCTACTTGCGCAGAATTATGCTTTCCGTAGCGAACAGAGTGACACTTCCACGTTAACCAACCTCGGAGGTTACGGCCTGGTCGGAGGCGCCGCCGTCACGGGAATTTCCCTGATACCGACGCAGAACATCGCGATTTCCTCCTCGTGGAACAATACGACTCTTGCGAGCGAGAGCGGCCCATTCCAATTGGCATTTAACGCTACACCAGCCCAGAACAACGAGAATGTCGTGATGGGCCTCTCCGGCAATGCTGCCGGGGGCTATACCGATCTCGCCGCGATTGTACGATTTAACCCAAACGGCCAGATCGACGTGCGAAACGGATCGGATTATTACTCCGACACCGCCGTTAATTACACTGCTGGAACTACCTATGCGTTCACGATGGTCGTCGACCCAACCACTCAAACTTACAGTGTGTATGTCACGCCGGACGGCGGATCGCAAATCCTGCTGGCTCAGAACTACGCGTTCCGCACGGAGCAGGCCAATACAAATACGTTGAATAATTTCGGGGGCTATGCCTTGGTCGGCTCAGCCGAGGTCACCAATATCGGCATAACTCCGATTGCCCTCGGCGGGCTGTCGGCCACCGCCGCATCAGCTTCGGAAGTCGATCTTTCATGGAATTCGACCGGCGGCGTGCAGGGCTTTAACATCCTGCGTTCGACCGACGATCAGACGTTCACGCAAATTGGCACGGTCGGGGCAACGGCGACCACTTACGCGGATACCACGGTCAGTGGTTCGACTACATATTATTATGAAGTCGAGGCATACAACACCGCGGGCGTTCTAAGCGCTTCCAACGTGGGCAACGCAACCACTCCGGGTACGGATGCCAATACCGGGACAAACCCATCATCCGGTACGGGGACAAACCCGTCATCGGGTACAGGGACAACCCCCCCGCCACCCGAAGACGTGACCGGCGACGTAGTAGTGTCCGGCACGTTGCTCAACGGCGCGTTAATTCCCGGCCCGACCAACACTGGTCCGACCGATCCCAATAATCTGACGCCCAGTGGCTCGCTGGTCATTACAACGCCGGGAACGGTCATCCAAAACCTCGCGATCAGCGGCACCATCCAAATTTACGCACCCGACGTCACAATCGAAAACTGCACGATTACGGACAGCAACGAATCATCCAGCGACGGAAATGACGCCATCATTTATGCCGCTGAGGGAACGGATGGTCTGATCGTGGAGAATTGTACGTTGACGGGCGGCGGCGCCGGCACGGTTCAGATTTTTAGTCAGGCGAACAATGCGCAGTTCCTGAATCTGAACATTTACAACACGCCGACATCGGTTTTCCAACTCAGCGGATCATCCACGATCAGCGGCTGCTGGTTGCATGAGATCGGCTGGAATGGGCTGGGCCTTACGAGCAATCCAGACGAGTCAGGCTTTACCGGGGGGGATCACGTTGATGATATCTTCTTTGAGACGGGAGCGTACTTAACGGTCACCGGGAACAATTTCGATACGCCTGCTTTCACAACCGTCAATGGAATAAATTACAGCGTATCGAACGTAGATATCTTCACGATCCCCTACTCAACAGGCGATATGGTCGGGCCAGTAACGGTCGAAGACAATTACCTCAACGGCGGCGGTTACATATTTAATTTGTGCGGACAGGGGCCGACGACCATTGCCGATAACATCATGGGCTCTGATGAAGCGTACGGACTTATCAACGGACAATACATCGGCGGCCAGTGGCAATGGTCGGGGAACATGGACCCAAACAGCAATCAGATTTCGATTCCCCAGGGAATCGGCGACATCCTGGGAACGTTATGACCCTTGCCGGTCAGCGGGAAAATGAGACTGATTTCATCGGCGCGGCGTCGCCGAGGGCGAGGACACGTTCTAATTCGTCGGTAGCCTGATCCCACGACCACGCGCGGATGGCTTGCCAGGCGGCCTGGGACATCGCCGCCCAATTCGCGTCATCCGAACGAAGAACATGAATGGTCCTGGAGACCAGTGCATCAACATCCCCGATAGGAACGACAAAGCATCCTAGGCCGAACATATCGGAGTCGCCGAAATCTCCGACCGCGGTCACCACCGCCGGGGTCCTGCAGGCCATCGCCTCCTGCGGAGGAAGACACGATCCTTCGGAGCGGCTGGTTGAAAGCCAAACATCGCACTGGGCGTAGAGCGATGGGATGAGGCTCTGCCGCGGGCTGTGAATGAAATGAACTCCCTTGGGAGGGCAGACGCCGTTGAAGCGCGGCCTCATCGAGCCAAAACAGACCACTTTCAAATCCTTGATTTCGTCTCTGACCCGCTCGATCACGGCGGCGGCAGTGTCGGCGCCTTTACATTCATGAGGCGAAAAGATGTAACCCAGGGTTGGGCGTTTATTTTTTTGTCGAATCGGCGCGTCGAATGCGTT
The DNA here is from genome assembly GCA_963791055.1 of uncultured Phycisphaerales bacterium. GTDB lineage: Bacteria > Planctomycetota > Phycisphaerae > Tepidisphaerales > Tepidisphaeraceae > PALSA-1353. The sequence goes on along the minus strand of CAWBQI010000007.1, from coordinate 226,752 downwards.
TGTATCGACGGCGTTGCGGATCACGTGAATATCTTCGATTCCGGTCGCTTGCTGAACCACCTGGGCGACCCACCGAGAGACGGCAACACGCGTGGCCGGCTGACGCCACATGGCGATCACCTTTTCCGGGGGGCAGCCCAGCACGCGTTCATCACCTTGCATCAAGTGGACCAGATGTCCATTCCTCGGGGGCAACGTGGCGGCAAGCTCCACGACGCTCCACCATGTGGAGATCAGCGCGTCGGCATCGGGAACCTGGGACCGCCAGGTAGGGCTATCGAAGTCGATATCGATCTTTTTGACGGCTTGCCAATCGAAATACGATTCCTTTTTAATAAGCCCCATACGGGCAGCGAAATTTCTCAATGGGCTCAGCCGCGTTCTGGGCGGATTGCCGGGCAATAAAGTCACTTCGTGGCCGCGCTTTGCCAAATGAGTGCAATAGCCGGCGATAATTCGCATGCCCCCGCCCAAGCCGACGAATGGAGTGATAACGTTGATCCGCATGTTCGGCTGACTCCAATTCCTTATGGTCCCCGCAGCCCTCAGACGACACGCTGACATTCCGGGAACGACTGGGCCGGCTGAAGGGCAGGCCGACCGGCGTGATGCGACTCAGAATTCTGAGATCCACGGCTCTGAGCAACTTCGGCATACAGCCGCGACATCCAGTTCGCTTTTTGTTCCCAAAGATAATGCCCGGCGACCCGCGCCCTTGCCGCGGTTCCCATTCGGCGCAGGGCCGATGGATCGGCCGCCAGCTTTCGCACAGCGCCGGCCAAATCGCGGGGGAATTGTGTCGGATTACTCAGAGGAATGCGGTAACCGCACTCGTCCGTTACGGAGTATGCAGGGCCGCCGGCATTGGCAACGATCGGCGGCAGGCCGTGGCTCATCGCCTCCAATATGACATGGCCGGAACACTCGCGCAAACTTGGAAAAAGAAAGACGTCCGATTGACTATAGAACGCGTCCACTTTCGCGAGGCATCCAGCCGTGAAAGCGTATTCTTTCGGTTCCTTTGATTTGTGCCGCCTCTTCCTTGCACCGGGCGAGATCATCCCCATCGCCTACAACGTCGAGCGTGACACCCTGCAAATCAGGAAGTTCGATCATCGCGCGAACGGCATCACGCACGCCTTTGGAACGGGTCACGCGGCCGACATATAGCAGCTTTAGCTGGCCGGGTGACGGCAGGTCGCGGGGATTCTCGGCCGGCAACGCGGACATGCCGATTTCGCTCTGCACTTCGAACCGTCGCGGCGGCAGGTCTTTGAGCAATTGCCCCATGTAAGGCGCCACCCCCACGATCACTTGCGCCTGCAGGAGGCCGCGCCTTCAGGAACCGATCGTGACGGATCCGCCAGCGATCCCAGCGCCGCAGGCGTGTGTACCAGGACGACACCTTCATTTCGGAAGCGAATTCCGGCGGCGCCTCTACGCTGCCTCCAACCGGCCCGAAAACGAACGGGATTGGAAATCCTGTAAATACGGGATGGTATCGCACGGCGGTCGGCCCAATCTGGTGTCCCAGATCAAATTGCCTGCCCTGCCGCATTGCTGAACGCAGCCATGCCCTTACATGCAGATAAAATCCAACATATCCGGGCTTTGCGACACTATTGAAGCGTTCGAAACGGTGGAAGACCGGCAAATCATCCCAATCCACGACTTCGACGGTGGGTAGTTGCGGAGCCATCGACGGGCGATTGTGCCTTCGAATGGTGAGCAGCGTAACTTGATGTCTTTCCGCCAGGTTGCTCACCCAATTGAAAGTGCAGAATGGCTCCCCGACATCCGTGCTGTCACAGTTAAATGCGGCGATCACCACGCGAAGCTTAGGCTGGCTGCTCATTGCGGTTGCTCGGCGGTTTGATTGACGCTGGGAAAATGTCTCAGAATATTTCCAAACATTTCGCGCCTGGCAACAGCGCGGTCCCTGGGATACACAAGCGATACCACCAGCCACAAGACATATCGGCTGCAGCAAAATGTGAAAATCATCGTCCATGCCACGAACGCCGCGATTGGTCCGCCATGCTTATAGTGAAGGCGAAGCAGCGCGACGTTCAGCAGGTTTTCACGGCGATAGTTCAATTGCTTGGCGCTGGCGCCACCATAGTGAATGATCTCGCCGACCGGCGCAAAGCGGACTCGCCATCCGCGCTTTCGAAAGCTTTCGCACCAATCGGTTTCCTCGCCGAAGAAAAAGAACGATTCATCCATCAAGCCCACTTCGGGCAAGACGGCCCGGCGAACAAGCATATAACAGCCCGTTACCACGTCGACATCGCGCTCGGTGTCGCGTTTCCAATCGTTCATCTCGTACTTCCCCAGAAATCGCGGCCAAGGCAAGCGAGAGAGACCTGAAGTCAGCAGAAAAAGGTTCAGCAAGCTTGGGAATTCGAAGCATGTGGGCTGAAGCGTGCGGTCGGGATTGAGCACGCGACAGCCCATCACAGCGACGTCGGCGTGCTCATCTAAATATTTTACGGATTTCTCGAGTACATCCTCAAGCACGACAGTATCGCTGTTGAGCAGAAGCGCAAGTCGGCCGCGGGCCACCCGTAATGCCTGGTTATTTGCCGCCGCAAATCCCCGATTGCGATCGTTCTCGATCAGTTTCACGGACGGGAAATTCTCGCGGACCATTTGGGCGGAACCATCGGTGGATGCGTTATCCACGACAAACAGCTCCAGCGCAAGTCCTCCCGCGTTGGCAAGAACTGATGCAAGGCATTCCCGCAAAAGTTGTCGTGTGTTCCAATTGATGATGACGATGGACAAATCCACCGCTGGAGCGGACAGCGAGTCAGCTTCCGCTGGGGTTGCATCGTCGATCGTAGTCATGGGGCGCATATACCCAAGTTTATGGGCAGCTCGCCGGTTTGGTCCATACGGCCTCAACCGTATTGGATAAGAGTTCTTCGTCCCCATACTCGGCTAACTCGCCGCCGGCTCGAATGGGCGCGAGTGCCTGGCTGGCATCCGGGCCTGAGTCGCGGAGAAGCGCGCACAACGCTTCCCGGCAGCTCGGCGGCGAATATTTCGCGCCACTCCGCCAGGCGAAGTCGGTTCAAATATGTGTTCTCCCGCACAAGATGCTTGTGAGCCGGGCGAAGATGCGCCAATATGGAATGTGGCTGCGGTTTCCCGCAAATATACGAATGTCGTGACAGCCACTGTCGCAAGTATATAAATGGAGACGAACCACGGCGGCGCCGCCGGGTTTGAGCACACGGCGAAGCTCTTGCAGCACGCCGCGTGGATTGGACAAGTGCTCGAAGACCGCGCGAGTAGGCCGCATCGAACCGACCGTCCTCGAATGACATTGAGGAAGCATCCATCGGCAATACCGAGACGTCCGGCAATTCGTGGACGCCCAACTGCTTTTTCAATTCGCGTCGAATCCGGCCATCAAAACCCGCCATGCGCCGCAAGATGGTCTTCGTCGTCCTCATGCTTCCGTTCCGCCGCCACATTCGATAGTAGTCGGCGATACCGCCTCGATCGGGCATGAAATCCAAATCGATGCCAACGGCCTGATTGCGAAGCGCGAAGTACCTGAGTTGAACCAACTGTTGACCCGGACCAATCTCCAATACCGCCGCGCCTTTGCCAAGTGCGCGGCCGGACGCCTCTTGCAACGTTGCTTCAAAGGCGCGCGCTTCCTCCAGGGATTTGCGGACCCGAAGCTCGGTATCGCGTGAGTGGTTGTGATACAGCGAAAACAACTCAGTCGCGCGTCCAATCGACCCGAGTCGAGTGTCGACATAAGACTTCATCTCGTTCATATTTTTCCAATTGCACCGAATTGACCGCAGCGACTTCCTTTGTCGATTTGTCTCGATCAGATCGAGTAATCACCCTTCGTCGGAGGTCCACTAAACGAGCCTTGATGCCTCAAGCCGTCCGTACGGAAAGTCGGAGCGGCAGGGCCGAAGTCGATATGCGGCAGGAGCCCGCACAAAGCCTCATATTTTTCGAACATTTCCTGTCCCAATTTGTCCCAAGTGAAGCAACTGGCGCAACGTTCCCGACCGGCGCGTCCCATGGAGAGTCGAAGATCGTCATCCTCGAGCAAGTGGCAGATTGCGGCTGCCAGCGCACCCGAATCATTTTTCGGCACCAAAAACCCGGTGTGTCCGTCATCGATGATTTCTGGAATACCACCGGTACGGGTTCCAATCACGGGCAGTCCAGCCGCCATGGCTTCGGCCGCCGGCATGCCAAAGGCTTCCTCGCAAACCGAGGGTATCAAGCAGATATCGGCGTTTTGATAGACCTGAGGGATCTGCTGGTGGTCGATCGCTCCGAGGAAGCGAACTCGTTTGCCGATTTCCGGTGGAAGCAGGTGGGCGACCCAGTCGTAGTATTCGCTCCGATAAAAGGGAAGCAGGAGGGCCCGCTCTTCATCGTCGGCCAGATCACAATAAAAGGCGCGTGGCATAGGCTGCGTGTGACCGACGATATCCAATGAAGCATCCGGATGACGGGCCGCAACGGCGCGGAACGCCTCGATCAAAACGTGAACGCCTTTTTCCGGTGAAACGCGGCCGACAAATACAAGTTTTCGGCGATGACCGTTGTTGACCGTCGCAGGCGGCGCATTCTGAGCAAAGAAGTTTTGGCTGACACCGTTGTAGATCGTATCGCAGCGGTCCGCCACCCGCGGAAACCGCTCTTTGATCCGCCGCGTGATGTGCTGGCTGCAGCCCAGTATCTGGTCCGCCTGCTCGAGCCGTGAATTCAGAATGTCGGCGTCAATCTGCGTGAGCCAGTTGCAGTGCATGTGCAGGACGATGCGAATTTTCGGATTGAACCGGCGAATGATCGGGACAAACTGCGAATAGTTGGCGACGTGAACCACATCGCATTCCTGATGTCGAAGATCGTAAGCCAGCTCGTAGGCGTACGCCATGTGGTACAGCGAGGAGGCGACGCCCGACCGGCGGCGGCTGCGCATCGCGGATGTCCAGCCCAGTAGTTTCCGCAGCGGTCCATCCGGCAGCGTGGAAAGCCTTCGACATTCCACCGTTCCGTAGTTGCCGACGGTGGGCCATCCCTCCTGCGCCCTGGCGTAAACCACGACATCGCAGAACTTCGAGAGGACACGGCTCATCTCGTAATTCCACAACGCAATGGAGGTGCTGCACGACGGCGGCGTGAACTCCTCGGTCGGTTGATTAACGATTGCGATCTTCATTATTCACCTGTCTGAAACGGGTTGGTCTTATTCGCGGATCGCGACCCGATTCCATTGGCGCCACTATACGATTTCCGGTCGAGGGACCGGAATGACGAATTTCCCGCCCTTTTCCCGGTACTCCCGTTGCTGAGCGAGAATCTCGTCTTTGAAATTCCAGGCCAGGAGCAGAACGTAATCGGGCTGATCCTTGACCAGGCGCTCGGGCGCTGCGATGGGAATATGGACGCCGGGCATGTACTTGCCCTGCTTATGAAAATTGCGATCGACCACGAAGTCGATGCTTTCGGATCCGATTCCGGCGCAGTTGAGCAGCGTGCTTCCCTTGGCAGCGGCGCCGTAGGCGGCGATGCTTTTGGATTTTGATTTCAGATCGCTGATCATCTTTCGCAGCGAACTCCGCAACTCATTGACGCGATGGCCGAACCGCTCGAAGTACGGGTAGCGATCCAAACCAAGCTCCTTCTCTTCGGCAATGAGTTGGGAAACTGATGGCTTTACGTTCTCCACCGGTTCGAAGTAGAGCCGGAGGGATCCGCCGTGGATCGGCAGTCGCTTGACATCATTGAGATAGAGTCCGTGGCGGCGGAAGAGCGCATCGACGGCAATCACGGAGAAATAACAAAGGTGCTCGTGATAGATCGTGTCGAATTCGCAATGGTCGATGAGATCGCGAACGTAGGGGACTTCGATCACGGCGACGCCAGTTTTCTTTAGTAGGGCGTGAATGCCCTTCACAAACCCGTTGGTGTCGGGAACGTGCGCGAGCACGTTATTGGCGATAATCACATCGGCGGACTTGTTTTGTTTCCGGAGTGATTCGGCAAGCTCGTGGGTGAAAAACGTGCAGAGCGTAGGAATCCCAGCTTTTTCCGCGGCCTTGGCGGGGCCGTCGGCAGGGTCGATCCCAAGCACTGGAATGCCGGCCTCGACAAAATTGCGAAGAAGGTATCCGTCGTTGCTGGCTAGTTCGACGACCTGGCTGAATTCTGAAAGCTTTCGATCGCGAATCAGGTCCAGGGCATTTTTGCGAGAGTGCTCGAGCAAGGCCGGCGAGAACGAGGAATAGTACGGATAATCCTGGCAAAAGAGGGTGTGATGTGACACCGTTTCCAGAATCTGCACCAGGCCGCAGTGGGGGCAGAAGCCCACCTCCAGCGGGAAGGTCGCATCGGGCTGACCCAATTGCTGTTGGTTGACCAGACCGTCGGCGAGGGGTGTTTTACCCAGATCGACGACTGGTTTCAGGCCAGTGGTACCGCAGGAACGGCAGGAATGCTCGCGACACCGGGTCTCGAAACCCGATCCATTCGAATTAGCGGGCGCCTTGGCGGCTCGGGCAGCTTGCTGCCGCGACAGCCGCAACGCGGTCGGGCGGAGCGTGGCATCCACTTCTTTGTCCTCGATGAGATGCCGCAAATGCGCGATGCGCTGGTAGCGCGAGCCTTCAAATTCCTCCAAAGTTAATTTGGAGTTTCTATAGGTGTCATACAGCTCGCTCGCGCCTTTACGGGCGTCCCATTGCGGCTTGAAATGCTCAAGGGTACGGGCGATCTTGTCACAATTGACGCGATAATTTCGCTTGTCCGGCGACGCATCCGAGGCGTACTCGACGCGGCAGCCCGGCACGGTCTGGGCGACAATCTCGGCCAATTCGCGGACGCGGTAGTTTTCCGACGTGCGACCGACGTTGAAGGCTTCGTTCCAGACCTTCTCGCGCGGCGCCTTGAGAACAGCAATGAAGGCGCGCGAGATGTCCTCGATATGCACGATCGGGCGCCAGGGAGATCCATCACTCTTGATGAAAATCCGGCCAGTGGTGCAGGCCCAGGCGGTGAGATTGTTCAGAACCAGATCGAAGCGCAGGCGCGGCGAAACGCCGTAAGCGGTGGCGCTGCGCAGGAACGTGGGGGAGAAACGATCATCCGCCAGGCGTGTCACGTCGCGCTCGACGAGCACCTTGGATTGTCCATAGGGCGTGACGGGATTGAACGCGGAACTTTCGTCGAGCATGTCATCGCCGCCCGCGCCGTAATTGCTGCAGGACGACGAGAAGACGAAGCGCCCGACTCCCGCGGCCTTGGCCAATTCCGCCAGTCGCACCGATGCCAGATGGTTGATCTCAAGCGTCAATGTAGGATTGAGATTTCCCAGTGGATCGTTTGAAAGCGCGGCGAGATGCAGGACCGCGTCAAATCCGCGCAGATCGTCAACGGTGACATCGCGAATGTCCTTCGCGATGGTCTTGACTTCCATCGGAGCCTTTCCAAACGTGCAGTCACCGAACAGATCACTGTCCAGGCCTGTAACGTCCCACCCTTCTTTCACCAACATTGGCGTCAGAACGGTTCCAATATATCCCTTATGACCTGTAAGCAATACTCGCATGGGCATGTTCCTTTCCATCCTTAATGTTTAGATGACGCAAAATTTTGACCGGCTTCGGCCGTCGGCGGCTTTTGCCGTCGGGATCCACTCGTTAGATCGGGCGGTAACATTGGTTTGGGCGCCTCTTTTTCCCACATCGCCCAAGGGGCCGATCCAGCGGACCAGAGATCTTCCAGCAGATGCTTGTCGCGGAGGGTATCCATGCACTGCCAGAAATCAGTGTGTCGATAGGCCATGAGCTGACCCTCCCGCGCCAGGCGTTCCATCGGCTCGCGTTCCCACTGAGTCTGATCGCCTTCGATGTAATCCAGAACTTGTGGCTCCAGGACGAAGAAGGCGCCGTTAATCCACCCTTCGCTGGTCTGTGGTTTTTCGGAGAATTCGGCGACGCGATCTCCATCGAAATCCATGTGACCAAAGCGCGCCTGCGGGCGCACGGCGGTTACGGTGGCCAACTTGCCATGCGAACGATGGAAACGCAGCAATTCATGCAGATTGACGTTGGAAACGCCGTCACCCCAGGTGAGCATAAACGTTTCACGGTTGAGATACGGCCCCAGGCGCTTGATCCGGCCGCCAGTAAGAGTGGTTTTTCCCGTTTCAATGAGATCGATGGTCCAATCGAGCTGCGAACTTCCGTGACGCATGACGTCGCCGTTTCGCATCTTTACGGTGAGATCACCGCTGAGGGCGCAGTAATCGACGAAGTATTTCTTTATATATTCGCCCTTGTAGCCCAGCGCGACGGCGAATTCGTTTAAACCGTAATGGGCGTAGTGCTTCATGATGTGCCAGAGCACTGGGCGTCCGCCGATTTCGATCATCGGCTTGGGACGAATGTCGGTCTCTTCAGCGAGACGGGAACCGACGCCGCCTGCGAGCAATGCTACTTTCATAAATTGCCTCTGCTTTGGGTTGGAAGATTGAGCGACACAGACCGATCGCGGCCTCGCGGCGGCGGATCTTTTGATTCAAATCGGAGATACCTTATTTGCCTGCGAGCTTTGTATTGTTGCCGGCGATGACGTTTGTACCCGCTGAAGTGACGCCGAGTTCAATGAAACTGCGGATATTGTCCAGAAATTCCCTGGGAGCATAGCTGGATATGCGATCCACCAGAGGCAGATCATCCAGATGACCCAGCTTTTCCAGCAATTCGTTTTCATCCATTACCGGGATAATTCCGGCATGGCCCGCGAGCCCTCTAACGGTGGCAAGCTGATGATCGGTTCGGTGTTCGTTTAATTCCGCACGACGCGGCATTATGAGAATCGGCTTCCCTAGTTCTCTGGCAGTCAGGATCGTTCCCATGCCGGCGTGCGCGATAACCACCTGCGCTTCGGCGATCCGTCGGCGGCATTCGGGCGCGTCGACGAAGTTTGCCCACTCGACATGCCGCGGATGCCAGGCTGTTGGTCCGATCTGTGCGAAAACATCTTTGCGGTTCTGCCGGAAAGCCCATTCATCAATGGGCTTGACCAACCTGTCGAACGCCAACTCTGTGCCGACGGTGACAAATATCACAGCACCGCTCCGAGGTATTTAGGCCCACCGACTTTGGCCAGTTGGGGCCATTGCGTGAGCCACAGATCCGCATGTCGACCGACGTGCCGTCCTGAAACTGACAGCTTTTCTACGTTTGCGATGCTATCGATCCATATCGTGCGAGCGCCATCAGTTTTCCGATGCGAACCGCGAAGTAGCCGATGGCGGCGCCAGTGCTGATAACTACGTCGGGCCGTTCACGGAGTAGAATCCAGAGGACCTGGACTGCCATGCGGACAAGTCCCAGTTTGCTCCAGAGGCTGGCGCCACCAACTACATAGAACCGCGCCGAATTTACATCAGCAACATTGCTGGCATTCGTCGTCAGGAACGCGCTGTCATGGTCGTCGAAAACGGGCATAAGGCGGCAAAGCTGGATCCAGTGTCCTCCCCCTGAGGCGACAGCCAAGAGTCGCTTCTTCCGCGGGGGATTAGCTTGCCTATCCGCCAAAATATTTTCCTGTGACACCGTAACTGCAAATCCATCTGATTGTCGAAATTGAGTGTCCATGAATTTGCTCGACCCTTCAATGAACACTTTGCTGAAAGGTGAACATGGTTATTACCGTCGTGGGAACTAAAGATCGTCTACCATATCCCCTGTCTTGGATTTGTCAGCTTGTAGCGCACCCCAAGACCGCCCCGCCGCTTTCACCGGTTGGATTCCCTAGATTTCAAGTCCTCAAAGTCGAAAACGCGCCAGGATTTGCGGGGTCAACTGATGACCCATCGTACGCGGAGTCCTCTGCCGTTCGGGCAATCCGGGTATATTCGGCCATCAATGATTCAGCGATGCGATCCCAGGTAAATTTGTCGGCAACGCGGTGGTGAGCGGCGTTGCCCATTGACCGACGCAGTGACTCATCATCGAGCAGGCGATTGAGCGCTGCAGCCAAACCATTCACGTCCCCCGCTTCAACGAGCAGGCCGGTCTTTCCATCCTCCACGACTTCGGGCATTCCACCGCGACGAGCGCAAACCGCGGGGGCGAAACAGCGCCGGCTTCGACGATTGGGATGCCGAATCCCTCGGGATAGATCGAGGGCAGCACCAATACGGCGCCTTGTTTGAACTGATTGACCAGATCGGTCCGCGAAATGCCGCCAAGGATGTCAATTCGCTTTTCGGTTTCCGGAGTCATCCGCTCACGAAGCTGATCGACATAGGGCCGGCCGTAAAATTTGACGAGGTCCTGAACGATCGGCTCCTGGTTCATGGTGAGGCAGAAGGATTTGGGCAACGTGGCAAAGGGGCCGACGATTTTCAGTTCCGCGGTTGGATGCTTCGCCAGGACCTGAGCGAAGGCGTCGACAAGCACGTGCACACCCTTGTCCGGCGAGATGCGGCCGACGAAGAGCAATCGCTTGGGGTTTGCCCGTTCGACGGTCGCCGGGTTTGGACCACTTGTGAACTCGCTCATCGTGACGCCGTTGTAGACCGCGCGACAGCGTCCAGCGAATTGCGGCCATGCCCGGCGTACTTGTTCGACGTAATACTTGCTGCAGAAAATAATCGAATCGGATTCACGCATGCGCGGGCCGATCCATTTTTCATCGATCTGCGCCAGCCACTCCGCGTGCATATGGAGGACGATCTTGGTCTGGGGCAGAGCCTGGCGGATCAGCGGAACAAACTGCGAATAGTTTTGCACGTGTACGATGTCAGGCTGCAGCTGCTTAAGATCCTTCACAACGGCGCCTATGAATCGGCGATAGTTGTGCTTGGAGCTGTGGAAAGGCCGCGTCTTGGGGCGAAGTCCCAGTTCGTCGAGCTTCTGGAAACCGCGCCTGATCCATGGATCGATGGAGATGGGCACGCGGCGATACTCGACGCCGTTCAAGTTTTGAACTGCCGGCCGATCCTCGAAAAGCCGTGAATAACAGATTGGATCGCATACCTTCGCAAGCCGGCGCACCACTTCATCGATCCAGAGCGCAATCGAATCCGCAGTGGTAACGGGCGGATCGACACAACTCCACGGCTGGTGGATGATCGCGACGCGCAGGCGACGATGTTGCGGCAGTTGCGAAAGCATCAAAAAAACCTCGCCTCTTCCCTGCATCCAGTAAAGGCAACGATAATTCTCAATTCATCGGATGCCACGACATTCAGAATCGAATTCAGACAGCGTTTGGCATCGGCTGACTGATCGCGCGGTTGCAATGATCGAGATCATCATTAGACCTCGGTCGAAACGGCACTGGAAGAACGAATCGGTTTAAACTCGCGAAATTCTGAAGGGCTAGCCGTGCCGCCGCCGCGAACGCTTGCCGACAGATGCTGGGCGACTTTGGTCACGACGCGGTCCCAGTTCAGGTCCGTGTTGGCCAGTTGTCTCGCACGTTCTCCCATTAACCGGGATGTCGCCGGATCGCTTAAAAGTCTGAAGAGCCCGTCGGCGATTGTCTTCGGCTCGCGATCAAGCAAAACAACACCATTTTCTCCGTCTCGAACAATCTCGCCTTGGGGGCCAGTATCGTAAGCGATGACCGGCAATCCTTTGACAAAGGCTTCAATGATTACATTGCCGAGGGGTTCAAAGTCGCTCAAGAGCGCTAAACAAGACGATTCCTGATAGAGGCAGGCGAGTCGGCGCTGCGCAGTCGGATCGTTGGGATTGAGGTAACCTTCAATCTTTACCCCGGGACAATCAACCTTTGGGGTACAACCCACAATGACCAACTCGGCGGTCGGCAAGCGGTCGCGCAATCGGCGGAAGCCTTCGACGAGCAGCGGCCCCCCTTTGCGGGGCCAATCAATCCCGACAAAAAGTATCTGATACGGCCGCTTGGTCACGGAGACATCATCGGGAATCGAAACACTGGGCCCGGCATAGACAGCCGTCGAGCGGGCGGGATCCATACCGAAATCCTCGATGAGGCTTCGTCGGGTCCATTCGCTCAAAGTGAACGCATGAACTGAGCCATGCAGCACCCGGCTTTGGACCCCTACCGCTTCCTTATATTGTCGCTGGGACAACTGCGAGACAGCAAACCGTCCGGCGCGGTAGGCCTGCGGGATCGTCATATCAAGCCAAACGCCGTACGGGCCAAATCGTCGATTGATTTCGATAAACGTGCCAACCTGCAAAAAGGTTCCATGGTCGCCGGAACGATCAAGAGTATTCGCCAGCCGTTTCTCCAGGGTGCGGCTTGCCCGTTCGCTCCATAGCCAGTGACGTCGGACGGCAATACGCAGGCCTTTGTTTCCGAAGGTCAATCCCAATGCACCGGTCAAGGCGTCAATCGGGCGTATTTGCTTTAGCGAGAACTCTTTTCTGAGCAGTCCGTGTTGTGCCAACCCTTTGACCAGTGATCGACTATAACCGCTTTGGGTGCGTCCATCGGAGGGCAAACCCCAACCGACGACAGAACAATTCCAGTCCGGGTTGCTGGGCGACACGGCCATAAAATCAGCTTCCGGTCGTGAAAGAAAGGCGAGTCGGCACAAGCGAATGCCTGGGCGCGATCGTATTCTGGCGTACGGGCTGCCGTCGAAATTGCGCAGACCGCCTGAGCGATTTCCTGGGCATCACGCCGGCGACCATAGCGAGAATCAAGCTCCAAAGCATGACGATCTGCCCGAACAAGGTAACGCTGAAAAAGCTCATTAAAAAGATGAAAATCGATACCCCCAGCGCCCACGCGGCCACAACCACAGGGCGGTTGGCCCCGGCTTGCCGCCAGGCGCGGCCGACACCGCCGAAAGCCAACGCGACACATATAACAAAAACGGCCAGCAACGGCAACCCGCCCGTAAGGCCGATAACCAGATAAAAGTCGGTGTCGTCTATAAGTTCCGGGGACCATGTGGCGGTGTCGATATTGCCGCCCACGGCCCCCCATTGATCGACGTGCTTGATGGACTGATCGATGAGCTCATACCGATAATATCCGGTGGAACCGCCCACTATGTCGATGTCCGCCAAAATATGCCATGCCGATTTACTCGACAGCAATTGAAAAAGGCAAAATACCAGGAGTATCCCCCAACGAATCGGTCGCATCCACCTACGCAACGGGAACATCATCGCACCGACAATTCCGAAGATAATCCCAAGAACCGGAGTGGACGACGCACAGCAAACGATAATGATCATTGACACTGTCAGACCAAGCGCGCCTTCCCAAATTGCTCTGCCGCCCTGCCACGCAAGCGTGAACATCAACGGCATCAAGGCCGCCCAGAAGACACCGGCGACAATCGGGTGCGCAAAAGCCGCTTGAGCGCGGTAGCTGCCTTGGCGCAGATCCGGCGTATCCGGGACGTACCCGAAGGCTCCAAATACGTTTTTGTGCGTCTTGACTTCAATCAAAAAGCAAAAGGCCACTGGAATGCCGATGTAGATAAATCCTCGAACCGCACTGAAGACATCGTTCCAGTCGCGGATTAAAAATCGAGACAAAAGATACATCCCAAAGATATCCACGTCGCCGCCCAGGCGAGACGCGAAATCGCCTGGGACAGTATTGAACAAACTCATGAGCGTTCTTAAGACCGTATACGCCAGCATGGCGCTGTCCAGCTTGTTCCAGAAAAAGCCTCTAAATTCTCCCTTGACGACTACCCGTAAAAGTCCCACAAGAATGAGAATCCGCAGTAAAGTGAAATCAAGGCTACCCAAAACAATGCGCTGCGACGGCACCACAAAACAGGTGACCACGATGAGCGGCCAGACGGCGTAACGGCGGTTGCAGAACAGAATGACAATCGTCATCGCGATCAGAATCGCCGCTTCAACCGGATGAAGTACGGTCTGTTTGCTCCAGGCTTCTCCTATCGTCGCTTTTTCCACAACTTTCCTTTTTGATACAGACGCCGAATCACGGCGATCGCATCAGGAAGCAGCTTGAGTCTGCGAAAACCTCAGGAGCCGCGTCACCGGTCCCCGGATCTTGGACGGCATCCCGGAAAGAACAATCCTCATCTCCGCGGCATTCCAAACGCGGAAGCAGAGCACATACGCCGCCATCCCCACCGCAACCTGCGCAAGCAGGACGATCGGAGCCGGAAGGGACACGCGAGTCATCAATACGCCGACGGACCATACGGCGACACTCATGACCGCCACATCGGGGAGAATTCGAAGCAAGCCGGTTCCCAGGCCTTTAAGGGGAATCTTGCACCAGCTTCGAGTGAGATAGAGACATAGCGGCGTGAGCAGGCAAACACCGTAAAGCATGTAGGCCAACGCCACGGCTTTCGCCGAGCGGCCTATGCAGGCACCGGCGATGAAGGCGCCCAGGACGAAAATGTTGCTGGTTACGCCCCAGAGCATAACCAGTCGACTGTGCCCCATCGTCATCCAAATCGCCACGGCCAATGCAATCAAAGATTGAAACGCTCCCATGAAAAACAGCATGCGGACCAAGTCCGTGCACTGAACCCAGTGCGGGCCGGCCAGGGTTCGTATCAGCTGCGGGGCAACCAGTATTCCGCCGGCGGCCAACGGGAAGGTAATACGGGAGATTCCCACCCCGGCCCGCACGGCAGTCCGATTGACCGCTTCGGGTTTCTTTTCCGTTCGGCCCAGTGCCGACATCAGTGGGGAGTTAATCATTCCGGTAACCATCCCCAGCGAACGGGTAACGAGATTCCCACTAAAGTTGTAAATGCCCAGTGGATATGCTCCCAGGATTCGCCCGACCACGACCTGGTCGGATGTGTTGAAGACATAATCTGTTATTGAATAGCTCATCAGGTGAGAGCCTTCCGCTATATGAGGCTTCAAATGCATCCAGGAAAAGACCGGACGGATTCGCATCGGGCTCACGGCAATGGTCGCAACAGTACCGACCACCGCAACGGTCAGCGACGGCGCGAGCACGGCCCATTCGCGTCCGCCCAGCAGCGCTATGGTTATTCCCGTTGCGCATGCCGCCGCCTGGGCGAGCGTTGAAACAACCGCAACGCGACCGAACTGCCCTGCCGCTTCAAGAACGGCTTGCGGAACAGCCCGCCAAGCATTAATCACCAGCAGAAGGGAAGCCGCCGCCAGCAGCGGAATAACACGCCTATTCCCGAAGAAATGCGCCGCCACCGGGCTAAGGGCAAGACTGAGGATGCCCATTAGCAGGCCAAAAAGGCAGATTACCCAGTGGCAGGAAATAACAGCCTTAGGATCCTTGATTCTACCTGCGATTATCGCGGGCGTTACGCCGAAATCCACGAAGAGGCCGGTCAGGTAGACAACGACCATCGCCATCGCGACATTGCCATATTCGGCGGGGAGAACGAACCGGCACACAACAGCGTTATTGATCAGTCCAAGCGTTTGATTTGCGATCGTTGCGCCGCCAAACCAGAGGGCGCCCTTCGCAGTTTCGCTTCCAACTCCAACGACGCGCGAGGGTTCAATCGGGGCGCCGATTTCGTCGTACATCTGCGGGGGCAAAACAGTATCGATTGGTCCACTAATGATCGCCTCCGGAACTGAAATTGAACGAGAATTTTTCAAAAAGCCGGCGTTGGTTGTTCGACGAAGCCGGCGACCCTGCGGTTGCTGGGGTCAACCTTGATCGATGGGCTCAAGCAGGTCGCCGTCGATTTCCAATGATACACCCTGGCCCAGAATCGAAACCTGCAGAATTAATCGCGTTGATTTGTGATGCTCAACCACAACTCCGCTGATGCCCATCAGCGCCCCACTGGTGACGCGGCATCGCTGACCGCGGGGAATGGTACAACGATTGATGGTCCCGAATGATTCCAATGCCATCTTCAGATGCGAAAGCTCGCTGACGAGCGTGGACTGATCCGCGACATAGATCACCTGACACAGTCGATCGGTGCATAGGGCATCCGTCCGGTCATTGCGATCGCCGAAGAAAAAGACGTAAGAAGGAAACAACGGGAGGAGGAACTTGCGTTTAGCTCCTCCGCGCACGTGAGTGCGAGGAACCAGGGGAAGAAAGTAGCCAATCTCTTTTTTAATCAAATCCCAGGCGAACGCCTTTTCGAACTTGGATTTCGTATGAGCTACCCACCAACGCCCCTCAGTAGGATCGATGGAATCGATGGACCGATCTTCCGGGTATAAGATTGGCGGGGTCGGGCACTTGGGAAGCAGCAGCATACGCGCTCCAGGATTCCTAAAAAGGCTTCAATCGCATCTGAGCCAGATTCTTGCTCTGGCTCAATTGGTTTGCTTGAAATGATACCCGATTCCATCCCTCAACTCCTCGCTGCTCCGGTAATTTTGGCTGCATCGAGTCGGCGTGCAATTCTCGCCAGGTGTAACGCCAATCGCGCGAAACTAATATTTCGTCGCGATTATTTTCGCCGGAACAAATCTGATTCAGCGCGCGGCTCCGCCTTCGTAAGGTTTTCGACACTTTTTAACGCAAGTTACTAAATATACATCACTTGCGTTTAGGGAGGAACACATGCTCCAGACTCCGTCCCGGACGCCAAAAGAGTGATTCCAGCCCTTTTGACCGAAACACCTTACACCAATCGTCGGCGAAAAAAAGACCTCACCTGAATTTTAATTGCGACTCTCCAGCCACTCGATTATGAGACTATATCGATCACCTTGTTATTGCATTGCGGTGGTTCTGTTTGGAGCCGTCAAATCGGTGATCGAAAGAAGTAAGGGCAAAATCGGGACGCGCTGAAGCAATGGGAGAATGGATTCTGACTCGGGATTACGAATATCGTGAAGTTGCGGCCGCTCTGGCGCTTGGTTACTTGGCGTTGCGAACACTCAGTTTGGGCTGGCCCTTCGGCGCGCGCTGCTTTCTGAACGGGGTGCGAACGACCTGCTCGAATACGCGATTGCACGACGGCAGTTCCGATGAACAGGGCCATTCCAATTGGGCTTCATCGCGAACATTGGGCGCGCGCCTTGGGCAAGATCATCATCATCATCGCAATGTCCCGTGGAAAGCCCCTCAGTTGTGCGGAATACCATAACGAATAAATCTTTTATTTTCTTGTCGACTCTTAATGTTTCGCAATCGTTGATTTCAGTATTATCGGAGCGTGCGGAGGCATCGAACATCGCGGCCCCGCTATTGTTTCAAGAAGGCTCAATAAAAATGGGAGAGATAATGCGTTCGTTCAAATTGGCATTTCTGGCAACCACGCTTTGCACGGCGACAGCTGCCATCGCAGCTCCGGGCACTTTGCTCAATGGCGCGTTGACGCCCGGCCCAACGAATACGGGTCCGACTAATCCCGGCATTCTGACGCCCAGTGGCTCGCTCGTTATTACGACGCCGGGCGCGGTTATTCAGAATCTCGCCATCAATGGCTCAATCGAAGTCGATGCGCCGGACGTGACCGTGGAAAATTGCACGATCACCGCGCCTGACATTGCCATTAATCAGCCGGGTGGAAACTCCAGCATTGTTGACGTGGATGCGGGAGCCGACAATTTTACCCTTGAAAATACTTCAATCACCGGCGGCGCCGCCGGCACTGTCGGTGTCTTCAGTTCTTCCAACAACGCCAAATTCCTGAATTTGAATATGTACGACCTCCCCACTTCACCGTTTCAACTTAGTGGGTCGTCGACGGTAAGCGGCTGCTGGCTGCATTCGATCGGCTGGAATGCGCTGGGCCTTACGAGTAATCCGACCGAGGCAAACTTCAATGGGATCGATCACGTCGACGATATTTTCTTTGAGAAAGGCGCATACCTAAACGTCACCGGCAACAATTTTGACACGCCAGTTTTCACAACCGTCAATGGAGTAAATTACAGCATATCCAACGTAGATATCTTCACGATCCCCTATGCTACGGGTGATGTGGTCGGCCCAGTAACGGTGCAGGACAATTACCTGGACGGCGGCGGCTTTGTGTTTAGTTTATGCGGGCAGGGGTCGAACAGCGTCACCGACAACATAATAGGTTCTGATGAAGCGTACGGACTTATCAACGAGAACTATATTGGCGGACCCTTGTCGTGGGAAGGAAATGTGGACCCCACTGGATCCATGATCGACGCTGAAGCACCGACCTACGCAGTGACTGCCGATGACCTGACGACCGCCACCGTCCCGGAACCGGCTTCGCTAAGCTTGCTTGTCGTCGGTGGCATCGGCTTCCTGTCACGGCGTCGCCGGGTTTAAGGGAGATGCGCCACAAATTCCAATTTAGATTGAGTGCGGCGGACTGATTTGAAAATCTTAATTCCCTCTGAATTCCCCGCTATAGATATCGTCTTCAGAGAATTTATTGCCGGTATGTGAATCGCGCAGGATAAAGCAGCCGGCTGCCGTGACGGCCAAAAATGCAACGATTCCGATTAACCACCATGTAGTCATCGTTCTGCCCTCAGCGCGAAAAATGGGTGGGATTATGCTCCCACCCCACTAGCGATGCGTGGTGGACACGCAACGCGACTCCAACCGAAAGTTATCGACAACGGGTAGTATGCACTTAATCAAATAACTGTCGCACAGGCGCTATGGTGCCCCATCGGGAGACCAGCCTATCTTGGAAAGCTGGGATAACTTGACCGTTTATCAGGTCGGTTTTGCGGCAAAGTAGATTGGCTCGCTCGAGAAACCGAAATGCGCTTGTTCTGATTCGCTCGCAAAATCGCGGATGCTGTGGGCCGTGACGTTGAATCCGGCGGACGCCAATCGCTGGTCGAAGTCCTTACCGTAGCGCCGCACGTGGCCGACCTCTCGCGGATCGCTGGCGGCGTATTCGTAGCTGATGTCAACCGACCAATCGATTGGAACTTGAAACACCGCGATGGCGCCGGGGCTGAGAATGCGATGAATTTCGGACAGAGCCTTCTTTTCATCCGGAATGTGTTCGAGAACATGAAAGCAGACAAAAAAGTCGACTGAATTGTCGGCATAGCGCATTTGAGTGATGTCCCCTTTTTCCATCGCATGGCGCTCGATGTCAAAACTGGTGTATTGAATTCCGGGCTGCGCGAGATAAAGCGACTCCAGCCGGCGCATGGGGGCAACTTCGACAATGCGCTTACCGGGAGAGAAGAATTCAGTTTCATGCGTCAACACCGCTAGAAGTGAGCGATGCCGATCGAGACAACGGCAACCGGGGCAGAGCGTTTTGCGCTCGTTGTAGCCGGGCCCGACGTTGGGATAAAAGCGCTGGCCGTTCCACCCGCACACATTGCATTCGACTTTTGCGCGACGAGGCAAGATATCCGCGAGGGTCAATTTGACCAGGTCGGCCTCACCGACAACCGCGTGACCCGCGAAATCCCAGTATCCGCTTCGTAGTGATGTCAGACAAAATCTCGCCCAGCGCGCCGCCAGGCGCAGGCGTCCGACGAACGGCGCGGGAGGGATGCGGACGGCTGGAGCATATTCCATAGTCGTAACTCGAAGTCCCGAATGTTGAGCAGTATCCATTGGTTCCACGCGGACCAGACCCGTCAATCAACTCGCGGCGCGCTCGGAGAAGCCTGACGCGAGCTTTCGTCGCGCTCCCATAATCGGTGATCGCCAAGTTTATATTTTCGACGCGTCCGAATCCGCGCCATCACCTTAACGTAACCGTAAATCGCCATCGCCGGCCAAAGCCAGGGCCTCAGCAATAGCTGCCCAATTGCGGAGCGATGATCGGACTCTTCATTTTTCCATAGTTGTGGATAATGCTGTTGGAGTTCAAAATTTCCAAAATGGCTGCGAGTCTTGATATCCACCACGGACCCGAGGCTGCGCGGTACCGAGACGGTAAAGAAGCATGAGTCAACCGTCTGCCGCTCCTCTGGACTAAAATGCAGCCGGGCAAACGCATCATCGGCTGTCAAACGCGGAAACGATTCAAATCTCTTCCGCCCAGCTTCGGAGATGGCATAGACGCCCGACCCGATCATGCCGGTGCGCAAGTACGGAAGCCGAGACCAGATCTCATAGAAAGCCCGGACTGTCCAAGGCCGATCGGTAACGTCAAATTTCACGGCTGGCGCTGCGGCCAGCACGTTACCTTGTCGCAACACATCGGCGACCTTGAGCATCGCATCGTGTGGCAAAACGACGTCCGCATCGACGTAAAACCTCGGAAATCCATGTGCGGCCCGGTCCGCCAGGTTCAGAGCTTCACTTTTGGAGGCTACCGGCGTTTCAATCACTTGAACCGCGTCGCCGAATCCCCGAGCAATTTTTGCAGTCTCATCGGTGCAGCCGTTACAGGCAACCACGATCTGCACTTCGCCCGGAGCCGCGCCTTCCAGCATCGCTGAAAGACAGCGGGCGATCACGTTGGCCTCGTTGTGCGCAGGAATGATGACACTGATCATTTTGTCGGCGCCTCCATGCTGGCACTCCACTTCGTTGCGACAAGCATACATCCCTTGGACAAGCGTTCAACGGGGTTTGGGTCCGGTATTCACTGGGTCAAGCGCGCGGCAATCCTTTCGACAATCAACTTGCTGATGTTGAGCGACGCGGTGGCGGCCGGCGAGGGGGTGTTGCCGATGTTGACGACACGCTCGTTTTCGCGAATGACGACTTCGTCGACTAGACTGCCGTCCCGGACGACCAACTGCGCCCGCACGCCGGCCGGAATGGCGTCGAGATCCTCCGCACGGATCGCGGGCATAAGGCGCTGTCAGCGCGCGGACGAACGCCTGCTTGCTGTAAGAGCGCCAAATCTCGCCGATCCCCATGCGCCAATGTCGGCGCACCATTTTGAGGAAGCCGGGGTAGGTCAGAGTCTCGGCCAGATCAGCAAGGTTTATATCGGTTTTGCGGTAGCCCTCACGGGCAAAAGCCAGCACGGCATTGGGGCCGCATTCCACGCCGCCGCGAATCATCCGCGTGAAATGGACTCCCAGAAACGGAAACTTTGGATCCGGGACTGGATAAATGAGATTGCGGCACAGGTGGCTTGCCGCCGGCTTTAATGCGTAATACTCCCCGCGAAACGGAACAATCTTGGCGTCGAGCGTCTGATCGCTCATGGCGGTGACCCGGTCACATTGCAAACCGGCGCAAGTTACCACGCATTTGGCTGTCACATCAACGGCCGTGCTATGGATAACGACGCTGTCCGGCCGTTGCGTCATTCTTGTCACCCGAGCGTTGGTGAGCACCTGCCCTTCGCGCTCGATCACGCGCTTGACCAGGCGGTCGCATACTTGCCGGTAATCGACAATGCCGGTCTCGGCAACATGGATAGCGCGTACTCCGGCTGCGTGCGGTTCCAACTCCCGAAGCCGAACCGGGTCAATCATCTCGCATCGCACTCCGTTGGCCAGTCCCCGTTCGTAAAGGCGGTCGAGAGCAGGGAGCTCTGACTCATCCACGGCCACGATTACCTTGCCGCAAATTTCAAATGGAATTCCTTCGGTAGTGCAAAATGCCTCCATGGCCTGCTTACCGGCCCGGCAGTTGATGGCTTTGAGCGAGCCAGGCTTGTAGTAAATGCCGGAATGCAGCACACCAGAGTTATGACCGGTTTGATGAGCGGCGACATTGGCTTCTTTCTCCAGCACGACAACGCGCTGATTCGGAAATTGCCGGGTGAGCTGATAAGCAATCGCAAGCCCGACGATGCCCCCGCCGATTATGGCTACGTCAGCTTGCATTATGTTTCCCCGAGGTCGTCATAGGTTTTCATATATCGTCAAATGTGAGGTGGGCAGCGAGATGCTCTCGGGGAACCGGACTGGGCTAAGGGGACAATTGCCCCTCATCCTTCAGCAAAACCTCAAAAAGCCGCTAAAAGAGCGATCAAGTTCGCGGCGGTCTATTATTATCACAACGAGAAATTGGTATATGCCACCGCCGGAATTGACGATTGAAGCGATAGAAAGCCGCAATCGCGCCAAAAGCGCGACCACTGTGGGTATTGCCGAATGAAGTTGCTCGTAATCATTATCAATTATCGGACGCCGCAAATCACCATTGACTGCCTGGCATCGCTACGCGCCTCAGATCGGCGATGTCCCGGAAACGCAGGTCGTAGTGGTCGATAACGCTTCCGGGGACGATTCGGTCGCTCTCCTGCGGCAAGCCATAAAGAAAAACCGCTGGGAAACCTGGGCCACTTTGAAGATCTCAGAAACGAATCGTGGATTCGCCGGCGGTAACAATTTTGCGATGGACACGCTCCTCGACCATCGCGAAGCCCAGTACGTCCTTCTTTTGAACAGCGATACCATCGTCGGCGAAGACGTCCTGCGGCACTGCTATCAAAAAATGGATTCCGATCGATCGATCGCCGTTCTGAGCTGCATGGTGCTCAACTCCGATGGGACCGCACAAAACATCGCACGCCGGCTGCCGAATCCTTTGCGGATGGCGGCGAATAGTTTCGGATTGCCGGTGCTCTGGCCCAAAGCATTTGCCTGGGCAGACTTGGATGATCTCACCTGGGACCGCCGCAATGTCGATCGCGAAGTCGAATGGGTCGGCAGCGCATTCCTGTTTATCCGGCGGAGGGTGATCGACAAAATCGGCGGCCTGGACACGATGTTCTTCTCGTACGGTGAGGATGTTGAATTCTGTCATCGAACGCGCCAACACGGTGGGAAAGTCTGGTACGACCCGCAGGTGTCGGTTCTCCATCCTGGCGGCGCGTCCGGCGATCCCAACAGGCTCGATTCAAATCAACGCAACACACTCATTTGGCAGGCGAGATACCTCATACAGCGCCAGTGCTATGGCCTGGCCGCGGAAATCCTACTGCGCGCCGTGGATATCGTCAGTTCCGGTTCGCGATTCTTTAAGCTTTTGATGTTCGGCGGCAGGAATTCGCCCGAATTTGCCGCGGAGCGTAATATGCTGGCGACGCTCCTTCGCTGGCCGACGACCGCCGGCAAAAGGTAACGACCCACTATCTTTTTCCTTCGGTTTGCTTCGAAATTATGACACCGGGGATTTCGACGTGTCAATTACTTGTTCATATCCCTGAACCAATTGGATCCTCGGCACAGCTTTCGGAACCCCGCACGGATAGCCGAAAATACAAAGATTGCGCAGCTTTGCTGCCACTGATGGCGCGGTGGGGTTGTGTCGATAAAAGAAACGCTGAGCATAAGTTAAGTTGCGCGGTGGGAACAAAAAGCCGCCCGGTTCGTAAAAATGCCGTTATATAACTTGATTGCGGTCTTATAATATCGGTTGCAGTTGCGAACGGAGTTCGCGATATTGCTGCTCTTTCATCAGTGGGTCCGGCACGGGCTTTTGCTTAAAGCTCAATCGCAGAGAAGTTTGCGTCCCTTGGACGCTCAATGCCATGCAAGTGAAGGAAGGAGAATCTCGGTGGATTGACGGTACCGCGGATCCAGCTCCGCGGACGTCGTCGGTGGATGCTGAAGGAGGTTTCGCCCGAGTATTGCATCGACCAGCCGAACTCGGCGGCCCATCGACTGAAGATCGGGATCAAATGAACATCGCCACAGAAAAAGCCCGAATCATTCCAGCGAAAACCGGCCAAAACACGGAATCTGTCGATGCGATCGTGTCACGCATGCCCACACCGGCCACACCCGGCGACGGCGCGGTCCGCGAGCTGAACGATTTCCCCGAAAGGCGCGAAACGCCCGCCCACAGCGGTGGCCGTTTGAAGGGGTTAGTTCTTTTGGGCGGCGTGGTCCGTCAAACGGCATTTGGTGGATCGCTCGGCAGGAGCCCGTTTGATCTCCCAGTCGGCAATGGAAAGACCATTTTGACTCGCTGGCTTGGGGAAGCGGCCGCCGTCGCAGCAACATTCGGATTGAAGAATCTCCCGGTGAGGCTGTTGGTCGACCTGAACGCATTAGAGCCTCAAAGCGCGATTGGAGTTCCCGGCTCGGAATATTATCGGATGGAGCGCGACAGATCGGAATACCTCGGCACCGGGGGTCTGCTGGCGAACATTGCCGTGGACTATGAAGATGACGATTTGATCCTCGTGGGCAATGCCACGCAGGTGCTGCTCGATGCCCTCCCCGCATTGACTCTATCGTTGATGAAGACTCGCGGCGTTGTGAGCCTGATCGGCCACCGCGACGGTGAACCGAGTGGATTGATGCTGATAACGTGCCGAACCCTGCGGCTTATTCCGCGCATTGGATTCGTCGATATGAAGGAGCAGGCATTGCCGATTATAGCGTCGAAACACGACGTTCGAGTTGTGCAGTGTCGGCGGCCGACGGGCTTGGCAATTCGGACGTTATCGGACTATATCGCGGCGTTGCGAGCGGTGCATCAACCGACGCGCGCTGCGGCGACCGACCCGTGGGCGGAAGATTGGAAGTCGACCTTCGCGATCGTGGAGCCCGGCGCTACGGTCGCTCCGAGCGCGCGCATTCATGATTCCGTGGTGCTCGCGGGCGCGAAAGTTGAGGCCAACGCCGTGGTTGTTCGGTCCGTCGTTGCCGGAACCGTCCGTAAAGACCGCGAAGTGGTCGATCAATACATCGAGCCCGTCGGGAACGGCGGCGCGGCTCGATATTGAACGAGTTTTCGTATGAGACTACCTGTATTGCGAGATGATCGATTAACTCTGGCCCATGTGGGCCTTGCCGCGTTGATGGGCGCGCTGGGGGTTCTCGCGACTTTTCCCGCATGGAGCGACATTTATAATATCGCGCGCAACGACGAAGAATACAGCCACATCTTTGTGGTCCCGCTGGTGGCATGCTTCCTGGTGTGGGTGCGGCGGATGCGATTGAGATATTGCCGGCCAACGGGGCGGATTCTTGGGCCTTTCCTGATTGCCGTCGGCTGGTTCCTTAATTCACTCGGATTCTACCGGGGAATCCAGAGCTTCTGGCACGGTGGAGCGGTCCTTGTGGTGATTGGATGCTTGCTCTCGGTATTGGGCAAAGGCGTGTTCTTCCGATTTTTTCCGGCGTTTTTGCTCCTGATCTTCCTGGTTCCCGCACCCGGGCGTATTCGCCTGGCGATCGCGGCGCCATTGCAAAATTGGACCGCGTCGATCACCCAACGGTTGCTTGAGGCGGGCGGAGTCGTAAACACCGAAGTTAACGGCAACGCGCTGACGATCAACGGCCACGCCGTCCTCGTCGCCGAGGCATGCAACGGACTGCGGATGGTGTTTTCACTGATTATGGTCGGGTTTGCATTTTGCTTCGCTATGCCGCTGAAGAATTATGTGCGGGCGATGATCCTTTTGATGAGTCCCCTGGCGGCGATTTTTTGCAACGTGGTTCGGGTGATCCCAACGATCTGGATGTATGGTTACATGCCAGATTATGCCCCGAAATTTCACGCATTCGCCGGCTGGGCCATGCTTCCCCTGGCGTTCGGAATGCTGTATGCCCTGATCAAGACGCTTCAATGGGCGATGATCCCGGTAAACGAATATACGTTGGCGTCTCAATGATGGAATTTGGAGAACTGAATTGAAGTCGAGACACAGAAATTTAGGCAGGGGCATCTGGCTGTGGCCGATGATTTCGCTCCTGATGCTGACCGGGATGGTCGCGGAGTCGCGCACCCATCTTCAGGCATCCGAGGCAACGCCACATTTGCAGCGCTGCAGGGACGCGGTCAATGCGGTCCCGTATCTCATCCCGGCCTCGGCGGGCGCCTGGGTGGGCCGGGACGTCGAAGTTCCCCGGCCCGCGATTGAACTCCTGCATCCCAACGCGATTCTCAGCCGGGAATACGTGAATGACCAGGCAAGGGAATTGGTTTCACTTTTGATCGTAAATTGCAGCAACGCTGCCGACTTGATGGGGCACTATCCGCCGAACTGCTATCCGGCCCAGGGCAAAGAAGAGTTGAAGGATCAAACCGTGGCGCGAGTGTGGCATTTGCCCCACATGGACATCAATGGAATGGAATACCACTTTGCGGCCAAGAGTCCTACTGACCAGGAGCAGGTGGTCTATAATTTTTTCGTCATGCCACTGGTTCCTGGCCGGACCGTCTCGCACAAGGAATTCGACGGAGTCATATATCCGGACATCACTTGCGTCTATACGTCTGGAGAGGACTACCAGCGCCGCTTTTACGGCGCTGCCGAATTTCAACTGGTCACGGGTCCGCAAATGACCCCGCAACAGCGGGATCAGGCATTGCTCGAAATGTTGACTCCGTGCGAGAATCTGCTGCTTACGCTGGAAAACCGCCCCTCTGGAGGCAATTAAATTATGACAAACGAAATGCAATTGGCGAACTCTACTGGTTTGCCCCTCGGCGGAAACGAATTCGGCAATGAGAACGGGGGCAATCAACAGGCCAAGCCCATGGGGCTTAAGAAGATTCACCGTCTCCTGCGCGGACGGTATCCACTTGTGATCACGATGGGTTTGCTGTTTGGCGTTGCCGGGGCGCTGACGGGATATCTTCTCCAAAAACCATTGTTCAACGGTCAATTTCAGGTTGATATCAGCCCGACGGTCCCCAATCTGAGCAGCGCCGTGGGCGATCCTATCCCGGATTACGAGCGGCTCCTGCAAACGCAAGTCGCGATGATGAAGAACCCCGAACTGATCCAGCGGGCGATGGAGGAAGATGAATGGAAGTCCGCCGGTGGCTCGCCTCCGCAGGATCAAGCATCGGTGAGTCACTTCGCCCAGAATCTGACCGCACAAAACTATCCAATGGACACGTCGATGGTGATGGTCACCTTCAGTGATCCCGACCGGAGCATGGCCCTGGCGGGGGCGAAGTCGACTCTTAAAGCGTTCACCGAGTTCTTCGATCAGATGGACCCGATGATGTATACGGGGAAGCTCCAGGAACTCGATAATGACCGGACGAGGTATCAGGACCAGATCAATACTTGCCAGCAGCGGCTCCGCGATATTCAAAGCTTTTTGGACACGGATGATCTGACCACGTTCCAAAGCCAGAACATGGCCGAATTGGGCAAACTCGGCAACGACCTAAGCGAAGCGAAAATGCAACTGGAGATCGATCAGGGGTCTTTGGCCGCGATTCAGCAGGGCGGTTTCGATGCCGGTGACAATCCGACCACGCGAACCTCGCAATTTACCCAGGAGCAGATCGAGACAATTGACAACGGAGTCCTCAAGCAAATGCTCAGCGAGCGAGATCAGATCGCCGCCAGGATGCAGGAAATGAAACTCGACGGCTACGGCGATGAGAATCCGCTCGTAAAGCAATTCCGCAATGCACTGGCCGTCAAGGACAAGGCCATTGAGGATTACATTGAATCGTTCGGCCAGGGATACCGGGCCGTTAACGGCCCAGATGGCCGGCCGGGGCCCACTTCCATGAATGAAGAAATCCTCACTCTGAAGATGAGGATTGGAATATTGCAAACTCAGTATGACAAGCAGAAAGCCAAGTGCGACTCGATCGGCAAATACTCGCAGATGATCAGCGACCTGAAGAACACCAACCAAACCGCGCAGGACAATCTTCAAAGGACCAACGCGGACTACGAGCGGCTGCTCGGGGTGCAGAACCTGACCGAGAAAAATCAGATGCGCGTGATCGTCAGTCCTTTCGTGGGGAATGAACCCTCCGTGGATCGGCGCTGGATCATGACGGCAATAGGATTCTTCGGCGGGGCGCTGATGCCGACCCTTGTTGTTCTGCTGCTGAGCGTCCTCGATGGACGCTTCCGCTACAGCGACGAAGCCAACAGCGATATGACCGGAATTCCACTGCTCGGAATTCTGCCGAATTTGCCCGACCTTTTGACCGATCCGGCCCAGGCCGCTACCGCGGCGCATTGCGTCCACCAGATTCGGACGATCCTTCAGATCACCGGCCACAGCACCGAACGCAGGGTGTTCGCGATCACCAGCGCTTCGCCGGGCGACGGTAAGACCAGTTTGACCCTGGCGCTGGGACTGAGCTTCGCCGCCAGCGGATCACGCACGCTTCTGATTGACGGCGACCTGATTGGCGGCGGTCTGACAGCACGGCTCAACGTTAACGCCGAACACGGCATCCTCGAAGCCATGGCTTCGCGCGACATCGCTCCGTTTATCAGGACCACCGACGTCGCCGATCTGTCTTTCCTTCCCGTCGGTCGCGCCATGGGAGGATATACGGGCACCGTTTCGCCCGCGGCGGTCCGGCGCCTCGTCGACGAGGCGCAAAACAATTCGACGTCGTTCTGATCGATACCGGTCCCATCCTGGGGAGCATCGAAGCATCTCCCGTGGCCGTTGCAGCGGATGGCGTCGTGCTTTGCGTATCGCGCGGCCAGCAGCGGCAACTCGTCGATCGCGCACTGGCGCATCTCCACGCAATTGGCGGCAAGCTTGCCGGCGTCGTCTTCAATCGCGCTCAATCCCACGATTTCGAACGGTCCACCAATCGCCTGGGGCTCAGTTCCGTTCCGGCGGGCACCGATGGACGGCGCAGCGAGGCAATCGGTCCCGTGGCGCGCGCGGTGGCGTCGTCCGTGCGGAGCACCTCGGGAAATGAACACTGATCGACCGCTATGACGGTGCTGCATACAGAACGCCCCCATCGGTCGGCGGCCCCTGAACGGCCGGTTCCGGGAAATGCGGCACGATTTGGGGTTTGGACCCGGTCGCTCTTCATCACCGCTTCTGGGCGGCGCACGGCGTGCAGGTCGTGCGGCAGGGCGAACCCTCTGAAATCATCCATCATGCCGAACTCTTTCTTCTGACCGATCCGCGCTCGCTTGTTCTTTTCAAGATGGTCAGCGTTATCGACGTATTGAATTGGCTTAAGCCGCAGGTTTTGTTTCTGCGCCTCCACGACCGGCGCGAAAAGGGATATCGCGAGAAAGTCATCACCGACGACCACAATCGTTTCGTCAGGTTTCAACGCTTGTACGATGGATCGGAAGATCTTCGCCTGGCGCGAGCGGTGCTCACGCCCGAGCAGGAGATCGCCAAACTATGGCAGTCGGCATCCGATCCGCTTTCGGGCTGGCGGCGACTGCGCGGTTACATCCCGCAGAGCGATCGCAGCACGCTTTCCATAGATGGAAGCGCTTTTGACCGAAGCACCGACCGCGAAATCGCCTGGTTCCTGCGAGATTTGACCGCCGTATGGCAACATCCCGATTCCACCATCGCCAGAGCCGAGCCATTTGAGCGCCAGGTCTGGAAAGACCCGCAAAGCGGGATCGATCCGGCCGCGAGATTCGTAGGTCCGGTCTGGGTCGGCGCGGGCCGGCAGGTAGACGGCGGGACTACGATTGTCGGACCGGCAATCATTTGGGACGATCCGGAATCGCGGCCGCCAGCCGAGGAAATCGAGTGGCTGAATATCGAACCTCGCGACATTCCCCGGGAAATCCCCAGCGAAGCAACCGTGAGAGACACCAATTTGCTCGAAAGCACGTTCAAGCGAGCCTTCGACATAGTTTTCAGTCTCGCGGTGCTCCTGGCGACAAGCTGGTTGTATCCCTTCATCATCGTGGCGATCTGGATTGAAGACGGTCGGCCATTTTTCTTCGCGCATCGGCGGCAGACTGCCGGTGGTGATGACTTTCCCTGTATTAAGTTCCGATCGATGCGGAAGGATGCCGAGAAACAAAAGGAAGAACTTAAAGCAAAGAACGAAGCCGACGGTCCCCAGTTTTACATCGCCAAAGATCCCCGACTCACGAGGGTGGGGAAAATTCTCAGAAGATACAACTTCGACGAACTGCCCCAGTTCATCAACGTCCTGCTGGGACACATGTCTGTCGTGGGTCCGCGACCCAGCCCGCGCGGGGAAAACCAATATTGCCCGCCGTGGCGGGACGCGCGACTGAGCGTCCGGCCCGGAATCACCGGATTGTGGCAAATCCATCGAACGCGCCGCATCGGGTCCGACTTCCAGGAATGGATCAAGTACGATATCGAATACGTTGAGAACCGCTCGTGGCGCCTTGATCTTTGGATTATCTGGAAAACGATCACGCAGATATTTCGCAAGGTATCCAAATCATGACGATCCGTCCCAAAACCAAGCGGCGACTCCTTATTTTGCTCATTGGTGTCGCCTTGTTCTCCGTCTCGGCGGCGTGGCTTTACAGCTACCGCATCGCCGTTGCCGAACGCAAGCTTCTCCAGGACAAACAAGTCGGCCTTGATGCCTATCGCGCCGGGGACTACCAGACCGCGATCGACAAACTGACCGAATACATCAACCACGAACAAGAGCGCAATCCGCAAGGAATGGATCCGCAGGCACTGCTGGCTTTCGCCAACGCCAGGGCCAAAATACCGACCAAAAACGAGGATTATATCGTCACCGCGGTAACCACGCTGCGTCGCTACTGCGCGCTGGTTCCAGACGATGTCCATGCCCGGGAACATCTGATCGAGATGGAAGCGCCTTATTCTTCGTATGCCCCCGACGCGTTAATCCGAGCAGGCGACCTCCTTCGAAGTAACCCGGACGACCTGCCGGCACTCAAAGCCGTGGTCGAGATCAATTTTCGCGAGCAGAAATTCGCCGACGCCGCGCCGGCGGTGCAACGCTACGTTGAGCTGGCTCCGACTGATCTGGAGCTGCAGAGGATCTATTTCCAGGTTATGGAGTCAACATCCCATCCTGCCAGTGAAATGCAGAAGCACGCCGACGACCTCCTGATCAAGTATCCCGCCGATCCGCGGTACAAGATCGTCAAAGCCCTGGCTTATTATTACACGCGGAACAGTCCGGCGACTCCAGAGGAGAGCCGGGACGATTTCAAGCAATACCGTTCGCTGATTCTTGATGCGGCAAAGGCCGATCCGCCTTCCGTTCAATTCGCGAAGACCACGATTGCACTTCTGGATGGACTGGCCGAATACGGAGTTGCGAGCGATTTGCTTGATCGCGCGTCGGCGAAATTCAACGATCCGCAATTGATTCAGCAAACGATCGTCCGGCTTTGGGAAAACCGGAAATTATCCGAAGTCATCTCCCGCCTTAAAGGTTTGGACGCGACTTCCGACGGAGCCAGCGTCGATCAGATCGCGTATAAGGCAATGGCCCTTCATCAACTCGGCCAAATCCGCGACGCCAATGCGCTGATCGATGACTTGAATGCCCGCGGAAGCGACGACCATCCGGCTTATGCCTGGGCGACGGCTTTGAAGGCTCAGTACAGCACACCGCCGGAGGATTCGAAAACGAGGCTGGCCCACTATCAGGATGCGCAGACCACGTCACCGGACAATGGCTATATATCGTCTCTTCTGGGCGACGCCTATGCGGAGATGGGCGAGAGCGAATTGGCAATCAGCGAATTCCGGCAAGCGTGCCAGTCCCTGCCGAGCTGGGCGGGGCCGCACGTTCGCCTGGCACAACTCCTGATCGCTGAGGGCCAGGGCGCGACCGATGAAGCCGCCAGAGCCGCGGAAGACGCGCGACTCGCGGGCACAAACACATCGGGAACGGTGGACCTGGATGCCGCGACCGTCAATATCCAGGTCAGCTATGCCCGTCTGGTGGCATTGCGGGGATCGGCCAACACTTCGGATCTGCTCAATGAGGTCAAGCAACTTCAGGCTCAGATTCCCAACGAACCGGAAACCCTTCCGATTTATGTCGCGCTCCTCGCCGAGACAGGCCAGCGCGATGCGGCGATCGACGTCATTAAGCAGTCTTGCAAAAACCCCGGCAATGGCGGGGAAGATCTGCTCATGAATCTTGTCCAGACGAGCCGCACCGCCAAACTCGGCTTGGAGTCGACGATTTATTCCGCCATTGAGGCGAAATATGGCGTGACGCCTCGGCTGGCTTTTGCGCGGGCGATCGATTCGCTGAACGCTGGTCGAGCCGACGACGGACTGGCGTACCTGATTGGCTGCCAGTCGAAAGATAAAACCGCGGGCAATGAAGCCTATTGGGATCGCGCGATCTGCCAGTATCGCGAAGCCGCCCGCGATCCGGCCGCCGCCGCCCAATGGCAGAAGCTTGGAGACAAATATCCCGGCGATGTCATGGTTCAGTCCACGATCCTCACCGACGGAAATTCCGCGTGGACCAACCGCGACTTTATCCGCCAGACGATCGACCGGTTGAAAGCCCTGACCGGAGATTCGGCGATTGGCTGGAAGACAGCCTACGCCCGTTGGCTGCTTTCCGGAGACCAGGGCGACAAAAACGCGACCGACGCGGTGGCGCTTCTCACGACCGTGATCAACGAAAGCCCGGACGAATACCTGCCGCACGTTTTGCTGGCGACGGCGTATGACCGGCTCAAGGACCTCTCGCCGAGCCTGGACGAATGGCGCAAGGCCTCCGAATTGGCGCCGCAATCGCCGCAGGCCCAATTTGCCTATCTACAGGCACTGCATAACGCCGGCAGGACTCAAGATGTTCAGGTCGTGTTCGACCGGTTGGCGGGAATGAGCAATATCCCGCCGGACTTGGCGCTGGCGGCGGCCACCATCCTCGCCGCCGAAGGCGATATGCAGCGCGCTGAAAACATGCTCGTCGCCTATCCCAACGCCACCAACCGCGTTCTTCATGACGCAACCCTCGCCAAGGTTTATCGCGTCGAAAACCGGCCGAACGATGCGGCGGCGATTTATTTCACCCTCGTAAATGCGAAATCACTTGATGTGAACACGATCCGCGAGGCCGCGGACTTCTTCGGCGCAACACCGCATGCCGGAGGCCCAGAAATTCCTCGACCGCCTGGTCGAACTGCAATTGCCCGCGGGGCAACGGCAGATCATCCAAGCGGCATTCCAGGAGGAACATGGCAGTCCCGACTCTGCCCGGAAACTTTATGATGACGCTGTGAAATCCGGGGGCGACGATCCAGACGCTTCAATCCACCAGATCGGATTCCTTATTCGCCAGCATGACTGGGTCAACGCCCGCGCTGCGGCCACCGCCGCCGCTTCGCGCTGGCCGGATAACACGTCTATCGCCAACTTGGCGCGGGTTCAGACCGAACTGTCCAACTATCCGCGGCCCGATGAAATGACAACGGTGATCGAAGCCTTTACCAACGATCCACAAAACGCCGCGGCGATCGATACGATTGCCGTTGCGACCGACCCCGACTCGACCTTGCCGCAGGTTCGCGCTCTTCTGGATAAATATCCTGACTTCGAGCCCGCTTATGAACTGGTGAGCCGCCGGTTAATGTCTTCCGGCAACGCGGTTGAAGCGGTGGCAATAGCCCGCAAGGCAATGGGTCGTTTCCCGCGTTCGGTGGATGCCGCGCGGACGACCGCCGAAGTGAACGCCGCCGCGGGCAATTGGAACGATGCCATGATTGCCGGCCGCGATTGGCGTCAGCGCGTGACGGAGAATCCGCGTCCTGCCGACCAGTTCATCGCCATCGCCGATCTCGCCAACGAGCAGCCGCTGGACGCCATTGACCGCCTGTCGCCCTATATTGACGATGCCAAAGCCCATCCCGACGACAACCAGATGCTCTTGTCCACATACGCCGAGGCTTCTCATTCGTGCAGGCCGCGAATCTGACGCCGCCGGACTGCTTCAGCCGCTGGTGAAAGATTCCCCGAAATGGCGGCTCGTCTGGCTGGACCTGGCACCGGTATCATTCGCAAATGGGGAAGCTTCGGGAAATTGGATTTCGCAGATCAAGCCGTTGCTGACCGCCAACTCGATCGATGAGCAGGGCGATCTCGCTGAAGTCTATGTCGCGTGCGCCGAACGGCAGGATTATCCGCAGGACTTTACAGCGGCGGCCGATGCGCTCAAGCCATTTTTGCAGAATCCGAAAATGGGCGCGGCGCAATGGCTTACTTACGCCGGCGCTGCCGCCGGGCAGCACGATTTCACGACCGCTCAGCAGGCCTACCGGCAGGCGCTGAAACTTGATCCAACCAATTCCATCGCCCAAAACAACCTGGCCGATCTGTTGAGGCAAACCGGATCGCCCGATTCGCTCAAGGAAGCTGAGGATCTTATCTCCAAGGCGATCGCCAGGAATGGAAGTGATCCCGAAGCGTTCAACTTTTACGACACGTTGGCCAGAGTCCTTCTCAAGGAGGGCCGTCCAGCCGACGCGATTGCCGCATTTGAAAAGGGATATGCCCTCAATCCCAAGAGCCTGGATATCCTGATCGGATTGGCATCCGCGTGCGCAAGCAATAGTCAGATAGATGCGGCGGTTAGATATCTTTCCCAGATTGACACTTTGGTCCCCGCCGGTGCCCATTTATCTGATGAATTACAAGCCGAATTGACTAATGCCCGCGAATTGGTGCGCAAAATGACTCGCGCAGCTCCGCGACCAGTACTGATTTTTATCCCAGCGGTAAGTGATTGTCACATCAGTGTTAATGTATCGATCCGCCCAGCCGATGGCACTTCGATTCTATCCTTAAACCAGATCTGCCGTCTTATTTTCATGCCACTGGCCCAAGGGATCATTGGCATGTATTGGCCCTATCGTGGCTAATCGGAAGACACTGCCAATACTAGAGTTGCAGTCTGCAGAAGCCGCAATTATTGGCACCAAGTGCATTTGCGGGACATTTAGGAATTGTACTGGCACCTCGACCCGGCTATAGTAATTTTCATCCAACCCGGAACCACAGGTTGGCACGGAGCGAACGTGAGTGCCTCTCAAGCTGGGTGGCTTGCGAGAAGTGTGGGTAGCGTAAGCGGTTAGAGAACCTCGGCGCCGCCTTTCAATTCAGACGTCTTGCCGCTCAAGCTGTTAGGCGTTGTGCTCATCAAGGAGTGTCTAGGAATGCGCGTATTGTTCAAGACATCGGTGGCGGCTGCGCTGTCACTAACCTTGGGCGCTGGGGCGCTTTGTTCGCATGCCGCTCCGGTCTCGGTCGCCGGTGGGAATACGACCTCCAGTGGAGATTGGCGGGTCTCTCCCAATCTCGGAAACGCTTCCGGCCAAGACTGGTCGGGATTCGCTTTTTCGCTGACACGCTCGGCCTCAATCGACAGCCTCTCCAGCGCATTCATGTCCCCGTTGAGCCCGGGGGTTGAAAACAATATCGACTCACGGAACACCCAAGCCATAGTGAAATATTCCGGTACCCAACTCCACGGGGCGGTTTCTAAATGGGGTGGAACGACTAACAGCGATGATTTGATCACTGCCGCCGATCCCTTCGACGACACGACCGACAATCTAACTTTCGCGATGAATCAAACGCCGCTGGTTAGCGAAGTTCGCGCGCCCCTGGCCGCATGGCAGAGCCTGACTGGTCTGATTTTCGTGATCTTCATCACATTAATCCGGCCGCCCAAACCCGTCTTAATAGCCTAAATTAATTTGTACGTCGCAAGGGATTCGATTCCGCCAGAGCTCGATAGGCAGCCCCATTCACGTCCACTTGTCGTGACTTGTGACGATGCTGTGCCGATTTGACGGACTGTCGCGTCCGGTTATCCCACTTGGCTTTCAGTCGTCTCCACAGGTTGGCTCGTCTGATCCGGTTCCTGACTCACCCGCGAAGCGCGATTCCGACGACGCTCGGCCGATCGGCGCCCGCCGAGCCTGCCAATCTCGGTCATGTGGCTTCGGTCGGCGCTGACCTGCTGACCCCCCTTGCGGCCGGCAAATCGGGCTTCCTCGGTCGTAAATTCGTGGGCGGTACCCTTGCGATGGGCTGCCAATCCGCCCTTGCGGGCGATTTCACGCTGCTTATCTTCGTCCATCGACGCAAATCCACTCATTCGTGTTTTTTCTTCCATGTGTACATCCCTTTCAAAACATCTTGCTCCGCCAATAACTTGAGCAAGAGTCGTACCATCGGTTGAGGATCGGCCAGGCAATCTTTCCCCGTCTCCGTTTCGATTTTAGGCGCGCCCCATCGCGGTGGGCTACCCCAGTGTCAATTTGCGGTAAGAAATTCGATGTGGCCGGTCGGCTTCAATCCCCAACCGGCGTTTGCGTTCGGCTTCGTATTCGCTGAAGTTCCCCTCGAAAAATCGGACCTGGCTTTCGCCCTCGAATGCCAGAATGTGCGTTGCGATCCTGTCCAGAAACCAGCGGTCATGCGTAATCACCACGGCGCAGCCGGCGAAATTTTCCAAAGCTTCTTCCAACGCCCGCATGGTGTTCACATCCAGATCATTGGTCGGCTCATCCAGGAGCAGCACGTTCGCCCCCTGCTTGAGAATTCGAGCCAGATGAACGCGATTGCGCTCGCCGCCTGAAAGAGTCCCGACACTCCGCTGCTGGTCGGTGCCGGTAAAACCAAATCTGGAAACATACGCTCGCGAATTGACGGAGACCGAACCAAGCCGAATATTCTCCTGCTTCTCGGAGATCGCCTCCCAGACGTTGATCTCCGGGTCCAGCGCATCGCGGCTCTGCTCGACATACGCAAGTTTCACGGTTTCCCCGAGCTTAAGCTCGCCCGAATCCGGTTTTTCCTGTCCCGTGATCATGCGAAACAGCGTTGTCTTCCCTGCCCCGTTCGGGCCGATTACTCCGATGATGGCGTTCGGCGGAAGAACGAAATCCATATCCTGAAATAGTATTTTCTCGCCAAACGCCTTGGTGACCTTTATCGCCTCGATGACTTTGCCCCCGAGCCGCGGCCCAGGCGGAATATAAATCTCGATTTCCTGCGCCTCTTTTGCGCATCTTGATTCAGCATTGCCTCGTACGCCGCAAGACGAGCTTTTGATTTGGCGCGCCGCGCCGATGGGCTTTTCCTGACCCATTCCAATTCATGCGCCAAAGCTTTCTGCCGGCTGCTTTCCGACTTTTCCTCCTGCACCAGCCGCGCGCTCTTTTGCTCCAGCCAGGAAGTGTAATTTCCCTTCCATGGAATCCCTCGCCCTCGGTCCAGTTCCAGAATCCAACCCGCCACGTTATCCAGGAAATACCGGTCGTGCGTCACCGCGATGATCGTTCCCGCATATCGGCTCAAATGCTGCTCAAGCCAGGCGACCGATTCCGCATCCAGATGGTTCGTCGGCTCATCCAGCAGCAACACATCCGGCTTCTTGAGCAACAGCCGACACAGCGCCACCCTCCGCCGCTCGCCACCCGACAAAACTTTCACCGGCGAATCCCCTGGCGGACACCGCAGGGCATCCATCGCCATCTCCAACTGCGAATCCAAATCCCACGCGTTCAGCGCATCCAATTGCTCCTGCACATGCCCCTGTTTCTCGAGCAGCTTGTTCATCTCATCATCGCTCATTGGCTCCGCCAGCCGATTGTTGATCCGCTCGAACTCAGCGAGTAAATCCGTCGTTGCCTGCATACCCTGCTCGACGTTTTGCCGGACGGTCAATCCCTCGTCCAGCTTCGGCTCCTGCTCCAACAAGCCGATTGTGTATCCGCTTTGCAAACTGATCTGTCCGTCGTATTTGGTATCCACTCCTGCCAGATATCCGCAGCAGCGAGCTTTTCCCCGACCCGTTGAGGCCGAGCACGCCGATTTTCGCGCCGTAGAAATACGAGAGATGGATATCCTTGAGGATCGCCTTCTTTTCGTGGGACTTACTGACACCGATCATGGAGTAGATGATTTTGTTTGCTTCAGCCATTTGAGTTCCCATCCATACCAAAACAACCGGTTATTCCCAATTGGTGGCTTGATATTTTTTTGTTGACAGTCCCTACAAACCGTGCGAAAGTCATAACCCGCACCGCTTGGGAGAGGGATTGGAATGCCAAAAGGGCGTTTCTGTTGGTTCCCATCATCCATCGGGAGTTTTTGTTCAAATCTGAATAGCCGAGCGGCACGTCGCAATGGCTTGCGATGTTGTCGCAAAGGCGGTGGCTGAAAGCGGCTTCCAAGAGTTCGCTTCAAAACAAGGGAGAATTTGGTTATGAAGCGATTCCAATTCAAATCTGTCGCGAAGGTTTACGCCGTATGCGCTGTGATATTTGGAGCATGCGGAACTGTGCTGGCGCAGCCGCTTTGGTATACATCGGGCGTCGGGGGTTTTAACCCGAATGTGCCCAAGTTTTACCAGCATCAGGATGTGATGGGGGGCAACGTCGAGGGAGCTAACGGCTGGGAGCCGGGGGGCGGGTGGTGCTTCCAGGTTTCTTATGACGACATCTTCTATGCTCTGACCCAACAGGGGTACAAGGGCCTGTACGGAACAACCGCGCCGGACCCCACGGCGAATGGGGGGGCTGGCTGGTACGCAGCGACGTACGGCGCGGCCGGAACCGACCTGTATAACGTTAGCGCGTTCAACAACTCCGGCAATACTGCGGACAGTCTGTCGATGGTTTTCACGGGCACCGGCGGGTCGGTGAATAATCTGGGTACCCCACCCCCTGGCTATAACGGCCTCACACCTGCCGGCACCACTGGGACACTTAATGGTCCCGGGGGCACTGGCGCCAATGGCTTCACCCTTAACTACACGCCGGCATTAGCCAAAACTGCATTTACAGGCGCGTTTTTCACGGCCAGCCCTGGAATTCAATTTAACAGCGGGACATGGAGTTCAGTAGCAAACGGCAACACCAACGTCGACGCGACGCGCGACAAGGTGAGTCTCTCAGAAGGGGCGACGCCCGCCAGTGTTCAGGCATCTGACATCTACAACGTCGTAACGGGGATGAACGCCACCGCGAATGCGAGCGGAGTCTCTGTTCAGGCCTACCTGAACAAGTACGTCAATAACAACGCCGCCAACAACGGGCAACAGGCGCTGTTGGCGAATACATGGAACGTTGATGGAAATGGAAACGTCGATTATTTGGGCCTGCAAAATGGCAACCCGGTCATCTACAAGATGCTTGGAATATCGCCGGTGACATTTACGCGTGGGGTGATGGCTATCTGCAACGGCCAAGAGGTGATTGGGATCAACCAGGGCTCAAATAACGGGCTGACGCCGGCGCAAGTCGGCAACGTGCAGGGGCTATGGTGGGCCAAGAAGGTGGCGCCTGCCACCGCCGCAGGATTGACGGCTGCCTTCGACGACGGGAACTTTCACACATTGGCAGTATCGGGCATTGACGTGGCTGGGAGCGAACTCTATTTGGCCGACCCGGACAGCAATCCGAATAATAGCGCAACAGGCGGTGCGACAGCCAACGGAGGCTGGCCATTCAACAATACAAATTTCCCGGGCAATAATGCTACCTACAACCTCAAGACCAGCCCCAGCGCCGATCTGCCGGTTCCGGCGAATCCCGCGATCGGAATCCCAAACAAAGCCACGTGGAACCAGCTCTACACCGATTTTTCATTCACGCCCAATGGTACCTTCGACTCGATCACGTCGAACGTATCCCCGCAGTACAACAGCTGCGGGCTTCAAAATCTTCAGACCATCATAAAAAATCCGTTCAAACAGGTGGCGGCGGCCGGGGCGGGTGCGGGCAAGGAAGAAACGGCCCTCGCCGTGGCACTGCCTTCCGACACCGCGGACCCGATCGACAAGCTATTGATTGAGCCGTCGCAACTGGCGCTCAACCCCAGCACCAATGCAGGGCTTGATTCATTCGTCGATCCATCGGAGCCTACCAGTACATGGACTGTCGCAGAGGACGCCACAGACCCCTTCGGCAATTCCATCAGCGACGAGGGGATCGAGTATGACCTGGCGGGCGGGACCGGCCTTGAGCCGGGTCAGACCGCGACGCTTGACATCGGCACCGACGCCGAGTTTGCCAACGAAGGATACGACGTCCTGGTACATTATGCGCCGGACGCCGATGACCCCACCGGATTCTGGATGCCCGTCGTCGAAGCAGGCACCGAGCTTGATCCGTCAGCGATCAGCGAGGATCAGGATGTTCCCGAGCCAGGCACCCTGTCGCTCCTTGCTCTCGGCGGCTTTGCCCTTCTGCGCCGTCGGGTGCGTCGATAAAACAAGAGTGGGAATCTGAAAAACTTTTCGAAAATGCCGGGCTCGTACGCCCGGCATTTCTTTGTCGTCATATTTCACGCGGCGCCGGCCCGGTATACAACGACCTCGGCCGAATGATCCGATTCTTATCCTGCTGCTCCATCACATGCCCGCACCACCCCGCCACCCGCGCACACGCAAACAGCGGCGTATTCAACTCTGACGGAATCTCCAGCAGCATCAGCACCGGTGCCGCATACAAATCCAGATTCGCATACAAACCCTTTTCCTTTTCCATGACCCGATCCAGTTCCAGGCAGATTTCCAGCCAATTTGGTTGGCCGACGCGTTTGCCGATTTCGGCCAGCAAACCGCGCATCACCGGCACTCGCGAATCCCCTTTTTTATAAACCCGATGCCCGAACCCCATGATCTTGTCCTTCTTCGCCAAGCGATTCTTGACCCACGGCTCCGCTTTCGCCGGCGAACCAATCTCGCGCAGCATCGTCATCGCCTGCTCATTGGCTCCGCCATGCAACGGGCCCTCGAGCGCTCCGATGGCCGTCACAACCGCTGAATATATGTCCGCCAGCGTCGATGCCGTCACCCGCGCCGCAAAGGTCGATGCGTTGAATTCATGCTCGGCGTATAAATTGAAAATCGTATCCAGCACCCGCACCCGCCAATCCTCCGGATTCTTGCCATTCAACCCAGACAAAAATCTCGCCACCAATGTCCGATTGGGTTCAATGATCGGCTCCTGCCCCTGATGAATCCGCCACCCTGCCGTGGTGACGCTCGTAAGTCGCGAAATCAAACGAACCGACTTGCGAAGATTCGCCGCATGGTCGAATTTGCCGATGTCGGGATCAAACGCTGACAACGCCGAAACCGCGGTCCGCAATTGATCCATCGCCCGCGTGCTTTTGGGCAGGCTTTTCAAAACCCCAATCAGTCCCGGCGCCAGCGGTGCGCTATCCGCAAGCTCTTTTGCAAATTGCTTTTTCTCCCCCTCATTCGGCAGTTCCCCATGCAGCAGCAGCCACGCGACATCCTCAAATGGAATCTTCGGCGCCAGCGTCTCGATCCCGTACCCGTAATATCGCAACCCATGCGTATCGTCCACCGAACAAATAGCCGACTCCCCGGCAATCACGCCATCAAGCCCGGGGCTATATGCAGGTTTCGTCGTCTCGTTCATAGGTTATTTCCTTTCCATGTCCCGCCAGTCGGATTGTATTTCAGTAATTGATAAAGTTCTTCCCTCGTCTGCATCTTCTTCAGCAAAACTTTCTGGGTGCCATCTTTCTTTAGTTCCCGTAGCGCGATCTCTTGTGCCTTCATCGCGATTCGAAACGCCGTCTGCGGGAAAATCGCCAGCCGATATCCAAGCTTGCCCAACCGGTCGAGGTCCAGCAGTGGTGATTTTCCGAATTCGGTCATATTTGCGAGGAGAGGGCGCAAACGCGCCTCGCGAATTCCGCAAACTCCTCCTCTGATTGCAGCGCCTCCGGAAAAATCACGTCTGCTCCCGCTTCCAGATATCTCTGTGCCCTCACGACAGCGGCATCAAACCCCTCCACTGCCCGTGCGTCGGTTCGCCCCACAATCACAAAATTCCCCTTCCCACGCGCTGATGCCGCCGACTTAATCTTTCCCACCATCGCACTCGCGCTGATCAATTTTTTCCCCGGCAAATGACCGCATCGCTTGGCGGATACCTGATCCTCGATCTGCATTCCCGCCAAACCCGCTTGCGTGAATCGCTTCAATGTTTCGCCCGTACCATCGAATCCAGTATCCGCATCCACCAGTGCGGGGATATCCACCGCCGCCGCGACATACCCGGCCAAAGCCGCTACCTCCGCACGCGACAGCAGCCCAATATCCGGCACCCCGGCCGTCGCATTGGCAAGACCCGCGCCGCTGACATATACGGCCTCAAAACCGATCCGCTCAATCAGTCGGGCCGTCGCCGCGTTGAACGCTCCGGGCATCGCCACGCATTTCTGGCTGATCAGCGTCCTGAGCTTTGACGCCATCAAGTGAGATCGGCGACTCAAATTGCTCATGATAACTGTTCGCTTTCTCATCCGATTTATCTCCCCCAGCGGTAGCGAACGAAAAATTGAAGTGCGAGCCAAAACACCCCAACTAGCAATAGGTTCCAGCATACGCCGTGGAAAAGCGCCTTGAGACCGTCCTTACGCGTTGCTTCAACTTTCGCGGCCACGCCGCATCCCAAAGAAAGAGGAGCAGTCGGAAGCATTAAACATATTGGTGCGTAGGCTCCTTGATCATCTTGACGCAAGTTGCTTATTACGAGAGTGGCGGCCCACTCCGCAGCAAAAATCCCGGTGGGCAATAGAAAGAAAAACATTAAGAGACGATCTGCCGGCCATCGCTCGGATGGCTGCGGTATGGCGTATTCAACTATGGGTGGTTTTTTTTCCATTTTGGGCAATTCGCGTCCGACTCGACTTCTCCTTCACTTCACGACCGACAGCAAGAACAAATCGTCGATATTCGGCAGCCGGTCCAGACGCCAGACGTTTTCCGCCAGCGCATTGGCCCGATCGCGCTCGAGCAACGCATCCGCCATCGAATGAAACTTGGTCATCACTTGATCGTCACTCAGGGGCCGAAGCGCGTTGCCGGTTGGTACATCCACGCGTTTTGTCAGTGTTCGACCGTCGGTGGTTTTGATAGTGACGATATTCCCCACCTCCGTTGGATATTTCCGCGAAAGCTCGGCGTTGCGAACCACCTTCACCCGTGCAACCAGTTCCAGCAATTTCGCATCGGTAAACCGCTTCTCGGCGAACTGCTTCGTCGTTATTTCGCCATCGGCCAACGCCACGGCCGTGATGTAAGGCAGGCTGTGATCCGCCGTCTCGCGGCTCGTCGGCCGCCACTGCTCGGGACTGCTGCCAATGATGTCGACCGACGCATCGTGGCTTTCGATTTGCATTGACTCGATTTCATTTACGGACTCGATTTGCTTTCGAAGTTCCAGCGCCGCTTCGATCGCACTTTGCGAATGATACTCCGCCGGCCAATATTTGATGCTCGTTTTGAGGATCATGAAATCGCCGTGCCAATTGGCTGCGTCAACGGCGAACGGGCCTTGCGGATCGAGCGGCCCGCTGATCAATTTTTCAAACCCATTCGCTCCTTCGAAAATCGGGGCGGGGCCGGTCATCCCTTCCGCGGCCAGCATGGCGGAATAAACCCCATGCCTGGCGGCGTTGGCAAATGCGCATCCCTTCCAATGCGAAAGTTCGCCGACCCGGCTCTGGCGAAGGTTCGCGCTTGCCACGCCTGCAATCCCCAGCGCATGTCGCGTTCTCCCCACCGGCAGCTTCATCAATTTCGCGGCCGCCAGCGCCGTCGAGAATGCCCCGTAGGTCACGTGATCCCATCCCCGCGCGCGGATGCTCACCGCATCGCAGAATCGGCACTGCACCTCGTACGCCGCAACGATCGCGGTGATTAAATCCCGCCCACCGGCCTTTTGCGCATCGGCCACAGCCATCGCAGCGGGGATGTTATCGCTCGGATGCGCCGGCTCCTTGGACAGATATGTATCGTTAAAATCGAGATATCGCACGAGGCATCCGTTGGCGAACGCCGCCCAGTCCGGCGGAGCGCGATGGCTGGTACCAAGAATCAATGAGCCGGGGTCGCGCTCAATCGCCCCGCCACTTTTCGCGCAATCG
The DNA here is from genome assembly GCA_963791055.1 of uncultured Phycisphaerales bacterium. GTDB lineage: Bacteria > Planctomycetota > Phycisphaerae > Tepidisphaerales > Tepidisphaeraceae > PALSA-1353. The sequence goes on along the minus strand of CAWBQI010000007.1, from coordinate 183,346 downwards.
CGCACGGCTCCGCCTCATATGATCCAAAGGCGCACCCCAGCGAATCTAGCACACGTCGTTTCACTTCGTGCACAACCGCCGCTGGAAGATCTTCAAATTGAATCTTCCCCGCCCAATCTGCCATTCGATACGCCAAATCCTGCATGATGATTCCTGGTTAGATTCTTACGCCGCCATATCGTATAAAACCCGCATGGAAACGCGCAAGCGGATTCTCACCGGCGACACCCCCACCGGCCGACTTCACCTTGGCCACTGGGTCGGCAGCGTCGAAAACCGCCTCGCGCTGCAAAACGAATATGATTGCTATTTCATCATCGCCAACAAGCACGCATTCACGACGCGGGCGGACAAGCCGCAGGACATCCGCCAATCGGTGATCGACATCGCGACTGATTACCTCGCCGTGGGAATCGATCCCAACAAGAGCACGCTGTTTATCCAGAGTGAAGTGCCCGCGATCGATGAACTGACATTTTTCTTTGCCATGCTGTTGCCCTTTAACCGGGTCATGCGCAATCCCACCCTGAAGGATGAAATCCGCGACAAGGGTTTGGGCGACGAATATTCATTCGGTTTCCCGCTTTACGCCGTGGGCCAATGTGCGGACATCCTGGCTTTCCGACCCGCGCTCGTGCCCGTGGGTGAGGATCAGCTTCCCCATCTGGAGATGACCCGCGAAGTTGCCCGCAGATTCAATCAGATTTATTGCGGCGTCGATACGCACGCGGAAGACAAAGACCATCTCGCCCTCGGAGGGGTTTTTCCCATCATCGAACCGAAGCTCGGCCGCGTCCGCCGATTGGTCGGCACCGGCGCACCCGGCCCGGATGGGAACCTCCTCAAGATGAGCAAATCACTCAATAACGCGATTTTCCTCTCCGACGATGCCGACACCGTAAAGAAAAAAGTGATGGGAATGTACACCGATCCGAAACGCATCCGGGCCACAGATCCGGGAACCGTCGAGAACAATCCGCTCTGGATTTTCCACGAGGTTTTTAACCCCGACAAAGCCTGGGTGGCCCAGCAGCAGGAAGCTTATCGCGCGGGAAAAGTCGGAGACGTCATCATCAAGCAAAAGCTGGTCGACGTTTTGAACACGCTGATCGAACCGCTCCGATCTCGGCGAAAGCAGTACGAATCGCGACCCGATGATGTGCTCGATGCCCTCCGAACGGGAACCCGCCGCGCAAACATACTGGCCGAAGAAACCCTGGCCCTGGCGAAGCGGGCAATGAAACAGGATTATTTTTCCAGATCGCTGGAAATCGGCTGAGGTTGGGTCGGCGCGAGGACTTCATACCCCCGGCGGCCATCGACCGAAAACACGCCCTGCAGGATTGCCCGCCGCGCCCAGAACGCCGACACCGCTAGGTTCGCCAGCCCCGCAACGAGCGCCCCACCGAGAATAAGATACCATGGCCGAACGTCATAATCGCTCACCAGAAACGCTCCGATGATAACGGCGATGGCGTGAGCGATAGCGAACAGCGCGAGTACCCGACAAACGCCGCCGCGAAATTTTCCAACGAACCACGACAGCCCGAAATAAACAAACGACGGCGCCCCCAAAACCAGCGCCAGCCATATCTCCGGCGGCAATCCGGACACACTCCAATCCGCGGGAAGCAAAACTGCGCCCCCAGCCAGTAGCGACACTCCGCCGACCGCCCTGGCCCAGAACACCGTTTGCGCGATCCATCTTTCGCCGGTGACCTCAATGGGAATCCCCGTCCGGCCAAGGAAAGGATCATCGCCCGGTTGAAAAGACTTCATTTCAAACCCTGTCATTCGGCCCCGGTGGCATCGGCGCAGCCGGCGGCGGTGGTGGCTGTCCGCCGGCATTCTGGCCATACCCATACCCCTCGGTTTGTTGATGCTGCATCATCCAGTAGTACGCCTGCTGCATGGCCTGCATCTGCGCCGAACCGGAAGAACTCAGCGCGGCCACCAGCTTCGCGATCGTGACCGCGCACAACGCCAAAATCCCCCCGAACAGCGCCAATGGAAGAATTACCTGCGGATTACCCGCGAGTTGTAGCAGCCCGCTGACAAAATTGATCAGCAGGACTAGCGCGATGACGCTCGTGAAAACGATCGAGAAAACCGTCGAAATCCTTCCCCCACGCCGTACGAAGAAAGCCAATAATAGCAGCACCCCACCGGCCACGATCATGACCCCAGAGATAATCGACATCCCCAGCCGAAGTTCCTGCGCCGGTGACATATTTCCAAACGGCGGCAAAACAGTGTGCTGCTGTTCAATCGCCTTATTCATGACATCGTCGGGCACCACCGCCACGGCGGTGACCACGCAACTGCCGGAAAGGAACAGCAGGGCGCCGAGGATCAATTGCCATAAGCCCGCTGCACGCCCCGCGGCATGCGGCTGCGACATCGCCCAGCGCGCGGGTCAACCTGCGGCGGAGAATACGGTGGTGGAGGAAACTGATATTGGCTCAAATGAAATTCCTTGCGTTGTAGGGATCGATGGTCGCGGCCGATGCCTGTCACGTCAAGGCGGATTCGATGACCGCTGCCGCCGCGACTGCGGCCGTTTCGACTCTCAGAATCGGTCGCGTCAGCCGCACCGCAATGCTTCGGGCCGCTTTAAACACATCGGATTCCTCCGGGCTCCATCCCCCCTCGGGGCCCACCAGAACCGTAAGGTCCGGCGGCAAGGCCGGAAGCATTTTGAAGATCGATACCGAATCCTGCTCCAACGACAGGTGCCAAAGCTCGATCTCTTCGGCGCGAGCTTGTTCAATCAACTGCGTCAATTCCATCAATCGTTCGATTCGCATGACTCCCGCCCGGCTGGATTGTCGTGCCGACTCGGTCGCGAGGCGATTCCACCGTTCATTCTTGGCCGACCCCTTTGGAGCGACGACGCTTCGCCGCGTCATCAGCGGAACAAACACGTCCACCCCAAGCTCGCCCAGTTTTTCGATCATCCAGTCGGCGCGTGCCGCCTTGGGCACCGCCGCGGCGATTGTCAGCCGGCATTTGCCCGCCGCCGCCCGGCCGATTTTGTCGACCTCAATCGTGACGCCGCGGCCATCCGCCGACACGATCCGGCCCCGGCCGGAATCTCCCGCTTTATCGAAGACCTCAACCTCTGCCCCCGCCTCAAGTCGAAGAACATCCCTCAAATGATGAGCCTCTGCCGACCCAAGGTCGATCCGGCCAACAACCGCCTTAGAAACGAGGATCCGGCGCATACCCGGCGATTATCGGACGGTTTTCGTCCCCCGGCAACGCTCCGGGCGTTGCGTTGGGTCGTGGGCATGGTTATGCTGCCATCCGACCTGTCCGAAGTATGCGCAGGGACGCGCATTTAAGCCTTGGGCTTTTGCTTCGAGGAAGGATTCCGATGGCACAGGCAGCCACAGCAAATACCGACGAACTCCTCTCGCAATTAGCCTCCAGCGAAATCGATCGGCTTCTGGCCGAAGCCGATGGCAATCCCGCTCACCGTGACGAAAAGCCTTCGGAAAAGCCCGTGGGAGATTCATCCATTGCCAACGGCTCCGAGCGCGCCGCCCTGCTCGAGGCCGCCGGATTTGAATCGAGCGCCACCGCCCCCGCGCCTCCCCCGACAGATTCCCCCGCAGATGCCGCGCCACCGATGGAAGATGAGCGTGCTGCTCTCCTGCACGCTGCCGGCTTTGAGTCGCCGACCGATATGGAACTTCAGCCCAAAATGAATCCCGTCGAAGACGCCGTCCCACAAGACCCCGACCATCTGCCCATTTATCTGAAGCCCCTGATTTGGATCAACGCCCCACTCGACTCATGCCCGCCGGTTATCCGCCCAATGCTCGGCAAGGTCGGCATCGTTACGCTGCTCAACGCGCTGGCTGTCCTGACCTACGTCATATTCTTCCGAAAACACTAACCGCCGGTCACAACCTGCGAGAGCAACCCCAGCGCCCGCTCCGCCTGCGTCACATAGGGATTTGATTTATCCCACACATACCCCGCCAGCACGGAGCAGATATTTCGCATTACTCCCATATCCCTGTCCGGCGCAAAAAAATGTCGCAGAGCGTGCCGTCGTACCATGCGTTCACGTACGCACGAAAAGTGTTCACACCTTGCGACAGGTGATCGGCATATTCCGTCTTCCAATCCGGATGTTGTCCGCGCAGTTCTTTGGTCAGCACCTGTGCCGCACGCATCGCGGACTCCATTGCCAGCGTGACGCCCGAACTGAAAACCGGATCGAGAAATTCCGTCGCATTCCCCACCAGCGCAAAGCGCGGGCCAAAAATTGTTTGACAGAACAGGAATACCCACCAATTCGCCGGGGCGGAAAAACAAATTCGGTTTTGCCAACGCGCGCCGCCGCATTGGGATCGCTCATCAAAATCGCCCGGAGCTGAATCGCCGGTTCTCCCGGAAATTTTTGATAAAATTCCGGCGTGGCGACGACGCCCACGCTGGTCTTTCCGTTTGAAAATGGAATGATCCATATCCACGCACCGTCCGGGTGGATGCACACCCAGATTTTTCCTCCTTCGTCTCCTTTGGGCCGCTGATCGCCGGTCACGTGAGTAAACAACGATTCGCGGAACGCCTGCGTCGACGGCTTGTCCAGATTCAGGAGCTTGGGCAAAACCCGCCCATATCCGCTGCAATCCAGCACGAATTTCGCCGTCACTTCCCGCACGCTTTGATCCGGTTGTTCAATCGTGATGCGGGCCACCGATTCGTCGAATTTCACTGCTGAGACTCCGTGCCCGTAACAAATCTCGACGCCACGTCCGGCAACCGTATCCGCCAGCGTCTTATCGAAATCCGCCCGGGTGACTTGGAACGTGTATGGCCAACCGTCGCCCGACTGTTCGGAGAAATCGAAATTGCATGTCTCGGCACCACGACGAAACACCGCCCCGGTTTTCCTCATGAACCCCTGTTTTTCCACCGCTTCGAGCAACCCCGCTTCCCGGAGCAAATTCATGACGCGCGGCAGCAGGCTCTCGCCGATCACAAACCGCGGAAACTGCTGTTTCTCCACGACCAGCGCGCGAAAACCCTCGCGATGGAGCACGGAAGCCGCGATTGAGCCCGCTGGGCCCGCGCCAATAATCAGAACATCAACATCGCTGGTCATGAAAATACCTCTACCGCGTCGGTCGAAATTGTCTCTGCACCCGTCCAGATTGCAACGCTCTGCCATCCCGCCAAAAAAATTCGCATTTTCCCTTTGACATCCCAAATTTGTTAGGTATTATTTACCCTAACAGAAACCAATCAAAGGCAACGGAATGCTTACGACACGATACATAGAGAAGTTATGGGACGGCCGACAATACCACCGGATTCTTGAGGAATTGATCGGTCCGCGGGTTGAGTCTCCGGCCGTTGAAGAGTTGCGGCAATCGCCCACGGCGGCGGCAGCGGCTTTGGCGCTGATTCGGCTGGACGAGCTGCATCAGGTCCATGCTTCCCTCTGTCCCCGGCTGATTCGATCCCTGGTTGCCCTTCAGGAGGCGGATGGCGGGTGGGGAGATGTCGCCGTCACCGCGCTATGCGTCCGGGCGTTGTCCCTTCAGAACGGCCGGGGAGCGGCTATCGAGCGGGGAGTGGCCTATCTCGCCGCCCTGCAACAGCCGGGCGGGATCTGGCCCAAAATCCCCATTCGCAGAATGCCCGCCGACGCACTCGTGTCGGCATTTGTACTGTTTCAGCTTGCAGATCATTGTGAATTCCGGGATGCCATCGATTTTGATGCGGCGTATGGCTGGTTCGAATCCCATCGTTGGACACTTGATCCGGCCGCGCAAGCCCTTTGGGATCACGCTCGTCTCCGCGTGCCGGCATCTCCACAACCCGCGCCCCCGTGGAGACGAGTTGGTCCTGATCGGTCGTTCGGATTTCAGATTTTAAATTTTAGATTTCAAATTTTGCCTTATCATGGGAGGAATGCCGGACCTCGCTATCGACTTCCCCAAAACCTTCGCCGCCATCGAAGCCGGGCGTGTGCATGGCCTGCACAGCGGGGCTCAGGTTTATATTTCCCGCTCGGGCAGGACGCTGGCTGATGCCGCACTCGGTGAATCCAGACCAGGCGCTGAAATGACGCCCGATTCGATCCTGATGTGGTTTTCGGCGGGCAAGCCGGTCGTCGCGGTGGCAATCGCCCGGCTCTGGGAATCCGGCCGGCTCGATCTCGATGACCCGGTCGTGCGTCATATTCCCGAATTTGCTGCCCGGGGAAAAGAGGGAATCACGTTGCGGCATTTACTCACGCACACGGCCGGTATCCGATGGGTCGAGTGGTCGCAGTCGTGGGAAGAAATGATTTCGCGAATCTGCAACGCCCCAATTGAGCCGCGGTGGATTCCCGGCCAGACGGCCGGATACCACGCCTTCACCTCCTGGTATCTGCTCGGTGAGATCATCCGCCGACTCGATCCCGAACACCGATCTTCAGATAAATTCATCGCGGATGAAATCTTCGCGCCCATCGGAATGACCGACTGCTGCTTCGCGATGCCGGTGGAGCAATACCGAGCTTACAGCAACCGAATCGCTCCAATTCAGATCACCAACCAATCCAAGGGCCATCCGGCTTTTTTTGACTCCGAGGCAGGTTGCTCTGTGAGTTCCCCCGGCGGCAGCGCCCGCGGCCCGGCCCGGCAGTTGGGCCGGTTTTATGAAATGCTTCTGCAGCGCGGGCGAAAAATCCTGACGCCTCAAGCCGTCGAGGCCATCACAGCCCGGCACCGCGCCGGCATCCAGGACCTCACGTTCAAGCACATCATCGACTGGGGCCTGGGCTTCATCATCAATTCAGCGCAATACAACCAGCCCACGCTTCCCTATGCTTTTGGGCCATACGCTTCGCTCCGCACTTTCGGACATGGCGGCAACCAATCCTCGATCGCATTCGCCGATCCAGATCATGCGCTGGTGGTCGCTCTCATCTTCAACGGCATGCCGGGGGAAAGCGCGCATCAGCGGCGAATGCACAATGTGCTGACCGGGTTGTACGAAGACCTGGAAATAACTCCGAAATCAGGGATTTGAAGCGTCGTTCATGCCGAAATAGGTGCGAGCAAATCGTTTCATCTCCTCCCGGTCTTTCCAAATAACGGCGTCTTTCGGCATTCCCGCGAGCCAGGCCTGGTCGATGGTTTTTGTGCGATCGCTTGTGTCCACGTCAAATACGGTTTTGTAGTGCAGTTGCGACATTGGAATCTGATACCAGAACGCGCCGGCATCGCCAATAAGCTCGAGGGATTGGCCGTCTTTTAATTGGCGCGTGTCGAATAATCGAAACCCTTCGAGATTTTCGCGGCCGATGAGGGCGACTTTCGTGTGATCCATCTCCAGATCGCGCCACATTTTCTGAGTCAGCATCCCCACCGTCAAGGCGGCCATCCCCACTACCGCGGCCGCCGTTAAGCTATTCCAAGCACGGAATTCTATTTGCGCAACCATCAACGCGACGATGGGGATTGCGATCACCACGAACCGGCTTTGAAGATGCGTAAATGTGAGCCAGAACGCCGTCTGAAAAATCAGGAGGACAGCCAGACAAACCATCGCGCGGTTGCGAAATCTCAACACCACAGCCGTGATTCCCAGTGGAAAAAGAATCAGGCCGAATCTGATATCCGCCAGGACTTCATTCCACAGCCCCTGCGCACGGCCGACGGCCGAACGATATTTTGGATCGGGCCAATACGCCTCGCGCCATCGTTCCACCTGCACGCCGCTGAAATGGTCGTGGCCCAGAACGCTCATCGCTTCGGGAAAGACGGGGTTTCCGGCCCATTTCCAATCTCGAATCAACCACGGCGACAGAACCAGAGTCGCGGCAAGCAAGTAGGTGCCGCAGCCAGCCCAATATTTCGGCCGCGCGATGAAGACGACAATCGGCACCGCCGCGAGTACGAGCGGAGCGATGGACAATTTCGTTCCCGCGGCGAATCCGGCAAACAAGCCGGCGATCACAAACTCGCGCCAGGAGTTGCGCGAATGGCCCATCCGATCGCGAGGATGCCGAAAAGCAGGGTTCCCCCTTCGTCGTACGCGACGGCTCCGAGCAATCCCGTCCAGGGCACGACTGCCACGACTGCCCCGGCGACAATCCCTTTTCGCCCGCCGCCGGCGAGGGCGTAAACCGCCCAGACTGTCGCGGCGCAGAATCCCAGGTGCATCATCTGCGCCAGATACATTCCGGCCCATGGTCCCCAGAATCCGCCGTGGAGATTCATCGCGAGCAGGTAGTGCATTTCCACGTTGAATGGGAAATATGAAAAGACGTTGTGATGTAGCGCCGTTATCCGCCCTGCTTCGTACCATTCGCGCGGAATCTGGAGGTGATACTCGACAACGTCATATCCGTTCGGCTCATCGCCCCACAGAATGCCGGGCGGGAAACACGCGCCGAGCGCTACAACCCCCGCGACGGCGGCGGGAGCGATCCACAACCAGCCGCAATTCGCCGCTTCCGCAAGCCATTCGGCGGAATTCCAATTCTTCGCGTGAGAGTATCCGACAGAGATTGCGATTAAATCCCCCACCGCCACGATTCCGATCGCCCATTTCTGATTCACCCATCCCGCCAGGCCAAGCCCCAGGATTCCCAAGCTCATGATGCCCAGCCCGAGCGCAATGCACGTGATGGCCGTCAGGGAATCTGTTTCTCTCAGCCGGAATGCTTTCCACGCGATCCATCCGAATCCTCCGGCCGAAACGAGCCAGAGAGTCGCGCATCCTCCATCCTGCATGATTCGATAGAGAGCCAGTTCCCACGAAGGCCCGGCGAGCGCGAAGAAAACGCCAAGAAAAACAAGTGTGCCAGCAACAATTGCCGCCGCGCGGGATTTCACGGCGGCGGTCAGATTCACGCCTCACCGTCGGGTTTGGCCGCATCCGGCGACGGATTTGGCGTTTCGGACGCCGGCCCTTCCAGCTTGAACAGCCTCTCGACTGCGTGCAGATAGGGCGCCATCGGCGCATGCAAGGTTTGTGATTCCCGCAAAACCTGTATGGGATCGTGCAGGAGCTTGTTCACGATCCGCCTGGTCAATTCTTCAAGCTCCTGCCTGTCACCGTCAGTAACCCCGGAAAGTTTGGCGACAGTGCGAGCGAGTTCTTCCTGCGCGACCGCGTGAGATCGCCGATATAGCTGGTCGATCGCGGGTCCCATCATTCGCGCACGGTGCCAGGCGGCAAATTCGCGCACCTGGTCCTCGATGATCCTCCCCGCCTCCACCACGGCGGCGGAGCGATTGTCCTGCGTGGCCGACACGGCCTTTTGCAAATCATCGAGATCATACAGATAAACATTTTCGATTTTTCCCACATCCGCCGCCACGTCGCGCGGCACGGCGATGTCAATCACGAACACGGGCTTGTATCGACGACGGCGGATGACCGCCTCGAACATGGCGCGCGTGATGATCGGCTCGGCCGATCCGGTGCCGGTGATGACGATATCGGCGGAGGCCAGATGCTCTATCATCCGGTCCATTTCGACGGCCGATCCGTTGAATTTCGCGGCCAGATTGCGGGCCTTTTCCGCGTCGCGGTTGCAGACCAGAAGCTTGCGCGGCTTGAGCCCGGCGATACCGGCGAGAACCACGTTCGACATTTTGCCGGCGCCGATGCTCAGGACCGTCTTGTCGGTGAACGAATCGAAAATCCGCCGGGCGTATTCGACCGCCACGCTACCAACCGAAACGCGGCCCTCGCTCAGCGTTGTTTCGGACCGAATTTGTTTTCCCACGGCCACCGCGCGTTGAAAGAGCGGATGCAGCATCGGCCCGGCGGTGCCCGCTTCGGTGGCGGCGTCGTAGGCCTCCCTCACCTGGGAAAGGATTTGCGTTTCGCCCAGCACCATCGAATCCAGCGAAGCGGCGACAGAAAAAAGATGCTTAACGGCTTCGCGCTCGCTCTTGTTGTAGAGATGGGTTTGAAAGTCCTCGACATTGAGGCGGCGATTTTCCGCGAGGAATTGGGCCACCTCGGGCGGGCGGGGATGGCCGTGCGTTTGACGGGCCATGTACAATTCGACTCGATTGCACGTGGAAAGCAAAACGGCCTCACATTGATCGAATCTCTGGCGCAGTGCCAGAAGCGCGGATTTTCGCTCGTCGGGCGAGAATGCCAGCCGCTCGCGCACCATGAGCGGCGCGGTCTTGTGATTCAAACCCATGACAAGCAATCGCAGCATCTTCGCTCACCGCCCGGAGGGCATGTATAAAACGGTCATCAGTGTCGCGACCATCAGGACGAAACCCACAATGCTCAACATCGCCGACTTGCGGCCACGAATCGCCGGAGTGATCGGCGTGTGCAACGCCAACGCGTAGACCAGCCACACCGTGAACGCCAGAATCACCTTCGGACTGGTCATCCAATGCGCGCCGAGCGTAGTGTTCCGGCCCTGCATAATCACTTTGGCCAAACCTGTCACGATGCCGACGGTGAGCAGGGCGAATCCGAAACTCACGGACCAATGGGTGAGATTCTCCAGTCTCTCCAGGCTTGCCGCCGGGGATTGGCCAATGGCGGTCTTGCGGCGGAGGCGGGCGCTGGCGATCAGATACATCGCGCCCACGCCGGCTGCAACGCCAAAGGCGGCCGCCCCGGCGAAACTGCTTGCGCGGTGGGCCATGTCCCAGATTCCGGCCGGTTCGTGCGTGGCCGGATGCATAATTCCGAATAGCGCGGAGTACAAAAGCATAGCGATCACGATGGGCATCAAAAACCAATCCAATCCCGGGATGGGCTTTGCGCTGAACGTACAGCGTGAACCCCGCGAGCAAAAGTGCTAGCGTCGCCAGGGTCTCGAAATTATCTTCCAGGGGCATCCAGTTGCCGCGATCGATCGAACGCCAGATCAGCGCGGTCAGCCCCAGACAAATGCCGAAATAGGCCAGCGATTTGGCGGCCAATCGCAGGGCGTTGCTCGGCCGCCAGAGCCGTGCCACGGAAATGAAACCGCCGACGAGAAACAAGGCCGCGGCGCCAAGCACCAAAGCAATTTGCCCGGAATTGGGAGCGGTGGGCGGCATCAGGCGATTCTCTTGGGGTTGGTTTCCAATTCGGGAAGATCAGCGAATTTCGCCCGGAGCCATTTGGAAAGCTCGGCCATCCCACCGGTCGCGAGCGCGGCGGCAGCGTCGGTGGTGGCCAGCGCCCGGAAAATCTCCCGGCGACGGGCGATCGGCAATCCGCTGGCCTTGATCCGCGGCCGAAGCTGTTTGAGGGCCTCGGCAAGATTCACCCAATCATCGGTGACGCATCCCGCCAGCGCATCGCGCAATCCCGCCGCCAGCGCGGGTGAGCCGCCGGCCGACACAGCGACGACGATCGATCCGCAGCGCAAGATCGCGGGCGAAATAAAATCCGCCGGTTCGTCCGATTCCTCTCCATCGGCTCGCTGCACGAGGATGCCCCGCTTGCGGGATTCGGCCACCACCGCGTCATTGACGGCGGCCGAATCGGTGACGGCGAAGACCAGTCCCGCTCCGTCAAGATCAGCCGGCTCGAAATTTCCGATCTTTTTTTCGACCTCCTGCGGAAATTCACGGACGAATTTCGGCGCGACAGCCCGGACGGATTTCCCGCCCGCGGCCAGGATTCCCGAAGCTTTTCGGGCCGCTACCGCCCCGCCGCCGACGATCACGACCGTTCGGCGGGAAACATCGAGAAATAGGGGGTAAAGCTGGGACACAACCTGCGGATTCTAGCCGATGAGCGGATGGGTGTCGCGTGGGCCAAATTGCGGGCAGTGGGTCGGCTTGAAATCATTGCAATACTTCGCTGATTATTTTCCCTGACAATTAGACTTGGCTGCTTTGTCGTCAATAAACTCAATGTAGCATGATTCCCAATCGGGGCCGTCATACATCATCACTCGGTGGTTCTTCGGAAGTATTCCATCCGGGGTGATAAGGGTATCGTAATCTGGCTTCCCATAAGCAGCGATTATTTGTGCTGGGCTTTTTCCAAGAATTTTAGATGCGGCCATGAATTGGTCGAAAGCCGCGATACGCCGTCCAGGCATGATAAAAATCTCAAAAAAGCCGACCGCCAGCGCCACAAACACCAACGACATAGCTACGGCCATAGTCAATTGACGCCAACGAGAAAATGCCATCGCGGGTATCTTACAGCGCCTCAGGCGATTAGATTCACCAATTCGTCAATCTCCCAAACATGGTCGGTCAGCCCCGTGGGAGGCAAAGGGACATCACCGATATTTAATCAGTCATCACTTATATTTAATCAAGTGATATCCACTTTATTTTTAAGCGGCAACTTTTCGGTCGTCGCGGAGGGCAGCGCGGTCTGGGGCGGCGATTTCTTCGGCAATCAGATAAAGCGGGCGGTGTTGGGCTTGGCGATAAATTCGACCGACATATTCGCCCAGAATTCCGGTGCAGAGCAATTGGACGCCGCCGAGGAAAAACAGGCCGCAGGTGAAAAATGCGGAGCCGGGCGCGGCGATTGACGTGATGAAGCTCACAAGCATCACGAGGATGCCGGCGGCGGATGCGAGGCGCAGGGGCGAGATCGAGAAGCCGACAAATGCGTCGAGGGAAAGGAAGAACAGTTTGAGAAGACCGTAATGGGTTTTGCCGCTGGATCGTGGCGGGCGGTCGTATTCGATGGCGGCACTGCGGAATCCGGTCCAGGCAACGAGGCCGCGGACGAAGCGGTCCTTCTCGCGGCATTTGCGGAGGGATTGGACGACACGGGCGTCCATCAGGCGAAAATCGCCGACGTCCAGGGGGATCGAAACTTCGGAGAGAAAATTGAGAGCGCGGTAAAACAACCAGGCGGCGGAAAGTTTGAGACGAGATTCGCCGGGGCGGCGGCGGCGAACGGCGTAGACGATCTGATTGCCCTGCTTCCACAGTTGGAACATCTGTTCGATGAGTTCCGGCGGGTCCTGAAGATCGGCGTCCATGAGGACGGTGACATCGCCGCGCGCGGCATCCATGCCGGCTGTGCTAGCGGCCTCGTGACCGAAATTGCGGGAGAGGCGAAGGCCGGTAACGGTTGGATCGTGGGCGACCAGATCGCGAATGATCTGGTCTGAGCCGTCGATGCTTCCGTCATCGACGAGAATAATCTCGCGTTCGCAACCGAGCTTTTCCGTGACGACGGCCAGGCGGCGGTGGAGTTCGAGGAGATTGCTCTTTTCGTTGAGGAGTGGAACGACGACGGACAAGAGCATGATGGTTTCCTCTCGCCCCGATGCTTAGGCCGCGATCGGCTGTTGAAAAGAGTCCGCGGAATCGCTCGAATCTGATTCCGAATTTATCGACGAAGCGCTGGGGATTGCCCGCACGATGAGCAGGCCGGCGATGGCCGCGAGCAAGGGGACGCTTAAGTTGACGTGCAACGTTCTTGTCAGGCCGGGGTTGATCAGGAGCAACGCAAATAGCCCGACCCAGAGACGAATAAGCCAGACGTCGCGGCCGGGCAGGAGTTGGGCGGAATTGCGGTCGATCATTTCGCAGGCCAGCAGGACCGCCGGCACCGCCAGGAGCAGGAGATCGTAATCCAGATAGTATGGCATAAGCAGTGGCACGGCGGCGATAACAGCGGCGATCATGCGGTCGCGATTGGTGGATTTTCGATTGCGCCAGACGCAAAGCAGGAGCCCAAAGGCCACCGGCATTGAACAAAGGATTGCAATATAAAAAGCATACGAAGCAGCAATCTCCGGGCTGATTTGATTGAGCAGGACGTGCCAAAATCCGTTGAACGTGGCGTGGCTCTGCCAGAGATAAGGATGGGTTGCCAAATAATATTGCACGTTGGGCCCGAGACGATGGACATAATCGGCGAGCGTCCCCGGCAACAAAAAAAAGTTCAACAAGAGGAGCGATCCCAGACTGAGACACGCGCCGGCCAGCGCGCGCCAGCCGAGGGTGATCGCCATCGCGCCGAGAATCACGGCGGCGAGCTGGGGTTTGTAGAAGAGAATCCCCACGGCGATGCCGGCGGTAAAGGCGCGTCCACCGCGCCAGGCGACGACCGCGCATGTCAACAGCAGCAACGACAGAAACGTATTCTGGGCGTGGCCGAGGGTCTGGATGAACGGGAGCGAAACCATCATCAGGGCGGGCACGAGCGCCCAGTCCCGCCAATTGACCTGGGGGGATTGATTGGGGTCGGGATCGTATTGGGCGGGGATCATTCTGCTGAGCAGGACGGCCGCGCCGATGAAACAGGAAATATCGATCATGACCCAGGTGACCAGCGATTCGAAATATCCGAACCGGACCAGCGGCGAGAAGACCCAGGCGAAGAACGGCGGGTTGTAATACGCGCCGTAGGCGTTTCCCAATGAGAAGTTCTGTCGCTGGGCAACGTCGCTATCAAAATCGCGGGTAGCCTGGAGATCGTAAAGGCGATCGGCATGTCCGGTGTGAACAAGGACCCCCGCCCGATAAAATGCGATGAAATCGAGTCCAAACCCGCTGCCCGCGGCGGATTGCTTGCCCGGCATCGTAAAGCTCAGAATTACCAGCGAAACGATGAACAAAGCCAGGAGAGACCAGACGACCCAGAGCTTGGAACGTAGAGAATATGATCGCCAGGCGAGACTCATACTATGGATATCGGTCTGTAAAAAGGTGAGGTTTAACGGGGAATCGCCCCTTGGTCAGAGGGAATTGGATCGTCTATGCTTGGGGATATGAGTGATGTAAAAATCGGGATTATCGGCGGGACCGGGGTTGGGAAGCAGTTATCCAACGGCAAAGGCCGGCGGCATGACATTCATACGCCGTTCGGCTCGCCGAGCGACGCGATTATCGAGATGGATTGGGAAGGTCTGGAAGTGCTGGTTCTGAGCCGGCACGGGCCAGGGCATGTCATCCCGCCGAGCAATATTCCGAGCCGAGCAAATATTTTTGCGCTCAAACGACTCGGCTGCACGCACATCATCGCAACCGGGGCTTGCGGAAGCCTGCGGCAGGAATTCAAGCCGGGGGAGTTGGTTATTCCCGATCAGATCATCGACAAAACCGTCGGGCGTTCGGGGACCTTCTTTGACAAAGCCGCTGTCCACGTGGAGTTTGCGGAACCTTTTTGCCTCATCATGCGTCGAATCCTTATTGAGCAGGCGGCCGGCCCGGAAGCGATCACGGCCCGCGATCGAGGATGCTATGTTTGCATGGAAGGTCCGGCGTTTTCAACCCGGGCGGAAAGCCTGATGCACCGGATGTGGGGAGGCGACCTAATCGGAATGACAGCGATGCCCGAAGCCAAATTGGCGAGGGAGGCGGAAATCCCGTACGCGATGATTGCATTGGCGACGGATTATGATTCGTGGAAATCGGCCGCCCCGACCATGCCCGGCCAACCGGCGCCGGCGGCTCCGTTGCCTGATGCGCTGCTTGAGGAGATTAAGCGGAATCTCCAGGCAGCATCGGCCAAAGCGCTTGAACTGGTCCGGCGATTTCTGCATCAGGTTGCCAAGGATCCGACGCCGTTGCTCGCTTGCCTGGCTCGAGATGCGTTGAAGCTGGCGATCTGGACGGACAAATCGCGGATCGGGGCGGAAGAAATTCAGCGACTTTCGCCGCTCTGGGGGCGATATTTCGGCTAATATAATGTGAATTCAGATGAACGCGCGTTCAAAGATAACGTGGATTGCGATCGCCGTGGCGGGGATGCTGGCGGTGGGCGCGGCGATGGGGCAAAGACTTATCGTGCAGGTCGCGCCAAATGGGCTGCCCATGCAGGCGGCGAACATCGCGCCGCCCGGCGGCCAGGACGATTCCGGCGTTGTTTACGTTCGCGATTCGGCAATTGCAATGGAGAAACTGGCGCTGGCGCGCAGGATGGAGCGGGCGCGCGAATGGGGCAAATCCGCGGATGTCTATCAGGAGATTCTGGAGAAATATTCGGACCGGGTTGTTCCGGCGGGAGAGGACCCGCAGAGCCATGTGGTCACACATTACACCTCGGTCACCCAAACCGTGCGGGAGTCGTTGTGCAAATGGCCGATCGACGGCCTGGCGGTTTATCGCGGGCGCTATGAGACCCCGGCGGCGGCGCTTCTCGCGGAGGCAGGAAACGACGGTCTGAACAAACTGCACGAGGTGATGTCGCGATATTTTCCGACGGATTCCGCGAAGGCGGCGGGCATTCGGCTGATGGACATCTATTTTGAGCAGGGAGATTATGCGGCGGTCGACGAGATCGGAAACCAACTGCTCGATTGGCATCCGAATCCAGTGGCGGAAAGGCCGATGGTTTTGTACCGCACGGCGCTGGCTGCGAAGCTCGCCGGGCAAACGGATGACGCGAACCGCCGGCTGGATGAACTTGCGCGCCAGTTTCCGCAGGCGACGGGGGCCGTTCGCGGGCAGGATGTGATCCTGGCCGACTCGCTGGCGAAGGAAATGGCGGGGGCGAAAGTCGTTCGGGGTGAGACGGATGATTCGTGGTTGACGGTCGGCGGCGATGAGAGCCGGGGGAGAGTCTGCACATCCACGGTCAAGCCGGGCGCGCGGCTTTATGCGATTCCGCTGATGCGTTTCAACTGGAACCAGATTGCGGATACGCCGAATCGTCAGCAGATGGAGAGTTCGGACGATGACCAGCGCAAGAAGGGCGCCGGCCTGGACATCATGCCGGTGGTGGACAAGGGAGAACTATTTTTCCAGGACAATGCGCGGATTTACGCGATTGACCTTGACGGCGGCGTGCCGCTGCCGGCATGGGTGGATACCTATCCCGGCCAAGATGGAGCGTACACCGCGCCCGGCGAGCCAGCGCCGGCACCGGCACCGCTTGGCAAGCAATTGTGCGTGAGCGTGAACGACAAATATGTTGTCGCGGTGATGGGGCTGTCGTCCGATCAACTGTCGCCCCTCCAAGGCTCGACGGGCGAGGATTCGCGTCTGGTCTGCCTGGACCGCAAGACCGGAAAGAATCTCTGGACAATTACGCCCAAGGACTTTCCGCAGGCTCAAAGTGCGCTGCACGAGCTGCGGATGGGCGGCGCTCCGCTGATGGTGGGCGACAATGTTTACGTGATGGTCCACGGATCGAGGGGCCAGTTCGAGGATTGTTATGTCGCCTGCTTCAGCCTCCAGAGCGGCGAATTTCGCTGGGCGACTTTTATCGCCAATTCAAGCAATAACGGAATGTTTTCGGATGATTCGGAATTGTTTGCCGACGCGGTCTCGCACATCGCCTACGCCGGTGGGCGGTTGTTTGTGGTCTCCAATATCGGGGCGATCGCGTCGCTGGATGCGTACTCTGGCACGATCGCCTGGCTGAACATTTATCGAACGGACAATCAGCCGGGAATGGCGGCCAACATGATTAACAACCCGATGCTGATGCGGGCCATGATGGCGCAGAACCAGCCCATGATGCCGAATGTATTGACCACCGTGCCGTGGGTTTACAATCCGGCCATCGTTCAAAACGGAAAGCTCTTTGCGTTACCGAGCGATAGCCACAGTCTTTTCGTGTATGACGCGGGCAACGGAAATTTGGTCAAACAAATCCAGTTGGCGGATTCCAATCTCCAGGAAACCCGCGATTCAAATGATTCGTATATTCCGGACGTTCCGACGACGCTGCTGGGCGTGCGGGATAATCTGGTGTATCTGGCCGGGGCCAGACAAGTTTGGCAGATTCCCTGGTCAGCGATCGAGCCGGATAAGTCGCCGGACGGCATTCCGGGGTATTGGCGATCGGCGGACTCGTCGGACCCGGCTTTGCAGGCCCGCGGGCGCGGATTCGTCACGGCCGATGCGGTTTATCTGCCGACACAATCGTGTCTCAAGCGAATCGTTCTTTCGACAGGCTCAATCGATAGCTCTTTTCCAAAAAACGGCTGGGAGGATGGCAAGGAAGGACCGGGGAATGTCATCGTCACTCAGGATCATGTGATCGTCGCCGGGGATGCGCAGGTCGCGGTTTATACGGACATTGAACTGGCGCGGGCGAAGCTGGACCGGGAGATTGCCGATGCGCCGGCGGATGCCGATGCTCGGCTGCATTACGCGGAGGTAATGTTCGCCGGTGCACAGCCGGATGTCGCCCAGGCCCGGCTGGAAGAGGCTTTTCAACTATTGGGCGGGATACAGTCGCTCCGGCCGGGGCCGAGCCGGGAGCGGGCGTTTAACGATGCGCTGGGCTTCGCGAAGCGATCGGCCGAGAAGAACGGAAATCCGCAGCAGATCGACGAGTTTTTCGATCTTGCCCAAGCGGCGGCGATGACAGCGAGTCAGCAGGTACAGTACCGGTTGGCGCGGGCGAATTTCGATTGGACGCGGCCGACGCGCGACGCCGGGGCGGCGATCGAGTTGTACCAGGAAATCCTGGGTGATCCGGCGTTCCGGGCAATGGCGATGCCGGACCCGTTGACCGCGAACCCAAGCCAGGCCGGGGCGATCGCGGACAAGGCGATTCAAAAGATCATGGAGTCGCCCGATGGCCGGCTGGCATACGATAAATTCGAGCAGCTTGCGGCCCAGAAGCTGCGCGACGCCATGGCTGCCGGCGATCCGGATCAATTGCTGGAAGTCGCCAAGATGTATCCGGATTCCAAAATCACTTCGGATGCGCTGATGTCCGCGGCCGAGCTTTATGAAAGCCGGACGAATCCGCGGATGGCAACGCGGATATTGCGCCAATTACTGCAGGGGCGGCGGGATCAGGACCGGGTTCTGGTTCTGGAAGCGATGGCGCGGAATTATCTGAAGATGCCCGGGCACTTGGACGCGGCGGTCCGAAGGATGCAATCAGCGGCGGAGATCGCGCCCCTTGGCATGTTGCGTCAGCCGCTGACGTTGCCGAACGGCGCGGTTCTTCAGAATATTTCGCTGGGGAGCGCGCGAGATGCACTAGCGCGATACGAATCGCAGGCGAGCGTGGAATCGCTTCCCGATCTTCATTTGCCCACGCACGATCAGGCGAAGGCGTACCGGGCGACGATGGGACAATGGGCCAAACCGTTTCTGGCGGAGGCAGCCAAACCGAAGATCGACGGCGTGGACGCGATGGTCGTTCCAATGGATGAGTTCACGCGGAATGATCGGCTAATCGCCTGGTCGGCGGCAAACGGGCTGTCGGTATATGCGGTTGGCCGGAATAAGCCGCTGTTTACCTGCCCCGGCGTTAGTCAGGTTCCCGTGCCGGGAGGCGCGGCGTGGACGGCGGACGGGCTGGTTTTATGGAGCGTGGGATTTGTCTCACTCATCGATGGGAACTCGGGGCGCAAAAGTGGTTGGTGGATTTGTCCAAACTTCCGGCCATCGTCAATGCGGGCGATGCCGCGGCGGATAATCAGAACGCGGGCGGCGCGGAGGAAATCTCGCAGGTAGCGCCGGTTGCCGGGCGCATCATCGTCACCACAAATACGGGGCGATTGATGGCGATCGATTCCAGCGCCGGGCGAATCGCGTGGCAGGTGCGCGCGGGTAGCCAGATCAATCCCCTGCTTGCCAGCGACGATTTTACGGTCATACGTTATCAGGATGGGCAGACCGTGGAACTGGAGGTTTACGATTCCACGAGCGGCGAATTGCTCGGGAAGAAATCGTTCGGAATGGAGACGAACAGCTATCCAATCAATCTGGCCCTGGCCGCCGATGGAACGCTGGCTTACACGCTGCCGAACCAGGTTTGCATTCAGGATCTTTTCGGCGCGAACCTTTCGCCGCAGGGAATGGACCCGGATCACATTACCGATGCGGCACCCAATCCGCCGATTTTTCTGGGCGGCAGTCTGCCGGAGCCAGATCAGTTGCTGATCCACGGTGGGCGGGTCTTCGCGCTGGCCGACAGCGGAAAGGATGTCCGCATCTTCTCAGTCGACACCGGCGAGCAGTGGGGATATCCGCAAGGCAACGGCCAGAACGGCCCCCCCGCCGTTTTTTCCACGGATTCAACCAGCCCAAACGTTCGCCTTCGCATTTCCGGGAATTATCTGTTTGTGTTCAGCCCGCGAAACCTAATCGCGTATCATATCGATCGGTCGATCCCGCCATGGGAATCCTATTTCGATCCGACGAAGGCGACGAATTATCAGTTGGCCCTATTCGGCCGGGATTATCTGGTGCTGGTGGATCGGCCAAGCCAGCCGTTGTCGGAGAGCAATCACGCGGGGAACAAGCTGACGCTGAGCTTTTTCAACCGATCGGTGAAGAGTCTACCGCCCGATGAGGAGAGCGGCCTGCTGGTGTTCACGGAGGATTTGCCGGTGTTGGAAAATAACGCGGTTCTGCAGGCGACCGACGGCGGGATCGCGTATTTCACGGGGCATACGATTCAGGTTTATATGGGGGCAAGGGATTCGTTGCCGAATGGGCCGGCGATTTGAAGCGGCTCACGCCATCTCAGGATGCTCGCTTGCGCATTACCAGGCGAAGGCCTTCGGCTACCATCTGCGATCTCTTGAGATGGTTTGCTTTGGCGAAGGCATTTACCTCTTCGAGAAGCCCTCGCTCAATGCTGACTGGCACGATCGCCGCGCCCTGGCCGATCCGCGGTCGACCCAAGCCGCGACGAATGCGATTCCATTGTTTCCGTTCGGCCACCGTGAGCGGGCGGGACCGCGAAAGCGGTATTTCTCCCTCGTCGAATCGCGCAACTTCCGCATCCTTCTGAGCGTCGCTCAGAGCGAGAAATCTTTCAATCGGGGTCTTTTTCTTCGATTTCATGGGTTCTCCTTCGCAGTTTACCCGCGCGTCCTCACCGGCATGGCGTGAATCACGAATAGCGTCTTGTCCGGATCGATCACATAAATAACCTGAATCCATCGATCTCCCTGTCCGCGCCCTACAACCTGCCACTTGCCGCGGCCGACCTTGCGCGGATAAGGACGGCGAGCCGAACGAACCACGCGCTCGACCTCGGGGACCGAAACGCCATGGCTGGCTATCTTCGCCGAGTTCCAGTCGATCCACCGGAAGCTCGCCATGGATTAAATTATATAAATTTGGATGGAGTAAAGAAAGAGAAAATTATATAATTTTCACACCCTGGACTGGTGATAAAAGGATGCCGCTGACGTTAAATTGGCAATGTCCTCTTTCTGCATACTCACCTTTCTGCATTCTCGGGACATTTTTGGGATTGGCGGAAAACCGAAACACGGAAAGGGGCGCGCAATGTCGGCTTGGCAGATTGAGGATTTGTTGAAGCTGATCGACTGAGGCTCGGTACAATTTCTGTTGATGAAGTGTTACCGCCGATGGTTATTCAATGGGGTTGCGCTATTGTCGCTGGTGATATGGCTGGCAGCCGCAGGGATGTGGGTGCAGAGCTATTGGATTGTGGATGGCCTCATCTGGATTGAGGGACCAAAAGAGCAATGCTGGATTTGTTCCTCGTGCGGTGGAATACGATTTTCGCACACCGACGGGCCTTACGTAATGTCGACGACGAGGGGTGCGTTCTATCACGATGTAATTCGATCCCCTGGTTATTATCCGTATTTCGAATATCCCATCGGAACTCCCATTACAGATATGCGAACTAGGGGCTTCCAATTTATCTTCTTCAACCGTAGCGGTGATCATATTCAGAGTGTGACATTTCCTCTGGCACTCATCGTTTTCGCTGGGCTGATCCCATCTGTAATATGGGCACGCCGAGAGATAAAACGACGCCAAATTTCGCAAGCTGGCCTCTGCGCTCACTGCCGCTACGACCTCCGCGCTACTCCCGACCGGTGTCCGGAATGCGGAACAATCCCGCCGAAAAGAGAAATAATTTCAACCTGAATCGGTGCCTCTTTCCAACAAGTTGCTGGTCTCCGGCTTAGCGTCTATAATTAACCACTCATCCTATGGCCACCACGATTTCCAAGCCGACAAAGGAGCCTTCCGTCCGAGAGAGGGTTCAGAAGGTGATCGATCTGATCCGCCCGGCGGTGCAGGCGGATGGAGGGGATATTGAACTTGTGGATGTGACCGGAGAGGGTGTGGTGCAGATTCGGTTTCATGGGGCTTGTCATGGATGCCCGAGCAGCCACATGACTTTGCAGACGGGGATCGAGAAGAATCTTCGTGAGCGGGTTCCCGAGGTGACGCAAGTCGTTCCCGTCAAATGAACGACATATCCCTCATGCAAGAGGCGTTGGCCGAGGCAAGCGCGGCGATGGCGCTGGATGAGGTGCCCGTCGGTTGCGTGGTCCTACATATTCCATCCAACAAAATCATAGGTCGCGGACATAATCGCCGGGAAAGCGACGCCGACCCCACCGCGCACGCGGAGATTCTGGCGCTGCGCGAAGCGGCGGCGGCGATGGGAAGCTGGCGGCTGAGCGATTGCGCGATGGCCGTCACGCTAGAGCCGTGCCCGATGTGCGCGGGAGCGATCGTCAATGCGCGAATAGGGCGGTTGATTTACGGCTGTGACGATCCCAAGGCGGGGGCAATTCGAACGTTGTATAAAATCTGCGATGATCCGCGACTGAACCATCAGGTGGAAATCACCGCGGGAGTTCTGGCGAAGGAGTGCGCCGGGTTGCTTCAGGATTTCTTTAGGGTCCAACGCGCGGCCGGAAAGAAATGAGGGAATCAATGAAATGGTACGGAACCACGTTGGCGGTTTCCCTTGCCCTGTTTGCCGGAGGATGCGCGACGGACGTTCCGACGACGCGGCCGGCGGCGGCGATGCAAGCCGATTCGCCGGACTGGTGGCGGATGTTGACGGCGCCTCTCCATGGGCAGCAGATTGTTTCGGAAGGCAGTTTTGCGGTGATCGTGCCGCGTGACGATATCGATCTGGAATCCGAAATGGGGCAAATTCCGACATCGGCGGGGATCGCATCGCGGTTTTATTTCTTCAGGTGCCCGTGCGGGAAGGTGAAGCTGCTGGGGGATTTTCTGGCTTGCGATTATGAAAGGGATGATGTGCTGGATACGCTGCGGGCGGGGAAATTCGAGGTGGTTTCGATGTCGCCGATTTTGGAAAACACCCGGCCGATTTTGGTGTCTATTCGGTTTCAGGCGGAGGGCGAAGGGGAGGATTTGGTCAAGACGCTTCGCAATGCACTGGATGCGGTTGGGCGGCATCACACGACGACGGGTCCGGACGATTGAACATGAATCGCCGTACGGTCATTCTTATCCTCGGCGCGATTTTGTTGGCGTGGACGGCGGCGGTGTTCCTGCCGGCGCGGCATTTCGATTTCGTGAATTGGGACGACTACGACGAGGTCGTGGAAAATCCGCTGCTGCATCCGCCGACGACGGAACATCTTGGGCAAATCTGGTCGGGGCCACATCTGAAGATGTACGCGCCGCTGTCGTACAGCGCGTGGTGGGTGACAGAGCGATTCGTGGAGGCGGGGGACAACCCGGTTGTGTTTCATCTGCTGAATATCGCGCTGCATCTGGCCTGCGTCGCGCTGGTTTTTTCGATCCTGATGATTTGCGTGAAATCTCCGTGCGCGGCGTTCGGGGGCGCGGCGATCTTCGCGGTGCATCCGGTCCAGGTGGAAAGCGTGGCGTGGGTTTCAGAGATGAACAATCTCCTGGCGGCGGCACTGTCGCTGGCGGCGATCCGATTGTACCTGGCGTTTCGCGTGACGCCGGCGAGCGCCCGATGGTGGTATTTTGGGCTGGGTTCAGCGGTGTACCTTCTGGCGCTGTTCGCCAAGGCAACGGCGGTTGTCATGCCGCTAATGGCCGCGATCCTGGATTGGGGATTTTTGGGCGGTTCACCGCGGCGAACGATCGCGGCGCTTTTCCCGTGGCTGGCGGCGGCGGGAATATTTGGGTGGATTGCCCATGCGTCGCAGAGCGCGCCGGCGACAGCGCTGATAGATCGTCCGGCGGTGGTGTTCGATGCGCTGGCGTTTTATTACGGGAAGCTTTTCTGGCCGGTGGGATTGACGATCGATTACGGCCGAACGCCGAGCCGGATTTTGACAGGTCACGTTTTGTTCGCCAACCTCGCGGTTCTTTCGATGCTGGGAATGATTTTCTGGTTGCTGTGGCGAAACTATCGTGGAATCGCGCTGGGGGCGGTGATCATGCTGGCGGGACTCCTGCCGGTCCTGGGTTTGGTGCCGTTTGGATTTCAGGAATATTCGACTGTGGCGGACCATTTTTTATATCTGGCAATGGTGGGTCCGGCGCTGGCGGCTGGAGTGATACTGGCCGCGGCGCCTCGGTGGTGGGCAATCCCCATTGCCGTGGCGTTGGGTGTGGTGTTGACGGTATTGAGCGTGAAACAGTTATCGGTTTGGAGAAACAGCGGGACGCTGGTGACTCAGGCCCTGGCGATAGATCCGGGCAGCGCGATCGGCAACGATATCGTCGGGGCGCAACTGGACCGGGCGGGAAAACCGAGCCTGGCGGTTCCCCATTTTTCCGCCGCGATCGCGCAATCCCACGAATCCGGATTTTCACTACAATCTCGCAAACGCTTTATTTCGGCTGGGCGAATATGACAAATCAATCGACGAATTTCAGGCGGCCATCCCGCTTTTCCATCCACCGTCTTGGAAGGCGATGAACAATTTGGGCGTTGCGTACGCAAAAGCCGGGAGGCGCGATGAGGCAGTCGATGAGTTCCGGCGGGTGCTGGAAATTGATCCGCAAAACGCCGAAGCAACGCGAAATCTTCAAATTCTTGGCCGCGGCGTGCCATCGCGCTAGATCGGGCATAGACTGTTCCGATCTGGACGGTCTTTTTGGGAGGTTTTCGTGCCTCAATCGGTTTTGGCGGTCGTGAGCGTTCTGGGCAAAGACCAGAAAGGGGTCGTGGCGCAGTTCGCGACCTATCTCGCGGAGCGCGGCATCAACATCGAAGACATCGAGCAACGCGTCGTCCGTGGGTTCTTCCTCATGGATATGCTGGTCGATATCAAGGACCTGTCGGTCGATCTGTCGGAATTGATCACGGGGCTGTTAGAACTGGGGAAACGCCTGGAGATGGAGGTGCGCGTCCATTTGCACGGCGAGCGGAGGACGAAGAAAATCGCGGTGCTTGTCAGCCGGGAGCCGCATTGCCTCCGGCGTTTGTTCGACGATTTCTCGGACAAAAAGCTGAGCGGCGTCATTTGCGGCGTGCTGTCGAATCATCCTGATCTGGAATCCCTGGCGAAAGAAGCGGAATGTCCGTTCGCTTATCAACCTTCGGATGATGCCCAAAAGCATTTTGACTGGCTGCTAAAGAATCTGCAGTTGTTTGGGCCGGATTTGATCGTGCTAGCCCGATATATGCGGATTTTACCGCAGGCGATCGTGAGTGCGTTTCAGCATCGGATCATCAACATCCATCCTTCGCTGCTGCCGTACTTTCCGGGGGCGGCGCCGTACAAGCAGGCGTACGAAAGCGGCGTGCGCGTTCATGGCTGCACGGCCCATTTCGTGACCGAGCAACTCGATGAGGGACCGGTGATCCTGCAGGACGTTTTCCACATCAATGTCGGTTCGGACACGCTGGAGGTTGTGAAGGAAAAAGGTTTGAACCTCGAAGCGGATGTTTTGAGCCGGGCGGTCAAACTGTTTCTCGATGAGGAATTGGTGGTGGTTGACGGCAAGGTGATCTTCAAGCCGGGAATCAATCAGTTTCTCCAATCCGGCGCATCTCAATAGTGATTTTTATCGCTGAACCATATCGGGAAGGCTTTCGGCAGATCGGTTTTGCCGCGCAGACGATCTTCGACAATCCGGCGGTCAAGCCGTGGCGCGTGCTGGAAGATCGGCAGAACTGCACGTGGGACGTTCCACTATCCGGGCGGAATGTTCGGCTTCACGTAAAACGCTTTCCCCGGATGAGAGGGAAATCTCCCGCGGAATTGGAGGCCGAGGGATATCAGTTGCTGAGGGAACGTGGGATTCCGTCGGCAGAGGTCGCGGCTTGGGGAACTTTGGAAGATGGAAGAAGCTTCATCGCAACCGAGGATCTGGCCGGATTTTCGCCAGCGGATAAGTTGGTCGAAGTAGGTTCGCCGTTCGACCGGGTGCTGATTCCGACGGCCGATCTGGCGGCGCGCCTGCACGGCGCTGGGCTGCATCATCGCGATTTGTACCTTTGCCATTTCATGGTGCGATTTTCCCCGAGCGGCGCGGCGGAGATACGCCTGATCGACGCGGCCCGCGTTCGAGCACTGCCGGGGGCGCTGATGCGCCGGCGATGGATCGTCAAAGACCTGGCACAGTTCTGGTACAGCACGCTGGCGATGAATATTTCGGATGTGCAACGGAATGAGTGGCTGCGGCGATATTGCGGGGACAGCGAAATGGGAGAGATGGAATCGCTGAGGAAATCGATCGTGCGCAAGTCGGCGGCGATCGGAAAGCACGATGAAAAGTTGAGGCGGCGGGAGCCGTTGAGGAATATTTCGATTCCGAAATCCTAATATCGCGAGACCAGCGCCATGGCATCGGCGCGGGATTTGGCGATGGTGAAAAGGCGCTCAAGGCAGCAGGTCTTGAATATGCGGGTGAGCGGCGGTGACATGCAGCAGAGAACCAAAACCCCACCGGCCTGGCGAATTTTTTCGCGTATGTTAACGAACAGGCCGAGCATGGAACTGCCCAGGTAATCGGTGCGCGAAAGATCGACGATCCAGCGCGCTTTGCCGTTTGCTTCCAATTGTTTCAGCACGGCCTCGATCAGGTTGTCGACTTCGATAATGTCCATCATCGAGGGCAGGGCAAATTGAAGGATTTGGACGGTATTCTCGGTACTGATGTGGAATCGGTCGTTACTCATGGGGCCGCGGAAAGACTATCGGCTATCTTACCTTAAGGGATTCAGCATCAAAGACAATTCCCAGGGGTTCGATTTCCACGGCCTTGCGCTGGCCGTCTTTGACGACACGGCCCGCCAGGCAGGCGGGGATTCCAACGGCTTGAGCCGCTGCCAGGCAGGCGGAAACATCAGCAGAGGCGACATAAACGGCGAAACCGGCGCCCATGTTGAAGGTCGCATAGACCTCGGCGATCTCAACCGGCCCCTGCTGCTGAATAAAACGGAATATCGGCGGAACTGGAGGCAGGGAAGTCATCCGGTAGACGAATGGTTCCTCCAATCGCATCAATTTTCGCCAGCCATGGCCGGTGATGTGCGAGGCGTATTTGAGGCGGAGGCTGCGGCGCTGACACTCGGCGATGAAGGGGACGTAAATCGCGGACGCGTCGAGCAGCGCTTCGCCGTAAGTTCGGCCATCGGGGATTGGAGTCAGATAGCCGCGGTCGAGGCGTTGGGCCAGCTCCCGGCATAAGGTTAGGCCGTTGGTTTGAACGCCGGTACTGGCCAGGAGGATGATCGCGTCTCCATCGGTCAGATCGCCGAGGATGCGGTTTGATTTGGGGCGGATGCGTCCGATGGCCGATCCGGCCAGGACAATAGTTTTGGGATCGACGATTCCCTTGAGGGCCGGAGTCTCTCCGCCGCCCCAGACTGCGCCGGCGCGGCGGCAACCATCGGCGAAGCCCCGCGCCAAATCCTGGGCGCGGGTAGTGTTAGCAAACCAGGCGGAGTCCCCCACCGCCGCGTGCATGGCGACGGAGATCGGCAAAGCGCCGGTTGTGACGAGATCGTTGACGATTGTCGCAACCGTGTCGATCCCGATGTTGGCGTAATAGCTCTTGCCGGTGAGTTCGAGCATCGCATCGGCGACCAGGTTCTTGGTTCCGAGTCCTTCTTCGACATGGGCGAGGAATTCATCGGGCGATTCGATTAAGTAAGCGCTCTCGCCGCGGATTGCGGGGGGCTCGGTGAGGCCGTGTTGCTGCAGGACTGAAGAAGTCGAAGCGGCGGCGCGCTGGCAGGCGCGTTTGAAATCGTCGAGGGGGCCGTAATCCACCCCGCTGCCTTCATAGGTCAGTGCCATTCACCCGGTTTTAGGACATATCGATTCAGCGGGCAAGTTGGCGTCGCGGACGGCGGGCCAGCGGGAGGATGACGAATCCGGCGACAATCGCCATGGTTGCCGGCTCGGGGACTTCGACAACGGCCAAGGATAACGCGTTGGTCGGATCCCAATTCCCGCCGAGCTTCCAGCTTGTATCGGCGTAGGAGGCGGGATCATTCGATAAACCGGCGGTTTCAGTGTTGGTCTCATTGTTGATGTTCCGGTCACCCCAGAACGCGGGCCAACTGTAGTTCGACTGTGTCGGATCCGCAGTGCCGGTTCCGGTCGCGGGGTTGCCGGCTCCGGTAATGTCCGTATCGGTCGAGGTGTATCCAGTTCCGTACCAGGGATAGGACTCAGAAAAGATATTATCCACGGTATAAGCCGCCGCCTGGGAAGCGACCAATTGATGAGACCAGGTGACCCGGCCGGAAATAGTCTCCGGATTGCCGCTGGTCAAATCCGTGCTGTTGTACTCGGCGTATCGGCTGTCTTCGGCAGGATTGCCGCCATTGGGATTAGGGGTTCCCAGCGGGGCCTGCGCCGTAACGGGGGGAATGTATGCGGGATTGGTTTCATTCGCGTCCCATGCAAGCCAACCGGCCGGCTTTATGATGCTCACGCCACCGACGCTGGCAATGGGCGTATTGATGAAGACCGTACTGGAGTCGCCACCAGTTTGTGTCCACCCCCACGGGCGGCCGAGATACACCGAGTTCGCGGCGGTTGGATTGACATTGCCGCCATTGTGAGAATCGGTGACGGGATTTCCCGCGGTGGAGTTACCGGTAACCGTGGAATTGAGGAAAACCAATCCGTTAGAGGTGGTCTTGGCGGTACTGGCAGCGGTGATATCGCCACCGGAGTGATCGCTGTCTATGTTGATCGTTGAATTATTAAATACGGTAGTTCCGCTTGCAAATATGAAATCGACATCACCGGTGAGATAGGAATTGTTGAAGATTGAACGGCCGCCCTTGGTGTAAAGGGAGTCCTGATATCCTTCGACTTTAACATCGTTAAAGGTCTGTTCGTCGCCGCTCAGGAGCAAAGCAACAGCCTGGTTATTGGAGTTCGACGTATTAGCGTTGCCAGCACCATTAAGAGTTGGAAATGTGCCGGTCGGGGACTCGATCAGATGAGTAGTATTTACGATATAGGGCGTATCGGTGCTGTTGGCGAAAGTGATGAAGGAGGCTGACTGGTTATTGCCTGTGAGTTGGAGCGTTGCGCTGCCGGTGGTGCCGATGGTGGCGGTGCCGGGGCCGGGGACGTAACTTGCATCAAGGGTGGAAGTGATCACCACATCGTTGGGGTTGCCAGTGAGGCCGACCAAATCAACATTCTTATTGCTATAAGCGAGGGTACTCGTTCCGACATTATAAGTTCCAGGGGCGAAGTAGAGATAGTTTGGAGCGGTGGCTGAAGTTCCCGCGGGAACTCCACCAGATCCAAGCGCCGCGTCGATGTTGTTGTAGGCGGCGGTATAGACGCCATAGGGAGCGCCGTTGACGCCGGAGTAGTTTGGGTCAATATAATAGTTGGAGGCGCTTGCCGAAGGAGTCATGCCGAGCGCAACGGCTAGACAAGACAAAACCGACAGAAATCCGAATTTGACGCCATTACGGCGTCCGGTTGTGATCCTCATTTTTCCTACCTCCGGCCAAGAGAAGAATGGATTCGCTGAACTTCAGCTTAAAATAACCATTTATTTTCATAGATAAAGTATTAAGACTTGGACAATTCGACAGAAGACTTATGGTAATTGCATTGAAATAACTGGACAATAAAATGATAAATATTGGTTTTTCGACAAATGCATTTAAGCGCAACACGCTGGAAGAGGCGATTGACGCGATTGCCGGCGCCGGGTATTCGGGTGTGGAACTGATGGCGGATACACCGCATGCATATCCACCCTCGTGTGACTCAGCCGCGCGGCTCAAAATCAAACACCAGATCGGGTCGCTCGGGCTGAAAGTCAGCAATATCAATGCGTTTACCCTGTTTGCAGTGGGCGATACGTATCATCCGACCTGGATTGAGGTTGACGAACGGCGACGCGAGTTGCGGATCGAACATACGATGGCCTGCATCGAGCTTGCCAACGAGATGGAATGCGGCACCATCAGCATTCAACCGGGGGGGCCGATGATCGGCAGCGGCGAGGATCGCTCAATAGCCGAACGGCGGTTCGCCGATGGGTTGGAGCGGCTGCTTCCGCTGGCTGAACGGAAGAATGTTACCATCGCAGTTGAACCGGAACCGGGTCTGCTGATCCAAACGGCGGCGGAATATCTGGAGTTCAAAAATGAGTATTTTCGTGATGATCGCCGGGTAAAGATGAATTGCGACATTGGCCACCTATTTTGCGTCGGCGAAGATCCGGCTCGAATCATCCGCGAGATGGGGGATGAGGTTGCCCATGTGCATCTGGAGGACATCGGAGCCAACCGGGTTCACCAGCATTTAACGCCGGGCAAAGGGGTCATCGACTTCCGTTCTATTTTCGCGGCGTTGGAAGAAATTCGGTACGCCGGGTGGGTGACGGTGGAGCTTTATCCTTACGAGACGACGGCCGCGGGTGTTGCGGAGCAGGCGTTTAAGTATCTGAAGCCGATTGTTGGGGCGATCCAGGCGTAATGGCCAGCGGGCCGAATGTGCCGTAAGATCGGCAATTCGCGAATTATGGATTTCTTCAATTACAAAAACGGCGAGCTTTATTGCGAGGACGTTCCCGCGGAGAAGATCGCGCGCGATGTGGGGACGCCGGCGTATGTCTACTCCAAGGCAACATTTCTGCGGCATTATCATCAGATCGCCGACGCGTTCGCGCCGCTGAATGCGACGATCTGTTACTCCGTCAAGAGCTGCGGGAACATTCACATTCTGCGGCTGCTAAGGGAGGAGGGCTGCGGCTTTGACGTCACCAGCGGAGGAGAGTTGTTCCGCGTCCTGAAGGCGAGTGGCGATCCGAAGAAGATCATCTACGCCGGGGTCGGGAAAACCGACCAGGAAATCGCGGATGGGATCAACGCGGGCATCGCGGCGTTCAATCTGGAATCTGAAGCGGAGATCGAAAATATAGATCGCGTCGCCGGTTCCATCGGAAAGTCGGCCGTCGGCGCGATTCGGATCAACCCCGATGTGGACGCCAAAAGTCACGACAAGACCACGACGGGCCGCAAGGGCGATAAGTTCGGCGTGGACATCGAACGGGCCGAGCGCGTTTTCGAGCAATATCGTGGCTTGAAGAACCTGCGGATCGCGGGCGTCCACATCCACATCGGATCGCCGGTTTACGCGATCCAGCCGTATGTTGATTCGGTGGCCAAGATGACCGCGCTGATCGACCGGCTTGCGGAGCGCGGACACAAAATTGAATGGTTCGACCTCGGCGGCGGTTTCGCGGTGAATTATGAAAGCCCTGACCAGGCGCTGCCCGTCACGGAACATGCCAAGGCGTTGATTCCGCTGCTGCGCGACAAGAGCTACCGGATCGCGCTGGAGCCGGGCCGGTACATCGCGGGAAACTCCGGAATTCTTCTGGCCCGCGTGTTGTATCGGAAGCAAAGCGGCGAGAAGAAATACGTCATCGTGGACGCGGGAATGAATGATCTGATCCGCCCGACGTTGTACGAGAGCTATCACCACATCTGGCCGGTAAAGCCGGACGCGGCCAATGTGCCCCCGCAGCGCAGCCGGGCATTTGAGCCTCGGCAAGGGGAGATCGTGGATGTCGTCGGGCCGATCTGCGAAAGCGGAGATTATCTGGCGAAAAACCGCCCGCTCCCGCGGACCCAGCGCGGCGATCTGCTGGCTGTTTTCACCGCCGGCGCTTACGGCTTCGCGATGAGCAGTAATTACAACAATCGTCCGCGAGCACCGGAAGTGCTCGTGGACGGAGATCAGTTCCGCATCATCCGCCGGCGAGAAACGCTGGACGACCTCATCGCGGCGGAAATGGTTTAAGAGCGCTCGCCGCGATTCTTTCACTTCCGCTTCATTCCGAGAATGCTGACGAAAAACGATGAGAGAATCGTCTGGAAACCCAGAGCGGTAAGCGTGGAGCCGGGAACGACATAGCGCATAGTGCGTGAGTAATCGAGGTGCCCGAAGTCGATTCGGGCCCATTGCACAACGACGATCATGAGCATGCTGCAGCCCACGAGCATGGCGGCGGCACCGAGGGCCAGGCCGCGTTCGAGGTAGAGGAGTTTGAAGAATCGATTCATGCGCGGGTCTTCGGGGTGAAGGCCTTCCACGATCGCGAAGGTTTTGGTGAAGATGGCGAAAAGAATGGTTTGGTATCCGCAAAGCAAAAAGAGGCTTGAAAACAACAGCGTATGCGCGTCGAAGGTGATGTGGGCGATGGTGACGCCCGGCAGGGCCAGGGCATATCCGATCAGGCCGAGCAGGACGAGAAACATTCCCGGGGCGAGGAATAACCAGCGCGGGCTGTACATCAGGAAGAAGCGGAGCGTGCGCCAACCATCGCGGTAAGTTTTCAGATGCGGCGCGTGCGACTTGCGGCCGTCGGGATGCAGGGTGATGGGAACTTCGGCGATCTTTTCGGAATAGAGGCTGGATTTAATGATCATCTCGGTGGCGAATTCCATTCCGGTACAGCGTTGGTCCAGACGACGATAAAGCTCCTTGGTGAACCCGCGGAGTCCGCAATAGATGTCATGGACCGGCGCCCGGAACCACGAGCGGGCCATGATGGAAAACATGGGGTTGCCCCACCATCGGTGGAGAAAAGGCATGGCGCCGGGAAGAACGGTCCCGCCGCCGGAGGGAAGCCGGCAACCCTGCACGAGGTCGTAGCCTTCGCGGAGCTTGCCGACGATTCGGGGAATTTCGCGGAAATCGTAGCTGTCGTCGGCATCACCGATGATGATGTAGCGGCCCTTGGCGGCGTCGATTCCGCCCATGAGCGCGTTACCGTAACCTTTTGCGGAAACGTGAACGACGCGGGCGCCCAGCGAGCGGGCTAGCTCCGGCGAGCCGTCGGTGCTGCCGTTGTCGGCGATCAGAATTTCTCCGGGAATGTTCGCTTGGCGAATTCCCTGTTCGGCTTTCTTGATGCAGGTCTTGAGAGTGTCCACTTCGTTGAGACAAGGCATCACTACGGACAACTGGACTTCGCCGGAGTCGTGGACCTTCGGAGGGGAGACTGTTGATTCGGTGTCAACGCTTGTCACGTTCCGGCACTCCGTGGTTCATGGCCAGGCTTGCGGCACAATACAATATACTGCCCGCCCAGGGGAATGCGGGCCAGCGCGGGCTCCATCCATCGCAGCCGACCGAGCGATTTTGGGAAAAAAAATAGAAATCGAGTGAATAGAATGTCGAAACCGGCGGTCTTCGCCAGCCGTCGGGATTCCGGCGGGGAAAGAGTAACGGCATCGCGATCGAAGGGAATTCGGCTCATGACATAGCGCGTGCCGGGATTCCACGGATTGTTTTCCCAGAAGGCAAAGACGCCGCCGGGACGCAACGAGTCGAAAATATATTTCATGGAACCCGCGCGTTTCCGGGAGTGGAATATGGTGAAAGACTCCGTTGCAGAATGCGAGATCCATGTTTCCCGCGAGCCGAAGCTGTTGGAAAGTCGCGAAGGCGGCATTGCCGGCGGCATAGTCACGGGCGGCGAGTTTCAGCGATTTTTCAGAGACATCGACCCCAGTGACCGTCGCCGCGCCCGGCAGCGCGAGCAGAAGAGGTATGGACGTCCCCGTGCCGCAACCGAAATCCAATATCCGCGCGGGTTGCTCGCCCAGGCGCCGAAGATGCCGTTTCAGGTATTCGATCCTTCCATGGGCAAAATAATCCTTCGATTCTCCCGTGGCGCTGAGGCCTTGCTGGAGGGCGGCCTCATATTTGGCGGCGAACTCGTCGAATCCAGAAGAGGTTCGATTTGACATAGGCTGCCGTGAAAGACTTCCAACCGACGGCAAACGTGAAATGGCCATAGTACCCAGGAGCGCGGATAATCCAATTCCGCCGACGTCACGGTAAGACGTCTCACTCCTTTGCACAATGTATCTCAACTTTCATTTCGCCTAATTTTTCGTAAATCTTCGATCGCCGCAGCACGGGCCACCAGTCGTAGAGATATATTTCCAGCGGCCGCCACATTGCGACCCATCCCACGATGGTGAGGCCTTCCCGACCCACCTCCCGGAAAGTCTGTTCCCCGGTTCCGCTGAGCAATCCCGCAATGGAAAGACACAGGGTCAGAAACCCCAATCCGATGCAGAGACTGATTCGACCTTCGCGCATCAGCTGGCGAAGATCCATGAAGCTGAGTTTAGCGCGATACCGGAAATAATTCTGAATGGCTTTTTCAATGAGCTCATCGGGCATTCGAACCGGATCGTTCTGGCTCAGGTGAACCGTAAGAACGACCGGGTCCTGCAGAGGAAATTCCCGCACCCAGTTCACGATAAATTCTTCCGCGTCGTCGTCGAGGTCTTTCTCAAGAAAAGGAGAAGGATCCATCGTGTTGAATAGTTGGTTAAGGTCGTGCAGCTTGATTTCGATGTGATGCGGGGCAATTTTCGCGGATGAATGGCGGCCCATGTTTGAAAACAATATATGCCAACGGAGTCCAATGGGATACACTTTGCTGCGATGCCGATGTGTCATGATTCCTCGCATCGGAGCAGGAAACCAGATAACCTTTCCCATCTGAAATGGCGAACGAACCTGAAACACGATCGCGCATTCTGTTTCAACTCGACGGAGTAACCAAGACCTATGGCGCTGTGACCGCGCTGGACGATCTTTCGTTGACGGTTCCATCGGGCGCGATCGGGCTGCTGGGACCCAATGGGTCCGGCAAAACGACAATGATTCGTACGCTGCTCGGGCTGATTCCCGTGGACGCGGGTTCGGGACAGGTCATGGGAATGGACTTCCTCGACCGTCAACTGGACATCCGTCGGGAGGTTGGATTCGCCCCGGAAAACGAATGCCTTTTCCCCGCCGTCGATGGGATTGGGTTTGTCGCCTATGCGGGTGAACTGGTGGGAATGCGTTCGAAGGATGCCATGCAGCGAGCGCATGAAGTCCTGGATTATGTGGGCCTTGGCGAGGCGCGTTACCGCAAAGTGGAATCCTACTCGACCGGGATGAAGCAGCGGCTGAAGCTGGCATCCGCCATTGTGCATGATCCCAAGCTTCTTATCCTTGATGAACCCACTAACGGCATGGACCCCGCCGGCCGGGAGGAGATCCTGCAGCTCGCGCGCGATCTGGCGCGAAATAAGGGAATGAGCCTGCTGTTTTCGAGCCATCTTCTGCCGGATGTGGAGGCGGTTTGCGATCACATCGTTGTCCTGGGAAATGGCAAGCTTCTAGCGCAAGGCGATCTCCAGCAACTCAAACAAGTCCATAATCAGCGTTTCGAAGTGCGCGTCAAAGCCGGCACGGCGACCTTCGCACAGGGGCTTTCGGCCCTCGGCTGCTCGACCGAAACGAGGGATGACGTCCTTCTCGTGCAGATTCCCGAGGGTCAGTCTTCGCGCATGCTTTGGCAGGCGGCC
Organism: uncultured Phycisphaerales bacterium; assembly: GCA_963791055.1. Lineage (GTDB taxonomy): Bacteria > Planctomycetota > Phycisphaerae > Tepidisphaerales > Tepidisphaeraceae > PALSA-1353. The sequence continues at coordinate 147,964 of CAWBQI010000007.1, read as the reverse complement.
GCCGAGCAGAAACAGCAAATCCGGTATCTGAGGTCGCAGCGCAGCACGCTTGAAGAAGTCTTCCTGAAAGCCCTGGAGCAGAAATAATGCCGATTTTCGATCAAGGCTATCAACACTGGTCCGGGCAATTGTCGGGACACGCCTGGCGCTGGCTGGCGGTGACGCGACAGGGCATTCGCTCCGGGCTTAAGAACCGCGTATTGCGATACATTCTGATCGCCGCGTGGTTGCCCGCGCTGGCGCTGGTGGTCGTCCTCTGTTTCTGGGGATTGCTCGAACGCAAATCGAGCCTGGCGACAACGTTCATCCAGTTCATGTCTTTCCTCGAACCAGGACTGGTGGCCGACCCGAAACATTACCGCGTTGACGTCTGGCGGCTTTCATACGGAATTTTCCTTCGTGCCGAGCTTTGGTTTTCGATGATCCTGGTTCTCCTGGTCGGGCCGAATCTCATTAGCCAGGACCTGCGCTTCAACGCCCTGCCGCTTTACTTTTGCCGGCCCCTGCGCCGGATCGACTATTTTCTGGGAAAGCTGGGGGTAATCGTCGCGTTTCTCGGCATGGTCATCATTGTGCCCTCGATTGTCGCGTACATTCTCGGGTTGTCCTTCAGCTTGGACATCACGATCGTCCGCGATACGTTCAGCATTTTGCTGGCCAGCATCGCTTACGGGTTGATCATCTCGCTTTCGGCCGGATTGCTGATATTGGCATTTTCGGCGGTGTCGCGCAGTTCCCGTTACGTCTCATTGTTCTGGTTGGGAGCCTGGTTTATCAGTTGGAGCGTTTCGACCGTGTTGTTGAACGTCGATAGCCAGCAGCGGCGTTATGCCTATTTCAGTAAGATCACCGCCCCACCGCCCGGCGCATGGGCTGAGGGGCAGTCGCGGGAAGAGCGACAGAAACAATTCCGCGCATGGCGTCAAGCGCGGCAGAATGCCGATACCGAGTACCGCCTAGGAGAACTGGATTTCTCCAAGACCGACTGGCGGCCGCTGGTTTCCTACGGGACGAACCTGACGCGCCTGGGCACGGAGCTTCTGGGCACCGACCAGACTTGGAAAACGCTGAGTCAATTGCAGCCCGATCAGCGTTCGCGCGACCGGATGCTGGTGATGTACATGGGCCCGCAATATCCCTGGTATTGGTCCGCCGGGGTGCTGATCGGGCTGTTTGGATTGTCCGCATGCATTCTGAACTTCTCAGTGAAATCAATGGACCGGCTGAAGTGAATCCGATCGTCGCCTTCCACGAAGTATCCAAGTGGTATGGCAACGTGATCGGTCTCAATAAGCTGACGATCCAAATCCCAGACGGCGTCACCGGCCTTCTCGGTCCAAACGGCGCTGGGAAATCCACGCTGTTGCAACTGGCCACCGGGCAACTCTTTCCCAGCCAGGGGACTGTCCGGGTTCTGGGCGAGCCGGTCTGGAACAATTTTTCCCTCAACCGCCGCATCGGACTATGCCCGGAGCAGGATGCATTTTATGAATGGATGACGGGCGGTGATTTCGTTCATACTTCGGCCCGCCTCGGCGGATTGAGCCGGACAGAGGCCCGCGAGGCTGCCGGGAGAACGATTGAACTGCTGGGGATGACCAAGCATAAGAATCGCGCGATTCGCGGGTATTCCAAGGGGATGCGGCAGCGGATCAAAATGGCCCAGGCGCTGGTGCATGATCCGCAGGTGCTCTTTCTCGATGAGCCGATGACCGGCATCGACCCGGTGGCGCGCCGTGACCTCATGGACATCATCCAACGACTCGGCGGCGAGGGAAAAAGCGTTGTCGTCTCCAGCCATGTGCTCCATGAAGTGCAGTCGCTGACGCAGAACATCGTGCTTCTGAACCGGGGGCGTCTACTGGCCGAGGGTCAGGTCCGGCAAATCCGCGATCTGATCGACAATCATCCGCATCATATCGTGCTGGTCTGCGACGGTTGCCGTAAGCTCGCGGCCCGGCTTGTAAATTGGGAAGACGTCGAGGCGATCCATATCCTGGCGGAAGATCGATTGATGGTGGAGACGCGCGCGCCTGACGCGTTTTACGGACGATTGCCGCAACTTTCGCTTGAAGATAGCGCGGGCATCCGCGAAGTCTATTCCGACGATGACAACCTCGACGCCGTCTTCAAATATCTGGTGAACAAATGAGCCAGGCCCCCACCGTCAGTTCGACAGAGCAAGCTCCGGCGATCCGCTCCGCCGGCGGCTTGAGCCTTACCGCGCTCTGGACGCTTTACACTCTGACCCTGCGTCAACATCAGCACGGCAAACGCTGGATCGCAATGGCTGCGCTGATGCTTCTCCCCGCGGGGTTGGCCATTCTGGTGCGCAACACCGCACCCAATGTCCCCGGCATTGTGCTAGAATTCATATTCGCTTTTATGCTCATTCCCCAGGCGCTGCTGCCGCTGGCGGCGCTGATCTACGCATCGGGGATGATCCGGGACGAGCAGGAAGAGCAAACCCTGACCTACCTGCTGATCCGCCCGATTCCCAAGTGGGCGATCTACATCGTCAAGCTGCTCGCCACCGTGACGACAACCGTATTTCTTACCGGCGTCTTCACGACGCTGACATACGCGGCCATTTATTTTGGCGGCCACGGACAGGCGGGAAACATCATTACGCGTTCGCTTCAGGCCTCAGCCATCCATGCGCTAGCGATCACCGCCTATTGCTGCATCTTCGGTCTCATCAGCCTGTTCACCGAGCGAACGTTGGTCGTCGGCATCCTCTATATCGCGATCTTCGAGGGCCTCTTCGCCAACCTGGCGTTCGGCGTCCGCCTGATCACGGTCATCTATTACGCACGCCTGATCGCATATCGCACAATGCCGTTCATCGTCCCGGTCCCCAATGGAACAGAGGACATTGCCGCGGCCGCGTGGCAACTTGATATCAGAAATGATCCGAATCTGCTGGAACACCCGCAACTCCGAACATGCCTGATCGTGCTGGTGGTCGGGAGCATTGTGTGCGCCGCCCTGGCGGCGTTTATTTGTTCCCGCCGGGAATTCCATGTGAAAACGCCGGAAAAAGGATAATGCAACCGGCAGGACCCGAACCCCGATGAATCGGGATGTGCCACCTGAACCCTCAGGCCGACTTCGCCGGAACCGCCAAGAGGAGCTGAATGAGCCCTTCGGGCATGGTGGGGTGAGCAATGACTGTGTCGCGCAGCGCTGGGTAGGGCAAGCCGGCCAGCATCGTCATTTGCACTGTTGCCATGACGTCTCCAGCCCCGGCCCCGAACATGGTGAAGCCAAGGATGCGATCACTTTTCGTATCGATCAGGACCTTCATGAACCCGCGCGTCTCGGAGATCGTCATCGCGCGGAAAACGGCGGCCATCGGCAGCTTGGCAAGTCGGTACGATATGCCGCGCGCCTTGGCCTCGGTCTCGCTTAAGCCGATGCGGGCGAATTCGGGATCGGTGAACATGCAGAACGGCACCTGGCGTCCGGTCGTCACGCGGTTGCCACCGGCGATGTTGTCGCTGACCACGAGAAAATCGTCGGCGGAGATGTGCGTGAAGTGAGGGCTACCGGCGCAGTCCCCGATTCCCCAGACACCCTCGGCGGTCGTCTGCAAACGCTCGTTCACCTTCAAATGGCCTCGCTCGGTCGTCTCCACTCCCACCTTGTCGAGGCCGATGCCGCTGGTATTTGGCGTACGCCCTCCGGCAACCAGCAGATACGTGCCTTCCACATTGAGTTTGTTTTCGCCGCGCGTGCCGAGGAGCTGCACCCATTCGCCCGACTTGCCTGTGACATGAGAAACTTTGGCATTTGTCACGATGTGGATGCCTTCGTCCCGGCACATTTCTTCCAGGCCCTGCGAAATGTCTTCGTCCTCGCTATGAGCAAGGCGGCTGTTGCGATCAACGAGTGTCACCTCGGCGCCGAAACGGCGGAAAGCTTGCGCAAGCTCGAGCCCCACATAGCCCGCGCCAAGGACCAGGAGATGCTTCGGGATGTGATCGAGTTCCAGCGCCTCGATGTGCGTGAGCGGCTGCGCCTCGGCCAATCCAGGAGTCGGTTCGAGCGTGGCTCGTGAGCCGGTATTGATGACGACATTCTTGCCGCGAAACGTGCGAGTCCCGCCTTCGGCCAGCTCGACTTCGATGGTCTTGGGGCCAACGAATCGCCCTGTGCCCATGACCAGTTCCGCCCCGCTTTTCCTGTAATTGTCCAGATGAATATCGACGAGGTTTCGGACCATCTTGCGCTTGCGTTCGCGCACCACCGCCATGTTGATGTGAACATTCTCTTTGCTGATGCCGAATTCCTCGCTGCGAAAAAAAAACGAGGCGACCTTGGCACTGTGAATGATGTTCTTGCTCGGCAGGCAGGCGATGTTCGGGCACGAGCCGCCCACATATTTTCGCTCGATCACGACCACGCGCTGTCCCTTTTGAGCGGAGGTCCAGGCAATCAGTTTTCCGCCGGCGCCGCTGCCGAGGATGACGAGATCATATTCTTCAGGATTGGTGATGGATGTTTTCATAGTCTTGGCGGCGAGGTTGGTTTTAGGGCTAGGGTTATACCCCTTTGATCTCGCCGCCGTCCATGCGCACCGCGCTCCCCGTCATCCATTTTGCCTGTGGCGACACGAGGAACGCCATGAGATCCGCGATCTCTTCGGGTTGCCCGTACCGGCTGATTCCGGCCTGGTCGGGAAACTTTTCCATCGCCTCTTCGAAAGTCATGTTGTGGGCTGGCGCGTACTTTTCCATATAGGTTTTCCGGCGGTTTGTCAGGACGGGGCCGGGAAGCACGCTATTGACTTGAACACCGTCTTTGATGCCTCGCTCGGCAAACGCGCGGGCCATCGCTACGATTGCCGCATTGATCGTTGCCACCGCCGCGTAGGCTGATTTGGGAGCCTCAGCGGAATTGCCCGACATGAAAACAACCGAGCCTTTGGATTCCTTCAGGGCATTCCATGCATGAATTGTGATGCGACGGGCACCATGCAGTTTCAACGCCATCCCGTCGTCCCACTGGGCATCGGTCATCTCCAGGAGATCGATTTGCGGAACAGCGCCGGCGATATTGATCAGGGCATCGATCCTTCCAAATCGTTTCAATGCCTCGTCCACGAGCGTCTTGTCCGCTGCGGGTTCGCGAAGGTCGAGCGGCAGTGGCAAGGCCTCTGCCCCCGCTTGATCTACGGCCTTTGCCACGTCTTTCAGCGCATCGCCGTTGCGAGCGGCAAGAACGAGGGAAGAAAAATCTTTGGCCAGTCTCAAGGCGGTCGCGCGACCAATGCCCTGACTGGCCCCGGTGATAATGGCGACATTGTTTTTCATGATTCCTCCCTTGTATAAGGTGGCTAGGCGTCTTTCCGGATAGTTCGGATGGCTTCGAGGAGAACGTCAACGACGGCGCCCGGGGCGGTCAGCATCGGAGAATGATCCACGGCATGAGCACACACCGTGGCTCCCATGCGCCCGGCTTGAAAATACTGGGTCTTGGCCGAAATCATTCGATCATTCTCGGCGATGAGGAACCAGACCGGCCTGTCCTTCCATAGCGGCCGGGGGGCCTTCTCCTGGATGCATTTCACGTTGATCGGCCGTTGTGTAGCGAGGAGTACCGACTTCACGTCAGGGGCCGCGTTCTGGGCGAACGCGTGCTCGAAACCTTCGGGGGGCATCCAAATAAATCCGCTGTCGTCGGGGGCCAGTTTCGGAGCCTGGGCGTGCGGTGGTTCCCGGTAAAACACCTCAGCCACGGTCTCTCCCTCGTCCGGCGCGAGGGCTGCCACATAAACGAGCAGCTTGACGCGCTCATTCCGGGTAGCACCGATCACCGCGCCGGCATACGCATGACCAACGAGGACGATGTCGCCCTCAATCCTGGCCAGCACTCGGTCAAGCGCGCCAACATCATCAGCTAAGGCTTGTTAGTGGAATAGGCGCGCAGACCACTTCCAATCCCTGTTTTTGCAAAGGAAGAATGATTTGGGTCCAACTCGCGCATTCCGCCCAAGCGCCGTGAACCAGAACAACGGTCAATTTTGAACCAGGCATATCCAGATTCCCCTACGAGACTGATTAGTTGCCAAAGGCTCTCGCCAGAAATGGGACAATTGCATCGGCTATTTCGCGGCAGTGCGTTTCGAGGGCGAAATGTCCCGTATCAAAGAATTTCACCGCAGCCTTTGGGATATCGCGCTTGAACGCTTCCGCGCCCGCGGGGAGAAAGAACGGATCATTCTTTCCCCAAACCGCCAGGAGTGGCGGCTGATACTTCCTGAAATACTCCTGAAATCGCGGATACATCGCGACGTTGCTGGCGTAATCCTTGAAAAGGTCTAACTGGATTTCGTCGGCGCCCGGCCGCGAGAGATAGAAGTCATCCAGCGAGCGACCATCTGGGGATACCAAGGCTCGTATCCGCGACGCCGTGCGTATACTGGAAGACGGTCGATTCCGGTTTAAGAAATGCCCTCAGAGCGTCGCGATTGGCCTGGGACGGGTCTTTCCAATAGGCTTGGATTGGGTCCCATCCGCTGCTCAATCCTTCCTCGTAGGCATTTCCATTTTGGGAAACGATGGCAGAAATCCGATCCGGAAATTTGAGGGCCATGCGAAGGCCCACGGGAGAACCGTAATCGAAGATATAAATGGCAAACTTCTTGAGACCGATCGCCTCGGTAAATCCCGCGATGGTGTCCGCGATGTTCGCGAAGGTGTACGGGTACTTTCTGCGGTCCGGCATGTCGGACTGCCCAAAGCCGGGGAAATCCGGCGCGACGAGATGATATCGCTCCGCCAGAAGCGGAATGAGATCACGGAACATATGGCTGGAGCTTGGAAATCCATGCAGCAGCAACAGGGTGGGGGCGTTTGGACTGCCTGCCTCCCGGTAGAAAATTTTGGTACCATTGACATCAGAAGTGCGGTAATTGACGGTCATAGGTTCCCTTTCGATTTTAAGAGTGAGTCAGCAGTGCCGAAATATATTACCGGCCGTTTAACCTGTCAAGTTAGTTTTAACTGGTTAACACCCAAGAATCGGGTTCAATCGTTTGCGGCGAGCAAAGAAGAGAAGTGAAGATGGAAAATCCACTGCCTCCCGCCATATTCATCGCCGGCCCGCTCGGCCTGGATTTTCTGAATTCCCTGGCCAGACCAATGGTTGAGGTTGTCGACTGGTTGGGCGATGGCTCTGGCCTCCTGTCGTGGATGAAGCAGGCTGGACTACTCACCGTCGACGACATCGCCGTTGTAAAGTCGCGCATATCCTCACAGGAACTCGACCGAGTGGCCGCAAAGGCTCGGGATTTGCGAGACTGGTTGCGAGGCTTTGTCACCGAACATATGGGCCGGCCTCTCAAGGCTCAAGCCCTAACCCGATTAGGTCCCCTTCACGACCTTTTGGCATCGGATGAAATGTTTCTATCGCTTGTGCCTGGACCTACTCTTTTGGCAAAGCAGACATCGGATGGAGCATCTCCCGCGATATTTCACTTGCAAGCGCAACGTAGATGGCGCAAGCCGGATTCTTTGCTCTCACCGATTGCTGAAGAAATCGCCAAGTTCATTTCCTCGGCGGATTTTCGGTATGTCAAAGCATGCCAGGGTGACAACTGCATCCTCTTCTTCCTTGATCAAACACGACGGCATGGAAGACGATGGTGCAGCATGGCTGTCTGTGGGAATCGCGCCAAGCAGGATGCGCACCTCGCAAGGCTGAAAACCCGAAAACGTTCAAACAAGGGTCGCGCTTAGCATCTTTCATACGCAGCCGGAGGGAATCGAACTCCGATAAATCCGGATGTTCCACCTGCAATGTATCGGGTGTCCGCAGGGGTAATCCAACAGGGTCTCATATAGTGCGGTGGTTCGACTCGTCCTCATCAGTTCAACCGGATAATTCGCGGCAGCCCACGCGCTTACCGAAGTACCCGCGGAATTTTTCGCCACGGGAGTTGCGCTGCAGATTGGAATTCGCTACGTTCGGTGGTCAAGATTGAGTAATGACCGCGATGTCATTCCCGCTTAACATTGCGGCGACGGGCGTGCTAAAGGTGTGTCGATTGAAAGTCACCACCCGGTTAAAACGATGAATCAATCCTCGCTGAAGTTGACGTTCTTTTGTGCATTGCTCGCTGTCGTCACACGCGGCTGCGTTCATGGGCCCGAATGGGACCGGAAGGTCGGCGCGGAGGCATCGAAGGATCTGGAGGCGAACGACGGGCTCTATGACGATCCGAGGCTTACCGCCTACGTGAACGACATCGGCCAGAAGGTCGTCAGCCAGGTCAGCAATCGACAATATGATTTCCAATTTCACATCATCGACCAGCAGGTGGCAAACGCCTTTTCGCTTCCCGGCGGTTACGTCTATGTGACGCGCGGGTTGCTCGCGTTGACGTGCTCGCCCGATGAGCTGGCGTGCGTGCTCGGACACGAGACGACCCATGTGATTAAGCGGCACGCGGCGCAGCGGATGGAAGCGGCGACCGTGCCGGGAATCTTCGCGCTTCCCGGGGCGGTCGTCGGGACGATCTCGCCGATAGTAGGTGATCTCCTGGCTGCGCCGCGCAGGGTGTGGGCGGGCTATTTCTCGCAGGATATAGCCGCGATCAGGAGCGCGAGGCCGATCGGACCGGGCAGGAGCTCGCCGCCCGCGCCGGATTCGATCCGCATGCGCTGTCGGACTTTCTCGATCGCCTGGGTGAATTCGAAACGCTCGCCAGCAACCCGCAGGACCAGCGCATTCCGAGCATCTTCCAGACGCATCCCCAGACACCAGAGCGCGTGGCCGCCACCCGGCAACGCGCCGATGAGCTCGCGGCGATGATCACACCGCCGCCCTTGCCGCACGATCGCGACGAATATGTCGACATGCTCGACGGCCTTGTCCTTCGCGACAACCCGGCGGTGGGTATATTTGTCGGCGACGCATTTTTGCACCCGACGCTGGGCTTCGCATTCACCGCCCCGCATGGGTGGACGGACGTAAACATGCCGGTAGCCGTCGTCGTCATCTCGCCCAAACAAGATGCGGCGGTGTTGTTCGACCGTCCATCAGGCGTCACCAGCCCCGACCAGGCGGCCGAGCAGTTCATCGCCGAATTGCATCGCCAAAACGTGGCGGCACCCCCGGTGGAATCGCTGACGATCGGCGATCTTCCTGCCCGGCGCGTCTCGCTGTCACAGCAAAATGGCGGAACCGTCGACTATCTGGAGGTCACGTGGCTGCAACATCGTGGCGTCACGTATCGCCTTCTCGCCATCGCGACTTCAAGCAACCTCACAACCGTTCGCGGCGTCGTCGAAAGCTTTCATGATCTCACCTACGCAGAGCGAGCGTCAATCAAGGTGACCCGATTGCGAATTGCACAAGTTCGCTCCGGCGAAAACCTGTCGGACGTGTCGCGACGAATGAACAATCAGTGGGATGTGAAGACAACCGCCGTCATGAACGCGGTCGACGAGAACGTCCCGCTGCGACCGGGCCAGCGAATTAAAGTGGCGCAGACGGAAACCTACGTGTCGCCCTGAACATATGTCACTGCTGATTCTTGTGCCAAAGGAATCTTGCGATTGTGAGTTACAGAATCAACTTTCGAGCAAGCGGGTCCTACGCGGATCATTCCGTCAACGCCCGCAAGAGCGCCGTCACAATGTTCAACCTATTCACCCCTTCGGAATCGTGGCTAGCAGGCACAAAGACTGCCGTGAGTCCTTATCAATACTGAAATGCACCCGGCAGGAGTCGAACCTGCAACCCTCGGTTCCGAAGGCAGAGAGTCAAGCGTTTTACGAGGCTTGACGAAACTTGACGATGTTTGAAAACGCTCGATTTTTCTCGATGATTTCAGCCATATTTGTCTTGACGCAGTTCGACAACATTTGATATACCGCGTTGTGTCGACGTTGCGCCGGGCGAAAGGCGGACATGGCAATGGCTGCAATCCTGAGGCTCGCATCAGAGAAACCGACCAAAAGGGGCGCTCCGACGCAAGCTGAAATTCACCGTGGCGATACTGGCGGGCGTTAAGCCCCCTGCCAGTGGCCGCGCCATAGTCTACGACTCAAAAACGGCGGGTCTGGCATTTACCGTGACCAATAAGGGGGCGCGGAGCTTTTACATCATTCGACGTTTTCACGGCCGACCTAACCGGCTGCGGCTCGACGGTGCCGAGATGACCATTGATCAGGCCAGAACTGGGCTCATACGCCCGCGAGAGATTGCGTCCTGCACGCGGCTGAAAATGCAGGAATCGAACCGACGCTGATGATGATCTATACCAATTTTTTTGGGAGCAGGTCGGCGAAGAAATGATCTACGGTGACGTGGTGCGCATCCCCCGCTTTGGGGCTTTCGGTGCCAGGACCCGCTTCCGGCACGTCTCCACCAAGCCTTCAGGCAATGGGAGCATCTGCTATCCGGCATTTGTCGCCTGCCCTTGCTGGACGTGAAAATGCGGGTTCGACCCGCGCTGATTCCCAAGACCGATCCGATGCGGCGCTTGTCGCGGAACGCCAGCACTCGTCAGCGCCGCGGCAGAAAGTCGCTAGATGAAACATTTCAAAATGGGAGCCGCGCGATTTTGGATCGCAACGACGAAGCAGCAAGATCGCGGCCCCAGAAGATTACCTGATCAACGCGACGGTTTGGCACACGAATGGTGGGCGATACACCAACCGCATCTTTTCTCATTGACGGGCGGCCGGCACAGTGACGCGTCATGAGCAAATCACAACTTCCAGGTGCCGATGAACGGCGCCAGATCATTGACGAACAGCGGCCCGCTAAGCAGCGGAATGACCGATTACTTCATCGCTTGGATTCAAATCATCGCAGCCCAAGGATACAAGGCGGGCGTATACTGCTCGTGCAGTGCTGCCCGGGTGCTTGTAGTGCTCGATCCGAGTCCCGTTTATTGGTATCCGCTACATAAGCCACCTCTTTTTTCTTCGGCGAAGTTTCGGCTTTCTGCCACGCCATGAACAAATCGCAACCTCTAGGCGCCGTCAGTGTCCTAAATTGTGGTTTTCTCTCTAATTGGCACAGTCCCGCATTCAGGGCATTGATCTGGGGCGGCGCGGAGATCATATCCACATTTGATACACAGCCCATTTGCTAGGCGACGGTGGCGTGTCGCACGTCGAGCAACGATGAAATTCATAGCTCCAAGGAAGCCGACAACGACCGCAAACGCCGTCCCCATTAACAATCCACCCCCTTTTGGTTTCCTGAGGCCCATCACAAGCGCCAAGGCTGCATCAAACCACACAATTGCCGCAAGAAAATAAGACTGTAGCGATCTGTCTTGGATCAGCCGCTTCATTGTGGGCCGCTCTACTCTCCGCGCATGAAAAAGCCGCTGGAAAAGCCGCTCATTGGGGGCAGTCACGGCGTCCTGTTGGGGTCCAGGCGGCTGCCTTGCCAGTAACCGGGGCCGCCCGTGGTTGTGTAGCCGCCCGCCGTGCCGGTCGGATCGCTGCTTACGCCGATCCAGGGCACGTTGTAGTTGGCTCCGTTGAATTCCAGTTGAGTGACCGTGATGGATCGCACTGAACCGTCGCAATAGCAGACGTTGATCTGGCCGGTCATCGGCTTTGGGCCCGTCGTGAACGCGGGGAAAGACGTGGCGCCCGTCACAATTGAGGTGAAATGAACGGGAGCGGTGTCGCCGATCGCCTGGTGCTTGGTCCCATCCACAGGATAGAGATCGTAAAAACCGCCCAGCGTGGCAGGCGTGAAATAGAAGGGACTGAGAATTCCGGGGACGTCGAAGGTATTGGTGACGCCGGTTACCGTCGGGTGGTCAAAGCCAAGAAGAGCCTTGGTTGTGAATGGCGCGACCTGAAAGGTTTGCATTTGGGGATAGTCGCCGAAGAGAACGGTTTCGCTGGAGTAGGGAACCCGCTTCAGCGGTTGAGACCACCACACCATGCCGGTGTCCCCCCACTGGTTATAGCCCGTCGGCGCCGCGGCGAGTATGGGGTATCCGACCGTCGGCGAGGGACCAGCGCCTGCGTTGTAAGGCACATTTGCCGTGGCAACGCCTCCCACGACGGAGTTGTACTTGTAAGTGAACAGACCGAGATTGGTCGGATTGGCGGTCGTTTTAACGGAGGTTTGAGGCATGCTGTTCAGAATCGTCGGGCAGCATCGAACCATACTGCTCACGGGGAGCGATGTGAGCAGTCCATAAAGACTGGGAGCACGAGTGTTGGTAAGGTCCGGCGCTCCCGAGCCCGCCACTCGAGCGCAGTCGGTCCACGCGGGCGGAAAATATCCATTGTTTTCCGACTGATATTCGAAACAGGCTTGACCAAGCTGCCTGAGGTTGGATGCACAAGCCGTCATATCGGCGCTGGCCCGGGCCTTGTTCAATGCCGGCAATAGGATGCCAATCAGCAGCGCAATAATGCCGATCACGACGAGCAGTTCGACCAGGGTAAACGCATTTTGAATTTTGCTTCTCATAGAATCTCTTTCAACAAATTTTCGGTTCCTCACTTATGGCCGGCCTTTCTTCGTCGCCGCGCCAGTACACCAATGACGCCCGCGGTCAGGAGACCTGTCGATGTTGGTTCGGGTACATTCGCCAGACTGATGCCTTCGTTCGCCGGGCTCAAAACGCCCGCGGCGGCGGCGAAGGAGGCGGACTTGCCCAGATCAGCCGAGAACGGCGTGAAGTCTTCGCTGTTGACCGTCCCGTCGTAATTGAAGTCCCCGCCATCCCAGCTGCCCTTCTTGCCTACATTCGTCGAGAACGGCGTGAAGTCTTCGCTGTTGACCGTTCCGTCCAGATTGGCGTCACCCACCAGGGTGAACATGATTTCGATTTCGCCCGAAGGCAGGCCGGCGACCACGCCATCGGCGCCGTCGGCGTAACCAATGCCATAACTCAGACCGCTGGCGAGATCATCCGCTGCGATGTCGCTGCTGATAATCTGCGGACCGGACAGGCCATAAAAACCGTTGTAAATCCACTGTTCGACGGAGGTGATGGGATCGGCCGCGGGGCTGCTGTAGTCGATGATGATACGATTATTTCCGATGTCGAGCGCACCGTCGCCGATGAGCGACAAGGACGTGATCTGCACATTGCTGGCGGCCAATGCGGTACCGGCGGTGACATTGTCCGCCAACTGCACGATTGCATTGCCGCTGATGGATAATGAGCCGGCCGGAAGCGCGCTGCTCGTCGAACTGGTCGGCTCGATGATTAGCCTGCCGGCGGTAACGATCGTTCCGCCGGTGTAGGTGTTGGGCGTTGAAAGGGTCAGCGTGCCGGTACCGGATTTGGTGAGCGAGCCGGTGCCGCCGATGGTGCCGGTGCCGCTAATGGTGTAGTTGCCCAGGGTGTTGTTGACAATCACCGAGCCGGGGCTGACGAGGGTGTTTAGAGTCACCTTGTAAGCGTTGGCATTGGAGCCGCTGTTGTTGGCGTCGTTGAAGGTGACATTGGCATTGTTAAGGAAAACCGTGGCAGCCGAGCCACTGTTCCAGTTATTGTTGTGGTTGATATCCCAGGTTTGTCCGTCACTTGGGCTGGCGCCGCCGGCATTGTTCCAAGTGAGGTTGGACGGGCCGGAGCCGCCACCAACCACAACCAGATCGATAAAGCCGGCATCCACGCTGCTGCTGAGCGAGTAAGTGAATCCGGACGGCGCGGTGGCCAACGTAAAGTTCGACAGCGAAATCGCATCGACTACCGTTCCACCGCTGGTGTCACCAACGAGGCGATAATCGTCGCCTCCGACCGGTGTGCCGCCGAAGGTCATTAGCGTACCCGCCGCGATATTGACGGTTCCCGCACCCAGAGTAAGCAGATCGCCATTCGAGACTTCGCCCGAACCAGTGCCCAAATCGAAGTCCAGAGTGGTGAGATTCGTGGTGGTCAGGCCGCCGATGGTGAGGCTGCCGACGGTCCCCACTCCGCCCGGCGCGATGGTGTTGGACGTCGTATTACCGCCCACGACCGCGCCGAGGACATAGGATGTCGCGGCCTGCAGACTTGCCAGAACTCCGCCCGTGAGCGTGACATTGCCCGTGCCCGTGGAACTTGCGACGGCGGACGAGACGGTGTCGGCCGCCACTAGAGTGCCATTGGCGATTGTGACGCCGCCGCTGAATGTATTTGCTCCCGCAAGAGTCAGTGATCCGGTTCCGACCTTGGTAATCGCGCCACCGAGCGTAGTCGCGCCGATATACGTTGGGATATCGCTGATAATTCCGGAGAGCTTGGAATTGCCGTTGTTGTTGCCGATGGTAAGGAACACCGGTGATTGACCGTCGCTGGTGGCGAGGATGATGTTGCCATCACCGGTATGAACGGAATTAATCGAGCCAATGCTCGGTAAGTTGTCACCACCGGTCGCGGAGAAGACCAGGGCGCTGCCGACGTTATTGGGATAATAAATGTCCGCAGTCGTGTTGGTGGCGGTGTCGTTGCCGTTGATGGAGAGATTGGCGTTGATCAACGCGATGTTGTTGCCGACGAGTATCTGGGCGGCGGCGGCATTGAGCGTGATGTTGCCCGTGAAATTCGTGCCGTCGCCGAAGAACTCCACATTGGATGGAGTGGCGGCGGAGGCGCCGCTGATGGTTACGCTGCCCGTCCCGGACAGATTCCCGGTGAGTTCCAGCGGCATCTGCGCGAGACTCACGGTGATCGCGTTGCCAGTGCCGTTGATGGTCAACGGACCATTGAGAGCGTTGATGCCGGCGGCGTCGGTAATCGTCGCCCCGCCGCTGAGCGTAATGCTGTTGCTGAAATTAAATTGAAGGCCGATAGCGGCCGACGCCGTCGCCTGTGAGTTCAGCTCGAGGGTGCCGTTGCTCACGGTGACGAAGCCCGTGCCCAGGATGTTGTCGGTGAATGGGGCGAATCCGCTAGTGGGCGTGGTGCCATTGCCCGCTTCAAGCGTACCGCCGGTGATGGTGGTTCCGGCGGTGTACGTGCTGCTGAGATTCGTGAGGATTACCGTACCCGCGGTGACATTCAGCGCGACTTTGCCGCCGTTTGCGCCGGTGTTGATCTCGCCGTTATAGGTGGACGTTCCCGCGCCGGTGATGGTCAATGTCGAGGTGCTGGTGGCCGCGCCATTGTTGGTGATGACCGCAGTGCTGGCGGTCGCGGCGGCGTTGAGGTCATAGGCGGTGACGCTAAAGGCATTGAGATCAAACGTCGTGTTTGCGTCCATGGTAACTGGTACGTCGTCAATGCCGGTGGAAGAGCCCATCTGGACCTCTCCGGAGTCGACGACCACACCCAAATCCACGGTGTTGTCGCCGCTTAATATCACTGTTCCTGCGCCGGTTTGGGCGATGACCCCTACCAGGCCGGAGGTATTGCCGCTGTAGGTTATGGTTGAGGAAGCTGGCGTATCGAATGCGAGCGTGCCGTTGTCGGTTGTATTGCCATTGAACGATCCAACGTTACTCACCCCATCGCCGATTTGCAGGGTGGCGGGGTACGCAATGCTCGTGCCGCCGCTGTACGTGTTGCCGGAGCCGAGGAGGACTTGCGTCCCTCCACCGGTGAGGGCGATGTTCACCACGCCGGCACCGTTGGTGATGTTGCCGGCGTAGGTCATGGTGGTGCCGGTGGCCATGGTACTGGTGATGGTGGCAAACGTGTCGGTGGAATCGGTGATCAGTCCGCCCGATCCGGAGATTCCCTGAAGAAGGACCGATTGCCCATTGAGGTCCAGCGTGCCGCCGTTCACCGCGAGAGGGCCCGAGCCCAGCGCCGTCGAGCTGCCGATCTGCAGCGTTCCATCCTGAATGACGGTTCCGCCGGTGTAAGAGTTGTTGCCGGTCAGCAGGATGTCGGCCGTCCCGGAGTTGTTGATGGTCAGGCTATCGGTGCTGCCGCCGGTGATGGTCGAATTGACCGTCAGGAGGTTGTTGGAATTGTTGGACCACGTCTGCGGGCCGCCGAGCGAGATACCGGCGATGTTGATGATATCTGTCCCGCCGGTGGCGCCTACGACGAGTCCGTTGTTGTCATTGCCGTTGTTGTTGTCGGCAACGATGGTGAGCGTTCCCGCGCCTCCAATGGTGAGGCTTGTCGCGGTGTTCAGTGTCAGGCTGTCGACGGCGTTGACCGAGCCGAGCGTGGTGCTGGCCTCGTTCTGAACAGGGAGCGTGGTTGACGAAAAGATAACCTGCGTCGGGCCGCCGGGGATGACATTAACCGGGGCCGGAGATTGACTCTGATCAACCCAATTGGTCAGCGAGCTGCCCGCACCGTCGCTCCAGTTGGCGCTCACGGCTCCCGTCCAGTAGGCAAAATTGGGGGGAGGTGGCGCATTGGCAATCGTAAGCAGGAGATCGCTGCCATTGCTGCTAAGCGACGCGATATAGGAGTTGACGCCGTTGGTAACCGTGGAGTTGTATGAAAAATCGTTGATGTTGATGTTGCCCGAGCCGCCATTGATCAATGTGTATGTCAACGTCGCGGTGGCCGGGAGCGTGCCGACTTCGGTGAAATTGAGTGCCGTGGTACTGACGTTGCTGAAGTTCGTGATATTCAGTGAATCGCTCGCGGTCGATGCAGCGCTGAGATCAAACCCGAGCGAACCGCCGCCGGCGAGGTTCAGGGTGCCGATGGTCAGCACATTGCCTGGAGTGCCGTTTCGCAGATCGAGCGCGCCGCCGGTGTTGACGGTCACGCTGCCGGTAATCGCGCTGGTCGTGCCAACGGTGGTGAGGATACCGTTGTTGTTGACGGCCACGGCAGTATTGCCCAGTGAACCGCCTTTTTGAAGCGACAGGACTCCGCCGTTGATGGTGGTAGCACCTGTGTAAGAGTTTGTAGAATTAAAGAGGGCCAGTGTTCCAGCCGTGAGAGTAAGCGCGGTGCCGCCGACAGCCGCGCCGTCGGTGATCGTGCCGTAATAGTTGCCTCCGGCAGTGACGGTCAGGGTGCTGACAGCCGCGGTGCTGCTGTTTGTAATGACGGCGCTGGTGGCCGTGGAGGCGGTGGTCAGCGTGCTGACCCTAGGGCTATAGCTGTTGAGATCGAGCGTGGTGTTGGCCAGCGTGAGGGACAGGTTGTCCAGGCCAGTGTTGGAACCCATCTGGAGGGTTCCGGCGTTGACGGTGACGCCGAGAGAAACCGTGCCGGAGACGGTATTGTCGCCGGCCAGGTTCGTAGTCCCGGGCCCGTTTACGAGGATCGTGCCAGCGACGCTGACGTTGCCGGTATAGGTAAGGGTCTCGGAAGCGGGTGTGTTGAAAATCAGGTCGTGGCCATCGGAGACGTTGCCCGAGAGCGATCCGGTATTGCTCACGCCGTCGCCGATTACGAGGGTACTCGCTGTTGCGATGGTCGTACCGCCGGTGAAGGTATTGCCGCTTCCGGCGAGGATCTGAACTCCGGCACCCGTGAGTGAAAGAGCAACAGTTCCCGATCCGTTGGTAATCGAACCGGCATACGTAACAGTGCCCGAAGCGATGGTGTCGGTGAGAGTTGACGCCGTCGCGCTGGAATCGGAGATCGTCCCACCGCTTCCGGCAATCCCTCTAAGCGTAAGCGCGTGACCGTTGAGATCGAGTTCGCCGCCATTGATCGTCGTTTTGCCGGTGCCCAGGGCCGCGGCGTTGCCGACCTGCACGGTGCCGTTGGTGATGGTCGTTCCACCGGTGTAAGTGTCCGCCCCATCCAGAAGAATGGCGCCGGTTCCGGTGCTGTTGATGGTGAGGGTGTCGGCGGTGACGCCGCTGACGACCGAGGAGATGGTCAGCGGGTTCGGGGAGTTGTTTGACCAGGTTTGCGGCCCTCCGAGGGCGATGCCCTTTACGCTTATCACATCCGTTCCCGCGGTGCTCTGGAGCGTGATTCCGTTGCCGGTTGCGACACCTTCGAGCGTGAGCGTTGACGTGCCACCGATGGTCAGGTTCGTCGGGTCGGTGATGGTGATGCTGTCGACAGCCGTAATTGCGCCGATGGTCGTGCTGGCCTGATTAGTCGCCCCCGTTGCCGAGAAGAAGACCTGCGTCCCGCTCGCGGGCAGAGCCACAGGCGTGCCGCCGCTGGCGGCGTTCACCCAGTTCGTCGAGTTGCCGCTGGTATCGCTCCAGACCGAATTGAGATTTCCGTTCCAATATGCAATCGGCGTTGGCGGCGGTGGGCCGTCCACGGTGAGCACCAGGCTATTCCCGGAGGTAGCCACGCTGAAAGAAAGGCTGGAACTGAAGTCGGAATTGTAGGTGAAATCGCTCGCACTGATGCCGGGTGCGTTACTGATGAGCGTGTAAGTGCTGCCGACGGTCAAGGTACCGGTGGGCACCGCGAAACTCAGGGCCGTGGTTCCAACTTCAGTGAACGTCGCGCCGCTTGAAAAGGCCAAAGAATCGCTGATGCCGCTGGTAGCACTGAGATCAAAATCAATCGCTCCGCCGCCCGTGAGCGATAATCCGCTGCTCAGGGTCAGAAGATTCCCGGCGGCGCCGTTTTCAAGATTGATCGCGCCACCGGTGTTGAGCGTGACGAGTCCGCCGATCTTGCTCGTGGTCCCGCTGGCGGAAAGGACACCGCCGCTGTTGATGGCGACTGCCGTATTGGCAAGCGAGCCTCCGCCCTTGAGCAACAGAACGCCGCCGTTGATGGTCGTGGGACCGGTGTAAGAGTTGAGTGAATTGAAGAGGGCGAGGGTTCCGCCAGTGAGGGTGAGCGCCGTGCCGCCAACCGCGGCGCCGTCGCTGATCGTACCGTAATAGTTGCCTCCGGCGGTGACCGTCAAGTTGCTCACCGCCGCGGTGCTGCTGTTTGTAACCACAGCGTTCACCGCGGTGGAAGCGGTATTCAGCGACTTAATGCTGACGCTGTAGCTATTGAGATCCAACGTCGCGTTGGCCAACGTCACGGGCACGTTGTCCAGGCCCGTGCTGGACCCCATCTGCAGCGTTCCGAGGTTGACGGTCATTCCGGCCGTGTTGGTATTGTTGCCGCTCAGATTGTCGATGCCGGCGCCGTTCACGAGCACAGACCCCGACCCGCTGATGTTGCCCGCATAACTCAGACTCTGCGAGCTGGGCGTATCGAGGATCAGGGTTTTATTATCAACCACATTGCCCGGAAGCGATCCGATATTGGCCGCACCGTCACCAATTTGCAGGGTGCCGCTGATTGTCGTGCCGCCGGTAAATGTATTGGAGGCTCCGGTGAGAATTTCAGTTCCAGTCCCGCTGACGGTCAGGGCAACGGTGCCCGATCCGTTGGTGATGGAACCTGCGTAGGTCATGGTGCCGGAGGCGAGAGTGTCAGTCAGGGTGACGGTGGACGTGGCTAGGGAATCGGTGATGATTCCGCCCGTGCCGGCAATGCCCCTCAACGTGAGGGCATGACCGTTGAGATCGAGCGCGCCGCCATTGATCGTGGTGCTCCCGGTTCCCAGCGCCGAGGCATTCCCAATCTGAAGCGTGCCGGCGGTGATGATCGTTGGACCAGAGTACGTGTTGGCCCCGGTCATTAGAATGTCGCCCGTTCCGCTGCTGTTGATGGTAAGCGTGCTGGTGGCGGCGCCGCTGACGACGGAGGAAACAGTAAAAAGATTAGACGAAGCGTTGGACCAGGTTTGTGATTTTCCCAGCGTCAGGCCGGTGACGCCGATGGTATCGGTTCCGGCTGTGCTGGTGACCGTAATTCCGTTGCTGACGCTGGCGGGTCCAAGCGTGAGCGTTCCGGTGCCGCCGATGTTCAAATTCGTCGGGTCGGTAATCATCAGGCTATCAACAGCCGTAACCAAGCCAATGGTGGTTGAAGCCTGGTTGGTTGCGCCGCCGCTGTAGGAGAAGACAACCTGCGTCCCGCTGCCCGGAAGTCCGATCGCACCGCCGGTGCTGTTGACCCAATTGGTGACGCCGTTGCTCGCATCGCTCCAGACGTTGTCCACGCCACCCTGCCAATACGCGATGGCAGAAGCGGCGGCGGGAGCCGAGACAGTCAGCACGAGACTCGTGCCCGACACGGCGACCGACAAGGATAAACTGGAAAACTGGTTTGGATTGTAAACAAAAGCGCTCGCCGCGGTGCTGGGCACGCCCGTCATCAGGTTGTAAGTGCCCGTTGTCAGAGCCACAGTGCTGGTGTCCGCGAAATTGAGCGTGGTAAGCCCGGTGTTGCTAATGGTTCCGCCGGCGGAAATGGCCAAACCGTTGGTGGCGTGGCCGGTGGGAGTGAGGTCAAGATCAACTGCACCGCCTCCGGGGAGGTTGAGGCCGCCCAAAGTCAACGTGTCGCCGGTTGCACCGTTTTCAAGATTGATCGCGCCGCCGCTGTTGATGGTGACGATCCCGGCGATCGCGCTCGTCGCATTGTTGGTGGTGAGGATGCCGCTGTTGTTCACCGCGACTGCGGTGTTGCCCAACGCGCCGCCGCTGCCAAGCAGCAATGTTCCCGCGTTGATATTCGTGGGTCCGGTATAGGTGCTGGAACCGGTGAGTTCAAGAACTCCCGTCCCAGTCTTGTTGAAACCGCCGTCGGAGAAGCGCGCCGCTGAGGATGCCGGCCACAGCCGCTGTTCCCGTCGCCTGGACGGTCTGGATGGTCTGTACCGCCCCGTCAAAGTCGATGGGATTTGCAATCGTCACCGATCCCGTGGCCTGTGCCGCGCCGAGGATCAATGTGCTGCCGTTGGGAACAAATCCGTTGGTATTCCATTTGACGCCAGCCCCCGCGCCGCCGAAGTTCACCGTTGCGCTGCCGCTGAGCGCGACAAAACCACCCGAGCCGGTCCACTGCACTTGGCTGGACCCCGTGCCGACGCCGCGGCTGAAGGTGGTTGCGCCCGCTCCCAGTCCCACCATGCCGCCGTTGATCACGAGCGCGCTCGTTCCGCCGGTAGCGCCTATCCCACCCGGCAGTGCGCCGGCGCTGGCCAATTCAAGAATGCCACCGGTGACGGTGGTGTTTCCCACATAACTATCCGTTCCGGAGAGGATCAGGATACCCGTATCTGTCTTGGTGAGGTTGCCCGCGCCGGCAATGTTCTGGCTCGTGATCGAGCCGGGAATCGTCAAGGCAAAGGTGCTCGTGACGTCAAACGTCGCGCCCATGCTGCCGATGCCGATATTGCGGACGCCTGTGAGGCCGGTGGTGGATGAGTTGTACAAAGAAAACGTGGCGGCCGCTTCGAGCGTTCCGCCGTCGATGTTCAATGCAGCCCCAGTGGCCACCGCGCCAAGGTTGGAATCCTGCACGATCTCCAGAGTTCCACCGTTGATGTTCGTATTGCCGGTATATGTGTTGGCCGCGCTCGTGCCCATGGACACCAGCCCGCCCCCGCCGATCGTCACGTCATTGTTATTGCCGTTGTTTTCGATCGGCAGATTGATCGAAAGAGTTCCCTGCGTGTCATATTGGAAGATGGACAGACCCGCATTGGGCGCGCCTTCGATGTACCCTCCGAACAGAAAATTACCGATTGTGTCCGTGTTAGCGCCGGCATTTGGCGTCATCAGGATGCCGCCGCCATCCAGCACGAGCGACGCGAAGTCAAGTGTTACGTTTGTGACGGCCGGGGTGTTGAAGCGTAAAGTGTTGGTAGCGGCGGCAACCAGGGTGAGGGTGGTGGTGGCGACAACGTCAGTTGCCTGCGACGCGGTGCCCACCTTCGTCGCGGTGCTTGCAAAATAAGAAGAAGTTGGAAGCGCGATGACGTTTCCGCCGCTTCGTTCCGCCCAGCTTGTTTCATTGACCGTGACGTTCGCCAGAATGTTTCCGAAGCTCAGGACGCCGCTCACGGCGGTCGCGCTGCTGGCATTGCCCTGCGTCGTCGTCATCGTCGCGCCGGTGGGGATGAGGAGATTCATCTGCCCCGCCAGGGCATTATTGCTTGTAATGACATTCGACGGAGCGGTCCAGCTCCCCGTGGTCAGCGTCACGGTTCCGCCACTGCCGGGGTTGAGATCAATCGTCGAAAATCCCGCGGTGAGATTCAAAGTGCCAAGGGTTTGTGAATCGGCTTTGCCGGCAGCCCCGTCGATCTCGAGCGTCCCACCGCCGAAGTTCACCTGCCCGGCCGTAACGCCGTTATAGAGAATGTTGGAAATCGGCGCACCCGCGCCGCAAAATTCAAATCCAGCGTACCCCCGCCGTAGCCGGTGGTGGCCGTCGTGCCCGCGCCGGTCGACGCAGCGCCGATGGTCGTCTGGCCGGTGTATGTGTTGGCGTCGGCGAGGGTCAGGATTCCCGAACCAGTCTTCAAGAGGCCGTACGTGCCGCCGCTAATGACGCTATCGATCACCTCGTTGCCGTAGGCGGTGTCATCCGTGAGATTGCCGGTAAGAATCAGGTTGATGTTGGAAATCGTTTCCAGGCTGGTGCCGTTGTTGGTGATGCTGGCGACGCCGCCGGTACCCAGATCTATCGAGGATGAATTGTTGGTGCTGAATGTGTAAGCGGCTGCACCGTTGAGAAAGGAGATGCTGCCCAGTGAAAATCCCGCGCCCAGATCGTCGTTCAGGGCATTTCCGCTGGAACCAGCCGCCCCGAAATTCAGGGAATCGCCCGAAGAGGGCGCCGAGCCCGACAGCCAGTCAGCCCCGTCCGACCAATTGGCCGTAGCGCCGTCGTTACCGACCCACGTATCCGACGAAGCCGCCTGGGCTTGTGAACCCAACGTCAATCCGACGCCCGCCGCGAGCGCAGCCGCGAAAACTCTCTGCCGTTTCGATTGGAGTAATGAAAATACAATCGAACTGCCACGACCGGCACAATTTCTGTGCGCATTACGTTTGCACTTCATTTTCTTTCCCTCTCGAAGATGAAAGGTCCTTACTACGCGACCTGATCCAAATGTCTAAGCCCGTACAGATTTGATCTGAAATGCACCCGACACCCACGGCGCTTTCAGCGCTGCTCAATCCCACGCAGAAGCTACCACGCGGCTACGGCAAAAAATGCTAAATCTGGGGTAAGCCCTTCTAATCGCTGAGAATCCACGGAAAGATAGGCAAACCTTGCGGTCTGTAGTTGACGTCAAGGAGGAGAACATAATGCACCCCCTTTTTTAGAGCCGGAAGCCAATCCGTTAATCCAACGCAGATGTTGGATCGGCACAAAAAAATATTTTGTCAACCCTTGTCTCCATGGTCCGACCGCACTGGAAATAGCTGACCATTTTCAAGGCTTGCTTCGTGGCATGGATTAAATAACGCCTGAGTGGCTTACGCAGGCAGGATCATCCAGTTTTATTTCTAAGTTCCGCTTCTATGTAGGTACGCTTAAAACGTGAGCGACGCACACGCCGCACCGCTACCGTGATATAGAGTTGGGCTAATTAGTACCCGATTGAGAATTTGCCTCGCTTTGCGCTTACACCGATGAAGTTTATGTATAGTTTTTCCTTTCGAATGTCGCTCAAGGAGCGTTTTTGTATCGCTGTTAGTTTTCCTTCTCACGTTTCCAAACTTCTCGCATTGCGCGCCCTGACCGAAATGGTACATACGACGCATGCAACTTTGCGATCTCGCCGCGCGGGGCTTAGCGCCCCTTCAAGGGTGTAGCCGATTCGCAGTCTGCTGTGCTTCCCGCTCCAACGGACCATTCCCATAGCCAAGTTGGAGGCACTCACCGATCCACGCGCGGAGGAACGCCGCCCTGCTGCCCAGTCGCTCGTACTGCATGGCGTGGGTGAGTTCGTGTGCTATCAAACGCCGATCCGACCAATAGTTCGAGTGAACAAAGATTCCGTATCTCAGGGTCAATCCCCCAGCATTCGACCAGTTCAAGCCGACTCGCGACGAAGCTGCTTGTAGGACGGGGTCTTTCGGGTGGGGATCGCATCCACCCGCAGGATGCGGACTCGTTCGGGACGGGCAACCCCGATCTTGAGCGCATCTTGAACCTGCGAATCGTTCAAGGGCACCCCGTCAGCCTGAATCCGGCGTTCCTGTTCTTCGGACCACTTGCACGCAAGGGGCAACAGCTTGTCGATTGTCACAAAATCCATCACGATCCACTGATGGCCAGCAAGCCGAAGATTCTAAATCCCGGCGGCGGGGTTAGGATTCGGCGACCAATGCAGGGCTGTCCATATCCACCCATTTTTGAACGTGGTGGGGACGAAGCTGACTCGCAGTAAGCGTCGCATCAATCGTCTTGCAGAAAGATTCGAGCCGGTCCTTGTACCAGATGTATGTGTCCGGTGCTCGGTGCTTTTGGCACCAGTCCAGAAACTCATCGACGATCACCACGATAAGCGGATTGCTGGACGGCGGTGGCGATGCCGCCGGCGTCTGCTCACGCTGCTGCATCAGACCGTGATAGGTCTTGAAGGCAACGGTCTTATCGGGGCCAAGATTAAATTGCTTCCCGTCGATCTCGACGTACCAGCGACCGCGGGGAGCGCGAAAGAACGGCTTGGGATAGTGAGCCATGAATGAACCTCCAGGCACACCGTGCAAGCCCTAGAGGTTTGCCAGGCCCTCGTCGGTGACAGCCGGCGAGGGTCTTTCATTCTCTGACACACTTCTCTGACAAGGGATTTTAGGCAGCCTAGCGGCTCACGTAAACCCTTGTCATTCCTGAATGCACCCGGCAGGAGTCGAACCTGCAACCCTCGGTTCCGAAGACCGATGCTCTGTCCAATTGAGCTACGGGTGCCAGCGTCCCAGTTAAGAGACTTGCAGTGAGATTATCCGCGAAGCGGCGGTGGAATCCAGAGTTGGTCAGGCTGAAGGTTGGCTGGACGATGACGAACCGCCGGTTTGGGAATCCGATGGAGGGTTTTCCGTGACAACCGTTGTTTCAGTGGTCACCCCCACCGCGACGGCGCCAAGGACAGGTTCTGAATCGTCCTCCGATTGTTCGAGATATACATCGTCCAGTTCGGTGGAGTCGACCTCGTTGCGCATCAGGTAATACACGATGGTATTCGCTGAGAAATACAGGCTGATGGCAAACGCGCCCAGGAAAGAGACCAGGAACATCACCCAACAGTTGATGCAGAATGCGCCGACCCTTGGGCCAAACGAGAGGGCCTGGTAGTCCGCGGCATAGGAGAGACGCCCCGTGTCCAGAGGATTGGCCCACATGGTGGACAACAGATCCTTGGAGTTGTCGGCGGTGACGAAAATGCCCATGCCGACGAAATGGTGCGTGAGCACCAAGGTCAGCCAGATGAACATGTGGACGAAAATATAGGTCGCGGCCCCGTAGGCCAGGGCGATGACGGTATAGAAGAGCATTCGCCAGGGGCGGGCGTAGACATAACTGAAGCTGCGGCTGATTGCGTCGAAGCTGTCGGAGCCTTCTACGGCGATGGTGGGATACATAAGACCGAATCCACCGGCGGTTCCGAGCAAAACCAGGGTCATGACAAACCCGGCGAGCAGGGGAACAATGAACAGGGCTCCAACGGCAATTGGGCCAAGGAACGGAATGTTGCCGATGAGGGCGGCCAGCGAGACGATCAATCCTATGACGATGACAATTGCCAGCGGAATGACCGGCGCAGAGGCGAAGGAGAGGAGCTTTCCGACGGCAAAATTCATGGCTTGCCGGACGGAAATTTTCTCGTCACGGGCAAAATGGACGGCGGCGATTCGGCAAATGGCGCCGCCGAACAATGCCCAGGCGAGAAGAAAGAGGATAGCGAAGATGACAAAGAAAACCGTATGGTTCCAGATCAGCCAGATGGGGCCGATCGCGAAGAAATTGTAGACGTGATCCTTGACGCCGTCAGAATCCAGCCAGTTGTTGCGCAGGACGCCGTCCTTGACGACGCCGGTGATCTGGAAAACTTCGTACTGGAAAAAGGTGGTGAAGAGTCCCTGTCCCTCGATCGACCTGGCTTCCTGCCAATCGGTCTGGGCGGCAGCGTAGGCGTCCACGATCGCGGCATTCCGGGTTGTGACGAGGGCTGCCTTTTGTTCGTCGTTCGCGGCGTTTTTTACATCCGCATCGAATTGGTTTTTGGCGCTGGCCACAGCGGCATCACGATGATCGACGATCTTCCGCCAAACGTCGCTCAGATAGTGCGCCCTTCGCGCTTCATCCAGGACGCGAGCATGATAGGCATCATCGGTTTCGGATTGACCCTTGGCGATGATCTGGTAACCAATCAGTCTTTGGGCATAGGCCTCCTCGATGCCGTTTCGGACTTGCTCGCGCCATCGCCGAGAGTGGTTTGATCCTGGCCATTGGCGATGTGTTCGTATTCGTCGATTTCTCCGGGAACGGCGCGCGCGTGGGTCGGCCACACCGCGTCCATGATCCTGCCGCCGAAATAAACGGTCAGCAAAAGCGCCAATCCAAGCGCAAGCTTGGAAAGGTGAATCGCAACGCGAAAGGAGCGAAAAATGTGTGAGAAAGAAAAAGTGTTTCGCCAGTCAATTCCACGGATAACTTGCCCTTCGTCCGCCATCGGCCGAAGCTCCTTTCCAGTGAGTTCGCATTGCGGGGAAGCACGGCTCAGGGCCGGCCATCCCTTAAGCCGCGCATTATAGTGCGAAAGGGGATGTGTACAAATGCGCGATCGATTGGACGATTCGGGCAAGCGGCAAAACGGCCGATCCGGTGAACGAGGTTTCACTCGGCGTCGTCAATCGCTGGAGGCGGAAAATCGGCCGCGTCGTCGGCCCGTTTGACGGGAATTCGATACCTTTCACCCAACCAGCGGCCCAGATCGATCAATTTGCACCGTTCGCCGCAGAATGGAAATGACGGGCTGGGAGCTTTCGGATCGTCGATGTCGTTGACCGGCTTTTTGCAAATCGGGCAGAGCATGGCGTAGCCTCTGATCGAGCTTACCTGGCACGTTTGGCGGCCTTGGCCGATGAGGAAGATGCGGTCTTGGCCTCCGGCGCGGCCTTGGGCGGCGTGGCAGGCTTTGCATCGCCCGCGGGCTTTGACGCGGTTTCAGCGGTCGAGCCGGCGCCGGTTGTTGTCGCCGATTCCTTCGCGGGAGCCGGCGCCGCCTCCCCCGCTTTGGCGTCGGCCTTGGCCGCGGACTTATAGGCTTCGCTGCGGTAGTCGGTTTCGTAAAAGCCGCCGCCCTTGAAAATCAGACCCGAACCGGTGCCGATCAATCGCTTCACGCGGTTCTTGCCGCAATGAGGACATTTTCGAATCGGACCGGATTTGATCGACTGAAACTTTTCGAATTTGAATCCGCACGCGTCGCATTTGTACTCGTAGGTCGGCATGGAAGAATTCGCTCACTCGGGCTTGCTGACCGATACCTGGGCCGGACGCAACGTACGGCCGTGCAACGCGTATCCCCTTTGCAACAATTGCGTGACCGAATTCGGCGGCAGTTTGGCGTTGGGCTGATGGATCAACGCCTCCATCGTCGCGGGATCGAACGGTGTGCCGGGTTCCGGGGCGATCGCTTCCACAAACTGATTCTTCAGCACGGTCATCCACTGATCGTGAACGATCTGCATCCCCTTGAGAATCGACGCGGCATCGGTGGCGGAAGCGTCGACCGCCAGCGCCCGCTCGAAATTGTCGATCACGGGCAAAAGACTTTTGATGAGCGCGCCGTTGGCAAAGGCGACGGACTGATCCTTGTCGGCTTCCAGGCGCCGGCGCGCGTTTTGAAAATCCGCCGTGGTTCGGGCCAGGCGATCAAAAAGGCTGTCGCGTTCCTGAATGAGCGCATCGCGCTCCTTGCGAAGCGATTCCACGTTTTCGCTTTCGGATGAATCCGCGTGGGTTTGGGTGTCTGTGGGTCTCATGTTATGCCTTCGTTTTCATCTGTGAGTTCAACTCTTTGAATCCTCTCCTTTGATCAGATCCTTGAGCTTGTCGAAAAATCCCCCTCGCTGCTGCTGAAGCCGGGCGTCTTCACTGGCGGCGAACTCGCGAAGCAACTGCTTCTGCCGATCATTCAATTTCTTTGGAACCTCGATAACGATCTGCACGAGCTGGTCGCCGGCGCGATGAGAGCGGACATCGGGCAATCCACGGCTTTTAAGTTTAAACACCTCGCCATGCTGCGTGCCGGCGGGAACGTCCATGTTTTCCATGCCCTTTAGAGTGGGAACCTCGATGTGGGCGCCCAGCGCGGCCTCGGAAAAGGAGATCGGAACCTGGCAAACCAGATCGTTGTTATGCCGGGAAAAAATCGGATGCTCTTTCACGCCGATATACACGTGCAGATCGCCGGCGGCAGCGCCGTTTTCACCAGCCTCGCCTTCGCCGGTGACGCGGACGGCCTGGCCATCATGCACCCCGGCGGGAATTTTCACGACGACAGTTCGTTTGCGAAGCTGCCGGCCGGTCCCGCCGCAGTTGGGGCAATGCTCGCGGACGACGGTTCCGCGTCCCCGGCAGTTGGGGCAGGCGACCACCATGCGGAACATTCCGCCAAATCCCTGCTGAGCGACGCGTCCCTGCCCGCCGCATTGTAGGCAGACAACCGGGGCGGTTCCCGGTTTAGCGCCGCTTCCGGCGCAGTGTTCGCAACGATCCTGTCTTTCGAAATCAATTTGCTTGTCCGCGCCCAGAGCGACTTCCTGCAAGGTCAACTCGATGCGGGTTTCCAGATCATATCCTCGGCTGGCCCGTCGCGCCCTTCCGCGGCCTCCGCCGCCAAGTGCGCCGCCGAAAATGTCATCGAACATCGAAAAGATGTCCGTGACATCCATGTGCGAGAAATCGTGCTGGCCTGTGACGCCCTGATGGCCAAACTGATCGTATCGCCGCCGCTTGGCATCGTCGGAAAGGACTTCATAGGCTTCGGAACATTCCTTGAATTTAATCTCGGCTTCCGCCTTGTCGCCGTTAGCGCGATCGGGATGAAACTTCATCGCCAGACGGCGATAGGCGCGCTTGATCTCATCGGCGTCAGCGGTTCGCTGAACGTCGAGGACTTCGTAATAGTCGCGCTTGGCGGTGGGCACTAAAGTCCTTTCAATCCGGTTCTATCGGCAATCCTCTTTTGTAATGTGCCACTGGCAACGCCACGGCGACAATTCCAATCGGCATTCCAAGCTGTCAGCCGCCTGTAAGATTCGCCGTCCTATAAACAGCGAAGACACGAGACCATTGGTTATCCTCGTGCCCTCGCAATATTCCGAACCAATTCTAGCCGCAGGAGGCAATTTATTACACCACCGCTCCCGCCACTGCCGTCGATTCTTCGCCTTTCTTTTCCTTCAACTCCGTGATCAACACATCGGTTGTCAGGGCCAATCCGCTGACGCTGGCGGCGTTGAGCAGCGCCGTGCGGGCAACCTTCGTCGGGTCGATGATGCCGGCCTTGAGCATGTCAACATATTCAGCGTTGGCGGCGTCGTAGCCCCAGGACGGGTTTTTGTTCTCGAGGATCTCGTCGACAACGACATCGCCGTCTTCGCCGGCGTTCTCGGCGATCTGCCGCGTCGGCCAACGAAGCGCCTCGGCGACGATGTCAAAGCCGATCTTTTCGTCGCCTTTGGCCTTGGATTTGGCGTTTTCGACCGCTTCGATGGCGCGGAGGAACGCGACGCCGCCGCCGGGGACGATCCCTTCCTCGGCCGCGGCCTTGGTGGCGTGAAGGGCGTCGTCGATCAGGTCTTTGCGTTCCTTCATTTCGGTTTCGGTGGCCGCGCCGGCCTTGATGACCGCCACGCCGCCGGTCAGTTTCGCCAGGCGTTCCTGCAATTTTTCGCGATCGTAGTCGCTGGTGGTGGATTCGATCTGTTTGCGAATCTGCTCGGAACGGGCTTCGATGTCCTTCTTCTTGCCGGCGCCTTCGACGATCAGCGTGTTGTCCTTGTCGACCACGATACGCTTGGCCGAGCCGAGATCCGAAACCTCGACGTTTTCGAGCTTCAGGCCAAGGTCCTCGCTGATGAACTTCCCGCCGGTGACGGCCGCCAGATCGCCCATCATGGCCTTTCGGCGATCGCCGAACCCGGCGCTTTCACCGCGCAGATGTTCAAAACGCCGCGAAGCTTGTTCACGACCAACGCTGCCATGGCTTCGGCTTCCACATCTTCGGCGATGATCAGCAGCGGCCGGCCGGCGGTCACGATCTTGTTCAGCAGCGGCAGCAATTCGGCGAGATTGGAAATCTTCTTCTCGTGCAGGAGGATCAAACCGTTTTCCAGCACCGCTTCGAGCGTTGTCGGGTTGGTCAGGAAATAGGGCGAAAGATATCCCTTGTCGAACTGCATTCCTTCGGTGTATTCCAGTACGGATTCGGTGCTCTTGCCTTCGTCGACGGTGATGACGCCTTCCTTGCCGACTTTTTCCATGGCGTCGGCCATGAGGTCGCCGATCTTCTCATCGCCGTTGGCGCTGATGGTGGCGACGCGCTTGTAATCTTCGCGGCCTTTGACCTTCTTGGATTGCTGCGTGATCGCCTCGGCGGCGATTTCGGCGGCCTTGAGAATCCCGCGCTGGATCGATGACCGGATTGACGCCGGTGGTCACCGAACGAAGTCCATGGGTGATAAATCGCCTCGGCAAGCACCGTCGCGGTGGTCGTTCCATCGCCGGCGACATCGCCGGTCTTGCTGGCCACCATGTTCACGAGCTTGGCGCCCATGTTTTCGAATGGCTGGGGAAGCTCGATCTCCTTGGAGACGGTAACGCCGTCCTTGGTGATACGCGGACTTCCGAAGGATTTCTGCAGACACGACGTTGCGTCCGCGGGGGCCGAGCGTGGCCTTGACCGCGCGGGAAAGCTGCGACAGGCCGTTGCCGATTTCAGCCCGGGCGTCGGCGTCGAATTTCATTTGTTTAGTTGCCATGATTTTTGTTTCCTCATAACAGATTTCTTATTCCAACACGCCGAGAATATCTGACTCGCGGAGGATGACGAATTTCTCGCCATCGACCTCGATGTCGGTGCCGCTGTATTTGCCGTAGTACACGGTATCGCCGTTGCGGACGGCCAGTTCCATGTGCTTGCCCTTGTCATCGACTTTGCCGGGCCCGGCGGAGATGACCTTGCCCTTGGTCGGCTTTTCCTTGGCCGTATCGGGCAGAACGATTCCGCTGGCGGTCTTTGTCTTCCGCTTCAGATTGCTTGACGATAACGCGATCCTGCAGGGGTCGAAGTTTCATAATTTGTTCCTCTATCTATGGTCCTTTGTGGAATATGAGTGACGTCCTTTTTTTCACTTTTGCTTTTTCTCACTCTTTGTCTGCCGTATTCGACAGCTCTTGATGTAATCCTCAATAGTCACCTTTCGGCCCTCCCGGCGATGCTTAAGCCAGAACTTTAACGACGCCGCTGATTCACCGCTTTTTCGGCCGAGCAAAATGCCTCGAATGCTGAAATCCGCTTCTACATCCGGCCAGGTTATTCCATAGCTGTCGATCTCATAATTGTTCCGCTCCGACAGCGTGGCGTGAACGAGGCGGGGATACCATTTTGTCGGAACGGAGACCGATCGGCCGTCTTCCAGTTTGACGGTGATCGCCTCATCAGTGACCGCCACCGATTCCGCGCGAACTGTCCGTTCAAGCTCTGCTACCGAAAAAGACACGCCACGCCTCCAATAACGTCTGACCGATTTTCCTCGATTATCTTCCTGATTTCGTTCAACTCGTGCGGTCGATATCGCTCATTGAATTCCAATCCGACCTCCGCCCGCAGCCAAAATTTCGCGTGCTTGCCGTCCTTTTTCACATGCACATGCGGCGGTTCATTGGCATCGCTGGCATAAAATCCGAATCGATACCCTTTGAGCCGCAACACTGTCGGCATTTCTTTACTCCATTTTTTTCATCCGAGGGTAACCGGCTAATCACATCATCCCATCCATCCCGCCCATGCCACCCATTCCTCCCATGCCGCCGCCCATTCCGCCCATGCCTTCGTCGCCATGGCCATGGCCGGCGTGGTCGTCCTTGCCCTTGGGGGCTTCGACGACGATGCAATCGGTCGTCAGCAGCAGAATCGCCACCTCGGCGGCGTTTTGCAGGGCGGTGCGTTCGACCTTGGTCGGCGTGATGATGCCGGCCTTGACGACGTCGACATATTCGCCGGTCAGGGCGTTGAAGCCGTCGTTGTCTTTGCATTCCATAACCCGGCGGACGACGACGCTGCCGCTGGTGCCGGCGTTGTCGGCGATCTGCCGCAGCGGGGCGGTCAGTGCCTGGCGGACGATCTTCACGCCTGCGGCTTCATCGCCTTCGAGTTTCAGGTTTCCGCCGCCGTTGAGGGCTTTCATGGCGCGGATCAGGGCGACGCCGCCGCCGGCGACGACGCCTTCTTCCACCGCGGCGCGGGTGGCGTGCAGGGCGTCTTCGATGCGGGATTTCTTTTCCTTCAGTTCGGCTTCGGTCGCGGCGCCGACGTTGATCTGAGCGACGCCGCCGGCCAGCTTGGCCAGGCGTTCCTGGAGTTTCTCGCGGTCGTAATCGCTGGTGGTGATTTCGATTTCCCTGCGGATTTGCTCGATGCGGCCCTGGATCGCCTTGGTCTCGCCGGCGCCTTCGATGATCGTGGTATTGTCGTTGTCGATCCGAACGAGCTTGGCCTGGCCAAGCTGGTCGATTTCGACCTTGTCCAGTTCGATGCCCAGATCCTTCATGATCGGCCTCGCCGCCGGTGAGGATGGCGATGTCTTCCAGCATGGCCTTGCGGCGATCGCCGTAGCCCGGGGCTTTGACGGCGGCGACGTTCAGAATGCCGCGAAGCTTGTTGACGACCAGCGTGGCCAGGGCTTCGCCTTCGACGTCCTCGGCGATGATCAGCAGCGGGCGTTTGGCCTTTTGGATTTTTTCCAGAAGCGGAATGAGCTTGGTGGCCGCGGAAATCTTGTCCTCGTAAACGAGGACGAAGGCCTTTTCGAATTCGACGGTCATCTCATCGGGATTGGTGATGAAGTTGGGCGAAAGGATATCCGCGGTCGAACTGCATTCCTTCGACGACATCGACGTAGGTCTCGAGGCTCTTGCCTTCTTCGACGGTGATGACGCCGTCCTTGCCGACGCGTTCGAACGCATCGGCCATGATGTTGCCGATTTCGCGGTCGTTGTTGGCGGAGATGGAGGCGACGTTGGCGATGTCGGCCTTGCCGCTGATCGGCTTGGATTGTTTGCTTGAGGCTTTCGACGACGGCTTCGACGGCCTTGCGAATTCCGCGGGCCAGCGCCATCGCATCGGCGCCGGCGGCGAGGTTGCGATAGCCTTCCTTGAAAATCGCCTCGGCCAGCACGGTCGCGGTGGTCGTGCCGTCACCGGCGACGTCGCTGGTCTTGCTGGCGGCTTCCTTGACCAGCTTGGCGCCGATGTTCTCGAATTTGTCCTTGAGTTCGATTTCCTCGGCGACGGTAACGCCGTCCTTGGTGATGGTTGGCGCGCCCCAGCCTTTGTCGATCACGGCATTTCGTCCCCGGGGCCCGAGGGTGGCTTTGACCGCCCGGGAGAGCTTGATTACCCCTTCGAGAAGGCTCTTTCTTGCGTCCGCGTCAAAAGACAGCATCTTCGCCGCCATGTTGATCTCCTTCGTTTCGTTAATTGCGATCTAAAACCGGCGAGGAATCCGCGCCTGCCGACTCAAGACCTATTACAAACTGGATGCCGGGGGGAATGCGAATAAATTGGTGGTGTAAGATTATTATTTTCAATCAGTTATGCGATTTGATCCCAGTGGCCTCAAACAAGAGTTCATGTCAGCGTGGCAGATTGATAAAGGCGGTTGCCAAGTTGGCAGATGCCGGAGACATCGCTTTTGTCGCGTCTTGGGTACAATTTGCGTCGTGAAGCGAGTCCGGCGAAAAATTATCTGGTTGATTGCCGTCGCCACAGGATTATGCGGCGGCTGGCTGGCGGCGGGAGCTTTGAATGACCGCCGGATCGATATTCCGCGAATGATGTCCCCAACGAGCCAGCCATCTCAAAACGCGCCTGCCAGCGCCCAACAATCGCCGTTGTGAATCCTCACGGGTTGCTTGTGGTCGCGGCGGCTTCGGACATCTCCTTAGCCTTTGTCTTGGCATCCAGCCGCGGATCAAAACTCGCATCGATCGTGCGAACGAACTCGAAATCCTTCTTGTAATCGATCGGGATGAAATGCATTGCGGAAGGATTCTTATCCGAGTCATCTGAATCCGCCGCCGATGCCACGGCCGTCTCACTCGGTTTAAATCCCAGGATTGCGGCGCGAATCTTGTCCGCCAACTCCGGCTTGAGATTATAGAACCACCCGATTGTCGTGCGCGGAATCACTTCGGATTGATAGATGATCTTGAACTGCGATTTTTGAATATCGCCGTCGCTCAACAGGCTTTGCACCTTGTCATCGGATACCGCGGCCGCTTCGTATTCGTTCTTAATGACGCCCATGATCGAACGTTTCTGCCCCATGGACCAGGTGACGATATAGTCGACATTGGGGCGCAGACCTTCATTCTGCAATAGCAGGGCAACGGCCGCGCGATATCCGGTGATGGACGCGGGGACCGTGCAGATCATGGAGTGCGATTTCAGATCGGACGGCTTGCTGATCGTGCTGGCTGCCGAAACCATGATATCCAGGTGATTGCCATTCGCTCCCGAATCAGCCCCCAGGACAGCGACCGGCTGAAAGCCGAAGTTGTTTACGAGGAACGGCGTATCGGCGGCGTGAAGGGCAAGGACGGTGATCTTGTTCTTATTGATCTCGGCGAGTTGGTCGGCACTATTGGAGTAAGGCTCATCGACAACCTTCTTCCCGGTCATTCCGGCCAGATATTTCTCGAATTTTTTCCAGTCAATGCTGGGATTGTCCTCGGTGCCTTCGATATGTGCGACCACAATTGTTCCCGGATCGACCAGTTGATCGGGTGAGGATGGAGGATCGGCAACCAAACGACTCTGGCTGTCGTTGAATCGGCCGGCAAGGGACTTGGGGGCAGGTGCAATCAATCCAAAGCTCTGAACAGTTTTTTCCTCGGTTAATTTTTCGGAATTTCTCGCGTCGAGAGTTCTCATCGCCGCATTACCGGCGTAAAGAAGGGCGCCGATCAAGCATATAAATAGAATGAGGCGCGCCCAAGCTCCGATATTCCCGCCTCCGCCAGTCGGTCTTCCCGGCGTCGGCAGATTCCCCGCTTGTTCGCTCATAAGCCTGTGTCCTTCCTTCGGCAGTGTAAATGGACAATAAGTTTCGAGGAAGAGCGCTAAGCTCGCGCATGCAAACCATGAAGATTTGGTTCAAACGTGACGGAGCTTGTTCATCCCGTTGAGAGCGGCGACTTTATAGGCTTCAGCCAATGTCGGATAGTTGAACACGCTGTTGATGAAGTAATCGACGGTCCCCTGAAGGGCCATGACGGCTTGGCCAATGTGGATCAATTCCGTGGCTCCGGTCCCGATGACGTGAACGCCCAGAATTTGATAGTTCTCCTGGTGGATCAACAGCTTGAGCATTCCATCCATATCGCCCACAAGCTGTGCCCGGGCCAGTTCCTTATACTGGGCGATGCCGACTTCGTAGGGGATTCCGGCAGTGGTCAGTTGGTCCTCGGTTCGACCGACCATCGAGATTTCCGGAATGGCGTAGATGCCGTACGGAAACAGCTCCGGGATACTTTTAGTAGGGGCTCCGAATGCGTGACATACCGCCAGTCGGCCCTGTTCCATCGCCGTGCTGGCCAGGGCGGGAAAACCGATCACATCACCGACCGCATAGATATGTGGAACCTCAGTCTGGTAGTTGGCATTGACCTTCAGTCGTTCCCGGTCGTCGGCTTTGAGCCCGGCTTTATCGAGATTCAGCGCCATCGTGGTCCCCTGCCGACCCACGGCGTACAAAAGCGCCTGCGATCTGAGGGTTTTGCCGCTTTCGAGGGTTGCCAAAACAGCGGCACCATTGGCGTTCTCGGCGGGCAAATGCTCGATCCTGGCGACTTTTTCGCCCAAGCGTAACGTGATGCCCATCCGACGCATCTGATATTGCAACGCCTCGGTGATTTCATCATCCAAAAACCCCAGCACCTGGTGCCGGCCTTCGACCAGCGTGACCTTCACCCCCAGTGCCGCGAGCATGCAGGCGTATTCGATGCCGATCACCCCCCCGCCGACAACGATCATCGTTTTTGGAATGTGATCGAGCTTGAGCAGTTCATCGGAAGTGAAAATGGTTTTGTTGTCGAACGGGACCGAATCCGGCCGGGCAGGCCGGGTGCCGGTGGCAATGATGATGGTGTCGCCGCTGACCACCTCGAAATCGTCGGGCCGATCCACGAAAATAACGATTTCCTGATCGAACCGGGCTGCTCCCCAGATCAGCTCCACATTATTTCGATCAAGCTGGTCGCGGATCAGGTCCAATTCATTGTGAACGACCTGTTGGCTGACGTAGGTCAGGTCGGCGATGGTGATGGTGCGCTTCATGCGATAGCTTTCGCCGAAGAGCGTTCGCTTGTTCAGACCCGTGAGGTGGAGCACCGCTTCCCGCAGGGCTTTGGAAGGAACAGTTCCTGTATTGATGGAAGCCCCGCCCAAAACACTGTTCTTCTCAATGATGCAGGCGTTTTTGCCGAGCTTGGACGCCTGGATGGCGGCCTTCTGGCCGGCCGGACCGGAACCGATTACGACGACGTCAAAATGCCTCATGTGTTTGCCGCTAAAAAAAGATTTCCCTGCGGGTTGG
Organism: uncultured Phycisphaerales bacterium; assembly: GCA_963791055.1. GTDB lineage: Bacteria > Planctomycetota > Phycisphaerae > Tepidisphaerales > Tepidisphaeraceae > PALSA-1353. The sequence goes on along the minus strand of CAWBQI010000007.1, from coordinate 111,451 downwards.
TTCCTGGCCAGATGTTAAGGGACCGATGGCCGGGCGTCCATGATTTTAATAAAACCCTAAAATTGCTGCGGTACCCTCCGTCTGTCCGATAAAATGGACAGCAATTGAAAGGAGCCATGGATGGCCGATCTCAGTCAAAAGAATTCTTTGGGGCAAAAACCCGTCAACCGCGTTCATTTTACGGTGGGATTTCTGGTGCTGGCGATAGGAATGTACGTCAGCGCGTTTGCGGTGCAAATGCTGTTTTTGCGCTGACCGTCTCCATCAGACCGCAGCGGTTTTTTCCCACACAAACACAACATGCCGGCAGGAAAACGCGCTGAGCTGCCGCCCGACAATGCCGCTCCATTTCTCCCGCATGCCCAGACTCGTCGCCAGTTGAGTCCATTGCGACGGCCGCCATTCATGAAACGGATAGGAGATTTTTTCCGACCAGGCGAGCCAATGATGAAATCCCCGGAAAACCATGCGGTCCCAGAAATTTGAGGTTACGTCTTCAAATACGATGACGTTTTTCCGGGAAACCCTGCGGGCTTCTTCCAAAACAGCCTTGGCGTCCTCGGCATGATGTAGCACGAAGATCAGCAGGACGGCATCAAAACTGTCGTCCGGAAACGGCAGTCGCTTGCCATCAAAAATCGTCAGGGGCAAATCGGTCTCGTTGAAATCCTCGACATCGACAGGAACAACTTCGCAGCCGACCTTTTTTTGCAGCAGAACATCGAGCCGGCAATCGCCTGCGCCCACGTCCAGGATGCGGTCAGACGGTTTGATAAACGGCATCAGCTTCCGAGCCGTCCATCGGCAACGATGTCCGTAAACCCTTCGTCTGACGTGCGTGACCAGTGTATTTGTCATTTAACTTCCCGCGAACTTTTCAGACGTTGAATAGGAAATGCACGATGTCGCCGTCGCGCATGATGTAGGATTTTCCCTCCGCGCGCATTTTGCCGGCGGATTTTATGGCCGGTTCCGTCTTATATTGTTGTAAATCCTGCAGCGTGTAAATCTCGGCACGAATAAACCCTTTCTCAAAATCGGTGTGGATCGCGCCGGCCGCCTGCGGGGCGGTAGCGCCGACGGGGATCGTCCAGGCACGAATCTCGTCGGGGCCGGAAGTGAAATAACTGTGCAGCCCGAGCAGGTGGTAAGCCTCGCGCGTCAGCGTCGCCAGCGCGGGCTCCTTCAAATCCATGGCCGCGAGCATTTCGTTCCGGTCGGATTCCTGAAGCTCGGCCAATTCCGATTCCAGCTTTCCGCAAACGGGAACGACGATGCCGCCCTCCTCCGCCGCACGCTTGCGCACGGCTGCCACCAGAGGTCCCAGCCCATGAACATCCGATTCATCGACATTGGAGACGTACAGAACTTTTTTGGCCGTGATGAGACCGAGCGATTTGATCAGCTTTCGCTCGTCGGGATTCAAATCAAGCGAACGGACGGGTTTGGCCTGATCCAGCACCTGCTTGCACCGTTTCAGCAGGTCCGCCCTGGCGGCGGCATCCTTGTCCCCGCTGCGGGCGAGACGTTCGGATTTATCGAGCGATGAGCCGACCGTTTCGAGGTCGGCCAGCGCCAGTTCCGTGTCGATGGTGTCGATGTCGCGGATGGGATCAACGGTTGCCTCGACGTGAATGATATCGGTTCCCGCGAAACACCGGACGACGTGAAGGATGGCGTCCACCTCGCGAACGTGGGAGAGGAATTTATTTCCCAGCCCCTCGCCGGTGCTTGCGCCACGGACGATGCCGGCGATGTCCACGACCCGCAGGGATGCGGGAACAATTTTTTCGGTTTCCTGGAATTGGTTGATGATCTTAAGCCGGTCATCCGGCACCGCGACGACTCCAACGTTGGGGTCGATGGTGGCGAACGGATAGTTCGCAGCTAATGCGCCCGCGGCCGTAAGGGCGTTAAAGAGCGTGCTTTTGCCGACGTTGGGGAGACCGACAATTCCGATTTCTAATGCCATAATTCGCTACTCGTAACTTCTTATAAAACGCGGGAAAGGATTTTTAACGTTACATCCCTCATCACATTTCCCGCAAATGATAACTCTTGATGGTCGTCTGCTGGAAATCCGGATACGCATTCAAATCAAATTCGGAAAGGTCCAGTCCGTCGAATTCATCGGCCTCGCGCAGGCGAATGCCCACCGTGGCGCGAAGGATCATAAAGACGATGCCCGCAATGGCGAGCGTGAGAGCGCCGACGATGGCTAAAGCAATTGCCTCGCCGCAGAAACGGCCGGCGCGTTGGGACCAGGAACCCGGGGCGAGCATTGCGATGGCCAAAGCGCTCCATATTCCGCCCAGGCCATGGATCGCGATGCCACCAGCGGGGTCGTCGATTTTCCAGACGAGATCAATTCGGACAATAGCATAGGGAATGATAATTCCGGCAATCGCGCCGACGGCGACGGCGGCGAGTGGAATCAGCCTATCGGCGCCGGCGGTAACAGAAACCAGACCGCCGAGCATTCCCGCGTAGACCAGGAAAACATCCTGCCGGCCATACGATACCGAACAGTAGACAGACGCGGCGAGCAGCCCAGCGGAGGCGGCGAGAACCGCGTTGAGGGCGGCCTGCGGGCCATCGACGGCATATCCGGCCACGTAGGGAATCCACATAATAAAAATGAGCAGGATCCCCATCGTCGCCAACGGGAGATTATGGCCCAGGACCGCATTGGTGGATCCATCGCGGTTGTATTTTCCAAGTCGCGGACCAAGTGCCAACGCGATGACCGCGGCGGCGATACCGGCGGAAAAATGAATATAAGTCGCCCCGGCTTCATCAATAAAACCAGTTTGCACGATCCAATTGCACTGCAGGATCTTCCACGCGAGGGAAGTCACAATTCCGGGCATCATTGCCGCCGAGGCAATGCAGACAACGGTGCGCGACCGTTCCAGGGCCGCGCCGGCGATCACGGCCGGGCCGATGAGAAATGTCGCGGCGATGAATAGGGTATTGGAACCGCGCGGATTGCCCAGTTCGCGCCAGGAGCCATGGATGGCGCCGCCAATCGCCCAATAGGCGAGGATACCGATTGCAATTTCCATCATTGCGCGAAAAAGGGTGGAAACCGTATTTTTTGAACGGGAAATGCCGGCGAGATTCAAGGCGAAGCCGGCCCGAAGCAACAAGGCGGCGACGGCAAACAACACCCAAAGATCGTTCATGAAGGCGATTTTCTACCGGATTCCCCCTTGAGGGGATAGAGATGCCACGGGATTTGTGCGGTAACGCGGCACAGAATAGAATGGAGATTGGTCGCAATCGCGCCGGGCGTATGCCGCAGCACGTATGGCAAAAATCCATCCAACAGCAATCGTCGATCGTGGGGCCGATCTGGCGGACGATGTTGCTATAGGGGCGTACAGCATCATCAGGGCCGGGGTGACCGTCGGCGCGGGTACGGTCATTCAGGAACACAGCCATATTCATGGAAACACGGTCATCGGCCGGAACTGCCGGATCGGCCCCAGCGCATTCGTGGGGCTTGCGCCCAGCATCTTAAACATGACGGCGAGGGGACTCGGGCGATCATTGGAGATGAGGTGGTGATCCGCGAGGGCGCATCGGTTCACCGCTCGATCTATCCGGAACCGGACCACGCGACACGAGTGGGCAATCGATGCTTCGTCATGGCGTCGGGCCATGTGGGTCACGATTGCGTCCTGGAAGAGGATGTGATCGTGGCGCACGGCGCAATGCTGGGCGGGCACTGCCTTGTGGGAGAAAAGGCGTTTATCGGAGGCGGTGCCGCGATCCACCAATTCGTCCGCATTGGAAGGCTGGTCATCATCAAGGGCAACGAGGGCATCACCAGTGACGTGCCTCCTTTTGCGGCCGTTCGATACGATGGGCTGAAGGGTTACAACGCGATCGGATGCAAGCGGTCGGGAATGCCGCCCCAGACGCTCCGGGCGATCCGGTCGGCGTATCATTGCATTCACACTCATCGAACGTTGCCCGGGGCGATAGCGGCGATCCGCGCCACCGTGCCGATGCTGCCGGAGATTGAAGAGTTATTGGAGTTCTTCCGAACGACAAAGCGGGGAGTTCTGGGGAGCGTGCGCGGCGCGGCCGCAGCGCGGATCGGGGTGGGAAAAGCCACTGCGCACGATTCGGAACACGAATAGTATTACCAATTCAATCCGTTTGTGTTTGTGCGGCATTTTTTCGCGGCCGGGACAAAACGACACACCTCCTCGCCAAAACACGCCGAAATTTCGCGATGAACCGACTGGCATTGGAATTGCCCCGTCTATTCATGGTTTTCACAAGGAGTTGTCCATGAGCACGACGCGCCCAATGGCAGTGCCAATGATCTGGATCATCGCATTGGCGATTTTCAGCGGTTGCCAGGAAGACAGGGTCAACAACATTCCCGGCGGCGCGACCTTGTCGACTTCGGGAAATGCCCAGTTGACCTACACCGCCGCGGTGGATGGCACCGTCTGGGTATACGATGTCAACAATGACCGGATCGATTATTCGGGACCTTTGATGGCAAACCAGTCGATAGCGGTCAACCCCGATACCAAGCAAGTCATCGTGGACGCCCGAGTAGTCAGCGACAAAACGATGAGCTCGGGAGCGCAGCATCGGATTTATTTCCTGGCGACCACGCACTAAAGCATGGAGGGACTTCCGCCGATTCAGATCAGTATTGGAGCACCGAATGAACGTCGCGTGGAGCAATCTTCCCCCGGCCGTTGAGGCCGACCAGTTCGATGAGTACGGCGATGCCGGCCAGCTCGCCGCCGAGACTATCCACCAGATCGCAACATGCCTTCATGGTTCCCCCCGTGGCAAGGACATCGTCGACAATCAAAACGCGCTGGCCGCGGACGATCGCATCAGCGTGCATCTCAAGAGTGTCCTTGCCGTACTCTAAATCGTAACTCATCGAAATCCGCTTGTGGGGAAGCTTTCCCGGTTTGCGGACCAGTGAAAATCCCGCGGACAGGCAGCATGCGACGGCAGTGCCGAAGATAAATCCGCGGCTTTCAGCGCCGACGACCATGTCGATTCGTTTGCCGCGAAACGGGTTAGCGAGAAGCTCGATCGAAAGCGCCAGCGCCGACGGGTTCGCGAGCAACGGCGTGATGTCCCGAAAGAGAATTCCAGGCTTTGGAAAATCCGGGATATCGCGAATGTGTGATTTCAATTCTTCGATCATTTTGTCACGCTGGGGTTTGGCGCGGGGAAACCGACGCCGCGGGCCATGAATCCACCGTCGATAATTAATGTCTGGCCCGCAGTGAAGCTGGCGGCGGGAGAGACAAGATAAATTGCTGCGCCGACGAGTTCCTCGGCATCACCGAAGCGTCCCACCGGCGTGTGTTCTTTCATGAAATCGCCGCGCGGCGTGTTTTCGATAAGGCTGCGATTCAGATCCGTTGGGAACAGACCCGGGGCGATGGCATTGACGCGAATTCCCAGGCGAGCCCATTCATTGGCAAGGCCGCGGACCAAACCCAGGACGCCGGATTTGCTCGAGGCATACGCAAGCACTTCGCTGAGGGAAATGTAACTGTTGAGCGAAGCGATGAAGACGATGGAACCGCGATGTCCGCGGGCATCGGCCGATTGATCCTTCATGGCCCGGGCGGCGTTGCGGGCAACGATGAACGAGCCGGTTAGATTCGTGCGGACAATTCGTTCGAATTCCTCAACGGTGACTTCAAGCGATGGCTTGCGCTGAATGACGCCGGCTGCGTTGACCGCGGCGTCGAGCCGGCCATAGCGCTTGATGGTGTGACCCACGGCGGCCGCGACACTGTCCTCATTGGCCACGTCGATCTGCAACGCGTCGTGACCGTCGCCCAATTCCTTTCGCATCGCATCAACCTTGGACGCACTGCTGGAACCGGCGATAACTTTTGCGCCCGCGCGGGCAAAGCCGAGGGAGATTGCTTTTCCGAGGCCGCTGGTGCCGCCGGTGATCAGGCAGACTTTTCCAGAAATGTCGAAACCGTTGTAGGGCATTTTCATAGCTCCACTGTTCGAAATTGGGAACGATCGAATTTAAATTGCGCCTCGTCGGCAATGTGCTGGAGCGCGTCAATCTCGGCCGCAGTAAAGATCAGGCCGCCATATTTTGCGCTGAGGGCCGCGCCGTTCGCTTCGATCTGGCCGGGAAGCATCGCGCCCTTGTTGCCATGGCCGATGATGTCCTCGAGAACGGCTTTGACGTTTTCGGATTGCGAGCGGCCTTTGGCGAATGATTCTGTAGAGATCGCGTCAGGGCGGATGCACTGGAAGAAAAAGCAGCAGGTCCCCTTCTCGCCGGCAGGAACTTCGTCCCAGCGGTTGCGAATGGTCGGCAACGATCCGCCGATGTATGCGGCGTAAAGCTCGTCAATCAGCGATAAGCCGTAGCCCTTGTGTTGTCCGAAGGTCATCAGGGCGGCGATTTTAGCCGGGTCGGTGGTTTCGTTGCCGTCTTTATCGACACCGCTGCCGGGGGGAAGCTGCTTGCCTTCGCGCAGGAACTGCTGAACGCGGCCCATGGCCACGGTGCTGGTGGCCCAGTCAATGCAGATGGGGAACCCGATCACATCCTGCGTCGGGAATCCCCAACTGTGCGGATTGGTGCCGAGCGTTGGAAACTTCCCGCCAAAGGGAACGACTTCAGCCAACGCGGCAGTGCAGGCCGTGTAAGCGATGTAGCCTTTCTTCGCTGCGTCGATGACGTATCCGCCGCCCCAGAGGTAATGGAAGGCGTTGTCCACCGCGACGATACCGACGCCAAATTCATCCGCCAGTTTCATGGCCGTGTCCATGGCTTCGAAAGCCGTGGCCTGCCCGAGCTTGCGATTGGCGTTCCATTTCTGGACGGCTTTGTATTTGGACGGCAGCTTTTCAATTTTCGCGCCCGGCTTGCAGCCACCGGCTTTCGAGCCGAAGAGTTCGTCGAGATGCAGGGCCTTGATGGCGTTGTGCGTCTTGATGCCGTGCCAGGCGGTCAGTTCGGAAAACCGAGCGCCCGCGGCGGCTTCGTCCACGGTGTATCCGCGATGGCGATAGGCGGCGGCGACCAGGTCGTCGTGAAGCTTCGTGGGGACGATGTAGTTCGTGGGCATAAATCCGCTTGCTCTGCAGTCATTGGTTGGCGAACCCGGCGACCTTCGGTCGCCCGCTAAATATCACCAAATCCGCAGCCAAATTAACCGCTGATTCGATTGATTCCAAGCAATTCGGGAGGAACACTTTTCGGCCTTTTGTTTGTAATTGGCGCAATTCATCCAACTTTCTGCTTCAAATCCGGTTCCGGGAGCTCTGGCGGCGGAGTTGTCGTTCGGTAAGCTCTCTAATCTCTGAAAAGTCCCAGTCGTCCCCATAATGTCCCACAAACCCCCCCGGGGGACCTTGCACAAAATCCCCGACACGATGTCCGGTAATTGTGCAGGCGAATGGGTTTTTGTGCAGGATTCACCAAACGCTTCGCGTCACGCCAGCGATGCAAGCGGGGCTGACTGATCATGTTTGGGAGTTGGAAGAATTGGTGGAGTTGATCGACTGATCGGAAAGCTGGGCATTAATCGCCTTCGCATCTTCAATGCACCGATTGAGAACGCCATCGTAATCGGTATCCGCGTATCCCACGTGCCGGCCCCAGAGGTCCGTTCCATCAACACGCCAGACGCCATTTGATTGCTCCGCGCGCGAAAAAACCATCCTGGCACCAAGTCGGCGATTGGGTAATCCCGCCGCACCGCATCCTCGTTAAGTTTTACGATGGGCACCTTCATCGGTGACTATGCTACCAAAAATGGGCTGCGGACTATTTTATTTCAAACTGACCCACTACCCGATTTTCTCAAAAATTGATGTGTTCTATCGTTATGGTAAAATCTATGCGTGAATTTTCGGAACAAGCTAAGAATCGGGGAGTGCGTGTTCGTTCGCTGGGAAGACTCTTGCTGCTTTAGCGGCTGGAAAAACGAAGCGGAACTTGAGGGGCTGGACTATACTGGTTGCGCTTCTGTGGGCTGGGTCGTCCGCAAAACGAATCGCGTTGTAACGCTCACTCCAAATGCCAATGCGACGGATGGCCTATCGCTGCGCCATACAAACGGCCACATCTTGATCCCGATTTCGGCGATCAAGTCCGTAGATCGAGTTGCCTTGCCGCTCTCGCGCAAGGAATCCGTCGTGTCGGCACGATGAGGACCGGCGATTACTTTCGATCCTTAGCCGCTTCCCTGATGTCCTTCAGGCTATTCTGGCCCGTCTCTTCCCGCATCCTTTTGACGGTCGCTTGCGGAGAGAATTCCGGGATGGGTTGCGAAAGGTTCTTGTTGATCGCATCGCCGCGCTTCTGTTGAATCCTGCCGCCTTCCGGCGGTGTCTTATCACGATGACGGTTGTCTAGGCCCGGTTCTTTCATACGCTTCCTTTCGTGAAAGCTGTTAGGTGAATATTAACCCCCAATAAGTCCACCGTCAATTGGCTGCAAATGTGGGATCAATACCTAGTTCGTACATCGCACTGATGAGGCAACAAATATTATGCGCCAACAGCTTGCACAGCGCCTCATTCTTCATCGCTACGTAGGTCTTGCTCCGCACGGCGTCACCGAACTTCGCCTTGATCATGCTGAAGGTCGATTCGACGTTTGATCGCTTGTGGTAGTGGGCGAGAAACTCATCTTGCTTGAACGAGAAGAAATGAAACATCTTTTCCCACACGCCACTCTGGGTCATTCGTGCTTTCCGGCTTCGGCTTTTGTTGTCGCCAGAGTTTTTCTTGAACGCGATGAACGGCGTTGCGCCATGCAGGGCAATCGCATCGTGATTCGCTTTTGATGAATAACCTTTGCCAGCGCTGACTTCGTTGATGGTGAAATTCTTGGCGGTCGCATCGACCAGTTGCGGTAAGAGCGGGCTATCCGGAGCGTTTTTGTCCAGAATCTCGACAGCGGTAATGACGTTGGTTTTCACGCCGCAGCAAATGTGGACTTTTACCCAATCGTGGTCCTGCCGGATCATGTTGTATTTGACATCGAACCAGCGGACAAAACGGGACGCGGTGAAACCGGATGAATCAACCGCGAAGTCGGATTCAACGGCGGCAAGTGGCTTGGCGCTTTCCTCAATCAGGTGCATGAGGATTGAAGTCAAAGCGGGATTATCCAGATAGTTGAAAATGCTGTTGAAGTGGGGCAATTTGGAAATCAGCCCTTCCGCATGCGCCGTCCGAAGATCGGAAATAAACCGGCGACCGGAGAAGGTGCTGTAGATTTTGAACACCGTGGCGAACACGGCATCGCGAAGTGGGATTGATGGCCGACCGCCCTTGGCGGATTTAGGCGCTGGCGTTTCAATGTTGCTGCACAAGTCTTTTAGAAGTCTCTGGAATTGATCTTGCTCGTTCGTCTGCGCTTCGTTGTACGCTGGCCAGTTCTGCGGGTATGTGGTTCGCTGTACCGCTTTGATCGCAACCGTCTCCGTAACGGTTGCCAAACCGCGACACCACTTTCCCGGCATCGATCACCAACGTCTCGGGCGATTCCATGAGAAGATGATAATATGGCGGAAATTTTGCTCAAAATGTCCCCCAAATCACAATAAGCCCAAATAAAGGTAATGACTGTTGCGCCTGCTGGGCTATTACGCCGACGAGGCCGAATTTCGCCGCTTCCAGTTATCCGGCAGCCACGCCTCAACCTGGCTGACTGGCGTCGCCGGCAAATTCGTCAGCAGTTGCGTCAGGTACCGCTGGGGATCGATGTCATGCCGACGACATGTGCTGGTCAGACTGGAAAGGATCGCCGCCGTCTGGCCACCTCGCTCGTTCCCAACGAATAAACTGTTTTTACGATTAAGGCAGATTCGCTTCATTTCTCGTTCCGCCGCGTTGTTGTCTATCGAGACCGCTCCGTCCGTCGTGAACACCTCCAGTTCCTTCCATTGGTTCAGCAGGTAGCCCACCGCCTCAGACATCGGATGCTTGGGAAGCAACTGATCGCGCCAGGCGAAGAGCCGATCTTTCAACGACGATAGGATCGGGAGTCGATTCCTGCTGACGCAAGACCAGACGTGCCGCAACGTCTAGGGCTTTGCCGCGTTCCTCCACAGCATACAGCCGCTTGATCCATGCCACCGCCTCGGCGGCGATTTGCGGATGCGATTTCTCCGCGTCCACGAACTTCCGCCTCGCGTGTGCCCAGCATCCGGCCCGTGTGATGTCGTTGCCCACGACCACGCCGTCGTATCCACCGTAGGCGTCGGCCAGCAATGTTTGCCTGTAATCAGCCAAGAACTTGGCCGGCCCATCTCGGCTCCGGCTGATTGTGAATTGAAAGATGTTGTACGGATTGGCCGCATCGCCAAGGTACGCCCAAATTCTGGCTTGCCGAGCCTTCTCCGGTGCCAGCATCGGCATCACCGTGTCGTCCGTGCCGATCACGTGCGATTGCAACACACGCCGCACCATTAGGTCGTACAACGGCCGCAGCAGGTCGGCCGCATCGCCGCACCAGACACTCTGTGTGGCGCGGTTAATTTCAAAGCCATTACGCTCGAAGATGTTTTGCAGCCGGTAGAGCGGCAAATAATCGCTGAATTTACTGATCACGACGTAGGCCAGCAGTCCCGGTCCCGCCATCCCCTTGTCGATCGGCTGCAGCGGCTTTTCAGCCAGGGTGATCTGGGGATTCTCTGCATTCTGTTCGCAATGCTTGCAGCCGTACTTGATCCGCACGTTCTCGATTCGCTCAAACCGGCCCGGAATGAATTCCATTTGCCAACTCGACTCTTCACCGATCTTCTCACGTTCTTTGCCGCAACAGGGGCAGGCCTTCTCAGCTTCGGCCAGGTCATGCACTTTGCGGGTGACCGGCAATTGATCGAACACCGCCAGGTTCCGCCGGCCACGACGAACCCGCCGCGCCGTGCCAACCTCGGGCAGCGGTTCACCTTGCGGAAGATCGTTTGGATTCACCGGCCGTGATTCCAACTCGGTGGCGAAGGTCAGCAGCATCTGGGCCACGTCGCCAGGGGTCTGGAGCCGATCGGCTCGCGTACCGTAGTACCACTTCTTCAGCCGAAGCAATTCCGTTTCGACACGCAGGAACTTGACGTGCCAGTCATCACGCTCGCGGGAAAGATTGTGAATGATTTGCTTCAGTGCTTGCGGATCATCCGGGAGAGAGGTGATGGCCGATGCATCTTCCATGACGACGATATATCAACGCTCTGACCAGTGAATTGTTTCAGGCAGTTTGTTTTTTCCGGGAAAATCTCTTCACTCGCCGAACGCTTCGCAGGTCGATGCCATCCAGCATCATCGCCAGTTCGCTGGCACGCAGCTCCACGCTCTCGGCATCACCGTCGATTCGCGGCATTTTGAAGACGCCTTCCTCCAACCGCTTGTACCAAAGAACAAATCCGTCTTTTTCCCAAAGGAGAATTTTGATCCGGTCACCTCCGCGCGAGCGGAACAAAAACAGATGCCCATCCAACGGGTTCTGATTCGTGACATGCTGCGCCAGTTCCGCCAGGCGGTCAAACCCGCACCGCATGTCTGCCGGCGCCGTCGCCAACCAGATGCGTGTGGAGGTGGAATGATCCAGAGCCGCCAATGAGGGCAGGCCAATCACGCGACACTCTCTAAGGTGCGGACCAGCTCAATCAACAGCTCGCGGTCGAACCCGCGCCGTGCCAGCAGGTGACGTTCGCCGCGCAGACGAATCTCTATCGTCCCGGCGGTCCCCGTTATCGGAGCCGTTACCTCGACGAACGCAGGCTTGGGCAAACCGCTTGGCTTGGCTGGCGAGCGCAATCGCCGTTTCCAGGCATAGAAGGCGCTGTCCTTGATTCCGCGATCGCGACAATAGGCTGCCACGGTCAGCCCGCTGCGCCGCTGTTCGTCAATGATCTGACGCCATTGATCCGGTCCCAGGCTTTGCGATTTGTTCATCATGACGTGGCAGGATGCCAACTCGTCGGCGGAGAAAAAAGATGGGGTTCACGTAGCGCACACGTAAGTTGCCGCTATGCCGTGCTCAGTTGGGGACATCTTTTGTCAGGGAGATTACCTTGTCGGTGTCGCGGTAGCGCGATTTTCCGATGAACAGATTGTCATCGCGTACTTCGACTTTGCCGTCGTCACGGTCACCGAGGGTGAAGTGGCCAACGAGCATCATACGAATGCGATCGCGCACACGGCCATCATCATTCAGCCTGTCGTGCGAGAATTTGACAATGAGGATATCTTCGAAATCGCCGCTGCCGCCCCCATTACACGCCGTTAAAAGAACGTGCTTGCCGTCGGTTGAGCGGCCGAGGTGTCGGTAGCCGAAATAACCGGCGCCCAATTCCGCGGCGTCTTTGAACGACAAGAATCCGTTCTCAGATTCAGGCGGATCAGGGAATCGCTGGCTTTCGCAAGCGCCTTCCAAGTCAACGGAGGCGATCAAAGGGTGGGAATCGGAGAGTGCGGTGTTGAACTGGTAGATGACGCCGGGGTGGATTGGGTGGCCCCGCCACTGGAATCGATCGAGTTCCACATCGATGGGGTTGGACTCGGAGGCAAGTGCCGACGGCGGAACATGATGATTGCGGCTGATCCGATCGACCAGACGGAAAGATCCTATTACGACGAATCCAGCGATGATTAAGGCGCGTTTGCGCATAGCCGTTAATGCACAGTTATCCACGGTGCATCCGGGTCAACGACATCTTGCTCCCAAACACGGCCATCCGCGGTGACCCGAAATGTCCCGACGCGAACGGTGTGGTCAGGATGATCTTCACCCAGATATAAATCCCGTTCACCCGGCTTCACGTTTTCCACAAAGCAAATGAGGCGAGTAGGATTCTCCTGCTGCAAAGCCACGACCCGTTTTGTGACCATCAGTTGTTGCATCGCGGAATCGTCGCTGAGTTGAAACGTCGATGCCGAGCAGCCACCCATGACGCCAACTGCTATCATAAGTGCAAGTTGCTTGTAGTACATATCCGCCACTCCACTTGCTATCGCTCTCTCTCATGCCGATTTTCGTCTCTTGGATACTGGCACGAACTCGATCTTCACACGCTTATTCAATGCCGCCGCGATGCGGTTGAGCATTGCCAGCGAATGTCCTTCATAATCGGCGTCTTCGAGGCGGCAGATGACGGAAGCTGTCGTGTTGACGAGCTTGGCCAGTTGCCGCTGGGTTAGACCGGCGGCGGTGCGGAGGTCATAAATCTTACGGGCAATGTCGTCATTTATGCGCGCTTCCTCAAGCATTGCCAGCATGTCCGGCTTTCCACGAAAGTATCGTTCATGGATGATATCGATGGCATCGGTGGTCTTTTTTTTTCGGGGCATTTTACAACTCCTGCGTATGCCGCATTGGATTCGCAATGTAGATTACGCGGCGGCGAATAGCGCGATCGATTTCGGCAACCGGCACGATACGCTCCTTCGTCAATCCGTGTGAAACAACCGCCGCGATATTGTGATGAAAAAAGTAAAGAATCCGATAGTTCACTCCTTGGTGACCGATGCGAAGCTCATAAATGCCATCGCGCAACAAATCGGCTTCAGGGCGGCGAAGCTCGTGACCGAGACTTCGTAATCGTTCCAGCCGCGATAGGCACTTCGCAACAACCTTTTTTGGCAAACCATCAAACCAATCGAAAAGAGGAACGGTCCCGTTCGTTTCCCGGAACAGAACGACCCTAGTCGTCGGCATGTGTTAATGTTCTCTTTTTTGCGAACAATGTCAAATTACTCGGATCGTATACTACTGATCCGTCACAAAAACGATTGCCCGATTCGCAGCGGCGGCCTTACTGTAGAGATTGCGCACGCCAGTGAAATAATCCCAGGTGTATTCGAAATCCTCGTTGTTGATCGGCCCGGTGTAGCCGCTGGATTGCAGGCTTGAATAACGGCCGACGAGCCAATGGGGTTCAATTTTGTCCAGGGCCTCGGCGACCTGGGGGACCTGTTCGGGGGTCACGTAGCAGATGATGAATTCCTTGCCGGCGTGGAGGCTCTTGCCGCCAAGAAGGCACCAACTGAGAGGCATTGTGCCTTTGCCAAGGTCGCGGTGGGAGCCATCGGTCAGGCAGCGGTGGATGACATCCCAGGACTTGTCGAGGGCGGCGATGAAATGGCCCTTGGCGCGGTCGATGGAATAGAGATCGAGGGCTTCGCGGGCGACGGCGGCGTCATCACCGACGAGGGCGAGCAATCGATCCGCTTCGTCGGGGGTGATGGCGTAAACGGTGCCGCGGCGGGACATGGGGGTCTCCGATCAGTGTCCCCCGCCGCTGCCCGGCTGTATATCGATCTGCGGGCGCTTGGGTTCCGGCCAATCGAGATGAAAGAATTTGCCGCGCGGGGCGTCGACACGTTCGTATGTGTGAGCGCCGAAATAGTCGCGCTGGGCCTGAAGCAGATTGGCCGGGAGACGCGAGCTGCGGTAGCCGTCGTAATAAGCCAGCGCGCTCATGAAAGCGGGAGCGGCGATGCCGTTGCTCGCGGAGAGGGCGACGACTTTGCGCCAGTTGGCCTGGCTCTTGCCGATCTGGTCGTTGAAATAGGGATCAAGCAGGAGGTTAACCAGGTCGGCGTTGCGGGAATAGGCATCCATGATTTTCTGCAGGAAGCGGGCGCGGATGATGCATCCGCCGCGCCAGATCGAGGCGATCTCGGCGAAGTTGAGCTTCCATTTATATTCCTTCTGCCCCTCGCGCATGAGCTGGAATCCCTGGGCGTAGGCGCAGATTTTGGAACAGTAGAGCGCATCGCGGACGGCGGCGATGAGTTCGTCGCGGTTGCCTTTGTAGGCCGGATCGGGGCCTTTCAGTGTTTTGGAAGCGCCGATGCGCTCTTCCTTCAACGCCGAAAGGCAGCGGGCGAAAACGGCTTCGGCGATCGCGTTGGCGGGTATACCCATGTCCAGTGCGTTGGTGCTGGTCCATTTGCCGGTGCCCTTCTGGCCGGCGGCGTCGAGGACGTAATCCACAAAATATCCATCGGGATGAAGCGGATCTTTCTGCTGAAGGATGTCGGCCGTGATCTGAATAAGATAAGAATCGAGGTCGCCCTGATTCCACTGGGCGAAAACCTTGGACAATTCCGGCGGCTTCATTCCCAGTAGATTGACCATCAGCCAATAGGCTTCGCCGATGAGTTGCATGTCGATGTATTCGATTCCATTGTGAACCATCTTGACATAGTGGCCGGCGCCGTTAGGTCCGATGTATGCCGTGCAAGGCACGCCTCCGACGATAGGTTTGCCCGGGGCGTAATTTTCAATCGGTTTGCCGGTTTTGGGATCGACCTTGGCGGCGACGGCTTCCCAGATGGGCTTCAAATGCTTCCACGAATCGGGATCTCCGCCGGGCATCATGGATGGACCGAAACGGGCTCCCAGTTCGCCTCCGGAGACACCTGAACCGAAAAATTTGCATTTGTCGGCATAGTCGCGTTCGCGGCGGATCGTGTCGGTCCAAAGCGAGTTGCCGCAATCGACGACGATGTCCTGCTTGTCGATGCCGGCATCGATCAGTTCCTTTGTCACTGCATCAATGGCCGCTCCTGCCTTGACGAGAATAATAAACTTTCGCGGCGATTTGACGGCTTGGACGAGTTCCTTGACGGTCTTACATGCCACAAGACCGCCCGGAGGATTCTCACGGGCCATGAATTTCTCCATGACCGCGGTCGTGCGGTTATAGACCGCGACTTTGTAGCCGTGATCGGCAATGTTCAGTGCGAGATTTTCGCCCATGACGGCGAGTCCGATGAGGCCGATGTCGGCGACGGCGTTTTGACTCATAATCGTTACTCCATTTTTTAAAATTGATTGGCTTGAATATAGTCCTTGTCACCGTTCAAAAAATTCACCAGATTTGCGACCGCCCGCAGGGCTTGCCGCTCGACGCTTTCGAAAGTTCGGCTGCCGACGTGCGGGGTTACAATTATACTGTCGATCTCGCGAAAGGGATGATCCGCTGGCGGCGGCTCCTTGTCCAATACATCCGTGGCATAGCCGCCGAGATGGCCCGATTTGCAGGCTTCGGCAATGTCCTTTTCGACAACCAATCCGCCGCGCGCCGTGTTCATGAGATAAGCGCCCTTTTTCATTTTCGACAGCAGATCCTTGTTGAACATGCCGCGGTTGGCGTCGTCGAGGTTCATGTGAAGCGAGACGACATCTGCGTTCTTGATCGCATCAAGCACGGTCGCGGCGCGGGGGACATTATATTGCCGGGCAAAATTCTCATCCCAATATACGTCATATCCAATCGATTTCATTTCGAAGGCGGCGGCGCGCTTGATGATCTCCTTGCCGATCCGGCCGACGCCCAGCACGGCGATGGTTTTGCCGGCCAGTTCATTGCCGGTGATCCGCTTCCATTCGCCCTTCTTGGTGGAGCGAAGGTGCGGCCAGAAATGCTTGGCCATGGCGATCATCAAGCCGAAGCAATGCTCGGCGACCGTTGTGTGATTCACCCCGGGCGTGAAGAGGACGGGTATTCTTTTGGCGGTGGCGTGTTTCACGTCGATGGAATCGAGTCCGATGCCGTACTTGGCGATGACGCGAAGTTGGGGTAACGCGGCGTCGATGACCTTGGCGGTGATGATGTCGTCGCCGTTGAGGAATCCATCGAAGCCGGATTTGGCGTGGTCGAGCATTTGGGCTTCGGTAAGTGGGCCTCGGGCGGTGACGATCTCGAAGCCGGATTTTTTTAGGACTTCGTGATGGGGGCCGGGGGTATCCTGGAAACTAGTGGTGGTTAATAGAATTCGCATAACAACACTTCTCCGCTTAGGCGTCGTCGTCGGTGTGAATACAAAAGATTTTTATCGTTACGATTTTCGCGCCGGCCAGAGCCGTTGGCTCGAATGCGAGAAATCGCTGGCGCTGCGGGCAACGCTGGCTGGCCTGTTGAGATTCGTGATAGCCGTCTGCAAGGAGGCGAAGGCGGGGACTTGGCTTTCTCTCTCGTTACCGAAGGCCGCTGCGAATTTTGACGGGCCAGCCAGCCACGTTCGAAGCGCCTGAGTGTTCTTATATTCGAGCCAGCGAAGCCGGACGACACAGAGGGCGTAACCGATAAAAATATTTGTTTTTTCGAGAACATTATTTTCTGGAACCATTTTTTTAGCGTTTAATTCTGGCACTGCCGCCCTTGAATACATGGTTTAATTCTTCCAGATCGATCTTGCTCGTATCGCCACGGGTCGTTTGCAGAAGCGCCCGTGTGCCGCGCCCAGATCGACGCATTCCTGCGGAGTTTTACCGGTGAGGAAGCCGTAGGCGAAACCGCTGGAGAAACCGTCGCCGCCGCCGACGCGGTCCTCGATCTCCAGGTTGTCGAATCGGCGGCTTTCGTAAAATTTTCCGTCCACGTAGAGAATCGCCGACCAGTTGTTGATGAGGCCGGATTTGACCTCGCGAAGCGTGGTGCCGACGACTTTGACGTTGGGATAGGCCTTGACGACTTTCTCGACCATTTTCTTGTAGGCGGAGGTGTCGAGGGCGGAGAGATTTTCGTCGACGCCTTCGACTTCGAAGCCGAGGACTTTCTGGAAATCTTCCTCGTTGCCGATGAGGCAATCGAGATGGGGGACGAGTTCCTTGGTCATCTGCTGGGCCTTCTGCGCGGTCCAGAGCTTGGAGCGGAAATTCAGGTCGTAGCTGACGATGGTGCCGGACTCCTTGGCGGAAAGAATCGCCTCCTTGCAGACGGCGGCGGTGCCGTCGCTGAGGGCAGTGAAGATTCCGCCGGTGTGCAGCCAGCGGGCCCCCTGTTCCTTGAAGAGCTTTTTGAAGTCGATCATCCCAGGCTTGAGATTGCTGGCGGCGGAGTGGCCGCGGTCGTACATGGTGACGCTTGCGCGAACGCCGGTGCCGACTTCGGTGAAGTTCAGGCCGATGCGGTCGGCCCGGCCGACGCCGTCGTATTTGGCGACAGCGACATGGCTGACATCCATGCCGACGCTGCGGGCATGATTGAGGATGATTTTGCCGACGGGGTTATCGACAAGACGGCTGGCGAAGCCAGTGCGAAGGCCCAGGCGAGCCAAGGCGTAGGCGACGTTGTATTCGCCGCCGCCGGCCCAGACTTCGAAAGTGTTTGCGAACTCGATTCGTCCGTGAGCCGGCGGAGAAAGGCGAATCATACATTCGCCGAGACTGACGAGATCGAATTTGGTGTCTTTGGGATTACGGATCGTGAGCATTGGGGTTCCTTTAATTTAAAACGGGATTGATTCACATTCCGGCTTTGAGTGCTTCCAGATGTTTTCCGAAATGTTCATCGAGAATCTGGGTGTATAACGCCTGATTCTCGGCGACGAGCTGTTTAACCTGCGGGCCGAGCGTGGGATCGCACAGAACGGACCCGAAGGTGCAGTGAACGATCTGCCTGCCCGGATCGGACAGTCCCTTGCCTTTGGGGGTGTCGGACCAGAGTCCGAGATAGGCCTTCTCCAAAGCCCGCGCGTCGGAGATCTCATCCGCAGGTTTGGCGGATTGCAGAGTGGCCGAAACGTGATACGTCGCGCGGTCGGTGTCGTAGCGCGATCGGGAAAGTTTTATAATTTCGCGGAAGAGTTTTGGATCGACGCGGACGACAGTGCGCAGCGCTTCGAGATAACTGGTGCCGGCGGTTTTCACATGGAACATGCCGGCGGTGGCGCGGGCGAGGGATGGATAAATCGAGATTTTGTCGGAGCCACTGTGCAGGCTGAGCTTGTAAGGACCAAGCTGTTTGGCGATCGCGGCGTGATCGGCGAGGGATTTTTCCAGCTTCGCGACATCGCCCTTGTAATCGACGCCCTTTTCAAATTCTCCTATAAATCGCGGGGCGAGGCTGACGAGCTTCATCTTCGCCTTCACGCATTGGTCGGCGATGATGTAATGCTCGGCAAGCGTCGTTGGCTTGGGGGTTTCATCGACGCTGAGTTCAATTTCATACGGCTGATTCAGTTTCTTGGCGGTCTGCTCAATATATTTCGCAAGCTGGGTGGCCATGGCGATGGCTTTGCCATATTTGACGGCGGCACGGCGGCAGACAGCGGAGGAAAACTCGATCGTCGTGCCGGTCGCCAGCTTGACGGTCTTTCCTTCATATTGGCTGAGCCAGGGAATCTCGCCGGCGAGCGGCTTGAACTTTTCGGCAAGCTGGTCGGGGTTGTAATCATCGGCGTTGGCGTCAACTTCGCCGGAAGGGTCGATGGTGAAGAAAACAAATCCCGCCTGCGCAGTGCGCTCGACATCGGTGGGTGTTTTGAGGTGATCGGCATCCGCGCCCTGAAGGCCGGAAAACCCCGATTGCCTAAGGCCGTTCTGGGCATCTTCCATGACCTGTTGCGGCGTGCGATTGGTACGGGTCATTTCGCGGATCGATTGCTGGGCGAAGATGGGGAGGATTCCGGAGCCGGTGCGTTTGAGGGCGGCGGCATGACCGGGCGTCGCCAATCCGAGACGGTCGCCAAAACCGAA
This sequence comes from uncultured Phycisphaerales bacterium, assembly GCA_963791055.1. GTDB lineage: Bacteria > Planctomycetota > Phycisphaerae > Tepidisphaerales > Tepidisphaeraceae > PALSA-1353. The sequence goes on along the minus strand of CAWBQI010000007.1, from coordinate 91,980 downwards.
ACTGGGTTTGGTCGCTAATGTTGTCGGACGATTTTCACTTGGCATGATGGTTCCTTTCGTTACTGAACGACTCCGATGGTGATGAGGATATTGGCATAGATCTGGGTCTCGGCTGTTGCGATAACGAGCGCCAGATCTTCGCTTTGCGCGTCACGATTGAATTCAGCTTTTTGCCGCTGGAGAAAATCGCCGCGGAAATCGGCGGTTTCGCGGAGAATTTTCCGGTATTCCTGCCAGATGGGCGGGTCGTGAGCCATCGCATATTGGCCGGATTTGGCCGGGGCCATGACGGTAACCGCCTCGACGGGAACCAGGGCGGAAACCAGCCGAAGAATCGTGCAGGCGTCGACGATTCCAGGGGTGAAATTGGCCCAGATTATTTTGGCGCGGGGGTTGGGCTTCGTGCCGCTGGGATAGTTTCCATCGGCGATCAGGATGGTGGCAAGATGTCCTGCGGACGCCAGGCCTCCCAGGATTTCGGGATGCAGGAGTTTTCCTTTAAGCATAAAAAACCGGGAGGGACAGATTAAGGGCAAGGGGGCCGGGAGGCAAATCGACAACAATGATGGAAAACGCCGGAAGTTTTAGCGCGGTTTTGACGCGGAAGCGAGGAAACCAGACGATTGCGGGCCCATGGGCGTTCGCCACCGGCAAATCCTCTGTCTGGCGCTGTTGGCTGGGGGTTTGGCATTGTGGTTTGCGACGTATTGCCATGGCGAACTGGGTTTTCGGTTTGGGGCGCTCGCGTGGGGCGTAGGGCTTGGTTTGATCTGGCCGCTGAACCGATGGTGCTTTGGGAAGGCAGAACAATGTGGGGAATTTTTATCGCGCCATCGCATTGCGACGAGTATCAGCGCGGGCATTTTCGCGGCCGTGTCATCCCTGATTTACATCCACAGCCGGGAACCGGGGCTCTGCCTGCGAATGCACGATGACCATGTGTTCATGATCCAGGCGCAGATGCTTGCGAAGGGACGGTTGTGGATGCCGGCATATCCCCCGGACATATCGCCGTTTTTCGATTCATTCCATTTGTTCGCGCAGCCCATCTATGCGGGGATGTATTGTCCGGGCACGGCGCTCATGCTGACGCCGGGAGTGTGGCTGCATTGGCCATTCTGGGGAATGCCGATCGTGACATCCTCCATCGCGGCGAGCGTGCTGTTTTTGATCCTGGAGGAAATGTTCGGAAGCGTGCGCGCGGTGCTTGGGGTCATCATGATGGCGCTGGGGTATTGGTTTCGATATCTGTCGACGGCGGCGTTATCCGAAATGCCGATGTTTTTAGGACTATTGGCGCTCTGCTGGGGTTGGATGCGTTGGAGAAAACGGCAAGGGATGGGGTGGGCGGTGTTGATGGGGGCAGCGGCGGGATATTGCGCGATCACCCGGCCATTGGATGCGCTTTGTTTTTGCCCGGTGATCGGTGCGGCGATGATTCTGGAGTTCCGCCGGCGCGGGGGATTGCTGGCGAAAACTTTCGCGACGATTGTGATGGCCGCTGCGCCGTTCCTGCTGTTGCTGGTGATCCAAAATATCGGGCTTTCTGGAAAATGGTACGTGCTGGGGGAGGAGGAACTCCTGTGGCATGTTTACCCCGCGTCACCGGTCGGATTCTTTCACCTGGATTTCAGCCGCTTGCCCGCAAATCCGGGGATTGAAAAACGGGCGTGGCTTACGCAGTTTGTGATTCCCGCATACGAAAGCCACACGCCGGCGAACGTGTTGAGGTGGTTGTTTCCGGATTTTTTCCAGTATCTGATCACGGTAACGTTGCCGCATTCGGCTCTGGTGCTATTGGCGGTCGCGGGGATTTTGTCGCTGAAAGATATCCGTCGCAGGGCGTTCGGCGTTTTCATGCTGACGTTTCTGCCGGCGTATGCGTGTGTGGTATTCTTTCTGGTCCATTATCTTTTCCCATTGCTGGCATCGATGACCTGCATGGTTTTCATGGGTTGGGAATCGCTGGAGACCGCATGGCCGAATAGACGCATCGCGATCGGAGGATTCCTGCTGGTGTGCATCCTGGTTCTCTCGGTCGCGGATTTGCCGGCGTTTAATCCGGAGATTCGCGCGGGCGCGATTGATTTCCACGACCGCGAACAGCGAATGGCGAACCAGGCGCTATCAAATCTGCCAAAAATACCGGCAGTAGTGCTTTTCCGGTTTGATCCTACGATTTGCGACCCGCATGATGAGCCGGTGTACAACGACGGCGTCGCGTGGCCGGATGATGCACCGATAGTCCGCGCCGGGACCTTGGCCGGGCGCAGGATTGGAAGCTGATTGAATATTACGCCAAGCGGCAACCGGAGCGTTGGATCTACACTTACGATCGCGGTGCGGCGCTGCGATCGCGGAATCCGTTAGGCGAACCGCTGGGAACGGCCGGAGATCTGGCCAATAGGCTAGGCGGATAGCGGTTGTTTTTGCGGTGTCGCCAGATCGCCTATAATCCTTGCCGCTGGAGTAAACAGGAGTTGATATGTCGGAGGCGTCGAAACCCGCGAAAGCAATTGACACGGCCCGGATCGAGCGCGCGGTTCGGGAGATCTTGTTGGCCGTCGGCGAGAATCCGGACCGGGAGGGGCTGGCGAAAACCCCAGGGCGCATGGCGCGGTCGTATGCGGAACTGTTCTCCGGGCTTTTTGAGGATCCGCGCCTTCATCTGCGGACGGTATTCAAGGAGCGGTACGATGAAGTCGTCCTGCTGCGGGACATCGAATTCCATTCGCTGTGCGAGCATCATCTGCTGCCGTTCACGGGCCGGGCGCACGTGGCATATCTGCCGGATGGTAAAGTCGTCGGATTGAGCAAGCTTGCGCGACTGGTGGAGGGTTACGCTCGCCGGCCACAGGTGCAGGAGCGATTGACGATGCAGATCGCCGATGCGCTGATGGATGAACTGAATCCCGTCGGGGCGGTGTGCGTGATCGAAGCGGTGCACACCTGCATGACGATGCGCGGCGTGCGAAAACCGGGAAGTGTGATGGTGACCAGTGCGCTACGCGGGATTTTCAAGGAAAATCCGTCAAGCAGGTCGGAAGTGCTTGCGCTGATTTCCGGAAACGCGAACCATAAGCTGTAGGCGTCAATGCCGCGCGGCTCGACTGGGCTCGTCGAAGTCAAGTGCTGCCGCTAAACAATCGGCGTCCGGGCGCTTATACTTCCCGCTCCCCGGAAATGCGAAACCACGGCCTATTGAAAATACTGGGCGGCAAGCGACAGCTATTCACTCTGGTTTTGTTGCTGGTTGGGGTAAGGTTCTGGCTGGCGCTGCCGTTCGACCAGAAGCCAACGTGGGTTGAGTGGGTTGCGCTGGGCATCGGATTGTGCCTGTCGCTAAGTGGATATTTGAATCGAGGGGTGAGAATCACCGCAAGTTGGCTTCGGCGAGTTGTGCGCAGGCATGGGGCCGTGGCAACCGTGGCGGTGGGGTTGCTGGTGTGCGCCTATCTGCTGAACCAAGTCCGGCTGGGCCGCGGGGAAATGTTCCTCCGAATTCACGACGAGCATTCCTACATGATCCAGGCGGAGATGCTGGCCAGGGGCCGGCTTTGGAGCGCGGCGTATCCGCCGGACATCTCGCCGTTTTTCGACACGTTCCATTTCATCGTGGATCGGGTCTACGCGTCGATCTATTTTCCCGGGGCGGCAATGAGCATGGTTCCGGCCGTCTGGCTCGGATTGCCGTATTGGGTATCGCCGCTGGCCTGCGGCGCGGCGGCGGCGGCGATTTTCTTCCTCATCATGTGGGAAATGTTCGGCAGTTTGCGGGCGCTCATCGCGGTGTTGATGCTCGTGTCCCTCCAATATTTCCGCTGGATGAGTTTCATGCTGATGTCGGAAACCGCCTTCCTGCTGGCGGTCATGATCCTGATATGGGCGTGGCTGCGATGGCAACGACGAAACAGCATTAGCTGGGCGGTGTTGATCGGAGCGGCTGCCGGCTGGGCGACGATTACGCGCCCGCTGGATGCGATCTGTTTCGCTACGCCGGTTACGATCGCGATGCTCTACGAATTATGGCGGCGACCCACGGTGATTGCCAAAACCGCGGCGGCGGTGGCGCTGGCGGCGCTGCCGTTCGCTGTAATTCAAATCACGCAGAATATCGGCGTCACCGGAAAGTGGACCCAGACCCCGATGCAATACTATGTTGCCGAGAGCTACCCGGCGCCGTTCCTTGGTTTTGCCACAGCGGATTTAAAAAATCTTCCGCCTGGCCTCAGCGCCCCCAAACGAGCCTACGCCGCTGCATCAATGAATCTGTACAACGAGCACACACTGAAGAATGTTTTGAAAACCTGGTACATGGTTCGATTCCAGCAAATCAGAAGGGACACATTGCCGGACACGGACCTGTTCATTCTCGTGCCGTTGGCGCTGGCGGCGAGGTGGGACATCCGCCGGCTCGTGCTCCTTGCGGCGATGGTGCTGATGCTTGTCGTTTATCTTGGATATATCTTTCACCTCGATCAATATCTGGTGGCGATAATGCCGGGCATGATTTGTCTGGTGTTGATGGGTTGGGAAGGCTTGGATCGGGCGTGGCCGCGATATCGGCAGCGCATCGGAGCACTGGTGGCCGCCGCGCTGATTGGATTTTCGCTGGCGGCGTTGCCTGAATTCAGCAGTCGAGTCTGGGCGCTCCCGACACTGTGCGAACCGACGAAGCAAATCAATCAGGATCTTCTGGCGCATAAAGAGCCCGTCGGTGGTGCTTTTTTCATTTACCGGCCCGGGGCATTCCATAGATTGGTTTCCCGTGCACAACGATGACGTTGCGTGGCCGGATGATGCTCTGGTGATCCGCGCCAGTGATCTGGGCGAAGATCAGAATTGGAAGCTGTTCGCCTATTACGCCCGCATCCAGCCGGAGCGGCGGTTTTATGTATATCAACCATCCGGCGCAGGGGAACCGCACAATCTGCATTTCATCGGAACCGCTCGGGAGCTGGCGGCAAACCATGCCGGTCGATAGCCCCGAAATTCTCGCTCCGTGGCTTGGCCGCCGCACGGCGAAATGGCTGACGCCGGTCCTTCTGATTTTTGGCGTGCAATGCTGGCTGGTTTTTGGCGGGGGAGACTACGGCCGTCAGCATCAGCCGCTGGTAATTCTAGCGGCAGTGGTGGCGGGACTCATCGGACCCATCAATCGCGCGTTCGACCGCCTCTGGAATGCAGTTGCACGGCCAGCGCCAATTGTCCGCCGCTGGATTGCGCTGGCGATTTGCGCAGGTTCCAGTCTGTTTCTTTACTGGACGGCGCGGTGCCAAAACATCGTCATTAAGCCGCTATTCGAGGATGAATTCAGTTATCTGATTCAAATGCGGATGCTGGCGCAGGGGCGGTTTTGGATGCCGGCGATTCCGCTTCCGCAATTCTTCGATTCGTTTTATATCCTTGTGAAGCCGGTGTATGCGTCTATGTACTTTCCTGGCATGGCGATCATGTATGTGCCGGCCCTCCTGCTGCATTTGCCATACATCGTGGCCACGCTGGCGGCGTCGGGATTGTGCGCGGCCATGTTGTACTTGATTCTCACCGATACCCTCGATGGAGCATCGGCGATCCTGGGAGTGTTGATGCTCCTGTCCCTGTCAATGTTCCGGCTCATGTCCATCATGCTGATGGCGCAGATTCCAATGCTGCTCCTGGGATTGGTGATGACCTGGGCGGCACTTCAGTGGCGGCGAGGGAATGACCGGAAATGGCTGGTGCTGCTGGGAGCCGCCGCGGGATGGGCGGCCATCACCCGGCCGGCAGATGCACTTTGCTTCGCTATCGTGCTCGGAAGCGTGATGACGATGGATCTGCGCGGGAAATCGCGGCCCTATTGGGTCAAAACTGTGGCGTGGGTCGTAGCGCCCGCCCTGCCGTTTCTGATCCTTCCACTGGTTCTCAACCGCCAGATCACGGGCGAATGGCTGACCACCCCGTTCGGGCGGTACAACGACATCAACTATCCCGGGGCCTTCGGATTTCACGGGGAGTCGGTCCAGCCGCACGTCTCGGATATTTCGGAAAAGCAATTGTTCTATGAGAAGAATGTCAAATGGATTCTCGAACAGCATCAATTCAAGAACCTGATCACGGTCGGATTGAAGGATGAATGCGAATTGGTTGGCCGATTTGCAATTGTCGATCCATTTTTCTGGATCATCGCGCCAATGTCGCTGCTGGCGATCTGGAACCGCCGGCTTTGGATGGTGTGGGGGATGCTGCCGGTGTTTTTGCTGGTGATGTCACCTTACGCATTTTCGTGGGATTTATCGCATTACTACGTCATGGTCATGCCGGCGACGATTCTTCTGAGTGTTTTGTCGATTCGATTTTTAACGGACACATTTCCAAACCGCGCGGCGATAATCCGCACAATGATGGGATTGGCGATGATCTCGCTATCTCTTGCAGCGATGCCGCAATTCAACCGGCTGGTTCACGATCGGTATTTCAATTATGCGGAGCTTGAACAGATCGACAACGATGTCGCCGCAAATGTTTCCCCCCTGCCGTGGTCTTGTTTCATTTCAACAGCATGGTGAACAATCCCTCGGAGGAACCAGTGTTCAATTCGGATGTGGCGTGGCCGGATGATGCGGCGATCATTCACGCTCGCGATCTGAACGCGAATATCTCGGCCGTCGGCCATCCCGGCGACCGAAACCGGCCGTTGTATGAGTATTATTCGCGCATCGCTCCCGCACGGGTATTCTATCTCTACAACCGAGGCGGCGGGAGCGGGAGGCTGAAACGATTGGGAACGCCCGGCGAACTGCTGATCGCAACGGCCGATGATTCGCATCGAAAATGAGGCAGACAATGGAATACCCGGATTTGTCCGACCTATCCTCGAAAGAAGCAAAAGAACGGCAGACCCATCAATTGGCCCGGCTGGTTCTGGCGGCGTTCATCTTTACGTTCGTTATCGCCCGCATCCTGGTGATTTTCATCATGGCAGGAAAGTTGCCGCCGGCGTTGTTCTTCCACGTCAAGGGGACGCACGTTCATCACCTCAACTACGGAATCTTTCTGCTCAGCGCCACCGGCGCGGTCCTTCTCTTCAGCCAGCCGAAGGGAACCTGGCTTTCCATCGTGGCGGTGATCTACGCCATCGGCCTTGGCCTCACTTTCGACGAATTCGGCATGTGGCTGCACCTCGGCGGCCTTTACTGGCAACGCGCCAGTTATGACGCAGTCGTCACGGTGGCCGCGGTGCTGGCGCTAATCGCCTACGGTTCGACAATCCGAAAGTGGAGGCCGCAGCATTTCATCACCGTCATTGCACTAATCGTGGTCTTGTGCGTGTTTGGATTCGTTCTGAAGAAATCGCTGAAATGGGCCGATCGGAGCTTTGGGCCAAGGCTATATGAATTGGAGACGAGCGGGCCGTCATAGAGCAGGAGGCCGATTCCAAACAAGTTGCAAATGCATGCAACTTTTCTTGTTTTTCCGAATGTTGACTGGCATGGCCCACAAACCATGCCCGCCCATCACATACTCCAGCGCCCGATGGATCGAACATTTCCTTCTCAATCGTCGCCGCACGCCGGCCAAACCCCGGCAACATTGGGCGAACCTCACCGCCGCCGACCGCGCCACCGTTATTGACTCCATACGGCAATTTCAGCTCGGCGAGAGCGGCGAAGGTCTGCACCTGAAAAAGTGCGCCCGCTTACATGCCGCCAAGATCGGGGATTCGAGATATCCCGAAGCCATCGACTTGTTCATCGCGGAGGAGCAGCGCCATTCCTCTTATCTGGGGGGATACCTCGACCTCGCTGGTGAACCTCGACTGGAAAAGTCGAAAATCGACGGTATCTTCCGTTGGCTTCGCCACCTGATGGGATTGGAACTTTCGCTGATCGTTCTTTCTACGGCGGAGGTGGTCGCGACGGTGTATTACCGAGCGCTGCGCGACGCCACCGAATGCGAGCTACTACGCGCCATCTGCCGGCGAATTCTGCGCGATGAAGCGGGCCACCTCGCCTTCCACCGCGACCGCTTCCTCATCCTCCGCTGGAACCGCTCGCTGATATCAAGATCGATCCTCAGGCTCCTCCATCACGGCCTGCTGATGATCACGCTCTTGCCCGTCTGGTGGTGCCACGCCCCCGTCTTCCGCGCGGGTGGAATTAGCTTCATCCAACTCGTGCGCGACACCCACGGCCGCCTCCACCAGGATCTCCGCCGAGTCGGCCTCCGCAACCGTCTCCGCAAACTCATCACCGGCGTTCTCCCGCCGCAGCCAAGCCAGCCCCAACCGGTCGTCGAAACCGATCAGATAAATCAGGCAACGCGACGAGACTGAAACAAAAGATTGAGCCCCGCGCCATAACGGAAATCCTTGCTCAGCCAGTCTGTTAGGTGTTTGTAAGATATTTTTCTTGATTTTTTGAACGAAATGGGCTATTTGGTCGGATGGTTTATGGAACCTCTGGGCCAAAAACTTCGGACGCGGCGGCGGCGGCTGGGGCTGACGCTGGATGAATTGGCACAAAAAGCGGGGATTTCAAAGCCGTATCTTTCACTCATTGAAACCGGACGGGTCGGCAATCCGCCCAGCGACCAGAAGCTGCGACGGCTGGAACAGACATTGGGGTTTGCCGAAGGGGAACTTTTGACCCAAGCGCATCTGCAAAAAACTCCCGATGATGTGCGGGCGATTCTGGGAAAGCTGCTGGATGGGAAAAATGGCGGGGACGAATCGGGGGCGCTGCGGGAGATGGTCAATCACGGCAACGGCGCCAACGGCCATCGGGGAATGGGAAATACGGTTCCGGTGATCAATGGATCGGCCGATCAGCAGGTCGGGTGCCCGGAAATTTGCGACAAGGATGCGTTCGCGGCCAGGGTGCAGGGGGACAGCATGGTCCCGAGGTATCGACAGGGGGACATCGTGATTTTCGCCCCGTCGCTGCCGGCCCGCGATGGGGATGATTGCTTCATCAGATTTGCCGATGGGCAGACGACTTTCAAGCGGATTTTTTTTGAGGTGGATGGCGAGGCGCGATCGCCGGTGGTTCGGCTTCAGCCAAGAAATGAAAAGTATCGGCCGACGGTCGTGAAGAATGAAGAGGTGTCGGGAATTTATCGGGCGGTGTATCGATATCAGCGGGTGGATGGGGACTGATGAATTTGAAATTTCATATTTGAAATTTCAGATTGGACCGGCAATTACTCTTCAGCCGGCCATTCGCGTGGGAACAATATGCCGCCGCAGCGCATTATTGATCGAGACCTCCACCCTTGCGCCGGTGCGGCGGCGGGTGAACTCGATCAGATCGAGGAATTCATCTTCGTGCCGGGACAACTGCAGATTCAGGCAGTGACAATCACGGGCAAGAAGTGCAGCGGGATGCTGGAGGCGCGGGCGACTGATCGGCAAATCGGGGATGGGCCAGGCGCGGCGAAGAGCGGTCTGGCACTCGGTGGCGGGAATCACGCGACCGATGGTTTTTGATCGCCGGCCCGGGGCGATGGTCAGGACGGCATCGCACCAGGCGAGATCGGCGGACGCCCATGGATTGTCGGAAGTGAGATCGTTCCAAATGGGCCGGCGGCCAATCGAGCGTCCTGATGAGGCGGGCGATTGGACAAGGCCGGGAAGGCGACGGAGCACAATGCGGCCGTTTTGGGGGATCAGGGCGGTCCAGCGTTGTCCGATGACGCGATAGCCCGCGCGGATGATGCGCGAAATTTCGCCGGGGATCGGGTAAGGAGCGATCACGAGCGCGCCCCAGCCGGCGCGTTCGATGGAGAGAGCGGGAACGACTTCCACGCCGCGACAGCGGAGGAGTTGCGCCATGGGCCAGAGGACCGCGGCCTCGGCCAGTTGGATGGGATCGAGCGATGGATTGGGAAGCACCCAGCTTCGCCAGCGATGCTTGAGCAGGTCGATCTCGCAGACTCCCCAGCGGTCGTCGAGGATCCAGTGTTTTTCGGCTAGTGAGTATATCTCGACGAGATCGTCCGAATGGCGTTCACTGGTGCCCGCGCGGGAAAGAGAGTGAGTCACCTCGGCCATATCGAATGGACAAATTTGGCCGCGAAGTTCGTTGTTTTGGGCGACATGTCGCTTGAGCAGAAACGGATTGAGAAAGAAGCCGATTTGTTCGTCCAGGACCGGACAGCAATTCGCGAGTTGCAGGGCCGCGCCGTAGAGCGAGAGGCTGTATTTTATCGGCAATGGCAAGGACGGTCTCCAGAATGGTGCGCGCACCGGTCCGGTCCATATCGGCAACATACGAAAGATGGCTGTAGGGTCAGCGGCGGCGCAGTTTCTGCCGTTAACTATGGATGTCGGCGGGCGCGATCGTGACGGACCAATGGATGAAACGAACGGCCGGCGCCGCCACCCGGCTTTTGGGCTGGTTTTTGGGGATGACGTGCGGGGCCGGAATTGACGTGCGCGGGACGCGGCGCGCGCGGCAAGTCTCGCGCCTGATGGCGCGGGCGCGGCGGCGCGATGCGGACGATGCTGATTTTCGACCCGATGGGCCGGCGGCCGCGGAGCAATCTCCTTGGCCGTTGATGGAAGAGGATTCACGGCTGACGGAATCGGGCGGCGGATCAATCGCTCGATGGCGCGGAGGTTGGAGACCTCTTCGCGATCGCAGAACGAGACGGCCGACCCGGACGCTCCGGCGCGACCGGTGCGGCCGATGCGATGAACGTAGGTCTCGGGCTCGTGAGTTAAATCATAATTGACAACATGCGTGATGCCGTCAACGTCGATGCCGCGGCTGGCGATGTCGGTGGCGACGAGCACGGGGATTTTGTCGGCTGCGAAGTTGGCCAGGCGCGCTGGCGGCCGTTCTGACTCTTGTTGCCGTGAATCGCCTCGGCGCGAATTCCGCGCGTGTGCAGATGACGGACGACGCGATCAGCGCCATGCTTGGTGCGGGTGAAGACGAGCGTGCGATACATCGGAAGACTGCGGACTAGATGGGCAAGCAGTTCGGGCTTGTCGTGACGTTCGACGCGGTAGACGGTCTCTTCGATCATCGCCGTGGTGGCAGAGACCGGCGCGATCTGAACGACCGCAGGATCACGCAGCAGCGAATCGGCGAGACGGCGTATTTCCGGCGGCATCGTGGCGGAAAACAGCAGGGTCTGACGCCCATGCGGCAACTTGGCGACGATCTGGCGGATGGGCTGGATGAAGCCCATGTCCAACATGCGATCAGCCTCGTCGAGAACGAGCGTTTCAATGCCAGTGAGATCGACGCAGCGCTGCTGCATCAGATCCATCAATCGGCCGGGCGTGGCGACGACAATATCGACGCCGCGGCGCAGCGCATCGACCTGCGGGCGCTGGTTCACGCCGCCGAAGACCGTGGCGTGGCGAAGCTTGAGGGACCTGCCGTAGACGGAGAAAGCCATGGCGATTTGCGAGGCGAGTTCGCGAGTCGGACACAACACCAGGCACCGCGGCCGGCGAGCGGCACCGGCGGTCGAGCCCGGAGCGGAGAGGCGATGGAGAATGGGCATGGCGAAAGCGGCCGTTTTTCCGGTACCGGTCTGCGCAGCCCAGAACATCCCGGCCGGCAAGGACCAGAGGAATCGCCTGAGCCTGAATTGGCGTGGCGAGCGTGTAACCCTCGGACTTGACGGCCTCGAGGATAGGAGAAGACAGCTTGAGATCTGAAAATTGCACTGAATACCTTTTGTTAAATAGTGCCATGTCCCTGTTCGCGATCGAATTTGATCGGAAACGGGACGCTGCGCACCAGAACCAAAAGGGCCACGGCTAACGCCGAAACAAGGCCGGTCAGTGCGCTACAACTGGTTGCGTTTTTCGATCAGGAATGTGTCCAAAGCGGATATTCCAGGCGTTTCTAAAGCAGGCAGCTGTGAGAAAGATCATAGCAGGCCGCCCCAGGGAAGTCGAGGGCGGCGCCGAATCAGGGTTTCAAATCGCTTTCGCCGATCAGTGTGAAATTTTTTTTGATCAGCAATTGGCCGGCGAGAACGGGATCGTCAACATATAGCGCCAGGGCCGGCCCGCGTGGACCGATAACGAATGGATACAGGTAATGGATGTTGATCTCCGCGGATAACAGGACTGAACAAATTGAACTGAGCGGCTGGGGATTTTTTTTGGGGGTCTGGACGGCGATGAGATCCAATTCCCCAAACGGGAATGCCCCATCCTGCAGGATTTTCCGGGCCGCCTCGGAATCGGCACAGATCAATCGTACCAGAGTGGTCTCGCCGGATTCTTCCAGGGAGATTGCTCGAATCGGATGTTCCGGTGATTCGAGGGCTTGGAGAAGGTTCTGGAGGCGCCCGACACGGTTCTCAAGAAAGACCGTAAACTGCCGGATGCGCGCCGGCTCGAAACCAGCGCCCCGCTGGGTCTGGGGCGGAAGAATCTGTTCCATGAAAAAGAGCTTACTTCCGGATCGCGAAGAATTCTAACAAAATCCCGTTGATGATTGCCGGACCGGAGTGCGACGCTGGCGCGCTCACGGTTGATCCGCCCCGTCGCCGACCTTTATTATATATGCTATACGAAATGCATAACGACGTTCGTCCGCCAAGATTGATTTGGGACATTCCGATTACTCTTTATATTTCCTACCCCTCGCGGAAGAGCTTATGAGTGCGCCGCTTTCGCAAAACAGACCGTACCGACGCCCTATTTGGTTCAACGCAATAGCCGTTGCTTGCTGTGTTATGCTTTGTGCAATCTTCGCGTTTCTGGCTCGAAGCGCCGCGATGCAAAAATGTGCCACATTCGATGAGCCGGCCGCGCTGGTTTGCGCCTGGGTACAAACCCATTACTTCGATTTTCGGGTCGGACCGGTAAACCCGCCGCTCTATAAATATGTCATTGCGCTGGGGTTATTCGGCGAGGACCTCCGCATTGACCGCAAGTCCTCCGCTTGGAACATTTCGCTGTCGGACATGAATGGCGGCGCCTCTTCCATGAATGATCCCCTGTATGGCAGACCCGAGCACGACGCGGATCGCCTGCTCAATAACGCCCGCGCATTCATGATCATGTTTGGCGTTGCGCTCGGAGCCGTCATCGCATGGTGGGCTTGGCGGTTACGCGGTCCGGTGGCGGGAGTCGTAGCATTGGCGGCGTTTTGTTTCGATCCGAATATGCTTGCGCACGCTCCATTGTTAAAAAACGATTTGCCCGTCACGCTGGCGTTCACCGCGTTGATGGGGGTAATTTGGTTGCTCGGCGAGCGCGCCACGGTCGTGCGATGGGTGTTTGTGTCGTTATTGTTAGGAGCGGCGCTAACCACCAAATTCTCCGGAGTTTTTGGGATTCCTGTACTAGCCGCCGCCTTGTTTGCGCGGGCGATGGTCCCTATGCCATGGACCTGGTTCGGAGGCTCGGCCCCGACGCGACTTCGCCGGATTGGCGTTGCCGCCCTGCTTTTTGGCGGCGCTCTACTTGGTAGCTATATCGTCATCTGGGCTGTCTATGGATTTCGATTTGAAATCAGCGGCGACCCCGCCCACAGTTTTGATCCGGCCGCCATCGCTCACGCAGTGAATTCGGTTCCAACACCCAATCCTTTGCTCGGCCCCGCGCAATGGGCGCTTCGCCATAAGCTTCTTCCTGAAGGATGGATCGCCGGCTATATGTTTATTGAAACCTGGTTTCCTTCGTGGCACGCATTTCTTTGCGGAAATAGAAGGACGACCGGATGGTGGTATTACTTTCCCCTGGCGATGCTTTTCAAAACTCCGGTTGCAACGCTGCTGGGAATAGCTCTTGCCATCGGTTACGTGGCTTGGAAATGGCTGCGCCTGCTCGTTGCCGATGGGAAATACTTCTGGCCAACCGCGGCGTTCCTCATCCTGCCGGTCATCTATATGTGCGTCGCGATGACTATGCACTACGAAGTCGGCCTTCGACACGTATTCCCGGTCTATCCATTTCTATTCATTGGTATGGGCGTCGCAGCCGCAGACTCCTGGCGACGCCGCCCTCGGCTTACCGCGTTATTCGTTTTCGCCCTGCTCTCAGGATTGATCGTCGAAACGCTTTGGTCCTACCCCGACTTTATTCCGTTTTTCAATCTATTCTCGGGAGGCGCGCGCGGAGGAATTTCTTTGCTGAGTGATTCCAACCTCGATTGGGGCCAGGACCTGCCGCTTCTAAGTCAGTGGCAAAAAGACCACCCCGATCGAACAATTATTTTAGTCTATTTTGGTTCCGCCGATCCGGCGTATTACGGAATCCAATATTTCAAAACAAGCACGCAATCCAGTCTTCCCAGCGCGAAGCAGATCAACGAATTGCATCCAGTGTATGCCGTCAGCGCTACGGTCCTGCAGGGAACCTATCTCACTTCAGCGGACTACATTAAGGCCGAGCCCTTTCGCGAGGCCAAACCTTTCGCAATACTGGGTGGATCAATCTACCTCTTTGACCGCCGTTGAAACTTTGTGAAATCCCGAATTTTGCAGGCAGGGCGAGGCGCAAGAAAGAGGCCCGCCTTTGCAGGCGGGCCTCGGATGATTGCTAAGCTGCTGTACCGACGAACCGATTAGAGGTTGTCGTCGGTGGGGAGCAGAACGGAGTCGTTGGCCGTGTACGGCGAAGCAACGAGATCCTGCGCCGCGGTGCCCCAGGTGGGTCCGCCACGGGTGTAGATATTGTCACGATCGGTTCCGGAGAAACAGTTGTTGTCGAACTCGACGTGACCGTCACCAAACAGAATATTCTGGCCCTGCTTGCCGTGATTGTTGCTGTTGGCAACCGTCATCGCCTGGCCGGAACTGCTGGTGTTGGGGCTCATGACGTTGTCATTACCGCCGTTACCGGTGGTTCCCGGGTTGATGTCGGCGGCCACGGCAAAGGTCGGCTCAAGGCCCTGCACCATCTTGTATCCGCTGCCCAGAGAATAAGTATCCGGATAGGGATTGGCGTAGCTGTAGCTGAGGTTGTTCTGGATGTTGGTGAAGCTGATCTGATTCAACGCGGTATTGGTGCCGCCGCCAAAGACATCCGCAGTGGCGTTGGAACTCGGGCAGGTGAACACAGCCGCGGTGATGTCCTCCGTGCGAAGCAGGAGGAACAGGGCTTCGGGGACGTTGTTGGTCCACGGAACACTGCCTGCGCCGCGATGGCCGCATTGCCCGAGAAGGGATCGGTAAGACCCGCCGCATTGCTTGACGCCGCAAATCCGCTGCAATTGATGTCGGACGCGTTCATCAAGGCGCTGCCCTGATAGAGGGTCCGGGGATACGGGCCCTTGGCATCGTTGGAGTAAAGCAGGATGGCCTGGCCGATCTGCCGGAGATTGCTGGCGCACTTGACGCGATTGGCGGTCTCGCGAGCGCGGTTCAAGCTGGGCAAAAGAATCGAGATCAGCAAAGCGATGATCCCGATAACGACGAGCAACTCGACGAGGGTGAAACCCCTCGCGGTCTTGACGAGTCCCGGCGCCGGGATTCGTCGCATAAGTACGCTTCATACGAAGCTCCTTTGGAAATGCGTCACATCCAAAAGCGCATCGGGAGCGATCGTACGGAAGGATAGATATGATTGCCGTATCGAACTCCAAGTGGAGACGACCCCATCGATCGCGGATGCAATTGTGGAACGTGACATAGGAAATTAGCGCCGGCGAACGTCGCCGGACGCAGAAGTAGTCATTTCTTCTAGTGGATTAAGTTTCGCAACCTCGCCATTCCGTTACAAATCTGAATACAAATATCGCCTGAAGCGAATCTAAGGGTAAAGTGTAATGGTTCTCTGAGCGTTATGTCAAGGAAAATGGACCACCGTAACAAGCAAGATATTTGAATATTGGAACGCTGCCGATCTGAGGCTTCCAGATTGGCTGGGGACGCGATATATCAATGAATTGTCATTTGGCAGCAGCTCAAAAGTGGGGTTCAGCGTTGAGGACATATATGTATGAGATGTCAATCCCGCCGGCGTTTTCATCGGAGCCTCGCCTTGAGCGTGGCCGTTCGCGGGTGGGTAGAGGTAATGTTGCGGGGGCGAACGAGAATTTTCATATATTCGCACGCCAAAATGGACGGACGACATGACGGGCGCGAGTTCTTCGCATTCGCGGGGGCGCTGGGCTGCGCCGCTGTTTGTGATTTTCGTTAGCGCAATCGCTTACTCGAACAGCCTGCACGGCCCGTTTATTTATGACGATATCGACGGAATCGTTTCGAATCCGCAAATCCGCAGTCTTGTTCCGTACAGATATTCACCGACGAAACCGACCACGCTATCCGGCCGGCCCGTGTTGGCCTTCAGCTTCGCGGTGGATTATGCGTTGGGCGGAACCAAGGTCGGGATCTATCACTTCACCAATGTGTCGATTCATCTCGTGTCGGCATTGTTGATCTACGGGATCATTCGCCGATCGCTTTCGTACGAAACATTGTGGGGCGACGGCATCGCCGGCTCGGCAACGTGGCTGGCGGCGTTTGCGGCGGCGCTGTGGGCTGCGCATCCGCTGACGACGCAAGCGGTGACATACATCATCCAACGAGCGGAATCGTTGGCATCCATGTTTCTTCTGGCGTCGATTTACTGCCTGATCCGATCGGCCAGCGGAAGCAAATGGTGGCGGGTGGGTGCGGTGGCGATGTGCGGACTGGGAATGGCCAGCAAGGAGATCGTTGTGGCAGCGCCGCTGCTGGCGATTCTTTACGATCGCACATTTCTCGCGGGATCATTCCAACAAGCTTTCAGACGGCGATGGAAAATTTACCTGGGCATGGCGGCAATGTGGGGATTCGTCGTGCGCGCTTTTCTCATTGATAGCCACGACGGGACCGTGGGATTCGGTCCCTGGATTTCTCCGCTGGAATACGCACGCACGGAACTGAACGTTGTCGCGTATTATTTGCATCTCGCATTTTGGCCGGTGAATCTGGTTTTGGATTATTACGATTGGCCAATTGCACGAAACTGGTCGGAAGTTTCGTGGCAGGGATGGCTCGTGCTGGGGATGCTCGTCGGAACCGTGTTCGCGCTCAAATATAAGCCATGGCTTGGATTTTAGGGGCCTGGTTTTTTCTTATTTTGGCGCCAAGTTCGAGCATTATTCCCGTCGTGCACGAGCCGGCGGCCGAGCAGCGGATATATTTGCCTCTGGCCGCATTGGTCAGCGTGGCCGTGGTCGGGGGATGGGCAATTCTGAGTCGCCGGCGAGCAACGCGCTGGGCGGCTGCAATTGCCGGGTGTTTGCTGATCGCCCTGTTGGCCAGGATAACGATGGAGCGTAACGATCAGTACGCCACGGTATTGGATATTTGGACGGGCACTGTCGCCAAGCGCCCCAACAACACGCGAGCCCGCGCGAATCTGGGCGCGGCGTGGGTGGAGGCGAGTCGGGATCATGCGTCCGGATCGCCGGCAGCGTTGTGGGCAGCGCAGCAGGCGAAAGAACAGTTTCAAATTGTCCTGGCCATCGATCCGAATTACAGGCTGAACGTCTTCGCGTTGGGGGAAGCGCTGGAGCGATCAGGTGATCCAGCGGCCGCTGAGGATTTATATACCCGGTCGCTTGCCAAACATCCGGAGATCGCCGGCGATCTTCTGGTGGAACGGGGGAATCTTCGACTGAAGCGGAAAGACTGGATGGATGCCAAAGCCGATTTTTTCGCCGCGATCCAGTCGAATCCGGCGGATGTGGAACCGCATTACTGCCTCGGTGTTTTGTATCAGCACTTGGGGGACTGGATTCACGCCGAATCGGAATTCGCAAATGTCGCGGCGATTTCGCCGAACTACAAGGACGCGGCGGCGCGATTGGAACAGGTCCGCAAATTGGCGATCGCGCGAAGATAGCCGCCATTTCTTATGCGTTGGACGAATCCTCGTCCGCGGAAATCCGTATTGGAGCTTTTAATGCGCGAAGTCGTTGGATCACCAGACCGGGAAGGACGCCTCGAAGCTGGCGGATGTCTCCGCCAAGCGAAACTACCTGCCGAATGAGGCTGCTGCTGGTCAAAGCGTATTGATCTCCGGTCATAATAAAGACGGTTTCGACCCCCCCGACGGCTCGGTTGGCCAAGGCGAGTTGGAATTCATACCTGAGGTCGGAGACATCCCGGATGCCGCGGAGGATGGCGGTAGCGCCGGATTGCTTCACAAAATCGACGGTGAGCCCGGTGTATTTCTCGACGTGGATTGCGGGTATGTTTTTCAGCAGCGTGCGGATCATCGAGACGCGCTGGGAAAGGGTGAAGAGTTCCGTCTTCTCGGGATTGTTTCCGACGGCGACGATGAGCCGGTCGAAAAGTCGGACGCCTCGGCGAATGACGTCGAGATGGCCTTTGGTGATGGGATCAAACTGGCCGGGGAATACGGCTATTTTGGTCATGCGGGTTGGCATCAGTTGGAAATGATAGGAAATGGGCGGCGAATAACAAACAAACCTTCGGACCCGCTCGAAGCATTTTACTTCACGCCGCGCAATGCGTAACTTTGATGGGCGTGCTTCAAAGACGCTGCCATGATAAGGGTTTGGTTTATTATTCCTCGGAGAAACTCGAGCGTCTGGGAGTTCGGCACGCGTTCAGCACGCGGATCGGGGGGATCAGCCCCCCACCGTTCGATTCGTTGAACCTTGGAAACCCCAACGGAAGTCCGGTGCAGGATGATTATGCTCGAATCTGGGAGAATTACGGAAGATTGACTTCGAGCATCGGTTGCGGAACCGAGCCGCCGCTGCGGGTTCATCAGGTTCACGGGCGCGAGGTGGCGACGGTGGAATCGAGTCGCGAATTCGACACGGATTGCAAGGCAGATGCGTTGGTCAGCCGTGATTGGCAAAGGGTGATTTCAGTCAGGACGGCGGACTGTGTTCCGGTGCTGCTTTGCAGCGGAGATGGGAAGACCGTGGCCGCCGTGCACGCGGGCTGGCGGGGAATTGTCGCGGAGGTGATTCTGGCGGCGGTGCGGCAGATGGTGGTTGTCGGCAAAGAAAACTCCGCGGACGATTTTGTCGCGGCGATAGGCCCGTGCATTGGTCAGGATGCCTTTGAAGTGGGGCCGGAGGTTTTGGCGGAATTCGCGAGCGTTTTCGGCGGGGAAGCGCCGATTGCGAGGATGCCCGACGGAAAAGGAAGGGTCGATTTACGCCAGGCCGCGCGGATGCAGTTGCTCGGCGCCGGGTTGCGAGGGGCGAACGTGGATTCCACGGATCGGTGCACCGTCACGCATCGGGAAGAATTCTTTTCGCATCGGCGGGAACACGGAATCACGGGGCGAATGGCGGCCGTGATCGCCGCAAACCGGTCTTGAAGCTATCTCATGACCCGAATCAACAAGATCCGTCTGTTGCTGCTGGTGGTCATCCTCCTGGTTTTCGGCCAGGTTGCGACTCATGATTTCGTGGATTGGGATGACGGTCAGCACCTCTATCTGAACAAAAATATCGTCGATCACACGTTCGAGGGTTTGCTGCATCATTGGGATCCGCTGAATCCGGGTAACCCGCAGATGTACTGCCCGATGGTGTTCACCGTGTGGTGGTCGCTGGCGCACCTTTCCGATGTGCAAAGTCCGGACCTGCTGGGGGCGACGCTGAATCCATACATCTTCCACGCGGCGAACCTGGTGGTGCATTGGCTGTGCGCCTGCGTGGTGCTGGAGATTCTTCTGCGTCTGAAAATCCGAGGCCTGGGCGGCGGCGACAGGAGCGCTGGTGTTTGCGGTGCATCCGCTCCAGACCGAAGCCGTCGCCTGGGCATCGGCAATGAAGGATCTCCTGAGCGGATTCTTCGCACTGCTCACGATCTGGAGATATATCGTCGCGTTGGAATCGCAAGGCCGAGGACGGAAATGGAACTACTGGCTTTCGACGATCTTTTTTGCGGCGGCGTTGCTTTCAAAACCATCCACGGTAGTTCTGCCGGCGATCGTCGGGGCGATCGACCTGATTTGGTACCGGCGGTCGTGGAAGGACGTGGCCCGCTGGACCTGGGCGTGGTATGTGATGTCATTCGTCATCACCTTCATCGCGGCGAGGGTTCAGCGATTCCCGTCCTGGGTGGGCGGACCGATGTGGGCACATCCGCTGATCGCGCTGGATTCGCTGGCGTTTTATCTTTTTAAGCTGGTCCTGCCATTTTCGTTGAAGTTCGATTATGGCCGAAGCCCGTATCGGGTGTTGACGAATCCGACGCTGCATCATCCGCTCTATTGGACCTGGATTTTTCCGTTGGCATTGGCGGTGGTGATATGGCGGACGAATCGGAAACCGCTGACCCTCGCCGGCGCGATTTTTGTCCTGGGGGTTCTTCCCGTTCTCGGATTGAAGGCGTTTGCGTATCAATATTTCACGACGGTCGCGGACCGGTATGTTTATCTGTCGATGCTCGGCGTGGCGCTGGCGGTGGGATGGTGGATGGACGGGCATCGAAGCCGCGCGACAACAATCGCCGCTGTGGCGGTGATCGGGGTATTGGGATGCCTTTCCTTCGTTCAGGCCCAGCGATGGACTGATACGGAAACACTTTATGTCTACGCTCTGGACGACACGCAGCCACTCCATCAAACGATCTTCGGAAATACCAGGACGATCTCGCTTTACCTTATTTGCGAAGGGCGGCGCAGGCGAGCCAGATCGGCGATATTGCGCAGGAGAAAGAACTCACCAGCAAGGGAATCGCCTACATGGAAAAGGCGATGGGTTATTACAGAAGCGCAATTCGGCTCGGGGCGGGCGATAGCCACGCATACGACTTGCTGTCGACGGATTTGGTTCGGCTGGGTCAGCTTCGGCGAAGCGATTGAAGTCGTCAAGGCGTGGATCGCCATTGAACCTCGCGAGGAGTTTGCGGGGAAGGAAGCACCCGGAAGACTCGAAGGCATGCTGGGCACGCTATATCTGGGAAATCATCAATATCCGGAAGCGGTGGCGGCGCTGAAACGATCGCTGGCGGAACATGCCGATCCGGATGTGGAAAAGACTCTGGCGGCGGCGGAGAAGCTGGCCGCCAGCCACCCGACCCAGCCCAGCCAGCGCGGTAGATTCACGGGCCGGTTTCGGCCGCGCGGAATGCGAGACGCTCGATTGGATAAAAGTCGTCGAGCGAGGTTCTTATATTGACCGAGGGAGTCGCATCGGTTTCGGGATCGGCGTCGTGGTGCATGATGATCCAGCGTCCCGATTCCAGCACAAACCGCGTCTGGCAATGAACGATCTTTGGTGATTCATCATCGGCGAAATTGTCGTCGAGAGACGCTGCGCTGCGGTCGTGATGGGGTTCGGTGATATAGGAAGCGCAATCATAGTGCAGAAGAATTTCCGGAGCTTCTGACTGAGACGGCGGATCGTATGTCAGTTGCCAGACGAAGTACTGGCGGCGACGCCAATTTCCCTTGTCATCGAGGAAAAGCACGGGATGATTGCGGACGAAAACCGGGAATGCTTCGTAGTCGCTCTGGAAGGATTTAAGAGCGAGATGGAACTGGAGATCGGGCCGAGTCGCGGCGGCGACCGCGGGTTGGGTTTGCGGTGCCGGGGCGGGAGGCGAGCGCAGGCGATTGTCCGCTTCGGCCGCGCCGTGCCGCGCGCGATCGATCAGGCGAAGGATGAACGCGCTGTCGATCGAGCGATGATCGACGGTGTCGAGCACAAAGCGGTATTGCTGGGCCGCGCCGGCATAATCGTCGCTGGCCATGAGAGCGTCGCCGCGGTTGGCGGCATCGCTCAGGGCCTGGATGTTGCGGTCTTCCCAGTTGTTCGAAAAGAGATAGATGCAGGTCAGGATGAATACTCCGATGCCGGCGATGAGGATGGTCCACCAAAGCCCGTTAGGAATGCCGTGTCTTGGGGATGACTCGGGTAATAATAAGGCGGAAAAAAGCTCGGTCGGCGGTTGTTCTTCGGGGGCCTCAACCTCCAAAGCCGGCGCTTCGGGATCGGGAATGTCGTTTAGCGCGCCGCAGACCGGGCAGTATTCGGTGAGTCCGGCGAACTCGTCGCCGATTTCAAAGTTTTCCCCACATTCGGCGCAGATGACCGGGATCACTTAGAGCCTCGAACAAAATGCCATGACCTCACGATGGGCCGGAAAGGGCGTGGATGCTAGGCGTCGCAACGAAGCCGTGTTGACACGACACAGCGAGGAGCGACAACGACGCAGACATGCCCTTTCCGGCCCAGCGAAGCCGGCACAGAATCGGCTCATCTGCGTCGTCGCAGCAGCTCGAGGGGTCATATAGACCCAGTTCTCGCTGCTACTCCTAGCATCTGAGCCGATTCTGTGCCGTCGTGAGGTCATGGCATTTTGTTAGAGGCTCTTATCCGATCAGGCGGCAACGACGCGCTGGGCGAGAGATCGATCGCCGGGGTCCGGGCTCAAAGTCCGCATCGGCCGGTTCTTGTTGTTGGTAATGACGACCGTTTCCCACAGGTCGATGCTCTCAAGCTTGTATCGATAATCGACCTCAACCCCCGTGCGGCGAATCAAATCCTGCAACGGCAGATCGCTGCGCCAGCCGAGCATGGTGCACAGCGGACAAAGAAATTTCTCAACCATCGCGATCAGCCGATTGGTGGATTGGAAATGGTTGAGAACGACGATTCTCGCCTCCGGCTTGGAGACGCGCTGGGCTTCGGTAATCAGGCGATAGGGATCGCTGACCACGCTGATCACATGGCTGATGAAAACATGGTCGAAAGAATCATCGCGAAAAGGAAGCTCAAGGCGTTTGCCTGAAGGAGATGGGTCGGGGCAAGGCGTCGCTGAGTAAGCTTTTTGCGGCACTCGCGCAACATACCGCCGGAAAGATCGATGCCGACGATTTTGGCGTGGCGGGGATAATAATCCAGCGAAGCGCCGGTGCCGATGCCGAGGTCCAGGACCCGTGCGCCGGGGCTGATGTTCATGTGCGAAATGGCGCTGGCGATCCGGCGGCGAACCAGTTTGCCGAACGTCACATCGTAGAACATCGAATGAAAATCATAGATGCTGCGCGTGCTGGATTCCTGCATGGCCACGGCCGAGACTCCTTCAGGCATGAAGTTAGCGATTTAGAGCGAATTTGCCAAGCGCATGTACATGAAAGATTCATTCAGAGTTCATCCATCCCAGCCGCGGCGGCATCCATGAGCCAGAGCAGATTGCCGTCAACCGGGTCAATCATCTGAATCGGCAATGTTTGCGGATCGGGCGGCCCCTGCAGGACCTGGTCGATGCGTTTGGCCTTGGCGGCGCCGCTGACCATCACGATGATCTGCCGGGCTCGATTGATGAACGGGGCCGTCATCGTGATCCTCCAGACGCCGAGTTTTTCGACATAATTCGCCACGCAGCGATGGCTGGTTTCACCGAGCGCGGCGGTGTGCGGAAAGAGCGAGGCGGTGTGGCCATCATCGCCCATGCCGAGCAGAATCACATCGAGGCCACCGTCGCCGAAATTTTGTTTGAGGAGCTGGCCATACTCGATCGCCGCCTGCTGCGGCTCGATCTCGCCCTTCATGCGATGGATGTGATCCGGCGGAATGGGGACGTGATCGAGCAAAGCCTCGCTGGCCATGCGAAAATTGCTGTCGGGGTGGACGGGCGGAACACACCGCTCATCGCCGAAATAGATTTGCCAGTTTTTCCAGTCGATGCGTTTGATATACGAATCGGTGGCCAAAAGCTGGAAAAGGGTCTTGGGGGTGCTGCCGCCGGAAAGTGCGATCGAAAAGGCGCTTCGTTGGGAGATAGCGGCATCGGCAAGCTCGATAATTTTCTCGGCGGCGGCTGCGGCGATGGCCTTGGCGTCGGGGACGACTTGAATGGATGGAGTGGACATTGGATCAGGCCCACTGCTCGGCGGTCATTTTGGTCGTGCTGAGGATGGGCATGGCGTGGGATATTGTACCTGAAAGGACAGCTGTCGAACAAAGCTGAATTAGCGCCAAAGGTCCTCGATTCGTCCGAGTTTGTGCCAGATATAAAGGCCGCAAAAGATTGTGGTCAGTCCGAAGGCAATGAGCATCCAAATCGGCGTACCGAGTTTTATTAATTCGGCGGCATCACCAGCGGTCATGGTCCAGCCCATTCCTAAATATGCGCCATTGGCAACGAGGCAGAGCCCCGTGAAAAATCCCAGCGCAGACTTGAATGGGTTGGAGAGTTTCCTTTGCACCAAAAACCATACAAACAACGGAAAGACACTGCCCCAAAGCGGCCCGCCCCACACTTCGAGTCGAGGGGAGGGGTTGGGGTCGACATCTGTTCGCGAAAAGTCGGTGAATGGAAGCACAACTCGACGAACCCGGCCGCCGCCGACTAGCGCAGCAAGGACGTGCCCGGATTCATGGACGGCCATCATGGCCATCCAAGACACGTATACCGTCACGATCGCGAAGAGGATGCGAAGAAGGCGGTTCATAGATCGGGATGTCGCATTGAGCGTCGCCGCGCGACGAGTACAAGCTGCCGTGAATATTAGCCGACCTGATGCGCCGGCTTCGGCAATTCATCATGAATCGTCTGCTGTTTCGGCTGATCGCCGGCGAAGCTGAAGAGGATCATGTCGTCGTCGATCCGGGCCTGAAGATGGACGGGGCGCTGCCAGATCTTGTAGACGTTTCTCAGCGTCTCGACGGCGAATTTGATTTCGATGTCCAGGCCGTTGTGCTTGTGGGCGAGATATAGCTCGCCGCGGTTGCAGTAGTTGCCGTCGACGACGTAGATGAACGGGCGGCCCATGGTTGGTGAGGTGGTAGAGCATCGTCTGTTTGATGCGCTGCGGATCGCGGCTGACGATGCGAAGCTGGCCGGTGTGGGGGTCGCGGCCGTATTGGTAGAACTTGTGCTTCTCGATGAACTCGGGGGTCATGAATTCATCGATGAAATTCACGTCGTTGTACACGCGGCGGACTTCGAAGATTTTCTCGCGGCCCAGGCCCAGGCCCTTGTCCCAGGATTTCTTTTCGCCGAGGTTGTCGGATTCATCGTAGCTCTTGCCGAATCGTGCCCTTGTTCCAGCGGTCTTCGATGTCGCGGAAAAGCTCGAGGCCGATCTTGTACGGATTGAAATTGCCCGGCGGCATGTGGACGGTGCCGCTGTGATGGTCGGCGTAGTCGATGATCTCGGTGGCATCGACGAAATGCTTGGTCATCAGCGTGCTGTGCCAATAGCTGGCCCAGCCTTCGTTCATCACCTTGGTCATGCCCTGGGGGGCGAAATAATAGGCTTCCTCGCGGACGATGGAGAGGCAATCGATCTGCCAGTCTTCCAGGCGGGCGTGTTGGAGGAGATAGAGCAGCACATCGCGCGTGGGCCGGGCCGGCGTGACGTGGCGCATCTTGGCGCGATCCTCGCGCAGTTTTTTGGCCTCGGCTTCGAGCACCTTCGGGCGGATTGATCCAGCGATCCAGATAATCCTTGGCCTTGAACTTGCGACGACCGGCTCTTCGCGCGGGTTTTCCTCGAAGGCCTGCTCCATCGGGCCGCGGTTGAGGAACATGCTGTGGGGATCGATCAGGTCTTCGACGCTGAGGCAGATATCCAGGAATTTCTCGACGGTGTCGAAGCCCTGCTTTTCGATGTGCCGGCGGATTCGCGTGGAGTGGTTGGCCATCTCGTCCATCATCTTGCGATTGGTCTGGCTGAACCAAAGGTTGTTCTTGAAAAAGTCGGCGTGGCCGTAGACGTGGGCGATCACCAGCTTCTGATCGACGAGCTGGTTCGATTCCTGCAGATAGGCGTAGCAGGGATCGTTGTTGATGACCATTTCGTAGATTCGGCCCAGGCCGTAAAAGTGCTGCTTGC
Organism: uncultured Phycisphaerales bacterium; assembly: GCA_963791055.1. GTDB lineage: Bacteria > Planctomycetota > Phycisphaerae > Tepidisphaerales > Tepidisphaeraceae > PALSA-1353. Next base: position 66,254 of record CAWBQI010000007.1, on the reverse strand, counting down.
GGAGGCGTTCGTATTCGGCGCCGAATCGCCAGTGGGGATATCGCTGGGGGAACCCGCCATAGGCGGCGATCTGGTTCATCTGCTCGTAATCGCACATCTCGAAGATGACGGGGAAGAAATCCAGCCCATAAGAACGGGCGCGCTCGCGGATCTGCTTCTTGGCGGCGAGCAGTTCGGCGGGGAACGGGCCTATGGTGTGGGAGGCCATGACTTAATTTTAGCCTCCGACAGGGAAGAATTCATGGCGAGGGGACGGCGGCATACGGAATATCATCGGAATAGACGAGTATTTGTGATGAGTGTGACAATATTACGGGAGGGCGCGAGGGGTCGCCCATCGGGAACCCGAGGTGCTGCGCACCACCGCAAAATAGAACGCGGCGATTGCTGTCACTGATTGGTTTGACGCGATTTAATCCCGCCGTGGCCCGCGGTCTCCGCCTCGGCCGCCGCCACCGCCATGACGGGGTGGGCCGCGATGGCCGCCGCGATCGCCGCCTCGGCCACGATCGCCACCACGGTCGTCCTGGTGGCCTTCGTGACCACCACCGGTAGGTGCCCCGACGGGTTCGGGATCGCTCTGGCCTTCTTCCTTCATCGCGGCCTTGCGGCTCAGCTTGATCCGGCCCTGATCGTCGATCAGGATCACCTTCACGCGAACTTCGTCGCCGATGTTGACGAAGTCGGTGACGTTCTGGACGTACCTGTCGGAAAGCTCGGAGACGTGGCACAAGCCGTCGGTTTCGGGCGCGATTTCGACGAATGCGCCGAATTCCTTGATGCTGACGACGCGGCCGGCTGTAAATCTTGCCGACCTTGACCTCGGCGGTGATCGCCTCGACGAGATCGCGGGCCTTTTCGGCCGAAGCCTGATCGACGGAACTGATGAAGACGGTGCCGTCGTCCTCGATGTCGATCTGGGCGCCGGTCTCTTCCTGAAGCCTCTTGATGTTCTTGCCGCCCGGGCCGATCAGCTTGCCGATCTTTTCCGGGTCGATCTTGACGGTGAGCAGGCGCGGAGCGTATTTGCTGATCTGCGGACGCGGTCCGGGAAGGACGGCGGCCATTTTGTCCAGGATCGTCAGGCGGGCTTCTTTGGCGCGATGAAGAGTCTCGCGGATGATCTTGTGATCGATGCCTTCGGTTTTGATGTCGAGCTGGATGGCGGTGATGCCTTCGCTGGTGCCGCAGACTTTGAAGTCCATGTCGCCGAAATGATCTTCCTCGCCGATGATGTCGGTGAGGAGGACGGACCGGTCGCCTTCCTTGACGAGTCCGATGGAGATTCCCGCGACGGGCCGGGTGATGGGCACGCCGGCGTCCATGAGGGCGAGGCATCCGCCGCAACTGCTGGCCATGGAGCTGGAGCCGTTGGATTCCAGGATGTCGCTGATGACGCGGACGGTGTAGGGGAAGACGTCGATGCCGGGGAGAACGGCGATCAGGCTGCGTTCGGCGAGCGCGCCGTGTCCGATCTCGCGGCGGCCGGGGCCGCGGATGGGGCGAACTTCACCCACGCTGTAGCTGGGGAAGTTGTAATGCAGCATGAATTTCTGGCTGTATTCGTCGATGAGTCCATCGACCATCTGCTCGTCGCTGCTGGTGCCGAGGGTGACGGTGCACATGGCCTGGGTTTCACCGCGGGTGAAGACGGCCGAGCCGTGAACGCGGGGGAGAACGCTGACCTCGCAGGAGATGGGCCGGATGCTGTGGTCGTCGCGGCCGTCGGGGCGGACGCCGGAAAGAATCGCTTCGCGGGTGACCTGCTCTTCGACTTCGACGAAAACGGACCGAATCTGCTTCTGCTTATCTTTGGTTGCGATGATGGTCTGATAGCTCGCGTTGGGATCGGTCACGGGCGGGGCCATCTCGGCCAGAAGATCGGTGAGGATCTGGCTGATGGCATCGGCGCGATCGCCCTTGCCGGCTTTGCCTTTGACTTCGCGAATCTTGTCGGTGACACGGGCGCGGATGGCATCGACGAAACCGGCGTCGGGATGCTTGATTTCGCCGACCTTGGGCTTGCCGGCCTTGGATTGGAGTTCCTCGATCATGCCGACGATTTCGATGACGGCCTTGTGGCCAAATTCGATGGCATCGGCGACATCATCTTCCTTCACCTCGCGGCCGCCGAGTTCGATCATGTTGACGTAATGCTTGGTGCCGGCGACGACGAGATCGAAGTCGCTGTATTCCAACTGCTCGACCGTGGGGTTGAGGACAAGCTGCCCCTCGACCCGGCCGACGCGGACGTGAGCGGTCGGGGTGAGGAACGGAATGTCGCTGATGGCGACGGCGGCGCTGGCGGCGATGCCGGAGAAGATATCCGGATCGTTTTCGCCGTCGAAGGCCAGGACGTTGAGATGAATCTGCACCTCGTCCATGAACCCCTTGGGGAACAGCGGCCGCAGCGGGCGGTCGATCAGGCGGGCGGTGAGAATTTCCTTGGTGGTCGGCCGGCCTTCGCGCTTCATGAATCCGCCGGGGAATTTCCCGGCGGCGGCGCGGCGCTCGCGGTAATCCACCTGAAGCGGGAAAAAGTCGATCCCCTCGCGCGGATTGGCGCGGACGACCGCGCCGAAAACAACCGAATCGCCGTATTGCACGGTGACCGAACCGTCGGCCAGCTTGGCGTAGGTGCCGGTCTCGATGAATCAGCGTACGGCCGCCGATGTGCCGTTCAACTCGAATGGCTTGCATGAAAAGTAACCCTTTTTCAGCCCCGGTGTAGTCTCGGCGGGTGCGAGTGCCGAGTTGCAGGTTGCTGCGGGCAACTCGCAACTCGTAACTCGCGCCCAACCGCTCGCCGCGCCGGGGCTAAAAATGACGCGGCGGCAAACTAAATGGGCACGGCCCAACGCCATGCCCGGTCCAAACACTTTTATTTTCGCAGTCCTAGCCGGCCGATGACTTGCTGATATCGCGTGCGGTCTTCCCGCGTGAGATATTTCAGCAACTGATTGCGCCGGCTGACAAGCTTGAGCAACCCACGTCGGGAGGAATGGTCCTTTTTATGGATGTCGAAATGCTGGCGAAGCTGATTGATCCGCTCGGTGAGGAGCGCGATCTGCACTTCCGGAGAACCGGTATCCTTCTCGTGGATTTTGAAATCTGTGACGATCTTCTGCTTTTGCGTGGCTGTAACAGACATTGAATAATCTCCCAGACACCAGGCAGCCAGCCAAATCCGATCCTTCGGAGGCCAGCAAACCGGTCATAAAGGGTTCCGCGTGCGCCGCACCGTGCGGGTAGACGGAAAGCGAGGAGTAAAGATAGGGGAGGAGGAGTTGGGGGTCAAGGGGAACGGCCGGCAAGACCAAAACGGATATTTCAATCGCACTTCCCCAAATTTTGCTTCGTCCGTGCTACCAGATAACATTGACATAAGTCAAAACGAGCAACACGAAAGACGGACGCGGAGGAATCGAATGAAATACGGATGCAAAATCGCCTCTGGGATAATTATTCTGGTTTTGAGTGCAACTGTTTTCGCGCAAGACCAGCCGGGCAATACGGTTGATGTCGCGCCCGGATTCAAACTCGGGCCGACCGGAGCGATCCTGATCGGCGAATTCTCCGCCGAGATCGGACATTTCGACGGAAGCTGGACCATCAGCGAACAGCATGATGCCTTCAAACCGGCGGACAAGAATCCACCGGCAACGCAGCCGAGTTCTCATATTATCAGCGGGGTTTATACGAGCGCTGCCGGTCCGTTCAATCTGACTGAGCAGATGGACACGACGGCCGATGGAGTCCACTTTTTGGCGCACATGACAAGCGACAAGGAAGTGGATACCAACGAACTGTATTTATCGTTATCGCTTCCGGTGAAGTCGTTTGGCGGAAAACGGGTGATGGTGGACGACCAGCCGACTTTGCTGCCGGCGGATCCTTCCAAACCAGGCTCGTCCCTGTTGGTCGCCAAGGATGATGTCCAAAAAGTCGAAATTCCCATGCCGACCGGGACGCTGACGATCGCGGGAAATCTGAGCCTGTTACTGCAGGACGACCGCGAATGGGACAACGATCGGTACAGTCTGCGGCTTAATTTTTCTCCCGCATCCGGGCAACTCAAGGACAGCAAGATTGAGTTTCAAATGGCGTGGAAGCCGACCGGCAAATAGGCGGTGATCGGCAAAGCCAATCTCATCAGATTCATCAATTTCATATATATTTTGCAATTGAATTCGAATCATTTAACATGATTCGTCTATGACACGTTCAACGCTGATTGCGGCCATGCTGGCGCTATCGGTATTCGCCGGAGGAGCGCCTGCGCAGCAGACGCAACCGAGCGATTCGGTCGATCTGGCGCCGGGATTCAAGATGAGGGCCAGCGGCGGCATCGACATCGGTGACATTTACGCGGAAGTCGTCCAATTCGGCGCGGATTGGAAGGAGACTGAAGAGCATGATGTCTTCAACCCGAGCGTATCAGCGCCGGATGCGAATTCGCACCTGGCCGCCGGCGTTTTCACCTGCCCCGCCGGGCCGCTTAATCTGACGGAGCATATCTCCACAATCGAAGGAGGGATCAATTTTTCGGCTGACATCTCCTCGGCGACAGGTTTGCAATGCAACGAACTTTCGGTCGCATTCGCACTTCCGGTGGCGACGGTCGGTGGAAAACAGATTTTGATTGACGGCCAACCGCTGACGATGCCGCTGGAGCCGGCGAAAAAAGGCGAGGCCCATTTGTTCGACAAAGAGAATGTTCATCAGATTGATATCCCGACGCCGGCGGGAACGTTGACCATCACGGGGAACTTCACCGTTCTGGTGCAGGACGACCGCGAATGGGGTGATCAGCGATATGCGCTGCGAGCCCAATTCTCGCCGGGATTGGGGGCGATCGAGGAAAGTAAGATCGAGATGCAGATGAAGTGGAAGGCGGCGGGGACTTCACACTGATCGGATCGGGATTCTTACGCCGTTGCCGGAGCCGTGGGCGGAGCCATTAATTTTTCGGCGGCGGCGATCAGCTTGTCCAGCTTTACCGGCTTGGTGAAGTATTCGCTGACGCCCTGGCTCTCGGCGTACATCTTGTGCCGCGCGCCGGGGTTGCCGGTGATCATGATGACGAAGGGTTTGGCGTTGCGGGGTTTCTTGGATTTGATGCTCTCCAGAACCATGAACCCGCTGCGGCCGGGGAGCATCATGTCGAGGATGACCACATCGGGCTGACTTTTTTCGGCGATTTCGACGGCCTTGTTGCCGTTGCTGGCGGTTTCGATGACGGCTCCGGTGGGTTCGAACGCCGCCTGCATGCTGGTCAGGATGTCGTTGTCATCGTCGACCAGAAGAATTTTTTTCCCAGCCAATGCTTCACTCATAGGCGCCTCCAGAATTAATGGGGCAGAGGCCACTTTCGTTTGCCCGGGGAAAAAGTCAAGCGGAATCCATCCAACGTCCGATAAATACAAGAGGCCTGCATGAAAAAGAATGATCCGATCGCCGTTCTGGACAGCGGATTGGGCGGTTTGACGGTGGTAAATGCCCTGCGAAGGGCGTTGCCGGCGGAAGACCTGCTCTATTTCGGCGATACCGCACATCTCCCTTACGGAAGCAAATCCCCGGCCGCGGTATGCGGGTTCGTCCGGGAGATCGTGGGATTCCTGCGCCGATGAATCCGAAGCATGTGGTGATGGCATGCAATACGGCGACGGCGCTGGCGTTGTCGACGATCAGCGCCGAATTTCCTGACCTGTCGATCAGCGGGGTCATCGAACCCGGCGCCCGAGCCGCGGTCGCCGCGGCGGGCGCACAGCGGTTGCCGGCGATCGGCGTGATCGGCACCGAGGCGACTGTTCGTTCCAAGGCGTACGAACGGGCGATCCTTCAGCGCGCGAAATATGGCCCGCGTGATGCTCCGTTCCACCCCCCTGCTCGCGCCCATGATCGAGGAAGGGCGCACCAGCGACGATCCGTTGGTCGAGAGCGCTTTGCGGCAATACCTTCAGAGCATGGTGCTTCGCAAGGTGGATGTGCTGGTCCTGGGGTGTACTCATTATCCGCTGCTGAAGCGGGCGATCGCCAAAGTGATGGGGCCGACGGTCCGGCTGATTGACTCCGCCGAGCAATGTGCCCAAGATGTCGCGCGAAGGCTGGAGCGCAAAGGCCTGCTGCGCGGTCCGATGGGCTCGCCGGATGACACGGTTCCGATGGAAGAGATGCCAACCGGACGGCTGCGGACGTTCGTGACGGATGATCCGGATCGGTTTGCGGCCCTGGCGGCGCGGTTCCTTGAGATGGAGATCGAGAGACCAACCCTGGTGAAACCGATCGAGGAGCCGGATTCTTCAGTGCCGCCGATGTTGCGGGCGGCGGGATAGTGAAAGGCGATCAATGCGGAAGTTTGGCTGGCTGGCCCAATGGATCGGGGGATTGATTGCGGCCGCGGTGCTGGCCGGTTGCGGCAGCAGCATTCACGACGCCACCGCGCCCGGGCCGGTAGAGCCGGGCCTTTACCACGATGCCACGCTTGATAACCAGCAGCGCCTTGCTGGCGAGGATGTTCGCATCTTACCGCTGTATAAAACGCCATTGGAAGCCTTCGGTGTAGGGTTCGATGTTTTGATCGGCGACCCGATCGTACATTTTTTTGACTACATCACGCATGACAGCGCCTCTTACGCCGCGAAGAAGATGGCGGACATGCGATCGCCCGACAATCAGCGTGAGGGAATGCTGCGGCTGACGGATTTCGAGTTCGCCAGGCGGGGGATTTACATCAAGGGGTATGAGATTCTGGCGCGGAACGGCGGCGACTTTACGGTGCGGGCCGCGGGACTGCGGGCGCTTAATCGGTGCCGGGCCAAGGGGTATACCACACTGTTTCTTGAATCGCTGAGCGACGATCAGGAGCTGGTGAGGCTGGAAGCGGCCGATGCGCTGGGGAACATTCCCGATCCGGACGCGATTCCGCTGCTGGTGGTTCACATGGGCGCGGATGCAGAGCCCAGCGCGGATGTGCGCATCGCGTGCGCGGAAGCGCTGCGGAATTTTCACACCGTCGAGGTGATGCGCGACCTGATCGAGGTGCTGGACGACCAGGATTTTGGAGTCGCCTGGCAGGCGAGACAAAGCCTGGAACTGTTGACCGGCCAGGATTTTCGCTACGACGCCAAGGCGTGGGTGAATTACCTGGCGAACACCGGGACGTAACCGCGGGAAAGCAATCCCGCGGCTTTGGCAAAAATGCGAGCGCTTGTATACGAACAATCCTCTCTCAGTTTTCGACCGCGGCATGCGGAGCCGGCGGAGAGCGAGGGAGATGCGCTGGTCAAGGTCCGCCGGGCGGGAATATGCGCGACCGATCTGGAAATCCTGCGCGGATATATGGGGTTCTCGGGCGTCCTTGGGCATGAATTTGTGGGCGAAGTGGTTTCCGCGCCGAACAAAGACCTTGTCGGCCAGCGCGTTGTCGGGGAAATCAATATTGTCTGCGGGCGATGCGATTTGTGTTTGTCGGGATTGTCGTCGCATTGCCGCAATCGAACGGTGCTGGGAATCCAGAAACACAACGGCGCGTTCGCCGATTATTTGCGATTGCCGTCGACAAATCTGCACGTGCTTCCGCGGCCGGTGGACGATGACGCCGGGGTGTTCGTCGAGCCGCTGGCGGCGGCGTTTCAAATCCTCAAGCAGATCAAGCTTGACGGCACGACGGATTCCGCCCGCGGAAGAAAATGGGTAACGGTTCTGGGAGACGGCCGGCTTGGATTGCTGGTCGGGCAGGTGCTGCGGAACGCAAACTGCCCGGTGCGCATCATTGGAACGCATCCGGAAAAACTGGCATTGTGCGAGAAATGGCAGATTCGCAGCCGGCCGTTGGCGGATATTCTTCCAAGACACGATCAGGACGTCGTGGTGGACTGCACGGGAAACGCGGGCGGTTTTGAGCTGGCGATGCAAATGGTCCGGCCGCGCGGGACGATCGTGCTGAAGAGCACGTTCGCCGCGAATAAGCCGATGAATCTGGCGCCGCTGGTGATCGACGAGATCAGCGTGATCGGAAGCCGGTGCGGCCCGTTTCGCGAAGCGATCCGCGCGCTGGCGGAAAAACAGGTGGATGTCGCCAGCCTGATTTATCGCCGCATGCGACTCGACCAAGGCGTCGAGGCGATGGAACTGGCCGGGCGGCCGGATGTGCTCAAGGTGCTTTTGACGATGGAGTAATTTGATGGCCAAGGATCTCGCCATTGTTCTGAATAACGGAAGCATCAACAGCGCCGTGGTGACGGCGATGGCGGCGCAGAAATATCGGCCGGTGATGATCTTCGCGGACATGGTTTCCGGCGCTGCGGGGCGGATGCGAGCGGCTTACGATCAGCAGGTGGCACACTTCAAGCCGTATCGCGAATATTCCGTCCCGATCGCGCAGGCGGGAACCGGGCCGGTGCAGAACGGCGCGGCCATCGCCGATCCGCGTCAGAGCGCGAACATATCGCCGCAACTGCTCGATCTGCTTCCGCTGCTTGCGATCGGGATCAAATCGGCGGCTCATCACCAGGCTGCGGCGATTTATTTCGGCCTGCGCGTTGGGCCGAGCACGGACGAATTGGCGCAGGCGACGGAGTTTTGCCAGATTTGGAATGAAATGCTGCAGATACCCTGCGGCTTGGGCGAAGTTGAACTTCTCGCCCCGCTGCTGGAACTGGAACCCTGGCAGGTGGTGGATGTGGGCTTCCATGCGGCCGCTCCGTTTGAGCGGACTTGGAGCTGCCTGGAGGAAACCAGCGAACCGTGCTGGTCGTGCCGCGGATGCCGAGGGAGGGAAGCGGCGTTTCAGCAGGCGGCGAAGCCGGATCCGTTGAGGGTGGTGAGGAAGAGTTAGCGATAACTGATCGGCCACCACAGGTCTCATGATTTTTGACGTTTCATTTCTAGACTCGAAGTCACAACTCTGAGCCATTACGAGTGACTGAAATGCGGCGATGGCAGTATGCTTTGCGACATCAAGGACGATCCGTCAAGCGATTTGAGCGACCGCCCGTCATTGGGCAGGGTCGGTACTTTGCTACTCTCGAATTGACGAGTTTCGCGCAACTTACTTTTCATAATGGCGATATGGTCTTATGAGAAGCGCGTTCGGGCAAGGGCACATCAAGGGGCTGAATCATTATCTTGAATTCTTGCGAAATTCTTCTTGCGATTTCTCGTTGCAATTGGCATTTTCGTAATAAGTAGTTCAATTCGTTAAATCAGGGATTTGTTTCGTACCCTTAATCCGAGTTACTGATGGCGTTTTCACGCCGGAATTTGGAGAACGCGTATGCGACAGGAGATTGGAGAAATGCGGCGTAATATCGTTGGTTTGTTCGCCACAGGGCTATTCTTCTTTGCGAGTGCCTCGCTGAAGGCCCAGGATTTTGGCCCGAATACCTATGCTGAATACGGGCATGCGACTAACGGGTACACGGGTACCAATGGCGGTAATGCCGAGGGGAACTACGTAAACGGCCCATATTGCTCGGCGACATCTATTGCCAACTCGCTCCAATTCCTGGCCAATAAATACGGCGGGGTTTACGACAACCTGCTGCAGTCATCCTCGGCTAATCGCACAGCCACCCCAGGCGACGCGCGATGCTATTGTCGACGATGAGACGTTAAGTACCGGTCTTATTCCCAACTCCAATCCGCCCAGCAATTACAGCGGCACTGGATCAGACGGATCGCCACCGGTCTCCAATCAAACAATATGGAATAGCAAGGTCGAGTACATCAATGGCCAGATCGATCCAAGCCTGATCAGAATCGAAGGGATGATTGATCCGGCTTACGGTCTCAATGGCTATGATACTCCGGCAAACACCGACCTTACGTTCAGCACCCCCTCCGAAGAATGGCTACAGGAGCAGATCGAGGCCGGTCAGGACGTGGAGATTTCGTTCACTTGGACATCGCCAACGGATGAGCCGGCGAACGAGTCAATGGACGCAGCAACACCACAGGCCCACACGGTCACGCTGGCAGGAATTGACAGCGAAGAGGATGAAATTGAATACTTGGATCCGAATGCCCCCGGGGCATTTATCGACGCCCCGTTCACCTTGCAGGCCGGGACGGGCGATCTCCAGTTCCTCTGGAATAATGGAGGTAATCTTGCCGCCAACGTAACAGTCAACCAAGCTTGGTCTGAATCACCCGTGCCGGAGCCGGCGACGGCCAGCTTGTTGCTGCTTGGCGCTGGCTTCGTGGGAATGCGCCGTTTTCGCCGGCAGGCCGCCTGAAGTTGGTTCTTTTGATCAGTGAAAATCGAAGCCTCGCTACGGGTGGTGAGGGAGAGTTAACTTCGGTTTTCTAGAAGATCAGCCGTCATCCGGCGATGACTGCTCGGAATCGTCGGGCTCGCCGATTGCGCGCATCTTCCCGTGGCGGACATAAACCACGTAAACTGTTCCGGACGCGTCGTCGATTGTGAAAATAATCCGATGCGATTTGAAAATTGCCTGCCTGATTTCCGTGAAAACGTGTGCCTGCTCGCGGGCTTCGCCGAAGCGGCGAGGAAATTCTTCCAAGCCGTCGATTTGCTGATACAGGTCGCGCAGCCATCGAGCGGCATTAAGCGGTGAGCGCTCGGCGATATACTCATATGCCGCCGCGATGTTCGCTTCGGCTTCGGGGGTGACGATGACGACGTATCTCATTTGAGCGAGACGCCGTGTTTCTCGGCAAGCTTTTCGAGAAATTCACGCATGGGGCGTCCTTCGCCACGTTTCATTTGCTCCAGGCCTCGTCGAACTCCGGCAAGGGTCTCGGACAGCTCGGCCGCCTCAAGTAATTTCTGATATGCCTCAGCGCTCTGTACCACGATCTCGGCCTGACCGTTGACGGTTAGAACTTCGGGCTTGCCGGTTTCCTTGAGCCACTGGATGTGTTCCTTGGTGTTGCGATTGAAGTCAGTGACGGGATGTATGTGATTCAGATCGACCATTAGAGACCTCAGCAGTTTTTAAGCAGGTTTTAATATGTTAGCATCATCACGACCTTCGCGTCAACCAATCAACGGTGGCTGTCGCTCTTTTGGTTTTCCGTGCTATACTCAAACCCGACCCGGATGGATCCGGTAGCCTCCTTTTTTGGTTTTTCGCATGGACGCGAAGCATTCCCTGGGCGAGCCGCGATGTGTGATCTCCCGCGCGGCGATTCTTCATAACATTGCATTGATCCGCAACTCGATCGGCGAAGGGGTGAAAATCTGCGCGGTCGTCAAGGCGGATGCGTATGGACATGATGCGGATATCGTTGTCGATACGCTTTGCAATTTTTCCAATAGCGATGCCGAGCCGCCGATGGTGGATGCGCTGGCGGTGGCGGATATTGACGAGGCGGCGGCGCTGCTGGCGTGCGATTTGCCGGTGATGGTTTTGCGGCCGGTGGAGAATGCGTTTCTGGGAAGCCAGCGGGCGAGGTTGGAGGCGGCGGTAAGGCATGGATGGGTGCTGACGCTGTCGTCGCCGGCGGCGGCGCAGGATTTGGCGCGAATCGCGCAGAGCCGGGACCAGCGGGCCAACGTGCAAGTGATGGTTAATACCGGGCTGAATCGCGCGGGGGTCGATCTGGAAGCGTTCGCGGGTTTGATGGAGACGATTTCATCGTTGCCCGCGCTTCGATTGGTGGGCGTGGCGACGCATTTCGCATCGGCGGACGAGCCGGCGAATCCGTTGAATTCAGAGCAGTTATCGAAATTTATTCAGGCAATGGGGGATTTATCCGGCGGGCGGACGTCGCGGCCGCATCGCAGCGCGGCAAATTCGGGCGGGGTTTTCTTCCAGCGGGAATCGCACCTGGACATGGTGCGGCCGGGGATCAGCATTTATGGAATCGATCCGACCTGCCGGCCGAGCGTCGATCGGCCGCTGCGGCCGGTCATGCGGTGGATCGCGCCGTTGATCGCGATACGCGATGTGACGGCGGGCGCGCAGGTGGGGTATGGGCAGACCTGGACGGCGGGGAAGTCGACGAGACTGGGATTGGTTCCGATCGGGTATGCCGATGGATATCCGCGGTTGCTCTCGAATCGGGGGACGATGATGGTGGCGGGCCAGCCGGCGCCGGTGGCCGGGCGGATCAGCATGGATTTGACGGTGATCGATCTTCAAAACGCGCCGCAGGCGATGGTGGGGGACGATGTGACGGTGATGGATGATGATCCGGTTTCGCCGGCGAGCGTTTATCGGATTGCGGAGTTGGCGGGGACGATTCCGTATGAAATATTGTGCCGGATCGGGACGCGGGTGCGGCGCGTGGCGGCGGATGAGCCGGGGGGTTGGGGGGAAGAAACGGCGGCGGTAAGGCGCGAGGAAGCGGATTGATGGTCGGGGGAAAACCCGCGGTGTTGCGCACCGCCACTAATTAGTTTTTAGTTATTGCGCTTGCCCATGATCCGGATCAGGAACAGGAACATATTGATGAAGTCGAGATAGAGGATCAACGCGCCATTGACGGAAAGACGCGCGGACATGGCGGCGTCGCCCTGAATGGAGAGGGCGATCGTTCGCAATCGCTGGGTGTCGTAGGCGGTCAGCCCGGCGAAGATAATGACGCCGGCGTAGGAAACGAGCCAATAGAGGGCGCTGCTGGCGACGAAGAAATTGACGATGGAGGCGACGATCAGGCCGATCAGGGCCATGAACAGGATTTTGCCCATGGTGGTGAGGTCGGTTTTTGTGACCATGCCGTAGACGCTCATGACGGCGAACATCGCGGCGCAGGAGATGAAGGCGCCGGTGATGCTGGGAAGCGTGTAGACGAGAAAGATCACGGAGAGCATCAGGCCGTTAAGGGCGGAGTAGAGCACGAACAGGGCCGTTGCCGTCGTGGCGTTGATGCGACGAATCGCGCTGGAAATCACCAGGACCAGGACGACCTCGGCGACGAAAATGCCGAGCATCGCGCCGCCGGAAATAACGGACTTCATCACGGCGGGATGCGTGAAGACCAGCCACGCGACGGAAGCCGTCACGGCCAGGCCAACGGCCATCCAGGCGTAAACGGCGTTGAAGAATTTGATGACGGCGCTGTCGCGGGTGTCGGCGCCGTAATCCAGGGGAACGGGCCGGCCGGTCATTTGGGGATCGTACATGCTCATAATGAATGCTCCTTTGGGCGGACGGGGTAATTCTATGTCGGGGTGGGGCGCGGCGTCCAGCGCCACGGGGCTTGGGGCCTTGCTCGGGTCATTTCGTCGAGAACGCTGCGTTGGGCGCGGAGGAGATCGCTTCGCGTGATGATGCCGATGGGCTTGCGCGGTTTGGCGGGATCGACGACGACTACTCGGCCGACATCGTGGCGGATCATTTCATTGGCGACGTCGCGGAGGGTGGCATCGGAATAAATCGTGATGGGCGGGCGGCAGATCAAATCTCCGATGGGCTGAGTGGGAATGTTGGCGGGATTGTGAATGTCGCGGAGGGTGAGGACGCCGAGGAGGTTTTCGTCGGCGTCGACGACCGGGTATCCCTGATGAGTCCAGCCGGGTTGGGCGGAGGCCAGGCGATTGCGGACAGATTGGATGGTTTCATCCGACAAGAGCAAGCTTAATTTGTGGGAGATGGCCTTGGAGACTTTGAGAAAGGCAAGGAGATCGGAAACATATTCGGCGGGGACATCGACGCCGCGGCGGGCGATTTTCTCGGTCATGATCGTGTTTCGCATCAGGAGGCAGGAGACAAAATAGGCGGTGGTGCAGCCGCCCAGAAGGGGAAGCAATCCGAGCGGTTGGAGGGTGGTTTCGTACGCGAAGACGGCGGAGGCGAGGAGAGCGCGCGAGGCTCCGGAGAACATGGCGGCCATGCCGACGAGAGCGGCGATGTGAAGATCGACGCCGGCGCTGGGAGCGAACCGCCCCGCCGCTGCGCCGAGGAGCAAACCCAGGCCGCTGCCGATGGTGAACAGGGGCGCGAGCGTTCCGCCGGAGGTTCCGCTTCCCAGAGCGATGGCCCAGGAGATGAACTTCAAAAGACAGAGGACGGCCACGACCGAGATCGTCAGGTGCGACATGAGTATATTGCTGATGTTTTCATATCCGACGCCGAGCGTTTGCGGCGCGAAATGGCCGATGATGCCGACCGGGATTGCGCCGATGGCGGGCCACCACATCCAGTGAATAGGAAGCTTGCCGAAAAGATCTTCGATGCCATAAACGCAGCGCGTGACCCCTACGGAAGCGACTCCCACCAGCGCGCCGATGAGCAGGTAAATCGCCATCGCGGAGAGTGAAGGCTGGGTAAGAGCGGGCAATTGGAAAACGGGATACGGCATGTGCAGCGTGAATCGGGTGCCGGCAGCGACGGTGCTGGCGAGGGCGACGGGAATGAATGAGCGGGGGCGGAATTCGAACAGAAGCAATTCGATTGCTAAAAGAACAGCGGAGACCGGAGTTCCGAATATGGCGGCCATTCCGGCGGCAGCGCCAGCGGCGAGAAGGGTTTTACGCTCAATGGCGGTGACGCTTAAGACCTGGCCGATGAGGGATCCGAGCGCCCCGCCGGTGGCGATGATGGGGCCTTCAGCGCCAAAGGGACCACCGGTGCCGATGGCGATGGCGGCGGAAAGGGGCTTGAGAAACGTGAGGCGGGCGGGGACGCGGCTTTCGTGGAGGAGGACGCGTTCCATCGCCTCGGGGATTCCGTGGCCGCGGATGCCGGCCGAACCGTAGCGGGCCATTAATCCGATGATGATCCCCCCCGCCACCGGAATGAGCACGATCCACCAGCCAAGGTGGTTTCCGACCGGAGCGGTGAGAACTGGGGAAAATTTGCCGAAGAAGCTGACGCCGGTGATCAGGCCGATTAACGCCACCAGTATTTTCGCGACGAACGCCGATACAACCGCGAGAAGGATGCTCAGGAGAGAAATATAAAGAACGCGGCCATCGACGAGGGCGCCGCGGAACGGCACACCAGCCGCGCGAAGTGCGGGGCCGAGGGAAGGTGACATCGGCAAGGCATCGGTGGTGCTTGCCTGCTGGACAGGATGATCGTGATTGTTGTAATCGGTCATTGGGATTGAAATTCCTTGGATAGCCGCCGGCGATACCGGGGAGCATGATCTTCGAAAAATAGGGCCGGCAATTGACGGTCAATTCCGGTATTTTGGATCAGTTCGAGAAGAAGCCGGCCGAGCAGACCGCGGCTGGTTTTGGGCATCGCGCCGATCGCGGAGATGAGGCGGCTCTGGGCTGCCGGGGGCGCCGAGGCGAGAAGCCGCTTTCCCTTTTTGGTTAGAAACAATTCCACGCGGCGGCCGTCGGTCGGGGATGCGGTCCGTTGGACCAATTTGAGACCGACGAGTTTTTGTGCGACGACGGATACGGAGCTTTGATGCGTATGGGTTCGGTCGGCCAACTCGTTGATGGAGATGCCATCCGCCTCCTTGAGTTTTTCGAGAACGAATACCTGCGCCGGAGAGGCCGAGGCGTTTTTGGGCGTCGCGGTCGAAAAGGCGAAGAACGTGCACGATCCGGCGAAAAGAGTCGAGAACCAGGCGGATGTCCGAATGAGATGTATGGGAACCCATATATATTTGAACAATTGTAGGCGCGTGGGGCAATTTGGAAAGATCTATTGCCTATTTCCCATTGCCTATTGGGGGGATTAAGTCGCTAGGGTTTGACGGCCACGACGACCGGCGATGGGGATGGGACATCGACTTTTCGGATGCGCTTGAAGCCGATTTCCTTGAGCCAGCCGCTCATTTGCTTGAAGGTGAAAGTGTCGCCGTCCTCGGTGTTGACGAGCATGTTGACGGCGAAGAGGAGCGGATAGGCGGGTCCGTTGCGGTCGTCGTTGGGGATGAACTCGGCGATGGCAATGATGCCGCCGGGGGCGAGGGCATCGTAAACCTTTTGCAAAAGCCGGCGGGATTTGACTGCGCCTTCGCTGTGGAGAATGTGGCCGAGGGTGGCGATGTGGAATCCGCCGCCGAAATCGACGGTTTGAATATCGCCCTCGATCGTGCTGAGGCGATCGGCAAGCTGATGGCGCAAGAACACGGTGGGTGACGGGAAGGACCTTGGCAAAATCGACCGCGGTGATGCGGGCGTTGGCGATACGTTTGGCGAGGGGGATGCTCCAGACGCCGGAGCCTGCGGCGATATCGAGGATTTTGAGATGGCCATTGTGGGCGGGAAGTTTTTTCACCAATTCTTCGGCGAGGGCCTGGGCGGCGGGGAAACTCATGTTGAAGATATCCTCGACGAACTTGCTGAAGAATTCGGCGCCCTGGTCTTCATGGTCGACCATCGTCGCGGGTTTGCCGGTGCGCACGACTTCGGGGAGTTGACGCCAGTTGTCCAGAAGCTGGGCCGAGAAATGCTGGACGAGGCCGCCGAGATAGCCGGGTTTGGTGGAGACCATGAAAGCGGCGGTGTCGGGAGCGAGACTGAAACGATCACGACGGCGAATCAGAAGACCGAAGCCGACCAGGGCTTCGGCGAGCGCGAGGGTTCCACGTTTGGAACATTGCATGGCGGCGGTCAATTCATCCAGAGTCTTCGGACCGGTATCAAGAACGTCGAACAGGCGGTTCTTGATGGCGGCGTGAAGCATCAGCATGGGGGCGAAACCCCAGGCCAGTTCGGTAATCCGCTGGGGAGTGATCGGGGGTTTGGCGGATTTGGGTTTGGCTTTTTTCTTTTTGATTTTTGATTTGGTTTTGGCCATGGGGTTAGCTCCTTATTTTGTGACGGAGATAGCCCACGATGATGCCTGGGTCAAGTTTGGTGTATAGCGGCGCTAATAGGCCGCTCGAATAGTCGCAGAGATTTGCCCGTGATAACCGAATCGGCGACGCCAAGATCGGTAAAACCCGCGCGGCGATAGTAATTGCACAATGCTTCATTCTGCGACATGCAATCGAGACGAACCAGCCGGCGGGAATTTTGGGCGATCAGGTCTGACGCCCGGGTAAGCAGGACATTTCCCAAACCTTTTCCCGCGGCGCGGCGACAGACAGCCAAGCCGTGGACATAGCCGGCGTTGCCATCAAGGCCACGTTCGCCCCAGATTTCCTCATCTTTCCAATGCAGAGTGAAAGTGGCGACGGGCAGATCAATCGGATCGAAGACCAGATACGTCTCGGCGGCGCCGATTCGATTTCGGACGAAATCCTTACCCGGCTGGGTCAGGAAGAATGACCATTGCGAAATGCCGCGGGATTGAAGCCATAGCGCGGCTTCCACCATTATCGTGAACACCGCATCGAAGTCGGCGGCGGTGGCGCGACGGAACGGCAAATCAGTTTGCGAAGCTACGTTCAATACCGGTAATTCTCACCCTTATACGGCCCATCCACCGGCACGCCGATGTACTTGGCCTGATCAGGTGTCAGTTTGGTCAGTTTCGCGCCGACCTTGGCCAGATGCAGGCGGGCGACTTTTTCGTCCAGGTGTTTGGGGAGGACGTAAACCTTCTTTTCGTATTTGGACGTGTTGGTCGCCAGCTCGATCTGGGCGATGGTCTGGTTGGTGAAGCTGTTGCTCATCACGAAGCTGGGGTGGCCGGTGGCGCAGCCGAGGTTTAGCAGGCGGCCTTCGGCGAGGATCAGAACGCTGTGGCCATCCGGGAAGGTCCACATGTCGTATTGCGGTTTGATGTTGGTTTTCTTGATGCCCTTGATTTTCTTCAGGCCGGCCATGTCGATCTCGTTGTCGAAGTGGCCGATGTTGCCGACGATGGCTTTGTCCTTCATTTTGGCCATGTGCTCGGCGGTGATGATGTTGTGGTTGCCGGTGGCGGTGATGAAGAAATCGGCGAAGGGCAAGCGCATCTTCGACGGTCATGACCTGGAAACCTTCCATGGCGGCCTGGAGGGCGCAGATGGGATCGATTTCGGTGACGACAACGCGAGCGCCCTGGCCCTTGAGGGATTGGGCAGCAGCCTTTGCCGACATCGCCGTAGCCGCAGACGACGGCGACTTTGCCGCTGAGCATGACGTCGGTGGCGCGCATCAGGCCGTCGACGAGTGAATGGCGGCAGCCGTAGAGATTGTCGAATTTGCTCTTGGTGACGCTGTCGTTGACGTTGATGGCGGGGAAGAGCAGCGTGCCGGCTTTCTGCATTTCGTAGAGACGGTGAACGCCGGTGGTGGTTTCCTCGGAAACGCCCTGGATTTCGGCGGCGACTTTGTGCCAGCGCTGGGGGTTTTGTTTGAAGCACTTGGCCAGGAGCTTGAGGATTTCCTTGAACTCTTCGTTGTCGGTGGAATCCGGCGAGGGGATTTTGCCGGCGTTTTCGTATTCAAAGCCCTTGTGAATCAGCAGCGTGGCGTCGCCGCCGTCGTCGACGATCTGGTTTGGGCCCATGGCCGTCGCCGAAATCGAGGGCACGCTCGGTGCACCACCAATATTCCTCAAGGTTCTCGCCCTTCCAGGCGAAGACGGGAATGCCCTTGGGATTCTCAACGGTTCCCTTCGGGCCGACGGCCACGGCGGCGGCGGCGTGGTCCTGGGTGCTGAAAATGTTGCAGGAGCACCACCGGACGTCAGCACCCAGGGCGCTGAGCGTTTCGATCAGCACGGCCGTCTGGATCGTCATGTGCAGGGAGCCCATGATGCGCAGGCCCTTGAGCGGCTGCGTGGCGGCGTATTCCTCGCGCACGGACATCAATCCGGGCATTTCCTGCTCGGCAAGCATGATTTCCTTGCGGCCCCAATCGGCCAGGGAAAGGTCGGCGACCTTGAATTCGAGGGGTGCGGAGGACTTTTTTGACGATTTCGACGGTTCGGACATAACACGGGTCATGGGAATCTCCTTAAAGAGTTAATACTGATCGGCTTCAATGAGCCGCCGGCTTGATGTCAGATAATTTTCACGGCGGTTGACATAAACAATGCCGGTCCCTTTACGTTGGGTTCGGGGGGAAGCGGGCGGCAGGCCTTCACTTCCAGGGAAGCATCGGTCAGCCAGCGACGGATCGATTCAAGATCGAAGCCGGGCCAATGCTGGTTCATCTGGCGGCGGAAGTCGTCGCGGTCATGTGGAAGCAGATCGATGATGACGACCTTGCCGCCGGGCTTGAGGATTCGTGCGGCCTCGGCGAGGGCGGATGCGGGCTGGAGGACATAGGTCAGAGCCAGCACGATTAAGGCGGCGTCGCAGGAGTCATCGTCGATGGGGATGGAAGTCAGCTCGCCGCGGCGGAGGTCGATGTTTGGAGAATTAGCCAAACGTCGGCGGGCAGCTTTTAACATGGCGGTAGAGTTGTCGACGCCGATGACGCGATGAACGAACGGGGCGATTTCCGCGGAGATATGGCCGGTTCCGCAGCCGAGGTCGGCGACGACGAGCGTCTCGGAAACCAGGCCAAGACCGGCGGCGATGGAAAATTGCCGGCCGTAGAGTTGGCCGCGAAGGCTGTCCCATTCGGCGGCTGCGCCGGCGAAGAAGGATTGGCTGTCGCTGCGGTGCTGAAGAAGTCGCTGGAGGCGGAGCTGGTCCTGCATGATCGTGGCCCAGCGTTCGGTCTGTTCGCGGGCGACGAGCCATAGTCGGCGGGCGGCGGGATCGAGTTCGTCGAGCAGCGTCCGATAATAGTGGGCGGTTCCCTCTTTGCGGTTGCGGACCCAGCCAAGGTCGCCGAGGACTTTCAGATGCCGGCTGACGGTGGACTGGGGAAGCTGCAGAATGTCGCACAGCTCAGCGACGCCCAGTTCCTGACGTTCCAGCAAGCGCAGGAGGCGGAGACGGGTAGCATCGGCGAGCGTTCCCATCCAGCCGAGCACTTGTTCGGGTTTTTGGTCGATTTGCGTTTCCATCCGTCTATCCGCATCAAACGATATTTCATTTTTCCCCGAAGTCAAGGCCATTGAGCGGGTATATTGGTAACAGGGCATGACGATTGCTGTTATGTGCGGGCGAGATATCGAAGCCGGGTCCGGGTGATCAACAATTAGGCAAATGGGCCATGGGGCGTCCGGGACTCGTATTATATTGCATAGACAATGGAGTACGGCAATGAGCGATCTACACGTTAAATATTTGCTGGTGGGTGGCGGAGTCGCCGCCAGCGAGGCGGCCAAGGCGATCCGGCAGATCGATCGCCAGGGTGATCTGCTGATGGTCGGGCAGGAGATCAATCGGCCGTATTATCGACCGCCGCTGAGCAAGGGATTTTTGCGCGGGCAGCAGAACCGGGAATCGCTGTTTACCGCGCCATCGGAATGGTTTGTTGAGAATCGCGTGCAGTTGCGCACGGGCCGGCGGGTGTCGAACATCGATACCACGCGCAATGCGGTGATGCTGGACAATGGGGAAGGCGTTTCGTTCGGCAAACTGCTGATCGCGACAGGTGGCGGCGCTGCGCCGCTGGATGTCGCGGGCGCGCAGCTTCCCAGTTTGTATTATCTCCGCACGCTTGAGAACGCGGAACTTTTGCAGCATGTGATGGCCAAGGCGGCCAGGGAGGGGCAGGCGCATGCGAAGGGCCGCGGGCGGGCGATGGTGATCGGCGGCGGTCCGCTGGGGGTGGAATTGGCCGGGTCGATTACGCAGGCGGGGTTGCACGTTGATCTGGTGGTAGCCGAGGAACATCCGTTGCGGCATTATGCGGGGGAGACAACGGGACGGTGGCTCGCGCGATTCATGGAATCCCATGGGGTATCCGTGCATTGCAGCGAACGGGCTGCGCGGCTGGAAGGGGATGGGAGAATTCAGCGCGTCCTGCTGGCATCGGGAAAAACCTTGCCGTGCGATTTCGTGGTCGCGGCGGTGGGGATCGTGGTTAATAAGGATATTTTGCGCGGGACGCCAATCGCGGCCGAGAAGGCCATCCTGGTCGATGACGGTTGCCGGACGAGCGTCCGTGATATTTTTGCCGCGGGAGATTGCGCGGCGGTATTCGATCCGCTGTTCGGGAAGCACCGCATCCTGCAACATTGGGACAGCGCGGCCCTGACCGGACAGATCGCGGGAACCAACATGGCCGGCGGCGATGCGAAATTTCAAACGGCCAGTTACTTCGACAGCGAAGTTTTCGGCCTGGAACTCGAGGTCTGGGGCGAAGCGCGGGTGGTGGATCGGCGCATCATCCGCGGACTGGCCGGCGGAGAATCGCCGCAATTCATCGAATTCGGTGTGGCGGCGGATGGCCGGCTGGCGCAGATCATCGCGGGGGCGCGGCAGGATCGGAAGGAATTGTTCGCGAGCCTCATCGAGCGGCGGGTTTCGGTTATCGGGAAGGAAGAGCAGTTGAAGGATCCGAGCTTGTCGGTGGAGCGGATTTTGGATTCCGTTTAGTCCCCCCGCTCTTCACCGGACATATCTAATTTCCCCACATTGCGAATTACAACCATTGCCAAATCCTTAAAAGCGAGCTAATATGCAACCTGGAGGTTGCATGTGGATAAGTCGACCACGGATCGAATCGAAAAGAGAATCGAATTGAACGCCCCTCCGGCCAGGATCTGGCGGGCGATCACCGATCATAAGGAATTCGGCGAATGGTTCAGGGTGAGCCTGGAATCGCCGTTCGTTCCCGGAAAAACTACGCGGGGACGAATTACGTATCCCGGGTACGAGCATCTGGTGATGGAGGTCGTGGTTCAGAAGATGGAGGCTGAGCGGCTTTTTTCTTTCCATTGGCATCCGTACGCCATCGACCCGAAGGTGGACTATTCGAAGGAACGGCCGACGCTGGTCGAATTCAAGATCGAGAAAACGGCGGCCGGAACGCTGCTGATCGTCACGGAGTCGGGTTTTGATTCGATCCCGGCGGCTCGACGCGATGAGGCGTTCCGTATGAACAGCGGCGGATGGAGCGAGCAGTTCAAGAACATCGAGGCCTATGTCACCCATAAGCCGCGATAGTGCGGTTCGGGAAATGCGCGGAAGCGCACCGGTGTTCGCCGCACTGGGAGACACAACGCGGCTGAACCTGCTCGCAAAGCTCAGCGAAGGCACGCCATTCTCGATCGTGCGCCTCACCGAAGGCTCGGCGCTCACGCGGCAGGCGATTACTAAACACCTGAGGGTGCTCCAGGATGCCCGGCTGGTTCGCGGCGTTCGCCGGGGACGCGAGAACCTCTTTGAACTTGAGCCCAGGCGGCTCGATGAAGCGCGACGCGCGCTCGATGGCATCTCCAGGCAATGGGATCAAGCGCTTGCGAGATTGAAGGCGTTTGTGGAGAAGTGAGATTCGAGCCTTGTCCTTCCATTGTTGTCCGCTTTCTTGTTAATCGGGCATTTGACTATAGAACGGAAGTGCTTTGGAGCCGGCCGACATTGAGTTATTGCGCTCGTACGTAGCCAGCCGCGATGAGTTGGCCTTTGCGCAGTTGGTCGAGCGACACAGCAAATGGATATTTTCGGCGGCACGTCGGCGCTTGCGCGATGATCATCTTGCTGATGATGCGGTACAAGCCATCTACGTCGTACTGGCCGGCAAAGCGTCGCAGTTGGTGGAATCCAAGCGCGGTTCGCTGTCGGCGTGGCTATTCCATGTGATGCACTTTACATGCGCAAGGCTGCTGCGATCACAATCGCGGAGAGCAGCATTCGAAGAACTCGCTGGTCCGGCGCTGGCACGAGACGACGTTGACAAGGTTTCTCAAGACGGCCGGCTTCTTCTTTTGATGGAAGACAGCATCGCGCAGCTTCCAGCCCTCGAACGAGAAATGGTCGTCCGCAGGTTTTATCGGCGGGAGAGCTTTGCCGCGATCGGTAGTGCGTTGAGCATCACGTCCGAGGCCGCGAGGAAGCGCGTCAGTCGAGCGCTGCTCGAGATCAAGTCTCTGATGATGCGGGATGGCGTGGACGCAATCCCGGACGCATTTTTGACGAATTTAAGGCGGTCGTCAGCAAAAGCCCGCGATGCCGAGAAACGGATGACTGGTAGTAAGCGAATTAGCTCCATCGTTAAAGGAAAGGTTGCCATGGCTGAACAACAAGCACCGGCCGGCGGGTATAATTTAATAAGCGTCGAGTTTCTGGTAACGGACGTAGAAGCCAACCTCAAATTTTTCGAGAAACTTGGCTTTCCGCGGCGTTGGATGGATACTCCGGACGCGATGGGTCGCCTGCCGCGCGCCAGTTTAACGGCGGGGACGATGGGAAAAATCTGGGTGCGGCGAGCGGCCGAGGCCGAGATTCGTCCCTCATCGAGCATCAATCCTTTCTTCTGGGTCGATGGAGGACCGGATGTATTGATCGCGCATCGGAAGAAGATCGCGGACCAGGGGGTGGCGGTCAGCCCAATTATTGATGAACACGCTTTGCCGAACTTCGGCGTGACTACGCCGGATGGTTACTCGATCCGTTTTTTCACGCAGTACGTTTAAGCGCAGACCACGATTCGCTGCCCAAATCATCGAAGCAGCGTCGGCGCCGCCCGAGTGTCTTCGGCAAGATATTTCATGCCCCACAGCCATAAGACGCCGCCGATGAGCATTGTGATGGAGACCACGACGAAACCCATGTTGAAGCCGCTATGATCGCGAATTTTGCCGATGATGCTGGGGGAAATCGCGTCGCCGAAAATGTGAATGACCAGGATATTGAGGGCAAAGGCAGATGCGCGGATTTGTGGCGGAGCGGTGTTGGCCAGGGCGGTGTTGCTTGGGCCGGTGTTGAAGAAGAGACAGAAAACGGCCGCGAAGAGGACAATCCAGGCCCAGGGGAATGGAGTGATCAGGAGAAGAAGGAACAGGGGAAATCCTGCGAGCATGCCGAGGGCGGAAACGAGAAAGTAACTGCCGGGGAATTTGGTGCGCAGGCGATCGCCGGCGATTCCGCCGGTGAGTGTGGCGACGAGGCCGGCGACGACGAGGATGGGACCAAAGATGGATCCGACAAGCTCGGGCTTCAAGCCGCGCTCGGCGGTGAGATAAGTGGGCATCCAGAAACCAACGCCGCCGATGGCGAAGGTCATTGCGGTCATGGCGGCAGTGTTGAGGAGATAGCTGGGGATTTTGAGGAGGACTTTGTAGTCAGCGAAGGTAATTTTTCGCTTTTCGCCGGGGTTTTCATCGGAGGCGCGAGGGGGATCTTTCATGAAGAAGCACCAGACGCCCAGGAGAATGCCGGGCGGCAGCGTAAGGAAAAACGCGAGATGCCACCGGCCCGGATAAGCGAAGGGGCTGCCGGCGATGACGCCAAGGGCGCTGCCGACGGGAATGGCGGCGTAGAACCAGGCGAGAACCTTGCCTCGTTCGGCGACGGGATAGAGATCAGAAATGATTGTTGGCGCAACGGGTCCGTAGGCGGCTTCGCCGACACCGACGAGACATCGCATGACGACCAGCGACGAATAGGTGGTTGTCAGTCCCGAGCCTCCGCTGGCCAAACTCCAGAGAGTGACGCCGATGCCGATAATTATCCAGCGCGAGAACCGATCTCCGAGCCAACCGAAGATCGGGGAGAGGAGCATGTACGTGAGCAAAAAGGCCAGTGCGAGCGATCCGATAGCGGCGCTGCTGGCGTGGAACTGGACGCGAACGACTTCCTGGACGGCAGAAAGAATGTAACGATCGACGTAGTTGAAAAGGTTGATCCCCAAAAGAAGCGCTAAAGCGAGACGTGCCTTTCGCCGGGAATTATTTTGAGGGGAGTTTTCGGCGGGGAGATTGCCGTTCACTTGGGTGACGGGATTTTAAGGGTGGTGGGTTGGTGGGTCAAACAGGGGCTTGATCGCCCTATGCTATTCGCGGCCTTCGCGACTTCGCGGTTTATCTTCTTTTAGGTCCACCGATTGCGGCGGGGTTGCCCTGGGGAGAAATTCATCTTCCTAGGATTTTCTTTGCTTCGGCACGCGCTCTTGGTAGAGTCGTGGCGTGACCGCCGGTGCGACTTGCGGCGGGTCACGCAACCAACCGCGCAGTCAAGCCGTCATTTGAGACTCCTCATGCGCGGTCATTACCGACATACGAAAATCATAGCCACCGTGGGGCCGTCCACGGAATCTCACGAACGACTTGGGCAGATGATCGCCGCCGGGGTGGATGTTATCCGGCTTAACATGGCGCACGGGACGGGAGAATGGGTTTTGTCCGTCGTCAAACGCATCCGCGAAGCGAGCCAGGAGATTCATCGGCACGTGGCGGTGATGATGGATGTAAAGGGGCCGGAGATTCGCACCGGGGCGGTTACTTCGCCGATCGAGCTTAAGACGGGGGAAATATTCGAGTTTTATACGGACAAGCCGTCGGATGGAGCTGCGGGAATCGACGTGAATTATCCGGGTCTGCCGGCGGATGTGAGCGTTGGCGCGACGATGCTGCTGGACAGCGGGCTGATTCGCATGGAGGTGATCGACAAGGATGAGACGCACGTTCGTTGCCGGGTGGTTACGCCGGGAAAACTGGGCTCGCGCCGGCACATCAATCTTCCGGGCGTGGAGGTGAATCTGCCGTCGCTGACGGAAAAGGACGCGAAAGATGTCCGCGCGGGGGTCGAGGCGGGGATTGACTTTGTCGCTTTGTCATTCGCGCGGCGGAGCGAGGACATACTGGTGCTGCGAACGCTGCTGGACCATCTGGGGTCCAAGGCGCGGATCATCGCGAAGATCGAAGATCAGTGCGGGGTGCGGAATTTGGAGTCGATCGTGAGGATCGCGGACGCCGTCATGGTGGCGCGCGGGGATCTGGGGATCGAGATCGATTATCACACGTTGCCGCTGGTGCAGACGCGCATTGTGGAGGTGTGTTTAACCGAGGGTAAGCCGGTCATCATCGCGACGCATCTGCTGGAATCGATGATCTGCGCACCGATGCCGACGCGGGCGGAGATTTCCGATATTTCCACTGCGGTGCGCGAGCGGGCCGATGCGGTGATGCTGTCGGGCGAAACCACCACGGGGTTGTATCCGTTGGAATGCGTTGAGGTCATGAAGAACATCGTCAATACGATCGAGCCGACCGAAACACGGGGCCTCAATGAAGTCATCAAGCTGGTGGAACCGAAGGCGAAGATGCTGCGCTCGGCGGCGGTTTTGGCGCAGGAGATGGGCAATTCCGGCATCGTCGTTTTCACGCGAAGCGGATTTCTGGCGTACACGCTGGCAGCGCTGCGGGCGGTGAGCGTGCCGATCTATGCGTTCACGGATGATGAAGTGCTTTTCCGCCAGTTGCTGCTGCCGTGGGGAGTGGAGCCGTTTCTCATGCCGTTCAACGCCGATCCGGAGCAAACGATTCTGGACGCGATGGCCTTTCTTAAACGGCGGCAATGGTGCGACAAAGGCTCATGGCTGATCGTGATCACCAACGCGCTCGCGCATGACAAGGTGATCGATTCATTGCAGCTCCGGCAGGTGGACTGAATCAAGTAACAACAATGGGATCGTGCCAAGGGCCGTCGCCGGCGATGATCTGCTGAGCCTCGGCCGGGCCCCAGGTGTTGGGGTCGTAGTCAAATACCGGGGTCGCTGTTCCCAGAACGGGTTCGACGATTCGCCAGGCTTCCTCGACGGAATCTTCCCGGGCGAAGAGGGTGGAATCTCCTTTCATGGCATCGTGCAGAAGGCGTTCGTAGGCATCCATGCCGCCGGTGCTTGTGTCCTGGGTCACGACCAACTCGACGGCTCGCGCCTGTGTTGCGTCGGATTCATCCAGTATCTGGGTTCCCAGAGCGATCGCGATGTCGGGACTGATCCGAAACCGGAAGTAGTTGGCGGGCAATGACGTCCGCGAATAGATCTGCGGCGGCTGGTGGAATTCGACCATAACTTCGGTGCATGTGACCGGCAGACGTTTTCCGGCGCGGATCAGGAATGGGACGCCCTTCCACCGCCAGGAGTTGATCTCGAGCCGAACGGCCGCGAAAGTTTCGGCCTGCGAATCGGGAGCAACGCCCGGCTCATTGCGATATCCGCGAAATTGACCTTTGACGACGTGGGACGGATCGAGCGGAGCGATGGCCTTGAGGACCTTCACCCTTTCGTCCCGAACCGCTTCGCTATTGATTCCCACCGGGGGCTCCATGGCGAGGTGGGCGACGATCTGAAGCAGGTGATTCTGAACCACATCGCGAATCGCGCCGACTTCGTCGTAGAAGACTCCGCGGCCCTGCACGCCAAAGTTCTCGGCCATGGTGATCTGCACGCTGTGGACGTGCTGCCGGTTCCAGATCGGTTCGAGGATTTCGTTGGCGAAACGGAAATAGAGAAGGTTGCGGACCGGGGTCTTGCCCAGGTAGTGATCGATTCGATATATCGCGCTCTCATCAAAATTGGCCAGGAGGGTTGCGTTGAGCGCCACGGCTGACGCGAGATCGCGGCCGAAGGGTTTTTCAATGATAACGCGAGCGCCCTTGGCGGAGCCGGATTTGCCAAGTTGGCCGACGACAAGGCCGAAAAGTGCGGGCGGGATGGCGAGGTAGTGAGCCGGTCGCTGAGCCGGGCCAAGAGCCTGCCGTAATGTTTGGAATGTGGCGGGATCCTCGTAGGCGCCATCGACATATCGCAGCAGGCCGCACAGCTTGTTAAACGCCGCGGCATCGACGCCGCCGTGCTTTTCGAGGCTATCGCGGGCGCGGGCCTTGAACTGATCGAGATTCCATCCGGCCTTGGCGACGCCGATGACCGGCACTTCGAGATAGCCGCGCTTGATCATGGCCTGAAGCGCGGGAAAGATTTTCTTATAGGCCAGGTCGCCGGTCGCTCCGAAGAAAACGAGGGCGTCGGAAAGAGACTGAGTCATGGGGTTTCTCCCTTTTTGGGGTTACGGTTTAGCGGCGGACGGTTTTTCCAAATGGCCGCCGAATTGAAGGCGCATCGCCGACAAAAGCTTGTCCTGGTAGTCCGCCTCACCACGGGATGCGAAACGCTGGAAGAGCGCGGCTGAGAGGACGGGGACGGGGACGGATTCGTCAATGGCGGCAGCGACGGTCCAGCGGCCTTCCCCGGAATCGGAGACACGTCCGGCGAATTTCGAAAGCTCGCTATCCTCAACCAGTGCGGCGGCGGTGAGGTCTAGAAGCCACGAGGCCACGACACTGCCGCGACGCCAGACTTCGGCGATGTCGGTGAGGTTGAAATCGAATTGATAGAGTTCGGGGTTGCGCAATGGGGTGGTTTCGGCATCGGTTTCGCGATTTTTTTTGCCGACGTTGGCATTGCGGAGAATGCTAAGGCCTTCAGCATAGGCGGCCATCATGCCGTATTCGATGCCGTTGTGAATCATCTTCACGAAATGGCCGGCGCCGTTGGGTCCGCAGTGGAGATAGCCCTTTTCACTGGTGCCGCCGAGCTTGTCGCGTCCGGGCGTTTTGGGAATATCGCCGATGCCGGGCGCGAGGGTGGCGAAGATCGAGTCGAGGTGCTGAACGATCGCCAGTTCGCCACCGATCATCTGGCAGTAGCCGCGATCGGCACCCCAGACGCCGCCGCTGGTTCCGACGTCGACGTAGTGAATTTGTTTTGAAGCCAGTTCTTTGGCACGACGAATATCGTCGATGTAGTAAGAGTTGCCGCCGTCGATGATGATGTCGCCGCTTTCCACGATATCAATGAGATTGTGAATCGTCATATCCACGGCTCCGGCCGGGACCATCAGCCAGATCGCTCGCGGCTTTGCCAGGCTTTTCACGAAAGCGGCGAGGGATGCCGCGCCGGTCGCGCCACGCCGGCCAATTCTTTCACGGCGTCGGTTGACCGGTCGTAAACCACGCACTTATGGCCCCCCTTGAGAAGCCGTTTCACCATGTTTGCGCCCATACGACCGAGGCCGATCATTCCGATTTGCATGATTGGTACTCCTTATTTTTGTTTTTCATGGGGGTGATTTGAGATTGCGTCACTTTCCCGCAACGGACGATTCCCAGAGCCGAAAGCCGCCTATGAACGCATTGGTGTTCTCGCCCAAACGGCAATTGGGAGGCAGCACTTTGAGCTTGCGGGCGTTGCCCCCGCCGAGGATCACATACTCCGGTTCGAGGGCGGCGGCCAGGCGATCCACAACATCCTTGACGTAACGCCGCCATTTCTTTTTGCCCACCCGCTTCAATCCTCGAATTCCGATGTAGTCTTCGTAGGTTTTTTTCTTATAAGGAAGATGGGCCAGCTCCATTGGCTCGATGATGCCGTCCACGATCATGGTCGATCCTAGGCCAGTTCCGAGGCCCAGGAAAAGCATTTTTCCACCCTGATAGCTTCCCAGCGCCTGCATGGCGGCATCGTTGAGCATCTTAACGGGAGATTTGAATGCGGACTCGAAATCGAAACCCACCCAGCCGCGGCCGAGATTGTGCGGTTCGGCGACGGGCCGACCGCGAAGAACCGGGCCTGGGTAGCCGATCGATACCCCCTGCCATGTCCAACCGTCGGCGAGTTTGAGGACCTGGGAAACCATCTTTTGGGCCGTCATCGATAGGCCGGATTCAAATTCGCGATGGGCCTCCTGGCCAGTGGCCAGAATCTTGACGTGTGTACCACCAACATCGATCACGAGAACGTTCATTACGGTAACCTCCAGTTCACGAGCGACGGATATGCTAGATCAAAAGTGAATCGGTTTCACCGGATGTGTGTTGAAATTGCTGACATCTTTGTATTTGATTTGGACAAGGGTACAACACGGACCCTAGGAACTTCTCCAGAGGCGCAACAAGTGGAGACATGAATGAATGCCACGATCCAATTTACCGGGGCGGATGGACTTTATGAGCGGCACCTCTTATTCGACAACGTCCAGGATTCCGCGGGCACCAGCCAGCGCGAACATTTTGAGGCAGTCGCTCGATCAATCCGCGATGTTCTTTCGCAACGCTGGATAGACACCGAATGGACTTATCAGCAGCGAGAATCCCAAGCGGATTTATTATCTTTCGATGGAGTTCCTGATCGGCCGTTCGCTCGGCTAACAACATCACGAACCTTCTGCTGGATCCGTTGGTGAAACAGTTGGACGCCAAAGAAGCCATCGACTGGCCGCATCTTGTCGAAACGGAACCCGATGCCGGTCTGGGCAATGGTGGATTGGGTCGGCTGGCGGCGTGCTTTCTGGATTCGATGGCCACGATGCAGCTTCCCGCGATGGGGTATGGCCTGCGGTATGAATACGGGATGTTCAAACAGTCCATCAAGGACGGATGGCAGCAGGAAAAGCCGGATAATTGGCTGCGTCGCCCGGACCCTTGGGAAGTCGCGCGGCCGGATCAGCAGGTGAAGGTCAATCTTAATTGTTCGTTTAAGATGGAAGCTGGAAGCCTGCAGGCCGTTCCGGGACAACCATCGGATCTGATCGGCTTTCCGTATGACCGGCCGGTTGTCGGATACGGCGGCAAGACCGTCAACACGCTTCGGCTTTGGGCCGCCACCAGTTCGGATTTCTTCGACTTCCAAAGATTCAGCAGCGGGGATTTTGTCGGCGCGCTCGCGGAGATGCTGACGGCGGAATCGCTCACGCGCGTGCTTTATCCGGATGATTCAACCAGTCAGGGAAGAGGTTTGCGTTTTGTTCAGGAGTATTTTCTGGTCGCCTGTTCACTGGCGGATCTTGTCCGCCGATTTCGCGAAACCAATTCGGACTGGAAGCAGATGCCGGAACATCTGGCCATCCAGCTCAACGATACTCATCCGACGATGGCGGTGCCGGAGTTGATGCGTATTTTGCTCGATGATGCCAAGCTTGGCTGGGACGAGGCGTGGGATATTACCCGGCGAACGCTGGCGTATACGAATCACACGCTTTTGCCCGAAGCGCTGGAGAAATGGCCGGTCGAATGGTTTGAAACGCTGCTGCCGCGTCACCTTGAGATCATTTACGAGATCAACCGGCGTTTGCTCGACGACGTGCGGGCGAAATTTCCAGGCGACGAGGGGCGCGTGGAGCGCATCAGTCTTGTCGAGGAGACGGGCGGGCGGAAAATCCGCATGGCGAATCTGGCGATAGTCGGCTCGCACAGCACCAATGGCGTTTCGGCGATTCACTCCGTTTTGCTGCGAACGACAACCGTCAAGGATTTGGCCGAAATGTTTCCGGAGCGGTTTAACAATAAGACCAACGGCGTGACGCCCCGCCGCTGGCTTCTTTTGTCGAACCCCTCGCTGGCCGGCGTGATTACTGAAGCTATCGGCGATGGTTGGATCGGCGATCTCAATGAATTGCGGAAACTTAAGCCGCTGGCGGACGACAAACGCTTTCGCGACGCCTTCCTCAAAGCCAAACGCGAAGCGAAAGTGCGGTTTGTTGATTGGCTCAAGATCAGCACGGGGCAAGTGGTTGATCCGGACACGATCTTTGATTGCCAGATCAAGCGAATTCACGAATACAAGCGGCAATTGCTCAACGCGCTGCGGATCGTGGTGCTTTACAACCGGCTGCGCGCTAATCCCGACCTTAAAATCCCGCGAAGGACATTTTTCTTCGCCGGCAAAGCGGCGCCGGCGTATCACCTGGCTAAGGTCATCATCAAATTCATCAATAATCTAGCCGG
Organism: uncultured Phycisphaerales bacterium; assembly: GCA_963791055.1. GTDB lineage: Bacteria > Planctomycetota > Phycisphaerae > Tepidisphaerales > Tepidisphaeraceae > PALSA-1353. Next base: position 34,880 of record CAWBQI010000007.1, on the reverse strand, counting down.
GACAATTGATGGTGATCCGGCTATGCGGAGGAAGCTCAACGTCGTTTTCCTGGACGAATATTCAGTAACGCTGGCCGAGCGGTTGATTCCGGCGGGAGATGTCTCCAACCAGATTTCGACGGCGGGCTATGAAGCCAGCGGCACCAGCAACATGAAGTTCATGATGAACGGTGCGCTGACCGTCGGCCACGCGCGATGGGTCAACCATCGAAATGGCTGAGGAAGCGGGCGAGGAAAACTTTTTCCTATTCGGCTTGACGGCAAAGCAGGTGGCGGACAGCCGGGGCTGGTACAACCCATATTGGCATTACGAAAACGATCCCGAGACGCGAGCCGCGCTGGACCTGATTTTCTCCGACCATTTCAGCCGGTATGAACCGGGCATCTTCAACGAATTGCGCGACACGCTCCTGACGCGTGGCGATCACTATATGCACCTGGCGGATCTGGACAGTTATCTTGATGCGGATCGGAAGCTGATTGACCTATACTCCGATCAGGACGCCTGGGCGCGCAAAGCGATTTTGAACGTGGCCGCGTCCGGAAAATTCTCCAGCGACCGAACCATCTCCGAATATGCGACGGAGATTTGGAACGTGAAACCGTGTCCCGGTGAAGAAAAGGGATGAACAATGAGCATCGCGATCTCCCCGCTGGCGGGTAAACCGGCTCCCAAGGAAATGCTGGTCGATCTGGCCCGGCTTGAACGTGAGTATTACGAGCGAAAGCCTGATCTGGCCGACCCAAACCAATTGGTCAGCTTCGGCACCAGCGGGCATCGCGGCTCGTCGCTGCGCGGGACATTCACCGAGGCGCACATTCTGGCGATCACGCAGGCGATTTGTGATTATCGGCGGGGCCAGAACATCACGCGGCCCGCTTTTCATGGGCAAGGACACGCACGCGCTATCCGCGTCCGGCCCAGCGCACGGCGCTGGAAGTTCTTGCGGCCAACGGTGTGGAAACTTTCATCCAGCCGGACGATGGGGTAACGCCGACGCCGGTCATCTCGCGCGCGATCATCGTTTACAATCGCGGACGCAAGACCGGTCTGGCCGACGGCATCGTCATCACCCCTTCGCACAATCCGCCGGAGGACGGCGGCTTCAAATATAATCCGACCAACGGCGGCCCCGCCGACACCGATGTTACGGGCTGGGTGCAGGATCGCGCCAACGAATTATTGCGCGGGAATAATGCCGGTGTGAAGCGCGTGCCGTTTGCCGCCGCGATCAAGGCGGCGACCACGCACACAGAAGATTTCATTCTGCCCTACGTCAACGACCTGCGGAACGTCGTGGACATGGAGGCGATTCGCGGCGCTGGTTTGAAGCTGGGCGTGGATCCGCTGGGCGGAGCGGCGTTGCCCTATTGGGAGCCGATCAATTCCATTTACAAGCTGAATATCACGGTCGTGAACTCAAAACTCGATCCGCAATTCGGGTTCATGACGGTGGATCACGACGGGAAAATCCGGATGGATTGCTCCAGTCCGTACGCGATGGCCAGGCTCGTCGGCCTCAAGGACAAATTCCGCGTCGCGTTCGCCAACGATCCCGACTCGGACCGGCACGGAATCGTCACGCCGTCGGCGGGCTTGATGAATCCCAATCATTATCTGGCGGTTGCCATTGGATATTTGCTCAGCCATCGCCCGGGATGGTCGGCGAATGCGGCCGTCGGCAAGACGCTGGTCAGCAGCAGCATGATCGATCATGTGGTGAACAAGCTCGGCCGCAAACTCTTCGAAGTGCCGGTTGGATTCAAATGGTTTGCGCCGGGACTGTTCGACGGCTCGATCTGTTTTGGCGGCGAAGAAAGTGCGGGAGCAAGTTTTCTTCGCCTCGACGGAACCGTCTGGACGACGGACAAAGACGGCCCGATCATGGACTTGCTCGCGGCGGAAATCACCGCCCGCACCGGCAAAGATCCGGGCGAACATTTCCGCGATCTGACGGCGGAGTTCGGCACGCCGTATTACACGCGCATCGATGCGCCGGCGACACCGCAGCAGAAGGCGAGGCTCGCCAAGCTGTCACCGGAGTTGGTGAAGGAGTCGAATTTGGCCGGTGATCCCATCACCGCCAAGCTGACGCGCGCTCCGGGCAACAACGCCCCGATCGGCGGTTTGAAAGTGACGACCGCCAGCGGCTGGTTTGCCGCCCGCCCATCCGGAACCGAAAGTATTTACAAGATTTACGCCGAGAGTTTCCGCGACGAGAAACATCTGCAAGCCATTGTGAACGAAGCGCAGGAGATCGTGAACAACGCGCTGGCGTCGCCGGCGAAGGCTTGATTGGGAGCGGCGAATGCCGAGCGAACACCGTCAAATCCCGGTTCTGCCTGTACGCCCGCGCGTCCATCCCATCGCGGACAAAATTTCCCGTTCCTATCCCGTGGGCCGGCGAAACTTCTCGCGCGTTTCGCAGGGGGGAACTCTGATGTTGACTATCACAACCGGAGACCCCGTTGCGGCAAATATTCGAGCTTTGGTCATCGAGAAACTCGACCCGAACGAGGATAAATCATCGATTCAGCTCCCGTTTGAGCGCAAAGATGAGCGGACGTTTGCTTGCCGGTTAACTCCCAGTCATCCCGGTCTGCATTCCTTCCGGGCTGAGTTCTCGTTGGATGGCGGCGCAACCTGGCTGGGCGATACCGTGCCTGATGCCTGGATTTGGGTTGATCCGCCGCAGGTCGATGGTGTGCGCATCTATACGCTGATCCCGGACGTTTCCGGGACGATTGCCGATTGGAAAGCTGATTTGAAACGGATCAGCGACATGGGTTTTAATGCGGTCCATCTATTGCCCATAACGGCGATGGATAAATCGGAAAGTCCGTATTCGGCGAAAGATTTCTTTGCCATTGACCCCAGCTATCTAATGGCTGGATCGCGCGAAGACGGCCTGGCGCAGTTGGAAGACTTTGTCGCGGAAGCCAAAAGATTGGGGATTCGCCTTGTTTTTGATCTGGTGTTAAACCATGTGGGGGTGCTCAGCACCATGGCGCAGCGAGCACCGGATTGGATTGTGCCGGACCAGAATCAGCCGGATGGATTGAAGCGAGCCGGGTATTGGTCGGATCAGGGCTGGCGGAATTGGGACGATCTGGTTTTGATCAATTACGAACATCCATCCGAAGCGGTCCGTTTGGAAATATGGTCTTACATGACCGATTACGCCCTGTTCTGGGCGAAGTATGCCAACGATACGGGAGGTTTCGTACGTTTCGACAACCTGCACAGCAGCGATCCAAATTTCGTTTCGGCGATGACCGCTTCATTGCATCGCGAATATCCCGAAGTCGGCATTATCGCCGAATATTTCACGGACGAAAACACGCTGCTTCGAACGGGATCGGAGTGGGGATTGAACCTCTGCCTGGCGACGCCGTGGATTTGCAAGTTTGTGCCTGAACTCCGCGACTATTTGAAGAACATCCACCGCGTTTCGGGGCACGTTCGGTATTTCATGCCGATTACGTCGCACGATTCGGGGGCACCGGCCCAGGAATTTGGTACCGCCGATTCGACAATCCCGCGTTATGTGGCCTCCGCGCCTGCTGGGAACCGGCGCGACGGGAATGCCGGAGGGTGTGGAGTTCGGAGAAAGCGAACGGATCAATTTCGTCGGCCGGAAACCGAAGATAACATATCCTGCCGAAGCGAAATTCTCGCGTTTCATCGCGCGGGTGAACTCCATTCTCGCGGAGTATCCGGCGTTTCGGTGCGGAGAGAACTGCTGGTTCGTCGATGATGGGCATCCCGCCATCATTGCCGTATTTCGTCGGGATACCGAGGCAAAGGCGTTGGGATTTCTCGTGGCGTGCAATTTTGATATAGGCAGTGCTCAGCATATCTCGGTGGATCTCGGGCCTGACCTGGGAACGGAGGGGTCTTTTACGTGTCACGAATTGCTGAGCGGGGATACTCGCATCGTAACGCGCTTTCCTTTGGAGCTTTTGCTTCCACCCTGCAGCGCTCAGGTGTTAAAGTTTGACAGAACCTAACGGAATTCGTCGCGCCTATTCGATCTTCAAAGAAATGATCTGGTACGGACCATAAGCAATAGGCAGCGGCTGTCCGGCGACGATCGGCTGCGATGGGCCGGTGGGTTCTTCCAGGATATTGCATGGTGTGACCGTCGAGAAACGGCCGGACAGATTTAATCTGGCGCTTCCCCGCGCGCCGTGGCATTCGTAAAGACGCAGGATTACCGCGTCGCTGTCCTCGGCACGCTTGATAGAGTCGATGACGAGATTGGGATCGTCCACCGATGCGAAGCTTTCGGACGGAGCGTTGCCAAGCTGCCGCAACGGAAAGTTGAACCGAAACGCTTCGGCGACCACGCCCGCGTCGCGCCAGCCGGATGAATGCGGCATGATCGCCCAGGCAAAATCATGTTGCCCGCGATCGCAGGTGGGGTCGGGGCTTTGTGGTGCGCACAACAGCGACAAACGCATTGTATTGCCCAGCGTGCTGCCGCCGTACTTGCTTTCGCTGAGAATCGCGCAGCCGAATCCGTGCTCGGATAGATCAAACCACTTGTGCAGGGGTACCTCGTATCGGGCCAGATCGAACGTGGTATTGAAATGCGTCGGGCGTTCCACGTTACCGAACTGCATCTCATACGTTGCGTTCATCGAACGGACGTTTATGGGAAACGCGACCTTGAGAAATGTCTGGTCCTCATGCCAGTTTACCTTGCAATGAAATTCCAACCGTGGCGAATCTACGTCGAGCCGAATGGTCTGCTCGATTGAGGAGCGTTTGCCGATCTTGAATTCGAAGCGAACTTCGACGCGTAAGGGATCATCGCAAGCGACTGACGCGGAATGTGCTCCCTCTGCCGGCTTGCATGTTTCGAGATGGAATGGATCAACGTCCCACGCGTCAAAATCATTGGGCCGATCGTCATACGTTTCAAAGACGTTTCCATTCCCGGCAAGCGTCTCGCGGCCGCTGGCGCGGTGAGCCAGGCTGCTCAGTATTCCGGTGGATTCGAAGCGAGCGATCAGGTGCTGATTGCTCAGCACGACCCCACCGTCTTTTCGCGCAATGGTGGCCCGACCACCGGTTGGCTTGGCCGCAACCGCCGTGGAGAAAGGCGCGGCGCTGACGGAGCGCAGCTTGCCATCAAGCTCGCAAACTTCCCGGCGGCTAAACCCGATGGTGTTCACCAATGTCTTTCCGTTACCGGCGACCGAATCGATCAGCCGCTCGCCTTCTACAAAGAAATTTCGGAATTGCTCGGCGCTATCGTCATACACTTCTTTGATCGAACTGCCCGGCAGAATGTCGTGGAACTGGTTGAGCAACAGCACTTCCCAAAGCTGGTTGATCTGCTTTCGCGGGTACTTCGGCGCCGGCTTCATGGCGGTAGCCAGGAATTCCAAATCGTGAAGAAGATTCTCGGCCTTGCGATTGTTGCGCTTAATCAGCGCCTGCGAGGTATAGGTACCCCGGTGATATTCAAAATAGAGTTCCCCTGTCTGAAGCGGGGGATCGGTGAGATCTTTTTCGATCAATTCGAAAATCTCGTCGCTCGAGCGTTGGTGAATTCGCGGCAAGCCCTGTAAATCTGCGCACCGGCGCAGCGTTTCAAGCATGTCCTTGGTCGGTCCGCCTCCACCGTCGCCGTAACCGAACAGCATCGCGCCGTGGTGGGCGCGGTCGTGATCCTTGAACTGAGCGATATTCGCCCGTAGCCATGCGATATGGCCTTCGGGGCCGGACATCATTGCGTTGTAGGTGTCGGCCGGCGGGAAATGGGCGAGGACCTCGCTGCCATCTATCCCTTGCCAGATGAACGTTCCGTGGCGGGGTTTGTTGAAACGGTTCCAGGAAAGCTTCTGCGTGAGGAAGCGTTTGATGCTCGCCAGCCGCATGATCTGCGGAAGCTGCCCGTTATAGCCAAAAACGTCGGGATTCCAGAACTCTTTGCAACGAATGCCAAACTCGCGATCGAAATATCGCTGCCCGACGAGGAACTGCCGGCACAGCGATTCGCCCGACGGGATGTTGCAGTCCGGCTCGATCCATGTGCCGCCGACCACGATCCACTGCCCGGTTTCGATTCGTTGCTTGATACGGCTATACAAATCGGGATTGCGTTCCTTTATCGCGGCGTATTGGTACGCCTGCGAACATGCAAAGCGGAACTCGGGATAGTCACGCATGTACGTGGTAGCGGTGGTGAAGGTGCGCTCGCACTTGCGGTGCGTCTCGGCCAAGGGCCATAGCCAGGCGGTGTCGATGTGGGCATGGCCGATGGCGCTGATTTCAAGCTGGCGGGTGCCGTTGCGATTGAGGTATAAGCCGCGCAGAATCGCCTGGCCCCCTGGCCAAGTTGTTTCATTATCCGGGTCGAATTCGTTACAAAAACGATTCAGCTCCGCGAGAAGAAGACCGGCCCAGCTCTTGTCCGAAACATCACCCTCTTTTGCCAGCTCGTCGTAAAGACCGATCAGCGTCAGCGAATCAAAGTAAATCTCCCACGCGCGGGTTGAAACGGGCGATTTCGCAACGCCGCAGATGAAACGGGCTGATGACGGGCTCGGGCGGCGGCGGTCCGACGAAGGGGGCTTTGCCGAACTTCGAATTGCAGGCCATCTCAATCTGGAACGACAATGTTTCGCCGCCGCGGGCGCAATCCAGCAGGATGGCGTCGGGGCGATCGCCCGAGGTCATGTTCAGCCCCTGCACGCTTTTGCCGTCAATCCAGAGAGTCGCTTCGGATTGGGTATCCCACAGAAGATCGACCCGGCTGCCCTTCCAGGCGGCGGGGACTTCCACGTTCGCGCGAAACCAGAATGTCGCCCAATACGGACCGAACTGGTCGCCCAGCTTTGCTGGACGGAAGTCATGCAGATCCTGCGCAGTCGCATAGCTGATTCGATCGGTGGGGCCGGCTACCCCAAGGTTGTCGATGGGTATGCGCTGGTCGTAAATTTTGGCCGATAACCGCCGAACAACCTGGCGAATGCGTCCCTGGGTATAGTCAGTGTATCGCTGCACGGTTTACATCAACTCCGGAGGCTTCGAGATTAAGACCTTTGATCGAGTCGGACATTTCCAAACTTGTATCCGGTAAGACCAGCGCAACCGGTTCGCGGGCGGGAAGCGGGCGCCACCAGAAAAAGTAGAGGCCAATCATACCGATGAGGAATAGGGGAAGCGTTCGCCAGAAGGTGCCGTAGGTTTTGACTAGGATTTGCATCGGCATCAGAAAGAGCGTGACCTGAGTGAGAAGAGCAAAGGGGACGGTGAGAATGTCGGTGCGATGCTCTTTGCGGAGGGCGTGCTGCTGATCGACGGGCAGTTCGCGCATCAATCGGCCCCACAAGCCAAAGGGACGGGTGGTGCGGAAAAAATTTTGCAGAGTTGAGGACGGCGTGGGCGCGGTGAGCATTGATAAGACGATGGTGCCGATAAAAGAAAGCGACGTCATGATCACGAACGATTCCCATTCGGGCATTGTGGATGCGTAAGCGCGCTGCAGCACCGCGCCGATGCCGCCAAGCGCCAGGCCGCCGAACATGCCCCACGCGTTGCAGCGCCACCAGTAGAGCCGCAGCACGCCCGGCGCCAGAGCGCCCGCGTTAAAGCTCATGATGATCCAGCCCCACAGGTCGTTGATGCTGCCCGCAACGATGCCGAAATAAAAGCCCGCGGCGACGATCGTCAGCGTCGCGATGTACGAGGTAAGCATCAACTCAAAATGGCGTGCCTTGGGCGCAGGGCATTTTGATAGATGTCGCGGACGAAGAGGGCGCTGGCGGTGTTCACGGTGCCATTCTTGGACGACATCATTGCCGAAAACATCGCGACCAGCAAAATGCCGCGCAGCCCGGATGGAATCGCGGTCAGGAGCACGGCGGGGAGAATCTGCTCCGGATTGACAGTGCCGTGATAGCCAACCAGCGCCAGTTTTTCGCCCCAATGGTCGCCGAGGATTTTTTGCAGACCAGGTATCAGATTGGCGTATTGGCCGGGTGCATTGATGATGCGATTGGTGCGATCGGCCCAGTAGGCCGGCTGAAGATTCGGGAAAGCATGATGAATTAGGTCCGCAGCTTTTTGGGTTGCGGTGGGGTCGGGATAGGCGTTGTGCACCAAGTATATTCCCATTATCGCGAAGCCCATCATCATCGGCCAGCGAAATGCGACGGTGAATCCCTGCAGCGCCGACTGCAGACCGCAATCACGGTCCGAACGCGCGGCGAAGTAGCGCGTTTCCGAACCGCTGCCCATGCCGTAGAGAATCTGGCAGATCAGGTAAAAGATCATAACCCGGACCAGGGAGCGATATTGTTCGTAGTCGGTCGGCATGTACACATGAAACGCCGGGGTCGAAGCACTCCAGTCTGGGTTTTGGGTGACCATCTGGGCCGTGGCGGAAAGCGCGCCGGCGCTGGGCACGATGTGAAACGCCATGACCGCCACGATCACGCAGGCGCCGATCACGATGAGCCCCTGAATCAGATCCGTCAGCACCACGCCATAGAACCCGGCACTGACGGTGTACAGGGAAGTGATCAGCAGCAGGCCCAGCGTGGAATACATTGGCGGAAAGGGAAAAAGCATTCCGAGAAACAAGCTTGCGCCGCGGACCAGATACGCGAGCATCATGATCGACGCCACGATGCCGACCGCCGCCTGCACGAGGCGCAGCGCCTCGGCTGCCTTGCCGGTTCCGAAACGATAGGACATCCATTCCGCGCCCGTCATGCAGCCGCTACGGCGATGCCATTTGCCGGTGTATGCCAGAAGGAACGCGAGCATGAGCACCGCGCCGCCGCGAAACTCGATGAACAAACCGCGCGGCCCGAGCATATAGAGGAACGACGTGATGATCATCGTGCCGGTCAGGTCGAACCAATTCGTCATGCCGGCGATGCCAAGCAGGTACCAGGGGAGGGAGCGGCCGCCAAGGAAGTATTCGTCCAGACTGGAACTGGCGCGGCGGACATGGCCAGGCCGACAGTCAACGTCAATACAAAGTAGCTGACGATGATCGCCAGGTCGGTAGGCGATAAGTGGTACATGAATCGTTTCCTTCACGCCGACACTGCGGGCGCCGACCGGAGGCATCGTGATTTAGGAAGAGACCGCGGCCCCGGTGGTCGACTCTCGAACCACCAGTTCCACATCGATCAATGTCATTCCGGGCAGCAGCTCCGATGGGTGGCCCATCTGCGCCATCAGGCGATCGTAGCAGGTCTTGGCGAACGGGTCCGCGGCGAAACGAATGGTAGTCAGCGGCACCGGAAGCAGCCTGGCGAGCGGGTCGTCGTCAAAACCCGCCAGCAGAATATCCTTGCCGATTGTCAGCCCCATGCCCATCAGATGCCTGCCCACCAAGGCAGCGTAATGGTCCATCTTGCAGACGATGGCGTCCGCCTTGCACTCGTTCATCAATGCCTGGGAAAAAGTTGAGTCCAGATCTTCCAGGGTCGCCGGCCGGATCATCGACTGATCGACCGTCAGCCCATTGGCTTCCAACGCATCGCAGTATCCGCGCATTCGATCCGAAGCTGCGCTGGAGACGAATGGCGAACCGATGAAGGCGATGCGCCTGCGGCCCTGCTTAATCAGATGCTCCGTGACCAGATATCCGGCGCGGCGATTGTCGTAAGTCACCAGCGCCAACTTGCTCCGATCGGGGAAAGCAACAATGTCGCGATCGACACAAATCACGGCGATGCCGGCCGCCAGCAATCTGTCGACGACCAACTTGTTGTAGTGCACCTCGTCGCGGGGAAGTTCCACGGGATAGTAAAACACACCGGCGACGCCTTCATCGATGAGCGCGCGGGTTGCGATCATCATTTGTTCGAGTTGATTGCCACCGGTGCGACCGATGATTTGGAGCCGAAGATGGTCCCTTCGCTGGGCGGCGAGTTCGGAAAGATGGGCATGAATCTGCCCGCCGATCCAACCCAGGTCGGCCGGGCTTTGGGTGAAGGGGGCGAACAGTGCGATGCGTTTTTCCTGTCGCATGGCGATGTGGGTGCCAGCGCCGCGTTGCCGGTTCACCAGCCCTTTATTTTTCAGGTCGCGCATTGCGCGGGCGATGGTGGTGCGCGATGCGGAAAATGTCTTGGCCAGCTCAGCTTCGGTTGGCAGCCGATCACCAGGTTGAAACAGACCGGCCGCGATATCACCCAGAATTGTCTCGAAGACTTGTCGATGTCGCGGCCGGCGTATTTCGGCCACATCGGCCAATCTATTTCCATCTCCGGCTGTCTTTTGTGACTGTGCACGCATCTTTTGGTCCGTTGAATTTATCCGTTTTGAAACCCTGAATACATAGGAGTATAACCACAAGTCATTGATGAGTCAAAGTTATTACATTTGAATTACCTCTTCCAATTATAATTAAGTACAACTAAACCCTATTGTGCGGAATTTTAAGGAGATACATTGTTCCATCATCGAAGGATTTCTCCGGCATCGGTTTTCGCTTATGGGCATCCGTAGCAAAAGAATAATAGCGTATAACTTAATTATTAATAGAGACATACGACCATGCATTGCCATGAGCCCGAGAGGGGTGAGGCTACCAAATGATGACCGCGACAATCAAACAGCGCAAATACCCTTAAAAGATTTAAAAATGTACTTGCAAAAGCATCTACATTTGATATCGTATGTGGACGAGGTTTGGCTGGTGTCAATGCTGGCTGCATTTCAAGTTCGAGTGTCACCGGTGTGTTTGACTAACCGGAGGAAAGCATGAATCGAATCAGCATTTCTGCGGCCATCAGCCGAGCCTTGGGAAGCAATCCATTCCAACCAAACGGCGTAACCTTCATGACAAACCGTAGAGGCTATTGCCGTTTTGCCTTTTGTCGTTTGCGGACGACGAAATAGTCGGTCCCTTCCGACTGCAGGAAGGGTGAAAAATGGAATTGCGGTGCAGGCGTTTGCGATTCGGTCGGAAACAAAAGTCTTTGCGGAGAGGAAAACATGAAAAAGGGAATTCGTTACGCACGTTTGTCGGCGTCGATCGTTGCCGTTCTTTATGGAGCGGCGAGTCACGCGCAGAGCGTGACCTGGGATCCAACGCAATCGGACACGAATCCACCGGTAGATGGCTCGGGAAACTGGGACCTGATAACCCCGAATTGGTACAACTCAGGCACCGCTGCGGATGTGCTGTGGTCGAATGCCGTTCCCTATTCCGCGGTTTTCGGCAATCCCACCAGTACGGTCGCCTTGGCCGGGGGCACGGCAAATAACGTCACGCTCAACGCCAATATCAATGTCCAGGATATTATTCTTGGCACTGCGACAAACGGCAGCAGTAGCGGATATTACAATCTCTTCGATCAGGGCGATGGTAATGAGACGCTCACTCTGAACGGCAACCTGATCAAGGCGTCGGCCGTGGGTCAATCGATATTCCAGCTTAGCAGCCCGATCGTTTTGCCGGCCGGCAATCATGTGGTTGCCATCAACGACACGCCGGGCGCGGTTCCTGAATTGTCGCTGGAGGAGTTCAACGATAATTCTCTCACTGGCCCAGGCTCAATTACGGTCAACAACGCGTATAACTCATCCGGGTACACGCCGTTCGGCACGTTTGTGTTGGACACGGACAACGACTACTCGGGCGGCACCAATATTCAAGATGGAAGCGTCACGGCCAACGAATCCAACGCGCTGGGCACGGGAACGGTGACAGTTGGCAGCTTGGGGAATCTGGAGTTCGGCGGCAACGGCACCATTCAGCCGAATAATCTCACGGTTACCAATCCCATTGTTATCACTCGCAACACTTATACCGGCACCGGCTTTAGCGATTACCCCGATGCGATCACCAGCACCAACTCGGGCGCTGCCACCAATGGCCCGGTGACGCTGACCTTTAACAGCCCGACGTTCCAGATCGACTCGACCAATGCTCAAATCGCGGCTGATACGTCCACCGTCATCATCAACAGTAACCTCACCAATGGCCCCGACGTCACTGCCGGGATGTTGACAGTGGACGGCGATTTCGCCGGGTACGTCACCCTCAATGGAAACAACACCGGGCTCACGGGCGGCATCCAGATCATCGGCGGCGTCGAATTGAACGTCAGCAGCTTGAACAATCTCGGCGGCCCGACGGCAACGCTTACCTTAAACGGCAGCGGCACTTTCCATCCGGTCGGCGGGTTCATATCAGATTTCGGCTCGCTGAACGTGAATTTTAGCACCTTCGCCGGCGGGATCGACACCGATTCAGGCACGACATTTACGATTAACCAGAATCTGGGCGGCTCTGGAAACACCGGCGGATCGATTGGCAAACGCGGGTTGGGCACGCTGGACCTGGGCGGTACGGATACTTTGGGCGGAACAACCTTCTGGGACTCCGGCACCGTCAACGTCACAGGCGCCTTGTCCCTCGGCTCGCTGCACCTGCGCAGTCCGGTGGTCAACATCACTGGTAGCGTCATCACGACCAGTGGCTACAGCAGCTTTGGTCAGGATAGCAACGGCACCAACAACGGGCCGGACATCGCCACGGTTTACCTGACGGGCACCGGCAGCCTGACGACGGCTCCCGGCAACGATTTCAATCTCTCGGATAATGCCAATACGGGCTGCACGCTTTACGTCGAAAATAATGCGACGTTGAACATCAACGGCGGGTTCTATATGGGCAAGAGCGCTGGAGCCACCGCCACGGTTAACCAGTCCGGCGGCACGGTGACGAACCTTAACGGCGGTGGTGATGCGTTTGCCCTTGGCGGTAGCGGCGGGACGGGCACTTACAACATGAGCGGCGGTGCGCTCAATATCCATGGTGAAATATGGGTCGGCAATCAGCCGGGCGGCGTGGGCACGTTCACCCAGACTGCCGGGACGATCACTACCGGAGGCTGGTTCGTCGTTGGTCGCCAGGGCGGCGTCGGCACCTACACCATGTCGGGCGGCACGCTTACCGACTCCCAAACTGAAGGAGGCAGCAATAGTTACATCGGCGAACAATCCGCCTCGACCAGCACCATGACCGTCGAAGGAAGTGCTGTCGCCAGCTTCGCGACCCAATTCTGGGTTGGTGAGAACGGCAACGGCGTCCTGAATGTCGGCAGCCCCACCGACCCTATCACTGCCTCCCCCTCGTTTACCGTGAATAGCTGGCTCTCAATTGGCCGATCAGGGGGCGGTACGGCTACAGGCACGCTCAATTTGTATGATGGGACGGTCACCCAGCAGGGGTCAAACGTTTTGGATATCGGCGGTGACGGGGGAACAGCAACCGGCGTCGTCAATGTTTACGGCGGAACGCTAAACGCGCTCAATACGTGGATCGGTGAGAACTCGACCGATGTCGGAACTTTAAACATGAACGGAGGCAAGGCCACTTTAGGAAATGTCGAACTCGCCCTGGGCAACACCGCCACCGGCACCCTCAACCTCGACGGCGGTGTGGCCAGCGCTATTTCCGTCACGGCTCAGAACAACGGAGGTACGGGAACTCCCAAATTGTTCTTCAACGGCGGCACACTGACGACCACATCCGGCAACGTGAACAACAACTTCGTCGGCATGAAGGTCGTCAGCGTCGTCTCGGCCGGTGGGGCAATCATCAATCCCAATGGCGGCTATATTAACTATAACTCCGCACTCACCCACGACAGCACGCTTAGCGGCGCTGATGGCGGGTTGACCGTTGAGGGCACCGGAACCCTTCAACTTGGCACTCCCGCGTCACATTTGCCCATCAATACCTACACCGGGCCGACGACTATCACGGGTGGCACCCTTATCGTTTCCACAGTCGGGTCGCTGCCCAGCGGCAGCAACGTCGCCAATAGCGCGGCCTTCGTCGTAGGCGCCAATTCGACCGCCGGCAACGTCAGCGGGACAGGCACGACGACGGTCAATTCCAGCGTCGCGTTTACCGCAAGCAACTTCACCCAGGGCGCGCTTGTCGACAATGGCTCCGCCCAGATCAACGGCTCGGGCACGATCGGCACAAGCAACGACCTGGGGGCCATCACCGGCACCGGCACGATGACCATCGGCACGGGCAGCTCCAACAATACCATCCATCTGGCCACCAACAGCGGCCAGAGCACGATTGGCTCGCTGGTGATCAGTTCCGGATCCACCCTCGACATCGGCAACGATAGCCTGATCCTCCACTACAGCAGCCCCGCCACGGACCCGATCGCCTCGATCGCCGCGTGGATCAAGAACGGCTTCTATGATCTGGCCGGTCCGCAGATCACCAGCAGCGACATCGCCGCGGACGACGCGGCCAGCGGTCTGAGTTATGGCATTGGTTACGCCGACGGCGCTGATGGCGCAATTGCCGGCCTTCCTTCGGGCGAGATCGAAATCGCGTTCACTCTGCTCGGTGACGCCAACCTTGACGGGACGGTCAACGCTGAAGACTTCACGCCATTCTCACAGCACCTGGGCCAGAGCGGCATGTGGGATGGCGGAGATTTCAATTATGATGGTACGGTTAATGCCGAAGATTTCACGCCGTTCTCGGCGAATCTTGGCCAGACCGCGACGCTGGCCGCCGCGGCGGGTACTTTGGTCGGTGCGGACAACCTCAGTCTGGCGAACGTACCGGAACCCGCGTCATTCGGATTGCTTGCCGTGGGCGGGCTGTGCGCGCTGCGGCGGCGCAGGCGCAAAGTGTGAATTCATGGGCAAGAAGAGAGAGCTGTGTCTGTGACTAAGCGAAGCCGCGCATTTACGCTCGTCGAACTGCTGGTGGTCATCGGCATTATCGCCGTGCTAATCGGCATGCTGCTTCCGGCACTCAGCAAGGCTCGCAAACAAGCGAACCAGGTTGCTTGTGCTTCGAATCTGCGGCAGATGGGTCTTGCGCTCACGATGTACGTCAACGACACGAATTACTATCCCGGCTGCAGATATAACACGGGAATGAACAATCCGGCGCAAACTCCGAATATCGATTATGCCGTCTGGCCGACCCGCCTGCTCAAATATATGGGCGGACCCGGCGACCAGAATGTTTTCTACTGCCCGTCGGAGGACATCCGGTATCAATGGCTCCAATTTCAAACGACGCCGCCGGTCGCCGAGGGGAGTGATACGGGATACGGTTATACCATCGGGCAAAGCCTGCTGTACGAAGGCGGCCCTCAGGCCAACCCCCCTCTTCCCCAGCGCTATTTTTCTTATGGCTACAATGATTGGGGTGCGTGGGACCCTGGTGATGTGGGGACCACCCAAACTCCCCCGTTTAAGCAGCGAGGCTACGGCGCTGATTTGTGGAATAAGGTGATTCCCTCGACCGAGCTGAAGGCGTCACAAGTGAGACATGCTTCGGACGTGATTATCATTACCGACATCACTGCCGGCAATCCATTTGACTTCAACGTTGACCCCAACGACCCAACGCAGGCTCCTGGTACGATTCACAATGGCGGCTGCAACTGTCTGTACTGCGACGGCCACGTTGATTGGCATATCCAGAAGGATCTTATTTTGTATCTTCCGACAAACACCAACATTCACTATCGACCAGGAACCACCAACTGGCTCATCATCGCCCCCCAATGGAATAACGACTTTCTGCCCTGAATCGTATGGATGTGATGCCTTGTCCTGGACGATGGAACTGCCGCGGAGTTAGCCAAGACGCGAGCCAGCTTTTAGCTGGTTCGCGATTTTTTTACCGGCGGCCGGTGCGAGGTCCGTCGCGGATTGCTTCACGGCTGACCGCTGACGACGGAGAGATTGGTGAAACCGGCTGGAATGGATGTTGTAGCGGTTGCGATATCGTCGCACGCCAATCGCTCCATGAGCAAAACTTCTGTCGGATATATCGAGGAGGGGAACAGCGATGTCGCGGACGAAAACGCGGATTCTGTCGCCCGTCGCCGTCACGCGGATATGAATCGGCACGCCAGCTTGAATTGCGAGGCTGGCATGGGCCAGAGGAGTCCAGCCGTTGTCGGAGGCGCTGGTTTTGCCGAGAACGATCCGACCGTCGCCGGGACTGACACCGGCGTAGTATCCGTCGAAGGCGTTGTCGCCGAGGCTCGGCCGCGATACGCGGAAAATAAGGCCGGTGTCTCCGGACGAGGCGGGTGTCACATCGGCGTCGTAAGTGAAATCGGCGAAATCGGTCGCGGTGGCGACCGCCTTCACGCCCGCGGTGCCGGCGGCGATCGGAGCGTACCATTGGCTTTTCTCCACATGCCAACTGCCGCCGTATGTCACCCAACCGGGTGCATCGCTGTCGTGGAAATCGCAGCGATATTCGGATGCGGGCGCGGCCGGCTCACCAAGCCAGGGGAAGGCGGTTACGCGAAGCGTTTGCGCCGAACGGCACGAGCGTAACGATCTGCTCCGGCTGGTCGGAGGTAACGGGACTGACGGGCGGGTCCTCGACAGATCGACCGGTCCAGTTCATCCCCCAGGAGGGTACTCGTTTGCCGGAAACGCTCAGCGTCACCGGGCTGGAGTCCGGCTGAAAGGGACTGCCGGCGCGGCAACGGCGCGGTGCGGATCTGTACCGCGCCCGCCAAGTGAGCCGGATCGACATTCAGGGCGAAATTCCACGGATCAGGCGAAGAGATTTCCAGCGGCACGAAACCGTTGGAATCGGGCTTCACGGGCTTTTTCTGCTCCGGCATTTTCAGCGAAAAGACCAGCGGGCCGCGGGAAAGCGAAACGGAGTTGTTCACGCCGGGGATTGTCGACAAGGGCATAGGAAGCTGGAGGTCGACGCGGTCGCCATCAATCCAGGAGCGGCTCAGCGTCACAAAACTTCCGGCGGCGGACAGCGACTGCGGTTGGCCGTTGACGCTCAGCGCCGCCTCCGTGCACCAGCCTGGAATCCGCAGCTTCAACGGAAAAGCGGCCGGGTGCGCGAGCGACAGCGTCAGGTGGATATTCCCGTCAAAGGGATAATCGGTTTGTTCGCTGATCGTCACATCGCCGGCTTGCGGAAGAATCGCATGCACCACCGTGGGACCATAAATGGCGGGCGCCAAGCCGCCGTCGGCGGTGGCCATCCACGCGTGCTGGACGAGCATCGGCCATCCCATGTGCAGGTTGTAGCAGCAGCAGGGATAACCGGAGACGGGGCCGGGCATCATGCCATTGTCGTAATCCTGGTCGAATCCATGCCCGCCGCGAACGGCGATCACGTTGTTGGTGGCGGTGTAATACTGGTACAGCTTCAGATCCTTGGTCATCGCGCCGGGCATGGCGTTGTACGCGGTGCGCTCCAGCGCATCGGCGATGGCTGGGTCAGCGAGAATCGCCAGGGCGGTTTCATCGCTGAGCATTTGTTCGACGACGGTACAGGTTTCGACGCCTTGGATTGCGGACCGGCCCGAGAGCATCTCGGTGCCGGTAAGCACGTCCAGCGGAAAAGTGGTGCCGCGAAGCAAATGGCCAAGCCCGATTCGGAACGCGTCGCGGTCGGCCGGTGCGCCGGAGCGCTGGTACCAGACCGGCGGCATCTTCATCGCCTGGGCGACGTTCACGCCATGCCGGGGCTGGAAGTCTTCGCCAAATTCCATGAAGCGGTTGTGCGTGTAGATGTCGGTCCAGTCGTACGCCTGGGCGTGGAGCAGATCGGCCACCTGCAGCATAGCGGGGTCGCCGGTGCGGTTATAGACCCAGAAGGCGGTGTCGATCTGATCGCCGGCGCGAGCCTTGCCCCAATCTTTCAGCGGCCGGCGCGGCAACTCAGCGAGCATGTAGTGAAGATACCTCTGCAGCATCGGCACGACGCGCGGGTCTCCCGTGACTTCGGCGTATTGGCGAAGCGCGTAAGTCATCACCATTCGCGGCCACCAGTCGTTGTTCGATCTTGGGCCAAACGAGCCATCGGGCCGCTGACTGCTCAGCGACCAATCAATCCACTTTTGCGCCTTTTGCTTCAGCCCGGCGTCGTCGAGGGTGTAGGCGAGGGCGATCAGACCTTTGACGTAATACGGCCCCTTTTCCCAATCCTCCGCGTCTTTTCCGGTCCCGCCCAGCCAGCCGCTATCGGGACCGAGGCGCGGGATCACCTGCTCGGCATGGCCCGTGAGACCGTCACGCTGCAACTGCAACTCCGTGAGCAACCAGCCCGCCGGGCGCACATTGCCCAGCGGGAATGGGATGAACGGATTGGCGCGCAGCGGCTCGCGATTGGCAACGGCTGGAGCAAAATGGTCATCGGCAAAAGCCGTCGCAACGACTGTGATGCTCAGGAGCAAGCCGAAAGCGGCGCGGTGGAGTTTAAACTTCATGGGATGCCATTCGGGCATATACAATTGAAGCATCGATATTAGAACATGGCCAATTTAATTTCAAAATTTGGCGGAGCAGGCGGCCGGGTTGCAACGACTCTGGCACTTCTCGTGCTATGCAAATCCGTCGCGCTGGCAGGCGATTCAACCGATGCCGAGCCGCGGTTGTCGTTCCAATCCAGCGCCTCCTGGCATCCGCGGCTGAACGTTAACGCCGACGTAGCGATGGTTTACGGCGTTACGCCCACGACCGCCGATCGCATGAAAAGCTGGCGGGACCATGGTTACACGATTGACCTCATGACCGGCGTCGCCTGGGGCGAGTACCAGGATTATCTCTTCGGCCGATTCGACGGCAAAAACCATGAGGATGAAGCGCAAACAACGCGCGAGGGCCGGCGGCTGGGACACGGCAAGGACGTCTATTACATGTCGCCGGGTCCGACGTACGGAGCGTATTTGTCAACGCTGGCCAAGAAGGCAATCGACGACGGCGCACAGGCGCTTGTACCTGGAAGAGCCGGAGTTTTGGACCGCCGCGGGTTATGAGCCGCATTTCAAACTTGAATGGCAGCAGTATTACCACGAGCCGTGGCAGGATCCGGAAAGTTCTCCGGAGGCCCAGTACCGTTCTTCAAAACTGAAGTATTACCTGTACCGCCGGGCGCTGGCGGATGTGTTCAAGTTCGTGCGCGAATACGGCCACAGCCAGGGGAAGGACATCAAATGTTATGTGGCGACGCACAGCCTGATCAACTACTCCAACTGGGGCATTGTCAGCCCCGAATCGTCGCTGCTTGACGTGGGGTGTGACGGCTACATCGCCCAGGTTTGGACAGGAACCGCCCGCAGTCCGAACGTATTGGATGGCGTGAAAGCCGAGCGAACGTTCGAAACAGCTTTTCTCGAGTACGGACAGATGCAAAACCTCGTCCGCGCATCGGGGCGCGACATGTGGTTTCTCAACGATCCGGTCGAAGACAACCCGGATCATACCTGGGCCGACTACCGTTTTAACTGGCAGAGCACGCTGACGGCGTCGCTGCTGCAGCCGGAGGTTTATAAGTTTGAAACGATGCCATGGCCCGAGCGGATTTTCCGGGGGTATTATCCGGTGCAGACCGGGCGCGATGCGATGCACTTTGGCATCAGCCGGGAATATCAGACCGAACTGCAGGCGGTCATCCATGCGCTGGGTCAAATGAAGCAGCCGGCGTCGGCGGTGCATTGGGACCGGCGCGGAACCGCGGGCGTTGGGGTGCTGGTTTCCGATACGCTCATGTTTCAGCGTGCCGGGCCGGATGCGTCTGATCCGGAGCTAGGGCATTTCTTCGGCCTGGCGCTGCCGCTGATCGATCGCGGCGTGCCGGTGGAGGCAGTGCAGTTGGAAGATGCGGGCATGCCGGGTTTTCTTTCCAACTACAAAATGCTCCTGCTGAGCTACGACGGCCAGAAGCCTCCCGAGGCCGGAATTGCATGAGGCGTTGGCGGATTGGGTGAAAGCGGGAGGCACACTGATCGTGGTCGATGACGATCAGGATCCGTTTAACAAAATCCGCGAGTGGTGGAACACCGGCGAGTTTCATGATGCGACGCCACGGCTGGACCTGTTTCGCCGGCTCGGATTGCCGGCAGCGCCCGACGGCCCGCAGCGCGTTGGCAAAGGAATCGTTGTTTACGATGCCCAATCGCCGGCTGCGCTTTCGCACGAGTTGGGCGGAGCACAAAAGGTGCGCGATTTGTGCGCAGCCGCGGCGAAATCGTCGGGAATTGAATGGCAGGAATCACCGGCGCTGGTGCTGCGTCGCGGTCCGTACATCGTGGCCGCGGTGCTGCCGTCGGCGAGCGAGCCGATTGAGTTGAATGGGCATTTTATCCCGCTGTTCGATCCGGCGCTGCCGGTTTTGAATCACATCGTTCTGCAGCCCAACCATCGGGAGTTGCTGGTGGACCTGGACCGGCTCGCGGATGAGCGTCCCTGCGTCGCGTCGGCCAGCGGCAGAGTGGTGGGAGAACGCCGCGAGGGTGGCAATCTTTCCTTCGCCGTCAGCGGAATCGCGGATACGCCGTGCGTGGTTCAGGTGGCCTGCGTGGGCGAGCCAACTTCAGTTATGGTCGGCGGCAAGCCGGTTTCCGAAGGCGATTGGCACTTTGAAGATGGCGTCTTGCGGCTCCATTTCGAAAACGCGATCGATCCGCAACCGGTGGAGATTAAGTTCCCGGGCTGAGGCACGAGCATGAAAGATGGATTATACGCTCGCGTCAATTCTGGTCAGCGCGTCTGGCTTCGTCTGCTTGCGGGGCTTTGCGTGATTTGTGCTGCGGCATCACAAGCGAACGCGGCTTCGCGGCCGAATATCATCATCATTCTCGCCGATGATATGGGCTTTGCCGATCTGGGCTGCTACGGCAGCGAGATTCACACGCCCAATATCGACAAGATGGCTGCCGAGGGATTGCGCTTCGCGCAGTTCTACAACATGGCCCGGTGCTGCCCGACGCGGGCGTCGATCATGACCGGTCTTTACCCGCATCAGGCGGGCATCGGCGCGATGAATCAGAAGCTGGGGACCAAGCCGCAGTATGAAGGGGAACTGGACAGCGACCACAGTGTGACAGTCGCCGAGGTGCTGCGCGATGCGGGATATCACACGGGAATGGTCGGCAAATGGCATCTGGTGCATCTGTCGATTGCCGCGCTTTCGCGGGACGAGGCAAAGGCGGCGTTGAATTTCCAATCTGATGTCCCGATCTCGCCGAGCGAAGCCGACTGGCCGTATAACCGCGGGTTTGAAGAGCACTGGGGAACGATCGCCGGCGTCGATGATTACTACGATCCGTACAGCCTGGTTCACAATGCGCAGACCATCAGGCCCGACAAACCGGATTTTTACTACACCAATTTTATCACCGATCATGCGGTGCAACTGATTGATGGATATGCGGCCGATTCGTCGCGGCCGTTTTTTATGTATGTCGCCTATACGGCGCCGCATTGGCCGATGCAGGCGCCGGAGGCGGACATCGATCGTTACCGCGGTGTGTACAGCGTGGGATGGGACGCGATCCGCCAGCAGCGATATGACCGGCAGGTCGCGATGGGGATGTCAAAGAAGCAATGGGGCCTTTCGCCGAGGGCATTTCTCACTTCGCTGAATGATGGGGATAGCAAGGTAGGACCATGGGTAACCGCGCCGGCGAAGGCATGGCAAGCGCGGCGAATGGCGGTTTACGCCGCGATGATCGAGATCATGGATCGGGGCGTCGGGCGGATCATGTCGGAGTTGCGCGACAAGGGGCTGGACGACAACACGATGGTGATGTTCCTTTCGGACAACGGGGCTTGTCAGGAGCAGGTGAAGCCGGACTGGTATGATATTCCATCTCACACGCGCGATGGGCGAGCGATCCTGGTCGGCAATCTGTCGAATCTCTGGCCGGGACCGGAAACGGTTTACCAAAGCTACGGTCCGGCCTGGGCCAACGCGTCCAATACACCCTTGCGGCGATTCAAGCACTTCACGGAGGAGGGAGGAATCTCGACTCCATTCGTCGTTCGCTGGCCTGGGATCGTGAACCAGGCGGGGCAGATTCAGCACGAGCAGATTGGGGACGTGATCGATCTGATGCCGACCGTGCTTGCAGCGGCGGGCGCGAGCTATCCGACGTCGTTTCGCGGGCATACGGTCTGGCCGGAGGAGGGAATCAGCCTGCTGCCGGTAATCGAAGGGGCCGCGACGGTTCCGCGGCCCGTGCCGTTGTGCTGGGAGCACGAGGGAAATCGAGCCGCTCGCATCGGGGACTGGAAAGTGCTCGCGGCTCACGGGGAGCGCTGGCAGCTTTACAACATCTCCGACGACCGTACGGAAATGCACGACTTATCCGCAAAATATCCGGAAAAGGTGCACGAACTGAGGGCAGCGTACGACGCGTGGGAAAAACGCGTCGGCGTGGAAGAGTGGCCGATCCCGGATTAAGAGAGAAAAGGCGTTATGAATTCATTCTTGAAGAAGTGCCGACTGATTGCCGCGGTTTTGATCGTCGCGACCGGGTTGATCGCCGATTGCGTTTTTGCGCAGAATGCGGCGTTCCGCCCCCCCGCCGTGCCGCTGGTCACCACCGATCCGTATCTGAGCATCTGGTCGGCGGCCGATCATCTGAACGATCGCAACACCACGCACTGGACGGGCCATCCGCAATCGCTGCTGAGCGTAATTCGCGTGGACGGCAATCCCTTGCACATCACGGGCCGCGATCCGCGCGGCATTCCCGCGCTGCCGCAGGTTTCGCTTTCGGTGATGCCGACCAGCACGGTCTACCAGTTTGAGGGAGCCGGCGTTCACGTGACGTTGACGTTCCTCACTCCCCTACTGCCGCACGATCTGGATTTGATGAGCCGGCCGCTTACGTATCTTACCTGGCAGGTGAGATCGACGGACGGGCGAACGCACAACGTACAATTGCTGGACAGCACAAGTTCGGAGTTGACGGTTGATAACGTGAAGCAGGCCGTCACCTGGGGCCGTGAAGCGGCGGGCGATCTGACACTGCTTAAAGTCGGCAGCTGGCAGCAGCATCGGCTGGACAATCCCGGCGATGACACCCGCATCGACTGGGGTTATGCTTACACCGGCGCGCGTTCCGACCAATCCACTTCAGCGATCGGTGGCATGAAGGCGGTCCTCGCGTCCTTCACCGACACCGGCAAGCTGCCGCAGAACGATGACACCCGCCAGCCTCGCCCCGTAAGCGACGACCAGCCTATCTGCGCGTTCGCTTTCGATCTCGGCGGCGTCTCGGCCGAGCCGGTCTCGCGGCAAGTCATGATCGCCTACGACGAGGTCGAATCGATCCTCTATTTCGGCAGGCCATTGCAACCGTATTGGCGTCGCAACGGTGACGGTCCGGCCCAACTATTCCAAAAAGCAGCCGCCGATTACGACAGTCTTGTCCCCCGAGTGCGCAATTCGATCAGGACCTCGTCGGCGATGCCCGGCGCATCGGCGGCGACAGCTACGCGAACATTGTCGCACTCGCCTACCGGCAGGCATGGGCCGGTTGCGGCATCGCCGCCGATTCACACAAACAGCCGCTTCTGTTCACCAAGGAAAACACCAGCAATGGCGATATTGCCACGGTCGATGTGATCTTCCCGATGGCCCCGATCTGGGTGCTGCTCAGTCCGAGCCTCGCCAAGGCGTCGCTGGTATCGAACCTGATGTACTCGGCCAGCCCACACTGGAAATTTCCCAACGCCCCGCACGATCTGGGCACCTATCCGGTGGTGACGGGCCGGGATGACGGCGGCGAGGGCATGCCCGTGGAGGAGAGCGGCAACATGATCATTCTGTGCGATGCCATCGCGCAGGAGGAAGGCTCCGCCGATTGGGTGAGGCAGTGGTGGCCGCAACTCACGCAATGGGCCCAGTATCTGGAGAGATACGGACTCGATCCCGAAGACCAGCTCTGCACCGACGATTTCATGGGCCATCTGGCTCACAACGCCAACCTGTCGATCAAGGCGATTCTGGGGCTGGCCGCCTACGGCGATCTGTGTCGACTTCGCGGCGAGGCAGCCGAAGCAGACCGCTACATGAACCTGGCGAGGACCGACGCCCGGCACTGGGTGCAAGTCGCCGATGCCGGTGACTACTCGCTGCTGGCGTTCGACAAGCCCGGCACATGGAGCCAGAAATACAACCTGGTCTGGGACAAAATCCTGGGCTTGAACATCTTCCCGCCGGAAGTCGCGGCCAAGGAAATTGCCAACTACAAGAAGCAGTTGCAGCCGTACGGCCTGCCGCTCGATAGCCGCACCAAGCTGACGAAAACCGACTGGTCGCTCTGGAGTGCCACGTTGGCCAGCGATCCGGCTGACTTCAACGCGATCGTCAATCCGATCGTCGATTATTTGAACGAAACCACGTCGCGCGTGCCGTTTGTCGACAGCTACGAGACCGACAACGTCGACAGCAATGGCATGCACGCTCGGCCGGTGATTGGCGGCGTGTTCATCAAACTGTTGTCGGACAAGCCGACCTGGGAAAAGTGGTCGCGCGGCGATCAGCAGCAGGTGGGCGACTGGGCCCCCCTACCCAAACCGCCGAAGGTAATTCAGATTGTTCCCGATGCCCGCACAGAGCCGGCTGTTTGGAATTACACAACCGCCGCTCCTGAAGGCGACGGCTGGACCAAGTCAGACTTCAACGCCGAAGGATGGAAATCCGGCCCCGGCGGGTTTGGCACGCAGGGTACACCGGGAGCCGTCATTGGCACTCGTTGGGATACTGATGACATCTGGATTCGCCGGCAGATGCGGCTGCCCGAAAACCTCAATCCCGCGATCGCACAGTTTGTTGTTTATCACGATGAAGATGTGGAGATTTATGTGGACGGAGTTCTGGCGACGAGTGAAAGCGGGTTCTTTCCCGGCTATAAAACCCTTCCGATCAGCGATGATGCCAGGGCGCTGCTCAGGCCCGGGGCGACAGTGACAATCGCCGCTCACTGTCACCAGACGGTCGGCGGCCAGGACCTGGATATTGGGCTGGCAAAGGTAGTGCCGGCGGCGGAGTAACAAATGATGAGGCAACGAATGTTTTGCGAGACAATTTTGAAATGGTTCCCGTGCTGCGTTATCGTCGGGTTGACGCTGTCTTCGGCCATCGCGCAAGGCGCGAGCATTAAGAAAGATTCGTTCGGCGTGACGAGTGATGGGCAAGCCGTCGATCGTTATACCCTGACGAATGACAAGGGCGTTTCGGCCGAGATCATCAATTACGGAGGAATAATTACGCGCCTTCGCGTTCCGGATAAAAATGGGCATCTGGGCGATGTTGTGCTGGGATTCGATGATATAAAAAAATACGAAGACCAAAGCCCCTATTTCGGAGCGATCATCGGCCGGGTGGCAAACCGAATCGCCGGTGGTGTGTTCTTCATCGATCATCGCCGCTACTGCGTCCCGATTAACAACGGACCCAACCATCTTCACGGCGGCTTCAGAGGATATGACAAACGAATTTGGACAGCCGATACGGCGATGACCGCCGATGGGCCGTCACTGCGATTGAGCCTCATCGATCCTGACGGCGCCGAGGGATACCCCGGGCAAGTGAACGTGACCGTCATCTATTCCGTCACCGGCGACAATGCATTAAAAATCCAATATTACGCGACGTCCGACAAAGCCACTCCGATCAATCTCACCAATCACACCTACTTCAACCTTAAGGACGCCGGCGTTTCGAGCATCAGCGAGCACGTTCTCAGAATCTTCGCCACGCATTACACTCCGGTGGATAGCACGCTGATTCCAACCGGGGAGATCGCACCTGTGAAGGGAACGCCGCTGGATTTTACCAGTCCCAAACCCATCGGCCGTGATTTCGATGCGATGGGAGGGATGCCGGTCGGGTACGATCAAAATTTCTGCCTGGACCATCCAAGCGACATGTTTTCAGAAGCCGCCGAAGTGTATGAACCCGTGACCGGACGAGACATGCAGGTTTGGACAACAGAGCCGGGAATTCAACTCTATAGCGGCAATTTCCTGGATGGATCGATCACCGGCAAGAAAGGCGTTGTATACGCACAGCACAATGCGTTCGCCCTGGAAACGCAGCACTACCCGGACTCGGTCAATCACAACAATTTCCCGGCGACAATCCTCCATCCCGACGAGGTGTACCGACAGATCACCGAATATCGGTTCTCGGCGTCGGCCCAACATTGACGAACTGAGTCAACGGAGAGGAGGGGACACGGTTAGAACTTTTCCTCGCTGGCGTGACGGAAAACGCGGATACGCTCGCCTCGCTCCTACAAGTTCTTTAGCGTTACAATGAGTGAATGAGCCGCTCCTGCCAGGCCGACGAGAAAGTCTTCCAGAAGCTCCGTGCAGCCGGGAAGACGTCCTGGGACGAACAAGCCGATCCGGAGGCCAACTTCGACAGGTTTGTCATGCGGCCGTTCCTGGAGGAATCGCTCGCTGGGATGCCCCGGGTGTTGAACGGACTTTCCGCGCTGGAAGTCGGTTGCGGGAGCGGTCCGATTTGCTGCTTTCTGGCCGCCAGAGGATGGGCCGTGCGCGGAATCGACGTGTCTCAAACCGCCCTGGAGATGGCGCAACAGAACGCTGCCCAGCGCGGACTCAATGTGCAATTTGACGCTGCCGACATCTGCAGCATGCCCGAGCAGCCGGAGCGTTACGATCTGGTCATCGACGGCCATTGTCTGCACTGCCTCGTGTATTACGAGCATCGGCGCGAGGCGTTGACGGCCATTCATCGATTGCTCAAACCAGATGGTCTCTTGCTGATCGAGACGATGATTTCCCATCCGGCGCTGATCGTTAAAGGAAACTATCGGATCGATCCTCAGGGTGTGTTGTCGATCAAGGTGGATAGTCCGACGGGCCACGACGACGCCTTTGAGTCGGATAGCGAGTGGTTCGCGCCGTATCGCAGACTGCTGACGGCAGACCAAGTGGCGACGGAACTTCGCGATACCGGCTTCGTAATCCAGTCTCAACGCACGATGGAGCAGAAGGACCCGCGCAAGCCAATGCTGATCCAGATCCGCGCGGGCCAATGCGTTCGTTGAACTGGTTCAGGATGGGAAACGGAGAGGGGGAGATTCACGCAAGCAGCGTTTCTAAATTGTGAAGGTGAATCGGATTAGCGATCCAAGCGACAGTATGGAAAGACCTTAGCCGTTGGACAGCGTTGGACGTCGGCGGCCGGGGACTCTCATGCTTGGAAGCGCTGATTGTCACACTGCGTCAATCGTTTTGAACCGAGACCTCCTGAAAAGGAGATCTCCTAATGTCTGATGTTCCTCAGTCCACTCAGAGCAATCCAGAATCGTTTACGTTACGGCTTTCGGCCATTGTGGCAAAACATCACGACGACGGTCTGTCCCAGGAACACAGCGGTCGCCGCCTTCGCCGTTGTCGCCGCGGACTACCGACAGAAGAAGATCTATTAAAATTGGCGACGGTCTATATTGAAATGCAGCGCGAGCTGTGGCCGAGGCTTGTTGAAGCGCGATATCTTCCAGATGCGGCCCCAGAACCAATCGCGGATCTCGCGGAAGAATTTGCAACGAAGTTCGTCACGAAAACCATGCCAGAATTCCTGCCGCCGTCAGGAATTAAGCTATGGGAGGCCATTGGCAGCTCGTACTTGCGATATTCTTCGCTGTACCAAAATCCGCGTTCTCTTGATGATCAACTGGCCATACAGCTAAAGCACAGCCAGTGCGATCAAAAGGTATTTGTCCCTTGGCATTACGTTTTTGCGGACGCTGGGGTCAGTGGCGCCATCGCGCAGCGGACAGGCTATTTGCTTGCCAAAGAGGCACTCCACTTAACTGGCCCTGCACGTATCGACATTCTTTTTGTCGATGAAATGTCCCGAGCAACGCGCGATGATATCGAGCCACTGCAGCTCGAACGTCTCGTTACGTCTCTGGGTAAACGCATCATAAGCGTGTCAGATGGCATCGACAGTCAAGATGAGTTTTCTAAGATGAAGATTCACTTCTATGCGATGTTCAACCAGCAATCGCTTGCACAGCACAGCCAAAGGGTAAGGCGCGGAATCGAGGGTGCCCGACGCCGTGGTACAATTCATGGAAAGATTCCCTTGGGATATAAGGCGATCGCCAGTAGGAGATATTCCCAAAAGTAGTGGATGGCCGCGACAGTTCAAGCGGCGAGTTTTGTTCCATCTTTGAAGATCACTCCTGCAATCACCTCCGGCAGCAACGCGCTGCCGTTGAGTTTTCGCCAATGATTCTGGGCTGACTCCACGAGTTTGAAGGCCATCGCCAGGCAGGCCGTTCGCGAGCCGGCTCCTTTGGTTTTGTAGGTTCGCAACCGCACCGTGGCGAAGGTGCTTTCGATCGGGTTGCTGGTGCGCAGGTGCTGCCAATGCTCGGCGGGGAAGTCGTAGAACGCCAGCAGTTCCTCCTGGTCTTTCAGCAGACACTCCACCGCCTTGGGGAACTTGGCCTGATAGCGTGGCGGCGAACTTGTCCATCGCCTTGAGGGCCTCTTCCTTGGTCGCCGCCATCCAGATCTCGTGCAGCATCTCCTTGCCCGAGACCTGCTGGCCGCGCGGCAGCTTGTCCAGCACGTTCACCGTCTTGTGAACCCAGCAACGCTGCGTCCGGGTCGCCGGGTAGACCTGCCTGAGGGCTTTCCAGAATCCCAGCGCCCCGTCGCCGGTGGCCAGCCTCGGGGATTCCGTCAGCCCCCGACTCTTGGCGTCCAGCAGCAGTTCCAGCCAGCTCTGCTCGCTCTCGCGCTGGCCGTCGATCATGGCGATCAGTTCCTTGGTCCCATCTGCGGTTGCGCCCATCAAAACCAGCACGCAAGGCCGGTCATCGGTCAATCGGATGTTGAAGTAAATGCCGTCGGCCCACAGGTAAACGTATCGTTTGCCCTCCAGCGACCGCCGGCAGAAGTTCTCGTATTCACCTTGCCAGACTTCTTTCATCCGAACGATGGTGGTCGGCGACAGGCCCGAGCCATCGTGGCCCAGGCAACCCAGGGCTTCGGGAAAATCGCTGGTGGAAATCCCCTTCAGATAGAGCCAGGGCACCAGTTCCTCGATGGCCTTGGTCTTGCGCAAGATACGGGGGAAGAATCTTGGAAGTGAAGCGGATGCGGTTGCCCTGCTCATCGACCCGCTTGTCGTTCACCCGCGGCTGATGCACCTCGATCGGCCCGTTGCCCGACTGAATCTTCCGGGCCGGATGATGGCCGTTGCGGACGACCAGGCGATGGCCGGCCGCATCCACCTGCTGGCTGTTGCGTTCGATATACTCATCGACTTCCCGCTCGATGGCCGACTGCAACGCCCGGCGGGCGCCGTCGCGAAGAATGTCATCGATGACCGGCACTGTTGCCAAGTGCATCTGAAATGAGTTACTGTCCATGAGGCGTATCCTTTCTGTCCCGCGTGGGACGCTGGTGAACCGTTAATCACGATCCACCGAAGGTACGCCGCTTTTATTCAGCCGCCAACCATCCACGACTTTCGGTTATAGCTCGCGTCGGCTCGCCTCCTTGCCAAGCAAAGGGGATCTCCAGTCCCGGCTGGAACCTAATGTATTGCTGGATGTATTTTTCCAGCGTTTCCTCATTCATCCGAAAATCGGAGGCCTTTTTGTGCTGTGGAAATAGCGATTCTCGGTCGAGGTAAAAGCAGTAGTGACAATCTAGATTGCAGATTGCGCCGATGGGCTTTGCAAGAATGTGGAAAGGAATCTTGGACGCCATGGCTCACCGAGACTCGGCTGGTCCGTTGAGCCGGCCAAAATCATAAATAAGACAAAGCCAAACCGACAAGACCACCAAACATGGTATCAAGCGGCAATGTGTACATAAGGCATTCTAAACCAAGACACAGATTAGGGTCGAACTTTTGCAAAAGGTAATTGAATGGATTAAGTCCGCTAAATAGCAACATGCCAATCCCAAACCAACGGGCATGTTTATTTGGGATGCAGATTAAGAAAAGGGCGATTGCAAATACCAAAATGAATTCAGGAATCACAGGAGCAAATGCTTACGCGGATAATGAGGCAAGTATAGCGGACCGCTCCGATGCGCAAGGGGATGCCGGCGTCCGGCGACTCCAACCGCGATAGCTAGAACACAGGCTGCGGCCAGCGATGGTTCTGGGACCGATACCGTTATGTTGCTGATTTGGATGTCGTCGACAGTAACACTCGACGAAATGTCAGAGAAATCATCCAAACGAAATGCCAGGGTATACGAGCCGTTGTCGTATGTTCCTGGGATTCCGAAACTGTAATCTTGCATTCCGCTGAGAACCCACCGCTCATCGACATCGGCAATTTCTGTACCATCCCAATAAACTGTGAGCAATCCCTGAGCACCTGGCTGGCTCGTAAAATCGGCCTCGAACGAGACGGTGTCTCGGGCCAGAGATCGGAACTAATGCTGCGATCCACGCGGGGCCGGCGGCAGGGTCTGCAGGCGCCGCGGCGATGAACGGTCGCTCCTGCGATGATGTCGTGCTAAGAGAGGCGGTGACGGCAGACGCCAGGGTGAGCGAGCCGTCAAGGTAATCGAGGCTTGGTTCGGAACCCCACATTTCGTGCCGCGTTCCTTTTTCCATTTTACATGGTCAGCGTGTGGAACGACGATTGACGCAGCCCAGGTTTTATTTCTTAACCAGTTTTGCAGATGGATTCTGTGATAAAATTATCTCATCAACCGCGAATAAAAAAACTTATGGCAAAAGACAAACCGGTTAAAAAGGAAACGACCGCCGAGATCGTGTATGAGCCGATTCAGGCAAACGGTGTCGCCCTGGCGATGGCCATGGAGATCTTCGCGACCGCTGCCAATCTCTTTGGATCAATGCGGTCGGACACTGATCTACCCGTAATCGCGTGAGGTCTAGTGCGTCTTTAGACCCCGAAGGCGCGCCAACGGTTGCCAACGGACGCTCCGATATGCTAAGCTTTAGGTATGGCTCGTGAAGCAACAATTAACGTGTCACTGACGCCGCAACAATTGCGGCTTGTTCGACAACAGGTAGATTCCGGGCATTACCACTCCGCCAGTGAGGTCGTGCGTGACAGTTTGCGGATTCTGTTTCGGCAATCGGACTCTCGTAAGACCAACCCCACGGAGTTGAGGCGTCAACTTGAGCGGGGCTACAGAGCGACTGCCAAACGCGATCGCAAAATGGCCAACGAATGGGCTACCCTCCCCGAAGCATGGCCAAAAGAATAGATTATCCCCGCCGCGGCGAAGTCTGGCTGGTCAATTTTGACCCCGCATTTGGGTCTGAAATTCAAAAGACCCGGCCGGCGTTAGTAATCCAAAACGACATCGGCAATAGGGTTTCCGACGTGACGATTGTGGGGATTTACCAGCACCGTAAAACGCAACTATCCATTCCAAGTTCATCTGCCGCCGGGCGAAGGCGGTGTTAGCACCGATTCCTTTGTGACGCTGAACCAAATTCGTTCGGTTGATCGAAGACGATTGACACGGCGGCTCGGCGGCGTTTCCGAAGCGACGATGAAGGCGGTAGATCGTGCGATCGCCATCAGCCTGGGGATTGACATCGGCAATATCGGCTAACTTCTTTGAACGATCATCAAAAAGCCAAACCTATCGGTTTGGCTGGAGCGATCATCGCTTTTACGAGCGAACATTCTTCCTTGACGCTGCGTTCTTAGCGAGGAGGGAGGAAATTGAATGCGTGAGCTTCGTACATGAGGGCCGCGACATTCATAAGATCGTCGTAGCCGAAGCTATTCGTCTTGCGCCATCATCGGTCTGTTTTTGGCGGTACGAGCGAATAAGCGTGATGTTGAACATGATTCCTTTCTCGGTCTCATTTCGCCAAATCACGGCTTTAATGCTTCGATGGCGAAGCGTGTGAAGCGGACGATTGGCATTTCCGGATTCCGACCCTGAATTTGCTCGGGGCATGTAATCTCCTTTCAAAAGTGGGTCCGCTTCCAGCTAATCACACCACCAGGAACTCGATGGTACGTTCGCAAGAGGCGTGATTAGCTGGTGAAGGAGTAGCTGGCGGTGATGGCCACGACGAAGCCCGTCTCATTGGAGAGGTGGGTTGCCCGTGTCCATTCACCGGAGAATGTCATGCCTCGAAAAAAGCTTTCTCGGCGTTTTGAGCCGAGATTCGGCGTCAGTCAGTCCATGGTCGATGTTGAGGCCAAGTGGGTTGAACGAGAACTTGAAGACCATCTGCTTGCCTCGACGAATGATTTAAGAAAAAGATTATCCGAGATTCATGCGAAGGCGGTGACGGCCGAGGAAGGGTTGAAGACCACCATCGGCCGACTCCCCGATCGAGAGCGATTGGCCTTGAAGTGCATGCTCGCCCGCGACATGTTCCACATCGCTGCCTTATACGAAACATTCCTTCGATCGTCGCTCGTTGTCCAGAACGCAACCGGCGTGTCAAGGAGACGCCGGAAGAAGTCGATCGGCAAGGCGAACCCCGATCCGTTCTCGTCTTTCAGCAATCGCTTTTTGGTTGAGGTTTCTAAACCCCGCTACAGCGGGGTTTTGTTTTCATTTAGGCTTGGTCGCGGAGGTGGGGTCGCAAAATATTGGCGAGAAGCCGCGTTTTGAGACACGGCAATGAGCTCAAAATACGCCATTGGGCGTTCCGAACACGAAAACAGTGCCAAAAAGACACCCCAATTGATGCCTATTTTAAACGTAATTCCGTTGCACGATTCACACCCGTAAGTATGGATTCATTTTCAAGTCCTCCGGCCAAAGGTGATCGATTTGTGGGTCGCCAGGACTGAGGGAGGATCCTTTGCGGGGAATCATTGTTTTTGGCTTCATGGCGGGGCTTTTGTTCCGGCATGCTCCATTAACCAAAGCAGCTACGCTGACGGTACCAGGGAATTACGCCACCATTCAAGCGGCCATTAACGCAGCCTCTGGCGGCGATGTTATCCTCGTTTCAGCAGGCCAGTA
This sequence comes from uncultured Phycisphaerales bacterium, assembly GCA_963791055.1. GTDB lineage: Bacteria > Planctomycetota > Phycisphaerae > Tepidisphaerales > Tepidisphaeraceae > PALSA-1353. Next base: position 2,137 of record CAWBQI010000007.1, on the reverse strand, counting down.
TTCAGAGAACTTAAACTATCTCAGTAAAGCGATTGCGATTCGGAGCGTCTCGGGGCCCGCAGTCTCAACGATTAATGTTAATGGCGGTACGGCGGTCACAATGGGAGGCGACTCGGAACTTTCGGGCTTCACTATCTCCGGCGCCAGTGCGAAATTTGGGGCGGGTATTGCAATCACGGGTGGCGGCCAACTCATTTAAAGGCAACGTATTTCAAAATGATCAGGGACTTCCTGGTGGCTTTGGAGCCGCCATTTATGGGAACGGTGCCTTACCCTCAATTGAAGACAATATTTTCCGAAATAGCAACGCCGCTGGCGGCATCGTTTCCTTTGTCAATAATTCTTCGCCCGACATCTTCAATAACGTCTTCGAAAATAATTCGGGAATCCCATTAACATCACAGTTCCAGTTGAGGCCTCCCCGAAAGTGATCAACAACACGATCGTCGATAATTCCGTGGGTGTGGACGTTGACAACCGCGTTGATTACTCGGCCGATATCTTCCGAAACAACATCATCGCGAACAACGGCATCGGCTTGGAAGATGATTTCGGCGCCGGAAGACAGTTTCCCGTCTGGCAAAACAATCTACTGTTCAACAATACAACCGAATACAGTGGTATGCCCATCAGACGGGAACTATGGGCAATCTTCGGCGATCCACGATTCGTCAGCTCCACGGATTTTCACTTGACGTCATCCTCGCCCGCAATCGCCAACGGCTCCTCGTTACTCGCCCCGTCTGTGGACTTCGAGGAACTCCACGCCCCGCGAACAGCATCGACATAGGGGCGTATCAGTTGTCAGTTCCTGAGCCATCTTCGACTGGCCTTTTATTTCTCTTTTCAGTGTCGTTGCTTTGGCGACGGAAGTGCCGGTCGCCAGTTCGCGATGGCCAAAACGCCGCGGCTGACATATTTTCCGGCACTCATTTGCAACCCATCCTGGAGTCCCCTGTTTAATGTTGATAACGTATTTTATCTGTAGTAAACTTGAGGCATGGATTTGAGGGGTACAGACGATGAAGGATTGAATTTGCCGGCGAACCGGGACTTCGGGGTTGTTCGCCGCGGACGTGCTCTATCCCCTTCCGATTTTTGAAAGCTGGCCGACGTGCCGCCGGAGGCGGAGTGGTTTGGAAACATCCAAAATAAAAATACGCGGCGAGCGTACCGGAACGACGTGGAGGAATTTATTTCTTTCGCCGGAATCAAACGGCCCGAGAAGCTTGCGAACCATCACTCGGGCTCACGTCATCGAGTCTTGATCTGCCAGCCCAACTGCAGTTTGTTCCTCACCCGGAGGATTCCGGCCTCCAAATCTATGTCGCTGACAAGCAGATGGCACAGTTCGCCAGGGCACAGACCCGTCAGCATGAGGGTCAGGAGACAGGGAACTGCCAGTCGTCGCACTCGTCCAGGAATTGTTTTTCCTGCTCGGCCGTCAGGAGCACGATCGGCCGAGAATCTTCCACAGGCATGCGGTCCACTTCGATCACGATGAAGGGATTTTCAGCGTAGGCCGACAAATGCTGCCGCTTGGCGGCGTAACTGAACAGGGCGCGGCAGCATTCCAGGATGAACTTCACACCCTTATCGAGCAGGCGGCGTTTGGTCGAATTTTCATGGCCGTTGGGGGCGACTTCGATCGTACGGAGGTGGCGAACGAAAGCCTCGGCGGCGCGGTTGCTAAACAGCGACGCGATTCTGACGGGGTGATGCTCTAGAAATTTCAGCAGATGGTCGGTGGTCGTGCGATAACGGCTGATGGTGTGGACGGAGGAACGCAGGACATGCTCATGGTGTTCAAGCCATGGATGCCGCAGCTGTGGAATGGAAATCGGCTCAAAACTGAGCAGCGTCGCCTGATCACTTTCCAGCTCGCGTTGATCTGCGCCGAACTGTTTGGCGGCCTTAAAATCCTCGCCGGGCCGAGGTCGGCGACGCCTGCCGCTCTCGTGATAACACAGGTACCAGACCTGTCCGCGGAATACCCTCGAACCTTGCCGATTCGAAACGAAGAACAAATTTTGGCCACGACGTCCTCAGAGAATTCTCCCGCCACAAACTGTCACAAGAACGCCACAAACGGGTGAACCTGAGAACGTCTCAGAAATACAAACGCCCGCGAATCAGC
>CAWBQI010000006.1:0-210211 GCA_963791055.1 uncultured Phycisphaerales bacterium | reverse complement strand
CGGCCGGATCGGGTTTAGGGGGAAAGGTCAGGGCAACCTGCCCGTTGGTAAGATTGCTTGGTTGGGTTGCGGCGATGTCCTCCTGTCCGGCCGCCGCTTTTTCTTCGCGACGCGATCCTGCATTCTTTGTTCGGCTTCATCGGGACTCAATTGAGCCAGCACTACCGCCGAAAACATCAGGAGAATTGTTGAAGCCCCAATTGCCAGACGCATGAAATGCTCCCTTCGTTTGTTGACGTGATTATCCTTTCGTGACGCGGCCAATGGACGACAACATCCCTTCATGCCGGGCGGGCCAATGTAGTACGAGCGTAGTACAAAGCCGATGCGTCAGTCCGCCGCAAAAAACAAACGCCTATAACCACTTTGATTATAGGCGTTTATAAGTCGGGGTGACAAGATTTGAACTTGCGACCTCTTGGTCCCGAAAACTGATTTGATACCGCCGAAAAACCTTAGAATCACCCGGACTTTCCGAGCATTTCTGCATTTTACGGAAAGTATTTGTGATTGCAAGACAATGCAGCCGATTGCCGCATATTTCCGGCGATTTCGGTATGTCGCTTCGCGCAAAACGGTAAATTCATCTTGCAAAATCCGTGCAGTGCGCAAGCCGTCGCCTTCTTCCAACTTAGGCAATTGAACCTCCGTGGAATATGCCCATTTCCAGCCACTCTTTGGTGGATTTCTCGCGGTCAGAGACGAAGGCAGTAAAAAGATCGCTCGGTGAGCTTCAGACGCCGCCAGATTCGAATTCGCGGGATTGCGACTCAGTGAGACGTGCACAGACGTGAGCAGTCGAATTGGATGCAGCCGCGTACCACCGTCGGCGGTATGGGGTGTCCTGCCTCATCGGCGGGAGCCTCGCATATTCTTCCATCGCACGCGATCCGGGCACCCGGCGTTCACCCAATCTATTAGCTCGGCCACGCGAAACCGGCAGGATCGGCCAAGGAGGACCGGCGAAGGTCCGAAGCGACCGGTCTTGATCAGAGCGTAAAGATTGAGACGGAAATGGCCAACAGCTTCGCGGCTCCCGCAACATCCACAGTTAAAGCGTCGGGCGATTGCGGGAGCGCCGCGTTCAAGGTAATAACGCCCTTACTCATGGAACACACTCCTTCATGCCTGAGTTTCAATAGCTTTCCGGTGGCATCGGAGGAGCCATCGCGAACAGCCGAGCGAGAACCAAACTCGCCCATCTATTCCTTTTAACAATCCGCGCAGTTGCGTCAATCTCCAAGTGGATACGTAGAGTGGTAGGCGGATTCGCCCAGCTCGCAGTGAGGCCAAGACGACCTCTTTGGAAAAAGAACGACACTGTGTCGTTCTCGCGCCGTTCAACAAATGAGGCGGCCAATAGGTCAAGAGGCAGAGCGCGCTTGTCATCGGCAGCGATCGAGTCGGGCTCGCTCTGCCGCCAGCCGTAGCCCGTTCGTCGGTCCACCAAGCAAAATAAAAGCGCCGCCGGATTTCTTCTTACCCCGGCGGCGCTACTATGAAGCCAGAACGCCTTTTTACCAAAATCATCCCCTACGTGGACACTCTCGGGTTTCTCGTAAACCGACCTCTCAGCAAGTACCAGTTCCGCCGGTTGAAGTTAACCTGCGACAGCATTCAGCGTATTTACCGACAACCAAAAAGTGGGTTCAGCCAAGGAATAAAATACGTAATACAGCTACCCACTCGCGGCACCTACGAATATCTGCATGAACTGTTTTGGGCGTGGGAGCTAGAAACCTACATCAACGAGATTCACCTTGCGCTCGATTACATCACCAAGACGAGCCTCCAAAAAGGGAAATTCGGAACTTGGTTCCTCAAGCATTTCGTAAAGCGATACAAGCGGACACGGACGGTGGGCGGCTGCGAGTCTACTTGGTACTCCGAGAAGGAACGAAAATGGGGACGCGAAAATCCAAAGGCCTATGTAGATAAACCGGACAGACACACGGGGCGTCCCTGTTTTCATTTCGAGATTCCGATTACGGGCGCTACAGCATTGCGCAGGCTTGGCATTTACGGCCCATATCAGGCGCTCGCGTTCGATCTTCGCGAGTTCTTTGAGCCCAAGCTCTGTTTCAAGGAAATCGACTTGATCGCATTTGCAGAGGTATTTCCCGATAAACGAATGCGCGATGATGACGCATCGAAGCTCAAACGAGGGGAGCTTCTCGTTGAGCGCGCAATGAAGGAAGCGAATGATACGTGTGGATCAGCGCAGGCAGTGGAATGCTTTATGAAGAAGCATCTGAATCACCTTGACTCGCGGAAAAGGAAGAGGCATATCGATCGCGTCTTGAAGCGCATCGACAATCGTCCTTTCTTGCCACCGCGCAATCAGAAGCGATGAAGGGCAGATAGCGCAATCAGCATTGTAAAAGTATCAAGTTGCAAGACACTGAAATATCCGGTGATTCCTGCGCTAGAGGGAACATTCACACCTGTATCAGAGGGGGAAGGTGAGTCCGTAGTAGAGGAGATTGCATCCCAAGGATGATTCTGCGCTACGACGCAGTTGGTTTAGGAGCGGGCGGTGGGGGCGGCGGATCATCGAGAGGCGCCCGGTCCAACCCACTTAAAAACTCTCATGTCGAGGCTCCCGTCCACGATTGCTTGGGCGAGGCTATCTCCCGTCTTCTCGGCGACGAATATTCGAGCGAGCCTTTCGCGCTTTCTGTTTCGCAACCCATTACGTAATTCACAACGGCCTCAACACGAGGGAAATGACATGAAAGTTGATCCGGGGGTTGATGGCGTCATCGGCCTTGATTTCCTGTCCCGCTTCGATGTTCAGTTTGATTTTCGGGTACGGACAATGACGTTGACGGAGCGATGAGCGATCCAGCAATGACCGCGACCGATGCCATTCTCGCCCAGATTCGTAGCATGGGCTACGTCGTCAAAGTATTTAGGATCAACGGCACGATCGAAATGCACGCTGTTGACTTGGCGTGCGAGCGCGAGCCACAAATTGCCCGGTGCAATGACGGTGACGGACCGGATGAAGAATACCGCTGTGCCTGTCTGCTGGCCGGGGCAGTCGGAATCACAATGAGAGGATTTTAACTGCACTCCGACCTTAACCGCGACGACGGCTTCGCCGTGTGGCCAGCAAGAAGAAGGAGCTACATGCTACACCCGCCAAGGACGCTGGCTCGGGCACAACCACAGCGATGCCGTCCGGTGAATTCAACCCCAAGACGAGGGAGGCGTTCACGGTCGCTCCTGACGTAGTATATTCACCAATCGTGCCAGCTTGATAGTTTGCGACAAAAAGGTCCGATCCCGACAGGGCAATGCCATAGTTACCCACATTCGGGATGAGAGAGCCGTTTACCGTCGCTCCCGATGTGGTGTATTCGCCGACTGTGCTGCCGTAATCATTCATTACAAAAAGGTCCGATCCAGATAAAGCAATGTCGGTCGGGTGCAACAATCCAGAGATAAGCGATTCGTTCACCACGGCTCCAGACGTGGTGTATTCCCAGATCGTGCCGCCGTCGTTATATGTGACAAACAGGTCTGACCCAGACGCGGTAATGCCGTATGGGTTGACAACGCCGGGCAAGGAGGCGCTCACCGTTGCTCCCGACATGGCGTATTCGCCGACGCCCCCGAAAAAGTTCACGACAAATAGGTCCGACCCGGACACGACAATGGCGGTCGGGCCACTCAATCCCGAGATCAGAGAGGCATTCACCGTTGCTCCCGACGTGGTGTATTCGCCGACCGAGCCGTTGTTGCCCGTGGTGCCGTTGTTCACGACAAATAGGTCTGATCCGGACATGGCAATGCCCACAGGGTAAGACAACCCCGAAATTAGGGAGGAGTTGACCGTGAGCCCGGACGTGCTGTATTCGCCGATCGTGCCGCTGCCATTGTTCGCGACAAAGATTTGGCCGGAAGCAATTGCAGGCATGAGTGCTGCTCCTGCCGACAGAGCTATCGCCATGATCGACAGACCGCTTTCCGACGCACAAACCAAATCGTGCGAAGTTTTTTTCGGAATTTCCGATTCGTTCGCCGGTCCGTGCGTTTGTCGTTCAGGTCGGGTGGGTTCCGAGGTTTGAGGAACGGTTAATGGTGTTTGGGATTGCGGCGCTGATCTCCGTCACGGAATCGCCGCTGGATCATCGGAGGAAAAAACCGGCGGGAATAGAACGTCGGGAAGCTGTTCATTTTTCTCCTGCTGCAATCGTTTTCGATTCTCCGCCTATCGTGACAGCAATTAACCCGTTGCTTTCGATACGGGCTATTGACCTGATGGCATCAAAGTCTCATCGGCTGGCGCTGACGGCTGATCCGCAGGAATATCCCATGGCTGATCGAACTTGGGGATGTTGCTATACTCCGGCACCGTGACAGTCGCGGCCAGACCATTGGGCCGCAGATAATCAATCTTCAATTCCTTGTGCGGTCCCCACTGCGGATCGCCAAACAGACTAATGCTGGCCTGTACGTCGCCGGTGTTGTCCCGCAGAATTGGTTTGATTTTCTCTGTCACGTCGATGATCGGTTTGTCACCGGCGTTTGGAACGTACCAAGTCGCTTTCACGAGTCGGTATCCATTGAGGTCCGTCCCGCCAGCGGGCATTGCGTCCGATGCCGTACCGCTCCCTGTCAAAAGCGATCTATGTTGGGCTGTCTTTGCGATGGCGTCTTTCCGCTCCGTGTCCAGTTTTTCAGCGAGGTCCAAATCCCGATCTGCCATCGCCTGTTTCATCGCCGCGTCCAGATTCGCAACATACGTCTCGTCGGCTTTTAGCACCGCTGTCATGTAATCACGTTTCGCTTCCACAAGCTGTCTGGCGTAATGGGCTTTTGCCATTTCTTCCGGGGTGAAATCTGCGCTCGGGTTTGTGGTGGGTGGTTGCCCGGCGTCTTGTTGCGCCGCTTCCTGCTCTTTTATTTTCTGCAACGCCTCATCTGGCGACATTTGGGCATATCCAGATGCCGCGAGACTAAGGATCAAAATGAGTCCACAAACGACTGGGTTTCGCATGGTATCCTCGTGCGCGTTCGGCGGAAAAAGAAAACGGGGTCCGTGATCCGAAGACTGATCGGGGGCGTAGAAGGCATTCAACAAGCGTTTGTCGGCAGATCGCCAATCCTCGCGCTTCACAGCCGGGCTGGCCTGCAATCAGTAACTTCGATACGGAGCAATTATCCTCTTTTGGGATAATCCCGCAATAGGTTTAGCGTCCGCCGCCATGAGGCCAACGGCGTGACCCGATCTTTGCATGATCGTCGGTATTTTCGCTTGCGCGTTCTGCTCATTGAGGCGAGGCGGGCGAAGTCAGCGACGCAACACGAGGTGGCGAAGCTTCTGCGGCGACCACAGAGCTTCGTGAGCAAGTACGAGAAGGGTGAGCGCCGGTTGGACGTTGTTGAATTTCTGGAAGTGTCCGAAGCAATTGGATTTGATCCCGGCGAGCTACTTAAAGGGCTGCGGCGTTGATCGCGCCTGCGTCCTTCCCTTCCAATCATGGGCGACCGGACGGGATAACACGGTATCATTCCCGAAATGCCGCAAGACCTTCCGGCAAGATTTGCTCCGATTATCCGCGCACTTCCGCTCGCGGCGTTTGGCGATGGAATGATTCCAGAGGAACTACTCATCGAACGGCACCGCGACCTCGCCGTTTATTACGCGCCGTTTGACCACGTGAACACTGAGGCCCGTATTGTGCTCGTCGGCATGACGCCCGGCGGTCCTTCGATCACAAGATTTCGGCCGGACAACACGTCCTTGAGTGCTGCGAGTTGCGATGAATCTGCGTCAGCAATCAATGGTATGTCAAGTTCGCCAGTTCCGGGTTCTTCTTTTTCGTCACCATCGAAGAGATCGCCGTTGCCACCTCCGTCTCCACCCCCGATCAAACGGCTGAGACCTTCATGATTTTCCAAGCCTCCCATCGATGTCCACTTTTCCGGTGCGAGGTCATGAAACATCGCGATTCGCGCAAAACTAAATAAGCCGGTCGTAACCCAGCGGCGGACCTTCCAACTTCTCTGACGCTCAATAACCTGTTGAACTTTCGTAAAATAATTCTCAGGGGTGTCGCCATCCTCGTACGGTGGCAGAACGAGGTTGAAATCGCGCTTCAACCGTTCGCCAATGGCAACATTGGGTTGCGCCTCTTCTCCGGTAGACCGCACCATGTACTGGTACTGCCCGCGCAAGTTTTCGGTCAATGCTTAGCGGAGATAGTAGCAATGGTGCGTGCAACGGCACTTCCGAATTTGTGTCTTCATACCATTCCAGAAATCCAAATACGCAGAATAGGGGATTCACGCCGGTTTCGTCGATTGAAAGTCGAACCAACTCGCGCATGCGCCGAGCGTTGCCTGCATGTCGTCTTCGAATAGTAGCGTTTGAATCGCGGAGTCGGTATGCCGCGCCTCTGGCGCGCCCCTCGGGCGGAGTCACCGGCAAATCAAAGGAGGGGTTCAGGTTTGATTGACGCGCCACATCCGCTGCACTTAACCCGGCGTTCGTTCGGCGCGGCACCATTCCGAGCTGTTCGCGCAGGCGCTCTCGAAGTTCCTGCTCCAATCGCTCGATAGCTTTTTCTCCGGGATCATCTCCAAGCTCATCGAGTTTCAGCCGAAATTCCGGATCTTCAAACTTCGCCGCAGCCAGCGCACGCCGAAAGAGCACTGTTTTCTCGTCTTCCGGCTCATTGGTCTCGCGCCCTAGCGACTTGAATTTCATTCCCGAATCGTCCGCGAGCTTTTCAAACAACTGGTTCGGAAGCTCATCGATGACCCGTACGTAGCGGCGAGTGCGTGACGTGTGCTTGAATGAGATCAATGGATTGCGTGTGGTGAGATCCAGCAATTTAAGGCGCAGCTTGTCTATGGTCCCGCGTACGAAATCTTCGGTGTTGTCAGGGGGCACCCCTATAAACCGATTTTGATCTGCCCGTTCGTCCATCCCAATTGCATACTACCCGCGACCAGCGGCGGCGAACAGCACTACATCCTAAAAGGCAATGTTTCACCTCTTTTGGGACATTTTTGCCGATCAAACCGGAGAGGAAGGAGAATTAGTTGCCGCGAAGTGATTCTCACGCTGTAACCGATGCTGCCGTTGATGCCCGCACCGACGCCCTGAACTGGATTGGTTCCAAATCACACGCCCGCGACAGCATGCCGGACAGAACGTACACGCGTGCCGCCCGCGAGAAATCGAAAACTCGATACAGGTGGAATCGCTCCGGCATTGCCTCCGAACAGCAGACTTCATTGCGGGTCACGTAGAACGGGAAGAACTTACCCAACCCGGTCGTCTTCACCTCCACCCATTTCGCCCGTCGTTGGCCTCATTAAAAGAAAGCACGTCGTACCCAAGGCCATCACCGAGGGTTTCAGCCACCCACTCGACCTTTGCCGCAAGGTCGTCACGCCGGGCTTCGAGTAGTCGCTTCCTTTCGATCTCCACGACGAACTGCTCGCCCAGTCTCGCCATGCGTCGGTTCTCGGCATCCCAGCGCACAAATCAATTTTCTTCCCACGTCTGGACATCCACGGTTCTGTGATCTCATCGGGAACGATGATTCGTTCCGGCGGTGGCTCAAATAATCCACCGATGCCGACGCTTAGCATCGGCACCTTGGTGGGATTAAGGCGCTCGGCCTCGGCCAACTGGTCTAAGAATCTGGGGTGGTCGGAGGTGTACTGCTCGACCGCCGTGGCAAGTACGCGCTTGGAAGTTTCCCCGTGGCTTGTAGCCATCGATGTAGGGCAAACCCATATTCACCAGCACGGCGCTGATGTTCTGATGTTTGAACTCGATGGAGCCGCTGGATCGCTCGTTGAGCTTTGGGGCAAGTCGCTGGCGGTGCTGCGTCTTGTTGTAGGCTATTCCCAGAAGCTCAGCCTGAAGCATCTCAAAATAATCCGCGACGATCAACCTGACTTCGGCTTCACTCCAGTCATCGCCCATTTAGCCAATGTTATTCGATTGGTTTTCAACTAACCAATCACACAAAAAACACATTGGCCGCTGCGGCTGCCAGAACTATCATCGTCGCCGACGAAGTATGACGATATAACCTGCGCAGGCCGACAAGCTGCTGGAAACCGTTGGGGTTCATCTAAACTTCTACACCAGGCTTTGCACAAAGGCCGGGGCGATTTAAGCGCCGGGAGCCGTCTCAAGCAACCACCTGCATTTCAATCTGCACCAAGGCGTCCACAGCGTCCGTAGGTGCGGCTTCGACTGGTATCGGTTGTCCAGCGATCTCCAAAGCTTCAACAAATCCTTCGATTGCCTCCCGCGCGTTGGCGATGGCTTGTTCGTAGGTATCCCCTTGAGTAATGCAACCGGGTAAGGTCGGCACTGTCACAGTAAAGCCGCCTTCTTCCGCTGGCTCAAGATGGACTCGATAGGTGACTCGACGCATGTTATTCACATTATAGGAATGCAAACCACTCCGCTGCAACATTGAGCATCGGGAACAATGCTTCGATCCGGCCGTGGCTCAAATAATCCATCGATGCCGGTGCTTCCAATTCGTTTGATTTTCACCTAATCAATCCCGCCGAAACGATTGGCAACTCCTCCCACCGGGTTGTATATCGCGGCGATCGGCGGTCCGACCTCATGTGCCACGTCCGACACGCATTTAACGCAACAGGTGAAGCCGACGCCAACCGAATCGTTCCGCGGCCATGTTCCAAATTTATCCGATCCACCACTGCCATTAACCGCGATGATTCATCAGGATCGCGATGAACAAATAAAGTTCGTTGCGCCACCTTCCGCCTGCATAAATCCATCAACAAGACGCCAGATTTTTTATACTTGAATTCTGGCCGATAAATTCGCTTCAATGACCACGCCGCATGTTCAGCGATCAATCGCGTATCATCCGTTGGAGCCAGCAACCTACTGCTCCACCATCCGCCGTATTGCTCGCTATCCGAATGCCGATCCGTCTGAATGAATACGCTCAACTTCCCGGCCACCAGATTTTGCCGCCGCAATTTGACGCACGCTTGAGACGCAAAAGTTACTGTTGCCTCGCGGATCATATTGAAATCCGATGTGACCTTTCCGAAGGATCGCGAGCAACAAATATTCTGCTTGTCCGGCGTGACCTCCTCCAACTCGATACAAGACGTTCCCCGCAACTCGTAAACGATCCGCTCGCCGACAACGCCTAAGTGCTGACGGATGTAATGCGGATTCGCCCGCCGAAGTTCGATGGTATTGTCGATCCCCAGCCGTTGCAGGCGGCGAGTAAATCCGCCCGAGATTCCCCAGATATCTCTTAGCTCGACCGCACCCAGCGCCGCCGTTGCATCGTCCTCGCTCTCGATTACATGAACGCCATTGGCGTTCTTGCCGCGCTTGGCCAAATGATTCCCCAGCTTCGCCAGTGTCTTTGTTGCTCCAACACCAATGCCGACCGTCAGCCCCGTCCATTGCTTCACGGTTTCGGCGATCCGTTTCGCCAGTGCCGTCCATCCCTCTTGCGGAGCAGATCGCCAGAACAAAAAGCATTCGTCGATGGAGTAGGTTTCGATCCGTTCTGCGAAGCCCCGCAGGATCGAATGCAATCTTTGGCTCATGTCCGCATACAAGGTGTAATTGGACGAAAAAACAACAACGCCGTGTGCTTCGATGATGTGGCGAATTTGGAAGTAAGGTTTCTGCATGTCGATCCCAAGGGCCTTCGCTTCTTTGGATCGTGCGACGATGCAGCCGTCGTTATTGCTCAAAACCACGACAGGTCGATCCGCCAGATCGGGCCGAAAATTCGTTCGCACGTCGCGTAGAAACTGTTTGCGTCCACCAATGCGATCATCGGAACCTCGCAACCGTTGCAACAACAACGCCGCAGAGAGTGACCGCCACACCGGGAATAAATTTATTAACGATGAAAGTCGCCCGCATCTTCGACCACAACCAAACAGCCGGGCGTTGGAGTAACTGACCGATCAACCACAAGGATTGAGCCGTTAGGGATACAATCGTTTCGCAGATCATCACCACGGACGCGATAGAAAAATGTCGCCGATGGATGGCGGACCAGCAGATCGTGAAGATCGAGATTTTCATCCTCCATCCCTTCGGCGGCCGAAGGGAATCCCGCCGAAATTGAACAAATAAATAATCGCAAAATCCACCTTCCAATTTTCCCGACGTTAGGGTATTGTTCGGGTGAGCTTTTTGTCAATGATTTTCTGACAGGATTAGTTTGATAGACTCTGAATATGTGCGGACGCTACACCATCCGAGAACTACGGCTGCTTGACGCGGCTCTTGGTGCCCTCCTCAAACATGACGACTACGTTACCGCCCTTCAAACGCCGACATTCAACGCGGCTCCCTCCCAATTGCTCCCCGTCGCGTATCTCGATGACAAGGGCAAGAGAATTGTTGAGGCAATGAAGTGGGGATTCGTTCCATCGTGGACGAAGGGTAAACCGAAGTTTGCTCCGATCAACGCCGTGAGTGAAACAGCCCCCAAGTCAGGGATGTTTCGAAAGGCATTTGCGCAGCGTAGATGTTTGATTCTCGCCGATGGCTTCTATGAACCGAGGGGACCGAAGACAGAAAAACATCGTCCATGGTATTTCTTCCAGATGCGTGACCATTCGCTATTTGCTTTTGGCGGCCTATGGGAGCGATGGTATCCCGAACCTGATAAGCCGCTTGATACCTTTACGATCTTGACGACAACGCCGAACAAATTGGTCGGGCAAATCCATGAACGCCAGCCCGTCATTATCGACAAGGAAAACTTTGGGAAATGGCTTGATCCCAAAACGCCCCCAGATGAGGTCATGGTTATGACGAAGGCACTTGCTGATGATCGGCTGGAAGCATGGCCGGTCTCCGATGCAGCGAAAGACCCAAAGAACAAAGGCGAAAGTCTCATTGAACCGATTGGGCAGAAGATCAATGGATGAAGTTACACCACCCACGACTCCGGAAGAAAAACAGGGCTTAAAGAACCTGCTCGAAGCATTTGCTTCCGTCATGGCCAAGCTGCCGCACGATGTACAGGCGGTCCTCAAGGAACACTGGAGCAACGGCGCAAACCTGCAATTGGTCATGTCGCCAGACCTACTGAAGATGGACAAACTCGGCGCATGTTCAACCGACGCGCTCAGGATCGGGGTTTCCCCATTGGCGGCTACCTTTCCACAACGCGGCTTGCAAATTCTAGTAGCCCATGAAATCGGTCACGCCTTCCGCATCGCCAAGGGCATCGACTTGCCGGATTCGGACGATGAAGAAATAGCGATTGACGAATTGTTGGATACATGGGGGTTTGAGAATGCCGAAGTGGGTGCATTTTGGGAGCCATACGCCCGAGCCCCCAAGCCGCTGCAACGGCAGATGAGATCAGCATTGTTGCGTAGGGATCGAATTGTCATGGACGAAATCGCCGAGACAAAGAAAAGCATACGGGAAAAGAAAATGGACACCCGCGAGTGAGGCGGGTTTGATTTCCTGTCCGCTTCAACGTCCAGTTTGATTTTCAGGCAATGACCGTCACCGATGCAATTCTCACCCAGATTCGCGACATGAACTACGTCGTTAAAGTATTCAAGATCAACGGCACAGTCGAAATGCACGCTGTTGATTTGTCGTGCGAGCGTGAACGACAAATCGCCCGGTGCAATGACGGCGACGGCCCGGATGAAGAATATCGCTGTGCCTGCCTAATGGCTGAGGCCGTGGGGATTAGAATTGGGGGCATCTAGGACTCGGTATAATCAACGATGATGGGACGCCTCGGCCGACGGATATTTGACTCGCTTGCGGTGGTGTCGCTCATGCTGTTCCTGACGCTGCTCGGCTGGCGCATTTTCGGAAAAGGCAATCAGGTTACTACAACATGGACGGCCTATTACTCCGCCGACGGTGGCCCGGTGCAGTTTGACGGTAGCGGCATCACGATTATGACCGACTACAACCTATGCTTCGCGTCTCACCGGCTCGCCTTCGGCTCCGCGTTAGCCATTTCGCTGCTATTTCCGGCAACATGGATTGCATCGAAAACGATCCGATATTTTGGTGTCTCGTCCAGTTCGCGTTTGGGTCTCTGCACGGTATGTGGCTACGACCTCCGCGCCACTCCTGACCGATGCCCGGAATGTGGGACGATCCCGCCAAAAGAAAAATGATCGGGATGTGAACCGGACCAACAACGTCGCGCTGCACTTCATGCACTACACCGATTGTTCCATCATATACATGACACCATCGGGTCTTGCGAGTCGAGCGATACGTTTAAATGACCAACCCCGCCGATGCCTATGGGAAGGTTCCTATGGCCAGCGCATTGCGGATCGAGCCAAAGGCCGTGGGGAAGAATAGTCAGTTAGCCAAAAACGACAGGGGCTGCGAGGCGTATCAGGGTGGTGTGCGATATGTGAACCGCATCTTTTTTCTTTGGCGGGCGGTCGGCATACTGACGCGGCATGAACAAATCACATCGCCCGGGCGCCGGAGGAGTGGCGCCAGATCATTGACGGACAGCGGCCCAGCGGGCTGACCGTGGCAGCCTATTGTCGCGATCGGGGAATCACCCAAGGTTCGCTTTTATACCTGGAAACGGCGGTTGCGCTCGCCAGCCAAGCCGAATCGTTCGCCGAAGCCTGCGTTCGTCGAGGTGAAGCCTCCGAAAACGTCGGCGGCTGACGCGATCGAGATTTGTCTGCGGGGCGAGCGTCGCCTGCTGGTGCAGCGTGGATTCGACCGCGAGCTGCTGGTCGACCTGGTCCGCACACTTGGAGGCGACAGCGTGATCGGCCTGCCGTCACTGGCCGTGATGGATCGCTCGGCCGCAACGCGCATCTGGCTGGCGACGGCGCCGGCGGACATGCGGTGCGGATTTGATCGCCTGGCGGAACTGGCCCAGGTTGTCACGAATCAGAACCCGATGGACGGGCATCTGTTTTTGTTTCGCGGCCGCGGCGGTGACCGACTGAAGATTCTCTATTGGGACCGAGACGGCTATGTGCTGTGGTACAAGCGTTTGGAGGAAGGCGTCTTCAAGATGCCGCGAATCGACGGTGATGCCAAGAGCGTGGAACTGCGGGCCAGCGAGTTGGCGATGATGCTGGACGGCATCGACCTGCGGAGCGTCAGGCGGGTGAAAAGATTTTCCCGGAAAAAACAAACCGCCTGAAACAATTCACTGGACAGCGCGTATCTTTTATCGTCGTCATGGAAGATGCATCAGCCATCACCTCTCTGCCGGATGATCCGCAAGCGTTGAAGCAAATCATTCTCAATCTTGTCCCGCGAGCGTGACGAGCTAACCGGCAGCGAATCAGAAGTTCCTGCGCGTCGAAACGGAACTGCTTCGGCTGAAGAAGTGGTATTACGGCCCGCGTGCCGACCGGCTCCAGACCCCTGGCGACGTGGCCCAGTTGCTGTTGGAGTTTCGCCACGGACCTGGAATCGCGGCCGGTGAATCCCGACGATCTGCCGCCAGATGAACCGTTGCCCGAAGTTGGCACGGTGCGGCGGGTTCGTCGCGGCCGGCGGAACCTGGCGGCCTTCGATCAATTGCCCGTGACCCGGAAGGTGCATGACCTGGCCGAAGCTGACAAGCCTTGCCCGTGCTGCGGGAAGACGCGAGAGAAGATCGGCGAGGAATCGAGTTGGCAGGTTGAGTTCATTCCCGGCCGATTCGAGCGGATCGAGCACGTGCGCATCAAATACGCCTGCAAGCACTGCGAACAGAACGCCGAGAATCCCCAGATTACGCTGGCGGACAAGCCAGTGCAGCCCATCGACAAGGGGATGGCGGGACCGGGCCTGCTGGCCTACGTCGTCACCAGCAAATTACGCCGATTATCTTCCGCTGTACCGGTTGAAAATCGATCTTCCAGCGCAACGGATTGGAGATCAGCCGCGCCACGCAGAGCGTCTGGTGCGGCGACGTGGCCGACCTGCTGCGGCCGCTGTACGACCTGATGGTCCAGCGCGTGCTGCAATCGCACGTGATCTGCACGGATGACACGGTGATGCCGATGCTGTGGCCGGGCAAGACCAAGCAGGCCAGGATGTGGGTCTACGTCGGCGATGAGCACAATCCGTACAATGTCTTTAATTTCACCCTGGGCCGCGGCCGCGACGGACCGGCGACGTTCCTCAAGGAATACAAGCAAACCCTGCTGGCCGACGCCTACGGCGGCTATGACGGAGTGGTGGTGGGCAACGACATCACCCGCGCTGGATGTTGGGCCCACGGAAGAAGAAAGTTCGTCGATGCCGAGAAGACGCATCCGCAAATCGCCGCCGAGGCGGTGGGGATCATCAAGCGGCTGTACGCCGTCGAAGATCGCGGCAAGGTACTGGATGTCGGACGACGCCTGGCCTTGCGGCAGCGTGAATCGATCCCGATCCTGTCGTCGTTGAAAGATCAAGCTCTTCGCCTGGCGCGATCAGTTGCTGCCCAAGCATCCGATGGCCGAGGCGGTGGGCTACCTGCTGAACCAATGGATGGATCTGAAGGTGTTCACGACGGACGGGGCGGTCCCGATTGACAACAACGAGTCGGAAAGAGAAATGAAGCGAATCTGCCTTAATCGCAAAAACAGTTTGTTCGTCGGGAACGAGCGAGGTGGCCAGACCGCGGCGATCCTGTCGCAGCCTGACCAGCACGTGCCGGCGGCACGCCATCGATCCGCAGCGATATCTGACGCAACTGCTGATGAACCTGCCGGCTACGCCGATCAGCCAGCTCAGCCAATGGCTGCCGGACCACTGGAAACTGCGAAATCCGGCTCCGTCAGGGTGAAACCGTTGCGTGGCTGGCGGATTGCGGGTGCTCCATGAAGAGGACTGAGAATATTTGAACCGCCGACGTCCGATCTGCGACTATTGTAATGAAGGCACCGAATGCACTTGCCAACTGGGAATGAAAAGGAGGCGGCCTACAACGAATGGCTCGTCGTTCGTTGTCAACAAGGTGACAAAGAGGCCTTTGAAGTCCTGATCCGCCGGTGGGAAGCCCGACTTTTCTATTACATCCGGCGTTTGACGCCCCAGGAGGAAGATGCCTGGGATGTCTTGCAGAAAGTATGGCTTGCAGTCATCGGTGGCATCCGAATGCTACACGATGGAAGGTTATTGCCCATTTGGTTGTACCGCATAGCCCGCAATTCAGCCGCGAGCCATTTTCGAGCGGGGCGCACCGATCGCGAGTTTCGGGAATACCCGGAAGATCTGAGCGATATCGAACAGCCCGATCAGGACTTTACACCCGAAGACGCCGAGCAGGTTCACCGTGCCCTGGACAATCTGGCGCTGCCGTTCCGTGAGGTGCTAACCTTGTTCTTCTTACAGGGACTGTCGGTCGGTGAGATCGCTCGGGTAGTAGACGTACCCGAAGGAACGGTCAAGTCCAGACTCCATCATGCCAAGCGGGCGTTGCACTCCGCCCTGGCCAAAGGAGCCGTGCCATGAATGAATCACAAGAACGGTTTTGTCAGCGGCTGATGGCCGCCGATCCGGCGACGCCGGAGTTCAAAGCGAAATACGAAAAGGAGATGAACATGTTATTTTCCGATCGAAACATTGAGGGTATGCCCAAACGTAAGTTGATCGTTCAGACTACCCTCTCCCTCGCGGTTGGCGCCGCTGCCGCAGTGTTGGCCGCGTTCGGCGACAAGCTATTCGCGGAGACCGCTTTGGAACGCCGGCTCTTGTCTGTGATAGCGGTTTTCATGTTCGCAATGGCGATCTACCTGGTTCGCATCATGATCCGGGGAAAAGTCAACCTGGGAACCTACAATGCGCCTGCTTGAAGGTTTGGGTTGGACCATGAACGTCATTATCTTCGGCATCTTTGCGTTCAACTCCTTTTTCGGCTCTCCGGGTGGCCTTCAACTTCTTGGCTTCGGATTGGGTATTCTGATATTTGGCGGGGTTAATAAGATTGGGCATGACATGAAGCGGGCGGACTTGCGGACGCGGGAGAAACTGCTCAGACTTGAATGCCAATTCGCCGAATTAACAGAGAAGGTACAATCGAGGCGGGATTGATCCAATTATGCCCACGGCTTTTCTTCGTGAAGCACTATGCGGAGTGCACTTGAGACACCGCTCACTCAGGGTGTACTCGGGTATCGTTTTACGGAAAGGATTGTATAGGCGTTCGAGGGGTAAACGCCGGAAATGTCAGTCACCTCAAAAACAACCTTGCCGTCTGAACAATTATATTCCCATTCTAGGCCACCCCGAACTAACTCGCTCTGGCCAACGGAGTCTGGCTCCCCGACAATAACCTTCCAACAGTTTGGCATGTTGCCATAGTCATAAAAGGTTGTTGGGGGGAACCGTCAGCTACCTGTGTCGAAACTTTCGTAGTTAGGGCAAGAAGCTCGTTCATTGTCGGGATACAAACCTTTATTTCCCTTTTTGATTCCATCTGCGAATTCAGGAGCCTCAAAGTGATTGGCAAACCACCGATTTTCGGGGCCATTCGTTTGACCATTTCGCGGGCAGCGCAATTGCGTCCCAATCGTTCCAAGCGTAATCCTTGACCACAAACGACATCGTGGCCTCGCCTGCGTCCTTTGAGAACCAAACCGAATTGCCATTTTCCGAGAAGGTTCCGTTGGCCCGCAACAATTCTCCAAGCACCTCGGCGTCGGCCGCTTCCGGCTTTGGACTTAGGGGAATCGCAGGGAACGAATCTGGCGCGGGCGTAGAGATACCAGTTACGGTCTTTAAGACCGCAGGCGTTGGTGTTGGTTCGCGTATCGGCGGTTCAGGTCGCAACTGTTCCGAAATTTGAGGCACCGCGAACGGTGTTCGGCATCGTGGACACTCTCCCCTGCGACCCGCGTATTGCACGTCTGTCTTGATACAACCTCCGCAGGCTTTGCAGTAGAAGCGTATGACGCCCATAGCAGTCCCCCTTCAATGCATAATGAACCTATTCCCGTAGCCTCGCAGCAGCAAATCCGAGAAGTCCAACAATCAATCCCACTCCACCGATGAAAGCCATTATGCCGCCGATCTCACCTGTGGTTTGTAGATGAAAATCTTCTGCCGCTTGCCACTCCATCACGAGGCCCATGAGTAGTAGAACCGTACCAAGACAAGACATTGCGGCAAATATCTGTTTCTTTTTCCGCACCTGCGCATGTTCTCCCTCTCGTTGCGTGTACGGCGCATGGAGTCGGTTCAGATTTTGAAGTTTTTTGGCCCTGTAATAGCTGATCGCATTTGGGACAAACAACGTGGTTATCGTAGCGATGTGGCGTTTCCAACTTGCCGATTGTCCGCCCACAATTCTCGCAGGTTTCCATTGGCCTCTCCTTCACGCAAATCGGCGCGACCGGTGCGGCGGTCATCCCGAAACGGCCGAGCAAGGGATTCGCTTGCGGCTCTGAATCTGGAGTGCGTTGAGGTACAGCAAGTTGCGAGGCCGTGATCGAATCGGCCATGAATTCTTGTGCATTTGATTTTGAAGTGTCGGCCTCGTCCACGGATGACCTTGATACCAACTCGGCAGCGATCTGCTCTAAAGCGGTTTTAGCGGGAATGCTAATGGGCGTTGCAACCGAAGTCGCCTGCGCTGACGTTGGAGGTACAACAAAAGATGCTTTGCATCGCGGGCACCCTCCCCGGCTCCCAACGTGCAGCGCATCCGTTACGATACAACCTCCGCAGGCTTTGCAGTAGAAGCGTATGACGCTCATCACGGCCTTCCTCCAGCGCGGTTTAGACTTGTCCCGACGACGTGATCCCCAAGACAAAAACGGGGTCCACATCCGACGGACTTTCCGAACGTTCGCGCCTATCACAGCGACTGCACCCGGTCCATCCGCCGGGTGCCGAACCCCGTAGAGGGGCCGGACCCGGCGAATTCGTCTTGGATGCAAAGCCCGGCTTGTGGCCGGGGTGATAGTTTGAACGTTCCAGACGACTCGCTAAGCCAGCAAGTCCAAATTGTCGGCATTGAATGTTACCCGCGCGGGACTCGATTACAATTCAATTCCAAAGTCTCCCGCTGACCGCTGGCGTTTGAACAGCAACACCAAAGGCTGACATTGACAGCGCTCTTGCCCCGGTTCAAGGCACCCTCGAGAGTGCCGCTCGCCGACGGGCGAAAAACGGACAAGTTGACCGAACGATGAGTTTGACCGAAATGTTCTCGTGTAGACCGGTTCTCCTTAAGTCCCCTTTCCGTGCATTTTTCCGTGCGGTCTTCTTCGGCAACAACACAGGATCGAAACTGCGGCCACCTCCAAGCCAGAGCCGCGCGGATCAGACAAATGGCCCACGCCGCACGTTGTCCAAAATCGGTGGCAAGAAATCCCGCGCGAGGCATGATCGATCAGGTCATACGTCAGCGGCGATGTGCTGGCGTCGGCGATTTGGTCGGCGAGGTTGGCGAACCCGACCTGCGTGAAAGCCTGATTGAAACTGAATACCGCCGTGTACTTATTGGTTGACACCCAGAAATAGATTCTGCTGGACACCACTCCATGTCAGCGAGAGTTGGCCACCTTGAGTCGTAACCGACATATTTGCAGCAACTTTCCTAAAACAACAACACTGTGTTGTTGTCGAAATTACGAGTAGGTGGCATCACCAATCAGGAAGATATCCACGTTTCCAGTCCCAGCCTCGGGCGTAATCAGCAGATTTTTCACGGTGCTGCTCATCACCCAACCCGCTGCCGTCGCCACGACATCAGCCTCCGCAGTTTTTTCAAATCATATCGGCGGACTAATCTTCCCGAACGGTTACAGTTAGCCGCTCGATCTGCAAACCTTCCAGCTTCCGCTTCATCGCCACAGCCGCGTGAAACTCATCTTGTTCCCATGAGTAATCTCGCTGGCGTGACATAAGGTCCGTTCCAGTCTGAGGACGGTGAGCCAACCACCTTTTTCAATAAGTCGTCCACTCCGAATATTTCCTTCAATTCCATCTCGGAGCCATCAAGAATTGCCACGACTTCAAACATTGTCTCTCCTTTCAGTAATGAATATGTCCATGAAATAGATCGGAACAAAATTAGCGCACAGGCGGTAACTGACAATGTTTTGAGCAAACCATACCCGCGCAATCGGCGCAGGCAACGGGTTACAAGATTTGGGAAGATCGGGGTGTGAAAGGCGGTCCGAGCAATGCCTCTGAGTCGGAATTAGGCGGGGAGATACTTCGTCTGCTCCATGAAATTCTTAAAGGATTGGAGCCAGCGCCGGAGCTTCTCGCGGTAAGAGATTTGGCGGGGCTACTGAACATTTCACCGGCGCAGATTTATAAAATGATGGAGCGCGATCAGCTTCCTCTGCCCATCTACATCGGCCGCAGTCGGCGACTGCCGCGCTGGAGACGAACTGAAATCCTTTCGTGGCTCGATCATCGCGCACTTCCACGACCCGATTGGAATTCGTTGAAGGTCCAGCTTTCGGGGGACAAGAATCCTTAGCCGTCCGTGGCCGAGAACGAAGGGCGCTCCCGAAACTGACCTGAATGTCCGAAAATAAAAATCCTCCGGTGGCAGACCGGAGGAAAGGAAAGATCGCGTGACTAACCACGCAGCACGACATTTTACCGTGGCCCTCACGTACATTGATACGGTGGGAATAATTTCCGAGCGGACTTTCACCCCCCAAGAGTTAAAGCTCCTCGGCAAGACCTGCAAATCCATACAGCCCATCTATCCCCAGCCAACCCGCTTCCCGCGAATGGGCTACAAGTACATTTTCCAGCTACCCCGACCATTCACGCTGGACCTGATCGACTTCCTCCTGCAAGAAAAAAACCATTTCGTCAACGAGCTTCACGTGGCGCTGGATTTGCTGGCGGACGATCCCGTCACAGTCGGCTGGATCGGCAGGAGGCTCTTGCACAGGCTGATTAAGAAGCACAAGCGGTCCCGGCAGGTGAAGTACGTTGGCAACACTCGCTACGCGGAGACGCGCAAGTTTGGCAGAACGAATCATGTGATATACGAGGAAGATGAGGATCGTCACTTCGGCAAGCCCTGCTTCCATTTGGAGGTCAGAATCACCGGCGCGAGACAGGTGGAACGCGCGGCGCCGAATCTCCACAGATTTTCACTGAAGGAGTTCTGGGAAAAAGCGCTCAAGCTCAGAAAATAGACTTCGTGCAGCTTTCGCGGTTGTTCCCAGACAGGAGGTATAAAGGGAACAAGGGAACGGAATATGCCGCGGGGTAATGATCGCGATGGACATCTCCAAAGCGGCGGACGAAATCGACATCACCGCGCAGGCGATCCACGATCATCTCAAGGAAAACTTGAAACACCTGACACCTAAGCAACGCGACGGGAACATCGACCGTGTGCTGCTGGTCGCAGATAAAGATGAATACCTCACTGGACTGAAGGATGGGTGGAATATAAAAGTCCAGAGACGGATCGAAGTGACGAAGAGACGTGCAAACAGTCTGGCGGATCAACCAACGCGCGAGCATTGGCAAAAACTACATGATATGGGCGCTAAACTGCTCGAAGAAGAAAAGGCGCAAAGACCTAAGAATCGCGTGAAGAAAGGAGGCTGGAAACGAAAGTTGAAAAAGAGGCTAGGGATACGCTGGTAGGCATCGAAATGCGCACGTGATTTAGCCTGTAAAACAAGGGAAAAACGTAATATGAGGGGACAATTGACGACCTAATTAGAGGGCATCACGATGTGGGATTCGAATTTGGGTGCCCGCCGGAGCCTTGCCCAAGGTCAATTCCAATGTTCAGTGTTTGCCCGACGGATTCTTTAACTGCGGGTTGCAGTTCCGGGGTTACTCTGTCTAACGCGCGCAAGAATCCAACACGGGCGAGTCGATTTTGTGAGTGCGCAATTTCACGTGCGCGTCGCTTGGGCGTATGTGTCCTGCGGCGGTTACCGCGAATTGTAGATTCAGCTAATGCTTCGAAGAACTCTCTTAGCCAAATTTCTGTCGTGCACCGTGTGCTGCCGAAGCAAATTGTGCGAAGAATTACCCCGTTGATGCCCTGTGTACTCCACCGCCATAACGTGCTGAGCGCGAGCCGACCGCCGTTTCGCCGAGGCGGGAGCCACGTGAGATTGGGAACATCGCGGAGTGGAATGAACGTTTCATCCATATCCCCCATTAAATGAAAAATGTGCGCATTCCGGGAAGTGAGAATCCCATCGCTGAATTCCCGGTGATTATGCAACTCCGATCGCGTGCAGTCCGAGATAATTCAATGCCGTCGGAAAAGCCTTCGCGATCAGTTCAATTGACCCGGATTTCCCGGATGGCACTGGACTCCACGTATAATGAATTGTCGTTTGGCCGCACAAATCAAGCCCTTTTTCAACATTCAGGTCAGGAAGTCCGGAGAATCCAATGGGTGAAAGCAGCAAGGACGCTCTTCGGGTGGGTTTTGACAGCAGTCTCAAGCTCGAATTCCACGGCTCGAAAGTGACCAGCGACGCGGGATTACTGGTTTACCGGGAACTGGATGAGGCGCTGGGCCTGACGAGCATGGCCGGCACTGTGCTCCAGGATTGGCGCACGGGGAAGAACAGTCAGCACACCATGGGGGGACTACTTCGTCAATCTATCTACAGCCGTCTGGCCGGTTACGAGGATACCAACGATGCCGAAAGATTGGCGGTTGATCCGACGATGCGGCAGGTGGTGGGCGGAAGAGCCAAAGAACGCACCGCCGCCTCCACCAGCCAGATGGGCCGGTTTGAGACCGACGTGTTGACGCAACAAGGCAATCTGAAAGCCCTGACCGACCTATCTGGCCAGTGGATCGATAGGTTGCGGCAGCGCAAGCCCGGTGACCGGATCATCCTGGATATGGATAGCTCGGTGAGCGAGACGCATGGGCATCAGGAAGGCTCGGCGTACAACGGTCACTATGAATGCACCTGCTACCACCCTTTGTTCTGTTTCAATCAGGATGGAGACCTTGAACACACCCTGCTTCGCCATGGCAATGTTCATAGCGCTGATGACTGGCGATCTGTTCTGGAACCGGTGGTCGCCCGCTACCGAGCCATGACGGTCAAGAAGTTCTTTCGCGGTGATGCTGCATTCGCCGTTCCCGAGTTGTATGCCTTTCTCGAAGCCGAGCACTACAGCTATGCGATCCGCTTAAAGTCAAACAGCCTGTTGGAGCGGGAAATCGAGCATCTGCTGAAGCGTCCGGTGGGCCGACCGCCAAACAAACCCATCGTCCGGTATCACGACTTCATGTATCAGGCCGCCAGTTGGGACAAGGCCCGCCGCGTGGCGGCCAAGGTCGAGTGGCATCAGGGCGAGTTGTTCCCCCGCGTCGGCTTCATCGTCACCAACCTCGGGGGCGGTGCCGCTGGCGTGACCTGGTTCTACAACGGTCGTGGGACGGCGGAACAGTGGATCAAGGAGGGCAAGAACGCGGTGAAATGGACGCGGTTGAGCTGCCACGACTTCGTGGACAACCACGTGCGGCTGCAACTGTTCGCCTTGGCGTACAATATCGGAAACTTTTTGCGGCGATTGGCGTTGCCCGTTGGCGTGAAGCACTGGTCGATGACCACGCTGCGGGAGAAATTGATCAAAATTGGAGCGAAAGTGGTGCATCATGCCCGTTCGGTGGTCTTCCAGATGGCGGAAGTCGCCGTCCCTCGAAAAGTGTTCCGCCTCATCTTGGAGCGAATCCGGCGACTTCGGCCGCCGATGGCGGCATCAGGATGATGACGTATAGCGCTCAAAACATGCGAAAAGGCTGGGGGCGACAGTGCCGGTCTGTTCGTAGGGCGTCGGGAAACCGTCGAAAGCGTCACAATGGAGACAATGGCCCTCCAAATCGTCGCAATCACGGTGACTACGAACCAAGAACATGGTTGCTCCGCGTTCCAGACCTCGGTATCTTACGCGAAAATCGCCGGCGACGTTCGTCGGCGGAGTTTCATCTGGGAAATCTCGGTTTAGATCAAAATCTCCTGGGGATGGTCCAGATGGTAATCCCCATTGTTGCCTACGCTCTCCATCTGTGGATATCCCGCCACCAGCGGACCTGCTGAATACGTTGCTTTATGGAACCGCAATCAGGCTACAAATCGGTTAGGCTGTTTTTTTGCAGTGTCTTCACGGTTTTTACGGTGTGGGTTTCCGCCGGTATTCGCCACGCTCAAGCATTGACAGCGCAATCGCTGTCCGTGTCCGAGAACGCACGGCTCGACCGTGGTGAGAAAATCCGCGAAGTTCTTCTTGATGCACTGGAACAATCTTATCGAAACGGTGGTGTCTGGCCGCAGCGGTTGCCAGCAGTTTCCGATCGGCTGGGTCTCTTGTACACGCCGATGAAAATGACTCCAAGCGCGCCAAAGCGCAGTCAATGGAATGCGCCCTACTGGTCAGTTGTTCTGCACGAATCAATCGAGAAGCATCCTGATGGCGTCTGGGTGGGTTATGCCGATGGTCACCTAGAATTCGCGTCTAATACTGCGGAACTTGTCGCCTGTGAAAATCAACCACAAATCGCACGAGACAATTTGGGTGAATTAGCGATTCCCATAGGTGGCGAGGCGACGAGTCAGCCATCTCGTCCAGCGCGTGGCCAACTTAAATTGGTCGTCCTTGATCCACAGGGTCAGCCAGTTTCCGGTGCTCTTGTCGGCGTCTTTGGTGAATTCGGTGATGTTGGCTGGAAGTATCCCCGCGCCTATTTTGAAACAGATTCCAATCCCACGGCCGAAATCACCGACGCCCGCGGGAAGGTGACGATTACAGCCGATCGTGCATTTCAATATCCTTATCTGTACTACGACAAAGTCGCAGCCCCTTTGTACGTCCTTCAAGAGCAGCGCGGCCTTGTGGCACTAGAGGAGATGAATCGATCGGAATTCGACGGCTCGATGCGCAAGATTCGCCTTCAGGCCGCGTGCAATGTGCATGTTGCGATTACCAGTGTCGGACTCCGAGCGGTCGGGCGGGAGACCGGTGTTTACTACGCCACGCTTTTCAAAGCAGGAAAGGTTCGCCTACGCTCGGTCCAAGGCATGAGCAAAGACGGGCGGTTTGACTTCCCGTTGCCAAGCGGGGATTACGATATGTGGCTTCACTCTGACGATTGCGTGTCCGCCGTACGGTGGATCCGAATCAAGCCGGGCCAGGCGGAGACGAATGTCCAGATCGACCTTGAGCCCAATGCCGTGGCCCGACTCCTTGGCCAACCGGCACCGGAACTTCGCGACATCAAAGAATGGAAGAATGGCGCCCCTGTGAAGCTGGCCGATCTGCGCGGCAAGGTTGTGTTGCTCGATTTCTGGGGATACTGGTGTGGTCCGTGCATCAGCGAAATGCCGATGCTCATGAAGCTCTACGACGAATTTAAGGACAAAGGTTTATTCATTGTGGCCGTTCACGATGATTCTGTTGACTCAATTCAGGAGATGGAGACGAAGCTGGAGCCGGCTCGG
This sequence comes from uncultured Phycisphaerales bacterium, assembly GCA_963791055.1. Classification (GTDB taxonomy): domain Bacteria; phylum Planctomycetota; class Phycisphaerae; order Tepidisphaerales; family Tepidisphaeraceae; genus PALSA-1353. The sequence goes on along the minus strand of CAWBQI010000006.1, from coordinate 185,812 downwards.
CGCCAATTCTGGGACGGACGCGAGTTACCTTTTCTGATCGCTCTGGACGGCGGCGAGCCAACGCGAATAGTCGATACGGCTGATCAGGCGCGCGGGGCAACAACGGCCGCTTATGGCATCCAAGCCTTTCCTACATCTGTGCTGATCGACCGCAGCGGCATTCTCGTGGAGAAAATGTCACCCGATCTTGACGTGGCCCGCGACGAGATCAAGAAGCTGCTTGAGATGAAATAGTTGGCGCATCACGCACGATATGCGCGGAGTTGCACATCGGAATTGGGCTGCACCGGCAGAAGTCTCATGAGGCCTGGGAAACTACATTTGCCTAAGCCGTTGATGTACGATGCACAGTGGAGAAACGGTCAACATGTCAAGTGGCGACACGCGACAATTGCTTGTACAAACTAGTATTCCACATTAAACAGCTTTCGAGCAGTAAGGCGGAATGGCGATCATGCGGCCATCATTGCCACCCGCCGAACTTTCATAGCATCCCACTTACCCATTTCCTTCATTTCTGATTCCGACAAATATTCCCTCGTTTCAGTGTTCAACTTTTCGGCGATTGTCCTGAAACTCATTCGATCATTTCTCATTGCGTCGATCCTTGGTTTCACATCTGAATATTTTGCTGCAAATTTCTTATATCGAACGGAAATTGATGCCTTGCGAGCTTTCACCAGTCCATTCAATCGCACGTCTAGACCGATCTTTTGCCAGTGGCCGGGCCGGGCCGATCCGAGTTTAGGATTGTCTGCCAATCCTTGAGTTGCTCGCTTTGAACGGCTTCTACAAGATTCGGACCCTCCACAAAATCCATGATCGCGCATGCTGGTATTTCGGATTGAATATGTCTTCGGCAAAATCCGAATCCTTGCGATCTGAATGCAACTCCCCCCAAACCGCTGTGAACCTGAGGGCGCGGCCATCGCTGCTATCCGATGGCTCGCGCGATTTGGCGAGCCAAATCATCAGTTGCGCTCTGCGTAGAGCTGAGTCGCTTCGAGCGAGGCGTGATTCAGCGCCACCTGCGCGCCTTCAAGGCCAAATTGTCGCCGTATTTGGCTTGCGCGTGTGTGGCGGAGTTGATGGGGATGCCATGCATGCTCAACGTTCCACCGCTTAAGTTCCACCGACTGTTCTGGGGTCAGACGGCGTTTCCACGCTTTGACGGACTCTCCCTCCATCTTCCTCAGCGGCGGCGCAGGCTGAAATGCCAATTCACACGCGCGTTTGATCGCGGCTCGGTAGGAATCGACGGTGTAGCATTCACCCGGCGCACATTTGGGCTTCCTTTTCACATTAGTACCGGGTCGGTTTCCGTAACGAAGGGGCGTCTTTCGATTGTTGTGCATCGCCTGCCGACGTTCGCGCTCCGCCTGCCTCGGACTGAAGCAGTAGCCGTTGAACCGCAGAAACGGCCGCAATATTTCCTGACCTTTGGAGCCGATAAAGATGGACAGACGTTGGCCACGATGTGAATTCTTGTGACTCGCCGGAGTATATTCCCACTCGGACTGCGAACAATCAATTTCCACTATCCGCATTTTGCAGATTTCTCCGGGGCGCGCGCCGGTCAATCGCTGCAACTGAACCATCGCCCTTACTGTCGGCGACAAAAAAGGTAGGGTTGCATCAACGAATGCATCCGGCACGGGTTGGATAGGTGAGGTCTCCCTCGCATTCGTCCGCCCGGCGCTCAATCCCTTGAGCGCCTTCAGTGCTTCAAGATTGGATGCGGGAATCAATTCCTGTGCGACCGCCCACTTAAACATCGCACGCACTCGGTTAACCGCCTTATTGATCGTACCCCGCGACCAGCCCTTGGCGATCATTGCGTTGCGAACGGTCTCCAGCTTTTTCGGACCGAAATCGCAGGCAAGAGTTTGACCGTAAATTTGGTTGAGGGGATCGAGAGCATTCTTGAACAAGCCAATTTCCTGAGTGTGGGTGCCGTCGGGGCGACGGTAATACCCTTGGGCGTATTCCCAAAACTGCTCGATCACCTCCCCGACCGTAAAGTCATCGGGTCTGGGACGAAGGCGTCGGCCGTTGGCCAGATACTCACTGATCAGCCGGTCGTAAGCGTCCCGCGACGCACGAGACTTCCAAGGGCCAAGGTAATGATCCTGTCCGTCAATCGTGACGACGGCCTGACCGCTGGCCTTGTGCTTGTAATACTTAGGGTTGGATTTGAGCCGCTTGGGCATAGCAAATACCTCAGTTTCGGTAGCGCAAAACCGTACATACGGTTTTGTCTTTCGATTCTAAGGTTGCCCTGCGCAACCTGCATAGGGTCGCTATTCAAGCCTTCGGCGTGAGTTGCGTTAATCGGGGCGACAGGATTTGAACCTGCGGCCTTCTGGTCCCAAACCAGACGCTCTGCCAAGCTGAGCTACGCCCCGGTGCTGCACACTTAAATACCGCGCCAAGCCCCGGATGTACATCAGGGGCCTGGCTTCCCGATTCACTCGCAAAAGGACATCGCGAACCTTGTCGGGCCAGCCAGCCCCGCGCAGTGCTGAATGTCGCTGTATTCGAGCCAAAGCGGCCGGCCGGCAAAACCATCGTAACGATAATAATCTTCCTACTCGCAACCTCCCAACTCGCCGACAACATCGCGCTTCCATATCGGCCTCACCTCCCTAAACAGCCAGGGCAATCGCATGTTCAGTGGGTGAGGAGCCGTAGGAGATAGGGCTCGTCCCAGCCGGCTTTTAGGCGTTTGCCGTGCACGCCGATTTTGACACTTCGGTCCTGCTTCAAAAGATTCAGAGCGATCCGGCAAAGCCGCGAGTAGTTCTCCGGGCCGTGGTCCTTGCGGATTCTTCGTTCGTCTTCACGGAAGCTGACATCCAGTTGCCAATGCAGTTTGTTTTCCACGGCCCAATGGCCGCGCACCGCCGTTGCCATTTGTTGGGCATCGAGTTCTTTGAGGCTGCTGATAAAGTAGCGACGCTCGATGCTGGCTTTTCCGGCCAACACCTGGCGCGTTGATTCCACCACTGCAAAGCTGGAAAGGCCGGGCCATTGTTCCTTCAACGAACCCAGGTGATTCACTTCGTCGGTGATCCAGATACGCCGGTTTTCCACGCGGCCATGATTGTCGTCGCTCGATTCGTGGCTGGCATGCCGCATTCCCTCAAAGTTTTCCAGAATCGCCTCGTCCAGCAGGCTTGAGACCTTGGCGTGCAAGGCCGGCTGGTTCTCCTTCACCGCCAGAACGTAATCGCCGCCAGCTTCTCTGATCTGGCGGGCAATCTCTTTCTGGCATCCCAACGCGTCGATGGTCACGGTGGCTCCTTCCAGATCCAGCAGCCCCAGCAGACGCGGAATCGCGTCGAGTTCATTGCTCTTGTCTTCCACGGCCACCTGCGAAAAAACCAGATGATTTGCGTCGATAAACGCGCTGACCAGATGAGCCATGCCGCTCTTATCCCAGGCATGCTCAAAAGAACGGCGGATCGATTTTCCATCGATGGCGATCAATCGGCTGCCGTCCGTTTGAACGATCGCTTTTGTCCAGGCGACGAAGCAGCGTTCAAAGGCGTCAGGATTCAGGCGGGCAAAGACGCGGCCGAAGGTGTCGTGGCTGGGGATGCCTTGTTTCAAATCGAGAAACGTGCTGAACCAGGCGATCTTGGCGTTGGCGAACACTTCGACTTCCGCCCAGCCATCAGCGCCACAGATCACCGCGCACAAGGCGATAACCAGAATATCGTGCAACCGATGAATCGAGTTCTTGGCACGTGGGTCGGGCAGGTCCATAAAAAAGCGCAGAATACCTCCGGTCGCTTGGCCGTCCATGAGCAAGCTCCTTGCGTGAAAGTGAATTTGAAAACGCGAGGCCTCGCGACCGTTGCCAGGAAGTGATATCAGCAGAACACGAAAAGCGCAAGCCTAACAAGCGCCGAACTCTTTCGGGGCGTCACATGCGATTGCCCTGCCTAAACAGCATAAATTCCAGTTTAAAATTGACACCCATGTCCAAAATTGTATATTGCTTATGACGATGAGTTTCTCAAAGACCCGGTATTTCGGTTGGTTTAGCGGATATTATTATCCCGCCGCCATCCATACCGCGTCCTGAGACTTATCGATCTGAACTAGACTGAAAATCGACGGCCTCAGGACAAAAGTCCTGGGGCTTTTTTGTTTTTGGGATGCACTTTAGCGTCCACAGGACTCTTGGAATAAGCGGAGGCCGCACATGATTGTTGTGATGAAACCGGGCTCGCCTCAAAAGCAGGTCGAGCATGTCATTCAACTGGTGCGCGAAATGGGACTCAAGGATCACGTCATCGTCGGCGAGGAACAAACGGTCGTGGCCGTCATTGGCAACGATCGGAACAAAGACCGCTCGGTTCTGGAATCCGCGCCAGGCGTGGATCGCGTCGTGCCGATCCTCGCGCCATACAAAATGGCGTCCAGGGAGGTAAAGAAGGAGCGTTCGGTTGTGCCGCTGGGCGGAAAAATCATGGCGAAAATCGGCGGCACGACGGTCGCGGTCATCGCCGGGCCGTGCAGCGTGGAAAGCAAATCGCAGGTGCTGGAAATCGCCCACGCGGTAAAGGAAGCCGGCGCTGTCGGCCTGCGCGGCGGAGCGTTCAAGCCGCGCACCAATCCCTATTCATTTCAGGGATTAGCTGAAGAAGGTCTGGAGATTCTCGCCCTCGCCCGAGAGGAAACGGGGCTGGCGATCGTCACCGAGGTGATGTCCATCGATCAGGTATCCTTAGTGGGCCGCTACGCCGACGTTCTGCAGGTCGGGGCGAGGAACATGCAGAATTTCAATCTGTTGAACGCCGTCGGCGAGCAGGAAAAGCCGGTGCTGCTCAAGCGCGGCATGAGCGCGACGTTGGAAGAATTTCTACTGGCCGCCGAATACATCATGGCCAAGGGCAATTCGCAGGTGATGCTCTGCGAGCGGGGAATTCGCACATACGAGGATTACGTCCGCAACACTCTTGCGCTGGCCGCGGTACCTGAACTGCACCGGGTGAGCCACCTGCCGGTGGTCGTCGATCCAAGCCAGGGGACCGGGAAAAATCATCTGGTTGATTCGATGTGCCGCGCCGCGATCGCCGCTGGAGCCGATGGGTTGATTATCGAAGTCCACAACGATCCAGAACACGCGCTGACCGATGGCGCTCAGTCGATCACGCCGGCGCAGTTTTCCGAGATGATGCGCTCGATACGCCGGATCGCCGCGGCGGTGGATCGGGAGATTTGAAATACTTCAGAAAGACGCGAATGGCCAGCCCGCCAAATCCCCTTCTTCTCGACATCCCCCACGAACTGAGTGGTGAGCGGCTCATCCTTCGTTCTCCGCGCCGGTGACGGCGCAATCACTTCTGCAACCGTGCGCGAATCTCTCGCGGAACTAAAACAATGGATGCCATGGGCGACGGATGACTATAACGAGCAAAGCGGCGAGGAATGGTGCCGAAAGGCCGCCGCCGATTTTTTGTCCCGTCACCAACTTCAGTTTCTTATCTTCTTACGTCAGGAAGACCGACATATCGGCAACATCGGCGCCTTTGAATTTAATTGGGAAGTCCCAAATTGCGAAGTCGGCTACTGGCTAAACACCGCCGATACAGGCCATGGTTACATGACCGAAGCCGTGGGCGTTCTGCTCGCGATGCTCCGTTCCCACCTGAACATGCGGCGCGTGCAGATTTGCACCGATGCTGAGAATCTCAGGAGCCGCCGAGTGGCGGAACTCGCGGGTTTTCAGCTGGAAGGAATCCTGCGTAACCATTGCATTGCGACCGGAGGAAAGCTGCGAAACTCGTGTATATTTTCGCGGATAGATCCGGGATAGCGAGTTTTACGAATGATCCCCATCACTGTCCCGGTCATCCGTATCCAAAATATTCAACAGCGACCCATACATGCGATCGGCAACCCGGATAACCGTCCCGTTGGCATCGTAAAAAAGAGTGGTTTGATTGAGGTTCGCCAACTCTTTCACCGGATCGACTGCCGACCCCGTGGATTGCACGCCCTCCACCTGCACCCCGCCATAATTCGGAAGGCTAACCAGGTCAATCCTCTGAGCGACAAATCCGGGCGTATTCTGATTGGCGATATTATTAGCCGTGACGTTCAACTGGGCCTGGGCGGCCTGAAGGCCCGACGCCGCAATGTTAAGAGCGTCCATCACATCTTGAACGTCGTCTCAAGAAAGGGGTGGGTTTAGACGCCGGACCCGCGAAAACGCGGGAAATCGCAACGGCCTTTTCGCTTTAATCCATCCGCACTACCATCTGGGCAAACCAGGAAGGATTTTCCGTCCAAGCGGAAGAAGGAAAAATGAAGATAGGAACCTACTACTACCCCGAGCAATGGCCCAAAGCGCAATGGCAACGTGATTTCGACAACATCGCCAAGCTAGGCCTACAGATCGTTCACATGGGCGAATTCGCCTGGTTCGAAATGGAACCCAAACCGGGTGAATTCCATTTCGATTGGCTGAGCCATTGCCTCGATTTGGCCACGCAGCGCAAGCTGGACGTGATCCTCTGCACCCCCACCGCTGCCCCGCCGATCTGGCTGAGCCAGGGTTGGCCGCAAACCCTGCCGGTTTATGAAGGAAATATCCCCGGCCGATTCGGCGGCCGGCGCCACTACAATCCCCTCTCACCAGATTTTCAGGCCGCCACGCAGAGGATCGTCCAGGCATTGGCCGATCGCTTTGGCGATCATCCCTCCGTCATCGGCTGGCAGATCGACAACGAATACAGCAACAGTTTCGACCAATCAGAAGTCGCCCATGCAGCTTTCCGCGAATGGCTGCGCAATAAATATGGCGATATCAATAAACTCAACCAGGCCTGGGGAAACCAGTTCTGGAACACCTATTACACCGATTTCGATCAAATCCTGCTCCCCGCTTCCCGTGAGCCCAAATATGGCAATCCTCACCAGACTCTCGATGCTTCCCGATTCTGGAGCTGGGCGTTTGCCGCATATAACCGTATTCAAACCGATATACTGAAGCCCAAAATCGGCACTCGATTCCTCACGACCAACTTCATGCACTTTCAGCCCGATTGCGATCCCGGCGACATGGCCAAGGACCTTACACTCATGTCCTGGGATTCCTACCCCGTCACCGGATGGGACAGGGAACCGGGCGAAAACTATCGAATGGCCGACCCGGCCCAGATCGGCATCCTCCACGACTTCATGGCCAGCTTTAACGGACGCTTCGGACTCATGGAGCTTCAGCCCGGCCATGTAAACTGGAGCGGCGTTCCCGTGCGGCTTTACCCCGGCGCAATCCGGCTCTGGATCTGGACCGCCTTTGCCCACGGTTCGGAGTTCGTCACCACCTATCGCTATCGCCAGCCCCGCTTCGGCATCGAGCTTTTCCATCACGGCCTGGTCGGAACCGACGGCGTAACCCCCTCCGACGGCGGCCGGCAATTCGCGCAGGTCATTCAGGAAATGCGCCGTCTCGACCTTTCGCGAATCCCCAAATTCGCTGATGAGATCCAGCCTCGCAAAACCGTCGGTCTCGTCCTCGATTTCGACCAGCTTTGGTATTACCTCTCGCTACCGCAAGCCAAGCAATGGAGCCAATCTCGCTGGCTCACCAGTTGGTACACCGCGCTGAGCCGGCTCGGAGTCGCCATCCGCATCCTCCGCCCGAACACCGATTGGCCGGACGATTTGCCGCTGATCGTTGCGCCCGGCGTGCAAATGGTCGATAATCAATTAATGGCCCAGTTCGACAAATACGCCCGCTCGGGCGGAAATCTCGTGCTGACCTGCCGCACCGGACTAATGGATCGCACCGGCCAGCTTTGGGAAGGGCCGTGGGCAAGCCCGATCCTTCCGCTCATCGGCGCCACGATCGACGATTACGATTCGCTCCGTGAGGGCCATCACGGAAAAATCGATTTTGAAGGAAGCAACTTTGCCTGGGGCGTCTGGGGCGATCAATTAACACCCAATCCCGGCACGCAGGTCCTTGCCACTTATGCCGACCAGTTCTACGCCGGCGCTCCCGCGATTACCCGGACACAGTTCGGCAAAGGATCGGTCAGCTATTTCGGCGTATTCAGCGAGCAACTGCTCGTCGATGCGTTCGTCAAATCCCTCTCCAAATTTATCGGGCCGGATCGTTTGCAATCGCAAATTCTGCCGAAGCGGATGCAGGTTCTTCGCCGGGGGCCTTATCGAATTGCCCTGAATTACGAGGACAAACCCGCCGCCGCGCCCGCGCCGGCGTCGGCGCGGTTTGTGATCGGATCCCGCGATCTCGCCCCGGCGGATGTCGCCGTATGGGAGGAATGAAGCTACATGCACGATCAAATCGAAAAAATCCTGATCTCCCAAAAACAGATCGCCGATCGGGTCAGGGAACTTGCCGCGCGCATCACAGCCGATCATTCCCCGCCGAACCTCAACGGCGGCGAGATCACCATCGTTCCAATCATGACTGGCGCGATGATCTTCACGAGCGACTTGATCCGCCAGATTCCCATCGCCATGAAAATCGGGCTGATGATGGTCAGCAGCTACCCCGGCCAAAGCGTTCAATCGCGCGGCTCGCAGATGCTGGCCAACCAGGCCGGCGAAATCCAGGGCCGGCACGTGCTGGTGGTGGACGATATTCTCGACAGCGGCGGCACGATCCACATGGTCGTCCCCGCCCTGCGCGAGATGGGCGCTGCCAGCGTCAAAAGCTGCGTATTGCTGCGAAAGGATCGCCCCACCGCGCATGCCGTTCACGTCGATTACGTCGGATTTGAAATCCCCGACAAGTTCGTCGTCGGCTACGGCCTGGACTTTAATGATTATTATCGCAACCTGCCTGATATCGTCACGCTGAAGGGACCGGGGCAGGCAACATGACCCAAACGCCTCCGCCATTGACGGAAAGGTTGGAGCCGAACCTCCTCCATCCCGCCGAAGCCGCCGCCGGTTCTCCCGCCGCGACCATCGGCGCGGCCCGCGCGACCTCGCTGGGCACCCTGCTCGGCTCCCACGTTCTCCGCGATGGCGAATTGGTCCTGCTGATCCTGAAACCCTCGCTCTGGTTCATCGTCTTCAATTCCCTCGCATTCACGCTGGTTACCGCCTTCCTCGCCACCGGTTCGGCTTTGGTCGATCGCCGGATGCACGACTATTTCTATTTCGAGGCCGCGCTCTTCGTCATCGCCGGCCGGTTCATGTGGTCCGTGCTGGAATGGATGGGCCGGCTATATATCCTGACCGATCAGCGCGTCCTGCGAATCACCGGAATTTTCAGCGTGGAAATTTTCGATTGCCCCCTCCGCAAGGTTGTCCGCGCCCGAATGGTCTCGACCAGCCGCGAAAAAGTCGTCGGCGTCGGCTCAATCGAAATCATCCCGGCTGACGAAGCGCTTCCCTCGGCGATCTGGCAAACGATCGCCAATCCGAAGGAGATACTGGAACGACTAAGAGCCGCCATTACTCGGGCGAAACAGTCGGGGACCGGTGTTGGGTAGACTCGCAAAGTTCAAATCCCGTTGTCCCGACTTTACAGAGGAAAAATCACCCTTCCCGCACACCACCGCCGCATGTCTTTGTCAGACCAAGAGTTGACGAACGAACGTGAGTTCAACCATTTGTGCGAGCAAGCACCTGAAGTTAGCAATTGCGCGAGACTGGCAACGGGATTGGAACTTCCCGAGTATCGATGCGAACCAACCCGATCCACAAGCCTGAAGGTTTGCTGGCCGATCACGTAGAATCTCCAGGGTATGAGGAATACGCGGGTTCTCGTGCGTACGCGCAAGATAACCGCACTTCTTGAAGTGCTCGGCGTTTTCATTGCTGGGAATTTTGCGGCTGGCTACGTCGGACCTTTGATGGGCATCAAGCCTCTGGGGTTGGCTCTTCAATCGGGTGCCCTCGCGAAACCCGACTTCATTGCAATCAGCGTCGAATGGTTAAAGGTTGTGTGTCTTCAATACGCTTGTTTACTGCCGCTGGCATTTGGAATCGGTTGGTGGCGCAGCCGGCTAAGTCCCCGACACTACGGAGTTACCAGAGCCGGCAATCCGATTTTGAAACTCGTCGTTCTTGGTCTGCTCGTCTTCGCCCTTGTGGCGCTTCCTATAAAGCTCCTTTGGCTGGCCAAACGGTTCATCCCGCCGGGCCCGCAGCCGGTATACTGGGCATTGTTAGACAATCCCTGGACGCCATCGTTTTGGCTATTTCTGGCAGTATCGAGCGTTGTGGTGACTCCGATGTTCGAAGAGTTCTTTTACCGTGGCTATTGCCAAACTCGCTTGGAGGAACAGTTCGGAGGGGTCGGGGCAATCTGGATTGTTACCCTGTTTATGACGTTGGGGCATGATCAGTACCATCACTTGAGCATCTTGAGCATCGGAACAATCATTGGGTTAATCCCCATTTCTATCGGCGCTGGGTATGTTTACTGGCGTTCACGGTCTCTAATCCCCGCCATTGTCCTCCATGGTGCCGTGAATCTTCCGACGAAGGGAATTTACGACTTTGTTCTACCCGCAGCAATGATTGCAGCTTTGATTCTGTTTCCCCGGAAATGGTTGACAATAGTATGTGACTTCTGTCGGTCAATGGCCTGCGAAGGCTGGAAAAGATCCACGCTCGTGGCGGCGATGTTGGCCATCACTGCGGTTGTGGGCTTTGAGCGCTGGCCGAGCCTGTTTATCCCGCTTGGGTTCGTCGGGCTTGCGGCGGCATTGTTCATGACGAACTTCAATCGCAGGGGAAACGGGGGGACATCACTGATTTCATATCAGTGATGTCCCCTATTTGTCCGCCCCGCTCGATAAATCGTCCGTCGCGTTCGAATCTGCCCCGCATGATAAATATCGTGCATCAGCATGACCCAGAAGAAATTCGCGGCTGACTTTCCGTGATTCGTCGGGATCGGCTTTTCAAGCGACTCTTCCGTACAGGATTCAAGACATTCCATTAGAACGCGATGGGCCTGCTCCAATAGTTTGATGGCTCCATCGATACCCTTCGCCGAACCGCAACCCCAAGCCGCCCCACAGGGAAACTCGTAAGGCAGTTCGGCACAGTCGCCATCGTCATTCACGGAAGGATCGATCAAGACCATTGGCGTTCCGAATCCCTGCCGGCAAAACCGCGACTTCGCCCAGGCGATGTGGCGCACGATCTGTTCAATCGTCGGCGTTGATTCATCCGGACGCCACGATGCTTCTTCCTCCGTGACCCCTTCAAGCGATGCCATCAGCGGCATATCAGGCCTGCCCCGAAACGCCTCGGCGGTTTGCTTGAGCAAAAGCTGCTTGGCGGTGAGCATCTCTTATTCCAACCGATCGCTGAATGAAGTAGCCCGCCGGTCATTCCTTCAGCGACGCCATATCGATCACGAAGCGATATTTCACGTCATTCTTGAGCATCCGCTCATACGCCTCGTCGATCTTCTGAATCGGGATTAATTCGATATCCGAAACGATATTGTTCTTCGCGCAAAAATCGAGCATTTCCTGGGTTTCCTTGATCCCGCCGATCGCCGATCCGGCGATGCTGCGGCGACGCGTGATCAAGTTGAAAACGCCCGGCGATGGATGCGGGTGCTCCGGCGCGCCACCAAGACCAGCGTCCCATCCCGCTTTAGCAGCGAGATAAACGGGTCCAGATTATGCGATACGGCCACCGTACTGACGATCAGATCAAAGCTGCGGGAATGTTTGTCCATCTCATCTTTGTTCTTGGAGACGACGACTTCATCCGCGCCCAGCCGTTTGCCGTCTTCCCTTTTGCCCGGCGAGGTCGTGAATAGAACCGTATGTGCGCCGAACGCATGTGACAGCTTCACACCCATGTGACCCAATCCGCCGAGGCCGACGATACCGACCTTTTTTCCCTTGGTCGCGCCCCAGTGTTTCAGCGGCGAATAAAGAGTGATACCCGCGCAGAGAAGCGGCGCGACGGCCGCCAGGTTTAACTTATCCGAAACGTGCAGACAGAATCTTTCGTCGACGACGATGTGACTGGAATAACCGCCATAAGTTGGCTTGCCGGGGTTATGGGGGTCCGAACTGTTGTAAGTGAGGACCAGCCCACCGGTCTCGCAATATTGCTCCAGCCCTTCACGGCAACTCGGGCAAGTCTTGCACGAATCGACCATACACCCAACGGCGGCCAGATCGCCAACCTTAAACCCCTTGACGCCGCTGCCGATCTTCGTCACCCGCCCGACGATTTCATGCCCCGGCACGCACGGGTAAATCGTTCCCGGCCACTGACTGCGAGCGGTGTGAAGGTCGGAATGGCACACGCCGCAAAAAAGAATCTGGAACTGCACATCCCGCGCCCCGGCTCGCGCCGTTCGATGGATGTCTGTCCTAACGGCTTAACCGCATCCTGTGCGGCGAAGGCGAGGGCTTTGGGCATGGGAAAGGTCCTTTCGTTAATGTCGGGCTTCCAAACGCAAAGTAAGTTTCGTCCGAGATAGTCGTTTATAGGCCGCGGATTTCATTCAGACAAGCAAGATTTTCTTTCCGTCTGTCATCTGCAGAGGCAAATCATGAGACGATGAATTACAATCGTCCGCGCAATCGCAATTAAAGGAGCAAACGTCGATGAAACAGCGCATAACCGGCATCGGAGGCGTGTTTTTCAGGGCGAAGAATCCGGGGAAGCTTACGCTTGGTACAAAAAACACCTCGGCCTGCCGATCGAAGATCAGTGGGGCGGCTGTTCGTTTCACTGGCGCGATTTCAAGAATCCGAAGAAGACGGGTTCCACCGTCTGGAGCACATTCAATGCTAACACGAAATATTTCGGAAATGGCAAACAGGGCCACATGATCAATTATCGCGTCGCCAACCTGAAAAAGATGCTGGCGCAACTGAAAAAACAAAGAGTATGGGTGGACTCCAAGATTGAAGAATCGGAATTCGGCAAGTTCGGTTGGATCAAAGACGGCGAGGGCAACCGGATCGAGCTATGGGAACCGCCCAAAGATGCCAAACGAGCTAGGTCGCCGAATCAATTCGTTTTCCCTCGATCCATATCGAGCTTGGCAATACCTGCCGATTGAGGATTTCCCGAAGCGGGTCGGAAGTCGCACAGGGAAACGCAACCAGGTCGGCGGATACGCCGGACCGAATGACGCCGGCATCGCCCAAACCTATTGCTCGGCCGGCTCGCACCGTCGCCATTTCCCACAACGGTAAAATCGGTGTTTCAGGATTTAGCCGATAGAGCAACCGCAGATCGTCGACGAGATTCAAATCCGGCGAACTGGCGCAGCTATCCGTGCCGACGGCAACATTGATCCCACGATCCAGCATCTCCCGCCAGCGATGCGGCGGATGGCCGAAAAATTGATGCGTCCGCGGACAATAGACCATGCTCGCCTTACCCGCCGCCAGAATGGAAAGCTCTTCATCATCGCAATAGTTCACGTGCGCCAGCAGAGTTGGATAATCGAGCAATCCCAATTCGCGGGCAAACCGAATCGGTCCCCCGGTAAATTTCGGAACATAGTCGTCCCATGTGAGCCACTGATCCCACAATTCGCGCAGCGGCCCCGAATGCGACGCAAGGAAAACCGCCTCATCCTTCGTTTCAGCCAGATGCGTCGCCAGCGGTAGACCGTGCGCCCTGGCGGTTTCCAGGCATCGGCGATACCCGTCGGATTCCACCGAATACGGCGCATGCGGAGTGATCCCGATTTTCAGACGCTCGGCGGCCGGGGATTCATCGGCCGCGATCGCAAGCCGTTCCTCTAGCAGTCCGCGCCGCTGAGCCATCGCCTGAACTTCGCCAAAACTGACAACGCGGAGCGCCGATTCCCGGAGAAGAGTGCGCGTCAGGTGACACTGCCGACTGATGTCCCCGACGGTCGTCACTCCAAAACGGAGAGACTGTTGGACGCCAATCCCAATCGCCCTTATGACGGCCCGCTCCATTTCCTCCGGCGGAATCCGAGTCCGCCGAAGCATCCCCACCAGCCATGCAGCAAATCCCCCAACCGGCGGCGGGCCGCAGTGGCAATCGCTAAGTTCCAGATGCGTATGGGCATTCACCAGCCCCGGCAGGACAACAGCATCGCCAAGATCGCGCATCTCGGCGTCCGCATGGCGTGAACGCAATTCGCCGCGCGAACCAAGATCCAGTATTAGCCCATCCCTGACAAGAATGGCCCCATCGGCGATGATCGGCCCAACCATCGGCGCCACCCACGCGGCGCACAGAAGCTCACGGCTGGTCTTCCTTGAGTTCATCAGCCAGCATCTTCGCTACCTTGCGGCTGCCTGCCAACCGTTTGACCGCAATCGCCCGCACCGGTTCGAAATGAAATCCATCCTTGATGCGGGCTTCCCAATATCCGTATTCCTCCCGTTTTTCCGCGGCCACGGCCAGATCGCCCACCCCTTCCCCCTGCAGCGCCAGTTGCACAGTTTGGAGAATCAGCCCTATCACCCCAAAATCCTCGAGGTTCAACGCATCGGCCATCAGCTTGGCCTCGTCGATGACCGGGGATCGGTGCGGCACCTCGTGGAGCAAGCGAGTCGTTCGATCCAGAAGCTTCTCTTCAACATCCGGCCCCATGAGATTGACCAGAAGCTCCGCGGCCTGTTCGCATCGATCGCGCAGATTGGTCCGCGCAAGCCGGCCGGAGATCACCCCCCTCGCCTGCCGCGTGGGAAGCTGAAGGGAGTAACACGCCAATTCCAGGGCATCGCCGTCTATTTCCGGCGAAATCAGATTCATAGAAATGAATTTGCGAACGCGTTGCCAAAGGCGCGCGGCGTCCCCCGTGAGTCTCGGCCCCAACGATCCCTCGTCGTCCAGAGTGCTGAGAACCTTTTCAAGGCGCTTGCGAAGTGCTGGCTCCAAAGACATTGTCGCATCCGTGCGCGAATCACCCACGTCCGAAACCCCGGACTCCGATCACGCTTCCATCGGCTCCGGTCACTTCCGACGATCGCAATAGTATCACAGGAGCAGGCTAATTTGAGAAACTAAAAATGCCCGAAATGAGTCGCTAATGAAAATTAACATTTGCGAAATGCTGGCGTCAGCTACCGCATGAGCGTCGCCAGGCGTTCCGGCCCGACGCTGACCATGTTGATCGGCGCCCCCACGAGTTGCTCCACCCGTTTGACGTATTGCTGCGCTTCAACCGGCAGTTGGGCAAAATCCCGGCAACCCGAAATGTTACCCCGCCAGCCCGGAAGCGTTTCGTAAACCGGTTCAACTTCCGCAAGAACATCCATGTCCGCCCGGAATCCGGGGAGAACGCTGCCGCGATATTTATGGGCGGTGCAGATCTGTACGTGATCCAGTCCGGACAGCACATCCAGCAACATTAGCGCGACCGATGTAACCCCGCATAGATCGACCGAATACCGGGCGGCAACCGCGTCAAACCAGCCGCATCGTCTTGGCCGGCGCGTTGTGGTGCCGTATTCGTTGCCGCGCTCGCGGATATAGCTGCCGATGTTGTTGTCCTGCTCCGTAGGAAACGGCCCCCCTCCCACCCGGGTGGTGTAAGCCTTGAGCACGCCCTGAAAATTCTGGACCATCTGCGGCGGAACTCCCGCTCCGGTGTAAACGCCCAATCCCGAACAATTGCTGCTGGTCACATACGGATAAGTCCCGTGATCCACATCCAGCAGAACCGCATGGGCACCTTCAAACACCACGCGTTTGCCTTCGCGCGCATATTGCAGAAGCAGATAGGTCGTATCATCCACGAATGGCGCCATCCGCCGGCCGAAATCGCGGTAGGTCTCAAAAATTTCCTTCCCGTCAATCGGCGGCAGATCGTACAAAGCCCGCAGCACCTTGTTCCGTTCACCCGCAATCTGGGCAATCCGATGGCGAAGTTTCTGTTCGTCGATCAAATCTGCAACGCGAACCGCAGTCGCCCGCTGCATCTTGTCCGCATAGGTCGGCCCTATCCCGCGACGTGTGGTGCCCAGCGCGGTCTCCTCCGAACTCTGCTCCCTGGCAGCGTCCTCCTGCAAATGGTACGGCATCACCAGATGGGTCTTGTAACTGATCCGCAAATTCGCCGGCGTCACCGCAATTCCGCGCGCCGCCAGTTCATCGATCTCCCTGAATAACACCGCCGGATCAAGCACCACCCCATTTCCGATGATGTTCATCTTCCCGAGCCGCAGCACCCCGACCGGCAAAAGATGCGTCGAATATTTTTCCGTTCCGATGCGAACGGTATGTCCGGCATTGGCCCCGCCGCAATATCTTACGACGACATCCGCCCGTTCCGCCAGGAAATCGACAATCTTCCCCTTCCCCTCGTCGCCCCATTGCAGGCCAATGACGCACGTATTTTGCTCTTGCAACGGAATCACAGCGGATTGCCCTTTCGATTGTTGACGGCCAATGCGACAGACTTTCGGAAAGTAGGACGGCAGGCGCGGGGTGTCAAGCTACGGCATTTTCATTCCCCTCCTCTGCTGCAGCGGCGGAGGGGAATAATTTGACTGGACTGTCTACCTCTCATACTTCCAATTCCGAGTTTTCCCCTCGGTCAGCATCGGCAGCATGGCTGCCAGCCTTTTATCTCTCGTCTCTTTCCGTTTGGCTTCGGCGATCCATTCGACATATTCCCGCTGATGGCTCGGGCTGAGGCCTTGAAAAACCGCCAATGCCTTTTTGTTTGTCTTAAGGATTTTCATGAAATACGCGGGTATCTCCACGTCCCGCTTCGCCGGCTTGGGCGCCTCCCGCTTTTTGCCCTTTTCATTGAGTTTCACGGATTCCTTAATGGCTCGCGTCAGAATCGAATCCTTCGGCAAATCGGAAAGCTGGCCAATTCTGCCAAGATTGCCCCAGGCATCTTTCGCTTTTCCCTTATTGATGGCATCGCGAATCGACCCATGCCAAAAAACAACGGCGCAATGCTGTTTGAACGCCGGAGTGATACAGAGGATTCCGCGGTAAACATAAGCCGGCATTCGCCATTTGATCGTCTCTTCCACTTGCGGGCATGCCTTATGGATCAATTGCCGGAGATGCCGCAGGATCGGCTTCGCGAAATCGGCTGATTTTTCGATATATGCGTCCACCCGTTCATCTTTCCTGCCCATGGTCTTGCCTCCGTACCGGCCACCTGTGAAACTTGCGTGTCGGAACGCCGATGACGACAACTCCAGTTCCAAAGGATAATTCCACTTCACCCCGGATCGCAACCCTCACGCGCTTAGCTCTGCTGGCGACCGTCTGGATCGTCGTTCTCACGATTTCCGCCGGCGTATTCCATCTCGGCATCCGGCTCCGCCATTGGGCGTGGACCAATACTGAAAGCATGCACTTTCAAGGCGACGTGACACACGCCTATTTGTGGGGAACCACCGCCGATCAAAATGGTTTGCTGGGAATGTATCGTCAAATCCGAGCCGACTACGGCGACCAGCCCGACATGCAGCATGGGCTGGACTACGCCCCGCTGCGGCTGACGATCATGACCCTCTGGGCGCGTTGGGTCAATCAGCATTTCGACCCCGAAGATCAATGGGATCCGGCCAAGAGTTACGCATTCCACCGCCCTCTATTGATGGCAAACGCCGCATGCGAAGCTGCCGCGGCGGTTGGCGTCGTCCTGGTGCTGCGCCTTATGCGGCAAATCGTAAACCCCGGAGCCGATCATAATTCGAGCGTCCGGGGTTTGGCGCGCGAATATCTCCCGCTGGTGATCGCGGCGCTTTTAGTCTGGTTCAACCCCGTGTTGATCCTGAACGATTGCTGGCCGCAGTGGGACGCGTGGATTCTGCCGTCCTTCATCTTCGCACTTTATTTCTCCATGCGCGGCTGGTGGTTCACGGCCGGCGCGCTATTGGGCCTCGGCGCCATGCTCAAGGGTCAAATACTCTTCATCACCCCGGTCTTTCTGTTTTGGCCGCTGTTTACCGGCCAATGGTTGCCGCTGGGGCGACTCGTCGCGGGCGTCGCCGTTGCCATCACCGTGATCGCGATTCCTTGGACGCTCACCTCACACGGCGATATCGCCTTCGCCTCCAGCGGGGCAATTCTGGCAGCATTTATTCTGATCTACCGCAAAGGCTGGCGGCGACCATTGTTTCAGCTCCTGGCCGCCGCCGCATTCGTCGTGCCGATCTGGTTGACCCCAAAAATCCTCAGCGGCGATCTGTCATGGCTTGTCCTCCCCTATCAATACGGACCGATCAAGCACCCGGAAATGGGCGCCGCCGGCACCAGCAATCTCGCCACGCTGCTTCACGAACAATGGGGTTGGGAAGCCAGCGACCCAGTCGATCTACCGCTCCCGTTTGGCCACACACTTGAGTTCACAATGCGCAGCTTCCTGAGCGCCTTGTTCGCGATTTGCCTGATCGCCTGCGGCATAGCCGCGGCTATGCAATGGCGACGGCGCAACTACCGATTCCTATTGGCGATGTATGTGCCCTGGGTGCTATTTTCGCGCTCTTGCCCTATTTGAACCAGCGCTATCTTCTCTGGGCGTCCTGCTTCTTTCCCCTGCTGATTCCCCTTGGTTTGGGCATGACCCTGCTGGGGGCTCTGGTCACCCTGGCCGATTGCGTGATGCTGGTCGACATCATGTGCCGCTTCAATCAGGATTCCAACCCCACCCTCGAGACCATAACCTATGGAATGTATCCCGGTCTGGCCTTTCTCATATTGCTGATTGCGGCGATTTTCCTCTTTAACGCACTGATCCCCTCCCGGCGACCAAAGCGGGCACAGCCGGGGTGAAAAGTGAGCGAAAATATCGGTTCAACATTAAAGATTAGTAGATTTCCGATACTTTTGCTGCCCACGGGTTGACATTGCCGATGCTGAAGATACCGTTTCAGCTTCTTCGCTTTCGATCTCCGGCAATGGATGTCGGATGACAAAAACGGGTAAGGAGACCCAATGCCCCATCGCAATCCAATCCTTGATCTTCCACTTCTCGACGTGATGAGATTTGAAATCGCCCTGCCGCTTCAGCACATGTTGAATCTCTACACGGTCGGAAACTTCCTCAGCGCCTGGGGGAATCCCCGGAATCATAAGAGCATCGAACAGGTGTTCGATTTCCCCGAACAGGCCCATCACGCCGCGGCGACATGCGCCGCCTGGCTGGGAATAAAGATCGCCGTCGGTCACGACCCCAATCAGGGCTGGTGGTGGCCGGCCGATGACAGCGCGGCCATGCAGGCTTAGAGCGTATAATCGCCCGGATGACGATGGAAGACCCCTTGGCCCACGCCATCCGGCTGCATCGCGCCGGCGGTTTTGCCCAGGCCGAGTCAATCTATCGCGAAATCCTGACGCGCCAGCCCAATCAACCCGATGCGCTGCGCCTGCTGGGGGTGCTATCTGCGCAATCAGGGCGGCTGGACGCAGCTTTGGAATTCATCCGGCGGGCGATTTTCAGCAAGCCGGATTGCGCCGACACCCACTATAACCTCGCCGAGGTCTTAACGATCAGCGGGCAAACCGATCAGGCGATTGCCGCCTTTCGACAAACCATTCAAATCCAGCCCGATTACGCGATGGCGTACTATCGCCTCGGCGGCGCTTTGATGCTCAAAGGGAAAAACGACGAAGCCATCGCTGCTTTTCAGAATACTCTTTGCATCAATCCCGATCACGCCGAGGTCCACAACGATCTCGGCATCGCGTTGAGGAACATTCAGCATCTCGACGAAGCCATTGCCTCGTTTCGGCAGGCGATCCGGCTCAAGCCTGATCTGGTCGAGGCACAAAGCAACCTCGGTTGCGCGTTAACATTTATCGCCCAATTCGAAGAGGCGATCGCCGCCTGTCGCCAAGCCATTCGGATCAATCCAAGCTTTCCCGATGCCCACTGCAACCTGGGCAAAGCCTTCAAGGACACAGAGCAATTTGATCAGGCCATGCCGCACTATCGTGAGGCCATCCGCCTGAAGCCCGACTTTACCGACGCATACAATGGCCTGGGCAATACTTTGCACGACCTCGGTCGTCTGGATGAGGCGATTGCCGAATATCGCCGGTCCGTCGAAATAAACCCCAACGACTCCGACGCCCACGGGAATCTGCTTTTCTCATTGAACTTTCACCCGGATATTGATGCCGAAACGATCCTGGTGGAACATCGAGCATGGTCGGACCGGCACGCACATCCGCTGATGAACGCGCGAATCCAGCATCAAAATGAGCGCATCCCCGACCGGCGGCTTCGAATCGGCTACGTCTCGCCCGACTTCCGGCAACATTCGGTCGGTTACTTCTTCGTCCCCTTGCTGGAACATCACGACCGTCAGAATTTCGAAATCTTCTGTTACGCCAATGTCTTCAATCCCGACGACATGACCGAGCGAATGAAGCGATCACCCGATTCGTGGCGCAGCATTGTTATTGATACCGATGACGCCGTCGCAAATATGATTCGTTCTGATGGAATCGACATTCTGGTGGATTTGGCGGGTCACACGGTCGGGGGTCACTTGCGCATCTTCGCGCAAGCCGGCGCCGATTCAAATTACTTATCTCGGCTATCCCAACACCACAGGGATGACAGCCATCGATTACCGTCTCACCGACGCCCTCGCCGACCCGCCGGGATCGACCGACCATTTGAACGTGGAGAAACTCTGGCGTCTGCCGGCCTGCGCCTGGTGCTACGAGCCGCCCGAAGATGCGCCGGATGTCCACCCACGTGAGAATGGGCGTATCACCTTCGGAAGTTTCAACGCTTTTTCCAAGATCAATTCCAGGCTAGTAGCGATCTGGGCGGAACTGCTAAAACGTGCACCGAAATCGCGCCTGCTGTTGAAATCCGCCGGCGCCGGCGAAGCCTCCGCGCGACAGCGTTTAACCGGCGAATTCGCAAAGCATGGCATCCCCGCGGAACGAATCGAAATGCTTGGTAGGATTGCCGATCCGCGCCGTCATTTGGAACTATACCAGCGGGTTGATCTGGCGTTGGACACGTACCCCTATCACGGTACGACGACCACTTGTGAAGCCCTATGGATGGGTGTCCCAGTGGTGAGTCTGGCCGGCCAGACGCACGTTTCGCGCGTGGGGGTAAGCCTGCTGAGCAACGTCGGCCTGCCGGAATTGATCGCACAATCCGCCGACGAATATGTGTCGATCGCCGCAGGACTGGCGAACAATTTACCCCGATTGACCGAATTGCGCCGTGCGCTGCGTTCGCGGATGCGATCATCTCCGCTGATGGACGCCCCGCGCTTCGCCCACGATATCGAAGCCGCCTATCGGCAGATGTGGCAAAATTGGTGCGAGCAGGCTTAGAGGCTCTTGGAATTCCCGTTTACAATGTCCCGCCAAATGACCATTCGGCAGCAACTCGAATCCGGCATGTCGCACCACCAGGCAGGTCGCCTGATGGAGGCGGAGAAAATCTACCGCGCGGTGCTGGCCCAGAATTCGAATCTTCCCGATGCGCTGCATCTGCTGGGCGCACTTGCTGGTCAGACCGGCCGGCTCGACGAGGCGATCGATCTGATCTCCCGCGCGATCGCCATCAACCCCAATCAGGTGGTTTATCACTGCAATCTAAGCGAAATGTATCGCCGGGCGGGAAAAGCGGACGAAGCGATGTCCTCCGCCCGCCACGCCATTCGATTGAAGCCCGGCTTCGCCAAAGCCTACAGCAACATGGGCCTTGCCCTGACGCAGGTTCGACGGTTCGATGATGCCGTCGCCGCGTTTCGCCGCGCCGTCGAACTCAACCCGGAATTCGCCGAGGCTCTCGATCATCTCGGCAGCACACTGCATTCGATGGGCCAGTTTGAAGATGCGATCGCCGCATATCGCCGGCTATGCAAGCTGAAACCCGATTCGATCGAAGCGCTCCGCGGCCTGGGCACCGCATTGCGAGACGGCGGCCAGCCGCGCGAGGCAATCCCCATTCTCCGCAAAACCCTCGAAATCCAGCCCGAATCATCGCCGACCCACAATAATCTCGGCGTCGCCCTGGGTCTGACGGATCAAGTCGACGAGGCGATCGCCTCCTTCCGCCGCGCAATTCAAATTCAACCGGATAACGCGCTGGCGATGAAAAATCTCGGCGTCGCGCTGGCGGAGAAAGGCCAACTGGACGACGCAATCGCAACGCTCGACCAGGCGATCCAATTGAAAGCCGATTTACCCGAAGCGCACGGCAATCTCGCTCTCATCCTTTTGCTAAAGGGCGACTTCGACCGCGGCTGGCGGGAATATGAATGGCGCTGGCGGGCGCAACTTAAATTCCTTTCCCCGCCTCGCGATTTCACGCAACCCCAATGGGAAGGCGGCCCGCTTCAGGGAAAAACCATCCTCCTCCACGCCGAGCAAGGGTTTGGCGACACGATTCAATTCGTTCGATATTTACCGATGGTCGCGCAGCTCGGCGGCCGCATGATTCTCGAATGCCCGACCCCTCTCATCCGCCTGCTCCGCAAAGCCCCGGCGGTGGAACGCATCATCGCAACCGGAGAATCTCTGCCCGGATTTGATTTCCACTGCCCACTACTAAATCTTCCGCGGGCATTCTCGACCGATCTGAATTCGATCCCCGCCGATATCCCATACCTTCAGCCCGACCCGGCCGCCGTGGCGCAATGGAAAGCCAAAGTTGATGCGCACGCGCCCGCTGCTTTCAAGGTCGGATTGGTCTGGGCCGGAAGCGCAAAGAACAAACACGATCGCAAACGATCGATTACCGTCGATCAGCTTTCCAAGCTGGCCGTCGCACCCGGCGTTCATTTTTTCAGCCTGCAAAAAGGCCGTGAGGTCGAATCTCCCCCGTCGGGGATGCCTTTCACTGATTGGACATCCGAGCTTAATGATTTCGAAGACACCGCCGCCCTGATCGCCAATCTCGATCTTGTGATCGCCGTGGACACCGCCGTCGCCCATCTCGCCGGGGCCATGGGCAAGCCGGTCTGGATGATGATTCCGTTCGTTCCCGACTGGCGTTGGCTGCTGAATCGAACCGATTCGCCCTGGTACCCAACGATGCGGCTATTTCGCCAAAAATCGGTTGGTGACTGGGCTGGAGTGATCCAGGCTGTGGCAGACGCCCTGCAAAAAGGCCTGCCCTGAGTCATCCTCAGTTGTGCTCGAAAGTCCTTAGCATTTGCCGCCGAAGGAGGCGACTCATCTTCTTCGCTGCCGAAGGAAGCCGCGATCTCCTATCAGGCCGGCCAGATGCGCTCGATGCGCCAGCCCGTTCCCGTATTCGAGCCAAAGATTTTGTTCGGGACACGGGTCGAAACGATAAAAATCCTCTGCTTCCAACAACGTGAAAGGATGAAATCGGGTCAGATCCTCATTCTCATTGACCTCAACCGATTTTCCCGATAGAATGTCCTTCC
The DNA here is from genome assembly GCA_963791055.1 of uncultured Phycisphaerales bacterium. Classification (GTDB taxonomy): domain Bacteria; phylum Planctomycetota; class Phycisphaerae; order Tepidisphaerales; family Tepidisphaeraceae; genus PALSA-1353. The sequence goes on along the minus strand of CAWBQI010000006.1, from coordinate 162,503 downwards.
AATGCCGTTGATCTTCACCGTTGCCCCGACCATTATTATCCCGCAAGAAAAACTCGGGTAGGGCAGATGATTTATCATTAGAAAATCGAAGCCCTGCCTGATGGCGGGGCTTTTTTTGTTTTTGTGCCGGAATTCTTTTTTGAGATGATGGCCATGCAACCGCGACGCATCGAAATATACGACACGACTCTCCGTGACGGAACGCAAGGCGAAGGATTCAACCTTTCGCTTCAGGACAAGCTTCAGATCGCGCAAAAGCTCGACTTCCTCGGCGTAGATTATATCGAGGGGGGATTCCCGCTTTCCAACCCCAAGGATGCGGCGTTTTTTCGCGAGGTGCCGAACCTCAAGCTCAAGACCGCAAAGATCGCCGCCTTCGGCATGACTCGACGCCGCGGAATGACGGCGCAGGAAGACCCCGGCATGCGCGCCCTCCTCGATGCCCAGACCCCAGTGATCACGATCGTCGGAAAGACCAGCGAATTCCAGGTGCGGAACGTACTCGGCGTCAGCTTGGAAGAGAATCTGGCCATGATCTCCGACACCATCCGCCTGTTGCGCTCCGAAGGCCGGCAGGTGATCTACGATGCGGAGCATTTCTTCGATGCCTTTGGCCAGAATCGCGAATACGCGTTGCGCACGCTCCAGGCCGCCCAGGACGCGGGCGCTTCGGTGCTGGCGTTATGCGACACCAACGGCGGCAGCCTCCCGGAATTCGTCGCATCCGCCGTCGCCGAGGCGAAGAAACACGTTTCCGCGGTTCTCGGCATTCACACGCACAACGACGCCGCGCTGGCGGTCGCCAACGCCCACGCCGCCCTCGCGGCGGGCGCGGAGCACGTGCAGGGCACGATCAACGGCGTCGGTGAACGATGCGGGAATATGGATCTCATCCCCTTCATCGCCAATCTGCAGCTTAAATACAAACTCGAATGCCTCCGTCCGGGCTCGTTGAAACATCTGACCGAAGTGAGCCGATTCGTTTACGAGATCGCCAACCTCAACGCTGTCACCGGCCAGCCCTACGTCGGCGCGAGCGCTTTCGCGCACAAAGGCGGCATGCACGTTCACGCCGTCCAGAAAAACGCCGCGACCTACGAGCACGTATCCCCGGAAACCGTCGGCAACACCCGAAAAGTCCTGATCAGCGAACTCTCCGGCGCCAGCAATATCTCCGCCAAGATCGGCCAGAAGTTCGATATCGAAAAAGACAAGGCGGTTCTTCGCCGGCTTCTGGAAAAAGTCCAGGACCTGGAAAATGCCGGCTATCAATTCGAGGCCGCCGACGGCAGCTTCGAGCTATTGGTTCGAAAAGAAATCGGCCGATACCGCAAATTCTTCGATCTGGATTACTATCGCGTCGCCGTCGTAAAGCAGGACAGCGAACAACCGATCTCCGAAGCGACCGTGAAACTTCACGTTGAAGGCAGTCTGGAACATCACGTCGCCGAGGGCGACGGCCCCGTCAACGCGCTGGACAACGCCCTGCGCACCAGCCTGCACGGCCATTATCCCCAGATCGACAAGGTTCACCTCAGCGATTACAAAGTTCGCGTGATCAATTCCCACGATGAGACGGCCGCGCAGGTGCGCGTCATCGTGGAATGCCGCCGCCAGCACACGGATGGCTCAAGCGAAACCTTCGGCGCGATCGGCGTCAGCGGCAATATCATCGACGCAAGCTGGCAAGCGCTGGTCGACGCGTACGAATGCCATCTGATCCACTGCATGGAAGAAGCAGCGACTGAGGAATCAGCGGCCGCCCCTCAACAGGCGTAGCTCTTCGGCCACCCGCGTGATGACGCTGTCCCAATCGCCTCGGCGGGGCTGGCGGAACAGCCGCATCGTCGGATACCAAGGGCTATCCTCGCGCTCCAGCAGCCAACGCCAATCCGGAACAAATGGCAACAAAGTCCAGACCGGCTTACCCATCGCACCGGCCAGGTGCGCCACGGCCGTGTCCACCGAGATGACCAGGTCCAGATTGGCGATCAACGATGCCGTGTCGGCAAAATCTTTTAGTTCATCCGACCAATCGACCAGGTCCATTCCCGCCAGAGGAGTTTTGGCTTCGGTTGGCTTCTCGCTTTTCTGTAGACTGAAGAAACGCACACCGGCGGTCTTTCCCAACGAGGCAAGTCTCGCCAACTCAATCGAACGGTTGCGATCGTTCCTATGCCCAGGGCTTCCCGTCCACGTCAAACCCACCTTCACAACTCCGGAATATTCGGTCAACCGGCTCTGCCACTTTCGAGTCTCCTCGGCACCCGGCTGCAGATACGGTACGGTTTGGGGAAGGTTGGCCGACGTTGTCGAGAAAATCCGCGGCAGACTTAACAGAGAACAGTGAAAATCGAACTCCGGCGGGGCCTGGCCAGAGCCTATGACTTGGCATCCCACAGCGTTTGTCTGGAATAATCGCTGCAACTCAGGGCGACATTCAACAACTACATTCCCGCCTCGTCGAGCTACAAGGGGCAAGTAACGAATGAATTGAATGGCATCCCCAAAACCCTGCTCCGCGTGAAGCAGAAGCGTTCGACCTTCAAATCGGCTGCCATCCCATTGCGGCCGCGCGAATTTTCGCGCGGAGGACAAGAATTCCTTGCATTTCCATCGCCATTCATACTCTTGCCACCCTAGCTGAAAATCGCCTCGCGCCAGTAGGGCCATCGCGAGATTGTGGTGGCCCTCGGGAAGGCTGGGATTAAGAGCTATGGCCCGGCGATAACTGACAATGGCCTCCTCAAGCTGTCCGCTTTCTCTGAGCGCATTGCCAAGATCGCTGTGCGCTTCGGCATAATCGGACCTGCAATCGACGGCCTTGCGGTAAGCGACGATGGCCTCATCCAGAACTCCCTTGTCCTTCAACGCAAATCCGAGATTTCGCGCTTCGGCATAGCCGGGCCGCAGGCTGATGGCCCGCCGATGCGCGGCGACGGCTTCGTCGAGCTGTCCCTTGATATTCAGTGCGATGCCGAGATTACTGTAACCTTCAGGGAGATTTGGATTCAGGGCGATCGCTTGGCGATATGCAGCGATAGCGTCATCGAGTTGTCCCCTGCGTGCGAGAACCACACCGAGACTACTCCAAGCTTCAGGAAAATTGGGCCGGAGCGCGATGGCCCGGCGCATTAAATCCTCTGCAATGTCTATCCGCCCCACCTGATCGGCAATCACCCCCAGAAGGTACGTCGCATCCGCGTGTGTCGGCTGATGGACAAGCGTCTGTCGGTAAAGATTCTCCGCCTCGCGCAATCGCCCGGCCCGATGATGCTGTACCGCCAGATCGAAGGCTTGTTGGATCGTGAGCTGTGCCATGAGCGCGGCTATCTGCGCCCCCGTGGATTAGCCCGCGGATCAGATCGCCGCGTCGAGCGCTTCGCGGAAATCCTTTTCGCCGCGAAGACCCACGAACTTCTGCGTGATCTGTCCCCCTTTGAACAGCAGGACCGTGGGAATAGCGCTGATCGCGAACTTGCTCGCGGTGGCGTGATTGGCGTCCGTGTCCAACTTGCCCACCTTAACTCGGCCGGCATAGTCAGCCGCCAGCTTTTCGATCGTGGGGCCCAGTCGTTTGCATGGCCCGCACCATTCCGCCCAAAAATCCACCAACACCGGCGTCGCCGATTTGATGACTTCCTGATCGAAATTTGCGTCCGTTATCTGAACCACGTTATTCCCAGCCATGTAAATCTCCTCAATTCGTTGTCGATGGATAATAGAAGTCACCCCAGCCGTAGTCAACGCGGCCATTTCCCCCCGCCTAGCGGCCGCACTTGCGCGGCGTGGGCATTCGGGAGTCCTATTTGCTCCTTTTGATCGACAAAATATTGAATATCGCCAGCGCCAGAAAAACCAATGCAGCGCCCAGCAGCGCAAACGGCGTCCACGCCGGAAAAAGATCAGCCATCGCATTGCTCTGACCACTAGTCAACAGCAACATTCCCCAGCCGAGCAGAACGACGCCGAACGTCAGAAGTATGGGGATGATTGTCCTTCGAAAAAACAGCGGATCATCCAAACCGCTTGCGCGTTTAGTCATCGGGTAAACCGGTGGCGCAGTGGGAGCCAGCATCGCCAGATCAAACGATGCTTGGGAATCCGCTGCTTCAGCGGATCGGCCGGGTCTGAACATGCCGGCGATCTCCTCGGCCGCGGAGAGCGGTTGATCCCCCGACCGCGAGGGATCTGCGGCGCGGCTAATCCCCGCAGGCGCGACATCCGGCGCGTTCGGCCGGAGCCGCGGCGCCGGGGCTGCTGACGGTTTGGGCGTCAGCGCCGAAGAATAAGGCGCTTGCGGGCGAAATGATTTGGAATTCACCACTGGAATCAACGGCGCTTCCAACGGAACCAACGGCGTCACCGGCCGAGAATCAGGAACCGCCGGCCGCTGAGGTGTTGGAGAAGTTGGGCGAGTTTCGGGGACTGGGGAAGCGGCGTCACGATCCGAGTTCTCGGACGATGAAGCATCGGGCTCATCCGGGCTGACATTCGACATCGAACCGCCGCCGATGAAAGGATTTCTCGAACCAAATTCCGGTTTCGCCCAACGCTGTCGCCAAATCGAGCGAACTTACCACTATTGCAACGTACAGTATTATAGTGACCAACATGACGGGGCCAAGGGACGAGTCGGTTCGACTTCCCGCGGTTGCCGGGATGTTTTACCCCGCAGATGCCGCGGGATGCAGACAGGCGACTTCGGAGCTTTTCGATGCAGCTCGTCCCGCGTTGCTGCAAAGCGCTGGGCAGCTTGGCCCGGCGAAAGGTTTTGGCGCAATCGTGCCGCACGCCGGATGGGTTTGCAGCGGAGCCATCGCGGCGGAATCGATACTTGCTCTGGCCGGTCAGCGTCCGCAAGTGGATGTCGTCGTGGTGTTCGGAGCGATACACACGCCGGCTCCGATCGATCGCGGTGTATTTGATTCGCATGCACGATGGGCGATGCCCGGCGGCGAATCGTTCGTCTCAGAGCCTTTGCGGAATGAATTGTCGAGCCGGTCGAACTTTTTTGTGACTGACGACCGCTTTCACCGGCGTGAACATGCGGTCGAAGTGGAATTGCCGCTGATCCAGGCGGCGTGGCCCGCCGCCAAAATACTGCCGGTCGAGGTTCCCCCGGAACCCGTGGCGGTTGAAATCGGAATAACGGTCGCCGGCGCCATCGCCGCCGCGGGATTGTCCGCGGTTTATCTCGCCAGCAGCGATATGACTCATTACGGCCCGAACTACTGTTTCACGCCCGCCGGCGTCGGACAAGCCGCGCTGCAATGGGCGATGGAGAATGATCGACGGATCTTGCGGATTGTAACGGATATGACGCCGGAAAAAATTGTTCCCGAGGTGCGAATGCGCTTTAATGCGTGCGGCGGCGGTGCAATCGCCGCTATGATGTCCGCCTGTCTGGAACAGGGAGCGCGAAAGGCAATCGTTCTTAGACATACGAATAGTTATCAGACCCTCGCAACGGTTGCGCCACAGTCGGCCGAGAACGCCGTCGGCTATGCCGCCGTCTGGGTCGGATAATATTTTCGAGGTTGCCCCGGAAACGACGGAGAAAGCAGGATTGCTGTGTTTTGACATCGCCGCCCGCGGGAAATGATGCCCGGCGGCGACAAGCGGAAAATCTGGATTGGGCCGCAACCACCGACCGCCGCCCCGGGGGTGCGATTCTCTGGTGCAGCAGGCCCAAATACACGCTGTGCCGCTCGTCAATTGAAGGATCGATACTCGTGCATGGATGTGGAATAACCTTTGCTGAAATCTTCCCAAAGCGGGAGACAGACGACCATGAACGAGAACGAATTCCAATCAAAACTGGCGGAACTAATGGGCGAAATCAGCACCTTACCCCAAAGCGAACGGATCAAGCTCGAGAAGCTCGCGGATGAAACCCGCGCCCGCCACGAGCGCCTTCGCCAGACCGTCAGCAGCCTCCAGGAAAGCCTCGACTATCTGCGCCTCAGCATCAAATACCTGGTCTTCGATCTCGAAGCCACCCGCCGGGAGAACTCTTATCTCCGGAAGATGCTGGAAGAAACCACCGGCGGCGGATCGGCCGACTAAATAGCGCCTTCATATGTCCCGACCCTTCGCCAGAAGGGCCGGGACGCGATATTCGAAGCAGGCCATGCGTACGGCCTGCTTCATACGCTTTTGAGGGGCGATCATTTTTGATTCGTCGCAGATTCTAAGGCAAATGTCCCGCACTCCGGACAGCGCCCGGGCGTGGCTCGCAGGTCGTATCCGCACTGGGCGCAATATCCGGACCGGGGCCTTCTCAAGGCGCCAACGGCCCTCTTTGCCAGCAGGAATACGGTTGGCAGAGCAAAAAATATCGCCCCGAACCATGTTGGAATGTAGAAGCCCCGACCGAAAGTCCCAAGCGTGTCCCACGCGTTTCGCGGATCGCCCCACTTCCTGAACCTGGGATCCTGATAGGCGTCCCACACTACCGAGTAAGTGCCGAAGCCGCGCCATTCATGTCCCCAGTACAACCACGGGTGATAGTGAATGGAAATCAGGTAATATTTGAGATCGCGATCGGCCCGGGAAGGGATGGAATCAAAATCCCCGAAATATTCGTGAGAGAACAACGAGTGGTATCCAGGATCGCCTCCCGTGAAATCGAGATACGCCGGCTGGTTGAAATCCTGGAATGTCAGGGCCAGTCGCTCGGGAGGAGACAGCAACTCGATGCACCGGCCATGGAAGGTCAAGGCGAATGTATCCATGCCCTGACGACTGCGAAACCAAAGGGCCAAAACGCACAGGCACAGGATCATGGAAAAAAGTAAGAATGCTTTCAATGCGCGCTGCCGGAATCGTTTCACGGACGCGGACTATACCGCAACCTTATGCGGGATGAATATCTCAGCTGAGAATCGAGTATGATATTGTCTGCCCGGAATCCACATGAACTTCGACGCCGCCATCTCGGCTGAGCTTCCGAACGCAACCGAACTGCGCCATCGCCTGCATCGAATTCCCGAGCTGGCCTTCCAGGAATTCCAGACATCCGAGATGATTCGCGCCGAACTGAACCGGCTGGGAATTTCCCACATCGACGGCGTTTCCGGCGTCCCAACATCCACGATAGGCCTTATCGGCGATCCCACCAAACCTTGCATCGCCCTGCGAACGGACATTGATGGTCTTCCCATCCAGGAGCAAACCGGACTTCCCTACGCCAGCACCCTTCCCAATCGAATGCACGCCTGCGGACATGATGGACACATGGCCACTCTGATCGGCACGGCCACGATATTGAAGGAAATCAGTCCCCAGTTGCCGGTCTGCGTCAAACTGATTTTCCAACCGGCGGAAGAAGAAGGCGGCGGCGCCGAGCGCCTGGTTCGCGCCGGCGTCCTCGACGGCCAGATCGGACCTCCTGTCCGCGCAATCTTCGGGCTCCACGGCTGGCCCGGTTTGCCCCTCGGTTCCATCGCCACCAAACCCGATGTCCTTCTTGCCGCCACTGATATCTTCAAGGCAACCCTGCACGGCAAAGGCTGCCATGCGGCATTTCCGCACTTGGGCGTCGATCCCATCGTCGCCGCTTGTGAAGTGGTGGTGAACCTCCAACAGATCGTCACCCGTGATCTCGATCCAACCGAGCCCGCGGTTCTGACGGTGGGCATCATCCGCGCCGGCAGCGCGACGAATATCATTCCCGATGAAGCCGTGATCGAAGGAACCGCCCGCACGATCAGCCGCCCCGCCCGCGCGGCGGTGAAAGCCTCGGCAATCCGCAGAATCCACAGCATCGCCGCCGCCGCCGGCTGCACCGCGACGATCGACTGGATCGAAGGCTATCCCGCCACCGTGAACGATCCCGCGATGAGCGATTTTGTCGCAAAAATCGCCAGGCAAACTCTCGGCCCCAACCGCTTCATCCCAGCCGCCCGCCCCGTCATGGGCGGCGAAGATTTCGCTTACTATCTCGAGAAAATCCCCGGCTGCTTCTTTTTCGTCGGCGTCGCGCCCCCGGACCGGCAGCTTTTCCCATCCCTGCACAACGACCGCTACGATTTCACTGACGCCGCTCTGGCGGTGGGAATGCGGATGTTCGTCGAACTTTGCCGGAATTTTCCGGCGTGATAGAGGGGCGCCACCTTACGCCGTCTGCCCCAGCGGCGAAAAATTAACCTGAAATGACAATTGTTCAAGTTGCACCGCAAGATCAACCGCGTTGATCGCGATGTCGGACGGAAGACTCAGCGACGCCGGCGCGAAGTTCAACAGCCCGCGAATCCCGGCATCCACGCATTGGTCGGCCGCCTCCTGGGCGCTGTCGCCGGGAACCGCCAAAATCGCCAGCCGAATCCCTTGTTTTTCAACCACCGATCTCAACTCCGAAAGCGGCTGGACCACGAAAAACCGTTTGTCGCCTGCCGGATCGGTACCAGCCTCCGCCGCGAACGGTCCCTGTCGTTTACCGATCTTGGCCGGATCAGAATCGAAAACCGCGACGAGCCGAAATCCCTTGGCGTCGAACCCCTTGTATGCCATCAGCGCCCGCCCCAGATTCCCGGCTCCTATCAGCACAACATTCCAAATTTTATCCGTGCCCAGAATATGGCGCACCTGGCCGATCAGTTCATCAACGCGATAGCCGATCCCCGGATGACCAAACTGGCCGAAATACGCCAGGTCCTTTCGGACCTGCGCGTCCGTAAGATTGAGGCTTTCACCCAGTTGCTTGCTGGAAACGGTGCGCCGATCCTTTCGCTTGAACGCTTCAAGCTGGCGAAGATAAAGGCTCAGCCGGCGAACCGCCGGATTCGGAATGGGATCGGTGCGCGTGGGATCCATACGCCTCCAAAGAGATCAACCGTATCGGAGGCGGATTATTCCGGCGGTAATGATTCCGTCAAGTCGGACGCAGCGCTGGACAGGTTCGGCCCGCGATGGGAAAAGGATATTCGGATGTCCGTCAAACGCCCGAATTCGGGAACCAAGGTAAACGAGGCGCTTCAACTCGCCGCGAAAAGCATTTCGACCACAAAGCCGGAAGACGCCGTCAATATCTGCAGAAAAATCCTGACGCAATTCCCCAACGACGCGAAGCTCCACTACGCTTTGGGTATCGGCCTGATCGCAACCGGCAAGACCGAGGAGGCAATCGCCGCTTACCAGACAGCAATCCGTCTGAACCCCGATTTTTTCGAGGTTCGCGTCAATCTCGGCACCGTTCTCGGAAGCGTCGGCCGATTCGGCGAGGCCATCGCGGAGTTTTCCCAGGCCGCGCGGTTACGCCCGGACGTAGCCGAAATCTATGTTAATCTCAGCAATGCCCTCCGGGACAACTGGAAGATCGACGAGGCGATCACAGCCGCCGAAAAGGCCTTGACCCTGAAACCTTCACTGGCCGAAGCTCATCTTTGCCTCGGCGCCGCCCTCGCCTGCCGCGGGCAATTTGACCGTGCCATCTCCGTCTATCGCGATGCGATCCGAATCCGGCCTGAATACCCCGCGGCTCATCTCAATCTTGCCCTGGCCGAATTGGTCACCGGAAATCTTGAGCAAGGCTGGCCCGAATACGAATGGCGGCAGCATCTGCAACAATCTTCTCCCGCCCCGAAGATTCCCCCAACCCGCCTGGATCGGCGAAAATCTCGGAGGCAAAACGATCCTCCTTTACGCTGAGCAGGGTTTCGGAGACGCGATCCATTTCATCCGCTACGTCCCCTCGATCGCCCAAATGGGCGGAAAGATCGTGCTGGAATGTCAGCCAGCGCTCGTTCGGCTGTTTCAAAAATTCCCCGGCATCGAACGCATCGTTCCAGCCGGACAGGCGCTCGGTCAGTTCGATCTGCATTGTGCTTTGCCAAGCCTGCCCCTGATGTTCCACACAACACTGGATTCGATCCCCGCCCCGATTCCCTATCTCACGGCCGAGCCCCAGGTCGTCGAATCCTGGCGCACACGAATCGATCGATCCGGGAAACAACTCCAGATCGGTCTCGCCTGGGCCGGAAGCAGCGAAAATCGCAATGACCGCAACCGCTCGATTCCACTCGCGAAGTTTTCCCCGCTGGCTAATCCAGATCGACTTCAATTCCACAGCCTGCAGATCGCCCCGCCGCTCCAAAACGCCGGCTTTCCCATCATCGATTGGTCAACCCATTTGAAAGACTTCGCCGACACCGCTGCCCTCATCGCAAACCTCGATCTGATTATCAGCGTCGACACCGCCGTCGCCCATTTGGCCGGGGCGATGGGAAAGACCATTTGGTTGCTCCTGCCTTTCCCGCCCGATTGGCGTTGGCTCCTGGATCGCGGCGACAGCCCGTGGTATCCGACCGCCCGGCTTTTCCGTCAGGATACACCCGGAAATTGGGACGGCGTCATTCGCCGATTACCCATCGCCGATCAATTCTGAAAGCGCCGGCCCACACCACGGTCCCGGCTCACGCATCATCGCCTGCATTGGAGACACTTTCGGTGCTGGATATCGCTCTAAACCCGGCGCGAATATCACATGAAAGAGCCCCAGTTCCGGGACATTCACCCTCGGCGGCCTCAACGACCGCGACACCAATTCCACATCTCCCAGCAACTTCAGCGATTCCGAATCCCGCACCTGCGTCACCACGTAAACATCAGCGGCATGAATCGCATCGCCGCGCAAAAAGCTCAAATTATGCAGCAAGATTGCATTCGGCCGCAGGTAGAACTGCACGCGAAAGAAATCGAGCGGGCCGATACCCGCGTTGATCGCCAGCAATTTATCCTTGGGCACCTCGGCTTCGACTTTGTTGCGAAGGAATTGCGTGTCCGCAACCGTCTCATCCCGCAAATGCGTTTGCGACCAGCTATATGCCCCACCGATCCCGACCAGAAGCGAAACCAGCAACCACCGCCGATTACTCGTCCACAGACCATGATAAAACACCCAAACGCACGCAACCAGCAAGGCTACCAGGATAGCGCCGGAAACGAGTTGTGATCTCACATCCGATTTCGGATCCAAAAGCCCATACCGTCCCAGGATCGCAATTCCAACCGTCACCGGCAACGCGATAACCAGCAATCCAAACCGCGGCCGGCGCGACCACGCCGGGCCTTTGAAAATCTCTCCGGCAATCGCATTGAGGCCTACCGCCGCGAGGATCGCCCACGGAGCGAGGCTCGGCACCAGATAATGATGATGCTTGCGATGTGGAATCGACAGCACGATGATCGGCACAATCGCCCAGCACCACAAGAATCGCATCACCCGATCGCGCCCGATCCACGCCTGCCGCGCTGTCAGAAACAGCGCGAAAATCGCCGCCGGCGTCCACGGCAAACCCCGCCCCAGCAAATTCACCGGGTAATACCACCACGGCTCGTCGAATTCATGCGTCATGGAAAAGTCGTAACGCAGATTCGCCAGATATCCGCCCGGTCCCGGATAAAGCCGCGCAATATAAACATGCCAACTGAGCCCGATTGCGGCAGCAGCCAGGATTCCCCAGAACCACATATATCGCCGCAGTCGTCGCCGCTCTTCGGGCTGAAAATGAAAGATCACCGAAAGATCGCCCGATTGCAAAAGGAACGTCGGCATAACGAAGTACGCCGCAATCGCTCCAACAATCACCGCGGCCCCCACAACCGGGCCCTTGGCGAGATTGGTCAAACCCAGCACGACAAAAAACGCCGCAACAGTCCAAGGCCGCCAGCCAAAAAAACTCACCCGGGAATCTTCCACTGATGGATCGACCGAAAATTCCATCCGCACGAATAGCGCCATTGCCGCGACGACCAGCAACCCCAGAAAGATGTCATCCTCAGCCAGAGTGGAATAGGCATAGAATTCATACATGGTCGCCAAAAGCAGACCCGCGATCAGCCCGATCCTGCGCCCAAACCAGCGAGCCGCGATTTGTGCCGACATGATGACCGTGAGCAACCCCGCCAGCGCGGGCGGAATGCGAACGGACCATTCATTATCGCATCGCTGACGAATGACCTTGGCAACCGCCATCATGCACCAGTGCGGAAACGGCGGCCGCTCCAGCCACGGACGGTCACCGTCCATCGGCACCAGCCAGTCACCCCGGGCAATCATCTCTCGCGATGTCTCCGGCAGCCTGGCCTCGTGCAGCGTCAGCGGCCTGCCGCTGATCGCCACATATCCGAACAGCACCGCGCAAAATGCCACCAGCAGGAGATAATCCGCAAACCCCAACCGCTGTTCCTGATGATTCGGAGTATAATCCTTCAGGTCCGCAGGAATTTCCGGTGTGGTCGCGCTCAATTCGATCCGTCCTGTAAGCGTGCTTCAGGGGGTCCGCCTGACCGCAATATATTCATCACCCGCGCGCTTTCAAATCCGATGATACTATCGGCAACCCCATGGGAGTGAGACATTCCACCGTCGTTTTCCTCTCCCGAGCCACCCGGCTCGTCGGCGCAGCGTGCATTCTCGTCTGGTTGATCGCCAGTGGAATCAATCTGACCGCCGCGGCCGATTCGACCACCAGCTCAACGCCCAATCTGATCAGCACGCTCGGGCCGGCCGTGGTGCTCTATCTCATCCCCGGCCTGGTCCTGATCGCCATGGGGGCCATGGTCGACACCGGCCGGCTTTGGTCAGCGCCGATAATTCTCCTGGTCGGCATCCTGTCGCTCTTCAAGCTGGTGCTTCTATTAGTGCCGATGCGCGGCGCGATTTTCAATCCTCCGCTTTCGTGCGAATTGCCGACGCGAATCGCATGCGCGCTGCTCTGCCTGCCCTGCGTATTCGCATGGGAAGATCTGGCGGAAATGAATCGCACCCGCGCGGCGCCCGCCATCCGCAACCGTTCCCGATCCGACCAAATACTTCCCGCCGACCACCTGGCCAGCCCCTCCCCCGCCCGCCAGAACCAAGCGCGCCCCGATCCGGCCGGGGGATCCCCCGGGCTCACATACGCCGTGGTCGTAAGAATTGCGGCGCGAGCGGTTCGATCCCAAACTTATTTGATGTGCGAAAAGCGGATTTTAATCTCGTAGGGAGCCGCTCCCCCCACCGCATCTGAGAAATAGATCGCCACGCCACCCGCCGTCTTTTCCATCGCCACCGTGTCGCGACCGCTGCTGCCAACCATCTGGGCGGATGACAAATCGGCATCGGTCAATCCAATGTCCGCTAAAAACGGCCGCGACCGAACATCCCATTTCTGGCCGTTGACCGTCACGTCTGAAGGCCATTCCATGTTCATGTGCCGCCAATTTGCACCTTGGGGATCGATCGCCAGCACGTCGCCTCCGGCGATCGTCGCCTTCACGTCCAGAAGGATTGCGTCTGCCGAGGGCAGCGTGGTGGCCAGCGTATTTGGAGCGGTTGACCCGGGGCAAATCTTATTGTGATCGCATACGGGGCAGCTCCCGACTGCGGGTCGGAAAAATGAATCGCGATGCCAGCGTCGGTCTTCTCCACCGCCACCGTTCCGCGGCCGCTGCGCCCTTTGACCTCGGCCGATGACAGATCGGCGTCCGCCAGTCCGATCCTTTCCAGGGTCGGCTGGGCGTGCGTGTCAAAATTCTCTCCGTTGATCCTGATTCCAGTTGGCCATTGCCATGCTGTGTGTGTCCATGCAGCTCCCGCCGAAGTGATATTGAGCACATCGCTGCCGTCGATCATGGCTCTGATATTCAGGGTAATGCCCGGAACGGCAGGTGTGACACCTTCTTCGGCGGGCCCGCCTTGAATCGCCAAGTACAGTGACCACGCGGTCATCCCAAGCAATAGGAGAATGATTGCCGAAATTTTCGCCCCGACCCAAGTTCCTCTCATCGCCGATCTTCGCGCGATCATCGCGGCGAATGTTCCATTGATCTCCGAACCGGCGGACGCCGCCATGGCTGTCACCATCGCGCGCGGCGCGGCCTCAATACATCGCATTTCCATTTGTGTCGCCAGCACCCCCGCCACCGGCACGGCCACCTTCCTTGACATCATTATTTCCCGCAGACGCCCGATCGCGCGGCCGACGCGCTTTTTGGCCGCATCCTCCCCGATTCCCATTGCCAGCCCAACCTCCCTGAAACTCAAGCCACGGAGATACCTCAACGCTACGGCATTGCGGTCCTTGGCTCTGAGGCGAACGATTGCCTCATCGAGTGCTTTCGCATAATTCTCCCATCCCGCTTCCGTTCCGATATCCGAGTGTTCCGGTTTGATCATCGCCGCCGCCCGTTCGTGATATTTGCGCCGCGCGGCCAGCTTCCTCGCGTCGCAGCAGGCGAGGTATGTCGCCTTTACCAACCACCCCGCCACCGATCCCCTGATTGACCCGGCTTTTCGCCACAGAAGAATGAAAACCGCTTGCATGACATCCTCGGCCATCGCGGAATCTCCCAGTTGCCGCCTCGCGGCCGAATAAACCAGGTCGGCGTGATCCCGCACGAGTTCCGTAAATGAATTTGCGGATTCGACCGAAGCTTGCCGTGTTATGACTTCCGGTTCTTCCATACCGCGTCTGATCCTCAATCAGATAACGGACGGCGTTGCAAAAAGGGGACAAAATCGCCGAAATCATACAATGGGTTCGGGAATTTCAGGTTTCGCCCATGCCGACCTATCATCGCCCCCCGAATATGGCCCTTCAGTCGATCCATTCCCTCGACGATCCGCGCCTCGCCCCCTACCGCAACATGAAGGATAAGGAGCTGGCCCGCGACGGCCGCCGATTCATCGCCGAAGGCGAGAACGTGGTGCGGCGATTGCTTGCCAGCTCCACACACGTCGAATCGGTGCTCCTCGCCGAACGCAAGGTTCCCGCCATCGCCCCCTTATGCCCCGACAGCCTACCAGTCTTCGCCGCGACCGATGATCTCATCGCGCAGATCATCGGATTTGAATTTCACAGCGGCGTTCTCGCTTGCGGCATCCGCCCCCCAAACCCGGCGATGGCAACCATAATCCCCCCGCCGCCGGCGCCGCGCTTTTGACGATCTGCCAGGAGATCACCAACGCCGAAAACCTCGGCTCCCTCATCCGCATTTCCGCCGCCTTCGGAGCCAGCGCGATCATCCTTGGCGAACGATGCTGCGACCCCTGGTTCCGCCAATGCGTCCGCGT
The DNA here is from genome assembly GCA_963791055.1 of uncultured Phycisphaerales bacterium. GTDB lineage: Bacteria > Planctomycetota > Phycisphaerae > Tepidisphaerales > Tepidisphaeraceae > PALSA-1353. The sequence continues at coordinate 147,445 of CAWBQI010000006.1, read as the reverse complement.
TTCCATGGGCAGCATTTTCTCGCTCCCGATCGTGCGCTCAACCGATCTGCTTTCCGATTTGGATGCCGTTCATCGCCACGGATTCACTTGCCTCGCCGCCGTCGTTCGCGACGACGCCGAGCCTTTAGATTCGATCGAACGAATCCCTCGCGTCGCCGTGGTTTTCGGCAGCGAAGCCCAGGGCTTGGACCCCGCTACGATCGAACGGTGCGACCGCCGTGTCACCATCCCCATGCGACTAGGCACCGACTCCCTAAACGTCGGCATCGCCGCGGCAGTATTTCTCTATCAACTAACCCGTAGCCAGTAGAACGTGTCGCGCTGGACAATCGCATCTTCCCTCTTTTCCCCTCGCCCGGTACGCCGGGAGAGGGATAGGGTGAGGGTCTTCGTCTTTTTGGACTTACATGCGATAGTCTTGTTGTCTCGGCACGTCAGGACAAGGCCAAACTTGCAACCGACCGTCATTCCCGTATGCTCCGTCTTTCGATGCGCACCGTGTATGACGCGTCAGACGTGGGCCGGACCATCGAATCATTGGTCGATCGCATCGCTGCCTCGTTTTCCCGCGAAACCCCGCTGAATATCATCGGCATACGCACCCGTGGCGAAATTCTTGCCGAGCGAATCGCCCGTGCCCTTCGATCCCGCGGCTTTTCCCAGATCGGCCGGGGCGTCCTTGACATCACCCTGTATCGCGACGACTTGTCCGAAATCGGACCCAAGCCGATCGTCCGACCGACCGAGATCAATATCGGCATCGACGCGCTCCCATTGCTGTTGGTGGATGACGTGCTGTTCACCGGCCGATCGATCCGCGCAGCGTTGGACGCCCTGAGCGATTTCGGCAGGCCCAGCGCCGTTCGGCTGGCGGTCCTGGTGGACCGCGGCGGCAGGGAATTGCCGATCCACGCGGATTTCGTTGGCCTCACCCGCCAAGATGTCCCGCGCGATCACCGTGTGAACGTGCGCCTTTCCGAAATCGATGGACGAGATGAAATTCTTGTGGAGCCTCGAGCTTGACCGCCACTGATAAACAACCTCGCCCATTCGTCTGGACGCGGAAACATCTGCTGAGCCTGGAATCACTGTCGGCCGAGGAGCTGGAAGTCATCCTGAATTCCGCTCAGGGCTTCCGCGAGGTTTCCACGCGAAGCGTCAAGAAAGTCCCCGCCCTGCGCGGCCGTGTCGTCGTCAACGCTTTCTTCGAAGACAGCACCCGCACCCGCACTAGCTTCACCCTGGCCGCTTCCCGCCTCAGCGCCGACGTCGTCGACTTCTCCGAGAAAGGATCCAGCGTCAGCAAAGGCGAAACCCTCACGGACACGGCCCGCAACATCGAGGCGATGGGCGTGGATGTGATCGTCCTCCGTCACCGCGCCGCCGGTGCGGCCGAAGTGCTGTCGCGCGCCGTCAATTGCAGCGTCGTCAACGCCGGCGACGGAGCCCACGAGCACCCCACCCAGGGATTGCTCGATCTGTACACCATCCGCGAACGATTCGGAAAAATCGCCGGACTGAAAGTCGCCATCGTTGGCGACATCTTGAACAGCCGGGTAGCTCGCTCCAATCTCTGGGGCCTCAAAAAGCTCGGAGCCGAGGTGATCCTCGTCGGCCCGCCAACGTTGCTTCCCCGCGCGTTCGAATCCCTTGGCGCCCGATGCGTGCATGATTTTGATTCCGTCGTCGCCGAGGTGGACGTCATCAACATGCTGCGCGTCCAGTTCGAGCGTATCCAGAGCAGCCAATTCCCGTCGGTTCGCGAATTCACGCGGTTGTTCGGCCTGCACTCCGAACGGTTCACCCGCTGCAAACCCGATGTCTTCGTAATGCACCCCGGCCCGATGAACCGCGGCATCGAAATCGCCTCGAACATCGCCGACGGCCCAAACAGCGGAATTTTGACGCAGGTGACGAACGGGCTGGCGGTGCGAATGGCGGTGTTGTATCTGGTGACACAGGCGGGAGGCTAAGATTTTCACGTTTTCGTGGCTGCATTTATGACGATTCTTATCCAAAACGGCACAATCCTCGACCCCTCGCAAAAGCTCCAGCGACGAGCGGACCTCCTGATTCGCGACGGAAAGATCGCCGGAATCGGCGCCAATCCCGGCAAAGCCGATCGCGTGATCGACGCCACCGATTGTTTCGTCACGCCCGGTTTGATCGACATTCACGTACATCTCCGCGAGCCGGGCGACGAGGAGGAAGAGACCATCGCCACCGGCGCGGCGGCGGCGGTCGCTGGCGGTTTCACGACCGTCTGCTGCATGCCCAACACCAAACCGCCGTTGGATAACGAAGGTCAGATCGAATTCGTTTTGCGAGAAGCGCAGCGGGTCGGGCTGGCCAATGTGTTCCCCGTCGGCGCCATCACCAAAGGCCGCGAGGGAAAAGAACTGGCCGAGATCGGATCGATGATCCAGCGCGGCGCCATCGCCTTAAGCGATGACGGCGTCGGCATCGCGGACGCTTCGGTCATGCGAAAGACCCTTCAATACGCCAAAATGTTCGACGCCTGCATCATGCAGCATTGCGAGGAACCGACGCTCGCCGGCGGGTCGATGCACGCCGGCATCGTATCGACCGCACTGGGGCTATCCGGGATTCCCGCCGAAGCCGAGCAACTCATGATCTCGCGCGATCTGCTGCTCAATCGCACGATCGGCTGCCGCTATCACGTTCAGCACATCAGCACCGCCTGGAGCGTCGAGCTGATCCGCCACGCCAAGCGAGACGAACAGGCCGTCACCGCCGAAGTATCTCCGCATCATCTGCTGCTGACGGATGAATCCTGCCAAGGATACGACACGAATTTCAAGATGAATCCCCCGCTGCGAACCGCTGTCGACGTCGCCGCCTGCATCGATGGCGTCAAGGACGGCACGATCGACTGCCTCGCCACCGACCACGCCCCCCACCGCGCCGAGGAAAAGGAACTGGAATTCCCCGAAGCCCCCATGGGCATCATCGGCCTGGAATGCGCCCTGGCCCTTTACATCAAGGCGTTAATTGACCCCGGCCACATCGACTGGATGAAATTAATCGACCTCATGTCCACCCGCCCCGCCCAAATCGTGAAACTACCCCGCGGCACACTAGCCGACGGCGCGGTGGCAGATGTAACGGTAATTGATCCAAGCCGAAAATGGACGATCGACGCCGGCAAATTCCAAAGCAAGAGCCGCAACTGCCCGTTCAACGGCTGGGATGTAAAAGGCCACGCACGGACAACGATCGTCGCCGGCGAAGTTAAATGGATCGCCAAGGATTTCGTTTAGTCATTCGGCTTACGGGGCGCGTCGAATTGCGCGTCGCCGACGTCGGAGAATATCCAATCCAGCCATCACTATCATCCCCGCGCTCGCGGGTTCCGGCACATTCGTAAGATCGAAACCGTTCGCCGCCTCCAAAACGCCCGCCGCGGCGGCCAGCGACGCGGTCTGGCCAAGATTGTGCGAGAACGGCGTAAAGTCTTCGCTGTTCACAGTCCCGTCGAGGTTGAAATCTCCCTTGTCCCAACTTCCGTTCTTCCCCACATTGGCCGAGAACGGCGTGAAGTCCTCGCTATTGACGACCCCGTCAAGGTTGGCATCACCCAGCAGCGTAAACATGATCTCAATCTCGCCCGAAGGAAGCCCGGCCACCACTCCGTCGGCGCCGTCGGCAAGACCAATCCCATAGCTCAGCCCACTGGCGGCATCGTCCGCCGCGATATCGCTGCTGATGATCTGCGGGCCCGCCAGATCATAGAAGCCGTTCTTGATCCACGCGGCGATCGAAGCGATCGGATCGGTCGCGGGGCTGCTGTAGTCGATGATGATACGATTGTTGCCGATATCGAGCGCACCACTGCCGGTAAGCGACAGCGACGAGAGATTCACGTTGCTGGTGCCCAAAGGAGTTCCCGCAGTGACATTGTTGGCCAACTGGACTGTGCCGCCGCTGATAGATAAAGCGCCGGTCGGCAACGCACTCGTCGTGAAACTTGTCGGCTCGATGAGGAGCCGGCCGGCGGTGACGATGGTTCCACCGGTGTAGCTGTTGGGCGTTGAGAGGGTCAGAGTTCCCGTGCCGGATTTGGTGAGCGACCCGGTTCCGCCGATGGCGCCAATTCCGGAGATGGAATAGTTTCCCAAGCTGTTGTTGACAGTCACCGAGCCGGGGCTGACCGTCGTGTTGAGCGTCACCGAATAGTTGGCGGGGGTGTTGCTGGGGTTGTCGTCGTTAAGGGTGACATTATCCTGAGGGTTGAACACGGTGGTTGAGGCGCCGTTGTTCCAATTGGAACTGGACGCCGTGTCCCAAAGGTTATTGCCGCCGGCATCGGCCCAGGTGAGGTTGGCCGGTGGCACGAACTGCCCCTCTACCTGCTTGTACTCCGACATGGCCTGTATTAGGTAATAGTCCCCGGCCATGGAGCTGTCCTGAGGGATGTCCCACGCCCCACCGTGCTTCAGCAGCAAGCCGACGGAAAGGGCTTGACCGGAAGTGTTTTCAGCAAAATAGTCGGTCTCGCCCGTGCCACCGGTGCTGCTTTCGGTCAGTAAGCTGTTGAGAATATCGGTGCCGTCGGTGAAGTATTGCTGCCGTACGCTCGACGAACCGTATTCACACAACTGAAACAGCGCCGCCGCCATGACCGCCGCCGCGCTGGTGTCCCGCCCCGTATACGTACCCGTGCCCACGAACCGGTCATTGACATAGGCACGACCATTGATCGTACCGCTGTTGGTTTCATCGAAGATCCCGTTGTTATTTGCATCATTAAACGGGCCAGCGGGCTCACCCGTTTCAGCATTGAAGTCAGTGGGCGGAACGTAATCTCCGGCGACATAGTTAGCCGAGGTGTGCGGGAGATTCGCCGGCAGATTGTTGACGAAATAATTCGCCATATTCTGGGCGGTACTCAGAAACAACGCCGAATTGGCGGTCTCCGTGGGATCATTTTTGGTGTCCGCATAGACTTGCGTAAACCCATAAGTGCCCCATGCCTGGCCCCGCGACCAGGTTGTTTCATTGCCGAAGCCGACTACCGTGCCCTTGCAGAAGATTTGTCCCCGCTGTGAGACGTTAGGATCCGAGTCGTCATAGTGCCAAACCGTCTCATAGCTGGACCCAGTGGCACGCACAAGCTCATTGGCGGTGTTTACCGCGTCCGTAATAGCGTTCAGATAGTATCCGTGAGTGGTGGAATTCGGCTCTAAAGCGTATGACTCCAAAAGGCATGGCAGGTCCATCATATGATCGATCACCGTCGCATTATTAATGTGATTGGTAGTCGTAAATGAGTCGCTGGAGTAGGAGGGCCAGGCCGCAGTCGAATAACTTCCCGGCACGCCCAGGGACCGCATCATCCCGGTATCCGCGACAAACCGGGTGTTGAGATAGCTGGCGTTATTCACGTACGCGCTTACCGCCGCCGCTCCGTTGTAAGCCGAATTCGTCGAGACTTGCAGTGCGTTGCCCCACGAGCATTCGGTCTGATCGCCCGGGTCTTCGTCCAATACAACGCCTTTATAGCCATCCGACCCGTTCAGGCTGTATTGCAGCGGATTGGTAAAAGTTTCCGCCTCTGTCTGGAACGTGGAGACGCCGGTATGGGCGTACAGGTACCACAATTCCCCCGGGAAAAAACCGGCTTCCCAACCGGCGGATTGGCTTGTACTGGGTGTCAATGACCAGGTTGTGTATGTGCTGTTGGTATCGTAAGGATATTGAACATCCCCGCCGGACAAATACAGGCTCGAATTCGAAGCCGTCGCCTGAACTTGGCTGGCCGCAAACGTCCAGGCGTTGGCGACCTTTTGATCGAGAGTTTGACCTCGCCCCATAGACACCCACGCTGCCGACAATCCAACAACGATGGAAGGCGTTAGCTTTCGTCGGCTAGGCATTTCTTCCCGTCCCATGAACGCGACGTTTGCATCCGCTATTTTGATTCGATCCTTGTCGCGAATAGGAATCCGCAGGGCTGCTGATTTGTGCCGCCTGTGCGCAACAATATTCTACGAATAATATGGGGAAAGCAAAAGCATGCAAGAAAATAACCAGCTCATTTACATCACCGCCAGGGTGGAAGCTCTTCACAGGAGGCGCACGTGACGGTCTATGTCAGCCTACACGCGAGAATTCGCTGAGGCCGCGATTGCCTGGACGGCCCCCGCGATTCGCTCCACGTCAGGAGGTTTCAATTTCGTGGAAGCGTTGAGGAACACTTCGTTTAGATTGCCTTCGTGCAACACCCAAATCTTGTTCTGACAAGTCGGAAAGTCGACATAGGCAAAGGGAGCGATCAAGACGGCCTGAACCCAGGGCATCGGGCCAGCGACTCGCTCAAGTTCGTCTTTCAGCTTTAGCGCAAGCCTTTGCGATTCGCGGACGTGCGTTGTCTCTTCCCCGTTGACCAGATATGCACCATCCGGCTGCATGGAATACATTCCGCGTTGAGACTTCGTAGAGATACAGAAGATGCCGGCAGGCCCTACTAGGACATGATCCCAATCGCCACCGGCCCTCCGTTCAATATTGTGGAACACGTACCAAGTGTTTGGCAATTGATTCAAATACGACGCGACAAACGCCTCAAATTCAGCACCCCGCCACCACCAGATTCGTTCCTTTGCCAGCCTGTCGGTATAGACATCCAGCCGCCGTAGTCCCCAAAACAAGAATATCCCAACAATCACTACGATCAGCGCCGTTGTCCAAGCATACGCCGCCACCCATCGAAAGAGGCCAAAACGAGCAAGATAGGTGGCAATTAGGATGCCCAGCGCCCCTCCACCAATGAGGCCGCTGCATAGTAGCCAGAAGATGATCCGCGTGAGATAACCGGCCGCTTTCCGCTTCGCGAATTGCCCCGCTTTCCCGTCGCCGTAAAGGATTGCGATATCACTAATTTAGTGAAGCAAGGTCATTATCTCCATTGATGGTCGCTTCGAGACAAGCGTATAGCTTCCCGAATTGAAAAATTATATTTAAATGGAGCCGACCAGGATCGAACTGGCAACCCCTGCCTTGCAAAGGCAGTGCTCTCCCAATTGAGCTACGGCCCCGAAAATCTTTGCCCGATCAGCTTACCGCACACCCAGCAGCACTTCCATCGTCAGTTGGTCCAGCCGCTCATAAGGCAGCGGAGCTGCCGCAAGATCTACACGGTCCAGCGAGGCATCGAGCAGGTCGTCGGCATTGGATTTGGAATACTTCGCCGTGAGCTTTGAAAGCGCGGCATCCTTGACGTTAATGGTTTTGACGATCTGCTGAATTTCGCTGTCGGCATTCCATTGCGCCGCCTTTTCCTTCAGCAGCATGTAGGTACGCATCGAACCGCGGGCAAACTCCTTCACATCGGTGTAATCGCTCTGCCGATAGGCGTGCGCGTCGAAATGACGCGGGCCGTTGTATTTTTGATCTTCCAAAAGTTTGACCAGGAAAAATGCGTGCTTCAGGTTCACGCTGCCAAACCGGAAATCCTGGTCATAGCGCCCAAATTCCTGATCGTTCAGGTCGATGTGGAAAAGTTTCCCAGCTTCCAGGGCGGCGGCCACCTGATGCACGAAATTCAATCCCGCCATGTGTTCGTGCGCCACTTCCGGATTCACGCCGCACATTTCCGGATGATCCAGCGTCGGAATAAACGCGAGATAACTCCCGGTCACCGCGAAATAAATATGCCCGCGAGGCTCATTCGGCTTGGCTTCGAACGCGAACCGGTATCCGAATTTCCGGTCAATATTGTATTCGCACAAAAAGTTAATCGCCTCGCGGAAGCGTTTGATCGCCTCGACAGGATTCTTCGTCGCGTCGGATTCCACGCCCTCGCGTCCGCCCCAGAAGACGTAAATTTTCGCGCCGCATTCTGCGCCAAGTTCCATCGCTCGCATCGTCTTTTGAATCGCATAAGCGCGTATCCGTGCGTTGTTGCTGGTAAACGCGCCGTCCTTGAACACCGGGTCGCTGAAGAGATTCGTGGTGGCCATCGGCACGACCAGACCGTTGTCCTTCAGCGCTTGCTTGAATCCCTTAACGATCTGATCGCGCTGCGAGGCATTCGCATCGATGGGAACCAGATCATTGTCGTGGAAATTCACGCCGTAAGCGTTTACTTCGCCCAGAAGCCTGCAAATCTCGACCGGCGACAACTGCTCGCGCACCGGGCCGCCGAACGGATCGCGTCCGGTATTGCCGACGGTCCATAGACCAAACGTGAATTTCAATTTCGGATCGGGTTGGTAACTCTTGGCCATATTCATGATTCCTGTTAAATGGGTTCGGCATTGTTATGGAAACGCGGTTATCATGCAACGGGGATGCAAAGCGCACACGTACAGGTAAAGATCGATCTAAGCCGGATAAAGGAAAATGTCGCCTCCATCGCTAAGCGATGCGGGGTTGACGTCATCGCCGTCGTGAAATCAGACGGGTACGGACTCGGCGCGGAGCGCGTCGCCCGGACGATCGCCGACCTGGTCGCGGGATTCTGCGTATTCAGCTTAAAAGAAGCCCAGGCGGCAAGGCTGTGGGAAGTGGCGCGTAAACCGACTCTGGCCCTCGGACCGAGTTTGAATATCGACGCCGCGGAATTCGCCGCGGCCGGAGTTCGACCGGCGGTTTGGACCGTCGAAGAAGCCCGAAGATTACGCCCGGCCAAGCCCGTGCTTTGTGTTGATACCGGAATGCAACGATTTGCCTGCCCCGAGCGGGATGTGGATGCGGTACTCCGGGCCGGGGAAATTAACGAAGCATTCACGCATGCCACGCGAATGGAGCACGTCGGGCTTCTGACATCCATCGTGGGCGACCGGCGTTTGCGTGTGCATGCGGCCGCATCGTCATTGCTCGACGAGCCCGCCGCGCGTTTGGACGCTGTGCGTCCCGGCATGGCGATCTATCGCGGCGCGGCGCGGGTATCCTGCCAATTGGTGGAAGTCCGCGACGGCGGCCGCCCCGCCGGCTACACTGGATTTATCGCGGATCGATTCGGAGTTGTTCTATGTGGATATTCTCAAGGCCTTCGCCCAGGACCTTGCATGGTCAACAGCCGGCGGCAACGAATCATCGAAGTCGGCATGCAATCAGCATTTGTCGAATTGGGACCCGGCGACCGCGCCGGAGATGAAGTCGTCTTACTCGGAGAGGGATTGACCGAAGCCGAAATCGCGGCGATCTGGAAATGCAGCGAGCAACAGGTGCTCGCAACACTAACCAACGCGGGAATTCACAGCTTTATCAAGCCGTAAGACGCAAATCGCGTCCTACATGCTGCTGTTGACCGAGTTCCAGCGGGCCAAAACCTTCACGCCAACCGATCCGATGACCGCGATGGCCGCGATGGAAATGAGCCCCAGGACAATGGCGTACTCGATCACTTCGCCGCCGGTCTCGTCGCTCAGCAGCGAACGCAGAAACTGATATGTGCGGAACATTCGATTGTTCTCCGTCGAACAGTGTCCGATAATCGCGGCCTTCCAACCTTCACGTCGGCAATCATCCGTCATCGGTAAGAATTCGACGAAGCTTAATAATCCAGCAGCGTTAAATTAAGCGCGAGCCGGCCGCAGGGAACTCATCCACGAGAAAATCGCGGTAATGGCCAATCCCACGCCCGCCATTGCCGACGACGCCGGCAAAGGCGCTGCGGGCGGGTTTGTCGGGCATATCGGTTCCGTAATAATAGGCTGCGTCACCGGCAAATTCGGGTCGGTTGGTGGGTTGTTGTTAGCCGGAAACGTCGGAGGTTTCGGAGGAGGCGTAAACACAATATAAGTGGGCTTGCTGCCGATGCGGCAATCATAAGAACGATAGTCGTAACTCGGCGGTAATGAACATGGGCCGCTGCCCTGAGGATCAAACAGCACCGAATATCCCGATCCCGTCACCTCAAAATTGACGGTGGACGCCACGGAAATACCCGGAAGGATCAAACAGATTCCGGCAACCCCCGCACACAAAACAGACTTCATAAAGCACCCCGAAAAAAATAAAAAAGGCCCCCTATGAACAACATCCGGACGAATTTTTCGACTCCGACAGCAAACCCGCCCTGGGCGCCGGAAGCGTCGTCCGCGAAACAACTTTGATGTATGGAACCCAATAGAACACTATCACACGAAATGAACGCCGCTTGAAAAATGCGGATCGTTCCCCCGCTTTTTGTCCGTTTCAGTTTGAATTGGGGAAAGTTTACCGCGCGTGGGGGCGGCGACGATTGGCGCCTCCGGAAACAAACTATCTGGCTCGTGCGCAGAAAAAGGCCGGGAGGCGATATGCCTCCCGGCCAAGTAGGGGATGCAGAATCAGCGATTTCCTGCCATTTAGAGGGCAGCCGACCGGCGGGCCCGCAGACCAGCCATCAGCATGATTCCAGCGACACCCAGGCCGCCGAAGCTCGCCGACGCGGGTGCGGGAACAGCCGCGGTGGGTTCGCACGGAGCGGGAACGCACCCGTGCGGATCACCATGACTGCAGGGATCATAGCTGCAGCCGTCGATCACCAGATCGCAGCCATGGTCTTTATCCTTGTTGCCGTCGCCGATGTCGCACAGAACGGGCTGGTGCGTGTCGCACCAGTCAATTTTGCACTTGTCTTTGCCGTCTTTGCCATCCTTGCCGTCAAGGCCGTCAATCAAAAGCTTGATGCCGCAAGGATCTTTTTTGAGGCAGTCCTTGTGGTCGTCCTTGTTATCGTCCTTGCAGATATCCTTTAGGCAGTCCTTGCCGCCGTCCTTGTTGCCGAGGTCCAGAAATTGGACATCCACTGGCAGCGGCATGCATTCTTTTTCAACTTTGATACATTTGTCATCTCCGTATTTCCCACAATCGACACTGACTGGTGTCGCGCGGGTGACGCCGGAAATGGTGAGCGTCAGGCAGGCGATGCCAAGACCAATTGACTTAAACATTACACAAGCCCTTTCAAAGTAAGACGCAGCGAGACCGCCGGATGTGCGAACATCGCACGCCACCGCTGATCCGCAGTTTGTACAACCCAATTTCTGTTACCTTCGCGATCGCTCGGACATGTCGAACGTTTGGAACATATCTCAAGATTTCAGGACGTGCGGCAAAAACCAAAAATAATTTCCACAATCGTCTCCGCGACATGTGAAGCACGGCAATTGGCAACGTGCGAGAGGTGTATTACTCAAGTGACGCCGGAAACGACTGCGCTTATTAGGACTCATATCCGGCTTCAGAATCAGTGGAAAACCCCTGATTTTGCCGATAAAGGATTAGCGGGCCGCGGGGAGATGTTGAGCCCGGTCGAAAGAGAACAACATGAGCCAGATGAACCCCATTACCGGCTCGATCGTTCAGGAGCCCATATTGCAGCGTGGCCAGGCGATGGACAAAGCCCGGCAGATTCGCAGCGCCCAGGATTCCAGAAAAAACTCCGCGGCTACTGGCGAAGAGGAAGTTGAAGAATCAGTCTCCAGCCCCGATGAGTTGCCCATCGTCGGCGACGAACACCACAATCGCCAGAACCGCAAAAACACCTACACCCGCCAACGCCCCCCGGAGCCGGAAGTCGAAGACGAAGGCAACGGTCTCGATCTGACGGCTTGAATTCGATTCCCTTCCGGCCCGATCGTAGAATACGGCGGTGAATCCGGAATCACTTGCTCAAGAACTGGATCGCGAACCCTTCGTCCCATTGCGGATTCATCTGGCGGATGGCCGGAACATTGATATCCGAACCCCGGGCCTTTGCTTCATCGTCCATCTATCGCTCTATGTCTTTTCCGCCAAACCGGGGAGCGTCTTGGCCGAGGATGTGCCACTGATCAGTTTACGCAGGATTGTTTCAGTGGAGACGTTGGCTCCTTCGGAAGCCGCCTGGAAATCGAAGCAACAGGATTTGACCCCGAAATCTCTAAACCCCTACTTCCCCACCCGCCAGCTTAAACACCGAAATCTCCGGCCTACACCATTGCCGATCACGCTGCCCATAACTCAACCCGCGATTCACGTACAGATGTCTCCCCCCGATGGAATAATACCCATGCGTGTACCGCCGAAACCGGTGCGGATAAAACGCCTGCCCGAACTTGCTCGTCGCCACTTGCCGCCCATGCGTATGCCCGCTGAGCATCCATTGCCACGGATAACCCAGCAGTTCCCGAACATTCGCGGGATTATGGTTCAGGCAGATCACCGGAGATGATGAATCAACCCCGTCGAACGCCGCGGCCGGATCGATATTCCCCGACCATTCATCATCCAGACCGACGATAACCAGCGGCGTCTTCGCGCCAGCGGACTTCACCACCAGAGATTGATTCCTCAAAACAATCAACCCCCGCTTTTTCAGACATGATTCCAGAAAATCCGCCCGGCGTTTGCCTTCGCCGTTGCCGCGCTTCCCATAAATGCTGTAGTCATGATTACCGAACGTGCAGACCACTCCGTGCGCGGCTTTCAAATGAGACAGCAGGGTCGCCACTCGCTGCGCGAATCGGTAGCCGCCCGTGATCAAATCCCCCGTGACCACGATCAGGTCCGGCTCCAGTTCATTCACCCAGCGCAGATATTGAATCAGATACCGTTGCCAGACCACGGGGCTGTAATGAAGATCCGAAATCTGCACGACCTTCCACCCCTCCATGGCCGGATCGAGATGTTTCAGCGGCATGGGCCGGCGATGAATATCCACCCATCGTCGATTGACCGGCAGGGCGTGCATCCCCGTCAACCCCAGCCGCGCCATGTTCATCCAGATCGCCCGTCGCCATCGGTGCTGCCGGCGCCAGTGCGGTTTGTGGAGAAATTCGGCCAGTGAATTAGACATGCGGCTATTCAATCATCGCTAGCGCTGCGGCGATTTCCTCTCCGGCATGCCGATCTCCCTTGCGCGCCGCCGCGTCAATCCCCTGCCGATACGCCTGCCGCGCTCCCTCCACATCCCCCATCGATTCCATCGTCAGCCCCTTCTGATGGTAGGCATAACAGTATCCCCAATCATGCTGGATAACTTGATCGAGAAATTCCAGCGCCGATTTGGAGTCGCCGCTCTTTCGGTGTTCCAGTGCCAAGGCGTACAAAAGAAATGTGTCGCCGGGCGATTTCTCCAGCATCAGCCTGAGCTTCTCAAGACGTGACGGATCCGCTCCCATCCTTCGACCCCCTTATCCCGCCTTGGACCTGAGCGGCTTATGCTGCATATGCAACGACTCGGCAACAGCCGAATTCGTGATTCGCCCCCCGGCAAGATTGATCCCCTCCGCCAAACCCGGATCCTCCGCCGCGGCCTTTTCATAACCGCGATTGGCGATCCTCTGCGCATATGGCAGCGTCGCGTTGCACAACGCGATCGTGCTTGTTCGCCCCACCGCACCCGGCATGTTCGTCACGCAATAATGCACCACGTTCTCCACGACAAACGTCGGCTGCTGATGCGTCGTCGGCCGGCTCGTCTCGACGCTTCCCCCCTGGTCGATCGCCACGTCCACGATCACGCATCCGTTGCGCATCTCCGCCAGATCCTGCCGAGTCACCAGCCGCGGCGCTTTTGCCCCCGGAATCAGAACCGCCCCAATCACCAAATCCGCCTGTCGAAGATAATCCCGCACCGTATGGGCGTCGCTGAAAATCGTCCGCACATTCGCCGGCATCACATCCGACAAGTATCGCAGCCGCTCCAGATTGATGTCCATCAGCACGACGTTCGCCCCCAATCCCGCCGCCACCCTCGCCGCATGGGTTCCCACCACGCCCGCTCCCAGCACAATCACGTCCGCCGGCGCAACGCCCGGCACGCCTCCCAGCAATATCCCCCGCCCCATCATTGGTTTTTCCAGATATTTCGCCCCCTCCTGAATGCTCATCTTCCCCGCGATCTCGCTCATCGGCGTCAGGCACGGCAACTTACCCGACCTATCCTTGATCGTCTCATACGCGATCGCCACGATCTCCGATTCCAAACACCCCTGCGTCAATTCCGGCGAAGCCGCGAAATGAAAGTAAGTGAAAACAATCTGCCCCGGCCGAAATAACGCGATCTCCGCCGTTTGCGGCTCTTTGACCTTGATCACCATCTCCATGTCCGAGATCGCCTCGGCATGAGTCGGCACAATGCTCGCCCCCGCCCGCTTGTATGTCTCATCGGTGAATCCACTGGCCGCCCCCGCCGACGCCTCCACAAAAACCTGATGCCCGCTCTTGACGAGCACTTCCACACCCACGGGCATCATCGAAACACGATATTCATCCGGCTTGATCTCTTTCGGAACTCCTATTCGCACGACAACAAACCTTCCTTCTTCCCGTCCATCGGGACGATTCCCAGCCGATTATAAAGACCCGAACGTCCGATTCCCACCGGCTCAATCCCAACTTCGCCATTCTCGGGACATTCCAGCCCCACGCAACCCGCAAAGTCCGCTTGTTACGTGGGACCGTCCGAGAAAACTTCCCCTCCCCATTAGAAAATCATTAAATATTTCCACTGTGGCTTACCGTCAACGTGTTTTTTAGCCGATGCTAAAAAGCAGCAACCGTTGATCTCCTGCAACACAGTGGCGGATAACACAAATGCTCCAGGCCAACACGCCCCATAAGCCGCGGATTCTCATCCTCGATGAAGACCGCATCATTCTGCAGTCGCTTTCCCAGTTCCTCAGCCGCGAAGGCTACGAAGTCCGCAGTTGCGATCGGCCGGAAGATGCGTTCTCAATTCTGGAAGGCGCTCAGATCGAGGTTCTGCTGGCCGACATCAACATGCCCGGCCTCAAGTCCGCGGATTTTCTGCGCGATGTCCGCCGGCGGTCGCCGCACGTCGTGACCATCGTCATTACCAGCTACGGCTCGATCGAAGGCGCCGTCGAAGCGACGAAAATGGGCGCATTCGACTATCTCACCAAGCCGATCGTGGATGATGAAATCCGCGTCGTGGTCGAGAAGGCCGTTCGCCAGCAATCGCTGCTGTTTGAAAATCAGACGCTCCGCCAGCAGTTGGAAATGCGCTTCGGGTTCGAGAACATCGTCGGTCACGATTACAAGATGCTCAAGATCTTCGATCTGTCCGAAGCCGTTGCCGACAGCCGCGCAACGGTCCTGATGACCGGCGAAAGCGGCACCGGCAAATCGCTGCTGGCCAGGGCGATCCATCACCGCTCCCCCCGCCGGGACAAGCCTTTCGTCGAAGTCAGTTGCGGCGCGCTGCCCGAAACTCTGCTGGAAAGCGAACTGTTCGGACACACCAAGGGCGCCTTCACCGGCGCGATCGCCGACAAGCCCGGCCGATTCCTCTCCGCCGACGGCGGAACGCTCTTCCTCGACGAGATCAACTCCGCATCGCCCGCCATGCAGGTCAAGCTGCTTCGTGTCTTGCAGGAGCGCGCGTTCGAACCCGTCGGCAGCACCCAGACCAAACACGTCGATGTGCGCGTGATCCTCGCCAGCAACGTCGATCTGACCGAACTTGTCGCAGCCCAGAAATTCCGCCAGGACCTTTATTATCGAATCAACGTCGTCACCATCCGCCTGCCCGCCTTGCGCGAGCGGCTTGGAGACATCCCGCTGCTGGCCGGAAACTTTCTCCGCCAGTTCAGCAAGGAAAGCGGCCGCGAAGTCCTCGGATTCAGCGAAGAAGCGATGGCCGCCCTGCAACGCTACAACTGGCCCGGCAACGTGCGCGAACTTGAGAATGCGATCGAGCGCGCAGTGGTCCTTTGCCGCCGGCCCCAGATCGACATCGAAGATCTCCCCGAAGTTCTGCAAACAACCGCCATGGCCCAGATCGCCAACTCCGCCATGTCCCCAGAAATCCCCGATTCCCCTCAACCCCTGGAAACCGCCCTGCAAGGCCCCGAACGCCGAATCATCGAAGCCGCCCTAAAACGCAACGCCTGGAATCGCCAGGCAACCGCCGCCGAACTGGATATCAACCGCACGACCCTCTACAAGAAAATGCGGAAATACCAGTTGGACACCGGCGGGACAGAATAAGCAATTTCCGGCCCATAAATTTCAAATTTCAAATTTCAAATCCTATAATCCCCCCATGCCCCGCCCCCGTCTCTCCCACCTCGACGCTTCCGGCAACGCGAAAATGGTGGACGTCGGCGCAAAGCCCATTACCCACCGGACCGCCCTCGCCGAGGGATTCATCTCCTTACAGCGATCTACGATTCAAGCAATCGCCGACAACAAAATCCCCAAGGGCGAAGTTCTTTCAACCGCCCGCCTAGCCGGCATCATGGCCGCCAAGCGAACCGGCGAATTGATCCCACTCTGCCATCCCCTCGCCATCGAAAGCATCGACGTCGATTTCGACCTCCCAGATTTAAGTCCCACCGGAAACAAATCCGTCAACCTTCGCATCAAAGCCACCGCCCGCATCTCCGCCAAAACCGGCGTGGAAATGGAAGCCCTCACCGCCGTCGCCGTCACCGCCCTGACCGTCTACGACATGTGCAAGGCCATCGACAAATCGATGGTCATCGGCGGCATCAAGCTGCTCGCCAAGACCGGCGGAACCAGGAAGCGCACAATGGTCACGTGAGGCGGTTGAGGTCGAGCCCCTGCTCGAAAATCCTCAGCACCTGCCGCCGAAGGAGGCGACTCATCTTCCCGACCGCAAACGGATGCCACGACCTTTATCAGGCCAGCCAGACGCGCTCGAAGCGCCGGTGCGTTCCCGTATTCGAGCCCACAACCTCAGACGGCACGAAGAACGTAACGATTATCTTCATCTCCTTCAACCGTCTCCGGCCGGGTCGGTCGCATATAGAATTGCGATCGTTTAAACCCAACATTTTCCCGCTTTGTGCAACCCCCCTTCATCGCGTATCCTCGCGGCATATGGACGCAAAGCAACGAGCCGGAGAAGCCGCGCTGGCACAGGTGAAGGATGGAATGATCGTC
This sequence comes from uncultured Phycisphaerales bacterium, assembly GCA_963791055.1. Classification (GTDB taxonomy): domain Bacteria; phylum Planctomycetota; class Phycisphaerae; order Tepidisphaerales; family Tepidisphaeraceae; genus PALSA-1353. The sequence goes on along the minus strand of CAWBQI010000006.1, from coordinate 130,579 downwards.
GGCCTTGGCACCGGTTCCACCGCGAAGTATTTCATCGAAGCCGTCGCGACGGCCGTCCGCGCGGGAAAATTACGCGGCATCCGGGCCGTCCCCACCAGCGTCAATTCCGACAAGCTTGCCCGCGAGGCCGGGCTTCCCGTCGTCACCTTCGCACAAACCACCAAAATCGATCTTACCGTCGACGGCGCCGACGAAGTCGCTCCCGATCTGACGCTTATCAAAGGCCTAGGCGGCGCCCTGCTGCGCGAAAAACTCGTGGCACAGAATTCCTCCAGGCTGGTCATCATCGCCGACGCCGGCAAATTGGTCACCAAGCTCGGAACCAAATCCCCTTTACCGGTTGAAGTAACGCCCTTCGGCTTCGAAGCCAGCGAGCGGTTCCTTCGCGATCTCGCCTGCACCCCAACCCTTCGCCGCACACAAAGCGGCGAAATCTTCATCACCGACAACGGCAACTACATCTTCGACTGCAATTTCCACGAAATCGCCGATCCCCGCGAATTAAACCAAAAACTGTCCGCCCGCGCCGGCATTGTCGAATCCGGCCTGTTCATCGATCTCGCCCACACCGCCATCATCGCCGACAACCAGACCGTTTGGACGATCGCCCGACCCTAGGCACGTTCACTGCCCCGGCGGCTGCACTGTTATAGCCTTATCCACCGTAAACACCCGATGCGTGAGGGCATCCGTGAACGCGATCCGGGCCGTCAGCTTTGGATTCACCGGAACCGTTTGCCACGGACAATCCAATACATACGTATAAAGCAACCCGCTTCCGTTCCAGTCCGATCGCGTCGTCGGCAAATCGAAATCCCACGCACCGATTCGATTATCCGATTTCAGCGACAGATCGAACAAGTCAATGTGAAACGATCCCGCTGCCTTGAGTTTGTCCCCCTGCTCGTCGATCGGCACGACATAAACCTTCAGCATCGTGTCGCCGGTTTGGTTCATGTCGGGATGATATCCACCGGTAAGCCCACCGAATTTCAGCCCGGCCACGGTAAATAACTGGTCGAGCTGGTCCTGCGGCAAAACCGGAACGGTCGTCGCCTGCGCCTGCAATCCGCGAATGGTCGCCAAATCCGCCTCATGCCGGCGATTCAGGTCGTCCATCTGCGCATTAAGCTGCTGATTTTGTTTCCGCAGTTCGATGTTGGCCTTGTTGGGGACGCCGCCGCAACCAGCCGCCAGCGAAACACCGCCCATCAGCGCCAGAGCCAACGCGCGGCTACTGTTTGGCCTCATCGGACTCCTCTTCGCTGTTTCCGTCGGCGACGATTTCCGGCACGCGCTCCAGCACCAGGTCGGCGCAGCCGTATTCGATCGCCTCTTCGGCAAAAAGCCACTTGTTGCGGTCGAAATCGCGATGGATTTGTTCCGGCGTTTTCCCCGTGTAATCCGCCATCATTTTGTAAATCCGGTCGCGCATCCGAAGCATGTGATGCGCTTCAATCCCCAGATCCGTCGCCGGCCCCTGCAGCACGCCGCCGATCAGCGGCTGGTGAAGCATGACCTGGCTATTGGCCAGCACCGCCCGCTTCCCCTTCTTCCCAGCCGCCAGCAAAAACGCTCCCATGCTCGCGGCCATTCCGATGCACGTGGTCGCGACATCGCACCGCAGGAACCGCATCGTATCGATAATCCCCAGTCCCGCCGAGATGCTCCCGCCCGGCGAATTAATGTAAAACTGAATATCCGTCTTCGGATCGTCATTCGACAGAAATAGAAACTGCGCGATGATCGCGTTGGCCGATTCATCGGTCACAGGCCCGCCAAGGATGACGATCCGGTCCTTCAGCAGCCGCGAATAGATGTCGTACGCCCGCTCGCCGCGGCCGGATTTTTCAATGACGATGGGGATCAGACTATTTTGCATCATTTCGTTTTCCCGTTTCGCTCGATAATTTGCAGTTCGTTTCCCTCGGGATCGCGGAAGAACGCCGTCTTCCCGCCGCCCACGGCCGGCATCGGCTCGGTAATAAACTTGACGCCCAGGCTTTTCAGCCCGCGATACGCTTCGTCGAAGTTTCCGACGCGCAACGCCAAATGCCGCAGACCCGGCTGATACCGCTGCGCCTCCGCCGGCTCCGGGCCCGGATGCCTCACCGGCATCAGTTCAATCGCCGTCATTTCGCCTTCATATCCCACCAGCACGCTCGCCGGAGTTTTGCCATCATTGAAAATGACCTTCAAGCCCAGGTTCCGGCAATACCAATCCACCTGCCCATTCACATCTTGGCAGGAAATCGCGGGATGATCGACGCCCAAATAAAGCATGCGAAATCTTCGTCTTTCACTTCGGCTTGGTCGCGTCGCTGGCAGCCGTCGCCGCTGCCGAATCTTCGCCCAGAACCTCGTCACAAATTCCGTATTTCACCGATTGTGGCGCGTCGAAAAATCGATCCCGCTCGCTGTCGTCGCGAACCCGGTCCAGGTCCTGCCCGGTACACTTCGCCATGATCGAGATCAGCGTCGCCTTGGTTTTAAGAATCTCCTCCGCCTGAATCTCAATATCCGCCGCTTGGCCATAAACGCCGCCGAACGGCTGGTGAATCATCACCTTCGCGTTGGGTAGGATAAATCGCTTCCCCTTCTTCCCAGCCATAAGCACAATCGCCCCGCCGCTTTCGGCCCGTCCGATGCAGTAAGTCGCGACATCGCAGTTCAGGAATTTCATGATGTCATAAATCGCCAGGGTATCATCCACCACGCCGCCGGGGCTGTTGATATAGAGGTTGATATCCTGATCCCGCTTGACGCTCTGTAGATAGAGCATCTGCATCATGATTCTGCTGGCGCTGACGTGATTGATTTCGCCGACAAGAAACAGGACCCTGTTTTCGAGGAGCATTTCCTCCAGCGTCATTTCCCGGTAGCGATTATATCCCCCGCCCGGCGGCCCCGGCATCGAGACCGGCATGTTGACGGGCAATGTCGCCGGATTCGCGCCCAGATAATGGGCCGCCCGATCCAGCAGACGTCCATCCAGTTTTTTCGGATCAATATTGAACATTCGTCTCCTTAATTCTGCCAACGCTCGCGATGTTATGCAGTCCGCGCAGCAGCGTCAATTGAATCGGTCGTTTAACGGCTAATCATTGTCGGGCGCACGTCCAGCCGCGCTCGCATGACTTTATCGGCCCTAAATTCGCGTTTTCGAAAATCCCATAAGGCAGAGCAGACTTTTATCGTTACGGTCCTCGTGCCGTCCGACCGCGTTGGCTCGAATGCGGCAGGCGTTATCGCCGCGAACACCGTTGGCCGCCCCGTTGAGATTCGCACCACCCTTCTGCACCGAAGCGAAGGCGGCAACTCTGCTTTCCTTCCCGCTGCCGACGGCAGTCGCGAACTTTGACGGGCCGGCCAACGGCGTCCGCAGCGCCCACGCCGTTTTGCATTCGAGCCAACGCGGCCGGACGGCACGAACGATGCAACCGATAAAAATCCTTTTCTTTCCTCGTTCTTTTCTCCACCCACCGATTGCTATGCGCCGGCAAAGGATCGGCGAGGTAAATAAGTAGATCACCCACTATCTATCCCCATTTTCCACTTCCCTGCCCTCAACGCTTCCCGGCACCAGAAGGATCAAAACCGCCCCCACCAGCAGCGACCCCGCGACGACCAGCAAACCCGCGGTAAATCGGCCCGTCGCCTGTTTCGCCCACCCGATGACCCAGGGAGCGACAAACCCCGCCAGCGCCCCCGTGGAATTCACCACTGCGATTCCCCCCGCCGCCGCCGTGTGCCGAAGGTATCGCGACGGCAACGCCCAGAACGGCCCAAGCGTTCCGAAAATTCCAATCGACGCGACGCAAAGCGACGCCATTCCCAACACCGGACGATCCGAAGCGCAAAGCGCCAGAATTCCCGCCGATCCGACAATCGCGCAGACCGACACAGTCCATCGCCGCCGGCCCGTGTAATCCGCCGCGGCTCCGATTGCCACCATGCTGATCGCCGCGATCAGATACGGTATCGCGGTGATCAACCCAACGTTCACGTTATCCGCATGAGTCAGCGACTTTACGATCGTCGGCACCCAGTAAATGAAACCGTACAGCCCCATGATCAGCGTGAAATAAATCCCGCTGAACAGCCACAACCGCATATCACCGGCCGCCGCGCCAAATCGGCGATATGATTCACATTCGTTTGCGAGTGATCGCGCGCGAGTTCATTCTCAATCCAGGTTCGTTCTGTCGGCGTAAGCCAGTTCGCGTCCGCCGGTGAATCCGGCAAAAGCCCCGAAAACAAAATTGCGATCCCCAGCCCGATCGCCGGCAGCCCTTCAAGGAGAAACAGCCATTGCCACCCATGCAATCCGGCGATCCCTTCCATCTGCATAATCCACCCCGCCACCGGCGTCCCAATCACACCGGAAAGCGCCGTGGACGTCAGGAATATCGCCAGCAAGTGCGCTCTTCTCGCCGCCGGCGCCCACGCCGTGAGATAAAACACGATCCCCGGGAAAAACCCCGCCTCCGCCACCCCCAGCGCAAAACGCAACGCGTAAAAACTGGCCGTCCCGCGAACGAGCATCATCATCGCCGAAAGAATCCCCCACGAAATCATGATCCGCGCGATCCATCGCCGCGCCCCGATCCGCTGGAGAATTAGATTGCTCGGCACTTCGAACAGAAAATACCCGATGAAAAACAGACCGGCTCCCAAACCGTAGCTCGCCTCGGTGAGATGCGCATCTCCCAGCATCTGCAGCTTCGCCATCGCCACGTTCGTGCGGTCGAGATAATTAACGATGAACAGGAGACACAAAAACGGAATCAATCGCCGCACGATCTTTTTCATGATGCGCGGGCCATCGACGATGTCGTTTGAAGCGTATGCTGTATCGCTCATGGTTTTTGCCAGAATCGGCAAACAACATCAAAAACCTTCCCGCCATGCCGGACGGCAACCGCGGAATCCTTGACCATCGCGATATTCACCGCATCGCACGAAAATTCCGCATCCAGGTTGCTCTCCACCCCCCGGCCCATGCCCTCAAGAATCACCAGGTCGGCATCCTCGGCCGCGACGTTCAATTCCTGCGATACCTGTCCCAGATCAATCAGCGGCTCGCCTGTGCCCGTGCCGACGATCTCGATCGGCAGCGCGCCCATCGACGGCTCCGCCTCCAAAATCCGAGGCCACCAAGCCCGAACATCGCCAACCGTCATGTCGTTCAGCGTCGGCCTGTCATTTGCCGCCAGAACGATCCGCGTCCCGCGCAGCCCCAGCCAGCGCATCATCGGAATCGCGCCCAGCAAAAAATCACTTCCCGCATTGTCGATAAAAAAAACCGCCTTCCGATGAACCGGCCCTGACAAAAGACGCCCGACCAGCGCATCATAATCATCAATCAACCAAGGCCGCGGAACGATATTCGCCCGAGTCGCGAAAAAATCAGGGCTCGCGCCCAAAAAAGCCTTGGCCGTGGCATCAGCTCCCATGTCGAAAATATTTCCCGCGAACAGGCCAAGGATCAGCGCATCCAGCTGCGCTCGCCCGGCCAACGAATCGATCTCCCGACAGACCGCCGGAAGCAGCGGCAGCATTTTCTCATTCTCGCGCTTCTTCAAATCCGCGAACGGATCCTCGAATCCCCACCGGCGCAAACATTCGTCCCGCCAGCCATCCAGCGTCAGGATCGTCACCCGCCCATGTCCCGAAGGATTTTCCGCAAACCCATCGAAAATCCCGAAGAAATCCCGCTTACAAGACTCCGCGCGCTTGATCGCCTCAACCTTCGATTTCGCCAAGTCGACGCCGAGCTTCAGAATCGTGTCCAGATGCCGCTTGAAAAACGAAACCCAATGGTTTCGCGCCGTCTCCTCAACAGTCAGATCCCAGGAACACGCGACATAACTCGAAGGATTTGCCAGCTTGCAGAATGGAACTAACGAATCTGCGTGCATCTGATTTCCATCCGCGGCTAACTCTTCTTCTCCGCCCACGGATACAGCCAGCCATGCACCCATTTGTGCTTTTCAAGCTCCTCGATTTCCTTCTTGGACAAAAGCTTCCCGTCCGACACGGCACAATTGGAATCAACATGCGATATTCGCCGCATTCCCGGAATAACGGTCGAAACCGCCGGATGGCTCAAACAGAACTTCAACGCCAGCGCCGCCAGCGTCGGCCGGTCCGGCTTGAGATATCTCTTCAAAGCCTCCACCCGACCCGCCGCCTCCCGGCGTCTCGCCGGCGTCATCCATTGCGAACGCCAATCGCTCGGGTCCATCTTCACTTCCGGACCAAAATTTCCCGTGAGCAACCCTTCCTCGAACGGAACCCGTGCGATGATGCCGACATTCGCTTCCATCGCCGCCGAAAATAATTTTTCCGCCGGCCGCTGCTCGAAGATGTTGTAAATCACCTGCACGCTGTCGATCAGCCCGCTACGGGCCAGTTCCGTCGCCCCGTAGGGATCCCAATCGTTGGCCGAAACGCCAAACGACTTGATTTTCCCCTGTTTTTTCAGCTTTTGCAGCGCTTCCAGCCAAACCGTCTGCTTGAGAAATGCCGGTGTCCAGGAATGCAACTGCTGCAGATCGAGGCAATCAACTTTCAGGTTGCTCAGGGATCGCTCGGTGATTTCAACAATCCAATCAGCCGGAAAAACATCCCGGATCGAATCCATCTCAACCGCCTGACGCCCAATCTTGGGAGGAATCTTGCTGGCGATCGCAACCCGATCTCGCTTCCCAGCCACGGCTCGGCCGATCAGCCGCTCACTATGCCCGTCGCCGTAAACTGCCGCCGTATCGATGAAATTAACGCCCAGCTCCATCGCGCGATGGATGCACGCGATGCCCTCCGCATCATCCTGCTTGCCGAATCCGCCGCCGATCTGCCACGCGCCAAAGCCAATCTCACTGACCTTGATCCCCGTTTTTCCAAGCTTGCGATAGAGCATTTTCAATTCCCAATTCACCAGGCGTACGCTTCGGGCGCTTCTCCGCCGGGGCCGGGCCAGATGGTGTTTAGACGCCGGTTGATCTCATCGTCGATTTTGATCTCCAGCGCCGCCAGAGAGCCGGTCAGTTGATCCATTGTCCGCGGCCCGATGATCGGCGCCGTCACCGCCGGGTTCGCGATCAGCCACGCCAGCGCCAAATCCGCCGGCTTGTGATCGAGCGATTTGCACAATTCCTCCCACGCCTGAAGCTGCGGCCGCATCGATTCAATCCGTTTCTGCACGTTCTCGCCGGCCCGGCGGCCTTTCTCCATTTTCTGCAGGACGCCACCCAGCATTCCCCCATCCAGCGGACTCCACGGAATCACGCCCAGCCCATACGCCCGGCAAGCCGGAAGCACTTCCAATTCAACGGTCCGCGCGATCAGGCTGTATTTGCTTTGCTCGCAAACCAACCCAATCATCCCGCGATGCCTGGCCGTTTCGCACGCCTGTGCAATATGCCAACCCGCGAAATTGCTGCTGCCGACATAAATGATTTTGCCCTGCTTTATCAGGACGTCCATCGCCTGCCAGATTTCTTCCCACGGCGCTTCCCGCGCGATGTGATGCATCTGATAAAGATCGATGTAATCGGTCTTCAATCTTTTCAGGCTGTTTTCGCAGGCCCGGCGAATCTTGACCGCGCTCAGGCCGCGCTTCATCGTAATGTCGGCGGCATCGCCATCCATATCAGCATAGACCTTGGTCGCGATGATCGTGTTTTCCCGCCGATTTCCCCCAAGGGCAAACCAGCGTCCAACGATCTGTTCGGTGATCCCCTCCCCCTTCTTCCAGCCATAGACATCGGCCGTGTCGAAAAAATTGATGCCCAGTTCCAGCGACTTATCCATGATCGCGTGGCTCTCAGCCTCCGTGGTGTGCGGACCGAAATTCATCGTTCCCAGACATAGGCGGGAAACTTTCAAACCCGTCCGACCGAGCGTCGTATATTGCATGGCTGCTCCTGTGGTTTGGCTGGCAACTAAATAGCGGATCGCGCCGTCGAGAGCAATGCGGTAACTTTTCTCTACGCGATTGGATTATAAAAATAAAAAAACAGCGGCTGGCCGCCCCTCCGGCTGCCGCCGCTGTTCAAGCAATTCGGTTTTTCGACAACACGGACTTCGATGGCTGCAACTTCAATTGATGCGATAGACACTTCTCGCCAGTCGCTGCAGCGCGATCCATACGAGACACATTCAAGTTATCTTTAAGCGTGCGTCCTGTTGATGGGAACGCCCAACATGATGCGGGACTTACATATTTGAACTCTCCAGCCCGCGATCACAATATAACCGGAGATTTGGCAAATGTCGAGAATTTCTCCCGGAAAATCCACGAATTTCGCGATTTTTCATTTCCTTCAACCGCCCGTATTGTCCGCGAGCAATTTCGCGTGGGCATCATCATAGCGCTTCTGCGCCGCATCCACCGTGGCCTTGGCCGCGGCATAAGTCCGTTCGGCTGACAATTGAACCTGAAACTTCATCTTCAACATATCCGCACCGTGCTGGGCTATCGCCAGATTCTCCGTAGCGGTCTGAACCCCGGTATCGCTGATCAGAACCGAATTGGTGATCTGCCTGAGATTCAACGTGGCCTTGAGTGATGCGTTGGCAAGTGGGGCAAGTGTCTCAGGCGTCGCATCGTCACCGGCCTTCGCCGCTGCCAGATCGTCCGCCGCCTTTTTCTTGGCGGCAACGGCGGCCTGGTAATCAGGGTTATTTGCTAAGGCATCGTTAGCGGCCTGTTTCGCCGTATCCAGGTCGCCTTGGGCGTTTACGACCTTCGTTTGCGCCGTCACCCAGTCCGGATCTTGTTGGAATTTTGCCCATCCGGCATCCGAAATGTCTTTGAGTTTCTGCTGATCCGCGGCCAGTTCCGCCGCCGCCGCCGACTGGGCCGCTTCATCAATGGAAAACTGGGAAGGAACCGACGGTTGTGACGCCGGTGGAGGGGCCGCTGGCGGAGGCGCCGGCCGCGGAGGAGTTTTTCCACTGCCATAACTGGTGGCAAAAACCGTGCAACTCAGACCCAACATTACCCCAACCGCCGGAACAGCTATCCATGAATTCCAATCCCGCATGGATGAACTCCTCGTGAAATGCTTCGCCGCCCGCGATTATATCACTTTCCCCGCCTCAAGTCGCCCATTTTCGTCATTTGATCCCCGGATCAACCACCCTTCCCGCGAACAATATCGCCCCGCTTTCGCGATCGCGGATGATAAACAGGAACGGATGATCGGCGATGAAAACCGCCTGCGGCATCGGGATGGCCGTCGGCTGCATAACTACCCCCGTCGCCGCCGCCGCCTCGGTTCCCTTCTCATCCACCGAAATATATGCCTTCTGCACAACATCCGAGATAAACAAACGCCCGTTCCCATCGATTCCCGAAAAATCCGCTTCACCGGCACTGAACGCCCGGCGAATCCCCAGCGATTCCAGCGCGCCCTTCAGCCTGGCCTGCCAGGACATCGTAAATTTTGGAATCGAAACCTGAACAAACTGCGGTCCAAGCCCGGCAGCGATGCGGTTCAGAAAATCGCCCGTTAACTTTGCTTCCACCGCCTTCAGCCCATCATTGGATTTCGGCAGCACAATCAGCATACCCATCTTGCCACCCTTGTACGGCAACTCCAGTGCATCAAATTCATCCCCATGCATGATCGGAAACGAACCATGCTCATGCATCATCATCCGCTGAACCGGGTCAGCCTGCTTGGGAACGTGAAAATCGCCCAGCGCGCTGGCATTCGCCGAAAACGGCAACTCCCAATCCGCCTTGAAATAAATCGCGTTGGTCAGAACCAGCAGCGTGCTTTGCGGAAGACTTGCAGGCGAAAAAAGGTCCTGAATTTTCCCGCTCGTCTGCTCGGAAACCCACGCGTTGATTCGCCCACTGGCAGCCGATGGGTCGGAAAAATCGAGGTTGAAGCAATCGCTGCCATATTCCTTCGACAGCAAATCCCGAAACTGCGGCCGAATATCGAACCCGGTTTTCGCCCAGATTGCATTGGTAATATGGAGCTGAAAATCCTCGCTTGGCGACTCCAGCCCGGCGATCGTGCGCGAGCCTTCGCCGAACATCGACATCTCCTCCGCCGTTTTGCCGCGGGCCCCTTCCCCGGTCATCGCCATCGCGGCAAAAACGCTGAGCGGCGAGCAGATCAAATTTCCGTCCGCCGGCAAATTCCGATACAAATCCGTCGCAAACGTATTGACGCTGGTTTCATCGCCCCGAACCGTGTTCGCCAGACCGGAAATCATTAAAATCAAGGCCAGAACGACGATGCGACGCATGATTCCTCCGGGAGATTATGCCCGTCATCGGGACGCCGAACACTAACTTGGACGCGCCGCGGGCAAAAAGGATTGCGAAAATGAGAAAAAATGCCCGATTTGCGGTACTCTTACCGCGCGGCAGGTGAATAATAAGGCAGAAATGGAGCCAATCCTATGCGAATGGCCTTCGGTCTGGTTGGATTATTGGTGACCGTCGGGGTGATCGCCTGGTTGATGTACGCCATCGAGGCCCCCGATATTCAGGCTTCGCACGCCGTTCAACAGCAAGCCGAAACCTTGGTCAATCAGTTAAACGCCCAGGACGCCAACGGCGTGAAGGTCGAAGACGCCTACAAAGTCTTCGCCGATTCGCGCGACGACGGAAAATTGCAGGACCTGCAGGTCACCCAGGTGCTGCCCGGCGGTCCGATGGACGTAAAATACGGCTTGAAGCCAAACGACGTGATCATCGCCGCCATCGACGGACACACCGTTCGCACCGATCTGAATGGCCTGAACAGCGAACAGGAAGGCAAGGACGCCATCCGCGATGCTTTCACAACCGATGGACAGCTGATCGTGCAGCGAGGCGATCAGAAAATAACCCTGCCCCTCCCCAAATCAACGCCGCCGCCAGCTACCCCTCCGCCGGTTGCCAATACTCCTGCTCCCATGACCCCGCAACAACAGCAAACCGCCCAGAAAACCGAGCAGCAGCAAGAGGGAAAATCCAACGACGGCTCGGAAACCGGAACAATGAACGAAATCAACCAAAGGTTACATTAAGGCTGAGCGGACGGGAACAATCCTTTTGCACGGTTGAAAAAAGAATGCAAAGGATTTCTATCGTTACGGTCCTTCTGCCGTCCGGCTGCCCTGGCTCGAATCCGTGAACAGGCTGGCGCTGCGGACCCCGCTGGCTTGCCTGTTAAGATTCGCGGCGACCTTTTGATGTGATACAGAATCTGAGCCGCACGGAATGCGGGAATTTTTTTTCTTTCGCCTGCCAACGGCTCTCCCGAACGTCATCAGGCCAGAAACTATGAAGCCGAGCCTTTCTCGGGACGTTGTTTTGGGGATTAAAATCCCCAATGGATTAACGAGCTGATCGCGTGGATCGCTCAGACGTCACTTTATTTGAGAAAGGACTCGGCGATGAAGATTCTGGCATTGGATCTCGGAAAGAACAAGAGCGTTTTTGTGGACTATTGTGTCGGCGGCGAGCGGATCTTCGGCAAGACCGCCACGAACCCCCGCGAATTGCGGAAGCTGCTGGAACGCAGTGCCCCGGACCGGCTGGTGATCGAGGCGGGACCCGCGGCGGGATGGGTTTGCGACCTGGCCGAATCGATGAAGATTCCCGTGCAGGTCGCCAACGGCAACGACGAACGTTGGCGATGGAAGGTCGTGAAGGAAAAGAGCGATCGCAAGGATGCGTTGAAACTGGCCCAATTGTCGGAGATGGAATCGTTGCCGACGGTGCACGTGCCCAAGGCTTCGGTTCGGCAATGGCGGTCGCTGATTGAATACCGTCACGCTCTGGTGCAGCGGCGAACGGCGATCAAGAACTCGATCCGTTCGATATACGAAAGGCAGGGCGTGGGCCTGCCCTGGGCCAAAAGAGCCTGGACTGACGCGGCGATGGAGGAACTGAAGAAGGAGGCGTCGGACTATTCCTCCCAGCGGTTGTGGCTGTTCCAGGTGCATTGCGAGTTGCAGCAGTTTGAGAGTATTCAGCGGCAGATCCAGGAGGTGGAGCAGAAGCTGGAAGAACGGGCAAAGGCTGATGCGCGTGTTGAACAACTCAAGACCGCGCCCTGCGTCGGTCCGCGATTGGGAGAGACGGTGGTGGCAATCCTGGATGATCCGCATCGCTTCGGGAACGGCCGGCAGGTGGGTTGTTACGCGGGTCTGACCCCGCGACGCTGGCAGAGCGGCGAAAGTGACCGCCAAGGTCACATCAGCCATGCGGGCAACGGCCTGCTGCGTCAAATGCTGGTGGAGATTGCCTGGCTGGGAGTCCGCCACAAGACTTGGATGGCCCAAGTCTACGAACAGGTGCGTCGCGGCAGCGACAAACGGAAGAAGATCGCCATCGTGGCGGTGGCCCGCAGACTCCTGGTGAAGCTGTGGGCGATGCTTCGGGATGGCGCCCAGTGGAAAGAACCGTTGCCGACGGCGCCAACGTGAAGAGACGGGGCAAAATGACGGGTAAAGCGTCCGGATGAGTCAAATGGGAAACAGGCGATCGGAGTTCGACGGTTGGCAAAAAAGCGGCAAGCCCGATGTTGGCTTGAGCACCAAACTCGAAGGCCAGAGTGGGTGCCGCTGTTGTACAGTTGAATAGGCCCGCGACCCAAACAGATCTTTCGCGGAAGCTCTGAATAGAAGACTGAAACAACGACTCGCGTTCCGAACGCCAGAATCCCGCTTGACAAGGCTCGGCTCATAGAAGCCAGCGATTTCCACAGCACCAACGCCGCACAGCATTCGAGCCGACGAGGCCAAGCGGCACGAGCGATGCAGACGATAAAAATTGATTTTCTCTTGCTCGGATTGATGAACGACAAAAAAATCTTAAGCGCGTTTCACGGAGCCTTGAAATTCAGATTATCCATCGCCGTATTCGCGCTAAACCGAATCTCCGCGATCGGCGTCCCCGATGGCACTTGAAACGCCAACCACACATTGACCGGCCTCCCTTTTTTTGGCGGGACAATCGCCTGAAGGTGATTCTTGTCATCAAGATTCTTGTAGTTGGCCACAAAATAGTGCTCCGTCCCGCGTTGCACCGTGGCCCAGACTCCGATACACGGATACGTCTTTCCCGTCGCATCGGCCAACGCAAAATCCGAAACCCGCTTCGCCCATGCCCATATCTCGCTCCCCGAACCCGAAACGGGCGCCGAGCATTCAACCTGAACCAGGACCGTATTAGGTTCGACCGCCAGTTCCGATACGTCGTCGCTCTGCGGCTGGCCGAGCTGACTCACCGGTGTATCAGCCGAAATCGTAAGCTGCGTCCATTGACGATGATCCAGCTCACCCCCCACCCCGTTGGTCAACTGCACCGTTGCCGTGTCGTCCCCTGTGCCGCAGTTGATCGGCGCAGCCAATTTGTTCGAAGCGGCAATGGCGACATAACCCAAACCCGAATCACCCAACAGATGATCGCCTCCGGCTTCCGCCGCACCCCCCTGCGATGAACTTCCCCCCTGTGATGAACCTCCATTGTCGCCTGCCGACGCCTGCGCACCCGAATTTCCCGAACTGCTGCCCGCCGACCCGCCGGCACTTTCAACAACCGGCGCCGCACCCGTCCACAACCCATCGGTCTTGGCCAGAACCGAATCAATCATTGGCTTGCGAATCACCGGCGTCTTGTCCGAATTCGGCGGAGGTCCGTATTCCACCGTCTGGCCGGAGATATCACAAACCCCATATCGCTTGAATTCCACAAACGCGCCCGCCGGAATATGGAACGGCGGTTTGGTTTCGTCGCCCCCCATCACATGATCCCGATCGACAACAAATACAAAATCGACGGTCCGCGCGCCTGCCATGTCCGCAAGGAGAAAATCATCCGGCCTGGCCGCCACGGCTGTTCCCCGCGCATCCAGCGTCGCCACCGGATAATAATTCTTGAACGGCGCACCGCTATCAGGCAGCCCCGCAACCAATCGAATCGCCCCCGCGGAAAAGCGAAGAAGATTGTCGGTATCATCCGCCAGGTCCTTCCCGGCAAAATTCATCCGCACCACCAGGACAATCTGATCCCCATCAGCCGTCACCGTGGATGGCGGCGGTTCAGCCCCGCTGACTCGCATGGCGACAGGTTCACCATCCACCTGCGGGATCGGTCTCGGCGGTGTGTAAATCCCCTTGACCGTCACCAATTGGGCCTGAGCGGTATTCACCGCCGAATGCTTCGCACCCGGCTGTATCCCCATTCTCTGCGCATAAAGTTCGTCCAGAAGGTCCGGATGGACCGCCGCGAACGGACGATCATTCGATAATGATCCGCTGCCGCCGCTTGCCGTTTCGGCCAAACTCACCACCAGATCGTCCTGATGCAACCAAACCCCCGAATGAGTTCGATCATTCGCATCGATCTTGTCGCCCGTGAACACATCGTACGTTTGCGTATCAAGCATTTGGGAATTGGGGCCCGCATACATCGCATCCTTTTGATCCGTCGTTCCAAACCTCGCATACATGCCGATCGTCGGCCCAAACGGAAGCGCATCGGCCGCGACCGCGACGATTCCCGTGCATACCAGCCCGGCAATCAATCCCATCGCACCCGCGCCGACCTTCTCCACAATGAACGGCACGCGGACATTTCCAGGGACAAACGAATCGATCACCAGCCTCGGCAAAATGTAGACGACCGCGAAAATCACCACCAGCGAAATCGAAGCAGCCTGGTCGTAAATCTTGGCATTGAACAACAGAGGCGCGGCCTGCTCATACCAACCCATCGCGACGATCGCTGCGATGACCGCCAAAATCGCCGAAATGGTCGCGCTGAAGAACCCCTGGACATATTGAAAAAATGCCACGACGCCGCAGAGCCCGAGTAATATGACGCTGAAAATCATGGTTCAACCCGTCTCATCACAATACTACTATTGGGGTCCCGCCGGCCTCGGTTGCGGCGACCGCCCCTTGGACGCAGGCGTGCCGCCGCGCGAAGGTGGCTTCCCGCCCGCGGGCGCGCTTCCCGGCCCGCTTTTCGACCGTGGCGGCGAACCGCCCGATTCCGAATCGGGTTTCAACACCCGCAGCACTTCCTCCACGCTGGTTTCTCCCGCCTGCACTTGCGCTAATGCAACCTCCTGCAACAACCGCCCGCGCTTGCCGCGCTGCGCCTGTTTGATCTGGCTGTCCGCTCCGCCCGCCGCAATCACCTTCCGAATCTCATCGTCGATGATCATCACCTCGTAAATCCCAAACCGCCCCTTGAAAGCCAGATCATTGCAAAACGTGCACGGAACGGGATTGCCCTTGGCATCCCGCATCGGCTCCTTGCGGGCCTGGTAAAGCTTCCCGACCGAATCGGGATTCATGTTCAGTTTCCTGAGCGTATTCGGATCGGGCGTATATCCCACCTTGCACGCCGAGCAAAGTCGCCTGATCAGCCGCCCCACGATGACCGCCTTGAGGCTCTTTATCGCCAATGCGTCATCGCCCACAAGTTTGCGCCACTGCTTGAGCGCATCCAGCGTGTTGCTCGCGCGCATCCCGACATAAACCCGCCGCTCGCCGGCGCTGAATTTAGCCAGATCGACAGCACTTTTCGGATCTTCCACCGAAGTCACCAGCAGCACATCCGGCTCCTGGCTGACCACCCAGTTCACCTGCTTCGCCTCTTCCGCGGGCGAAGCGTTCGCAGGCAGAGCATTCTGCGTCACGCCCTCAAGATCAAATTCAGGTCCCCGTTCAACCGTATGAACGTGATACAAAAACGCATCGTGCGCCCGCAGCATCGCGTAACACAGGCTCGTCAATCCCTGCCCGCGCGGCGCGCCCAGCAGCACAAGCCCGCCGCCTTCCAGCAGTCCCTTGATCGATGCAAGCTGGTCTTCGCTGAAGCCCAGATTCTCCAGCTTGAAATTCTGCCGATCCTTCGGATTGGTCACGAGCCGCATTGACTCGCCCTGAGCGCTGCCGAACGTCGTCAACTGTATCGTGGATTTCTTCCCGTCCAGTGCCGCCTTAAACGTTCCCGACTGCGGCTTGCGCCGCTCGTTCATGTCCAGACCCGCCACTTCCTTCAGATATTGCACCGCCGCCCCCGCCTTGTTCCGATCCATCGCCTCCCCGTCGTATTTCACACCGTCAACCGTGTAGCTGATAGACGTCGGCTCTCCCGCGATCATCTCCAGTCGCTCCGCCCCGACCCGCAAGGGTCTGGTCAAGAATAGCTGCGCCGCCTCAAAGCGCGGCAGGTCAGGCGAATCCGATTCCGGCGGCGCCTGGGCGGCCCCGCTCGAGTCCATGATCATGACCTCCCCCTTGACGGCCTTGACCTCCTTCTTGTGCCCCTTTTTCAGCAGACCGCTCCAGAAATCGGCAAACTGCTCTTTCAAATCGCCCAGGCCGATCGTCCGCGACCGCAGCCCCAGATATGCGCCGACGTCCAGCACGAACAATCCGATCAACACCCCAAACGCGACACCAAAGCCGGGCAAAAAGAAAAACAGCATGTACCCCGCGATCAGCGCCGCCATCATCCCCGTATTCACCAACTCGCGCGGAAGCCGAGCGGCAACGGAATCTTTGTCGATCCACGACAGCAACCTCACCCACACCACCAGCAAAACCAGTATGGCCCCCGCCTTAAACGGATTGACGTACCCCCCAAGTTGAATCGCGGCCAGAGCGGCAACCGACATTCGTAAACTCCTCGGACCTGAAAGAAACTATCTAAAAAGTATTGTACGGCCTCAGGCCGATGAGTGGCAAACTTTAATCCAATGGCAACGGACCGCTCGGAGGGGGTGTTTTTGCCGCCGCAGGGGGATCGTCGATGGTATACGCCTTCGGTTCGACTTCATCCTTCTTCACACGCCGCGCCGCCGCCTCCTGATTCGCCCTTATCGTCTTCTTCGCTTCGTCGCTCAGCGGAATGATCACTTCCTTTTCCTGCTCGCCGCGGCGAAGAACTTCGATCATATCCCCCCGCAGCGCCCTGAACGTCAGCCCGCCCGTCGCCAGAAACAGCATCACCACCGCGATGATCTGTGCAAACGCGCCCAGCACATAACAAGCCGCCCGGGCGCTCCAGCAGTTTCCGGAAGCATGTGGGCAAGTGCATCCATCAGGATGACGCCCACGACCGAAATAAATGCCACGTAATATTGATTCTTATTCTGTATCAGCGACGGCATCGCCAGACAAAGAAAGATAAATGCCACAACAGCGGTGGTAACGCCTTCCATCCTCGCAAAGATATCATTTCCCGCCCACATCGGCCATGTCAAATCCCATGTTCGCCCAACTGATAGGCGTTGCCGAGGGATCCATCACCTCGAATTCCTGCCGTGGTTTGACCAGAACGCCCGCCGGAAAACCAGCCGGGATTTCCCCATCCGGCGGCAAAAGAATCACCCGCCAGCGAAACAAATTCACCGGCGGCAAACAATACGGTGCCGGTTCGGACATTATATAAAGCACCGGCGACGGCCCCGCATCCGCCAGCCGCCCATCAATCGCCGCAGCCTCGCGCAACCGTGAATCATCCGAGAGCGAATCATCGACGAACCCGCGCTCATACGCCGCCGAATGCAAAATCGTGAACCCCACGACGACAATTCCCGCCACCGCCTGCAGCGGAACCGATCGAAAAATACGTCCGATCCCGATAAACGCGGCCATCAACAACGCCGTATCCGCGAACAATGCAAATCGGGCATATTCCCCCGGCTTGTTACCCGCGAACAAATCAAATTGAATCAGAACAACCACTGCCGGAACAACGAGCAACCACCCCATCCCGCGTAAGGGTAACTCCCGCTTCGAAAACAGTGCCCCCAACAACCACAACGCCCCAAACGCCGCCACCGGCACGCTCGCCCCGGCGAGCAAAAGCCGAAACGCATTACCGGTATTCGACCCCGCATCTCCAACCGAATACATCGCCCGGGTATTAGCAAGATTGGCCTGCAGAATCGACCTGTCTCCCACAAGATGCACAGCCACATACGGATTAGTGGCAAAATAAACCGCCGCCGCGATCAGAACCCCCCCACCACATACCGACAAAAATCGCCCCACCCCATCGCGCCTCACCAGCGCCATCACCGGCAGAATCGCCAGCGCAACCACCCCGCTCAACACCATCCCCGCGCACGCACCGCATGCGATCGCCGTCCAAACAATCCATTTCCCCTTCCCGGTCTCAACATATTTCGAGGCCGAAAGAACCGCCAGCAGCATCAGCGCCGTCCCAGCCAGATGCGGCTTGGCTTCGTGCGCCAAGTCCAACACCACCGGCATGCACATAAAACACACACCCGCCAGAAACGGCAGCACCAATCCACCCGTCACCCTGCGAACAATTCCAAACACCGCCAGCACCGCCACCAGTCCCCACGCCGCCGAATACGCCCGCCCCAGAACATAGAACCGCCCGAACATCTCCGGCGAGTCCAGATAAAGCGTCGGGTCCGGAGAAACCGTCACATATCCCACCAGCGATGCCGCCTTCACGATCGCCCCCAGCGGATAAATCCACAGCCCGCCATATTGGTACAGCTTGGGATCAAATTCCAAATTCCCCGGGTGCATTTTCGCCAGCGCGCGGAACGAGATCATTTCATCCGGCTGATAGCTGTACAAACGAAATCGACTAAGGATGCGCGCCCGGCTCACCTGATCGTCGTGGATCGCCTCCGTCAGATCGCCAAAATTCTTCCGGTTAAAATCTTCAACGTACTGATTCACTTTCTGCTGCGCCGCCAGCGACTCCTCCTTCGCCTTGTCCGCCGCTTTTTCATCGCTCGTAACCCGCAACTCACCATATTTCCGATCGGCAGCGTCGGCGACTGCTGAAAGTCGGGCCAGTTCCCGATCCCCCTGTTGGATGATCTCCTCCTCCGTTGCATGGTGAGGGTTTTCCAGCAGCGTGACAGGTTTGGACCGGTCGCCAATTGGGTGGGCCGCCACATCCGCGGGGAGATTCCCCGCATCGTCCCAATTCCCAACCAGCCGATTGATTCCAACTCCGGTGAGGTTATATGAATTGAGCGCCGTGACCGCCGAACCCGGCCCAGCCCCGAAAAGGATCGAATCGATCGTATGGGACGGCAATCCCCAGTTGATCCCCGCGCCAAAAACCGCGATAGCCAACACGACCAGCGCCCCCGCCACCAGCCTCCGCCGAGACTTTTCGAGCATGCCCGCCAGTTTAGGCAAAATTGCCTTCTTGACCAACTTTCGCCCCTTCACTACTTTACCGCCCGAGCGCAACCGCATTTTGTTTAGCGCGTTGCATACTTGCACGAGTCGAAACTCTGTGCAAAATGTCACAATGTCCTCCTGCGGAGCATCTGATGGCCAAGCAGGACGATTTCAATCTGGGAAAGTTTGCCTCCCTTGGATTAGAAATCGGCGCTGGCACCGGTTTAGGAGCCGTCATAGGACTCTGGGTGGATCGCAAGTTTCATAGCGACCCCTGGGGACTCTTGATCGGAATTATCTTGGGCTTTTCATCCGGTATGTATTTGTTGATCAAGGCAGCGATCAACGCGAACAAAGATTAGCCGCAAAATTACCCGCGGCCCACAGAAATGAAAGCTCTCTTCTCAATGCCTCTGGTTGTTGCCGCGGTCCTGATCGCGGCATCGTCCGCGCTGGCCGTGTTCGGTGTCCGAATGAACCCGATCGATCCCATCACCGCTGGAGCAGTCGGCATCGCCGCGGGCACGATCGGTCTCCTTCCGATTCTCGCCGGCGGCCGCAAAGACCCCGTCGGGGCCTTTCAACTGGCCTTCGTCGGAACGGTCCTTCACCTGCTCACGTCGGTCGCCCTCGCCTCCGTCGCCGTGGCAATCCACCTTGTCGCAGTACAAATCCCATTCATGTCCTGGCTTATGGCCGCATACTGGGTTTCCCTCATCACCCTGGTTTGGCAACTGCGACGATTGCTTCTGACAACGGCCGGAATTGGCCAGAACCGGACCATCGCATGACAATCCTCCTTGCCGTCGACCCGCTGGAGCATGTCCTGTCCCATCCGATGTTCGGCGAACATCTGACGTGGTTTACCAACCAGAGCTTCATGGCCTTTGTCGCCGGTGGGCTGATGCTCCTGATTTTCCCGCGCTGTTTCCCAGACCCGACAGCTCCGCACCGTCCGGGGCAAAAAATTTCTTCGAATCCATCCTGGAATTCCTCCGCATCGAAGTCTTTCGCCCCGCGCTGAAGGAACACACCGACAAATTCGTCCCATTCCTCTGGACCGTCTTCTTCTTCATCGGATTCTGCAACATCCTCGGCTGCATTCCCTTCGCAGACTTCTTCGATTTCATCACCGGCGGCCACGTCGAACACCTTGGCGGCACCGCCACCGGTTCGATCAACACCACGGCCACGCTCGCCATCTGCGCCTTCGTCTTCATCCACTTCAACGGGATCGACACGGTCGCCCACTCTCTGATGGATGGCACCTATGGCAAACATGGCCAGCACCAGGAACACGATTCCGACGGCCATCCGCCCCACGAAGCCGCAATCGACCTGGAGCACATGCGCGGCGAAGCGTTGCCCGCCGATGTTCCCGGCGACCCAGGCGCCCTGACCAACCCCACGCAGCATTACCACGACGGTGAATATCACGGCCACCCGGCCGAAAAAGCCATCGAGGCGCAATACGACCACGAACACAAAAAACTCACGCCGGCGATGGCCATCCTGTTGGCCATCCCGCTCTATCTCTGGAATTTCGCCCCCCATCCGTTCCGCCCGCAGCCCGGCGAATCCAAGGCAAAATGGTTGATGGATGTTCCGTTCTTTCTTTTCCTTCTGGTGCTGGAATTGATCGGAGCGGTGGTCAAGCCATTCGCGCTCTGCATGCGTTTATTCGCGAACATGGTCGCCGGACATGCCGTGCTTGCCGTTTTGATCAGCCTGATCGTCGCCCTGCCCTCGATTTGGGGACAATTGGCGGTCGGATTGCCGCTCGGACTTCTGCACTTGGCGATCCAGTTCCTCGAACTTTTCGTCGCCGTCTTACAGGCTTATATTTTTACCTTTTTGACGACGCTGTTTCTGGCGAGCGCGGTGGCGCCTGAACATTAAAATTTCCACGGACCTCCCCGGTTTAGCCGACGACCGGGCTTTCCCAAACAAAACGTCGGCATTTATTCGGTCCGGGCTCGACCCGGAAAGGAGATCGTGATGCAAATGGTTACTATTTTGGCGCAGGTCGCGTATCCGACAAAGGAGTCGGCGATCGGCGGCGCGGCCATCGGATTTGGACTGGCCGCCATCGGCGCGGGCCGCGGTATCGGTCAGATCGGCGGGCAAGCCTGCGAAGGCATCGCCCGGCAGCCCGAAGCCGCCGGTCGCATCAGCACCAACATGCTGATCGCCGCCGCGCTCGTCGAAGGCGTCGCCTTCGGCGCCATCGTCTTCGGATTTCTGCTCGCCCATAGTCTCTAATACCCTGCCGCCGGGCCTAACCGTCCGGCGACGGATTTTTTCCGAATCGAGGCGATATGCACCAAATATTCCTTCTCGCCGACGGCGAACTGATCGACCCGAACCTGGGCCAGGCCGCCTGGGTTTTGGCCATCTTCCTCGTCGTGGCTTTCATTCTCTACAAAACAGCCTGGAAAAACGTCCTCGTCGGCCTCAAGGCCCGTGAGGAACGCATCCGCAAGGACATCGCCGATGCCGAAGCCGCCCGCCTCAAGGCCGAGGACACACTTCGCCAATACGATTCCCGCCTCGCCGAAGCCGAGCAGAAGGTTCGCGACATTCTCGACAAGGCCGTCGTTGACGCCGAGAAGATCGGCACCAGCATCCGCATGAAATCTCAGGAAGAGGCCGAGGAGGCCAAGGAACGCGCGACCAAGGAAATCGAGTCCGCCAAGCAAAACGCCCTGACTGAAATCTACGAGCAGACCGCCAATCTTGCGACTTCCGTCGCGGAAAAGATCATTCGCCGGAATCTCAACCCCGACGATCAGCGCGATCTCGTCAACCAAAGTCTCCAGCAACTCAAAAACGTCGGACAAAACTAAAGCCCCCATGCACCAGGAAATTCACCAGTCTCCCCTCGCTATCGCCTACGCCCAGGCCCTGCTGGACCTCGCCAACGAGGCGAACAATGCCGACGGCATCGGCGAAGAAATGCGCGACCTCCGGCAGATCATCGACGCCAACGCCCAGTTCGCCCAGGTCCTTTCCGATCCCGCCATCAGCAACGAGGAGCGCGGCCGCCTGATCCACACCGTCTTCGACGGCCGGGCCTCCAAACTCATCCTCAACTTCCTCGGCTTGGTCAACGAAAAAGGCCGATTGAATCTCCTGCCCGCGATGGCCGGCGCTTTCGACTATCTGCTGGACCAGCAGCGCGGCAACACCGAGGTGGACGTCACCGTCGCCCACAAGCTCAACGATGAACAACTGGAATCCGTCCGAAGAACCGTCAGCGAAGCCCTCAAACGAAATGCCGTCGTTCATCAGTTTCTTGATGAGTCGATCATCGGCGGCGTTGTCCTCCGAGTACAGGACAAGCTGATCGACGGCAGCGTCCGCGCCCAATTGACCGCTATGAGGGAGAAAATCCTCAGCGGTCGCCCGATTTAGGAATCAGAAAGAGAGATTTTGAAATGGCAATCAATGTCGCGGAAATCACCAGCATCCTCAAACGCGAAATCGCCGGCTTCGAGCAGCAGCTCCAGATCAACGAAGTCGGCACCGTCATCGAAGTCGGCGACGGCATCGCCCGCATCTACGGCCTGCGCAACGCCATGGCCGGCGAACTGCTCGAATTCCAGAACGGCGCCATGGGCCAGGTCTTCAACCTTGAAGAAGATTCCATCGGCGCCGTCATCTTCGGCGACTACCTCCACATCAAGGAAGGCGATTCCGTCAAGACCACCGGCCGCCTGCTGCGAAGTCCCCGTCGGCGACGCCGTCATCGGCCGCGTCGTCAATCCCCTGGGCGTCAGCCCTCGACGGCGGCCCGGCCATCCCATCCACCGAAACCCGCAAGATGGACATCGTCGCCCCCGGCATCGCCGAGCGCCAGCCGGTCAAGGAACCGCTGCAGACCGGCATCAAGGCGATCGACAGCATGATCCCCATCGGCCGCGGCCAGCGCGAACTGATCATCGGCGACCGCAAGACCGGCAAAACCGCCATCGCCCTCGATACGATCATCAACCAAAAAGGCGACGGGCGTGAAATGCTTCTACGTCGCCATCGGCCAGAAGGAATCCACCGTCGCCCAGGTCGTCGACGTGCTCAAGAGCCACGGCGCGATGGAATACACCACCGTGGTCGTCGCCGGCGCCGCCGATCCCGCCCCGATGCAATACATCGCCCCCTACGCCGGCTGCGCCATGGCCGAATATTTCATGTGGAAGGGCGAGGCGACCCTCTGCGTTTACGACGACCTTTCCAAGCAGGCCGCCGCCTACCGCCAGCTTTCGCTGCTTCTCCGCCGCCCCCCCGGCCGCGAGGCGTATCCCGGCGACGTTTTCTATCTCCACAGCCGCCTGCTCGAACGCGCCGTGAAACTCAGCGAGCGACAAAGGCGGCGGCAGCCTCACCGCCCTGCCGATCATCGAAACCCAGGAAGGCGAAGTCTCCGCCTACATCCCGACCAACGTCATCAGCATCACCGACGGCCAGATCTATCTCGAGCCCGAATCTGTTCTTCGCCGGCGTTCGCCCCGCCATTGACGTCGGCATCAGCGTCAGCCGCGTGGGTGGAAACGCCCAGACCAAAGCCATGAAAAAAGTCGCCGGCGGTCTGAAATTGGACTTGGCCGCCTACCGCGAACTCGAAGCCTTTTCCCAGCTCGGAACCGAACTGGACAAAGCCACGCAAAAGCAGCTCGACCGCGGCGCCCGCCTCGTCGAACTGCTCAAGCAACCGCAGTACCACCCCATGTCAGTGGATCAGGAAGTCATGGTCGTATACGCCGGCACGCAGGGTTTTCTCGACGACATCCCAATCCCCCGCGTTCAGGAATTCCAAACCGCCTTCCTCGCTTACGTTGACGCCACTGCAAGCGATTTCCGCAACGATCTCGCCTCCAAGGGCGAATTAACCGCCGACCTCGAAGGCAAGCTCAAGCAGGCGCTCAATGATTTCAAATCCAAGGCCTGGAAAAAATAACCATTCCCGGAACGCCTTTTACCGCTTATGAAGGGCCTATAATGTACCTGCGCCCATGTGGGCCGATAGACCCGAAGTTGCGCATTGGCGGAAAAGACCGCCCGGATTTTGGCCGATAGGCGACTTTTTATGCGATTTTGATGCCCGAATTCGTAAATTAATCCGCAACTTCGGCGTATGTAGGGTATTGAGAAAGCTGCGGAAGATATGTTGGGGAGTTTCTTAAAATCTCTGAACGTCTCCCAGCCAGAGGGTGGAGCCTCCATAATGAGCAGTCAGCCGTCATTTGATAGCCCAGCCGGCGACCGGCCCGGATCCGCAACGCCGCGCAACCTCTACGGCTACGAGGTCCTCGATTTCCTCGGCGAAGGCGCCGGCAGCATGATCTACGCCGTCTCGGACCCCATCACCCAACAGCTCTATGCCCTCAAACACGTGGTCGTGAAGGTGGAAAAAGACCTCCGCTTCGTCGAACAACTGACCAACGAACACGAAGTCGGCCTAAAGGTCCAGCACCCGGCCCTGCGGCGCTGCATCGACCTGAAAGTAACCAAGCCACTTCTGAGAAAATCACCGACGCCGCCCTCGTCATGGAAATGGTCGAAGGCACAAGCTGCGAATCGCGCCCGCCGACCAATATGGCGCTCCTCGCGGATGTCTTCCACCAGACCGCAACCGCCCTGGCCGCCCTGCATGAACAAAATTTTGTCCACTGCGATCTGAAGCCCAACAACATCCTTCTCACCCGCGACAAAAAGGTAAAAGTCATCGACTTCGGCCAGGCCTGTCCCGTCGGCTCAGTGAAGAAACGCATCCAGGGCACCCCCGACTTCATCGCCCCCGAGCAGGTGCGATGCGAGCCGGTGACCATTCAGACGGATGTCTACAACCTCGGCGCAACCTTCTACTGGCTTCTCAGCGGCGCCAAGCTGCCCACGCTCTTCACACTGAAGAAGAAGAAAAACAGCTTCCTCGTCGCCGATGCGATCAAGCAGCCCCACGAATTGAATCCAAAAGTCCCGGAGAATCTTTCCAACCTGGTCATGGACTGTTGCCGCACCACCCCCGCCAAGCACCGGCAAATATGCCCGATATATGCCGCCGCCTGGAAATCATCCAACAGACCATCCCCGGTGCGACGCCCGCCTCCAGCCTGTTGGCTTGATTCGGAAATACGCACAATAAATTTGTTGCAGCCCGATACCGGATTGGTAAAATGCCGCACTGGCCGATCAGGTGGCCCACGGTCCGCGTAAAGGGATGATCCCGCCTGCCTGTTTCTTACATAACCTTCTTTCTTGCCCGTGAAATGCGGACGCCGGGCCTTTTTAGAAGGAAGGTCTCCCATGGCTGAATCCCAGCCCATTCGTGCGCTTCCCGCGCATCCCTCCATCGAATTCCTGAAAAAAACCGCCAAAGAACGCCTGGATGCGTTGCGCCGGTTGATCCTTCGGCTCAATTGGCTGATGCTCAACTGGCGCTCGCCCGCGAATACGGATTTCTAAGTTGGCGAGCGCTGGCGGCCGCGATCGAGGCAGCCCAACCCCGACCCGATAACGAAGATTTGCACAAGCGATTTCGATCCGCCGTCAACACAGGTCTGCTCGACGTAGTGGGCCAACTGCTCCAGGCTAACCCTGAGTTGGCAAACGCCCCCATCTTTGCCTTCGGCGGACGGCCCGTTCACCAAGCAAAGGCCAACGCCGCAATGCTCGACCTGCTTCTATCTCGCGGAGCGGATATCAATTTGAAAAGTGATTGGCCGCCAGGACCATGGGGCGTTTTGGAATCGGCCAATGAACAGTCCGCCAAACTTCTGATCCAGCGCGGCGCGGTTGTGGATGTCTGTGCAGCCGCACATCTCAACATGCTTGACCGCCTGCGCGAGCTTCTCGACGCCGACCCGTCGCTGGTCCATTCCCGTGGCGGGGACGGCTGCCTCCCCCTTCATTTCGCGACATCCGCCGAGGCGATCGATCTGCTCCTGTCCCGCGGAGCGGAAATCGATGCGCGGGACGTCGACCACGAATCAACCGCGGCACAGTGGGCCCTTCCCCGGCCTCCGGGACAAGCACCTGAAGAATCTTCCCAATTCGACCGCCGTCTCTCGAAGGTGCGAATGCTGGTCGACCGCGGGGCATCCGTCGACGTCTTCATGGCCGCGGCACTAAATGACATTAAAATTCTCAACAAAATTCTCGATCACGATTCTGCCGCCAGCGACCGCCGCGTCGGCGATTCCGGATATGCGTTATGCCCCAAGGGACCCGGGCGGCATATATACATTTACACCCTGGTGGAAGGAAAAACGCCTTTCCAGATCGCCGCCGAATTCGGCAGCCATGAATGCTCCCGGCTCCTTTTGGCCAAAAGCACCCCGCGCCAGCGATTCCTCGCCGCCTGCACGATCGGCGACGAACCTCAAGCCCGCGAAGTCCTCTCGCAACAGCCTGAATTGATGGCCACGCTCTCTCGATCCGAACACGCCCTGCTGGCCGGCGCAGCCTGGGCCGGAAATGCTCCCGCAGTGAAACTGATGCTCGACCTCGGCTTCGACCCCTTCGCACCCGGCCCGGATACGGGCACGACCCTCCACTGCGCCGCCTGGCGAGGACGCCAGGAAATCGTCCAAATGATTCTCTCGCACGAGCGGGTATTGCCCCGGCGGGACGAACTGGTGAATGCGATCGAGCCCACGCATCAGAGCAGTCCGTTCGCGTGGTGCTGCCACGGCTCGATCAACTGCCGCAACCCCGCCGGAGACTATCCGGGCGTCGCCGAGGAATTGCTCGCGGTCGGAGCGATTCCCGGCCCGAATCGTTCGCCGGCCAGCGATGCGGTCGAGGAGGTGATCGCGCGATTCAGCCGGTCGAAGGCGCCTTAATTATCCGAGGATACCCACGTTCAGTACCGCGCATCTCTCCACGCCTGAACCAGCAGCCATTGTGCATTAGGCGGTTCCGGATGCTCGGAATTAACCAGCAGAACCGCCTCCACTCCATCCGGGAAATATGCAATCGCGGTATTGTTGTGCCCTTGATTGGGACCGTTATGCAACCCTCCCTTGGTCCAGGGATCGCCACTGTCCCACCCCAGATTGTCCTTGAACATGATCGCCGTGGTTGCGGGGCTGAGCACCCGGCATAGACGCAGCCCCTCAAGAAATTTCCCCAAATCCGCCGCCGAAGCATACCAGCCGCCCGGGCCAACCCAGGACGAACTGTCGACGACTCCCTCGTCCCCGGATTCCTGACTCCCCAGCTTGCCATAGCAACAGGTCGGTTCCCGTTCTTCGCTGTGCGTTTCCATGTCCGTGATCCCCATCGGAGCCAGAACATGGGTTTTGACGTAGCTCGGGTAATCCACTCGGCCGATTTGTTCGATCAGCAACCGAATAATAAAGTAATTAATGTTCTGGTATTCAGAGAAAGTCCCCGGTTGATGCGCCAGCGGTAAAGCTAAAAGCGCATTCAATTCGCTCAAAGTGTTCCCCACATTATGGTCAAACCCGCTTCGATGCATCAGCAGTTGCCGCATCGTTATTGTTTTCACATCAATGCTGGCCGTGGGGCAGATTCGCCTGATGTACGGCCAGAACGGCTCGTCGAGGGAAAACTGGTGACTGGTTGACGCGCTTTCTTCCCAAAGTTTCAGGAACGCGGTTGCCGTGATTGTCTTGGATACGCTGGCGACCTCAATCGGTTTATCGACGGTCCAACTGACCGAAGGACTTACACTTTCCCACGGCGCCCTCGCCCACCCATCGGCGACGGCCAGCACGACCTGGCCATGATCGATCACCTCGCACGCATAACCCCCCGCGATTTTCCCCGTCATCGTCTGATGGATGATGGTTCCAAATCTTTGGGCATCAAGCTTCCCCAGGTTGGGAACAAATGCGATCCACTTGGGGTGCAAGCCTTGTTTGCGGTTTTTGTCGATTAACTTCGCCGCCGGGAGGTTGGGGTCGCTGGTCCACCAATCATCCTCTGCCAGACAAATCCAATCCCGGCCCGTGAAGGCAACACACTCGATCGCAATATTTTTGGCGACCGCATTGTCAAGAACCTTGGCCAGTTCATCGGGGATGCCCGCATAGCTGATGCCGGCCTTGTCATACAAAATAACGTAACCGTCCCCCGGGCCAAATGACACCGACCGCATCTCGTGCCCGTTGTCCACCAGATCCTTGACCTTCGTCCACGCAGCGCTTCCCGGTCCCCAATACCCGTTAAACCCATGAAGTATGATCCACGGACCCGAGGGCGCGAACGCCACGCATTTGGTCTCCTGCTTGTTTTGCTGCATCTCCTTCACCTTCTGACACAGCGGTAATTCGTCGGCGTTGCTCCAATAGCGATCCCGGCTCAACGCAACCCAATCCCCATCGGGCGTGAAGGCGAAGGTTCTGATTTCCGTATTCTGCTTTTGTGCCTCCTGCAGCGCCGCGATTGCCGGCTGAGGAACGCCGGGACTTGCGTAATATCCATTGGAATCGTCCAACTCGACGAACCAGTCATATTGATTGATACGCGTGGGATCCGAAGCCTGCTCGCCTTCGCTCTCCGTCTTGGCCGGCGTCTCCCGCTTTCCTTCAGCCGCACGTTCCTTGGCGCTATCGGCGGCCGCTTGTGCGCGTTGCTGCGCATCGGCAGCTCGTGCGGAATCCAAATCCTTTTCCGCCCGGACCACGTCTTTGTCAGATTCGAACGCCGCCGATTCAATCCTGTGGACCGCCGCGCACCGCCAATAACTGCGCCGCGGCGTCCGCTCTGTCATCATCCGACGCCGCCAACCGCCGCTGTTCGGCGTCTTTCTCCGCGGCGACGGCCGCGCGATAATTCTCGTCTCCCTCAAGTTGCGCTATGCAACGAGCGTGTGCCTCATCGAGCGCTTTCACAGCGTCACTTACGCTCAATGACGGGCGCGTCGTCGCCTGCGGATTGGCCGGTAGTGTCGATGGTCCCCCGTGATCTTCACCCTCGGCAAATGCCCAAAGGCTCAGGGCCAAAACGATCGCCAAGCACGTCGAGATTATTCGAATGTGCCGCATCGAATTTTCCGCAAATGCCGAACGCTCCAAATTCAATGCACATGCTGCAATCCCTGCAACAACCCATTGATAATCGCCTTCTTCGATCCCTCTTTAATCGTTTGCGCGATCGCCGCTCCCAGATCGATTTTCGGATTGCTCATATCCCCCTTCATCGGCACGATGATCTGGTCAGGAACGAATTGCCGATCCGGCGCCGGAATCAAGTTCGCAAATAGTGCCGGCGGAATATACACCGTCATCGGTGCAAACTGCTCCGTCGCCAAGACCACCACCCCCGCAAAGCGCAGCGGCTTGTTCCCGTCGATCATCATGGTCGTGTCTTCGGTCACTCGGCCGTTGGCGTACTTCACATCCGCGCCATTGATCTCCGCGGAGGTAGAAGCATTCCCAAAAACAGCCAGCAACGGACTGCCGATCTGCAACCCCTTCACCGAATACTGAACCTCCGCCGTCCCATGATTCTGCGGCGAAGATTGCATAACCAGCCCGCTCAGCGGAATCTTGTCCAACTGAAGGACCGACAGGCTTACCAAGCCCTGCGCCTGATTGGCGTTCGAGAACGCCGGGTTGTTCAGCACCTTCCCAAAAACGCTCTTTGACATCGCCGGATTGATCGACACATTCTGCAAAAGATAATGCGGCCCAGCCTGCGTGGCCCCGCTCATATACATCAGCATCGGATCCGTCCGCAAATCGATGGTCACCACGCCAAGATCGATCGAGCCGCCGTTACATGTCGCCGGCTGCGCCGTGTTGCTCCCCTCGGGTTTATCCGCGAAAATCGTCCGCAGAATTCCCTTGTTCAAATCGATCGGCAAATTGAAATTCGCCACCGTGATTCCCTGCGTCGAAAGGCTATCAACCGTCAAATATCCATCCGCTCTCAGCAACGTCACCGCCTGGCCAAACGGTATATCCGCCGGCAGGCTGCCCGTCACCGTAAACCCACGAGACTCTTTCCCGCTGATCGTCAAATCCGCAAACGTCTGCTGCTGGCTCGCCGAAAGCATTGGCTTGACGATCGTCCATAACTTCGCCAGATCATACGAAAGCTGAATCGAAACCGAATTGTCGTCCCTGATCCGCCGCTTCAGCGCCACATCATCGATCGTCCCCGATATATTCACTCCCGCCGCCCCCGTGGAGTTCAGCGCCACCGCAATCGGGCTGGCCTTATCGATAATCACGGAAAACGTTTTGAAATCGAAATCCAGCGGATTCTGCACCGTGATATTGTCTTCCGAAAACACCGGCTGCGCCGCAGCCCCGTTCGACCCGGGCTGGCCCATCACCACAAACTTCGTAATCGCCCCACCGCCGCGCAAATGCAGCCGTGGCTGCGACGCTACTTTGTCCAACCCTTCGTTCAGATGGAAATGCCCCGAATACGGATACGAATTTACCTTCGCCCCGCCAAATGCCTCCGCGACCCTTGCCGCCTGGGCGACATCCCCGTCAATATCAACTCCACCCTGAACCGACATATTCGCGGGATCGCTCAAATTGCTGAACACGATCGGCTTTTGATCCGTCAATCCCACTGTCGTCCCGATCCCCGAATCCGCCGATAGCGACGTCACCGACGCCTGCGTTAATTGATCCATCACCGGCATATCGGCAGTTGCATCCGCTCGCGTCTCCACCGCCGCCGTCAATTTCGCCGTGATATCGTTCGGCCACGTCGTCGTGCTCCCGCCCGATTTAATCGCCAGCCCATGCACCAGCACCTGGCTGACATTCGCCGTCGTCGTATTCCCAGATCGCGAAACATCCATCTTCAGCGTCGCCGTTCCGCTCGTCACCACCGGCGGAGGCACAACCACCACGACTTTCTCGCCCGGCGCAGGCGCCGCCGCCTGATTGAACAATTGATTGACCACCGCATCCAATCTCGCCAGGTCCACATCATCCACTTCCACATTGACAGATTGCAGTTGGTCAAACGGCCCCACCGGCACGAGCTTCCCGTCCACGCTCTTCGCCAGCACAACCTGACCATTGCTCAGCCGAATCTTCGCAAACGACGTATCCACTCCAACATTCAAATCATGAACCGCCGACATATCCCCCGCCGCCGTCGCCGCCGCCGCCGTAATCTGCACCGTCTCGTTATTCACCACATTCTGATCCTGCCCGGCCGTGGAACCCACCCCATGTTCCACCATCGTCAGCCCGGCGACGCCAATCGTCAGCGGCTTCGAAATCGTCATAGTCTTCCCATCAAACGACGCGACCATCGATCCACTCAGTTTCCCCGAGCAGCAAACAAGTTGATTCGTCGCCAGCATCTGCACAACTGAAGGCGCATTATCCGCCGTCGTCGGCGACGGCATCACCAGCGGAATCAGCGGCCCCATCGCCGATTGCAATCCCGGCAAATCCCCATCCAATTTCACCAGCTCAATTCGCGAAGCGCTCATCGTCCCCTGCGATCCCAGCGGCACCGACGCATCCGCCGCTATCATCAGATCAAGCAGCGGCGCGCACTCCGTGTACACCAGCGCTTGCATTCTAAAATCCTTCACGGTCGCCACGCTCTGATCATCCACCGTTCCATTCGCATAAATCACCAGCGAAATCGTCGGCACATGCGCCGTCTGCACCGTCCCCATCTCATCCACAATCGTCAATTCAATCGGCTGAACCTGGACCTGCAATTGCTGCGAAAATCCACCCCCCGTCGAACCGAAACTCCCTCCGCCCTCAATGTTCAAACTTCCGGAAGCCACCCGCACCGAATTATCCGCGATCCTCTGCGCCAGCGACGGCGGCTGCCCATCCACGGGCTTGGGCACGAACATCGACAACGCCCCACCGAATTCCTCCTGCGCCAGCCGCAAATCGACGGTCCCCTGCGAAATCTTGAAAGATGAAACCTCCACGCCCAACTTCCCGCCCAGCTTGAAGTCTCCATCCGCCGCAAAGTTGACCGCCGGAGATTGCACTCCAATCTTCAGCCCGGTCACCGCCTCGACAAGCTGGCTCCCCGCATGATGCAGATTCGCCGCAATCATCGCGACCAGTTTCGGCTCATTGATTGACCGCCGACCAGGAATATCGATCTTGATCGCTGTCGCGCTGAAATCCGCTCCAAAACCGATATCGCTTTCATCAGCGGTTAGGTCGCCATCGGTATGTGCATCAAACGCCAGCGTTCCGCTCAGCGAAACATGCGACCCCGCCGGCGCTTGCATTAACGCATCCAGATCAAAGAATTGGCTGATCTGCTGTTGAAGATTCTTCAAATCGCTGGTCCCTTGAACATTCAGCTTCCCCAGCGTCGCGCCGCCCCCCTTCACATCCGCAAACGCGCTGTCCAGCCCCAGCTTGATATCTGCTAGATCGGGATGATCGCCCCCCACCGCCGTCAAACTCGCCGTGGCATCGACGTCCGCCACGCGCACCGCCGACCCGTTGGCCATCCCCGCGAAATTCTTGAGTTGCGTCTCGGTCGCGATCACCGCCCGGCCGTTCGCCAGCGTAATCATCGTCTCATGCGTCAGTGTTCCGCTCGTCAGGCTCGTCCCTTTTTCCATCGGCAACGTATGCGGAAGCTGGTTCACCAGATCGGCCACGTTGAAGTCCGCCGAAATGCTTATATCGCCCGCACCCGGAATCGCCGCCGTCGAAGTCGCGCCCGCAGCCGGCGTTTTCGCCAGTTGCGCTGCAATTGCCCGGAAAACATTGGCCGGCCCCATCAGCGAATCTTCCGGAACATCCGCATGAACCATGACATGATTCGCCGCGGCCGATCCCACGGTCTGCATCACAATCGGCAAATCCAGCTTAATCTGCGCATTCTTCCCCCCCGTCGCCGTCGCCGAGGCCTTCAACCCAACCTGGCAACTCTCAATCGCAATCGTATCCCCCGCCAGTTGTTTCCCTCCCGCCGACAGATCAGCGAAATTGATCCCCATGTCCGCCGAAATATTGTCCATCGTGTTAACAGTCGCCGTGATTTTCCCGTTCATTTTCCCCGTCACGTCCAGATCCAAATGCATCGCATGCAACACCTGCGACACCGCCGCCAGATCCCCTTTGGACAGTTCAATCGTCTGATTCGCCGCCAGTTTGTCTGTATCCACCAGATTGTTTTGAATCGCCGAAACCGTCCCCTCCACCTTCACCTTGACCAGGTCCTTTTCGTCCAATTGAAGCCCCAGATCAACGCTATCCTCGATCGGCTGATTGATGTCCTTGATCGCGACCGTGACATTCAACGGCGACTGCTGCGGCAACCCCACCGTCACATGATCCACATCATCCTGAAACGTCCCCGTCACATCCTCCAGATGTATCGTCCCCTTAACGTTCGGCAATTTCGATGGCCCATTGTTGCTCGGCGCAGGCGGCGCTGTATTGCTCTGCTTGACCGCTCCCAGAAAATTCAACTGCCCCTTCGAATCGATCCGCCCATTAAAATCCACGCCCTTAATGACGACATCGCCCAGATCGATATCCCCCATCGCCGCCTTCAGGAACGAAATCGGCGTTGAAATCTCCGCCACCGAAAGAAGATGTTCGCTGTTGGCATCATCAAGCTGCACTCCCTCGATATGCACCCCGCTCGTCCAGCCGAACGACCAATCTTTGATCTGAAGTTTCCCGTTGAGCGCGCTGCTGTTGATCCGGCCGACAACCAAATCACGAACCATCCCCGTGCTGATCAAAGTCGGCGCCAGCAAGACCAGCAGGACGATCAGCACAACCAGCCCGATCGCCAATTTCAAAATGATCCGCCGCTTCTTTTTCTTCGGCGCCGGCGGGGTTTGCGGCTCCTTCGTCGGATCAACTTTCCCCGGCTCGGACTCTGGATTTGCCGGGTCGGAATTATTCGCTGTCATGTTTACCTTTCCAATGGCGCAATCAAAACCATGCCGGGCTTATCCAGCGCCGATATGACAGGCGCTATTTCCCCGGCCGATGCCGCTATCGACGGAGTCAAACTGTTCCTCCCCGCCGGTTGCGCCGGCATCGCGGCGCTCCCCACAAAACCCAGGCCGCCTCTCTGATACGTAAAGCTGCGTATTCCCGCATTTCCCATCAAACTCGCGTCCATGTTCATCGTCACGTATTTGCGGTCGCCCGACACCACGGCCTGACCAACGTTTTCGTTGACCCCAATGACCAGAGTCGCGATCTGCGGCTCCACCACCGTCGCGCTCGCATAATAAAATGGCGTCACCGGCGCATCCCCCGCCCGCAAAGTGACGGGAAATACCCAGAACAACCCCGCCAATACGAACGC
Source organism: uncultured Phycisphaerales bacterium (assembly GCA_963791055.1). Lineage (GTDB taxonomy): Bacteria > Planctomycetota > Phycisphaerae > Tepidisphaerales > Tepidisphaeraceae > PALSA-1353. The sequence continues at coordinate 96,166 of CAWBQI010000006.1, read as the reverse complement.
CACGAACAAGAATGAGAAGACATATCCGTCTCCCTTTCGTCGTCCTCTTCGCATCTTCATGGTTGATTTCATCGCATCAATCATTGCAACCCCGCTCACATCCCGGTAATTTCCGGCGGTCAAGCGGAGCATACTCATGCCATCCAAAGCGGGCAAGACGGCCATGATCACCGGTATCACCGGACAGGACGGCTCTTATCTCGCCGAATTTCTCCTCGACAAAGGATACGATGTTCACGGCATCGTCCGCCGCAGCAGTTCCTTCAACACCGACCGCATCGGTCACCTCTATCGCGACCGCCACGATCCCAACGCCCATCTTTTTCTCCACTACGGCGATCTCGTCGACGGCATCGGCTTGCGAGAAATCCTCACGCGCGTTCAGCCGCACGAAATTTATAACCTCGGCGCGCAGTCGCACGTTCGCGTCAGCTTCGATCAACCCGTTTATACCGTCGCCGTCGATGCCATGGGTACCATGAATCTTCTCGAAGCCATTCGCGACACCGGACTGCCCATCCGCTTTTATCAGGCCTCCAGCAGCGAGATGTACGGCAAAGTCGTCCAAACCCCGCAAACCGAAACAACCCCCTTCTATCCCCGCAGCCCCTATGCCTGCGCCAAGGTCTATAGCTACTGGCAAACTGTCAATTACCGCGAGAGCTACGGCATGTTCGCCTGCAACGGCATCCTCTTCAATCACGAAAGCCCCCGCCGCGGCGAAACATTTGTCACCCGCAAAATCACCCGCGCCGCCGCCCGCATCAAGGAAGGACTCCAGAAAAAACTGTATCTCGGCAACCTCGACGCCAAACGCGACTGGGGCTTCGCCGGCGATTACGTCGAAGCGATGTGGCTGATGCTCCAGCAACCCAAGCGCCGACGATTTTGTCGTCGCCACCGGCGAAACCCACAGCGTCCGCGAATTCCTCGACGAGGTGTTCGGCCACCTGAATCTCGACTGGCAAAAATTTGTCGAGGTCGATGCCCGCTATTTCCGGCCCGCCGAGGTCGATTTGCTCCTCGGCGATCGCCGCCAAGGCCAGCAAAAGTTCTCGGCTGGACGCCTAAAATCACTTTCAAAGCGCTGGCCAAAATGATGACCGAAGCCGACTTGGAAGCTCGCCAGACAGGAACGCTTGCTCGCCGAGCAAGACGAAATCTTTATGAACCTCTCACCCAACGATCGCATCGTCATGACCGGCGGCGCCGGATTCCTCGGCAGCTTCGTCGTCGAAAAACTCCGCGCCCGCGGCTTCAAAAACATCTTCATCCCCCGCAGAAAAGACTTCGATCTCACCAGCGAAGCCGACGTGCGAACGACTTTATCACGATCAGCGCCCCGACATCGTCCTGCACCTGGCCGCCGAAGTCGGCGGCATCGGCGCCAACCGCGACAACCCCGGCCGGTTCTTCTTCGCCAACCTGGCCATGGGCCTCCACCTCATCGAGCACGCCCGCATCAACAAGATCAAGAAATTCGTCCAGGTCGGAACCATCTGCGCCTACCCAAAATTCACCCCCGTCCCCTTCCACGAAGCCGACCTGTGGAACGGCTATCCCGAAGAAACCAACGCCCCCTACGGCGTCGCCAAAAAATCCCTCCTGGTCATGTGCCAGTCCTACCGCCAGCAATACGGCCTCAACGCGATCTATCTTCTCCCAGTCAATCTCTTCGGCCCGCGCGATAATTTCCATCCGCATTCCAGCCATGTGATTCCCGCCCTGATCCGCAAATGCGTCGAGGCCCGCCTCGCCGGCGCCGCACAAATCACCGCCTGGGGCACCGGCTCGGCCAGCCGGGAATTTCTCTATGTCGAGGATTGCGCCGAAGGCCTCGTCCTCTCGCTGGAAAAATACGATTCCCCCGAACCGATGAACCTCGGCAGCGGCCGCGAAATCACGATCAAGGACTTGACCGAACTCGTCGCCCGCCTCAGCCGATTCGACGGCAAAATCGTCTGGGACCCCACCAAACCCGACGGCCAACCCCGCCGCTGCCTCGATGTGAGCCGCGCCAGCGAGGCCATCGGCTTTTCAGCCCGCACCTCGCTGGAAGACGGCCTGAAAAAAACGATCACCTGGTTCGAATCGCATCTCAACGAATTGACGGAACGCGACTATTCCCACGCCGCCGGGTAAACGATGTTTTCCATCATCATCTGCAGCGTCGACGCCAAACGCCTCGCCGATGTGAAGGCGATGTACGAACGTGTATTTCAAAACCACCCGTGGGAATTCATTCACATCGGCGACGCCACGTCCATGGCCGAAGGTTACAACCGAGGCATCGCCGCCAGTAAAGGCGACAAGCTCATCTTCAGCCACGATGACATCGACATCTTCAGCCCCGACATGCCCGCCCGGCTCGAACGCCATTTATCCAGTTTCGACATCATCGGCGTCGCCGGCACGTCGCTTCTTCACTATCCCACCTGGCACGCCGCGGGTCCTCCGTATATTTTCGGACAGGTTGTCGGCCCGCGCGATGACGGCTTGCTCAACGTCAATATTTTCGCGCGCCATTTCCCGTCATCCGCGACATTCAGGCCCTCGACGGACTATTCATCGCCGCCCGCCGCTCCATCTTTCCCCGGATTTCGTTTGATGCTCTGACCTTCGATGGATTCCATCTATACGATCTGGATTTCACCTTTTGCGCCTATCGCGCAGGCCTCCGCCTCGCGGTGGTCAACGATATCTGCGTCTATCACGCTTCGAGCGGAAAGTACGAAGAACAGTGGAAGGGCTACGCGAAAAAATTCCACGATAAGTGGCTCGCCGCCCCGCCGTCCCCCTCGGCTCACCAGATTCGCTGCTGTGACCGTCGCCAACCGCGCCGAAGCCCTGGAAATCATGACACCCCCATTTTGGCGGCAACTTTCCGAAAATTAGGTCGGATAACTATTGAACTTCTCGCACCGCCCCGCGACACTAGAATCCTCATCCAGTTCTCAGCAATTATTGACGATGCAGCAGGGAGGTCATGCGAAATCCGAGAGACAAAATTGTCGTCTGCGGCGCCGGCGGTTTCATCGGCGGTCATCTCGTGGCCGACCTCCTCTCCCAGGGCCACACCGACATCCGCGCCGTCGACATCAAACCCTTCGACCAGTGGTATCAAAAATTCCCCAACGTCGAAAACCTCCAACTCGATCTCCAGGAAAAAGCCGCTTGCGATAAAGCGCTCAAGGGCGCCAAAATCGTCTATAACCTCGCCGCCGACATGGGCGGCATGGGCTTCATCGAAAACAACCGCGCCCTCTGCATGCTCAGCGTGCTGATCAACACGCACCTCTGCATGGCCGCCAAGGAAAACGGCGTCCAGCGCTATTTCTACGCCTCCAGCGCCTGCGTCTACAACGCCGACAAGCAGCGCGACGAAAACGTCACCGCCCTGAAGGAAGAGGACGCCTATCCCGCCCTGCCCGAAGACGGCTACGGCTGGGAAAAGCTCTTCAGCGAACGCATGTGCCGCCATTTCCGCGAAGATTTCGGCCTCATCACCCGCGTCGCCCGCTATCACAACGTCTACGGCCCCCACGGCACCTACGACGGCGGCCGCGAAAAAGCCCCCGCCGCCATTTGCCGCAAGGTCATCGAGGCCAAACTCTCCGGCAAACACGAAATCGAAATCTGGGGCGACGGCCACCAGACCCGCTCCTTCATGTATATCACCGATTGCCTCAAGGGCACCCAGGACCTCCTCTGGAGCGACATCATCGAACCGATCAACATCGGCAGCAACGAACTGGTCTCCATCAACCAGCTCGTCGACATCGTCGAGGAAATCGCCGGCATCAAGCTCAAACGCACCTACAACCTCAAGGCCCCCAAAGGGCGTCAACGGCCGCAACAGCGACAACACGCTCATCAAAAAGCTCATGGGCTGGGAACCCAACACCAGGCTCCGTGTCGGCATGGAAAAAACCTATCGTTGGATCTACGACCAAATCGCCGGCAAGCGATAGAATCTCAATCGAAAGCGCGGCCTGGCCGACTTCAGTCGGCTGGTCCTCTTCATTCGAAACCACCCAATGCCCACCGCCAAATCAAAGACCATCCTGATCGTCAGCCAGGTCTTCGTCCCCGACCCCGCCGCCGTCGGCCAGCAGATGGCCGACTTCGCCATCGAATTCGCCCGCCGCGGCAACATTACCGGCAAATTTAACATCCGCGTCTACGCCTCCGCCCGCGGATTCGAAAACCCGAGCACGATCTACCCCCGCCGCCAAACCGTCGGCCACGCCGATATCCGCCGCTTCCCCTTCGCTTCCTTCGGGAAAAAATCGATGCCCCTCCGCATCCTCGGTACCGCCGCATTCATGATTCAGGCCTTCTTCGCCACCCTGTTCACCCCGCGCCTTGCCGGAATATTCTTCAGCACCTCGCCCCCATTAATTGGCCTTCCCATGACCATCTCCGCCGCCATCCGCCGCGTCCCCACCGTCTACTGGGCCATGGATCTCAACCCCGACCAACTCCTCGCCCTCGGAAAAATCAAACCCAACGGCTTAGTCTGCCGCTTCCTCGAATCTGTCAACCGCTTCATCCTCCATCGAGTCACCTCGATCGTCGCCCTCGACCGTTTCATGGCCGACCGTCTCGCCGCAAGAAATATCCCGCGTTCCAAAATCGCGGTGATTCCCCCCTGGTTCCACGAGGACAAAATCCAATCCGAAACCCCCACGGAATCTTCTGGCAGTTCCCCAAACCCCTTCCGCACCCGCCACAACCTCGCCGGAAAATTCGTGGTCATGTACAGCGGCAACCACAGCCCCAGCAACCCCCTCACGACCATTCTCGACGCCATCGTCCAGCTCAAGACCGATCCCACCCTCCAATTCCTTTTCGTCGGCGGCGGCACCGGAAAAAAAGAGGTCGAGCAATTTATCAGCACCCACAACCTGACCAACACCCTCTCCCTCCCCTATCAGCCCATGGAGGAATTAAAGCATTCCCTTTCCGCCGCCGACGTCCACATCGTCTCCCTCGGCCAGAACATGGTCGGCATCATCCACCCCTGCAAAATCTACGGCGCCATGGCCGTCGCCCGCCCCATCCTCTTTCTTGGCCCCAAACCCTCCCACATCAGCGATCTCCTGGACCAACACGACATCGGCCTCCAAATCCCCCACGGCGACATCCCCGCCACCCTCGCCGCCATCCGCCGATTAAGAGAAATGCCCCCAACCCAACTTCAATCCATGGGCCAAACCGCCCAGACGATCCTGGAACAATCCCTGAGCCAGTCTCAATTGTGCGGCCGATTATGCGATTTCGTTGAAAAGACGATGCAAATCACCCCCCTTCAAAATAATTAGATCGTTTTCAACAACACCATAGCGGCCTGTCGACTTCAGTCGGCAGGGCTTTTAGCCCCATTGCCATCATGAGCCGCGCAATGGCGTTTGCTCTCTTGGTGGAATGAGGGGCCATGCTGCTTTGTAAAGTGCGTAGATCGAAAAGGAGCCGAGTACCATCGCTACACCCATCATGATCAACGGAAAACCGATGCCGTCGGGTTGTGTGTCCTCGTTCAGGCAGACGACATCGTTATCGATAGAGTTACGATGCATGATGCTCCGCATGTCGTATGTTCCAGAACGGGCGATGACGCCTTCCACGGTGACGTCACCGCGGAATTGCTGCATTCGTTGCGGGCTTGTGACAATCACGGCATGGATCGGATCACCCTTCTTATAATTTTCCGCAACCACCGGAACAAAAGCTATGTCCGTGCTCGTCATGACTCCAAGGCTAAGATCAGCAAAACCAGAGAGTTTAAGCCACTGTTCACCGCGATAGTCCGTTTCCCACCTATCGATGCGGATCGGGGTCGGAATTGACTCGCGAAGAGAAATCATCAGATCTCGCGAAAACACGTACATTAGGAAAATGCTGGCGGCGATAGCTATCGGCAGCTTTGGATGATGCAAGATGAACACGGCGAGTCGAACCATAGTTACCTATATCCTTCGTCAAGTAGAGCGACCAAACTGGGGGACTTTAACTGCTGCGCCCATTTCCTGTCATAAGGTTCGAGGTAGAGCTTTCGAAACTCCGCGTCAGACCAAAGGCCCGGCCAAATAAACTCCGGCAGGTTGTGAAGTGCGTCCGCCAAATCGCGTATTTGCTCGCGTGGAAGATTGTCGCTGCCTGCTCGGATTAGGATCATGGACTGCTTTAAAAGATGTAAATATGCGTGGACGAGACGCTCTTCCGGTGGACTTGGGTTTGTTGGCATGGCGACTCAAGCTCCGTTTGCCGACGATGGAACAAACGAACTAAAGGTGACGTGAACGAATGGCATTCAATCGTGTCCCTTTCAGTTCTTTCGTTGTCAGCGGTGGCTGGACCCCGAACCGGGCGGGCTTCGATAGTAAGAATTCACGTAGGTTCCATTTTCTCGATAATAACCATTTACATACACCGTCTTGCCATCAGAGCCAAACGAGCTATAACCGAAAGTCGTGGATGACTGGCAACTGAATAAAAGCGGCGTACCTTCGGTGATTCGTGACGAAACGATTCACCACGTCCCACGCGGGACAGAAAGGATACGCCTCATGGACAGTAACGCATTTCAACTTCATCTGGCAACGGCACCGGCGATTGATGACATTTTGCGCGAGGGCGCCCGCCGCGCTTTGCAGGCGGCGATCGAGCGGGAGGTCGAGGAGTACATCCAGAGAAATGGCCAGCATCGCGATGAGCATGGGCATCGTCTGGTGGTGCGTAACGGGCATCATCCAGCCAGGAAGATTCAGTCGGGAAACGGCCCCATCGAGGTTCGCCAGCCGCGGGTGAACGACCGGCGGATCGATGAACAGGGCAACCGCCTTCATTTCACTTCCCAGATTCTTCCTCCGTATCCGTCCGCGTGTGCAGGCGCAGGTCGGAGATAAACCGCCGTCCGCTGAACGTGGAATAGACCTTGAACACGGTCGCGAACACGGCATCGGCCAAGGGAAGCGCAGGCCGTCCTCCTTTGGCTGACTTTGGCGGCGGCGTTTGAATGCCGCTGCAAAGATCTCCTAGAAGCCGCCGGAATTCGTCTTGCTCGTTCGTTTGCGCCTCGTTGTATGCGGGCCAGTTTTGGGGATAGTTTGTCCGCTTGACGGCCTTGATCGCAACCGTTTCAGTCACGGTTGTTGAACCATCGAAGTTTTGCGTCGTCTCACGCTTCATCACGATTTGGACGGCGTGAATATGCTTGCACTTAAATCCCTTCTCACAATCAGGGCAGGTGCATGTCGGCTTTTCTCCATCGACGTTGACCGTATAGCGACCGTTGCCGCTCATGGACGGCACAAGCCAAGTCCCATCATCCTTCCGGTCGATCCGAGCGACTTTTGCGATTGCTAAACCTCGTTCTTGTCGTGCATCCGTTTCCATAGCTTTGCCTCATTTCTTATGACTCCATATCGTACAGAGTCGTTAAGAAATGTCAAGAGAAATCTGTACTTTACTTGACAACCCTTAACGGCACGTTAAGGTGATGCCGTGGCAAAGCGAACCAATCCCGATGAATCCGAGGCCAAGATCGTCGTCTATACGCGGATAGACCCGGCGACCATAAAGGCGCTGGACGCGATATGTGACGCAATGCGGCCCAAGCCCACGCGGGCGCAATTGATCGACGCGGCCCTTGCCGAATACGTCGAACGGCACGGGAAGGCCACAGGACGCACAAAGAGCGACGATTGACTATGAGGCTGGACAACAAGCGCACCTCGCGATTAGAGTCTGGTTTCAAATGTGGTCGGGTGTCTTCGGCCACCCGACGTTTAGCGAGCCTAGCAGCCGCGATCCTTAACAGGGGCGGCTGTTTTTCTGCGCGGCGCGTTGTGATCGGCCACTCACATTGCGCGCTGGTTTCTTCTGGTCATCGGTGTCCTTTCACTGAATCCACACCCCGGCATTAGCCTCGTAACTGACGGCGCGATTAGCTGCCATACTTAGAAACGACCGACTCGTACTGTCCCCCTCAAGGTAGATATAGGCGCGAGCGGCGGGAAGTTGCGCCCGCCAACCTTGACCGTCATGTGTCTTTTTCGTTGTCATGCCCGATAATGAGCCGGGCGTTTGACGCATAGCCTCATTTAATGGTGGGAATAGCAAAGCTGGCAGGGGAGAATCAATATCTAAAAATTAGGCATCGCGGCGCGATGGCACGGGAAATTTTCAAGACGGCGAAGCGCGGAGATTTGGGTAAGCAACTTTTTTTCGGTGTGAGCGCAATTCCTTACTGCGCGATTGTTAGGCGTTCCAGCAAACGAAAAATTCTAAGATTTTTTCGGTTTGAACAGGCGCGCTTTTATAAAGGCAAACAGGAATGACTCAGGTTAGAATCCCGCCCCGACGGCTGCTGGCGTCATAGATCATACTTGGGAGTTGGACGCATTACTCGCGGCGATTTGATTTTGGGTGAGCCACTCCTGCACGGCGGGAAGAAAAGATGGAATTATTTCATATTTGCCGGGTCCGGAAATGCGCAAGAGATTCGTCTTGTTAGAGAGACCCATCAATATCATTTTATGCGCTGAACCTCCGCTCCGAATGGTCGCATCTATCTCCGTGAGTCCTCTCCCCATTGCCATTTCCCTAATCAGACCAATTTCTGCGGCCGTTAGCTGGGGCATTATTCCAGCGACCTCACGGCGCGTTAGCCTCATCTCCGGCGATTCCAATATCGGCTCGCGATCTAATGCGGCCTCGGCAAACGCGGCGTGTTCCTTATCCTTTTCGCGCTCCATAGCCGGGGGAGTCAGAATAAGATTCCAGAGAAACGATAGCCCGCACACAACGATGTAAGAGCCAATGACGGTCAAAATAATTGACATGGCGTCATGCCAGCTATGAAGTTTGAGAAGAGCCTGCGCTGAGTATGCCACAGCCGCCGTAAGGGCGGTCGTGACGAATTTTGGGATTGATGCAAAGCTAGTCGAGAACCAAGCACGTAAGACTGCTCTGGTCCAATAACTGCGCGGATCGGGCGCTTTGCTGTCCATCGAACAGAGATATCGGGAAACTGCCGCGATTCTCGAAAGCGCAAGATTTGAGCGCGTTAGGACACCCCCTGTCCAATCCAGCGCGATAACCCACTTGAACGTCTAGGGGCAATGGCTTTTGAGTATTCATGCGTTCAAAATGTTATAAGTGGAACGCGACGGTATGAAAGGTCAAAAGCTAGGGGTTTTTGGGCAGACAGTATGTTTGACCGAATGTTGCTTGGGGTATTTGTGCGGTGTCGCGGTTTGAAGGCAAGGCCCCCTCCGGGGTATATGGGACATTCTGTGACCCGATGGGACAAACCTTTCAGACCCTTGCTGCAATCATCGAGAAAGTCTTGAACCTATTAAACAACCCCAACCATTATCCCCACCCGCCGACCTTTATTCTCTCTGCGCCTCTGCGCCTTGTATGTTCAAAAAGCCCGGTATCGGTTCTACTTCCACTCGTCGTGTTCGCGTGACGACGAGCGCAGCGAGGAGTCATGCGAACACGACGATCGGCCCAAAACCGGTCGCGCCTCGGCACTCCAAGGCCGTCGCAGAGCGTGGTTCAAGCCGATCTCGTGTCTCGCAGCCCGAACAGCCGACTGAGCCTCTGCATCCCGCAAGCTCGCATTTGCAAGAAAGGGCCACCATGACTTCCGTTTCCGATGTTCACGCGACGATGCCCTATCTGGGCATTGATGTCTCCAAAGACAAGCTCGATCTGGCCGTCGAGGGCCAAGCCGGGGTTGTCGTTTTCGCCAACGATGCCGCCGGGATCACGCAACTGATCGAACACATGCGGCAACTGCGGCCGACTCTGATCGTCCTGGAAGCCACCGGCGGTTACGAGAAGCTTCTTCTCAACACCGCCCTCGATGCGGCATTGCCCATCGCCCGCGTGCAGCCCGGCCGGGTGCGCCACTTCGCCAAGGCCCAGGGCCTCCTGGCCAAGACGGATGGGATCGATGCTCATCTCTTGGCGGTCTATGCCCGCTGTCTCCAGCCCGCGGTCAGCGAAAAACGCTCGAAAAACCAGCTCGAGCTCGACGCCCTGCTGGTCCTGCGCCGACAGCTCATCGACACCCGCACCGCCCTGACCAATCAGAGGCAGACGGCCGACCACTCCTTCGTCCGCGCCACGCTGGACAAACTTCTCCGGCAGATCCACGACCGGCTCAAGCAGGTCGAAAAAAAGATCACCCGTCTGATCGACTCCGACGATGATCTGGCCGGCCGACGCGATCTGCTTTTGTCCGTTCCCGGCGTCGGCAAAACCACCGCCGCCACTCTGGCCGCCCAACTTCCCGAATTGGGCAAGATCGATCGTTGTCAGATCAGCGCCCTGGTTGGCGTGGCGCCGTACAACCGCGATTCGGGAAAGTGGGCGGGAAAACGCGCCATCTTCGCCGGACGCGCTGCGGTCCGCAGCGTGCTCTACATGGCAACGATCACCGCCATTCGTTGTAATCCGGTGATCCGCATGTTCGCCGAGCGTCTGGAAAACGCGGGCAAACTGCCCAAGGTTGTCATCACCGCGTGCATGCGAAAGCTGCTGACGATTCTCAACGCCATGGCCCGCGACGGCATTACATGGAGTCCAAAATGTCAACTTCAAAACGCTTGACAACTAACACAGCCGCTCTGCGTGAGATTCTTTCCTCTTGGCATTTTGGCGTCTTGGCGGTCATTCTTTTTACCATCCGCCGAAAGTACGATGTGTGAACTTGACCAAAGGAGCACACCAATGAGCCAAGTCCGCGTCCTCGTCGGCACACGCAAAGGCGCATTCATCCTCACCTCCGACGCCAAACGCCAGAAATGGGAAGTCGCCGGCCCCCACTTCGGCGGCTGGCAAATCTACCACCTCAAAGGCTCCCCCGCCAACCCGAACCGCATCTACGCTTCCCAAACCAGCGACTGGTTCGGCCAGCAAATCCAACGCTCCAACGACGGCGGAAAAACCTGGCAGCCCGTCGGCAACAAATTCATCTACGATGGCATCCCCGGCACCCACCAGTGGTACGACGGCAAACCCCACCCCTGGGAATTCAAACGCGTCTGGCACCTCGAACCCTCCCTGACCGACCCCGACGTCGTCTTTGCCGGCGTCGAAGACGCCGCCCTCTTCCAATCCAAAGACGGCGGCCAAACCTGGAATGAAATCTCCGGCCTGCGCGGCCACGGCTCCGGACCCCGCTGGCAACCCGGCGCGGGCGGCATGTGCCTCCACACCATCCTTCTCGACCCGGCCGACCCCAACCGCATCTTCATCGCCATCTCCGCCGCCGGCGCTTTCCGCACCGACGACGCCGGCAAGACGTGGAAGCCGATCAACCGCGGATTGCGGTCCGAATTCATGCCCGACCCAACTGCGGAAGTGGGCCACTGCGTTCACCGCATCGCCATGCACCCCTCCCAACCCGACGTCCTCTTCATGCAAAAACACTGGGACGTCATGCGAACCGACAACGCCGGCGATTCCTGGCAAGAAATCAGCGGCAATCTCCCCACCGATTTCGGCTTCGTCATCGACGTCCACGCCCACGAGCCCCAAACCGTCTACGTCGTCCCCATCAAAAGCGATTCCGAGCACTATCCACCCGAAGGAAAACTCCGCGTCTACCGCAGCCGCACCGGCGGCAACGAATGGGAACCCCTCACGAGCGGCCTCCCCCAACAGGATTGCTATGTAAATGTCCTCCGCGACGCCATGGCCGTCGACTCCCTCGATTCCTGCGGCATCTATTTCGGCACCACCGGCGGCCAGGTCTACGCCTCCCCCGACGCCGGCAACCACTGGTCCGCGATCGTCCGCGATCTCCCCTCCGTCGTCTCCGTCGAGGTCCAAACCATCCAATGATCCGCGTCATCCTCCCCGCCCATCTCCGCACCCTCGCCAGCACCAACCGCGAGGTGCAACTAGAAGTCCCCAGCCCCATCACCCAACGCTCCATCCTCGACGCCCTCGAATCCCGCTACCCCATGCTCCGCGGCACAATCCGCGATCACGTCACCCACAATCGCCGCCCATTGGTCCGCTTCTTCGCCTGCGAGGAAGACATCTCCCACGATTCGCCCGACACACCCCTGCCCGACGTAATCGCCACCGGCGCCGAACCATTTTTCATCATCGGCGCCATCGCCGGCGGATGGAGATAACGCATGCGCGTCCTGTTCATCGGTGGCACCAATATGACCGGCCCGTTCGCTGTTCGCGCCCTACTCGACGCCGGCCACGATGTCCTTCTGCTGCATCGATCTCACAGCGACTCGCCATTACTTCGCGGCTCCGCCCAAATAATCGGCGATAAATCGGAATTGCCGGCAATGCGCGAGCGCCTGACAGCCCTGCAGCTCGACGTCATCGTCCACATGGTCGCATTCACTCAAGCAGATGCAGCCGCCCTGATCCAGGCCGCGGCCGGAATCGTTCCTCGCGCTCTGGTAATCAGCAGCATCGACGTATACCGCGCCTACGGCCGTCTGCATCGCACCGAGCCGGGCACGCCCGACCCAACCCCACTAAACGAAGACGCGCCGCTTCGCGCGGCGCTTTCGATTCACGGCGCAGACTATGACAAAGTCGCTGTCGAGCGAATCGTGCGGTCCGACCCGCGACTCCCATGCACCATCCTCCGCTACCCCGCCGTCTACGGCCCCGGCGATTCTCTGCATCGCCTGCACGGCTGGACCCGACGCATGGACGATCACCGTCCCTTCATCCTCGTCGGCCAACGTCAGGCCGGCTGGCGCTTTACTCACGGATACGCCGAGAACGTCGCCGCCGCCACCGCGCTGGCGATAAAAAATCCCCTGGCCGCCGGCCGCATATACAACGTCGGTGACGCGATCACCCCCTCATGGGCCGAATGGATCCGTCAAGTTGGCCGCGCCTGCAACTGGCACGGCCAAGTCGTGGCCCTTCCCGAAGCGCGACTGCCGCCGCACCTGTCGGAAGATTTGGATTTCTCGCAGCATTGGGTGGTCGACACTATGCGCATTCGAAGCGAACTCGGATATGTCGAACCAGTCGCGTCCGAAGAGGCGATGCGGCGAGCCATCCAGTGGGAACGAAATAATCTTCCCGCTTTTGATCCCGCGAAATTTGACTACATCGCAGAGGACGCCGCCATCGGAAATCACCCGTGAATCCAGTCCGTTGCCAAATGACAATCCCCCGTCTAAAGTCCGCCCATGCGGCACTTGCTCATCATCCTGACCGTGATCGCTCTCATCACCGCCGCCATCGGCTGCGAGAAAACCGTCTACGAACCCGGCGAATCCGAGCACGGCGGCATCTTCCTCCACGGAACCCCGCCAGCGACGACTTCACCGTAAATCTGTTCTGAATGCAGTTGAACAGAATCGAACACTTTCGAACAGTTTTCGGAGATTAATTAGTCTACGCTAGCTTTACTTGGTCTGCCAAACAGGATTGTCCTCAGGGCAAGTTTATTCCTTATCATAAGTTTCAATTGACTCGCCACCCCACCGCGTTATATTAACTGGTTAGACACACTTCGATCGCTATTGGAATGGGATTGTGACGCATTTTGCGTTACGTTTGTCGCTAACGCATAAGCGACGCGGAAGGGGAATGATGAGACCAACGATTTCAGCTCTCGCGGTCTTTGCTTTGAGCGCATCGGTCGCCAAAGCGGCGACTTATTCGTGCGCAGTGATGTTCTCGTTGACTCCCGTCAATAACGCCAATATTTCTGCGCTCGCGAATCAAGTTATAGCCGGACAGGCTGTCGGCGCACGGTACAACGGCAACACCGGTTCCTCCGTGGGCGTTCTTTGGACGGCGTCTGGATCAACCACGCTTGGAACCGAAATCCTTGGAACTGATGGGGCCATGCAGGTGGGCGCTGCGCTCAGAAGCGGCAGCGGACTCTCTGACGCAGTGGCATGGAGTGGGACGGCCGGCAGCGCCGTCGATCTCTCCCCGACAAATCTGGCCGGTTTTACCAACACTTTCGCGAATGGCGTTTCCGGGCAGGAAATCGTCGGATACGGGGGCGGGAGCGTTACGGTAGGTCCTTTTGCCTATCATGCGCTTCTTTGGACGAGCGAAAGCCCAAGCGCGGCCATCGACCTCAATCCCAGCCAATTGGGGATGGGAGCTTCGGAAGCGTTGGAAACCGATGGCAATTTCCAGGTTGGCCTGGCCGCGCCGGAATTTGGCGAACTTACCTCGGTTGATGCACAGGCGATCCTCTGGCAAAACAGCGCCGCCAGCGCCGTCAATCTCACTCCGGCTGATGCCAATGGCGCAGCGGCATTTGGCGTCGGCGATGGCCAGGAAGTCGGCCAAGTCTACTTAAGGAACGGGAAGGAGGACGCGACGATTTGGACCGGCTCGGCAGCTAGTGCCGTCGACCTCGGCCCGACCGATCTCCCCGGTTACGTGGAAACGTCCGCGCTGTGGACTAACGGAATCCAGCAAGTCGGCTACGGATATCCCAGCACAGTTTCATCGAACGCCTTGGTCTGGACCGGCACAGCCAACTCCGCCGTGGACCTCCAGACATTCCTCCCGGCTGCCGGGACATGGACCGATTCCAAAGCGCAAACCATTGACAGTTCGGGGAACATCTTCGGCTACGCCGATGGCACCTATAACGGAGCTAAAGGCGAATTTGCGGTCGAATGGACGCCCATCCCGGAACCAGCTACCCCGATGATGTTCCTGTTGGTAACCGGTGCAGCATGCGCCATCCGGCGCCGGCCGTATCCGGGCGGGACCATTCCTCCGTCTTGAAAGGCAACGATTATTGCCCGGATGCGAGCACGAACATGGCCGTCGAACCAGAGGAACGGAGTGATTTTTTGCATGTATCGTTCTCTTTTTAGCTTTTTGATTTAGGGAAGTTGACGCCCGAATGAAACTAAACCACCGCCCCCAACTGATCCACCGCCGAAATCGCGTGCTTCACATATTCCCCGCCGAACAGGTTGACGTGATTCAATAGGAAATAAAGCTGATAGACCAATTTGCGAACGCGATGATATTCATCCGTCAACGGCCGCCGTCGCTGATAAGCTTTCAAAAACGCCGGCGTCGTCGTGTGGAAGAGCGTCATGTAGGCGATCTCCGCCTCGAAATGGGCGAATTTGCAATTCGGATCGACCAGAGCCGCGATCTTCCATTGGCCGGAATCGTCCCGGCGGACGATGATGTTCGTCGACCAGACATCCCAATGCACGAGCCGTGGAACTTCATCGTGTTGGAGCAGGCGATCCAGCCGTTCGTGGATTTTGTCGATATGTCTCCGCGTCTTGACCGGAAGCGCCGGCGTCTTGCTCACATCCCGATAAATCGGATCAAAGACATTACGGTAGAAGGTTGGCCACGAATTAAACTGCGATGGCATCGGCTCCACTTCCACGCGCACGTACGCCGGACCGGTCTGCTCGTGCAGCATCAGCATCATTTCCGCCAGATGCGCTTGCAGCCGGTCGAATTCCTCCGCGGAACACTTCTGCTTGGCCTGATGCAGAGACATCCCCTCCACAAATTCCATTAGGATATAGCTGAACGGATCTTCCAGCGTCCCGACCTTGGCCGTGTAAACCTCCGGCACCGGCAGCCCCAGGCCGGCCATGAATTTCAACTGATGTGCTTCGTTGACATAGCTGCGGTCCACACGATGTGGAGAAATCTTACAGACGACCTTGCGGCCATCGGTAAGCGCCATGGCAACCGTCGTGTTGATACATCCCCCGGTCAGCGGTTTGATTTCCGCGATCTCGGCCGAAGCGCCACCCCAATCCTGGACAATTCGGCCGAGCACCTGCCACGAGATGTCCATCTCCTGCGACATCGGTGCTGCTACCAATATACGCCTGCACCACCGACAACCTCAAACGAAAAATCGCGATTTTGCCAGAAATGATGCAAGGTCCGCTAACATCCCACTTGCCCAGCCGGAAACTGTCGCATAAATGACCGGCTCTATTAACCGCCGGCGAATCCAGTTACAATCGACCGCGTTATTCCGTTCGGCGTCGTGCGTCGTGATGCCGGCATTGGACAGTACCGGTTGCACTCACGATGACTGACACTCAAGCTCAATCCCTGGTCGGTTCCCCACCCAAAAAAAAGAAGTCCCGATTCCTCCGATATTCCAAAAAGGCGCTCGACGCGCCTTATTCCCCTGGCCCTGATGGCCTGGTTCATTCCCAAAGTGTTCCTCATATTTGCTATCGCGGGGGTACTCGACGTCCTTCGTAACCGCCCCTATGAGCTGTACACCTTCCTGCGATACTTTTTCGGCAACGGCAACCTGACCTGGGCCCTGGCTCCATTCAATCTCCTGATGGATCTGATTTCCCTGCCCTACTGGAACAAGGGAATCTATAAGCTGACCGATCTGCCCAAAAGATATCAGTCCGAAATCCAGACCTTGATCGACGCCGCCCACAACCGCAACCTCGTCCCCATCCTCGAAAGCAAAATGGGCGAGAAAAAACGCGGAATGTTCTTTTTCCAGTGGTACGGCAAGATGATCCAAACCTCCCTCGACATTCCGGAATTCCAAACACGATTTAAATATATCCGGACCATCGGCGTATCGATCTTCAGCAAGAAGCAATCCATCGGCAAACATTACGGCCCCCTCCGCGTCACCTACCGGGTCCTCTACAACATCAATGAGATCGACGACCCCAGCACCTACGTCCAGGTCGGCGACCACGTCAATCGCTGGCGCGACAGCAAGCTCTTCATTTTCGACGATACGCTGCAACACGAATCGCGCAACGAGTCGGACGCCGTGCGCTATTGCCTGTTCGTCGACATTCTCCGCCCATCGCTCGTACCCTGGCTCTTAAGCGCGATCGTAACCACCATCCGCCTGATGCTGGCCCCTGTCCGACGAATTTTTTACAAGCATTGGACTATGATCAAATGACGAATCGGCTGTTTGCCGATCCATCATGATCCCCCATGCCCATCAACACCTCCATACAACGCGCGCTCGCCCGGGCCGAGCGGCTCCTGCCAGGAAAGCCGTTATATCCAGCCGACCCGCGATGGCGCGCGATGCTCGACATCAATAACGAGTTCATCAAAACTCATCCCGAA
Source organism: uncultured Phycisphaerales bacterium (assembly GCA_963791055.1). Taxonomy (GTDB): domain Bacteria; phylum Planctomycetota; class Phycisphaerae; order Tepidisphaerales; family Tepidisphaeraceae; genus PALSA-1353. The sequence goes on along the minus strand of CAWBQI010000006.1, from coordinate 79,075 downwards.
GAGATCTGGCCATTTGTTCTCCGCTGGGGAAAGCATCCGCAAACCGATCTGCGCGATGCAATAGCCTGTTGCCTGCTCGAACATTTGCTTGAACACCACTTCAATCTATTGTTCCCCCGCGTGCGCGAAGCCGCCAACAAGAGCCCACGATTTGCCGATACATTACGCCGCTGTTATTGGATGGGCGAAGCCGCCTGGCCTTCCAACGCCGCGACTTTGGACCGCATTGTTGGGGTCAAACGACATCGATTCCGTCCGCGCCGTCCCAAAACACGATCAACGAAGAAATAATGAAGATATAATCTCGCCACGGCCGGGATGGCCTCACTGCAAATCCGCATTTCCCCTTTCCCCGTAGAATCTCAAGCCCGACCGTCTTACACTGATATTGACCAATGACTCTTATTGACGAAATGCCGATCCAGAACATTCCCCGGCACATTGCCATCATCATGGATGGCAACGGCCGCTGGGCCGTCGGGCGCGGTTTGCCACGGGTCCAGGGGCATCAGCAGGGCGCAAAATGGTTCGGTCCATCGTCACCGAATGTTCCCGGCTTCGCCGCGAATTCGGAGGCGCCCGATTTCCTCACCCTCTATTCCTTCAGCCTCGAAAACTGGAAACGCCCCCCCGCCGAGATCACGTTCCTCATGCAGATGTACATCGATTATCTCCGTCAGGAACGCGAAACCATGCGGGAGAACAACATCCGCTTCAAACAGATCGGCCGGCTGGAAAACCTGCCAGATCTGGTCCTCGATCAAGTCAATCAGACGCTTGCCGAAACCGCCAACAACGACGGCTTGCAGTTAAACCTCGCCCTGAACTACGGCTCGCGCGCCGAGATAACGGATGCCGTTCGCGCCATCGCCGCCAAGGTCGCCGCCGGCAAGCTCGACCCCCGCGACATCCGCGAGCAGATGATCAGCGACCACCTTTACACCGCCGGCATGCCCGACCCCGACCTGCTCATCCGCACCGCCGGCGAGATGCGCGTCAGCAATTATCTCCTCTGGCAGATCAGCTACGCCGAACTCGTCGTAAGCCCCGTTCTCTGGCCCGATTTCACGATTGAGGATTTGCACAAAGCCCTTGCCGAATTCGCCTCCCGCAACCGCCGTTTCGGTGCGCTGGATGAAACGAATACTCCCCCTCAAACCCTTCCCGAAACTTTGCCCGCCGAATCGCGATAGATTATGACCGATGAGCAGCGAAACGCCGTACAGCGACTGGTGCAAATCTCGCTTCGCCGCCGGGCATCGCAATCCGTTGATGCCACCCTGGCTGATGAATCGCTGATCGGTGAAATCTCTTCTCAGCTCGGTCTTCCCGCTAATCTGGAACTGCGATATCTGGTGCAATCCGCCGGAAATCCCGTTCGCGTTGAATTGCAGGATGCGGCCCGCCGTCAGGCACTCAAAAACTTCTGGCTGGCGCGCAGCCACACCAAATTGGTCATCCTCCCGGCGCTGGCCATTCTGGTGACGATCGGCGCCGTCCTTCGACTGGACCGGATCGGCTCACAAAGCCAATGGCTCGACGAATACTGGGCCGTCTATCTCGCCACCGGTCGCGGAAATCTCATTTTCGAAATGCCATACGGCCAACTGATCGATTCCCCGCCGCCCGTCGGATTCGTCGGCGCGCCCGCGCCATGGCACATCTGGCCCGGCATCACCAGCGTGACTCATCCACCCCTTTATTACCTCACCCTGCGCGCCTGGATCGATCTATTCGGCGACGGCGATTTCGCCACTCGAATGATGTCCACGGTTTTTTCGCTAGCCGCCATCGTTCTAATGTTCGATGTGGTTCGCCGATCGTCCTCCTCCACCGCTCAGGGTCTCGCTGCCGCCGCCATGATGACTTTGGCGCCCACAATGATCGACTTCAGCCAAACAACTCGCCCCTACACCATGATCGCTTTCCTCGGCCTTCTCGTATGCGATTTGCTGATCATCATCCAAATGAAGGGCCCATCCAAATCACGGATGGCCGGCCTTTTCCTCGCATTCGTCGCATTCGCGTTGACTCATTATTTCACGGCCGGCGCCTTTATCGCCGTCGCCTTGTTTTCGCTCCTCAGCCTCCGAGGCAAAACCCGAACAACAGTCCTTCTCGCAATGTTCCTGGCGTTCGCATTTGTCCTCGTTACGTGGGGCCCCATGTTCTGGCGAGCCCGCGAACTGGTCGCATTCGACGGTTTTGTCCGAGGCAATGGAATCGACATCTTCGGATCGTTCCTCAACCTGCCCCGCCGATTGCTCCTTCACCTCAGCCTGGAAACTGGATTTTTGACCATGCCCGCCTTCGCGGCCGTGATTTATCTTTCGCCTCCATTGCGAATCAGGCGCAATCCGCAACTACTTTTATGGTGGCTCTGGGCGATCTGCATGCCCGGATTTCTCTTGCTCTGGGACGTGGTTCGCCACACGCATTTCATCACCGTCACCCGTTATGTGCTGCTGGATTCACCCGCGATATTCGCGATTTTCGCCACCCCATTCCTCACCCGCCTCGGCAAGTTTGTACCCGCCGCTTTCGTCTTCGCCGCCGCCGTTTCCGCTTTCGCCCGCTGGCAGGCCGGCCCCCAACCACTTCCCGATCTTCGCGCCGCTTCTCACTGGATCGCAAGCGATGTCCCGCGCGGCGATCCCGTGATTATTTGCAGCGACGACTTCGATACCGATCCCCCGTTCACATATTTCGCCATCGCCCACTATTCCGGAGAATGGTCGCACTCGGTCGTCCTGCTGCAAAAGTCCGCGAGCCCGCAATTGCAAACCACATTGGCTCGCTATCCCCACGTCTGGATTTTCAGCAACAGCGACGTCAATCCCAACCTCCTCCCCGGCTGGAATTTCACTCCGGCCCGACGCGGCGGTGGCTTCGTTCTCACCGAGGCAATCCCGACGTTGCCAAATCCCTCAAAATCCCGATGATTCCGCCGGCTCGATCGACCCCATGCAACAATCCCTCCGCCAGCGTCTTTCTTACGGCACCATCATGCTGGCCGTGCTTCTCGCACTGCTTTATTTCGACTATTGGGTCGAGCAAAACAGCCACATCGCCGGCGTCGGGCTTCTGATTCTGATGATCGTCCTGCTTCCGTTGGCGACCGCCGAGGTCGGACACCTATTTGTCGCCGAGCAAATTCGCCCCTATCGCTTTCTCGCCGGCCTTGGTTCGGGACTCCTGGCGATTCACGCCTTCATGACCCAGTTCCCGTGGTTCCAACACATCGCCGCCTCCACCCTGGCATTCATCATCGTCTTCACGATGATTCTCGCCGCCATCCGCCGCGCCATGGGACGAAAATCCGAGGAGGCCATCACCCACATGGCCGGCACCGTTCTGGCCATGCTCTATCTCGGCGGCCTCGCCTGGTTCCTCATCGCTCTTCGCGTCAAGCATTCCGCCGATCGCCTCCACGGTTTTCAAGGCTCCACGCAAGCGGTCGTCATGATTCTTCTGGTCGTCAAATTCACCGACATCGGCGCATATTTCGGCGGACGAGCCTTCGGCCGGCACAAACTTATCCCCTGGCTCAGCCCGGGAAAAACCTGGGAAGGTTTGTTTTGCGGTTTGGCCGCCGCCGCCCTGGTCGGCCTGGCCTGTTCCCTGATCTGGCCTCACGCCCTATCCACCCTCACCTGGCCCAAGGCCCTCCTCTTCGGAATTCTCATCGGCGGCGTCGGCCAAGCCGGCGATCTTCTCGAAAGCCTCATGAAGCGTGACGCTCAGGTCAAAGACAGCGGCAGCCTGATCCCCGGATTCGGCGGTCTCCTCGATGTAATCGACAGCCCTCTCCTCGCTGCCCCGGCGGCATATCTGCTTTTTAGCCTCTTTTAACCTCTTCCACACAAAACACTCCAAGTATCTCCCACAGCCGCTCGCCAATTATTAATATCTGGACACTCCCCGTTTCGCGGGTAGAGTTTGGTAATCGGATTCGCCGAGGAAACTGCAACAGACCACCGAGGAGCACCCAACAAATGAATAGCACCACGCGTCTGCGGCGTAACTTGTGCGGCGCTTCGACCAATGTGCACATGGAAATGCTCGAGCCAAGGGTTTTGCTTTCCACCACCGGTGCCGATTCCATTTACGTGCTTTCAGAACCATATCTCGCCGTCGCCGGCGCCAATATCGGCGATAGCGGCCAGGCTTTCGTCGTGGAAATTATCAAATCCGACGGGAGTGTTGACATCAGTTACAACGGCAAAGTCTCGATTTCGGTGTTCGCTCCTTACGGAACCGCAATAAGCGGAATTCTCGCCGTGAATGCGAAGAACGGGATCGCCAGTTTCACTGATCTGTCGGTCAGCGCCCCAGGAACCTACACTTGCGAATTTTCAGACACCAATGGCGATGCCCAAATAAATGACGCGGAGATTTCCGTTTTCCCGGCCGGTACCCAGCCCGTAAACCAACCGAGCCAGTTACGATTTATTCAACAGCCGACGGTCGCTCCTGACGGCACTTTCAGTCTTACGGCAGCCGTCGAAGATGCTCTCGGTAATCCGGTGGGCAACGGTTCGGGCATCGAGCTTCGCATTTTCTCCGGCCCCGCGGACGCGTTGTTATCCTCGATCACGGGCACCAACGTGGTCCAAAATGAACCCATGGCAGGTCCCGGCACCACGGTATTTGCTCAGGTCGGCGCAAATGGCATCGCCACGTTCCAAGGCCTGGGAGTCAACATCGCGGGAAGCTACACATTGGAAGCCATCACCGCTTCTCCGCTTTCTGAAACCTTGTCTGACAGTTTCGTCGCATCGGCGCTGCCCGTCGTACCTCCGACCATTTTTCCCCCGCCCGCGCCGCAGCCCCAGCCATCGACTCCGCCGATTCTCCTCATTCCTCCACATACTTATGCCGCCGCACCAATCCCCGCTATTGGCTCAGCGCCATCCAATCTGATCGCGCCCGATACCTTTACTGGAACGGGCTCCGTTATGAGTCGTTTATCAATTTCAAATCCCGGTGCCGCCAGCGGTATCTTGACCATTCTTAATATTTCCAGCTCTTCCCCGAACAATCTCCTTAACAATGAATAGACCGTCCGCTCGTAACTATTTTCCGCCAAAGACTTAACATCACTTCCGATATCGCCCCTCGCATTTTTCACCCATTCCTGCGAGAATCTTAGACAGTCTTAGACAAAGCCGTTTCGCTCCCGGCCTGTCTATCATTTGATCTGTTTTCGGAGCCGAGCGCCAACCCCGGCTCGAAGATCAACGTGCAGTTGAACATCACACTCGAACAACCCGAAAAGAAGCTCGCCCTGTTCGGAACCGCCGACCGTTATCTGCGCATGATCCGCGACACCTTCGGCGTCCAGATCGTCGGCCGCGACGAGGAAATCCGCCTCATCGGCGAAAACCAGCAGGTTGCCAAGGCCGCCGCCGTCCTCGAACAGCTCCAGCGCACCCTTCGTCGCCAGGATTGGCTCAGCATCGAAGAGGTCGGTCACGCCATCGGCGGCGTCGAGGAGGATCACCACGAGCACAACCCCGACGACCTTGATGTTTACCTCAAAGGCCGCGGCATCAAGCCCAAGACCGCCGGTCAGCGAAAATACATCGACGCGATCCTGCACCACGACCTGACCTTTTGCCTCGGTCCCGCCGGCACCGGCAAGACCTATCTTGCAGTCGCCGCCGCCGCCAGCCTGCTCAAGCACGGGCAGGTCAAGCGCATCGTTCTTGCACGCCCCGCCGTCGAGGCCGGCGAACGTCTCGGATTTCTTCCCGGCGACCTGCAGGCCAAGGTAAACCCCTATCTCCGCCCGCTTTTTGACGCTCTGCACGACATGATGGACTTCGATCAGGTCAAGCGATTCATGGTCAACGACATCATCGAAGTGATTCCCCTTGCTTTTATGCGTGGGCGCACCCTCAACGAAAGTGCTATCATCCTCGACGAAGCCCAGAACACGACCGCTTCGCAGATGCTGATGTTTCTCACCAGACTCGGCCATGGCTCGAAGGTAATCGTCACCGGCGACGCCACCCAGGTCGATTTGCCCGACAACGTCCGCAGTGGGCTGATCGACGCGATGGAAAAACTTGCTGGAATACGCCAAATAGCGATGATCGAACTCGAACGTTCCGACATCGTCCGGCATCGGTTGGTCCAGACCATCGTCGATGCCTACGAACACGACGGCGACGGCTCCTCGGGCCGGAAGGACCGGGAATAATGTTCGGTTTCTTCAATCAATCCCGAAACTGCTCTCGCCGCTCGGCGATCCGCGAAAACCGCCACGACTTTGAAGCTCGCTCCGCCACCGACCTGCCGACGCACGACCTCGTCCCCTCTCTCGCCATCGCAGGCATCTTCTGGATAGCCATCACCTGCCTGCTTCTGATGCGGAAGGAAGTCGTCCAATACCGGCCGGGCGAATACGTCCCCCACGATATCGTCGCCCGGGTAGATTTCCGTTTCACCGATCGGGCGCTGTATGACAACCTGGCCAAGCAAAAACGCGAAAGCGCCCCAAGGGTCTACCGCAGAATCGCCGCCGATCCCTGGGACAAAATTCAGGGTTATCTCCTCGCCCTTCCCGACACCGTGCAAGACCGTGCGCCCCAGGAGCTGGATGCACCCCTTTCGGGCATTCTCGACGGCGGCTCCATCACCGAACTCGAACAAGACCGCACCGGCGCCGCCCGGCAGATATATGAATCCGACGTCAAGCAGTTCGTCGCCTACGCCAGGAAGCATCTCGTTCGAGATGACTCGATTCTGTCGATCATCAATCAATCCGACCGCGACCAGGAAAGCATTCTGGCCCAGCGTTTTCCCGGAGAGGTCCGCCACGTCATCCTGCTTCCACCCGCTCCCAGCGCCGATCAACCAACTCCACAATCCGCTGGCGAACAGCCCAAGGAGCTTTATCTCGACATCGCCGATGTCTACGGCACCGATCTACCCGAATCTTTCGACGCGCGCCTCGAAGAATCCGCCCGCGTCTTCGGTCTCGGACTCGCTCCGAAAATCGCCCGCATCACCTTCGCCGAACTGGCCGCCAATCCAAATTATCAATATGACGATCAAGCCACTCAGGAGCAGCAAAACCTGGCCGAAAGCACCGTTTCTCCCAATGACGCCGTCGAAGTTTTCGTCCGCGGTTCAAAAATCGTCAGCGGCGGCACAACCCTAAGCGACCGCGATTTTGATCTCCTCCAACAGGAGAACAACGCCTATCACGCCTCCCTCGCCGCCGATGTGTTCCACATCTGGCAATATCGTATCGGGCTGGCGCTGGTCGCCGGCATCCTGACCTTCATACTTGCCGCTTACGTCGCCCGATTTCAACGCCGTTGCGTCCGCAATCATGCCCGCGCCCTGGCCATGGCCGGCCTCCTTCTGGCAATGCTCCTGCTCAGCGAGCTTGCCGGCATCGGCAGCAGATCGCTTCTCGTCTTTGGCATCGCCCCCACGATCGTCGCCGCGATGATCCTGACCATCGCCTACGATCAACGATTCGCCTTCGGCGTCGCCACCGTCCACGCCATCATCGTCACCAGTGCCCTCAACCAGGGATTGGATTCCTTCCTCGTCCTCTGGGTCGGCGTCCTCAGCGCGTCCTATCTTCTCGACGAACTCCGCACCCGCAGCAAACTGATCGAAGTGGGTGGGTATTGTGCGCTTGCCATGGTCGTCGCCAACGCCGCCGTCGGTGCCGTGGAAATGCAACCGATCCCGTTTATCGCCAAGAATTGCCTATATGTCGCCGCCGCCGGTTTCGCCTCGGGGTTTGTCGTCCTGGGAATCCTCCCCTTCATCGAGAAAGCCTTCCGAATCACGACGGGAATGACCCTTCTGGAACTCGCCGATGCCAGTCAGCCCCTGCTTCGCCGCCTCGCGCTCGAAGCCCCCGGAACGTATAACCACAGTTATAGCGTCGCCACCCTCGCCGAAGCCGCCGCCGACGCCATCAAGGCCAACTCCCTTCTCTGCCGCGTCGCCAGCTATTATCACGACGTCGGTAAAATCCATAAGCCCGATTATTTTGTCGAGAACCAGATGGGCGGCGAAAATCGCCACCTCAATCTCAGCCCCAGCCTTTCGCTGCGAATCATCCAGTCTCACGTCAAAGACGGCGTCGAGTTGGCCAAGGAATACCATCTCCCCACGAGCATTTTGCCCATCATCGAACAACATCATGGCACGACAGTGGTTGAATATTTCTATAGCAAAGCCAAGCGTCAGGGTGATCAGCAGGCGGATGCCGCCGCGCAACCCAGCGACGTGGAATTCCGCTATCCCGGCCCCAAGCCGCGCAGCAAGGAGGCCGCGATCGTCATGCTCTGCGATGTTGTCGAAAGCGCCTGCCGCACGCTCGCCGAACCCACCGCCAGCCGCCTCGAAGCCAAAGTCCGCGAACTGGCCCGGCTGCGTCTCGATGACGGCCAATTCGAAGAATGCGAACTGACGCTGCGAGACTTGGAACGCATCGAAACCGCCCTCGTCAAGACGCTTCTGGGCATTTACCACGGCCGAGTCGCCTATCCCAGTTCCGAATCCTCCGTGCCCCCCACTTTGAACTCGACCAGCGTGAACCAAACTGTGAACGCATCCGTCACAAAGCTGGCCTGAAGTTGGCCTTACATTTGACCATTTTCGCCGCCGAAGCGCGGCCGTGTGTTCCTATCCTCCGCCGCGGAATACTGACCGCCCACAAAATGCTCCGGTCTCCCCTCAAAGATCTCTCCCTGGCAATCGTCCCCGCGAAGCAAATGGCCTCGCTTCATAGGAAATTCCTCGGCCAATCCGGACCAACCGACGTCCTCACCTTTGAGCTCGACCATGATTCCCGCGGCCGGACAATCGCCGGTGAGATCGTCATCTGTTCCACGATCGCCAAAACACGCTTCCGCCGGCTGTCGCATCCTCTGGCCCATGAACTGCTTCTTTACGCCATCCACGGCTTGTTGCACTTGTGCGCTTTCGACGATAGAACCGCCTCAACTTTCGCGGCCATGCACGCAAAGGAAGACGAGATTCTCACCCGAATCGGCATCGGACCCGTCTTTGGAGCCGGAAAATGCACCTCTATCTGACCGTCGGGGGCGTCGTCCTCGCCTCCCTCCTCTCATTTTTCTTCTCCACAATGACCTATTCCCTGCGCGAATATTCCCACAGCCGCCTCGCCGAATTCCTCGGCCGACGCGACGCCGATCGTTGGTATGAAACCGTCACCGAAAACACCCCCGACCTGATCTTCCTCACCGCCGTCTTCCGGCAATTCTCCAATATCCTCATCTGGGTGCTTGTCTTCGCCTCGTTCGAGCAGACCTATTACAGCCCGCTCATTCGCTATGCCATGACGGTGATAGTCGCCGGCGTGATCGCGATATTCGTCGCCGTCACGATCCCCCACGCCGCCGCCAAATACGCCGGCGCTGAATTCGTCGGCTTCTTCGCCCCTGTCTTGCATGTGCTTCGCCGCTCGACCTTCCCCCTTCTCAAACTGAGTCACAGCACCGACGACGTGGTCCGCCGCGCTCTGGGCGCTCCTGAGGAAAACAGCGAATCGGAAATCGACGATGAAATTCTTTCCGCCGTCGAGGAAGGCGAAAAAGAAGGCGTCGTCCACGAGCAGGAACGCGAGATGATCGAATCCGTCATCGAGTTCCGCGACGCCACCGCCGGGCACATCATGACCACCCGCCCCGACGTAACCGCCCTCCCCGCCGATGCCACGCTTCAGGAGGTCAAGCACGCCATCGAGGAATCCCGCCATTCGCGCATCCCCGTCTACGAACAAAACCTCGACCACATCGTCGGCATCCTCCACGCCCGCGATCTCATCAAGCTGCTCGGCGAATCCATCCCCAAATTCTCCATCCGCGACATGATCCGCTCCGCCATCTACGTCCCCGAAACCAAACCGCTCAGCGACCTGCTCAGCGATTTCAAGCACCAGAAGGTTCACTTCGCCATCGTCCTCGACGAATACGGCGGCACCTCCGGCATCGTAACGATCGAGGACGTCCTCGAGGAACTGGTCGGCGAAATATCCGATGAGCACGATACCGACGAGCCGGCCATGCTGAAGAAGATCGACGACAAAACCGTCGACGCCGACGCCCGCATCCGCATCGACGACCTGAATCGTCTCGCCGGCCTCAACCTAGCCGAAGATGCCGGCTACGAAACATTAGCCGGCTTCCTGACCACGAGCCTCGCCCGCATCCCCGAAAAAGGCGCGGTATACGAACACGACAAAGTGCGCTACACGGTGCTCGACGCCGAACCCCAGCGGATCAAACGGGTGAAAATTGAGATTCTCTCGCAGCCCGTGGCCGAGCATGCGTGAATCAATTCAATCCCCTCGGTACCTGCACCCCCTCCGCCATGGCGGCTCGAACCAGCGACTTATCCAGAGAAACCAGTGCCATCCCCAATCTCATCGCCAGTTCAAGATACCCCGCATCATAAGCGCTCAAACCATGCTTCAGCGCAAGCCGCAACACTTCAGCGCGCTGAGACCCTGTCAATGCCGAATGAAAAACAATCGGCAACTCTTCAAACGCCTCCGAAAGCTCTTTCAATTGCGAAGCACTGATTCGTTTGCGACGTGAAGCGGTTAGAAAAATATTGGTCACTTCCAATTGCAATAGCGCAGGAGCCGCAGCCTCTTCCTTCACCAAATCCTTGGCCAGCGCAGCTACTTTTTCGCTCATCTCATCCGGAAGAAACAGGCCAGCGACAAACGAAGCGTCGATTATCCATTTCATCGCCGCCCCTCATCGCGCCAGGCCCGGATTTCTTCGCTCGTTATCTTCTCGCCGGCCGCGTTGAGTGACTCTCGCACTTTCCGGAACACTTCCAGCGCCGACTTCACCCGCTCACCGGCTCTTTTCTCAAACGGAACCAGCCACGCAACTGGCTCCCCATGCCGCGTGATCACCAGTTCCTCCCCAGACTGTACACGGTCCAGCAGCCGGCCAAGCCGATTCTTGGCGTCAAAAGCGGTAACCGTGTGCGTTTCTTTTCCTTGGTGCGTCATAATATTAGTCTAGATATATAGTCTAGCTAAAACAACTATCGGCCCGATTCCAACCCCACTATTGTCTCCCCCCTCCATACCCAGTAAAATGCCTCGTTTCCGCTCCGGTAGGGCAAAAAACCCCGGTTTTTTCGAGGAGATTCCGCCTTGATCATCGTAATGAACCAGCACGCGCCGCAGGCGGCCATCGACCGCGTCGTCTCCGAAATCCAGCGGATGGGATGCCAGCCGCATCTCAGCCAGGGCCAGTTCCGCACCGTCATCGGCGCCGTCGGCGAAGACGGGCTGATCGATCAAAACCACTTGGCCTCGCTCGACGGCGTCGAAAAAGTCGTCCCCATCATGAAGCCGTACAAACTCGCCAGCCGCGAGTTTCACGAGGACGATTCGGTCGTCGAAGTCGGCGGTGGATCGGTTCCCAAAGTAAAGATCGGCGGCCAATCACGCCGCCTGCATTGCCGGGCCTTGCGCAGTCGAAAACAGGGAAATGCTTTTCCGCATCGCCCGCGAAGTCCGCGACGGCGGCGCAACAATTCTCCGCGGCGGTGTCTACAAACCCCGAACCAGCCCCTATTCCTTTCAGGGCCTCGGGAATTCCCGGCCTCCAATGGATGCGCGAATGCGGCGATGAACTCGGCATGCCCATCTGCGTCGAAGTCATGGACACCCGGCAGGTCGAGCAGATGGAAAAATACGTCGATTGCTTCCAGATCGGCGCCCGCAACATGCAGAATTTCGATCTCCTTCGCGAGGTCGGCAAAACCCGCAAGCCCGTCCTCCTCAAGCGCGGCCTGGCCGCGACCGTCAAGGATTGGCTTCTCTCCGCCGAATACGTCCTCAGCCAGGGCAATCGCGGCGTGATCCTCTGCGAGCGCGGCATCAAGACCTTCGAAGACTCCGTGCGATACACCCTGGATATCACCAGCATCCCGGTCGTCCAGGGCTGGACGCACCTGCCGATTATCGTCGATCCCAGCCACGCCGCCGGCAAGCGCGATTACGTTTCCTCCATCGCCGCCGCCGGTATGGCCGCCGGCGCTCACGGTATCATCGTCGAGGTCCATTATTGCCCCAGCGAAGCCCAGTGCGACGGCCCCCAGGCGCTGTTGCCCGAAACCTTCAGGGATTTGATGGTCCAATTGCGCAAGATCGCCGCGATTTTCAACAAGGAATTCGCCGAATCCGGGGAACCGGCCAGGGCTTAAAAACATATTTGCCACAGATATAAATCAGATGCACACAGATAAAAACGAAGAAGGAATCTCACGCAGAGGCGCAAGGCGCAGAGTTTTCTCTGCACTTGCGCTCTGCGTGAGATTCTTTTGCATTTGATTTGAATTTAGATCGGAACCTTAAATGGATCGAACACCATTCGTCGCCGGCAACTGGAAAATGAACACGCTCAAGGCTGGCGCCGTTGAGTTGGCCAAGGCTGTCGCCAAAGGCGCGCCTCGCCGGCGTACAGGTCGGCATCGCCCCGCCGTTTGTTTATCTCGATGCGGTCTCCCAGGCCATCGCCGGCTCGGCCGTGTTGCTCGGCGCGCAGGACGCCTACTTTGAAAACAACGGCGCATTCACCGGCGAGATTTCGGTCGAGATGCTCAAGGACGTCGGCGTGAAATTCGTCCTCGCCGGCCACAGCGAACGCCGCCATGTCCTGCACGAATCCTCCGAACTTGTGTCGCGCAAGGCCCAGGCGATTTATGCAGGCGGATTGACCCTCATCCATTGCGTCGGTGAAAAACTCGAACAGCGCGATGCCGGCGCAGACATTTGACGTGGTTCAGGCATCAGCTTGAGGAACTTAGCGATGCCATGCAGGACCCGCAGCGGCTGGTGATCGCCTATGAACCCGTCTGGGCGATCGGCACCGGCCGCAACGCCACCGACGCCCAGGCACAGGAAGTCCATGCGTATATCCGCCAGCACATCGCCAAGTGCTGGAACAAGGATTTCGCCGATCGCGTGCGGATTCAATACGGCGGCAGCATGAAGCCCGAAAACGCCCGCGGCCTGCTGTCGCAACCGGATGTCGATGGCGGTCTGATCGGTGGCGCATCGCTAAAGGCCGATGGCTTCCTCGCCATCGCGGCGGCCGCGCTATAATTGTCACGGAGTACCGCATGCTTGTTCTTTATTGGATCTTTCTGCCCCTGTTCCTGTTTTTCTGCGTGGTGATGATCCTGCTGGTCCTGATCCAGAAAGGCCGCGGCGGCGGACTCTCCGGCGCATTCGGCGGGGGCGGCGGTAACACCGCCTTCGGCGCCAAGACCGGCGACGTGCTCACCTGGGCCACCAGCATCGTTTTCGCACTTTTCGTTATACTGGCCGTCGTGCTGAACCTGGTCTGCGACAGATTGGGCCCAACCCCGCAGTCCACGCAGCAGACCCAACAAGTCCCGGCCGGCACGCCGGCTTCGCCCTCGGGCCATTGAGTTAGTCCTTTCACGGATCGAGATCAAATGATTGTCAGCATGACCGGATTTGGCGACGCCAGCGCCGAGCGCAACGGGACGCACTACGCCGTCGAAATCCGCTCGCTCAACAACCGCTTTTTCAAATCCGTCATCAAGCTCCCCGACAATCTCAGCGGCCTGGAACCGGAACTGGAAACGCTCCTGCGCGAAGGCCTCGGCCGCGGATCGATCACCTATATCCTCAAGATGCGCACCGACAGCGCCGAGGCCGCGTACCACATCAACACCCAGGCCCTGACCGCCTATCTCGAGCAGCTCCAGCAAATCCGAGGACTCGGCTCGACCGTCAGCATCGACCTGGCCAGCCTCGTGCAACTCCCCGGCGTCTGCCAGGAGCCGCGCGACGAAACCGACGAAATCGCCCGCCACGGCGCCGTCATCCGCGAGCTGACTTCCGTCGCCATCGACCAAACTCGCCGCCATGCGCGCCCGCGAGGGCCATTCGCTGATGACCGATCTGCTCAAGCATTCAAAGCTGATCGCCACTCATCTGGCGGAAATCGAAAAACGCGCCCCCGTCGTGATCGAAGATTATCACCGCAAGCTAACCCAGCGCGTCAACCTGCTCCTGAGCAAGGCCGAGCTTCAGGTCAACCAGGCCGATCTTCTTAAGGAAGTCGCCGTCTTCGCCGAGCGGGCCGACATCAGCGAGGAAATCCAGCGCCTCACCAGCCATCTCGAGGCGTTCGAGCACGCCTGCAAAACCGGCGAACACGCCGGCCGCAAGCTCGATTTCATCACCCAGGAAATGCTCCGCGAGGCCAACACCATCGCTTCAAAGGCCAACGACGCCGAGATCGCCAGGCATATCGTCGAGATCAAGGGCGCGATCGACCGTCTCAAGGAACAGGTTCAGAACGTCGAGTAAATCACCCCGATGGCCACCCAACTCAAACATCCCGGTCTTCTGATCGTCCTCTGCGGCCCATCAGGCGTCGGCAAGAGCACCATCTCGCGCGAGCTGGCCGAGAAATATTCGGTCAGTTACATCGTCAGCGCCACCACCCGCCCAAAACGCGATGGCGACGACAAGGGCAAGAAATACGAGCACATCTCCAAGGAAGAGTTCTTCCGCCGCCTGGAAGCCGATGAATTCCTGGAATATGCCCAGGTTTACGACGATTATTACGGAACCCCCAAGCATCCCGCCCTGGATTTGCTGGCCCAGGGGAAGGATTTCTGCTGGAAATCGACGTTCAGGGGGCTTTGCAGGTCCGTTATCAGTACCCGCAATGTCCTCGCCATCTTCATTCTTCCGCCCGATGAGCCTACACTTTTGCATCGCCTGCAGGCCGCGGCCGGGACAGCGGTGACGAAATCTCAAAGCGCTTCCGGGCCGCCAAGCGCGAAATTCACATGGCCAAAGGAAGCCGGGCGTTCGATTACATGGTGATCAACGACGACCTGGACCGCGCCGTCGAGGAGATCATCAAAATCATCAGACACAAACGCAGTGGAGGAATCTGATCTATGATTGAAGCATTGAAGAGCGACGAAATCGTGGCCAAAGTCGGCGGCCGGTTTAAGCTGACCGCGCTGATCCAGAAGCGCATCCTCGAACTGATGGACGGCGCACGCCCGCTCGTCGACCGCGGCAACATGACCGATCTGGAAGTCGCGATCCAGGAAATCCTCCAGGACAAGATCGCCATCGACTACGAAGCCAGCGGCCTGCGCCGCCCGAAGAAAATACGCGTTCCCTTAAAGAGAAGCCGGGCCGTGCCGGCCCGGTCCGCTCCCCAAGAGGCCCCCAAACCCATGCCCGCCACCCTCAAAGGTCGCGAACTGATCATCGGCGTCTGCGGCGGCATCGCCGCCTATAAAGTCGCCGACCTGGTCAGCCAACTCGTCCAGGCCGGCGCCGGCGTCACCGTCGCCATGACCCCCGACGCCCAGCGCTTCGTCGCCCCCCTGACCTTCCAGGCCCTTTCCGGCCGCCCCGTGCGCACCGGCACCTTCGACCTGCCCGACAGTTCCGATCCGCAGCACATCTCCCTGACCGAGCGTGCCGACCTGATGCTCGTCGCCCCCGCGACGAATCACACCATCGCCAAAATCGCCGCGGGATTATCCGATGATCTGGTCAGCCTGATGGTCTGCGCCGCCGCCTGCCCGGTGGTTTTCGCCCCCGCCATGAACAACCGCATGTGGGAAAACCCCATCGCCAAACAAAACGTCGCCAAACTCGACGCCCTCGGCTACCGCTTCATCGGCCCCGAACCCGGCTGGCTCGCCTGCCGCAACGTCGGCGTCGGCCGAATGACCGAACCCGACACAATATTCTCCGAATTGGTCGCAATTTTGGCTACAACCGAATCCCTCCCCACCCGCGTCGCCCCAAAAACCTCCGATCATGGATGACGCCGAACTATTACGGCAATTTCAGGACCTCACGCTGCCCTTCGACCAATGGACTCACCGCGCCCATGTGAAGATCGCATATCTACAGCTGCAAAAATACCCCTTCGATGAAGCACTCTCCTACATCTGCGCCGGTATCAAAAAATACAACGCCGCCAACAACGTCCCCGAAAGCCAAACCCGCGGCTACAACCAAACCACGACCGTCGCCTTCTTACACCTGGTCGCCGCCGTGATGCGGGCATACGAACACGCATTTCCCGTGCGCACCGCTGATGAATTCTGCGACACCCATCCACAACTAATGTCGAAACACGTGCTGAGATTTTTCTATTCCCCCCATCGCCGCATGCACCCCGACGCCAAGACTAAATTCATCGAACCAGATCTCACCCCACTACCGAAGATTATTGACGGCGATCCCAAACCTCAGCCAACGGGAAAAGATCTCCCTTAACCTTCGACAACCCTGCATTTTCGCGCCATCGCAAAAGGCCGCCCCGAATCTCAACGGGCCAGCCGGCAACGCCCGCAGCGCCCACGCAGCACCGCATTCGAGCCAGCGCGGCCATACGGCACGAGAACCGTAACGATAAAAATTTTCCGCATTTCCCCCAGCGATCCAGCCATCAAATCCCTAAAATGCACAAGTTTTTTGACATTTGCATATCTTTTATCATATAATAATAAAAGATATGCAATCCACTCCGTTGAACATTGCACAAAGCCTTTACGAGATCGCCGTACCGATCTTCATCTCCTTGAAGGAGGAGATTAATTCCCCCGGCGACGG
This sequence comes from uncultured Phycisphaerales bacterium, assembly GCA_963791055.1. Taxonomy (GTDB): domain Bacteria; phylum Planctomycetota; class Phycisphaerae; order Tepidisphaerales; family Tepidisphaeraceae; genus PALSA-1353. The sequence goes on along the minus strand of CAWBQI010000006.1, from coordinate 62,421 downwards.
GGCGCGATCTTATCCGGCCGTCAAGGAACTGACCTTCACCCAACTGCGGATCCTGCTGGCCATCGAATACGGAAAAGACCAGGTGGGCAAGCTGGCCAAAAGCGCCAAGGTCGCCCAGCCGGCCATGTCCAAAATTGTCGATCACCTGATCCGACTCGGTTTCGCCCGCCGCGATCCGCATCCCACCGATCGGCGGCAGATAAAACTGCGCCTGACCGCCAGAGGCGCGGCCATGACACAGCGCGTCCGCCTCAAAGCCGCCCGAAAATACGTGGGCGCGATAAAAACTCTCTCAGCAAGCGACCGGAAAAAATTGCTTGACGGCATCGCCGTGATTTTCGATGTCATCGAACAAACGCGCGACGAAGAGAGACGCGCGCAGACATAAGGAGAACCCGACCATGGACTGGATTAACTTCGTTTCCTACTTTTTCGGCAGCGTTTTCCTCGCCAACGCCGTTCCGCACTTCGTCAGCGGAGTGATGGGCCGCCCGTTCCAAAGCCCGTTTGCCAAACCACCCGGAAAAGGCCTTTCCTCATCCACCGTCAACGTCCTCTGGGGATCGTTCAACATAGCCGTCGGTTACCTGCTCATATTTCGCGTCGGAATCTTCGACTTACGCCACACCAGCCACGTCCTAGCCGCGGGGCTCGGCGCCCTGCTTATATCGCTGATGCACGCCCGCCATTTCGGGCAGTTTCACGGCGGAAATCTCGCCGGTGCTATTCACAAACAACACGAAGGAGACCCGCATGAAACTTGATCCAACCAAAACAGCTTTGCTGACCCTCGATTTCCAAAAAGGGATTTTCGGATTTGCCCCCGCCGCAGAGGCGATCGTCCCCAACGCATCCAAAGCTGTTGAATTCGCTCGAAAAAAACCGTTCCGGATCATCCACGTGGGACTCGGATTTTCCCAGGGCCATCCGGAAATTCCGGATTTTGATTCGCCATTGAAGAGGGCGAAGCAGAACAATGTCTTTGTAAAAGGCACGCCATCGGCTGAAATCCACCCATCAATCTTTCGCCCCGACGACCTTGTGGTCTATAAACAACGTGTCTCCGCATTCTCCGAGAATCATCTCCAGTTGCTTCTTCGCTCACTCGGCATCGAAAACCTGGTCTTCTTCGGAATCTCCACCAGCGGCATCACTCTCTCCACTCTGCGGCGTGCTTTCGATCTGGATTTCCGTTGCACCGTCCTCAAGGACGCCTGCTTCGACAACGACCCCGAAGTTCACCGCGTCCTCACCGAAAAGATTTTCCCGGTCCAGGCAACAGTCCATTCGGTCGATGAATTCATCGCCGAGCAAAGCTAGGCCTGACAGACATGATCTCCCCCGAAACCCTGCAAGAATCTGAAGCCGAGAGCGCGGGACTTGCCCCCTCAAAAGGGTGGCACAAAACTTTCTCCGCCCTGCGTCATCCCAATTACCGCTATTTTTATTCCGGACAGACCATTTCGCTGATCGGCACTTGGACGCGCACCGCCGCCCTGGGCTGGGTTGCGTTCCAGTTCACGCATTCGGAATTGCTGTTGGGAATTGTTTTCATGCTCAATTCCCTGCCGATTTTCCTTTTCGCCATTTATGCCGGCTCGCTGGCCGACCGCATTCCCAAAATCAGAATGTTTACCCTGACCAGTTGGTTTTCTCTCCTCTCCTCGCTGACGTTTGCCTTGATGTTATTCCGCGGCCCAGTTCATATCGAATACCTGATGATCTTCGCCTTCCTCTGGGGAGTATCCACCACCTTCGAAATGCCCTCCCGCCAAACCCTGATGGTGGAACTGGTCGGCAAGAAAGATCTGGTCAACGCCATCGCCCTCAACAGCGCCATGGTCAATTCCACCCGCGTCGTCGGCCCAGCCATCGGCGGCCTTCTACTCGCTTACTTCGGAGCCTCCTGGTGCTTTCTTTTGGATGCCGTCAGCTACCTGGCCGTTCTTTACGCGATTCATAAAATCGATCTTCCCGCCTCGCATTACGCACCCAAAAAAGTAAGCGCCGACGGCAAATACATCTTCGAGGGTTTCAAATATTTAAGAACCAACCCCGCCATCGCCATATCCACCGCCCTGCTTTTCATCATGGGAATCGGAGGCTGGGCCTACCAATCCCAGTTATCCGCCTTCGTCGTAACCCGGTTGCGCCTGGGCGCTCAAGGCTACGGCTGGCTCCTGGCCCTCAACGGCCTGGGTGCCTGCACCGCCGCCCTGTTCGTCGCCGCACAGGGAGCGCGCATCGTCAACGTCAAAGCCCTCTATGCCGGCGTCGCCATCTATGCAATCTTCATTATCCTCTTCGGCTTCATGCGCGAGCCACTCGGCGCCGCATTTCTCCTTTTCTTCGCAGGTTTCGGCATCATCCTATTTTTCTCCATCGGCAACAGCATCATCCAAACCCAGTCCCCCGACCATCTGCGCGGAAGACTAATGGGCATCTGGGCCCTGGTCTTCGGCGGTGGCATGCCCATCGGCAGCTTCTGGATGGGCCTTCTGGCCTCTCGCACTTCTTCCGCCTTTTCCCTCCAAATCGGCGGCCTGTTTTGCATCCTGGGAGCATCCGCCGTCTATTGGCTTTTCAGAAGCCGCGATCGAGGTACCGGAGGATCAGATCGAATTGAAGCGGATAAGGGGACAGCACTGATGTTGAATCAGTGATGTCCCGAATGCCGGCGGCGTCCCGCCGATCGGCAACCGGATTCCCTGAATTTTAATGTGGCACGGACGTCTCGCCCGTATTGAATCGCCCGGCAGGCCATTCGTGATATAATTATCTGCCGTCAGTTCCGGATCGCTTTATGCCTCGACGCAATCGAAACACGAAGCGCTTTCTCAATCAATCCGCCCCAGCCGAAATTCTCACGCTTTGGCAGGCGCGATTTGCCACGCTGTTCCGAAAGCTCAGGGAAACCCCAACCGCCGAAGATGCGTGGTTCTGGAAGGTTCAGTGCCACATCATCCACTACCTGCTCCATCGCTACCGCGATACGGAAACGAGACTGCCGACAAACTCGTCGCAGCAGATCGCGCCTGCGGAGTTGCCGCGAGGCTCGAGCCCCGCATCGCCCGAAGTGAAACCGTCAAATTCGTTCACAGCCTTCCCCGGCGCAGGAAAAATGCCCCGAGCCTCTGATCAAATTGGGCCCGTTCTTCGCAAAATCGTCCAGGTAAATCAGGAACGCTACGATCTATTAATGCATTTTCGTGAAGAAATGGCTCAAGCCTTACGCATTGAGCGGGCCATCAGTCGCAGCGCGGTGCAAGGATACCGCCTGGATCAACTGACCCGAAACGCAATACGTAGTCGTGTTAACGATTCGCGCGAAAAACTCCGCATGTCGGAGCCTGAAATTATGGCGCTGACTGACGACGAAATCGAAAAGCTATTCGACAAGATCATCGCCATGGATTTACCAACCACCCAAAACAAGGATGCGAGCGTCGACTCAGCGCCAGAAAACGCGGCGAGTTAGCGCGATAACCGGGGACGTTCCGAATTGTCGGGAACCTTTGAGGGCAAAGACTCCCCATCCCCAGAATCTGTGGAACAATTCGCGGAACCATTCGTCGAAGAGAACGAGGCCGTCGGTTGGGAACCGGCGGTCATCGCAAAATGGTCCGGCGAATCTTGATCATTATGCTGTTGGTCCTGGTCGTGGCGGGCATTTCGTTTGAAGTGTATAGAGCAAAGCGATTGTGGAACTTGATTAATGCACCTCCACCGCCGGACCTGCGGCATGTGATACCATTGCAGGTTCAAGCAAATCGGTCTTCCAATCTGACTATTCTAAGGAATGTTCTAACGGGGCGGGATTTCCGCCCGCTTCGAACCTTCCATGCGCTGCCGCAGCAATGCACGACCTGACGGCGTGATCCTCACAATCCGCCGGCCGTTCTCTTCATCCGCCACGACCAGTCCCCGATCATTCGCCTCCTCCCAAACCGGAAGCCTCGGGCACGACGTCCGCCACGCAGCCATCACTTCCTCGTAGCTCCTGTCCCCCTTTGCGACCCACTCAAGGAGATCGAGAATCAAGGGTTCTATCGCCTTGTTGACCATGAATTGTTCCTCCCGCATTTCGTTCCACAAGATTGTATTACATCAAGTTCCTTCTCCCAATGTTCAGTTTTGACACATCCCCCCAATCCCTTTACCATCCACCCCCCATTCTATTACCGGAGAAAGATTCGATGCCTGAGCCTCTAAAAATGGTCTATGAACAAGATGCCCCCCTCGACGCCCTGCGGGGCAAAACCGTGGCCATCCTGGGCTTTGGCTCCCAAGGCCACGCCCACGGCCTGAACCTGCGCGACAGCGGCGTCAAAGTCATCGTCGCCAACCGCAAGGACAGCCCCAACGGCAAACTCGCCATCCAACACGGCATTCGAACCCGTCACCGTCGAGGATGCCGTCAAGGCCGCCGACCTGATCATCGTCACCCTCCCCGATGAAGTGCAGCCCGGCGTCTACGCCAAGAGCATTGCCCCGCACCTCAAGGCCGGCAAAGCCCTCGGCGTCACGCACGGATTCAACATCCATTTCAAAACCATCGTCCCGCCCGAAGGATGTGGACGTCGTCATGGTCGCCCCCAAAGGCCCCGGCCATCTGGTCCGCAGCGAATTCGAGCGCGGCGGCGGCGTCCCCTGCCTCCTGGCCATCCATCAAAACGCCATCCGGCAAAGCCCGCGACATCGGCCTCGCCTGGGCGCGCGGCATCGGCGGCGCCCGCAGCGGCGTCATCGAAACCACCTTCAAGGATGAATGCGAAACCGATCTCTTCGGCGAACAGGCCGTCCTCTGCGGCGGACTTTCCGCCCTCATCAAGGCCGGTTTCGAAACCCTCACCGAAGCCGGCTATCCCCCCGAGATGGCCTACTTCGAATGCGTTCACGAAGTGAAACTGATCGTCGATCTGATCTACCAGGGCGGCCTGGATTACATGCGCTATTCCATCAGCAACACCGCCGAATACGGCGACCTCACCCGCGGCCCGCGCATCGTCAACGCCCGCCGTCAAAGCCGAGATGAAAAAGATTCTCGCCGAAATCACCAGCGGCCAATTCGCCAAGGAATGGCGCGCCGAATACGAAGGCGGCATGAAGAACTTCAAGCGGCTCTACGAAGCCGACAACAACCACCCCGTCGAAGTCACCGGCCGAAGATTGCGGAAGATGATGCCCTGGCTCAAGGCCAAGGAACCGCCGAAGGCATAACTTTCCCCTGAAGGCAAATGCAGCCGATTTGCTTCTATCGACGGGCCACACCGGAAGACGTCGATCCGCTGGTCAATTTGCGCCTCGCATTCCTCGCCGAAGTCTCCAGCGCAACCGGCTCCGACCCTATCCTCCGCGCTTCCCTCACCGAATATTTTTCGAAGGCGATACCGTCAAATGGATTCATCGGCTTTCTCGCCGTCGCCGAAACCAAAATCATCGCCACCAGCGGACTCGTATTCCATTGCCATCCCCCGTCCAACCGAAACCCCACCGGCCGTGAAGCCTACATCATGAATATGTTTACTCTCCCCGAATATCGCCGCCGCGGCATCGCAACCCGGCTCCTGCAAATGCTGATCGATCACGCCCGGCAAAATGATTGCGGGAAGATTTCGATGCACGCGATGCCCCAGGGCCGCTCGATCTATGTCAATGCCGGCTTTGTCCGGATCGAGACGGAAATGCGGTTGGATTTAAGGGCGTAATGGTTCCTCCGAGTCTACTACGCAATCTTTTTCGTGGACGCCGCAATTCGATCGGCGATCCAAACCTTAATAATCGACTGGCGCGTAACGCCCAGCCGTTTCGCTTCGTCGTCCATACGGTCAATCATCCATTGCGGAAAATCCACATTGACACGATGAACCTCCCGTCCAGGCCGACGGCTGGTCGCCAAATCCAGATATTCCGTCATATCAACTCCGGCATCGTGCATTGCATCAAGTTCTTCTGCCGTGAGTTCCTTTTTCTTCTTATTGTTCTTTTTCATAACGATTCCTTTCCTCGATTCTCGCTCGCCGTACGGAAATAATCCGAATGACTTCACCGCGGTAAGTCACAAAAGCCGCCCATATTTTTCCCCGAGCACGGCCGAGTACTTGAAACCGCTCTTCGCTCTTGCTTCGGGATTGCGTTTCAACCCTCTCATCGTCCTCCCAGATTTCCTGTGCCGCCACGAAATCGATTCCATGCTTCAACCGATTCTTTTCAGATTTAATCGGATCGAATTCAAATCGCAGCATCTATGTATAGAAATTATACCATTTCTATATCGGGATTTCAAATCCAAAAAAAAGAAGCCCCGGAACATAATCCCGGGGCTTGGCAGAATGAACTGCTGTGAGCTGCCATAAGCAGCTGCGTGCATCGCGGGAGTCTCACCCGCGAAGGCTGCTTACAGCAGCGCACGTACAGTCAGAATAGGTCACGGATCACCTCCATTTCATTGATAAGACACACGCTAAAAGCGGCGCCTATCGGGTCCTGCCAAGCCGTCGCGAGCTTGTCGCCCGCCGCCGGGCTCCTAATCCCGGAAACGCCTTTCCGGGAACATGGCTGTCGCAGGGAGTACTCGGCGGCAGCCGCCGCAACGTTCGCCAATCTCTCGGCTCCATCGCGGCGAGACTATTTTATCCTACTTTTTCGCGAATTCCAGATCAGAAGTTATACAATTAAAGAATGTCAGAAACTCAAACCCTGCCCGATGATTCTTTCCTGGAAATGCGCTGGCGATGCCTTTCCCTGGCGGCCGATCTCGACCGCCTCGAACGCAACCGCGTCGCGCCCGCTGATCCACGACTTTTGAAACTTCGCGAGGCCCTGGCCGTCTTATTGGGGGATGGTCCCAATCGGGCCGAGCGTGTCCAATTGATTCTCTCGGATAAAACACCGCCGCCCGCTTACCCAAAAGCCGTCAAGAGATGAACCTGATCGACCCTCACATTCACTGCGTCAGCCGCACGACCGATGACTACCAATTCATGGCCCGTTGCGGCATCGTGGCCGTATCCGAGCCCGCGTTCTGGGCCGGGTTCGATCGTTCCTCCGCATCCAGCTTCGCCGATTATTTTCATCATTTGACCGATATCGAACCCCGCCGGGCCGCGCGTTTTGGCATCGACCATTATTCCTGGCTTTGCATCAACGCCAAGGAAGCCGAAAACGTCACCCTCTCCCGCGAGGTCATCCGCCTGATCCCGCCCCTTCTGGACCATTCACGCGTTCTCGGCATCGGCGAGATCGGCCTCAACAAAAACACCGCCAACGAAATCACCATCTTCGAGGAGCAGGTCGATCTGGCCGCCAAATACGATCAACTGATCCTTATCCACACCCCACATTTGGAAGACAAACACAAGGGCACCGCCATCATCTGCGACATCCTGAAGAACGACCGCCGGATCAAACCCAACCGCGTCCTGATCGACCATTGCGAGGAGCACACGATCCGCATGGCCCGCGACTGTGGCTTTTGGTGCGGCCTCACGATCTACCCGGTCAGCAAAGCAACCCCCCAGCGCGGCGTCGACATCCTCGAACAATTCGGCCCCGACCAAATCTGCGTCAACAGCGCCAGCGACTGGGGCGAGTCCGGGCCGCACATGCTCATCGACACCCTTCTGGAATACCGCCGCCGCAGCCACAGCCGGCGCGAGGCCATCGAGATTTTCTACAATAACCCTTGCCGATTTTTCGGCCAATGCCCCAAGTGGAAATTGAAAGTGGAATCGGAATGAACGGGGATAGACACGGCCGCAACGTCAAATCTGCGATTATTCCAAATGATCCCAAGCGTACTGAACCATGAGGAAGATCGTGATTCCCCAACCCGCCGCGGCAAGAAATCCTGCCATCGCCAAGTTTCTACCGCGCAAATTATCCGAGGGCTTCCAATCGATATAAACGGCTATGGAAAAAAACAACGCCACCAAAATAAAAACTGCCAACGCAATAATTCCGATTGCGACGAATTGATAATTGTACTTTTCGCCAGCCCAGATCACGGCCATTCCTGCGGGCCCGCTACACAAACCCATCGCCAGCGAAGCAACAGCAGGGCCACTGTATGGGCGAGGTTTCTCGTATTCAAGCTGTATAGGCTCACTCACGATGCAGGATCATACCACGACATAACCTGGCCGAATGATGAATTTTTAAAGTTCGGATCGGATTTGCGGAAAAAAGAATTCATATAATCGCGGTCTTCCTGCCGTCCGGATTCGCTCGAATGTTACGAGGCGTCGCCGCCGTGCAGATGGCGGACAGGCCTGAGAAAGTTCGGGGAATCTGTTTGCACGTGGAAAGCTGGTCGGACAAGGCGGCGTGACTTGACGGTTGGGGTCGAGCCGCGCTCGAAACTCCGCTGCGCTGGCCGAGGCACGCGGTGACTCTTATCTTGCGATTGCAGACGGCCCACTCGACCGTGACCAGGCCAGCCAGCGGTGCTCGCGGCGGCTATTGTTGTTGGATTCGAGCTAGCGCCGCCGGACGGTACGATCAACGTAACCGATAATAATCTCTTTCTGTGGCCCGCTGACTAATATCCGAAACTCGGAGCAGAAATCGCCCAAAATGAATCTTATCAACCTGATCCGCGACCACCATCTGACAAATGCGGCTGGCTGGGGTAATATTTAGAGCGGTACGGGAAATGGGCCAAACAGTAATGGACAACGCCTATCTGGAAATCAAGGAGCAAAAAGGCGCGCGGCAAGTGCCGCTCGACAGCGGACCCCTCACCATCGGCCGAAATTTCACCAATCTGCTGGTGATCGAAGAACCCCTCGCCAGCCGGTTTCATCTCGTCATCGAAAAAATGTCCGACGGCTTCCACATCCGGGACCTCGAATCCCGCAACGGAACGATGCTCAACGGCAAGCCCCTGCGCGGCGAAGCCACGTTTGCCCCCGGCGATATCATCAAAATCGGAAACACCGAGATGAAGCTGGTCATTCCTTCATCGCGCCCGGCCACCGGTGTGCCCAACAAACTCGCCGCCGACACCGCCATGGCGGAATTAGCCGACCTCGTCAGCGACAAGGATGAATCCGACGAAGACGAGGATGCCGTCCCCGCGCCCGTCACGTCCGCCAATGAATACGAACGCCAACTCCGCGAGCGCGCCGATGTCCTGGCCGACAGAACTTTCACCGACCGCCAGATTGCCCTCATCAACGCCCGCGGCAAGCTCGCCTATCCCGGCGATCCCAAGCGGGACGTCGGCGAGGCCATCACGATCCTTCGGCTCATTATGCTCCTCTGCTTCCGAAGCCGCGCGACCGATATTCATATCGAGCCGAAGATGGACGATGTCCATGTCCGCATCCGCGTCGATGGAACCATGGTGGACGCCGTCAAGCTGAGCAAGGAACTCGGCATCAAGCTCCTCTCCTCGGTGAAAGTGCTTTGCGACATCGACATCGCCCAGCGCAATATCGTCCAGGAAGGCCATTTCAGCGCCCGCGTTCCGACCAAAACGAAAAAGGAAATGACCGAGCGGCGCGTCGATTACCGTGTCAGTTTCGCCCCCGCGATGCACGGCCAGAAGCTCGTCGTGCGCGTGCTCGACACTGCCAACGCCCCGCTGCACATCGACGACCTTCAACTCCCCGTCAAGGCCCGCGAAATTATCCGCCGCACCAGCGAGCAGGATGCCGGCATGATTCTCGTCTGCGGCCCAACCGGCTCCGGAAAAACCACCAGTCTCTACGCCATTCTCCGCGACATCGACATCAGCCAGCGCAACGTCGTCACCATCGAAGATCCCGTCGAAATCCAACTGGACGGCGTGACCCAGATCCCCGTCAACGAATCCCAGGGAAACTCGTTCTCCGCCCTGCTCCGCAGCGTTCTGCGGCAAGACCCGGATGTCATCCTCGTCGGCGAAATCCGCGATGCAGAAACCGCCCGCGTCGCCGTGCAGGCCGGCATGACCGGCCACCTGGTCTTCAGCACCGTCCACTCCCGCGACACCATCAGCGGCATGTTCCGCCTCCTCGATTTGGGTGTGGAACCCTACGTCGTCGCATCCGGCCTCCACGTCGTCGTCGCCCAGCGCCTCGTCCGTCAGCTATGCCCTCATTGCAAAGTCGCCAAGGCTCCAACCCCCCAGCAAGCCAAAAAACTCGCCAGCGTCGGCATCCCCCCCGTCAAGCAGATCTTCCAACCCAAAGGCTGCAAGAAATGCTTCGGCACCGGCCATTTCGGCCGGCGCGGCGTTTTTGAGATCCTCGTCGCAACCCCCAAGCTCCGCGATGCGATCCTGAAAAACCCAACCATCGAAGGCTGCCGTGCCGCTCTTACACCGGAAGGCTACATCGGAATGGAAGACAGCGGCTATCGCCTGGTCGCCGAAGGCGCCGCCGGTTTCGACGAGGTCGAAAAGACCATCGCATGATTTTCACGTCTAATTCCCTCCCTTCTTCTTCGCGTCCTTCGCGCCTTCGCGGTAATCTATATTTGAGACTCGCCCGCAATGTTGGGTGAGACCCGCGAAGAGTACAGGGAAAGCAGGGCATGAAGATATTCGTCCCCAACGAATCCGCCGGCGGCGAAACCCGCGTCGCACTCGTCCCAGCAGCTTTGCGCCGATTACTCGTTCCCGGATTGGAAGTGCTCGTAGAATCCCAGGCCGGCATCCTTTCCGCCCACAACGATGACGCCTATCGCACTGCCGGCGCGGCGATCGTCTCCGCCGACACTTGGGCGACCGCCGATGTTGTCCTCACAGTCGGCATCCCCAACGAAAACCAGATTCGCCAAATGCGCGAAGGCAGCGTTCTCGCCGGACTCTTGTCGCCTCACCGCAATCTCCCCCTAATCGCCGTAGCGGCGGAAAAAGGCCTCACCGCTTTGGCTCTGGAATATTTACCCCGAATCACGCGCGCCCAGGCAATGGACGCCCTCTCTTCTCAAGCCAATATCGCCGGCTATAAGGCCGTAATTCTCGCGGGCGAACGATCCCCGAAAATTTTCCCCATGCTGATGACCGCCGCCGGCACCATCCAGCCGGCCAAGGTATTAATCATCGGCGCTGGCGTAGCCGGCTTGCAAGCCATCGCCACCGCCCGTCGGCTCGGTGCCCTGGTCAGCGCCTACGATGTTCGCCCCGCCGTCAAGGAACAGGTCCAAAGCCTCGGCGCAAAATTCGTCGAACTTCCGCTGGAAACCGCCACCGCTCAGGACGCCGGTGGATACGCCAAAGAACTTTCCCCAGAACAGCAACAGAAGCAGCGCGACCTCATGGCCCGCGTGGTCATCGAATCCGACGTCGTCATCACCACCGCCGCCATCCCCGGCAAACCCGCGCCCAAGCTCATCCCCGACGACGTCGTCGCAAAAATGCAACCGGGCGCGGTCATCGTCGATCTCGCCGCCGAGAGCGGCGGAAACTGTCAATCCACCGAACCCGGCAAGATCATTCAGAAAAATGGCGTGACCATCGTCGGCCTCACCAACGTCGCCGGCACCGCCCCGTTTCACGCCAGCCAGATGTATGCCAACAATCTGGTCAACCTGATGAAGCTCATCCTGACCACCGATGCCGGACTGAATATCGACCCAACCGACGAGATCATCGCCGATATTCTTCTCTGCCGGAGCGGCCAGATCGTTAATCCCCGGATCAAGGAGCTGCAAAACCATGCCTGATTTCACGTCGCATCTTTATGTATTCCTTCTGGCCGCATTTCTCGGCCTGGAGGTGATCCGCCGGGTCAGCCCGCTGCTGCACACCCCGCTGATGTCCCTGACCAACGCCATCTCCGCCATCAGCGTCATCGCGGCCATCGAGCTTGCGGGCGCTCGGCAGACTACCCTTTCCACGGTCCTTGGAACCCTCGCCGTCGCCGCCGCCTCCACCAACATCATCGGCGGATTCATGATCACCGATCGCATGCTCCGCATGTTCAAAAAGAGGAAGCCGTGATCGGTCTTCTCGCCAATATCAGCCCCGAGGAGCAGGCGATCATCGCCAACTCCATCGCCACGACGACCTACATTCTGGCCGCCGCGCTGTTCGTCCTGGCCCTGAAATGGCTCAGTTCACCCGCCACCGCCCGGCGAGGAAATCTCGCCGGCGAGATCGGCATGGCCGCCGCCATCGTCGGCGCTTTGCTCAACTACCACATTATTTCCTATGAATGGATCATCATCGGATTCGTGATCGGCACCATCATCGGCGTTCCCATGGCCGTTTTCATGCCCATGACCGCCGTCCCTCAGCGAACCGCCCTATCCCACGCATTCGGCGCTCTCGCCGCCGCCCTGGTCGGAACCGCGCATTATTTCCTCTTCGATCTTCACCACGCTCCCCCCACCTCACTGGTCATGTTCTTCCTCTGCCTCGAGGTGCTACTCGGCGCACTAACTTTCACCGGAAGCCTCATGGCGTTCGGCAAGCTGCAGGACCTTCTGCCCACAAGACCATTGACCTACAAAAATCAGAACATTTACAATTTCGCGCTTCTTGCCGCCGCCGTCGCCTGCGCCACCACCCTGATCGTCCATCCCCAATGGTGGTTGCTCTTCCCGATCCTCCTGATTCTGGCCATGACCTTCGGCGTTCTGCTGATTCTGCCGATCGGCGGCGCCGACATGCCGACCGTGATTTCATTGCTCAACAGCTACGCCGGGCTTTCCGCCAGCATGATGGGCTTCGTGCTCGACAACAAACTCCTGATCATCGCCGGCGCTCTGGACGGCGCCAGCGGCCTGATTCTCAGCATCATCATGTGCAAGGCGATGAACCGCAGTTTCGCCAACGTCCTCTTCGGCGCGTTCGGCCAGGTGCAAACCTCCACCGCCGCCACCGACAAAAAATCCATCCACGCCACCAGTCCCGAGGAAGCCGCCCAGATCCTCGAGGCCGCACAAAAGGTCATCCTCATTCCCGGCTACGGCATGGCCGTCGCCCAGGCCCAGCACAAGGTGCGCGAGCTTTACGATCAACTCACTCGCCGCGGCGTCGAAGTAAAATTCGCCATCCACCCCGTCGCCGGCCGAATGCCCGGCCACATGAATGTGCTGCTCGCCGAAGCCGAAATCCCCTATGACAGGCTCGTTGAAATGGACGAAATCAACGGCGAATTTCCCCAAACCGACGTCGCCCTTGTGGTCGGCGCCAACGACGTCGTCAACCCCGCCGCCCGCCACGACAAAGGCTCGCCCATCTTTGGAATGCCGATCATCAACGCCGACAAGGCCCGCACGGTGATCGCCATCAAACGGACCATGAATCCAGGCTTCGCCGGGATCGACAACGAACTGTACACGCTGGATCAGACCCTGATGCTTTTCGGCGATGCCAAGCAAGTCATCGGCGCCGTCGCAAAAGAACTCGCCGACGGGCAGCATTAAACGCCAAAAGAAAAACCCGCCAAAAAGAGGCGGGCGTTTTCGTTCAAAGGATTTCCCAATCCGTCTATCCGGCCTGCACCTGCGCCGTCGCCGCGACGCGCCGGACTTTGATCGCCTTCAACCCCTTGGGCCCATCCTCGGCCTCATATTCAACCGTTTCCCCATCCTGGAGCGTGCGAAATCCATCGGCTTCGATCACCGTATGATGCACAAAAATATCCTTCACACCCGCATCCGAAGCGATGAATCCAAACCCTTTTTGGTCGTTAAACCACTTGACCTTGCCCGTGGCCATACAGCCACTCCTTTCGAGACGTGAGACGCCCAGAGAGCGTCGATTGACCGAGCGGCACGAAAAGATAAGAATTCCCGTCGAGCCAATCCCGCCCGGAAAGCGCCCCCCGGTGCCGACGGGGAATGCGGCGTACGAGCAAGACCATACCACGGGCCATGCGACCCCTCCAAAAATCCCCGATGTTTTCCGCATCCGAACACCCAGTTATCCACAATTCCCCGACGCGACCCGCCATTTTTGCCGGATATTCCAGTGGTTTTTCGCCCGGGTGAGAGTTTTACCCCACAAAATCCGGCCTCTTTTCGCATTGACCAACGATAGCCACATATAAAGTCCTGAAAATAAACAGGTTATAATCGTCTCTCCAAAATATAGAGTAACAAGCCTATTTTCAGGTTTTGTTAGGATTTAGACAATCTATTTCCCGGCTGTTTCCAGTCCTGCCAATCAGTTGCGAATCTTCAGGGCTTATCCACGAGTTATCCACAACTGTCGGGCAGGCTTGATTTTCCCGATCCGTGCGAGAGACTATCCGCCCCGCTCACGCGGTAAAAATGAACCTTCTTGAAGTCACAAAGCTTGTAAAATCCTACAACGGCCGCGTTGTCGTCAATGACGTCAGTTTCCTGCTTCGCCAACGGGAAGTGGTCGGCCTACTCGGTAGAAACGGGGCCGGAAAAACCACCACTTTCCGCATGATCCTCGGCATGGTCGAGCCCGATAGCGGGGCCGTTGCCTTCGATGCAGTCGACATCACCTTCCTCCCCATGTACCGGCGGGCAAGGCTCGGAATCGGATACCTCTCCCAGGAACGCAGCGACTTCCGCAGGCTCTCCGTCCTTCAAAACCTCCTCGCCATTCTGGAAACGCTCAACCTCAACCGCCGCCAGCGATTCCAGAAAGCCGACGCCCTCTTGGATCAATACGGCCTGACCCGCCAGCGAAATCAAAAAGCCGAAACCCTCAGCGGCGGTGAACGGCGAAAGCTCGAAATCGCCCGCGCCCTCGTCACCGACCCCAAGCTGATCCTCCTCGATGAGCCCTTCAGTGGCGTAGACCCCATCGCCGTCGAAGACCTCCAGAAGGAAGTCCGCCGACTGAAAGACGAATTCGGCAAAAGCGTGCTCATCACCGACCACAACGTCGCCCAGACCCTCCGCGTATGCGATCGCGCCCTTATCATCACCGATGGCCAGGTCTTCAAGGACGGCACCCCCCGCCAGATCATCAACGACCCCGAAGTCCGCAGCGCCTACCTCGGTAACACCTTCCGCGGCGACGAATTCGACGATTAGCCAACGATCGCTGATTTGAAATCTGAAATTTCAAATCTGAAATCTGATATTTGAAATCCCCAATATGTTTTCCCCAGATCACGTCCTACAATATGGCCCAAGGAACCCCCTATGCCCATGCGTAAACCCCTCGCCGTCGGATCGATCTTACTGGCCGCAATCGCCATCGCCCTGCTGACCCTCTCCCGATCCAACGGCCAGCCCGCCACCACGCAACCCGCGCTGACCGTTTCCCCCGAAGCCCGTCAAATCCTCAGCCAGGTCCGCAACGCCTACGCCTCGCTGAAATCCCTGGCCGTTTCCGGAACCATCGAAGGCCGCTTCGATATCGACGGCGTCAAAAGCTCCAACCACGGCCAATTCAACGGCGTCTATGCCTCTTCGGGTCTCTTCCGCAGCGAAATGTCCAAAACCAACGTCACTGATTCCGCCGCCACGCAACCCTCCGTGGATGCGGTCCTTGGCAACACAGGCGAGAAAATTTATTTCTATCTTCCCGAGCGCAATCGATACCTTCTCATCGACGAGCCCGGCGGCAAAGTCGACTTGTCCGCTCTTGGCGGCGACATCGCGGATGTATTGCGAAATCAGAACCTCTCCCTGACCCTAGCCCTGTCCGGAGATGCCGCCGCCGAATTATCCGAGTCGGCTTCGACGATTCTGCGGGTTGACGATCAGAAAATCGACGGCCAGTCCTTTCCCACGATTTCCATACTCTATCCCCGTTGCGACATGACCTTGAGCTTCGATCCGCAATCCCATTTGCTCCGGCGAGGCATCGTCGACCTGACAAAAAACGCCACGCTCCTGGGTGCCCAAGTCGTAAAATCGGCCGCACTAACGATCAATTACACCAACATTCCCGCGGCCCCGGCCGCCCCGGCGGCCTTTGCGTGGTCGCCGCCGCCCGGCGCACAGTTGCTCGCCGCCGACAATTCCGCTTCCGGCGCTGATGCCGGCGCCGACATCGAAGGCAAACCCGCCCCCGCCTTTTCCCTTCCCGGCCTCGATGGCCAGCAGGTCAGCTCAAAAAGTCTTAACGGATCGGTCTATGTCCTGGATTTCTGGGCAACCTGGTGCGGTCCCTGCGTCGCCTCCCTGCCCCATTTGGACGGCATCTATAAAGACTTCAAAGGACAGGGCGTGAAATTCTTTGCCGTCAACCTCCAGGAGGACAAGGACACGATTCAGAAATTCATTAATGACTCGAAACTCAGCATTCCCGTGCTTATGGACTTGGATGGAACTGTAACCGGTCGATATGACAGCGCCGGCGGCATCCCATTCACTGTTGTCGTCGGCAAAGATGGCACGGTCCTAAAAGCCGGCTTTCTTGGCGGGGATGAAGACCAGATTCGCCCAATCATTCAATCCGCGTTGAAAAAATAAGCAAACTGCGCGTCCGAATAACACGCATCCCCGACTGCCGGATATTTTACGGCACTACGCAAAAGTTTCTTCGCCCAAATGCCGATCTCATCTGCAATTAAACTCACTGTGACCTAAAGCTCCCGGCAATAAACAGATGAATACTGAACTAATCAAGAAAATCCAGCAGTGTCCGAATCTACCCTCTTTGCCCTCCATCGCCGTTCAGGTGCTTGAGTTGGCCGGTAAACCCGATGTAGATATCGCTGAAATAGCCCGGGCCATCTCAAAGGACCCCGCCCTTTCCGGAAAAATTCTGCGTACCGTCAACAGCAGCTTTTACGGCCGCAGCCAGCACGTCGGCACCATCAGTCAGGCACTGGTCATCCTCGGCCTGCAATCCGTCAAAACCCTGGTCCTGGGATTTTCTCTGGTCACTACGCTCAACAAGAACAAAGCCAGTGGCTTCAATCACTTGAAGTATTGGCGTCGCAGCATTTTCGCGGCCACCGCCGCGCGCACACTGGCGAACAAAATGAAGCTCGTCCAGCAGGAAGAGGCTTTCCTCGCCGCCCTGCTCCAGGACATTGGAATGCTTGTTCTCAATCAGGTCATCAGCGCGCAATACGGCGAAGTCTCCGGCAAAGCCAACACTCACGCGGAACTGATTAAAGTCGAGCAGGAATCGCTCGACCTCACCCACGCCGAAGTCGGCGCGATCCTGGCCGAACAGTGGAAACTGCCCCCGATCCTCGCAACCTCGGTCGGCGCGAGCCACGATCCTTCAAAAGTCGCCGATCCCGTTCTCAGAAAAATCGCCCAGGTCGTCCAGGTCGCAGGCCAGGCGGCCGACGTTTTCGTCGATGCCGAACCCGCCGAGGCGATCGTCCAGGTCCGTGCCACCTGCGCCGCCGCCTACAAGATGACCGATGCCGATTGTGACCAGCTTCTCCAGGAAATCGGCGTCAAAACCAAGGAAGTCATCCCGTTATTCGAAATAAACATCGGCGGCGTCGCCAACTACGAGGCCATTCTCAAGAAGGCCAATGAAGCCCTCGTCGAGCTGACCCTGGAATCCCAGATGCAAAATACAAAGCTGCAGCAGCAGAACGAGGCCCTGCACCAGAAGGCAACCACCGACGGCCTCACCGGCCTAAGCAACCGCGCCACCTTCGATGAAATCCTCAAGGAGCGATTCGCCGCCACTAAAGCCGGCGGTGGCCCACTCACCCTGCTCATGATGGACATGGACAATTTCAAATCGATCAACGATCGATTCGGACACCAGGCCGGCGACCTGGTTCTCGCCACCGTGTCGAAGATCCTCAAGGCTGCCGCACGTTCCAAGGATCTCACGGCCCGTTACGGCGGCGAGGAAATGGCGATGGTCCTTCCCGAAACTCCCCGCCAGGTCGCCGCCGCGGTCGCCGAAACCATTCGCCTCGCCGTTGCCAAGCAACCAATCCAATGCAACGGAACCGCGATCCCCGCCACCATCAGCATCGGCGTGGCAACCCTTGAACCCGGTAGCGCGATGACCGAACCGGGCCACCTCTTAAAAGCCGCGGACTTGGCCGTTTATGCCGCCAAACGCGCCGGAAGAAACTGCGTAAAAATATTCTCCCTCGCCCCCGCCGCGGCTGCGTAAACGAGAATTCCCTTAGAAGTTCTCCTGCCCCACCTTCTCAAGATGCTGGTTATCCATCCCACTTACCTGCTGGGACGTGAAATCCTCAACCCCATCCATCTCAAACATCGGCGTCCGTTCGCCCGGCATCGCGGTCACGTGCTCCAAATAAAAATGCTGCACGTCCTTCACGTAAAACGGCGGTCGAAGGTCCGGAGCCTTGCGTGTGATATCGACATTCGTCATCTCAAGCCCCGACACATGCCGGATATAAAATCCGTACGCCGGCTCGCCCCCAAACCTTGACGGATCGGGATAACCCTTGATCTGTTCCCAAGGCTCGCGCAGCGTCCACGATCCCTTTCCGCCGCCCGGAAAAATCATCCGAATATTATGCAGGTGCAGATCCTCGATCTCATGCCCGGGAATCCCGCTGATGACGCAGGCGTATCTCACCGATTTGCATTGCGCCACAACGTCGCTGATGCTCACATGCCGGATCGCCCCCACCGGCGTTCCCTTCGGCCCGCGCAGCCGGGAGCCTAGCCGGATATAAATCGGCGAACTGACAAGGTCGCGCATCGCCAGATTGGAAATCGCTACGTTATCGATCACCCCGCCATCGACGCTCTCGATCGCCAGTCCCTGGCAATCGTCGAAAAGGCAATTCGAAATCGCGATATTCTTGAATCCCCCATTCGATTCCGTGCCGAACTTGATCCGGCCCGTCCGCGACGTGTGACGTTTCTTTCCCGTCTTCTTGTCATAGTTATACCACGGCCCGATCTTCTTAAACGTCCCATCCAACATCGTCCCCTCTTCATATCCTCCACTCACGGCACAATTGGCGATGGTCACGTTCTCCGTATCCCGCGTATAACCCAATCCGAATGAACTCTTGAGCACGATCGCATCGTCATTCGGCGAATTCACCGTGCAATTGGAAACCCGCACGTTCCGGCAACAGTCGATATCCATCCCGTCCCGATTCGTGTCGATCTTCACGTTGTCGATCGTCAAACCATCCACCGCCGTCGCCAGAATCGCGAAATGCCCCCCCTCGAATATCGAAAAATCCCGCAGAATGCATCCCCGGACATTCTTCAACGAAATCGCCTTGTTCCCAATCCCCGCGCCCAGAATCTCCTTGTAATCCGGATACTCCGGCTTGGTCGTCGGCTGGGTGGTCGGTTCGACCGACGGCTGCGTCGCGGCAAACATCGCCGCCAAATCCTGCGTATCATCGTCCGATGGAAACCTCTGCGTCGCCCACCGCCACGGCCGATGCGATGTATCCTCCTCCGCATCCGTCACCGGCCCAGGCCGAACATCATCCGGCGCAACCTCCACATCCCACGGCTCCTGCGTATCCTCCGATGGCTGCGTCGTATCCTGCCACGGCTGCGTCGTCGGATCCGCCTTGGGATCCTTGGGCTTGTCCGGCTTGGCCGAACCGCGGTTCAGCGCATCCTTCCCGTTGATCATGCCCGGACCCAGGATCGCCACGTTTTCTAGATTTTCGCCCCAGATCAAGCTGTTGTGCCAATGCGTATGTCCAAAATCCTGATACTGATCAGGAAACGGAAACGGCTCCGGCGGATCATACTCCCCCTTCTCCGTCGTCCCCGCCGCCCGGATCGTCGCTCCGTAATCCAGATACAAAACGATATTGCTCTGCAGATGAATCGAATAACACAGGTAATTCCCCGCCGAGAAATGAACCGTCCCACCCCCCGCCTTCGCCGCCGCGGTGATAGCATCATTGACCGCCGGCGTATCCAGATGTTGGCCATCGCCTCGCGCCCCGAAGTTCCTCACCTCAAAAACCCCATTTGCCGCCTGGCATCCGCCCAGCATTCCAAAAATCAGAAGGAGTCCGATCCGCCGAAGGTTGAGATGTTTCATATTTGGTCCCGTCAAGTATAAATACTAATCAATTCGATGACCATCCCGCCTCCCCCATACCGCGGCTTCACATTCTTCATCCTCCTCTTGCTCACCTCTCCCGCCTTCGCCCAACTCGGCGACACCCGCCCCGCCCACGACCCCCGAATCATCCAGGCCGGCCAATTCTTCTACTGCTTCTCCACCGGCATCGGAATTCCCATCCGCCAATCAAGTGATCTAATCAACTGGCATCGCATCGGCATGGTTTTTCCCGCTCCCCCCTCCTGGATCGCCAAGGAATTCACCACGCGCTATTTCTGGGCCCCCGACATTTCGTACTTCGCCAACACCTACCACCTCTATTTCGCCGTCTCCAGATTCGGCAAAAACGATTCCAGGATCGGCCTTGAAACCACCCCAACCCTCGATCCAACCGATCCCAAATATCACTGGACCGACCAGGGCAAGGTCATGGAAACCCATCCCGGCGACAATTGGAACGCCATCGACCCCGCCGTCGCCTTCGACCGCGACAACAACCCCTGGCTGGCGATGGGCTCTTTCTGGGACGGCATCAAAATGCGCCGTCTCGATCCCGATACCGGATTTCCATCAACCAAAGACCCCACGCTCTATTCCCTCGCCCGCCGCCCAAAACCGGGCGCGATCGAAGCCGCCTACATCTGCCAACACGGAGATTATTTCTATCTCTTCGTCTCATTCGACTACTGCTGCCGCGGCATCCACAGCAACTACAAAATCATGGTCGGCCGTTCCAAAGAAATCACCGGCCCCTACTCCGACGCAGCCGGTATCCCCATGCTCGCCGGCGGTGGCTCACTCGTCCTGGCAACCCAACAAAACATCATCGGCCCCGGCCATTGCGGCATCCTCCACGCCCACGATCAGGATTGGCTTGTTAATCACTTCTACGACCCCTTCAACTACGGCCGCGCCACCCTCCAAATCCGCCCGATCATATGGACCCCCGATCAATGGCCCCAACCCGGCCCCCCCATCGCTACGCCCACAACCAGACCCTCCACAAACCCCTCCACCAAATAACGAGCGGAGATTCTTCTTCTCATCGCTGCAAAAGGACCCAACAAACTTCAACAGGCCAGCCAACCGTGCCCGAAGCGCCAACGCGTTCCCCTATTCGAGCCAACGAGCGCGGACGGCACGAAAGATGTGAACGATAAAAATCTTTTTAAAAAACTCATGCGCCATAAAAAAATTTATTTGCTAATTTCCTTCATCTCCCGATAAAGATCCGCCTTCCCTTCAAACCCAATCCCCACTAAATCCGGCATCGTAATAAACCCGTTCTCCACCCTCACCCCATCCGGAAATCCCCCGTACGGCTGAAACAAATCCGGATACGATTCATTCCCTCCCAATCCCAACCCCGCCGCGATGTTCAGCGACATCTGATGCCCCCCATGCGGAATACATCGCGACGCCGACCATCCGTTCTCTCGCAACATTTCCAATATCCGCAGATATTCCACAAGCCCATAGCTCAAGGCACAATCGAATTGCAACCAATCCCGATCCGGCCGCATCCCCCCATAACGAATCAGGTTTCGCGCATCCTGCATCGAAAAAAGATTTTCCCCCGTCGCCCTGCTTCCAGAATAATGTTTCCCCAACTCAGCCTGCAGCGCAAAATCCAGCGGATCACCCGCCTCCTCATACCAGAACAAATCGTACTTCGACAAAGCCTTCGCATACGCAATCGCCGTCTTCAGATCGAATCGCCCGTTCGCATCCACCGCCAATCTCTGCCCGCTCAAAACTGACAGCACGGCTTCGATCCGCCGAACATCCTCCTCCAGCGTCGCCCCGCCGATTTTCATTTTCACAACCGTGTAACCCCGATCCGCATAACTCTTCATCTCGCGCTTCAGCGATTCCAAATCCTTCCCCGGATAGTAATACCCCCCCGCGGCATAAACGAAGACGCGCCGATCCGCCTTCCCATCGCCATATCTCTCCGCCAGCAACCCAAACAGTGGTTTCCCCGCGATCTTCGCCACCGCATCCCAAACCGCCATATCGATCGTCCCCACCGCCACCGAACGCTCTCCATGCCCCCCGGGCTTTTCATTGCTCATCATGCACGCCCAGATTTTGCCCGGATCAAAATTCCCCCCGGAATCATCCAGCAAGCTCTCCGCCTTCGCCTCCAAAACCCGCGGCCTCAACCGCTCGCGAATCAGCGATCCCTGCCCATACCTCCCATTGGAATTGAACCCATACCCAATGACCGGCTTCCCATCCCGCACCACATCCGTCACCACCGCCACAAGGCTCAGCGTCATCTTGCTAAAATCGATATACGCGTTGCGGATCTGCGACCCGATAGGCCGCGTGGATTCACGGATGTCAATAATTTTCACGATGCCTCCGGCATGGAATTGTAACACAAATTGCATCCTCGCAAATCGGTTGGTAAACTTTGATCATGCGAGCCACGATGAATGTATCTCTCCCCGAAGACCTGAAGCATTGGGTTGACGAACAAGTCCGGGAAGGCGGATATGGCACCGCCAGCGAATATTTGCGCGATATGCTTCGCCGTGCGCAGAGCGTGAAGCGCGTCGAAGGATCGACGACAAGCTTATCGAAGCCGTCCGCAGCGGAGCCACCAAAGTGATGGATAATGCCGACTGGGCCTCCATCCGCAAGGCCGCTCGCGCCGCGGTCAAGCCGGCAAAGACCAAACGATGAGCCGGAATATCCGCCGCACCGCCCAGGTGCGCGATGATATCATCGAAATTTACCGCTTTATCCACCCGCGAAGTCCCCAGGCGGCGGAAAATATTCTGGACGCAATCGAACGATCGATCCGGTCGCTGCTTGATACTCCAGGCGTCGGCAGGCGTTGGATTTCTCCAGACCCAAGACTCGATGGAATGCGAATCTCTACTGTCCAGCCATATCGGAATTACCTGATATTTTTCCGGGCCACACCCAACGGAATCGAAGTTTTTCGAATCGTTCACGGCGCGAGAGAACTCGAACCCCTGATAGACGAAATACAACTCGACTTTGAAGACGAGTGACCCGCTCTTCCGGAGATTTCCGCATCCATTATCGCAACCCCAACTCATCCAACGCCGCCCCCGCCCCGGATAAATGTTCCGGATTCATCTCCGAATAATTCCGCGACAAAACCAACCCACTCGCTCCCCCGTTAAACGCCGCGATACACGCCTGCTTGACCCCCTCCGCCGTGCAATGCCCCGCCCCTTCCGGAACCGGAACATCAATATCGATCCCCGGCCACACTTCCACCCCATTCGCCTTCACATCATCCACCGCCCGCTGCGTCTCGCGCCTCACGTAATCCGGCGACAAGCCCTTCGCCATCACCTGATCGTACGGCGCTTCGTTGTAATCCAGCATGTGGTAGAGGACTTCCATCGCCTGCTCCCGCGGAAAATCCCCGAACACGTTGCCGCACATCCCGTCGATAAACGCATGAATCCTCTCCCCCGCCGCGTTGTTGTACAAAACCGGCTTTATAAAATCCGAAAACTTCGCCTGGCGCGCGTAATCCATCTCCGCCCGATGGAACGGACTGAACGAAACGTTGTGCCAGATATGCCACCCCACCGGCAGCGACGGCTTGATCGACTTCACCAGCTTATAAATCTGCATCTGCAACTCTTCCCGGCTGCTGATCCAAAGCTTCTCCCACGCCAGCAATTCCGGATAATCCAGCAGCAGCCGGAAAAACGTGACGAAATATCCATCTCGCGGCCGCTTGCCGGCCCGCCCATCCCGCACATACCGCTCCAGCGCCGCAAACCCTCGCTTCGCCCGCTCCACATCAATTCCATTGTTCGCCGCCTTGTTCTGACAGAACTCGCAGAAACAAGTCGCCTTGGCCGGATCGGCTCCCGATCCATGCGCGTACGCCCCGATCGCGTTAAAAAATCCCCCCTGCCTTTCGCTCGACCACATCACCCCATCGATGTCGTACGACCGCGTATAATCCTCCACGAGCCCCAGCACGAATCCAAGATACAGCGGATTGTTGTAGCAAGGCCCAGCCGGATGCGCAAGCGCCCGATTGCCATGAAAATCCACCTCATAAAGGTCGTTCCAGCTCGCCGACGGCGCACGATCGTGATCCTCCAGAACCCAGGCGAATGTCTTCATCCCATGTTTCTTCGCCGCCGGAATAATCCGCGCCATGACATCCAGATCGCCAAAATCCGGCGCCCGCATATCCTCATATTTCAGCGAAGTGCGCCCATAATATTCCATATGCGGAATCGCGAAGTTTCCCCCACGAAACCCCTTGGCCGGCATCCCCGCCGTCACATGCGCGTACGTATAGATAAATGGAAACAACGCATTAACCCCCGCGCGCTTCCGCAGATCGTCGAATAACTGATCCAGATCCCCCGTCGCCAGCGGCGGCAATCCCATCTGTATCCCGATCGTCGGCCCCGCCGGCTTCGGAGCGCTCACCGCCTGTGCTGCCGCCTCCGACGCCGTCCCCGCCAGCGCCGCCATGCCAATCGCCGCTGTCGCCTTCAACATTTCCCTGCGGGTCAATGAATTATCCGCCATCTAAAACGCTCCTCGCGAAAAAAAACGATCCAAACTCGGCCGAGGCCTCGATTCTAACCTGCAATCCACCTTTCCCAAGCGTTTCGGACCGGAAAACAATATGCGTCTCCGGACCATCGTTGACATTGTAATCGTTCCTCGAAATCCCCCACTCGTCTTGATCTCACTTCTGCGGTAAGGCATAATGATGCGGCAAGGCGGCCATGCAAAGTAAGGAGACAGCAATGCTTCATTCCACGATTACAAGTAAGGGCCAAACCACCATCCCCGCACCGGTTCGCGATGCGCTGAATCTGAAGCCGGGCGACAGGGTGAGCTACGAACTGGCAAAAGACCACGCGACGCTCCGTTTCCACCACGGCGCGGGGAAATTGAAAGGCTCGCTGAAGAGCGACCAGGGCCGCGGCCTTTCATTTCATCAGATTCGCGACGCCGCCAAGGCAACCCGACTGAGAAAAACCACCGCAAAGGGAGCGGCCGCATGAAAGGTCGCGCGCTGATCGACAGCAACCTCGTCATCCGCCATTTAGTGCAGGACCACCCTTCGCACGCCCGCGCGGCGTCAAAGCTCTTCGACGCCTGCGACCAGGGCACAATCACACTTGTTCTCCTGCAATCGGTTCTCAGTGAGTGCGTTTTCGTTCTTGAGTCCTTTTACAAACACCCGCGAACCGAAATAGCCCGGGTGCTTATGCAACTGATTTCCAGCCCCGGCATCGAAATGAAGGATCGAGAAATACTTCTCAACGCACTCGAACGATACGGCCGCACAAAAGTCCACTTCGTGGATTGCACGTTAGCCGCCTACGCCGCCCATCGAAACTGGCCGATTGCGTCCTTCGACTCAGACTTCAAACGGTTTGCGGGCGTTCGGATTCTCAAGCCATTGGCGAGTTAGTCACGCCTTCAACTCGCGCGTATCCGCTCCGTCGCGGAGTTCCCTCTGAAACATTTCGGTTATAATCCCCCTTCATGGAAGCCGGCACCCTCATCTGCCCCCAATGCGGCGCGGCCGTATCGCAGGACTCAACCCAATGCGAGCATTGCCACGCGTTTTTGCAAACCGTCGCCTGTCCGCACTGCATGGGGATGATGTTCGTTGGAACAAAATTCTGTCCGCACTGCGGGACACGAGCCGTGGCGATTGAACAGGGAGCCAATACCACGCGATTATGTCCGCGCTGTCATGTGACGCTCACGGATGTGCAGGTCGCGAAAACGCCGCTGGAGGAATGCACGCGCTGCGGCGGATTATGAATCGATGTTTCCAGTTTCGAATTCATCTGCTCCAACGCCGAGGCGCGACAGGCCGCAACCGGCCTTCTGGTTCCCTCGCCCGCCGAATTAGATCCCAACGTCCTCTACCTCAAATGTCCTCAATGCCAGAATCTGATGAACCGGATGAACTACGCCAGCCGAAGCGGAATCGTCATCAACGTCTGCCGGGCCCATGGTGTGTGGCTTGACCGCAACGAAATGCGCCAAATCGTCGAATTCATCTCCGCCGGCGGACTTGATCGCGCCCGGCAAAAGGAAACCGAGGAACTCCAGGACGCCCGTCGCCAGGACACTTCCTCCATCGACGAATTTCAATCCGGCGTTTTGACCACCGGCGGCTTGTTCCACAATTCTTTCAACGCCGACGAACGATATCAATTGCTCACCGGCGTCGCATCGATCGCGAACCATTTTCTCGGCCGATAGAATACCCCTCACTTGATCTGATACGCAAAGCCGATGCTGTCATCGATGCGGCGGACGAGCGACCAATCGTTTTTATAATCAACCGGTACGAAACGGGTTTGATTTGACGCGGCGAACTCCTTTTCCATGCTTGTGCCTATCCAATCAAAATCCAGAATCGCCCCGCGAATCTCGGCGGCAAGTTCGGGCTTCAAGTTGTAGGCGTATCCGATGGCGGCCGTCGGAAAACTCTCCGATTTGTAGATGGACCGGAATTGCTCCGGCTTGATGGTTCCCTCCGACAACTGACGTTCCAGAACATCATTGGCGACCGCGACGCATTCATAAGTGCCATTTGCCAGGCCGCGAATCGATTGCTCGTGTCCGACAGAATATCGGATGCCGAAATCCCGCCCCGGTAGCAGGCCAAAGTCGCTCTTGAGCAAAACCAGGGGGGCCTTATAGCCCGAATTTGAACCGGGATCCGTTAGCGTCAACTCATGCCCCCGGATGTCGCTCACCGTTTTGATCGGCGAGTCGGCGGCAACCAGAATTTCCATCTCGTATTTGCTTGCGCCTTTGGCATCGCCCAGTGCCGCAATCGGAACAAATCCCGCTTCACAGACTCCCAGCGGGACATTGCCCGTGTTCAGTGTCGTGATCTGTAGCTTTCCATCACGCAGCGCGCGAAGCTGTTCGTCCGTGGTCGTCGCATCAAGATATGTAACCGGCTTGCCAGTCGCCTTGCTGATATGCGCCATCAGATCCGCGAACGCGCTTTTGTATTCAGACGGATCGTCCACCGCCACGTAGCTGAAAACAAGACTCGGCGGATCGATCAATTTCGCCGGATCGGTCGGCGCATCCGCCACCAGATCGCCGTTCGCGTCCGTATACCGTGAATCCAGCCTGTTGTTGACCGGATTCTGCAAGCCGCTGAGGCGATACAACATGTTGTTTTCATCAGCGATTCGCGCCTGAAGCGGCGTTTCAATCAGCACGTAATATGCCATCGCCCCCGCGATCGCCACCAGCAAAATCGCCGCCATGATGATCCCCGAAAGGCCGCCTCGCCGGCGTGAAATGTGACTCAAGTCCGTCATTGGGTTTCCTCTTTATTCGCTTCGCAAAGTGCCCTGCCGAAGACCATCCGCGGCCGAAGTCTGCAATCATTATCATACCATGACCCGTTCCTCTCCCGCAGAGAAACAACCGTGCGCGTCGGGCTCGAATCAATTTTTATTCCCATTCTCCTCCGCTGAAATCCTCCGACATACCTTCCTTTCCACGGCAGGAAACGATACTCATAAACCATTATTAGAAAAGAGATTATATTCCAATCCGATAGTAATAATATCATCCGCTCCGAACACCACAAAGCTCACCGCCTGCGCGTGTAAAAGTGCATAACAGGCTCTAGAATGGCCCGAACCGACGATGGAGCACGGAGAACCAAAATGCCCGAAACCCTGAGATGCCCATCTTGCTCCGCGCCGCTGGATTACCCTCCCGGCGGCGGGGCAACCATGCACTGCCCCTACTGCAACGCCACCGTCATGATTTCCGGAAATCCATCGACAAGCACACCGGACGTCGATTTCACCGCCGCTCTCGGCCCAGTCATCGGTAAAGCGCTGCAAATGTCCCAGGTCGCCGATTTGCTCCGCCAGGGGAAGAAGATCCAGGCCATCAAGATCATCCGCGAAACGCACGGCATCGGTTTGGCCGCGGCCAAAGCGGCGGCCGAAAATATCGCCGCGGGCCGACCGCCCAATCTTGGCCCCGCCAACCCGAAAATCAGCGGTGCCGCGAATACAGTCATCGTGCAATCCAGCGGTCTTCGCGTGGGTTTGAGCATCCTGCTCTCAATCGCCCTGGTCGGCGGAATTATCGCATCTTCAGTGATCCGACAGATTCACCGTCAGTCGGCGTTAAATGCCCGGCTGTCATCGATACCCGCAATGCCCACGTTGCCAGTCTTTGCATCGGTTCCTCCCGCGCCACCTTTGCCCATGTTGCCCTTGAATTCGGGGCCGAAGGAATCGGCGCCGGCCAGTTCAAGGATTCCCGCAGCATCGCCATCGACGGCGCTGGCCACATCTACGTCGGGGAATATTCAGACGGCCGCGTTCAGGTCTTCGACCCCCAGGGAAAGTTCCTTGCGATGTGGTCAATCGGCCGCAACAAAAGCCTGATGAACCTGACGGCCGATCTTCACGGAACCGTCTACGCCGTCATTCCATTCCAGATCTTTCGTTACGAAGGCCTCACCGGCATGCCGCTGGGTGAAATGGAATCCACCCATGACGATGTGCAGGAAAACTATTCCGACGCCTACGCCGCGCTCAACGGCGACATCTACGCCCTCACCAATAATTCCGACATCGTCATCCTTAGCCCCGACGGCCACATCAAAAGCTTCTTCAATGGAAGCGAAAAAGTCGGCGAGGATATCTCCCTCGAAAAAATCGCCGTGCTCCCCACCGGCGAAATCTATGCTCTGGACCGGCAGGGCGGAATTTTCAAGTTCGGACCCGACGGCCGGTACATCAACCGCTTCGGCAGCATCAACGAAACACCGACACCGGGCTCCGGACATCTCTTTTCTCCCAATAACATCGCCGTCGACGGCCACGGCCGGATCTACGTCGCTGACAGCGTAACTGCCATCCATGTCTTCGACGGCGACGGAACCTATCTCGATTCGTTCGGCGGCGAAGACGTCATCTTTGGCATCGCAATTGACAACCAAAACCAAATCTTCAGTTGCTTCCGGAACCTGCACGTGATCCGGAAGTATGTGCTGGACAAACCCTGAACACTCCCGCCGTATTTCTGACTTCGCATCTGTATCAAACCTCGCACATCCCGCGCTACGTAACAAGTCCCACACTCGCATGCGCCGTCTCACAGTAATCGGCGTCACACGACGCCGACGAATTTTTTGAGCCCTTCATGTCGTCGCGATTTTTGTCGATTCAACGGGTGGCCAAATCCGCTCGCATGCGGTGTGCCAATGATATGACTCAGGGTGCAGCAATGACTCCGTTGATACACGCAGACGCAATTAAAGTTCTCGTCCTCGAGGATCAGCCCGACGACGCCGAGTTGATGATGGCGCAGCTTGCCTCCGCCGGCTTTAAGACCACCTGGCGACGCGTTGAGACGGAGAAGGCTTACCTGGAAGGCCTGGACACCGCTCCCGATCTGATCCTCGCCGACTACCACCTGCCGCAGTTCGACGCCGTACGCGCCCTGCAATTATTGCGGCAGCGCAAGCTGGAAATTCCGCTCATCATCGTTTCGGGAATCGTCCAGGACGAATTCATCGTCGAAGCCATCAAGCTTGGCGCCGCCGACTTTCTGCTCAAGGACCGCATGGCCCGCCTGGGCGCCGCCGTCGAACAGGCCTTGGAATCCCGCCGCATGCGCAAGCTGCAGGACCAGACCAAACAGGCCCTTCAGGAAATCGAACAGCGATACGGCACCCTGGCGCGCGTGTCCCCCGTCGGCATTCTCCATTTCAGCCCCACCGGCCAATGCCTCGACGTCAACGAGCGGTGGTGCGCCGTCTCCGGACTCGATTTCAAGCGCGCCGCCGGCGAAGGTTGGACCGGAACGCTTCATCCTGACGACCGCGAGGATGTCCTTTCAACCTGGTGCGAGTCGGTCAGAAATCACGCGGCCTTCAACCAGGAATACCGATTCCGCCATCCCAACGGCACGATCACCTGGGTCATCAATCAGGCCGTTCCCGAAATGACCGAGGATGGCAAGCTGCGCGGATTCGTCAGCATCGTCACCGACATCACCCGCCAAAAGACCGTCGAAGCGGCTCTCCGTCAGAGCGAAGAAAAAGGCCGCGAAATATGCCGGCAATTGGAGCGGACCAACGCCAAATACGCCGAACTCTACAAAACCGCCCAGCGATTCGTCGAAGCTGTCTCACACGAATTTCGCACTCCCCTGACCGTCGTCAAGGGATACGCCCAGGCCATGGCCGACGGCCTGGCCGGACCGATCACCGGCGAACAAAAAGAATTTCTCGGCTACGTCTCCGACCGCACGCGCGATCTCGCACAAATGGTCGACGACCTCCTCGATTCCAGCAAGCTTCGCGCCGGCACCATCCGCATCGATCGCAAGCCGCATCGCGTCGAGGAAATCATCGCCCACGCTCGATTGATGATTCTCTCCAAGGCCGCCGCTAACCAGATCGAAGTGATCGAAAATCTCGATCCCGATCTCCCCGAGGTCTACGCCGACGCCGAAAAATCCGGCCGTGTCCTCGTCAATTTCGCCGTCAACGCAATCAAATTCTCCCCGCCCGGAGGACGCATCAATCTCTGGGCGCGACGCACCCCCGAGGGTGGCGCCGAAATCGGCGTCACCGATCAGGGACCCGGAATTTCCCTGGAAAATCAAAATCTGCTCTTCGAACGGTTCCGCCAGGTCGGCGAAACCCAAAACGCCTCCGTCAAAGGCTTCGGCCTCGGTCTGAACATCGCCCGCGATCTAGTCGCCCTGAACCTCGGCCAGATTCGCGTTGTCAGCTCCCCTGGACAGGGCAGCACCTTTTCCTTCACGTTGCCGCCCGATGATCCGCGCATCGTCCTCGAAGCATACACGGGCTATCTGCGCCAGCTCCCCAAACGTGTCGGCACCATCAGCCTTCTGCGGGTCGAACGCAGCTCACCCAACGGCAGCGACGATAGCGTCCATGATTTTCTCACCGCGACCCTTCAGCACGCCGACCTCGTCCTCCATCGCCCTCAGGATCGCGCGTTCCTTTTAGTCGGCTACACCGACGACCTGTCCGGTTGGGTCGAACGAATGAAAAAAGCCGCCGCGAAATTCGCGTCTCAATCAGATTCAGCCGAAGCTCGCGATCCGCTCCACGTCGATGTCGTCGGCGCGTGGCCCTGGCCCGCCGCCGAAAAACAGGCGCTCGCACGGATGGTAGAGGAATTTTCCGACGGAGGCCTCGTTCATGCCTGAAACAATTGTCATCATCGACGACGACCGCGCCATCGCGCAATTGGCATCCCTTTGGGTCAAGTCCGCCGGCTTCAACGCCATCATCGCCAACGATGGCAAATCTGGCCTCGACGCCATCGCCCGGCACCGTCCCGATCTCATCCTTCTCGACATCCGCATGCCCGAAATGGACGGCTTCGAGGTCAACCGTCAACTTCGCCAGACGCCCGAACTGGCCGAAATCCCCGTGATCTTTCTCAGCGCCCACGCCCAGGAAGCGACCCGCCAGGAATCTATCGCCGCCGGCGGACGCGGCTTTCTCGCCAAGCCCTACGAGGCCAAAACCCTCATCGCCACCATTCGCGCCGTCCTCAACGGAGCCGGTTCACACAGACCGCTAAACGACCAAGGAGTCCACCTATGTCCCAGCACACAATCCTGATCGCCGATGACGACAAAGGCCTGATCCGCCTCCTGACCCTGAGTCTTCAACCGCTCGACGTCAAGATCGAGGAAGCCCACGATGCGATGTACGCGCTGACCGTCATTCACAAATCGCCCCGATCTCGTGATCCTCGACGTAAATATGCCCGCCGGAAACGGCCTGAGCGCCTGCGAGATGCTCGCCAGCGACAATCGCCTCTCGCGGGTGCCGGTGATCATTCTCACCGGCGACTCCAGCGAATCCACTTTGATGCGCTGCCAGCGAATGCGGGCCCATTACGTCCGCAAGGGGCCCGACGCCATTAATGCCGTCAAGTCCCTCGTTTGCCGGCTGCTTTCGATCTCCGACGCCGAATCCCCGGCGCCGGCGAGTTACCACGGTTAAGGGAATATGGAGACTTCAATGAGCAATCGCACCATCCTCGTCGCCGACGACGACGCCGGAATGATCCGCCTTCTGCGGACCATCCTCGAACCGTTGGCCGTTCGAGTTCGCGAAACCTACGACGCGACGGGCGCACTCACAATCATCCAGCAATCGCCCCCAAACCTGGTCATTTTTGACGTCAGCATGCCGGGAGGCAACGGATTGAGCGCATGTGAAATGCTCAAGTCCGATAAAAATAACGCCCGCATACCGGTGATCATTCTCAGCGGACGATCCGATGATGCAACGCGGAATCGCTGCACTCAGATGGGAGCACATTTTGTCTGCAAAGGCCCCGAAGCCCTCGCCGAAGTCAAACGCCTGGTTGTCAGGCTCCTGGGGATCAATCAGCCCGTCGGCGCCGTCTAACTCGGCCCGGGCAATGAAGACACATTCGGAGGATTGGACATGAACGCTGACATCGACTGGCCCGCTTCCGCCGAGCACCTGGCACTCCGCGAACGGCGCACCGGCCTATCCGTCGGTGGTGGAATCGCCGCTGGCCTGGCGATCGTCATCGGCATCATGTTCCTGGTTTACTCCTGGACCAGAGCCACCAACGATGCCGAAACCCGCCTGACCCAAACCCGCGATGCGGCCGCCTCGCTCGACGACGTCTCCAGCGCCATTAACGATTTGGACCGGATGAACGCCCGCTATCTCCTCACCCGCGCCTCGCGCTATCTCACCGCCCGCGATGCCGACGCCGACGCGATTAATGACGCCTTGCCCGCCCTGCGCGCGCATCTCGCCGATGATCCCGCACAAACCGAAAGCTTGACCGAACTACAACCCCTGCTAACCGACTTTCTCTCTCGTCTGCGCGCCGCCGGAAACACACCCTCCGCGGCGCGCACTTATGAAACTGCGTCCCAGGCCGACGAAATCTCCTCAAGATTCGCCGAAATGCGCCTCGAAGAAGGCCGCCTGCTGATGCAACGATATGCCGACCTCGAACGCAGCATCGACGCCCAACCCTCCGATTTCCTCGGATTGCTCGTCCTGGCCTCCGCAACCCTCTGCGTCTTTTACACCGTCGCCATCGTCCAACTAAGGCGTCGCGGCGATGCCGGAAAAACAGTACAGAACGCCCGACGCCGCGCCGACGCCCAACGTAGCCGCGATGATGCCTTCGCCGACCGCACCCGCAGCGACATCCGTAGCGCCCTCACCGCCATCATTGGCTTCTGCGATTTGCCGATGGAATCCGAAACCGCGACCAACGATCGCTTCGGCTCAATCCGCCGCCAGGCCCAGCAGATCGTCAACGCCGTTGATGGCGTCTCAAACACGCCCGATACCACTCCCGCCGCACCGCCTCCCACTCCCATTACCTTCGGCGAAACCACCCGCTCCACCAGCGAAGAGGCTTCGCCCCCTCCTTCAGACCTCCAGCCGAAAGCCCAACACTTCGCCGGTCGCGTCCTTCTCGCCGAAGACAGTCCCGATCTTCAAAAGGTAATCAAATTTTATGTCGAATCCGTTGGAGCCGAAGTAACCATTGTTTCAGATGGGAAACTGGCCTGCGATCATGCGTTGGTCGCCTGGAAGCAGGAAAAACCTTTCGACCTGATTCTGATGGACATCCAGATGCCCAATTTCGACGGCCGCGCCGCCACGATTCTTCTGCGTGACGCCGGCTACACCAATCCAATCGTCGCCCTGACCGCCAACGCCACCGAACAGGAACGTGGCCGCTGCTTCGCCGCCGGCTGCAACGGCTTTCTCGCCAAGCCCGTGGACCAGGACGAATTTCGCCAGACGATGAAGCGTTACCTCCGGCCCAATGTTGCCCCGCATATCACTACCACAGGCGAAGAGCCCGCCCCCTCCGCGGACACACAGTTTGCCGCCCTCCGCGAATCCTTCGAGGCCGAGCTTCCCACGCGCATAGCCGACATAAAAACCGCCGTCGAATCGGCCAATTTCGCCCACGTCGCCTACCTGACGCATCAACTGAAAGGCACCGCCGGCTGCTTCGGCCTATCCGCCGTTTGCGACGCCGCCGCCGGCCTGGAAACCGCCGCGGAGAACCCCGATCTGCGCCAGAACATCGAGCCATGCTTTCATACTCTGAGCAGATTGAGCCCCCAACCCATCGCCGCCCAGGCAGCGTAACCTCTATATAAAAACCTCTAGACTTCCCCCGAACGCCCACGGCGCTGCCGTGGGGTTTTTCCTCCCATACCGATTCCAACCCCAAAATGGGCAGAGCCGGAATTGAACCGGCGACACATGGATTTTCAGTCCATTGCTCTACCAACTGAGCTATCTGCCCGCTTTCTTCGATGTTACCGATTGATTCCGAATCTTCAACCTGTCCTTGACCCTCCACTCCAAAAGCCTCATTATTCCCCTCGGCGGAGTAATCCCTTCAAACATGAACCACTCTTCGCAGCTTTTTCTCTCCATTGGGGCCGCTTTCGCGGTGATCTGGTGGACCGCCGCCGCGCTTGCCAACGACGTGCCCTCAACTCAGCCGACAACCATGCTTCCCATCACCACCGGAAAATTCTCGCCCAATTGGGAATCCCTCTCTCAATACCAAACCCCCGATTGGTTCCGAGACGCCAAGTTCGGAATCTGGGCTCACTGGACCGCCCAATGCGTCCCCGAGCAGGGCGACTGGTACGCTCGAAAAATGTATATCCAGGGCGATCACGACTATAAATATCAGGTCGCGAACTACGGCCACCCCTCCGTCTTCGGATTCAAGGACATCGACAACCTCTGGCACGCCGAAAACTGGGACCCTGAAAAGTTGATGCAACTCTACAAACGCGCCGGCGCGAAATATTTCGTCGCCCTCGCCAATCATCACGACAACTTCGACACCTTTGACAGCACCTACCAGCCATGGAACTCCGTCAACATCGGACCTCACAAAGACATCGTCGGAACCTGGGCTAGGGTCGCCCGCGAAAATGGATTGCGATTCGGCGTCACCAGCCACGCCTCCCACGCCTGGGCCTGGTTTGAGGTCGCCCAGGGCCACGACCAAACCGGCCCCCTGGCCGGCGTCCCCTATGACGGCCTCCTCACGAAGGCCGACGGCACCGGCAAATGGTGGCAAGGTTACGACCCTCAGGACCTATACGCTCAGAACCACACACCCGGCAAAGACTTGGTCTGGACTTGGGACGCCTCCAAAGGCGCGAGCATTCCCGACGCCGCCTACTGCGCCAAATTCTTCAATCGCACCATCGATCTGATCAACAAATATCACCCCGACCTGCTCTATTTCGATGATACCATCCTGCCCCTGTATCAAGTCGACAGCCAAATCGGCCTAAAGATCGCCGCCCACTTCTACAACACCAACATGCAGCTTCACAACGGCCAACTGGAGGCCGTCCTCAACGGCAAAAATCTCGATCCCGACCAATGCAAAAGCCTCGTCCTGGACATCGAACGCGGCCGATCCAACACCATCGAACCCCTCCCCTGGCAAACCGACACCTGCATCGGAAATTGGCATTACCAGCTCAGCGTGTTCCAGCGCCATGGCTACAAAACCGCCCAAACCGTCATCCAGACCCTATGCGACATCGTCAGCAAAAACGGCAATCTCCTCCTCAACATCCCCGTCAAAGGCGACGGCACTATCGACAGCGATGAGATCGAATTCCTCCAACAAATGGCCGCCTGGATGGACATAAACAGCGAGTGCATTTTCAGCACCCGCCCCTTCACCATCTTCGGCGAAGGCCCCCCAGTGACAACCACCGCGCCAACAACAAACAAATCCCTCGGCTTCAACGAAAACAAACAACGCCCCCTCGGCGAACACGACATCCGCTTTACCACCCACGGCTCAACCCTCTACGCCATCGCCATGGGCTGGCCCCAAACCGGAAAACTCACCATTAAAACCTTAGCCGCCCATTCCGACGTCTACCCCGGCGACATCCAAAACATCCAACTTCTCGGCTCCCACGCAAAATTAACCTGGACTCGCGACGACACCGGCCTGACAATCACCCTTCCCGACACCAAACCATGCGACTACGCCTACGCCTTCAAGATCACCCCAATCCAATAGAAAACCTTATTCGCATTTCAAATCTCAAATTTTAAATTTCAAATCTCCCCCGAATATTTCGTAGGATCCCCCACCCCCGCCTCCGCAAACCCCCTCTTCCGAATCACACAACTATCACACCTCCCACACGCCCGTCCCATTTCATCCGGATCATAACAACTATGCGTCATCCCATAATCCACCCCCAACTCCACCCCGCGGCGAATAATCTGCGCCTTGCTCAAATGAATCAGCGGCACATGAATCGCAAACGCCTTTCCACCCCCGACCGTCATCTTCGTCGCCAGATTCGCCATCTTTTCGAACGCCGCGATATATTCCGGCCGGCAATCCGGATACCCACTGTAATCCACCGCATTCACCCCGATAAAAACATCCCGCACCCCCAGCACTTCCGCCCAAGCCAGCGCGTAACTCAAAAAAATCGTATTCCGCGCCGGCACATACGTAATCGGAATCCCCTCCTCAATCATCCTCCCCGGCTCCCGATCCTTAGGCACATCGATCGCATCCGTCAGCGCCGCTTTTCCCAAACTGTCTAAGATCGATCCGAATCACCCGATGTTCCTTCGCCCCCATCCCCTTCGCCACCGCCGCCGCCGCGACCAACTCAAGCCGATGCCTCTGCCCATAATCAAACGCAAGCGAATAAATCGGAGAAAAACTCTCCGCCCGCGCGATCGCCAGACACGTCGTGCTATCGAGTCCTCCGCTACTAAGAATGATCGCCGAACGATCCATTTCGCCAATTGTATCCTTGCCGACGCCGTCTTAACATCACAGTTGATGAACCCAACCGGCTCACATGAACGCGATGCAATGGGATGGCAAATCCTGCGGAACATAGGTTTCGAAGGCCGCGTTCGCATGACGTTTCAACTGAATAACTCCCTGCGATCCCTCTCCGAAGCCGGCGTCCGCCACCGCCATCCGGAATACGACGACCGGCGCGTTCAACTCGCGGCCATCAAACTAGCAATTGGCCCCGAACTATTCAAACTCGTCTATCCAAACGAGAACGTCGAGCCATAAGCAATTGTGTCTGACCAAAATTCCCGTTGAATCGTTTCGAACCGCCAAGACCCCAAGAATTCAGATATTAGAATGGATTGCGCATTTCTACCTTAGCGTCTTGGCGTCTTGGCGGTTCATTCGTCTTAGCCTCGGAATAACGCCAACGAATATTTGTCGGCAGCGCGCTCAGCCATTAAACTCCCTCCAACATGAAAATCCACGAATACCAGGCCCGTCAAATCCTTTCCGATCACGGCATCCCCGTTCCCGCCGCCGAAGTCGTCCGCTCGCCCGAGGCCGCCGCCGACGCCTTCAAGAAAATCCACGCCGACGTCTGCGTCGTCAAGGCCCAGGTTTACGCCGGCGGACGCGGCAAGGCCGGTTTCGTCAAACTCGTCAAATCCGCCGAAGAAGCCTGGGACGCCGCCAAGTTCATGCTCACCAATCGCATGACCAACAACCAGACCGGCCCCGAAGGCGTCCCCGTTTCGATCCTCCTCGTCGCCCCCGCCGTCGACATCGCCAAGGAATATTACGTCGGCATCACCATCGACCGCGCCCGCGGCGCAGCCACATTGATCGCCTCCGCCGAGGGCGGCATGGAAATCGAAGAGGTCGCCCACAAATCCCCCGAAAAAGTTTTCAAGGAACCGATCCATCCGCTCCTCGGCCTCCAGCCCTTCCAGGCTCGCGAAATCGCCTACAAGCTGGGCTTCAAAGACAAGCTCGCCTCCGAAGCCGCCAAACTAATGCTCAACCTCGGCAAGGCCTTCATCAAGATGGACGCCTCACTCGCCGAGATCAATCCTCTCGTTGTAACCAAAGACGGCAAGCTGCTCGCCATCGACGCCAAGTTCACCTTCGACGACAACGCGACCTTCCGCCACCCCGACCTTGCCGCCCTCGTCGACGAATCCCAGGAACGCCCTCTGGACGTCCGCGCCCAGAAAGCCAGCCTCAACTACATCGCCCTCGACGGCAACATCGGCTGCCTCGTCAACGGCGCCGGCCTGGCCATGGCCACCATGGACATCATCAAGCTCCACGGCGCCGAACCCGCCAATTTTCTCGACGTCGGCGGCTCCGTCACCGCCGAAGGCGCCATCGAAGCCTTCCGCATCATCCTCTCCGACAAAAACGTCGAAGGCATCCTCGTCAACATCTTCGGCGGCATCGCCAAGTGCGATCTGATCGCCGAAGCTCTCGTCAAAGCCGGCCGCGAGGTCGGCTTCAAAATCCCCGTCGTCGTCCGATTAGAGGGAACGAACGTCGAAAAAGCCCGCAAAATTCTCGCCGACGCCCAACACCAGATGCCCACCCTTCAAACCGCCACCGACCTGACCGACGCCGCCAAAAAAGTCGTCGCCGCCGTCGCTTGATACCAGGCAACGCAGCGACTCAACTTTGGCCCTTTGTGCAGAAGGATTTCGTGAACTTCAACAGGCCTGCCAAACGTGCCCACAGCGCCAGCGCCGTAACGTATTCGAGCCAACGACCCCGGTCGGCACGAGAATCGAAACGATAATAATCCTCTTTGATCACGCCCCGTAACTCATCAACGCAAATAACTACTTCACCAAAAGCTCCATATAAATCACATCCAGCCATCGCCCGAACTTAAACCCCACCTGCTTCATATGCCCCACCTTTTCAAACCCAAACTTCTCATGCAACCGCACGCTCCCGGATTGTTCCGCATCGATCCCCGCGATAATCGCCCGATATCCGATCGCGCGCGACCTCTCGATCAGATCCTTCAAAATGATCGACCCAATCCCGCGCCGATGAAATTCATGATGAACATACACCGAATTCTCCACCGTATTTCGATATGCCGACCGCGCATGATATGAAGAAAGCGACCCCCACCCCACGACCTTCCCGCCGACCTCCGCCACCGTCACCGGATGCCGCGCCCCGTGCCTGTCGAACCATTCGCGTCGCGATTCCATCGGCTCCGCCGTTTCCTGATACGTGCAAGTCGAATGAAAAACGTAATAATTGTAAATGTCATTGATGGCATCCAGATCATCCACTCCGGCAACCCGAATCCCCGCAACCCCGCCGGTCGAGACCGTATCCATTCGACATACCTCATCGTCGGAAGCTCTTAATTCCCCGGCCACTCACTTTTCACAAACTTCCCGTCCTCACTAACCTTCACCCCATCAATCTCCACAAATCCCCCCTTCCGCAAATCCACCACCATATCCCAGTGCAATCCGCTTTGATTCGCATTCCCCGTTTCCGGATACCCCGCCCCCAGCGCGAAATGGACCGTCCCGCCGATCTTCTCATCAAACAGCGTGTTCTTCGTATATCGCGTAATGTTGTAATTCGTCCCGATCGCGCACTCCCCCAGAAACCGGCTCCCCGCATCCATGTCCAGCATCGAAATCAAAAATTCCTCCCCCTTGTCCGCCGATGCCTCGACCACTTTCCCATCCCTGAATTTCAGCCGCACATTTTCCACTTCCCGCCCTCCATGCACCGCCGGAAAGCTGAATCGCACCACTCCGCTGGCAGTTTCGACAACCGGCCCCGTAAACACCTCCCCATCCGGAAAATTTTCATGCCCATCGCAATTGATCCATTTCTTTCCCGCCACCGACATTCGAATATCCGTCCCATTCGCCGCCACGACGTGATAATCTGATTTCCCGTTAAGGAAATCCGCCAGCTTCTGCTGCCTCTGCGAAACCTTCTTCCACGCCCCCACCGGGTCCGGCTCATCCAGCAACCCCGCTCCAAACACAAAATCCTCATACTCCCCCAGCGACATATCCGCATCCTGCGCACTGGCCACACAGGGAAACTGCGTCCCCGTCCATTTCAGTTTTCCCTCCGCCGCCCGCCGCATGAAGACCTCCATGATCGGCCTTCGCGCCGCCGCATTCCGCGCCATCCGTTTCGGATCGCAATTCGTCAGCGCCTTGGTATTCTCATTCGCCCATATCCCGATCGAGCAATCGATCGTCTCGATTTCCGCTTTGGCGATGGGATTAAGATAATCCAGTTGTTCATCCGACCCCGTTTTGAAGAAAATCTCCTCAAAATCATCCGCCGTCATCCTTACCATCGGATGCCCGCCCGCCCGCACCACTTCCCGATAGATTTCCACCGCCAGCGGCTCCGCCACCGTCGGCGACGAAATCCGCACAAGCTGCCCCCGCTTCACTCCGACGCTATAGTTCACCAGCACTTCCGCCAACTTTTTCAATCGTGGATCACGCATAACCGGAATTGTAATCAAAAACCCGAAAAATATATGGCATGGGCCAAAATCCGAATGCGACTGACCCCGCTCATCATCCGTCAGAATATTATTGTCGTTTATCCCCCCCGCCGCCGGAAATTCCCCTGCTCGAATACTCGACCCGGTCGACGCCTCGAGCGCACCCGGCTGGCCTGATAGGAAATCGCGACATCCTTCTGCGATGGGGCAGAAGAGTCGCCTCCTTCGGCGGCAAATGCTGAGGACCTTCGAGCACATGCTCGACCTCAACCGCCCTTCACGCCCACTTGTCCGACCTCCGATGCTCAATGCAAGGCGGCCGTTTCCGCCATCTTCAGGCGAGGTCGAACAAGCGGGGCGGTGGGGACGGTTGACTTCGGCGAGCTCCCTTCGGGTCTGAGCCTCAAGGTCCAAGACAGTCGAGCCGAGGTCGGCCCGTGGCCGAAACTCCTCAACAATTGCCGCCGAAGGAGGCGACTCATCTGCCCCGCTGCCAAAGGATGTTGCGATCTCCTATCAGGCCAGCCAGCCGCGCTCGCATCGCCAGCCCGTTCACGGATTCGAGTTAAGGAGCATTCGTCGGCACGAAAACCATACTCGATCATCCTCTTCGTTTTTGATTCCCCTTCAGGCGAATAACATTCAAAAAAAATGCGTCGAGGATTTCACCGGAGCAGCAACTTGACTCGCTCCCGCGCGCGGGACTTCGCAAGCTCAGCATTTGAGTTTCAAATTTCAAATTTCAAATTCCCTCCCTTGCATTTTGTCATCCCACCCCAAGATGCTAAACTACCCCCATGCCTACTTCCGTCCCCTGCGCAATCGTCATCTTCGGCGCCAGTGGCGACCTGGCCCAACTAAAATTAATCCCCGCCGTCTACGAGCTTTGCCGCGAAAAGCTCGTCTCCGACAAATTCGTCCTTGTCGGCTACGCCCGCTCAAAAGAAAAGAAAGACGGTACCCCCCTCACCGATGAGCAATACCGCAAGGACTGTTACGACGCCATCAAGAAAAACGCGCGCCACCAGCCCATCGACGAATCCGTCTGGAAACGCATGGAACCCAACATCTTTTACGTTTCCGGCGCTTACGATTCCCCCGACGATCACGCCCGCCTCGCCGCGCGATTGGCCGAACTCGATAAATCCCACGAAACCGCCGGAAACCGCCTCTTCTACGTCTCCACGCCCCCGGAAGTTTTCGAAGGCATCATCACCTGCCTCGGCCAGCGCCTCGCAGAAGGCCGGCCAAAACTCCCCCGGCTTCCAGCGAATCATCATCGAAAAGCCCTTCGGCCGCGATCTCAAATCCGCCGAGCATCTCAACGCCGTTCTCCTCAAATATTTCCAGGAAAAACAGATCTTCCGCATCGACCATTACCTCGGCAAGGAAACCGTCCAGAACCTGATGGTCATGCGTTTCGCCAACTCGATCTTCGAGCCGATCTGGAATTACAAATACATCGACCACGTCCAGATCACCGTCAGCGAAACGCTCAGCGCCGACGACCGCGCCGGCTACTACGACAAGAGCGGCGCAACCCGCGACATGATCCAGAACCACATGTTTCAGCTCATGGCCCTGGTCGCCATGGAACCGCCCGCCGCACTCGACGCCGTCAGCATTCGCGATGAAAAGGTCAAGGTCTACAAATGCGTCCGCCCCGTGCAGCCCGGCCACGTCGATTCCCAGGCCGTCCGCGGCCAATACGGCCCCGGCGAATTCAAGGCCAAATCCGGCCTCAAAACCACCGACGGCTATCTCAAAGCCCGCGGCGTCGCACCCGGTTCCACGCACCGAAACCTTCGTCGGCCGTCAAACTCTTCAT
Source organism: uncultured Phycisphaerales bacterium (assembly GCA_963791055.1). Lineage (GTDB taxonomy): Bacteria > Planctomycetota > Phycisphaerae > Tepidisphaerales > Tepidisphaeraceae > PALSA-1353. Next base: position 20,353 of record CAWBQI010000006.1, on the reverse strand, counting down.
CGACAACTGGCGCTGGAGCGGCATGCCCTTCTACCTCCGCACCGGCAAATGCCTCCCCGAAAAACTGAGCGAAATCGTCGTCCGCTTCCGCTCCCCGCCGCTGACGCTTTTCCAGAAACAGTGCGACGCCGTCTTCCCCAACGATCTGGTCATCCGCGTCCAGCCCGAGGAAGGAATCAGTTGGCGTCTCAACGGCAAAGTCCCCGGCGGCGCGATGGTCATCAAATCCGTCGCCCTCGATTTCCTCTACAAAACCACCTTCAACGTCCGAAGCCCCCGAAGCCTACGAACGGCTCCTGTACGACGCCCTCCTCGGCGACCAAACCCTCTTCATCCGCGGCGACGAAGCCGAAGCCGCCTGGCAGGTGATCGACCCCATCGAAGAAGCCTGGGCCGCCAGCCCCAATCCCCCTCAGCAATACGCCCCCAACACCTGGGGCCCCAAGGCCGCCATGGACCTGATCGAACTTGACGGCCGCCGCTGGCTCCACACCAGCGCCGACGACGACCCCATCATCGCCTGTTCGCTGTAAAAAATGATCGCCCATGAACCCCAATCCGACCCCAACGAAAAACCGCCAAAATCCCCGCTGATTTCCCCCTGGGTCAAAGGCCCATTGTTCATGTACCTGACAATCGTGATCGCCTTCGCCGCGATCGCCGTCTTAGTTTTGCATTACGTCCTCAGCCTTGGCGCGTCCGCCCGCTAAATGTCATCGTCAAAACCAGATTACCGCGAAGCGGCTGTGTTAGTTGTCAAGCTTTTTGAAGTTGGCATTTAGGGCTCCAGATGATGTTGTCACGCGCCATGGCGTTGAGCATGGTGAGCAATTTTCGCATGCACGCGGTAATGACGACCTTGGGCATTTTCCCCGCCTTCTGCAACCGCTTGGCGAAGGTTTGTATCTGCGGATTGCAACGGATCGCGGTGATCGTGGCCATGTAAAGTACGCTGCGAACCGCCGCGCGTCCGGCGAAGATGGAACGCTTTCCCTGCCATTTTCCCGAATCGCGATCGTACGGCGCCACGCCAACCAGGGCCGAGATCTGACAACGGTCGATCTTGCCCAGTTCGGGCAACTGGGCGGCCAGAGTGGCGGCGGTGGTTTTGCCGACGCCGGGAACGGACAGAAGCAGATCGCGTCGACCGGCAAGGTCGTCGTCGGAATCGATCAGACGCGCGATGCGTTGATCGACTCGCTTGACCCGATCGTGGACCTGTCGAGCCAGTTGGGCCAGCGAGTCGCGGACGAAGGCGCTGTCGGCCATCTGCAGCTGATTGGTGAGTGTGGTGCGCGTGTCGATGAGCTGGCGACGCAAGACCAGCAGGGCATCGAGTTCCAGTTGATTTTTCGAGCGTTTTTCGGTCACCGCCGGTTGAAGGCAGCGGGCATACACTGCCAGCAGATGAGCGTCGATCCCATCGCTCTTGGCCAGGAGGCCCTGGGCCTTGGCGAAGTGCCGCACCCGGCCCGGTTGCACGCGGGCAATGGGCAGAGCAGCGTCCAGGGCGGCGTGGAGGACGGCCCGCTCGTAGCCGCCGGTGGCTTCCACGACAATCAGGGCGGGACGCAGTTGCCGCAGGCGTTCGATCAGTTGCGTGATTCCCGCCGGATCGTTGACGAAGACGACAACCTCGGCTTGGCCCTCGACGGCCAGATCGAGTTTGTCTTTGGAGACATCAATGCCCAGATAAGGCATCGGCGCGTTCACATCGGAACCGGAAGTCATGTCGGCCCTTTCTTGCAAATGCGAGCTTGGCTCCAAAAGAACCAGAGGCTCAGTCGGCTGTTCGGGCTGCGAAACACGAGATCGGCTTGAACCACGCTTCGCGACGGCCTTGAAAGGCCGAGGCACAACCGTTCACGCCTCGGTCCACAACGGCCGTCGCGAAGCGAGGTTCAAGCCGGTCCCGTGTCGCTTCGCCCGAACAGGTGTCTGAGCTACCCGGGGCAGGGCTTTCACGCCCGTCCCTCGCGGAACGCTCGAATTTACGAGATAGGGACGCCCGCATGACACATTCCACTTCGCCAGATTCTTCGTATTTCGCCGGCATCGACGTCGCCAGGGCCAAGCTGGACCTGGCCCGTTCGGATACCGGCGAGATTCTCACCGTCAGCAACGATGCCCAAGGCATCGGCAGGATCGTCGATTCGCTGCGCCCTGCGCACGCCGATGGCAAAGCCTCCGCCGTGAAAATGATCGTCATCGAATCCACCGGCGGACTGGAACGCCCGCTGCTCGATGCATTGCTCGAGGCCAATCTGCCCGTCGCCCTGGTTAATCCCAGGAATGTCCGCCAGTTCGCCGCCGGCATCGGAATCCTGGCCAAAACCGACTCGATCGACGCCCGCGTTCTCGCCGAGTTCGCCCAATTGGCTTCGCCGCGGCTGGCGGAAAAACGCTCGGAAAATCAGGTCGAATTGGATGCCCTGATCACCTGCCGGCGTCAAACCACCCAGCTCAAGTCCATCCAGCTCAATCGCCGCGCCGCCACTTCCAGCAAGACCGCGATCAAATCCATCGACGCCATCTTGACCCGGATTTCCCGGATGGCATTGGACTCCACGTATAATGAATTGTCTTTTGACCGCGTGAATGCAGGCTTTTCTTGATATTCAGGACATGAAGTCTGGAGAATCCAATGGGTGAAAGCAGCAAGGATGCTCTTCGGGTGGGTTTTGACGGCAGTCTCAAACTCGAATTCCAGGGTTCGAAAGTCACCAGCGACGCGGGATTACTGGTCTACCGGGAACTGGATGACGCGCTGGGTTTGACGAGCATGGCCGGCACCCTGCTCCATGACTGGCGCACCGGGAAGAACACTCAACACACGGTGGCGGGACTACTTCGTCAGTCTATCTACAGCCGCCTGGCCGGTTACGAAGATACCAATGATGCCGAGCGATTGGCGGTCGATCCGACGATGCGGCAGTTGGTCGGTGGGAGAACCAAGGAACACACCGCCGCCTCAACCAGTCAGATGGGCCGGTTTGAGACCGAGGTGCTAACTCAACGAAGCAACCTGAAAGCCTTGACAGAACTATCAGGCAAGTGGATCGACACGTTGCGGCGGCGCAAGCCCGGCGACCGGATCATTTTGGACATGGATAGCTCGGTGAGCGAGACCCACGGCCAGCAGGAAGGCTCGGCGTACAATGGTTACTTTGAATGCACGTGTTACCACCCGTTGTTCTGTTTCAATCAGGATGGAGACCTGGAACGGGCACTGCTTCGCGATGGGAATGTCCACAGCGCCGATGATTGGCGGTCGGTACTGGAGCCGGTGGTTGCCCGCTATCGAACGATGTCGGTGAAAAAGTTCTTTCGCGGCGATGCGGCGTTCGCCCTTCCCGATTTGTATACGTTTCTCGAAGCCGAGCGCTACCTTTACGCGATCCGTCTGAAGTCAAACGGCCTGCTGGAGCGGGAGATCATGCCCCTGTTGTCGCGACCGGTGGGCAGACCGCCAGCAAAACCCATGGTCCGGTATCATGACTTCATGTATCAGGCTGCCAGTTGGGACAAGGCCCGCCGCGTGGTGGCGAAAGTCGAGTGGCACAAGAACGAGTTGTTCCCCCGCGTGGGGTTCATCGTCACCAACCTCGGTGGCGGAGCCGCTGGCGTGACTTGGTTCTACAACGGCCGCGGGACGGCGGAGCAGTGGATCAAGGAAGGCAAGAATGCGGTGAAGTGGACGCGACTGAGTTGCCATGACTTCGTGGACAACCAGGTTCGCCTGCAACTGTTCGCCCTGGCGTACAACCTGGGGAACTTCCTGCGGCGATTGGCGTTGCCCGTTGGTGTGAAGCACTGGTCGCTGACCACGCTGCGGGAGAAACTGATCAAGATCGGGGCGAAAGTGGTGTCGTCCGCGCGGTACGTGGTGTTCCAGATGGCGGAGGTCGCGGTTCCCCGCGAGCTGTTCCGGTTGATCCTGGCAAGAATCCGGCGACTTCGGCAGCCGATGACGGCATCGGGATGATGACGGGCAGTGCGCAAAACATGCGAAAAAGGCCAGAGCGAGGGTGCCGGTCTGTTCGTGAGGCGTCGAGTAAGGGTCAGGAGTGTCAAAATAATGAAGATGGCGTTGCAAATCTCCATAGTCGAGACGGCCGCGAACCAGGAAAATCGTTGTTCCGCGCTCCAAGCTTCGGTATACTCCGCAAAATCACCGACGACGTTCGTCGACGGAGTTTCATCTGGGAAATCCCGGCTTGAAAACCCTCGGCAGGGAGATCCAGAGGCTGGACAAGAAGATCCGCGCCCTGGTCGAATCCGATGACGACTTTGATTCCATCGACAAGCTCCTGCGTTCTGTTCCCGGCGTCGGCGCCGTCGTCAGTGCCACGCTTCTGGCCGAACTGAAGGAGCTTGGCTCCGCCGACCACAAACGCGTCAGCGCCCTGGTCGGCGTCGCCCCCTACAACCACGATTCGGGCACGATGAAAGGACAGCGGTCCATCTTCGGAGGAAGAGCGTCGGTCCGCTCGGTTCTGTACATGGCCGCCGTCACCGCCATCCGCTGCAATCCCGTCATCAAAGCCTTCGCCGAGCGTCTGGAAAAGCGCGGCAAGGCGACGAAGCTAAGAATCGTCGCCCGCATGCGCAAATTGCTCGGCTATCTCAACGTGATGATCCGGGATCGAATTAGCTGGAGCCAATTAAATGTCGTCAAAGCCCTTGAAAATTAACACAAGTGCTTCGCGGTAAACCCTTTCCAAAGGGACTCGGTAGCGCAATTTGATTCGTCATTCTGGTTTCGGATTTCGAATTTCGCCGCCAGGCGCCTACTTCTCCCCATTCTCCTCATCCTCTGCCTCCCCTCCCACCACCACCGTCCCCGAAATCAAATCCCCCACCCGCTGATGCAGCGGGTTGATGAATACGATCAGCAGCGGAAACCCCAGCAGCGTCACATCGAAAACCCTCAGCAGATTCCGAATGACCAGCGACCACGCCTTCGGCGGATTCCCGTCCGATCCCATCACCCGCAGGCCAAAAACCATCTTCCCAATACTCTGCCCGCAGATCAGCTCCGCGAGCAGAGTATGCAGCACGTAGGTCGCCACCGACAATTCCGCCAGCACGCTGAGCGATTGCGGATCGATGTTCGCCAGCGGATTGGCCGCGTTGGCCGGATGCAGGATCGCCACCACCGCCAGAATCGGCGCCAGATCGACCAGCCCCGCGACAAATCGCATTCCCATCGGCGCCAGACCTGGTTTCCCATCGCGCTGATCCGCGCCCGGTTCCGGCGCCGGCAAATTTTGCTGCCGCACCGCCGCCAACACCGCCAGTAACAGCAACACCGCATCTCCGCCAATCCACGGCGTCAGCGGTATCACCGGTGGCTTAGGGCTGGGAACCACGCTCAATTTCGCCGCCGGAAACGACTGCGGAAACGCGTCCAGGCTGTAGTCCTGCTCGATCTGCTGATCCCCCGCATATCCAATCCATCGCAAATTCCCAAACGCCGCCACCAAGGTCTGCGAGCCAATATCCACCGACAGTTTCCCCGGCATTGGCAGCCCAATTCGCCGGACAAAATCATTGCCGATCAGAACCTCCCCCGCCCCGCCAACGTCCGCTCCCGAGCTACTCTGCGTCGTCGGCCTACTCGTCGGCAGCGCCGGCGCAACCCACAGAACGCTTCGATCATTAATCGTCAGTAATTTGAAATCCCCTTCCCCCGCCAGCCCGGGCGCAACTACCGGCCTGCTCCATTGATTCTCCCCCGACATTTCACTCACGCACAGCCGCCCATCCCCCCTCCGCCACGCCAGCACCGGCAATCCGTTCACCACCGTCAGCGCCATCTGCCCCGGATCATCGCTCACCCCATCCGGAATCGGCTCGGCGTTCGTCCAGTTCCCATTCGTGAATTCACACACCATCAGCTTCGCCGGAACCTCGGGTTGTGTCGCGGGTTCCGCTATCGGTTCAGTCGACGGATTCGTCGTCCCTGACGCCTCGCTTTCCTCCGTGCTCGCCGGCGAAGATCGCACAATCGCCCAAACCGCATCCTCCCCGCCAGCGATCGCCACCATCGTGTCCCACATCGGTCCCGTCGGCCCGCTGCGAATGTCCGTATCGTTCGCAATCTCCCACTGCCCATTCGTCAAAACCAGCAGCAATTCCCCGTTGCTCGTCGCCATGCTCACGACGCGATCCGGAATCACCGGCAGCGTCGTCCAGTCCCCGTTCCCCGACCACTTCCCCCGATACACGATCAGTGTCTGCGTGGAATTGTCCACCGGATCGCGCAACACCCGCGCGATCCAGAAATGATCCGCCCCCGCCTCCGCAAACAAATCTCTCTGCCGAGCTGGCCCAGGCGCGATCGCCTGCCCGATCGCGATTCCCGATGCACCCGTCAATACAAGGAGAAACAACAACGCGATTTGAAAACTCCAAATCCGAAAACGACCGCCCCCGATCATTCTGGTTTCGGATTTCGGATTTCGGATTTGATTCGTCATTCTGGTTTCGGATTTCGGATTTCGCCGCACTTACATCCCTGAATTGCAGTCAGGCGCTTATTGGCCGCTTTGCGCATCAATGTGATTCACCCTCACCCCGGATTGACTCAGCTTTTCCGGGTCCGGCATCCGATATGTCGCCGCGTTCGGAAACGATGTGCCACCAGCATTATGTTTCAAGCTTACGTCGCTCAATTCAAACGCTATTGTCGTCCCCGTATACGGAAAAGACAATTGATATTCACTCGCAACCCACGGCCACTGATTCTGGTCCCCGCTCGGCATCTTCATCCGCACATAATTCGACAGCCGCGCCCACATCGCCACCCGCCCCTGCGAATCGAACAACAACACCCGCTGCGGCAAGAGCGTCTGCCGGTCGTACCATATTTCCTTGGCCACAACCCAATGATCCCCCGCCTCGCCATTTACCACTCTTGCCTGCCAATCCACGACGTAAGCATCCGAAAAATTATTAAACCGCATCGTCGGCACCGGCTCATCCAGCAACACCGGGTCCACCGGCCGCACCCCCAGGATTTCCATCACCAAATCCGGCCTAACCGGGATCTCCGCCGAATCCATATTCCCGATCGCCGAAAAATCGCCCCACCAGAACACCTGATCGTGGACCTCATACAGCCAGAACCGCTGCCCATCCGATCCCATTTCAAACAACGTCACAAGCTCATTCTTCGCCGTCAATTTCATCTGATTCGGCCCGGTGTAAAGCAAGTTGCCATACCCGTCAATGTGCGCCGACTTGTTATTGGCCCGATCAACAATCGTCCCCTCGAAATGCTCCCGAGCCCACAGCGAAGTAATCTTCCCATTATTCTCATTGATCCGCCCAACCAGCTCCGGGAGTGACAACGTCGGCCCATAATACCCCGCCGCCATCGGCGGCGCCGGCGCGGTGCACGCGCACATTCCGGCCATCAGCAGAAAAAATACCGCCCCTAATCGACCCCGAACCCCGAATCGCAATATCGCTTCCGCGTATTTCCTTCGCGTACTTCGCGCCTTCGCGGTAAATCGATTTTGAGACTCATCAATCCGCCGAAAGCACCCAGAAATTAAACCGCGAAGGCGCGAAGAACGCGAAGCAAAAGACACGGCGAAGATCCTCATAAATCCCCATTGAGAATCTCACCCAACTGCGAACTCACCTCGCCCACCTGCTGTTCATCCAGCCGCGGATTCACCAGGTCCATCAGTTCTTCTTTCCCCTTAAACCGAACCGACCAGATTTCCCGCCCCTCATCCTGACGAGTTGATTCATAAACAATCCGCCGCTTGCGCATGAGTATCAATCCCAGCACAAACCGAAAATTCAATTTCGCCGCCTCCTGTGCCTCCGCCAGCCGCGAGAAAAGATCGCACAGCACATCATCATCGATAAACACCTGCCTTTTCGCCGTCGGCGGATGCATCGTCGTCTGCCAAAACCCCAGCAGCCCCGCCCTGTCAAACCCACCCCAGCACCCCGCGCAAACATCCAGCCTCTCCAGCGCCACAGGCGTCTCCCTCAGCGCCGCCGAAAACTTCTCCCCCGCCGCAATCACCCTCCCGCAAGCCAGACATTTCCCTTCCGCCTTAGCAATCGAATACCCGGCCTTCCCCGCCCCACCGGCCTGGCTTCCCCCCTCCGTGCCTCCGTGCCTTCGTGCCTCCGTGCCTTCTTTTTCCGTTGTCTCCATACCAACCTCCCTGTCAGTAAACCACCATCAATAAACCACAAACTGCCGCGCATCCGTCCCGCCCGACCCAACCTCAAACTTCACCGGCTTCCCGCACCGCGGACACCGCCCGCTATACGCCGTCCCCTGAACATTCCTATAGATTCTCTGATAAACCGAGCAACACGCAAACAACACGCTCAAATACGGCCGGCCGTGCGCCTGGGATTCCTTCCCAACAGTCTCATCCAATGAATCGCTCATGGCTCATCAAAATTCAATTTTAACCGCAGAGAACGCAGAGAACGCGGAGATCAATGCAGAAGAATCTCAACTGCGTTCAAATTCATTTCTTACCTCCGCGGTCTCTGCGTTCTCTGCGGTTAAATCTTACCTCAACTCTTCGAAACCCGCTCCCAAATCCGCGGAATCACTTGCTGAATCAGTCCAACAGCTTCGGAAAGAAGTTGTTCGCAATCCTCTTCGATCTTCCTTTGCATATTTTCATCGGTTAGTTCCGGAAGATTCACCCGCACGTTATAAAGCGCTATTCGAGTCGTCGCCATCGCCAGTTCGGCACATACCGCCAAATCGGAGAGAAGATAATGATTGGCATTTCCAACCGCATCATTTGCCAGATCGAGGACTAGAACAGCTTGTTTGGCAATGCGTTGGGGCGTCTCTACGCATAGCTTTGTTGCGGCATAAATATTGGCATCTCGTTTTGGATCAACCGTCGGTAATTTTTTTGCGGCAGTCAGCGCCTCATAGGCCAATTGGTCCTGACTCATCAACTCGAGCATTTCATCTCGAATGACGTGAAACGTGCGAATCGTCAATTGCAACAGCGGCGTTGCCAACTCCAACCCCTTCTTCCCTACCGAATAATTCAAAACCATCTCCCCCATCGCCGCCGCCAGCGCCCCCGCCAGCGCCGCCACGCTCCCTCCCCCCGGCGTCGGCTGCTTCGCCGCAGCAGCCTCCAAAAAATTCTCAATCGTCGCCGTCTTATCCAGCATGCCGCAGACTCCCTACCTGCCGGTTCCCACGACACCATGCTGTATCCCGCGCGGCGTCAAATCAATCGGCGGAAACGAATCATACCCAAACTCCCCCGCCTTAATCTCCACCGTCCCCGGCGTCGGCGTGCAAATCGTCACCACGCATCGGCTCAGCCGCTGCCGCGCAATCTCCTGCACCTCCGGCAACTTCACCGCATCGATCCGATCCGCAAACCCCGCGTGATAGTCATATCCCACCCCAAACAACTCATCCGTCGCCGCCTGGCTCGCCTGATCCGCCGGCTTCTCCGTCGCCAGCGCTTCCGACGTCGTGATCATGTCCTTGCAGCGCGTAAACCAATCCTTCTGAATATCCGCCTCCGTCCCCTGCAACCGCGCCATGTTCAGGATGATCGCATTCGTCACTTTATTGACATTCTTCGGATCGCAAACCGCATAAACCAGAAACGTCCCCCTATATTGATGGCTTCGCCCGGGCACATTCTCCGACGCCGCTTCGTATGACCACCCCTGCCCGCGCAGCGTCTCAAAGATATAACCGGTTGGATACCCATATCCTCCAGTCAAACATTGCGACACGATCAGCTTCGATTCATCCGGCTCCCCAATTTGACTGTGCGCATCAAACCCAATCACCACCGCCGCCACATCCTGCTCCGTCTTCTGCACTGCCACCCGCTCCACCGTAATCGTCGGCCGCGTCGTCGAAGAATTTGAAATCTCAAATTTGAAATCGCTTTTTGCCTCCGCCCCAAAATGCCCCCCGCCAAAATACTTCCGCGCCATCTCCACCGCCGTATCCTTGTCGATATCCCCGAATATCGAGATCACCCGCGGCGCAGCCAGAATCTTATTCGCGTACCACGCCCTCAAATCCCCCGCTGAAAATTTCCCCACATTCTCTTTCGTCCCGATCGGCTGAAATTGATACGGCGACCCGCTCGGCCCAAAATATTGCGACTTGAAATACCGAAACGCCTGCGCATCCCACGCCGCATCCTCCCCCGCGATCGCCGCCAGCGTCCGCGTCTTCATCTCCGCAGTCGCCTCCGCCGAAAACGCTGGATTGTTCACCACATCCGCATAAACCTCCATCGACTTGGCAAAATCATCCGTCGTGCACGTCACGTTCCAGTACCAGGTATTGTTCCCGCATTTCGTCTCCAGCGCCCCGCCCGTCAGATCGAAGAAATCCGCGATCTGCTCCGCCGACCGCGTCGTCGTCCCGCGCGGCAACGTCGCCATCGCCAGATTCCCCACCCCGTTATTCGAAGAATCCTCCGCCGTCACGCCCCCCAGCGCATACATATTAATATTCACCAGCGGCGTAGTCGTGATCCGCTTATGCAACACAACCAACCCATTCTCCAAAACCGTCCTCGTCACTTCCCCCCGCCCTGAGCCTGTCGAAGGGGCATTCGCTATCATCGACGGCTGAGTTGTTGCCTGTCCCTGTCCTGAGCCTGTCGAAGGGCGCAACAGATCCTCCGCCTTCGGCAACCCCCCCGCCCCCACCGCCTCGCGCGGAAGCAACGCCGTCGTCACCAGCCGCTCTTTCACCAGATATTTCCTCGCCACATCCCTCACCTGCTCCGCCGTCACCTTCCCAATCCGCTGCACATAAAGATCGCTGAAATGCACATTCCCCGTCGTCAGATAATCCGTCGCCATCGTCGCCGCCACATCCTGCGACGTCTGCATATTCTTCAAATGATCGATCTTCATCGCCGCCTTCGCCCGCCGCAGCCGATCATCATCCACCCCATCCGTTTTGATCTTCTCGATATCCGCCAGCACCGCCTCCGTCGCCGCCTGAATGTTCGCCGTATCCAGCCCCATCTCGATATCAAACGACCCCTTCACATACGCCGGCGTATCATCCTCGCACACAATCCCGCTACACAATTGCTTCGAATCCCGCACATCCTCCACCAGAATCGAACTCTCCCCCCCGCCGAGAATCGTCCCCAGCAAATCCAGCGCATACATATCCGGATCCGATTGCTCCACCGACGGAAACGCCAGATTCAACCGCGCCTGTCCCAGCCTCGGAAACGTCGCCACCACCGTCCTCGGCCCCAGCACCGGCGGCTCCGCCGCGATATCATGTGAAAACACCCGCCCCGGCTTCGCATCCGCCAAATTCTGCCGCATCACCTTCAACATCTCTTCGGGATCCATGTTCGCCGCCACCGCGAAAACCATATTGTTCGGCTGATACGCCTTCTTGTAATAACTGTAAACATCATCCCGCGATAACCCCTGAATGACTTCCTGATACCCGATCACCGGCACATGCGCCGGACTCACCTTGTACCGGTTCTCCTGCGTCAGTTGCCAGAAAACCATGTCCGGATTCCCCTTGTTCCGCTCCAGCTCCCGCTGCACCACCTGATATTCCCGCGTATATTCCGGAACCGTAATCTGCGCCCCCAGCATCCACCCCGTCACCAAATCCACCGCCTGCGCAAAGTGCGGCGTCGTCGTATTCACAAAAAACGCCGTATGATCGTAAGTCGTATACGCGTTCGAATCGTTTCCAATCTCCTGCAGCAGCTTCTTATTCTCCGTCTCCGTCCTCCGCTCACTGCTCCCCCCCGCCACCAGATGCTCCAGCAAATGTGATAGACCCCCACCCAGCCACTGCCCCTCATAAACCCCACCCGTTTCCGCATACCCCCTGACCGCCGCCACCGGCGACGCCACCCGCTTACAAATCACCACCGCCCCATTCCGCAAAACCGAAACAATCTCATCCGGCCCGCTGACAATCCGATACATCTCCAACCCATACCCCGGCATCGCCGCCTTCGGCTGCAACAACTCCCCACCCGCCGGCGACGTCTGCGCCCAAGCTGATGCACACAGAAGAAAGGCCGCCAATCCAGAAAGCAAACCGCGAAGGCGCGAAGAACGCGAAGGAGAATTTACTATCTTCGTCTTCTTCGCGTCCTTCGCGCCTTCGCGGTAATCTTTTCCCATGCCGTTTTGGACCCTATTCCCCGTTTCAAATTTTAGATTTCGGATTTGATTCGTCATTCTGATTTCGGATTTCAGCTACCTTGCTTCCTCATCCTGCTCAATCTCATTCAGATATGTCAGCGCCCTCTCTAGTTCCCCCTTCAAATGCCTCACCCTCAGCAAACTCTTCACCCGCGTTAGCAGCTCAAATTTATTGACCGGCTTACTGACAAAATCATCCGTCCCGCATTCCGTCGCCTGCTCAATATCCCCCAGTTCATTCAACGCCGTCACCATGAGCACCTGAATATCCCGCGTCTTCGGATCCCCCTTGATCCGCTTGCAAACCTGAAACCCGCTCATCTTCGGCATCATGATGTCGAGCAATATCAAATCCGGCTTATGCTCCGCCACCTTCGCCAGCGCCTCCAACCCATCCCCCGCCGTCACCAGCTTCACCGGCAAGCTCTCTAAAAACGCCTGGAGAAGCTCCACATTCTGCGCATTATCATCCACGATCAGCACGGTAGACTGCGGCAAAAACGTATCGATATTAGGATCAGGCCCCGAGGCCGCGTTCGCTTCCGTCATGAGAAAACACCTGCTACGGACGAAGAATCGGACTATACGACCCTCCCCCCCCTAAGTAAAGGTTCAGCGCTGCCCTGAGCCGCGTCGAAGGGCCCGCCCTCCCCCAAAGCCGCGGGATAGGCTCTGGCGAGCCTGGTCGAGCCGCCATCCCGCGGTCTCCATTTCCTCATTTGAAATTTCAAATTTCAAATTCCCCTCCCCGGCCTCCCAAACCCCCACTCCTTCGCCAACTCATCCGCCGCCGCCTCCGGATCACTCTCCTCCCCTCTCCCCCCATGCCGCAAATAAACATGCGCCAGCTCATGCGCAATCACCCACCTCACAAACTCCACCGGCCTCCACCTGATCGACCGCTTAATAACAATCGACCTCCCCGGCCTCCCCGCCGCGACAAATTTCACCGGCACCTGCATAACCACCCCCGGCCCCGGCTCATAATCATAAACCACAAACCCCGGATCCCCCATCAAATCCGCCCGTACCTCCTCCGGCAAATTCTCAACGACCACCGTCACATGCTCCCTGATCCACCCATCGAGCGGAAACGCGTCGAGCCATTCATCGATTGCCGAAGATGCCATCCCCTCATTCTATCCGAAAACCACGCTTCCCGTCCCACCGCCCTTCGCTTAGCCGCTCCGCTTGCAGAGCGCGTGCCACGCCACATCGCCCCACGCAACCACCTCGCTCCATTCATCAAGAGACGCACGCTCCGAGTCCATGGTTCCCCGGCACATTCCAAATTAATCCAAATTGTTTATTCACCGGCGAAAGACAGCGGAAAACCGGCGTGGCGCAATCTTGATGACCCTTTATTCGGCAACCTCATCAATCGGTTAAATCCAATTCGCCCATCGCCGAACTTCTTGTTCGTTGGAACGATGCTATGGTGTAGAGTTGTTCATCTATTGTCCCTTTACTGAGAATGATTCATGCCCACTGAAACCCCAACCTCGAAGCCAAATCCAGTTTCCAGCGCCCCCTCATCCGAAATGAAGCCGCAGCACGTGGTCCTGAGTGCGCCGACCCATGTCGATAAACCGCGGCCCACAATGGAACTCGCGGCAAGCAACATCGATAAGCCGCTTCCAACGAGCGATCACACGGCCAACCTCGCCGCCGCCAATGCCAAACCCGAAAACCTGCAATCGCTGCTCGAGGACCTGACCTCACCCGATTCCGTCCGCCGCGTCACCGCCGCCGGGGCGCTCGGCCGCCTCGCCGATGTCGCGGCCGTGCTCCCGCTGATCGCCGCCCTTAACGATTCCGACGCCGACGTCGCCCGCGAGGCCGCTGTTTCCCTGGGCCTCCTCCGCAACGAGGCCGCCGTCGAACCGCTGATCATCGTGGTGAATAACTTCGACGGCTATTTCCACAGCGTCGTACGCATCGCCGCGACGAGCAGTCTCGGCCAATTGCGCGACCCGTGCGCCGTCGTCCCGCTCCTCAACGCCATCCGCGACCATGTCGCCGAAGTCAGCACCGAAGCCATCCGCGCCCTGGCAAATCTACCCGACCCCCGCGGCCTACCCGCTCTTCTGGAAGTGATTCGCAACGAGTACAACTTCTTCCTTCCCACCACCCGCCGTGCCGCCATCCTGAGTCTGGCGAAAATCGGCGGCACTCAAGCCGACTGCGAACTCCGTTTCGTTGCCGCTAATGAATGGGAAGACGCCATCGTCCGCGCCGCCGCCATCGAAGTAACGCGCGAAGGCGCAACCTCGACCGCCGGCGCGTGATCCCCCTAAAGCCGCGGGATGGGCTCTGTCGAGCCGCTATCCCGCGGGATTTCAACTCGTCAGCGCCGCCTCCAGCACAAACGCCGTCAACCGATGCCGTGCAACCTCCTGCCCATCCACATGCACCACCGGCACCAGCGCCTGAAATTCCTCCTGCAGCCCCGGATCGTCCAGAATATTCCGCTTCTCCAGCCGAAACCGCCGCCGCGTCGCCACTTGCCGAATAACCGCCTCCGCCTCCCGGCACATCTCACACCCCGGCCTAGAATAAATCGTCACCAATCGCATCTTTCGCTCGCCCTATCCCCTTCGTGCCTTCGTGCCTTCGTGCCTCCGTGCCTTAATCCCCTTACATCTGTGGCAATAACGCATTTAGAAACGCAAAGCTTTTCTTTGCCGCCGTCTGCGGATCAACCGTCTGCGTATACAACTCCACCGTAAGGTATCTCGAATAACCAATCGCCAAAAGCGCCGCCTTCATCCCCCGCCAATCCAGCGTCCCCTCTCCCGGAATCAGATGGTAATGCTTCCGGCCAGGAATGTCCTCAACATGCAGATTCCAGATCCGATCCCCCAGCAATTCGATCGCCGCCGGGATCGATTCGCCGATCACCTGGCAATGACCGATATCCAGATTCGCCCCCAGCCGCGGATGCCCCAGCCGATCGATCCACTCCCTCAACTCCGCCACATATTCCACAAACAACCCCGGCTCACACTCGATCCCCACATCGATTTTATGCTCATCCGCCATCTCCAACACCCGCATCATCGACCGCTCAAACTCCTCCGCCGCTTTCACCGGCGACATGCTCCCCAGCATTCGCCCGCTAGTGACACTGATATTCCGCGCCCCCAGAACTTTCGCGATTTTGATTGCCTTCCCGATCAATTCAATCCGATCCTCCCGATGCCGCCGATTCGGCGAGATCAAACTCGGCTCAAAATACGGCTCCGGCGGCGCATCCTTCCAATACCCAAAACTACAATTAACATTCACATTGCTCACCCCCAACCCCAGCCGCCGCAACTCCTCCAACACCCCAGCCGCATCGCTATCAGAAAATCTCCCCGGCCACGCATGCGGCTCATCCGCCAACACCTCCACCCCCAAAAACCCCGCCTCCCGAATCCCGCGCATCGCCTCGATCAACGAAAACCGCGTATACGCATTAGTAGAAAACGCCAACCTCATCCCAAAAATAATCCCGGCTCCAATCCCCAAACGCAAGCACCGCCCCACAAAAGAGCCGGGGCGTCCCCGCCCCGAATCCCCCGCGCAACTCACAACTCATAACCCGCAACTCCCCTCAACTTGACACCCCCATCAAGCGACCTAAGATACCGTAATGATCGCGGGGTAGAGCAGCCTGGTAGCTCGTCGGGCTCATAACCCGGAGGTCGGAGGTTCGAATCCTCCCCCCGCTACTACCGATGAATAAGGGACTTGCGACATCGCGAGTCCCTTTTTCTTTGCCTGTTTTCGGCCCGGTGTACACAAAACTGTACACAGGCTTGACAGGAAACATGGTAAGGTAAAGTGACTCGCCAGAAGGATAACTCTTGCCGCCAACGGCAAAGGGCATCATGGCGAGCCTCATTCAGCGTCCCAATTCTCCTATCTATTACATCCAGTACATGGCTGGCGACCGCGCCCGCCGCGTTTCCACCGGCACGGAACTGCTTCAGGTGGCCAAGGAAAAGCTCCGGCAGTTCGAATCGGCCCAAGCGCGGGGAGCAGAACTCCCCTTCGCCTCCAAGACCCCGGTAGCCGATGTAGTCGGTGCCTACGTCTCCCACATCCGATCGGTCAAAACCGCCAAATCCGCGCAGACGGACATCTATTATTTGCGCGACCTGTTCGGTCCTATCTGCGACGAACTCAAAATCACCAGCCGGAAACTCACAGCCAAGAAACGCCCGAAGAAAGATGGCGACGACCGCCGCCGCAAATCTTCCGTTCTGGACGCTCGACATTTGGAACAGGTGACCACGGCCCAAATCTCGTCTTTCGTCAGCACTCAGGTCCAGACCCGCGGGCTGGCACCCAAGACTGCCAACCGCTATCGCGAGATTCTCTCTACTCTCTTCAATTGGGCGATGACCCAGCGCGGCGTCCGCATGCCCGGCGACAAGAATCCGGCCGCGACGGTCTTACGCTACAAGGAGCAGGCGCCGGAGATCCGCTTCCTGACCCTCAAGCAAATCGACGAGCAGTTGGAAGCGCTGACTGAAAGCATCCAGATGCAGGCGATGGCGGCGGTGCTGATCTACGGCGGCCTTCGACGCGAGGAGATTCTTTGGCTGACTCACGACGACCTTGATTTGTCGGTCAAGCCGTTCGGCGTGATTCGTATTCGCGCGAAAACCGTTGAGGGCGAATCGTGGGAGCCCAAAACGAAAAAGAACCGCGCCGTCCCTGTAAGTTCTCGGCTCCGCTTCTATCTGGATAAGTGGCAACTCAAGTCCGAGCGCGACAAATGCCCTTGGCTTTTTCCGAGTCCCCAAGGCAAGCGGTGGGACCCGGACAATTTCTCTGCTGACCTCCGCGCAGTCAATGAGAAAGTGAAATTGAGTTGGGGTTGCTTGGACTTCCGGCACACGTTCGGAAGTCAGTTGGCGATGAAGGGCGAGAGCTTGTACAAGATCAGTCAGCTCATGGGGAATTCGCCCGAGATTTGCCGCCGGCATTATGCGGCGCTATTGCCCGAATCGTTGGTGAATTCGGTGGAGTTCGCGGTTCAAGCTTCTTCGACCGAAGTTTGCGCTGCCACGGCTTGAAGATTGCTGAAATACATGACAAGACCGCTCCGGCAACTTTGCGTCGCCGGAGCGGTTTTATTTTCTGCCGACGCTGGGGGGCCGTTCAGTCGTCAAGCCTCAGCGGGCACTTGTCGCTGCGCCTCGAACGCTTCGACTTCTTTCCTGCTGTAGCGCACGATTCCATTCCGGCCTTCACCAAGGCAAAAGCGCGTCAAACCGGCGCACGGGCAATGCGGTCCACACTGGAGCGAGAACAGCGCCATCGCTCCAGCAATTCCTTCGGCGAAAGATATGGGGGATCGGCTGTTTCTATCGCCGCGCCAAAACTTCCATTGCTCCTCATCGTCGGCTCGCTTTCTCACCGGACAACCATCGCTTTTGCATGTTCGGGATATTTTAGGTATACGGTATACTAAAAGTCAATGGTATAATCCGGAGAAGAAGAGCCCGCTGTTGTCCGGATGCGTTTCTTTCGGCATCCAGCAGTCAGGATCATTTCTCTGCCGGCACGTGATGAAAGAGTGCAGCCGCGAATGAGGTTTTGTCTTTTGGGGTTTTTGAGAAGGAACGACATGGCATCAACCTGTAAAGCGAAGGGTTGGCTCAGGGCCGCAAGGGCCGCCATCGTCCGATGACTTTCCCGATCCGCACGATGGTTTCCGGGTCCAACCGATGCCGCGTTCCATCAGTCGTGATGACAATCGCCGCGAGCGGAAGCAACGTGACCCGACCAAACCAACCTTTGGCCTCGCAGCCGTCCCAGGCGTAAAGCGCCGCTTCTCCCTCTCGAAACTCCCAGGCTGGAATGTTGTGGAACACCACGCACTGCTGCGTTCCCTCGATTTCCATCGCGTAAATGTCAAAGCCCTTGCCGAATCGCGCCGGGACGCGCCGCCCCCATTCTTCCTGCCAATCCTCATCCGCTTCCGCGGTTCCGTTTGATCTGATGCGTCCGACGAGCGGCGTGCCGCGATCTTCCGGCTTGACCTCTTTCGGCGTCCAATACGCGGGGTCATCCTCCTGCCGGGGCAGAGGCCGGCCCCGTACATCAACATCCACAACATGGTCATCGCGGATCGACTCAATCTCGCCGCTATCGAGTTGTTCCAATTTGCGAAGCGACACACGCAGCGCCGCGGCGAGCCAGCGCCGTTCGGAACGGTTTAACAACGTCAGCGAGCCGACGGTGTTAGTATCCTCCAGCGTGTCTTCCGACACGCCTGAGTATTCGGAAAGCTCCTTCCGGTTTTCAATTCCCACCACTTCCATGCGATGGTCGAGCCATTCAATAAGCCTCGACATCTTTTTCCCTTGTTAGGAACCATCATGTTTTGCGGACCGTTACAGCCGTGCAATGGGCGACGCGCGCTATATCCCGACGATGCACGGTTCGGTCGGGAAACCGCTCACGATCAGCGTTGATCTTACGCAGCACCAATACGTCGCGGTCATCCTCACTTTCAAACACGCGGCTGAAATAACACTCATCGTTGGTGAACCAGACGATGTAGTCCTGTCCGTAGACGAACTCCTGTCCTTCGACCGATTTGAACACGGCCATCGCCCGGTTCGGATACTCCGGCATCATCGAATCGCCGTCGATGCGCACGCAAAAGTCGCCGAGATTCGGCGGGACTCTTACTGTGCCGGTTTCGATTCCAAGCCGCTCGCTGCGCACGCCCGCGCTAACGCTGTGGAAGCTCACGATTTCGACAAGCGGTTGCGCATCGCCGGCGACGCCGCTGATTGTGTCCGCGTCGTCGTCCGACTCGCCGACGCCGATTCTGCGTTTCAGCTCAGCAGGCGTCGTGTTCAGCGCCGTCGCCATGCGGCGGAAGTTGTCCGTAAACATCGCGTGGGTGCCGGGCCGCATCAACCGAAACGTCCCGGACCTTTTCAGACCGATTGCCTGCGCGAAAGTCTCTTTGGACATCGCCACCTCGCGCCACACCTCCGCCAAGCGTTCACCGGAAATTCTCACCGTGCGCGTCTCGTCTTGCATGACAGCCTCAACAATCCTTTCCAGAATCCGCTAAACTACTCCTTCAAATCGCCGCCGTCCAAATTGAATTCAAAATGGACGAATTATCCTTGACTCCCTTCCCGTAGTTAGGGTAATGTTCGCATAACCAAAAAACAAGTGCAAAATGAAGGAGGCGGCGCGTGCGTTCAGACCATTTTACTCGATTTATTGCCGAGCGTGTGGCCGGATCAATAAACGATTGCCTTGGTTTTGGCGATCCAGTACGTCGGCAAGTGGATCGAAACGGCCGCGCCGTATACGACTTCCGCCCCGGACAGATATTTGCCGTCGTTTGGTCGCGGCGATATCCGGGGGACCGCCAACACCGCACTTTGGCAATTGTTGAAGCGCTACCACCGGGAAAGAGCGGCCGTGTCCTTCCTGGCATCCATCCCGGCGTCGTGGTGCACGTTGTTGTCCGTCAGCATGGGCCAGCCGGACAAGATGAGGCGGTGGATCAATTGCTCGACTTGATTGAGGAGCTAAAACGCCGGAAGGACAACCCCGCCCAGATGCCCGCCGCCTTCTGGATCGACGCCGCACAAGAATTGCTCCTCTGCCAAATGCCCTTGGAATTGTTTGACATGGAGAGCATGGTATGCCGCACTTGACGCTTCGCGGCTCACGAAATGCACCCGGCAGCAAGCGCCGCCGTCGCATCTTGTTATGCCTCGCGACCATCCTATTGTTGATCGCAATTGTTCCGAAACTGGGCGTTCATCGTTTTCTGGTCATCAACACGTCCCCGAGCGTCGCGCCCGGCCTGTATCTGCGCTCTTCGGAAGAACCAACCGTCGGAACGATCGTCGATTTCCGCATTCCCCCAGAGGCACGGGCGTATGTGTTCGGACGCACCGGGAATACCGGCGAGAACTGGTACATCCTCAAGCCAATTATTGCCGGCCCGGAAGATCAAGTTGATACGCTTGGCGATTGGCTCGTCGTTAATGGAAAGCAAATTGCGCCGATGCCGCCCAGCATCGACAACGCGGGCCGACCGCTCCCGGTTTGGCGACAGAATCGAGTGCTTGGCCCGTATGAATTCTTTGTTTTCTCCGCCCGCATTCCCAACAGCTTCGACAGCCGTTGCTAT
>CAWBQI010000005.1:0-9472 GCA_963791055.1 uncultured Phycisphaerales bacterium | reverse complement strand
CAGCCCGTTAATCCCGACGCGTCGGGACTCCACCATTGAGCAATTGCTCCCGAATCCATTTTGCTGATTTCATGCTTTTGATTTGCTTCTCCCACCATCGCAGCCGCGCGGGTTGGGTAGCACTCACGCCAGACCAGTTGCCAAGGACCATTTTTATGGGTGAACGTCCGATCGCCTTGGGTCGAGTTATGTTCCAGCAGCCGTCGGTCCGGATCGTCCGTGGAACCGATGTAAAACCGCCCCTTGGCGTTTTGCAAAATGTAAACCCAAAACAAACTCGGCAGGTAGGACTCGAACCTACAACCAGCCGGTTAACAGCCGGCTGCTCTACCATTGAGCTACTGCCGAAAAAAATCCACTCCCAGCGACCCAGCCGGTTAATCCCGACCTGTCGGGACTCTACCATTGAGCTACTGCCGAAAATGATCTACTTCCCAAAAATCCAGTCCCGGCAGTCCAAGCCGGTCAATCCCAGGGGAATCGCATCTTCCCTCATTTCCCCTCGCCCGGTCCTCCGCTAGTTTCCGCAGGACGGGTGAGGGTCTTCGTCTTTTTGGACCTACATGCGATAGCCCTGCGGCTAATCCCGACCTGTCGGGACTCCACCATCAAGCTACTGCCGAATGGGCGAACAAAAAACTCTATCGGACTGAAAGAGGGTGTCAAGAAGAACCATCCACTGAAATTGCCGAACATCCTCGGAAAGTCCGCTTGCAAAACAACTTCGTGAGATTCCGCCCTCTCATATCCATCCCTTTCCCCCGTTGCCACCCCCCTCCCTTTCAGCTACAAACCGCCCCGAATGGCCCCCCCACAAGGTAATCCCCTCTCGCCACAAGCCAAACCCCTTCGCCAATGGATCGCGGACAACCCGTTCCTCATCGCCGGCGCGATCTATCTGTTGGCCAACGCGGTCCTGCTCCTGAACCCCAGAACCGCCAAGCCCACAAACTCCGAATGGGACCAAGTCTTCATCTACTCCTCCAGCGTTCTCGTCCACGGCGGCGATATTTACGCTCCCGGAATCAACCAGTTCCAACTAAACCACCCGTTCACCTATCCCCCATTCACCGCGCTGTTGGCCGTTCCGTTCATCTTCCTGCCACACTTCCTCAGCCGCGTATGCTTCTTCCTGATCCAGGCCATCTCCCTCACAATCCTTTGGATCCTCAGTTGGAAAATCAGTGGCGGCCGCCCACTAAACCGCGGCCGATGGAATGCCACCGAATCCATCATCTGCATCCTCGGCCTGATCGCCGGCATGCGCTATATCCAGGGCGCATTCGGTCACCAGCAGTCCGACATTCTCATCGACGCCCTCCTGGTCGCCGGCTGTTTTGCCTGGCAACATCGGCGCGATTTCCTCGCCGCCAGCGCCTGGGCCATCGCCGCCGCGTTCAAGGGGCCGCCATTAATCATGGCCATCTACCTCGCCTGGCGTGGCCGCTGGCTCGCCGCCGCCTGGATGATCGTTCTCGCCCTCGCCCTCAACCTCATCCCCGACCTCATCGACCATTCCCCCAACGGCCTCTGGCTCAGCCAGTGGTACACCCGCATCGTCAAACCGACGAGCAACCAGATCGGCGCCTGGTACGTCGATGTCACCATCAACCAATCCATCGCCGGCGCCGCCCACCGATTCTTCACCACGGACTGGCAACTGGCCAACCATCAACTCATCGTCACCAGCGGCAAAAAAGTCATCTCCGACCGCGCCCTCAAGCTGATGGTCTATACGCTGGATGCCGCCCTGCTCCTCGCCGCCGCATGCGCCATGGCCCGGCCATTTCGCCGCCCATCCGATTCCCAATCCGCCGGCCTGGAATGCGCCCTGATGTTCATCCTGATGCTGCTTCTCTCCCCCATGTCCCACAAAACCCATTTCGGCATCCTGATCCTCCCCGGCTTCTTCGTCGCCCGCGCCGCGATCGAAAAACGCGACGGCGTTGCCGCCGCGTGCATGCTCATCTGCCTGCTCGTGATCGGCCTGCTGGATCATTTCTTCCTCTACCCGCCACTCGGCGACCTATTCGCCTGGTATGGCAACGTCACGTTGGGCACCGCGGCGCTGGGGATCGCGTGTTGGTGTGGCCTGTTCAAAAAACCGAAAATTTCCTCCGCGATCGCAGCAATCGCGTGATAAAGCGGTCACATCGTATCCCAGAATGTCTCACCCACCCCCGGGGGACCTTGCCCACAAACCCTCCTAAAGCGATCAAATTCACCCGGTATTTGGGCAGTAGCCCAGCGAGTTTACGGTATTTGGGCAGGAATTTCGGTGTGACCGAGAATATCTTGCTCATGGCGACAAACGGCGGTTAAAGTGCGGGGATGATCGAAGATGAACGCTTCAACATCCTAAAAGCAATCTATCAAGAAAATCCAGAGATAGCACCGCCGAAACGCCCTGAGCGGCTTCCGTTTGAAGGCGAGTCGAGAATGGGCGCGGTACTCCGTACCCTTATCTATGAAGGTTTCGTTGTCAGGGATGAAAAAACGGACAAGTTCGCGATTACCGACGATGGACATGAACTTCTCAAATCTATGCTTCGTCAAAACAGTCGCGCCAAGGAATCTCCGGGCGCGGATCAAACTCCACCCGGCCGTGAGCCTTGAACAACTTGCATCGTTCAAGGTGCGTTTTCACTTCTTCATCGGTAAGCGGTGAACGGTAGGAAAGCGGTGGACCGGGAGTGGTAATACATCGCCGCTGGCCGTCCGGCCCCCGCTCAAACATGATGTATTCGACTTCACCAGTCTTGTCATCGGCGGTTGACCTTTCCCCCTAAACCCGATCCGGCCGGAATGTTAGTATTTCGGCCCGATCAAGGAGGATTTGGTCATGAGTCGCAAACGTTTTTCAGCAGAGGAGATCGTCAACAAGCTTCGCCAGGCCGATGTGGAATTGGCCAGGGGCAAGACGGTGTCCGTCGTGTGCAAGCAAATTGGCATCACGGACCAGACCTACTTCCGCTGGCGAAAGGAATACGGCGGTTTGAAGGTCGATCAAGCCAAACGCTTCAAGGAACTGGAGCAGGAGAACGCCCGCCTGAAGCGTCTACTAGCCGAGGCGGAGTTGGACAAGGCGATATTGCGTGAGGCCGCCCGCCCAAACTTCTGAGCCCGACGCGTCGACGAGAAGCGGTCAATCATGTCCAGCAGGAGTTGGGCGTGAGCGAGCGTCGGGCATGCAAAACGCTGGGCCAGGCCAGGGCGGTGCAGAGGTATGCACCGCAGGTGCGGGAGGATGAGAAGCCGCTGACGGGCCGGATCGTGGAACTGGCCGCGGTTTACGGTCGATATGGCACGCCTCGCATCACGGCGATACTGCAGCACGAAGGGTGGCAAGTGAACCATAAGAGAGTGGAACGGATCTGGAAGGAGTCGGGGTTGAAAGTGCCGCAGAAACAGCCCAAACGGGGAAGACTGTGGCTCAACGATGGCAGCTGCATCCGTCTGCGTCCGGAGCGGCGGGATCATGTTTGGGCGTATGACTTTGTGAGCGGCCGGACGCACGATGGTATCGGATTCAGGATGCTGACGATCGTGGATGAGTTTACGCGGGAATGTCTGGCAATCGACGTGGCCCGGAAGCTGACCAGCGACGACGTTCTGGAAAGATTGGCCTGGCTGATGGCGACGCGCGGCGTGCCGGAGCACATTCGCTCGGACAACGGGCCGGAGTTCACCGCTGAGGTGGTGCGGGATTGGCTGAGCAAGCTGGGAGTGAAGACATTGTTCATCGAGCCGGGAAGTCCGTGGGAAAACGGATATGTGGAAAGCTTCAACGGGAAGCTGAGGGATGAGCTGCTGCAACGGGAGATATTTTACAGCCTGGAGGAGGCGAAGGTGCTGATCGAGATGTGGCGGAAGCATTACAACACGGTGAGGCCGCATTCGTCGTTGGGCTACAAGCCGCCAGCGCCGGAAACGGTGTGCATCGGAATAAAGGACGGCGGAGTACCGCCGGCAATTGAGGGCTTCTCCTCCCCCGGAAGACACCGTAGCAAGCAAGCCATTGTCTTCTGAGGTGGAAAAACTAGTCAAACTCTCATAGCGAGTGGTATGATTTCTGGGGGAAGGTCAAGACGCGATCCCGGCACGCCGGGAGGTCTGGTAAAACGACCCGGCGAGGAGGAGCAACGACGCATGAGGCTCAACTGGCGGCGACCCTTCGGGTTGCGTCCAAACGGGTCGCTCGCGGCGTCATCGCTCCTCAGAGTGTCTACTGAAGACCCGCCTCGTCGCTCTTCCTAGCGATCGACCCGGTTGGACGCAACGCAGACGCTATGGGTGAACTGAGAGTGCTCTAATATGTTCCGGTCGAAACCCAATGCCGACCATGCGCGCGGTGATTCGCCGCAGATTAGGAAATTTCTCAGCCAGGGCCAGCGGAAGAGGCGGGGAAATGGGCTCAGGTGAATCGAAAATCCGCTCGAGCAAATGTTCATGCATAAAAATCTGCAACCGCTGTGTCAGCCGTGCGGGGAGCTCGCGGCGATGTTGAACAGAATTCAGGTCTTTTAACTGCAATGTATTGTCGAGCAACTTGGGGGCAAGCAGGTTAGCGGCGGCGACGGCATCCTGGATTGCCAGGTTGATGCCAACGCCTCCTACGGGCGACATCGCGTGGGCACAATCGCCGATGCACAGAAGACCATCTCGATACCATTTGCGGAGACGATCGACCTTGACGCTCAGAAGCTTGACGTCATCCCATTGCTTGATTTGGGCGACGCGATCGGCCAGGAACGGCGCGCAGCGCGCGATTTCATCCCGGAAGGCGTCGAGGCCATGCCGGCGCGTTTCTTCGAAGGATCCTTTGCGGATCACGTAGGCGCATTGCCAATAATCGGCACGGTCGATCAGGACCATGAACTGGCGGACGCCGACAAATCCGAAGGCTTGCGGGGGATCGCTTGGTTCCTTGGCCAGCCGAAACCAAAGGACGTCGATTGGTGCGCCCAGGTCGATCACTTCAAGTCCGGCGCGGGCTCGGATCGTGGAGCTTCGGCCATCGGCGCCAACGACCAATTTGGCCCGCACCTCAAGCGGCCCGCCGGGCGTGCGTGCCGTTACGCCGATCACTCGATCTTTCTCCAGCAACAGATCTGTTACATCGGCTTCCATGCGCAGGCGAAAGCCCCCAAAGCCGTGCGCATGGCGGGAAAGGAAATTCAGGAAATCCCACTGGGGCATGAAGGCGAGGAACTTACAATGAGTTGGAAGGCGTGAAAGATCGGCGATATGAACGACCTTCTCCCCAAAATGCACGGTAATCTCGCGCAATTCCTGGTGGGGCTGGCGAAGAAATTCGCCAAGCAGATTGAGCTCGTACATCAGCTCGAGCGTGGATGGATGAATCGTATCGCCGCGAAAATCGCGAAAGAAATCTTTGTGTTTTTCCAGGACAAGCACATCCACGCCGGCCCGAGCCAGAAGGAAACCAAGCATGACGCCGGCCGGTCCGCCGCCGACGATGCAACAGGTCGTCTGGTCGGAGTGAGATTGCGGGTCCATTTGTTCCCGGGGCGACATCATTGCAATTGAACAATGGCCACCGCTCTCAATGCAAGGGAAAAAGCGTCGAATTATTTGCGGCGTTCGCGCTCCCGAAAAGCCCCCCGGTGGACGAATTGAAAGTGGCCGTCACATCACCCCATGCGAAATGTAAAGTCCCAGTTATTAATGCCGCTTGAAATACTGGACATCGCGCTCGTGCTGCTTTGCCGCATCCAGTGTGCGGAATGTGCCCAGGTTCCGCCGCTCTCCCGTCTTGGGGTTCTTCTTGCGCGAATAAAGCCGATAGCCGCCGGATGTAAGTTTTCTGATCATGCCGCTTTATTCTCTTTAGAGTTAGAGCATGGTGCGTGAAGAAACCATCTCATCAGGATCGGTCGATGCATCATCCTCGTGATGCGAATGATTGAGATTTTGACGGCGAAGCAGCACATCGGCGGCGAGCGGGACAGTTGTCAGAAGGCCCACCGCCAAAAGCGTCCGCCCGATGCTGCGTCTTTGTTCAGGCTTAAAATGATCGGCCACCAACAAGCCAATTCCCGCACCCAGAGCCATGCGAGTACCGGCAATCAGAGCCAATTCGGGCAGACTGATGGTTCGTGAGATCATGGTCTCAACTCCTTGTAAACTATCTATGGAAACTCTATTGCGCGATCAGCAAAGTGAGCAACTGGAATTCTGCGGAGTTTTTTTGATGATGAGGCTGGTTTGTCAAGTGGGACGTGTTTCAGTTTTGGGCTCGCAACCGTGAATGACGCGGCGGAACTCGCCGCGCTGCATACCGCCGTCTCTGAGCACTTAACCAGCCAACATGGGCACGGACCATGGTCCGCCGCAACCTCGGAGAAAGGCGTCCTGTACGCAATGCGCACCTCTCGCGTATTTGTCGCGCGGCAAGGGGCCGAGATCGTCGGCACACTGCGATTGGCGACCAAAAAGCCCTGGGCCATCGATTTAAGCTATTTCACAAAGTGCCAAAGGCCGCTCTATCTTCTGGCCATGGCCGTGCTGCCGAGGATGCAACGTCAGGGACTGGGCCGACGGTGCCTGGAAGAGGCCACGCAAATTGCGCGAGAATGGCCGGCTGATGCGATTCGCCTGGACGCTTATGATGCCGATGCAGGCGCCGGTCCCTTCTATGCGCGATGCGGCTTTACCGAAGTTGGACGAACTTCCTATCGGAACGTGCCGCTCATTTATTACGAACAACTCATTACGGCCTGACAATTTTTGAATCCGCTAATTGCGGGACAGAATATTTTTATCGTTACAGTCCTCGTGCCGTCCGACTGCCCTTGCTCGAATACGAAACGGCGTCGCCGCTTCGAACGTCGCCGGCTCGCCTGTTGAGATTCGCCCCAACCTTCTGCAGCGAAGCGAAAGCGGAGTCGCCGCGACGCGCGGCCATGCTGAGGAGTTTCGAACTCGAATTCGACCTCAACCGTCCGAAGCCACGCCCATTTGTGCGACCTCCTCGGGGAATCGAGGAGCTGCGGCTGTTTTGCATTGAGTGCTGGAGGTCGGACAAGGCGGCGCGAAGGGCGGTTGAGGTCGAGCATGTGCTCGAAAATCCTTCGCATTTGCCGCCGAAGGAGGCGACTCATTTGCCCCGCTGCCAAAGGATGTTGCGATCCCTATCAGGCCAGCCAACGGTGTTCTCAGCGCCAACGCCGTTTCGCATTCGAGCAAGGGCAGTCGGACGGCACAAACGATGTAACCGATAAAAATGTATTTCGTTTTCATAGGTACAATGCAAGCCCCCCCGCCTCCATTTGACGCGACAACCCCTCACCCATAACTTCCACAACCAATGCACCACCGATCTCAATCGCGTCCACTTCTTTCCATCATTTGTGTTCTGGCAATTTTAACAAATGCAAAACTAATATTCGCAGCCGATTCAGCGCAGGTGATCGGCCTCGATGGCGCCACCCCGGGGAAATTGTTCGAAGGCGTCGGCGCCGTCAGCGGCGGCGGAGCAACATCGGTACTGCTCAAAGACTATATCGAGCCGCAGCGGACTCAGATCCTCGATATTTTATTCAAGCCGAACTTCGCCGCGTCGATGCAAACGCTTTATGTCGAAGTCGGCAGTGACGGAAATTCAACGCAGGGGTCCGAGCCGACTCACATGCGCTCGCGAAATGATGAGAACTATTCCCGCGGCTATGAATGGTGGCTGATGTCCGAGGCGAAAAAACGCAACCCGGCCCTCACCCTCGACGCTTGCGCCTGGGGTTGCCCCGGCTGGATCGGCGAAGGAGATTTCTGGTCGCAGGATATGGCCGACTATTACGCCAAGTGGATCAAGGGACTCAAGACAAACTACGGCCTGGACCTGGACGCCATCGGCTGCCGCAACGAGCGCGGCGCGGTGACAAGTTGGGTGAAAATTTTTCGCCGGACGCTCGATGCCGATGGATTGAATCACGTTCGCATCCATGCGTTCGATAATCCGGGAAATTCGTCCATGTGGGACTGGATTCCGCAACTGCGAACCGACAAGGAACTGGCGGCATCAGTGGACATCATCGGCAATCACACCCTGCTGATGGGCCCATTTTCCGAATCGGTGCGCCAGACGATCGAGCAGCTCGGCAAGCCGATCTGGAACACCGAGGAACACGTTTACAATGGCGAGGGGCGTTTCTTCAAAGACGATTTTGACTGCGCCCTGGGTGCAATGCATTTTTTCAACGATGACTTCATCGCCCGAGGGGCGACGAAGATCATCAACTGGTATCTGGTGGGATCGACTTATGGGATCGAGCCATACGCCGACCAGCCGCCGGCGCTGATCGCGCGTTCGCCCTGGAGCGGACATTACACGCTCAAGCCGATTATCTGGTCGTATGCTCACTACGGGCAGTTTGTGCGCGTCGGTTGGAGATATATAAGAAGCGGATGCCTGGACTTGGCCGATGGCGGCACGGTGGTGGCGCTCAAGAGCGATCAGGGTGATTACAGCGTCATTGCCGAAACCGCCAAGGCCACCACGCCGCAACAGGTGACGTTCAGAATCGGGCCCGGGTTGTCCCCTCATTCGCTGTGCGTTTGGCGAACCACGCGGGATGAATATTTCGCGCGTCAACCGGATGTAACGCCCGGTCCGGATGGTTCATTCTCGGTGACGTTCGAACCGGACGCCATCTATTCTCTTTCCACCACAACCGGCCAGCGGAAGGGAACTTTCGCGGATGTGCCGGATGAAAAACCATTTCCATTTCCATATTCCGAGAACTTTGACCACTATGGCCTCGCGAAAAGCTGGGGTTATCTGCCGCACTATACCGCGGACATCTGCGGCGTATTTGAAATCGCCGACCGACCCGACGGCCGCGGCCAATGTCTTCGCCAAGTTGTCTCGCGCAAAGCCCAAAGCTGGGCCCCCGAATGGATGCCCTACACGATCCTCGGCGATCCCGAGTGGACCGACTATGAGGTCAGCGCGGACATCTTGCTCGACTTTGCCGGCTGGGCCGGCGTCATGGGTCGCGTCAGCAATACCGGCAACGGTTGGGACTGCGATCCGGATGGCTATTACGCGCGGCTTTACCCCGACGGCGGCTGCGTCTTCATGTAGCCAGTTCGCGATTCAAAGGCTCGCGCGACAAACAACTCGCCATCGGCGAAGCTCGTCACTGGCGATTCAATCGCTGGCATAATCTCAAACTTCGCTTGGAGAAACAAACGATCACGGTGCTCGTCGACAATGTCCCTGTCATCACCATTCAGAGCACTTTGACCATGGCATGGCCGGGCTGATCACCGGCGGGGAAGGCAACGGCCGGGATACGGCCTTGTTCGACAATCTGCTGATCAACCGGGTCAATGGGAGTGCGGTTAAGCCCACGGTTTTTGGGCAGGATGGGGTGGCGATGTATCGGGAGTAGACGAGTTGGCGTGAAACATTCGGGAAAAAATCTCGCAACGAATTCCCAGAATTCCGAAA
>CAWBQI010000004.1:0-509653 GCA_963791055.1 uncultured Phycisphaerales bacterium | reverse complement strand
TCGCAGAGACCGCAGAGAAGAATGCATGAGTAGTTGCAATCGAATCTAAATGCGGCGCGAATTTGTCGTCAGGGCTGAGACATTCGCCGTGACGGGGACGGCAGAAACGACAGATACAGAAATATCATCCCCACGACCAGAACGCCCCATCCCAAATCCGGGTGCAGGGCCTGGAGATACTGCAGCATGTTCTGGCCGCTGTCGGGGGAGAAGAGGTGGGGGAAGGCGTTGTTGAGGTTCTGGCCGAAGGTGGCGAGGTCGGCGGTGTGCCAGTCGAGGAGGCGGATCATGTGCATGATCGCGCTGCAGAGGGTCAATAGAAATCCGAGGAGGGCCATACCGATGCTGTCGCCGATGCAGCAGGCGGCGGCACCGGCGCCGTAGAGGAGATAGCGCTCCTGAATCTGCACGGGGAAGAGGAAGAACATGAGCCATGGCGTGACGAGGGCGACCAGGATCCGGCGGTCGTTGCGCCGGGCCTGCAGGCCGATGGCGATGCCGCTGAGGAGAAGCATCACTCCGTAGATTGCGTCGAAGAGTGTTTTGGCGGTGATGTCCAGGCTGAATGCGGGCCACCATTGTTGGCGGGTGATGAAGCTGGGCCAATGTGTGCCGAGGGCGGGGAGGGTGAGGGCGATCTGGTCGGCTTCGTGGGGCCATCCGAATCGAAGTTCGAAAATCGCGGGGATGTTGCTGGCGGGGCCGGTGACCATGTAGGGCCAGTGAATGCTTCCGAAGCGGAAGCCGCAATCCCACCAGGCGGCGCTGCCGTGGAATAGGGGGATACATGAGAACAATCCGCCGGCGGCGATGGCCGCGAGCAGATAGGGGATCGCCCTTCGCCGGAGCAGGAGGGCGGACGCTGCCAGGGTTGCGCCGGATAAAAGGCCGAGATACCAACTCGATCGATTTTGGCGCAGGAGCCAGGGCCAATAGGTGATGGCCATGATGAAGATCACGGCGGCGGCGATCCAGGTCCATCGAGATTGCAAAATCATTTTCCATCGCGGCGCGGTCTGTTGGTTTTGCGCCGGCATCAGGACGCGCAACAGCCATGGCACCGTCAATACGGCGATGAGCATCTCGCATATCCAGATGGCGGCGGGGAAATCGAAAGCGCGATGGACCGCAAACATATCAGTCGGGAATTGCGAGGCGGACATGCCGGCTTGCGCGTCACGAAGGTCTTTCAGTTGATCCGGTGGAATAAAGGTAATGAGCCAGCCTGAGGCGATGGCCGCGAAGCCAAGGGCCATTCCGCAGATCCATCGCGGGGCGCCGCCATATCGGCCCATGACCAGGGGCCAGATGATGAAGATCGGGGTGATCGAAAGCATTTGGCCTTTGAAATTGACGCCGATGGCGACGGCAACGCCCGCGGCGAACCACCAATCGAGGCTGGCGAGCAGGCAGGCGCAGAGATACCAGGGGACGGCCCATGAATCCCATTGGATCCACGCGTGGGCGCTGATGATGATGTCGAGGCTGAACCAGATCGACAGGGCGGCGACGATTCCTTGCCAGGTTCCGTGAAAATGGCCGTGAGTTTCACCGGTGGTTCCGCGGAGGACCCAGAGGCGCGTCAGGAAAAATGCGCAGATCGCGGCGAAGCCTTCCAGAACGGTATTGAAATGCAAGACCGGGGCGTTGAACCAATAGGGGCGCTGCCAGGCATTGAACAGATCGTTGGGATCGGGTGGATGATAGGCGCGTTGCCATTGGCCCCATTCGCGCATGACCAGCAATCGCAGCGGGCCGTAGTCCAGCCAGGGAACCCACGACTGATCCTGCCATTCGGGCACTTCGGGGTCCATCTTGTCGTATTGATTCAGATATCCTTCGGGTCCGCTGGCGAGCAATCCCCAATAGCAGCCGCGCGTGTCATCGTCGGTAAAGCGGATCGGATCGGAGATTTGAAACACCCACCAGCGCAAGTGGAGACCTCCCACGACCGCAAAAAAGAGAACGGCGGCGATTATGAGCCAGCCCGAAGCGCGAAGGCCATAAACGCGCCACCGAAATGGGGGTGAATCAACGGCCGGGGAAATGGTCATGGAATCCAATGTCATGCGAGACTCTTCATCTGTTGCCTGCGATTCGGCGATGGCGTCAGGGACAAATATAGAAACACCATACCGATCACTAGGACTCCCCAGCCTTTGTCCGGGTGCGTGGCCTGGAGATATTGCAGGATGGTTTCACCGCTCTGGGGCGAGAATATGTGGGGGAATGCCTGGGAGAGATTCTCGCCGAAGGCGGCGCGATCGGCGTCGTGATAAGTCAGCATGCAGTTCAAGGTCATCGTGGCGCTGATGATCGTCAGCAAAAATCCAAGCAGGGCCATGCCGATGCTGTCGCCGATACAGCAAGCGGCGGCGGCAGCGCCATAAAGAAGGTATCGCTCCTGCATTTGGACGGCGAAGGTGAAAAGCATGATCCACGGCGTGACCAGAGCCACGAGCATTCGGCGGTCGTTGCGCCGGGCCTGAATGCCGATGGCGATGCCGCTGAGAATGAGCATTACGCCAAAAATGGAATTGAAGAGCATCTTGGCGGTGACATCCAGACCGGCGGCGGGCCACCAGGATTTGGCGGCGATAAGGGTCGGCCAATGTGCGTGAATTGCGGGGAGGGTGAAGGCGATTTGATCGACGTCGCGGTCCCATCCGAATCGAAGTTGGAAAATCGCGGGCAGGTTGCTGACTGGGCCAGTCATGAGGTAGGGCCAGTGAATGCTTCCGTAATGGAAGCCGCAATCCCACCACGATGTGCTGCCATGGAAGAGGGCGATGCAGGAGAATAATCCCCCGGCGGCGACGGCGGCGAGAAGCCAGGGAAGAGCCCTTCGCCGCAGGAACAGTGCCGCCGCCGCTAGTGCGGCTCCGGCGAGAAGGCCCATATACCAGTTCGATCGGTTTTGCCGCAGAAACCAGGGCCAATAGACGACGGCCATGATGAAGATGAACGCAATTGCGATCCAGGTCCATCGGGAATACAGGATTGTTTTCCATCGCGAATCGGATGGCTGAGATTGCGGCGGCATCAGCAGGGATAAAAGCCACGGCACCGCCGCGGCGGCGATCAGCATCTCGAATATCCAGATCGC
Source organism: uncultured Phycisphaerales bacterium (assembly GCA_963791055.1). Classification (GTDB taxonomy): domain Bacteria; phylum Planctomycetota; class Phycisphaerae; order Tepidisphaerales; family Tepidisphaeraceae; genus PALSA-1353. Next base: position 506,547 of record CAWBQI010000004.1, on the reverse strand, counting down.
GGCGGGAAGATCAAAAACGCGATGGATCGCGAAAAGATCGGGCGGATAATGCAGGACATCGGTGGTGGCTTGAATGTCACGAAGGGACGACAGGCGATCGGGGGGGATATAGGTGATAAGCCAGCCGGAGGCGATTGCTGCCATGCCGAAGGTCATTCCGATGATCCATCTCAACGCGCCGCCATATCGGCCCTGGACGAGGGGCCAGATGATGAAGATCGGCGAGATCGGAAACATTTGTCCCTTGAGGTTTACGCCGATGGCGACGGCGACGCCGGCGGCGAACCACCAATCGAGGCTGGCCAGCAGGCAGGCGCATAGGTAACACGGCACGATCCAGGAATCCCATTGAACCCAAGCGTGCGCGTTGATGAGGAGGTCGATGCTGAACCAGATGGAGAGGGCGGCGATGATCCCCTGCCAGACGCCGTGAAAATGGTTGTGTTCTTCGCCAGCGCTGCCGCGGATGACCCAAAGGCGCGTCAGAAAAAATGCGCAGATGGCGGCGAAACCTTCCAGAACCGTGTTGAATCGCAGGACGGGCGCATTGAACCAGTAGGGGCGCTGCCAGGCGTCAAACAGATCGTCCGGGTCGGGGGGATGATAGGCACGCTGCCAGGCGCCCCACTCGCGCATCACCAGCAGGCGCAGCGGCCCGTAATCCAGCCAGGGAACCCACGACTGATCCTGCCACTCGGGCACTTCGGGGTCCATCTTGTCGTATTGATTCAGATATCCTTCGGGCCCGCTGGCGAGCAATCCCCAATATGATCCGCGCGTGTCATCGCCAGTCCACCGGATCGGATCAGTGGTTTCAAACACCCACCGGCGCAGTCGCAGGCCCGCCACGATAGAGACGCAAACGATGACGGCGATTATCAGCCAGCCCAGCGCGCGAAATCCGTATATGCGCCATTGAAATGCGGGCGAATCATCGGCCACCGATTCAGTCATGAAAGCATAACCTCGGGCAAATTGTTCAGCCCCGTTTCGCGCGACGCGGCGAGGGCGTCAGGGACAAATAAAGAAACACCAGGCTGATTACGAGAACGCCCCAGCCCAGGTCGGGGTGGGTGGCGGCGATGTAGTTTAGAATCGTCTGCCCACAATCCGGTGAGAACAACCATGGGAGCGCTTTCGACAGGTTTTTTCCGAAGTCGTCGATGTTGCCGTGCGTCATCAGCAAATCCAGGTGCATGATGAAGCTGCAGCCGGTCAGGCAAAGTCCGAGCAGGCAGGTTCCCAGGCTGTTGCCGATACAGCAGACGGCAGCGCCGGCGGCGAACAGCAGATAACGCTCGTGGATCTGAACGGGCCAGAGAAAAAACATGATCCACGGCGTCACGAGGGCGACGAGCATCCGTCGATCTTTGCGGCGGGCCTGGAGTCCGACGGCGATGCCGCTGAGCAGCAGAAGGAAAAAATAGATCGAGTCGAAGAGCGTTTTGGCGGAGACATCCACATCGGCCGCGGGCCACCAGGCGCGGCTGGTGATGAACGCGGGCCAATGGCTGGCGATGGCGGGGAGGGTGAAGGCGATGTCATTGGCCGCGTGCGACCAGCCGAAACGGGCTTCGAAAATCCCGGGCATGTTGTCGGTCAGACCCATGATCATCCAGGGCCAGTGAACGGTTCCAAATTCAAATGAGCATCTGGCCCAGCCGGTTCCGCCATGGAAGAGAAGCATGCACAAAAGCAAACCGGTTCCGGCGACGCCGGCCAGGACAAAGGGTTGATTTTCGGGCGGCAGCGCGATGGAGGCGGCGGCCAGCGCGGCTCCGCCGAGGACGCCGACAAACCAATAGAGTCGATTGTCTTTCAGAAGGAATGGCCAGTAGATCGAACAGGTGACGAGAATCACCGCGGCTGCGGCCCAGGTCCATCGCGAATGCAAAATGGTTTGAAGGCGTGACGGCTGGGGCGGGGGTTCGATTGGCAGCAGCAAATTTCGCAAAACCCACGGCGCGGCGGCGGCGACCAGGATTATTTCGCAGATCCAGATGGCGGCGGGAACATCGAAAACGCGCGGAATGGCGAAGAGATCGCGCGGATAGCTGGCAACATCGGTGTATTCCTGCACATGCCGGGCGGCGGCGAGTTTATCGGCGGGAAGATAGGTGAGCATCCAGCCGGAGGCGATAATCGCGATTCCGAAGGTGAGGCCTGTGAGCCACCTGAGCGCTGCCCCGAATCGGCATTGCACGAGCGGCCAGATGATGAAAATGGGGGCGACCGCCAGTTCCTGCGCCTCGAACATCGCGCCGACGGCCATGATCAATCCCGCGGCGAACCACCAATCCAGGCTGGCCAGGAGGGCGACGCACAAATACCAGGGGACGATCCAGGAGTCCCACGTGATCCACGCGTGGGCGCTGAGCAGAATGTCGGGGCTGAACCAGATCAGCAAAGCGGCGACGAGGCCCTGCCAGATTCCGTCGAAATGATGTCGCGGCTCGCCGCCGTTGCCGCGAACGACCCAAAGACGGGTGAGGCAGAAAGCGCAGAACGCGGCGAAAATTTCCATGGCGGTGTTGAACCGCAGGACGGGTGCGTTGAACGCGTAGGGATGCTGCCAGGCGTCGATGAGCGGCGCGTTCGGATCGGGCGGGAAATGTTTGCGCTGCCAGACGCCCCACTCTCGCATGACCCAAAGACGTAGCGGCGCGTAATCCAACCAGGGCGCCCATCGCGAATCCTGCCAATCGGGCTGCTCATTTTGCATTTTGTCGTATTGATTGAGGTATCCCTCGGGGCCGCTGGCGGTGAGGCCCCAGTAGCAGCCGCGATGGATGTCGTCGAGATATCGAATGGGATCGGTGGCGTCGAAAACCCATCGGCGGAGGCGGATGCCTTCGCGGAAGGAGAAGGCGACGGTGGCGGCGATGAGGAGCCAGATGAGGGTTCGCATGAAGTAAATGCGCCCGCGCGATGGGGATGAATCGGATATTAAATTTATTTCGGGCAAAGCGCCGGGTGGCGCGAGAATTGATTGCGGGTCAGAATCCATGGCCGCAGTATATCCGGACGGAGCGCGCGGGTATTTATTGCACCGCTAAAAAACTGGCGAGTGCAGACCAAGGAAAGATCATGATGCTCACGCAGAGGCGCAGAGCGCGGAGATGAAAAAATAATTGGGAAAGCTCCGGATTGAATTTAAGGCGATCACTGCACCGCCACCTCATCATTCAAAATCCGCGTTCCCTCCACTTCGCGGAGGCCGCTGCGGACTTTGGCGTTGGGGATGAAATGAACGGCGGGGAAGCGATAGAGTTTGATGATCGTGCGGCCGGGGTCGAGGCCGGTGACGAGGCGTTCCTGGCGGGGTTGGCCGGGGTAGACGACGAAGGCGGTGTAGTTGATTGGCTTGTCGCCGTAGTTGCTGATCATTTGTTGGACGACGAGATCGCCTTTATCGCGGAGGGCGAGGGTGCGCATGCCGACGTCGCCCAGGCCCAGGGTGACGGTGATGGGGACCGTGAAATTTGAGATGTGGTCGGATTGGACTCGGAAATTTGCGGCGATAGCTTTGGTGCCGGCGAGGCTGTTGTAGGGGAATTCGATGGTCAAATCGTGATCGAAAGTTTCGCCGGGGTTGAGGGTGAAGTTGAATACGGACGGCGTGATCGCCCATCCGGGTGGGGGGACGAGTTTTACGAGGCCGGTGATTGTCGATTGGCCGGGATTGGAGAAATGAATTCGGCGGGTGTGGGGCTGAAAGCTGGATTCCAAGAGCGGCTTGTCGATGCCGACGCTAGCACGCATCTGGGCGGTGTCGCCGTCGATGTCGACCAGGAAAAATGGCATGGGGCCGACCTGGAGGTTGACGGCGTCGGATTTGGAATTTTGCGGCAGGATCAGGGGCGTGACATTTCCCCAGAGGTCGATTCGCTTGGGGTGATCGCCGAGGTTGAGGGCCAGGGATTTGGTGTCGTCTTCCTGGCCACGGTTCCAGATGACCAGTACGCCCTGGCCGTTGCGATCGAAGAGAAAGGCATCGACGTTGCTGGCGTTGGGGATTTTTCCGCGGAAGACTGCGCCGGAAAGCTGGGTCAGCAGCGTTCGCATGATCAGCAGCAGTTCCTTAGGCTCGGGCGTGATGTGGTCGCCGTCGTTGTGGACGGTGAAGGGCAATGGAAGGTCAATGCGGGTGGCGCCACCGGCGAGGGCGTAGACGACACGCTGGGCGAGGTCGCGAATTTGCACTTCGCGGCCGTATCGATCATCGACCAGTTGAAGGCTCAGCGAAAGATTGTGCCCCTCCTGGCCGTGGACGTCCTGAATATATAGCGGCAATTGCGATGGAAGGATGTCGGGGGAAACGGAGAGGGCCACGGTTGCCGGGAGGTTGCCGGTCAGGTCGTACCAGGCGGGCCAGGGCATGGCCAGATCGGGTTTGACCACGAGCTTGGCGAACTCGGAGTAGAGGAGATCGTAGACCTTGCGCATTCCCGGCTTTTCCAGGAAATCGGCGGCATCCTCGTCTGCGCCGAATTGCCAGCGATCGAGATGATTCGCGTGTCGGGCGACGAGATAGGAAAGTTCTCCGCGCCAGGCGTCGGTGGGGGCGTCGGCGAAGGCGCTCCAATCGTTTCCGCCAATAAGTTTGGCGATTTCCGGGGGGACGCCGGTGAGGCAGGCCGTCAATGTGATGCCGTTTTTTTGGAGGTCTTCGAGGAGGGTGTCGAATTCCGCGGGGTTGACCTGCTCTACGTCGCCTTCGGCGCTCCAAACGGAAAGCTTCACGCGGGCGGCGGACATGATGGGCAGCAAATCGGGCAGTTGCGACCAGCCGTCGAAGGGGAGATCGGTTGCGATCACGCCGAACCGCGGATCGGGCTCGGATGGGGCGTCATCATCGGCAAGGCGGACGAAGTGAATATCCTTGCTGCCGACGAATTGACCGTGGCTGGTCATGTCGAGCGTGGCGTCGTACCAGCCGGTCGGCAGATCGGGCAACGCCAGGGTCAACTGCTTCAGCTCCGGCCCGAGATCGATCGCGCCGGCGACATCCAGCGCGGCGCTGTGCTGATAGATCAGAGCGTTGCCGGCGTCGCGGATGGAAAGTTGCGCGGCCAGGTCCTGGGTGGAGCGGTCGTTGACCGTCACCAAAAGCTGAACGGGATCGCTACGGCGGAAAACGTTGCCGGGCCGATTGGAACTGAGGCTGAACTTGGGCACCTGCGAGATCGTGACATCGTCGAACCAGGCGGAGCCGTAAATGTCCTGGTCGAAGAGCGTTCGCGCGCCCAGCGTGCTGGGGGAATAGAAACTGGGCTGGAGCAGTTCAAGCTGGACGGCCAGAAGGGCGGCGTTGGGATTCTGAGCGGACAGCTCCAGGGATAATTCGTGCCATCCCTCGCCTTCGTTTTTGGCCGCGTAGAGTTCGGAATGGGTCATGGTGCCGTCGATGGGGTTTCCGTCCTGATCGGTGAAATAGGCGCTGAGCCGGGCACGGGCGTGCGGCAGGACCGTCGTTTGCACGAAGCAGGCGACGTGATAATGCGCTCCGGGATTGATCGGTACTTCCTTGGGATCGTAGCGATAGACCAGGGAGCCGCCGTTGAGATCAAACCGGAAGCTCCATTGGCCGCTGTGGGCTGAATCGTTGGAAAGCTTGCCGTTGACGTAGTTTGGGAGTCCCGGCCCTTCGACCTTTAGCCAGTGCATGGGAAGGTCTTCGTGGTTGCCCAGGCGGCGTTCCTCGAAGTCGATGGATTTCAAAGCCCGGCTGGCATCCACCGGCCCGGCCGCGGCCAGAAAGGGGAGGGAGGCGATGAAAATGAAGAGCCTTCGGGCGAGCATGGTCCGATAACACTATTATCGGCGGATTGGGTGGGGGACATGAGGGCTTTGCATTGGTCGGCTAAGCAGGCGATTGGTATGCTCGTCTATAATTTGCTGGAGGTTTTATGTCCCGAGCCACCCTCACTGAACCGCCGCTGATTAAAATGATCAAGCCGGTTCCTCCGGAAGCCCTGGTTGGCGACAAAATTCAGCCGGGCAATCGGCTTTTCGGCATTGTCTGGATCAATAACGAGCGGGTGAGCGGCGCTCCGTGCTTTTTCGGGACGCGTGTGCCGATTCAGACATTGTTCGACTGCCTCGCCAGCGGGGAGACCATGGACCAATTTCTGGACGACTTCGAGGGCGTTGATCGCGAGCAAGCCGTGGCCATTCTGGATTTGGCCGCGCACGGGCTGCTTGATGATCTGGGGAAAATGTGAAGGTGTTGTTGGATCACAACCTTCCCCGACGATTTCGGCAGTTGTTGCAAGACCATGAATTCAGGACGACTCGCGAGATGCGGTGGGAGAGCCTGCGAAATGGAGCATTGCTTGCAACGGCTACCGACGCCCAATTCGATGTATTCATCTCTACTGATAAGAAGCTCGAATTTGAACAGAACCTGAAGACGCTTCCTCTTCCCGTGGTTGTTCTTGATGCACCGACGAATTCCTTCGAAGGGGTGCAGGTTTTTGCGCCGTTTGTTCAACGGCTGCTTAGGGTTCCGCTTCAAAAACGACTATACGTCATCGAATTGACCGGCAGCGTGGTTGAACTCACAGAGCCGCGTCGAAAATCGTAATCCCACGCATTGGTAAAATCCCAAATTATTGTCCCGAATTCCCAACGGCCGGGCATGGGACCTTTTAATGAGGCCAGTGATGTGTGATTCGGCGGAAACCGAAGACGGGGCGCTGCTCGAAGCGTTTGCGCGAGGGGTCGGAATCGGCCTTCCGCTTGCTGGTGGAGAGACACTCGGGATGGGTTTATGCGGCGGCGTTTCGGCAACTGCGGGATGCGAATCTGGCCGAGGATGCGACCCAGGCGGTGTTCGTGCTTTTATGCAAGCGAGCGAAAAAAATGAAACCGGAACAGAAGTTGTCCGGCTGGCTGTTCGTGACGCTGGGGTACACGGTGAAGTCGATCCAGCGGTCGCGACGGCGAAGGCAGCGGTATGAAAAACTGGCGGCCATCGAGCGGCCGACGTCTTACGCGACGCCGCCACTGGCGGATGGTTTGGATGAGGCGGTCGCGCGGCTTTCGGAGATCGATCGGATCGCGATTCTTCTGAGATTTTATCAGGGGCTGGAGTTTGCCTCGGTCGGTCGAAGGCTTGGGGTTTCCGAAGAGGCGGCGAAGAAGCGGGTCGCGCGGGCAGTCACACGGCTGCGGGAGTGGTTAGGGACCGCGGTGTCGGACGAAAGTCTGACGGCTGCTTCGGCATTCGGCGCCGGCGGCATCGGCGACGCTGAGCGCGCATGTGAGCCATGTCGCATTGGGCGGTGCGCCGGTTCCAGCGGGCGTGGGTGCGGCCCTGAAAGGTGCGGTTTATCTTATGGCGATGACAAAAGCGAAAATCGTGGCGGCGGTGGCGATCATCGCCCTCTTAATGGGAACCGCTGGAACAGCCGTGGTATGGGTTGCCGTTGCATCCAAGCCGTCGCTGGAGCTCGCGACCGCCACACCGCCCCCGTACACCAAATCATTGTCGCTGCTGGAACAGGTTTATGGCCTGCGCGAATGAGTTGATTCGCGTTGTGCCGCCGCCGTTCGTCAAGGTGCGGGAAGAAGTCTACAAACCGTGGGGCTTCACAAAAGCTCCGCAGGCAATGGTGGTCTTCTGGTATGGCGGGAAAGCTCGAATAAGGGCGGCCGTTACTTATGCGGGGACCGTCCCGGTGTCCCGCTTCAACATTCAATTCCTCGCGTCTTGCATTCTTCGTGTCTCATCCCAAGACATTGAAGGCGACGTGAACCCGGTGAATACGATGATTTCCGGCGATTTCGTCTACGATGCCCGGGCGAATGCTGAGCAATTAAGCCAAGCGCTTGCGAAAGTAATTTCAAATGCGAATGGCTACACCGTCACTCTGACCTTCCGATGGGTTAAACGTCCGGTGATTGTTTTCCGGGGGAAATGGCGTCCAGCGCCGGCAAGATTCAAGTGTATGGCGACAAGCTCGACGGAGAAACGCGGGGCAATAATGGTCCCGCACCTGTTGCTCTGCTCGCCGATGAGATCGGGACTTTGCTGGGAAAATCCGTGAGCATCGAAGGAACGGACATCCCCGAGCAGGTGGACTGGCATATCAACGATGCCGGCGCTCAGCCGCCCGACAGCAATCTCGTATGTCAACATATTCAGCAGCAAACCGGCCTGACCTGGATGGTGGAAACACGATTCGTCAAACGATTGTTCATCGAACGCCAGAAATGATTTTTAGTCGTGCGCCAAAACGGGCTGCGCTTTGAATTCCGCCTTCGGAAAATCCGCCGCCGCGATTGCCCAGCAGGCAGTGGCGATGACGAAATAGTAGTAGTTGCAGAACGCTTGTTTGTTGAAGGCGAAGAAGAAGAGGTGGACGGCGGTTACGGCGGCGGCGAAGCCGGCGGGGGAGCTGGATAGGCGGCGCAAGCTCAGGGGGATGATTACCACCAGGGGCAGCAGGGATATCCAGACGGGGAGGGTTACTTGCGGGAAATTCCGGTGGATCAGCACCAGGTAGCTTAGGGCGTCGTTGCGGAAGCCTTGTAGAAATTGAAATAAGACAAGTGCGCGGAAGAATTCGTGCGCGTTCCAGATCAAAAATGGCAAATTGATCGCGGCGACGACCAGGAAGGCTTTGAACAATATTCTTCCCAGCGTTCTCCAATGGTGGGGGCCTTCGATCAGGAGGGGCAATAGCGGGATCGTCAGGATCGTGTATTGCTTGGTCGAAAAATAGAGGCCCAGGGCGTAGGGCAAGGCTTTGGGCCAGCGGCAGACGCAGAACATTACGAAGGAGAATGTCAGAACCAGAAATGGTTCCGTCCAGGCGAGATCGAGAACGTAGATGGAGCGCGGCATGAGGAGGAGGAGCGTTGCGGCCAGCGCGGCGATGCGGCCGGGGCGTGTTGCAACGATCAAGCCGGCGGATAAGCCCATGGCGGCCAGGTGCGAGTATCGCACGTCTCCGCCCAGCAAAAAGCCGGGGAGGGCCAGGAACAGGCTGAAGGGTGGATAGGGGAAGCCGACGGTCAGGATGCCGTTGGCGTCGACGACGCCGGGGCCGTAGTAGGGTGTGCCGGGCGGGTACATGCTGGCATAACGGAATGTGTAGGGGTTCAGTCCGTGCGTGAGGGCCCAGGATGCATTGGATTGAAACATGAAGACGTCGATTCGCGGGTCCTTGGAGTGGAGATTGAATGCGAGTTCACCGGCGACGAAGAACGCCAGGACCATGATCGCCATCACGGGCAGGCGCAGGCTGCAGAGATTGAAAAACTGGATCATCCCGAGCACGGCGATGGTGGCGAACGCGAGGGTGATCTGCGGATCGCTGCGCATTCGCATCAGGAGATAGATCGTCTGGTCGGCGATGCCGAAGGCCAGAATGGCCGGGAGCATTCGGCGGCACAACGATTCCACGGCGGGAAATCGTGGAGAGATGATTCCGACGAGACAAAATCCGATGCTTATGGTCAGCCAGCCAAGAGCTTCGGGGCTGTAGTTTCCATCCTTGAGGTCGATCGCGTGTCCGAGCGCCACCGCGAAGAACGTTAGAGCCACCGAGGTCAGGGCGCAATCTTCGCCGTGCGAAATTGTGATTGAATCGCCTTTGCGTCGAGGGGCGTTGGCGATTTGGGTGCCGCCTGTTGCTGTCATCGCTGGTATTGTATAACGCCCCGGCTACGGTCAGTCATATTCTGATGGCTTCAAAAACTCAAATCAACTCCCGGATCGAGCAAACTGTCGATTGGATCGAGCGGCATCCGTGGATCGTGGGGGCGATCTTCGCGATTCTCCTGGCGATCCAGATCACGCCGCAATTCAAGATGAGTCCGGACGGCGTGAGCTATATGTCCATCGGCCGGAATCTGATTTTGCATGGGCGGGTGGAACGGCTTGGTTCGCCGGATATTCGGTATGCGCCGGGGTATCCGGTTTTCATTAGCCCGGCGTTTTTGTTCGCGCGGCCGTTTATCGCGGTGCAGTTGCTGCAATGGATATACGCGATGGCCCTGATGTGGGGGGTTTATGTCTGGTTTGCGCGCTATGCGGGGAGATCGGCGATTTGGATTGCGGCGCTGACGATGGCGAGCGCGGGATATTGGGATTTATTCCGCACGGCAAGTTCCGAGATTGTCTTTGCGCCGTGCCTGATCTGGGCGGGGGTTTTCATGGCCAGGTGCATGGATGCGCGGAGATCCAATTGGGCGTTGGTGCCGGCGATCCTGCTGGCGGCGCTGGCGTGCGCGACGCGGCAGGCGGGGGCGATGCTGGTTCCGGGTTTTGTTCTGGCGTTGTTCTTCCGCGCGCTTGGCGGTCGCATGTCGTGGCGGCGCGCGGTGGCGATTGCGGGGGTGTTTACGATCTTTGTCGCTGCTGTTTCACGGGGATTGATCGCATTTGATCATTCGGGATACGTAGGGCTTTTTTTACATCCAAACAGATCGCTCGTTGGCGAGATTGCCGAGGGCACGCGACGCCAGATCGCGGAGATCGGTCGCTTGCTTATTCCGGGGATGTGGAAAACGCATTCCAGGGAGCATGAATTCCTGAACGTTAACAATTTGATTTACGCGGCGGTGTTCATTCCGGTTGTGGTGGGGTGGTGGAGATTTTGCCGGGAGACAATTGATCCGCTGGCGCTGGCGTTGCCATTTTTCATCGCGCTGTATGTTGTTTATCCATACGATTCGGGCACGCGGTTTACCGTGCCCGTGTTTTGCGTTCTCGCGGGCAGCGTTTGGTTTCTGCTGGAATTCCACGCCGATAAGCGCGCGGCGATTTTTCTCGTTCTGGTTGTCATTCACACGCTTGTGGCGATTGGATTTTGGCTGGACGACGCGGCGCACGTTCGCGCGAGATACCAGCGCTGGCCGGAGGTCGAGCGCGTCGCGGCGGCGATTCCTCCGCAGGCGAAGGTGATCGCGATGCGGATTGACGCGCCGCGGGGGGATTTCGATGACCGTTGGATGTTTTTGATGTGGCTGACGGATCGCGCGGTTGCTCCGGAGACGTTGAATGATCCGGTTTTTCCATTGGCGGATTGGATAATTACATCGCCGGCGGAGCCGATTCAGGCTGGGTTTGAGCCGGTTGCGCGGGTGGATGATTACCGGATTGAGAAGCGCATTGCGCTAAAGTGACCGCTTGTCCCACACGATGGAGGGGATGAGGTCTTATTCCATGAAGCCATCGGGAAATTCGGAAAAAAAGTGCAAGTGTCCGAACGCCAAGCAATGTATTACTGGACCCGCCGCCAAGACGGCCGAAAGCGAGCGGCGCGAGCCGGGACCGGATCGGCGTCTATCGGTCATTGATCGCCGCAACGGTCTGGAACGCCGGCTGAAAACGCGGGTGGAAACGCGTTACGACGGGGCCGAGCGCCGCGTCGCCGAGCGCCGTGAGGCTGACACCGGGCTGGAGCGTCGGCGCGGGCCTGGGCGCAGGCTTTCGGATGATCGTCGTTCTGCCGAGGAGGGGGAAATGACGCCCGAACAATTTGAATTTATCAAGGCCATCGAAACCTATAAAAAGGTTAACAGGCGAATGTATCCCACCTGGACCGAGGTGCTGGAAGTTGTGCAGCAACTGGGGTATCGCAAGGTGACTCAGCGCGATATCCAGTTGGAGAATGTGCCGGAGCCGCAGCTCACCAAGGTCGCTTAGACGCCGGTTTGCGGCGTTTTCCATTCAAATGACTCTAAAGAATCCCACGGCAGCGCGGCTCGACTGAGCTCGCCGAAGTCCGTGGGCGTTCTCATTCCCGCGCGCATTCCTTTTTTATGAAAAATATTAGTGTCGATTTTCACAACCTTAATTTCGCAAACGGAGAGTTAACGCTGGCAGATTGGAGTTATTGGGCTGAGTTTGCGAGGTGTTATTCCGCATAATCGCCGGGGGCAATAACTCGCGGTTGGGTTCAGGAAGCGATACAATTCGGGGTCGTATGGCATACGAGATTTATGAGTCTCCCCTGGTCTCTCGAAACGCCAGCCGGGAGATGCTCGAGCTGTTCTCCCCTCGTTATAAGTTCCGTCTTTGGCGACGATTGTGGCTGGAGCTGGCGCGGGGACAAAGGGAGTTGGGGCTTACACGGATTACTCCCCTGGCACTGGAGCAAATGGAAAGGGCGTTGGATGATATCGATTTTGCCAAGGCCAAGGAATGGGAAAGCCGGTTGCGACATGATGTTATGGCGCATGTGCATACTTTTGGCGAGGCGGCTCCGGCGGCTCGTGAGATCATTCATCTGGGCGCCACGAGCCAATATGTGGTCGACAACGCCGACCTGATTATCATGCGGGAGGGGTTGAAGCTCCTGTGTGGCCGACTTGCGGCGGCGATTGATCACCTGGGCCGGTTTGCGATGCAATGGAAGGATCTGCCGACACTTGGGTACACCCACTTTCAGCCGGCACAGTTGACGACTGTCGGAAAAAGGGCGGCGATGTGGGCCCAGGACTTTGTCATAGACCTGGCCGAGCTGGAGCACCGCATCGCGACGCTCAAATTTCGGGGCGTCAAGGGGACGACCGGTACGCAAGCCTCGTTTCTAGCATTATTTGACGGCGATCATTCAAAAGTGGAGGCCCTCGATCGATTTGTGTCCGATAACCTAGGATTTTCTCAGTCTTTTTTGATCACAGGCCAGACGTATTCGAGGAAATTAGACGCCATGTTGGTTTGCGATCTCGCCGGGATCGCGGCGAGCGTCCATAAGGTCTGTAATGATGTCCGGCTTCTGGCCGGGTTGAAGCAAATTGAGGAGCCGTTTGAGGAGGAACAAGTTGGGTCAAGCGCGATGGCGTACAAGCGGAATCCGATGCGCTGCGAACGAGCGACGGGGCTGGCCAGATTTGTCATCAGCCTGGCTTCTTCACCGCTGCAAACAGCGGCAGAACAATGGCTTGAGAGAAGCTTGGATGATTCATCCAACAAGCGATTGAGCATCCCCGAGGCATTTCTGGCCGTTGATGGCTGTTTACTGATTATCGCGAATGTTTCGGCAGGGTTGGTGGTCTATCCGAAAACGATACAAACTGCTGTTGACAATGAACTTCCGTTCATGGCGACCGAGGAGATTTTGATGGCGGGCGTGCGGGCTGGGGGCGATCGGCAGGTACTGCATGAGGTTATCCGGGAAAATCGCACAGTTGGCCGCGAAACAGGTCAAGGAACTTGGTCAGCCGAATGATCTTCTGGAACGATTGGCGAAGGAGCCGGCGATGGGCGGGATCGACCTGAATGCGGTGCTGGACCCTCATCGGTTTATTGGCCGGGCACCGCAGCAGGTTCAGCAGTTTGTTGCCGAGGCGATTGAACCGATTCGGGCCAAATATCAATCTTATCTACGCCAGCCAATCGAGTTACGTGTATAGATAAAGCGGGAAGAATGTGCTGTCTGGATAGATATCGGGCTACAAAATTATTTTAACCGTATTCGGCTGTTTTGCACGACTAACATAGCTGTCGGTTTCCGTTTTCCAGTTGTCATACGAAAAAACCGGAGTTATTCTGTTAACAGTCCGGTTGTGGGAAATGCATATGGAAATACAAACAGTCAGCGGCGTAAACAGCGTTCAAACTTTACTTGGTAACGCGAGCTTCGTAGGGGACTCACCCTCGATCGCAAGCCTAAAACAGACAGCGCTTGATCTGGCGCCCCGTCGCTCGACGGTGATGATTTTGGGCGAAACGGGGTGCGGCAAGGAAATGCTTGCGCGCTTCATTCATAACAATTCACCTCGCGCTAACAAGCCCTTTATACCGGTCGATTGCTCCTCGCTCAGCGATGCGCTGTTCGAGAGCGAGCTATTCGGGCATGTGAAGGGTGCGTTTACCGGCGCGACGAGGGATTCGCTTGGGTTTATTCGCGCTGCCGACGGCGGAACGCTCTTCCTTGATGAAATCGGCGAATTGAGCCTGCACCTGCAAGCGAAGCTTCTTCGAGTGCTTCAGGAAAAGTGCGTCGTGCCGGTTGGAGATTTCCGGGCACGTCCGGTGGATATTCGCGTGGTCAGCGCGACCAACAAGTCGTTGGACGCCATGGTTCGCGAAGGCACGTTTCGCCAGGATTTGTTCTTCCGGCTTAATGTCGTTGTCCTGAAACTGCCGCCGCTTCGCGAGCGTCAGGCCGATATCATTTCCCTGGCCGATCACTTCCTTAAGACCCAGGCCGATCTTTACGGTGAATCAAACAAGCAACTGGCGCCCGAGACGATCGGGTTGCTGCAGGAATACGGCTGGCCCGGCAATGTCCGCGAGTTGGCCAACGTGATGGAACACGCGCATGTGATCGCGGCCGGCACACAGGTCACGATTTCGGATCTTCCGCCGCGGCTGCAGGCTGCCGGTGGAATGGACGCCCCGGAAGATCTCAGTCTTCAGGACATCGAACGCTGCACGATCGCCAAGGCCCTGAAGAAAATGAACTTCAACAAGGCGGCGGCGGCACGGCTCCTGGGCATCAACATTCAGCGGCTCAATCGCCGAATTACCCGGCTCAATATCCGCATCCCCGAGCACCAGAGATAAGATTCGCAGAGGCACACAACACGTAATTTTATCTTAGGGAACTCTTCACCAGCGTAAAAGAATAGCCTACACGGTTTAATCCGGTGGGCTTTCTTTTTTTTGTAGTATACGGTGGTTACAAGAAGAAATGTTTTTCGGTTACGGTTTTCGTGCCGCTTGGCGGCGCTTACTCGAATATAACGGGCGTTGGCGCTGCGAACAGTGCTGGCTTCTATGAGCCGAGCCTTGTCAAGCGGGATTCTGGCGTTCGGAACGCGAGTCGTTGTTTCAGTCTTCTATTCAGAGCTTCCGCGAAAGATCTGTTTGGGTCGCGGGCCTATTCAACTGTACAACAGCGGCACCCACTCTGGCCTTCGAGTTTGGTGCTCAAGCCAACATCGGGCTTGCCGCTTTTTTGCCAACCGTCGAACTCCGATCGCCTGTTTCCCATTTGACTCATCCGGACGCTTTACCCGTCATTTTGCCCCGTCTCTTCACGTTGGCGCCGTCGGCAACGGTTCTTTCCACTGGGCGCCATCCCGAAGCATCGCCCACAGCTTCACCAGGAGTCTGCGGGCCACCGCCACGATGGCGATCTTCTTCCGTTTGTCGCTGCCGCGACGCACCTGTTCGTAGACTTGGGCCATCCAAGTCTTGTGGCGGACTCCCAGCCAGGCAATCTCCACCAGCATTTGACGCAGCAGGCCGTTGCCCGCATGGCTGATGTGACCTTGGCGGTCACTTTCGCCGCTCTGCCAGCGTCGCGGGGTCAGACCCGCGTAACAACCCACCTGCCGGCCGTTCCCGAAGCGATGCGGATCATCCAGGATTGCCACCACCGTCTCTCCCAATCGCGGACCGACGCAGGGCGCGGTCTTGAGTTGTTCAACACGCGCATCAGCCTTTGCCCGTTCTTCCAGCTTCTGCTCCACCTCCTGGATCTGCCGCTGAATACTCTCAAACTGCTGCAACTCGCAATGCACCTGGAACAGCCACAACCGCTGGGAGGAATAGTCCGACGCCTCCTTCTTCAGTTCCTCCATCGCCGCGTCAGTCCAGGCTCTTTTGGCCCAGGGCAGGCCCACGCCCTGCCTTTCGTATATCGAACGGATCGAGTTCTTGATCGCCGTTCGCCGCTGCACCAGAGCGTGACGGTATTCAATCAGCGACCGCCATTGCCGAACCGAAGCCTTGGGCACGTGCACCGTCGGCAACGATTCCATCTCCGACAATTGGGCCAGTTTCAACGCATCCTTGCGATCGCTCTTTTCCTTCACGACCTTCCATCGCCAACGTTCGTCGTTGCCGTTGGCGACCTGCACGGGAATCTTCATCGATTCGGCCAGGTCGCAAACCCATCCCGCCGCGGGTCCCGCCTCGATCACCAGCCGGTCCGGGGCACTGCGTTCCAGCAGCTTCCGCAATTCGCGGGGGTTCGTGGCGGTCTTGCCGAAGATCCGCTCGCCGCCGACACAATAGTCCACAAAAACGCTCTTGTTCTTTCCGAGATCCAATGCCAGAATCTTCATCGCCGAGTCCTTTCTCAAATAAAGTGACGTCTGAGCGATCCACGCGATCAGCTCGTTAATCCATTGGGGATTTTAATCCCCAAAACAACGTCCCGAGAAAGGCTCGGCTTCATAGTTTCTGGCCTGAAAATGATCGAAACAGCCGTTTGCAAAGGTGAAAAAGAGGGGCGGGGCACCGCGATTTTGCTTTCGATTTGCAGTTCCTTCCTCTATTCCATACCTTGGATGGTGATATGAGCGACGTGGCGATCGACCCCGTGACGCGTCCCTTCAACGCATCCATTACTCCGCCGGGATCCAAGAGCATCACTAACCGTGCATTGATCCTGGCTGCGCTAGCGCGGGGGAAGAGCGCGCTCTCGAACATTTTGCTGGCGGATGACACGCGCGTGATGGTGGAAGCGCTTGAAGAACTCGGATTCGAAATTGAGATCAACAGGACGCAGAAAACTCTGAACATTGGCGGCAGGGGGGGCGTTATTCCGGTCGCGGCGGCGAAGTTGTTCTGTGGGAATTCCGGAACCACTATCCGGTTCCTTACGGCCCTGTGCGCGCTTGGGCGGGGCGAGTTTATCCTCGATGGCGTTGAACGAATGCGCCAGCGGCCTATTGGCGATCTGGTGGAAATGCTTCGGAATCTGGGCGTCCGGACGAGATGCCTCGAGAAGCCGGGATTTCCGCCGATTCTGGTTCATGCGGATGAGCTTCCCGGCGGACTGCTTCATGTGGGGGCGGCACAATCGAGCCAATTTCTTTCCGCGATCCTGATGGTCAGCCCGTACGCACGGAACGAAGTGATCATCGATCTGATCGAGCGGCAGACGAGTTGGCCGTACGCGGTGATGACGATGCGGATGATGGACGAATTCGGCGTGACTCCGGAACTCATTCGCGATCCGGCGACGCAGGAGCCTAAACAGATCATCATTCCGCGGGGGCGTTATACCGGCTGCGCGTTGGCGATTGAGCCGGACGCCAGCAACGCCGCGTATTTTCTGGCGGCGGCCGCGATCCATCCGGGATCGAAGGCGGTCGTTGGGGGGTTGGGCAGGCATAGCATTCAAGGGGACGTCGGATTCGCCGGCGTTCTGGGGCGCATGGGCGCGGCCGTCGTCGTCGAAAGTGATTCCATTGCCGTGACGGGTCCGGATGAGTTGCGAGGGATCGATATCGATCTGGCGTCCATGCCGGATACCGCGCAGACGCTGGCGGTTGTCGCGCTCTTTGCCAAAGGCCAAACGACGATTCGCGGGCTGGCGACTTTACGCGTGAAAGAAACTGATCGGTTGAATGCGCTGAAGAATGAACTGACCAAACTCGGCGCGGAGGTCACGACGGAATCCGATACCATTCAGATCGATCCGCCGCTGAATCTCCGGGCGGCTGAGATCGCCACTTATGATGACCACCGGATGGCGATGAGCTTCGCGGTGGCGGCCACAAAATCTGCCGGGATCATCATCAAAGATTCTCAATGCGTGAACAAAACCTACCCGAATTTTTTTGATGATCTGCGGAAGGTTTTGCAGGGGTAGCAGCAAGCCATTCGCATCGGCTTTTCTCCATGTACTTGACCTGGAATTGGTGTGAAGTAAAAGGTTTAGGCCGTCCGATAAGACGGCACGTAGTACGATTTTGAACAGTCTGAAATCCCTGACCAAACGAGGAGAACGAACCATGCCCGCGAAGAAGAATTCGAGCAAGCGCTCTGAGAACCGATACACATCGGCGCCGTCCAAGGCCGACGCTCCAAAAGCGAAAGAGATCCCGTCGAAGGAGATCTCCGCGAAAGCCGTCGAACCGAAATTACCGCCTGTTGTCGCTGCAAGCGGTTCTAGCGCTGCTGCCGAAACCCGGATCGTATCGCCGGCGACATCATCGGCCGCGGCCACTCTGATTGCCGCGTTGCGTCAGTCTGATGCGGATGTGGCGCGTGATGCGGCGACTTCGCTGGGCGCGCTTGGCGAATCGGCCGCCGTTGAACCGCTGATTCAGGTTTTGAACAACGTCGATGGCTATTATCACTCGGTTGTCCGCGCCGCGGCGGCCGCGAGTCTTGGCAAGCTTGGCGACCGTCGGGCGGTCGAGCCGCTGATCGACGCCATCGGCGATTCCCTTGCCGAGCCGAGCGCCGAAGCGATTCGCGCTCTTGCGGCGATCGGAGATTCTCGCGCGGTCAGCCCGCTGATTGATGTGGTTCGAAATCCCAACGGCTTTTTCCTGCCGATCGCGCGTCGCGCGGCCGTCGTCGCGTTGTCGCGATTCCAGTCGGATCAGAAGGCCGCGGGGGAACTTCTGACTGTTTCGACAAATCCCTGGGAAGATCCGGTTATTCGCCAGGCGGCGATTGACGGCGTTGGGCCCTCCACGAAGAACCGCTCGTAGATCTGAGCCTTCGCCATATTTGAATTCAATCGGGGCGCAGCCGGATATTTTGCCGGGTGCGCCCCTTTGGTTACCAGGCTCTCGCATCAACCGGGCAATCCGGACAAATAACGGTTTCATATATATTTTGTCGGGCTTTACGCGGTGGTCATCGATGATAAGATGATGCTTTCAACGACGCATTTCTTAGGAGCCGATGCTTTATGAAAAGGGCGCTCTGGGGTTGTGCATTATTCCTTTTTAGCTCGGTTTTGTTGGTTCCCGTTTCCCCGGTCTTGGCGCAAACGACGATGCCAAGCGCATCGCACCCGCAGGCGTGGGTCAACCCGCAACCGGATGTTCCATATCTGCCGATGCCAGCCACGCGGCCGGCGGATTGGATCGTCGAACATGATCCGGTGGTTTCCAACGCCTCCCCGGAAGCCAGGGCGTTGCTGAAATTCCTTTACGGCATTTCCGGCAAACATACCCTGACCGGCCAGCACAATTTCGCCGCCGACCAGGGATACTCCACCCAGTTCACCACTCGCATCGCCCACAAAACTCCGGTGATCTATGGCACCGACTGGGGATTCGCCGCCAGGGGTGATAAGGATTCCGCGTTTGTGCGACAAGCGACGGTCGCAACGCTCATTGACCAATATCACAAGGGTTCCATCATCGCGATCTGCTGGCATGAGATTCGGCCGACGGAGGATGAGCCGGTCACTTTCCGCCAAAGCGTCCGCGGGAAACTGACCAACCAGCAGTTCAGCGATGTAATCACTCCCGGCACGCCGCTGTACGAACGCTGGTGTGCGCAGGTGGATGTGATCGCCGGATACATGAAGCAACTCCAGGATGCCCGCGTCCCGATTCTGTTCCGGCCTTATCATGAGATGAACGGCGACTGGTTCTGGTGGGGCGGGCGGCGCGGCCAAAGGGGAACCCAGCAACTTTACCGGCAGATCTTCGATCGCCTGGTCAATTATCACCATCTCACAAATCTGATCTGGGTCTGGAACTGCGATCGACCGGCGCGAGGACCGGCAGTTCGTGGATTATTTTCCGGGTCAGCAATATGTGGATGTTCTGGCCCTGGATGACTATTACCAGTTCCTGCAACCGTATTACGATGAAATGAACGCCCTGTCCGACGGCAAGATCCTTGCGATTGCCGAGACGTCCAATCCGCCGACGATTGGCATATATCAGACGCAGCCGAAATGGGCGTATTGGATGCGCTGGGCCATAACCCGCCGGCGTGCCACTACGGGACCGGCCGCTTCGCGCCCGCTGGTTTTGGCGGATTTCCCGCGAGCAGGCCCGCCGTGCCGCTTGCGGATATCGTCAAAGACCCGCGCATGTTCAGCCTTGATGACCCCGGCTACTGGAGCGCGATTGCTCCGCTGCGCATCGCTTCGGGTTTGCCGAATCCTTGAATCGGATCACCGTTTACCCGCGTCGCTTGCGACCCATTCGGGTTAGCGGAAAATCAGACCCGATCATCGTCATGGAAACGATTTTGGACCTCAGGTAGACTGCATGGCCCGCATGGCACATGAGGGTCTGGAGAGGTGTCCGAGCGGCTGAAGGAGCAGCACTGGAAATGCTGTAGCCGGCTTAAACCGGCTCGCGGGTTCGAATCCCGCCCTCTCCGCTGTAGAGAGTCATGGTGAGTTTCACCAGCGAATATCGCGCCCGCGATTGCGGGCGCGATATTTGATTGGGCAAAAGAACCTTGATCTACAACGAGTTGCCACGCATCGCGTGGGAGAGAGACGAGTTCCCGATTGACCAGACGGAAGTTCGAACCGGTAGTTTTAGCGAATTCGAGTTTTTCGGCATGGTCGTGAGACGACGCCACAATTTCCGCTGTTTTAAGCGTCATTTACGAATCCGAATTGCCGGTTCGAACCAACCGGAGCGGTGACGCTCCAATTCTGCCAAGTCTTCTTCCTTCTGCTTCTTCTCATTGATGATTCTTGCTTTTGCCTTTCGGTATTCCTCCAATGACAGGGCATTGTCGAGGTATCCTTGCATGAGCCGTTCCATCCGCTCCTCATCATCCTTGATATGGAGGCAGATCGCCTCTGTTGCGACTGAACCGGCTGCCGCGTCCTCGTCGCGTTCGTTCTCAAGCTCGCCACGCATCCGGTCGGCCATGCCTGCGGGCAGTGTCAGACGGCGGATATATGCGTCAAGTTGGAGGGCAAAAGCATCCTCCCGCAAGTATCGTTGCGAGCACTCCCTTTTTACCCGTTTGGTGCATCGAAGATAGTTGTTGCCCTTCTGCGTCTCGGTCGTAATCCAGCATCCGCATTCGCCGCAATGAAGAAAGCCGCGATAGAGATACGGTTTCAGTCTTGGAGTTTTGGGCTTCGACTTCCGCCGACTGGCGTTTTGGACTTTATCGAAAAGCTCTTTGGTGACGATGGCCGGGTGCTTACCTTCGTAAAGCTCCCCGCAATACTCAATGACGCCGTAATACATCGGATTACCGACGATCAAACCATCGACCAGCCCACAAAGAATCAGCTCATCGAATATGAGAAACAGTGGGCCAACAAGAAACTCCGGGATTTGAAGATGGGGGTGGTGAATTCAAAATAAAAAAGCCGCCACAACCCTCTGGTGGTCGTGGCGACGGCTTTCCTGAATCTTAAGCGGGCGACGGCGTCTTTGTCGCCCAATACTCCGCGATTTCGACTCTCCGACGGCGAAGATCAAGGAGTTTGTTCTTCCACTTTTTTTTCCGACGCCAATGCTTCAATTCTTCCTGAAACGCCTCGTCGGTTCCGTAGACGGCGATATTCCACGCGACGTTGTTGAATCGGTCGCCCAATTCCCGGTCGTTGCTGGAAGGCGTGAGGAATAGAAACAATAGGACGATCCCACCGACGAAGATGGTGGCAAGCAGAATATATCCCAACATGTGATTTCCTCGTGTTGAACCGGGGCAGGGGATTTGAACCGTTCAAACCCGCCTCCGTCCGATTCACCACAAAGAAATGATGCATTGTCTATAGTGATTATATCGTATACAACCAAAAAGCGCAAGGGGTAGATTACGGCGTAGACGTGGGACGCGATGGGCACGAATGCTATTTGCTGGATTCAGGCGGGTTGCTTACCTTGGCCTCGATTTGTTTTGGGCGTCGCACTCTTCGCCCACCGCTGGGTTCGCCCACCTTTGTGGCATCGGCGATGGACTGTAAAAAGTTCCGCTCTCGCTTCGTTGCCCTTTCAATCGCCTCGTCGAGTCGCAGCGCATACGGCAACGAGCGGAAACGCTCTAGAAGGTAAGCTTGCACGTCCTCGTCGCTAACCCACGGCGGCGGCACATCGAGCGTGCGAAGCGCAACCGGTGCCTTCATGGAAGCGAGACGAACCATGCACTCTCGTTTATCCTGGCCGTTTAAGATTTGCTGAAACATGGCAAGCTGTTCGTCGAGCGAAACATACTCGGCAATTTCCTGCCCCATTACCGGAATAAGTGCTTCTGCCTCTGTTTCAGATTCGCTCTCGGTGGTAACTCTCGTCCGTGTGGTCGAGCTTCCACTATTATCCTGTTCTGATGCAAAACCACGGTCACCATCTGGGTCGTCAATGGGATTGCTTGTACCCGTCGCTCGACCATCATGCGCTCCGTCGGACTCGCCCTCTTGCGTGCCTCTGCCACTCGTGCGGCTCTTCAATGTTCCGATCTCGTAGCCCATGACCTTTGTGGTGAAGCGTTTGACCATCTTCGGATCAAGCACGCCGAAGAAAAGCTGTTTCGTTAATTTTTCAAGATCGTCCAAGTGGCTCATCTGAAACACGGCTTTGCTTCGGGCTGCGGCCATGGTGGCGTTGTACATCGCTTCACCATTTTCGCCCGCCTCCGCAAATTGCCCTGGATACTGGCTGGCCAAAACAATGTTCAAACCGTACCCGCGAGCCTCGGTGAGATTCTTGGCAATTGTCGGCGTAACAAAGTTTTGGGCCTCATCGACGTAAACATAAAACGGCTTTATCTCGGACGCGTCGTCGGGCTTGCCTCGGTCGTTGGCTGCCGTCCATAGATCGGTGAGGAGCAACGTACCAAAAAGCGACGCATCTTCCTCGGAAAGCCGATTCTGCTTTTGCTCGAGATTGACAAGGAGAATTGCTCCTTCGTCAAGCACTTTGCGTAGATCAAGTGTTTCGCCGACATGCCCGAACATCGCTTTGAACCGCTGGTTCATTGAGAACGGCCGCAGCCGGTTCACCGTGCTTTCGACTTCTGCGTAGAAATCTCTGTCTGACATTGCCGCGCTACGGAGAAGGTCGGCTTTGCTGAATTCCTCGCGTGCAGAACTAGCGAGCATTGCCATTGCCGATTTGCTTGATGCCAATTGTGCCGCTTCAAGAAACGGTCTGCCTTCTTGCAAAATCGTCATGAGCACGGTCGTGGAAACGCGGCCGAAGCGTGGCGTGCCCTGCGTGTCATGCTTTCCGAACACGCTGCGCCATCCCCGCAACAACTGCACGGGTGATGACTGATGGATCAGCGCCCTCGCGGTTGCGAAGGGGGTTGTATCCGAGAATCCAATCATCCCGGCTGAAATCAAGCGGAATAATTGGCCGGTCGAGGCGGCTTTCGACAACGTACTTGAGCACGTTGCGATACACAGACCCGTGCCGGTCGAGAAGCATGAGGCCGCAACCGCTGTCCATCCATTGGTCGATGTCCTGGCAGATCATCGACTCCATCATCTTTGACTTGCCGACACCGGTATTTCCGGGCAGATATAAATGGGTCTGCCGATCCTCGGCGGTCATCACCAGTTCTTGATTCGTTCCGATGATTTGCCCAAGCCGGACATCGTTTCCTTGGTAAATCATCGGTTGCTCCCTCTAAAAGTCCTGGCGCCGCATCCAACGGTCAATCTTGCCCTCGACAACACGCCTCGGCGTCGCATACTTCTCACGCGAACGCCGAATGAGCTTGTCGCGTCTGCCGTGCCTTCGTTCAATTGGCGGCATCGTGCGGCCAATGAACGGCTGGCGGTGTTCTCCGTTCTCCAAAAGCTTCACGACCACGCTGAAATTGCTAAGCTCGCCCAACGTCTCCGGATTATACGAGTTTCCGAATTCCCGTGACAGGGAACGGGCATCCTGCTCGCCGACCCGGAAGCTGATTAGATTGCCGACATTGCCGAAGACCGCCGCTGAAAGCGGTCGGGGAAGCTGCTCAACAAATTGGTGACTGAGCGTCATGCACAAACGGTATTTGCGGGCTTCCGAAAGAATTGAGGCAAAACTATCGCTCGTAAAATTGTGGAATTCATCGACGTACAAATAGAAGTCCTGCCGATCCTGTTCCGGGACATTCGCTCTGCTCATTGCGGCCAGTTGGAAACTCGACACAAGCATCGAACCTAAGAGATTGGCCTTGTCGTCGCCGAGCATTCCCTTCGCGAGATTGGCGATAAAGATACGGTGCTGATCCATCATGAACCGAGCGTCGATCTTCCGCCGAACCTGACCGAGCAAGTTGCGCACCGGCGGCGCCATGAGAAGTTGCCCGATCTTGTTTTCAATCGGGGCGACCGCTTCTCTCCTAAATCGTTCGTCATAACCGGCAAACTCCACTGACCAAAAGCGGCGTACCGCCGGGTCTTTGACCTGGCGGACAACCCAACTCCGATACGACTCATCAGAAAGCATCCGCTGCACGCCAAGCAAACTGCCATCGGTCGTATCGAGGATCGCCGCGATGGCCGCGTATAAAATATATTCCATTCGCGGCCCCCAACTGTCGCGCCAGATACCTTTGAACGACGATACCAACTCGGATGCAACCCGGTGCCGCTCATCAGGCGGGACATTCTGCAAAAGATTGAGACCGATGGGGTACTCCGCGGCGGTGGCGTCGAAATACACCACATCGTCGGTGCGATCTGGTGGAATATGGTTTAACAAATCCAGCGCCAAATCGCCGTGCGGGTCTATAACGCCGACTCCACGCCCGGCGGAAATGTCCTGGATGATTGAATTGCGAAGCAAGGCCGTTTTGCCCGTGCCGCTTTTTCCAATGACGTAGACATGCTGCCTTCGATCAACTACGTCAAGGCCGAACGGAATTTCTCCGCCCCAAACCTCCCGCACCCCAAGTTGTAATTGGTGAAATTCCCTCATGATTGCAAACCAAACTCCCGCTCCAGCATGGCACACGTTATGTTTGACGAGCCACGATGGTAACGGGAGCTTGATTCGACGCCCGAAGGACAACCACATTGAATTTTACTTCTCTCAATTCCATTTGTGCAGATTGACGAAGGGCAATTTGCGTTGGTGAACTATCGTTCACCATGATCTTTGACCATTTTCTATCCACAACTCGTCGTGAAATGTCTTGCGTTCATTCGCGAACAATTAATCGGTGTCCGGTTAATATAACTGGATTGAATTGCTTTAGTGACAATGTATATGACATGTGGATGAACGCGACGTTTGGATTGGTTGCATTTTCTGTATTTGCACTCCCGAACTTCCGGCTGGTCAATCGGGAACTGGTCTCTCTCCCACGCGATGCGTGGCAACTCGTTGTAGATCAAGGTTCTTTTGCCCAATCAAATATCGCGCCCGCAATCGCGGGCGCGATATTCGCTGTCTCTACGATCCCTCGCGGTCCAAATCTAACTATGAAACACGGGGCAAACGAAGCATTTTCGCGGGTTCTGATTGACAAGGCCCTGGAATATAGCGGCTGGGACTTACTTGATGCCCATCAGGTGCGTTTTGAATTGAACGGCTCAACCGGACGGGCTGATTATGTGCTCGGCGGTCAACATGGCCCTTTGTGCGTCTTGGAGGCCAAACGCGAGGACGTTGACCCCTACGATGCAAAAGAACAAGCGCGAGGCTATGCCGAAAATCTGAAGGCGTGGACACGCTTGTCAGTCGAGAAATCACCATTATCGGGCCGGACGGCGAGAAGGTGGACGTGATGACGTTTCGCGGTGGTTACGAGCGTGATAAGGCACGGACATTGATGCGGGCACCCCGCTCGTCAAGATGCGGGTCTTTTACTTGTAAGGCCGCGCGTGCACCACCCCACATATTGCTGTGGTCGATGAAGATGTGTGTGAGCGTAATCCTTTCATTCGCCATGGCGTTCTCCGATTCGGGCTGAGCAGTTTTCGCCTGTGTGGGCGTGATTGAATAAGCCCAGGTGCTCCATTCGATGGGCCGCATTGTAACTGTTCTAGTGCCCCGCGGCACGATGACGGAGATTATCCCGTTCCTATCCGCTTCAGTCGGTCTATTCCCCCGGGGGAGGTATCCGGCGGGGGTTAGGGGGTGGGGTCGCCCAGCAGCCAAAAACAGAAAACCCCGCGTGAGCGGGGTTCAATTGTCTTCCCATCGCCGCACTATGCGGCCTGCTTTGGCTTACTCCGCATGCCCACGACCTCCAGAGACGACTGGTCGATTATTCGTCCGCATCGGTTGCAGACATAAAGACCCGTCCAGCCTTTCACCGGCTCGACCTCGTTGCCGTCTTCGTCGCAGGGATAAAATCCATCAGACGCGGGCATATTTTTGCAGATGCAAATCCACGCATCCTTGTCGCCAGCTTGGTGAGTGATATACGTCTTTGTTTCCATGATTTGTTAGTTATTAACCACTAGTATACATTGCTAATTTCGACCTGGCGACAACTTTCTGCTGCCGCTTACGCGGAGCAAACACAGGCGGGTGCCCTGCGGCAGTCAACGCCCTTGCGGCTTTACGGCCGCAGGGTGCCTGTACAATCCAAGGAAGCGTCAGCGAAAGAGTCTGTGCTTCTCGGGCTGCTGCTGGGCGGGGGTCTTCTGTCGGCGGTAGCCGTCATCTGGGTGGGGCGCCAGCCCCTCCCGTGCATGTCCTTTCTAAAGGACATCACTCGTCGTTCTAACGGACATTTCGTGTTAGGATTGCACCCACCACCACCCGTTGTCGGCCCGTGAGGGCCGGGCGAGGCGATAGCCGAGCCGAGTGCCGCCGGAGGTACTCCGGAGGCGGCACGAACCGCAAGGTAGTCGGGGGTCGAGCAACCCCGCGACGGAGCGTAAATCGTTGCAACGACGAGGCGGAATGATGAGCGAGGGTGTCACCTTCAACGGATACCCCAGCGGATACCCGGAGGCCATCATTTCCAAGTCGGATTGTTCTTGAAAAAGGTTCGAATATTGTCCAATAGACTCCGTTCGACTCGCTGCGCTCGCTCACGGCGGGCCGTTTCGGGTCGTGGCGCTCGCATATGAGAGGCCGTTCAATGAGATCGTTGAACGGCCTCTTTGTTCTTGTGGAATGACTCGCACCCTTCGGAACAAAGTTTAAACAGATCAGTCAGATTGAGCAGACGCCATTTGCTGAAAAGATCGCTCAACTACACCAGGTTTGAAGGGGCTTGCGCAAACGATTGATCGATTTCTGGGATTACGACAAGGCAAAGGGAGGAACGCGTCAAGCTTTCTCTGCAAAATCATAGTCAACCGACCCCATAAAATGGGAAATTCTCACGATTATTTGTGGAGATATTTGTGCAGTCCCTAATCCGGAAAGACTCAATAAATTTTGATTAAAAGCGATCGAAATAACCATTTTTGTGTTGATGCACTCGAAGAGTTCATTTAAGCTTGAACCCTAGGAAGGGTCGCAGAGCGGAGACGCCGGTGGACCGGACTCTTTTCGGGAAGTCCCATAGATATAAAGTTTTATGCGCCGATCGATCGGCTGGAGAAGGAAGAACATGCAATTCGTAAACGTGGGAAAAACAAAATTTGTCATTGCCGTCGCAGTGGCTTGTATGGCATTTGCCGGATCAGCGAAAGCGGATCCATTCACGGGCGGTTTTGGTTTCCTCCCGGCTTTGGTCAATCCCGATGGGACCGCGAGCTTTGATAGTTCTTCTCTTACGATGAATGGTCTGGACTCGGTCTCGTACAACAATGGCACCTTCGCGGGCCAGACTCTGGCCACTATTTCCCTCAGCACCACCCCGATCACGGGCCTCTCGGCGGCTCCGACCCCTGTAAACGTTCCCGACTTCATCACTTTCGCCTCCCCGTCTCAGCTTGGCCCCACGTACGGTCAGGGAAACGGGAACGAGTATGAATTCAACCTCCTGACCCTCTCCGAAACAACTCCCGGCGGATTTGGTAACTTCATTGGAACCGGTGTTCTGGTTGACACCCTCAATGTGCTGGATCCCACGCCGGCCACTATCACGATTGGCTTCACCGGTACGGGCAATAACTATGCCGGCACACTTACACCGGCCTCGGTGCCGGAGCCGGCGACGATGGGTCTCGTCGCGGTTGGTTTGCTGGGCGCTTTGGCTCGCCGCCGTCGCAAAGCCTGATTCGACGAATCGTTACTTTTGAAGAAAAGCTCCGCGCATGTGCGGAGTTTTTTTTTCGTTGCCGCCTGAAACCAAAATATCACTGTAGCCTTGTCCACGCCGTAATCGGCGCCTGAAGCGTATCTGTCCATTCGTAGCGCGTTCGGCGCTTGTCAGGATAGCGTGATCTTTTCGGCTGGTTTATGCTGTGTACATGGCTCAAGTCGAGTCGCAAGGAGGGGCATGAGCGCATGCGTATTCACGGGACCTGCGGGATGCTCGATCTATCATTCCTCTCGGGCGTTCATCAAAGCGAGAAGATCGGCATTTTCGGCAACGCCGGCGAGGGAAAGTTCTAACCGTGCCTCAAGGAATCCACCCATGACGAACAGCACAATCCGATTCGATGACGGCAATGCGTACGAAGAATATATGGGGAAGTGGAGCCAGCTTGCCGGTGGGACATTTCTTGACTGGCTCGCTCCCAAAACAGGTTTGCGGTGGCTCGACGTTGGGTGCGGCAACGGGGCGTTTACGGAGATGCTCATCGAGCGGTGTGCGCCGGTCTCGGTCGAGGGGATTGATCCGTCCGAGGCGCAGCTCGCGTATGCGCCACTCGCGGCCAGTCGCGGATTGCACAATTTCGCGTCGGCGATGCGATGGCGTTGCCGTTTGCGAATGACGCGTTTGACGCGGCGGTCATGCCGCTGGTGATTTTCTTCGTGCCCGAGCCGGGCAGGGGCGTGGCGGAAATGGAACGCGTGGTCTGTTCGGGCGGGACGGTTGCAGCTTACGCGTGGGACATGCTGGGGGGTGGATTTCCGTACGATGCGTTGTGGGTTGAGATGCGCGCGATGGGCGTTGACGTTCCCCTTCCGCCGAGCCCGGAGGCCTCGCGCATGGATGCCTTGCGGGAGTTGTGGAAGAGTTCGGGGCTGGGCGCGATTGAAACTCGGGAGATTATCGTGCAGCGGACTTTCTCCGATTTCGACAACTACTGGTCGACGGTCCTCAGCGGGCCGAGCACGAGTAAAGGGCTGGCGAAGATGTCCGAGCAGGATCTGGCGATTCTCAAAACGCGGATGCGAGAGCGCCTTTCGGCAGATGCCGCCGGCCGGATCATTTGCAGTGCGAGGGCGAATGCGGTGAAAGGCCGGGTCGCGAGCTAGAGCGTATTGAGCTGGGATGTCAGCGTTTTTTTAGACCCTGGCATCGGTGAGCGTTGCTCGCCTATTGGCTGCCGGCTCCTCCCTGGTCGGGGCCGTCGTCCCCCCGGATGACGGCGTCCCATTCGTCGGCCAATTGCTCCTCGATCTGGCATTGGCGTTCGTATTCGCGGCGATTCTCGTCGGAGATTTCGTCGCTGACGCGGGAGATATAATTTGAAAGCTCCCCCTGGGCGTTGATCTGATTGCGCATGTTTTCCTGCATCATCACGCTGACTTGAAGCACTTCGTTCAGCCAGCGCAGTTGCGGGCGGCCGGATTTGATGAAAGCCGCCATCAACGGCATGGCTTGCCCCATTGATCCGGTGGGAGCGGCGAAGGAAAAGACGTTGGCGGTCCAGCAGGTGATGCCGGGGATCGTCGGCATGGCGGCTATGGCGCAAAAGACGTCTTCAGTGACCGCCCTGCCGTTAAGCTGGTAGGCGAATTCGACCTTTGCGGCGGTGACGCGGCATTGGCCGCCTAATAATTTGGAATAGATATCCGCGATCTTGGGCGCATCGGATACGCTGACGACTTGGGCATTGGCAAGATCGTTACGGTACAAAGGAATGACAAATCGCTTGACGTAGTCCGCGGGAGAACAGAAGTAGCGAATCTCCTTGCCGAGATAGAGATTTCCCTCGGCCAGGGCCTGTTCCCAGTAGTAGGTGGCCTGGGGGCCGAGGGGGGCGTACATCTGCACGCGCGATTCGCGGATGCCGGCGACATAGGTTCCCTGGGGATAAATGAAAACGCCCGGAATTCCTCCGGGCGCGTGTGCAAGAGCAACGGGCGATATCAGCGTATAGGGGTCCTGATTCCAATGAACGCTGCCCTCGAATTTCCAACCCTGGGGCACGCTGAAAGTGTAGGCCGGCAGGTTGCCGATCATCGGATCATCGATCTCGACCTGCTGCATCTGCGGGTTTGGGCCGGCGTCTCCCAGGTCGCGCGAAGCGCCTGAACTGTCGGCGCTGGCGGCATTGTCTATGCCGCCAAGACCGCGGGCGCTGTTTTGGCGGGCGAGGTTGAAGGTCTTGCCGTTGGCCTGCAACTGCATTTGATCGCCGTCAATCGTGGCGGTGAATGGGAATTCGCCGCCGAGATTGCTGACTTTGCCTTCGAGATGTCCGGCGATCAGGTGGGCTGCCAGGACGAACGTGTGGTTGCCCCTGGCGAGCGATCCCACGAAAGTGCCGCCGCCATTGTCGACGAGGACGACGATCATGCCGTCACCGGAATAGGTTCCGGCGGGAGAACCTCCAGCGGACGGCGTAACGATGGGTGAAGGCTCGGTTGCGGGCGGGGCGGGTGTGGGGGGCGGAAGCGGAGGTCCTGGTTGAACCTTCGCCAGGGCCGCGACGGGGTCGAGCTTTCCATAGCCCCATTGTTCGTTGGGGACGAAGCCGGTGACGGCGCTGTCGTGGTCGGCGGTGTCGCGCAGAATCTGTTTCACCTGATTAGCGGTGAGATTGGGATTTTTCTGGAGCATCAGCGCGATCACGCCGGCGGTGTAGGGACAGGATGCGCTCGTTCCCGCCCAGGCGAGGTGTTTCCCGTCGCGTGTGACAAAAGCGTCGCCGCCCATTTCCTGGGCGAGCCCGCTCTTGGCGGCCCACGCGGAGATCATGTATTGGCCGGGGGCGGCGATATCGGGCTTGACGGCGCCGTCGCGGCGGAATCCCTGGCTGGAATAGGCGGAAATAGCGCCCAGTTCGATCTGGTCGCAGTGCGTGGTTTGTCCGTCGACATTGTCCCATTCGTTTTGGAAACCGTATGAGCCGACGGTGATGATGTCGTCGGCGTCGCCTGGTTCGCCGACGACCATTTTATGGTCTCCACCGAGCCCGAAGCTGGCGGAGTGGGAATCGGGATCGGGCAGGTAAAAGTCATAAACTCCATGCTTGACGTTTGGCGATCGGCCCGCAGCCGAAATGTGATAGGCTCCGGGCGGCAGCGTCAGAATCAGGGCGTCTGAGGTTCCGAATTTATCCAGGCCCATCTCCTTGTTCTGAAGATAGCCGCGGATTTTGGCCTGGTCGGCGGAAGATAGATTGTCAGAGGCGCGGATTTGCAGATCGCTGTCGTCGCCTTGTTTGGCTTTTTTGTTGAGGATGACATAGGCAGGTTTGCCGTCGGCGCCGACGAGAAAACCTTGTTCGCCTTCGACTACAACTGCCCAATCGTCGGCGGAGTCGATGAGGGAGACGACATTCGTTTCCTTGGTAACGAACAGTTCCACGGGTTCGCTTTCGCCGTTATAGGCTTCGCCTTCGCGGCCTGGTCCGAAGCGTCCGCGGGCGTGCATGACATCCTGGCCCTCGTTGCCTGCGGATGCGCAGATCACGACGCTGGGCCGATTTCCACCGCCGACGACTTCGTTGAGTCCTTCTTCTTCCGCGCCCGAGCCGTCATGACCGGCCAAATGCCCTCCAAAGCTGAGGCTGATAACGCACGGCTCACCGCGCGCCGCTGCGGTCGTGCGGATCCAGTCGGCGGCGATAGCGCCGGGGAATTCAAACGCGTCCTTATCCGGCGGATTGGCATCCACCATGATGATGTCGGCCTTTGGCGCGACGCCCAGGCCGTTGCCGGCGGCGGTTCCGGCGCATGCGGTTCCGTGACCGATGCGATCGGTCCTTTGAATCTGAATCTTGCCCTTGAGGGCGTCATTGATCTGGTCGTTGGTGTATACGGTGCCGGCGGGTTTACCGGAGTCTTCCCAATTGATGGGCGGCGCGGAGCCGATGGTGTGTTTCGATTTGTCCCAGGTATCGTCATAGGGGTCCCAGAAGGCGATTATCCTGGAGGTGCCGTCGGGATTCATGAAATCGTCGTGTCGCCAGTCGATACCGCTGTCGATCACGCCGACGAGAACGCCTTTGCCGTCGAGATTCTGGTGGTCGAACTGAGCGGCGGCGTCGGCGGAGGGGGTGCCCAGGTCTCGTGCGCTGCCCCCGCTATACGTGCGGACCAAATTCTTCGGCGGCGCGGGTATAAGGCTGGCCGGCAGTGGGGAAACACTTGTCACGCCATCGACTTCCGAGACTTGCTGAAGATCGCGGGCGTGAACCGAGGCATAAATGAGGTTGCCGAGCCGGGACTGAATATTCGCGCCGGCTTTTTGAAGCGCGTTGGTGTCGACTCCGGGGGTGACTCGAATGGCAACCTCATAATTATCGGTTGATCCGGGAGTGGGGGATCCAACTTCGTTGTCGGAAGGGGGAGGGGCCGCATCCGAATCGCCGGGCAGTCCACGGGATACATCACCTGCCTCGGACAGCCGTTGAAGCGATGGCGATAATTTTGAGGGAGCCTCGAGTCCGCGGCTGGGTGGAGTGAGATCAATACCCGCATCTGCTGCCGGGGGTTGCATCCCGGAAGACGATGCCGAGGACGGGTGCTGGGCGCACCCGCCGGTGGCCGCAAGCAAAATAGCCGCTAAAAACGTCACGGGCGCGATGGAGACGATTCTCCGGCGCAAGATTAGAGACAGCCATTTCATCGGCAAATCCTTTCTTAGGGCCTGTCTGATAAATCCTCGCGGGCCATACTCGTGTCTTTCGCCCGCGTGCGGCCTCGCTCCTCCTCGCCGTATCTACCTACAATACTGCTCGTCGTCGCTCCTTGCACGCAGGCGAAATCCACTTCGTCTGGCCGCGGGGGATTTATCAGACAGGCCCAATGTTCCTAGTCCGCGCCCGGTTCTGTCATCGAATTACTGAAAGGGATTTGGGCTACCGCCACCACCGTTACCGCCACCACTACCACCGCCGCTATTATCCGCGGGGATGAGTGGTTTCACGAGCGGCTCGGAATTCTCCAGATCGCTCAGGAACTGCTTAAGATTTTTGACGAGAACGTCGGGCGTGACCCCGACATTTGAAAACGACTGCATGGCAACCAATGTCTTATTGTCATCAACCGCGTAGTAGGCGGCGCCCATGTGCATATTGGCCGAAAGAAGGCTTGCCAGCAGGTCGGCGTTCGCCGTGATGGGGAAGAACGTACTGGTAAGCCAGATCTGCGACCCGTCTTTGGACAGCGACACCCAGATGGCGTAGTCCCAGTCCAATCCATCGTTCGCTTTAAAACTTACCTTCAGCACGTAGTGATCCTGAGCGTCTTCGGTCTTGGAACTGATCTGTTTCAATGCGGCTCCGAGGGACTGATAGTCCAGAGCGCCGGTATTTGAGGAACCGCCGCCAAGGTCTAAATCCCTCGTGGCGTTTTTGAAGGTGGTGTCCGGCTCGGCGGCGGCGAGGTCACGCGTGTTGTTGACGCTCGCGTTTGTGCCCGCGGAAGGAGCGACGGTCAGTGAGCGGGACGAATCCGCCGGGGCGATCTTTGTGACCGTGACTTCCTTGACGGCCGCGGCGTCGCTGCTCTTGTTGCCGGCGCAGCCGACCAGCAGAGACATTGAAGAAGCGATCGCCGCGGAGCAGACGATTCCGCGTCGAAATATTGTGTTGCGATTCATGGCTTGTCCTTTCGGTTGTAAGTGATTGTGATGTTTTTATTGGAAGGGATTTTGGGTGCTTCCGCCGCCGCCTTGCTGCTGTACGTTGGTAATGGGCTTGTAGAGGGGCTCGGCGTTCTCGATTTTTGTCAGGTAATTTTTCAATTCGGCTAGTACAAGATCGGGCGTGAGCGCGGAATTGCGAAAGGGGTCCATCAGCATCAACAGCTTGTTTTGGTCGTCAGTGACGGCAAAAAAAGCCGTGCCCGTGAGACTGTTTGCGGTCAGAAGGTTGCCCAATACGTTCGAATCGGCATTTATGGGGGAGAATGCGCACATGAGCCAGACGTAACTTCCGTCTTTGGATAGCGAGACCGAGATGGCATAGCTCCAGTCAACGCCGTCGCTCGATTTGAATTTTGTTCTCAGGATGTAGTACGCCTGTTTGTCCTCGGTCTGAGGATCAATCTGCCGGAGCATGTCGCCAAGAGCCTGGTAGGACAAGGCGGCGCCGGCGCCGCCCGGGGTTGGCGCAAAATCGCGTTTTGCGGCGGTAATGATCGTGTCGGGTTGAGACTCATCGAGGTCATGCTGGTTATTGGCGCTGACTTTGGCATCCATCGGTACCGTGACCGCGGCAGCGTCGGTTGCTTCGAACCTGGGGACGGAGACGTCCCTGGCCGACGAAGCGGCGCCGCCCGCGTTGCTCGAGCAGCCGGCGAGAAGAGCGATCGAAAAAGCAACAGCGCCGGAGAGGATGATTTTCCACCGAAACGATGAGTTGCGAATCATGTGGTTTCCTTTCGATTCTCAGCCATTGCCGGGGGTAATTTTATTGGAAGGGATTTGACGGCGAAGGATTTCCGCCACCCTGGCCGGGGCCTGGACCGGGATTCGGGCCGCCGGGGCCACCACCGCCGCCTGGTTGTTGCTGCTGTTGGGGCGCGCTTTGAACCCAGGGGCCCCAAAGCGGCTGCGTGCGATGTACGGTTTCAAAGACAAAGGAGAGCGCCTGCTTGAGCAGGTCGGGGGTGACGCCGGAATTGGGAATGCCCATCATCAAGGCGAGGCGCTGGGTCACAATTCCGAAGCAGGCCGGGCAGATGGAGGAGTTGGCGGAGAGCAACTTCAGGAGGGAGTCCTGATTTACCCAGCTTTGATCGAGGTTGACGAGGGGAATGAAAAAATGGATCGCGCGTGAATCCTGGCTCAGGAAGACGCCCAGCGGGTAAGTGATGCCCGAGTCATCCTTGATCTGGAAAAGGTAGACATTGTTATTGACCTGTGGATTGCCGCCGATGCCGGCGAGCATTTGGCCGAGTTGGTCGAACGTGACCGGGCCGGCTTGGCCTCCGCCTCCGCCACCGTTGTCGCCGAAGTCGAACCCGCGCGACACGGTTCCTCCGGTGAGGGATTTCTCGCTGACGCCGGAACCGCCCATCGTCGCAGACTCATTCTGCAGCTCGCCGAGATCGCGAATGGAGCTCGGCGTTGGGGCGACGGTGTTCGGCGGCACGGTTAGAGCGGCTGGCGAACTTGAATGACTCGCACATCCGACAGCGCCCGCCATGGCAATAGACGCCAATCCGATCAAAAGGTTCCGGGGAATCGAGGAAATCGACGAGTGCATAGGATAGTCCTTATAAATTGCGCCATTCAAAGAATTTGATGCGCTCGAACAAGCCGCCCGTTTCAACCACTCTACATCCGGCAAAAGTAGTTTTGTCGCACGAAAATAGCAAGGATCACCTTCGCTTGCGCCTCGAAACGAGCGCGAAAAAACACCCCTGCCCACCGTGGGCAGGAGTGCGGGGCGGACACTATTCCGTGGCGGGTGTGACATGTTGGCTAGGCGACCAGTTGGAGCGTCACGGTCGTGCCGTGGAAGTCGACGTTTAGAAGGTTTGCGTGGCCCGTTGCATCGAATCGGACCTGGGTGCCGCTGTCGTTCAGGACGCCCGTCAGGTTGTCGCCTTCGACGTAGGCGACGAAGGGGTATTCGACACCGTTGATGGTGATGACGCCGTTTACGGATTTCGGGCTGACATAGAACATCTGCAGGGTGATGGTGGCGCCATTGCTGGCGGTGCCGCTAAAGGTCAGGGAGTTGGACGGTTGCATGTCGGCCACCTGGCGGGTGGTCTGGCGATTGACGTTGGCGAACGTGTTGCCGGCGAGGCCGAGGGTCATGGTGGCTGGGATCAGAGCGGCGGCGAGGGTGCGGGTGATTCGGTTGTTTAGTTTCGTGAACATGATCGGCTCCTTGTTCGTTCTGCGGTTCTCGGAACTTTTCGCCGTTCCGGTTGGCGGGAAGCTTTTGCTTCTTGCCCGTGTTACGCAGGGGTGGGCAAAGCCTTACAGGTAAAAATCGCGAATTATCGTATAGGCCGGCCGCGAAAGGACTTATGATTATCGTGGAGAACATGCGTCTTGCCTAAAACGGGCCGGAGGACAAAATAGGCTGGAGGATGGCGAAGAAAGGCATATCTCGAATGCTTTGGCGATTGGGGTTTTGGTTGCTGGCCGTCAGGGCGATCGGCGGGATGGCCGCAGCGCAGACGACAACCGCGCCGTCGACGCAGCCGGTTAGCCCGGATCGCGCGGCGGCGGTCACGCAGGCGCAGCTGCATTTAGCTTTGGGATTGGCGGACTGGGGTCGGGGGCGATTCGATCTTGCTTTGAACGAGGCAAATACCGTTCTGAAATTCGACAAGCTGGCATACGGTGACGGGCCGAATGCAACTGTCGCGCGGACGCTGCTTGGGATCGGCAATTGTCTTGTGCAGCTCAATCGTCCGAAGGAAGCGTTGTCGAATTTCCAGGCGAGCTTGAAAATGTATCAAGACGTTTATGGGAACGGCGATCGCCGGGAGGTGGCTTTTGCGATGGGGAGAATGGGATGGTGCGATCACCTGGTTGGGCAGGATGATCAGGGGGAACAGTTGCTGAAAGACACGGGGGCGATGTTGGAGCGCATGGCGCAGAAACAGGACGCGGCCGACCTGTCGGTTGGACTCGGTCTGGTGGGCGTTTCTCTTGAGGGGATGGATCGCGCTCAAGACGCAATTCCGTTTCATGAGGCGGCCATGAGCACCGCCAGGCGTTTGTGCAATGGCCAGGATGATGTGAATTGGGCCGTGCAGATGGACGGAATGGCAAGTTGCTTGTCGAGTCTTGGGCATTTCGCACAGGCGCTTTCGTATTACGAGTCGGCGACGGAAATGGGCCGGCGATTGTTGAAGGGTTCGGATTCTCTTGCCCTTGCCACGGGCATCGAGCATTCGGGCGATTGCCTGGCCAATCTGGGCGCTACGGCGAAGCGCTGCCGCTGTTGCAGGAATCTCTTGATATGCGGCGGCGAATTGCCGGCGGCAAAGACGATGCGAATGTTGTCCAGGGGCTGAACATGGTGGCGGTATGCCTGGGCAACATGGGCCGCACTGATGAGGCGCTCAAGACGCATCAGGATGGGCTGGAAATGGCCCAGCGGCTTAGCGCCGGACAGGACAATTTTGGGCTGGCCTTTTGCATGGAATACGTGGCGGTGGATGAGATGGCGGCAGGGCGGGCGAAAGACGCGCTTCCGCTGCTTCAGGCGGCCCTGGATATGCGACGGCGATTGCTTGGGAATAGAGATGAACCCGTTATTGCCGCGAATATGGGATACATTGCGGTGAACCTGGTGATTCTGGGTCGCGACAAGGAAGCGCTGGCGGTGTTGGAGCCGGCCACGAAGATGGCGGAGAGGCTCAGGAGTCCGTTTCTTTTTATGTATAACCGGGTGCTGGGCGGCCTGCGGCTGAAGTTGGGGGATCCGGCGGGGGCGGCGGTGGCGTTTGAAGCGGGGATCGATTCGATCGAGGAGTTTCGCAACTCGCTGGGCGGGGACGATCAGGATCGCATGGGAGCGATGAACGCCTACCAGGGATGGGATCCATTCAGCGGAATGGTTCGGCGCAACTGGAGCTTGGGCATGCCGACGCGGCGGCGGAGTATCTCGACCGGGGGCGAGCCAAGAGTTTGCTCGATATCCTGGAACGAGGGGAGCGATTGTCCAACGGCGATTTGCTCGATCCGGTGGAGAAGAAGGCGCAACTCACGAATAACACGGAAGAGCTGAAGGAGATCAGCGACGTTCGCGTCGCGCTGGCGGCGGCGGAAGATCAGGTGCGGCAGCTTACCTCGCAAATCGATCATGCCAGGGCGCTTAATAACGAGACGGGATTGGCGCAAATCAAAGAGCTTCAGCCCAAATTGAATCTGGCGTTTGGGCAATATGGCGAAGCGCTTCGGCGAAAGTTCAACCTCGCGGGGCAGACGACGTTTACGGCGGCGGCGACATCGGTGCAGATTCAGTCGCTGCTTGGGCCGCGGGAGCATCTGCTGATGTATTCGATGACGCCCAAGGACGGGGTGGTGCTTCTGATTCCGCCGCAGGGGCAGGCGATCAGCGGGACGTATCTCACGGGGGCGGATGGGAAGACGCGGCTCTCCGGCACGGCGATTCAGAAGCTCATCAGCGATTATCGTCAGGATGTGGTGCGGCATGGAATGGATTCGATCCGCGGCGTAAGACTGGCGGAAGCGCCCGATGTGACAACCCGCCCGGCGGAGGATATCACGCAGGAAGGGTATCAACTGTTTTGCGATCTGATGCCCGAGAAAATCTGGCAGCAGATTCAGGGGGATGATCTGGTTTACGTGGTTCCCGATGCGTCGATGAGCGGCTTGCCGCTGGAGATGCTGATCGCGAAAAAGCCCCAAAGTACGGCGGCGAAGGATAATTCGTACTGGCTGGATGATGGGCCGTGCCTGTGTTACGGGCCGTCGGCCGCGGCGTTGCTCGAGCTGCGGCGTCAGGAGCCGGATCGAACGGGGCGGACATACGCGCACGAAGCGGTGTTGCTTGGGGATCCGATCCTGCAGAGAGATGAAAGTGGGCTGCTGCGTCAGCCGGTGCCCAGGACCGGGGCGTATGTCGCGACCGTGCAGGCGGGGTCGGGAGCGGAGGCGATTGGGCTGCGCAAGGGGGCGGTGATTCTGGGTTATGGGCCGGTTGCGGTGGTGGGGAAGGATCAGTTTGATGATGTGGTGGACAAGTTGGAACTGCTGAAATTTCGCG
The DNA here is from genome assembly GCA_963791055.1 of uncultured Phycisphaerales bacterium. Lineage (GTDB taxonomy): Bacteria > Planctomycetota > Phycisphaerae > Tepidisphaerales > Tepidisphaeraceae > PALSA-1353. Next base: position 468,010 of record CAWBQI010000004.1, on the reverse strand, counting down.
GGAAGCTGAACGCGACGCCGAAGCTGAAGTTCTGGCTGGAGGGGCAGATCGTGGAGCGGGAACTGCCGCTGGATTCGCCGCCGGGGGTTGAGTTGGCGGATATGACGCAGGACCTTGCGGCGACGCTGGCGCCATCGGAACCACAGCCGGTTACGGCGGTGGCGATGCGAGATAAGAGCCTGACGAGATACGGCGCGCTCTCACCGTTGCCGGGCACGCGGCTGGAGGTTACGGGAATCTACAAGGTATTGACGGGAGCGGCGGCTCCGTCGAGTTCCAATGATTCGGTCGTGGTGTTGCTGGGGGAAGACGCGACGAGCGAGCGATTGGCCGAAGCGGCGCGAGGGACGCGCTATTTGCACCTGGCGACGCACGGGCTGGTGGAGTCGGGACAAGACGCAATTTATTCCAGCCTGGTGCTGAGCCAGCCGGAAGTGATCACGCCGCAGGATACGGGGATGCTGACGTTACAGGATTTGTTCGATCATTGGTGGGGGCGATTGGATGGGACGGAGCTGGTGGTGTTAAGCGCCTGCGACTCGGAAGGTCTGGACGCGCGCGGCTCCAACGCGCTGGGCGGCGAAGGCGTGTTCGGCTTGCCGTGGGGATTCATGTACGCGGGCAGCCCGGCGGTGGTGGCGAGCTTGTGGGAAGTGCAGGATGCCAGCACGGCGGAGTTGATGCAGAAGTTTTACGGGGACATGCAAAGCTCGACGCAGACGACGAAATTGGCCGCGTTTACTCGCGCGCGGAAAGAGTTGAAGAAGAATTACGCGGAGCCTTTTTTCTGGGCGCCGTTTATTTTTCTGGGGGATCCGAACTGAATAAACGCCTTACCGTTCGTAGCGCAAGGGGATTTGCACGAAACGGTTGGGATCGTTTGCCGCGTCGTTCATCCCCTGGACGATCGCGTTGGAGTTGAATAAATCGACGCTCTCCATCTGGCCGGTCTGGGTATCGTAAACATCGCGGACTCCGCGAATGTACTCGATGAAGTCGGAACTGGAATCATGCACGGCCTGTTCCTGGGCGGCGATCTGCGATTCGAAATTATTGAAGTTGTCCTCCTGCTGCTGCTGGAACTCGCGATTGGACTTGAGGAGTTGATTTTCAAAATCGGCGCTGGCTTTGCGGACGGCGGCGCCGGCGGAAGCGATCTGGCTGTTGACCACGTCCATATTTAGCTTGACGCTGTTCATGATGGCGTTCATCAGGGGCAGATCACGTCGAAAAATCGCCTCGGGAGCGCGCATGTTGCTGAAGGAAATCTGCCAGCATTCACCTTCCATGATCGGACAGGTTGTTATGCGATTCAGGACGAGCATGTGTTTGACGTCGTTGCCAACGTGGTCGGAAATCGCGAAGTACGCGACGCCCGATTTGGAGTTGGGAATCAATGGATTCGGATCCGCGGGAAGGACTTCGATGATCTTGTCCAACTCCGAGTACCCCTTACCGGCGCGTTTTTGCTTTGCTTCGGCGATGGGGTACCAATACTTGAGAACGTCTTCGGCGCCGTCGCAATAGCGGCAGAAATTGATGTTCGGGAATTCTATGTTGGGATCGGGATTCGGCGGCTCGGGCATCTTCGGTTCTTGCGCCGGCGTAAGGTTGGGATGCTGCTGGTAAAATGGCAGCAGTTGCTGATATTGCTTTTCCATCATGTAGTAGGTCTGCAGTCGCGTTTGATAGGTCTGCTGAGCGATTCGCACGATTGAAGAGTTGGGGTAATACATGACCCCAGTGTGGGCAAACCCCACGGTTTGTTCGGCCGGGCCTATGAGTGTGAAACCAAAGCTTGCGCTTTGGTCGGGGGTGGTCCATCCGTCGGGCATGTCAACGCTGCCGCTTCCATCGGGGAAATTATGTGTCTTCAACTTTAGCTGCGCGGGCATGAACCCGAAAAGCGTTGCGATGTCTTCCTTGGGCGCGTCGGCGGTCGCGATAATCGCGGTGGCTGAGCCGCCGTCGGGGCCAGCGCCGCAGAAGATCACTCCGTGAATGTCCGTGCCTTTGAGCTTGGCGGTCAGGGTCGCGCCGCCCTGGGTTTTTGCCTGGGAGTTGGCGAATGCCTCGGTGATCGCAGGTTTGCCGTCGCACACGTTGCCCAGTTCGTCGGCGGTTTGAGTGATCGCCGACTCCAAAGTTTGCGCGTTGGGGAGCTTGATGAAGAGAGTCTTGCCCGTATGGGTGGAACCGAGGACGCTGAAGTCGCCGAATTTTTCGCCGTTCGATTGGGGAGCCGTGCCGGCGGGAACGGCTGGGGGCTGGGTTGGAGTTGCGGGGGGTTCTGTTGGAGTTACGGGCAGTTGTATTGGAGCTGCGGGGGGCGGCGTCTGAGATGCTAGGGCGGGAGCGGTTGCACGCTGCAGTGTATAGGTTCGACCGCCGGTGACGAAGGTCAACTGGTCGCCGACTGATGTGGCTGTGAAGGTGAATTCGGTTCCGTTCGAGGTGAAAGTTCCGGCCAGGCCTTGCTGGGTGGCGGCGGCCTTGGCCGGGAATTGGTCGGCTCCCAGGGCAACGGTTCCAACGTAGCCGTCGTTGGACTGGGACAAATCAACGGTCACCTTGCCATCGGAGAATCGGCCGGCGAATGACGGCGAGGCCGGCGCGGGGACAGCAGCGCCCTGGATCGGCGTGACGGCCGGCGCAGCGGTCGGACTAACATCCAGGGATTGTTTCAGGTTTAACTCCGGGTCGACGAGCTTGACGGTGGTCAGCGTTCCGGAAATTGGCTTGGCGACAGTGACGGCCAGGTCATGGAAAAACTTTTGCGCTGCCGGATCGCTCGCCTTTTCAGGCTTGACCACGAAACTGATGGAGAATCCATCCCCCAACTTGTCCAGCAGCACGGTATAGCCACCGGGGTCGGTGCCGAAAAAGGACGCATCCTTCAATCCCTTCGCCAGGGCATCGGCATCGGCGCGGGTGGCGTCGTGGTAGTAGATGATGTTGTCTTTGTCGTAGGACACATCGTGGCCGCCGGAACCGCCGAAGATGTCGACGAGGCCGCTGATCAAGGCGATGATTCCCGCCACACCGACGACGATGCGCGCCCAGACCGGCATTTTGGATTTCTTTTTGGGCGCCGGGGCGGATTGGTCGCCGGCGGGCGGATTTGGGGGACCTGATTCCATAGTTTGTCCTAAGTTAGGGCCTGCCTGATGAATTCTCGCGGGCCATACTCGTCTCTTTCGCTCGCGTGCGGCGTCGCTCCATTTATTTACAATACTGCTCGTCGTCGCTCCTTGCACACGAGCGAAATCCACTTCGTCTGGCCGCGCGAGAATTCATCAGGCAGGCCCCAAGACTTGATGCCTCAAAGATCATGGATACGAACCAAGGGTCACGAATTGTTCCGCCCGAACATCCTCATATGACAGACGCCCCACGAGTGTCATCAGGCATTGGACGAATGATACATGGTTTTGGTTTCCGGCGCAAATATCGCGAGCGGTTGTACCGAAAGGCCTCCTATCGGTCAAATACGTAAGTTCATGTAAATAATTGAGTTATAAATTTATCTGTAAGGTTTGGGCCGGATCGCCGTAGCACGGGTAGAAAAGCAAATCGCTTTTCACGCCAAAGGAAACGGCGAAAAGTTTCCCGAAACGACAGGACAAAAAAGGAGATCGCCATGATTACCAGCCTCACAAATCGAATCACCCGGACCCTGGTCAAGGCTTTCGTGCCGGCTACCCTCGGGCTTGTTCTAATGACCACCAGCTTCGCCCACAGCCAAGACGAAGGCCCCGGCGGTTCGGGTTACCCAACGCCCGCGGCTTCGACGGACCTCCCGACTGATGACGGCCCCGGATCGGGCGGCGGCTACGGCCCATCAGGCAATTCGAACTGCATCACACTTGAAGACCCTGGAATCAGTCAGCCGTTCGCGATCCATGCTCCGGCTGACGACGGTCCCGGGTTGGGCGGCGGCTACGGCCCATCAGCCAATGCGAGCCTCATCACACTCGATGTACCAACTGATGATGGTCCCGGATTAGGCGGCGGCTACAGCCCGTCAAGCAATCTGAACCCCATCGCCTCGGATGGCCCTGGCGGCAGCACACCTTACGCCATCTAAGAAAGTCGACGAAGACCAAGCGACAACTCCGCTCCGGCGGAGTTGTCTTATTGCGCGTGCGGCGCCGCATAGCGTCGTTCGTCAGATTCGATCAACCGCCGGGCGATCGCGCTCAATAGCCCGATGGCGATGCGGTGATCGGCGGTCATCAGGCGTATCAGATCCTCGCGGGCAAGCGCCATCAGGCGCGTCGCCGGGCCGGTTCGCGCGGTCAATGTTCTTAGGCCGTGGCCGAACAAAGCAAGTTCGCCGAAGACTCTGCCGGGTCCGTAGGTGGCGACGACGGTCGACGGGTCGGGTGGCCGATCGGTTGAAAATGTCACGCTTCCATCCAGAATCAGATACAACTCGCCGCCGCTGTCGCCGCGATGGAACAGAACTTCACCGGGCCGGCAATCGACGACGCGAGCGGCGCGGGCCAGAAATGTCAGTTGCTCCTCGTTCATGGAACCGAAAACATCGCTTAACGCCAGTTGCCGCTGCAGGTCGTGAAGTTCCGGCACGGCGGTGTTTCTGAGGGCCACGGGATGCGAAGCCACGCCGCGCTCCTGGTTAACCAGTTCGCGGAAAACGCCGTCGGCCACGGCCAAATCCTGGTAGGTTCCCACTTGGGTGACCTCGCCTCGGTCCAGGACTACGATTTTGTCAAAGTCTCGAATGGTCGAAAGGCGATGCGAGATGGAAACCACCGTTTTGTCCTTGAACCCGCCGCGAATCATCTCCACGACTTTGGCCTGGGATGATTCATCGAGGCTCGCGGTTGCTTCGTCCATCAGGAGAATGCTCGGATTCTTGATGATGGCGCGGGCGATGCTCAGCTTTTGGCGCTGGCCGCCGGAGAGATATTTGCCTCCTTCGCCGACGCGAAACTCCAGACCCATCAGCAGCGCGGCGGAGAGAAGCCCGGACTTTTCCAGCACGCCGTTCAAAATGCCATCCACACGCTCGGCCGCTCCCAGGACGCGGGGATTGACGCGGCCTCCAAGGAGATTTTCGCGAACCGAGAGCGTTTCCACGTAACGGCCGGCGGCGATGTCCTCCCACCGCCGGCGAGATGCGGGGTCGGAGGTCGTTAACATCTGCCGTGACGCGATGGCTTTTTCGCGGAAGGCGGCGGGAATTGTTTCGTCGCCGGAGTTGCGCAAGTAGGAGAGGGCGATCTCGGCGTCGACGCCCAGCGCGACACTGAGCAATGTTTGGCGGACCGACGGCGAAAGTTCGCTTTCTTTGGCGTGTGGAACGTCCTCGACATCCGCGTCGCCGCCGGCGTCGAGATAGCTGGGAAGGAATTCCAGCAGGGCCGGGGCTTGCTGAGCGACTTTTACCGCGAGCAGCCGCTCGGCCCGGAGGCGCCGGGTTCCAAGGCGGATGAGTTCCTCGAGAAAATCCTGGCTGGATAGAGCGACCATGATCTGGCGGTCGCCGTCGGGCGTTGCGCCGGGTCCCTGTAGGTTGTCCCGCAGCGTTCCAGGAAACCAGGCCGATTCGTGGAATGCAATGACCTCGCTTGCGCCTCCGCGGTCGATCGCTTGCGCGACAGCCTGCTTTAACTCGGCGGCGCGAAGTTGAAACGTTTGGGCATGTGGACCGGACGGAGCGGGATTGTCGAGGCATTTGCGAAATACGTCGTCTTCCATTGCCACGAGCCGCAGCAGCCGCAGAAGGTCCCGGTCCAGAGCGGGTAAATCTTTCACATCCCGGAGCAGCGACACATCAAGCGGCCCCTCGTCGTCGCGCAGGCAACCTTCCACTTGACGGCGCAGACCGAGAAGGATGTTGTTGCGAAGGGTGGCATCCATCAGCAGGGGCTTTTGTGCGACGAAGGCGACGTGCTGTGCGATCCGGAGGATGTCGTACTCTTCGATGCCGCGCCCGGCGAGCTTGAGTTGGCCCGCGGCCGGTTCCACACCGCGAACGACCAGTTGCATCGCGGTTGTCTTTCCGCAGCCGGCGGGGCCGCAGAAGGCGACGTGCTCGCCGGCCCCGATGGTGAGCTTCAGTCCGTTAAGGATCTTCGAACCCGATCCGGTCCAGACGCTGACATCGTCGTAGGCCACGTCGGATCTGTCGGGCACGGGCAGGTTTGATTTTGCGCGGTCGAACACCAGCGGCTGCTCGAAATACTCGGCCACGCGCCGCAGGTTTTCGCGCGTCATCCGCCATTCGATGAGGAACAGCCCGAGGTCCAACGATGGTTTTTGGAAGAGCTGGACGATCAGCATGAACTCGATGACGCCGCCCCAATCCATTGGTCGGGCGATCCGGAGCAAAGGCGAATGATCGGAGCAGAGGGCGGATCCCAGCCAGAAAAGTGTGCCGTACTGCACTACGCCTACAAGGGGCGTGATGGCCTGGAACAGCGCTTGTAGCTGCGCCATTTCGACCAATACTTTGCGATATCGGTCGAACGATCTTTTGATTCCTGCCAGTCCGTACTCAAAGGCGTAATGCCCGCGCAGTTCGGGCGTGAGGGTCACCACTTCGCTTCCCTGCGTGCGGATGGTGTCCCAAACCTCGCGGCCGCGACGGGTCAGGCGCTGCACCTTGGGATCGAAAAATGTGTAGTAGCGGCTGAGCAAAGCCAGCGGGATCATGCAGGCGCCCAGAAAGAGGTTGTGCGCCATCATCACGGCGGCGAAGACGGCCATGCTTATCAGCGCAATCGGCGCGACGACGGCGGCGTTGACCAGAAACTTGCCCACCGCGTTGGCGTCGTCGAGGACGCGGGAGTTAATCTTTTCCACTTCGCGGTCACGAAAGAACTCGGCGGAAAAACGCACGACGTGCGCGAAGGTATCGAGCATGAGTTGCCGGGCGACGGCTTCCTGAAGCCCTCCCTCGATCCATTTTCTCCAGTAGTTCACGGCGGCGAAGGCAAGCTGCGAGCCGATGAGCACGAGGATCCACTTGGTGACCTTGACCATGTCCACATGGGTCGTTCCCCCATTTGCGCCGCCGCAGAGAAGGGTCAACTGCCGAATTACATAGGGCAAGACGAGCGACAGGCCCGCGGCGGCGACGCCGATGGACCAGAGAGTTGCAAGTTTCCCGGCTCGAGCGGGAAAGAGGTATCGCAGAAACGGACGGTTTGTGTGTTTCACCAGGTGGCGACATCGTATCGGCGGAGAGTGAAGATTCCACCCTGTCCATCTTCTCCTGGGGCTGGGTGAAGATTGTCGGTTGTGGCCGCCGGAAGTAGGATCATTTTGTCTCCGCGATGAAAGGGCAAGGACCGTGGCGCTTCGAATTCAAGTGATTGCCGGGGGTTCGTCCGGCGGGCGGTTCGAGCATACCGGCGGACCGCTGGAGTTCGGCCGAGGGGTGCAACGCGAGGCGAGGCGCTGCCGGGTCGATGATGCGACGGTTTCGGATGATCACCTGAGGATCGAGCAGATCGGCGATGACCGACTCCGCGCTGAAAATCTGAGCGGGGAACTGCCGGTGGGCCTCCCCGGCGGCAGGGGGATCGAACCGGGTCGGTCCCTTGAACTAGCTTTGCCGGTTCAACTGACCATCGGACAAACCAGACTGGTTATTGAACGTGCCGATGCGGCAGCTTCATTTGCCGCACAATCGCCCGGCGAAGCGTTGGAAACCCAGGCGTTTGTCGCGGTGGCTCCGGCGGATCGCACTCCATCTCCGGATCGGTTGGCGGACTGGTTGCATACGATCATCGAACTGGAACACATGCCGGCCGGTTCACCGGAGTTTTACGCGCACGTGGCCCGGACGCTTGTCGATCTGATCGGGATGGATCTTGGGCTGGTACTGCTTCGGCAAAACGACAACTGGACTTACAGCGGCGTCGTCAAGACTGATGAAAGCGTTCAAACCCGGTTTAGCCGGACGCTGGTGAATTATGTGACCGCTCGGCGGCAGACTTTCTTTGAGGATCTGAATCTTTTGCCGGAAGCGGCCAGCCTGGAAAACCTGCAGGCCGCGGTGGCATCGCCGATTTTCGGGCTTCACGATGAAGTCGTGGGGGTTCTTTACGGCTCGCGCGGGGCGGGGCTTTCGGCTCGCGGCGTGATTAAGCCGATGGAAGCGCAATTGGTTCAGCTTTTGTCGGGCGCGGCGGGGGCCAATCTCGCGCGAGCCACCGCATTGCGCACGCGGGTTCAGTTCGAGCAGTTTTTTTCCCCGGAGCTTGTTCGCGAATTGGAACGCGATCCCAATCTTCTGGAAGGACGGTCCGAGGAAGTCACGCTGCTGTTCAGCGATCTCCGGGGCTTTACGGTGTTGTCGCAGCATCTGGGCGCGCAGAAAACGTGCCGCCTGATTCGCGACATGATGGAGGTGCTGTCGGAACAAATCGTGGCGTATGGCGGCGTCATCGTCGATTACTCCGGGGATGGGATAATGGCCATGTGGAATGCGCCCGCCAGGCAAAGCGATCATGCGGCCCGCGCGTGCAGCGCTGCGGTCGGTATGATCGCGGAGTTGCCCGGCCTTAACGAACGGTGGATCGGCCAGACCAGCCATCCGCTTGCGCTGGGGATCGGGATCAATACGGGTCCGGCCCAGGTAGGTAACACGGGGAGCACGCGTAAATTCAAATACGGTCCGCACGGACATACGGTGAATGTGGCGAGCAGGGTGCAGGACGCCACGAAAAAATTGGGCATTCCTCTGCTCATCACGGCCTCCACCCGCGAGCAATTGCCGTCGTCGGTTTACACACGGCGATTGGGGCAGGTCCAGCTTGCCGATGTGAACGTTCCGATGGTGCTTTACGAATTCCACGGCGAGACGGCGACGCCCGAATGGATCATTCGCCGGGATACCTATGACAAAGCGCTGGCGTTGTTTGAGTCGAAACAGTGGGCCCAAGCGTGCCAAATGCTCGCGTCGCTCGTCGAAACTGATCTGCCCTCGATCAAATTGTTGCGCCGGGCGCAGGAGTGCTTGGAGGGGCGGCCGGATCCGTTCGATCCGGTGATCGCTGTGATGGGTGGTGCGATCAGTTCTAGTTGATTCGGCTTGCCGAGGCGGGGAAAAATTTGTAACGACTTCAAAACGCAGTATTCTACGTCGCATATTCGACGAGTTAACAGGAGACGCCTGATGAGTCGGTTTATTCGAAGATCATGTGTGGCAACGGCTCTTTTGGTCATGGTTTTTCTAACTTCCGGCGCTCTGGCCCAAATCGGGGGCGGTCCCACCGTTATACGTGAAACCGACGAAGTGGCTTTGGATTCCAAGGGCGACGCAACTCTATCGGGGACGCTGATCTTTCCGTCGGAAGGCTCTTATTCCGAGGTCAAGTCAAACTATCCGGACCCGAATCTGCTTTTGCGATCGCTGCTGGGAGCTTCGGGAAAAGACGCGATAACCGACGCCACCGTGAAGTATGACGATGACAAGAAAGCGATCGTTCTGAACGAAACCGTGTTGGGCAGCGCGGTGGTCCGAAGAAATCATTGGCAGGCTTTCGTCGGCGGCGAGGCTGAACATCCGGAATTGATCTATACCGACAATCAAAAGTGCATCCTGATGAAAGTTAAGGCTTCGGGAAATCTGCTGCTGATCGACCGGATCAACCTTCAGCTTCCGGCACCTTGCACTTACTTGAAGTTGGATGACGCGGGCTGGCTGAACTACGACTTCGACCGGCCGGCCAAGGCGGGAACGGTTGATCTGGATGCGGAGCTGAAAGTTAAGCCGCACATCATTTCGGCGGTCTATAAGGCTTATGGCAACGAAGAATTCAATGATGGGATGTTTTGGACTTCGAAAACAATTTTTACCAACAGCGGCACCGGCGACATCGCGGATTTGAAGATCAGTTATCGCATCGGCGACTATTCGCCCTGGTCGTCCGAGTCGGGCCACACTTATAAGCTCGTGGCCGCCGGGGGGCATGTGGTGGACCTCTATTACCCGATTTTTGATCCGAAGGTGGCGGCGTTAAATTCCCCAACGCCGGTCGATTTCGAGGTTAAGTACGACTATTCTGATGCTTCGGGTAAGCAGTACGAAGATTCCACGAGCCAGCGGATTGAGATTCTTGGGGCAAACCAAATTGAGTATTCCAACATCGCCAAGGAAGAGCAAAGCCCGCTGGATACGATTGCGGGGTGGAAGGATGTGATGTCCAATTCCATGCTGACGGCCGCATGGGTGAACTACATGGACCCGCCGGTCCGCGCGCTCAGCGGTCTTGTGCATCAGTCCGCCGGCGACGCGGTTTCCCAGGCTGGTCAGACCGACGAAGCGACAGAGGCGTTCTGCAAGGCTCTTTTTCTGGTTGAGCAAGAGAATGGCCTGCAATATCAGAACAGCACACAGTGGTTCATGCCCAATGTTCAACTCGGACAGAGTCTGAAATTTCCGCGGGATACCCTGCGGGACAAGTCGGGTACGTGCATTGAATTGGCGATCCTGTATGCGGCCGCGTGTGAATCCAGCGGCGTGAAGGCTTATTTAATGATGGTTCCGGGACATTGCTTTCCGATGGTTGAACTGCCCGAATCGCATGAACTTTTTCCGGTCGAGTCCACCGCGGTCAACAATTATTATGAAGTGGTGGTCAATAATGTGGACCAGCACAGAAAAGAGCGGATGACTTTCGAGGATGCCTGCAACGGCGGCAGGCGAAATCTCATCAAGTACACGCAAGAGGGTATGTTCTATCGGGTGGACGTGGAAAATATGCAGGGCTTTGGAGTGCAAAGCCCTGATTTGCCGGCGTTGGATAATGATGTGATTACCAAATGGGGATGGAAAAGTGTCGACCTGAAATCCGGCGGTTCCAGGAATCAGGGGCAGCCGGGAGCGTGATTGGTTTTGCTCTTTCGGGAGAGATCTCATGCCGCGAATTTTTGTTTTGCTGATGGCGCTGGGTTTGGTTTGCGCTTTATGCGGAAATGCCATGGCGGATGGGGCGGTTCCGCCTGATCCGGCGATGGAGCCGATGAAACAACTGCAGCCATTGGTCGGTAACTTTGACGCTAAAGGAGAGTCGTTCAGTTCAAATGGCAAATCGATGAAGGACGAGGGGGCCGTCACGTCGGCGTTTCATTCGAATGGGCATGTCCTGACGATGCTGAAAAGCGTTAAGCGGGATGATGGGGTGCAATACGATGACACGATGGTGTTTTACTACAGCCTGGATGACAACAAAATCCATGCGATGCTTTTCTCGTTGTGGGACAATCCAAGGCAGATTGAAGTTACGGTCGAGAATGGCAACTTTGTTTTGCTTTACGATCCGCTGAAGGGCACTCCGGATACCGTCGTGACGCGTGAAACGATTTCGGTGAAGCCTGACGGCGGGCTGCATTGGCTTATCGAGCACCGGATGCCTGATGGATCGTTCAAAAAGCATCGTGAGATTGATGCCACCAGGCAATGATCGCTGTACCTTAAACGAAGGAGTTTCAATGAGCATTGAGCTTTTGATGCGTTGCGTCAGCGAGACGGGTGTTTCCGAAATCGTCGGAGACGCTCCGTCAACGGAGATCGTTCGGGTGATGGATGCGGAAGACGGCAGGCCACACCCTTCCTGCGGATACGGACCTTGTACAGAGGAAGGTTGCGATTGCACAGGATTCAAGGGGACATCCTACATCTGCGAGTACTGCAAGCATGTCTATCACAGTCACGGTGGTGAATGAGCGTTTTCAGTTGGGATCGCCCAGATAAATGAACGGCGCCCAGAAGAAAGGTTCGGCGTAGTCCCGCTTCAGTTGTTTGCGAGCGGCGGTAAACGCCGAAAGTTTGTTTGTTGAGGGGGACGATTTCAAATTGCTGTAGAATTTTTGCATCAGTTCCGCGGTGCTGGCATCCTGAACTTCCCACAGGCTTGCGACGACGGCGGGGCTTCCGGCGTACATGAATCCCCAAGGCAAGCCGAATACACCTTCGCCGGCCATTGAATTGCTCCCGCGCTCGTCGAGTCCTTCGGAATCGCAGGCGCTAAGGACGACCAGTTCCGTTCCGGCAAGTCTGCCCCACCAGTGGTCGAACAAATCCTGCAGGGTGAGCAATCCGGTATCCTGGGGCGTCATCACCTCGGGCTGGCTCAGGACGACGCTGCTGTAGATGGCATTCTGGCCTGGTTCGACCAGGCCGTGCGTGGCGAGGTGAAGATATCGCGTGCCCTTGGCCGCTTCCTCCAGACGCGGGCCGGTGGCGTCTTCACCCAGCAGCACGACCACGGGATCACCCGACTGTTGTGAATAAGGCTGGCCGGTCAGCACTTGATAGATTCCCTTCACTTCCTGTCGTGTTCCGGGAAGCGGCGTCAAAGCCCCGTAACGGGTCGCGCTGGCGTTTCGCATGGCGACCGCCACGGGGGCTTGCTGGTCTTGATGGGGTGCGAGGCGCATCGCCAGGTCGGGAGTCATATCCGTCATTTGGACGTCCGGCGCGGAGTCCAGCGACAGTTCGCGCTCCAGAATTTTTCCGTCGAGCCAGAATTTCAACTTGGGGGTTCCGTCGAGCTTGCCGTGAAAGTGAAGCAGTTCGAGCTTGTCGATGGCGCTTTCGTATTGATCTTTGGAGACGACGTTGATCGGGCCATAGGCAACGATGACAGCGCCCTGGCGAAGGCCGATCATCTCCCCGCTCGATCCCGGCGGGACGCTTGTGACGGCCGCGCCGGTCTGGGGCGGCGGCAGGCGCTGCTGATCGGCGGCGTTGCGCTGCAATACCGGATCGCCTAATAACACAGCCTCATGGGTGTAGGTTCTCTGGACTCGGTCAGGCTCCTGACGGCGAAGTTCAAGCAGCGCGGCTGCCGATGGCCCGTAGCAAAGCAGCGGGCCGTCGTCGAGCCAATAAGCGTTGTCACGGGCATTGGGACTTTTCGGCTTGTTTACCACGAGCATCTCAAGCGGGAGTCCGCTCATCGCCGAATCCGGAAGAACGTAGACAAGCTGATCATCGCGAATTTCCTGCCAGACCTTGTCGGGCACGAGTTCGCGGAAAAGCTGGTAGCCTTCGTCGGCCATGTTGTCCTGCGGCCGAGTGGTCGGGTCTGTCTCCGCGAGTCTGACGCCGCGAACCGAATCCATGCCGTGACGCACCACGGCGTGCCGGTAATTGCTGATCAGTTGAGCGAGGTCGCTACCCGAGAGCGGAGTTTTTCCGTCGGGTTGAGTCAGATACATGCCGGTGACAGGCTGCCCAGGAGGCGGCACAACCAGCACCAAAGCGTCGAAGCTGGTGATCGAGTACATCAACAGATGCTGGTGCGGCTGGACGAGCGACTGAATCTGGACCGAAGTGGTGGCTTCGGTGAAAGTCGTGCGGCCCGCCAGGTTAAATTTTCTGCGATCGGCGTCGGCATATTGCTGCTGGGCCAGATCGAGTTTGGGCTGAAGCTCTTTAATTTCTTCAAGGCCCTGGTCGTTGTTGAGCGAGCGGGCGTGATTAATTTGGGACATCAGTTGCCGGACTTGATTCTCCGCGGTGGTCACGGCGGTTCTGGCCTCATGAATCTGGGTCAATTCCTGCGTGTCATTGGAAAGCTCTGCCTTTTTTTCGATCGGGTCGAGCAGATCTCCATCGGTGAGGCGTTCGCCGCGCTCGAGGATGTCGAGCAGGCTCTTTGTCCTTCCGCGATCCAGGTATTGGGCGGCGGAATCGGCGTTTTTGAGTGCGAGCTGGGCGCGCACCATTCCACAAAATGGGCTCCAATATTGGTTGGCGGCCATGAATCCCATGCGATCCTGATCGTCCCCGCCAAGGGCGGCCCGGGCCTGTTCGAGCGAATCGATCGATTCCTCAAACGCTTTGGCTGATTCAGCCGGGTCTCCTAATTTGAGCTGGATGGCGCCCACAAGGGCGCTATATTGGAACAACTGCGGGCTCTTGAGGCGTTCGGCCATCTGAACGCACGCCTGGGCGAGGGGCAGGGCCTCCTTCAATTGGCCGAGGCGAGCCATTTCGAGGGCGACGGAGCACATGCTGGCGGCAATGTCGGGATGGTCCTGATTGTGATAGATCTGCCGTCGCATCTGCAATGCGGCCTGGTACATCGGCAGCGCCACGGCCGGACGCCCAAGGCAACTGAGGCAATCTCCAAGGCTGTTGTAGCTCTCGGCGAGATCGGGGTGATTCTGTCCGTTGTATAGGCGAGCGCGCATTTGCAGCGAGGCCCAGTGCATGTTCATTGCCTCGTTAGAGCGGCCCAGGGTGTCGAGACAGCTCGCCGTGCTGTCCATGCTTTCAGCGACATCGGGGTCGTCCTCGCCGTCGGCGAGCCGAGTTCGCATCTGCAAAGCGGCCTGAAAAAGCGGCAGCGCCTCGGATTCGCGGCCCAGGCCGGCGATGCACTGCGCGACGTTGCTCATGTCGGTCGCCAAATCCGAATCGTCAGTGCCGTTGAGCAGGCGTTTTTCCATTTCGAGCGCCGCCTCGTACATCGGCAGGGCTTCAGCGCTGCGGCCGAGACTGTCGAGACAGGAAGCCAAATCATTCAGGCTGTCGGCAACATCCAAGTTCTCCCGCCCGCCATAGATGCGCTGTCTCATTTGAAGCACTTCCCGGTACATTGGCAGGGCTTCATTGCTGCGGCCCAGATTGTCGAGGCAGCCGGCAATATTCTCCTCGCATTGAGCGACATCCCAGTGATCCTGGCCTTTGTAGATCCGCCGGAGCATTTCCAATTCCGCCTGATATATGGGCAACGCGTCGGCGCTTCGGCCAAGCACTTTCTGACAGTAGGCGACTTGATCCTGGCTCTTGGCGAAATCAAGCTGATCTTTTCCACCATCGAGCCGGCCGATCATTTCCGAGGCCTGTTGATAGGACGCGAGCGCTTCCTGATATCGTTTAACAGCTTCCAGGCAGATGGCGAGATGCTGCAAGTCCACGGCGATATTGGGGTCGTCTTTGCCCTTGGTGACGCGTTGCAGGATTTGGACCCCGGTACGGCAATATTGCACGGCCTCGCCGTCGCGTTTCAGGCTGTGAAGACACCAACCCAGGTTATGCGTTGCGATTCCGAGTTCCGCGCTGTCCTGGTTTTTGGATAGCCGCTGGTACATCTCCATGGCCGCCTGAAATTTTGGCAGGGCTTCGTCGGCGCGGTTGAGGAGCCAAAGGCAATCTCCCTGGCCGGTCAGGGTCTGGGCGATGTCGGCGTTGTCCTGGTTGCCATAGACTTTATGGTACGCGTCGAGCGTTGCTTGTACGCCGGCCAGTGCGAGATCAAGCCGTCCTTTCTTCCAGTCGGCGACGGCGGCGGCCCAATCGGCGCGGGCCTGGGTAATTGCGGGGTCGGACGCTTGGGTGGATGGAGCCGTCGTGGGTTCGGAAGCTGGAGCGATTCCTCGGAAGAGGGTGACCACTAGAGCGATGGGTATCAGCGAGCGGGCGAGCCGCGCTCGTGTCGTCCGTTGCTTCGACATTATCCAGGAGTTCATTTTTTCGCTCGCCTTTAGTCGTGCGCATCCTGATGTGGCACGGCAATACCCGCGATAAAATAATTTTGCCCGTTCAATTGCCGCGTGAGTTCGCCCAGGGGCGTTGAAACACCGGCGCAGGCATCGGGACTTTCAACGCCGGGATCGCGGGATCGCTGTCCGCCATCGAGAAAACGGGCGTGTGCGCCAGACGAGTCCACGAGAACCGCGCCGGTGGGTGGCAATTCGGCCAGGCTGTGATTCGCGAAAAAATCCTTCAATTGGGATTGCAACGCGTTAATCTTTTCGGAGTCGTCGAGATCGTGGCCGGCGACGACCAAAAGAAACTCGGTTCCGGCCTGTCCGGTGAGAGCGGTCGTGCGCGATTCTCCGGGACTGAAGACGTGATCGAACTGATCGGCATCGTGTACCCGCGAGGAGGGCATGCGAAAGACTTCGCCGGCGGGGCCGATCCAAAAAACGGCCGTCGGGGTGTCGGCGGAACCCTTGCCTCGATTTTGACTTTTTCGCCGGTGATCAGCGGTAGATTGCCGTCGATGCTGCTCGTGCCATCTGGGGTAATCAGGAGCTGTCCGGCGGGGGGAATCGGCTGTGGGCGCGGCCACCAAAATGCGGTCGCCGCCGCCGCGGCGAGGACGAGCAGGACCGGAATCGCCCGCACGATCCGCCGGCGTCGCCTGGCGGTGTGGTCGAGGGATTCGAGCGCCTCGGCCATTTCTTTTGCGCGGCGAAACGATCACCGGGTTGCGCGCTCATCGCCTTCAGGACAATCTGTTTGAGCCGCGGCGAGGCGTCCGCTTTTTCCAGAGCCTCGTGATTGAACTGGCAATTCCTGGCCCGCGTTAGGTTTTCGTCCCTGGTGCCGCCGCCGAAAGGAGGCTCGCCCGTGATGAGGAAGTAGAGGACCGCCCCGAGCGCGAAGACATCGCTCAGGCCCGAAATCGATTCGGCTTCCGACCGCGCCTGCTCCGGCGCCATATATTGGATCGTTCCACCGAGCGGCTTGAATAAACCATCGGTCCACGCGCCGTTGAGCCGCGCCATGCCAAAATCGATTAGCTTCGGATCATCGGTTTCATCGATGATGATGTTCAGCGGTTTGACGTCCTGATGCACGATGCCCAACCGATGGGCCGATTCCAGGGCGCGGGCGATCTTGGCCGCCAGTCGGGCGATTTCCAGCGAGCTCAATGAAATGCGATCGCGCGCGTAGCGATCCAGCGATCGGCCGCGGACAAATTCCATCACCAGGAACGGGCGATGTTCAAAGATGTCCGAATCGTAGATTCGACCAATATTCGGGTGCTTCAACTGGCAAAGGACACGTCCCTCGGCGGCAAGGCGATTGTTCTTTGAAGAATCCGCGCTGTCGAGCGTTCGTGACGAGAGCTTGATGACGACTTGCTCGTCCAGCGTTGGATGGACGGCGCGATAGACGCTTGCCTGACCGCCGCTGCCCAGCGTGCCCACGACAAGGTATTTGCCGATCTTGGCGGGAACGGAGGATGAGTCCGGGGATGACGGGGAATCCGAAGCGATGCGTGAAATCGTCGGCGAAGATCGGGGAGGAGGGCTTGGCTCCGGGTCGGTCGATGCGAACGCCTTCTGTAATGCTTTCACATCAAGTTTCAGCCCGCTGATTTTGCGGAGGCAGCGGGGGCAATCCTGCAGGTGTGACTGCGTATCGGCCGAGGGCGCGTCGCCGCTGGCGACCGCAAGCAGTTCCTCGTCGGTTGGACACACGGTAATCATCGCGGATCGGTTCGTTCAGGTCGCCCAGACTGGATTTAGATCTTCATCGTGCTGCTCGCACAGCTCGCGAATTTTTTCAAGCACGCGGTGCGCATTAGTATAGACCGCGTTCAGACTCAAGCCCAATTCGCCGGCGACTTCCTGCCCGGAACGACCGCGCAGGGTTCGCTGCTCAAAACAGGCCCAGGTTTTTGGTTCGAAGCATTCCCGGCTTTTTTTTATGGCAAACTGCATGATCTGCTCGTGATGGTACTGCTCCCATTGCCGGCTCAATTCCTCGGTGACCGACGGCACGATGGGGCCGGTAAATGCACTGGTTTGGCCGACGGCGGGCGTTTGATTTTGCCGGCGGCGGGCCCAATCCCGGATGGCGTTGGTGGTTACCTCGAACAGCCAGGTTCGAAATCGACCTCTGGCGTGGTCCAATTCGAACTGCGTCATCGCCGGACGCAATTTGTTCATGAATATGTCCTGAACCAAATCCTCGGCGTCATGCTGGCCGACGTCATGGCTTCGCACGTAACGAATCAGAAGTGGTTGATAAACCTCGTAAAACTCGCCCCAACTTTGGTTATCATTGGCATCGTGAAGACGCCTGAGCAATGAAGATTGCGTGCGGTCTGCATCCATTTCAAGTCAAGTTTAGCCCGGTGGAGTGCCTGGCGTCCAACAAAAACGCTTCTGACGGGACGGCGATAAATCTTGCTATTTTCCTGCAACACAATTAGCTTTGCCGGGTGTTCTAGTGGAAGTCCGGGCGGGCTTTTGCATCGCGCCATTCTTTGGGCAGGTCTTAGGGACTGGAGAGATTTTCGTGAACCAATCCGGGTTGAAATTTCGTGGGAACTATTTGGCGGCAATCGCGTCTATGCTGATGGGCGCCGTCTTCGGCTGCGCCAGCAATTCGGGATCATCCGGCGTTCAGATGCCGGCGAACGCCGTTGCGCCGTCGGCGGATTCCGTACGGGACCTTGGTGATTTCGGTTCGGTGTTGATCTCGGGCGGCAGTGCGTCGGCGATTGATGAGAAAACACTCGAGCAAGGGGCCGGCGCGAGGATTTGATTTCGGCGACTATGGCGGCGGGGCTGGGGCCGGGCCATTGGGGTTCGATCAGCTTGGACAAATGCTGGCTAGCATCGGCACTCATCCCGACGCCAGGAACGGCGTTTTCTTTTTCAATGTGAACGAAGAAGATCTCGGAGTCGTCCATCCCTTTGCGGTGAGTTTTAGCCGGGATCAGTCCGTAATCTTTTTCATAGCTCCGGTGTGTCCGGTGACGCGGGCTTGGGCGAATCATGATTCCCTGCTTAAGCTGCTGCTGGCGAATGGGAACATTTGTCCCGCGTCCTTTTCAATCATCGGACCAAACCTGTGTCTTACGATGGGGATCCCCAACAACGATGTCCGCGCGGACATTTTGAAGCGAGCCATTTCTTATGTGGATCGCAAATTCCGAGAATCTCGCCCGCTCTGGGTCGGTTGGGTACAAAATGGCAGTCCCGGCGGCGGTGGTTCGTTGGGACAATAGACAACAGTGACCAACTCAAATTTGAAAGGCCCATGACCCATGGCTTCGTTGCGTTTCCGGCCAATCAGTTCGTTCAAATGCGCTCGGCTTTCTCTTATTTTTCTATTCGTCCTGCCGGCTGTAGTTCGGGCCGATGATTCGGGCGCGGGAGTTCGCATCGATTTCCCGACCAGCGATTCTCTTCCGTATGACAAGTTCGGCGTTTTTATCGGCATCGATCGTTATTCAAAGCTGCCGCCGGAAAACCAGCTTTACGGATGCGTCGCCGATGCCAACGGGATGAAGGAGGCGTTTGTCCGGCTTGGCGTGGTGCGATATGCGATGGTCACCGACGGGCAGGCCACGCGCAGGGAATTGGCCGGGTGCTGAGTGAACTGGTTGAGCAGGTCAAGGCGGCGACGAAAAAGACCAACCAGCCGATTACGGTGGTCATTACCTATGCCGGGCATGGCTGCCGATTGAAACGGCTGCCCAGCGAGGCGGACCCCAAATCTCTCGACAGTTCGTGGGTTGCATCGGACAGCGATTTTGCCGGCACTCGCGATATCCGTGGATATGAACTTCAGAAGGTTCATTCGCAACTGGCCAAGCTTGGCGCACAGGTTTTGATCATTTCCGATTCGTGCCATTCCGGGAGCGTCTATCGTTCGCTGGAAAGGCAAAGGACGTTGCCGATGGCGCAGGGGGGTATGACACCCGGCTGGGTCCGCAGGATGATTTATTTCCGCAGTTTTCGACGGGTCAATCCGCGGCTGGGCACGCGGCGGGGTATGCAGCGGGGGCGGATTCCGCGGGTCCGATGCCTGGATTTGTTTTTTATTCGGCATGCGGTGACAGGCAGTGCGCGTATGAGACGGAGGACGATCACGGACGATCGTGCGGAAGGTTGTCGCTGGTCATGCGCAATCTGCTGGCCAATATCGGCGAAGAGACCACCTACGAGGAATTGGCCGGCCAGGTGGCGGCGGAATTCATGGCGCGGTGGCCCGGTGACGTGCGCCAGACGCCGGAGTTTCATGCGGCGTTTGGAAAATCTGAAGAGCGATTTTTCCGCGGCGGATTCGCGCCGGCCCATGCCAACATCGTTCCAAAAAGCATGAAAGAGGGAATGGTGACGCTTACGATGGGGAACCTGCTGGGCGTTTCGGAGGGATCCCGATTCACATTTTATAAAAACCTGGACGACCTGAGCGTTCATCGCAATCCGATCGCGACCGGCGAAGCGTCGGCGGTCGATCCGATGACTTGCGAGGTGCGGCTGGAAGGCGGCGCAACGGTGCCTGTCGATGCGCCGGCGGCGCTCAATACGGTCAAGATTTCAGATTTTATCGTCGCAACCGAGGGTGACGTGCCTGACTATATTTTGGCCAAGCTTCGCGAGCTCGACCACAACCACCAAATCGAATTGAGCGACAAGCTGGCCGGATGTTCGGCCGTGCTGCGGTATGACGCGGTTAACAAGACGATAAATCTATATTCGCCGACGGTGCTCCCGCCGGCGAATAAGCCGGATGCGAGCGTTCCGACGCTTCGGCCGCCGATTTCATGCCGCAGCGCGGATGATGCCGAGGTCGTCGCCTCGAACCTTCTCTATGCGGCGCGCATTCAGCGAATGATGACGCTCGACCACGCGGATGACGATCTGCTCAAGGCGGAAATTACGACCCCAAATGGCGCGGTGCGGAGTGAAAACGGAGTCCGTCGCCTCACGGAGAACCAGCGGTTTGCGATTCGGCTGACCAACAAGTCGGACGAGACCGATCTTTACGCAACCATTCTCACGCTGGATCGCACCGGAAATCTGCAAATTCTCTATCCGCCGGTCGGCGAGGAATCCAAGCCGATCGAGGCGGGAAAATCGCGCGAGGTTAGCTTTGACGCGACGATTGATGATCCATCCAAACTTAAACCCGGCGAAGCGGAACTGACCGTTTTGAAGGTGCTGGCGACCGACCAGCCGATCGACTTTTCGCCGCTGGCGGTTCCCCCGCAAAGCGGTGCGGGAAACGTCGCGGGGACGCGCGGCGTCGGCGGCGAGGACAACGCGGTGTTCGACCTCATGCGAGACGTTCTGCACGGCGGCGAACTTGCCAGCGGGACATCGCGCGGCGTTCCGCGCACCGTCCTCTCGCAGCAGTGGGCGACGGCAAACCTGATTTTCGGGGTTGAGCAAGTGGAAGTGAAGTGAGGCGAGGTTGCCCGAGCGTCCCTGAGCCTGCCATTGTATAAACGAAATGCGAACAAATATTTCTGACGTTGGCCTAGCTGGCTAGCAGTGTTAAGTATCAATACGCGCGACCAATTTGCGGCCGAAAAAGCGGTGCAGCCAATTCGCTGAGATTTCGTTGTGATCACTTGGAGCGGTGACATGGGTTTAAAGGCTTACAGGCAGAAGCGTCATTTTGAATCCACGCCGGAATCGCGTGGAACGGTTGCGAAGGGGGAAAAGGCGGGGTGGCGGTATGTGATTCAGAAGCATGATGCTTCGCGGCTGCATTACGATTTCCGGCTGGAGCTGGATGGAACGCTCAAGAGCTGGGCCGTGCCCAAAGGGCCGTCGCTTGATCCGGCGCAAGGCGCTGGCGGTGCAGGTGGAGGATCATCCGATCGAATACGCGGATTTCGAAGGCGTGATTCCAAAGGGACAATATGGCGGCGGGACGGTGATGGTTTGGGATCGCGGCACGTGGGAGCCGTTGCATGATGCGCGGGAGGGATACGCACAGGGGAAACTTCATTTCGTGCTCCACGGGGAAAAGCTGCACGGCGAATGGAGCTTGGTGCGAATGCACGGGAAGGCGGGAGAGGGGGGCAAGAATTGGCTGCTGATGAAAGTGGACGATCGGTATGCGAGCAAGACGCGAGATATTTTGTCGGATGCGGCTAAAAGCGTGAAAACGAAACGGGACCTGGCGGACATTGCCGGCGATCGAGAGGATGTCTGGAGCGACGAGGCCAAAGAAGTATCGCATTTGACCAATGCACGAAAATCGCCGTTGCCGAAATTCTTTTCGCCGCAGTTGGCCGTGCTGTCGGAGCATGCACCGGCGGGCGACCAGTGGCTTCACGAAATAAAATTTGACGGCTATCGACTGCTGGCTTTCATCAAGGCGGGCACAGTGACGCTTTACACGCGCCGCGGATTGGATTGGACAGGGAAATTCCCCGCGATTGCCAGGGGACTGGCGAAGCTGAAAGTCGATTCGGCGGTCGTCGACGGCGAGGGAGTTGTGCTCGACGGCGAAGGACGCAGCGATTTCCAGGCGCTGCAGGCGTCGATGATGGAAAAATCGGCCGAGCATGTTTTTTATGCGTTCGATTTGCCGTTTTGCGACGGCCTCGATCTTCGGAATGTGCCGCTGATTGAGAGGAAGGAGACGCTGGAGAAATTGCTGGGGCGAAGCCCGGTGGGGCCGAATATCCGCTATAGCGAACACGTGCGCGGCGATGGCAGCGAAGTGATCAAAAAAGCGTGCGGCATGGCATTGGAAGGGATTATCTCCAAACGCGCGGATGCACCGTACGTTTCGCGCCGGGAGCCGACCTGGCTGAAAAGTAAATGTGGCAACCGGCAGGAATTCGTCGTCATCGGCTACACCGATCCGCACGGGGCGCGCAATGGATTTGGATCATTGTTGCTCGGATACAACAAAGATGGGAAGGAGCTTGTCTATGCCGGCCGGGTGGGGACGGGGTTTGACCAGGCGAGGCTGCGGGAGATGTATGGCCAATTGCGGGAGATCGAGCGGAAAGATTATCCAACGGAATCGGCGCCGCCGCGCGCGAGCGAAATGCAGCCCATTGGGTTGAGCCGAAACTGGTGGCTGAGGTGAGTTTTTCGAGTTGGACGCGCGATGGACGATTGCGGCATCCGGTGTTCGTGGCATTGCGATCGGACAAGCCGGCTATGCAGGTCGTGCGCGAAAAGGCGGTTGCTCCGGGAAAAATTAAATCGCATTTGAACGGACGGAAAAATGGGCAACATCCGAGAAAGGGGAGTGAAGATATGCCGGAGGTGAAACTGACGCATCCAGATAAAATGCTTTATCCCGATGAGGGAATCACCAAGCAGAATTTGGCGGATTATTATCGGGGCGTGCAGGAATGGATGTTGCCGCGTTTGGTCGATCGGCCTCTGGCGCTGCTGCGCTGCCCGGAGGGTTTTCCGGGCAAATGTTTCTTTCAGCGCAACTGGAGCGAGACGATGCCGACGGCGATCGACAAGGTGGATGTGGGGGAGCCGAAGAAAAAGGAGCGGCATGTGGTCATTCACGATCTGGCCGGGCTGATTTCGATGGCGCAGATCGGAATCCTGGAAATCCATACATGGAATTGCAAGAGCGAGGATATCGAGCATCCCGATCAATTGATCTTCGATCTCGATCCCGGGCCGGATGTTGCATGGGAAAAGGTGGTCGATGGCGCGCGGACGCTGAATCGTATGCTGACAACGCTGAAGCTGCCGACGTTTTTGAAAACCACCGGCGGGAAGGGATTGCATTTGGTGATCCCGATTGAGCCGAACATCGATTGGGCGGCGGCCAAATCGTTTTGCAAAACGATCGCGGAGGGAGCGGTGCAATCATCGGGCGATTTTGTGGCAAACATGCGCAAGGATCTTCGGGGCGGAAAGATTTACATTGATTTTAACCGCAACGACCATTTCGCAACGGCGGTTGCGCCGTATTCCACCCGGGGGCGGGATGGCGCCCCGGTGTCGATGCCGATTTCCTGGGAGGAACTGGGAAAGTTGAAATCAGCCAATCAATTCACGGTCAAAAATGCGCCGCGATATCTGGCGAAACGAAAGAAGGATCCGTGGGCGGATTTCGATCGGTCGCGCGTCGATCTGCGAAAAGTCGTTGAAGAAAAACCGCGTAAATAGGAGAAGTCATGGCTCGGCCAATCTGGAAAGGTTCCATCACATTTGGACTGGTGAATATTCCGATCCAACTGGAGATGGCGGTTCACGACAAGACGATCAACTTTCACATGATGTCGGGCGATGGCACGTGCCGATTGCGCCGAAAACTTTATTGTCCGGAGACGGGAAAGGAATTTGATTTCGGCCAGACCGCGCGGGGGATCGAAATTGCCAAGGGGGAATATGTTTTGCTCGATGAAAAAGAGATCAAGCGGCTCAAGCCGGAACGGGGACGAACGATCGAAATCGCGCAGTTCATCCGGCAGGACGAAATTGATCCGATCTATTTCGACCGCGTTTATTTCGTCGTTCCGACGGACGAAAGCATAAAGGCGTATAAGCTGCTTTATGATGCGATGGTGCATCGCAAGAGGATTGCGCTGGCCCGGTTTGTGATGCGCGAGCGGCAATATCTTTCGGTGATTCGGCCTGTGGGGGAGGGGCTGGCGCTGCATACGCTGCACTATGCGGATGAGGTTCATTCGTTGGAGGATGCGATGCCGAGCGCGCTGGCGCGGACTAAATTGGGAGCGAAAGAGATTCGGGCGGCCGAGCAATTGATCGAGACGATGACGCAGAAATTGGATTTGTCGAAATTCAAGGACGAATATCGGGAGCAGCTTGAGGAGTTAATCGAGCGCAGGAAGCATGGGAAGAGGATGGTGGAAGTTGCGGATTTGCCGGATCACCCGCCGGCGCGCACGGTAAATCTGATGGATGCGTTGCGGCGCTCGCTTAAATCAACCGGCTCCAATGGAAGCGCGCGGGAATGGGCATTTTGCGGTTCGGAACCGAATGCCGAGAGTAAAGCGTTCGGTGCTGAAGCGGAAACGGTAGTGCGGGAGAGAGAAGGCTATTATTCGATCCGGCATTGCAACCATCAGCGACGCGCGCCCATTTCTGCCTGAGCCGCAGATGCAACCTTAACCGCGGCAGGCCGCCTCGATTGCGGCGACGTCGATCTTTTTCATCTGCATCATCGCTTCGAACGCGCGTTTGGCGGCGGCGGTATCGGGACTGGTGACGGCTTTCGTCAGGGCGATCGGCGTAATCTGCCGGGACAATCCCCATTTGTCCTGGCACCAGCCGCACGGGCTCTCCTGACCGCCGTTGCTGACGATCGCGTTCCAGTAGCGATCGGTTTCGGCTTGGTCGGCGGTTGCGACCTGAAACGAGAACGCCCAGTTGTGCTTGACCGCCGGTCCGCCGTTGAGCCCGAGGCATGGAATGCCCATTACGGTAAACTCGACGGTCAACACATCCCCTTTCTTCCCCGACGGAAAGTCTCCCGGCGCGCGGTGCACCGCGCCGATGGACGAATCGGGAAAGGTTTTGGCGTAAAACCGCGCCGCGTCCTCAGCGCCGCCGTTGTACCAAAGGCAGATCGTGTTTTTTGCTGGTTTCACCATGTCAATTCTCCTTCGTTCCATACGAACAAATCAATACGATCCAACGTTTAAGACCCCAGTGCCATCGATTTTGCCTTCCTTCATATCCCGCAAGGCCCCGTTCGCCTCCTCCAACGGATAAACGGTGAGCGATGGGGCAACTGCATCCCTTCGATTCTGACGGGAGGTTGGCGTATTCGTTCCTGAGCACCGATGTCGCCGGCGGGTTCCAGGGAGCAACGCTGGGCTTGTTCGCGCATGCATAATCGGTAGTGTTGTTCCAGTCGCGGCAATCCCACTGATTTAGGAAAGGCCTATGGACAGTACACGTTCTCGACGGGTAATCGGAATGGTGATCTTTGGACTGATATCTGCTGCGGTCGGAACGCGCATAGCCTTAGGCGCAGAACCGCTCTCGCCCGCCGCCTCAGCTCACAACCCGGTCATCTGGGCCGACGTACCTGACCCATCGGTCGTGCGCGTTGGCGATTTCTACTACATGAGCAGCACCACCATGCACATGTCTCCGGGGCTGCCGATCATGAAGTCCAAAGACCTGGTGAACTGGCATCTCGTGAGCTACGCCTACCAGACCCTCGGTGACAATGACAAGCTCAACCTCATCAACGGGCAGAACGCCTACGGTCGCGGCTCCTGGGCCAGCAGCCTGCGTTTCCACGACGGCGTGTTCTATGTCTCCACTTTCTCCGCCACCAGCGGACGCACCCACATCTACACCACGCGCGATCCGGAGCGCGGCCCGTGGAAAGAGACAAGTTTCGAGCCCGCGCTGGGTGACCACAGCCTGTTTTTCGACGACGACGGTCGCGTCTACCTGGTTTACGGGAACGGTCGCATCGTGCTCACCGAGCTGAAACCCGATCTTTCCGGAATCAGGCCTGGCGCCGTAACCAAGGTTCTCGTCGAAAACGTCAACGCCCTCTTCAGAGCAGACCAGGGCGGGCTCCGTGGCGAGGGTTCGCAGCTTTTCAAGATCAACGGCCGCTACTACCTCTTCAACATCGCCTCGCCCGGGAGCCGCTGGGCGCGCACCGTCATTGTCCACCGCGCCGAAACGCTCACCGGTCCCTACGAGGGCCGCATCGCGCTCGATGATCAGGGTATCGCCCAGGGCGGCCTCATCGACACTCCGGGAGGCAAATGGTATGCGTATCTATTCAAGGACAACGGCGCCGTCGGTCGCATCCCCTACCTCGTGCCCGTGATTTGGAAGGACGGCTGGCCCGTTCTCGGCGAGAACGGCAAGGCGCCCATGACGCTCAACATCCCCGCCGGCGGACAGGGCGTGTCGGGCGTCTCGGGAATCGTCGCCTCCGATGAGTTCGACCGTAAGCCGGGCGACCCCGCGCTGCCGCTGGCGTGGCAATGGAACCACAATCCCGACAACGACCACTGGTCGATTACTACGCGCCCCGGCTTCCTACGGCTGACAACGGCCCGCGTCGATTCGAACGTCGAACAGGCTCGCAACACCCTCACCCAGCGCACCTTTGGCCCTCGCAGTTCCGCCACCACCAGCATCGACGTGAGCGGCATGGAAGACGGCGACTGTGCCGGCATCGCCGCTTTTCAGAGACGCTATGGTTTTGTTGGCGTAAAGATGAGCGACGGCGCCAAGTCTCTCGTCATGGTGAGTGCCGACTCCGACCATCCCGAGGAGATCGCCTCCGTTCCCCTCTCTGGCAAAACCGTCCACCTCAAAGTCGAATGCGAATTTCAGCCCGCGCCTGAAGTCGCCCGCTTCTCCTACAGCCTCGACGGCAGATCCTGGACCCCCATCGGTCGTCCCTCGCGCCTTTCCTACACGGTGCCGCACTTCATGGGTTATCGCTTCGCCCTCTTCTATTATTCGACCAAGACTCCCGGCGGCTGTGTGGACTTTGACTACTTCCGGATCGGGCAAGGGAAGGACGATGGGGAGAGATAAGGGGTGGGAGTCTTTTCATAAAAAGATTCCCGGCTCCTTTCCATGCACAGCAGCCAATGCCGCGGCGGACTCGAACAACTTTACCGCACTAGAGTCGTGGTAACTTCAATTTGTGATAGCGGTCAACGAGATGCTCGGCCGAACTGATGCAGGTGAAAAAGCGCCTCAGCGTTCGAGGACGTTGGCGCCATTACCTCCTTCGGAGTGAATGCGATGGATTTTAGACGTATTCTGGGTTCCAGTCTTCTTCTCTTTTCATTGACAGGTGCGATGCATACAACCCAGGCTGCCGAACCGGCAATTCAAACCGTTCCCGAACTTCCCTATCACAAATGGGCTGCCGGAGCTGGGTTTCGCCGCTTCCATTCATCTGGCAACCATTGCTCGATCTGGCCGATCGGCATCGTGGGCAGATTCGTCGACAGTTGAGTTAGGTATCGCTGGGGATCGACGCCGTGGCGGGGCAGGTGCTGGTAATGCTGCTGAGGATTCCCGCCGTCGCGCCACCTCGCTCGTTTCCGACGAATAAACTGTTTTTTCGATTGAGGCAGATTCGCTTCATTTCTCTCTCGGAAATGTTGTTATCCACATGCACGGCCCCATCAGTCGCGAAAACGCTCAATTCATTCCATTGGTTTAGAAGGTAGCCCACCGCCTCGGACATTGGATGCTTGGGCAGCAACTGGTCGCGCCAGGTAAAGAGCCGATCTTTCAGCCCCGATAGGATTGGGGTCGATTCCTGCTGACGCAGGGCCAATCGCGCCGCAACGTCTAGGGCTTTGGCGCGTTCCTCCACGGCATACAGCCGTTTTATCCAGCCGACCGCCTCGGCGGCAATCTGAGGATGCGATTTCTCCGCGTCCACGAACCTTCTTCTTCCGTGGGCCCAACATCCGGCGCGGGTGATGTCGTTGCCCACTACTACTCCGTCATAGCCGCCATAGGCGTCGGCAAGCAGTATTTGCTTGTAGTCCTTGAGAAATGTCGCCGGTCCGTCGCGGCCCCGGCCAAGGGTAAAATCAAACACATGGTAGGGATTGTGCTCGTCGCCGACGTACACCCACATCCTGGCTTGCTTCGTTTTCTCCGGCCACAGCATCGGCATCACGGTGTCATCCGTACAGATGACGTGGCTGCTCAGCACGCGCCGGACCATCAGGTCGTACAGCGGCCGCAGCAAATCGGCCACGTCGCCGCACCAGACGCTCTGTGTTGCGCGGTTAATCTCAAAGCCGTTACGCTCGAAAATATTTTGGAGCCGGTAGAGCGGCAAATAATCGCTGAATTTACTGGTCACAACGTAGGCCAGGAGTCCAGGTCCGGCCATCCCCTTGTCGATCGGCTGCAAGGGCTTTTCGGCCAGCGTAATTTGCGGATTATCGGCGTTGCGTTCGCAGTGTTTGCAGGCGTACTTGACCTGCACGTGCTCGACGCGGGCGAAGTGGCCGGGGAAGAACTCAATCTGCCATGTGCTCTCCTGCCCGATCTTCTCCCGCGCGTTGCCGCAGCAGGGACAGGGCTTTTGGTCTTCCGGCAGATCGTGTCCCTTGCGGATGACAGGCAGATTCTCCAGCGCCGCCAGGTTCCGCCGACCGCGACGAATCCGCCGCACTGTGCCAACGTCAACCGTGCCGGACCTATCGGCAGGTGAAAGATCGTCAGGATTCACCGGCCGCGCTTCCAGTTCCATCGCGAAGCCCAGCAGCATCTGGGCTACGTCGCCAGGGGTTTGGAGCCGATCGGCCCGCGGACCGTAATACCACTTCTTCAGCCGCAGCAGTTCCATCTCCAGACGGAGCTTCTCGATCTCGATGTTCTGGAACTTCACATGCCAGTCGTCACGCTGTCGAGCGTTCTCGTCACGCTGGCGCGATAAATCAACGATGATTTGCTTCAACGCTCGCGGATCATCCGGCAGAGAGGTGATAGCTGATGCATCTTCCATGACGACGAGAAAAGATACGTTTTGTCCGGCGAATTGTTTCAGGCAGTTTGGTTTTTTTGAGAAAATCTTTTTACGCGCCTGATGCTCCGCAGGTCGATGCCATCCAGCATCATCGCCAGTTCGCTGGCTCGCAGTTCCATGCTCTTGGCATCACCGTCGATTCGCGGCATTTTGAAGACGCCTTCCTCCAGCCGCTTGTACCA
Organism: uncultured Phycisphaerales bacterium; assembly: GCA_963791055.1. Taxonomy (GTDB): domain Bacteria; phylum Planctomycetota; class Phycisphaerae; order Tepidisphaerales; family Tepidisphaeraceae; genus PALSA-1353. The sequence continues at coordinate 438,862 of CAWBQI010000004.1, read as the reverse complement.
CAGGGCATAACCATCCCGATCCCAGTAAAGAAGTTTCAGTCGGTCTCCATTCCTGCCGCGGAACAGGAACAGATGCCCGTCCATCGGGTTCTGATTCGTGACAACCTGTGCCAGTTCCGCCACGCGATCAAACCCGCACCGCATGTCGGCTGGCTGCGTTGCCAGCCAGATGCGTGTCGAGGCCGCACGATCCAGAGCCGCCAATGAGGGCAGGCCGATCACGCGATACTCTCCAACGTGCGAATCAATTCGATCAACAACTCGCGGTCGAAACCACGCCGCGCCAGTACGCAACGCTCGCCGCGCAGGCAAACCTCGATCGTGCCGGCCGTCCCCACCCTCGAAGGCGTTACCTCGACGAACGCGGGCTTGGGCGAACGGTTTCGCTTCGCCGGCTGGCGCAGTCGCCGTTTCCAGGTGTAAAAGGAACCTTGAGTGATTCCACGTTCGAGGCAGTAGGCTGCGACGGTGAGTCCGCTGGGCTGCTGCCCGTCAATGATCTGGCGCCATTCTTCGGCACCCGGAAGTTGTGATTTGTTCATGCCGCGTCAGTGTGCCGGCGGTCCCGAGAAGAAAAAAGATGCCGTTCACATATCGCACACAACCCGCACAGGTCCATGCAACCGAAAAAGGAGCTGACCGACGGCCAGTAGAAGGGCTTGGGCTCGCCGTCGTAGTCGAAACCCGTCCAGACGAAGTCGCCCGCGATCCAGGGGCGGGTGGCTATCTCCTTCCACACTTCACGGTGGGTAGATTCGTCGCCCCAAAATCTGTCGTCATACGAAGCCAGGACATGCCTTGCGCTATCGGTGACATATTCGCCGCGGGTCATCACCTGTGAGGTATCTTCGGTACTGGTGATCGGCTTGTCGGGATACGCCGCGCGGATGCGATCAAAATCCTTGAGTTGATAATTAATGCCAACAACGTCTAGCGCTTGTGCCGCATTCGCCGGGTCGAGCTAACCATGGTTCTGGGCCGCGGTGACAGGCCTCGTCAGATCAAGGCTTCTTACCACCGAAACCAGCCGCCGCGCCATCTGCCGGCCTTGTTCCGTGCTCTCCACCAGGTTTTGTTCGTTGAACAGCGACCGGAGAAAGACGCTGGGATGATTCCTGTCCCGGCGCACCAACCACTCCAATTGGCCGATGTATTCCGGCGACGTATTGAAGTGACGCTCTTCGTCCATCACCAGAATCCCGATGCGGTCGCAGCAATCGAGAAATTCCCTGGGAGGGGGATTGAGCGAACAGCGGAAGGCATTCGCTCCCATCTCCTTGAGCTTGCGAAGGCGGAATTCCCACAGCGAGTCCGGCACCGCCACGCCCACGCCCGCATGGTCGAAATGGTCGCAAACTCCCTTCAACTTGAGCGGTCGATCGTTGAGAAAGAATCCTTTATCGACAGTAAAAGCGAACGTCCGGAAGCCGCACTTCGTCGAGATTTCGTCCGACGTTTTGCCGTCGCTCACAACCGTGGTCGTTACGGTGTACAGCTTTGGCCTGTCAATCGACCAGAGTTGCGGGGAGGCTACCGGGATCGAAAGCTTCACGACCGACTGCTGCCACGGGCCCAGGGTCGTCGCGGCCTGTCCCACCGCGACCGGTTTTCCGTCGGGGTCGGCAAGGGATACAAAGGCGTTGGCCGTGGACGTTTCGGTTCCGGAATTTTCCACCGTCACTTCGACGGGAATGGTCTATTGCCCATCCGCCGACCGCACCGGATTGGCGTAAACGCCATCAGTGACTATGCGCACCAGGTTCCGTTTTACAAGCCACGTGTGGCGGTAGATACCGGCTCCTTCGTACCACCATCCTTCCATGTTATTGGCGTCCACCCGGACGGCGATCGTGTTCAAGGCGTCACCGTATTGCGCCATCGGCGTGATGTCGATGTAAGACGACGTGTAGCCACACCAGTTTCGGTACACGGGCGATCCGTTGAACCAGACAGTGCAATATGTGGCCACGCCGTCGAACTGCAATTCCAGGTGTTTACCGCGATCGGAAGGATCCAGTTTGAACTGACGTCGATACCAGGCAATGCCGCGCCGTCGATATCCCAGAGCGGGGTTGGCATTGGGATCGTATGGTTGCTCAATCATCCAATCGTGTGGCAGGTCAAGCAAGCGCCAATTTTTGTCGTCGAACGCCGGCGCCGCGGCACCCCAAGCGCCTCCCGCTTGGGCGGCGCCTTCAGCTTCGTCGCCGTTGGCTACGAAGTCGGTAGGAAGAATGTCTCCCAGATGAAACCGCCACCCCTGATCCATGGAAAGCGTCTGCCGAGAGACCGGAGCAGGATTTACCGGAGCAGCTCGGGCACTGACAATAGAACCGACTGCGGCGATGCAAAACGCCACGACTCCCCGCCGTATGAGCAAAAACATCATCACGCATTCCTATATTTGGTTTGGAGAATAAGAAATCTCACCACCTCGGACCTAGCAGGGGCCAGTGAGACCAATGGATTATTCGCTCAGGTCAACGCATTTATCCTCACGAGCAATATATCGCGGGGAGGTTCGGTGTTAAACCCTCCCCTAACGGAATAATGCCGTCTCGTTGCCACAGCGTCCCACAAGGATCATTTGCTTAAGCGACACCGCTTGGGAAACGGCGAACGGGTCAACAGCGTCTGGGCCTGCGTTCCTCGCCAGCGCCTTACGCGACACGGAGGGGCTGGAGCTTGGAGGCCGAAGCGCACTAACGCTGCCCACGGAAACCGCAATCTGACCATCAATGATGCGATTTGCTCATGCAGCGACGGCATGCGGATGTGCGGATGCATGCGAATCAAAAAAAAGGTGCAGTTGGCTCAGCGCTCACCTTATTAGCTGTTCCGGCAGGGCCGGCGATGGGCATGATCGGGGCATTGACAATCGCTACGTTCGTGAGATTGATCGGGATTGTATTCGCGGGGTTGCCGGCCGCATCCGCTCACCATTCTTGACGGACTGCTTCGTTTGATCGGCAGGATCGAATCGGGGCAGGGCGAGAGGTCTTTGCCGCCTGACGCTGTAGCCCAGCCGGCAGATTCGAGCCAGCCCTAAATCTATTCGGCATACACAATATCAAGCGTGCCGTCGTCGTGAGGCTCAAGGCCGGCAGTGGTCACGTTGGAACCGTCCGGGCCAAGAATGGGGACCCATGGATGCCCAGACCCGGGTTGCTTAATTTGCATGTTGTTCAGTATCCCGTGGTTTTCGAATAGATCCACCGATGATGGCGGCTTGCCGGCAGCGGCAGCGGCAGCAACCGCATCGTCCAGCTTCTTCTTGTCGCTTGGATTATCCCGCATCAGATAAGCGCAGAACTGCCGGCCGCCATGATCGTAGCTATAGATTATGGCCCGCACGGCCTGCTTGCCGTCGTGGTCGAAAGGCGTGGTCTTATAGACGGAGTCAATGAACCACGTCTGGCCATCGTCGTTGGTATAGAATGCGGTCTTTCCGCTGAAATGATGCTGGGGCCATTCGGTATATGTGATAAGCCCTCCCGCCGCAAGTATCAAAACGGCGGCAAGAACTGCCCCTACCCATTTTTGTTTGTTTAATGTTTCTCGGACGCCCATCTAGCTACCAATAACCGAAATGCTATCCGCAATCCTCGTCGTCACGCAAGGATCATTCGCGGCGAAAGGCTCAGTTTGCCCCGGATTGGGGGGACCAGCTTACGTTAACACAAAGATCAATCGCATGCACCTGACCGATCTGCTTCGGCTCGACGTGCCCATCCAGATAAAGAAAATTGGCCGTCGTATTGTTCATGTGCCTAAACCGCATCTCGCACTGATATTGGCCGTAGTTGTCAGCACCGCCCCAATTATTCGGGCCTATCCAATCCACGTTCTGGTATTTCAAGTCACTAAGCGGCGCACCGCCGAGGGCGCCGCTGTAAACGGCGGCAGTCACAACGTTTCCAGGACCGCCGAGAGTAAAGCACTGACCATAGCCCCTCTTAGCGCCCAATGCGCCCCCGAAGTAGTAAGCAGAATTATAAGGGGTCGGGTACGACCAACCGGAGGCGGGCGTTGTCCACGGGCCCTGATTCATCCAGTTTTCCATTGCAAGATTTGTCCCGTAGGCTTGTTCTCCAATGCCCCTTGGATCGTTCATATTGAATGGGCCGCACCACGCCATAATCACTTGACTGGAGTGCTGGATTGAGCCCATTGTCCGGATTCCGAATGTCTTTTCATACGCTGTTGGGGTGGTCCCCCCATAGTCAGCCCCTGTATCACCATCTACCATAATCCTGCAGTTGGCACGGTAATCGCAGCTTATGCGCTGATGACCCGCCGGTGCGTCGGTATCCTGGAAAACCGCCAGATCCGCCGCAGTTTTGTTAGACTCGTTACCGGGGAGGGGGTTGTTCTGAACCATAATGCTGAGCGTGTCATTCCAAGTCCAATACACCTGACCGACGCTCGTAATTCCTGTGCCATAGGGCAGATAACCTTTGTTTTCCGCAACGTACTCAAAAACCAGTTGCCCGATGTTTCGTTCATTCGACGCACAGGCAACGAGATTCGCCTGCGCCCTTGCCTTACCCAACGCCGGCAGAAGGATTGAAATCAACAATGCGATGATTCCAATCACGATCAGCAGTTCCACCAACGTAAAGCCTCTCGGAAAACGTCTGCCTTTCATAATACTTCCTTTGCCGGCGCAGTTGCGTAGGTGGCTTCGTGATTGAACCGACTCATGGGCGAGCGAAGGAGATGGCGCAATTGCACTTACGCCTCCGTTGGGAATGCAAACTTGCGAAAGACGTATCATGCTGCAAATGCTTTCCATCACGACATTACCTCATACGCAATTCTTTGATTCGCAGATTACGATTTAATTCGCCGACGACTACGCCGGCTGAGCGTTCCGACACCCGCCAGCAATACGAGCCCCATTGAGGCCGGTTCGGGGACGTTCGCCAGGCTGAGGCCGTTGGCTGATTCCAATGTTCCCGCCGCGGCGGCCAGAGTGGCGGATTTGCCCAGATTGGCTGAGAACGGCGTGAAGTCTTCGCTGTTGACCGTTCCGTCGTAGTTGAAGTCACCCTTGTCCCAGCCGCCGTTCTTGCCCACGTTAGCTGAGAAGGGGGTGAAATCTTCGCTGTTGACGATTCCGTCAAGGTTGGCATCGCCGAGCAGCGTGAACATGATTTCGATCTCGCCCGAAGGCAAGCCGGCCACCGCGCCGTCAGCGCCGTCGGCGTAACCGATGCCATAGCTAAGTCCGCTGGCGGCATCGTCGGCGGCGATGTCGCTGCTGATGATCTGCGGACCGGACAGGTCATAGAACCCGTTCTTAATCCACGTGGCGATCGAGGCGATCGGGTCGTTCGACGGGCTGGTGTACTTGATGATGACGCGATTGTTGCCGATGTCGAGATCGCTGGTGCTGTCGATCGACAGGGATGAGAGGACGACGTTGCTGCTTCCCAAAGGAGTTCCCGCGGTGACGTTGTCGGCCAAACGCACCGTGCTGCTGCTGGTGATCGACAGGGCGCTGTTGGTCGGCAGGGCTCCCGCCGCGGCGACCAACAGTGTGCCGCCCGTAACACTTGTGCCTCCGGCATAGCTGTTGGAGGCGCCAAGGGCCAGTGTGCCGGTCCCGATCTTCAGCAAGGTGTTTGGGCCGCTGATGTGGCCGGTCAGCGTTAGGTTATTGGTCTGCGTGTCAATCGTCGTGATATTATTGGCGAGGGGCCCTACGCCCAAGGTGCCGCCGGTATCTTCGACGACGATATTATTGGCGAGCGTTGTATTGCCCGATGCCTGAAGCTCGCCTGAATCCAGAGTGATGGTGCCACTGCCAACATTCGCGCCGGCGCCAATCTGAAGTGTGCTCAGATAGGCGACATCGATCGAGCCGGTGAAATTGGGGCTGGTACCGGCGAATTCCTCGGTGTATGAGGTGCTGCTAGGGTTACCATTTAATCCGTTGGCACTGCCCAGGATGAGGGAGCCGCTGCCGCTGAGCGAGCCGTAGAAGTTGTATCCATTGTACTCACCCGAAGTAAGCGTGCTGCCGGAACCGATGATAATGGTTCCGTTGCCGTTTAGCGAGTTGTCGTCGTAGACGTTGTTCGTGCCCAGATTGACCGTATCAGCGGCCGTCGCAACGCCGATGTCATAGAGAAATGCGGATCCCGACGTGACGGTGCCGTTGCCCGTAATTGTCAGCGTGCTACCGCCCGTAACTTCAAGATTTCCATTATTGACCGCGTTAACGTTCAACGCACCACCGCCGGTGAGGGTGAATTGAGAATAGTTCTGCTTCGTGAAAGTGGTCACCGAAAGTGAACTGCCGGCAGAGACGCTGAGAGCCGCGGTGCCGGTATATTCCAATGAACTGATCGAGTTGGCGCCGGCCGCGGAAGATAAAGTTCCCGTGACTTCAACTTGCGAGCCAGTGAGCGAAAAACCCTTTGAATTGTTGAATGTGAGATTATTGACTTCCTGGACTCCCACGACGTCCACGTTGACCGGACCCGAGACCGCGCTGCCGTCGTCGAACGTCACATTGGAAGTCGCTGTCGCCGGCGGAGCCGAACCCACCCAGTTATTGTTATCCGCCGATGAAAAGGACCAATTGCCCGTTCCACCTGCCGTCCAGGTTGCACTATTGGGGGGTACTATCACCGGACTGATTACCGCAATGTCATCAACATACAGGGGCGCGGTGAGAACGCAATTCGTGGCCGCCGAACCGGTCGCCGTTCCCCCATAGTAACCGGAGTTGAAAAAGAGGTTGAACCCAAAAAAGGGATTGCTACGCGCCGGTGACGGTGTAGTTGTAAGTGGCTATCGTCGATGCAATGCCGTTAACAGTGGTCGACGTTGTCGACGATGGGAAAAGAATCGGTCCGTAATATTCATTAGTCCCGTCGTTTCCGGCGTAATTCATCTGGATGCCAAACTGAAAATAGCAAGCGGCACCGGCGAACTGCGGATTGGAATAAGTTAGGTACATCGTTCCGCTATACGAAACGGTGTTGGGCGCGGTTCCACCGGGATCAAAGGCATTCATGAATGTCTGGGAACTCAAAGCGTTGCCCGGTGCCTCCGCTACCCCTCCATAAGTCGTCAGAACGTTGGAACCGGTGTTTATTTCCAGTCCGCCTGCCGTACCAGTGGCGCCGGCATTGGCAATGTTTCCCACGCCGTTGGTAGTTGACCCGTCGAGGTCATAGGTTGACGAGGGGACCGGTGTGACCGACGTGGCCACCCCCTCCGCGGTCCAACCCGTAAAATCGTCTTCCGTTGTCCAGAGTGGTACGGTGGACACCGCGTATTGGGCGAAAGCATGACCGCAGGGGACGATTGCCCCCGCCGCCGCTAACGCCAGCGCAAGTCGCCGCCGTCTTCCAGCGGAATTCAACAGGCAATTATTCGTTCGGCCGCTCTTTCCAGCATTTCCATCACAATTCATCGCAATACCCTCCGCGTTGTAAAATTTTCAAACCATAGTTGAGATATGAACACCAAAGCCGCCGACTTAATGCTCCGAAGATTGCTCAATTCCGCTGGGATCCTCGTTTTTAAGCAGCGATCCATGGTCTGCTTCTTTTAGTTTTCCGCCAGCGACGGCGAACATAATTTTAGCCCGATGCGAGATCAAATGCAAGCGATTTCTGAACGGGATTTTAAGCGATTTTTACTCCATGTTGACTTCGCGTTGCCATGTTATGATTATTCAAAAAGATGCGCCGGAAAGGCCGGCATTTACGTCAATCGCTTTGGCGTCGATGTCGATTCGCGGACGATCAATTTCTCTTCCAACTTCCGGAAGCGCGGACCAACATAATCCTTGTCGTTGATCGCATGCAACAGCATTTCCGCCGCCGCTTGGCCCATCGCGGCCGACGGGACGTCCACGGCCGTCAGTGATGGCGATGTCAGCTTCAACACCGGAACATTGTTGAAGCAGACCAGACTGAAATCTCCCGGAACGGAAATTCCATGATTGTGGGCGGCCCTGAGCAGGGACAATGCCGCAAAGTGCGAATACGCCAAAACGGCGGTCGCCTTGCCTTCGATCACCGCACGCCGCAAAAATGGCTCGTAAGTTGAATCCCATGGGACTTCATCGGGTAACTGCGGCGGCTCTATCGGTGGAGTCTCCAGCCCAAATTCCCGCAGGGCACGCGCGAAGGTATCACGGCGCGTGAAAACGCTGGGATGCAACGCCGCGATCGATGGATTATCCAGATATGCGATGCGCTTGTGGCCCAGCGAGGCGAGGTGCTGAACCGCCATTCGGGTGCCCTGGGCATCGTCGGGAATCACCTGAAAACCGCGGCTTCCAACAACGCCGTCCAGACTTACGTATGGCACATCGTTGCGTTCGAGAACCTGAAGATCATCCAGACTGGTCGGACCGACCGCGACGATGCCATCCACCCGCAACGGCGGCAATTCGAAGGGGCCGTGACGCAGGCTGATGAATTGTGCACAGATTTCGTATCCCTCGGCGTCGAGAGATTTCGCCATTGCGCTGACGGCTTCTTCCTGCGGACCGACGTGATCCGATTCGATTCGTGAAACGCCCAGAACTGCGATGAGATGGGTCTTGCTGACCGTTAGGTTTCGCGCTGCCATGCTGGGCCGGTAATTAAGTTCCTCAGCCACTTTCAGGATTCGGTCGCGCACCGCTTGCGAAACCGAGAATCGACCATGCTTTGAGTTGTTCAAAACCCGACTGACGGTCGAGGGAGCGACGGAGCATTTTTCCGCGACTTCTTTAAGATTTGTGGTGGCCCTGGCCATACATGAACCCTGTTTCGACCTCAATCTCCGACAACGAATCGGCAAGCGCTTGCCGAGCGGAAGTATACGCGACCCTGGCTGTTTTTTGCAAGATTATTCACCTCTGGAAAAACCAAGTTTTGCATATCCTCACCGAAACGATGGTCGGTAAAGGCTTTATCCTTCGCAAATCCGGACGGGCAACTACCCTTTGCCTCCGTGCTTCGGCGTCTTGGCCGTGTGCTTGCCCAGCACAGTGCTGACGACGTTGTTTGATCCGGTGTCTGTGGTGATAGTTGCGACCGGTGGTGTCGAAACCGCTGCTGCTGCTGCCACAACAGGCGTCGCCTGCACCAGCGGGGCCGCGGCGATCTGGTCGGACTGGCCCAGATTGTTCGACAATGGCGTGAAGTCTTCGGTGTTCACCGTCCCATCGTAATTGAAATCCCCATCATCCCACATCATCCCGCTCTTGCCCAAATTTTGCGAAAACATCGTGAAGTCTTCGCTGTTGACCGTCCCATCCAGGTTGGCATCGCCGAGCAAGGTGTACATGATTTTGATTTCGCCGGCCGGCAGATTCGCTGGATTGTTCGTGTCGGCCGCATCGGCGTAGCCCAGGCCATATTGAGTGAGATGTTGATAGGCGACGCTGGAGACGATTCCGTGGCCATTCCATGCAGCGTTCTGGTATCCGGTTTTGATCCAGCCGGCGATCGAGGCGATGGGACTCATTGCCGAGCCGTAATTGATGAGAACCACGTTGTTGGCCACATCGAACTGACCGGTGGGTCCAATCAATAGCGTGCTGAGGCTAAGTGTCGTCGGGGTGTTCGTCGTTGCGGCCGTGATGATAGCGCCGGCGCCGTTCGATACCGATAGATTCCCGACGTAGATTGTCCCGCCCATAACGGCGGCGAACGTGAGAATTCCGCTGTTGACGTTGATGGTTGAGCTGCCGCAGTTGACGAAGGTGAATGGCAATGTTAGCGGGCCGTTGAAGTTCAGCACATTGTTTGAAGCGGTATCGGTGACCGTCACGGCCGTGAATCCGGAGAGTGTGATCTGCACGCCGTTCTGGCTGGCAGTGATGTTGCTTCCGCTGGCGGAGACTGCCACGGGTCCGGCGGAACCGAGATTGATGTCCAGCGTGGCGCCCGAGGGCACGGCGAAGTTCTCCGCGATGACGGTTGCCATTCCCTGGGCGCTGCCATCGGTGGCGGTGACGATAAAGGAGCCGGGGGTCGAACCGAGCGTGGCATCGCCCGTCGCGCTGATCGAATTCCCGCTGCCGGAAATTCCCCAGCTAAAGCTGGGCGAGCTGATGGCGTTGCCGAATTGATCGGTGGCCGTGGCCGAGAACTGCTGGGTGAAGCCGACCGGAACGACGGGGGAGGAAGCCGGCGAGACGACGATGCTGGTTGGGGTCTGGTCCACGACCACCGCGACGCTGCTGGTTATGGAATTATTGTTCGGATCGGTGATGGTCGCCGTGAAGTTATAGCTGCCGGCCTGCGTGAAAATCGCGGTGATATTCTTGGCGGCGTTGGTTCCGTTGGTGGCGCCGGAATAAGTCACTCCCGACGGCCCCGTATACGACCAGGTATAAGTCAGGCCTGTATCGCTGCCGTTTTCTGATCCGAGAACCGAAAGAGCGGTGGAGGTTCCGGTGACGGGATTGGGATTCGCAGCGGCGGCCGTGGCGACGGCGGGTTCGCTGGTCACGGTGACGTTGGTGAAAACGGCATCGGTGATTTGCGAATTATAGTTCGCGGAGGCGGCCAATCCGATGTTGGCAGTCGCAGGCATGGCGGCGATCGCGACGGTGGAGCCTAGTTGCGTCCACGCGGTGCCGTTGGAACTATACCAGCCGCTGAAGTTGCTGCCATTGCGGATAATCTTGATATATTCTGATCCGACCGGAACACTGCCGAGAGAGACGGCGGTCACGCTGCCGCCGGTGGTGGCGCGATATTCGAAGACCAGACTGTTACCGGCGGTTTGCACCATTGCGACGAAGGGATCGTTGTCGTCGGTGCTGCTGCGGATCATGACGCCCGCTTCCGGGGTGCCGTTCCCCTCGTCGGCGTTGGTCAAGCTCAGAAGCTGAGCGGAAATAGTCACGCCGCCACCCAAAGGCTCGTAAGCGAAGTTAAATTGATCGTTGGTTGATTCCGTGATGGTTCCGGTGGCGGCGGCCAGGCCGGCGGCGGGAATATACTCGAATGTCGTGGAATTGACGATGGCGGAAACGGCAAACGTTCCGTCGTAACCGGTTGGGCTAGCGCCGGAGATCGTCACAAGATCGCCGATGTGAAGGCCATTCGGCGCCGAGGTAACCGCCGTTGCGTACCACGGGCCGGAGGCCAGAGTGGTGTCGGTCAGGGAGGTGATGGAGAAGGTGTTTCCGGTGAGACCCCCGCCACCGCCGACGACATTCCATTCGTTGACGACCGTGCCGGTGGAGAGCGTGGTGGAACTGGTCGCCCAACCGGGATTTCCAGGAGTGTAGATATCGGTATCAACCCAATTGGCGGGCAAACTGCTTGCGGGATTGCCCATGATAATGCCTCGGCCGTTGATGCCGATGTAGAGGCGTCCGAAGACCTTGGGGTCGGCGGCGAATGTCTGAAGGAGCCCGCCCCATTGCTGACTGGTGGTGTTGAGCTGGGTCCAGGTCGAGCCGTCGTTATCGGAGCGGTAGACGCCGAGGAAATTATTGATCGTGCCGAAAATATAGATTGCGGGGAGAGTAGCACTCTCCGTGGGCGCGGCGCCCCCAGGGCGATGACTCCGTTAGTGGAAGAGAGGCCGGAAACGATCTCCGAGAATGTCGCGCCGAAATTGGTCGAATGATAAAGGCCTCCCGAACCGGCGATCCAAAGATCGCCGGTGACATAGGGATTCACGGCCATTTCGCCGCTGGGCGCCGAGTTGCTTTCCAAAGTAAAGGAGACACCGCCGTTGTTGCTGAAGTAAACTTCGGAGCCGACATGGTAGTAGAAATCGTTGGCATTCAGGCGGTCGGCGATGATCTGGCCGTTAGCGGCCATACCGCCGCTGGAAGTAGTCCAGGTCGTGCCGTAATTGGTCGTATAGTAGGGCGCCAGACCGGATTGGGCCCAGACGATGGTGGAACCGTTGGCGGAGACGGCAACGGTGTCGGTGCCGTAGGAATTGCCCGTGCCAGGACTGGTGGGAAAATACTGGAACGTCTGGCCGTCGTTGGTCGAATAGACGCCGTAGTAGGTTCCACCGTTGGCGCCGAGACCGCCGACAATGGCGATCACATTGTCGGCGTCGTCAACGTTGTTCGCGCTGCCGTAATAGTTGGCAGCGCCCTGGGCGGGAGATGAGGTGAGGGTGGTATGGGCGAAGCCGAAGATGTCGCCCATGGCGCTGAAGAGTGGGACGCCGGCAGATCCCGTCGCGACACCGCCGACGGCAGTGAACTCAATGCCGTCGTTGGGGAAGTACCAACTGTTGGCGGCGGTCAGGGGGGTATTGGCGCCGCCATTACTGAGGTTGTTGGTGGCCCATATTCCTTCGCCGGTGCCATACATGAGTTGGTTTGAGTTAAAGGGGTTGATGGCAATGGCTCCGACCCAATTGCTGATGCCGTCGCCGGAGTCATAGGCGTAGGGCGCGCTCGATGCGTTGCGGGTTTGATTGAATCCGCCATACCCGTAATTTTGCGCGGTAGCGGTGCTGAGGGGTTCGTACCAAGTTGGCGTGGCGGCATTGGCGTTCAGCGTGCGCCACATCATGTCGGGACCGCCGTAATCATTGAACGAGGCGACGACAATATAGTTTGGATTTTCGGGATCGGCGGCGATGCCGTCGTAGCCCCAGCCGCTGGCAGTCTCCGGTGAAATGTTGGCCCAGACTCCGGAGGTGAGGTTGTAGCGGTAGACTCCACCGCCGGTGAGGGAGCCGTTGGGCGTTTCGGCATCGGCATAACCGAGATACATATAACCGCCGGAAAACACCCCATGGCCGGGAAGATATCCCGAAGGGAGGGTTCCGGTGCCGGTGATCTGCGCCCAGGTGACGCCTCCGTTGGTCGACTGATAGAGATTAGTGCCGGAAGAAGTTGAGTCGATGCCGACATAGATCGTCTGACTCGGACTACCCTTGGTGCCGGCGGGGTTGAAAAGGACGAAGGTCGTGCTGGTCGGACTGAAGCTGGTGACCTGACTGAACGAATGGCCCGCGTTGGTGCTCTCCCACAAGCCGTTGGCGTTTGACCCGAGGAAGATGATGTTGCTGTCGTTTGGATCGACCTGAATCTGCTCGCCGTCACCGCGGCCGTTGGAGTTTCCCCCAACCCAGAAGGACAAGGGAGTGGCGGTCCAGGTTTGTCCCGCATTCGTGGAGTAGAGCACGTCGCCGTTGGTCCCGGAATATTCACCGACGTCGGCATAGAGGTTGTTGGAGTTTTCGGGATCGATCGCAAAACTAAGAACCCCTAACTCCTGGTACTGTGTGTTGTTGCCAGAGCCAGTGGTGTTGTTGCCGACGAAATCCAGTAATTGCGTCCAGGTAGTGCCATCGTTTACGGATTTGTATAAACCACCGATGTCGGTGCGAGCGTAAATAGTGTTTTGGTTCTTGGGGTCATAGAAAATGCCATCGACGAACCCACCGGCGCCAATGTTCACGTTTTGCCACGTATAAGCGGCCGTCGTGAGATAGAGCCGATTCTCCAGGGATTCGATGAACGATGCCCCGCGGATGGCCAAGCCCCGCCTCGATATCTTCGCAGAATAACCCGCAGAATGCCCCTGCCAGCGGTTTCTCGGCCTCGAACTCATATTAACCTCTGCAAACCACTTAGGATAAAACGGGAACTATTGCTGGTGTATCCAGATTGCAGCGACCCGCCAGTCGTTTGAAACTTTATTATATCACCATTTTTCTTTGTATAAAGCGTTTTCTGAACGGATTTTTGGTGCCTGTGGCGAAAAACGGACGGTCACCAGAGTTTCGACCGCGTCAGACCGCGCTGGATTGAACCTCGGCACGCCACTTTTGAGACCGGATTTGTTCTCCAACGTCGATGAACGAGCTATCCAATTGCCTTCCCGATCACCGGAAATTTGCCTTGATGGCACAATGCGTTTGACGGGGCGGACAGGAACAACTCGTCTTGGTTGGCGAATGTTTATATAAGATCGGGGTACCCATGGCCCAACTCACGATCCAGCAGACCTTCGATCTCGCATTGCAGCATCACCGGGCCGGGCGGCTGCAAGAGGCCATCGCCGCCTATCAGCAGGCCATTGCCCTCGACCCCAACTTTCCCGAAGCCCATGGCAATCTCGGCATTGCCCTGAAGGACCAAGGACAGCTCGATGAGGCCATCGCCGCCTATCGACAAGCCATCGCACTGAGGCCCAACTTCGCCGGAGCCCACAGCAATCTCGGCAATGCTCTGAAGGACAAAGGACAGTTCGATGAGGCCATCGCGGCATATCGCCAAGCCATCGCCTTTAGACCAAACTACCCAGAAGCCTACAGCAATTTGGGCAATGCCCTGAGGGGCCAAGAACAGTTCGAAGAGGCCATCACCGCCTTCCATCAGGCCATCGCCCTCAGACCCGGTTGGGCAGTGCCTCGCCTTAATCTGGGTCAAGTATTCCGCGAGCAGGGCCGGTTGGAGGAGTCGTGTTTGGCTTTCCAGCAGGCCACTCACTGCGAACCGAACAACCCCGCCGCTCATAGTCACCTGGCCGCGGCCCTGGCCGATTTACAGCGGTTGGATGAAGCGGCCAATGCTCTGGATCGCGCCGCGGCCCTGGCGCCAAATTCGGCGTCGACGCACGAGGTGCGCGGGCTGATCCTGTTGCGCAGCGGCCAGGGAGCGCTGGCGGTGGAAAGTTTTCGCCGCGCGGTCGAGATCGCGCCCGATTCGGCGACCGGCTGGATTAATTTCGGCCATGCCCTGCGACAAGTCGGGCGCTTTGCGGAGGCCACGGAGTGTTTCCAACAAATACTGGCGCGGCGGCCGGGGGCGGTCGAGGCGTACACGCTCCTGACCGGCGTAGGCGCTGCTGCCGATCGGGCGCAGATCGTCCGGGTTACCGAACGCGTCAATGATCCCAAAACGTCCATCCGCGACCGCGCGGTACTCGGGTTTGTGCTAGGAAAGATGTTGGACCAAGCCGACCGCTTCGATGAAGCATTTGCGCACTATTCCCGCGCTAATCCACTGATGTTGCAAATGCGTCTTGCCGCCGGTGAGCGATACGATGGTGCTGAGTTTGCGCGTGGGGTCGATGATTCGATCGCCATGTTTACACCAAGTCTATTTGCACAATCGCGGGATTGGGGCGATCCCTCGGAATTACCGGTCTTCATCGTGGGAATGCCGCGGTCCGGAACGAGCCTCGTCGAACAGATCGCCGCCAGTCACCCCGATGTGTTCGGCGCCGGCGAGTTAAGGGACGTCGGCAACATCGCAACGTCATTGAGTTTCAGCCAAATCCAGCCGGGTCCGATCAACGACGCCGCCCGCAAACAACGGAATCACTTGCAGGTCCTTGGTGGTTCGGCCTTACGCGTGATCGACAAAATGCCCGCCAATGTCGACTACCTTGGATTGATCGCCATGCTGTTTCCCTCGGCCCGCGTTATTTTCTGCCGCCGCGACCCTCGCGATACTTGCCTATCATGCTTCTTCCAGAATTTTCAGGCCGGTAATCTCTACTCATTCGACCTGGCCAACTGCGGCCGCCATCACGTCCAGACCGATCGGTTTATCGCCCACTGGCTGAGCGTGTTGCCGTTGCGGATGCTCAAGGTGCAGTACGAAGACCTGGTCGCGGATTTGGAGGGGCAAAGCCGCCGGATCATCAGTTTTCTGGATTTGCCCTGGAACCCGGCATGCCTGGATTTTCACCGGACGGAGCGGACCGTGCAGACAGCAAGCGATTGGCAGGTTCGCCAGCCGATCTACACCCGCTCCGTGGGCCGCTGGCGGAATTATGAACGGCACCTGGGGCCGCTCCTGAAAGCGCTCGGATAAAGCAGTTGCAGCGAGAAACAAAGATGGAAATCCAGTTCATCGGGCGGAAAACGATTGCTGATTCGGCCGTTCATAAGTGATTAACTAACAGAATCTTGTACCGACGATTCCGGCGTTTCTCCCGAAAAGCCGGCGAAGTATCCATTTTTTGTTTGACTTTCCGACACTTAAGGTTAGATTTGCGTCTGTGCAGCAACCGATTGTTGCATAAGCAGTGCGCGTCTTATTAAGTCGGTGGATCTAATCAAATCGTGGGGTTCCGTGCCCCGCCGGCAGGCAAACACGGAGGAGGCGGAGATGTTCGGAGAAATGGTTGAAACGAGCAGATCGCGGGCACGCAAGCGCCACACACTTGCGAAATACTCAGTTGGCGCAGCCCTATGTGCGTCTTTGGGAACGGCGAGCCATGCGTTCTCACAAATACTCTTCACAACGACATCGGACTTTGCCGCCTCAGGTTGGACTAGCACTGGACTTTCCACGACCGTTGGTCCGGTCACTTCTTATGACACAGACGGTACGGCAATTAATGGCCTTGCAAACTACAGCGCCGGTGCCGCGGGCACTCCAGGGTCGCTGCAGATCAGCACCGGCAGCAACGCCGTCGGTTACGGAACCGTGGCGTACGGTACTCCTTTCAACGACTTGTATGTCCAGGGCTTTTTGAATGCCTGGGATCCTGGTGCAACAGCGGGCAGCACCGTTCCGTATACGGGAACCATGTACATGGCCTATACGACGCCCACATGGGCGGGCCCGGATGTCTATTTTCAGTTGGGCCTCCAGTTCAATTACCCTGGCACCGGCTATTATGGGGCTTTCATATTTCCATCCTCCACTGCGTCCCTCGGGGTTATCGACGGACAGCCGACGACTTTAGCTACCTATAATTACTCGGTTTACGCAGGCGGTGGTGGTGGACTGGGGATCAACATTGTTGTCAACGCCGGAACCTATGGATCTGGTGTGGGCGGGGTCAGCAACGTGGCGACGTCGCCGTTTTATGTAGACGACCTTTCCGTTCCAGAACCGGCCACCCTGGGCGTTCTGGGCAGCGGGTTGACCATGCTCATGCTCCGTCGCCGGCGTCAGGCCTGATTTTGGAGGTTGGACCTCGAGTTTCGATATCCTATTGCGGATCAGCGGGCGAGTCGCATAATGACTCGCCCGCGTTCTTTGTGGCAAAAAGGCACAGTCAATGAAGTTCAGTCATGGTGTCTGGAAATGGGCCGAGGGAATCACCCCGATCTGTGTCCGCAGGGTCACGGAATATAAACTGGAGCGTGATTCGCTCTGGGTGGCGGCTGTCGATCGAAATGGGACCGATCCATCCGACCGATTCGAAGGCCTCGTCCTTCAAGTCCATATTACCTCTCCCATGGCCGATGTGATCCGCGTGCGGATCGTCCACCATGACGTGAATCCGCGGCGGGATGTGAAGCCGGAACTGGACTATTCCCTTGCGGCGTCGCACGTGAAGATCGAGGATTCAAAGGATGAGTTGACGTTCACCAGCGGTCGACTGACGCTTCGAATTTGCAAGAGCAAGTGGTCGATGCAGTTTGAAGACGGCTCGACGATCATTACCGGAGGCGCCTGGGATAGCCTGGGACAAATGACCAACCGCGCCGGCGGCCGATGGCTCATGCAGCGACTGCGAATGGACGTCGGCGAATGCCTCTACGGCCTGGGCGAGCGGTTCGGGCCCATCGCCAAGAACGGCCAGAGCATTTCCATTTGGAATGAGGACGGCGGCACCGGAAGCGATCTGGCGTACAAGAATATCCCGTTCTTCGTTTCCAACCGGGGGTATGGAATCCTGGTTAATTCGAACGCCCGCGTGGATTTTGAGATCGGCACCGAGCGGGTATCGCAGGTCCAGTTCAGCGTGCCACAGGAAGAGCTGGATTTCTATTTCTTCCGCGGACCGGGATGCAAGGAAGTTCTGGAGAAATACACGCGCCTCAGCGGCCGGCCGGCACTTCCGCCTGCGTGGTCGTTCGGGCTTTGGCTCAGCACGTCCTTTACCACTCATTACAACGAAAAAACTGTCAATGAATTCGTGGATGGCATGACCAAGCGCGGCATTCCGCTCAGTGTCTTCCATTTCGATTGCTTCTGGATGAAGGAGCGGCACTGGTGCGATTTCGAATGGGATGCGGATGCGTTTCCCGACCCGGCCGGGATGCTGCGTCGGCTCAAAAGCAAGGGATTGCGCGTCTGCGTTTGGATCAATCCCTACATCTCTCAGCTTTCAAAACTGTTCCGCGAGGGGGCTGACAACGGATATTTTCTGAAAACGCCTGATGGCGGGGTTTTTCAACGCGATGCGTGGCAACCGGGCATGGCCCTTGTGGATTTCACCAATCCCAAGGCGGTCGAATGGTATTGCGGCAAACTTCACAAATTGCTTGAGATGGGCGTGGACTGCTTCAAGACCGATTTTGGCGAGTTCATCCCGGAAAACGTGGTTTATCACGACGGGTCGAACCCCGCGGTCATGCACAACTATTACAGTTATCTCTACAACAAAGCGGTATTCGAGCTGCTGGAGGACTTCCACGGCAAGGGCAACGCGATTGTCTTTGCCAGGTCGGCCGCCACCGGTTGCCAGAAATTCCCCGTGCATTGGGGCGGCGATTGCGACGCGACATGGGAATCGATGGCCGAGGATCTCCGCGGCGGACTGAGCTTCTGTGCTTCGGGCGCCGCGTTTTGGAGCCACGACATTGGCGGGTTTTCCGGCACCGCCAATCCCGCGCTCTACAAGCGGTGGGTGGCATTCGGGCTTCTTTCAACGCACAGCCGGTTGCATGGAAGTTCGTCCTACCGTGTGCCATGGCTTTTCGACGAAGAATCCGTTGTGGTCATGCGGCACTTCGCGCGGCTCAAGAACAGGCTTTTCCCCTACATTTTTTCGGCGTCGCACGATGCGCGCGAGCATGGCTGGCCCGTCATGCGGGCCATGGTATTGGAATTTCCGGATGATCCCGCTTGCGCACACCTGGATCGTCAATATATGCTCGGCTCGTCGCTGCTCGTCGCCCCTATATTTCGGCAGGACAACGTCGCCGAGTATTACGTGCCTCACGGACGCTGGACCAACTTCTTTTCCGGCGAGGTCATCGAAGGCGGTGTTTGGCGGCGAGAGACCCTCGACTTCATGCAATTGCCTCTGCTGGTGCGGGAAAACACGATCCTTCCCCTGGGCGGCGACGAGGAAAAACCAAGCTGGAAATTAGGCGAGGAACTCACGCTCCAGCTATTTCAAATCGCCGACGGTGCGGATGTTTCGATATCTGTACCGGCAAACGACAATCCGCATCCCGTTGTTTTCCGGTGCCAGCGGACCGGCGGAAAAATTGTACTCAGCACCGACGGGCGAGCCAAAGATGTGAAGGTTTTGTTGCCGTCGCGCCGTTCCATAGGCGACGTCAGCAACGGAAAAGCGCGCGGTCCGGCTGGAGAGGCTCCATCGGTAAGTTGGACGGATACTGCAAAGCCGCTTTCGTTCTCGCTGAAAGACTAACGCCCGAGAATTCGACCCGATGACATTTGCCCGCGCCACACGCACGCTCCTGGCTCTTGCGGCGGGCGCGGTCGTTCTCTGGTCTTTCTTCGACGTGGGCCGCCGGGTCATCGCCAGGCATCGGGATGACCGGCCTGTTACCCTCACCGTTTTGCACTGGGGCGCGCCATCTGAAGACAAGATCGTCGCCGACATCGTCGCGGCGTATCAGAGCCGTCATCCCAACGTCCGAATTGTTCGCATTAACCCGGGCGATCCCGACACGACCCGCAACAAGCTGCTCACCATGCTCGCCGCCGGTCAACCGCCGGACGTGTTCTACCTCCCTCCCGATTTGCTTCCTCAACTGGCCGATCTTCGGATCATCCGCTCGCTGGAGCCGTTCGTCGCCGGGGAAGACAAGGCCTGGATGGATGATTTTGTTCCCGTTGTGCTGAATACCTTCCGGTTCGACACAACCAAGGGGACCGCCGGGCATGGGCCGCTTTATGCGCTGCCCAAGGATTTCACGACGACCGGTTTTTACATCAACATCAAACTCTTCGAGGCCGCGGGCATCGATTGGCGAGACATCCAGAAAAACGGCTGGACATGGGACCGTTTTCGGTCGGAGATGCGCAAGATCAACGCCCTGGGCGACCAGCCGGCGTACGCCGGACGCAAGATCTATGGCACCTATCTCTGGCTTTGGACCGACACGATCCGTGACATCGTCTGGACATTCGGCGGAGAATTTTTCCACGCCGATGCCGATGGTAATCCCCTGTTCCGCCAAGTGTCGCTCGACACGCCCGAATCTCAGGCCGGATTGAAGTTCATCCGCGCGCTGCGCCTCGACGATCGAACCTGTTACAACCCCACGGGAATGGCCAGGGATGGCTCGCAGGAGTTCATCAACGGCAATATTGGGTGCGTCGGCCCGATCGGCACATGGATGGCGCCGACGTATAAGACCATTACCGATTTCAAATGGGATGTCGTCCCGGCGCCGTACGAGACGGCTCCGGCGTCGATCGTTTTCCTGACCGGCTGGACGATGAGCAGCGCCTGCCGCGAACCGGATGCCGCCTACGACCTCATCCATTTCCTGTGCGGCAAGGACGGGCAGTTGCTGGCGGCGAAATCGGGATTGGCGATGCCGTCGCGCCAAAGCGCGCTGCCGACTTTCCTGAATCCGCCGCCGCCCGATAATCCGCGTGAAACGCCCATCCCACCGCACGACCGGCAGATATTCGTCGATGCGATCGCGCACGCCCGCATTCAGCAGCTTCCCGAGCTGACCGAATGGGGGCAGATCCTCACCAACGACATCAATCGCTCGATCTCGCTCGGGCTGGAAAGCACCGAGACGTCCGCTGGGGCCGTCCAGCGCGACTGGTTGAACGAACTCGATTCCCCGACGCGCCGCGCGGATCTTGGGTTGATGCCGTGGATGCGCATCGTGTCGATTACGTTCGTCGTGCTTGCCGTGGCCGCGGGAGCGTTGTGGCTCAAAGCGCGTCGCGAAAAGCTTGGGGGATTGGACCTGGCGCAGGAGCGCGCGGGTTGGATGTTCATCATGCCGTGGCTCGCGGGGTTCCTGGCGCTCACGCTGGGGCCGATGGTGTTGTCATTTCTTCTGTCATTCACCCGCTGGTCGGGCCTGACGCCGCTAAGTGATGCCGCGTTCGTCGGGGGCGCTAACTTCACGCAGCTTTTCACGCAGGATGTCACGTTTCCGATCTCGCTGAAGGTGACGACTTATTATGTTTTGCTCGCGGTGCCGGCGACGCAGGTGGCCGGTCTTGCGGTGGCGCTCCTGATGAATTTGCGCGTCCGCGGAATCACCACGTTTCGCACGATCTATTTCGTTCCGTCCGTCGTTTCCGGCGTGGCGCTCGCGGTGCTCTGGCTGCAGGTTTTCAATAACGAGTATGGCATCGTCAACCAATTTCTTCGCCCGATTCTGCACGTCGTCCATGTTTCTCCGCCGAACTGGTTCGGAATGGATACGTCGGCCGATCCGCCCGTCAACGATGCGAAACACTGGGCCGTTCCGGCTTTGACCATCATGAGCCTGTGGGGTGTCGGCGCGGGGATGATTATTTATCTCGCGGGTTTGAAAGGCATCCCCGAATCTCTTTACGAAGCCGCTCGCCTGGACGGCGCCGGGCCCGTTCGGCGGTTGTGGAACGTCACGCTCCCCATGCTTTCGCCGCTGATTTTTTACAACATCGTCATGGGCATCATCGGCAGCTTTCAAATCTTCACGCAGGTCTACGTGATGACCGGCGCGGACAGCACATCGCGCGGCGGTCCAGATAATGCAACGATCTTTTATGTCCTGAATCTCTATCGCCAGGCGTTCGAATTTCACCACATGGGCTACGCCAGCGCCATGGCCTGGGTGTTGTTCGTGATCGTGCTGGTCATCACGCTGCTGATATTCCGCGGGTCTCGAAACGTCGTCTACTACGAGGGGCTCAAGACGTGAGTCAAACGGTTCCCCGCAAATACCGTGATGCCACGTCGATCTCGCCGATGCAGCGCGGTTTCATTTATGCGACTCTTGTCCTTGGTTCGATCGGATTTTTTCTTCCGTTTTATTTCATCGTCAACGGCTCACTGAAAACCAATTCTGAAGTGCAGGCCGGCAATCTCACCTCGCCGCCCAAAAGTCTTGCCGATATCCAATGGTCAAATTATCCCGACGCGCTTGCCGCCGATCGCATGAATTTCTGGCCAGCGCTGGCCAACACGGTTGTCATCACCACGCTCTGCATGGCCGGGCAGATCATCAGTTGCTCTCTGGTCGGCTGCGGCTTCGCCCGCTTCCGCTTTCGCGGAAGGTCCATCCTTTTCATGGTCATGCTCAGCACCATGATGCTCCCGGCCCAGGTGACCATGATTCCGGTGTTCATTCTCTTCCGCTGGCTGGGGATGATTGACAGCTTCTGGCCGCTGGTGATTCCCGCCTGGCTGGCCAGCCCATTTTTTGTTTTCATGTTCCGCCAGTTCTTCTCGCAAATTCCCGAGGAACTGGTGGAGGCGGCGCGAATCGACGGGGCCAGTCATTGGCGCGTTTACTGGCAACTGATGATGCCCCTGAGCGGCCCGGTCATCGCGATCGTGTCGATTTACACATTCTTGGCGGCGTGGAACGATTTCATGGGCCCGCTGATTTATCTCAACAGCACCGAGAATCGCACGCTGACTTTGGCGCTCAACGGCTTCAAAGGCCAATTCGGGGCGATGGAAGCCCATCACCTCATGGCGGCAAGCGTAGTTTGCATGTTACCGTGCATCGTTCTGTTCTTCGCCGCCCAAAGGTATTTCGTTGAGAGCGTGTCGATGACGGGGTTGAAGGGGTAGACCGCGGGGAGAGTGTAGACGGGGAGCCTTGCGACCGATGTGATTTCGAGATCGGCGTCAGCCTTTGGCAGAAGCGGCCTCGCACCAGGCGTTCCACATACGTCGATATGCCACCTCGATATTGCGCAAATTTTGGCGCGTCCATCAGCGATGATTGCTCCATTCGCCCGCGGAGGGCGGATCGAAGATTTTCAGCCTTGATATGTCCCGAGACAGTTCCACAGCGATCCGCGAAAATTGGTCCGCCGTGCGTCCGGCCAATTCCGTGAGCCCGAGGTTTGAAAGCTGACACCACCCGGCTCGAGAGACGGCCGTTTCCCCCACCAGGGTGACCACCGGCACTCCCATCCAAAAGGAATCGAGGCTTGTTGTGTGTCCATTATAAGGAAATGTGTCCAACCCCACATCGATGCGATGGAATGCTTCCAAATACTTTCGGCGAGTCTGAACGGGGATAAACTCGATTCGCGTAGGATCAAATCCGTTCTCTCGTAGCCGATCCACCGTTCGCCGCCGGCCGCTGCCCTCGGGGGCCAGCAACAACAGCCGTGAGCGTTCCACCTCCCGCAGTACCCGCGCCCAAAGCGCCAGGGCATCGTCGTTGACCTTGCAAAAGTTGTTCAGGCAACCGAAGGTGACAACTCCCGATCCCAGGGCCGGCAAAGAATTGACGGGGATATCCCCGTACTCCATCGGATCGAAACACCAAAAGCTCTCCGGCAACCGAATGGTCCGCTCGGTGTAAATTGATTCATCCATGCTCGGGGGATCGAGATACGGATCGCTGAGCCGATAGTCGATCGCATTCAACCCTGTGCTGCCGGGATAACCCGCAAACGTCACCTGCAGCGGTGCCGGTTTGCGAGCGAAAACCAGCAGCCGGTTGTCGGCCATATGAAGCGTCAGATCCACCAGGATGTCGATGCGGTCATCGCGGATTTGATTGGCGACCTGCTCGTCGGATAGTCCCACGATGTCGCGCCAGCAGTCCGCATTCTGCCGGAACACGTTGGTGATCGCATCCGCGCCAGGCGATTGTGAATAGCAGGTGACATTGAATTGGCGACGATCGTGCTGCCGGAACAAAGGCACGACGTTTCGTCCGACGACATGATCCCGGAAGTCCGGCGAAACATACCCGATCCGCAACGGACGATCCGGGCTTGGTTCGTTGAAATGGCTCCGAACGAATTTTTTCAGTGGTTCGGCATGTTGACGGTTCCAGCGGCGATGTTCGTCGGCGATTTTCCGGGCGTCATAGGCGGGATGAAAGTGCATCGTATAAACGAGATTACTGTCGATCGACGCATTCGCGGGGTCGATATCGATCGCCCGGCGAAAAGCGGCGATCGCCTCATCGAGTTGTCCTTCGCCTTTCAGGGCGACACCGAGATTGCTGTGGGCTTTAGCGTAGTTCGGCCTGAGCGCGATGGCCTGTCGGCACGCCGCGATGGCCTCGGCAAGATATCCCTTGTCGTTCAGGGCAATCCCAAGATTATTGTGGGATTCGGCAACGTTCGGACTGAGGGCGATGGCCTGGCGATGCGCGGCGACGGCCTCATCAAGCTTTCCCATGTCTCTCAGGACATTACCGAGATTGCTGTGAGCCTCCGGAAGCTCGGAATTGAGCGCTATGGCTTGTCTGCAAGCGGCGACCGCTTGATCGAATCGTCCCATGTCTCTCAGGGCATTGCCCAGATTGCTGTAAGCCTCGGGAAAATTGGCCTTGATCGCGATGGCCCGGCGAAAGGCATCGATCGCCTCTTCGAATTGTCCTTTGACTTCCAGGGCAACGCCCAGATCGTTATTCGCATTGGCATAATCAGGTTTGAGGGTGATCGCCTGCCGGTACGCCGCGACAGCTTCATCGAGTTGTCCATTGTTTTTCAAGGCAACGCCCAGATTGTTAAAGGCTTCGGGGAGCTTGGGATTGAGGGCGATCGCTCGTCGATAAGCGGCAATCGCCTCGTAAAGCTCCCCCTTTTTCCTCAGGGCATTTCCCAGATTGTTTTCGGCGTCGGCGTATTTGGGTCTGAGGATGATGGCCTGCCGATAGGCGGCGATGGCGTCGTCGATTTGTCCCTGGTCTTTCAAGACGATGCCAAGATTGTTTTGGGCTTCGGCAAGACCAGGATCGAGTTCAATGGCCCGGCGATATGCGGCGATCGCCTCATCGAGTTGTCCCTTGTCTCTCAATGCATTTCCGAGATTGTTGTGAAATCCGGGGAGACCCGGATTGAGCGCAATGGCCTGCCCGTAAGCCGCCAGGGCCTCATCAAGTTGTCCGTTGTTCCTCAGTACATTACCAAGATTGTTGTGCGCTTCAGCGTAGATGGGGTTAACCGCCAGCGCTCGACGGATCAAATCCGCGGCGACGTCATTTCGTCCCAAATGATGGGCAATTACTCCCAGGTGATGCAATGCACCGGAATGTTCCGGTTGATCGATCAGTATCCAGCGGTAAAGCCGCTCGGCCTCCCTCAGCCGCCCAGTGTGATGGAGTTTCGTTGCCAGATTAAAGGCTTGTTGGATAGTGAGCTTTTCCATGCGTTAGATGGGTGAGATTGTAGACGAGGCCACCCTACGATGACGATTTCCCACACGGCGGCCACGAAACGGCTAATGTCTATAACTCGACAGAAAACGATTTCTGCTATATAAATCCTCCGCTTTCGACGAATATCAGGGGGCGATGACGGAAGCTTTCAGCCGGAGACGAAATGAGGTCGATGAATCGATTCTTTTTGATGGTCGCAGTCCTCGTCGCGGGTTCTAGCGCGATTTGCGCTGACACCTCCGCGCAGACGGTGCAGCAACCCTACATCTGGCGCAGCGTCAAAGTCGGTGCCGGTGGCTTCGTTCCCGGAATCGTTTTCAGCCGCGCGGAGAAGGGGTTGGTCTACCTGCGATCCGACATGGGCGGATGCTATCGTTGGGATGACTCGCAAAAGATATGGATTCCGTTGCAGGATCCGATGGCTGTGTCGAGCTATTTCGGCGGTGAAAGCATCGCGCCTGATCCGATCGACGCCAACACGGTGTACATCGCCGCTGGAATGTATCGCACCGATCCATCGGCCATGCTGCGTTCGCACGATCGCGGCAAGACGTGGGATGTTTTTCCGGTGAGCTTCCGCATGGGCGGCAATGAAGACGGGCGCGGCGTCGGTGAGCGGTTGGCGATCGATCCCAACGATACTTCCATTCTCTTTTTCGGTTCGCGAAATGACGGGCTGTGGCGAAGCACGGATTCAGCGCAGACGTGGACGAAGGTCGCCGCTTTTCCTATTCGCGGCCGTGGAACGCCGGGCGATGGGAAGCCGTCGAACACCGGATTGAGTTTTGTGGTGTTCGATCCGCGAACCGGCTCGCACGGCACGCCGACTCGAACCATATTTGTCGGCTCGACTGATCCCGGTCCTCGACATCTGTTTCGAAGTGACGATGCGGGGAAAACGTGGATCGCCGTTGCCGGTGGACCGGGGCGGGAGATGCTTCCGGCCCAGGCACAGATCGATGATCAGGGCGTTTTGTACATCACCTACGGAAACGGAACGGGGCCCAACGGCGTGAGCGATGGGGCGGTCATGAAGTTCGACACTGTCCGCCGATGGTGGACCGACATCACGCCGGATAAGCGCCGCGATCGTCCAAAGGGCGGATACTGCGGCCTGTCTCTCGATCGCGAGCGCGCCGGCACACTCGCTGTCTCAACGATGAACCGGTGGATGCCGGTGGACACGATCTGGCGATCGACCGATGCCGGTAAGACATGGATGGATATCGCCGACAAAAGCGAGCGGGACGTTCGCGCGTCGCCGTTTCTTTTATGGGGAATCGACAAGGCCAAGCTCGGGTGGTGGATGGCTGCGCTGGCGATTGATCCGTTTGATTCGGATCATGTTGCGTATTCGACCGGCGCAACGATTTATGCGACCAATGATTTTTCCGATGTCAGCTCCGGCCGGGCGACGCATTGGTATCCGTGGGTGGAGGGAATCGAGCAAACGGCGATCCTTACGCTCTTGAGTCCGTCCGAGGGCGCGCACCTGCTCAGCGGTTTTGGCGACATCGGCGGATTCGTGCACGATGATCTGCGCGTTTCCCCGGCTGGAATGTACGAAAATCCGCAGTTCAGCTCGACCCCGTCGCTGGACTGCGCGGGACAAAATCCGCTCATCGTCGTCCGGGGCGGGCAACCCAACGCGGATCAGGCTTCGCTGGGTTATTCAGAGGATGGCGGGCGAAGTTGGCAGCCGCTGAAAATTCCCTATCTCGCCGGCCGGCGACCCGACGTCGAACATCCTCCAATCACTCTTTCCGCCGACGGAAGCACCTTCATGGTGAGCACGCCCATTCCGATTTTCACGCGCGACAGAGGCAAAAACTGGATCCAGGTCAAAGGCTTGTTTTATGATGCTCGCCCCATCGCCGACCGCGTTGATCCCTCGGCGTTTTATGCGATCGATTTCAACAATGGAAAATTATTCGTCAGCGCCGATGGGGGCGCGACTTTCAAACGCTTAGATACAAACGGACTTCCCGGGAACATACGGGGTGACGAGCCGACCTGGCATGAAGGGCCGTGGCCGCTCGTAGCCACGCCCGGCAAATCGGGCGATCTGTGGTTCAATAGCGGTGGTACGCTTTACCACTCGGCCGACGGCGGGAAAAATTTTGCGAAGGTTAATGATTCACTCAACGTTCAATTCATCGGTTTTGGGAAGGCTGCCGAGGGCAGGGATTATCCATCTATGTTTGTCGTCGCCAGCCGCGGTTCCAGCCCTGACGCAATCAAGGCGATCTGGCGATCAGATGATATCGCCGTATCATGGGTCCGAGTGAACGACGATCAACATCAATACGGCACGCGGTTTCGCTGCATCGCGGGAGATCCTCGCATCTTCGGACGCGTCTATGTCGGCACCGATGGCCGTGGTATTCTTTTTGGCCAGCCCATCGGGTCCGGAGAGTAATCCACTGACATGAGCAAACCATTCTGTCCGTTTCCCAATGATTTCACCTGGGGCGTGGCGACCGCGGCTTACCAAGTCGAAGGCGCCGACCTCCGAAGACGGCCGCACCCCGAGCGTGTGGGACACCTTCACGCGCCGGCCCGGGGCGATTGTCATGGACCAGACCGGAGACCGCGGAGTCGATCACTATCATCTCTATAAAGGCGACGTCGCTCTCATTCGCCGATTGGGCGTCAAGGCGTATCGATTCTCGGCGTCCTGGTCGCGCGTCGTTCCGAATGGGCGCGGCACCATCAATGAAAAAGGTCTCGACTTTTACGAACGCCTCGTCGATGAACTCCTTGCCGCTGATGTTCAACCCTGGCTGACGCTTTTCCACTGGGATTTGCCGCAATGGGCCGAGGATCAATATCGCGGCTGGGAATCCAAACAATGCGCCGCCGATTTCGCCGACTATGCCGCCCTGATCTGTAAACGCCTTGGCGACCGCCTTAGCGGGGTGTTTACGATCAACGAGTTTTTCTGTTTTCTCGACAAGGCCTACACCAGGACTGGCGAAGTGTTTGCCCCCGGAAAGGTCGTGACCAGGAAAGTGTTCAATCAGGCCAGGCACCATGCGGTTTACGGACACGGCCTGGCGGCCCAGGCCGTTCACGCGGCGTGTAAGGCTCGCGTGGGCATCGCCGAGAACATTCCCAATGTCGTGCCGATCCTGGAAACACCGCAGGATGTGGCTGCGGCACGCGAAGCGCTTCGCGAACTCACCGGGATGTATCTGACTCCCATCATGGAGGGGAAATATCACCCGGCATATCTAGAGAAGGAAAAAGCGGATGCCCCAGTCTTCACCGAAGCGGAGATGAAAGTCGTCAGCACACCCCTGGATTTTCTGGGCCTTAACCTCTACGCCCCGACCTATGTGCGGCACGATCCTTCCGCGCCGCGGGGCTGGTCGGAAATTCCCTGCGGGCAAGACTATCCCAAGATGCACATGCCCTGGCTGAACATCGGGCCGTCAGTAATGTATTGGGGTCCCAGGCTTTGCCGCGAAAACTGGAATCCGCGCGTCATTTACGTCACCGAGAACGGCTGCGCGTATCCTGACCGTCCGAACGAGAAAAATGAGATCGACGATCTTGGCCGGGTGATGTTCCTCCAAAATCATCTTGTCCATCTCCAGCGCACCGTGGCCGAGGGGCTTCCCGTGAAGGGCTATTTTCTCTGGAGTTTGCTCGACAACTTCGAATGGGCTTTCGGCTACACCAAGCGTTTTGGGATCTGCTATGTGAATTATGAAACGCTGCAGCGAATTCCGAAGCTGAGCGCGAAATTCTATTCCGAAGTTATCAGGAACAACGCGGTAGGCGGGTGGTAAGGCTCGCCGATGGCTCACGGGTCCAATTCATAGCAATCCAAGTCGGCAACTACCAATAATAAATCGCCTCCCGTCACCGGCAGGATTGATTTGTTCATTCAGCGAAAGAGTTACTGAATGACGACTCGTCGAATTATCCATCTCTTTCATCAATTACGCCAAATTACCATTTTCCCATTTGTCCCGGCCATTCAGTTAAAATAGATAAAATAGCGAGTATAGATAAGTGATAATTATCATTTTCGAGCCATATTTGGTTGCCGATCTTCGGATTCTGCTGCCTCTTCTTGGTTAACAGAAGATGCGGAATGATGGTTATTTTAAATATTTTTCTGGCAATTGGCGGGACAGTCAGGCATAATCACGGCAGGCGTATTTCACGTTTAGCGGTACAGGAACACCGAGATCACTCTGGAGGGCTGAGAATGTGCGTCAGAAATAGCATCGGGCGGAACGCGTCAACTGCTTCTCGTTTTTCGACATCAAAGAAACAAGCGGCGCTGGCTTTGGCCGCGGCAGGTGTTGCTTTCGCGGTGGGTGTGCCGACGGTAAAGGCTGACGTCCTATTGTGGAATCCCACCGGCACGGCCTGGGATGGGACTTCCACGAACTGGAATGATTTGACGACCTCGACAAACGGCGTCGTTTATACAGACGGTTCTGCGGTGCAGTTCAGCGACACGGGTCCGGGTGGCGCCGTCGTTGTTGGTAACGTTACCGGCGCAACACCCAACGGCGTTTCGCCAGCGTCGGTCGAATTTACTCACGGAACCGGAGCCGCCGGCAATTACACGTTCACAAATGCGGCCGGCGACACCTTGGGCATTCAAGGCAATATTCCTTTGACGTTGGACGCGGGATACGTGGGAACGGTCTACCTGAGCGGTCAGGACAGCATCACCGGCACCGCCACCGTCAACAGTGGTGTGCTTCAGCTTACGGGCAGTGCGGGATCGACGCTTGGGACCGGCAGTATCGTGCTCAACGGCGGCAACGTTGCGTTTCAGCACAGTCTTACCGCGATGGCAAACAACATCACCGCGGACCAGACCACAAGCGGACTCGTCTCAAACGCCAGCGGCGATAATATCGTTTTCACGGGCAACCTTTCGAGTACAGCCGGCGCTACTACCAGCAACACGGTGCTGAATTTTAGCGGCGGTTCCACGGATACACAGGCTCCCCTCACCGCGACCAATGGTTGGGGAGGATTCGTCGGAACGCTGAATTGGGGCGCAACCGCGCAAGCCTTGCGACTACAAGCTATCGCCAGCGCCGATACGGTGGGCAGTTCCACGGCTTTATTCAACTTGGGAACGAGCACTGGAGTTCTTGAGATGGAGAACAGCACGGGTGTCGCGCTTGTCGGCGCGCTGCAAGGCGCCAGCACCACCGCCATTAACGCGGCCACACATAGCGGCACCAACACCAACGCCTTATTTGTGATCGGAGGCGCGGGACTGAACAGCGTTTTCAACGGCACTATTAACGGCACGAGCAGCGCCCGCGCCACTATTGAAGTAACGGGGGGAGGCTCCCTAACGCTGACAAGTGGCACTAGCAGCTACGCCAGCAAGACCGGTACGGCCCCTACCTATCAGGGCGCCGGGACGACCATTCTGGGCAACGGCCAGGAACCGATGGCCGGAAGTCTGACAACCTTCCTTTCCACTAACGCTTCTAACGGTGGTGGTGTGCTTTACGTCAGCAACACCACCGGTTCAGCCACTGGCACTTCCCCGGTCTTTATTCAGGGGGCGTCATCGGCAACTAACACTGGGAACGGTATTGCCGGCGGTACTCTCGCCGGTGACGGAATTGTCCAAGGCGAAGTGAGCACGGTGACCAACACCGTAAATACGGCTACTAATGGCGCGGCTCCGCTGGCCAATTTCGCCGCCGGTCCCCACATCGCGCCCGGTGCGGTGGGTGCAAATACATCAACTATATTGACCCTCTCCGGCGGTCTTTTTGTGGGTGACTACGCAAACCTGGATATGTCGCTCGATGCACTGCCGACTGCCGCCGACAACTCCCTCATCGCAGTTTCAAACACGACCTCGGGGAACGGTCAGGTGGCCAATGCCCTTACGCTGCCGGGTGACGGCAATGTCCAGGTGAATTTTAGCTTTCCCAACGGTGCGCCGGAAACAGGCGTGGCTTACAATTTGATCAGCTATACCGGCACCGATCTGTATACCGGCGGCACACCGGCGACGCTCGCCTGGTCCTCCACGGGGCTTCCCGTCGGTTATTCGGTCAAGTTTGGTGACACGGGACAGGGAATCGATCCAATTCCCAATTACATTACCGCAACCTTCAGCGTGCCCGAGCCGGCCAGCGTCGGTCTGCTGGGCATTGGCGCCCTTGGCCTTCTGCGCCGTAAGAGAGCGCGGGCCTAGCCCGCGCCTTTGTCAGTCAACTCGTGTTGGAGAGCGGACGGCTGTATAAAATTGCCGCGCTCATGACCCAGCTCGCCATTCAGCAGACTCTCGAATTAGCGCTTCAGCACCACCGGGCCGGGCGATTGCGCGAGGCCGAGCGGCTTTACCGACTGGTTCTGGCCCAGCAGCCGGACCATATCGATGCGATCCAGAATCTTGGAATAATTGCCCAGCAGGTGGGACGAAATGATATCGCGGTGGATTTGATCCGTCGCGCCATCGCCCTGAAGCCCAACTACGCTGAAGCCCATAGCAATCTCGCCAATGCGCTGAAGGAAAACGGCCAACTCGACGAAGCCATCGCCGCTTGCCGCCAAGCCATCGCCCTCAAACCCAACCTTGCCGAAGCTCACTACAATCTCGGCATAATCTTGACAGGCAGGGGGCATTTCGACGAGGCCATCGTCGCCTGCAACCAGGCGATTGCCCTCAAGCCCAACGTTGCCGAAGCCCATAACAATCTGGGCATTGCCCTGGCGGGAAAAGGCCGACTCGAGGAAGCCATCGCCGCCTGTCGTCAGGCGATCGCCCTCAGACCTAACTATGCCGAAGCCCTCAGCAATCTTGGCAATGCTCTGCGCGACCAAAGGCGGCTGGGCGAATC
Source organism: uncultured Phycisphaerales bacterium (assembly GCA_963791055.1). GTDB lineage: Bacteria > Planctomycetota > Phycisphaerae > Tepidisphaerales > Tepidisphaeraceae > PALSA-1353. The sequence continues at coordinate 406,811 of CAWBQI010000004.1, read as the reverse complement.
CATCGCTGCCTATCGCCAGGCCATCGCCCTCAGGCCCGATTCCGCTCAGGCCCACAACAATCTCGGCATAGCACTGGCGGATCAGGGATTGCTCGATGAGGCCATCGCCGCCCACCGGAGTGCCATCGAACTCAAGCCCGACTATTCCGAAGCTCACAGCAATCTGCTTATGGCTTTGTTGTATCGGTCAGGTGATGACGACCCGTCAATTCTGGCAGAACACCGTCGCTGGTCCGAGGCGTTGGCCCGGCCACTGGCAGGCAAGATCGGGAGTCATGACAACGATCGCGCGCCGAGCGGCGCCTGCGCATCGGTTATGTCTCGGGTGACTTTCACAACCACCCGGTCAGCTACTTTCTGCTGCCGCTGCTGGAGAATCATGACCACTCGAATTTCGAGATCTTCTGCTATTCCAATTCCAGACATGCCGACGACCATACCGATCGCCTCAAGCGATTTAGCGATACCTGGCGCGACATCGGACATCTTTTCGACGAAGACGCCGCGGCACTTATCCGTTCGGATGCCATCGACATACTGGTCGATCTGTCTGCTCATACCGCCGGCAATCGGCTGCTGGTTTTCGCCCGCAAACCCGCGCCGGTTCAGATTTCCTATCTGGCCTACCCGGGTACGACTGGATTGGAAACCATTGACTATCGCCTGACCGACCCGCATCTCGATCCGCCGGATCGACCCCAGGATTTCTACACCGAACAGTCCTTTCGGCTGCCGCGAAGTTATTGGTGCTATCGGCCGTCGATCACCACCTCTGAAATCAGCCCGCCTCCGGTGACCAGTACGGGTTTCATCACCTTTGGGTGCCTGAATAATTTCTCCAAGATGGCCCCCGCCGTCCTGAAGACATGGAGTGACATCCTTTTGGCCGTCCCCGATTCCCGTCTCGCCCTGCACGCCATTCCCGGCAGCCATCGTGATCGTGTCCGCAATTTATTTGCCGACTTTGGCGTCAAGCCGGATCGCATCAGTTTCAGTGGCTGGCTTCCCCCGACGGAATACATGGATCAATATCGGCGGATCGACATCGCCCTCGATCCCTTCCCCTATGCCGGAGGGACCACGACATGCAACGCGCTTTGGATGGGCGTACCGGTGATAACGCTTGCCGGACCGACCGCTATCGGCCGGGGCGGCGTCAGCATTCTAAATAATGTCGGATTAACAGAATTGATCGCACATTCTCGAGAGGAATATGTTCAATTGGCGGTGGCGCTGGCCAACGATAAGGCCCGATTGAGCCATCTTCGTTCAACAATCCGTGAACAAATGAAGATCTCACCGCTGATGGATGCCAAACAATTCGCTATGGACATTGAGAACGCGTACCGCCAAATGTGGAGAACGTGGGGAAGTTCGACGTGACTATGTGTCGGGACAAGAAAAGACATTTTTATCGGTTGCATCGTTCGTGCCGTCCGGAGGCGCTGGCTCGAGTAGGAAACGGCGTGGGCGCTGCGGACGCCGTTGGCTTCTATGAGCCGAGCCTTGTCAAGCGGGATTCTGGCGTTCGGAACGCGAGTCGTTGTTTCAGTCTTCTATTCAGAGCTTCCGCGAAAGATCTGTTTGGGTCGCGGGCCTATTCAACTGTACAACAGCGGCACCCACTCTGGCCTTCGAGTTTGGTGCTCAAGCCAACATCGGGCTTGCCGCTTTTTTGCCAACCGTCGAACTCCGATCGCCTGTTTCCCATTTGACTCATCCGGACGCTTTACCCGTCATTTTGCCCCGTCTCTTCACGTTGGCGCCGTCGGCAACGGTTCTTTCCACTGGGTGCCATCCCGAAGCATCGCCCACAGCTTCACCAGGAGTCTGCGGGCCACCGCCACGATGGCGATCTTCTTCCGTTTGTCGCTGCCGCGACGCACCTGTTCGTAGACTTGGGCCATCCAAGTCTTGTGGCGGACTCCCAGCCAGGCAATCTCCACCAGCATTTGACGCAGCAGGCCGTTGCCCGCATGGCTGATGTGACCTTGGCGGTCACTTTCGCCGCTCTGCCAGCGTCGCGGGGTCAGACCCGCGTAACAACCCACCTGCCGGCCGTTCCCGAAGCGATGCGGATCATCCAGGATTGCCACCACCGTCTCTCCCAATCGCGGACCGACGCAGGGCGCGGTCTTGAGTTGTTCAACACGCGCATCAGCCTTTGCCCGTTCTTCCAGCTTCTGCTCCACCTCCTGGATCTGCCGCTGAATACTCTCAAACTGCTGCAACTCGCAATGCACCTGGAACAGCCACAACCGCTGGGAGGAATAGTCCGACGCCTCCTTCTTCAGTTCCTCCATCGCCGCGTCAGTCCAGGCTCTTTTGGCCCAGGGCAGGCCCACGCCCTGCCTTTCGTATATCGAACGGATCGAGTTCTTGATCGCCGTTCGCCGCTGCACCAGAGCGTGACGGTATTCAATCAGCGACCGCCATTGCCGAACCGAAGCCTTGGGCACGTGCACCGTCGGCAACGATTCCATCTCCGACAATTGGGCCAGTTTCAACGCATCCTTGCGATCGCTCTTTTCCTTCACGACCTTCCATCGCCAACGTTCGTCGTTGCCGTTGGCGACCTGCACGGGAATCTTCATCGATTCGGCCAGGTCGCAAACCCATCCCGCCGCGGGTCCCGCCTCGATCACCAGCCGGTCCGGGGCACTGCGTTCCAGCAGCTTCCGCAATTCGCGGGGGTTCGTGGCGGTCTTGCCGAAGATCCGCTCGCCGCCGACACAATAGTCCACAAAAACGCTCTTGTTCTTTCCGAGATCCAATGCCAGAATCTTCATCGCCGAGTCCTTTCTCAAATAAAGTGACGTCTGAGCGATCCACGCGATCAGCTCGTTAATCCATTGGGGATTTTAATCCCCAAAACAACGTCCCGAGAAAGGCTCGGCTTCATAGTTTCTGGCCTGAAAAAGTTCGTGGCTGCCGTCGGCAGCGGGGCGCGGCACTTCGCTGCAAAAGGCAATAGCGGATCTCAACAGGCGAGCCAGCGGCGTTCGCATCGGCAACGCTTGTCCGCATTCGAGCAAAGGCAGCCGGACGGCACGAAAACTGTAACGATAAAAAGTCTTTTTTTCAGTTGGTGCTAAGGCTTGGCTTCATCCTTGGCCGTGGTTGTCAGGATCGTCAGCTTATTATCCTTCATCTGCGCCACGCCCCCCTCGATGCGAAAGACCCTTTTCTGTCCCGAGGCCAGGTCCAGACGGAGCGGTCCCTTGCCCAGTTTGGCCAGAAGAGGGGCTCGGCTGGTCAGGATTCCAAGCAAACCATCGGCCGCCGGGATAATCGCCTGGGTCAGCGATTCGTCCAGAATCTGCTGCTCCGGCGTGACAACCACACATGAAAAGGCCATCGAGACGCTCCAAATCCCCGCTTTCGGGGTGGGCAGTTTAAGACGGCCATGCCCCATTGGTCAATCCTGGCATCAATTTAGTCCTGTGGGCCGAAAATCGTTGCCAATCCTGCCGGTTGTTATATGATTGCCCTGTCGGAATTTGACCACCGCGCGGCTCAGCGCGGTGTTTCGCATTTTTTGGCCGGACCAGAAACAGGAGCCGCCGTCATGCAGCTTGTCAGTGCGCAGGAGAAAGTCGCCCTAGAGAAAAAGAGGGAGGAGCTCTACAAGGCCCAGATCGACGTTCAGGACCGCATCCGCAAGGCCGCCAGCCTCGGCGATCTTTCCGAGAATGCCGAGTATCACTTCGCCAAGGAGGAAAACCGCAGCATCCAGCGCCAACTGGCCGAAGTTGAATCCAAGCTCAAGAATGCTTCCGTCGTCTCCAACGACGACGTACCCGACAACGTCGTCTTCATCGGCCACACCGTGAAGCTCATGGACATGGACGATGAAAGCGAAATGCTGGTTCGGATCGTCGGCGAGGCCCACCCGGCCCCGGGCGCGGACATCACCGATGTCAGCGCCAACAGCCCCATGGGCGAAGCCCTGATCAAGGCGCGCGTCGGCGACACGGTCAAAGTGAGGGCCCCGCGCGGAACAATGGAATTCAAAATCCTGGAAATCGCCCAATAATCTTATCCAGTAGTCAGTCTGCTCCACCCGAATTTTCGTCGCCACCTTAGCTCAGTTGGTAGAGCAGCAGTTTTGTAAACTGCGGGTCCCCAGTTCGAATCTGGGAGGTGGCTCTTTATATGGCAAATCAATTATGCTCCGTTATTCAAAGCCACCGGATGGCCATCCGGTGGCTTTTTATTCTGTTTCTGACATCGACCGTCTACTCCGCGCCGGCCACGATGCCGTCTCGCATCATCGTCGCTCAGGACGGCTCCGGCACGTTCAAAACCGTCCAGGAAGCCATCGAATCCATTCCGGCTTATCCTCATTTTGATTACGACATTCACATTCTGCCGGGGACCTACAAAGAACAGGTGACGCTGTCGCGCACTCGATCGAATGTTCATATCTGGGGCGATGACCCGGCCAAAACGATCCTCGCCTTCGATCTTGGCGCCACCATGCCCGGCACTGACGGCAAGCCTATGGGCACTTTCGCCACTCCAAGCACGCGAATCCTCAGCGACAATGTCTCGGTTGAAAACATCACGTTCCAGAACACTTTTGGCCCGCACGGCCAGGCATTGGCCATAGAAATTGCCGGCGACCGCGTCGCATTCAACAATTGCCGTTTCCTAGGCTGGCAGGACACGATCTTTGCCGACAGTTCGGGACGCAACTATTTCCACGACTGTTTTATCGAAGGCCACGTTGATTTCATTTTCGGGAAATCCACCGCTGTTTTCGATCACTGCGAAATCCGCAGCAAGGGAAAGGGGTATCTCACCGCTCCGTCCACCCCGCAATATGTGCACTTCGGATATGTATTCCTTCACTGCTACCTGACGGCCGACCCTTCGGTGAAGAACGCCACGGTTTATCTCGGCCGTCCGTGGCGGCCCTACGGCGCGACCGCATTCATCGACTGCCAAATGGGCCCGCACATCCGCCCTGAAGGATGGTTCAATTGGAAAAACCCCGACAACGAAAAAACGGCCCGGTATGCCGAATATGGCAACACCGGACCCGGATCCGATCTGTCCAAGCGCGTTGGTTGGGTCCGCCAGCTCACTGGCGAAGAGGCCTCCCAATATCTTGTGACAAATATTCTCTATGGTTCGGACGGCTGGATACCCCCATTTTTCCCTGGCGAAGCCAATCCGGCAGAATCGAAATAGCCCGCGGCCGTTGCCGGGGGTAAGATCGTTAGGCCATGCGCGATCGCCTGCAAATCGTCGAAGCTTTCGAATCGCTCACCGCCGCCGGTCTGCCCGCCGCCCTGGCGACGGTCGTATCCGTAGAAGGCTCTTCGTATCGCCGGCCCGGCGCCAGGATGCTTGTCGCCGGCGATGGGCGGACATGGGGAACCATCAGCGGCGGCTGCTTGGAACGCGATGTCGCCCGCCGGGCTCGCCTTTTTATTCCCGAACCGCAAAAACCGCAGATTGTCGCTTATGAAACCGATACCGAAGATGCAGGCGAAGAAGACGCCCGCCCGGTGACGGATCCCGGCCCCTCGCTCGGCTGCGGCGGGAGGATCGAAATTCTCATCCAACGCATCACCCAAACCGATCCCGGCCCGCTGGCCGCTTTGTGCGTGGTTGTCCGGCAGCGCCGCCGTGCCGCTAGTGCCGTCGTCATTCGCGTCGGCTCAACAAATCACGACGCCGTCATTCCCGGAATGCAGGTGACGCAAATTGGCGACGACCAACCCCAAGGTCGCACGAACGACCCGAAATTGAATGAAGCGATTGTCGATCATCTCCTTCAACCCAGCCATTTCTTTGAACTCCATCGCCACACCCTGTCGCGCGGCGGATGGGCCGATGTCTGGACCGAATGGATGACTCCCGCGCAGGCACTGGCCATTTTCGGTGACGGCCACGATGTGGCGCCGCTCGTCGAAATGGCTCACATGCTTGGTTGGCATGTGACAGTGATCGGCTCGCGCCCATTGGCCGCCCTGCGGCGGAATTTTCCCCAGGCCGATCAACTGATCTGTTCTCCCGACGATCCAGCTTCCGCGGCCGCCGATCTGCCCGTCGATGCCGCGGCTGTGGTCATGGCTCACAATTTTCACCACGACGCTGCTGTGTCGGCCGAGCTTTTACGCCGTCCCCGCGCTTACATTGGGGTCCTGGGCCCGCGCAAACGTACGGCTCGCCTCCTGGCCTCCGCCGGTCGCGCGGAAGATGAGGAGAATATTTATTCTCCTGTCGGACTCGACATCGGCGCGGAGAATCCCGAGCAGATCGCACTCGCCATCGTCGCCGAAATTCAGGCTGTCGCCGCCTGCCGCGCGGGTCAATCGTTGCGGGAGCGTCCCGGCCCGATTCACGTCATCCGCCAAGACGCAATGGCGTGACACAGATCGCCGCCATCCTCCTCGCCGCCGGCGACGGCTCACGTATGGGCCGGACCAAGCAGCTTCTGCGCGCGGGCGGCCAGTCCCTCGTTCGCCGCGCCGCCAGCGCCGCGATCGATGCCGGCTGCAGGCCAGTTATCGTCGTCACCGGTTCCAGTGCCGAGGCGATCGCCGCTGAAATCGCCGATCTCGCCGTGCAAACTCAGTTCAATCCCGATTGGTCCGCCGGCATCGGCACGAGTATTCGACGCGGCTTGTCATCTGTCCTTGCAAAAGACCCATCTATCGCGGCTGTCATTCTTCTGCTGTGCGATCAGCCCTATCTCAACTCAAAAATTCTCCGCGATTTGATAACCGCCTGGTCCGCCGGCGGAAAACCGATGGCTGCGTGCGAATATGCGGGCACTTTGGGCCCGCCATGTTGCTTCGCCGCTTCGATGTTCGATCAATTGTCTCGCGTAGCCGACTCCGACGGAGCAAAGCGATTGTTACTGGCGAATCCGGCGATGGTGACGTCAATCCTGTGGCCGCAGGGCGCCGAAGATATCGACACGCCCGCCGACTGGGAGCGATTTTGCCAAAACGATTCTCACTCCGGGCCGGTTTTGCGCGTTATCGACGCCAACGCGAATCGCGCTCGCGAAGCGTTGCGCGTCATGGAAGATTACGCGCGCTTCATCCTCAACAATGATCAACTCAGCGGCGACATCAAAAACCTCCGACATGAAATGACGCAGTTATTGCGCCCATTTTTGCCCAATGCGATCCTCCATCGCGATACGCCCGGCGATGTCGGCACAACCCTCTCAACCCCGACCGAAAAGTCCCGCGATAATGTCGCGGATGTCGTGACCGCCTCCGGCAAGCGAGCCGGCGAGGCGCTGCGAGTACTCGAAGAATTCGTGAAAATCCTCGACCCCGCCGTTGCCGCGAAGATCGAAACGATTCGCTATCGCCTTTATGACATCGAACAGCGTCTCGCCCGGACCCTCCGCCCCCGCGCACGATTTGCCGGTGTCAGGCTTTATGTTTTGATTACCGAATCCGCCTGCAAATATCCCTGGCTGAAAACCGCGGAACTAGCCATCGAAGGCGGCGCGGATTGCCTCCAGCTCCGCGAAGATCGATTACCCGATTCCGAATTCCTGAACCGGGCAATCAAACTGGTCAAAATCTGCCGCGAAAACGGCGTTTTGTCGATCATCAACAATCGCCCCGACATTGCTCTTGCCGCCGGTGCCGATGGCGTGCATCTCGGTCAGGAAGATATGCCGGCAATATCCGCGCGGCGGATTTTGGGAAATGACAAGATTGTTGGCATCAGCACGCACAATCTCGACCAGGCCCGCCGCGCCGTTGTCGATGGGGCGGACTACATTGGCGTCGGCCCGATCTTCAAAAGTCCCACCAAACCCCGCGACTTCCTGCCCGGATTGGAGTATGCTGCCGCCGCGGCTCGTGAAATCGCCATCCCCAAGATCGGCATTGCGGGCATCGGACCCGAAAATGTCGATAAGGTTAAGTCGGTGGGGATATCGGCGATCGCGGTGACCGCCGCCGTCACCGGCCACGAGGATGTCGCCGGCGCGGTTCGCGAGTTAAAAAGAATGCTTATGGAGTAGGACAAGGATGTCCCAGCAGGCGATTGGCATTTCCGTTCCCGTCGAACCGCGCCGTCCACAGGCTCGGTCCACTGGATTCGTCGGACATGCCAAGCTCATTTCCGTTCTGACCCTCTTTAGCCGCATACTTGGCATGCTTCGCGAAAGCGTCGTCGCCAATTACTTCGGCGCTACCGTCGTGGCGCAGGCTTTCAGCGTCGCGTTTTCCATCCCGAATCTCTTCCGTAAACTTCTCGGCGAAGGGGCGCTCTCCGCCGCGTTCATTCCGCTTTATGCCCAGACTCTTAAATCCGGCGACGAAACCGAAGCCAAACGCTTCGCCGCGGCCAGCGTCAATATGCTCGCGGCGATCCTCGTGGTCGTCACTATCGCGGGCGAATCGGTCCTCTGGCTGATCGCCCATTTCGTTCAACTCCGCCCAGACAACCTCCTGGTGATCCGCTTCACCGCCATCATGTTCCCCTACGTCATCCTTGTCTGCGGCACCGCCTTCCTCAGCGGGATTCTCCAGGTCCATAAACGGTTCGGCGTCCCGGCCCTCACGCAAGTTCCGCTGAACATTATCCACATCGCCGTCATCATCATTGGGGCACGCATCCTCCTGCTCAGGCCGGGAAATCTCGACGAGCATCTTCAGACCCGGCTGGCTTATTGGCTTTCGTTCTTTGTCCTGATCGCCGGCGGCGTGCAAATTGCTATGCTCCTTCCCGCATTGCGCCGGATCGGATTCCGATTCATGTGGATTGGAAATTTCTGGACCCCCGCGGTGAAAAAGCTGCTGACGCTTTCCATCCCCGTCGCCCTAAGCGCCGGCGTCCTGCAGATTTCCGTCCTGGCCGACAAAGGCATCACGCTTTTCCTGACCGCGGGTAAAAACCCGGCCGAAAAATTGCAGCTCTTCCACCACGCCTGGAATTATCCCCTGTCCATCGGCGCCGCCGCCCGCCTCAACTGGGCACAGATGCTCTACCAATTTCCGCTGGGCGTGTTCGCCACGGCCGTCGCCACGGCCATTTTCCCCAGCCTCAGCATCGACGCCCACGACAAAGACGGCGAAAAATTCAAGCGCGTCCTCCGGCAGGGAATTCTTTTCACGCTCTTCGAAGGATTGCCCGCCAGCGTCGGCCTGATCCTGGTTCGCTATCCCACCGTTCGTCTGGTTTTCCAGCACGGCAGCTTCACCGCCATCGACACGCAATGGGTAGCCAATTCGATTGTTTTTTATGCCGCAGCGATCTGGGCCTTCAGCCTCCAGCAGGTTCTCAACCGTGGCTATTACGCCCTGCACGACACGATGACCCCTTTGATCCTGTCGGTAATAACCATCGCCATAAACACCGCCGTGGAAATCCCGCTGTCATTCACCCGCCTCCACGAAGCCGGCATCGCCGCCGGCACACTGGCCAGTTTCGCGCTGCAGGCGATCGTCATGCTGATCCTGCTGGATCGCAAAATCGGCGGCCTTGGTCTCGGCTCCATCGCGCGCAGCGTTGTGAAAATGTTGATTGCCTGTGCCGCCATGGCGGCCGCATGTTGGGGCGTGCAACAACTCAGCCAATATCCTCACTCCGCCGGCCACCTTGCCAGCTTGGAACAGTTGGCAATTCTGATGCTCGTCGGCGGCGGGACTTATGCTGGCGCCTGTTTGCTTTTGGGATTGCGTCTGCCCTCGAAGATGCGGTCCGCCGGGTAATCACCTGCAGAGAAACGAAAAAAAACGCCGGCCTTGGGTTGCAAAGGAGGCAAAGCGGATTTTTATCGTTTCGACCTTCGTGCCGAACATAATCCCCGGCTCGAATCCGGGAACGGGCCGGCGCTGCGAACGCACCCGGCCGGCCTGATAGGGATCGCGGCCTCCTTCAGCAGCGGAAAAAATGAGTCGCCTCCTTCGGCGGCAAGTGCTGAGGACTTTCGAGCAAATGTCGGACCTTCAGCGCCAGCGCAAAGTCTCAAACAGACCCATTACCGTCGTCCCGAGTAGCTAGTCGTTGGAAACGGGCGCCGATCGAAAACTGGCCGTTGCTCAGGGGAGTGCAACGGACGATATCGAAAAGCAGGTCGACGGTTCGCGATTTGGAGCCGGGGAGGCTTAAGACGATTGCGATCCCTGGATCGAGGGCTTCGTGAAAAATAAGGCCGATGCCGTTGTGGGAAATGTCGCGGATCCAGGCGGGCACGACTTTGGCGGGAACGCCGGCGCAGCGGGGAATGATTTGGATCTGGGCGCGAAGCCCGACGCGCGGGGCGGTACGGCGCTCGGTAGAGCGGGGACGGTCCGCGCTTTTGGAAGGCAGATGGGCAATGATCTGTTCGTACTGTTCGGCGCGGAGTTCCATGGGTGGCTCATGCGGCGGTCGAATCGGCGATGCCGTTCGCCGCTGCCGCGGGGAGTAGGGGGTTGACGGTATCCATGGCGGCCGGGCGTTTTCCGACGTTGCCGCGGCCTTTGCCGGAGCGTTTGGCCTCATACATCAGTTCATCGGCGGCGCGGAGAGCGCGTTGGGAATCGGCATCGGCCTCGGGGACGCCAAGCGAATGAATTCCGATGCTCGTGGTGAGGTTCAGAGCGTTGCCGTCGTGGATGAAGCTGACGCGGACCATGCTGCCCAGAATGGCGGCGGTGGTCGAGTCGAGCGCTTCGGGCCGCACCGCGAAGGCGAAAACGAATTCGTCGCCTCCCATGCGGCCAACAATGCCGGTGTCCTTCACGGCGGCGGCGAGGAGCGTGGCGGTGGCAGCGAGCGCGGCGTCGCCGGCGGCGTGGCCGTGGGTGTCGTTAATGTCCTTGAAGTTGTCGACGTCCAGAAATCCGACCGCGCAGCTCGCCCCATGTCGGCGGGCCATCGGCGGTAGCTTTTCGAAGCGCGCCATAAACGCGGCCCGCGTGAGCACCTTTGTCAGCGGGTCGAATTCAGCGCGCTCCGTTTGATCTTTGAGCGCCATGACGGCGTCGCCCAGGCGGCGCTGTCGATCCTTCAGTCCACCGATCTCCGTGGCGCTTCTGATCATCGACGATTGCAGGCTTTCGGCGACTTCCGCCCCCAGATTCTGAAGGAATTGCTTGTAAGATGCGGTGGCGTCCTCGGGCTTATCGAAAAGCGCCGACGTCTTTGTGAAGTCGTCGGCGATTTCCCTGGCAAGATCCGCCAGATCGGTGGTCGAGGATTCGGCCGTGAACCGGAGGCGGACGACCAGCGTGCTGAGACATTTTGCGGAGAATGACGGCAGGCGATGCGGAAGCGAAGCGGCGACATCCAGGGCGATGGCGATCGGTCCCGCGCCGACGGCGGTGAGGGCGCGGACGCCGGCGTGGTGCGCCCCGGTCGCGGCAATAAATACCTGGGGCAGCCCGAGCATTCGGGCAACCGTGGCGCCGATCTCCGTGTGATCCACCCCGTAAAGCGCGGCCTCGCGCTCCGGGCGTTCTTCATCGGAGACGTCCAGGACGTTGAGAAACTCGGGCCACATGGAGCGATCGCCCGCACTGAAAACGGGCAGGGCGATATCCTGAAACAACGCGGCGAGGAAGGCCTCTTCGGCGGCGGCCTCGCGAGCGGGGGCATTGACGAAAGGGCCACCGATTCGACGAACACAGCAGCGGGCGGTTACTGCCTTCAGCAGTGAGGCTCGCCAAAGCTGTGCCTGTATGTCAGCCGGAAGCGTCAGCTTGTTGAAGATGCCGGCGATCGATAGCCCGAACACCAGCGGCAAAAGATTATTGAGGCCGATCTTGGCGATGGCGATGGAAAGACGCGTGACCGGTATGACCGGCGCGAAGGCGGCTGAGTTGGCCAGTGCCAGGATCTTGGCGGCCAGGGCGGCGTCCGCGGCGATCACGCGGGCCGTGTCGGCGGCGCCGGCGCCATCGCGGCGTTTGAGATCCATGACCTTCATCGCGACGGCCGCGCTGGAGGGAAGCAGCTTCAGGCCTTCGAGAGTCCGTTCGATGGCTTCGCGGCGGCTGGTGATCAGGGACGATATTCTGGAACTCATCGGGTCGTCTTTTCTGGTCTATAAGCCGCGGCGGGAGCATGCGGTCGCAGCCGAGGCACGAGCCGTTGCGCAATCCCTCTAACAATTCATATCATTATGTGGCAAAGCGCCTTAACGCAGGCGTCCGCTTCCACAAGCCTATCGACACCGGTCTCAGCTCACTTGACTTCTCGCTTAAGTAGAAGGGCGATAATGTCGAAAGATCAAGGAGGGAGCGGGGGCGATCTGCGCGACACGATCACTCCCTTCATCCATCATTTCCAGAAATACATCCGGTAAAAATCATCCGCCTGTGATGAAGAACACACAGTCCCGCTAAACAATATCCCGATTAGCGGCGCAGCTGTTTGTCGCTTTTCCGATTCATCTTCAATTTCTTGCGCCTGCCCGGCCAACATCCTCCGATTTCCTTTCCTCTTTCCCCAGCTCGAGGCCCGGATTCGACTCCAGTTCATCGAATCGATTCGACTTGCCGCTGTTTTTAATCGTATGTTCATGACGTGCCGCGTAGGGCGGCACAGGGATAGGGAGAAACAATGCAGAAAACATGGCGTCGGTTCGCCGCACTCGGTGCGGCAGTGGTAGGCGTGTCGGCTTATTCAACTTCGGCGGACATTACCGGCTTCTCCGATTTCGGGCCGGTGAATATTTCCGGACCCGGTCAAAACTCAATTTCCCTGAACGCCAGCGCCTTTGAGGTGACTGACGGGCAAAGCAATGAAGTGGTGAGCGCCTGGAATACGTTGCCGCAGTCAATCACCGCCTTCACCGCCAGCTATACCTATCAAGCCACGGGTGACAGTTCCTGGCTGGGGGATGGATCGACGATCGCGTTCCAGAATCCAACCACCGGCGGCATGACCGCGCTGGGCGTCGGCGGTGGCGGCCTGGGATACGCCGGCATCACCAACGGCTCAGCCGCGATCGGCTTAAACCTCTATAACGGCGAGGAAAGCTATCAGGGCGGCAGCGAATTAAGCACCGGCGGCCAGCAAGGGCCGTTGAATAACCTGAACAACATTAACCTCAGCACCGGCGACACCATGATCGTGCGCCTCTCTTATTCGGGGACCACGCTGACGCAAACGATCGCCGACCTCGCCACCGGCGCGGCCGCCAGCCAGACCTATACAGGCGTCAATCTTGCTTCAATAGTCGGCAGCAACGCCGCACTTGTCGGCATCACGGGCGCCACCGACGGAAATGCGTCCACTCAAACCATTTCCAACTTCTTATTCAAGACGCTCCCCGCTTCAGCAACCTATTCACCCATCGGCGTCACAGGCTTTACACAGTCGCTGATCGTCCCCGCCGGCACCGCAAGCGCGACTGGGACAATCACCGCGACCATGGATGATGGAGTCCTCAAAGGAGGCGACACCTTCTTCGAGCAGGGAGCCGACGCATCCAATCCAACCGCCGGCTTACCCGCCAGCGGCAGCACCTTCGTCAGCCAGAACGACCCCAACCATATCTTCCAGATGCAGTCTTATTCCGGCCCCGACGCTCTTTTGCTGGGGGCCGCAAATCCCACCGGCACGCTGACGCTCACGCAACCCCAGGCATACGGCGGCCTGTCGATCCTGGTAGCCGATGGCAACGGCAACGAGCCGTTCGACGTCACGGTCAATTTCGCCAACGGCACATCCGAGACCATCGACGGCGCGGTCTCTCCCGATTGGTTCAACAACGGCACCGTCGCCTGGACCGCGCAGGAGCGAATCGATGTGGACAACGGCTCCTTCGAAAACGACGGCAACAATCCCAACCTGTACCAGGTCGATCTCGGCCTCAACGACCAGGTCGATCCGATCTCATCGCTGACATTTACATTCGACGGAGCCAGCGGCGACTCAAGCAACATGGCGATCTTCGCCGTCAGCGGCGTGGCCGTCCCGGAACCATCTGCCGATGTATTGTTTGCGGTCACTGCTTTGGGGTTGAGCCTGCGCCCGAGAGTCAGGCGGGTCCACTAATCCCCCACAAAGCCCCCCGATGGCCATCCGGGGGGTATTTAAATCCGTAGCGACCCTCTTACAGAAAGAGAAAAAAAGAGCGGGCAGGGCGCCGTTCAAAATTATTTTCAAACCTCCCCGATTTCCCAAAAACACGCCCAAAACCTTCACCTCCCATACCCATATATAGAGGAACCTCTTTCCCCGAGCCTGTTCACACGGTTCCCCCAAAAAAATTCGCGCAGAGTTCTACGTTTCGTTGCATCATGTAACATCGGCTCACCAAACCTGTCTCCCCATTTGAGATTCTTGAAAAATTCGAACAGCGCTCCAGTATTCGTGCGCCCGTATTCGCGCGGCGCGGCGACTTCAGTCGCCGTGTCATCCATTCATTCAAAGCCCCATTCACCAATCCCCCATGTCCACCCACCACTCCCTCACCCCCTTCTTCACCCTAACCCCCGCCCCCATCCCTTGGCTCTGGCCCGGCCGACTCCCCCTCGCACAGATCTCCCTCCTCGTCTCGCGCCCCGGCCACGGAAAAAGCCTCCTCACCACCGACCTTGCCGCCAGAATCTCCACCGGCTCCCCTTGGCCCGATGGCACTGAAAATACTAAAGGCTCCGTCATCTTCATCACCCACGAGGACGACCCCGCCCAGATCATTCGCCCCCGCCTCCTCGCCCACAACGCCGATCTCTCCAAAATCCATATCCTTAGCACTCTTCACGACATCGCCAAATGCACCACCAACCCCGATCTCTTTTTCAATCTCGAACGTTACGACCCCCTCGAAGACGCATTGATGAACCTCCCCGATTGCAAGCTCGTCATCTTCGACCCCATCGCCTCCTTCTTCCCCGGCTCCGACATCCGCCACGACCCCATCATCCGAAAATCCCTCGCCACTCTCTTCCACCTCGCCCAGCGCTACGGCCCCGCCATCCTCCTCGTCCACCACCTCCGCAACCGCGACCGCGGCTACGCCGACCAGCGCATCCTCGGCGGCACCGCCTTCACTTCCATCTCCCGCAACATCTGGCACCTGATGCGCGATTCCCAAATTAAATCCCGCCGCTACCTCCTCTCCGGCAAATCCAATTTCTCTCCCGAATCCCCCGGCCTCGCCTTCACTATCGCCAGTTCTTTCCCCTCTCCCAGTCCTCAGTTAGTTTCCGCAAGATCGGGTGAGGGTCCGAATCACGCTCTTTCTCAAACGCCTAAAATCACCTGGGAAAAGGAATCCATTCCCCTCACCGCCGACGAAGCCCTCGCCACTCTCCCCCGCCTCCCCTCCGGCCCCCCTCCCCTCGAACGCCAATCCGCCGAATCCTGGCTCAAAAAACTTCTACAACCCGGCCCCATGCCCGCCCACGAAATCCGCATAGAAGCCGACAACGCCGGCCTGATCTACCGCACCGTCCAACGCGCCGCCGACCACCTCTTCATCCAACGCGACCGCGGGCCGAATCCGGGCGAATGGATTTGGAGATTGCCCGAACCAACCTAATGTCTTGCGCTTATCAACCCAGAAATGTTAGCAGTCTTTTCGTCAACCGCTCCGGGGATTTCAACTGGCATTCCCACACG
Source organism: uncultured Phycisphaerales bacterium (assembly GCA_963791055.1). Taxonomy (GTDB): domain Bacteria; phylum Planctomycetota; class Phycisphaerae; order Tepidisphaerales; family Tepidisphaeraceae; genus PALSA-1353. Next base: position 391,268 of record CAWBQI010000004.1, on the reverse strand, counting down.
ATGAGCATCCGCCAACCAATTCGTCGTAGCAGTAGAGTCGTGCGACGGTCACGCGCCGCGTTTTCTGTCCGACAGTTCTGTGAAGAGTATTAAATCTATCTACCACGAAAAATATTCTCGCGGTGCCAGCGGAGACAATCAAGATCCGGTGCGAAACGACGTGGAGCCGTGATTTGCTGCCCATCCCTAATGTTCACCTGATCGACGACGGCGCGATCTAAGAGATTGTAAGTTGAGCGATCAACTTGAACTCTCAAATTGTGAGCAATTGTGATTATCCCTGCGTCAAACAGTCGGTCAAAAGTGGCAGGCAAACAAAGACCATTAGTCGGATCTGTGCGGCGGCGTTCATCAATACCCCAAGGAATAATGTGCGCCGCGACAAGACATTCGCCGATTGGAATTGCCGTAATGCAGCAACGCTCCTCATAACTGCTTAATACTGCATCCCGAAAGAATGTTTGATGTACTCGTTGCTCCACCGTCGCGAGTCGTACCGATGGCCCGGTTGGCTGTACAAGATCTTCTCCCAGCCGATTTTCGCCAACAGACAATCGTTGCCGCAATCCGTGCGCTAATTCTACCAGTCCCGACCAATCTTGATGGAACTCGTTCCAAATCTGTTTATCGTGCTTGCTCCCGTGCGATAGCCCGACAATTCCGTTCCGGGCCAAATTCGGGTCGAATGTGCCGAAATTTCCGAGCTTGCGTGCGATCGACGCTGGCGTTCGATTCAAAAGTGCGGCGAGTTCTTTTACTTTTGGATTCGAAGCTTTTGTTTTTCGAAAGGGGATGCGGCAATATAAGTCGAACGCTAAAATGAGTTGATCACGGGTCCAAGGCGTTCCATCGTTTCGGGGTCGAGGCATTGCGTTGCCTTTTGTAACATTCATTCATACTCATTTAGCTGCGAATCTAATCCTCTCCAACCAGTCCGTCACAACCTTGAACGTTACCTTGGCAGGAACCGAGCCAGGATCATCAATTCCTCCGGCCAAATCCTGCAATTCGCCGGTAGTGATCTCAAAGTCAAGAATTCTTTCGGCTGCGCCGATCGCGTCCCATGCTTGAAGCAATCGCTCGACGGCTTCGTGGATATGCGGGAGCGCAGATACGACACGATCATGATCTAAGGCCGACTGAGACGAATCCATTTCGCACCGCCTTTTGGGAAACGCGACTTCACGCCAGCTCGCAAAGAGTAGCAGTCGTGCAATCAATCGTAAAGCAGACAACTGTGGTGCGCCTGTGAAAATATACTGTAGACTTTTTCGCCAGCTTTCAACTGATCTATGCAATATCGCTGAGTCCTCTCACCATCGATAACCCAATCTATGGCCAGCCGAATTTACGCCGGAAGATTTCACGCGGACGGGATCAGAGAGCCACTCTTTCACCTTCGCGAATTCAGAATCGGTGGTCTCTCCGAGCGCAGTTTTGTTTCGATTACCCATTCTGAACTGTTATCGGCGTTCTAGTTAACAATTGGATAGGGACGTTGATACCCGCCGGAAACCGCCTTTTCCGGGAAGCTCAGACCTCCAGACCGCTAGATTCCGACGGAAATTCACCAAGAGATTTGGAAGCGCAGCCCTCCCCGCCTAGCGCAATGAGGTGGCATGCGACCCGGTCTCGGTCCGATTAATCAGCTCGCTCCGCCCCCGATTGTTAAACCGCAATAAAACCAGAGCGCCCACGACCTGTCCACTTGTCGTCGTGGAAAATTCGCTCAAAAACGCGGTTTCCTCTCCCGCGATCTTAGCGGTTAAATTGAATTTCATTCGAGTTTCGGTCGTTCGGACTTGATTCGTCATCGCTAGATCCCGGCGCACGGGGTTCGGATTTCGGATTTCTGGTTTCGGATTTGTATACAAATCCTCAATCCATTATCGCCGCGAGCCCCGCCAGCGCCGCCGCCGTCAGGATCATTCCCAGCACGATGGTTATGAATAACCCCATCGCCTCGCGCGGCACCTGGTTCATCGTTCGGCAGCGAACGCATTTGTAAACCACCGCCACCGCCAGGCACAGCGGCAACAGTAGCAGCGGCCAAAACCACGGCTTGGCCCAGATCGGTAAAGGATCGAAAAACGGCGTGTATGCAAGAGTGATAAAGATCAACATTTACTGCTACATTTCTATTGTTGCTATTCTTGAACTTGCCCCGCGCGGTAGGCCGCATCGATGATCACCAGCAGATTGAGCATCCCGGCCACCGCGGTATACAGCGCGCCGATTTCCCATGACCGGGAATGCGAAGACGGCCAGGTCTCTTCCGTCGGTGACGCGGCCGATGGATGAGCCGCGCTCACGGAGACGGCCGATGCCACCAGCGCGATCGGGCCGCAGAGAATCTGACCGACGTACCAGGGTTTGTCTCCCAGCTCGGCCATCGGCTGGCGGAGCAGCGCCGGGCCGGCCGGCTGGTCACGGTCATCCTCGCTTGGATCGCGCGATTCATCGGCGCTGGCCGGCTCGATCCGGGTGTATTCATCCTCCATTTGCTGCCGGCGCCGGTCGAAACGCTGGACCAGTTGGGTCATATATCCATATTGCCCCCAGCCGGGCGGATCGGTGATGCGAATGCCGCCGATCAGGATTCCCGCCAGGAAGAGGGCGACGATCGCCACGCCGGACGTAACGGCCCGCGCGCGTTCGCCGATGAGGAAATATCCTCCGCCGGGGATCAGCCAGGCAAACACAACGACAACTGGAAGGGGAACGGACGAACGTCGGATTTCAGACATTGGAGCTTACTGTAAACGGATTGCCGTTGTTTTCAAAACACCCGGCTCACACTTTGGGCCGTCGAACCATCGCCGCGGCCCACAGGACCAAACCCAGGATTCCATGCATCGCCGCGCACGCCGCCGCGTTCGTGGGCAGACGTATCGGAACATCCTGATTCAAATTCGTCAAATGATATGCCAGCGACCGCTCGGTCCAGGCCGGCTCGTTGGTCAGGATTCCATTGATCGCCAGCGGGGGATGCACCGCGACAAGATGTTGGACAATTCCGCCCAGCCCGCTGGCGACCAGAATCGAGGACAACCAGACCGGCCATGTCAGCCACGCTAGTCCAATTACGATCGCCACCGCAGCCGCGAAAACGGCCGGGCATCCCGCCCGCGCCAAAACCAGTGCGATTCCCGCGACTGCGGCTGAATATGCCGCCAGGATCAAGACGGTTTGCGCCCATTGTCCGGGCGTATCCGATCCTTTTAGGACGGGGATAACCCAGACGATTACGATAGGCCCCACGACCACCGCCAATCCGCTGATCGCCCTGGCAAAATTGCCCGATCCGAGCACTGCCGCCGGCGTCAAAAAAGTCGCCGCAAAAAGTCCGCCGAAGAAAAGTCCCAATGAATTCCCCGCCGCCCACCGGCACGCCGCCGCCGCGCCCAGCGAGATCGCGACAAGCGCCAAAAGCCGAACGAATTCCTTTTCGTCATTCGGACTTCGGATTTGATTCGCCATCTGGCCCTGAGGTTCTCGAAGGGTCATTCGGATTTCGAGTTTCTGGTTTTTCTTCTGGGGGTTTTTCTTCCGCCGGTTTCTCTTCCCCGGTCTTTTCCTCTTGCTCTTCCTTATCCACCTTCGCCATCGCGACGAGCCGGTCTCCCTCGTCCAGCTTGATCAGCCGCACGCCCGCCGCGTTTCGTCCTGTTTCGCGGATTTCCAGCACGCCCGTGCGGATCAGAATCCCGCGTTCGGTGATCAGCATCACTTCATCGGCATCGGTGACCAGCTTCATGCCGACGACATCGCCGTTGCGTTCGGTGGCGTCGATGTTGATCACCCCGCGCGTTCCCCGGCCCTTGACCGGATAATCCTCCAGCGGCGTTCGCTTTCCATACCCGTTCACGCAACCCGTGAGGACTTTCGTTCCCGCATTCTCGCCGTTGGCGACGACCAGCATCGCGACCACTTGATCCCCATCGCGCTTGAATCGCGCTCCGGTGACGCCGCCGGCCGGCCGGCCCATCGCGCGAACATCGGTCTCCTCAAATCGGATGGCCAGTCCGCTCTTCGTGCCCAGGATGATGTGGTCTTTCCCGCCGGTCACGCAGACATCGATCAGCGAATCGCCTTCTTCCAATCCGATGGCGATGATGCCGTTGGATCGAATATTGTCGTAAGCGCTCAGCGCCGTCTTTTTGACGGTTCCCTTCGCCGTCGCGAAGAGCAGGAATTGCTCGCCGCCGGTGAAATCCTTGATCGCCAGCACGTTGGCGATCTTTTCTCCCTGCTGAAATTCCAGCAGATTGGCCGCGGCACGTCCCTGGCTTGTCCGGCTCATTTCCGGAACATCGTAAACCCGCCGCTCATAAACCCGGCCCTGGTTGGTGAAAAACAGGAGATAGTCGTGCGTGTTGGCGACGAACAGATGCTCGACGAAATCGCCTTCCTTGGCCTCGGAGCCGCGAATCCCGCGCCCGCCGCGGCCCTGGCTGCGGTAGGTGTCCACCGGCAGCCGCTTGACGTATCCCTCGTGCGAAACGGTCACCACCACGTCTTCTTGCGCGATCAGCGATTCCATGTTGAAATCGCTGACGCTTCCCTCGACCTTGGTTCGCCGCTCGTCGCCGTATTTTTCGCTGATTCGATCGTGTCCTCGCGGATGATGTCCATGATCAGCGCCTCATCGCGGAGGATCGCCTCGTACCCCTCGATTTCCTCGACGACTGAACGGTATTCGCCGACCAGTTTCTCCATTTCCAGGCCGACGAGCTGGATCAGTTGCAGCCGGCCGATCGCTTCGGCCTGGGCCTGCGTCAGCATCACGGGTTTTGCGGCGGTTCGCTCCATCAGCGAGGCGGGAATCTGCGAAGCGGCGGGATGGGTCGGCGAAATCCGAAAGGCCCGCTCGCGCAGCCGGGTGATCGCTTCTTCCCGCGTCTTGCAACTGCGGATCAGCTTGACCACCTCGTCGATGTCGCAGACGGCGAAGATCAATCCTTCCAGAATATGCCCGCGCTGTTGTGCTTTTCGAAGCAGGAACCGCGTCCGGCGCGTGATGACTTCCTTCCGATGGGCGATGAAATGCTGGATCAGCTCCTTCAGCCCCATCGTCCGCGGCTGGCGATTGACCAGCGCGATGTTGATCATGCTCACCGTGATCTGGCACGGCGTGTATTCATAAAGCTGGCGGATAATCACGTTCGGATCGGCATCGCGTTTGAGATCGACGACGATCCGGCAATTGTATTCGCGGCCGCTTTCATCGTTGATGCCGGAAATATCCTTGATGAGGTCTTTCTTCACGCATTCGGCGACGGATTCCACGATCGACTTGCGAATTACGCCGTAGGGAATCTCTTCGATGACGACGATGCTTTTGCCGTTCTTTTGCTCCTCGACGACGATTTTGGCCTGGAGGGTTAGTCGGCCCCGGCCCGATTTGTAGCCATCGACGATGCCGTCTTTGCCGCGGATGATTCCGGCTGTTGGAAAATCGGGGCCGGGCACGATTTCGAGAAGCTCGGCGAGTTCGCAATCCGGATTGTCGATCACATGCACGATGGCTTTGCAGATTTCTCTCAGATTATGCGGCAGGAGATTGCACGCCATTCCCACCGCGATCCCGGTCGATCCATTGACCAGCAAATTGGGAAAGCGGCCCGGGAGGACCGTTGGTTCCATTAGCCGCTCATCGTAATTCGGCTGGAAATCGACCGTCTCGTACTCAAGGTCAACCAACATCTCCTGGGCGACGTTGGTGGGCCTTGCCTCGGTGTATCGCATGGCGGCGGGGGGGTCGCCGTCGGTGCTGCCGAAATTTCCCTGCCCATCGATAAGGGTGGCTCGCAGGTTCCAATCCTGGGCCATGCGGACGAGGGTTGGATAGACGATCGCCTCGCCGTGGGGGTGATAGTCGCCGCTGGTGTTGCCGGCGATCTTGGCGCATTTCAGGTGCTTGCTTCCCGGCCGGAGATTCAAATCGTTCATGGAGACGAGGATTCGCCGCTGGCTGGGTTTAAGCCCGTCGCGGACATCGGGCAGAGCCCGGTCCATGATCGTGCTCATCGCATACGTGAGATAGCTGTCCTGAAGTTCCTGCTCGATCTGGAGATTCTCAATCCGATCGGCCGGCGGAGGCGGTGTTGTTTCTGCCATAGCGAATCGTAAATTCTACTGGATTGTGTCAATAAAATCGAATGATCGCGGACCATTTATTCAGCGCGGATCGATTCGAATTCATTCAACACAGAATCTCACGCAGAGGCGCGGAGGCGCAAAGAAGTTAAAGAGAAAAACCCTCTGCGCCTTTGCGCCTCTGCGTGAGGCTCTTTCTTCAAGCCAGATGCAAGAAATTTGACAAATCCCCCACACGTCCCGACAAATATCACGATGGATCTGCAGCTCTCCAACCTCAAATTCGACTCCGGCGGGCTTATTCCCGCCATTATTCAGGACGCGGCCAACGGGCAGGTTCTCATGATGGCCTGGATGAACCGCGATTCGCTTGAAAAAACGATTCAGAGCGGCAAGACGCATTTCTTCAGCCGCAGCCGCAATAAGCTTTGGCTCAAGGGCGAGACCAGCGGGCACGTCCAAACCGTCAAGTCGATCGCGATCGATTGCGATCAGGATGTTCTGCTCATCAAGGTTGAACAGGTCGGAGCAGCCTGCCACGAGGGTTTCTACAGTTGCTTCTTCCGCGAATACCAGAAGGGCGCGGACGATTGGAAGGTTGTCGGCAAGAAGATTTTCGAGCCTGAAAAGGTTTACGGGAAATAGCCGTACGGGAAATAGCCACTTTGGCCAGCAAGAATAAGCCCAACTCCAATCCACCGTCGCCTGTCATCGCGTCGCCTTCGCCGTCTGTTTCTATCAATGGCGGGTTCGGCCGCGATCTTTCCAATTGGCTGTTTCCCGGCTTTCTTGGAATGGTTCTGGTCGGATTCTTTTGCATCTGGAAATATGGCTCGGCGGCCGGGAATCCAAATCCCGTCCGGGCGCTTTTCATCGCCATGAACTCGGCGACGCTCTCCGGCTTCGATGTAAGCCCCGGTGTCGGCGGGCTGAATGATTTCGGTCAATGGACCGCTTTGCTCCTGATCGTCTGCGGAAGCTTGTTCACGATGATCGTCGGCGGATTGGCCGTCATTCGCATCGTTCGCATGCCATTCACGGACGGTGAATTGATCCTGGCCGCTTTTCTCGTAGAAGCCGCGGCCCTGCTGATCGGCACATCCCTGCTGTGGAATCTGTCGGATTCGGACCATTCGCCGTTTCACGCTCTTTTTCTGGCCGCCAGCAGCTTCGGCAATTGCGGGTTGTATATCGCCGACCTGCCCAAGCCGTTTCCCATCCATGCGATCGTTCTTCCCCTGACGATCCTCGGCGGGCTTGGGCTTCCCGTGCTCATGGAACTCTGGTGCGCAATCGTCTTCCGGGCCAAACTCTCGGCCCATTCCAGGTCGGTCATCGTGTCGTCGGCATGGATTTACGTGATCGGCCTGATGACCATTCTGGCCCTGAACCAGGCCGGGCGCGGCGCGTTTACCTGGGACGGGCTTCGATCCCAGCTTCCAACCAGTTCGGCTCTGGCCATCGAATCTCGCACCGGTGGAATGGCGATCGCCGGAATATCCGATCTCACGCAACCCGCCCGCTGGTTCCTGATCGTCCTGATGATGATCGGCGCCAACTCCGCCGGCACCGGAGGGGGACTGAAACCCACCACATTCGTTGAACTTTTCCGCGGAACTCAAAAGCTCCTGCGCGGCCAAAATCCCGGCCGATCCTTCGCCATCGCTGTTGTCTGGCTCGCGGTTTATCTTGGTCTGGCCCTGGCCGCCGTCCTGTTGCTGGCTTATGTCTCCGGGATCGAACCGGCAGACAATACATTGTTCGATGCCATCAGTGCCCTGAGCAACGTGGGCTTTACGGCTTCTGCCGTCATGGATCAAAAAGGCTTGTTTTTCGCGTATAGCGCCATCATTCTCGTAGGCCGAATGGCCCCGCTGATGGTTCTGTGGTGGATGGCGGATACGACGAGCGATGCGGAATCGGCTGTGGGCTAAATCCTGTGGAATTGCAGAAATGCGGCCGGAGGAATACAGTTTCATCCACAGCAACGGATGGAGGATCTCATGCGCAAAATGACCATTGGTCTGGCGATGATGGCAATACTCGGAATTTGGCTGGCGCGATCGGGGCCGGTCCTGGCGGGGGATTCATCGGCCACCGACGCAACAGGTTCGTGGAAATGGACGATCCAGACACCCGACGGCAATTCCATTGACATGTCAGCCAAGCTCACTCAGGACGGCCAGAAGCTGACCGGCGTGTTTCTGGACGGCTTCGACCAGAAATCTTTCGACATCAAGGATGGCAAGGTGAAGGATGGCGAAGTCTCGTTCACGGTCACTCGGCCGTTCAACGACGACACGATCACGGTGAACTACGACGGCAAGCTGACCGGCGACACGATCAAGGGAACGCTGAACGTAAAGTTCGGCGACCAGGATCCCATGAAAAATGATTGGGAGGCCAAGCGCGGAACGGATAACGCTTCGACAACGCAGCCGGCCACGCAGCCTTAGGGCGAGCTTGGCCAGTGCCTACTCCATATACTCACACCAAGTCTTCGTCGTTTCCCACAGCGTCACCCCCGCCAGCTTTACTTTTGTCGCCTCGAGTTTCGGCTTGAGCATGCGAAAAATCACCATGGCGATGTTTTCCACCGTCGGGATCAGTTCCGAAAACTCGGGGATTTCCAGGTTCAGATAGCGATGATCGAACGGCTCCACCACGGTCGAGGCCACGACCCGCTCGAATTGCGGAATGTCGATCAGGTGCCCGCTGCTGTCCGGCAGGCCGGCCACCGTCACCTGCAGGACATAGTTGTGGCCATGGCCGTGCGGGTTGTTGCATTTGCCGAAGAGCGATTGGTTTTGTGCGTCGCTCAGAGCTGGATTGTGCAGCCGATGCGAAGCCGAGAATTCGAATTTCTGGCTGAGGCGGATCATGGGGAACTCCACGGCAAAGAGGGATAACGTGAGGAATGGACTTAACGCCAGGCGAAGACGATGCAGTTCCGACCCGGGCCAGGCGTTTTTCAAATGCTCAAAGATTCCGGCGAGGAGCATTCCACCGCCGGCGGTCGCGCCGCGGCGAACGAAGGCCGCGGCCATCGGGACGATGATTTCGCGGACCTTTTCATCGATCACCTTGATGTTCTGGACGCACCCCGATTCGGCGGCAGGCTCGCCGACGAGCGTCACTTCCAGCGAAAAATAGTGTCCGATCCCGGTGAGGGAAGGGTATCCGGCAAATCCGTTGGTCGGCGGATAGTTTAATTGGCCATCCTCCTGTGGATTGACGCCAAATCGAACTTCGCGGGATAGTCGGAACATCTTTATAAAGCCATCATACGCGGGCGGTGAATGCGGTCGAGACCTCGGTTATTCTGCGTTTTTAACACTGTTTTCTTCGAGACGAGAAAGAAGAGTAGTATCGGGTACGGGGTTCGTGCCGAATGGCGTTGTTTACTCGAATATCACAAGCCCTAGCGCTGCGGACGCATCTGGCTGGCCTGTTGACTGTCGAACGGGCCGTCTGCGATGAGGAAAGGATCAAGGTCGAGTTGCGGGTGCATGTGCCGCTGCCTTGAAGCGCGCGAGCTGCGATTTCATGAATCCGTCATCGGGTTGCAGTGCGCTTGCCGCTGTTTCCAGTCGAACCGCCTCGTCCGTCCGGCCCAGGTGAAAATTCACTTCCGCCTCGGTATCCAGGATGGCCGCGTTGTCGGGGGCGATTTCCGCCGCCTTCTCGGCCCAGACTTTTGCATCCTCAAGATTCCGATCGCATTTCGCGCACAGCCAGGCAATCCCGTTTAGTTTTCCGGGGTCCGTGGGGTCCGAATCCAGGTCCTTTTTCATGTCGTCGTAGGCCCACTGGAACATCAGATTGGCATCGACGGTCCTGCCTTTATGGCGAAGCAGGGGAACCACTTCGATGGCAATGTCGGCATCGGTGGGTTTTAGTTGCAGCAATTGTTCGAGCCGACGATTGATCTCGGGTTCGTCATGCCGGGCGACGGCCGCGCGAAGGTATCGCCAGTAAATCTCCGCCCAGATCACCTCGGGGCCGACCGTCCATCGATGGCCGGCCGCGTCCTCTTTCGTCAGGGTTTCATCCTTGGGCAGCAGCAGCATGGCCTGTTCTTTTTCGTGCGCGGCCGTTTGATCGTCGTCCCGCTCAATCGCAATCCCCGCCAGGTGCAGGTGCACATTGGCGTCCGTTTGCCGCAGTTCGGCTCCTCCGTCCGGAGCGTCCATCTGCAGATATGCTTTCAGTTCCGACTCGGCGAGATCGTTCCAGCCGTGATCGCACAGAAAATCGCCGACGTCATAGCGTTGCATCCGGCTGGTCGATCCGGCGAACGCCACCTGTTGGGCCGCATTGGCTTTGGCGGAATCGCCCATTTGCCGATAAAGCCGCGCGAGGGCGTATTGAAGTTTGGGCCGCTGGATGTCGTCACCGGCCTTGCGGATATCATCTTCCAACCCCTTGATCGGCCCGTAGTCGCCCTGCAGGGCGAAAAGCTCCACCAGCGCGATCGGAACTCCTTCGCCGTCGGAAGTGCTGCCCCTGGCCAGTTCTCTTCGCCGCCAATCGGCGGCCTCTTCATATCGTTTGTGCTGGCAGGCCTCATCGGCCAGGACGCGAATCACGAAATCGAATTCACCGTCATCGTCCGCCGGGTCGGTGCATTCCAGTTCGGCGCATTGCGCAGATCATCCATCGCAGCGGGCATATCCACGGAGAGTTTTGCGTATCCGCAGAGCGCTAGCATCCGTGAATTGTCCGCCGGGGCCTGGAGCGTCCGGAATCCGTCCAGATTTCCCACTTGCCGCAGGCAACTGACGATCGACCATTGCACCGCCGGGCTGGGTTCTTCGCCCATCAGGCGGGATAGAGCATCGAGGCCGGCTCCGTTCTCGAGCAGGGCCAGGGCGCCGACGATCTCTCGCCGCAATTCGACTTCGGGCGAGCCGTATCCCATCAGAAGTTTTTTCACCTGCGGCGGGTCGTTGGGGATATACCAGGGCAAGTTTAGAAGGATTTGTGCCGCTTGTTGCCGCAGACCGGGATCCTGCGATCGAACCAATTGCAGAATCATGGGCCGCGCCGCTTCGCCCATGCTCGTAATCGCTGCGGCGGCCGATTGTCGGTTGGCCGCATCATCTGATCTCAATTGCTCGATCAGCGCCGCGATTTTCGCATTGGATGATTGCGCTCCCGACCCGCCTGAAACGGTGCTTGCCCACGCCCCTTGGACCAGGCTCAGCAAGGCCGCAAAAAGAATGCAAAAGATTTCCGCGCGAAAGCCTAGAATTGGCTGTTTTTGCGGTATCTCTTTGGCCCCGCAATCGTGGCAATCCAGCCGGATTTGTTGATAATATTCTGTTCGTTTCATCTCACCTCCGGCGTCCTCATGGTAGGGCGAGACGCGTGGGCGGGTGAACCTTAAAGTTACCATTGACTGGAGCGCATGGATGGCTGAAAACAACGTACCCGAAACCCCCGCCTCTTCCAACAGCAAATACGACGAAGGGATGATCCGGGTGCTCAACGACGTCGAACACGTCCGCACCCGCCCGGGAATGTATATCGGCGGTAATAATACCAAGGGCTTACACCACCTCATCTACGAAATTGTCGACAATTCCATCGATGAGGCTTTGGCCGGTTTCGCCAAAAATATCCTGGTCAAGATCAACGCCGACGGGTCCGCCACCATTGCCGATGACGGCCGCGGTATTCCGGTCGGGATTCATCCGACCGAAAAAATCCCCACTGTAGAGGTCGTTTTCGCCACGCTGGGCGCCGGGGGAAAATTCGACCACAAGGACGGTTCGCCCTATGCGACCAGCGGCGGGCTTCACGGTGTGGGCGCTTCGGTGGTCAACTTCCTCTCCGAATGGCTTGAGGTCGAAGTTAATCGCGATGGCAAAACATATCAGATGGAATTTTCCCGCGGCGTTAAAACCAGCGATCTCAAGGTCATCGGAAAATCGTCCAAGCCCGGAACCAAAGTCACCTTCAAGCCCGATCCGGAAATCTTTCCCGATATCGAATTCAAGTACGAAATGCTCATCGGCCGCATTCGCGAGCTGGCGTATCTCAACCAGGGATTGCGGATCGTTGTTGAGGACGAACGCATTGGAAAACGCGAAGACCTGAAATACGAAAATGGTCTGGTCGAGTACATCCAGAGCCTCAACGAGGGAAAAGTATCGTTGCATCCGGTCATTTATTTCAAAAAGGAAGACACCGAAAACCGGCTCATCGTAGAAGTCGCGATGCAATACAGCGATGGATACAACGAAACGCTCCTGACTTTCGCCAACAACATCAACAATCACGACGGCGGCACGCATCTGAGCGGCTTCAAGACGGCGTTGACCGGCACGATCAATCGCTACGCCGAAGCCGCCAAGCTGATGAAGGACATCCGTCCCAGCGGCGACGATGTGCGCGAGGGGCTTGTCGCCATCATCAGCGTCAAGCTCCCGGAGCCGCAATTTGAAAGTCAGACCAAGGACAAGCTGCTCAATCCGGAAGTCGAATCGTTCGTCCAGCAGGCGGTCAACGAAAAGCTCGGTTCGTATTTCGAGGAGAATCCCAAGGAAGCCAGGTCGATTTTTGAAAAAGGCATGCTGGCGGCCGAAGCGCGCGAGGCCGCGCGCAAGGCACGCGAGCTGACCCGCCGCAAAAACAGCCTGGAAGGGAACAGCCTGCCCGGCAAGCTCGCCGATTGCCGCAGCAAATCCAACGAAGACACCGAGATTTTCCTGGTCGAGGGCGATTCCGCCGGCGGCAGCGCCAAGCAGGGGCGCGATTCCAATCTCCAGGCTATTCTTCCGCTCTTTGGAAAGATCCTCAACGTCGAGAAAGCCAACGCCGTCAAAATGCATTTCCCACGAGGAAATCCGCACGATCATCAGCGCCCTGGGCTGCGGCATTCCGCGAGGATTTCAACCTTGAGAAACGCCGCTACGGCAAGGTCGTCATCATGACCGACGCCGACGTCGACGGCAGCCATATCCGCACGCTTCTGCTCACGTTTTTCTTTCGCCACATGCAGGAACTGATCCGCGCCGGCCGGATTTACGTCGCCCAGCCGCCGCTTTATCAGGTACTCCGCAAGAAAAAGAGCGAATACGTCCTCAACGAGCGGTCGATGCGAAAGGCCCTGACCGATCTGGGCCTTGAGGGCGCGCATTTGGTCATCCGCGACGATGAAGGCAAGGAACGCTCGCGCGTCACCGGCGATGAACTCAGAAAAGTGGTCGATCTTCTGGGCAAACTCGAAGAGTTGGTCAAGATCGTGCAGCGCCGCGGCATCGACTTCGCCCGTGTGCTCGCATATTCACAGGAGAACGGCGAATTTCCTCTTTTCCACGTCGTGGAGGATGGGAAGGATTCCCTGACGAAGGATCGCGACGAGCCCGAAGAATCCGATCGAGCACCCGGCAACGGCGCCGGAAGATAACGGGCGTCCGCGGCGAAAGGTCCAAGAGCTTCACGAATTGAAGGACTTCGACAAGCTGATCGATCAGCTCAATCAGCACGGTCTTTCTATCGACGATTACTTTCTCACGCAGGAGGAATCCGTCAGCGGGGAAAAACTGCCGACGAAGTATGCCCTGATCAGCGACGACAAAACGCACGATGTCGCCGGCGTCGGGCAAATTCTTCCGGCGATCCTGGCTCTGGGAAAAGTTGGCATCGAAATCAAGCGATTCAAGGGTCTGGGCGAGATGAACAGCGAGCAGCTTTGGGAAACCACGCTTGATCCGGGCCGCCGCGTGCTGATGCGCGTGACGCTTGAGGAAGCCGGCGAAGCCGAGCGATTGTTCAGCGTTCTCATGGGCGAGGACGTCGAACGCCGACGGCAGTTCATCGAAGACCACGCGCTGGAAGTCAAAAATCTGGACGTTTAGCGCGTTCGATCTTATTTCGGCAGCGCGCTCCCGCGCAAGCTGTGAAGCGACGAAAGGATTATCGCTTATCCATTGTTGGATCGCTTCGATCCGGTTCCCCGGATCCGGATGCGTCTGCAAAAACTCCGGCTCACCGCCGCCGGCGCTGACTTCCTTGAGAATGTTCATGACGTCGATCATCGCCCGCGGGTCGTAGCCGGATTCGGTCATGAATTGCAATCCACGCTGGTCGGCCTGCGATTCATCCTCCCGGCTGAATTTCAACTGGATCATTTGGTTCGCCAGGTCAACTATCGCCCAAGTCGCCAGGCCATTGCGCCTGATTGCTGGCGGCGATTCCCGTGCCTAGCACGATCGACTGGCCCAGCCGGCTCTTCTCGATTTGCTGCGCGACGTGACGTTCGACCACGTGCCCGATCTCATGGCCCAGCACACCGGCCAACTCCGCGTCGTCGCTCAGCTTTTCATACAGCCCCATCATGATGAACACCTGCCCGCCCGGCAATGCGAACGCGTTGATCGTCTGCGTGTCGTTCAGCAAATGAAACTGATAGCGATACGGGCTGTTTTTCGCATCCGAGCGGGCCACCAGAAGTTCGCCGATGTGATCGACCTCCTGTGCCCGCGGGTCGGATGGCAGCGCATCGCCCCCCATTTGTGCCGACATCTGCGGGGCCGACTGCAAGCCCAGCGATATTTCATCGTCCGCCGTCATCGAGACGTGCTGCTTCTCGCCGGTGGTGGGATTCACCGATTCATGTCCGTAATAGGAAATGATTCCGAACAGGACGATGGCTATCCCGATAATTGTCCGGAGATTGATCCTTGATCCTCCGCTGTTGCCGTAACCGTAATATTGCGTCATACGTTCGCTCCAGCACACAATTGCCGCGCGGTGTCCGAAATTCCCTGATGCGCCAGCTCGCAGGCGTAATCGACGCGGATGGTTTTGCGATAAGCTTCGATCCGGCGGATGGGATTCACCGTTGCATCCGCCGCCGCCAGAAACGGCGCGTGCAATCGTTCCCATATCGCCATCGTGGCCGCGTAGGTTTTGGCCGCGGATAGTTCGGCTTCGCCGAGTACGATGCTGTGCGCCGGCAATCGCCGGATGATCGCATCCACCGGCATCGGCGTTATTGGCGGCAAACTCACATCCTCGCCCGGAACAATCGCCACGATCCGGCCCGCTTCAATTGGATAAACCGCCGCGAGGAACACATCCACATATACGCCTAATTCCGATTGCGCCCGTCTGGCGTCGATGGCCGGCTGAATCGAACCCCAGCCGGCGATCAGAATCTGGCCGTGATTCGTATCCTGAACCAATCGCCGTCCATCGATCCGATCGTCCGATCCATTGGCGAAATAATCCAGCTTGATGATTCCCTCGCCACAGCGTTGTCGGCGTTGCCGGCGTGCTTCCTGCAACGGCATATACAACCGCGCGAGGGTATCCCAATCCTTGGCCCACCAGGCGATCTCCTCGGCGGCCGCCAGGGTGCGTTCGGACTTGAGATATTCCATGCGCGAGAGTTGATCCTGCCCATCCGCACAAAGCTGCTCGATCTTCGAAGTTTCCATCAGCATGGATTGTAATCCATTTGAAGGGGTTTATTCATCGCCGGAGCGAAGGATAGAGACGGAGAGACCAAGAGAATGAGAGACGAAGTGGAAGAAATTACCATATCCAGCACTTCGTCTCTTGATCACTTTGTCTCTCCGTCTCTGCTTCTTTAGTATTAAGGCATCGGCAAATCCGCCTGCACAAGCGTCGGCCGGCCCGGCCTTGGGTAGAGCCGGGTCGGATAGGTTCTGGTCGAAACGCCCGGCGAACCGGGCATTTCCCCATCGGTAAGCCGGAAATTCCATCCGTGGTAGGGGCAAACCGCGCAGCCGTCCTGGACTCCGCCTTCGGCAATATCGTGTCCCGCGTGCGGGCAAACGCTGTCCAGCACGAAAACTCCGGCGTTGTGGAGATAGACCGCCAGCATGAAACCATCGATGTCGACACGCTTGGCCATCCCCTCGGTCAGTTCATCAAGATCGCAAAGACTGGTCCAGGCCATTTCGATTTAGTTTACCGAATTTCTGCCAGCTTTACCGGCCGGCGCTCGGCGGCGCTGATACTCACAGCTTCAAGCACGCGCTGGGTTTCAAACGCATCCTCGAAATCCGACAGCGGAATCGTCGGCTTTTCGCCGCCCAGGGCCATCATGATGTCGGCCGCCTGGTTGATGAACGTGTGTTCGTATCCAATGACGTGCGCATCGGGCCACCAGGCGTGCGCGTAGGGATGATCCGGGGCATGCGTCACCATGATCTTCGTCCACCCCTTCACATTCGCATCGGCCGTGTTATCGAACCAGCTCAGGTGGTTCATGTCTTCGAAGTTGAAGCTGATCGCGCCCTTTTCTCCGTGAATCTCCACGCCGTTTTTGTTCTGATAGCCGGTTGAAAATCGCGTGGCCTCGAAACTTCCCACGGCTCCGCCAGCAAAACGACACAAAAATAGCGTGGCATCATCCACCTCGACCTTCCCCTTTTTGCCACGTCCGCTTTTGGCCCCGCCGGCGATTCCACCGGCCGAGCCGACGGATGGGATTAACCGCTCTTTTACAAACGTCTCCATGATCGCGCCGTTAATTTCCGTGATCTCCTCGCCGGAAATGAAGCGGGCCATATCGATGATGTGAGCGCCCAGGTCGCCATGGCTGCCGCTGCCGGCGACTTTTTTGTCGAACCGCCAGATCAGCGGCACATCAGGGCCCGCCCAGTCCTGCAGGTAATATCCGCGGACGTGATAAATCCGCCCGATCTTGCCGGCCCGCGCCAATTGATATGCCAGCGCAACAGCGGGCGTGCGGCGATAGCTCCACCAGACGGAGGTTTTCGATTTTTTATATTTCCTCGCCGCATCGCGCATTTGCCGGGCATCGTCCAGATTCCCCGCCAGTGGCTTCTCGCAGGCGACGTGTTTTCCCGCTTCCAGCGCCGCGATGGCCATCTCGCGGTGGAGATGGTTCTGGGCCGTGATGTCCACCAGATTTATTTCCGGATTTTTCAGTGTCTCCCGCCAATTGGTCGACGCATTCTTCCAGCCCCACTTTTTCGCGAACGATTCCAACGAAGCCCTGTCCTGGGCCGCGACAGTGTGCATGACCGGCTCGATCGGCAGATCGAAGAATTTCGGAGCTTTCAGATAAGCGTTGCTGTGGGCGCGGCCCATGAATTTCTGGCCGATGAGACAGATGTTGACGATGCCCTTGGACATGCTGCTTTCCTCCGCGAGTTTGCCGGCGGAGTTTAACCGGGAGTTGAACGCCAGCAAAGAAAAAGTGGGGGCTCACGCAGAGACGCAAAGGCGCAGAGAATTATTCTCCGCGCTTGCCGCCTCTGCGTGAGCTATGTCTTCTATTTCGCCTCAATCCTTCTGCTTCGTCGTCCCCAATTCCTTGGCGATCTCCGATTCCAGTTGATCGAGTTTGCCAAGCTCCGCCTTTTCGGAGGCCAGGACATCCGTGGAGATCATCCGGTCGATTTCCTCGTCGGTGACGAGGTCTTCTCGCGAGCCGGTGGATTGGCCGCTGGTGGCGGATTGTTCCATGGAGTCGAGGAAGATATCCATACGTTCCTCGATGCTGCCGGCCTGGGAGACGGCGCGTTCCCAGTCGGCCTGGGTTTTGGTCAGATCGAGTTCGCCGAAAACGTGGCCGATCTCGCGAGCCATTAATGCCATCGACTCGGCGAACTGCTGGCTGGCCTGGGCCTGCTGCTGGATCAGCATGGCGTTGCGGATCGACAGGAGCTGGCGTTCGAGCATTTTCTTGACCGTTGCGGTTTTTTTCAGGGCGCTGCGGATGAACTGATATTGGCCCTCATCCCCAATCTTTCTGGCGTGCTGGGCATTCTTGATGAAATCATCCGCGAATTTTTCCTGCTGGCGGATGGAGCGTTCGATGGACCGCATTCCGCCGCGGATTTTCATCTCGCGTTCGATCCGGCGTTCGTCTTTGGATTTGAAGAGGCCCATTTAATGCTCCGATTCAAATTCATTTTTGCCACAGATGAAAATCAGATGCACACAGATAAAACTAAAAAACATTGCTCACGCAGAGGCGATGAGTTTTTTCTCTGCGCCCTGCGTGAGATATTTCTTTTTTCCTTCCATCTGTGTGCATCTGATTTATATCTGTGGCAAAAACTCCTCACATTTCCTTGTCGGCCGAGGGATTCCGTTTTCGGACGGCCTTGTCAGCGGCGTCGAAGGCGTGCTCGGGTTTGACGGTTCCGCGGTCCATTTCGGACCAGATGTTCATCAGTTCCTGCCCCGCGCTGGTGAGGCCGGCGGATTCGAGGGAATCGTGGTCCACCTGTCCACCGAGATCGAGCAGGGCGTCCAGGCGGTCGCGATAGACATCCTGCGAGACGGCATCGTCTTCGATCCATTGGCTGATTTTTACGACGTCCTTGTCGGTGAGATTCAACCGGCCGGTGGCTTTGCCGGATTCGTTGTTTTCCTTGACCATGCGCAGACGGCTCACGGTCATGAGTTCCTTGCTGCGCAACGTCAGCTCGCGGGCGGACATCAGTTGTTCCTGCGTTTTCAATTCGAATTGCTGGGCGAGCGATTTGCGGAGTTCGGGGGATTTCTGGGTGGCGCCCTGCTGGAAGATTTTCTGCTTGTCGTTGCTGATCTGTTCGATGCGTTTGAAGAGGCGGTCGCGCTGCTTGGTGAGGAGGATTTCCTCCTTGCGGAGTTCCTGGCGATTGAGCTCGCTCAGGGTTTTCTTGTGTCCGAAGATTTTGTCGATCAGGGCCATTTTTATTTTTTCAGCCGGCTTCGGGTTCGCTGCGTTGTCGTTGGGATGCGGGGGGAGTCTTGTTCGTTGTCGTCGCCGGTGGCGGAACCGCCGCTTGCGGCGGCTGCGGCGGATTTCGCCGGCGGAACTGCTTCGGGTTGTTTGGATTCGTTCAGAAGCTCTTCGTAAACGGCCTGTTCTTCATCGCTCATCCCGCCATGGGCGGCGGTGCCGACGGATTCGGCCAGTTCGCTGCCGGCCTGGAGTTCGGCCAGAACTTCTTCCGCCGCGGCGGCATCGGCGGCCATTTCCTCGCTGTCGGGGAGGCTGGCGGACTTGCCTTGCCGCTGAAGTTCCAGATTGTGCAGATGGGTGCTGACGACGTTGATCTGCTGATTCAGAACCGATAGCAATTGCTGCCGGCGCTCGATGTCCTTGCGGAGTTGCACGAGTTGGCTAGTGATTCGCCGGCGGGGGAGGTCGCTGGTTGCATCCTTGAACTGCTGGCGCAGCTCGGATTCCTTGCCTTCCATGACGCCCATGTCCTCATAGCCGCGGTCGAGTTGCTGGCTGAGGGCCGTGCGCCGTTCGGAGAGGAAGGCGATTTTCTTTTCCACTTCGCCCTTGCGGGCGAAGAGGGTTTTGACGCGATCGATGAACGGCATATCGGCACCTCCGGAAGCGGCCGCGGCCCCAATCGGCGCGGAACCTTCCCTGAACAAGACCAAGCGCCCGTCGAGCCGCTTGGCGGTCAGGCCCGGGTTTTCTCTTGCATAGGATTTTAACTCAGATTCGACCAGTTGAGGCGAAACCTGCAATTTGGCGGCAAGTTTATCGGTGGCGATTCCGGAAGACATCAGGTCGATGCGGTTGGCGTCGATCTCGGCGCGGATGCGGGCTCGCTTTTCCAGGTCGAGTTCGGGATCGAAGAGCGAGGCCATTTCCGCGTCGTTTGGTGGGGCGGTGACCGCCCAGCCGCCCATCTCGTTGGGTGAAACCAGGATGATCGTGCGGTCTTTAAGCTTTAGGGCGGCGTCGCGAGCCTCGGGGGTGAAGCCGGAAGTGGACATAATCGCCAGTGTCACGGGAACCCCCGCCAGCGGTGGCGGTGTTCGGGATATGGCTTCCTGCAGATCGGCTGCCGAAATCGGCTGCGGCGTTTGTCCGGAGAGCAGGTCGCGCACGGGCGATATGCAGATTGCGCGGAATCGGCCGACGGGAGATTTGAAAAGCCAGAATTTCTTCCGCGACAGCGCGACATCCAGGGACCTTCCGACGGGCATCTGGGATTCCAATCGCCGATCGCGCTTGCCCATTTCGCTCATGAGGCGGATCAGTTCAACGCCGCGGTCGCTGAAAGAGACATCGCGGATCAGGACGACGGTGGATTTGCGTCCGCGGGAAGTCGCCAGGCGCAGACGTTCATCGCTGACGAGGCGTTCCACATGCGCGATGAATTGGCGTTCGAGTTGCTGATGTCGGGATGGATCGTCGGAATCGCTCATTATGTAAAAATTATCGGCGGAGCTTGATGAATAGAAACGTCATCGCCACCAGACACCATACCCAGCCGACGACCGAGAGGATACCGTAGATGACGTTCATCGAAAAATGGTTAGGCAACGGCCCCAGCCATGGGGACTCGTGTTCCACACCGGGAGCAGAAGGCGGCGCCGCTGGCCAAAGGCTTCAGGCATAACTGGTTGCGGCAGACAACGCGGAACCCGTTGGGGATTGGAACGTCGATCGGCGGTCGCTGGCGATTAAGGGCGGCGTTGACGCGCAGGGCCAGTTCGCCGCGGATGCGGGTGCTGACCCGGCGGCAATATCGCTGGTGAATCCCACCGGCGAAGGCGGCAGGGATCGCCCACACCGCACCGCCGGCCAGGCCGATCAATCCAGCCAGCCACCACCCGGGCCGTAGACCGATCCCCACTTCATACATAGGCACCGGCGGCAATTGCTGCCGGATCAGAATCGGATTCAGCCGGCGCAGCATCTGGTTGACGTTGGATATGTAGTTGCGGATGTGGAACCAATGGGAAATGTAGGCGACGCACAGGCAGAGGGTCCAGACCTTAAACAGATGCGGCCAATATCCGAAATAAATATGCTGGCCGGGCCAGGGGCCAAAGCCGTAGGTCACGGGAAGAATGCTGTTCAGATCGAAGCCATGCGGCATGCCGATGCGCGGAAGGAAATTCACCGCCAGGATGACCATAAGAATCATCGGAACAATCGACATCGTGGGGGCGACGCTGGCGTTTCGTGTGGAATCGCGGAGCCTGGCGGCTTCCGGATCGCCGGTGCGGATGTGCAGCCATTCCAGCAGATGCCAGAATTGTTGCTGCTCGACGGCAACGAATCTACCGAAGGCCCTTGGCCAGCAGATTATCGGGAGAATTCCAAAGGAGATTCCGCCCAGGATAAAACTCTTGAGCGGTCCCCAGGCGACTCGTCCGTAGATGGGCCGGCTGAGGCTGTGCAGGACTGCCGACGAGAGATTGTCGGGAGTGTCCCGCGGTTCGAGGTTCGAGAATGTCGGAGTGAAAGCGCTCATAGAGAGATCGGCGAGGAAGCCCACCGGCGACCCGCCACTGCGTTAAATGGTTGCCGCATCGTAGCCGAACGCGTAAGCGGCGCTCCGCATCGGCGGCAGTAGTTCGCCGGACCGGGGTTTGCCGCTCCGCAACGAAATCTGGCGCAACGGCGGGTGTTGAAACCAGCGGCTCGTGGTTGTTTTCCCAACCCTGTCAGCCGGGAGATTATGTTCCACGCTGCGCGAAAAATAATTCCGAACACCCAGACGACAAAAAGAAGCCAGCCGAAGATCAGGATCAGAACGACGGCGAAAATTTGAAAGGCAAAGTGCATGAGTTATCACGCCGTAACCGTCTGGGGCAAAAGCGATTCACCACAGAAGATACAATAACGGTCGCTTTGGTCGGGAAACGCGCCGCATTTTGGGCAGCGCCGCACCTCGGCGACCAACTGAACCCCGCAATACATGCAGAACTGGTCGCCGGCCTCGATCGGTTTCTGGCATTGCGGACATTTCGAGGTTGATCCCGAAGCGGCCGGCCCGCGCGGAAGGGGGGGCGGCATGCTTACCGGCGGCGCGACGGGCAATGCCGCCAAAAAATCGGCGGCCGATGCGTATCGCTTGTCCAGCCGCGCATAACTTCGGCGAAAAGCCTCGTCGAGATATTTGGGAACCGCGCGGTTCAGATCGCTGGGAACATCCGTGCCGGCTGGACGCTCGCCGGTGAGCATTTCGTAGAGCATCACGCCGCAGGGATATAGATCGGATCGAGCCTGCGGCTCGCCCCCGCCTCGCTGCTCGGGAGCCATATATTCCAGCGTGCCGGCGATATCCCGCGCGGCCGGGGTGTTCAGCGATGCCGAATAGGCGATCGACCCGATCGCGCTGTTCGCGGCTTTGCCGAGTCCGAAGTCGGTGATCTTCACCACGCCCTCGACGTCGAAACCGTCGGTCAATGCCCGCTCGTGGATGAGGATGTTTTCCGGCTTGATATCGCGATGAATCACGTTGTGCTCGTGGGCGTATTTCAATCCGGCGAGGATCTGCCGCAGGATGGAAACGACCTGCGGAATCGCCAGGGATTTTTTTTCGATCAGCGGCCGCAAACTGGTTCCGGGAATATATTCCATCGCCAGATAGGGTGTCTCGGCATAAGGATCGAAGCCGATGGCGCGGACGATGTTGGGATGGACCAATCCATGAATGGCGACGCCTTCGCCTTTGAGGTTTCGGAGATATTGCGGATCGGTGGGGATTTTGATGGCGACGAACTGGTCGGTCCAGACGTGATGGCGGTGCGCGCCAGACCTCGCCGAACGTGCCGGCGCCGATCCGGGCATCCAGAACGTATTCACCGACGCGTTGACCGGCCTGAGGCATTTTGACGTCACACTTTCTCCGCGATCCAGTCGCAGACCAAAATATTATATACGCCCGACACGAGTCCGCCGAGGAGCAGGAACGTCCAGGCCGTGGCGTTGGGCATGTGCCAGTGAAACAGCCATGCCAGCAGGACGACTTCCGCGATGGTATACGCGCCGACGAGCACTCCGCCGGCGAGATTGCTTTCCATCTTCGCCACGCGGGCGATGATCGCAAACGACATCCATGGCCAGGCCAACATCACGCCGAACCACGCCAGAATCCTGCCGGTCCCGGCCACGAGGGTCTGGCGGGTGGATTCATCCATCTGCCACCAGGAAATGGCAGCCGCGATCACACCTAGGGCCACCAAACCAGTCACGATTCGGCCGGAGATGCTCTTGAGGAACTCCATCCCTGCAAATATTAGCCGATGTGTCCGGCAAAGGGGTTACAAACGGCGGCAATTTCAATAAAGCCTTGCCAATTCAGGCGAAACGGCGAAACATTGACCGTTTATCGAGCATTTCGCATGATGGCCATCATGTACCGCCGGAGCCGGAAAACCCAGCGATTTGATTTCCCGGAGGGGCGATACATCGCCGGGAAATATCAGATCGACGGATATCTCGGAAGTGGCTGGGAGGGCGAGGTTTACAGAATTGTGGAACGCAGCACCGGCATCCGCCGGGCGGCAAAATTCTATTATCCGCACCGAGATCCGACGGGTAAGGCGGCCATCGCATACGCCCGCAAGCTCGATGCACTGCGGCACTGCCCAATCCTGCTGCAATATCACCACCAGGAGATCGCCTACGTTCACAAGAAAAAGGTGATCGTGGTCATCAGCGAATTGGTCGAGGGAGTTAAATTGAGCGAATTCCTGCATCGGCAGGCCGGGCATCGACTCAGCACTTTCGAAGCGCTGAATGTGTTGTACGTGCTGGCCAAGGGAATCGCCCCGATTCACGCGCGCGGCGAATATCATGGCGACATTCACGACGACAACATCATGATCCGCCGGCAGGGAATCGGGTTCGAGGTCAAGCTGCTCGATTTCTTCGACCTCGGCAAGCCGAGCCGATCCAAAATCGAGAAGGACGTTCTGAACCTGATCGAAGTATTTTTGGCGCTGGTCGGCGGAAGATCGGCTTATTCCCGCCAGCCGAAAGTGATCAAGGACATTATCCGTGGCCAGAAGGACTCGCTGATCCTTCAGAGGTTTTCCAGTGCGGGGGATATTCAGCGGCATTTGGAAACGCTGCAGTGGAATTGAATTCAACTCTTCCCATTTTTGGGAACAGAAGAATATTATCGTTTCGAGCTTCGTGCCGAACATGATTCTTGGCTCGAATCCAAGAACGAATCGGCGCTTCGAACACTTTCGGCTGGCCCGATAGGGATCGCGGCATCCTTCGGCAACGGAGCAAAGAGTCGCCTCCTTCGGCGGCAAATGCTGAGGACTTTCGAGCATGTTGCCGAAGCACCTTTGCGCTTGCCGCCGAAGGAGGCGACTCATCTTCTTCGCAGCAGAAGGTTCTTGCGATCCGCTATCAGGCCAGCCGAAAGTGTTCGAAGCGCCGACCCATTCGCGGATTCGAGCCAGGGATCCTGTTCGGCGCGAAGGTCGAAACGAAAAAATTTATTTCATATTTGTCCGCAACTGGTGATCGACCGTCTGTGAACGTATCGTGTAGTAAGTTCGATTCGTCAGGCATTTCCGGTTAGCATTCCCCGTCGGGTGCGCAGGTCTTCGGTTGACCTCGCAGGCGTCATGGGTGGTCGGGCCGCCATCCTATTCCAAATTTCCGCGTGTTAAGCGGGAATGGAAATCTCCTCCCTTGGGCCCGATTCAACCTCAACAATCCCATTCAAACGTGCTGCGATCCCTGGGCTTGATGCTGTTGAGGAAACGCGGCATACCCCGGGCAATCTTCTTCGCTCTGCTTGTGGCCGCAACGATAGCGGCGTTGACGGCCGTCAGGTTTATCGGTTTGGACCTGGATCATCGCCAAATCGAAAGCCTGACCATATTCTGCGGATTGATCCTGGGGATTCTTCTCTTTGAAGATCATCGGTTGGGCGTCGCGTTGATTGCTGTGACGGCTGTCCTGGCGCTCCGTCTGCTTACGTTCGATCAATTTGTGTCGGCCGCCGGGTTGGACATCATCCTGTTTATTTTTGGCACTTACCTGGTGGCGGGGTATCTGGAAGAAAGCTTCTTCTTTGAGCATTTGGCCAGCCAGATCGTGCGCTGGGTCGGTCCTCGGCCGGCGTTGCTGCTGGGGGCGCTGATGCTGTCTGCGATGATCGCCTCCGCCGTCGTCGGCGAGGTGGCGGCGATTCTGTTTGTCGGAGGGGCGATGCTGCAGATCGCCAGCCGTTATAAGATCAGGCCGATTCCTTTTCTCATCATGCTGGTGTTCGCCACCAATACGGGTTCGGCGGCGAGCGCGTTTGGGCCGGTTGGAATTACGATCGCCCTCAAAGCGCATTTGACCGTGCTGGATTTTTTCCGTTGGGCGATGCCCATCGCTTTGGCAGTGTTGGCGCTGGTGTTCATCATCTGCCGCTGGTGGTTCGCGGCGGATTGGAATGCTTTCAGCCGGGCCGTGCATTGGGAGCATTCCAATCCTACCGTGGCGGACCCGACCCATGGCCGGTCAGCAACCGCCGGATGGCTGATGGTGATCTCGATGGTAACGCTCCTGGTGTTCCATGCTCAGATCGAGCGGTTACTGGGGATGCCCGCCAATACGATGCTTCTGGCGGCAGTGCTAGGCGCCGGCGCGGTGGCTTTGATGCTATCCGGGTCCGGCGCTAAGGATTTGATCTGGCGTCGAGTCGATTGGGCGACGCTGGCGTTCTTCCTGCTGCTCTTTGTCGTCGTGGGAGCACTCCAGGCCACGGGCGTCACCGCGGTCGCGGCGCATCTGCTGATGCGCGGCACCGGCGGCCGGCCGGCGGCGATTGTTCTGGCCGTCGGTTGGTCCACAGGATTCCTCAGCGCGATCCTGGCCAACATGCTCGCCGTTGCGGCGTTCATCCCCGTCGTCGCCGATCTCAAGGCCCACGGCGCCGTCTGTCCAACTGCGATCTATTGGCTCATGCTCTTTGGCGCATCGTTCATGGGCAACATGACCAGCATCGGGTCAACCTGCAACATCATCGCCTGCGGAATGGCCGACAAACGAGGACATGGAACGATCTACTTTATTCCGTGGCTCAAGATCGGCTTGATCATCAGCCTCGCCTCGATGGCGCTGGCGACGCTTCTGCTGGCGATTGAAACGCACTGGCTGTCGCTGGGTTAAAAGACCCTTTTTCACCGGCTGTCGGCGATCTTCTGCACCATGATCTGCAATCGCTGGAAATTCACGGGCTTGGTGAGATGGTCGGTGAATCCCGCTTCGCGCGATTTGGCGACGTCTTCTTCCATGCCGAATCCGGTCAACGCGACGGCAGGGACGTTCACATGGCGGTCCTCGCGGAGTTGGCGAATGAGGTCGTTTCCCGTCCCGTCGGGCAGGCCGATGTCGCTGAGGAGCAGATCGAACGGTTGTTCCGCGGCCAACAGCGCGGAGGCGACTGAATCGGCGATGCGAACGCGATGCCCCAATCGTTCCAGCAATCGGCTCAGCACCCGTGCGGTATCATCGTGGTCTTCGACCAGAAGAATTTCCAGCGAGCGTCCGACTTCCGAAGCTTTCCGTTTGGGGGCAATTGGTTTTGGCGCGGTTGTGGGTGGCTTGACCGCGGGTATCGAGACGGTGAAGGTCGATCCTTTTCCCGGTCCGGCGCTGGAGGCGGCGATCGTTCCGCCCTGGGCTTCGACGAACGCTTTGCTGAGGCTCAGTCCAAGCCCGAGCCCGCCATATCGGCGCACCAGTTCGGCCGAGCCCTGCTCGAATGGCTGGAATATTCTTTGAATGGTTTGGGGCGTCATTCCCACGCCGGAATCGGTGAATTCGATCTGCAGTCGATCATCGGCGACGTTGCCTGATGCGATTTCGATGGTTCCGCCGTTGGGCGTAAATTTGGCGGCGTTTTTCAGGATGTTCCAGAACACCTGCTGCAATCGGCCAGGGTCGACCGAAGCAAAATGCGATGCCGCGGCCAGTTGCATCGAAACGCGGATGGACTTGGCATCCAGGTCGGAGCGGTACATGCTCGCCACCGCCTGGATCAACGTGTGCACATCCGCCACTTCGAAATTCAGCGCGAGCTTTCCGCGAATAATGCGTGTGAGGTCCAGCAGGTCGTCGATCAGGCGGGCTTCCAATTCCACGCACCGGCGCAGCGTCGGCACGTCGTCGCGAAGCTCGCCCGGCAAGTTGTTGCTTTGCTCCCAGGCTGTGAGAGTCACCAAAACCGGCGTCAGCGGCGTACGAAGCTCGTGCGACAGGACCGCCAGGAAATTATCCTTGGCGATGTTGGCGGCTTCGGCCTCCTCTTTGGCGTTTTTCAAGCTTTCTTCGAATTCCCGGCGGCTGCTGAAATCGCGGAAAACCATCACCACACCGTGGACGACCCCGTCGCGGCTTTTGATGGGGGCGCCGCTGTCGTCGATCGGTATCTCCGTTCCGTCCTTGCGGATCAGGAGCGTATGGTTCGCCAGGCCCACAGCGGTTCCCGAGAGCAGGACTTTTTCAACGGGATTGTCGACCGGCTTGCGGGTCGTTTCGTTGATGATTCGAAAAACCGTTCCGCACGGCTGTCCCATCGCCTCGGAGGCAGTCCAGCCGGTCAGGTTAAGCGCCACCTGGTTCATAAACGTGATTTTCCCGGTGGCATCGGTAACGATCACGCCGTCTCCGATGCTCGCCAGTGTGACGGCCGTGAGCTGCTGCTGACGCGCCAGATTTTCCGCTGCCACCTGTCGCCGGCTGATTTCCCCACGGATTCGGTTGTATGCCCATATCAGGAAGAGGAGGTTTATCAGTGCCGTCCCCGCGAATGCGCTGGTGCGAATATATGTGGCGATTTGCGAGGATTTCCCAAGCTCGACCGCATCCTGATCCTTCTGCGAAACCATTCGATGCACCAGATCGCGAATGGAATCCATCGTCTGTTTGCCGATGCCGGACTTAACCACCGCCACGGCGGCGTTGAACCCACCGGAGCGGCGCCTTAACTCGATCGTCCAGTGGAGCTCCGCCAGTTTTTGATCCCCCAATCGCCGAAGTTCAGCCACATCGCCGTGCGCGAGCAATCCGTCGCCGGCGCTGGTCCAGATCGGTCAGTTCTCCCGGGACAATGCCGATTGCGCGGTTGTAAGGAGCGAGATAATCATCGTTTCCCGTTAGCAGAAATCCCCGCTGGCCCGTTTCCGCATCCTTATAGCTGGACAGGAGTTCGCGAAGCGCATCGACCGTTTGATGAGCGCGGGAAATCTCCCGGTTATAGAACATGACACGCTCTCCGATGAGAAAAGTGCCGGCAACGGTGACGATCAGCAAGCCCGCCATGGCCAAAAACAGACCCCGAAGGCCGGATCGTCGCGGCACGGGGGGCAATTCGTATCCAATTTGGTTAGTTTCTGAGCTTTGCGTGGCCATGGGAATATCGTAATATTAACTTCGCCGGTCGCGCCCTGCGCCCGCCGACCGCTGGGTTAATATGGCTAATGAATTTGATTCTTCAGATACGAATATGTTGTGTCATGTTTATTTGAACTAGTCTACCCCAAAAAAAGGGGAAGATGATGACTTCAAGTGCGCGATGAGATTAAGGACGACGATATTCGAGCCCGTCCGCGGTAAGCTGCCCGTCAAGGCGGAGCTTCCTGCCCCTTTGGAGACCCGGGACACACCGGCGGTCTCTTCGCTTGCTTCCCGCCAATCCATATTCAAAAAATTGAAGTGCCTCATTATTGTTCCGGCATTCAATGAAAGTAAATCGGTGGCGAAGCTGGTTCGCCGGCTAAATCGGGCCCTTCCCGATTGCCATGTGCTGGTGATCGATGATGGATCGACCGATGACACCGTTCGCCAGATTCCTCACAGCGCGACGGTCGTCAGTTTGCCGTTCAATCTGGGCATCGGCGGGGCGATGCAGACCGGTTATCGCTACGCAGCCATTCACGGTTATGACATCGCCATTCAGGTGGACGGCGACGGCCAGCACCGCCCCTGCGAGGTCGAAAAGCTTGTCACCGCGCTGGTTAGCGGCGGGGCTGATCTGGTTGTTGGATCGCGGTTCCTCGAAACGACCACCTTCGTTCCGTCCTTCACCCGAATGACCGGCATCAAAGTCCTCAGCGCCTGGATTCGCTGCCTCAGCGGCCTGAAAATCACCGATTGCACCAGCGGATTCCGCGCTGCCAACCATAAGGTCATCCGCGCTTATGCCCACTGGTATCCGGAAGATTACCCGGAACCGGAAGTCGCCCTGCTTTTGCATCGCTCCAAATTCAATGTCATCGAGATTCCCGTTCGCATGCGGCGGCGAATGTACGGCAAAAGCTCCATCAGCCTGGCCAGGGGTCTATTTTATGTCCTGAAGGTCAGCGCTTGTTTGTTCCTGGACATGGTTCGCCAGCCGTGGCCCAGCGGAAAAATCGGCGCTCCACCCAAACGCGCTGCAAAATGAACGTGTGAAATGATTGTGCATTCAATCGAGGTTTTAACACCATGATCGCCCGAATCATCCTGATCTGTTTCGGTACCACCGTCCTGCTCGTTGCCGTTCGCCGAATGCGATCCTATCGCCTCAAGGAACGGCACATGATCCTTTTCACATTCACGGGCTTGCCGTTTCTGGTGCTGGCCATCTGGCCAGCGGGCATCGGCTGGGTGTCGCTCTGGCTTCATGTGGAATACCACACCGTCTCCATGCTTTGCATCGCGGCGTTCCTGATCCTGATGGTTTTCGAGTTGCTCACCATCGTCAGCCTGCAGGATCGTAAGATCGCCACGCTGGCGCAGGTTGTCGGGATTTTGATGGAAAAACAGGGGATGAGCGAGCATTCCGCCGCCCAGCCCCCGGCTGATAAATCATACGATCTCTCCGCTCTGATATGACGGAGGTTGTCCTCCTCATCGCCTGTTTTAACGGCCGCCGGTGTATCGGCGATTGCGTGCGTTCCCTCCTCGAATCAAACGATCCCGGTATCCAATCCCGAATCATCGTCGTCGATAACGCGAGCGACGATGGCAGCGCCGATCTCGTCTCACAGGAATTTCCCACCGTGAAACTGCTTCGGCTGCCCGCGAACATTGGATTCACCGGCGGAATCAACGCCGGGTGGGAATATGCCCGCAAGAAGTATCCCGATGCAGCGTATATCGCCATCCTCAACCAGGACATCATCGCCCGCCCCGGCTGGCTGGGCATGCTGGTTGACCATCTGGAACAGAATCCCGCGGTTGCGGCGGTTCAACCCAAGGTGCTTTTGTGGCCCCAAAAGGATCGCTTCAACACCGCCGGGAACCAATCCCATTTTCTTGGCTTCGGGCTCGTGACCGCCTACGGCCGGCCCGACACCGGCGAATTTGATTCCTCGCGGGAGATTGATTTCCCCTCCGGCGCCACGACCGTTATTCGTCGAAAGGCGATTGGCGATCAACCGCTTCTGGACGATGAGTTTTTCCTCTATCTGGAAGATGCTGAGCTGGGATGGAGGCTTCGGCAGCTTGGATTCCGCATCGACTACGTTCCCACCGCCGTGGTCTGGCACCAATATACCTTCCATCACGACTACCGGTTTTATTTTTTTTTGGAAAGAAACCGCTGGTATTTGCTGGGGATGTACTACAAAACACCCACATTGCTTATTATCCTGCCGGCGATCGTGGCGATGGAGATCGGGCAACTCTATTTCGCCTGGAGGAACCGCGTTCTCGGCGAAAAGCTCAAGGCCTGTGCGTTTTTTTTTGATTCGTCCAATCTGTCGAATCTGCTCGCCCGCCGCAGGCTCGCCCAGACCCGCCGTAAGATCGGCGACGGCGAATTTGTCCGGCATTTTACGGCCGAAGTTGATCTCCCCGAACTTCGCAGCTCGATCCTTCGCGCCATCGGTAATCCCATATTCCGAATATATTGGCGAATCGTGCGGCTCCTGATCCTTTGGTGATTGCCAATTGGAAACCAGAGGTTAGTGTCTTGGTTCGCATGGACAATACGCCCCAGCGCTCCTTCGCCGCTGTATTGGCCGGGTTCCTCGGCTGGTCGCTCGACGCATTCGACTTTTTCATCGTCGTGATGACTCTCACCGCCATCGGAAAAGAATTTCACAAAAGCGATGCGCAAATGGCTTTGGCGGTCACGCTCACGCTCGCCTTCCGTCCGGTAGGGGCGCTCATCTTCGGCCTTATGGCCGACCGTTACGGCCGCCGGCTTCCGCTGATGCTCGATCTGGTCTTCTATTCCATCGTCGAAGTATTGTCCGGCTTGGCTCCCAACTTCACGACGTTCCTGATCCTCCGCGCTCTTTTCGGGATCGGCATGGGCGGCGAATGGGGCGTCGGCGCTTCCCTCACCATGGAAAAAGTCCCGGCGAAATTCCGCGGCATCCTTTCCGGTTTGCTCCAGGAAGGCTACGCCTTCGGATACCTCCTGGCGGCGATTGCATACAAATTCGTATTCCCCCATTACGGTTGGCGGCCGCTGTTTTTCATCGGCGGTTTGCCGGCGCTCCTGGCCATCTTCGTGCGGCTGGGCGTCACGGAATCCGAAGTCTGGCAGAAAAATAAAGCCGATTCCTGGAAGAATCTTTTCCGCGGACTGATGACTCATTGGCCGATCTTCCTCTACCTCGTTGCCCTGATGACGATGATGAACCTCGCGTCCCACGGAACGCAGGACCTTTATCCGACATTCCTTCAGCGTTACCACGGCTTCGGCGTCGCCGAAAAATCCAATCTCGCGGCGATCTCCATGATCGGGGCGATCATCGGCGGAGTTGTCTTCGGACTTCTGAGCGACCGCATTGGCCGAAGAAATTCGATGATTCTCGCGTTCCTCGGCGCTCTTGCCGCCATTCCGCTTTGGGCGCTTCCATCGACCGTTGTCTGGCTCGCGGCCGGGGCGTTCCTGCTCCAGTTCATGGTTCAAGGCGCGTGGGGCGTGATCCCGGCGCATATCAGCGAATTGTCTCCAGACTCTATCCGCGGATCGATGCCTGGGTTTGCCTATCAGTGCGGAAACTTGATGGCCAGTTACATCATGATCATCGAAACTGTTTCAGCACGGCATTGGGACTACGCGAGAGTGATGGCTATTTCGGCGGCGACCATATTTCTGCTGGGGATTTTTGTGATTGCGGCAGGGCGGGAAAAACGGGGGATGGAATTTGGGGTTACCGTCCAATCATGATAAACCGCTCGTTCCGCAGGCAAGACCGTCTGGCGTTGTAAAATTTGGACCGTAGTCCGACAATTTGCGATGTGGCGTAGTATCTCAAAATGACTTCATCATGCCTCATTTGTGATCGAGTGAAAGCGATTCGCCAAGGCGATAATCCGTTCTTCGTCGCGGAACTTTCGATGGGTTACGTTGTCTTGGGTGACTTCCAATATTGGAAAGGCTACACGCTCTTCCTTTACAAGCAGCACATTGCAGAACTTCATGACTTGGAACCTGATCTTCGGCTTCGTTTCCTGAAAGAAATGTCGATCGTGGCTGAAGCGGTATATCGCGCCTTTTTGCCCGACAAATTAAATTATGAATTGTTGGGCAATTCGGAGCCGCATTTGCATTGGCATCTTTTTCCTCGCCGCAAAGATGAGCCGGACCCCAAACAGCCGGTCTGGGTTGTGGACAAGGCTATTCGGTATGCAGAAAGTGCGCGCCCGTCAGAGTTGGAAATAGCGGAACTGAAGATACGCCTGCGTCGCGAACTCGCCGCGCTCGGCGCTGAGACAAAGGATTAAGGCAAGTTACGCCGTCGCGCCCTTAGCCCTTTTCGGCTTGGGCTGTCGCGGCATCAGCGCCCGTTCCAGATTCGACATGGCCTGCTTTAGGCGCTGATCGTTTTCCACCAGCGCGATCCGCACATAATTCTTCGCCATTTTCGCCAAACGCCCGGCCGGGGGCCAGGGCGACCTCGGCTTCGTCCATCATCCGCAGACAGAAATCGATCGTGCCTGCGCCCTTGAGATGGTCATGTTTGATCTTCGCCCAGACGAACATGCTGGCCCGCGGTTTTTCGTAGGTCCAGCCGAGCCTGTCCAGGCCGCGGCAGACGACGTTGCGGCGTTTTTCGTAGACCTTGCTCTGTTTGCCGGGCACATCGGCGTGTTCGCGCATGGCGATGATGCTGGCGATCTGGATCGGGGCGAAGATGCCGTAGTCGTAATAGCCTTTGATCGTCGCCAGGGCTTTGACCATCTCGGAATTTCCGGCGCAGAATCCGATGCGCCAGCCGGCCATGTTGTAGCTCTTGGACATCGTCGTGAATTCCACGCCGAGATCCTTGGCGCCGTCGGCGGCGAGAAAGCTGGGGGCTTTGTAGCCGTCGTAAGCAGACTTCGCCATAGGCGAAATCGCTGATGATCATGATGCCGTGCCGGCGGCACATGGCGATGGCGCGGTCCCAGAAATCCGGATCGATCGTCATGGCCGTCGGGTTGTGCGGATAGTTCAGGATCAGCAATTTCGGCGTCGGATACAGACCTTCGATCATCTTCTCGATGCGGTCGAGAAATGTCTGATCGTTTCCCAGCGGCACGCGGATGACATTCGCGCCGGCCATGGCGACGGCGTAGATGTGGATCGGAAACGCCGGATCGGGCACGATCGCCGTGTCGCCGGGGCCCAGAAGCGCCAGGCAGAGATGGCTGAAGCCTTCCTTGGAGCCGATGGTGGCGATCACTTCGGTTTCGGGATCGAGCTGCGACGCCGAATTTTGCTTGATATTTCTTGGCGACTTCCTTGCGCAGGCCGGCGACGCCGTTGCTGACGCTGTAGCGATGGTTGCGCGGATCGCGTGCGGCCTCGGCGAGTTTTTTCACGACCGATTCGGGCGTGGGATCGGTGGGGTTTCCCATGCCCAGATCGATGATGTCGACGCCGGCCACGCGCTTTTCGTATTTCATCTTGTTGATGCGACCGAAAAGGTAGGGCGGAAGGCGAAGAATTCGCGGCGAAACTTCAACTTTGAACGGTTGGTTGTTCATGGCGTCCTCAATTGTAGCGGAAACAACGGGAATTTGCGTATTGGGCGGAAAACAGATTTGATCTAAAGGCCGGATACGCCGATACTTAAGGTGCGGTAGCCGGCCTGGTCGCCGGGGGTTCCGCGGTCGATTGAGCCGCCGCATGCTCTTTATCCAGTTCCTGGCGGATTTGCGCATCGCTCTGAATCTGGCTGTCTTTGTTGCCGATTCTTTGGGCCCACTGCTGAGCCAGCACCGGATCCCTGACCCGCAATGACGCCAGCGCCATGCTGCCGAGCCGGTCGCGCATCGCCTTCATGGCGGCCTGAACCGTGCTGTCGTACAACTGCTTCTTCACTGACTCTCGGTAGTCTTCGTATTTCGCCAGTGCCGGCGGAATGCGATCGATGAGCTTGGCGATATAAATGAACCGGCCGATCTGCACCGGATCGGAAACCTCGCCGATCTTCAGATTGAACGCCACCTGTTTGAACTCATCGGGGAACCGATTGTCGGACAACGTGAACGGCGGAAGCTCGCCGCCCGTCGCGCCCGTTTGCCGGTCCCGGCTCCGCAGGCGGGCGACGTCCTCGAATGACTGGCCCAAGGCCAGCGCCCTGCGCACCTCGGCAACCTCAGTCATGTTGTTGCAGACGATATAATGCACGACGACTTTTTCCCCGTACGTGGCGTTGAATTGCTTCCGGATCGCATCCTCGGAAATATTCGCATCCACCTTGGGCCCGGCGATCTTGCGCAGATAGGCGTTGACCTGTAAAACGATATTGAACTCAGCCTTGCTCACATGCTGCTGTTGGAGCAATTGATCCAGAAGCTGTTCTTCCTGGTCATTGGTGAGCGTATCCGGCTGGGTGGTCGGCTGGCCGCTGCTGTCCATCTGCTGCGTGGCCCGCGCAAGATTATCCATGGTAAGGACACGTTCGTTGGCGATATCCTCGGGGGTCACAACGACGTGCTGCCGGGCCGCCTCCTGTTCCACCAGGTCCAATTGCACCAGCGTCAGCAGAACATTGAGGCCGTACCCTTCGATCAGTACCGGCTCCAAATCCTTGCGGGTAATGGAATCGCCGCGAACGGTGGCGATCACCTCATCCTCGCCCCCGGGGGCAAGAACCGGCGGCGGCAAACTGTTGGTGGCGACGCTTTCGGCGCTTTGGCTGGGCTGGGAATGGCATCCCTGCAACATGATCAAACCGATGAATATTGCCGGAAAGAGTGGTTTCACCTGATTAATGCTTCCGCCTGAAAAATCGAATCGACGAGTATCCGGACCACGCCGACGTTGTCAAATCTGGCTACCGTCGGGCGAACCGGTTACGATCCCGCATTAGCAGACGTTCGAGCAGAACAAATAATCTAACGGAGTACGCAAATGGGCAAAGGCAACAAGGTTCGCAAGCGGGAAGTTAAGAAGCCGAAGCAGGACAAGAAGAATCCGAAGAAATAATCGCCAGTGGGGGACGATCGGAAATGATTCCGAACGTGCCCGCATGAAACGGAAGCGGAAGAAAAAGCGCAGCCTGCCGAGAGATGAGGGCTCGTTTATCTGCCCCACCTGCGGCGAGCGGATCGTCATTCCTTTGGATCCATCCGGCGGCGCCGAGCAGCAGTACGTCGAAGATTGCCCGGTCTGCTGCAATCCTAACGTCGTCTATCTGGAATTTTTCGGCGACGGCGAGGCTCCTCGGGTTTGGGCGGAAGCGGAGTGAATCAGGTAAAACGGCGAGCGACACGTCCGATATCTGATTTGGCTTTAATCCCAGCGAAATTTGCATCAAAACCCAAAGCCCCCCATATTGGTTATCCCTTTTAGCGGATGGAGCAACATGGGTGTGTTAAATCGGCGGGTGTGGCTGACGGTCCTGGCAGGTTTCTTCGCGGCGTCGTTGTGCGCGTGCAGCTCAGCGAAACATTCCGAGGATGTCTCGACGCTCGGCACCGAATCGGTCGTCGCGCCGCGCATCGCGATCGATCTGAATCCCGATTGGAAATTCATTCGCCAGGATGTGCCCGGCGCGGAACAGCCGGGATTTGATGATTCAGCTTGGCAAACCGTTTCCCTGCCGCACACCTGGAACAATCTGGACGGCGAAGATGGCGGCGGCGATTACTATCGCGGCCCGGGTTGGTATCGGCGGCATTTGGCCCTTTCGGCTGAGGATCAAGGCAAATCATTGTTTCTGCAATTTGACGCGGCCTCCAGCGATGCGTCGGTTTACGTCAACGGACAACTCGCCGGGCCGGAGCATAAGGGAATGTTCGCCGGGTTCTGTTACGACGTGACCCCGCTGCTGAAAACCGATGGCGACAATGTGATCGCCGTGCGCGTCACGAATGCCAAAAATGAAAACATTCCGCCGCTGGCGGGAGATTTCACGATGTTCGGCGGGCTTTATCGTGGCGTCCGGCTTCTGGCGCTCAATCCCCTTTCAATCAGCCCGGTGGATGATGACTCGCCCGGGGTTTACGTGAAACAGGTGAACGTCTCTCCGAATCAGGCTGATTTGCAGGTGACCAGCAAGCTGCGCAACGGCGGGCAAGGTCAGTCGTCGGCCGCCGTCACCTGTGAATTGCTCGATGCCGGGGGCGCTGTGCTGCAATCGGTGAACACGACCAAGTCCCTGGACGCCGGCGGCAGCGCCGATGCGGTGCAATGGCTGAGCGTCGATCATCCGCATCTTTGGAACGGGCGAGTCGATCCATATTTGTATCACGTCCGCGTCACGGTCAGTGAAGGGGCGAACATCGTGGATCGCGTGATCCAGCCCGTAGGGATTCGATTTTTCAGCGTCGATCCGGACAAGGGATTTTTTCTCAACGGACTGTCTTATCCGCTACATGGCGTGAATCGCCACCAGGACCGGATCGACATGGGCTGGGCTATTACTTCAAAGGAGCAAAAGGAGGATTTCGATCTCATCATGGAGATGGGATGCAACGCCATTCGCGTTGCCCACTATCAGCACGCGCAGGAATTTTACGACCTTTGCGATCGCGGCGGGCTCGTCATATGGGCGGAAGCGTCCATGGTGAACATCGTCGGCCTCTCCCAGGAATTTGACGACACAGCCAGGCAACAGGTCCGCGAACTGATCAAGCAGAGCTATAACCATCCGTCCATCTGTTTTTGGTCGTTGTACAACGAGCTGAGGGATAAGAAGGAAAAGAACCAGTCCGAGGAAAATTGGAAGGCGATGCGCGATCATGAAATTGTGCTGGTGACGGAACTGAACGATGAGGCGCATCAACTTGATTCCACCCGCCTGACGACGGCCGCGAGCTTTATCGCCGAAGGTCCTCATCCGCTGAACCAGATCACCGATGTGATGGGATTCAACCGGTATTACGGCTGGTATACCGAAAACACCGCGGCGTGGCCGAAGAGCCTGGACGCCCTTCATGCGTCCATTCCCAACCGAGCCTTCGGCATCAGTGAATACGGCGCGGGGGCGAGCATCTATCAACACGAGATCGATCCCAAACAGCCGAAAACCACCGGCGTCTGGCATCCTGAGGAATGGCAGGGCGTCGTTCACGAGGCGGCCTACAAAGCGATGAAGGAGCGCCCATATATTTGGGGAACCTTCCTGTGGAATATGTTCGATTTCGCTTCCGACGGTCGCGCTGAAGGCGATCATCTCGGCAGGAACGACAAGGGCCTGGTAACCTATGACCGCAAAACGAAGAAAGACACGTTCTTCTTCTACAAGGCAAACTGGTCCAGCGAGCCGGTCATTTACGTTACCGACCGGCGATTTACGCCGCGCAACATCGCCAGCGGCCCCGTCAAGGTCTATTCAAATTGCGATTCCGTGGAACTGAAATTGAACGATGTATCCCTCGGAACCGCGTCGGGTGATGATTGCGTGTTCGTGTGGCCGAAGATGACGCTGGCCCGCGGCCAGAACCGCATCGAGGCTTCAGGAACCCGCGGCGGACAGAGCTACACCGACGTAATCACGATCGACTACGACCCGGGAGCGATCCCCGTGCGCCCGCTCGACTCGGCAACTCGCCCGAGCACGCGGCCGGCGACGATGCCGTAAGGGTTCGCCTCCGCCGCTTTCATGGCATATCCTTATTCCGTTGTGGCTGATCCCATCATCGAGATCTCCAACCTCGACTTCGCCTACGGCCAGCGGCTTGTGCTGAAACACATCAGCCTTTCGGTTGCGCGCGGTACCACTGTCGGCCTGATCGGCCCCAACGGCGGCGGGAAGACGACACTCATTAAGCTGTTGCTTGGCTTGCTGAAGCCGACGCGTGGGGCCATTACCGTCGCGGAAATGCCGGCGGCGGTTGCCGTCCGGCAAGGAGATGTGCTGGGCTATCTCCCGCAGAATCCGCGGACGCCGGCGGGGTTTCCGATCAATGTCGGGCAGTTCGTGCGACTGGGATTGACCGGGAAGATCGGGATTCTCGGCAAGGAATCGGCGGATGATCTTCAGCACGTGGATTGGCTTCTCGGAAAGGTCGGAATCCAGGAACTGGCCCAAGTGCCGATCGGATCGCTTTCGGGCGGAGAACTTCAGCGGGCGTATATCGCGCGAGCGCTGGCGGCCCGGCCGCACGTCCTGTTGCTGGATGAGCCGACCACCGGCATCGACCGCGTCGGGCAGGATCAATTCATCGAATTCTTAGGTGATCTCAGGCAATCGCTGTCGCTGACGGTGATTTTGGTCAGCCACGACCTGCGAACGGTCGCGGCCGCGTGCGATCGGCTGGCGTGCCTGAACGTGACGCTGCATTATCACGATGTTCCGGAAAACATGCCGCGCGAATTGGCCCGGGAGATGTTCGGAACGGATTTGACCGAATTGCGGACAAGCAAAGCGGGTTAATCATGCTGGCTGATGCCGAATTCATTTCCAATAACATTCGGGTGGCGGTCGCTTCGGCGTCGGTGGGCATCGCGGGCGCGGTGCTGTCCGTGTTTGTCGTGCTGCGGAGATGGGCATATCTGGGTGATGGAATCGCCCACGCGGCGTTTGGCGGGATCGGTACGGCGGTTCTGCTGGCGATTGCGTTTCCGTCGCTCAACGATGGGCCGCCGATTTTCATGATCGGGGCCGGGTTCGCGCTGGCGACGGCCGCCGCCGTGGCGTGGATCAGCCGGCGGCAGGCCGTCAGCGGTGACGCGGCCATCGGAATTTTCGTTGCCGCCGCCCTCGCCTGGGGGTTTATCGCGTTTTCGATTCACGATCACCTCGGCCGCGGTGGCACCGGCGGCTGGGATTATTATCTGCTGGGGAACGCCACGCGGCTGACCC
This sequence comes from uncultured Phycisphaerales bacterium, assembly GCA_963791055.1. Taxonomy (GTDB): domain Bacteria; phylum Planctomycetota; class Phycisphaerae; order Tepidisphaerales; family Tepidisphaeraceae; genus PALSA-1353. The sequence continues at coordinate 352,211 of CAWBQI010000004.1, read as the reverse complement.
CTGCCGCCACTGCGCTGGCCGCGGGCCTGTCGGCGGCGATCGTTCTGATCGTCGCGGCATTGCGGCGGCAGATACTTCTCTATTGCTTCGATCCCACACTCGCTGAAGTGACGGGGGTGCCGGTCGGGTTCGTCCACTATCTCCTGATTTTCCTGCTTTCGCTGGTGATCATCGCAGGGATGCGGCTGGCGGGGAATCTGCTGGTTCCGGCGTTGCTGGTCCTGCCCGGCGCGGCGGGATTGGCGGTGAGCCGAAATATCCGAATCGTCATGGCGATTGCGGTTACGTCCAACATCGTCGCCACGCTCGCGGGTGTCGCCGTCTCACGGCACTGGCCGTTCATCGCCCCCGGCCCGGCGATCGTCGGCGTTTTATTTCTGGAATTTGTGGCGGCATATCTGGCGCACGGACGAGCCACGGCTGAGAATTAGCAGGATGGAGGCGGAGCAGGTTCGATTCGAACTTTTTTTCGCGAAAGGGGAATTAAATGGTTGAAATCCAAATTGCCTATCAGGGAAAGTTGCGATGCCGCGCAACGCATGTGGATTCCGGGGCGACGCTGCTCACCGATGCGCCAAAAGACAACATGGGAAACGGCGAGTCATTCTCCCCAACGGACCTGGTGGCCACGCCGCTGGGGACGTGCATGTTGACGGTCATGGGAATCGAGGCGCAGCGCATGGAGATCGATCTGTCCGGAACCACGGTTACGGTGACTAAGGAAATGGTGCTCGCTCCGACGCGGCGCATCGGGCGATTGTCGGTTATTTTCCGGGTGCCGCTGTCGCTGACGCAGGAGGACCGGCAAAAGCTGGAGAACGCCGCGATGACCTGCCCCGTGCATAAGAGCCTGCATCCCGACGTGGAGATTCCCGTGTCGTTCAAATGGAATTAGTCTCGCGCTGCCGCGCCTCAGCCGCCTCGCGGCGAACGTGAAAGTACAGGTAGACGGCAATCACGATGTTGACCACCATGGCCGCCGCCTTCAGCCAGCTTGGACGCTCGATCATTTCGTAAATCTCAAACGGAATAAGTCCCGAGGTTGTGATGACGGTCATCCATTCGGCCCAGTGCTTCAGAAGCAGAAGGCCGATGCCTTCGACGGTGAACATGGCCGCGTAAATCAGCAGGACGATTGCAACGACAAACAGTTGGCGCTGAGTGACGGTCAGCACTTTTTCAAGGAGATGCTCGACAAGCAGATTTCCCGGCGCGATGTGAAGACGGTGCGACCATTTCAGAATGACATCGGCCAGGTCCTTGTGAAGCAGATTGAAGACCGAGATAGCGGCCGCGACGAGGAGCGTGGCCTTGAGGACCTTGAACGCCCCGATCAGCCGCAGCAGGGTCGCTCCGCGTAATCGGGCCGGCGGCGGAACCGCGTTGAAAGGGGGAGCGTCAACCATATTCGAATTTATATCGACGAATTTGCGCTTCCACGCTCAATGAGGCTTAATTTTATGCGCAAATTGGATCTGAAGGAAACTACGCCCGGCTGAGGGCGCCGTTCATGGCGTGGCGGGCTTCTTCATAAACCCCGAGGCAGGATCGGGCCGCGTCATTCCAATTGAGCCGGCGTACTTCGAAGCTGCCGTGCTCGCGGAGCGTCGTCGCCAGCGGGGGATGCCGCAGAACGGCGATGATCTTGTTGGCCATCTCGTTGATGTCCCAGAAATCGACTTTCAGCGCATGGGTGAGGACTTCCGACACCCCGGACTGCTTGGAGATGATCACCGGAACATCGTGGCTCATGGCCTCCAGCGGCGCGATCCCAAACGGTTCGGAGACGCTCGGCATGACATATAGGTCCGCCATCCTGAAGACTTTTTCGACGTCGTTTCCGCGCAGGAAGCCAGTGAACAGCACCTTGTGGCCGATCCCCATCCCCGCGGCCATTTCGATGGTGCGCCGGATCATGTCCCCGGACCCGGCCATGACAAACTTCACGTTGTCCATGACCTCAAGCACCTTCTTGGCGGCGGCGAGGAAATATTCCGGGCCTTTTTGCATGGTGATGCGACCCAGGAACAGCACGATCTTCTCATCCTTGTGGATGTTGTATTTCTCGATGTCCTGGCCGTTGCCGTTGGATTCGATCGCGTTGTAGACCACCTCGACCTTGGAGGGGTCGATGCCGTAGTGATGGGTGATCAGGTTTTTGGTCAGATAGCTGACGGCGATGATCTTCATCGCGCTGTGCATGCCGCGGCGTTCGATGTCGTAGATGCGCTGGTCGATGTGGACGCCGGAACGATCGAACTCGGTGCTGTGCACGTGAACGATGAGGGGAACTCCCTTGACACCGGCGACGGCCATTCCCGCGGGGAAGGTCATCCAGTCATGAGCGTGGACGACATCGATCGATTCCTGCCGGGCGATTTCGCCGGCCAGGGCGGCGTATCGTTGAATTTCAGAAAAGAGATCGCCCGAGTACGGGGCGCCGCGCCGGCGCTCCGGCTCCGATAAAGCTGGGCATCGAGCCCGATGGCTTCGGTGGAGGAATCACGGGCACCATCGGCGTCGCCTCGACCTGCGTGGCCTTCAGGGCTCGCACGCGAACGGCTTCCGCTTTTTTTTCCAGTTCCCGTTCGACGCTGTATTGGGCCGACGTCTGATAGGAATTCACCATCTGCGCATCGACGGTGCGAAACGTGACATGCTCAAATTCGTCCAGGCGGAATTCAGTGCTCGGAGACGCCAGCGGCGATCCGGGCCGTGGGCTGAGCAAACGGACGTGGGTCGAAAAAGGAGTCGTAACCGGGCGGGGAAGGACGAACATAATGTCCGTGCCCAAACCGCTCATCGCTTTGGTTAAGCCGTAGCACGCTGTGCCCAGACCTCCGCTGATGAAAGGCGGGAATTCCCAACCGAGCATGAAAACGCGCATAAGCCGTAGACGCTTTCGTTATGAAGAGCCATTCCATCCACGTCAGCACATATTTGAACGACGTGAACCTTGTCCAAACTCGCGAACTTCGCCAGATTCCGGCAAAAGAACACTATATTAGGGATCAAATTGCAGGAACGGATGAAGTTCCACTAAAATTTTTACGTCAATTCGCGCCAACCATCGCCGAGTGGCGCAACCAATATTAGTACAACTATCGGATATCGAATGTCAATGAACAAGAGATATATCTAACCCAATTTGATTATTCGTTACCGTCGGCATCCCAAACCCCCGAAACCGCAAACCGGGTGCCGCCGTCATATCGGGCATAAAACAGCAGAAGCTGCTAAGTCGACGAATATTCGTAACATGATTATTACAAATGGTATATGACAAAAATTCATCGTCCGGAGATCACTAATCCGGACCGACAGTTCAATGCGGCTTGGAAACGGATAGCTGCACAATTCTTGGGCACCATGGCATGGCAATCCCCCATCGGCTGCGGTATTTTGCCGCAATGGATCAACCGCAGGCGCCCCAAATTTTTTCGCCGCGCATTGAGCCGGTCACCGTCAGTACGTGGGGACGCGTTCTTTGTTTGGGGATTTGCGCAGCCTGTCTCGGCCTGATGACTACCGCCGCGCGTTTGGTTCCAAGCCCGACCGGCATGGGAACGCATACCCAACTGGGTCTGGACCAATGCCAGTTTGCATTGCGAACCGGATTGCCCTGTCCCAGTTGTGGAATGACGACCAGCTTCGCCTGGTTCGCCCGGGGAAATTTTCCGGCCAGCTTCTATGTTCAGCCGATGGGAGCTTTGCTTGCCCTGGCAACAATCGTGACGTTCTGGGCCGGCCTTTACGTCGCGGTTACCGGACGATCGGTCTATCGGTTGATCGCCCTGGGTCCCAGTCGATATTATGTCCCCCTGTTCATGGCATTGGCCGTGGCCGCCTGGGCGTGGAAGATTTTCATCCATCTTCACGGGATCGACGGATGGCGTTCGTGATGCGTTTGCCCGGGATCAAGCCGAGGAACCGGAATATGTGTTGTGATCGGACGCGGCGAAGGCGATTTATTTCGTGCGCTTTGATCTTGCTGGCGCCGTTGATGGCGTTAACGTGCACGGGTTGCGAGGCTGTCGGCGTGGTGGCGTCGAGGGTCATCGGTGAGGGGAATGTTGCGCCGGTGTACACCGGGTTCAAGGGGCAACAGGTCGCTATTATTGTCTGGGCCGATGAAGGTCTGACCGTGGATCACCCGAGCATCTGTGCCGATGTCGCCGGGAGTCTTGAGAACAAGCTGCAGCAAGGCGTTGATGCCAAGGTCGATGAACTGCAGGGAACCACGTTCCTCGACCGCCAGAGGGTGTTGCGCTTTCAGGAAGCTCATCCCGAATTCCAGACTGATTCAGCCGACCAGATCGCCCTGAAGCTTCCCGCGACCCGGGTGATTTACATTGAAGTGCAAAGCCTTTCGCTGCATCCGAACGAATCGGTCGATCTTTCGCGCGGCAGCGTTGCCGCGGATGTGAAGGTCATTGAGGTCAACGGTGGCCAGGCGAAGACCGTGTACGATAACGACAACGTCAATTGCGTTTACCCGCCCAACTCGCCACCGGAAGGGTTGCCCAATCTGGCCGACGAAGATGTTTATCGAAAATCAGTTGATGCGCTGACCACGGAATTGGGAAAACTATTTATCACACACCCGGCGGAACCAGACCATGACTTGTAACTGGCTCAGAATTGCGCGCTATGCACTGGCGGCGGGATCCGTCTGGATGTTGACGGGTTGCAGTCTGGCTGGAGTGGCCGTCAGTCGAAGTGCCGGAAATACCGTCGGCGCACAGTACGTTCCGAATAAGACGGACACGATGCTGATCATGGTCGAGAGCTACGGCCTTTCGATGGATTCGGGAATCGAAACGGAGCACATGACCCTCGTGCTGCGCAAGACGTTCGAGGATGACAAGATTGCATCGCTGGTGGATCAGCAGGCCCTGGAGCGTCTCAAAGACGCCGGCCCGGAGCAATATACGCCGATGACCATCGCCGACATCGGCCGCAAGGTGGGTGCCAAGCAGGTGCTGTACGTGAATATCTGGCGGTCGGAAATCGTGAAGCCCGCAGGCAGCGGGCAGATGCGCGGACACATGGATGCCGTCGTGAAAGTCGTCGACTCAGCCTCGGGCGATACCCGCTGGCCCAACGATGCCCCGAGCGAGGCCGTCGAGATCACCACCGACTGGACTCCCCAAGGCGCCGACACGAGCGAAAACGACCTGCGGGCGCAGATGGCGGATCAGATGGCCGCTGATATCGGCAAGCTGTTCCAGAACTATCATCCCGACGAGCCGCCGATTGAAAAAGTGAACGTCGATTAGAGTTCTAAGCCGGGCGCTTTGCGGTGCGCAGCCCGTCCATCAACAGTTGCCATACATCGTTGAATGCCGCGTCGATACCCGGGTCGACCCACTCGGCGGCGTGAGCCGGATGGTGGAACCTGGTTGTGGCGAGCAGCACCGCCCGGGCGGCGACGACGGGATCAGTCTTGCGGAACGTGCCGTCCTTTATGCCCGAGCGGATGATCGCCGCGACCAGCTGCAGCAACTCGTCGAGGTGGGCGGCGACAACGGACTGGGCGCCCTGGGCCAGAATCCGATAGGCGGCGAACACCTCCGGGTCGTCGATGGCTCGGCTGCGTTTGACCGACATCAGCGTGTCGATTAGCAGCCGTAACTGCTGCGGCGCCGGGCCGGGCTTTGCGACAATCGCTCGTAGCGGAGGCATCGTCGCCCCCATCCACCGGGCGACGACCAAATCCCGCAACTCGGCCTTGTCCGCCACGTGCCGATAGACCGCCGCATGGCTCACACCCAGCGCCCGCGCCACGTCCACCACGGTCGCCTTATCCGGACCAAACCGGCGGATGACGTCCTCGGCTGCGGCCAGAATGCGATCTCTGGTCAGTGGGGCATTGATGGTAGCCATAAGCATCACTCTACACGCTGGCTTGCTCTCCCGGTATTTTTCCCAGATCAAATTTTGAAATACTGTTCACGATCCAGATCGGGAATCAGCCCGGGCTGCAGGGGACGCCAACCGAGACGTTCCTGAGTGAGCTTGCTCGAGGCCGGGCAGTCGAGCCCGGCGAAGTGCGCGAACCAGCCAAAATGTTTAGCCGCCTCTTCGGGTGATTTGGATACAACCGGAATGTTCAGGCGTCTCCCGATGACCTGGGCAATATCCCGGAATGGAATTCCCTCTTCAGCGACCGCGTGGTACCGGGCCCTCGCGGAATCTTTCTCAAGCACGAGCCTGTAGAGATGGGCGGCATCAAGTCGCTGTACCGCAGGCCAGCGATTGAGTCCGTCGCCTATATATGCCGAAACGCCCTTTTCACGTGCAAGGTTGATCAGAATAGGAACGAAGCCGTGATCGCCGTCTCCATGCACCGTGGGTGGAAGACGTACCGCTGACACGCGCACGCCGCGTACCGCCATTGAAACTGCTGTTTCTTCCGAAACGCGGGGGAGGGTCGAGTCGGAAGGGCGGACACATCTTCTTCGGTCGCCAGGCGACCTGGCGCAAGCAGCGCAGTCCCGGACGAGACGATCAAGGGACGTTCAGAGCCGGCGAGCGCGGCGCCCAGAGTTTCAATGGCGCGCTTGTCCACCTCGCAGACTTCCTTGAATCTCGAGAAGTCATGGATGAAACCCGCGTGAATCACGCCATCCGAGGCGGCGGCTCCACTCCGCAAGCTGTCCAGATCCTCAAGATCACCCCGATGCACTTGGGCGCCAGCGGCGACAAGAGATTTGGCGCCCGCATCAGAACGAGCCAGGCCGAGCACCTGGTGACCTGCTCCGATTAGCTCCTGAACAATAGCTGAGCCGATGAAACCTGTAGCTCCGGTAAGAAAGACACGCATATTGAACTCCTTTCGATTTGTTCTGGAGGGATATTCCTGCCGTCATCGATTCTTCGCCGCCGCGGCGGCGATCCCGTCCAACGCCGCCAATGTTTGCGGCGACAATTTCAACCGCCCGACGGCCAGATTCTCGCGAAGGTGCGCGAGGGACGACGTGCCGGGGATGAGCAGCATGTTGGGCGAGCGGTGGAGCAGCCACGCCAGCGCGACCTGCATCGGCGTCGCCGTGAGCGCGGCAGCCACTTCGTTCAGCTCCGATGACTGCAGCGGCGTGAACCCGCCGAGCGGGAAGAACGGCACGTACGCGATGCCCTGCCGGGCCAGCTCGTCGATCAGCGCATCATCGTGCCGGTGCGCCAGGTTGTAGTTGTTCTGCACACAGACGACGGGGGTGATCGCCTGCGCCTCGGCTACCTGAGCGGCGGTGACGTTGCTCAGGCCGATGTGGCGGATCAGGCCCTTGCGCTGAAGATCGGCCAGCACTGACACCTGCTCGCCGATGGATCCCTCCGCGGGGCCATGGACGACGCCCATTGTGCGGTAGTTGACGATGTCGAGCGCGTCCAAACCCAGGTTGCGGAGGTTGTCATGCACGCCGGCCGTCAGGTCTTGCGGAGAAATCGCCGGCTGCCACGACTTGTCGGGCGGGCGGCGAGCGCCGAGCTTGGTGACGATCACCAATCCTTTTGGGTACGGGTGCAGGGCTTTGCGGATGATTTGGTTGGTGACGTGCGGACCGTAGAAGTCGCTGGTGTCGATATGGTTGACGCCGGCCGCGACGGCCTCGCGCAAAACCGCAACAGCGCCGTCAGGATCGCTTGGGCGGCCCAAACACGCCGGGGCCGGCCAGTTGCATCGCACCGTAGCCTATCCGCTCTACCGTCAGTGACAGTGCCGGGGAATGTGAATTGACCGCCGAGGTTGGCTTTACTCATTGTGTTGCTCCTTTCGAGTGTTGATACGAACGAGCATACGCGATGATGTTACAAAAGTCAAATAATGTAATCTGTAATCCAGGAACTATGGCAGGGGCTGGTTTTCAACGGAGATTACGCTTCAGATTTCCAGTTCACTTCGCATTCACCCCAAACCCAACCTTGCTGAACCCGGCGTTCTGCGCGGCCTCAAACGCCGGCACAAGGCCGTCCAGCGTGACGTTCTGTTCGGGATAAATGATGATCTGCACGTCGGCCATCTTTATGCCGGCATCCTTGAAATTCTTATATTGGTCCTTCAACTGCGCGGCCAATCGATCGCACGCGCAGCTTGGGATCGGTGTCTTTCACCGATGCGAAATTTCCCGCTTTCACGATGAACAGAGGCCCTTGCTGGCTCACGTTGATGGTGAACTTGGTGGGAAAAACGGCCCCCTCCGGAGGTTTGGCGCCCACGCCCTTGGCCTGCAGCGGAACGTCGCTCACCAGATAATGCTCCAGCGTGTTGAAGCTCCCGGCGAGCATCAGGAAAATCAGGATGACCATGACGATGTCCACCAGCGGCGTCATGTTCGGGCCGGAATCGTAATGAATCTTTTTCGCGCCTGGATTTTCATTGTCGGCTGCTTCGTGTTGAATGCGAACGATTTCACGTGCGCCAGATTGCAGTCCATCAGCACCGGCGCGAGGAACTGAAACATCAGCGACTTGTCCCCGCGGATGACGACCTTGAAATCCGGATTCGCCTGCATCTTCAACAGCGGGATCGCCCTGGCGATACAGCTTCAGCGTGTCCAGCAACTGGTCGTGCACCTTGCCGTCGATAAAAATCGCGGAGCTTCAATTCCTGCATCTGCATGTCCTGCATGGGCCGTTTGACCAGGGCTGTCACGATCGGCTGCGGGTCGGGCACGCCGGTCGGGCCGTTGACGACGTTCAGCACGAGCGTGTTACCCATGTCCTTGATGTCGGTGCCGAGAATGCTGGTGGGGATATCGATGTTGCGATCCGCGCCGGTGTCCACGCCGATCTTGGCCACCAGCATGAAGAAGATGATCAGGCACATGACGATGTCGATGAGCGGCGTCACGTTGACGCCACCCTCGCGAATTTCGGGCATCCGGTGCCTTCGCATCGCTGGTATACCTCGTTACATCTCGGCGCCGGGAACGGGAATGGGTTGTGCGGGCTTGCGCGGAATCAGCGGCGACGGCGCGGCGGCGGGCTGCGGGACCGCGCCGGGGCGAAGCGCTCCGGCCGTCGGGGGCCGGGCCTCGGCGGGCTTGATCATCAGCAGCAATTCCTCGGCGATCAGCGACGCCCGGACGGTCTATTCGATCCACCATCGTCCGCAGAATGCCGAACGCCGCCAGGCACGGCACCGCCAGCATAAGCCCCAGCATCGTGTGGACCAGCGCCTTGGAAATGCCAAACGCCAGCGTCGCCGGCGACGCGTTGCCGCCGGAAGCGTTCATCGCCAGAAACGCGTCGATCATTCCGAGCACGGTTCCCAGCAGCCCCAGCAGCGGGCCGAGGTTGCCGATGATGTTCAGGTATTCGATCTTCCGGAATTGCTCGGCCGTCTGTTCGCCGACGGCGGTCTCCATCGCCTCTTTCATGCTGTTGAAGCTGGGAGCGCGTTTCAGCGCGGGATTCAATGCCCGGCTCACGAAGCTGGGGTCGGTTTCGGTGAAGTCGATCAATTCCTTGAACCGCCGCTGGGCGATCATCTCGCGGATCGTTTCAATCGTCCGCGGCGGCATGATCACCGACGGGCGATTCACCAGAAATCCCTGAATGATCAAAGTCATTCCCCAGATCGAAAGCCCTACGATCGTGAAGAAGACCGGATCGCGATTGGCCATGATCAGGCTGAACACCGACGTGGATTGGCTGACCTCATTGGCCCCTTGCGGCGGTGTCTGCGCGAGGCCGGTTCCGGTCATGATGAACAAAGCGACGCCGATCAGAACCACCATCAGCGCCAACCGCGGACGCGAATTCGCATAACCAAGCATGAGAAAAGCCCTTTCCTTTTATGTCTCTTTTCGAAGTCCGGCGGATCACAGATCGTCGCTGTAAAACTTCTTATACACTCCGCCGTTGGAGTCTGCGATCTTCTTCATGATTGCCTCGAGGTCTTTTCGCTCGACTTCCCTGCGCCGCTCGCCCAGAAGTAGGATCGTATTCACGTGGGTCTTGCGCTCTTGGTTCAAATCGTCGATCTTATTGAGCACATCCGCGTTGTTCGTCGTATTGTATCGGTTGTTGAAGTCTCCGTGACTCAGCAGGAAGATCAATTGCGGTTCCTCGCGGAATGCCTCCTCCAGCGCGGGAAGCGGGTTGTTCACGCTGGAAAATGACAGATTGTCGATGAAATCAAACGCCGTCGCCTTGCTGCTTGGGGTTCCCATCAACATCTTGTCCGACAACGATTCATATAGCGCCCCGGTGCGGGTTTCATGGAAGATCAGAATATTGAATTGCTGGATCGGGGACAAATTGGCGATGTCCCGCTTCAACTCGGTCTTGAGCGCATCATCCCCCTGTCCCACCATTGAGCCGGAGGCGTCGCAGACATAAACGATGCTGCGGACGTTGCTGCCATGACCGAAGATTTTGCTCTTGGGCCCGATTCCCTGCCCGCCGCCGCGCGGCCCGAAATTCGCGGCCGGGCCGCCGCCGCCGCCGAACAGGCTGAAAATCTCCCCATCCTGCCCAGGCCCGGTTTTCTGATTGTTTTGAGCGACGGTATCCCCAGCCGCCACCGCGCTGCCGCTAAGGGCCTGCACAGATCATCGCTCCGCCGCAGTGCCCAACCACGGGCATTATTCTCGTTCGGATCGTTCTCCTGCGAAGCATCCCGCGTGGGATCCTTGCCCAATCCCGGGTTGGGAACCCCGCCGACGTCCGAATCGTTGGCCAACGTGGTATCGGGAATAACCACCTGCTCCTGGCTGGTCTCGTGCAGACCCCGAACAATCGGCGGCAAAACCAAAATCGCGATGGCGAACAGCATCACGTGAAACACCACCGAGGTCGTCCACGCCAGCGCCGAAGCCGAACGCGGCGTTGCCAGCAGCGTCGCCAGCGCTTTGGGCATTGCGGGCATACCCCGCCCCTTTGCGCCCTCGGGCGTCGGTTGCTCCATGGCCGGCATTCCGGATGCGGGGGTGGTCATACCTGCTGCCAAATTGTACGCCGCAATTGCACAACCTCAATCAACTTATCGGATTTATGGGCCGAAAGGGCCGCCAAAGAACGTGCAATTAACCCCATTCGGAATATAATCCCACGTTAAAATTGAAGATAACCCATGACCCGGCCCATGATGATCAAATCCATCCCGCTGTCCGATGCCTACCGCTCGGCGATCGTTACGGCACTCGTGCTTCAGATCCCGCTGACCCTGCTATTGCACGTGATCCTGGATTTTGGAATCCTCGCCAAAGTCGGTGGCTGTGCCATGGCAGGGTTCTGGTTGGGCGCTGCCGTCATCATGACGCACCGCCCACTTGATCCAAAACCATCAGACCTTGCTTACATCCGATGGGGATACCCTTTCATGTTGGTGGCGGGGATGGTGATTGCCGCGCTTCGGTACGCGTATTGATTTCATTTTCATCCTCAAAAAGACTCCCGGCAGCATGGCGCACGGGTCGATTGAAAGGGCATCCAGCAGTCTCAGTGCCCCCGGCGTATTCGCGCGAGCCAATCCGAGCCGAACCGCCTGGGTTGCCGATAAATCTCCGGTCGCTATTCCCGCCCAATGTCGCTCCGCGCATTCAAAATCGACATCCGTTCTTGCCTCGTTCACTTTCGCCTTCCCCGAATCGACCTCGACTGTAAACCGCGAAAGAGTCCCCTCGCATTCCGCCACCGAAATCGTCGCCCGCCCCCGGACCTCCGCCGGCCAGCGCAGCCCTTCCAGATATTTCCTGTGATCCAGAATCCGAACCTGCATCCGGGTGTGGATCGAAGCCGTGGCCGTGGCATGTTCCACCGGCCGATGCGGAATTTGCGATTCGGTCAGCAGCCGATTGATCTGCCAGTCCGCCGGCGCCACGATCGACAACGTGGAAAACTGATCGCGCATCGTCCCGAAAAAACTGAGCATCTCCACGAACGCTTCCAATGAATCCGCCGACCATTCCTGGATTTTCAGTATGTTCCGGCCAACGGCGCTTTCCTGCATCACGAATGCCGACGCTCTGGCCGGCGCGGAACCGGATTCCCGATCGATGAAGATCATCCCGTCCTCTTCATTCACCTCGCGAGATTTCCATCGTGCGGCCGATCGCTCGATGTCGCATTGGCCGGACTCCACCGAGCGTTGCCACTGATCCATCTGCGCCGTCCGATCCGCGGGCGTGCTGATTCTCCAACCCCCGCATTCCGCCGCCGGCAAAACCGAAAGTGGAATCATCCAGTCCGCCCGCCGCTCGACGAGCCCATATCCAAAATGCTCGTAAAACGAGGCCCGGAACGGCATGAGCGCCGAAACGATATGTTCCCGTTCCCGCCCAACCCGCAAAACCTCCCGCATGACGGCCGATGCCACGCCCGGTTCCTTCCCCCCGCGCCGGCGTGCGCTCTTGATCGTCCCCACATACGCCACCCCCTGACACGAAACCGCCGACCCGCGCACCCACATCGTCATTGCATAACTGCTCGCCGTCCCGACCGCCTCACCATTTCGTTCGGCCAGAAGATAATCCCCCGGCCTTCCCCACGGACTGGCGTGGATGTTTTCCTTATACCGCGCCAAATCCTTCTGCGCATGCGCATAACACATCCATCGCGTCTGGGCGACGCGGTCCAGTTCTTCGTTGCCAACCCAACGCATTTGCAGCGCCATGCGCCATAGCATCGCCGGTTTTTTGGCCGGGATCAAACTCGATTGCGCCGGTCGAATCCGAGAGAGTCCCTAACAGGGTTGACCCTCTTTCATCTATGACTTATATTAAAGATCAAGTGATATAAGAATTAGGTCATATTTTATGCTGGCAAACCTGCTTGGCTCCGTCAACAAGGAACGCGTGCTCGTTTATCTCGCCGGCCGGGGCCGGGGTTATTCGCGGGAAATCGCCCGCTTCTTTGACGCGCCGTTGTATCCCGTGCAAAACGCCCTGGAGAAATTGGAGGCCGCCGGCGTTCTCGTCAGCCGCACTGCCGGCCGCACGCGCGAATATGAGTTTAACCGGCAATATCCGGCTCGGTCCGAACTGACCGCCCTGCTGAATCGTGCCCTGTCCCTCTATCCCGCGGCATTACGGGACAAAATTCTCCTGGCCCGCTCCCGCCCCCGGCGCAAGGGCAAACCACTTTGAAAACCATCGCCGGCATGTCCGCCGAAGAACTTGCGGGGCGTGTCTGCCAGACCCTAAAGGACGCCGGTGTGATCGTAACGCTCACCGGCGGCGCATGCGTGGCAGTCTGGTCGCGGGGGAAGTACGTGTCGAAAGACCTCGACTTTATCGAGGAAGGGCCTGTCCCCCGGCGAAAAATTCGTGCCGTAATGAAGCGGCTCGGCTTCCGGGAAGTTGGACGCCACTTTATCCACCCCTCAACCAAATTCTTTGTCGAATTTCCGACGGGACCACTGATGGTCGGCGACCAGCGCATCGAACGCGTGACCGAACGGAAAACACGCGCGGGTATTCTGAGACTCCTTTCACCGACCGACTGTGTCAAGGACAGGCTCGCAGCCTTTTTTCACTGGAATGACCGGCAATCGCTTGAGCAGGCGCTGCTGGTTGCGCGGACGCAGCAGGTTGATCTGGAGGATATCCGCCGATGGTCCAAGTCCGAAGAAAACCAAGCGAAGTTCCGCATTTTTAAACGCAGGCTGGCCGACCCCTCGGAAGGCGGAAAATAGAACGCTCTAACCTCCCCGATGATTTCGAAAGTTTCGTTGAGTTTTTCGGGCAATTTTTGGCCCAAGGGAACGTGAGCAGGATCACAAACCCTCGGCACGTTCAATGGCGATGTGTGTCGTCATAATGTCGCGACAATTTTACGATTCTTCTTCCCTCGCGACGGCCGATTGTTTAGAATATGTAACGGCGGAGGGTGAGTGATCATGAGCTTTCGTATTGTGCTTCAGTTAGCCGAGGCATTCGGCGACAAAAACCGCTGGTTTTGTTCCCAGGCTCACGGACGGAAAATCGAAGATCGGGAAATTCTCCTCTCCTACTACATCAAAAACGGCGGCACCGCAGATTTCAAGAAGAGATATGATCAGGCAATGGGGGAAGAGAACCGCTGGTATTGTTCCGAGTTCTACGGCCGCGAGATTTGTGATCCTCAAATCCTCTGGGAATATTACGTTGACCACATCTCAACCGATTCGGGGACAGAGAATCCGCAGTGTGAATCGGACGGAGCCTTGGCTGAGTTGAGCACCTCCGTTTAACGCGACCTCCAACCTGCGGAGGGGATCGTCTTACGGAAGCGTTGTAAACAAATACTCCCCCGACCCCACCCGAAATACCCCCGCCCCATTCTCCCACCGCACAAACTCCACCCCCGGCGATTGGTCCGCCGGACGATCGCCTTCCATGATTTCTGAGCCTTCCGCCGCCGGCACATAAACGGTAGCCGTCGTGTTCGCCGGAATCGTCACCGCCAACGTGAACCGATTTCCGTCCACCGCCCAATGCGTCTTAATCGGCCCATAAGCCGATTCATACGATCCCTTCGCCCACGTCAAACCACCACCCGGCTGCGGCCGGATAACGATCTGCTTGAATCCGGGATTCCCCTCATCCATTCCGATCCCCGCAATCGTGTCAAACATCCACTGCCCGCACGAACCCAGCGAGTAGTGGTTAAACGAATTCATTTTCGGCGTTTGAAATCCTTTGTCCGGCGTCCAGCCGTCCCAGCGTTCCCAGATGGTCGTCGCGCCCATTTTCACGGGGAAAAGCCAGGATGGGAAAGTATCCTGGTTCATCAGCCGATACGCCGTATCAACCGCCCCGAAGCGCGTGAGCGTCGGCAACAAATATCCCACGCCGACGAATCCGGTTGAAAGATGATCTTTCTTTTCCGCGATGTCCGCCAGCAGATATTTCACCGCCATCGACTGGTTCGATTCATCCAGCAAATCAAATTTCAAAGCCAGCAGATATCCGGTTTGCGTATGGCCTTTAATTTGGCCGTCCTTTTCCACGTAGGCTTTATTGAACGCGGCACGAATGTCCTCAAAGAGCCGTCTGAATTTGGCGGCATCATCGGGCTTGCCGATGATCCACGCGATCTGGGACATCAGATCGGCGTCATGCGCGAAATACGCCGTGGCCAGCAAATCCTTGGGCGTGTCCGCGTTGATGCTGAGCCAGTCGCCGTATCCCTTGGCGGGGCGGATGAAGTTCTCGCTATTGGCTTTCAGATATTCGATGTAGCGGGCCATCGAGGAGTATTGGCGAGCCAGAATGCGTTTGTCGCCATAAACCTGATAGATCGTCCAGGGGCAGATGATCCCGGCATCCGCCCAGGCGGCGACGCCTTCACCGGCGGAGACATGCGGCGTCACGTCCGAGAACGCTCCCTCCTTGGTCTGCGCATCGGCGACTTCGATCAGCCAATTGTCGAAAAACTCCCGCACATCGCAGTTACAGGTTGCCGTGCGGATGAAGACCTGGGCGTCACCCATCCATCCCAGCCGCTCATCGCGTTGTGGGCAATCGGTGGGAACGGAAATGAAGTTGCCGCGCTGGCCCCAGACGATGTTGCTGTGCAATTTGTTCAGCAGCGGATTGGAACATTCCCAGGTTCCGGCTTCGGCGTTGTCCGATCCGATCACGATGCCGGTTAAATTTCGCAGGCTGACCTTGCCGGGCAGGCCGGTGACTTCCGCATATCGAAATCCGTGAAACGTGAAATGCGGCTCCCAAATTTCCTCACCGCCGCCCTTGAAGATATAGGTATCGGTCGCGTGGGCCTGGCGAAGATTTTCGGTGTAAATCGTTCCATCGGGTTGGAGCATTTCCGCAAACCGGATCGTGACCTTCGTCCCCGCCGGCGCGGCCGCCCGCAGCCGGGCGAATCCCACCATGTTCTGCCCAAAATCGAAAACGTATTTGCCGTGACTCGGCTGCGTAATCGCCCGAGTGGCCACTTCCTGCGTTTTCCGCACCGGCGGCCCGATCTGCGCTTCCAGCGCCGGATTTTCCTGACGAATCGAAACCGATTGCCAGGACAAATCATCGAAGCCGACGGAGTTCCACCCCGGGATTTCCAGACGGGCGTCATAATCTTCACCGTCCTGAAAATCCGATCGCCGGATCGGCCCAACCGTCGCCCGCCAGGTATCATCGGTGGCCACGATCTCACGCGAGCCGTCCGTGTAGTCGATGACCAGTTGCGCCAAAAACGCCGGCCGCGACCGTAGACGTGCCCGCCGATCCAACCCACGTTTCCGCTGTACCATCCGTCCCCCAGAAGCGCCGCGACGACGTTTTGTCCCTGGCGGAGATTCGCCGTGACATCGTACGTCTGATACCGCACGCGATTGTGATAATTCGTCCAGTCCGGCGCCAGCACGGCATCCCCGGCCTGATCACCATTGACCCAGCATTCGTACAACCCCAGCGCGGTCGCATAGAGTCTCGCCCGGGCGATCGGTTTTTCGATGTCGAACGTTTTACGCAGATACGGCGGTAAGTTCGGCGCGTAGACATGCCGCTGATGGGTATGGTCCGGCTGCGTCGATTGCGTGGTCGCCGGACCGGTGGCGGGGACCGTCGCCGGCGTTTGTCCCTGGGCTGGCGAGAAGTCGATCCACTGGGCCCGCCAATCGGAAGGCTGAAGCAAGCCCATCTCCCACCTGGCCGGTTTGCTTACGGATTCGTGCCCCTGATCATCGCGAACTAAAACTTTCCAATACGCGATCTGGCCGGAACCCAGCGCCTGCCCGGCGTATTCCAAATTGACGCTTTGGTCGCCGGTGACGTTGCCCGAATCCCAGAGGTCAGCCCGGTCGGGCGTCAGATTCGCCGGGTCGCGTGCAACCAAAACTCGATATCCCGCCTGCATCGTCCCTCGCCGCGACGATTCCATTCGCCAGCTCAGGAACGGCCGCGGAACGTCGATCCCCATCGGCGATTGTTTATCTTCGCATCGCAAATCCAGCACTCGCGGCGAACCCCCGGACGATGCGCATCCCATCAATGACAACGACATCAGTCCTCCCGCCAGCAGAACCGCGAAGATACGATTGAATCCCGGCATTGGTCCTCCGCCTGTCCCTCTCAGGGTAACAGACATCAATCGGATCACAACCACAATTGACGCCGCGCCGATGCTCAGCGAACCTATCGAAAGAAAGCGATTATGCAAAACATCGTCATCGACAAACCCTACGTTCCAATCACTCCATACCACGGGCGAATATGGCCGACGGCTCTGACCTTGCTTGTGCCGCGAATGCTGAGGAAAAAATACGGGATCACCCGCGTAGAGTGTTTCAACGCCGATCGCCTTGCCCGCTCCATCGCCGATGGCCACGGCGTTCTGCTGACGCCCAATCATTGCCGCGATGAAGATCCGTTTACCCTGGGCATCCTCTCGCGTCAGGTTCATTCTCCGTTTTTTATCATGGCGAGTTGGCATCTATTCATGCAGACGCGCGCGCAAGGCGTTTATCCTTCGCCGAGCCGGCGCGTTCAGTATTTATCGCGAAGGCATCGACCGCACCGCGGTGAATACCGCCGTGGAAATCCTGGAAAACGCCCAGCGTCCGCTGGTCATTTTCCCCGAGGGCATCGTTTCGCGGACCAATGACAAGCTCAACGATCTTCTGGAGGGAACCGCCCTGATCGCCCGCCTGGCCGCCAAAAAACGCGCCAAGCTCCAGCCTGCGAAGAAAGTCGTCGTCCATCCGGTGGCCATTCGGTATCGCCTCCAGGGCAAGATCGAACCCGCGATCGCCGGCGTCCTGGACGAAATCGAAACTCGGCTGACATGGCGAAAAAACGAGCGGCTTCCCCTCGTCGAGCGAATCTACAAAACCGGAAGCGCTCTGCTTACTCTGAAGGAATTGGAATATCTCGGCCAGGCTCGCGATGGAGACATCGGCCCGCGATTGGATAACCTGATGGACGCCATTCTCGTACCGCTTGAAACCGAATGGTTCGGGAAGAAACAAGACGGCTCGGTCCCCACCCGTGTCAAACGCCTGCGAACCGCGATTCTGCCGGAAATGACCGGCGATCAGATCGATGAAACCGAACGCCAGCGCCGATGGACGCAGCTTGCCGATCTGTATCTCGCCCAGCAATTGTCCCTTTTTCCGCCGGATTATGTCCGCTCCAATCCCACGCCCGAACGGCTGCTTGAAACGGTCGAGCGTTTTGAGGAGGACCTCACCGATCGCGTGCGGGTTCATGGCGAGCTTCACTGCACGATCACCGTCGGCGAGGCGATCGAAGTTTCTCCCTCCCGCGAGGGCCGAGGCGACGACGATCCGGTCATGGGGCAGGTCAGGAAGCAGTTGACCGAAATGCTCGGATTGGAGAAAAGCCCGTGATCGCAATCTGCATCGCGCGCGTCGTGGTAATCGCTATCAGCCTGGTCCTGTGGTTTTGGACCCAGTGGCTTCTGGCCGGCCGCGCCCCTCTGATCAGCAGCTCCGAGTTTGCCACGATTTGCGACGGCATTCATCGCCTGACTCCGCGCACCAACAAGCTGCTTACTGACCATCCCCATCTTGCCAATGCCGTGCTGATTTCCAGTTCCCTCGTCATCGATCTACTGGGATTATATCTGCTCGGCTCGGCAATCTTCGGACCGACGATTCAGCCCTTTTTCGGATTGCTCATGCTCTTTGCGCTGAGGCAATTCTGCCAGGCTTTTTGTCCGTTGCCCCCGCCCGTGGGCATGATCTGGCGCAAAACCCGTTTTCCAACTCTTCTCGTAACCTATGGAACAAGCAACGATCTTTTTTTCTCCGGCCACACCGCCATCGCCGTTTACGGCGCCGCCGTCCTGGCGACAGCCCTTGGCCCCGTCGGCGTTGCCGTCGGCTTGATGATCGCGCTGTTTGAAATAAGCGCGGTGCTGCTTCTCCGCGCCACTATACGATGGATGTTTTCACCGGCGCTGTTACGGCCCTATATGTTCATCGCCTCGCGATGGATTGGTCCCCCGCGATCGACCGCTGGATCGCGCACGCCGTTACGTTCGTCGCACGATGAACGTTCGACCCTCTCGCTTACCCTTCCCCCCCCGTATTCTTCGCGTCTTCGCTGTAAACCTCTTTTGAACACGCCGGAACAATCTAAAATGCGGATTACCGCGAAGGCGCGAAGGACGCGAAGAATTCAAAAGAACGAATCAAGTCTGACGGGCTCTGTCTCAGCCCTCAGATTTGCCTCAGGACATTGCTGACGCCGGTTTCAAATTCCTCCGGAGAATCGTTGAGTTTGCAGGCGCCATTAGCGGGCTCGGCAGGAGGATCGGGACAGGGCTCCTGATAGGCCTGAAAATGTGAACCCCAAAATCTAAAAATGACGACGGCTCCTCGGGCAAGTCGATGCCAAAGCCAACTGGCGCTTGAGGCTGCTTGATGTCACTTGCGCGCACAATTTTTTTTGGTTCCATTCCTGCGATTGCTATGCTACTTTTTTTGGGATGAACCTTATGAAGGTTCGGCCGTGCTGCGAACGGTTAGTCACTACGCCCGATCCGTCGCGTTTGGCCGAATCGCGGGGGAGCGGCTGGGAGCAGGCTGCGGCGTTCGCGGAGGCCGTCAGCGCGCCCGTGTGCTCATGATGGTCATCGTGCCTGTGTCCATGTTCATAGCGCGCTAAAGCTCCTTCGAAAGGAGGTAGAGCCCACTAATTCGATGTTGTCAACCAGCGGTAAGTGACCCACGGTGCTACTCATTCGATACAAGCGTAGCGCCGAGAGCTTACATCTTTACAGCACTCTTTGTCCTGATGATCAGGATATGCGAAGGAGCTTAAAAATGTCTACAACACTATCTAGTGGAACTCAGAAGTTGAGCACCGCTTACATTAATGAAATTTTCAGAAATCTGGAATCCGGAGATGGTAAAGGTTTCTTCGATCACGTCTCGGACGACGTGGACTGGATCGTCGAGGGAACACATCCTCTTGCCGGTCACTATCACAGCAAAGCCGACTTCCTCGCACATACCTTTGAAAAGTTGGCAAAGGTTCTGCCCAAAGGTGCGGAACTGCATGTGGAACATGCGCTCGTAAGTGGTGACTGGGCGGTGGTCGAACTGCATTCCGAAGCCACCGCCAAAAACGGTTTCAGGTTCGATAACCGGTATTGCTGGGTATGTCGATTTGTGAATGGCACGATCGTTGAGGTTCGAGCGTATCTCGATTCCGTCCTCGTTGCCCGCCTTTTCAAGGAGAATCCGATTTAGCAGGGGAAATTTCTGCGACAACTCGGGCCGCGAGAAGCGGATCATGACCCACACTGAAGCTATTGCGCCGGTCATTTCAGGCCCGAGTCAGGCCGATGGCATCGCACGGTTCGCGTCGCGGACGAAGTACGAAGATCTGACCGCCGAGCGGCGCGAGCGACTCAAGGTGAGCATCCTCGATGCAGTGGCGTGCGCCATCAATGCCCTCGGCGCGCCACCGATCGAGGCGTGCCGCGCGCAAGCTGAGGAGCTTGGTGGTCCCGGCGGCCCTTGCACGCTGATCGGCGGTGGCCGCGCCAATCCCGTCTACACGGCGTTCTACAATACGCCACTCATCCGCTATGTCGATTTCATGGACAGCTATCTCGCGCGCGGCGGGCTGTGCCATCCTTCGGACAATACCGGCGCGATCCTCGCGGCCGGCGAGCTCGCGGATCTTTCCGGCAAGGACTTCCTGACCGCACTCGCAGTGGCCTATCAGGTCGAGGCGCAGCTCACCGCATCGGTGCCGTTCATGTCCCACGGGTTCGATTTGACGACGCAGCTTTCGTATTCGCTCGCAGCCGGACTGTCCAAAGCGCTCGGCCTCGACGACGAAAAGACGGTGGCAGCTGTCGGGATCTGTGGCGACTTCATTCCGCTGCTTGTCGCGCGAACGACGCCGATCTCGCAATGGAAGGGGCTCTCGTCTTCTCACTTGGCATTGGGATGTTTCCATGGGGTCTTGTTGGCGTCGCGTGGCGTGACGGGTCCGAGATACGTTATCGAAGGAGCACATGGCTTGGCTCAACTACTCGGGGAGCCGATCCGAATCGATTGGGAGCGGGTGGAACTCGACGCCTTCGATCGGCTCGCCTTGAAGAGCTACAACACGGCAGTTCCAGGCCAGGCATCGATCCATTGCATGCTCGAGCTGCGTAAGGCACACAAAATCGATCCGGGACAGATTGACAGCATCGAGAATGATGCCTTCCAAGACGCCTACGATTTCATGGGCGGCGGAAGCTTCGGTCCGAAGACGGACGTTCACACGAAAGAACAGGCCGACCACAGCCTGCCGTATCTTCTAGCCGTCGCGCTTCTCGACGGGAGCGTCCAGCCGGCGCAGCTCACCCCCGAGCGTATTGCGAAACCGGACGTCCAGAGGCTGCTGCGAAAGGTCAAAGTGAGGCCAGACGAACGTTTCACCGCTCGTTATCCGAGTGAGACGCCGAGTCGCGTGACTGTCCGACTCACGACCGGCGCGTCGTACACACATGAAGTGAAGGACTACCCCGGGTTCACGACGCGGCCGTTTACCTGGGGCGAAATCGTGGCGAAGCTTGACGATCTCGCAACCGACCACGCGGATGAAGGGCTTTGCAAGGAAATCGCGGGGGCGGTGCGCTCGCTGGAGAGCATTCGCGTGAAGGACCTGATGAACCTGCTCGCGCGCGTCGACGTACGCTCGCGCCAAGCGCGGTGAGAGTGTGCGCCACATTTGCGAATCGCGACGAGGCTGTGGTGGGCCAGAAAACGCAAAGGTCGCTGCCGGCGAAGATTGACCACCAGAAGGGAAACGGCCAAGTGAAAAAGTTACGCGGGTGCCCGCAAATATTTATCTTCGGGATCACGATGCTTGCCGCCTTTGGCTGCACGCAATCGAGCCAGCAACCATCCCCACCGTCTTCCGAGGTGAGAGTCCTGATTTCTAGCGGCTTCCCAGCCGTTGCCGCCACGGTCTTGCCGAAATCAAGGTGACGGCGGAAATAAAGGTGACGCGAAGTCTGACGGTATTTTCACCGGTTCCGCTCATAATCCCGCAGCTTATCCACGCGCCGGGTATGCCGGCCTTCACCCCAGGGAGTGGCCAGGAAGATTTCCACGATCTTTCCGATCTGATGTTCGCTGAGCAGGTCCGTCCCAAGGCACAGGACGTTGCAGTGGTTGTGCTCGCGGGCGCGATGGGCGGTGATCTCGTCGTGAACCACGCCGGCGCGGACATCCTGAACCTTGTTGGCGGCGACCGACATACCAATGCCGCTTCCGTCCAGAAGGATTCCCAATTGATGGGTCCCGTTTGCGACGGCCTTGGCCGCGGGAATGGCGAAGTCGGGGTAATCCACCGCCGCCGTCCCTTCGCAGCCGAAATCCTGGACTTCATGCCCAAGCTTCTTGAGAAAGGGGATCAGCTTTTTCTTGGCCTCGAAGCCGCGATGATCGCAGGCGATGGCTATGTTCATCCTCACTTCTCCGATGTCACGGCACGATTCCTTGCGCCAGCCGTTGTTCGATCAGTCTTTTTATCCTGTCCGCGACCTCCGTGTACAGCGACACATCGCCGCCGATCGGGTCTTCAATGTCGCCGTCCGGATCCAGATTGCTGACTTTATCCGCCGCGGCCGGTACAAGCGAGGCGACGGCGCGCCCATGACTCTGGCTCATCGTATAAATCACGTCCGCCTGATGGATCAATTCCACCGACAGGGGCCTGGACCGGTGTCGGGAAACGTCCACGCCCATCTGCCGCAGCACTTCCACCGCAGGCTCGGCCGCACGGGCGCCCGGCATCGCGTAGCTTCCCGCGGATATGACGCTGAAGCCTTTTTTCTCCAGATCATCCGGCGAAACCGAAAGGCGGTCCGCCAGATATTTCCTGGCAATCGCCTCCGCCATCGGCGACCGGCAGGTGTTCCCGCTGCAGACAAACAGGATCGTCGTCCGCAGCAGCCGATCGATGATCCGCTCATCATAAACGCCGGCGCGCACGATCTCATAGGAATTTTCCCTAATCCGCACAAGCGTTGACGGCTTAGAAAATCGGGTCGGGCCGGCATCAAAGACCATCTCCACCTGCGACAGGATTTCCTCCGACAGATCGCCGATGCGCTGGACCACGCGCCCTGCCGATGTGAGGACCACCGGCTCCTTCACGCCGCCCACCACGTCCACGAACACCGGATTGTCCGGGCATCGCAGGGTGAGAGTTGAACCGTCGTAAAGATCGCTCTGTTCGAGGCCGAGCCGCTCCGCCGTCTGTCGGCGGGTTTCTTCAGGCACATCGAAAATCAAACCGATCGGTCCCGGCCAGAGTTTTCGCATTGCCCGGCGGGCGAAATCGTTGACCGGACCGAGAAATTCCATCGCATCCGCCGGTCGGGCGATGTGCAGGGTAATCGGTTTCGTCGCCGTTGTGCCACGCAAGTGCGACAAAGCCGCGCGTGCGTCGGAATTAGTCAGCACTCCCGCGACGCCATAAACCGTCTCCGTCGGCAACACCAGCAGCTTGCCCGCCGCCAGCAGCTCCGAAGCGCGGTGTATCTCCTGCGCATAATCGTTCGCGTCGAGAATCTGGAGGATTTGCGCCTGCATAGTGATGCCATTTCGATTATCCGGCCCAAACAGCGTTAGTTCAAGCTGGGGACATGGAACCCGGCAAATTGCAGGAAAATGTGTATCTTCCGTGTTCGCCGTTGACGCCGTTTGATACGCCGAATATCAACGAGCGTAATGGATATGGCCACGGTCTACGTCCTTGGCGTGGTTTTCGTGGCCACCCTGGTTCGTTCAACATTTGGGTTTGGCGAAGCATTGATCGCGGTGCCCTTGCTGGCACTCCGCATCCCCGTTGAAGTTTCCGCGCCCCTGGCCGTATTGCTCTCCGTAACGGTCGCCGCCGTCGCTCTGGCGCAGGACTGGCAAAGAGTTCATGTGCGCAGCGCCTGCTGGATGGTCGGCGCAACATTGTTCGGTATTCCCCTGGGCGTTCTCGTGTTGACACGTTTGAATCCCTTCCATACCAAAGCCGCCCTGGGTGTGTTGATCCTTCTGTTCTCGGTCTACTCGTTGATCGGACGGCGGTCGATCCATCTGACGAAGGACAGCCGGACGGGACTGTTGATGTGCGGATTTTTTGCCGGCGTGCTCGGTGGCGCTTACGGATTGAATGGTCCGCCCCTGGTCGTTTACGCATCAATGCGGCGATGGTCCGCTCAACATTTCAGGGCGACCCTCCAAGCCTATTTTCTGCCCGCAAGCCTTATCACGTCAGTTGGCTATGCGCTGGCTGGTTTATTAAGCGGTAGCGTGACCCGGTACTATCTCATGTCATTACCCCCGGCGCTTGCCGCCATTTTGCTTGGCCGGGCGTTCAATCGTCGGCTTCGAGGCGAGACATTTCTCAAATACGTCTACGTCGGCCTTGCAGCAATCGGCGTCCTTCTGCTGATTCAGGGCATATATCGCAAAGGCTAATTTGGAAGCACGTTCACCTCGCTCCGTCTAAGTAGTAGGCCCGACTCAAATGCTCACGAATATTCCAAACTCTGCTAAAATTCCCCCCATGTCCGCCGAAGCCCCGATTCTGAACGATGTCCGCCCCCTGGTGGACTCGATCCTGACCGACGCCATCGGGCAAACCGCTTCGGACGTTCACGTCGAGCCCGCGGCCGATGGCTACGAACTGCGATTTCGCATCGACGGAATCCTGGAGACCCGCCGAAAGCTGGAGCAAGCCGTCGGCCGCGCGGTCGTGGCCCGGCTGATGGTCATGGCCAAATTGCTCACCTACCGGATGGACGTCCCGCAAGAGGGCCGAATTTCGTTGGCGACGGCTGGCGAAAATGCGGCCGTCGAACTTCGCCTTTCGGTGATGCCGACAATACACGGGATGCGCACCGCCGTCCGAATGCCGGCCGAGCATGTTCAACCCGCGATCCTGGAAGATTTGGGACTGCCCGCTCCGGTCCTCGATGGTTTGCTCGCATTCGCCGCCGCCGATGGAGGAATGCTCATCCTCACCGGCCCGGCAGGCTCTGGAAAAACCACAACGATGTACGCTTTGCTTCGTCAGATCGCGCGCCTCAACCCCGGCGTCAGCATCATCGCCCTCGAAGACCCCGTAGAGCGCGACGTACCGGGCGTCACGCAGATCGAAGTTGCCCCCTTCGGGCAACTTACTTACGAAAGGGCTCTCCGCAGCATTCTTCGCCAGGACCCGCAGGTATTAATGCTCGGCGAGGTGCGCGATGCCGCAACCGCATCGCTGGCGGTGCAAGCGGCGCTTTCAGGCCATCGCCTGATCACCGCCCTCCACGCCGGCACGCCGGCGGGAGCGCTGACCCGTTTAATCGAGATGGGCATCGAACCCTATCAGCTCACCAGCAGCATTTACGGCATCGTCGCCCAACGCCTCATCAGGCGCAAATCCACCGATGGACCCGGCTACCGCGGGCGCGTCCCGCTGGCAGAATTTGTTGCGATGGATGCGCCGTTGCGAAAAACGGTCCTTCAACGTGCGGATGCTAGCGCACTGGCGGCCGCTTACTGCGGGCAAGCCGGCCATCAATCCCTGCGCGAAGTCGGGCAAAATCTCGTCCGCGATGGGATTACCGATGAGGCGGAATTGAACAGATCATGCCAACGAACATCGGCATAACGCTTGACGTCCATTAGTTATATCTTATACTGTGTCGATGCCGCCGATCGAGCGATGGAACGTTGAGATCACCGGCGACTACTTGAAATGGTTCGGAACTCTCGACGCAGGCCAACAGGACGCCCTTCGCACCGATATAGAAATATTGGAGAAAATGGGACCGTCTCTTGGCCGGCCTTACGTAGATTCCATCAAGGGCTCAAAACACTCGAACATGAAGGAACTTCGCACGATCCATGCTCGCCGACACATTCGCAGCTTCTTCGCATTTGATCCCCGGCGGACCGCCATCCTTTTGATCGGCGGCGACAAAACGGGAGACAAGGCGTTCTACGATCGAATGATACCGCTGGCCGATCGGCTGTTTGATCAGTACCTCAAAGAGATTCGAAAGGAAGGATTGATCCCATGAAAAGACACACCCTCAAAGAACTTGATGCCATCATGGGTCCGCGGCGGGTCGCTTCCGCCAAGGCAAAAGCACGGCGGAAAATGGAGTCGATGTTGATCGCCCAAGTCCGCAAACAACTCGGCTTCACGCAGACTTCTGTCGCCAAAACCATGGGTGTGAGTCAGTCCGCCCTGTCGCAAATGGAATCGCAGGACGACCTCCAACTCAGCACCCTGCGCCGCCTCGTCAAAGCGCTCGGCGGCGAACTGGATATCATCGCACGCTTCGGTGAACGATCAATTGTGCTTGTGGAGTCGAAATGAGGGGGGAAATATAATCATAAGCATGTAATTCACAACTGGTTACACTGTATAGGCCGATTTGGCGCCATCGACATTCTCAATCGGTCGAATTACAATCTTGCTATCCTGCAATTTCGGCATCCCGCTCCGTCATGAAGGATGGAAACCAACAGAATGTCGATTGCCATCAATCCAAATCTCAGTTTGACGCCGCCGGTTGAGCCTTCCGCCATTGACGACGATTTCGCACTCCTGCGGCGTTACGCGGGGTTCGGCGATCCAAAAGCTTTCGCTCAGATCGTTCAACGCTATGCCGGTTTTGTGTACGCCACTTGCTTGCGCGTTATTGGGGATGGGTCGCGGGCGGAGGACCTCTCTCAGGAAACATTTTTCCGCCTGATGCGCCGGCCGCACGAGGTGCGGCAAAATCTCGGCGGCTGGCTGCATCGTACCGCCACCCATCTCGCCCTCGATTCCCTTCGCAGCGAAACCTCCCGGCGTCGCCGGGAAATCACCTACACCGTTGAATGCTCCGATCACGAAGCTTCAACCTGGGCCGAGCTTTCCCCCTGCGTGGACCAGGCCCTGGCCGAGATGCCCGATGAATTGCGGACGCTGCTGGTGAACCATTTTCTCCTGGGAAAAACGCAGGCCCAGCTCGCGGCCGAAATGGGCCAGTCGCCGTCAACCGTCTCCCGGCGGATGCACCAGGCCCTCGTGGAGCTTCGCCAACATCTACGACTCAAGGGCGTTTACGCGCTTCCCGCCGTGCTCGCGGGATTGCTCTGCCACGTCACCGCCCGGCAAGCGCCGGCCAGTCTCGTCCAGGAACTTGGAAAAATGACCATGCTCAGCGGCGCCAGCGCTGCCTCCCGCGCCGCGAAATTCGGTTCGCCCGATCCTCTGCGATTTCCACCGGCCGGAAAAAGTGTGCTACGGAGCGTTTCCACGCCGATAGCTCTGGCCCTTGGGGGAATGATCGGTTTGCTGATCCTGCTGCAATTGGCGAATAACTGGCGATCTTCCCGCGCGCCGGTCGATCCTGATGCTCCCACGCCGCTCCTCAGCCATGGGAGCGCCATCTCCGTCCCGCAGCCCCAATTCACCACAACGACCGGCGGCGCCCTTTCGCAGAAAGCTCCGGCACGATGACAAATCCCGGCCACAGCCCCGAGCCGTTTGCCTACCGCGCAAACGCGGGACGGGCAGGAAATCTCCGGGACCATCGACGCCACCGACCCCGACGACGCTCGCCGCAGGCTTCAATCTCTCCAGCTTCAAAACATTCAGCTTGAATCGTCATCGTCCCCCAGCCGCGCCCGCGCCTTGCGCGGCGAGGATTTCCTCGTTTTCAACCAGCAGCTGGCCCAGTTGACCGGCGCGGGTTTACCCGTGGAGCAGGGCCTTCGGCTGGTCGCCCGCGAAATGCGCCGGGGTTCGATGCGGCAAACAATCGATCTCGTCGCTGCCGAATTGGAATCGGGCAAATCGCTCCCCGAAGCCGTCGCCGCCCATCGCGGCCAATTTCCCCCGCTCTATTCCGAGTTGATCGACGCCGGAATCCGTTCGGGAAATCTGTCCGGAATACTCCTGAATCTTGGCAGCCACCTGACGCTGATCCGCCGGTTGCAGTCGATGCTCTGGCAAACGCTGAGTTATCCGGTAATCGTTCTGGCCACGTTTTTTGCGGTGTTGTACTTCATCCTGGTTGAGCTGGTCCCCAAATGGGAGCCGATGCTTTCCAGCTTTGCGGGAATGAAATTCTTTGTCCGCACTGGCGGAACTTACAACCCGGCGCAAATGGAAATCCCTATATTCACGCGCGTTTTGTTTGCTGTTTCAGACGTGGTCGCATCATGGCCGGGCGGAATTCTGCTGGCGGGAATCGCGGTAGTCGCCCTGGCGGTCTGGGCTTTTTTGCATCTGGCCGACGCCGATGGCGGATTCGCCGAGCGATTCTGGTTGCATACCCCGCTGGTGGGAACCGTCGTCCGGCGGAACCTGATTTCGCGCTGGTGCCACGCGGTCGCCCTTGCGGCGGATTCCGGCATGGACCTGCCCGCCGCCATCAAGCTCGCCGATGATGCCACCGCCTCTCCCGTTCTGCGGGCCGACGGCGCATCCCTGATCGCCGGCCTCGCCGCAGGCCGGCCCCTTTCCTCGTCTTCCGCGGGAAAAATCCTTCCCGCAACGGTCGTCACCGCGATGGAATCCTCCGCCGAACGCGGCGATCTTCCCGTTACCCTGCGGGCGTTATCACAAATGTATCAGCAGCAGGCCGAACTGCGCGTCGGCGCCGTCCAGGCGATCCTGACTCCCTTCCTGCTTCTGTTCGTCGGCCTTGTGGTCGGTGGTTTGATGGTCGCCATGTTCGCGCCGCTGTTGACCGTCCTCAACATGCTCTGATGCCATGGAAACCCAAACAGGCAAATCGAAACTTCCTTCCTCGGCCGAGGCCCGTTTCGTCGCGTTGCTTTTGGCCGTGGATGCCTCGCTGGTTGGGTTGATCGTCGCCTTCGTCTATTTGACCCCATTCTGGCAGGCCGCATTCTCGGTGGTCGCCCTCATCCTTTTCGCCATATTGGCCATCGTTTTGATCGCGATGGCCCAGCGCGGCAGGGGCAAGGAAATCCTGTTTTCGTTCGGACGCGCGGCGTGGCTTATGGCGTCCGCCTTCTTCTGGGCTGCCGCCACCGGCTTGATCATCGTCGCTCTCGGATATGGCGTTGCATTATCCGCTCCCGCCGCCGGACCATTGAGCCTCTACGCCCTGGCATTTGTATCGGTTCTTCTGATGACCTGGTCCGGCGCTAAGACCGCGATTCGCCGCCGCAGAATGCTTCTCATCCTCAACCGTCTGGATACGGCCGTTCGCCTGGGCCTGCCGCTTCCGCGCACGATGCTCGACGCCGCCCAGGGCGAGACCGGCGTCATGCGCAAACGATTGCTCTCGCTGCACAACCATCTCGATCGCGGCGAGCCGCTCGATCAGGCTTTGATCTACGCGGTTCCCGAGATCCCCTACAGCCAGATCCGCGCAATCGCCGCCGGCCAGCAATTGGGCTGCCTTGAGCATGTTCTAGAGGCGATCCTTCGCCGCCGCTCGGATGAAACAAACAACGCCAGTCCAAGCGCCGGCTTCTACTGGGCATACCCGGTGGTCCTGTTGGCCGTCATCAGCCTGCTCCTGATCGTCGTGATCCCCAAATATGAATCGATTTTCCGTGATTTTCACATGCAGTTGCCGCCGACGACCAGCGCGCTTCTGGCCTTTAGCCGCAACACTTATGTCATCTGGCCGCTAATTCTGGTGCTGGTGCTAATACCACTGGGGAAGGCGATCTCCGGCCTGTTCGCATCCTTCCGCGCGGTTTCGCCGTTCGGGGGGATCGTCACGGACCAGATCGTCTGGTGGACGCCGTTCCTCCACGGTTTCGTGTCGGACCGCGGCATGGCGGACTTGTGTGATCTCCTCGCCGCCGCCGTCGGAATGGGGCGGCCCCTCGATGAATCCCTCCGCGAAGTTGCCGCCGCTCAGCCCAACGCCGTGATGCGCTATCGCACGTCGGCATGGGCGCAGGCCGTGAACGAGGGACAAACCATGCACGAAGCCGCTCGTTATGCCCGAATGCCCGAGTTGTTCGCATCCATGCTCGCCACCGTCCGCAACAATGAATCGCTGTTGCAGGTATTGGGATTTCTCTGGCGATACTACGAATACCGCGTCGGCCGGACCCGCGCCGTCGTTCAAGCACTCTACGTTCCCGTGATCGTGATAGCGCTAGGCTCGATGGTCGCGGTCATCGGAGTATCGATGATGCAGCCGATGGCCATGCTCAGCGAGCATATCGCCGCCGAGATTTCCGGAGGAGGTTTTTAAGAGATGCGTATCCGCCGCGGATGGGTTTTCATTGATGTGGTGATGGCGATGATTCTGGTCTCGCTCATCGCCACCATGCTCGGCGCGGCCGCGAACTGGCACCAGCGCGCTTTGACGCATCTGTCCGATTCCCGCTCCGCAACCCGCCTGGCCGAATCCGCGATTTTATCCATGCAATCCGGCCAAGCTCTATCCCAGAGCGCCGACGCGGCCCTCACTATTCACAAGCTTTCAGATTCATCGGACGTTCCCGGCAAAACATGGGTCGAGGTCGACGCGACGGTCGGCAACCGCCGGGCGAGTCTGGTCGGCCTCGTTCCGCAAAACACTTTGCCTGGTGGAGGATCGTGATGCGCCGCGCCGATCGCAAAACCCGATTCGGTTTCACGATGGTCGAGATCCTGATGACCCTCTCGATTCTCGTGATTTTTTTCGGCTTCTCGAACGAAGTATTCCGATCCACCGTGCTGCTCAGTTCCGCCAGCCAAAATCTCGTCGACGACGCAAGCCGGACCGACTTCGTCTTGCGCCTGCTTCGCGCGGACGTATGGAATTGCAGCTCGATGACCCTCGGCGATCCGCACTCTCTGGAGCTTTTCTTCTCCGATGGCACGAAAGTTTCGTGGAAAATTGATCCGCGGAACAGCGTGGTGCGCACGGACGCCGCCGGCCATGACGAGCATTGGGACAACGTCGGCACTGATTGGAAGTTTTCGACGGACAAAATTTCCCTTGCGATATCGAACGGCTCGTCCGTGCCGACGCGCTTGGTCAGCCAGATTCTTCTCGCACAAAGCGGCCAACCATGAGATCAGCCACAAAACACCGCCCCGGCTTCGCCATGATCACCGCGATCATGCTGCTTTCGCTGACCGCGATGACGATCACGCTGCTGGGCGTAACCATTGCTAACCAGGCCCGCCGTACGCAGTTCGCCGGTGAGGACGCGCAACTCCGGCAACTTCTGACCGCCGGAACCGCGTTCGCCCAAACGCGGATTTCGTCCGATTCATCCGGCCGATTTTTCGTCGTCCTTCCCGACGCTCTTAAACAGGATTCCGCGGAGCTGACCGTGGACATCCACGCCGATTCCGCCGGCAACAAAATCGCCGAGGTCGACGCTTCCCTCCCGCGTCATCGCCTGTCCCAGCAACTGACTTTCTCTTCGCAAAACGGCGTTTGGCAGATCACCAACGCGAATCTGGGCCTATAGTTGTATTCCCCCGATTTTCCAGTCAAAATAGCCCATTCGATGCGGCTCAATCTCTATCTCGAAACCTTCGGCTGCCAGATGAACGTGCTCGACAGCGAGCTCGTTCTGGGCCAACTCCGCGCCCAGGGATACAAGTCCGTCGATGATCGCGACGAGGCTGACGTGATCCTCTATAACACCTGCTCTGTCCGCGAACATGCCGAGCAAAAAGTCTGGTCTCGTCTTGGCGAACTACGCGCACGCAAGGCGGCCGACCCCGGCCTGATCATCGGCGTCATCGGCTGCATGGCCGAGCGGGACGGCATCAACATCTTCCAGAAATTCCCCCACGTCGACTTGCTCTGCGGGCCGGGAGAACTCGACCGCCTTCCAGCGATGGTGCACAACGCCGCCGTCACCACCGGCGGGCATCGCACCCGGCAGACCGCGCTGATGGGAGCGACCGCCCGCCGCAGCGGAACACTCGATGCCGCCGAGGATCACCTCGAGATGCTCGATCTTTCCCGCAGCGTTTCCCCGGCCGATGACTTCTCCCAGGCGTACGTCCGCATCACCCGCGGCTGCAATAAATTCTGCACCTATTGCGTCGTCCCCTACACCCGCGGCCCCGAAGTTCATCGGCCGCCGCAAAACGTCATCGACGAAGTCGCCAAACTCGTCGCCGCCGGCGCGCGCGAAGTTACGCTGCTGGGCCAGACCATCAATCATTACGCCTTTCGCCACGGCGACGGGCGCACCACCACGTTCGCGCAGCTTTTGTACGACATTCACGAATCCGTCCCCGATTTGCCGCGCCTGCGGTTCGTCACCAGTTTCCCGCGCGATTTCACCGACGACGCCCTCGCCGCCATGCGCGATTGCCCGCGCATCTGCCGCTATCTGCACGCCCCCGCCCAGCACGGGAGCGATCGAATTCTGAAGCTCATGAACCGCGGCTACACCGCCGGCCAATACCGCGATTTCCTGGCCCGCGCCCGCGAGCGCATGCCCGATGTCTGCGTCGCCAGCGATTTCATCGTCGGCTTCCCCACCGAAACCGACGAGGATTTCGCCGCCACCGCGACTCTTGTCCGCGAATCGCGCTTCAAAAACAGCTTCATCTTCAAATATTCTCCCCGGCCCGGAACCGTGGCCATCGATCGGTTTGCCGACGATGTTCCCGAGGAAACCAAGCGCCGGCGAAATAACGAGCTGCTTGCCGTGCAGCAGGAAGTTTCATCGCAACTGAACCATCAGATGATCGGCCGGCGCGTCGAGGTCATGGTGGAAGGCGAAAGCAAACTGGTCAGCCGCCGCGAACCGGCACCCGTTAACGGCGTCCAACTCGGCTGGGAAAAGCGACTGGATTCACCGACAAACGCCCGTACCCAGATGGTCGGCCGCACCCGCGGCGATCAGGTCGTCGTCTTCGACGGCGAATCGTCCATGAAGGGTCGGATTCTCCAACTGGATATCAGCGACGCCCAAAGCCTTACTCTATTTGGCCGGCTAAGCCCAACCCCGGCGCTGGAGCGCATTTAGCCGCCTCTTGCGACACCGTCCCCAACTGACCAATAACATACATTTTTATAATTTTCCCACCGCCAGGGAATTTTCCGCGCCCTTCTGACAACTGTTGTGTGTATCCAAAGTGCAAGAAGAAGGACCGAACATGACACGATCGTCAATCCAACATCTCCTAAACGTTTTAGTCGTCACGCTCATCTTGCTGGCGACAATCTCTTACGCGAAATTTGCTTTCGCTGCGGGTTCACCGACCACCCAGCCGAGCGATTTCTCCCGGCTGATCGGCACCTGGCAAGCGACGCTAATGAACGGCAACAATCTTGTTTCCCTGACCTGGATTAACCGCGAAGACGGCTACACAACCACCACCCCGGAGGCCAGCGGCCCCGTGATCGTCGGCGGCGGCACACTTCAAGCGCAGGATGGCGTTTGGCAGACCACCACATTCGACGGTCAAGGCGACCAGGGCGTCTACCATTTCATGGACCCCAACACCGTCGTCTTCGAAGGCGAGGCAGGCGTCGCCGTGGTCTGGACCCGCCAACCACCCTCAGGCGAAACAACCGCCAAAGTATTTAGCGGGCGACCGCAGGTCGCCGGGTTCCCGAGCCAGTACAAATCATTCAATTAATTCCACCTCGATCGCCCGAACTCACATATCAAATCGAATTTTGCCAACAACTCTATTGGACGATCATCGCTCCTCCGACTATGTTTGGGCACGTTGGTTTGGTTCGTTATTGCGATCCTTTTAACGCGATTATTTTTAATCGGAGCGATTTATGGAAAAGAAACAATCCCCCGTCGTCACGACAGCCAACGGAGCCCCGATTGGTCTCCAACAGGCGATGACCGCCGGTCCCCGAGGGCCGGTTCTCATGCAGGATGTCCAGCTTATCGAGCAGATGCAGCACTTTAATCGCGAGCGGATTCCCGAGCGGCCTGTCCACGCCAAGGGCTCCGGCGCGTACGGCACATTCACCGTCACCGCCGATATCACGCGCCACACCCGCGCCAAGGTGTTCGAGAAGGTCGGCAAGACGACCGAAACATTCCTGCGTTTCTCGACCGTCGCCGGCGAGCGCGGCGCTGCTGATGCCGAACGCGACGTTCGCGGCTTCGCTCTCAGGTTTTACACCGAAGAGGGAAATTGGGATCTGGTCGGCAACAACACGCCCGTCTTCTTCGTCCGCGATCCTTACAAGTTCCAGATGTTCATTCACACCCAGAAGCGCCATCCCCGGACCAATCTTCGCGATATGGACATGCAATGGGACTTCTGGTCGCTTTGCCCGGAGTCGCTTCACCAGGTCACGATCCTGTTCAGCGATCGCGGCATCCCCGCCAGCTACCGTTTCCTGCACGGGTTCGGCAGCCATACCTATTCGCTCATCAGCGCCTCCGGCGAACGCTTCTGGTGCAAGTTTCACCTCAAATCCAGGCAGGGAATCCGGAACATGACCGATGAAGAGTCCGCCCAAACGATCGCGCGCGATCGCGAGAGCCATCAGCGCGATCTATTCGACGCCATCGAGCGCGGCGAATATCCCCGCTGGCGCGTCTGCGTCCAGTTAATGACCCAGGCGCAGGCCGGCGCATTTCGTTGGAACCCGTTCGACCTGACCAAGGTCTGGCCCCATGGCGAATTTCCGCTGATTGAAGTCGGCCAATTGGAACTGAACCGAAACCCCGAGAATTACTTCGCCGAAGTCGAACAGGCCGCGTTCAAGCCCAGCGCCTTGGTCCCGGGGATCGGACCCAGCCCGGACAAAATGCTCCAGGCCCGGCTCGTCAGCTATGCCGATGCGCACCTGCACCGTTTGGGCGTCAATCACCAGCAAGTCCCCGTCAACAAGCCGCGCTGCCCGGTGATGAACTACATTCGCGACGGCGCCCTCGCCACCGGCGAGTATGGCGGGCAGCCAAACTACTGGCCAAACAGCCAGCCCGGAACGCCATCGCCCGATTCTTCATACTCCGATCCGGCATGGCAACTTGGACAGACGATCGTGGACCGTTTCGATTCGACCGTCGGACATGACGACTTCACCCAGCCGGGCAATTTATACCGGCTGTTCGATGACGGCCACCGCGACCGGTTGACGACCCGAATCGCCGGCGGCCTAGGTCAGGCACGCCGCGATGTGCAGTTGCGCCAACTTGGCCACTTCTTCCGCGCCGACCCCGACTACGGAAAAAGAGTTGCCGCCAAACTCGGCATCGATCCCAAGGAATTTGAAGGAACCGAACCCGCTGAATTGGCCCACGCCGCATCCACCTGATCGCCATCGATCGCGGCCACCGCCAGAAGCCCCGGATGTACATCCGGGGCCTGGTTCAATCCTCAAAACTCCCCTGAAGCACCGGAATCGACACCCCCCGCGGCGTCGGCGGAGCCTGGTGCATTACAATCAGCGGAACATCCCGCAACACCCGCACCATCGCGATCTCATCACAGTTGTCCTTCTTCGGGCAGCGAACGCAATCGCTCCAGACCTTCAACGGCAGGCTCTCCTTGGGAACCACCTCAAACCCCAGCTTCTCGAAAAATGCCTGTTCGTAAGTGAGCGTCATCATCCGGCGAATCTGGAGTCGACCGGATTCTTCCGCGCACCATTCCACCAGCCGCCGTCCGATTCCCCGCCCGCGATAATCTTCGTCCACCGCCAGCGATCGCACTTCCGCCAGATCGGCCCACAACACCGACAGGGCGGTGCATCCGACCACGAGCCCGGAACTCATCTGCCCATCATGCCGCTCCGCGTCGACCTCATACACCGCGAAATCGCGCAGCGATTCGTAAAGCTGGGCGAGACTCTTGAAGAGCATCTTCCCCAACTCCGCGTGGCTGCTGATGATCTCCTGAATGCGGGGAACATCATGAATTGTGGCGGGTCGGATCATGTTATTCGTGGATTGTAGGCGCTATTTATTAGTCAGATTGATCATCGTCCTTCAGGCGACGTTTCGATGACGTTTATTGTACCAAAATCCAGAGTTTAGTTTTATTCGGGGTGTAATGTTTTAAGTGGGTTCATAGACCCTTCAACATCGGGAGTGAACCAATAT
Organism: uncultured Phycisphaerales bacterium; assembly: GCA_963791055.1. Classification (GTDB taxonomy): domain Bacteria; phylum Planctomycetota; class Phycisphaerae; order Tepidisphaerales; family Tepidisphaeraceae; genus PALSA-1353. The sequence continues at coordinate 316,273 of CAWBQI010000004.1, read as the reverse complement.
TGAATAGAATTTCTATCGTTTCGACCTGCGTGCCGAACGCGCTCCCTGGCTCGAATCCGCGAACGGGCCGGCGCTGCGAACAATTTTGGCTGGCCTGATAGGGATCGCGGCATCCATTGGCGGCGACTCGTTTGCCCCGCTGCAGAAGGATGCTTCGTTCTCCTATCAGGCCGGCCGGATGCGTCTGCATCGCCGGCCCGCTCCCGGATTCGAGCCAGGGATCACGTTCGGCACGCAGGTCGAAACGACAAAATTCTTAGATTTGAGACGCATCCGCAAAAGGATATCCTGATCATCCTGCGATGAATATCGCTCAAGCGATCGAGACGGCCGTTCAGAACCTCCAGCGAGGTAATCTCGCCCACGCGGAAACTCTCTTCAGGCGGGTGCTTGCAATCGAACCGAATAACGCCGACGCCCTGCATTTACTCGGAGTCATCACATTTCAAACGGGCCGAGTCGATATGGCCATCGAGTACATTAAACGCGCGATTCAAGTGCTTCCGCTGATGGCGGAGGCTCACAATAGTCTGGCAAACGCCCTGCGAGCCAAGGGATTGCCGCAGGAAGCGATAGCCGCCTATCGCTCTGCGGTGCGGTTGAGAGCGAACTATCCCGAAGCGCACTACAACTTAGGCACGCTGCTGCGAGAAACGGGCTGCGCGGAGCAGGCCATCGATTCTTTCCGCAGCGCCCTTGAGCTGCAGCCGGAGTTTGTGGACGCCGCCAACGATCTCGGGAGCGCGCTGCGCGAGGTGGGGCGGATAGACGAGGCGGTAGCCGTGCTGACACAAACGGTTCGGCAATCGCCGCGTTTTTTTAAGGCGCACAACAATTTGGGAAATGCGCTGCGAGCGATCGGACGTCTTGACGAAGCGGAGGCCGCCGTGCGTGCCGCGTTACAGATCAGGGGTGATATTGCCGAGATTCACGTCAATTTGGGAAACGTGTTGCGTGAAAAGGGCCAACTGGCCGGCGCCATCGCGGCGACTCGTGAGGCAATTCGATTGCGTCCGGATTTGGCCGATGTGCATCAGAACCTCGGATCGGTTCTTTTACTGGCCGGCGAATACGAGGAGGGTTGGCGGGAACACGAATGGCGCTGGCTCTGCCGGAATATGGGTCATCTGCGGGGCGTACCGGGCCGGCCGCGATGGGACGGGTCGAACCTCGATGGCCGCACGATTCTGCTTCAGTCGGATGCGGGATTGGGAGATGCGATCCAGTGCATGCGCTACATTCCGTTGATCGCGGATCGGGGTGGCCAAGTCGTGGTGGAGTGTCAGAAAGAACTCCATCGCCTGCTAAGCAATCTCAGGGGGGTACGTCAGCTCATCACCGCTCAGGACCCGTTGCCTTCGTTTGACGCGCATTGCCCGCTGATGAGTCTTCCGCTGGCATTTAACACAAAAGTCCAAACCATTCCGGCCGAAATTCCCTATCTTGCGCCCAAGGAAAGTTTGGTGAGGCGATGGTGCAAAGATTGTCGGAATACGGACGCCCGCGCGTCGGAGTCGTGTGGGCGGGAAATCCGGCGCATACGAATGATCGAAAGCGTTCGCTGAGTTTGCCGATGCTGGCCCCGCTTGCGGCGGCCGGCGGCATTACATTCCACAGCCTTCAAGTGGGAAACGCCGCTGGTCAGGTGTTGTCAGCGCCCAATGGATTTAAGGTGGTCTACCATTCGCACGAACTAACCGATTTTGCCGAAACCGCGGCGCTGGTGGCGAATCTGGACCTCGTGATCGCGGTTGACACCTCAGTGGCCCATCTGGCGGGGGCACTTGGCAAACCCGTCTGGGTCATGCTGCACTATGCGCCGGACTGGCGGTGGATGTTGGAGCGAGTGGAAAGCCCATGGTATCCGACGATGCGGTTGTTTCGGCAATCAAAGCACGGTGATTGGACCGACGTCATTCAACGGATCGCGGCGGAACTAACTCTCACCAGCTTCTTCTGAAATCGGCAGCGGCTGCGACGCTTCAATATATGAATTCCGATGCTCCTCCGGCGCCGGCAGGATTTCCATGTCCACATCCCCATCCCCCTGAAAAACCAAAATCTTTTTCTGCCGGATCAGTTCCAACAGCGCCAGAAACACCCCGATCATTTCGCTTCGGCTCTTGCGGCCCACGACGAGCGCACGCAATGACAATTTCCCTTCGCGGTTCAACCGATCCTCAATGTCCGTCGCGTGAAGATCAATCGGCGTGTCATCGTAAACAACCTCATGAATCCTCGGCCCTCGAACACCGACTTCTTTCATCAACCGGCTGAACGCGTCGAGCAGGTCCCAGATTTGCACCTCATCGAGATCCAGCGGCGGCGGTTCATCGGCGGCACCCACCCCGGCGGGGGGGACACGCGGAAATCGCCGGTCGTGTTCCTTCATCCGCTTTTCAAGAAGGGTGGCCGAGTCCTTGATCCGTTTGTATTCGAGAAGCTGCTGGACCAATTCATATCGCGGATCGGCCAGTTCCGCGGCCGCGGAAACTTCCCCCTCAACGGGGGCTGCCTTCGGCAGGAGCATCGCGCTCTTGATCTCCATCAGCGTCGCCGCCATCACCAGGAAGTCGCCCGCGACGTTGATGTCCAGCCCGTTTTCGTGGCGCATCCGCCTCAGCATCTCGACGTAAGTCATGTAGGTGTCGAGAATCCGGGTGATGGGGATATCGTAGATATCCAGCTCGTCTCGCTTGATGAGATAGAGCAGCAGATCGAGCGGGCCGTTATAAACATCCAGTTCTACGCGATATTCCACGCTTCATCCTTGATTGGCGTTGAATTGATTTTAGTGCGGACGGGCCGATAATCCAGTGATCAGCGACGACCTTCTCCAATTTGCCCGCCAGGTCATCGAAACCGAAGCCGCCGCGATACGGACCGTGGCGGCAGCGATCGACGAATCGTTCGAACGAGCCGTGCGGCTGATCCTGGCTTGCAGCGGATCGGTCCTCACCACCGGCGTCGGAAAAGCCGGGCATATCGCCCGAAAGCTTTCCGCCACCCTGGCCAGCACCGGCACTCCCAGCCATTTTCTTTCCGCCACCGATGCCGTTCACGGAGATTTGGGTTCCATCCGCCGCGGCGACATCGTGCTGATCCTCTCCGCCAGCGGGGAAAGTGATGAAATCCTTCGACTGCTCAACCTGGTCAAGAAACTGGATCATCCGGTGATCGCCGTGACCTCGTCGGTCTCCAGCGCTTTGGGCCGGTCTGCGGATATCGCGCTCGCCTTCGGCAAAATCGAAGAGGCCTGCCCCCTGGGCCTGGCGCCCAGCGCCTCGACCACGGCCATGATGGCGCTCGGCGATGCCCTCGCCCTGACCGTCATGAAACTCCGCAACTTCAGCGCCGAAGACTTCGCCCTGTTTCATCCGGCCGGTCAGATCGGGCGAAAGCTTATTCGCGTGAAGGAAGCGATGACTTTCCGCCGGGGTGAAAACCTGCCCGTGGCATCAGATCAATTAACCGTCGTCCAAGTCCTAAAAGAGGCCAATAAAATCAAACGCCGCAGTGGGGCGGTCATTCTTATTGGTTCCGACGGCAAGCTTTCCGGCTTCTTCTCCGACGGCGACCTGCGCCGGCTCATCACCAACGACGACGCCTCTGCCCTCACGCGGCCGATCAGCGCGGTAATGACCCATTCCCCCAAGCGCATCTCCGAAAACGCGCTGGCGAGCGAAGCGATGGCGATCCTCCGGCAATACCGCATTGACGAGTTGCCGGTGGTGGATGACCAGGACCGTCCGGTGGGCCTGATCGACGTTCAGGACCTTGTGGTCCTGCGGATGCTGGACGTGGACGGGGGTTAGGCTACTGGATGCGGAAACTCATCCCCATCGTCGTCACTCTTGTTTTGTTGCTCGGGGCGTTCACGTTCTATTTCCTCATGCAGGCCAAATACGGTTACTCCGCCGATGACGCGCGGCCCGCCGATAAATTCCCCGATTCCGGCCTCGACAGCAATCAGATCATCAAGCCCGGCTCCGGCGCGTGGAGCAAGCAATTCGATAAGTTCGGCAATCTCTATTACCAGTTCAAATGCCAGTATTACGATCCTCAGCCTGATGGAACGGTGAAGGTCACTTCTCCCGTCATCCAGTTTTTTCTCAGCGGCGGGCAAATGATGCAAATCGAAGGCAAGGATGGAATCATTCGATTCGCCCAGGGCGCCGACAAAGGCATGTTAAACAATTCCCCAGCCGATCCGCCGCGGTACGGAAGCCTTCGGGATGTGGTCGTCAAGCTCTTCAACTCGACTAGCCTGCAAAATCCGGGCGCTGCCGAAATGACCATGACGATGACCAATGCCCAGTTCGACAACGACACCTATCGCCTGTTCACGCAGGAATACGTGGACGACACGGGAAGGGTCTGGCATGAGGATGAAATTCCGGTAACGGTGTCGGCCAGGGATTACGCATTTAACGGATCGGGATTGGTCTTGTATTGGGACGATATCGACAAGCGATTGAAATCCCTGCAAATCGCGCATGGAAAAGATCTGACGCTGTACGATGCGGGAGATTTGTCGCCCAAATCGGCCGCCGCCGCTCCCGCTCCGGCGGCGCCACCGCCGATTACAGTCCCCGCGCCGCAGGCAGGGACGGAAACGACCGCCTCTCCCACCGAACCCCGGCAGCGATATACGGCCACGTTTTACGATCAGGTCCGCGTCATTCAAGGCGGCGACCAGCTTGTCGAGGCCGACCGGATGGACGTCGATTTCGCGCCCAAGGGCGACAACAATACGGCCCCAGTGCAAGCGCCCGCGCCGACCACGGCCCCGACAAATTCTGTATCCACATCCGCTGCCCCGCCAACAACCCAACCAACCCAGCAACCGATCCATATCCACTGGCAGGGACCGATGCGGATGGTGCCGACCGATCTGGCCAACGCAGCGCCTTTGGCGGATGGCAAGGCGATTGTCGGCTTGGTTGGATCGCCCGTGAAAGTCCATCAAACCGCGGCGCAGAACGGGCAGGCGATCGACCTGCAATGCAACGACCTCCGATACCGCACGGAGGATTCCAGCGCCCATCTTCACGGGGCTGTCGAAATCAAACAGACCAGGTCCGATGGCGTGGCTTCGACCGTCAGCGGAGAAGATTTGGAATTCTCGCGCGTCGCGCATCTCGCCCGCTTCGAAGGTCCGGGGACGACGCGATTCCCCGATCCCAACGATCCCAAAAGTGTCTTGAACGCCGATTGGCAGAAAAGATGCACTGTTCGGTTTTACGACCTGGCGAACAACCAGACCGAAATTCAGCACGCCGATCTCGAAGGGAACGTCGTGGTCGATCATCCGCGTTTTCGACTGTCGGCCCTGAAAGACGTGCAATTGAATTTTGACAATCCCGGCAAGACCGAGAGTGTACATTCGTCTTCGCCGCCGTTGCGGGAAATCACCGCCGATGGCGATGCCGACTGCATCGTTCACGAGGCGAACAACCAGGACCGCCGGATCAGCGGCCAGACCCTGAAATTAACTCGGGAACCCGGTCCTGACGGAAAGCTGTACGCACGGCAAATCACCTGCAACGGTTCGGTTTTTGCCGAGCAGGACAACGAACAACTGACCGCCGATGGACTCCAGATCGACCTGCTGCCCACGACGCGCAAGAGCGGTTCCACCGACCAACTTGCGGGTGAAGTGGCGCTGGATCGGCTCGTCGCCTGGAATAACGTGGAGGTAAAGGGCAAGGATGGTTCTTACGCCAGCGCGGACAATCTGGAAGTGAAGATGATTGACGATCACCCACAGGTGAAGCTGCTGGGATCGGCCGATCTGCCGGCGATGGTGAAAAACAAGACCTCAATGCTTACCGGCCCGGCGATCCAATTTTCTCCGCACGATCAAACTGCCCTGATCGACGGCCCCGGCACATTTGATGGACTTCAGCAACAGCAAAACCCCAAAGAACCGCCGCGCCCCCTGAAACTGACATGGCAACGAAACGCTTCCCTGGATGGAATGAACAATCAGGCGGTGGTCGACGGTGGGGTGACGGCGACATCCGATGACGGTCTGACCCGCCAGTCGGCTGCGTGCGATCGCATCGTCGTCACGCTGGTCGACGTTGGGCCGACTACCGCGCCCTCGACACGCCCGACCAATCCCGAGGCGGTCGCTAACGGCGCGGATTTCATGAAGAACAAACAGGTCCGGCTCCTCTCGCTGGAAATGGCTCCGCCCGCAAATCCCGACGCCAAGCCACCAATGGCCAGTGTTCAATCGTATGCTCAGGATGCCAGCGGATATCTGCTGCACCAATACGATTTGCTCAGCCGGAAGATCGACTTCAATCCCCAGGCAAAGCAACTGAACGTTGACGGTCCCGGCAGAATCCTGGCCGTTGAGCAGTCGCCCCCATCCACCACGCAGCCCACAACGGAACCCCCATCCGCCATCGGCGGCACCGGCAACACCGCCATCGAATGGCAAAAGCGATTTAATTACGACGACGCCGGTCATTCAGCCACGATTGAGGGAGACATCACCCTCGTCCATCAGGGCGTCGGGCTCAAGGCCCAGTCGCTCCAGCTCTTTCACGCCGACCGCGTGGTGGCCGATTTCTATTCGGAGCCCGCGACCAAACCTTCGAGCGCCGAACTGACCGCGACTCCCAGGCTCAAGCAATTGACCGCCACCGGCCCGATGATCATTCGCAGCGGCGACAAAACGATCGACTGTGGTGAGTTGGATTTCGATCCGGTCGAACAGATATTGACCTGCCGCCGCGGACAATTGGGGAAGGTCACCGTTGTCGACGCCAATGACCTCAGCGGCAGCGCCTTCGACGAAGCGGTATTGAATTTAAAAACAAACGAGTTGCAGAAGATGACCAACGTCACCGGCCAGGGACGATGAAAATCTGTTCGGGCTCAATACAACACAAGCGGCCGCGCCGACGGAATGATCCCGTGTTTCGCGGCCAATTCGGCAAAAAGCCGGGTGGCGTCGAGCTGCGCCGGGCCGATTTCAAATTTGAGATAGTCGGATAAATATTTGAACGCCAGATCAACCGGCCAGCCATGGCTTACCGCATGTCGCGCGACGATGCCCTGCAGATCGCCTAAACCAAGATCACGAGCTTTGCTTAAACGTTCGGGCAGATCGCCAAGATCGATCCCGAGCCGCGTCGTCCAAACGGCGAAAACGAAAGGTTTTCCCGTGAGTTCTTTCCACGCCGCCCCAAGATCAAGCTGATATTTGAATCCCCGCGGTTCCTGCGTGACGACCTTGTCGCCGATGAGCAGCATGGCGTCGGCTTCATCGCTTCGCGCCGGTCGGTCGATAAACCGCGGCCGGACGCCCAAATGTTCCGCCAGCACGATTCGCGCCAGTGCCACCGATGTATGGCTCTCCGAATCGCATGCCAGGACATCAATTTTTTCGATCGGCTTCCGGCTGAATATTCGGACTGTCAGCGTCGGTCCGTCACATCCGATTCCCCCGCTCGGCACGATTCGTCCATCGGGCATTCGCTGATAATCAATTACCGGCAAAAGCGCGATGTCGAGTTGTCCCGAATTAAGTTCGTCCAAAAGCATGGCCGGAACCGCCAATCGAAGATCGACTTGCGGATCATCCTCCAGCCGATGAATGAGCGGTTTGGCGTTGAGATAACTGACGCTGCCGACCCGAAGCGTCCGGGTCGTTGCCGGCTGCGCAGGTTTGCCGGCCATGGCCGTGTTCATTTCAAAAGGTTATACCGCAACGCGGAACCGCCTTGAATTGCTTTCAACGCTTTTGAAATCGGCCGCCCGCACTCTGGCTCCAGAAAAATATTTTTATCGTTTATCCCGTTCGTGCCGATGAGCGGTTCCTTGCTCGAATCCGTGAAAGGGCTGTCGCCGCGAGCGCATCTGGCTGGCCTGAAAATGTTCGCGACATCCTTCGGCAATGAAATTAGGAAGCCCCCGCCTTCGGTGGCAGTGCTGCGGCTTATCGAGCTCAAGCTCTCACCTCAACCATCCTTCATGCCGCCTCGTCTGACCTATGGCGCTGAATACAAAACAGCGGCTTTTCCCTAATTCACAGGCGAGGTCGGACAAGCGGGCGTGACTTCGGACGGTTGAGGTCGAACTTGAGTTCGAAACTCCGATGGATTGATCGCCATAGGCGGGATCTCATTGCTCCGTTGCAAACGGCCGTTCCGACCTTTGTCAGGCCGGCCAAGTGGGCTCGCTGCGTCAGCCCGTTCACGGATTCGAGTCAGAGAACGTCCGCCGGCACGAAACGCATAACCGATCATCCTCTTCGCTTTTAGATTTCCCCTTAGGCGAATAACGCTCCGTAAAGCGCGTTAAGGATTTACCCACAGCAGAACGATTTTTTCAATGACTCATTTCCGTTTTCGGACGGGCGGGATCCTCTGCCTTGACCGACATCTTCCGCCAGCGCGTCGGGGTCAATCCGGTGAACTGCTTGAACCGGCTCGTAAAATGGCTCTGGTGGGCGAACCCGCATATTTTGGAGATTTCCGCCAGCTCCGTCTCTCGCCCGAACAGCAGCCGCTTGGTGTGAAATATCTGGCACTCCAGCAAAAAGTGTTTGGGAGTGATTCCCAACAATTCCGTGAATCGCCGATGGAAATGGAACGGGCTGAGATGCACGTGCCTGGCGATTTCACCAAGGGTCGGGCCCTTTCGGAAATTCTCGCCCATGAACTGCATCGCGGGGACCAGCCGGGTGGTTTCGGCGTCCGCCGAGAAATCCGCGGCGCGCAGGGAGATCCAGTCGCAATAGCTCGGAAGCAGGCAATACATGACGACCGGTCCGGTCCCAAGTGCTGGATAGCTTCGATATGCCACCGCGCGGAAGACCCAAAGCTGCCCGCGCGCATCGGCGATCGAGATGCGATCTGAAGTCTGCTGATCATTACCCAGCCGCTGGATTCGATGACGCGAATCCTGATTCAACTGTTCAACCAGGCGCTCGTCCAGCGACGCCAACGGTCCGGCGAGGATGGGTTTCGCTCCGGAGTTGAATATTGCCACCCGGTAGTTGGCTTTCTGCATCCAGCTTGGCGGATTGGCGCATTCCCCGTGCGATATTCGAGAAGATCGGGCGGTGGCGGCGGCACGGCTGATCTGGGAGGCGGCATCGGCCACGGCCTTCACCTCGGCATCCGTGAACGCTCCCTGCTCGCTACGGCTGTAGACACTGAGCGCCTCCATCATATCCGGGCAGAACCGGCGACTTCACCGGTGCCGATATCACATGCTGCAGCTTTGATCCATCCAGGAAATCGGGGAAAAATCGAGACTTCTCAACCCCTTCGGGCCAAACCTCATCCCCGCGAACGGGCCGGTCTTCGAGAATAGCCTTCCATGCCGACGCGTCGTGGATATGGAACTCCGATGCGTACGGCTTTACCCATCTTTCGCCCAGGTTCGCCGGTTGAACGATTTGCAACCCGCCCCGCGGCAGCGTGCTGACAAGCCACGCCTCGGAAAAACGCACTACCTTGCTGAGACTATCGAATATCTGTCTGTGTGACACTGTTCCTCACGGCAAAAAAGTAAAAAGAACCCTACATTGTATGGTATATAGAAACCCAAAAGTCACGCCCGCCCACAAAAATCGGCAATCGGCTCTTTCCTATCTTAACGATCCCTGCGCAATTGCCTTGTTATGCGCAAATGCCCAATTTCTTCAAGCGGTGCCACGCAGCTAGGCAATATTCCTTAAAAATTGCGCAAATGCGGTATTTTGCAGAATCTATTGACCCAATTCATCGTGGCAGCACGAAGGCAGAGCCCGCTTAAATTCGCGACTTTGGTCGGAATTCATTATCGAATCCGGTGGGTTGTTATCGACCACGTCCGTTGCCAAAAAACCACGCACTCGTTGCATGCAAGCAACAGCCATTATAGACAAAACCGACTGATAGTCTAGTATGCCCATCCATCGCGAACTGTTGGGGACTGTGGTCAAACTCTCGTTTCCGGCACGCCTCTTGTATTATTAGTGAACTACGAGTCGGAAATCAATTATGTTCGAACGTCTCACAAGTTCACGTTTCTGGGAAAAGAAGGTCAAGATAGGCATTCTTGTCCTGGCGACGTTCATCGCGATGTGTTGATGCGCCCACGCAACGCGCTCGCGCTTCCACCCTTGCCGCTTTCGCCCTTGCCGGGACTCGCTTTCGCCTCGGGGCTTAATCCAAAGATATGAAACTGGTGTGACAGCGGTTCAAAGCCGTGCTGGGCGCAAATCTCATCCCGCAGCTTCCGTAGCTTCTCGCTGTTAAATTCGATCACTTTGCCGGTGGTGACGCAGATCAAATAGTCGTAAATCTGCCGGCCGACGATGACGTCGTAATACGACGCCTTGTTGTCGAAAAAAACCTGCTTGAGAATTCCCGCATCCTGTAGATGCGCGAGCGTCCGGTAAACCGTGGCCCGGCTGACGCGATGGCCAAGTTGCCGTAAATCGACCGCCAATTGCTCCGCTTCAAACAGCGCGGTCTTGCGCAACACCGCGTCCAGGATCATCGCCCGCTCGGGCGTGAATTTCAGTTTCTGTCCTCGCAGATAACGCCGGAAAATCGCACAAACCGGTTCATACGGCAACGACTCCGGTTGAGCCGACGCCCGAGGAAGGTTCGGCAGGATATGCGGGCGCGAATCCATTTAACTGAGTCTACGTAGATGTGGGCGCTTTGGCCACTGGCATCATTTGCCACCCTTCTTCCCCTACGCGACAATCCATGGCGTCGATGAGATTTACACTCGGAAGGCCGATTTTGACGTTGCTGCTGGCCGCGGCCGCCAGCGGGATCGCAATCTGGCGGCGACCCACCGCGCCGCGCTCGGACCTGGTGATCTGGTCGTTCGCCGAAACTCACGTTGCAACGCTCCGCAATTCGCCGCGCGGCCCCGATGGCGGTCAATCGCCTTCGCTTCTCGAACAATTCCAGGTGCGGACCGGACTCACAACCGGCATCAGCCTCATGGGCCAGGCCGCCGAGAACATCCGCCTGGCCTCCGCGTTCATGTCGGGCAGTTCCGGCCCCTCGGTTCCCGACCTTTGCGAAATTGAAATCGACTCCATCGGCCAATTTCTTCGCCCGCCGGTCGACGACGTCGGCCTGTTACCGCTCAACGATTTCCTCCATCAATCCGGCTGGGACCATCGCATCATCGCCAGCCGATTCGCCCCGTGGTCCAAGGTCGACCCGCGCACCGGCCGCCGAATTATTTACGGAATACCCCAGGATGTGCATCCCGTCGTCATCACCTATCGCAAGGATCTTTTCGATGAAGCCGGCATCGACCCCCGGCAAGCCACAACATGGAGCCAATTTCAGGAACTCGGCTTGGAGTTCCAAGTGTATTGGGCCAATCACGGCCGGCCCGGCCGCCGCGCCATTGCTTTGTCCAACAATTCGTCCGATGAACTCGTTGAGCTCCTCCTGCAGCGGCATATCAATCTGATCGATTCGTCCAACGAATTGCACTTCACCGACCCAAAGCTTCTGGACACATTGGTTTTCTACGCGCAAATGATCGCCGGACCGCGCGCGATCGCCGCCGAACCATCGCCCGGCGTCCAGTGGACCGAGGATTTCGATCGCGGCGACATTTGCGCCATCTGCTCGCCCGATTGGAAGGCCGACTACCTCCGCGAATTCACGCCCGATCTAGCCGGCAAAGTCGCGATGATGCCGCTTCCCCGATTCGATCCCGACGACGCACCCACCAGCACGCTGGGCGGCACGATGATCGGCATTTGTCGAACCTGCCCGAATCCCCAGCGCGCGTGGCAACTTCTGGAATTCCTGTTTCTCAGCCCGCAGGCGCACCATGCCGCCGTTGTCACGGGAGATGATGTACTGCCCGCCATCCCGGAATATTGGTCCGATCCCGCATATCACACGCCGGATGGCGATCTTTACGTGAAGCTTGCCCCCGAGATTCCCGAGCGCGTGGTGACGCCGTACACCTACCAGGCGGAACTCGCCTTGGCGGTTGTCATTCACCGGGCGATGGAATATCTGAGCGCGCACGGCCCCGACGGCTTGAACGACGCCTGCGCCTCTTGGCTTGCGGAGGCGCAGAACGACATTCGGCACCGGATCGATTTCGGGAACACCGAACCATGAACCGTGACCGTTGGTGGAAATTCCAGGCCCGAGCGGCGCCTTACCTGTTCGTCTCCCCATTTCTGATTATCTTCTGCGTTTTTCTCCTCTATCCATTGGCGCGCAGCCTTTACTTGAGCTTTCACAGAACATTCGGCCCCAGCCATATTGCTTTCGTCGGTTTGGCCAACTATCGCTTCCTTCTCACCCACGATCTGCTTTTCGGGCTGGCGGTGCTGAACACGGCCGTTTTCACCGTCGTATTTCTGGCGATTCAGATTCCTCTTTCGCTTGGCATCGCGCTCCTCCTCAACAGCCCGCGGGTCCGACTGCGAAATCTGTTTCGATTCAGCTTCTTTTCCAGCTATCTGGTCGGACAAGTCTTTGTCGGCGTGATTTTTTTCCAGTTCTTCAGCCCCAATGGCCTCGTCAATCACACCCTCGGCACCATCCTCCGTCGCCCAATCGCCATTCCCTGGCTAAGCAGCCCCGCGATGGTTCTTCCCTCCGTGCTCATCGCCAGCCTTTGGCTCGCGACGGGATATGGGATGATCTATTTCCTTGCCGCGCTCCAGGCCGTCGATCGCGAACTCTACGAAGCCGCCCAGGTCGATGGAGCCGGACGCTGGAATCGATTCTTCCACATCACCCTTCCCGGCATCCGTCACGTCCTGCTCTTTATGATCCTCATCGGCGCCATCGGCGGGTTTCAACTCTTTGAGCTTCCCTTCGTCCTGCTCCAGGGCGCCGGCCCCAACGGACGCGGGATGACCATCGTCATGTACCTCTTCATCATGGGATTCAACGCGGGAGACCTCGGCTACGCCTCGGCGATCGGCTGGCTCCTCGTGGCGATGCTCCTGATCGTCTTCCTCGCGCGGTTTCGGTTTTTCCGATTCCGACAGGGGATCGAATTATGATCCGCCGGCTGGCCCTTCATCTTCTCCTCCTGATCCTGGCTGCGACGGCAATTCTGCCGTTCCTATGGCTCGTCTGCGCCGCCTTCAAATCGCCTGATGATCTTCTCAGCTCCACGCTGCTTCCCTGGCGGCATCTGGATCACCTGACCCTCGACAATTTCCGCGCTCTCGCCACCCATCCCTTCGCGCGCTGGCTGCTCAATTCCATCTTCCTCTCCTCCGTCCACACGGTGTTGGTCGTCGCCCTCAGCAGCCTGGGCGGCTTCGCGCTTGCGAAATACGAATTCCGCGGCAAAGGCGTCATCACATTCATCATGCTTGCCACCATCCTCATGCCCTCGCAGGTTTTTTTGCCGGGAAGTTATGAACTGATTTATCACTTCCATTGGCTCGATTCATACCTGGCCATCATCGTCCCCGGCGCGGTGAGCGTCTTCGGCATTTTTCTTTTCCGCCAGGCCATGCGAGGCGTTCCCGATGAGCTTCTCCAATGTGGCCGCCTCGACGGTTGCAGCGAAACCCGCCTCTGGTGGGACATCGCCCTCCCCGTCGTCCGCCCGATGATCGCGGCCTACACACTCCTGAGCTTTCTCGCCGAATGGAACAGCTTTCTCTGGCCCCAGGTCATCCTGCGCAGCGAATCCAAATTTACATTGCCGATCGGCCTGAACAACATGGCCGGTCTCCCCGAATATCAGCACAACTTTGGCATCGTGATGGCCGCGACACTCGTTAGCATCCTGCCCGTCGCCGCCTTCTTTTTCGCATTGCAGCGCGATTTCATCACCGGCTTGTCATCCGGCGCTGTGAAAGGATAATCCCTCCGATGCGCAACCGAATTTGCCTCCTCGTCCTGGCTCTTTTCGCGTCTGTCTACACCGCACAATGCCGCGCCGACGGCGCCCTCTCCGTCTCCTGCGAGAAACCCGATGGCGTCTACCAACTCGGCCAGACCATCCGCTGGCAAGTCCGATGGAATGGCCCCGATGACGTTTCAACCGCGAGTTATTCCCTCAAAACCGGTGGACGCACCGAGATCGAAAAGGGTCCCCTCACATTCGATCACGGCTCGGCCACCATCACCGCCAAACTTGATCAACCCAACACGATTCTTGCCGTCGTCACGGTCGGTACCCCGGACGGAACCGAATACCGCGCTGTCGGCGGGGCGGTCGCCGATCCGGACAAAATTCTCCCCGCCGTCCCAGCCCCCGCCGATTTTCACTCCTTCTGGGCCGCAAAGGTCGCGGAGTTGCGAGCCGTTCCTCCCAATCCCGTCCTCACCCCCCTGGACAGCGAAAAACCCGACGTCGACTACTGGAAAATCACCCTGGACAACATCCGCGGAAAACACATTCAGGGCCAGATCGCCCGTCCCAAATCCGGCGAAAAATTCCCCGCACTTCTGATTCCCCAATGGGCCGGAGTTTACGGCCTGGAAAAAAACTGGGTCACCGATCGCGCCGCCGAAGGTTGGCTCGCCCTCGATATCAGCGCCCACGATATTCCCATCGACCAACCCAAGTCCTTCTACAAGGATCAGTTCAACGGCCCCCTCAAAAACTACTGGGCCATCGGCAACGATGATCCCGACACCAGCTATTTTCTACCCATGTACCTCTCCTGCTACCGCGCCGCCCAATATCTCCAATCCCGCCCCGACTGGGACGGCAAAACCCTCGTCGTCAGCGGCGGCAGCCAGGGCGGCCAGCAGTCCATCATGATCGCCGGCCTATATCCCCACTTCACCGCCGTCCTGGCGATTCGCCCCGCCGGCGGCGACATGCGCGCCCCGACGCCGGCCGCGCCCCCGGCTGGCCCATGTGGTACGACTGGACGCAAAACAAAGACCCCGAGAAAGTCCGCCACGCTGGCGAATACTTCGACCCCGCCAACTTCGCCCCCGACATCACCTGCCCCGTCCTCGTCAGCCTCGGCCTCCTCGACGAAGTCGCCGCTCCATCCGGCGTCCTCGCAATTGCCAACCGAATCTCATCCCCCAAAGAAATCATCATCATGCCCCACGCGACGCATCAGAGCGAAGGCGAAACCAGCAAACCCTACTACAACCGCTGGGGCTTTTGGATGTGGAACCTCCGCCAGGGCAAACCCGTGCCGGTTCAGCAGTAAAATGTAGCACGGGCGTCCCGCCCGTCTTTGCTTGAATTCCCTCCGCCGGGACCTATGATCCAATCCATGATCCACGAAAACCTCTCGCAATCGATCGAAAACCTTTCATCCCGGATGATTGCCATCCGGGACTCTCTTTGACTTGCCCACAAAACTCGCCCGCAGAAAAGAACTTGAAAACAAGATGGGTGAAGACGGCTTCTGGAACAACCAGGATACCGCCAAGGGCGTTGTCGCCGAGGTCAAAACGCTCAAGGCCACCATCGAGCCGGTCGAGGCGATGCTTCGCGGCATTGACGATGTCCGCGCGCTTTATCAATTGGCTCACGAAGCCGGCGACGCCGAGTCGATGGACGAAGCCGATCGAACGCTGGCCGATCTGGAAAAAAAGGGCGACAAGGTCGAGCTTCAATCCCTTCTGGACGGCAAGAACGACCCGAAAAGCTGCTTCGTTCAGATTCATGCCGGCGCCGGCGGCACCGAAGCCCAGGACTGGGCCGAAATGCTTTTGCGGATGTATCTCTACTATTTCGAACGCCGCGGCTGGGATGTTTCCGAAGTCGACCGCACCTGGGGCGAGCAGGCCGGAATCAAAGACGTCACTTTGCTCGTCAAGGGCGAATACGCCTACGGCTACATGCGGGCCGAGGTCGGCGTTCACCGCCTCGTTCGACCCAGTCCTTTTAATGCCCAGAACAAGCGGCAAACCAGCTTCGCATCGGTCGATGTCGGTCCCCGATTTTGAGGAGACCGATACCGAAATTGAAATCCCCGAAGTGGATCTCGATATCGTCGCCTTTGTCCGGGCCAGCGGCCCCGGCGGCCAAAACGTTAACAAAGTCGCCAGCGCCGTCCGCATCACCCACAAACCCACCGGCATCCAGGTCACCTGCTCCGTCGAACGCAGCCAGCAACAGAACAAGCGCCTGGCGCTGGCCCTTCTCAAAGGCCGCCTCGAGCAAATCGAGCAGGCCAAACGCGACGATGAACTGAAAGCCCTCTACGGCGAAAAAGGCTCCATCGCCTGGGGCAACCAGATTCGCAGCTATGTTCTGGACGACCGCCGGGTGAAGGACCACCGAACGAATGTCGAGACGACCAACGTAGAAAGCGTCCTGGACCGCGGGGAACTGGATCAGTTCATCGACGCGGAATTGCGAAGGAAAAAGAAGGTCAAAACCGAGAAAAAATAATGGCACGGAAACGATCCGTGCCATCAAATCTTGTTTAGCCGGTATGTGTGTGTGTTCTTCTAATTCGCGGCCAAACCCCTGCGCCTTCGCTTCAACCCCATCCCCATCGCAACCACCGCGAGGCCCAGTATCGAAGGCTCTGGCACTCCGGGATTTCCATTGACCGGGCCCGGATTTACATCGAATCCCTTCTTGGCGATATCCGCGATGCCGCCGGTCTGGCTTCCCGCGAGCAATTCGTTGTCGAACGAGACGGCGATCTCGGTAATCTCATCCGAGCCGAAAAGACTATCAAGATTCGCGGTAACCGTCCCCGTCCAACCCCCGGAGATCGAAACCGGAGTGCTGCTGGGCGGGTTCTCGAACACCCCGCCGTCGGTAATCGTCATGATGTCGCTGCTGTTTTCCACCGGGGTCACGGGAACACCGTCGATCGCAAGAACGGTGATCAGCACCGGATTCTGATACGCCTCCGCAAAATCCACCGCAGCCGGATTTGCCGGCGTCGTCGAGACGTTGTAATCGCCGAACTCCGTAAGATTCAGCGTCTGCAGGACCGATCCCTGATCGGCCTGCAACGTGAAATTGATCTGGCCGTCGACGAAATCCAGCGCCGGCGAGCCATTGGTCGAAACGGCCGCAAAATTGAGATTGCTGAAAATCAGACTATTTCCGGACACGGTCGGCGCACCATACAGCGGAAGCGTGCTGGTGTCCGAAGATTCGCTCACCGATGGATAGGTCACCTGCGTTCCGATCAGAGTAGGTGGCGCGTAGGTAATAATCGACGCGTGCGTGGACAGGGCCAAACCCGACAGTGATGCCGCGATCGCCACCGCCACGGATCGGAAAACTTCGGATTTTCTCGAAGAACGCAATTCCGCCATTGGCCCCGTTCCCGTCCGCTGCAAAAATGAAAAACAACGCATGGTTCCTCTCCTATGTCTCTTCGGCACCGCCATCATGACGCCTAACAAATGGGCCCACGAACTCGACGCACAATACCCATCTCCGCCCACCCATTTCCAGTGAATTTTGCGCTAAGTCGAATAAAATCAATAGGTTACGTGCGACTAGGAAGCGACAAGGCTATCCTCGTTTGCGACATGCCCGTTGGAGGCTCGCGAAATCTATGCTGATGGATCAAATGAAGTAGCGCGTCGGTTTGCGGTCCAAAGGCCTAATTCCCACGGGCAATACCGGTTTATTCTGCAAAATCGACCCACCCCAAAGATTTCTCCGGATTTCACATTTTTGAGGGACCGGACGCCGGCGCCTTCCGTCTGAAGGACAGACCCTTCGACGCAGAAATTCGACGCTGCAACCGGACTCTAAGCTAAATTTGGCTTCTTTTGTAGCTGGTAAGAATTGGCGATGGTTCGATTCTACTTTGAAACGTGTGTAGCGCGCCTTCGGCGTGCCAGCATGGGAAGTGATGCCCCGACCATCGACGCAAACGTCGTCGCCTCGGGGGCCACCGTAACGACGTTACTGTCAAAGGTCGCCGAGCCCGCCGCGGTCGCCGCCTCGAAATAGTTGTCCGCCGAAGGCATCAGTCCCAGCCCGTCGTTCGCGTCGTTTGCGATCGTGGTCCAGGATGTAAACGTGAGGGAATAGTCTCGTTCGGTCGAGCCGGCGAAGGTCAGGAAATCCGAAGCGTAGGTGACGGTGTAAGCCGCGTTGCTTCCGCTGAGCTGCGGCGTCAGTCCGCCGATTGCCCCAAAAAGCTGGCCGGTGAACGTCATTGTCAGAAGATTCGTTCGTGAACCGCTCCCCTCCGCGGCCGGAGTGTCGCGCGTGATGGCCAGCACATCGGTCGTTTCCCCGTTGCCCATGATCTGCTGATCGTCAATGCTGTCGCTGAACCCGGTTGCAACCGCGCCCATGGTGCTGGACGTCAGCGTGACCGTGGCGTTTTGCGGACCCTGAAGGTCGGCCGGAAACGCGCTGCCGAACGAGAGGAAGTTAAACAAAACCGGGATCGCCGCGCCGGCTACGCCCGAAGGATCGGTGACAAGCTCCGCATCAGCCGTCGAGCCGGTTCCGGGTCCATTGTTGAGATACGCGAACCCATCGGCGCCGAACCCGGTCGCTGTCTCCTGGAACTGCGCGAACGTAATCGTGGCAGCCCGCGATCCCGGCGCGAATCCCAGCATCATCGCGACGGCAGCAAAGGCGACGAAAACGCGCCGGAAAACTACGAAGCCATGCTGTGTAAGTGGAAGACAACGCATAATCGTTCCTTCCGTCTTTTCGGCAGCATTGCCCCGTCGATTCACAACCAATGCCAGTAAGAGGCGGAAAATCCGCATTTGCTCCCATAAATTCGAGCAAGCTTTTAGGTTGGTGTATGTGCGGGCTGTGCCGCTGGGATGCCGGGAGAGTCAATGTTAGAAAGCAACAAAGCGGATGGTGCTGACGCTGTATGGCGGCAACTCGTACGAGTAATTGCCCGCGTTATTCGGCGACAACTTTTCAGCCAGCGCCGGAACCGGCTTGGCGCGTGTCAATTGGTAAACCTCCGCGCCCTTGAACGGTTTGACGCCATTCAATTGCAATTGCGCGATGATAGGCCCGGCGCTTTTGTTGATCGCGACCACAATCATCCGATCCCGATTCGTCGAATCGACGCTGGCGTAGACCGAAGTGCCGGCCACATCATCAGTCGTTGCCGAAACCGATAAATCGCCGAAGGAACCTTTTTGCCCGTCGAAATTGCGATACATCGCCAGCGCGCCCGCGATGAACGATTCCTTCGGCTTCAGTTGCCATTCGTTGGCTGAAAACACGCCCATCTTTCCGAAGATTCCCAGCACATCCGCCTCCGCGATGCCCCCGGAGATATCCGCTCCGCCGCCGTAGTTGTATTCGCTGATCGACAGCCTCGTGCCCGGGAAATTCTCGGCGATCTTTTTCTGAAGCATCGGAATCAGGTCGATCGGCCCGTGAGTTGAACTTTGCGTGACCCAACTCGTTTCCAGATATGTCGGATCCCACAGCGAACGCGGCGTCTGCAATCGCGCCACCACCACCGCCGCCGTCGTTTCCGGCCCGGTGATCCGCACTCCGCCGCCCGTCGCCTCCGGATACCAGTGAATATCCAGCACGTCGATGAGACGCTTACCCGCCGCCCGGCTGGCCGCCGCCATCTGGTGAAGATAGAACGTCTCGAAATCCCGTCCCCCGGCATCCGGGGCCTTCTGCAAATCGAACATGCCGCCCCAGCCATAATTCACCGGACCGTACACCAGCGTATTCGGCTCGACATTTTTGATCGCGGTCGAGTACGCGATCGTCTTCTCAATCAACTCCGCGTACGTCAGCTTCGCCGGATGCACTTCCGGATGGGTCTCCGCCCAGATGTCCGGCTCATTGTCGAGCGCAAAATAAATCGGCCGGTTCGGATCGGTCTGACCATACGCATAGTTCGTCTTTACCCAGCTGACGAATTCATCCTGATACACCACCGGCGCATCCGGGTCCGGCTGGAGGACAAACGCCGAACCCTTCGCCGGCTCCTCACGCTTGAACCGCTTTGCAAATCGCCCCGGATCGTGAATATCCACCGGCCCCGCCTCGTCGCCCGAAACGTATCCTGTCATTGGAATCGTAATCAACACCCCCGCGTCCTGATCGTACGCGTTGCGGAGAAAGGGAATCAGCGCCCCGCCTGGCGTGTTTCCCCCGGTGAAATATGCATCGTTCACATAATGGAAATCGTTCCCCGCGTTCGATGCGTTGGTCACCCAGTTATACGCAGTTGTCCGGTTCCCCCCGAAACGCGTAAACGTCAGATTCGACAGTTCGCCCCCGATGTTCTGATTGACCCCATAAATCAACCGCGAAATCGGCCGAACATTTTCACCGGCATCAATGACGAAATGAACCGTGGTTTGCCCCGCCGCCTTGATATTCATCAGCGCGACGACCGCTAGTCCCAGCAGCATCCGACGCATTATTCCGCCTCTCACTTCGCCAGCTTCGCCACCAGCCGCCAAACCAGGTGCGGCGACAGCGGCCGCTTCTGCGTCTGGTTGAATTCATCCACCAGCTTGTCGAAACGCTCTGTGTAAGGCAAGCGATCTCGCCTGCCGATGTCTGCACCAAGCAAATCGCGCACGATCTTCTCCGCCTCCGGCGAAACCTCCGGCGACGGGCTTCGGGCATCCCCCAGCTTGGGAAGTTTTCCACTTTTGCGAAGGTTCAGCAGATGCCGCCAAACCTCCCGCCGCGTCGGTTTGGGTTCGGGATGCTGCGCCACGTACGGCGTATAGAGCCTTTCAAAATCCGGCGTGTACGGCAGGTCATCCGCCGTGCGGCCGACTTCTTCATACAGCTTGATCAAAATCCGCCGTTTCGCCGGAACTGCCGCCTCCACACCAGAGAAGAGCATGGTCGGCGCAGCCCCGTCTTCCGTGGCATTCGCTCCGCTGGTTGCCGTCGAGCGATCCAGCAGCATCAGCACATTTCCAAACGGATCCTTCACCGCCGCGAAGTAACCCTGCGCCGATTGCCGTGGCGGTTGCACAAACTTCAGTTGCAGCTTCTCCCGCCGGGAATAAAGATCTCGCACATCATCCACGAGATAATAAATCTCCTCCGCCGGCTGATCCGGATCGGCTCGGAGAACGATTTCCGTCTCCCCATCGCTCATGAGAAACCCCGCCGCCCGGTTATCCTGCCGAATCAGCTTCATTCCCAGCACATCGCGATAATATCTCACCGCGCCCGGCAGGGCGGGAACGCGAAGGATGATTCGGTCGATTCGGCGAAGCATGGCGGTGAAAATTCGAAATTCGAAATTAGAAACTCAAATCAAAATCAAATGACAAAACTCGAAACCAATTTCGCATCTTCATTCGAATTTCGAATTTGATTCGAGTTTCGAGTTTCGAGTTTCGAGTTTCGCCACTGGCTCATCCTCATCTTCCAATTCCACCTGTTTCTGCTCGCTGGGTGTCGGCGTATGAAACCCGCCGCGGACGACAAAGAAAAAGCCAATCAGGTTCCAGAAAATCTGCGTCAATCGTATCGACATGGTCAGGGCGAATGCCTGCGCGACCGTGACCCCCTGCGGCTCCAGCAGCTTGATGGCGAAATATTCCATCACTCCAGCTCCCTGCGGGCTGATGGGAATCGCCGCGGCCAGCACGATCACGGGGACGGCCATCCAATAATAAAACAGGCTCAGGTGCAGCCCGAACGCGACGCCGCACAACTGGGCCGCCGTGATGACCACCATGTGGACAGGAAAGCTGACGATCAGCGCGCCCGCCGCCAGAAACGGCCGCTCTCCATAAATGTGCAGGGTCTCTATGGCTTTTCGCACCTGCCTTTGCCATGGAAGCCGATTGATAATGAATTCCAGCCCGCTCAATCGTCGGAGCGCCGGAGAGTAGAACACCACCAGCGACACCACGACGAACGCGATAATCCCCGCCGATGCGATCGCAACCTGTCGGCAACGCGGAATATGCCGCTGCAGCGCCGCCATCGTTCCGCCCAGAATGATCAGCGCGAGCAGGCCGATCGCGCGGTCCACCAGCACCGACATTACCGCCCGCGTCCGATGATGGGTTTGCTTGGCCACATAATACGCCTTGAAAACATCCCCTCCCGCCGAGCCCGGCATGATGGTGTTGTAAAACAACCCCACCATGTTCAGCACAAATGTCCGTTCCAGGGTCAGTCGAATGTCCAGCGGCTTAAGCAGCTCATGCCATCGAACGCTAGTGATCAGGATTGTGAGCGGGAAGATCGCCAGCGCCGCGAAAATGTAATGGATGTTGGCGTTGCGGATCATCCTCAGCACGCCGATCTGCACGCGCGGATGAGGAACGGTAATCTGGTAACTCGGAAAATCGGACACCGGGTGCCACGAAGCGGTGGGGCCGGTCGGTGTGTTCGCCACCAAAAGCCGCCTGGCTTGTTTCAGGTCCGGCGTCAGATCGACGCCAACCACATATTGCATCTTCCCGTTTTCGACCACGACGAGCTTGGCGCGGTCCGGTTCGTTCACGACCTGATCTCGCGGCAGAATAATTGTCCTGTCCGATCGCGGATCGATCACCTGATAAACCAGATCGGCATCCGTCGCATGATCGGTCGCCAGAACTACATTCGGGGTGGGCATCGTCTGCCCCGGCAACACCGCCAGGACGTGGTCTTTCCACGACATCTTGCTGATGACCCACCAGATCCCCACGACGGCAATCCCCCAGCGGACCAGGAATCTGGAGAATTTCAATATGTGCTTCTTATCCATCGCCGGCATCGAATTCTTATTATCGGCACGCGCTTGGCAACAACAGTATGCGTCCTGTATTGTCTGTCCCGCATGTTCGGAAGAAAAATCGCGGTCGTCGCCATCCTCTTATACGCGCTTGTCATGGGCTGCGTCATGTCCTCGCCGGAGCAGACATCGGGCAGTTCCTCCGGCGGCGGCGTGGGCAAATCCGCCGTCGAAGCGCCGGTGACCGGGCTGGTTCACGTCGCCAACCAGCGGCCGTTCTGCGGGATGGCCATGCAGCTTCAGCGCGTCGATTGGGTCGAAGAATACAAGAAAACGATCGATGACATCGCAGCCGACGGTGCCGACACCGTCTCATTGGTCGTCGATGCCCGCCAGGAAAACGCTGAGAGCACCGACATGTATGTCGACATGCGCAAAACCATGACCGTCCCGCAACTGTCCGACATCATCGGCCACGCCAAGAGCAAGGGCCTGCGCGTCATCCTCATGCCCATTGTGCTGCTGGACAATCCCGCCAAGGAAACCGAATGGCGCGGCACCCTCGAGCCGACCGACTGGCACCGATGGTTCGACAATTACCGCGACATGATCGAGCATTACGCCCGCATCGCCCAGAGCAACGGCGTCGATGTCCTGGTCGTCGGGTCCGAGCTTGTCAGTTCCGAATCCGATGAACATCTCGACGAATGGATCCAGACCATCAAGGCCGTCCGCGAAATCTATAAAGGCCAACTCACCTATTCCTCCAATTGGGACCGCTACTGGAAAGTGCCGTTCTGGAAATACCTGGATTTCGTCGGCATGAACAGCTACTGGACCCTCGGCCAAAACCGCGATGTATCGGTCGAGAAGATCAATAATGAATGGAAGAAGATTCAGACGAAAATGTTCAAGTTTCAGGATGAAGTCCACAAACCCGTGATTCTCCTGGAAGCCGGCTGGTGCAGCCTGTCCAACGCCGCCAAGGATCCGTGGGATTACACACAAGATCAGCTTCCCGCCGACAACGATTTGCAGAAGAAACTGTTCGAAGCCTTCTTCCAAAGCTGGTGGGGCAAACCGCAGTTAGCCGGCTTCGTCCTCTGGGAAATGCACCCCGGCGGCGACGACACCGGCAAAGGCTACACTCCCCAAGGCAAGCCCGCCGAAGAAGTCATGAAACAGTGGTTCGCCAAACCGCGCTGGGATATAATGGAGAGCCAATGACTCTTAAAGTGATCATCGAACCCGGTGAAGATCGCGGCTTTGTTGCTCACGTTCCCGCATTAAAAGGCTGCTGGTCCCAAGGCGACACGCGACCCGAGGCAATTGCTAACGTTCGCGAGGCGATTGAAGCCTGGCTTGAGACTGAGCAAGACAAATCTAGAATCCCCACTTAATTGGCTGCGGACCACCGGTAAATTTGTCGATTCCGGCTGCCTTCCACTTCGCGTCCTTCGCACCTTCGCGGTAATCCTTATCTGAAACTCATCGGCGGGATCGGCGCACCCAAGAGTAGATAAACCGCGAAGGCGCGAAGGACGCGAAGCTGAGACAACAAATTAAAGGCCTTTGCGAAAATCGCCGAAATAGTTAAACTGACACCGTCATGAAAGCCCGCCCCGAAAGCCAGGCCGAAATAAACCGCTAGGCGGCCGGCGTCCTTCCCGTTTGACTCACGATTCTTTCTCTCTAATTTAGTTCTCGATTACCGAGGAACCTATTCATGCAAGCTTCCCAAACGCGCTACCGTACGCATACCTGCGGCCAACTCCGCAAATCCGACGTCGGCCAGACCGTCAAGCTCGCCGGCTGGGTTCATTCCTACCGCGATCACGGCGGATTGGTCTTCATCGACCTCCGCGACCGCGAAGGCCTGACTCAACTGGTTTTCGATTCCGACGCCTGCGGCAAAATCCATCACGATGAATCCCGCAAACTCCGCTCGGAATGGGTCATCAGCGTCACCGGCACCGTCGATGCCCGCGGCGCGAGCCTGGTCAACCCAAAACTGCCCACCGGCGAAATCGAAGTCCGCGTGAAGGAACTGGAGATTGTCAGCACCTCTCCAACCCCGCCGTTCACGCCGGATGAACACGAAACCGTCTCCGAGGACAAACGCCTGACCTTCCGCTATCTGGACCTCCGCCGGGCCGCGATGCAGTTGAACCTCCGCACGCGCTATCGCGTGACCAAGATCATGCGCGATTATCTCGGCGACCTGGGATTCTGGGAGATCGAAACCCCGTTCCTGACCAAATCAACGCCCGAAGGCGCGCGCGATTTCATCGTCCCATCCCGCCTGATGCCCGGCCATTTTTACGCCTTGCCGCAATCGCCGCAGCTTTTCAAGCAGCTTTTGATGGTCAGCGGCTGCGACAAATACATGCAGATCGTCCGCTGTTTCCGCGATGAGGACCCGCGCCGATCGCCAGGCCGAATTCACCCAGCTCGACGTGGAAATGTCCTTCATCGACCGCGAAAACATCATGACCATCATCGAGGGATTGCTCCGCACCATCTGGAAAGAAATCCTCGGCAAGGAAATCCCGAGCCCAATTCCTCGCATGCAATACGACCAGGCGATGACCGAGTACGGCTCTGACCGTCCCGACCTCCGCTTCGGCATGAAATTGCACGACATCACCGATCTGGCCCACCAAACCGATTTCGGCGTCTTCAAAAACGCCGCCATGGTCAAAGCCATCGCCGTCCCCGGCGGCGGAAAACTCAGCCGCAAGGAAACCGATGCCTTGGCCGAATGGGCCAAGGGCTTCGGCGCAAAAGGGCTGGCCGTGACCAAAGTTACCGCCGCCGGCCTCGATACCGGCGTCGCCAAATTCCTCGCGCCCATCGCCGCCAAACTCATCGAGCGCACCGGCGCCAAAGACGGCGATCTCCTCTGTTTCGCCGCCGACAAACCGAAAATCGTCCACAAGGTTCTCGGCGAATTGCGATTGAAGCTGGCTCGCGATCTGAAATTCGCTCCATCCACCGAATTCGCCTGGGTATGGGTGGTGGATTTCCCCGCCTTTGAATTCGACGAAGAGGAAAAGCGATTTTCCGCCACCCATCATCCGTTCACGGCCCCGCTGGAGGGCGATTTATCCAAGCTCGATTCCCGCGATCAGGCCACGATCGAATCGATCAAAAGCAACGCCTACGACATCGTCGTCAACGGCAGCGAAGTCGGCGGCGGATCCATCCGTATCCATCGCATGGACATCCAGCAAAAAGTCTTCTCTCTCCTCGGCATCGACGAAGCCGCCCAGAAAGCCAAGTTCGGCTTCCTGCTCGATGCGCTGCATTACGGCGCACCCCCGCACGGCGGCATCGCCCTGGGCCTCGACCGGCTGATCATGATCCTGCGCGGAATCTCCAACATCCGCGACGTGATCGCCTTCCCAAAAACCCAAAGCGGCGCCGACCTCATGTGCGGCTCACCCAGCCCCATCGATGAGAAACAGCTTCGCGAAGCGAATATTCGCATCGCGCAAGCGCCGCCAAAGCCGGAGCCCGCAAAAAGCTGACGCCCCGACGCCCCATTGCAGAAGGCCACAGCGAACGTAATCAGGCCAGCCAGCCCTGTTCGCAGCGCCACCGCCTCCTCATATTCGAGCAAACGAACGCGGACGGCGCGAAAACCATAACGAAAAAAGTCTTTTCCCTCACAGTCCCCGCCTTTACCCCGATGGTGTTTTGAACGTATGATCGCCTCAGTCCAGCCGTGAGAATGTAAAAAATATGATCCGTACCAAAATCGTCGCCACCATGGGGCCTGCGTGTAGCGATGTGGACAATCTCCATTCACTCTTCCAGGCGGGCGTCGATGTCTGCCGTCTAAATTTCTCGCATGGCGATCTCGATTGGCATCTCAAGATGCTCCGCAACATCCGCGAAGCCGCCGCCAGGTGGAGCCAGCCCATCGCGATTCTCGGCGATCTCTGCGGCCCCAAGATTCGGCTCGGGCCGGTCGCCGGCGACGGTATGCCCATCGCCGTCGGCGATGAACTCATTATCCAACGCTCTCACTGCGTCGGCGAAAACGGCCGCGTCAGCAGCATCTACGCCGACCTGGTCGATGACGTCCAGGTCGGCCACCGCCTCCTGATCGAAGACGGCCTCCTCCGCTTTATCTGCACCGAAAAAAGCTATTCCGAGGTCCGCTGCAATTGCATGATCGGCGGCATCCTTAAAAGCTCCAAGGGAATCAATCTGCCTGACACGCGCGTCAACGTCCCCTCCATCACCGACCGCGACTGGGAATGCGCCGATTGGGCCATCGAAAATGATCTGGATTATCTCGCCCTCTCCTTCGTCCGCTCGGCCGACGATCTGTTGCTCCTTCGCGAGCACCTGCGAAACAAGAGCGCCGACATCCATCTGATCGCCAAGATCGAAAAGGCCGAAGCACTCGATCAGATCGAAGGAATTATCGACGCCTCGGACGGACTGATGATCGCCCGCGGCGATCTGGGCGTCGAAATGGACGTCGCCCAGGTGCCGATCATCCAGAAGGACCTCATTCGCCGCTGCCAGACCGCCGGCAAACCCGTCATCGTCGCGACCCAGATGCTTCAGTCGATGATCGAGCAGGCCAGCCCAACGCGCGCCGAGGTCAGCGACGTCGCCAACGCCATCTTCGACGGCACCGATGCCGTGATGCTCAGCGGCGAAACCTCCGTCGGCAAATTCCCAATCGGTGCGGTTCACACGATGTCCCACGTCGCCCAGGTGACCGAGGAATATCTCATCAACTCCACCACCGTCCCGGTGCTGGTCGCCAAATCTAATTCGACCACGCTGCGCTATTCCTCGGCGATCGCCCGCGGCGTCCGCGAGATCGTCGAAGACCTCAAAATGAAGCTCGTCGTCATCTGGAGCCAGACCGGCGCCACCGCCCGGATATTTTCCAAGGGCCGCTTTCCCGTCCCCATCGTCGCCCTCTCCAGCGATCACGGCTCGCTCCGCAAGATGGCCCTTCATTTCGGCGTAATTCCCCACGAAATGGCCCCGCCGCAGAACATGCTCGATCTCGTCCAAAGCGTCGACGCCCTCATCCAGGAACGCAAGTTCGCCGCGCTGGGCGATCGCGTCGCCATCGTCGCCGGCGCGGCCCTGGGAACCCCCGGCACCCTCAACGGCGTCATCCTCCACACCGTCGGCGAACAATGGACCGGCGAACTCGAAAATTCCCCAACCAACGGCCAAACCATCGGCGCTCAATGAAGGGCACGCTCTTTTCATTCGCAATCCTTCTTCCAACCCTGTTGCTCGCCGCCTGCGCCACCAATCCCGCCGAAAATGCCCCAACCACCCGCCCGGCATTTCTGTCCGCCCCCGCAACAGAGGCAAATTCAGATTATTGGTTCAACAAACCCGCCGTCGCTTCCGTCGAGTCCCCGGATTTCCAAAAGCTCTGGACCGCCTGCCGCGCCACCGCCATCAACGACCAGTTCGAAATCGACCAGGAGGATTACCGTCTGGGCCTTCTCACGACGTATCCCATGATTTCCAAACAATTCTTCGAATTCTGGCGCAGCGATGCCGGTGATTTGCACGGAGTCGCCTGGGATTCGTTGCAGACGATCCGCCGGACCATCCGATTCGATTTCACCCGGCAGCCCGATGGGTCCTTTATCGTCTACCCCAAAGTTCTGATCGAAACATCCGCACACCCCGAGCGCCGAATCACATCGCAGGCCCAATACTCGCAGGCCTTTAATTCCGCGTCCGAGAATCCCACCATCGTCAACGACCAGGGTGTTTCGGTTCCCACCCGATATTGGTATTCCGTCGGCCGCGATGACGCGATGGAAAAGGAACTGGCCAATTCAGTGCATGAAAAGCTGGACAATTGACCCATTCGCGCGGCCTGCCGACTTCAGTCGGCAGGGCATTTTTTCGAATCTCCCCGACGACAAATACGACCCACCCCCCAATAATTCCCCATGACCCCCACCTATTTCGCTGAAAAATTCGCCGCCGCGCACCCCTATGACCGCTACGTCCAAACCGGCACCGATGAGCAGCTCCGCCGCTGGAAGCAAGTCTACGACGCCGCAACCATCACCGAGCCGCAAAGAAATCTCCTATGCGGCTTCGTCCGCCAGATGAACTTGCTGATCATCAGCGGGATCTGGTGCGGCGACTGCGTCGAGCAATGCCCCCTGATCGCGCGCATTGCCGAGACCAACCCCGAAAAAATCTCCTTGCGCTGCTCGATCGCGATCAGCATCGCGATCTGACCGAATCCTTCCGTGTCAACGCCGGCGACCGCGTGCCCATCGTCCTGTTCCTCGCCGAAGACTTCGAATTCTGCTCCGTCTACGGCGAGCGCACCATCAACCGCTACCGCGCCTTCGCCCAGCGCTATCTCGGCCCGGCATGTCCCACCGGCATCGTCGCCCCCGACAAAGACGAGCTAAGCGCCACCCTCGCCGATTGGCTCATCGAAATTGAGCGTATCCAATTGATGCTTCGCCTCAGCCCCCGATTGCGGCAGAAGCATGGGGATTAATCTCGTTGTTTGCACCTTCGCCGAAGGAAGTAACGAACATTGTCAGGCCAGAAACTATGAAGCCGAGCCTTTCTCGGGACGTTGTTTTGGGGATTAAAATCCCCAATGGATTAACGAGCTGATCGCGTGGATCGCTCAGACGTCACTTTATTTGAGAAAGGACTCGGCGATGAAGATTCTGGCATTGGATCTCGGAAAGAACAAGAGCGTTTTTGTGGACTATTGTGTCGGCGGCGAGCGGATCTTCGGCAAGACCGCCACGAACCCCCGCGAATTGCGGAAGCTGCTGGAACGCAGTGCCCCGGACCGGCTGGTGATCGAGGCGGGACCCGCGGCGGGATGGGTTTGCGACCTGGCCGAATCGATGAAGATTCCCGTGCAGGTCGCCAACGGCAACGACGAACGTTGGCGATGGAAGGTCGTGAAGGAAAAGAGCGATCGCAAGGATGCGTTGAAACTGGCCCAATTGTCGGAGATGGAATCGTTGCCGACGGTGCACGTGCCCAAGGCTTCGGTTCGGCAATGGCGGTCGCTGATTGAATACCGTCACGCTCTGGTGCAGCGGCGAACGGCGATCAAGAACTCGATCCGTTCGATATACGAAAGGCAGGGCGTGGGCCTGCCCTGGGCCAAAAGAGCCTGGACTGACGCGGCGATGGAGGAACTGAAGAAGGAGGCGTCGGACTATTCCTCCCAGCGGTTGTGGCTGTTCCAGGTGCATTGCGAGTTGCAGCAGTTTGAGAGTATTCAGCGGCAGATCCAGGAGGTGGAGCAGAAGCTGGAAGAACGGGCAAAGGCTGATGCGCGTGTTGAACAACTCAAGACCGCGCCCTGCGTCGGTCCGCGATTGGGAGAGACGGTGGTGGCAATCCTGGATGATCCGCATCGCTTCGGGAACGGCCGGCAGGTGGGTTGTTACGCGGGTCTGACCCCGCGACGCTGGCAGAGCGGCGAAAGTGACCGCCAAGGTCACATCAGCCATGCGGGCAACGGCCTGCTGCGTCAAATGCTGGTGGAGATTGCCTGGCTGGGAGTCCGCCACAAGACTTGGATGGCCCAAGTCTACGAACAGGTGCGTCGCGGCAGCGACAAACGGAAGAAGATCGCCATCGTGGCGGTGGCCCGCAGACTCCTGGTGAAGCTGTGGGCGATGCTTCGGGATGGCACCCAGTGGAAAGAACCGTTGCCGACGGCGCCAACGTGAAGAGACGGGGCAAAATGACGGGTAAAGCGTCCGGATGAGTCAAATGGGAAACAGGCGATCGGAGTTCGACGGTTGGCAAAAAAGCGGCAAGCCCGATGTTGGCTTGAGCACCAAACTCGAAGGCCAGAGTGGGTGCCGCTGTTGTACAGTTGAATAGGCCCGCGACCCAAACAGATCTTTCGCGGAAGCTCTGAATAGAAGACTGAAACAACGACTCGCGTTCCGAACGCCAGAATCCCGCTTGACAAGGCTCGGCTCATAGAAGCCAACGGCGTTCGCATCGCCGGCACGTAATCGTATTCGAGCCAGGGAACCCGGACGGCAAGAACAGTGCAACCGATAAAAGTTTGAATTCCTTTTTGTTGCCAAATAACCGTTACACTACGACTTGCCGAGCGTGAATTCGATATATCGCGTCCGATAATCCTCTTTCAAGCTGTCACATTTAACTTCCCCGCGCTGTCCCGCCTCCCTCCGGACGATATCCTTACCCGTGGGAGTTGTCTCCCCGCTTGATGTCAAAACCCGCGACGATCATTCTGGCCGGTGGCGGCACAGGGGGCCATCTCTATCCCGGCATTGCCGTGGCCGAGGCGCTGCGTACCATTCTGCCCGATGCCCAACCCCTGTTTCTCTGCACCGTCCGCGAAATCGACCGCGTCATTCTCGAACCGACCGGCTTCGAATTCATACCTCAACCGATCGTGCCGCCGAAGCTCGCCGATGTTTTGAAATTCTTCCGCACCTATCGCGACACGCGCGATTTGGTGAACCGCGTTTTATCCCAACGCAAACCGGCGGTCGTGGTGGGCCTCGGCGGCTACGCCGCGGGTATCGCCGTAAAATTCGCCGCAAAACGAAAAATCCCCACCGCGATCCTCAACCCCGATGTGATCCCGGGCAAAGCCAATCAGTATCTCATGCGATACAGCCGCGTAATCTGCTGCCAATTCGAGCAGAGCCGCGCACTGATCCCCTCCGAGCATCGCGCCAAGATGCGCGTGACGGGTTGTCCGATCCGCAAAGACATTCTCCGCTTCCCCCCGCGCCGAGGCCGCCGCCCGGCTCGATATCGATCCGCGCCTTCACACCTTGGTCGTCACCGGCGCCAGCCTGGGCGCTCTCACCATCAACGAGGCGATGCTTGCCCTGGCCGGGACCATCACTCTCAACGGCTGGCAGATTCTCCATCTCGCCGGCCGCGACCATGGCGAACACGTTCGCAGCGGATACCGTGAAAAAAACATCGCCGCCCGCGTCATCGACTTCACCGCCGACATGGCCGATGTCTGGGCTGTTGCCGACCTCGCCATCAGTCGCTCCGGCGCCAGCAGTTGCGCCGAGCTCACCGCCTGCGGCGTTCCCTCGATCCTGATGCCATATCCATTCCACAAAGACCTTCATCAGCGCGCCAACGCCAGAGTCCTGGCCGACGCCGGCGCCGCCGTACTGATGGACGACGAAAAAGACGCCCGCAAAAACGCCGACAAACTTCGCCCGATCCTGGAATCCCTGCTGTACGATGTTTCGCGCCGCCAGCAAATGTCCGACGCCGCGAAAACCCTTGGCCGACCCGACGCTGCGGCAGCCGTGGCGGAAGCGGTTCGAGAACTCGTGAAATAAGAGATTTAACCGCCAAGACGCCAAGATCGCCGAGAGAGTTGCAATTTGCGCCTCCTCTTGGCGATCTTGGCGTCTTGGCGGTTACATTTCCCGTTTTTCTTGACGCGATGGTCCGCTTGCCTAACAATCCCGCAGTATGCCGCATCATTCGACGATTACTCATCCCGCTCTTCAGCCCCTGAAGGCCAAATTCTCCGACATCAAATTCCTCGTCGGCGAGCTGCGCGACATGGTCACTGTTGTCGTCCCGCGCCAGGACATCGTTCGCGTCTGCACCTACCTGCGTGATGAACCCAGCCTACGATATGACATGCTTGCCGAGATCAATGGCGTCGATTACCTGAATTACCCCGGCGCCGAGCATCGGTTCGGCGTCAACTACGGCCTGACCAGCATCTCCAACAACAATCGGCTCTGGCTCAAGGTGTTTCTCGATCCAACCCTGCCGACCGTCCCCAAAACCGCTCCCCGCGACGAGGAAATCCTCGAACGCGGCGACCCAGGTTTGAAGGTCGACAGCGTCACCGGCGTCTGGCCCGGCGCGGAATGGCTGGAACGCGAAGTCTACGACATGATCGGCATTATTTTCGTCGGCCATCCCGACCTCCGCCGAATCCTCACCTGGAACGGCTACGGAAGTTACCCGCTTCGCAAGGATTATCCCCTCCGTGGCGTCGGCGAGCGCGAGAATTACAAGATCGTGACCCGCGAAGGGGCGTGATTTGCCGAATCCCTCGCCGAGCCTCGATCCAACGCAGCGGTTCTCCGATCGGGTGGAATATTACGTCCAAGCCAGACCACGATATCCGCACGCGATTTTGGATTTCTGCCGAAGCGAATTGCTTTTACGGCCGGCGGATCATATCGCCGACATCGGGTCCGGCACGGGGTTTCTCAGCGAATTGTTTTTGCAAAACGGCAACCCGGTATTCGCCGTCGAGCCAAATGATGCCATGCGCCGCGCGGCCGAAAAAAATCTGAGCCGCGATCCCAATTTTCACAGCATCAATGGTACAGCGGAACACACCGGTCTGCCGGCCGGTGGTTTTCGGTTTGTCGTGGCGGGGCAGGCGATCCATTGGTTCGATCGTGTCCAAGCTCGAGTCGAATTCCAGCGCATTCTCCGGCCCGATGGTTGGGTTTTGCTGGTTTGGAATGAACGAAACGCAGAGCATCCCGACGGGTTTTCGGCGGCGTACGATGCCATCGTGAGGGAATTTCATGCCGAACGGCACAAAGGGAGCCATGAAAAACTCGCCGCGCGGATTTCAGACGCTTTGCCCGCGTTTTTTCTTCCCGGCCAATGCCAGGTTAAGACATTCCCAACTCACAGTCGCTCGATCTGGACGGTCTTTTCGCCAGGGCGTTTTCCTCGTCGCAACTTCCGCTGCCGGAACAGCCAGGAGCGGATCGAATGGTCGATCGGCTCCGCGAAATTTTCCGGGTTCATGCCAAAGATGGACGTGTCGTGCAACAGTACATCACTAAAGTGTATTATGGCCGGCTAAGTTAACCCGTTTTCAGACTGCATGTTTGAGCCGCTCACCCAACGTCGCTATCTAATCCCCTTCAAGGCTTCGCGTCTGGCGCAGCAATTTGCGGATGTCCTGGTCATCGGCGGCGGCGTCGCCGGCCTTCGCGCCGCCATCGCCGCGGCCCAGGAGGGCGCGGACGTTCTCCTTCTCACCAAGGACACGCTCGACCAATCCAACACCTGGTACGCCCAGGGCGGCATCGCGGCAGTGCTCC
This sequence comes from uncultured Phycisphaerales bacterium, assembly GCA_963791055.1. Classification (GTDB taxonomy): domain Bacteria; phylum Planctomycetota; class Phycisphaerae; order Tepidisphaerales; family Tepidisphaeraceae; genus PALSA-1353. Next base: position 282,604 of record CAWBQI010000004.1, on the reverse strand, counting down.
AGCCGCAGGACAGCATCGAATCGCATGTCCAGGACACGATCGCCTGCGGCGCGGGGTTATGCGATGAGAAGGCCGTGCACATCGTTGTCGCCGAGGGGCCGCAGCGCGTCCTGGAATTGCTATCGTGGGGCGCACATTTCGATAAGAAAGCCGGCAACCCCCACGATCTCTCCTTCGGACTGGAAGGCGGCCACAGCATCGCCCGCATCGTCCACGCCTACGGCGACGCCACCGGAAAAGAACTGGCGCAGACGCTCATCAACGCCGTCAAAGGCCGCGAAACCATTCGGATTTCGGAAATGTCCTTCGTGATCGATCTATTGACCGATCAGGGCCAATGCGTCGGCGCCCTCGCAATGATCAAGGGCGAAATCCATTTGATCTGGGCCAAACGGACGATCATCGCCAGCGGCGGGGCGGGGCAGCTTTTTCGCGAATCCACCAATCCCAAGATCGCCACCGCCGACGGTCATGCCATGGCCTATCGCGCCGGGGCGGCCCTGAAGGATATGGAGATGGTTCAGTTCCATCCCACCACGCTCTACGTCGCCGGCGCCAGCCGCGCCCTGATTACCGAAGCCGTGCGCGGCGAAGGCGCCTACCTTGTGGATCGCAACGGTTATCGATTCATGATGGATTACAATCCGGCCGGCGAACTGGCCCCCCGCGATGTCGTCAGCCGCGCGATCGTCCAGCAAATCCGCAAAACCAATTTCACGCATGTCTATCTTGACGTGCGGCATCTCCCCGCCGAACCGTTCAAAGCCCGCTTCCCGCAATTGGCCCAGCTTTTGGAGCAGTTTGAGATCGATCCGCGCAAAGACCTGATCCCGATTCAGCCGGCCACGCATTACATGATCGGCGGCGTGGATTGCGATTCCCACGGAAAAACCAGCCTTCCTGGCCTTTACGCCGTCGGCGAAGCCGGTTGCAGCGGACTCCACGGAGCCAATCGCCTGGCCAGCAATTCCCTGGTCGAAGGCCTCGTCTTCGGCGCTCGCGCCGGCACCGATGCTGCCCGCAGCGCCCTTGACCGCGAAGTGAAATTCCCGAATCAGCTCGAACACCGCATCGAAAGCTCCACGAAAACCGAATTGGATTTGACGGATGTCAAAAGCTCCCTCCGCAGCCTCATGTGGCGAAACTGCGCCATCGAGCGCATCGGCGACCGTCTTTCCGAAACGCGCGAGATCATCGCCTTCTGGAGCCGCTACGTCATGGACAAAACCTTCACCCCCGCCGGCACCGGCGAGGACGCTATTCCCGGCTGGGAACTGCAGAACATGCTCACCGCCTGTTTCCTGATCACCACCGCCGCCTACACCCGCACCGAAAGCCGCGGAGCCCATTATCGCCTCGATTACCCCGACCGCGACGACGAACACTGGCGGCTGCATCTCCTCTGGAAGCGCCCGATGGAAACTCCGATTCCCCATCCGGTCGATCATCTGGTGCAAAGCGCGACCACCTGATCGTCTTGCGACAAGCGCCGGTCACTTGTCTGCAAGCGCGATTTCGGGCATATCATCGTCATGCGCAAACCCCGCGACCGCCAATTTACAGTGCTTATCGAACGCGACAGCGCTGCCTGGTTTGTAGCCAGCGTCCCGGAGTTTCCAGGATGCCACACGCAGGCACGTTCGCTGGATAAATTGATGGAACGCATTCGGGAGGTGATCGCATTGTGCATTGAGGTCGAGCGGGGCGGGCCGTCATCGTCAGAGTTCATCGGCATCCAGCGCATAGCCATCTAATCATGTCCCGGTTGCCCCGATTGCGAGGACGGTTCTGAGGGTTATCAAATGAGAGATATTAAAGTTGCTACCGCCGCTGGCGAGAGTGCGCTGGCAGACATTGAACGTTTGCGGGCAGAATTTTCGTCCAGCGGACTTTATCCAATTCTCATCGGGGATGCGAAAGATAGGGAGCGTGTTTTTGAAATGTCGGACGAAGGCCCCGATCCATCTGAAATATTGCGATATAGCCTGACAATTGATCCTGCCGAATGGTCGGAAAAAAAGCGGCAACTCGACCCCGAACTATACCAAACGGACGAAGGAGCCTGGCCTGCGCGCTCGGATAACAAGATGGGCATCATTACCCATTTGGACATCCGAAGTCGTAAGCCCAAAAAAGAAGTGTTCATTGCGATACTAAAACTCAACGCTTCCTGGGAGGCTTTTGCCCATCTGAATTGGGGTGGGTGGAACGACTGTCCCGAGCCTGCGGCAAATTGCGCATTTCATCGCGATTGGGCTACCCGGTATGGCGCAGAGGTTGTCAGCATTACCGGCGATGTTGTGCAATGCATCGTCGCCCAGCCCCCAGGCGACCGCACCGCGAGCTTGGAATTGGCCCGTGAGCAATATCTTTATTGCAGCGACATTGTGGAACAAGGCACACAGACTATCGCCGCATTAGCTGCTGGCTTACTTGGCGCGAAATATTGGTATTTCTGGTGGGACTGATGGGAAGGCCGCGATTACAAGCGGACCGCCGCATTGTGACGCCCATTATTTGCTGCAATCTCGTCCTGTTTCTAGAATCCCCCCACGCCAATGCCGATCCCCATCGATCAACAGATTCAGTTGCTTTCCCGCCGCTGTGAGCGAATCCTCAGTGAGGAAGATCTCCGCTGAAAGCTGATCACGACCGCCGCCTACACCCGCACCGAAAGCCGCGGCGCCCATTATCGCCTGGATTATCCCGACCGCGACGACGAACACTGGCGGCTGCATCTCCTCTGGAAGCGCCCCATGGAAACCCCGATTCCGCATCCGGTTGATCATCTGGTGCAAAGCGCGACGACCTGATCGAAAGACGTAATGCGTTCCGGGCAGGGCACGTCCGGCGTCGGCTCAATTCCCCGGCAATTCAACCAGATCGCGCGAATACCAACCGCCGTCGCCCCAGCCACATCGAGCACCGGATTGTCTCCGACAAAAATTGCCTCCGACGGATTCAACCCCAGCTTTTCCAAACACATCCGAAAAATCCTCGGGTCCGGCTTCCTGATCCCGACTTCCTCCGAAATCAGCACCACTGAAAACAGATGTCGAACCCCCATAACGTCCAATTTCGTATTCTGCGAATCCGTCGATCCGTTGGAGATCACCCCAGCTTCAGGCCGCGTTGATGAAGTGTTCGTAGCGTCGAACTGACCCCAGACCGCTCGATGTTGCATCGCGGGAAGTTCCCTCGCCAGAAATCCACGAGGGATTCCACGCCCGGCGGTATCCGCCAAGGCAATGACGATTGCAAATGAGCGCCCAACTCTTCCCTTGACGCATATCCACCGCGGTCGCCCGCACGAATTACTCGGATTAATTCATCAAGTTCACAGCCCGCTAAATCGCGCCCGAACCGCTCAAGAAACCTGCCCGCCAATCGCTCGATCGACAGCGATCGATCCGTCAAGGTGTCGTCAAGATCGAACAGAACTGCGCGAAGGTTTGGCATTGAAACGACAAGGATAGCCGCGCGATAAATATCCGTCACTCGCCCGAATCGGCGATGCCGATCCTTCGCGCGGTCCCCTTCGACCTCATTTCAACTCGTGCGTCAGTTCCGACGCCGGTGGAACGATGTTCTTTGGATCTTCATGCGCAGCCATCACCTTAAGCGGCGCGGGCGAATCTTCGGGCAGCGATTTGGCGGCCCGCAACGTCGCACCCGGACTAAGGCCGGCGACGCAAACAATCGAGTACCGAGAATTCATCGGATTGGATCCCGCCGCGATTACGGCGCTCTCGGCATTTGCATAAAGCTGTCCCCGCATGATGAACGAACGCGGGCCGAACGTCACCGGAAGCGAATGCGTTAATCGCTCGATCAACTCGCTGCATTCGGGCCGCCCGATCAGCAGGAGATGATTGCTGTGCAGATCGTCCTCGCTGACCTCCGTGTCGGCCTTGATGGGCACCACAAGATGTTCCCACTGATCGACGATTCCCTGCTGAAGCTTCTGGGCCGCAATATGATTGGCAACCCCTTCCACGCGCGTGCCGTAAATGATCATCGTATGCTTGATGTCCCGCGCGTACCCCGAACCGGTCCAATTCCACCCATTGACGCACGGCGTCTTCCCATACTTGTTGACGACAACCCGCGTCGGCTTCGTGTCGCAGGTCACGTGAAACTCGGCGGCGCCTGAATCAAACGCGAACGCGCTGGTCGTCTCGTCGTCGCCAGTTTCCACCGTCACCTCGATATTCGTCGGCGTGCAACCGCCATGTGAAACAACCCGGCCAGAAACGACGTAGCTTTCTCCTTTTTGCTCCGACGAGACATCCAGCAGTTCCAACGTCGGCAGCGCATCCGTCCCATCCAGCCACCGCGAGAAAAAGTCGCCGGTACTCGGCCCGCTAACGCCGCTTATCCAGGTAACAAACGCCTGGCTTTCCACCCTTTGGCCCGCGTGAGCCCGGCCAAATGCGTCCATTGCCGCGTCGAACTTATCAGCTCCAAGACGCATGCGAAGTTCGCTCAGCAGCATGATCCCGCGCCCGCTGGCGCTCATAAACCACGTATCATCCGATGGGTCCGATGTTATTTTCCTCAACGGCACCGACTGCTTTGCCATCCCGATACTCATCGCCATGGCGCGGCTCTGAAACAGGCCCAGCGCCAGCTCATCACGCTCATCCTGCGTCAACCCTCCGTCGTCGCCGGGGTGTGCCGATTTGTCCTTCTCCTTGTCGTTTTCGTGCCCCTTGAGCATTTGCTTTTCGCGGGCGACGTATTCGTGAAACCGGGCAAAACCGCTGGCGAGCCAGATGTCGCCGTCACCGGCGGGAAGAATCGTGCCGTGCCACGCCGGCGGTGGTTCCGAATGATCCTCTTGTTTGGTCGCGTCGTCGCCGGAACCTTCGTCGTCGTTTGACGCCGTATTACTCTTGAGATCGACCGCTGACGCCGCGTTGCCTGCGACAGCCGGTGGGGGGGCGACGGTCGTCAGCACGGTCCAGCCGTTGGGAACGATCGGAACGGCATCGGGGAATGATTTAACCTCATCGGGGGAGGGTTCCCAAAGCTGTCCATACGGATCGCCCCAATGTGCGAAGGATTTAAGCCCCAGGGCCAGATCGGCAGTTGTGTACTTGGCGTCGCAGGAAGAGCGGGACACCAGCGGTGGTTCGCCCAGGGCGAGCTTGCCGAAATTCGCGTCGATCTTGCCTTTGTTTTGCTCGTACAGATGAATCCACTTCTCGTCGCGGATATCGGGGCAGAATGTCATGTCGGCGGGGCGGTCGTTCGTCCCGGCGATTGTCTCCATGCGAACGTCAAGGTCTTTGACGTTGTTGTTGCCCCAGTAAAAACCGGTCGTGCCGCCGAACCATTCGTTCTTTGAGCTGCGCATGAGCCGGCTGGTCTTGGTGCCAAGCTCGAAGAGCGCGATCTCATTGGTCTTCATGTCGGCCAGCAGCCATTCATTGGTATATAGCCCGTTGCCGTCATCGCCGAGGAGCTTGACTGCGGAATCGATGCTGTCTCCATATTGCATGGCGCGGCGCGACCGGGAGCCAAGCGACAAGCCGGTTGGGTTGAATCTCGTCTGGCGGATCGTTGTTTCCGTGAGGACTATGCCCGCGTCGTTGATATACCAATCCATCCCGCTTTGAACGCTGCCGGGGGCGCCCTGGAAGACCAGGCGATGACCCTTGGCCGGTTTCACATCGATCCAGACATTGAAAAAATCGCAGGGGTAGATGTCGAACATCGTGGTATGTCCGATGACGGCCTTGCCGTCCCTGGTCGCCGGCCCCGTAGCGGCAAACGCGCTGCACCGGGCGATTTGCGTGGTGGGTTTTTCATTGGACGCAACGTTGTCGAAGTCTTTCCCCTCCAGACCCGTGGGCTGCGCGAAGCGCCTCGTTCAGCGTCATCAACTCCGGCCAGACGTTGATCGCGACGATGTCGGTCAGATCGAGCGGCCGTCCATCGAACTTCGCCCCGGCTGCCGCCGCGCCATCTGCGATCCCCTTCATTTCCTCAAGCAACTCCGGATCGAACCGCCGAAGAAACATTGCATCGGCCATGGTGCGCATCAGGGGCCAACTCTCTGCCGGGGCCGTGCTGGACTGAAGAGCCGCGGAGCATTTAACGTAATCTTGGATTTCGCGCCACAGAAGCTTTCCCTGCTGCCGCCCGCGCTCGTACGGCTCGCCCTCGACGTGCAGGACGATCCATCCCGCCTGCGGATAGCGATAGGCCGGTCCTTCGCGCTGCACGGTCGCCGGGTCCGGCGTAAAATCAGATGCGGTAACAATTGGCGTGAGGAAAGATGAGATGAACAGCAGGCTGAGTATCGCGCATCGACGCATGTGGGTCTCCCAATGCCCCGCACGCCGGGAGGCGGCAGTTTAGACGAAGCCGCGACTTCATTCCACGCGGGCGCCGCACTCCATTCGCCGCTCTCATTGCCGCAACCGCGTCCTGTTTCTAGAATCCCCCCACGTTAATGCCGATCCCCATCGATCAACAGATTCAGTTGCTCTCCCGCCGCTGCGAGCGAATCCTCAGCGAGGACGATCTCCGCCGCAAACTTGCCGCCAGCGCCAAAACCGGCAAACCCCTCCGAATCAAATTCGGCATGGACCCCACCGCCGCGGATGTAACGCTCGGCCATGCGGTTCCGATGAAGGTCATTCGCCAGTTCCAGGACCTCGGCCACAAGGCCGTTCTGATTATCGGCGACTACACCGCCCGCGTCGGCGATCCCTCCGGCCGAAACGCCACGCGCCCCGTCCTCAGCGGCGAACAGATCGACGCCAACGCCAAAACCTACGTCGCCCAGATCGGCAAAATCCTCCTGACCGATCCGGATCATCTCGAAGTCCGCTGGAACGGCGAATGGCTCGGCTCCATGAACCTCATCGATCTGATCAAGCTCGCCAGCCGAAAGTCCGTCGCCCAGATGCTCGACCGCGACAGCTTCAAGGAACGCTATCAGGCCGGCGGCGACATCCGCATCCACGAATTTCTCTATCCGCTGTTGCAGGGCTGGGACAGCGTCGTCATCGAAGCGGATGTGGAAATGGGCGGAAGCGATCAATTATTCAACAACCTCGTCGGCCGCGAATTTCAAAAGGAAGAGGGCAAGGACCCCCAGGTGGTGATGGTCACCCCGATCCTCGTCGGCACCGATGGCCAGATGAAAATGTCCAAGAGCAAAGGCAACTACATCAGCGTGACCGATCCACCGTCCGGCCCCGACGGCATGTTCGGCAAAATCATGAAGCTCCCCGACTCTCTTCTGGAAAACTATTACACGCTCCTGACCGACCTTCCCCCGGAGCAATTCAAACCCGCGATTCAGGCCAACCCGCGCAACGCCAAGGCAAACCTCGCCAAGACGATCATCACCTGGCTGCACGACGCCGCTTCCGCCGGCGCCGCCGAGGCGGAGTTCATCAAAACGACGCACGGGGGCGTGCCGGATGATATGCAGGAAATGACGCCGATGGGCGATTCCGTCGAACCTTTGGCCGCAATTCTGGTCAGCGCCGGAATCGTCTCTTCCAAGAGCGAGGCCTATCGCAAAATTGATGAAGGGGCTGTAAAGATCGGCGGAAAAAAGGTAACGGATAGGCATCTTGCCCTTACGTATTCAACGCAACCTTCCGCGGATCAATTGGCGAAAGTTCATCAGTTGGGAAAGCTCCAACCATTAACTGATCCCGCTATCATTCAGTTAGGAAATCGAAAATTCGTCCGCATTAAACGGTAATCCCACTATCAGTTATGGCAAACGGCTCTTGCAAGATTATCCTGCAACTCGTTGTATAATGTCGTCATGTCCACTGTTCGCGCCAGATTCGATGGAAAGGTATTCGTGCCGGAGCAACCGGTGCAATTGCCAGTTGGCGAAATTGTCGAGGTCCAATTCTCAGACGAATCGCGACCTGAACGGGGCACTGCCGCCGCGCTGCTGCAAGCCTTGAAGTCCTCGCCCAAGGTCGCGGCGGAAGATGTTGCGGAAATGGAACGACTTATCGAAGAAGGCATGTCCAAAACGAAATTTGAGGGTGCATTCGATGACCTTCGCGACCGGAGCAACGAAAATACAAACGGGAATTGATCGTTGCTTTTCTTAATCGACACCAATGTTGTTAGCGACCTGATGGCCGAACAGCCAAAGGTAACGGCAATGGTTAAGGCGGCCACGTCTGGTGATCGAGTTTGCACATGCGCGATTGTCAGGGGTGAAGTTCTTTATGGCATCTCACGGTTACCAGCCGGCAAAAAACGAGATTCTTTGCAGGCTCGTGCTGAAGAAATTCTTGGTTCCATCATATGCCAACCGATTTCCGTAAATGCGGCTGACCATTACTCGACAATAAAACGGAAGATGGAGGCTCGCGGCAAGTCGATGGCCGAAAACGATCTTTGGATCGCGGCGGCCGCCATTGATCTCGGAGCAACGCTCGTGACGCGCGATCGTGATTTTCGAGATATCGTCGAACTGACTAGTCTTGATTGGGCTGGTTAATCTTCTCCCTTGTCCCCACCCCCCTCACTCCCTTAGCATCCCCCATCTCTTTCCAAGGAGACCCCAAAAATGCCCCGTCAATGGCGCGTCGCGATCATCGGCACCGGAGTCGTCGGCGAACTCCACGTCCGTTCCCTCAAGAGCCTGCCCAACTGTCAGTTGGTCGCCGTTTGCGACCTGGAACAGGACAAAGGCCGCAAGGCGCTCGACAAGAATAGCGTCTCCGTTCCCATCTATACCGACCTAGGAAAAATGCTCGGCAAGGAAAAGCCGGATTCCGTTCACGTCTGCACGCCCAGCGGCGACCATAAGAAACCCGCGATCACTTCAATGAAGCACGGCGTCAACGTCCTGGTCGAAAAGCCCATGGAGATTCTGCCCGATCGCGTTGACGCGATGATCGAGGCCGCCAAAAAGCATGGCGTCAAGCTCGCGGGGATTTTTCAGAACCGCTGGAATGAAGCCAACGTTGCCCTGCGCGACGCCGTTAAACAGAACCGATTCGGCAAGCTCTCCTGGGTCGGCGTAATTACCCCCTGGTATCGCACCGATCAATACTACGAAGAAGGCGCCTGGCGCGGCACATGGAAGCTCGACGGCGGTGGGGCGGTCATGAACCAGGGCGTCCATCAGGTCGACCTCATGCAATGGATCGTCGGCCCCGTGAAAACCGTCAGCGCTTTCGCCTCCAGCCGAATCCATCCGAAAATCGAAGTCGAAGACACTCTCACCTGCGCCCTGCAATTTGAAAACGGCGCCTATGGCACCTACGTCAGCACCACCGCCATCTGGCCCGGCGGTCCCGTGCGAATCGAAATCGGAGGTGAATTCGGTTCGGCCATCAGCGAAAACGGCCTCAAACGTTTTGAGTTCAAGGAACCCCTTCCCCAGGACAAGGAACTTCTCGATCGCCTGGACCCATCCCGCGCCAAAACTCCGGCGGAGGCAAAGCCGCCACCGACATCGGACTTGACCTTCACGGCAAGAACATGCTGGCGGTCTACGACGCCTGGGATCGCGGCGAAGAAGCCGAGACCTGGGGCCCAGAAGCCCGTAAGGCCGTCGCCATCATCAAGGCGATGTACAAATCCGCGAAGAAAAATGGGGTACCCGTCGACATCAAATAGCTTCCCCCGCCACTGCTTAGGAGAGAGCGGACTTGCGCCTAATGGTCTCAGCAAATAAAATTACACCCGGCGACGATGACGCATCAGGAGCGCGCCACCTGCAACGGCAAGCAGACTGACAGACGCCGGCTCCGGAACGGCGGCTTCAGCGCCGATCGTAAATGCATAGTCATTTTCGAATACCGGGTTGGTCCAGCTCAGTGAGGAATACGTCCCAGAGAATTGAACTACGCCGTTGCCTTCCAGGCCGAAGACGGTGTTTCCGCTGGACGTGATCGCCGAGCCGCCTGTCTCCGCGTTCGGGCCGCCGGCTTCAATGGTGAATGGCTCCGATGGCGTAAACACAAACTCACCCAAGGTATTCGTACCCGAACTCCCCAAACTCCAAATGGCCAACACGGGATCGACCACCGCGGGCGAAAACGTCAGTGTGTTGACACCAGTCGCCGGCCCACCCGATATCGCAACTGAACCGATGTTCGTTGGCGCTGTTCCAACAGTTCCACCCTGGAAGGTCGTGATCGGAGTCCAAGTTGGATAGAGCCCCGCCGGCGGAGGACCAAAACCCGTGTAGCTGCTGTGCAACACTTCACCCAAATATCCGACGTTCACCGACATTGGCAAAATCACTCCAGAGCCCGCCCCGCCCGTCGGTGATCCGGGCGTCAATGACTGCCACGAAGTCCAGGAAACAGGCGCAGCCCAACTCGGCTGCACCCCTCCCAAACCAACGACGATCGCCGCAACCAAAGCTATGAACGCAAGACGCAAACCATGAATGTCCCGTCGCATTTTATGACTCCGCAAGAGATGAAATGTGGTGCTCCGAACTTGGCGGCAGCATAGGTAAAATTCCTATGTAGTCAACGGATAAATTCCTATGAAGTAAATTAAATTAACCAGATATTGGCGCAAAAGTAACAACATGGTCCTTACGCCGACCAATATGTCACGATTTGGGGGCACCAAAATAAGCTAATTTCGGCGACCGCGACGCTTCTGCATTTTCGGGATGCCGAGCGGATCAGTCTTCCACACAACGATTAGGAAAGGAGCCAACAAGGTTTTTCCGAACAAAGACTCCGATCGCCGATCGCAGACTATTTCACCCATAAAGCACGCTGATGTAATACGTTATTGCTAGATCCTCTGATATGCAGCTTGATGCAAAAGCAAATGCTCCATCATTTTTTCCTTGAGTTTAAAACCTGTCATGATATTCTGTGTATCGGTTTATTTAGTAAATAAACCGATATATGAGAACAATTGCTCCATCTCGACCGAAATTGGCGGACGTAGCCCGACGGGCGGGGGTATCAAAATCAGCAGTCAGCCAGGCGGTCAATTGGATGCCTGATCGCGCTACCACGCTCAAAGAAGAGACGCGGTTGAGGATTCTTCAGGTAGTCCAGGAAATGGGATACCGTGCCAGTTGGCGAGGACAGATGCTGGCCAAGCGCCGCACCCAGACAATCGCCGTTGTCAACGCGGCCCCCTTGGGAGCGGTGCCGCGCGGTGTTTATTGGGAAATTGTTAATCACGTCGAAGCGCAGCTGAGCCAATTCGATTTGTGTCCCACTTTTTTCCATGTGAAGGATCATGAAGAGCGGTTTGATCGGATCCTGGGGGATTCGCGCTTTGACGGGTGTTTGTCGCTGGGGCTTTTTTCGCAGAAGGTCCTGGACATCCTGCGGAGAAATGAAGTTCCGACAGTCCTCGTAAACGCCGAGGCTGATTCGACATGGACACGCGTTAACGTGGACGATGAAAACGGGACCCGGGCGGTAATGCGGCATTTGCTGGCGCTGGGCCATAAACGGATCGCCTTCAATCTGGGCGAAACGCCGCCGGCGCACTTCAGCGTGTCGATTCGAGCCGCCACCTATCAGTTGTGCATGCGCGAAGCCGGGCTGACTCCCGAAGAACCGTTCGTCGGGCCGAGTGATCAGTTCGTGCGGCGGATGATCGCCGATCCGAATCGGCCTACGGCGATTCTCGATTACGAACATTGGAGCGCGGTCCGCCTACTGCAGGAGTTATGGCGCAACGGCCTGCGTGTTCCGGATGACATCAGCGTGGCGACGTTCAACGACACTTACCCGGTGACGGAAGTGATTCCTCCGTTGACCACCGTCGGGCTACCGACAAAACAAATCGCCGAAGACGCGGTCCGCTTGCTGCTGGAGCGGATCGAGCAGCCGCAGATGCCGGCGGAAACGATTGTGCTTCAGGAAAGCCTGGTGGTGCGCGAAAGCACCGCCGCGCCCAAGGGTTGATCTATCGCCGAACGGGCAAACCCGATCGGCCGATCTTTACATGTCGCGAGAGGAGAACGTATGAGGTTGAAAACGGGATTAGCGCTTGCGGGCGCAGTGGCTTTGGCGGTTCCAACGAAGGGTCGCGGCCAGATTGTTCAATACAACTTTGCGAACGGCGACGCGACCGGCGTGACCCTCGCGACGATGGAGACACCCACGTCAACCGCGACCAACGCGGCGGCGGTCAACCTTTCGTTGGGAGCCAAAACTGACAATGCCACGGATGACGACGGCGCCGCGGCCGCCTTCTGGGCCTCGCCAACCCCGGATTACCTTTCCATCAGCCGCGATTCAACCGCCGCCGTTACTGATGACACTAATTTTTATGTGCAATTCACGGTCACGGCAAGCCCGGGCTATGTGCTTGATCCAACCAGCTTAACGCTGGTCGGTGGGCAGGGCGGCGGCACCGCCGGTCAGCGAAGCTTCTATGTCACCGACAGCAGTGATGGAATACCCTCGGGAAGCAACGACATGACCGGCACGGGCACCGGACCGTACGACACCAACTCAAACGGCACAATTGTAGGCGATTGGGCATTTACCGTTGTGCGCAATACCGGCGCGACCATGGACTCGCCCACCATTAATTTCCCCGTCACGGACGTAAATCTCGCCTCGTTTACAGTACGCGTCTTCTTTGACACGATCACAGATTCGCAGAACATCGACCTGGCCAGCCTCACGCTCAATGGTTCGGTCGTCGCCGGCGCACCGGTGTCCAGGTGGACGAACAACGGCTCGGGTGATTTCAATGCCAGCGCCAATTGGAACAGCGGCGCCCCCAGCGGTGTCGGCGCCGAAGCCGATTTTCTCGGCGCAATCACCTCGAACCAGGTGGTTTACACCGATGTCCCTATCACTCTTGGTAAGGTCGTGTTCAACAACAGCGCCGCTTCCTACGCGTTGACCGGCGCGGTGGGTAGTTCGCTGACGCTCCAGACCGCGACGGGTTCCGCACTGGTTGACGTGCAGGCCGGAACGCACGAGATCAATCTTCCACTGATCGTCGCCAGCAACACGACGCTGCAGACGGACACTCCTTCTGCAAGCCTGGTGATTGCCAACCCCGTGACGATCAATTCCGGGGAATCTCTGACACAAACCGGCGCCGGTACGGTGACCTATCAGTCGATCATCACCGTCAACAGCAACGCAAGCATCGCGTTCGCGGACTCAACGCACGCCCACGAGCTGTCGCTGGCATCCGGAGCAACGGCAACCCTCGGCGGCCCCGTCCTCGAAGTGGACTCCCTCTCCAATTCCGGAACCATCAACCTTCTGAACAACAAGATGCTGATCAATTACGGCAGCGGGCCCGATCCGATCGCATCCATCGCCGCGTGGATCAAGAACGGCTTCTATAACTTGGCCGGCCCGCAGATCATCAGCACCGACATCACAGCCGACGACGCCGCCAGCGGGCTTAGTTACGGCATCGGTTATGCCGACTCCGCCGATCCGGGCAATCCAGCCAACTTGCCCAGCGGCACCATCGAAGTCATGTTCACCCTTTTGGGCGACGCCAACCTCGACGGAATCGTCAACAGCGAAGACTTCACGCCGTTTTCAGCCAATCTCGGCAAGAGCGGCGCGTCATGGGATCAAGGGGACTTCAATTACGATGGAACTGTCAACAGCGAAGACTTTACGCCGTTCTCGGCGAACCTGGGCAAGACCGCCACGCTGGCCGGCGGCGCTCTACAGGCAGACGGCCTCAACCTGGCCAACGTGCCGGAGCCGGGATCTCTGGGGCTTCTCGCATTGAGTGCGGTCAGCGTGCTGAGCCGTCGGCGACGCGGCATGGCTTATTTTCGTTCCCAATGTTTGAACACCGTGCCCAAGGGCTGATCTTTGGCCGAACGGGGCGTACCCGATCGGCGGGTTATTTCGTTTCGCGAGAGGAGAAAATATGCGGTTCGGAAGACAATACATGCGGTTCGCAGCCGGATTACTGCTGGCGGGCATCTCGGCTTTGGCGACGCCGATTGGTGCTCGCGGCGCTGTGATTGTTGCGTACAACTTTGGGCCCAACGGCAGCAGTTTCACGTACGCAGCCACGACAATCGCGCCCAACGTAACGGCCAGTGGCCTCAACAGCGCCAATGATTTTGGGAACACCACCACCGAGACTCAAGATAACGGGGTCGGTGGCGGCAGCGGATGGTATGCCACCAATTCGGGCGGGAATTACCTTTCCGTTCTAAACACTTCCGCCTCTTCCGACAACGGTTATTGGGTGGAGACCATCGTCACCGCCGCGGCGGGCTACGTAATCACCCCGACCAGCTTCACGCTGCTCGGTGGAGCGGGCGGCAGCAGCAACGTGCGAAGCTGTTATATCTTTGACAATGTTGATGGATTTCCCACGTCGATCGCCGCCACCAGCGGAGCGCCCACGGTAACGGGCGGCGACGAACTGGGCAGCGGCACATTCACGGCGGTGCGCGGTAGCGCCGGTCCCCCCGCCATGAATTCGGTCTCGGTCTCTGATTTCACAGCCTCAGACCAAAACCTTACTTCCTTTACGGTGCGGGTCTACTTTGACACTCAACTTAACGGCCAGAGCAAGAACATCGATCTCGGCAGCCTTGAACTCGATGGATCGGTCGTGGCGGTTCCGGAGCCGGCGCAGCTCAGCGTTGCGGTCCTTGCCCTGATTGGTCTGGGAGCGCGCCGTTCGCGACGTTTTTCGACGGAGAGATGAATACGATTAATTTGGATGTTCCTTGGAGGTCATCCAGTTCGAGCGGCAAGATTATTGAGGCCGATCTATGTTCCAGGAATGTCCGCAAACCAGGCAGATGCAATTCCAACTCCGTTCGAGAGGATTCACCCTCGTTGAACTGTTGGTGGTGATCGGCATCATTGCGCTGCTCGTCGGGCTTTTGCTGCCGGCGCTCAATAAGGCGCGCGATCAGGCGAACACGGTCCAGTGCCTGTCGAATCTGCGGCAGATCGGGACGGCTATCGTGAACTACGCCGCGGACAATCAGGGATACCTGGTGCCGGGGCGATACGATCCTTCAACCTATCCCGCGAGCACAAGCGTTGCCGAACTGGAGAACTGGGCGACCATCCTGGTCAACAGCCGATACCTGCCCACTCCACCGCAGGTCACTTCGATCAACACAATGTGGGATTCATCTTATGGCACATCCGTTTTCCGATGTCCCGCCGGCCTGAACAATCGTAACGACATCAATGGAACGCCCGCGCCGAAGACGCCCATCGATGCCAACGGCTCGTTCTTTACGCGATTGCAGTCCGCTTCCACCGGTGTGCGGGAGGACACGTGGTACGGCATAAACGGCTGGACCGCGACCACTACCGCCAACGAAACCAACGCGTTCGCTCGGTGGCCATTCACCGATCTTCCCTACCCCGGTACCGGACTTTCCCAGAAGCTGCACAAGCTGACCGACTTCAAAAACAGCGCCGGACTGGTACTCGTTTTTGACGGCTTCTATTGGGCGCAGCAGCAAGCGCAAAACGTCAATTGCAGGCACAATAACTGGACGCAAACCAATCTGCTGATGGTCGATGGCCATGCTCAGACCATCAATCTCTCGGACCTCACGGGCTTTCCCAACAATCAAGTCAATGCCGGCGAATACAACACAACAGGCACCGTCACCTACACGTCCGGCCTTGGCAACAATCTCAAAACATATCAGAATTCGTTCCGATTCATTTTGACGCCCAATGGCCCATAGCCGAAAAAATCCAACCGGGATCGGATTGTGGCTGCTGACTGCTCTCTTTGCGGTCTCCCCGCCTCCAGTTGTCGCCGCGCCGCCGTTGCCCCCGAACCAGCTCCTGCTGGAATCCACCCCGGACTTGTTCCGCTTGACGGGACAGGCGTCGAGCGACGCGAACGCCAGGATCGTTTCAGATCAAGGCCCCGGATTCGATCGTGCCTGGCGAATCGAAGTTCGAAAACAACCGCAAGACGAATTTCAACTTCAATTAGTCTCGCCGGTGGCCGGCCAATTGCATCGTGGCGACACGGTGCTGCTCTCCGTTTGGGCGCGCGTGCCCGACAATTCAAATCCGGACCATCACGGCTGCATCGGCTTGGTTCTCGAGCAATCGGCTGATCCGTATGACAAAGTGCTGAACCGGCGGTTCGACCTTGGTTCGGACTGGCAACGGCTCGATGCCGCTGCGAAGATCACGCAGGATTTCGGCCGCATCGGTGCCCAGGTGGCATTGCGATTGGGATATTTTCCGCAAACCCTCGAAGTCGGCGGTGTGGAATTGCGGCGGTTCGATCCTTCGGTGCCGCTGGCCGACGTACCGCAAACGCCGATGACCTATCCCGGCCGACAGCCCGACGCCGCCTGGCGCCGGGAGGCGGAAGATCGTATCGAATCGATACGCAAAGCGCTTCTGAGCGTGCGCGTCATTGATTCGGCCGGTCGGCCCGTGGAGGGTGCCGCCATCCAGTTGCGCATGCGGCGTCAGGCGTTTGCCTTTGGCTGCGCTTACAACGACAGCCGCGTGGCGGGCGCCCAGGCCCAGTCGGCCGACAGCCAGACCTATCGGCGGCATTTCCTCGAATTGTTCAACACCGGCGTGGACGAAGTGAGAATGAAATGGCCGAACTGGGAAAATCCCGCCTCTCGCCAAATTGCGCTTCAGTCGCTGCATTGGATGAGAGAGCACAACATCGCCATCCGCGGCCACAATATCATCTGGCCGGGCTGGCAACATCTTCCATCCGACTTGCGGCCACTGGCTAACGATCCCGCGGCGCTGAAAACGCGCATTGATGATCATATCCGAGATATCACCACGGCTTTGGCGGGTAGGGTGATCGAGTGGGACGTGGTCAACGAGCCGCAGCGCAATCGCGATCTCATGAACATTCTTGGCGACGATGCCGTGGCTGGCTGGTTTAAGCTGGCCTGCCAATACGATCCGGCGGCACGGCTTTATCTCAATGAAACCCCCGTCCCAACGGTGCCGCCGCGCGACCAGCGTTACGACGTCCTGTTTAACCGTGTCCGCGCCCTCCAACAGTTGGGGGCGCCGATTGGCGGAATTGGAATGGAGTCGCACTTCGGCGACGCCCTGACTTCCCCGCTCGATCTGATCGCGATTTTTGATCGTTTCGCCACGCTGGGCATTCCCATCCGGATTACCGAGTTGGACATCGACGTCGCGGACGAGCAGTTGCAAGCGGACTATTTCCGCGACTTTCTTACCGTTTCATTCAGCCATCCCGAGATCAACGGCATCCTGCTCTGGGGATTTTGGGAAAGCCAGGACTGGCGGCCCGATGCCGCGCTTTTCCGTAAGGACTGGAGCATCAAGCCCAACGGCCAGGTCTGGAAAGATCTGGTTCTCGGGAAATGGTGGACCCGTGCCGACGGCGACAGCGCCGCCGATGGAACTTTTTCCACACGCGGGTTCCTGGGCGATTATGATGTGAAAGTGACGGCCGGAAATCGCTCGCAAAGCTCCACGTTTTCCCTGCCCCACGACGGTCGGGTCGTCGACGTAGTTCTGAAATAGCGGCTGCCGATTTTGCGCCGTCGGACTTGCTTTTTCATCCCGGTTGATTGAACCTGCCATCTTAGCAAGACCCCTCGGCAAGCTATTTTGCGATATTATGTCCACCATCCCCGTCATCGCCATCGTCGGCCGGCCAAACGTCGGCAAGAGCAGCCTGCTCAATAGCCTGGCCGGCAAACGCATCAGCATCGTCCAGGACATGCCCGGCGTCACCCGCGACCGCGTCTCGTATTATCTCCCCATCGACGGCCGATTTGTCGAACTCGTCGACACCGGCGGCTACGGCCATGTCGATCCCAATCAATTGACCGAGCATATTCAGGAACAGATCGAACTGGCGATGTCGCGCGCCCAGCTCGTCCTCCTGGTCGTCGATTGCCAGGATGGCCTCACCGGCGGCGATGAACAGATCGCCGCTCTGCTTCGCCGCAAGGGAATCAAAACCGTCCTCGTCGCCAACAAAGCCGACGGTCCCAAGGCCGATGTGGCCCTGGGCGATTTCGCCCGCCTGGGTTTCGGCACACCCATCGGCGTCTCCGCGATCAACAACCGGAATCTCGACCAGGTCGTCGACACCATTCAAAAAAACGTTGATCTCTCCCACGCTCCCACGAAGATGCCCGCCCCGCAAATGATGCTGGCCATCGTCGGCAAGCGCAACGCCGGCAAAAGCACGCTGGTCAATGCCATCGCCCGCCTTTACGAGGGCGACCCCCAGCGCGTCATCGTCTCCGAAGTCCCCGGCACCACCCGCGACAGCATCGACGTGCGCTTCGAAAAAGACGGAAAAACCCTCATCGTCATCGACACCGCCGGCGTCCGAAAAAAACGCCGGATGTCCGCCACCGACATCGACTTCTACAGCTTCCACCGCGCCCAGCGTTCCATCCGCCGCGCCGACGTGATCGTCATGCTGATCGACGGCACCGAACCCGTCAGCGAACCCGACAAAAAGCTCGCCCGCTACATCACCGAGCAGTTCAAGCCCATCCTGCTCGTCATCAATAAATGGGACCTTACCCGCCAGAAACTCCGCGAAGCCCGCAAGGAAGGCGACGACGACTCAACGGATGATTCGAAATACATGGAAGAATTCCGCGAATACCTCGATCAGGAGCTACAGCACGTCGATTACTCGCCCATCGCATTCGTCTCCGCCAAGGACGGGAAAAATATCCAAACCGTCATCGACGCCGCCCAATATCTATTTAAGCAGTCCAACACCCGCCTGACCACCGGCATGCTCAATCGCGTCGTCCGGCAAATCCTCCAGGAAAAGCATCCAAGCACCCCCAGCGGCCGCAAGGCCCGGATTTATTACGCCACGCAAACCGACGTCGCCCCGCCGACGATCGTGCTGTTCGTCAATAACCCCAAGTTCCTCGACGAGAACTACCAGCGATTCATGATCAACCGCTTCCGCGAACTCTTACCCTATCCCGAAGTCCCCATGCGCCTGATCATCCGCGGCCGCGAATCCCGCAAAACCGGCGTATCTCTCGACGAAGCCAGCGACGATCAAATCGAGAAACTGGCCACCGACGATTCCGCCTCCGCGTGACGGAAAATCAGATCGTCTTCTTCTCCGCTGCCGAAGGCTCCCACGATTCCTATCAGGCCAGCTACAGTGTTCGCATCGCCGCCCCGTTCACGAATTCGAGCCAAGGACCATGTTCGGCACAAAGATCGCAACGAAAAAAATCCATTCCAACCCGACCCACAACTAATGGTTCAACCGTTTTTGAATACTCCCGAAATCGGTTCCGGCGGATATACTTCTATCCATGCCTCACTACTCAAACCTGGAAATCGTCGTCTTCTGCTTCATCGCAGCCGCGATGTTGATGATCGGCATGCGCCTAGGCCGATGGTTCGGCGACCTCTCCGCCGCCAAACAACTCAACACCCGCGACAAAGAACATTTCACCGCCCAGAAAGGTTTCAAGCAGCTTTACGAGCAGGAAGTCGCGCAACTAAAACAGGAAAATCAAAACCTCAAAACCCAAATCGAATCCCTCAACGCCCGCACTGAAGACTACCGCAAAAAAGCCGCCGGCCTGGGCGGCCTCTTTTCCTCCGGCGGAAAGCGCGCCGACGCCATGTACGCCCTCCTCCTGGAAAACGAAGCCCTGGAAGAAGCCCTTTACGCCCAGAACGAAAAGCTCAAGCAGGAACGCACCGATTCCCTGAAAGAACAACTCCGCGCCACCGGCTACCGAAGAGTTTTAATGAGTCAATTGCTTAACGATGAACGAATCAAAGGATATGTCGCCGAGGTTCTTGCGGATGATAAGCGTCTTCCACCACCGAATGAGGCGGCGTCGAATTCCCCTCCGGATACTGCTCAGAAATAGCAATTCACTTATGAATTATTCGGAGAGATTCTTCAGATCGATCTCGTCTTTGGTTCGGCCAGCGGCTCGCTTCATTCGGCGTAACCACGAAAGCGAAATATATCGCGTTCCGTTGGACACTATGCTCGTTTCGAGCAATTGTCCGACGTGCTCTTGAGGAAAACCCGGGATGTAATCAAACAGATCAAGGAACCCGAATTTTGTCCACAGCATCATAAGGTGATGGGCTTGAATAAATTGCAGCGTGACCAGATAAGTTCGTTCTATTCCCGTCACGGGATCGATTTCTTTTCCGATGTACTTTGCGTCGAGTTCAATAAGTGCTTCCAACAGCGAGCGTTCTGTCTCGGGCGTGCGAATCCACACCACATCCAGATCCTCGGTCGCCCGAATGTAGCCATGCAAATTCACGGCATGTCCCCCGACGACGACGAACTGAACGTCACGTCGTTTAAGAAGGTTCAGAATTTCGAGTTCATCCGCCATGTAGATCCCAGCCTGGAATGGATCGTGCCCGAAAGTTTCGACGAAGAAAACGAGCATATCCCTCTGGCGAGCCGCGCAACGTGGCCCATGCCGCAGTTTGCACTTTAACCATATCGCGCATCCGCTCCTCGGGCGTCTTTTGCAATGCCAGCTTGCGCCGGAACCGATCCCGGATCGCCAGTTGTTCAGCGATGTCGTCCATCACTCCCCGATTCTACCCCAAAATCTCCTCGCCGGGTAAGATTCCGCCAACCCAACCATGCCCCCAACCGCCACCGGCTACGCCATCAATCTTCAGAATGTCACCAAGGTTTACCGCCGCCGCGTCCATGCGCTGCAGGGCATTTCCATGCAGGTCAATCGCGGCGAGATTTTCGGTTTGCTCGGCCCCAATGGTGCCGGCAAAAGCACCCTCGTCAAAATCATGGTCACCGTCGTCCGGCCAACCAGCGCCCACGGCACCATTCTCGATCGCCCCATCGGCCACAAGACCACGCTTCGATCCGTCGGCTATCTCCCGGAGAACCATCGGTTTCCCAAATATCTCACCGGCCGGCAGGTCATCGAGTTCTTCTCCTCGCTGGCCAACGCTCCGCGCTCCTCTCGCCGGCATCGTGCGGCCGAATTGCTCGATCAGGTCGGCATGACCGCCTGGGCCGACACTAAAATCTCCCAATATTCCAAGGGGATGCTTCAACGCATCGGTTTGGCTCAGGCCATGGGCGCCAATCCCGATCTGATTATTCTCGACGAACCCACCGACGGCGTCGATCCCGGCGGACGCCGCGACATCCGCGAGGTTCTTTTGCAGCTGCGTCAGCGCGGCGCAACCATCTTCATCAACAGCCATTTGCTCACCGAATTGGAATCCGTGTGCGATCGCGTGGCCATCCTGGTCGGCGGCCGCGTCGCCCGGCAAGGCTCCGTCGACGAATTAACCGTGACCAGACAATTCTATCTCTTCGAGTTGGAAACCCCCGCCTGGTCCGCGGTCGCCGCCGTATTTCCCGGCGCATTCGATGGCCGCCCCCCATCCCCCGGCCAGCCCGCGCGCGGAAAGCTTCCCGATCAAACCTGGTGCGAATTCGACGGAACCGTCCTCCGAATCGGCAAGACCGATCCCGCCGGCGTTCAGCCCATCCTCGACGCTCTCCGCCGCGCCGGGCTGGTCATTCGCCGAATGCAGTTGATCCGCCCATCCCTGGAAGATTTGTTTTTCGAAGCCGTCACCGATCCCACAACCGGCCTGCGCACCCTCCCGGCGCAACCCCGCCGCCGCTTCCCATCAAAATCCAATGAGCCAAACCCTCGCCCTCCTTCTCGATGCCTACCGCGACCTGAATTCCAGGCGAATGTTCTGGATCGTCCTGATTCTTTCCGGCCTGGTGGCCGCGTCGTTCGCCGCCATCGGGCTCACCCCCACCGGTTTCGAAATCTTCAAATGGCAGTTCACATCCTACTTTTTCAACAGCAAGGTCGTCGCCCCCGGCGACTTCTACAAAAGCATCTTCCTCAATTGGGGTGTCGACCTCTGGCTCAGCACGATCGCCGCCGCCCTGGCGCTGATTTCAACCGCCAGCCTCTTCCCCGATTTTATCGCCGCCGGCGCCATCGACCTCTATCTCTCCAAGCCAATCAGCCGCGCCCGGCTTTTCCTGACCAAGTATTTCTGCGGCCTTCTCTTCGTCGCCCTCCAGATCGCCTGCTTCTGTACCGCCAGCTTTCTGGTCATCGGCATTCGCGGCGGCGCATGGGAGCCGGGAATATTCCTGGCCGTCCCCATCGTCGTCCTGTTTTTCAGCTATATTTATTGCGTCTGCGTCCTGATCGGCGTCTGGACGCGTTCCACCGTCGCGGCCGTGCTCCTCTCCGTCCTTTTCTGGGTTGGAGTTTTCTGCCTTCACACCACCGAAGTCACGCTATTGACCTTCAAGCTCACCGATCACGCCGCCGCCGATCGGATCGACCGGCAGATCGCCGACACCGAGAAATCCATCGTCAAACTCCAGAGCATCGCCGCCACGCGCCCAACGACGCGTAACTCCACACGCCTTTCCACACTTCAATCCGAACTGGCCGACGAGCAGACAAAACGCAACGGCTATCACAACGCATTCGATCACGTCCACGACGCGTTTTATGATGCCATGACCGTTCTTCCCAAAACCGCCGAAACCGTCGCCATCCTGCAGCGCAAGCTCATCAGCAGTGCCCGCCTTCAGGGCGTCGCCGACCAGCAGGACAATGCCGACAACCAGAATCGCGTGGATTTGAATGGCAACCCCGTCCCCGTCGCCGCCTTGCAGGCCGAACTTATGCGCCGCACCGTCGGCTGGATCATCGGCACCTCCGTCACATTTGAGGTAATCGTGCTCGCCCTGGCCGCATGGATTTTCTGCCGCCGCGACTACTGACGCCCATTCACCGATTCACATCTGGCAACTTCTCTCCCGTTTCCTATGCTACTCGTTTTGTCATTCGGATTTCGGATTTGATTCGTCATTCGGATTTCGAGTTTCGAAGGTGACCGATATGCCCAAAGTCCGCAAAGCCGTCATCACCGCCGCGGGACGCGGAACGCGCCAATACCCCGCCTCAACCGCAGTTCAAAAAGAAATGTTCCCGCTGGTAGATCGCGACGGCCTCACCAAACCAATCATTCAAATCATCGGTGAGGAAGCTCTCGATTCAGGCATCGAGGAGATTTGCATCATCACCCAGCCCGGAGAGGAAAAACAATACCGCGAATATTTCCGCCGCCTCGACAACGACATGGTCAAGGCTTTCCGCGGCAAGGATTGGGCCATCATCGAATCGGAAAAGCTCGGCGCTTTCGGCGAGCGCCTGCATTTCGCCGAGCAGCACACCCCCGAGGGTTTCGGACACGCCGTCTACCAGGCGAAAAAATTCGTCGGCAGCGACCCATTCCTCCTCCTCCTCGGCGATCATGTCTATATCAGCGACATCAAGGACCGCTGTGCCCGACAACTCGTCACCGTTTTTGAAAAAAACTCCCTGGACGCCGTCAGCGGCGTGCAACCGACCCTCGAGCGCCTTCTGCATCTCTTTGGCGTCATCCGTGGTGAACCTCTCAAACCGGAACAGGGCATCTATAAAACCGAACTAATCGTTGAAAAACCTTCCATCGAATTGGCCCGCGAAAAGCTGGTGACTCCCGGTCAACCCGCCGGAAACTACCTCGCCCATTTCGGTATGCATGTTTTCTCACCGATGATTTTCGATTCGCTCGAGTATCTCATCAAGAACAACATCCGCGAGAAAAATGAGTTCCAGCTCACCGCCGCGCAGGAACACATGCGGCAGCACTCCCAAAAGTATTGGTGCGTCATAACTCAAGGCCAGCGCTACGATACCGGGATTCCCTATGGCCTGATGGAGACCCAGTTGGCGCTGGCGCTGGGCGGCATTCATCGCGCCGAAATCTGCGAAGCCATCGCCAGAATTCTCGCCATGCAGGTCAAGACGTGAGCTGTTAACCCTTGTTAACCGATACCGTTTTCGTCTTCATCGGTGACGCGAATCACCCGTATTTTCCCGGATGTTATCCACTTCACCCATCTATTTTTTGCGATAGATTCTTAAGCAACCGCCGATACTACCGTTGTAGACACCACGTCGTCAGGCGACGAAAGCGAATAAAGGAACGGTGAAGCGATGAACGAAACGATGCAAAACGGGGCCGCGATTTTCGACTTCCTCAGAAGCCCCCAGGTCGGCTCCCGCCTCCTCAGGCTCTCCGACGATCAGCCGGTGTTTGAACCCAGCGACCCAGCGGCCGATCTCTTTATCGTGGAGGCCGGCGAAATTCGTCTCTTCCAAACCTTCGCCGACGGCCGCCGCTCGCTCCTCTCGATTCTCGGCGCCGGTGAACTCTTCGGCCTCTCGGCCCTGGGCCGGTTGTCCGCTTACGGAAAGCTCGCCGTTTCGGTCGGCGATTCCCAGGTCCGCGCCATCCCCGCGGATCGACTTCACGATGCGCTCCTTTCCCACGGCGATCTCGCCATCCATTTCGTCGAGATCCTCGCCAATCAACTACACGATGTCTGGACCGAGGGAAGCGAGCTCTTCTCCGAGGATTGCCGCGTTCGCCTCATTAAAAAGCTGATCGGTTTTGCCAATTCACCCGCCGCCCAATCCGTCCCCGGCGGAGTCGCATTGCACATGACCCATGCACAACTCGCCCAGGCCATCGGCGCCGCGCGGGAAACCGTTAGTATCTGTCTGATGGAATTGCGACGTGAAAATCTCGTCGAGACCCGGCGGAACCGCGTGATCTACGATCCGGAACGCCTCCGCCAGGCATGTCCTGATTACCAACCCACTCCCGAATTAGCGATTGCCGTGTAGCGCGGCCGCCGCCTCGTAAATCACGATCCGATTTCGCCCATTCTCCTTGGCCTGGTACAACGCCTTGTCCGCCAGCGCCAGAAGTTGCTCGGAGCCTTCGGGGAAATCGTATTTTCGCGACGCGATTCCCGCCGATATCGTCACCGGTTCATTCCGCCGAAGCAGAATCGCCGCTCGTTGCCCGAATTCATCCCGGATGCGCTGGGTGACATTGCGGGCTTCCCCGGCCGAGGCGTGCGGCAACAGCAGCACGAATTCATCCCCTCCATACCGCGCCGCCACGTCCATCCGCCGCATGTTCGCCGAGATCACCTTCCCCGCCGCGGATAAAATCTGATCGCCCGTCGCGTGACCGAACGAGTCGTTCAAGGTTTTGTATCCGTCCAGGTCGATCATCACGCACGACAGGTCACTGTCCATGCGGTCGCTCTCGGCGAACATCTGATCCAGCACGCGATTGAAATGCCGCCGGTTATTCAATCCCGTCAGGGCATCCGTCGCCGCCAGTTCCTCAACCATCTTGAGCGATTCCTCGAGTTGGGCGTTTTTCCGCCGCTTTTCCTCGAGAGCTCGCTCCAGCTCCACCCGTAGTTTTTCGTTTTCCTTGTATAGCTTGGCCACCGTCAGGTTTTTCTCCACCACCAGCGGAATCGTGAACAGGTAATCCCCGAACTTCACGACGTAATCCATCGCTCCCTTGCGGATCGCCTCCGCCGCGATCTGACCGACATTTTCCCCGGTGACGATGATGACCGGCGTGCTGCATTTTGTGCGAATTTTTTCCAGCAACTCCATGCCGGTCAAATCCGGAAGGTTGAAATCCGTCAGGATCAGATCGAACCCTGCCATGTCCAGCTTCAGCGCTTCCGCGCCGCTGTCCACGGCCTGAACCGTGTGCGCGCCGAAATGTTCTTCCAGCGTCTCACCGATCAACTGACGCTGGTCGGCATCGTCTTCGACGATGAGCAATCGCAGCCGCTCTATATCGTTGGATTGTTCCACTCCAGCGTTCTTATCGGCAGGTTTATCCGGGGGATGAATTGCCCGCGCCATCATCCCCTCCGGCAATCGCCAGCCGGAATATGATGGTCCGGATATTGGTGGATCGTCAGCCAATAATTCGTACTCGTGACCACCGTCTTCAAAAACTGATCCGCCTTGGCCGGTTTTATGGTGTAGCTGTTCGCTCCCGCTTCCGCCGCCATCTTCATCTGGCTCTCGTCGCTCACTCCCGTCATCATCACAACCGGTATATCCCGCAAATCCGGATCAGCTTTAATCGCCTTCAGCACCGATTGGCCGTCCATCCCCGGCATCTCGATGTCCAGATAAATCAAACCCGGCTTCGGCGCTTGCGCCCACATGCCTCGCCGATGTAGAAAATCCATCGCCTCTTCCCCACTCGAAACCTCAAATACCCGATTGCTCACCTTGCTCTGGCAGATGGCATCGCGGATCAGCGTCCGGCAATCGACATCGTCATCGACCAGCAGAATCGTGATCGTCGAGTCGCAACCATTCTTCGGCTCCGTCGCGGCTTTCATGTTCCGACACCCGCCTTCTGCTTCCCCGCCGCGTCCGGAACAAACTGCCCATTGATCGTGAACTTAAACGTGCTTCCCTTCCCCGGCTCACTGACGACCCAAATACTTCCGCTGTATGTTTCGACAATGCTCTTCACGCAGGACAGACCCACCCCCTTGCCCGGAACGTTCCGCGCCGCTGAGTTCTTCCCGCGCCGAAAGATATAAAACACCTTCCCCAACTCCTCCCGCTCGATGCCCATCCCCGTGTCCCGAACATAAAACTCAGCCTCGATCGCGCAAACCACGCAACCCACGTGAATTTCCCTAACCGTCCCATCCCCCATGTATTTAATCGCATTGTCGATCAGATTCTGGAATATCTGCCGGAACCGCGACCGTTCCCCGTTCAGCACCGGCAAGGGAGTATCCACGATCAGTTGCACCTGATGCGTCCTCAGATCATCCTCCAGAATCCCTTCCAGCTCATGCACCACCGCCGCCGTCTCCACCATTTCCATCTTTTCCCGCCGGGTCTTGATTCGCGAAAGCTCCAGAAGCTCCGAGATCAAATCCGTTTCCGCTTCCACGTTCTTCTGAATTCTCTGCAGCCGATGCACGATCTCCTCGTTGAACCGATCCCCGTGCTTCGTCAGCAGCATCGAGGTCATTCCGCTGATGTTCCGCAGCGGGGCGTTCAAATCGTGGCTGACCGCCCGCAGAAAATCCTCCTTCTCCGCGATCTCGCTGCTGAGCCGACGATTGGCCGCCTCCAACTGCGCCGTCCGCTGGGCCACCTTTTGCTCCAAATCCAAATTGGCCCGCCGAAGGTCCTGCTGCTGGCGTTTGATCGTTCCGATCATGGCGTTAAACGACCGCGCCAGATCACCGATCGAGTCCGTCCGATGGACCGCCACCACCGCATCCAGATCTCCCGCGGAAATACGATTGGTCGCTCGAACCAGTTGCCGGATCGGCAGGAAAATCCTGTGCACCAGCACATACGCCACCGGCAAAAAACACAAAATCACCACGCAACCGATCCCCGTGGCAAAATAATTCACCCAAACCACCTGACGCTGCTCAGCCGTCGGCGAGATCCCCACCGACACATACCCCATCAATCGCGAAGATTTTGGCTCTCGCCCGTTCTCCAGCACCGGTTGGCAAACTTCCAGATAGTCTCCAAAGAGCGGAGAACTCCCCACGCGCACCTGCGCCAGTGAACTCACCTGCGTCGTTAGCATAGATGGAGGCGGCCCATGCGGCGAACTTTCCCGATCCGCCGTCGCGATATTTTTCCCCGATACATCATAAAACGCGACGAAAAGAATATTCCGGGCTTTGAGCAGTTCATTCCCCATTGATTGAAGCACGCCGATATCCCCACTTGCGAAACCCGGCCTCGCCGCCATCGACAGTGTTACTGCGGTCTGCCGCGCCTGCTCGCCCAGAATTTTTGTCACCTGCGGGTCGATCCGCGACGCCCAGAGCCAGCACGTCGATCCCAGCGCCGCCGCCAGTAGAGCCACCACCGCGACAACGATCTTCCCTTCGAGCCCCACCAGGCGCAACAACCGAAAAAAGAACGCGTGCGGCCGCTTCAAGGCCGCAACCTCCGGTCCCAGCCCGGCCGCGTCGGGATGTGCAGATTGATTTTGCAATGGCAATGCCAAGAGAAACTCGCATCCATTTCATCGTCGCGGCGGTAGAGACGGTTAATATGCCCCGAACGCGACTGACTGAGAATTATGGGACACTCCCGGTGCGGCATCTTGTCCCCGAGCCGGTGATCGCTATACTTCCCATCCCCGCTCGGCATGCCTCAGAACCATGCCGGTTGGAAGATCGCGTGTAAGTCGTCCGCCATTGCGGCCGCCGCGCATGTTTTGAGACGGGCATTTTGTCGCCCGTAGAAAGTGATTCCCATGGGCCGATATACCGGTCCCAAGTTAAAGTTGTCCCGTCGAGTCGGCGTTCCCATCGCCGACATCCCCAAACATACCGCCCGCGGCGAACTTGAGTTGCCCGGCATGCACGGCTATCGCGGCCGCCGCAACACCGAATATGGCGTTCGTCTCTGCGAGAAACAAAAGCTGCGATATTACTATGGCATGTATGAGAAGCAGTTCCGCCGCTTCCTCGACATCGCCAAAAAATCCAAGGGCAACACCGCCAACACCCTGATGCAGATTCTCGAGAGCCGCCTGGACAACGTCCTCCGCCGGCTTGGCGTCGGCCGCACCATCTGGGCCACCCGCCAGATCGTCGCCCACGGCCACGTCCTCGTGAACGGCACAAAAACCGATATCGCCAGCTTCCTGGTCAAGCCCGGCCAGACCATCACCTTCAAGGAAGGCATTCACAAAGTCCTCCGCGAAAACATGGAACAAAACGCCGGCCACCAGGTCCCCAACTGGCTTGAATGGAACCCCGCTCAGCTCACCGGCTCGATCAAGGCCATGCCTGTGCTGGAAGATGTTCCGTTCGAAGTGAATTTGAATCTGATCATCGAATTCTACCGCTAAACTCCGGCCTTTTTGCATCGCTCGGCGAGCCAATGACAAACGATCCGCGATTTCCCTTGCCCCCTTTTCCGGGGGAGGCCCGCCCTCCGTACGCTGTGATATCTCCGCTGGATCCCAACAAATTTCGTTCCGATCTTTTCCAGGCCACCCCGCGCGTTTTCGTCACCCATCTCATTATCGCCGCCAACTTCGCGGTTTTCGTTTTGATGGTTCTCACCGGCCACGGAGGATTTCTCGAACCGAACTCTCAGCAGATGCTCCGATGGGGCGCTGGATTCGGTCCCCTGACCACGCATGGCCAACCCTGGCGACTCTTCACCGAAATGTTCGTCCATTTCGGAATCATCCACATCGGGATGAACATGTACGTCCTCTGGCAAGGCGGCCGCCTGATCGAACGCCTTTTCGGGAATTTCCCCTATCTGGTCCTCTATATCTTTTCCGGCCTCATCGGCAGTTTTCTCAGTTTATATGCTCATCCATTGTCGCTGACCGCCGGCGCATCCGGCGCGGTCTTTGGCGTCTACGGTGGCCTGCTGGGTTATCTGGCCGTACAACGCGTCACCATTCCCCCTCGGATATTGAACGCCCTGTTCCGTTCGGCCGGGCTATTCGTTGTTTACAACTTGGCATTTGGCTTCGCCCTGCGAAATGTGGTTGACATGTACGCCCACGGCGGAGGCCTGGTCGGCGGAATCATTCTGGGCGCGCTCCTGAGCCGAAAACTGGTTCGCAATGCCAATCTCGTCCGCGCCCTGGTTGTGGCCGTTATCGGCGGTGCAATAGTCCTCTATCTATTTGGCCATCTACATCCCATTCCAAAGCCCAGCGACACAGATCAAAGTAATTTGATCCGTCTCACCCCGAATTCATAACCCAATTCCCCCGTCGAACCACCTTCCTTATTGGACGTAGTATCCCTAAGTCATGTGTTTTCCCGATCTTGCCCATTCTCCGAAAAATCCATTGTATTCCCCAGTTCAAGTTGCAAAATCCTATGGACGATGTTCAAATAGCGAAGATGGATAAACAGGCTAATTGATGAACCCTGTAACGCCTTCGCCGAGTTTAACAGTTTGCTCCTGAGGTGGATCATGAAGACTGTCTTTACGACCGGAGAAGCTGCTGAGATTTGCAAGGTCTCGCAACAGACGATCATTCGCTGTTTCGACAGCGGACGCCTTCGGGGCTTTCGCGTCCCCGGCAGCAGGTTCCGCCGCATCCCTCGCGATGCACTAATTGCCTTCATGAAGGACAACGGCATCCCCCCGGATGCCCTCGATAACGGCAAGCTCAAAGTCCTCGTCGTCGATGATGATCCCGAAATTGTGGAACTGTTCGTCGATGTCCTGGAGCGCGACGGCCGATTCGAGGTCAAAACCGCCAACACAGGATACGATGCCGGCATCCTGACCAAAGAGTTCATGCCGGACCTCATTATTCTTGATTACATGCTTCCCGACATCAACGGGAACGTCGTCTGCCAGACGATTCGCAAAAATCCCAATTTCGAACACATGAAAATCGTCATTGTCTCGGGCGTTGTGAACCAGGACGAGATCAACGACCTGCTCAAGTCCGGCGCCGACGATTTCGTCAAGAAGCCGTTCAACATCGAGAAGCTCATCGAGCGGATCGGTGAAATGCTGGCCGCCTGAACCTCGTTCAGGCGGCCGCCGACAGACGGGCTGGAAATTCAATATTTCAGCGCTCCGAGCGCAGCTCGCCGGGCTCTCGCTCGATTAATATCAACCCGTGCACCCCCCCGACCATCTTCAGCCCCGACGCATCGAGCTGATCCTCCAGCAACTCGAGCAGCTTCCAACATTGCCCGCCGTCGCCGTTCGCGTTTTGCAGGTCACCGCCGATGAAGAAGCTTCGATCGTCGAGATCGTCGCCCTCATCAGCAGCGACGCCGCTCTCACTGCTCGAATTCTTCAACTCGTTCATCGCGCCGACACCGGCGTTCACGCCGAAGCCGTGACCCTGGAGCGGGCCGTCATTCTCCTCGGTTTCGAAGCTCTTCGCAGCGCCGTCCTGGCCGTCTCGGTCTTCGAAACTTTTGCCGGCTCCAACCAGAATCAAACGCATTTTTCCCGCGCGGAGTTTTGGAAACATTCCCTTGCCGTGGCCTGCTGCGCCGAACTTCTGGGCGAAGCCATCGAAGCCGCCCGCGGCCGCGACGCCGGTTTCAGATCTTCCGAAGCCTTCGTCTGCGGATTGCTTCACGATCTCGGCAAGGTCGCCCTGGACGCCATCCTCCCCAAGAGTTTCGCTCGCGTCGTCGAAGCCGCGGATCTCCTCCGCGGCAACATCGCCGACATCGAGCGCACCGTCATCGGCGTAGACCACATGGTCATCGGCAAGCGCCTCGCCGAGCGGTGGGAACTCCCGCAGATCATCCGCGAAAGCATCTGGCTGCATGGCCAGCTTCCCGAGGCCCTTCCCGATTCCGTCAAATATCCCCGAATGATCAACCTGGTGACCCTCGCCGATCTGCTGGTCCGCCAGCAGCATCTGGGCTACAGCGGAAACTACTCGTTCCCCATCAGTCAGGATCGCCTCATCGCCGTCACCGGGCTTTCGACCGAGGGCGTCGAAAACGCGATGAAACACCTGGTCGATCGCATCGAATCCCGCGCCCGCGCCCTCCAACTCGGCCAGACAAGCACCCAGGAGCTGTATCAGCAGGCATTGGTCCGCGCCAACCAGGAACTCGGCCGCGTCAGCGGCCAACTCGCTGCGCGCAATCGCCGCCTTGCCGTGCGCGCCCAATTCTTCGACGCTCTCAGCGCCTTTCAGGGCGAGCTTCGCCCCGAGGCCGCCCCGCAGGCAGTTCTCCGCGCCATCGGGCAAACATCCGTCGGCGTCCTGGGCGTCCGCTGCGTCGCGGCCTTCTCCCTCATGCCCGCACAGGATTTCGCGGAGGTTCTCCTCTTCGACGAGGACGGAGATATTTTCGAATCCTCCCTGGTCGATTGCCCCAAGCGACCTCCGGTCGCCGAAGGCGGCGACGGTCCCGTCGTCCATGCCGGCGACGAATTGGACTGGCTTCTTTCGGCGATTTCCCCCCGCCTGGTCGGCGACCAGCGATTCTGGATATGTCTTACCGCCGAGGGAATCTGCATCGGCGGAGTCGTCTGGGGCGCGGTCAGCGGCGAAGGCCAGCGCCTCGGCACCCAGGCGCAGGAATTGAACGCCATGTCCAGCGGATGGTCCTTGGCGCTCAGGACCGCGCAAATCCGTGACGAAGCTCGCGCATTGGCCGAACAATTGGCCGAGGCCAATCGCCGACTTCAGTCGGCCCAAAACGAAATCATCCATTCCAGAATGATGATGAGCGTCGGCGAAATGGCCGCCGGCGCGGCACATGAGATGAACAATCCCCTGGCCGTAATCAGCGGCCGATCACAGTTGCTGGCCGCTCAATTAGCGGACCCAAAACAGAAGGCGATGGCGCACCTCATATACGATCAAAGCCATCGCCTCAGCGAGATCATTTCCGAGCTGATGGACTTCGCCAAACCCGTCCCTCCGCAGATAGAAGAATCGGACCTTGCCGATCTCGTCGCCCGCGCCCTGCACGATGCCAAGCAGCACGCCGATCCGGCCGATAGGTCCATTGAGGTGACCATGGGTGATATTCCCCCGGTGATGGTCGATCCCAAGCAGGTCGCCGCCGCACTGTCCGAAGTGCTGAGCAATGCGATCGCGGCGACCGATCCGTCGACCGGGCACCTGACGGTTCACGCGGCACACGATCCGTACTCGTCGCGTGTCGTGCTGACCATCACGGATGATGGCTGCGGAATGGATCAGGAGACGGTCAAGCGCGCCTTCGATCCGTTTTTCAGTTCCAAGTCCGCTGGAAGAAGGCGCGGATTGGGATTGCCCAAGGCCCTGCGATGGGTCGAATCCAGCGGCGGTTCGATGCGGTTGGAAAGCCGCCCCGACCAGGGGACCAGAACCATGATCCTCCTGCCCGCCGCCGGAGGAGACGCCCCCAGGGGCCGCCAATTAAAGGACCACGCGGCCCAGTGATTGTTTAGCGGGGTCGATTG
This sequence comes from uncultured Phycisphaerales bacterium, assembly GCA_963791055.1. Classification (GTDB taxonomy): domain Bacteria; phylum Planctomycetota; class Phycisphaerae; order Tepidisphaerales; family Tepidisphaeraceae; genus PALSA-1353. The sequence goes on along the minus strand of CAWBQI010000004.1, from coordinate 249,828 downwards.
CGACCCACGTTTCAGAGAGTTTTTTGGAGTGAGCATGACCCCAGTTCGACAACCGCCTCAGACAGCAACGACCGCGTCGCCACGGGTCCTGATCGTCGATGATGAATTCGACGTGGTGGATTTCGTCGGCGATGCCCTCGGCCGCAACGTCGATTGCCGGCTCACCTCCGCGACAACTTTCGCCGAGGCCGGCCAGATCATCGAAACTCAGGGCGTCGATCTGCTGATCGTCGATCTGCATCTGCCCGACGGCGACGGCGCCGAACTCGTGGCAGCCCTGCGAAAACGCCATCCGCTGGCCAGCGCGATCGTCGTCACCGGCTCCCCCAGCGTGGAAACGGCCGTTTCGGCCCTCCGCCACGGCGCGGTCGATTTCCTCGCCAAGCCCTTTACCACCGACGAATTCCTCCGTTGCGTGCGCACCGCGTTGCATCGAAACACCCTGCACGCCAAGAGCGAGAGCCGCATCGATCGCCTCCGCCTGGCCGTCCGCAGGCTCAATGACGCCCGTCGGCTGGTCACGCGCAAGGTCGATCTTCTCTGCAACGACCTCGTCGCCGCCTATGGCGATCTTTCCCGCCAACTGGACTTGGTCCGGACCACCGAATCTTTCCGCGGCGTTGTCGTATCCTCCGGCGACCTCGAGCAGATGCTCTGCCACGCTATGGATTGGCTGCTCCGCGAGATCGGCTACTCCAACGTGGCGATCTGGCTCGCCGGGCCCGACCCCGATTTCCAGCTCGGCGCTTACATGAAATACACGATTTCCGGCGACCCCGCGCTCACCGAAGCCATGCGCGGCGGTCTCCTCCAGGTTCTTCGCCGCGATGGGATGATCCATCTCGCCGCCGACGAAGCCGCGAAAATCCTCTCCCCGAAGGAATTGCAGCATCTGCGCAACCAGACGGTTCTGGCAATCCACTGCACCTACCTGGGCGAATCCCTCGCGGGGATCGTCTTGTTCCGTGATGGCTCCAAGCCGTTTACCCCGGACGATGCCGCCACCTTAAGGGCGATCGCGCCGGTCTTCGCCATCACCCTGGCGACGATGGTTCGTTCCGAGCTGGATGAAGAAGGCGAATCAGATGATGAAAACTCCGACGGCCCGCTGATGGATGAACCGGATGATTCGTCGCCGAGGCGAAAGAAAAAAGACGATTCCGACTGGTGGAAGCGCGGCGAACCGCCACCGTTTTGACGAGCATTTAAGCTCGTCGCCGTCAAGTAAAAAATCCTCGAAAATCGCCTGATTTCTCGGGCGTTTTTTATTTTTTAATAACGCATTCCACTCGAAATCTTTCATTGCCTCCGGCACGCTGCGCCGATAATATCTTCATCGTACGGACGTGTTCTGCCTCGGTAGGTGATTGGAGAGCATTATTGGTTAAACCTATAATCAACCCCTGGGGATAGCCGCCGACGCCAGGCACACCCGCGCTGGACCCGGTTTTTTGTTCGGGCCGAGTACCACGGACGGGAAGCCGGTAGCGCCGGAAAACGGGAGAGCCCTCCCGCATCGGTCAATCACCCACTTTATTAACAGGGTTTGATCAACCGCTCTCACACGACCTTGGTGGATCCCCCGTACCACCGCCTGCAAATCAGATTTATCGAACCCTTGCCGGGCTAACACGCCTATTTGCCCCCGGCATCGGGCATTGCCCAATCTCCGTCGAATAACTGAAACTTTTGCACCCCGATAACCATCTATACTCATGCCGTCTACGGATTTAGTATCATTAATAATGGACCGATTCGATGTATGGGCTTAAAGTGTTAATTGAGAGCGTCAGGTGACGACCATGAAATATACCAAACAAGCCTATGTTGCGATTCTCGCGGCGGTTGCGGGGATAGCGTTGTCCGCGGCGCCCGTCTCGGCTCAGCTTCGCGTCGATACGTCCGGACACGCCTCCGACGCCAACACGCAGATCGGCAGCGGGGGGTACAACGCCCAGAATGCCGCCGCCGGGCAGCCGAGCTGGAGTCAATACCAAAACGGGTTGGTCACGGGCAACGCAAGCGGTGGATTTTCATTCAGTGGTCGAAACTTTCGCGGCGTCAATCTGGGCGCGGGCTACACCGACCCATTCGCCTTCCGCGGCCTACTGGCCGGTCAGGGTGTGGATCAGTTCATCGCCAACTCCACCGGTGTGCCGACGATGGCCAATCCCACGGCCTCATCCAGCGGTTACGCGCAGGGACCCAATCCGGCGGGTACTTATTATGGCGCGGCCAACCATTCCATGGCCCCCCCAGGATTTCAGCAAAGTCCTTACGGCCAGGGATACACTGTCCAGCCACCGCCTCCCCAGCAATCGCCTCAGGACACCCGCTTGGGAACCATCGACTACAGCGGCTCCGGACAAATTATTCCCAAGCCTTATGAAATGATTCTCCCCGGTCCAGTCGATCCCACCGCCGATCCGGCGACGGCGCAGCAGCAGATGCTCGCGGCAAATCCCATTTTTGGTGTCGTCCCCTGGACCAACACCCAGATGGCACAGTCATCAAACCCAAACCCAGCGGCTTTCGGCCAGACGCCGCTGCAGCAGGGAGTCACCCCGCTAAGCACACAGGGGCTGACGCAGGCCCAGGTGTATGATCTGCGCCAGCAACTCGCCAGCACGAGTTCCAATTCCAACGCCACCGGAAATCAGACGAATACTCCTCCCCCTAACAACCCCTATTCGCTCCCCCCGCTCGGTTCGGGCGCCGTAAATCCAACCGCCGGCCAGTCGCCCCAGTCGCCGCCACAGGGGGCTTCTTCCCCCTCGCAGTTGCAAGCGACCAATCTTTCCCCGACGGCGGGAGACCTCTCGACAAGTCAATCCACCCGGCAACTGCCGGTGGGCCTCAATCTGCCCGCGCCCAGCCAGCAAAGCGCTCAGTATGCCAAGCTCCGCAAAAACATTGACGATTATAATTCAGCCCATTCGATGACCGATGAGCAGGCCAACCGGAAATTCCACGAGATTCTTCGACTTCGCGACCAGGCCAATATCGCCGCCGAGAACGGCTCAAATGTCCTGACCGGCCCGGGCGCGGGTCTGAATCCGACGGCCATTCCAGGTCCCGAACAACCGATCAATCCCAATACCCCCGGCACCACGACAATCAACAATCATCCATTGAAACCCGGCTTCAACACCGTCCCGGAAAACATGGGCTCGGGGCCGGGAATGGGTGTGCCTCCCGTGTCACCTCCGCCGGTTCCCATCGAAAGCTTTGCCAAGGATATTCCCGCCAAGGGTCTGGCCGATCTGATCGCCGGCGGCGATCTGGCCGTGCAAAAGGGACAATACGACAAGGCGATCACCGCCTACAACCAGGCGATTGACGTGGTCCCCAATAACCCATTGATTCTCGTCGCCCGCTCCATTGCCGAACTGGGCGGCGGCTATTACGCTCAGGCCAACTCCGACCTGCACACCGCCATCGCTGCCGACCCCGCCGTCTTGATGGGGCAATATGATCTGCAAAAGCAGTTCGGCGAGGCCCACCTGAAAAAGGTGATTAACGAGCTGAAAACCATCGCCACGAGTTCACAGGACAACACGCTGCACGCATTCCTTCTGACCTTCTGCTATTACAACTCGCGCCACATCGGCCAAGCCGCCGATTGGTTGCAAACCACCGACCAGCGCAGCGGCGGCCAGGACCCAGCCATCACCCAGATGAAAAAATATTGGAACTTCAGCGATCAGGCGCCACTCCCCGTGCCTCCCCCGGTGCAGCCGCACGCCGCCGTCAGCCCGCAACCAGCCGGGCCCGCCACCCAACCCGCGGTTGCCAAGTGATGCAGATTTGAAATTCTAGTTTCGAAAACCCCACAGCGGCCTGCCGACTTCAGTCGGCAGGGCCTTCTTCTCCACATGTAAATCGAAATCGCGTCCGTATCCGCGCATAAAAAGGCCCCGGACGGGGGGATCCGGGGCGTAACTCCCTTTAGGAAGGGAGGTCGTCCAAGGGGGTGCTTGGACGGTTGAGGCTCGTAAATCGTTTGGGGAAAGCACTACCCCCAAACGCCTGTTTTTCTTTTTATCTTCGCTGGCTCCTTCTGCAAAGGACTCAGCTACCCAACTTCACGAATATAAGCCGCCCTTGCGGAAATTGCAAGGGGCATTTTGCGCCGCCCCGTTTCGATCCGGCCTTCAAGTCGTTAACGCCATGCAGTGAATATGATTATGATCGATTCCGCCGCGATAAACTAACTGTTGAAATTCCGGGGCCTGTGGAAAATGGGGTATATGCGTCCGCGACGCGCCTCTAGTTCGCAGAAAGTGCCGGATTCCATTTCCCAAAATAGTATTTCAAGTCGATTCGCTCGTACGCGTGCCCAGGCGCGTCCAGACCAGTCGCCAGATAGACCACCCGATTGGCCGGTTCGAACACCATCGACTGAATCGTAAAATCTCCTTCCTTTCCCTGAACCACCTTGGCAAGCATTCCCTCGAGCGACGGTAGGTCAATCCTCCCAAATTCACTGGCCGACGCCTTGTGCAGGGAATCATATCTCCAGCAAAACCCCGCCGTGTCGGCGTCCTGCCCGCGCTGATGATTCGTGCTGATAAGCCCCGTCCCGGCCTGGCCGCGCCTGACAGTCACGCCCTCAGGTCGAATCTCCGCCACGGCCCGGTCGCCCCGCGCATCCATCAGCATCAGATTATTCGCCGACTGCCGCGGCGTGCGCTTCAGCAGATCGATCGCCTCATCCACCGTCCGGCACTGTTCCAGAACGGTGCGATACAACAGCGTATACGGCATCGCCATCGGCGGTCGCATCTGCCTGTCCACTTCCATATTTGCCAGGCACAATCCGTATTCGTTCATCCCGGAAAGCACGCCGATCATTCCCGGCCAACCGATCGCCGCGAACTGATATTTCCCCGCCGGATGATAAACGATCAGCACCGAATGTTTGTCGAGCATTCCCCCGGCATCAAAATCCAGGTTCCGGCCCATTCTCGGCACCCCATCCGGCGCGGCCTCCGCCGGCAGGGCGATCGTCGAACATGCTGTCAGCGGCATCAGATCCAGATAACATTGCGCCAATACCGCGTCATAAACATTAAGCCCCACCGCATCGGCCAGTGCCTGAGTCTCAGCCCGCTGATCGGGCAGCATATAAATTTCGAAACTCGCCGCCGCCATGCGCGCTTCCACGCAAATGTTTCCCGGCAACCGCGCCATCAGATAATTCTGAAACAGGTCGACGATCTGGTCGTGAAACCGATGCCCATGCTCGGCCCCGATTTGAGCCGGATCTCCCCCGAATTCACCCACGGGAATCGACGGCCGGGGCTGAACCATCGGCGGCGGCGCGGCGCTCACCATCGGCGCCGGCCTCGCCACTTCGGCGCATCCGGCGGCCAGAACGCATAACAGCCCAATAATCAGCCTGACTCGACAGCCCATATTCACTTTTATACCCCAATTCGGGTCAATTGTCGCACCTTTCAACCTTCCCAAATACCGTCTTTTCCTTAAGCTACAGCCTTGTTAATGTTTCGTAATCCGCTTGAAGCGGGGTACGTTCAACATACACTCTTGATGCAGGCCAAAGATATTCGGATATGAGCAGGATTGCCCTTCAAACACCGACAACTTTGGCTTCGTCAAAAGCTCCGCCACCGCCCGCCCGGGATATCTCCACCGCCACGCCTCAGGACATGATCAACCCGGCGGACGTTCTCATCGAATCCCGCGGACTCAGCGTATTCTATGGCTCCCTCGAAGCCATCCAGAAGGCATCCCTTTCCATGCCGCGTAATCGGGTTATCGCCATGATCGGCCCCAGCGGCTGCGGCAAAAGCACCTTTCTTCGCTCCATCAACCGCCTTAACGATCTCATCCCCGGTTGCCACGTAGAAGGCGAACTCCGCATCGCCGGCCAAAATATATACGAGCCGAAGGTCGATATGGTTGCCCTTCGCCAACAGGTTGGCCTGGTATTTCAAAAGCCCAATCCCTTCCCCAAGTCGATCTACGACAACATCGCCTACGGGCCGCGCCTCCAGGGCATTTCCCGCCGCGACGAATTGGATTCAATCGTTGAAAACTGCCTGCGAAAAGCCGCCCTCTGGGAAGAGGTCAAGGATCGACTCGGCACCAGCGCCCTGGGCATGTCCGGCGGCCAACAGCAGCGCCTTTGTATCGCCCGCGCCCTGGCGACTCGTCCCACCGTCCTCCTCATGGACGAGCCCTGCAGCGCGCTCGACCCCATCGCCACCACCAAAATCGAAGACCTGATCACCGAACTCCGCAACAACTACACCATCATCATCGTCACCCACAACATGCAGCAGGCCGCCCGCGTCAGCGATTTTACGGCTTTCTTCTACATGGGCCTTCTCGTCGAGTATAATGCTACGTCAGCCATGTTCACCAACCCGATCCAGAAACAGACCGAAGATTACATCACCGGAAGGTTCGGTTAGCCCAGCAATGTCACGCCCCGTTTAATGCCCAATGTCACACCACCTCGACGATCTTCTTGAAAGCCTTCGGACGCAGGTCGCCCGCATGACCGCTCTCGTCCTTCAGGTGGTCGATCAGGCTTGCGAGGCCGTCTTCACCGCCAATGCCAAGCTTGCCCAGGAGACCATAAGCCTCGATCAGCGCATCGACGATGAGGAGGTCCGCGTCGAACAAAAGGCGATCGATCTCCTCGCGCTTCAGCAACCCGCCGCCGTCGATCTGCGCACCGTCACCACCATTATCAAAGTCAATGCCGATTTCGAGCGCATCGCCGATTGCGCCGTCAACATCGCCCAGCGCGTTCTCCCCCTCTCCCAGATTCCCGACTACGAGCCCCCCAGCGATCTAAGACTCATGGCCAACACCGTCCTCACCACCCTTCGCGACACGATCAAGGCTTTCAACCTCCGCGATGAGGCCCTCGCCCGCCACGTGCTCAAGAGCGACGACGTCGTTGACGCCCTCTACCACCAGATCGTGCAGGACATGATCTGCCTTATGGAAACCGACGGTCAGAAGGCCACCACCGACCTCGGCAACATCATGATCGCCAAAAATCTCGAGCGCATCGCCGACCACTGCACCAACATCGCCGAGGACGTCGTCTACATCCACACCGGCCGCATCATCCGCCACCTGCACGCGGTATAAAAAGAGTGAATCCCAGAACGCCCACGGCGCCGCCGTGGGGATTTTTTTACCCCCATTCCGACTTATCGGAATTACCAAACCCCACATTATCGGCCCCCCGAAAAATCTCTCCCACAACTAATGGTGCCGATCCCTCCCGACCGATCCCACCGGCTGGAATTGAACATGGAAGTGATCGCTGCGGAAGGAGCCAGATCGTGACTTGCATGACAGCCTCAAACGCGGATTTGTTCGACCCAATGGTTTTTACAATCGTTCGGCGGCGCGCATCCGAAAACAAGTCGCTCCCCATGCCGCGCAACCTGTTCGATTTTCCCATCGAGCCCGCCCGGCGGAGAATGTTCGATTGGTCCCTTCTTCCCGACGAAGACCTCGAGCGATGGGACGGACTTTCCTGACCGAGACGCGCAGTCCCCCTTATCGGACGCGCTCACCATCCAAAAAAACTATTCCGCTCAATCCCCGCTGGCCGAACCAAGTAGGACGCTCAATCTGTGACCATCGATTGCGGCGAAATCTTTCGCCGCGGGAAAGGAATCGGCATGCTCGTCTCCCGACAGTCACGCCTTATTTTCGCAACAATATTCGCAATCGGCTTCGGAGCCGCCTCCATTCGGGCGGACGATTTATCCCCCGCCGACCAGCAGATGCAGCAAAAGATCGATCAGCTTGAAGCCAAAGTCCAGGCTCTTGAAACCCAGCAAGCGCACGCCAACACCGACGACGCAACGACCATGCAAAAAATCGAGGCCAACGCCGACGACCAAAGCAAGCTTATGTCCGTCGGAACAGGCATGACCGGATACGACCCCGACACCGGATTGAATATCTCCAGCGATGACGGAAATTTCCTCCTGCATCCCTGGATACTGGCCCAATTCCGCGGCGTCTTCAACGACCGCCAATCCGTTCAATCCTTCAACGGCGGCCTCGATCCCGGCGGTGGTACGACCGTCCCCCAGACCGGCAGCGGCGAACATGATGGCTTCGAAGTTCATAATCTCATGCTCGGACTCCAGGGCCACGTCATCAGCCCGCTGCTTCAATATTTCTTCATGATCAATGTCCCTTCCAGCGGCGGGGGCGAAACCCTCCAGGATGCCTATGCAACCTATCGCTTTGGCCAGGACAACCCATTCGGATTGAAGGCCGGCCAGTTCGTCGATCCTGTCTGGCACGAAAGCAATGTCGGTGATGGTTATCTCTTGGCCGTCGACCGTTCGCTCACCGGCGCACTCCTCGGCGGAAACAACGGCCTCAATGACGGCGCCGAACGCACCCAGGGCGTCGGCATCACCTATCAGCGCAATTGCCTCCACGGCGAATTTGATCTCACCGACGGCCGCAACACCGCCAACACCCCGTTCTACGACGTCTCAGTCAACGGCATTGCTCCGCCCCAGAATTTCGGCATGTCGGCGCGCGTCGACTACAAAATCCGCGGCGACGACACCGCCTGGAACGCTTACGATTCCCTCTCCGCCTACGGCGCAAAGACCGATCTTCTCGTAGTCGGCGGGGGGTTCGAATGGGATGAAGCATCCAATTTCGACAATATCTATCTCACGGCCGACGCGCAATACACCACCCAATCGGGTCTCAGCATCTATGGCGCTATTCTCGAGGATTACGCCGACTGGTCCGACAACAGCAATTCACCGCCCCAGTCCCCCGTTAATCGAGACGCTGCCGGCTCCTACCCCAACTTCGGCTGCATTATTCAGGTCGGATACCACATCAAACCACAAGTGGAACCGTTCGTGCGCTATGACCTCGCGGTTCTCAATAGCCGCTACGCCAACATCCTGGCCTTTGGCAACAAAGATCCCGGCGGCAACGCCAGCGCCACCGCCAACAATCACGAATTCACCGCCGGCGTAAACTACTACCTCTACGGCTACCGCGCCAAGATTTGTGGCGACATCAGCTTCCTACCCAACGGCTCCGTAATCGACGCCCCAGGTCTGGGCATCCTCGCCAACCAGAATCACTCTGAATGGGTCGGCCGCGTTCAATTCCAATTGGGAATTTAATGAAAACCCCCGCGGGAAGCCCAATTCCGATCCCGAACGCCCACGGACTTCGGCGAGCTCAGTCGAGCCGCGCTGCCGTGGGATTTCTCATCGCGCTATTCTGTTTGACCACCCCGGTCGCCGCCACCGTCACCACTCAACCCTCAACTGGCGCCCTGCAAAAACGGCTCCTGGCGCTCCAGGCCCGCATCGACGCGCTCACCGCCCGCCAGCAAGCTTCACAGGCCCACAACGATGCCGTCCTGCGTCAGATCAGCAATGACGCCGACCAGCACAGCCAGCTCATGTCCGCAGGGGTTGCCTCCACTGGCAACGTTTCCGCCGGCTACGATCCCGACACCGGCTTCTTCCTTCAGTCCGACGACGGCAATTTCTCCATTCATCCCGGTCTGCTTCTGCAAATGCGATACGACATCAACTATCGCAACCAGATCCCCGCCGGCCACGCCGGCGTCACCGGCAAGCAGGGCGACGACACCCAGACCGGTTTCGAAATCACCCGCTTTCGTCTTTCCCTTGCCGGCAATGTCATCTCCCCATTGCTCACCTACTACATTCAGGTTGCCCAGGACTCGTCGATGGCGCAAGTAACCCTGTTGGACGCTTACGCCATGTACCGCATCAGCGCAATCCCCACTGGCGATAAAAGTCGGCCAATTCAAAGACCCCGTCTGGCATGAACAGAATGTGCTGGAAAGCCATCTGATGGCCGTCGATCGCTCACTTCTCAGCGCCCTCGTCGGCGGCGGAGAATTGGATCGCGTTCAAGGCGCGGCGATGATCTACGACGAGGACCGCCTGCGGGGACAACTCGTTCTCCACGACGGCTACGACGGTCTCAACACCCCGTTCTACGGCCCCAGCGGCCTGGGCACCTCCGTCAACGCGGGCGCCGGTCTCGCCCCCACCAACTGGGGTGCCAGCGCCCGCGGCGAATACCTCGCCATCGGCGATCGCACCCCATTGTTCAACCCATATTCCGAATACGATCAGTTCACCGCCCGCCCTGACCGGGAAAGCATCCTCGTTGCCGGCGGGGGAGTGGATTATTCCGAGTCAGGCGCCAACAAACTCATCTATCACACCCTCGACGTTCAATACAACACCACCGCCGGCTGGGCTTTCTACGCCGCCTACCTCGGCGCTTATCGAAACCTCTACACCAACCGCGGCATCAAGCCCGGAAGCTATTACGATTCCGGCGTCCTCCTCCAGGCGTCCTGTCTCGTCACGCCCAGCCTCGAGCCTTTCATCCGTTACGACTACACCCATCTCGACGGCGACGCTCAGCCCGGCATCATTCAGGACAACATTGACGAAATCACCATCGGCGCTAATTACTACCTCTTCGGCCAGCACGCGAAAGTCACGGTCGACGGCACTTGGCTCCCCAACGGCTCCCCAGCCGACGAGAGCTATCTGGACATCCTCCAGGACAACTCGCACAACGAATGGGTCTTCCGCGCAATTCCAGCTCGCGTTCTAATCCAAATTCTATTAAGAAAAAAAAGAAACCCCGTCTCAGAACGCCCGCAGCGCCACGGTGGGTCTTACGCACCCGCCCGCGCACTCTGTCTTTCTATCTGCCTCAAAACACTAAGCAGCCCATGCATGTGTAGCGGCTTTAGAAAAATATGAACGTGCGACGGTGCCGACCTCCGCCATTCCCGAAGTTTCCCGTCGATCGAATCGCTGAACACCGCCATCTGCTCCGGCCGCTTCGACGCCGGCAACTCCATCAGCGATTCAACCATCTCGCGGTTGGCATCGTTGGTGATATCAACCACCAGCAAATCCGTGTGTTCAGAATTGATCAGTTCCATCGCCTGGTCGGGCGAAGCGGCACGTTTCACATCGTGCCCCAGTTCCCGTAACAATCGGCGCGTCGGAGTGTCCTGCGAATATGCGTCCGTCGAGGGCAAAACCACCGCCCGAAGAACTGAAGGTGCCTGAGCCGTCATAGATACAACCTTCCTTGGACCTGTGGGGCGTGAGTGTATCCAGCGCATACTAACCAAACAAACATTTGGACATGATTAACACAATCTTAATATTGGCGGATCTACCCCCGCGGGCGGCGTTAAATGGCCCTCAATCTGCGCCCCAGCCGTTTCCAGAATCGGGTCAATTTTAAGCCATTCCATGCAGCTTCGATGTGAACACGTCCGGGAATAACACGGACTGCATGGCAAGTCGATGCGTACCACGCTGTTATCGCGTCCAAATGGCCCCGTCCGCTTCGGATCGGTCGGGCCATAAGGCGACACCAGTGGAATTCCCATCGCCGCCGCCATGTGCATCGGGCCGGTGTCGTTTCCGATCACCAGCCGCGCCCGTTCCAGCAGTGCGACGATTTGCCGCAAGTTGGTCTTCGCCATCAGGTCGAATTTCGCAGGAATCTGTCTCCCCACTTCCAAATCCGCCGATGAGCCGGCAAGCACCGTCTCCAGATCGAACCGCTCCTTCAGCGGCTCCACCAAAGCCGCATATTTCGCCGCTGGCCACCGTTTCGTCCCCCAATTCGCCCCCGGCATCAGGACCGCGTATGCCGTTCCAGGCGGGATCAGCTTGTCAACATACCGCCGATCCTCATCACCCACCGCAAAGCAAAACTCCGCCGGTCCATCCCCGCACCCAAGCGCCGAGGCGATCTTCAGATATCGTTCCACCGCATGATCGTTCTCCCACGAGCATTGCACCAGCTCCGTATAAAACAGCGGCGCAAACTCCCGCGCATTGGAAAACCCGATTCGCCGCGGCGCTCCGCTGGCCAGCGCAATCCACGCACTGCGCAACAATCCCTGTAGATCGATGACCAGGTCAAACTCCCGCCTCCGCAGATCGCCGACGAATCCCGCCAAATCCAACAAAGCCGGCGGGCTATACCAACCTGTTCCCAAATGCTTTCGCTGGAACAGAATCACCTCGTCTACCAACGGATGCTTTTCAACAAGCGCCGCGCACGCCGGCGTAATCAGCCAGCTCAGGCTCGCCTTCGGCCACAGCTTCCGCAGCCGAGGCAACACCGGCAACGCGTGAACGACATCGCCTATCGCGCTCGGTTTGATGATCAGCACGCGCCTCGGCGGGGCATGCGACGCGACCGTCGGGGTTTGGGTCATGCCTTCTCCCTCACCGGCGTTGGCGCAAACGGCGTGTATCCCTGACACAGCGCCAGCGAGTCCGCCACCGTATACTGCGGATGACCCCGCATCGCCCGCAGCAACCGCGAAATCCCCAGCGCCGCCCATTGCCTGAACCGAATCCCATCCACATCCACCAGGATCGGCCGCGGCCCCAGCTTCGCGTCCGCCTGGACGATCCAATTGGAGGCCTTCGCGTCGTAATGCGAAAGCCCGAGTTGGTCGATTCGCCGAAGAATTCTCCCCGTTCGCCGAAAAAGTATCTCTCGCTCCTCCCCCTTCATCCCATCCAAATCCACCTCCGACAACGTCGGTCCCTCCAATCGCTCAAAAACAATCACACTGTCCGTGATATATCCCATTCGGCGCTTCTGCATCACCGCCAGCGGCCACGCCGTCGGAATGTCGCGCACCACCAGCGTCCATGATTTATGCCACGCCCGCCACGCCCGGCTTCCCCGGCCGATCTCGTTGATATACCGATACCAATATCGCTTGAACGGCCGCTTGGCGATGATCGGCACGCTCCGCCCCCCAAGCTCCAGTTCACCCGCCAGCACATCCCCGCTCGCCCCGCGCTTAATCACCGTCAACTGATCCGTCTCGATCCGCGCCAGAAGCTTCGGCCACGCCTTGCCCCAATCCTCCGCCGAGATTCTCAGCCCGCTGGCCGGCGCCCATCGCCGCGGATACTTGAACCGCTTGAAGAAAACCCCACGCCAATCTCTGGATTTCAGCAACCCGAAATAATCGTTTTCCCTTTTCGCCTGCTCCAGCGATTTCCGCCATAGCCGCTCGCTCACCGGATTCCGCATCGGCATCCGCCCGCCCGGACCCAGAATGTTCCACCCCCTCTGCAATTCCGTTCTCGTCGCCACCCCCTGAACGCTGTGCGCCAGCTTCATCACGTTGTTGGTCGTCAGCCCTCCAAATCGCACGGCGTATCCATCCAAAAGATAAACCTTCCCATCTTGCAGAAGCATATTCCCCAGATGCAGATCGTCATGTCCCAGCCGCGCTTCGCCCAGGCGATAAATGAGATCGATGATTTCCCTCACCAATTCCGGCCGATCCGCAATCTCCTCTCCCTCCTGCTCAAATTCCATCACATATTGATCCAGCGACACAGCCGGCTCGATCGCTTCAAGGATCACCGCGTCCCCGATTTCTTCATTCAGCCGAAACCCCGAAAGTTGCGCCACCGCCCGCGGCGCCGCCACTTTCGCCCGCTGCAGCGCCTGCAACCGGACAAGCTCCCTCACCGCCGCGCTGCCCCGAAAAATCCGCTTAAGCCGCATTCTCCGCCGCGGATAAAATTTCAGGTAATACCCCTTCCCCTCGAATTCAAACCGCCACACCTGGCGGTATCCGCGATCCTTGATCCGCGTCCCATGCCGCGGCAAATCCTTCAAAAGCTTTTCCAGCACCGCAGGCGACACGCCCGACTTTATATGCGCGGCAGCCCGATTTGTCATTCCGCGCACCAATTCCGCCACATCCCTCCATACGCCGCTTCGATATTACGCGCAAATCTCGGAGCATCCATCAGCGGCGATGCCTCCATCCGCCGCCGCAGTGTCCGCCGCAGCTCCGCCAATCGCGGCAAGTCGCTGGCGAGCCCGGCGGCGATCTCCACATATTGTTTCGACGTCCGAGCGATGAGTTCCGGCAAGCCGATGTTGGTCAGGATACTCACCCCGCCGCGGCCCACCGCCGTTCGCCCGTTTAGTGTCACCGTCGGCACTCCCATCCACAGGGCATCGCATGTAGTGATTCCCCCTCCCCAGGGAAATGGATCGAGCGCGATATCGATCCGGCCATAGGTTCGAACATAATCCGCCCACGGCTGCCGGCCGGGAAACTCCAGGCGATCCGGCGAAATCCCATTGTCGGCAAATCTCTTTCGCACAGCATCCAGATGCGTTTCCGCCAACGAGTGAACGATGAGCCGCGACCCCTCCACGCTTTGCAGAATCTGCCGCCCAAAGGTCCAGAGCCGCCGGCACCTTCGCGAATTTATTCAGGCAGCCGAATGTGATATATCCCGTCGCCTCAACCGGCGGGGGCGATGGCTCCGGCGTCGGTCCCAGAGGGGTGTAGCACCAATACGATTCAGGCAGTCTAATCGTCTCCTCGCCGTAAACCGATAGATCGGAATCCGGCGGATCCAGATACGGATCGGACAGGCGGTAGTCCATCGCCTCCAAACCGGTGCTGGAGCAATACCCAAGATACGTCACCTGCACCGGAGCCGGTTTACGGGCAAAGATAAGGAGACGATTTCCCGCCGTGTGCACCGCCAAATCGACAAAAATATCGATCTCATCCGTCCGAATCAGATCCGCTCCCCGCGAATCAGAAAGTCCTGCGATGTTCCGCCACGAATCCGCGCAATCCCGGATTTGCAGCGTTAATTGATCCTCGCGCACCCTGTTGGCGTAACAGAATATCTCCACCTGCTTATGATCGTGTTCTCGCAAAATCGGCAGCAGATTCCGCCCGACAACATGCTCGCGGAAATCCCCCGACACATAACCGATCCGCAACCGGCGATCCGGATCACGGTTGTTGCCGTGCGGCTGAATAAATTTCTTCAACGGTTCGGCCCGCACCTGGTTCCAGCGCTGGTGTTCCTCCTGAATCATTCTGGCGTCGTAGCTGGCATGAAAATGGATCGCAAAGACCAGATTGCTGTGGGCTTCGACAAAATCCGGCTTGAGCCCAATGGCCTTTTGATGCAATGCAATGGCCTCGTCCAGTTGCCCCATGTCTTTCAGGGCGTTCCCCAGATTGTCGTGTGCTTTGGCGTAATCCGGCTTGAGCCGAATGGCCTCTCGATAGGAAGCGATCGCCTCGTCCAATCGCCCGGTGTCCATTAAGGCGTTGCCCAGATTGTTATGCGCTTCGGCATAACCCGATTTGAGCCGAATTGCCTCCCGATATGAAGAAATGGCTCCATCGAGTTGCCCATTGCCCCTCAAAGCATTGGCCAGATTGTTGTGTGCTTCAGCGTAACCAGGCTTGAGCCGCATCGCTTGGCCAAACGAAGCGATGGCCTCATCAATTTGCCCTTTCCCCTTCAAGGCATTGCCCAGATTGTTAAAGGCATCGGCAAAATCGGGCTTGAGCCCAATGGCCCGCCGGTACGAAGCGATTGCCTGATCGAATTGCTTTTCGCCGGCCAGCACGTTGCCCAGATTGTTGTGCGCTTCCGCCAGGGCTCCCAGCAGCCGCAAGGCATCCGCATTGTCGGGCTGTTGCGCCAGAACCTGACGATAGATCGCCTCCGCTTCCGCCAGCCGGCCCGCCCGATGACGCGATACGCCCGATTCAAGTTGCTGCGCGACGGTCATGCTACGTCTCCGTCGTCGCCGGCGTCCCCGCTATTTGCAGCCCCTCGGCAATTTCCGGCAGAATCCCCCGCTGTACATAGATCGGCCTGATATATTTGCGAATGCGCTTCAGATTCATCCAATACCGAACCGACGCCACCAGGCAAACCCCCGACATCAGCAGCATCGTCCGCTCCGCCCCGACGAATGGATTGTTCGAAATCCGCGACGCCAGCCCACCGACGATCAGCACCCCAAACGGCGTCATCCCCATGAACGACATCGCCAGGAAGCTCATCACGCGTCCTCGCTTGTCATCATCCACAATGGTTTGCAGGATCGTATTCGCCGCCGCGAAATTAGTAATCATCCCCCATCCGGCAAACGAGAGAATGATCAGAGACAACGACAGATGTTGCGACACCGAGAACGCCGCCACCGCGATCGCGTAAATGATCGACGACAACCCGATAAGCCGCCCCAGCCCCAGCACAGTCCGCCGCATCGCCAGGCGGATCGCTCCGATCATCGCTCCAACCCCCGAGGCCGCGCTCAAAAATCCGTATACCAAATCTCCCCTGACGCTCCCGCCAAAATGCAAACCAAACAACGGCATCAGCACCATAACCGCCGGCACACCCGACAAGCTGAACAGGGCAATGAGCAGCAGAATCTCCCGCGCCGGCGGGAACCCGGCCACATATCGAAACCCCTCCCACAACTCATGCAGCACCGGCTTTCTCTCGCGCCGCGGCCGCGATTTGATCCGCATCGCCAGCAGCGCCGCGATCACCGCCAGGTAACTGAACCCATCCAGCAGAAAACAATATCCCATCCCGACCCAATGGATCAGCAACCCCGCCGCCGCCGGCCCGATCAGTCGGGCTCCATGCACCATCGTCGAATTCAGCGCGATCGCATTCGCCAGGTCCTGCCGGTCCGTGACCATGTCGACGACAAACGCCTGCCTCCCCGGAATGTCGATCGCGTTGATCAGTCCCTGCACCAGCGCCAGTCCCAGCGCCCATCCCAGGTTGATCCGATGTGTCAGCGACAACCCTGCCAGCGCGAACGATTGCAACATCGAAAGCGTCTGCGTTCCCACCAGCAGCTTCCGGTGATTGAGCCGATCAACCCAAACTCCCCCGATCGGCCCCAGCACAAAAAGCGGAATCTGCGACGCAAAAAGCACCAGGCTGATGAACAGCGCTTTCCGATGTGGATCAGGCGTCAGCGTGCTCGCCAGCCATCCCATCGCCGTATTGGTCAGAAACGTCCCAATGACGGAAATCAGTTGCCCGCCGAAGAACAGGCGATAGTTGCGATGCCGCAGCGCCCGCAATGCCTGCCATCCGCGCGGCCCGGCTCGGTAGGGGGCGAGGTTGTTGATGGATCTGCCAAGATGAGCGACTCAAGTCGCGGCAGATCATAATAAAAAACCAAGGCCCGGCGATACCCATCGCCAGGCCCGGTAGTCCGTAGATTTTCCCCCAACCAAAGCCCAGGGAGCTTGCTCCCTGCGGGAATCTCAATCCGGAGAATTATCCGGCGGGCAATACGCTTCCAGCTCTGAAAGGAATTCATACAACGCCGTTGCCGAATTGTGCTCGTTGTCCTCCGATTGATGCAGCAGCGTGATGTCCTCCTGCATCGCCGCGCACGCCAGTTGCTGCAGCGCCGGCCGATACGGGCTCTTGTTCAGCCACTCGTGATACCGCCCGCGGAAATAGGTGTATCCATCCGGATGTTCCATAAACCAGTCCCACAACTCGCGCGGCGGCGCCACGTGACACAGCGTATGGTTCACATGACACCATTTCTTCAGATCGCAGGTGAGGCCGATTGGCTCCACCCAAATCCGATTTCCATCCGCCTCCTCAACCTTGTCCATGAAATGCTTGATCGTGATCATTTGCCTCTGCTCCGATTGACCGCTATCCGACCGACTTCAACGCATCCCACCCGGAATTACGTTGCGCTGAATTTCTATCTTCTAAAACCGCTCAGCCCGCGGCGGAATTCCCTTGAATCCATCTCGTCCTGTTCCACACGCACACGCGTTCTACAAATAAGACGACCGAAAGATTGTGAAGTTAATCACATGGAAAAAATTCCAGCGCACCCCGCGAACCCATCTCACGATCTCAGCGGCCTGCCGACTTCAGTCGGCATGGCATTTGGAAAAAAGCGATCCAATTCAAAGCTAATTTATATGAATTCCCCAATGCCCCGAACGCGCTGCCACACCCTCGCCAAAGTCTACGATGTGATTCAATCCAGAACCGACCGTAGCCGGTAACCCACACGATCCGCGGCCCCTAATTCGCGCTCAATCGATGCCGAATAAACTCCGCCCGCGCCGCCTGCCGCGC
The DNA here is from genome assembly GCA_963791055.1 of uncultured Phycisphaerales bacterium. Classification (GTDB taxonomy): domain Bacteria; phylum Planctomycetota; class Phycisphaerae; order Tepidisphaerales; family Tepidisphaeraceae; genus PALSA-1353. The sequence continues at coordinate 231,817 of CAWBQI010000004.1, read as the reverse complement.
CGTCCCCTCCAGCTTTTTCCCCAGTATCTTCTGCAAATGCGCTTCCTGCGTCAGCAGAAACAACTCATTCACCTTGTTGATATCGAGATCCTTCACCCGCTTAAGATTCACCCCCAGCCGCACATGGCTCAGCGCCACCAGGGTCTCCTCCGTCTCGATCAACCTCGCCGATCGCAGCAGTCCCAGCGCCCGCCAAACCTTGTTGTCCAGCGCCAGCGGCTGCTCAGTCAGCAGCGCCCGCCGCGCATGGTGCTCATAATCGATGATCTTCGGAATGACCACATGCTTGAAATCCCCGATGATCTCCTCTTCGCTCTTGCCCAGCGTGGACTGATTCGAGATCTGATAGAAATCCCCCGTCGCTTCCGTCCCCTCCCCATACAACCCGCGCACCGCCAGCCGCAATTCTTTCGCCGCCCGGAACACCTTTTCGATTTCCCCCGTCAGCTTCAGCGCCGGCAAATGCAGCATGACGCTCACGCGAATCCCCGTCCCCACATTCGTCGGGCACGCCGTCAGATATCCAAACTTCGGGCTGAACGCGAAATCCAGCGTCGCCTCAAGCTGATCGTCGACCGCATTGATCTGCTCCCACGCCTCCTCCAACTGCAATCCGCTTCGCAAAACCTGAATGCGCAAATGATCTTCCTCGTTGACCATGATCGCCAGCGTCTCATTTTCACCTACCGCCACCCCACGCGCGCCCTGTGCATCCTTGTGCGGCCTACTGATGAGATGCCGCTCCACCAGAAGCTGCCGATCAATATCCGGCGCCGATTCCAGATCGACATAAAAAGTTTTGGAAGACGAAAACCCCGATTCCAGGATCGTATCTCTGATCTTCTCCTCCAGCGATTTCCGCGCGCTCTTGGAGCATCGCGTCAAAAACGGAAACCCCGCCACGTTCCGCGCCAGCCTAATCCGCGACGAGATCACAATCTCGCTCATCGGCCCGCTGCCGCGGAGCCATTCTCCCGCCTGGCTGGTCAGATCGCTCAGTTTCATAAACAATCGCTCAGACTTGTGTTTCCGCTTCCCGGATTTGGTCCCGCAACTTCGCCGCTTTCTCGTAATCCTCTGCTTCCACCGCCCGGCTCAGTTCCTTCCGAAGCCGATTCAAATCCACCTGCCGCTTCACGGGCACCGTCGTCCCCCCACGCCGCGTCGGCACCTTCCCCAGATGGTGCGTCGCCCCATCATGAGCCCGCTGCAGCAGCGGCGTCAGGTCCTTGTCGAACGCCGCATAATCATGCTCGCACCCCAGCAACCCCGTTTGCCTGAAATCAGACCACGACATCCCGCATTGCGGACACGTCCCCGTCTCATCCTTCGTCATCCCGCTGTGCGCGAGCACGAAGTTCGTCAGCAATTCATTGATCGGAGCATGCGCCTTGGTCGGATACCCCTCAATCTGCCCCGCGCACGCCTCGCAGAGATGCTTTTCAATCTTCTTGCCCGCACGGATTTCCGTCAGATGAACCGTCGCCGGTCTGTTGCACTTTTCACACTTCATAAAACCTACTTCATCCTATTGGTCGGCTTAGCGCGGGTCAAACATGTATATGCTCTCATTTTCCCCTCCCCTGGTACTCCGGGGGAGGGTCAGGGTGGGGGTCTTCAAGGCCGATAAACCGCCGAATTCTCTTCCGTCTCCCACACCTCCACCGAAACCAGTTTCACTCCCCCCGGCAACTCCACACCCTCCGCCACCCGCACCGCCACTCCCTCCGCCGAAGGATTCATCTTCTCAAACACCCCCAGCTCATTCAAATGCCGATTGTGCATCGGCCCAACCACCCCATCCACCAACTTCTCCAACAAATGAAAATCCATGACGACTCCCATCGCATCGAGCCTTTCCGCCGACACCGTCACCTTCACCTTCCAGTTATGCCCATGCAGCGGCTCCATCGACCCATCATTTAGCCGCAACTGATGGCTCGCCGAAAACACTCGAACCGTCGAAATCTCATATCCCATCAACGTCCCATTTTACCCATTGCCCGCCCGAATACTCGAACCGCGGACTCTCTCTTATAATATGTCCAGATGCCCTTTTGGTTTGGTCGATACGTTTTTTTGCCGATAGGACCAAAACACGGAACGCCCTCCGCAAATTCGCCTATTAAATGGTTGAGTCACTATGGGTTTGATGCAGCGATCGATCACCGCGATGAAGCCCTGGGCCAAGAAGATCCTCCCCACGCAAATCTACTATCGGCTCTGGTTGCACAAGTGGCTGCACAGCAAGCCCGATCGGCGATTTATAGAAATGGACATCCTGCCGGGCTTTGTCCGCCTCAAACCCGCCCACGCTCTAAACGTCGGCACTCATTTTTATTGCGCGCATTACCCAAAGCGTTTCTCCGCCATCGGCTGCGAGTATTGGACCATCGACATCGATCCCGATGTGGCGCAGTTCGGATCGCCCGGACATCATGTCGTCGGCAGCGTCCTCGATGTCGATCAGCATTTCCAACCCGCATATTTCGATGCCATTTTGTTAAACGGCGTTCTTGGCTTTGGCGTTAACGCGGTCAGCGACCAACATAAGACCTTCGCCAGCCTGCGAAAAATCATCCGATCCGGCGGGGTTCTCGTGGTCGGTTGGAACAATAACCTCATCAAGGACGAAGTCGTTTCGATCGCCGAGGCCTATGGATTCAAATACGCCAACCCCATGGGACTTCCCAATCGCACGCAATTTGAGGGCAGCACACACGTCTTCGACTTGTTCACGACGGTCTGACCCGCCCTCAAACCGATGATGCAGGCCAAACGCCTCGGGCCGGCGCAGCGCCCGCCCGTTCACGCATTCGAGCCAAGGACCTTGTTCGGCACGAAGATCGCAACGAAAAAGAATTTATTTCAAACTGATCCATTACCGATGTTCGACGGTCTGCGTCCCCTCGTAGAGCGTTACACCCCCTGTTTCCCGTTTTTGACTTTTCCCCCATTCCCTTTACCTTCCATTCACCCATGCGTCGCTATTTCCCCACCTTCGACGAATTCTCCGCCATCGCCGCGACCGGCGCAAAGATCATCCCCGTCTATCGCCAGCTCCTCGCCGACCGCCACACTCCCGTCACCGCCTTCGAAGTTCTCGGCCGCGAGCAGCACGCCTTCCTCCTCGAAAGCGTGATCGGCGGAGAAAAAATCGGCCGCTTCAGTTTCATCGCCGCCGGGCCTCAAACCGTCTATCAGGTCGCCGACGGCAACGCTTCACTGCAGCACGTCGGCCAATCCTCCCGCGAGTTCACCACCACCGATCCCCTAGCCGATCTCCAGAAGCTTCTCCCCGCCGAGCAATATCATCACGATAAACACCTCCCTCGCTTCACCGGCGGCCTCGTCGGTTACGCGGGCTATGACACCATCCGATATTACGAAGCCGAAAAACTCCCCTCGCCCCCCAAGGACGACCGCAAACTCCCCGACCTCCTCTTCGCCCTCTACGGCGAACTCGTGATCTTCGATCACGTCGACAAAACCATCAAAGTCGTCGCCAACGCCCAGCTCGGCCCTGCAAGTGTCGAAGCCGCCTATCGCGAAGCCTGCCGCCGAATCGACACGATCGTCACCCGCCTCCAGCAGCCATCCAGTTCCCCCCTCGGCGAGATCGACCCCACCGCCCCAATGACCCTCACTTATTCCGCCAACTGCACCCGCCAGCAATTTGAACAAATGGTTCGCGCCGGCAAGGAATACATCAAGGCCGGCGACATCTTCCAGTTCGTCCCGAGCCAGCGCCTGCGCGTCAACTCATCGGCCGATCCGTTCGATGTCTACCGCGCCCTGCGCATCATCAACCCCTCCCCGTTCATGTTCTATCTGAAAAGCCCGGCATGTACGCTGATCGGCTCCAGCCCCGAAATTCTCTGCCGCGTCGCCGATGGCATCGTCACCAGCCGCCCCCTCGCCGGCACCCGCCCCCGCGGCGCAACCGACGACGCAGGACCTCGCCCTCGAAAAAGAATTGCTCGCCGACCCCAAGGAACGCGCCGAGCACATCATGCTCGTCGATCTCCATCGCAACGACGTCGGCCGCGTCGCCAAAGTCGGCACCGTCCATATCAGCGACGTCATGACCGTCGAGCGCTACAGCCACGTCATGCACATCACCAGCAACGTCACCGGCGAACTAGCCGACGGCCTGACCGCCCTCGACGCCCTGCGCGTCAGCCTGCCCGTCGGCACCGTCAGCGGCGCACCCAAAATCCGCGCCATGCAGATCATCGACGAACTCGAACCCACCCGCCGCGGCCCCTACGGCGGCGCCGTCGGCTATCTCGACTTCGCCGGCAACATGGACACCTGCATCGCCCTCCGCACCATCGTCTGGCGCAACGGCATCTTCGACGTCCAGGCCGGCGCCGGCGTCGTCGCCGACTCCATCCCCGAAAACGAATACGAAGAAACCATCAACAAAGCCAAGGCCATGCTCAAAGCCGTCGAAATCGCCCAGCAAGGCTTCTAGCCCGCGCCAAAGCCCCGGGAGCTTGCTCCTCGGGAATCCAGAATTTTCATTCATCCCTTCAAATCTGAAATCTCAAATTTCAAATCTGAAATCTCAAATCTCAAATTTCAAATTCCCCATCTCCTCCGCCACCCTCCCAACCACCCCCGTCCAATCCCCAAGTATTTCCTGCCGAAACAACCTCATCGTCCGATACCACGGCGAATCCTCCCTCTCCACCATCCACCTCCAATCCGCCGCCTTCGGCAGCATCACCCTCACCGGCTTTCCCATCGCTCCCGCCAGATGTGCCACCGCCGAATCCACCGAAATCACCAGATCCAGATTCGCAATCAACCCCGCCGTATCCGCCATATCCGCAAATTCGTCCGTCCAGTCAACCATATTCAACATCGATTCCGCCCCCAAATGGCTCGTCCCCGTCTTCAACTTCTGCAAACTAAAAAACACCGCCCCCGTCTCCGCCAGCGGCCCCAAATCCTTCAGCGTCATCGACCGATTGGCATCATTGAAATGCCCCGGCCATCCCGCCCAGGCCACCCCCACGCGCAACGCTCTTCCCCGAACGCCCACGGCGCCGCCGTGGGGTTTTTCACCGGGCTTTTCCCCGCCACCGTGGGGATTCTGCAACAATCTCTCAATCCTCCCCTTCCATTTCCCAACCATTTCCCCCGAAGCCTTCAGATATGGAATCCCCTCCGGAATCGTCTCAACCCTCGTCCCAATCACCCTCGCAAGACTCAGCAGCGAACAATGCACCTCAAACCCCGGCAACTTCCCCGCTCCATCCGCAAATTCCTCCACCCTCACGCTCCCCTCCACCAGCCGCCTAAGTTCCGGCTGCACCATCAGAACAATCTTCCCTCCCTTCTCTTCCACCAGCGGCAAATACCGCAAAAACTGAATCGTGTCCCCCAAACCCTGCTCAAACCAAAGCAAAATCCTCTTCCCGTTTAGCGCTTTCCCATCCCATTCCGGCTCCGAATAATTCGCAAGCCTTGATCCCAGACATTTCTTCCGAAATTCATACAACTCCCACCCCCGCGCAAAATCTCCATTGCGCAGCGCAATCATCCCCAAATTCAAATGCGCCGGCGCATCTCCCGGATTCAGTTCAATCGCCCGCTCGCACGCCGCCGCCGCCTCATCCAGCTTGCCCGTGACACTGTAAAGCCATCCCAAGTTGATGTACGGATCAGCCCTCCCCGGCTCCAGCTCACTCGCCCGCTTCGCCGCCCCAATCGCATCTTCATGCCGATGCAAATGTGAAAACGCAGCGCTCAGCGCGACGCACAGCCGCGCATCCGTCACCTCCGATAGCACAAACTTCTCGCGCGGCGCGTTTCCCACCCGCCACCGCGCAACCTCCATCAACCTTCTCGGCTCATCCCATCCCGGCCGAATCCTCGCCGCCTCTTCAAACGCCCGCTCCGCCGCCTCCACCCGCCCATTCTCGCCCAGTACAATTCCAAGGTTCACATACGCCATTACATAGTTTGGATTAAACCTGATCGCCGTCTTGAGCGCATCGATCGCCGCCTCATCACATTTCAATCCCCGCAGAATCGCCGCCATGTTGTCATACGCCGCCGCCCCCGGCCGATACCGCATCCCCTCGACCACCGTCGCCAGCGCCTCTCCCAACCTCCCCATCCGCCGCAAAAACTCCCCAAGATTAAAATACGCATCCGGCATCTCCGGCCGAATCTCCAGCGACCTCCGAATCATCTCCTCCGCCCCCCGAAGATCTCCCCTCTGCCCCAGCACCGTCCCCAAAAGCTGCAACACATTCGCCTCCTTCGGATTCACCAAAAGAACCTGCCGATAAATCCCCTCCGCCTCCGCCAACCGCCCGGCCCGATGAAGCCCCACGGCCATTTCCATCGCTCGGGCCAATGTGACGGTTTGTGATTCCATATCCGGTGCCCTCCCAGGTTGGGCGTCATTATCATAACTGCCACGGTTGCGGTGGCGATTGGATCGAAGTTAAAATTGATACCAATTTGCCCGAGAGGATTATTCGGATGTCCGACGCGCTTCTGATCGATCTTGATACTAAACTCGCCGTCTTCGCGACCAAATTGCGGGACGATTTGCAGATCGCTGCGCCTGCAGCCAACACTCTGGCAAGCACAATACGATCCGACATTGCGAGTCTCAATGTCGGCAGTTTGCCTAACTTGGCCGCAAACAATCCCCTTTCGCTGAAGGATCGCTATGGCGAACTACAACAGTTCTTGTTGTGGCTCGAACAGGCGCAAACGATCCGAATATTTATGGTGGACTGCTTGCACTCAACTATATGTGCTTCGTTTATTTGAAGGACGCGTATTTCGAGGTACTCCGCGAGCAGTTGCCCAAAGACTCTGCGGCATACAAATGTTGCGCATACTTGACCCGCGACCCCGTTCGCGCCTTTCGGAATGCTCTGGCGCACGGCAACTGGCGATTGATGCTGGACCGTTCTGGAATCGATTTTTGGGATCGCGACAAAGGAGACCGAAACAAACCGTTGCTTCGTTTTCGGTTTAGTCAGAATGATTTACATTTTGCCCAATATTTGTTGATCGCAACGGCCTACGCTTCGATGTTAGTCTTGTAGTTACTTGGCGGAACTGAATGGGACACGATCCATGCCGATCAGATTCGGTAGATCGACGGATCCATTGATATCATGGCGGTTCAAACGCCTCAGATTATAATGACTTGGCCGCTGCCCCGAGACTGAGTGGACCTATGACCTACAACGGACACATCAAAAATGGCGTTGCCGTGCTGGACACGCCCGTTACACTTCCTGACGGAACCCGCGTTCGCGTTGAGGTCGAGCCCGCCGGCTCTGAATTCTGGACGGCTAAGACCGTAGAGGAGTTGGCTCGTGAGCAGGGGACTCCACTCGTCAGCAACTTGGCTACCCTGGCCATCGACTGGCCGGACGATGAGTCCGTTGATGAGTTCCTTGCTCTTGTCCGCGAGGTCCGTCATTGATGGATTCCGTGATTCTCGACACTGATGTCCTATCGTTTCTTGCCAAAGCCGACACGCGTGCTGCGCTCTATTCACCGATCATTGCGGGGAAACGCCTCTGTGTCTGCTTTCAGACCGTCGCCGAACTTCGCTTGTGGGCACTCGTTCGCCACTGGGGTTCCACTCGGCGTGAAGCACTGGATTCGCTGCTGAATCAACTTGTTGTGCTTCCTTACGACTCGATGATGGCGCAGCATTGGGCAGATATCACGGCTCACCGCCGTCGACTCGGTCGGCCAATCGATTGCGGCGATGCCTGGATCGCTGCGTCAGCGCTTCGTCACGCCGCGTCGCTCGTCACACACAATGCGAAAGATTACGCAGGCATTCCCGGCTTGAATCTCATCTCGCACGGAAGCTGAAGCCTTAGTTTCGCACGGCGCGACTCCAAGGTTTATTCGTCCCTGAATTAAATCGCCTAAAAATTTAAAGATTCCCAAAAACCCGCCCAAAACCTTCACCCACCGGACACACTTATAGAGGACGTTGCGCATTCACGCCGCATTTCAATTCCCAGCTTCCCACTTCTCTCCCCAAAAACCCAAGCCCATTTTAATAAATGTGTCGCGCTGACAGTGACAGTGACCCCACTGGCGCTAGGAGAATGCGGTTCACTGTCACGCACTGTCACCAAATCTCCGCCCCAAAACCACCCAAATTAACGCAATTCTTGAAATATTTAGCGATCCGACCGCAGGTCGCCGGGTTCCCCCCACCCCCAAAATTGACCCTCCGAACCCAAATGGTTCGATAATCACGAAATGCCCTATATCGTCGTCAAATCCAACGGCCAGGAAATAGCCCGCCGCGAACTCGACTGCGGCCTGGTCCTCGGCCGCGCCCCCGATTGTGACGTCGCTGTCCGCGATATCCTCCTGTCGCGCCGACACCTCCGCCTCCAGCCCAGCGACGATGGCTGGATAGTTCAGGACCTCCAAAGCAAGAACGGCACGGTTCTCAACGGCGAACGCCTCCGTTCGCCCCGCGTTCTGCGCGACAACGATGTCGTTCGTTTCGGCCGATCCAAAATCATTTTCCACGCCGGCCTCCCCGAGGAGGATTTTGCCGACCAGGTCCTGGCTCCCTCGCGTCCCCAGACTCCGGGCGATTCCCTCGCCGGCACGCTTTCCGGCTTCACTCTCCTTTTGCCCGGCGAGGGCGAAATCACCCAGGACATGCCCTGCCCGCAGCCGCGGGCCAAAGATCCTCCCGCTTATGACAAGGAGGAACTGCAAACCCTGCTGACCGCCATCGCCTCCAGCAGTTGGGATTCCGTCTACGCCGAGGCCCGCCAGCCCCTTCGCGGCGGGCAGGGATTCGAATTGGATGAGGATGTCCGCGAACGCCGCCGCGTGCGCCCGTCATCACCGACCGATCTTTCGCTCCAGGCCAGCCCGGTTGCTGTCTCGCCGCCGCCTGTCGCAACCGTTTCACGACGTCGATGGAGCAATTCGGGATTCCAGCCCTCCCTTCACGCAGCCGTCGCCGGCGTGTGGGTCTGCCTCCTGATCTTGCTAAATATGAGCCACAAGCCCGTCGCTGTCGGCTCAACCGCCAGACCGGCCAACCCATATCGCGTCGATAGTCCCGACTCCAACGCAATCGTCGATGGCCAGCCCGTTAGCGCCGCCGATCAGGAACCATCGGATACAACGCAAGCCCCTGACCCCGCTCCGCGGCCGATTCCATTCAATGCCCAGGCCGCCAAAAATGCCGCGGCATCCGCCGCGCTCTATTGGCCGCTGCTCTGGTAGGCGCTTGCTGTTTCCGCAATCCGCGTTTGACCCTTGGCCTTATCTTTCGTCCTGGCCATGAACGACCTCCAAAGCGATAGCACGATTCCTCCGATCACAATAATCCCGGCGATAATCACGGTTCTCTTGATCGGGCTCGTGAAAATCAAATAAAGCCCCGCTGCAAAAGTTCCCGCGCCAAGGATGACGCATACCGGCAACGTCAGTACCCACGCCAGCAACAGATTGCGCAGCGTTTTCATTTGCAAACCCGAATAGTTCGCAGCCATCGTCCCCGCCACGCCCGACGACAGCACATGCGTCGTACTCACCGGAAGTCCCCACAAATCCGCCGCGCCGATCGTCGCCATCGCGACCAGTTCCGCCGATGCCCCCTGCGCATACGTCAGATGTTCCTTGCCGATCTTCTCGCCGACCGTCACGACAATCCGCTTCCACCCGACCATCGTTCCCAGTCCCAACGCCAACGCGACCGCGAACTTCACCCACATCGGAATGTACTGCGTCGCGGCCGTTAGCTCGTCCCTGTACGCCATCAAAGCGTCGGCCTCTCCCTGGTTTTTGATCAGATTCTGCGACTTGAGCTTCCCAATGGCACCACCCAGAAGGTAAATCCTCGATCGGACTGTTCTGACCTGATCTTCCGGAAATTCGCGGAAGTTGCTTTTTCCGGCAAGATCATCCGCCAGCGCGTGATTGATAACCGCCATGGCGGAATAGGTGCGATCACTCACAACCCCCGTCGTCTTCAGGTAATCCGAAAGAACATCGGGAGCCTCCGTCAGCGTCACCATTGCACCGGTTGCATGCGAATCCAGTTGAGCGGCCACGCTATTGGCCGAAGCCTCAAGTTTCCCAATCTGCGCCGAGCTCGCGCCCATGTTCAACGCGTACGCTCCCGGCAGGATGCCGATGAGGATCAGCAGAATAAGCCCCATTCCCTTCTGCCCGTCATTGGAGCCGTGCCCCAAGCTGACCCCCGTGCAGGTCAATACCAGCAGCGCGCGTATAGGCATCGGCGGCGGAACATCCTTGGCCGGGGCTGTATACAGCGATGGCTTTTTGATCAGCCGTTTCATGACCAGAAGCAGCAGTCCCGAGCAAACGAATCCGATCACCGGCGAGATGAGCAATGCCGCGAAAACCTCGGTGACTTGACTCCAGTTAACCCCCTCCCCAAAGACATGCCCCTTGACCAGGAGCGAGTTAGCCAGCCCCACGCCCAGGATCGATCCGACCAGCGTATGCGAACTGGACGCGGGCAATCCGAGATACCATGTGCCGAGATTCCAGATGATTGCCGAAATCAGCAGCGCGAACACCATGGCAAACCCCGTGGACGTACCGATGTTCACCACAAGTTCCACCGGCAGCAGCGCCAATATTTTGAATGCGACGTTTCCCGCTGAAAAAAGCACGCCGATCAGGTTCCAACACCCTGACCAGACAACCGCCACCCATGGCGTAAGCGTGTGCGTGTAAATCACCGTCGCTACCGCGTTGGCCGTATCGTGGAATCCGTTTACGAATTCAAAGCTCAATGCAAGCGCCAACGCCAGCACAAGAAAGATACCCGTCCCGGGTGTGATGGAATCTGCCAGCAGATGCATAACCGCTGGGCACTATTTCAGGAAATTATTAAGGTTTCACGAAGGAGACCAACGGCGACGAGGCATCAATCATCCGCCGGTTCCACCGTCGCCGACATCGACCCCTTGCACGTCGCCACCCGCTGATCCGCGCCATAGGCATGAATCTGATCGCGCTTTAATTCCGCCAGCTCCTTATGGGTGGTCATCAGAATCACCCGCCCCTCGCGATCGACCTCCTTGGCCAACAGAAACCCCTTTTCATCCGGAAATGCGAACAAAACCTTCAGCATTTCGATAACATACTCGTAAGTATGGTCATCATCGTTCAGCAAAATCACATGAAACGGAGGCATCAGCGATGGCTTCCGTTTTTTCGACGGGCTGACCTTCTGCGGCGCTGCAATCGACGAACCTGCAGACTCTTCCTTTGTCTTTTCCATCTGAAATCCCGAATAGATAGGTCAACGCTAAGTTTCCGACTTTCAGGAATTAAAATCAATAAATATTTATTTCAATCGTTTAACTCAAGGTGCCTTACTCCATATCCATAACGAGGTTAACATGCGATTGCAGCCTCATTTGCGGGTTGTCGTGACCGCGGTATTTCTGGTAATCGGCTCGTCCGCGAGCGCAAGTTTTGCCTGTCTCAGGGACTCCCTCGACGACAGGGCCGTCCAATGGTCCTCTGAAATTGTCCTGGCCAATCTGGTAGCCATCAATAACCCCCAACCGATGGATGCGCAGGTCGATGACGCTAATTCATCGTCTACAAAGCAGTTCCAAACATACGATTTCGAAGTTACCGCTAGTTATGACGGCCCAGGAAAGGTCGGAGATAAGATCCGCGTGATCCGATTCATCCTCGGCCCCGATTCCGCAAAAAGTTCGATCTGCGGGCAAGCATTCACCCATTCGCAGGTGGGAAAATCCTTCCTGCTTCTCCTGCGCCCCGAAGCCGACCTCCTCTGGAGCGACCGCTCCGGCGACCCCGATCCTCGAACACCGGAACTCCATGCTCTCAAGGCATTTGTAGTCGTTCATCTTGAATCCGCCTACGACCTTGGAGCCGATGGATTGGAGGACGCCAAGTATACGATTTCGTCGACCCGTGCCGCCGAAGCCCAGTTCAAACCTGATGATGCTAAGCTCCAGGCACAAACCATGATCGACGCCGCCGATGACACCGAAGAATCCCAGGCCGAGCACGCCCTGACGGAAATGGGCCCCAAAGTTGTTCCTGTCATCCAGGCTGTCATGTCCCAGGCCGATCCCGAAGCGCGCGGCAAGCTGCAAAGGGTCATTCGCGCCGTCTCCCCGCCGACCCTGCTGGCGGCAATCCATCAGCATTAAGCCCCGGACGATTGCAACGCTTTGCTCCGCCGTCCAATAACATTCATTCCATCCCACCAATTCTGCCGAAATAACGGTGTATGGACCTGGCAACCATTATCGGCCTCGTCGTGGCATGGGGCGCTGTGCTCTTCTCCATGTTCCACGCCTCCGAAGGCGCGATGGGGTCCTATTTCAAGCCGCCGGAGATTTTCCTCGTTCTTGGCGGATCGGTCGGCGCCGCCATGCTGTCCATGCCCCTGCACACCGTCACGGGCGTCGTCAACTATGTGAAAAAATGGCTGTTCAACAAGGAAACCCACATCGAGCATGTCATCAAGGAAATGGTTCAATACGCCGAAACCGCGCGGCGCGATGGCGTCCTTGCCCTGGAAACCGTGGCCCGCGAGGCACCCGATCCGTTTCTTCGCCGCGGGTTGCAGCTCACCATTGACGGCACCGATCCCGAAATCATCGAACGCATCCTTCGCATCGAAATCGAGTCCATGAGCGAACGCCACAAGCACGGCAAACATTTTTTCGGCACCCTCGCCAAGTTCGGACCCGGATTCGGATTGATGGCCACGCTCATCGCCCAGGTCGCCATGTTCCGCCACCTCGATGGCGACGCCGCCGTCATCGGTAAAGCCCTGGCCATCGCTCTTACCGGCACTTTGTACGGCTGCATCCTGCAAAACCTCGTCGCCGGCCCGGTCGCCGAAAAGCTCGGAATGCGCAGCCACGAGGAAGTCTTCGCCAAGGAAATCATGCTCCAGGGAGTCCTCAGCATCCAGGCCGGAAACAATCCGCGCGTAGTCGAAATGCAGTTGATGAGCTTCCTGAGCAGCAAGCAACAGGCCGCGATTCCCAAGGCCGCTTAACGGAATTCCTCCAATGGCGGCTAAAGCGTGCAAATGCAAGCATGTCGAATGCGAGGAATGCCCCGAGTGGATCTTCACGTTCGCCGATCTCGTCATGCTCATGATGGGATTTTTCGTCATTCTCTGGGTGCTCAAACCCAACCCCGGCAAAAAAGGCAGCGACAACGACAGCGAAAACGACTACGTCGTTAAAATCGCCGCCTCCATCCGCGCGGGGTTCGACTACGTTCCCAATCCCCAGAGCCGCGACCCTGTCGATAAGCAGATGATCATCGACGGCTTGTCCCGAATTCATCCCCCCGGCGAGGGCAAAATGGGCAACGCCAAGAGCGAGCCTAAAGGCGCCATCGGCACCGAATCGGAGGTGACCAACATCCGACCATCCAATCACGCCACCGAAGGCGGGAAAATGCTCTTCGAGCGCGGCAGCGCCGTGCTGAGCGACCAAACCAAACTGGAACTCGATCAGGTCGCCGAAATGATCCGCGGGCATCGCAACATCGTCATGATCAAGGGCCACACTTCCCTGGACGATCTTCCCGATGACGCGACCGAGCAGCAGAAGATGGACCTGTCACTTCGCCGCGCCCAGGCCGCCGCCGATTACCTCGTGCAGAAGGGCATCGATCCGCGAGCCATTCGCGTCCAGGGCTGTTCCACCTTCGAACCGCTCACGGAACGCGAATACACTATTGATTCGCAAACCCTCAATCGCCGCGTCGAAGTCGAAGCCACCAACACCCTCATCGACGACCTGCAGGAAAAACCCCGCAATTCGGACGGCGATTCCACGCTTCCCAGCACCAATAGGCCATTCCAGTAAATTATTTCTTCGTTGCGGCCGTGGCCACGCCGCTGTCGGCGACTTCAGCTTTCCTGAACCGCAGCCACAACCACCACACGACACCAGCCAGCCCGATCGCAATGCTCAACTCCTGTCCCCGGGTCAACCACCCGAAAGCGACATACCCAAGTTGCTTATCCGGCTCGCGCGTGAATTCGACAAGGAATCGGAAAATCGCGTACACAATGATAAACATCGCCGCGATCTGCCCATCCCGGCGGTTTTTCCACGTTCTGACCCACCACAAAACCGCCAGCAACACCGGCCCTTCGAGGATCGCCTCATAAATCTGCGACGGATGCCGCGAGATAAAATCGCCCGGGAAAATCATCGCCCAGGGCACGTTCGATGCCCGTCCCACCAGTTCCCCGTTAATGAAATTGGCAATCCGCCCCAGGAACAAACCAATCGGCGTCACCAGCGCCAGGCAATCCGCCACATTCAACACCGGAGCCCGGTGCGACCGGCACCAGATCCACAGCACCAGCAATACACCCGTCAACCCGCCATGAAACGACATCCCCCCATGCCAGATAGCCACCGGCTCCCACCACGGCTCCGGCTGGGTGGGGTCGAACTTATGATAAAAAATCCACCACCCCGTTCGTCCGCCGGCCACCACCCCCAGCGCCAGCCAGCCGACCAGATCGGACAGCCCCTCCTGCGAAATCCGCAGCATATTTTTCTTGACCATCCGCCCCAGCACGAAATACGCCAGCACAAACGCGACCAGATACGCCATTCCGTACCAGCGGATTTTCAGCGGTCCGATCTGGACCATCACCGGATCAATCTGCGGATATGTAATCAGGCCGAGTGGAGTCACGTATGGATTGGCTGTCTGGGCTTGTTCAAGGGAGCAAATCCGCCACGCGGATTTTGTTTTTCGGTCGGGCCAGCGGAGCGACGGAATCTCCCGCGCGATAGACGGACAAATCCGCGTAGGATGCGCCGAATTCAGCTTTGGAGTCCGGTCGTGGATCGCGGCGCACCTCCAATTGATGATCCACCAGATTCACGATCCAATAGTCCGCCAGCTTGAAAGCCGCGTACAAAGATCCCTTTTTCACGCGATCGTATCGGAGCGTGGAATCCGCCACTTCAATCACCAACTCCGCCGACCGCGGATGCTTCTTAACGCTTCGCGGCTTGCCTCGCACAACGACCAAATCCGGTTCTGGTTCGTGAACGGCGGAAAGATTCAACGGCATCTGGGGGCGGAGCGTGTAATCGCTTCCAAAAGCCTTGCGCACCGCGGCATCCGCCAAAACAATCGCCAACGAATGAGGTTCTTTTTGCGGCGGCATTTGGATCAAATCGCCATTGATCAGTTCCACGCGCAAACGGTCGGAGCCGAACACATCCAGAAGGCGATGGAAACTTTCCTGATTCCACCTCAGCCGCTGCGGGTCAGCAATCGCGCTCATGGGAATATTATATATCAAAATACATGCAGAACTCATACGGATGCGGCCGTTGCCGGATCGCATCCACCTCGTTTTCCCGCTTGTATTTCACCCAATAATGAATCACGTCCGCGGTGAAAACATCGCCCTTCAGCAGAAAGTCGTGATCCGCTTCCAGCGCCTCCAGGGCGTCTTCCAGCGAACCGGGCGCCGAAGCAGATCCGTTCGTATTCCTCCGCCGTGAGGTGATACATGTTCTTGTCCAGCGGATCGCCGGGATCGATCTTGTTCTCGATCCCGTCGACTGCCGCCATCATGATCGCGCTGAACGCCAGGTATGGATTGCACGAACTGTCGGGCGAGCGGAATTCGATCCGCTTGGTCTTGGGATTCTCGCTGTACATCGGAATGCGGATCGCCGCCGAGCGATTGCGGCTGCTGTACACCAGGTTCACCGGTGCCTCGTATCCCGGTACCAGCCGCTTGTAACTGTTGGTCGTCGGATTGCACAGGCGCGCACAGCGCCGCGGCATGCTTGAGAATCCCGCCGATCGCGTGCAAGCCCAGATCGCTCAGCCCCGCATACTTATTCCCGGCGAACAGCGGCTTGTCCCCTTTCCACAGGCTGAAATGAACGTGCATCCCCGATCCGTTGTCCTGGAACAGCGGCTTGGGCATGAACGTCACCACCTTGCCATGCCGCGCCGCCACGTTCTTGCAGACGTATTTGTACATCATCACGTTGTCCGACATGGTCACCAGGTCCTGGTAACGCATGTCGATTTCGCATTGCCCGCCGGTGGCGACCTCATGGTGATGCGCCTCCACGGGAATCCCCAGTTCGATCAGCGTCGCCACCATCTCGCTGCGGATGTTCTGCATCGTGTCCATCGGCGGCGTCGGGAAATATCCCTCCTTCAGCCGCATCTTGTATCCCAGGTTAGTCGGGTCCTCGTCGCCCCGGCCCCAGATGCCCTCGCGGCTTCCGACGTAATATTTTCCGAAATTGATCCCCTGATCGTAAAACGCCTGATCGAAAATAAAGAACTCCAACTCCGGACCGAAATACGCCGTATCCGCGATCTTCGTCTTCTTCAGATATGCCGCGGCTTTCCGGGCGATCGAACGCGGGTCGCGCGAGTATTCCTTCTTGGTGATCGGGTCGCGCACGTCGCAGATCATCGACAGCGTGGTATGCGGTCATGAACGGGTCGATCTTGGCCGTCGCCGCCACCGGCACCAGCAGCATGTCCGATTCATTGATCGCCTGCCAACCCGCGGATGCTGCTTCCGTCAAAGCCAAATCCGTGATCGAAGCTGTCGAGCGTTAACTCATTGATTGGACAGGTCGTATGTTGCCATAGACCCGGGAAATCCATGAATCGCAGATCGAAAAATTCGACTTTCTTTTCCTTGCAGAGTTTCAGCACATCGGCGGGCGACATCGGTGATCTCCTCATGAGGATGCGGTCGGTTTGTCGGCGCGCGGCGTATGCTAGCGGCCACGCTCATCAGCGTCAAAACCAGCGGTGACGCCCCTGTTTACAGCGGTGCTTTGAATTGACTCCGCGCGGCATTCTTGTCTAAATGTCACCAACCACACTGCGTTTTCAGAAGAAATGAGGACTCTTATGAACGCGGCGAAAACTCCGGCGGACGTGCTCAAGCTCATCAAGGAAAAGAAAATCAAAGCGGTCGATCTCCGCTTCATGGACTTTCCCGGCATGCAGCAGCATTTCACCGTTCCCGTCCATTGCATCGAACTGGACACCTTTCAAGGAGGGTCTTGGGTTCGACGGCTCTTCCATCCGCGGCTGGCAGGCGATCAACGAATCCGACATGCTCGTCGTTCCCGTCCCCGAAACCGCGTTCGTCGATCCCTTCACCAAGGAACCCACGCTCGTGCATGATCTGCAACATTCAGGATCCCCATCACCAAGGAGGATTACTCCCGCGATCCGCGGAACATCGCCCGCAAGGCCGTGAAATATCTCCAGAGCACTGGGCATTGCCGACATGGCCTATTTCGGACCCGAAGCCGAATTCTTCATCTTCGATTCGAGTGCGGTTCGATCAGAATCAGCACGAAGGGTTATTACCACGTCGATTCCATCGAAGGCGAATCTGGAATGCCGGCCGCGAATGCGACAACGGCGGCCCCAACCTCGGCAACAAACTCCGTTACAAGGAAGGCTATTTCCCCGATCCCGCCCAGCGATTCGCTTCAGGACATCCGCACCGAATGATGCTGCCTGATGGAAGAATGCGGCATCGAAATCGAAGCCCAGCACCACGAAGTCGCCACCGGCGGACAATGCGAAATCGACATGAAGTTCTCGCCGCTGGTCCAGATGGCCGACAAGATGACTCTCTACAAATACATCATCAAAATGGTCGCCCGCAGAGTACGGCAAGACCGCCTGCTTCATGCCCAAGCCCCTGTTCCAGGACAATGGCTCGGGCATGCACACGCACTTCTCGCTTCTGGAAGGGCGATAAGCCGCTCTTCGCCGGCAAACGGCTATGCCGGCCTGAGCGACATGGCCACTGCACGCCGCCGGCGGCAGTTCTCAAGCACGCCCCGGCCGATCCTGGCTTTCGCCGCCCCGACCACCAACAGCTACAAGCGTCTGGTCCCCGGCTACGAAGCCCCGTCAATCTGGCCTACGAGCCAGCGCAACCGCTCCGCCGCCATCCGTATTCCGATGTACAGCAATTCTCCCAAGGCCAAGCGACTCGAATTCCGCTGTCCCGATCCAAGCTGCAATCCCTATCTCACCTTCGCCGCGATGCTGCATGGCCGCCATCGACGGCATTCAGAACAAGCTCGACCCCGGCAAGCCGCTGGACGTCAACATCTATGACCTGGAGCCGGAAGATGCCGCCAAGGAAGTCGCCCAGACCCCAGGCGCCTTGACCGAATCCCTGGCCGCCCTCAAGAAGGATCACGCCTTCCTTCTCAAGGGCGACGTCTTCACGTCGGACGTGATCGACACCTGGATCGACTACAAGACCGCCAACGAGGTCGACGCGCTCCGCCTGCGTCCGCATCCGTATGAATTCATGATGTACTACGACATCTGATTCAACGCCCACTGCAAAACCAACAAAGCCGCCGGATGGCCATCCGGCGGTTTTCTTTTTCCCCGCAAAAAATCAACGCCGCCCGGCAAGGGCGGCGTTGTGTTGAAACTTCCAGTTCATCGAACTGCGCCGAATCACTTCTTCGGAAGCGGCACGGTGGCGATGGTCTCCAGAATACGGCTGGCGATCTTGTAAGGGTCGCCCTGGGAGTTGGGACGGCGATCTTCCAGATAGCCTTTGTAGCCGTTTTTCGGCATGCTGTTGCGGGACGCGGATGGACGCGCCGCGATTCGACACGCCGTAATTAAATTTATCGATGGACTGGGTTTCGTGCAGGCCGGTCAGGCGCATGTGGTTGTCCGGACCATAGACGAGGATGTGCTCGGCTTTGTATTTGTCGAAGGCAGCCATCAGTGCCTCGAAGTATTCCTTGCCGCCGACTTCGCGGAGATACTTGGTGGAGAAGTTGGAGTGCATGCCCGAGCCGTTCCAGTCGGTGTTGCCCAGCGGCTTGCAATGCCAGTTCACGTCCACCTCGTACTTTTCGCAAAGGCGCATCAGCAGGTAGCGGGCCACCCACATTTCGTCGGCGGCCTTTTTGGAGCCTTTGCCGAAGATTTGGAATTCCCACTGGCCTTTGGCCACTTCGGAGTTGATGCCTTCGTGGTTGATGCCGGCATCGAGGCAAAGGTCGAGATGTTTGTTGACGATCTCGCGGGCGATGTCGCCCATGAGGCTGTAGCCGACGCCGCAGTAGTACCTGCCCTGGCCTTCCTTGGGAAAGCCTTCCGCAGGGAAACCGAGCGGCTGGCCATCTTTGTAAAGGAAATATTCCTGCTCGAAACCGAACCATGTTTCCGGGTCATCAAGAATGGTGGCCCGGGCGTTGGTGGAGTGCGGCGTGAGGTCGGGATGGAGAACTTCGCAAAGAACGATCACGCCGTTCTTGACGGTCGTATCCGTGATATCTGGCGACGGGCTTGAGGACGCAATCCGAACTGTGCCCCTCGGCCTGTTGCGTCGAACTGCCGTCAAAGCCCCAGTTGGGGAGCTGTTCCAGCGTGGGATCGCTGTCAAAATCCTTGATCAGGGTTTTGCCGCGGATGTTGGGGACGGGCTTGTAGCCGTCGAGCCAAATGTATTCCAATTTGTACTTTGCCATATGCGTTCAGCTCTCCATTTTCTAAGCAGGCCGCACCGAATCGACCTTCTTATGTCTGTTGTTTACGCAGCGCGTTACGGTTTTTCGGCGTAGGAACTTAACCTAGCACAAACGATGCCGCCGCCGGTCATCAGGCGAATTTCGTGCGTTGTACGTGTTCGAAAAATCGCTTACAAGCCTTCCCCCGCATGTTGCAGCAACTCCTCATTCCATCCCGCACTTGCGATGCAAATTGCGTACGGCGAGCTTCGTACTCGTTTCCCTGACCGATAGCGGGATCGAGCCGGAAACAGTCAGCGACATTTTTCTTCAGTTTATGTGCTGGACATTCCTAATTCGTTTTGCAATGATTTTCCCCGCCATAGAACCAGCCGTTTTCATACAACCGGAGACCTGATATGTCGAACGCTCGCCAGGAGGCGATCAAGGCCATCGCCCTCACCAAGCACAAACTGGATAACGTGGATTTCAAGACCATCCACTTGAAGGATGTCTTTGGATCAAACGTTTTCAGTGAAGCCGAGATGCAGGCCCGCCTTCCGAAATCGGCGTTTAAGAGCCTGATGAAAACCATTCACGAGGGTGCTCCATTTGAGCCCGCCATCGCCGACGCCGTCGCCGCCGCGATGAAGGACTGGGCTCTGGAACACGGCGCTACGCACTACACCCATTTGTTCCAGCCGATGACCGGGATCACCGCCGAGAAGCACGACAGCTTCCTGACCCCCGAAGGCTCGGGCGCTTTGGCGATCTTCAGCGGCAAGGAACTGGTCAAGGGCGAGCCCGATGCCAGCAGCTTTCCCTCCGGCGGTCTCCGCGCCACCTTCGAAGCCCGCGGCTACACCGCCTGGGATCCCGACCAGCCCCGCGTACATCATGGAGCATCCAAATGGCTCCACGCTGGTCATCCCCACCGCCTTCCTCAGTTGGACCGGCGAAGCCCTCGACAAGAAAACCCCTCTGCTCAAGAGCATGGATGCCCTCAGCGACGCAGGCCATTCGAATCCTCAAGCTTTTCGGCCACACCGGAGTCCACAAGGTCTTCACCACCGTCGGCGCCGAACAGGAATATTTCCTCATCGACAAACATTTCTTCTATGCCCGGCCCGACCTGATCGCCACGGGACGCACTCTTTTCGGCGCGACCCCGCCAAAGGGCCAGGAACTCGAAGACCATTATTTCGGCGTGATTCCCGAGCGCGTTTTGGCGTTCATGGCCGACAGCGAAAACGAACTCATCAAGCTCGGCGTCCCCGTCAAAACCCGCCACAACGAGGTCGCCCCCAGCCAGTATCGAACTTGCGCCCCTGTTCGAAAACAGCAATCTCGCCACCGATCACCAGAACATGATCATGGACGTGATGCGGCGCACGGCCGACAAATACGGCCTCGTCTGCCTGCTCCACGAAAAACCGTTCGCCGGCATCAACGGCAGCGGCAAGCACAACAACTGGTCCATGTCCACCGACAAGGGCGAAAACCTGCTCAATCCCGGCGACACCCCGCATGACAACGCGCAGTTCCTCGTGTTCTGCGCCGCCGTCATTCGTGCCGTCAGCAAATACAGTGAAATCCTTCGCCTTTCCATCGCCAGCGCTCACAACGATCACCGCCTGGGCGCCAACGAAGCCCCGCCGGCGATCATTTCCGTCTTCCTCGGCGAGCAGCTCACCGACATTTTCGAGCAGATCGAAAAAGGACCCGCCAAGAGCAGCAAGCAGGGCGGGATCTTCGAAACCGGCGTCTCCATACTTCCCAAGCTGCCCCGGATGCCGGCGACCGAAACCGAACCAGTCCGTTTGCCTTCACCGGCAATAAATTCGAGTTCCGCGCCGTCGGTTCCAGCGCCAATATTTCGGGCGCCAATACCGTCCTCAACACCATCGTCGCTGAGAGCCTCGATTTCATCGCCACCAAACTCGAAGCCGATGTTAAAGCCGGCAAGGACCTTAACAAGGCCGTTCAGGAACTTCTCCCCTCCATCATCAAGGAGCACAAGAAGGTTTTGTTCAACGGAAACGGTTACGCCGAGGATTGGCACGCCGAAGCCGCCAAGCGCGGCCTGCCCAACCTCAAGAATACCGTCGATGTCCTCCCCGTGGTCACTCGCAAGGACACCGTCGAGCTTTTCAGCAAATACAAGGTGTATTCTGAAAAGGAATTGACCAGCCGGTTCAATATCCTGTCCGAGGCTTACGTCAAGGCGGTAAATATTGAATCCCTCACGGCGGCGTTGATAGCCAAGACGTTTATTCTTCCCGCCGCGCTCCGCTTCCAGAAAGAGATCGGCGAATCGGTCGCCGCCGCAAAATCCGCGGGGGCTTCCAATCCCGCCGGCGTCGAATTGCTCTCCACGGTCGTCAGCTCAATCAACGACCTCTCCCGCGGAATCGGCGTATTGGAAAAAGCGATCAACCATCATGGCGACGGCGATCCCTACGCCCATGCCAAGCACATGCGTGATGCCGTTCTTCCCGCGATGCTGGAAGTCCGCAAGGTTGCCGACAAGCTCGAGACGATCGTCCCCGATGATCTCTGGCCGCTGCCGACCTATCGCGAAATGCTGTTTATCAAGTAGCCTGAGCTGATCTCTTCTCTCACGAAGCCCCGGATATTTATCCGGGGCTTTTTTTAATGCTTCACCAAATATTCCGTCACATACGCATAAATCAGCGAAACGATTCCCACGATCACGCTCGCCCACAGCGTGATCTTCAAAATCTTGATCCGATTGGCGATCTCCTTGTCTCGCCATTCCGCCAATCGGCGGTCGATTTCATCCAGCTTCCGGTCGATCCTGTTTTCGATCTCATCCAGCTTCTGGTTGAGATACACATCCGCGCTTTTCTTGATCCGGTTGCTGATTCCGCCGAACAGACCAGACTCCTCGATCTCTTCCTTGATCGACGCCGGCTTGCTCGCCGCGCCCCCGGCCTCTGCTTCATTCCCCGCTTCCGGAATAAACTGATAATCCGACTTTGAAACATTTTCCCCCACGATCGTCGCCACCATTCCCCCCAGCACGGCCCGTCGGCGGCGGTTGAGCCGGCTGAAAAATCCCTCCTGCTTCTTGAGCCTCCGAACCAGCAGCGGGGCGGGGTCGCCGTCGCTCGCTTCCACCCCGCGCAAACGTGCCAGAGCCACCAGCCCCCGATGTGTCAGCCCCGCGAATTTCATCGACCGAATCCGAGCGATCTCCTGCGCGATCTGCTCCTTGCCCGCGTTGATCGTCACCGGCCTGCGTCCCCATCGCACCACATCCAGCATCGCCTGCCGGTCCAGCCCCGCGATCAATTGCCGCCGCTCATGCACCGCCGCCACCAGAAGCTGCTGCGTCTTGAACTGCGTCGAATCCAGCCCCAGTCCTTCCGCCAGGTTCCCCAGCTCATCCCGCGGCAATTCCGCCAGTTGCCGCTGCGGCGACTGGGCCTGAACCGTCTCGGCGCTGCCACCACGATCTCCCGGCTCGCGGCGCCTTCATCGGGTTGTAGTTCGGTCTCGCCCATCGTCGTAATTGTGAGGATCGATCTTCGCCACCATTTGATGCGCCCGCAACAACAGCACCCACACCGCTGTCAGCAGGATGCAGATCAGCACGTCTCCGCCAAACGTCCGGATTCGCAGCCGCAATCCCTGCAGCATGATATATCGCCGCATCAGCGACAGATAACGTTCTTCTCCGCTGAGATACACCCACCATCCGTACAGAGACTGCGCGGTAACCACCGTGGCATAAATCGTCACCACGGTCCCCAGCACCCAGCGAAAGAAATCGAAAAAGTCGATGTGCATAAAAAGTTGCGAGTATCCAGTTGCGGGTTACGAGTTTCGAGTTGCGAGTTTTTACTAAATCCGAACTCGCAACTCGCAACTGACAACTCGCAACTAAGATTCCACTTCCTCTGCATCCAGCACGGTCCCCCCGAAGAGCGCGCTGCCGATCCGCACCATCGTCGAACCTTCCGCGATCGCCGCCTCAAAGTCGTGGCTCATCCCCATGCTCAGGTGCCGCAACCCCGTCCCGCCGATCTTGTGCCACTTCATTTCCTCAAAAATCTCCCGCGCCTGCGCAAACGTGTGCCGGAGTTTTTCCTCCGGAGCGTCCAGCGGCCCCATCGCCATCAGCCCGCTCATCTGAAGGTTCGGCATCGAATCGATCTGCTCCGCCAGATGCACCGCCGCCCCGACCGCCACTCCGAATTTCGTCGATTCCTCCGATGCGTTCACCTGCAGCATCACCGGCAGCCTCCGTGCCAGCTTCGCCGCCTGAATATCCAGCTCCTCCGCCAGCCGCAGACTATCTATGCTGTGAATCATCTGCACCAGCGGCAACACGGCTTTCACCTTGTTCCGTTGCAAGTGCCCGATCAGATGCCACCGGATTTTCTGGCCCGGCGAACCATCCCCATGGATCGCCCGCCGTTGAAAGAATTCGTTTAGTTGGGCAGCCCGCTGCGTCAACACCTGCACCCGGCTCTCGCCAAGATCGACCACGCCCAATTGCAGGATCTCCCGAATCTGCTCCGGCGCGGCCGTCTTGGTGACGGCGATCAGCGTAATCTCCCCCGGATCGCGCTTGGCCTTCGCCGCCGCCGCGACGATGCGACCTCTTACTTCATCCAGCTTTTCCGCAAGCGGCGATCGTTTGGCCAACTTCAGGCTCCTTCCATACAAATCATACCCCCGCATTCTAACCATACAGACGGTCCGGGAATACGGCGCTCATCCTTCGGGCGTGTCCAACAGCGATTTCAGCCGCACTGACAATGCCTCCGGCAATCGTGTCAGCCACGTCGCATCGACGAGTCCAACACCAATCAGATCGCGAACATGAACTTTGTCCTTATCGCGAAAAGCCGTCAGCTTAATCCGCACCAGCGGCTCCAAAGACAAAACGCGAAAATGAACCGCTGCCTCGGACTCGCTCACATCCGGGTTAGCCGCTGGTTCGTGTGGTCTGACTTTCTCGTTGGCAAAAATCAGATGCACCGCATCGCGCGCCTTGGGGCTGGACGCATCCAGAAACACTTCCATTCCCGCCGAGTGCCGATGGACAAATCCCGCTCCCTCCATTGCCTGTCGGGCCGCGTCAAGATCCTCCCGGCGAAGAAGAATGTCGACATCCTGGGTATTCCGCACCGCCGCCTCATCAACGCGAGACACCCAAAGCGCGACGGCATTCCCTCCAGCGACCGCATACGGAACCTTCGCCGCTTCCAGCGCCGCCGCCGTCCGAAAAAGCCGCTGTTTTACCCGCTCTGGCGCGTTCAACATCCGCTCCAGCGAAAATGGCCCGTAAACCACCGGCATCGTCCAATCATCATAATCCCCCTTGCTCCCGATACCACTCCATCGTCGCCTCCAGCCCCGCGGCGAAATCCACAATCGGCTCATATCCCAAAATCTCCGTCGCTCGCCCCAGATCAGCCAGCGAATGCTTCACATCCCCGATTCGCTCCGCCGCATACACCGGCTTGATATCCTCCCGCTTCAGCCATTTTGCCATTCGATTCGCCAATTCGTTGACTGTGATTTGCGTACCGCAAGCGATATTCACGATCGCTCCGTCCAATCTCTGCCGTCGCCGGGCAGCCAAAAGATTCGCGTGAACCACGTTATCAACGTACGTGAAATCCCTGGATTGTTCGCCATCGCCGTAAATCGTCGGCCGCTTACCCGCCAGCATCGTCCTGGCGAACGCCGCGATCACGGCCGCATACGCGTTCTCGGCCGATTGCCTCGGCCCAAAAATATTGAAATACCGCAGACTGACCGTGTCCAATCCCATCCCCGCGCTGTACGCCGACATCATCGCCTCGCCCGCGACTTTCGTCGCCGCATACGGACTTCGCGGCGGAGTCGGCATCGTCTCGATCTTCGGCAATGTCGGGCTGTCGCCGTACGCACTGCTGCTCGCCGCGAACATCACCCGCCCGACCTTGCAAATCCTAGCCGCTTCCAGAACATTCAGCGTCCCATCCGAATTTACTTCCTGGTATTTCCTCGGCTCTTCGATGCTCCGCGGCACCGATCCCAATGCCGCCTGATGAAACACCAGTTCTCGGCCGTCCGTGCAATTCCGCAGCAGGGATTGATCCAAAATCGATCCCCGCAAAAATTGCACGCCATCCGGCAATGCTTTCGGATCGCCTCCGCCCGATTGATCGTCCAGCACGGTCACCTTCGCGCCGAGCGATTGCAACGCGATAGCCAGATGCGATCCGATGAATCCCGCTCCCCCCGTGACCAGCGCGCGTTTTCCTTCGAACGCGGTTCCATGCAGTTTCCGCCAATCGGTTCTCAGTGCCATATCCACAATGTTATACTCGCCGGCCGTGCATTTGATGACCAGTTCCGCCAAAACTTCCGTTCTTCCGCGGGCCATCCTGTTCGATATGGATGGCACCCTCACCACGCCCGTTCTCGATTTCCCGAAGATTAGAGCGGAATTGGGACTCGGCCCCGGCCCGATTCTGGAATCGCTCGCCCGACTCGACCAAACGCGTCGCGAGCAGGCCGAGGCGAAACTTCATCGCATCGAAGAGGGAGCGGCCAAAAACTCCCTGTTGAACGAAGGCTGCAAGGATTTACTGGCATGGCTGACAGCGAACGGCCTATCCACCGCCCTGATCACCCGCAATAGCCGGCTCAGCGCCCAAACCGTTTTCCACCTACATCAACTGTCGATGGACATCATCATCACCCGCGAAGACGGCCCCTTCAAACCAAGCCCGATCCCGCTTGAACTGGCCTGCCGTCGCCTGAACGTCAAGCACGATGCAGCCTGGATGGTCGGCGACGGCCAACACGACATCGAAGCCGCCAACGCCGCCGGCATCCGCGCCGTCTGGATCAGCCACGGCAAACCGCGAACATTCGACGCCGAGCCATGGCTGACTGTGGCCGATCTGCCCGAATTGACGATGATTCTGAAGCAATCGAAATCGTCCCGATCCGGAGCCACATGCTAAATCCCAATACATTTTTGCCACAGATGAAAATCAGATGTACACAGATGAAATGCGAAGAATCTCACGCAGAGGCGCAGAGGCGCAGAGTTTTTTTTCTTTGCGCCTCTGCGCCTCTGCGTGAGATTCTTTCTTCGATTTATCTGTGTACATCTGATTTCCATCTGTGGCCAACACTCTTCCTCTTATTCCTCGCCCAAATTGCCTCGTCCCAAACGACCCAACCCCAGGCCCTCTCATCCAAATCAAGCATCAACGAAATTTTGGACGCTCTCGACGTGCGCGGCGAAAATCTCAAGAGCTTCTCCGCCAAGGCCGTTCTCACAGACACAGACGTCAGCACCGGCGACGCCACCATCAACACCGGCGACGCCATCTTCCAGCGCAAAGGCAACGGCGACGCCCGCATCCGCATCGCGTTCACCAAACAACAACTCGGCGACAAGATTTTCCAGGTCGATCATCAATACACCCTCGATAACGGTATCCTCGATGACCGCGACTACAAGAAAAAACACGAAACCCTGAACCAGGTCCTCAAACCCGGCCAAAAGCTCGATCTCTTCAAGCTCGGCGAAGGCCCGTTCCCCTTACCCCTTGGCCAGAAGAAGGAAGACGTCCTGAAGATATTTCAAGTCGATAAGATTGCCCCCGATCCTTCCGATCCCCCGCAAACCGTCCACTTGCAACTGACCCCCAGGGACGGCACCCAATTTGCCAAACAGTTCAAAACCATCGACATCTGGGTCGACACCGCCACCGCCATGCCCCGTCGAATCCAAACCATCGATATCAACCAGACCACCACGCGCACGACTGATCTGACCGATGTAAAAATTAATGGGGACATCACCGATAAAGATTTCACCCAGCCGCCCATGCCGCCGAATTCGGATATTGTGGAAGGGCCGTATGCCCAATAGCGAAGTGTCTCATTCGCTCTAAAACACGCATTTCCATTTTGCATTCCGCTTTTTCCAATCGGCGGCTATCTATCCCTTTAGAATGACCGCCATGACCGATGCCGAGCTCCTGCAGCAATACGCTCAAAGCGGCTCACAGGAGGCGTTCGCGGAGTTGGTCTCGCATCACAGCGACTGGATTTACTCCGCCGCGCTGCGGCTCGTTCGCCGGCGCGATTGGGCTGAAGACGTCACCCAGGCGGTTTTCATATTGCTCGCCCAGCGGGCAAAAAATCTGACAACTCCGACGCTGAATGGATGGCTCTTCAAAGTCACCCGTTATTGCGCGTCAAACATTTTGCGTGAAGAAAATCGGCGCCAAAAGCGGGAAAGGCAAGCCGCGATCATGAACGACCAAACGCGTGAAGCCGCTGAAGATTCAAAATGGAATGAAATCGCGCCGATTCTGGAACAAACCGTCGAGCGCCTAAGGTCTGCCGATCGCGAAGTCGTGCTGCTGCGGTTCTATCAGCAGAAAAGCATGTCAGAAGTCGGTGAGGCTCTGGGAATTTCGGAAGACGCGGCCCGTAAACGCGTGGCCAAGGCTGTGGAGAAATTGCGATCGTTCATGTCGATGCGGGGAATCCTGTTACCCGTGGCGGGGACGGCGATCACGTTACTCTGCGAGCGCACCACGCACGCCGCCCCAACCGGACTGGGGGCTTCCTGCCTGCCCGGCGCAAGCCCCACAAGCGCGGCCAACATCGCCCGAGGCGTCAATCAAATGCTCTTCGCATTGAAGTTGAAATTCGCGGCGTTGATAATTGTGGCCCTGTCGTTGATTCCTGCGGGAGTCTGGTTTGGCCTGCACGTTTCGGCAGAAAACCAACTCACAACGCCCGCACCTTCTGTTGCCCCGGCGACTCCATCCGCGCCGGTCGTCTCGGCCGAGGTAGATGATGCCGCGATCACGCCGTTTTATAACTCGCTTACGCAGATCATCGTCTCCGTCAATTTCTCGCAAATCGATCTGGACGCGCTGGCGGCAGAAGAGAAAAAACTCCTGGCCGCCGCGACAAATCCCAATGATCCCAGGCGTGCATCCATCGAACAGAATGTCGCTCGATCGCTCGCCATGATAACCAGAACCAGCCGCGCGCTGGCCAACGCCCACGTCGGTCGTGTTTATCCAATGATCGCGCAATTAAGCCCGGCCAACATCACCGGATTCTTCGTTTTCCCGGTTGACAGCAGTTCAAACGTCGCGGCCCTGACCCAGCTCATGAAGGAACCCGCCGCCACCACGCCGGATGGGAAGGCCCGAGTATTCGTCGGGAGAAATCCTCCGGTATTTTTGCTTTCCAAAATGGCCAGCGCCCCAAAGTGGCCGGAATTTGCCGATGCCATGAGCGCCGGGCCGGACGCCGCCGTACGGGTCGTGATTAATCCGGGCTTTTTTGACGAGATTATTCACAATATGTCGACGCCGCGAACGCTCGGAATCGTCGACGTGTCCGAGCCCGAGTGGGCCACCGTGAAATGGTTTCGCATGACGGTCAATGCTCCGCCGAATTTGTCCGCAAGTTTGATTCTGGAGTGTGCCGACGCTCAATCCGCCGTCGCCATGGCGAATCTGCTTAGCGCCAAATTCACCGCCTTGCACGCCAATCCACCGGCGCAAGCAGTCCCCGCACAAGTTGCGAGCCTCATCGGCGATGTGAAGCCGGTTATTTCCGGGAACATCGTGACGATCAACCTCGATCAGAAAATCATGGAACCAATTCTTCTCGACTGGTATCTGAGCGTCACGCGTCACAATGCCGTTCCCGGCAAACCGAGCCGGCAACCGAAGGCCGTGCCGGACGACGGACTTTAGAAAAGGAAGTTATTTGCGAGAGACTACCGAATCGAAATCGGATCCCTATCCGCCGAACTGACCATAATCCCCGGCATTCCCGGCGTTTCCCCAAGCCGCTTGGCCAATCGCTTCAACACCGGCCGTTCGCTGTTGGAATGCAGCGTGCAAACGACAGTCAATCCCGCGGCCGCCGCCTTGAAGGCATCGTGATGCCGAACCTCGCCGGTCAAATACAATTCCGGTTTCGCCTTGATCGCATCGTCAATCATGTTTCCGCATGACCCCGCACAAACGGCCGCCCGCGTGATCGTTCCATCCACCGGGCCGGCGATCAGCAGATGCCCGATCCCCAATTCCCGTTTGATCCGATCAAAAAGCTCGCCGCGAGCGGTGGGGGGGAGCGACCCAATTCGGCCCTGTCCCTTATCCCCGACCATAGCGGCCAGAACATTCAAATCAAACGCCGGCTCTTCATAAGGATGGCTTGCCCTCAGCGCGCGGATCACCGCATCGACTTCACCGATGGGGACCACCGTTTCCAGCCGGATTTCTTCAACTTTTTCAAGCCGCCCGGATTGTCCCACTGTCGGCTCCGATCCGGCTCCGCCGAAAAACGTCCCCGTTCCCGGCGACCGAAAACTGCACGATGAATAATTCCCAATCCTCCCGGCCCCCGCGTCAAACAATGCCCGGCTCACCTTTTCCACCGCCTCAATCGGCACAAAAACAACCAGTTTAAATTGCGTCCCCTTCGCCTCGCCGCTTTTCAACGGCCGTCGATCCGTCAACCCCACCACATCCGCCAGCATGTCATTCGTTCCCCCCTCGGCCACATCCAAAGCCGTATGCGGCGAATAAATCGCCACATTCCGTCGAATCGCGTCGAAGACCGGATTCCCCGCCACAACACGCTTGAGGGGATGAAATATCGGCGGATGATACGCGATCACCAGATCATATTTTTCACTTCGCACCTCTTCCGCAACCGCCGCCGAATAATCGATAGTCAATAGAATCCGGGATATTTCCTGATCCGGATCGCCCGCCAGCAAGCCGACATTGTCCCACGACTCCGCCAGCGACGGTGGCGCGATTTGTTCGATGGCTTTTACAATCGTGGAAAGTTGCATGAGGAATCTTTCCGTCAATCAACGCATATTAATCACTGGGCCGCCAACGCGACATCCACCGCCCCAAACATCGCCTTCGCTTTCACCAGCGTCTCTTCAAATTCCGCCCCCGGATCGGAATCGGCGACAACCCCACCCCCAACCGGGATATAAATCCGCCCGGCCTTGGCCACCATCGTCCGGATCGCGACGCTCAATTCGATGTTTCCCTTCCCATCAAGATATCCAATCGCCCCGCAATACGGCCCGCGGCGCACCGGCTCCAGTTCATCAATGATCTCCATCGCCCGGATTTTCGGCGCCACGGTCACGCTTCCGCCCGGAAATGTCGCCAGCAGCAGATCGACGAACGACACATCCTCCCTCAATTCTCCTCGCACCGTGGCTACGCCGTGGTAAACCGTCGGATGCGCCTCGATCCGCCTAGGCTCGACGACCTCAACGCTGCCGACGCGGCAAACCCGCCCAAGGTCGTTCCGTTCCAGATCCACGATCATGTTCAGTTCCGCCTGATCTTTGACCGAATCGCGCAGGATCGCCTCCATTCCCGCCACCATCGGCCGGGTGCCCTTGATCGGCCGCGTGACGATCTGTCGATCCGGCGTCACTCGCAAAAATAATTCCGGCGAATTCGAAATTATCGCGAAATCGTCGTACCCGAGGTATGCCCCAAACGCCGCCGGAGACTCGCGAACCAGCCGCTGATAAATCTCCGCCGGATGCAATTTCAACCCAGCCGTGAACCGCTGGGCCAGGTTCACCTGAAACACGTCCCCGGCCCGGATATATTCCAGCGCCCGCCGCACCGTCGATTCATATTGACTCCGGCTAAAATCCGATGTGAGTTCCACATCGCTCGACCCATAATCCACATCTCCCCCCGGCGGCCGGTCGCCGGTGGGGCGGCAATACGTGAATACAAACAGCGGCAAACCCAAATCATCCGCCGCTTGTGAAGGAAGTTTTTCAAACAACCGACCAAGGTCGTAGCTGATAAATCCGATCCATCTTCCCTCGTCCGGCCAGAATGTTTTCGCCATCCACGCCAGGGCTTCCAGCGGATCGTTCCATTGGCGGATGACGCTGGCTCCAACGCGCGCGGTGGTGGGCGCTATCACTGAATCGCATCGAACCGTGCAAACCGGTGTCAAAAATCCGGTGATCCAGGGATTGTTGGTCTTAACCTGTTCGGGCGTTGAGGAGAGGTTGATGCGTGGAATGTTCAAAACGCGAATCTTACAAAGTTTGCGTGGCATGGGCATCTTGCCCATGTTGGCGATATTCAAATTTCGATAATCATCCGCACGGCCGAGACGGCCGTGCCACGGTCAGCAAGCTTTTTTCAACCTTCACGTCGGGCTATAGTTGAGATGTGTCCACCAGCTCCTCTCGAACAACCGATTCCCTTTTGCAGGACCTCACCGAGCCCCAGCGCCAGGCCGTAACTCATGTCGACGGTCCCCTCCTGATCGTCGCCGCCGCCGGCAGCGGGAAGACCCGCGTCATCACCCGCCGGGTTGCCTATCTGATGAGCCTCGGAATCGAACCGCGATCGATTCTGGCGATCACCTTCACCAACAAAGCCGCCGGCGAGATGAAGCAGCGGATTTCCGCCGATTCGCCCCGGCCCATCCACGATTGGGGCCGGCTCGATCAGGCCTGGCCCATCATCTGCACCTTCCATTCCCTTTGCCTGAGGATTCTCAAGCATTACGCTTCCGCGATCGGCTTGCCACCGAATTTCAGCGTGTATGATTCCTCCGACCAGACGCATTTGATCAAGGATGCGATCAAGGCTTTGGATGTTCCGATGCACAATCTGACGCCGGGGATGATTCACGGAACGATCAGCAACGCCAAGAACCGGCTAATCGACGCCGAGCAATACGCTCAATCGGCATTGGACCGCTATTCGCAGGTCGTCGCCCAGATCTATCGGAAATATCAGCAGCTTTTGACCGCCGCCAACGCCCTTGATTTCGACGATCTCCTCCAGCGAACCGTGCGCGCGATGCAGGAGCACCCGCCCATCCTGGCCGAGCTGCAGGACCGCTTCAAATATATTCTCATCGACGAATATCAGGACACCAATCATGCCCAGTACGTCCTTGTTCACGCGCTGGCGATGAAGCATCACAACATCTGCGTCGTCGGCGATCCCGACCAGTCCATCTACGCCTGGCGTGGCGCGGATATCGCCAACATTCTGGATTTCGAGCGGGATTATCCGAACGCCACAGTCATTCGCCTGGAGCAGAATTACCGTTCGACCAAGTCGATCCTGGCGATCGCCGACCACCTGATCGCGCATAACCGCCGCCGGAAGGAAAAGCGTCTCTGGACAGAAAACGATGCCGGCGAAAAGGCCCTGCTGCTCTTATGCCGCGATGAGCACGATGAGGCCTACGCCGTCGCCGAGGAACTGGCTCGTTCGCACGGCGAGGGGACAGCCTGGAACCAGATGGCCATCTTCTATCGCATGAACGCGCTCTCCCGCGTTATGGAGGATGCGTTACGCCGCAAGCAGATTCCCTATCAAATCGCCCGCGGCGTGGAATTCTACAACCGCAAGGAAATCAAGGATGTCCTGGCTTATCTGCGCGTGATCGCCAATCCCGACGACGAGGTCAGCCTTTCGCGGATCGTCAATGTCCCGACGCGCGGAATCGGCGATGCCGCCGTGAAACTCATGCAGGCCCACGCTGTCGGCAAAGGCGTCGGCCTTTGGGGCGCGATGCTGGAAGCCAAGAATATTCCCGGCCTTTCCGCCCGGGCGATCAACTCGGTAGTCCAATTCGTGAAATTGATCGAATTTTTCCGAACCCCGCCAGACGGCGCCGCCCGCACCATGCGTTCGCTCATGGAACTGGTGATCGAGCGCTCCGGCATCGAGCGGATGCTCCGCAAGGAGGACCCCAATGCGGAGGATCAACTCGCCAACGTCGCCGAACTGATTTCCGCCGCCGCGGAGTTCGACAAGGATCAACCCGAAGGCTCGCTGGGCGATTATCTCGCGCAGGTGAGCCTGGTCAGCGACGCCGATCACATGGCCGGTTCCGGCGGGGCGGTCACGCTGATGACGCTCCACGCCGCCAAGGGCCTGGAATTTCCCGTCGTCGCGATCATCGGCATGGAGGAGGGCTGCCTTCCCCATTCCCGCGCGATGGGAAGCAACGATCAGCTCGAGGAAGAACGCCGCCTCTGCTTCGTCGGCATCACCCGCGCCCGGCAACGGCTCATCCTCTCCAAGGCCGCCCGTCGGGTCATCCGCGGGCTTTCCAGCTCCACCGCGACCAGCCAGTTTCTCGCGCAGATGCCCCGCGACCTGCTGAATATAGTGACCCACGAACCAGCCGAACCCGTGTACATCGAACTCGATCAAAGCGAATTTCAGATCGGCCAGCAGGTGCGACATCCCGCCTTCGGCGTCGGCCGGATCGTGGAGATTTCCCCTAAAAGAGCCGCCGTGGATTTTCCCCGCTTCGGCCGAAAAACCCTCCTCCTGGAATTCGCCCGGCTTCAGCCGGTTTAACAACTACCGCGACTTTTTCGCCATCGCGGCCAAAAGATTCTGCCGCGCAATCGCATTTCCAGGATCGATTTTGATCGCTTCCTGCAACATCTCGATTCCCCTGTCGATTTGCCCACTTTGCGCCAGTATTCCCCCGACGCTGGCCATCGCGTTGGGGTTTTGCGGGTCCAGTTCCAACGCGCTCTGATATTCCGCGAGCGCCGAATCAAGTTGGCCTTGGGCGTAATACACCCTGCCCAAATTCATGTGCGCGCTGAACGATTCCGGATTTTCCGCCAGCACCGCCCGGCATTGCTCGATCGCCTCGGAATATCGCCGCTGATCGACCAGCATCGCCGCCAGATTCGTCCGCGGGATTTCGTATTCCGGATATAGCTCAATGGCCCGATGGTACGCTTCCTCGGCTTTGGAAAGATATTCTCCGGCACGGGCAGGAAACTCGCCGGCCAGTCCCTCATAAGCGGTTCCCAGTTGGAATTCATAACCCGCCTGCGCGTGCCTGATCACCGGTTCGCTGGAAACAGGCGACGCATCGATCGCCTTCTGATACATATCCCGCGCGCAGAATAGTCGCCGGCAATCGCCAGGCATTGCCCCATGCCGATCCAATCCGCCGCATCGCTTCGCAGCCGCATCGCTTCGCGGAACTGGGATTGCGCCGCGCTAAGTTCTCCCGCGTGCATCAATTCCACCGCGTAATCGTTGTGGACCATGGGCGAGTCCGGATTTTTTGCCAGCGTGTCTTCCCAGAGCGAGCGGCGATCGAAATAAACGCGGGTTCGCAGATTGCTCATGATGCACAGGCACGCGATCATCAGGCATAAAGCCCCAGATATAAATCCGGGGCTTCGACATTTTGCCCCCAACCGTTTCGCGCCCGCAACCAACAGCACGATCGGACCGACGCACGCGATGTACTGAAAATGATCCGCCACATAGGAAAACTGCATCGGGAACACGTTCACGAATCCGAGCGCCGGCACGAGCGTTCCCGAAAAAAAGAGCATCGCCGCGATCGGCCCTCGGCCGATCTTCGCGCGCAACAGCCAACAGCCGATCATTAAACCGCACGCCGACAGCGGAAACAAAATCCACCACATTCGCTCGCGCGGATCGACATTCCAATGCGGATAGATAAACATCAATCGCCCCGGCCCCAGCAGCTTCGCCAGGTAAAACCAGAACGCCCGCCCCGCGATGCAGCAACGATCCAGCGGCGTCAGAAAATCAAACTCGGGTCCCAGCGCCCCCACGACGTGTTTTTCCAGCCACCCCGTCAAAACCCCCATCCCCATCCCCGCCGCCAGCATCGGAATCAGCGGATAGAAATCCCTGGCTTGAATCCTTCCCCGCTTCCACCAGACCAGCACCAAAATCGCCGCCGGCATCGTCGAGGCGACCGATTTGCTCAGCAAAGCCGCCAGAAAAAATGCCAGACTTAATCCATACCACCCCGCGCGGCGGGGCCGGACTCGCCCGAATCCCAGATTCGGCGCCCCCATCTCGTCTGCAAATAAGCCCAAATCGAAAGAAAATAGAACAAACCGCTCAGGACATTCTTCCGTTCCGTCGCCCACGCCACCGATTCCACCTGGAGCGGATGCACGGCAAAGATCGTCGCCGCCAGCAACGCCCCCGGGATTTTCAATCGCCGCAGGATTCGCCAAAGCATCGCCGCGCCCGCCGCATGGAGCAGCAGGTTGTCCAGGTGGTATCCGGCCGGTCGCAGCTTCCACAAATGATATTCCACCCATAGCGTGGTATGCGTCAGTGGGTAATACTGCGGCTCCGCCATCAGCGGATGCAGCCAGATTTGTTCCAGGCCTCGAAGCGATCGAAGGTGGGAATTGGTCTCTATATACCGATCGTCATCCCAGATGAACCCGTTTCTCAGGATCGGAAAATATGCCGCGAACGTGATGGCAATCAGCGCAAAAAGCTGAGTGAGCTGATGGACGATATGGCGATTGGGCGCCAGGACCATTGATTGGCAAAAATTTCGAAATCACGCGGTCTTCACGGTTGCGAGCTCGGCCCCGTCGCGCTGC
Source organism: uncultured Phycisphaerales bacterium (assembly GCA_963791055.1). Taxonomy (GTDB): domain Bacteria; phylum Planctomycetota; class Phycisphaerae; order Tepidisphaerales; family Tepidisphaeraceae; genus PALSA-1353. Next base: position 195,823 of record CAWBQI010000004.1, on the reverse strand, counting down.
GCGTCGCCGGGCGCGACGTCGCCAACATCTTCATCGCCAGCGCCAGGTTCTTCTGCGCCGACCAGATTGGGATCCAGCTTGATCGCCGTCTTGAACGATTCAACCGCCGCCTGAAATTCCGACATGTCCGTCGGGCCCGATTCCAGGATCACCCGGCCGATTTCGTTGTAGGCCAGCGCGTTATAATGATCCAGGTCGCGCAGAATAACCATCAACTGTTCCTTGGCTCCGGAAAGATCGTTTATGTTTTCCAACGCCAGGGCCAGTTGGTATCGGGTTTTCACGCTGGTCGGATTCAAGCTCGCCGCCTTGGCGTAATCCATCACCGCATCTCGGCTATATACGCTCTCGGCCCTGGCATCCGCATGTTGGTGCGACAGATCCGCAAGCTGCCAATCAATATCCCCGGATTGCAGCACCGCCAGCGGCAGCACCTGTGCCGCCTCCGGCGCCACCACGGGGGAATCCATGCCCGCCTCGGCAAGCTGGGCCGCTTTTCGAAAATTATTCCGTGCCGCGAGATACTCATCGATAAACTGCTGTTCCCGCGGACTATTCGGCCGCGTTGTCGCCGACGTTTGCGTCGTCTGAGTGGTCGCGCCGGCCTCCTTTTGCAGCGCCTGGGCAAGATTCCGGTCGACGATTCCCAGCGTGTAACTCGGCAATGGATCTTTCGCCGCCTGTGGTGACGCCATCCCCAGCCGCAATTGTTCCACCGCGTCCCCCAGGATCGCCGCCGAATCCGAATCCGGCGACCGCAGGCGCGTGACATCGTTTTGCGCCGGAGATCGTGAGCCTTGTACCGCACATCTTCCGGCGTGCTGGGATTATCCAGCGCCGCTTTCAGCAAACGATCCGAATCATCCAACTCGCTCATCGCGTCGTCCCCCGACTGTTTTGCCGAATCGCTGTCGCCTCCCTGAACCAGACGATCCGCTTCGTCGAAATCCGCCTTGGCGTCTCCCTGCCGGCTGCGGGCCAGATTGTAAGACGCCAGCCAGCTATTCGGGTTCTTGTCCGGCTGAAGCACATCCTCCCAAAGCTTGGTCGGCTCGGCGAAAACATCCGCCCGAATCCACGCCGTCGCGCCAAGAACGACCAGAAGAATTGAAACGATCAGTGCGACCGCGGGAGAACTCTTCGCCGGTTGCTGTTCTTGCGAAGGCCCGCTCGTTTTCCACAGCGGGCCCAAAATTCGCGCCCCGATCGAAACCGCCAGAACAATCAGCGGAATTCCAGCCAGATATTGAAAATGATCCGCGACAAAGGAATATCGAAACGGATAAACGTTGAAAAATCCCAGGGCCGGAAAGATGAGCAGGAGATAACACAGCACCGCCGCCAGAAGTCCGCGCCCAGTCTTGCCGACGCCGCCGAAAAGCACGATCAGGAAGATGATCGCCGCGAGCAGGAAAACCCATTGACCGGCTTCCTGCGTACTTGGCACGATTCGCGGATAGATGAACGATTGATGGATCGGAACCAGCAGCTTGCCGATGTAAAACCAGAAATCCCGGCCGGAAATCAGGAGCCGTTGAGCCGCGCTTAATTGCCATTCCGGGCCTGATGCTCCGATCGCGCCATTGGGATCGGTCTCCAGCCGCGATGTTTCCCACGCCAGCGCCGCTCCGATGATCAGCATCGGCACGGTTCCCAGAATGCGCGCAAACGTCAGTCGGCCTTTCCACCAAAGAATCAGCAAGATCGCGAGCGGCAAAAAGACCACTGCCGTCTTCGCCAGCATCGCCAGCAGAAAAAGCCCCGCGCTGATCGCGTAGGTTTGCCAATCGGCATTGAGATTCCATGTTCTGCGATTGGAAGATGGATCGTAAAGTCCGGCGAATTCCAGATAGAACAGCACCGACCCAAGCGCCAAAACCCCGCTGAGAACATTTTTGCATTCACTGATCCAACAGACGGATTCCGCCTGGAGCGGATGGACCGCCCAGATTGCCGCGGCCGCCCACGCACCGGGGATTTTTAACCGCCGAAGGATTCGCCACAGCACCACCGCCGCCCCCGCGTGCAGCAGCAGGTTTACCACCCGATATCCAAGAGCATTGTTCTCCCAGATATGATGCTCGACCCAGAACACCGTGAACGTCAGCGGGTAATACTGAATCGTCCCCGGCGGAATTTTCCAGATTTCCTTCAACCCCGAGGCATCAAGCAGCGCATGGTTATGGGTGACATATTGGTCATCGTCCCAGAGAAACGTCCCGTTGATCGCCGGCCAAAACGCCACCAGCGCCAGCAGCGCCAGCACCGCCGCCCAGAGATACCAGTCGTTTCCCGATGCCGGATCGTCCGGCATGGTGATCACAAACGGCTGCATTTCTTCATCGCTGCTGCCGATTGAGTCGGGGGATGGATCGGGCTGTTGTGTCGATTCACTCATCGTTTCCTCGTCTGGATCAAATACTGCGGCGTGACATCGGCAGGCAGTTATGATTACATAATGCCGGCTTTTGGGCAACATGTAGTATGGCCGTCCCGGCCATGGCTTGTGGGTCCAATAACCAAATCATGACAACCACAATCCCAGTCGCCGTAGATGATCCCATCAATTCCCGAATCCTCGCCGTATCCGAGGACCGAATCGCGGGTTTCTGTGCCGATCCGATCGGGCAAATCGCCCGACAAAGCGGGATCGACGCCGCCGTCGTCATCGAGCGAATCGTCGCCATGCTGCGGTCAGGCAATATCCGCCGGGTTCGCCAGACCCTCCTGGCGACGAGCCTCGCCCAGGGTTCGCTCGTCGCCTGGGTCGTCGCTCCCGACAAGCTCAACTCCGCCTTCGACTGGATGTTTCAGAACGATCCATTTTCCGGGCATGTTGTCATTCGCAGCACCGACTCCGCGGTGGCTGGCAGCAAATATCGCCTTTGGACCACCCTCAAGGTTCCGCAGGGATTTTCCATGGTACGGCACTGCGAGCATCTTTGTTCGCGCACGGGAGCCGAGCGCTTCAGGCTTATGCCCGCCAAGCGGCTGTTCGTCCTGGGAGTTGGTCACGTCCGCCGCCGCGGCATAGAGCCGGGCAGCAAGGCCGGCGAACCCGCCGACGTTATCGAGACCGGCATTGTTGAATTGAGCGATCTGGATTGGCGCATTCTGACTCCCCTGAAACGCGAATTCGCGCCTGACGAGATTTCGCGCGACCTGTGGGCCGATCGCGCCCGCGAAGCGGGTGTTTCCCTCCAGGAATTTTGCCGCGTGGCCGAGGACTTAAATCGCCGCGGCGTCATCGGCCGATTCTCCACTTTCCTCGAGCACGTCAAACCCCTGTCCGATGGCCAGCGTGTTACCCGCTTCAATGCGCTTTTTCACTGGGCTGTTCCGTGCGGCCGCGAAATCGACGCTGGCCGGCAGGTCGGGCGCTTCCACATAATGACCCATGCCTATTGGCGCGAAGGTGGGCCGGAATTCAATCACGTCAATGTCATGGGCGTCGCCCATGGCACCGACAAGGAACTCCTCCTCGCCCACAAACGGGCGATCGACGCTCATCTGGCTGAGCAGGGCATCGCGGTTTCCTATACCAACGTCTTCTGGGGCGGCCGCAGCGAAATCAAGCCCAGCGAGATCTCGCCGTTCGAGTATCAAAGCTGGTGTCAATCGCAGGGCTTGGACCCTCAGGCCAAGCGGGGCTGAACATGCCATACGTATTCAAGGAACCACACCGTCCCAAGCCCTGGCGGCAATTCCGCTGGCAGAACCGCAATCCGCTGGTCGCCCCGTTTCTCTTCATCGAATGGCTCTCGGAATGGGCCGCGTGGTTTCTCGGCCGTTCCGTGTTCCTGGAAGTTCTGGAATATTGCGGAACCCTCAGCATTCTGGTCGGCGTGATCTTCTACTTCGCCGGCGCCAGAGACCGGCGTGAACAGCGACACTACCAGGCCTGGCAAGTCATCAACACTGCCGAGGGTAAAGGTGGCAACGGTGGAAGAATCGACGCACTTCAGGATCTCAATGACGATAAAATTCCCCTCGTCGCGGTCGATCTCTCCGGCGACGCATATCTTCGAAATATCAATCTTCCCAAAGCCGAATTGCTCCGCGCCAATATCAGCGCCTCGGATCTCCGGGACGCGAACCTCCGCGGCGCGGATTTGGTGAACTCAACCCTCGTCTATACCAATTTCCGTGGGGCGAACCTCAGCAACGTGCAGTTGAGCGATTCCGACCTCAGCAACGCGGACCTCTCCAACGCCAGCCTGGTCGGCGCCGATTTGAACGACTCCATTCTCGACCGGGCGGACCTGCGAAACGCCGATCTTTCTGGAATCGCCAACTGGAAATCCATTAAATCGATCCAAATGGCCAATATTCTTAACTGCAGGAATGCCCCCACGGGGTTCCGGGACTGGGCTCTTGCCAACGGCGCTGGGGAATTCGCTACTGACGATGAATGGAGATTCCATATCGCCGCAACCCAGCCGTCGAGATAGAATACGAGTATGAGGAACGTCTGGGGAACCATCTTTCGCCTTTTCGTGGCCGCCGGATTCGCGGCGGCCGTGCCCGCTTGTGATTCGGACAAGGCCCAGCCCGTTAGTGCGCAGGATTTCTACACCCGGCATACCGCCGCGGCGTCGATACCGCCGATTTCCCCCCTGGACCGGCCCGGGATCATTCCTCTGCCCGATGCCCACGCGCAAGCGCCGGCGGTGCCACGGTCTTCGAATGATTCACTTGGCGAACCCACTGCGGGTGATTTCAGTCCGCTGCCCCCAGCTCCGTCGCCGACAACTTCGCCGAGCGTCTCCTTCGCCTCTCCGGCGACCGAACCAACCATCGCGACGGATCAATACATGATCCTGGGTGGCGTGGTTGTCGTGGTCAACGGCACTCCGATTTACGCCAACAAGGTTCTTCGCAAGGACATCGATGTTCTCCGCGGCTATGCCAAGCAGATGGATATCGTTCGTTTCGAGGATGCCGCCCGGGCTCAGATCGAAAGGACAGTGGGGGAGCTGGTGAAGGATGAACTGGAAGTCGCCGCCGCTGAGCGAACGCTCGACCCCAAGGACATCCAGCTCGCCCATGTTTTTACGACTCTGTGGAGCCAGAACCAGATCGCCCAGGCCGGCGGCTCCGAGCAGGTCGCCCGCCTTCGCGCCCAGGAATCGGGCGAAGACTTCGAGGACCAGGAGCAGGACACCTACCGCCGATATCTTCAGGAGTTGTATTACTACAAAGTGATCTCTCCCCAGATCGACATCACCGCCGAGGACGAGCGGCGATATTACCGTGCCCACCTCGACCAGTTCACGACGCCGACGCAGGCTTCGATCATCCTGATCGAAGCCAACCCCGCGAAGTTCAACGGCGACGCCAAAGCCGCCAGAGCCAGGCTCCTCAATATCCGCCAGCGCGCCCTCGCCGGCGAGGATTTTGCCGACTATGGCCGGAGACAGAACGATCTTCCCGGCTCCTCCGGAGACCAAGGCAACGGCGGCCAAATGACCCTCAAGCCCAACACCCTCGTTCTAACCAACGTCGAGGCCCAGGTCTGGAAAACTCCGGCGGGCCAGATCAGCGACATCATCGAGGACCACGACGGCTTCTATATTTTCAAGGTAATCAGCCGCGACGAAGGCGGAACCAAACCCTTCGCCGACCGCGCCGTTCAGGAGGCGATCACCAAGCGTTTGACCGACCTTCAGCGCACCGAACGCCGCGAAGCTGAAATTCAGAAACTGGAGATGGAAGCGATCGGTTCTCCGGAGAATCTTGAACCCGTCGTGGAAATGGCCATTCAGAACTATCCAGCCTGGTCCAAGAAGTGAAACCCCAAATCTCAAATCTGAAATTTCAAATTTAAAATGCTACGCCAACACCGGCGGCCCTATCGTCCGCACAATCCTTGCCGCCACTTCAACCGCGTGCATCCCATCCTCCGCCGTCACCACCGGGTCCGATCCGTTCTTCACCGCATCCACGAACGCATCCAGTTCCGCCCGCAGCGGCTCGACATCGTCGATCGGCAACTCCTCGATGTGAACCAAGTCCTTATAATTCAATTGCGACAGATCCTGGATTTCCCCGGCCCGAATCTTGGCCGCCGCCGCGCGGATCGCGTCGATGTTTCTCGTCCGCCGAATCACCGTCCCGTGCCGCTTCTGATAGTCGATCGAAACATACGCATCCGGGCTGAACACCCGCAGGCGCCGATCGGTCCGCATCGCCAGCCGGCTCGCCGTCAAATTCGCCACGCATCCGTTCGCAAACGTCAGTCGCGCGTTGCATATGTCCTCCACGTCCCCGAGAACGCTTACTCCGACAGCGTCGATCCTCGAAACGGTCGAATTCGCCAGCCGAAGGACGATATCGATATCGTGAATCATCATGTCCAGCACCACCCCGACATCGATGCTGCGAAACGTCATCGGGCTGATGCGGGTGACTTCCATGAACCTCGGCTCAATTTCCAGCCGGGAGATCGCCCGGATGGCCGGATTGAACCGCTCGATATGCCCCACCTGCACCGTGGTCTTGTTCTCCTTCGACAGCTCCACAATCTGCTTTGCCTCCGCCACATCCTTGGCCAGCGGCTTTTCAATCAGACACGCGATTTTCCTCCGGAGGCATTCCCGGGCGATGTTCAGATGAAATTTCGTCGGCACCGCGATGGTGACAGCGTCAACTTCCGGCAGCATTTCCTCCAGGCTTTTCCGCATCGGCGCGTCAAACTCATCCGCCACCGCCGCGGCGGCATCCTTCTGGGCGTCAAAGACTCCCGTCAGTTTGACGCTTTGCATCTGGGAATAAACACGGGCGTGCAATCGCCCCATTCTCCCGCATCCGATCACGCCCACCCGCAACAGTTTGCCCGGCTGATTTGACGAAAGTTTTTCCACACGTTCATCCTACCAGACCGTGCGCGCGACAGCACGCCCCCTCGTAGTATTGGTTGCACATCCGGAGCTTCCGAAATTCCTAATTTCAACTAAACCTGAGCCTCAGTGTAAGATCGCCGCCATGGCTGCTGCATTGTGGAGAATTGCCTGGTTCCCATTGCTCATCGCACTGTTCGCGGCAGCGGTCCAAGCCGACGTCGGCCGATTTGTGAAAGAGCCGGCGATCGATCATTTGGTGGATCGCCCAGCTGAGTTGTTCGATCTCCAGGGTAAAACCGTGCGTTTCTCGCCCAAAGCGGATGGATCGTATCTTGTCGAGACCTTGGCCGTATCGAACCTGCTATCCGGCGGCCAGATGCTGGAGGACGCCGCCGCGGAAGGGCCATGGTATTCAAAGGGTTGGGGCGTGAAGCTGCCTTTCCTTTTTCCGTTCGCGGGGAAGAACTGGGACCATTTGTATGTGAATATGAACGGGAACATTTCCTTTGAAAAACCGGAGAGCCAGTATTGGCCTGAGCGTAATCCATGGCCTGACGGCGGGATGTGTTCGGTCGCGGCGGTGCTCGACGCTCGCGCGGCGGCGGGCCTGGAACCAATGATCGCCGCCTTCTGGGGGCCGTATCAGAACCCCAGCGTCAGCCAGGTCATGATTCGCACCGAACCCGATGGAATGCTCGTGACCTGGAACATGACGCTGCGCAGCGTGGGGGCAAGCGGTTCTTGGCGTCAATACATTTCAAGCGCGTTTGTTCCCCAGCGGTGTGGTCGAGTTCGCGTATGGTCGTGTCGCCGAGCGAGACGGCATCGTCGGATTGTTCACCGGCCAGCCGGTCAAACCAAAGCTCCTCAACCATTGGCAATACCACGGAAAAGCGCCGCACGCCGATGTCGATATCGATTCGGGCGATGTCTACGATGCGGGCACCGTACTGGATCTTGCGATCACGATGAAGCACGACTTACCGCCATTGAGCGAATCCGGACCCATGGGATATTCGGCATGGTTTCGCCACGATGGCCGGGCGGACCAGGTGGCACTCGATGTCTCCGATCAACCCTCGATGAGTTGCTGGTTGGGCGCTTCTCCGCGCACGGCGGGCTGGCAGATCGGCCGGAATCGCGTGGACTTGTTTGTTTCCAAGCTTCTCGTCGCCGGGCGCATCAATGCTCGATCGAATGGAGCGCCTCAGCCGAAGGGGTTCCGGGCCGATGGGTCAATTCCGGCGACGATGCCCCGCCGTTTGACCTTGGCACGATGGACCAGGGGACCGTTCGCTTTGCGGCCGCCGACGAAATCCATTCAGGGAATATTTACGAGGCATTTCATTATCCCCTGGTCACCAAGACCTCCGAACGGTTGCTGCAGTCCATTTACAAGCAATTCCCCGCGCGACGACATTGCCATTGTTTTCACCGATTTTCGAATCGACGACCTTTATGGCCAGGGTGGCGGCGCGATCGCGGCGAACTTCCCAATTCACGGGCTAGGACCCGGAAACGAAACCCCGCGCTCCACCAGCCAGATCGGCTCCGCCCAATTGCAGATGTCCATAGCAACCGTCTGGCTCGGATCGCCCCTGTTTGAGGAAACCGGAACCGACGATAATGGAGTCGGCTGGTATCACTTCGCTCGCGGCGTCAAATGGATCGCCCATGAATGCACCCACCGCTGGGGTTTGAACCTCAGCTTCATCAATCCGAACACCGGCAAGCCGGAGAAGCTTACCGACGGCGTCGGCCACTGGCGCGACGAGGTCGATTCCACAGCCGTCTTCCGTGACCAGCATGTTCCTGCGCCAGAGCGGCGTCGGAGCGTCCATCATGGGAGGGTACGCCTGGCGGCGAAATTCCGACGGAACTTTTTCCCGCGGCGATTACCCCTTCATCGTTCCCGGCGGATTCTCGGCGCTGGATCTTTACATCATGGGCTTCCTGCCCCCCAAACGCGTTCCGGTCACCGCGGTCATCGAGGACATGATGGATATGGGTTCCAACCGATACCAGGGCACGCTCGTGCCGGTGCGGATCGAGGACATCGTCAGCGCAATGGGCCCGCGCATTCCATCCAGCACCGATTCGCAGAAGAAATTTCAGATGTCTTTCTATTTGGTTCACGAGCCGGGCCGGGGTCCCGACCCGCAGCTTTACAATCGCGCCCAGCGCCTCAGCGCCGCCGTCGCGGATTTCTTTCTCCGCGCGACAGGTGGGGTGATGAAAGTTGTGCCCACGGAATTGCACTGATATTGGACGACTCCCGAATCGAACTTTTTATTCGATGCGGGCAGATCCGGTAAATTCATTGCCCACGGAATTGCACTGATATTGGACGACTCCCGAATCGAACTTTTTATTCGATGCGGGCAGATCCGGTAATTCATATCGATTGGATTACTGCGGCCCCGCCGCTGTCGTCTTCCATCGCTTCGCCGCCAGTTCACAGAGATGTTCCGTGGCGGTCGCGATGTTGTCGAGTGTGTCGTTTGCGTCGAGGGTGATCTTAATCGCTTTTCTGTTCCAGCCGATCATGTGTTTCATATGCGGCGCCGGATCCCGCGTGCTGTTTGAGTCCAGCGTCTCTATCATCAAAGGCTCTTTCTTCGCCCCCGCCGTGCCGTAAATGCCGCCATTTTTCTTGACGACTTTAGCCGCAACCGCATCGGCCAGGATGTCCGGCAAATACACTGAAACATTCCCGTCCCGAAGGTCTTCCAGCGAAAAAACCTGCTCGCGATATTTCCCGTCGGCTACGAAAAACTGTATCGCCTGCGGCCCGGCGATTTGCACCGGCATCGGCGCCAGTTCACCCAGCTTGGCCGCCAATCGCCGCCAGAGCCGCCCATGGCTCGGATTTGGTTCCGCGTCGCACAGGGCCAAATGCTTTTCGATATTGACTCGGCTCTTCGCGCCCACCCGCTGCAGTAATGCCTCAAACCGCACTTCCACCGACGCCCCAGGATCCACCGCGACACTCTTCAAGACGGGTGCGCCGGATTTGCGCGTCGCGACGGCTGGATTTTTTGCCTGGCTGGTTGACATCAGTTCTCCTGCACGCATCAAAACAGATGGACCCGGCGGAAATGCGCCGGCTCGCCAAATCGCGGTATCCTGTTCAAAACGTCAAAGCGGGCGCGCAGTCACCTGCGCCCGCTAACGATCAAAATTCAATATCGGCTGCGGCCAAAACCGCTTCCACCGCCGCGGCCTCCGCGGCCACCACCACCGCCTCCGCCGCCACCACCACCGTAGCCGCCTCGGCCACCACCACCGCCTCCGCCACCGCCACGGGGACGATCTTCACGCGGCTTGGCTTCATTGACGGTCAGTGCTCGGCCGTCATGTTCCTTCCCGTTGAGCGCGGCGATCGCGGTCTGAGCTTCCGCATCGCTCCCCATCTGAACGAATCCGAAGCCCTTGCTCCGACCCGTTTCACGGTCACTGATGACCTCGGCTGATTGAACGGCGCCGTGCCGCCGAATAGTTGTTCTAAATCCGAGCTATTCACGTTATAGCTCAGATTTCCGACATAAAGCTTACTGCCCATGGAGTCTCTCCAGAATTTGGCATTTGCACCCCGCCTGTTCTTTCCGGGTGCTTCCGAAAGGGGCCGACTTCGGCCCGTGTGGTAGGCGAGGCGAGGGCGTTACGGACGGGAACTGAAGAACGTTTCCAGGACTCGTGCTAACAGACTCGGTCGTCTGACTTACCGGCAATGATCCTAGCCGATAAGCTGGATAAAGTCCATTAAAGCTAACGGCCCCCAAACGCGCACCGCGCCGCGGTGGGGTTGCCCACGATTTCCACTTTCCGCTTGACAACCCCCGCCCGCTGTTTATCCTTCCCCCCTTCGTAAGACCGCCTAAGCTCTGGGAGACAATCCCGGGCGCGGGGAACCCATCGCGGGGCGAGTGTCCCGCGCAGCTTGATGGGATGGTTTCGGTGTCAAACCAGCGGCTCCGAGCGGTTCGGATTCCCGCTATGGATTGCCTCCGATACAACCCTGTCGAGCAGGGGCGAATCGGCCTGTATTGGCCGAGGGCGACTTTCAGCGCCCAGCCCGTCAGCTAACTCCGTAGGCCTCTGAAAGGGAATTTACGCTTGGGTACGATCGGCCGTCACGGCCCGCCCGCTTGAAGCGTTCCCCCCTTTAGTTAACCAGCTCGCTCGATTCACGCGGACCCGGTATTTCCCGGGCTGCATTGGCGCGCATTTTGTGATCCACCGCGGCGCACCGCCACGGAGTAAGTTTCGCCATGGCTCAGATTCCTACGACCACCAACGGCTTTGACGTTGCCCAGCTTCCCGAAACCGGCACCCGACGCCACGTCAACGTCCTGGTCGTCAGCAGCGTTGCCCTCGCCTTTATCAGCTTCTGGCGGGCCGCCGCCATCGTGCTGTGCGACCTGGCCAGCACCGCCTATTACATCGGCGGCATCAGCGAGCAGGCCATCGGCAAGGCCGCGCCGTGGTTCATCCTCGGCGTCATGCTCTTCAGCTATGCCGTCCGGGCGGTGTATGTCGAAAGCTGCACCATGTTCACGCGCGGCGGCGTGTACAAGGTGGTCAAGGGCGCGATCGGCGGGGGGCTGGCCAAACTCTCGGTCAGCGCCCTGATGTTCGATTACATCCTCACCGGCCCGATCAGCGCCGTCGCCGCCGGCGCAATATATCGTCGGACTGTTCATCGACATGCTCAACCTGGTCACTCGCCATGTCGGGCATGCGCCCATCGATCCCACCGACGCAGTCACAGCATCTCGTCAACGCTTCCACCGTCGTGCTGGCCATCGTCATCACCATTTATTTCTGGCGGGCTGAACATCATCGGCATGCACGAATCCAGCGACAAAGCCCTGCGGATCATGCAGCTCACCACCGTCATGGGCGTGCTGATCATCGGCTGGAGCGTTCTCACGCTTGTTCATGCAGCACATGCCCATTGCATGCTGCCGCCGTTCCATCCGGTCTTCACCGATTCGGCCGGACCCGGCACGGAAACGAATCCTCCAAGGGCTGGCTCGAAGCATTTCCCGCGAATCCTCGGCGCGCTGGGCATTCTCATCGCCTTCGGCCACACGCTGCTGGCCATGAGCGGCGAGGAATCGCTCGCCCAGGTCAATCGCGAAATCGAAGCCCCCAAGCTCAAAAACCTGCTCCGCGCCGGGTTCGTGATCTTCCTCTATTCGATGCTGCTGACCAGCCTGTCAGCTTCCTGGCGGTGTTGATCATTCCCGACGGCAAGCGCGTCATGACGCAGGTCGTCATCAACGGTCATCGCCGCCGACAATCTCAGGGCAAGACGACTACGTGGAAGTCGATTATCTCCGCGAGCACGATGCCGACGCATCCCGCGCGATTGGGGCTATCGTCATGAATCGCTGGACCGACCGCCAGGGCGAGGAACATCCGATCGACAACGACCAGACAAGGTCGTCGATGCTCGACCGCCAATCATCACGTCGAGCGCGATGACGGCGGCTACCGCGACAATCTCATCAACGGCCTGGTTCAATATCTGTCCGGCCCGCCGCTGGCTCAAGATCATCATGGAATGTTTCGTCGTGATCGTCGGATTCCTGATCCTCGCCGGCGCCGTCAACACCAGCATGGTCGGCTCCAACGGCGTGCTCAATCGCCTGGCCGAGGACGGCGTTCTCACGCCCTGGTTCCAGCATCCGCACAAACGCTTCGGCACCACCCATCGCCTGATCAATCTCGTCGCGGTCCTGCAATTGATCGTGATCATCGCCAGCCTGCGGCGACGTCGACACGCTCGGCGAAGCCTATGCCTTCGGCGTGATCTGGTCGTTCGTCTTCATGACCATGTCCATGACGGTCCTGCGCTTCAAGGACACGCTCGCCCGCGCAATACCGAAGTGCCGCTCAACATCCACAAGACGCGACAAGAGCGGCGAAATCGATCTGCCCATCGGAATCTTCACGGTCTTCCTGATCCTGGCTCAGCACCGCGCTGATCAACCTGCTCACCAAGAAAACCGCCACCATCTGGGGCGTCGGTTTCACCGTGACGTTCCTGATCGTCTTCATCATCGTCGAGCACATCTCCCACCGCCGCCACGGCGGAAAGCACGAGCATCTCGAGCAATTCAACGAACGCTCCAGCGACGGCCTCACCATCGATGCCCTGGGCCTGAAACATCCCAAACCGATCGTGGTCGCCGCCCGCGGCCCGCGACAGCCTGCCGGTGCTGCAGAAGCATTCTGCAGGAAACCGACACCACCGAGCGCGACGTGGTCGTCGTCACCTGCAAAGTGCTTCCCGCACTGCACGCTCGGCGTCACCGACCAGGAAACCAGCGTCGACGAGCACGACCGCGACCTGCTGACCAAGATCGTCACCGTCGCCGAGCACGTCGGCAAGCAAGTTCATCCGGTGGTGCTGCCGACCAACAATCCCCTCTTCGCCATCGCCACCGCCGCCCGAGATTTGAAAGCCAACGAGGTGGTGCTGGGCGTCAGCGAAAAGATGCACGCCGAAATGCAGCTGGAACAATTCGCCCTGGCCTGGGGCAGCGCCACGGCTGATCCCGATGTATTCGGATATTGCACATGATATGACGGTTAGAATCGTCGGGCCGCAGGTGGAGATGCGGTATCAGATGGATTGAGAAGGGAATGCCGAATGCGGATTTTCCAATTGCCGATCGAAACTCGACCCCCCCGTTTAGCGGCCGCACTTGTGCGGCGCGTCTGCCCGGCAGTTGCTCCCAGATTGACACGGCACATCCACGACTTTCGGTTATAGCGCATCTCCGGCGGCTTTAATTGCAAATGGATTTTTGATGGCGGCTTCGTATAGAGTGCACGGATTCAAAACCGAGGTGCTAATGAATGAGAAGACTTGGGTTAGGTCGCTGCTACCGCTTTTCAACCAATACCTCGATTCGGAATTGCGGCGAATGGGAGATTTCGAGGTCTGGGTGGGAAAGCAACTCCCATATACCTGCCAAATCCCTTCATATTCGGAAGACGATAAACCCGCGATACGCATATCAAAGTATGAGACTGACCTCATGATCATCGAGCGTATGGAATCTGGCCGCTGGGCACCTTGTGTTGTTATCGAACTTAAACTCGGGTCGGTCACAACCCACGACGCTCTGACGTACAGTGCTAAAGCAACAACGCATAAGCACGTGCATCCGTATTTGCGTTACGGCATTGTTGTAGGAAATTACGGCGACCGCTGTCTTCCGGGGCGCTTACTGAAACACGGCGACCGGTTTGATTTTCTAGCGGCCTGGCGAGGGCTGAAGCCAGATTCGACGGAGTCACCGCGACTCGAACAGACCATTCTTGATGCTGTAATCGACTCCCGGCAGTTTCGGATGGCCCTCGAGAATCGCGGTTTTCATGATGAGTCAGGCTGTTACTTTGTCGACCGAGTGGGCTCGGTATATCTCAGGTAATGAATAGTGCATCGGTAGAACTATAAAGGTGCGTGACGCGAACCTTTATTTCGTTCAGATCCGTATCGTTCGTTTCCCGCGGTGATTTCTTGCTATGTGGCGTTTAAGCTTTGCTCTCTTCATTTTGCGCCGCAAATAGAGCATTCTGCGAGACTGTTGGGGGATACCGTAGTTATGCTCTTGGCAGCCTTAATTCCACTTCTTTTTCTTTTTGTGACATCGGCAGATTTAGGACGAGCAGAAAAAGACGCCGCCGTCGTGCCTCGAGGTTGAACGATTCCTATCCCGTCACACCATTGACAGTTTTTGTTAGCGCCTCCGCAACTACACTCCTCTCCGGGGACATGGGATTTGGATGCCGCCAAAATACGCTGCCAATAAGCTCCTTTGTGGGACGTCAAGTGGGATTTCGTTTTGTCTTCGCGAATATTTTGCAATTCTTCCCATACAGCCATCCATCGCGAATAGTTTTCAGAATCCCCTTTCTGGCGATTTCGACGAGCTTCATTTTGCACTTCCGCAGAGGCGGCTGAAAAACTGCCATTTGAACGTTCCACAAAACTGATTGCAGTTTCGAGAATCCAATTGCCGTCGGTCCTGTCCGCCATTTCAGACATTATATCTCGATCAATGGCATCTGAAACTGCGAATGGCGGACCGGGAACTTGAAATGGGGAGATCTGAACTCAGATAAAAAGTTAGTCCCGTCCCGTCGTTCCTAAGCCGCATCCGCCGGCAACCTGGCGGACAGCAGAAACACCCCTGCATCCACCCTGAACCGCGCGCACAACTTGACGATCTGTGTCTTGCTCGGTTTCTTCCGCTTGCCGCTAAGAAGTTCCGATGCCGCTCCCTTGCTGCCGAGCAACTCGCCCAATTCCGTCACGCTCATGCCGGCCTGCTCCACCAACATTCGTAACGCTCGCGTGGGATATACATCATCGGTATTGACCGCGTAATGTTCGCCATCGTACCGCTCGACCACCTCCTCTAGGACTTCGAGATATGCTTCCTCGCCGGCATTAAGTTTACCCTCGCGCAGCGCGAGCCGGTGAACGATCCCGGCTGCGCGCTCATATTCCGTTCCGTTCCTGATTGGCCGCAACGGAAACTCTCCCATCAACTCAAGATAGGATTTTGGCAATGCGGAGACAGCTGCCGGGATTTTGGCTGCGGCACGATTCTTCATGGGCCGGTCAGCCTTCACAACTTATGCCCCATCTTCTGTTTCTTCGTATCTAGATATCCCCGATTATGTTCCCCCGCCTCAATCCGAATCGGCACCTCTTCCACCACCGTCAGCCCATACCCCTCGATCCCATAAATCTTCTTCGGATTGTTCGTCATGATCCGAATCTTCCGCAAGCCCAGGTCGCGCAGAATCTGGCTGCCGATGCCATAGTCGCGCTTGTCGACCGGCAAACCAAGCCGCTGATTGGCCTCCACCGTATCCAATCCCTTTTCCTGTAGAGCATAAGCGTGAAGCTTGTTCGCTAGGCCGATGCCGCGGCCTTCCTGCCGGAGATAGACCAGCGCGCCCTTTCCTTCCTTTTCAATCATCTGCATCGCCTCCGAAAGCTGCGGCCCACAGTCGCAGCGGGCGCTGCCGAAAACATCGCCAGTCAGGCATTCGCTGTGCACGCGAACCAGCACGGGTTCTTCATGAACGATCACTTTGCCATCTTTGTCCAGGTCGCCGATGCCGCCTTTGCAAAGGGCCAGATGCGGCTGAGCATCGACCACGCTTTGGTAAGCGTAAAGATGAAAGTCGCCCCATCGCGTCGGCAGTTGAACGCTTTCGATTCGCCGCACGAACTGCTCGCGCTTCAGGCGATAGCTGATCAGGTCGGCGATGGAGCACATTTTCAGTCCATGCTCCTGGCAGAATAGTTCGAGCTGAGGACGCCGCATCATTTGCCCGTCCTCGCCGATGACTTCGCAGCCGACTCCAACCGGCTTCAGGCCCGCGAGTCGGCAGAGATCGACGATGGCTTCCGTATGACCCGCGCGGACCAGAACCCCACCGGCCATCGCCCGAAGTGGAATCATATGTCCGGGGCGGGCAAGGTCATCGGGCCGGGCGTCATCATCGATAAACACCTGCACGGTTGCGGCTCGATCAAACGCACTGACGCCAGTGGTGGTGCCATGCACGGCATCGACCATCTCAGCCATTGCCGTCCCATGGCGAGCCGTATTGAGCTTCGTCATCATCGGAATTTTGAGCTCTCCCAGACGCTCTTCCGTGGTGGGGATAAACGGCACGCCTCGGCCGAATTTAATCATGAAGTTGATGGCGGCTGGATTGCATTTGTCGCCGGCGATGACCAGATCTCCCTCGTTTTCGCGATCTTCATCGTCCACCAGGACGATCAATCGCCCGGCTTTCACTTCTTCGAGAATCTCTGGAATTGGACTGAACGGCATACCCCTATTCTAGCCCGACAGCCGGGAATATACTCATTCTCTGTGGTCAAGATTATAAGAGCCGTGCAAATTCATGTACTACGCGTTTTATCTCTATCGAGTGCCCATAAAAAACGTCGACCGCTTTCTTCGCATCGTGACCGATGCGGCAGAGATTTACCGACGCTACGGGGCTGTTGTCATTCCCGCGCTGCGTCTGACGGATGGCGCCGGCAGGTACGGATGCGTCGGATTATCCGAAAGCCGTATCAGTACGAAATTCCGGCGGATTACTCCGTCAATCCCATTGAGACGCGGTAAATCGCACCGCGGACTGGAGCAAGCGTGAAATTCCTCGCCAGCATCGTCCTCGCATCGGCCGTCTTGTGTTCTCATGCACTGGCCGCGGATATTACCGGCAAAGTTCTCGGCCCCGACGGCAAGCCGGTCAAGAACGCCACCATCTATTATTTCCAATATCCCGGCAATGACGTCCCCGCTCCCACCACGCGGCGGGATGCGCCACGACGCGCTCGGATGACGACGGCAATTACCATTTCTCCCAAGTCAACGGGAACGGTGAATTTGTCGCCACGGCGGATGGTTTTGGCCTCGGTACGATGCAAAATCAGAAAATCCGTCTTACTCCCGGCACCGATCTGACGTTGACGTTCATGGCCGCCGACAAAAAGCCCGCCGCCGGTGTCGCCATATCTCTCGCTCAGCTATATGGCCCCCAGGTCGGCGGCACGGCGATGTCGAACTTCTGGATACCCGATGGTTTCCGATCCCCATGGTCCGCCGTCACGGATGCCAACGGAGTCTGCACCATTCACGGCCTTGCGCAAGGCGGTACGGCAAGTTTATCCGTTGATGACGAACATTTCGCGGGTCTTACTTATCGCGACCAAATCGTCCTCGCCAACGCTCCCAAGACTCAGGCCGATCCCATCCAGCTTTTTCCCGCGGCCACTATTTCCGGCAAGGTAACAAACAGTTCCACCGGCGCGCCGGCCGCCGGGATCGTCGTGGACGCCGAAACGAATGATGCCAGTCCCACCTCAGCCACCACCGCCGCCGATGGAACGTACACCCTCAAACAGCTTCGTCCCGGGCAATACATTGTCGCGATTCATCCCGACCCGAACCTCGAAAAGTCCTGGACCGCCAAGGCGACCGAAAACATCCCCCTTCCCGCGGGGGCCGCGAAAACCGGAATCGATCTGACCTTGATACCCGGTGTGATTCTGAACGGTTCGGTTATCGCCGCCGACGATGGCAGCCCCGTAGCGGGAGTTCCACTTGGCGTCTACGGCCCGGCACATCCCCGTGAGGGTAGTTACGTCCAGTCGGTCAACACCGATGCCACCGGCCATTTCACCGCCCGTGTTCCCCCCGGTGAACAGCTCGTCTATATCATGTCCGACACCCCAGCCGACGGCTTTGGCAGGCCGAGCCCGGACAACAGAACTGTCACGATCGCCGACGGCGGCACCGCCTCGGTCGAGTTCCGTCTTCCGCGCGTGACGATGTCGCCAATCAAGGGAAAGGTCGTCGATCCCGATGGCAATCCGGTCGCCGGCGCAACTGTCTATGCTTCTTCGGATCAATCGCCGATGTTCCAGAACAATCCCATCACCGCTGGCGCGGATGGGACATTCCAGACCATGCCGATGATCCGCCTCGGAAGAATCGAAATTCGCGCCCGCTCCGGCACCATGGCAACCCCCCGGGCGATGATTCTCACGCGCTCCGCAACCGGCCCAGTCGTCGTTCAATTGGAAAAGGACGCCCTCGGATCGATCACGGGCCGTGTCGTTGATGCCCAGGGCCAGCCGCTCAGAGGCGCTCGGATCGAATTGATCACTCAATCAGCTCGTTTTTCTTTCGGAAACGATGTGGGCGCCACCGATGAGAAGGGAAACTACAAGGCCGATTCTCTCTGGGCCGATTCCAATTACATCATCGAGGCCAACTGCAACGGCTACGGCCAGGCAAGCAGCTCCCAGTTGCATCTGCAGGCCGGGCAGACGACTACCACCCACGATCTGACGCTTTACAAGCGAGATTCCTCGGTCGCCGGCGTTTTGCTCGACAGCGGCAACAAGCCGGTCGCCGGACAGCGAATCTACGTCAACGGTCCACGCACCGGATACAACAATCTGACCACGGACGGCGACGGCAAATTCAATTGCACGGTGGTCTCCGGCGACCGCCTGACCGTCTTCTACTACGTCGGCCGAGGATATAACCGCCAATCCGCCCGCGCCGGCGATCAGAACATCGTTCTGCACACATCCCCGCCGCGCGTCGCGCCGGCGGTTCCCGCCCACATTGCCGTGACAGCCACGCCCACCGCGGATACATCTTCCGTTCCACCAGCCGTCTCCGTATTTAATCCCGCCGACGCCGTGACCTGGCAAGGCTGGCTCTACGCCGTAGTCCTTCTGGTTGTCGGCAGCGCGATAGTGGTCATCGCCAACGCCATCGCCGGTCTGCGGCGAGGCCGTATTGAAGCGTGATGGAGCGGCGAAGGGGAAGCCTGCGCAATTTTCAGCAATTTGGATTTGGTTTGCCAATTCGCTCTTTCCGTTACATATTTGATGGCATTGGAATCCCCCAGCATCAATTCCAGCTAACCCCGAGCATCGGGGGCTAATTTTCATTGACATTCTGCTGGAAAATGCGGAAAATGCTGGTAATTAGGGTGGGTTTCGAGTAAAACTTTGGTTTGGAGCGAGCGAGGAGTGAAAGGCCATGTGTACGCCCAAGTCTGGGGGCCGTAATCGCGCCGAGAGGGCGATTCTCGCCGCTGCCGTTGCTGCTTTGGGGTCAATCCCATCCCTTTCCCATGCCCAGGTCACGCTCACGAAGACCAGCAACACCGTTTGGACGATGACCAACGGCGATATCACTGCGGTCTTCGACCCAGCTGGTGAAGAGATTACGTCGATCCAACTGGGTTCCGGGGCGAATCTACTGAATCCCGGCGGTGGGACCAATGGCAGCTTGAACGCAGAATTCGCGGGAACGCCATTGGGAACAGGGGCACAGACGTTCGAGTCCAACATTGGCCCGAACAACAGCTATGTGGATGTCTGGACCAACGTGGCTTCAACTGGCACGACGGTCAATCCGATCACCTATGCGTTCCACTATGTGCTGTTCGCCAACGATCCGACGGTTTACTGTTACGAGGTGCTGAATCACGCCGCGAGCGACCCCGCGACGAGCGTGGGACAAGGGCAGTTCCTGTTTCGATCCAATCCCAGCACATTCCCCAATCTTTATCAGATCAACACGGGCTCGAACCAGCTTGGGACGGCCAATGCGCAGACCACGATCGGCGTACCAAGCACCAATCCGAACTTCAATAGCGTCTTGGCCGGAACACCCGGGCGCACCGTGCAGAACGTCACATACGATCTGACCGGCAGCGGTATCGCCGGCGACAACGGGACCAATTTCTTTACCAAATACGATTACTCCGTCTACACGCAGTTTTTCCAGGCCGAGACGATGTACGGCAGCCAATATGCGGTTTCAGAGGTGGATCCATCAACCGACACGCTAACCGGCGGCCCGACCAAACAGGAACTGGCGTGGACAGATCCGGGAATCCTGAACATGGAGTTCCTTTCGGATCACTACGGGATCGATGGCTCGGGCAGCGGGGCATATCCCGGTTATGGCTACTATCCGACTCAGGGAATCGCGACGACCAAGCTGTATGGTCCATACGGGTTCACGATATCGTCAACTACCACCGGGAATACGGCGGCGCAGATCAATCAGAACGCGATCAATGCGATTGCCAACGATCAGTCTGAATTCGCCACCGACACCGAACTCACCGCCAGCGGATATGTGCCTAACACAAGCCGCGGAAGCGTCCAGATCAACGCGTCGAACTCGGCGGGCTGGAGTTCCAATACGGCGAACAATACGGTGGTCCTTTCCGAACCCGGCGTGAACTTTCAGGAATCGACGCAAGGGAATCAATACACGGGCCAGGTCTCGCAAAACGGGACGGTGACAATTCCTAACGTGGTTCCCGGAACATATCGGATGTCGATGTACGAACTGGGCCAATGGGGCGAAACGCGGGTCGATGGCGTGCAGGTGCAAAACGGCCAGGTCTCGATTCCGCAAAACGTGGAGTTCACTCCGGAGAATTTCGGCACGGCGGCGCCGATCTGGACAATCGGGACTCCCAACCGGTCGAGCAACGAATTCATGAACGGTCACAACACGGCCGGCGGCGATCAGCGGCAATATTATGGCGCGTATGACTACTGGGCGGAGGAGCAGACGTTGGGCACGCCGGGCTATGTCTCCTACAACGCGACGGCGACGACGATCGGCGGCGTTGCCGAACCGGCGACGAATAACCCCAACGACTGGATCGCCAACCAATGGCAAACCTTCAATCCGGGACTTTACGATCCGAGTAACGACACCACAGACGAATACTCGAAGATCTGTCCCGCCTACGTGACTACCGGCGGCGGCCCGGCGGCCTATCACGGGTCGGCATGGCAGGTCCACTTTGCGGTGACGGCCCCACAAGAGGCGCAGGGACAATACGTGGTGCTGTCGGTGGCGCTGGTGGCGCAGGATGCCAGTCTTGTCGTCACGTTGAATGGCCATTCCGAGACGTGGAGCTACAACAACTTCACTCCGAACGATCCAATGGTCCGCAGCGGCGACTCAGCCTTCTATCAATGGGCGGCGTTTCAGTTCCCGACCTCGGACCTGAACGCGGTGGGGACCGACAACGAATTTACATTTGGAGTGAGTTCCCATGCCGACGGCGTGATGTACGACGCCCTGCGGATGGAAATCACCAACACATCGGCCAGCCCGACCGTCACCGGTTGGGATGATTACACTTATATCAATGGAAGCACACAGGTCGCGCAGAACGATGCGGTCGCGACTCCCACGCTGACTTGGACCAACGCGGGCGGAACCGGCAACGGGATGACGTGGGATAATGGTGTGAACCAGAACTGGACCACGGGGCTGGTAAGCTGGACAACGTCGGCCAATGAGACCACTTTTGCCACAGGCGCCAACACGGTCTTCAACGACTCCAACAATGGCCATTACAACGTCACTCTGAACACGACGGTCACGCCAAGCTCGATTCTGGTGAACAATAGTTCCGGAAACTACGTCATCGGCGGAACCGGGAAGATCGCCGGGAGCACTGGATTGACGAAATATGGGACGGGGTCGCTCACGTTGAATACGGTCAACAGCTATACGGGCGGCACGGTTGTCAATGCTGGCGCGCTAGTGGAAGGCGTCGCCGGCGCAGTGCCAACCAACAGCAGCCTCACCATCAGCGGCGGCACCGTCCAACTCGCGGCGGGCATCGGGACTTCAACGCTGTCCTCGTTGACCGTGATCGGCACGTCGACGCTCGATATCGGGAACAACGCCTTGATCATCGACTACGGCAGCGGGCCCGATCCGATTTCTTCGATCGTGTCGTGGATCAAAAACGGCTACTACGGGGCGTCCGGTCCGTCCATCATCAGCAGCGACGTGGCAACGGCCGACGCCGCCAGCGGCCTTCTTTATGGCGTCGGCTACGCCGACGGCGCCGATGGCATCGTCGCGGGTTTGCCGTCCGGCGAGATCGAAATCATGTTTACCCTGCTCGGCGACGCCAATCTTGACGGAACGGTCAACGCCGAAGACTTCACAATGTTCTCGCAGAACCTTGGTCAGAGCGGCAGTTGGGATGGCGGGGACTTCAATTACGACGGCACGGTAAATGCCGAGGACTTCACGCTGTTCTCGGCCAATCTCGGCCAGTCCGCAGCGCAGGCCGGACCCGCCGACCTCACGGCGGAAAGTGCATCATCCCTGAGTAGTGTTCCCGAACCGAGCATTTTCGCATTGCTGGCCGTGTCGGGAGGGGGTCTGCTCAACCGCCGAAGCCGAAAACCGCGGCGATGAAGCCTTTTTTTGATCATACTTTCTCGATCTTCCGGCAATTTTCATTGACTCTGCCGCGAGAAATATGGTAAATACTGGGAATTGCGGCGGAAATTTGTGAAGGCAATTGGGGGCAGCGAGGAGCGGAGACAATGCCTAACGGACGGCGAGTCGGTGGGGACCTTCGCTCCCATCGGGCATTTTTTGCCGCGATAACGGCTACTTTGGGGTCAATTCCGTCTCTTTCCCATGCCCAGGTCAGCCTGACCGAAAACAGCAGCACCAACTGGACGATCACCAACGGCCAAATTACGGCGGTCTTCGACCCGAAGGCTGAAGACATTACGTCCATCAAATTCGGGAGCAGTTCGAATCTTCTGGGTGGCGGCACGCCCGAGTTGGACGAGGAGACTGCCGGCACGCCGTTCGGCGCCGGTACACAGACATTCGAGTCCAACGTAGGTCCTGGCAACAGCTATGTGGATGTCTGGACCAACGTGGCGTCGACCGGCACGACGGTCAATCCGATCACCTATGCGTTCCACTACGTGCTGTTCGCCAACGATCCGACGGTTTACTGTTACGAGGTGCTGAACCACGCTGCGAGCGATCCCACGACGAGCGTGGGACAAGGACAGTTCCTGTTTCGATCCAATCCCAGCACGTTCCCGAATCTTTATCAGATCAACACGGGTCCGAACCAGCTTGGGACGGCCAATGCGCAGACAACGATAGGCATTCCGAGCACAAATTCGAACTTCAACACCATCACCGCCCAAGCCGGTCGCACCGTGCAAAATGTTACTTACGATCTGACCGGCAGCGGGATCGCCGGCGACAACGACACCAATTTCTTCACCAAATACGACTACTCCGTCTACACACAGTTTTTCCAGGCCGAGACGATGTACGGCAACAACTATGCGGTTTCGGAAGTCGATCCCTCAACCGACACGCTGACAGGCGGTCCGACGAAACAGGAACTGGCGTGGACGGATCCCGGAATCCTGAACATGGAATTCCTCTCAGATCACTATGGCATCGACGGTAGCGGCAGTGGAACGTATCCCGGGTATGGCTACTACCCGACCCAGGGAGTGGCCACGACCAAATTGTTTGGACCCTATGGATTCACGGTTTCATCGACCACCGGGACCACGGCGGCGCAGATCAATCAGAACGCGATCAATGCAATCTCCAACGATCAGGCTGAATTCGCAACCGATGCCGAACTGGCGACCAGTGGCTATGTGTCCAATGCAAGCCGCGGAACCGTTCAGGTCAACGCGTCGAACTCGGCGGGCTGGAGTTCGAATACGGCTAATAACACCGTGGTCCTTTCCGAACCCGGCGTGAACTTCCAGGAATCGACGCAGGGATATCAATACACGGGCCAGGTCTCGCAGAGCGGCGCGGTGACGATCGCCAACGTTGTTCCCGGTACTTACCGGATGTCGATGTACGAGTTGGGCCAATGGGGCGAAACGCGGGTTGACGGCGTGCAGGTGAAAAACGGCTTGGTCACGATTCCGCAGAATGTGAAGTTCACTCCGGAGAATTTCGGCACAGCGGCGCCGATCTGGACAATCGGAACGCCCAATCGGTCAAGCAATGAATTCATGAACGGCCACAATGCGGCGGGCGGCGATCAGCGGCAATATTACGGCGCGTATGACTACTGGGCAGAGGAGCAGGCGCTTGGCACTCCGGGCTACGTCTCCTACAACGCGACCGCGACGACAATCGGCGGGGTGGCCCAGCCGGCGACGAACAACCCGAACGCCTGGATCGCCAACCAATGGCAAACCTTCAATCCAGGACTTTACGATTCCAGCAACGGCACTGACGACAATTACACCAACACCTGCCCGGCCTACGTGACGGCTGGCGGCGGCCCGGCGAATTATCACGGGTCGGCATGGCAGGTCCACTTTGCCGTGACGGCTCCGCAGGAGGCGCAGGGACAATACGTGGTGCTGTCGGTGGCGCTGCTGGCACAGGATGCCAGCCTGGTCGTTACGTTGAACGGCCATTCCGAGACATGGAGCTATAACAACTTCGCTCCGGACGACCCAATGGTCCGCAGCGGCGATGCCGCCTTCTATCAATGGGCGGCGTTTCAATTCCCGGTATCGGACCTGAGCGCGATCGGGGCCGACAACGAATTTACGTTTGGGGTGAGTTCCCACCCCGATGGCGTGATGTACGACGCCCTGCGGATGGAGATCACCAACACTTCGGCCAGCCCGAGCGTCACCGGCTGGGACGATTACACCTACATCAACGGAAGCACGCAGGTCGCGCAGAATGACGTGATCGCCCAAACTGCAATGAATGAAGTGGTTCCCGAGCCCGCGATCGCCGGAATTTTAGTCGGGGTTGCCGGCGTGGCGTTGACGCGCCGTCGCCATCAAGTCAGGTTGACGCGGTAGCGGCATTTTTCCGTTTCCCCCGCGCAAACAAAGGGTTGCCAACCGGCACCGGTACAATCTCCACCAACTGGGCGCCCAGCCGTTGGCAGGTGCGCCGCGACGCGAAATTGTCCGGATTACACGTAATCCACACGGGATTTATCCCGTGCCGCAGCGCCAGCGGCAAAAGCAGCCGGCAGGCCCGCTCGGCATAGTGCCGTCCGCGCATCGGCGGGTAAACATGGTATCCGATCTGGCCGTGGTACATCACCAGGTCGAATTGGTTTCCGATCCGCAGGTTGATTCCGCCGGCGATGGGGAATTGGGAATCGTTTCTCAGGTGCATCCAGAAGTGATAGGCGGGCGATAGATCGCTGGAGCCTTTTACGTTCTGATGGCCGTCGGGGCAGGCCCTCAGAAAATCCAGGATTTGCTTCCGGGATGTATCGGCCAGCGCCGGGGACTGCTCGAGCGATGTCGGATGCCGGCAGGCCGCCAGCACCGCATCCGCCCAGGCCAGCGAAGGCGTCACAAGTTCCAACTCATTATCCACCAACGGTCCCGTATCCAGGAACTTAAACCCCGGAGAGCCGAACGCGGCAAACGGCAGGCAATCACGCAGCCGAAATGGCATGAGTTTGGAGGCGTCGACGTTTGACGCGTGTATCTTTGCCGGCGGAATCAATGAGGGGAAAACAGGTTCGCACCGCTCCCGAACACAGCGGTATATCGCAGCAAAATCAGCAGAAAACAGATGATGTTTACCAGCGTCGCCACCGCCACAAGCACGGTATATACGTTGTTTGTTGGCTTGACGATGACCGGCCGATCACCTGTTGCGATCCGACTCATTGAGAGCTCCAATGCGATAAACCCTTGCGAGCAGTTAAGACCGCAACTGCGTCTTGACCTCGTTGCCCTTCTGTACCTGGTCGATCTTGTCGGGGCTTCCGTCGAGCTTTCCGATGGAATTATCCGAATCGACCGTGTCGATGGTCACGATTCCCAGAAAGTCGGCTCCATTGACGACGTAGAATTTCATTCCCTTGGCGACGCCGTCGGCGCTACCGACCGAGATCGTGACAAACGTGTTGCCGTTGATCACGCTCTTTTCGCGGACGACGCCTTGGATCGACGGAGCGGCAATTTCGCTGTCGGATGGGGCTTTAAGAACCGCGTCAGGGTCATATCCCCGCTGGGTCATAAACGCCGCCAGCTTTTCCTGGTCTTCTTTGGTCTGGGCGAGCTTCTCCTGGGTTTCTTCCTGGCGAGCCTGCAGGCTGTCCAGGGTGCTGGTCAGTTCCGCGTTGCGCCGTCCGTACTCTTCGTTTTCCTTGGCCAATTTATCGTTCGATGTCCTGAGCTGCGTCGCCTGCTCCTGGAGCTTATTGGCGGTGGAAGTGGAAAACTGGACGTTGCTGTTGGCGGTGTTAACCGCGGCCTGGAGATCGGTGTTGTCCGCCTGCAGACGGGCGACGGTGACGCGGGCGTCATTCAACTGCGTCTGCACGGCGCCGATGGCGGCCTGATTGTTGCTGTTGTCTTTTTGATGCTGCTGAACCTCGGCGTTGTAATTATCCTCGGACTTCTGCCGGGCCGCCAGGTTTGACGCCGCCTGCAGTTGGGTTGACTGCAACTGCTGGCTCAATGCGCTCAACTGCGGCTGCAACGGCGCTGCCTTGTTGACGAACACCACGATCGCGGCGGCGTTCAACATCGACACGACCACCAACAACACCACGAATAATTTGGTAAGGGGGCTCAAATGCTGCTCCTCGGACTACTCCCACACCCGCAAAATCTTTCAGCTTTCAACAAACGGACGAAATATCCGCGGCGGACCAGAATTAGCGGGGCACGCACGCTGACACGGTGTTTATCCTAGTGTTAACCCATTGCCTGTCAAGTTTTTTCGTAAATGACGCGGGTTCGCCGGTTTAGGGACCCGAAAGACGCTTTTCCCACGGATAAGTCCCCTCCAAACGATACGCCAACCCCGTCATCGGGTCATACATCCAGGCGGAAATGACCCGGGTTCCCGGCGGCACATCGGTGGATTTAAACGTCGCATCCCATCCACTCGTTTCATACGCCCTATCATGCCGCGCGGTTGCCACATCCGGCCGCTTTTGGGTAACAATCGCCACCGCAAACCCGCGAGGTTCGCCCTTCGCGTCCTCTCCGGCCAGGATCACCACCTTCGCGGGCTCAGCCTGGTCCGGATCGATCGCCCACCCCGCGACTAACCAGGTAGCCGCCGGCAACGGAACCAGCATGTCGAAATACCCCAATGACTTGCCCTTTGCATCCCCTGCGATCGCCGAAAGGTCTCGCCCCTTAACCATTGGCGGGGAGAGATAACCAATCTCGTCCAGAAACCCAGCCTCGGCGATTACTTTCGTGGCCTCGGGATAAGCAAGCCATGGGGGGACCACGGAAATGTTCAGCAATTGAACGCACGCCTTTTCCGTCAGATGAGAGTGACGATACAACCACATCGACTGATAGCCTGCGGCTTGCGTCACCGTTTGCGGAAGCAGAACCAACGCCAGCCCCAGGACCGCCCAGGTCCGTGCCGGGAGAGTTTTGCCTCGGCGATGGAGGTCTTGCACGATAATCGCACCCAGGTAGAGCAACCCAATGACCAAATACAGGGAGAAAGTCGTATAGCGCGAATCCTGCGATTGGTCCACGCCAAATCCCATTCGTCCCGCGGTGGTGACCACCGCGCTGGCCACCACATAGGCCGCAATCGATATCCAGACGCTCGCGGATTGGGCGAATCCCGGCTGCTCGCGCCTTCGCCACACATACCAGCACGCGATCACGAGGCAGACGAGCAGCACCACACCAAACGCAACCGAAACCCATATTCGTTCGAACCCCTTGCCCAGCGAGGCCCCCAGAAACGCGGCAAAATATTCCATCGCTTTGATCGGCTGCTTCAGGACCAGCAGCATGCTTGGATGGCGTGTCGGTTGATGGTAATCGCGGTAATAGACCCACAGGTTCATCGCCCAGGCCGCCCCCCACATCCCAACCCGCCACCCGGGCCGCGGCGTCTGTTCCCGCGATCCGACAATCAGCGCCACCAGCAGCAATGGCCACGCCAACTGCCCGTTGGCGTACGAGTAAGTTGACGCGGTTGCCAGCGCCATGCAGGTCACGAACTTCCACGTCACGTTCAGCCGCGAGTACGCGATCAGCATCCCCATGGTGATGAACATGATCGGCATGAAAACGATCATCTGGATGCCCCACGTCCAGTTCTCCGATTGCTCGGTCGAAAAGATCAGCAGGTTGGCGATTCCCCATAAAACCAGCCCCTGCCAGCCGTTCATCGTGCGCCGGCCGAGCCAATAAACATTCACCGAAATCACGCATGCGAACAGAAATGTGACCCACATGTCCCAACGCGTGTCCCATCGGGTGAGTGCGCCCAGCCCCAGGACGATCAGGTTTGGCAGCGTTGTCCGCGATTCATTGTGCTGCTGGAGCAGATCCTGAAGGGTCAGCGTATGCGAGGCGAGATGACGAAAGAGAAAAACATAATCCCATTCGTCCATGACGGGGATGTTGACCGCCGTCTTGGATATCAGCCACGCCAGGTAAACCGCCGGAGCCAACGCGATCAGGAAAAGGATCAGGCGCTCCGCGGTGAATTTGCAATCCTTCGCCGCGGATTCAACCAGCATGTCTTCCCGGACCCCGTTCAATTAATTCTCCGAGACCGACGACCGCACATCGGCCGGCCCGCGCAGTTGGAGAATGGCAGTCGCCGCCGAGATGCGCACGGCGGGTTCCTTATCCCTGACGAGGTCCTTCAAATACGGCTGTAAATCGGACCGCCCGATCGCTCCCATCGCCAAAGCCGCCAGCGAACGTTGCCGGGGGTCTTTGCTCGTGGCGGCGGGGACGACAATGTTCCACCCCTCATCCGATCCGAGCATTCCCAGAGCGCGCGCCGCCGCCAGCGATACTTCGATATAATCGTTGTCCAGTTGCCCGCGAATATGCTGGATGACACGCTGATCGCCGGTCTCGGCGATTGCGGGCAATGCGATCATCTGATCGTCCGGATACCCGCTGATGGAAAAGGCGACCAGATCTTCCAACCCTCTTTGATTCCCGATGCGCCAGAGCGCTTCGGCCGCCTGGATTCGCACCGCCGGCACCGGATCCGACAAAAGCGTGGTGAGCATTTTGGCCGCGCTGGGCTCCCGCAAAAGCCCCACGACAAACGCAGTGGTTCCGCGAACATGTGGATCGGTGCTGCCGGCCAACCGTTCCAGGTCGTGGCTCAATCGCGTGTCTCCCAGGCGATGAAGCGCGAACCTGACTCCCGCCTGCACCTGCGGGCTGGGGTCGTACGCCATTGCCTCCAGCGGTTGGTAGGCATCCACCAATTTCATCTGGCCGGCTGCCACCGCCGAGGCGAACCGGACCATCGCCCGCGGATCACTCAACCCTTTCAGCACGGCCGGCGCCGCGTCCTCCGGATCCACGTCACTCAGGGCTTCTATCGCATTGCATCGTAAAACCGGATCGTCGCTGTCGGCCTGGGCCAACAGTTCCTCGCGAGCTTTGGCCCGCAATTCGGAATCCAGAACCTGCGGCGAATATTTCGGCGCCGGCTGCACAGGAGGCGATGGAACCGGCATTTTCCTGTCGTTACTCGCCGACGCGCATCCTCCCAACACCAGCGCTAGCAGCCAACTAATCACTCTCTTGTTCATGACTCTTCCTTCTTCACTTTGGTGCCCCGCGCTTTCCGCCAGGCCCAAACGGCAATCCCGACGGCAAACACATCGCACATATATGCGAAAACATCACCAAATTTCGTATAAAAACTCAAGCGCCCGTCGATCATGATCTGCCGGGCGCTGGTCCCCGCCTCCCGCACGGGTAAAAGATCGCTGCAATCGCCCACGGAATCAATGAACCCGCTGATCCCCGTGTTCACGCTGCGAGCGGTCCATACCCGGTTTTCGATGCTGCGGAAGCTGGCGGCCTGAAGATGATCCGCGTTCTCGTTCCCCTTAAACCAGCCATCGTTGGTCAAATTCACCAGAAAATCAGCGCGTTTGCCGCCATCTCCTTCGGGCCGGAACATCGCCGAGCATATCCGCGCATCGATGTCCTCAAAACAGATGGGCGTGACAAATCGCCAATCCTTTCCATCTCCGTGGAGCTTGAAAACCGTAAGCGTATCACCCGGCTGCATCACGTAATCCGTATAATATTTCGGACCGAGCGTCACCGACAGCTTGTACAAAAACGGCATCGAATCCTTCCCCGGGATGAATTCACCCCACGGGACGAGATGGATCTTGTCATATCGATGGCCGAGCGAGTCGTCCTCGCGTCCATCCTTGTCGAATAAATAGGCCGTGTTCCGCCGATCTTCAGGAACCGGGTAGGTTCCGTCGTCGCGCACCTCGTTTTGCCAATTGCCGTAATATTCGCCGCCGGCGAGCAGGGCGACATGATTGTCTCTCGCCAGCTTGCTCAGCACATTAAATTCGTCCTGAAACGCCGGGATTTCCAGTCGGGCCACGGTATTGAGCGCATCCATCATCGTTTCGGACCAGACGACCATGTCGATTTTTCCCGGCGATTTGTTCAGAGCCGCCATGGTCTGCCGGATATGGAAATCGAGCCTTTCCTCGATCTTGGCTCCCTTTTCGCCGCTGTTGCTCTGAGGATAGTTTGATTGAACCACCGCGATGGTCGGGCCGGGCGAAAGGCAACGCTCGGTCTGCCCGATGCGAAACAGCCCGTATGCCAGCGAGATGACGGTCATCAACCCCACGACTGTGGCGGCGGGTAACACGATGCGCAGCCGGCCGCGATTGAGCCACGCCATCGCCGCCAGCGCATTGACCGCCATCACCCAGAACGTCACCCCGTACGCGCCGGTAATATCCGCGATCTGGCACATCGGCAGGATCGGCGTCTGTGAATAGCCCAGAAACAGCCAGGGCAATCCCGTAAAAATGATGCCCCGGACCCATTCGGTTGCCGTCCAGACGACGGCAATGCCAAGGACTCCACTGAGTATCCCGCCCTGAAGAAACCCCGCCCCGCGAATGATTAATGCCGCCAGCCCCCAAAAAATCCCGCAGACCATCATCAGCGCCAGCATCCCCGGCCAACTGATGATCGCCATCCACCACATGTTGACGATGAAAAAGATGGTTCCCGCGATCCAGCTGCAAAAAAATGCGGATTTGCGGGACCGGGATTCCGCCAGCCAGATCAGCCACGGTACAAGCCCCACCCAGGCAAGATAAAACTGTCCCATCGGCGCGAACGCCAACGTGAGCATGACAATGGAAGCGGCCAACATCGCCGCCGGTCTGACGAATCTCGATCGCCCCTTGGCAATGTCGGCCATTCACGGACCATGCTGCAAGGCGACGTTCGATGCGTCAAGGCGCAAAACAAAGAAGCCCCGGAAGATGATTCCCGGGGCTTCATCGATTTTAGTTATTGTCAGAGCGAGTTTACACGGCCGCTCGCTTGCGGCGAAGTACGCCGAGGATTCCCAATCCGCCCAGGGTCGCCAGCGCGCTGGCGGCGGTATTCGGAAGCGGTACTGCGGGGGCCGAGGTGTCGGCGCCGCTCAGCGATATCGTGTTGCTGATGATCCCGGTATCGCCGGGAGCAAGGTCCAAATCCCAGATGAAAGTGAACGCTTCATTGCCTGTCGCGGGACCGACGCTGCTGCTGGATGATCCGTTGTTGATCAGAGCGAAAGAAGAAGGTGTCGGAATCGTGGAGTAAGTCAGCTTCACCCCTGCCGGATCGGTCTGGGTGGCCAGGTTCGGCGATCCGCTTGGGCTCAGGGTCAATGTATCATCGTTCGGGGTCGCGTTGAGATTGGCATCGAATGTATCCGAGATGAAGAAATCGACCGGAGTACCAATCACGCCTGCCTGCTGAACACCCGGCGCCTGCGCCGGACCCAGGTTGCTTACGGTAATGGTTTCATTGATCGCCGACACACCGCCACCCGCGCTGCCGCCGACGAGGATGCCTTTTATCCCGATGGTGAAATTATCACCGTCAAGCGTTCCGCCCAACGTCACATTGGCGATGTTGCCGGTCACCACCGGAGGAGTCACAACGGTCAGGTTGGAAATGGGGGCATAAGAGGTTCCGTTGAAATACTGAAGCGAATCCCCGCCGGCCGGTGAGCCGCCGAATTGATCGACGCCATCGACAACCCAACTGGTCGCGTTGCTGACACTGCTATATGACAACGTCGAATTGTTATTCGTAAGACTCGCGACAAACCCAAATGCCGAGTTGTGCGATGTGGTGAATGCCGCCATTCCCAGAACCGCTGCGGCAACTATCTTTTTCTTCCCGATACCAAACATGTTTCTCTCCTTGAAGGATTAGAAGCACGCACCCAGAACTACAAATGTTACCACCCCGGGGACCAATACGTGAGAAAATTCTCCCCTCCGGAGGGTCTCGATAAATGTACAACACGCCGCCCCCGACGCAATGAAAAACAGGGGGTGACCGCGGTCACCAGGGGGCGCCGACGTTAATCTGGGAGTAATGATTGCTCTCTTCCGCGCTTATGGCTGCGCGTGCAGGCCCGGTGAGCCGAATTCGCGGAGGTACAACAGTCCCATAAACCCATCGTCCTGATCGAAATCTATGGGTCCGGCCCAGCTCGCGGATTCGCCCGTGTTTTGAAAATGCTGGATGAAGTTGAAGCGCAATAGTTGCGGCCTGTTGGGGCTGTCGTTCAACAAAAGCTTCCATGGGATCGCCATCTCGCCGGTCCATATTCCCTGCTCGGGATTGGCGGCGTATCGCACGGCGGTTCCATCCGTTTCCCGCCACGGGTCCGAATTTGTCCGAGGATCCAGCCTTCGTTTCACCATGCAGACGCCATTAGGCTTGCAGGCGAGATACGTAACCGGGCCGACCGAATTGTCATCAAAAACTGGCTGGATCAAAACCTGGCACAAATCTTCGCCCCAGGCCCGGCGGAATTGGTAGTCCACGAAATTCCGATGAAGGAGCTGCCGATCGGAAATCCCGCCGACGCGGAACGCGACGTAGAAATCGTCGTCACTCCAGCCTGTATAAATGCGCGAATCCGTCGAAGATGGTTCGAGCCGCCAATGTTGGATCGACGGCCGGTCCACCATTTTCGTGAGCCGACCGTCGTGAATCAGGTCTTCGGTCGCCCAGTCATCCAGCTTGCCGTCGATCCGCAGATTTCCCTCGCGCCGCACACTGGTCGCGACCGGCAGCATCGCCTGCGCGGAATAGGCGTCTTTTGTGTATCCATCAACAAACGTGATCGCCACCGGCTGGCGTGAATTGGCGGTGATGTTGGCCAGGTTCACGCGCGCGGTCATCGCAAATCGCTGGACCCAATACGTGCGAAGCCCGCCGATCACGACCGGTTCGGGTTTGAACTCCCATCCGTCGCCGGCGCTGGTCCATTGCAACTGATTGTCCTGCGGGCGGCTGTCGGCGGCGTTGTAAATGTCCACGCCCAGCCTGAGAAACGCCCACGCATCGCCGTTGGCCCGGTTGGGATCGTCCCACAGCCACTGGGCGGATCGGGGCAATACGTACGGTCGCTCCTTGGGCGTTTGCCAGCGGATGATGTCCAAATCCAATTGCTGCTCGGCGGATTTCACCAGGGGATCATCCGGCGTCGATCCCTGCGGCCGCGCCAAAATCGATCGGGCCAGAAGCTCGTGCGCTTCGTCCCAGGTTTTCTGATCGACGGTTCCGCTGAGCAGGCCGAATTCCGGATCGGGCGCCTGGACGGGCTGAAGCTCGACTTGCCGGGTCAGCAGCCGCGCCAGCAAAAATGCGTTTGTCCGCATTCCGCGCTGCTCGGCCAGCAACAGATATTCGTAATCCTCCTGCGCCCGGCGCAGCCATTTAAGCTGAACGGTCGGCACGGGTGCGTCCACGCCGAACCAGCTTCCCGGATAAAACCAGGTGAGTTTGCCGGGATCGGCCTCGGCGTTCGGATCGTTTTGTTCGGGCAACGCTCCCGACCATTGGATCAAATCCGCGTGTTTCAGGTAGGCAAGCCAAGCCCATAGTCGCACGTCGCGCTGGTCGGTTCCCGCGCCGAGATAGGGCACCAGCCCCTGCGAATCCGTCATCATCCAGTGCTCGGGCCGCGGCGCTTCCTGGGGCCAATTTTGCGTGGGCGAGCCGAATACCAGGCCCGGCGCCAGTGAAATGATTCGCCCAGCCATCGCGACCGGCAGCAACGCCGGATTATCCGTTGACTCGAACTGCACCTGATCGTCCTCCAGCGGCAAAATCACCCGGGTCAGCGGATGAGCTTCCATAATCGCCCGGGCGGCCATCGAAAGCTGGATGCTCTCCAGCGCCGTCGCCCGTCCGGCGGAACGCTTGGACAACACCACCCCCGAATGGCTTAGCCAGTCCATGCGGTTGAAATGCGTCGAGGCGTTCGACCAGTATTCACGCTGGCTCGCTGGGTCGTAATTGTCGAGATAATCCTCGCGCGGCACCGGCCAATATCCCAGAGGCGTTTTGTCGGGCAATCCGTCCCCTTCCAGCCAGGGCGAAACGACCGAATCGAAATCCGACCAATCCACCAGCGGCCGATCGGCCACCGACCATTTGACCGTCGGTTGCAGGCGCGGAACAACAACCTCCGTTCGGTTCACCGCCGCCAGCTGCTCCAACTGGTCCAGCACGGCGATGGCAGCCGCATATTTGTCGTCGCCTCGGTGCATAAGCCTTGGGGTGATCGCTTCAAACGCATCGGGATATAATTGCTGCAGTCGATCCCAGTCAATCTCACTGACCATCAACAAGTTCCGGTCCTGCGGGATCGCAAAATCGTAGACATGAACCGTGCCCGTCAGCGTCGCCATCGACTGATCCACCCCGGCGGGGGCGATATCGCAACGCAACGCATAATCTCCGGCCACCGCATCCGAGGGAATATGAAGATCGATCCAGACGATCGCCGGTTCGTCAAGGCCCGGCTTGGATTGCGGATCAAATGGATGCGACGGATCGCGCAAATTCGAAAGGTCCACGATTCCATTTTCGCATGGCAAAGGCAGAAGCGCGCGCGGCAACAGCCGCGTTCCCGAAGATAAACCCGTTTGTCTGACATAACCGGCGCGGTTCGTGTCCACCGGCATCGGCAGGGCTTCAAATGCCGAAAAATTCTCGGCCGCGATTGAAGGAGCCAGACTCAACCGCAGATCAGGCAACAAACTCGCCGCCGGCCGATGATTGACGCGCAGGGCAAAACTGACCCATTCGTTCCGTGCCCCTGAAATCGCCAGTGAGCCTTCTACGTTGGTAGGCAAAAGGGAATCGTTGATATCCACCGCTTCCAATGTGATGCCGCTTGGCCAAGTCTTCTGCGACGAATTTGCAGGCCGGCTTGATTGGCACCCAGCAAATAGCAAAGAAACCATGAGCATTGCGCAAAGCTGAGGCGATTTTGCAAAACAGACGGTTATTGCCTGCATATTAGATGTGCATCGGAAAGGCGTTTGCCACATCTTTCGCCGATTTCGCATCGACTTGCATCTATTCATTGGACCGGCTCAAAACAAAAAAAACGCCCGAAAACCGGCGTTTAATGCCCTAAAACACCCGGCGAACGAGGCGATTGTCTCCAAAATGCGTGTGTGGCACAACTTTTGTTCTACTACAAACCGTAAGGACATGAATGCTGAACAGAATTCAGGGATGTTTATGACGGTTGATGATGCAGTTGAAAGATACATAGGCGAGTGAGTGGTAAGCAAGCTCCTCGCCAGACAGGCCTCGTTTCCTCCTCCGCCAGGCCGCACGGCTCAAACCCTCCGCCGTGCGGCCTATTTTATTTACTCAATTTCCATTTAAAAGACCGATCGTGCAGTCGATCACAGGATCGGGACAGGACCACACAAGAAAGAACAATGCCTCGCGGGCAAATCGCTGCGCGGGATCGTCCAGCAGCAACGCCGACCCTTTACGAAGCGTTACCAGTGATTGCGTGATCCGCAGCGTCAGATCATTGCACGCCGTGCGCAATTTCGGCCCCGCATCCGTCTCCTGCCCGCTGCGGCAAATCTCTAACACTTCGCCGCGCAGGTTTATGAGCCGCTCGTCAAATCTTTCAGCCAGCGATTTGGCCCGCTCTGTGTGATCCTCCCGCATCAATTCCAGCGCACCCTGGCAGAGGCCAAACGCCAGAAATGTCTGACCCAGCGGAATGCCCTTCGATTTACCCGCAAGCGCCTTTGCCACCGGACCGCGCAAAATCTGCCGCTTCGCGATGCGCACTACGTTCAATTCCACGCGAGCCGTCCAACTCGATCGCAACGACACCAGTTCCATCGGCGGCGCCACCGTCACACCCGGCAAATCCATCGGCAACATAAAGAGAATCTGCTGCCCATCTTCGGTCACCGCGCCGGCGACGATGAATTTCGCCTTGGCCGCGCCAGTGCACCAGGGAATCGCGCCGTCCAACCTGAAATGATCGCCTTCATCCACCGCCCGCAATCCACTCTGTCGGCTGGTCGTGAGCTGCGCGATCCCGATCGTGCTGAAAAAATCCCCTCGCGCCAGCCCGGGCAAAAGCTCGTCCCGCATTTCCTGATTCTCCGAGCCTTCGATCAAACCCACCGCTGAATCCCGCTGCGAAACGATCAGCGCCGTCGCCAGCGACGCTGATGCGATCGCCTCGTAGCGCAGATGCAGTTCCAGCGGATCGACTCCCTCGCCGCCGAAATTCTCCGGCACGAACCATCGCGATGCCCCGATCGCCCCCAGATCGCGCAGATCGTCCTCAGGCCAATCCCCGCTTCGATCGAGCGACGATGCCCGCTCCCGAATCGCGGGCAGGAGGTTCGTCAGGTTTTCAAACTGAAGTTCCATATCGTCGCCTTCGCGATTTCAATTATCTCCAACCCGCGCGCGACGAGACTTTCCCAGCGGATTGGCCAGAAATTCCGGCTGACAAGCCGGGCAAATTTTCAACTCGAACCGCCGATGAACCTGATCCTGAAGCTCTTCGGTGGTCATATCCTTCATTTGTTCGAGCAGTCCGTCGATGACCGCATCGAAATCAACCGCTTCCAGTTCTGCCGAACCGGTCGGCGCCATCGACGGATCGGCGAAAACGTCGATCCGCACGACGTAATGGTTGTGCGCCTCCAGTTCTTTTCCGCAAAGCTCGCAATATTCCGGCGGCATAGCTGGGAATTATAGCTATGGTTTGTGTCCGACAAGATTCGGTTGCAAAAGGCCGCCACGAATTTCATCAGGCCAGCCAGCGATTCTCGTATCGCCGACGCCTTTTGAATTCGAGTAAGCGCCGCCGATCGGCACGAAAACCGTAACCGAAAAAAGTCTTGTCTGAAAAGATGCGGGTATCGCAACTTGATCATTCACCCATTCTTGCCGATAATCCTTAAGGATATGAACCACCGTTTGCCCCGATTGATGGCCATGCGAATGGGATAGCCCGCTCTGATTTTGCATCAGAGCAGTCTATCCCTTGCGCAACGCCGTCAGCCGGATCAAACGGTGGTTCTTCTTTTGTTTGGCACTTTTGAGATTCCGCACATGAACAAGACTTTTTATATCACGACGCCGATCTATTACCCCAACGGCGAGCCGCATCTGGGGCATACCTATACGACGGTCGCCGCCGATGCGCTCGCCCGCTATCACAGGCTCGCGGGTCAGGAAACATTTTTCCTCACCGGCACGGACGAGCATGGGATCAAGATGGTCAAGACGGCCGCCGCCCAGAACATCGAGCCGCGGGCCCTCGCCGACCAGATGTTCGCGACGTTCCAGAATTTCTGGAAAGAGATCGGCATCACGCACGATGATTTCATCCGCACTTCGGAAGACCGCCATAAATCGGCCGTGCAGGAGATCGTCCGCCGATTGGTGAAGAGCGACGACATCTATCTCGGCAGCTATGAAGGCTGGTACGACGAGGGCCAGGAGGAATTCGTCACGGAAACCGAAGCCAAGGCGAGCGAATACAAATCGGCTATCAGCGGCCGACCCCTGACGCGCTTTTCCGAAAAAAGCTATTTCTTCCGGCTCAAGAAATACGTCCCCCGTGTCCTGGAATTTATCGAATCCAATCCCGATTTCATCCAGCCCGTCGCCCGGCGCAATGAAGTCCTCAGCAAATTGAAGCAGGGTGTGGAGGATCTATCGATCAGCCGGGCCACGCTTAAATGGGGAATCCCTCTTCCGCACGATCCCGATCATGTTGTCTATGTCTGGATCGACGCCCTGAGCAATTACATTACCGCGCTCGGCTATACATCCTCCGATGAATCGCTCTTCAAGAAATTCTGGCCCGCGGACGTGCATGTCATCGGCAAGGAAATCCTCTGGTTCCACACGGTCTATTGGCCGGCCATGCTGTTTTCGCTGAATCTTCCGCTGCCGAAAAAAGTTTTCGCCCATGGCTGGTGGACCAGCGCCGGAAGGAAAATGAGCAAATCGCTCGGCAATTTCATCGACCTGACCAAGCTGCGCGAGATCATCGGCACCTATTCGCTCGATGCTCTGCGCTACTATCTCCTGCGCGCCGCCCCGTTCGGCAGCGACCTGGATTGGACCGACGGCGACTTCCTGAAATCCTTCAACGAACTGAAAAACGTCGTCGGCAATTGCCTGAACCGCACGATCAAAATGATCGACCGCTACCGCGCCGGCGTTCTGCCCGCCGCTGGTGATCTGGAAAAAATCGACCGCGATCTGCTCGCCCATGGCGAGAATTTGGCTTCGCAACTGGCCACTGCGTACGACCGCATCGACCTCCAGCAATGCGCGGAACTCCCGGTGCAACTGGCCCGGCTCACGAATGGCTACATCGACGCCACCGAACCGTTCAAGCTGGCGAAAGACGCGTCACAAGCGACGCGACTAAACACGGTCCTGAACGTGGCGGCGATTTCGATCCATCGCTGTCTGGTGGGCTTGCTGCCGATCCTTCCGCAAAAAGCGGCCGAGGGATTGTCGCAACTGAAAATCGACGTCGCCGGCAAAACGCTGGATTGGCTGTACATAAATCCTCCGGCAGCGGGGACGAAACTCGGCGAGGCGCAGCCATTGTTTCCCAACGTCGTTCCGCCAATTTCAGCGAGTTGAAGCTATTTCGCCATTTCACTGAGCTTATTGACCGTATTCCAATTCCGCGTCGTCGCATTCACGCCGAGCACCTTCTGCAAAACGTTGTTCGACAATTTCGTTTCCCCATATCCATTCGGGCAGTGAAGATAAATCTCCTTGCCGACGACGCGAAAGCGATCCGCGCCCGCGTTGATCGCGGCCAGCTTATCCACGGCATCCTTCCCCGCGGGCTTTGCCAGAAAAGTCACATGTAGCCTTGAGAGATCAATTCCTTTTTCCTTAAGGAATGGATTGCCGGCAATGATTTTTACCAGCTCCACTGGTGTTCGCAGGATGACGGGAACCGGCAGCCGAGTTTCGCCGGCCAGTCGTTTTTCAATCAGGGAGCATAACGCGGATTGGGAACGATCAGATTCGAAAACCAGGTTGCCGCTTTGGACGTAGGTTTGGGTGTTTTTGAATCCGAGTTCATCGCAGAGTTCGCGCAAGCGGTCCATCTTGAGGATGTTCCCGCCTACGTTCACCCCGCGGAGCATCGCGACGAATTTGGCCATGCGGCCACTTTACCGGGACGCCCACCCCTTGTCCCCGCCCTCTCCCCGGCTTGGCCGAGGAGAGGGGTATCGGAGGAGTGAATGTGGCTTGCGAGCGCGAATCCGCGCTAGACCGACACGCAGCCGGCGTCAAAGTTTGCGACCACCTGAGCGTAGGTCAGCGTCGCATAGCCCGTGCTGTTCTCCAGCGAGTCGCCGGAGATGCCCCAGGGGTTGCGGACGACGTAATGCGTCACGCCGCTTGAATCCGTAAAGGCCGACACCACCGTGTAGGCGTGGTCGCTGACCAGGTTCGGGGCGTTCGAGCTGGTGGCCAGGGTGACTTCCTGGCCGTCGGCGAGGTCGGTAGAGATCATGCTGTAAAGTGAACTCGTGGTATCAACACTCGGAAAGAACTCCGTCGAGTTTACGCCAAGGTCGCTGTAGGCCTCGCCCATCCAGCCGCTGTTGATTGATGCGTAGGTGTTAGCGTCGGTTCGAAAATAGGCGAATGCTTTTTCGAACACCGCGGCCCAGATCGATCCATCCGTGCCAGGGTGAGCATACGCTAGCCCATTGAACGGCCCGCTTGCAAACGCGTTGGAGACGCGCACAAAGGTCGGCGTATTGTTGGAAATGAATTGCACCGTATAGGTCCCATCTCCCATATCGACGGCCGATTGCACCAGCAACCGCGGATTCTGCTGGGCGAACGCCGCCAGCGACGACAGGAAATAGCAGTCGCCGGCTTCACCTTGATTGACGTCGCCGATCACCGGGCCGGTTCCAAACAGCGACGCGTTAATTGTGGTCGTGGTTCCCGAGTCGGTCGGGTTGGCGAATGCCGCTCCGGTCGCCTTGCTGACTCCGCCGGCGAAGGTGGCGACATCGTGCACGTCGCCTGTACCGTGGTAGGAGTCCGTGGAGTCGACCCAGGCGTTTACATCGGTGCCGGCGCTGGTGAGCGTGGTCAATGCGCCGTCGATGGTTTCAAGCGTGGTGTCGGCCGTCACGGAATTGGCGATATTGATCGCGTCCGTCCCACCGCGCGTATAAACGAAAAGCCCGCCTGGGGTCGCCGTTTCTGTGTACGTCTGCCGGTCCGCGCTGATCGTCAGCGTCGTTCCGCTTTCCGTGACTGTGATCAGATCATCCGTCCCCAGGGCGGTGACGACCAGTTCATCCCCATATCGCGTCGTCACCGAAACATCCGCGGCTGGCGTCGTCACGGTGGCGGACGCCGACTGCGCTGAAGTCGTGACCGCATTGAACGCCACAACTCTGTAGTAAAAGGTTTTTGAATAAAGAGGAATCGGATCGGAATAGCTCTTGACCGAGCTGCCGGTCAGCGTCGCGATCAGATTGAAGTGGACATTGTCCTGCGAGCGATAAACGTAATAGCCCGTGGCCGTAGTATCGTTGTCGGTCCAGGTCAGATCGTTCGAAGCATCCGAAACAGTGGCGGTCAGACCTGACGGCGCCTTCAACGGCGTTGTGGCCTTGGCGGCATTGGATATCACCGAAACCGTCGAGCCGCTATACGCCAGAACCTCGTAATCGTAACTACTGTCCGACAGGACGGTCGTGTCTTTGTAGCTGACGGTGGCCGCTGAAGTCTGCACCGATATCAGGGTGTAGTGAACACCGTCCGTCGAACGCAGGATCTCATAGCCCGTCGCGGTGGAGGTATTATCTTTCCATTGAAGAGTGACGGCGTTGGCCGCGGTCGCAACCGCCGTCAAGTTTGACGGAGCCGCCAGCGGGCTGCCGGACATCAGGGTCCGGCCTTCAAGGGCCTCAAACCCGCAGGTGTTCCGCCGATCCTTTTGATCCCTCGGCTTCCCGGCCTTTCGCGTCGAACGATCTTTTAGAATCCCCAGAGCCTTCATGTTTCGCGCCTCCAAGGGAAGGAAATCCAATTCAATGGATGGAGAGTCAAATCAATTCTGGGGAATTGCGGGGGAGTGGGGAAACTGCGCTTTTATCGGGCGTTGCTGGCCAACGCTGGATATAAATCGCGGGCATCGATCGGAAACGATTCCGGATTCAGGTCCGCCCACATGGCCGCTTCGCCGTTGAGCGGGCTCTTAATGTTATAGGCCTGATACGCGATCATCTGGGCAATGCGGATGACCAGATCGGTGAGATGTTCCCCGGCGACCCAATGATCGCCGACGCAAATCGCCGAATCATCGATGTTCGGGTGAAAGATCGGGGTAAGCATCCGGCAGGCGGGGGCCAGCCGGGGATAATCGCTGGTGAGCCGAATCTCCGCGATGTGTTGTTCGCGCAGCACCGGCGTTTGCGATTGAATGGATTCGATGCCGCGGACATTGAATTCAATTTTGTAAGCTTCGGCCGGATCACCGGTGGTTTCCATGAGTCGAATCAGCGAACCCTCGGCGAAAGCTTCGCGCATCTGCCGGAGATCGGCAATCAACCGGCGCGTTCGCACGGGCAGCCTGCCGATCGGCGCGGCGGGCATTCTCGCCCGCGGCGGTTCGGGGGTTGAGGAAACCGGGATTGGTTCGGGAACGACGATGCCTTGCCCGCAGGCTTTGCACTCCGCCTTTTTGCCGGCGTAGTTGTCGGGAACGTTAAATTTTCGGCCGCAGCCGGGGCACGAGAAGCGAATCATCGGGTGCTCCACGGAAGCGTGACGTTGAAGATGAAGCTGCTGGTGATGATCCCGCAGGCCACTCCGAAAAGGCAGATGACGGCGGAAAGCGTGGCTAGGCCATATCTGCCTTGGCGTTGTCGCATGGCGTAAACGGCGGATGCAATGCCCACGACCAAAGCCGGCAGTCCGAACGAGAATGCCCCGACGATTGTACCCAAGACGCTTCCGCCGAGCAGGGCAAAATCCCAAGGAAATGCCCGAGATTCCTCTAAGAACGGAGCCGGAATTTCCGTCCTGGCGGCAACGGCGGCTTCGAGAGAACCAGCAGGATCGTCAATCGCGACCGCAGGCGGCGCCGGATCGAGTGATCCAACCTCCGGGCAGCCATAGGCGGCGCATCCGTGGTTTTCGTTCCAGCATTCGGCGTGATAAGTCTGGGAGCAACTGGCACATTGGTGGGTCGCATCGCCAGGGATGATGGGACTTTGGCAGATGCTGCAATCGCGCGCCGCCGCACTGGGCTGCGGCTGGGGAAAATCAGCGGCGAGCGGATCGATAGGCCGCGCGGCGTCGCCAAGCTCCACCGGCTGGGAAATCGCGGGCATGTCCACGATGGAATCGTTGGGAGTCAACGGCCGGCGAATCCCCGATGCCGGCTCGCCCGGGACGGTGATCGCCCCGGCGCAGATCGCGCAGCGGCCAAATGCCCCCGCCATCGTCGCCGGCACCCACATCGGAGCGCCGCAGGCTTCGCAGGCAATGAGAATTCCGGGATCGGCGAAATCTGGATTCGTGCCGTTCTCGGCGATGTTGAAAATGATCGCCCCGTCCGGCAACTGGTCGGAGTCGTGGAAAGTCATCTTCGACACGCCGATTTTGATTTCATCGCCGTCGTGAAGCTTGACCTTACCATCGGTGCGCGTGGAGTTGACGAATGTTCCACCGCGGCTGCGGGCATCGCGGATGTAAAATGAATCGCCATCCCGATCGATCCAGGCGTGAATGCGCGAGACGATGCGCTGGCCGAGTTGAACGCCGTTGAATGGCTTTCTTCCGATCAGCGCTCGATGTGAAAACGTAGCCGCCTGTATCGGCTCTTCAGAATGAATGACCACGCTTGCCATGCAAGTGCCAAAAAACGATGCCACGCACGGCCGTCGATCCAGCAACGGCCGTGCGCGGCTTATCTTAGTCTCGTACCAGTCCTTTGGAACGGAAGTATTTATCCTTGCGTCATTCGCTGAATCCAGTCGGGAATCTCTATATGTTGCATACGGATCAGCAGGCCCAGCAGGCCACCCATGCAAGTAAACAGCATAAGCCCGATTAATGCCAGAAAAAACCGTCCGAGGGTTCCCCAGAAGCGGTTTTTATGCCGGGGGGCGCGGGTGGGCTTGCCGGCTTTGACAGCCGGGACGGGCGAATCGAGCGGTGACTCGGGACGTGAAGTGGCCGGTCGCGACTGCTTGGCCGGCGTGGTCTCATCGGCTTCGATCAAAAACTCCAATGCTTCGGCCTTTCCCTCGTCGGCGCCAAAAACGCCCGCTTCGCCGCTTTTGGGATCGTAGACCAGGGCACATTGCCAGGGCAGGCCAAAGAAGCTTTCGTGAAGGAATATATCCATGTCAGAAAGGAATATTCCATGGCCCGGATGGGTGTGATACCAGCCGATGATGCGCAGATCGGGGTATTGCCGGTCCATCAGCACCTGGATGTGTTGCCAGGTGTCGGCCGTAAACGTGACCTGTCCGGCGCTGCCGGTGGAGTCTTGGCCT
Organism: uncultured Phycisphaerales bacterium; assembly: GCA_963791055.1. Lineage (GTDB taxonomy): Bacteria > Planctomycetota > Phycisphaerae > Tepidisphaerales > Tepidisphaeraceae > PALSA-1353. Next base: position 151,700 of record CAWBQI010000004.1, on the reverse strand, counting down.
TCGATGACATGTTCGACGAGCCCAAATGGGCCGAACTCGTCGCGATATACATCGCCGACGAGAACGCCGCAGATCTCGGCGCGTGGAGATGAATCGCCGTGAACGCGAACGCGGTTCAGGACCGATTGGCGGAAGACGAACTGGAATGTCGAGTTGCGCGGGCTGCTCAGTTCGCCGATTTTGACCCTTTGCAGGTGTTCAAAATTGACTCCGCCAGAGAATTGCGTTTCATTTTCCACTAGTGCTGTTCCCATGATAGGGCCTCCGTTTTAAAAGCAAGCGGTCCAAGAACACGTTTTCGGTCGGCGGCCATCTCAAATCCGATGGCTTCCGGCCCATTTCGGGCGATGACGATGTCCAGCGGCGGAACGCCGATCTGGCCCAGGGTCTTGCCCGTAAATACAAGGTCGTTTCCGATCTGGAAAAAGGTTTTGACCTCCCGGCGAACGCCGGGGCAATTCGGGCAAAGCGCTTTCTCAGCCCGAACCTTTCCAAGGGAAACAAATAATTCTTCCGATTGGCCGCAACGCGGGCAATCCAGTGATTGCAGCACGTCGCGGCTGAGTTCCAGTTGCGATCCCGGCAGCAGACGATGCGCCTCGGAAAGCAAGTCGCCGATCGGCAGGTCGTCCACCCCGGCGTCGAGCGCGTGAATCTGCCCCAATGTCTCGTGGCTGAGGCAGTCGTCCTTGCGCTGATAGTCGATGAGATACGAATCCGCGGACAATCCGTCGAAAACCCAACCGCGCCCGGCGAAGGTCGGTATCCCGTGCAAAAGTTTGACGGCCTCCTGGCATTGCACGGCCGCGATGATCGATGCGATTGTCGGCGTCGTAGGCGTCTTCCCCTGCTCCATCTCCGAACGGCTCAGCAGATTGCACGACCGTCGAGCTTGCAGAAGTTTCCAATCCGTCTGCGACATGGTGCATTCGTAGCACGGCCCGTCGCCGGGGAGAAAAACCCGCGCGGTGCCGGCGATGGCCTCGATGGCCCCGTCGATCCAGGGGCGATTGACTTTGTGGCAATAACGATTGATCGTGAGGCGGGCCTCGCGATTATCCAGCCCGGCGATGACAACATCCGCCCATCGGAATGCGCCCATGCCCAGGTCGTGAACCACATTGCCGTTGAAAGCGTGAGCGTGGATTTCGGGATAAATGGCGCTGGCGGACTCAACGGCCACGTCGGCCTTGAATCGGCCGTTGTCCGATTCACGGTAAAGAACCGACCGCGAGAGGTTCGAGTTCTCAATCCGGTCCATGTCGGCGACCAGGATGTTGCCGACGCCGAGCAGGGCCAGGTTTTTAACGATTTCGTTGCCGAGCGCCCGCGCCGACAACCACGATCTTGGCCGCCGAGAGCTTGGACTGATCCCACCATCCGATCAGGCGGAAGCGATCAAAGCGGCCCTCGCCGGAGGAGCGCGCAGACGAAATGTGTAGCGTCCGCTCAAGCATTGCGGTTTCCAAACACCAGGTTGTTCAAATCCTTCACACCCGCGGCTGCGAATACCTTCCATGGCGAAGGCGGCCGCCAATTGAATGAGATAGTCAGGCAAACCCTCATGATTCGCCAGGCGATTGTCGCCTCTGATTCATATACACCACGTCTGGCGGTTAGGCCAATTTCAATCGTGGAAGGACCGATAATGGCATCATATACCCAATACGGGCCGGTCAAAAGTTATTTCTTGCCGCAAGAAATGGGGTGATTTGTGTTGGGGTGGCTTCGGGGATTCTGCGCTTTACACGCGAGCCATCGCGCCTCACAATCCGCTCATGGCGGCCGGCTCTTTCGTTCATCTTCATTGCCACACTCATTATTCGCTGCTGGACGGCGCTTGCCGGATTCCCGAACTGGTGCATCGCGTCAAATCCCTTGGCATGGATAGCATCGCCATCACCGATCACGGGTGCATGTTTGGCGTCATCGAGTTTTTCAACGAATGCAACAAGGAGGGCATCAAGCCGATCCTGGGCATGGAAGCCTACATGGCCCCCGGCGACCGGCGGGAACGATCCACCGCCAGCGGAACCGGCAGCGACGCGGCGTTATCACCTGCTGCTGCTGTGCGAAAATCTGGAGGGATATCAAAACCTGATCAAGCTCTCCAGCTTGGCCTATCGCGAGGGGTTTTACTATAAGCCGCGGATCGACAAGGAAATCCTCCGCGAATTTCGCGGGGTCTGATCGCCACCAGCGCGTGCCTGGGCGGCGAAATCCCATCATGGCTTTCCCGAGCGGGACGCGAAGGCGGCAAAGAAGATCGCCGAGACCTATCTGGACATTTTCGGGCCGGATCGATTTTTCATCGAAGTGCAAAAGCATGTGCCCGAGCAGGACGTCGGTGAATCCGGAGCTGGCCGAACTGGCGAAAAAGCTGGGCGTCGGATTGGTCGCGACCAACGATGTGCATTTCCTGAACAAAGACGACCACTACGCCCACGACGTTCTCTGCTGCATCAGCATGGGCAGGCTGATCACCGACGACAGCCGCCTGAAATATCCCACGGGAATTTACCTGAAAAGCCCGGAGGAAATGACAGAAGCCCTGGGGCATTTCGACCAGGCGATCGAAAACACCGCGCGCATCGCGGCGATGTGCGATGTCACGCTCGATTTCTCCAAACAACATGCGCCGGTTTACCGGGTCCCGAAGGAATCGCTCGAAGCCGTCGGACGATTCGGAAACAGCCGAGGACGCGCGCTATCTCCGCCAGCTTTGCGAAGAAGGCTTGGAACGGCGCTACGGCATGCGAGAAGTCTCCGCCGACATCCGCCGACGGCTCGACTACGAATTGAAAATCATCACCAGCAAGAATTTCTGCTCCTATTTCCTGATCGTCTGGGATTTCTGCAATTTCGCCCGCGGCACGGCATTCCCGTCGGGGCCAGAGGCTCGGGCGTGGGAACGATGGTCGGATATCTGCTGGGGCTCTGCAATGTCGATCCGATCGTTATGGACTGCTTTTCGAGCGGTTCATGGACCCGAGCCGAAACGAGATGCCGGATATCGACATCGACATCTGCCAGGACGGCCGCGCGAAAGTCATCGAATACGTCCGCAATAAATACGGCCACGTCGCGCAGATCATCACCTTCGGCACCCTGGCGGCCCGGGCCGCCTGCAAGGATGTCGGCCGCGTGCTGGGCGTGCCGCTGGCCGTGACCGACAAGATCACCAAGCTGATCCCCGGCACGCCCGGCATGACGCTGGACAAGGCGCTGTCGCAATCGCCCGATCTGGCGAAGCTGTACAATGACGATCCGCAGGTCCAGCAGATCATCGACATCGGCAAGCGGCTGGAGGGCTTGTGCCGCAACGCGGGCATGCACGCGGCCGGCGTGGTGATCGCGGATCAGCCGCTGGAAAACTTCGTCCCGCTCTACAAAACCGGCGACGACACTGCTCACGCAATTCGAAGGCCCGATCGTCGAAAAAGTCGGCCTGCTGAAGATGGACTTCCTGGGCCTGCGCACGCTCACGACGCTTCAGCGGTCGATCGATCTGGTAAAGCAAATCAAGGGAATCGACATCGACATCGAGAAGCATCGATTTCACCGACAAGAAGGTTCTGGACCTGTTCTGCCGCGGCGAAACCAAAGGCATTTTCCAATTTGAATCCGGCGGAATGCAGGACCTTGCTGATGAAGATGCAGCCCGACCGGCTGGAAGATCTGATCGCCGCCAACGCTCTCTATCGGCCCGGCCCGATGGAGCTGATTCCGCTTTATTGCAACCGCAAGCACGGCCGCGAAAAAGTCCCGCAGGTTCATCCGATCATGGACCGCATCCTGGCAGAGACCTACGGCATCATGGTCTACCAGGAACAGGTGATGCAGATTTTCAACCAGCTCGGCGGGATCGAGCTGAGCGCCGCCTACAAGCTGATCAAGGCCATCAGCAAAAAGACGACGGACGTGATCGCCAAATATCAAGCCCGACTTTCTCAAAGGCGCCGAGGCCAACGGCGTCAGCCGCGAAAAGGCCGAGGAGATTTTCGAGCTGATCCTGAAATTCGGCGGCTATGGATTCAACAAGAGCCATTCGACGCGCTACGCCATCATCGCGTTTCAGACGGCATACATGAAGACGTATCACCCCGTCGAATACATGGCCGCGCTGCTGACGTTTGAAATGGGATCGACCGACAAGGTGGTCGAATACATCGAAGAATGCCGCGCTGACCTGCGGGATCACCGTGCAGGCACCGGACATCAATGTCTCGGACAAGGATTTCACGCCGATCTACGTCAAGGAAACCGGCACCATCCGCTTCGGCCTGATGGCGGTGCGCGGCGTCGGCGAAAAAGCCGTCGAAGCGATCATGGCCGAGCGAGCCCGCGGCGGTGCGTTCACCAGCCTTTACGATTTCTGCGAGCGGGTTGATATGCGCCAGGTCACGCGGAGCACGATTGAAGCCTTGATCAAATGCGGTGCTTTTTCGTCGATGAAGGCCAAACGCGCGTCAGCTTCTGGCGATTCTCGACCGGGCCGTCGAGATGGGCCAGCAATCGCAGCAGGACAAACGCATGGGCCAGTTGAACATGTTCGGCGCGGCTGAGGCGAAGAGTAGTTCCAAGCCCGCCGAAGTTTTGCCCATGCTGGAAGAATTTCCCAACGCTGAACTGCTGAAATTCGAGAAGGAATTGCTCGGCTTCTATATCACCAACCATCCGCTCACCGAGCACGAAGCGGCACTGGCCAACTATGCGACGGCGACAACGCGGGAAGTGAAGACCATGCCCGAAGGCGCTGAGGTCACGCTCGGCGGAATGATCAACCGGATCAAGCGCACGGTAACAAAAACCGGTCGATCCGCCGGCCAGCCGATGTGCATCGTGACGCTGGAGGATCTGGAAGGCCAGATCGAAGCAACGATTTTTTCGGAAACACTGGCGCAGATTACCGAAAAGTATCCAAAGGCGATTGAAGCCGAGCAGATCGTTTTCCTGCGCGGCAAGGTGGACAAGCGGCGTGAAACGCCGGGGGTGATTGTGAACGATCTATTCCCGATCGCCGATGCGATGCCTCGCCTTACGCGCTGGGTGCGGGTTCAGATCGATCAAATTAAAGGCGCTGCCGCACTTTTGAACGAGTTGAAGCCGATCCTTACGAAGCACAAGGGAAATTGCCAGACTTCGCTAACGGTTCCAGCGGCCGGATCGAAGAGGGCGAGGATTGACCTGGACCCGGCATGGTCGGTTCGCGCGACGCCGGCGATAAAAGAAGAACTGGAATATGCGCTTAACGGTCACGGCCGGGTGGAATTTGAAGGGGCGGGAACGCTTCGCGCCCGGCGGACCTCGCAGCCGCCGCTGTTCGAGGGGGCCGAAAATCCAGTTCAACCAACCGGCGAGGAAGAAGACCCGGTGCTGCTCGAAGAGGTTTGATCCATCAGACGGTCGCTGTCTTCAGCGCCAGCATCGTCCAGATGCCAAACGCGAGCATGCTGGCGATCAGAACGAGATAGAGCCACTGCATGAACCGGTCGAATTTCGCCGTCCGGCGCGAATCGCGGCTCAGGAATTCCAGGAATCGCATTCGTTTGGCGATGCTGCCGTGGCACCAGCTTCGGGCGGCGATGGGGATGTTGTTCACGGCCGCCACGCGTTCCAGCGCCGAGCAAAAAACGGCGGCGCCGTGCCGGCCGACGTAATCGGCGGAGGAAATGTCTCCGGCGGGCGCCGGTTCTTCGATCACTGCCGCCTGGCGCGGCGGGGCCCCGGAGCCGAAATATTGGGTCAGCAGAGTTTCCACGGTCGCCGCGGGTTCAAGGCGCGCGGCTCCCTGGATAGTCCGCGCGGCGAACACATCGGCCTGCCGTTCAAACTTCCGGCTGACATATCCAAACACCAATGCAAACAAGCCGATTGCCACGCCGAGCATGATCGCCAACTGCGCCGAATCCGCGAGCCACGGATGTTGCCCCTGCAGCGAGGAGATGGCGTCGGCGAGCATCTGGCCGGGGCCGGCCATCGCGAACATCATCGTCGCCATCGCGGCCATCAGCCAATAAAGATGCCGGTGCATCACGTGGCCGATCTCATGGGCGAAGATCGCCTCGATCTGTTCATCGTGCATGGTTTCCAGCAGCAGATCGCTGATCAGCACATATCGGAAACGGGGCATGAACCCCATCACGGCGGCGTTGCCCATCTGGTTTTGCGTTTTCCAGAGGAGAACATCATGAAACCTGACCCCGTGCCGGCGGGCGATCTCAAACAGGCGCTGGCGCAATGGGCAATCCGGCAGCGATTCCGAATGCAGCACGCGCCGCAGAATCTCCGGACTGAAAACCAGGAAAACCCCCAACGCAGGCAGGGTGAGGAGCGCTTGGCCGATTTCCTGGCGACCAGCCAGAAACGGAATATGCGCAAAGATCGGCGGCAAAATCAGCGACAATAGATCGTGCATCGTGAGCAACAGCAGGGCCGGCGCGATGGTGAACAAAAGCTGCAACCGAAGGTTCACGATGAAGTATGTGCGAAAAGAAGGAGGCGATTGCAGGGGCAAGTTTTCGTTGAGCTGGATCAGGATATTCTGCTCGCGCAGTGCGCGATCGGCCGGGAATTGCGCCCACCACAATCCCATCCACGCCAGGAACGACGGCAGGCAGCCTAGAAGTAGGCCCGGAATCTCGATCGGCAATCCATTCAGTGGAGTTTTTTCCAGCAGGCCCGCGATCACGCTCTTCCATCCCAGGGCGAACACACCCACGCCCAGCCACGCCGGAATCAGAATACGGCTGGCATAAATGACGCTGTTGAATCGCCGAAGCCGCCGCTGAACATGGCTGAAATGGGCCGATCTCGCGACGTGCCGGCTCCAGGCCGCCAACACGACAACCAGAGCAACATAAAATCCCAGGAACAGCGCGCATGAGAGAACCGGACTGATTCCATCCATCGCCGGAGAAGGCGGACTGGACATCCAGATCACGAAGATCAGCAGGGGTAGAAATCGCGACATCGTCTATTCTATCCAGGCTCTGCCTGAAAACTCTAATGGGCCGCGTTCGAGCGGAAACGGGCCAGATGCTAGGCGACGCGACGAAGCAGTGTTCATACAACACACGGCGAGGAGCGGCAACGACGCAGATGGCCCGTTTCCGCTCGAACCCTCCGGGCCGGCCATGGCTTGGCCCGACTCGGCGTCACTCGTCCTCATAGGGTTGTTCAAACCCATATTCGTCCTCGTTCCTTGATTCGGGCCAAGCCATGGCCGGCGCGGCCCATTAGAGTTTTCAGGCAGAGCCTATGCGAAGTTATCGGAGTTCCCTGGGGTTGTCGAGAATTTTCCGGTAGCATTGCACGACCTGATAAACTGAATCCTCGATAGAACAAGAGCCATCTCGAAATTGTGTCCCCTTTTTCCTTCGGCAGGGTGTTTGAATGAGAATGGAATGCTTGTGAAGTAGGAAACGGGCAATGCACGCCATTGAGATGGAGAATGTGAGCAAGACTTTCGGCACTTATACCGCCGTCAGCGAGCTGTCGTTGCGCGTGCCGGTGGGGAGCGTTTACGGATTTATCGGCCCCAATGGCTCGGGGAAAACAACCACGCTGCGGATGATCATGCACATCATTCACGCCGACCGCGGGCGGATCGCCGTGCTTGGCGAGCAAAGTTGCGCCGCCGCCAACGATCGTATCGGATATCTGCCGGAGGAGCGCGGGCTATACCGGCAGATGAAAGTCGTCGAGCTGCTTCGCTTCTTCGCGCAACTCAAGGGACACGCGGCGACGCGGGCCGAAATCGATTCGTGGCTGGAGCGAATGGAACTTACCGACTGGGCCGATCGCAAGATCGAGGCGCTCTCCAAGGGAATGAGCCAAAAGGTGCAGTTCATCGCCACGGTGATCGCCCGGCCCCAACTGCTGCTGCTGGACGAACCGTTCAGCGGCTTGGACCCGATTAATGCGGAAGTCGTGCGAAAGATTCTGCTGGAACTGGTGCGTTCCGGGACGACGGTGCTTTTTTCGACGCACGACATGGCCGTGGCCGAGACGCTGTGCGACTGGATCCTGATGATTTACAAGGGCAAGAAGGTGCTGGATGGAACGCTGCGGCAGATTCAGCAGGAACACGGCGGCGACGTGCTGCGCGTGGGGGTGGACTGGGCGAATGGATCGGATCGGCAACTCCAAAACCTTCCCGGCGTCGCGAAGGTGACGGACCTGGGAAACATGCAGGAGCTTCGCCTCCTGGCCGGCGCCGATCGACGGCGGATTCTAGAACTCCTGATGCAACGGGGGAAGGTCGAGCATTTCGAGCAGACGCGCCCAAGCCTTAAGGATATTTTCCTCCAGATCGCCGATGGAGGCGAAACATGAATTTCCGCAAGACGCGGATCATCGCCGCCCGCGAATATTTCGCCGCCGTGCGGAGCAAATCGTTCATTATCAGCTTGGTGCTTCTGCCCGTCTTTATGAGCGGTGGAGTGATCGCACAAAAGGTCGGGCAGAAGATTGGCGATACATCGACCTACCGAATCGCCGTGATGGACTGCTCGCCCGGCGCTTCACTTTACGGCACGATCGCGGACGCTGTTCGGCGGCACAACGAGCACGAGATTTTCGACGGCTCCGGCCGCCAGATGCGCGGAAGATTCGTGCTGGAGTCGGTTGCGCCCGTGGATTGGAGCGACTCGGCGGCCCTGGACCGCGAGCGTCTGAGCCTGTCCGATCGCGTCCGCGGCGGCCAATTGCTCGCGTTTGTGGAGATCGGGCCTGCGGTACTGAATCCCGCCAAGGCTGGCGCACGTGACGCGACGACAATCCGGTATTCCACCAATCGACCGATGTACATGGACTTTTTCTGGCTGTTGCAAAACGTGGTGCCGTCTGCCGTCGTGCAAAAGAGATTCGCGAACGCAGGCGCCGAATATCAAAAGCTTGAGCACCTGACCTCGCCCCCACCGGTCGTCCAGGCCGGACTGGTCGAAAGCAGCAACGGAAAAATCAAATATCAGTCGCAATCGGGTCAGATCGCCAACGTCGCCGTTCCCCTTGTAATGGTCATGCTGATATTCATTGTGACTTTGATCGGAACCAGCCCGATCGCCGCAAACGTCGTGGAGGAAAAGCAACTTCGCATCGCCGAGGTGCTGCTCGGCAGCGTGACCCCGTTTGAGCTGATGATCGGAAAACTGCTGGGCGGCGTGGGTGTATCGCTGACGCTGGCGGCGATTTTCTTCGGCGGCGCATATTATCTCGCTTATTCATTTGGAATGACCGGTTATGTCTCGTGGCAATCGATCGGCTGGTTTTTCTTCTTCACCATTGTGGGGACGTTCATGTACGGCTCCCTGTTCGCGGCGGCCGGAGCGGCTTGCTCGAATGTCAAGGAAGTCCAGAGTTTCATCATGCCGGTAATGTTATTGATTGTTCTTCCCATGTTCGTGCTGGGCCCCGTTCTCCAGAACCCATCGGGGCCGGTGGGGACGACGTTGTCATTTTTTCCCCTGTCGGCGCCGACGGTGATGATGATGCGCCTGATGATTCCGCCCGGCGTGCCCGCGTGGCAGCCGATTGTCGCGGCGGCGTCGGCGATGGCGGCGACTGTTGTGTTTGTCTGGGCTGCGGGGCGAATCTTCCGGGTCGGCATTCTCATGCAGGGAAAGGGGGCCAATTATGCCGCCGTGCTGCGATGGGTTTTGCGCGGTTAATTGTTAATCACTCGTCCTGCACAGCGCCGCGGTCTGATCGGCACGAACGAAATCGCGCACGGTGGCGGCGGAGATTATCGCCAGGAGAATAATTGCTGGCCCCAGCCTAACCGCAAATCGCAATGCGTTTCGCCGCGGCCGGAGAGCCGGGATGTCGCCCAGGAGCGCAGCAACGGCGTCGCCAGCAGCAGGGCGATCCAAACCTGTTGCGTGTCCGTTAAATTATCATCCGTGTAAAAATATCCGTGAACAAGCAGCAATTGCAGGATCACCACGATCATCTGGGCGAACCCGCGCAAAACGACGCTCGACGGCTGATAACGCTCGTCACCACGCCGGCCAGGCATATCAGCGCGAGTACCCCGGCCAGCGAGCCGGAGCTTTGGATATGCCAGCCGAGCGCCAAGACGATTGCACTGACGCCGCTCATTCCGAACAGCAGCAGGGGCGCGGTGATTCCCGGGCGCGATCGGCAAGCCCCTCGAACAGAATGAACCAGACCGCTGTGACGAGCGTTGAGAGATCAATCCACATTTCGGCGTTGGAGGCCGACAGTGTATTTGGAATCTGGTGGATCAGCATCAGCCGAATCGTGATGCGCCATAGAATCACCAGAACCAGCACGCGAAGCCAAATCGGGGGCTTGAAGAGAGAATCCGCCAGCGTCAAAACCCCGGCGACAATCGCGAAATAGAAGGGAAGATAAAGAACATTGGCGGTGGGCGGCCAGCCGATCCTGCCTTGAACCACCGCGTATGCAACGCAAAACGCGAGCGCGATCAGGGGTCCGAAAATCCAGCGGGCGTCGGCCGCTAGTCGCCACGCGAATCCGGCGAGGAGCGCAACCAAAACGGCCGGCGCAAGAAAGCCGCCGAGGATTTGCGGCAGTGTGAAAGACATTGTCCCGAACTCTTATTGCGGGACGGCTTCGATAGCCACGACGATATGGATTTCATCGCCGATTACGTTGTCCGGAGCATGGGTTATTCCAAAGTCCGTGCGATTAATCTTGAAATCCGTCCGGAAGCCCGTATGCGTTTTACCCATCATGTTGCCGGTTCCGGTGAATTCCATCGGCACGGTAACGGATTTGGTGACGCCGTGAAGCGTGAGATCGCCGGTGACGCTCATCGTGGTGTCGCCGGTCTTGGCAACGCTCGTGCTCTTGAAGGTCAGGGTTGGAAACTGTTTGGCATCGAAATAGTCGGGGCCTTTGAGGTCCTTATCGCGGTTCTCATTGCGCGTCTCGATGCTGTCGGCATCGACGCTCAGGTCGAACGTCGTCTTGGTCAAATCGGTGGAATCAAAGCTGACGGCGCCGGTCGGGCCGGCGAATGTGCCGTAAACATATCCCGCACTGAGGTGATGAACGTCGAACACCACGAATGAATGGACGGGATCGGCCTTCAGGTCATCAGCGAAAGCTGCGGATGAAATGGCGAGGCCACCAATCAACATTACAAAAACGGACAAAAAGCGATTCATGGAGAAGCTCCTTTCGAAAATATATAACTTGTTCAAACAATTTATGTGATGACGAGTATTATGTCAAGTGGGCCTTTGTTTGTTCGATCTGCTCACGGACACGTTCAAGCAGTTCGACGAGGGTGGTAAGGCGTTCGCGTTCAAGGAAACTGAACACAGCCTGATTCATTTTTAGGGTCATTTCGTCCAGCCCAGCCAGAAGCGCCAAGCCGGCCTCGGTAATGAGGATGTGTACAACCCGGCGATCATCGGTCTGCCGATCTCGGCGGACAAATCCGCGGGATTCAAGCCGATCCAAAAGCCTGGTCAGATCCGCATCCCGTGTGATCATTCGTCGCGCAATTTCCTGGCAGGCAACTCCTTGCGGCGAAACACCGCGGAGGATTCGCAGAACATTATATTGCGTAGGTGTTATTCCCGCAGGTCTGAGGGCAGACTCACAAAGCCCCGTAAGCCGATCGGCAGTCCGAAGCAGGTTAAGCGTCCCTTCCTCCTCCAAAGAGGCGAACGGTCCAGTCTTTCCAATCTCGTTTTGCAGCTTGCCAGCCATCGGAGGTCAATTTTATTTGTCAAAACATATATTGTCAATACGACATAATTTCAATGGTTTGGGTAATTTGATAATCCCATAAACATTATTATCCCGTTTATTTAAAATACCCAAATTAACAAAGTCTCAAGTCGATATGACCGATGTTTTGGTCAGCCGGAACTTACCAGGAGAGCAGATCCATGAGCCACATGTCGATTATGAAGGCGGAGTCAAAATCAGAGGTTTCCATCAAATCTGGAGCTGAGCGGCGCGAATTTCGCCGGCATGATTTGGAGACCCAGGACCTTGTTGTGGATCGCTGGGACGGGGGTCGGCGCACGGGCAAGAATTTCGGCAAGATCGTGGACCTCTCGGCGGGGGGATTGCGAATCCGAACCAGCCAGGAGAACGTCAAGCCGGACAGCCAAGTGCGCGTTCGTCTGGAACTGCCGGCTTATGCCGGCATCAGTCCTTTCATCAAATCACAGGAAAAGGGACTTGCTCCCAAGAATGAATGGGTCGGCTGGATGACGGTCAGTCGCGTCGCCAAGATCAACAAGGATGAATACGACGTGGCCGGTCGGCTGGTCGATATGGATGAAATCGACCGCGGCATGCTGGGCCTGTATTTGTCGACGCAGCCGCTGGCGGCCTGAGTCTTACGACTTTCCAACAACCAGAATCATAAACGAACCAGGAATCGGCCGCGGGCGCTGACGGCGCGGGCGGCCATTTTCGCCGGCCGGCGCGGTGGATGGGGCTGTCGACGGCGGCAGGAACAGGGCCGTGCAAAGAATGATGTTGCCCGTCTTGGCGTCCAGGGCGCAGGTTCGAGCGCCGATTTTTGTCTGAACGTTCTGCTCGACGGCGAAATCGTTGGGGCTGTTCTCCTGCACCACGGTCAGCGTCGCATCTCCATTTGAGCTGAAAGCTTCCAAAGTATCAGGGTTAAATGTTCCGGCATCGGTGCGGGTGCCGGTGGGAAGGGTCGCGAGAATCTTGCCGGAGTCGGCATCGAGGATGACCATCTTGGCGTTGCCGCAGCAGGAGAAAACGCGGCGATTTTTGGCGTCGAGGCCCATTCCGGACGGGCCCTCGCCGTCGCCGAGCGGGTATCGGGCGGTGACTTTCATCGCCACGGGATCGACGACGACGACCTCGCTGGTGCTTTCAAGGTTGATAAAGACCTTTCCGTTTCCGTCGCTTTCGCCCTGTTCGGGCTCGCCGCCCAAGTCGATCGTCCCCAGGACGGTTCCATCGGCGGCGTTGATAACGGTCTCGTTGGGGTCGGCATGGCTTTCGACGAAGATGTGCTTGGTGAAGGGTTCATAAAAAATCCCATCGGGCCGGCCGGTCACGGTGATTTTCTGAATCACCTTGAGGGTTTTGGCGTCGAACATCGTGACGGAGGGATCGCGGCCGTTGCTGGTGAAGCCGTGACCGGAGACGGGATCGATCGCGACGCCGTGACAGCCGGTGGTGTCGTCGATTTCACCGACTTTGGCCAGGGAATCGGCGTCGAAGACGTCGAAGCGATTGCCGCGCGAGATATAAATCCTGCGATTATCCGCATCGACGTGGAGGTAGTCCCATCCACCATCGCCGCCGACGGTGACGGCTTTGAGCAATTTGTAAGGCCCCGCAGCATCATCCGCGAGCGCAGGCTGAGCGCATCACGGCTGAACTCGTTAAAATCAAACCGACGAACAATCCGAGATACAGTTTCATGGTGAATACCCTCTTCGTAAAGTCCCTGTTACCCGCAGTTGGGGGATTTTGTATACAGGCATTAGATGAAATCGGTGTGAATCCGTCCAGTTTGGCGGCTAGATTCGCCGCTGGCGGCGGAGAATTACTGATCCGGCTGTCAGCATCATCCTTGCGGAGGCGGGTTCGGGGACATTGGCACGGTTGGTGTCGTTTGCCGGATCCAGGACGCCCGCCTGGGCAGCCAGGGAGGCGGTCTGGCCGAGGTTTTGGGAGAAGAGCGTGAAGTCTTCGGCGTTAACCGTGCCATCGTAATTGAAATCCCCGTCATCCCACATCATTCCGCTCTGGCCAAGGTTGTGCGAGAATTGAGTGAAGTCTTCGGCGTTGACGGTTCCATCGAGGTTGGTGTCGCCGAGCAATGTGTAGAGGATCTCGATTTGGCCGGAGGCCAGATTCGCGGGATTGCCGGCGTCGGCGGAGTCGGCGTAGCCGAGGCCGTAGTTGGGATTGGTCTGGGCGACGCTGGAAATTATTCCGGTTCCGTTCCACGCGCCGTCGGCGTGGCCGGATGCGATCCGATTTGCGATCGTGGAGATCGGATCGAAGCCTGAGCCGTAGTTGATCAGGACTTCGTTGTTCGCGACATCTAGCACACCGGTGGTTCCGAATGAGAGGGTGCTGAGAGCCAGAATCGTGGGGCTGTTTGTTGTTGCGGGCGTGATCATCGCGCTGGCGCCGGCGGCGACGGAAAGCGCGCCCAGATTGATCGTGCCGCCCATGTTGGCGGCAAAGGTGAGGGCGCCGCTGTTGACGTTGATCGTTGAACTGCCGGTGTTCACGAAGGTGAACGGCAACGCCAGTGGGCCGTTGAAATTCAGGACATCGCCGGAGGCGGTATCGGTGACGGTGACGGCGGTGATTCCCGAGAAGGTGATCTGGACGCCGTTTTGCGAGGCCGTGATATTGCCGCCGGGGTCGCTGACGGAGACCGCGCCGGCGCTGCCGAGGTTGATGTCCAATGTCGAACCGGCCGGCACGGCGAAGTTCTCGGCAATGATGGTGGCCATTCCCTGGGCGCTGCCATCGGTGGCGGTGACGGTGAAGGAACCGGGCGCCGAGCCGAGGGTGACGTTGCCGGTGCCATCGACAGAATTGCCGCTGCCGTTGATTCCCCAACTGACGCTGGGGGAGGCGATGGCGTTGCCGAATTGATCGGTCGCGGTGGCCGAGAACTGCCGAGCGAGGCCGATAGGTACCACGGGTGAGGATGACGGCGAGACGGCGATGTAAGTCGGGGTCTGGTTCACGGTGACCAAGATCATACTGGTGGTGGAAAGATTGCCTGGATCGGTGATGGTCGCGGTGAAGTTGTAGGTTCCGGCCTGGGTGAAAATGGCAGTGATATTTTTGGCGGCGTTGGTGCCGTTGTTGGCGCCGGAGTAGGTGACGCCGGTGGGGCCGGTGTAGGACCAGGAGTAGGTGAGTCCGGCATCGGTTCCGCCTTCCTGGCCGAGGACGCTGAGGGCGGTGGTGGTTCCGGTGACGGGGTTGGAATTGGCTGCGGCCGGAGTGACGATGAGGGCTCCGACGGTTGCGGATATCTCATTCGACGGGGTACTGCTGCCGCCGTTGTTGACGGCTTCGACGGTGTAATAATAGGTCGTGGAACTGGAGAGATTGGTGTCGGGGTAGGTGTCGGCAGTGACAAGCGTTGAGCCGTTGATGGGTGAGTTAAAGTTTTCGCCGCCGGGGGAAGTTCCGCGATAGATGTTGTAGCCGTTGACGGCATGAGCGGCGTCGGTCCAATTCAGGGTGATCTGGCCCGCGCCGACCGTGGGAGTGGAAACGACCGGCGGAGGCGGGATGGTTTCGACGTTGATGCTGATCCCGGCGCTGGGGCCGGCGAGATTGGTGGCGGCGACTTCGTATTCGTAATCGCGGCCCGAGATCAAATTAGAGTCGGTATAGTAGGTGGCGGTTGAGGGAAGGGTCGTGACGTGTTGCGAGTTGTCGGATTCCAACTGGCGGGTGATGTCGTAGCCGGTGGCGTTGTTGGCTAGATCCTGCCAGCTGAGCGTGACGCCGGTTGTGGTGATATTGGATGCCTGGAGATTGATGGGATTTGCCGGAGGAGTGGGCGTGATTCCGGTTGCAGGTCCGGCGGGGGCGGAGACACCGGCGGAGTTGCTGGCGACGACTTCGTAGGTATAGGTGCCGCCGACGTTCAAGCCGGTGCTGGCGAAGTCAGTGGTGACACCGCTGACCTGGCCGATCTGCGTGTAGGTTCCGCCGATCAATTGAAGAATATTGAAATTGGTGACGGAGGAATAGGCTTCGGCCCAGCTTAAATCGAGTTCGGTGCCTGATGCCGGGGTGACGGCGAAATTGATCGGGGTATAAGGCTTTGCGGTGACGGGACAGTAGGTCCAGGCGAGAATGTCCTGTGTGGCGGTCTCGCCGCCGGTGCCGGCGGTGAAGCCGACATAGCCATATCCGCTGCCGATGAAGGAGGGGATGTTGATCGAATAGTTTTGGGTGAAATTGGCGTGGGTGGTGAGGTCGGTGACAGTTTCCGCGAGGGTTGCGCCGTCGTAGGTGAGGTTGACCTGCATGAGGTCACCGCTGTGAAGATTGACACCGCTGGAGGTCATGTCGAGGGAGGTATCAATCGGGTTGTCGCCGGAAACGGGATATGAGGGCATGTCACCATCGACGAAAAGGCCGGTGGAGTCGGTTCCTTCGCCGCTGTTGTTATAGAGATCGAATTTGATGGCGACGCTGCTCGCGATGGTGGCATAGCCGAGGGCGCCACCGGAGCCGCCGATGGTCTTTGGGCTTTCGCCTTGCAGGGTGAAGGTGAAGCCGTCGGCGTTGGGATTGAGGAGTTGGAAGTTGAAGGTGGTGTTGAAACCCTGGACGGAGACGGCGTTGGTATTGAAAGCGCTGGCGGCTTCGCTGCCGCCACCGTTTGTGAGTTGCAGCGCCGAACCGCTGATAATTGCCGAGCCGTTCAGCGTAAGTCCGGTTTCGCCGGTAAAGCCGCTGGGATAGTTGACGGTGGCTGCGTTATTGGTAGTGGTGGTCGGGGCGATGTTGGAGTACCCGGAGTCGCCCAGGGAGTTATAAGCGCGGACGCGAAAACTATAGGGAGAGTTGGGCTGAAGTCCGATGACGCTGGAGGTGGCGGCGGTTGGTCCGAGGGTGGCGATCTGGGACCAGGTGTTTCCATTATCGGCAGATTCTTCGACGTAGTAGCCGAAGGCATTGTTGGCGGTGTCGGTCCAGGTAAGGTTGATCTGTACGTTGGAAACGGCCGTGGCGACGAGCGAGTTGGGAGCGGTGGGCGTGGAGGTCGGGGCGCCAGCAGACCATAGATGACCAGGGCATTGGAAGTGCCGACGAAAACTTCGCCGTCGGCGACGGTCGGTACGGTAAACTTGACGGCCGTGCCCAGCGAATCGCGCGAGGAGTTGGTGGCGGTGGAGTAAATAGCGCCAGCGGCGACATTGCTCGCGTTGTAAGCGCGAAGCTGACTGCTCCCCTCATCAATGCCCCAGACGATGCCATCGCTATCTCCGTTGGCTGAGATACTTGGCGTCGCTCCCTCCAGACCAAAGGTGTCGGGTGTGACAGCCGGGGCGGTTGAGATATAGCCGTTGCTGATTGTGAAAGCGCGGAGGTTGTCGCTCGCACCGGCATAATAGATGCGGGCAGTGGCGCCGTCGTAGTAAAAAGCCGGAGTGTCAAAGGATCCAGCAGCGGCTACGCCGCCAGCGATTTCCTGGACGATGTTGTCGGTCGAGCTGTCGTACTTTCCCATGTTGTCGCGGTTGATGAGGTAGATGACGCCATCTTTTCCGGAGCCGACAAGAAGATTTCGGGGCGCTAGCGCTACCGATGGTGATCGAACCTGCGGTGGCGGGCAGAATGAGGGGCCCGCCCGATCCGAGGTCTTGGTCGGCGGAAGAAAGGGCCGCCTGGTTTTGGGGGGTGAAATAGTCGACCACCTTGAGGCCCCAGCCGTTGATATTCTGATTGTTCTGTGAGGTCGTGCTGTCGAGGGCGATCTTGATGAAAGAATCGCCGTAGTCACCGTAGATGGGAAAACCGGAAGGGTTGAGCGTCGTGTCAAACGTGCCGTTGCCGGTTTCGACGTACATATATCCCTGGGGGTCGATGGAAATGGCTCCGCCGCCCTGCCAGATGCCGGTGTCGGAGCCGTTGGGGTTGGCGTTGAAAACGGCGGTGGGGGTGAGGGAGCTTTCGGAAAATCCGAGAATCCAGCCGTGATAGGGTGTGTTGTCGCCGTGGCTGGCGAACGAGACATAGACGTTGCCGTCATAGGCGGTCAGTGCGGCCCGATTGTTGCGCGCAGGGCGTTGAAATAGACAACGTTTTGAGAGGCGCCGTTGATCATGGCGGTGACTTCGCCATCGCCCTGGCCCTGCGGATCCAGGACATAGGGGCCGCTGTTGAAGGTGTAATTCGAGTATTTGACGTTGTAGGTCGTATCGCCGATGACGGTGCTGGTGTAGGTTCCATTGCTGAGGGAGACTTTGTAGAGCGTATAAACGAAATGCGGCGTGGTGATGATGCCGCTGACGATCTGCTTGGTGGCGGCGGCGAGGTAGATATAGCCACCATCAATGACGGGCGTGCCAGTGATGCCGATGATTGGGTTGATGTCGGTGGTGTTCACGTCGGAAGAGGAAACGGGGGTGACGGACGTGACGTTCGCCAAGCTGGGTTCGGCAACCAGGAAAGACTGTTGCCAAAGGATGGTTCCGGTATTTGCGTCAATGGCGTAAAGGCTGTCGTTTTCGGTAGCGACAAAGGTGACGTTGTGAGTGCCCTGGTAAGGGCCGGTGGTGATGTTGACGGACGGAACGTAAAGGGGCTGGGCATAGACCTGCCCATCGACGGTGGTGGAGGAGAGCTTGCCGAAGGTATTGGAATTTACGTTTGTGGGCGTCAGTGAAATTTCGGTGAGGTTCTGGCCGGTGCTGGAGGCGTCGTTGTGATATTGGGTGACGGAGGATAGAAGGGTGCGCGACTCGAGCGCTCGACGGCGCAGCGGCAGGCAGATGCGATATACCGATTCGGCGGGCGATTTCGGATCGGATTGGTTCCGGGTCGGTTTGAAAATGCACGTATCGTACTACCCTCCGCGGCAAGCAATGCCAATCAGGCGCTTCTAACACGGAAATCCGCCCGCGAACGTCGTCGGCAATTTTGGCTAGTGTACCGGTGATTGGAGTTTTGCCAAAGGTTATTCATGACTCGTGGCCGAGTGGAGCATGGAAATTTAAAAAGGGCATGTTCGCGATATTTGAAGCCGAGTTTGGACTGAGATGCTAAACCACTTCCGAAAAGTAGGTGGATGGCGGGTTTAAATGCGAATTTATCGGCCGGATCTTTTGGAAGGCGCGGTCCGTTGAGGATCGGGGTTGCGACAGGATCGTCGCCGGCGGCGGAGAATTCCCAGGCCTGCAATTACCATCATGCCCCCGCAGGCGGGTTCGGGGACGTTTGCGAGGCTGATGACGTCGGCCGAATTCAAGACACCGGCCTGGGCGGCCAGGATCCGTTGTATTCAGCGGAGTGGGATATTCTGCGCTACCAGGACATCGTGGATCGCGACCGCGAGGTCGCTGCGGACTTGAACCCACTCTTCGGCGCTGTTTGTCCAGGCGCGAAGTTCATAATTAAACGCATCGGCGGAGAAGTCGATCAGGAAAGCCTCCGGGGGCGGGTTGTCGGTGATTTGTTTGTGGGCGGCGGCGGTTTTTTTAAGCAGTTCGATGACCTCTGCCGGCTTGGCCGAGGAAGCTACCGTCACTTTGATCTCGATTCCACGCTGGCGGTTGGAGAGGGTCCAGTTGGTCACCTGGTTGGAGATGAGATTGCCGTTGGGGATGATGATTTCGGCGCTGTTGGGGGTGCGGATGATGCTGGCGCGGATGCCGATGTGCTTGACGACGCCGGTGGTGTCGCTCATTTGAATGAGATCGCCGACTTTGACTGGCCGCTCGAAGAGAAGGATGAGGCCGGAGACGAAGTTGTTGACTATGTTCTGCATTCCGAAGCCAAGACCGACGCCGAAGGCGCCGGCGAGGATCGTGAATTTCGTCATGTCGTAA
Source organism: uncultured Phycisphaerales bacterium (assembly GCA_963791055.1). Classification (GTDB taxonomy): domain Bacteria; phylum Planctomycetota; class Phycisphaerae; order Tepidisphaerales; family Tepidisphaeraceae; genus PALSA-1353. The sequence goes on along the minus strand of CAWBQI010000004.1, from coordinate 132,162 downwards.
CCCAACGCCGAGACGGCAACGAAGAAGCCGATCAGCAGGATTACATAGTTCAGCATCTTGGAAGTGGCGTAGGGAATTCCGGAGGGTAGCGCGAAACGCTCGTAAATGTCTTCTTCGAGAACGAAACGGATAAAACGCGATATCTGGACCGACAGCCAGATGGTGAAGGCGAAGATCAATACGTTACCGAGAGAGAGGCTGATCTGGCCGTAGTTGAGTCTGGCCGTGAGGATGCGATGCGCCAGGTCCCATGTGGCCGGCGCAATGGAGAGGATCGAGAGCACGCCCCAGAGCCACGCCGCCGAGGCGATCCAGATGAGGATCAGGTTCAGCCGGTAAAGGATGAGGACGTGATGCTCGCGAACCAATTGGAGGCGGGTGAGGAAGCGGCTGTGCAGAGCAATGGTCAGGAAACCGCTGATGATTCTAGCGCCGGCGTAGAAAACGACCGCGGTATAGGCGCTACCGAGGGCGGCATCGCCGAGCAAATTGGCGAGGCTTTCATATCCCAGCACGTCGGCGACCAAAGCCACACAAAACACGACGAGTAAGAGATAGGCGACCCATCGGACGGGTTTTGCAACGGGTGGTTTTTGGGGGTCGCGCCGGGGCGAGTGGAGGATTGCGAGAATGAGCGCGACTCCGCCGGCCATTTCAAGCAGCAGGAGGGTTCTTGCCAGTTCGGGCGTTGCCGCCGCGATCAGGCGGATTTGATCGAGAAAGTAAAAGACGACCAGGGCATTGAGCGCGGCGAGCCATCGGCGATCGATGAGGCGGCGGAGAATGATCACGGTGGGGATAAGTGCCGCGGCTTCGATGGCGGCCGAGAGAAGCCTGGGCGCGCGGGGAAAAATCCAGGTGCTGACCAGCAGCGAGAGGACCAGGGCGGTGGCGATTGGCGAATCGAAGACGCGCGTGGCTTCGGTGAGCTGGGGCGTTTCCTGTCGCCATTTTTGGATCCGGCGATGAATCCAAAGCAGTACAGATGCGAGAAGCGACGAATAAGACCCCCAGCCCCGCCAGGATTTCGTGGCGCTGACTGAGGTAGTCACGCACTTCGCTCATCTGCCGGCTCAACGAATCCTGACCCTGGAGAGCGACTTTTCCGCCTGCATTTCCGGAGCGCAAGAGGCTCCAGAGTGGGGGACTATCGTGAACGAGCAGTTGGCTGAAAGCTTCGTCACGGGCTTGCCGGACGGAATCCAGAACATCCAGCACGCGGGCGTTCTGGTTGTCGATGGCCTGTTCTATGGTGAACAATCTGATCCTGGCGTTGCGGAGGTCGGTGCTGGTTTGAGCGATCTGCGCTCGAGTTTTTGCGATCGATGCCTCGGCGGCTGTGAGGAGGTCGGTGTGTTTGGCATGTTTGAGCCAGTAATCGACGACCTGCTGTTCCTGATCCCAGGTAGCGGCCGCTTGGGAGATTTGTTCGGATGCCTCTTTGAGGCGATCGCCCCGCTCCTGCAGAACGCCTTTCCAGTCGGCGAGCGTATGCTCGATGTCCGTCCAGTCGATCTCCTGCTGCTGCAGGAGTTGGAGCGACGGATGAGATGCCAGCAGAGACGCGCTTTCGGCCAGGCGGTTGTTGATCTCGTTGCTGAGGACGGGGGCTTCCTGTTCGATGTCCGACTGTTGGCCGCTATTGGTCAATTGCGTGTTGACGCCGCGGAGGGTGATGGCGGCGGATTCGCCTTCGGTGGCGGCGTCGGCGAGGGAAAACGGAGCCCAGGGCGGCGGAGCTGCGGGCTGCGTGGAAGGGGCCGTGGTTGGGGATGTGGTGGCTGCTGTGGCGGAGGTACCGATCGCGCAAGCCATGAGGATTGCCGTGATCACGAAGATGCGATGAGGTCGATGGAAGGCGTGAGATTCGCGGGGCATGTTTATCGCAGGATACCGGAACGGCTCAGATCGGTCAGCATGAAAACTCGGGCACCGCGTTTTGGCGGGGTTTCTCGACTATCGGATTGGCGGGCAGTTTTTTGATTTCCCTAATGCGAGAATCGTCGACGCCGACGGCGGAGGATTCCCAGGGTGGCAATCACCATCGTGCCGGCGGAGGCGGGTTCGGGGACGGTTGTGAGGTTGATGTTGTTGGCCGAATTCAAGACGCCCGCATCGGCGGCGGACTGGCCGAGATTGTGGGAGAAGAGCGTGAAGTCTTCGGCGTTGACGGTTCCATCGTAATTGAAGTCGCCGTCATCCCACGAACCGCTCTGGCCCAGATTGTGGGAGAATTGCGTGAAGTCTTCGGCGTTGACGGTTCCGTCGAGGTTGGCATCACCCAAAAGGGTGTACTTGATTTCGATGGTGCCGCTGGGCAGGTTGGCGGGATTGCCGGGATCGGCGGAGTCGGCGTAACCGATGCCGTAACTGAGGCCGCTGGCGGCGTCTTCCGATGCGATGTCGCTGCTGATGATGGCTGGACCGGCCAGGCTATCAGCGCCGTTCTTAACCCACTGTTCGATCGATGTGATCGGATCAGATCCGCTGTTGTAATGCAGAAATATATGATTGTTCGTCAAGTCCAACTGCCCGCTGCCGGTGATCGAGAAGCGACCCCTGCTGGCTGGCGCCGCTTGAATTAGTGAAACGCAAAATTGCGCCGCCGCTAATGTTGAGCGTTCCCGTTGAGCCAAGAATTCCGGGCATCACGGCCAACCCCGAACCTGAAAGGGACAAAGTATTGTCGTTCTCGTTTGCGCCAGCGCCGGTTGACAGGCTCAAATTGTTACCGGTCATCTGCTCGTATGAGGTTCCGCCCGTGCTTCCGGTGGCCGGGACGTCATGTTCGATGTTAAGGGCGTTGTCGTGGATGATCGCCGTCGCGGCTCCGCCCGCGCCTGCGGGCGCCGCCGGAGACGGTTTGCCCCGATCCACCGTTGGCCTGGGCGATAATCGCCGGTAGAACCGAATTCGAATTCCCCGTCGCCGTTGCGGTGGCCGCACCACCGATGCCGGCGGAATGGCTCGCCGAGCTATTTGTGCCTCCATTTCCGCCAACGGCGATCGCGATTGAAGTCACCGGATCGTTGCCCGAAGCGGTGGCGCTTGCGCTGGCATTGGCAGTTCCACCGTTGCCGGCGTTTCCGCTGCCAGCCGAATTGCCGCCAACTCCACCGGCCGCGGTCGCGATCACATTCGGCGCACTAAATCCCGTCGCTGTTCCGCTCGTGGAACCGGTCGCCGAGACCGCGGCGTTTCCACCGACTCCGGCGGTATTGTTGGTTCCTCCGCCCGAGCCTCCAGTTCCCTTGGCCATGATCGTCAGGTTTTGTGTCGCTGATAGCGTTACGGTCGTGGTCGCCGCGCCGCCCGCCGGCGGTGACGATCCGCTGGTCTGGCCCGATCCGCCATTGCCACCGGTCGATTCGTAATCCGCGTTGACCAGGGATTCACCGCTGGTGCTGGCGGATATGACCGAACTGGCGGAGCCTCCGGAGCCCGGCGTTGCCGTATTCGCACTGCCGCCGTTGCCGCCGATGGCGATCTGTGTCAGGTCCAGTTCCGCGGAGGTCGCGCCCTCAAGTGCGTTGCTGACGGTCTCGCTTGCGCCGTTTCCGCCGTTGGCCAGGGACGTCCCCGCGCCACCGGAGCCACCGATTCCGGTCGCGCTGATGCTGACGGTTCCCGATGTCGTGAAACCGGACACGAGCGATATCGTTGCGGTACCGCCCGCGCCACCGCTAGAAGAGTTCTGCCCCGATCCTCCGTTGCCCCCGGTTGCGGTGGCCTGCACCGAAACCGGCGTGGAGCTGAAGCCCTGTCCAGCAGCGCCGGCCGTCGCGCTGCCGCCTAAACCGCCGTTTGCGCCGATACCCGCGCCGCCGTTGCCTCCAATACTATATGCGATGCTCTGCGCCAGGTCGGAAGGGTTTGCCGTTCCACCATTGTCGGTTGCGCTGGCCGATGCGGTGGATGAACCGCCGGCCGCGCCGGCTCCGGAGATCAGCGAACTTCCGCCGTTACCGCCGGTCGCGTTTGGATTGGCGTCGGCAATCACGTAGACGCTGCCCTGGCGGGCGATGTTGATGGTCGCGGTTGAGGTTCCGCCGACCGTGGGGGAGCCGTTGGCGGACCCGCCATTTCCACCTGTCGCGCTGACGGTTCCTTGCACGTTCTGGGCAATTTGCCGCCTTTTCCGTTTATCGTGTAATTCGACGATGCGTTGCCCGCGGTTCCGGGATTGCCGGTATCGGCGTTTCCGGCGTTTCCGCCGACATCGCCCTGGACAAAGCTAAGGGCTCCGGCCGTTGCGGACATGACCGAGTCGAAACTTTCCGAAGCTCCATTGCCCCCGGTTGCGCCGTTGGTTCCCGCCCCTCCATTTCCACCGACGGCCTTGAGGTCGATGGTCGCACTGGCCATTGAAATCACGCCGACATTCGAAACCGCGCCTCCGCCGCCCGAATTTCCCGATCCACTGCCGCTGCCGCCATTGCCGCCGGTGATAGCCATGGTCGCGAACTGGCCCGTTGCCGTGCAGTTGCCGGTCGCGGTCCCGCCGGCCCCGCCCGAGCCGGTGGCTCCCGATAAGACCGATCCCCCATTTCCGCCGTTTACAACGCATTGCCAGGGGGCGCCGGTGGTACCCGTAGCGCTTACCAACAAGCCGCCCGAGGCGGTGCCTCCCGTGCCCGCGGTGCCGCTGCCGCCGATGATGTTTCCACCGTTGCCGCCGGTTGAAAGGCAATAGGCGTTTATCGAGCCGGATGTCGAACCAATGCTCAGGGTCGATACGGCATTTGCGCCATTGGCCGCAGTGACGTTCGTGCCGCTGTTTGATCCACCGTTTCCAGCGATGGCTGAAGACTCGGCCTGAATCAAAGTTATGCTTCCCAGGACTCCTGGTGAGATGATGGAAGTGGCCGTGCCGGCAGCGCCGGCGGTTGCTCCATTGCTGTTGCCGCCGTTGCCCCCGGTCACATTTTGCGTGAGCCCAAAATTGTAGTTTGAATTTGCCGAGTCCACGTTGATGAGCGATTCGCTGGCCCCGGTGCCGCCGGCCCCGCCGTCAAACCCGGCGCCGCCATTGCCGCCAACTACCGTGGCATCCGACAATGAGTCTCCCGCTGGCCCTGATGTCCCCGTCGATGAACTGCAGGATGTGATCGTCGCAACGCCGCCGTTGCCACCGGAACCGGGACTGCCCAGGCCCAATCCGCCAGTGCCGGCATCGCCGCCGTTGCCCCCATTTGCCGTCACATAGATTACAACGCTGCCCTCCTGGTTGGCGGAGCCGGACGCGGTGGCATTACCGCCCGTCCCACCCGATCCCCCGTAGGCCTGCGATCCTTTGCCCGGCACTCCACCGGCACCTCCGTTTCCCCCGTTCCCTCCCGTGGCCGTGGAGTGTGTTCCATAGGCCGCAAGAGGGGGATTGGTGAAGCCGGTGGTCGCGGTCGCTGTGACGGTTCCACCGTTGCCTCCGGCGCCTCCGTTTCCGGCGGGAATGGTCGTCGTGCCACTTCCACCCATCCCGCCGTTTCCTCCCGTCACCGTCAAGGTATTGTTTTGGTCGTCGCTGTTGAGAGTCTCCGTCATCGGTGGTTGCCCAGAGCCTCCGCTATCGCCGGTCCCATTTGTACCGGGGGCGCCATTGGTCCCGGTGGGGGTAAGCGTCTCGCCGAACGCGGAGTGAATTCCCATTCCAACAACCACCGAAATGAGCGCGGACGTTGCTCGTCGGCGAATAGCCAATTTTCGATTGCGCACGATCCCTCTCCCTGCCGAAATGGGTACAGACGGCAATAGGACAACGATCCCCTTTTTATGGATTCACCGCAGAACTGATGCAAAGAATTTAACAAAAATATTTGGCGGCACAATCGAAATGTTTTTTAAAGTGGGATTTCTTCTGGGCAATCGCAAGTAGCTCGCGGAGCGAGAGGAGCTAACGAAGGGGGCGGCGAGCGGAGCGACGCCGGCGGCGGAGAATTGCCGATCCTGCAATCAGCATCATGCCGGTGGAGGCGGGTTCGGGGACGTTTGCGAGGTTGATGCCGTTGGCCGAATTCAAGACGCCGGCTTGGGCGGCCAGAGTGGCGGATTTGCCGAGGTTGGCCGAGAACGGGGTGAAATCTTCGCTGTTGACTGTGCCGTCGTAGTTGAAATCTCCCTGGTCCCAACTTCCGTTCTTGCCCACATTGGCCGAGAAGGGCGTGAAGTCTTCGGCGTTGACGGTTCCGTCAAGATTGGCGTCGCCGAGCAGGGTGAACATGATTTCGATCTCGCCGGAAGGGAGGCCGGCGACGATGCCATCGGCGCCGTCGGCGTAGCCGATGCCGTAGCTTAGGCCGCTGGCGGCGTCGTCTGCTGCGATGGCGCTGCTGATGATCTGTGGGCCGGATAAGTCATAGAAGCCGTTGGCGATCCACTGCGCGATGGAAGCGATGGGGTCGGGTCCGTTGCCGTAGTCGATGAAAAGTTTATTGTTGCCCAGGTCGACAACGCCGCCGGGAGCGATCAAGAGACTATTTAATGTTGTCACCGCGGTGGCGTTCGATTCGAAGATAAGTTTGCCGCCGCTGGGAACCGCGATGGTGGGTGTGTTGATGATTGAACCGGTGATTTCCAATGTGCCGGCGGCCCAGTTGAACTGGCTGGAGTTGCCGCTGGTGTCGAGCGTGGCGGCTTCGATCGTGCCGCCGGCGAGGTGGACGCGGGTGGCGATGGCGTCCCAGATCTTCAAGGTGGCCGCGGTGGAGAACGTTGTTCCACCGTAAACGTTGATGTTGCCACTACCAAGGTATTGGCCTGCCGAATCTCCGCCGACATAAATAGGTCCGTTCGAGGTTAACGCTGTTCCGCCGGTGTCCGTCTGACCAGCGGTGCCCAGGTTCACCGTTCCGACTCCCCCGCTTGCCCCGATTACGACACCGGCTGTCACCTGCCCGCCATTGCCGAGCGAAAGAGTGCCGGTGGCACTCGCAACACCCACAGACAATTCGTAAGCGGAGAGCGTGGAACCGCTGCCGGTGATCGTGGCGCTGCCCGTGTTGCCGTCCCCGATCAAAATCGTCCCGCTCGTGACTCGGCCGCCGCCACATATCAGCAATGTTCCAAACCCCTGGTCACCCACCAATACTGAGCCGCTTGCGGAGAGCGTGGAACCGCTGCCCGTGATGGTGGCACTTGCGGTGCCGTCGTTGTACCCAATATGAACCGTCCCGGCATTGACCTGGCCGCCGCCGCTCAGGGAGAGAGTCGCGGAGCCTCCCCCGATACCGTAGGCAACAAACAACGAACTCGCACTGAGGGTTGTACCGGTGCCGGAAATAGCCGCGTTGCCGCTTCCAAAATATCCGTCAAACACCACGGTACTCGAGGCCTGGCGCCGCCGGTCATGGAGAATGTATCACCGCCGTAAATATTCAACGCGCCCGTGGTCAGTGTGCCGCCGCTCATACTGTAGACGGGGGTGTTCCCGCCGGTCCCGACACTTCCGACATACAGCGTGCCGGTGTCGGTAAAGGTGCCGCCTGTTTGCGTAACCGCGGCGGCAGTAAGCGTTCCGCCGTTAATGTCAATCGTTCCACTGGCAAGGGTCAGAGTCCCATTCACACTCGTGGTGCCGCCGGCGCCGACGGCGAGGTAGCCGCTTCCATATCCCCCGCCGCCGATATTCGCGTTTCCGGCGGCGGAGAGGAGTGCGCCTGCTCCGGCGACAGTGTAATTCACGTTGTTGGTCAAAGTCAGAAACTCATTGGCGCCGGTCTGCTGGAAGGTACCACCGGCGTTGACGGTAATGGCGTCTCCCCAAAGGGCGTAGCCGTTAATGGTGTATGTGCCGCCACTATTTATGATTACGGCGGGAGCGGCGAATGAGCCCTCGTTGGTGATCGTAAAGCTGGTGGCGTTTGCGTTAGTTTTCCCGAGGACCAACGGCGCGGCGGTGTCATAGAAAAAGTCTGATGGTTGGGTTTCGGAGATAGAGTTGGCGGACAAGGTTCCGCTGCTCCAACCGAAATAGCCGCCGGAAAGAGTCAATGAGCCTGTGGTAAGCGAGCCGCCGCTCAGGTATACCGCGCTAGTGTCTGTGAGACCTTGGCCTGCCCCGGAAATGTCGAGGGTTTGTCCGGTGCCGATCGTTAGGCTCGAACCCAGCGTCCCGCCGCCGCCGACGGTCAGGCTGCTGTTGGTAAGGTTTAGTGTACCGGCGGTCCAATTAAATGCGCCGCCGGAAACGCTCAATGAAGGTGTCGCGATTATGCCGCCGCTGAGGTTCATCGTGCCTGTTACCGACAGGCTCTGGCCTGACCCGAGATTTGAAGGGTCTGTCCGCTGTTGAGCGTTAAGGTTGATCCCAATACGCCGCCGCTGCCGACGGTCAGGCTGCTGTTGGTGATATTCAGTGTGCCGGTGGTCCAGTTAAAATTCGTTGGAAGGCCGGTGCTTGGATTGCTGGGGGCGCCGGAGGTGTCGAGGGAACCTGCGGCGATCGTGCCGCCGGCGAGATCGACGCTATTATCGGTGGTATTCTGGATTTTTAGGGTGGCGGCCGTGGAGAGAGTCGTGCCGGCGTAAACATTGACCGCGCCAGCTCCGAGTTCGCTGGCTACATAGTCCCCCACATAAATTGTCCCGGTGGAAGTCAACGCCGCGCCGCTGTCAGTTTGGCCGGAGATGCCGAGAGTGACGGTACCCGTTGCGCCGTCTGAACCAATGGTAGTAATGCCGCCGACGGTTACTTTGCCTCCATTGGTCAGCGATAGTGTCCCGAACGAGGTAGTGCTCCCATATCCAACGAACAAATCTGCCGAGGCAGACAGCACCGATCCGATACCGTTAACCGTGACATTGCCAGTTCCGCTGTCTATACCGATATATACCTGCGAGGCTGTTGTGGCCTGGCCGCCAGCGTTTAATGCGAGTGTACCGACACCGCCGGTCAGAACACCAACCTCAATATTGCCGTAGGTCCCTGTTACTTGCGCTGTGGCACCGGTGTTTACCGAGAGCGTCCCGTTCACTTCGAGATTTTGCACGTAGCCTGAAACTTCGAGGGTTTGGCCGCTATTGAGCGCCCAAGCCCGAACGAAGCGCCCCAGCGTTGCCGACGGTTGGGGTGCTGTTGGTGATGTTCAGCGTGCCGCCGGTCCAATTGAAAACTGCGCCTGAGCCGGCGTTTAAGGATCCCACGGCAAGGGTTCCGCCGCTGAGGTTGTAGGTGGCGGCGTTCCCGCCCGTGCCGGCCAGTAACAACGTGCCGGTGTCGGTGAATGTGCCGCCCGATTGATTTATCACTGGCACATTTAGTCCGCCGCCGCTGAGGTTCAGATTCCCGACGCCGGAGATGTTAAGAGCTTGGCCCGTTCCGGAAATTTGCAGTGTTTGATTACTGCCAAGCGTCAGGCTGGGGCCGAGGGTTCCGCCGTTATCAACGGTAAGGCTGGAACTGGTCAGATTCAGCGTGCCGGATGTCCAATTAAAGGTACCGCCGCTGGCGACGTTCAGTGCGCCCGCCGAAAGTATGCCGTTCGAAAGGGTATAGGTTCCGCTGCTGCCGATTGACAGCGTGCCGCCCGCAGTATTGGTGCCGCCATTTTGCGTGAACAATGCGGATCCGGAACTTCCGATGTATTCACTGCCGGTGGCAGAAAGGGTGCCTGTCCCGCCGAGGTTATATGTGCCGGATGCACTACTGTTGAACCCCATAAAAAGATAGTAGATTGAATTCGTGCCACCGCTCTGGTTAACAGTTCCGGTTCCTGCGTTTCCGACGTCTATGTAATTGTCGACCGTTATGACGGCGTTTCCATTCTCATTCAAGGTACCGTTTTCGACGAAAAGCGAAGCATTTGCACCCGATATCTGAAGAGTTTGGCCTGAGCCCAGCGTCGGATTTGATCCAAGTGGACCGCCGGTGCCGACGGTCAGGCTGCTGTTGGTGAGATTTAGCGTACCGGCGGTCCAATTGAACCGGGACGGATTGCCATCGGTGTTGAGTGCGCCGACTTCAAGGAGGCCGCCGGAGAGATTGACCGCAGTGTTAGTGGTGTTGTAAATCTCGAGGGTGTTGTTGACATCGACGGTGCCGTGGGAAATGTTGAGTATGCCGGTGCCGCCCGGTGAGGTGCCATTGTTTGCGGGTTGTCCGCCGATGCTTGCGGCGACTCCGCCGCCGGTGACGTTCAGTATGGCCCCCTGGTTATTGACATTGTATGTACCGGATCCGGAACTGTAGTTAGCCAGCGCGAGGAAGGGGGTGCTTACGGTACCGCCTGATTGCGTCACCGTTCCGGTGCCGAGATTGCCGACGTAGAAGCCCTGATCGGTTCCGGAACCCGTGCCCACTGACAGCGATCCAGAGGAAATGTTCAAGGTGGCGACGTTCGAGGTATCCTGACCAACGGAGACGGGTCCGGCGGTGTTCACGGTACCACCGGAAACAGTCAGGTTTCCGCCGTTGTCGAGGAGGATTCCATATCCTTCGCCAGTTCCTCCTCCCAGTTGGTTGATGTCGAAGATGCCATTGGAGACGTTTAAACCGGGATTTCCCAGATGAAACTCCGTCGACGAACGTCGTCGGTGATTTTGCGGAGTATACCGAAGCTTGGAGCGCGGAACAACGATTTTCCTGGTTCGCGGCCGTCTCGACTATGGAGATTTGCAACGCCATCTTCATTATTTTGACACTCCTGACCCTTACTCGACGCCTCACGAACAGACCGGCACCCTCGCTCTGGCCTTTTTCGCATGTTTTGCGCGCTGCCCGTCATCATCCCGATGCCGTCATCGGCTGCCGAAGTCGCCGGATTCTTGCCAGGATCAACCGGAACAGCTCGCGGGGAACCGCGACCTCCGCCATCTGGAACACCACGTACCGCGCGGACGACACCACTTTCGCCCCGATCTTGATCAGTTTCTCCCGCAGCGTGGTCAGCGACCAGTGCTTCACACCAACGGGCAACGCCAATCGCCGCAGGAAGTTCCCCAGGTTGTACGCCAGGGCGAACAGTTGCAGGCGAACCTGGTTGTCCACGAAGTCATGGCAACTCAGTCGCGTCCACTTCACCGCATTCTTGCCTTCCTTGATCCACTGCTCCGCCGTCCCGCGGCCGTTGTAGAACCAAGTCACGCCAGCGGCTCCGCCACCGAGGTTGGTGACGATGAACCCCACGCGGGGGAACAACTCGTTCTTGTGCCACTCGACTTTCGCCACCACGCGGCGGGCCTTGTCCCAACTGGCAGCCTGATACATGAAGTCATGATACCGGACCATGGGTTTTGCTGGCGGTCTGCCCACCGGTCGCGACAACAGGGGCATGATCTCCCGCTCCAGCAGGCCGTTTGACTTCAGACGGATCGCGTAAAGGTAGCGCTCGGCTTCGAGAAACGTATACAAATCGGGAAGGGCGAACGCCGCATCGCCGCGAAAGAACTTTTTCACCGACATCGTTCGATAGCGGGCAACCACCGGCTCCAGTACCGACCGCCAATCATCGGCGCTGTGGACATTCCCATCGCGAAGCAGTGCCCGTTCCAGGTCTCCATCCTGATTGAAACAGAACAACGGGTGGTAACACGTGCATTCAAAGTAACCATTGTACGCCGAGCCTTCCTGCTGGCCGTGGGTCTCGCTCACCGAGCTATCCATGTCCAAAATGATCCGGTCGCCGGGCTTGCGCCGCCGCAACGTGTCGATCCACTTGCCTGATAGTTCTGTCAAGGCTTTCAGGTTGCTTCGTTGAGTTAGCACCTCGGTCTCAAACCGGCCCATCTGACTGGTTGAGGCGGCGGTGTGTTCCTTGGTTCTCCCACCGACCAACTGCCGCATCGTCGGATCGACCGCCAATCGCTCGGCATCATTGGTATCTTCGTAACCGGCCAGGCGGCTGTATATAGACTGACGAAGTAGTCCCGCCACCGTGTGTTGAGTGTTCTTCCCGGTGCGCCAGTCATGGAGCAGGGTGCCGGCCATGCTCGTCAAACCCAGCGCGTCATCCAGTTCCCGGTAGACCAGTAATCCCGCGTCGCTGGTGACTTTCGAACCCTGGAATTCGAGTTTGAGACTGCCGTCAAAACCCACCCGAAGAGCATCCTTGCTGCTTTCACCCATTGGATTCTCCAGACTTCATGTCCTGAATATCAAGAAAAGCCTGCATTCACGCGGTCAAAAGACAATTCATTATACGTGGAGTCCAATGCCATCCGGGAAATCCGGGTTAAAGATGTGCCATCCGGACCGTTAGCGGGTGTGCTGGAGAGGAGTAGAAAATTGTTCGGGGTGGGACTGAACAGGACCTGCCCGCCATTGTTGACGATCATATTGTCCCCCGCAGACGGGGTGGCGGCGAGATTCGTGTTTTCGTCGGTCCAGCTTTCTGTGAGGTAGTAGTTGGTGGTGCTATCCCATTGGAGCGTGTCGGGGAGTGCAGGTCGCGGATGGAGGAGAATCGGCATTGCCGCAGCGGTCGCGGCGATGAGTAACGCCGGTCCAGAATGCTTTCGCCGCATTTTTGCAACGCGGCCTTTCGGGTTTGGCATTTTCCTTCCTTTTCCTGAGTGGAGCTTTAGCGGCCGCCCTTTTTTGATCTGTTGCCTAGTGAATTCCCCATGGGGGGAATTCCGGGGTCGATTATGGCATGGATGGGGAGGGGAAATCAATTTGAAATTTTTGGGGAGCGGGGAACCCACGGATGGCCATCCGTGGGCTTTCGGGGGTTAATATGGGAAATCATTGGCGCGATTTTTTGGGGCGGAGTGTGACAGTGGAGCGGGTTTTTGTTGCGCTGCGGGGCTTACTGTCACTGTCAGCGCGACAGTGAAGGTGGAAGGTGGGGGTTCGGCCGGAGTCGTAGGAGTCCCAGGTCAGGTGGCCGAGACCTTCCTTGGCGAGATTCTGGAGGAAGGCGCGGGCGTTGGATGCGGAGTTGCGGAAAGGGTGGAAGGAACGCTGAAGCTCGCGCGCGGTGATCTTGCCGCCGCGATTGGCGATCAGGATGACGATGGCGTGGGTGTTGGTGGGGTCGGATTCGAGGGCGAGGTTGAAGTGGATTCGTTTGGTTTCGTTGGCGTACCACTCGATGAGTTTGGCGGCGGTGGAGATGGAGAAGGGGTCGACGAAGTCGTGGGGGGATTCATCGGATGGGGTGGCGAGTTGGAGGATGAGGGCCAAACGCGGGATATATTGGATTTGATTGAGGAGATGGGTACGAAGGAGAGGGTCGGATTGCCCGAGGGCGGCGGAAGAGAGATGGGCGTGGGCGGCGTTGAGTTCTTTGGCGGTGCTTCGGTGGAGGGGGAGGAGGATTGGTTTGATGGAGCCGAGATTGGGGGCGGGGTCGAGAGAGTAGAGTCTCGTGATAAGGTCGGACCAGGCGGACAAGATGCGCGGCTTGATGGAGGTCGTGGGGCGGATGGATTGGGGTTGTGGGGGGCAGGCGAAAAGGAAGCGGGAGGCTAGGCGAATTGAATTGGAATTGGGGGAGCGGTGGAATAATCCCGGACTGAGACAGTCCGGCTCAGTGGGGGGGAGGGAGCCTGTCACTGCGAGGAAGGCGTGGGGGGCGAAGCGGATGTGGAGGGATTTGGCGCGGTCGAAGGTGAAGGGAGGGGCGTCGAAGAGGGAGAGGCATTGGGTGGGGGTGGATTGGAACCAGTGGGAGAGATCGTCCTGAACGATCAGGCAGCCGCGGGGCTGGCGGGCGAGGTATTCGGGGAGGCGGCGGTAGTCGGGGTCGGTGAAGAAATATTGGCGGAAGTCGGGGCGCGGTGGGAGGGGTTTGGGCTCTTTGGTTTCGTGATGGAAGCGGTTCCAGTCGTTGAGATCGAGGGCGTATTGGGATTGGGAGCGATGGACGAAGTCGGCGATGTTTTCGTGACGCTCGATTAATGGGGCGAGGATGAGTTGGTGGATGTGGGAGAGGCGGGGATCGTCGTGGGAAAGGATGGCGGACCAGATGTTGGGGGGAATGGAATGGCCGCCGGTGAGTTGGAGGCGGCGGGAGTTGCCGATGGCGGCGCCGGCGACGGTGAGCATGGGGAGGGCGATGGCGGCGGGGTCGATGTCGAAGGCGTCGGAGGCGGCTTGCAGGAAATCGCGCATGGGGTCGGGGAAGGCGTGAAGTGGGAAAGGGGAGCAGGGGAGCAGGAGATCAGTGGACATGGGGGTGTGCGGGGTCCTCTATATATGGGTTTGGGAGGTGAAAGTTTTGGGTGGGTTTTTGGGGAATCCGCGGATTTTTGAAGAAAAGAAGGGCTCACGCAGAGGCGCAGAGGCGCAGAGAAAGCAAAGCAATATTCTTCTTCGCGCCTTGTATGTTCAAAAAGCCCGGTATCGGTTCTACTTCCACTCGTCGTGTTCGCGTGACGACGAGCGCAGCGAGGAGTCATGCGAACACGACGATCGGCCCAAAACCGGTCGCGCCTCGGCACTCCAAGGCCGTCGCAGAGCGTGGTTCAAGCCGATCTCGTGTCTCGCAGCCCGAACAGCCGACTGAGCCTCTGCATCCCGCAAGCTCGCATTTGCAAGAAAGGGCCACCATGACTTCCGTTTCCGATGTTCACGCGACGATGCCCTATCTGGGCATTGATGTCTCCAAAGACAAGCTCGATCTGGCCGTCGAGGGCCAAGCCGGGGTTGTCGTTTTCGCCAACGATGCCGCCGGGATCACGCAACTGATCGAACACATGCGGCAACTGCGGCCGACTCTGATCGTCCTGGAAGCCACCGGCGGTTACGAGAAGCTTCTTCTCAACACCGCCCTCGATGCGGCATTGCCCATCGCCCGCGTGCAGCCCGGCCGGGTGCGCCACTTCGCCAAGGCCCAGGGCCTCCTGGCCAAGACGGATGGGATCGATGCTCATCTCTTGGCGGTCTATGCCCGCTGTCTCCAGCCCGCGGTCAGCGAAAAACGCTCGAAAAACCAGCTCGAGCTCGACGCCCTGCTGGTCCTGCGCCGACAGCTCATCGACACCCGCACCGCCCTGACCAATCAGAGGCAGACGGCCGACCACTCCTTCGTCCGCGCCACGCTGGACAAACTTCTCCGGCAGATCCACGACCGGCTCAAGCAGGTCGAAAAAAAGATCACCCGTCTGATCGACTCCGACGATGATCTGGCCGGCCGACGCGATCTGCTTTTGTCCGTTCCCGGCGTCGGCAAAACCACCGCCGCCACTCTGGCCGCCCAACTTCCCGAATTGGGCAAGATCGATCGTTGTCAGATCAGCGCCCTGGTTGGCGTGGCGCCGTACAACCGCGATTCGGGAAAGTGGGCGGGAAAACGCGCCATCTTCGCCGGACGCGCTGCGGTCCGCAGCGTGCTCTACATGGCAACGATCACCGCCATTCGTTGTAATCCGGTGATCCGCATGTTCGCCGAGCGTCTGGAAAACGCGGGCAAACTGCCCAAGGTTGTCATCACCGCGTGCATGCGAAAGCTGCTGACGATTCTCAACGCCATGGCCCGCGACGGCATTACATGGAGTCCAAAATGTCAACTTCAAAACGCTTGACAACTAACACAGCCGCTCTGCGTGAGATTGTTTATATTATTGTGATGAAACATAACGAGATTTCGCGAATCATCGTGGACACGGCTGTGCACGTTCATCGCGCGTTGGGGCCGGGGTTGCTGGAATCGGTTTATCTTGAAGTAATGGTGTATGAACTGCGTAAGCGCGGGCTGGAGGTTGAAAAGGAAGTTCCGGTCCCCGTGGTGTGGGAGGAAGTGAAGTTTGAGGTTGGGTTTCGGGCCGACATTATTGTGGGTGGGCTGGTGATTGTGGAACTTAAGAGCGTGGAGTCGATTGCGCCCGTGCATAAGAAACAATTGCTGACCTATTTACGGCTGACGGACAAAAAGCTGGGCTTGCTGATTAACTTCGGGGCGGAAGTGATTAAGGATGGGATTTTTCGCATTGCGAATGGGTTAGAAGAAGAATAGCTCACGCAGAGGCGCAATAGGCGCAGGGAAGAAAATGGATTTGGATTCTCTGCGCCTTTGCGCCGCTGCGTGAGATTCTTTCTTTATGGGTTTTGCGGGGGGTGGCAATTGTCTTAGAATCGCGGGGCGGTTTGCAACATTGATGAAGTCGCTGCGAATTTTATTTCGGTGGACGCTGAACAACGTGGTCTTTGGGATCGCGTTGATGGTTTTGATTGCGCTTTATGTGGCGGTGGGGTCGGGGTTAACGGGGGTGCGGGAATATTTTGAGATGAATGAGTTGGAGTTTTTTAATGCTTGGCCGCTGAAGATTTTGATGCTTTTGCTTTGTTTGAATTTGGCGGTGGTGACGTTGAATCGGATTCCGCTGACGCCGCCGCGGTATGGGGTTTGGTGTATTCATTCGGGGATTGTGACACTGATCGTGGGGACGTCGCTTTATTATCATTTGAAGGTTGAGGGGAAGACGCTGATTCCGGTGAGTCATCTGGTGAATCTGTTTTATGATTCGGGGGAGCGGGCGCTGTATGCGCGGGTGCTGAAGGGGGAGATGTATGGGATGCGGCCGCTGGAGGCGTTGCCGCGGTTTGGGAATTATGGCGATGAAAAAAATGGGGGGCATGATCCGGGGAGGCTGCAGAGGAGCGGGTTGATGGGGATTGATAAGTTTACGCCGATCGGGTTGCAGACGGATTCTTCGGGTGTGCTGGCGAGCTGGCTGGGGGTGGGGCAGCCGGTGACGCTGGATGTGGTGGGGTTTTATTCGTATGCGGAGATCGTGGAGGATGTGCTGACCGATCCGTCGTCGAATGAGACGGGGGTGGATGTGGCAGTCGCTGGGCACGGTTCGGGGCAGGGGTCGCAGTTTATGCTACGTGCGACGGATCCGACGGCGGCGCATCAGTTTTTTGGGTCGACGGAATTGGAATATCGGCAGGTTTCGGATGGGGCGATGGCGGATATTCGGGCATCGGTGGATCGGTTGTTTGATATCTCGGCGACGATTTCGGGAGGGGCGGTGAATGGGATGGAGATGGGAATTGGGAAGGGGGCGGTGGTGGGGCCGTATTCTATTACTGTCGAATCTTACAATCCGGCGTTTCCGATGTTTGGGACGCATGAGATTGTGCAGGCGTTGACGTTGCATGTGGTGCATGGGAAGAGGGAATTCTGGCGGATGATTTTGGGGGGAAGGATGTTGCAGACGGATTTCAAGATGGATCCGGCGACGACGCCGCCGATGGTGAAGGGGAATCGGCAGAAGGAGCCGATTGATAAGGATTTGGTTTTGGGATTTCGGGTGAGCGATCCGGCGGCGCTGTTGCCGACGGGTGGGGATGATAAGCATGTTTTGTTGACGACGGGGAGTCGGGGGCTGGTGGATATTCATATTTCGATGTCGTCGCCGACACGGGTGAGCGATTTGACGGGTGGGGGGGAGATAACGCTCGCGCAGGACGGGCAGCCGGTGACGGGGGTGGTTCGGCGGTCGGATCATTTTCGGGTGGTGTCGCATGTTGTGCCGACGCCGCGGGAGAAGCAGATTAAGGATGTGGGGGAATCGGGGGCGAAGCAGGTGGTGGTGGTGCGGGTGAAATGCGGCAATTGGTCGCAGGATGTGCCGGTGCCTTGCGATCTTTATGCGGCGCCTGATCCTATGGTGTTGGAGCCGATGATGCCGTGGGCGATGGGGGTGGTGCAGATTCCGGGGGCGAGTGCGGCGTTGCAGTTGCAGTTGGGGTATACGTGTCGGCCGATGCCGGTAACGCTGGTGCTGAAGAATTTTGAGATGGTGCCGTACAGTGGCGGGATGGCGACGGGGAACACGATGTTCCGGGATTTTCGGTCGACGCTGGAAATGACAGATGGGGATGGGCATGTGGAGACGGATGTGACGAGCTTGAACAGCCCGATTTATTACGATCATGGGAACTGGATATTTTTTCAGGCGGGGTATGATCCGGATGGGCAGTCATCGACGATCGGGGTGGGGAATCGGCCGGGGGTGGTGGTGATGTTGACGGGATGTGTGATGATTGTGATGGGGTTGTTGTATGCGTTTTATGTGAAGCCGATCGTTATTCGGCGGATGAAGGTGGGGGCGATCGCGCGGGCGGAGCGGAAGAAGGCGGAGATGATGGGAAGCAAGGTTGCGGCGGTATGAGAAGTGGGAGCGCTTTGTCGAAATTCTCGAAGGAATACGGGGGGAACCCTCACCCCAGCCCTCTCCCTGAGTACAGGGCGAGGGGGAAAGAGAGGATTTCGGCGGAGTGGAAGAAGGCGGAGATGATGGGAAGCAAGGTTGCGGTCTTATGAGATTTGGGAAATGCCCCACGGCAGCGCCGTGGGCGTTCATATTAGGATTGGTTTTCTGGGCAGGGGGAATACGCGGAGGATTTTTCGGAGCAGATTGATCTTGCGCCGCTGGCGACGGTGGCGGTGCAGCATAATCAGACGATGAAGACGCTGGATACGTTTGCGCGGCAGGGGGTTTGGGAAATTACGGGGCATGAAAAGCTCGATGGGGAGTCGTCGGTTTATACGCTGCTGGATATGTCGTTTCATCCGGATGAGTATGTCACGCGGAATATCATCAAGATCGTGAATGTGCCGCTGCGGGAGGAATTTGAAAATTTGCAGTCGATCGATGATGGGGAGAAGCAGCGGATCGTGAAGGAGGGGACGGTTTCGCTGGCGTTTATGGAGAGGCCGGAAGTGCAGGAGATGCTTGCGAAGGTGCAGGCGGCGAGCGTTTCGAAGAGCAAGGCGATCAATCAGGTGATGGGGGCGGTGACGACGATGGAGGAGATTTGCCGGGAGGAGCGGGCGTTTATTCCGGCGGCGATTATTCCGCCGGCGACGGGAGGGGTGGATGGGCTGTGGCATCGGCCGGTGGAAATGATTGGGGATGTGCCTGATCTGGTGGAGGTGCTTAAGGAGCATGGGAGCGGAGCGCCGGCGGCGCCGGATGGGTATGGAGATAAACAGTTGGTGCTGTCGAATATATTCGCGGCCACCGGGGGGCTGATGCGCGGGTGGGATAGCCATGATGTTGAATTGGTGAATCAGAGCGCGAAAAATATCGCGGAGCTTGTGCAACAGATTAATCCGGGGGCGTATCCGTCCGCGGCGAAGCGGACGGTGGAAGTGTTGTATAACCGGATGACGATGCTGACGATTCCGGGAGCGTTTTTTTACTTCGCGGCGTTTGTGTTGTTCCTCATGAGCGCGCAGGCGGGGGTGGTGAAATTGAGGCCGTGGGCGCTGACGTTTATGGTGATTGGGTTGCTGGTGCACTCAACCGGGATTGCGATTCGGTGGTGGCTGGTGGGGGGGATTTTTCCGCCGATCAAGAATGAGTTTGAAAGCGTGATGTGCTCGGCGTGGTTTGGGGCGGTGGTGGGATTGGGACTGGAATTGCGGAAGGGCAGGGGATTTTTTGGGGCGGCGGCGAGTTTTGTGGGGATGCTTGCGCTGATCGCGATCTTTGCTGCGCCATACGTGACCGATCGGCAGATCGGGGGGGAGATTGGGCAGGTGCAGGGGATTCTGATGAGCTACTGGCTTTATATTCATGTGACGATGGTGACGGCGAGTTATTCGCTGATTGGGATGGGGTTTTTGCTGAGTTCGTGGTGGCTGGGGAGATATTATTTCGGCGGGGGGGCGAAGGCGGGGGTTGGGCCGGGATCATTTTTGGGGACGCTGGATTTGTGCAACCTGGTGGTATTGCAGTTGGCCTTTTGGATGCTGGGGGCGGGGATTATTTTTGGGGCGATCTGGGCGGATCAGAGCTGGGGCAGGCCTTGGGGGTGGGATCCGAAGGAGACGTTTGCGCTGGTGACGTGGATGGTTTATCTGATCGCGGTGCATGTGCGGGTGGCGACGGTGGATAAGGCGTGGTGGACGGCGTTATTGGGATTCGCGGGGTTTTGGGTGATGTTGTTTAACTGGATTGGGGTGAATTTTATGTTGGTGGGGTTGCATAGTTACGCTTAGGGGAGTTTGGATCAATTTCATTCTTTCTCGCTTTTGGATGCAGAAGAGTTTTATCGTTTCGACCTTTGTGCCAAACTCGATCCCTGGCTCGAATCCGGGAATGGGCCGACGCTTCGAACGCATTGGGCTGGCCTGATAGGGGATCGCGATATCCTTCGGCTGCGAAAAAGAAGATGAGTCGCCTCCTTCGGCGGCAAGTGCTGAGGACTTTCGAGCACATGCTCGACCTCAACCCTCCGAAGTCACGCCCGCTTGTCCGACCTCGGTTGGAAATTGCGCGAAGGCGGCGGTAGCGCGTTCGCTTTTGTTGCAAAAGTCGGGCGCGAGTTTCAACGGCGGTTGGGGGATTCTATTGTTAGTTTTGAGAGGGCGGCTTCACCGGCGGAGCGGGTTGCGCGGCGGCGGCCGAAGCGCCAGCCGCGGGTGAAGGTGCGGACGCGTTGGGCGTCGGAGCTGGCGACGAGGCCGCCGTCCATTGCGTCGTCGTCGTCGCTGGCGGTGGAGTCTACGCCGTCGACTAACAGGAGGGGGCCGTTGTCGGCGTTGGCGTAGAGGTCGCTGATGAGGATTTCCTGGGAATTGTCGATGGTGACGGCGGGGCCTAATTGGTCGTAAAGGTCGATCCGCCGGAGCTTCACGTTGCGGGCGTTTTTGAGAACGACACCGGCGCGGCACATGTCGTGGACGCCGGCGGCCATCGCGGGGGAACCGGCGTCGGTGCTTTCGGTATCCATGTAGATGGAAATTCCGTCGAGGACGATGTCTTCGACGAACATTTCGGGGAGGCCAAGGATGAAGGCGCCAGCAAATTTAACCTTGCGGGCGGTGATATTGCTGAATCGCAGGCGACGGAACTGGGGGGTGCCGGAGTTCACCGGCTGGGGCGAGGGATCGAGCAATTTGCTGTGCTGGGAAGTTCCGCAGACGTAAAAAAGATTGACGACGATGGGGCAGTGGACTTCGTCCATGACGATGTTGTCGACGCGGAGGTCTTCGACGGCGTTGCCGCGGCCGCGGCGGGATTTGAGGCGGATTCCGCGGTCGGTGCCGCAGAAGACGCAGTTGGAGATAGAGACGTTGCGGACGCCGCCGGTCATTTCGCTGCCGATTACGACGCCGCCATGGCCGTGGAGCATGGTGCAGTTGGTGATGGTGATGTTCTGGCACGGGCGGGGATTGGGGCGGCCGTCTTCCTCGGAGCCGGATTTGATGGCGATGCAGTCGTCGCCGACATCGATATGGCAATTGGCGATGTGGACGTTGCTGCAAGAATCTGGGTTGATGCCGTCGGTGTTTGGCGAATCGTGCGGATTGCGGATGGTGACTTTTGTGATAGTCACGTTGTCGCAGGCGACGGGGTTGAGAGTCCACCTGGGGGAATTGGAGAAATGCAATCCATCGATGAGGACGTCGCGGCAATCAACAAAGCGGACGAGGTGCGGACGGATATCCGGCGGTTGTCCCGGATTAAATAAGTCCCACCACATTTTTCCGCGGCCGTCGACGAGTCCGCGGCCGCTGAGCGAGATATTGCTGAGGCCTTCACCGGCGATGAGCGGGGCGTGGCAGATGATGCCGGCGTTTCCCTCCCATTTGGTTGTCCAGCGGGGGAATGAGCTGGGTTGGCTGTCGCCGAGGAGGATTGCGCCGGAGTCGAGGTGGAGCGTGATGTTGCTGCGCATCCAGAGGGTGCCGGAGATAAATTCACCGGCGGGGATGAAGACGGTTCCGCCGCCGCGTTGGCTGCAGAGATCGATTGCCCGTTGGATGGCGGCGGTGGAAACTGTGGAACCATCGGCGATGGCGCCGGTTTCGAGGATGTTGACCCATTGGCCATGGGTGGCGCATTTGCCCGAAAGGGCAGGATCTGGCGTTCGCTTTTCGGCCGAGGCCGGACTCCGACTCATATCAGCTCCAAACCAATGTTGGGAAAAGAAACCCCAACTGAAGACAACCAAAGTTTACCACATCGGAATTCCCACATTGTGGGGGAATGAGATTGTGCAAATGATTCATCGGTTATTGCACCGCTCCAAAACCCCATGTCGGGGGAGGCAGAGGCCTTGTGACAGAGAATGTCCGTTCCGGATGATAATTTCGTGCAAAACTCTTATAATTTATGATCGAAACGTCACTGTGGGGGTTTGGCTTGATAAATTGGCAGAGTGAAAGCTCTGCCGACTGAAGTCGGCAGGCCGCGGAGGGTTTAGTGATTGCTCCTTCCAATTTGGGTTAAGACTGTGACAAGATCGGCTTCCAAAAAGCAGGAGATTTCGCCGCGGGGGTCTGCGGCGCGGGCGAAGCCGCCGGTGGAAGCGGCGGCGTATTCGGAAATTCCAGTTGTGTCGGTGGCCAAGGTGACGGGAGAGCCGGTTCGGGCGGAGCGGGTTCGGTCTCCGATGCGGCATGTGGCGCTGCTGATTGAGACGAGCGGATCTTATGGGCGCGGTTTGCTGCGAGGGGTGTCCAAATACAATCGGGAGAGGGGCGGGTGGTCGACGTATTTTCATCCGCACGGGCTGGGTGATCCGCCGCCGCCGTGGCTTAGGAATTGGCGCGGGGATGGGATTTTGGCGCGCATTGACACTCCGGAGATTGCGCAGTTGCTGCTTAAATCTGGCGTGCCGGTCGTGAACCTGCGGGGAACGGTGGCTGAATTGCCGTTTCCGTATGTGGGGCCGGATCACGATCAGATCGCGAAGCTGGCGGCGGAACATTTAATGGAGCGCGGGCTGAAGAATTTCGCGTTCTGTGGGAAGCCGGCGGGGATTCATCCGGGGTTGGATGAGCGGGGGACGACGTTTGCCGAGGTCGTTCGGCAATCGGGAGGTAATTGCGAGGTGTTTCCGGCGGATTGTCCGGTGGATGAAGATAACTGGGAGATGGAACAGGAGAGGCTGGCGAAATGGCTGCATTCGCTGGCGAAGCCGGTGGGGGTGATGGCGTGTAATGATGAGCGGGGGTTGCAGGTGCTGGATGCGTGCCGGCGGTGCAGCGCGGCGGTGCCGGATGAGATAGCGGTCATTGGGGCGGATAATGATGAGCATCTTTGCGATTTGTCGATTCCGCCGCTGACGAGCGTGGATGTTAATGCGGAAAATATTGGGTATACGGCGGCGGCGCTGCTGGATCAGATGATGCAGGGGATTAAGCCGCCGGAGATGGCGCAGCGGCTGGCGCCGCGGGGGATTTTCACGCGGCTGTCGACGGATACGGTGGCGAGCGACGATGACGAGGTGAATCGGACGCTGCGATATATCCGGGAGAATAGTTGCCAGGGGTTGCGCGTGGTGGATGTGCTGGCGTATATGGGGATGTCGCGGGCGAGCTTGCAACAGAGATTGAAACGGATCATCGGGCGGACGATTCACGAGGAGATTGAGCGGGTGCGACTGGCGAGGGTGAAGGAATTGCTGCTTAGTCCGGAGATGACAATCAAACAGGTGGCGCGGGCGACTGGGTTTAGCAGCGTGCAGTATATGACGCGCGTGTTTAGGGCGGCGTTGGCGGAGACGCCGGCGCGGTATCGGAGCCGGCGGAATAAATGAGGTCTTCGGGCGGGCTTGGAAACAGCATGCGATGTTTTGCGATTCTGATCTGCGGGGTTTTTCTGTCGGCAGGGGCGGGGAATATTTTTGCGGATTCGACCACCCAACCGACTGGTGGGGGTTTGACGGTGGCGGGGGATGGGTCCGGGGATTTTAAGACGGTGCAGGCGGCAGTCGATTCGGTTCCGGAGCAGGGGACGAACCAAACCGTCATTCATATCAAACCTGGGACTTACACCGAAGTAATCAGGGTTCCCAAGGAAAAGCCGTTTATTGAATTTCTGGGGGATGATGCGGCCACGACGATCCTTACGTTTAACAATACGCACTATACGAAAGGGCCGGACGGGAAAATTTTGGGGACGAGCAAAAGCGCCAGTACGTTTATATATGGCAGCGATTTTCTGGCTCGGAATATTACGTTTCAGAACAGTGCCGGGCCGGTGGGGCAGGCGCTGGCGATCAATGTTTATGCCGATCGGGCGGCGTTTTTTAATTGCCGGTTCCTGGGGTGGCAGGATACGGTGATGACGAATCGTAATCGGCAGTATTTCCAGGACTGCTATATCGCGGGGCATGTGGATTTTATTTTTGGGGCGGCGACAGTCTTCTTCAATAACTGCGAAATTCACTGCCGGGAGAAGGGGTCGATTACGGCGGCGTCGACTCCGCAGGGTTCGGCGTTTGGGTATGTTTTCGATCATTGCAAAATCACGTCGGAAGCGCCGAGCGGGTCGGTCATTTTGGGGAGGCCGTGGCGGCCGTATGGGGCGACGATTTTCATGAACACGGAAATCTCGGACTGCATTAAGCCGGAGGGGTGGGATGACTGGGGGGCGGCGAATCAGAAAACGGCGCGATATGCGGAATATAAAAACTCGGGGCCGGGGTCGGCGACGGATGGGCGGGTGCCGTGGACGCGGCAGCTTGGGGATGACGAGGCAAAACAAATCACGATCGATGCGGTGCTTGGGGGGAGCGATCATTGGAATCCGGTGGCGGAGATTGCTTCAACGCAGCCGGCGGCGGGAAATTGAGATTCATGTTTCGCGCGATTTGGATAACTTCATTGATCGCCGCGATGTGGGGTTTGGGGGCGGCGACGACGTGTGCACAGGCGACTTTGCCGTCGGATTTTGCGGTGGCGCAGCCGACGATTCCGGATCGTACGTTCTCGATTGCAAATTTCGGCGCGGTCGGGGATGGCAAAACTTTTGACACGGGCGCGATTGTGCGGGCGATTTCGGCCTGTGACAAGGCGGGCGGGGGGACGGTGGATGTGCCGCCGGGGAAATTTCTTACGGGGCCCGTGGTTTTGGCCAGTAATATGAATCTGCATCTTGAAGAGGGATCGACGATATTGTTCAGCAGTGCCCCGAAGGATTTCGCTCAGAGCGACGGGGCAACGCTGAACGGCATGACGATTGTGGGTGGGCATGACATCGCGATCACCGGATCGGGGGCGATTGACGGGCAGGGGGAATTTTTCTGGCGTCGGCACTTTGCGGGGGGTGTTGAATCGGACGATCGGCGTCCGAGGTTGATTCAGCTTACCGGATGTTCGCGGGTTCTGGTGCGGGATGTGACGCTGATGAATTCGCCGAGTTTTCACCTGGTTCCGTCGCAGTGTCAGAACGTGACGATTGAGAATGTTCATATTAAGTCGCCGGCGCTTTCGCCGAATACGGATGGAATCGATCCTTCGGGGATCAATTTTGTGATCAGGGGGTGCACGATTGATACGGGGGATGACTGCATCGCGCTCAAGGCGGGAGCGCAATACGATGTGGACCGGCCATCGTGCGAGAACTTCCTGATCACGGATTGCACGTTTCTTCACGGGCACGGAATGACGGTGGGCAGCGAATCGTACGGGGGGCTGCGCAATATGATCGTGCGCAATTGCACGTTTAACGGGACCGAGTGGGGCATTCGCCTGAAATCGTCGCGCGGACGAGGCGGGGTGGTGGAGAATGTCACGTATGAGCATCTGAAGATGCGGAACGTCAAGGATTCGATTTTGATTTCCAGTTATTACCCGAAAATTCCGGCTCATCCGGACAAGGACCCGGCGCAGACGGTGGAGGGGCGCACGCCGCAATGGCGTCATATTCGCATCAGCGATGTGACTTCGACGGGAGGGCTTAACGCCGGGCAGATTGTGGGGCTTCCGGAGATGCCGATTGAAGATATTTTGTTTTCGAACGTGAATATTTTTGCGGTGCAGCCGATCGAAATCGCCAATGCGAGATCGATTGTTTTTACTGACTGCAAGATTTCGGGGAAGCCGATTATTTTGAATGCGTCGGTTGAGGGTTTGAATTGAATTGCTGCGTGAGGGCAATCGCGTGCAGTCCGAAAAAAGAAGAAGACCCCCACCATAACCCTCCCCCGGAGTACCAGGGGACGGGAAAAAAGGGAATGATGGCTACATGCGACGCCCTGTTTACAGTGTGAGGATGGGTTGCCAATGAAGATCGTGATTTTTCTATCGGGTGTTTTGACGGCCTTTTGGGCGCTGACGGGATGTCAGACGCAGCAGACTAATGCGCCGACATCGTTGTTGGTACCTGCGAAAGCGGGGATGGTGACGCCGGACATTCCGGCGAAGACGGTGAGCATTGTGGATTTTGGTGCGGTGGGGGATGGGAAAACTTATAATACGGATGCGTTTGCCAAGGCGATTGATAGTTGCGCGGCCGCGGGCGGGGGGCATGTGATTGTGCCGGCGGGGACGTGGTTTACGGGGCCGATCCATTTGCGGAGCCGGATTGATTTTCATCTTGATGCGGGGGCGATTGTCCTGTTCAGTCGGAAATTTGATGATTATCCGTTGCAAATTGGGAATTATGAGGGGCAGGAGACGGTGATTTGCACGTCGCCGTTGTCGGGGGATGGGCTTGATGATGTTTCCATCACGGGGCCGGGGATTATTGATGGGCAGGGGGATGCGTGGCGGCCGGTGAAGAAAAGCAAGCTGACATCAGATGAATGGAACGCGCTGGTGCAATCGGGCGGGGTTGTCGATCTGCGTTCGCAGACGTGGTATCCGACACGAGCGTGGCTGACGCAGCAGAGATCTCTCGCGGCGTTTCGGCGGACGAATCAGCCACCGCGGATTGAGGATTATACGAAATATCGTGATTTGCTTCGGCCGCCGATGGTGTTTCTTTCGAATGTGAAGAATCTTTTGCTGGACGGTCCGACTTTTCGGAATTCGCCGAGTTGGAATATTCATTTGCTGTACAGCGAAGAGATCACGGTGCGGAATGTCACGATTTTTAATCCGTATTATGCGCAGAATGGGGATGGGATTGATATTGATTCGTGCCGGGATGTCTTGCTGACGGACTGCAATATCTCGGCGGGGGATGATGTGGTGTGCTTGAAATCAGGAAGGGATGCGCAGGGTAGGCAGGTTGGGCGGCCGACGGAAAATGTGACGGTGACGCATTGCGTGCTGGGGCGGGGGCATGGGGGGATTGCCATTGGAAGCGAGATGTCGGGCGGGGTGCGGGATGTGTATGTTCACGATTGTGTTTTTAATGGGACCGATGATGCGCTGCGCTTCAAGACGGTGCGCGGGCGAGGGGGAGTCGTTGAGAATATAAACCTTTACAACCTTGAGATGTGGAACATACAGAATGCGTGCATTGGGGTGGATATGTATTACATGCTTCATCGGGCGCCACCGACGGTGAGGCCGAGCCGAATGCCGACGACTGATCCGGATGCGCCAGCGCCGGTGGTGCCGGATGGGCCGGTTGGGAAGCCGCTGATCGTGACGCAGGAGCGGGCGGAACCGGTGGGGCCGGGGACGCCGCAGTTTCGGGGAATTACGATTCACAACATTCTTTGTCATGGGGCGAATATTGCGATGCAGTTGCGCGGGTTGCCGGAGTTGCCGTTGAAGGATGTCACGATTGAACATGCGAATATTGTTTCGAAGCAGGGTGGGGCGATTATCGATGCGGATCGGATCACGCTGAGGGATGTTCAGATTCATTGTGCGAGCGTGCCGACGTTTCAGATTCAGGATGCGACGGATGTGACGATGGATGGGGTGGATTGTGTTCCGCAATCGTTGAAATAGATTTTGATTTTCGATTGCGGGTGAATTGAACGAGGACCGGGGCGGCACGCCCCGGCTCTGTCTTTTGGGGGGTCGGGGGAATTTCTTTTTTTTAGGCGGCCTGGGCGTGGGTGGCTTGGCGGGGGGATTGGCAGAGGCGGAGGATGGGGCCGTGGAAATGGTTGCGGAGGGATTTGAAATTCGATTCCAACTTTGAGGGGTTGGTGGTGGTGAGGATGACGCCGTCGATGCCGCCGCCTTCGAAGGCGCGGTTGGCGGGGACGATGGGGAGATCGCGATAGGAGAGATTTTCGAAGGCGGGGTTGTTGTCGGCGATACAGCGCATTTGCAGGCCGCTGGAACGGCAGGCGTTATAGGTGGCCCAGATGTTGTCGCTGAAATCGGCGAGGATGACGCGCCAGACGCTGCCGCGGCGGGCCCAGTCGCCGATCATGGCGGCGTGGCGGCGGAAGCCAAAGACGGATTCGACTACCTCGGAGGAAACAGGTTCGGGCGGGGAGAAGGTTTGCTTGATGGATCGGAAGCGGGCCAGCATCGGCGCGAGATAGCCGGCGGGTTTTTTGCCGGAATGGGCGGAAAGTGCTTTGTATTTTTTGGCCCAATCGTGCCAGTAGATTTTGGATAGGTTGTCAGGGAGAAATCTACGGGCGATGCCGAGGAGGTCGGCGATTTCGTGCATGCCGGGGGCGGTTGCGGGGTCGGTCTGGAAGAGGATGTCTTCGCGGTGGTCGATGCGGGAGCCGGCGGCGAGGATGCGGAAGCTGAGGTCGTAGTCGGCGGCGGCTCCGCGAAGGGTTGAGAGTCCGCCGACGCGCTCGAGCAGGGTTTTTCGGAAGGCGGAGGCTCCGAATTGGACTAGGGTTGGGAGCGCCTGACGGATTACGCCGCCGGTGAATTTTCCGACGACGGCGCCGACTTCGGCGTTTGCGTCGAGATGGGAGACGATGGCGGATAGGGTGATGCCGTCGACGGGGAGGGTGTTTTCGCCGAGGGGGATCACGTATTGGCCGGAACAGGCGGCGGGGGTTGGGGCGAGGGTGATTTGGGTGTCGGGGAATTCGGCGCGGATGTATTCAATGGTGGAGTCGGTTTCCTGGGCGAGGCAGATTTCCCATTGGTCCGAGGGAAGGGGGGTGATCTCGCAAAGGCGGGCGAGGGTTGGGCGTATCGCGGTTTGGCGATTGTTTTGGGTGAGGAAGTAGCTTAGTCGCATGTCTAGGGGTGTTTATCGGACGGGCGGGGGGTGGGGGTTTAGTTCCATTGGCGGTTCGTCCGATAAATGGGGAAATGGCTTCTAGTAGGAAGATTTGTGGGTTGGAACGGGTGATGGAGGTTCGGCGCGAGGCGCGGGCGGGGGGTCGCGTGCTGGTTCATTGCCATGGGTGCTTTGATATCGTGCATCCGGGGCATATTCAGCATTTGCAGTATGCGAGATCGCTGGGGGATGAATTGCTGGTGACGGTGAGCGCGGATTCGCAGGTGCATAAGGGGGTGGATCGGCCGCTGATTCCGGATGATCTTCGAGCGATGAGTTTGGCGGCGCTGGAGTGCGTGGATTGGGTTTATGTGAATCCGCATCCGACGGCGGTGGAGCTTCTGGAAGAGATTCAGCCGGATATCTATATCAAGGGGAAGGAATACGAGCGGAATCAGGACCCGCGATTTCTGGCGGAGCGGGATGCGGTTATCCGGCATGGGGGGAGGGTGGTTTTTTCCAGCGGAGAGGTGGTTTATTCGTCGACTTCGCTGATCAATACGATGGAGGGGCGCGAAGCGATCGCGGATGAGAAGGTGGCGCGCTATCGGCGGAAATTCGATCTTGCGGGGGGGTCGCTGCATCGGCTGATCGAGAAATTTCGCGGGCAAAAAGTTGTGGTGGTCGGGGATTATATTCTGGATCGATATCATTTTTGCGATCCGACGGGAATCGCCGGGGAAGGGCCGATGATGGCGCTGCGGCAGTTGCAGAGCAGCGATTATGACGGGGGGGCGGCAGTGATCGCGCTGCACCTGGCGGGGCTGGGGGCTCATGCGACGCTGGTCACGGGGTTGGGGAACGACCGGGTTTCGCGCGAGACGGCGATGCGGCTTAGCGGGCGGGGATTGGTGGTGGAATCATCGGGGCATCGCAGGGAGATTGTGACCAAGAGCCGGTATCTGGCGGAGCAGACCAAGCTGTTTAAGGTGGATCATGGGACGATCGATCCGATCGATTCGCAGTGTGAGCAGGATGTGGCGGAGAAGATAATGGCCGCTTCGCGGGATGCGGCGGCGGTGGTGTTTGCGGATTTTGGATTTGGGTTGATCACGGAATCGCTGTTGGATCGGATCATGCCGGGGTTGCGCAGCGCGGTGCCGATTATTACGGCGGATGTGAGCGGGCGGCAGGGGAGTTTGCTCAGATTTAAGTCGGTGGATCTGCTGTGTCCGACGGAGAGGGAAGTGCGCGAGACGCTGCATGATTTTTCTAGCGGATTGGGGGCGCTGGTGTGGACGCTGCTGGCCCAGACCGAAGCGAAGCAGGCGATTATTACGCTGGGGAAACAGGGGTTGGTGACGTTTAGGCCACCGGCGCGGGGGGATGAGGCGTTGCTCGGGAGGCTTTCGAGCGAATATTTGCCGGCGTTTTCGAATCGGGTGGTGGATTCGCTGGGGTGTGGGGATGCGCTGCTGGCTACGGCGAGTTTGTGTCTGGCGTGCGGAGGGTCGCTGCAGGCGGCGGCGTATTTGGGGTCGGTGGCGGCGGGGATTCAAATTCAGTTGGTGGGGAATCAGCCGTTGACGGCGGAGAGGTTGGGGGATGCGCTGAGTTGTCGGGAAGAGGGCGCGGCGCGGCTGGCGGGGTGACCCACGGCGGCGCGGTTCGACCGAGCTCACCGAAGTCCGTGGGCGTTCAAGGAATTGCGAAACAAAAAGATCCGATCAGCGGGGGCGCTGGCCTGGGGGGGCGAGTTCGCCGAATTGCTGTTCGTAGCGTTTGATGAGTTGGCCTAGCGATTGGGAGAGGCGCTTGGCGTTCATGTAGGACATGACGACGCGATCTGTGATCTTGAGCAGCAGTTGCTGCTGGCCGGTCTGGGGGTTGGGGTTGGGCATGTTGAAGCCCAGATCGATGATCACTTCATCATTTGTTGCGTGGATGCGATAGGAATTGCTGTAAATTTGGCGCAGTTCGCGTTCGTCCAAAAGGACCTGGACTGCGGGGTTTGAGCTGTCGGAAGTAATGGTTGGGATATCCTCTGCCATGGGTCTCCTGTTGTTTGTGGGGGGGTATTGTGGCGATTTTGGGGGGAATGTCCATTGGGGGGAGGAATTTGAGATTTAAAATTTGAGATTTGAAAATTAATACCGGTGGGAAAGAATTTGAGATTTGAAAATTTCGAGGGGAGAGAATTAAGATTTGAAAATTTAATACTGGGGGGCTCCTGGGTTGATGTCTTTGTTCCATAATAGAACGCCGCCGGCCATGCTTTTTACGTTTTTGAAGCCTTGCTGTCTTAAGATTTGGGTGAACTGCATGGATCGGGGGCCGCTCTTGCAGTGGACGACGATTTTTTTGTTTTCGTGGCCTTTGAGTTCGCCGATTCTTTGGGCGAGTTGTTGGAGGGGGATTAGTTTTGCGGGGGGGATGGCGGTAATGGCCTGCTCGCTGGGGAGGCGGCAGTCGATGAAAAGGAAATCGGATTTTTGGTCGAGGAGGGATTTCACTTCGCGGGGGGTGATTTCCCAATCGGGTTTGAAGGGGTAGTTGGGAGGGAGGCCGCGGGAATCGAGGGAGGGATCGGATTTGGGTTGGCCGTTGCCGGTTGATTTGGCGCGGGTGACTTCGGCGGCGGTTTCGGCGAGGCTTTGGGGGTCGAGAGTGGGGACGCCGCAGAATTCTTCGTAGTCGATTGGCTTGGTGATCGTGGGATGGTCGCCGCAGACGGGGCAGGCGGGGTCGCGGCGGAGTTTGAAGGTGCGGAATTCCAGGTCGAGGGCGCTGAAGGTTGTCAGGCGGCCGATGGCGGGGCGGCCGATGCCGAGGATCAGTTTGATGACTTCGTTGGCCTGGAGGGTTCCGATGATTCCGGGGAGGACGCCGACGACGCCGCCTTCGGCGCAGCTGGGGACGGAGCCGGGGTCGGGGGGTTCGGGGTACATGCAGCGGTAGCAGGGGCCGTGTTCGTTGGGGCGGTCGGGGTTGGCCAGGTGCGGGGCGAAGACGGTGAGCATTCCCTCGAAGCGGAAGATGGAGCCGTAGACGTTGGGTTTTTTGAGGATCACGCAGGCGTCGTTGACGCAGTAGCGGGTGGGGAAATTGTCGGTGCCGTCGATGATGATGTCGTAGTCCTTGACCAGATCGAGGACGTTGGAACTGTTCACGACGGTTTTGTGCTCGATGATGTTGATGTCGGGGTTCAGGTCTTTGAGGCGTTTGGCGGCGGCTTTGACTTTGTCTTCGCCGATGGTGGAGACGCCGAAGAGGACCTGGCGCTGGAGATTGCTGGGGCTGACGACATCGACATCGGCGAGGCCGATGGTTCCGACGCCGGCGGCGGCGAGGTAGAGGCTGATGGGGCAGCCGAGACCGCCGGCGCCGATACATAAGACTTTGGCGTTGACGAGCTTGAGTTGTCCTTCCATTCCGACTTCGGGGAGGATCAGGTGGCGTTTGTAGCGGTTGATTTGGTCGGTGTTGAGTTGGGTGGTTTGGGGCATAAGTATTGAGACCGTAGTGCGGGAAATGGGGGGAATCAAGTTTGGGGATTATTGGCAGATCGGGCGGGTGCGGGTTCTTCAGTAGTGGGGAAGAGTGACCGAAGACGGTAAATGGGGCGGTAACAAACTTATGAAATATGTGGCAAGTTTCATCTCGGGATTAATTTTCATGTCGATGCTGGCGGTCGGGTTGCGGCATGTGTTTGGGGTGGTGCGCGGGGCAATTATGGGGGAGGGGATACGCGGGATGGTGATGTGGCAAAGCGACTGGAATGAGGCGCTGGCGGAAGGGGTTGAGCAGCATAAGGGGGTGCTGGTGGAATTTGCGCGCGAAACGTCGCCGAATTGTCATGAGCTGGCGAAGAAATGCTGGTCGCAGATGGATATCGCGACGGCGGCGACGGATTATGTGCCGGTGATTGTGGATATTGATGAACATCCGGATTTGGCCAAGCGGTATGAGATTGGGACGGTGCCGTCGCTGGTGGTGATTGATGCGAAGGATCAGACGATCGTTCGGGATGGCCGGGATTCGATCTTTTCACATGATGAGTTGCTGTCGTGGTTGAAGCCGGGGGGGGAACGAAACCGAATATGGCGTTTCCCCAGGATGCTTTGGATTCGCGGTGGAATTCGGTTGATTCGCCGAAGAGCATGTATACTCCTGGGAAGGAGCAGTTTTCGCGGTGATTCCTCGGGACAAAAGGGTAAAGGGGACATCACTAACTGAATATCAGTGATGTCCCCTTTTTCTTTAGTGATGCCAATCGGGGGGATCGTCGTGGTGGTGGTGGTCGGCGTCGTCGTAGCCGCCGTGCCATTGGTGGTGATCATCGTAGTAGCCGTGGTGGTGGTAACCCTGGTTATCGACGAAGTCGACGGAGACAAAGCCCACGGGGACGGGGGGTGGTGGGGGGCCGGGCGGGCCGGGCGGGCCGGGGGGACGACGACGCAGCCGGATAGGATGGAGAGAGTGATTGCTGTGGCGAGGGCTCGATAGATGATGGGGTTCATGGGGGTCCTTTCTGAACGCAATTTAGCTGGGGTTGGAGATTAGTGTCGACGGGGAAAATCGGGGGAAAATCCCCACGGCGGCGCCGTGGGCGTTCTGGTGGGCATTATGATTTGGAGTTGACACGAATCGGTGGCTGCGGTAGCAGTATCACATGGAACAGCCCAAAATCGTTCATGATGCGATTACTTTTGATGATGTTCTGCTGATTCCGGCTAAGAGCGCGTTTGTTCCGGCGGATGCGGATACCCATACACGTCTGACGCGCAAAATCGAATTAAATATTCCGCTGATTTCGGCGCCTATGGATACCGTTACCGAGGCGGCGCTGGCGATCGCGCTGGCGCAGGAGGGGGGGATTGGGATTATTCATAAGAATCTTTCTGTCGAGAACCAGGCGAGGGAAGTGGAGAAGGTGAAGAGGAGCGAGAACGGGGTGATCGTCGATCCGATTACGTTGTCGCCGACGGCGACGGTGGAGACGGCGCGGAAGATTATGCGGGAGTACAACGTCAGCGGGATTCCGATTGTGGATGGGGGGCCTGATCCGGTGGATTTGCAGAAGCGGCGGCATGTGGGGGGTGGGAACGGGAAGCCGTTGCGGCTGGTGGGGATCATGACGCGGCGGGATTTGAAATTTCAGGAGGATGATTCGCGGAAGATCGGCGAGGTGATGACGAAGGAGAAGCTGATTACCGCGCCGGAGAATACGACGCTGGATGAGGCGGAGCGGATTCTTTACAAGGCGAAGGTTGAAAAGCTGCTGCTGGTGGATCGGGAGAATCGGCTGATGGGGCTGATCACCATGCGGGACATCGACAAGATGCATCAGTTTCCCAACTCGTGCAAAGACCGGCGGGGGCGACTGCGGGTCGGGGCGGCGACGGGGGTGCATGATTTGCGCGGGTGGAGGCACTCATTGCGGCGGATGTGGATGTTGTGGTCGTTGATACGGCGCATGGGCATAGCCAGAATGTTCTGGATACGGTCAGGGAGATTAAGAAGCGTTGGAATATCGAGGTGATGGCGGGGAATGTTGCAACGGCGAGCGGGGCGAGGGATTTGATTGAGGCGGGAGTGGATGCGGTTAAAGTGGGGATTGGGCCGGGGGCGATTTGCACGACGCGGATTATCAGCGGAGTGGGAGTTCCGCAGATTACGGCGATTATGAATGTTGCCAGCATTGCGGATGTGGCGGGGGTGCCGGTGATTGCGGATGGGGGCATACGACATAGCGGGGATATCACCAAGGCGATGGCGGCGGGGGCGAGTAGCGTCATGATGGGAAGTTTGTTTGCGGGATTGGATGAATCGCCGGGGGAAATGGTGATCCATCAGGGGCGGAGATACAAAACGTATCGGGGCATGGGGAGCATGGGGGCGATGATCAGCGGATCGAAGGACCGTTATGGGCAGGCGGGGGTGAAGGAATCGAGCAAGCTGGTTCCGGAGGGGGTGGAAGGGCGCGTGCCTTATCGGGGATCGCTGGGGGATTTTGTGTATCAGATGGTGGGGGGGCTGCGGGCGGGGATGGGGTATTGCGGGACGAAGAATATTGACGAGCTTCGGAAGGATGCGCGGTTTTGCCGGGTTTCGGCGGCCAGCGTGGCGGAGAGCCATCCGCACGATATTACGATTACCAAGGAATCGCCGAATTACACTGTCGAATATGCTCCGGACGGACGGTAGGATATAGTCATGGCGATGCGTTGGGCATTGTTGTTGATCATGTCGGCGGCGGGAGCGATGGCGCTGGCGGCGGGGTGTTCGTCATCGAAGTCATCCGGGGAGGGTGACCCGACGACGCAGGCGCTGAACGATCCGATGAACTATTCTCCGGATAAGGATGAGGATATTTCGGGTGGTGGGTTGACTGAGTTTCATGGGGATGCGTTTAAGAAGGATATGGATCATGTGCTTAATCCGTAAAGCTGGAGCGTTGATCGTCGGCGCGGTGATGCTCGCGGGCTGCCAGGTGCAGAATGGGCCGCGGGCTCCGGTGGCGGGACCGCTGAATAGCGCGCCGATCGCGACGGATGGGGCGATGGATAAGAGGCAGTGGGATGTTACGCAGGCGATTTATGTCAACGATGCGGTTTGGGCGCATCCATTTTATTCGCCGCTACAGCCCACGACGTTGCCGTATAAGTTGAACGCGGTGACGGATACTGCCGTGTATCTGGGGGATGTCGCCTATATTCCGGTGGGGATGTTCATCGACTATCCGTGGACGTATCAGGCGAGCAAATCGGTTTCGGCTCCGCCGACGTACACGCTGATGCCGCCGTTGCCTGATGGGCCGCAAGTCCCTTCGAAGTATTGAATCCAGAATATGGCATTGACCCGTGAACAGATTTGCGAATCCGCCGGCCGGAAGCTCATGGCGGCGGCGCCGTCGCTGGGGTCGATGCCGGCCTTGATCGGGCTGGATGGATTCGTGGATGAGATCATCGCGGTGGTGGATAAGCGGATTGATCTCAAGCGTTATGAGGCGATGAAGACCATCGGCGTGCTGGGGCAGAAAATCCTGCAGGCGGCGGGGCAGTCGAGCAATTACGAACTGCTGGTGACGCAGACGAAGTTGGGGGGGAATGGGCCGATCATGGCCAATGCGCTGGCGTCGGCGGGGTTGGCGGTGACGTATATCGGCTGCCTGGGGTATCCGGCTCTGCATCCGGTGTTCGCGGATTTTGCCAAGCACGCGAAGGTTTTTAGCATCGCGGAGCCGGGGCATACGGATGCGCTGGAGTTTGAGGATGGGAAGCTGATGCTCGGGAAACATCAGAGCTTGGGGGATATTAACTGGGATAACATGATCGGCCGGGTGGGCAAAGAACGGATGGTGGAGCTATTTAGCGGGGCGAAGCTGATTGGGATGACGAACTGGACGATGCTGCCGTTCATGTCGGATATCTGGTCGAAATTGCAGACGGAGATTTTGCCGAAATGTCCGAAGGGGGAGCGGACGTTTTTTATCGATCTGGCCGATCCGGAGAAGCGGACGCGGGAGGATATCGCGGGGGCGCTGAAAATTATTTCGGGGTTCGAGTCGTCAATGAAGGTGATTCTGGGGCTGAATCTGAAGGAATCGACGGCGATCGCGGAGGTGCTGGGAATTGGAATTGCGGGTGACGGGGAGAAGGAGATTGAAGAGACGGCGAAAGCGATTCGTGCGAAGCTGGGAATATCGTGCGTGGTGATTCATCCGCGGAAAGGGGCGGCGGCGGCGACGGCGAAGGAAGCGGCGTCATTTTTGGGGCCGTTTGTGCAGCAGCCAAAGATCAGCACGGGGGCGGGGGATCATTTTAATGCGGGGTTTTGTCTGGGGAGGATTCTGGGGTTGAGTTTGGAAGAGAGTTTGTGCGCGGGGGTGGGGACGAGCGGGTATTATGTGCGGACGGCGACGAGTCCAACTGGGGCACAACTTGCTGAATTCATCGCAAAGCTGCCAGCTCCGCAGGCGTCATGAACGCTCGTTTCGGCTCCTTTCTTCATCCAGATTTTTGTCACTTTCCCCGTCGGGGATAGATATACCTTTAGAATGACGCAGATGACCCACAGGGAACTGCTTGAGGAATTCACCGGCAGCGGTTCGGGGGAAGCGTTCGGGCAACTCGTCGGCAAGTACACCAATCTGGTTTATTCTGCCGCCTGCCGGCAGGTTCACGATCCGCATCTGGCTGAGGACGTGACACAGGCCGTTTTCATCATCCTGGCCCGCAAGGCGCGATCATTGCCGGACAAAACCATTATCCCAGGCTGGCTGGTGCTGACCGCGCGCTACTGCGCAAAAACGCCTTGAAGCTCGAATCGTCGAGGCGGCAACACGAACAAAGGGTAGCCACGATGAAATCGGAATTGGTCGGCGACGCCAACAACGCGGAATTGCGTCCGTATTTGGATGAAGCCCTGGCTCGATTGCCCGCGCGGGATCGTGCTGTCATCGCGCTGCGTTTCCTGGAACAGAAGTCATTCAGTGAAGTATCGACCGAGACCGGGCTGACCGAGGCCGCCGCCAAAAAACGTCTTGCCCGCGCGATGGACAAACTTCGGCGGATTTTGGCGCGGCGGGGCGTGGCGCTGTCGGTGGCTGGATTGGCGGTCGCCCTGGCGGCGACGCCGGTCCACGCCGCGCCGGGAGGATTCAGCGCGTCTCTGGCGGCAAGCGCAGCTGGCGGGAGCACATGCCGGCGGGAGCGCGGCCGCCATCCCCATCGCAAAGGGCGCGATCGAAATGATGGCATGGATCAAACTGCAATTCGCCGCCGTGGTAACCGGATCACTCCTGCTCGCTGGCGGCGTCGGAACCGTCATTTTGCACGAGGCCAGCTCGCCAACCGCCCTCGCGGTCGCGGCCCCGACTCCGGAAACACCCGCGCCGCAGCGCCCACTCCAGCGACACCGGCGCCGGCAACACAGCCGGATTCTCCCATCGGTCACGCTTTCTGGGTCAGAAACGTATTTGCAAACAATGATTTCCATGCGATGGAAGATGAATTGGCCCGTGCCAAGGCCTATTCGGTTTATTCAGCCGACGAATCGAATCTGTTGACCACCGAAGCCGGACTTTTTAAATCAAGGTCCAGGCTTGCCGAAGTTTATCGCCAAAAAATTGATCCCGACGGCAAGGCCCCGTTGCCGCCGGCGTTCATGACAGGGTCTCCATTTTCAGATGCCAGAATGGACGCCGCGCAGGTCACATATGTCGACGATCACACCGCCGAGGTAATGGTTCCCAATCGTGTGACTTATCGACTGGCTCTTTATGGCGGGCACTGGTTTACGCGGCTGCTGCCCACGTTGGCCGAGTCGTATCCGTCTGATCCCCCGGCCGCGCTGCGAGCCCTGGTCAACGAGTTTCAGCAGTGGACCACCGCCGCGGACGACATTTGCAATCAGATTTCCGCCGGCAGGCTCACGACGGCAGAGAATATAGCAGCGGCGATCAATCTCCGGTTTATGCTGATCACCAATACCGCAGCCGCCGCATTTCCGCCCCGGGCTTTCACTATGCTTGCCAACAATGACTTTGCCACCGGAATTATGAGGGACCGCAAATATACCTGCGGCAGCGACCCGCGGGTCGTCCATTTCGATGATTCGGCGGCACTGTTGAGTTCCAGCTCTGCACCACGCGGAAACAGAGGAACTTCCTACTATTTGATTCCCACCGCGCCGTTTCTCGGAAAGCGGCTTCGATTCTCCGCATTTCTCAAATGTGAAAACCTGACCAACGCCGGTGGAATTCAGATATATGTGGGCGATGCCGCGGGCAATGAGCTGAAATACGCCGGTGGGGCCAACCGAGCCGTCCAATCCAACCAGGTCGACGCAATGACCGGTACTAGCGATTGGCGGCAACTCGAGGAAATCACTGATGTTCCGTCCGACGCAGCCCAAATTGTCCTGGGTGAGACGCTGAGAGGTTCAGGCCGGCTTTGGCTGGACGATCCCAGGGTTGAGATTGTCGGCAACGATGTTCCCGCGACCGACGACGAAGCGGATCATTTTTACAGCGTCTACGCCAAGCCTTACACGGACGAATTCGATCCCGCGGAACAGCGCAACGGAAAGCCGACATTTTGTGTCTCGGCGACTACAGCTCCGCCCAATGAGGACTGGTGCTCCTATAGCCGGCTCGATCACCGGGCCCAGAAGTATCGCGGGCATCGAATTCGGTTCTCAATATGGGTCAAGACTCAAAAGCTCGATGGTTATGCGAGGCTAGTGGTTCTCGACGCGACGGGCACCCCACCGTGGCCGTCGATCGGGGACAAGCAACCCAACTTCAGCGGCACGCACGATTGGAAAAAGCATGAAATAAGCGCCACCGTGCCCATGACCACACAATCACTGGCGTTCAGCCTTTCCATGCGAGGAAGCGGGCGCGTCTGGATGGATGATCTGGAGGTTGAGGATTTGGGGGCCGCGACCGACAGCGAGGGGCTTTGAATTCGCCAATAAAAAAGGGCTGCACATCCATGTGCCGCCCGAGCGCTGTATATCAGGTTTTCGAGAGCAAATCAGGTGTTGATGCCGTCGATCGTGGGGGGCATCTTGGTTACGTGAACCTTATAGTGCGAAGTTGAAGTCATGGAAGTGTGACGGACGCTAGACTTGTGGGTCAGGCGGTGCGACGAACGGTGATGGGTGGAGAGCTTGCGATGGGCGGAGAGCGTCGTTCGCCGATGGGTCCTGGACACAGTGTGGTGTCGCGTTACCGTCATTGTATGGTGGATGTGGGTATGGGTTCGGGTGACCACCTTGTGATGATGGATGGTTGATCCGAACATGGGGATGGCCGGTACAGCCAGGACGGCGGCGACGGCCCACTTGACGATAGAGGATTTCAACATTTTTATTCTCCTTGGGAACAGGGTCCCGTGCGACACCGCTCGGGGTAATTGATTTATCGGACGGGGATTGTTCCCGGGATGAATAAATTTTTGGGGGGGAACCCGCGGTGCTGCGCACCGCAGCTAAATATGGGGAGGGGAAGCGGGGGGATCAAGTGTCTTCGACGAGGGTTTCGCGGACGACTTCTTCGATGCTGGTGATGCCGTCGTAGATGGCGAGGAGGCCGGCGCTGCGGAGGGTGCGCATGCCGCGTTTTTTGGCTTCCATGCGGATGACCTGGGTGCTGGCGTGCTGGATGATCATGTCGCGCATGTCGTCGTCGAGAAGCATGATTTCGTAGAGGCCGAAGCGGCCGCGGTAGCCGGTGTTGTTGCAGTTGTCGCAGCCTTTTCCGTAGTAGAATGTTTTGCCGACGACATCCTCGTGGCGAAGCTCCAGTTCCATGAGCTGCTCCAGGGAGGGCGTGTAGGCTGTTTTGCAATTGAGGCAGACTTTTCGCACGAGGCGCTGGGCGACGATTCCCTCGATGGTGGCGGTGACGAGGAACGGCTCGAGGCCAAGGTCGAGCAATCGGGCGACGGCGCTGGGGGCGTCGTTGGTGTGCAGGGTGCTGAAGACCAAGTGGCCGGTGAGGGAAGCCTGGACGGCGATCTCGGCGGTTTCCTTGTCGCGAATTTCACCGACCAGGATGATGTCGGGGTCCTGACGCAGCATGGACCGGAGAATTCGGCCGAAGGTGAGTTCGATCTCGGGCTTGATCTGGCACTGGATGATGCCGTCGATGTCGTATTCGACGGGGTCTTCGGCGGTGATCAGCTTGCTGCTGGGGTCGTTGAGCTCGCGGAGGGCGGAATAGAGGGTGGTGGTTTTTCCGGAGCCGGTGGGGCCGGTGACGATGACGATTCCGTTGGGCTTGTGGATGAGCTGGCGCATGACGGCGAGGTCTTCGTCGCGCATGCCGAGCTTGTCGAGGTCGAGGCTGACGTTGCCGCGGTCGAGGACGCGCATGACGACGCTTTCGCCGAACATGGTGGGCAGGACGCTGACGCGAAGGTCGATGGGCTGGTTGTTGACGTTGAGTTCGATGCGACCGTCCTGGGGGAGGCGGCGTTCGGCGATGTCGAGATTGGCCATGACCTTGATGCGGCTGCTGATGGCGGGGGCGATGTGCGCGGGCGGCGGCATCATTTCGTAAAGCACGCCGTCGATGCGGTAGCGCATCTTGAATTCGCCTTCGAAGGGCTCGAAGTGAATGTCGGAAGCCTTGTCCTTGATGGCCTGGAGGAGGACGAGGTTGATGAGCTTGCGGACGGGGTTGGAATTGGCGGCTTCCTCGAGGCTGTCGATGTCGATGGATTCGCCGCGGTTTTTGAGGTCCTTGAGGGAGTCGTCGGACTGAAGCTCGCCGAGGATTTCACCCATTCCTTCGGCGGTGGCCTGGTAATACTTGGCGATGAGGCGTTCGAGGGCTTCGGAATCGGTGGCGATCTTGGCGGTGACCTGATACTGCATGAGGGATCGGAGGTCGTCGAGGGCGCGGAAATTTTCGTGGGAGGCCATCGCGACGGTGAGGGATTTAGTCGCGGCATCGAAGGTCAGCGGGAGCACTTTGTTGGTGGTGGCGAGCTGCGCGGGGACGGCGGCGAGGGTGGCGGCGTCGACGGTGACGCCTTCGAGGTTGATGACCTCGAAACCCTGCTGGGCGGCGAGTGCGATGTTGAGATCGTTTTCCTTGATCGCGCCCATGTCGATGAGGATTCGGCCCAGCGCGCCGCCTTTTTCCTTCTGGAAATTCAGGGCTTTGGTGTACTGCTCGCGGGTGACGCGTGCCCATTTTCTGGAGGATGCGGCCGAGGGGACGGCCTTTAAGCTCGGAAATGTGAGGCATTCCGGAGGGCTGGCCACCGGGGGTTGGTCCGGGGGGATTAGCGCCGGGTGGCGGAGTGGGACCTTCGCCCGGGGGAGTTATTGGGGGGGCGATGGGGGGCTTGCCATTTCCGTTGCCGCCGGCGACGGGGCGCGGGGGCTGCGGGGCGGACGAGCCGGGGGTTGGGATCCGTGTCACGGGAATTTGGCGCGGGGGCATGCGGGCGCGGGGGGGTGGATTTGGGATCGGAAGGGGTTTGTGACATCGGACGGTCCTTGGTTTCCGCCGGATGGCCATCCGGCGGCTTTCATTTTATTTTTTCGCGGCCATCGCGGCCATTCGGGCGCGGTTGGCTTCCATTTGGGCGCGGCGTTCGGCATCGGAAGTCGTGGAGCCGCCACCACCGCCGGCGGCGGGTTTGGGCTTGGCGGGGGTGTCGCCGCCTTCGCCTTCGCCCTCGGGCGTATCCTCCCCGAGTCCGCCGTCGAGACCCATGCGGGTGAATTTTTCCATCATCTGGCCGGGGACCTTGCTCTTGTCGATGGCCTCTTCCTTGCTGATCTTGCCGGCGTGGAATAAGTCCCAAAGGGTGTCGTCGAGCAATTGCATTCCGTAGCGCTTTCCGGTCTGGATTTCGGAGTCGATTCGGAAGACCTTGTTTTCGCGGATGAGGTTCTGAATGCTGGGGGTGACGTACATGAATTCGTAGGCGGCGACCATGCCATCGGTGTCGACGCGGGGGCACAGGGCCTGGGAAAGCACGGCGATGAGGTTGTTGGCAAGCTGGACGCGGACCTGTTCCTGCTGATCGGTGGGGAACGCGTCGATGATGCGATTGATGGTGCTGGCGCAGCCGCTGGTGTGGAGGGTTCCGAAGACCAGGTGGCCGGTTTCGGCGGCGGTGATGGCGGAGCCGATGGTGGCCAGATCGCGCATTTCGCCGACGAGCATGACGTCGGGGTCCTGGCGCAGGGCGCGTCGCAAGGCCTCGGAGAAACTGGGGACGTCGACGCCGATTTCGCGCTGAACCACGATCGATTTCTTGTGGCTGTGGTAATACTCGATGGGGTCTTCCATCGTGATGATGTGGCGGTCGAAGTTCTCGTTGATGTGGTTGATCATGCAGGCGAGCGTGGTGGTTTTTCCCGAACCGGTGGGGCCGGTGACGAGGAAAATTCCGCGCGGGCGGCGGCAGATCTGCTCGGCCATTTTGGGCAGGCCGATCTGCTCGAAGGTGAGCAATTTGCTGGGGATTCGGCGGAGGACGAGGCTGGCGAAACCTTTTTGCTTGAAGACGGAGACGCGGAAGCGGGATTCGGTGCCGAAGGCGAAACCGAAGTCGCCGCTGCCGGTTTCCTCGAATTCCTGCTGGATGCGTTCGGGCGTGATGGTCTTCATCAGCGCCATGGTGTCTTCGGCTTCGAGGACCTTGGTCTGGAGTTCGCGCAGATGGCCGTGCAGGCGCAACGTGGGCGGCTTGCCCACGGCCAGATGGAGGTCGGAGGCGGCATGCGTCTTACGCAGGTTTCGAGCAGACGGTCGATTTGTAGTGTTGAAGCCATGACGTCGAATTATATCCGTAGCACGTCAACTTGAACGATTCCTTCAACCTGGGCGACCTTGACGATTTCCTCGGCGGTGGTGATGCCGTAGAGGACCTTGATGCGGCCGTCGGCCAGCAGGGATTTCATTCCGCCGGCGAGGGCGGCCTTGCGGATTTTGTTGGTCGGGGCGCGCTCGAAGGCGAGGGTGCGGATTTCGTTGTTCATGATCATCATTTCAAAGATACCGATGCGGCCGCGGAAACCGGTGCCGGAGCAGTAATCGCATCCGCGGGGTTTGTAAATGATTTTGTCCTTGAGATCGTCCGTCTTGATGCCGGCAGAGCTTGCAGCCACATCGGGTCGGGTTCCTTGTCGGCCTGCTTGCACTTGGGGCAAAGGGCGCGGATGAGGCGCTGGGCCATGACGGCCTGGATCGAGCTGGCGACCAGGAACGGCTTGACGCCCATGTCGATCAGGCGGGTGATGGCGCCGGGGGCGTCGTTGGTGTGCAGCGTGCTGAAGACCAGGTGGCCGGTGAGGGCGGCCTGGATGGCGACCTCGGCGACTTCCTTATCGCGGATTTCGCCGACCAGAATGATGTTGGGGGCCTGGCGAAGCATGGCGCGAAGAATCTTGGCGAAGCTCAGGCCGATGTTTTCGCGCACCTGGCACTGGTTGATGCCGACGAAATTGTATTCGACGGGGTCCTCGGCGGTGATGATTTTGCGGTCGGGGCGGTTGAGTTCGTTGAGGGCGCCGTAGAGCGTCGTGGTTTTGCCCGAACCGGTCGGGCCGGTGACCAGGAAGATGCCGTTGGGCCGCTTGATGATCTTCTGGAAGACCTTGTAGTCCTCTTCCTCGAAGCCCAGGTTTTGAATGCCGATGCGGACGCTGTCGGGGCGCAGAATACGCAGGACGACCGATTCGCCGTGATAGGCGGGCAGGGTGCTGACGCGGAAGTCGACGTTGACCTTGTCGATCATCAGCTTGATGCGTCCGTCCTGGGGGAGGCGTTTTTCGGCGATGTCGATGCCGGCCATGATCTTGATTCGGCTGATGAGCGGGCCCTTCATGCGAAGCGGGATGCGGTCGCGGTCGACGCATTCGCCGTCGATGCGATAGCGGACGCGCACGCGGTCCTTCATCGGCTCGATGTGGATATCGCTGGCGCGGTTGCGGACGGCCTCGCCGATCATCGCCTGCACCAGCTTGATGATCGGGGCCTGGGTGGGATCGGCGTCGCCGCCTTCGTCATCGATGCCGTCGAGGTCGACGGATCGGTCGATGGATCGGTCGACGGATTTGTCCATCGACTTGTCGAGCGATTTGTCGAGCGAATCGCGGAGGCGGTCGATGGTGCGGTCCATCGTCTTGTCGATGGTGTTGGTGGCGCTGGTGTTGAACAGCTCGTCGAGGATCGCTTTTGATGCGGCCCTTGGGCGCCAGGACGGTGCGGATGTCCTTGTTGAGGCGGAAGCGCAGGACTTCGAGCATTTCGAAGTCGAGGGGATCGTGGATCGCCAGCCGCAGCTTGCCCGCTTTCCATGCCCAGGGGGAGGATGAGGTATTTTCGCATCAGGTCGTCGGGGACCA
The DNA here is from genome assembly GCA_963791055.1 of uncultured Phycisphaerales bacterium. Classification (GTDB taxonomy): domain Bacteria; phylum Planctomycetota; class Phycisphaerae; order Tepidisphaerales; family Tepidisphaeraceae; genus PALSA-1353. Next base: position 87,558 of record CAWBQI010000004.1, on the reverse strand, counting down.
GATTGACGGCGTTGGGGGGGACGGAGTTTTTATCCAGATCGATATATTCCATGTTGTGCTGCTGGGCCAGGGCTTTGTAGATGTTGACCTCGTTGCACAACTTGAGGTCGATCAGGGCTTCGCCGATGCGAAGGCCTTTGGATTTGGCGTGTTCGAGGGCCTTGGCGACCTCGCGGGTCTGGATGATTCCCCATTCGACGAGAATCTCACCGATTTTTTTCTGCTGCTTGGCCATTGCGGATATTCCTTCGAAGGAGGCTCAACCTTGGGGGGTACTGGCCGCGGGAACAGCCGTTACCAATGATATACTGCCGATTCACCGGCGGGGTTCAAATATCTGGGGTTAGTGTACATTCAAGGGTGGGGCAGGCTCAAGGGAAAAGATTAGATTTATACCGGGGATTGGACGGAATCAGGCCTTAGCGCGGCGATGGCGGGGGTGTTTTCGAGCAGCAATTGCATGTGGGGGAAGGGGATTTCTATGTGGGCGGCGTCCAGGGCTTTTTTGGCTTTCTCGAGATATTCGTAAAAAATAGATTTTTCGACGGCTTCATCGTGAATCCAGAGCCAGATGACGAGGTTGACGCTGCTGTCGGCGCAGGCGGAGACAACGACGCTGGGAGGGGGATCTTTGCAGATGCGTTCGTCGCCATGGACGATTGAGAGCAGGGCGGCGCGGGCAGCGTCGATGGATTCCTTATAGGCGATGCCGATGGGGATATCGACGCGGATCACTGGATGGGTGCTGTGGTTGGCGACGCGGTTGGAAAGCATGTAAGTGTTGGGCATGACGATGGTTTCGCCGTTGAGGTTGAGCATGCGGGTTGAACGGAAGCTGACACGGAGGACTTTTCCGAACATGCCGTCGATGATGATCCAGTCGCCGACCTTGAAAGGCTTGTCCCAGAAGATGACGACGCCGGCGATGAAATTGGCGAGGGTTTCCTGGGCGGCGAAACCGATGGCCAAGCCGATGATGGAGACTCCGGTCAGCAGGGCGGCGATTTGGATGCCGATCTCATCGCAGGCGATGACCAGGGCGAAGCCGAGAATGGACCATCGCAGGAGGGTGGAGAGCATGTCACGAATGCTGGAATCGACGTGGGCGCGGGACATGGAGCCGATGATGATCCTGCGGACGATGCGGTAGAAGACCCAGAAGATTCCGAAGAGAATTATCGCGGCCAGGAGTTTGGGGATGAACGAAAGGGTGCCGAGGACGATGGTGTTGACGGATCCCTGCCAGAATTTGAAATCCTGCATGTCCCTGAGGGTGACTACGCCGCCGTTGAAGATATTGAGGAGGTTATTTTCGAGAGGGCTGATGGTGGCGGAGGTGTCGAGGATTTTTCCCTCCTTATCGAGGGCGAGGACGCGGTAATCGACGAGGGTGGAATTGCCCTGGGGGTCGCTGAAACCGGCGGCGGCGACGGTGGCAACTTCGGTCCATTGGTTGAGGCCGTGATTGCTGCGTTCGACGCGGAACTGCGCGGCGTCGGGCAGGTCGCAGTCCCAGTGGAGATCGACACCGCCGCCGCTGTGGAGGGTTGCGGTGACCTGGAGATGGGCGGCGATTCGCTTCTCGGCGGGCGCGGTGGTGTTTGAGTTGACGGCATTGAGGAGGACGGATTGTGCGTTTGCGGTTGGAAGGGAGTGGGAAAGAAGGCAGATCAACGCCAGCACGAGCAGCGTTTTTCCGACTATTCCCCCGGTCCGTTTTGAGGGGGATGGCATTAGAAAGACCTCCGTGGCATATGGGGGGTTATTATCTCGAAGAGGGGGGATTGGACAAGCGGGAATTGGGTAAGAGTCATTCCCCGTTTTGGATGAGGTTTAGTCTAATTACAGTAATGGTATATTCTGGATTCGTAAATCTTTTTTGCCCCCAAACGACCCCACATCTTGAATCTTGGTCAGTCCGCCCGGTACGGTGTATCTCAAAAGGAGAATATCATGCTAGACAAACCGGAAATTTTCGAGCGATTGATCGAACGAGGGTTGTTGGTCGCCCTTGAAGACATCAACATTAAACATCTAGAGAACGGCCACTTTTTTGCCACCGTTCGACTTGATTGCTGGGAAAATCAGCAAAGAGCCAAGGCCCTCCCACGGCCGCGCGGTATATCGGAATACGGCATCGGCGGAAATGGCTCCGCGCTGTACCTCGTCGCCTAATTCCGAAGAGGGGTCGGAAGATTTGGATCGGTTGCGGTGCTCGTGCCGAACGGCCTCGCTTACTCGAATACCACGAGCGCTGGCGCTGCGGACGCACCGGGCTGGCCTGGTGACGATCGGATGGGCCGTTTGCAACTGGATGAGAGTTCCCGCGTTCCGCGGCCTATGCTGAAGAGTGTTTGCGGCCAAGCACGACTTTGGGCCGGGGAGGGCAATCGCATGTAGCTCGAAAAAAGGGGAAGACCCCCACCCTAACCCTCCCCCGGGGTACCAGGGGAGGGGAAAGAAAGGGAATAATGGCTATGTGCGATTGCCCTGACAAGGCCCCCACGATGGCCATCGTGGGGCTTTAGAGAGAATGTAATTTGGTTGCGGCTTGTCTCGGTGTCGATCTGTCTGTATTAAACAGGGCATGTCCAGGCTGAAGGCGCCACAGCGGCGGGAGCAGTTGATCGAGGTGGCGACGAAGATATTCGCCAAGTGGGGATATAACGCCGCGACGACGGCGGCGATCGCGGATGCCGCGGGGGTTACGGAACCGATTCTGTATCGTCATTTCGCGAGCAAGCAGGAGATGTTTGTCGCGATCACGCGGGCGATGAGCCTGCAGACGTTGCGGCATTGGAATGAGTTGATCGGGCCGTCGGCGACGGCGACGGAGAAGATCCGCAAGGTTGCGCCACGAATTTCCGAATCACATTCGGGAGAATGAGGATGCGTATCATGTGATCCACGGGGCGCTGTCAACGAGCCGGGACCGGAAGGTATTGGCGGTGATGAAGGAACACTACGCGGGGATCGAGAAGTTTTTTTGCAAGATCGTTCAGGATGGACAGCGGGAGGGGGAATTCCAGAAGGGGCTGGATCCGAAGATTCCGGCGTGGCAATTGATCAATATGGGGATCGGGTATGCGATGATCGCGCTGAATCTGCAGCAGTTTGATCATTTTTCGGTGGAAGATGCGGTGGAGTTTTTGCTTCGGGGGTTGAAGGGGTAGGGAAGTTGCGAGTTGTGGGTTGCGAGTTGCGAGTTAAATCATTGCTCGCAACTCGCAACTCGTTACTCGCAACTATTCAGGCCGATTCCATGATGATGAAGCGGGCGCGCGGGGTGAGGGTTTCGTCGACCCAGGCTTGGGCTTCGGCCAACGTGGAGTTGGTGCTTAGCTGGTTGTTCTTGCCGGGGAGGCCGACGACGAAGCGCTCGATTTTTTCGTGGGTCTGGTCGGTGGCGAAAACGTGGTGAACGATCGCGTGCCCCCGATATATGTGCGTCCGCTTAATGGCCATGGTCTCCTTTTGAAATAGTCAACGCGAGTTGAATCGGCTTATTGTCGAAGTGCTTGAACGAGTTGGAGGCTCAAAACAAGGGGAATTGGGCTCAATCGCTTCCGTTTATCGGGGGGGTGATTTGGATGAGCGGCGTGAGGGGAATGAGCGGTGGGGGAGTGGGGTGGGAAAGGGGAAAGAGGGGGTTAAGGTGGGGGAAATTTGGGGGGTTGAGGGTTTATTGCGGGGTAACCCGCCCTAGAAGCGGAGGCTGATGCCGGCGAGGCATTCGAAGGTGGTGGATGCCTTGTTCAGGCCGAGGTTGACGGCGGTGTCCAACACGATGTTGTTGTTGATTGGAAAAGTGAAGCCGACGTCCAGCGTTTGTTGGGATTCCTGGTGGGCTTCGGTGGTGCAGTGCATCCAGTATTCGAGGTAGACGTCGAAGTTTCCGAGGATGACGCGATCGATGGAGATGGAATTCTGCCAGCCGGCTACGTAGCCGGTGTCCGTGGAATTTCGCTCATCTGAGAATGTCGGTTGAAGGCCCAGGTGAAATCCGGCGGGGAGATTCATTAAAAATGGAAATCCGACGAATAATTCGGGGTGGCCGTTGCCGATATTTTCGCGGGCGGTGGGGATCTTGAACTGGGGTTGAATGCCGAGCGCGGTGGCCCAGACGGTGTCATCCATTTCGTTGCCCCAGAAATTGAGTTTTCCGCCGACGACCGTGTCGCCGAAGCCGTTTTGCGCGTGGATTGGTTGGTGATGTAATCGGTGTTTCTTAGAAGATCGAAGGAATTGATGACGGCGTTCAATTCCAGGTTGTCGAGAATTCCGAGGCGGAAGTTGAATTGGCCAAGATCGAGGGTTTCGATTCTGGAGTTGGCGGCGTCGTATTGATCTCGATAGTAATCGTAGTCGAAGAAGCCGATTTCGATTTGAAGGTGGCCGGCGTCGATGGTGTGGGGGGTGTTGGTTTTGTTGGGGCGGTCGGTGTCCATTTTGCGCAATTGGTCGGCGGGGGTTGGATTGAAAAGCGTGTATTGCGACTTGTCGGGTTGGGTTGTGGGATCGCCGAGAGCGGCGGAGGCGAGAAGCAGGATGACCGCGGTGATGGCGGCGCTATGTAAAGGCATCAGCAGTTATCCTCCGATGATAACATGCCATGCTTGGCGGAAGGCATCCGGCAGTCCGTAGATATCCAACCCGGTGATGAGAATCGCGCTGCCCCATCCGGTGATGAGCAGGAACCAGCCGCTTTTCCAGGTTCCCATGCGTTTTTGGGAGCTGGTGAAATGGAGGAGCGGGAACATGGCCAGGGGCAGTTGGAGGGCGAGGACGACCTGGCTGAGATTGATTAGGTCGGTGGTGGTGCTGTCGCCGCGGATGCCGATGATCAGGACGGCGGGGATGATGGCCAATATGCGGGTGATGATTCGGCGGACCCATGGCTGGAGGCGCCAGTGCATGAATCCTTCCATGACGACTTGGCCGGCGAGGGTGCCGGTGATGGTGCTGGCCTGGCCGCTGGCCAGGAGCGCGATGGCGAAGAGGGGGCTGGCGGCGGCGACGCCCAGAAGCGGGGCGAGGGTCAGGTAGGCGATGCGGATCCAATCGGTGTTGTCGCCGAAGGGGACGATTTTGCCGCCGGGCGTGGTGACGCTGGTTTTGCCAAAGAAGACCATCGCGGCGAGGACCAGAATGGCGGCGTTTACGAAGAAGGCCAGGGTGAGGGCGACGGCGGAGTCGATTGTGTTGAATCGGATGGCGGTGCGGATGGTGCTCTCGTCCTTTTGCAGCTTGCGGCTTTGGACCAGGGCGGAATGGAGATAGAGGTTGTGGGGCATCACGGTGGCGCCGATGATGCCGATGGCCATGTAGAGCATTCCGGCCTGCCGGAATCCGGGTGTGAGGAGCGAATGGCCCATTTCCAGGAAGCTGGGCTTGGTTTGGGGGATGACGAAGATTTCGATGAAGTAGCAGAGGGCGATGGTTGAGATCAGGACGAGGATGACGGCCTCAATGGTGCGCATTCCGTAGCGTTGCAGGGCGAGCAGGAGGAGGACGTCGGCGCCGGTGATGATGACGGCCCAGAAGAGGGGGATGTGGTTGTGGGTCAGGAGGTTGATGGCGACGGCGCTGCCGAGGACTTCGGCGAGGTCGCAGGCGCCGATAGCGAGTTCGCAGAGGAGCCAGTTGGGCCAGCGGGTCCATTTGGGATACCAATCGCGGCAGCACTGGGCGAGATCTTTGCCGGTGACGACACCGAGGCGGGCGGAAAGGACCTGGAGGAAGATGGCCATGAGGCTGGAGACGGCGACGACCCAGAGGAGGTCGTATTTGAATTGTGCGCCGCTTTGGAGGTCGGTTCCCCAGTTGCCGGGGTCCATGTACCCGATGCTGATGAGGAGGGCGGGGCCGACGTAGGCTCGCCATTGTTTCCAGAAGGCGGCGCCGTGGTGGGGGATGCGGACGGTGCCGTGCATGCCTTCGAGGGAGAGGGGGGATAGGTGCGCGGGGAAAGCGCTGTCTATTTTGGGGGCGGCATAATCGAGTTGCGCATTGTCCATCGGTGGCTCGGTTTATTTCAGCAAATCGGCATCGCTATTTTGATTAGTCAAAATGATAATAGCGACTGGTCATAATTTGTCAATCGGCTATTTGGCCGATAAACTTTGAAAAGGGGAATGGAGCGACGGCGGCCATGGCGACGAGCACGGTTGAAAATTATTTGAAGCAGCTTTATCTGGAACAGCGGGGTGAGGATGGGGGGATGGTGCCGATGGGGCGCGTGGCGGCGGCGATGGGGGTGGTGCCGGGGACGGCGACTTCGATGGTGAAGGCGCTGTCGGATTCGGGTTTGGTGGAATATGAGCCGCGGGGAGGGGTGAGGCTTACGCGAAGTGGGGAGCAACTGGCGCTGCATGTTTTGCGGAGGCATCGGTTGGTGGAATTATTTCTGGTGAAGGTGCTGGGGCTGGACTGGTCGGTGGTGCATGATGAGGCGGATATGCTGGAGCATGCGATATCCGATCGGGTGCTGGAGCGGATGGATGCGCTGCTGGGGCATCCGACGGCGGATCCGCATGGGGATCCGATTCCGACGGCGAAGGGGCATTTGCATGAGCCTCGGCGGGTGAGTTTGGTGGATTGTCCGATTGATGTGCCGCAGACGGTGGCCCGGATTCTGGATCAGGATGCGGAATTTTTGCAGTTTGCGGAACGGAATGGATTGGTGCCGGGGTCGGTGGTGACGGTGGGGAAAAGGGAGACGGCGGCGGAGGCGGTGAGGATTCGGATCGGGAAGAAAGAGGAAGTTTCGCTGGGGATGGTGGCGGCGGCGAAGATTTTGGTGGAAGTATCGGGGTCCAAATCGCGATAAAAAAAAGTCGCCTTATTTGGCTCGTTCGAGTTTTCGAGTTGAGGAGGTGTTGAGGAATTATGTTCTAAAGAGAATTAGTATTTTCGGTTGTGGTTTTCGTGACGGCGGGGATGCGTTGGCTCGTATGCGGTGATGCGTTGCCGCGGTGGGGGCTGTGGGCTGGCCTGGTGAGGGGTGGGGGTTCCTTGAGGTGTGGGTGGGTGGGGGTCCTTTAATCAGGCGGCATTGGCGCGGGGGATTGGCGGGGGGGAGAGGGGGAGGACCTGAAATCCGGTGTTTGGGGTGGAGGGGATTAGTTTCATTAGGTTACGCATGGCGTCTAATTCTTCGTCGGAGGCGAATGTGCGCTTGGGGATCATTAGGCCGCTGGATTCCCAGGTGAAGAGCAGGAACAGGTGGCGGGTTTCTTCGCCTTTGACGAAGGCGGGCCATTGGAGGTCGTGGCGGGAGACTGTGTCTGACAAAGTTAAGCCTTCGGCGGAGATGTCTACGGTTTGATGGCGGTGAAGATCGGGGCGGTTCTCCCATTTTCTGGGCATGGATGTCGAGTGGTTGTGGGCGGCGATCGCGCTGACATAGACCAGAAGTAATAGCCAGATGGAATGGGGGAGGAGGGTTTGCCAGGTTAGTTTGGTGGCGTGGGCGCTGTGGGGATTGAATTTAGTGTTCATCCAATGTTGGAAAATCAGGGCGGCGATGAGGAGGATGAAAGTGGAGAGGGCGATGGCCTGGCGGCGGGTCAGCCAGGGGAATCGGCGGGCGCGGAAGCTGGCGGGGAGGCTTAGGGCGAGCCAGATAAATCCGAAGGCGACGATGGCGATCCACATGTTCATCCAGGCCATTTGGCCGTCTTGGTCGCCGGCTTTTTGCCAGAGGACACGGGTGATGGCGTAGTAGAGGCCGAAGACGATGACGAGGATGACGATCTGCCAGGGGCTGTTGACGGGGCGGCGGGCGGCGGCGACGGCGTCGGACATTTCGCGGTAGTCGTCGAGGGTGTTTTGATATTGAATGAGCAAGCTCGCCTCCGAGAAAAGGGTCGGCTTTTCGGGGATGGGGCTTAACCGGGCGCGGCCGCGACAGTTTTCCCAGATTGCCCAATAGTAATACATGGCATATCCGGCATATTCGAATCAGGTTGAATGTTGGTCTTTCTGGGGGTCCAAATAGTTGCGGGCGCAATGGCAAACGCTGGGGAAATTCTGGGAAAGATTGAGGGTGTGTTGTATAGTCGAACCGCAGGTCGAATCGGGGCACAGGGACAGGTGACGAATCTAGCCACGCATCGGCGGATAGTGTTCCGCGTGGTGATTGTCTGCCAGTCCTGCTCTCTGTGGTTTCGTTGAGGCGTTTGGCTGATTTTGCGCCCGTGGGTGCCTGTCTAATCTGGCATTTGGAGAGTTTATCATCGATGCGGAAGTGGACATTATGGGTCCGAGTCTGTCGGCTTCCGGGCCGCGGTGGCGGAAGTACGCGCGCGCGGTTTGGAATCGTCGGTGGGCGGTCGGCGCGTTTGCGGCCATCATGGTTGTCATCGGTGGGGCGTATCTAGTGCTCGCGCCGCCGGTGCTTGAGACGTCGGCCAGGGTGCAGGTTCGTGAGTTGGACCAGTTGTTGCCCGGCTCGGCGGTGACGGCGAGCAATGTCATGGCGGTGCAGCCGGGGATTATGCGGAGCACGGCGGTGGTGGCGCTGGCGATGGCATCGCCGGGTGTTCGGGAATTGCCGCTGCTTGAGGGGGATTACGGGACGATTGGGGCGATTCAATCGAGATTGTCGGTTCGTTCGGGGGAACAGCCGGGTGAATTCGTACTTTCGCTGACCTCCACGATGCCGGGGGATGCTGAGAAGGTGCTGGACTCGGTGGTGTCGGCGTACATCAGCCTGGAGACTGCGCAGCGGGTGCAAAGCTCGGGGGCGTTGACATCGGATCTGATCGAACAGCAGCGAAAGGCGGCGGCGGATTTGGAGGCGGCCAAGCGGCAACTGGATGAGGTGAATAAACGTCATGCGGCGATTGAGCCCAATCCGGGATCGCGGCTTTTGGATGCGCAGGAGCGATCGGACGCGGCGGCGGCGCTGGCGGATGCGCGGGAGAAGGTCGGCGACGCCCACGGGGTTTACGAGAGGGCGGTTCGATTTTTCGGGAGTGAAGCGAGATTGAGCGAGGCGGCGATGGCGATCGCGCCGATTCCCCCGAATTCTTCGGATGAGTTCGACCCGGACGTGCTCCCCGATCAGATTCTTCAATTGCAGCATGAGGTGGGAATGCCGGGATCGCCCAACAGCGGGGCACATGTGCGGCAATTGGCCGAGCTTCGGGCGGAGTATGCGGCAGGGGTTCGCGACAGGTATCAAGCGGCGATCGATTTTCAAAATCAGGCACAGGCGAGATTCGACAGTTTGGAGAAACGGACGCAGGAGATCGATGCGCTGGATGATGAATCGTCCCGGCTGCAGAGCGAGGTGGATCGCCTCACAACGCTGAACGCGGAGTTTAGCGATCGATTGGGTCAATCGGGGCTGGCTTCGGATAGCCGCGTATCGATCGCGGTTTTGCATTCGGCGGAGACGGATGAGACGCCGGTCTGGCCTAGGCCGTTGCCGGTGCTGGGGGCGGCGGCGCTGATCGGGTTGCTGCTGGGGGCGGGGGTGGCGCTGGGGATTGATAAGTTTGATATCCGGCTGCGCGATGCGGGTGACGCGCGGGCTTCGGCGGAGGCGCCGTTGTTGGGAAGGCTGCCGGCGGCGCCGTCGGATTTGATGTCGTTGGCGGAGCGGGGGCAGTGTGTGTTGCTGAAGCCGTCGGATCCTTGTTCGCTGGCGTATCGGGCTTTGAGGCGGGATTTGGAAAAGGCGCTTACGGCCGGGTCGGACAAGACAATTTTGATTACATCCCCGACGGAATCGCGGGGCACCAGCGTTTTAGCGAGCAACCTGGCGATTTCGATGGCACGGTCGGGGAAGCGGGTTGCGCTGGTCGATGCGCACCACTCCTTACGGGCGATTAATGAGATTTTGGGATCGAAGATCGCGTTGGGTTGAGCGATGCGGTTGCGGGGGCGGTGAAGGTTACTGCGGCGCTGCACGTGACGGGGTTGGAGGGGTTGGAAATTTTGCCGGTTGGGTCGGCGGAGGAGAATTGGTCGGAGCTTCTTAATCGGGCGGAATTTTTTGAGGTGCTCACCGATCTGACGGAGCGGTTTGACCGGGTCATCATCGACGGGGGCTGCGCTCGGTCGGACGAATGCCGGATCATCAGTGCGTACTGCGACGCGACTCTTGTGCTGGCGGATGCGAGGGAATGCAACCGGCACGATCTGCATGCGGCGGCGGAGGGGCTTCGGGCGGTGGGGGCGAATATTAAGGGAATCGTGTTGAAAGGCGTGGGGCGGCGGGCGGCGAGGGTGGAATCGAGAATCGTGGGGCCGCAGCGGGCGGCTGGGAATTTGGGGTTGGCGGCGAATGGGAATGGGGCGAGGACGAAGGGTGCGGTTGGCGGAGCGCGGACGACTTCGGATGCGCCGTCGACGGAAGTGGATGGACTGAAAATTTTTTGAGGGAATGGGTGATGAGGCGAATTGAAATTTTGGGATCGTCGAAATCCCCCACGGCGGCGCCGTGGGCGTTCTGGGAGTGAAATGGAACCACCCGAGGGGTGGGTTTGTTGCATGAGGATATGAATATGAAATCTTATTCGATTGATTTGAAGCGAATTTGGTTGTTGTTGGTGGGATTGCTGCTGGCGGCGAGCGGGGGGTGCCAGAGTGCGCTGCCGGCGTCGGCGGCGGGGGAGCCGGTGGTGGCGCCGACGGTGTTGACGGCGGGAGACTCGGTCGAGTTGAGGTTTTATTATGCCAACGAGCTGACGGTCACGCAGACGATTCGGCCGGATGGGAAGATCACGCTGGAACTGGTGGGAGAAATCCAGGCGGCGGGGCTGACGCCGAGTGCGCTGGCGGGGCAGCTTCGGCAGCTTTACAGCGTGTATCTGAAGCATCCGGATGTGGCGGTGTTTTTGCGGTCGAGCTATGCGCGGCGCGTTATCGTGGCGGGCGCGGTGCTCAAGCCAAGCACATTGGAAATGCCGGCGAATTTGTCGGCGCTGGATGCGGTGATGATGTCGGGCGGGTTCAATTTGGTGCAGGCGAATCCGTCGCAGGTGCTGGTGATGCGAGATGACGGGAATCAGGGGCGGGTCGCGTATGTGCTGGATATGACCGATGCGCTGAACGGCAAGCACGACAAGTCGTTCATGCTGCAGCCGAACGACATCGTTTACGTTCCGCGTGCCGCGATTGTGAATATCGACCAGTTCGTGTCGCAATATATCGGCGACATCATTCCGGACGGCTTCGTCTATACCCACAAGTTGAGCAACGGCGACACCATCGGTGTGCAGCAGACGAACGTCACCCCCGCGCAATGAACGGAATTTATGAGAACGGATGGGATATAACGTGAATACGTATAACCAAAAAGCGGATAACGGAAGTGGTTCACAATTGGCGCTGGCGCCCTCGACAATGAGCGTGACGCCGGTGATCGCGGATAGAAGTTATATTTCGATCCGGCAGGCGCTGGTGATCCTATTTTCCGGCGCAAATTGATTTTGAGCGTTGTGGGGGTGGTCGTTTTGCTGACGGCGCTGGCGGTGATCTTCGTGCCGCCGCGATATCATTCGGAGGCGAAATTGCTGGTTCGGCTGGGGCGGGAGAGCGTGGTGTTGGATCCATCGGCGCGGATTGGCGAGGCGGCGGTTCCGATGGAGGGGCGCGATAAGGAGATCAACTCGGAAATCGAATTGCTGAAAAGCCGGATATTGACGGAGCAGATTGTCGCGAGTCTGGGGGCCAACCGGATTTTGGGGAAGTCGCCGGGCGCGCCGGCATCGGACAAGGATGTGGCGGCGGCGGTTACGCAAGTGGAGGACAAGCTGGGCGTGGAGGCGATTCCGGACAGCAATGTGCTGGCGATCGGCTACGATTCGGCGGATCCGGAGCTGTCGCGGGATGTGATCGCCAAGCTGATCGACGCGTATCTGGATGCGCGGGCGAGCGTTTATCGCGACCAGGGGGATTTGAAATTCTTCCAGGATCAATTGGCGGATGCGGAGCGCGATCAGTTGCAACTGGAGGCGCAAGCTGCAGGAGGTTCGCGACAGTTCGGGAGTGGATAATCCCGAGCAGCAGCGGACGATTTTGCTTACCCGGGTGGATGCGCTGCAGCATGACATCGATGCGGCGACGGCGGACAAGGCGGCAACGGCGAGTTCGATCGCGGAGCTGGACAAGCAGTTGGCCGCGATTCCGGCGAACCAGGTGATTCAGGAGGGGAGCGGGGCGGCGATGGACTCGCTGGACACGATGCGGACGAAGCTGGCGGAGCTTCGGCTGGATGAGGCGGATTTGTCGGCGCGATATATGCCGGGTGCGCCGCCGCTGCAAATTATACAAGACAAGATTTCGCAGGCGGAAAAGGAATTGGCGGAGGCGTCGGCGGGCGAGGCCGAGAAGACGGTGGGGATTAATCATACGTATGAGGAGTTGAATATCCGCCGGGGGAACGAACTGGCGAACCAGGCGTCGCTGCAATCGCGCATCGCGTCGCTGGAATCGGCCAAGGCGAAGGCACAGTCGGGGCTGGCGTGGATCGACGAAGTTGGAGTAAAGACGGAGTCGCTGGAACAGCAGACGGAGTTGGCGGCGGCGAATGTGACCAAATATGCGGGGGCGTACGAGCAGGCGCGAATCGATCAGGAGATGGGGCAGCATCGGATCAGCAATATTTCGGTGGCGGAGCCGCCGGTGTTGCCGCTGACACCGAAAGGGCCGGGGAGGGGATTGATCGCGCTGTCGGGTTTGTTCATGGCGTTGTGTTTGGGGATCGGTTCGGTGTTTGTGGCGGAGTCGGTGGACCACACGGTGCGGCGGGCCGAGCATCTTCGGGGGCTGGGCATGCCGCGGGTCGTGTCGATTCCTTATGTCCGGGATTATTACGAGCCGTTCAAGCGGGCGATGACGCTGGCTCGGCTGGCGGCGAAGGCAACGCAGGGGCCGCTCGGGTTGGAGGAAATGGAAGAGGAATCGGTGCCGGTGCGGCCGTTGCGGGCTTCGGTGCGCAATGCGCTCTCTTCGCAGGTCAAGCTGGTGGGCGCGATCTCGTCTTCCAGCAAAATTGAATTTCCCAGCGCTGGATCGGGGACTGAGCCGGTCTTGATTCTTCGGGCGGGCAATGGCAATCGGCGGGCTGGTCCGCTGGCGAGTTCGCCGCAAATTCTGGCGGCGGCGCGGGGAATCGTGGAGCAACTGATTCCGCCGACGGACAATGCGTCGGCGCCGCGTGTCATCGGCGTGATTGCTCCGCGGCCCGGGCAGGGAGCGAGCACCATCGCGGTGCATCTGGCGATGGCGCTCGCGCATCGGATCGACACGGGGTTGGACGAACACGCGGAGACCAATCGGGTGCTGCTGATTGACAGCGATCTGGAATCGCCGACCTCGAGCTTGCTGTCGGGGGTTGCGGCGGCGCAGGGGCTTGGGGATTGGCTTTCGATGCGAACGGCGGACATGGTGTCGCTGGCGAATATGGTGGTGCGCACGCGGCAGGATTTGCTGGATGTTCTTCCGGCGGGCGCGCCGCGGGAGCATTCGCCGCTGACGGCGCGGATGCCGGCGGTGCTGGAAACGCTGGCGCCGCACTATCGGCACGTGGTCGTGGATCTTCCGTCGATCCTGGAAAGCGAGGCATCAGCGCGGATCGCGGGACTATGCGATGCGATTGTGCTCGTGTGCGAAGCGGATGAACTGAGGCTTGAAGCGGCGCAGCAGGCGCTGAACCGGTTGCGCGACGCGGGCGCGAGGGTGACGCTTTCGGTTTTGAACAAACGCCGCTATCCCGTGCCGGAGTGGGCTTACAGGCTCTCGTAAATGTTTTTGCCACGGCTTGGCCATTTTCGGGCGGTGCTGGGTCACCGGGCTTTTGCGGCCTTGTTGGATCAGGGGGCGGTTTCCATTGCGAGTTTTGGGACGGGGATTCTTCTGAGCCGGGCGTTTGCGGGGCCGGAGCGCGGGCAGTTGGGGCTTTATTATCTGGCGGTGGCGATCGGGATTCTGATCATGGAGGTGCAGAATGCGCTGGTGTCCACGCCGCACATGGTGACGGCTCCGACGCTGAAGCCGGATTTGTTGCGGGGATTTAACGGGAGCGCGCTGATACATCATGCGGCGCTGTCGGTGCTCATCACGGTGGTGCTGGGGGTTTTTGCGGTGGTTGCGCCGGCGATGGGGTTGGCTTCGCATCAGCCGATGCTGATCGCGTGCGCGGTGACGGCGGGGGCGCTGGGGGTGCGGAATTTTGGGCGGTTTTTGAATTTTGCGCTGCATCGGCCGCTGGTGGCGTGCGTGGCGGATTGGGTCGTTACGATCTTGCAATTGGTGGGGATCGTGATTCTGGCCAGGATGCGTTTGCTGTCGGCGTGGTCGGCGGTGGGGGTGATTGGGGCGGCGAGTCTGGCGGGTGGGGTGCTGGCGCTGTTTTTAACGCGCGCGCATCTGCGCGTGGATCCGTCGCGGGCGTGGGGGGATTTTCGGGATAACTGGCGGCTGAGCCGGTGGGTTTTTGGCAGTGGGATCGTCTGGAACCTGGGGACGAATTTTTATCCGTGGATGATCGACACGTTCAGCAGCACGCTGCAGGCGGCGGTGTGGGGGAATTGCAATACGGTTTCGTCGCTGGGGAATCCGCTGCTGATGGGATTGCAGAACTGGATGGCGCCGGCGGTAGCGCATGCGTATACGGATCGAAGCCGGGCGCGGTTTCGAACTTTTGTGTTTCGCGCGGTGATGATGTTTGTGGCGCTGCTTCCGGTGATGCTGCTAGTTTTGTTTTTCATCAGCAATCCGCTTTTACACCGGGTGTACCGGGACCTGACGGCGAATACGCTGATGCTGGTGCTGGTTCTGGCGGCGGGATCGGTGTTGCAATCGGCGAGCTTTGTGATTTCGCGCGGGCTTTTTTCGCTGGGGCGCGGGGATCTGGATCTTTGGGCGAATGTCGTTCCGGTCGTTGTGCTTCTGGTGGCGGGATATTTTCTGGTTCATCGGTACGGGGCGTTGGGGGGGGCGATCTGCCTTTTGATGGCACAGGTGCTGGCGACGGGGGTGCGGGCGGTGATGTTCTGGTTTGCGGCGGTGTCGTCGGCGGTTGCTGTTAGTAGCGCGCAGATCGCTGAGCCGACCGAGATGATTTTGCAGGCGGAGGCGATGTGACGGCTATTCGTGTTCATCCGCTTGATGAGGGTCTGTATGCCGTTCGCAGGCGAGCGGGATGGCCGTGGTTGGCGACGGGGATGATCTTTCTCGCGTTTCTTCTGGCGACGCATGATCCGTATGCGAGCCAGAAATGGCAGAAGACGGTTAAATCGGATGTGACGACCCTGGGGGAGGATGAGGCGAATGGTCGCGTTGTGCGGCAGCTTGGGTTCCTGCTGCTGGGCGCGGTGGGCGTGGCGCTGGTGGCGCGGCGAAGTGAACAGGTGATTCGTCCGAACGGGATGATTCTGTTTCCGCTGGGGATGTTGACGTTGTGGGCGGTGATGAGTATCGCGTGGTCGGCCGACCAGGCGATCGCATTGAAGCGGCAGGTTGTGCTTATTTGTTTGCTCCTGGCCATGTTCGGGCTGATCAGGCAATTTGATTTGAAGGTGCTGGCGGAGATGGCGTTTGCGATCACGCTGGGATTCGTGCTGGTGGGGATCCCGGCGGAAATTATGTTTGCGCCTCGGGACGACGGCGGCGAGGAATATCGTTTCGCGGGGACGCTGCATCCCAATCATGCGGCGCTTAACGCGGGGTTTTTGCTGTTGTGCAGTTTGTATCTGGCGCGGCGGCGAGTGGATCGGCGTTTTCTGCTGGCGGTTCCGGTGGCGTTGGGGGTGGTGATTATGAGCAAGTCGCGGACGGCGCTGGCGGGGACGATCGTGGGCGCGGCTGCGTTTGCGATAGCGGTCAGGCCGCTGCGGCAAAAGCTGGTGTTGGTCGTCGCCATCGCACTGGTTTTGGGAGCGGCGGCGGTGCTGGTTTCCACGGATGCGATGCCGCATATGAGTGAACTGATTCTGCTCAACCGGAAGAACAGCGATCCAACCACGCTCACTGGGCGGACGACGGTATGGCATTATGTTTGGGAGTATTTCAGCACGGACTGGGGAACGATGCTGGCTGGTTTCGGGTACGGCGGATTCTGGGACAAGGTCACGGCGCAGGCGGTTTCGGAGAGGTCGCATTTCAAGCTGGCGGAGGCGCATGATGATTACCTTGAACTTATGACGCAGCTTGGGTTGGTCGGGCTGTTTTTGTATTTGTGGGGGCTGCTGGCGGTGTTGTGGAAATCTATTTCGCGAGTGCGGCGATCTGGATCGGTGGATGCGGCGTTTGCGATTGGGTTGATCGCGTTTGCGCTGGTGCACTCCATTGCCGAATCGGCAATGACGCTGCCGGTTTTTACGACGCTGGTGTTTTGGGCGGTGCTCGGTTCGGCGGCGCTGACGGGAGGGGCGGACTGATGGCTACGCCGCGCGTTCTTATGGTTTCGGCTGATTTTCCGCCATTTTTGAGCGGGGTGGGGGATTACGCGGACAGACTGGCCGGGGCGCTGCACGATGCGGGGGCGGATGTGACGGTGTTGACGGGGGTTTCGGGCGATCCTGGGGATGCGAAGCGGCCGTTTCGGGTGCTGCGGTCGGTTGAGCGATGGAGATTGAATCATCGCACGTCGATCGTTGCGGCTTGCCGGGAGGGGTACGATGTGGTGCACCTGCAGTATCCGGGGGTGAACTATGGGCGGGGGCCGATGATTAATCTCTTGCCGATGCTGCTGCGGATGGCGGGTCCGTCGCCGCGGACGCTGCTGACGATTCATGATTTTCGGGTGATGCGCCGGCGGTGGCGGGCGCGGGCGGCGCCGATGATCTGGGGCGTGGATGGGCTCATTCATGTTGATGAAGGGGATTGGCCGTCGATTCGGGCGTGGAGCATTGGGCAGACCAAGCCGCGGGCGCATATTCCGATCGCGGCGAATTTTGAGCCGGTTACGGTTGATGCGGAGTTGCGGAAGCGGTGGCGATCAGAGCTTGGATTTGGTTCGGATGAAACGGTGATCGCATTTTTTGGAATTCTTTATCCGCATAAAGGCATCAGCGAATTGGTGGATTCGGTGAAGGATTTGCACCAGCGGGGGCGGAAAGTTCGGTTGCTGGTGCTGGGGGATTTTGATCGGAGCGCTCCGTGGCGTGGGGGGATGGAGGAAATGCTGGGTGATCCGCTCGTGCGCTGGGAGCGGGGGGCGAGGCTGGAGGAGGTCAGTCGGGGGTTGCATGCCGCGGATTTGTGCGCGCTGCCGTTCCATAGCGGGGCTTCGACGAATCGGAGCAGCATGCTGGCGGCGTTGGATCATGGGTTGCCGATTGTGACCACCAACGGGCCGGCGACGCCGGCGGGGTTTGAGAAGATGTTCGATGTGCTGCTGGTTCCGGTGAACGATCGGGCGGCGCTGGTGGGGGCAATCGCGCGATTGATGGATGATCCATCGCTGCGAAAACGCATGAAGGATTCGGGGTTGGCGCATAAGCGGACGTGGGCTTCCATCGCGGCTGAGACTATGGCGTTCTACGCTCGGGTTATCGACGCTGGGTCCAGGAACAGGGGGGTGGCGTGAAGATTCTGCATATTCACAACTATCACGTTGGACGCGGGGGCATGGAGGTGATTTTCGAATACACCACCCGGCTGCTGCGCGAGGCGGGGCATGAAGTGATTGAGATGTCGTTGGATAGCGAATCGTTGAATTCGCCGATGAAAAAGTTGGCGGCGTTTGGGAGTAGTGTTTATTCGTTGGCGGCGTACCGGAGAACACGCGAATTGATTGAGACGCATCGGCCGGATTTGGCGCATGTGCATAATCTTTATCCGATGTTTTCGACTTCGGTGCTGGGGGCTTGCCGGGCGGCGGATGTTCCGGTGGTGATGAACGTGCAGGATTACAAGCTGACATGTCCGATGGGGCAGCATTTGCGTAATGGATCGATTTGCACGAAGTGCATGGATGGATCGGTAGCGTGGTCGGCGGTCCACGCTTGCAAAGGGGGAAGGATTACGAGCGGGGCGTATGCGATCAGCCATGGAATTACGCGTTTGCGGCGGGCGTATCAGCGAGGGGTCGATCTGTTTGTGACGCCGGCGCAGTTCACGGCGGATTATCTGGTCCGAGCGGGGTACGAGCGCTCGCGAATCGTGGTGATTCCAAATATGTCTGATCTGCCGGCGGGGTTGGCGTCAAACGGCGGGGGTGAATATGCGGCGTTTGTGGGGCGGATCAGTCCGGAGAAGGGGTTGAATGTTCTTATTGATGCGGTGCGCTTGACGGATATTCCGATTCGCATTGCGGGCGGCGGGACGATGGCGAATCGGGAACGGGCGCCAAAGAATGTAAGCTTTGTTGGTTCGCTTACGCGCGAAGCGCTGCCGGATTTTTATCGCGGGGCGCGGTTTCTGGTGGTGCCTAGCATTTGGCACGAAGTTTTTTCCGTCGTGGTGGTCGAGGCGATGAACATGGGAATTCCGGTGATCGCATCGAACATCGGCGGGCTGGCGGAGGTGTTCGAACACGAGCGAAGCGGGATTTATGTGCCGCCGGGAAATTCGCGGGCGCTGGCGAGCGCGATGCGGCGGCTTTGGGGGGATGCGGCTGTGTGCCGCCGGATGGGGAAGGTGGGGCGGCAATATGCGCTGGACCATTATAGTCCGGCGGCGTTTGTTGGGCGGCTGACGGCTGCGTTCGGGCGCGTGTTGGAGCAGCATCGGGCTCGAAGTGTCGAGTCTTTTGTGGCGGCGGAAGAGGACCCTAGCGAGAATCCGGTATGACGAGTTTGTCGGCCAATAGCGAGCTGGAATCGACGCAGAGCGCGCCGGAGTCGCTGCGGATCGCGGTTGTTGGGCCGCGCGGGGTGCCGAGCAGGTATAGCGGCGTTGAGCGGATTGTAGAGGAGCTTTTTGAGATCATCGCGGGCGAGGGGCATCGCGTGACGGTGTATTGCCGGCCGGAAGTTTTGGATGAACCGACGGCGGTGTACAAGGGGATGCGGCTGGTGCGGGTTCCGGCGCCGGGGGGGAAGAATTTTGAGACGTTGAGCCACTCACTTTTCAGCACGCTGCATTTGCTGGCGCGGGGGGATGTGCATGATGGGGGGAAGCCGTTTGATGTCATCAGCTATCACACGATCGCGCCGGGATTGTTTTCGCCGCTGGCGAAGCTGGGGGGCATTCCGGTCATCAACCATGTGCATGGGCTGGATTGGCAGCGGGAGAAATGGCGAGGGCTGGGGTCGCGGGTATTGCGGCAATGCGAGCGGACGATGGTTCGCAACGCGACGCGGATCATTGGAGTCAATCCGGATATTGTGGAGTATTACCGCGCTAATTACGGTGTTGAGGCGCTGCTACTGCCGAATGGGGTGCTTAAGGTCAGTGACGATTTCATGCCTGATGCGGGGGTTCTCAAGCAGTTTGGTCTGACGCCGCGCGGGTATGCGGTTTCGATCTGCAGGCTGGTGCCGGAGAAGCGATTGCAGGACTTGATCGCGGCGTTCGCAAAAGTGCCGGGCGATTTTAAGCTGGTGTTGGTCGGCGAGGGCAAGCACAGTCCGGAATATGTTCGGCGGCTTCACGAGCAGGCGGGCGATGATCCGAGGATTGTTTTCACGGGGCTGCAGCAGGGGGAGGCGCTGGAGACTCTTTTTCGCTGCGCGGCTTTATGTGACGGCGTCGGAATTGGAGGGGTTGCCTTCGTCGTTGCTGGAGTCGATGGAACGGCGGATTCCGGTGATCGCCAGCGATATTACGCCGCACCGGCAGTTGTTGGAAAAGGTTCCGGGGTATGACTGGTTTTTTCCGGTGGGGGATGTGCAGAAGCTGGGGCAATTGATCGCGGCGGCGTGGGGGGACGATGGGAAGGCGCAGCGGGTGGCGCAGGGGTCGCGGGATTTTGTGCGGGCGAACTATGCGTGGCCGGTGTTGGCGGCGGCGACGCTGCAGCAGTATCGGGAGGTTGTGGGGGAGACGTTGGCGAGGCGGGCGTAGGGTTAAGGTGAAATTTTCTAAGTCGTAGGAACCCACGGCAGCGCCGTGGGCGTTCTGGGAGGGGAATTGCTTTAATTTTTAATTCGCATGTGAAGCGCCGCCGGGGACGGGCCATTGGTTGTAGTGGTCCAGCATTTGATTGCCCCATTCGATGAAGCCGGGGTGCTCGGGGCCGAAGTCGTTGAAGCGGTAGATGTTGCCGAGTGGGGCGTCGGTGCGTTCGCCGCCGTTGGTGGCTTTTAGTTCGGCAAAGTGGGAACCGATGGTGAGGTTGTTTTCGATGAGATTGCGGGTCAGGAGGCGGCCGCCCTCTATGATTTCCGGGCCGGCGTCGATGCCGTGGGCGAGCCAGCCTTGCAGGGAGATCGCCTGGGCGCGGGAGTTGACGATGGTGTTGGCTCGGATGATGTGGTCGTGGCCGGCGCGGTTGATGAGGATGCCGATGTTGCAGTCGATGACGATGTTTTTCTCGATGGTGACGCCGCGGGTGTTTTCGACTTCGATGCCGGAATGGTCGGCGTCGCGAATCAGGTTGCCGCGGACCGTTACGTGGTCGCCGGTTTCGTCGACGTGAATTCCCATCGAGCTGTCGAGGGTGTGGTTCCAGCGCTGGTCGGTGATGGTGTTGTCGCGGACGAGCATGTTGCGGATTTGGCCGGACCAGAGGCGGATGGCGGCTTGCCAGGGCTCGATGGGCAGGCGGCAGTTGCCGGTGAAATGGTTGCCGCGAATCTGGGCTGTGTCGGCAAGTACCAGGAGGACGCCTGAGGCGTCGTTGTTGCGGAATTGGTTGCCGGTGATCAGGACGTCGTGGATGGAATTGGTTGGCGGGCCGCAGAACCAGATGCCGCGGCCGCGGTTAAAAGAGATATCACAATCGCGCAGTTCGATGCCGGAAAGATCGTGGTCGGCCCAGGCGGTGACGGCGCCGCGGTCGGGTCGGCCGGCGTGGCATATCGCCATCGATCGCAGGGCAATGTGGCTTACGCCGATCTGGACGCAGACTTCGCGGTTGGGGATTTCGTAGTGAACCTGGCCTGAGCGCGGATCGCGGCCTTGAGCTGGGTGGACGTAGAGCGAGGTGTCGTCGCAAAAGAAGCTTCCTTCGGTCGTGGAGACTTCGGCTCGCGATTTGGCTTCGATCAGGGGGGGGCCGGTGTCATCCCAAAGGGTATTTAACTTGGCGACGATGGGCACGCGAAAGACGCTGGGGGAATTGGTGGGGGTGAATTTTGATGGATCGATTGGGTCGGCGCCGTCGATGCGGGGGCGGTCGCCCTGGCCGTAGGCGCTGATGATGATGGGTTTGGTGGGATCGCCGTCGGATGTCATTGTGAAGGTTTCGTGCCAGACGCCGTTGCGGCGGAGGAGGAGTTGGTCTCCACCTTTGAGGGATTGGGCGGAAGCTCGGACGAGGGTTTGCCAGGGATGATCGGGGGATTTGCCGTCGGCGATGTCGTTGCCGTTGGGTGCTATAAAATAGTTGGTGGCGGAGGTGATTTGGGCGTGGGCGAGGGAGATCAGGAGCGCGATGTAGATAAGAGCCGGACGAGAATGGATTTTCGGGCATCGGGACATGGTTCAAAGTGCCTTTGATGGGCGTCGCAGGTGGGATCAATTATCAAAGCGGGCGAAGAGGTTCGAACTCTCGACATTCAGCTTGGGAATTTGACTTAATCACACGCCAAAAAGCGAGAAAATACTCGGATTTTCAGGGATTTTAGCACGTCGCCCATACTTCGCAAGTCTTCTCAACATCGCGCTCGTCTGCGCAGGCTTTTTCAGTAATACATGTTTTCAAAACCCGTAGAATACGGGTTCCGAGAATTGTTGATTTCGAAAATATTAGAATCCGGGATGCGCAATGCGAATTGCAGATTGACGCAGGTTGTCGCATGGCTTCGCAGAGTTACCACGACGACACTGACAGTGGGAAAACAGTTGGCAAGGCTATCCGCTCCAAGCCTCGCATTCGCGATGGCGGCGGCTCTGAGTGACGATTCCGATGGCAAGGTATGAGAAGTGGTTGTGCGCCAATAATGCGCCGGCGTTGCTGCTATTGGCAATCAATTGGTCACATCACCCGTAGCGTCTGTCGGACCGGGGAGCGCAGGCAGTTCCAGCCCCTCGATCTGCTGCAACGTCGCCCCAGCGATCCCTTGGAGATCGCCCCAGATGCCCACCGTAGAAGTCATCACACGATCGATCTGCTTCTGGCGTTTCTCCCATTGCTTTGTAATCACCCGGCGTTCAGCGCTCAGATCGTCCTGCATCGTCGTGAAGGCGTCTTTGAGCGCCTCGACCCGGCGGCGAAACTCCGGACCCGTCAGGTACTGATAAAGGACGGCCATCTTGTCCTGCTGACCCTCGACGGCGCGGCGGGCCATGAAGCACTCGACGACGCACAGGCGGAGGGCTGCGCCGAGCGAAATCGCCAGAAGGGGGGTTGTCACCCAAACGCCCTCAACCTCTGCGAACGAATCGAGTCCTTGGGGCATCGTCTGCGTCACGATCACAGCGAGATCGGCTTTGGCAGCGCGCTGATCCTGTTTCAGTTTGTCCGGCCAAGCCGACATCCAGTTCTTGGTGCGCTTGGACTCCCAGAGGATCGTTCCGCACATCTGACCCTGCGCCGCCAAAACGCGGTGCAATGCGTCGCCCCCGTGCTGACCCTTCGGAATTGGTTCGATGGTGTCGCGCGGGAAGGCATCGCGCAGTCGGCGCTCAATATCCAATTCCTGAACCTCGCCCTGCAATTGTTGAGAACCCTGCTCGGCTTTGCGTTTGAGGTCTTCGACCTGCCTGTGCATGTCGGCAATGAGCTTGTCCTTCTCGGCCATCTTTAGGCGTTGCTGTTCCTCGGCCTCCTTCTTCGCCTTTTCGCGCTCGGGTTTCAGGGATTCGCTAACGCGCTTCTCAAGCTCCACGTCGGCGGCTTTCATTTTGTCGTCGAGTTCGCGCTGCTTGCGACGGAATTCGACCTCCTGCTTACGGGCATCGGCCAGTTTCTCGTCCTTCTCCTTGATTTGTTCTTCGAGTTCAGCCTGTTGTTCGTCGCGTTCGGCAAGCTTTTCGTCGAACTTCTGCTTGGCCTTTTTGGTCGCCTCGCGTTCGATGGCGACTCGCTGCTCCTCGACCTGCTCGGCCACCTGCTCAACCAACAGTTCTTTTTGCTTAGCCAACGCAGCGCGATCCCTCTCCACCTCTTCCCGTTCATTGGTAGACGGGAACAGGATCAGGGTCGCAAAAGCAGCATCGCGGCGCCGTGAGGCGGCAAGGCGAACGGCAAGCCTGAGTCGTTCAACATTCCAGCGTCCCCTCCATCCCACGCATCGATCACGTGGTACATCCCGCTCAATCCGACGTCGTTGGATCGGAGATAGACGGTTTGGCTCGCCGCCGCTCGGTTGAACAAACCCACGGCAACCGTGCGATCATTCAGACGCTTCAACCAGATTTCGCGGCCACCGGCGAATGAAGCGACACGTTCACCAGGTCGGGCCAAGGAGTCCTGGTTCACCGCCAGAACGCGAGGGTTGGTCAGCAAGGCCAGTGTCTTCTCGTCGGTATCCGGAAGATTTCCGCCGAGCATCAAAGGAGACGGGGCGATTGCCCAGAGCGTCATCAACGTTTTCTGCTCGTCAAATGTGAAGTGGGAGCGATGGTCCACGCCCCCGGGAACGCACCGGATAGCGATCCGGCCAAAGGGGATCATGTCTGCGTCGGGCCAATGGCCAGGACGGGCAACTCCCTTCCATCGATCCAGCAGGTCGAACTGCGCATCAAGCTTCTCCCATTTGTCCCAGAAGTCGCCTGAAATGCGCCACATATTGGCATTAGCGGCGATATGCTCAGCACGATTCGGATCGGTAGGGCCGGGAGACGTGCTGAAGACGATTGTCCGGCCGCAACGATCGATGGCTCGCCGGATCATCTCGATCTCATCGGCGTGATAAGCATTCGAGAGGTCATCGATCTTCACGAAATCAATTCCCCAGAATGCAACCTGGCGGAACATCGCATCATACCAAGCCTGGCCGGCGTCATTCTTGCGGACGCCGAACATGTCGGGACACCATGTGCAGATGTTTCTGGTGTCGCCAGCGTCGTCGGCTGTGAACGAACTATTTTC
Organism: uncultured Phycisphaerales bacterium; assembly: GCA_963791055.1. GTDB lineage: Bacteria > Planctomycetota > Phycisphaerae > Tepidisphaerales > Tepidisphaeraceae > PALSA-1353. The sequence goes on along the minus strand of CAWBQI010000004.1, from coordinate 63,461 downwards.
AATTGGCGTATGGGCAGTGACCGCCTGCCTGGGAATTCCGCGCATCATGTGCAGGCCGAACTTCAAACCCATTTGGTGGACTTGATCCGCAAGCGGCTTAAATCCGAGGTCATCGGCAGCGGATGGAAAGCGGTTTGGCGCCGGCTGGAGCCGACCATATTTGTCCGCTGGCAATTTGGCGCCCGTTCGATCCTGATTCAGTCGGTAGTCATTGCCACGCGCGTCGGGGTCGTACCAGCGAAAATCGACGATGACGTATTTGTACCCGCTGGAAAGCAGGTGATCCTTCACGTACCGAGCGTTGGCGAGCACTTCTGCCTCGACAACGGTGTCGCCGAACGCATCGTAAGAATTCCAACCCATGGGAGGTGTCGGAGCCCAATCGCCAAACGTAGGCTTGGTCGTTGGTTGAGCCCATGCTTGCGAGCCGATTATTGCCAGAGCGATCGCCGTTGCCAGGGGTCCTTTGCCCATTGCGAGATCTCACGTTAAGGGTGATGGTTTGTTAATTTCGGGGGATCTTAGCTGCCAGTATCCGAGGCCGGTAGCCGTGCTGCCGAGTTCATCTGGTCTTGAGCGTCATCACGACAATGCCGTTCGCGGGCACCGCATAGTCGAACTGCGGCTTTACGTCGTTCGCAGCGGACTCGGTCGGAACGACCGTCGTCGGCTGCTCCAGCGAGTTCGTTGCGGTCGGCTCGGCGGCCATCGTCATGACTTTGGCGGTCGGTTCCACCGAGCCAACTCCCTTGAGATCGACGTGCAGCGTCACCGCGGCATCGGTCGGATTCACCAGCTTGAGAAACACCGCGCCGCTGCGGCTGTCGCGCGTCGCCGTGGCTTGCACGGGACTGTCGCTGCCCTTGAGCGAAATCCGTTCGTCGCCGACATGGGTGCTGAACATCTTGATGGCATAATAGCTCGGAGAGCCGAAGACGTGACCGGCGTCGTAGCCGATCAGGTCCGGCCGCCACTGCCTTGCGCCGGCGTTCACGTTCACCAGCATCGGCGCGTAGCACTGCATCACGACGACGTCCGCGTTACGTTCCATGCCGGCCATGAAGCAGGCGTCGCCGAGGGCGGCCTTCATGTTGGGCGTGGGCGGCAGCTTCTTGGCCGGCGGCGACCAGGGCGGGATGTTCGGGTCCTCGAATGACGCCCACTCGCCGACGCAAATTTCCGGCCGCTTTCCCCGCGGATATTGGTCATAGTGTGTCGGGGACAATTGAATGAACGAGTCCGCGGACGTGTAGAAGTGCTCGTCCACGGCGTCGGGCACGCAGCTTTTGACCATGAATTCGCGCTGGTCGTTGCCAATGGTGCTGATCACCTTCAGCCGTGGGTATTTCTTCTTGATCGCGTTGTAAAACTGCGTGAAGCGTCCGTCGTAGCTGCCCGATTTGTCGAAGAAGTCTTCGTTGCCGATTTCCACGTAGTGCAGCGGGAAGGGTTTGGGGTGGCCGTCGGCCGCGCGGCGTTTGCCCCATTGGGTGTCGGGGCCGCCGGTGACGTATTCGATCTCTTCGAGCGCTTCGGTCACGTACGGCTCGAGCTTGGGGCCGGCTTTCTCAAGGTCACCGCCGAGCGCATGTCCAGCGAAGACGGCGAGCAGCGGTTCGGCGCCCATGTCCTGAGTCCATTGGCAGAACTCCAGCAGACCGATGCCGTCGCTGGAGCGGTAGCCCCAGCAGCCGGGGTTACCAGCGCGCTGCTCGATCGGGCCGAGAGTCTTCTTCCATTCGAAGCGCGAATGGAAGCCGCCGCCCTCGACATAGTTACCGCCGGGAAAGCGCAGGAACTTGGGGTGCAGGTCGACCAGCATCTGCATGAGATCTTTGCGGAACCCGTTCGGCCGATCGTTGTAGGTTGGCGGAAAGAGCGAAACCATGCTCAGCCAAACCGTGCCGGGACGGTCGATCGTCAGGGCGTAACGCGCTTCACCGTCGACGCAGCCTCTGGCCCTGTCTGCAGAGTGGCCTGGTACTTCTTCCACTGGCTCGTGATGCCAGTCACCTTGGCAGTAGCGAACGGAGTTGCGCCGTCGGGGTCCTGCAGTGCCAGGGTGATCGGCCCGTCGAAACCGGGTGCAGCCTTGGCGTAGAACGACGCGCTGTATTTCGTGCCGGGAGCTACCGGGAAGCCCCAATATCCTTCATTGGCGACGCCGGCCGGCGCGGCGGCGCTGGCGATGCTGACGGCGAGGCGAAGGCTGGTGGTGATCTTGTCGTTCAGCGGTTGCTTCGGGTCCAGGGCGATGGTGGCGGTCGAACCGCCCGACTGCACGGCGGTGTAATGACTTGGCGTGTTGGCGTCGTCGAGCAGAGCTCGATTCTGCACTAACTCGCCATACAGTCCGCCGTCAAAAGAGTGGTTGATCTCCTCTGTCATCAGCCCATACATCCGCGGGCTGACGGGGCCGGCGGATTGGCCGAGGTCGACCGTAAGATTCGGCGTCGCGCCGAATGAAAAGCATGTTGCGGCACAAGACAGCAACGCCGCTATCAAATCCGCTCGGATCCTGGCTGCCCGGAACGCAAACCTCATTGTGACCTCAGCAGATAAAAGGCTCTTGCCTAACGATTCCCGATTTCGATGGCGCGAACGCGGGCTTGACGGATAACGTTGAAGTGTGGCTTTTCCATTGGTCATGCTTTGATTCATTTGACCCCTTTTCTGCGCCCATTGTTTGAATGCTTTGCATGCCGCTATTGGGCAGCCGCGGGAAGGCTCTCGATTTTCGGACTGATGCGGTAGTAATCGAAGTCGGCATAGCCGCCGTCGGTCTGCGTGGCGAAATTGAACAGACCGAACCGGCACCCCATGAAGTGGGTGCCGTAATAGCTTAGCTGCACCGCTTTGCCGATCGGTTTCCATTCATGGCCGTCAAGGCTGAAATAGAAATGGGCCTTGTCGTGGCGGTCGGCGAAGTCACAATCGATCTTGAAATGAACGGAGTCCTGCATCAGCGGGACGGAGGCCACTTCAACGGGGTTTGGTTTATCGGCACGGGTCATGACGATCGCCCGGCCTGTGTCGGACGCCTTCACGCCGACGTAGCCGTAGCTTTCCATCAGGGCGATCAGGCCGGCGGTGTCGCCGGGTTTGAGGTGCGAAACGTACACGCAGGTAGTCGCCGAGCAGGTGGGGCCGAAGGTGCGCTGGGTGAGGGTGTTGCGGGCCCGTTCGACGTTTGAATCGACGCGGGCGGTTGTCAGCCGCAGGAAACCGGGGCGCGTTGTAATCGACCAGTGATCGTTGTCGGGATTGTGGTTCCATTGCCAGGCCAGCGGCAGGGCGGGTTCGCCCGGCTTACGGTCGAACTCATCGGAAGCGACGATTCCCGAGACCCCCAACACGCCTTGGCCGCCGGCGGGGATATCCAGCGTCATCGGCACTTGTCCGTCCACCCCCATGACAGGCCAGCCATCCTGCCATTGCACCGGCACGAGGTAGGGGATGCGGCCGACGGCGCCGAAATCACGGAACAGGAAGCCGTACCATTTGCCACTCGGCGTCTCGACCAGGGTGCCTTGAGCGACGCCCTTATCCTGAAGAAGCACGCGCCCTTCCCAAGGGCCCGTCAGGTCTTTGGCGCGGTGGCAGATTACCGTTCGCATGCCGCCGCGTGGCCAGGTGATATTCAGCAGGTAATACTCGCTGCCGACCTTACACAACTGCGAACCTTCGGCATTCAAGCCCTCATTCGGCCCGGCGACTCTGGTGGCGTCATGGATGATGACTTGATTTACGCCGCGGGCTTTTTCGCCGGAGAAATCGGGGTTGAGTTCGACCAGCCGCAGGTCGCCCCCGCCGGCGATCATGAAGACGCGGTCGCCGTCGAACACCAGTGAATTGTCGTGAAGCGCCGGAGCAAACTCGTGGGCCGTCCATGGACCTTTCTCAATGTCTTTGGTGGTGTAGACGTAGGTCTTGTTCGTGGTGTAAGAAAACGTTGTGGCATAGAATGTGCCGTTGTGGTGCCGCAGGCTGCTGGCCCACGAACCGTGGCCGTAGGCGTTCTGGCCGTTGGTAAGGTTGAGCTTGTCGGTGTTACCGAGGGTGTCGTATGCGTAGCTCACGAGATGCCAGTTCACCAGGTCTTTGGACTTCATGATCGGCAGCCCCGGAGACATGTGCATGGTGGTGCTGCTCATGTAGTAGAAATCGCCAACGCGCACGACCGATGGGTCAGGTACGTCGGCCCAGATGACCGGGTTGTGAGCTGAGGCGGCGGGCGAGAGCGGTTCTGCGCCTAAGGCTATGCGCGTTCCGACCGCAGCAGATATCAGTCCAAAGATCACCATTCCGATTACCCGTCGAGAACGTGTACTGTCCATAGGCCTTTCCTAAATCAGTGGGATTGCCGCGACTGGAACAACACTACCGATTATGCATGCGCGAACAAGCCCAGCGTTGCTCCCTGGAACCCGCCGGCGACATCGGTGCTCAGGAACGAATACGCCAACCTCCCGTCAGAATCGAAGGGATGCAGTTGCCCCATCGCTCACGGAAGGTACAGCATGCGAAGCATCTCAACGCCCATGCTTGGGCTTCTTCGCGACATGCTTGCCCAACACCGTACTCGTCGGACCGTTCGAACTGCTGTCGGTCGTCGACGAAGAATTCGAAGTCGCCGTGGTGGTCGATGCGGCTGTTAAAACCGGCGTCGCCTCCACCAGCGGGGCCGCGGCGATCTGGTCGGACTGGCCCAGATTGTTCGACAATGGCGTGAAGTCTTCGGTGTTCACCGTCCCATCGTAATTGAAATCCCCATCATCCCACATCATCCCGCTCTTGCCCAAATTTTGCGAAAACATCGTGAAGTCTTCGCTGTTGACCGTCCCATCCAGGTTGGCATCGCCGAGCAAGGTGTACATGATTTTGATTTCGCCGGCCGGCAGATTCGCTGGATTGTTCGTGTCGGCCGCATCGGCGTAGCCCAGGCCATATTGAGTGAGATGTTGATAGGCGACGCTGGAGACGATTCCGTGGCCATTCCATGCAGCGTTCTGGTATCCGGTTTTGATCCAGCCGGCGATCGAGGCGATGGGACTCATTGCCGAGCCGTAATTGATGAGAACCACGTTGTTGGCCACATCGAACTGACCGGTGGGTCCAATCAATAGCGTGCTGAGGCTAAGTGTCGTCGGGGTGTTCGTCGTTGCGGCCGTGATGATCGCGCCGGCGCCGTTCGATACCGATAGATTCCCGACGTAGATTGTCCCGCCCATAACGGCGGCGAACGTGAGAATTCCGCTGTTGACGTTGATGGTTGAGCTGCCGCAGTTGACGAAGGTGAATGGCAATGTTAGCGGGCCGTTGAAGTTCAGCACATTGTTTGAAGCGGTATCGGTGACCGTCACGGCCGTGAATCCGGAGAGTGTGATCTGCACGCCGTTCTGGCTGGCAGTGATGTTGCTTCCGCTGGCGGAGACTGCCACGGGTCCGGCGGAACCGAGATTGATGTCCAGCGTGGCGCCCGAGGGCACGGCGAATTTTTCAGCGATGATGGTTGCCATCCTCTGCGCGCTGCCGTCCGTGGCGGCCACGGTGAACGAACCCGGCGTCGATCCGAGCGTGGCATCGCCTGTACCGCTGATCGAATTCCCGCCGCCGCTGATCCCCCAGCTAAAACTCGGCGAGCTGATGGCGTTGCCGAATTGATCGGTAGCCGTGGCCGAGAACTGCTGGGTGAATCCGACCGGGACGACGGGTGAAGTCGAGGGCGAAACGTTGACGGTTGTGGGGGTCTCCTGGACGGTGACCGAGAGGCTGCTGGTGATTGATTGATTGTTACTGTCGGTGATGGTGGCCGTGAAGTTGTAAGTTCCCGCTTGTGTGAAAATGGCGGTGATATTTTTGGCGGCGTTGGTTCCGTTGGTGCTGCCGGAATAGGTGACGCCGGTGGGTCCGGTGTAGGACCAGGAATAGGTGAGACCCGTGTCGCTGCCGTTCTCCGCGCCGAGGACGGAAAGCGCGGTGGAGGTCGTGGTGACGGGATTCGGACTAGCCGCCGCCGGCGTCGCGACGGTCGGGCTGCTGTTAATTATCACGTTGACATTGTTAAACACGGCATCGGTCAATTGCGGGTTGTACGAAGCGGTGGAAGCCAGGCCGAAATTCGCCGTGGCGGGCATCGCCGCGATCGCAACCGTCGGTCCGAGTTGCGTCCAACTCGTGCCGTTTGTGCCGTAGTAGGCGCTGAAATTATTGCCGTTGCGGACGATCTCAACATATTCCGAACCAACGGGAATTCCACCGAGCGTTTGAGTCGTGACGCTCCCGCCGGTGGTCGTACGATATTCCAGGACCAAACTCCCCGTCGACGTTTGGGCGATTTCAAAAATGCGTCATCGGGATTGGTGCTCGCCCGGACCATCACTCCCGCCTGAGGAGTTCCGCTGCCGTTGTCGGCATTGGTCAGGCTCATCAACTCCGCCGACACGGTTACACTCCCGGTCTCGGGTTCATAAGCGTAGTTGAACTGGTCATCCAGCGTCGCGGTAATGGTTCCGGAGGCGGTGTCGGTGCCGGCGGCGATGGCGAAGGTGAATTCGGTGGCGGCGCCGATGTCGGCGTTGAGGCCGGCGGTGGTGTTGTATAGGCCGGTGACGACGAACGTGCCATCATAAGCGGAGTTGGTAGCGCCGGAGATGGTGATCATCTGCCCGACTTGAATTCCGCTGGCCGTGGTCGTGATGGCGGTTGCGACGCCGCCGGTTCGGCTGAGGGAGCTGATCGAGAAAGGCGTGGAGGAGTATCCCGCTCCGCCACCGACGAGATTCCACTCGTTCACGGTGGTGCCGGTAGAGAGAGTGGTGGAGCTCGTGGCCCATCCTGGATTGCCCGGTTCGTTGATGTCGGTATCAATCCAGTTGGCGGGAAGGCTGGTGGCGGGGTTGCCCATGATGATGCCGCCGGCTCCGAGATAGACCCGTCCATAGACGTTTGGATCGGCGGCGATAGGCCCGGTGCCGCCCCACTGCAGGCTCGGGCTGTTGAGCAGAACCCAGGTATTACCGCCATCATCGGAGCGGTAGATCCCCTCGAATGAATCCCCGACCGGGGTGCCATAGATGTAAATCGCCGGCACCGATTCGCCGGGTGCCGGCGCTCCCACGGCCAGGCTGCTAATACCGTAATAGCCGCCGATCTTATTGAAGCTGGCGCCGAAATTCGTGGATTCGTAGAGTCCGATGTAGCTGGAAATCCAAAGTTGTCCGGCGACGTGAGGATTGACGGCGAGGGTAACGTTTCCTGTGCCGAGCGATCCACCGGCGGAAGCGGCGAAGGTCTGGCCGCCATTGCTGCTGATGTAGAGCGTCCATGAGTTGCCGTTCGTGTTTTCGGTCCAGTAATAGAAGTAGTTGGGATTCACCTTGTCGGAGACGATGATGCCGCCGGTCGGCAGAGCACCGCCGCCGGTAATTGTCGAGAGGGTCCAGGACGTGCCGTTGTTGGTGGAGTAGTAGGCGGCCTCACCTGATGGCGCCCAGACGATGGTCGATCCATTGGCCGAGATCGCAACGGTGCCGTTGCTGTACCCGCTGCTTCCGCCGGGATTGGCGGCGAAGGCGGTGAAGGTTGTTCCGTTGGTAGTATAGAAGCCGTAGGTTGTGCCCATATTGCCGACGAGCGCGGCGTCCTGGGGGTCGAGGCCGGCGGAGTCGATGGAGGTTCCGTTGCCGCCGTTGGCGTAGACGTTGCCTTGCTCGGGAGAGAATGCGAGGGTGGTGAAGGCGAAGCCGCCGACGTCGCCCATGGCGCTGAAGAGCGGGGTGCCTCCGGTGGAGGCGACCATGCCGAGAAGGGCCGTCATTTCGATGCCGGTGTCGGGAAAATACCAACTATTGGGGGCGGTGAGCGTCGTGGTGCTGGTGCCATCGTTGGTGGCCCAGATGCCCCCGCCATAGGTGTGCATGATCTGCGCGGAATTGAAGGGATCGATGGCGACGTCGCTGGCCCAGTTGCCGATACCGTCGCTGCCTGAGGCCATATACGGTGCGTTGGTGGTGTTTCTGGTGGGGTCGTACCCGGCATAGATGTTGGGCGAGGGTAGCTGATACAGAGTGGTCCAGGACGGGGAGGAGGCGTTGGCGTTGGTGGTGCGCCACATTTCGTCGCCATAGTTGTAGCGGTCAAGGCTGGTGACGACGACGGTGGTGGGGCTGTTGGGGTCCAGGGCCAACCCGCAGTAGCCGAAATCGTCGCCGGACGCTGATGCCTTGCGGCACGACGGGTGAGATGTTGGCCCAGACGCCGGTGGAGGTGTTGTAACGGAATACTCCTCCATTGGTTCGGCTCGGTGGGAGACTGGTCGTTGGCGTAGGCCAAGTAGAGATTGCCATCGGAAGCCATGGCGGTGCGATCGACCATCCATCCGGTTGGAGCTGACCCGGTGCCGGTCACTTCCGTCCAGGATGTTCCGCCGTTTGTGGTTTCGAAAAGATTGGTTCCGCTGGCCGTGGAGGTTTCGCCGACGAAGATCTCCTGCGTAGGGTTGCCCGCGGTTCCGACGTTGGGATCGAAAAGAACGAAATTGATGCCCGCCGACGTGGAGAACGACGTGATCTGGCTGAACGAATGTCCGGCGTTGGTGCTTTCCCAAAGGCCGTTGGCGTTGCTTCCCATGAAGATAATATTGCTGTCGTAGGGATCGACCGCGATGCGTTCGCCGGCGCCGCGGCCGTCCTGATTGAGGACGTAGAAGCTCAGAGGCGTCGTGCTCCAGGTTGCGCCGGCGTTGGTGGAATAGAGGACATCGCCGTTGGTTCCGGAATATTCACCGACCATGGCGTAAAGGTTGTTGGAGTTTTCGGGGTCGATGGCGAAACTGAGAACGCCGAATTCCTGGAATTGGGTTCCGTTACCGGAGCCCGTCGTATTGTTGCCGACGAAATCGAGCAACTGGGACCAGTTGGCCCCGTCGTTGACGGACTTAAAGAGGCCGCCAGAGTCGGTGCGTGCGTAGATAACGTTGGCATTATGGGGATCGTAGAAGATGCCATCGACAAACCCACCGCCGGTGATGTTGACGTTCTGCCAGGTGTAGGCGGCGGAGAGAAGGAGCCTGGTCTCGAGGGATTCGAGAAAGCAGGCTCGTTGTAGACGAGCGGCTCGATCCATCGCACCGCGTTTGGACTTTCGGGAAGAAGACCACCTTGCGTTGGTGATCGGCAAGGCACTCATCGGACCTCCGCCAGAACAACACCAAATCGCGCCGGCCCGCCGGCATTCCGCCCCCACTCCGTTGGTAACAATTATAGCACGAATTCCGCTTGCAGCAAGGGTTTTCTGACTGTATAAAATGCCAAATTGGTACCGGTCGGCGTTCTTTCCCAGTTTCGCACTTTTGCGGGAACGAGCAAGTTCCCATCGACTCGAAAGCTTGCTGCCGGAACGCCGGCCTTGGGTTGTGTGCATCCGTGCGTAAGGGCGAGGGAGTTCACGAATCGAACATCGAGGATGGAAATTTGCAAGGGACCGGCGATGCGGAGGAAAACAGCGTGGCACTTCATGGCACTCGCCGTCGTAGTGGCGGCCACAATAGGCGCTCGTGCGGAATCGGTCATCCTGGACAAGACCGTGGGTGTCGAGTTTTCGCACCCGGACCGCATTCGATATGACAACCTTAGTCTCATCATCAATGGCAAGCCGGTCTTCATTTATTCGGGCGCGATACACTACTTCCGTTGCCCTCGCGAGCTTTGGAAAGATCGCCTGCAGAAGCTCAAAGACGCCGGATTGAACTGCGTGGAAACGTACCTGGCGTGGAATCTGCATGAGCCTGAGGAGCCCGCAAACCCAGACGACTTTTCCAAGCTCCGCGATATGGAGCAGATCAGTGATTTCATCCAAACTGCGAGGGATTTGGGACTTTACGTCATTATTCGTCCCGGCCCGTACATCTGTGCCGAAGTGGATCGTGGAGGTTTGCCCGGTTGGCTGATGAAATACGAGCCGGACGGACTGCGCCTCGGAAGGTTTCTTCGATGCAATTCCCCCGAGATGCTCGCGTGGGACCGGCACTGGCTCACCGCTGTGGCCAAGGTCGTCAAGCCGCATCTGATTACTAACGTGCCCAAGGGCTCCACCGGGGTGATTTTGTGGGCACTGGAGAACGAGTACGACTGGAACGGGGCCGGGATTCCTTCAGACGTGCGCACAGACGTCTTGAGCTCGCTGGCTCACGCGTCCCTGGACGGCGGCATCGATGTGCCCCTGTTTACTTGCGAAACGATGGACCCGGCGTTCCGCGACGATCCTTTCCTGCGTTCCCATGTCTTTAACACGGTTAACAAATATCCCAACTATGACATGGTACCGCTGATCAAAGGTATTGAAGATTGCGCCCAGTACCAGCCGGAAACGTTCCGCGCCGTTACGGAACTGCAGGGGGGATGGTTTTCGCAGGTTGGCGGCGGGCTTTCCGGGGGTCACAACGCGGCACAAATCACGCAGCTGACGTTGACCGCCATCGAACGCGGTTGCACATCGCTCAACTATTATATGTTCTACGGCGGGTCCAACTTCGGCTACTGTGCCGCTCCCACGATCACGCAGACCTATGACTACAACGCGCCTTTGCGCGAATCGGGTGCCGAGGGCGACCGTTATTTTGCCGTCAAGGCGATCGGCGGATTGCTCAAGGAACATGGCGATCAATTGATCCATTCAAATCCGGTCGAATTGACAATTGAAGGTGACCATACAGATGTCAGCATCTATCTGCGGCGGTCGGATGATGGATCTCGGTTCTACTTTTTGCGCAACGCGCAGCAAAACGAAGCACGATCAGCAACTGTGAGGATAAGGCCCAAAGACGGGCCGGAACAAAGCCTGACCTACAACCTGGGCGATTTCGGGGCGAAGGTGCTCTATGTCCCGCCCGGTGCAAGCGATCTGACAAGCGGCGAATGGCTGCCAAAAACTGTTGTGCGTCCTGACACCACACAGTCCGCGTCGGCCGCGGTACCGGTGCGAATCGCTTCCATTGCCGGCGAAGAACCCGCGGACAATTGGCGGGATGTCCCGCCGGGAAAACATCTGGAATCCGTCGGAATCTTCGACCAAAGATACGTTTATTATCGCGTGAAATTCAGTCTGTCCGCCGACGATCTTGAATACCCGCCGGCGCTGTTTATACGCTCGGATGGGGGCGGAGATTGCCTGACAGTGCGCATCAACGGAACCAAAACGCTCTGCTCAAAGGACGGATATGTCGATCTGGGCAAGCTCGTGAACGAGGGAGGCAATACGGCGGAGATTCTGTTCGAAAACCTGGGTTGTCCGAACTTTGGGCCGGTTATCGAACAGCGTCAGGGGATCACGCATCTCAGCCTTGTGCCGCAGCAGGCGCGTACACACGCGGTTGAGGGCTGGCGGATGAAGGTAGTGACGGGCAACCCCGCGGACTTGCCGGAAATTCGGGGGAACTACGACAACCACGACTGGCCGACCGTCGGACTACGCTGAGCCGGACGGCAACACGCCCGCAGGAATGAGGGCCGTTTATCGCACGACCCTGCCGATTTCAAAACAGTGGCTCGCGGCCGGAGTTGCGATGACTTTCGGAACGATTGATGATAGTGGAACGCTCTATGTCAATGGGCAGAAAGCGGGTAGCGCCGATGACTGGTCGCATCCCTGGACGTTTGACATTACCCAATACTTGCATGTGGGAGATAACAGCATCGCGCTGCTGGTGCAAAACGATTGGGGCCCCGGAGGTCCGTACAAAGGCTGCGACATTGAGCCGATCGGGCGTGCGCTGGAGGGGCTGCAGGTTTCGCCGGCCAGGACCGTAGCTGCTGGCGCAATCGGCGGTGATACGCAGCGGCGATTGCTCGTCCATTACACAATGGAATTCCAGCTTCCCGGCCCGCCTTTGACGTTGTCCGAGTCCTTGGAAGCTTCACCTGGACGCCGACGCCAACGCCTTCGTGACGCTGAACGGCCATCTGCTGGGACGTTATTGGGCGGTGGGGCCACAGCGGGACATTTGGTTGCCGGAATGCTGGCTTAACTTTGGACCTAACCAGATAAACGTTGTCGAACTGCAGGCTCGGCCGACGGTCGATGCGCCGGTCGGCAAGATTATCAAGCTCGCCGAAGTGCGGCCTTATGCGCAATCCGACCAGCGCGGTAAGCATCGCACCATGAGGACAGCCGATGCGTAGCAACTGGATTGTTTTGTTTAGCCCGGTCGAGAGGGATCCAATGAGTGTGTCGTCCAATAGATCGGCGCTCATCATGATTCTGTCGCTCGCTCTTTCTTCCCCAGTTGCGTTTTCGCAGAACATCCGTCTTTCTCCTGAGGATTCGCTGGAGACAGTCATCGCCAAAGCTGCGGACGTTCGGCCGACGCCTCGACAGGTCGCCTGGCAGCGCGATGAGATCTCCGCATTTGTCCATTTTGGCATGAATACCTTCACCGACCACGAATGGGGCGATGGAAAAGAGGATGAAAAGCTGTTCAATCCAACGGATCTGGATGCACGCCAATGGGTGGCAGCGGCCAAGGCCGCGGGCATCACGCGGATGATCCTCACCGCCAAGCATCACGATGGTTTCTGCCTCTGGCCCAGCAAGTACACCGAGCATTGTGTCAGGAACAGCCCGTGGAAGAACGGCCATGGCGACGTTGTGGAGGAGTTTGTCGAGGCCTGCCGCGCCGAAGGGATGCATTATGGCATCTACATCTCGCCCTGGGATCGGCATGAGAAAACCTACGGCGATTCGCCGAGGTACAACCAGCACTTCCTGGACCAGCTTCGGGAAGTTCTGACAAACTATCCGGGAATCGAAGAGGTGTGGTTTGACGGCGCCTGCGGCGAAGGCCCAAACAGGAAACTACAGGTCTATGACTGGCGCGCCTACTGGAAGCTGATTCGCGAGCTCGCGCAAACGCAGCCATCACCGTCCGCGGGCCCGATGTCCGCTGGTGCGGCAACGAAGCCGGGTTTACGCGACCGAGCGAGTGGAGTGTTATACCTATGCCCGGCGATGACCAGCCGTGGGAATTCTCGGACAAGACGCTGTCGGGCTTCCTCAACGACATCCACGGCGACGATCTTGGAAGCCGCGACGTGCTGATGCGCAGCCGCGCGGACCACCCGGTTCTTGCCTGGTATCCGAGTCAGGTGAATACCTCGATCCGTCCGGGATGGTTCTACCACAAGTACGAAGATGGCCGCGTCCGCTCGCTGAAAGATCTGCTGAATGTCTACTACGGGTCAGTTGGTGGCAACGGCCAATTCCTACTGAATATCCCGCCAGACCGGCGCGGCCAGTTCCACGAGAATGATGTGGCTCGCCTTAAAGAATTGGGCGATTATCTCAAAGCCACCTTCTCTCAAAATCTCGCCGCCGGCGCCAAGCTGAGCGCGGAGGTGGTTGACGGCAAGCCGGTCGGCGACCTTGGCGCGTTGCTGGATGGCAATCCCGACACGCTCTGGACCACGACGGACGGACCAGCGTCAGTCACCGTCACCGCGGAACTCCCCGCTCCGGTCCGCGCCAACTGCCTTATGCTCAGGGAGCACATCGCCTCCGGCCAACGCGTGGAAGCGTTCGATGTGGACGTGTTCGAACACGGCCAGTGGCATCCCGCCGCCAGCTGCACCGTCATCGGCAACAAACGTCTCGTGCGTTTTACCGATGCGACCCTCTCCAGGCTCCGCGTCCGCTTCACACAATTCCGCGTCCGGCCAACCCTCGCCGAATTGGGACTCTTTCTTGCCCCGCCATTACTCTCTGCCCCGACTATCAACCGCGATGGCAGCGGCGCGGTGACGTTTAAGATTCCTGACGGCACCTGCGCGCGCTACACGCTCGATGGGTCCGACCCCACCAGCAGTTCGCCCCTCTACACCGATCCGATCCTGATGCCCAGCGGTGGCGTCATTGTCGCACAGACATTCCCGCTGACTTCCGGCGCCCATTTCTTTGGGGGAACCCCGACCGCGCGCGTAGAGTTTGGCCTGGCCAAAGGGAAGTGGAAAATCCTTGACTGCGACTCACAGGATGGCCTTGAAGGAGACCCGCGCAAGGCGATTGATGATGATCCGAGCACTTTCTGGCACACTCGGTATCGCGACGGGATCGATCCGATGCCGCATCATATTTCGGTGGATCTGGGGGAAACGGTGGCGATCCGAGGTTTCACCTACACACCGCGCCAGGACCAGTGGGATGGGGGGATCATCACCCGGGCCCGATTTGAGATCAGCCAGGACGGTAACAACTGGACCATGGCGGCGGACAACGTGGATTTCGACAATATCGTCAACAGCCGGCAGCAGCAGGTGCTGAGACTGGCGGCGCCCATGGCAGCACGCTACTTCCGGCTGACGGCGCTGCGAACCGTGAATGACAACAATCTCGCGTCGGCCGCCGAAGTGTCGGTGCTTGTGAAATAGGCACTGATAATTTCAGGCCGGCGGGCTGATGCCTTGTCGTTAGGAGGCAGTAGGATAGTTTACGAGGATGAGATTTATTATGGGCAAGTCCACCGAGCGCGGCATTTTTAAGGACAGAGTTTCCATTGACATCGCCAAGTCGTTTTCTTTGACCAGTATTTTTCTTCAATTAATCTTCCTCTCGACAGCACAAGCGGCTGTCTCCGGTTCCTCCAATTTCGATCAGGGATGGCGATTGTGGCTGGATCCAAAGGCGGCCTGGCGCGATGACGCGATCTACCTGCCTGAGGATGTAAACCTCCAAACAATGCCTGTGAATCCGCCAACGGGCGGCTGGTCGGTGCTGAATGACAGCGCGGGTATCGGCGTATCGCTGCCCGCGACGGTGGAGGAATATTACTTCGGGAAGGCGCCCGCCCGCACGGCGAGGTCAACGAGGCCGCGCGACATCGTCGCCGCCGATGGGAATTATCTCGGGGTGTCGTGGTGGTATCGGCCATTCACGCCGCCGGCGCTGCGACCGGGAGAGCGATTGATCTTCAGTTTTCCCGCCGGCCGGCTGCGCAGCGAAGTCTACGTCAATGGAAAGCTCGTGGGATACAGCATTATCTCCGAGGCGCCGTTTACCGCCGACGCGACGGATGCCATCAATCCAGCCGGACCCAATCTGCTGGCAGTGCGCATCACGAATCCGGGCGGCAGGCTGGATTGGATGGATTTTCTTTCGTTCAGATGGGGAAAATATACGCTCCCGGCCACGCATGCATTTGGCGGCCTCGCGGGCAGCGTCGAAATGCAGGTCCGCGGGCCGGTAAACGTGGGCGATCTGGCGGTATTCAACAAGCCCGACGCACGATCCGTTCACCTGCAAGCAGACATCGGTTCGACGGGCTCGGCGTATGACGGTCCGGTCGATTTCACGATATCGCGCGATGGGAAAGTTTATTATCAAAGCAGCGAAGTTGTTCGTGTTCCCGCGGGCGGAACAGTAACTGCCGCCACAGATGCAACCGTCAGCGACTGCCAGTTGTGGGATATTAACCAGCCGAATCTTTATGTGGCATCCGCAAGTCTACCCTCCGTCGCACATTCGGATCGTGTCACAACATTTGGTTTTCGGTGGCTTGAGCCGAAATGGCTAGGCACTGACGCGAAGCTGTATCTTAATAGCCGGCGCATCGTGCCGCGCTCATCGATTTCCTGGGGCTTCTGGGCGCCCAACGGAATATTTCCAGACGAGGCGGCGGCGCAGCGGGAAGTGGCGGCGGTGAGGGCGCTGGGGCTGGATTCGATTCAAAACCACCGGCACATGCCCAAGGCGGTGGTTCTGGACGCCTTTGATCGCGCGGGATTGCTGCGCTATTGCGAGGCCGGCGGCGGGCTTTTCACCTTCCAGGATGACGTGAAGGACGCACAAGGTCCCACCATCCCGGCCGACACCACCGGAAATGGCGCGCAGCTCGATTTCCTCAATCGCTACCAGCTTGACAAGGAACTGGCGATGATCCGCGCCTTCAGGTCTCACCCCTGCGTCAGTGTCTGGACGATACAAAACGAAACCGGCCCCGACCTGAACAACCCCCGCATCTTTTATGCCCTGAACAAAATGCGCCAGGCCGATCCCTCCCGCATGATTCTTCTTAAATCCGGTGTCAGTGCGGATAACCAGGTCTGGACGTTGCCCTATAACAACGAGTGGCTGCACGATGATGGAAACGGCCATAGCGGATGGTGGGATCAGCACACGGCAACCGATTCACCGGGCGTCTGGGTGGATTCGATGTACAAGTCACCCACCGATTTCAAATATCGCACGGATAACCAGAAAGAAATCGTGGTGTGGGGCGAGTTGGCGACGGGCGCGTCGCCGGACGATCACACCGCGGACGTGAATTGGTACAAGGCAAACCAGCACAGCGGCTATGATGCGACTGCCCACGAGACGATTGTGGCGGCATACGAGAAATTCCTCGACGACTACCAATTTCGCACCGCGTTTCCAACCGCCGAAAGGCTCTTTCAGGAGGCGGGGGCAAAGCATTATTTCTCGGCCGCGCATCTGCTGGAAAACGCACGCATCTGCAACAACGTCGATTACATCGTGCTGTCCGGCTGGGAGTCCACGACGATCGACGACCACAGCGGGATGGTTGATGCGCTGCGTCAACTCAAGGCTGATCCGGCGCTGATCCATCAGGCTTCGCAGCCAGAGGTTCTCGTCGTTCGACCGCGCCACTACGTCATCGCCAAGGGTGATACTGCCGTGGTGGATGTTCATCAGATTAATGAGCAGAATCTGACAGGCTCGTACCGGCTCGCGGTTTCCGCCTCAATCGCGGGACAAGAACCACTCTTTCAAGCGGAATATCCGGTTGAACTCGCGGGCGGCGAAACTTTTGGCCAACTGCTGAAACAGGACATTCGATTTACAGTAAATGAACCTGGGCCGGTGACGATCCATGCCGCGCTGAGCCCCATGGCCGGAGGTGCGCCGCTGCTTCAGCGGGATGAGCCGATGCTCGTGATTGACCCGCAGCCGGCGGCGTTGTTGGGGACGATTGCCTGCGGCGGCGCCAGCGATGAGGCGATCCCCGCGCTTAAGCGACAATTCAATGCGGACGCGGTCGGGCTTTCTTCCAACCTCGGAAAAGTTGCGACGATTCTGGTCGCGACAGGCAGCGGTGGCCCCGAGAACTGGAGTAACGGGGACAGCGACTCGGACATTTCCAATACGCCTGATCCGGGCCTCTATAAGCAGCAGATGTGGGGACAGGCCGGTCCGATCGGAACGTGGCGGGACCTGGCGCCTGGGAAGATCACAGTCAAGCTGTATCTGGCAGACTCTTATCAGAACGCGGCCGGGCAGCGTCTTTTCGACATTGCGATCAACGGCGAAACGGTTGCCAAGGAATTGGACATTTTCGCCACGGCAGGTGGAAAGAACCGGGCGCTGGTTGAAACCTTCATCGTCGATGCGCCGGACGGAAAGATCCGACTTTCGGTGCCGCGCGTGGAGGCCGACAACGCGACGCTGGCGGCCGTGGAGTTGAGCGATTCGTCGGGCAAGGTGGTGCGGGAGGTTTTCCGCCGCAAGCCATATAACGACCGGGCAGGTCACTTGTGGACGCCGGTCGCGGAGGAAAGCGGTGACTACTGGGCAGCGGATCTTGGCGCGGCGGTTGAGCGGCGCGGCGCGATGGCGCGCGGGTGGTTCTGCTGACCAGTGGCGGCAAGGACGCAGACCATGTTGCCAGCTACCTCGCCGGCCAAGGGCTTGTGAATTTTGCTGGCGCGGTTGGTGCTTCGGGTCCCTCCTGGATGGGGTTCTGGTACTTTGGGCGCAGCCACTGGTTGCTCGACGGTCTGCCCAGCGATTGCGTGCTGGATTGGCCGTATCAGATCGGACAGGGGAATGGGTTGATGCTTTCCGGCCAGGGCATGGAGGCGGTCATTGGCTATGGGAAGGACCACGATCCGAATATTGGCGTTGCTGCCGCGACGATAAAATGCGGGCGAGGCGAAATCGTGATGCTGGCGATTCCGGGGTTGATGAATTCATTCCTGAGCGGAAATGCCGATGGTTTTCATCCGGTAACCGCCAGGCGGCTGATGTTCAATGCGCTGAACGGGTGGTCGGAGTTTGACCAAGTGAAGGTCAGTTTCAAGTCTTGAATTGTCTGTAAGCGCGCGGCCAACCCCATCTCCGCGCCGGTGAATTGATCTGACAACATGGGACCCACTTTGGAGGTTCCCATGGAAGCCATTGTCAACGGCAACGCGGATGCCTGGCGCCGTCGTGTCGATGACCAGCGGGCCAGCGGACAATCGGTTCGGGCCTGGTGCAAAGCCAATGATGCGCAAGAAGGTTCCTTCTACTGGTGGAGGTCCCGGCTGGGCTTGTCGCCCGTGAAGGCGAAGCCTTCCACGAAGAAGAGGCGGACCTCCAAGCTGGTGGAAGCCAAACCTGCGTCGCTCGCGTTCGCAAAGGTTGTCGTTCACCCGTTCAGCACCGAATCACTCCGTCTACGACTTGCCGGCGAACATGAATTGATTTTTCCGGCGTCGATGCCGCTTGAGCAGGTGGCCAAGCTCGTTCAGGCCATCGAGGCGAGGGCATGATCGGCACCGCGGGCGTGCGTATCTGGTTGGCCACGGCTGCGGTGGACGGCCGCAAGGGGTTCGACACTCTCTGCGGGATCGTTCGCCAAGCGCTGGGGCACGATCCCTTGTGCGGGGATTTATTCGTATTCCGCAACCGCTCGATGGCGAGGGTAAAAATACTTTTCTGGGATGGCAACGGCCTGGTGCTTTACGCCAAGCGCATGGAAAGGGGAACCTTCCGCTGGCCGCAAGCCGGTGAGTCTTCGATTGCTCTCAGCGGTGCGCAATTGATAGAACTGCTGGCCGGGCGAGAGGTGCCGTGAAAAATAAATTTGTTTCCGCTGTGCGCTGGACATGACGTATCTTATTGCAACGTCATGGATGATGCGGCCCTCCTAGAACTTCCCGACGACCCGATCCTCCTCAAGCAGTTGCTCGTCGATCGCGATAAAACGATTGCCCAGCGTGACGAATCGATCCAGCTCTTGAGCCAGGACAATCAATTGCTGCGCCACCGGCTGGCGGCGCTGCTGCGAAGTAGCTACGGCCCGCGCGCCGAACGCTTCGATCCCCGGCAACTGCTGCTCTTCGGGCTGCTCGTGCCCAGGATTGAGTTTCCTGCGACGGATTCCACTCGGAAGTCCCAATCGCCCAATCGTTCCAAGCACGGCCGCCAAAAACTTCCCGATCATCTGCCGCGTCTGCCCATCGAACATGACCTGAGCGAATCGGAAAAAGCCTGCCCCTGCTGCGGCGAGCAGCGACAGCGCATCGGCCAGGAGAAAAACGAGCAGCTGGAACACCTTTCATCCAACTTCGTGGTCCTGGAGCACATCCGCCATAAATACGCCTGCAAGCACTGCAATTCAGGACATTGCCAGAAGTGCGATGGCCAGGCCCATATTGATCTGGCCGCAAAACCCAAGCAGCCGATTGAAAAGGGATTGGCCGGT
This sequence comes from uncultured Phycisphaerales bacterium, assembly GCA_963791055.1. Taxonomy (GTDB): domain Bacteria; phylum Planctomycetota; class Phycisphaerae; order Tepidisphaerales; family Tepidisphaeraceae; genus PALSA-1353. The sequence continues at coordinate 43,987 of CAWBQI010000004.1, read as the reverse complement.
CCGGGCCTGCTGGCGTACGTGGTGACCAGCAAGATGGCGGACCATCTGCCGCTGTACCGACTGGAACAGATCTTCGCCCGCCAGCAGGTCCACATCAGCCGCTCGACGCTGTGCGGCTGGATCGCGGCGGCAGCGAGGGTGGTCCAGCCGTTGTACCAGATGCTGTGCGACCGCGTCCGCCAAAGCGCCGTGATGCACACGGACGATACGACGGTGCCGATCCTGCACGAAGGGCATTGTCGGCAGGGACGGTTGTGGACGTACGTCGGGGACCAGCACCATCCTTATATTGTGTACGACTTCACGCCGACTCGCTCTGGCCAGGGACCGCTGGCGTGGCTTGGAATATGGAAAGGCTTTTTGCAGGCCGACGCCTACGCCGGCTACGACAAGCTGTACGCGAGAGGCGATGTGACCGAGGTTGCTTGTTGGGCTCACACCAGACGCAAATACTTCGACGCCCAGGAATCGGACACTGCAAGATCGCTTTGGATGCTGGAGATGATCCGCCGATTATACGCGGTGGAGAAAGAAGCAGCCGACCGCGATGGGCCAACAGCGAAGGGCGAGCCCTCGCTTCGCCTGCTTCTACGCCAATCGCAGTCCGCGCCGATCCTGCAGCAAATCCGCTTGTGGCTCATTGAGCAGCAAGCACAAGTGCTGCCCAGGAGTCCCATCGCACAGGCCATCGGCTACACGCTGAACCAGTGGCCGGCGCTGACCGTCTACACTAGCGATCCTCGCCTGAGCCCGGACAATAATGCCGCCGAACGCGTCCTGCGCCGGGTTGCCGTAGGAAGAAAAAATTGGCAGTTCGCGGGGCACGACGAATCGGCCCAGGGCCACGCTGTGCTCTGGTCGTTGATCGCAAGCGCCCAGCGTCACGCGATCGACGTGCAGTTGTACCTGCGGAGCGTGCTGGCCCACTTGCCGGGTCTGCCGCAGGAGGAATTGCAAAACTATCTGCCGGATGTGTGGAAGCGCGACCAGATGGCCGAACAGCGGGCGGCGCTGAATGCCCATCATGCCGCCCTGATCAACGCAAGGGTCGCACGTCCATCCGCATGAAAGATGTTTTCCATCGAGCGCGTAATAATCAACTGCGGCTCTTGATCGCGCCACGTCGGGTCGTATATTTTCTGTTATCCGCCGGCCAGCGGGCGCGTCACGCTACCGGCCACAGGGTGTTTTCCATTGTCCAGAGTCGGCGATGCCCAACGGCGATCCAAATTGGCATGTGACCGAACTACCCAAGCTCGAGCGATTCTTCGCGCCCTTGGCCGACGAAATTCGTCAGTTCGCGATGGCGCATAACATGTCCATTGAACGGTACTATCACGAAGCGCCGGACTGGCGACTCCAATTCACTCCGCCACAAGGGGGCAATGCGACCATCGACATCCGTCGGATTGACGATGAAACTTTTACGCTGACCCAGAGCTGGTTTGTCGACGATTATGACGCGGCAACTCGCTCTCTGCGGTGGGGCAAATCGCCGACCTTCCGCGTCAAAGACGTTCGGTTGACCGACCTGCTCCGTCAGGCACTCGTTGAAATGCTCTCGTGGCAAAAAAACAAGTGGACGCGAGTTGCGACCGGTTACGAGGAAATGTGGCATCGCTATACTCGCGAGAAGTTCGAAAAAATGAGTCCTCATTGGCCAAAAGTCCGGCCGCCCGGCGACGCGGGATAGGCAAACGCAAGGTACGGCGGTTCTCATTGTTCCGGCGGAAATGTGGTTGGCCAATCGGTTACAATTGTCTGCGTCGCATACGATTCTCGCGCTACAATCTCCGCTCAGCCCCCAACTGGTTGGTAACCGGTAGCGTTATTTGTCACAGATGCCGTATCCCCTTACCTTTGCAATTCCTCCTTTAAATCATCTAGCAATTCGCGGCCCGGAGCGATCGCGCTCACGCCACAGCAGCATGCCGTCGGCGCGAATCAAGAAAAAAGGTGCGGTTCTCGTATCGGACACGGTGAAACCGGTGGATTTCGCGTTGCCGCCCTCGCGTCGAATCTAGAACGACAGTCTGTTGATTGCCATTTTGAGACTTTTTCGCGTTCACACCGGAAAATCCGGCACTTTTCGGCGCTGGTGGACTTCCGATCATTACTTTAGCCCGTTCGCGATCGAAGCAAACTGATTCGGCACTGTCAGGAGGTCGTCCGCGATCTCGATGCGCAAGAGCGTCAACTCGCGGAAGACACCGCCTGAGAAGCGGCTTTCAACAGGCGATCAGTCTCTCGTTTCGAGTTCCTATACCAATCGAGTGACCAGATGCGATGAATTCGCCATTTCAACCGTTCCAATACTTCTTGGCGTAATCGGTCTCGATCTCGGGCGCTCTCGCGCTTCGGCGCGAAGCAACCATTCGCGAATTTTGGTGGGCAGTCCGGATGCATCGACATTCCGAACGTGCTTTGCGCAGGCAAGAATATCGTCTCGATCGCTCTCGTGACCTTGGAATCGATTTCCCAGAACATTTTTCGCCGTCTGCGACGAATCAAGTGATTCGCGCAGGTCCCGAACGCGAGCGATACTTGCCGCAAGCTCGTCGCTAGCTTTGATTTTGAAATCGGGCTTTAGGCGGAGTCTCGTCACGGCGTCGCTTATTTGTTGAGCGCGTTCGGCTGCCTGAGCCGCCGCATTCGCTTGGGCCTCAATCGGTAATGCCCGCGTGGCGTCCAACGTGAGCACTTTGCGAAGCGTATTCATCATCGGATCTTTTGACATCGTCGCCAGCGATTCAATTTGCTCCGCTGTGCCTTCCAGAAGGAGGTTACGCAGTTGATTGTTGATTTCGTCGCCCGCTGGCAGATTCGCGCGCACCCGATCGGCCCATTCCGCGACTCGAAGAAACGGGTTCAGGTCTGTGTCAATTCCCTTGAATACCGCGCCGACGCATTTGGCGACTGCTTGATCGGCGGAGTACGCGTTGTTTTCGTCACAATAGCTCGCAAGGTCGTCAAACGAACGCGCCATCTCAGCACGCTTCACACGGGTGCGTTCTTTGACGAATCCAAAGAATACGCGTCGCGCCCGCCACCATGCAGGACTGATAAAAGTCATCGCAGGCGCTGATCGGACTGCCAACGCGTGTTGGCGCAGAACGCTTGAATCGCTGATCGCGCTTAACTCGAATCGAGCGCCCAATGCGGTCCTGCGCTGCTTCAGCTCTTCCGCCCGTTGAATTTCGTTCCGGAGCGTCGACACCGATCCCGGTGCCATCGCCGACGCATTGCGCGCGGCAACGATTTCCGAATCGGCAAGCGCTGCCGACTCAACAGCCGCCGCAAGTGAACGCTCCATCGCTGGCGTTCTCGTTGTTGTCCAGTTTGCGCGGCTGGCGATCGTCGACATCAGGGCGTTGACCGCTTTCCACGCCGCCGCCTGTTGACGACGTGTTTCCCGCAAACTGGGAACATCTACGACTCTCGCATCACCAAATCGTGCTACATCTAGCGTGTCGGCGATTTTGTGCAGGTCAGTCGTCGAACAATCGGCTGCCGCATCAGGGCTATCAAATGCAGAGGCCGCCGATGCTTGAAGCGTCGTATGTTCTCCAAGCTGGCGTGCGAAATGTTCCATGGCCGCAAGCGTCTGCGGCTCGGCCATTTGGGCGATAACGTCTTCGGCTGTCGCTGAATCTGGTGCATCGATCAATTGGGCTTCGGCCACGTCGTTCAAATGCCTAAGCATCTCCAATTGCACGCCGGTTAATGCTGCGATTTTTTGCAGCACCTGCTCACCATGTCCTGAGGCTTCTGACAGTCTGCGGACCCTGCGGACGATATCTTCAGCGCGAATCGGATCGATATCGTGGTGCGCGATACCGTTCCAAGGGTGCTTGGCCACCGAGCCGTATGAATCAACAATACGAGCGCGCGCCCGTTCGAATTGATCCACAACGGACACGAGTCGACCAATATCAATCTCAGTTAGCTCGTTCACGTCTGACAGAACTAGCTCATCGATCTCGCTGGGAAGAGAGCTGGATTGCTGCCGTACCGTGTGGCAGCGCCATAGCAATTCTTGGGCCGTGATGCCAAGCTTGCCTGCGGATTGAGCTAATGCTTCCACATATCGGGCAAGGCCGTTGCGAAGGGTCTTCAGCCGTGCCAGCGCGCTCGGCAAATCATCGCTCGATCGAGGCCGACCAGAACGGCCCAAGCGTCTCGCAAGCGCAGCCGCTGTCTCTTTCCGCCCAGCCTTTGTCGAATGAAGCTCAAGGCAGAAATCCTCTAGCCCGGCTTGAACGAGTCGATCGCGCACGACGTTAAGCGCCGCTACCTTTTCGGCGAGAAACAGCACTGTTTTTCCTGCTGCCAAAGATGCCGCGATGATGTTTGTGATCGTCTGTGATTTGCCAGTACCCGGCGGTCCCTCGATCACAAGATTTCGGCCCGACAGCACGTCCTTCAGTGCTGCGAGTTGCGATGAATCTGCGTCAGCAATCAACGGTATGTCAAGTTCGCCAGTTCCGGGTTCTTCTTTTTCGTCACTATCGAAGAGATTACCGTTGGCACCTCCGTCTCCACCCCCGATCAAACGGCTATCTCATCGAGACCGACCACGATCTACATTACGCATCCTACCGACTCGCTTTCGGCTCGGCTTTGGTTCTTTCGCTGTTGTTCCCGGCAATGTGGCTCACATCGAAAGCGATCCGACATTTTGGTGTGTCGTCCAATTTGCGCTTGGGTCTTTGGTGTCCGATATGTGAACCGCATCTTTTTTCTTTCATGAGCAGTTGGCATTCTGCCACGGCATGAACAGATCGCAACTTCACGGTGAAGAAGAATGGCGCCAGATCATAGACGGACAGCGGCCCAGCGGAATGACCGTAGCGGCCTACTGTCGCGACCGGGGAATCAAAGACAGCGCCTTCTATGCTTGGAAACGGCGATTGCGCTCGCCAGTGATGCGAACCCGTTTGCGCAAGCCTGCATTCGTTGAGGTGACGCCTCCGAGCGTGGGATCGGCTGGGACGATAGAGATTTGTTTGCACGGTGAGCGTCGCCTGCTGGCACGGCGTGGGTTTGACCTCGAGCTGTTGATCGAATTGATTCGTGCGTTGGAGAGCATCACGTGATCGGCCTTCCCTCATTGGCGGCACTGGATCGCTCGACAACCACGCGTATCTGGCTAGCGACGGCACCGGCAGACATGCGATGTGGATTTGATCGTCTGGCGGAACTGGCGCAGGTCGTCACGAATCAGAACCCGATGGATGGGCATCTGTTTTTGTTCCGCTCGCGCGGAGGTGACCGGATCAAAATTCTCCTTTGGGAAAAAGACGGATTTGTTCTTTGGTACAAGAGGTTAGAGGAAGGCGTCTTCAAAATGCCGCGAATCGAAGGCGATGCCAAGAGCATGGAACTGCGGGCTAGTGAATTGGCGATGATGCTGGACGGCATTGACCTGCGGAGCATTAAGCGGGTGAAAAGATTTTCCCGGAAAAAACAAACTGCCTGAAACAATTCGCTGGTCAAAGCGTTGTTATATCGTCGTCATGGAAGATGCATCAGCCATCACCTCTCTGCCGGATGACCCGCAATCGCTGAAGCAAATCATTCTCAGTCTTTCCCGCGAGCGAGATGACTGGCACATCAAGTTCCTGCGCGTCGAAACGGAATTGCTTCGTCTGAAGAAGTGGCATTACGGTCCGCGAGCCGACCGGCTCCAAACCCCTGGCGAGGTGGCCCAGATGCTGTTGACTTTCGCCACCGATTTGGAATCGCGGCCGGTGAATCCCAACGATCTGCCGCCAAATGAACCGTTGGCTGAAGTTGGCACGGTGCGGCGGGTTCGACGTGGCCGGCGGAACCTTGCGGCCTTCGATCAATTGCCCGTGATTCGGAAGGTGCATGACCTGGCCGAAGCTGACAGGCCCTGCCCATGCTGTGGGAAGACGCGAGAGAAGATCGGCGAGGAAGTAAGTTGGCAGGTCGAGTTCATTCCTGGCCGATTCGAGCGGATCGAACACGTGCGCGTTAAATACGCCTGTACGCATTGCGAACAAAATGCCGCGAATCCGCAGATTACGCTGGCGGACAAGCCAGTTCAGCCCATCGACAAGGGGATGGCGGGACCGGGCCTGCTGGCCTACATCGTCACCAGCAAATACGCCGATTATCTCCCGCTGTACCGATTAGAGTCGATCTTCCAGCGCAACGGATTGGAGATCAGCCGCGCCACCCAGAGCGTCTGGTGCGGAGACGTGGCCGATATCGTCAAGCCGCTGTTTGATCTGATGGTTCAGAGGGTTCTGCAATCCCATGTTATCTGCACGGACGACACGGTGATGCCGATGTTGTGGCCGGGCAAAACCAAACAGGCCAGAATGTGGGTCTACGTCGGGGATGAGCACAATCCCTACAATGTCTTTAACTTCACCTTGGGCCGGGGCCGCGACGGACCGGCTGCGTTCCTCAAGGACTACAAGCAAACCCTGCTGGCCGACGCCTACGGCGGGTACGACGGCGTGGTAGTCGGCAACGACATCACACGGGCCGGGTGCTGGGCGCATGCGCGACGGAAGTTCGTAGATGCGGAGAAATCGCATCCGCAGATCGCCGCCGAAGCGGTGGGAATGATCAAGCGGCTGTACGTCGTCGAAGACCACGGCAAGGGACTAGATGTCGGATAACGCCTGGCCTTGCGGCAGCGCGAATCGGTTCCGATCCTGTCCATGGTAAAGGACCGGCTCTTCGGCTGCCGCGACCAATTGCTGCCCAAGCACCCGATGGCTGAGGCGGTGAATTACGCGGTGAACCAATGGAAGGAATTGAACGTGTACGCAACGGACGGGGCGATCCCGATAGACAATAACGAATCGGAACGCGAAATGAAGCGAATCTGTCTCAATCGTAAAAACAGTCTATTCGTTGGCAATGAGCGCGGTGGTGCGAGCGCAGCGATCGTCAGCAGCTTTACCAGCACTTGCCGTCGGCACGGCATCGATCCACAGCGATATCTGACGCAATTGTTGGCGAACCTAACGGTGACGTCGATCAGCCAGGTTGAGGGATGGCTGCCGGACCGATGGAAGCTACGTAATTCCGCGCAGTCGGAATAGGTCTATCGCTCACAATCTTTTTGGTAATCGTACCGGAAACGTGGCCCGCTTCTAAATTCCAGGATACATGGTCGCCGACTTTGACCAAGCGTGCCATAAAATGGATCGGTGCATTAGAATGGCAATCCCATGATCCATCAGGAACTATGCCGCTGCGCGTGTCCGCGCAGCCTTCCTTGCGGCAGCAGACCGTTCCACCGGACCTTTGGTTCGGGCCGCCCGTTTCGCGGAGGCGGATCGCTGAGCAGCGGTGCGATGTCTGGCAGCGGAATGCGTTTGCCTAGAAAGCGCTGTGCGTGATGCGGCGCGGTGGCCTTCACGTTTCAGTGCCCGCTTGATCGCCCTGGAGCGTTTGGCCGAGGGGGCACGTGGTGCCCGCCTGCCTTGGCCGACCTCCCAAGCGCGCTGCGCGCTTTTGTGAGTCCGCGCCGAAGTTTTGCCGCGTCCTGGCGGCGGCAGATTCACGCCAGCGCGGCGGGCCTGCGACAGTCCGATCGCAATTGCCTGCTTGGCTGATCGCGCTCCGTGTTCTCCGCGCCGGATTTTGTGGATTTCTTCGCGTACAAACTCGCCGGCTTGTGTTTCCTGCGCCGCGGCCATGACGCTTGTCCTCGCGTGCGCGACGGATTGTCTGTTTGTCTGGTATGGTAATTTCCTTTCTGCCAACGTCCGCAAACACCTTGTTGTCCGACAATACCCCGCAGGCACGAAATCAGGCAGCGCCAAAAGAGACCGCTCAATTCCAGGTCCTTCAAGCAAATCGTGGGACGCCCCGATCGCCGCGGCTTCTGGCTTGCCTCAAAGTTCCGTGGCTTTAGCGACGCGCCGCTCACAATACTTCACCCCGGGCGGGTCGGACAACGTCAATAAAATCCTCTCCAGACCCCGTGGTTAGCATGGTTTTTGCAGTGGTTGCTCCAGGCCAGTTTGGCCCGCCAATTTGTCTCGAATGATGAGCGTTATTGCTAGGAGAACCACATGGCAAACGTAGCGAATGACATTCTGGACACGGTAAGCAATGTGATCAAACTCTGTCGAGACGGCGAGCAGAGTTTTGCCGCCGCCGCCCAGGCGTTTGATCGACACGAACTCAAAAACGAGCTGCTTTGCCACAGCCGCGAGCGCGCAGATTTGCCGCCGCCCTTTCAAATGCAATGGCCCAAAGGGGATACGCCATTCAGGCGCTCGACCCCGATTCTCCGGGCATTGGCGGTAGACGGATCAACCTGGCCGATGGGAAGCCAGAGGACAATCAGGACGCCGTGCTTGCTGCCTGCGAACGCGGGGAAGACTCGGCGGCCGAGGCATACGCCCAGGCTATGATGGCACAACTACCCGGCTGTGTTTCGGATCTGGTCTCAATTCAATACCCGATTGTCAAGGCAACCCACGATCGTATCCGACGGTTGCGCGACAGGGCTGATGGACCACTGAATTTTGCCCAGCGCAATGTCGAACATGGCAACGGCCAGTGTTCTATTTTAAGTTTGAGCCGGGCATCTTGAATCAAGGCATCCTCCGCGTGGCCTTAATTGCGCGTGGAGTAGCGGCAGTCGTTGTAATCGACCCAAATCCATGACCAAATCCCCACCCCTTTTTTCCCGGAGGAAAGGGGGCGAGAGTTCACTTCCGCATCGACGGTGTATAGGTTATGCCCACCAGCAGCCCTTCCGGTCCCAGCAGCCGCGTGACGACTTGGCCCCAGGGTTCCTTTCGCGTCGCAACCAGTACCTCGTAGCCTTGCAACTTCAGCTCCGCGGTAGCTTTTTCGATATTTCCCACGTCGAATTCGATCCACGCTTGTGGCACGGGAAATTTTTCGGGCCATTGATCCGTGCTAAAACAGGACTCAGCCGCCTGCGCCAACGGCCACAGGGCGAAATGCTTCACGCCATCCAGCCCGCCCGTGTGCAAATAGCCGTTGGTATCTTCTTTGAACGGCAGTCGCAATGCTTCGGAATAGAACTTGCGGCTTGCGGCCGGGTCGCGAACGACCGGGCCGAACCCGGCGACGAATAGCACGTCAATGTTTTTCGGCGAATTCATAGGCATATCTCCATTGTCCTTTAGCTAAGTTCGAATCTGAAAGGTGGGTTAAGCAAACAAAACAAGCCTGCTGATCATAATTAGCCCCACGATCACAGCGATCATGCCCCCGAGTCGAACGATTAGTTCGGGCCTTGGCATCAATTTCTCCATCGCGATCACGGCCGTCACCAACACGATGACGGGGGGGTTCATCATTCCCAGCGCGAGCAGAATCAGCGTCGGGCCGGAGCAGCAGATAACACATGAGATTCCGGAACGAATGCCCACTCGCCACGCCGACCATGCGCCCTTACCTGAAAACGAAACGTCGCAGGCGAGCGACCCGCGGCACTCACGCAGGCCGAATTTCGTCCAGGGCATGAATTGCATGCACCCCGCTACAAAAATCGTTGCGGCGAAAATGAATGGCATAGACCTGCTCAAAGTTGTCCATCGCATCGTCGCAATCGCCAGCGCGATGCCCACGACAAAGATCACCGCACCGGCGGCGCTCCAGACAAAAAAGTATCCAGCCATCACCAGAGACGTTGACACCAGTGGGCCTCGGTCATTTTCGCGTCGCCGGGCGCGGTGATAGCGGAGAATTGTCGGCAGATACGATGGAAGCATCATCGCGACCATCATGGCCAGCCACATCAGCATGAACATGAACGTCGCTCCCAGCCAGGTCTGTCCCGGCATGGGCATCCACATCATCGACATCGTCCACCCGCCGGGCATATCCATGCCACCGGCCATGGTCAGGCAATAATAAATCGTCAACGCCAGCGCGGTAGCAAAAACAGTCGTGATCAAAACGTAAAAGCCCGTCCCAGGCCATTTGACTTCGCTTGGGAATTGCCCCGCCGGGTTTGGTTCGGGGTCAAGATTGCAGATGGGGCAATTGCTCATCGCAGTGATTCTTTCGAGTCTTACTTCTCGTATTCGTCGTGGCGGCGCCACCAGCTGCCTGCCTTGGTCCGCGGGCCGCCTGAAGGGGAGTCTTGCCATTGCTCCTGCCGGCCCAGGGGGGTGAGGTCGAGGAGCGTCCAGATGTTCAGCCCCTCCACGCCGCGCCCGTCTGTGAAATACGTGCGAAAGATATCCTTGTCAGCGTGGATGAAGACGCTCATGCCGTAATAATTGTCGGTGAGCAGGCCCATGTCCACATTGAAGTCGCTTCCATCTGAGGAGTACCATGGGTACGTCCATCCCATCCGTTTCTTGAACTTCTCAATATTCTTTAGCGGTGCACGCGAGACGAGACAGAAGGATGTATCGCGCGCGTGGAAATGCGCGAGATGGCCAAATTGGTCGGTCACCATGGAGCAACCCACGCATCCCGCATCGGGCCAACCTGGCACCTTCGGAGCAAACATGAAATGATAAAGAATGAGCTGCCGGCGGCCTTCGAATAAATCGAGCAGACTCAATTTGCCTTTCGGACCGTCGAAGACGTATTGCTTTCCGATCTTCACCATCGGCAGCCGCCGGCGCTCGGCGGCCAGCGCATCGTGCGGCACGCGTCGCCGCCTTCTCCTTGGCTAGAAGAGCGTCGCGCGCCTTCTGCCATTCGGCCTGGTCCACGATTTTTGGAAATTTTATCGCGCTTTCGCTTTTTTCTTTCATAAATCGATTCCTTTGTTCAACTGTCTGTCGCCATGGGACGGCTTCGCCGGTCAACCCAACTTGACGCCAAAAACTGTGATCTCATGATGTAATGAGACCGTCGAGGTCTCGCCTAACAACCACGTCGTCATCGACATGCGTGAAGCCCAGCTTCTCGACCGCAGCTTTACGGGCCTCGCCGCCGGTGGCGATGGTGAAATAGAGTTCGCGGGCCCCCAATTCCGCGGCCGCAGCTCCCATCGCGTCGACCACGCGTTCAAACTCGGCCGGCGTCGCGTAGAACATCTTCACCTCGGCCCAGGGCTTGCGGACCTCAATCGCAAAGGCACCAGCGCCCTTCAGGATTCCGCGCCCTCCCACTCCGTCCAGCCGTTGTTGAATCGCGCGCGGATGGCCTTGGCGTCGGGGTTGGGCTTGATAGAGGTCGGGTCCGACGCGGCGAGCTTCACTACCTCGTCGACGTGGGCGTCGGTGAGCTTCTCAGCCTTGGGCGTGCCGGCGCGGCGGGCCATCGGGCGCGTCATGATGGGCCAGGCCAAGGTCTCGCGCCAGCCGCGCTCGCGGAAGAAGGTGTGGTGGTGCGTCCACGAGCGGCGGAAGCGCTGGATATACAGGTCGACTTTCTGCCCCACGTAGACGCCCGGCGTAGCCCCGAGCATGCGGTCGTACAGCTCGCGCTCGAGGGCCCCATCCTGCGGCCAGGTCCACGGGAAGCCGAATAGGACGGCCATGCCGAGGTTCTTCCACTGGAAGGGGTCGTGGGTACCGATGTAGCCGACGACCTGCCCACCCCGCTCCGCAAGCAGGCGCACCCCAGGGAACTTCGGCGCGTGAGCGCTGTTGTGGCGGACGTAGGTGTTGGTGGAGCGCCAGGCAAAGGGGAGGCCCTCGGTGGCGGCGGTCCAGATGCGGTACTGATGGTCGAGGTCTTCGGGGCTGATGAAGTTGCGAAATGAGAGGGTCATGGTGTTCTCCTTTCAGAAAAGCGTACAATCGGACTGACGGCTCTAGCGGGCGGTGGTGCCGAGGATGTCGGAGCAGCCGGCTTCGATTCGGGGCCACTGGACGATGGGACGTCTATCGATACGGTAAGGGTGCACGCCTTTCGACAGTTGTGGCCACCGATCGGCGAGTCCTCCCACGCTTCCTGCCGCCCGTAGATGGTCAAGTCGACCGGCGAGCCATGCCTCTCGACTTACTATTTGGTGTTGCATTGTTCGGTCTCCTTTTTGAGGTAACTAAAGATGACCTTTATGCGATCCAGACGTTTCACAATCAGAAAGAGCAATGAGGGCACCCAAATGAAGCTGGTCTATATCCTGAGGCCTCGCTTGGAATTGTTCGCTCTGATGCAGCACAAATTGCTCAAGGGCGTTAGCGGTCCGTGGGGAAACTTCGTCCCGTTCGCGGTCTGACTGTTTGGGTTGGATTAGCAACTGGCGGATTGCAGCAGCGAGGTTTCCGATAAGAATAAGAAAGTCCTCTCCATCCATTAAGCCGTTTGAGTTGGAGTCCGTCGCTTCGTCGGCTTCTTTGAGTAGCCTGGCAAAGCGGGAGTCATTTGATCCCATTGTGATTCTTTCGTTTGATCGAGCGAAAAACAGAGCGCCTTTGCGCAAAACAATAGGCAAAACTTGCGAGATTTGGGAACGGACAATTTTAACGCCTTTCTGAACCAGGATTATCTCGAGGTGGTTTCCATCGGCCATAAATCGACTTGAAAATATGCGGCGCCGGCTCGAAGGGGTATACTCGGGACACTTTGCCGCAACGGGGTGAGCCGACCGGCTGCAGACCCCTGGCGAGGTGGCCCAGATGCTGTTGACTTTCGCCACCGATTTGGAATCGCGGCCGGTGAATCCCAACGATCTGCCGCCAAATGAACCGTTGGCTGAAGTTGGCACGGTGCGGCGGGTTCGACGTGGCCGGCGGAACCTTGCGGCCTTCGATCAATTGCCCGTGATTCGGAAGGTGCATGACCTGGCCGAAGCTGACAGGCCCTGCCCATGCTGTGGGAAGACGCGAGAGAAGATCGGCGAGGAAGTAAGTTGGCAGGTCGAGTTCATTCCTGGCCGATTCGAGCGGATCGAACACGTGCGCGTTAAATACGCCTGTACGCATTGCGAACAAAATGCCGCGAATCCGCAGATTACGCTGGCGGACAAGCCAGTTCAGCCCATCGACAAGGGGATGGCGGGACCGGGCCTGCTGGCCTACATCGTCACCAGCAAATACGCCGATTATCTCCCGCTGTACCGATTAGAGTCGATCTTCCAGCGCAACGGATTGGAGATCAGCCGCGCCACCCAGAGCGTCTGGTGCGGAGACGTGGCCGATATCGTCAAGCCGCTGTTTGATCTGATGGTTCAGAGGGTTCTGCAATCCCATGTTATCTGCACGGACGACACGGTGATGCCGATGTTGTGGCCGGGCAAAACCAAACAGGCCAGAATGTGGGTCTACGTCGGGGATGAGCACAATCCCTACAATGTCTTTAACTTCACCTTGGGCCGGGGCCGCGACGGACCGGCTGCGTTCCTCAAGGACTACAAGCAAACCCTGCTGGCCGATGCCTACGGCGGATACGACGGCGTGGTGGTGGGCAATGACATCACCCGCGCCGGATGTTGGGCGCACGCTCGTCGAAAATTTGTCGATGCCGAGAAGACGAATCCGGCGATTGCCGCTGAGGCGGTGGTGATCATCAAGCGGCTGTACGCCGTGAAGGATCGCGGCAGATTGCTCGACATCCCAAGGAGACTGGCCTTGCGGCAGCGCGAATCGGTTCCAATCCTGTCCATGCTAAAGGACAGGCTTTTCGGTTGGCGCGATCAATTGCTGCCCAAGCACCCGATGGCCGAGGCGGTGAACTACGCCCTGAACCAGTGGGATGAATTGAACGTCTTCACGAAGGACGGGGCGGTCCCGATCGACAACAACGAGTCGGAACGAGAAATGAAGCGGATTTGTCTGAATAGAAAAAACAGTCTGTTCGTTGGCAACGAGCGGGGTGGCCAGACGGCGGCGATTCTTTCCAGCATGACCAGCACCTGCCGCCGGCACAACATCGACCCTCAGCGTTACCTTACTCAATTGTTGACAAATCTGTCGGCGATACCGATGAGCCAACTCGAAGAATGGCTGCCGGATAACTGGAAGCGGCGCAATCCATCTCCGTCAGAATAACGATGCGGCGTGTGCCTCGCTCACGACTGATCCGCGCCTTTACTCAAGTCTTCATCAATTTCAAAACCCTGCGTATTCGACCTCCGGGTACTCCGGTCGGCTCTTGAGTAGCGATGGCGGCCCCCCTTTCAAGTATACGTCGAAGAAAGCGCTGATGTAGTGCTCGGTTATGGCGACCTGGCGTCGACCATCGATGTGCACGATTCCCAGCATGCGCAGGGCGCGACTCAGCAGGGGGCTTTTTAGCATGGCTCCGTCGTCGCTGAACATGTAGTGGTTCGCGCCGCGTATCGTGATTTGCAATCTGCGGTCACTGGGCAGCCGATTAAGAATGGACTGGAAGTTCGACTCGATCTCATGGTCGTTTGAATCAGGCGAGTCGCTGGAATGATCGCTCATGAGAAACATGGCCTGCTGGGTGAGGCCTTCGCGCACAACACTGCCCCAAGGAGCGCCGTCCACGTCGATGGCAGCTTCGCACCGGGAGTCGTCATGGCTGAACTGCAGCGCAGTTGCGCCGCCGAGAGAGTGGCCGAAGACTCCGACTCGTTGCATGTCGAGACGCCCCAGGAATCGGCCGGATGGCTCGGACGCATTCAGGCGCTGGAGCTGGTCGAGTGCAAAGCTCATGTCGGCGCTCCATGCCTGGGCCAGTTTGGTAGCGAGATGCTCCTGCTCTCGTCCGCTGAGCAGATCGGCGTCGTTCTGGGGCGCCCTGGCAATCACCCTTCCGTCAGGGAGTACCACCACGTAGCTTCGGTAGGGTGCGTCGAAACCCACCACCACATAGCCATGACTCGCAAGATCCTCGGCAAGGCTCGTATAGTCCAGCGTCAGGGCCGCAAGTCCCGCTCGCATCAGTACCACGGGATACAAACGCTGCTGAGGCGATACCTCGGCATCACGAATACCATGCCCCCGGACCCGCGACAAATCGCGCGTCAGGAACTGGCTGAGCAGCACGCCACTTTGGTCCTCAACGGCTCTCCGCCATAGAGCTGGGAAGTAATCGACAACGGTCTGGGACGGTTGCCCGCGCGCTGCGGGATACCAGATCCAAACGACAAGCTCAGACTTCGTGCCCGGCTTCGGCGCCATCGGGTCCGCCTGTGCATCGTCAGTCCAAACATACGTCGTGCGGCCAACCGCGAACGGCCCAGTTGGCGTGGGCAGCGTCGTTTCCCTGCTATGGTCCCAAAGCAGCAATCCCAGCAAGCCCACAATTCCAATACTGCCGAGCATGACAACTGCCGCAACAGCTTTGATCACCCACCGGACGAGCCTCACGCGCGGCCGCCTGCCTGATAGGAGCGCGGCCATCGGGATAACCATCATCATCAGAAACCATGACCCCAGTGGAACCACAAGGAACGGAAAGGCGACCCGCGAACTCGGGGTCCCCGAAACAACATTCCCGTAGATGCCGAGCGACCCCACCGTAAGAATCAGCGTCACCCCATAGAGCGTCGCTCCGGTAAAAACCCGCCAGCGCTTCGAGACCATGTTGGCTATTGCGAGGGCTGCGAACGGACAGAGCACCCAGATTGCAAAAAGCACTGGCAGGATAAGGGAATCGTTACGATGGCCTGCGCGAAGCATCAAACCGATTGAGCCCACGCCCCCAGCCGCCGCAAGGGCCAGGGCTACCCTAGACATAGTCTGCGTAGCGTTCATAAATTAAGAAAAAACACGGGGGCCATCGATGCCAGCACAGCCCCGGCTTGCAGCGCAAGTACACCCAGCGTCTGTCTCGGAGCCCGTGGCACCCACCTGATTGCGAAGAACGCCAAAACCGGCAACTGCCCAGCCATGAGTAGCTGCCAGATATGGGCAACGGCTCCCTCATCGGCCTCATGGACAACACCGAATATCGCGATGTCGCCGAGCAGCAATGCCAAGGCGACCAGGGACATGGCCACTGGAACAAAGGCGCTCGGCCGCTTCATCATCGCGGCAAATGAACTGGGGTCCTGTTCCATTGCGCGTGCTTGAGTCGGGAAGATCCGCTCAAAAAGTGCCGACCAAATGACATTTGCCGAAGTGCGAAAGCCGCCCGGTCCCGTTCGAAGCAGCTCCTCAAACTCCGCGCCATACCGCTCTTTCCAGGGCCGCGGATATAACCGCGTCAGCATCCAGGCGACTGTGCGATTCATAACGCCTCCAGCCTCCGCAGCCCGGCTCTCGTGAACTGCTGCAAAGTAGCCAGTTTCGATCGAAACACGCGCAACCCCGCCGCCGTAATCCGATACGGATGCCGTCGCTCCACCGGCGTCAGCGGCTCAATCCACCCCTGCCGCTCCAGCCGCGCGATCGCCCCATACAGCGTCCCCGGACCCAAACGGGTTCCGCACATGTTCGCGATATCTTCGATCATCGCGTGTCCGTGCTTCGGTCCACTGGCGAGGCTGGCAAGCACAAGCAGCGGCGGGTCAGAATAGTGCCCCAAACCCGTGCCCTCTTCGGCTCCTACTCCGTCCCGCGTACTACGCATGACGTAGTTATCGCAAAGTTAACTTCCTTCGTCAAGGAAATTATTGGAACGTGCCACCTAATATCTAAAGGGGTGCCTTGCCGACCGCCGCCCACGAAGGAAAGGAGGTGCGGTTCACATGGCGCACACGATTGGTTTTGTGAGCAACCCGATATGGTCCAAGCGATCGTCCAAGGATTGTTTCCAGCGCTGATTGAACCCGATGCCGCCTTACTCATCTTGAAACGGCTTGCAGGGACAAAGAGGAACGGGGAAGAATTCGAGTCGGGTCACGGGCATCGAGTCGGAATGCGATCAACCAGCCAAGGACGCAACGGCGCAAAGACTCGAATTGAATCGAGCGCTGCCTGAAGCGCTTTTGATGACGGTTCGTACGGTAGTGTTCGGCCCATCGCCTATCGTGCGCTCAACCTTAACCGTTTTCGATGGACACCAAAATGTGTCCCCCCCTGGAAAGCGAATCTTGCTGCGGCCGGGCAAACGTATACCGGAAGTTCCCCATACCGAATACCCATATTTCCTGATACTGCAAAGGCCGGCTTCTGCGTACAGTTTCGCTACGGTCAAGCCCTCGTGCGTGGGTGCTTCCACCTCCATTCCTGATGGTCCGCGCCGGGATAGGGGGGAAGGATAGTATGGATGACAAACCGGCCGATAAGCGGATGCGCGTTTCAGTGCAATCCGCGGAAGCCGCCAAGATCGTGGCCGAACGGGCCAACGAAGCGAAGGACCATTTCCTGGCACTGCTAAGCCACGAATTGCGTACCCCCCTGACGCCGGTGGTAGCGACGCTGTCGATTCTACAGGAACAGCCGAAATTCGATGCGGAAACCCGCGAGTATTTTGATTTGATCCGCCGCAATATTGAATTGGAAATCCGTCTCATTGATGATCTTCT
Source organism: uncultured Phycisphaerales bacterium (assembly GCA_963791055.1). Classification (GTDB taxonomy): domain Bacteria; phylum Planctomycetota; class Phycisphaerae; order Tepidisphaerales; family Tepidisphaeraceae; genus PALSA-1353. The sequence goes on along the minus strand of CAWBQI010000004.1, from coordinate 26,673 downwards.
GGACTTGACTCGTATTAACCGGGGCAAAATTGAGGTGGACAAGCGGCCCATCGAAATAAGTGCGATCGTGAAACGTGCTTTGGAGGTTTGTCGTTCCGATATCGAAGCCCGTCACCTCAGGCTAGAGGTGGATATCAAGCAGCCGCCGCATATTGTCAACGCCGATCCGGTCCGTCTCCAACAGATGTTCTGGAATCTGATTAAAAACGCAATCAAGTTTACCCCTACCGGCGGGAATCTACGCGTCCGGGGTTGGCGCGAAAATGGCCATGTGTTGGTGGAAGTCAAAGACAATGGCGTGGGAATTGAGGCCGAGGCGCTCGGCCGTATTTTCAACGCCTTCGAGCAGGTTGATCGCGCCATTACCCGGCAGTTCGGCGGATTGCGGAGTTGCCTAAGGCAAAAGCTACCGCTTTGGATCGGATTAAGCGGTCGGCGGACTACCAGCAGGCACTTGCTGATCTAGCCGCCGCCCAGAACGTGTTGGATGACACCGGATCGTCTTTCGATGATCGAGTGAAGGCCGCGAACAACAGAGTGGCGGCGCGGAATCACTTGCACGATCTTGAAGACGGCGTCTCAACGGCCAACGAAGTTTTAGCGGCGATGCAGAATCAGCAGCGTACTGCGGCGAGTTACCAAAAGGCCGAAGTGGATGCAGCCAATCGAGCGCAGTTACAGTGCGACCAGCAGGCGTTAGATTCCATCAAGAATTCAAAGGGAACGTATGCGCCCTCATCTCTTGAAAGCATTTTAGGGAAATCATCACCGGGCTCGGTGGGAACACTGGGAGACGTGCAGGTTAAGCAGGTTGAGGATGAAAATGACGTTTTGGTTTCATCCGGCGAGACTGATTTTTGGCTCGCAAATTTTTCGACTGTTGGCCTGACAGACGATCAATCCCTGACGGTCAGCGTGGTGGAGACCGTAGGCACCAAGAGTTACACGAATGTTCTTGGCGGCAACCGCACTGTCAGGTTGTTAAGGCTATTTGATCCCGCTGCCGAAATTCAAGCGGCCAAAGCGGCGCAGGCTGGAGCGGTACAACCGATGGCACCCTGATCCACACCGTTTACCCCGGTTTGCCGCCCCCTTAAGCAGGTGCGCCCCCGTTTGGATGCTTCGCAATCAGGCGCAATGACACGACGCTTGCACGCCACAGCGATGCTTTGATTAGGTGATCTTCTGCCGCTGCGCCGTTGCCGATCCATTGTTGCATTCCACGATCGCCCGACGGATGCTCCCAAACGTTTCTGGCGACGATTTAGCGCCGTGACGCTGACGGTAGGAGTTGTTCCTTGCCAGACGGCGCATCGGATCGGTCTCCGGACTCAGCGCCGGTCGAACGCGCATTCTCACGTCCAGCTTGAACGAGGGGCATGGAACGAATGCAGGATAGCAGACACGGCCGTTTCCGAAATGCTTGCTGGTCACGCGCCTAAATCTGGTCTTTGGACCGAACGCGCCGAAACCGGGGATGCGAACGACTTTCTTCATCGCAATTTGGTTCGTGATCGCTTCCAAAAAGTGCGAAATCGCAAGGGCCATTGTAGTCGGTTCAACACCCACATTCTCGGCAGCGCGGATAATGCAATCTCGAACGGGCGAGTGTGCCTCGGTTGTATTTAGGAACGGGATGCGCACCCGCCGGTTTGGCATCATTCCGTTTTGATTTGTTCTCATGGCGTCACGCCCTTCATTGCACCCATCGCTCATAAAAAGCGGTCAAAATTGGAACGAAAAGCAGAAATCCCGACCACACCGGAAAAACCGAGAACAACAGTCTGTCGTTCTCGCTACCATATTGTTGCTGGCAGAGCCGCGTTCGCAGTCTCATCAACCATCGTTGCCGCTGCAATACCTTCCGGCAACGCAAGATGGATTTCATTGATAGTTACCCACGGACGTATCGGAATCGCGTCTGGGGTCCGAGGGTTCCGAAGCCCGGAATCCTGACGACGCGGCCTTGGCTCGTGTGCTGGGCGACCGCCTCGAAAAAGTGCGCCACGTAAATGCCCAGCACCGCCGGATCGATTCCGGCCCGCTCTGCCGCGCACGACGCAATCTCGAATTGGGGTATGAGCCTCTGGTGTGTTCAAGAACGGAATTCGCACCCGCCGGTTTGGCATTAATCCGTTTTGGTTCGTTCTCATCGTAAGCACCTCGTGCAGCACCGAACGTTCACTCGATAAGGCTCTAGTTTCGGAGATTTCGGCCATCTTGGGAACCCCCTGCAAGGGACTTGAACTGGCCGTTCAATCGTCCCTCTCTTACGTGGGCACCTCTGTCCGCAAATTACTCGCAAAGGAATTGTTTTGGTTGAAACGTCACCCATGTTTGGCCGTAAATGCCGCGATGTCTGTCTCGCCCGAGAGTAGGAATTGCCAGAAGTTAAGCTGTCGGAATCGCAACGTTTGGTAGATGCTCAGAAGAATCAGATAGGGTACGGTTTTTCCGGGTATTCTCGGCCGCGCCGCTCAACGGTGAACGGGTACGCTAAATCAAGCGTTCGGCGTGACTTATTTCCAAAGCGGGCGAAGAGGTTCGAACTCTCGACATTCAGCTTGGGAAGCTGACGCTCTACCAACTGAGCTACGCCCGCGAAAGTACGAGGATAATTTTAACGGGTGGGGGCGAGCAGTCAATTCGGGGATGTACGAGATCGAAGTTGGGTGATGACGAGTGCAAAAGAGGGCAAGGGATTTTTATCGTTGCGGGTTTTTTGCCGAACACATGCGCCGGCTCGAATGCGGCGACGTGCTTCCGATTCGGGTGCGGTTGGCGGGCCTGATGAAGGTTGGGAGAGCCGTCGGCGATGGGGAAGGGATGCCTTGGCCTCTTCGGCTTGGTATATTGGTGTTGTTGCGACGGGTTCCTCCGGAAGGAGAGCGCGGTGGGAGAGGCTGAATTGCGACGGGCTGTAAGGGATCGGCTGGGGCTTCGGATTGGGGCGGAGATGAGTGGGTATCTCCTGGGCAGGTTGGGGGAGTCGGATCGAGGGGTGGTTGTATTCGGCGCTGATGCGCGAACGGGGGTGGTGCGGAGGGAAGTGGTGGACGTTCATCTGCTGGGTAAGGAGCAGCCATGATTTATACGGCGAATGCGTTTGCGCGGGCGGGGTTGGTGGGGAATCCATCGGATGGATATTTCGGGAAGACGCTTTCGTTTGTGATCCGGAATTTCAAGGCGACGGTACGGCTTTGGGAGTCGCCACATTTTGAGGTCGTTCCCGACCGGGGGGATCTGACGCGGTTTGAAACGGTCGATGCGTTTTCTGCGCGATATCCGGCTGCATGGATATTACGGGGGGACGCGGCTGATCAAGGCGGCGGTGAAGCGGTTCCATGATTTTTGCCGGCAGAATAACCGGGAACTTCACAAGCGAAATTTCACGGTGCAGTTTGAGACGGATATTCCGCGGTTGGTGGGACTTTCGGGGAGCAGTGCGATCGTGGTGGCGGCTTTGAGGACGCTGATGAAGTTTTATGAGGTTGAGATTCCCAAGCCGATGCTGCCGACGCTGACGCTGGGGGTGGAGACTGAAGAGCTGGGAATTGCGGCGGGGATGCAGGACCGGGTTATTCAGACGTATGAGGGGATCGTTCACATGGATTTTGACCGGAAGCTGATGGAGAGCCGAGGGTATGGCGAATATACGGAGCTTGGGCCGGGGAAAATTCCGCCGCTTTATCTGGCGTATGATCCGGACCGGGCGGAGATCAGCGACGTTCCGCATCGGAATTTGCGGGCGCTTTTCAACGGCGGGGACAAGGCGGTGGTGGAGGCGATGCAGAAATTCCGCGATCTGACGGATCGGGGACGGGATGCGCTGATGCGCGGCGATTGGGATTCGCTGCACGAAGTCATGAACGCGAATTTCGATCTGCGGCGATCGATCATGAACATCGCGCCGGAGAATCTTCGGATGATCGAGGCCGCTCGATCCGTTGGCGCGAGCGCGAAATTCGCGGGGAGCGGGGGCGCGATCGTGGGGCTGTATCATCAGTGCGCGGCAATATCTGGAACTCGTCGATGCGATGGGAGAGGTGAGATGTTCGGTGGTGCGGCCGATGATCTTTGAGAGCTGAATGGAAAATTGTTGGCGCGAAATTCTGTGTGCGAGATATTGACGCCTTGTTACGGCGCAGTTATCTTTTGTTTAACAATTCGGAATTCAGATGCGGACCGAGGGCGGTGGCTCCCCTTCGGTCCGTTTTCTTTTTTTAATTTTGGGCGTGCGCGATGATGGGGAAGACCTGCCGACTGAAGTCGGCAGGCCGCGCGGAGGGAACTCGTGATCACGCGCGCTTGTGGCGGATGAATTCTTTCAGCTTGGGGAGGGTCAGGCAATTGATTACGTCGGCGGGGGTGGCCCAGGCGCGTTGGGCGACGAAGATGCCGAATTGCATTTGGTCGAAATCCTGGGTGTTGTGTGAATCGGTGTTGATTGAGAGCTTGACGCCGGCGGCGATGGCGCCGTGGGCGGCGACGTCGTTGAGGTCGAGGCGGGGGAAGGCGGCGTTGATTTCGAGGGCGGTGCCGGTGTCGGCGGCGGCCTTGAAAATGCGGGCGAAATTCAAGGGGAGGCCCTCGCGGCCGAAAATCAGGCGGCCGGTGGGATGGCCGATTATGTTCACGTAGCGGTTCTCGATGGCGCGCAGAATCCGGTCGGTGGCTTTGGCGGTGTCCTGTTTGAGGGCGATATGGGGGCTGGCGACGACGATGTCCAGCTCGGCCAGGATCGCGTCTTCGAAATCGAGGCGGCCGTCGGCGAGGATATCGACCTCGCAGCCGGCCAGGAGCGTGATTCCTTTGATGCGGTCGGAGACGCGGCGGATTTCGGCGGCGTGTTTGAGGAGCCGGTCGGCGGTGAGGCCGTTGGCGATTACCTGGGTTTTGGAGTGGTCGGTGATGGCGAGGAATTCGTAGCCGAGGGCTTTGGCGGCGTTGGCCATTTCTTCGATGGTGTTGCCTGACCGTCGGAGGCGGTGGTGTGGGAATGCAGATCACCGCGGATGTCCTGGAGCTCGGACGATTTTCGGGAGCTTGCCGGCGAGGGCGGCTTCGATTTCGCCGCGATCTTCGCGTAATACGGGCTCCATGCAGGGCATGCCGAGGGCTTTGTACATGTCGTCTTCGGTTTTGCCGGCGACGGGTTTGGCCTTGGGGGGGAAGCCGGGCTTTTTTTCGGAGCGGTCGTATTCGTCGAGTTTGTAGAGGCCCCATTCGTTGAGGGTCATTTTTTTCTGTTGGGCGAGGCCGCGGAGTTTGGTGTTGTGTTCTTTTGATCCGGTGAAATATTGGATGGCCGCGCCGAAATTGTCGGCGGGGACGATGCGGAGATCGACCTGCAATCCGCGTTTGGTGAGGATGCTGGCTTTGGTCTGGCCCTGGCCGAGGATGCGTTCGACCAGGGGGAATTTTACGAAGGCGGCTGAGACGGCTTCGCCGGCGGTGGGATTTTTGAGAGCGCAGACGAGGTCGATATCGCCGATGGTCTCGCGGCGGCGGCGGAGGCTGCCGGCGATTTCGGCGAGTTTGACGTCGGGTAGGCGTTTGAGGGATTCGAGAAGGGATTGGCCGATCTCCATGGCGTCGACGATGCCCATGCGGCCGGAGGATTGGGCTCGGAGCTCGATTCCCTGCTTGATGGCTTCGATTTTTTTGTCGCCGATGCCTTTCAGGCCGTCGAGTTTTCCGGCTTCGATTGCTTTGGTCAGTTCTTCGAGCGAAGTGATCTTTCGTTCTTTCCAGAGGAGGGCGATGGTCTTGGGGCCGAGGCCGGGGATTTCGAGCATGGGAATCAATCCTGAGGGGACGCTGGCGGCGACTTCTTCGAAATCCGTGCTTTTGCCGGTGGTGATAAATTGTTCGATGATCCGCTGGCTGGATGGGCCGATGCCTTCGAGTTCTTTTAGTTTGCCTTCGCGGCAGCACTCTTCGAGATCGATGGTCATGTCCTTGAGGATTCGGGAGACCTTGGAGAATGCGATGGTTTTGAAGGCGCTTTCGCCTTTGATGTCCATCAGGGCGGCGAAGGTGCGGAAGAGGTCGGAGAGGTCGGTGTTGAGGGACATGGGGGGGTAGAATAAGGGATAGATTTGAAATTTGAAATTTGAATGGTGAATCGAATGTTTAAGAGACGAAGTGAATGAGAGACGAAGAGACGAAGTGGGAGGACATTTTCTGCGCACTTTGTCTCTTCGTCTCTCTGTCTCTTTGTCTCCTGGCAATTTAATTCGTCATTCTGGTTTCTGGTTTCGGATTTGCTCAACTATCATTCTGCGATGCATCTTTGCCTTGGTACCACACCGACGGTCCAGCAGACGATGATTTTTGAGCGGGTTTTGGCGGATGAGGTTAATCGGGCGGTGGAGGTTCGGCGGGCGTCGGCGGGGAAGCCGATCAATGTGGCGCGGGTGTTGCATACGCTGGGGGAGCGGGCGACGGTTTGTGTGCCGCTGGGAGGGGATACGGGGAGGTTTATCGGGGAAGAGCTTAGGGGTGGGAGTGTCGATCTTGATGCGGTTGAAACGCCGAATGCGACGCGGACTTGTGTGACGATGATTGATCGACACGCCGGGACGGCAACGGAATTGGTCGAGGAGCATGCGGAAATTCCGGAGGCTGTTCGGGGGCAATTGTTGGCAAGGTTGAAAACATATTTGCCGGAGTGCAGGTCGTTGGTTTTGTCGGGGAAGTTAGCGCCGGGGGCGGGGGATGATTTTTATGCTGAGTGCTGCCGGGCGGTGGCAGGCGGCGTTCCGATTATTTTGGATGCTCGGGGGGAGGCGCTGTTGCGGGCGTTGCCGTTGCATCCGTTGGTTGTGAAGCCGAATCGGGCGGAGTTGGCGGGGACGTTGGGAATCGATATCGGCGATGATGGGTCGCTTCGGCGGGCTGTGATCGAACTCGTGGGGCGGGGGGCTCGGTGGGTTGTCATCACCATGGGGAAAAACGGGGCGATCGCGTCGGATGGGAAATCGTTTTGGAGGGTGCCGGCGATCGAGGTGGCGGCGATTAGCGCGATTGGGAGCGGGGATGCTTTTTCGGCGGGGTTGGCGTCGGGGGTTGTTGCGGGAAGGGATGTTCCCGATGCTTGCCGGCTGGGCGCGGCGTGCGCGGCGGCGAATACGTTGATACCGGGGGCGGGATTTCTTCGGGTGGAGGATGTGCGGAGACTTGAGCCGCTGGCGCGGGTCGAGAAATGGTGAGATTCCTGCCCACTGAAGTCAGGGCAATCGCATGGAGGTTCGAAAAAGGAGAAGACCCCCACCCTAACCCTCCCCCGGAGTACCAAGGGAGGGGAAAGAAAGGGAATAATGGCTACAAGTGATTGTCCTGCCACTGAAGTCGGCAGGCCGCGTGAATATTTTGCCCGTGGGGGTGAATCGTGCAGGCTGTATACAATTCGGGAAGAAGGCATTATGACGCTGCCCCCTTCCGAAATCTCGACGGCTGCGCCGCGACGAAGTCGAGTTTGGCTATGGACGTTCCGGATTGTGCGCGCGTGTCTGCTGGGTTATCTGGGAGTTTGTGTAATCGTGTATTCGATTCAAAACAGTTATGTCTTTCCTGGGGCGGCGGCAACGCAGGGGCAGAAGGATGGGTCGATTTCGCCGGGGTATAACGACAAGCTGCTGGCGTTGCGGGCGGAAGATGGGACATTAATTACCGCGTTGTTTGGCAAAGCGCTTCAGCATAATGGGTTGCCGCTGGCGAATGCGGAACATCGGCCGACGATTATTTATTTTTATGGCAACGGGGCGTGCATGGCGTACAGCACGGATGTGTTTGAACATTTTCGGCGGCTGGGGGCGAACGTCATTATTCCGGATTTTGAAGGATATGGAATGAGCGGGGGGAAGCCGAGCGAAGTGGGGTGTTATGCGGCGGCGGATGTGGCATATAAATATCTTCTGAGCCGGGATGATGTCGATTCGAAAAAGATCGTTGCGATCGGTTGGTCGCTGGGGGCAGCGGTGGCGACCGATCTGGCGAGCCGACGGCATGTGTCGGGATTGGTGACGGTCAGCGCGTTTACGAGTTTGCGGGATATGGCGCAGCAGTTTATTACCTGGCTGCCGATGTCGCTGATATTGAAATATCGTTTTGACAATGAGAAGAAATTTGCCGAGATTTCCTGTCCGGTTTTGATCGTGCATGGAACGGATGACGAATTGGTTCCCTTTGCGATGTCTCGGCAGCTTGCGGCGGTGGCGAAGGGGAAGGTCACGCGATTTGATGTCGAGGGAGGCCGGCACAATGATATTTTTGAAGCCGGGGGCCTGGGGTTGCTGAATCAGATTGGGAGTTTTATGGGGAGCGTTTTTAATGCGCCGGCGACAAGTCGGCCTGGACCTGGATGACGTTATTTACGGAGTTTGGGCCTTCCCAATAGAAATAGACTTCGCGGCAGATATCGGTCGGCTGCAGGCCGCGGCGGCCGAGTTCGCCGTATAACTTGCCGTAGGCTTGGGGGAGTTGTGCGGCGGGGCCGGTGTAAACGACGGTCGCGCAATGCAGGGGTCCGACTTTCATCAATTGAATGCCATCCGGTTTGACGTTTGTGTCTTTTACGACTACGCCGATATCCAGAGTGAATTGCTTGTTGGGGTCCTGGGATGCGCCGTGATAAGTGAACACATAGGATCCCATCACTCGCAGGGCGCCGGAATCAATGGCGGCATCAATGCGAGGCATGAGCTGGGAGATGGCGTCCTGAAGCTTGTTCAGGGTGGTCTGCGTGGAAACGTAGGCGTAGGTGTAATCCTGTAAATCCTGAATCCGCACGTCGGTGATGGAGGACGCGGGGGGTGGAGGTGGGGGGTCGGCTTGGGTCCGGGATTGTAAGCTCATGGCGATCAGTAGCATTGCTGGTAGGAAATATCGTGTCAACGTGGGGGCCTCGATTTGGGTGAAGGGGGGAGTTTAGCATTGGGTGTTGGTGGGGTTCAACTATTTTTGCGATTGGCAAAAAGACCTGCCGACTGAAGTCGGCAGGCCGCGGGGGGGGTTGAAGACGGCGCTAATTTTTGCCGGGGTGGATGAAGTAGTAGACGGTGAGATTGCATGCTTCCAGGGGATCGTTGGCGCCGCGGCCGATCTTGAGTTTTTGGGCGGTCTGGTTCATTAACTGAGGGGGGGCGGCATTTTTCATGTAGGCGACCAGGTCGCCGTGATAGGTTTCGCTTTGGGTCTGGGCGGCCTGGCAAAAGTAGCAAAAACCGGTCACAACGGCGGGGACAAGCCAGATTTTTAGTTCTTGAATCCACATACAGGTCCTCGTGAATATATTGCCGCCGGAGGGGGATGGAGGACAGAAAAATACGTAACATGGGCAGTGAATATGGATAGCCACTACCGTCCCCAGCGGGAGCCGCTTGTTTTGCCGGGTCAGATCGATTGCCAGGTGGCCGATATGACGGCGACGATTGCGGCGGATTTGCCGCTCGCGTCGGCCCAGGCGGCGTTGGAGAAGGTTGACCAGTGGATTCCCATCGATGGTGATCCGGGTTTTTCGATTGGGCGGCTGGTGGATGAAAATTCCACGGGGCCGCTTCGGCTGGGGTATGGGGCTTGGCGCGATCTGCTTTTGGGGTGTCAATTCAAAACGTTGGACGGGCGGCTAATTACCGCGGGTGGGCGAACGATGAAAAATGTCGCGGGGTATGATCTGGTCAAGCTTATGGTCGGTCAGCGCGGGACGTTTGGGTCGTTGGTGAATATTACCGTTAGAACTTACAAGCGGCCGGGCGGCGCTTTGCTGGCGGAATTTGAGCCATCGGATTGCTGGCTGAGGGAGATTCTGGCGACACCGCTGCGGCCGCGGTATGCGATTTTGCGAAACGACAGCTTGAGTTGTGGTTGGTTGGATGATGCGAAGGCGATCGATTTGTTCGAACGGCTGGCATCGGGGCATCGTCCGCGGGAAATTGTTCGCCGAAGCCTTGAGGAGGATATCCGCCATCGCGGCAGTGTTTGGGTTGCGAGCGGGCGGCATTTTCGGGCCAGTGTTCCGCCGACGTCTATTTTGCGTCTTGCGGCGGATGCGGGCTTGAAAGATTGGATTGCTGATGCTGCCTTCGGCATTATTATCGGTCGTTATTCTGAGGATGAGGTTCCTATAATTGAGCGCGCCGCTGATTCGTGCGGTGGTTCCGTGACTTTTTTTGACCCGGAGCGGGCGCCGAAATGGCCGCGAAATGGCGTGGAGGAAGCGACGCTTAGCGCGATTAGAAATGCTTTCGTTCCAGCCGGTTGATCGCCGATATTATCAACCGCTGAACTATGAATACTTTATTGCCCCTTTTGAACTTGCCGACCACGATCGCCGAACCCGAGCAAGCGCCGCCGGCGCAGCCTACGCTGAAGCTGGACCCCAGAACGTATGACCGCGCGCTTTCGTGCGTGCATTGCGGGCTGTGTTTGCCGGCGTGTCCGACGTATCTGCAGACTGGGCACGAGGCGGAAGGGCCGCGGGGCCGGATACAACTGATGCGGGGGTTGTCGGATGGTCAGATCGATCCGACCAAGAAGGTCCGCGAGCATCTTGATTCGTGCCTTAATTGCCGGGCGTGCGAGACGGCCTGCCCGAGCGGGGTGGTTTACCATGAGATCCTGGAGGAGACCCGCGATCGCATGGCCAAGCACGACCGGGAGCATCGGCCGGCATTTGAATCGCATCGGGGGGTTTTGCGGTGGTTCGTGCGGAACGTGGTGACTCATCCGAATCGTCTCAAGCTTTCGATCGCGCCGATTCGGCTTTTGCAGCGGAGCGGGGTTTATCCGCTGTTGCAGCGATTTCGGGTGATGGAAATGCTTCCGGCGTCGTTGCGGAAGATGGAACAGATGCTGCCGGACGGGGGGCCGGTGTGGCCGAGGCCGTTGCCGCGATTCACCGGGGCCAAGGGAATGGACGCGGTTTTCGTTGCGCTGCAAAACGCGGCGATCCTGGGACAAAATGGGGAGGCGCGGCCGAATCCACTTCGGAACGGGAAAAAAACGCGCAAGACCGTGGGGTTCTTTTCGGGTTGCGTGGGAAGCGTGTTTTACGACCGGGTCAACCGGATGGCGATCGAAATCATGGCGGCCTCGGGCGTTGATGTATATACGCCGCCACAGCAGGGTTGCTGCGGGGCGATGCACAAGCATGGCGGCGACCTGGATCGGGCGCGGGAGCTGGCGCGGGCGAATATCGACTTGTTTCTTCCGCGGGACGGGACGGCGATGGATTACATCGTCACGAATATCGCGGGATGCGGATCGACGCTGATGGAATATGATGTTTTGCTGCGCGACGACCCGAAATATGGCCCGTTCGCGGCGGCATTTCGCAAGCGATACCGCGATATATCGCAGATGCTGGCGGAGCTGACGTTGCCGGAGATGAAGCATCGGGTGAACCTCAGGGCGGCGTATCAGGATGCTTGTCATTTGGCACATGCCCAGCGCGTGCGGCAGGGGCCGCGCGATTTGCTGGCGCGAATTCCGGGGCTGACGCTGGTTCCGCTGGCGGAATCGGATCTCTGCTGCGGGGCGGCGGGGATGTATAATCTGGAACAGCCGGAGACGGCTAACGATCTGGCGGACCGGAAGCTGGATAATCTCGCGGCGGCGAATGTGGACGTTTTGATTACGGGGAACGCGGGGTGTGCGGCGCATCTGGCGGCGCAGGCTAAAGTGCGTGGGCGGAATCTGAGGATCGCGCATCCGGTGGAGTTGATTCACGAATCTATATTTGGTGTGAAACCCGCATAGGCATGAGAATTCAACTTCACCGCGGAGATCGCAGAGAACGCGGAGATAAATGCAAGAGTTTTTGCCACAGATGAAAATCAGATGCACACAGAAGAAAGGCAAGAAAGCTCACGCAGAGCGCGAAGGCGCAGAGAAGAATTGGAATTTTTTCCTCTGCGCTTCTGCGCCTCTGCGTGAGAGATGTCTTGGTCTTATCCGTGTGCATCTGAAGTTCGATGATTCACAATTCGCATAGCGTCGCGCAAACTGAATCGATCGCAGCGGAGTTGGCGCGGACGCTTGTTGGCGGCGAATGTATTGCCTTGGATGGGCCGCTGGGGGCGGGGAAGACGCAATTCGTGCGTGGGTTGGCGGTGGCGCTGGGAGCGGATCCGCGAGCGGTCAGTAGTCCGACGTTTGTGCTTCTCAATATCTATCGGGGCGGGCGGGTTCCGCTGTTTCATCTTGATGCTTATCGCGTGGCGGGGGGGAGGATTTTGAATCGATTGGGTTTTCGGAGTTGCTTGAGCAAAACGGGGTTGTCGTGGTGGAATGGGCTAGCCGGGTGGAGAAGATTCTTCCGGGGGTGCGGATTAATGTGAGCATCGAGGTGACGGGGAAGGCGGACCGGCGGATTGGCATTGATCGGGTGGGGGATTCTCGGTGAGATAGCGCGGGGGAGGACCCACGGCGGCGCCAACTTCGACAGGCTCAGTGCGGGCGTGGGCGTTCGGGGAAATTCATTATCAGGTAGCAAAGGGGGAGCGCATTTTGGCGAGGGCGGATTGTTCGATCTGGCGGACGCGTTGTTTGGAGAGGCCCATTTTCGACCCGACCTGCTCGTAGGTGGAGGGGCGACCTTCGGATAAACCATAGTGCGCGGCGATTACATCGCGTTCGCGGCGTTCGAGGCGGGACATCAGTTGATGGACCTGGTCGCGATCGGCCAATTCGGCGGCGGGGCGGGAACTGGCGGCTTCGGGGAGCGATGCGAGGAACGTGTCGCCGTGGACGGCTTCGTGGCCGCTGGAAAGCATTTCGGAAACGCTTCGGGCGAAGCCTTTCATTAGTGCGAAGGTGGCGTAGGTGCTGAAGCGATTGCCTTTGTGAGTGTCGAAGGAATCGACGGCGCGGATGAGCGTGAGATTGCCGTCGCTGATCAGTTCCATCAGGGACAGGCCGGGGCGCAAATGTTTGCGGGCGACGCTGACGACCAAACGAAGATTGGCCTGGACGATGCGGTTTTTCGAGTCGGCGACTCGGCGGCGGATTTCTTCCAGCCGGCGGAGGTCGCGCGAGCGGGCGAATTGCGGATCGATCTTGCGGCGAGCGGTTACGAATTGGAATTTGTGGAAATTCAATTGGAGGAAGAGAGCCCGTTCTCGGCCGCGGGTGAGCAGGGGGGTGCGGTAGAGATCCTGCAAATAGGCCGGCAGATCGCGGGGGATGCGCAAATCTTCGGCGCGGCCCTCGGCGGGTAATTCTTCCTGCGAGACGATCTGTCCAATAACATCGGCCGCGTCGGGCTGATGATAGAGGGGATCGTCGATGAAGCGGACTTTTCGGCGGACGAGTTGGGCCAGGCGCTCCTCGACGATGGCGCGGGAGACGGCGGATTTGCCGCGGCAGGTTCGGGCGGCGATTTCGGTGATCGATTCGCCGCCGCGATTAGCGCGGACCCAATCGGCGCGTTCCTGGGGGGAAATTTCGGCGGCGGCCTGTTTGAAGATCGCGGACTGGGGATTGGCCTGATCGTGGTCGCGGATAATGTGGGCGATGGTCAGGGGAGAGCGGTTGACGCGCCGGCCGATCCGGCGGGTGATTTCGCTCAGGCAGCATCGGCAATGGCCGGCCAGGCGGCGGGCGCGGCGGAGGATGTCTGCCCGTTCAATTTCATTTGCCTGGGAGAAATCGCCGGCGCGAATGATCTGGTCGCGATGGATGGCGAGGAAGCGTTCGACCATGCCGAGCATGAATCCGACGCGTTTTTTGCCGTCTTTGAAGATAATCCTTCGAGCGGCCAGGCCGCGGCGGCGCCAGCGTTGGATCGTTTTGCTGGTGACGTTGAATCGCTCGGCGACATCGTCGATGGTCATCACGGGTTCGGGGGAGAGCGACTCGTTTAGATTCAGCGTTTCGCTGAGTTGTTCGATCAGGAGTCCCAGATCGTGCTGGAGGGCCATGCCGGCGAGAAGGGATTCGTCGATCTTTTTGGGGCTGAATCCAGTGATCCGGAAGACGATGAAGTTAAAGGGGTAGGGCTTGCCCGGCTCGATTTCGAGCAGAAGCTCTTCGGCGGCAGCAAGTTGCGCGAGGCGGCCGTCGTGGGGCGTGAAGGCAAGCTGCCGACACAAATCTCCGACCTTATCGATCCGGAACTTCGGCACGAGGGATATTATCCTTCCGGGGGTGATATCGGTCAAGGTGAAAGTGATTGTGTAGAGAATCACGAAGGAACGCGCTGGGCGAGCCCAGCCGCTAAAGAATGTGAATAACGCGGGTTGGGATGGATTTTGATCTCATGGGACGTTGGTTCGGGGCGAATCGTTGAAATGGATGGCGATGCCGGTGGGGATAGTTTTCGTCTTGGTGCGGTTGGGGCCGCTGGATGAGCATGGTGAGTTGATCCTCCTTGATTCAACGACATTTTTTGTCATAATAACGAAATGTTTGAGGTGCGGGTTACGGCGGAAGCCCAGGCGGGATTTGACTCGCTTCCGTCGGCCATGCAGCCGAGGATTCAGGATGTGTTTCGACGTTTAACGGGCTATCCTGCGGTCAGTGGGATGAAACCGCTGACGAGGGAATTGAAGGGAAGTTTTCGGATTCGCGCAGGGGATTGGCGCGTTGTGTTCACGGTCGATCGGGCGGCGAGGCGAATCACGGTTATTCGCATTGCCAATCGACGCGACGTTTACGAGTGAGGCAATTATGCAGACCATTCATCGCAATGGGAAAAGATTCGTGCTGGTTCCGTTTGACGATTATCAGCGGTTGACGGCGGCGTTGCCGCCGCTGCCACCGGCGGCGGCGGACGGAAGCAGGGATGCGATTGAGTTTGCGCGGGCATCGATCGCGCGTCGGCTGATTCTGGAGCGTCGCGGCGCTGGTTTGAGTCAGGAACGGTTGGCGAAGATGGCGGGCGTGCGGCAGGAAACGATCTCTCGAATCGAATCGGGGAAGCATACGGCTACCATTCGGGTCATGGACAAAATATATAAAGCGATTCGCAAGGTGGGGAAGGCTCCGGCCAGAAGAATGGTCGGATAGGGGCGTCTTTTTGGAATCCATGTCCGTTAATCAGACCGCAATTTCTTCGGTTGTGGCGATTTCGCCCATCGTGGATCGCGAAACGCGCCGCACAAGTGCGGCGGCTAAACGAGGGGCGGTTTGCGCGGGATTGCTGGCGTTGCTGATGATTTGGGCGGTGGTGTTTCCGCAGACGGGGGATGGGGATGCCATCATGCATTATCTCAATGCGCATGACAGCTTGTGGCAGCCGGCGAAATTGATGGGGTCCTGGGCGAGGGTTGGGTCGAAGATTTATTTGCTGGTGCCGGCGCAATTTGGTTTGCTGGCGGCGCGGTGGGCAGCGGGGGTGGTTTCGATTCTTTGCGCGTGGCAGACCATTCGGCTGGCAGATGATTTGAAGATGGAGCATGCGGTGCTGGCGGCGCCGTTTTTGATCTTTCAGCCGTTCGTGTTCAGTTTGGCGGGGGATACGATGACGGAGTTGCCGTTTGCGCTGGGGGTCGTTATTGCGATTCGGTTGTGGATGAAGGGGCGATTTGCGGCGTCGTGTTGGGTGATGGGGTATTTGCCGACGGTTCGGCCGGAGGGATTTTTTTTGTGCGCGATGTGGGGGGCGATGGTGATCTGGGAGCGGGATCCGAAATTGATTCTTGTGCTGGGGTGGGGGACGGTGGCGTGGGTGATCGGGTGCTGGGTTTGCTGGGGGGATCCGACGTATTTTTTTGCGCGGGGTGGTCGTGGCCGGCGGATTCGTTGCGGGTGTATGGGAGGGGGTCGTTTTTTGCGCATGTGAATCGGTGGCCGGTTTATTGTGGGCCGGTTTTGTTTGTGCTGTTTCTGGCGGGGGTGATTGGGTCGCGGTTAAGAGGGTTGCTTATCTTGGGCGTTGCGCTGTTGGTTCTGGAGTTGGTCTTGCCGGCGCCGATTCGTGAGAACATTCTTCCGTGGTTGGCGTTGGGTTTGGTGGGGGCGATTGCGTGGAGGGTTCGTGGGGAAAAATTCGCGGTGAGGATTTGGGTGTTTCTGCTGATTTTTACGCTGCATACGGTGCTCTGGTGGCGGGGATGGTTTGGGTCGTGTGGATTAATGCGCATCCTGGCGTGTGTTGGGCCGATCACGGCGATTGTTTGTCTTAAGGGATGGAACGAATTGTTCGGGCGGGTTGGGAATTTCGGCGCGCTGTGGCGATTGGGGCCATCGGATTGACGGCGATGGTTTATTACGTCGTCGATCCGCTGCATCAGCGGATTTTTCCGCTGCAGACGGCCTGTGAATTTGTGTCGCGGCATGATCTGTTACGGGATGCGCCGATGATTGTGTTTGGGGATCCGATGGCGCAGGCGGCGTTGAAGATGCGGCCTAATCCGCCGAATATTTTGCATAATGATTGTGATCCGGCGTTGGAGCGGGCGCGGCTCGTTCACGCGCCGGTGGGGACCGTGGGCTTGTGGGACAACCAGCATGCGCAGCAGTGGTTTGGGGTTTCGATTTCTGATCTGGCGGGGTTGGGATATACGGTTCTTTTTCAGACGCAGCATCGACCGAAATTGGCAATCGAATGGCTGGAGCCGGCGGGTTCGCCGCGGGATCAGGTGTATGTTGTGGTACGGAAGGACCGCGTCGGCGGCTAGTTTTTTTCGGGCGGGCGGACGGTGATTTCAACGGTTTCGTTGGTATCAAGTGTCTGTAACTCGAGCAGTGTCTCGGGTTGCGGCTTGCGGCCTATGGTCGTGAGAATCTCGACGACGTTGTGATTCTGCCAATCCTGCCCGAAGGCGGCTTTTCCGGCTTCCATGATCTTTTCAACCGAGACGCCTTCGATCGCACGTAGTTGGTACCAGGTGTTGCCTTCCATGATCTGGGGGATGGAATCTTTCACGCGATAGCCCTGGAAAAGTGAAGTTTGGCCGGGTACGGGCCAGTTCATGACGGCGTACCGATTTTCGGCGGTCATTGGAACATTGGTGAGAGTGAGGTTTTTTTTGTCGGCATCGAGAGTTTGAACTTGTAGATTGACCGTGTCCGTCGGGGCGTGGCCCATGCGCGTCATTAATTCGACGAGATCTTCGGCGAAATGTTTTCGGTGTTGTGCGGGGTCTTTCTGAGAAACCATTATCTGGTTGACCGTCAGGCCGTTGACGGAGATCAGCGCGTACCAGGTATTTTTGACTTGAACTTCGGGGACCGCGTCATGCCAACGAATGGCGGAAAACGGCGCGA
Source organism: uncultured Phycisphaerales bacterium (assembly GCA_963791055.1). Classification (GTDB taxonomy): domain Bacteria; phylum Planctomycetota; class Phycisphaerae; order Tepidisphaerales; family Tepidisphaeraceae; genus PALSA-1353. Next base: position 9,462 of record CAWBQI010000004.1, on the reverse strand, counting down.
GCTTACGCATTTGGTCGTTGGAAGCGAGGAAAAGCATTGGGCCGCTGGGACGTTGTAGCGAGACGGGTTTGCCATTGGCGTCTACGTTGATCAGAAGCATTTGGACGTGCGGGGAATTTTGGGTCGACGGCGGGGGCGAAGCGGCGGGGGTTGACGCGACGGGAGAAGGGGGAGCAGAGGAAAGAACCCAAATTGTTGCACAAACGGAGCCGGCAACCGCGACGAGAGCGACGACGGCAACGGCGACGGCGGCGATTTTAGCGGATGACATCATGGTGATGGCTCCTTTGACGATTGTGGAGGTTGAAGCGGCCAGCGCGGAACCGGCGGGGGCGGTGGCGGCGGTTGTGGCGGTGGCGATGAGGCCCGGGGGCGGGGGGATGCGGACGAAGGTTGCCAGGCCCGATGCGAGAGATGCGGCGGACAAGGTGCTGCCTTTTTGGGCCGCGAGTTGGCGGAGTTTTTCGACGGTGCGCTCGACGCGTTTGCGGGCGGCATCGGGGGTTGAGCCGATTTGTTCGGCGACCTGGGGGAATGAAAGGTCGCGATAATAGCGAAGGAGAATCGCCTCGCGGTCGGCGCGGGGAAGTAGGCCGATTAATTCATCCAGCAACGGTGCGAGTTCCAGCCATTGGGGGGTTTCGGAATTTTGGGCGGCTTCGGGGTGTTCCATGGCGACCTTGGTTTCACGGTGCTGACGGCGGCGCTCGCCTCTAGCGGCCGAGTCAGAGGCGTAGCAGGCTGTTTTGTAGAGCCAGCTCATCATGGCCCGGTCGGTGGTAAATTGGGGCGATTTGCGATGGAGGAGGATGAAGACGGCCTGGGCGACGTCGTCGGCGAGATGAGAATCGCGAAGACGGCGGCGGACTAGGCCGTAGACCCAGGTGAGATGCCGTCGGACGAGGTCGGCGAAGGCGGCTTCTGAGCCGTTGCGGTGTTGGTTGAGGAGTTCGGTGTCGGTCATTCTGTTATATGATTGCCGCGGGAGGGGGAAACGGACAGTTTTGGCGCGTGGAGGGTTGGCGCTTACACTTTCGTCGGTTTGACGCGTTAGTGGAATTTGATGAAGACCCCCACCCTAGCTCCCGAACGGGTCGGGACTTTCAGCCTCCCCCGGAGTACCAGGGGAGGGGATTAATCAGGGGAGGGGATTAATAAGGTTATGAGTACGCTTTCGTTTGATATTGATGCGGTGATTGACGGCAAGAGCCGGCTGAGCGATGCGCAGGCGTTGGAGCTTCATCAAACTGCCTCGATGCACGATCTGGGGGGCTGGGCGCTGGCGGTTTCGCAGCGGATGCATCCGGAGGACTATCGAACTTACGTCATCGACCGGAACATCAACTACACCAATGTCTGCACGGCCAAGTGCACGTTTTGCGCGTTTCGGCGGGATCATGAAGATTCGGATGCGTATACGCTGACGTTCGAGCAGATCGGGAAGAAGATTTCGGAACTGGTGGCCATCGGGGGAACGCAGATTCTGATGCAGGGGGGGATGAACGATCGGTTGCCGATCGAGTATTACGAAGACCTGCTGCGGTTTATCAAGACGAATTTTCCGACGGTTCATATCCATGCGTTTTCGCCGCCGGAGTTTGTGGAGTTTGAGCGATTTTTTCAGATGGATGTGCGGGACATCATTCGGCGATTGCACAAGGCGGGGCTGGATACGATTCCGGGCGGCGGGGGGGAGATTTTTACGCCGCGGGTTCGGCGGAGGATTGGGATTGGGAAATGCACGGGGGATGATTGGATGCGGGTGATGCGGGTGGCGCATGAGGAGGGGTTGAATACCAGTTGCACGATGCTGATCGGGCATATCGAGTTTGTGCGGGAGCGGATTGAGCATATGTCGGCGCTGAGGGATATGCAGGATTATGCGAAGATAGTTGCGAGTTGCGAGTTGCGAGTTGCGAGTAAGGAATTCGAGGAGAAGACAGCAAAGATTCGAGCCCGTTGGCCAGGGGTGTTTGCGAAATCGCCGCTCGCGACTCGCGACTCGCAACTCACAACTTCGACCGGCAGTTACACCGCGTTCATCCACTGGCCGTTTCAGCGGGAGAATACGCCGCTTGGTCGGGCGGCGGAATGGGATCCGGATTTGCATGGGGCGTATGATGATTCGACGAACGAGGATATTTTGCGCGGGCGGGTGGTGCGGATGGCGGGGGCGCAGGAATATCTGCGGATGCTGGCGATTGCGCGGCTGTTCTTTGACAACATTGCGTCGCTGCAAAGCAGTTGGGTGACGATGGGGCCGAAGATTGGGCAACTGGCGATGTTCTTCGGGGCGAATGATATGGGGAGCGTCATGATGGAGGAGAACGTCGTCAGCGCGGCGGGGACGACGTACAAGCTGAGCGAGCGGGAGATTTGCCGGCTGATCCGGGATGCGGGATGGATTCCGGCGCAGCGGGATCAATATTACAACGTGCTTCGGCGGCATGAGGGTGGGGAGTCGCCCGATCTTCGGAAACGGGAGGATCCGCCGGTGCGGCATGTGACGAAAATTGATAAGCAGTTTATTGGGGCGGCGCCGGGGATTGATGATGGGGATGATCGGAATCCGAAGGTGCAGTTGCCGATTTTGGGGGGTGGGGATCAACGCGCGTAATTGCGAATAATTCATTTTTACCGCGGAGCACGCGGAGATCGCAGAGATAAATGCGAGGAGTATTGCCACGGATATAAATCAGATGCACACGGATGAAATGCAAAGAAGAAGCTCACGCAGAGGCGGAAGCGCAGAGAAGAATTGGAATTTTTTTCTCTGCGCCTCTGCGCCTCTGCGTGAGGATTTTTTTGGTTTTATCTGTGTGAATCTGATTGATATCTGTGGCAAAAATGTATTTCTTCGAATTAGAACGGCCGGGGTCCGATCACATCGGCGGAGAAGATGCGGAGTTCGGCGGTGGGGTCTTTCCAGGCGATGTCGGGGACGCCTAGTTTTTCGGTGCAGAGGCGGGCGAGAAGTTGTTCGCGCGTCCAGCCGTTCTCGCGGCCGACCTGGGGTAGGAATAGGCCGGTTCTTCCGCGGAAGGTTAGATGAATGCCGTGTTCTTTCGGCTCGAAATCCAGTGGCGTGTTGGCTTTGTGGAAGGGGCCGAGGATCGTGACTTCGATGGTCAGGTCGGGCAATTCGAATCGGGTGACGGGCTGGGCGAGGAATCGGGGATCGCCGATGACGGCTTCGGCGGCGGAGGTAAGGGACTGGATCAGGGGTTTGCCGGTGTCGAGCAGGCCGACGCAGCCGCGGAGGGCGTGGGTGTCGCGGCGATGGAGGGAAACGAAACATCCGCCGGGGCCGGAGAAGAGGGGGTCGGTTAGATCGGGGAGGGGACGCGGGTTGCCGCCTAGGCGGCGGGTGACGACGTCGGCGGCGAAGTCGAGGATGGACTGCTGGGTTGGGGGGAGAGGTTCATAACGGCGATATATGGTACAGCGGGGAGGGAGAGAGACGAAGAGACGAAGTGGAAGAGTATTGCCGCTTCCTCTACTTCGTCTCTTCGTCACTTTGTCTCTTCGTCTCTGGTTTTAAAATTAAATTCATTTCGGATTTGTCGTTCGAATCTTTCTTGTGCGCTCACACAATCAGATTATCCACCATTTTATTCACCGCGATTTCCCTTGTGGGAAAAGAGGTTGTGCGCATCGGTGCATAACTGAAATTCTTATATCGGAAAAAGCGAGGGATTTTGGGTGAGTGGTTGTATATTTCCGTGCGTCGTCGGGCACGAAAGTGACCGGCGAAATAGGAGAACGCTCCTGACAACTAAGTCCGGCTTTCCACAAGCGAAAGACCGTGCGAAGCAAACAATTGCGGGCACGGCGAAAGTCGGCGGCCAGCGATCAGGCCACCCGAGAAGATCGGCGCAAAAACGCCGAAGCAAGGCAATCCGGGTTAGAGTCGCCGCAAGTGATCTGACCACCGTGGAGAGAGAGTCTCCCGTCTATGGTTGGGTCGAGCCTAAAAAGCCGCGAGTGTTCTGGTAACGGAATGCCGAGCGGCGCGGATCCTAGGAAAGGGCTCGGGACAGCGAAACCCACGGCCGTCCAGTCGGGAAACCGCCATGCCACCCCATTGGGTGAGCGATCGCGGCGGAAACAGTCGCGATCATACCGTCTGTGTGGAGAGGCAGCCCCCTGCTGATCCATGCTGAGGGAGCCGAGGCGGGCCCAGGCCCGGGAGCAGGTTGCCTAGAGAATCGGTTCGATGCCAGAATATTTTGCCGGCGCAAGCCGATGAAAGAGGCCCATGCGGTGACGTCGCGAGTCACTTCATGGGCCATCTGGTTTTTATAGACACGCCAAATCCACGCTTTCGTTTTTGATGGCGTAGTGTCATGGAGATAGATTCTGACAATCCCTGGAAGCGACTTCCGATCACCGCTCCATTTTTACTCTCAGAAGACATTGAATTGATCGAGAAATTCAATTCCACTGCCGATGATCGTTTCAAAATTCACTTTAATATTTTTCCTGAACCATATTTGGGCGATCCGGATGCGCCGATAGTACTGCTCGGCCTCAATCCGGGCTTTAAGGAGACGAATATTGCGCAACACAGCGATGCGCGGTTCGCCGAGCTTTCGCGCGCCAACCTTCTACATCAGCTCGGAGACTATCCGTTCTATCTTCTTAATCCCACAATTGATCGAACAAAATATTGGGAACTTAAACTGAGATGTTTGATAAATCAGTTTGGGTGTTCACAGATTGCGCGAAAAGTTTTTTGCGTGGAGTTCTTTCCGTACCACTCACGGAAATTCAAGCATGCGAGGCTCTGTATACCATCGCAACAATATAGCTTCTTACTTGTACGGCGGGCGATTGCTCGTGGTGCGGTGATCCTTCAATTGCGGGGAGGCCGTTACTGGTTACGCAATGTTTGCGAATTGGCGACCTATCCGCAGGTCTACGAGCCAAATTCTGCCTAGAATCCGGCGGTTAGTCCGGCAATTTCCCAGATGGCTATAAGGCGGTCGTGGAAGCGTTGGGTCGGAATGGCAATGGATAAGTGAGTGAGGTTCCCTGACTTCCTCCCATAACTGACGCCCTTCTTTGTCCGGGTAACCTCGAATTCAAATGCAACGCGGGGGAGGCGGGAGACAATCCATAAGGCCCCAAGGTTTTTCTCCCGCCTCCCCCGCACCCCCTCCACCCTCTTTCCGCTTCCCCTAACCGTCCGGTGGAGATGGAATTCGGAGATGCCGGGTTTGGCTCACGTTTGATGAGGATATTCGTAGCCGTCTTCTTGCGTTAGGATAGCGCCGGGAAAAGCTATGCCGTCATTCGAGTTGGTTGAAGGACGCGTTGGAATTCGCCGGCCTGCGGTGGCGGATTGTGACGAGTTTCTGGGGCTGGTTCACTTGAGCCAGGATTTGTATCGGCCGTGGGTGGAGCCGCCGTCGAGTCGGGAGCGGTATGAGGCGTATTTGGAGAGCCGTCGGGGGGTGGGGGATGATGGGTTTTTTGTCTGCGACAGCGGGTCGGGGGCGATCGTCGGGGTGGTGAACCTGAATTGCATTGTGCGGGGTTTGTTTCATTCGGCGTATCTGGGCTACTACGTCGGGGCGGCGTTTGCGGGGCGGGGGTATATGACCGCGGGATTGAAGTTGGTGGCGCGGTTCGCGTTTACAGAAATGGGGCTGCATCGGCTGGAGGCGAATATTCAGCCGGAAAATGTGGCGTCGATTGCGCTGGCGCAAGTGTGGGTTTCGGAAGGAAGGGTTTTCGCCGAGGTATCTTCGGGTGATGGGCGAGTGGCGGGATCATGAGCGGTGGGCGTTGCTGGCGGATGAGGCGGGTTATTTGAAAGGGGCGAGGAATACATTTTAGCCACGGATGGAAATCTGATGCACACGGATAAATGCATTTAATATAATTGAATTATCTGTGTGCATCTGATTGACATCTGTGGCGATATTCTTCGCATTGGTTGTACTGCGGCCGATTACTTCGATTTCTGCGTCGTCGGATAATGCGTCGTTTCCATCTCCCCGCGGAGTTCGGCGGCGCGGTCGATGATTCCGGGGCTGGGTTGGCTGGCCGGCGGCTCGGGGACGAGGGTGAAGTTGAGCGTGTGGTGGTCTTTGAAGGGGAAGGGTAATAATTCCGTGATGAGGTCGAGTGGAATCCATTCGTAAATCGGGGCCCATACTTTGGCGGCGGTTTTCAGGGTCTGGTAATTCTCGAGCCGAATTACGACGTCGTAGGTTCCGTACCAGGTGAAATCGCGGGAGACGGGGGTGCGGCCCATTTCCTGGGCGTTTAATTCGACCAAGGCTCCGGGGGGATCGGTTTGGATCGTCAGAATTCGCTCGATGCAGCCGCCGGCGAACGTTAAAAGAGCAATAATCAGTGCCAGCGAGCCGAGAAATCTCTTCATTTCGACCGAAGTATAGATACGGGCGAAGGGTAAACAAGATCGGCCGGTGGGGCAAAATCGAGGGGGTGCGTGGGGTTGCCGGATGGGCTACAGTATGGGACGGTTTTTGATTTAGGTGGAGGGGGTTTGGAAGTGTTTGGGGGAAATCCTGCCGACTGAAGTCGGCAGGCCGCTGTGGCGTGCTTGAAATCTCGTTGGAGTTGTGGAAGACGGATGAAGCCGACTTATTTTTTTTTGACGCTCACCTTCCTGTTCGGGGTGCTGGATGTTGTGGTGTTGGTGAGGTTGTACGCGCTTCTAGGGCGCATGCCAAACCGGCGGGCTTTGCGGGGATTGCTGGTGGTGTGGTCGGTCGTGGCGGTCGGTTTTTGCGTTGCGTGGCTTTTCTTCAATCGCTCTCTCGGGGGCACTCACGATCCGTTTCCCCGGACGGTTATCGCGGGGCTTTATATCTGGCATTTTCTGTTTTTGCCGATCCTGGCTTTGGGGTTGTTGTCGGAAAAGCCGCTTCGATGGTTTGGCGGCGTCTGGCGGCGGTTTTGGCGGCCGAACGAGGCGGCGAATCCGGCGCCTTCAACACCGGCGGCTGGGTTATCACGCCGGCAATTTCTGGCGACGGCGGCGATGGTGGCGGCGCCGGTGGGCACGGCGGGTTTGTCGAGGGTGGGAATTTCGCAGACCGGGAAGTTTCGGTTGAGATTCTACGATTTGTCGATCGCGACTTGGCCGGCGGCGCTGGATAATTATTCCATTACCGTCATCGCCGATGTTCACGTGGGAGTGTTTTCGACGCAGCGGATGCTGGAGGACATTGTCGAGGCGAGCAATCGATTGCGGTCGGACCTGGTGTTGTTGCCGGGGGATCTGATCAATATTGCGGTTTCGGATATGCCGGCGGCACTGGACATGGTTCTTCGGCTCGATTCGCGGGATGGGGTATATCTGATCGAGGGGAATCATGATGTGGCCGAGGGGTCGGAGAGATTTGATCGCGCGGTTCGCCGGCGGGGGGTGAATCTTCTGACGGATGAAGCGACGACGATTAATGGGCGCGGGACGACGCCGTTTCAATTGCTCGGCACGCGCTGGCTGGAAATGGCAGGGGCGCGGGACGCCTCCGTGGCCTTTACGGCGGCGCTGCGCGATCCGGCGATGTTCGCGATCATGATGGCGCATCATCCGCACAGTTGGGACGTGGCGGCCGATCGCGGGATACCGCTGGTGATTTCGGGGCATACGCATGGGGGGCAGATCATGCTGAGTCGAAACGTCGGACTGGGCAGCCTGCGGTTTAAATATCTTTCGGGGGAATACAACCGGCCTGGGTCGAAGCTGATCGTTTCCAATGGGGTTGGGAACTGGTTTCCGCTGCGTATTGGGGCGCCGGCGGAGATTTTGCGGATTACGCTGCATCCGGGGGTTTGAGGGAACGCGGCTTCTGAGTAGATTTCGCGCTGTTACGAAGAACGCGCGTCGCAAGCGACGCCGCTAACGGGCTTAGAAATCGGCTATCGCGTGTTCAGAAAGACGCGGCCGATGATGTCTTGACGGGCTATATCCGTGCGTTCTTTCGCGCTGCCGTTATTCCTTTCGATCAACCAGACGTCGTCGTGGGTTTGGTGAACGACGATTCCAATGCGGTATTCGCCGCTGGCGACTCGATAGACTACCACGTCGCCGGGGTCGAAGGATTTGGCGAGTTTGTAAACGAGAACCCGGCTCCCGCGCGGGACAACCGGCGAAACCGCGTTTCCCGGTACGTAAAATGCCTGGGCGACGGCAAATCGCACGGCAAACGCTAAAACCAGCGCGATCCCGACGCGCAGGGGGAGTTTACGGGCTGTCTTTTTGAAATATGTTCGCAATCGGCCCTTGGCGGCGGCGATTGCGCGGCCCACAAGTTTGGGAGTTCCAAATTGATTTTTCAACATGGCGTATACCTCGGTTGGGTTTGAAGATTCGGCGGGCGCGGCCAGCTCGTGGAGATGCTCGGACAATTCCGCGCGGACATTTCGCTCGTCGCCGGGGGTGAGATCGGCGTAGCAGAGGACGTCGTCGAGATATTTGGCGATTGGGTCACGCATGAGCGCTCTCCAGGACGAGCCGCATACCGCGGGCGATTTCTTTCCATGTGCCGATGTTGTCTTCCAGCTCTTGGCGGCCGCGGGGTCAGGGCGTAATAGCGGCGTTTGCGGCCCTGATCGACGGAAAGCTCTTCTCGGGTCACGCGGATCTGGCCTTTCGTTTCCAGGGAATAGAGCAGCGGATAGAGCGTGCCTTGTCCGAGGGCGAAAATTCCGGAACTTCGACGGTCGAGTTCGGATGCCAGCTCGTAGCCATACATGGGGCGTTCGAGAAGAAGTTGCAGAACCAGGGTTCTGGCGCAGCCTTTTAGAAATTGAGCTTTGTTCTCCATAATACCTGATATCAAATACTATGTAATACATAGTGTCTTGTCAATAGTATTTTAATGGGGAATAAGAAGAATTGGGTCGTTACGGGGTTCGTGCCGAACGAGTTTGTTTACTCGAATATAACAGGCCCTGGCGCTTCGGGCACTTTTGGCTTCTATGAGCCGAGCCTTGTCAAGCGGGATTCTGGCGTTCGGAACGCGAGTCGTTGTTTCAGTCTTCTATTCAGAGCTTCCGCGAAAGATCTGTTTGGGTCGCGGGCCTATTCAACTGTACAACAGCGGCACCCACTCTGGCCTTCGAGTTTGGTGCTCAAGCCAACATCGGGCTTGCCGCTTTTTTGCCAACCGTCGAACTCCGATCGCCTGTTTCCCATTTGACTCATCCGGACGCTTTACCCGTCATTTTGCCCCGTCTCTTCACGTTGGCGCCGTCGGCAACGGTTCTTTCCACTGGGTGCCATCCCGAAGCATCGCCCACAGCTTCACCAGGAGTCTGCGGGCCACCGCCACGATGGCGATCTTCTTCCGTTTGTCGCTGCCGCGACGCACCTGTTCGTAGACTTGGGCCATCCAAGTCTTGTGGCGGACTCCCAGCCAGGCAATCTCCACCAGCATTTGACGCAGCAGGCCGTTGCCCGCATGGCTGATGTGACCTTGG
>CAWBQI010000003.1:0-1144929 GCA_963791055.1 uncultured Phycisphaerales bacterium | reverse complement strand
TCTCTGCGGTTAACCATCCCCTTTCGAATTCGGTTAGGACAACTGAACCGCGGAGCACGCGGAGATCGCGGAGATGAAACCGATGGAATTCCCCCACCGCCAAGCAATACCGGACTTCCCTTCGCAAAATGGCAACGGCAATGTTGATGCGGTTGCCTGAACGACCGCAAAAAAAGCGGGCTTGAAGCGCCAACTTCGGGTATAATCGAAGGAACGATAATTCCAGGAGGCCGCTTGCCGCGTATTGATGCTATCCGAGCTGAAATCCTTCGGTTGATGCAGTCCCGCCCTTTCCGGAAATTCGTCCTCAACCTGGAAAATGGCGACCGTGTGCTGATCGAACATCCGGAAAACATCGCGCTCGATCCCGATGCCGAGCCCGCCACCAGCGAGTTTTACGTCATCACCGGCAAACTGCGCTTATTCAGCACATTCGGCGCCATATCGAGCGTCGTTCTCGCCGACCGCGGCGGTCAGGCGGCGTGAGGATCAATCCAATAGCGGCTGATACTCAATTCGTATTTATCTATTCACGTTTCTTTTTCGCCGATAACGCCACTTACGCCAAGCAACTCAAATACCTTCGCTCGACACACCGCAAACGTGAGACCTCGATTCTCCAACTCTTTCGAAGCCTCAGATCCTGAAACTCTAAGAATGCTCAAGAGCAAATGTTCCGTGCCGATATATGGATGCCGCATTTCGTTTGAAATCATTTTGGTCGCCTCAATTAGCTCCAATCCGCGCCCCAACGACAGCGGTTGTGATTCTGTTGATCCGGAAACTTGAACTGCCGCCTCTAACGAACCCCGCAACACCCCTATCTTCCCATAATTCGCGCAAATATTAGCTGCATCGCTTTTCTCATTCTTTATTAGGCCGAGCAGCAGTTGTTCAGGCGTAAAATCAACACTATCTACTCCCCCTAAGGACCTCGCATATTCGCATGCTGCGATTCCGCGGCGAGTAAGTGATTTACCAAATTGTTCGTCCCAGTCGATCATTTCGACTCTTTGGAATGCCGCGTCATGTTGGCCATTCTCTCCTCCGGGCGGCGCATCAATCCCCCCGCGGATAACTCCCCAGCACCGTCAACTGCAAACAATGCTTCTTCGCCTGCTCAATCGCCGTCTTCATCGCGGCGTCGTCCGCATGTCCCTGCGCATCGATGAAGAAATAATATTCCCAATTAACCTTCCGGCTCGGCCGCTTTTCGATATCCGTCAAATTGATCCCATTCTCCTTGAACACATCCAACACCTCCGCCAGCGCGCCCGGCTTATGCGCCGTCGTGAACATGATGGCCGTCTTGTCATCCCCCGTGCGTCGCGCAGCCTCGCGGCCGATCACAAAAAATCGCGTCATGTTGTCCGGATTATCCTCGATGTTCTCGAACAAAATGTGCAGCCCATAAATCTCTGCCGCCTGCTTGGACCCAATGGCCGCGACGCCGACCTGATCCCGCGCCATCTGTGCCGCCGCCGTCGTGCTGTCGACCGGAATCGTCGGGCGATCCTTGGCCGTGGCGCTTAGCCAGTTTCGGCATTGGCTGAAAACCTCCGCCTTGGAAAAAATCTTCTCCACCTTTTCCCACGGCAAATTCGCCAGCAGATTGTGATGAACTGTAAGCAACACTTCCGCGCAAATTTTCGCGGAGCTGCTCGTGAACGCGTCGAGCGTATCGACGATTCCCCCGCCGATGCTGTTCTCGACGGGAACCAGTCCATAATCGACATGCCCGCGCACGACCTCCTCAAACACCGCCGGGATCGCGCTCAGCGGCACGTAATCAACGCTGCTCCCGAATTTGGAAACCGAAGCCGCATGGCTGAACGAGCCCTCAGGCCCCAGGAACCCAATCCGCAGCGGTTTTTCCAGGGCGAAGCTCCCGCTCATCACCTCGCGATACACCGCTTCAAGACACCGATCCGAAAGCGGCCCGCGGTTAAGACTCCGCACCCGGTCAAGAACCGCCTTCTCTCGATCCGGCGCATAAATCGGCGTCCCCTGTGACTGTTTAAGCTTCCCGATCTCCACCACGACCCGCGCCCGCGCGTTCAGCAATTCGATCAACAGCCGATCGATCTGATCGATTTGCAAACGAAGCGGATCAAGTGGATCGGGATCGGGCATGATGTGGTTTTACCATATTGCAATGCCGAATGCCGAATGCCAATTGCCGAACGAAATTGCCAACTCTTTGCCGTCCATTTGGCATTTGGCAATCGGCATTCGGCATTCATTTCGTTTTCCCCAGGCTCACCGTTCCATCCGCATACCCCACCAACCCCGCCTGATCCGCCTGCCCATCTTTCCCCTCAAACAAAATCGCCGTCTTCTTCCCATTCGCGATATCCGAAAGCTTCGCCACCCCATCCGGCTTAACGTAGACAAATCCATCGTCTTTCCCCGTTCGCGGATTGTGGAATACTTCCGCTCCCGGAACCAGCTTGTCCGTAACAAGATCAGAAAGGGACGCCGGCAACGACTGATGCTCGCGGTCATATTCGATAATCGCCGCCAGGATCAGCCGCATCTGCGCCGACGCCGAATCGACCGCCGGATCCGTCGGCGTCCAATCCGGAGCAACCGGCGTCGGCAACGCGTTCTGTTGCCCGCCATTCTGCGAGCTGTTCATCGACGCAGATATTACAGCCGCGAATATGCTCGCCAATTCCTTCTGCCCAACGTGCACGCGCGCCACATTCTCCTCGCGCACCGGCTTGAGCTTGTCGAAGGCAACGACAATCGCCGTGGGGACCCCCACGTTATTGTTCGGCTGCTTAAGCCGCTGGATCGTCGCGCCAAATTCCTTGATCACCGCATCCGCCCCATCCGCATCCGGCGCAACCCACCGAATCTCAACCTGCGGCTGCGCCAAGCTTGCACCCGACATAAATATATCGAGCGCTCCAATAAAGATTGGCCATCCCCGCCAATTCTTCCGGTGGCGGTCCGCCGCGCATCATTTGTTTTTTCACCGCATCCGAAGTCACGTAAACAACCTTGACCGGCACGTCCTCGCCCCAGCAATTCAAATCCTGCCGAATCTCGTCCGCCTGCGGGTTGAGCGGAAGGTTCGGGGGCTGGCCGCCGTTTTGTTGATTGATCCGCTTGATGAGCCACGCGCCATCGTGCTCGAATCTCGGGCTTCCCGGAATATTTTTTCGAAGCCAAGCGTTCGCGGCATCCTCGCTCGCGCCGGCGGGAAGCCGAAAGCCAAACGTGAGGTCCGTGTTGCCGTTCCTAATGCTTACAGCGTAAACCAGCCTCTCCGCGCCCATATTAAAGATCGGCCCAAGCCCCTGCTCCAGTCCCATCGGAAGCGAATCACCCGGACCCAGCGGCCGGGTCGTGGGCCTCCCGCCTGTAATCACGGCCGCCGCGTTATACCAGGCCGTCTTGTCCCCGCTTTTTAAATCAAGAACGACGACAGCCAGAAGGTCCCCCCGCAACGCGACGTCGGGAAGATCGTCCTGCGTCATCGGCGCAACCGCCTGCGTCGTCGCGCTCGGCTCCGTTTGAGCGAACACCATCCCGGGAAATACCGAAACGATCGCGATGAGGATGAAAAGCGGAAATCTTCGCATGGAATCAACCTCGATCAATTCAGCGGCTTCCCCACCAGCCACTGGGCGCAGTGAATATAAAATCTCCCCTGATTAGCCGCATCCAGCGCCTCCGGAACATCCCTGCCCTGACTAAATCCGACGCCGACAATCCTTCCCTTCCCAAGCTGGCTGATATACAGCGGATAAAGATATTCGCCCGTACTCACCGTGTGATCCGCCGCGACGAGCATCACCTGCTTCATTTGCTTCACTCTCAGCAGCGGAATTCCCTTGAGCTGGCCGACCGTCCCGTTGGGAATAAGCGTGATCGTCTTGCTGGTCTGCCCCGCGAGGTCTCCCAGCAGCGGGTTGTTGCCGACGACTTCGCATTCAACCGGATTTGGGCTCCATCCGAATACGCCATTCGTGAACCCGCAGAGATCGTTCGTCTCCGCGTTATATCCCGGCGTGATATATCCCGGCTGACGCTCCAGAAAACCCATCCCCCCGCGGACGCGCGTGGTAATCGCCTTGATGACATCCTCACGCAGATTGCCCGCCGCGGTGGCCGAGAGCACTTCCACGTTGCGCATGTCGTCCGGATCCGTCACATCAAGCGCTTTTTGCCCCGCGAAATTCTGCGCCAGGATTCTGGGCAACTGCCCCTTCTTTTCGGTGTTCGGCTCGACCACCGGCACCAGATGAATCGATGGATCCCGAAGATACCTAACCGCACGAAGCTGGGTCTGATAACCATATTGCGTCGCCTGCCGATGAGGCCCCGTCGCCGAAAAATCGCTAAGCAGGATACCAACCTCGATTTGCGGCCCAGTCGCTGGAGTCGCAGCAGGGGCCGCGGCGGACGAATCCGGAGGCAAATCCTCCGATCCGCTCGACCAAAGATACGATTTAACGACAAAAAACGCGGCTCCTGCAGTGATCAGGAACAACAGAACCGCCGCCAACACCCCCAGTTGTCGCTTATCCGCCATGGCCCATTCTTCCTTTCCGCACCCCGATTCTAACGACAAATCTCACAAAGGGTAACAACGGGATAGACACCATTTACCCATCGAGGTTGGGTGGAGAAATCTCGGGGCAGTGGTCGATAATTGACGGAGAGGTACGCTCCTTGTTTCAACACCTGGTAATGCTTCTTCCCCATCGGCCCGGATCGATCACGCTCGTGATCGCCATGGTCGGATCGTTGGTCGGCCTCTCCCTCTGGATCGCCGGGGCGCGCTTCAGCCAGTCGATCCTCACCCTCGCCGCCGTCGCGATGGGCACCACCATCGGCATGAGATTGCCCCAATGGCGTCATTGGCAAATCGACCCCATGGCCCCCGCAGTCGCCGGAGCCATCGTACTGGGCGTCAGCGCCTACGCCTTCCATCGCGTCTGGGTCGGAATCTGGCTGGGAATTGTCCTCAGCACATGGGCCAGTCTGGTTCTCTGGGCAACGCGCGGACCCGCATTCCATTGGCGCTGGCCCGATTATGATCCCGGTCAAACCCTCCCCCAATACCTGACGAGCCTCTGGCAAAACGTGCCCGAGACAATGCAGCAATGCCTCGGTTTCACAGCCGCCGCCGCAATGCTCGTCGGAATCAGCGCCGCCCTGCTCTGGCCGCGCGTCGGCATCGCCCTCCTCTGGAGCGCCGCGGGAATCTCCGTCCTTCTGCCCGCCGCCGCAACCGCGATCTCCAAACTCGACCCCCAGGCCCTGCGGCATATTCCCCGCCAAACCTCCGACCAGCTCGCTCTTCTCGCCGGTCTTGTCGGCATCGGAGCCCTTTTCCAATGGCGAACTAATTCAACAGTTCCAGCAGCACAATCCGGTCCCTCGGGCAAGGAACCCGGCGAAAAGAAAAAGTCCAAGGAAAGTCACGCCGCCGACTAAGAGAAAATGAGACCTTTGAATAACTCCCACAGACCCCCATTATTTGCGCGGCGCGGCGACTTCAGTCGCCGTGTTCTACCGTTATTCAAAACGCTCAAATCTCCAAAGACTTTCCAATTGAGGTAATCAAAATGTCATTACAAAATCTCGCAATGGTTTCCCAATCCATCAAAAACTCAGCCGCCTTTTTTTCCGACGTGCCAACCTCCTGGCCCCAGCAGCACGACCTGCTGACCTGGTGCCGCCAGATGACCCCCGGCGTCGCCGCCGGTCTCATCATCGTCGGAATCGTCTACCTCCTCTTCGGCTACCAAATCTTCAAAGTCGTCGTCCTCCTGAACGCCGCCGTCATCGGAGCCTACTTCGGCGCCTACCTCGGCCAGGAAGGCGACGCCGCCACGATCGGCGCGGTAATCGTCGCCGTCGCCGCCGCCGCCATCGCGTGGCCCACAATGAAATACGCCGTCGCCATCATGGGCGGCCTCTTCGGCGCACTCCTCGGCGCCAGCATCTGGCGCGGCGTCAACCTCGACCCCAACCTCGTCTGGGCCGGCGCCCTCATGGGCCTGGCTGGTTTCGGTATGATCTCCTTCATCGTCTTCCGCGGCAGCGTCATGATGTACACCAGCCTCCAAGGCGCCTTCATGATGGTCTTCGGAATCCTCGGCCTGATCTACCAATACTCCGACGCCGCCAAACAAGTCACCGAACACCTGAAAATCCAACCCGTCCTCCTCCCCGCGTCAATTTTCATCCCCGCCCTCCTGGGCCTGATCTTCCAGCAACATTACCACGCCGCCCCCAGCGGCGAAAAAGGCGGTGGCGGCGGACACAAGAAGTAAAGCCCCGAAAATGCCACCGACAATTTTGGTGGGCCTGCCAGCAGTTCTTACGTTGTCAGCGGTCTTGTTCGGGTCAGGGAGATAAAAACTAGCTGCGTCTCCCGTCCCACCTGTTCAGTGAAAAAATTCACCGTAAGTCACGCTCTGGTCGCCATCCAGACTCGATCCGCTCGACGAGCAGGGTGTCGTTCCAAACCCCGAGAATTGGCAGCTTCCGTTGCTCGGGCGTTAAGTTATAAGTCCGCCAAGATCGTTCTCCATTCCATAGACCCCATCTGATTGCCTTTTTCGTTGCTGGATCCATCAAGCCCGCCACTCGAAAGAGTGGAAAGGGTTTAAGCGCGTCTGGCACTTTAATATTCCCCACCACTTGGACAAGACCCCTCTTTACAGCTGCCCCCAGAGGAAAAAAGGTTGTGAACTGGACAGGAGAGCTCGTCACTACCTGCAGATCATCAGGTCGTTCCGGAAAGACTTTGCTGAATACGCGGATCAACGCGCCGTATTTTGGAGGGTCATCGTGCTTATGGGTGTATAGCGCGTACGTCAGCCCTTTTGAGGTTTTAATTTCGATCATGTCGCCGATCCGGGGCCTCATTAATCTTAGCTTAGCCTCCTTAGCCAACTGCCTCCATAAGATTGAGTCTGCGGGCGACCGCTTGATTTTACGCGACAGGCAGTCGCTGATTGGCTTTACTGGGTGGACCGAGGCTATGAGTTCTGAGGGCCCTTCATCGATTCTATGGATTCGTCGCGCGGTGGTTAACAAGACCAAAGCTGCCAAATTTGCAGATATTTTCGTGTCCAACTCACATTGGCAGGTATTTCCAGACCGTAGCCTCAACGGCATTTTTTAACTTTCGCAAAATCAACAATTTGTGATCGCGGGTTTTGGTCTCTCATTTGCGTAAGTCGGCCGGAGATACCATGCGATTCGAAAAGCTCACAGTCAAAGCTCAGGAAGCCGTCGCCCGCGCCGAGCAAATCGCCCAGGAACTAAACAACGCCGAGATCACCCCCCTGCATCTCCTCTCCTCCCTCCTTTCCGAAACCGACGGCGTCTTCAATCCCCTACTGCAAAAGCTCGGCGCCGACCCGGATCGCCTCCGCAAGATCGTCTCCGATGAATTAGATCGCCTCCCCAAAGCCACCGGCACCCAAACCGGCCCGAGCCGTTCTCTCAACGATGTCTTCAACCAGGCCGAAAAAGAAGCCGACCGGCTCAAGGATGAATACGTTTCCACCGAGCATCTGCTCCTCGCCCTCGCCCAGGTGAAGAGCGAAGCCAAGGAAATCCTTTCCGTCAGCGGCGTGAATCACGACGCGATCCTGACCGCCCTCAAGGAAATCCGCGGCGGCCAGCGCGTGACCGACCAGAACCCCGAAGACAAATACCAGGCCCTGCAGCGCTATGGCCGCGACCTCGTCGAGATGGCCCGGCAGGGAAAGATCGACCCGGTCATCGGCCGCGACGAGGAAATCCGCCGCACCATGCAGGTCCTTTCCCGCCGCACCAAGAACAATCCCGTCCTCATCGGCGAGCCCGGCGTCGGCAAAACCGCCATCGTCGAAGGCCTGGCCATCCGCATGCTCAACGGCGACGTCCCCGCCGTCCTGCAGAACAAGCGCATCATCGCCCTGGACATGGGCGCGCTGATCGCCGGCGCGAAATATCCGCGGCGAATTCGAGGACCGGCTCAAGGCCGTCATCAAGGAAGTCACCGGCAGCGACGGGCAGATCATTCTCTTCATCGACGAACTGCACACCGTCGTCGGCGCCGGCAAGGCCGAAGGCTCGATGGACGCCGGCAATCTGCTCAAGCCCGCCCTCGCCCGCGGCGAACTTCGCACCATCGGCGCGACGACTCTCGATGAATACCGAAAGCACATCGAAAAAGACGCCGCCCTGGAACGCCGATTCCAGCCGATCGTCGTCGGCCAGCCCAGCGTCGAAGACACGATCGCCATCCTGCGCGGCCTGAAGCAGCGCTACGAAACCCATCACGGCGTACGCATCACCGACAACGCCATCGTCTCCGCGGCGGTCCTGTCCGATCGCTACATCGCCGACCGCTTTCTCCCCGACAAAGCGATCGACCTGATCGACGAAGCCGCCAGCCGCCTGCGGATCGAAAACGATTCCATGCCCGCCGAACTGGATGAAATTCGCCGGCGGATCATGCAGCTTCAGATCGAGCTCGAAGCCCTTCGCCGCGAAAAAGACCCGGCTTCCCAGCAGCAGTGCGACAAGGCCGAGAAGGAACTGTCCGGATTGCAGGAGAAGAACACCCGCCTCTCCGCCCGCTGGGAAAACGAAGTCGGCGCGATGCGCGCGATCAAGTCGCTCCAGGAACAGCTGGACAACAAGCAGGTCGAACTGGAACAGGCCCAGCGGCAGGGAAACTCGGAAGTCGCCGCCCGAATCCAATACGGCGAGATCCGCGAGCTGAATCGGCAAGATCGAGCAGGCCAATCATCGCCTGCGACGATCTGACCAAATCCGGCCAGGCGATGGTGAAGGAAGAAGTCACCGCCGAGGAAATCGCCGAAGTCGTCAGCCGCTGGACCGGCGTCCCCGTCAGCCGCATGCTCGAAGGCGAGCGCGAAAAACTCCTGAAGATGGAAGAGCGTCTCGGCCAGCGCGTCATCGGCCAGGACGAAGCCGTGCGCGCCGTCTCCGATGCCGTCCGCCGCAATCGCGCCGGCCTGGGCGACCCCAATCGCCCGATCGGCAGCTTCCTCTTCCTCGGCCCCACCGGCGTCGGCAAAACCGAACTGTGCAAAGCTCTGGCCGAGTTTCTCTTCGACGATGAAAACGCCATGGTCCGCATCGACATGAGCGAGTTCATGGAACAGCATTCCGTCGCCCGACTGATCGGCGCGCCCGCCGGGTACGTCGGCTACGAAGAAGGCGGCCGCCTCACCGAAGCCGTTCGCCGCCGCCCGTATTCCGTCATCCTCTTCGACGAAATCGAAAAAGCCCATCGCGATGTCTTCAACGTGCTGCTGCAGGTGCTCGACGATGGCCGCCTCACCGACGGCCAGGGCCGCACGGTCAATTTCAAAAACACGGTCATCGTCATGACCAGCAACATCGGCAGCGCCGAGATCCAAAAACTCGCCAGCCAGTCAGCCGAGCCCTGGGAAATCGAAGCCGCCGTGAAAACGCTGCTCAAGGACCATTTCCGCCCCGAATTCCTCAACCGCATCGACGAGACGATCCTGTTCCACCCTCTGTCGCGCGATCAGATCGGGAAAATCGTCGATGTCCAACTCGATCATCTTCGCAAACGTCTGGCCGACCGGCATCTCAAGCTGACGCTCAGCCCGAAGGCCATCCACCTTCTGGCCGAGGAGGGCTACGATCCCGCCTACGGCGCCCGGCCGCTGAAACGGGTCATTCAACAGCGGATCGAAAACCCCGTCGCCACAAAAATTTTGGGTGGCGAATTTGGCGACGGCGACACGATCCACATCGACGTGGACTCCACCGGCCGGGCGTTCCAGTTCAAACGCTCCGCCAAGGCCGCGGAAAAGACTCAAGTCGGCTAACTGTCTATTCAATATAGCTATATGAGCCGGTTGGTCCTGGATCAGCCCTCGACCAGAATCCCCCATTTGGCCAATTAGCGACAATATATACCTTTTTTACGTCAATTTCATGAGGGTATTGTTTGGGATCAGGTAGGCCCTATCCGCGCGGAAGCGATCATTAATAGTGCATGAATGAGATAAATTCGCGATTTATTTTCTTGCTTTGGGGGAATAGAGCTATTAATCTGCTAGTTGTACTGTTCAGTCATCAGCGAGCATTTTGACCGGTACGGGCATTGAATCTGGAGCGGAGAAGATGAATATACTGCGAAAAGTAAAATGTGGAATCCCTCGGGGGGCATTCGCAATTTCAGCGTTGATTGTCGGTTTTGGCGGCCCATCCGCCAGAGCGGCGTTGCTTCCTTTGCTGCCTAATACATCGATCAACTTCGGCGTAACCCCCGCTGTTGACACCTTAGGCTTACCCACTGGGCCTCAAGTTTATTATTCGGGTGTGGAAACTTTGGTTAATAACCCCGGCTCGGCGCTCACAGGCACCCTCCAAAGCTGGGTATTCGATGACACGCCAACTTCAAATACCCTGGACTTCGTCTATCAGGTAGGCAACGACCCTGGGAGCACCGATTCCTACACGGAACTGACCATTTCTCCCTTCGGCACATTTACGACGAATGTTGGCTACCAGCAAACCGGCGTTGACCCGAGCGGCGCAGATCGACTTGGGAACAACATCATCGATTGGTACTTCGCCGGCATTGGGCCCGGCGCAAGCAGTGATTATCTGGTTATCCAGACCAATGCGACGGCTTACAAAATGGGCAGCGGCGAAGTAATTGATGATGGCACTGCCGGAGCCTCGGCCACGGTTCCGTATGGCGTCAGTGGAGGAATTCCAGAACCGGCATCAGCGACATTGGCTATCGCGGCCAGCGGATTGATACTCCGTCGGAGACGACAGCGCAATTGACGCAGTAGGTTTTACGAAGCGGACAAAGCGGTATTTTGGGAAACCCGGGAGCGGAGAACCAGATCATGTCGCAGAAAATCTTGCAAATATTGAATAACAGGAAGATCCTCGCGTTGACCATCGCCGTTGGCGGGATATTCTGTGGGTTGAGCACCCCTGTCATGGCGGTGATCATTCTGCCCGGACAATCAGGTGTCCCCACGACCGGAGCTATCTCGTTCGGGGGCACCTTGCTTCTTGATACCGGCCCGCAATCCTTCACGGGAAACTACGTCCCGCCGGGTGATATTGCATTTACGGGACTTCTGGATACGAAAGTTTACAGCGATCCCACCAATGAATTCGCTCCCGGAGATTTGGACTTTGTATATCAGTTCAGCAATATCAATTCATCGAATCCGGACGATGACGATAACCCAATAAACCATTTTTCCATCGCCAGTTATTCGGGATTCCTCACCGATGCGGATTTTCTGGCCGGCTCGGGAACCGGCGGCAATTTTCCCGCCACCATGGCCCGGAACACCCAGAACGGTGGCGACACGATCGACTTCGACTTCCCCGTGGCTTCGACCGTCCTTCCCGGCCAAACTTCGGTGGATCTCGTCATCGACACCAACGCCACGACTTTGGATCTCGGCCTTGCCTCGCTCCAAGGTGGCGGCAACGCCAGCCTTCTTGCTCCAGCGCCAGCGTCCGTCCCCGAGCCCGCGACCTTCGCAGTCGCCAGCTTCGCCTTGTGCGCTCTTGGCCTGCGGCGTCGAAATACCGCCACAAAGTCGATGTAATCTTATTCAGCGCCCGTCCAGAACTTTTTGCGCCCTCGCCGCGATTAGCGCCTCCGCCTGTTCCATCGATTCTTCCGGCGTGATCGTTCCATTACCGATCTGAATCGCCGTCATTCCCAGGGCGCCAAAATCCACCCCCGGCTCAACAGAGCCCGCCAGCGCAACGCACGGAATCCGCGCATCACGGCACACCCGCGCAACTCCGCCAACCACCTTGCCGCGTAAGCTCGATCGATCCAGCCGCCCCTCGCCGGTGAAACATAAATCCGCTCCAGCCAGACGCCCCCGAAACCCCACCGCGTCCATGACAATCTCCACACCGCTGACCAGTTTCGCCCCAAAGAACGCGGCCATCCCAAACCCCAATCCCCCCGCCGCTCCCGCGCCGGAAGATTCGCCTCCGCGACCTTGTCATTCCGACGCGCCAAGCTTCTAAGCGCCGCGTCCAATTCACGAATCTGCCCCGGCGTAGCCCCCTTTTGCGGCCCATACACTTCGGCCGCCCCATCCTTTCCATAAAGCGGATTGGCCACATCGCAGGCAACTTCAATCCGGACTCTTTCAATCGGACTTCCCCGCCCGTGCTTGATGAGCACAACCCGTTCAACGTCCGCCCCCACCAGCGGCTCTCCCGGCGAGATCGGTTCTCCGCCTTCAAGAATCACCGGCAACCCGCACGCCTGCGCGCAACCGATTCCACCGTCGATCGTCGCGCTCCCGCCAATTCCCAGGATGATACGTGACACCCCGATCTCCACGGCCGCCATCATCAACTCACCCGTTCCAAACGTCGTCGTTCGCATCGGATCGCGTTCGTCGGGCTTCAGCAGCGCCAGCCCGCTGGCCGCCGCCATTTCGATCACCGCGGTCTGACCGTCCCCCAGAACGCCGAATCTCGCCTCCACCTTCATATCCGGAATCGGCCCCGTAACCCGGCGAAAAACAAACCGCCCTCCCGTCGCCATGACGAGTGCTTCAACCGTCCCCTCCCCCCCATCGGCCATCGGACACCGGTCCACATCCACATCCCCGCGCGATCGCCGCAGCCCCGCCTCCATCGCCCCGGCAACTTCCGCCGCGCTCAAACATCCCTTGAATTTGTCCGGCGCGACGACAACCCGCATGTCAATTCCAGCCAATTTTGTGATCTCTGGTTTCGGGTTTCGGATTTCGAATTTGATTCGTCATTCTGATTTCGGATTTCGAATTTCTGATTTACCGTCCCTATGTTAATCAGCATTTCCCCGCCGTAAAATGTAATGGTGAGCGAAAATGACGAAATTCCGGCCGAATGGCTTGCCGAGTTCGAGGCGGCAGCGCGGCGGCCTCTGGAACAGCGCATGAAATACGCATTCATCCGCACCTACAAGCCTGTTATGGATGACGCCCGCTTTCGCGCGTTCGATACGATGGAACAATATCGCAAATGGTGCCGGGACAATTTGCCTTCATGGCTCGGATATGGCGACATTTGACTATCGGCAAGCTGAGGAAATCAGAGACGCTTTCACGCCGCTCGGGGTGAGATATCTCTTCATCGGAAAGTCGGGAGCTATCATTCTCGGATTTCCCGACGTCACCCAGGACGCCGACCTCTTTGTCGAAAAGAACCCTCAGAATTCACGATCGCTGGTCACGGCATTGGCTCAACTCGGCTTCAAGCTCACCGAGGGCGAAATTCTCGACATCGAGCGAGGAAAGGATTTCGTCCAACTCAAAAATGGGCCGTTTGACATGGATCTCGTCTTCGCTCCGGATGGAATCGAGCGATTCGAGGACGCCTGGCGTCGCCATATCGAAATCGACGGATTCCCGGTCTGCCATCCCGACGATATCATCGCCAGCAAAGTCGCCGCTAACCGGCCCAAGGACCGCGAGAGCCTGCCCCGTTTGAAAGCTTTCCGGGATTACTGGCTGAAAAAGCCAAAATAAAAAAAGCGGCCCTTCAGGCCGCTTGCGAATCACTTGTCACTGCATCACACCATTTTTAAGCCGCCGCGCCCGCCGCGCCACCGACAAATTGGGCATCTCCGAATCCAAGAATCGGGTAGAAAATGAATGACAGCAACGCCAGTCCAACCCCAAAGCCGGCGCTCTTCCCAAATTTTTCGGCGATCGCAATGCTCACCAAAATGGCAACCACCAGGTTCACGAGCGGGATCAGGAACAACACGATCCACCAAAGGGGTTTGCCCGCGATTTCCAGCATCACAATAACATTGTAAATTGGAACGATCGCCGCCCACCCCGGCTTCCCCGCCTTATCAAATGTCTTCCAAAGCCCTGCAATCGCCACGACAACGACTAACAGTTCGATAAGAGCGGCAACCATAAAATTTCCTTCCGCAAAATGAGAAATGCCCAAAGAACGCCAATCAGGCTACCGTTTTTTTGCGGCGAGTTCAACTGAATTCTGATTAACTGACAAGCGCGGTTTACGCTTCGTTGCCCGCCAGCGTTTTTCGTTCCCTGGTGGAACGGACAGAAACCTCCACGCGCGGCTTCGTCTCCACAGCGGCCCGGATGCTCGCCGCGATCCCCGCCGTATCCAGCCCAACCTCCGCAAGCTGCTGCTTCCGCGTCGCATGCGCAATCAGCCGATCCGGCATTCCAAGACAAGTGATATGTTGCGTCGGCAATCCATGGGCAACCGCATGCTCGATAACGGCCGAGCCAAATCCGTTTTGCAGCGAATGATCCTCCAGCGTCAACACCGGATGACCCGGGCGCACAACGCGCGAAACCATTTCCGCATCCAGCGGCTTACAAAACCGAGCGTCAATAATCTCAACATCAATCGAGTCATTCGCCAGTTCCACCGCCGCCGACATTGCGCTCTCAGCCAGCGCACCGTAGACAATAACAGTCGCATCACTCCCCTCGCGCAGCACCCGGCTGCGTCCCGCCTGCCATTCCTGCCCAGCGGCGGACTTGAGCGACGGATCGATCACTTCCTCGAAATTTTTCTCCGGCACATTATCGCGCGGATAGCGGATCGCACTCACCGTCTCTAGCGCCAGCGCCAACCGCACCGCCCGATTCAACTCGGCCTCGTCACTTGGCGCCATCAGCACGATTCCCGGCAGCGGGCGCAAAAACGCTTGGTCGATGAAACCATGATGCACAGCCCCATCGTCGCCAACATATCCGGCCCGATCCATGCAGAAGCAAACCGGCAATTGGTTCAGCGTCACTTCCTGCCAAACCTGATCAAATGCCCGCTGGAGAAACGTCGAATAAATCGCCGCGAACGGCCTCATCCCCGCTTTGGCCATCCCCGCGGCCATCGCCGTCAGGTGGCTTTCGCAAATTCCGGTATCCAAGTACCGCGCCGGAAATTCCTTCTCGAATTTCGAAAGCCCCGTGCCATCCGGCATCGCCGCCGTCAGCGCCATCACTCGCGGATCCTTCTTCGCCAGCGCGATCATGGCATCCGCAAATGCGGTCGTCCAAGATTTCCCCGGCCCTTTGAGGATTTCGACCCGGCACCCGTTCACCTGAAACGCCGACGGACTGTGGAATTTCGTCGGCTCCGAACTGGCGATTTCGTACCCGTTCCCTTTGACCGTCTTCAGATGCAAAAGCACCGGCGCCTGCACGTGCTTGATCTCCGCCAGCATATCGATCAGCCCCGGCAGATCGTGCCCGTCGAGCAGCCCGAAATATTTGATCCCAAGAGTCTCAAAAATTTTGCCCGGCCACAGCGCGCTCTTCACGCCGTCTGTCACATGCCGCCAGACCGATTCAACCGTATGACCGACGTTCTGCGGCAACCGCCCGACAAACTTTTCCGCCAGGCGCTTCGCCTCCCCGTAAGTTGTGCTGACGCGAATCCGCTCCAAATATTGGCTAAACGCCCCTTGCGGCTGGCTAATGCTCATGCCGTTGTCGTTCAGGATGATCAAAAGCTGCCGTTTGAGCGTGCCCGCATTGTTCAATCCCTCAAACGCCAGGCCATTAACGATGGAAGCATCACCAACCACCGCCACGACATTCCCCGGTTTACGCATCAGATCAGCGCCGCGGGCCATTCCGACAGCCGTGCTGATAGCCGTCCCGGCATGACCGACCGCAAAAAGGTCATAAGGCGATTCTTCAGGATTAGGGAATCCGCTGACGGACCCCTTTTTTCGCAATGTGGGAAACTTAGCCGCCCGCCCGGTCAGCATCTTATGGGCATAGCATTGATGACCCACATCCCAAAGCAGGGAATCCGGCCCAGTCGGGTACGGCCCAAAGTCATAAACGTAATGCAGGGCGATCGTCAGCTCGGCAACGCCGAGGTTGCTTGCCAGATGCCCCCCGTTTTTGCTGACCGACTGAACAATGCTATCCCGGATTTCCGCGGCCAGGACCGTCAACTCTTCCATGGAAAGACGGCGAATGTCCGTCGGAACTTGGATCGACTCCAGCAGACCCATACACAAATCTCCTGTAAACCAGGCATCCATTCCTGGGCACCGCCGCAAGCCAGACAGCGTATCGAGCCTCGGCCATGCGACGCTGCGCAGCAAATATGGCGATTCTCACCCGCATTTCCAGCCCTCGGACGCAAAATTTACCACAAAGTCGCCGGCGGCCGCAAATTCCCACTCTGCCGTCACTTGTGCCTCTCCACTACAAACTCAGCCAACGCCCTAAGCCCATTACCCCGCCCCTCAAACAGCTTAAGGGCATCCATTGCATGCGATAACTGCTCTCTCGCTTGCCGCCGGCTCTCTTCCAGCCCAAGCAACATTGGATAAGTCACCTTCCCTTTCTCGGCATCCTTTTTCGTGGCCTTCCCCAATTCCTCAGGCGTGGCAGTCTGGTCAAGAATGTCGTCAACAATTTGAAAAGCCAGCCCCAGATGCCGACCAAAGCTATCCAGAGCCTGCAATTGCGGGGCAGTCGCGCCACCGGCGATCGCGCCCATCCGACACGAAGCCGTCAGAAGAGCCCCTGTTTTCATCCGATGCAGATGTTGCAGCTCCGCCAGATTCTTCGGCGGATGCTTTTCATCCATGTCGATGACTTGCCCGCCGATCATCCCCGCCGGTCCCGATGCCCGGGCCAATTCCAGAACCAGCGACGGAACCAACTTGGGATCCGCATCCGCCGCGACGATCTCGAACGCCATGGTCGTCATCGCATCCCCCGCGAGAATCGCCATCGCCTCACCATACACTTTATGATTCGTCGGCAGCCCCCGGCGCAGATCGTCATCATCCATCGCCGGCAAATCATCGTGAACCAAACTGAATGTGTGGATAAGTTCCATCGCCGCCGCCGCGACGACCGCCGTGACCGTCGGCGCGGCACGATCCGGTTGATTCCCGCAAGCCCGCGCGCTTTCCAACAACAACGCCGGCCTCAATCGCTTCCCCCCGGCCATCAAGCTATATTGAATCGACTCCAGCAGCCGAGGCG
The DNA here is from genome assembly GCA_963791055.1 of uncultured Phycisphaerales bacterium. Classification (GTDB taxonomy): domain Bacteria; phylum Planctomycetota; class Phycisphaerae; order Tepidisphaerales; family Tepidisphaeraceae; genus PALSA-1353. The sequence continues at coordinate 1,127,917 of CAWBQI010000003.1, read as the reverse complement.
GCGACGAAGGATATTTATCGTTCAACTGCCGAAAATAGTCGTTGACGCTTTGCGCGCGCGCTCAAGCAAACCCGTAGCGTCTATTCCCGCCGGCGGCAATGATTCAGTTCGGCTCACTCAATCCCTTCTCTTTCACGCTCCCCAATATAACGCCTTTTCGCCGCTCCGACGAGACCTTTCCCGCCACGCGCCTTCCCCCTCCTGTGCGCGGCTATTTAACCGCAGAGCGGCTGTGTTAGTTGTCAAGCGTTTTGAAGTTGACATTTTGGACTCCATGTAATGCCGTCGCGGGCCATGGCGTTGAGAATCGTCAGCAGCTTTCGCATGCACGCGGTGATGACAACCTTGGGCAGTTTGCCCGCGTTTTCCAGACGCTCGGCGAACATGCGGATCACCGGATTACAACGAATGGCGGTGATCGTTGCCATGTAGAGCACGCTGCGGACCGCAGCGCGTCCGGCGAAGATGGCGCGTTTTCCCGCCCACTTTCCCGAATCGCGGTTGTACGGCGCCACGCCAACCAGGGCGCTGATCTGACAACGATCGATCTTGCCCAATTCGGGAAGTTGGGCGGCCAGAGTGGCGGCGGTGGTTTTGCCGACGCCGGGAACGGACAAAAGCAGATCGCGTCGGCCGGCCAGATCATCGTCGGAGTCGATCAGACGGGTGATCTTTTTTTCGACCTGCTTGAGCCGGTCGTGGATCTGCCGGAGAAGTTTGTCCAGCGTGGCGCGGACGAAGGAGTGGTCGGCCGTCTGCCTCTGATTGGTCAGGGCGGTGCGGGTGTCGATGAGCTGTCGGCGCAGGACCAGCAGGGCGTCGAGCTCGAGCTGGTTTTTCGAGCGTTTTTCGCTGACCGCGGGCTGGAGACAGCGGGCATAGACCGCCAAGAGATGAGCATCGATCCCATCCGTCTTGGCCAGGAGGCCCTGGGCCTTGGCGAAGTGGCGCACCCGGCCGGGCTGCACGCGGGCGATGGGCAATGCCGCATCGAGGGCGGTGTTGAGAAGAAGCTTCTCGTAACCGCCGGTGGCTTCCAGGACGATCAGAGTCGGCCGCAGTTGCCGCATGTGTTCGATCAGTTGCGTGATCCCGGCGGCATCGTTGGCGAAAACGACAACCCCGGCTTGGCCCTCGACGGCCAGATCGAGCTTGTCTTTGGAGACATCAATGCCCAGATAGGGCATCGTCGCGTGAACATCGGAAACGGAAGTCATGGTGGCCCTTTCTTGCAAATGCGAGCTTGCGGGATGCAGAGGCTCAGTCGGCTGTTCGGGCTGCGAGACACGAGATCGGCTTGAACCACGCTCTGCGACGGCCTTGGAGTGCCGAGGCGCGACCGGTTTTGGGCCGATCGTCGTGTTCGCATGACTCCTCGCTGCGCTCGTCGTCACGCGAACACGACGAGTGGAAGTAGAACCGATACCGGGCTTTTTGAACATACAAGCACGCAGAGATCGCAGAGACAGCCAGAAACCGCCATAGCCCATTCTTCTCCGCAATTCCTCTCTGCGATCTCTGCGTTCTCCGCGGTTAAAACTTGACGTTAGAATTAAAGACCTTACACGAAAAATCGAACCCATCGCCGACCAAATCGGGAGCGATTACCGCTCCCCAAACCGCCGAATCTCCACCGGATCAGTCGGCGGCGCGATATAAAGATTCCGCTCCAGAAACTCATCGATCACCAAATCCGGCTTCTCCTTCATAATCATGGTCGGATCCATCGAATAAAAAAACGCGTAAACCACCCGCCCAAAATGCGGACCCAGCATCTGCGCCAGCCCAATCCCAAACGAATCGCGATAAAAAACCAGCCTCGGCTTCGCCGAATCGTGCGAATCCGTCACCGTGATTTCTTCCCGATCCATCAGCGTCGGAGGTATCTCAAACGGAATCTTCCGCACCAGTTGGAACCCTTCATCCGGATATTGATCCGGCATGTCCATCATTTTCGCCAGGTCCCCGACTTCCGGGTGCAACGGCCCGCGCCAAAATCATCCAGCGTCTGCGGCGTGATATTCCACTTCGGCAGCAGTTCCTTCACCGCCCGAATGATAACGCTGTACCCCACGAAAGCCCCCGAATCATTCCAATGCGTATCAGTCTTGTGATACAGAATTCCCGTCGGCTTGGCCGCCAGCAACGCCTGCCGCAGGTCCAGAAATCGAACCGGCGAATGCGTTTCCCGAAGCCGCTCCACAAGCTGATCCATCCGCGATTGAGTCCGCAGCCGCGCATATTCCGGCGGCAGATACTCCGAATACACCGTCTGCTTGTCCGGCGGCATCACAACCAAAAGCGGAATCCCCTTCGACGCCAGCCAAGCGTTCCGTTTTTCCAGCAAATCCTGCCACGCGTTCAATTCCTCTTCCGACAACGGATTGAGCCCCCGATACGCAATCAGATTTTTATCCCCATCCGGCCGGAAAAAAAGCCACCCGTCTTTGCCGATAATGACGCTCCCGTCGATATCCGCCCCCAGCCCATGAAATCGCGTCTCCGCGACCGCTCGGATCAGCGTGTTCCGCAAACCAAAATGATCGCGATAAAAACTAAGCCAGCGATCGGAATATTTGCCCGCATCCTTCAAATTCCGCGGCAAAACCGGCATCTCCGCCAGCCGCCGGTTTTCATTGGATGCGCCGGCAAAGTCCCAATGCCGCCACGCCCCGATCAGCGGAACAAACAACGATAAGAGAAATACAAATGCCAACAGCCGCACCAGCATCGTCCGCATCACCGCCCGCCCCGGCGTCAATCCGGAGACGTCCGTCGCCCCTTCGTGCGGCAATGCGATGGTCGTTGGCGTCATGGCCATAAATCGTCCCGTCTTACTTCGCCCGCGCCGCCAGAATATCCGCGCTATCCACCGGCGCCGTTCCGTACATCATGCGCTCAAGAAATTCATCGATCACGATGTCCGGCTTGAATGCCACAACCCGCGGCCCGTTCATCGATGTATTCCAGTCCCAGCACACACGGCTGAAATCGGGACCGAGGAATTGAGACAGATACAGCGTGTAAGAATCGTGAAGCATAAACAGCGACGGAGCGTGCGGATCAGACCCGTGGGTTATAACCGGCAAATAAGGATCCTCCGGGTTCACAATCGTCGGAAACGGCCTCCGCCGAATCAGCTGCGGCCAGTCCTCATCATATTCGTAATACAGATTCGTCAGATGCGAAAGATCGCCCGAGTGAATCGTCGACCGCGGAACAAAATCACTCAGCGGCTGTGGAACGATTTTCACGCCCAATGTCCGGTTGACCGCGTCCAAAATAACCGAATACGCCGCGTACCCGCCATAATCATTCCAATGCGTATCAGTTTTGAAATAAACCCGATTATGTTTTTTGGCCTCGATCAGGGCTGGCCGCAGGTCAATCAGATGAACGGACGAGTTTGTCTCGCGAAGCCGCGCCACCAACTGATCCAGATGCGTCTCCTCGCGAACCGGCGCATACTCCGCCGGCAGATATTCCGGATAAACTGTCTGTTTATCCGGCGGAATGACGACCAGATACGGAATACCCTTCGACGCGAGAAATGCCCTGCGATTCTCGATCAAATCCTGCCAGGCGGTTAATTCCTGCTCCGACATCGGATTGAGCCCGCGAAACCCCATGAAATTCCGATCCCCCTCCGGCCGAAAAAAAAGCCAGCCGTCTTTCCCGGCGATGTAGCTGGCATTGCCATCAGTGCCAAATCCATGGAAGCGTGTCTCGGCGACGGCCTGAATCAGTGTATTGCGAAAACCAAAATGATCGCGATAAAAACCCAACCACTGGTCGGCATAATGTCCGGCACTCTTAAAAGTGTCCGGCAACGGCGGCTCCTCCGCGAGCCGCCGATTTTCATTTGCCGCCCCCGCGAAATCCCAATCCCGCCACGCCCCAATCAGCGGGACAAACAGCGACACCAAAAACGCCCCCGCCAGCACTCGGACGAGAATTGTTCGAATCGGCGGAATGATCGCCGTTTGAACGGGCGGCATCGCGATGGTCGCTGGCGTCATGCCCATAATTCGTCCCGCTCTATCGCGGCTTCTCCGCCATAACATCCGGCGTATCCACCGGCGTCGGCTTGAACAGCATCCGCTCCACAAATTCGTCGATCACCACGTCCGGTTTGAAGCTCAAAATCTCCGGGCCGTTCATCATCGTCGTCCATTCCCAGCGCACCCGGCTGAAATCAGGCCCGAGCAACTGATACAGCGAACCCGTGAAAGAGTCGTGAATCATGAACAGTGATGGCGCGTGAGGATCGACGCCGCGCGTCGTATCGGAAACCCCAACCATCGGAAACGGAACTTTGCTGTCCAGCCGCGGCCAGTCCTCGTTGTATTCGTAATACAGGTTCAGAAAGTACGCCAGATCGCCCGACCGCGTCGACGAGTGAAGAACGAAATTGCTCAGCGGCCGCGGAGTCAATTTTGCCCCCGGAAGAACCCGGTTCACCTCATCCAGAATGACCGGATACGCCGCGTAGGCCCCCAAATCATTCCAATGCGTGTCGGTTTTGAAATAAATGCGGTGATATTTTTTCGCTTCCCGCAAGACCGGCCGCAAATCGATGAGGTCCACGGGTGAGTGTGTTTCCCGAAGCCGATCGATCAATTGATCCAACCTGCTTTTGGGCCCGACAATTGAAAAATCTGGGGGAAGAAGCTCCGGGTAAACGGTTTGTTTATCCGGCGGAACCACAACGATGAATGGGATTCCATGATCCGCGCAGAACTTCTGTCGCCGCTCCAGAATTTGCTGCCAGATATCCAAATCGCCGGAGGTGAACGGATCGAGATTCCGGTCCGCCAGAAAATCCCCCGGCTCCTTGGGATAAAAAAGCCAGCCGTCTTTGCCCATGATGATGTTGGTGCCCCGATCAAACGCCAGCCCACCGTGAAATTTAACCAGCGAAAGACCCCGGATCAGCGTATTTCGTAGCCCGAAATGGTCCCGGTAGTACGCCAGGAAAAGATCGGAATATCGGCTGAACTGTTTGAAAGTCTTCGGCCTGCCCGGCAGCCTCGCCATCGCCCGGTTTTCGAAGGACGGCACCGGATCCAGATGCAGGCTCGCCCCAACCAGCGGAACAAAAAGCGCCGCCACAAAAAAAATCGCCGCCGCCACCCGCGCCCTCTCGAGCAATCGCGGGCGCGACCCCGCTTCATTCAAGCGGTTTCGAGTTAATTGGTTCTCCGCGATGGTTAATTCCGGGGCCATCGGCTCAAAAGCGGAAGTAAATAAACGGGTTATAAGTTCCGGCGGCGGAAAGCGCGGTCGATGCGATAAAGATCGCGGCCAGCAAGGCAAACTCACCCAACCCAGCGGTCAAATCAACAAGCCATGACTTGGCCCCATCCGCCGTGGCGACGACTCGATCAATCGCCGCACCCAGCAGCGGCGCCAGTGGCAGACTTCCCAAAACGCCGGCGACAACGGCGATAACCAGAGTGCGATTAACGCATTGCGCCGTCGTGAAGAACGCCGACCCGCTGCCACCGATGAATGCCATCCGCATCAGCAACTGCCCCGCCGCCGTAAATGTGTTGGCCCGGAAGAACACCCAGCCGACCATCACGACCACCAACAGATACACATGCTGCAGAATTTTATGTCTCTCAAGCCAATCCTTAAGCCCGGCCCGCTCGATAATCAAAAATGCCCCATGAAACAATCCCCACGCGACAAACGTCCACGTCGCTCCATGCCACAGTCCGCAAAGGAAAAACACCGTCAGAAGGTTCAAATACAGCCGCCATTTGGGAACGCGATTGCCGCCCATCGGAATGTAAAGATAGTCGCGGAACCAACTGGTCAGCGTGATATGCCATCGCCGCCAGAAATCCGTGATGCTGGATGCGATATACGGGTAATTGAAATTCTCCGGGAACGTGAACCCGAACATCTTCCCCAACCCGATCGCCATGTCGGTATATCCGGAGAAATCAAAATAAATCTGCACCGTGTAGCACAGCACGCCAAGCCACGCCACCGCCGGCGTAATCAGGTACGGCTTGATGGTAAATATCGTGTCCGCTGTCTGCGCGACCGTGTTGGCGATCAACATCTTCTTCCCGAATCCGATGATAAACCGCCGAACCCCCTCGGCGAACGTATCCCAAGTATGGTGCCTGCCCCGCGGGCCGCCGATCGTGAACTGATCGCAGATCGTCTTGTACCGAATAATCGGCCCCGCGATCAACTGCGGGAAAAGCATGATGTACAGCCCAAACGTGCTGGGGCGTTTCATCGGCTTCACATCCTGCCGCCAGACATCCGTGATGTATGACAACGCATGGAATGTGAAAAATGAAATCCCCAGCGGAAGGTGAATCTTGGGAAGGGGAAGTGCATGGACCCCCATCGCCCCCAGAACGCCGTTTAGATTTTCAACGATGAAGGCCGGATATTTGAACGAGCAGAGCAGCCCCAGATTGATGACAACCCCGATCACAAGCGCGACTTTGCCCGCTTCGCGATTAGGTGACTTTTCAATCCACTTCCCGATGAAAAAATTGATCGTGATCGACGCCAGGACGACAAACGTCGACCACCCCTCCCCCAAAGCGTAAAAAAGAACGCTCGCCGCCAGCAGGACATAGTTCTTTCCCGCTCGCGGCGTGCAGTAATAAGCCGTCAGGATGATCGGCAGCAGCAAGAATAAAAAACACGGGTCCGTAAAGAGCATATCAGCCGGCCACTATACGTCCCCCACTCCACCGCTCAACGGGAACATGGGGGGATCGTCGCGGCCGTTATTGCAACGTCGCGACAACGTCGTACATCTTCCCATCCGCGTAGATCTGCAGGCTCTTCACCGGGTTCCCACCCCAATTCGTCTCGAAATGATGCCCTTCGCTGTCATAGAAAAGCTGGAAGTTCAAAGCCTCGCCCGAATTCTTCGCAAACTGCGGCAGGCTCAACACATACTTCTGGTTCACCCACACCTCGATGTCCTTCCAATCCCAGTTCGTGAGGTTGGCGATGTTGAACTGCTTTTCCATCAGGTTGTATTCGGCGCGGGCGATCGTCAGATCGCTCTTGGGCGCATCCGCCTCATACGTCCGCTTGGCCGCATCGGCCGCGAATTGGGTGGAATTCTTCCGCAGATTCGAGTCCGCGTTCGGCAACAATGTCGGACGCCCTTCCACGCATCCGCCCAAAGCCAAAAGAGCCGCCGCAACAAAAAACCCGCCGCAAATAGTCGCCAAATATGCTGCTTTCATGTGTCACCTTTCGATAAAGCGTCTTGCAAGTTATCGGACGGGTCACATTGCGTTCATTAACTAAAAAGCGGATTTTTATCGGCCGCGTTCGTTCCATAGGGAAAATTCCCGCAATAAAACAGGAAATCACCCATGCGGATTGCCCCGTGCTTTAACGCATTATAATGCAATAGCGGAAACAGGAGGTTTTATGCGGTCAAAGTGCTTCGCGGCGACATTATTTGTGTCATCATCGTTTTTTGCCGGCCCGACGAACGCGGCAACTGCCGTCTATCAACCAGAAAATGGCTCGGGCAGTCTGTCTGTTCAGGGTTTTAACGGCCCAATGCAACTCCCGGTCGTTCAAGCCGACTCGGTTTCTGGCAGCACAGTAGGGGCCGCGGCCAGCAATAGTGATCTCTATGGACTCTTTTCTTTGTCTAGCCCCACAAACACTTCTGCTGTTTACATCAATAATGCCCAGACGGGGGCATGCGAGGGCTCGATCTCGATTAACGCCCCATTGGCCGATATCGCCTACACCAACGGTCAACTCTATGGCTTGCAGGTAAACTCAACCTCAATCCAGATCGACTCAATCTCCAACACCGGCGCGCTGACTCCCGTAATCACCCAATCAACCACAACCCCGTCCGGCGCCACCTGGCGGCTCAGCGGCGCCGTCAACGGCAATAGCCTTCTCGCAACAGCGCTTCCGGTTTTCACAACCCCCACGACAGCTTTCGTCATCAATCCCGCTGCTTCGCAGATTTCTCCATTCACATTCGGATCGGGCCTCAAACCCCTGTGATTAACGGCGACACGGTTATCAATCTCGCCGGCAATGTTGTTACGCTCAACTCTTTGGGCGGTCAGGCGCAATACTCCTATCCATCCGGCACGTTTCAAACCCAGGTAGGCGAGCCCGGAATCTATCCCGCCGTCAGCATTGTCAGCGATGAGTTCACCTACAATTACCCAGCCAGCGACCCTGCCTACACGAACTTGGGACTGGTCACCTCTGGCGGCAGGAGCTCTGGCCCTTTTTTTCCCAGTTACGACCGTCTTATCCGAGCACTGCCGAGTTTCACCGTCCAAATGCTACTGGATAATGGGGTGGTTCCGGACGGCACAACGCTGTCAAATGTTGGCGTCGCCTCGGGTCAGCAACTGCTAATCCAGCAAGCCGGACCAAGTCCATTGCAGATCAGCGAAACTCCCGCTGCGCCCGGAAACTTTTCCGAGCGGAACGTATCTTCCGATACGATTTCGCTCAGCCCCGGCGCCCAGCGAGCAGTCTATGCGTTTGCGCCTGTGCCAAATGCCCTGGTTGCGGACTACACCTATGGCGCCACGACGGACATGGGTCGCACCATCAGCTATCAGCCCGGCTACTTTCAATTCGCCTACGACCCAATCTCCAGCAATCTCGTCGGCAATGGCGATTTCAGCCTGGGAAACGCCGGTTGGGAGGCCACTATGAATTATTCTTCTCCCGATTCAATCTACGGCAACGGGGGGGTCTCGGTCAGCAACGGAAAAGTCGTCCTCCAGCCGAATCCCCAAAACAACTACGCGCTCCGTCAGCTTTTGCAGCTTCCCACTGCCGACGAACCCATGCTTTTATCTTTTGACTACAACGCCCTCTCCGAACTACCGCCCGCTTCCCAGTCCAGCGTTGAATTGCAAGTGTATCTCGGCAATACGCTCGTCGGTTCGCTAAGTCGCCGATAGCACCGCGACTCAGCAGGATCAAATTACGATCACCAACCCAGCCCTCGAAAACCTCAACGGAGCCTATTTGACCTTTGTAGCCAGCGGCAGCCAGGGAAACGGCATCGCCTTGACCGACATCTCCCTCACCGCTGTCCCCGAACCCGCGTCGCTCGGCCTTCTGTTTACCGGCCTGGCCTTCGCTCGCCGCCCCTGGCGGCGGCCTGCATGAAGACCGTCGCCGATAAATATCTTCAGTCTCTCAATCCACGCATTGCTCCAATCGCATAAAACTTCCGCCCCTCCTTCCGGTACTTCCTCTCAAAATTCGTCCCCACTTCCCCCGCCGCATAATCGACCACCTTCAGCGGCGACCCCCTCACCACCTCCTCTATCTGCCGAAAATACTCCTCATGATCCGTCACGATCTGCAATCGCCCCCCCGGCTCAAGAATCCGCTGAACCTGCAATAAAAACCCCGCCTGAATCAACCGCCGCTTATGATGCCGCTTCTTCGGCCAAGGATCCGGAAAATAGATATGCACCACCGCCAGCGACCCGTCCGGCACAAACTCCCGCACGAAATACCCCGCCTCCGCCCGGGCTGTGCGAACATTCTGGCAATCATTTCGCCGCAGCCGGTCACTGGCATACCGCCAAAACCATCGGGCATATTCCAACCCAAAGAAATTAGTCCTCGGCCGACCCTTGGCCGCATCGGTAAGAAACGTCCCCTTCCCGATCCCAATCTCCAATTCCACCGGATTATCATTACCGAAAAGCTCGCGCCACGAGATCGGGCGCGCCAGCGTTTCCACTTCCACGCCGATCGGTTCGACGATCAGATCTTTGGATGACTGCATTTTTAATGTTTAAAATGCCGCTGCCCCGTAAGAACCATCGCCGCCCCGCGCTCATCAACCAGCTTGATCGTCTCCTGATCCTTCAACGATCCCCCCGGATGAACGATCGCGGTCACACCGGCGTCCAAAAGCAATTCCGGCCCATCCGGGAACGGGAAAAAAGCATCACTGGCAGCCACAGCCCCCGCCGCGCGTGATCCAGCTTTGCCAATCGCCAGCCTCGCCGCGCTCGGCCGATCCATCTGCCCCGCCCCCGCGCCCAGAAGCATCCGATCCTTGCAGACCACAATCGCATTGCTTTTCACATGCTTGCAAACCAGCCACGCAAATTGAAGATCCGCCAATTCCGCGGCCGACGGTGCTCGCCGCGAAACCGTCTTCCACGCCGTTCCCTCGACCCCAGCCAAATCGCGCTCCTGAATCAAATACCCCCCCACAATCTTGTGCATGTGTCGGTCCGACGGATCAGCCGTTCCCAGCGGCCCCACCCGCAGAAGCCGCACGTTCTTCCATCGCTCTTTCAAAATCGCCAGCGCATCCTGGCCAAAATCCGGAGCAACAATCACCTCCAGCAGCTTGTCGATCGATGTAATTGCCACCGCAACCGCATGATCAACTGGCCGGTTGATCGCGACAATCCCCCCAAACGCCGCCAGCGGATCCCCTTCAAACGCCTTCCGAAAAGCCGTCGCTGCATCCCCCGCCGCCGCGCACCCGCACGGAGTCGCATGCTTCACGATGCACGCCGCCGGCTCGCCAAATTCCCTCACCGCCGCCAGCGCCGCATCCGCATCCAGCAGATTGATGTACGAAAGCTCTTTCCCGTGCAACTGCTCCGCCCGCGCGACGGACGCTTCACTGCTTTTTCGATCATCAACGTACAACGCCGCTTTCTGATGCGGATTTTCCCCATACCGCAGCACTTGCCGGCGCGTTAGCGAGAGATCAAGCCTTTCCGGAAATCCTTCGGATTCGATCCGCTTGCCCAAAAACCCAGCGATAGCCGCATCATATTCAGCCGTCAACGCAAACGCCCGCTGCGCCTGCTTAAACCGATGCTCCCCACACGAAGCCCCCCCATGTTTCCGCAGATCGCCCAAAACTTTTTCGTATCGGCCCGGATCAGTCACCACCAGCACAAACCGATGATTCTTCGCCGCCGACCGAATCATCGACGGCCCCCCAATGTCGATGTTCTCGATCGCCTCCTCCATCGAAACGCCCGGCTTGGCAACCGTCTCCCGAAACGGATACAGATTGACGCAAAGCAAATCGATTGCCTGTATCCCGTGAGCCTTCATGGCGGCAACATGCTCGGAATTATCCCGCAGCGCCAGCAACCCCCCATGTATCTTCGGATGCAACGTCTTGACCCGCCCGTCCATCATCTCCGCAAAATCCGTCACCTCCGAAACATCGGTAACCTTCAGCCCGCTTTCGCGCAGAAATCGCGCCGTCCCTCCCGTGCTGATTAGTTCGACATGGAATTCATCCACCAGCGCCCTGGCGAATTCGAGCAGCCCGGTCTTGTCCGAAACCGAAAGCAGCGCCCGGCGAACTGGAACCAGATCATCGGACATGAGCCGTCAATCCATCCAGCGACGCCGGCGAACTCTCCGGAACCGAATTCTCCGCGATCTCGCCATAAGACCCCGGCTCCAACACCGGCTTCATCGCCACGACCAATCCATTCACGGTCACCCCGTAAATCATCGCCGCCTTTGGTTGGCATGTCACAAACGCCAGATCGCGCCGGTGCGTCATGAATTTGATCTTCCCCGTCTGCTTGTCCACCGCCGCCAGACCGCGCATCTGATCCGGCCGCCCAAACACGACATAGACGAACTGATCGTCCTCGGCAAGAATCCTGCCCGCCGATCTCAGCGACCATTTCGGCGTATGAACCGGCGATTCGTCCACCGTCTCCTCATCCCCCAGAACCAACTTTTTAGTTTTCTCCAGCGCCGTCAGCCCCAATCCCGGAACATACTGATACACCGTCGTATCCGTGAGCTGCGGCCCAAATTCCAGCGGCTCCCCCGAGAAATACTGCCATTTCAGCTTCCCGCTGACCTTGTCCAGGCAATAAAACGTCCCCGCCAGCGTCGAGCAATAGACCGACCGCCCATCCACCGCGACCCCCGAAACAATCTTGCTCTGCGTATCAAACGCGCTATCCACCAGCAGCGGCCACGCCGGCGATCTATCTTCAAGACACGCGCGAGCTTTCCCGTCCTCGCTTCCACTGAATATGACGTTGTCGGAGATGCCCACCGGCCCATCCACCGACCCAAACGTCAAAAATTCCCATTGCACCGGATCATATTGCTGAGTCACATCCACCTGCGCCAGGCACCCCTGATTGAAATCCAGCCCGACGTACACATAGTTATGATTCCCCACCGCCTGATTGGTGATGTTGTATTTCAAATCAATCGATCGGACGAAAACTCCATCCCGCGTATAGATCTCCAGCGTATGCTGGGTGGGAAATACAATCCCGTTGGTAATCAGCACCGGCCCACCGTTGAGCAGGCTGTCAGGCGTTCCAATTTCCTGGTTATAAAGCAATTCCCCGCTGTCCCCCTTGACCGCGTGATCGTAATTCTTGTCGGTCAGCACGTGCACGTTGCCATCAACGAAATAAATCCCCTTCACCGAATCCCCCGCGTGCATCGGCAACTGCACGTCCCATTGCTTCACAAACGACGGCTGCGAAATAAGCACGTAATCGTTCGCCGTAGGCGCCGCGGACTGACCGCAACCATTGATCATGATGCAGCAGATCACCAGCGCGCCGGTCAGAAACAGGGAATGTCGAATCACGCGTTTCTCCTAAGGTTTTACAGGCAAAAGGCCAAGATACCGCCACGGCCAGGAAACCGGTGGGACTGCCTCCAAGCTTAGCCGATTCCGCCGTCCCTGGCAAAAATGCTCAGCCTTTGCCGATTCATCCCAAGGCAATCGCATCTTCCTTTATTCCCCCTCCCCTGGTCCTCCGCCAGTTTCCGCAGGATGGGTGGGGGTCTTCTTCTTTTTTCGGGCCACAGGCGATTACCCTGCGATTCATCCTCAGTTTTAATCACCAACAAGTTTCGCCGCAACACGCTCCCCAGAACGCCACACCCCCTTCCCCCATCGCAGACGGCCCACCCGACCGTTATCGGGCCAGCCAACTGCGCCCGCATCGCCGCCGCCCGTAACATTCGAGCCAACGAACCCATTCGGCACGGACACCGCAACGATCTAATTCTTCCCCCTTTCCCTCTGATTTCGACGACTCTTATGAAATATTCGGTCCGGACCGACGTTTTTTAGATAGACTCCTGGCGTGAGGAACCACCATGCTCAACACCCTACAAAAAGCGGCCTTTGCAACGACCCTTGCGGCCACCATACTGATATTAAATAATCCCCACCCAGCCATCGCCGACACCACCACCCGCCCCAGCGCTTCTGCCACCCCCACCACCACCGGCATGCGACCCGGCCCCGCCTACATCATCCAACGATTTAAACGCGCCGTCGCCCAGCTCGATCTCACCGACGACCAGAAACCCAAGGTAGACGCCGTCTTCACCCAGGCCAATCAAAAAGGCCTCGACCTCTCCCAGACCCTGGCCGACGCCGATCCCCAGGACCGCTTTCAAATGCTCACCGGGTTCTTTAAACAGATCCACCAGGATTTGGCCGCCGTCCTGACCGATGACCAGATGAACACGCTGGATCAAAAGGTCGGCCCAGGCTTGAGACCACGAAACCCAAATCAGCAATCCGGAACTCAACAAAACGCCAGCCAGTCCCCCATCGCCCCGCCACCCGCCACCCAACCGACCGCTCGTCGCGGAAACGCCCTCGGGGGAGGCCTCCAGTATGTTCAGCGGGCGCTCGACACGCTCGATCTGTCCGATGACCAGAAACAGCAGGTAAAGGATCTCCTCGCCGCCACTCAAGCAAAACTCACCGATATCCGCAACAACGCCGCCGCCGGTGCCGACGTCCAGCAGGACCTCCAGCAAGCCCGCAAGGACGTGCGCCAAAAGCTGCAAACGATCCTCACCCCCGACCAGATGCAGGCCTTCCTCTCTGCCATGCAGCAATCCTACCAACAGCGCGGCGGCCCCAGCGCTCGTCGCACCGGCCAATCCAACGGACCCGGCGCCCCCAAAGAATCCGTCGCCGACAATAAACCCGCCGACCTTCAATCCACCGGCCCAGAGCCCGGCTCCCCCGTCCCCGACACCCAGATCATCGAAGCCAACGGCCGCGCCTTCTCCCCCTCGCAATACAAGGGACACGTCCTGGTCCTCGAATTCGGCTCAATGTCCTGCCCCGTATTTCGCACCCACGCCCAGGATATGGAAAACTTGAAACGCCTCGAAGGCTCCCGCGCATTTTTCCTGATCGTCTACACGCGCGAGGCCTTCCCCACCGGCGACAAAAACGTCGAACGAAACCGCGATGAAGGCGTCAACATTACCCAGGCCGCAACCCTCGACGACCGAAAATCCCAGGCCCTCGAAACCCAGCGCGAACTCCGCATCACCATCCCCATGGCCGTCGATTCCATGGACGATTCCGTCTCCACCGCCTTCGGCTCATTCCCCAACGGCGCCGTCGTGATCGGCAAAGACGGCAAAATCGCCGCCCGCCAGCAATGGACCAACCCCGACACCCTCCGCCTGGCGATCGACGACGCCCTCAACGCGGTTCCAGCTTCACCGGAGCGTTGACCCATCCGCTTTTGGCGTGGAACATATCGCCAACCGGTGAAAACGAAATGGTATCATTTCATATGCCTTATTCTTCTGCTTCAAATCGCGCTCTTCGTCAGATTGCATGAAATATCCAAATTCGGGATCTGGGAAGATGAATACTGGGCGTTGTACCTCGCCACCGGAAGAGGCGACGCGCTTTTTGAGATCCCCCACCAGGTCATCTTGACCGATCCGCCCGCGATCGGTTTCGCAAACGCCCCGAGTTGGCCGCATATCTGGACGGGATTGGATAGCGTTACACACCCGCCCGTTTTTTATTTTCTACTCCGATGGTGGGTCGATTTATTCGGCGAATCTGATGTCTCCATCCGAATCCTGCCGCTTGTTTTTGGAATGGCGGGCATATTACTGCTCTATGATTGCGTGCGGTTGGTGGCAGGTCCGTGGTGGGGATTGATGGCCGCCGGCATGATGGTGTTCGCACCTCCGCAGATCGACTTCAGCCAGCAAGTCAGGCCATATACCCTGATCGCTTTCGAGGGACTCGTCATCGCCGATATTCTGCTGCGGACGCGGCCATGGTCCAACTTGAAACTGCTGTTCCTGGGATCGACGGTTTTCGCCATAGCGCTTACCCATTACTTTGCCTTGGGAATAATCGCAGGTACCGCGGCTTATGCATTTGCGACGTTCAAGGGGACTCAGCGGCTAAAAGTGCTTGCAACTATTATATTTTCAATGTTGATTGCGCTGGCGATCTGGCTGCCCATGGGTTTGAGAAATAAAGATATTGGGCTGGGCGATCGGCCTTCTCTCACTATTGCCCAGGAAGCCCTGCCGATTATCACGGTTCCGCAAAGAATGCTGCTGGGTCAGAACAGCGAAGTGAAATGGACAGTGATTGGATTCGCCGTGTTGGTTTACGTTTTGCCCGTATTTGATCGGCGGAAATGGCTGTGGTGGCTATGGGTGTCATCCACGGTTTGCCTGATATTTCTGGTTGATCTGCATCGGCGCTCATGTCTCCTGCAATTTGATCGGTATGCTTTGCTCGCGGCCCCGGGGGTTTATGCGATATTGGCGATGCCAGTCAAATTCGGCAGTCTGAACAGGGCCGGAAAAGTTATCCCGATGGTGTCGTTGTTCGGAGCGATCGTTTTTAGCATCGCTCACTATCAACAGGGGCCGGACTTCACCATCGACTCTACCTACCAATTGGAGAACCATCGAGATCAATGCGCGTTCCTGAAGCACAATATTCACAGTGGTGATTTGCTCGTTCTAGCCGGACTCTCGTCTTTTTCTCCTTTTTCATATTTTATCGTTTCTCACTACAACGGCCGACCGGACTATCCAGTGATGCTGCTATCGAGCCCGATCGATCCGGAATTGAAGCGTCAGATGCTTACTTTTAAACACATATGGATGATGGGCAGCAATCCGGCTGAAGATACCAAAGCCCTTTTGCCCGGATGGTCTCCCTCGGATATTCACGGCAGCACCTATTTTGACGACGTTTGGCAAGTCAATTGCCGCGGTTAGACTATTTGAAAATGCAACCAAAGTCGTCGCGCCAATATCCCAGCATCCAGCCGCCCCCTCCCGCCAAAGCCACGGGATTTCAATCCCATGGGCCATCCCTTTTCGAAATGCGCAAGAACAACCCCAACCGCCCGCCTCACATTTAATTTGTTCCCCCCAAAGCCGCGGGATGACAATCCCGCGGGGTGCGTTGCTCCGAAATGAACGTGAACAACCTTCACAGTTCGCGATCCTTTTATTTTTTTGAATTTTCTCTATTTCTTCATCTGTGGTTCGCGGGCCATAGGTACTTTTTGCTCGTCCACGTAACAAATCAATCGCTAACGTAAACGGTGATTCAGGAGGTTCGCCCCGCACAATCGTGACAAGCCCAACAAAAAAAAGAAAAACTGATCCGGGTAACGCGAGCGTCAAGCCGTACGCGTTTGGCCTCACCGCAATTAAAATAACATTGAAGAACAAAAGGGAGAGAGAGGCCAAGCACGCCGTGCATTTCAGCCAGCGTGGCGCGAATGAGACAGTTTTGGGGGAGGGCATTTCAAATCCCCCCCCGTTGTCTCAAGGATTCCAAAACATTTGAGACCGCCAGCGATGCAGATTCGGCGTCTCGGATTTTCTCGTCGACCTTCTTAGCTACTACCTCTATTAGTTCGGGTAGCAATGCAACCGTCTCAAGTTTCTCGTCGCGACTGCAATCCGACCAAGGTTTTACATTCTCATGCTCAGGGTCGACGTCGTTTCCCCATACAACAGCGATACGATACCTCTGCCCCACGCGTCGGTACTCTAAATACTGCGTACTTGTGACATGTTGATCGGCATCTTCCCGCACCTTCACCCACGCGTGTATGCCGATGCTGCAAACCTCATTTAGGAAATTCTCAAGTTCACGCACGGTCACGGAAGCGGCATCAGTGATAGCATTCAGGCGCGAGGCAGCGTCCTTGATATGATCAATGGATTTGGGCAGGCTTGTACTCATCGGGTTTTACCCTTTCTGGCCGATTAGGCCTTTGAATTGAAAACTGAATCCAGCTACGGATCATGTGTCAGCAGTACTCCTGATGACAAATCCATATTATCGTAATTTGGAAAATGCGTCAATATTTGTCCGAACCAAATCCGTGCGAAAAATGATGCGAACGAGTATGTAGTTCGTCGAGTCGGGCGCGGACACGCGCCGCCGCAGGCGACAACGTCCATCTTGCATGTAATATGGGGAGCGGACCTTGCGTCGAAACAGGCCGTGCTCGCGTCCGTGGTTTCATCTGAGCGACCGATTCGATCAAAAGCTATGGTAGCTACGTAAGAATGCTCGAAACGAGACCAAAGCTCGACAGGACCGAATAGCCCACGCAGACGCCACTTGAGCGGTTCACTTGAGTGGCGATGATTGTGATTATGCGGCGAAAAACTCGCCCAGCGAAGTATAGGCCAAAAAAACGTGGGTCAACGGCAAAAACAGGAAAGTGAATGAACATGAGCCAAGATTCAGACCAAGATTCATCTACAAAAAATGGTTGGGGCACGTCCTTCCGGGAAAGTATTAGCAAAAGCCCCGTTGTGTGGTATTTGGGCACGATCGCAGTAGTCTTTGGCCTTGGTTTTGGCGCAGCGATATCAATCAGCGAATTGCAACATTCGCCAGAGAAAGCGTTGGATCGCCAAGACATTCCGATGGTCTTAAAGGATCAGATAGATCACTTGACGAACGATCATTGAGCTATAACCGAAAGTCGTGGATGACTGGCAACTGAATAAAAGCGGCGTACCTTCGGTGATTCGTGACGAAACGATTCACCACGTCCCACGCGGGACAGAAAGGATACGCCTCATGGACAGTAACGCATTTCAACTTCATCTGGCAACGGCACCGGCGATTGATGACATTTTGCGCGAGGGCGCCCGCCGCGCTTTGCAGGCGGCGATCGAGCGGGAGGTCGAGGAGTACATCCAGAGAAATGGCCAGCATCGCGATGAGCATGGGCATCGTCTGGTGGTGCGTAACGGGCATCATCCAGCCAGGAAGATTCAGTCGGGAAACGGCCCCATCGAGGTTCGCCAGCCGCGG
This sequence comes from uncultured Phycisphaerales bacterium, assembly GCA_963791055.1. GTDB lineage: Bacteria > Planctomycetota > Phycisphaerae > Tepidisphaerales > Tepidisphaeraceae > PALSA-1353. The sequence goes on along the minus strand of CAWBQI010000003.1, from coordinate 1,109,799 downwards.
GTGAACGACCGGCGGATCGATGAACAGGGCAACCGCCTTCATTTCACTTCCCAGATTCTTCCTCCGTATCTGCGCAAGACCAAGGCGATTGAAGAGCTGGTCCCGTGGCTCTATCTCAAAGGAATCAGCACCAGCGATTTTCCCGAAGCGCTGGCGTGTCTGGGTCACGATGGATCGGGCCTGTCGCCTGCCACCGTGGTACGGATGAAGGAGATCTGGCAGGGAGAATACGAGAACTTTTCCCGCAGCTTGCTGGAAGGCAAACGATACGTTTATCTCTGGGCCGATGGCATTTACTTCAACATCCGTTTGACCGACGACCGGCCCTGCGTGCTGGTTTTAATGGGTGCTTTGGAAGATGGAACCAAGGAGCTGATCGCCATGGTCGACGGCCAGCGTGAGAGCGAGCAGAGCTGGTTGGAGTTGCTCCTGGATGTGAGGAGCCGCGGCTTGATCGCAGCGCCAATGCTGGCCACGGGGGATGGAGCATTGGGATTCTGGAAAGCGCTGCGGCAGGTTTATCCCTCGACCCGGCATCAACGCTGCTGGGTGCATAAAACGATGAACGTGCTGGACAAATTGCCGCGCGGCCAGCAGGTGTCGGCCAAGTCCATGCTGCACGAGATCTGGATGGCGGCGACCAAAGAAGAGGCACTCAAAGCCATGGACAAGTTCAAGGCAACCTACCAGGCCAAGTATCCCAAGGCGGTCGAATGCCTTCTAAAAGACAAGGAGGAGTTGCTGGCGTTCTACGACTTCCCAGCCGAACACTGGCAGCACCTTCGCACCAGCAACCCGATCGAGAGCACGTTCGCGACGGTACGATTGCGAACGAGCAAAACCAAGGGAGCCGGCAGCCGCAGCGCCTGCCTGGCGATGGCATTTAAGCTTGTGGAATCCGCTCAGAATCATTGGCGAAAACTAAACGGCAGCGCGTTGTTGCCGGCCGTGATTGCAGGAGAGATCTTCAAGGATGGAACAAAAATCGCCGCTTGAACTTCAGGCTTCATCCACGACTTTTGACAATAGCTCACGATCATTTGAAGCGAATGGATGAACTGCATACTAAATTATTGCAAGATGAGAATGAGGCAACAAACCTTGGGCATCTTGATGAGAATCAACAGTTGTTCGCCACCTCGGCAAAACGACTTGCTGACGAAATCGCATCAGAAGAAAATGCCTACCTTGAGAATGTGAAGGCATTGCGAGGTCTTGCGGATCGAGTCCCGGCTTCCCAGCCCGCCGAGGCCCACCAGCCAATTAGTGGGAGGATAAAACGGGACAGCTCCGAATTAACAATTGTAGAGCAGCCAACAATTCAGAGCTGTCCCGTTTTATTTCCCGCATCCCGAGAAACGTGAAGAATATTCTAAAAACGGAGTGGCCAATGAGAAAAAAGGAATAGGTGCTGGACTAGGCCCTCAGCCATTGGGCCACTTTTCTCAAGTGCATAATTCCAAAACTTTTTAAAAAATCCCCCGAATTCCCCAAAACCCACCCAAAACCTTCACCTCGCGCACCCAATTACAGAGGGCACACTGCGCGCACTGCGCATCACGGCCTCGCCTCGGTAGTCCACTTCTTTCAACTTCACTGTCGCGCTGACAGTGACAGTAACCCCACTGACGTAACGAAAACCCTCATCACTGTCACAGCCGCTCGAAGAATCCCTTCCGAAAAACCACCCAACTTAACGCCCATCTCACCCGCAACTCACAACTCACAACTCGCAACTATCCCTCACCTCCACGCCAGCACGCCAAAAACCCCCTCATGCCGTTTAATCCGCTGCGGCAAAGCCAGCAACCGATCCCGATAAACGCTCAGCAGCACGCCGACCACAAAAATCGCCCCGCCGCCGATGGCAAGATAGACGCCCACGGCAAGTTGGGCCCTCATTCCCGCGAACACCAGCAGCATCGCCAGATGAACCGCCAGCAGCGAGCCGCCGACCAGCGTGGTCGCGCGCAGGCGGCAGATAAATCCCGTGACGAACATCAACGTGCTGATCGTCGCCAGGCCGAATTCATCCATCAGGGAAATCTGATACCCGAACCGATTGACGATCGCCGCGATCGCCAGCGGCACGCCCGCCAGCAGGCTGCCGAATAGCAGGCAGAAGCTGGCGGCATCGCTTTGGCTATTCTGTTCGCGATACCACAGGCCATATCCGATGGCCAGCAAAATCAAACCAACGCCCACGCAGAACATCTCGATGTTCTGCCACGGGCTCAGATGAATCTGCTTTTGCAGGGTAATGAACGTGAGCGCTGCTTCGGCGACCGCAACCGTGATATACCATCGCCGAAAACTCGATTCCTGCACCAACGCCGCGGCCAGGAGTCCCAGAAGGCTGAACCCCGTCAGCAAGATCGCCAGCGACCAATCCGTGTGGTCGACCGCCAGCCGGCTCAGCGACATCAGCGCGGCCGCCACGAACGAAACCGACATCAGCGCGTTCGCGCACCGGAACGCCGCCACGACCAGCGCCGGCCGCGCGACCCGCTCCCACGCGGCCAGGCGATACGCCACCAGAAGGCCCATGCCGAGCACGGCAAAAGTAACGCAATAGTATTCCGCCCGGACGCTCCAGAAGTTAAGCAGTTGCCAGATCGCCCCGCACGCCATGGCCGTCGAGAGATAAACGCTCCTCCCGCCTCCATAGAGAATCGCCGCCAGGGCATAGAAAACCGCGGCTTCCGCGCACACCAGCGAAAGTAGCAGATTCGTATTCACCCCAACCACCGGCTGCACCCACTTCGCCAAATCCAGTGCCGAGAACAACGCTGAGAACAAAAGCACCGCCGTCGCCGCGTGCGCGACCTCCGCGAGCGGTTTTTGCGCCGGCCGGCCCTGATAAAGCCGGGATGCCAGCAGATAAAGGATGGGAATCAACATCAGCAGCGAAGATTGAACCGGCCACGCTTTAATCCCCAGCATGGTGAGCAATCCCGCCGCCCCAACCAGCGTCGCCGCCGCAGTCGCGGCCAGATACGCCATCGCTAGGCGCGGCATCGACCGCTCCTGGAGATACGCCGAGATCCGACAGCAAACCGCCGTCAGCGCCATCGCCGCGACGTACGCCCACGTAACCGAATACGGCCACGCGTTGTAAACATCCAATCGAGTTGCCCGCAGATGCAGGATGACGCCAAACAGAACCGGCACCGACGACAACATGAATCCCAGCGTCGGCAGCGGACGCGCGAGCTTGGAGGAGTATTCCGAAGCCGGTCGGCGGAAGACGATCGCCTGAACAATATTCACAACCAGACTTGTCAGGGCCAGCGCACCAATCAGCGCTGATGGATGGCTGGTCAACTTCGCCAGATCGATAACGAGCAGTTCCGCCCAAAGCAGCGTGAACGCGGCGAAGTAAACGTAAACGCCGACCCGGTGAACGACCAGATCGGAATAGAGATATGCGTACGCCCCAGCGAGTACCAAACAGACCGCAAGGAGGCGCTCGGTGGGATCGGTAACGATAATCGGCCGCTGATCCAGCCAAGACGCCGCGATCGGAAGCCACCCGGCCAGTTGCGCGCCCAGCAGCAGTAGCAATCCCGCGCCCAGCAGAACCTGTGCCGACCAGAAGCAGGCCATGCCGAATCGCCTTCGCGAGAACGGCCCATCCCCCTCGGCAAACGCCCGCTCGGCGTGCAGGGAGATCAACCCCAGCGCAACCAGCAGCGTCGATGGAGCAGCCACCTGCATGAGCTTATGTAAATCCGCCAAAATCAAACATCCCGTCATCGCCACGCCGGCCATTAGCACATAGACGAATACGGGATCTTCCAGAATGGTGGCCGCCACCGCATACAAAACGCAGCAAACAAGCGCGGCAAGCCACAAATGCCCTTCCAGCGTGACCAAACCGTGGGCGTGATAAAACCAGAGATTGAGCGGCATGACCAAACATGCCAGCAGCGCCAGCGCCCGCCCGGCTATTTTGTATCGCGTAAGCCGGAAAGTCGCGCATCCACCGCCCAGGAGAACCAGCGTCCCCACACCCATGCACGTCGCGACAACAAGAGTGTTCTTGAACACTCCAAGGCTCGCCAGCCAGATGACCAGCCCAACCACCAGCAGCACCCCGCCGCTGGCCAGAAGCCATTGAATGCTTCGCGGATCGAGCAGGATTTCCAGCATCGATCGGCGTGGAACCGCGCCGGGACGACCGGCATTTGGAAGCGGCGGCGGCGCCGAGACCGCCTTCGGAAGCTCAACCGGAAGAGGCGCTTCCGGCACATCAGTTCCGGATTCGACCGGCGCAACGCCCGCCTTCAAATCGCGCAAATGCGAAAGCCTTTCGGAAGCCAATTGATCGGCATTGAGCCGCCCGCGCTCCAGTTCCGCCCGCAACGCAAGAAAATGCCCCCGAACGTCGGCCGCGCAGGCGTGCGCCTGGGCCAACGTCAATTGCAGCGCGGTAGCGCGGGTGATTTCGTTTAAAACAAACGCGAGATATCGGAGCTTATCCGCGCCCGCGCCCAACGGAGCGCCGCAGGTATTACAATACGAATAAAACCCGGCCACCGGCCGCCCGCAGCGCCAGCAGGCCGTCGACGTGGCAAGCCCCGTATCGGTGGGAAAAGGTCGCCCCTCCTTCACCGCGGCGGCAATGGTTTGCTGAACGGTCAGCAGGACGCGATCCATCTCCTTCTGGTTGCCTTCGCGGATCGTGCCGCGCTTAGCCCATTCGGAGAACATTTCTCGCGCGAAATCGACCGCGCGAGCGTAATCCCGCCACTGCGGCGTGGCATGACAATTGGGGCATTCCTTATCCCCGATGCCAATAGATCCCCCGCACAGGGGACACGCCGAATTTTCCGCCGCGACCGACATACAGCCTCCCGCGCCCGTGGCGCTGATCAATTCACGATCTGCCCGAAATTGAACGGTACGGCGTCGAAAGCCGAATGTTAATAATGACTAACCTATGTGTCAAGGACCATCATAATCCGGTTTGGTTAGGGTTTTGAGTACAAGTTTCCTGCCGTTCTTGACTTCACCCTTGCCAGCCGTAGCATCGCCGGTTCCAAGAATTATGCTTTATTCGCAACCCCGAACAGGAGTTTAAAATGGCTAAAAAAACCGTGGCTGATGTGGACGTACGCGGCAAAAAAGTCCTGATGCGCGTGGATTTTAACGTTCCGCTGGACGGGTCGAAAATCACCGATGACCGGCGAATTGCGCAGGCGTTGCCGACCATCAAGGATGTGATTGGCCGGGGCGGGCGGTTGGTTCTGATGTCGCACCTGGGTCGTCCCAAGGGTGGTCCGGAGCCGAAATATTCTCTGAAACCGGCGGCGGAGCGGCTGTCGCAGCTTCTGGGAAAACCGGTGAAATGCGCCGACGACTGCATCGGACCGGCTGTGGAGCTATTGGCCGCGTCCCTGAAAGACGGTGAAACCCTTCTGCTGGAGAATCTGCGCTTCCACAAGGAAGAAGAAAAGAACGACCCGAACTTCGCCAAACAACTGGCGAAAATCGCGGACGTTTATGTGAACGATGCGTTCGGCACCGCCCATCGCGAACATGCCAGCACGTTCGGCGCGGCGCAGGCGCTGGCGGGCAAGCCGCGGGTGATCGGGCAGTTGATTCAGAAGGAACTGAAATTCCTTGGCGAGGCAATCAGCCATCCGAAGCGGCCGTTCGTGGCGATCCTCGGCGGCGCGAAAGTCTCCGACAAAATCAACGTCATCGAACAGCTTCTCACCAAGGCGGATGTGCTGCTCATCGGCGGCGCGATGGCGTACACGTTTTTCCTGGCGCAGGGCAAGGAAGTCGGCAAGAGCCTCGTGGAAAGAGATAAAGTCGAACTGGCCAAAGGACTGCTCGCCAAGGCCGGCGGAAAGATCAAGCTGCCGGTGGACAATGTCATTTCCGACAAGATGACCGATGATGCGCAGACCAAAATCGTGGAAGGAAACATTCCAGCCGACATGGAAGGTTTCGACATCGGCCCCAAAACGCGGGAGATTTATAAGGCGGAGATCGCCAAAGCGAAAACAATTGTATGGAACGGCCCGATGGGCGTATTCGAGAAGAAGCCGTTCGCGGCCGGCACCAAGGCCGTGGCCGAGGCAGTCGCCGAAGCCACGAGCAAGCACGGCGCGGTGACGATCATCGGCGGCGGCGACAGCGCCGCGGCAATTGAGCAGATGGGTCTATCGGATAAAGTAAGCCACGTCAGCACCGGCGGCGGTGCAAGTCTGGAATTCCTGGAGAACGGGCATTTTTCGACGTTGGATATTTTGGATTGAATGAAACAGGCTTCAGGAATGACCTCCAACCCCTTTCAATCCACCGCTCCCCAGATCGCCGCGTCGATTCTCGCGGCTGATTTCGGCAAACTCGCGGATGAGGTTGCGGATGTAGATCGCGGAGGGGCGGACTTTCTCCATCTGGACATCATGGACGGTCATTTCGTGCCGAACATCAGCTTCGGCCCGGCGGTGGTGGCGGCGGTGCGGCGGGCCACGCCGGCGTTTCTTGATGTGCATTTGATGATTTCAGAGCCGGAAAGATATGCGCCTCTGTTCGTCGAAGCTGGGGCGAATGCGATTACTTTCCACGTGGAGGTGGTGGCCGATCCGTTCCAGACCGCCGGCCGGCTGAGGGCGATGGGATGCCGGCATGTGGGGATTACGCTGAATCCCGCGACGGCGGTGGAGAAAATTTTTCCGGCGCTGGATGCGGTGGATCACGTGCTGGTCATGAGCGTCGTTCCCGGGTTTGGCGGCCAAAAGTTTATGCCGGAGATGCTGGCGAAGGTCGAAACGGTCAAAAGACGCCTGATGGCCAGTCAGCGTCTGGAGATCGACGGAGGTATTCATGAACAGACGATTCGTCAGGCGCGAGACGCCGGGGTCGACTGGTTCGTGATCGGAAGCGGGATTTTCGAGCACAAGGATCGGGCCTCGGCGATCGCGGAACTGCGGAATCGATTAGGCGGCTGATGATTCGGAAATCTGCTCGATGCGTTCGATGAGGCGGAGCGCGATCACTTCATACTTGCCGATGGCTACCGTTCCTTTGGCCAGTGGATGGACCAGCAATAATGCGTTCTGTTGCAGCCAAGCTGTATGCTCGTACGCGATATCCACGGTCTTGCCGCTGGCAAGATGGAGCCGAAGGGGTATGAACGGCCTTTTCTCTAATTCCTGTCGCATATCTTCACTGGTCATATTCGAATTATACCATAACTTGCCATGCAATTACTCGGCCTTTTCTTTACATCCGTGGCTGTTAAGTTTATTTGAATTGTGATGCCAACCCAGGTTGTGATGATCGAAGCCGGGCCGACGCCCTGGGACAAGGAGGATCGCCTGGTGGGCAATTCGTCGCTTCCCCTGACGGCGGAGGCGATGGATGCGATCGGGCATTTGCTGGATAAGGTGAAGACGCCGATTTCGGCGGTCTACAGGCCGGCGGCTAACGAAGCTTGTGTGCAGACGGCCCATATCATCGGCAAAAAATTCGGCATCCGCGCGAGACAACCCGGACCTGGACGAAGTTGGATTGGGACTTTGGCAGGGGCTTGTGCCGGAGGAGATTCGGCTGCGGTTTCCGACGGTTTATCCGAAATGGGAGGAGGAGCCGCTCGTGGTGACGCCGCCGGATGGCGAGCCGCTGGAAGCGGCGATCCGAAGAATCGAGAGCGCGGCCCGGCGAATAATCTACCGAAACCGCGGCAGGTGCGTTGCGCTGGCATTGCGTCCGATGGCTTTGCAGATCGCCGCGGGATTGTTGCATGGCCGGTCTTCGGCGGACATTGCCAAGCGCTTGCATCATCGGCAGGCGATGGAGACCATTGAGGTCAAAGAGGCGGAATAAATTACCCGCCGGATTAAATAATGTCACAACTTCCCAACGATTCAGCTTTAGAGAAAAAAGACGGCGTCCCTGAAGGGCTGTGGATGCGCTGCGATGGCTGCGGGGCGATGCTCTTCCGCAAGGTGGTGGAAGAAGCGCTCCATGTCTGTCCGGAATGCCAGCACCATTTCCGGATTTCGGCGCGGGAGCGAATCGAACAATTGGTCGATCCAGGCAGCTTTGAGGAAATGTTCGAAGATATCGAGCCGGCCGATCCGCTGAAATTCGTGGATAAGAAATCGTACAAGGATCGGCTGAAGCTCGTGCAGGGAGACACGGGTGAAAAGGACGCGGTGGTATGCGGCAAGGGGTTCATCAAGGGCCGGCCGATCATGATGGCGGTGATGAACCATCAATTCATGATGGGATCGATGGGAAGCGTGGTGGGCGAGAAGATCACCCTGACAATTGAACAGGCGGTGGAGGAGCAGTTGCCGCTGCTGATTGTGAGCTGCTCCGGCGGGGCGCGGATGCAGGAATCGGCATTGTCGCTGATGCAGATGGCCAAAACGAGCGCCGCCCTGGGACGGCTGGACGAGGCGGGTGGGTTGTTCATCAGTCTTCTTGCCGACCCGACGACGGGCGGCGTGACCGCGAGCTTCGCGATGCTGGGGGATTTCATCCTCGCCGAGCCCAAAGCCCTGATCGGCTTCGCCGGCCCACGCACCATCTGGAATACCATCAAGGTGGAATTGCCCGAGGGATTTCAGCGCAGCGAGTTTCTGCAGGAAAAGGGGTTCATCGATTTCGTGGTTCATCGAAAGGATTTGCGGAGCGAGATCGCGCGGATCAGGGATTTCTGCGCGAAAGACAAAGCATAGCTCCTAAGCGATGTAGGCGGCAATTTCCGTTTCGGAAGCCAGGACCGGATGAAGCGGGCCCGAACTGCCCAATTTACTGTTGATGGAATAAACGGCGCCGACCATGCGTTCGACGCGTCCGTCGTCGGACAGGTAAATTCGGCCGCGCGTCTTGACTCTGCGCGAGGAGCCGTCGCTGCAGACTATGCGATGGGTGATTTCGTAATCGCGCTGATTGCCTTCGCCGCCGACGGAGGCGAGGTGAAAGAACTCGCGGTCTTCGGGGTGGATATAGGCGAAGAAACCCTCGTAGGTGGTGGCGAAATCCGATTCAGACCGGCCATAAACTTCGGGAAGGTTGTGGGATTTCCAGAAGGTTCCAGTCTTCACGCTGGCGTCCCAACATGCGACGCCGGAGGAATCGAGGGAAAATCGAAGGCGGCGCTCGCTTTCCCTAAACGATTCTTCCGCGCGGTGCCGGGCGTAGTGAAGATAACTGATAAGAAGGCCCAGTCCGGTGAACAGCGCGAGCCGAACGGCATCTTCAGGATTGTTGATTCGGAAGGAGTTGGCCGGGGGCATCAGCCAGGCGACGACCAGCGATGACATCACGACAGTAAAAAGGGCACAAAGGATTCCACCGCGCCATGCGGCGATGGCGATCGCTGCCAGGAAAAATGCGTAATGCCCGTGTCCTCGCAATCGCGGATCAAAGTGATAGAGAACTTCCGTCGCGCCCCAGGCGACGGCAACGGCCGCCAAAGACCAGATCAATTGCACAAACACTCGCTGAATTTGTTGACGCATCGGCTACCGGAATGTCTCCAACCTGTCCCCCTGACACTGCAACATCTTAGTGCCTGGAAAATATTGTACTTCGGTTCGCTTAGCCTTGCGATGATAAAGATTGTCTAAAATTTGTAACTCAATCTTCAAGAATACGCTGCTTCACAATTGTCGCATCGGGACTGGCGACCACCTGGTCGGGCGGAACATCCTTGACGACGGTTGCACGAGCGCCAACAACGGCCCGGTCGCCAACCGTAACGCCGGGGCCAATGAAGGCATCGGCGGCGATCCAAACTTCCTCACCAACGACTATGGGCGGTTTAAGCACCGGAAACCGGCGCGTGGTGTAATCGTGGGTGCACGCGCAAAGGTGTGAATATTGGCTGATATTTGTGGCGCGACCGATGGTAATTTTCCCAATCGAGTAAACGATTGCGTGATCGCCGATGACGACGTCGTCGCCGAGTTCGACGTTCCACGGGAGTTCGATCAGCGCGGTGGAACGAATGCGAACTCCCCTGCCTACCTTGGCGCCGAACAATTTAAGCAGGAACCGGCGCAAGCCGTACCAATTCTGGAACGAAGGCCGGAAGACAGACGTCCGGACAATGATCCATAATGCGCGTTTGAGTTTTTCCATGGGATTCCAAAGGTTGATTTCAGGATTTCGCCGGGAATGTGTCAGCGAAGCGGATTTGGCGACGACTTGAACGGCAGGCTCAGGAGCCGCGGGAGCCTGCGCCGGCTGCGGGGACGCGATCACGGTCGAAGGGGCATGAATGATTACCGGCTCCTCGGGTATTCCGCCCCCCTCCGCGATGGCCAGGCCGCGGATTCCCATCGGTTCGTTTCCGCCGGTGCGAACGAGGTCATCATGCTTCGCCCGAATGAAGAGTTCATAAGTGCTGATGAGAAGGCACAGATTCAGGCCCGCGCGGCGATCCAGAATTCCACCACGGATAAAATACATGTAGATGAACCGGAAAAACCAGGGGAGGGCGAGCTTGGGGGCAACGCAATATTTGATGTATCGCCGGCGCGCCGTTCGGTCGTTGAGAAATCGCCATGTTCCGGGCCAGCGTTCGCGATGCCGGTAAATCTCGATGGCTTCGAGGGTCGAATAGCGATTGTGCTTGGCGATGAAATGCTCGAGCCCGCGGCGATCTTCGTGGAGCAGCAGATTGCGGAGGTTAGCGGTGGGGCCCTGAACGACCATGTGTTCGTGCACATCGCGCTCTTCGTACCGCGCGCCCGGATTTGAAGAGCCGGAGATTCCACGAGGGGAAATAGGCGCAGTGGCGAATTTCGCGGCCCATGAAGATGGTGACGCGATTGATGAAGAACCCGGCCTGCGGGACGTTTTGCACCGGCCGGGAAATCACCGACAGGATTTCCTCCTTCAGCGCGGGTGAAACGCATTCATCGGCGTCGAGAATGAGAATCCACGGGGATTCGAACGGCAGATGATCCAGCGCCCAGTTTTTCTGCTTCGCATATCCCTGCCATGCCTTGGGGACGACGTTCGCGCCGAATCGTGCGGCGATCTCGCGCGTGCCGTCGGTGGAGCCGCTGTCCACGACAAAAATGCGATTGACCCACCCCTGGATGCTTTGCAGCGTGTGGGGAAGGTTCAATTCCTCGTTATGGGCCTGAATCAGGACATCAAGCATGTGGCCCCTCGTGCCATATCACTTTTCGGCTTTTTGGACCGTCTTGCCCGGCTTGGTAGTCACGAATGGACCGAGGCACAACACATCCATGTCCGTGCGTACAAAGCAGTCCACCGCCTGCTGGGGCGTATCCACGATCGGCTCGTTCTCGTTGAAACTCGTGTTGAGCACGACCGGGGTTCCGCTCTTTTGCGAAAAGGTTTTGATCAGATCGTAATACAGTGCGTTTTGCGATTGCTTTACGGTATGCAGCCGGCCGGTGGAATCTTCATGACAAACGGCGGCAAGGGCCGCACGTTTGCCCGGCTTGATTTTCACCACGTGCATCATGAACGGGCTCTCGACGTTTTGCTCGAAATAGTTCCCCGTCTCATCCGCCAGAATCGACGGGGCGAACGGGCGGAATGACTCGCGGCGCTTGATCTTCTGGTTGATCAAATCCTTCATTCCCGGCCAGCCGGGATGCGCGAGGATGGAGCGGTTGCCCAGCGCCCGCGGTCCCCATTCGCAACGGCCCTGATACCAACCGGTGACGTGGCCCGCATTGAGATGCGCCGCCGCGCGTTCCAGCAATTCCGGGCGATCAAAGCGTTCAAACGGCAGCCCGGCTTTTTTCAGCGATGCTTCCATTTCCGGCTCGGAATGTTCCGGTCCCCAGCTCGCGTGATCGATGCTCCCGGCCCGTGGTTTGCCCAGGATCGCGTTCCAAACGTAAAGCGCCGCGCCGACGGCCGTGCCATCGTCCGAGGCGGCGCACTGGATGTACGATTTCTGAAACGGCGTCTCTCGCAGAATGCGGGCGTTGCAGACGCCGTTGAGCGCACATCCGCCGGCTGTCACAAGCTTGTCAGTGGGCACGCGCTTGTGCAATGCGGCGAGACAACCCAACGCAATCCGCTCAAAGTGCGCCTGGCAGGAGGCGGCAATGTCCTTGTCGCGCTGCGAGAATTCCGCGCTGCGCTTGGTCGGCTCTCCCAATCGGTTCGCTAGCTCGTCTGTATAAAGCGGCGGCAGAATGATTTCGCCCTTTTCATCGACGCATTCCTCGAGATTTTTCCCGAGCTGGCGGAAAAATCTCGGGTTCAATCGGAACTGCCCGGCCTCATTCACTTCCACCAGTTCGCGCATGAAATCGAGGTAGGCGGGTTGTCCGTAGGCGGCCAGCCCCATGACCTTATATTCCTCGCCGAACTTGTGGAACCCGATGAATTGGCAGAGGGCCGTGTAAAAAAATCCCAGCGAATGCGGCAGATGAACACGATCGAGAATTTCAATGCTGTTGCCCCGGCAGTGGGCGCACATCGCGGAGGTGAAGTCACCCGCTCCGTCAAATGAGAATCCCGCGGCCTCGTCGAAATCGCTGGAAAAATACGAGCTGGCGATGTGAGCCAGATGATGCTCCACCCGCACCACTTTGAAACGGCAATCCGCTTCCGCGACGCCGCAACTGTCGGCGACCATCTGCTGGATGCTGCGCATCTTCAACCGCCGCTGAAAATGCGTCAGCACTCCGCGCGCGGATTTCAGCGGCGACGTGAGCACATGGCTGGCTTTTGCGCCAGGTTTGCATTGCTGTCATTGCCGATGGCGATGTAATCCACGTCGCGAATAGTGGCGCCGGCCATGCGCAATACTTCGACAATGGCACGGCCGGGAAAACCGGCGACGTGCTTAAGCCGCGCGCCCAGGCGTTCCTCGGCGACAGCAGCGACCAGTTTCCCGTCCCGCAGCGCGCACGCGGAGGAGTCGGGGTGAAATGCGTTGAGACCAAGGATCAAATTCATAAAAATCTGATATCTAAAATTAGAAATTTGAAATCAAATGCCGGGGAAAGAGAATAAAAAGGCTGAAACTGGAAATCCAAAAAGGTATCGACCGATTTCTCTCGCCGAAGTTGAATATACAACGTATCGGGGATGCCTGCTATCGTCCGGGTCGTCGATTCCGGCCGGGGAGTCCTATAACAATCTTAATGAACCAAAAGTCGTCACTGTCAGCAAAGGATAGCTACGGATGAGGTGTGATGGCGATGATCGTAATCTGGCCCTTTCCCGGACCATAACACCAAAAAACGCGATATGCGCCGGGTGTGCGGTTTTGGGCATAGGCTTCGAAAACCGGCGAGCCGGGATTGTAGGGATGTTCGAGGGAATCGTACTTATGCGTGTTAAGACCCGGATGCCGGGGGTTATTCAAGAGTTTTTGAACGCAGTCGTGAACCTGCTTGAACAAGCCCTCAACCTTCGCAGCCTTCTGATTTTTGCTTTTTTGCGCGCCTGAAGAGAGGCAAAAGCGGCTCGGCGTAATTCATCATATTGGGCCTCAGCCTCCTCCGTCCAAGCGGCGATGGAAGCCATGCGTTCTTCTCACAGCCGGTCGGTGAGTTTTTTGTCCGCCGCGAGATTTGGGCCTTTCTTCAAACGTCCCTCCCGCGCCTGACGCAAACCATTTCGGACGGAACCGAGCGCCTTGGGATTCTCATATAGCCACGCTTCGTCCTCGGGAACGGCGCGGACCAGCGTGATGACATATTTCGAGTCCGTCACCTTGGCCACCGAAACAAGCCGATTGGCGACTTGCGGACCCAGCGTGACGCGGCCCTTTGTATCCGTCGTTTTTGTATGAACTGTCGCCATAAAATGTGGGCTATTCCCACTATCGCCCATTTCCCATTATAGCTTGAACATGCCCCTTTACAAATCACCTTTGACGAATGACAAATGACCCTTCATGCGAATCCTTCACCTGACGGCCGGCTCCGATGCCGGGGGCGTCAGCCGGTATATCTTCGATCTATGTACCGCGATGCAGGCGGCCGGGCATGAGGTGGCTGTTGCCGGGGAACGCGGGTTGTGGCACGAGCGGTTTGCCTCGGCCCCGTGGCCATGGATCGAAGTGCCGTTGAAAGCCGGGCCGCTGGGATTAACGCGCGCGGTCAGAATATTGCGGAAATATCTGGCCGAACATCCGGTTGACCTTTTGCACGCTCATTTCCGCAAGCCGGCCATCGTCGGACGCCGGCTCCAGAATCAGGGGCGTCCCCCGCTGCTGTACACGCTGCACGGATCGCACATTCCGCTCCATGGCGTTTGGGGATGGTTGAGCGACTTTGGCGATCATGTTCACGTTCCATCGGTCGAGGCCCGCCAATGGCTGATCGACGAGGCCGGCGTTGCGCCGGATCGAATCACGCTGATTCCCCATGGAATCCATCTCGACCAGTTCCCCGTGCCGGATGAGGCAACCCGACAAGAGGCACGGGCCGCGCTGGAGCTTGGCGAGGATGATCTGGTCGCGCTCTATCTGGGCAGATTGGAGTTTCAGAAGAACGAAGACTGGATGATTGACCTGGCGGAGGCGTCGAAAAACGAACTGCCGAATTTGCGGGTGCTGCTTGCGGGCGAGGGGCCAAACGCGGGCGACGTGGAACGACAAATCAATCAGCGCGGATTGGGCCGGCGGATTCGAACGCTGGGACATCGGGAACCGTTGCCGGTGCTGCAGGCGGCCGATGCGCTTCTGCTGCCTTCGGTGCGCGAGGGATTTTCTTATGCCTGCGCAGAGGCGATGTGCGCGGGGGTGCCGGTGCTGCGGACGCGGACCAGCGGTACAAAGGAATTGATCGTCGAAGGCGTGACCGGCCGATCGGTGGAGATCGACCGGGCGGCGTTCGTCCGTGAAGCGATGGAATTCCTTTCCGATCGCGAAGCGCTTCGGCGAATGGGCGTTTCGGCGGCGGAGCATATCCGCCGGAGTTTCACGTTCGAAAATCAACTCAGCCAGACGTTGGCTCTTTATGAACGCCTGATTGGAACTCCGTGATTTTCACGCTAATTTCATGGAGTTTGCAAATAATCCGCGTATGAATTTCGTTCGTCTTCGCTGGGGGTTTACGTTGATCGAACTGCTGGTGGTGCTGGCCATCATCGGTGTTTTGATGGGAATTCTCCTTCCCGCCATGGAGCACGTGCGGCATCAGGGATACATCGATAAATGCGCGTCGAATCTCCGCCAGATCGGGATGGCGATGTCGATGTATTCCAACGAAAACCAAGGCAACTTTCCGCGCACGCTGTATGTCGCGGCAGCGCCGC
The DNA here is from genome assembly GCA_963791055.1 of uncultured Phycisphaerales bacterium. GTDB lineage: Bacteria > Planctomycetota > Phycisphaerae > Tepidisphaerales > Tepidisphaeraceae > PALSA-1353. Next base: position 1,094,565 of record CAWBQI010000003.1, on the reverse strand, counting down.
TCACGGAAGGGACGGGAATCAATGCCACTGATCCGTTCCAGCCGGGCGGGGTTGCGCCCAACGACCTGACGTCAGCGGTATATCTGCTTTTGCGGGCGGAGCATCTGCCCACGGAAGTTTTTATTTGTCCCTATAATGACGCCACCACCTATTTCGCCGATATGGCCGATCCGCAGACACACTGCAATTTTACGGATTGGAAAACGAACCTTTCGTACAGTTTCGCCAATCCGTATCCCGGCTCCGCGGCTATCGACGTCGGGTATCGCCTGACCAATCATATTCGCGGCGATTTTCCAATGGCCGCGGATTTAAACCCCGGGGCTAAACCGCCGTTCGCCGATGTTACCGCCGCCGTGCCCGGCGCTTCATCGCGCATCATTGAGAACGCCAACAGCTTGAATCACGAACAGGATGGGGAAAACGTGCTTTATGCCGACGGCCACGTCACGTTTCAAGAGACATGCCTCTGCGGAATCGGACAGGACAATATCTTTACCAATCAATCCAACCAGGTGGCCGCGAGCCCGTTGGGCGCGACGGACGCGGTTTTGTTGCCGGCGAACTGATCGATGGGGGCGTGGGATTGCAGGTTGCGCGGGTACTGAGATAATCCGGTGCGATGAAGCAGCCGGCTATTTTTTTCGACCGCGATAACACCTTGATCGTAAACGACGGCCATCTGGGGGACCCCGGGAAGGTCCAATTGATCGAAGGAGCCGCCGATGCCGTTGCGCAGGCGCGGGGGCTGGGGTTTCGGATCGTGACTATCAGCAATCAATCGGGCGTGGCTCGCGGCTTGTTCGGCGAGGAGGCGGTGGTCGCAATCAACGAAAAAATGGAGCGGCTTCTTGCCGATAAAAACCCGCGGGCAAAGATCGATCGAAACGAATTCTGTCCGTTTCATCCGGAGGCAGTGGTTGAACAGTATCGGAAGGAGAGCGAACTGCGAAAGCCCAAGCCGGGAATGATCCTGCACGCGGCTGAGGCGCTCGATCTGGATCTGTCCGCTTCGTGGGTGATTGGCGATGCGCCGCGGGACATCGAAGCGGGTCATGCCGCTGGTTGCCGAACGATTCTGATTAACGATCTGACCCTGCCGACCTCACAAGCCGCAATGGAAGCGACCGTTGTCGAACCGGATGAGACCGTTGCCAACATTGCCGAGGCGATGGACGTTATCGAAGCGCTCGTCGGGACGGAATCGCTTCATCAGCATTCGGTGCAGGCCAACCGCCCCGCCGTCGCCAACGCGGACCTGCTCCGGCTGGAACATCTGCTTCAACAGATTCTGGACCAGGTGCGGCGGCGAAACGAGCACGCGCCGGAGTTCTCGCTCGGCAAAATGCTCGCGGGAGTCACCCAGATTCTGGCGATCGCGATGGCGGTGGCGAACTATTTCTACCGGCCGGCGGGCGAGCCGCTGATGCCGATTTTGATCGCGATATTTTTGCAGGCGCTGACGGTTTCGCTGCTGCTGATGGGTCGGGAGAGATAGTCTCCTAGTCCTTGTACTTCACGCTGCAGCCGTAGGGCTTGGTTTGGAGAACGGATACGCTCTTGCCGGACAGGATTTCATCAAGCGCCTGGTGAACGTAGTTGATCTTGCCGCTGGTCATGTCGCCCTCGGGATCGTTGTCGATCCCGCCCTGATAGAGCAGCGTGCCGTCGGTTCCGACAATGTACATATTTGGCGTGTTGGTGGCGTGGTAGGCGTGGCCGGTAACGCCGCTGGCATCATTTAACACGGGATAAGGAATATTCTGCTCGGTGGCCCATTGCTTGTCGGAGTCGTTGGTGGCGAAATTGCTGGAATTGATCGCGAGCCAGACAACGCCCTTGTCCTGATATTGGCCGTAAAGGGTCAGCATGGTTTTGGCGGCATAATGCCGCTGGACGATGGGGCATTCGGGATTGGTCCATTCCAGAACCACAATTTTTCCGAGGGAATCGTGGAGACTGACAACTTTGCCGTTCTGGTCCTGAAGGCTGAAATCGGGGGCTTTTGCGCCGATTGCGACGCCGGAGTCCTTCTGGTCATCGGCAAAACCTCGCGTGGTCAGAGCAATCGTCATAACGGCCAAGAGAGACGCGACCGCATAGGTTTTTCGCATGGCTTCTCCTTCAATTAAAGTTGAACCGCCTCGTTGGTGGAATTCAATGATTGTTGTCGGCTCGTGCGGGCAAAGCAACTGAGAAAATCAGGCCGCGGCGTTTTCCATCCTTGTTGAAATAACCCAGGACCGCTTCCAGCGTCGTGGGGCCGGGATTTTTGCCCGCCAGTGGCTGGGCCGTAAAGCTAATCGCCGTAGCGTTCTGCGCTGATTTCACTTGGGCGCCCACGATGTTAAAATCCTCCATATCTTCGGGCAGAAAATCGACCGGATCGGGAGCAGTATGTGTCCAGATGATCTCCAAGACCACCTTGCCGGAGGTGCTGGCGTTCACGCTGACGACCTCCGGATTCCCGGCCCATTTCACGGGAAGTTGACCGATCCAATCGTCGAATGATTCCCGATTGGCGGGTGAAGATTGGGGCGACGTGCCGAGGGTCAAATCGAGGGCGGCTTTGCCCGGAATGCAGATGTCCGAACAGACGAGCCAGGTGACGCCGGCGTGAAACTGTCCTTGGAAATTGGGGGGAAGATTGGGCGGAGGTGTCACTTTCGTCAGAAGCATGACGGAGTTTTCGTAGCCGAAGACGACGATATTGCCGGGCTGCTCAAATCGGCTGGGGGTGGGGAACTGGAGCGGATCGGCGGTGAAGCCATCGGGAAGAGTCAGTTTGACGCGCGTGGGAAGACCGGCGTCGCCGGGGTTTTTCCAATAGACATGCCAACCCGGATCGATCGTCAGGCGAACGCCCAGCCAGAAGGGTTTGCCGGGTTGGATCGCGGAGACATTGGCGAGAAGATCGGCCTGAACGTGATCCGCGGAAGCCTGGGCGGCGGCGCAGAGGAGAATGATTGCGCAAAGAAAAGGCCGAAGGGGCATGAGAGCATTTTAGGCCGGCAGTGAGAGCCTGGCGAGAACTTCCACATTTCCTCCTGCCCCGCGAATTGGACTGCGAACGGAACTCATCCATGTCCATCCGGCTTGTTCGGCCTCGGCTTTGACGTTTTCGACGATTTCATCCACGGACGATTCCGGAAGGATTCCCTTGCGAAGGAGAGATGGATCGGCCTCGTAATGCGGTTTGACCAATGTCACGACCGACCCGCCAGGCGCAAGCAAACGACGGGCGCTGGGAAGAATATTCCGTTGGCGAGTCCAACCGACGTCGATGGTGATGAGGTCCACCGGTTCGGGCAATCGGACGTGCATGGCGTTGGTTCGCTCCATGACGACGACGCGAGAATCGTTGCGGAGTTTCCAGTCCAGCACGCCATAGCCGGTGTCAATCGCGAAGACTTTGGCAGCGCCGCGTTGAAGCAGGCAATCGGTGAAACCGCCGGTGCTGCAGCCAAGATCGGCGCAAATTTTTCCAGTGACGGCGATGGAGAAAGCGGTGAGGGCGTGATCGAGTTTTGTTCCGGCGCGCGACACGAATGGGGACATCCGGTATATTGTGATTGGTCACCGGTCATTTGTCATTTGCGATGGAGAGATGTCATGGAGATGCGACAGTTGGGGGAATCGAGTGTAAGCGTAACGCCGATCGTTTTCGGGGCGTGGGCGATCGGAGGATGGCTTTGGGGTGGGACGAATGATCGGGATGCGCTGGAAGCGATCCGGGCGAGCATCGACAACGGCGTTACCACGATCGACACGGCCGCGATTTACGGGTTTGGACATAGCGAGAAATTGGTAGGCCAGGCGATCCGAGGCAAGCGAGACAAGGTTATCATCGCGACCAAATGCGGGATGCGGTGGGATTCCGAGGAAGGCTCCGACCCCTGGCCGCAAAAGGATGAATCGGGGAAGGACCTGATTATTCGCAAGAACTCAAGGCCGGACAGCATCCTGTGGGAATGCGAGCAAAGCCTGAAGCGGCTGGGGATCGACGTGATCGATCTGTATCAGATCCATCGGCCGGACGTGGATACTCCGGTGGAGGATTCGATGCGGGCGTTGGACAAGCTGCGGCAACAGGGAAAGATTCGGGCGATCGGCGTCAGCAATTTCAGCCTGGATTGGATTAAACGTGCTGCGGCCGTCGCGCCGCTGACGAGCAATCAGCCGCCTTACAGCGTTCTTCAGCGCGGGATTGAAACGGATGTGATTCCCTATTGCCGGGAGAACAACATCGCGACGATTTGTTATTCGCCGCTGGAGCGCGGGCTGCTGGCCGGAGCGGTGGGCCCGGAACGGAAATTTCCCCCGAGCGATCATCGGTCGGGGCATCGGCTATTCACCGTGGAGAACCGCCGGCGAATTGCGGATGCGCTGCAGAAAATCAAACCGATCGCCGATGCGCACAAAGCGAGCCTGGCCCAGACGATTATTCAGTGGACGATTCATCAGCCGGGGATTACCGCCGCTTTGGTGGGAGCGCGCAACGCTGAGCAGGCGGAACACAACTCCATGGCGATGAACTATTCATTCTCGGCACAGGAATTTGGGGAGATTCGCCAGGCTTTCGATGAATGCGCGAAGGTCATGGCCAAGTGAGGAGAATCAGACCCGCAGCCGGTCTCGAATTGCAGACAATAAAAGCTCGTCGTCACCGGCCCGGAAACGTAGCGATAACTCGGGGCGCACAATGGGGAGGGCGAGTTTATCTGTAAATCGTTCCAACTTTACCCAATCTTTGGCGGTGGTGATGAGCAAATCCGCGCGGGCTAACTTGGCGGCCTCGTTGATTTGATCCAAGTCGGCCTTGCTGTATTCGTGGTGATCGCCAAACTCGCGGGTGCCGACAGAGGTTCCACCGAGAGTGCCGAGCCGCCGGAAAAAGCTCGCGGGGCTGCCGATTCCGCAGAACGCGAAATATTTTTTGCTGGCGAAATCGCCGTCGATGACGTGGTCGCATTGAAAGATCGGGGCGGCTTTGTTGTGCGAACGGATCGTCGAGATGATCGCGGCGATGGCGGCGGGATTGACTTCGTCAGCATGGGTCAAAAGCACGGCATCGGCACGGCGCAGCCCGCCCAGCGGCTCGCGGAGTAATCCGCGCGGGAAGACGCGGCCGAACCCAAACGGCTCGGCGGCATGAACGATCACTAATTCAAAATCCCTCCGGACGCGCCGATGCTGCATTCCATCGTCCAGGATGAAGAGGGTTGTTTGCGGATATTTGGCTAGCGCGGTTGCCGCGCCGCGGCGGCGATCGGGGTCGGCGATCACCGGAATATCGGCGGCCTGAAAGAGGGACTGTTCATCGGACACGCCATCCGATGTTGTTTTGTATCCTCGCATTAGAATTACCGGATGCTCCCCCGACGCGGAAAGACGTTTGGAAAGCCACTGCACGACCGGTGTTTTGCCGGTGCCGCCGGTGGTGATATTGCCGACGCTGATCGTCGGCCGGCCCAGCGGCCTGCTTGCTAAAACTCCGGAGTCGTACAGCGCGTTGCGCAGGCGCATGATGGTCGAATAGACCGGCTCGGCGCAGCTCGCGGCTGCGCGCAGCGTCGCCGCTGACGGCGATTGGTTTGAGCCATCCATTGTCTCTTTGAAACGGGATTCTTTTGATGTCATCCAGTTCTCTGCCGCAGAAACGCATCGTCCGCGGACGTGAATACGACCGGCGACGGGGAGATTGCGCGAAGGTCGAAGCAATCGATCAATTGCCGCGGATCGTCAATCTTCTTTCCTTTAGCGGCGATACCGCACCAGTTGGCCAATAACGCCAATATTTGTGATCGGCTGACACCGAAGTCTCGATACATCGCGATGCGCGTGTCGCCGTGACGTTTCGCCAATCGCCGGCCATCGGGCCCGACGACCAACGGCAGGTGAATAAAACGGGGAATGCGATCTCCCGCGCCCAGAACGCGGTAAATGAGAATTTGGCGGAACGTGGATTCCAGCAGATCATCGCCGCGGACGATTTGGGTGATTCCCGAGGCCAGATCATCAACGACGACGGCCAACTGATAGGCGGCCGTGCCATCGGATTTGGCGATGACGAAATCGCCAAGCCGGCGGGAAACATTGAGAACCCGGCGACCAGCGAAGCCGTCTTCGAATTCGACATCTTCGTCCGGCGCGGCAAAACGAATCGCGGGCGCGCGACCCGATTGCTCTTTTGCCTCATCCACGGTTGCGAATCGTCCCCGGCACGTGCCGGGATAGATCGTCGATCCATCCTCGGCGTGCGGGGCGCTGGCGGCCAGGTCCACCTCCCTGCGACTGCATACACACGGATAGGCCAGGCCGCGCTGGATAAGGAAATCGATGGCGGCTTGGTATTCGCTCGTCCGGGAGGACTGATGAATCGGGCCGTCATCCCAATCGAGGCCGAGGAATCGCAGATCTTCGATGATAAGGCGATCCGAACCCGGCTTGATGCGGGGACCGTCGAGGTCTTCGATCCGCAGAAGGATTGGCCAATCGAATCGCCGGGCAATGAGCCAATTGACCAGGAACGTGCGGGCGTTTCCCAGGTGGAGAGCGCCGGTTGGAGAAGGAGCTAAGCGGGTTTTTTCCAAGGCCACTTTGAGATTATCTGTTTTGCGTGCAAGTTTGAGAAGTTTTAAGCGATTTAAGCCTGGAAGAATTATTATCGTTGCGATCTTTGCGCCGAATGGCATCGCCGGCTCGAATACGGGACCGCGTCGGCGCTGCGAAGACTGCCGGCTGGCCTGACAAAGATCGTGACCGCCGTCTGGATGCGGGAATAAAAGGGCTCGCAGCCGCGCATCTGGGATACGAAGATCGCAACGATATTGAGCCTCTCATTTCTGCAAATGACCCTACAAAGTGTTCGTTAGCTGGGAGCTATTTGAACGCGGCCAGGTCGGCGGCCTGAGCGCTGTCGACCATGGATTCGATGAATTGTCGGTCGTCGTCGTATTGCCGCTGGGTTAGCTTCATGAGATCGAATCGGCAGGGGATGAACTTTTTTTGAAGGGGAACGAAGACGATGATGCTCCATGCGAGCGGCTCGGAGGGTTCGGTGGCCGGGGGGGATTGATTGGCCGGCTCGTTGGAACGGTCGGCGTAGGTAATCCTTTCAAGAACCTGCATTCCGATGCCCGTGGTGGATTGGCGAATCTGGATTCGGCGAGGGTGTTTGCGGCTCTGGCCGAGTGTGGCCGCGACATAAGCTCGCTGCGTTTTGTCGCTCATGGCATCCAAAATGGACAGGGAGATCTGGACATCACCATCCGGAGCGGCGCCTTCCAAATAGGCGGGATTGTCTCTGGGTTTGAGTTTCCAATCCTGCGGCACGGACAATATCACGGGCATGCTGACCAGCGGCAATTCCTTGAGCGGTTCTTCCCGCGGAGCGGGCGTTGGCGGTTCGGAATATGTTGAATTGGCCGATGTCGAATTCGATTGAGGTTGCTTGTCGCACCCCCCGAAACCCAGAGTGAGAGCGGCGACGGTTCCGAGCAGGAAATGGTGCGCGGGCAAGTGGGCCTCCGTCCCCAAAAGCGACTGATCGTACGGTAACAAGACCAGCGATTTGCTTCAAGGTTTCGATGGGAGGAGATCAATTAAGGAAACTTTTTTCCGTGCGCCGCGTCTAAACACGCAAAACGGAGGTTGGCATGATTCGAAAACGATTATGTCTCACGGTGATTTGGGCCGGCGGAACGTTTGCGCTGGCAATGGCCATGGGGCTTCCCTCAACGAGCAACGCGGTTGATTACGCCGGTTTTCCGGGTATGGCGGCGGCGATTCTCACGCCCCGGCTGATGGTCAACGGCGTGCAACTGACGGCGACGCCCCAGTCGGCCGCAACTACTCAGCCATCTGAAATCGCCGGAGATTCAAAGAATCGGCAACTGAGAATTGAAGTTCGGGCGGAAAACAAGACCGCGGTGTCGGCGTCGGGAAGCTTTTCCGTGATGTTGATGTCCACCGCGCCCAGCAGCCCGATGGCCCGCACACTTTCGATGCCAAGTCTATTCTGGCAGGACTCCGGAGATTTTACGCTGGCTGCCGGTGAATCCAAGACGATTTCCTTCACCCCCCCGCCGCTGACTCCCAATCGCCTTTTCACGGTGTATCTGGGTTCGTCGGGGAACAAGGTGGCGGTGCATTCGATGGTCGCGCAAAACCCATGAACCGGCATCAAGGGCACGTGCCGCTGGCGGGGATATGCATCGGCCTTCTGGCCGCGGCGGTTGTGCTGGCGATGACGGGCCGCGCCGAAAGATCGATCGGATATGGGCCGATGCTCTCTGAATGCGACGGGCGGATTCGGTCGGTCGCCATTCAGTACGTTCGCGGTGCCGCGTTCGCGGTGCCGGTTTTTCGCCAATTCCTAGGCGTTTTGCCGCGTGACATGAAGGTTTTTGCGATCTGTCCCGATCAAAATTCGTTTGATGAACTGAAATCGGCGCTGGGCCTCGAATCGGGTCGGTTGACGCCGATTCTGACGGGACACGCGATGACAGCTTGGGCGCGAGATCGCTGGATTTCGCTGGAGCCGGGTCCGGGTGAATCGGCGAGCACGCTTGTGGCGGCGGGAGCTGAAAACGGCGCGGAGATCTGGCCGCAGCGTAAGAGCGATCAGCAAATCGCGCAGGATTTAGCCCGGGCAATCGGCAAGCGGTCGCTGCGAAGCGGGCTGTATTTCGATGGGGGCGATTTGCTGGCGGATTCGCATTCGGTGTTCATTGCGCCCGGGGCGATTATGCGAAACATCCAGCGTACCTGCGCGGATCAAGCTGAATTGAGGGCGAGCGTTCGGCGTCAATTTGGATGCGAGCCGATACTGTTGCCAGATGCGCCAGATCATCACGTGGGGATGTTCATGATGGCCGCGGGGAACGGCCGGGTGGTCGTGGGCGATCCGAGCCTGGCCAAAAGTCTTTTTGCCCCGATGGAATTGCCGGGCGGGGTGGATTTTTCCAGCGCGACCCAGCGGCGGTTCGATTCGGTGGCAATCGCGGCCCAAAAAGCGGGATATCGCGTCACGCGCATTCCCTGCGTTCCCTCAATGGACGGGAAAACCTTTATCACTTATGTAAATGGAATCATCGATCAGCGCGACGGCGAGCGGACGATTTATATGCCGGTTTATCGAGGAGAGGACCGGCTGAACTCAGCCGGGGCGGATGTATGGCGGCAGTTGGGTTATCGCGTGGTGCCGATTGACGTGACCTCTGCATTTCGGTTTTTTGGAACGCTGCATTGTCTGGTGAATGTGATCGAGAAAAATTAATCGGAATGCTTCAGGGAGGCTTCGATGCGCTCGAGGCTTTCGATTCGCCACTGGGGAGCGGTGCCGTTCTGTACGTCGGGGAAAAAATTTCGCAGGTTTTCCAGCGTGACTTGCCAGAGCCCGAACATCTTCACGCCGGGTGTGTCGATGACGAAGCCGCCGATGTCCAGAGGATATCGGCGGGCCGAGCTGGTGGTGTGCCGGCCTTTTTCGTTGTAATTGCTGACGACTCCGACTCGGATATTCAAGCCGGGCTGGATGGCGGAGATGAGCGTGCTTTTGCCGACGCCGCTGTGGCCGGAGAGGACGGTTGTTTTTCCGGCGAGCGCGGATTTTAGTAGCTCCTTGTCGGTTTCACGATCCGCGCTGAGGCGGAAGGTCGCGAATCCCATGCTTTGATAATGATCGAGGACTTCGATGGCCTCGGTATATTCCGATTCGGATTCCTCGCCTTTTACGGCCAAGTCGATTTTGTTGAGACAAATCAGCGGGACGAGTCCGCCGCTCTGGGCGGCCACGATCATGCGGTCGACAAGGCCCCACTTTACCCTCGGACGCAGGAAGCTGGCGACGATCAGCATTTGCTGGGCGTTGGCGACGATCGGGTGTTGATCGCGTCCGCTGAAACTATCGGACCGGGTCAGGATCGTTCGCCGCGGAAGAACTTGTTCGATGACCGCTTCCGGCCGGCCGGATTCATCGCGAATTTCCGTGTCGCGAAAGCGCACTTGGTCGCCGACGATGACGGCCGAGTCCGCGAGCTTGTTCAGCGTCTTGCGGACAACACAGAGCCGCTGGCCGGTGGGATGATCGACCTCGCAATAGAGCGAATAAACCTGCATTACCTCGCCGATCGGCAGGCGATCGATATCGGCGACCTGCTCTCCTTCGGCCGCGCGGAGCAAGGCGGTGCGCTCCATCTTGTTTTGCTGGGCGTCTTTGGATCTCCTGCTGAATCGCTGATGGGTTTCTAGACGGTCGGTCTCATCGTCACCATCATCGAGCAACCGATCAGTGAGATCTTTCTCGCGAGGAGGTTTTCGCCGGCGTCCACTCATATCGAAAATGGTGGTCATCTGGCGGCGAAATTACAAGTGGAGACGTGAGAGGGTTTAGCCGAATCGGTCTGAAGAGGATCGATCAATAATAGGGGAGGATGGTCGTTACGCTCTTCGTGCCGTCCGGCGTCGTCGGCTCGAATGCTGGAACGCGATGGTGCTTCGGACACGGCCGGCTGGCCTGACAAAGGTCGCGAAATCCGTCTGCAACGGAACAGAAGGAAGTTGTGAACGTTTTCGGGGCAGCCAAGTGCGCACGAAACGCCGACGCTTGTTGAATTCGAGTCGACGCGGCTGTTCGGCGCGAAAACCGTAACCGATAAAAGTCTTCTATTTTTTTATCCGAAAACAAGATCACGTATCTTTGCAAGTCATTTTTACATGGTTTGCTTGTTGAGAGATCGGAAACTAAAGTGATTATTTGGAGACACACGCTTGTCCATACCTCTCCCACAACTAGACGACGAATACGAAAAGAAGGAGAAATGCGGACTCTTCGGCATCTGGGGCACGCCGGAGGCGTCGCGGATCACCTATCAGGCGATGTTCGCGCTCCAGCATCGCGGCCAGGAATCGGCTGGGATCGCGGTCAGCGACGGAGTAAGCCTTAACGGACATACCGGGATGGGGCTGGTCAGTCAGGTCTTCACGCCTCGGCAGCTTCAGGAGGATTTGAAGGGCCACGCGGCCATCGGGCACGTTCGCTATTCCACGACGGGATCGAGCCGGCTTTGCAATGCTCAGCCGCTGTTGCGGCAATTTCTGCTGGGTCCGGTGGCGGTGGCGCATAACGGCAACCTGATCAACGCGACGCTGCTTCGAAAGCAGTACGAAGAACATGGGCATATTTTCCAGAGCACGACGGACACGGAGATCATCGTGCATCTTCTGGCCAAGCCGACGCATGCGCAAAAGCATGATCCGCTGCCGCACGTGCTTAAGCATTTGCAGGGAGCGTTCAGCCTGCTGTTTTTGTTCCCGGACCGGATGGAAGCGTGCCGCGACCCTTGGGGCGTTCGCCCGCTGGTCATCGGGAAAACCGCGGGGGGGCAATGGTGCGTCGCGAGCGAGACGTGCGCCTTCGACTCGATCGGCGCGACTTTTGAGCGGGAAGTCGAGCCGGGAGAGATCGTGCGGATCGATCAATATGGATTGCAATCGCGCACCTTTGATGCCCCGGCAATCGAGGGGGCGCGCTGCGTTTTTGAGCACGTTTACTTCGCCAATCCGGCTAGCAAAATATTCGGGCAGACCGTGCATGTGGTGCGCGAACGGCTGGGCCGGCAATTGGCGATCGAATCGCCGGTGGAAGCCGATTACGTGATGCCGATGCCCGACAGCGGCCGCTCGGCGGCGTTGGGGTTCGCCCAGCAATCCAAAATCGCCTTCGAGGAGGGGATCGTTCCCAATCGGTTTGTCGGTCGGACGTTTATCCTTCCCAACCAGCTCGCGCGCGACCGGGCGGTGGCGGTGAAGCTGAACATTATCCCGGATGTGGTGAGCGGCCATCGGATCGTGATCGTGGAGGATTCGGTCGTTCGGGGAACGACTACGCGATCCAAGATGCGCGCCATCCGGGCGGCCGGCGCGAGGGAAATCCATCTGCGCGTCTCATGTCCGCCAATTCGCCATCCATGCTTTTATGGAATCGATTTCCCGACCAGCGAGGAGCTGATCGCCCACAACCGGACGGTGGAACAAATCCGCGAGTTTCTGGAAGTGGATAGCCTGGCTTATCTTTCACTAGATGGCTTGCTTTCGTGCATGAAGAATTCCAGGGAGCAATACTGCACGGCGTGCTGGAGCGGGAACTATAAGATTCCGATCGATCACGCCGAGAGCAAATTCAGGTTTGAGCCGAACCAGTTGCAGATGTTTAATACGTGAGAATCCATCATTTCTGTCCAGCGGCCCAGCGGTCCACGATTTCGCAGAGAATATGCACACTGACGATGTGCATTTCCTGCACGTGCGAGGTGACATTGGTGGGAATGACGATCGCGTGATCGGCCAGGGGGGCGGCCTTGCCTCCGCCGCAACCCAGAAGGGCAACGGTGATGGCCGATTTTTCAGTGCCGGCCTTGAGGCCGCGAATGACGTTTTCGGAATTTCCGGTGGTGCTGATTCCCAGGACCACATCGCCGGGCCGGGCCAGGGCTTGTACCTGTCGGGAAAAAACGTCGGCGTATCCAAAATCGTTGGCGATGCAGGTCATGGAGGGGCCATCGGCGCAGAGGGCGATCGCGGGGAGCGGTCGGCGTTCGCGGTGGAATCTTCCGATCATTTCCTCGGCAAGGTGCATGGCATCGGCGGCGCTACCGCCGTTGCCAAAGGTCAACAGCTTGTTCCCCTGTTCGAAAGTCCTGCAAAGCAGGTTTCCCACGTCGACGATTTTGGGCAGCAGTTCGGCCGAGACGCGCTGCGCCACGGCGATGTGCTGCTCGAAATAGGATTGCATGTTGGAGGCCATGACTGGATTTTGAACGGCGGCGGCGACAATTGCAAAAGTGCGGACGTTTTCGCCAAACCCGCCGGCGGCGGTAATATCTCGTCCCAATGATCTCCATCGTCATGCCAGTCTTCAATGAGCAGGAGAATTTGCCCGAGCTTCGGCGGCGGCTGACGGCGGCGCTTGACGGGGTGAAGCAGGATTGGGAAGCGATCATGGTGGATGATGGAAGCCGGGATGATTCACCGCGGATCATGGGGGAATTCTGCCGGGAGGACGGGCGATTCAAGATCGTGACGCTTTCGCGGAATTTCGGGCATCAGCCGGCGGTTTCGGCGGGGATTCACCATGCGGCCGGGGATTGCGTGGTGTTGATCGACGCCGACCTGCAGGATCCGCCGGAAGTGATTCCGGAGATGATCCGCAAATGGGAGGAGGGATTTCAGGTAGTGCTCGGCGAGCGGTCGAGCCGGGCGGAGGGGGGAATGCGGGGGATTGGTTTTCGGCTGTTTTATCCGGTACTGCGATGGATCACCGATCTTCCCAGCGGGCCGGATGCGGGGATATTTGGATTGATGGATCGAGCGGTCGTGGATGAATTCAACCGCCTGCCGGAGCGGAATCGGTTTATTCCCGGTTTGCGGAACTGGCTGGGATTTCGCCAAACCAGCGTGAAGTACCCTCGGGCCGAGCGGGCGGCGGGAAAACCGAAACAATCGCTCGGTCGGCTGATCCGTTATGCTGCGGACGGGATGGTCAGCTTCAGCTATAAGCCGCTGCGGGCGGCAACGTGGCTGGGATTTATCGCATCCGTCCTCGCGTTCGCTCTGGCGATTTTTTATGTCGTGACGTTTTTCGCCTGGCGAAAACAAATCTCCGGTTTCACGACCGAGATCGTGTGCATTTTGTTTTTCGGCGGCGTGCAGCTTATTTCGGTGGGGATTCTCGGGGAATATATCGGGCGGATTTATGAAGAGGTAAAACAGCGGCCGCTGTATATCGTGCGCGAGCGGGTGGGGTTTAACAAAGAAAAAAGCCCCGGGTTGGCATCCGGGGCTTCAAGTTCAAATGGCTGAGCGATTGAGACGGTTTAGCGCCAGTAGTGGTAGTGCGCGTATCCCCACGGGCGATAGAAATAGGGATGCCGATATCCATAGTCATAAGCGTGATAATAGTAGACCGGTTGGGGCGCGGCACAGACGACAGCCGGAGCAGCGACAATAACAGGGGCCGGGGCGCAAACCACCGGCGGCGCAACGAATACGGCCGGAGGTGGAAGAATCGGGGCTACTACTACCGGCACGGGCGGGCCGAAATGGAATCCCCAGAAGAAAAATGGGCGAGCCGAGGCAATGCTCGGCAACATCGAAATCAATCCCGCCGCGGCAAATAAGGCTAAACGTTTCATGGCAAGGCTCCTTTCAAAGTTAGTTGCGTCTCACCAACGCCTTCAGATACAGACGCGACGAATGGGGGAGGAAGCGCAATTACATTTAAACGGGGAATTAATAAGCGGTTGGGGAGCGTTAATTGCGTTCGATGACCAGATTATCGCGGTGAACGGCCTCATCGTAGGCGGAATCGGCAAGCAATTCGCGGATTTGGCGGGTCTTTTTGCCGTGAATGACAGCCATATCGGATGCCGAATAATTGCTGAGACCGCGTGCGATCAGCGTGCCGTCGGAAGTGGTGATGGCGACGATATCACCACGGGCGAAATCGCCTGTTACCTTGATGATCCCCGCGGGGAGAAGGCTTTTATTGTTTTCGATCAGTGCCTTGCGAGCACCGTCGTCAACGACAAGAGTTCCGGCGGGATGAACGGAACCGATCCATCTGCCGCGGGAGGAACGCTTCTTCCCGGCCTCGGGGGCGAAGAGCGTACCGAGTTCTTCACCGGCCAGGAGGCGGGGAAGAATTCGATCGGTGCGGCCATCGGCGATGATCATCGCATCGCCACCATCGTTGACCATCCGGGCGGCTTGAAGTTTTGAATCCATGCCCCCCCTGCCGAGCGGAGATTTCTCCTTGCGCACCAGTCCATGTCCGTCCTTGATATTTTTTACCAGGCGAACAGGTTCATTCTTTTCACCGAGCAATCCATCGACCACCGAAAGCAAAACCAGCAAATTCGCGTGCAGGGCGTGCGCCAGCAAGGCGGCGAGAATGTCGTTGTCGCCGAAGCTGATCTTGATGAGTTCCGCGGTGCTGACCGAATCGTTTTCATTGACGATCGGAATGGAATTCATCTCGTGAACAGCGGACATCGTATTGCGCAGATTGAGAAACCTCGTGCGGTCATTGATGTCTTCGCGGGTGAGGAGCAACTGCGCCACCGGAATATGATGGGTCTGGAAGGCGGCTGCCCAAACATCCATCAGCCGGCGCTGCCCCACCGCCGCGACGGCCTGGAGCTTGGCCAGATCGGTCGGGCGCTGGGACAAGCCCAGTTCCGTCAAACCGCAGCCAATGGCGCCGGAACTGACAATCGTGACGCGAACGCCCTGGGTTCGTAGTTCGGCGATCTGAGCGGCGATGGTCGCCACGAATCCCGTATCGAGCCGGCCATTGGCATCACTCAACAACTGTGTGCCGAGCTTTACTACCAAGCTTCGTACGGAGCCTAGATATTCGCTGCGGACGCCCATTGGTCTCTCATTGTGTGATTATCCATCTGAGCTTTCAAATCCGTGTCGGGGGAGACCAGCGAGTTTTGACACATAAGTGCTTTTGAATAAATGGCATAGGCAGAAAATGCCATCGCTGGCGACCTTGGCGATGTTAAAATAGTAAAGAAAAACAAAATGGGATACCGATACAAATGGTGTTGTAAGTTATCCATTTTAACATACAACGCAAAAATCAATTTTTGGCGGCAGGGAAGCCTCCTGGATGTTCGTTTGTCGTTCTCCGGCGTTTGGAGCGCTGGGGGAGCTAATTTGAGGTCCTTGCCCATGAGTCTTTCAATCCCCAGCAGCAGTCTTTCCCAGCGGTATCTGAAGCCTTTGCTTGAAGGCGATCGCGTCCAATGCCGGAAGGTCGTGGAGGAGGCCATGGCCGAGGGCGCTACGCGCCTTTGAATTAATCACTGAATTGCTTTGGCCGGCAATGGAGATGATCCAGACGCATCATCGCGAGGATCGGATCAATCAGAATACGCTGAACCTTGCGACGCGGTTGAATCGGTCGATTACGGATCAGGTTTCGAGCCGGCTTGAGAAGAAGGCTTCCAATGGCCGGAAGGTGCTGATTTTCTGCGGCGCGGATGAGCCGGAGGAACTGGGGGACAGATCACGGCGGACCTCTTTGAGGCCGATGGATGGACGACGCGGTTTGCCGGTGGCGGGGTTCCGGATGATGAAGTGTTGAATTTCATTGGTGAATATCGGCCGCAACTGCTGGTGATGTTCGGGACGCTTCCGAGCGGCGTGCCGGCGGTGCGAAAGCTGATCGACTATCTCCGCGAGGTTAATAGTTGCCCGGAGATGCAGGTGATGTGCTGCGGCGGGATATATAAGCGGGCGGAGGGTTTGTCGGAGGAGATCGGCGCTGACTTGTACGCCCCGGATGGCGGCACATGCGGTGGAGGTCGCCAACGCGAATCCCTCTCGCCGGGCGACGGTGGATCAGCAGACGGTCGGGCGGACGCGGCGGATCCGGAAAGCTGCGGCGCGCAAGGCGGCGAGCGCGAATCGGCATTTGGCCAAATCGCACGTTGGCGGGGAGAGTGAACGGGCGGCTTGAGAATAAGAGGCCCCGGCATGGCCATGCCGGGGCTTTTTTTATTCCTTGATGTCGGACCAGAGTTTGTTCTGGACTTGCTGGAACGAGGCGAAGCTGTCGTTCAGATGTTCCATGAGGCGTTTGACCTGTGCGGGATCGGCGTCGGGGTCTTTCAAGGCATCGCGAAGAGCGGAGGCGGCATCGTTGAGGCTGTCGGCGCCTTCGGCGAACTGGCGGACCGAATCGTAAGTGTTCAGATTGGCAACTTCGCCGGGCTTGGGCTGATAAAGCAGACGCCAGGGACTGTGACGAATTTCGACGGTGGCGTCCTTGAGGTTGTCGCTGGTGGCTTTGAGGGAGGCGATAATGCCGTCCAACTTGCTTCGATTGTCGGTCAGCAGGGATCGCAACGAGGCGGTCGCTGAGTGAAGGTTGGTTCCGGCGGCCTGAATTTCCCGCAGGGCGCTGTTGGCCCGATCGACGGCGACATTGACGTTGCCCAACAGGCCGTGGATTTGATCGAGGATATCCGGAACGCGATCGCGCAGATTTCCGGTAACGTGGTTGAGGTTGGCAACGGTCTGGCGGAAATCATGGCTGGAGGGGCCGAAGAAATCGCGGATAGCGTCGAGCATGTTTCTGGCGGAATCGACGAGGGTTTCGTAACGGTCGATGATTTCGGGGACGCGCACGCGCAGGTTCTGGACGGTCGATTCGGCGGACATGCCGGTGGCAGTGAAGGAATCGGCGGTGTTGCCGAGCTTATCGAGATCGGTGCTCAGTTTGACGGAGGCGGATTCGATGTTCATCACGACCGTGCGGATATCGGGCTTGAGCGAGGCGAGGGTGTGCATCAGGCCGGTAAGCTGATCCGGCTGGCCGATGATGGAATCACCCGCAGCCAAGAGGGGACCTTTACCGAAGCTATCGATGTTGATCGCGGACGATCCGGTCAGGCCGTGCTGGACATGGACGGCGGCATCTTTGTTGAGGATGTATTTGGAAGGAAGTTCGATGTCGACGACGACGGTTTGCCGGTCGAGATCGACGTGGAGGTCGCGGACGCTGCCGAGTTTGAGTCCGCCGACGCGAACATCGTCACCGGGCCGAAGGCCGCCGATGTCGTCCGTGAGGGCGAAGGCGACGGGGTAGGTGGTGAAAGACTGGGTGAATTTGGCCGCGCCGCTGATGGCGATGATGATAAAGATGATCAGCCCGAGGCTGATGAGCATGAAAATTCCGGCTCGGAGGGCGTTGCGTTGTTTGGCCACGGCTCAATAACCTCCACTTTCAGTCCATTAATTCAGTCGAACCCAGCAAATCCTCTTCATAGCCACCGGCCCGTCGCCGGTCGGTCAATGGGCCCTCGGCCAGACCGTGGACGAACTGATGAACCAAGCGGATCCTTATGATTCCGCATTTCATCAGAGGTTCCCTCGGCGATGAACTTGCCGCGGTCCAGCAGAACCATTCGGTCGGCGATGCGGAAGGCGGAATCCATTTCGTGGGTGACGACCACGCTGGTGACGCCGAGTTTCTTGTTGAGATCCATGATGAGGTTATCGATTTCCGCGCTGGTGACGGGATCGAGTCCGGCGGAGGGCTCATCGTAGAAGAGTATTTTGGGGTCGAGGGCAATGGCCCGAGCGAGTCCCGCGCGTTTTTTCATTCCGCCGGAGAGCATCGCGGGCATTTTTTCGGCTGCCTGGCGGAGCCCGACCAGTTCCAGCTTGATCTTGACCATGATCTCGATGGTTGATTCGGGGAGATCGGTATGCTCGCGGAGGGGCAGGGCGACGTTGTCGGCCACGGACATGGAATTAAACAACGCGCCGCTCTGAAACAGGACTCCGACGGAGCGATGGTAATCGTCAAGCTCGGCCGGGGTCATGTCGCGGAGGCATTTGCCGAAGGCCTCGATATGGCCGGAATCGCAATGAACGTTTCCGATCATGAGACGAAGGAGGGTGGATTTTCCGGAGCCGGAGCCGCCGAGGATGACGAGGGTTTCGCCGCGGTAGACGTTGAGGCGGATGGCGTCGAGGACGAGGCGTCCATCGAATCGTTTGCTGGCGTCGACGACCTTGATGACGGCTTCGGGCACGGAATTCACCATCCCAGGTAATAAAAGACGGAGGTGAAGATGAGATCGACGGTGATTAAAGCGACGATGGTAAGGACAACGGTGCGCGTGGTGGCGGCACCGACGCCCTGAGCGCCGCCTTCGACCGCCAGGCCGAGCCGGCAGGCGAGGGCGCTGAGGAGGAGGCCGAAGACGCCCGCCTTGACCAGGCCAGTGATGAAGTCCTTGAGGACGAGGGCGTCAAAGCTGTGATGGATATACATAGAGGAGCTGATGCCGAAAAAGAAAGTGGAGGTCGCCATTCCACCGAGACCCCCGGCCAGATCGCCGACGACGCTGATGCAGACCATCATGATGGTGGTGGCAAGGACGCGCGGAACGACGAGGAAGCGGATGGGGTCGATGGCCTGGGCCTCGAGGGCTTCGATTTCTTCGGAGACGACCATGGTTCCCAGTTCGGCGGCGATGCTGGCGCCGGCGAAACCGGTGAGGACGATGGCCGAGACCAGGGGCCCGAGTTCGCGTCCGACGGCGATGGCGATGATATCGGCAACCCTGTTGGACGCGCCGTATTGAGCGAGAATCGGCCCCATCTGCAGGGCGAGGATCGCACCGATGCAAAATAACACGAGGCAGACGATTGGGATGCTGCGCACGCCGACACGGTTCATCTGCGCCAGAGATTCTCCCAACCGAGCCGGCGGCCCTGCTTGTTGAACAGCGACCGGTGGACGCCCGCGGCCGCATCGCCGATGAGGTAAGCCAACTCGCCGATGAACCGGAGGAACCCGGTGGCAGAGTCGTAGGCGAGAACCAGTGGTCGCAAACCGATGTTCATGCGGAATTCACATCCATGCGAAAGGCACATCCATGCGAAAGGCACATCCATGCGGGCATCACATCGTCAGGGCCTGTTTCTCGGTATCGGCAAGGATGAAAATGGAATCAAGCCGGGCGATTTGCAGCAGTCCCTTGACGCGCGGCTGCAACTCGACGAGCAGGACGCGCCCGCCGGTGGGCCGCAGTTTTTGCAGTGCCTCAACCAGCACGGCGATGGCGCTGCTGTCCATGTAGGGGACTTGCGAAAGATTCAGGATGAGGCGTTTAACGACCGCTTTGGCGAGCAGGTCGAAGATCGCCGATCGCATGTCCGGGCTGTTGTGGAGATCGATTTCGCCGCGAATCTGGGCGATGGCGGCATCGCCTTCCATCCGTGTCGCGCCGACGAGGTCCATATTTGATTTAGTATCCGCCATGTTTACACCATCTTTTTCGTCAGAGTAAGCAGCATTCCATCGGGCAGCCGTTCGAACCTAGCATCATCCATCAATTTGCGAATGCAAATTAATCCTAGGCCACCCGGCTTTAATTCGTCATCATATTTCTGTTTGATCACCGCGGGGTCAAATGGTTTGGCCCAGTCGCGGATTTGAATTTTGAGTTCGTGATCGCCGGTCTGAGCGGTGATCCTGATCGGCTTGTCGTAAGCGCCGCCGTATCCGTGGCGGATGATGTTTGCCAAGGCTTCATTGAGCACCAATCCGACGGCATGGGAAGATTCTTCGGCCATGCCGTTGGACTTGGCGAAGCCCTCCATTTCCTTGCGGACTTCGCGCAGCGTGGCGGGATTGCTGTTGATGTCCCATTGTTTGGTCATAAGTCGCCATGACCGCGAGAAAAGCGTTTTAGGTTGAAGGATGATCCTTCAACCATTGCCGCCAGCGCTGGACGGCGGAGCGGCGATCCCATTCATCATCATAATACCTGAAACCCAGATCCTGACCGGTTATGCGTTTCAAGGCGGAGATGGCCGCGAAACGAATAGCGGGGTCATCATTGTCCAAGTCCTGAACCAACCGGGGGATAGCCTTGCGGTCGTCCTGATCGGCGGCCTCTTTGATGGCAGGGATGGCGCTGGACGCCGAGTCGCTGCCAAGCGATTTTGGTTCGGGTGAAAAACAACCCCCGACCAAACTCGCCGCGAGAAGCATGATCCCGGTTTTGCAGTTCATTCCATTCCGACACGCTATATGGGCTTATCGTCGCGTAATCGGGGGTTTCTGGAAACTAAGGAAATTATATGCAATTGTTATGGGATTAAGGGGGTTATCGGACCTATTTTGAGGGCGGAGGAGATTCAAAGCATTGGGAATATATTCGTTACGTTCTTTTTGCCGAACGCGGTCGCTTGCTCGAATGCGGGGAGGCATTGGCGCTGCGGGAGGGGCTGGCGGGCCTGTTAATGGTCGGGATTTCCTTCTGCAAGGGGGAACAAAAATCTAGCACGCGCCGCTCAGTGAATCGGGAGGCGTTAAATTGGGTGATTTATTTTCGGATGTTAGCGGGTGCAAGCTGACAACTGGACGGGTTTTGGTAGCGCCACGGGGGAGTTGTCAGCGGGGCGGTGACAAGTGAAGGCGTTTGCCGAGGGGGGCTGAGTGGTTGCGGCCGGGGAGGTTGGCTGGGATGTGGCGGCGCGGGTTCCTCTATCATTGGGTTTGGGAGGTGAAAGGTTTGGACGTGTTTTGGCGGAAATACCAAAACTTTTTGCTGAGAAATATTAGCGTCGGGGGATAGCGATTATAACTGTTCCGATGAAAGAGCATCGTCGCCTCCACCGTATACGGCCGGCCAACAGTTGAGCAATAGTCATTTCCCGGAAGAGGATATCCATGCTTTCCATTGATCACGATCTCGTTTTTGTATCGCCGCTTCCTTCGCTTTAGAAAGTCTCTTGGGCCTTAAGCCGCTATACACCAATGGATTTGATCGTAGCCATTTAAAGTATTCCGGGGCTTCGGCGGGGTAGATTACGTCGCGAGGATCATGTTTCGCCGCTCGAATGAGCTCTCGAAGCCGCCAGAGTTCACCTTCGCTAAGCTTGAGAATTGCTAAATGCACATAATTTCGCAACGGTCTGGATTCATTTTCACCATAGCGATCCAATGAACGTAAAGCCTGGCCTGCGACTTCTTGGTCCGGAAAGAGACTCGCAAGCTTCTTTAGAACCAATTCTCTCGACACGGTGAAGGGCATAATGTTCTCGCGCGGCAACCAGACGCCCTCGGGGTCAACGAAAACATTTTTACCGAAACATGGGTGCCTCACAAGTTCAAAATTTCAACCTGACCCCAGGGTAATCGCATGTAGCTCGAAAAAGACAGAAGACCCCCACCCTGACCCTCCCCCGGAGTACCAGGGGAGGGGAAAACAAGGGGATAGTGGCTATGTGCGATTGCCCTGACACGCCGCGCCCTTCGGTAAACTCAGGGCGGGTAAACGCGGCCGCTAAACTTTGCCCTGCCCTATCGCGGCTCCTACAATGAGCGGTTCGAATTCCGGCAACAAATCGGATACTGCAGTCATGAGTTTGAAATTCATTCGCATCAAGGGAGCGCGGGAGCACAATCTTAAGAATATCGATGTGGATATTCCGCGCGATCAGTTGGTCGTCATTACGGGGCTGAGCGGGTCGGGGAAATCGACGCTGGCGTTTGATACGGTCTATGCGGAGGGGCAACGGAAATATGTGGAGTCGCTGTCGGCGTATGCGCGGCAGTTTTTGGAGCAGTTGCAGAAGCCGGATATTGATGAGATCGAGGGGTTGCCGCCGACGATTGCGATTGAGCAGCGGTCGGCGTCGTCGAATCCGCGGAGTATCGTGGCGACTACGACAGAGATTTATGATTATTTGCGGGTATTGCTGGCGCGGGCGGGGACGCCGCATTGCTGGATTTGCGGGAGGGAGATCGCGAGCCAGTCGCCAACGCAGATTGTGGATGCGGTGATGAAATATCCGGCGGGGACGAAGGTGATGATCCTTTCGCCGCTGATCAAGGGACAGAAGGGGGAACATAAGGATACGTTTGGAGCGATCGCCAAGCAGGGGTTTGTGCGGGCGCGGGTGGATGGGGAGATTCTGGAATTGGCAGGGAAGAAGACGCCGGTTTTGACGAAGACGAAGGTACACACGATCGAGGCGATCGTGGATCGGATTGTTTTGAAGCCGGAGGTGAGATCGCGGCTGGCGGACAGCGTGGAGACGGCGTTGAAGCTTTCGCGGGGGATCGTGGTGGTGACGGTGCAGAAAGATGGGGGGTGGTCGGATCAGACGTTCAGCGAGAAATTCGCGTGTCCGGATCATCCGCATGTGTCGTTGCCGGAACTGGAGCCGCGGATTTTCAGCTTTAACAGTCCGCACGGGGCGTGCGCGGCGTGTCATGGACTGGGGACGAGCAGCGAATTTGATCCGGAGATGATCGTGCCGGACCAGGCGATCTCGCTGGAGAATGGGGCGATTGAAGCTTGGCGAAAAAACGGCAAGCGGATGAATATTTTTTACAGCCGGGTGCTGCGGCAATTCTGCCGGGATTTTGGGATTTCGTATTCGGCTCCGTTCAAGGACATTCCGAAAAAGGTGCAGCAGATTTTGATGGATGGGACGGATAGCGCGGGGACGCGGGGACGGGGACTTGGTTTGAAGGAGTGATTCCGAATTTGCAGCGGAGGTTTGAGAATACGGAGAGTGAATTTGTTAAAACGCGATTGCATCAGTACACATCGGAGCAGCCGTGCGCGGTTTGCGGGGGAGCGCGGTTGAAGAATGAAGCGCTGGCGGTGAGGTTGCATAGCGCCACGGCCGGGCCGGTGGCTGCGCCGCTGCCGGGACCGGGGGGGATTCAGTTGCCGGGGTATAGCATTCATGATGTTTCGGCACTGACGGTGGAGAACGCGAAGACATTTTTTGAGAACCTTCGGTTAAGTGAAGAGGGGACGGCGATCGCGGAGCCGATCGTGCGGGAGATTTCTTCGCGGTTGGGGTTCATGATCGACGTGGGGCTGGGGTATCTCACGCTGGACCGGAAAACGGCGACGCTTTCGGGCGGGGAGGCGCAGCGCATCCGGCTGGCGACGCAGGTGGGGAGCGGGCTGGTTGGGGTGTGTTATGTTCTGGATGAGCCGACGATTGGGCTGCATCAGCGGGACAATACGCGGCTGATTCGGACGCTGCGGCGGCTGCGGGAGATCGGTAATACGGTCATTATGGTCGAGCATGATGAGGAGTGCATTCGGTCATCAGATTATCTGATCGATATCGGGCCGGCCGCGGGGGCGCATGGGGGGGAAGTGGTCTGTGCGGGTGCGATGCCGGATGTGTTGAAGAATACGAAGAGCACGACGATTAAATATCTGACGGGGGAATATGCGATTGTGGCGCCGCGGACGCGGCGGCCGGTGAATCCGGATAAGAGCTGCCTGGAGCTGAAGGGTTGCAAGCAGAATAATTTGAAGGATATCGACGTTCGGATTCCGCTGGGCGGGGTGATTTGCGTGACGGGAGTGAGCGGGTCGGGGAAATCGACGCTGATCAATCAGACGTTGTTGCCGGTGCTGAAGCGGAAGCTCAATGGGTCGAAGGTGAAGGCGGGAGTGCACAAGGCGATCAATGGGATCAACAAGATAGATAAGGTGATTGAGATCGATCAGAGCCCGATCGGGCGGACGCCGCGGTCGAATCCGGCGACGTATACGGGAGTGTTTGATGAGATTCGGAAGGTTTTCGCCAAGACGCGGGAGGCGAAGTTGCGGGGGTATGAGGCGGGGCGATTCAGCTTTAACGTGAAAGGTGGGCGATGCGAAGCGTGCCAGGGGCAGGGGAATAAATGTATTGAGATGCACTTTTTGCCGGATGTGTATGTGGCGTGCGAGGTTTGCCATGGGACGCGATATAACTCGGAGACGCTGGAGATTCAGTATCGGGGGAAGAACATCGCGGATGTGCTGAGCATGACGGTGGAGGATGCGCTGGCGTTCTTCGAAAATTTTCCGCGGATCGCGCAGTTGCTGAAGGCGCTGAATGAGGTGGGGTTGAGTTACGTGAGACTTGGGCAGCCGAGCACGCAGCTTTCGGGCGGGGAGGCGCAGCGGGTGAAGCTGGCGACGGAGCTCGGGAAGTCGGCGACGGGGCATACGCTTTATGTGCTGGATGAGCCGACGACGGGATTGCATTTTGCGGATATTCATAATCTGCTGAATGTTTTGAATCGGCTGGCGGATTTGGGGAATACGGTGCTGGTGATTGAGCATAATCTGGATGTGATCAAGTGCGCGGATTGGATTATTGATATGGGGCCGGAAGGGGGCGAAGGGGGTGGACGGGTGGTGACGACCGGGACGCCGGAGGATGTGGCGAAGGTGGCGGGGAGTTATACGGGGGAGTATCTGCGATCGAAATTGGCGGTTGGGCGGGCGGGGGAGCAGAAGATTGCGTAAGCGTTTTGTTGACTCTAAATCGCAATGGGGCCCGAATACAAAATTCAAATGCAATGCAGGGGAGGCGGGACATGATTTTGCATGAGTGTCTATCCTCTGTCTCGTCGCCTCGCCCTAAGTCGAGCATGATAAAGGATCAATTTAGCGCCCACCCAGCGACGCACTCTGGGAAGACGCCGCACAAATGCGGGCAGAGGTCCAAGTCCGCCGCCGTAGCTGGTCAAGTTGGACAACGTTCCTTCGGCCCCGATGCGTTGGGCATATACCATGCGCGCCAGACTTGGATGATCTCTCCATGTGTCGATCGCCGCGCGACGAATCGGTCCCATCTGACGTCGTGTAGCGGGATGCTCGGCCATGCCGCGCGGCTTACTCAACAGCTGGCCACCTCGTTGGGCGACCTCATTGTAAAACTCCTTGGCATCGTAACTGCCATCGGCCAGCAGCAGCATGCGGTCGCTGAATCGAGGCAGGCTGGGAAGCAGTTGACGCGCGGCGTGCATCTCGTGGGCATTGAGCGGAAGCACGGAAAACGCGGGGATTCTGCGATCTTCGGTCATAAAGGCATGCAACTTGTAGCCCCGGGCAAATCCGCTCATCGTGCGACCGACGGCAGCATCCGGATCCTTGCTGGCTACACCTACCACCAGAGGTTTACCGTCGACGTAATTGATCGCGGTCAACGAAAGCGGGCAAGCCAGTTGCCGATGCACCAACTGGAGAATCTGACGCGCTCGTTCAGTTTTCACGCGGCGAGTGAACTGGGACACCGACGGCAATTTGCGAGGACGAAACACCGAACCATAAATGACTCCTTTGGCACGCCCAGCACATATGGCGATCATGATCCACCGCCCACAGGAACATCGCGACGACGAGCCAGTCGGCAAACTGCAACCGCTTGTCCTTCGGCAGCGTCGCAGCAGCAACCTTGACGCATTGAAGAACCACATTCCATTGCAGACGATCCATCACGGCTCCTTTCCGCGCAAAAATATGTCGCTTCTGAAAGGATATAAGTATGACTGCAGTAAAAGGATGGCGCAAATTTTCAAAACGGCTGGCGCAAATCTTGGGGAGACAACCCATACGGCCCCAAGCTTTTTCTCCCGCCTCCCCCGCACCCCCTCCACCCGCTTTCCACTTCCCATAATCGTCCAGCCACCAGAAGAAGAAAAATGCGTGAGCGCGATGCGTTATCATCGTTTTTCTCCGGGGGCAGGTTAAGGGGAAGAGGAAAGGGAGTGGAGAGTGCTGACGCCAAAGAAAGGCGCTGCCGACTAAAGTCGGCAGGCCGCTGTGGGTTTAAATATGTTTGGATTTAATCAGAAGGAGATGGATTGCGAGGCAGAGCATCAGGAAGGGGAGAAAGAAAACGAATCCCTCCAAGCCGATCAGGTATGTCAGGGGAAAGAATTTTAGGTGCCGCACAGGGGCGAGATTACCAGAACGGGCGGGTTCGGGTCACGCGCCATTTCGCTGGGTGCGGCATATAAGTGCAAATCCGGTAGTAAGTTGGGAATAATAGTCTGAAAAAACTTGGTTTGATGGGAGGGCGGATGCAATTTTTCCGAAAATGTTCATAATTACCGCAACGGGCTGACGGCAGATTGGGAGAATGGAGGCAAGCGGTGTCGACGAATTTGCAGATACGGTTGTGCGCGGATGTGGTCCATAGCTATAGCCGGGGGGTGCTGCGGGGTATTTCCGATTTTGCGAAGCTTCGGGGAGGGTGGGATGTGGATTTCATTCCGCTGACGGATTCGGATTATGCCGAAGCGCTGAAGCGGGATGAGATCGCGGGGGTGATCATTCAGGCCCGAACCCAAGAGCAGGCGGAGCCGCTGATCCGGAGTGGGATTCCGGCGGTGAATGTGGCCAATGTGCTGAGTACGCCGATTGCGTTGCCGTCGGTGTTTCCGGAAGACCGGGCGACGGGGGTGATGGCGGCGGATTATTTTTTGCGGGAGAAGAATCTACGGAGCTTCGCTTTTTGCGGGCCGTCGGATCTGGAATATAGCCGGCTGCGCCGGGAGGGGTTTTGTGCGACGGTGCAGCCGCATCCGTGCGTGATATTGAAGCGGCCGGAGGAGGATTCATCGCCGGGACGGGCGCAGATTCTTAAATCGCTGCCTCGGCCGGTGGGGATATTTTGCCATAACGATGCGTGCGCGCGGGCGGTGATTCGGGAAGTGACGAGTCTGGGGGCGCTGGTGCCGGATGAAGTGGCGGTGCTGGGGGTGGATGATGATGAGATTAATTGCGAGCTGTCGGGGGTTCGGCTTTCGAGCATCAGGCTTAATACGGAGCAGATTGGGCATGAGGCGGCGGCGTTGCTCGGGAGACTGATCGCGGGGGCGCCGCGGCCGCAGCAGCCGATTCTGGTTTATCCGGCGCAGGTGATCACGCGGAGGTCGACGGATGTGATCGCGCTTTCGGATCCGGAGGTTTCGGCGGCGGTGAGGTTTATCCGCGACCGCGGGGGGAGGGATATTGGGGTGGAGGATTTGCTGGAGCGGACGTTGCTGCGCGCCGGACGTTGGAGATGCGGTTTCGCAAGGCGCTGGGAAGGTCGCCGCATCAGGAGATTCGGAGGGTGCAGATTGAGAGGGCGAGATCGTTGCTTTCGGGAACGGATAGGCCGGTGGGGGAGATTGCGGATGCGTGCGGGTTTAAGGAGACGCGGCAGCTTAGTACGGCGTTTCATGAGCGGTTTGGGCTTAGTCCGCGGCAGTATCGGAGGAGGGCGCGGGGGGATGGGGAAGGGATGAAACTCGAAATCCGAAATCCGAATGACCCTTCGAGAACCTCAGGGCCAGATGGCGAATCAAATTCGAAATCTGAATGACAAAACGCGAAAGAGTTTTATTCGAACATTTGGGGTTGGTCGGGGTCGATGGGGTCGCGTGGGGGAGTGTATTTGATTTGTAAATGGTCGTAGGCGGCCTTGGTGGCGCGGCGGCCTTGGCGGGTGCGGAGGACTAGCCCGGTTTGTAGTTGGAAGGGTTCGACGACGTCGACCAGGGTGTCGACTTCTTCGCCGAGGCTGGCGGCGATGGCTTCTACGCCGGCGGGGCCGCCGTCGTAGACGGTGATTAATGTTCTCAAATAGGCGCGGTCTTGTTCGTCGAGGCCGCGGTCGTCGATGCCTTCTAGTTTGAGGGCGGCCTGGGTGACTGGGAGGGTGAGTTTTCCTTTGGCCTCGACGGCGGCAAAATCGCGGACGCGGCGGAGGAGGCGGTTGGCAATTCTTGGGGTGCCGCGGCTGCGGCGGGCGAGTTCCCAGAGGGCAGCATCTTCACTTTCGATTTTCAAAAGCGTGGCGTTTTGGCGGAGAATCTCGTGGAGGGATTCGGGGGTGTAGAATTCGATGTGGTTGGCGATGCCGAAGCGGCTGCGCATCGGGCCGGTCAGGAGGCCGATGCGGGTGGTGGCGCCGATTAATGTAAATGGGGGGAGGGGCATGGTGATCGAGCGGGCGTGCATTCCGGCGTCGAGGGTGATGTCGACTTTGAAATCTTCCATGGCGGAGTAGAGATATTCCTCGACGATCGCGGGGAGGCGGTGGATTTCATCGATGAACAGAACGTCGCCCTGGGAGAGCTTGGTGAGGATGCCGACCAGGTCGGCGCCTTTGGTCAGGGCGGGGCCGCTGGTGACGTGGACCTGGGCGCTCATTTCGTTGGCGATGACGTGAGCGAGGGTGGTTTTTCCGAGGCCGGGGGGACCGTGGAGGAGGACGTGCTCGACGGGTTCTTTGCGGCCGTTGGCGGCGTCGACCGCGATCTTCAGGCGGCGGATGAGGGTTGTCTGGCCGATATACTCGGCGAAATTCTGGGGGCGGAGGGCGTAGTTGAAGTGGTTTTCTTCTTCGCCGCCGGATTCGGTGGATACGATTCGTTCGCGAGGCATCGGCACTGTTTTAACGACGAGCGGTGATATCACAAGTGCGGACTGCCGGAGTTTTGCGGGATGGGGGGCGGCGAGGAGAGATTGACGCGTGCCCAATGGTTGAACGGGGCGCGGGCGCCGCAGGCGGCGCAGCCGGTGGACTGATGCGACGTGCCACAGGTGGGACAAATCGTAGCACGTTCGAAAGTGTCATAGCGGTTTTTGCAATTGGAGCAGACCCAGAACGGTCCGATCGGCGGCGCGGCTTTGCAAGTGGGGCAGGCGAAACCGGGACGTCGGGGCAGGGTTTCGCGCAGGCGCAGCAATCGGGCGTTTTTGAAACCGTTCCAGGCCTGGAAGGCGGCGAAAAGGGCCAGGATTCCGAGCCAGGTATTTTCGGACCATAGCGCAAAAAAGGCCAATGCGGCTGCACCGATGAGGCCGATCACGCTGGCCGTCATCAGGGCGCGGCCGCAGCCGATGACGAACCAAAGGAGCGACCAGAGAATTTTTCCGCCGTCCAGTGGATAAATCGGGAGGAGATTGAAGATGAGGAGGATCAGGTTGATCCCCGCGACGGACCGGAGAAAAATGTTTGCATCGGATGTGGCGGGCGTCAGAAGAAATGGGAGGGTTATCGGCACGAGCACAACGTTGACCAGGGGGCCGGCGACGATGCTCCAGAGCATGGCCCCGGGCCGCATGGGGGGCTGGACGTATGCGACTCCGCCGAGTGGCCAGAGGACGATCCGGTCGGCCTTACCGCCGACGGATCGGCAGGCCAGAGCGTGGCCGAATTCGTGCAACAGCACGATGGCGAACAAAGCAACATATTCGGCGATATTCCAGCCGACGGATTGGTATTTGCCTCGGCGGGATTGGATCTCATAAGCGGCGATGAGAAGCCAGGACCAGTGGAGATAAACCGTGATACCGAAGATTTCGAATAATCGGAAGCCGTTTTTTGGCATGGTTAGAGCCTTTCCCGTTTTATAGTGGCGTCTACGTTGCCTCCAAACGGGCCGATCGCTAGGAAGAGCGACGAAGCGGGTTCTTTATGGACCCGTTGAGGAGCGATGACGACGCGAGCGGCCCGTTTGGAGGCAACCCGCAGGGTCGCCGCCATTTGCGGCCCATGCGTCGTTGTTCCTCCTCAACGTATCGATCTTCAGATACGCCTCGTCGTCACGCCTAGCCTGTGCCGCAAATGGCGGCGACGCAGACGCTACTATAAAACGGGAAAGGCTCAAGAATTCTGTCATAAACGAACCGTGCGGAGGCGGAGCATTTCGCGCAAAAGGGTTTCGGGCGCTTTGTTGTCGGGGCTACCCACCTTGGCGCGATCCAGCAGATGTTCCGCTTCTGCGCGGCTGATGCCAAGTTGTATGGCGGCGTCGATAGCTTCCGATTCACTGATTGTATGCCCGGCTGAGCGAGGACGTGCGGGACCGGCCAGGGCAAACTCGGTGACCTTGCCGGCAAGTTCGGCGACGATCTGCTCGGCGGTTCGCTTTCCGATCTCGGGTAATCCAATCAGGAACCGGGTGTTTTTGGATTCGATGGCCTCGGCGATCTGGCCGGTCGGCTGGACCAAGGCGCGGAGGGCACGTTTGGGGCCGATGCCTTTTACGGTGATGAAGAGCTGGAAGAAGCGTTTGTCTTCGGGGCGGAGGAAACCGATTAGTCGCGGGGTGAGGCCGCCGCGGGTGGGGTCGCCTTCGAGGTCGAGGATTGTGTGGAAGGTGATTTCTTCACCGGCGCGGGATTGGAGGTCGGTGATGTCGGAGGCGGGGACGAGGATTTCGTAGAGGATGGGGCCGCAGGCGAGGTGGATGCGATCGAGTTCAGTGCGGCGGAGCTGGCCGGTGATCGATGAGATCATGTGTGGGGGCATATTAGTCGGCGAGAGCGAGTGTGGGAAACCTGCGGTACGCCGATTCCCTTTTGGCCTATCGTGGAATAGACCCCACATTCATGCACGATTTCGTTGACCACGCCGAAGCGTACGTGAAAGACAAAGTGGTCCACACTAATGGTCTGGAGAATTTCTGGGCGATCTTCAAGCGGTGCATCAAGGGGACGCATGTTAGTGTTGAGCCGTTCCACCTTGCTGCCTATGTCGATTCGGAAGTCTACAGATTTAACAATCGTAAAACCGATGATGCTGGCAGGTTCTTGGGTGTCTTACAAGGAATTTCCGGCAAGCGACTGGATTATCGGACCCTGATCGGCAAAAATGAAACAGAGTCGCTATCATGAAGCGACAGCGTCGAGGTAGACGGCGAAACGGAAATCGTCGCTAACCGAAAGCAAGAATGACAGACCGAATCACTATCACTGTCTCCGCTGGCGGTGACGATGCGGATGCACGCGCATTCCGAAACGCTCTTGGCGACGTTCTCGACATGCTCGACGCTTTAGCCGAAGAAAAATTTGGCAGGCAATCCATACCAGAGTGGAAGATTGCCGCACTTGAAAAAAGAAGCCCAGCGAAAATCACTATTGAGAACAACGCCAAGTTAAAACTTGCAACCGCTCTTATCGTTGGACTTGCGAGCCTGCAATCGCGTGGCCAAACCTCTTTTGGGTTGTCTGTCACCAAGATCGCGAAACGATTTAGTGAACGAGCAACCAAAGAAAGAGACCTCATTTCTTTGGAGGTTTCCGGAAAACCCAAGTTTACACCGACGCCGGATTTAGCGCGGAGGGCTTCCGGTGTATTGGATAAACACTTCTACGAAATGCCCTCCTCGGTGGACGGCAAGCTTGATATCGTAAATGTTCATCAGGGTCCAAAGTTCAGCATCTTCGACGACATTTCCAACCGGGAAATGAGATATTCCCAAAAGTAGTGGATGGCCGCGACAGTTCAAGCGGCGAGTTTGGTTCCGTCCTTGAAGATCACTCCTGCAATGACCTCCGGCAACAACGCGCTGCCGTTGAGTTTTCGCCAATGATTCTGGGCTGACTCCACGAGTTTGAAGGCCATCGCCAGGCAGGCCGTTCGCGAGCCGGCTCCTTTGGTTTTATACGTTCGCAGCCGCACCGTCGCGAAGGTGCTTTCGATTGGGTTGCTCGGTGCGCAGGTGCTGCCAATGTTCGGCGGGGAAGTCGTAGAAGGCCAGAAGCTCCTCCTGGTCCTTCAGCAGGCATTCCACCGCCTTGGGGAATTTAGCCTGATAGGTGGCCGCGAACTTCCCCAGCGCCTTGACGGCATCTTCCTTCGTCGCCGCCATCCAGATCTCGTGCAGCATCTTCTTGCCCGAGACCTGTTGGCCATGAGCCAGCTTGTCCAGTACGTTCACCGTCTTGTGAACCCAGCAGCGCTCAGTCCGGGTTCCTGGGTAGACCTGCTTGAGGGCTTTCCAGAACCCCAACGCTCCGTCGCCGGTAGCCAGCATCGGAGACTCGACTAACCCGCGATTCTTCGCGTCCAGCAGCAGTTCCAGCCAGCTCTGCTCGCTCTCGCGCTGACCGTCGATCATGGCGATCAGTTCCTTGGTCCCATCCTCGGTTGCGCCCATTAAAACCAGCACGCAAGGGCGGTCATCGGTCAGGCGGATGTTGAAGTAGATGCCGTCGGCCCACAGGTAAACGTACCGTTTGCCTTCCAGCGACCGCCGGCAGAAGTTCTCGTATTCACCTTGCCAGACTTCTTTCATCCGAACGATGGTGGTCGGCGACAGGCCCGAACCATCGTGCCCCAGGCAACTTAGGGCTTCGGGAAAATCGCTGGTGGAAATCCCTTTCAGATAGAGCCAGGGCACCAGCTCCTCGATGGCCTTGGTCTTCCGCAAATACGGGGGAAGAATCCTGGAAGTGAAGCGGATTCGCCGGCCCTGCTCATCGACCCGCTTGTCGTTCACCCGCGGCTGATGCACCTCGATCGGCCCATTGCCCGACTGAATCTTCCGGGGCGGATGATGGCCCGTTGCGGACCACCAACCGATGGCCGGCCGAATCCACCTGTTGGCGGTTGCGTTCGACATAGTCGTCGACTTCCCGCCCAATGGCCGATTGTAAAGCCCGGCGGGCGCCGTCACGAAGAATGTCGTCGATGACCGGCACTGTTGCCAAGTGCATTTGAAATGAGTTAGAGTCCATGAGGCGTATCCTTTTCTGTCCCGCGTGGGACGCTGGTGAACCGATGAACACGATCCACCGAGGGTACGCCGCTTTTATTCAGCCGCCAACCATCCACGACTTTCGGTTATAGCTCCCGGGAAATTCGGTGCAACTTCCCCGACAGCCTGATTGATACGGTCAAAAAGAACCTTGGAAAGAGAATCACCGCGACTGGAATTGTAAAATTTAATAGCATGTCGGACAATCCGACCTCCATTGTAGTCGATGACATTATTCCACTGGAAGATGGAGAGTCTCCATCGCTTTTTCAGGAAATGCCCGCAATGCTTCTGGGCGACGACGTGCCGCCCGAAAAGATACTGAGGGAACTTCGCGATGGCCGCTGATATTCCACGCGTGTATCGGGACTCGTGCATTTTTATTCATGCCTTGAAAAAGACGCCGGAGCACTACTCCAAGATTATCTCGATAGAGAACGAGGCGAGAGATGGCCGACTGAATATTTATGTTTCCTCGCTGGTGATTGCCGAAGTTGCTTGGTTCGAAAAACGCAAGGATATTACTGAAGAACAATACCATCTGATTGCAAGGTATTTTCAGCACAAATTCATGCGTGTCGTTCCCGTCGATAGGCCAGTAGCGAAAATTGCCGCAGAAATTGTCCGCAACCACGAACTGCGCCCCGCCGATTCCATCCACATTGCAACATCAATCCGAACCAAATGCGAGGTATTCTACACTTATGATGGGGATGGAAACGAGCCTGGATTATTGCAGAAGAGCGGAATGATCGGTGCCCCGGCAATGCCGATCAAGCGTCCGGGAGATTGGGGACAATTACTTATGGATACGCTAGGGCCCAGCGAAAAATAATATTCCGAGTCAAGAATGTTCGGCAATGATACAAAGTAAATGATTTACTGAATCAAGAGAAGATATGAGACAACCCCATCAGAAATCAGCAACCGACGTATTAGTATTAGACGGCGCAGCAGCCATGCGAAAAACCGTCCTAGCGATACGGGCGGCGCTGGGGATGCCGAAAGCGAAGATCGACGCGATGATGGCGAAAGAAAAGGCGGCAAAGCACAGACGAAAATAGGGGCAATCTATGACCGAAGATGAACTCGTAATCCTTGCGCAGGCCATCCGCAAGCCGCGATTCCCCGTGGTTTTTCATGTGGCCGCATGGCTAATGGTACTCGGAATTCTTTGTATCGCTGCGGTTACAGTCGGATGGTTTCAGGGTTATTTGCCTACGCCACAACCCCGCTGGGAATACGCGCATCTCGGGATGGGGAGTACCGTGGACACCGGATCAATCGTTGGGTTCACAAGCCCCGATAAGATCGTGGCCGAAACATCTCCTCTCGAGGCAAGTGAATCGGCCCTCGACAAAGCCTATCACGATTTTGGCGGGTCGGGGCACGCCAGCGGTGGGGTATTTGATCTATTTCCCGCAATCGGAAAGCTTGGCTGGGAACTAACGGGGATCGAGAAGAACGACATTGGCGCAATCTACATCTTCAAGCGCCCTGCCAACCATGGCAGCAGATGAGCCTTTTGCAGCAGCCCGGCCAATGAGTTGTTAAGTATATGGTTACCCTAAATAGGGGGAGAAATTCGTTTGTTTGTGATGCTGCGGCCGCAGCAGAGGGCGACGGCGAGGGCGTCGGCGACGTCGGGGGGCTGGGGTGGGGATTTTAATCGCCAGATTTGTTGGATGGCGCGCTGCATCTGGGATTTGCCGGCGTGGCCGTGGCCGACGACGGATTGTTTGATGCGGTTGGCGGCGTATTGCTCGATGCGGATGTTGCGGCGTTGGGCGGCGAGGAGGATTACGCCGCGGGCGTGGCCCATGAGGATCGCGGTGCGGGGGTGTTTGTAGTGGGCGTAGAGTTGTTCGACGGCGCAGATGTCGGGTTTGAATTCTTCCATTAATTGAACGAGTTCGGATTCCAATTCGACGAGGCGGTGGGCGAGGGAGGTTTTGGCGTTTAGGCGGATGACGCCGCCGTCGATGAGTTTGGGTTGGGAAAGGCCGAAATCGACGACGCCGTAGCCGGTGATGATGAGGCCGGGATCGATTCCTAGGATTCGCATAAGGTTCCCGCCGACTGAAGTCGGCGGGCCGCTGATTCTGGTGATCAGGATAAGAGCATTTCTAGGTCTTCGCGGCCTAGTTTGCTGATTAGGGCGTTGTCGGCGTTGATGATGGCGTCGGCGAGTTCGCGTTTGCTTTGCTGGAGCTTTAATACTTTTTCTTCCACCGTGTCCTTGGCGATGAGGCGATAGGCGAAGACCTTTTGGGTTTGGCCGATGCGGTGGGCGCGGTCGATGGCCTGGGCTTCGATGGCGGGGTTCCACCAAGGGTCGAGGAGGAAAACGTATTGAGCGGCGGTGAGATTCAGGCCTAGGCCGCCGGCTTTCAGGCTGATCAAGAATAATTTGCAGTTTGTGTCGGTCTGGAAGCGGTCGACGCGCTGCTGGCGGTCGCGGGTTTTGCCGTCGAGGTATTCGTAGATGACGCCCTGCTCGTCGAGCTTTTTTCTGGCGATGGCGAGGAAGCTGGTGAACTGGGAGAAGACGATGGTTTTGTGGCCTTCATCGGCCAACTCGGTGAGGCGAGGCAAGAGGGTGTCGAGCTTGGCGCTGGGATCGTCGATGCGGGATTTGTTGAGGAGGCCGGGATGGCAGGCGGCCTGGCGAAGGCGAAGGAGGGCTTCGAGGACCTGAAGTTTGGATTTGCCGAGCCCTTCGCGGTCGATCTGGCCGAGGAGGGATTGGCGGTAATGCTCTTTGAGTTCGTCGTAGAGCGGCACGCTGGGGCTTGTCGAGTTCGCAGAAGATGGTCTGCTCGAGTTTTTCGGGGAGGTCGGCGGCGACCTGGGACTTGGTGCGCCGGAGGATGAAGGGGCGGAGGGCGGTGCCGAGGAATTGCCGGGCACCGGCGCCGGCGGCGCGGTCGGCTTTTTCGGTGAGGTTGGAGAAGGCGCGGGAAGCGCCGAGCATGCCGGGGTTGAGAAATTCCAGGAGGCTCCAGAGTTCGCCGAGGTGGTTCTGGACGGGGGTGCCGGAAAGAGCCAGGCGGTGGTCGGCGCGAAGAAGGCGGGCGGCTTTGGCGGATTCGCTGGCGGCGTTTTTGATGGCCTGGGCTTCATCGAGAATGACGTAATCGAAGCGGATGTCGCGCCATTGGACGACGTCGTTGCGAAGGGTGCCGTAGGTGGTGAGGATCAGGTCGAAATCCTGGAAATGGTCGGTGGTTTTGAGGCGATCGGCGGTGGCATGATCGAGGACGCGAATTTGCGGGGCGAATTTCGCGGCTTCCTGTTGCCAATTGAATATGAGGGACCGGGGGACGACGACGAGGGAAGGGCCGGGCGGGGTTTGTCCATCGGCCTGAGGCGCTTGGCGCAGGAGACGGCGCTGCTCAAGAAGGGCCAGGACCTGAACGGTTTTTCCGAGGCCCATGTCATCGGCGAGGCAGCCGTTGAGGCCGAACATTCGGAGGAAATCGAGCCAGCCGAGGCCGTCGCGCTGATAGGGGCGAAGGGAACCGATGAAGGTTTCGGGTGGATCGACGGGCTGAACGGCTTCGAATTTGCGGAGCTGGTCGCGGGCTTTGGCGAAGGTTTCATCGACGCTGTCGGCTGGCGTCTCAGCTAAGAGCGCGTCGAGGAGGCCGACCTGGTTTTTCGTGAACTGGATGGTGTCGTCGGTGACCTCGGCGACGGCGGCGAGGAGGCCGTAGCGTTTGAGCCATTGCTCGGGAAGGATGCCGATGGTTCCATCGTCGAGAACGACTGTCGATTCGCCTTTGCTGATGGCTTGCAGGAGCGCGGGCAGCTTGACGGCGACGCCTTCGAAATCGGCGGTTCCGTCGAGTTCGAACCAGTCGATGCCGGAGGAGATCTGCATCTGGATTTTTCCGGGCTGGCGATAGGCTTTGCCGTTGACTTCGACGTGCCATTTACGGGCGGTGAGCTCGCGGACGGCGGCGGGGAGTTTTCGCGGGGAGAGTTGGAAGTTGTGATCGCCCTGCCATTGATTGTCGGGGCGGAAGCCGAGTTCGCGCAGGGTGACTTCGGCCTCGCGCTCGGAGTTCATATCGCGGTAGACAATGCGCCGCTGGGCGGAGTCCAAAACGGCGGAGCCTTTTTGGCCGTGAGAGATGGCGAGGTCGCCATAGGCGAACGAAAGGCGGCAGGAGAGGCGGTCTTTGCTTTGGCGGCCGGATTGGGACGGGGGGGAAAGCGTGAGCATTGGTTTTGGGTCGAGGCGTGTTTCGGCGAGGCCCATGGACGGGGGGAGTTCCAGCGGGGGAACGCCGGGAAATTGGAAGAGTTCTTCGAGGAATTGATCGCCCTGCTCAAAAGGAATTTGCAGGTTTGGCTCGGCGCGGAGGAGATGAATGAAGCGGAACGCCCCGCTGTCGTGGAACTCGGCGATCTGGTCGCGGATGACGACGAGGCCGCCGGGGGCCATCAGGCGCGGCTCGGAAATGTTTAGTCTTTCTTCGCCGCGGCGCAGGATGCCCTGAAGGCGATAGGCCTTGGCGGTTTCATCGGGGACGACGGCGAGATTGAAATGCCAGGGTTCGCCCGGGTCCCATTGCAGGGATTCGAACTTGTCGCCGGCATCTTCGTCGCGGCGGTGGAGAAGGCATCGGCCGGTCTGGCAGATCATGCGGAGAATGACGGCGGCGTCGCTGGGATTGCGGAGCCATAGCTGGTTGGGGACGGCGATGTCCTGGTATCCGTAGTTTCCGTTGGCGGCCAGGCCGACGAGCGTGCCGAGGAGTTGGCGATCGAGCGGGTCGGGGAGCAGATTCACCTGGTTCAGTTGCATGCGAAGGGATTTCATGGCAGCGGGCTTGTCGGCGTAGCGGGAGTAGAGCTCGATGGACAAGCCTTGCGTGGCGTCGATCTGGTGGGCGTTGACGGCGTAGACGATTTGCTTGTCGACCGGCCAGGGGGCAGGGGCGGGGAGGGAATTCCAGCGAAAATCGGTGCGCAGCTCTTCGAGACGGCGACGCCAAACGGTGTGTCTGCGCGGCTCGGCGGCGCGGGGGCGTTCGCGATATTTGAGCATTTCGACCTGGCGATTTCCAAACCGCATGGTCTGAACTTCGGGAACAAATTCGGGTTCGTCATCATCTTCTTCTTCGTCTTCATCGTCGCCGTTGGTGTCGTTAGCGAAATCGGCGGCGCCGGGGAGGGTTCCGCGGGCATCGGCGGCGAGAAGGGTCGCCCAGATGTGCTTGCAGAAATCTTCATGCTCCTGGAAGCGAGGGCAGGAACAGGAATAGGAGTATTGAGAGCCGTCCCAGCCGATGCTGAGGTTGTAGAGATTGGTTCCCCGGACACGGGCGCGGATGAGATTGGGCTCGGCGTCGATGATCTCGACGGCCCCCCGCCGGTAGTAGTCTTCGCCTCGTTCGCGGGTTTTATGGGAGAAGTCGCGCTTAATTACCTGCAGTGCCCTCAAGGAATCGCTCCAAAAATCTGGTTGGGGGGCAATTTGGGGGCCGTGAGGCCCACGGATGGCCATCCGTGGGCTTTGGGGGCCGAAATTAACCCGGAACCGAAACTCTTAGTTGTCGCATACTTCGCGGGTGGATTGCAAGACGCTGGAGAGGAAATCTTCGATTCGGCGGCGGTACTGGACCGGGTCGAGCAGCATTCCGACGACGTGATGAACGCCGGGCAGTTCCCAAGAGACGCTGGGGCCGAGAGTTGGATCGCGGGATTCGATGGCGTGGCGGATGGCGGCGTGGTCGGAATCGGTGAGGAATGGGTCATCTCCGGATTGTATGACCATCAGAGGGCAGGGGATTTTGGGGATCGTTTCAATGGGACGGACGGCGTCAAAATCGGCGTGGGATATCCATTTTGCGAGGCGAAAAGCATTATCCTGAAAAAATGGGCCGGGGGTTCCCATGCGGTCGGCTTGGAGGGCGGCGGCGGTGTGGAAGTCGGCGAAGGGGCCTTCGAGGATGACGGCCCAAAGATCGTTACGCAAGACGGCGGTGGCGGCGGCGGTGGCGGCGCCGAGGCTGACGCCGAAGAGGAGAATTTGGCGGGTTTCAGTGGGTCGGGCGGCTTTGATTTGGTCGAGGACCTGATTCACATCTTGTCGCTCCCAATAGCCGGCGGTGGAATACGCCCCACCGCTTTCGCCGTGGCGCGGAGATCGATGGCGAGGATATTGAAGCCGAATGATCGAAGGAGCGGTGCCCAGGCGATGCCGCCGACTTTGGCGTCGGAATAGCCGTGGAGGATGACGGCACATCGGCCGCGAGAATCGGGGGTGGGGATCCACCAGGCGGCGATTCGTAATGGGGCGTTTTTGGATTCGTCGATGATGTTGAAGGTGACGTTTTCGAAATCCATTCCGAGGTCGGTGGGAGAAAGTCTATTGAGGAGGATCATGGCGCGGGGATCGGTCATGCGGCGCGGGCGGAGGAGCATTAGGGCCATGATGAGGATCATGGTGCCGCAGAGGGCGATGCCGATGGTGAGGATTACTAGCGCGAGGATTATGAACCTGGGGGGCATGCGGGGATCATAAGGGAAAACCCCACGGCGGCGCCGTGGGCGTTCGAATTTAGAGGGCGGGGGCGTTCGAATTTAAAGTTTTGTTTTCTGCTCGTCCGATAAGGAGGGAAGTTAGAGGCCAAGAACGGTCAAGTATCTTAGTTTTTCGAGCAAGGAGCACGCCGTGAAATATGCGATTCCAGCGATTTTGTTTTCTTTATTGATGGCTGTCGGTTGCCAGGAGCAGCAGGGAAGCAAGCCGATGACGGATTCGGCGGCGCTGGATGTGACACCGGCGGCTACGCCTGTGGCGTATTCGGCGCCGGCACCGGTTCAAACGATGGCGCCTGATCCCGGCATTGTCACCATCGACGCCGGCGGGTGGAGCGGCTTCGGGGAATACGTATACGATTCAGAGAGGCGATACGCTGTGGAAAATCGCGACGGCGAAATATGGGGATGGGAAGAAGTGGCATGAGATCGCGGATGCGAATCCGGGTTTGTCGCCGAGTGATTTGAGGGTGGGGCAGACGATAAGTTTGCCGTAAAAGAGTTGGTATAAATTTTGACTATGATTGGGGCGTGGCTGTCTTTGGGCCGCGCCCGATTTCGTTTGTGCGGGGATAAAAACGATTGAACCGCCAAGAATTGGAAAAAGGGGATTGGAAGAAGTGGCGTGAGATAGCGGACGCAAAGCCGGGATTGGGAAGCGAAAAGGGGTCTGACCCCTTTTTTTATTTTTATTCGCCAAGATCGCCAAGGGGGAAAAGGCGAAATGCATTTTTGCCACAGATGGAAATCAGATTCACACAGATAATTTAGGTTCTTTTTTTAGACTCTTGGCGAACTTGGCGTCTTGGCGGTTCGCTCTCTTTTTAAGCGGCGGGGGCGGCGGTGGATTCCTGCGGAGCGGTGATGAGCGACGGGGCTTCAATTGGATGTGGGGTCAGGGGGAATGATTGGCGGATGATTTCGGTGAGGGATTGGCCGCGGGTTTTCCAGAGGTCGGCCATTTTTTTCAGTTGGGATTCGGATTTTCGCAGGCAGAGTTGGGTGACGGATAACAATTCGGTTTGGAGCTGGGATTGGTGCAGGGGTAGATCGCATTCGACGGATTCGAGCATGATGCGCTCGGCTAAGACGACGAAATCGTGCCAGAGGCCCAGGGCGGTTTGCATTCGCTTGAAGAGGGATGACACGGAGGCGGGGAGAGGGGTGCCGTTTTCGCGAGCCAATTCCAGTGTGTATCTCAGGGATTTGCCGGCGATGCGAAGTTTGTGGGGGTCGTTTTGGCGAATGCCGACGAGGTCCTGGGCCTGTTCGATGAAGGCGTCGAGTTGGAGGTGGACGGATTGGGCGAGGAGTTCGGCGATGGAATCGCGGGCGGTTTCGATGTCGTGGCGCAGGCCCCACCATGAGCCGAGGTGCGCGAGCATGCGGGCGGGCGGGGTTTTGTCGCCGGCGGCCTGAACGGCGTCGTGCCGCAGGCTGGTGAGGCGGTCGCGCATCCATTGGACGGCGGGCTGGAGTTTAGGTTGTTTGAATTCGTCGAGGTGCTCGAGCATGACATCAAGATCGCGAAGGGGGCCGAGCTGGCGGCGGAGGGATTTTCCGACGCGATCGAAGGGGCGGCGGCAACGGCCGGAGACGACGGTTTGGACCAGATTAGTGGCGGCTTTCAATCGGCGGGTGATGACGCGGGCGTCGTGGACGGCGTCTTCATCCTCGCCGGAGATAGCGGCGGACATTAGTTTGCGGAGGTTGTCGACGAGGGAGTCGAGGTAACTCAGGAGGGGGATTTCGTCTTTGTCGGATTTGGACATGGCGGGATTATTCTAAATTGAGGGGAGGGGTTTGGCGAACCTGCGGTGCTGCCTTCGACCGGTTCGACAAGCTCACGGCAGGCGGGCTCAGGCCAGGGCGCACCGCCGCTAAATAGATTGGGGCGTGAACGATGCGGGATTATCTTTTTGTGGTTTTATGGATCGACCGCGCCATCAGGGCGGCCTGTGCGTCGCCGGCGGGGTCGCCGTTGCTGGGGGTGCGCGGGTGCCATTTGCCGTCGGGGTGGAGTTGCCAGGAATGTTCGGTGTGAGTGCGCATGGTTTGGAGGATTTCGCGGAGGCGTTCGCGCAGGGATGGGGTTTCGACGGAGGTGATGGCTTCGACGCGCCAGTCGAGATTGCGGTTCATCCAGTCGGCGGAGCCGATGAAGAATTCTTCGTCGCCGCCGTTGAGGAAATGATAGATCCGGGAATGTTCGAGGAATCTGCCGAGGACGCTGATGACGCGGATGTTTTCGGACATTCCCGGGACTCCGGGGCGGAGGCAGCAGAAGCCGCGGATGAAGAGTTCGATTTTCACGCCGGCTTGGGAGGCGGCGTAAAGCTCGCGGATGATTTTGGGGTCTTGTAGGGCGTTGAATTTGGCGACGATTCGGGCTTCCTTGCCGGCGCGGGCGTGATCGATTTCGCGGCGGATTTTTAAGGTGAAGCGTTCGCGCATGTTGACGGGGGCGACGAGGAGCTTGCGATAGTCGCGCTTGAGGGAGCTGCCGGTGAGGTAGTGGAACAGATCGATTACGTCTTCGGCGATTCTTGGCTCGCAGGTGAAGAGGCCGAGATCGACGTAGAGTTGGGCGGTGCGGGAGTTGTAGTTGCCGGTTCCGATGTGGCAGTAGGTGCGCAAACCGTCGGAGTCTTCGCGGACAACCATCGCGATTTTGGTGTGGGTCTTGAGGCCCATCAGGCCGTAGACGACGTGAACGCCGGCGTTTTCGAGAGTAGTGGCGACGCGGACATTTCGCTGTTCATCGAAACGGGCTTTGAGTTCGACGACGACGGCGACCTGTTTGCCCGATTCGGCGGCGTGAATCAGTGAGAGCAGAAATGGGGAATCGGAGGCGGTTCGATAGAGCGTCATCTTGATGGCGAGGACCTTGGGGTCCATGACGGCGGCGGCGATGAAACGTTCGACGCTTTCGGAGAAGCTTTCGTAGGGATGATGGACGAGCACGTCGCCGGCGCGGATGACGTGGAAGATGTCGACGTCCTCGCCGGCGAGGCGCGGCGGGGTTACGGGGGTCCACGGTTTATATTTCAGATCCGGGAGGTCGAGGTTGGCGAGGATCGAGAGGTCGGTGAGATCGACGGGGCCGCGAGTGGGGTAGATGTCGTGGGCGTCGACCTCGACGCCGCTGATGATGAAGGAACGCATGGCGGGGGACATGGATTGGGCCAACTCAACGCGAACGGCGCGGGCCATGCGGCGGGCGCGGAGTTCCTGCTCGACGGCCTGGAGGAGGTCGTCGGCGTCCTCGGCGTCCATTTCGATGTCGGCGTTTCGGGTGATTCGAAACGGGGAAAACTCCAGGACGTTCATGCCCGGAAAGAGCAATGAGAGATTGCCGCCGATGACCTGTTCGAGCGGGACGAAATTATGTTTGGTCGTGAGGGGGACCCAGCGGGGAAGATTTTCGGGGACTTTGATGCGGACGAAAAGTTTTTCCCGTCGCTCGGGGTTTTCGAGAATCACGCCGATGGAATTGCTCAGATTTGAGATGAAGGGAAAGGGATGGGCAGGATCGACGGCCAGGGGGGTGAGGATGGGGAAGACGTGCTTGCTGAAATAATCGTCGGCGACCGATCGATCGATGGCCTGCATGGCGTCGTAATCGCGGATGAAAATTCCTTGTTTTTCCAGAGCAGGCTTGAGGTCTTCCAGCCAGCAGGCGACGTGCTCTTCGAGCATGGGCCGGAGATGGGCGTGGATGGCGTGGAGCTGTTCGTGGGGGGTGAGGCCATCGATGGTCGGCTCGGTGACGTGGGCGAGTTGCTGGCGTTGCAACCCCCCTACCCGTTTCATGAAGAACTCGTCGAGATTGGAGGAGAAGATGGCCAGGTATCGCGCGCGTTCCAGAAGCGGAAGCGACTTGTCCTGGGCAAGCTCGAGCACGCGGTGATTGAAATCTAGCCAGCTTATTTCGCGATTGAGATATTTGGGGGTGTCCGAAGCGTCGGGGGAATTTTCCGCGGATTCGGAGGTGGCGGGCTGTTTTAAGGGGCTTTTGCGCATGTGATGTTCAATAGTAATCGCGAAAATCTTATTAAAAGCAAACGAAAACGGACCATCCAGGCCGCTGGAGGCGGCGGGGATGATCCATTTTGAAATTCGGTCTGGGTGCGTCTATCGCTTGCGGCGATCGCGACGCGCCTTGCGCTTCTTGCTGCCGATTTTACGTCGGCGCCGTGGCTTGGCCATTCGTGTACTCCTTTGTAGTGGCGGAGGGGAATGTAGCCGGTGAAGCGAGTCGCGTCCAGACGCGAGCTGAAACTCGAAATCCGAAATCCGAATGACGAATCAAGTCCGAATGAAGAAATTCGAATCACTTCGGCATTTTAGATTTCGAATTCGATTCGTTATTCGGATTTCGGATTTTGAGTTTCGGCGCGGGCCGCGGCATCGG
The DNA here is from genome assembly GCA_963791055.1 of uncultured Phycisphaerales bacterium. Classification (GTDB taxonomy): domain Bacteria; phylum Planctomycetota; class Phycisphaerae; order Tepidisphaerales; family Tepidisphaeraceae; genus PALSA-1353. The sequence continues at coordinate 1,050,718 of CAWBQI010000003.1, read as the reverse complement.
TCGGTTGGGTGGTTGGGGCCGCGGGGCAGATTAATGGGGCGAGGATTGCCCTGGCGAAGGGGCGGGACATTGCGCCGATGTGGTTGCCGAAATCGTTGTATTTTGCCCAATCGCTCTGATAGGTGCGCTGGATGAGCTTTTGATACATCAGGGGATCGGCCGCGGGGGGCTGGATGAAGCCGCTGAATCCGGCGGCGGCGGTTGGTACGCCGTCGATGGTTCCAAAGAGGCGGGTGCCGGTTTCCAGGACGACGGTGTCGAGGGTGCTGGAGAATGCGTACATATTGCCGTCGACGTGATGGAGGGCATGGGTCAAATCGTAGCCGGGCGAGAGGGCTGGGGCGATGAGGAGGACGGTGTGGACTTTCACGTTTGGTGGAAGTTTTTCGAGGGCCCAGACGGCCAGGCCGCAGCCGCCGCTGTGGGCGGTGAGGTAGATCGGGGAATCGGGGTCGGCGGCAATGTGGGCGAGGATCAGGTCGGCGATTCTCTGGGCCTGGCGGTGATTTCGGGCGTATCCCTGGAGGGCGGCGATGCCGGGATCGTTGCCGGTCCAATCGCAGATGACGAAATTGGCCGTGACCCCCCCATCGCGAAGGCCGGCGAGCATGCGATGATCGCAGAGGCGCGGGCCGCCGATTCCGGGCAGGTGTAAGACGAGTGGGCCGGGGGTAGAGACGGCGCGGAGGAGTGGGTCGGGGGGATCGGGTTGGGTGGTTGGCCCCCATACCGCGATTGGAGCAATCGCGGTCAATAGAAGGAGTATGGGGAGGAACCCACTGCGGAACATGAGCTTGGTCATAGGCAATTGGATTATAGGTTGGAAATACGGTTTTGGGGGCATGGGATTTACAAGCAGAAGCAAAAAGATTTATGTCGTTACGATTTTTGTGCCGACCGGCCTCGTCGGCTCGAATACTTCAAAGCGCTGACGATGCGAGCGCTGCCGGCTGGCCTGTTGACGATCGGTGGATCCTTCGGGAAACGGCGTTTATCTCTTCATATTCGAGCTGTGGCCGGGGAAGATGTTGGCCTTGGGGTCTAGATAATGTTTGGCGAAGTTGACGGCGATGCAGGCTTCGCCGAAGCCGGTAGCGATCAGTTTGAGTTTTCCGGGGAAGACGGCGATGTCGCCGGCGGCGAAGATGCCGGGGATGTTGGTTTGCATCATGGGATCAACCTTGATTGAACCGCCTTCGATTTCCAGGCCCCAGTCCTTGATCGGGCCGAGGGAGTTGCTGAAGCCGATGTTGACCAGGACGGCGTCGATCTGGAGAGTTTGCTCGGCTTTAGTTCGATTGTCATAGATGGTGGCTTGTTCGATTCTCGATTCGCCGGCGATCTGTTTTAGTTCGAAGAAGGTAAGAATCTTGGTAGCGCCGCTGCGCATGCGTTCGACGCTTTGTTCGTGGGCTCGGAAGCCGTCGCGGCGGTGGATGAGGGTGCAGGTGGCGGCGAGGGGGGAGACCATGTTGGCCCAATCGACGGCGCTATCCCCCCCACCGACGATCAGGACGCGTTTGTTGCGAAAGCCCTGAAGATCGTTGACGAAATAATGCAGGCCGTGACCGACGTATTGCGGGGCGTTGCGGAGAGGGAGGGTTTTGGGCTCGAAGGCGCCGACTCCGGCGGCGATGAGGATGGCGCGGGCGAGGTGGACCTTAGTCTTCGTATGTAGACTAAATACGCCCGACTCCCCTTCCCGTTTCAGGACATTGACGCGTTCGCCGAGGCAGATGGCTGGCTTGTATTGGGTGGCCTGCTGGATGAGGCTTTGGGCCAGGTCCTTGGCCAGGACCTGCGAGAAGCCGGCGACGTCGAAGATGTCTTTTTCGGGGTAGAGGGTGGTGAGTTGTCCGCCGAGGATTTCGAGGGAGTCGATGATTTTAACGCTCATACCTCGGAGGCCGGCGTAGAAGGCGCCGAAGAGGCCGGTGGGCCCCCCACCAATGATGGCGAGATCGACGATTGAGGTGTTTTCTGATTCAACTGACATGGGTGGGATTTTAGGGATTATGGGGTGAAGGTCCAAACGGAATAGTTTAGTAATTGCTAACTTATCGGTGTTCCACGTGGAACATTGGGTAGGATTGGGAATTCCGTGGGGAGCAAGCTCCCCGGGCTTTGGGTGGAGAAATTCAGTTCAAAATCGAAGATTGTGGAGATTAATCTGCTCTGGCACCCAGTTTTTGGAGAAGATCGTCGAACTGGTCGAGGGAGCTGTAGTGGAGGATCAGGCGGCCCCTGCCCTTGGTGGCGGAGCGAACCTGGACACGGAGGCCAAGTTGGCGAGCAAGGGATTTTTCCAGGTCGGCCAAGTGCGGGGAGACCGTTGGGGGCTTTCGCAGGGGCTTTTCGGTTGATTCGGATTGGAGGATTCCTTCGAGGTTTCGTACGGAGAGGCCTTGGGCGATGACGGTTTCGGCCAGGCGTTGCTGCTGGAGAATATCCGGGATGCCGGCCAGGAGTTTGGCGTGGCCGAGACTTAGGCGGCCGTCGCGGACTAAGGCTCGGACGGATTCGGTCAGGTCGAGCAGGCGGAGGTAATTGGCGATGCTGCTGCGGTCTTCGCCCATTCGGGTGGCTAGCTCGGCTTGGGTCAGGCCGAGTTGATCCATCAATGCGCGGTAGGCCTGGGCACGTTCGATGGGGTTGAGATCCTCGCGTTGAATGTTTTCGACCAGAGCCATTTGGGCTTGGGCAAAGCTGTCGACGTCGCGGGCGAAGACGGGGACTTCGGTCATGCCGGCGAGCTTGGCGGCGCGCCAGCGGCGTTGGCCGGCGATTAATTCGAAACCGTCGGTGGTGCGGCGGACGACGAGGGGCTGGATGATGCCGGAGGATTTCATGCTGGCGGCAAGTTCGGCGATTGACGCGTCGTTAATAGTTCTGCGCGGCTGGTGGGGATTGGGACGGATGGAATCGATTGGGATCAACAGGGGGGTTCCAGTCGAGCCCGCGACGGAAGCGTTCTTCGGGTTGGATGCAGACGTTGGGGCGGTGGCGTCCGGGGCGATTTCGGATTCAACCGGGAGATTTGAGATAGAGATTAAGCTGCTCAAGCCTCGTCCCAGACGGGGTCTATTTTTGGTGGCGGTGGACATGGGAAGGACTCCTTTCCTTGCTGGATGGTCAATCGGTTGTTCCACGTGGAACATCTGGTTGGGGAATAACTCTACCATTGGGGTGGGAAAACAGCAAAGACCCCACGGCAGCGCCGTGGGCGTTCGGGGATGGATTTCATTTTATTATGTTAGTGATTAATAACTTATTGTGGCGTTTGTGGAGTGTGGAACGATTTGTGGTCGCCGCTATAATCCGCGGGCATGCCATTTACGCTTACGCAGTCGTCCAGCGAAATCTTGCCTCCGGATATGGGGGGCTCGGATGGGGAGAACCGCTGGACGCTGAATTTTGGGCCGCAGCATCCGGCGACACATACGACGTTGCGGCTGGTGCTGGAGTTGGATGGGGAGCGGATTTTGCGGGCTACGCCGCATATTGGGTATCTGCACAGCGGATTTGAGAAGGTGGGGGAGCATCTTAATTACAACCAGTATGTGACGATCGTCGACCGCATGGATTATTCGGCGCCGATTTACAACGAATTGGCGTGGCATGGGGCGACCGAAAAGCTGATGGGGATCGAGCTGACGCCGAGGTGCAAGGTTTTGCGGACGATCGCGGGGGAGCTGGGGAGGATTCAGTCGCATTTGTTGTGCATCGGGGCGGCAGGATTGGATTTGGGGGCATTCACAGCGTTTTTGTATGGGTTCAATCAGCGAGAGACGATTTACGACATCGTCGAATACATGTCAGGCCAGCGGTTTCATACCAGTTGGACGCGGGTGGGGGGGCTGAACATGGATTTGCCGGATGAGGCGACGTTTAAGCGGATGGTGAAGAAGTTCGTCAATGAGGACATGCCGGCGGCGGCGGCGGATGTGGAAGCGCTGCTGAACAAGAACCGGATTTTCGTGGATCGGACCAAAGGGGTAGGCGTGATCAGCCGGGAGGAGGCGATCGCGTGGAGCTTATCCGGCCCGATGGCGCGGGGCAGCGGGGTGCGGCGGGATATTCGCAAAGATGAGCCGTATCTTTGTTTCGCTGATAACTGGGATGGGCAAGGGGCGCCGGCGGTGGATTTCAAGGTTCCGGTGATGACGACGGGGGATTCGTATGCGCGATATCTGGTGCGATTGGAGGAATTGAAACAAAGCCTGAGCATCATCCGGCAGTTGATCGATCATATTCCGCCGGGTCCGGTCAATGTCAGCCCGGAAGGCAAAGAGGTTCTTCCGCCAAAGGACCAGGTTTACAGCAGCATTGAAGGACTTATCCAGCATTTCGAATTGATCATGACCAATCGCGGGTTCACAGCGCCCAAGGGCGAGGTGTATGGGTGCATTGAAAGCGCCAACGGTGAGTTGGGATATTACATTGTGTCGGCTGGGGAGAATGTGCCGTGGCGCGCGCGAACACGGCCGCCGTGCTATATCAATTATCAAACGTTTCCGAAGCTGATCGAAGGGCACATGATTTCGGATATCGTGGCGGTTTTGGGGAGCATTAATGTGATCGCGGCGGAATTGGATCGTTGATCGGTCTGTTGGCGACGTCGATTTTTTTCGAAGGAGAGAGTCCATGACTGCGATTGAATCTTTGGTGAGAAGTGCGAACGGCGCGTTGGAGATGATGAAGATGACGCTGGCGGATTTCACGGAGGCGGAGATGCTGACACGGCCGTGTCCGGGGGCAAATCATCCGCTGTGGCAGGTTGGGCATCTTTGCGTGGCGGAGACGAACATCATGAACGCGGTGAAGCCGGGCGCGATGCCGGAATTGCCGGCGGGTTTCGCGGACAAGTTCGCGAACAAGAAGACGAATCATATTGACGATCCGAAGCTGCTTGCGACGAAACAGCAGGTGGTGGATCTGTTTATCAAGACACACCAGGCGGCGATGGCGTTCACGAAGACGCTAACGGATGCCGATTTGGACAAACCCGCGCCGGAGAATTTCCGGAAGATGTTTCCCACGGTTGGCGATGTGATGGGATTGCAGGCGACGCATGTGATGATGCACGTGGGGCAGATTCAGGTGGCGCGGCGGAAGCTGGATAAGCCGATTTTGTTTTAAGCCGGGATTACTTGAAAGAAGAGAAAGTCGATGAGCGATACCGGCGAATCAGAGGAAGCGAAGCTCTCTGAACCCGGTCCCAGGCTTGATCGCAATCGAGGGCATATCCGCCGGTGTCACTCACGTTGGATAAAGGGTGGCACCCGGCTTGGAGCCAATCCTTATCCCGACGAGTGGCATTATGAGCAATGTGGTGGCTGCCGATTCTATATTCACCTGCATGGGGGATTCCATTCCGACTGGGGCGTATGCAGTAACGAAGTTTCCCGGCGCGATGGCAAGGTCACGTTTGAGCATGATGGTTGCGATGCTTTTGTGGCCGCCTCGGAGGGCTGGCAATAACGATCCTGTATATTCTATGAACGTTGACTTTGGAACCTATTTTTCCGATAATTAGAATCATGAAAACGACAGTGGATATTCCTGATAAACTCCTAAAATCCGCGATGCAACAGAGCGGATCGAAGACTATCCGCGGGGCGGTAGTGGCGGCATTGGAATGGTACGAGCATCGAGCCAAGCAGCGGGAGGTAATAAAGATGCTTGGAACGTTTAAAGATTTCATGACACAGAACGAGTTGCGCGAAATGCGCCAATCGAGGGAGCAGCGGCATGACGATCGTAGACAGCAGCTCATGGATCGAGGCACTTCGGGAGCGGGGAGACCCGGTGGTTCGGGCGCGCGTCGAAAGTCTGCTTAACGCGGGGGAAGCCGCTTGGTGTCCGATGATTAGGCTTGAGCTTTGGGGCGGCGTGCGCGGCGGAGGTGAGCGTAAAAAGCTCGAATTTTTGGAGTCCCGGGTTGATTTATTGGATATTAATGATGGGGTCTGGAAGGAATCCATCCGGTTGGTAACGAAGGCGCGGTCCGCGGGACTGACTGTGCCTGCGGCAGACGTGTTGATCGTCGCCACTGCCCTATATCACGAAGTACCCGTAGAGCATTGCGATCAGCACATGGATCATCTGCTGAAGCTCGTGTAATATTCGATCTATGGCATGGATGACTGAAAATCGTCGCACCGCAACGGTTGAGCGCCGGGCGGAGCCGTATTTGACGGATGAGTTGAAAAAGCATCTCGCGAAAACGTATTTTCCGAGGTATCCGAACAAGCGGGCGGTGCTGTTGCCGGCGCTGCATGCGATTCAGCATGCTTATAACTGGATTCCGGTGCAGGCGATGGAAGAAGTCGCGGGGTTTCTGGAAATGTCGCCGGCGGAGGTTTTGGATACGGCGACGTTTTATGAGGAGTATTGGCTTAAGCCGAAGGGTGAATATCTGCTGCAGGTGTGCCGATCGCTTTCGTGCGAGATTTGCGATTCGCGGAAGCTCACGGATCACATCATAAAAAAGCTGAATTTGCCGGAGGGGGAGACGACGGCGGACAAGCGGTTTACGCTAGTTGAGCTGGAATGCCTGGGTGCCTGCGGGACGGCGCCGGTAATGCTGATCAATGATGTCCTGCATGAGAACCTGACGGTGGAGCGGGTGGATGAGCTGATCGCAAAACTGCCCCGGAGCGCTCACGATTATCATGATCCGACCGTTACCTGGGAATCAGGCGACGGGCACTGATTCGGAACTTTATCAACAGGAAAATCTTATGGACACGCTGGAAGCGCGCGTAGAGCGGTTGGAACGGTCTTGCCGGCGCTGGCGGCTGGGATTTTTGATTTTGTCGGTGGTGGGGGTGGCCGGGATGGCGGCGCAGCCGAATCCGCCGGCGGATGCGCGGTTTGCTCATTTGACGGTTCAAAGCCTCACGATTCGAACTCAAGCGGATGGGGCGTTTATTTCCGCGACATGTGACAAGGATGTTTCTTCGATCAAGATGGCGTCGCCGTCGGCGGCGACGGTGGTGGCGCTTTTTGCGCAGAAGGATTCAGCCAATTTGTTTGTTTCGCGGAATACGCCAAAAGGCCTGAGCAGTTCGGGGCTGGGTGCGGATGATGAATCGGGGTTTGTGGATTTGAGGACGGCGGATGGGAAGAATAAGGAGATCGAGCCGGAGTGAAATTTCGATGCGACGCTGAGTGAGCGGAAACGATGGATTGCCAATTGCCTATTGCCTATTTCCGATTGAATGGAGGGGCAGTGAGGGCTTTGCATATTCCAATCGGCAATTGGCAATCGGCGATTGGCAATCATCAGGCTAATCCGCTTTCTATGGGTGATACCCCCGGCAACCCGCATCTCTTGTCATGACTTGGATGTTAAGAAGTTTGGGTCCGATAATATTGGTCGTCGCGATACTGGCGGCGGTGGGGTGGTGGATTTTCTGGGCGTGGTTTGACACGTACCATTTGGCGGCGGTCAAAGAGGGAGCTCTCTATCGCGACGGGGTTCGGACTATCCATCAATTCGATCTGGCGGTGCGGAAGACGCACGTGAAAACGGTGGTGTCGCTGGTGGATGATGATGAAATCACGCGGCCGCCGTTCACGGATGAGCTGGCTTATTGCAAATTGCACGGGATTGAGGTGGTGCGGTTGCCGGTGCCGCTGGGGGGGTGGCCGCGGGGGGATCAGATTAGTCAGTTTTTGGATATCGCTACCGATCCGGCGCGACAGCCGGTGCTGGTGCATTGCGCCCAGGGGGTGCGACGTACCGGGATGATGGTGGCGGCGTATGAGATCAGCGTGCTGAAGCTGCCGAAGGATCAAACGGTGGCGGCGATGATGACTTTCGGGCACAGCCAGCGGACAATTGGGGATGTCCGGAAGTTTATCGAGCTTTATGATCCGCAAACGCGGCAGATGAATACGGAGATGCCTTTGTCGCAGGAATGATGGTTGATTATGCCGCAAAAGATATCGCATCTTCTCGTTCGTCCGCTGCCGGCGAGTAACGATTGTCTGCCGCACGCGGCGATGAATCTAGGATCGGTGCGTGGGACGGGAACGCGGCCGATGGCGGGGATGGTTTACAGACTGGTGATCGAGCCGCAACTGGATAATTGGGTGCTATATCGCCTCGACGGAGATGGGGGGTTTGTGGGGGATACGTGGCATGGATCGCTGGAGGATGCGCTGGGGCAGGCGAAAAAGGAGTTTGGCGTCGATCTGACGCCTGACGGCAAATGAATGAGCCGGCGCAAATCCTCCGAATGGACTTCCCGGAAACGGCTTGCTTGGCTGGCTGGGGCGGCAGGTGGCGTATGTGCGGAAGGCGTTGGGGACGGATGTGTCGGGGAAAGATGTGTCGGGGTCGAAGATGATTTATCGCACTTCTAAGGTTGAGGAGAAGCCGCTGCCGCAGGATCCGAAGGTGAAGCTGCGGAGAACGGTTATTGATGAAGTGGTTGTGGATCGCGAGACTCCGGCATCTGGGGAGAAGGAACCTTCATAATGTCACGGCTTTTTCGCGTCATTTTGCCGGTTTCGGATATTGTCGTGGCGGAGCGATTTTATTCGCGTGTGCTGGGAATGCCCGGGAAGCGGGTTTCGCCGGGGCGGCATTATTTTGATTGCGGAGGGACGATCCTGGCTTGTTTTGATGCGAAGGCGGATGGGGATTCGGTTGTTCCGAAAGCGAATGCGGAACATGTGTATTTCGCGGTGAGCGATCTGGAGGCGGCGTACGAACGGGCGGTTGCGGCGGGGTGCCAGTGGATCGAGGAGAAGATCAAGAGCCGGGCGTGGGGGGAGAGATCGTTTTATGCGAGGGATCCGTTTGGGAATCCGATTTGTCTGGTGGATGAGGGGACGGTGTTTAAGGGATGAATTCCATCCCGACTTCGGTTCTATGGAGGGTTATTTAGACAGGTCGTCGACCAATGCGGAAGGGATATCCCTTGCGCCGTGAAGCACTCGGATAATTTCTACGACGTCGGCTTCGGTACGATAAAAGACCAGGTATTTATCAAATTTCACGACGGACCGTTTGTGGAGATTGGCTAAATCCGGATGTTCAAGCTCATAGCGTGGCCAACGATTGGGATGTTCACGAATCTGGCGGTATGTGTGATCGACGGCATCATAGAACTTCAGGGCCGCGGTGAGATTGTTCTTTGCGATGAACAGAGCCGCATCGTCCACGTCGGTATCTGCCGCGGGGAGAATCCGCAGCTTATATTTCATGACGTTTTATTCTTCCTTCCCGCGCGTTCGGCAAGAGCGGCTTTTTTGCGATTGAAATAGTCGTCAGAAAAGGGAATAGGGCGGCCGCTGTTTAGACCCTCGACCAATTTGGCGGTCAGGGAGGCCCGAGACTGCTCGCGCTCAAGCTTCTCGCGGATGGCCTCACGAACGAATTCGCTGGTCGAACCGTAGATGCCGGAGGATACCTTGCCGTCAACGTATTGCTTGAGCGGTTTGGGGAGGGAAACGTTCATCGTCACACTGTTTGATTCGTTCGTCATTGCTAAGAATATACCATTCATGGCAAGGACTGGCAAGATTTGCCATACGGTATAAATATCGTCATCGACTTGAATTGGACATTGATTGATGCAATTTCGTTCTTTGGTCGTCGTGGATATAATATTTTGGCATGATCAGCGAAAAGATACGAGAACTCTGGAGAGCCGAGCCTTTTCAGAAATTCACAATGCATTTGGCGGATGGCCGGCGGATTCCGGTGCTGCACCGCGAATTTCTGGCGATTTCGCCGAGCGGGCGTACGGTGAATGTGTACCAGCCCGATGATTCAATGAACATTGTGGATCTTTTGCTGGTGACCGATCTGGAAATGCGGCCCAATGGCCGAGTGCATGGCCGCGGCAAGCGCAACTAACCGCCTCTTACGGAAAATATATGGCATATACTGAACCTGTCCTGATTAAACGCATTGATCCTGATCCCGATAAGCGGAAGCTGCATTGGTATGACGATTATGTGGCGACCGGTGGATATGCGGCGCTGCGCAAGGCGCTGGATATGAAGCCGGATGAGATTATTAAGACGGTTACGGAGTCGGGGCTTCGCGGGCGCGGGGGGGCGGGGTTTTCGGCGGGGCAGAAATGGTCGTTTATTCCGAAGGAAAAGAAGGGGCCGCATTATCTGGCGGTCAATGCGGACGAATCGGAGCCGGGGACGTTCAAGGATCGTTATCTGATGGATTACGATCCGCACAGCATGCTGGAGGGGATCGCGATCTCGGCGATCGCGACGCAGGTGGATGTGGCGTACATCTTCATTCGCGGGGAATATCATCGGCAGATCAAGGTGACTGGAGCAGGCGATCAAGGAAGCGTATGCCAAGGGAGTGTTTGGGGCGAACGGGATTTTTGGGAGCAAATATAAGCTGGAGTGTTACGTGCATCGCGGGCGCGGGGGCGTATATCTGCGGGGAAGAGACGGGATTGCTGGAAGCGCTGGAGGGCAAGCGGGGGTGGCCGCGGAATAAGCCGCCGTTTCCGGCGATCGCGGGGGCGTTTGCGAGGCCGACGGTTATTAACAATGTGGAGACGCTTTGCTGTGTGCCGCCGATCATTGAGCGGGGGCCGGATTGGTTTAAGACGATGGGCACGAAGTCGAGTCCGGGGCCCAAGCTTTACGGGATGTCGGGACATGTGAACAAGCCGGGTGTGTATGAAGATGAACTGGGGATCACGCTGGATTATGCGATTAATAAACTTGCGGGTGGGATGAAGGGCGGGAAGCACAAAGGCTCGATCTGTGGCGGGATTTCGATGGGGGTTTTGGGGCCGGATCAGCTGGATATCAAGTTGGATTTCGATGATGTGCGGTTTCGCGGCGGATGCCTGGGCCTGGGCACGGCGGGAATGATCGTCATGAACGAGCATACGGATATGGTTCGGGCATTGCGGAATTGTGTGCGGTTTTACGCGCACGAATCGTGCGGGCAATGCACGCCATGCCGGGAGGGGAGCGCGTGGATGCGGAAGATTCTGGACCGAATTCTCGACGGACAGGGGCGCTTGAGAGATTTGGAAATGTTGATGGAGTTGGAAAAGACGCAGGGAATTATGCCGGGCACGACGATCTGCGGATTGGCGGATGGGACGGCGTGGGCGACGCGGACGTTTATCAATAAGTATTACGATGAGTTTGCGGCGCGATGTATTCAGGATTCGGTTGTGCCAATCACGATTAAACGGGGGACGAAGAATCCGTTGGTGCCGATGGGGAGTAATACGCGGTAGACGTAGAATGGTTTGTGATGACTCTCGCAACGATCAAAATTCGTCCATCGAGCCGGCGACTCATAAAGAAAACATGGTCGCCGGACGAGATTGAACAATTGTGGAAAATGGCTGAGAGGCTTCAGGGTAGGCCTGTGCCAGGGGTAAGGTTGACCGAGGCGGAATTTTGGGCCGAATATGGCGACGAAGATATCAAAGCGGAATGGGTGGACGGGGAGGTCATTATTATGCCGCCGGTAAGCAGGGAGCATTCGGAAATAAACGTTTGGCTGCTTCGGCTGGTCGCGGAATTTGTCGAGCATCACGAGTTGGGTCAAGTTCTCGGATCCGAATTTTCGATCCGACTGGCGTCGATTCGAAAATCGCGAAGTCCTGATGTTATGTTTGTCAGCAATGCCAAGCTCTCTAAACTTCGTCCAACGTATCTTGAAGGCGCGCCTGATTTAACAATGGAAATCGTGTCGCCGGATAGTGAAGCACGTGATTGGCGTGACAAGTATGCTGATTATCAATCAGCAGGCGTTCGGGAATATTGGGTGGTCGATCCGTTATCGAAGCATGTGGATGCCTATTCGCTCGGGCGATCGAAAAAGTATTCGTTGATTCAGCCGGACGATGAAGGGCGGATTCATTCCAAAGTGCTAAAGGGCCTGTATCTTCAGCCGCAATGGCTGTGGCGTTCGCCGCTGCCGAAGCTCAGTGGGGCGTTGAAGGAATTGAAGCTTCGGTAGTTGGCGGGGATGCCTGAAGTCTTCGCAGTTTTTGTTCGACCTCCGGCCAATCTGGCCGAAGATTCAGTGCGATTTTGAGTTGGCGAATGGCGGCGGTGCGGGAACCGAATTGGATGTTCCATAGGCCGAGAATGTAGTGGGCCTGGGCGTAGTCGGGGCGCATTTCGACGGCTTGTTCCAAGAGCTGATGGGCGCGGTCTCTCATGGCGGTGTCGCGGCGTTCGACGGCTTCGTAGCCGAGGAGTTGGGCAAAGTTGGTCATGGTCGCGACGGGATCGGCGCCGGTGCTGGGGTTGCTCAGGAGCCATTCGTATTGCTGAGATGCGCCGATGAAATCGCCGGTGTCCGCGAGGAGATTGGCGAGGTTGTTGCGAGCGGTGGCGTCGGCGGGCTGGATGGAGAGGGCCTTTTGATATTGCACGATGGCGAGGGGCCATTCGCGGCGCTGCTGGGCGAGCCGGCCGAAGCCATCGTGGGGGCCGGCGGCGTCGGGGCTGGTGTTTTGCCATTGAATGCAGAAGGATGCCTCATCGGTGTAATAATCGCCGCGAAGAAAGCTGATGCCGGCGAAAATGAGGGTCCAGATGATCGCGAAGCCGGCGAGGGCGGGGCGGAATTTGGGGCGGATGGCGCGGTCGAGGGATACGGCGGCGAAAATCGCGGGGAGCGCCAGAATCGCGGCGGCGGCGTAGCGCTCGGAATAGGCGGCTTCCTGCTCGACGATGTGGGCGGTGGGGAGTTGGAGGAGGATGAACCAGCCGAGCCAGAAGATCGAGGTACGACGGGTTTCTTTGCCGCTGGCGAAGACCAGCATGGCGAGGATGATCGCGGCGGCGGATGCAATAGCGGTCAATCGCCAATCGAACCAGGATTCGAAGGGGGGCTCGTAGCGGAGGGCCATGAATGGAGTCACGGCTGTTTGCAGGCCATAGAGGAGTGATTTCAGCGGCTCAAGGGGATGTTGCAGGATTGTCAGGTGCAGGGTCGATTGGCCAAAGATGAGATGACGGACATAGAAATAGAGGGTGAAGATGGATGCGATAGGAAGGTAGCGGCGGAGCCATGCGATCAAGGAGTAGGGACGTTGGGACAAGCCGAGCAGGTCGGCGAGAAGAAATAATCCGGGCAAGACGGCGGCTTGTTCCTTGCAGAGCAGGGAGGCGATGAAGAAGAACATGGCGAGGCAAAACCATGCGATGCCGCGGCCTAGGTAGGCCCACATCGTCAGCATGATGAAGAGGATGGGGAGGAGGGTTTCGCGGCCGGAGGCGGCGGGGTAGACGCATTCGGAGATTGCGGGGTGGACGGCGAACCAGGTGGCGGCGAGCAGGGCGGCCAATTGGGTTAATCCGAATTGCGGCCGGCGGAGGAGCGCGTAGGCGGCCAGCATTACGGCGGCGGCCAGAAGGGCGTTGAAGAGGTGATAGGCGCGGGGGTTGCGCCCCCATTCGGACATTTGCAGGGCAAAGGTTGAGCGCGTCAGCGGACGATAATAAGGAAAATTCAGGTAATGCGGTTCGCGGAAGATTCTTCCAAGATCGTTGAGATGGCGAATTGGGTACTGGTTTTCGATCACTTCGTGGTCGTCGTAGACAAATTGGTTGGACCAGGAGGCGGCTGCGTAAAGGGATGCGATTGCGGCGGCCACCAGCAGGGGAATGGAGATGCGGCGGAGCGGGGTGGGGGGCATTGCGGGGGATTATAGGGGAAATTCGAAATTCGAAAGGGAGTTCGCTTTGTCGCCGGTGCGCTGGGATTTGTTAACATTCGGATTTCAGATTTCAGATTTCAGATTTCAGATTTGAGATTTGAGATTTAAGATTTCGGATTTAGGATTTCTTTCGTTGACCGTTATCGACGCCAAGCCGATCATCACACGCGATGAGCGAGCCGGACGTTTCGAACTTGATGACGGTGGAGCGAGCGATGGGGATTATCGACGCGGCTGTTGTTCGGCCGCGCGTTATGCGAACGAAATTGTTGGAATGCCTGGGGTTGTTTCTGGCGGAGGATTTGCGGAATGATCGGGATGCGCCGCCGTTCGATAAGAGTTTGATGGATGGATATGCGGTTAGGGCGGCGGATGTTCAAGCGATTCCCTGCGAATTGGCGGTTGTCGGTTCTGTGGCGGCGGGGGGCGCGGCGGTTTCGGTTTTGCGGGCGGGGGAGGCGATGTCCATTATGACGGGAGCGCCGTTGCCGGTGGGGGCGGATGCGGTGGTGCCGGTGGAGGGGACGCGGAGTATTTCGGGATCGAATCGGGTGGTGATCGGGGAGCCGGTGGCGGGCGGTCGATTCATTGCTCGGCGGGGAAGCGATGCAGGGGCGGGGGCGGTGGTGCTTAAGTCGGGCGAGCGAGTTGGGGCGGCGCGGATCGCGGTGGCGGCGAGCATTGGGGCGGTGGATTTGCCGATATTCTCGCCGCCTTCGGTGGGGGTTTTGGGGACGGGCGATGAGTTGGTTGCGCCGGACCAAGTGCCTGTTGGGTCGCAGATTCGGTCGTGTAATAATGCGATGTTGGTGGCGCTGCTGGGGAAGTTTCCGTGCCGGGTGGTTGATCTTGGGATAGTGCGCGATGAGCCGGGGGCGATTGAGGAAAAAATCAGACTGGGGTTAACGCACGATATTCTGCTGGTGACTGGCGGGATGAGCATGGGAGAGCGGGATTTTGTGCCGGGGATTCTACGGCGGCTCGGGGGGGATTTGAAGATCACGAAGCTGAGGATCAAGCCAGGGAAGCCATTTGTGTTTGCGGAATTGCCGGGTGGGAAATTCGTTTTCGGTTTGCCGGGGAATCCGGTCAGTGCGTTTGTTTGCTCGGTTTGTCTGGTGTCGCGCCTGGTGAGGAGGATGGCGGGGGGGCCGGCGGGGGAAAGGGTGGGGGTTGCGCCGATTTCGCGGGCGGTTGAAGCGAATGGGCCGCGGGCGTTTTATCAGCCGGCGATTTTTGACGGGCGGTCGTTGACGCCGCTGCAATGGAAAGGCTCGGCGGATATATTTACGTTGAGCCGGGCGAACTCGCTGATTGTCCGGCCGGAAAACCAGCCTGCGCAACCCATCGGCGCTACGATGGAATTTATAGAAATATGATCGATGGCTGATCCCACGCGCATTCTCATTGTTGGTGGCGGATTCGCCGGTTTGTTGACAGCGCGGCGATTGGAGCGTTTGTGCAAGAATCGGGCGGACGTTCAGATCACTTTGGTCAGCAGAGACAATTTTCTCCTGATGACGCCGCTGATGTTCGAGGCTTGCACGGGGACGCTGGAGCTGCGCCATTGCTCGGTGGCTATTCGCGCTTATCTGCGGCGAACGCGGTTTATAGAGGGGATTGTCGATCGAATTGATCTAGACCGGCGCGTTGTTGTCGCCAGGTGGGGAGGAGACGGCGGGGGGCATGAAGTTGCTTACGATCAACTTGTGCTGGCGATGGGGGCGGTCACGAACACGCGGCAAATTCCGGGGTCGGAACTGGCGATGCCGTTCAAGACTTTGGCGGATGTGATTGTTCTGCGCAATCATCTCATCGAATGTTTGGAGCGAGCGGATGTGGAGACGGATCCGGCGGCGCGCAGCGGTTGCTGACGCTGGCGGTTGTGGGTGGGGGATTTGTCGGGTCGGAAGTGTTCGGTGAACTGACGGCGTTCATGGATGAAATCGTCAGGTATTACCCGCGAGTGCGGCGGGATGAGATGCGATTATTTTTGATCCAGGCGGTGGAGCGAATTATGCCTGAGGTTCCGCCGGTTTTGGCCGAATATGCGGTACGATTGCTTGGGCAGCGGGCGGGGGTTCGGATTCTGGTCAACGCTCCGGTGCAATCCATTGAAGTGGGGAGCGTTCATCTCAAGGACCAGGTGATCGAAGCGGAAACGATCGTGCTTTCGGCGGGGATTTTGCCGTCGCCGGTGGTGGCGCAGTTGCCGCTGCCGAAGGATCGGCATGGGAATCTGATTGTTGAAAATACGATGCGTTGCAAGGATCGCCCGGAAATCTGGGCGATTGGGGATTGTGCGTCGATTCCCGATTCGCAGGGCAAGCCGTATCCCAAGCTGGCGCAGTTTGCGATGCGGCAGGCGAAGACTCTGGCGGACAATCTTCATGCAGTCATTGATGGAAAACCTATATTGCCGTTTGAATTCAAGGAGCTGGGGCTGATGGCGGCGTTGGGGCATAACAAGGGGTTGGGGACGGTGCTTGGGATTCGCATTCGGGGGTTTTTCGCGTGGTGGGTTCGGCGGACGTATTACCTGTCGGTGATGCCGCGGTGGTCGCAGCGGATTCGGATCGTGGCGGATTGGACGATCGCGTTGTTTTTCCGGCCGGATATCAGCAAGGTGGACCTTGGGCGGGAGCAGGTGGCGCGGATGCGGCCGGCGCCATTAGACAGCAAATGAAGTCGGCGTAAAGAAGGCGGCTTGACCCAAAACTCACGCTCCAGTATATTCGCTTAAGCGAATGAAGTTTGCAGCTCCGGCAAATCGTGTGGACTTCCTGTTCCGGGCGTTCTCGGATCGAACGCGGCTTCGCATCCTGAACCTGCTCAAGCCCGGCGAGCTTTGCGTATGCGACCTCGTGCGGGTGCTGGGACATCCGCAGCCGAAGATTTCGCGTCATCTGGCGTATTTGCGAAAAGCGGGCCTCGTGACCGCGCAAGGAGGGACTTTGGATGCACTACCGGCTGGCCCCGGCCAAGAGTCGATTTCATCAGAAGTTGATGGAGTGCCTTTCGTGTTGTTTTTCGGACCTTCCCGAGCTGGCGAAGGACGCCAGGCGGCGAGCCGACGGCTGCTGCGACTCCGCGAAATATTGCGGCTGATTTTTTTGTGAAAATATATTCTCCTAGGCGAATATAGTTGTAATTTATGAGCAAACTCAAGGTCCTGTTTCTCTGCACCGGAAATTCCTGCCGCAGTCAGATGGCTGAGGGATGGGCCAGGCAATTGAAGAGCGACGTTATTGAGGCTTATTCGGCGGGCGTCGAACCACATGGCATGAATAAAAACGCCGTTGCGGTGATGCTGGAGGCGGGAGTTGATATTGCCGCCCAGCGCTCAAAGCATGTTGATGAAGTTCATGGCGTGCCGTTCGATTTCGTCGTTACGGTTTGCGATAGTGCTCATGAAGCGTGCCCGATGTTTCCCGGGGAAACGAAGGTGGTTCACGTCGGTTTCGACGATCCGCCGAGACTTGCGAAGACCGCGGCAACGGAGGCCGAGGCGCTGGGCCACTACCGCCGGGTGCGAGATGAAATCCGCTCGTTTGTCGAGACTTTACCGGAGGCGCTTTACTGCGAGGAGGTGGCCCGTTGGTGAGAAAATACGCGGCGGAAATGATCGGAACTTTCGCGATGGTGTTTGCGGGAACCGGGGCCATTGTTGCTAACGACGTGACCGCCGGAAACGTTACGCATGTCGGGATCGCGCTTACGTTCGGGCTGGTGGTTATGGCGATGATTTACGCGGTGGGGGATGTTTCGGGGGCTCATTTAAATCCAGCGGTCACGACCGGATTCTTTCTCGCGGGACGGTTGCCGGGCCGCTGCGCGATTCGGTACGTGGTGAGCCAAATCATCGGTGCGTTTCTGGCGAGTTTTCTTCTGCTGGTGCTTTTCGGAAATCGCGCCCATCTGGGAGCAACGGTGCCGTTGGGCTCATCCTGGCAGTCGTTCGGGCTGGAGGCCGTGCTGACATGGCTTCTTATGTTCGTGATTCTCAGCGTCTCGACTGGTCCAAAGGAGGTTGGGGTGATGGCCGGCACAGCCATTGGCGGGGTAATTGCGCTGGAGGCGATGTTCGCCGGCCCGATTTGCGGAGCGTCAATGAATCCGGCCCGTTCGTTGGCTCCCGCGGTGGTGAGCGGAACGCTGACGAGCCTTTGGGTATATTTGATCGCGCCGGTGCTGGGTGCGGCGGCGGCGGTGCCATGTTGGCGGCTGACCCGCGAACGGGTCTTGTCGAATTGAAATATAGCTATACTGTTCAGATGCAGTGCAATATCGACGCGAGGGGACGAAGGGTGAGGATTTTTAGTGGGGTGGTGTGTTGCGCGATCGCGGTGATTCTGGCGGGGATTTCATATTTCAGATTTGGGATTTTTTCGTGGCTGGGTGGGATTGCCCTGGTTCTGATTGCCAGCGGGGCGTTTCAGATTTTTGAAGGGATGAAGGGGTGGTGCGTGGTGCGGGCTGTGGGGATTAAGACGCGAATCTGAAATTGGCGGGCGGGCGGGGTAATATGCCCGAATCCGATGAGCGACAGTACAACAAATGACCCGCGGGTATTGTTTGCGGCGGAACGGACGTTTCTGGCGTGGATTCGGACCGGGCTGGCGCTGATGGGATTCGGGTTTGTCGTTGCGCGGTTCGGAATCTTCCTGCAGCAAATTATGCTGGATCGCGGGCTGGAGCCGGCGCGTTCGTCGGGTTTTTCGGTCGTGCTGGGTGTTTGTCTTGTTGCAATTGGCGTAGCGGTGTTTCTGGCGTCGGCGTGGCGCTATGTGCTGCTGGTCGGCGCTGAAGCGGGGCGAGGCGTTAGCAATCAGGCCGTCGACATTGGCGATCGCGCTGACGTTGGTGTTGGCGGCTGTTGGCCTGCTGATGGTGTTGTACCTTCTTTACGCGCACGGCGCGGCGTGGTCATCAACTCAGAAAGGACAGATTATGCCGATACAAAATGAGTCGGGGATGATAACCGTGCCGGGAGCACGCTCGGTGGATGAAACGGTCGGCAAACTGAAAAGTCTGCTGGAGCAGCGGAAGATTACGCTCTTTGCGTTGATCGACCATAGCGGTGAGACGGCGAAAGTGGGGATGACGATGCCGCCGACGAAGTTGCTGATTTTCGGCAACCCGAAGGGTGGGACGCCGTTGATGCTTGCGGCGCCGAGCAGCGCGATTGATTTGCCGCTGAAATTGCTGGTTTGGCAGGGTGGGGACGGGAAGACGCGGGTCTCTTATAACGATCCGAAATATCTTCAGGATCGGCATCATCTTCCGGCGGAGTTGGTGCAGAATCTGAGTATCGCGGGTGTATTGGCGGAGCAGGGGGCGACGGCGGATTGAGATTATGCCGGATGATTTCAATGAATCGTCGCGTGATCAGCCGGCGCGCCTGGGAACGGCGAGCCTGATCGCGCGGCAGGCGGCGGTTTTTCTTGTGTTGGCGAGCGTTACCGGTCTGTTCGCATATTTTGGCGGTTGGCTGACGCCGGGGGCGCTTACGCCGGCGAGAATGGTCGACACGTT
The DNA here is from genome assembly GCA_963791055.1 of uncultured Phycisphaerales bacterium. Lineage (GTDB taxonomy): Bacteria > Planctomycetota > Phycisphaerae > Tepidisphaerales > Tepidisphaeraceae > PALSA-1353. Next base: position 1,031,495 of record CAWBQI010000003.1, on the reverse strand, counting down.
TGAGCAGGCGAATGGGCCACATCCTGGCTTTCGGCGCAATCATGCAAAGGGCGTGGGCTTCAGCGGATACTTCGACAGCAATGGGCAGGGCGTTGCGCTCTCAAAGGCTTCGATGTTCGTGGCTGGCCGAGTGCAGGTGATCGGCCGGTTTGCATTGGCGGGGGGACAACCGTTCCAGGCGGATGCGCCGCGTTCGGTGCGCAGCATGGCGATCCTTTTTAAGCTGTCGGATGGGGAAGAGTGGCGGACCGGAATGAACAACACTCCGGTGTTCGCGGTCAACACGCCGGAGGCGTTTCGTGAGCAGTTGCTGGCGGCGGTTCCGGACCCGGCGACGGGGAAGCCCGATCCGGGCAAGATGAGTGCTTTTCTGGCAAAGAATCCGGCATCGGCCAAGGCTATTCAATTGATCCGTAATGCGACGGTCTCGTCCGGTTTTGAGAATAGCACATTTAACAGCCTGGACGCATTCCGGTTCATCAATGCCAATGGCAAAATCACATCCGTTCGGTGGTCGATGATGCCGGTCCAACTGTTCGAGCTGCCCGGCGCCGCGCAAACTGATCCCAATTACTTGTTTGATGCGTTGATTGCGAACGTCCATCAGCATCCCTTGCAGTGGCATCTGATGATCGTGTTGGGTCAGCCGGGTGATCCGACGAACGATGCGACGCTGCCATGGCCGGCGGATCGGGAGCAGGTCGATGTCGGCACATTGACGATCGATCATGTCGAAAGCGAGGAGACCAGCCTTGCTCGCGACATTAATTTCGATCCGTTGGTGCTGCCAAATGGGATCGCCCCATCCGATGATCCGTTGCTGAGTGCCCGGTCGGCGGCTTACGCCGAGTCTTTCACGAGGCGCGAAGGCGAAATGAAGGCGCCCGAGCGCGGTGACCAGCGCGGAAGCGGGTAAATGAATATGCCCGGCACAGATGAGCAAACGCGGTTTCCGGTCTTGATGCGGGTTCTCCACTGGTTGATGGCGGCGATGGTTCTGAGCATGTTGTTCATCGGCGTGGCGATGGTGTCGTCGCTGGCGGACTATCATCGGCTGGTTTCGATCCATCGGCCGCTGGGGATTTTGGTGTTGATCGTCGTGGTCATCCGGTTTGTCAATCGAAAGTTGAGCAAATTGCCGCCGTTTCCGCCGACGATGTCGCGACAGGAGCGTTGGGTTGCCCACAAATCGGCGATTCTGCTTTACACTTTGATGTTCGTCCTGCCGCTGGTTGGCTGGGGGATGTTATCGGCGGGGAGCTATCCGATTGTCATGTTTGGACCGGTGCATCTGCCGCCGATTCTTCCGGCGGATCCGATGCTTTATGCGGTTTTGCGCAAGGCGCATACGATCCTGGCGTATGGGCTGTTTGCGGCTTTTCTTGCTCACCTGAGCGCGGTGCTGTTCCATACGCTGGTTGTGCGGGACCGGCTGCTGGACCGCATGTCGGTGTGGGGCGTTGCCTCGAGCAACGCGAAATCCCAAAACGGGGAACACTGAACAGAAATGGCATAACCGGATATGATGGTTCTGTGGCCGACATGCAATCACCGCTGGCGAATAAAATTATGAATGCCAATCCTCGCGCGTATGAGGCGCTGGTGGTGGAAGGGCCGACGCCGAAGATGGTGCGCGAACTGCTTCTAAAGAGCGATAACGATGGAAAGACATGGAGATGGGTACAGCGATTTGACGACCGGGACGGTAATTATCCCTATATCCAGCAGATCTTCTGCTTTGCGCGTAGCGCTGAAGGGCTCATATGGGCGGGAGGCTTTGACAAGACCAACGCGGGATCGCCCTATTTCTCGATTTCTAAGGATCTGGGCGAAACGTGGGTTGATGTATCGACAACCTTCCGACAGGATGCGAACTGGAAAAACCTCTTGACAATCCAGGAAGACGTAGAAGATCGCATCATGGTGGGCACGTACGACGCAAGATCACGCCAGGTGGCGATCGGAACGATGGAAAGCGCAACGTGAGGGACTATATTTGTGACGGTATGGCTTGGGACTCAGTAAATGAATGGTAGAGGATCGCAACGTGGACCACGAAGCCTAAAGACTAGATAGCGAAATGCAGTGCCAAAACCTCGCAAGCGCCAGCGAGGTGTTCTCGGAGGATCAAGTCTTTCGAAAAACATCAGGGCGCTGACAAACGCCATTGCTACGAAACCTCCGGTGGGCAGGAGCATGGGGAACAACATCGTTGCCCAGCACGATCCGGTGCACCAGAGTCCATGTTCCAATCCCATGCCAAATGCACCTATGTCCGCGGCAGTCCCAAATGCAGCAAGCGTTTTGTGGCTGTGACATTTGTTCAAGCAACGTTGTTTGAAGGGCGATGCCTGCCATATCAGGGCGAGCAGGGCTATGAGGGTGGCCTGAAGATAAAGTTTTGGCGCGAGGGTTACCAACATCGAAGCGGCTTGCACCATCACGACCCCAGCCACCATCCAGATCGTACCATAACCCACAATAAACAGCGTAACAGAGCGAACTCGTCGGCGGGCAAAACTGCTGATTTGGAGGTGATAGATCGGGGGCACGAGCATGGGCGCCATCATGGCAATCAGCATGGTTGCCCAGGCTGTCGCCTGGGAAGTGGCGTTGTGTAACGAAAACTTTGCTCCCAAAGACGCCGTGCAGCAGCAGCACGCGGTCGAAGGTTTGAGGAACATAACGACCCAAGCGATCAGGCTGACGAAAAGGACGCACGTTTGAAGGCGCGTGTAGTCTTTGGCGTTGTAAACCATTGCCGGCACCCGAATTTGGCGCGTCAGAACGACTGTCGGTAAAGACTGATCCTGTCGACCGTGATATCCGCGTTATCTGGCAATTGGTGAGTGGGAACGATGGTCACGCGAATCGAGCCAACATCCAATTGCTTATTGAGATGAAGAGTGTCGATGACGGGGGTGGCGTCGAGCAAAAAACTCAAACCTTGGCCGCCATGTGGACCATCCTTCACGCTGGCACGGCGTAGACCGAAGAGTGCGGCGGTCCCGGCAAGAAACTTACGACTATCGCGCGGCATTGCGCCGTCGGGAAGGTTGACATAGACGCCCAAAACCGAAGCGTCGAAGGTTCCGCGAACGTTTTCCAGCTTGAGGTAAACCCGGTCCGGCGGCGCTGTTTCTGAGGCATTGGCGAGGCTATGGATGACTTTGCGGCGGACCGTGGAATCAAGTTTCACGGTCGCTTGGCTCCCACGTCCCCGGACGATGAGTGGGCCGTCGCTGGCTCCGAGAAGTTCCGATTGCTTTGGCATCACGACCGTGGCCAATCCGCCTGCCTCCCGCGCCGCCGCATCATTGGCGCCCAGCAATGTCAGCCTTTGCGCCAGGGCTGAGGTGCCGGGGGGCGGCGTGGTTGGCAGTTCCTCATAGGTATAGTTCAGTTCATTAAGGTTATCCATTTGAGTCGGCGTGTAATACCAGGGTAGCCCGCCGGAACGGGGCATCACGAATTGCCTGTCGGTTGGACCGTTGAGCCATTTGGGGTCGGTGGGGTTGGAGTTTCCAGAGGCGTTCCAAATCGCCCACATCCGATCGATGTTGGCATGATGCAGATAGAAGATCGGGTCCAAAGCGGCGATGCCCGGGTCGGACATTAGTCCGATTTCGGGAGGGTTTGGACCTCCTACATAAATATGAACCAAGTTATGCGGATTACCTTCGAGATTTCCACTATTATTTTGGCCGCCATACCAAAACAGGGTTGGAGGACCTCCAAACCCCGATTCGAGAGTTCTCAAATCGGAGCCTGTAAACAAATCATTGGCCATGGACTGCTCATCGACTTCCCCCGGCGCAAAGTTCGGATTCCCCGGAAAGGCCGCTTCGCCGGCCGGAGTAGGGATATAGATATTCGAATCCCCGTCAGCTCCGTGCGCATTTCGACAAACGGGGGATTATCGGTCTTATTTGCAAAAAGAGGATTGTCGCTCTTATCCAGAGTTGGCTTAGCGAACGCCGGCGGCAATTTGTATTGGATTCCGTTGGTCCCTCCGAAGTAATTCCAATACGGCAATGACCACGTTGGGGGTCCGCCAAGGCTAATGATGTCCTGCCGTAGTTGGGCTTCCAACGCCAGCAGGTATCCACGATGCCAAGGGAGAAAATACCAGGTTTGATGCTGGCATTGATTCCAATACAGATCCTGCACACCTTCGGTGGGAAGAGGGGCGGGGGGAACCTTCGGCATTGGGGTTATATTTTCCCAGTCAGGAAATGCAGGCGGGTCGACATACCAAGGGTTCTTTGGATTCACGTATTCGCCGTGGATTGCGGCGTAGAACCACCAACTGGCCTGATCATCGAGGGATCGACTCATCATTTTTCCGACTCCCTTGGCGTACCAATAAAGATCGAGATTGCTGAAGTCGCCGCCGTTATTCCACGCGTTGTTCCTTTGGAATTTTGCCATATGTTTCAACCGGTTAAATGTTCTTTCGAGTATCGGGCTGAACCGCGGCTCACTGCCGGAGTTCATTAGGACTACCTTTGCGGACAATACCAACTATAGCATGCGAAGCAATGTCACGCGCCGCGACCTAACTATGCAGCAGGCGGCGACGACGGGATGATATCAAGTTAAGATGGGTGCATGGTTAATGCTCGATCGCCTGTGGTTGCCGGAATCTTAAATGCCAATCCTCGCGCGTATGAGGCGCTGGTGGTTGAAGGGCCGACGCCGAAGATGGCGCGGGAACTGCTTGAAGGGGTTACGCCGGATCAGTTGCTGGCGGCGCCGGGAAAATCTTCGGTTAATGCTGATGCGATGCTGGCGGGGTTGTGGCTTTGGCATGATGGGCTGGAGGAATCGCATCGAATCAGCCAGTCGATTTCGGATTCAACCGGGAGTTTCTGGCACGCGATCATGCATCGGCGGGAAGGGGATTTTTCGAATAGTAAGTATTGGTATGCCCGGGCGGCGGGGCATCCGGCGCTGGCGACGATTGCGGGAAGCGTGGGGGCGATGGTGAATCGGGCACCGGCGGATAAGGGGTTGCTTCGCATAGTCGCCAATGGGTGGAATCCGAAAGCGTTTGTGGATTTTGTGGAATCGGTTAGTGCGGATGAGGGGGATGTGCTTTACCCGATCGCGGTGCAGTTGCAGCAAATGGAATGGCGGGTGCTGTGGGAATATTGTGCGCGGGAGGCGTGATCCTCAGACGCCGGCGCCGATGGCTTCGGATACGTGGGTGACGGCGTTGCGGAAAATTTGCAGGCCCTGGCCTTCGGGGGGTAGTGGGCCGCGGCTGCTCCAGGCGTAATGTTGTTGGGGATCGACGTATCGTTCGGGGTGGGGCATCAGGCCGAAGACCAGGCCGGTTGAATCGCAAACGCCAGCGATGTCGTCGACGGAGCCGTTGGGATTTCCATTTGTGTAGACCAGGGCGATTTGTTTCTGATCGTGGAGGGCGTTGCGGACGGCTTCGTCGCCGGGGACGAATTTCCCCTCGCCATGGGCGATGGGGAGGTCGATGGGGCCGAGGCCTTTGGTCCAGATACATTTGCTTTTGCGGGGTGATAGATGAATCCAGCGGTCGACAAAACGACCGGAGTCATTGTTGGTTAGAGTGGCGGTTTGGCCGGATTGGCCGGCGAGGGGGCCGGGGAGAAGGTCGGTTTTGACCAGGACCTGAAATCCGTTGCAGATTCCGATGACCGGTTTGCCGGCTTCGATGAAGGTGCGAACGGCTTGGCCGAGGTGGTGGACGATCTGATTGGCGAGGATCTTGCCGGCGGCGATGTCGTCGCCGTAGCTGAAGCCGCCGGGGAAGGCGAGAATTTGGCAGTCGGCGAGGATAGCGGGGGATTCCAGGATGCGGTTTATATGGACGGAAAGCGATTTTGCGCCGGCCAATTCGAAGGCAAAGGCGGCCTCGACATCGCAATTGGTGCCTGCGGCGCGGAGGATGAGGGTCGTGGGTTTCATGGGAGGGAGCAGTTTATCAATTTTCGTTGCCTATTGGGCGGGGGGGAATAAAATTTGTGGAGAGAATCCTGGTTGCGCATACCAAAATTTGTTCTTGAGAAGGAAGATTTATTATGTCTGTTCAAAGCAGCCGAGCGGGACACGTTGTCGAAAATGCGGATATTGATCGGGACACGCCGCAGCCGGCGATTCATGTTGAGGAGCGCAAGCTTTCGTTGCACGATTTTCTGAAGACGTGCGTGAAGATCGGGGGATCGGATCTGCACCTTCAGGAGGCCAGTGTTCCGATGATCCGCGTGGATGGGCGGGCGCGGTTTCTGGATTGTCCGCCGCCCACGGCGGAGGCGATGAAGGAATATGTCGACCAGATCATTAGTGGGCAGGCCGAACCGGAAGACCGGAGGCATACGCTGGATCACAAGGGGGCGGTGGACGTGGCGTACATCCTGCCGGGGGTGGCGCGGTTCCGCACGAATATTTTCCACAGCCGGGAAAAGTTCGCGGTGGTGATGCGGCGGATCGTGGCCAAGATTCCGAATTTCGACGATTTGAATCTTCCGCCGGCGGTGGAAGGGATGGCCGATCACCATCGCGGGATCGTCATCGTGTCGGGGACAACGGGGTCTGGGAAATCGACGACCCTGGCGGCGATCATCGGGAAGATCAACCGCACGCGCTGTGAACGAATCATCACCGTCGAGGACCCCATCGAATATCAGCACGACAACGCGAAGAGCCTCGTCAGCCAGGTGGAGGTGGGGACGGACAGCGAGAGTTATGAATATGCGCTGCGTTCGATGATGCGTCAGGACCCGGATACGATCCTGATCGGCGAGATGCGCGATACGTTTTCGTTGTCCACATCGCTTCGAGCGGCGGACACGGGGCATCTGGTTTTCACCACGGTTCACGCGACCAATGCGGCGATGACGATCGAGCGAATGGTCTCGCTGTTCGATCCGCTGCAAAAAGAGCTTCAGCAGACGCAGCTTGGATTGAATCTGGTGGCGGTGTTGTGTCAGCGTCTGGCCAAGAAACGCGACGGCAAGGGGCGCGTGCCGGTGGTGGAGATCATGCAGGCCACGCCGCTGGTTCGGAAATATATCCTTGATGGCGAATATGAAAAGTTGAAGGGGACGGTCGGCAACAAGGAAGGGGGATGCCAGAGCTTTGACCAGCATCTGACCGAGCTATTCCAGAAGCAGATTATCGACGTTGCCGAGGCCAAGCGGTTGGCGAGCAATGTGGATGCGCTGAATCTGGCGTTGCGGGGGATTGGGAATAGTGAGACGCGGTTAAAGTGACAGTACGATCGCAGCTGACGGCCGTTGTCTTTGGCTCAGCTTCCCCGAAGCTTCACCGCGCGGTGATACCAAGTTTTATGCCCGTTAACGCCCAACTCGGCGTCCGGATGCAACTTAAGAACCGCGGCCTCTTTCGCCGCGTTTGACTTGACCTGTTCCATTAAATCCTCGAAAACCGCCCACTCTTGGGCATCCGCAAAATCTGCGTCCGCGAGGGAATTGTTGTCAATTAACACCATGTTTCTAAGCTTGAAGTCGGCGGGATTTTCGTTCCGCGCGTGATTCGGCAGGGGCAACGATAATCTTTTGAGATCCCCTTCAGCTTTGAATCGATCGTGCAATTGCTGAAAATGCGCCTTCAACTCGGTGCGTTTGACTTCCGAATTCTCAAGGGTATCGAAGCACACCGCGCTCTTCCTGGCTTTGACATCAGTCCAGACGCTGATGGTGTAGATTTCTACGTCCGGATATTCGTGCCGCATGACCGAGAAGGCGCGTCGAATGCCGTCGAGCATTTCAGAGAGGTATTCCTGCTGATTGATCATCGCGTTTCTTGGTTCCGGTCGATTCAGGGATCGCGAATCGTTTTTCAGCCTCAAATCCGAAACCGTTTCGCCGCGACGATGGTGAGGGCGATAAAAATCACCATTACGACTACTTCCGTTCCCAGGAAGGGCGGCTCGGATCCCGTGGGAGCCAGGGCGTTCAGGGCGGGGATTTTCATAAATGACTGGGCGACGAGGACGAAGAAGTTCAGCCAGAAGGCAGTCATCGCGGTTATGACGTAGACGAGACGCCAGTGACCGGCCATCTTGCGGGCGTAGCGGGCGAAGAATGAGAGGGCCAGAACGAGAAGGGAAATGATGCCGAAGACGTAGGACGGCTTGAAACCGTGGAATGGGAAGAGAAAGCCGGTGACGCTGGTTGCGGCGGTGAATGTGAGGAAGATGAAAGTCCAGCCGTCGAGTCGTTTGGCTGTGAAAAGACCGGAGAGGACGACGAAGCCGGAAAAGATTGCCACGAGGCTTATGGCAACGTGTATGAGGGTGAAGGCTGTGAGGATCATGATTTAGTTTCTCCGGCTTGAGTTGACTTCCCATTCTACCACAATCAAAACTGTTCTACTTCTCAAATGAACGGGAGCACTTTTAATGCGAAGATGATTTGGTGGGATGGTCTTTCCGAATGAAGAGCCACAGAATTTTTATCGTTACGGTTCTCGTGCCGAACGACAGCCCTTGCTCGAATATCGAACTGGGGCGGCGCTGCGAACGCCGCTGGCTGGCCTGATGAGATTTGTGGCGGCCGGCTGCGAGGAGGCAAAACTGTGCGCAGCGTTGGGGATCAGACGAGGTCGCACGCGTCGGCGGGCATCCAGTGAGCGTCCTGGCCTTTCCATTTCACGTTGCAGCCCAAGGGGTTGATTTGCTCGATTGGGGGGTTTTTGCCGGCGAGGATGGCGTCGACGGCGTCGCGCAGTTCGTGGGTTTTGGCGGCGGATTCCATTTTGGGGTTGTCATCCATCCGGCCGGTGTAACGGAGCTTTCGCTGGGCGTCGAAGACGTAGAAATGAGGGGTGCGCAACGCGCCGTAGGCGAGGGCTACATCCTGGGATTCATCGCGAAGATAGGCGAAGGGGAAATTCTTTTCCTTGGCACGGGTAACCATGTGATCGAAAGAGTCGTTGGGATGGTGCTCGGTTTCGTTTGAGTTGATTGCCACCATCTTTACGCCGCGGGCGGCGTAGTCGTTGGCGAACTTAATCATGCGCTGTTCGCTGCCGACGACGTAGGGGCAGTGGTTGCAGGAGAAGACGATGACGAGGAGCTTGGCGTCCTTAAAGTTGGCGAGGGAATATTGTTTGCCGTCGACGCCGGGGAGTTTGAAGTCGGGGGCGGACTGGCCGATTTGGAGAGTGAATGCCATGAGGGAGCTCCTGGTGAAAAGGTTGGGATATCATAGTGATGTGGAGTTTGGGGGAAAAGGGGAATTTGAGATTTGAGATTTGAAATTTGGGATTGGGATTTGGGGTTTAGATGGTGAATAGCTTTGCGGGCCATTGCGGGGGTTGATTGGGACGCAGGAACTTGCCGGGTTGCGCGATGACGGCTTCGGCGGCGAGGTAGCCGCTGCGGACGGCACCTTCCATGGTGGCGGGCCAGGTAGTTTGGGTGTAGTCGCCGGCGAGGAATAATCCCTGGATGCCGTTGGTGGGGGGGGATTGATTGGGGCGAAAGCGGTCTACGCCGGGGAGGGGGGAGAAGGTGGCGCGTTTTTCAATGACGATTGAGCCGCGGAGGAGGTTGGCGTTGCGGGCGGCGGGGAAGACTTGGCGGATTTGGCGGGTGAAGAGGTCGAGGCATTCAATTTTGTCGCGTTGAACCCAATCGCGGGCGGCGCTGATGACGCCGTGGATGGCGCTGCCGTCGCCGTCGGGTTTGCGGAAGAGCCATTGGAGGGGGCCGCCGATCAGGGCGGCGTGGGGGGTTGAGAGGACGGGACAGTCGAACCATAAATGTGCGCCGAGGATGGGGACGCTTTGCAATTGGGGGAGGGCGGCGAAGCGATTGTCGGTTCTCGCTAGTTCCTCGGGGATCCATTTTTCGAGGATGGGGTAATTGACGGCCAGGATCACGGCATCGGCGGGGAGAAATTCATCGCCGAGTTCGATACCGACGGCGCGCGATTGGTCGAAGCGGATGGCGGTTACGCGGCGGCTGAGGCGCACGTCGCGGCAGGGGAGGGATTCATAGAGCTTTCCCAGGGGACAGGCGGGTGTGCCCATTCGATAGGCGGATTCGTGAAAAAGCATTCCTTCCTGAAAAACCTGGATGGCGTAGGCGGCGCTGGCGGCGCGGCAGTTTTCGTTGAGGGCGCTGATGAGAACCAGGTCGTAGAACTTGTCGATGAGATCTTTGGGCTGGGTGTGGTCGGCGAGCCATTGGCCGAAGGAAATATCGGCGAGTTTGGCGCGGCCGGTGGGGCCGAGGCGCAGCATGGCGAGCATTGCGCGGGAGAGGTCGACGCGTTCGCCGGGGGTCAGGGCGCCGAAGGATACGCCGGCGAGGCCGAGGTGCAATGGGGCGGGAAGGCCGGGGACGGCCCAGAGACGATGTTCGCGTCCGCGGGGGTCGAAAAAATGGATGGTGTTTTCCCAGTGGATGCGGTCGAGAACGCCGATGCGGCGGTAGAAGTCGATCAGGTTGACGCAGCAGCCGAGGAGGACGTGCTGGCAATTGTCGAGGATTTCGCCGGTTTGGGGATCTTCGAAGGAACCGGCGCGTCCGCCGAGGGTTTTTCGGGATTCGATGAGGGTGACGGATTGGCCGGCGGATTCGAGGGCGACGGCGGCGGCCATGCCTGCGAGGCCGCCTCCGACGACGATCACTTTTTTGGCGGCCATCGAGGCTATCTCGAGCGGGTCGCTCGCCAGGCGATTCGAAACTTGGCGATGGTGGAAAGTGAGACGCGCTGGCGGAGGACGCGATCGGGATCGTTCGATATTTTTTCGAGGATGCCGTGATAGATCTGGGTCATGGCGTTGAGGGTCGGGCGGCAGTCGGCGCTGATGAGGGACTCCAGCGGGGCGGAGCGATGATAGAAATCCTGGGCGCGGTTGATTTGGTCGCGCATCATGCGGCCGAAGCCGCCGTTGGCGTGGCCGGAGCGAAGGGTTTCCTCGTCGATGCCGGCGGCGTGAAGGTCGGCGCGGGGAATGTAGACTCGGCCGAGGGCGGCATCTTCGCGGAGATCGCGGAGGATGTTGGTGAGTTGAAAGGCGATGCCACGGTCGATGGCGAGGGATTCAGTTGATTGGCCGCCTTCAAATCCCCAGATAAAAATGCTGGCGATGCCGACGACGCCGGCGACGCGATAGCAGTATTCGCGGAGCTCGTCGAAGGTTTGGATGATGGGGGATTCGAGGTCGTGGCGTTGGCCGGCGATTACGTCGCGGAAGACGTGATGGGGCACGCCGTGGGTTTGGACCATCTCGATAAAGGCGGGCCAGAGGAGGTGGCCGTCGGGGACGTTGCGGGCGGAAAGGGCGGATTGGGTTGATTCATTCCAAGCATCAAGGGAATTGAGGCGTTGGGAAAGGGTCTGGCCGTCCTGGCCATCGGCGATGTCGTCGACCAGACGCATGTAGGCGTAGAGGGCGAACATCGCGTTTCGCTTGCCGGGGGGAGGAGTTTGAGGCCGTAGTAGAAATTCCTCGCCTCGCGCTTGGTGAGGGCGGCGCAATAGTCGCGGGAATTGTCGAGGGAAACGCCCGTACTTCCGGCGGCGGTGATGGCAACGCTCATCGCCGGTCTCCCATAAATAGTCCTGGGGTTAGGAGCCGGCCGGCGAAGGCGAACAGAGTGGAGCAGACTAATCCGCCCTTTTGGAATTTTGAGAGGGTGGGGCGGCGGGAGAGGGTGTCATAATTCTGGCGGCGGATGGCGGAGAGGACCGCGCGGCCGCCCTTGCCGAAAAGGGAAATCTGCAGGCGAACGGCGGGGCGAAGGAGCGGCAGCAGGGCGGCGCCGCGATCGAACAAATCGGCGGTGCGATCGACTTCGAATCGCAAAAGGGATCGGAAATTGTCGTCGCATTGGCCGGTTCGGATTTGTTCCTCGGTGACGCCGAAGCGGTCCATGGAGTCGCGGGGAATGTAAATGCGGTCGCGGTCGAGGATGTCACGGCGGACGTCCTGCCAGAAATTGGCCAGTTGCAGGGCGGTGCAGGTGCAATCGGATAATTCCTGGCGATGGGCATCGCGATAGCCGCAGAGGTAGAGGACGAGTCGGCCGACGGGATTGGCGCTGCGGCGGCAATAGTCGAGGACCTGATCGTAGGTTTGATATCGCGGCAGGCGCTGGTCCTGCTCAAAGGCGTCGATGAGGTCGAGAAACGGCTGGGGCGGCAGATTGTGACGCTCGATGGTTTGCGAGAGTGCGACGAAGACGGGGGTTTTGGCGCGGCCGGCGAAACAGTCGAGGGTCTGGGCGCGGAAATCGGCTAAGAGGCGAAGGGATTCATTGCGATCGCCGGTTTCGTCGCCGAGATCGTCGGCGACGCGGCAGAAGGCGTAGACGTTGCTGAAATCCTGGCGAAGTTTTCGGGGCAGGAGTAGGGAGACGACGGAGAAGTTTTCGTAATGGGACTGGGCCAGTTGCCGGGTCTGGACCTGCGCGCTGGCCATGTCGTCAACCGCGGCCCCGGCCATTTGGATCGTCGATGCACTCACGAGTTTGGCATTTTGCCGGTTTTTTGGGGGATTTGCAAAGGGAGAAGATGGATTGAACCGCCAAAACGCCAAGATCGCCAAGAATTCAATTAATAAATGCGTTTTTGCCACAGATATAAGTCAGATGCACGCTGATAAATCACAACCCAATCTCCCGCATTTCATCCGTGTGAATCTGATTTTCCATCAGTGGCAAAAATGTATTTCGGCATCGATTTCTTTCGTTGGCGCGGCGGTTCAATCGCATTTGAGTTTTCGATAGGCGGGATTCGGGTATAAACAGGCGATGGCGAAGAAGATTCTTTATGTCGGTGGAACGGGGGAGGTTTCGTATGGTTGCATTCAGGCGGGGTTGGAATTGGGGCAGGAAATCAGTGTTTATAATCGGGGGACGAGCGGGGTGGAATTGCCGAAGGGTGCGCGGCATATCCGGGGGGATGTGACGGATGAATCGACGTATCAGGCCGTCGGGCGGCAGAAATGGGACGCGGTTTGCCAATTCAGGAGCTTTGATCTGCAGCAATGCGAGCGGGATGTTCGGGCGTTTGGCGGGAATGTTGGTCAGTTTGTTTTTATTTCGACGGCGATGGTTTATCAGCGGCCGCCGGCGAAGTTGCCGGTGACGGAAGCATCGACGAGGGGGAATCCTTTTTCGCCGGAATATGCGCAGAAGAAAATTGCCATCGAGGACCGGCTGATGGAATTGCACCGTTCGGGGAAGATGGCGGTGACGATCGTGCGTCCGAGTCATACGATCCGGACGCGGCTGGCGGGGGCGTTTGTCAATGACGATCAGATCGCGTGGCGGATGCTGAATGGGAAGCCGGTGATTTCGCATGGGGATGGATCGAGCTTGTGGGCGCTGACGCGAACGGAGGATTTTGGGCGGGCGTTTGCGAAGCTGCTGGGAAATCCGAAGGCGATGGGGGAGGCGTTTCATATCACGACGGATGAGTTACATCCGTGGGATGCGATTTACCGCGAGATGGCGGCGGCGTTGGGAGCGCCGGAGCCGAAGCTGGTTCATGTGGCCAGCGATACGCTGGTGCGCTATGAGCCTAAATGGGCGGGGAGTTTGCCGGCGGATAAGTCGACGAGCATGATCTTCGACAATTCGAAGGTGAAATCGGCGGTTGGGGGATGGGAATGCCGGCATGGTTTGTGGGAGACGTTGGGGATGTCGCTGCCGTTTGTGAAGGCGCGGCTGGAAGGGTTTAAGCCGGATGCGGGGGTGGAGAAGTTGCTGGATCGGATTGTGGGGGATCAAACGGCGGGAGGCGGACCGCTGTGATGCTTTTGCGAAATGCGCGTAGTCGTTTTTCTCAATCGGCTTTACGGTCAGTTGGTCATTTCGCGATAAATCGTCGCATACCCTCTTGCTCATCGTCGCGCGAAGAATGATCCGGTTTCCTTTGAATTTTCGGTCGAGAATTTGGCAATGAGTTTCGATAAAGGCCAAAAGACGGCCATTGGACGCGTCGGCTTCCAGATTCGCTTCGACCAGAGTTCCTTTCACATGTGAAAGGACAGAACCAAGCAGACGGTCGACTCCGCGGCCGGTTTTGGCGCTGATGGGGATGGCATCGGGATGGAGCGTTCGCCATTCGGGGAAATTCTGTTCGCCTTCGGGGGTGTCGATCTTGTTGAGGAGGAGTAACTCGGGTTTTTCGGCAACGCCGATTTCCTTCAGAACCTGGTGGACGGAGTCGAACTGCTGCTGGGCGTGGGGATGGCCGACGTCCAGGACGTGAAGAAGAACGTCGGCGTGGACGGCTTCTTCGAGGGTGGCACGGAAACTGGCGACGAGATTGTGGGGCAGATCGCGGACGAAGCCGACGGTGTCGCTCAGTAATACCTGGACGCCGCGTTCCAGGTTCCAGGCGCGGGTTTTGGTGTCGAGCGTGGCGAAGAGCTTGTCATCGGCGTAGGTGCCGGCGCCGGTGAGGGTGTTGAAGAGGGTGCTTTTGCCGGCGTTGGTGTAGCCGACGATGCAGATGGTGAAATGCTCGGCGGTTCGCTCGGCGACAAGGCGGGTTTTGCGCTGTTGGATCTGGTCGATTTCGTCGCGCAGGCGGCTGATGCGTTTGCGGACGAGGCGGCGGTCGATTTCGAGCTGTTGTTCGCCGGGGCCGCGGGTGCCGATGCCGGCGGGGGCGCCGCCGGCGATTCGTTCGAGGTGGCCCCACATGCGGGTGAGGCGGGGGTAGGTGTATTGCATTTGCGCGAGTTCGACCTGGAGCTTGGCTTCGTGGGTCTGGGCGCGGGTGGCGAAAATGTCGAGGATTAATTCGGAGCGATCGAGAACCTTGATTCCCTCCATGAGCGGGGCTGTCGGCTTCTTTGTTGATGATCTGTTCGAGGCTGCCGATCTGGCCGGGGGAGAGATCGTTGTCGAAGATGACGACGTCGGCGTTTTCCTTGATTGCGAGGGCGGCGATTTCCTTGACTTTGCCGCTGCCGACGTAGGTGCCGGCATCGATGCGCTGGCGGCGCTGGAGGATGTTTCCGACGACTTTGGCGCCGGCGGTTTTGGCGAGGGAGGCGAGTTCGCCGAGGGGGTCGCGCGGATCGGCGGTGGATTTGGGCAGAATCACGCCAACGAGGATGGCGCGTTCGCGGCGGACTGTGAGTTCGGTTCGGGTTCTTTGGGCCACGGTGGGCATTCTAGGTCACAAGCAAGGAATACCAAATGACGATGAAATTTTAAGGTTTGTTCACATTCGGCGTCGGCTCGAATTGACTGGCGTTTGTGGCGGCCAAGGGCTACAATCGGCTGTAGTTATAGGGCGTTATATTTACGTCGGTTTCGATGGAAGGCCAACGGCGCATGAGCTTGAATTCGCCGCCCATCTCGTTCTCTGGTAATGCCGGCGGCACGTGCGCGCTCAACGCGAACGTGCTGGTTCTTAATCGATTCTATCAGGCGATCCGGGTCATCAATGTTCGGCGGGCGTTTTCGCTGCTCTGCAAAGAGCTGGCTGAAGTCATCCATATCGAGACCGATCACGCGGGGCAGAGCAAATGGCAGAATTTCAACTTCGATGGCTGGCGGGAAATCAGCGGGCTGAAGGCGGAGTTTGAGCCGGAAGAATATGACTGGATTCATACGGTTCGGTTCCAGATCGCGGTGCCGCGAATCATTCGTTTGCTGGCGTACGAAAAGCTTCCGCGGCAGGATGTGAAATTCAATCGGCGGAATATTTATGCGCGCGACGGCAATCGTTGCCAATACTGCGGCAAGCGGATGAGCACGACGGAATTGTCTCTGGATCACGTCGTTCCCAAGAGCCAGGGCGGGCGAAGCTCGTGGGAGAACATCGTCTGCTGCTGCGTGAAATGCAACGTGAAGAAGGGCGGACGGACGCCGGAGCAGGCGCACATGCACCTGATCACAAGCCGGTCAAGCCGAAGCGCAGCCCGGTGATCAATATCCGGCTGGCTGATGCGCGGTATTCGAGCTGGAAACAGTTTTTGGATACGGCGTATTGGACGGTGGAGTTGAAGTAGGCGATCTGAACTAGACTGCGGGCGGGTGATCTATTCGTACACATCACGCCGGTGAGCGATGGTTGTCACGACAACACGCCGCGCGGCATCTTCGATACGATAGACGACTCGCCAATCGCCGACTCTGTACCGCAGCAGGTGGGAAAACTCCCCTTTCAATCGCTTAATATTGTTGTGCTTGCGCGGTTCCGAACGCAGGACTGCAAAGCACCGGTCCAGACGCCGCTGCAAAGTGGCGTCGGCGCGCTCAAAAAACCGCGCTGCGTCGGCTGCGAGGATTAAGTCGTAGGGATCAATACTTCCGCCGGAGCTTCTCGA
Organism: uncultured Phycisphaerales bacterium; assembly: GCA_963791055.1. Lineage (GTDB taxonomy): Bacteria > Planctomycetota > Phycisphaerae > Tepidisphaerales > Tepidisphaeraceae > PALSA-1353. The sequence goes on along the minus strand of CAWBQI010000003.1, from coordinate 1,015,190 downwards.
CGGGGACAAATCTACCAGCGGCTAAATCACGTTCGGCCTTGGCGACCGTCGCGCGGAATCGGGCGAGCCTGGCGTTTTCGGTATTGTCGGCCTCATCGGAATTGAGGAGTGCAAGCAGACTTGCTGCATAGCGCAGACGGTCTGGATTCAGCGCGTCAATCTGCTTCTTCATCTTCCGTCTGAGTTCGATGGTGCTCATGCCAAGTCTCCATACCAATTCTATCCGATTGCGACTGCGTTTTCACCAACCTCCTTCTCCAGCGTCGGCGGCGTGCCAGAGATACCAGGATGCGATAGTGCGGTAGGGACGCCAGGATTCGCCGAGCTTCAACATCTTCGCTTTTTTGGGCCATCGTTTCAGGCTGTAGGCCAATTTTACTGCACGTTGCAATCCCAGGTCATCGACCGGCCAGACGTCTGGGCGATTCAGGACGAACATCAAAAACATTTCGGCGGTCCAGCGGCCGATGCCGTGGACGGCGGTCAGGGCTTCGATTATTTCGTCATCGGTCAGGCTCGACAGGCGATGGTTGGGGATCGCGCCGCTGAGGAAGTGTTGGGAGAGATCGATCAGGTATTTTTTCTTTTGTCGGGAGAGGCCGCAGCCTTTGAGGTCGGCTTTGGTTCCCTCGGTGAGAAGCTTCAGGACGAGCTGGGGCGTGGGGCGTTTGCGGGGGAATTTTTCCCGGAATCGGCCGAATAAAACGTTGGCGACTGTTGTTGAAATCTGCTGGGAGTAAATGGATTTGCATAGGAGCACGAAGTGATCGCGGCGCGGTTTGAGGGTGCAGGGGCCGATGGCGTCCATGATGCGGCGAAAGATGGGGTCTTTTTCCAGGTGGCGGCGAGCGGAGGACCAATTGGTGGGTTTCATATTCGGGATCATGGTAAGCGGTAAGCGCAAAATCCAAAATTCTGATTTGTATGGGCTTAAATTTTAGCACGATACGGGGAGGAAGAGTTAGATCGGGTACGGTGTCTATGCCAAATGGCGTCGCTCACTCGAATACCACAGGCGCTGACGCCGCGGACGCATCCGGCTGGCCCGGTGAAGATCGGGGGAGCCGTCTGCGATGGAAAAGAGGGCCGCCGCATTCCGCGGCCCGTGCTGAGGAGTTTCGCGCTCAAGCGCGCCCTCAACCGTCCTTCACAGCCCGCCTTCCCGACCTCCCCGGGGCGGGGGAAGCGGACGCCCTGGTTAATTCGCGGAATGAACGGGTGCCTAACCCTCATCAGGCCCGTCAATCGCGTTTGGAGCGCCAGTACGTTACTGAATTCGAGCCGGCGTATGTGTTCGGCACAAAGCCCGCAACGATGGGAATCATGGACGTTGACAATGGACAGGGACGTATCCGAGGCCTTACAATCATTGGCATCTCTGGCATTATCCCGAAGGAGCAGGTATGCGTCCGCCGTTGAAATTGAGTGGAATCGATCAGGAGCATTTGCAGGAGTTGTATAATGCGGCAGGCATCGCGCGCGATGAATTGCCCTATTCGACGGCCTTTGACGAGCTTTGTCAGGGGTTTCAGGACCGGACGTTCAAGAATGCCCATCCGGAGCAGGTTTACTCGGCTTTATTGAAATATACGCGGAGCGGGACCAATTCGGCGGGGGAGCCGCAGGCGGCGGTGCTGGATGAGGAGCAGATCAAGAGGCTCAAAGCGGTACTTCCGCGGCATGCCAAGGGTGGAAAGCTGGTTCCGTATAGCGACGAATTCGAAGCCGCACAGCGGGAGGGGAACAAACTTCTGGGAATGGAAATGAGCGCGGGGGAATTCTGGCGAGCGCTGATTCAGTCCCACGGTCCAAAGAGGCGACCGCCGAAACGGGCGAAGGTGGCCGTGGCCCCGGTTGAATCCGACGATGACGAAGATGGCGAGTAGAGCATAAGCTGCCTTTATTAAATAACTTAAGCGATATTTTCATTTGCCCCGCTGTTGTGTTGACTGAACTGGCCTACTTCCACTATAGATTAATAGGAATTAGTGGATTGGAAGGTTTTCTGAAATGACACCGCTCACCTGGAAAGAAAAACTTGGGAATCGAGTCCGTGAGGACTGGGGGAACGAGATTGATATTTTTGAAGCGCAGATCGTTTTGCGGAAGCAGGGGAAGATTGATGAGAAGATATTTGCCGAGACACGCTTGCGCCGCGGGGCATATGGGCAGCGATATGACAACGGGCAGCGGCATGATGGGACCAAGACGCAGAAAATTCCTTACGGCCCACTGACGAAGGGGCCGGATACGTTTTGGGAAGCGCCGGGGATGGAGCGGATCAAGCTCCCGTATGGAGGGATGAATCCCGAGCAGATGATCGTGCTGGCGGAATTGGCGGAGGAATATTCGGATGCCATCTGCCATATCACCACCCGGCAGGATATCCAGCTTCATTTCATCAACATTGACGATACCCCGGATATGTTCCGACGGTTGGCGGCGGTGGGGATCACGACGCGCGAGGCGTGCGGGAATTCGGTTCGGAATATTACGGCGTGTCCGCTGGCGGGGGTGTGCAATACGGAGGCGTTTGACGTTACGCCATACGCGAAAGCGCTGACGTTTTACCTGCTGGGGCATCGGGATATTCAGGATTTTGGACGGAAATTCAAAATCGCTTTTTCGGGATGCGAGGATGAGGCGTGCGCGCTGGTGTCGATGCACGACCTTGGCGGAATCGCGGCGACGAAAGTGGTCGATGGGAAAACGGTTCGCGGATTCAAGCTGTTTGTCGGCGGCGGGCTGGGGGCGGTGCCGCATCAGGCGAAGCTGCTGGATGAATTTGTTCCCGAGGAAGAGTTGCTGCCGCTGTCGCGGGCGATTGGGCGGGTGTTTGCGCGGCTGGGTGAAAAGAAGAATCGGAATCGCGCGCGGCTGAAATTCCTGGTGCAGAAGCTCGGCATCGACGAATTCCGGCGGCTGGTGCGGGAGGAGCAGCGGACGATGCCGGATGATCCGGCATGGCGGGAACATTTTGATCGCATTCCGCGATTTGATGAGAAGCCGGGGTTGAAGGCGGTTCAACTCAACGGCGCTCGCAAGCCCGAAGGGTATGACGAGTGGGCACGGACCAATCTTTATCAGCAGCGGCAAACCGGATATTACGTCGCGACGGTGACGTGCCCGCTGGGGGATCTCACGTCGGACCAGATGCGGGCGCTGGCGGATATTGCGGGCCGGTATGCGGGCGGAAACGCGCGGACGACCGTGGAGCAGAACATCGTGCTGCGGTGGATTCCGCATGATAAGACGGTTGATTTATATAAAGAACTCGTGGCCATCGGGCTGGGGGACGCGGGAGCGGGGACGATTGTGGATGTCGTCGCTTGCCCCGGAACGGATACCTGCAAGCTGGGGATCGCCTCCTCGCGCGGGCTGGCGGGGGAATTGCGGCATCGGCTGGCGGCAAAAAATGCGACGCTCGACCGGGCCATTCAGAATCTTCGGATTAAGGTTTCGGGCTGTTTCAATTCGTGCGGGCAGCATCATGTCGCGGATATCGGGTTTTATGGGAATAGCCGGAACATCAATGGCTATACCGTGCCGCATTTTCAGGTGATGCTCGGGGGACAGTGGTCGGAAAACGGAGGGAGTTACGCGCTGGCGATGGGATCGGTGCCGTCGCGGCGGATTCCGGATTTGATCGAACGATTGACCGGCCGGTATGTCGCGGAGCGAAATGGCGAGGAATCGTTCCAGTCGTTTTGCCAGCGGATTGGCAAGCAGGCGCTGAAAAATATCGTCAATGAGTTCACGGCGGTTCCGCTGCACAAGGATGATCCATCGTTCTACAGCGATTGGGGCGATCCGCGGGAGTTCACCATCGGGGACATGGGCGTGGGGGAATGCGCGGGGGAAATCGTCTCGCTGGCGCAGTTTGGATTTACGCAGGCGGAAAGCGAAGCGTTCGAAGCGCAGCTTCTACTGGATGCGGGGCAATACCGCCAGGCGGATGAGAAGGCGTATGGGGCGATGCTCACGGCGGCCAAGACGCTGGTGCAATTGGAATGGCTGGATGTTCCGAATGAGCCGGCGGTGATTGTGGAGGAATTCCGCAAGCGGTTCGTGGAGCCGAAGCTGTTTTGGGATACGTATCATCACGGGCAGTTCGCCAACTATCTGCTGGCGCGGCATGAGGGAGCGGATTCGCGGTTCACGCTGGAGACGGCACATAAGCTGGTGGAAGAAGCGAATTTGTTTATCGATGCCGCGCATAAATGCCACGCCAAGATCCAGGCGAAGGCGGCCAGCGTGGTGCAAGTGGTGGCGGCCCAATAATCCTCCTGATAATCCCATGGACGTTTTCAAAATAGCGGTGAAGATTTTCGCTTCGGAAGGGAATTTCCCGCCGGATCAGTTCGTGCCGATCTTTCATCATTGGATTCAGAACGAATCGGTGGAGGGGCATCGGTTGATCGATGTGGCGGATTATGGGCACGTTGCCAATGGGCCGGGGACGGTGCTGGTGAGTTCGGAGGCGAATTTTTACATGGATCGGGCGGAGAATCGGCTGGGGCTTTTGTATTCGCGGAAGCTGCCGATGGCGGGATCATTCCGGGATCGATTGTGCGGGGCGGTTCGGGAAGCGATCAAAGCGGCGGCGAAACTTGAAGGGGAGCCGCTGGTGAAAGGGAAGCTGAAATTCAAAACGGATGAGATTTTGATCCGGCTTAACGATCGGCTGCTGGCTCCGCCGAACGAACAAACGGTGGCGGCGGCGCGGGATGATGTGAAGGTGGTGGGGGAGATGTTTTTGGGTAAGGGCGCGCAGATCGAGTCGAAATGTACGCCGGTGGCGTTGGTGGAGTTTCGGATTCGATCAAGTGAGAATTTGCTGATGGCGACGTTATTGGGGCGATGAATGCTGGCTGGGGGATTAAAGGCCGAAAAAATAGCTCACGCAGAGGCGCAAGGCGCAGAGAAGAAAATACATTTGATTTCATTCTCTGCGCCTTGCGCCTCTGCGTGAGATTCTTTTTTTGATTCGCCTGAGTTATGCGGATTTCAGGGCTTTTTCGACAAGTTGGCGGGCTTGGGGAGATAGATTCAAATCTAGCGCGGCGGTGTGGGCGTGGGGGGACATTTTTTTCCAGGTTCGTTTGAGAATGCCGATCACTTTTTCCTCGTCGTGTTTAGCGGCGAAATCGGCGAAATAGCTTTCGAGGAAAACCAGACAAGCCACGTCTTCGAGCATCTGCATTTCGGGGTCGGCTTTTAATTTTTCTTTTTTCAGGAGGGAACGAATGCGAGAGATCGTCGCGTCGTCGTAGCCGACTTGTTGTAGGATTTGGGCGGCGGTGTCGGCGTGAAAGGAATAGAGGAAGGTGCGCCATTGGTGGTAGCCGGCACGGGTGATGGGATATTTCGAGCGGGGGACCATCCAGCGGCGAATGTGTTGGCTGCGCGCGGCCACGTGCAGAAGTTCGCCGGCATCGGGATAGAGGCGGTTGAGCCAGTCGGTCATGCGGCGGGCGTAGAGGAGTTCGGCGGGAGTGCCGGAGATTTGGGTTGGGTCCTGGGCGTTGGCGGCGTCGAAAGCGGTTATGGCGGAGTGGAATTTGTCGGTGTCGGGGGACATGCAATCATCGTAACAGAACAATCGCGGTTCGAAGCAATCCTATTTACTTGCCGGGATTATTCACCGCGGAGGCCGCAGAGATCGCGTAGAAATACATTCTTGCATTGGTCTCTGCGGTCTCCGCGTGCTCTGCGGTAAATCTAAGCCGTTCGGTCTAAACTGCGGTCAATCCCGCGCGGCGCTCGTGGAGGATGCTGGAGGCGCTATAAATCACGGCCAGGGCACCGCCGACATATCCGCCGAGGTGGATGCCGTAGACGGCCATGAAACGGTGGGGACGCCAGAGGTTTGTTGCGGCGAGGTTTTGGAAATCGGGGCTGATGGCGTTGAGGTAATAGAGATTGCCGGCGAAGCCGAAGACGATTGCGCTGAGGGCGGTAATGGCGAGGATTGCGGGGAGTCTGGCGATCAGGCGGGCGTAGGGGAGTCGCGGGCCGCGGCGGGAGGGGTTGTTGGCGATCAGCATGGCGGCGCCGATGATCAGGCCGGCCCACCAGGTGGCGGATGCGCCGATGCGAAGGGCTTGGAGTTGCAGGGCGGTGGGTTTGGGGGGGGTGTCGGGGCCGAGGATGGGGGAGAGGTCTTTGCCAAAATAGAAATATTCCCAGGAGATTCTACAGGTGATTTGGTCGTTGAGGATGCCGTAAATAAGGGCGACGCCGACGCAGAGGATTAGGAAGGCGTATTCGCGCCAGCGGGTGGCTTGTTTGCCTTTTTGCTGGAAATCGTAGAGGGCTAAGATCGCGAGGATGACGATTCCGAAGGTGAATCTGAGGGGGGAGAAGTTCATTGAAGGAAAAAAAGTTTCGGTCATCGGGCGAATAAAGCAAGTGACGATTAGGCCGTTTGGGAATATGAAGTCATTGGGCGGGGGGTTAAGAAAATTTAAGAGTCGGGTCGGTTGCGGTTTTCTTGCCGAATAAGTTCACTTGCTCGTATATGGGAGGGCGCGGCCGATGCGGAGGCTGTTGGCTGGGCTGGTTACGGTCGGAACTGCCGTTTGCGAATGGGCTATGCGGGGATGATATGGTCGTGGTTGCCGGTGACGTGGCGCATGACGCCGCGGGTGTCGATGATCAGGGGGGCGTGGTTGGCGATCATTTGCCAGTTGTAGGCGGAGTGGTGGGTGGAGATTACGACGCAGTCATAGTCGCGGAGAGATTGGGGGGTCAGGGGTACGCTGTGGAGGTGGAGGTCGTGTTTTCGCATTTTGTGGGTGGCGGGGACGTGGGGGTCGTTAAATTCGACTGTCGCGCCGAGATGGGTCAGCTTTTCGATCAGCTCGAAGCTGGGGCTTTCGCGGACGTCGTCAATGTCGGGTTTGTAGGCCAGGCCGAGGATGAGAATTTTCGCGCCCTTGACGGTTTTGCCGCGGGCGTTGAGGGCCTGGGTGGTGCGCTGGACGACGTAGTCGGGCATTTTGTGGTTGATTTCGCCGGCCAGTTCGATGAAGCGGGTCGGGCATGCCGACTTCCTGGGCTTTCCAGGATAGGTAGAACGGGTCGATGGGAATGCAGTGACCGCCGAGGCCGGGGCCGGGGTAGAAGGGTTGGAAACCGAAGGGCTTGCTGCTGGCGGCGGCGATGACTTGCCAGATGTCGATGCCCATGGCGGAGAGGACGATTTTCATTTCGTTGACCAGGGCGATGTTGACGGCGCGGTAGATGTTTTCCAGCAGCTTGGCGGCTTCGGCGATCTCGGCGGTGGCGACGGGGATGACTTTGTTGATGGCTTGCTGGTAGAGGGCGACGGCGATTTTGCCGGAGATTTCGTCGATTCCGCCGACGAGTTTTGGGATGGTTTGGGTGCTGGCATCTTTTCGGCCGGGGTCTTCGCGTTCGGGGGAGAAGGCGAGGAAGAAGTCTGTGCCGCAGAGCAGGCCGCGGGATTGGAGCAGGGGGAGAACGATCTCGCGGGTGGTGCCGGGGTAGGTGGTGGATTCGAGAACGATCAGTTGTCCGGGACGGAGGCGGAGGGCGATTTCTTCGGCGCTTTTGCGGACGAAGGAGAGGTCGGGCTCGCGGTGGTCGCCGAGGGGGGTGGGGACGCAGATGAGGATCGCATCGGGCTGCGAAAGGCGGGAAAAATCGGCGGTGGCGTCGAATCTTCCGGCGGATTTCATGTCGGCGATGAGGGTTTTGCCGAGGTGTTTGAGGTAATTTTCGCCGCGGTGGAGGGATTCGGTCTTGGCGGGGTCGTTGTCGAATCCGATCACGTTGAAACCGGCGCGGTGGAAGGCGGCGAGGAGGGGGAGGCCGACGTAGCCGAGGCCGATGATGCCGACGCGGGCGGATTTGGCGTTGATTTTGTCGAGGAGTTCCATGGGGTGGGGATAATGTATCGCAAAGGCGGCCCCGGATGTACATCCGGGGCTTCCGGGTAGAATAGTCTTGCGATGGAAGCGAACCGGGTGGTTTCGGCGGTGGTGAAGTTGTGGGTGCTCGCGTTTATCGGCGGGGCGCTTTATTTTTTGTGGAAGGACCGGGCTGCGCCGCCGCTGGCGAGTCAATTTGAGGCGGCGGAGAGTATCACGCATACGAATGTGGAAGTGCGCGTCGGGACGATCAAGAAGATGACGCTGCATGGGTATGTGGTGGGATTTGGGAATGTTGAGGGGGCGCCGGCGACGGCGGATGAGGGGGCGGCGGATGCGCGGGTTTCGGTCGATTGGCCGGTGGTTGTTTCGGAAGTGCGATGTGTTGAGGGGCAGCATGTGGAGAAGGGGCAGACGCTGTTTGTGGTGGCCAAGCCTGCGAACCTGGCCGTGACATCGCCGATTGGCGGAACGGTTGTGTCGCTGGATATTCATGGTGGAGAGGTTGCGCTGCCGACGAAAACGGCTGTGGAGGTTGTGGACCTCGACCGGCTCGTGGTCGCGGCGGGAGTTCCGGTGTGGCAGGGGGCGGAGATCAAAGCGGGAGAGCAGGCGACAGTGGAAATTCCGGCTGATCCGGTGCGGGGAGCATCGCTGAAATTTGATTCCAGCGTGGCTCGCGTTGATCCGGCGGCGGATCCGAAAACGAATCTGGTGGGCGTTGATATTACGATTCCACTGAACCAAGGCGCACGGCCGGGACAATTTGCCCGAGTCAGCATCATCAGCGGGCAACAGGTCGATTGCCTAGGGGTTCCGGCGGATGCGATCGTGCGGGATGCGCTGGATCGGCCGTTCATTGGCATTGTCAGTGATGATCGTAAGCAGGCGATTTTGAAGCCGGTGACGCCGGGGCTGCGCGAAGGGGATTGGGTGCAGGTGACGGGGGATGGGATCGCGGCGGATCAGACGATTGTCGTCAGCGGCGCGTATGCGCTGCAATATCGGAGCGATATCAACGTCCTGAATCCTTGATGGGGTCATCAAGAAATTACATGCGATCATTTCTGCCACGATTTGCCCTTCGCCACTCGGTTTCGATCACGTTTATTGTTCTGGCGTTGTGCGCGGCGGGGGGATATGCGGCGCTGCACATGCCATCGGCGCTGTTTCCGCAAACGGAATTTCCGCGGGTCATCATCATGGTGGGAAATGGGGTGATGCCGGCGGATGAGATGATGGCGAGCATCACGCGGCCGATTGAAGAGGCGATGAAGGAAATTCCGGGGTGCGGGACGATCCGATCGTCGACGGGGAGGGGAGTTGCGGAGATCGATTTGTTTTTCTCGTGGAATGTAGACATGCGGCAAAGCGAGCTTTACACACTCGCCCGGCTGGCGCAGATTCGCCCGACTTTGCCGGCGACGGTTTCCACGGAAGTTTATCGGATGAACTTTTCGGTGTTTCCGATCATCGGGGTGAGCTTGACCGGATCGGTGCAGAATTTGACGCAGGCGTGGGAGCTGGCGCGATATCAATTGAAGCCGCGGCTGCTGCGGATTCCGGGAGTGGCGCGGGTCGATCTGGTGGGTGGGGCGGCACCGGAGTATTGCGTTTATCTTGATCCGTTGCGGATGACGGCGATGGGGTTGGATTTTGCGCGGGTGAGCGATGCGCTGGCGAAAACGAATGTGGTGATTCCGGGGGGGATACATCAGGAGGATCACAGCCTGTATCTGACGGTCGTGGATGGGAGGATGCACAGCGCCGCGGAACTTGAGGGGATGGTACTGAGCGCGGCGGATGGGCGGGCGATCCGACTGAAGGATATCGGGCGCGTTGAGCGAGGGTCGGAGCCGGTCATGAATGTTGTTACCGCCAACGGGGCGGACGCGGTGTTGTTGAATATTTTTTCGCAGCCGGATGGGAGCACGCTGGATATCGCGGATCAGTTGCATAAGCAATTGGACGAAATTCGGCCGACTTTGCCGCCGGGGATGAAGTTGTCGTTGTTTTACGATCAGTCGCTGCTGGTTCGGGCATCCGTACACAGCGTGTGGGACGCGATTATTTTCGGATTGATTTTGGCGGTCGCGATTTTGTATTTGTTTTTGTGGGATGCGGGAATGACGTTTGTGGCTACGGCGGTTATTCCCATCACCGTGCTGGTGACGATTCTGGGGATGAAGCTGTTTGGGCAGAGTTTTAATCTGATGACGCTGGGGGGAATCGCGGCGGCGATTGGGCTGGTGATTGATGATGCCATCGTCGTGGTGGAGGCGATTCATGTGAAGATGGCGACGGGATTGTCCCGGCAGAACGTTATTGCCGGCGGCGATGGGGGATATTTTGCCGCCGCTGGTGGGATCGACTTTGACGCCGGTGGTGGTGTTTATTCCGCTGGCGTTTTTGACGGGGATCGCGGGGGTTTTCTTCCGGGCGTTGGCGCTGACGATGGTGATTGGGCTGTTGGCGTCGCTCGTGCTGGCGCTGACGACGACGCCTTCGCTGGCGGCGTGGTTTTTACGGACGCCGAAGCAGGAGAAGGTCCGGGAAGGGATGCTGTTCAGTTGGGTGAATATTATTTATGAATCGCTGGTGCGGCTGGCGCTGCGGCATCGGTGGTTTCTTTTGGGGTTGTGCGGGTTGATATTTGTCGGCGCGTTTGTTTTGTATGGGCGGCTCAAGAGCGATTTTTTGCCGCCGATGGATGAGGGGGGATTTATCATTGATTATGTGGCGCCGGCGGGGACGAGTCTGGTCGAAAGTGATCGGGAGATGCGAATCGCGGAGCGGATTTTGACGACGATTCCCGAGGTGGAAAGCTATTCGCGGCGGACCGGGACGGCATTGGGCGTGGCGATCGTCGAGCCGAATACGGGGGATTTTCTGGTGAAGCTGCGGGCGGACAGAAATCGGACAAGCGAGCAGGTGATCGCGGATGTGAGGCGGCAGTTTCGGGAAGCGCTGCCGCGAATCGACTGGGAATTTCCGGGGATTTTGGCGGACTTGATCGGCGATCTGACTTGGACGGATGAGCCGATCGAAATCAAAATATTTTCGACCGATCTGAGTGTGCTGAAAAAGCAGGGTGAGTACATCGAGGAGATGCTGGAGAATGTGCCGGGCGTGGTGGATACGGCGAGCGGGGTGATTTACACGGGACCGACGATCAGCCTGCGCGTTCGGCCGGCGGAGGCGCAGCAATTTGGGCTGACGGTCAGCAGCATCGGGGAAGCTGTCAATATCGCGATGATGGGTACGATCGCATCAACCGTGCAGGAGAGGGATCGAGTCGTCAACGTTCGGGTGAAGGCGGATCCCACGGCCATCGAGCGGATTGAATCGCTGGGGCGATTGCCGTTACGAACGCCGAGTGGGACGGTGATTCGACTGGATCAGGTCGCGGATGTGGTGATGGAGCCGGGGCAGATGGAACTGGAAAGGGACGATCTTCGGCAGAATATTTCGGTGACGGCCCGGTTGCAGGACCGCGACCTTGGCGGCGCTATGGAGGACATTCAGCGGTTGATCAACAACGATCCGAAGTTGCCGCACGATCTGATCGAATATGGGGGGTTGTATCATGAGCAGCAGGAATCGTTCCGGAATCTTCTGGTGGTTTTGATCACGGCTTTGGCGCTGGTGTTTATCGTGGCGGTGGTGGAATTTCGGTCGTTTTATGAGCCGGTGGCGATTGTTTTTGGGGCGGCTTTGTCGGTGTTTGGAATCATTCTGGCGCTATTGGTCACGGGGATGACTCTGAACATCGTGACTTTACTGGGGGCGATCATCGGCATGGGGATCGTTCATAAGAATGGATTGCTGATGATGGATGCGGTCAAGGATTTGCGAGAGAAGGGGGTGGAACTGGAGGAAGCGATCGTGCAAGCCGGGGCGCGGCGGCTGCGGCCGGTGCTGATGACGTCGCTGGCGGCGGCGTTGGGGATGTTGCCGCTGGCGCTGGGATTGGGGGCGGTGAATATGTTAAAGCCGCTGGCGATTGCGGTGATTGGGGCGTTGTGTGTGTCGGTACTGCTGTCGCTATCGCGACGCCGGTGGTTTATGATTTGCTTTTGTATCGGCGGCGGAAGAGGTGAGAGGAGCGGGCGAAGGGAGTTGAACCCGACACCGATATAAAGCATTTTCGGAATTATGCACTTGACGAAGTAAGCACCCATGGATTGATTATAGAAACTTGCCCCGACACGCAATCGTTGCCATAAGTACGCCGAACAAGAGCGCAAGAAAGATGATCGGCAATGCCGCCCATGCACCCGACGCGAACGGCGGCAAATGCATACGCAACCCAAGTGGCAATGAAAAATGCGCCTACGATTCCACAAAAGATGCGGGTGGTTCTCGGAAGGGGTTTGGGACTTGATGCCAAGCGCCTAGGCGGTTCGTAGTCGAGTGGCATGGGCATATCAGGTTTTCTCTTTACGGCGTTTCCCCGGCTTGCTGGCGACGATCCGCTTCACATCCTTCGGGGCGATCTTGAACATTCCCTCAACGAATTCGTCCATTGTCAGCGGGGCAATGCTGGTTGGATTGCCCTTGCGGCCATTGGGGTTTGGGTTGTGGCGTTTAGCGGCCATAGGTCCATTCTAGCACGTTGAACCGGATCGGCTACAATCTGTCCATCGGGAAAGCGATTTCAAAGGAGGCCTAATTCAATCCTCTTTCGATGGACTGAAGATGCGGAACAACTTTTTGAGGGGATCGTAATAGCGGTCAGCAACGCGTTCTTTCAGCGGAATGATGGCGTTGTCGGTGATGTGGATATTTTCCGGACATACCTTGGTGCAGCATTTGGTGATGTTACATAGGCCGACGCCCTGGGTTTTCTTGAGTTCGGGGAGGCGGTCCTGGGTGTCGAGCGGGTGCATTTCCAGGGCGGCGGTGTAGACGAGGAAACGGGGGCCGATGAATTCATCTTGTTTTTGGTGGTCGCGGAGAACGTGGCAGACATCCTGGCAGAGAAAACACTCGATACATTTTCGAAATTCCTGGACGCGATCGATGTCTTCCTGGGCCATGCGCCAGGTACCGTCGGGGGCATCGGGCTTGCGCGGCTTGAAGGGTTTGATCTGCTTTTTCACGCGGAAGTTCCAGGAGACATCGGTGACCAGATCTCGGATGAGGGGGAAGGCGCGCATGGGCTCGACGGTGACGGGCCGGCTGAGGTCAAGCTCGCTCAGGCGGGTCATGCACATGAGGCGGGGCTTGCCGTTGATTTCGGCGGAACAGGAGCCGCACTTGCCGGCTTTGCAATTCCAGCGGCAGGCGAGATTGTTGCTTTGGGTGGCCTGGATCTGATGCACGGCGTCGAGTACGACCATGCCTTCAGAGACCTCGGCGGTGTAGTCGACCATCTTGCCGGTGGCTGCATCGCCGCGCCAAATGCTGAAGGTGGCATTGGCCATATTATTTCATCTCCTCGATGACGGCTTTGAGTTCCGGGGGCATTTCTTTTACGGGCTCGCGGCGGATGTTCATCTTGCCATCCGGCCCGCGATAGCTGACGACATTGAACTTGGCGCAGGCGGGGTCTTTGTCGGGGTAATCGTCGCGAAAATGGCCGCCGCGGCTTTCTTTTCGCTCGATGGCGGAGAGGGTGATCGCCTCGGAAACCGTGAGGAGGTTTTTGAGGTCGAGCGAGGTGTGCCAACCCGGGTTGTATTCGCGATTGCCGGAGACGCCGACGGTTCGGCGCGGGTCCAGAGTTTTTCGAGGCCCTTCGCGGCGGCCATCATCTCCGATTCCTTGCGTACGATGCCGACCATATTCTGCATCATTTGTTGAAGGTCCTGCTGGACCTGGAAGGGGCCTGTTCCGGCGTCGCCGCTGGGACGGTCGAAAGGGGCCAGGGCTTCGGCGGTATTTTTTTCGACCTGGGCGTTATCGATTTGGCCGAGGGAATTTTCCTTTGCGTATTTGGCGGCAAATTCACCGGCGCGTTTGCCGAAGACCAGGAGATCGGAGAGGGAGTTTCCGCCGAGGCGATTGGCGCCGTTGATGCCGGCGGCACACTCGCCGGCGGCGAAAAGGCCGGGGATGGTGGACATTTGGGAGTCGCTGTCGACGCGTATGCCGCCCATGATGTAGTGGGTGGTCGGGCCGACTTCCATGGGGACGGCGGTGATGTCGATATCGGCGAGTTGTTTGAACTGATGATACATGCTGGGGAGTTTTTTCCTGATGTGTTCAGCATGGTTCGAGAGTTTTGTTTTGATCCATGAGATATCGAGGAACACGCCGCCGTGCGGGCTTCCGCGGCCGGCTTTGACTTCGCGCATAATGCAGCGGGCGACGTGATCGCGCGTGAGAAGCTCGGGAGGGCGGCGGGAATCCTTGTCGCCCTGGGTGTAGCGCCAGCCCTCTTCTTCGCTGTCGGCGGTTTGATCGCGGTAGTTGGCGGGGATGTCGTCGAACATGAATCGACGGCCTTCCTTGTTGCGCAGTACGCCACCTTCGCCGCGGACGCCTTCGGTAACGAGGATTCCGCGAACGCTGGGCGGCCAGACCATTCCGGTTGGATGGAACTGGATGAATTCCATGTCGATCAGTTCAGCGCCGGCGTGATAGGCCAGGGAATGTCCGTCGCCGGTGCCTTCCCAGCTGTTGCTGTTGATTTTGTAGGCGCGGCCGATGCCGCCGGTGGCGAGAACGACGGCCTTGGCGTGAAAGATTTTGAAGCGGCCGTGTTCACGTTCATATCCCATGGCTCCGACGACGCGATCGCCGTCTTTTAAGAGAGCCACGATGGTGAATTCCATGTGGACTTCCATGCCCTGGTGGATGCCGTGATCCTGGAGGGTGCGGATGAGCTCCAGGCCGGTGCGATCACCGACGTGGGCCAGGCGGGGATAGCGGTGGCCGCCGAAGTTTCGCTGGAGAATTCTGCCGTCGGCGGTGCGGTCGAAGACCGCGCCCCAGGCTTCGAGTTCGCGGACACGATCGGGGGCTTCCTTGGCGTGGAGTTCGGCCATGCGCCAGTTGTTGACGTATTGTCCACCGCGCATGGTGTCGGAAAAATGCACTTTCCAGTTGTCGCGCTGATCGACGTTGCCGAGGGCGGCGGCGATGCCGCCTTCGGCCATGACGGTGTGGGCCTTGCCCAGGAGCGACTTACAGATCAGTCCGACGGAGACGCCGGCAGCGGAAGCTTCAATCGCGGCCCGCAGTCCTGCGCCGCCGGCCCCGATGACAAGCACGTCATATTGGTGAATGGGATAGTCGGGCATTAGAAGATTCTCAAATCAGTCCAATGGCCCATGCTGCACATCCGCACGTAGAAATCGGAGAAGGCGACGGAAAAGAGGCTGCACCACGCCCAGACCATGTGTTTTCTGTTGAAGCAACTGACGCAATTGTATGCCTTGTGGCATACCTTTGACGTGGAAAGCGTGTCGCGCCCGCCACCGATGAGATGACGCAGGGAGTGGCAGCCGAAGGTGTAGCCGCTCAGGAGGCAGACATTGAGGGCCAGGATCAGCGTGCCCAATCCGATGCCGAATTTGGTTTTGCCGGTGGCGGCGTCAAACCACCACATCGCATGCCAGACATCGAGCGCGAGCAAACACAAGAAAATCATCGCGAGATAAAGGAAGTAGCGATGGACGTTTTGCAAAATGAGCGGCAGCGAATTCTCGCCCCAATAAGACTTGCGCGACTCTCCGACCGAGCATGATGGCGGATCGGCCCAGAATGCTTTGTAATATGCGCCGCGGTAGTAATAACACGTCATCCGAAAACCGCCGGGCGCCCACAATATCAATAGCGCGGGTGAGAAGGGCATCCATGACGGCCAGAAACTTGGTTTGGGGCCGAACCAACTGTGCGGGGAATCTCCGAAGAGTTCGGGGGAATAAAATGGGGAGAGGTATGGCCCAAAATGGTAGTGTGCGCCTTGAAAGGCCGCCCAGGTCGAGTAGACGACGAAGCCGCCCAATCCCAAAAAGACGACGAGCGGCGTGAGCCACCAAAGTCCCTTGCGACTGGTCTGCCCGAAGGAACGGCGCGGCAGTACATTAAGGGGGTGATTTTGGGTAATCGGAGGTTGTGGAACGGAGGTTGGAAGCTGGGACATACGAACTCTGCAATCCTAAATTAGGGACGCCAGAATGTGGAATAAGCCAGCGTCGTGCGGAGCATAAGTGCAACCAATGAGGCGATCAATAGCGGTCAAAAAGCCCCCATTGAGCCGATCTTTTTCAAGAGTTCCGTAACATTATCTTGTTAGCAATTAAAAAAGCGGGCGAAGGGAGTTGAACCCTCAACATTCGGCTTGGAAAGCCGACACTCTGCCAATTGAGTTACGCCCGCAAGGCACGGTTTATTATATTGCTTGATGGGGCTTATCGCGTCAACTGGAAGAGTTGGGTGGTGTTTGATGTAGTCGGAGGGAAAGAGAAGAAGAAGAGTTTTATCGGTTGCGATGTCCGTGCCGAATGAGTTCGTTTACTCGAATATGACGGGCGCTGGCACGCCGGGCGCATTGGGCTGGCCTGGTGGGGATCGGGTGAGCCGTCTGCGATGGGGAGGGGAGTTGCCGCGGGCATCATTTTCCGCTCTCGTTTCTTGACGCTTGTGGGGAACGGGCATACTCTCGGATTACTGATGTTGAAGCGGACGCCGTTGTATGAATTTCATGTCTCCTGCGGGGCCAAGATGGTCGATTTCGCCGGGTGGGAGATGCCGATTCTTTATCGGGGGATCGTGGAGGAACATCAGCAGACGCGGAACAGCGGGTCGCTGTTTGATGTTTCGCACATGGGGCGGATTCACGTCACGGGTCCGGAAGCGGTTCAATTGCTGGATAATGTGTTGACGCGAAATGTCAGCCAGCAGCGGGTGGGGCAGAGCCGGTATAGCCTGGTTTGTAATCCGGGGGGCGGGGTGTTGGACGATGTGATCGTCAGCAAACATCCCAAGCATTGGCTGGTTGTCTGCAACGCGTCCAATCGGGATAAGATCGTTAAGCATTTGATGGGGGTTTTGACCGGGTTTGACGCGGAGATTTCCGATAAGACGGAATCGACGGCGATGGTGGCGGTGCAGGGGCCGGCGGTGGTCGATTTGATCGCCGAGGCGCTGGATATGGATGTTAAGTCGATCAAGCGATATGGATTTGAGACGGGGACATATATGTTGAGCCGGTTTGCGCTTTTCCGAAGCGGATATACGGGGGAGGATGGGGTGGAGATCATTATTTCCAGCGGGACGGCGCAGAACATGGTGAAATCGTTGTCGGGGGAGATGAGTAAGCCGGATGCGCCGATCAAGCCGGCGGGACTGGGGGCGCGCGATACTTTGCGGCTGGAGGCGGGGATGCCGCTGTATGGGCATGAATTGAATGAGAGCCTTGATCCGATCTCGGCGGGGTTGAGTTGGGCGATCGATCTGGGTAAGGAATTTATCGGAGTCGAGCCGTTGCGGGTGATTGCCGCGAATGGGCCGACGAAAAAGTTGGTTGGATTGGAATTACAGGGTCCGCGGATCGCGCGGCAGGGCTCGGCCGTGAAATCGGGATCGGCCCAGATCGGCGAAGTGACCAGCGGCACGTTTTCGCCGACGCTGCAGAAGAGCATCGCCATGGCGTATGTCGATGCCGGGAATGCGGGAGAGGGACAGAACGTGGAGATCGATCTGCGCGGGTCGATTGTGCCGGGCAGGATCGTGCCGTTGCCGTTTTACAAGCGCGCCAAATAATGAGGATCAAATATGCCAGTTCCCCAGGATCGGAAATATCTGGAATCGCACGAGTGGCATCAGCTTGCGGGCGATGTCGTGACTATCGGGATCACGCAGATCGCGGCGGATGAATTGACGGATATTACTTACGTCAAGTTGCCGGCGGTCGGGGCCAAGGTGGCGGCAGGGACTGCTTTTGGGGAAATCGAATCGGTCAAGACCACCAGCGATCTTTACAGCGGGGTTAGTGGAACGGTGACGGCTTTCAATACGGAGCTGGCGAACAATCCCGGACTGGTGAATTCCGATCCGTTCGGGAAAGGGTGGATGATCAAGGTGAAGGTCGCCGATGCCAACGCGCTGGCCAAGCTGCTCTCGGGTGAGGATTATCTTAAAAAGACCGGCCATTAATTATGCAGAAGGATATTTTTGACTTCACGGATGAGTTTGCGCGGCGGCACATCGGGCCGGGTGAGTCTGATTTGCGGGAGATGCTGGGCGCGATTGGGGTTTCGTCGCTGGATAAATTGATCGACCAGACGGTTCCGGAATCGATCCGGTTTCGTGGGCCGCTGGGGATCGGGCCGGGGAGGGGGGAATTTGAATTGATCGAGGAGCTTCGTGGGGTCTCGCTGAAGAATTCGGTGCTGCGCAGTTGTATCGGGATGGGGTATTCGGACACGATCGTTCCGCCGGTGATTCAGCGGAATATTCTGGAGAATCCGGGGTGGTACACGCAATACACGCCGTATCAGGCGGAGATCGCACAGGGGCGATTGGAAGCGCTGCTGAATTTTCAGACGATGGTGAGCGATTTAACGGCGTTGCCGCTGGCGAATGCGTCGCTGCTGGATGAGGCGACGGCGGCGGCGGAAGCGATGGTAATGTGCTGGCGGATCGCGGAGGATCATCGGTCGTCGTTCTTCGTGGCGGAGGATTGCCATCCGCGGACGATAGCGGTGGTGAAATCGCGAGCGAAGGCGATAGGGATGGAATGCGTTGTCGGGCCGGCTCAAAAGGCGGATTTTTCGGGCGGAAAATTCTGCGGGGTTCTGCTGCAGTATCCGACGACTTATGGCGCGGTAATCGATTATTCGTCGGTGATCGCGGCGGCGCACGCGAATCAGGCGATGGTGGTGACGGCGGCGGATATTTTGGCGCTGACGTTGCTCAAGCCGCCGGGGGAATTCGGCGCGGACATCGCGGTTGGGTCGACGCAGCGGTTTGGGGTTCCGATGGGTTTTGGTGGGCCGCACGCGGCGTATCTGGCGACGCGATCGGCGTTCGCGCGCAAAATGCCGGGGAGAATTGTTGGTTTATCTCGGGATTCCACGGGGCAACCGGCGCTGCGGCTGGCGATTCAGACTCGGGAACAGCATATTCGCCGGGACAAGGCGACGAGTAATATCTGCACGGCGCAGGTGCTGCTAGCGGTCATGGCGGGGATGTATGCGGTCTATCATGGACCGGATGGATTACGGCGGATCGCGCTGCGCGTGCATAGGTTGGCAACGGCGCTTTCGGCGGGTTTGCAGAAGATGGGGCATACGGTCACGGATTACCCGTTCTTCGATACGCTGCGCGTTCGGGTCAACGGGTTGCCGACAGAATCGATTTTGTCCACGGCGAAAAATGCCGGGTTTAATCTGCGCGACTGCCGGATGGCGGGATCGGGATTTCCCTGGATGAAACGACCACCCGGCAGGATGTGCAGGCGATTCTGGAAGCGTTCGGGGGTGGTTCGACGTTGCGCGTCAATGTGGATCAATTGTCGACGGAGGGGAGTGAGTTTCCGGCGAATTTGAAGCGAACCAGTGAATTTTTGTCTCATCCGGTTTTCAATCGATACAAGAGCGAAACGGAAATGCTGCGTTACATTTTCCGGATGATGAGCCGGGATTTGTCGCTGGCGCAGTCGATGATTCCGCTGGGGTCTTGCACGATGAAGCTGAACGGGACGAGCGAAATGTTGCCGGTGACGTGGCCGGAATTTTCGCGGGTGCATCCGTTTGCGCCGGCGGATCAGGTGCGGGGATATCGGCAAATGATGGATCAACTGGAAGGGTGGCTCGCGAAGATCACGGGATTTTCGGGGGTTTCGCTGCAGCCCAACGCGGGATCGCAGGGGGAATACGCGGGGCTGCTGGTGATCCGGGCGTATCAGGAACATCGCGGGCAGGGCGGGCGGTTGGCGTGTTTGATTCCGGTGTCGGCCCATGGCACCAATCCGGCGAGCGCGGTGGCGGCGGGGATGCACGTGGTTGCCGTGGCTTGCGACGAGTTGGGAAATATCAATCTCGCCGATCTGAAGGCGAAGGCGGAGCAGCATCGGGATGAGCTGGGGGCGCTGATGCTGACATATCCGTCCACTCACGGCGTTTTCGAGGAAACGGTTAAGGAGATTTGCCGGATCGTGCATGACAACGGCGGGCAGGTTTATATGGATGGGGCGAACATGAACGCGCTGGTGGGGCTTTGCCGGCCGGGGGATATGGGGGCGGATGTTTGTCATCTGAATTTGCATAAAACATTTTGCATTCCGCACGGGGGGGGCGGTCCGGGGATGGGGCCGATCGCGGTTGCGGGGCATCTGGCGCCGTTTCTGCCGGACAAGGGGGATCTGGCGATTGGGCCGATATCGGAAGCGCCTTATGGAAGCGCCAGCATCCTGGCAATTTCGTATGTGTATATCGCGCTGATGGGGGATGCGGGGCTGAAGCGGGCGACGGAAGTCGCGATTCTAAATGCGAATTACATGGCCAGCCGGCTGGGAGCGCATTACCCGGTTGTTTTCAAGGGCAAAAATGGGCGATGTGCGCATGAGTTCATCATTGACTGCAAGCAGCTTGAGGCATCGAGCGGGGTGAAAGTGGAAGATATCGCCAAGAGGCTGATGGATTATGGATTCCATGCTCCGACGATGTCGTGGCCGGAGCCGGGGACGCTCATGATTGAGCCGACGGAGAGCGAATCGAAGGAGGAACTGGACCGGTTTTGCGATGCGATGATCTCGATCCGGCAAGAAATCCGGGAGATTGAAGAGGGGAAGATGAGCCGGGAGGATAATCCGCTGAAAAACGCCCCGCATACCGCGGCGGCGATCGCATCGGATGGATGGCATCATGCGTATTCGCGAGAGAGAGCGGCGTTTCCGGCTCCGTGGACGCGGAGTTTTAAATTCTGGCCGGCGGTCGGACGGATTGACAACGCGTACGGCGACCGCAACCTGGTTTGCGCCTGCCCGCCGATGAGCGAATATGGGCAGTGATTCCCCGCAGCGCGGGCGCATCGTCGTGATCGTGATGGCGATCATCATGATTGTCGGGGCGGTGTCGCTGACGTGGTTCATGCACGTTTCCAGCGATGAATTGGTGGGGAATCTTGATTCGGCCAATCCGGATAAGGTCGGGGACAGTCTGATCCTGCTCAAGGATCGGCGCGATCCGGCGGGGGTTGCCAAAGCGAAAGCGCTGTTGAACAGCGACGTCGCGGATGTGTGGACCAACGCGGCGATGTACCTGGGGGCGATGGGAAAGGCGGAATCGATTCCGTATCTGGTGAAGGCGTTGCGAACGGCCGACCCGCAGGATGGGCATGAGATTTCGGTTGATCTGACGATGATGACGGGGCGGGATTTTGGGGGTAATTTTGAAGATTGGCGAGGATGGTGGTTGAGTAAGAATGGGGGCAGTTCGTTTGATTTTGATAGCCATTTGGGGACAGAGCCGTCGAGTTAAAGCAAATTCGAAGAATGGAGCTCACGCAGAGGCGGAAGCGCAGAGAAAAATCTTTCTGCCTTTGCGCCTCTGCGTGAGCTTTTTTTTATTTCATCATCGTCAATTTCGGCGCGACGGGACTCTGCTTAGGGCATAACCCGCGCATCGGGATACATGACGGCGAGGCGATCGCGGAGTTGTTCGGCTTGGCCGTAGGAGGGGACGTCGGCGGTGCGGATGATGGTCAGCCCTTTTTGTGAGGTCTTCAAAGGGGCGGAGCCGGCGGAGGCGACGGCGCGGGCGGCGTTGTCGATGTCGCGGGACTGAGAATAGGCGCCGAGTTGGACGTAGAAGCCGCGAATGCCCTGGTGTGCTCGGGCGGGGGCGGCGTAGGCGCAGTTGGGATATTGCTGCTGAACGAGCACGAAGGTTCGGTCGGCGTCATCGAAGCGGCCGAGGCGCTGCTCGCAGATGCCGATGTGGTAGAGAACGAGGTCTTTGGGTTGGGAGGAATCCAGAAGGGAATATGCGATGGTGAGTTCGGGGATGGCGTCGGAATAATCCTCCTGGTAATAGCAGACATTTCCAAGCTGGACGTGGAGGCGGGCGGCGATGGTGGGGCGGGGATCGTAGGTCAGGCCGTGGGTATAGCTTTCGCGCGCCATGGCGAAATCGTGGGAGGCGGCGGCGTTGTCGGCCTTGGGGCGCATTTCGATCGCGTAGCCGCGAAGGTAATAGGCCTCGGCGAGGGCGGGGGTGTCGTTGCTGCTGATGACGGCGTCGGCGGCGCGGATGGCGTCGTCGGTTTGTCCGGAGTCGAGGGCTTGTTTGCCGGAATTCAATTCCTGGCGGGATTGGGGGTCGCCGGTGCAGGAGGCGAGGAGAAGCGTCAAAGCCAGAATGACGAATGGATATCCGCATTGGTCATTTGGATTTCCTGCTTCTGGTTTGCGCACTCGGCGTTTCCTTCGCATCCTTGCCTCCGGGAGATATAGTATTTCCATGCTGATCGAACCGCTGCTGGCCCATGCGGCCCAAGTTCCCAACGACATTGCGGTGCACGATGAGAACGGGACTCGCACGTTCGGGCAATTGGCGGCGGCGGCCGCGGGAATCGCCCAGCTTCTGGCGGGGACGACAAACCGTCCGAGCGTGGGGCTGGTGCTTCCCGCGGGCGCGGGCTTTGTTGCGAGTTTCTACGGAACGCTGCTGGCTGGCAAGAGCGTGGTGCCGATCAATTTCCTGCTAGGTGAGAAGGAAATAGCGCATGTGATCGCTGATAGCGGGATCGACACGATCGTCACCATTCCGCAATTGAGCGGGAAGTTCAACGTGCCGGGGCTGAAAGTTATCGATCTTGTTGAATTGGCCAAGCTCGCGGCGGCGGCGGGACGCACGCCCCAGGCATTGTCGCGCGAAGCATTGGAGGCACTGAAAACGAGGCTGCCGAAGATCAAGCCGGACGATATGGCCGTGCTGATGTACACCAGCGGGACGAGCGGGCTTCCCAAGGGGGTGGTCCTGACGTTTAACAACCTGCAAAGTGATGTTGATGCGTGCATCGAGCATGCCCAACTGGAGCACAAGCATAAATTTCTTGGGGTCATTCCGCTGTTTCACGCGTTTGGAATGACGGCGATGATGCTGGCGCCGATTCAGTTGGGTTCGACGGTTATTTATATGGCGCGGTTCAGCGCGGTGGGGGCGCTGAACGCCATCCGGGAGCATGGTGTTTCGCTGATGTTCGGGGTGCCGAGCATGCTAGCGGCGATCGCTCATTTGAAGAGCGCGGTTGCGGAGGATTTCGAGACGATCTATGCGATGATCAGCGGCGGGGAACCGCTGCCGGCAAAATTGCGCGAAGTGTTTCAGCAGCGGTTTGGGTTGAATCTGTTCGAGGGATATGGCCTGACCGAGACGAGTCCGGTGGTGTCGTTGAATACGCCGCAGGCTCATCGCGCGGGGAGCGTGGGGAAGCCGCTAAAGGTGGTGGAGGTGAAGATTGCCGATGAAAACGGTGGGACGATGCCGGCGGGGCAAAGCGGGGAGGTTTGGCTGCGGGGGCCGATGATTATGAAGGAGTATTTCAAGCTGCCGAAGGAGACGGAAGCGGCGCTGACGCCGGATCGGTTTTTCAAGACGGGGGATCTGGGGATGGTGGATGCGGAGGGATTTCTTTATATCACGGGGCGGAAGAAGGATTTGATTATTGTGGCGGGGGAAAAAGTCGCGCCGCGGGAGGTGGAAGAAATGTTGATGGGGCATCCGGCGGTTGCGGAAGCGGCGGTGGTGGGAAAGAAGGATGCAGGGCGGGGGGAGCAGGTGGTGGCGTTTGTGATTGGGCGGGAGGGGCAGGAATTGAAAGCCGACGTTTTGCGGGATTTTTGTAGGGAGCGTGGGCTTGCGCAGTGGAAGATTCCGCGGGAGTTTCATTTTCCGAAGGATTTGCCGCGGTCGCCGACGGGGAAGGTGTTGAAGAGGGTGTTGGGGGAAGAGGTGAATCGTGCCGGGTAGGGGAACGCGCGGTGCGAAGCACCGCCGCTAACTATCGGGGTATTTCGCTCAATCGGCGGCGGGGGTTGTTCCGATAACTATTCCGTGTCAAACGACATTGAATCACAAGTGCCGCAATGGCTGGGGATTATCCAGACGGCGGCGCGCTTTCAGAAGCTGTTTATCACGGGGTGCCCGAAATCGGGGACGACCTGGCTTTCGACGACGCTCAATGGGCATCCGAATGTTGTCGCGGCGGGTGAAGGGCGGTTTGCCTGGCGGCTGTTTCCGCTCATTCAGCAGGCGGGGGGAATATTCAACACGGATCAGAAGAATAATGGGGCTTCCGAGCAGGCGTATATTTACGACGCCGAGCTTCAATTGATTATGCGGTCGCTTAGCGAGGCGGTGTTTCTGCGTTATCTGGTGGCCAGCGGGAAGGCGCCGAACGCGGTGCGGGTTTTGGCGGATAAGACGCCGCAGCATATTTTGTCGGTGCCGTTGCTGCGGACGCTGTATCCATCGTGCAAATTCATCAATATTGTGCGCGATCCGCGTGATGCGGCGACCAGCGCGCTGTTCCATCTGGCGAAGGGGGATCCGCGGCCCACGGAAAAATATATCGAGTCGTTCATTACGGAGAGTTGGAAGCTGCACGTGGAAGCGGCCGTCGCGGCTGAGCAGCAGTTGGGGGCATCCGTGATTCTCAATGTTCGGTATGAGGATATGCACCGGGATGATCGAAATATCATTCGCCGGTGCCTGGAGCATATCGGGGTTGATAGTTCGGAGGCATCGGTTGAGGCATGCGTTCAATCCGGCAGCTTTGAAAAGCTTTCAGGGGGCCGCAAACGCGGGGAGACCGATTCCAAATCTTTCTATCGCAGCGGGACCGTCGGGGACTGGCAGAATCATCTTGAACCTGAACTCGCGCGCCGATGCTGTCAGGCGGTGAAAAGCCTGATGGATCATTTTGGTTACGAAATTGATGGCGTGGGCGGGGCTTGTTCTTCGGTCGCGGCTTAAATTCCCAGCATTCAACGAATCGTCCGGGCAGGACCGATAACACATCCGTGCGATGCTGGTGCGGCAATTCGAAATTGGTTTCTTTTGGTGAGGGGTATCACCGCTGCCCAGAGTGCGAGACGTTGATCGCCGATCGGGATGTGAGCGGGTTTGATCCGCGCGTAAGCGATGAATCGAAAGACCTTTACGGAAGAGAATATTGGTTTGGCCATCAGACGGCCGAACTGGATTGCCCGGATATTATTTCGCGAAGCAGGTCGGACCTTGCGGAGCGATGCGTTCATTGGCTTAGATCACTTCTGGAATTCAAGCTTCCGCCGGCGAAGGTTTTGGAGATTGGGTGCGCCCATGGCGGGTTCGTGGCGATGCTTCGTCAAGCGGGGTTTGAAGCCGCGGGGTTGGAATTAAGTCCGTCGATCGTTGGGCTGGCGGAGGATATTTTCAGGGTTCCGGTGCTCACGGGGCCGATTGAGGACCAGTCCATTCAAGCGCATTCGCTGGACGCGATTGTCATGATGGACGTGCTGGAGCATCTGCCCGATCCGATCGCGACGTTACGTCGGTGCATGGAATTGCTTAAAGCGGATGGGATTCTTTTGGTTCAGACGCCGGCATATCCGGAAGGGATGAGCCTAGCGCAGCTTAATCGTCAAAAGCATAAATTTCCCCAGATGCTGGACAAGCACGAGCATCTATTCCTGTACAGCAAATCAGCGGTGCGTGAAATGTTCCGGCGGCTGGATATTTCGTCCATCGAGTTTATTCCCGCGATTTTTGGGTTTTACGACATGTCATTTGTCGCCGGTCCCGGTTTGCTGCAGCGCAACGAAGCGGCGGACCAGACGGCGGCGCTATGCCAAACGGTCAACGGGCGGTTCATCCAGGCGTTGCTGGACCTCGATGAGCGGCGGCTCAGTCTATTGGCAAAATATCGCGAGCTTCGGTTGGGAACGCCCGATAATCCTTCACGTATCAGCCTCAAATCTGCCGATGTTGCCTAGTATTATGGCTGTTTCCGCGCCGCAGAATTGCTGGGTACCTCTCAAAGCTTTGGGCTCTCGGTTTTTGCAAAACGTGGAAGCCCTGGCGGGGCGGATGCCGGAATTGGCCCAGACGTTGAAAAATCTGACGCCGAGCCAGACTTATTTTATCCACCCCATGACGGACACGATTCAGTTGGGGGTGGGAGATGGGATTAGCGGGACGCCAATACCACAGCAGCATCCACTGCCGGCGCCGGGGGCGAAGGATCTGATCCGCAAGCTTTATCCGTCGGCGACGTGTCATTTGCCGGTGCTCGTTTGTGGCGAAGACATGGGGTGGCTTTGGAACGGCATTTATCGGCTTCCGCCGCAGATATCTGCGTTGCCGGGTCATCATCCGCCGCTGTATTTTCTCATCAAAGACATCGAGCGGTTGTGGGTCATTCTGCATGTGCACGATTGGCAAAGCCTGCTGGCTGATTCGCGTGTCCGTTTGTTCGTCGGCGAGAATGCGTTTGAGCGATTCCGCGGAAGTCTGATCGACGACACGATCTGCCCCTGGCCGCGGCTTGCGGTGAAGGTCGATTCGACGCTCTGGAATGGGAGTCCCACGCTCGATGAAATTCTCGCGGAGGCGACGGATTACGCCAACGGGGAATTGAATCGCTGCAACGAGCAGATCAACCTTGCATATTCGACGACGACGACGCAGAGCATCGCGTCGCAACTGGCGTCGGGGCGGCCGCTGAAGGTTTTGGGAATTACGTCCAGATTCACGACTTTCCTGCAATATTCGATGCGCGACTGGCTGGCGGCGTTTGACCGTTTGGGGCATCAGACGCGGCTGATCATCGAAGAGCATGACCATGAGGTGGCGAACAGCCTGACAATCGCGTCGGCGTGCGTGGAATTCAAGCCGGACCTGGTGGTCATCATCGATCATTATCGCGCGGAACTGGGTGGCCTGCCGGAACAGATTCCCCTGGTGATGTGGGTGCAGGATGCACTACCCAGCATTTTTCGCCGGGAAGCGGGGGCAGCGCAGGGACCGCTGGATTACGCGATGGGATTTTCCAGGCTGGATCTGGTCCACCAATTTGGTTATCCGGCCGACCGATTTATGTCGGCCCTGATCGGCTGTGATGAGATGCGATTTGCGCCGCGGGAGCTTTCACGATCAGAACATGCGAAATTCGGCTGCGATGTTTCGTTTGTGAGCCATGCTTCGACTCCGGCGGATGTTTTGCTGCAAACGGAAATCGATCGTGCCGGCTCAGCGGAGGCGGAGAGTCTTTTGCGGGAGATTTATGAGCAGCTTAAAGCCGTGTACGAGGAAGGCGGGTTTGTCATCCAGCCGATTCAGATT
Source organism: uncultured Phycisphaerales bacterium (assembly GCA_963791055.1). GTDB lineage: Bacteria > Planctomycetota > Phycisphaerae > Tepidisphaerales > Tepidisphaeraceae > PALSA-1353. Next base: position 988,015 of record CAWBQI010000003.1, on the reverse strand, counting down.
CGCGGCATGATTGACAGGGCGATGACACAAACCCGGACCAGCGTGGACGAGAGCGAAATACCCAAGCTGGTGGACCTGTTCGCCCAAAAGATCAACAACGCGCTTTTCCGGCATCAATCGCTGAACTGGCTGGCGGAAATGGGCCTCGACCTGCGGCTTTACGGAAGGGGTTGGGAAAAACATCCGACTTTGGCGCGTTTTGCGCGGGATCGCGGACAACAACAGCCAGCTTTCCCTGATTTATCGCGCGAGCCGGATTTCCATGCAGATCAGCCCGCATGGGGCGGCGCATCAGCGATTAATGGAAGGGTTGGCGTGCGGAGGTTTTTTTCTGCTGCGGCAATGCCCCGGCGATTTGATCGAGCGGCGATACCAGACGATCTGGAACTGGTGCGTTTCGAAGCGAATCAGTTCGGATTCGCAGATCAGGACGTGTTCGGAGCCGCGGATTGCCGAGGCGGTCGGGCAGGTGGCGGGAATTCTTCAGCATGATCCTTTCCGGATGAGTCATTCGTTTATGGAGGAACTGAGGGGGAGTGCGCAGGGTGGCTACATTCGGTCGGCGGGAATGATCTGGGGCGAAGATTACGATGCGGTTGCGTACGGAAGCGCTGACGAGCTGCGCGCGAAGGTCTCGCAATTTTTAAGCGATGAAGAGGAGCGGCGGCGAATCGCCCAATCCATGCGGGCGGTTGTGCTGGCGCGATTTTCTTATTCGGCCACGATGCGCCGGCTGCTGAGTTTCATTGCGGAGGACTTGGGCCGGAATCGGCAGAGGGTGGCGGCGTGATTCAGGAAGGGCGGCAAACTATTCCCTGGGCGAGGCCCGCGATCGACGAAGCGGAGTTGAACGAGGTCGTCGCGTGCATGAAAAGCGGTTGGCTGACCAGTGGGCCGCGCGTCGCGAAATTCGAAGAGCTTATGGCCGAGCGGGCCGGCAGAGCGTTTGGGATTGCCGTCAATAACGGCACAGCGGCGCTGGACCTGGCGATGAAGGCGATCAACCTTGGCCCGCGCGAGGAAGTGATTGTTCCGGCATTTTCATATATCGCCACGGCTTCGGCGGTCATTATGCAGGGGGCAACGCCGGTTTTTTGCGATATTGACCCGGAAAATCTCTGCATGGACCCAGCCAGCGCGGAGGATTGTATTTCCCCGCAAACCAGGGCCATTCTTTGCACGGATTATGGCGGGAATCCATGCGATTTCACTGCTCTCGAAGCGGTAGCGGATCGGCACGGATTGCCGTTAGTGCTTGATGGGGCACAGAGCATCGGAACGATGTTTCGCGGAAAGCCGGCGCTGTCTTACGGGTTGATCTCCACAGTCAGTTTCCATGCGGCCAAGACAATGACGACCGTCGAGGGGGGGATGGCGTTCACGGATGATGAAACGCTCGCGAAGCGGATGCGGATCATCCGCTCACAGGGGGAGGACCCGCGGAGGAAATATCATCACATCGAGCTGGGACATAATTTTCGAATGACGGAGCTTCATGCGGCGATTGGGCTGGCGCAGCTTGGTAAGCTCGATGGGTTTTTGGCGGATCGGCAGAAGTTGGCGGCGCAGTATCGGGCAGGATTTGCGGGCTTGAGATTGCGGATGCCTGAACAACTGCCGGATGGGCACAACAGTTATTTCCTTTTTACGATACTCGTCGGCAATCGCGATGGCGTGGCGGATCGGTTGAAACGTCGCGGGATTGAAACACGGATTTGTTATCCGATTCCACTTTATGACCAGCCGATTCTTCGGCGATTTAAAACCGGACGATGTCCGGTTGCGGAAGAGGCCTGCGCGGCGGTTCTTAATCTGCCGATGTTTTTCGGAATGACGGCGGAGCAGCAGCGGCACATTACCAATGAGTTGCGCGAGGCGCTGCGTGAATCGTCTCGCTCCGCGGCGTGAGGGCGGATTTATGATCGTTGCCGTCGATACCAATTGCATTCTTCCGGGTCAGGTTGGGGGTATTGAGAATTACACGCTTGGGCTGATTGAAGCGCTGAAAATCGCGCAATCGCCGGCGAAAAAGCTGGTATTGCTCACCCGGACGGAAAATCACACGTTGTTTTCCGGATTCGCGGATGAGCGAACTGAAATCGTCTTGCTTGAGCGGGCGGCGCAGAACTGGGACGAGTTGCGAAAATGCGATCCCGAGCGGGCGCAAAAGGCGCTCGGCGAATTCCAGCGGCGAAAGATGGGCGCGCTGCGCCGGCGTGGGGTCGAGGTGGTGCATTTTCCGGGGAATACGATCAATCCGCTGGAGCTTGATTTGCCGGTCGTGCTTAATCTTCACGATCTGCAACACCGGCATTTTCCGGAGTATTTCAGTGAAGAGGAAATCGGCCGCCGGGAAAAGTGGTGGGTGATGTCGGCAAGGCGGGCCGATGCGCTGATCGCGGGGAGCAATTTTATCCGGGATGATTTGTGCGAACAGCTTGGGGTGGATGGGGCGAAAATTTTTGTGACGCCGGACGTGTTTCAAAATGCGTTCTTCGAGCGTCCGTCGCAGAGGGAATTGGATGATCTGCGGAATCGATATGAGTTGCCGGAGAAGTTCTTTATCTATCCGGCTGCGGCGTGGCCGCATAAGAATCATCAGCGTTTGATCGAGGCGTTCAAATTGGCGGCGATTGAGGATTCGCAGTTGATTTTGACCGGAGGGGGTCACGAGGAGATGGCCGGGTCGGAGAATGTGCGATGCCTTGGGCGGGTCAGCACAGAAGACCTTGTGGGGTTGTATTGCCTGGCGACGGCTTTGGTATTCCCGAGTCAATACGAATCATGGAGCATTCCGATCATGGAGGCGATGGCGTGCGGGTGCCCGGTGGCTAGCTCGAACGTCACGAGCCTTGGCGAGCAAGTTGGGGCCGCGGGGTTGTTGTTTGATCCGACGGATGTTTCGGCGATGGCCAAGGCGATGAAGGTTTTGGCGGGGAGTAAGTTTCTGCGACAGACGCTGGCCAATCGGGGGCGGGATCGGGTTCGGAATTGCTCTCCGCAAAACTTCATTCAGACCATCTCGCGGGCGTACGAGTTTGCGCGAGAGGCTCATTCGACGAAAAGGGCGGCGTGATATGTTTGATCTGTCGATTGTCATTCCGACGTGCAATCGGGCTGAATTCCTGCGACGGAATCTTGAAAGCTTGCGCAGGGATGTTCGATGCTCGTTTGAAGTGATCGTCGTCGACGGCGCAAGCGAAGACGGAACGGCGCAGGTGCTCGCTGATGCGGGCAAGGATTTTGGGGATCGGCTGAAGGTGATTCGCGAGGAAAGGCGGGAGGGGTTCGTACGCGCGGCCAATAAGGGGTTTGCAGCGGCGACCGGCCGGAACATGATCTGGTTGAATGATGATGCCGTGGCTTTGGCGGGAACGTTGGACGAGGCGGTGCGGCAGATTGATCTGGCTTCGCCGGAGGTGGCGTTTTTGGCGATGTTTCATCGGTTCGCGTCGGAGCGTAATTCGGCTGGGGAGATCGATCACGAAGGGCAGACTTTTCGGCTGTGCCATGTCCGGGGGACGCTGTATGCGAATTTTCCGATTGGGAGGCGGGAGACGTATCAGAAACTTGGATATTTTGACGAGCGGTTTTATTTCTACGGGGCCGATCCGGATCTGTCGCTGAAGGCTTGGCACGCGGGAATGCGCGTGGAGGCGGCGCCAGGATGCTTCATCGATCATGATGAACATGCGGACGAACGCCGGGTGTTGGATGGGGATCGCGGCCGGGAAGATAATGAGAAACTGTTTGCCAAGTGGGATTTGCCGGAGAAGAACCTGTCGCGGAATGATTTCGATCCGGGGCGGCCGTGTACGTTGCGCGGATTGCGGGCGGAATTGCCGAAGGTGACGTTTTTATTGTCGACCTTCAATCGGCGGAGCACGCTGCTGAACACGCTTGAAAAGCTGAAATCGCTGGAGGGGTCGGCGGATTTCAGGGCGGAGACAGTTGTGGTGGATAACGCCAGTTCTGATGGGACTGCGGACGCGGTCGCCGACGAGTTTCCCTCGGTGCGTTTGGTTCGACAGAAGAGGAATCGCGGCGCGTGCGCAAAAAACGCGGGCCTTGTGGAAGCGAGTGGAGAATATATTATTTTTCTCGACGATGATTCGTATCCGGACGCCCGATCGATTCGGCGGATGATCGAGCATTTTTGCGATGATCCACGGCTCGGGGCGGCGGTGTTCGATGTTGTTCTTCCGAACGGGCAGCGCGAATGCAGCGCGTTTCCGGCTGTTTGCATTGGTTGCGGGACGGGGTTTCGGCGGGAAGTGCTCCTGACGGTGAAGGGATTGCCGGACGATTTTTTTATGCAGGCTGAGGAATATGATCTGTCGCTGCGCATTCTCGACGCGGGGTGGGACGTGCGGCGATTCGAGGATATTCAGGTCCATCATTTGAAGACGGACAGTGCGCGGCACCCGGCGCGCACGACCCGGCTGGATACGCGAAATAATCTGCTCGTGATTGCGCGGCGGTTTCCGCGGAAATGGGTTTGGCCGTATGCGGTGGACTGGATGCGGCGGTATTGGTGGATGGGGAGCGAGAAAGGTGTCCGCCATCGCATTGCATTTTGGCGTGGTGTAATTGAAGGGTTGATTAAATCGCTGCGGCTGGGGCGACGCCGAGAAGTTTCGGAACGGGCGTTCGAAAAATTCGCGATGGTCGATCAGATCCGCAATCGCCTGGCGCGCGTCGGGCGCGAAGGGAATATTCGCTCCATCGTTTTGATCGACGTGGGGAAGAATTTGTACGCGTACTGGCTTGCCGCGAAGCAATTGAACTTGCCGATCGTGGCTATCGCGGATTCGAATCTGGCGCGACCGAAGCGTCGATATCGCGGGATTCCGGTAGTTGATGACGCGGCCGCCCGGCGGCTTTACTTTGATGCGGCGATCGTGGCGAATATGTCGCCGGTGCACTCGCAGATTCGTAAGTCCGTGTGGCGCGGCATGGAACGGCGGCCGGTGATCGATTTGTTCGAATCGGCGCAAGCCCGATCGGTTGCGGCGTAGGCATCGGAGGCTTCTAATTGAACCCACCGATGGGTTACGGAATAACGGTTGCGGTCTGCACGCTTCTGACGTTGCTTGCCACGCGGCCGAGCGATTCGCTCGAACAACAATTCTCCATCGGCAAGCAACTTTATTCGGACGATTTTGAGACGGATTCGGGGCAGTGGGTCAGCGAATTGGAGAAGGGGGGAAGCATTGCGCCGGGGGGCGGAAAGCTGGATATCGATGTTCCGGCGGGAGCGTCGGTCTGGTTTAAGCCGATGTTGCGGGGGGCGATTTTGATTCAGTATGAGGCGACCGTGATCAAGGCTGGGGGAAGCAACGACCGCGTCAGCGATTTGAATTGCTTCTGGATGGCGCGGGATTTCCGTAATCCGGACGATCTGTTCGCGGTAGCCCGGACCGGGAAATTTGAGGATTACAATCGGCTTTTGACGTATTACGTGGGGCTCGGGGGCAATGGGAATTCGACGACGCGGTTTCGGAGGTATATCGGCGATCCGGTTCTGCGGCCGCTGTTGCCGCAATATGATTTGCGCGGCAGTGAGAATATGATCACGCCTAATGTTGGTCAGTTAATCCAACTGGTCGCGTGCGATCAGATTGTCCAGTATTACCGGGATGGGCATCGAATCTTTGATTTTCATGATGGGCTGCCGTACACATCGGGGTGGTTTGCGTTTCGCACGACGAAAAATCACATGGAAATTCGGCATTTTCGGGTGTTCATGTTGACGCCAAACGCTGGGTAATCGTCTGAGTGCGCTGGGAATATTCGGAATCATCCAGAATCGGGGTTGCGTCTTTTGTTTCAACGGCGCGATCGAGTGGGACCCAGCTTTTGCAGCCGGCGTAGGCTGGGGTGTTGTCGATCGTTACCGGTTTTGCGAGTTTGTAGGCCCGCACGAGGAGTAGGTACAGCGGGTTTTCGGGGCGATAGTTGAATCGCATGTCAATTAGCTTCGAAGTCCAGATGTGTTCGTTGTCCAACGCGTCCATCGCCTGGCGATTCGTCATGGGAATGATGTCGGTGATTTCGCCGGCCAGGGAAATGGCGATCTTGGCGGGCTCGGCATTTATCGGGTTCAACGCGGGGTGTTCGCCGGATTTGAGCATTTCGGCGTTCTGGTGGAGATAGGTTGGGAATAGCAGAAACTGCCGGTGTTCGATTTCGAATTCTCCGGCCGATTCGTAAATTCCGCCTTTGCGGAGGAGAATTATTTGCCGGCCATCGCCTAGGGCGGTGCAGACGCTGGCCCATTCCTTCAGTGCCACGTTAAGTTCGTTCGGCCAGCTCATTGGGCGAATCCGTGTTTTGATCGTGCAGGATTTTCCAGATCACTTCGAGCAGGTCCTCGACGCCTTGCCGGGTTGCGCCGCTGATGGGGAAGATTTCCTTGCCGCTAAGCTCGCGGCGGAGATGGTCGATGCGCCTGGTTGTCGTCGGTGGCCAAATCCATTTTGTTGGCGGCGATGATCTCGCGTTTTTCGGCGAGGGCGGGGCTGAAGGCTTCGAGTTCGCGGCGGATTTTGCGGTAGTTTTCGGCGGGGTCGGAGCCGTCCATGGGATAGAGGTCGAGCATGTGCACGATGATTTTGGTGCGCTCGATGTGGCGGAGGAAGGCGTGACCGAGGCCGGCGCCGTGCTGGGCGCCTTCGATGAGGCCGGGAATATCGGCGACGACGATTCGGCGTTCGCGGCCGAGTTCGACGATGCCGAGTTGGGGATCGAGCGTGGTGAAGGGATAGTCGGCGACCTTGGGACGGGCGGCGGAGATGGCGCGGAGCAAGGTGCTTTTGCCGGCGTTGGGCATGCCGACAAGGCCGATGTCGGCGATGAGTTTCAATTCCAGCCGTAAGCGGCGTCGCTGGCCTTCGGTTCCGGGTTCGGCATAGCGCGGGGCCTGGTTGGTGGAGCTTTTGAAATGCCAGTTGCCGCGGCCGCCCTTGCCGCCGCGGGCGATCACGATGGATTTTTGCGAGGTGTCGAGGTCGGCGAGAAGGATTTTATGCTCTGCGTCGAAAACCAGCGTGCCGGGCGGGACGGGGACGATGAGGTCCTCGCCGCTGAGGCCGGACATTTTCTTGCCCATGCCGGCCTCGCCGCGTTTGGCTTTCCAATGATGTCGGCCGGAGAAATCGAGAAGGGTATCTTTGTTGGGATCGGCGACGAAGATGACGCTGCCGCCGTTGCCGCCGTCGCCGCCTTCGGGGCCGCCCTTGGGGATGTATTTTTCGCGGCGGAAGGAGACGCAGCCGTCGCCACCGTTGCCGGCGTGGACTTCGATGATGGCTTCGTCGACGAACATTGGGGATTCAACTGGAAATAAAAACCCACGGCGGCGCCGTGGGCGTTCAAATTGGTGCTTTGCGGCCGCGATTTCGGTCAGGCGGTCGCGGCGGTTTGGGCTAGGCGCACATGGACCTTGCGGCCCTGAAATTCGACCTTGCCGTCTTTGAGGGCGAAGAGGGTGTCGTCGCTGCCGATGCCGACATTGAAGCCGGGTTGGAATTTGGTGCCGCGCTGGCGGACGATGATTGAGCCGGCGGTGATGACTTGTCCGCCGTAGGCTTTGACGCCGCGGTATTGGGGATTGCTGTCGCGACCGTTCTTGGTGGAGCCTTGACCTTTTTTATGTGCCATGAATTTTACCTCAACGCATGATAAACTGATTGTCTTTTTCGACCAGATCGCCACCACCGGGGTGGTTTTCGTCGGAATCCAGGTGATACGTCAACTGCAACGTTTTGTGGAGCACGACATCCTTGTCGCCGACTTTCACGATGGCGGTCTCGCCCCAGAATCCGGAGCAGAAGATCGTGAAGGTTCCCATTCGGAGGCGGGGTTCGGGCCAGATGGCGACGCCGTCTTTGGACTGATCTTCGCCCTGGCGAAGTTCGCCGCCGATGGTGTCGTTACTCTGAAGATATTTAAGATGTTCTTTCTTTTTGATGGCTTCGAATACGGGGGTTGAAACGCCCATGTCGCTGCGGGCGTCCTGGCCGTCCTCGAGCATCATGTCGAACTTGGGATAGAAGAGGACTTTGTCGACGTCGGTGTTGTTGGCGACGTGATAGGTGACATACCAATAGGCGAGGGGGTTTACGTCGCCGGCACCCTGAACGAGGATGCGCTTGGGAAGCGAATGGTCGAACGTGAGTTCCCAGGAAACGGGATAGGGGCTTGGCTTGGGATAATCGGCGCGCAGGGGCATCGCGATTGAAAAGACAACCGACAATGCAGCAACCGGAATATACATTCGCCGATACATGCTGAAATCTCCGCTATTGGGGCGGGGTGGACAAGAGGATTGCCCTTATAAAGCGCCCGGTTATTCTTACGTTTGATGGGGTTGATGTCAAATTCAATTTTGATGACTCCGGACGGGGACGAGGCGGTCGTCTGCCGGCGGGCCAGGCCGGCGGAACTGACGGCGGCGGTGGGGATGATCCTGGGGAGTCCCGGGCGACCGGCGCCGGCGGCACAGGTGGCCGAATTGATCAATTCGGCGGCTTCCCGGCGGATTGATGTCCAGGGCGTGTGGGTGGCGGAGGTTTCGGGACGCATTGTCTGGGCGGTGTTGCCGATCCTGAATCCGGGACGGACGCTTTTGCTTTTGACGTCGCAGGAGGTGGGATCGCCGAATCTGCCCGCGGCCCGGCTGGTGGAAGAGATTTGCCGTCATTTCTCGGGGCAGGGGGTGCAGTTGACCCAGGTGCTGCTGGAGTCGCAGTCACACCAGGCACGGCAGTTTTTCACCTCGATGGGGTTCAAGGACATCGCGGAATTGATTTACCTGCAGGGACAGGTTCCACGGAACACGGCGGCGCCGGCGATGCCGGAACATATGCGATGGCTTGAATATTCACCCGCGACTCATGCGATTTTTGCGGATGCGATCGCGAAAACGTATCGAGATAGCCTGGATTGCCCTGATTTGAGCGGGCTGCGCGAGATCGACGATGTGATCGCGGGGCATCAGGCGACGGGGGAATTTGATCCAACGGGATGGCAATTGCTGATGCAGGGTGATCGGGCGATGGGGGTGGTTCTTATGAGCCGGATCCCGCAGAGCGATGCGATGGAGTTGGTCTACCTTGGGCTACCACCGGAGGCGCGTGGGAAAGGGTTGGGAATATTTCTCATGAAGCAGGTATTTTTCTTGATAGTTTGCAATCAGCGGCGTAAGTTATCGCTCGCGGTTGATTCGAAAAATAGGCCAGCGCTGAAGTTGTATTTTCGCTTTGGGATGCGTCAGGTCGCCACGAGATGGGCGATGATTCGCGATCTTCGTGCATCGACGTAAGTCTGGCGTTTGGTCGTTCGGGGCCGGCCGAAAAAAAAGTTTCTTTCAGTCCGATATTTATCCACTTTATTTCCACAGTCCGATAAAACGGTGGAAGAAAAGTTGATATAACTTTTTTTTAATCAAATCGCTTCGGGCCTACCGATGGTTTTTTCGTTGTGAACGGAAAATCCGATAAAGATTGTCTTGCCAGTATTGTTACCGCAGCTTATTTTCTTGTTCAGTTCACGGATGATTAGGACTGTGTTTGTCCAGGGCAGGCAGGGATGCCGGCAGTGGAGGAGGAACGTCCTGCGCCTCAGGTGTTAAGAGAGGCGATTGAGGGCTGTGTTTTTCAGGGAAGGAGTCTCGGCGTGACCTGCATTGGCGCACACGATCAGCAATTGGCCCGATTGGCCGACGCGATCGCACAACGGGTGGGACCACAGCGGTTTCATGTCTGGTTCAACAACTCCACGCGATTAGATCTGAAGCAGGATGGGTTGGAAATCGCGGTTCCCAACGATTTTATAAGCGAGTGGATCGGCTCGCATTTCAGCCAGCCGATTCAGGACGCGGCCCATGAAGTTCTGGGTTGCTCGCTGGCGGTGCGATTCAGCGTGGTGCCGCAGCTATTTGAGATCGATACGACGGACCAGGCGCCCGGTGCAGTGAAGGCCCCGAAGGGCAAGTATGGTCGCGGCGGCAATGTTCCGATGCGGACTTTGCCAACACGTGCGCCGGGGCAGATTCTGGCGCCTGTTGGGGTTGAGCCGGGCGATGCGGCCGTGGAAGAAAAGGACGGGGTCTCGGAGACGGTTTGGAAGACATTGCCAGTATTGGCCGCGAAGAAGCCGGCGGGTGTTGCGGACGATCAGCCGTTCGTGCAACCGGGAAGGCCGCGCCTTCGTCATGAGATCGAAACTTTCGTGGTCGGGCAGAGTAATCAGCTCGCGTACAACACGGCGATTTACGTCGCGGAGTTTCCCGGGGCGCAATACAACCCGTTGTTTCTTCATGGCGGCTGCGGTTTGGGCAAAACGCATCTGCTCCAGGGGTTGTGCAGGCGATTTATCTCGCATCATCCGACGAAACGCTGGACCTATTTGACGGGCGAGGAATTCACCAACGAATTTCTGACCTCGCTGCGCGGAAATAAAATCGATGTGTTCCGAAGAAAAATGCGCGAGCTGGATCTGCTGGTCATCGATGACGTGCATTTTCTCGGAGGCAAGAAGGCGACACAGGAGGAATTCCTGCATACGTTCAACGCGATCGAGGCGATGGGCCGCCAGGTTGTGATCGCCAGCGACGATCACCCGAAGATGATCGAGGAATTCGGCGAGTCGCTGATCAATCGGTTTGTGAGCGGGATGGTGGTGAGGATCGACCCGCCGAATTTTGCCACGCGGTGCGAGATTCTGCGAAGCCTGTCTTTGCGGGGTGGGATGTGTTTGTCGGAGGAAGTGGTGGGCTGGATCGCGCGGCGGGTGACCCAGAACGTGCGGGAATTGGAAGGGGCGATCACCCGGGTCGCGGCGTTCGTCAAGCTTACGGGCCGGGTTCCGGACGTGGAAATGGCGCACGATGCGCTGGGGGACCTGGATCGTCAATTGGTTGCGCCGGTGCGGCCGGACAATATTCTCCAATCGGTATGCGACTATTTCGGGCTGGAAAACAAGGACCTCATGTCTGGGCGGCGGCAACGAACGATCAGTTTGGCCCGCAGCGTGGCGATGTACCTGGTTCGCAAAACGGCGAAGCTGAGTTTTCCGGAGATCGGCACGCGGATGGGGAAGCGGAATCACAGCACGGTGATCAGTGCATGCCGCAGGATCGAGCGGGCGGTGGTTCGCAATGAGCCGCTGGTATGGACGAGCAGCGTCGGGGAACATCAAGAAGAAGCGAGTGAGTTATTGCAGCGGCTGGAGGAACATAGCCGGTCGCGAGTTTGATCCGACAGGCCGCAGAAAAAAAGGGCGGGCTCCGCAGCCCGCCCGTTTCCTATCCCTTTCTCGCTTTTCTCCCGAAATGGAATCCAACTTATGCGGTTCTGGCTGCTCGTCTTCGCGAGGGGCGGAATTGCCGCGCCGTGATGACGGCCAGTAGACCGAAAAAGCTGATCCATCCCGCCCGGGGCGTAGGCACGCCCGACGAATCCGCCGGGTTTCCGGAAGACTCCACCGACTTGTGATCCGCATTCTGAAACACGCCACGATCGTTCATGGGGGAATTCATCATATCCTGGTCGGCTTTGTCCACCATGAGAAATGAATCGTGTGAACCGAATGACTTCAGCGTGACAGCGGCTTGCGAGTTCGACGGCGAGAGGGACACCGCCGGAATCGTTTCGATCGCGGAGTTATCTTGCGGGATCTGGCGCGGACGCCAGCAGTGGGCCGCTAAGCGCCAATACCAATCCCGCTGTCCCAATGGCAACCGATTTCATGTTCACATCTGACGTGCTCGCAAATTGGTTCAGACAGGCAACTGACGTTAATTATCCCGTGAGGCGTACTTTTATGGAAGGAAAAAATGGAAGGGGGGTCATGCCCGTATCCGCCGTTGGGCAAAACCTCTGCCGGAGCGGCGGCGGAGATCGCATATAACCCGTTGGATATTCGGGCTTTATGTCGAGGCCACGAAAGCTGCGGCTATCGCTGGGCGCTTGCCGCGGCGGGGGCTTGCGGGAGTTTGAGAATCCAGCCGATTTTCAGCCTGTTCTCGTCGGGTCCGATCAATGTTTTGTTCGCTTCGTAGAGCTTATCCACCATTTGGGCCGTGCCGTAGAGTTTGAGGGAAATGCTTTCCAGGGAGTCGCCGGAACGAACTTTGTAGGCGGTGCTGGTGTCGACCGTTTCCGGGGAGTCCGTGTTTGCCGCGGCCGAGATTGCGGGCTTGTCGGTGTCCGTCAGTTCGGGAATGACGAGAATCTGGCCGACTTTCAGGTGGCGGGGATCGATCCTGGGGTTGGCAGCGAGGATTTTCTTAAAATATTTGCCGCTGCCGTAAACCGCCTCGGAGATTGAATACAGTGATTCTCCGGAGGTCACGCGATGTGACCGGGGGGTGTTCGATGGCACATTTGTCGCACTGGTGAATGCCGGAGGTTGATACGGCGCGGGGGGCGGAGGCGTTACTGTTGCCGGGGCATCCAGCGTCGGGACATCGGCCATCAGCGGCCGGCTGGGCTGCGTGGATGGAAGCGGATCGATCATGGGGGTGGTTGGAGATCGAGTGATTCCGCCGTGGGCCAAGTTGGATGAAGTAGGGTCGATCGTTGGAGTAACGGTGCGCTCGGGAGCGGAGAGGCTCATGGGCAGGCCGTGGTTCAATGCGCTGTCCCAATCGCTGTTGGGTTGCGCCGCCGCGGTGGGCTGAGTTGTGGGAGCGGGGGTTTCCGCTGGAGGCGTCGTGCCGACGGCGGGAGTGTTCGTGTTCGAGTCGGCCTGATCATCGGGTTTGGCGTCTTCGGTAGTGTGCGTCCCAAGGCTCGAATCGGCCGAGGAGGACGAATCGTCTGAATCGGGAGCGGGCGATTGGGCGGCCGAACCCGATTGGGTTGGCGTGGAAATGGCGATCTTCTGGCCCGTTGACGGTCCACGGGACAAAACGATCACATAAATAACCAGGGTGACGACCAGGATCGCGCCGATGGTCAGTCCGAATTTTACATCCTTGCGCATTTGCGGGACTCCTTTCCCAGCAGAGACAATCGAATTGTCAAACACTCGCCCGGGCAATTACACCGGTGGAAGCCTTCTCGCGGGTCAACAACAGCAGCGGCGCCGCGATGGCTACCGACGAATACGTTCCCACTAATATGCCAATGAGCAGCACGAAAGTAAAGCCGTGTATGCCGGCCCCGCCCAGGAAATACATGAACGAGACGGTCATGATCGTCGTTCCGCAGGTCAAAATGGTGCGCGAAAGAGTTTGATTGATGGCGTCGTTGATAACGTTGCGGTCGAGGTGTCCGTATCGTCCGCGGTTTTCGCGGATGCGGTCGAAGACGACGATGGTGTCGATCATGGAATATCCCATGATCGTCAGGATGCCGGCGACGACCGTCAGGTTGATGCGGAACGGTTCAATCTGCAGGAAATTTGGGTGCCAGCTTTCGGCGATGTAATGGGCGAACCCGAGGGCGGCCAGCGTAAAGGCCGTATCGTGCAGCAGGGCGATGACGGTGGCGGTGCCGTATTTCAGGTTGCCGAATCGGACCCAGATGTAAATCATGATCGCGATGATGGAGAACGTGAGGGCGAGGAACGCATCGCGCTGCATCTCGCCGGCGACCTGGGGATCGAAATTGGTTTCCTGCTCGAACGAAGGGGGGTGGTTCACGGCATCCTTGACCAGACCCCAGAGCGGCTGGGCAAGGCCGTCGGCCCATTTGCCCTGATCGGCTTCGTATGAAACTTCCTGGTTCCATCCGACGACGACCGCGAAATCGGTCGGCTTGGTGGGGTCGCCGGGCGCGTCGACCACGTAGTACAGGGATGCGTCCGACGACGCGGAACTGGAGAGGCGCTGGTTGTCCATCCGCTTTTGAATGTCCTGAGCGGACAATTTCGGAGAGATGTTCTTCACGATGATAATGACCCCGCCGGGGTGCGCGGCCACGTCGGGAGGAGTATAAGAACCCACTGAAATAGTTGATTTGGTGATGGGCAAAACCTGTTTGTCGGCGGCGTCCCGGTATTCCTGCGCGGCTCCATCGAAATCCGAGGGAAGCTGGATCTGGAGCCTGCCGTGCATTGCCTCAAGCACGGCGTTCGCGGACTTGTTCGCGCTGATCGTTGGGCGAGACGACCTGGTAATGAAGCTTGTCGGTCCCGACGGCGACGACGCTGGGGCTGGGGAAAGCGGCGGGATTTTTGTTGCTTTCGGCTTCGATCAATTTGCGGATGGCATCCTGATCGGTCGGCTGTTTCAATTCGAATTGAAGCGATGTGCCGGTTGCGAATTCAATGTCCATCATGCCGCCCTTGGTGCACCTTGGCGCCAAACATCCACAGCCCGATGGTCAGCGTGATGATGCTAAACGCATAGAAGTATTTCGCAAGTCCCATCCAGTCGATTTTGGGTCGCAGCAGCCGGTCCCACGCCGGGAAGGTCAGCGGGATGCTGCCAAGGTCGCGCATGCCGAATTTGTCGATCATGATCCCGAAAACGGTCTTGGTGACGTAGAGCGCGGTGAACAAGCTGGCGACGATGCCGATGATCAGCGTCAGGCCGAATCCCTTCACTTCCTCGGAGCCGAACGCATAAAGGCAAAGCGAGGTAATGATGCTGGTCATGTTGGAGTCGATGATCGCGCTTTGGGCCTGCGCGTAGCTGTTGCGCAGGGCCATGCGGAGCGGGAGATTTTTGTGTTGCTCTTCGCGCAATCGCTCGAAAATCAGGACGTTGGCGTCGACGGCGGTGCCGATGGTGAGGACGATGCCGGCGATGCTGGGGAGGGTGAACGTCGCGTTCAGGGCGCACATGGTGCCAAGGACCAACACGAGGTTCATCAGCACGGCTAAAAACGCGACCAGGCCGGCGAGGTAGTAATAGCTGATTAGAAACACCGCGACGACGATCAGGCCGAACCCGCAGGCGACCAGCCCGCGATAGAGATTGTCGGCGCCGAGAGTCGGGCCGACCTGCTGTTCGCTGATCGGTTCATCGGAAAGCTGAGCGGGAAGGCTGCCGGCGTTGAGGGTGTTGATCAGGTAATTCAATTCCTTGGACGAGAAGCCGGCCTTTCCCCCTTCGATGACGCCGGAGCCGCCGGTGATCGGTTGATTGAGGTTGGGTGCGCTGATGATCTTGTTGTCCAGGGCGATCGCCAGGCGGGCGTGGGGGTCGGGAAGATCGGTTCGCTGGCGGGCGAGGTTGTACCAATGCGTGGTGAGATCGCCGAAGAGGTTGCCTCCGGTGGTATCGAAGCTGAAGGCGACGGCTTCGCTGCCGTCTTCCATCATTTGGCCGGCGGCGCGTTCCAGACCCCATTTTTCGGCGCTGGATTTGGTCATGGAAGCATCGGGCGTGACCAAGACGGGGACGTAATGCTTGCCGTTCCATTCGTGCGTCTCGGAGGGATAGCCGGGATGATCGAATTCGTCGAGGTTATCCACCTCCATCCAGCGGATGGTGTCACCCGGCTGGGGCAGAGGGCCGCTGCCGCCGGGTTCGAGACGGGAATCCATTACCTTCAAATCCGCGGCGTTGGCGGTGACGCTGTCGGCGAGAATGTGGAATTCCAATACGCCCGAACCCTGCAGAAGCCGTTTCAAATCATCGGCGCCGGTGATGGCGTTTTTGACGGTGTCGTATTCCTTGTATCTCGCCTCGAAATTATCCATCGACTTCAACAGGCTGGGAAAATCGGCGAACTTTTTCTTCAGGTCGTCCAGCTTGGATTGTCCCTGCTTCTTCTGGTCGGGATCGTCGGAATTGACCTGATCGAGAATGCCGGCCAGATCGGGCGGGGCGAGATTGGTTTGCTCGATCTGATCCTTGAGTTGGTCATAAGAGACGGTGAGCGGCTGAAGCCGGACGGCCAGCGTCGTCAGCGGCAGCTTGTCGGGGTTGGTGCGAAGTTTTTGAATCTGATCGAACGTATCACTGAGGTTTTTGAACAGGTCCGCGCGGGTCTTGCTGTCGGATGCGAAACCGGCCAGTGCCTGGGTCCGCGCCGATCCGGTCAGATGCTCGACGGCATTGACCACATCGTCCTGGCGGATCATCGTTTGATAGAGATCCTTCTGTGCGGCGTTGAACCTGTCCTTGATTTCCGGGGCTTCGGCGGCCTCGGGAGCCAGGGGCATTTCGATCTCGATGCGATTGGCGCCCTGCGGACGCCAGACGAGGTTTCGCAAACCGAGGGGGTCCACGCGCTTTTTCAGGGCCTCCATGACGTGCTCGGAAAGATCGGGGTCGGAATTATTGGGGGCTTGAATCGCGTAGACCAGGCTTACGCCGCCGACCATGTCGATGCCGGGACGGAGGTTGGTTTTCTGAATGGCGGTCAGATGAGAATCGAACAGACGCGACGGCGGGCCCCAAAAAATCGCCAGCAGCGACAGGATGAGCACCGTGCAAATGAGCGTGATTCTTCCGGAATAATTCGTTGGCATGTTGGGTTCAAAAAAACTTTATCGATCGCGGGTCATCGCAGTGGACGAATGACCCGTCTCTCATTTCGCCAAACTTGAGGTTTCATCATCGGTCACGACGCGCTTGATTGCATCGCGGGTGAATTTGATTTTTGTATTGGTGCTTTCATCGACTTTAAGCAAGACCTCTGAATCGCGGACTTCGACGATGGAGCCGAGGATGCCGCCGGCGGTCATGACGCGGTCGCCGCGCTTCATGTTTTTCAGCATGTCATCGCGCTTCTTTGCGTCCTTGCGCTTGGTGTTCGAAGAACTCCAGACGAAAAACATCAGCATCCCGAAGATCAGGATGAGGAACATATTCTGCGGATTGGCCCAAAACGGCACGGCCTCGGTAGGCTGGGTGGTGGAGGCGTCCGCCAACAGATGCAAAATGCTCAAGCAGTTCTCCTTATGATAGACCAAATCAAACGCGAAATTTTCAATTACCCTCGGGATCGCCGGAGCTTCCGAGCTGGCACCGCGGATCGCTGCGCACGAAGGAGTCGAAACTCCCTTCACCAATCGAACGGCGAATGTCCGCCATCAACCGTTGGTAGAACCGAACATTATGCACCGAAACCAGCACGGGGCCAAGCATCTCGCCGGCGAAAAAAAAGTGGCGGATGGCGCCGCGGGAGAAGTTCTGGCAGGCATAACAGTCGCAACCAGCCTCAATTGGGGAAGAATCACGCTGATGGACGCTGTTTCGCAGGCGTAGCGGGCCGGTTGCGGTGAATGCGTAGGCGTTGCGGCCGTTGCGCGTGGGGAGGACGCAATCGAACATATCGACGCCTGACGACA
This sequence comes from uncultured Phycisphaerales bacterium, assembly GCA_963791055.1. Classification (GTDB taxonomy): domain Bacteria; phylum Planctomycetota; class Phycisphaerae; order Tepidisphaerales; family Tepidisphaeraceae; genus PALSA-1353. Next base: position 970,762 of record CAWBQI010000003.1, on the reverse strand, counting down.
CGGCGGTGACGATGTCGCGGGGATAGCCAACTCCCATTAAATACCGGGGTTTATCGTTCGGAAGGGAGGGGCCGATCTCGCCAAGGACGGATTTCATGCCTTCGAAGCCTTCGCCCACCGCCAGACCGCCGAGGGCGTAACCAGCGAAATCCATCGCCGAAAGTTGCCGAGCGCATTCGTGGCGCAATTGGAGGTCAACGCCGCCCTGGACGATGCCGAAAAGGCCCTGGTCGGTGGGGCGGGCGTGAGCGGCTAAGCATTGCTCGGCCCAGCGCAGGGTTCGCAGGACGGCCTGTTTGTGTGCCTCGGGTGAGGCGGCGGCCGGGGGGCATTCGTCGAACGCCATGATGATGTCCGCTCCCAAATCGTTCTGGACCTGAATGCTGCGGCCGGCGTCGAGGAAGACTTCGCTGCCATCGATATGACTCTTGAATTTGACGCCGGTGTCCGAAACTTCGTTCAAATCCGCCAGCGAAAAAACCTGGAAGCCGCCGCTATCGGTCAGGATCGGCCCTCGCCAGCCCATGAAACGGTGAAGGCCGCCAAGTGAGGCGACGCTTTTTTCGCCGGGGCGGAGCATGAGATGGTAGGTGTTGGCCAGAACAATCTGGGTTCCGGTTTGCTCGACCTGATCGGGGAGAATTCCTTTGATCGAACCCTGGGTTCCCACGGGCATGAAGGCGGGGGTGTCGAATATTCCATGCGGCGTGGAAACGCGCCCGAGGCGCGCGGCGCTGGCGGGATCCTGGCGAATCAATTCGAATCTCACCGGTTTGGGATTGCCGGCGTTCAAGCGGGATCCAGATCAACGTCGCAGTTCAGGGTGGCGCCGACCGATTCCAATTCCGCGCAGCTTGCCGAGCGAAACGGTGGCTGGAACGGTCAGGCGCATTTCGGTCAGAAACAGGGGTGAGCCGTCGAAAGGCGCCGAATCCTGGCGGGCGGAAAGTTCCTCGATGTTCACGCCGAACTGGCGAAGGACTTGTGCGAGTTTTGCCACGATGCCCGGCTGATCCATGGAATAGGTCTTGAGCCGGAAGGGCAAGCCGCGCACGCGCTGGCCGATGTGCTGTTCCGAGACGGTTAGGCGAAGGCCGATTTTTTCGCCGACGCCGGGTAATTGGCGTCGCAATTCCGCGGCGGCTGTTTCGGGGGCGTCGAGCAATATCAGCATCGCGAATTCTCCGCGCAGGTTCACCATGCGGGAATCAAGGATGTTCCCGCCGCCGGCATGAAGATGGGCGGTCAGTTCCCCGACGATGCCAGGGCGATCCGGCCCGACGGCGGTGATGATGAGCTGCGACATGCCGGACAATGTATCGCAAACCCTTCGGATAGGCATCAGGCGGGGGTTTTGTTGGAACTTCCGTGTGACTGGCGCATCCAATTCAGCATGAATATAAAACAATTTCTCGCGCTGGCGGCCATTGCGTTGCTGTTTTTTCGCACCGCCGCCTTCGCGGATGCTCCGGCACCCGGTTTTTCGCTGACGATCTACAGCAACGCCGATCCGGCGACGTTCGATCCGCAGGATTATGTGCGGCAGCAAACGCTCAATCCTTATTACGCCCAGCAGAATCCCCTGCCGGGGTACGGGGTTGTGCGTGAGAACCGCGAGATTCAACTGGATAAGGGGGAGAATGTCGTGCGGTTCACCGATGTGGCGGCGGAGATCGATCCGACGACGGTGTCGTTTGAGTCGCTGACGTCGCCGGCGGCGGCGAGCGTGCTGGAACAGAATTATGAATACGACCTGGTGAGCGCGGATAAGTTGCTGGACAAATATCTGGGCAAGGAGATTCAGGTGGTCCGGCGCGGCGCGGCCGGAAACGGGGCGGAAGAAACGCTTGCGGGGACGTTGCTTTCGTTCGATCAAAACAATCTGGTCGTGCAGAACTCGGATGGCAAAGTTCAGGTTCTTTCACGCGGGCCGGGAATCGAAGATATCGAGTTGGCCAAGAGCGATGAAGGATTGATCACCAAGCCAACGCTGGTCTGGAAGATTGACAGCAATCAGGCTGGGCCGCAGATGGCGCAGGTGACATATCAGACCGGCAGCCTGACCTGGCGGGCGGATTACAATGTGACGGTCAATGCGACGGATGATGCGGCGGATATCGGGGCGTGGGTGACGATTGTTAATCAGAGTGGGGCGGCATATCCGGATTCGAAATTAAAGCTCGTGGCAGGTGACATCCAGCGGGTGAAGCCTCCGCAATCGGTCATGAATGGCTTGGCGATGAGCAGGGAGGCTGACCAATCCGCCGCGCCGGCGGGTTTCGCGGAAAAATCGTTTTTTGAATACCATCTGTACACTTTGGGGCGGACCACATCGCTGGCCAATAACAGCACGAAGCAAATCGAGTTGTTCGACCCCAAGCTGGACGTTCCGATCAAGAAGACTTACGTGTATTACGGCGTTCCCGAGCAGTTGCGGTATTGGTCGGGCGAAGGTCCCAATATGGACCAGAACCTGGGGACGGATTCCAACAAAAAGGTGGATGTCTATCTGCTCCTGACCAACAGCGAAAACAACGGGCTGGGGATTCCGCTGCCGGCGGGGCGCATCCGCGTTTACAAACGCGACCCGGAGGATAATGCCAACGAATTCATCGGCGAGGATGTTATGCAGCATACGCCCAAGGATGAGGACGTGATGGTGAAGCTGGGGAGCGCGTTTGATATCGTCGGGGAGCGGCGTCAGACTGATTTTAACGCCAATTTCAATGGGCACGTCGTGACCGAATCGTTCGAGATCAAGCTGCGCAATCACAAGAGCGAGCCGGTGCACGTGATTGTGAAGGAGAATCTGTATCGCTGGACGAACTGGGAAATCACCGCTTCGAGCGATCCCTGGCAGAAGCAGGATTATCGAACGATCCATATTCCGGTGGATGTCCCGGCAAACGGGGAGAAGACGGTGACGTACAGCGTCAAATATACGTGGTGATCAGAAATCCAAGCCGCCGCGCAATTCCGGGCGTTTCTTTTTCGGTTTCGGGGGTGTCGTTGCGGCGGTAGCATCGTCGGTTGGGGGAGGGTCCGCGGATGTTGCTTGTTTGAGACTGAATGACATCCTGCGGGCCACGGAATCGACCGACAACACTACAAGACGAACCGTATCCCCTTCCTTCACGATCTCAGCTGGAGTTCTGATTCGGTGATGGCTCATTTCGCTGATAGGGAGCAGGCCCTCGATGCCTTCTTCGACTTCGATGAACGCGCCGAAGCTTTCGATTTTTGTCACGCGGCCGGTTATGGGCGAACCGACGGAATAGCGCATCTGGGCATCGGCCCATGGATCGACGCCGCGGGCCTGCTTGAGGCTGAGACTTAGTTTGCCGGTTTCCCGGTCGATCTTGAGGATCTTCACGTCCAGGATGTCGCCGGTCTTGACGATCTCGCCGGGATTTCGCACACGGCGGAAACTCATTTCGCTGACGTGGAGCAGGCCATCGACGCCGCCCAGATCGACGAATGCGCCGAAATCCATGACGCTGCGAACGGTGCCCCGGCGGATCTGGCCTTCGGCCAGCTCTTCCATCAGCTTTTTCTTTTTCTCTTCCCGTTCGCGTTCCAGGATATTTCGCCGGGACAGGACGATGTTGCGGCCTTGCCGTTCGAATGCGGTGACTTCGGCGGTCATTTTCTGGTTGATGAATTGCGAGAGGTCGGGAACGTGATAGACATCCACCTGGCCAGCGGGCATGAAGGCACGCATGGTTTTGACCGTCAGTTCGAGGCCACCCTTGTTCACGGCGGTGACGGTTCCTTCGACGATTTGGCCGACCTCGAGTGTTTCCCAGGAAACATTGCCGGCGGCCGAGCCTTTGCGGGAAAGGATGAGCAAGCCCTCGGCGGGATCGTATCGTTCGACGCTGAATTCAAGCTCTTGTCCTACTTTGGGTTCCTCGTCAAATTGGATCAGCGGGACGATTCCCTGACTTTTTCCGCCGAAATCGACGAAGACATCGTCCTTATCAATGGAAACGATCCGCCCGCGCCGGGCTCCCTTTTCGGCGGCCGGCGCGGAGGGTTGGGGTTTGTTGAACCCGTAAAGATCATCATCCGACAATCCGCCCAGGGCGGCGTCAATCTGCGCATCCAGTTTGGCATCGGCATCGGGGCGGAATTTGTCTTTGTAGGAGTCGTCTACCGGATTCCTGGCCATTATCCCTCGTGGAAAACTTGGATTTGCGATTGTATCCGGTATTGGATTGGGTTGGAAATCGCGCGGAGGCTGGCGCGGAAATGGCTGCCGCTGACATTGTGGGAAGCAATTAATTTGGCCATAAAGTCTAATTGATCCTTGCCATTTTTGCCGGAGGCGGTTGAATGAACGCGCATTTTTTTTGTGTATTTTTGCGCGTCCCGGTATTTTCGTTCGTCGATATTGATGATAGGGGTATGCTTTGGGACTTACGGTGAATGGAGGTTGTGGTGGCCAAGTCGATTGCTGAATGGATAAGAGAAGGGGAAGTGCTTTATGAAACCACTCTGAAAGAGTATGAGGAGATGGATGCGCGGCTGCAGCAATTGGAAAAGCAATTGTCGCAAAAGCAAGATGAAGTAAATCAGATCGCCCAGGTCATTGGGAAACCGCTGGTCGAAGGGAATCGCCGGCTGACGGCGCAATTGGTAGATGACCATGGTCCGCTGTCGGTTCCGAATTCCTCCACCACGATCGCGCGGGCCTTGTCGGGGCGAAACATCAATCGATGACTCTACTGATAAGTGATATCGAATTTTACACGGTAATGTAATATACTTCCGCGCTGTGCAGGAGCGTGAGATTGTTTACATTGGATGTGTGCAGCAATTGAAATTTATTTGTATTTCGATTGGCCTCGTTTCATGTCGGCAGATTTCTGCCGATAGGTTTCAGCAGTCGAGGTTGGATTCCGGAAACGACTTGGGTTGAGTCCGGGATGTTGAATGGATAAGGGGAGAACCTCTGTTAATTGGAGCAGCAAATGGCGGCTCGTCGGGCGATTATGAGAATTCAGTTGGATTCCGGGACGAAACACGAACTGGACGACCTGTGTGAGAAACGTGGCATGACGCAAATCGCGGTCATGTCACGTCTGGTCCGTTGGTTCGTCAAGCAGGACAACACGATCCAGTCTGCCGTGTTGGAATCGTTGTCCCCGGAATCGCTGTCACGGCTGGCAAAGCAATTGCTGAAGCACATGGATCAGCAAGGCAGAGGGACCAAGTAGCATCCTAGTCCCCGCGCATTGGCAGCCGTTGTAACCGGCCGCTATGATGGGGTTTTCGCAATTTCTTCAATTTAAGGGAAGTGGCCGATGGCAAGCGCTAATTCAACACGCCGAGTGATCATGCGGATCGAACTGACTCCAAGCGCAAAGAAGGGGCTAACGGAACTGTGCGATCGGCTGGGGATGACCCAGATCGCGACAACGAGCCGCATTATCGAATGGTTCACGACCCAGTCGGATGTTGTTCAGGCCGCCATATTGGGCCTGTATCCACAGGAAATCCGCGCGGAAATCGCCGAGCTGATCTTAAAGCGATTGGCGGCCGAGAATAAGAAAAAATCTTAATTCCGCGCCAATGATCCGAAGACCGCCGGTTGCCCGCACTGTTTTCGTGATTCCATCAATTCCCATAAATATATTAAGTTGTAAAAAGCGACTGTAGGTTATTCACCACCTTTCGTCGTTGATAATCATCCGGCCACACCCGTGTATTACCGGGCCAGAGACTTGAATTGTTCGGACGATCACTAACTCAAAGCTTCATCCGTAGCCGACTGTATACTTTCCGTAGCGTTTAGTGTCAAGTGGGGCGAACGGATTTCGACAGGATGCCGCCGGAGGTCTGCGGATCGCGTTCGGGGGCGGATTCCTCCGGCGATTGGGGGTGCTGTAGTTGCCTGATCCCCTGCAAAATGTCCGCGGCGGAGCGAAACGCGGGTTTGGCGGGGTCGGCGGGGCGGAGAATCTGGTCGGTCAATCGGGATAGTCTTTTGGCTTCCTGACTCCCCTTGTCGAATCGAATCAGATCCTTCAAATCGGGATTGGCGTGGGGCGAACTGATCTGGACAGCCAGATAGAAACAGTCCACCGCTTTGTCGACTTTATGGAGTCCTCCGCTGATCGCCTCGCTGGTGACTTCGCCGGTGCGCGTCATTCGAAACAGCATTCGCTGAATCTCGCTGGTTCGCATCAATTCTTCGAAGAGGCTGGACAGGAGCGGACTTTGCTTCAGGTTTTCATCGACGCGCACGGCCGAGCCGAAATCGACGAATCCAACTCCGGCGGGGGTGATGACGAAGTTGTCCAATCGCAAATCCAGGTGCATGATCCCGGCGTCATCATGGAGGGCCCGAAGCAAATCGGCGCTTTGCAATGCGAATTCCAATTGGCTCAGGGGCTCGCCGCCGTTTCGGAGCCAGCTCAGGTGCAGCCGTTTGACGAAACCGCGATCGTCCTTGTCCATTTCGACGAGCTTCGGGACGCGGTCGCGGTAGTTTTCGGGCAAATCACGGTTGACGATCTTGAGAATGGCCGCTTCGCGGGTGAGGAATACCGGGAAGATTTTATTGGTAAACTTTCTGGCCCGTTTCTCGACGACATCGCCGGCGAGATCTGGCCATTTGCTGTGCAGTCTGGCCATCACCATGTCCAGGGTGGGCACCTCTTTGACGACCTCATATTCCCCGGAATCGTTGCGGGAAAGGTGAACGTGAAAGGTGAATCGATCGGTGGACTGCCCCGGCAGAATAAGCGCCACCTTCCGCGCGACCAGAAAGTGAATCTTTCGAGACAGGAAAGGAATCGGCAGGCCCAGCCAGCCGTGGGTGATGTGTGAAGGCTTTTGCGTTATCTCAAATCCGCTGCCGGCAAGCCGCGAGCTGATTCGCGTCGCTTCCTCACGGGAATTGCATACGAAAACAGCTTGTCCGCCCCAGCGGAGGCGATCGAAAAGATGATTCGGCTCGACGGCATCCGCGGGGGTGCAGAGCAGCGTGTTGGCCAGCTCATCGCCGGCCTGGGCGATGGGGATTGGGGGGTGGATCTGTAAATCAGGGTCGGCGCCGGCGGCGCGGTGGATAATGCGGGCAACATCGCTGGCACGAAAGTCCGCGGTCATTCCCATCCCCTGGCCGGGTCCTGGATCGTCGTTGGAGAAGAAGACACTTCGCCAGATTACTCAAAAATGCTGCTCACGCCACACCCGCGGCGCCGGTCTCAATGGGCTCGCTGACGAATTCGCGGGGGTCGGTCACATATCCGGTGAGGGCGCTGGCGGCGACCGTCAGGGGCGACGCCAGATAGACCGCGCTCTTGGTGCTTCCCATCCGGCCGGGGAAATTGCGGTTGGTGGTGCTGATGCAAACCTCGCTGCGTTGCAGGCGGCCGAAGGTGTCGCTGGGGCCGCCCAGGCATGCGGCGCATCCGCAGGCGCCGACCTTGCAACCGGCGTCCAGCAGGACTTCCTCGATGCTCTTTTCGTTGGGGCCTTTTTCGGCGCCGCGGAGATTCAATCGCTTCATGTCCGCGTGGACTTCGGTGCTGCCGGGGACGACGAAAGTCGGAATCTTCACGCGATTTCCCTTGAGGATGTTGGCGGCGAAAATCATGTCGGTGATCTTTCCGCCGGTGCAGCTTCCGATGTAGGCCTGATCGAGCTTCACATCGCGGCAGTTGTGGGCGGTGTCGCGATTGTCGGGGCTGTGCGGCTTGGCGACCAGCGGTTCGAGCGTGGCCAAATCCCATTCGGCCTCGAAACAATATTCAGCGTTGCTGTCATCGCGAACGACTTCCCAGTTGGGGATTTTGCTGCGGTTTTGAACGTATTTGAGGGTCTTTTCGTCGACATCGCAGACGCCGTTTTTTCCGCCGGCCTCGATGGCCATGTTGGTCAGCGTCATGCGGTCTTCGAGGGTGAGGGAAGAGATTCCGTCGCCGGCGAAATACATGCTGCGGTAGGTCGCTCCATCCACGCCGATCTCGCCGATCACGGCCAGGATCAGGTCCTTGGCGGTCAGATATGGCGGGATCGCGCCGTGGAAGGTGAATTTCATGGTCGGGGGGACCTTGAGCCATAGTTTTCCGGTGCCGAGGACAAACGCCGCGTCGGTGTTGCCGATTCCGGTTGCGAGTTGCCCGAACGCGCCGGCCGTGCAGGTGTGGCTGTCGGTGCCAAGCAGAATTTCGCCGGGGCGGACGTGGCCTTCCTCGGGCAGGGCCTTGTGACAGACGCCTTTGTAGCTGGTTTTGGTCGGATCGCGATACGGATTGGGCATCGTCGGCTCGCTTTTGACGAAATCCGCATCGTAAAAATATTTCAGCCCCTGCTCCTTCACGAAGTCGCGGAGGATCTGCACGTTGCGATGGCATTTCTGATCGGCGGTGAAAATGTAGTGATCGGGAATGATGACCACGCGGTCGCGGTCCCAGACCTTGGCGTCGCGGCCAAACTGCTCGTGGAAAATGCCGATGGTGCCGGGGCCGCACACGTCGTGGGTCATGAGGATATCCATGTCTACCCAGATGTTCTCGCCCGGCACAACGCCGGTGCGTCCGGCATGTCGGGCGAGAATCTTTTCCGTCATTGTCATTCCCGGCATTGGGGGCTCTCCGTAAAAGCGAACCTTTGATTATATATCAACTATATATCATCTGCGCGATCCTGACACGCGCCCCTTACAGACTTGGGGCAGCATGCTATAATCCGGCAGCTTTTTTGAGGGAGATATCATGAATTCGATGCCGGGTTATCTGTTTATTGCGCTCAGCTTGGCTAGTTTCGCTTTGGCAGCCGCTGATCCAACGGCTTCACCGACGACTCAACCCGTCGCTGATGCCAGTGCGGTGGCGCCGGCGCTCCGCTTTACCATGAAGTCTTTGGACGGCAAGGATGTCAACCTGGCTCAATATCAGGGCAAGGTCATTCTCATGGTCAACACCGCCAGCAAATGCGGGAACACGCCGCAATACAAGCCGCTGGAGGCGCTGTACAACAAATATGCCGATCAGGGGTTTGTCATTCTGGGATTTCCATCGAACGATTTTGGGCACCAGGAGCCGGGTACGGATACCGAAATCAGCGCGTTCTGCACGAAAAACTACGGCGTGACGTTTGATATGTTTTCCAAGGTGGATGTGAAGGGGGACAACATCTGTGATCTGTATAAGTTTCTGACCAGCCCCGACACGGATAAGCCGTTTGCAGGGACAATCACCTGGAACTTCGAGAAATTCCTGATCGGTCGGGATGGGAATGTGGTGGCGCGATTCAAACCGAAGACGAAGCCGGATTCGGATGAGGTGGTGGGGGCGATTGAGGCGGAGTTGGGGAAGAAGTCATAAGCTGGGAAGTCCTAGTCGGGCCGCCGCGGTCTTACGCGGCGAAGGAAAACGGATGATGAGTCGAAGAATTCCGCGGGCATGGGTGGTGAGCGCGCTGATGGCGACGATTCTTGGCGGATGCAGGGCGACTCCCGCACCCAGCGTCGGGTTTGCCGATCCATCGGTGCTGAAGAAGAGTGACCCCACCGTTCCATTTGACAGGTTCTGGCATAAGCCGGACGTGGACTGGAGGAGCTATGACAAAATCTATGTCGCCGACGTCAATATCTCCTACATGCTTAAAATGACGGACTGGCAGAAGGGGGAGCGGCAGGAAGATATCGAGAAGGACGTGAGACAACTGGCTGTCTACACGCGAAACTCGGTGATGAAGGCGTTTCGGGAAGATCCGAACCATCGTTTTCAGGTGATCGACAGCCCTACGCACGACCCGCATGCCCTGGTTTTTGAGATGGCGTTGGTTGAAGCCGTCCCGAGCAAAGTCCTTCTCAACGTGCTGGGATACACGCCTTTCTATGTCGGAACGGCTCTCTCCGTCGTCCGTGGGCTTGCCAATGACAAAAGCAGTGCGGCGTTTGAATCGCGCACCCGTGACGCGGCCACAGGAGAAATCCTGTTGTTGGCCGCCGACCGCGAGGCCGAGCAGTATGCCCCCGTCGATCTCCGGGGGCTGACGTGGTACAGCGACATAGACGGAATCATTGATGTGTGGTCCAAAGATTTCGTGCGAATTGCGAACCAGAAGCCGGGGGAAAAGATTGCGGCGGAGCCGACGTTCAGGCTGTTGCCGTGGTGAGGGTTGAGGAAAGAGGAAGGGGGTCAGGTTTGCTCTGATGAAAACCTTCTGAATTCGTTGAAGAACCCTCACCCCAACCCTCTCCCTGAGTACAGGGCGAGGGGGTAAGGGGAAGCCATCGCCGAGGTTTTCATCAGAGCAGGTCAGGTTCCCTTAATGGATAAGGGAACCTGACCCCCTTCCAGAGGTTTCAGACGATCGACCTTGTAATGTCCGAAGAGTAACTCCGGGCCTGTTGAATACGTGACACACCGGATTTTATGAACACAAAATTTTTGCGTATCGCCTCGCTGATTGCCATATCGGTTGGGGTGGATTCGGCGATGGCGGCGACGTCGCGCCCGACGCCACCCATCCGCGATCCCAACACGCCAGGTTTTGTGACGGCCACGGAGTTACCGGATGGTGTTAACCCGCCGGTGGATGCGGACGGGAACTATATTCTTGGCCCGACTCACAAACGCGCACCGGAAATGACGGCACAAGAAGGCGTGCCAAAGGGGGCCGTGTTCGACTTCACTATGAAGTCGGTTGACAGCAAAATTTATCCGGGCATCGCGCGGGTGCCCAATACATTTGGGCAGATTGATCCCAGCGACTCCGCCAAACTGATTGTGACTACCAGCCACCCTGCTCCGTACACTCGCCGCGTAATGGTTTATGTACCGAAACAATACGTTCCCGGGACGGCTGCGCCATTTATTGTCGGGGCGGATGGACCTGACCGGGCGTTGTTCACAGCATTGGACAATCTGATCGCACAGCATCGGGTGCCGATGATGATCGCAATCTCCATCGCCAATGGCGGGGGTGACGCTCAAGGCAGCGAACGCGGGTTGGAATATGACACCATGTCGGGCCGGTATGCGGAATTTGTGGAGAACGAGGTGTTGCCGCTGGTGGAAACGCGATGCGATGTGAAATTGACCAAGGATCCGGATGGGCGGGCGGCGATGGGAGATAGTTCCGGCGGCGCGTGCGCGTTGATCATGGCCTGGTATCACCCTGAACTGTATCGCCGCGTGCTTACCTATTCCGGGACGTATGTGAACCAGCAATGGCCGTATAACCCGCAGGCCCCTCATGGCGCCTGGGAGTTTCACGAACATCTGATTCCGGAGAATCCGGCCAAGCCGTTGCGAATCTGGATGGAAGTTGGCGACAGAGACAACTTTAATCCGAATGTCATGCGCGACAATATGCACGATTGGGTGGTCGCCAATGAGAACATGGCCAAAGTGCTGGCGGCCAAGGGGTATCATTATCAGTTTGTCTTTGCCCGCAATGCGGGACACACGGACCGGGGCGTGAAACAGCAAACCTTGCCGGAGGCGCTGGAATATTTGTGGGCGGCGTATCCCATCGCGGGGGCGGCGAATTGAGCTGAATACCGCCGGCTCGGCTTGAATGTCCGGTCCTGCACGGTATTCTAGCGGTTGCGTACAGGACGCAGCCGGTCCGCGGAAAGGGTAGAAGCCCAACTGTTTGCGGTAAATTTTTTTGAACCTTCTTTCAGCCCGATGTGCGGACAACGGGCGACTCAATGAAAGGAGGTCGCCATGTCGACCCAGCCCCAAGGGGCATCCCACTCGCTTCCGGAACATCCTAATCTGCGGCATCTGAAGGATCAGGCCAAGGATCTTTTGAAGGCCGGTGCCGCGGAGTCGATCGCTGATGCCCAGTTTAAGATCGCGCGACAATATGGCTTTGCAAGTTGGCCAAAGCTCAGGGCACACGTCGAATCACTTGAGGAGATCGGACAGCTCAGGGAGGCCATCAACACGGACAATCTCGAGCGGGTGAAGACACTGATGACGCGTAATCCGAAATTGCATTCGTCACCGATTGGTCCTCACCGTGGGCAAAAGGCGCTCACATGGGTCGCCGAATGTCGAATTCCGCCCGAATCGCCCAGCCCGGATCGACTTGCCATGGCGAAGTGGATGATCGAAAACGGCTCGGACGTGCATCAGGATGGGGATGCCCCGCTCGCCCGCGCGGCCTTTCGGGATCATCGCATTCCGATGATGGAATTGCTGGTTTCGCATGGCGCGGATGTGAACGCACCCGGAACCAAGCATTCCCCAGCCATTATTTCTCCATGCGATACGCTCGCACCGGGGGCCCTGAAATGGCTTCTGGATCGCGGGGCGAATCCGAACCTCCGAAAATATTCCGCGCTGGATTATCTGATCGGAGCCTATTCACGTTCGCCGCGGCTGGGCGAATGCATCGAAATCCTTCTCAAAGCCGGCGGAACAACCCGGCACGACAATCCGCTGTTGTTGGACATACTCCGCGGCCAGCTCGATCATCTGGCCGAGCAACTCGATGCCGATCCCGGCGCGATTCACAGACGATTTCCCGAATTCGACATCGGCGGCGGCACGGGGACGCGCCGCCTGACACTCAAGGGCACAACGCTGCTGCACGTCGCCGCTGAATATGGCAACCTTGAGGCGGCCAAATTACTCTTGCAACGCGGGGCGGATGTGAATGCCCCTGCGACAATCGACGAAGCGGGTATTGGGGGGCAATCGCCGATTTTCCATGCGGTTACCCAGTTCAATGATTGGGGACTGTCGGTGGCAGAGTTGCTGGTAGAACATGGTGCGGACTTAACGCTTCGCGTGAAACTGCCGGGCCATTATGAGCGGCCGCTGGAGGTCGTGGAATGTACTCCATTGGGATATGCCCGGTTGTTTCCGGAAGGGAATGAAAGTAAATCACAGACTTTGTTGCGCGAGCGAGGAGCTCCGGAGTGATGGGATTGAACCTTCATCACTCGATCGTATTCATGACACGCTGAGCGACGATCATGTACGCACCATCAGAACACCCCGCGAAGAAGTTCCCGGGCGTGCGGTGAGCCGATGTCCCGTTTGCCGAATCCGGGCTTAGCGCCGGCGGCGATGGCGGCGGCCTGGACCTCGGGATAGTTCGTGATCAGCATCATCTTCAGGTCGGGGTGTTGTTGTTTGAGCAGGCGGATCATATCGACGCCCGTGGCGGGCTCGAAGCCATAATCCAATTCGCGATTGAACAGGATCAGATCGACGCCGGCCTGGATCGCGCGATCGAGCGCGGCGCGATCGCCGGCGGAGGAAATGGTTGCGTCGCCAAAGGCCGATCGAACGGCGATCCGAAGGTAGCTTGCGTCGGGCCCGCAATGGCCGATGAGAAGGACTTTTTTTGGTGGCGGCGTTTCGTTCATGGCACACCTACATGGGCGAATGGGGTGTATCGCCCGGTGGGATTTCCGGCTCGGGCGGGGGTTCGACGAGGTCCTGGGCCACTCGGCTCAGGAAAAATTGCAGTTCGTTCTCGGCAACCGGACCGGGAATGGGATCGCGCAGATCGTATTGATGGCTGTGGTCCTCGGCACTTTCATCGCCGCGTTTTTCGCCCTCGGTGATGATGTGGTGCTCGAAGGTCACGCAATCCTCGTGGCTCTGCATGATGACCAGCTCGCCCCATCGCCAGGCGAGATGAATTCGCAGGGAAAGCTGGTTTCCCCAGGTGCTGACGCGATGAACGATGCCGTTCTTGGCGAGGAATTTGACCAGATCGTCGACGGCGGGGAAGACGGCGCGGTTGAGGAATTCGGCGTAATTCTGGTTGTAATCGCCGAGCCGCTCGACCGCGTCGCGTTCGGCGGCGAGCTTTTCCGGAGGAACCTCGCGGAAGGGCGTTACCCGGGTCAGCCACCATTTCACGAAGGACTTGTCCATCATGTTTGGAATGATACACGAAAACTGGGAAGCCCCGGATGTGTATCCGGGGCTTCGTAAGTGCGTTGATTCGTCATCGTGTGTGGGACTACTCTTTTACCTCATACTCGGCATCGATGACGTCTTCGTCCTTCTTGGGGCCGCCGGTGGTTCCGCGATCGGTGCTGGCCTCGGGGGCGGGGCTTGGGCCGGCGCCGGGGCCTTTGGCGGCGGTGGCCTTGTAGACCTCTTCGCCGAGTTTCAGGCTGGCCTGTTGCAGGACTTCCATTGTCTTCTTGATCCGATCGGCATCGTCGCTCTTGATGGCGTCCTTCAGGTTGTTCAGGGCGCTTTCGATGTTTGAGCGAAGCTCGGCCGGAGACTTTGTCGCCGTGCTCACGAAGCGATTTTTCGGTTTCGTAGGCGAAGGCCTCGGCGCGATTCTTGACGTCGATGGTCTCGCGGCGTTTTTTGTCCTCGGCGGCGTGCTGCTCGGCATCCTGCTTCATCTTCTCGATCTCTTCCTTGCTCAATCCGCCGGCGTTCTGGACGGTGATCTTGTTTTCCTTGCCGGTGGCCTTGTCCTTGGCGGCGACGGAAAGGATTCCGTTGACGTCGATGTTGAAGGTCACCTCGATCTGGGGCACGCCGCGGGCCGCTGGGGGGATGCCTTCGAGGTTGAAGGCGCCGAGCAGCCGATTGTCGCGGGCGAACTCGCGTTCGCCTTGAAGGACGTTGATCGTGACGGCGTTCTGATTGTCGGCGGCGGTCGAGAAAACCTCGGCTTTGCTGGTCGGGATCGTCGTGTTGCGCGGGATCAGGACCGTCATCACGCCGCCCAGCGTTTCGACGCCGAGAGAAAGCGGCGTGGCGTCGAGGACGAGGATGTCTTTCACATCGCCCGTGGCGATGGCGCCCTGGATGGCGGCGCCGACGGCGACCACTTCGTCGGGGTTCACGCTCTTATTCGGCTCCTTGCCGTTGAACAGCTCCTTGACCAGGCGCTGAACCATGGGAACGCGCGTTGCGCCGCCGACCAATATGACTTCGTCGATCTTGTCGGGCGTGAGCTTGGCGTCCTTCAGGGCGTCGACCACGGGTTTACGGCAACGCTCGACGAGGGGAGTAATCAACTGCTCGAACTTCGAACGGGTCAGCGAAATCTGCAGGTGCTTGGGCCCGTTCTGGTCGGCGGTGATGAACGGCAGATTTACCGTCGTTTCCATCGCACTGGAGAGTTCGATTTTCGCTTTTTCCGCGGCCTCCTTGAGGCGTTGGAGAGCCATCGGGTCTTTGCGGAGATCGATTCCTTCCATCCGTTTGAATTCATCGGCGAGGAAATTGATCAGCACCTGGTCCATGTCGTCGCCGCCGAGGTGCGTATCGCCGTTGATGCTGAGGACTTCGAAGACACCGTCGCCGACATCGAGGACGGAAACGTCGAAGGTTCCACCGCCGAGATCGAAGACGCAGATTTTTTCGTTCTTTTTCTTGTCGAGGCCGTAGGCGAGCGCGGCCGCGGTTGGTTCGGGGAGGACGCGGAGGACTTTGAGTCCGGCGATTTCGCCGGCGTCCTTGGTCGCCTTGCGCTGGGCATCGTTGAAGTAGGCCGGAACCGTGATGACGGCTTCGGTCACTTTCTCGCCCAGATAGTCTTCGGCGGTCTTTTTCAGATCGCCGAGGATGATCGCGCTGATCGCCTCGGGCGTGTATTTCTTCCCGCGGATTTCAACCTGAACGAGTTCCTCGGGGGCTCCGACGACCGTGTAGGGAACCATCTTTTCTTCCGAACCGACCTCGCTGTGGCGCCGGCCCATGAAACGTTTGATGCTGAAAATCGTGTTTTTGGGGTTGGTGACCTGCTGGTGCTTGGCGTTTTGGCCGACGATGCGTTCACCCTTGTCGGTGAAGGCGACTACCGAAGGCGTAAGCCGACTGCCCTGGGCGTTGATCAGCACCTTGGGCTGATCCCCTTCCATAATGGCAACGACGCTGTTGGTCGTTCCCAAGTCGATACCTATGATTTTGGCCATATAATTAGCTCCTTAATTCAATGATAAACCGATCACTATGGGCAAAGCTCGTGCCACGCAAGCTTGCCGGGGGAGACTCTACAACCGGCTTCAAACAAAAGGCTTATGAGGACACGGGCGGGGTCTAGGTGATGGTTGTGCATCCGGAGGGATGCCAAATCGACAGTCCTATGTTGAGTTCTGCCGTTTCGGCAATGTCTCTATCGCCGTCTGCGGCGGGCTAAAAGGCTGACGCTCGCGATTGAAACCAGGGCGATCGTCGATGGTTCGGGTACGCCGGGTATGACCGCGTACAAGACGGCCGACGCGTTGCCGTCATCGTAATCGACGGCGACTGCCAAACCGTTTTGGTCATTGAGGGCGTTTTTATAGTAGTCGTAATCGTTGGAGAGAGAGTTGAGGTTGAAATCGTCAATGACCTCCGGGGTGCCATCGATATCGACCGTGTCTCCAGCTGCCAGCAGAATCTCCGGGCTTTGATCGCCGGGCTGCCAGGCCAGGAGTGCGGCCTTCTCGTCGCTGGGGGAAGTGCCGACCTCGGCGTCGAAGACAATGGTTCCGCTGGAATTGATTTGCGGGCCGTTGGTTGAGCCGGGGGAGGTCAATGCCTGAATCGGCAGGTTTGAGCCGCTGGGGTCGAGCGCCTCCGCTGTGTTAGGCACGGGGCCTGAACCGGAATAGACCGACGCAACGACGCTGGCGTTGGAATTTGGCGAGGCGGCGTTCGCGTACTGGATCGTGTCACCGGTTGTATTCGGAACATAAACGGCGATTTGCCCGTTGGGGGTCATCTGCCCTTCGGTTGACTCGTAAAGGGTGGGCTGGGTGAATTGCGGGAGGATCGGTTGCGGCGCGCCGCCATTTTTGCTCAGGACGATTTGCTGCGATCGAGGCGTGGTGCCGTTGACGAGCATCAGCGTTGCGTTGACGCCGCTTCCACTGGCGTATCCGATGATCGGATCGGCGAAGGTCGACAAAGTGTAGGTTCCAAGAGGAATCGCGGTTGGCGCGCTGCCATTGGCGGGGATTGTGTAAACGCCGGGAGTTCCCGAAGCCGTGGGGGTCAGCACCGCCGCTCCGGAATTATCCGTGGCGAGGGCAACTCGCGAGCCCTGATCCTCGCTGGTGCTTGCCAGCAATGCACCGCTGGTAAATGTCGTGGTGAGAGAGGAACTATCTCCGCGTACGAGCACGTTATTGGAGGACGCCACCGCGGGAAACATGACCTGCCCGGCGGCGTTGACCTGCATTTCAAGCAAAGGGCCGCCGCTATTGGTACCGTTGCCGCCGACTAAGCTGTAGCCTTTGTTATCGCCATCGAATGCCACGTCGTTCAGCGTTGAGCCGCCCCACTGGAGGATGCCGGAGTTGCCGTTGACGTCTTCGGCGTCGAAGGTTAATTGCGTTCCATTTGAGATACTGTTGCTGATGGCGAGGTTGTCGAAATAATCGAAGTTTTCGGGGTCTGATATAGATGGGAAAGAGTACGAATTTCCGGCTACCGCGACGGCCTGGCTGGTCCAGGTGTTGCCGGCTGCGGGGGTTGAATAGATGACAACGGGGTTGCTCTGATTTTCCACGAGGCCGACGATGCCGACAGTGCCGTTGGGACCGGCGACGACCTGCCCGGAGGTTTGGAATTGGTCGGCGGGATCGTTGGTAAAAGAATCGCCTTGATTGATGACGGTTTCGAACGACAGATTTGGGGACGCCGCCGATATCGCGGACAATCCAAAAATCCCCACTGACATCCATATCCATGTGGTTCGCATGTTCCCTCCAAAGCGGAACGGAATTCGATTTGAGCTGGTCATCCTACACCCGTAATTGTTAAGATTCAATTGGAAAATAGGGATTTTCTGCAATTTCGGTTCCCATTGTCGTAAAGGCGGTAGATATCGCGGAGCGGGTCAAAGCATATACTTCGACGGCTTGTGTGTTATGAAGCGAACGATTATTTTCACTGGTTGTTGCCGGAATAGGTCGTTGCGCGTTTCCTGAGATTTCGCCGCGTTCGCAAAGGAACCAAGGCGGAACATGTTGCTCACACAGAGAATGGGATCTGTTGAGCAACTGCTGACAAAATTCTCGTCCCCCAGGCAGGCTTGATGTATCAATCCAAACAGCGCGTTGGCGAGTACGTGCTTGACGAGCTTGCGGGCCAGAGCGCCTACGCGGAGGAGTGGCGCGCATCACCACATGTGGTCAGACCAACTGGCCGTGGTCAAAATTCCCACCGATCCCGAATACGTCAACAACCTTCGCCAGGAGGGAATCAGTGTACAGCGACTGGTTCATCCCAATATTATCTGTCCGCTTGGTTTTGATCCGAACGCGAATCCTCCGTATCTGATCACCGAATACGTTAAGGGTGAAACGCTCAGGCCGTGGATTAACGCAAAACGATTGACGGTTGGGCAATCCGTCAACATTTTGCGCCAGGTTCTGGAAGCGCTGCAGTTTGGGCACGAGCGGCAGGTAATTCACGGCGACGTGAGGCCGGAGAATATTCTTCTCGACGCCTCGGCCGCAGGGAACGATTTTGCGCGGATCGGTTCGGTAAAGGTGACGGATTTCGGAGTTGGAACGGCGGCGACGGCGACGTTGACCAAGGATGCGGCGGCCAAAGCGCAGGTCCAAGGGAGTTCGCTAGCGTATGTCGCTCCCGAGCAGCGGGAGGGGGCTTCTCCCGACGTTAAATCGGATATCTATGCGGTGGGGGTGGTGTTGTTTGAGATGTTGACCGGCGAGCGACCCACCGGCGCGGAGTTGCCCAGCGAATTGAACCCGGAGGTGCCGGCCGGGCTGGATGATGCGTTTAGAAAATCTTACGCGCGGCGTGAGCGGAGGTTTGATTCGGCCAGGGCTTTTATCGATGCGCTGGGGGGGCAAAGCACATTGCCATCGGCGGCCGCGCCTAAGCAACCAGAACGCGCGGCTGACAACCAGATAAGAATCCGCGGCGAGGGCGGATCATACACGCCGCCGGTTTCATCGCCGGAACCGCAACCGGAAAGCGAGATCAGCCTTGCAGCCGACGATGATTCGCCCGCGCCCATCGAATCAGCTGAAGAAACGACGCCGGAAGGCGAATCCGCCCAGGACACGGACCTCATTCCGATGGAGGCGGACGGGGAATCGCCTTTGCCGCCGGATGAGGAAGAACTCGAAGAGCAACAGGAAGTCGGGGCGGACACGGCGACTTTGGCCGAAGACCAGACCAGCACCGGGCCGGTGCTGCCTCCGATCCCGCGCGTTTCCTCACGGGCGGATCGGGATGCGCTTTTCGACGAACTGAATAAAAAGCAGGTGCGGACGCCCGACGAACTTCGGGGGACGCTCAAGGGATATTTCGAGCTGCGCGATCTCGATCAGGGCGAGTCGGCCAATATCCGTCTGCGATTGACCAAATGGGCCAACGCTTTGTCGGGTGGAAATGCTGAACTGGACGATCAAATCAAGCTGATCAACGCGGCGGCCCGCCCGTTGTACATCATCATGCTTCTACTCCGTTCAACGCGGGGGGATGAACCCAATCGGTCGCAAACGCTGGAACATCCGATCGGCGATCAGGCGAGCACGGCGCTGCGATCGGGCGATTACCGATTGATCGCACATTTTTCCGCCAGCATGTTGAACGAAAAGCTGCTGGAGACGATCAACAATGCGCCTCTGCGAATCGCAATCATCAATCTCACCAAGGATGTGCGGCGGGAATTCTTCGGGCGAATCCAGCGCGAGGATATCCTGATCTTTCGAGCGAACATCCTCACGGCGGCTTATCGATACGATCAGCGGAAATATCGGGCGTTCATGGTGGGCAATTCGCTGGGCATCGTCTCGGCGGGCGAGCCGTTTACGAGAATTCGCCAGGAGCCGACCAAACGGGCGGCAATTCTGCTCAATGGCGAACAGGTTCAACAGGGAATCAAGGAGCTGCGCCGCGGACTCGACGATCGGCAATGGGAATCCAAGGCGATGGGGATCCTGAGCGCGTTCCGCGGAAAGCTTGCCGCCGCTTACATGATCGAAGCGAAAAAGGAGTTTAAATCCTTTGGATGGCTCGAAAGCTTGAAACAGTCGTCGAAGGCGGGGCAATTGGTTCCCGGGCACGAGGATGCTTTGGCGCACGCGGCCCTGGTGCGAAAGCGGATCGGGCAGCTTCAGCTTTTCCCGGGAACATTCATCGCGATCGTGCTGATCGGTTT
This sequence comes from uncultured Phycisphaerales bacterium, assembly GCA_963791055.1. Lineage (GTDB taxonomy): Bacteria > Planctomycetota > Phycisphaerae > Tepidisphaerales > Tepidisphaeraceae > PALSA-1353. The sequence continues at coordinate 950,677 of CAWBQI010000003.1, read as the reverse complement.
GGCGATCCTGTGGTCGTTTCAGCAACAGCCCAAGCCGCTACAGTTCAAGCCGTTGGCGGTGCAGCTTTTTCAATCGTCGCTCTTGGCCGCGGGGGTCGCGGCGTGGATCGCGACGCTGTGGTCGAACGGAGTTCTCAAGGCGCGAATGACGCGAACGGATTTCGCGTTTTACCAGGCCGCGGTCTTTCCGCTGCTGGTGGCGCTGGTGATCGCGTTTGTGAAATACCCGAGCATCGCCAGCGACGTGGTTTGCGGCGGACTTTTGGCGGCGGTGATCGTGGCGGATGTAATCGTCTTCAAGAAATTGCGCCGGCATCTCATTCGGCCGGTGGAAGATTCCGGGATGGCCGGCGATGGTCTGACGGTGCTGAATCGAATCGAAACATTGCTTGCCGAGGATTGGGAATGGCTGCGGCCGAATTATCTCGAATTGGGCCCGCTCTTCAGCTTCACATCCGTGCAAGCGGCGCAGGGGGCGGCGGCGGATTTGTTCCAGGAACCCGCGCCAGCCGGCGAGGGGTCCAGCGACGACACCGCGGGCACCACCGTTCAAGGAGATCTGTCGCCAGAGCCGTGGGAAGAAGACGAAGCAACCGGCAATGAGGATGTGGACAAGCTTGTCGCACAGATGAACGCCCGGATTTCCGCCAGCATGAGAATCCTCGCCCCGGCGGCGCGGATGTTATTGACGATCTTCGGCGAATACTCCAAGGCAGTCACGAGCCATCAGCTTGGAATGATGCAGACCAATGCGGGTAAGATCGAACAAAAGGGGAAGGACCTGGCGGCGAAACTGATGGAGTTCGAACGGCTCTGTCATTCGCCGCTGACTCTGGATTCCGATGGGGGTTCGGAATTGCTCAAAGACGCCAGCCGACGCCTCAACGAGCGGAGTGAGCATCCGGACATCAACTTGCTGAGATCGCTGGCCGAGCGGGCAAAAACCTTTCGGGAGGACCAGACGGCGGCCGCCGCGGATTTGGCAGCGCTTGCGCCGCAGGTGGAGGCGGCGATCGATCGGTTGAAAAAGGGATGACTGACCGTGTTTGAATCCAACGCTCGGACGGCATAGGCTTTGGGCGATGAGCAGTGTGACCCAGACGCCACCGGCAAATACCCCGCCGCCACCCGCAAACTTGACGGCGGCGGCGAGCGCGGCGATGGCGCCGGCGAAAGCGAGCGAATACAACCGGCTCAATCTCGATTATCACAAGCCGATTCCCAGGCCGAAGGTCAATGGGCTGGTCATCGATTATCACACGCATTTGATCGCGGCGCGGCACGGGAAGGTGTGGTTCGAGACGGCCACGCATTTCGGCATCGACGCTTTCGTCACGATGGCCCCGCTGGAAGAAGCCATCGGTTTGCAGCGCGATTGGCCGGGGAGAATTCAATTCATCGTCATACCGGCGTGGCAGAATCCCTCGATCGACGATTGGCTGCGGCGATTGGAAATGTTCTACAACATGGGGAGCCGGATTATTAAGTTCCACATGGCGCCGGGAACGATGGCGATGAGGCATATCAGGCTCGATTCACCGGCGCTGCGGCCCGTGTTGAAAGAGGCGGCGGCGCGGGGAATGATCCTGATGAGCCATGTCGGAGATCCGGACACCTGGTATTCGGGGAAGTACACTGATACCGCCAAATATGGCACGCGGGATGAACATTATGCGATGTGGGAGGGGGCCCTCGAAGAATATCGGGATCATCCGTGGGTTGGGGCCCACATGGGGGGGAACCCGGAGAATCTGGCGCGGTTGCAGGATTTGCTGGATCGCTTTCCGAATCTTTATCTCGACAACAGCGCGACGCGCTGGATGGTGCGGGAACTCAGCGCGCGAAGGGATGCGGCACGCGAGTTTGTCATTCGCAATGCCGATCGCATCCTGTTCGGAACCGATCAGGTCAGCGGCGACGATCGCGGATTCGATTTTCTAGCGAGCCGATTCTGGGCGCATCGGAAGCTATGGGAAACGGCTTACAACGGCCCGAGTCCGATTTACGATCCGGATTTGAAGGAGGACGCCCAGCCGGTTTTGCGGGGCCTGGCGTTGCCGGACGAGGTGATTCAGAAGGTGTATCACGACAATACGGTCAATCTGCTCGGGCGGGTCGGGGTGAGGTTTGACGATCAAGCGGCCGGCTCTTCGGGCGCGGGCTCGGATTGAATTGAGCCGTCATCAGCCTTGGATAGTAATTCGATTTGTTTTTCCGCGGCTCCCAATACTCCGCGGCAATGTCGGATTAGAAATGTTCCGCGCTCATATTTCGCGAGGCTGTCCTCAAGGGCAACCTGGCTGCCTTCCATCTGGGATAAAATCTGCTCCAGTTCGAGAATGGCCTCTTCGAATGATTTGGGCGGAGTCTGATTCTTTTTCGCCATAGCGCGATTATAGGGCATTCTCAGTTGGTCTGGGATGCGGCCAATCCAGTCTGAATTGCCTGATGGGGAGTCGCGCCTTCATACTGCACCGGGCGGGAAGCATCCTGGACCACGGCCAACAGCCTGGCATAAGCGATCAAGCCGAAAAAGATGACCGACGTGATGATCAGGGTCAAGCGCATTCCGCGCCTCCGAAGCGCACAAAAACGACCGTAACACCTCGTGCAACGCACGGACGGCCGGTTTATTATTTTCGCGGTCCCGGACAGCCTATAATAACCCAAATTCGCCAATTTGCTGATATTTTTTTAATATGACTGGCGGCAACCTCGTGTCGGTGCTGAATTTGGTTCACATTTGACGAATATTACGGGGCGACCGACGGAAATATTTGATTGAGTCGCGCGTTGTGTAAGTGACGGCCGGAGTTGTGGATGGATACCCCTGTGGCGTCTGATGATCCAACGCCGGTCAGCGACGAGGAGCTTGTCCGCCGCCTGCGGGATGGGGACGACTGGGCCGGAGAAGACTTGGCCGAGCGTCATTGCCCGCGGCTTTTGCGATTTTTGCAGCGGCTGGTGCATAGCGATCAGTTGGCCGAGGAATTGCATCAGCAGACGTGGACGAGCGCTTTGGAAAACTTGGACAAATTTGAAGTGACCTCCGGTAATGGTGGGTTTAAGGCGTGGCTCTATCGAATCGCGACGAATAAAGCGCACGACCACTGGCGATCGCGAGGGCGTGAAAAAAAAGCCAAGGATGGATTACGGCTCGTCACCGAGGAAACGGCTCCGGATGCCGCCCATAGGATGGAAGGCGCCGAAGCAGAAGCCAAGTTGCGGGCTGCCCTGGAGTTGCTTCCTCACAGCCAGAAGGAAGTTTTGCTGTTGAGGTATTACGGCAACCTTAAGTTCGTGGAGATCGCCGAAATGCTGGGTTGTCCGCTCAATACCGCGCTGGGAAGAATGCACAAGGCGATGATTCGCCTCAGGCAGTTACTGGCTGAAGATGCGCCGGTTGAATCGAGGACGCCATGAGGATTATCTCGTGAAGAACTATCTGCAACATCTGGAAAGCAACGAGGCGATCCTCCTGATGTATCTGGGGAACGAACTGCCCGAGCAGGACCGCGCGGAGGTGGAGGCGATGCTCGCCTCGGATGCCAGGCTGCGGGGTGAACTGGAAAATCTGCGGAAAACCTATCAGCTTGCGTTTGACGCCCTGGAATCGCTGGATGCGATTACGCGTCCGCCCATGCCGCCGATTGCGGCGCAGAATCGGATTTCTCAACTGGTCCACGAATGGGCCAGCCGTCGCCGGCAGTCGACGGCCGCGGTTTCCGGGTTGCGCAGGCAATTCCCATGGTGGCGAAGCACTTTTGCCGCGGCGGCATCGTTAATGATCGGGTATTACATCTGGGCGGTCTACCATACGGCGCCTCCTCGAAACCTGCCGCCGGTCGCTCGTGCTCCTCATGTTCTGACCGACGATGAGAAACTGGCGGTTCTTTATAACTCGTTTGAAATCTCCAATTCCGAAGATTCCAATCTGGTCGATCATATTGCCGAGGTTGCCTCGGTCGTTCACAGCGACTCGGAAAATTCCACTGATTCCAATTCAAATGCGGATTCGAATTCGACAGGTGCGCCATGAAAATTGTCAAGACTCATCGCAATCGCGTTCGTGGGATTGGGGGCGCTGACGTGTGTGGGAGCGTCGGCGGATCAGCCGGCGACGCGGCCCGCAAGCGGTTCTTACACCAATCCCCAGCTTCGAGGCGTGATGCGCGCCCTTGGCGGAAGGACCGCGGGCGTCCATCCCCCCACCCAACAGGAATGGGACGACATGATGGTCTTCATGCGGTCAAATGCTCCCGCGCAGGCGTACGTGCTCGATTCGATTCCTCTTCGTCACGATTCGCCGATCGCCCTGGAAGCCACCCGCAAGTGGCGGAATTATGTCTTCACCAGCGAACATTTTCCCGCGATTACCGATTATTTGACCCGCCAGTTTCGACTTGAGGATGACCTTTTCGACCTGGCGCTCAAGGACCGCGCCGACGAAGGAAGCGACGCGATCGAGCTTCAGGACAAAATCCGTAATAAGGTCGCGGAGATCTTTCAGTTGGAACTCAACGTGCGCCAGGCCCGCATCGACCGGCTCCAAAAGCTTCTCACGGATGAAAAGAGCCGGCTCCAGGCCGATCAGGCGTCGGAAGATGACATCATCGATCAGCGAACCGACTTGATCATCAAGCGGCTGGAGAAAAAGAACCCAAATCTTTCACCGCCCACCACTCGGCCCCAAGATCCCACTACGGCGGACAACGGGTCGCCATCGGCTCCGAACGAGCATGACTCCCTGATGAATGTGACCACCCCGCCCGATTCAGCGGGAAAATAAGCCCACCGCGACGACGCCCTGGGACACGGCTACAATTAATTGGCCATGTTCATTGGTAAGCCTTCGCGCATTCCGTCCGGTGAAATCACAGATGAGGGGACTTATCTCAATCGGCGATTGTTTCTCCGTGCGGGGATTGTCGCCGCATCCGCGGCCGCAACGGGATGGGTTTATCGTAAGATCAATCCTTTGCCAGGTCGGGAGCAGCTAACCCCGTCTTTGGCAGATTTCATTGTTCCGAGCACGCAGCCTGCGACGCAGCCATCCATTGTCGGCGCCAGGCGGCAATCCACCGCGGGGTTCACGGTCGATGAGCCGCGCACCAGCTTTCAGGATATCACGCATTACAACAATTTTTATGAGTTCTCGCTCGACAAGGAATCGGTCGCGGATGCGGCGACGGGATTCATTACCCGCCCCTGGCAGGTGAGCGTCGGCGGACTTTGCCGTAAGCCGGGAGTGTTTGACATCGACGATCTGTTCAAGATCGCGCCGGCGGAGGAGCGGGTTTACCGGATGCGCTGCGTTGAGGCGTGGTCGATGGTCATTCCGTGGGATGGGTTTTCGCTTTCGATGCTGCTGGACCGGGTGGAACCGCTCAGTGGCGCCAAGTACGTCGCGTTTCAGACTTTGCTTGATCCGGCCCGCATGCCCAATCAGGGCACTGATGTTCTCCAATGGCCTTACGTTGAGGGCCTGCGGATGGACGAAGCCATGCACCCATTGACGATTCTGGCCGGGGGAATCTATGGCAAGCGGCTTCCGCCGCAGGATGGAGCGCCGGTCCGGCTGATCGTGCCGTGGAAATATGGGTTCAAGGGAATCAAGTCGATCGTGAAGATCGAGCTTCGCGCCGAGCAACCCCCAACAACCTGGAGCGCGGCGTCGCCGGGTGCTTACGGCTTTTATGCCAACGTCAACCCCAACGTCTATCGTCCCTGGGACCAGACTACTGAGCGGAGGATCGGCGTTGGCCCGCGCGATACGTTGATATTCAACGGGTACGCCGAAGAAGTAGCGTCGCTTTATGCGGGGATGGATTTGGAAGCCAATTTTTGACCGATGAAAGATCCGCGCTTTGCCAAGTCGGTGGTGCTGATCAACGGCATGGTTCCTCTGGGAATGCTCGCGTGGGATGCCTATCGGCGTCAACTCGGACCTGATCCTTCCAATGATGCGATCCACATTACCGGCGTGATGGCGATCATTTTTATCGCTCTGACCCTCGCGGTGACGCCCGTGCGGAAAATCACGGGTTGGAACTGGCTGAGCCATTTCCGGCGCATGCTTGGGCTGTTCGCATTCTTCTACGCGTTCGTCCATCTATTGCTCTATTTCGCATTGCAGCGTTCTTTCGATGTGACGCGAGTCATTGAGGATACGGAAAAACGTCCATTCATATTCTTCGGAATGGCCGCTCTGGTTTTGATGATCCCGCTGGCGATCACTTCCACCAATGGAATGATTAAAGGCGCTGGGTGCGAAGAAATGGAAGCGGCTGCATCAGTTGGTCTATGTTGTCGCGATCGCCGCAGCGATTCACTTTTGGATGAACGGAAAAGTCGTCGGTTCCGACCCGAAAATCTTCGCCGGCGTTGTGGCGGTGCTGCTGGCGAGCAGAATCGTGCTCTGGCAATCGGCCCAAATGCGAAAGCCTCGGGCAGTGGCCGAAACGTAAGAATCCAATTGCATTTCCACTGGCGGCGTTGAACAATCAACGGCATGGCTACGCTGGGCGATATCCCGCCGGTCCTTAGATCCTTCGGACCGTGGGCGTTCTTCCGCCGGCTCTGGCAGCAAATCGGCGAAGATGAAATTTTCGTCTGGGCGTCGGCGCTGGCGTATTCATGGCTGTTTTCGATCTTCCCGTTCCTCATCCTTGTCCTGAGCCTCGTGCCTTACCTTCCCGACGAAGCTAAAAAGTCCGCCCGCAAGGCCATCTCCGGATTCATCAGCGAAATGCTCGGCAAGGAAGCCCATACGATCAACGACAATATTGACAGCGTCATGCATCAACAGCGAAACGGCTGGCTGGGCATCGGGCTGGTGGTCACCATCTGGGTCGCCAGCGGCGGAATGGCGATGACGATGTCAGCGCTGAATTCCTGTTACGACGTCAAGGAAAGCAGGGGATATATTAAGCGAAGAGCGCTGGCGACCGCCATGACCATCGGCGTAACGCTCGGCATGCTGGTCATCATCATTTTGATGCCGATCGGCTCTGCGGTGGAAACGTGGCTCTCGTCCAATGGAACTTTTACCACCCCGCTGCAGATCGCCTTTGATGCGGTGCGATACTTCCTGTCTCTTCTCTTCGCGCTTTTCGTCCTGTCGATCATCTATTATTTCGGCCCGAACATTCGGCAGCGATTTCGGCTTCTGAGCCCCGGCGCGATCTTCACGCGCGTTTGTATGGATCTTCCTCGACGTGGCGTTCCGCTTCTATGTAGACCGCTACGCGCGCTACGACCAGACCTACGGCTCGGTCGGCGGGGCGGCCATTCTGCTTCTCTTTTTCTACATCGACGGGCTGGTCCTGCTGATCGGAGCCGAGATCAACAGTGAGATTGATTTTGAAAGGCTCGGTGTCGCATCCGGCTCCAAGGATTTTACGGGTCCGGTGCAAGGGGAAATCGCGGATTTGCCGGAAATCGCGAAGGAACTGTAAGAGACATCTTATGGAAACGATTCATCCCGCTGACGGAAGAAACGTCATTGACTGCCCCACGGCGACCGTCAGAATCAGGAGCATCGAGTAGACCGCGATTCTCGCCCCTATTCCCCAATTCTCCAACTCCATTCCCACCGGGACCATCAGCATCGGGAGCATGAAAATCCAAAGCCGAGCGGTTTCCCCCTGAATCAACCCGGCGAAAGCCACGAAAAGGATTTGTCCAACGCAAAGCAAAGCGATTTTCAGTCGCGGCTCCGACGTCCCGCGGACAAAGGCTGATTTGAAACAGAACGTAGCCAAAAGATAGCTGATCCACCCCGATCCGAGCGCGAAATCATAAAGATCCGCGGGAATTGTTCCCGGAATGTGCCTCGGTGGGGCCGCGAAATCTTTCACGAGCCATGCCCATAAGACGTCCACCTGGTGCAGGCATTCGCGGAATGTGGCGATCGGGTTAAAGGCTGTCACAGCCCATAACACGGTGTAAAACATCACGAAACACGCGGCGGAAACGGCGATGTGCCTGACAAGGCGTGATGGCCGGCAACCGGGATATTCGCGTCTTTTGAGCCATAAATATCCCAAAAGGAAGAAACCGAGCACGAAGGGCAAATAGGTAACGACCGTCGCCGCGCCGTAAACCAATCCCAAGCTAGCTGAGAATCGCAAGCGATCCTTCTGCAGCGCAGCGCCCAAAGGATTGTCACGGTCGCCGTGACAATCGGATAACACTGGTCAAAAATGGGGAAAAACCAGACCGGACCCGGACACAGCGCGAAGAAGCTCGCGCCGCAAAACGCCGCTCGGCGGCTTTGCGTGAAAAAATGAATAAATGCGTAGGTTGCGAAGACGGAAAACGTCGCGATGAGACCTTCGGTCAATCCTGCCATCATCGCGGCCGGTCGACCGTGACCGAACAGATCAATCATCGCGGTCTCATACAACAACAAACCCGGGGGCTTGGTGCGCGGATGAAGATCAAAATGGCCCAGCAATCGCGGATATCGCGCCAGCCATTGATGGACGGTCATCCCTTGCAAGCGCTCGGCGTCCTTGAAATACCCCACGTCCCAGCCCATCTGAACCGCGGCAATGTGATCGAGACTCGGAGGACTCCTCTGCGCCGCGGCGCCGGCCAGCATGAAACAAAACATCGACGCCGCAACCAGCGTCAGCGCCAGCAAACTCGCTCGGCGATTTTCCAGAAACTGCCCGGCGAAGAACGGGACACTCGCCACACCGAACATTAAATACGTCGGCCAGCCCGGTAGATGCCGCCAAATCCACGTATGGTAGGAGTGGCTGTTGAGATGGAAGAGATGGAAGTAGACCCCAACGACAAAAAAACAGGCGACAAGGAATACGGCGGCCAATTTCTTGCGCAACTTTAGAATCTCCCTGTTGCTTACTTCACCCCGATCTTCCAGATCCCCCATTGCCCGCCGCGGTTGCTGCGGAAATAGAGAGATTCTCCGCTGGGGTCCCACGACGGGCAATCATCGATGCTGCCGTTGGTGGTGATCTGTTGCGGCTTGCCGGAATTGGCGAGATCGACGATCCAGATGTCCGGATTGCGATGACGTTCGTCCACGATCTGGCCGTTTTCGAGGGTGGGATAGGTCGCGAAATTGCGGTCGGATACAAAAGCCATCATGCCGCCGTCCTTGGACCAGCATGGGTCGTAGCACTCCGAATCCGGATCATTGATGACATCCACGGGCATTCCACCGTGATCGGAGATTCGGTAGATCTCGCGGTTTCCGGTGCGCTGATTGATGCTGGTGAAGAGCACCGCATCGGCCCGGGGGCTGACGCGCGGCTGCATGACGGGGATGGACGCCAAATCCGTGCGCGACCGGCCGTCGAGCGGGGCCATGTACAATTGCGGATCGGGCTGGCTGTCGGACCGGACTTCGTAGAACAATCGCGGCTTGGGCGCCGCGTCGATCATCGGCCACAAATCCTGTTCGCTACTTTCGGTCAGTTGTTCGATGCCAATGGACCCGTCGAGGGCCTTTCGCCAGACGTTGAGGCGTTTGCCGGCGCGGTTGGAAGAGAACACGACCTGGGCGCCGTCGGGCGTGAATGACGGCATCAGATCAAGCGATTTGCCGTCGGTGATTTCGTCAACGCTGCCGGGGCCGGTGGTGGATATGGCCAGGATTTGCGAGCGGAGATCGGCCTTGCTGCTGCCGGAAACCAGCGCGAAAACGATCTGACCGCCGTTGGGGTTGACCGCCAGGGTTTCGATGCTGCTGCCGCGCGGGGCCTGGAAAAGGAGGGTCGGCGGGTCCTTGCCGGCGCCTTCGCTAATATCCTTCATTCCGATGGTATCCGTTTGCCGTGCGATGGTTTGCCAGACGCCGTCGTCGTCGCGCTCGAGTGAGACGGTGGTCAGCGGCACGTGCCGGGTCATGATCTCGCGGAGCGTCGCCGAGTATTCGCCGCGGCCCTCATCCCAGGGAATCGTCAGGGTGGTGGGATACCATTCCGTTTCGGCGGCCTTTTTGCTGATCGCGGCGGTGAAGACGGGCAGATCACCGTTATCGTTGATTGGAATATACGTGAGCTGGGCGGTGGGGATTCCATCGGGTCCGGGGGGACGGGCTTGCCGTCGATCGTGACCGCCGCTCCGGGGGGGTCGGTCAAAAATCGCACTGTCTTCTGGTGGGCAGTTGGATCGATCTCATAATCGGTTTTTCCATCGTCCCAGGAAATATCGCGTTCGACGGGATCGTAGCCGGGTTTGGTGACGGTGACGTGTTTTACTGGGAACTCGTTGCTGTTGTTGTCAAACGGAAACGCCACGTTCTTCGCGACGGCCGGGCCGGTCCCCAGCGCGGTGCCGTCGAGCGTGACGGTCGATCCAGGGGGATTGGTTGTGATCGTTATGTTTTTCCGCTTGGGCTGCAATTGAAGGACGTAATCGGCCGATGCATCGGTCCAGGTCACGCTGATCTTGGCCGACTCCCAGCCCTGGCGCGACGCGACGACATCATATTTGGTCCAGTTGTCCTTATCGTCGAGCGTGAAATTCAGGACGGTTTCCGCCTGCGATGAGGGTCCAGTGGTAATGGGGGTGCCTTCAACGGTAATGTCGGCGGGAATGGGGACGGTGGAGAAGGTGAGCTTTCGATGGAACGGGTCCAGAACAATTTCGACGCCGGTCGCCAGGTCGTCGCGGTGGAGCGAGACGGTCTTGTCCTGATATCCGCGCCGGGTGGCCGTGGCGGTGTGGATATCGCCGGCGTTCTTAAATTTAATGGTCGCCGTAAGCTGGCCCATGCCGCGCTGCGCCCCGTTATCGACCGAGATCATCGTGTCGGGAGGCCTGGCGGTGATGGTGATTTCCCGCGTGGTGGTGCAGCCGCTGACAACAAGCAACAGAAACAGGAGAGCCGACCGTCGCATAAAAATGTGCTCCTAACCAATGTACTTGGTTTAGCCGAAACGAATAATCTGGGCAATAGTAGGGCTTTTTTCGTCCACCCGGTTGCGAGGAAGATGCAAAGGATTTTTATCGTTGCGCTTTTCTTGCCGTCGGTGCATCGGCGGCTCGAATGCGGGCGGGCGTTGGCGCTGCGAACAGTGCTGGCTTCTATGAGCCGAGCCTTGTCAAGCGGGATTCTGGCGTTCGGAACGCGAGTCGTTGTTTCAGTCTTCTATTCAGAGCTTCCGCGAAAGATCTGTTTGGGTCGCGGGCCTATTCAACTGTACAACAGCGGCACCCACTCTGGCCTTCGAGTTTGGTGCTCAAGCCAACATCGGGCTTGCCGCTTTTTTGCCAACCGTCGAACTCCGATCGCCTGTTTCCCATTTGACTCATCCGGACGCTTTACCCGTCATTTTGCCCCGTCTCTTCACGTTGGCGCCGTCGGCAACGGTTCTTTCCACTGGGTGCCATCCCGAAGCATCGCCCACAGCTTCACCAGGAGTCTGCGGGCCACCGCCACGATGGCGATCTTCTTCCGTTTGTCGCTGCCGCGACGCACCTGTTCGTAGACTTGGGCCATCCAAGTCTTGTGGCGGACTCCCAGCCAGGCAATCTCCACCAGCATTTGACGCAGCAGGCCGTTGCCCGCATGGCTGATGTGACCTTGGCGGTCACTTTCGCCGCTCTGCCAGCGTCGCGGGGTCAGACCCGCGTAACAACCCACCTGCCGGCCGTTCCCGAAGCGATGCGGATCATCCAGGATTGCCACCACCGTCTCTCCCAATCGCGGACCGACGCAGGGCGCGGTCTTGAGTTGTTCAACACGCGCATCAGCCTTTGCCCGTTCTTCCAGCTTCTGCTCCACCTCCTGGATCTGCCGCTGAATACTCTCAAACTGCTGCAACTCGCAATGCACCTGGAACAGCCACAACCGCTGGGAGGAATAGTCCGACGCCTCCTTCTTCAGTTCCTCCATCGCCGCGTCAGTCCAGGCTCTTTTGGCCCAGGGCAGGCCCACGCCCTGCCTTTCGTATATCGAACGGATCGAGTTCTTGATCGCCGTTCGCCGCTGCACCAGAGCGTGACGGTATTCAATCAGCGACCGCCATTGCCGAACCGAAGCCTTGGGCACGTGCACCGTCGGCAACGATTCCATCTCCGACAATTGGGCCAGTTTCAACGCATCCTTGCGATCGCTCTTTTCCTTCACGACCTTCCATCGCCAACGTTCGTCGTTGCCGTTGGCGACCTGCACGGGAATCTTCATCGATTCGGCCAGGTCGCAAACCCATCCCGCCGCGGGTCCCGCCTCGATCACCAGCCGGTCCGGGGCACTGCGTTCCAGCAGCTTCCGCAATTCGCGGGGGTTCGTGGCGGTCTTGCCGAAGATCCGCTCGCCGCCGACACAATAGTCCACAAAAACGCTCTTGTTCTTTCCGAGATCCAATGCCAGAATCTTCATCGCCGAGTCCTTTCTCAAATAAAGTGACGTCTGAGCGATCCACGCGATCAGCTCGTTAATCCATTGGGGATTTTAATCCCCAAAACAACGTCCCGAGAAAGGCTCGGCTTCATAGTTTCTGGCCTGTTGAAAGTCGGGGCGGCCTTCTGCATCGAGGTGGAAGCGGGGTTGCGCAATTCGCGCGATATTACGGTGTCAATTGGTCGGTCGGTGGCTCGGTGCGGTCGGCGGCGGGCTGGGCGACTGGGGAGTCGGGTACGATTTCCAGCGGGGCGCTGGCTTCGACGACTCGATTGGATTCCTCATCGGTCAGGATGATTTTTAGAACATAGTTTCCAGCCGCGAGGGACGAGGGAAGCCGGACCAGGCGGGAGATGAAAAAGTCGTGGCGGCGGTGGCGTGACTGGTCGAGGAAGGTCTGCCCGTTGGATTTTTCGGGCCATACGGCAAGGCCGGTGTCGGTGTACAAGACCATTTCCTGCTTGAGCCGGGTCCGCCAGATTGTGTCGTTGCCCTGGACGGAGGTGAAGTTGGCGGCTTCGTTGTAGACGATCAGGTCGTTTTCCCGGCCGGCCAGGAAACGGGAGGAAGCCATCGGGCGATACACGCCGAAGCTGTCAACCTGCGTGCAAAACGCCACCGTGGGGATTGCAAGCTGGCCCTGGGAACGAAGGCGCTCGGCCATTTCGACGAGGGGCTCAATTTTTCGGTTGAGCATGAGGTTGCCGTCACCCCGGGCGGCGGCTCGGAAATTCGTCAGGCCATCCATCAATGCGAGCAGCAGATCGCGGTCTTCGCTGGAAAGCTGGCTGACGACGGTGAGGTCCGGCGTGGACTCGTCGCGGACGAGCCGCAGCAATTGATAGTCGAGTTGGTCTCCCAGGTCCCGCGGATAATCCTGCACCTGCTTTCGAAGTTTTAGTTCATATTCATCGGTGGAGACCGCAACGGGAGACGCGGCTGAATCTGACGGCGTCGCGGGAATCTGATCCGCGCTTTCGGGAAGAATCAATGGAAGGCCGGTGTCTTCCTTGAGATGGGCGGCGGCAAGCGTGGCGGGTTCGTTGGCGGCGGGCGTTGCGGATGGTTGAGCCGATGCCGTTTGGCTATTGTTCGAATCGGCCGGTTGTTGGGCGGGCTGAGACCATTGGACGACGGATGGCTGGGTGGCCGGCTGCTGCGACAGGGCGCGGGAGACGCTGTTGGCATATTCGGAGGTTTTTCGCGCCAGCAGCGAGGCGTCATCCGGTTGGTTGGGCTGTTCGAACGTGACCTGCGATGGGACTGGCGTCGGCGATGCCGCTGCCTGGGGCGGGGGAATCGCCGGGCTCGCAGGACCGCTCTGGGGCGCGGGGTGGCTTGAGCATCCGAAACTTACCAGGCAGAAAAAAACGAAACCCGCCACAAGGGAAGTTCGCGCGAACATGGAACACCATCCTTGGTTGAACGCACGCCGGCATCCTGCCGACGATCACACGAAAGTATATCGCCCCGCGCTTTCAATTCAAATCAAATTCAAAATGGATTGAACCGCCAAGCCGCCAAGATCGCCAAGAATTCAATCGTCAAAAGACCGAATCGCCTCTCTAAAACCTCAACTACAATCCGAGGCGAAGATCCATTTCGGCGTTATCTCTTTATCCGACCTTGGCGTTCTTGGCGGTTCAATTGCTTTTGATCGCTTTGATTACTGATCGCCCGAATAGGTCGCGCTTTTGGCGGCGGATTTCAGGACATCCGAGTTTTCCGCGAAATGGCGTTCGGTGGCCCAGGAGACGATTTCCAGATAGTGCCGCCGCATCCGCACGATCGTCAGGAAATAGCCGAAATCGACCTTCGAGGCCGGGGACGTGCCATGCACTTCGTATTGCAGGGCCTTGAAATTGTCGACCTGCAATTCGTCCGGGCCGGTGAATTTGGCGTTGACCAGATGCGACAGGACCTCGTCACATCGGGCTTTGGCGTAGTCGTCCAGGGTTTCATACGGATCGGATCGGTCGGTGACGAGCACCATGACGAACGCGTTGGAATCTTCGTTCCGGCCTTCGAGGGCGGCGCTGGGATTGCTGGATTTCTGCGTAACCCATCCGGGGGGCATCGCCAATTGCACTTTGCCGTCGTCGCTTTTGAGGGTCGCACTGGAATCGGTGTCGTCGGCAAACGCCAACCCCAGGGAAAGACAAAACACGGCGGCTGCAAAAAGTGTCTTAAATAATGAGCGGTTGGGCATAGTCGGCATTAGCATAACGACCTTGGATTGACGATCAACCAAACACGCTCGCTATCCGAATCGGCGGGATCGTTCAGCCGAAGATTTTTATCGTTTACGGTTTTCGTGCCGTCCGACATCGGCGGCTCGAATGCGGGAAGGCGCCGTCGATTCGAGCGCACCCGGCTGGCCCGACAAAGGTCGCGACATCCGTCTGCAAACAAATGGGAAGCCGGAGGTCCCCGTTGCAAACGGCCCACCCGATCGTCTTCAGGCCAGCCAGCGGCGTCCGACGCGGCAATGGTTGTAACATTCGAGCCCACCGGGCCGGTCGTGACAAAGATCGTAACCGATCATATTCTTCTGCTTTCTGCGCCGCATAAGGATTCAAAGCGATCGCCGACAACAATATGCCGTAATCCTTGACACGTCGGCCTCCCTCCGTACCATGTTTCGTTCTTCCCCACCCGAGATGGGGCGTTCGTCGAGAGGTCCGGTGCGTTGCCGGATGGGTAGGCGATACCGGCCGGAATTCGCGGTTTAAACCGGCCGGGGCCTTGGGAGGAAATTGTCCGCGAACGGTCATGTCCATTCCCGAACCCGGCAAATTTCATTGCGCCGGCGATCCAGGTGGTCGAGCCATTCGCATTACCCGGTAGTGTAACGGTAGCACAAGAGATTTTGGTTCTCTTTGTCCTGGTTCGAATCCAGGCCGGGTAGTTCTTTGATTCCCGGCCGGATGTTCTTATGAGTCTTGACCGCCATCATCCTGGCCGCGGGAAAATCGACGCGGATGAAATCCAAACTGCCCAAGCCGCTGCATGAAATCTGCGGCAAGCCGATGCTGGGATGGATTCTGGACGCCTGTTTTGCCGCGGATGTGACGCGGGCGCTGGTCGTGGTCGGACAAGGCAAGGAAGAGATCATCGAGCAGTTCGGCAAGGACCGGCGGATTCATTTCGTCGAGCAGACCGAACAGCTTGGGACCGGCCATGCGGCCCGGATGTGCGAGCCGCTGTTGCGCGGGCATGGCGGAGATGTGCTGATCCTGGCCGGTGATACGCCGCTGATCCGCGCGGAAATTTTGCGGACGCTGCTGCAGGCGCATCACGACGACCGGGCGGCGGCCAGCATGGCGACGGCGATTCTGGATGATCCGACCGGATATGGCCGGATCATCCGCGATGCGAAGGGCGATTTTGTGGAGATTGTCGAGCAGGTCGATTGCAACGCCGCAGCAGCGCGAAATCCGCGAGGTTTTCCCAGCTTATTACTGCGTGAGGGCCGAGGATTTGCTGTTTGCGCTGTCGAAGCTGACCAATCAGAACAAAAAAGGCGAATATTACCTGACGGACATTTACGGCATCCTGCGGAAAGCGGGCAAGAAGGTCATCGCGGTGCAGGCGGTGACGCCGGAGGATGTGATCGCGCCCGAACAAGCGGCAGCAGCTTGCGGAGGCGGATGCGGCGATGCAGGAGCGGATTCAGCGAGGCTTGCGGGATGAAGGCGTGACGATCGTCAGCGGCTTCAATACGTATATCGAGGCGGGCGTGACGATCGGGCCGGACACGGTGTCCAGCCGTTCACGTTCATCGGCCGGGAGAGCACGATCGGCGCGGATTGCGTGATCGGGCCGTTCGCGAACCTGCCGCGGGGCAGCATCGTGCCGGAAGGAACGCGGGTTGTCGGGAAATCATTTGAAGCGGAAAGAATCCATGGCCACAACGACCGCATGCCGAAGCTGGATCCGAACAAGTTGAAGGTCTTCACCGGCCGGGCCAATCCGCAGCTGGCGCAGAAAATCTGCGACTATCTGCAGATTCCCGCTGGGCCGGGGCGGGACCGAACTGTTCCCCGACGGGGAACTGATCGTCCGCGTCGAGGAAGACGTGCGCGGGCGCGATTGCTTATGTCATCCAGCCGACCTGTCATCCGGTGAACGCGCATCTGATGGAATTGTTCATCTGGATCGACACGCTTCGGCGGGCCAGCGCCCAGCGCGTGACGGCGGTGATTCCCTATTTCGGATATGCCCGGCAGGACCAGAAGCACGCCGGCCGGACGCCGATCACGGCCAAGCTGGTCGCCAATCTTCTGGAGCGTGCCGGGGCGGATCGGGTGGTGGCGGTCGATCTGCACGCGGCGCAGGTGCAGGGATTTTTCGATATTCCGGTCGATCATCTCAATGCCGGGCCGGTGCTGGGAAAATGGTTCAAGAGCTTGAAGCTGGCCAATCGCGTTTTCGTCAGCCCGGACGTGGGAAACGTGAAGCGGGCGCAGGTTTATGCGGAACTGCTCGGCGGCGAATTGTGCTTCATCGACAAGCGGCGCCGGAGCGGAACCGTCACCGAGGCCAAGCACGTCATCGGCGACGTTGAGGGCAAAAACGTGCTGATCGTGGATGACATGATCACGACCGGCGGGACGATGGCGACGCTTGCGAGGTTTTGCGGCAGAACGGCGTGAAGGACATTTACATCGCCGCCACCCATGCGGTCTTTGCCCCGCCGGCGATGGAGCGGCTTGGCCGAATGCGACTTCACGAAACTGGCGGTGACCGACACGATTCCTCTGGGCAATCGGGCGGATGCCGATCAAGGACCGGCTGGTGGAACTGAGCATTGCCGGACTGGTTGGCGAGGCGATTCAGCGGATTCACCACAACCAGAGCATCAGCGAGTTGTTCAACAAAGACACTAACGGAGATTTGATTTATCAGGAGAAACCAATGGCAGTTCAAAGCGCACAAGTGTCGGCCAAGTCACGGAAGGAACTGGGCAGCTCGCGCCAATCGCGGCTGCGAGAGGCCGGTCTGCTTCCCGGCGTTATCTACGGGCATAAGGAGGCGATCGTTCCCGGTCACGCTTCCGAAAAAGGAAGTCGTCGATCATCTGAACCGCGGGGCGCACCTGTTCGATCTCACGCTTGACGGCAAAAGCGAAAAGGTTCTGGTCAAGGAAGTGCAGTACGACCATCTCGGCATGGAAGTCATTCACGTCGATTTCGCGCGGGTGAGCCTTGATGAGAAGGTGAAGGTGACTGTTCCCGTGGAACTCAAAGGCACGCCCAAGGGCGAAGCCGACGGCGGCGTGCTGCAGCAGATCATCAAGGAACTGGAAGTCGAATGCCTGGTGACGGAAATCCCCGAGGCGATTCGGCACAATGTTTCGGAAATGGCCCTGAACGATGTGGTGCATATCAAGGACCTGAAGCTGCCGACGGGCGTGAAGGTATTGCAGGATGGGGATCTGATCGTGGCGACGGTGAAGGAAATTATTGAAGTGGTCGGCGCCGGTGGCCGCGGAAGAAGGCGCGGCGGAGCCGGAAGTGATCGGCCGCAAGCCGGCCGAGGGCGAGGAAGCCGCTGGCGCGGTGCGGCGGCTGGCGGAAGGAAAAGAAGTGACCGATGCGTCTCGTGGTCGGCCTTGGAAATCCGGGCAGTGAATTCGTCGCGACCCGGCATAACGTCGGCTGGGAAGCGGTGGACCAACTGGCGTCCCGGCTCGGTTGGATCGGAAAAAAGGATGAGTTCAACCGGCTGGCGAAAGAGCAAATTCGACGGACTGATGCTGGATGGATCGGTATCGATCCATAGCGGCGGGAGCGAAAAGCTCCTGCTGCTGAAGCCGACGACGTATATGAACGTCAGCGGCCGGTCGGTGCAGGCGGCGATGGCGTTTTACCAGCTTTCGCCGGCGGATTTGATGGTCGTGCTGGACGATCTGGCGCTGCCCTGCGGTAAGATACGGATTCGCCCCGGCGGAAGCACCGGCGGGCACAACGGCCTGAAGGACATCGAGCGGGTGCTGGGCACGGACCAATATCCCCGGCTGCGGATCGGGATCGACGCCCCGCCGCCGCGAATTCCGGGACGGGATTATGTGCTGGGCCGATTCACGGACGAACAGCGCAAGGCCGTTGAGCCGGCGATCGAGCGCGCGGCGACAGGCGATTTTGAGGTGGATCGAGAGTGGAATTGAAACGGCGATGAATCAGTTCAACGCCGATGCAAAAGAAGCAATGAATTTGGCGAAAGAATTAAGGAGTTTTTGTTATGGCAAAGGCCAAGACTGCGGAAAAAACTGATCAATACGTACGAAGCGATGTTTCTGCTGGGCGCGGCCCACGCTTCGGACCTGGACAAGGCGCTGAAGCTGGTCCGCGGAATCGTGGAACGCCACGAGGGCAAGCCGATCGTCCTGAAGAAATGGGACGAGCGGAAGCTGGCGTATGAAATCCGCGGGGAAAAGCGCGGGCTGTATATCATCGCGTTTTCACCGCGCCGCGGCCGCCATCGCGGCCATCGTGCGCGATGTGGAGCTGAGCGATCAGATTCTGCGCGTGATGGTCACCAAGGCCGATCATCTGAACGCGGAGGAAATGGCGGCGGTCGAGCCGCAGCCGATCATCCCGCGCGAGGAGCGAAATACGTGGGACCGCCCGGCATGGGAAGAGCGGCCGTCGGGCCCGCGGCGCGATCGGCCGGCGGATCGTCCCGGGGGGATCGACCGGGCGGGAGATTCGGACGTGAGGAATCCGTCGAGGCCGTCGCCAAGGACTAAACTTTCGACTAAAGCAGGTGCAGTCATGGCAAACGTCAATCAAGTGATCCTCATCGGGAACCTGACCCGCGATCCGCAACTGAAATATCTGCCGAGCCAGACGGCGGTCGTGGAATTCGGGCTGGCGATGAACCGCAAATTCAAAACCGCCAACGGCGAGGACCGCGAGGAAGTCTGTTTCGTCGATTGCTCGGCCTTCGGTCGGACTGCAGAGGTCATCAACCAGTATTGCCAGAAGGGCCGGCCGCTTTTCATCGAAGGCCGGCTCAAATTCGATCCATGGGAAGACAAACAGGGCGGCGGAAAACGCAGCAAGCTGACCGTGGTGGTGGAGAATTTTCAGTTCCTCGGCGGCCGGGAAGGCGGTGGCGGGAGCGCCGGGACAGGATTCGGGGGGTGGAGAAGATCAGACCCGGCCGGCTTCGCGGCCACCGCAACGAAATGCGCCACCGCAACAGGCAGCGCCGGCGCGGGCTCCGCAGGAACCGCCGTTCGGCGACGAGCAGCATTTCAATGAAAACGATATTCCCTTTTAAGGATCAGTACTATGCCAAACGTGAAATTGTTGTTGAACGAAAGCATTAAGAACGTCGGCAAAGTCGGCGACGTCGTGGAAGTTTCGCCCGGCTATGCCCGCAATTACCTGCTTCCCAGGGGTCTGGCGGTCGAGCCCACGCCGGGCAACGTGAAAAAGATCGAAGCCCGCCGCAAGGAAATCGAACGCCTGGAGCGCGAACGGCGCGATCAGCAGGAAGCCCTCATCAAGCAGCTTGAAGGCGTTGAGGTCACGCTGGAACGCAAGGCGAACGAGCAGGGACATCTGTTCGGTTCGGTCAGCGCGACCGATATCGCCAAGGCCTCGCAGGCGCAGGGATTCAATATCAATCCGGACGATGTGAATCTGCCGGGCAAGCTCGATCGGATCGAGAAATACACCGTGAAAATTCGTTTTGCCGAGGATTTGGCGACGGATGTGAAGGTCTGGGTTGCGCCGGATGCGGAGAGCAAGGCGCTGATCGACGCGGCCGCCAAGGCGAAGGCCGCGGAGCCGCCGCCGCCGAGTAATTTCGAGAACGTGCGGAAATAATTTTACACACAGGCTTCATTGGGGACAGGTGGTGCAGAACCTGCCGGGCGCGAAGATGAATACTCTTCGCCCGGCAGTTTTCTTTTATGTTACCCGCCCCGTGGCTCCGGATGTACATCCGGAGCTTCGGTAGTTAGCATATTTTCCTGCCCGAGAATAGAACAGGAAAGGAAGCCTGCGATGAGCCAGTTGATTGATCCTGCCGTGGCGCGTCAGTTCGATCGTCTTCCGCCCCATTCCATCGAAGCCGAGATGTGCCTGCTGGCTTCGATGATGCTCGACAAGGAGATGATCGGCCAGGCGGTTCAGCTCATCGATCGCGAGTCGTTCTACCAGGCCGATCATCAGATCATCTATCGACGTGCTGGTCAAGCTGTACGAGACAGAACCGGCCGATCGACGCGGTCATCCTGTGCGAGGAACTGGTCAAGCGGCAGCTTCTGGAGGAAGTCGGCGGCACGCGATACATCGCGCAGATTCTCAACACCGTCCCCTCCGCCGCCCATGGGATGCACTACGCCGGGATCGTCCGCGAAAAGGCGATGCTGCGGCAACTGATCGCCGCCAGCAACGATATCCTGCGCGATGCCTATGCCCCGCACGAGCAGGCGGACCTCGTGCTGGACAAGGCCGAGAAGCGAATTTTCGACATCGCGCAGAAAAAAGTCGGCGAATCGATGGAGCCGATGGAGAAAGTCCTGCACGAAGTCTTCGAGATGATCGAAAACCGCGGCCAGCGCGGGCTGGAGACCGGGTTCCACGAACTCGACGACATGCTCAACGGCCTGCAGAACGGCGAGATGATCATCGTCGCGGCCCGGCCGTCGATGGGCAAAACCGCGTTGGCGATGAACATCATCGAACACATCGCCGCCGATCATCGCGCTGCCCTGCGCGGTCTTCTCGCTGGAAATGAGCAAGCAGCAATTGGCCCAGCGCATGCTCTGCAGCCGCGGGCGAGATCGACGCCCACAAGCTCCGCAAGGGGATGCTCAACAGCCAGGAATACACGCAAGCTGGCCGACGTCGTCGGCGAGCTGGCCAAGGCGCCGATCTGGGTGGACGATTCGCCGGGCCTGACGCCGCTGGAACTGCGGGCCAAGGCCCGGCGGCTGAAGCTGCAGCACGACATCAAGTGCATCATGATCGACTACATGCAGCTCATGGACAATCCCGGCCCGGAAAACCGGCAGCAGCAGATCAGCGAAATCTCGCGCGCGGTCAAAGCGGTCGCCCGCGAGCTGAACATTCCGGTGATCTGCCTGTCGCAGCTCAACCGCGCCACCGAAGGCCGCGACGGCCACCGGCCCGCGGATGAGCGACCTGCGCGAATCGGGCAGCATCGAGCAGGACGCCGACGTGGTGATGCTGCTGCACCGCGAGGATTACTACCGCATGAGCGAGCCGGATTTCCAGCCGGACAACATCGCCGAGATCATCATCGCCAAGCAGCGCAACGGGCCGACGGGGACGATCAAACTGACGTTCGACAACCGGACCACGCGATTTAACAACCTCAGTGGCGTCGGCGGCGATCCAATGCGGTAAAGCAAATGGCCCATAGCTGTTTGCGTCGAGCCCATCCAAAGATACGACAGATATTCCAATTTATGTGTGGACAAAGACCGTTGCGATGGTTATTTTGTCCCGGCTTCCGCCTAACCATCCGGGGGCCAAGGTATTCGTCGTTCCAGGGAATTGGGAGAGAAAATTGCGATATAAGTCTTCGCGCCTATTCGGGCCGGTCTTGGCATCCCTGGTTATTTTCAGTGTTTGCAGCCACGCCTTTTGCAGCATTCTGCGAGTAGTCGACTGGAACATTGAAGATGACATCAATGGCGCGACCACGCCGCGCACTGGCTTTAACACGGTCTTGCAGGGTATGGGCAACGAGATCATTGCCGGCGACGCCCAGCCGATCGACATCATGACGCTGGAAGAAACCACCAGTAATACAACGACGGTTCAGCCGATCCTTAACATGCTGAACGGCGATTACGCCGGCGCGAACTATAAGATGAGTCCGTATCAGGCAACCGAGGAGGGCAACGATGCCACCGATGGAAACGGACCGAATGCCCTCGTTTACAACGCGAACACGGTGCAGCTTCTGGCAACCGTCGGTGTCGGCACGCCTACCGGTTCGGGCAATGGGGAATACCGTCAGGTCGTGCGCTACGAATTCGAACCGATCGGCAGCGTTTCTCCCTTCTATGTTTACGTATCGCACATGAAATCGGGCACGACGTCGGCGGACGCCGTCGACCGCGGCGATGAGGCGACGATCATCCGCAACGACGAGGCGACGCTGCCGGCCAACTCATCGGTGCTTTACACCGGCGATTTGAATTCCAACCCTCCGGAAGCGGAGTTCACCAATTTCACCGCCGCGGGCCAGGGGCAGGCGTTTGACCCGCTTAATTTTTCGACGAGCGTCCAATATTGGACAGAGTCGTCGACCGATCTTCGTTACCGCGACGACTACCAGCTTATGACGCAAAACGTTCTGAATGATACCGGCGCCATAGACTACGTCACCGGCTCACTTCAGGGATTCGGCAACAACGGCACGACAGCTTCGGGCGGAAATGTGGACAACGGTTCGAATACGGATTTGGCATACATGACAAACCCCAGCCAGTCCCAGGTCCTTTCGGCGCTGACGACCGCGAGCGACCACCTGCCCAATGTCGCGGACTATACGTTTGTGGTTCCAGAACCGACTGGTCTTGCCTTGGTTGTCGTGGGAGCGGGCGTACTGCTATTGAGCAGACCACGCTCTTCGGCGAAATCGGCGTAAAGCGCTCATCGCACCTAACGAAATCTTCATTTCTGTGCCCCCGCATTCCTCAAAAAATTAGGGGTGAAACAAATTTGCCGGAAGCGGTATAATCGATTCCCGAAAGGTCCAGTTCAATGAAAACCGCATTGCCCGGCGTTTTACGTCTGATCGCGATCATTTTGATTGTTGGGGGGGTCGTTTTGGGATTGTTGGATGCCTATGGCATGGCCAAAATGCCGATTTCGGGGGAGGAGTCGCTTGGCAGCCGCCTTCCCTTGGTGGTGCAGGCGGTGGCCATGGTGCTGGGGATGGTCGGGCTTGGGGCGCTGATGTATGCCTTGGCAGAGACGATCGAATCGGGTCCGGCGAATAATCTGGCCAGGGAAAAGGAGACCAAACAGGCCATTTCCGATCTCCACACTGCGATGCAGCGGATCGAAATGGCGGTCCAGCGCGTGTCGGATCAGCAGAAAGAGGCGGCAGCACACGGTCCGGCCAATCTTGGCGATCTGGGAGTTGCCGACACGCTCGCGGGGGGATCAATCGGCAGTTCCGAATCGCTGCATCAGATAATGACCCTTCTCCAGGACCTCCGCGAACTGACGCTCTTAAGCGACAGCCAGCGCCAGGAATTGCTGGCTGATTCGAAGCATCTGCGCAGAAATCATCTTGCCGCCGAAGCGCAGCGGCTTCTGGATCTGAAGGAATGGTTCGCCGCTGAAGGCGCCATTGCCGCATTGGAAGGCGAATTCCCGGGAAGTCCCGACTTGGAAACCCTGAGATCACGGTTGGTCACCGGCAGGCAGGATGCGGAGCAAAGCGCGATCGAACAACTCCGCGAGCGCGTGGAGGACCTGATGGCGGTCTGGGCGTGGGATCAGGCGTATGCCGAGACCGCCAGGTTCGTCGAGAAATTTCCGGAGCACACGGAAGGGGCCGAACTGCTGCAACGCGTGATGACCGAGCGCGAAAATTACATCGAGAGCACCGCCAATCGTCTTTACGAGGAAATCCGGACCGACGTGGATCGGCGGTCTTATCGGCGGGCGATGGCCAACGCCGTCAAACTGCTGGAGTGCGCTCCCGGCCATCGGAAGAGCGTGGCCATTCGCGCTCAGCTTAAAACCATCCGCGAGAACGCCGAGATCGAGGAACGACAGGAGCAGGAACGGCGAATCCAGGAACTGGTCCGAAACAAACAATTTTCCGAAGCGATCGATCTGGCCGAAGATCTCCTGCAGCGTTTTCCCGTCTCGCCGCAGGCTGAAACGCTGCAAAGGTTGCTGCCGAAGATGCGGGAACTGGCCATCGGCAATGAAGCGGAAGTTTAAGTCTCAATCGGCGGGGGGCTAATTCGAAATTCGAATGCTGAGACTTGCGAAGTTCCGGCGGGCCGGTGACGAATCAAATTGGTATCCTGAAATCTTCTGGAACAGATTACCGCGAAGGCGCGAAGGTCGCGAAGAAGACAAGGATTTGCGTCATCCCCTTCGCGGCCTTCGCGCCTTCGCGGTAATGTGTCATATGGGATTTCAGCAGAACAGAATCAAGTTCGAAACCTGAATCACGAAATATAGCCGCCGGCCATGGATATTCTTAAATCTCTGTGTTCAGTTCCCACGGCTCCGTTCGCGGAAGAGCGTGTCGCGGATTTTGCGCGGGAATTCGTGGGGCGACGCAAGAATCTCACGTTGCGCGGATCGGTTCGGGAATCTGCTCATCGAACTGAAAAGCCGGTCACGATTGCCGAGATGGGTGTTCACGGCCCACATGGATCATCCTGGTTTTGTCGCGCAAAAGATGCTGGACGGGCATCGCCTGAAGGCGGTGTTTCGGGGCTGGGTGAAGGTGGAATTCGTGCGCGGGACGCGCGTGCGGTTTTTCGACGGCGGCGGTGAAATTCCGGGAAAGGTCGTGGAAGCGACCGTGGATGATTACGATCAGCGCACTGTGCCGCATGAAGTGATCGTGCGGGTGAATCGGCCGGTGGCGCCGGGGTCGCCGGGAATGTTCGATCAGAGGGTTGGGCGATATCGGGGCGGGAAATTTTTGTGCCGGGCGTGCGATGATCTTGGGGGGGCGGCGGCTTGTCTGGAGATGCTTGATCGCATGAACCGAGCCCGGCGGGCGCCGCGATCGCCGGTTGCGGTGCTGCTCACGCGGGCGGAGGAAGAGGGGTTCATCGGGTGCATCGCCGCTTGCGAACATCGGACGCTACTTCGCAAGAGTGATCGCGTCATTGCCATTGAATGCAGCAGTCAGCAGCCGGCGGCCCCACAAGGGAACGGCGTCATCATCCGCGTCGGGGACCGGGCCAGTATTTTCAATTCGGCGCTTACCTATTTCCTGGGGCAGCAGGCGGACGAATTGAAAAAGAAGGATCGGAAATTCCAATATCAACGCGCCCTCATGCCCGGCGGAGTGTGCGAGGCGACGGTTTATGATGTTTATGGATACACCGCTGCGTCACTCTGCGTGGCGTTGGGAAACTACCACAACATGGACGTGAAACGGGGGAAGATCGGGCCGGAATATATTGATGTGGCGGATTGGCGGAATATGGTGAAATTGTTCGTGAGGCTTGCTGAACACGGGCATGAGTTTGTGCCGGGACATGGGGCTTTGAAGGCAAAGGTTCTAAAGAGATTCAAGAAACTGGGAAGGTTACTGTAGGTTCAAACTCGCCGAAACGGAAGATTACTACACTACAGAAAACTTTTATCGGTTACGGTTTTCGTGCCGTATGGCATCGCTGGCTCGAATATAAAAAGGTGATGGCGCTGTGAACGCCGCTGGCTGGCCTGTTAAGATTCGCGACTGCCTTTTGCGAGCGATCGATTATCACGCCGGATCGTAACCGTGGCCGCCCCAGGGATGGCAACGGATGATGCGGCGAAAGGCTTTCCATGTCCCGCGGATCGGCCCGTATTTGTTGATCGCATCAATCGCGTATTGGCTGCAGGAAGGGGTGTATCGGCATTGGCCGCCCAGGAATTGGCCGAGGGTGGCGCGATAGACAATCACTAATTGGATCAGCAGCCAACGCATTTTTATTCTTTTGGCGTTTTTGACCAATGGTCGTGGCTTTTCACGATCAGGGTCGTCAGCAGTTTTTGATATTCCGCCAGCGGGATTGGATCGTGCGGGCGGACCACCAAAACACAATCGTATCCCTTTGGAAGGTGGTTCTGTAGCAGCCGGATGGATTCGCGGAGCATTCGCTTGACGCGATTGCGGCGGACGGCTGGGCCGACGCGACGGGATACGCTCAGCCCCCATCGACAATGCGAAAGCTGGTTGGGTTTGGAATACGCCACCAGGGGTCCACGGCTTTGCTTGGCGCCGGCTGCGTAGACGGCGGCGAAGGCGAGCTTGCCACCAAGCCGGTGCTGCCGCGGAAATTGATTGGTGCTTACCGACATAAATATACATCCAGCCCTCCACAAGATATCGCAGAATGGCCGCGCTACGCCATGTTGACGCTGCGCATAAGCCTGCGGGGCCTCGCTAATCGGCCTTGGCATGAAATATGCACCATCTTGCGAGGGAATATGAATGCGGAAGGATGGTGTTGGCCGATATAGCGTTCGTCGAGATATCGGAGTTTGTCCATGAATGATCCCCGCCTGCCACAGTGCTGTTCGTCCGAGGCATTCAAGCTCCTTGAGCGGCAGGTGGAGACGATCAAGTCCTCCGATGCTCTTCTCAGCGGCGCGGTCGCGATCGCGATGCATCAGATGCCCGAGGTCAACCCGCTGAAGGTTGATCGCCAGCTCCAATCTTTTGTCGATGCCGTGCGCAAGCGCGTGCGCGGCGAGCAAACGCAGGCCATCCTGGCACATTTACACGATGTATTGTTCGAAGAAGGGGGCCTTTGCGGAAATACCGATGATTATTACAACCCCGCCAACAGCTATTTGCCGGCTGTTTTAACCACCAAGCGGGGTTTGCCGATCACGCTCAGCCTCATTTATAAGATCGTCGCGGAGCGGCTGGGCCTCCGGACGTGGGGAGTGGGACTTCCCGGCCATTTTCTGGTTGCCGTGGAAGAACGGCCCGATCAGGTTTTGTTGATCGATGCGTTTGCCGGCGGGCGCGTGCTGACGAACGATGAGGCCCATGCCCGGCTCCAGGAACTATTCGGTCCGGAAATGGAATGGACCAGCGACATGCTCAAGCCGGCGTCGAACCGGCATTGGTTGACGCGTATCCTGCAAAATCTGCTGCATATTTTCGGCTCCAACCGCCAATACGCGGATGTCGCGGCGATTCTCGAAATGGAAATGGTCCTCTGGCCTAATCAGGGGCATCTGCAGCGCGATCTGGCGCTGGTTTTGGCGCGGATCGGCATGTCGCGGCCGGCGAGCGTGTGGCTTAATACGTATCTTCTCAACAATCCGGACGATCCGCAGCGCACCGATCTTAAGCAGCTTCTGGATGTCCTCTCGGCTTGAATCATCCAAATTCTCTGCATCCGAATTGCGTAGATCAACCCTCCGTCCTTACACTCCCCGCCCGTGCCGATTGATCTTTCGCCATATCATGCGGTCCTCATTGATCTCGACGGAACCGTGTATCACGAGGCCAATCCGCTGCCCGGAGCGATTGAATTGCTCCGCCGGCTGATCGACCAGCGCATCAATTACGCCTGTCTTTCCAACAGCACGTCCAGCCCGATGCGGGTGACGACGCGATTATTGGATATGGGGATGGATGTGGATTTGGATCGCGTGTATACCGCGGCCGCGGCGGCAGCGGATTATGTCATCGAGCATTTCAGGCATTCTGATAATGTCCGGCCGCGGGTTTACAACCTGGCCACGGAGGGTCTTCAGGACATGCTTGACGGCATGGTGGATTGGGTTCAAACCGAGGCCGAGCCTTGCGATGCCGTCGTGATTGGCGCGCCCTCCAATTCGCACGCCACCCCAGAGCGGCAGCGGGTCGCCTTGCGGCTGTTGCGCAAAGGCGCGGCCGCGATCGGAATTTGTTCCGACCGAATCTATCCGAGCGATCGAGGGCTGGAATTTGGCAGCGGCGCGCTGACGTGGCAACTCGCTTACGCAGCAGCGGTCGAACCGGTTTTTTGTGGAAAGCCCCAGGAAAGTTTCTTCAATGAACTATGCCGCCGGCTCGGCGTACAGCCAGAATGGTGTGTGCTTATCGGCGATAATCTTGAATCGGATATCCTGGGCGCGAAAGCGGTTGGTATGCGAACGATCCTCACGTTGACGGGCGTGACTCGCCGGGGCGATCTTACGAATCTGCCGCCTGAGGCGCAGCCGGATTTGGTGGTCGAGGATTTGACGGAGTTGCTCTAGCGATTCCGCATTCTCGAAATACTCTGGCTTGACCCCTCCATCACCGTCCGCATAATCGACCTGAACCTATTGGGGTTGTGACCTGGCGTATGGAGGCATCTTGTCTATCGGGAAAAATTCATCGGGACGAATATCGCGGCGACATCCTTTCGGCAGAGTTTCTCGATACTCTGGCTTGACGCCTCCATCACCGTCCGCATAATCGACCTGAACCTATTCGCGTTTTCACCTGGCGTAGGGCGGCATCTTGTCTATCGGGAAAAATTCATCGGGACGAATATCGCGGCGACATCCTTTCGGGGCAGAGTTGCTCGAACAACGAACGCTTTTGTCGGGCCACGGCTTCACTTCGGCGGATTCCCCAACCAGCGGTGGGGCGAACAACGCCGGCTCAGCCATCGAGTTCAGTCCGGAAGTTGGCGTTGCGGCCAAGCTGGCGTTCATTCAGCAACCCACGAATGCGCTGGCCGGCATTGAGGTCGCCCCAGCGATTAAAGTGGGGATCGAAGATTCCAGCGGTAACGTGGTTACCACGGATACGTCCACCGTAACACTGACCCTCGAAGGCGGACCGCAGGGCGGCTCGGGGTCTAGAGCCGCGGCCAGTGGCGTGGCGACTTTTAGCACAATCGCCCTGGACGATCCGGGCACCTACACGGTCGTCGCCAGCGATGGTTCTCTCACGGGCGCGACGTCTTCCAGTTTCACGATCTCCGTGCCAGGGTGGATCGACACCGCGAACATGAACGTGATCAGCGGCTGGGCGTATGATCCCACGAATCCTGCCAATCCCGGCAATGTTGAAATCGTCATCACCGGAGGGCCCACGCAGACTTTCTCCGCCAATCAGACCCGATCGGATTTGCAGCCGGTCCTCGGCTCGGCAAATCATGGCTTCACATATTCCACGCCGGTCCTTAGTGCCGGCAGCCACACGGCGTACATTTATGTGGTGGAAGCGAATAGCACCAAAGTGCTTTTGGCGACCAAAACGCTGGTCAGTCAGAACTCACTTTTTGATGAGCATTACTATCTGAAAGAGTATCCCAACGTGGCAGCCGCCGTGGCGAGCGGGGAGTTTGCCACGGGGTATGACCATTACATCAAATATGGGCAGTACGAAGGTTATAGCCCATCGCCTTATTGGAATGAGTCGTGGTATTTGCAGAAGAATCCGGACGTCGCCGCCGCGGTGAGGGCGGGCACGATCAGTTCCGGGTTTATGCACTATTATCTTTACGGACAGTATGAAAACCGCCCGGGACTTCTTTATTTCAACACCAATTATTACCTGGCGAACAATCCCGATGTTGCGGCTGCCGTCACCGCCGGGAACATTCCCTCGGCGTTCGAGCACTTCGTGCTGTACGGTCAGTATGAGGGCCGCGCCCCGATGAAATATTTCTCATCCGCGGTTTACGATGCACACAATGCGGGCTTCGTTCCCGAAACGACGGGACAGACGTTCTCATCCGATTTCGAGCAGTTTGTGGAACAGGGACAATACGACGGGCTGATTGCCTCGAATTATTACGATGAGGAGATTTACCTGGACGACAATGCCGACGTTGCCGCCGCGGTGACGGCGCATCAGTATCCGGATGGATTCCAGCAATGGCTGGAATATGGACAGTATGAAGGCCGGACGGCGGTGTGACGTTCCGCCTCAATTCTCAATTTGAAATTTGAAATCTCAAATCTGAAATTTGAAATTTGAAATTTCGGATCTTATTGTGACTGATCCTCGTCCTCGTATTGGTCTCTGGGGATAATGAAACGTCTGCCGTCTTTTTGGATGATGATGAACTTTGGGGTGAAGATGACCATCGTTCCCTTCCCGACGGCGGGAAGCTTTGAAAAGACGGGCGATTGGCCGGTCTGAATCTCGGTCGACATTTGCGTGGATGCGGTCTCCAGTTCGTCGATCGCCTGCGTGGTGGCCATGCTGACCTGGGTGGCGGCGATCAGGGCTGCCTCTTTCGCGTAGGTTGCCGCTATCGCACCGCCCGCTGCGCCAGCTGCCGCGCACCCGCCAAAGCCAGCGCCACGGCCACCATCGACACCATCACAATCGCTCTAAGCAACATCCAGGGGCCTCCGCGCAAACGGCGAACTGACAGTCATTTTGCCCGATTGGGCGGGCAGATACAAACAAAGGGGCGTTGAATCATCAATTTGGCCGGCACGGGATGAATGCCGAATGCCGATTGCCAAATGCCGAATGAAAAACAGGCTGCCTCTTTGTATTCCATTCGGCATTTGGCAATCGGCATTTCTAATTCCCCCCATTTAATCCCGGCCCTGGATTGTATTGATTGGCGGGTTTGCCAGTGGCCGGCTGTGTTGCGGCGCCGGCGGGGGAAGGTTCGATAATCATGGTCACGGCCGTTCCCCTTGTTGGAACCCAGTCGGGATCGTATTCCCATTCGAGAGTTTCGTTCGCATTGCTCGCCAGCTCCGGAACATCGATCATCGTCAAATCGAAATTCACGATGCTGACGACATATCCGGTCAAGTCCGCCGCGTATCGGCCATCCGGCAACAGCCGCGAGCCGTCGAAGACCCAGTCGAGCGGCGGCATCTCCGCCCTGGTCTTCACCGAACGCATCATGCGATACGCCGGAACTTCCACCATCTTGCCGTTCAACAAATATCGGCAACTGAGCTTCAACGGCTCTCCTGTCGGGGGATACCACATTCGGGTGGCCTGGTCGATATGCGCCGGTTCGCCCGGTTTTAGCCCGAGGGCCAAAAGCCCGAAATGAATTACCGACGGCCTGGCATCAGTGCGCAACACTGATTCGTGTTCCTGCCCGCCGCGCACGACGCAGAAAAATTCCAGAGGCATGTGGGCGTTCAACGTCTCGCATTGAACGCGGATCTGCTTATTTTTCAGGTCGATATCGACGTTTGGAAATCTCGCGATGTTTGGCTCGGCCGGCCGGGTCGCGGCCTGATCCGCTAGCGCGGGGCCGCAGATCAGCAGAGAAAGGGTGAGATTTAACCACAATCGAGGCATACCACCGTCGCCGGGCGTGAAATCCGTTGAAGCAGTGCAGCAGTGTACGGCCGATTCATATCGCCGCCAACAGAGTTTGAACTATGGGTGGCGGATCGGTTTGGAATTTTTTTATCGTTTCGATCTTTGCGCCGAACACGGCCCTTGGCTCGAATCCGTGAGCGGGTCGGCGCTACGAGCACTCTTGGTTGGCCTGATAGGAATCCCCGCATCCTTTGGCAGCGGAACAGACGAGTCGCCTCCTTCGGCGGCAAATGCCGAGGAGTTTCGAGCATGTGAAAAAACCGCTAGATCTCTTCAGGTGGTCTGATCGGCGTCATCCTCGAATGCGATTTCGGGCGCTGTCGTTTCTTCCGTCAGGTCTTGGGGACGGAATTCGGTTTGATCCCGGTTGAAATGGAGGGCGCCTTCGTACCATCCCGGCGCGGCCAACCGGCAGCGGTAGAGGGTGCAGGGAATACTGATGATCTTCCCTGGGTTTCGCGGATCGGGGAGCCTTAGCACGCCCCCATAACCCAGGGGCAGACGATCCCGCGTTACGAACCCGATACCTCGTTCATTGACATCGCGCGTGTACAGCACCCGGGCCGACGAGCCCGGTGCATCCGCGAACAACCACAGCATCGCGGTCGAGCGATACGTGGTCCGGGCGCTTTGGCGACGGTTCTCCCTGCCACCAGCTGCTTCCATCGCAGTCAACACCATCGCGGCGTCCTGTGGCAACGCCGAATCGTCACTCTGCAATTCCATGCTTTCCATTTGGGCAGACATCGAGTCCTCCTCGATAATCTACTTACAATACATTTCCTGCCGATGCGAAATGGAAATGTCTCAAAATGGCACGTCCGATAAGACCTTTGACACCGCCGGGAGACGCTCCTACATTCCGTTCATGCGGTGGACGGCATGCAGTTTCCTCCTGGCAATGACCGCGCTTTGCGGGTGCTCGTCGCAGGCGTCGCCCAAGCCGCGCACGGCGGAGGAAAGTCAGCTTTTCGGGCCGGTTTCGATGAAACTGGACACCTTCTCCAAGGTCAAGGACTGGAATAACGATAATGTCCCGGATGGGATTGAGGCCCTGATTGAATTTGACGATCAATTCGGAGACCGCACGAAGGCTGCGGGGGTGGTCATATTCGAGCTTTACGATTACCGCCCCTATTGGCCCGACCCGCGAGGACCCCGATTGGCCAATCCATGGACGGCTTCCCTCTCCACGTACGAGGACCAGAAAGCGCATTGGGAAACGGCCAGCGGGGCGTACATGTTTCGCCTGGGATTCGATCAGGCAGCCTGGGATCACGATTATGTTCTGACCGCCACGTTCCAATCCGCGGCCGGCACCCGCTTTTTTTCGCGGATTGTTCTCCAGCGGCAGAAACCGGAGAGCCGTGAGCCAACAACCGCGACTTCACTCAATAACTGATCGCGCCGGCGGAACCGATCTGAGGGCTTTGGAGCCCGTTCCCGCTTTGCTCAAACGCGTGCGCGCTGAACTGGCGGGCGATTTCGGTCCGGGCGGGCCCGTCCGCGTAAGCCGCGCTCCCGGCCGACTTGATGTCATGGGCGGAATAGCGGATTACACGGGTTCGCTTGTGTGCGAGATCACCCTGGATCGCGCGGCCGCCGTGGTGCTGCAAGCCCGCGACGACCGGTTTGTGCAGGTCTTTTCCTTCAATCTGTTTGATGGGAATCAGCCGTTCACTCTTCGGATTCCCCTCGATTCCCTGGCTGACTCTCCGTTTGAATCCCTCCGCGGCGAATTCAACCAAGCGGGCCGAAAATGGGCGGGTTATATCGCCGGCTGTCTGGCGGTTCTTCATCGCCACAAACAGATCGATCTGAAAAATCCGCAGCTACGGGGAGTGAATCTGGCTCTGCTGAGCACCGTTCCGATGGGCGCGGGCGTGAGCAGCTCGGCCGCGATTGAGGTGGCGGCGATGATCAACCTCATGGATCATTTCCAAATCCGCCGCGACGATCCGATGCTTCTGGCCTCCATGTGCCAGGAGGTGGAAAACCAGATCGTCGGCGCTCCGTGCGGGATCATGGATCAGGTGAGTTGCTGCGCGGGCGAGGAGGCGTCGATCCTGCGCATGGTGTGCCAGCCGCACGAGCTTCAATCGCCGCTGATTCTTCCGCGCGGCATACGCGTTGTCGGAATCAACAGCAACGTCAAACACAGCATCGGCGGGGGAATGTATGGCCGGACGCGCTGTGCCGCGTTCATGGGACACCGCATGATCCTCGAAAAAATGCGCAACCTTGGAAACGCCGCGTCCATGACGATGGAGTCCGATCCGATGCGCGGATATCTCGCCAATCTCGACCCCGACGATTACAAGCGGCTTTTCCGGCCTTTCCTGCCGGCCGAGATCGGAGGGAAAATATTCCTGGATCAATATGGTCCAACCGTCGATACCGCCACGGCGGTTGATCCGGACCAGACCTATCACGTGCTTCAGGCTTGTGACCATCATGTGCTCGAAGCCAGAAGGGTTCGAAACTTCGCGCGTCATCTGGAAACGGCCGCGGCGCTGGCCGATGATTCTCCGCGGCGAAAGCTGCCGTTGGATAAGGCGGGGCACCTCATGTATGCCTCGCATCTGTCCTACACCAACGATGCGCTTTTGGGCGCGCCTGAATGCGATCTGCTCGTGAAATTAGTTCGCGATCGCGAGGCGGCGGGACTCTATGGCGCAAAAATAACCGGTGGCGGCAGCGGGGGAACGGTGGCGGTTCTTGCCGATATCACGCCGCGCGCGGATGCCGCGCTGGACGAGATCATGGCCGTGTATGAACAACAATCGGGCCACAAACCGGAAGCTTTCCGCGGGTCCAGCGCGGGGGCGTGGGCGGTGGGGACGGCTGAAGTTACTACCTGAATCAATCCACCGTCATTCCCACCGGTTGGTTTTTGCCGATCGGATTCCCATCGCCTTTGATTGACAACATGCGATCCAGCGCCACCAGCGCCCATTTGCGCGTCTCATCGTCCACCTTGATCTGGTTCACCACTTTCCCATTCACCAGATTCTCCAGCACCCAGCAGAGATGCGGAAGATCGATCCGGTACATCGTCGTGCATAAGCACTGGCAATCGCTCAGGACGATGATCTTTTGCTCCGGATGCTGGCGGGCGAGGCGATTGACGAGATGGACTTCGGTTCCGATCGCCCATTGGCTGCCGGGCGGGGCGGCGGTGATTTGCTGGACGATGTAGGCTGTGCTGCCGGCCAGGTCGGATTTGGCGACCACTTCCTGGCGGCACTCGGGGTGAACGATCACTTTCATCTGGGGATATTTCGCCCGGGCCTGATCGACGTGTTCCGGGCGGAACAATTGATGCACGGAACATTGGCCCTTCCACAGGACGAAATCGGCCGCGATCAGGGGTGAGGGTTCGTTGCCTCCCAAATCTCGGGTGGGATCCCAGACAACCATGGAATCGAGCGGATAGCCCATTGCGAAGGCGGTGTTGCGGCCGAGATGCTGATCGGGGAAAAAGAGAACTTTGATCTTGCTTGCGCCCGGTTTGTTTGCGCCGCCCTTGAGCGCCCACTGCAGGACGTTGCGGCAATTGCTGCTGGTGCAGACGGCTCCGCCGTGTTCGCCGACGAATGCCTTGATGGCGGCGGAGCTGTTCATGTAGGTGACGGGCACGATCTGCTGGTCCGGGCAGAGGTCGCGGAGTTGATCCCAGCATTCGATGGTCTGATCGAGATTGGCCATGTCGGCCATCGAGCATCCGGCACCAAGGTCGGGAAGGATGACGCGGACGTTGGGGGCGGTCAGGACGTCGGCCGACTCGGCCATGAAGTGCACCCCGCAGAAGACGACGAACTCGGCGTTTTTCTGCTCGGCCGCTTTGCGGGAAAGCTCGAAGCTGTCGCCGGTGAAATCCGCGAAATCGATGACGGCATCCTGCTGATAGTGGTGGCCGAGAATGACCAGCCGCCCAGCCAGCGCGGCTTTTGCCGACGCGATGCGGATGCGCAATTCGGCTTCGGGCATTTGCCTGTAAATGTTTGGCAGAGGTTGTTGCCAGGTTTTGCCCATCATCTGACATCTTAGGCTCTGCCTGAAAACTCCGCACGGGCCATGCTTGTGTCTGAGTCCGCGAGGCAGCGTCGCTCCTCCTCGCCGTATTTCAGTTCAATACTGCTCGTCGTCGCTTCTTACCTCGCGGCCTCAGCCACAGCGCTTAGCCGCGCGGGGAGTTTTCAGACAGAGCCCAGTACATGGACGGCGGTAATTCTGTGCTGTTTCGTCCGATAATGCGGGTTGTTGCTATCTATTCATTCGATCAATCGGTGATCGCCGATGTATGGCCGGTGCCGGAGGATAGAGCACAATCATCGGAGGGAAAAGGTAACGGAAAGCCATTTCCTGATTGTGAACGCCTCAGTTTAATTGGAAGGAGCACGAGTATGCTACGGAAGGGTTTAGTGAGCGCGGCGATGGCAGTGCTGGCTCTGGGTTCAATTGCCATGGCGGATGACTCCGCTTTTTCGGGTTCTTCGCAGAAAGCGGATAGCACGCAAGTCAACGAGAACAGTGCGGTGAATTTTACGCAGGCGGCGATCGATCCCGTTGTCCTGGCGGATGATCAGAGCGCGGCAACTCCAGCCACCCCCGCGGCGACGCCGGCAGCGGCGCCAGCGGCCGAGCGCCCGCGGCGGCATCCTCGGGTCCGCCGGAAGGCGCCATTATGTGGGGCCTGGATAAAATCGGCGTAGGGAAGGTTCTCGAGGACCTTCACATGAGCATTACGGGCTACGGGGAATTGGGATATTTCTACGACCTCACGGTGCCGAACAATAGCCTCCCGGGGCGATCGGCACCTCCAACGTTTATCCTGTTCCCCGGTAATTACAAGAATCGCCTGCTGCTCGATCAGCTTGACCTGGCAATCCAGCGGACGATCGTCGATCCCACGAAGTTTGATATCGGTTTCATGGTTGAAGCGTTCTATGGGATAGACGCTGTATATACGCATTCGAACGGCATCCTTGATAACGGCAACAAACACGGCAATACCAGCCCGGATAACGATCTCGATCTGGAACAGGCATACATCGACATCTCGGCTCCGGTCGGAACCGGCCTGTTATTTACCATCGGTAAATTCGACACGCTCCTGGGCAGCGAAGTGATCAACCCCAGCGGCAACGCGCTGTATACCCATTCGTATGAATTCAGCTACGGTGTTCCGTTTACGCAAACCGGGATTCTGGCGGCGTATAACATTTGCACCGAGCTTAAGGTGACGGCCGGCATCACCCGCGGATGGAATCAGTCCACCGACGACAACAACGGGGCGATCGATTTCCTCGGCCAAGTAGCGTGGACGATCAACACGGCATGGAGCGCGACGTTCAACCTGTCGGTGGGTCCGCAATCCACTGACGACAACCATGACTATTGGACGGTCGCCGAGGGCATAGCCGCGTGGCAGGCTTCGGATCAGTTGAAGTTTACGGCCGACCTGCTCTACGGTGACGCCAGTTCCATCGCGCAGTGGTTTGGCATTGCCGGGTATGCGTCGTATACGCTCAACAAATTCGCGACCATCAACCTCCGCGCTGAATTTTATGACGACGGCCGAGGCTTTACGACCGGCGTCGGCGGGACCGATGTCGACTACTTCGAAAGCACGCTGGGCGTGGCGATCACTCCGACGCCGGATGTCAACCTGCTGCAGACGTTGACGATTCGGCCGGAAATTCGCGTGGATACGGCCGATCACGCGGTGTATGACGGACACGAGTTCACCCAATTGACCTGCGCCGTGGACGCCTATTTGAAGTTCTAATAACGGGAACAGTGTTTAGAGGCCGCGGGATCCAAAAAGACCGCGGCTCTTTTTTTTGTCCGGTCTTTTAGGGCCTGTCTGATGAATCCTCGCGGGCCGAACTCGTGGATTTCACCGGCGTGCGGCGTCGCTCCTCCTCGCCGTATTTCCTTACAATACTGCTCGTCGTCGCTCCTAGCACGCCAGCGAAATCCACTTCGTTCGGCCGCACGTTGATTCATCAGACAGGCCCTACGTGCTACAATTCCCCTATGGCAGATTCCAGTACTAAATCGATGCGGATCGACAGCCTTCTGGGTGGTGGGCTACCCACGATCTCGTTTGAGTTTTTCCCGCCGAAAACGGAGGCGGGGTTTGTTGCGCTGTTCAATACGATTAAAGACCTCCATCCGCTCAAACCCAGTTATGTTTCGGTAACCTACGGTGCCGGCGGGAGCACCCGGCAAAAAACGGTCGAGTTGGTGGAACGCATCCAGCGAGAGTCATCGATCCTGGCGATGGCGCATTTGACGTGCGTCGGTCATACCGCGGAGGAAATTGGCTCGATTCTGGACGATCTGTGGAAAGCCGGGGTACGCAACGTTCTGGCGCTGCGCGGCGATCCGCCAAGCGGACCGGCCGGGCAGTTCGTCGTCACCGAAGGAGGCTTTGGATACTCGAGCGATCTCGTCAAATTTGTGCGCGACCGGCATGATTTCTGCATCGGCGTGGCCGGTTATCCCGAGGGGCATCCGCAATGCCTTAATCGCACACGCGATCTGGAGATGCTGAAACTCAAGACCGACAACGGCGGCTGCTTCGTCGTCACACAACTCTTCTTCGACAACGCGGATTTCTACCGGTTCCGCGATCAGGCCCGGGCGATGGGGATCAAGACGCCGATCATCGCGGGGATTATGCCGATCGTGAATGTCTCGCAAATCAAGCGATTCGTGAGCATGTGCGGTGCGAAAATTCCGCATCCGCTGTTGGAGAAACTCGAATCGGTGGAGCAGGATGCGGAGGCGGTATATGCGGCGGGGATTGCGCATTCGGTGGAGCAGTGCCGGGATTTGCTGGCGCATGGGGTGGATGGGTTGCATTTTTATACGCTGAACAAGAGCCGGGCGACGGTGGATATCGTGAAGGCGGTGGGGGCGAAGCACGCGTACTAGGCGGCGGTAGAAAATGCAACTTTTGCCACGGCTGGAAATCAGATGCACACGGATAAATAAAATCTCACGCGGAGGCGCGGAGGGAAAAGTCTGCATTGGGCTGATTGAGATTCATGTCGACGAGTTTTGTTCGATGATGTGCTTTGATGCGCAATGATTGCGCTTTTGCGAGGTTTATGGGGGGGATCTTCATACATTGCCCGCCCGATCCGACTTCGGGCGTTGATATTCTCTAATTCTTCACAGTATTCATGTATAGGGGACTGGACTTGGGCATGAACTCGACGTGTCCGTCGCCAAAGAGCATATTGACCCCGTCCCCGCCGTGGGCTTCGTGCCTCTCGTACAACACAACGGTGGTCGGGCCTGCTCCTTGCGTGAGGCCCTGACCCACGTATACGTAGGAACAATGGCCACCGGATAACAAATCGTTCGCGGAGCCGGCCGGGGTATCGTTCGAGGAGGGGCACACGAATACCGAGGGGGCGAGGGGTTCGGCCTTGAGCAGCGCTGCAAGGTCAGGTGGATACTGACCGCCATAGTCGTTGCAGTAAAGCACGATCGCCTGCCCGATCTGACGCTCGTTGGAAGCGCACTTCACGCGATTCGCCGTTTCGCGAGCGCGGTTCAGACTGGGCAGCAAGATCGAAATGCTCAGCGGAACGATGAGAATGCCCACCGCGCCCAGCACGAGGCCTGCGATCGCCATCCCTTGGCCGCCGCGCTTCCCCGGCCCCGTCTGTCGGATTCCTATGATTCCAAAAATAATTGCCAGCAGCGAGCATAAGGGCATGCAAAAGAGCAGCCCGCAGACCAGGCTTGCGATTGCCATGCCGCTGGTCCCGCCGATGGGGCGCCCAACCGGCTGGCCAAAAGACTGAGACGGTATAAATGGCGGCGGCCCGCTTTGCGGGCGAACAGCCGGCGGCGCGGCGTAACCCGCCGCCAGCGGTGGCGGTGGCGGCACTGCTGGGGCAAACAGCCCCTTCTGGTCTAAAGCCTTACCCCACTGGGCCATACCCTCCTGCCAGACCATGTCGTCCGGCAGTATCTGTCCGTTGTTGGCCATGCGTTTTAATGCCGCCCAGTCGATCGGCCCCTGCTGCTGGCCGTCCTTGTGGTAATACCAATCCGCCATGGCATCCATCCTTCCCGTTCACCCCGTTCCCCGGAACGACAAAATATTTGACGAATTCTAACGGCGGCCGCGTAAGAGTAAACGCAGGGATGCCGGCCCTTCACATTCCGCTTCCCAACCCCCAGTTGCGGGTTTTGCAGCCCAATACGTTTGACGAGCTAAAGGTTCGCGTCGCTTCATATAAGGGGAAAATTCCGGACGGTGGTCGAGTAGCTTTTCATTTCCCCTTGATGTTTTAAAGACGTCAAACATTTGATGTCGGCTTCAATATAGCACTTTTTATTTTCATATGTAGTATTTTTTACCCTTATGGTTTGCGTCACCTCACCTTTAGTTCGTTTTGCAAAAGAATGCTCTATCTCCGGCGGAATGCCGCGTCGCAATTAATGGGTGTCGAGACGTAAAAAACGAAGGTGGAAAATGGCGTTTCTGGTCTGATTTGGAAGAATAACAGGTTAAATTCCTCGGCATTGGATATCAAAAACGACCGGCAATAACACTAAATTTTATTGACAACCCGGCTGGTCTGAGGCGAATATGGGGAAAGTGACCCGGGTCTAAATGGGCGGACGCCGGGTTTTGCATTTCGACGCAGCACAGGAATTTGGAGGGCTTGGCCATGCGGTTTCGCGGGTTTGCTATTGGGCTTTTGTCGGCCTTATCGGTGACAATTTATTTTCCTGGAATGATTCGGTCAGCTCGCGCAGGCGATGCGCCCGACCCCCCGCCGCCGCCGAAATGGGATGGGCCGTGGAATGCCTATCTCTATACTCTTCCATTTTCCGTGGACAACCAAGAGAAGTCAGATCCGGACCCCACCCCGGGCCCTGAGGATGACGATGGTTGCTATATCACCTTCTACGATATCGCCGGCTACGTTTCGGGCAGCGCGCAGGGCCCGACGGGCTGGGTCGTGACCGCCCAAAATACCGGCTTCACGCCGCCGGGCGCGACCGTGACTGACGATCCTTCCCTGGTCAACCTCACCTTCGAATACAGTTCCGGCCCCGACCTCGTCGGCCCAACATCGCTGGGCGACTTCAGTTTTGATTCCATCTATCCGGATGTAGCCCCCGGGCAATTCGCCGGGCAGGATATGAACGCCAATACCGATCAGTTTGAAACGAGCCAGGGAACCGATTTGTTGCCGGTTGTTCCCGAGCCGGGAAGCCTGATGCTCGTGGGGGTTGGGGTGATGATTTTGGGGAGGAGGGGGCGAGGGAACCAAATGCTCGCGGCGCGCGTCCCATTTAGTTCATATGGCTAAAAGGTGTCGTTTGGCTTCTGGTTGAGTCTATTACATCATCAAGGTTTGCGTCAGCTTTAGTTCGTTCTTTTGGTTCGTTCGAGCTGTTCGCGTTTACGTCGTTCACGTATCCCTTTAAGAAACATGGGAAGCGCCAGGACCAGAAATCCAACGGTAATGCAATACGCATCTATGTAGCTAAACATCCATAAATTTCTTGAGACTTCGGTTAATTGTCCGTGATTTGATACATAATAATGTCCGCCAAAGATTTTACCGTTCCACGCATCTCCACCGATGTGGATACCGACTATGCAAAATAGAAGGAAATTGATGATCCAGATCAATACACAAATCATCCAAACGCGATCAAAAGCGGATAACTTATTGCTTTTGCCTGTTTGCGCGGAAATATCGGAATGCTCTTCATCCATTTGTGTCGCGAACAGTTTTACCATTCTAAAACAAAAATCGCTCGTTTACCGCGAAATGCTACCCGACTCCCGCTACGGCTCACCCGCGCGCGGTTGTCTGGCGCCGTGCCGAAAATTCACCACCTCGACGACGCCGGCGGCATCGTTGACTTCGTAGTGAATGAGGTAGGTGTTCTCAAACACCAGCTTATGTGTCGTCCCGCCGATGCGAGCGCGGGCATCCTCGTCGATGGCATGGCCGTGGAACTCGCCTAAACTTTCGATAGCGGCCAGCAGGCGATCTTCCCATGCCAAAGCATTTTCGATTGAATCGAGAGCAATGAAATGAACCTGCTCCCGGATTTTGGCAAGCGTGGCATCGGTGATTTGAACTTGCAGCCGCTTCACCCAGCCCTACCGCGCTTTGCTTTCAATGCGAGCAGTTCCGCCCGAATCTCGGCAAAAGCGGTTCGAACATTCTTGCCTTTGCCCTCTTTGAATTCCTGACGGGCAAGTTGGATCGCGGCGATATCGCGGGCAAGCAAAACCTCGCGGGCCATCGCGTCATAAGCTGCCGGTGATAAAAGCACCGCGCGGGCCTCGCCATTTACCGTGAGGATTTCCGCCTCGCCGGTTTGGTTCAGCCGGTCGAGCGTTTCTCCGGCTTTATGCCGAAAATCAGAAAGTGACTGCGTGTGTTCGGTGGACAACATTCGTCTGCCTCACAATTAGGTTACGAATTAGTTACAAATTCATTATCGCATATTTATGACGGTGGGCCAATTGTTTTTGCTAAAAATGGAACAAAAGAAAAACCGCGGCATGGCTATGCCGCGGCTTTCGTGGGTTTTATTTATATGAGGCGTGGTTTAGTAGCGGTCGCGATTTCCGCGGTCGCCGCGGTCGCCTCGGCCACCGCCGCCACCGCCGTAGCCACCACCACCGCGTCCGCCGCCGCCACCACCACCGAAGCCGCGGCCACCACCACCGCCGCCACCGTAGCCACCACCACCGCGTCCGCCGCCGCCACCACCACCTCCGCCGCTGCGCTCTTCGCGTGGGCGGGCTTCATTGACGGTGAGGGCGCGGCCATTGTGCTGTTGACCGTTGAGGGCGGCCACCGCGGCGGTCGCTTCCTGGTCCGTGGCCATTTCGACGAATCCGAAGCCTTTGCTTCGGCCGGTGTCCCGATCGTTGATGATTTGAGCCGAGACGACCTGCCCATGTGCCGCGAACAACTGTTCGAGTTCCGAGCTATCGACGGTGTAGCTCAGGTTCCCGACATACAACTTCTTACCCATCGGAATCTCCTTTAATGGGTAGACCTTGAGCCCGAGAGTTTAGACGGTTCTTTCCGGGCCAAATCGAAAGAGGTTGCCTGAGCAACCGATGCGGGAAGGGATAAAACGGACACGGAGGAGAGACAAATCACGTCAGACGCTTTCCTGAGGCCGATACACGAAACCCGCCACACCTAACAAGGGCGATATCGTATACCAATTTGCGGGGTCAAATCAAGGAAAAAAAATAGGGGTTCATCGGTAGTTTAGAGGGAGGGGTTTTAATGCAACGGGTCCATTATTGCGGGTGGAGATCTTCAAAAGCGAATACAGGATTTTTGTCGGGTATAGCCTTTGTGCCGATTGGCTTCCCTCACTCGAATTCAACGGGTGTGGGCGATTCGGGCGGGGCTGGCTGGCCTGATAGGGGTCGGAAGGGCCATTTGCGGGCGGGGCGGGGGGTTATTTTTCTGCG
Organism: uncultured Phycisphaerales bacterium; assembly: GCA_963791055.1. GTDB lineage: Bacteria > Planctomycetota > Phycisphaerae > Tepidisphaerales > Tepidisphaeraceae > PALSA-1353. The sequence continues at coordinate 907,817 of CAWBQI010000003.1, read as the reverse complement.
ATCAGGGGTTGGTATGAATGAGGGGCTAACTGAATCGTAAATAATTGGCGGGGTGGGCCGGTGGGGGCGCGAGTGGGGCGGGTGGAGGGGCCGAAATTGGTTGGACGGGGTCTGCCGGTCAGGATCTGGCCTGTTTGCAGATCGCGAAGATGGGTGAATCCACCGGCGACTTCCAGGGTCACATAACTGGGTGTTGGGAGATAGGATTCGACGATGAAACTGTGGTTGTCGTAGGCGAAGAGGCTTGTCTGGGCGGGGGCATCGGCGATGACTGGGAAATCTCGGAGCACCACGTTTCGGATGGCGGCCAGGACGTCGGGGGGTAGATTATAAAGATCGTTGAAATTGTCGGGGATTGTCAGGACGTACAGGGTTCCCTTGGAGTATCGGTCCATCAGGAGAATCGGATAGCCGTTGCCATCGGCGATGCCGGTGACCAGCATCCAGGCATCGTTGGTGAGGAAGTCGATTTGGGGGATCAGAATGCCGGGTGAGAGTTTGGTGGTCCCGATCGGCCGGCCGCGCGGGCCCTGGAATTCGGTGACGGCGGCTTTGCGGCCGGTAAACTGGAGTTCGCAGATGTCTTCGATTCCTTTGCCCTGCAATGCTCGAAGGAGGCCGGAGGTGATGATGACGGATTTTCCGGCCGTCAGTTGGGATTTGATTTCGGGGACGATGTTTGGATCGAACTTGGCTGACTCGGTCAACAGAAGCATGTCGGCATCGGTTGGAAACGTCGGATAGAGATCGATGGGAATGCCGATCATGCCGAGGAAGTTGTGGAGAAAATCTTCGCCGGTGGCGTGCGGGGGGCGATAGCTTTTGATGCCGATGGGGTTGCCGAGTTGGCCGAGGAATCCATCGACCTGCTGAAGGGAGTAGGCGGCGGCTCGGGCCATGTTGGGTTCAATGGGTACCGTGAATTGTCTCGGACCGCCGGCGAACTGGAAATAGTTGAAGCTGGTCGGCATGTCCTGCCAAAGGGTGCGATCGCCGGCGATCGCGGGCTGTTCCAGCGCGGCGAAATTGAAGAGCATGACCTCGCGGGCCTTGGCGAAGGTGGTGTCCCAAAGCTGCTCGGCGTAGCGGTCGATATATTTCAGATCAAAGGTATCGACCCACCCGCCGCCGTTTCGGCCGGGGGCGATGTTTTCGAAATATCGGATGATTTCATAGCTTTCATAGGCCTGGAGATGCTGTTCGGTGAAAACGGGATCGCGGGTTTCGGTTCCGGTGTATATGCCGTCGAAAATCTTCGGCTCGGCATCGAGGTCATAGCCTAAGCCCTGAAAATGTTCGTACCAGTTGGGGAATTTGATGACGAATTTGATTCTGGGATTCACCGCCTTGGCCGGACCGACGACTAAATCGCGCGAGACCTCGTCCATGGCGTCCAGGCGATATTGTGTCCAGGTTTTGCTTCCCTTGGCGGCGATGTCGGCATCGGTCTTGGTGCTGTAAAAGAAGAAGTCGTCCAGAATGATCTCATCGAAATGACGGGCGGTCATCTCAACGACGTTCTTCACATATTCCCGATCGCTCGGATCGGCGTAGGAAAACGAACTGAAGCGGCTACCCTGATCCACATCCTGCAGGGCGAGCCCACCGGCCACGCGCACGCCGCGGTCGGTGAAGAATTTCTTGATCGGTTCGATGGAATCCTCATCGGCGATTTGGCGGCTGCGATAGGTTTCGATGTAAACCTTGTCCACCTTGAGTTGGCTGGAGATGTGGTACCAATGATCGGCCAGCCATTGCGGGTCCTTCATCTGGCGGGTGATGCCTACCGGGATGTAAACGGCGACGGCGAAATTCTTAAAATTGTCGGCATGGGATGTGGGGCATGAAATCAGCAAAACTACGATGGCCAGGAGGGCGGTTGCGAGTCGATTCATGAGCGAGATCTCCAAGGATTATCCGATTCCGATCGCGCTGGCCGTGGCGTGGGTTTCGATATGGCTGAGGCTCACGTGCCATCGGGCGATTCCCAGTGAGTCTGCGATCTTGGCGCATTCTCCGCTGAGGCGAATGCCGGGTTGGCCGCTGGGACTCTTGCTGACTTCGATATCGGTCCACGAAATTCCGCCGCGCCAGCCGGTGCCCAGGACCTTCAACACCGCCTCCTTGGCGGCGAAGCGGCCGGCGAGGTGCTCGAAATATCGTTTGGGATTGGCGCTGCAATATTCCTGCTCGGCCGGGGTGAATACGCGGTCGAGAAAATGCTTGCCGTGCTGATCGTGCAGGCGGCGGATGCGGGCGGTTTCCACCAGGTCGATGCCATGGCCAATGACGGGCATGGGGATATCATAAATGCCGAATGCCGAATGCCAAATGCCGAATGAAAGACCGGATGCGTCTTCATCCAATTCGGCATTAGTTCTTTGTCGTGTGTAGAAGTTCCTCATTCGACCGATTTATGATCTCCAGCACAGGCTTGCCATCTACTTTCTGGATAATTGGGATGCCGAGAAGATAGGCGACGGTGGAAAATGTGTCCTCGGTGTCGATGACCAGATCGGGATAGGTGGTGAGATCGATCCCGCGGCGGATGCCCGGGCCGACGGTGATCCATGGAATATTTCGGCTGCGGGGATCGTCGGGGCCGTGACTGAGTCCAGCGCCGCCGTGGTCGGCGGTGACCAGAATGAAAGTTGAATCGCGAAGATTGTGCTGATTCAGCGCCCAGAGGATCAGGCCGATGCATTGATCCGCGCCGGCGATGGCGTCCATCTGCTCGGGGCTTGCCCAGCCGTAGGCGTGGCCGGCGTTGTCGACGCTGGGAAAATGGACGAACAGGAGATCGGGCTGATGGGCCAGGATCATGGCGACCGCCTGGGCGGCGACGTCGAGGTCTTCATCTTTCGGGGAAGAAGGTACGTAGAGCCAATTGAGAGTGCCGGGCTTGGCGAGATTGATGAATTTGGATTTTCCGGCGGCCATTGCAGTGGTGTATCCGGCTTTGTGGGCGAGTTCGAAAATGGTTGGGAACATCGGATAGACGGGATGCTTGAGCGGCAGATCGGAATTCCATTGAAGGCCGTGCTTCACCGGCGTGACGCCGGTCAGCATGCTGGTGTGGGAGGGGAGGGTGACGGATTCTGCGGTCGTTCTTGCCCAGAGGGTAAAGCTGCCGATGTTCATAAGAGCGTGGATGTTGGGGGTGTTGGCGCGAAGGGCGAGGTCGGGCCGGAGGCCGTCGACGCTGATGATGACGATTTTGCGGATTTCGGGAATGGGGCGGGTGGTCTGGGCCGAAGCGGCGACGCAGAGCCAAAGAACTATGAGAATGCACGGTCGCGTCTGTTTCACGAGAGCGTCAATAGCAGCGGATTATTTGCTTTGTGTTTGTAACGCCGCTGAAATGATAGTGCATCGCAACGATTGTTGCAGGTTGGAGTTGGGTGTCGTAGCAAAAATAGAAAACATCGGCGGGACGCCGATCCCACAGTACATGTTTGCGCTAGAATCTGTATACTTGACAGTTGCGCGATTGACTCGGGCATTCGATGGATCAGGAACATCAAAAAACGATCGGTAAAGAAGTAAGCTTTTCCGGGCGCGGCTTGTTTTCGGGCGAGCAGGCGACGGTGACGCTTGCGCCGGCGGAGCCGGGGCAGGGGATCACCTTTGTTCGCGAGCAGGATGGCAAGACTGCGGCGATCCGGGCGATGGTGCAGAATGTGCTCAAGCGCCCGCGGCGGACGTGTCTGAAAAATGGGACGCTGCTGGTGGAAACCGTCGAGCATTGCATGGCGGCGCTGAGCGGGATGGGGGTCGATAATGCGATCGTGCGCGTGACCGGCGGGCGCGTGGGAGAACTGCCGGCGGGCGATGGGTCAAGTCGGCCGTTTGTCGAGTTGCTGGAAGAAGCGGGGATCGTCGAGCAGAGCGCGCCGCTGAATCCGCTGGTGATTCGCAAGCCCGAGCAAGTCTCCAATGGAGATGCGGCGCTGGCGGCGCTGCCGGGTCCGAACGATCACCTGGAAATCCTTTACGAATTCGAAGCGGGGGAGCCGCTGGGACGGCAGATTTATCGGTGTACGCTCAAGGGAAGCGACCCGACGTCTTTCGCGACGCAGATCGCGCCGGCGCGGACGTGGGTTTTCGAACATGAAGCCAGGGAACTCCAGGCGCGTGGGATGGGCGTGCATTTGACGCCGCAGGATTTGCTGGTGATTTCGCCGGATGGGCCGATCGACAACGAATATCGATTCGCGGATGAATGCGTGCGGCACAAAGTTCTGGATCTGATCGGTGATTTGTATCTGCTGGGCCGGCCGGTGTACGGGCGATTGGTGGCGCACAAGAGCGGGCATGAATTGAACCACATGCTGGTGCGGCGGCTGTTGCAGCAGGAAGAAACGATCGACCGGGCGTCGCTGGTTCATCGCGACGCGGCGCTGGACATCCGGCGAATCCAGCGGATTTTGCCGCATCGGTATCCGATGCTGCTGGTGGATCGCGTGCTGGAAATCGTCGGGGACCAGAAGGCGGTGGGGATCAAGAACGTGACGTTCAACGATATCTTTTTCCAGGGACATTATCCGGGGACGCCGATCATGCCGGGCGTGCTGATCGTCGAGGCGATGGGGCAACTTGGGGGGATATTGCTGAGCCAGAAGCTGGAACACACGGGCAAACTGGCGGTGCTCTTGAGCATGGATAAGGTGAAGATGCGCCAGCCGGTGGTTCCGGGGGATCAATTGATTTTGGAGGCGGTCACCGTTCGGGTGAAGAGCCGGACCGGCCACGTGAGATGCAAGGCGTTCGTCGGGGAAAAACTCGCCGCCGAGGCCGACATCAAGTTTATGCTCGTGGATGCGGAGCCGATTTAGTGGCAACGATTTCACCATTGAGCCTCGTAGATTCGCGGGCGTCGATCGCCCAGGACGTGGAGATCGGGCCGTTTTGCCGGGTGGGGCCGGATGTGATCTTGGGCGAAGGTTGCCGGCTGATGAGCCATGTCGTGATCATCGGCCGGACAAAGATCGGGCGGAACAATCATTTTCATCCCAATTCGGTGATCGGCGATACGCCGCAGGACAAAAAGTATCATGATGAACCGACTTGCCTGGAGATCGGGGAGGGGAACATTTTCCGTGAAGGCGTGACCGTTCATATCGGCACCAGCGGCGGAGAGGGCGTCACCCGCGTGGGGAATAACAACCTGCTCATGGCCAACAGCCACATCGGGCATGACGCGCAGTTTGCCGATGATTGCGTGCTGGCGAACAACGTCATGATTGCCGGGCATGTGGTTTGCGCCAGCAATGTGAACCTGATGGGCGGGGCGGGGGTTCATCATTTCGTTACGATCGGCGAATATTCGTACGTCGGGGGCGCGGCGAGAATTCATCACGATGTGCCGCCATACGTGAAAGTCGACGGCGCCGACAAGGTTCGCGGGTTGAACAACGTGGGTCTGGAACGCGCGGGGTTTTCTTCGCTTGAGATCGACGAACTCGAAGAGGCCTGCCGAAAATTGTTTTACAATCGCAAGCCGCTCGCCCGGGCGATGGCGGAATTCGATACGCTGAACGGAATCAACCCGCGGGTGAAGAATCTCGTTGAATTCCTGCGGCGTCGCGGACAGTCGCGGCATGGGAGATTCCAGGAAAGCCTGCGGAAGATTTGAATACCGTCGATACGCAGAAATGACGACTCATTCGCCCTTGGTATCGGTTGTTATTCCGGGTTGTCGGTCACGGCCAATTCGGGAATTGGTGGGCAAGGAATCGCGGAATAGCTGAATCGCGGCGGTAAGTTCGTTGTTCTCTTGGATCACAACGACTCCTTATTGGTCGCCCGGCTGGGGGGGTCTGGAAAACCAACGATCACGATGGTTAAATCCGAACCACCTTCGGGGAAGTTCGCTCACAGGCTGCTCTTCTATCTGATGATGGCCTACGCGCACTCGTGAATCTGCCATCCGCATTATCGGGTTTCCGAATGACAATTTTGCTGTATTGCAAGCTGGCGTAAGCTTTTGAACGGCCGCCACCTAACTGATAGACTCGACCGCAGTGTTTCGTGTATCCGATAAATTGCAGTTGATCGCCTCCTCCGCTCTCTCGCAGTTCATGCGAATTTGCACGACCTTTGTGATGTTGCACAAGATCGGACCGAAAGAAAACGGTGCGTATTTTCTAATCCTCTACGTCGCCCGGATTTCTGATTTCCTTCGGCAATTTCGCTATTTCGCAAACACTGGTGCGGGAGTTCGCGATCTCCGGAGCAACCCTCTCGACACGGCGCTGGTGCTCGACGTATCGATTGCCGCCGTTTATGGGTTGTTCACCGTCGGCTGCGGCGTCTTTCTGTCGCATCGACGCGGATCCTCAGCTTTGGCAAATCGCCACCATCATCGCCGTTACCAACCTGCTGGGCGCAATGTATGAAGTGCAACTCGCAAGCCTCAACCGGCACCTGCATTTTCGTGCGGGAGAGCTGGCAAAACCTGATTTTCTCGGTATCGACAGCGGTCACCCGGATAACTTTTGCTCTGCTGGGCTGGGGGGTATTTGCCATCGCGCTGCAATTGCTCGTCGGGCAGCTCATCGCGAACATCGCGGTTATCATCCGCGTCCCGCTGAAATGGCCTCGCCACGCATCCTGGCAAGTCGTAAGCGATTTTTAAAGATGGGTTATTTTTCCATTTCCGCGTCCTCGTATGTGGCAACCATCGAAGGAAGCATCATCGGCCTCGTCATCAATTCATTCGCCCGGCGAAACCGGCGTCGGGCTTTGGGGAAAAACCGTTCAGATCCAACAGCTCTTCGCAAAATTTGGTAGGCTCTTTTGTGCGGGTTGCCTATCCTCTCCTTTGCCGCAGCCTCACCAATCCTGACCATCTGAAGACGTTATTCTTTCGCTTCACCCGCGTTTTGATGATGGTCTCGCTTCTGTTCACGGTCATAGTTGCTGTTAACGTGTCGAGCTAGTGCAATTTTCATGGCATCCAAATGGCTTGCCGCCGCGCCGGTTTACTGCTAAGCGTCACAGCCTTTGCCATTCCCGCCGGCGCCCTGTACGCCGTCGGATATGTGATGTGCCTTGCCCTGGGAGCTGGGAAATCGCTTCTTCGCGTATCGGCCCTGAATCTGATCCTCTTCATTCCGATCATGATCTTTGCCCGGTCCTGGGGTTTGGTTGGCCTGGCGATTTGCTGGAGGCGCATCGCGATATTTCATCGGAATACGGTAGTCAGTCGCGCAACCGGCAGGGTCGGCGCAGCTTGGCGGCCATCTGGCGGCAGACTCTCGGACTCCTGCTGCCGCGGCAGCTTCCGCCGTCGCCATGATCGTGACGCGACATTGGACATCCGCTCATTTGCCCAGACTCATTGGCTTGACAGTTGTCTGCGGCGTTGGCGTCGCGGCGTATGGGCTGGCCCGCCTTCAACGAAGCGCGAGACACTGTTTTATGTGCTCAGGATGGCACAGGGCTCGCGTGATCCGATCACTCCCCGATCATTGGTCCCGATGAGAATCCGATTAACGCCGTTGGCGTAGCCGCTGTCCAGGCGGTGGATTCCGCCAGCTTCTTTCTGTCCTCCAGCGGGGCTCAGAGCGAAATCACGCTCACGAACCCACTGGGTCCCGGGGATCAATCGACCTCGAACGGCGACCCGTGATGTGCTTGAGCCCGACACTATTGCGGGCGAAAGCAATTGATCGCATGTCCACCATCTCCGTTGTAATTCCGACGTATAACAAGCCAACGCTGCTTGTCGAAACGCTGCATTGCACCGTCTTTGCCCAGACTCTTGAAGATTACGAGGTTATTGTCATCAATGACGAGTACGGACGACACATTAGACCGGCTCACCGATCTGCAACGCGAGCACGGATTAAAACTGAAGGTCATCACTCAGCCAAACGCGGGAATCGGAGCGGCGGAAGAAAATGGCGGACTGGACGAGGCAGTTGGAACCTATGTCGCCTTGCTCGACCATGATGACCTCAGGATGCCGCCAAGCTGCAGGAGCAAATCGCGTTCATGACGTTGCACCCGGAGTGCGTCGCCGTGGGTACTTGCTACGCCATTTCCAACAGCCGGAACGTCCCCACTTCACAGCGGCCGAGGTTGCCGACGACCGGGGAATCGTGCAGATCACCCTTTGGCAAACCATTTGCGGCCGCGATGTCTTTATGACTTCAGCGTTAATGGTGCGTCGAGACCGCATCGGCGGAATTCGCTACGGAGTCGCACGAGGCCCCATTGAGGATGTTCAGTTTCATATCAAGTTGATGACTCGCGGCTCTTTTGGGAATTGCGGGGGACAAAATCCTGGCGATCTACCGCGTTACGAAACGAACGCTTCAAAGAACCCCGAATTTTATTACGGCGGCATCAAGCTGCTCCGCGAAATGCAAAAGGAAAGCGAAATTGACGGATTGTCGCCCCTGCAACATAGGGATATGTCGGCATGGCTGTGCCACATCGGACGAATCACGGCAATAGGGCAGTTATTCATGAATCGACGCTTCCGAGGACTGGAGCTTTACCTGCGCAAATTATTTTTCAGGCACAGGACGGACGTTTGGGTTTCCTGCTCATCTATCCGGCAATGCTTCTATTCCCGCGTAAACTAATGAGTAAAGCGTACGAACTGAAAAATCGCCGGCGAAGCAAAACCGTTGAAGCCTGATTATTTATTCCTGATTCAACACTTGTTCGATGCTACGGTGATTTTCGACAACGAAGTTGTAGCTGGTACATGAACCAGGAGTGGAAAAGTTTAAACGTGATCAGATCGAGCGTACGGAAAAAGGCATATCAATCGCGGACCGAACGGATCATATTTATGAAACTTGCACTCGATTCGCAGGCCCGCCCCCCGGCACCACCTTTCCAGGCGACGGTCAGACATGACCTGAATGTGCGTCTGATCGAATATGCCTATCGGATTCTCGGGCCAATCGCCTCCGATGAAGAATTGTCTAATAACGTCAATATTTCGCATGTTGGGCACACTGATTACGACCCATCCCCCGGGCCTCACCGCCCTGGTAATTTCTTTGGGCGCGTCACGCAAACGGAATGTGTTCGATGACATCCGCCAATATCAAACCGTCGAGGGAATTATCGTCAAACGGATGTAAATCATTTGGGTTAATCGGCCCAGGGCGCTGGTCAATCTTTTGGCCGCGGCAGAGACCGCCTCGGGTGCAATATCCACGCCATGCACTTCCCTACCCTGGCGCACCAATTCTTGCTCGGTATTTCCAGCGCCACGCAGCCGAGCGACCCGATCACATGTCCGTCAGGAGGAATCATTGGTCGAATGTCCACCCGTGCCGGTACATCCAAATACGCATAGGTCTTTGTTTCCTGCGTCATAAAGTTGACCGTCAGCGACTTGGATCACATTGCTTGAGTCTCTAATTGTGATCAGCTAACCCCATACCTTCAATAGATGCAAGCGAGGCGGCCCGACCCGTTAGCCGTAGATCGTCCGAGCGATCTCCGGCGGAAGATCCTTGGGTTCAACCGACCGATCGTATTTCCGTCGCAAACGATCTAATACCGGCAGCAGCAGTGGATGCACCATCCGCTGTTGTAATCGCGTTAGCGGTGGTGGTACGTGATTGTATAGCGGTTGTTCCGGCAAGGGCGTGCCGGGTTTCCAGTATAGCAAGGGGCCCGAGTACCCGCATGGCAGGGGCGAGGCCCGCACTTATTTGCTGCGCGGTCAAAGCGCCCGGCGGAGTCCACAAGCTCTTTGTGCCAATCCTCCAGTTTCCAGTGGCCGCCTGCATGAGCTTTGAGCTTCATCATTGCGGCCCGTAGGCGAAACCGCATCTCCATCTGGCGGGAGTCTCGATGCGGATAATGACGAATCGGAATGCGTGTCGGGAAATGAATCCCGCGTTAAATGGAAAAGTGGCGTTATTCGGCCAACGCATCAAGGCACGATAGCGGAACATGCGAGGCTCGGCGTAGCTTGAAATCTTGTAATACCTCCGCCGATCTTCAATTGGACACTTTCGATCCTCATCAATATTCACTTTTCCGCTTTCGTAATCTTGCGACTCCTGCTGTGTCAATCGGAAATAGTACCACTGCAGATGGACCGCGGTTTCCGATGGACGCAATCGCTCCTTTACAAACTGGGGGGGTGGAACCTGATAAAACTCGTCTCCATCCGTTCTAATCACCCAGTCGCCCGCCTCGAACTTCTCCCTGTATTGGTCAAACAACATGCCGCGCAAGGCGTCACTGAACACGATCTGCCACTCAAATGGAACGACTTCGCGAATCCTTGCGCAGCGTAATCCCGAACGATATCCCATGTGCCGTCCGTGCTACCCGTGTCGAGAATGTAGACGACGTCAATCCAACTCAAAAGATGCGTAAGATTCTGAGCAATAATGTCAGCTTCATCGCGCAGAGCATCAGGCCATGAAATCGCATTCAAACTCATCTGGATAGAAAGCCGACGGGAACATTCTCCTCTTACGAAGGGTGAATCATAGGTCAAATAAAGGTAACGACAACCCGATTGGCGTTCGATTCGCCGCCATCTACAATCGCCCCCATAGAATATGTTACGCTGTTCCATGGATATGATTCGTCGCTCGCTTGCCACGCGCCGGTATTATTCAAGCGGATGGGGCTGGCTTATGAGCCTTTACAACAGAATCTTGCGACGCACTTGGGGGAAGTAACTTGCTGGGCCGCGGCGGTTTTAGAGATTTATCTAAAGGGGATTACGCGGACCCATTTTTTCTGCGGCTGGGAACCACGGATTGGCTGGTACTGGAAGAGATTTATTTTCTTGGCGAGTATGACGCCCTGTCGCAAATTAATCTGGGCGAGGTCCGGCAAATCGTAGATCTCAGAGCCAACATTGATTTTCCGCCCGGCTTTGGCGACAAAAATATCCCCGGGGCCGACGTACTCGCAGTCGAGCCCGATTGGGATAACATCCTCGCATTAAAGCGCAACTGCCAAACCGACGAAAGGACGCGGATAGTTCAGGCATGCGTGGCTGGCTCAGAGCGAACGGTTCGGATTGATCGCTCGGCTGGTGCATGGGGCGTACGGATGGTGGACGGCGGGGTCGACCAAAATAGCGTTGCAGTGAAGGCACTGCCGCTGACCAGTATTCTCGCCGACGAACACGTCTCCGGCGATATTGATCTTTTGAAATGTGACATCGAAGGCGCGGAAGCTGAAGTTTTCGCCAATTGTGCCGACTGGATCGGACGGGTGCGGGTCATCATTTTAGAGATTCATGCCCCGTACACGTTGAATCAGTGGCAAGAGGACATTCGCATTGGGGGTGGTCATTTGAATATTATTCGAACGATAAAATCCAGCCCAGAAGCAACAGTAATATTGGCAGGCGTGCCATCGCTCGTTCAGCCTGTGGCAAACTGAAGTCGTGGCTTACGTTGAAGCATGAAAATTACGGCGATGTTTGACATGGGTACAATACAACGCAACTTGCCGAAGGTCAGGTTTGGCACAGAAGGCCGCTGATCGCCGTTCGAAGTTTTTGCCGAACGCAGGAATCCGAACTTGGTTTTTACCGATAGCCCACGTTGGGCGTTGGGCATCCACGACGGGGTATGGAGAGGCGATCGAAAGTGAAATTAGCGTTATTACAGTTGAATCCAACGGTAGGAGCGTTGGAGGAGAACGCCGAACGCATCGTGGCGGGCGTCCAATCCGCACAGCGCGATGGCGCCGAGTTGGCTGTCACCACGGAATTGGCGGTCGCCGGTTATCTTCCGCGGGATCTTCTGCTGCGGCCCACGTTCGTTCAAAGCTGTCTGGACAACGCCATGCGAATCGCCGTGGCGTTAAGCGGGCAGCATTCCGGTTCTGGTGGGCGTTCCACTGAAAAATACCAAGAGGCGTTGGCCGTCCGCTGTTCAACGCGGGGGTATTCTTGAGCAAGGGGGAAATTCGCGGGACGTTTTTTAAGACCTTGATGCCGACTTACGATGTGTTCGATGAAGACCGCTACTTCGAGCCGGGGATCGGTCCGCAGGTTCTGGAATTTGCGGGCCGGCGGCTGGGGATATCCATTTGTGAAGATGTCTGGAACGATCGCGATTTCTGGTCGCAGCCGCGATATCACGTCGATCCGATCGAAGTCGCTGGCGAAGGCGAATGTTGAAGCGATCATCAATATGTCTTCCTCGCCGTTCACGGCCGGCAAGCAGCGGCTGCGCGAGCGGATGCTTGGAGCGATGGCGAAGAAATACAATCTGCCGATTGTTTACTGCAATCAGATTGGGGGCGATGACGATCTGGTTTTCGACGGGCGGAGTCTTGCCGTCGATCAACTGGGCCAGGTGCGGGGTCGCGGCAAGGCGTTTGAAGAAGATGTTCTGATCGTGGATCTTCCATCTGGCCGGGCCGGTTCTGCCGGTCGATTCCACGGAGCCGGAGGAAGAAGTCTGGCGGGCCCTGGTTCTGGGGACGCGGGATTACGCCCGGAAATGCGGATTCAAGAAAGCGCTGCTGGGAATTTCCGGCGGGATCGACTCGGCCCTCACCGCGGCGATCGCCGCCGAGGCGATCGGGCCGGCCAATGTCACCGGCGTGCTGATGCCGTCGCCTTATTCAAGCCAGGGGAGCATCACCGATGCCCTTGCGGTTGCGGCAAATCTTGGAATCGCCACGCACACGGTGCCTATTCGGGAGATGATGGATGCGTTTGAAGACCAGCTCAAACCAATCTTCGGCGACCGTCCGGCGGACGTGACCGAGGAAAACATTCAATCCCGAATCCGCGGGGTCGTCATGATGGCGCTTGCCGAACAAATTCGGCGGCGCTGCTTCTGACGACGGGCAACAAATCCGAAATGGCTGTCGGGTACTGCACGTTGTACGGCGACATGAACGGCGGGCTGGCCGTCATCGCCGACGTGCCGAAGATGATGGTGTATCGCATTTCCCGCTGGTTGAATCGCAACAGGGAATTGATTCCGCAATCATCGATTACCAAGGCCCCGTCGGCGGAGCTGCGGCCGAACCAGACGGATCAGGACAGCCTGCCGGAATACGATCTTCTGGATGCGATTCTGCAAAAGCACGTGGTTGAAAACAAATCGGCGGAGGAAATCATCGCGGATGGATTCCCGGCCGAGGCGGTGAAGAAAGTGGTCGCGCTGGTGAAGGGCGCCGAGTTCAAGCGGAAACAGGCGGCGCCGGGATTGAAAGTGACCGATCGGGCGTTTGGCACGGGCTGGCGGATGCCGATTGCGCAAAATAGCGGTTGAACCGGCTCGTCGTGTCTTCAAATATCTCAGCCATCGCGTTTTCAGACCGGAAGAGACTAAAGTCCCAGCCATTTTTCCACGTCCGGCAGTTGCACGGTCGATCGACCGCGCATACGGCGGAAGGCCCGATATACCCGATTGGGGACGGGCCGGCGTTCGCGCCAGTACTGAAAGATCGACATGTAGCCGAATAACATTCCGTAGGTCATTTGCCGAAAACGCCAAACCTGGACGCCAGCGCGCATCCCATTGTACGTCGTTCCGAGCAATCGGAGCGGCAGATGCAGCAGAGGCACGTTGCACCAGGCGAACAGCACGTTGTTCCGCCGGCCGAAAACATCCCTTCGCCTGAAATCCCGTTTGGGGGATTCAAAATGATGGATGGGATCGGCGCGGCCCAATCGCACGACATATCCTGCGGCCAGCATTCGGATGCAGTAGTCTTCCTCTTCGCCCTGATGAAAGAGGAATTCGCGATAGCCCCCGAGGCTGAGAAACAGCTCTCGCCGCAGAGCGTGTGCGGTGCCGATGTAGCTGGCTCCCACATAAATGCCGCGCTCGTCAGGGGCCATTTGCGTGATTGTGTCGCGATAATTGACATCGACGAACGGAATGCCAACCGCTCCGACGCGCGGGTTCTGAAACTCCAGGATTGTCTGAGAAACAATGCGCGGCGTGGTGAAGACGGCGTCATCGTCGATGGAAAAGATGAATGCCGTTTGCGCAAGGGTCGCGGCATAATTGCGCTGCACGATCAGCCCGCGTGATTGCTCCGACCGTTCAAGTTGCACCGTGGGGAATTCGCCGCGGATCATTTCGCTGGTGCCGTCGGTCGATCCATCGTCGATCACCAGGACGCGCGGCTGGGCATCCTGCATCAGCGCCGACGCGACGGCATTGCGAAGATCATCCTTCCGATTTTTGGTCGTGATGATCACCGTGGCATCTGCTGGGTGGGACGCCATGGCGTTAGAATTGGCCGGGGGGGCGCATCAGCCCTGGATTTTCTCGGCAGTTTGCGCAATGAAATGCGTGTAAAGCAGCCTGATTCATAGGCAGGTTGAGGCTCCCATAACCCTCGCACGATGTCAAACGCCACACTGCGCGTCGCAATCAGCTCCTTGAAGGTTACGCCGGCTTGCGTGCCGCAAGCAGAATGTTGCAACGGAAATCTGACAGGGCGGGTGAAAGATTCACGATGCGCTCGTAGGCCATCATTGGGTAGAAAAGCAACGCGTGAGCGCGTCCATAGGCCGGCTCAGGTTCGATCATCGTAATCGCCGCGTTGCCGAGACCGGCCACCCGGCACAGTTTCCGCAGCCGTCGGCGCGAATTGCCGCGGTACCAAGTCCGATAGGGATCGTGCGCCTCGTCGGGGAGGGACCGCAGCCGGTTTGCCAGGGCAGGTGCAGGGAGTGTGGCAACAGGTACGCAACCATGCAAACGTAGTGGAATAAGTTCGGAGTGCGCAGGCAATAGACCCCGCCCGGACGCAACACCCGCGCCACCTCCGCGAAGTGCTCGGATGGATGCTCCACATGCTCGATCACGAAGTTTGAGACACAGGCGTCAAAAGAGGCGTCGGGAAACGGCATCTGTTTGCCGTCGTAGACGAAGGCCCGCGAAAGCCACTGGTTGGTCTTGACATCCGGATCGACATCCAGCCCCGTGACTGTGCCCATACCGCTGAACGCCTCGGAACAATCATTGCCCGGTCCGGCGCCGATCTCGAGGATCTCCGCACCGGCGGGAATCTGTTCCCGGCACATCTGGAGAAAACGGACCGTGCCGTTCACAAAGCTGGGTTTGTGGTAGTAATATTTGTCGAAAAGCGCCTGCGTCATGCTGCTCACCAGGTATGCGGTCTTTAGAACTGGAACTGACTACGGAACGGAAATTCTGCGCCCTGCTTTCTGAAGCCCTGGAAGACCAAGGACAATCAGGAATATCGTGCGATTGAGCATAACGCGCGGTATTGGGTCGCGACAAGCCGGCTATCGATCGTTCACTTCGGGCGGGTCGCGGAGCAGTTTAAGATGGAGCGACTTTGCCAGCGGACGGACCCGGTTGGATTTCCTATCGCGCATTCGACATCGAAAAATCGGCGATTAGAGGACGGTGCGGCGAACCCACATCGCCCCCCACCCAGCAGTCTCGACAAGTCCATTGGCTGTTGCAGAGGACGTGATCAATTCGCGCCGCTGTCCACTTGACGTGATAGGTTCGGCCAAATCCGAAACCAGCAACGTCAAATGCATCGGCAAATTGATCGAAGTTATCCAGAAAGATCGGGCTGTCGGGACAGAGATTGAAGTCACCGGCGATTAGAAGCGGGCCGGATATACTTCGGGTGATTCGGTTTATTTCGCGGGACTCACTGTCTCTTTCGACAATATTTCTTTCAAGTTCGGTTTTGCCGTTGGGAATGCCGTGCAGGAGGTCAAACAACGACGGATGAGGAGAGGAAAGATGGACATTAATGAGATTGATCCTGCCGGCGGGGGTTTCGAGGGTGTACTCAACGGCGGAAGCGTTTTGAAGCTCTCTGGCCGTATCGATACGAAATCGAGTGGCTAAATACTGTTCACCAATCGTGACGACCTTCCAATCACCTTCATTTAAGATCGAAGACCCGTAAGGCGGGAACCATTCCTGCAACACGATCACGTCCGGATGGACGGTGGCAATTAAATCAGCCAACTCGCGGGAATGCAGGGCAAACCTGTGGACATTGCAAGTCAAAACGCGAACGTCG
Organism: uncultured Phycisphaerales bacterium; assembly: GCA_963791055.1. GTDB lineage: Bacteria > Planctomycetota > Phycisphaerae > Tepidisphaerales > Tepidisphaeraceae > PALSA-1353. The sequence goes on along the minus strand of CAWBQI010000003.1, from coordinate 891,824 downwards.
AGCGACGAGCGCGCGGGGGCAAACAGAATCCGCCACGGGAGGCACAGACCCATCACCCAAAAGATGGCGCCGATGCTTGCGACGGCGAGGATCCAGATGGAGCGGCGGTTAAACGCCAGCGCCAGCGGAAAAAGAGGAACCAGCGGCAACATGAGAACCCACCGCGGGGAGAATACCGCAACGGTTCCCGGCCACGATCGGTCCGCTTCGAACCTCAGGAAAAGCCAGAGCGCGATTATCAGGATTGCGTAAATCCAACTGAGCACTGGAATGATCCAGCCGCGGCGGCGCGGGTTCGAGTCCGCCGAGTGATTCAACCGCCTTATTCGGGAAATCAGCCAACCACCGGCCGGGGTGGCTCGATTCGCACCGCCGGTCGATACATTGGTCCGTTGCGGATCTATGGATGACATGCGGGAACCTGTCCTCCGTCGACACGCTTCGACACGCGTCGTCGCCAAAACTGATTATCCCGTCACGCGATTGGACGGCAACCCGGAACGAATCCTAAACTCCGATCCATTCCGTGAAACTTAGGAGCCCGTGACGCGCTGGCAAGGTGGAAGTATACTGAGAAGCCGGGTTTAAGAAGTGGGCGATGAGTTCTTGACGAGGATTTAAGATGTCGCTAAAGGCCTTGGTGAAGCACACCGTGTTTGGACCGCCGGGAAAGCGCGCCCGCACGATCAATCGGGGATTGCTCAAAGGACTTCGTTTCAATATCGATACGGGTTCGAGATCGATGCGTCTCATGGGATTCGACGAGCGCGAACTTACGGCGGATGTCAGGCGGCTTGCGTTACGCGCGGTCAGCGCGCTCGATATCGGCGCCAATGACGGATGGTACTCTGTCTACTTTGCGTCATGTCCCAACATTCAGAAGGTTTATTCATTCGAGCCTCAGACCGATTGCATCCGCAGGCTTCAGGATAACTTGGCGCTGAACGATCCGACCTTTGGGAAAAAAGTGACCTTCGTGACCAAGATGGTCGGCAACCGCAACGACGACAGCTGGTGCTCGATCGATGAGATCGCCCCCGATCTTCCGCAGCCCGCGATCCTCAAGATCGATGTGGAAGGCGGCGAACTGGATGCGCTTCGAGGGGCCGCCAAAACACTGGCAAAGGACGGCTGCATGGTCGTCCTGGAAACGCATTCGGCCGATCTGGAAACAGAGTGTGGGAAGTTTCTCAATGAAATGGGCTACAAAACGCGGATCGTGAACAATGGGTGGTATCGCGTGTTCATTCCCGAAGCCAGGCAGATTGAACACAACCGCTGGATGATCGCCACGCGCGGGGATATCTAAGCTTTTTGGCGAAACGCGGCGAGAGCGCCTTCGACCGCATCGGCATATCCGTCGAGCGAAAAACGCCGATGCCTGACCGTTTTCAATGCCTCGGCCGACATCTCGCGCAGCAACTGGCGATTGCCTTCGAGCGATGCAATTGCATCGGCCAGCGCCTGGCTGTCTCGAGGCGGAACAATCAGGCCGTCGACTCCATGGGTAACCACATCTCCGCAGTTGGGAGTGGTAATCACCGGCAGTCCAAACGACATCGCCTCGAGTTGCGTCAGGGCGAACCCATCCGAAATCGTCGGTAATACGAACACATCCGCCTCGGAAAATTGCCGGGCCGCGTCTCCATGGGTGATGTGCCCCAGGACGGTCACATTGGCGGGAGCGGCGGCAAGACCCTTATCCGATATTCCTACTCGGCCCGCGACGATGAAACGCACGTTGGACTTGATCAGCTTTGCGGCCGCCTCGAACAGATACGGGATGCCTTTGCGAAGGACGATTTGTCCAAGCCATAAAACCGTAAGCGGCCTCGCGTCAGAAGACGGCGCCCGTGGCGGTGGGGCGGGCAACGAGCCCGGTTCGTAGCAGAGCGGCATCACGATGATCTTCCGGGCGTCGACGCCCTCGTTAAGAAGCGCCGAACGCGACCAGTTGGAATTCACCAGGACCCGATCCGCCAGCCGCCATTCTTCCGCGAGGCGGGAGAAATAAACGTCGGGCATTCGACCCGGAAATTCCTCCCAACCTGGCCAGCGTTCGATCTCTTCCTGAATCATCTGTACGTCCAAGCGGGCCGGGTCGAGTTGGTCGACAATGATCGGAACGCCCAATTTCTTTAGATATTGACATGTCTCCAGAGCGCCGGTGGTAAAGAGAAACGCCGCAGTGTTCGTCGGATCAAGTTTTTCCATCGCGAGTCGGCTGTTCACCCGTTCGGCGAATTGCTTGCCGATCCACGCGAACTCGGCAAATTGCTCTTCCATGGTTTTCGGTCGACCCCGCCAAAGCGGGCGCAGTGCGCAGCGGAGACCAAAGGCGTTAAACGCGGTGACTCGATTCCGGGGCAAACTGGCATGAAACCGGTGAGCGAATCCATCGCCGCGCGGCAGGAATCGGGCAAACTTCGCTCCAGGGCCCGACCACATGTCCGTATAAAAATGATGGAGGTTTCCCCGGGCATGAAAGGCGCGCGGAACCGCATATCGCTCCCGCGATCCTATCTGCGTGACAATCCAATTGACGCGCGTCATGTCGGGGTAGAATGCTGGCGGGATGCGAGGAACGGGCGAAGCATTAGTACGCAAATCGACAGTCCGCCCAGAACGACTCCTGTATCAGCCAGGTCCTGCAGGTCGGCGTCCCGGAACGTGCGGAACATCCACGTAAACAGCGCCAGGGAGGCCAGGAAGGTAAGGGGTCGACCACCGTTGTTGTACAATGTTCGCTCAAAGACGCTCAAAAGCCATCCCATGAAAAGGCCGCCCTCGATTACACCGGCCGGCCCGAAACGGAAAAACCAGTAACCGACGATTCCCGAAGATATGGTTGTTCCTTCAGCGGTTCCGCCCCCGAGGGTACTCCGACCGCTGACAAGGGAACTGTACCAGACCCATTCCTGTTCGACCGGTTTGGTCGTCCAGATCGCTCGGGGCATTGGCGCAATGGCGGCCCATAAAAGGAAGTGTGGAATCGGGGCAATGATTCCCTCGCCGGGAAAGTTGTCGTAAAAGTAATCGTGATGGCTTGGAATAAGCGTGAATCCCACAAGACCGGTGGAAAACATCTCGTTGCCTTCGAGTTTGGTTAACGAAACCTCGGAGAAATTTATATTGGAGAATCCGCTGCTCCTAAAGCGGGCCTGAATTTGAAAAAGGGTTACCGACGCGAGCAGAAAGAGGCCGACGAAAACATATGCCCGGATGCTGTAGCGATGCAGGAGTTCCTGCGCTTGTACGTGATAACGGATGAAGATGAAGCAGATCATTGGCATCAAATCAGTAGAGACCTGGCCGCGAGTCCCCGTTCCGAAACTTAATGCCACCCAAAGCATCCAAATCAACGCACAAATGACGTTTTTTATGATATTCTGGCGCAAGAACACAATGCAGAATGAGGCGAGAATCGCGCCGCCATTGCCGACCTGCAGAAGTTCCGCGACATAGCCTCCGAAATTGTAGTTGAGATTTCCCGTTCGCCCCACGGTCCATTGCGTGCCAAATCCGCCACGGCCGGCGGTGATTTGATGGTATATGGCCAGATAAAACGGCTCACGAGTGAATATGGAATATGGCAATAGCCCGATGATTTGGGTCAGAATAACGACTGCGAAATAATTGGAAGGATTGGGGAGTTCAGGCAACTTGGTGATTAGCTGGGAAAGCCATCGGCCAGCCCGGATCCGCAGCCCGATCGACATACACAGAATGTAAATCATGTGGTACATCGCCGATTTGGCGACGACCTCCTGGCTGAACGGAAGGTTCCAGTGCCTGGCCCACCCCAGAAACCAGACATTAAAGTAGTCGTAACAGAACCAGATCAGCACGCCGCCGTAAAGCACGAGGCCACCGACTCCAAATCGCTCGGCAAACCGGCTGAGTTCGCCAAAGAGGAAGATGACGCAGAGGGCCGTTAAAAGTAGGAATGCAAGATCGACAAGGGGGGGCGCGACGGACAGATATCCGCCCGCCGCGAAGATCAACGGCAGGCACAGCAGAAGCGGCTGCCAGATCGACCGCTGTGGCGCTTCGGCCCAAGGGATCCCCGCCGGCGCGACCGGTTCTCCAACCGGCGCTTGATCCCAAGTGTAGGTTAAATCGCTCATAAATCCTTAAGGAATCTATCGGCCCGCGACACTACCACAAATACGCGGGCCCATCCAAATCGCGCCGCGCGCAATCCTACGGATCATTTACATGCGCTGGGGCGATTATAGGACGGTCCGAATGCTCCGCCTCCGAAGATTTTTCCAAGTCGCGCCGAGTCGCGGGAGCGACCGGTTGCCGCCAGATCAGACCAAAATGGCGCAGGGCGTCCCGGACGGCCTGCACGGGGTCGGCGGCACGCCTCCAGGCGTCCAGGATTGGAAGGCAACTGGCTTTCATTTCAAGGTAACGGTCGGTGCGGGTGATTTCCCAGATGGCATCGGCCATCGCCTCCACGCTTCGCGGGGGGACGAGCAACCCGTTTTCACGATGCCGGACAAGTTCCACCGCCGCGCCGACCACGGAAGTCGCGACGATCGGCAGTTCGCAGGCGACCGCTTCATTGATCACCAGCGCCCAGGGCTCATATTCGCTCGGATGCACAAGCACGTCGCAGGCGTGATAGGTGAGCACCAACTGGTCGAACTGCTGGAATCCAAGCCATTTGACGCGCGATCGGATCGCATCGGGCAACGATCGCTCCAAACTCTTGCGAAGCGGTCCGTCGCCGGCGATGACGACATCCCATTCCGGGCGCGCCAGCGCCACCCGCGAGAAGGCTTCCAGCAGAACATCGACCCGTTTGACCGGGATCAGGCGTCCGCTGTAGAGCAGCCGTTTTCTGCCCGGCGCCAGACCGTGCTTTTCGCTGAATTCGGCAACCTTCCGCTGATCGAAGTTGCGGAGCACTTCGTAGTCCGGCTCGTATGGAAAAAGGAACTCGGGAAGGCGGTGGTCGAGATAACTTCGGAAATAGGCTCGCCCGCATGTTCCCATGGGCATCACACCGGCCAGATGGCGAAGAACCCATCGCACGTAGGGCCGCTTGATAATGCGAACCCACCAGCGTGTTTTGGCATCGCCGAAAATATTGGAGTCCGCCGCCAGCAAAACAGGAAGCCCGGTCCGATGCGCCCAATACAGAAAAAGCAGGCGGGCAAGGTCGTTGTACCCCAACAAGATCACCAATTGAATCTTGTGTTGCAGCACGTACTCCCGCATCCGGCGGAAGAGCTGCACGCTACGCCACGAAATCGGCCTTCCCTCCCAGAGATGAAATTGAGGGAAAAAAATCGGGTTCAGATGCGCGTTGATCCGTAATTGCCACGGCATGCTGGGATTTGAGATCGTGTGCGAGAAGATGTTGTGGATTTGAACTTCTTCGAGTTCGGCGTACATCCGCTGCAAAACGTGCAGGCGATAGGGAGTCGGTTCATTGGAAATTACAGCCATCTGGACCGGCGCGCTGGTTTCGGGTATTCCGGCGACGGCGCGATTGGGAAAGTCGAAACGCTCCTGCGCGGCGTTGAACGCCTCGGTCATTTTGGGTGGAAGAACCACGGGAATTCCGTAGTTGTGGCGGGGTTTGTCAAACCTTCTCATCGCGCCGCGCAACCATTTTTCGTCGGCCCGCAGCGAGAGGAATTCGCAAATCCGCCTGAGTGTTGCTTCGGCTTGTTCCGTTAATTCCGTGTAGGTGATTTCCAACAATCGGTCGCCAAGACGCGATCGCCAGCGGTCCACTTCCGCGAGGGTCACGAGCCATTCGTATGCCCCTTTCGATTCGTAATTCAACATCAGCGGTATTTCATCATTGAAATAATTGCGGGCAAAACCGTCGGTGGACAGTGCGGCCCATTTGCAGCCACCGCGTCCCCACCACCGATTCATGTTGCGCCGCCCCAATATTTGGTAGCTGGTGTCGCGGGACAGGCGATCGATGGAACGCACGACATCGACGCCGTCCCGCACCAGATGAATGAACTTGCAGCCGGGGCTGAGAGCGTCGAGATATCCAATGCGGCAGGCGTTGAAGGGGGTTTTCTCCAACATAAGGCTCGCGTGGCGCCGGCGCGCGGCTCGAGGAGCAACCCGCGGAATCGGCGCTTGGCTTCATCCGTGCAATCCAGGGAGTCCAGCAATAAATGGAAGGCGCCGACATGGTAAAAGTTGAGAACGTCGAGCGTGGGATCGATCGTTGCCCAGAGATGGTAAGGCTCGAACAAATAATAAATGTCAGGATGACTTTTGAGGACCGAGCCGCAGATGGTTGTACCCGACCTGCCGCAACCGATGAGATACGCCGAATTGATGACTGCGGCCGCGCCGTCCTCAGCCGCGATCCGGGAAATCTGTCGATCCGCCGCCCATTTCCTGGCGCTGTATTTGGTCGCTCGCGCAGTTGCTGTTAGGAAGTTCTTCACGTCGCGAAAACTCCACTGGGGGGATCCACCGGGTCAAATGCAAACTGTACCCATCATATCGGTTTGGCCTGACGTGAAAAACTGAATCGAATTAATAGAATAACCTTGCTTTGGCCCTTGGATGCCGATGAGGCGCTATATCGGCCAAAACACTCTGTATAATGGATCCGGCAGATTATCTCGTCTCTCTCCTGAATGATGCGACATCGCGCGGATTGGCGGTTTTTTTATGGAATTCGAATCCTCGATCCCTCCGGTGAGGCGACGGCCAGCAATTTCGAAATTTATAGCGTGCCCCAATATTCGATCGTTGTCCGAATATCCTTAAGGTGACTAAGCGTGAGCGAAATCTCCTGTGGGTTTGTTATGCCGGAAACGAATGTCCGTCTTAAATAGTCGATATACACTGCCGCCGGGGCCATGAACTCGAACATTGCCAATATCTGATCGACGGCTGCGCATTGTCCATTATTCGCCCGGCATGAGACTGGAGCAAGGCGGCATGGTTCGCTCCATTCTGGACTTGTGCGCGGTGCTGGCCGAGCGCGGACACGATGTCACGCTTGTCGCATACGATTCACCGGATGTTCCTTCCGACTGGAACGGCCAAAACGGAAAGCCCAAAGTCGTCTGGATTCCCGCCGCCTTCCGCTTCCAACTTCTTCGTCCCCCGTCAGGCCGTGCGCATTTGGCGTGATCTTCTGGCCGGTGGCGGAGTCGCCCATCTGCACGGTCCGTGGACGGCCAGCAATATCCAAATGTCGCGCGTCGCCCGCAGGCTTGGCGTGCCGTATATCGTCTCCATCCATGGAATGCTCGATGATTGGTCGATGAACCAGCGCGGCTTGAAAAAGAGATTATTTCTTTCTGTCGGAGGTCGCCGGTATATGCGTCTGGCGGCTCGATTGCACTACACCGCCGCCGCCGAACGTGAGCAGGCGGAACGATGGGTGCCCGGATCGACTGGAGCGGTGCTGCCTTGCCTGGTGGACTTGTCGCCTTTTCAATCGCTTCCCGGCCGGGAACCGGCGCGAGCGGCATTCGCGGCGCTGGGCGGAGATGATCCCAAACTTCTGTTCCTCAGCCGGCTCCACGAGAAAAAAGGCGTGCATCTCCTGATCGAAGCCGCCGCACTGCTGCGGCAAAAGGGCCGAAGGTTCAAATTGCTCCTGGCCGGAACCGGCAGCGCCGCTTACGAAAACCAGCTCCGCGAACAGACCCGGCGGCTGCAACTGGAAGATGTCGTCACCTTTCTCGGCCTGGTCAAAGGCGTGGAAAAGATTTCCCTCTATCAATCCGCCGACTTGTTTGTTCTGCCGACCCAGCAGGAGAATTTCGGGCTGGTGCTGATCGAGGCGCTGGCGGCGGGTACGCCGGTGCTGACGACACGCGGCACGGACATTTGGCAGGACATCGCCGCCGCGGGCGGGACGATCGCCGAATATACGCCTGCGGCGATTTGCGCCGCGCTGGACAAATTATTGGAAGACCGAGCTTCGCTAGCGGCCCAGGGCCGGCGTGGGCGGGAATGGGTGATGCAGAACCTCAACACCGAAAAGCTCGCGGGGGACTATGAGCGGCTGTATGCGGAGGTGATCGCGGAGCAAACCATGTCCAAGCCGTGAAGTCTCACGACCGCAATCTATGCTCCGATCGCAAGGAACGTCACGCAGATGGGCGTCGGCACGCGCATTGTTGAATCGGTCGGCGTAAGCAGACCTGTATCCGGATTGATGCGGAATACCGTCACCGAATCCGAATCCTGATTGGCCGCGAAGAGAAAATTGCCTGTGGGATCGATCGCGAAATCGCGAGGCCCTTTGCCGCCGGTCGGCTGAAATCCCACCAGCGTCAATGTTCCCTTGGCCGGATCGACGGCGAAAATTGCCAGATCGTCCGGGCCGCGGTTCGACGCATATAGAAATTTTCCGTTGGGATGAATGCGGACTTCCGCGGACTTATTGAATCCTCGAAAATTCGGCGGAAGAGTCGAAACCGTTTGCAGCGGATGCAGTTGCCCTTTTTGCGAATCCCAGGAATAAGCGATCACCGTTCCACCCATCTCGGTGACGAGATAAGCAAATTTGCCGTTGGGATGGAACGAAAGATGGCGCGGACCAGCCCCGGGAGCCACTGACACAGTGGGAGGATCCATGGCCGACAACGATCGTGATGCCGGGTCGAACCGATAGATAAAGACCTTGTCCACGCCCAGGTCGCATGCCAACATGAATTTGCCGCTCGGATCGACATTGCAGGAGTGTACATACGGGTGCGTCTGACGCTCGGGATCAACGCTTGAGCCTGTGTGCTTGATGACCGCCGTTGGCGCGGCGACCGTGCCGTCGGGATTGATCGGCATCACCGAAATATCACCTGAATTGTAATTGGCGACCATCGCGCACGTACGAGCGGGGTCGATATCAAGATGGGTTGAGTCGCTGCCGCCGGTGATCTCGTGGTTCAGCACCGTCAGCGCACCGCTTGCGGAATCGACGCGATATGCCGCCACGATCGACCGGCGATCGTTTTGTGTCTTGGCCACGGTGTAAAGGAATTTCCCGTCTGATGAAATTTTCTGCCAGCCGGGATCGCCCATCTCCGCCGTCAGGCCCTCGTCGGTTATCCTGCCGGAAGCCGAATCCAGGCGATAGAGATAGATCCCCTTGCTTTTGCTCGGCGTATGGGTGCTGGTGCCGATATACACCCAGAATTCGTTTTGCGCCGCGCGAGACACGGAAGTTGAAATCATGAGCAGAATCGTAAGAAAGAGGCCGCATCCGACGCAATAGGCTTTTTTCATGTAATTGCACCTTATATCTTTGGCCCGCTTATATGTCCGAACTTTCCGTTCAACAACTCATCGAAGCCGCGATGCAATGCCATCGCGCCGGCGATGCCGCGCAGGCTGAAAGGTTGTGCAATCAGTCCTTGTCGCGGCAACCGGAATGCGGCGAGGCCTTGCATCTGCTCGGCCTCATTTCATCGGAACGGGGCGAGCAGGAAAACGCCCGTGATCTGATCGAGCGGGCCATCGAGGCCAATCCGCTCTCCGCGGAATATCGAACCAATCTGGGAGTCGTGCTCGAAACGCTGGGCCGACCCGAGGACGCTGTCGCGGCCTATCGGCTGGCGTTGGAAATCCGGCCTGATCTGATCGATGCGCACAAGAACCTGGGAATCGTCCTGGGCAAACTTCGGCGATTTGACGAAGCGATCGCAGCTTGGCGCGCCGCTGCGGAAATCCGAGCGGATGATGCGGAAATCCACAACAGCCTTGGCGGGGCTCTCTATAACGGCGGCCAAATCGAGCCGGCTCTTGTTGAATTCGCCACGGCCCTCGAGCTGCGGCCGAACTTCGCCGAAGCCTACAACAACGTCGGCAACGCGCTTTTTTCGAGGGGCGATCCGGATCTGGCCATTGTCGCCTATCAGAAAGCCGTGACGCTGAATCCCGCGTTAATCGAAGCGCAAATCAATCTCGCCAATGCCCTCGATCGCCGCGGGCGGGGCGAAGAGGCGTTGAAGGCTCACGTTCAGGTCGCCAAGGCGCGGCACGATCACGCTCCAACGCAACTGTCCGCCGGCGACGCCTTCAGTGCGTTGGGACTGTGGGATGCCAGTGCTGATTCGTATCGGCGCGCTCTTCAACTGAACCCGCGGGATGCCTCCGCCGCCGCCAGCCTCGGAAATGCCCTGCTTGCGAAAATGGATCTGGACGGTGCCGTTGCCGCCTTTCGCCGGGCGCTGGAACTTCAACCGGATCTGGTTGAGGTCTTCAACAATCTCGGCGTCGCACTCAAGGAGCAGGGGCTTATCGATGAATCGCTGGATTGCTGCGAAAACGCGATGAATCTCCGCCCCAACGACGCGGCGATCCACAGTAACCTGATTTACCTACTGTCGTTCCATCCCGGCTACGATCCGGTGGAATTATCCCGGCAGCAGCGGCGCTGGAGCGAGCTTCACGCTGCCCCACTGAAAGACCTCATTCGGCCCCACGCCAACGACCGCACGCCTGACCGGCGTTTGAAAATCGGTTACGTTTCCCCCGATTTGTGCCGCCACGTCGTCGGTCAAAACCTCTTTCCGCTGCTCAGCGAACACGATCATAAGCAGTTTGAGATTTACTGTTATTCAAGCGTCCCGCGGCCGGATGCGTTTTCGGAACTCCTGCGCCGGCACACAGATGTCTGGCGCGACGTCGCCGATCGCGATGATGAGGCCCTCGCCGAAATCTATCCGCCGCGATGGCATCGACATTCTCGTCGATCTGTCGCTGCACATGGCCCACAACCGGCTTTTGGTCTTCGCCCGCAAACCGGCTCCTTTGCAGGCGACTTGGCTGGGCTACTGCGCCAGCACGGGCCTGGAGACCATCGACTATCGCCTGTCCGATCCGTATCTCGATCCGCCGGAAACCGATTTATCGGTTTACAGCGAACAGACGCTTCGATTGCCGGAGACATGGTGGTGCTATGGCTGTGCCGGGCCTACGCCGGAGCCATCGCCACCCCCGAGCGATCGCGCGGGATATGTGACATTCGGCTGCCTGAACAATTTCGCCAAAGTTTCGCCGGGATCGCTGGACTTGTGGGCCGAGATTCTAAACGCCGTGCCGCGATCGCGCATGATCATTCATTCTTATCCGGGATCGCATCTCGATGGAGTCCGCCAGCGTTTTGCCGCGAGCGGCGTTTCCGCCGACCGTCTCGAATTCGTCGCCAAATTGCCCTGGACTCAATATGTCCAAACCTACGGGCGAATCGATATCGCGCTCGATCCATTTCCCTACGGCGGCGGGATCACCACCTGCGACGCGCTTTGGATGGGAGTGCCGGTGGTAAGCCTCGCCGGCCAGACCGCCGTCGGACGCGGCGGGAAAAGCATTCTCTCGAATCTTGGTCTTCCCGAACTGGTCGCCCGCCGGCCGAAGCAATACGTGCAAACAGCGGTCACGCTGGCCCAATCCCCGGCACGTCTGGCCGAGCTCCGCCGGACGATGCGCCATCGGATGCTGACTTCGCCGCTGATGAACGCCCGGCGATTTGCCCGAAATGTCGAAAACGCTTATCGGCAGATGTGGAAGCAATGGTGCCTGTCTCGCGAGACCGGGCGGAATAACTCGAATGTCAATCCTCATCCCGGTCCGGCCGATAACACTTCTGTGACAGTCTGCGCATTGCCGGAACCTGTTGCCGAACAATCTCGCGGCCGCGCGCGGCGGCATGGGTGTCCTGATCGGTGTCTGTCTTTTTTCCGCCCTCGTCGGCCGGCTCAGCTATCTCGTCCGCCCGTTCAACGCGGACGGCGCGATGTTCATCTACATGGGGAAGCTTGTCAGCCATGGCGGCCGCGTCGGTTACGAACTGATCGACAACAAATTCCCCACAGTTGGGTTGATCACCAGCCCATGCTGGCGAATGTTCGGCTATTGCTGGCCGGGATATGTGCTGTTGCAATTGGCTTTGGTGCTGGCTGGCGCGTTTCTTCTGGCGCGATCCGTCGGACGGAATATTGGACAATACGCGGCGCTGCCCACCGGTTTGTTCGCGCTGGTCTATCTCAATTTTAATTTCGCAGTCTTCGGCGGGTTTCAACTGGAAACGCTTCAGGCGTTTTTCAGCATCCTCGCCGCGGTCGCGGCGATAGAAGCGCTCGGCGGCGATGATGCGAGAGATTCGTTCCTGGTCGGACTGGCCGCCGGGCGTCGCCGCGATGGTCAAGCCATCCGGGCTGGCTGTTCTCGCGGCGTTCGGCATCGCTCTTATTTTCAGACGTCGGCGAATCCTCGTCCATGCCGCCGCGGCCGCCGCCGGGCTGGCGATTCCTCTGGCCGCGACACTCGCCTATTTTCACGCGGCCGATTTATTCGCGATCCTGCCGGCGATCTCGCGGCAAATCGCCGACTACGCCGCCAATTCTCCCTGGGAACCCTGGGACCTCAGCAAACCGGTCATCGTGATTCTTATCCTCGGTTTTCCGATGCTGGTTCGAGGCTATATCTTTCGCCGCCCGCAACATCGCGAGAGCATCCGCCCGGATCGTATCATCGCGATTTTCGCGATTCTGTGGCTGACGCTGGAAGCGGCCGGCATCGTCGCCCAGCGACGGATGTATTCCTATCACTTCCTGGTTCTGGCCGCGCCGGCGAGCCTGGTGTTTGGCCTGATCCCGCGAATTTCGCGCCCGGTTCCTCTGGCCGCGGCGCTGACTGGTTCCCGCATGTTTTTCGATGTACGGCGCGATACAGGTTCTGGCCGATGCGCCGAAGTCACTCTTGCCGACGGCTTCCGAAAATTACCTGGCCGCTCATGCCCAAGCCGGCGACGCCGTCTGGCTCGACGGCATGATGCGCCTGCTGATCCGGACGGATCTCCAGCCCGGTTCACGTTATCCGATGACTTTTCTCTGGGTGAACGATGATGATGCGCCCTTGAGATATTGCAGTGCGATGTTATCGGATTTCGATCAAACGCCGTCCGAAGTACATCGTGCTGCCGACAAAATTCGATCACCTATGTTGTCGCCCTCAGCCAGCGCATCAAAGAGCTGGGGCTTCGCCCGCGGCGCAAGGCGAATTTCATTCACGCGTGGCATCTCCTTCATGAATACGTCCTGCGGAATTACCACGCTGAAACGCAGGCCGATTGGGAAACCATTTATCGCCGAGACCCCTGATTGAGTTCTGAAGCAACCAGCATTTTCGCCACCGGCGTTTCGCCGATCCTAGATGATGCGGACAGGCCGCGCATTGATTTTCGTGCCCTGTTGCGCTCCGTGATCGTTCCGTTCGCGTTTACCCGATTGCTTCTGATTTGCGCCGCCTGCTTCGCGATCTACCGCTTGCCGGCCGCGCGGGCGGTTGGATGGGATTTGCCGACCTCGTCCAACGCGCTGAACATGTGGTCACATTTCGACGGCCGATGGTATCTCACGATCGCCCGTGACGGCTACCAATGGATCCCCAACCAGCAAAACAGCGTTCCCTTCGCACCGCTGTATCCGATGCTGATGCGATTCGGCGGCCTGCTGGCCGGTGGAAGCGACCAGGCGTATCTGATCGCCGGGATCGTCATCTCCAACCTCGCGCTGATCGTCGCCATCATTTACATGATGGCCCTTCTGTTGCTGGATGGATACGACCAGACCACGGCGGCCCGCGCCGGCTTGTATGTCCTGATCTTCCCCACGTCGTTCTTTCTTTCCGCGGTATATCCCATGTCCCTGTTCATGGCGCTGGCGGCTGCGGCGTTCTATCACGCACGCAAGGAACAATGGAATTTCGTCGGACTGCTCGCCGGCTTGGCCGCCCTCTCCCGGCCCGACGGTGTACTGCTCACCGCCGGCCTCGCAGTTGAATATTTCCTGCAGCGCGGATTCTCCTTCCGCCGCGATATTCTTTCCCTGGCCTGGGGACCGCTCGGAACGCTCTCGTGGATGGCGTTTCAATGGCGGCAATTCGGCAATCCCTTCGCCTTCATCGCCGCGCAAAAGCAATGGAGTTCCTGCCCGCTTACGACGGTTTTGCATTCCTCCCATGCGGGCCTGCAACTTGGCAGCCCGGCGCTTTTTGCCGTTCTCACGATCCTGGCCATCCGCAACTTGCGGCCAAGTCTCACGGCTTTTCTGGTGATCATGTTCAGCGTCTTGCTCTGTGCATCCCGATTCTGGTCGATTACGCGATTCATCCTGGTTTTGTTCCCCGCGTTCATGATGCTGGCCATCGTCGCGCGCCGCCGGCCGATCGTTCATTTGCTCTATATGTCCATGTCCACGCCGTTGTCGGTGATCCTCATGATGCGATTTTCCCTGAATCTCTGGGTGGCCTGAGCATGTTATGCACTTTTACACATCCCGCGTTGGCCCGGAAAGGGGGCAGATGCGAGGCGTCCGCGGCGAAATTTAGCTCTTGATGAGCTATTGAGCCGCGGTAACGAAGCAGATGGCCCCTTTCCGGGCCAACCCTTCGGGACGTTTTTGCCTCGATCCCATCCAGCGTCGCTCGTCGTCGATAGCTCATCAAGAGCTGATCTCCTCCTCGCTCCTTGACTGGGATCGAGGCAGAAGCGTCGCGGGGTGTGTAAAAGTGCATAACACGCTCCTGCGTCCGGTAACGATGGTGGATTACTTTAACAACCCGCCTGGCGATTCGGGCCGATACGACAAACGATGCGCTTGTTTCCCTCGCTCAGAAAACGGCTGACCACCAAGGGCGATATCCGCACGATCCTATGGGCGGCCGGCGGGCTGGCGGCAATCCCAATTTTAACAGTATTGGTCGCAAACATCTTTCTCTCGAAGGACCGCGCCGTCACGTGGGACATGCTGGGACATGATTTTCTGGCGCTCTATTACGGCGGCAATTGCGCCCTGACGGGTCATTACGAACGGCTGTACGATTTGCCCGCAACCAAGGCATTTGAATTTAACACCGGCCACGCGGCCGGGCTTTCTTTGGGGAAGAGCTTTGGACCCTGGTGGAATCCGCCGTTCGCCGCATGGATGTTCGCGCCATTCGCGGCCCTTCCGTATCTCTCGGCCTTGCACGCATGGTGGTCGGTCTCGGCAATTTGCCTGGCGGCATCGATGTTCCTCATGGGGGCAATGCTGCGCGGAAATTGGAAGACCCGACTTCTGATTCCGGTGTTTGTGCTGACTTCAATGCCCTGCATCCAGGCGTTTTGTCATGGACAAAACACGTTGGTGTCGTTGCTTTTTCTGACGACAACCGTTTGGTTTTGGCGCACGGATCGTCCACTGTTGGCCGGATTGGTTTGCGGACTGCTCTTTTACAAGCCGCAGCTTGGCGCCGCGATTGCCGCGGTGCTTTGCTTGACTGAAGGCCGGCGGGCGATATTGGGGGTATGCCTCACGGGCACCGCGCTTGTGCTGGTCAACATGCTCACAATGCCCGGCACGCTCCATGAATTCGTTTATCACATGCCGCAGAATCTAAAATGGATTCAGGAGCAGAATACATATCTCTGGGGCCGCCACGTGACGTTCAAGGCGTTCTGGCGATACACCGTTCAGGGCAACTCCATCGGGCCCACGACCACCGCCACCCGCGTGTTGTGGGGGCTGAGCGAGATTGCGTTGCTGGCGGGTTTGGGTCGCGTGGTGATCAAATCCATGGGCCGAGGCAGATCCTTGTCGCAGCGTGATCGTCTGATCGCCGCGACGATCGCCGCGATGCCACTGCTTATGCCGTTCTATTTCGACTATGACCTGCTGCTGCTGAGCGTGGGCATCGTGGTGTACGCCGCGGATCGACAAAACGAGCCCGCCGCGGTATCAGGCGAGAACCGGGAAGATCGCTGGCTGATATGGTCTTGGACGCTGGTCTTCCTCGTGCTGATGCTCTGGAAATTCGCGTTTAATCCGGTCGTTCCGCTGCTGGCCGCCGGGGCAGTGCTGCTGATCCGGCGCAGTATGCGACCCGTGATCGAGCCTGCGGTGATTTCCACGCCAATTCTTCCGCCGGCGGCGCTGGCGGCGTAAAGCCTGTATATTCTCCCCGTGCATACTCCCGCGCAAACCGCGCCCAGCCTTCGTCGCGACATCGCCTCGGCCTATCTGGTGACGGCGGCGCGCGTCATCGCCTGGATCGTCGTGACCGCCGCCGTCTTTCGCGTTGCCGGCAAATCGGCGTTTGCCCTGCTGGCGATCGTTCAATCCACCGTGGGGATTCTGGAATACGCCGCGATCGGTTTAAGCCCGGCGATTATACGCCTGACGGCCGAAGCCATCCGCGATGCCCGCAACGGCACGGGAAGTGAAACCATTTCATCGGTGCAGACTGTTTATGCCAACGGTTTCTTCATGGCCCTGCTCACGGCGATGGGCGGGGCGGTCCTCCTCGCTTGTTTCATCCGATTTTTCAATTCGACGCAAACGAACATCCACAGCGGGGGCGTGGCGTCCGAGCTGGTGCTGATGGTGGGGATCGCCACGCTCCTGCGGCTTCTGAGCGACGCGGCCGGCGCGGCATTGCAAACCTCCGGGAAAATCTTCCTGGATAATCTGCTCCTCACCAGCCACGAAGTCATCTGGGGACTCGGCACCGCGTTCGATATTTTCGTATTTCATCTTCCCTGGCAGCGGGCGACGGGCTTCGCACTCGTCGCGGGATCGCTCGTCCTGCTGGCCGCGCGCGGCGTCATGTCCCATCGGTATGGCAGCGGTCTGTTCAATCGATGGTGGCGCCGATTCAACGCCCCGATGGTTCGCCGATTGCTCATTTTCGGCGGGATCGTCGTCGCGGCGCAAATGGCGGACTATCTCTATGCCCCGACCGACAACCTCCTGATTCTGAATCTCATCGATCAGGCGACCGTTGCCGTTTACACCCCGGCGGTGCAGATCGACGGCGGCGCGCTACTGCTGGCGGGGGCCCTGGCATCCGTGCTCCTGCCGCGAACGGCGCTCGCCCACGCTTCGGGCGATCCGCATCTCGTCCGCAAGTATTACATCCGCGGCACGCTTGCCACGTTCCTTCTTCTGCTGGCTGCCGCCCCGATTCTCTGGCTGGCGGCGCCGTTTTTCTTCCGCCTCTGGCTCGGAAACCGCATGGATGCCACATGCGCGATCCTTCCGCTCATGCTTATCCATACGGTCATCGGCGGCAGCAGCGCCGTCGGCCGCGCGATTCTGCTGGCGATCGGAAAAGTGCGGGCATTCGCTCTGTCGGTGCTGATCGCCGGCATCGTCAACGTCGCCCTCAGCTTCACCTTTGTGCGGTTTTGCCATCTCGGGCTTCGGGGGATCATTCTTGGCACCATCGTCGCCGTGACGGGAAGATGCGCGATATGGATGCCGTGGTATACCCTGCGTGTTTTGAAGCGGGAAACCATGCCTGCCGAAGCACCGATACTGCAAACCATGCCACCGGCGCATTTATCGTGATAATATAAAATCCGGAGCATTGCCCCTCATGGCCAAAAGTCGCACGCAGTTCCTTTGCAATCATTGCGGGAGCGTTCATCCGAAATGGCTCGGCAAATGCCCGGATTGCGGAACGTGGAACAGCCTTGAAGCCTACACACCGCCCGCCCCGGATGCGCGCGCCGAGCGAGCCGGCGGAGATTTGGCCGCTGCCGCCGAAGCGATGCCGATCGGGCAGATTGACGAATCGCAAACGCCGCGACTGACCACCGGCATCGGGGAATTCGACCGCGTTCTGGGCGGGGGAATCGTTCCCGGGTCGGTCGTGCTGATCGGCGGGGAGCCGGGCATCGGCAAATCCACCCTGCTGCTCCAGGTGGCTCATGCGATGGCTTCATCAAAGACAGGTACCAAAGTTCTTTATGTCACCAGCGAGGAATCCGCCCGGCAAACCGCGCTGCGAGCGGGACGGCTTGGGCGTCAAATCGGATCAACTGCTCGTGCTGGCCGAGACCAACGTCGAGCGGATCATCCACCAGATCGCCAAGCACAAGCCCGCCGTCGCCATCGTCGATTCGATCCAGATGATCTACAAGCCGCAGCTGCCCGCCGCGCCGGGATCGGTCACGCAGCTCCGCGATTCGCTGCATGGACCTGGTCTATCTGGCCAAGGCCAGCGGCACGGCCATCGTCCTGGTCGGCCATGTCACCAAGGCCGGCACGCTCGCCGGGCCGAAGCTCATCGAGCATATCGTCGATACCGTCGTCTATTTCGAAGGCGATCGCTTTCACTCCCATCGCATCGTTCGCTGCGTGAAAAACCGATTCGGCGGAACGCACGAAGTCGGCCTGTTCGAGATGACCGGCCAGGGCCTGCGCGGAAGTCACCGATCCCGGCAAACTCTTCTTGGAGCAATACGGCCCCGGCGGGCAACCCAGCGGCTCGGTCATCACCGCCGCCATGCAGGGCTCGCGCGTTCTGCTCGTCGAAGTCCAGGCCCTGACCGCCTCCAGCGTGATCGGCGCCGCCAAGCGAAAGACCAGCGGCGTCTCCGCCGACCGCGTCGCCATGATCATCGCCGTCCTGGAAAAACGCGCCGAAATGCGCCTGGCGGCCGACGATGTCTTCGTCAACATCGCCGGCGGCGTCAAAACGCCCGAACCCGCCGTCGATCTGGCCATCGCCCTGGCCATCGCCTCGGCCCATATGAATCGCCCACTGCCCACCGGCACCCTGCGCCGTCGGCGAACTGGGCCTCGGCGGTGAAGTGCGGCCCGTGCCGCAACTGGAAACGCGCCTGCGCGAAGCCTCCCGACTGGGCGTCGCCCATGCGATTGTCCCGCCGATCGGCAATCACATTCCGAAACTCAAGGGCATGGCCCTGCAGGAAGTCCGCCGGCTGTCGCAGGCAATGGCGGATTTGTAGAAATCATGGCGGGCTGATCGACCGAAGATATTCAAACGAATAAATTCCCGTGGCATGATCATCCGACCAGTCGATCTTTAGCGCGTAATTCCCCACCAGTTCCGCCTTCAAAACAGTGAGCGGCTGGGCGTAATTCCCCGGCAAAATATTCAGCAGAGGTTTTCTGGTCGTCGTCGGCGAAATATCATGCGGATCGCGGCCTTCGCGAATCATCTTGCACATCGCGCAGGGACACATCGAGCGCAGATAGGAAAGGGTGTAAACGCTCCGCTGCCCGTCCTTCCAAAGGATTTCCAGCTTTTCATCGCGTTTGAGGTCGAGCTTGGAAGGCACTGTGGAAGGCATGGCTACAGCCCGATTGTTCTATCGCAGCGAATCAAATGTGACACCTAAGCGGATCAACGACAAAAGTGAACCAAAAAATAAAAGCAAGGATAGCAGCAGCGCAATCCATTTTACGCACCCTCGGATCGATCTCCCGGTAAAATACCGAATAATTCTTATGATCATTGCGGAAATAGGCAATCCCGCGATAAGTGCTTCGAGAACACGGTAAAAACAGAAGAGAGCCATCGACTGCCAATCCCAAATCCACCACGTGGTATCGGTGCCTCCCGCGCCGAACATCTCCACAGAAACAACGAGCGAGATAACGCTTGCAACCGCTCCGAGATCAAGGATTGCCGGAGCATCAAGCTTCTGCCGCCAGCCCTTCCGAGCCTCGGGAGTTTGGTACGATAGGATTTGAGGGTCGGGATCCTGTCTGCTCAAGTACCCTCCCGAAGACTATTTCAGAAGTTTTTCCTTCAACCGCTCCTGCACCATCTTCGGATTCAACCCCTTGCCGTTCTTCATCACCATGCCGACCAGCGCGCCCATCGCCGTTTGCTTGCCGGCCCGGTAATCCTGCAGCGGTTTGGGATTGGCGGCGATCACGGCGTCGATGGCCGCGTCGATGGCGCCGGTGTCGCTGACCTGCATCAAGCCCAGTTCGGCGGCCAACTGCTTCGGCGGGGCGTCCCTTTCGCGAAGCTTGTCAAAAATCGCCCCGGCGGTGCTGGCGGAGATTTTGTTCTGATCGATCAATCTGGCCACTTCGGCGAACCGCTCGGGTGAAATGCCGATCTCGCCAGCGGCATCGCTTTTTTCGTTGGCGAGGCGGCGGCCGTGGGAAAGGATCAGATTGCTCACGCGTTTGGCGTCGCCGCCGGCGGCGATGGCCGCTTCGTAAAATTCGCCGGTCGGCGCGGTCGCCGGCGAGAATCGCGGCGTCGGTGGCCGAGCAGGCCCAGGCTTCGACGTATCGCTTCCGCCGGGCCGCGGGCAGTTCGCCGATCTGCGATTTCAATTCCGCGAGCCATGCCTCATCCACTTCCACCGGCACCAGATCGGGATCGGGGAAATAGCGGTAATCGTTGGCCTCTTCCTTTTCGCGCTGCAGGAATGTCGTTCCGCTGGCCTCGTCCCAGCCGTAGGTGCTTTTGCGGCCGAGTGAGCCGGTTTCTTCCCATTGGCGGATTTGCCGCTGGACTTCGTATGCGGTCGCCCGTTCCAGGACGCTGAAGCTGTTGAGGTTTTTGATTTCGGTGATGGCGGTTTTGTGAACCTGCCCGTCCGATCGGTGATGTGGACGTTGATGTTCGGCTCGAACCGCATGTGGCCCATCTGCATCTGGCCGTGGCTGACGCCGAGGAACTGCACGAGTTTTTGCAATTCCTGGCCGAACAGCGCGACATCCTGCGGGCTGGACAGATCGGGCTCGGTGACGATCTCCAGCAGCGGCGTGCCGGCGCGGTTCAGATCGACGATGCTGAAGTCGATCGCGTATCCGCCCGGCGCTTCGTGCAGCAGTTTCCCGGCATCCTCTTCCAGATGTGCCCGGCGAATGCGGATTTTCAGCGTGCTGCCATCCTTTCGCACCAGTTCAAATTCGCCCTGATAACAGAGCGGCAGATCGTATTGGCTGATCTGATAGTTCTTGGGCAGGTCCGGATAGTAATAGCTCTTGCGGTCCCACTTGGTGTGCTTGGCGATCTTGCAGCCCAGGGCCAAGCCCGACCTTGATGGCATATTCGACCGCCCGCTTGTTCATCACCGGCAAAACGCCGGGCAGGCCCAGCACCTGCTCGTCCACCTGGGTATTGGGCTCGGCGCCGAACCCGTTGGCGGCCCCGGTGAACATCTTGCTTTGGGTGGAAAGCTGGACGTGAACTTCCAGGCCGACCAGAACCTTGTGCGATTTGCAAATACGCTGTTCCACGTTCAGAAACTCCCTTCGTGCGTCCGATAACCCATTTTCGAAGTATAAGCGGCAAAGCTCACCGGCCAAAGTCACCCCCTACTATGGCCGAAGGAAACAGATATGGAAACCGCCTATAACAGAGAACTTGAGACCGGCGCAACGGCCGTGGCCGATCCAGCCGATCGCCGTCGCAGCCCGCGCCAGTCATTCGTCAGCAACGCCTGGCTCTCAGCAGAAGCTGGAACGCGCGGGTCGAATCATCACATTGTGGTTGTCGATCTCTCGCTGCACGGCATCGGATTCAGCTCTGATGAGCGGCTCGATCCGGAAGCCGTTCACTGGATGGTCCTGGACACCGGCGGCTTGCGCGCCAGCGCCCGTGTGCGAATCGCCTCCTGCCGTCCGAGCTTCAACGGCAATGGCACCTTCGAGTGCGGCGCGGAATTCTTCTAAATCGACGGCCGCGGTTCCACGAAATCTCCATTTTGAATTAGCGGCCGTGCGCAGTACCGCGGGTTTGCTCCGCGATCACCTCCGCATACAGCCGCTCATAGTCCCCCGCGAGCTTTTCGGTGTCGAGGTTCTGCATCACCCAATCCCGCCCACGCTGGCCCTGGGCCGCTAGCGAAGCTCGGTCTTCCAACAGTTTGTCCAACACGGCGGAAATCGCGGCCGGCGTGTATTCCGCGATCGTCCCGCCCGCGGCGGCGATGTCCTGCCAAATATCCGTGCCACGTGTCGTCAGCACCGGCGTACCCGCAGCCAGTGCCTCGATCAGCACCAACCCGAAGTTTTCATGCTGGGTCGGCAGAACGAACAAGTCGGCGGATTGATAGAGCGAAATCTTTTCCACGCCTTTGACCAAACCGAGAAAGGTGACGACATCTTCCAGTTGGAGCCGCCTGGTCTGTTCGCGGAGCTGGTTTTCGTACGCGGCGCTGCCGGTCCCGGCCAGAAGCAACTTGAACTTTCGGCCCTTCTGCCGCAGAAGTGCGGCAGCTTCGATCAGGAGATGCACGCCTTTTTGCTCATGGAGCCGGCTGAGGAACAGGAGTTTGGGATCATCTCCGCCGAGCGCCGCGAACGCGGCTCGCGCCGGTTCCTGGCCGGGAAGTGACTGAAAGGGGGCGAGGTCAACTAGATACGGCAGCACAGCCGCGGTTGATCCGGGCACCCATCGCTCGGCTTGCTCGCGTTCGGCGGTCGCGGTGTAGTGCAGGCGATTGGCGGCACGCATGTACCGGCGCCCTCCGACGGAAAGAAAGAATCTCTTTTTCAAGCCACCCTGGCTCATCGACCAATCATCGAGCATTCCGTGGATGGAGACGATATACGGCACACCAAGCCTGCGGGCGACGCGCGACATTTGGATATTGCTGGCCGTCCATGGGCAATGGAGATGGGCGACTCCGCCACCGGCCAGAAGATCGCGCCAAATGCTCACGGCCTGATGGGGGACAAAGAAGTTGGAGCGGAAGGCCGCGGGAATCCAGACGACTTTTGGTTTTCCGTTTTGGCCGTTCCAGTCGGAAGGAACATCCGGTGAGTCGTATGCGACAAGTGTGACGTCGTGTCCCGCGCGGCCATCACGGTGCACCAATCCAGAACGCTGCGAACGACGCCCCCTAGTTCCAGGCGCATGCCGGGGGAATAGTGGATGATGCGCAGCCGCGCATCGGGTGTTGGCGTGCTTTGAGTCATGACGATGGCAGACCACGAGCAATTTCTTCAAGCGGATCGGCGGATGGCCTTCTAATCCTCCCAAAATTCCAAGCCCTATACCACCCGCACATCGACCGCTCCGGGGTGAAACGCGGTTCCTCGCTCCAGCACCATGTCGTGTGCCTCGTTGTAATATCCGATCAACTGCGGCCAATCGAACGTCTCGCTCAGCCGCTCCACGCTGTTTCGCCTTTCGATCCGCTCGCGGCGCGAAGCTTTGACGAATTCGAACAAATGTTCGACAAGCTCGGCGACGCTTTCATCGAAGCTATGGGTCCGGCGGTTCAGGACACAAATTCCCCGTTCGCCGTGTCCGGGAATGTGCCGCTGAACGTACGCGCCGAAACCGCTGAGGTCGGTCGTCACGGCGGGGACGCCCAGCGCGACGCATTCCATCGGCGTATATCCCCATGGCTCGTAATAGCTGGGGAAAATTCCCATGTGGCAGCCGCGGACGAACTGCTCGTAGTCCAGGCTGATCAGCGGGCTGGTGGCCGTGACGAATTGCGGATGGAAAACGACTTTCACCGGATCGTCCGGGGCGTTGAACAGCCCGCGATGGCGAAGGTGCTGGAGGATCGGATCGTTGGCATCGTCGATGAGGTCGTGCGTGACGATCGGCGGCTGGCGGCCGGTGCGCCAGGCGTAGATCGCCTGCTTGAGCCGAACCCGTTCGTCTTCGTCCAGCAGTTCGTCCGGCAGTGATGCGCCCGTTGACGGCGCCGCGGAACAGGCGCCGGCCCATCTGCTCCTCGATCTGCTCGCAGGTCTTGTGCAAGCTCCTCGAACATCGACTGGCTCTGAAGCGCGCAGACGTTGATGTTTCGCGTGGCGGCCTTGGTGACGATGAACGCGACGATGGTCGGCCGATCGGTCAATTCCCGGAGCCGCTGGTTGAGGCGGTACAGCGCCTCGATGAACAGGTCCATTCCCTTGTTGCGATATTCGTATCGCCCGCTGGTGAAAAAGTAGAGCGTGCTGTCGAGATCGAAGGTGTAGCTCGGGAAAAAATGCCCCATGACGAATTCGTGGATCGTCTCCTTGTACTCGCGATGCAGATTCTGGAATTCGTGCAACGCGGCGAAGCGCTGGAGGTTCAGGCCGTTGGGGAGAATCAGGTCGGGCGGCCGGCCCAGCAGTTTTTCGGCCTCGAAGCTGGTGACCTGGCTGACGGTGGTGAAGACCGTCGCAGCATGGGCCGCGGCCCGCTCGATGGCGAAGCGGGGATAGATGTTGTATTTCCCGGCTTGTTCATCGGCGTTGATGAAGGGCAGATGGTTGTAAAACTCGGGGTTGTCGCTGGCCAGATATCGGCCGAGCAGCGTCGCGTGGGTCGTGAAGACCGTGGCGACGGGCAGCTTCAGATGGCGGATCCGCGGCACGGCCACGCCGGCCATCCATTCATGGAAATGGGCGATCACCGGCGTCGACCCGCCAAGTTCGTCCGTCAGTGCGGCGAAAAATTCGGCGACCGTAAACCCGAACGCGACGACCTCGTTCACTTCGCCATCGTCGGCCACGGTGGAGATGCCGTGATCTTTCCACAGGAGATATTTGTCCTGATCGAGATTCGAATACCGGCCGCGATAATCGAGCAGAATGACCTTCGGCCGGCCGGGGATCGAGCCAACGGCCGAAATGGCATCCGATCCCCTCGTCGCGCAGCCGGTCGAGCGTCTTGCGGATGAACCCGTCGGTGGCCTGCTCTTCAAATTCCACCGCGGCGGTTTGCGGGTTGTAGGGACCGATCAGAAAATATCGCTCGCCCCAGCGCTCCAGCATGGCCGGAGCCTTGGAGCGCAGAACGGTGTAGATGCCGCCGAGCTGCCAGCAGACTTCCCAGCCGATCTCGAAGAGCAGGGGTTGTTGATTCGAATCCGCTTCCGGGGCGGGGACCGGTGTTGCCTTGGTCGCCTCGGGGAAGGGGGTTGAGCTCGACGAACCCCTAGCCGTTTTACCGCCTCGTATGCCTCGTATTGGCCTCGCCATGGTGGGGCATTATGCCTGAATCGGGGTCAACGCGGAAATATTCGATTGCCAAGGCGTTTGAGACCTTTGAATAATTGCGATCCCTGCCGACTAAAGTCGGCAGGCCGCGCCGGGATTGAAGGTTTACTGATTGGATGTCAGGCTATTCAAAGGACTCGTTTGCCTTTTCCGTTTACCGCTGATACTGTTCTTAGCCCAAAATAGCCGGCTGACGTGGGGTCCATTGGCTTTACGCACGACCAGCTAAAAGGAGTTTTGTCCGTGAGACCGAAAATTCATCCCCGTTACCAGAAATGCAACGTCCACTGCGCCTGTGGAAACACATTCGTCACGCGCAGCACGATGGCTAAGATCAACGTCGATATTTGCAGCGCGTGCCATCCGTTTTTCACTGGCAAGCAGAAATTCGTCGATACGGCCGGACGGGTGGAGCGATTCAGCAAGAAGTTCGGGGGAACGTACAGCTTCCAGAAAACCGCCGCCCCAAAGGGTGCCGCGCCGGCTGTCGCGAAAAAATGACGGGGATGGTTCGTTACCCGCTCGTTGCCGCGCTTTTGGCCATGCTGTTTGGGATGGCCGCTTGTTGCTCGACCCCGAAGCCTGCCACCGGGCAAACCGGCCTCGACATTGTCGGTCTTTCCGTTCCGTTATTCGATCCAGATGTCAAGGCGGTTTGTGATCCGCCCATCGGGTGGAAAGCGCAGGCCCTGAAATCGACGCCGGACCACAACGATCAGGTTTGGCTCAGCCCGACGGGTGAGACCGCTTATGGGGTGATCCATTTTCGAATGCCTCTGCCCGTGGGGCGGAGTCTGGCGTTTACCGCATTCCTCAGCCAGATGAAAAAGACCGAGGGGGATGCGACGCTTTTTTACAGGCAGGACGATCCGAGCCTGCCGGGAATTCGGTTCGTCGCGCAGGGGGGCTTGTATGTCATTCGGGCAAACCTGATGGTGTCCGGCTGGGACGGTTGGGCGGTTTATGCGGGGACGCTCAAATCGGGGCAGATCCTCCCGAAAGAACTTGACTTCGCGGTCCGAGCGCGCGAGCATACGCGCGTCGGGAGACCGCAAACCCCGGGCAATTAGTTAGCCAGTACCGGCCTCTCCCAAAACCAACCGCTCGCGACTTTTTAACCGCTCCGTGTGCCCTTGCCGTACTGGCGTATGGAGAGTTTATGGGCGCAATTTTTTGTCGAAATCGCCTCCTGCGCACAGGCGGTCATGTAATCCTGAGATTCATCGCCGGCATCAGTGTCGCCACGCTGGTGGGGTGTCAGATCCAGGCTGTTTCAGCGGTCGAATTGGAAATGCACCAGGCGATGATCAATCGATCGGGGCTTTCGTCGCTTCACCTGATTCAAAAGCTGCGCGTTTCCTGCGCCGCCGGATCAATGGGTCCAGTTGCCGCTGACGTCCAATTGGATTTATTCCCATCAGCAATGGCGCTCGCCGGACAAGCACGTGGGAATGGGCGTGGCCTACATGCATACGCCGATCCTGTTTTCTCCGCAGACGCTCATCTGGTTTGCCAAGGCCCAGTACGCCAGTTCCGATGACGGCAGCGGCCGGTTGATCGGACAATGGACCGATTCGCTTGGACGATGCTGGTTTGAAGCGGAGAACGATATGTATCACGTCCGCGGGTACGCGATGACACGCGGATATGATGCGTGGATTGTTTACAGTGGGTACCGGGTGCAGACGCATCCGCCGAAGACCGAGGTCCTGATCGCGGCGCGGGGGGCGGACACGGTGGCGCCGTTGCCGGCGAGCGAATAAGGTCCACTGAAATCCGAAACTCGAAATTCGAATGACGAATCAAATTCGAAATTTGAAATTTGAAATTAAAAAAACCAGAAATAGCCTTTTTGGAATTTGGCCAACCGGCTTCTGTTTCGATTCCAGATCTTAATTCGCCGATCCATCATTCAAATTCTGTGTCTCGGATTTTTTATCCGCCGGGGTAATCATCAGTGCCTGCAATTCCAGTCCGCGCAGTACGACCAACTCCGCGGTCTTTCCCACCCGGTCTTCAGTCAGCAGGCGGTATAGTTCGTCCATGTGGGCGATGGGGATGCCGTCGAAATCGACGATGATGTCGCCTTCACGGACGCCGGCGCGATCGGCGGGGCTGCCGGGCTCAACCTGGATGACCAGCACGCCGCCGTCGGCGGATAGTTTGTGGAAGCGGACGATCCGCCGATGCAGCGGGACGTCCTGGCCGCCGAGGCCGACGTAGCTGCGTTTCACGCGGCCGAAGCGGAGGAGTTGACCGGCCACGAAGGTGGCAGTGTTGCTGGGGATCGCAAAGCAAAGGCCCTGGGCGGGGCGGATGATGGCGGTGTTGACGCCGACGATTTCGGCCCGGCCGTTGACCAGCGGGCCACCGCTGTTGCCGGGGTTCAATGCCGCGTCGGTCTGGATTACGTTGTCGACCAGTCGGCCGGAGACCGACCGTATGCTGCGGGCCACGCCGCTGACGACGCCGGCGGTGACGGTGTACTGAAATCCGTAGGGGTTTCCGATGGCCACCACCAGTTGGCCGACCTTGAGCTTCGCGGAATCGCCAAGGACGGCGGTGGGGAGGTTTGGGCCGTCGACGCGAATGACGGCCAGATCGGTATCGGGGTCTTCGCCGACCAGTTCGGCGCCGAACCGCCGGCCATCGGGCAATCCAGCCTCGATGTGTTGTGCGCCGTGGACCACGTGGCTGTTGGTCAAAATGAATCCATCAGGCGTGAAGATGAATCCGGAGCCGCTTCCGCCGCCGCGCTTGTCTCCGGGCTTGCCGTGATGAACCTCGATATTCACAACGGCCGGGCTGGCGAGGCGGGCGGCATTCACCACCGTGCGGGAATAGGCGTCCAAGGCCTCTTCGTCGCCGTTGGTCTGTTCCACGGTCGGCTGGGGTTCGATTTCGACTTCGTCATTTAGGATTGTCTCGATCATGCATAATGGTAGGTATGGATGTTGGCGAAGGTCGAGTATCCCGGCACGGCGACGGGAAAAGCGGGCTTTTTGGTGCCGCACGGAATGCCCGCGGGATGGCCATCCCGCGGCTTTATAATTGGTGCGCCAGGCCGTTCGCCGCCAGGGCGGCTTCGCGCAGCGCTTCGGGCATGGTTGGATGGGCGTGGAAGGCGTGGCCCACATCCTCCACGCTGGCGGCGAATTCCATCGCCAGGGTGGCTTCGGCGATCATGTCGCTGGCGGCCGCACCGAGGATATGGACGCCGAGCAGGCGGTCGGTTTTGGCGTCGCCGATCACTTTGACGAATCCTTCGGTCTCGTCCATTCCGCGGGCCCGGCCGTTGGCGGTGAAGGGGAATTTGCCGATCTTGATCGGGCCGCGTTGTGCGGCTTCTTCTTCGGTGAGTCCGACCGACGCCAGTTCCGGATGCGTGTAAACCACCGCCGGGCAGGCGGCGTAATTCACATGAGCGGGTTTGCCGGCCATGATCTCCACGGCGGCGACGCCTTCCTCTTCAGCCTTGTGGGCCAGCATTGAGCCGCCGATGACGTCGCCGATGGCGTAAATTCCCGGGACGTTGGTGGCGAAATGCGAATCGACCAGCACAAACCCCTTGCGGTCCGACGCGACGCCAACCTCTTTCAGGCCCAGCCCTTCGGTCACGGGGCGTCGGCCCACGCAGACCAGGACCTTGTCCACTTCTTCAGAGCCGGTCTCGTCTCCGGTCTTGAAATTCACCCGGACCTTTGGGCCGATGACCTGCGCGGAATCGGCGATGGCGTTGAAGCGAAACTTGATGCCCTGTTTTTCCAGCGATTTTTGCAGGGCGCCGGCCATTTCGCGGTCCGAGGGGGGCAAAATGCCCGGCAAGAATTCCAGGACCAGGACCTCCGAACCTAGGCGGTTCCAAACGCTTCCAAGCTCGACGCCGATATAGCCGCCGCCGATTACCATCAGGCGTTTGGGGGCTTCAGTGAGCGACAAAGCCTGGGTGGAGGAAAGGATTTGCTTGCCGTCGAACGGAATCGAGGGCAACTCGATTGGGGCGCTTCCGGTCGCGATCAGGATGTTCTTGGCGGCGTAGGTATCGGTTCCATTTGGGGTTTTGACTTCAACAGAGCCGGCCGCGAGGATCCGCCCCTGGCCGATCAGGTGCTCGATCTTGTTTTTGCGAAACAGATACGCGACGCCGCCGGTCATTTTCTTCACCACGTCGTCCTTGAACGCCATCATGACAGGCAGATCGACGGTTGCGTTCTGGGCCTTGATGCCGCGGCGGGCGAGATGATGCGTAAGGTCGAAGAAACGATACGAACTGTCGAGCAGTGCCTTGGACGGAATGCAGCCGATGTTCAGACAGGTGCCGCCGAGGAATTCGCGCTCGACGCAGGCGACTTTCATCCCGAGTTGCGCGGCGCGGATGGCGGCGGTGTATCCACCGGGTCCGGCGCCGATGATTATCAGATCGAAACTGCCCTTTGCCATTCATCCGGCATATTAGGCCTTCCGGTTGGCCCTTGCCACTGGTATGGTGCAGCCGGTCTTGTTTTCAAGGAACCGACGCCGTATTTTCTGTCGTGTTGAGGGTGGGGAATAAAAAGGGAGCGGCTGGCCAGTGGTCAAAATTCCGTTGTCGCGAGTCCATCAATCGGAACAGATTGACAATCGCATATTGCAGGTCGTCAGATCGGGAAATTATATCCTCGGGCCTGAATGCAAGGCGTTCGAGAGCGAATTGGCGGCGTATTTCGGCGTACAGCATGCGGTGCTTTCGTCCTCCTGGACGGCGGCCGTTCATCTGCTGCACATTGCGCAGGGGGTTAAAAGCGGCGATGAGATTCTTGTCCCCAGTCTGACGGCGTTTCCGACCGTGGAGCCGATGATCCATGTCGGCGCAAAGCCGGTTTTTTGCGACATTGATGAAACCTACACGATCGATCTGTCAGATGCTCGGCACAAGATCACGGATAAAACCGTGGGTATTCTGCCCGTGCATCTTTACGGCCGCCCGGCCAATATCGATGGCATATTGAGATTGGCCGCGGAACGCGGGCTCTGGGTTCTCGAGGATTGCGCTCAATCGCATGGGGCCCGATGGAAAGGCCAGCGAGCCGGCAGCTTTGGGACTCATTCGGCGATCAGCTTCTATCCGTCGAAGAATCTGACCGTTTACGGCGACGGCGGGGCGGTCCTGACCAATGACGCACAAACCGCGCAACAGGTCATCATGCTCCGAAACCATGGCCGGAAGGATAAATACCTGCACGAAAAGTTTGGGTTCAACCTTCGGTTCAACGAAATTCAGGCGGCGGTGGGGCGGGAGCAATTGAAGGTGCTGGACGATTTGAACGCCGGCCGTCGGCGGGTCGCGCAGTGGTATCGGCGCGAACTTGCGAATGTAAATGAGGTCATTCTTCCGCCGATCGATTCATCGGAGACCGAGTCGGTTTATCACATGTTCGTCATCCGGCTGGAGAATCACGACGTGCGCGAATCCCTGGCTCGATATCTGAGGGAGCAGGGTATTGAGAGCGGGATTCACTACCCCGTGCCGAACCATTTGCAGCCGGCAGTCACCGATCGTTTCGGCAAACAGCCGGCTCTTCCCCGGACCGAAGAATTCGTCAAGCGCATCCTCAGCATTCCGATGTTCCCGTCGTTGGGCGAATCGGAGGTTGTCGCCATTTGCAGCACGATCAAATCGTTTTTGCGCGAAATCCTCGTGTTGGCCAGTAGACCGCGCAGGTTTTGAAAAACATGTCTGAACTTTTGCTTATCTATACCAGCGTCGCGATATTCAGGATGCCGTACCAGGACAACTACTGGCTCTGGAAGGCCATCGGCTTTGCCGGCATCGGTACGTTTGGAACGCGGTTTATCGTTCAATGGCTTTACAGCGAGAAGCACCAGGAAAGCCGAATCCCGGTGGCGTTCTGGTGGCAAAGCTTGTTCGGCACTATTTTGTGCCTGGCGTATTTTCTCCGGCAGCAGGATTCAGTTGGAATCGCCGGTTACGTCCTGAATATCATTCCGTACTCGCGCAATTTGATGCTGGTTTATCGCAAGCGGCGGGAGGCGGCGACGGCCGATGTCCGATGAATTTGCAGCCCGTGCTCAGCATTTGCGTTCCGATATTCAACGAGGCGGAGAATATTCCGCTGCTCCATGAGGCGATCGTTCAGGTTATCGATCCCGCGGAGATCTCCGCCGAAATCATTCTCGTCGACGACGGAAGCACCGATGCAAGCTGGAAGCAAATCGAGATGCTGGTTGGGCGCGATGCGCGTGTGCGCGGCATAAAATTCAAGGCCAATCGCGGCGAAACCGCCGCCAGCGATGCGGGTCTGCGGGCGGCGCGAGGGCGTTTTGTCATGACCATGGATGCTGATCTTCAGAACGATCCCAGGGATATCCCGAAATTTCTTGAGGCCCTGGACCGGGGGTTTGACTGCGTCTGCGGGACCCGTGTCGCATCCCGCGGCCAGGGCGATAATTTTCTCCGCGTCGCGTCCAGTCGAATCGCCAACTGGGTCCGGAATAGGCTCTCCAATGAACAGATTTCCGATGCCGGTTGCACGTATCGGGCCTTCCGCCGGGAATGCGTGGCGAAATTGAAGCTCTATCGCGGCCTGCACCGGTTCATCCCCACGCTTTTGAAAATGGAGGGATTCACCGTCACTGAAATTCCGGTGGCCAGCAATCCACGGCTGCACGGTCAAAGCAAGTATGGCGTGTGGAATCGGCTGTTCAAAAGTTTTCACGATCTGCTGGCGATCCGCTGGATGAAGAGCAGAATGCTGGGGTATGAAGTCGAGTCGCAATTGGAGCGAACCGAGGAATTGAGCGAGGTGGGGCGATGAGCACGACACCGGGATTTCCAAACGGCCGGGGCCGGCGATTTACGGCGGGGCGAATTGCGATCTTTCTCATCATCGTCGCCGGATTCATGGCCTGGCAGGGCTCGCAAAAGATACCGTTGGGGGGGGCGTCCGGGACATCATTCGTCGGACCCGCGCCCGCAAGCCGGCCCAGCGGGGATGTTCTTCGCGTGGCGACGTTCAATATCGACGGCAAATCGGGCGATGCCACGACTGACACGATGCGCGGATTTGATCTGATCGGAATGGAAGAGGTTCACGGCTGCGGGCCGTTTTCGAAATCCAACCAAGCGGAGATCCTCGGCGAAAAACTTAACATGCCGGCGCTGTTCGCCCCCGTCGAACGCCAGTGGTGGCACGATGCGTTTGGTGATGGTGCGCTGACCACTCTTTCGATTGAACATTGGCAACGATTCCCTCTTTCGAACGAAACCGCCGATAGTAATCGCGAAGTGCTGGTTCTCCGCCTTGAATTTGCAGGTAAGCCGCTCAACGTGCTTATCACGCACCTGGAGCGCCACGATGATCTCGAAAACGAATTAGCCACCGTCATTTCGCTGTTCCAATCCATGCAGGAGCCGGTGATTCTCATGGGTGATTTGAATTTGACGCCAAACGATCCGCAAATCGATTCCTTGCGAAAATCCCTTGACGTGATTGATCCGATTGGGGACTCACATAGCGACAGTTTTGACCGGATCTTTGCCCGCGGGATGCGCAGCCTGGATTCGGGGCTGATCGATAAGGGGGCTTCGGATCATCCGCTGGCGTGGGCGGAGTTGGAATTGATTCCGGCGGAAAAGTAACGCCAAAACAAATGCCGGTTACGCTCCACCATGGTATAATCTTCGTTGAGGCGTCTAACCATGGCATCCATTCGCTCCCCATTAGCGGACACCGTTGCCCAACCTGCCTGGCAGATTGCGGAGCTCTTTCCCAACCAGGGCGATCTTAGCGAAGGTGATTATCTATTTCTCACAGATCACACAAGACGTGTGGCCGAATTTTCCAACGGCCGGATAGAGGTACTTGCAATGCCCACTCTGGAGCATCAGGAGATCGTTCTGTTTCTAGTTAATCTGCTCCGTTCGTTCATTGGGCCACGAAATCTGGGCCGGGCGATCATGTCACCGCTCCGGCTCAAGATCGGCGAAGGAAAGTTTCGAGAGCCTGATGTTCTATTCGCGCTTCAATCCAATATTTCGAAAGTTGGCAATCGCTTTTGGCAGGGGGCTGACCTTGTCATGGAAGTCGTGAGCGAGGACGATCCCGCCCGCGATTTGCAGACCAAACGAAGTGAATATGCCGACGCCGGTATCCCGGAATACTGGATCGTTGATCCAAGAAGCAAAACGATCAGCGTTCTGAAACTGGAGAATGGCAACTATGTCACTTTCAGCGAAAAAATTGGGAACGGCCTGGTTCATTCATCGCTTTTGCAAGGATTCACCGCCGATGCGAAAGCTGTATTCGCGGCGGCCAATCCCGCCTAACCGCGATCTCGCACCCGCCTCGTAAACTCATCCCCCCTCTGCTCGAAATTCACGAACTGGTCGTAGCTTTTAAATCCGGGGCTTAGCAGCACAATGTCGCCGGGGGTGGCGATTTGCCTGGCGATGGTGACGGCGGTGGCGAGATCGCCACAGCGGTAGGTGACGGCGGCGTGTTGCGAGGGGGATTGTTCCAACAAGTCGGCGATCGACGGGCCGGTGGCGCCGATGCACAGAACGGCCTTGGCGCGATTGATGAGGGAGGCGCACAGCGCTGTAATCGGCAGGTCTTTGCCGTAGCCTCCGACGATCTGGATGACCTTCTTGCTCGGAAAGGATTCCAGCGCGGCGACGGCGGCTTCGGGAATCGTCGCGATCGAATCATTGTAATATGTGACGCCGCCCGATTGGTGGACACGCTGTAAACGATGGGGCAAGCCCGCGAAATCGGCCAGGGATTGCTGGGCTTGCGTGAAATCGACTCCGAAAATCGACGCGACTGTGAATGCTCCCTGGGCGTTGATCTGATTGTGCAGGCCGGGAATCAGTAGGTCGAATCTCTTCCGCCGCTTGAGGCCGTAGAAAATAATTTTCCCCGCCGCTTCCAGTGCAAACCCGGCGCTCGTCGGATCATCTTCGTTCAGAACTGCGATATCCTCGGGCTGCTGGAAGCGGATGATGTTGCGCTTGGCATCGACGTACGCCTCCTGCGAACCATGCCAGGGCAGGTGGTCGCTGGAAATCATCGTCACCAGCGCGACGTGCGGCGACCATCTCATGTCGCGCAGATATTCCAGCATGTAGCTGGACAGTTCGAGAACAACCAAGTCGTCTTTTCCGATTTTTTCGAGATCGGCCAGCAGGGATTTGCCGATGTTGCCGCCGACCCAGGTTTTGGTGATCGGTTCCAGCATTCGGCCGAGCATGGCGGTGGCGGTGGATTTCCCCTTGGTGCCGGTGACGCCGATGATCCTGGCGGGGCATCGCTCGATGAAGAGGCGGATTTCGGTGGTGACGATTTTTCCGGCGGATCGCGCGGCTTGAGTAAATTTGTTTTGCAGGGGAACCGCCGGGGATGCGACGATGATATCCGCACCGGCAAAATCCTTCTCCCGATGTTCGCCAAGGCGGTATTCGACCGGCAATCCCTCCAATTGCCGCAATGATTCGCTGAGATTTTCCTTCGTATCCAGGTCGGTTACTAAAACATTCGCACCCTGCGAGCAGAGCCAGCGCGTGACCGCGATTCCACCGCCGAACCGGCCCAGCCCGGCAACGGTGATTCGTTTGCCGGCAAATGACGAATGGCTAAGCACCGATGACCTGACTGATGTCCCGTTTCATATCCACAACCGCCGCCTCCACGCATTTTTCCCAGTTGTTGCCGAATTGCGAGGAATATTTTTCGATTTTGTGGGCGTAAAGAATGCTTCGGCTGGAGGAGACGATCGCGCCTTGGCCGTCCTTGAAAGCGGCCCGGGTCATCTCGGCCGTGGCACCCTGTGTGCCATAGCCGGGAACCAGGAAGATTGACTGCGGCAGTATCTGGCGAAGGCTCTGCATCGTATGCGTCTGCGTGGCGCCTACCACCGCGCCGATGCTGCTCCAGCCGCGCGATCCGACCAGCGCCGGATCAGCGGCGATCGGGGCCAGTTTCTCCGCGAGCATTTCCGACCAAGTCCGGCCGGATTCCAGTTTCGCATCCTGCAATTCGCCGGAGCCGGGATTGCTTGTCCTTACCAGGACAAAAAGCCCCTTGGCGAAATCTTTGGCGGTCTTTATGAACGGTTCCAACGCGTCCAGGCCAAGCATTGGATTCACCGTGATCGCATCGGGTGTGGCGATCTCGGAGTCGGTCCCGCCGGTTTGCTCCGCCAAGTGTCCCGCCGCATAAGCGGTCGCCGTGGAGCCGATGTCGCCGCGTTTCACGTCGCCGATGACCAATAGGCCCAGGTCCTTGGCCTCCTGAATCAGGCTGAAATACGACTCCACGCCTTCCCAGAGATATTTTTCGAAAAAAGCGGATTGAAATTTCACGATCGGCACGTGCTGCACGACGATTTTGAGCACGCGAGCCGTGAAATCAAAGATCGCGTCGATGGCGGCTTCTGGGGCGTCATCGCGCGACTGGAATTTTTCGCGTACTGACTCGGGAAGCGATTCGAGGATCGGATCGATTCCCACGCATATCGGAGCCTGTGAGTAATCAATCGCATCGAGCAGGCGGTCGCAAAAAAGCTCCGACATACGCCGACCTAATGTTCCGCGTTTCCGTTGGGGCGGGAGAGCAGACCGCGTAACTCGTCGAGGTCCGCGCCGCCGTCGGTGAGGATCTCACTGACGGCGGAGTCAGATTCCCCCAGCAACGCCAGGAGCAGGAATCTTGTGGAGACCGCCGTTTGTCCGGCGGCCTGGGCCTCGGAAATTGCCGTGTTGACCGCGCGTTGCGCCTTGGGTGACAGGGGAAGGCGGCCGGTAATCTCCGCGTGTGCCCCGCCTTCGGGTAATGCGCTGATAAGCTCGGGCAACAATTGCTCGACGTTGGTCTCGGCCTGAAGGGATCGAAAAGCATCGCCGGACTTGCCGGTCAGAATCCCTAACAGCAAATGTTCCGTTCCCACGAAGTCGTGTCCAAGCTTCCTGGCCTGTTCGTCCGCGTGCAGGAGGGCCGCGGAAAGAGTGTCGGTGAATCCCAATCGCATGAATAAGATGATAGCGAGGAGCGGCGAAAATCTGAAATGCGGTCTCACGGCGGGCCCTTCGACAAGCTCAGGGTAGACAAGCGCGGCCGCTAAACATCTTTGACGACTTGCACTTCATCGCCCACGCGGACCATTTTTCCCGCCTGATCGGCGGGCACTATAGTGTTCACCGCCAGGCGGTAGAAGTGGTTAAATCGCGATTTTTCGGCCCATTCGGGCAAATTTTCTTGCCGCTTCTTTGCGAAAACTTTGGCGAACTCGGGAATGTTCACGCCTGTGAATGGATCGCGCGGCGGAACCACACAACGCTGGCAAGGATTGTTGCCGTCGAACAGACACTCCCCGATCCGAAAACGCACCAATGAACCTTTGACCCCATAGAGCCGATCCTCCCAAAACGGCGGGACTCCGCCGATTTCCAGGTTGGCCCTGATCCGCAATCGAAGTTGGCAGGTGTCCAGCGGCTTGAACCAGGAGGCGACTTCGCTCAGCGTTGCCGTTGAAATCACTGTCGGGCCGGGGCAGTCGAGATCGTCGGGAAATCCGACCTCGCCGTTGCGGCGCAATGAGACGGGAATGCCGAAGAATTCGGCCAGCCAGGCTTCGATCTCTTCCCGCTGGCGATCAGCGTGAAACACCGCGGTCAGGCCGGTCTCAGCGCGGCCCAGAGAAAGCTCGCCGGTGAAGGAATCGTATTTCGACCGCAGCAGATGGATTTTCGCATTGCGTTTTCCGTTGATGAATTTTCCTTCGGAGTCAAAAAATGCAAAGCCGCGGTCACCTTCGAGCGCTCCGCTGCGCAGAACACGAACCTCCGGGAGCAATACCGGCTCCATGGATTTCACTGGATAGATGGAGATGCTCGCGAGGTGGGGCAATTGATCTCCAGATGGGATCGGTGTGTCCACGGGCGATAATCATGCTCGGCCCCGCGACTTCGATCAACTTGGTCGATCAAGTAAACCAATCGAATTTAGAGACGGAATTTCGCCGCCAGACTTTGCGAATGCCGCGGAACCACGTTCATGCCGCGCCGACGGTGCCGGTCGTTTATGACGGGAACACCGTCGGCGCTAGTGGCAACTGCTTAGGCATCATGCCAACGCCGGCTCGGCGCCCGGAGGCATCATTGGAGACACCGGTGCATCTTCCGTCTTGGCCATCGCATGCTCTTCGAGGACTTTTCGGACGCTGGCGATTTCAGCCGTGGTCTTGCTCCTGGAGAAGATGATGTAGATTCCGAGCAAGAGATACCCGCCGAAGATGTAAGGCTGCACGTTGGCCGGGAACGGCGGAACAGGGTAGACGAGGCCGACGATCGGGACGACGAGGAGCAGCTCGGCCATGACACAGACGACGATGTGCCAAGCTTTCAATTCGCCAATCTTCTTTAAATAGAAGGGCGTGGCGAGAGAGATCAAAACGTACGCGCCGCTGAATCCCATCGCGCCGAAGAGCCCGGCGGCGTTGAACGCATCAATTGGAAGGCAAATTCCATCATGCACATAACCACCGGAGTAGGAGAACAACATGAACGCCGTGGGGATAAAGAACTGAATGATGCCAAACACCGTCAAGGAAACGTGTGGCGTAAGATTGTGCTTGTGGCTGCTTCCCCAGGAGATGGGAAAGATGCCGTAGCGCGCCATCGTGAAGAGGATTCTGGAGCCGGCATTCAAGCAGGACATGGCCAGTGCGAAGAAGCTGGTCATGGCGCCGATTTCGATGACGATGCCCATCCAGCCCATGCCGAGGTTTTGACTCAGCGTGGTCAGCGGAGCGGTGAGCTGATCGAGCGTGGGATTGTTGTTGGCGAGCGCGTGGGTTTCGACGTAGGTGATGAAGACGAAAAACGCACCGGTGAGCAGTAGGCTGGCGATGACGGCGCGAGGAATAGTGATCAGCGGTTTCTTGGCTTCTTCGCCGAAGGCGGTGGCACACTCGAAGCCGACGAGACTGAAGATTGCCACGACGACGCCTAAGCCGATGTCCATGAAACCGTGACCTTGAGTGGGATGAAGCTGAGCGGTATCGACGAAGCCGGTCTTACTCAGGGCGACGATCGCCAGAATCATGATGACCGTGACGGAAACGCCTTCCAAAATCAGCATGAGCACCGTTGAGAATGTGATGTCCTTGTATGCGAGAAACCAGGAGAGAACCACGCAGATGGCAAAGAGCGTTATGTAGGGATGCGCTAGATAACCAGTTGCGCCGGCCTGGCTAAGAAGCATCGACGCGAAGTGCGTGAAGCCCGTGACGCCGGCGATTCCGATGAACATGTAAGCGAAGATCAGGCACCAGCCGGACATTCCGCCGATTTTCGGGCCCAGGCCTTTTACGGTGTATTCGTACATGCTTCCGGCGGATGTGTATCGCTTGGCGAACTGGTTAAGGCTGATCGCCACGAAAAGCAGCATGACGGTGCCGAAGAGATAGCAGAGCCATCCGGCGGTGCCGGCGGTTCCGAACATCAGGGGCACGATCAACGCGGCGGTCATGCTGGGAGAAATCAGCGCGACGGCCTGGGCGGAAACCTCCCAGAAATTCAACGCGTTGTGCTTGAGCTTCGTGTGGGTGTTTTTGACCGTTTCGGCGTAAGCGCCGGCTTTAGGACCAACTGTGGCATCGCTCATGGCGGACTCCTGCAATAAACCTCACCTGGACCGCGTGAGCGAACGCGCGCGGCAGCACATTGCTGCCAGCGCCGTTACGCGAGCCTTCCTCTTCCGCCGCTGGTTTTCGTTTCGTTTCCGCTATCCGCGCCGCGTCGAGAACAATATCCGAGCTAACCCAATAGCCCGGCGGTCATCAGTTGACCCGTCTCCCGACGGGAAATGAGCGTGGTTGGAATTGGACAAGCGACTAAAATCACCTCGGCCTCGTGCCCGTCCAAGGCATCGAGCCGGTGCGGTTGACGTGAATCAAAATGGGCCGCATCACCCTTTTCAAGCTGGTATTCCCGGTCTCCCACCTGCAAGCGAAGCCGGCCCGACAAGACGTAGAGCCACTCTTCGCCGTCGTGCTGATATTTCTCCGAGCCTTGCCGCAACGGCGAGATCATCGCCCGCATTGGTTGGAGGTTGAATCGTGAGGCCCCGGATAATGGAAGATATTCGATGCCATTGCCGTGCTGAACGGTCGTCTCGCCGACCCGAACAACCAAACAGCTTTCATCATCCTGCTTAACGTCAAACAGGCTCCCCATTGGTACCCCAAATACC
This sequence comes from uncultured Phycisphaerales bacterium, assembly GCA_963791055.1. Taxonomy (GTDB): domain Bacteria; phylum Planctomycetota; class Phycisphaerae; order Tepidisphaerales; family Tepidisphaeraceae; genus PALSA-1353. The sequence continues at coordinate 852,859 of CAWBQI010000003.1, read as the reverse complement.
CTTGCCAGAGTTAAAACAGCAGCGATGGAAGGCTGGCGGTCACCGCTTTCCAGCCGCGAAAGAAACGGCTTGGAAAGGCCGCTGCGTTCGGCCAATTCCTCCAAGGTCCAGCCCTTTGCTGAACGCAATTCCCGCAGCCGGGAACCCAGCATCTTGAGTTCCGGAGCCGTTGCATGTTCGCTCTGATCTTCCACGGGGTGGCAATCTACCGGCTTTGTTGCCTGTAATGCAACAAAAAAATCTAGGTCGGGGCAAAAATGCCGCATATTGACGATTTTAGATATGGGAATGCGTATTTATTTTGCCGTGGAGGCAACTAGAATAGCTAGCCCGCTTTTGCGGACGGCTGAGGTAAATCCTCGATTGCCGCCACGTGCAGAAACGAAACCAAAGTCTCTCGCACTGGAATCTCTTCCGGCGAGGGCCGCTGGTCGCGGTCGTAGATGGCGATGGTCAAACCCGATTTGGAGAGGAACAACATCTCCGGATGCAGAATATCGTAGGTTATGCCGCTGCTCAGAATAAGCCGAAATGGCACGAACGGGCGACGCCGAAGTCGAACGAAGACGGTATCAGCAGTCATGAGCGCAATTATAACGGCGACATGCCGGACAGGCTAGAAAGTTCTGGAACCCGGCGCGGGCTTCCTCGCGCGACTTTACGCCCGCAACCGCGTCTGGATGTTGTCCAGCACGTTCATGAAATTGATGTAGCTGTCGTACGGGCTTTCGTACGGGCTGAAGTACTTGTGCACATCGCCATCCGACCAGTATTTCGTGCACATGTAATAGAAATGGTCGCTGGTGGTCAGTCGGCGCCAATCGGTCAGCAACTGTTCATCCCCTTTTTCCTTCAGCGGGCCTTCGAGCTTGTACAGTTCGTGCAGGGAGTTGGACTGCATCGCATTGCCGAGCCAGGCCGACAGATCGCGCTCCATGTCCGCCCAGGAGATCATGTGGGGGACGTCGATCTCGCCGACGGCGTCGAATTTGTCGATCACCTGGCTGGGGGTGAGGAAATTGATTGTCCCTGTTTTCCATGATTTTGCCGGGGAGATGCCGCATGAAATCGAAAATGCCCGTGTCGGCCCATTGGTGCTCGCCGAAGGTTTCGTAATCCATGAACAGGTTGCAGATGAACCCGTTGCCGTTGATCTGGCTGACCCAGCCGGCGAATTTTTCGGCGGTCAGCGGCCATTGTTCCCAGGCGCGGTTGGAAAACCGGAAGGCGATGTCGTCGCTGAGCCGGTAATTTTTGAGCAGCAGCTTGAGCTTGGGCGAATGCGGCGGGCGATAAACGAAATTTGGGCTGCGATATCCCAGAATCTGGTCCACCCCCTCGGCGAGGATGGCGTCGTATCCCATGTGGCTCACGAAATGGGCCAGATCGTTGTTGTAGATCAGCTCGGTATTGCGAAAAACCCGCGGCTCCTGGCCGAACAGGTGCTTGATGTATTGCCGGTGCTGTTCGACCTGGGCCCGGAATTCCTCGCGCGAATAAAGGAACGACAGGGAGTGGTAATATGTTTCGTCGAGAAATTCCACGCATCCGGTCTTGTTCAAGTCGTGGAAGGTTTCCATTGCTTCCGGGACATATTGCTGGATCTGCTCCAGGGCCGCGCCGGTGATCGAATAGGCGATGCGGAACCGCCCCTCATGAACGCGGATCGTTTCCAGCAGCGTCCGATTGGCCGGGATATAGCATTTGTGGGCGACCTTCCGGCAGATTTCGGCGTTTTTGTAATCGTCGAAATAGTGCCGGTCGGTGTCGAAAACGCTGTAACGCCGAAGCCGAAACGGCTGATGAACCTGAAAATAAAAGCAGACTGAAGCCATACCTCGCCTTACCCTGTTTTGGAATGCGGAAGTATACGCGACACTTGAACTGAGTCTACAAGAGGTCGAGATTTCGACGGATTGCGGGTTAGAAGATTATTGTCGGGTACGGTGTCCGTGCCGATCAGCATCGCCGGCTCGAATACGATAAAGCGCTGGCGCTGCGGGCAGTCGTGGCTGGCCTGTTAATGATCGCGACATCCGTCTGCAAGGGACGAGAATGGGATAGCTATTTTCGTCGGCGGGTGAAATAGCGGACGCCGAGGTTGACGATGAAGATCAGGGCGATCAGCACCAGGATGCCGGACCAGGCCTGGGATCGCGATTCCGGCGAAGGTTCATTCGACAATTCGTATATCCGTAGCGTCAGGGAAGGAAACGGCTGGCTGGGATTCTGGATCAGATAGGGGCTGCCGACGGCGGTGAAGAGGAGCGGGGCTGTTTCACCGGCGACGCGGGCGATCGCCAGCATGGCGCCGGTCACCAGGCTGCCGGTCGCGGATGGGATCACGACGCGCATGATCGTCCCGGCCTTGGTCGCGCCCAGGGCGACGGACGCTTCGCGATAGCTCCACGGCACGAGCCGGAGCATTTCTTCGGTCGTGCGCGCGACGATGGGAATCATGATGAACGCCAGGGATGCCGCGCCGGCCCAGCCGCTGTAGGTGCCCATCGGGACAACCACCAGTTCATAACCCAGGATTCCGACGACGATGCTGGGAACGCCGGCCAGGACGTCCGACACGAACCGCACGGGCGTTGCCAGGACGGAATCCGCGTCGTACTCCGAAAGATAGATGCCTGCCAGCATTCCGATGGGAATGCCCACGGCCGCCGCTAAGGCGACGAGAATGATCGTTCCCTCGATGCTGTTGCGCATGCCGGGTGGATCGCTCTGTGGGAGATTGACGAAAAACCGCCAGTTCAGCGAATGGAATCCGATGAACAGGAGGTAACCCGCAATCAGGGTCAGGATGATAACGATCAAAAACGCGCAGGCAGTGCAGATTCCATACATGATCTGGCTGCTGAACTTGGCGCGAGAAACTTGAAGTGAAGGCATACCGCTCTCCGACTCAGTGTGCAGCCGCCGTTCGGACGGTCTTGCCGACGACGAGGTATCGGGCGATCACGTTAAACACGAGGGACATCAACAGAAGAATCAGGGCCAATTCCATCAGCGCGCCGCGATGCAGGTCGTTGGTTGCCGCCTCGGGAAATTCACCGGCGAGTGTGGACGCCATCGTCGCGCCGGCCGCCAGTGGAGACGTCGTGACCGTCGGCGTGCTGCCCATCACCATGAGCACGGCCATGGTTTCTCCCGCCGCCCGCGCCAGGCCCAGGATGATCGCCCCGAACAGGCCGCTCCGGCTGAACTTGAGCATCTCGACGCAGCTCTGCCACCATGTCGCCCCCAGGGCGATGGTCCCTTCAATTTGGGCGAGCGGGACATTTCGCAGGATATCCCGGCTGATAGCGGTAATGATCGGAATCACCATGATCCCCAGAATGATTCCGGCGACCAGAATATCCCGCCCGGTGGCGGGAACGGTGACAATTTTCCCGCCGATCCGCTGCTCAACGATCCATCGGAATCCGGGGACGTGATGGAAAATGGAAGTCAGCCTGCTTTCGATTCCCGCTGGAAAGGGTATGAATCCGAAAATCCGATCCCACCGGGCCGGGCCGCCCATCCATGGCCCCAGCACAAACATGCCCCACAGCCCATATGCGATGCTCGGAATGGCCGCCAGAAACTCGATGAGGAACGAAATGGGAGTCACCATCCAGGTGCGGGCGATTCGCACCAGATATAGCGCCGCGCCCAGGCTCAATGGAACCGAGAAAAGCAAAGCGATGGCCGAAGTCTGCGCCGTCCCCGAGATTGACGCCAGGGCCCCAAACCGTGGCGGATCATAGTGATCCACAACCTTCATACCCGTTCTGGGGTCGCGAATCGGCTTACCGCGGGCATCCAGTTTCAAAACCGGCAATGAATTCGCTCGCCAGGCGCTGCTGACCAGAAATTCGCCGCCAAATCTGTGGATGCTCGGAGCGGCCGCGATAAAGAGCACGACCAGTAGCGCCGCCAGCATCAGCAGGATCATCAGGGCGCTGCCGGTGGCGGCGAGATAAAGCGCCGGCTCCCCGTACGCGCGCCGGCGGCGTTCCGTCAAATTCGTATCGATTTCTGCTGCGCCGGGATTCATTTGCTCAACGGGTGCAATGCGTGGCCATTGAATAGGATCGTTGCAATCGCCTGCTCGGCACGCTGCCCAACGCCCGCACTCAACGGCGCGTACGTCAAATCGACGGCCTTCGACTGGCCATCATGGGTCGCATACCAGAAAAAATCCACGATTGCCTGGGCTTTGGCCTGATCCTTCAGATAGCTCAGGTCCTTGTAGCAAATCAGGTAGGTGAACGATGCGATGGGATAGACATCATCACCTTCGCGGCTCCAAAGGCGGACTGCCAGCGTTTTGTATTCATCGATGTCCTTCACCGCGCCTTCGCCGGCCGCGGAAACGCTTTGCGGCGAGGCCTTCACTAGCTTGCCGCTGTCGTTTTGCATGGTGGCGAATGGAATTGAGTTTTTCAGGGCATAATTCAGTTCGATATAGCCGATCGCCCCCGCGGTTTTCTGCACCGCCTGGGTCACGCCGGCGTTGCCGGAGCCACCCTGGCCGTTGGGCCAATTCACGGTCTTGCCGAAATTCACCTTCGTTTGAAAATCATCGCTCTGCGTGCAGAGATAGCTAGTGAAGACGAAATTGGTGCCGCTGCCGTCGCTGCGGTGAACAGTCGTGATGTCCGTATCTGGCAACGATACACCGGGATTCAGGGCCGCGATTGCCGGATCATTCCACTTGGTGATCTTTCCCAGAAAGATGTCGGCGATGACCGGCCCGCTGAGATTCAGATCGCCGGTGAAGCCCGGAAGGTTAAACGCCAGCACAACGGCTCCGGCGACCGAGGGGATTTGCACTACGTCGCCGTTAACGGTTTGCGCCTTCTGCAACTCGTCATCGCTCATCGGAGCGTCGGAGCCGCAGAAATCGAAAGTCTTGTCGAGCAGGCCGCCAATCCCTGCGCCCGAACCCTTGGCGGCGTAAGCGATCTTGATATCGAGATGCAGTTGTCCAAAGTCTTTGATCCACAGTTGATAAATCGGATTAGGAAACGTCGCCCCGCCGGCCTGGATCGCTACGTCCGCCAATGCCGTCCCGGCCCCCAAAGCCAAAAACACCACTGTCGCATGCAACCATTTCGTCAATTGGATCTCCTTCAGCTCGAAAGAATAGGACCGCAAATCCAATTGTCCGCCTACTCGGCTTCCACTTCTTTGGCCGACTCCATTGCCAATTGCAATTGGGACTCTTCTTCGTCGTCCCATGTCCTTCCCCGTCGGGAATACATTTGCTTCATCATTTCCCGGGCCTTATCCAGCTTGTACGGCTGCGAGCCTGCATCAGTCCAGAACGTGAAACTCGGAATAAACCGCGGCGGCAGGTCGCTGCCGGCCAGCAGGCTGCAGTAGCCGATATAGCTTCCGGTCATCAGGCGCGTGCCGATCGCCAGCTTGGAATGATCGCCGATCATCGATCCCAGAAACCGGCGATCTGTTTCAATCTGTTTCGCCCCGATGTGCATCTTGATCGGGCCGTAAGTGTTCTTGAGATTGCTGGTCGTCGTGGCGGCGCCCACGTTCACCCACTGGCCAATGTAGCTGTGTCCGACGAATCCATCGTGAGGCTTGTTGCTAAAACCAAGAAAAATACTCGTCGCGACCTCACCGCCGATCTTGCACATCGGGCCGATGCTTGTACCGGAGTGAATGTGGGACAGTGGGCTGACACTCGAATACCTGCCCACGTATACCGGGCCTTGCAAGACGCTGTTGGCGCCGATCGAGGCGCCGGCGTCAATCACGATCGGGCCCTTGCTCGCATCAAGAACACAACCCGGCGACAGCTTGGCCTGTGGGTTCACGATCACATCCTGCTCAGCCACGATGTGGCATCGGCAATCTGCGGGCGCTCTGGGCCGATCCGTCATCTGAATCGCATCGGCCACGATCGCTTCTTCGTTCCAGTGGACCAGATCCCAAAGGTATTCGGGCAAGCGCGTCTGATCGCTGGTTCGAGGGAGCTTGAGTAACTCGAGCCAACGATCGCTTCGACGCATCGCGTCGTCCCAGTTCAAGCCGGGCATTTTCACGTAAGCCTGTCGAATCAGATTGCCTTCATCGACGCTGACCATCGGGTCTGTCGGTCTGGGAAACTGGCTGAAGTGCACGGTGCGCCCGCTGGTCAGAAAGGCCGGCTCATCATCCAGCGGAGTGTTGATAGAGACGGGAACGGACAGGGACGGAACGACGTGTTTTCGGCAAAACTCAACCATCTGCGGCCTGACCCACAACGTTACGCGCAAGGGTTGTACATGCTGGATCTGCTTTTCGAGCAGCGAACTGGTTCCGCTGAGCAGCGTGAAAACCGGGCGATTGAGAGAAAGCGGCGCCATCGACGCCCACCGCGAAGCCTCAAAGACCACCAAGTGCATGAGGAAATGATAACCGGAAATTCGCCGGAGTTGGATGAACTGCCAAATTCAAAACGTAAGTGTGATTCAGCGTTGGACCGCGACGGTCGTGCTTGAATCCGCTGACGCAGAAAGCGTCATCGGTGACTGGATTTGCGTCTGGTGTGAAACCTCGCCGTTTACCTGAGCGGAAGGCACCTGAGAAGTGTTGCCGGCGTTAGAAGCCAATATCCCAACACTGGTGACAAGAACGGCGGCAGCCGCCAAAAGGCCGAATTGGGCAGTCCTTCGTTGGGAAATCATCGCTCCGATCTCCATAAAGCCACGTGATATATGTTCTTAGGCGAAAACTGCGTCGATAGGTTTGCCACGTTCTTCTCGCCCTTCACCTAACTCTATATATCCCAAAATCCATAAAACGCAACCAAAATTTGCCGAATTCCAAGGCGCATTACTTTTCTGACAGAGCCCGAGTCTCCAGCAATGATAAAATGCCGTAAAGCATTTCCATATATGGAGTTTCAATCGAATTTCGCCTGGCTTCGTGCAATGGTCGACCGATGATGGCCTCAATTTCCATTGGGCGACCCATCTGTCGATCAATTTGCATGCTCGTCTTGTATGCCCCCATTGTTTGGGTATGGCGAATTTTCTCTTCAATTACGTTTAAATTGAATCGTATGTTCAACGGCCGGCAAGCCGCAATTACCTCCTGGCAAAGCCGGCGGACCATGCCCAGCCCCTGTTCCGAATTGATCAACTGATCGGTTGTCATATCCAGCGCAGCTCCCAGCCCATTAAAGGGCACGTTCCAAATCAGCTTGTCCCATCGCCCAAACGTCAAATCGTCCAAAACACCACATGGAACGCCGCTCGCGGTGAAGAGCTCCGCGATTTTTGTGGTCCGCTCGCTGATGCCGCCGCGCGGTTCGCCAAGCCGAATCATTCCGTGATCCGTGTGCGAAATCTCGCCGGGCGCGACCCGATTGATGCAGACGAACGCCATGCCCCCGAGGATTCGGGCATCGCCGAACAGTTTTCCGAGCAGTTCTTCATTCCCCAACCCGTTTTGCAGGGTCAGGATGATCGAATCCTCTTTGACCACGGGCCCGACCAGGTCGGCAAAATGATCGTTCGCCGTCGTCTTAAGCGTGATGACCACCAAATCGGCCTTTGGCATCGCACGCGGATCGTCGTAAACGTTGATCTGTTTCGCCGAGAGTGAAAAATCTCCATCGCGGCTGTGGATTTGCATCCCGGTCTGTCGAATGGCGTTGCAGTCCCTCGGCGTCAGCAGGTGAACGCGATGCCCATGTTGAATCAGGCGCGCTCCGTAATAGCCGCCCACGGCTCCCGCGCCGATTACAGCGATCACCGGGTCGTCGAGACTCACGGCAATTCTCCCTTGATTGCGTCGATCAGTCCGTCGATGTTGAAAGTTCGCGCCTCCGCCGTTGGGGCCAATCCGGCTTCTTTGAGCGTTGCGGTTGTGATCGGGCCGATGCTGGCCAGTTTGGTGCGGGATAGTCGATTGCGGTAGTCCGTGCCCAAGAGGCTCAGAAAATTCTTTACCGTGCTGCTGCTGCTGAAGGTAATCCAGTTGATCCGGCCCGCGTCGATCGCTTCGGCCAGCCCGGCCGGCGGCTCTTTTGCCGGGCGCGTCTCGTAAAGCGCGACATCGCTCACGTTCGCGGCGCCGTTTTCGATCAGCCGCTCGCGCAGCAGCGGTCGGGCGATGTCGGCCCGCAGCAGGAGAAACCGCCGGTCCGCGACTTCATTCCTTTTCAAAAACTCCTCGGCCAAGGCCTCGGCGACGAACGATGGCGGACACAAATCGACTTTCAGGCACAATTCCCGCTCAATAGCCTCCGCCGTCGCCGAACCGATCGCGCCTAGTTTTGCCTTGCCGAAGACGCGGGAGTCCTTCCCCAACTCGGCCAATCGCTTACGAGCGGCGGTCACGCCGTTGGCGCTGGTGAAGCATACCCAATCAAAATCTCCCGCGCCCGCCAGCGCGGCATCCACTTCGGTCAAATCTTCCGGTTCATGCAGTTCGATCGTTGGAGCTTCGATCACCGCCGCGCCGAGTTCTTCCAGCTTCTGGGATATCTCACTCGCCTGATGCCGCGTCCGGGTCACAACGATGGTCTGACCAAACAGCGGCCGGCGTTCGACCCATGCCAGCGTTTTTCGCAGTTCTACAACCTTGCCGATGATCGTGATCGCCGGCGCGCCCACCCCGGCCGCCGTCACATCCTGTGCCAGCCGAGCGAGCGTGGAAACGACCGTGCGCTGCGCGGGCATCGTTCCCCATTGAATCGTCGCCGCGGCGGTTTCGGATGGCATTCCATTTTCGATCAATCTCTGGCAAATCTTCGGAAGCGATTTCGCGCCCATGTAAAACGCGATGCAGGGAAGCTTGGCGATAGCGTCCCAGGCGATGTCGTTGGCCGATTCTTCGCCATCCTCCCGTTCGTGGCCGGTGATGAAGGTGAAGCTGGAATTGAAATCGCGGTGGGTGACGGGAATTCCGGCGTATGCCGGCACGGCGATGGCCGCCGTGATGCCCGGTACGACTTCGAACGTGATGCCCGCATCAGCCAGCGCCTGGCATTCCTCGCCGCCGCGGCCGAAGACGAACGGGTCGCCTCCTTTTAGCCGCACCACGCGCTTCCCGGCCCGCGCTTTCTCAACCAGTAGCGCGTTGATCTGTTCCTGCGGCATCGAATGGGCCGCGGCCTTCTTCCCCACATAGATCGCTTCCGCATGGGGGCAATAACTCAGCAGGCGCGGATTGGACAAATAGTCGTATACAACCACGTCCGCCTGTTCCAATAATCTGGCCCCGCGCACGGTGATAAGCCCCGGGTCGCCCGGCCCGGCGCCGACGAGAAACACAATTCCGGCCGTTTTCGACGATTTCACGGCACCGCCAATTCCTTATCAATCTGGATAACCTTTTCCGGCTTTCTGGCCGATGAGCCTACAGGATTTTGAACGACTGTGTAAGGAGCGTTGAATATGGTCGCACTGATGAAGATGCCTGCTTCTTTGCCCACTGATTCGTGGGCCGAGCGGCGCATGTTCCCCCGCAAGGAATTCCATGCCACCGTTCAGGGAAACCGCATGGATCACACCCTCGAGGCCCGGCAAATGCCCCGGCTGAGTCTCATGCTTCGCGACCTGTCCCTCGGCGGACTTTCCGCCATTTGCGATCGCCCGCTTCAACAAGGCGAACATCTGGCCGTCTTCTTCCCTAAAGAGGGAATGATGCGTGGCTGGGACGCGTTTGGCCGGGTTCTTCGATGCGATCCTAGCGGGCTGGGATATCGCGTGGCGGTGGAATTTGATCCGCTGCCCGCGGCGTAAAGACAACGCGGAAACTCGAAATCCGAAATTCGAGTGCGCCGAGCTTGCGAAATCCCGTCGCGCTAGGGACGAATCAAGCTGCTTCCCTGCTGAAATCCTCACACCGCATTTTTCGGAATGTCATTCGTCGAAAGCAAAATCAAAAAGCGAAATTGCTTGATCGGTTATGGTTTTCGTGCCGACGGGCGTTCCCTAACTCGAATCCGTAAATGGGTTGACGCTGCGAGCGCACCTGGCCGGCCTGATAAAGGTCGGAACGGCCATCTGCGGCGGAGCAATGAGTTTCCGCCTGCGGCGGCAGGTGCGAAGGAGTTTCGAACTCGAGTTCGACCTCAACCGTCCGAAGTCACGCCCGCTTGTCCGACCTCCGCGGGGAATCACGAATTTTCGGCCTTTTTGCATTAAGCGCGGGAGTGCCCCGTCCTTCTTGCCCTTCGTCCCTCCGCGCCTTTCCCCTACAATCCCCGCATGGCTTCGAGCCGGCAGGATTTCAATCCCGACGACTTTCAGATGTCCATCGGCGACCATCTGGAGGAACTGCGGCGAAGAATTCTGCTGGGAATCATCGGATTGGTCCCGGCTGTTCTGGTCTGCCTTCTCTTTGGCCGTCAAATTTTGGGGTTTTTGTGCCGGCCGCTGCTCAGGGCCGAGCAGCGATATGACGTCAATCCGCAGCTTTCTTCGGTGCAGATCTCCGATGCCTTCATGGTTTACATGAAGGTCAGCCTGATCGCGGCCATCGCGGTGGCGGGGCCGTGGATCGTTTACCAGCTTTGGAAGTTCATCAGCGCCGGCCTCTATCCAAAAGAGCGGAAGTATGTCACGAAATATATTCCGCTCAGCATCGTCCTGATGCTCTGCGGGATGATTTTCGTCTACTACGTGGTCCTGCCGTTTTCGCTGCAATTCTTTATCGGCTTCACGGCGGATTTTCCGCTGCAGCTTCCTTCCGTCGTCGATCCGGCCAAAGCCGCGTCCACCACGCAGCCGACGTTTGTCCAGGCGGTGCCCGGCAATCCCGCGCATCCGGCGGAGTTCCAGATGTGGTTCGATACCCTGCAGCGCCGGCTGAAAATCTTCGTGGGGGGAAATGTCCGCGTGGTTCCCTTCGGGCCGGACAGCTTACTGGCGACTTCGTTTACCCTGCCGGACTATCTCGATCTGGTTTTGCAACTCCTGCTGACATTCGGATTGGCGTTTCAATTGCCGATCGTGGTCATGGCTTTGGCGCGAATCGGGCTGGTGGAAATCGCGACGTTTCAACATTGGCGTCGGTATGTTTATCTGGGGTTGTCCATGGTTGCGGCGGGGCTAGCGCCGGGGGACGTTGTTACTGCGACGATCGCGCTGCTGGTGCCGCTGATTTTGCTTTACGAACTGGGGATTTTCTGGCGAAGATGGGGACAAGGTCCCGCGAAAGCCGTGGGTAAAGAGTTTTATCGTTGCGCTTTTCTTGCCGTCGGTGCATCGGCGGCTCGAATGCGGGCGGGCGTTGGCGCTGCGAACAGTGCTGGCTTCTATGAGCCGAGCCTTGTCAAGCGGGATTCTGGCGTTCGGAACGCGAGTCGTTGTTTCAGTCTTCTATTCAGAGCTTCCGCGAAAGATCTGTTTGGGTCGCGGGCCTATTCAACTGTACAACAGCGGCACCCACTCTGGCCTTCGAGTTTGGTGCTCAAGCCAACATCGGGCTTGCCGCTTTTTTGCCAACCGTCGAACTCCGATCGCCTGTTTCCCATTTGACTCATCCGGACGCTTTACCCGTCATTTTGCCCCGTCTCTTCACGTTGGCGCCGTCGGCAACGGTTCTTTCCACTGGGTGCCATCCCGAAGCATCGCCCACAGCTTCACCAGGAGTCTGCGGGCCACCGCCACGATGGCGATCTTCTTCCGTTTGTCGCTGCCGCGACGCACCTGTTCGTAGACTTGGGCCATCCAAGTCTTGTGGCGGACTCCCAGCCAGGCAATCTCCACCAGCATTTGACGCAGCAGGCCGTTGCCCGCATGGCTGATGTGACCTTGGCGGTCACTTTCGCCGCTCTGCCAGCGTCGCGGGGTCAGACCCGCGTAACAACCCACCTGCCGGCCGTTCCCGAAGCGATGCGGATCATCCAGGATTGCCACCACCGTCTCTCCCAATCGCGGACCGACGCAGGGCGCGGTCTTGAGTTGTTCAACACGCGCATCAGCCTTTGCCCGTTCTTCCAGCTTCTGCTCCACCTCCTGGATCTGCCGCTGAATACTCTCAAACTGCTGCAACTCGCAATGCACCTGGAACAGCCACAACCGCTGGGAGGAATAGTCCGACGCCTCCTTCTTCAGTTCCTCCATCGCCGCGTCAGTCCAGGCTCTTTTGGCCCAGGGCAGGCCCACGCCCTGCCTTTCGTATATCGAACGGATCGAGTTCTTGATCGCCGTTCGCCGCTGCACCAGAGCGTGACGGTATTCAATCAGCGACCGCCATTGCCGAACCGAAGCCTTGGGCACGTGCACCGTCGGCAACGATTCCATCTCCGACAATTGGGCCAGTTTCAACGCATCCTTGCGATCGCTCTTTTCCTTCACGACCTTCCATCGCCAACGTTCGTCGTTGCCGTTGGCGACCTGCACGGGAATCTTCATCGATTCGGCCAGGTCGCAAACCCATCCCGCCGCGGGTCCCGCCTCGATCACCAGCCGGTCCGGGGCACTGCGTTCCAGCAGCTTCCGCAATTCGCGGGGGTTCGTGGCGGTCTTGCCGAAGATCCGCTCGCCGCCGACACAATAGTCCACAAAAACGCTCTTGTTCTTTCCGAGATCCAATGCCAGAATCTTCATCGCCGAGTCCTTTCTCAAATAAAGTGACGTCTGAGCGATCCACGCGATCAGCTCGTTAATCCATTGGGGATTTTAATCCCCAAAACAACGTCCCGAGAAAGGCTCGGCTTCATAGTTTCTGGCCTGTTGAAGTTCGCGCGGTCCGTTTGCGATGATGCGCCTTGAGGCGCTTTGATGCGCTTTTTGAGGATTTAGCCGCTGGCGGCTGAATTTGTTTGTTGAGGAATGAACAATTGAGAAACGTGATTGGAGAAAATGCGTCCAAAACTTTCACCCGGTGGACCCATAAATAGAGGAGATGCTCTAATTTTGCGGAGGTTCTTATGGGCGAAGCGGAACAATTGCCGGCGATAATAGATAAGAGTGATTGCGCCGAGAAAGTCAGTGACGATCCAAACGACGGGAGACTGCCTCCGCAGCAGCAGACAGCGATGGAGCTGCTGGTGGGCGGGAAATCAGTGGCTGAGACGGCGCGCCTGGCGGGGGTGGGGCGGGCGACTGTGTTTCGATGGCTGAAAAACGATCCGGTCTTTCGAGCGGCTCTCAATCAATGGCACGATCAAATCGAGTCGGGTTGCCATTCGCGGTTGATGTCGCTGACGGACAAGGCGGGCGATGCGATTGAGAAGGCGCTGGATGCGGGCGATGCGCGGACCGCGATGCAGTTGCTTAAGGGGATGGGAATGATCAAGGAGAGGGCGACGGGGCCGACGGACCCGGAGGAAATTCGCACGAGAAGCGAGATTGAGCGCGAGCAGCGGAGGATCGGGTTGAAGCGAGATCGGGCGAAGCTTTCTACGGAGGATATGGAGGCGGAGATGGGGTTGTGAGTCTATAGCAGCGCCGCGGGGTTCAGTGCGAAATGTTCGGCGAGCGTCCGAATATGGACCTTGCTTAGCTCGCGTTCGCCACTCAGGATTCGATGGCCAAGACTGCGGTCTCCCAGGAGCCGGCCCAAATCCGATTCGCTCATATCGTGTTCCTTCATCAGCGAGCGGATCAATTGCACCGGCGTCATTTGCGTCCCATCGATCGCGTGATGCTCGGCCTCGTATTTTTCGACGAACGTTGCAATGGCTTCGAAATAATCCTCCTGATCGGCGTTCAACTTGAAGCCCGCCATCGCATCCAGCACGGCCACCGCATTGCGGTAGTCCACGTCGTCATGCAGCGGCCGAGGCATGAATAATCGCACCAATCCCTCGTAGGACTTTGGAATGTTGCGATGAGTCAATGTTTTTGTTTTCATAACTGTCCCTTCCATACATCACGGTCGTACTCCCTGTGCGTCAGAATCATCAGCGTGTAGACGATACGCGTATTGAAATGCACCGCCGCGATGAGACGGTAGCGATTGTGGGCGATATTGAATACCACCACCGGTCGGCCGCTGCCAACAATCACCGGGTCGGCACTGGAAAAAGTCTTTCTCACCTCCACGAAGTTCAGCCACCTCGCGGCCTTCGTCTGCCCGACCCAGGTCCGAAGCGATGCTTCGGCCTCCGGGTGGGCCTGCCAGAATTCTCGCAGTTTGCTGATCTTGATGATGCGCATTCACCATACCGATTATCGGTGGTGATGACAGAATGTCAACAGATTGTTTTTGGCCGAAAGTGGACTTCCGGTGCAGCCGTGTTTTTATGTTCTTACTTGTTTCTATTCTGCCTGCGAGCATAATTGGTTTGTGCCGATACCGCTTGATTACGGACGTTTCAGACGATCCGGACGTCGGCGGGTATTTTTGTTGTTGATTGCAGCAGCCATTTTTGCAACACAAGGTCTCTCGTTTTTTCTACTTTACGCCAGCCTGTTCGATCGTTTATGGCTAAAAGGATGGGGCATACCGGACTACGCAAGTTTTCTGTATCCGCAATTGTTCGCTGCCTGCTCATATTGGCTGCTTTTCCGACGAAGTATCCATCCCGCGGCTAGTGTCCTAATCTCTCTGGGGTTAACTATTACAGGATGGTACGTTGCGTTTCTGGTAGCAGTTAATACTTTCGGCTCGTAATATCGGTTAACCAATGACAGATCCTCGCCGTGCGATCGAAATCGCCCGACCGAGCCATAACCCCGCCTCCAAACAAACCTCCGAATTGTAACGCTTACTTCTCTTGCGGCGACGCACCGATCGCTACAATACACCTCAGTTCGCATATTAATCCGAGGGAGGTCCTTATGACGGCATTTTGCCTATTGTCGTCCGCGCATGTTCTGGCGGATATGCCCGGAACTTTGTCTATTCCGCCAGTGGTTTGGTGGGTTGTCGGCGCAGTCAGGGCGCTCATCGTTATCTACATACTCGTCGCCCTATCCATTCCCAACAACTGCGTTGGAATCATCGAAAAGAAATGGTCCAGTAAGGGATCTGTCAAAGACGGCCGAATCATTGCCCTTGATGGCCAAGCGGGTTATCAGGCTGATCTGCTTCGCGGCGGTATTCATCTTTTCTATTGGCCGTGGCAATATCGGATTCATAAGGTCTCGCTGGTGATCGTGCCGCAGGGGAAGATTGGGTATGCGTATGCGCGGGATGGGGAGCCGTTGCCGCCGAGCCAGACGCTGGGGCGGGTTGTGGACTGCAATCATTTTCAGGATGCGCGGAAATTTCTGGGTGATTCGAATTCTCCGCAAGCGGCCATCGGGCAGCGCGGGCGGCAACGCGTTATCCTGCGTGAAGGCGTGTATGCAATCAATCTCGCTCTGTTCGTCGTTGTCACGCAGGATTGCGTTTATCGGCTGGAAATGACCGGACGGCAGGAACTGGCCACGATCGTTGGATGGCAAAAGGAACTGAACGATATCGGCGGATTTGATCCGGTTGTTATCGGCGCGCCGGTTTCCGCGGAGGATCAGCTTACTCCGGGCAAGACGATGCTCGTCGATAGTATTGGGATCGTTACCGTTCACGATGGGCCGAGCCTGGCGCCGGGTGAAATCATCGCTCCGGCGGTTGGGAACGACAGCGTTGATCCAAACTATCACAACAATTTCCAGGACCCGGAAGCTTTCTTGCGCCGGGTGGGCGTCGCGGGCGGCAATATGTGCCGCTCACCGATGGGACGTATTTCATCAACCGGTGGTTCGCGACGATTGAGATCATCGCCAAGACGGTCGTGCCGATCGGGTATGTTGGGGTCGTCGTCAGTTATTACGGACCGATGGGGGCGGATGTCTCGGGGGAAGGTTTCCGCCATGGCGAACGCGTTGCCCGCGGCGAGCGGGGTGTGTGGGAAAAGGCCCTGGGGCCGGGCAAATATCCGTTCAACAGCTATGCGGGAAAACTCATTCTTGTTCCCACGACCAATTTCGTCCTGCATTGGATTACGGGAAAGAGCGAAAGCCACCATTATGATGAAAGTCTCCGCAGCATCGATCTGGTTACCAAGGATGCGTATGAGCCGCTCTTGCCGTTGAGCATTGTCGTTCATATCGATTATCAGCGCGCGCCCAACGTCATTCAGCGCTTCGGGGACGTGAAGAAGCTCATCACGCAGACGCTGGACCCGATGCTCAGCGCTTATTTCCGGGACGTGGCCCACAAAAAGACAATGCTCGAGCTTTTGCAGCATCGGGATGATATTCAGATTGAATCGCGCAACGAGTTGCAGCGGCGCTTCCATGAATTCGATATCGAATGTGTGGATGTGCTGATCGGAAAGCCGGATACGGCCGAGGGGACCGGCTCGGGCAAGATCGAAACGTTGCTCGAACAGCTCCGGATGCGGCAATTGAGCATCGAGCAACTGGAAACGTACGACCGGCAGCGGGCGGCGGCGGAAAAATTGCGGTCGCTGACCGAAGCGCAGGCCGTGGCGGCCAAGCAGGCGGAATTGACCAACTCGCAGGTGCAGATCCGCATCGCGGAGAACCAGGGAGATGCCGATCTTTCGCGCTCGCGTAAACAGGCCGAGCAGACGGTGGTGGTCGCGGAGGCAGAACTGGCCCGTTCGCGGCGGCAGGCGGAGCAAACCGTCGTGACCGCGCAAGCGGAAAGCCAATCGCGCATCCTGGCCGGGCGTGGTGAATCGACCCGGGCGCTGCAGGTCGGACTGGCCGAGGCGACGGTCCTGTTGCGCAGCATTACCAGCTTCGGGGATCCACGTTTGTATGCGCTGACAAAGGTGGCGGAAAATCTCTCCAAGGCCACGCAACCGCTCGTTCCCGAGAGGGTTTTCAACGCCGGCGGCGCGCCTGCGGAGGGTCAGCCGGCGGGGGGCAATATGCTCGGCACGCTACTGGCGCTCCTGGTCGCGGAAAAGAGCGGGTTTGCTGTCACGGAGAATCCGGATATGGCTTCGCTGAAGGAATTGGCGGACAAAATGTCCAAACAGGTGATCGAAATGTTGGAGGAAAAGGGTGGGAACGGGGAACCGTTGTCGGCGGCAAAACCTGCTGCGCGAATTTCGACGTGACAGCGATAGATCTCGCCCGAAGATATTTGCGAACCATTCAAACCGGCTGAGGCGGCTGCCGCGAAATAACGGAAGATGATTATCGTTGCGCTGCTTGTGCCGTCCAGCTTCGCTTGCTCGAATACTGGAACGCACTGGCGCTTCGAAACCTGCTTGCCGGCCCGTTGATGTTCGTGGCGTCCTTCTGCGAGGAAGCTAAGGCGGAACAGATCACCGTTTCGATTGCACCGATACGACACATGCCGCCATGACGCTGATCCAGAGAATCGCGGCGACGGCGATGATCGCTGCGTGAGGATCGCCCGGGCGAAGTTGGCCGGCGATTGCGCCGCAGCCGGGGCCCAGAATGCTGCCTAATCCGATCAGGGCTTCGTGGTATGAGTTCTGCGCGGTGCTGCCGTCGCTGAGGACCATGCCGAAATAGAGGCTGGCTGAATAGATCAGGCCCATGGCGATGCCGAGGGCGATTTGCCAGAGAATCATGGAAGGCACTGAGGGGATCAGGGTGATGCCGAGGAATGCGGCGAACAGGATTATCGCGGCGATGAGCAGGGCGCGGGGGCGGGTGTGCCACCAGATTGTCGCGCCCAAGAAAACGAAGAAAATCCATCGCGCGATCATCCAGACACTGGCGAGCAATGTTCGGGCGGCGGGTGCCGTCGATTGAATAACCGCAAGCGTTGGCATGATCGCACCTAGGGCGTAGATCACGGCGAACGTGGCCGGTAGAACGATGCGCGAGAGGCGCTTGGCCATGGTGCGAAGGGGAATCAGCTCCGGCTCTGGATGAAGATGGGCGGCCGATGGAGATTGAGATTGCGGCCGAATTTTTGCCAGCATGAACGCTGCGATCAAGTGAACGCCGAAGGTGACCCAAAAGATGCCCTGCGGATAATGGGCGATCACCACCCCGCATGCGGCCACCGTGATCGCGCCGCTGCCGGACCAGACCAGGTTGTAGATCGAGATTCTCCGCGACAGCTTTTTCGCGTTCGCGCCGGTGGAAATGAGGCTTTCCAGCAGAGGCCACTGGGCGGCGCTCAGCATGGTGTATCCCAGCAGGAGCAGGACGATCACGGCCGGCGTCGCCATGCAAGCGCCCACAAGTGCGATAGCCGCCATGGCGACATGGATCAGGCGGAGCAGTTTTTGCCGGTCGATCCATCGCGAGAGCGGATTGGAGGCCAGCGCGCCGATCACATAAACGGCTCCCTGAGCGGAAGAGAGGGGGAGGTTTTTGCTCGCTCCCCAGCCGAAGCGTTTTTGCATGTAGAAAAAGATGCCGAACATCAGCAGGTTGGCGCCCACGGAGCCTAAGGCTTCGAGGGCATAGGCTTTGAACAGGAATCGTTTGGCGGGTGAGTCGATTCCTGGATTCAACACGATGGCATCGGACACGGGCAACTCCATGATTCGGCACCATATCCCAAAGTCCCGCCGGGAAAAAATGGCGGCCGCGCGATCCCGTGGGGAACTGCCGGCGTAATAGCACATACAGCAGTTCAATCGGCCGTTGATGGGAATTCAAATCGTCCCGTCGGGTTTTGACGGATTTGTAAAAAATGTGTGTCTTTCGGAGGCGGGATGGTGGGCGGAGTGGATGCTTCGTGCGCGGTGGCCGGGGCGAAGAGCCCCGGCGCAACCGCGCTGTTTGACCACGTGAGGCGCAGCAGAGCAATCGCATGTAGCCCGGAAAAAAAGAAGACCCCCACCCTAACCCTCCCCCGGAGTACCAGGGGAGGGGAAAGAAATGGAACAATGGCTACATGCGATTACCCTTTGGGCGCAATAATATTCCGGTTTTCGGTTGCATCGACGGCGGTCGAACCTTCTAATATTTGACCTTTGGTCCGGCAAAAAGGGCCATGACCGCATTGCCGGCGGGGTTGCGCGCGATCTTGTCAGTTATGGAGTCTCTTGGCCGATAACGACCTAGCCGAACCATCGCCGTATTGGAGAGGATTTGCGCTATGCAGACAGTGGTGCACGTAACGCATGAAGCTATTCAGAAAATCGGTGGAATTGGGGCGGTTTTGCATGGGCTGCTGACCAGCCGCACATATCTCGATCAATGTCCCGCGAAATATTTTGGTGGGTCCGTTCTGGCCGAGCGACGACATCGCCGAGCATCGGCTCGGGCCGCAGGGCGAGGTGCTGTATAGCAGCCTGGATCATCTGTACCGCTCGCCGCTGGCGAGCCGGTTCCGCGAGATCGAGCAGGAGTTCGACGTCGCGATCGTCTATGGCCGGCGGAAATTCGTTGACAAGGAAACGGGCGATCACCAGCACGCCGGAAACGCTGCTGATCGACGTCGCCCGCTTCGACGCGCAGAAGATCAACCTGTTCAAATATCGATCTTTGGAAGAACTTTGGGATCGAAAGCTCGAAATACGAAAATATCTGGGATTATCGAGCAATACATGCGCCTGGCGAGGCCGGCCATCGCGGCGCTGCACGCGCTGGGCGCGGGCAGCGACGTTGAGCCGTGCGTGATCCTGAGCCATGAATACATGGGCATGCCGACGTGCCTGGCGGCGATCCTTGAAGGGGAACGCAGCAATTTCCGCACGATCTTTTACGCCCATGAAGTCGCGCCGATGCGGCGCATCGTCGAGCATCAGTCCGGGGCACGACACGATGTTCTACAACGTCATGCGCTCGGCCATCAGTCAGGGACATTATCTCGAAGACGTGTTCGGCGATCAGAGCGGATATTACAAGCACGCGCTGGTCAAGGCGTCCCGATTCTGCGATGGAATCTTCGCGGTCGGCGATTATGTGCTGAAGGAAATCCGCTTCCTCGGCCCGGATTTTCGTGCACGTCGACAGTCAGATCGCCTACAACGGCGTTCCGTGCTGGAAGATCAGCGTCGCAGGAGCGAATGGCGAGCCGGCAAAAATTGCGGGCATATTGCAATACGCTTCTAGGATATGAGCCGGATTATGTTTTTTCCCACGTCACCCGGCTGGTTCCCAGCAAGGGACTGTGGCGGGACCTGCGGGTTCTGGAGCATGTCGAGCGCATTTTCGCGACCGCAATGAGACGGCGGTGCTGTTCACGCTCAGCACCGAAGTTCCCGTCGCGGCGCGGCGACGACATCCGAAGGATGGAACAGCATTACCACTGGCCCGTCGTTCATCGCGAGGGCCTGCCCGATCTTTCCAACGGAGAGGCGGCGTATTACCAGGGCGTTCAGGAATTCAACGCCCGAGCGCGCAATGTGAAAGTGGTTTTCATCAACCAGTTTGGATTCGAGCAAAAAGTCTGCGGACATGCGCATGCCGGCCGACATGGAATTCATGGATCATCCGCAAAGGTTCGGATGCGGAATTCGGGCAGAGCATTTACGAGCCGTTCGGCATCGCGCAGGTGGAGCCGATCAGCTTCGGCGGGATCTGCGTGTTCAGCAACGTGTGCGGATGCGATGGGTTTGTCGACAAGGCCGGCGGACGGAAAACCCTCGCCGAATGTCATCGTCGCCGACTACACCGAACTGCCCAACAAGGGCCTGCGGCCCGAGCAGTTGATGGCCATCGGCCAGCCGCAGCGGGATGAGATCGAACACAACGTTTCGGGAGTCGTCGCGCAGGAATTGGTGGACCGTCTTCCGCGATCGCCCAAGGATTTTGACGAATTCATCGACCGTGGACACGCCCTGGCCAGCAAAATGAGCTGGGATGTGGTCGCGCGGGATTATGTGATTCCGGGGATCAAGCGGGCGAGCCGGGCGCAACGGCTGAAGCAAATCGCGTGAGGGAAAAAGCGGAAATTTGAGATTTGAAATTTGAGATTTGAGATTTCAAATTTGAAAGTAACGCTGCATCGTTGACGGGCCGAGACGCCCGAAAAAAAGACCCCCACCCATCCTGCGGAAACTAGCGGAAGACCAGGGGAGGGGAAATAAATCGGCGTTAATCCGGGTCCACGCTATAAAGCCATATTCCGATCGTCATACCGAGGGCGAACACAGACCAGGCGAGGGAAAACCAGACGGCGCCTCGCACACCCAGGAAGCCCTCATCCCACTTTCGCAGCGACAAACCGACCAAAGCGGCGTGCGCGAGGACGACGGCGGTGCCGATTAGCAACGCCATGTGGAACACATTTTCGCCGCTCTCGATTTTCTTTTGGTTCCGCCATTTTGGCGACGCATGCTCTTCATGTGTGACGCCTGCCGGCAACGAAGTGATCACGAGAATGAACATGATCGGCCATTTCATTACGCCGATGAAGCGATCGGAAGTTGCGATCTCGGAATCAAGTTCGGTGTAATCTGTCATTAATGCATCTCCAGGTTGGATTAAAGGGTGGACTGGTATGCGCGGATTTCGACCGCCACGGCGGGTTCGATGGGCACGACGATCATTTCCCGCGTGCGTGTTTTTCGGCCGTCGAGGCCGATGATCATATTGGCATGGAAAATTGCCTGGCCGCAGCTTGCACACCAGCTCAGGAGAAGCTCGGCGCGGCGCGGAAGTTTTTTGGCCGCCGGAGAACCAGCGTGAATGCCCGCGAGCGATCGACGGAATTCCTCGACCTGGCCGTTTTGAAGACTGGCGGCCATTTGTTGGATGAGTTCCTGCGCCTCTCGGGCGGCGACGGCGTGTTCGCCATCAAGCTTAACCGATGACGGAGTGAGAAAGCCCAGGGTCTTCTTCGGGGGAACGCTTGCCGGGACAATGCCAAGATGAAGCGTCGTAAAATACCGTTCGCAAAGGTCGCAGTATTTCTTTTTGTGCAGGGCGAGAAACGGCGTAAGGATCGCGCCGATCGAAAATGCGCCGGCTTCCACGGCGCGCACGCCATAGCCGAGCACACCCAACCCTTGCGCTTGTTCCCTACGCTGGCGATCGTATGGAGTTTGCGTTGGGGAGTACATTGAAACGAAATGAATGGTGCGGGTTGTGTTATCGAAGTGCTCAAGGAACGTCACGGGCTGGCCGGTGGCTTTGTGTATGAGCGGCCCTAAAGCCCTGAATTCGAGGTAATGCATGAGCCCATAGGCCAGCAGCGTCAAAACGCAAATGCGCAGCAGGAGGGGTCGTTCAATTCGACATCCAAGGAGCCAGGCGACGACGGCATATCCGCTGGCGGCCGATGCCCCGACGAGGAGGGCGCCCAGTGGAAGAATGCCGTCGATGTAAATGCCCATGAGGTTGACGTGGCCCTTGGATTGTTGCACGAGCCAGGCAGTGCCGGCCAGAGTGAGGGCGGTGGTGAAGAGACCCGCCGCGATTACGTAAATCCAGCGACCAGAAGACTTCGCGGGCGGGGCATACGATAAAGTGGGGCTTAATCGGGCCTGCGACATATTCTCTCCCATTGTGGCAATGTCCATTAAGAATCTCGGCACAAACGGAGGCTGGTTTCACGTTTCCCACGGACTTTCCGGGGGGCGTCGAATGGCATCGCTAAGACAGATAATTAATCGGACGCTGGCGCGGTCCGGCCGACGGACATGCGCCGTCTTATCGTTTTATTTGGTGTCTGTCAGGTATATCGATGCGAAAATTCGGGCACGACTTGACGGCTGTCGCCAAAAATAACCCTTTATTAAAAAATAAGAACGCGGGTATCCTGCGCAGAATCGGGAATGATTATCGTCAACGTTGTTCGGTGTGGGAAATCCCCGCCGGCCCATGCCTATCATATTCCTTCGCAAGCAGAAGCGCTCGCCGAGCGCTTGTCAGGCGAATTCGAAATCGGAAAGGAGATTCACAATGCCCCATGTCAAAGTCGATCAGGAAAATTCCGGGCCAATCGAGTTGTATTATGAGGATCACGGAGAGGGAAAACCCGTCGTATTGATTCATGGTTATCCGCTGAGCGGGTCTTCGTGGGAGAAACAAGTTCCGGTTCTTCTGCAGGCGGGCCGGCGAGTGATCACGTATGACCGCCGGGGATTCGGCAGGTCTAGCCAGCCGACGGCCGGGTATGATTACGATACGTTTGCCCAGGACCTGAACAAGCTGGTAACGTCGCTTGATCTGCGGGACATCACGCTCGTGGGGTTTTCGATGGGGGGCGGGGAAGTGGCCCGCTATATCGGTAATTATGGATCGGAGCGCGTCAGCAAGGCGGTGTTCATTTCTTCAGTCCCGCCGTTTCTGCTGAAGACGCCGGACAATCCCGAGGGCGTTGACGCGAGCGTGTTTGCGGGGATCGCCAAGGCTGCCGCGGCCGATCGGTACGCATTTTTTACCGGATTTTTCCAGAATTTTTTCAATACGGATGTCCTTCTAGGCAAGCGCGTGAGCGAAGAGACTGTTCGGTCGTGTTGGAACGTCGCCGCGGGCGCCTCGGCTACCGCGAGCGTTGCCTGCGTGCCGACATGGCACACGGATTTCCGCAAGGACCTGTCGCGGATCGACATGCCGACATTGGTTATTCACGGTGATGCGGATCGGATCCTTCCGATCGGCGCATCAGGACAGCGCACGGCCAAGCTGGTCAAAGGCGCCCGCTATGTGGTGGTGAAGGATGGACCGCATTGCATCACATGGACACATGTGGATATCGTGAACCCCGCACTACTCGATTTCCTCAAGCAATCGTGACAGAATCGATTTGGGAATTCGATGATTAACTAATAACCAGAGGATCAAGCAATGAAAGTAGCGAACGCACCAGAATCCAAAGTACGAGAAAACGCCGCCCTGGAAACGACAACCGATCTGGATCGGAAGGGCGTTGCGGCGATCTCGGGAGAACTTCGCAAGCTCCTGGCCGATGTGTTTGCGTTGTACACAAAGACGAAGAATTTTCATTGGCACATGAGTGGGAGTCACTTTCGCGATTATCACCTTCTCCTCGACGAGCATTCCGACCAGATTTTCGCCATGACCGATGACATCGCAGAACGAGCCCGCAAGATCGGCGGGCTGACGCTTCATTCCATCAGCGATATCTCGCGGCATCAGCGTCTTAAGGACAACAATGATGATTTCGTTCCGCCGAGGGAAATGCTCGCTGAGTTGCTCGAGGACAATCAGCGGTTGACGCAATTCATGCGCGCGGCGCATGAGGTTTGCGAGCAAGCCAACGATGTCGCGACCACCAGCATGCTGGAGGTGTGGATCGATCAGACCGAGCGGCGGACGTGGTTCTTGTTCGAGATTGTGGGGGATCGATCGGAAGGGAATGGTCGGTGAGGCCCGCGGCTCCAGCAGATCGCGTGAATGACCGATCAGAAAATTCGAGATTTAGTGGCTGGTTTTTTGGCTCAATGCGATATTTGCCGCGGCTGCGCGGACGGGTTAAAATCCAGCCATGAGCAAAGCTGAAATCCTTGCCGAACTGCCTAAGCTCAAGGCCGAAGAACTGGCCGAGGTTCAAGCCAAACTTGATGAACTTGCCGGCGAGCATTGGCTCGACAGTGGTGAACTTACCGATGCCGACAAGGTAGCTTTGGATGCGGCTCTGGCGGATTATGGCAAGAACCCGGACGCGGGCAGTTCGTGGGCGGAAGTTGAAGCCCGTGTCCGCGCGAAGCTGCGTCCATGATTCGCCGGCTTATCATTCGCGGGGAGGCCGAAGCAGACATTTCCAAAGCGGCGCTTTGGTATCAAGACCAACGAACTGGTTTAGGGGAAGAATTCATCACCGAAGTCAATGCCGCGATCGGGAGCGCTGCCGCGAATCCCCGGAAATACAGGCGGTTGCGTCGTCGCCCCGAAGTGCGCCGGGTGCTCATCCGGCGTTTTCCATATCGCGTTTTTTTCGTGCTCCGGCCGGATGCTATAGTCGTATTTCGAGTCCTCCACGGAGCGCGCCATGAACGCGAATGGAAAACGACGATACCCGGGAATTGAGATAAATAATGATCTATCCGTCATCCCACGGCGGCGGAATCCTTGAACAAAGCTGGAATTCTGTCCCATTTGTCCTTGCACCGGCCATTTCATAACAGTCGAATCACGGCAATCGGTGGCTCTCTGCAACAAATCAGCATTCGAATCGTCTTATTTCTAGTTCCGGCATCGACCGCGCCGGCGCGCAGTTTGTGCGCTGAGGTTGATTGTTTCGCGCCGCCGTTTATGCTGCAAGTTAGCGTCGGATAAACCGCGTTTCTATCCGGATTTATGAACAGGGTTGGCCGATGACCAGCGGCGGGCAGGAGAATCCCACGGGCTCGATGCGGAGCAAGGCCATTTGGCTTGGGGGCTGGGCGTTTGTTGTCGGGGTTCTGGTTTACTGGGCTTGGAGAATGGTCGGGCTGGGGTACGATCTCAAACAGGATTTCTGGGTCTATTTCACGCCGAATCACGCGATCATGGACCTGAACAGCGCGTTGGAACATGGGGATATGGTTCTGCGCAATGCCGAAGCGGTTGCCAGTGAAGATGAGAGCCATAAGACTGCGGAGCAGCGGCGGGAAGAAGCCGATAAGACTGCCGCGGGTCATCCGCCTGCGACCATCGCGCATCCGGGGCCGGGGTTGTTCGATTCACCTTTCAACACGCGCAATTTTTGCCAGCGATGGGATCACCTCAAGCCGGTTTACGGCCTAATTCTCCGCGGGTGGGTTGCGACATACGAGAACCTGTATCGCGATCAAGGGCCGCAGGGCGATTTCGATATGGATTACCCGCCGATGCGGCTGCTGGTGATGACCCTCTTCACCTGGCATGTGCAGACAAACTATCCAGGGATTACCGCCTATCCGCGAACGCCACAGCGGGTGTTCGACCCGGATCGAAATCAAACCATCGTCGCAACGATGGATATTTGTCAGCCCCTGCTGATGACCAACATGGTCTGTGAAGGGATCTCGGCCATGGCGATTTTTGTTCTCGTCTGGCTGTGG
The DNA here is from genome assembly GCA_963791055.1 of uncultured Phycisphaerales bacterium. Taxonomy (GTDB): domain Bacteria; phylum Planctomycetota; class Phycisphaerae; order Tepidisphaerales; family Tepidisphaeraceae; genus PALSA-1353. The sequence goes on along the minus strand of CAWBQI010000003.1, from coordinate 827,076 downwards.
ATGGAACGTCGTCCGGCTCGTTCCCCGATCGGCGATGGGGCTGATTCATCTTCCTGGCGAGGCCGGTGGGGCGATCCGATGCTTCTGGCTCCGGTTGTCATCTTCGGGATCGCCAAAGTGGTCAGGCCGCATCTCAGTTGGCAGATGCCGCTGCCGGATGATATCAGCAGCTCGCCGATTGATGTGCGCATTTCCAGCGTGGGGTGGTGGGTGTTTCTGCTGCTGAGATATATCTCGGTAGTCTGCCTTGCGCGGTTTTTGCCGCGGCCGTTTCGGGCACCGATGTGCGCGATGGTCGCGGCCACGATGGCGTGGCTGAATCCTTCATCCCTGCCGGACGATTTTGGCTGGCCGCAATGGGATTGCTGGCTGCCGCCGTTCTTTCTCGTCGCCGCGATTCTCGTCACGCTTGATTGGTGGATCGCGGCGGGGATTCTTCTGGGTGTCGGTTGCATGTTCAAAGGGCAGCTTTTGTTCGTCTCGCCGGTGCTAATTCTTTGCCCGCTTCTGGCCGGATGGCCGGGAAGATTCTTCCGCATTCTGGTCGGTTTGATCGCGGGCGCGGGAATGGTCGTTTGGCCGTGGCTGGTGACCAACTTGTCGGCGGAGAGATGGGTATTTCTTGCGTTCATCACTGCCGCGTTTTTCTGCCTGCTTTCGGTCACGCGGGGATTTATGTGGCAGCAGGGGCGCGACGCCTGGCGGCGGTTCGCGGCGGATTTGCCGGCCACCCTCAGCCAGACAATTCTCTGGACCGGCGTGGCGTTTCTCCTGGCGGTCGGTTGCCTGATTTTTGTGATGATTGTGCATCATGGCACACCGGCGGTTGTCGCGCTCCTCGCCTTGGCAATTTTCGTGGTCCCCTGGGTTTTGCCAACGCGGCTGATGGGAGCGTGGCTGCTCTTCGCCTTCGCCGCGCCGCTTTGGCTGGTTGGGACATACGCCAACGGCAGCCGAACGTGGTGGGATATCGGTTTCGTCTATGGCACCCAAAAGCACGGGGATATGCAGCTTGGGGCAAACAGTTTGAGCAATCTCTCTTCCATTCTTCACGAACGATATGGCTGGAATCTGCACGATTTCGTGACCACGCTTCATCTGCCTTTCCTGGGGCCGATGACACTGGACATGCAGGGCTTTTGCGGAACGATATTCACCGTTGCGCTTCTGCTGTGCACGATCGCCGCGGCCGTGCACATGCGGCGAAAGGATCCGAGGTTTTTGATTGTCTTGGTCGCGCCATGGGTGCTTTTCACGGTTCTGCTCACTCAAATGACCGCGCACTACATGACGCTTCCGGCGGTTGTCGGATCGCTCCTGATCGGCATTTCCGCGGAGATGAGTCTTTTGCCATTTCTTCAGACTGTGCTGGCCACGCTGATGCTGGGAAATCAGATGCTCGATTTCAGCACCGATACCGCGCCGGTGGCTTACTCAATCACTCAACCGACTTATCCCGACCTTGGCTGGCTGACGGTTTTGCTGGCGGCGGTGTTTCTGGTCAGTGCATTAATGCCGTCATGGAAATGGCGACGGCCGGTCGAGGTGCTTTGAAGTGACCAACCAAACAGAAGAAACCTACGATTTGAAAGAACCGGCAACGGTGGCGATTTCATCCGCGCCGATTGTGTCGGCTCGGCGACAGACGCGGCAGATCTCCGGGCCGTTCCATCTCATCGCCAATATCCTCACCTGGACGATGGTCGCGACGTTCCTCGTTGGCGGTGCGGTTTGGGCGCTGAGGCGCGGGAATGGACCTTCGACGCGATATCTGGCAATCGACTCGCATCATCCGCTTCAAAGAAGACATCATGCGGGGATTTGAATTCGGCAACGACGCGATGCGATTCGCTGAAAGCAACGCCCAGCTCGAACCCAAGGCTGATGCGATGGCCGAGCAGTCTCCCAGGGTGCTGGCCCGTGCGGGATTTTCGAGCAAACCGCGTCCAAACAGCGTCGGTTTCCGTCGGCTCACAACCCTTGAGTTGATGCGCGGACTGGTCGCTTACATCGATGATGTAGTCCAGAGCAATCCCGGCGGGGACTACGACCTGGATTATCCCCCGCTTCGTCTGGCGGTGATGACGCTCTGGGTGCGGCACGTCCAGCGTCTACATCCGGACATGGATGTGTATCCCGGCCAGCGCGTTGAAGATACGGCCCTGGGCCAGGATGAAGATGTTGCCGAGCCGCTGCTTATTCTCAATGCCGGGTGCGCCGCCGCCGCGGCGGTGGCGATGTTTCTGCTGGTTTGGCTGTGGGTTGGCCGCAGCTTCAAACCGGTCAAACCGATTTCGATACCGTTGATCGGTCGTTGGTGGGGGAAACCGGCCGCCAAACTAGCGATTGCGCCGCCCGATCGTTCCTTCGCATCCCGCTGGATCGTGCCGCATGGAATCTTCGCCTTCATGCTGGCAACTGGTGGATTCTGGTACGCATATCTTTCCCTCGTGCATGTGCCCCCGCGGCCGGCGCCGATGATTTCGGTCGCGCAAGTTCAACCTGGCGACGGTAGCGCGACAATTGTCGCCAACATCAATGCCCAGGGTCAGGACAACACTCAGTGGCACGTCGATTTCGGTCCAACAACCGCATATGGCCGATCTTCCGACGCACAGGGCGCTGATTCATCCCTCGACGACCAGCAACTCTCGGCTCGGCTTCAACCGCTGACAAAGGGAGAGCGGGTGCATTTCCGCGTCTGTGTCACCGAGCGCCGGTGGAACGATCTGCACCGACGATTTCTCGTTCATCAATGATGGGGCGCCGATCGACATTAACAGTAGTCCAATCGGCGGGATCGATTGGCCAAGCTGGACGGTCTGGATGCGCCTGCTGGCGTTATTCATCGTGATGGTCATTAGCGCCCAGTTGCTGCCGCCGGTCCATCGGGGCTGGGCGTGCGGCGCGGTGGCGGCGATGCTCGTCTGGTGCAATCCGCTGCTCCTGATCGACTCACACGCGTGGCCGCAATGGGATGTTTGGATTCTGCCTATTTTCCTGTTCGCGGCGCTGCTGGCATCCCTCGATTGGTGGATGCTGGCCGGCATTCTTCTGGGCCTGGGATGTATGTTCAAGGGCCAGATACTTCTTGCGGGGCCGATTCTGATTCTTTGGCCGCTGTTTGAAGGGCGGTGGGGGGCGCTGGCACGAATCGTCATCGGATTTCTGGTCGGGGTCGAATTGATCACATGGCCGTGGCTTGTTAACTCGCCCGCGGGAATGAAATGGATTGAAGCCGTCGCCGTCGCCACGGGGTTGATCTATTTGATTTCCCGGCTGCGCCCGGTCCTGGTGCGAGAGTCGCGGCGGTGGGTGATTGATCCGTTGCTTGGACGGCGGCCGGATTCCCCAGACTTGCTGCCGGAAAGCGCCGAACAAGCTGTCGTCACATCCCTGCTGCTTGCCTCGGCGGCGCTTGCCGCCTTGACGATCGCGATGGCCCTGGTTTTCCATGGCGTGATTTCCCGACCGTCCGACTTACCGGCAGGAACTCTCGGGTGCTTCTTCCTGCTCGTTTTGATTCCGCCCTGGTTCCTTGGGCGTCGGTCAATCGGTTTCTGGTTGGCCGGCGTCTTGGCCGTCGCGGTATGGATCTCCTCGCGGGAATTCAACGGCAGCTATTCGTGGGCGACGCTCGGTTTCGCGTACGGGTCCGTCAAACATGATCTGATGCAAATGAGCATCCGCAATTTCTCGAATCTCACCTCCCTGCTCGGCCAAAGCTATCAGTGGGACATTCACGAGCAGATGGGAACATTGCGATTTTCCTTCACGACGCCGGGCCCCTGGCGGATCGGCCATTTCGCCATCCCGTCCGTCGTCTGGGCCTGGTCGACTGACATGGATGTCAAAACCGCGATGGCGGTCCTATACGGAATTTGCCTGGTGATCTCTTCGGCTGCCGCCGCATTGCACAGCCGTCGAAACGACCGGCGGTTTCTTGTCACGCTGGTTGTTCCCTGGCTCGTGTTCCCGGTCGTCATGTGCCAGATGGGGGACCGGTATCCCATCTGGGCCTCTACAATTTCCGCGGGGATGGTGGCGGTGTCGCTTGAGCTGTCATTGCTGCACATCGTCCTGGCGGCCGTTTCGTTCGCGATGGTGGCTAAACAGTTGGCCAACTTCGATACGACCCGCTGGCCGCAACTGCTTCAATTGATGAACCCGACATTCCCCGGCATCGCGTGGATGATGCTCCTTATCGCGGCGATATTTTTCGTCGCCGCACTCGTGCCGAGCCGGAAATGCGCGGGAGATTAAATTCGACCGCGGAATATTTCATTCAATTATTCCGATATATGGGCCCCGAATAAGAAAAGTTCGGCTGCCCGGCGGGCTCATCAAACCATCGCCAGCTCATCATTGGAATTGTGCCGATTCAGGAGCACCGGATTTCGATGCGATCCTGCGGCGAAGCGTCGGCTGACCCCTTCAAGCGACTAGTGCTCGGTGGCGAAAAAGCTGCTCGCCTGCAAATACAAATCTACACCACTCCAAATTTTCTTGAGCTGCAGCCACACTATTACTCGCGCCATGTTCAGGCAGATATTTTCTACGAACATTTATTGATTTGTTTTTCTTATTGACACGGCAATTGGAAAATCATTAGACTTTTATTTGGTTTGTCGCAGACGATCTAGGCATCGGATTGTCGCGGAAATAGGGAGGAAACTTAATCCACCAGGAACTTTGTTTGTGTCCGGTGGCGTTCACCGGCGCTAATTTCCGAGTCACGTTCCACAACGTGCATCCACGATCGAGGGGGCCGTTTCCAATTGGAATACGATACGGCAATCATATCTATCCTTCCGTACGATCGCTCCCGATGCGCTTTTGGATGTGACGCATTTCCAAAGGAGCTTCGTATGAAGCGTACTTATGCGACGAATCCCGGCGCGCCGGGACTCGTCAAGACCGCGAGGGGTTTCACCCTCGTCGAGTTGCTCGTCGTTATCGGGATCATCGCTTTGCTGATCTCGATTCTTTTGCCCAGCTTGAACCGCGCTCGCGAGACCGCCAATCGCGTCAAGTGTGCCAGCAATCTCCGGCAGATCGGCCAGGCCATCCTGCTTTACTCCAACGATGAGAAGGGTCCGTATCCCCGAACCCTCTATCAGGGTAGCGCCTTGATGACCGCGGGCGACATCAATTGCAGCGGATTTGCGGCGTCAAGCAATGCGGCTGGTCTTACCGATCCCTTCTCGGGCAATGCGGCCATTGCCGCCACCAGTGCTCCGTGGACCAACAATGTTCCCGAAGCCCTCTTCCTGCTGCTTCGCACGGAGGACATCACGGCGGCTGTGTTCACCTGCCCCAGTTCCAACGCCACTGCGGATGTCTTTGGCGGGGGCACCAATACCGCGTTGAATCAGATCAGCTTCACCAACATCCAGAACAACCTCAGCTACAGCTACGCCAATCCCTATCCGGATACTTATTCTCTGGGCAGCGGATACAAGATGGTGCAGGGCCTTGAGCCGACCTTTGCCGTGGCCGCCGACATCAACCCGGGAACCACCGGTAACGGCGGTAATGACAACGTCATGAGCCCCAACACCAGCAGTTCCGGCCAGGCGATGACGGTTGCCAACAGCAACAATCACGGCAAGCAGGGCCAGAATATTCTGTTTGGTGACGGTCACGTCGAGTTCGACAACAACTGTTTCTCCGGAACCGATCGTGACAATATCTACACCCGTGGCGGACCCACCTGGGGCACCGCGGCGCAGGATCTCGTTGCTTCGCCGTACACGGCCAACGACTCCGTTCTGCTCCCCACCGACGACAACCTCTAATCGGTTCGTCGGTACAGCAGCTTAGCAATCATCCGAGGCCCGCCTGCAAAGGCGGGCCTCTTTCTTTCGTCGAGGGCGGCTATTTTGATTGGCGGCGGACTTGGACAACGCAATGAAAGACATTCGGCGCCGCCGGTCGTTATACTTGCGCATTCTCCAAAAGTGAGATCGATGAGGATGACGCAAGGCTCGATTGACCAGGCGATGCAACTCGCCCTCCAACACCATCAGACCGGAAGGCTCGACCGGGCCCAGGAAATCTATCGGCAGGTGCTGAGCCAACAGCCGGATCACGAAACCGCCCTTCATCTCCTCGGCGCAATTGCCGCGCAGTGCGGGCAATGGGACACGGCCGTGGAAATGCTCCGGCGAGCCATTGCGATCAACCCCGCCAACGCCACATACCACAACAATCTGGGCTACGCGCTGCGCGGGAATGGGTTGCTGGATGAGTCGATCGCCGCCTGCCGTCAGGCCATCCTGCTCCAGCCCGGTTATGCGGAGGCTCACAACAATCTGGGCAACGCGCTGCGCGACAGGGGAGACTTGGACGAAGCAATTGCCGCCTGTCGTCAGGCGCTGAAGCTGAAGCCCGCCTTCGCCGAAGCACACAATAACCTGGGGAACGCCCTGCGCGACAAGGGGTGGTTGGATGAGGCGATCGCCGCCTTCCGACAGGCCGCGCGGTTCAAGCCGAACATGGCGGAAGCTCATAGCAACCTGGGGAATGCGCTCCTGGACAAAGGCTTGGTCGATGAAGCGATCCTCGCTTATCGCCAGGTCCTGCGACTGAGGCCGGACTATGCCAAGGTCTACAACAACCTCGGCCGCGCGCTATGCGATTCGGGGCAACTTGAAGACGCGCGTGCAGCCTGCCTTCAGGCCATTACGCTCAAGCCCGACTTTGCCGAGGCCCACAACAATCTTGGCGTGATTCTCAAGGACATGGGACGGATTGGCGAGGCCATCGCGTCTTGCCGCCAGGCGGTCGCGCTGGACCCGGATTCCGAAATGTTTCACAGCAATCTCCTCCTCATCCTGCATTACCACGAGCAATCCGATCCGGGGATCATCATCGCCGAAAGCGTTCAGTGGGGAATCAGGCACGCCGATCCGCTGCATCGCCTGGCCGCACCGCATACCAATGATTGCTCGCCCGATCGACGGTTAAGAATCGGATACGTCTCGGCCGACTTTCGCGAGCATCCTGTCGGCCGTTTCCTCCTGCCTTTGCTGAACGCACACGATCGCGGTCAGGTCGAGACTTTTTGCTATGCTCAAGTCGCGCGCCCGGATGCGATCACCGATCGAGTCCGCGGCCTCGCACATCAATGGCGCGACATCGTGGGCCTGACCGACCAGCAAGCGGCAGAGCAGATCCGCCAGGACCGGATCGACATCCTCATCGACCTTGCCGGCCACACCGGCGGCAATCGGCTGCTTGTTTTTGCGCGTAAGCCCGCGCCTGTTCAAGCTACCTGCTTGGGTTACCCGGACACGACGGGCGTTGTCGCGATTGATTATCGCCTGTCGGACGCATTGGCCGACCCGCTCGAATCCGGCAATTCGCCGGGCAGCGAACAGTTGATTCATCTGTCTCCAACGGCCTGGTGCTATCAGGAGCCCGATGAAAACATTCCGCTCGATGATGGACGACTGGATAGCGAGACCTCAATCATCTTTGGCAGCTTCAACAATTTCTCAAAGGTCACCGCGCCGATGCTGGAGTTGTGGGCCGAAGTGCTCCGGTCAACGCCGGGATCGCGGTTGTTCATCAAAGCAAAAGCATTGGGGTGCCCGGCCGTGCAACAACGGGTGCGACAAATCCTCGAAGCCCGGGACGTTTCGTCGGATCGGGTCGAATTGCAGGGATGGCGCCCGCGAGAAGAACATCTCGCATCCTACCGAAAAATCCATATCGCCCTGGACACGTTCCCATATCACGGAACAACCACGACCTGCGAGACCCTTTGGATGGGTGTTCCGGTTGTGACGCTCGCAGGCAAAACGCACGTGTCGCGCGTCGGCGTCAGCCTGATGTCCAACGTCGGGTTGCGGGAACTCATTGCGGACAGCCCGCGGCAATATGTGCGGGTTGCCGTTGAACTGGCCAAAAGCGTGGATCGGCTCAATGAACTGCGCCATAACCTTCGCGAACGGATGCGCCGCTCACCACTGATGGATCAGAAGCATTTCGCCGCGGACGTCGAGGCCGCCTACCGGCGGATGTGGCGAGCATGGTGCGGCCGTGCGCCTATGGCAAAATCAACGCCTTCGCCTTAATCTTTTCCGCATGAACGTGAAGCTGTTGGATTTGCAGGCGCAGTATGGCCCGATCCGGGAGGAAGTCCGCCGGGCGTTGGATGAAGTGTTCGATCAGCAATCGCTGGTCCTCGGGCCGCATGTTGAGAAATTCGAGAAAAATCTGGCCGAGTATTGCGGCGTCAAGCACGCCATCGGCGTCAGCAGCGGGAGTGACGCGCTGCTCTGCTCGCTGATGGCTTTGGGCATCAAGCCGGGGGATGAGGTCATCTGCCCGAGCTTCACTTTTTTCGCGACGGCCGGGGCAATCGCCCGGGTGGGCGGAAAATAGTTTTCGCGGAGATCGAACCGGCGACGTTCAATATCGATCCTGCCAAGCTCGCCTCGAAAATCACGGCCAAAACCCGGGCGATTATTCCGGTCGACCTGTTTGGGCAACTGGCGAATCTCGAAACCATTAACGAGATCGCGGCCAAGCACGATTTGAAGGTGATCGAGGATGCCGCCCAGTCGATCGGCGCCCGCCGGCACGGCAAGCGGGCGTGTTCCACCGTCTTTGCCGGGTGCCTCAGCTTTTATCCGACGAAGAATCTCGGCTCGTTCGGCGATGCCGGGGCGATCTGCACGAATGACGATTCCTTCGCCGAAATCTGCCGGCTGATGCGCGTGCACGGCTCGGGGCATCAATACTTTCACAAGTATGTCGGCGGAATGTTCCGGATCGCGGCTGTTCAGGCGGCGGTGCTGAACGTCAAATTGAAATATCTTGAGACCTGGCACGAAGGCCGCCGCCGCAACGCCGCGCTGTACGATCGGCTTTTGGCCGGAAGCAAAGTGGTCACGCCGAAAATCGATCCGGGCAACTGGAGCATTTACAACCAATACATCGTGCGTGTCCCCGATCGCGATCGGGTCAAGAAAGTCCTGCAGGAAAAAGGAATCGGCTCGGCGATTTACTATCCGCTGCCGCTGCATTTGCAGGAATGTTTCGCCGATCTTGGCTACCGTGCCGGAGATTTTCCAATCACCGAGCGGGCCTGCAATGAGGTGCTGGCATTGCCGGTGTATCCCGAGCTTCCCGAAGAGCAGGTCCGCTACGTCGCCGAACAATTACGCGCCACGGTTGGTTAGAAACCGCCGCATGGGCGGGCGAATTATACCGCACTTCAATCGACGATCTTCCGCAAATCATCAAGCCATTACCGGACACCGGCCGATAATTCATATAGGCACCCGCCAAACAAAGGAGCATTATGTCGATCACCGGCATCAGCAATTCGGCCAATGCGCTCGGAACATCCGCGGCTCAATCGAACGTGGAGAAAACGGTGGAGCAACGCGCCCAGGAAGGCGATCAAGCCGCCGTCGCGGAGATCAAGCAGGAACAGCAGCAGGATCAACCTTCGACCTCCGCGGCCTCTGAGCCGGGCAAGGGCGAAAACGTCGATCGATACATCTGAACGCAAATTCCGCGCGGATTCACCGTTCTCAGCAATGCCCCCGCCTCCGTAGAATGAACTGGAATGAGCAGCGATCATTCCTGGCAGCACCATTTCGAGCCCTTTAGCCTGACGCATCTTTTTGTCGTGCTTGCTTTCGGGCTGCTGGTGGTCGCCATTGTGTCCCTTCGGCGGTGCGACGATGTCGCCACCGTGGGGCCTCGACGACGTTTTTGCGATAGAACCCTCGGCTGGTTCGCCCTGGCGGCGGCGTGTTTCGTGCAGATTGCCACGCTCTGGCCGTCGCGATTTGAGTACGACACCTCGCTGCCGCTGCACATTTGCGACCTGATGATGTTCATCGCGCCGGCGGCGCTTTTGTTTCGCTGGCGGTGGGCGCGGGCCATGACTTATTTCTGGGGGCTGGGCCTCTCCTCATTGAGCTTTGTCTATCCCGACCTTCATTTCGGACCGGCGGATTTCCAGTTCTGGGTTTTCTGGGCGGGTCATGCGGCGATCATCGGCCCGGCGATCTACGACATCAGCGCCCGAGGTTTCCGCCCACACTGGGGAGATTGGCTTTTCGCGGTGAAATTCTCCATCTGTTATGTGGCAATCATTTTCCCCGTTGACGCGATTTTTCATCTTAACTACGGGTATGTCGGCAAATCTTACCAAGGCCCGCATTCGCCCATAGACAACCTGGGCCCCTGGCCGTGGCGGGTGCCGATCATGTTTCTCTGTGCGATGGTCATCATGGTCTTGCTGGCGCTCCCCTGGATGATGCGCCGGAAAGATTTCACGCAGGGGTTGCCAGCGGCGGTGAACCCCGTGGCCGGTAACGGGACTGTTTGATTCAATTTCTCTTCCCAGCAGAGCATTCCGCGTGTCCGGATTCGAAATACAGAAAACATTTTTATCGTTAATGTCTTCCGTGCCGTCCAGCGTGGTTTGCTCGAATACGTTGAAGCCCTGGCGCTGCGAACACCGCTGGCTGGCCTGATAGGGAATCGCGACAACCTTCTGCAGCGAGGCGGACGAGTCGCCGCCTTCGGCGGCAATTGCTGGGGAGTTTCGGCCACGGGCCGACCTCAACCGTCCGCCCAGCCCCGCTTGTCCGACCTCGCCGGGAGTCTCCAGCGGGAGGGGATCGCTGAAAAGGCTCGGAATGGGAACATACAGGGTCGAGCATGCGCTCGAAACTCCGACATGTTTGCCCGCGGAACGCGGCGACTTCTCTTTCGCCTTGTTGCATAAGGTGGCCGCGAATCTCAGCAGGCCAGCCAGCGATGTCCGCGGCGCCGGCGCCTTCGCGTATTCGAGCAAACGATCGTGGACGGCGTGAAGATCGCAACGATACGGCTCTTTTGTATGTCGAAGCCGCGGTTGGCCCAAAGTATAGACATTACTCACGTCCGATAAACACGTCGAACACCCCGTAATCGAAGAGCAACCACCGCCATGGCCGATAGGTGAATGGACGGTGTGAGTAATTTGCAACCCCCCACAGTCGCTTTGGAACAAGCGCTGCTAAGCCGACTCGGCGATATGCAGCAGCAGTTGGACGGGCTTCGCGAACAACTCACCGAATCACAACGTCTGGCGACGATCGGAACGATCGCCGCGGTGATCGCCCACGAGTTTAATAATCTTCTCACGCCGATCGTCAGCTATTCCCAATTCGCTTTGAAAAGCGCGCAGGGCCAGACCCCCGATATGGAGCTGATCTGCAAAGCGCTTTCGAAGGCATTCGCCAGCGCCGACAAGGCGGGAAAAATCTGTTCGGCTATGCTCGCGCTCGCGCGCGGGGAATCCTCCGCGAGTAACGTGGCAGTTCAGGCTCTGGTGGATGAAACGCTCATGGTGCTGGCCCGCGATCCGCAAAAGGACGGGATTGCGCTTCGTATCCAGGTTCAGGGGGATCTTTGGGTCCGCGGCGACAGCGTGCAACTCGAGCAGGTGCTGCTGAATCTCCTGATCAACGCCCGGCAGGCCATGCTGGGCAAGGGAGGATCGCTGACCCTCAAGGCGACGGCGGCGGAGGAAAATGAGGTTCGAATCCAGGTGATCGATACGGGACCGGGAATTCCCGAAAATCTTCTGCCCAAGATTTTCCAGCCGTTTTTCACAACCAAGGGGACCACGAAAAAAGACGAGGCTCGGGGTACCGGCCTGGGTCTTGCAATCTGCAAAGACATCATCGAACACCATAAGGGGAGGATCAGTGTCGAAAGCCAGGTCGGGCAGGGGACGACTTTCAGCATCCATCTCCCCGCGGCGGCCGATCCCGGTACAGAAAAATCTTAAGGCATATCACAATCGGCCACATTTTTATCGGACTTTCCTCACGTTCTGGGCTCCATGCCGCCGATATAGCCATCTATGCCCGTGACCGTCGATCATTCAACGCTTCGCGCCGAAGAACTAGGGCTGAGAACGATCGGCCAGGTCCTGGCCCATCTGCAAAAGGAACGGCGTCTGGTGGTGCATGTCCTGATTGACGGCCTCGAGCCGGATTTGGGCCGGCTGAGCGATGTCCGGAAATCGCCTCTCAAAGGCCATCACGTTTTCATCGAAACGGCCGATCCCCGTGAAATGGCGATGGATATTCTTAAGCAGGTCGAAGCCCAACTCGGCGAAGCCGATCGGATCAAGAGCGAAGCGGCCAAGCTCCTTCAGAACAATCAGAACGTCCGCGCCATGGAAAAGCTTTCCGGATGTCTGACTACCTGGCAGCACGCCCAGGAATCGTTGGTGGGAACGGCACAGTTGTTGAAGATCGATCTTGAAAAGATCATGGTCGGCCGCCGGACGCTGACGAGCCTGATCGTCGGGTTCACGGAGCAACTAAAACGAATTCGCAGTTCGCTGGAAAACCGTGATTTCGTGACACTGGGCGATGTGTTGATCTATGAAACTGAACAGACCAGTTCGGAATGGCGCGAGGCGCTCGAGGCGATGCGGCGGCTGATTGGCGTCGGGTCCCCAGCGTAAATCCCAAAGGCAACCCGCGCGTCGAACCCGTACTGCTGAATCGGTCATTTATTGGGTAATCGCTTTAAGACGAAATGCAATGCGGGAGGGGCGGGAAAAACCATATACGGCCCCAAAAGTTTTTTCCCGCCCCTCCCGCACCTACCCCACCTTTTTCCTTTTCCCCTCAACCATCCCCCCGAGAGAAAAAAAGAGGACGATTCATGTCCACAATTCTCTTTGCTTTCTTCCTCTACTGGACGGTTGGGGGGAAGCGGAAAGAGGGTGGAGGGGGTGCGGGGGAGGCGGGAGAAAAACCTTGGGGCCGTATGGGTTGTCTCCCGCCTCCCCCGCTTTGCATTTGGATTTGTGAATTCCAATTTCCAGACAAGTTATTAATTTTGGACTAGGTGCCGTAGCCACAATCGCTTGGAGCATTGCACCCCTCGCATTTTCAACTCACTTCGTTTCCCTCGGCAACTCCTTGCGAAGCCCTCTGATGTCCTGCAGGAATTCCTTCCGCAATATATAGCGCGTGACGGTCGCGAATCCGAAACAGATAGCGAAAGTCTCGATAATTCCGGGTTGAAACATTCGCGCGCTCACCCAGCAAGCGACGAGAATCGCCGCGATCCACTCGGCGGCCGCGATCACTGTGAAATCCAGCCAGGGAGTTTGCCGGGGTAGAAATTCGCGCTGGGTCCGGACGTAGCGGATGTGGAAGATCGCCGTCACCAAGAGCGCTGGCGCATACGCAATAGCAATGGATTGGATCGATCCCAATCCGGCATGAACCGACAACAAAAATGCCGCCAGACCGGCCAGCCAGCTTGCTCCGGTGGCGATTAGAAACTTCACTACGGGCGAAGCGCGGGGAAACGTGAAATCGTATAATCGGCTGAGATGTTCGAGGTATCGAAACTGTTGTTTCAGCGTAAGCTTGGACTGGCCCTTGAGCCGCATACCGAAGTGAATGGGTATCTCCCGGACGTTTTGCACCCGGCATTTGCACATCAACTCCAGAGCGATTTTGTAGCCTAGCGGCGTAAGGTTCCTGGCCCCCTGATATGTCTCCCGCCTGAGCGCGAAAAAACCGGCCATTGGATCGGTCGCGTTGCCGGCGAACGGGCGCGCCAGCAGGGTCGCGGCTTGTGAATTGATTTTTCGCAATAGTCCCCATTCGCCATCGGTGCTTCCTCCAGGCATGTAGCGCGAGCCCAGCACAAAATCCGCTTCGCCGCTGCGCAGCGGGTGAAGCAATTCCGGGAGTTTTTCCGGCGGGTGCTGCAGGTCGGCATCCATGACGCAAAGAAATTTCCCCCGCGCGGCGGCCATGCCGTGAAGAACGGCGCCGCTTAGGCCGTTGGTTGGTTGCGTGCGCACCATCAGTTTCAGGGGATATCGCTTGGCCAGTTCGGCACACACCGCGGGCGTTGCGTCCTTGCTGTTGTCGTCGACGATCAGGACTTCGAAATCCACGCCGGACAATGCCGCGCTGATTCGCTCCAACAGGGCCGGGAGATTCTCCGACTCGTTGATCGTGGGAACGATCACCGAAACTTCGGGTCCGGGCTGGATATCTGGTTCAATGCTCACGGTTGAGTTGTCACGCCGTCGATAACGACCCCCAGCGCATCGGCGACGCAGCGCTGGATCGACGGCGCACCTGGAAGATCGTGCCCATCGCTGGGCAGGTTAACAACATCGGCCTTTCCCCGTTGGTTCCGCATAACCAGCGTCGTGCTGCCGCCGCCGTCCAATAACAATGCGTTCCACGCTCCCCGGGCGATCATTTCGCGGGCGATCTGATGCCAGCTCATCCCGACTGAATATGCCGGCCGTCTTCCATCGACGACGAAAAACAGGAGCGTTTTCCCGTCCCTATTGATTCCCACCGCGGCGTGGGGGGCGAGCTCGCCGGAGCGGCCCGCATCGCCGCCGACGGTGTCCAGGCCATTGGTGACGATCTGCCAAATCCCCGAAACGATCTGCCGGGCGTCCAATGGAATCCGTTCCAACCGGCCGATGTTCACCTCTCCCCGATCGTTCACAATCAGGCTTGGCCAGCTCATATCCGCCGGCGACCCTGAAAACAGGAGTCCATCGCTCATCGCCCATCCGCTGGTCCGCGCCCAGTTTCCCCAAAAATATGGGAATTTCACGCCCAGAATCGTTGCTGAAAGCCTGCATTCGAACAGATTCCCATTTACCGCCACGCTGAAGCCGTCGCGCTGGGCCATCTCACTGATGGGCATCAACTTCACTTCCCAAGGCGGCGGCAAATGCTGCCAATCGCCGGCCCGTGAAACCTTCAAATGAATCCTCGGATTCGTCAAATCCACGGTTACAACGTAAAACCGCATCGGCGGATCGGTTTGGACATCTTGCTCCAAGGCGACCCCGGGCATTGGCCGGGTTGTGGATTCATCTGCAATGGCCGAGGGCGCCAGCAGTAAGATCAAAAGGATTGCCGCCCAAATCCGATCCATTCGGCAAAGCGTAGCAAGCGGCGAAAACTATGACAAAGCCGGGGGGTCATGCCGTGGCCGCATCCGGCACTCATCGCACAAACATTTCGATATATTTGTCCGTTTCCCGGTCACGGTGCACATTGCTTGCCTGAAGGACGGAGAAAGCGGGCGTAATGGATGATTCGCAACTAATTCAGGAATATGCGAGGAGCCGTTCCGACGACGCCTTCAAGGGCCTCGTTGACCAATATGTCGGGCTGGTTTATTCGGCCTGCCTCCGCCAGTTGAAAGACCGTCATCTCGCGGAGGATGCGACGCAAGCCGTTTTCATCCTGCTGAGCCAAAAGGCGGGGGCTTTGCAGCAGGCTTATCTTACCGGATGGCTGCTGACCACATCCCGGTATGCCTGCGCGAATATCCGAAGAAGCCAACAACGCCGTCAGCGCCGTGAGCAGGTTGTCGCCATGAACCAAACCACCACAACCGATACACCGAGCGAAGATCTGCTCGATGACGCGCTCTGCCATCTCAAATCGGCCGAACGCGAGGCTCTGGTTCTCCGCTACCTCAACGAACAACCGATCGGCGAGGTGGCGGAAAAGCTTGGGGTGTCCGAGGAGGCCGCCCGGAAGCGCGTCAACCGCGGCGTCGAAAAGCTCCGGCAATATTTTTCGCGACGGGGAATCGCAGCCACCTCCGCCGCCCTGGGCCCGATATTGATCGAACAACTCCGCGGGGCCGTCCTGACGCCGGCCGCGCGTGATGCCATGACGCAGGGCATCCTTCAAGTCTGTCATGCCGGTTCGCATGGCGCCGCCGCCAGTGTCGCGATAGCAAAAGGAACGCAGACCATGATGATTCTCACCAAATTCAAAATCGCCGCGGCCATTACTCTCATCGTAGCGGCACTCGGAACCAGCGGATGGATGATTTCGCGGACGCTGGCGGAGAATTCGTCGCCGGCGGTTCAGGGTCCGGATGTGGCGGAAACGCCTTCGGTGCCAGCGGCGTCGATGACGTTGCCGGCGATTGATCTTTCGACGCCGGAGAAGGCGTATGGGGCTGTGGTTGCGGCGCTGAAGGCGGGGGATCGGGCGGCGCTGTATCGGTGTCTGGCGGTGGATGCGAATCGGGAGCCGTTGCCTATCGATGGGGCGCTTGACTGGGAATTGGCGGAAAACCGCATGATGGCGGCAGTGCGTCAGGCGTATGGGACGCAAGTCAGTCAAATAAATCAGCTCCTGACGGTTGACGCGGTGATGGACATGATGGCCGCCACGGGGCCGGGGAAAAAGAACGTGACGGCGGACACGGCTGAGTTTTCGACCCAGGTCCCACCGGCGATTTTGGCGATGCTGCCGGAGGTAGCGCGGCACGTGGCTTCGGAATGGTCGGGAGCGGCGATTCGATTCGTGAAGCAGGGGGACGATTGGAGGTTCGACATCGACCACTCAATGCGGGTTAAGGTGAGCTCCAGTGACGCCGCCCCGGCGGATCCTACGAGCCGGAACGTGCGGTTGCTGGAGCAGATGGGCCAGAACCTGGACAGCGTGGCGAAACGAATCGCCGAGGGTGGGCTGAGGACGCCGGCGGATGCAAATCGCGCAATGAATCAGGGCCAGCGGCAATTGGAAGTGCGGAACGGGATTCGTAATGGGATGGACGTTTCCATCTTGCCGGTGAATTCTCAGCCGGTCGCGGGTGGGGACGAGGGGTGGGAGTTTATCAGCGATACGCCGGAGCAATACGCGGTGGCGATGGATGCGCAGACTCAGCATGATGGGCACTCGACGCTGCGGATTTCTTCGGATTCGGCGCCGAGGACTTCGACGGGAAAATATGCGCGCGTCGAAAGCTCGATTGGGCAATATGTGGGGCATCGGATCCGCGTGTCGGCCTGGATCAAGGCGGAGGGAGTTGTGAACGACGGCGGAATCCGCATCCGTGTGTTTGATGCCGATGGGAAGCAGATCGCGGACGATGGCCAGCGGTCGCACCGGCCCGTGCGGGGGACAGTGGACTGGAAACTGTATATCGCGTTTGCGAATGTTCCGGCGGAGGCGGTGAAGATTCAGTGGGGCGTTATGCTGAACGGGCGAGGGAGCATGTGGGTGGACGTGGATAGCGCGAAGCTGGAGATTGTCGATGATGCTGGGCGATGAGCATTCTGTCTTTTCCTGCCACTTGGGATTTCGTCAGCGGTCAGCTCATAAACGACTTGCCCAACCCCTTAATTTATTATATAATCAATTTGTCGAATGTATGAATTTCGCTGGAACACAGGGAATCTAGACCACATTGGCGAGCATGGCATCGAGTGGACCGAGGCGGAGTTTATCGTTAGGCATCCGGCAAAAGGTTTTCCCCGGCGAGAAGCAGATGAAAAGTTTCGAGTTTGGGGGCGCACAAACGATGGCCGATATCTTCAGGTGGTTTATATATTCGATCCGCCGGGCGTGATTTATGTGATCCATGCGCGGCCCCTGACCGACACGGAGAAACGCCGTTTGCGGCAAAGGAGTAATTGATGCACAAGCGCAAACGCTATTCAGAGATGACGACCCCGGAGCTACGCGAAGCGACGAAGGAATACGACCGCGAATGGACCGGCCCCGGCCTGCCGGGCAAGCCGCTAACGGCTAAGGACCGCGCCCTCCACCGAAAGGCGCGCGGCCGGCCGATGATCGGCAAGGGGGCCAAGATCGTTCCTGTGAGCATCGAGCGGGAATTGTTGAGTCGGGCTGATGCCTTTGCGCAGCGACACAAACTCAAGCGATCTGAAATGGTGGCGAAAGGTTTGAGACTAGTGATGGCAAAACAATCGCAATAGCCGCGGCCATTGGTCTAGAATGCAAGCGAACAACGCGGTCTCCCATTTTTGCAATCCATCCCCACACGCTATACGCTCTTCCCCCGGCTTCGCAGGAATGATTTCGCATGAGTATTCTGGTTAACGCCAAAACGAAGGTCATCTGTCAGGGGATCACTGGCGCGGCTGGTGCGTTTCACACCAAGGGATGCCTGGATTATGGAACGAAGATGGTCGGCGGCGTCACTCCCGGCAAGGGGGGGACGAAGGATGCCAATGGGTTGCCGGTGTTTGATACGGTTCGGCAGGCGGTCGATGCGACGGGGGCGGATGCGACGATGATTTTTGTTCCGCCGCCGTTCGCGGCGGATGCGATCATGGAGGCGGCTGATGCGGGGATCGCGGGGATTGTGGCGATTACCGAGGGGATTCCGGTTCTGGATATGATCGGGGTGAAGGCGTATCTGAAGGATAAGCCGAAATCGGTTTTGATTGGGCCGAATTGTCCGGGGATCATCACGGTGGGGGAGTGCAAGATCGGGATCATGCCGGGGTATATTCATACTCCGCCGGGGGAAGCCAAGAGCGGGAAGAAGGTGGGGATCATCAGCCGGAGCGGGACGCTGACGTACGAAGCGGTCTGGCAATGCAGCACGCGGGGGATCGGTCAGACGACGTGCGTGGGGATCGGGGGCGATCCGGTCAAGGGGCTTAATTTCATCGAATTGCTTGATCTTTTTGCCAAAGATGGGCAGACGGATGGGATCATTCTGATCGGCGAGATCGGCGGCACCGACGAGGAAGGGGCGGCGGTGTTCGTCAAGAAAAATGTAAAGAAGCCGGTGGTTGCTTTCATCGCAGGGCGAACGGCGCCGCCTGGGCGGCGGATGGGGCATGCCGGTGCGATCATCAGCGGAGGCGAGGGGACGGCGGAATCTAAAATTGCGGCGCTCAAGGCGGCGAATATCTCGGTGGCCGATAGTCCGGCGACGATTGGGCAGACGATGGCGAAGGTGCTGGGAGTGGGTGGGTGAGGGTGGAGGGTCAAAATTTGAGATTTGAAATTTGAGATTTGAAATTTCAATTCTTGCTCGATGTCAGATGACCATCTCAACTCCAACCGCATCAGCCAGATGGCGTCATTGCGCCGCGGCGCGATTCGCAGCCGGTCGTATTGTGTGATCGCGTTGGGCGGTTGCGTTGTGGGGGCGGCGGAGCTGGTCTTTGACGCGTTTCGTCGGTGGCCGGCGCCGGTTAATCTCCGGGGTGTGTTCGTCGCGATTCTGTATCTGTTTTGTTCCATGGCACTGTTGGTTCTGGGCGGTTATTTCCTTCGGTTGGCGATCCGATTTCATCGAGAGGCAAAGCAGTCGGCTATGCCGCCACCGGAGAAGCCGCCGGATTTTTCTCAGTTGCAGGATGGGAGCCAGATCGTCAGGAATCTTGAGGATATGTGAACCTGGAGCGTATCAACTTCCCGAAGCGGGCTGGGTGGTCGCTACGGTCGGGCGGGCGGCAAGCTCGGCGAAATGCGGGCCCAGACGCATCAATTCCCCCGAGGTCAGAATTTTGGCCAGGGCATCGTGTGCCCGAGCGAAAAGCTTGTCCATGGCGGCTCGGGCGCTGGCGTATTGATCTCCCTGAACGTCCGTGTCCGGCAGCTTTTCGACGGCTGCGTCGGTTTCAGCCAGAATCTTTTCGCAGGGACGGCCGGCACCGTCGGAGAGGTCGAGATCAGAAACCTGCTGATTCAGCCAGCCGAGTTGATTTCGCGCTTCGCCGCGCAGGGAGCGGAGTTTTTCCTCGAGGAGATCGCTCTGATCGGGGCCGATGACCGCCATAAGATTGGCCCGGGCCGCGCGAAGTTTGTCCGGAACGGACATCAGGCGATGATAGCCAGGCATCCGGCCGGACTGAACCTCGACGAGGAGCTGCTGTAGATCGGCATCGGCGGAATCGAGAATCTGGTTGGCGTGTTGCTTGATCGCCGCATTGAGCGATAGATCGTTCAGGGTCCGGCGCATCAGCGCGAGCCGCAAGCGCAGTTCCTTGCCGATGGAGATATAGGACGGCGCCATGGCGGCCGGAGCGGGTGGATCATCGGCGGGCGATGGTAGGGTCGTCTGGCCGCGGGCGGAGGAGACCGCCAACAAAAAAGCAAATATGATGGTTGCAAATTTCATGGAAACGCTTGGAATCGATCAAAACACGAAAACTTTTACATTATCCGCAAATTCTTCGATTACAATCCCGCGACTCCGATGACCTCGATTGAAATACAGCATATCAACAAGCGCTTCGGTTCGGCAACGGCGCTGGATGACATCAACATAAAGATCCCGGCGGGGGAATTGTTGTTTCTGCTTGGCCCGAGCGGATGCGGCAAAACGACTCTTTTGAGGATCATCGCCGGATTGATGGAGCCGACGGGCGGGCGAATTCTCTTTGACGATCGGGACGTGACAAGCCTTCGCACCGAACAGCGGAACGCGGTGATGTGTTTCCAGAACTACGCCCTTTGGCCGCACATGACGATCCGGCAAAACGTGGCCTTCGGGCTGGAAATGCGCGGCAACGGGGATGACGCAGCACGGACGACCGAAGCTTTGCGTCTGGTGCAACTCGATCATCTCGCCGACCGAAAGCCCAACACTCTTTCGGGCGGCCAGCAGCAGCGGGCGGCGCTGGCCCGCGCCTTGGCGGTTGGGCCGAAATGCCTGCTGCTGGACGAACCGCTTTCCAATCTCGACGCCAAGCTGCGTCTTGAGATGCGCGGCGAAATTCGCCGAATCTGCAAATCCAGCGGATATACCACGATTTACGTGACGCACGATCAGAAAGAGGCGCTGTCCATCGCGGACCGGATTATCCTGATGAAAGAGGGCCGGATCGCCCAAGCGGGATCGCCGGCCGAATTGTATGACAAGCCGTGCAACAGCTTCGTCGCGGATTTCATCGGTCAGACGAATCTGTTGCGGGGAACAGTCATTTCCGAGACCAATGGAAGGCGGCGCGTGCAGACGGCGATCGGCGCCTTACTGGCGGCGGGTGATGCCCGCGTGGCGGCGGGCGAAGTCCTGATCAGCATCCGGCCGGAAAAGATCCACCTCCTGGGCCCGGGTTCAGCGCGATCGCCGCACGCAAATTACCTGACGGCGACGGTTTTCGAGAACACGTTTCTCGGGGAGGCATCCGAACATATCGTCACGATCGACGGACAGCGGCTGAAAGTAAGCAGTTCTCCGCCGATTCTGGGCGCGGCGGGAGAGATAACGTTGGAGATCGATCCAAAAGATTGCGTCATTCTGCCCGAATGAATTCCGATGAGGAAATACGGGTTCATCCTCCTGTTTTTCGCGGTGCTGATAGGCCCGGTGCTGGCGCGGGCGCTGCGGAACCAGGCAGGGAGCGGGGAGGAGACGGGATCCGGGGAAAAGCTCGTCATCATCTCGCCGCACGGGCAGGAAATTCGCAATGAATTCCGCTGGGCATTCGCCGATTGGCACCGGCAGAAGTACGGCGTGCCTGTCGAACTGGTTTTTCTCACGCCCGGCGGTACCACCGATGTCCGGCGGCAACTCGACACGATTTATCGCGCGATCCGCGATAACCACGGCGGAGCGCTTCCGCCGGAAGATCAGATCGACACCGGCATCGACATAGTCTGGGGCGGGGGCGATTTTGAATTCAATTCCAAGCTGAAACCGCTGGGCATCCTGCATGCGTTGGATTTGAGTCCGACGTTTTTGTTGGAGGTCTTCCCGCAGCGCGCGCTGGCGGGCGTGAAGTTGTACGATCAGGACAGGGACAAATCAGGCAACCCGCTTCCGCCGCGATGGTTGGGAGTCTGCCTCAGCAGTTTCGGGATCATTTACAATCCGGATCTTTACCGGTCGCTTGATCTTGCGCCGCCGAAAACGTGGAGCGATTTGGCCGATCCGCGGCTCTTCTCCGGACTGTCGCTGGCCGACCCGTCGCACAGTGGTTCGGCGGCGGTGGCGTATATGATGGTGATTCAGCGCGCGATGGCGGATTCCGAAAGTGAATTTCTCCATAGGCCGGAAAATGTGGGAAAAACGGTGGCGCAATTGAAATCCGCACCGCAATACCAGGCTGCACTGGACGCCGGCTGGAAAGAGGGGATGCGGCGGCTCGTGCTGATTGCGGCCAATGCGCGATATTTCAGCGACTCCTCGACGCAGCCCCCCAACGACGTCGCCGGCGGCGATGCCGCGGCGGGAATGGCGATCGATTTTTACGGGCGCGTCACCGAACAATCCGTGGGATCGGATCGAGCCACCTTCATCACGCCGCGCGCCGCAACTGCGATCACGCCCGACCCAATCGCGATTCTCTACGGCTGCCACGGAAAACAACTGGAACTGGCCAACCATTTCATCGAATTTCTTCTCAGTCCCGAGGGGCAAAAGCTGTGGATTCTAAAACCGGGCGAGCCTGGCGGGCCGCGGGCGGTAGCGCTGCACCGTTCGCCGATCCGGCAAAGCGTATATCTGAATCGCACCGGGTGGGCGGACGACATCAACTATTTCGAAAGCGCCGGAGGGTTTAATCAGCGCGGAGAATGGATGGGGACATTCGCCGAGTTGCCGCAAATCTGGGCCGCCGCGTGGATCGATTGCCGCGACGATCTCGTTGATGCGAGCAGGAAAATCCTGGCGGTGCCCGACGAAAATCGGCGTGCCGGTCTGTTGGCGGAGCTTTCTGACATCCCGGTCACGCGGGCGGATGTCACGCGCGAAATCACCGAATCCGCACGGATCGCCGGGGATCATTCCCAGGATCCGGATGTATGGAGCGCGCGGCAAAGATTGGACTGGGCGAAAAAATTCGCCGAACACTATCGTCGCGTCGCCGAAGAAGCGGCGGGGGGATGATGCAGATGAGACTCAGCGCACGCGCCGGTCATCGGCTTATTTCCCTCGGTTTGTACGCCTTTTTCGCATTGTTCTTTCTTTGGCCGATCGCGCGCATTCTCGGCCGCGGATTTGAAACACGAGATGGAAATTTCACCCTCCAATACGTGGGACTGATCTTCAGTGATCCGCAGTTGGTTCGCGGGATGCTCAACGCGATCGCCATCGCGGCCGTCGTGACGCTGCTCTGTTTGTGCATCGCGCTGCCGCTGGCGGTTCTGGGCGTTCGATTCGAATTTCCGGGCCGGGGAGTTCTGGGAGGATTGATGTTGGCGCCGCTGGTGCTGCCGCCTTTCGTTGGCGCGATCGGCGTTCGCCTGCTTTTGGGCCGGCTGGGGCCATTGACCGTTCTGCTGGGGATGGGGCATGGAACGGGTTTCGACTGGCTGGGGCGATTCCGGGCTATTGGGATCGTTCTGGTTGAGGCGCTGCATCTGTATCCCGTTCTTTTGCTCAATCTCCAGGCGTCGCTGGCAAGCGTCGATCCGTCGATGGAACAGGCCGCGGCCAATCTCGGCGCGAGCCGGTTCACGGTTTTTCGCCGGATCACGCTTCCGCTGATTCGGCCGGGCATCTTCGCGGGCTGCACGCTGACGATGATCTGGAGTTTTACCGAGCTGGGGACGCCCCTGATATTCGGATTCGGCACGATCACGCCGGTGCAGATTTTCGAGCAAATCACCGATGTCGCGGACAACCCGCTGCCGTTTGCGCTAGTGGTTGTCACGCTGGGCGTCGCGGTGGGGCTGTACGTGATTGGAAGGGTGCTGCTGGGGCGGTCATACGATGCGGCTGCGACGAAGGCGTCGGTGGCGCTGACGCCGCGACGTTTGCGAGGGTGGCGAGCCACGGCGGCGTGTTTGCCTTTCGTGCTGGTCCTGGCGCTGGCGCTGCTCCCGCATCTTTCGGTGATCCTGACCAGTTTCACCGCGACCGGGCAATGGTATCGCTCGATCCTGCCGCAACAGTTCACGCTTGCACATTATCACACGGCATTGACGGATGACCTGGCGATTCCGTCTGTGACCAACTCTGCGATCTACGCCTCCCTCGCCACGGCGGTGGCGGTGGTCGTCGGCCTCGGCATCGGGATCGTCGCCGAGCGAAGCCGGCTGCCCGATCGCGGATTCATCGACGCCCTGGCAATGCTTCCGCTGGCCGTGCCGGGATTGGTTCTGGCATTCGGTTATCTCGCCATCAGCGTCAGCCTCAAACAACGATTCCAGCAACGGCTTCCGCTGTGGTTGAACGTGCAGGAGATGCCGGTGGTGTTCCTGGTGATCGCGTATGCCGCGCGAAGATTGCCGTACATTGTGCGTTCAACGGTGGCCGGGTTGCAGCAAACGCCGGTCGATCTGGAACTGGCGGCGGCTAATCTGGGGGCGGGCCGGGCTACGGTTCTGCGTCGGATCACGGTCCCGCTGATCCTCGCCAACCTGATCGCCGGTGCGTTGTTGGCGTTCGCGTTCGCGCTTCTGGAAGTCAGTGACTCGATCATCCTCGCCCAGAAGGAAGCGTATTATCCCATCACTCGCGCGATTCTCGAATTGTCGCAGCGGCTGGGCGATGGGGTATATGTCGCCAGCGCGCTTGGCGTCTGGGCGATGCTACTGCTGACCATTACGCTCCTGGCGGCGTATCGGCTGCTGGGGCGGAAATTGGGGGCGGTGTTTCGGGTTTAATTGAATATTCATGGTTGGCTTCTGAGCAGTGGGCCTGCAAAGGGCGCGCATTCAAAAGTTGAAAATCATTCGGGTAGTCGTCTTAAATGCAAAGACAAAATGCAATGCAGGAGGAACGGGAAAAACCATATAAGGCCCCAAAAGTTTTTTCCCGCCCCTCCCGCACCCTCCCCACCTTTTTCCTTTCCCCCTCAACCGTCCAGCGGGAAGAAAAAGAGACGAACACCATGCGTAATTATCTTCTGCCTCTGCTGGACGGTGAGGGGAAGCGGAAAGAGGGTGGAGGGGGTGCGGGGGAGGAATCCCGTAGTTGCCGCAGGCTGGGCCTGAAGGGTTGTCTCCTGCCTCACCCGCATTGCATTTGAATTTGCGTTTACTGAAACACTGAATTTCGCGCCGCTTCGCCAGACCTGTAAGCTTCCCACCTTGATTTTGCGCGATACAGTCGGATTTGAATGCTTGCAAATCCTCAATTAATTCTCGATCGCCTCGTAGAATTTCAGCGAAATGTGCGCGACATGATCCTCCGGTCGCGCAAACAATCGGGGTTGAACGAAATCGGCCGGTCCAGCACGGCGGATACGATCTACAAAATCGACGCGGAGGTCGATCCGATCCTCGAATCCTTCTGTAAAGAATGGGGACGGCAGACGCCGATTGTGGTTATCGCCGAGGGGCTTGTGGATGATGATGGGAATGAAGTCGAGAGGCGGGTATTTCCTGACTCGGCGAAGGAATCGGATGCTTCCATCCGGGTGATTTTTGATCCAATCGACGGGACGCGGGGGATTATGTACGACAAGCGACCGGCCTGGGCGTTGGCGGGGGTTGCGCCGAACAGGGGGCCGGCGACGCGGCTGCGCGATATCGAAATCGCGGTGATGACGGAACTGCCTACCAGCAAATCCGGGTTTGGGGATTGTCTTTGGGCGGTCAAGGGAGAGGGAGCAAAGGCGGTTCGCGTCGATCTCCGCAACGGGGATTCTGAGCCGCTGAAGCTCGCGCCGTCGAAGGCAGAGACCATTAACCACGGTTTCGCGAGCATCACCGATTTTTTCCCCGGCACCAAAATCATTGCCGGCGAAGTGATGGAATATCTGGCCAAAAATCTGATCGGTCCCGCGGATGTCACGCGAGCGACGGTGTTCGAAGATCAATATATCTCCACGGGCGGGCAGTTTTATGAAATGATCGTCGGGCACGACCGGTTCAACGCCGATCTTCGGCCGTTGTTTTACAAGATCCAGAAGCAACCCGAGGGATTGTGCTGCCATCCGTACGACTGCGCGACGTGGCTCATCGCGGAGGAAGCTGGGGTGATCCTGACCGACGGCCTGGGCAGGCCGCTGGATGGGCCGCTGGATGTCACCACCGGAATTTCCTGGGCGGCATTCGCCAATCAAACGCTCAGGAAGTCCATCGAGCCGATTCTGACGCGGTATCTGACGGAAAGAATCCCTGCCGACTAAAGTCGGCAGGCGGGTGGAACATTTTTGAAATGCGTCGGATTGAATTCAATACTTGAATTCCAGCCCAAGCCCGCCCCAGAAGGCGTTGGATGATGTGATGTCGGGCGAAAGGCGATCGTCGTAAAAGCCATAGCCCTTGACGTCGAATTCACCGAATTTCGTGGAAACATTCAGCAGAAAATTCAGGGAATAGCTGATCGTCAGGCCCAGCTCGAGGTGCTGCCAGCCCGTGCAATGAAGTTCGTTGATGAAGACAAACTGCTGCTTCAGGCCGCTGATCCAGGCAACGTTGAACTCGGGCGTGACCGTTAGGCCGAAGTCCTCGAACACGAAATCATGTTGTATGCCGGTTTCGACATACCAGCCCTCGAATTTCTGATACTCGAAAGCGCCGAGCACATAAGGCGAGAGAATCGGTTTGTCGGCGTCGAACAGCAGGTAATCATCGAGCGTGATTTTAAAGTCTATTTCCGGATAGTTGTATGTTTCCCGCTCGGGATAAATGTAGTTGATGGACGAGAGTTCCAAATCAAGCGGCTTCAAGTCCCAGTTGGCGCCCACGATCGGCCTGATTTCCTGAAACCGTGAGACCGGATCCGCGTCGTAAATGTTGGTGAACAGCTCGACAAACGGATGGGGATATTTTCCCAGGTCGAATTCGAGCCGGCCGTCGAACAGAAGGTTCAGGGAATTGCCGTGGGTCGCCACGTCGTCGTGATTCAAGCCGCGGTAGACGTATTGGTTGGCATAGGCGAACTCGAGGGAGAAATGCGCGCCGCCGTTGTTGAGCTCCTGGTTGCCCCATTCGGATGGAGGTTGCGCGGTCATGGAAGCGAACGGATCCTCCTGGTGGCTCAGGACCGTCGCGAGAATCACGTCGGTATTGGCGGCCGCCGACAGGAGGTCTGTCTGAGGCGCGGTTTGGTCGGCGGCATGCGCCGAGCGTGCCATCGTCAACGCGGCCCCAATCACGATGATCCAGAAAATCCGCATCACCGAAATGTATCGACGCCGTTCGTAATTGTCACGGTGGATAAACCCCAGCCCCTTTTTGACTATCTCAGGCCAAGCCCAAATCCAGCATGGCCGACTCGCTCATCCGCGATTTGTCCCATGGAGGATCCCAGACGACCTCGACCTCGGCATCCTTCACCTGGGGGATCGACTCGATCTTTTTCTCGACCTCAACCGGCAACGAGCCAGCCACGGGGCAGCCTGGGGCCGTCAGCGTCATCTTCACTTTCACCCGGTTCTCCGGGTCGATGCCGATTTCGTAAATCAGGCCCAGTTCGTAAACATTTACCGGAATTTCCGGATCGTAAACCGTGCGGATCACTTCGACGATCGTCGATTCCAGGGCCCGCTGAGCCGGCGAAAGGTCGCCGACGGTCTTGTGCATTGCGTGTCCGAAATCCAGCGGGGTGGGATGACGGATCTCTTCCTGCTTCAATTGATCCACCTTGCCCGAATGCGGCAAAACCGGCAAAGGCTGTTTCTCGGGCGATTTGGGATTGGGAATTTCAGATTCCATAAAATCTATTCCCTACTGATTCGCCAGGCGCGCCGCCTCAGCGCGGATTCGTTTGATCATTCCATCCAGACCGGTGCGGCGGAACATGGTTGTGTGTTTGTCCAGGCCCAGACGCTGGATGAACGCCTTGTCGTCGAACGCGAGAATCGCCTTGGCCGATTGTCCGGAATAGACGCGCAAGAGCAACGCGACCAGGCCGCGCACGATGATCGCGTTGCTGGAAGCCTGGAAATCGATGGTGTCCGGCGTGCCGGGCGTTTGCGGGCGGAAAGATAAACGATGCTCTGGCATCCGTGCACGCAGATTGGCTTCGATCTTCAGTTCGTCGGGCATGGGCGCGAGCTTTTCGCCCAGATCGTTCAGTAATTCGTATCGCTGTTCCCAGTCTTCCAGAAAATCGAACGTCTCGATCAGCTCGTTGGCCGCCGCTTCGGGTGTTGGGTAATTGGAGGTCGATGGCGCGGGGTCTGTTGGCTTCCGGACAGATTCGGCGGCGACGATCCGGCGCAGAGATGAGGCGAATAATTCGATTTCCTCTTTCGTGTTGTACATCGCGAACGAGGCCCGCGCCGTCGCGGCGATCTCCAACCGGTCCATCACCGGCTGGCAGCAATGGTGGCCGGTTCGCACGGCGATGCCGTCAGCGTCGAGGCGCATCCCCATGTCCAGGGCGCCATCGGCGGGTTTTCCACGACGAAGGAGATCACGCCCGCTTTTTCGCGGGCTGTTCCGACGATTCGAACGCCGGGGATTTTGGAGAGCAGCCGCGTGCCGTGGTCAAGAAGCTCGGCCTCGTAATGGGCGATGTTTTCCAAGCCGATGGAATTGACGAAGTCGATCGCCGCGCCAAGGCCGATCCCGCCGGCGATGTGGGGCGTGCCGGCCTCGAACTTATGCGGAAGAGCGGCGTAGGTCGTCTTCTCGAACGTCACCGAACTGATCATGTCGCCGCCGCCCTGATAGGGGGGCATCGCTTCCAGCAGCTCGGCCTTTCCGTACAGCACGCCGATGCCGGTCGGGCCATAAAGCTTGTGGCCGGAAAACGCGTAGAAATCCGCGTCCAATTTGCGCACGTCGAGCGGAGCGTGCGCCACCCACTGGGCCCCGTCGATCAGCACCACGGCTCCCGCGCGCGTGCGATTTTTCGATGATCTGGCGAACAGGATTGACCGTTCCCAGCGAATTGGAGAGATGCACGATCGAAACGATTTTGGTGCGGTCGCTTAGCAGGCGATCGAATTCCTCCATCAACAGTTCGCCGCGGTCGTTCATCGGGATCACGCGGATCTTCGCGCCGATCTGCTCGGCCAGGATCTGCCAGGGAACGATGTTGGAATGGTGCTCCATCGCCGAAAGGATGATTTCATCGCCGGCTTTCAGGAATTTTCGGCCGTAGCCTGATGCGACCAGGTTGATGCCTTCGGTGGTGCCGCGGGTGAAGATGATCTCGCGAGGCTCGGCGGCGTTGATGAATCGGGCGATTTTTTTCGCGGGCCTGTTCGTAAGCCTCGGTCGCTTCCTGGCTGAGGGTGTGCACGCCGCGGTGAATGTTGGCGTTTTCGGATTCGTAATATTGCCGCAAAGCGTCGATCACGACCTGCGGCTTCTGCGTCGTCGCGGCATTGTCGAAATAGACCAGCGGTTTGCCGTGGATTTTTCGTTTGCAGGATGGGAAATTGCGCGCGAATCGGCCCTATTTCATACTCGATTCGCTTTATTGGAGGCAGGGCTGGAGGTGAACGCTTGCATGTTCACTCCTATCGCGCCTTTTCATCATGCTGGCCCAGATCGGTGATGCGCAAATCGCGCGGCAGGCCATGCTGCGCGGCCAGGAAATCCTCGAGGCGCCGGCGGACGGGCTCGACCTTGATCCGTCGCGTGACGTCCGCCGCGAAGGCATAGGTCAGCAGATGCCGCGCCGCTTCCAGCCCCAGCCCGCGAGATCGAAGATAAAATACCATCTCCTCATCCACCGGACCGGTCGTGCTGCCGTGCGTGCATTTGACATCGTCGGCGTAAATCTCCAGCGCGGGCTGGCTGTTCATCTGCGCGTCGTCGCTGAGCAGCAGTGATTTGCTCGTCTGCTTCGAATCCGTCTTCTGCGATCCGGGCCGAACCAGAATCTTGCCGCGGAACACGCAGGTGGACTTGCCGTCCAGCACGTGCTTGTAAAGTTCGTGGCTGGGGCAATGAGCGGCGGCGTGATCCAGCAGGGTGTGGTTGTCGCAATGCTGATTGCCGTCGAGGATCACCAGGCCGTTGATGGTCGCATCCGCTCCCTCGCCGGCCAGGACGATTTTCAGGTCGTTTCGCGTCAGTTTTCCGCCGAGCGTGGCGGCGTGGCTGATGAATCGGCTGCCGCGCCCGAGGCGGACCGCCAGGGCGGTCACGGCGAACGCGTCGTCGCCTCCGAGCTGCATGCGGTTGTGGTCGATTCTGCAATCGTTTGCCGGCGCTGATTTCTGTGACCGCGTTGGTCAAATGCACGCCTCGGCCGCCGATGAAGCTCTCGACCAGCGTATGCTCGCTGTTTTCTTCCGCGAGCACCAGAACGCGCGGAAACGATTGCGTCGGCTCGGAGCCTCCGGTGGAAACGAACAGCAGATGAATCGGCTTCTCGATGCCGACGCCCTTGCCGACGTGGATGACGGCCCCATCATAGATGGCGCCGGTGTTGAGCGCGACAAAGGGGTTGTCGCCGATTTCCGCCAGCCGGCCCAGGTTCCGTTCCAAAAGCGCACCGTCGGAACTGAGTATTTGCCCGATCGTGGCCGCCGTTGCCCCGTGCGGCAGTTTAGCCACATGGGACAGCGATCCGGCAAAATGCCCGTTGACGAAGACCAGTTCAATCGCCGCGTCCGCGCCGAAAGCTCGCCCCGCGGGCTAGTTCAATTGCCTCGTCATCCGGGCAGCGCCTGGGCGGAAACGAATTTCGTTTTGGCGATCGGCGCGACATTGGTCAAGCGCCAGTCCTCGTCCGTGCTTTTGGGATATCCCACGGATGCGAATCGATCCGCCCCCGCGCGGCGCAGCGCGTCGAGCCACGGGTGCCCCGCGGCCAGTTCAACCCGCGCATGATCGAATGTTTTTCCACTGGCCAATTGCGTCACCATTCAAACTCCCGCGGCCACCTGGCGTTCGACAAAATCATATCCCCGTTCTTCCAGTTCCATCGCCAGATTTTTGTCGCCGGATTTTACGATCCGGCCGTCGAGCATGACATGGACGAAATCCGGCTCGATGTAATTGAGCAGCCGCTGATAATGCGTGACGATCATGATCGCCCGATCAGGCCCGCGGAGGCTGCCGGCGCCGTTGGCGACGACCTTCAGGGCGTCGATGTCCAGGCCGGAATCGGTTTCGTCCATCAGCGCCAGGCGCGGATCGCACACCGCCATCTGGAAAATCTCGTTGCGCTTCTTTTCTCCGCCGGAAAATCCTTCGTTGATGGCCCGTTTCATGAAGCTGGGGTCCATTTTCAGGAGGGCCATTTTCTCTTTGATCAGCTTGAGGAAGGCGACGGCATCCATTTCCGGCTCACCGCGGTGTTTTCGGGCGGCGTTGACGGCGGCCTTGAGGAAATAATCGGTGCTGACGCCGGGAATTTCCACCGGATATTGGAACGCCAGGAACACGCCTTCGCGCGCCCGCTCCTCGGCGGAGAGTTCGAGCAGATCTTTCCCATCGTAGGAAACAGTTCCACGGTCACTTCATACGTTTCGCGGCCGGCAAGCACCTGGACCAGCGTGCTTTTGCCCGAGCCGTTCTTGCCCATGATGGCATGAACCTCGCCGGCGTTGACCGTGAGATTTACGCCTTTGAGAATGTCCCGGCCGCCGGGAGCGGCGACGCGGACGTGGAGATTGTTGATTTCAAGCAGTGGCATGTTTGGGCTTTCTTCGGGGCGACGAAATTCGTGCTGCCCCATAGGCTTTATTTTCGGGAAATAGATGGCGTCCCAAGCGATCGTCTGCCGCTGGATCGGAAAAGAGCCAAGGTTTGGGACGGGAACCTGCATCTTCCGAGTCGAGCATTAGTTCGATGATTTCCTGGCCCCTCCGCGCCGCTTCTTCGTAAGTTGAGCCGTGAGATTTCACTCCGGAACCAAACTCCGGCGCCCAAGCGATGAAGCACCGATCCTCGTCTGACATCGGATAATGAGACTGTATTTGGGCTTCATGATTTGTTCCTTGCGTCAAACGCCTTTCTAACACGTTCGATAGCGGCAGCCACCTGTTTTTCGTGATATCTCGCCGCGTCGTCGCCGTCATTGCGCGAGATAGTCACATGGGTTCCAGCCACCGACGGATGCCAAAAGTTCACGTGGCTTCCTTTACCAGATTGCTCGGCAAACCCTGCCTGCCGTAACATCGCCTTGAGCTGACGAATCTTTTTTGGCATACGTCATCCGACGCTGCCTTCCAGACTCACTCCCAGCAATTTCTGCGCCTCCACGGCGAACTCCATTGGCAGCTCGCGGAAAACTTCCTTGCAGAAGCCGCTGACGATCATGCTGATCGCATCTTCCAATGCTGATGCCGCGGGTCTTGCAATAGAACAACTGGTCCTCGCCGATCTTGCTCGTGCTGGCTTCGTGCTCGGCCCGGCTGCGTTGTGTTGCGGACCTCGATGTACGGAACGGTGTGTGCCCCGCACTTGTCGCCGAGCAGCAGCTGTCGCATTGCGTGTAATTCCGGCTGTTGGTGGCGCCCTTGAGAATCTTCACCAGGCCGCGATAGCAGTTCTGCCCGAAGCCGGCGCTGATTCCTTTGGTGACGATCGTGCTGCGCGGTGTTCTTGCCGATGTGGATCATCTTGGTGCCGGTGTCGGCCTGCTGGCGGTGGTTGGTCAGCGCCACGCTGTAAAACTCGCCGACGCTGTCATCGCCCTGCAGGATGCAGCTTGGATATTTCCAGGTGATGGCCGATCCGGTTTCCACCTGCGTCCAACTGATTTTGCTGGCCCGGCCGCGGCATTTGCCGCGCTTGGTGACGAAATTGTAAATCCCGCCTTTGCCTTCCTTGTCGCCGGGATACCAGTTCTGCACGGTGCTGTATTTGATGCTGGCGTTGTCCAGCGCCACCAGTTCCACCACGGCGGCGTGAAGCTGATTCTCATCGCGCATGCGGGGCGGTGCAGCCCTCGAGATAACTCACGCGATGCGCCCTCTTCGGCGATGATCAGCGTCCGCTCGAATTGCCCGGTGTTCTTCGCGTTGATGCGGAAATACGTGCTCAATTCCATCGGGCATTTCACGCCCTTGGGGATGAAGCAAAAGCTGCCGTCCGTGAAGACCGCGCTGTTGAGCGTCGCGAAATAGTTGTCGGAATAGGGAACGACCGAACCCATGTATTTCCGCACCAGATCGGGATGCTCACGCACCGCTTCGCTGAATGAGCAGAAGATGATCCCCATTTCGGCCAGTGTTTGTCTTGAATGTCGTGGTGACGGAAACGCTGTCGAAAACGGCGTCGACCGCGATGTTCGGCTGCTCCACGCCAAGCAGCGCCGCTGCTCGCCCATCGGCACGCCCAGCTTCTCGTAAATCTTCAGCAGCTCGGGATCGACTTCGTCCAGGCTCTTTTTCTTGGGCTTTGGCGCTGAGTAGTAGATCGTGGCTCTGATAGTCGATCGGCGGATGATGCACCATCGCCCAATGCGGCTCGGTCATCGTCAACCAATGGCGATAGGCCTTGAGCCGCCATTCCAGCATCCAATGCCGGCTCGTTTTTCTTGTGGGAGATGAAGCGGATGATCTCTTCGTTCAATCCTGGCGGCGCGGAATCCGCCTCGATGTCGCTGATGAAGCCCCACTGGTACTCGCGATTGGCGAGCGTTTCGATTTCTGTTTCCGCGGTGGGCATGACAACACGCTTCTATGCGGTAAAGCTGCTCCCGCAGCCGCAACTGCTGGTTGCATTGGGATTCTTGAACACGAATCCGCGGCCCATCACTTCATCCTTGAAATCGATCTCGGTCCCGTTGAGATAGAGATAGGACTTCATATCGCAAAGAATCTTGATTCCGTTGGAATCCATCTCTTCATCCGCTTCGGTCTTGCCCTCTTCGGTGAGGTCAAGCATGTAGCTGAATCCGCTACATCCCCCGCCCTTGACGCCGACGCGCAGCTTGGTCTCGGCTTCGGGGAGTTCCTGCTGCTTGATGATGGTCTTGATCTCCCGAGCGGCGGTTTCTGACAATGTAATTGGCATAGCGTTCCTTTCGATTTTCGTTAACACACCCTATATCCACCAAGCGTGCGGAAGGATAGGCCCAACCCAAGCATAGCAGGGGTGATACTGGGTCTCAATTGATCTTCGCTGCCAACACAGTAGCACTTGCGCACCGATTGATCTACCGGCAACCATCTTTGGATGATCTTGAGCCAGCATAAGTATATTATACAAAGCGGTTTAAGGCAAGATTCTGCCTGGCGACCGAGACGAAAAACAAGAATCGCTCATGCAACTGCGGGCTTTTTGGGGTCCATGCCGGGTAAATGTACCAGCAAATCTTGCGGTTTCATTTTCCGTTTGTACTCCGAAGGGCGGCGCATGGAGTATTTGACCTCATTGAAATGATCGGCGTAGAACCGGTCTACGTTGTAGGCCTTGGAAAACTTGAAGAGCATTTTCAGGAAATTGGTCTGCCCTCGGATCAATTGACCGGCAAGGATTCTGGACAGCGCGACGGCTGTTCGCCAACCCATGAATTTGCGGTTGATGATTTCCTGGGTCTTTACCAGCTCGGCGTAGAATTCACGCAAGGGAAGTTTGGTTTCCATCACCGCGTGCTGGATGTCGTAAAGGCGGTAATCGACGCTGGAAAGATCGCGCGCTTCCGTGTGGAATAATTCGGTGCCGGGATAGGGAGTGGCGACGGTCAAATGCACGACCTCGGGCACCTTCGTTGCCCATTCCTGCGCCTGCTGGAACTGCTCGCGCGACCAGGAGGGATCGGTGATGAGGTTGATGGCAACATCGATCCCCAACCGACGGGCCACCTCCAGAGCCTGGAAATTCTGGTTGGGCGTAACCCGCTTGCGGAAGATTTTGAGTTGCTCGGCGTCCAATGATTCCAGGCCGAGGAACATGTATGTCAGCCCGAGCCTAGCCCAGCGGGCGAACACCTCCTCATTGCGGATGAGGACGTCGCAGCGGGTTTCCAGGTAATAGCGTTTGCGGATTTTGCGGCGTTCAATTTCATCGGCGATGGCCATGCCATGTTCGGGGTGAATGAACGCGACATCATCGACGATGAAGACGTTCGGCTCGCGAATAGATGCCATTTCCTCGGCGCACACCGCAGCGTCGGCCTTTCGATAGCTGCGGCCGTAGAAAGTCCAGGCGCTGCAAAACGAGCAATCCCAAGGGCAACCGCGGGAGAACTCAATCGAGGCGCAGGGATCGAGCTCGCCGATGAAGTATTTCCGTCGCCGGCGGGTGAGATGGCGCGCCGGGCGGATTGTGTTGATATCGGTGAGCATTCCCGCGCGGGCCGCTGCCGTTGGCGGTGGCGACGCCCGCCACACCGTCGACGCGGGGGGCGTGCTCGAGCATGAGGGGGACGGTTGTCTCGCCTTCGCCGGTCACGATGGCGTCGATCGCGCCGTCGCCATGGACGAGAACTTCGTCGGCGATGAAGCTGATGCTGTGGCCGCCACAGAAGATAAACGTTTTGGGAAGGAGTTGGCGTACGAGCTTGGCCAGGTCGATCACCTCGGGGACGTTGGCCAGATAGTTGACGCTGAATCCCAGGGCATCGGGTTGGAAGCTGAGAATTTCGCGTTGGAGTTCGCGGTGGTTGAAGACCTGAAGGTCGATCAATCGCACCTCATGCCCGGCGCGCTGGACGGCGGCGGCGACACATTCCATTCCCAGCGGTTCCAGACGAAGGTAAACTTCCGAATAAAGCAACGCACTGGGATGCACCAGCATTACTTTCATGGTTGCTGCTCTCTTTCCCGGCGAAAAGGAGTCAATTGTCGGCTCTGCGTGGGATCGCGGCCGCCAAGATTAGCGCCTCAATGACGGCATCAGTCAAGATGCGGGGTAACCCGGGGTAGTCGAAGGTCGCCGGCAGCCCCAGGCTTTGAAACATCGAACGCCACAGTACAAGCCAATTATTCGGGTTTTGTTATTGAGTACTGGCGGATGTTGTGCCATCACGATTAGCACCGCCGCAGCGAGTTCTGGCGGATTCAGCAAGACCCGGCACTGGTAAATATGCCCGGTCGAACGTAGCCTTTTTTTCATGTGCGCCGTCGCTTCCGCCGACTCCGCCTGGCTTATCCCGCTCCCCGGCGGGCCGCATATTGATCCCCTTGAGCTTAAGCCCACAGCGGGCGGAAACGTCATCGGGCGACACGAACATTGCGCGCTGCGCCTTCCGGCCAACGCCGATCAGGTCTCGCGGCAACACGCACGGTTCACCCTGCATGGCGGCCAATGGCGGATCGCCGATCTGCATAGCCGATGGGGAACGTTTCTCAACGGCGTAAAAATCCCGCCCAATCGCGAGATGCCGCTGAGCGAGGGGGATCTGCTGCGAATCGTTCCCTGGACGTTCAGCTTTTCCGCCCATGGCGTGTCCAATCGAGGCTTGCGTTCGGTTGACGATGCGGCCGCGGCTGCAACCATGGTTCGCAGCCTTTCGGCCGATCGCGCGATGGAGCCGCTGGAAGATGATCTGTTGAACCTGCTTCTGGAGAGCGCCTCGGCGATCCACGGCGCCGATGATGAGAAGTCGCTGGCGACTCTGCTCATGGACATGGCCTGCCGGGGCACGGGACTACCCAACGCGGCGGTGATACGGGCGTTGGATTCATCGGGCCGGATAGAGATCGTCGCCAGCAGAAGCGGGCCGGCGCTGCGCGAAAGTTCCGGCCCAATGAACTTCAGCCGATCTCTCCTGATGACCGCCTCGCACGGCGTACTAGCCGAAATGTCGGCGTCAACGGCGGAAGACATTTCGCAAAGCATGGTCCGGATGAAAATCGACGCGGCCATCTGTGCGCCGCTCATGCTCGGTTCGACCGTGGCGGCGTATCTGTATCTCGATTCGCGAAACGGCTCGCAGATGCTTCGAACGCTCCGCCCCAACTCGGCCGGATTCTGCCTTGCTTTGGCGAAGATCGCGGGGCTGGCGCTGGCGAATTTGAAGCGACTGGACATCGAACGCCGATCGGCCCAGATCGAAACCGAACTCCAGGCTGCCATGGCGGCCCAACGGTGGATTCTTCCGCGAGGGAATACCTCCGCGGGCCCGTTTGTCTGCTCTGGGACCAGCCGGCCGGGTGAATATGTGGGTGGGGATTTTTTTGACGCGATCGTACTTCCGGATGGCCGGTTGGCGGTCGCACTGGGCGATGTTTCCGGACACGGGATCGCGGCTTCGGTGTTGATGACCGCCACGCAGGGCTTCTTGCACGCCGCGCTTTCACAGCACGGCGATCTCGCCAAGGCGGTCAAGGATCTCAACGCGTTCGTTCATCCCAGGCGTCCCGAAACTAAATTTGTCACGCTCTGGGTCGGGCTCTTCGACGCCGTGAAAATGACCGTCACGTACGTGGACGCGGGCCACGGCTACGCGCTTCTGGCCAACGATGATCATACTTTCCAGATGCTTTCTGAGGGCGATGCGATGCCGATTGGGATCATGCCGGATTCGGTTTACAGGGTGGCCGTCAAATCCCTTCCGCCCAATGGCCGGGCGCTGGTGATCAGCGACGGGTTGGTCGAGCAGGCGCAGGCCGATCCCGCCAGCGGGCAATCCAGGGAGGAGTTCCAGATCAACCGAGTCCAATCGGCCATCGCCTCCGATGGCGACGCGGTGGCGAATTTATTTGAGGCTGTTTACAAATTCGCCGGGACGCAGAGCCTTTCGGATGACGCGACGGCGGTGTTGGTGAAGTGGTAGAAAGCTATCGGCCCGACGCCGGATGACAAGAAATTGAAAGCTCCGTCGGCAATCCGGTTTTTATTGACTATTGATCCCCACCCACTTAATGTCAGAGCAACCAACTGCTTTGCGATAATAAATTTGTGAAGACCGCTCCAAATCGCTATAAATCACGGCTCGAGTCGTTCTGCGCTGGATTCTAACCCAGAAGTATCGCCATGAGAGGCTATCCGCCCGCACAGGGCCTATATGACCCCCAGCAAGAGCACGATGCCTGCGGCGTCGGCTTTCTTTGCCATATCAAGGGCAAGGCGAGCAATCGTATCGTCTTGCAGGCACTGGAGATGCTGGAAAATATGAACCACCGCGGGGCCTGCGGGTGCGAGGCCAACAGTGGTGACGGAGCGGGCATTCTGGTCCGGCTCCCTGATGCTTTTTTACGCAGAAAGTGCTCGGAGCTGGGAATTGCGCTTCCTCCGCTGAATCAGTATGGCGGTCGGTAACATTTTCCTGCCGCGGGATGAGGGTCAGCGGAAGCAATGCGAGCGAATCCTGGAAAAGGTTGTCTCGGATTACGGAATGGTGACGCTCGGCTGGCGCGATGTGCCGACGGACAACAGCTCCATTGGGCCGACGCCGAGGAATTGCGAGCCCAGAGTCCGCCAGATCTTCGTCGGAATGGGCAAGCACATTTTACAACCGGCAGGATTTCGATCGCCGGCTTTACCTGGTCCGCCAGCGGGCCGAGAACACCATCGAATTCAGCGATCTTCCGGAGATCGCTCGAAGCAGTTTTATATCTGTGCCCTGTCAGCGCTATCGCGGATCATTTACAAGGGGATGCTGACCGCCGCATCAGGTCCGCCATTATTACCCCGACCTGGCGGAGCCGGATTTTGAATCGGCCCTGGCGGTCGTCCATTCGCGATTCAGCACCAACACTTTCCCCAGCTGGGACCGCGCCCATCCGTACCGCTATCTGGCCCACAACGGCGAGATCAACACCCTGCGCGGCAACCGCAACTGGATGCGGGCCCGCTACGGCTCGCTGCAATCGCGAAGTCTTCGGCGATGAACTGCAGAAGATGTTCCCGATCCTCACCGAATCCGGATCGGACTCGGCGACGCTCGACAACGCGTTGCAGTTCCTCACCGCTCAACGGCCGCAGCCTGGCCCACTCGCATGCTGATGCTGATCCCCGAGGCGTGGCAGAACAACAACTAAGATGGATGAGGACCTCAAGGCGTTTTACGAATATCACGCCTGCCTGATGGAGCCGTGGGACGGCCCGGCCAGCATCGTCTTCACCAACGGGCACCAGTCGGCGCGGTGCTGGATCGCAACGGCCTGCGACCCAGCCGGTATTACGTCACCAAGGATGATCTGGTCATCATGGCCAGCGAAGTCGGCGTGCTGCCGATCGAGCCGGAGAATGTCGCCCAGAAATGGCGGCTGCAGCCGGGCAAGATTTTCCTGGTCGACATCAAGCAGGGCCGGATCATCGACGACAACGAGATCAAGCGCGATCTGGTCGAAAAGCGGCCGTGGACGGAATGGCTCGACGAGAACATGATCCCGCTGGACGATCTTCCGCGCCGCAGAAATGTCCACGAGCCGGATCACGAAACGCTGCTCGGCGCGGCAGCACGCCTTCGGATACACCGTCGAAGATATGAAGATGATCATGACTCCCGATGGCCGCGACCGGGCAGGAAGCCCTCGGCAGCATGGGCACCGACACGCCGCTGGCCTGCCTGAGCGACAAGCCGCAGCTTGCTGTACAACTATTTCCGGCAGCTGTTCGCGCAGGTGACCAATCCGCCGCTGGACGCCATTCGCGAGGAACTGGTCACGAGCCTCTACACGTATCTGGGCCGCGAAGGGAATCTGCTGAGCGAGGAGCCGAAGAATTGCCATCTGATCAAGCTCAAGCAGCCGATTCTTTCCAACACCGATCTGGAAAAGCTGCGCGAGGTGGCGCATGGCGATTTGCGCGCCGTCACGCTGCCGATGCTGTTCAAGGTGTCCGAAGGCGAAGCGGGTCTGGAAAAAGCGGTGGATGCGTTATGCGCCGCGGCGGCCAAGGCCGTGCGGGAAGGGCGCGTCGATCCTGGTGCTGTCCGACCGCGGCGTCGATGCCGAGCATGCGCCGATTCCCAGCCTGCTGGCCACCGCGGCGGTGCATCATCATCTCATCCGCGAGGGCACGCGCACGCAATGCGGCCTGGTGATCGAAACCGGCGAGGCGCGCGAATCGCATCACTTCTGCCTGCTCATCGGCTACGGCGCCGGGGCGGTCAATCCTTATCTGGCGTTTGAAACGCTGGCCGACCTGCACGCGGACGGAATGCTTCCAGCCGATCTGACGCTGGAGACGGCCAAGAAAAATTACATCAAGGCCGCCAACAAGGCGATTCTCAAAGTCGCCAGCAAGATGGGCATCTCCACCGTGCAGAGCTATCGCGGCGCGCAGATTTTCGAAGCCATCGGGCTCAGCCAGCGGCTGGTCGACAAATACTTCACCGGCACCGCCAGCCGGATCAACGGCGTCGATCTGGACGTCATCGCCCGCGAATCGCTCATGCGGCATCGCCACGGCTTCCCGCCGATCCAGCGTCAACGGCGAGGTCCTGGACAACGGCGGCCACTACCAATGGCGGCGCGACGGGGAATATCACATGTGGAACCCCGACACCATCGCCAAGATGCAGCATGCCGTCCGCGTCGGAGTCGACCGGCCCATCGACGGATTCAAGGCGTTCCAGGAATACACCAAGCTCGTCAACGACGAAGCCCGCCATCGCTGCACCCTCCGCGGACTGCTGAAGATTCAAGAAAGTCCGCAACGCCGATCCCGCTGGATGAAGTCGAGCCGGCCAAGGAAATCGTCAAGCGGTTTGTCACCGGCGCGATGAGCTTCGGATCGATCAGCAAGGAAGCCCACGAAAATCTCGCCATCGCCATGAACCGCATCGGCGGCAAGAGCAACACCGGCGAAGGCGGCGAAGACCCCGACCGTTCCAGACCGCGACAGCGGCAGCCGATCGTCTTCCCGAACTGAGTGAACGACACGCTGCCGCGTGCCCTTGCTGCGCCGCTCGGCAATCAAGCAGGTGGCATCGGCGCGTTTCGGCGTGACCGCCGAATATCTGGTCAACGCCGAGGAACTGCAGATCAAAATGGCCCAGGGCGCCAAGCCCGGCGAAGGCGGGCAACTGCCCGGCCATAAAGTCGATGAATACATCGGCAAAATCCGCCACAGCACACCGGGCGTCGGGCTGATCTCGCCGCCGCCGCATCACGATATTTATTCCATCGAGGATCTGGCGCAGCTGATTCACGATCTGAAGAACGCCAACCGCGAGCGCGCGATCAGCGTGAAGCTGGTCAGCGAAGTCGGCGTCGGCACGGTCGCCGCGGGCGTCGCCAAGGCCAAGGCCGATCACATTCTCATCAGCGGCGACAGCGGCGGGACCGGCGCGTCACCGCTCACCAGCATCAAATATGCCGGCATTCCCTGGGAACTGGGCGTCGCCGAAACGCAGCAGACGCTGGTGCTGAACGATCTTCGCGGCCGGATCATCCTGCAGACCGACGGCCAGTTGAAGACCGGCCGCGATGTCGTCATCGGCGCGCTGCTTGGCGCGGAGGAATTCGGTTTCAGCACCGGCCCGCTCATCGCCGTCGGGCTGCATCATGATGCGGGTCTGCCATCTGAATACCTGCCCGGTCGGCATCGCCACGCAGGACCCGGAGCTTCGCAAGAAATTCGCCGGCAAGCCGGAGCATGTCATCAACTTCATGTTCTTCATCGCCGAGGAAGTCCGCCAATTCATGGCCGAGATGGGATTCCGCAAATTTGAAGACATGGTCGGCCAGTCGCAGATGCTCGAATTCGCCGACATGAGCAAGCACTGGAAGGCGAAGAGCCTGGATCTGTCGGTCATCCTCTCACAAGCCCGAGGTCGGCCCCGGCGTGGCCATTCGCAACGTCCAGAAACAGGACCACGGCCTGGAAGCTGCGCTGGACAACAAGCTGCTGAAGCTGGCCGAGCCGGCGCTGGAGCGCGGCGAAAAGGTCCGAGCCGAGCTGCCCATCATCAACGTCAACCGCACCGTCGGCGCGATCCTTTCCAGCGAAATCGCCCGCAAATACGGTCATGCGGGTTTGCCGGATGGCACGATTCACTTCAAATTCAACGGCTCGGCCGGACAGAGCTTTGGCTGCTTCCTCGCCCGCGGCGTCACGCTGGAACTGGAAGGCGACGCCAACGACTACTGCGGCAAGGGCCTTTCCGGCGGGCGAGTCATCGTCTATCCGCCGAAGAAATCCACCTTCAAGGCCGAGGAAAACATCATCGCCGGCAACGTCATCGCTTACGGCGCGATCGCCGGTGAGATTTATCTTCGCGGCGTCGTGGGCGAGCGCTTCTGCGTCCGCAACAGCGGCGCGCAGGCCGTCGTCGAAGGCGTCGGCGATCATGGCTGCGAATACATGACCGGCGGCCGCGTCGTCGTCATCGGCCCC
The DNA here is from genome assembly GCA_963791055.1 of uncultured Phycisphaerales bacterium. Lineage (GTDB taxonomy): Bacteria > Planctomycetota > Phycisphaerae > Tepidisphaerales > Tepidisphaeraceae > PALSA-1353. The sequence continues at coordinate 785,278 of CAWBQI010000003.1, read as the reverse complement.
ACCGGCCGCAATTTCGCCGCGGGAATGTCCGGCGGAATCGCCTACGTCTACGACGCCTCCGGCCAGTTCAGGGACCTGTGCAACCTGGAAATGGTCGATCTGGAACATCCCGACAAGCCCGAGGACATCGCCACCATCCGCCGGCTGCTGGAGAACCACCACAAATTCACCGGCAGCACGGTCGCCAAGGCGATCCTGGACGATTTCGACGAGGAATTGAACTGGTTCGTGAAGGTGATGCCCACCGATTACCGCCGGGTGCTGGAGCACAAGACGGAAGTCGAGGAAAAGGCCAAGCAACTGGCGCAGCGGCAGACATGAACATGCGATTTTGTCATCGCTGAAATGCGAAAGACAAGAGCTCACGCAAAGGCGCAGAGCGCGAAGAAGAAAAACGGATTGGCTCTGCGCCTCTGCGTGAGACTTGTTTTTGATTTATCTGTGTGCATCTGATTTTCATTTGTGGCAAAAATGCATTTCAGGAATTTTGAATGGGTAAGCCCACCGGATTCAAAGAGATCAACCGGGAGATGCCGACGCGGCGATCGGTCAAGCTGCGCCTGATGGACTGGAAGGAAGTCTATAACGAGTTGCCCGATGACAAGCTCCGCGACCAGGGGGCTCGCTGCATGGACTGCGGCGTGCCGTTCTGCAACAGCGGGAGCGGCTGCCCGCTGGGCAATATCATCCCCGAATGGAACGATCTGGTCTTCCGCAACCGCTGGCGCGATGCGCTGGACATGCTGCTGCAAGACCAACAATTTCCCCGAATTCACCGGCCGGGTTTGCCCCGCCCCGTGCGAGGAAGCCTGCGTGCTGGGCATCAACGATAAACCCGTCACGATCAAGAACATCGAGCTGAGCATCATCGAACACGCGTTCCAGCAGGGATGGATCAAAGCCGAGCCTCCGGAAAAACGCACGGGGAAAAAGGTCGCCGTCGTCGGCTCCGGCCCGGCGGGGCTGGCGTGCGCGGCGCAGCTCAACAAGGCCGGGCATACCGTCACGGTTTTTGAACGGGCCGACCGCATCGGCGGATTGCTGATGTACGGAATCCCCAACTTCAAGCTTGAAAAACGCTTCGTCGATCGCCGAGTGAAGATCATGGAGGAAGAGGGAATCAATTTTGTTGCCAACGCCGATGTCGGCCGCAACATCAAGGTGGCCGATCTTCGCCGCGATTTCGACGCCATCGTGCTCTGCGGCGGAAGCACCAAGGCCCGCGACATCGACGTGCCCGGCCGGAATCTGCTCGGGCATCCATCTGGCGATGGATTATCTCCCGCAGCAGAACAAGCGAAACATGGGCGATCAGCTTCCGGAGGATGGATTCATCGACGCCGAAGGCAAACACGTCATTATCCTCGGCGGCGGTGACACCGGTGCGGACTGTCTGGGCACGGCGCTTCGCCAGGGATGTAAATCCGTCAAGCAATTTGAGCTTCTTCCGCGTCCGATCGACAACCGTTCGCCCGAAGCCGTCATTGACGGCAAGGTCAAACCCTGGCCTGAATGGCCGATGGTTTTCCGCACCAGCAGCGCCCACGAAGAGGCCAACGAACTTGCCGGCCACGAAATCCGCGATTTTTCCATCAACACCAAGGCGTTCAGCGGCGAGAACGGCGTCGTCAAAAAACTGCACGGCGTCCGCCTGGAATGGTCCAAGGACGCCGGCGGCCGATTCACGATGAAGGAAACCCCCGCTAGCGAATTCGAACTCGATTGTGATCTGTGCCTGCTCGCCTTGGGTTTCGTCCATCCCGAGCACGACGGCCCAATCGAGCAACTGGGCCTGAAACTGGACGCCCGCGGAAACGTCCAATGCGACGAGAACTACGCCACCAGCCTCCCCGGCGTTTTCGCCGCCGGCGACATCCGCCGCGGCCAGAGCCTGATCGTCTGGGCCATCAGCGAAGGGCGCCAGGCGGCGCATGGAGTCGATGCGTTTCTGATGGGTGGGCACAGCGATCTGGGGCCGGAGATTAAGCTTTTCTAATTTCTCGCTTTTTGTTTGACATTTGCGACCCCGGGTGAGCAAGATCTCTTCCTGAGATCGGGCCATCGTTTCGCGGGCAAAGCATGTCTACCGATGCAGCGGTCATTTCCGTCGAATGCCCCGGCTGTGGAAAGCGGTTCAGCGTGGCCGCGCAGCACGCGGGCAAGCGCGGCAAATGCAAGGGATGCGGTGTAGTGGTAACGATCCCCGCGCCGGCGGGGCCGGCGCAAGAGGATGATCTTTACGATTTCGCGCCGGGAGCAAACGTGCCAACGTCGCAGCCCGCGCCGCTGCCGCAAGTGCAGGCCATCGAGCCGTCGGTTTTGGCGTATTCCCGGCCGACGCCGAAGCGCGTGGGACAGGCCGATCAATTCGATCCGTCCGATCCATTCGAGGGGAACAAGTTTAAGAATCTCTATCTTCCGCTGGCGTTGATCGCCGGTACCGCGGTGTTCAATTTCTTGGCCGAGGGACTTTCGTCCCGCAATGCCACGCTCGGCATGGTCGCAGCTTCCGTGCAGATGGTCATTAAGCTTGCGATCGAGATCCCGGTGATGCTGATCGCGTGCCTGCTCGCGGTGAAAATTCTCGATGCCGCGTTTGGGCCGCTCGGTCCGGCGATCATCAAACTCTCGGCGATCGCCCTGGTCCCCGATGCGGTGCAGGATCTGATTATCCTGGTCGCCTATCTGATCGGCCACGCCAGCGGCAATCCGCGGGACATCCCCGTCGATACGATCCTCGGAGCGATCATCGGTTGGGTCATCAGCCTGATCGTCTATTTCCGGCTCTTCATGTATTTCTTCGACCTGGAACTGGGAGAAGCCTATCGCCTGATTATTTTTGTCTGGTTCGTTCGCCTGGTTCTCGTCTGGCTGGTGATGATGGCTGTGGCGTCGTATCTCATGCACTGATCGATTGGTTAAGCTCCGGGGTGGGACGCCCCGGCTCTGTTGATAAACAGCGTCTGGGACATATTTTAGAGTTCGCTGTAGATTTGCCGATGGATTGGGGTACAATTTACCGCTTGATCCTGACTCCGTCCGGCCATGAAATCCCGGTGGAGTCGAGAGTCTTTTTCTTTGCGGTGATCAAACGGCGTCTCCTGTCCCGACTTTGTCGGGATAAGCCACGCCGATCCCGAGGCTATCGGGGCCCGCGGAAGGCAGACTGGAAAACATGGCTATCGATCCTCGATTTTTGGCCGAGTCCGGCCACGAAATTTTCACGGGTAATGAACTGCTGGTCAAAGGCGCCCTGGAGACCGCATGGGGGCGTGCATCTACTCACCGGATATCCGGGCTCCCCGGTCGCGGGATTTTTCGACATCCTGGGGGACATCGGCGACCTGCTTAGCTCCAAGGGCGTTCGGGCGTTTCAGGCGAATAACGAGGCGCTTTCGGTTGCCGCGGTCAACGGCAGCCAGATGGCGCCGATGCCGCGCGATCGCCACGTTCAAGAGCGTCGGCGTGCATGTTGCTTCCGATGCGCTGGCGCTGGGGAATCTTGCCGGGGCGCATCCGCAGGGCGGGGCGGTCATCATCATGGGTGAAGACCCCTGGTGCGACAGCACGCAGGTTCCGGCCGACAGCCGATTCCTTTGCGAGCATCTGCGAATGCCGGTCGTCGAGCCCGGCTCGCCTCAGCAATTAAAGGACTGGATCGATCTTTCCTTCAAGCTCAGCCAATCGGCGGGGCTGTATATCGGATATATCGTGCACCGTGGCGCAGGCGGATGGCGGCGGCAGCGTCAATTGCCGGCCGAATCAGTTCCCGACGCTCAACACGAAACAGAAATTCGAGCTGGATACCCAGCAGATCGATCTGAACAAGGTCCTGCTTCCGCCGCGAACCTGGCGGCGGGAATTGCTTTTCCCCGAGCGGTTCGCAGCCACAATGCGGGCGGCGCGCGAATCTGGGAATCAATCGGATCATTCCGGCTTCGAAAGAAGATGGGGCCGCGCCGGCTCCGCTCGGATTCATCGTCACCGGCATGGCGCGGGCCGTATCTAGAACACGTTCTGTTCGATCTGGAATTGATCGGGCATGTTCCCGATTCTGCAGATGGGCATGAGCTATCCGGCGGATGTCGAACTGGTCGCGGAATTTTCGGGATTGTGCCGGAACATGATCGTCATCGAGGAGCGGCGCAGCTTCCTGGAGAAAAATATCCGCGATGGGTTGTTCCAGGCGTTGCCACATGATCGAGCGGCGGAGGTTTCCGGCCGGCTTTTCGGCAAGAAATTCCCCGGCGGCATGGAGGGAATTCCCGGAGACGCGGGGATTGAATTTCTCGGTGCTGGCGCAGAAGCTCATCCCGCTGATTCAAGCGACCACGGAGATCGACCCGCACCGCCGAAACGGAAGATTGACGGGCGAACTCGACCGCCTTCGCCGCCTGAGCAAGCCGAAGCTGGACGTGCTGACAAGCAGCATCGTGGTGCGCACCCCGACGTTTTGCCCCGGCTGCCCGCATCGGGACAGCTCGGCCACGCTTCTGGAACTGCGCCAGCAATCTCGCCGATCCGAAATACATGGCCGATCGCCACGGCATGGGGCCGGTCGACCTGGTCGCCCACGGCGACACCGGCTGCTACACGATGCTGATGTTCGCCCCGACCGAGCAGCTCATGCACAACTACAGCGGCATGGGCCTGGGCGGCGGCACCGGCTCGGGCATCGACCCGTTCATCACCAACAAGCAAATCGTCTTCATGGGAGATGGAACCTTCTTCCACACCGGGCAGATCGCCATCAGCAACTCCATCAAGGCCAACCAGGACATCACCTACATCATCCTCGAAAACAAGACCACCGCGATGACCGGCCACCAGGAACATGCCGGCACCGAACTGGACGTGCTGGGCAATCGCTCCTACATCCAGGACATCGAAGAAATCGTCCGCGGCATGGCCGGGACCAGCCCGCTGACGGTCGCGAAACTGTCGCCGGCCGATCGGTCGCAATACAAAGCCGTGCTGGAAGACACGATCCTCAGCGACGGCGTGAAAGTCGTCATCGCCGACAAGGAATGCGGCATCACCCACCAGCGCAGCGTCATGAAAGAGGAACGGAAGACCATCAAGAAATACGGCTATCTTCCCCGCAAGACGCACATGAACATCACGCCGGAGGTGTGCGAAAACTGCCTGGAATGCACCAAGGCGACCGCCTGCCCGGGCCTGACGACGATCGACACCGATTACGGCAAGAAGATCGACACCGATCTGACCTGGTGCGTGAACGACGGCGCCTGCGAGCGCGTCCGCGCCAGCAATGAGATCGCCGAATCGGTCAAACCTTGCCCCAGCTTCGAGCAGGTGACGGTCATCCGCAGCAAGCGCCGCCGGTACACGCTGCCGAACTTGGATCTGGACAAGCTCCCCGAGCCGCCGCGCGTCCACGAGATGAACAACGCCCGGCGACGCCTGGCGCGTCCACATGAGCGGCGTCGGCGGCATGGGCATCGGCGTCGTCGGCGCGATCCTTGTCCGCGCCGGGCACAAAGAAGGATATCACGTCGTCTTCCAGGACAAAAAGGGCCTGGCCATCCGCAACGGCGGCGTGTTCGCGCAAATCACCTTTGTGAATGGCAACACCTGCGAATCCGCTGATGGCGATTCATTCCCCATCACCGGCTCAATTCCCTACGGCAAGGCCGATCTGCTGCTGGGCATCGACATCCTCGAAGCCGCCCGCGCGATCGATCCGCGCGAGCAGTTCCGCGTCGCCTCGCCGGAACACACCGCCGCCGTGCTGAACATGCACAAACAGCCGACGGTTTATGCGCTTCTGGGCAAGAATGATTTCGATCCGGAAACGCTTCGCGAGCAAATCTTCGAGCGCTGCGATCCCAACCATAGCTTCGCCACCAATCTCTCGGAAATCTGCGAAAGCCGGCTGGGAAGCAAGCAGTTCGTCAACATCATGATGCTCGGCGTGGCGTATCAGCTTGGGCTGATCCCCGTCTCGGCCCGGAGCATCGCCTGGGCGATCAAGGACACCATCCGCCGCGAGCATCGCCGGAACCTCAAGGCGTTCAACATCGGCCGCAAGCTCGCGCTGGAACCCAGCGCCTTGCCGCGTCAAGCCCGAGCCAGAAACCTGGGAGCAACTGCTCACCAACAAAGTCCGCATCCTCCGCAAGACCCGAATTCGCGGGCATATTCTTTCCGAGCGTCTGGAAAAGCTCGGCCATTTCGCGGTCAAGCTGATGCGCGATCTGCCGGAAAACGCCAAGTACGATCTGTGCCTGCGGATTTACGATCTGATGCAATACGAGAATCTCGTCTTTGCCCGGCGATATGTGGAAATGGTGCGGAAAATTTATCGCCGCGACAGCGCCGCGCGCGGATTCGCCGCCACGCAGGCCGTCATCTGCAATCTGGCCAAGGTGACGCTCATCAAGGATGAGCCGTATGTCTCGTATCTCCTGACCCGTTACGAGAAAAAGCAGCGGGATGCCGCAAAGTACAACCTGGACATCCTCAACGGCGACCGGCTGACTCTACCGCCACCACACCAGCCCCGAATTCAACATCGGCCGCTATCGCCTCCGCCTGCGGCTGACGACGACGGACTGGCAATTGAAAATCGTCCGCCACATGAAATGGTGGCGAAAACTACCCGGCTGGCACAGACACGAAACCGCGTTTCGCGACTGGTATGTCGGGTTGCTCGACCGCGTGAGCCTGAATACCGATGAGGCGTACGAAAAAGCCGTGCGGATTCTTCGGTGTCCGGAAGAGGTGAGCGGATATCGGGAGATCAGGTATCCGAAGATGGATGCGGTGAAAGCGGCGATTGAGGGGGAGTTGCATCCGCCGACGAAAACGGATGCGGCGACCGCGGGGGCGATGTCGGGGGTGGTGGCGTCGGCATGATGATTCAGCCCGCGCCCCATCCCCCCTGACTGGGAAATGGTACGCGACCGCCGAAGCCTCCGAGGGGATTACGCTCCAGGCCCACTGCGGCGAGCCAGCCATACCATAGTGTTCGGAAACGCGACGGTTTCTGAATCTGAATCGGCTGCGCCAATTGATTATCATTCAGCGCGATTGAGAGAATTTTGATGCCCCATTGCTGCCACCGGAGCAGGGCATGCGAAAGGTCGGCCTGTGGATTGCGATCGGTCTGCGACACGAGCAGCGCGGTTGTAATTCCCTGCCCGACGAGAAACGCGGCCGATGGGATGTCTGTCGGGAAACAAATCGAACGATTGCCGAATTGCCCAGGCTGTGCGCGCCCGGCAACGCCGCGGCGATTGGCATCGAGCAGGAACGCCGGCGGGGCGTTAAACGGCAACGACAGGGATTTCAGGTTGTCAGCAAAATTGCTAAACGCAAATCGGATCGAGCGAACATCCACCAATTCCGGGACATCGCTGACGGCGGGAGCGGCGTTGTACAAAGGTACTGGCCGATAGCCTCGCCGAGCCATGGCGATTGCCATCTCCACGCCGAAAGACCCGGGCAAATCTACGACGATGGCCAACCGATCAGAATGAGCAAGCCAGGGGACATGCAACGGAGAATCCGGGGTCGAGGAAAATTCCTGCCACTGAAAATTCGCGAAAACAACTGCCTTGGCCCAAGGGGTCCAGACGGCGCCGCGAGGCGCCCAGATTTCGTAAAGCTCTTCGCGAGTCATGTATCTTCCTCCACCAGCACGGCGGCATCCACAGCGGCGAAATCGATCAGCGGCCTGGTTGAAAACCTTCCGTAAATCCCCGCCGCCTCGCCGTTGATCGTGTAGACGCCGATACACGGATAAATCCTTCCGTGTGGCGAATCGATTGGCAACGCTTCGAACCGCCTCTGGGCGACCCAGTCGCGTGGCCGGAAAAAAATCTCGCGCCGAATGTGACGCCAGTCCCGCGGTTTAATCTGTTCACGCATGCAAACAGTGTCGCCGGTATTGCAGAATGCCGACTTGACGATCCAAGCGTCATCGCTTTTCCACGGAGCACCGCGCAGGATCGCGCGTTTCGGGCAACAGCGCCCGCCAGGTTGTCATTGACGTGCGCATACGGTCCATAACGAGTGGCAATCGTTTAGTCTCCGTGAGTATGGCTGTCGCTGGATTTGCGACAGGTGTTTGGCCGCCGACAAATAGTGGCTCCCAGTTACGGCGGTTTCTCAACGTTCCCAGCCACTCGGCTTGAAAAAAGCGAACGATAGCGCCCACCGGGCCCAAGTGAGTCGCCGAATCGAGATGCCCCTGTCCGTCTATGAATCGCAATTGCTGTGGCTTTGCGAGATGGGCGGATACACCGCGCTCCGCCAGACGGTCGGAAAGGTAGGCCATGATTTGCATGTCTTCCAAATATCCCGGAGCGTAAAGAAGCGCTGCTGTTTGGCCGGCGTGGGCAATGGCGTCGACCCACTTGGCGACGGGGCAACCAGCCGGGGAAGCGGCGAAATGCGCGGACATCAATGCGGTAAAACTCGAAGATTCGGTGAATCCGCCCGGCACATCGCTGTTGACCTCCGAAACGCTCCATCCGTCTCGCGTGGGATGAAAATCAAATCGCATCACGCGGGCTGCCGATGGTGAGGACGGACGCCCGCCGCCCAAAACGCGCCGAATTGCGCGCGGCAATCCGAGCTCGCGGTGCAAATCCGGACGAAGCAACAGTTCTTGTTCTGCCGCCAATAGTTCTGCTGTCGCGGATTCGGCAAGCTTTGCCAGACGCTGCCATGCGCGGCCCCCGATCAGGAGTGGAAATGGCGACAACGTCGCGGTATCCCCAATCTGCGAATCCCACTTGCAGAATTCCAGCATCATCCGCCGACGGATATCTTCAAAGACATCCGGCGGAACGGAAACGCCGGCGCGTAATTCGCCGGCCGCGGAAGTTGGCGCGGCGTGGTTTAATGTCGCGTCGTCAAAGGCGTGCATCGAGGTTTCCCAATCTGAATTGCCGGAACGGCGGCAATGGCGAAAAGTATCGCTGGCCAACCTCGGCAGGCAAAATCGATCATCGTCGATTGCCAACTCAGCCAATCGCCCGACATTGCCCAGCCAAGATCGACGCCGGCGAGGGCGAGAAATCCGCCGAGTGCCAAAGCGGATAGAAGATGCCGATCGATCGTCACTATTTCCGAAACGTGCGTAGTCAGCTCGATGGCCGTCCACAAAACCATCATAGTTCCGCTGGCGATAATGGCCGGGAAGATCGTGGTCCAGATGGTCGGCCCGCTGCCGATGTTGCTCCCGGCATAACAAAACGTTTGTCCTAACATAGCTCCGCACGCGACGACCGCGGCCGCGGTATTTTGTCTTTCAATTGCGTCATCTCGCAGACTGATCCCCATTATTCGCGTGAGAACCGACGACCCAAAAACCCACGGCGCGCCGCCGACCATAAAAAGCGTGATGTAGTCGGAATGCCCTCGCACGGTCTGCGGGTCAGACCAATTTGAAAGGACGAGGAAAATAACCAAGAGACACGCGATCGGCAGGATCAGTAGTGGCAGGCGTTTGGCAACAGGGCAAACCAATTGCGAAACCGCGCTTAGGTCGCGGAAATATCTCCCAGCCAAAATAACTGCGACGATCCCGGCAAGAACAAAAAATGCCCATTCGTCGCCATCGAAATCCCACATTTCGACAGGACCTCCAGATTTGCCTGGCAATCAAAACGTCTTCCGTTGCCTCGCCGTCGGTATACTCAAAATCTTCCGATATTTCGCCACCGTCCGCCTAGCCAGATCGATGCCCTGCGCCTTCAGCTTCTCCACGATCTCATCATCATTCAGCGGATTCTTCGGATCCTCATCGCCGATGATCGTTTTCAGCTTTTCCTTGACGGCGTCCCAGCTCATGTCTTCGCCGTCGGAGTTGGTGGTGCCGCCGGAGAAGAATCTCCGCAGGGGAAACACGCCGCGGGGGGTTTGGATCCATTTTTCGGAGACGGCACGCGAAACCGTCGCGACGTGAATGCCCAATTGATCCGCCACGTGGATCATCGGAAGGGGTTTGAGGAATTCGGGGCCCTTGTCGAAGAATTCGCGCTGGGCGTCCACGACCTTGCGGATGACACGCATGATGGTGCTTTTGCGCTGTTCGATGCTTTCGATGAGCCAGCGGGCATTGCGGACGTTGTTCGACAGGAATTCGCGGGTTTTCTTGTCCTGCGTGCGGTCCTTGAGCATCTTGCGGTACATCCCGCTGATATACAGGTTCGGCGCGGGATCGTTGGTCATTTCGATTTCGTAGGTGTCCTGATCCTCATCGTAATAGATGATCGCATCAGGAGTGATGGGCGGGGCGTCGTTGCCGCCGATCTGTTTGCCGGGGAAGGGATTCAATCTCGCCAGGCGTTTGACGGCACGCTGGATTTCGTCGATTGGCCGGCCGAGCTTGCGGCTGATCTGCGGATAGCGGTTCATTTCCAGATCGTGGAGATGTTCGGTGATCAGCGCCCGTTCCAGCGGAAAGTCGTGGCCCTCGGATAGCTCCTCATCATTTTCCACGGCGCCGAGTTGGAGGACCAGGCATTCCTGGAGGTTTCTCGCTCCCACGCCGGGCGGCTCCAGGGTTTGGATCAGTTTCAGTGCTTGTTCCAGATCGGCGATCGTCACCGGTATTTTGGATTCCTTCTGGACGTCCTCGAATTTGGACCGGAAATAGCCTTCGACGTCGATGTAGTTGATGAGCAATTCACCCGCCTTACGGATGGCGGGGGCGCATTCGATGAACGTCCATTGGTCCATCAGATATTCCGCCAGGGTGATGCCCCGGGCGGCGGTGTTGTTCATCGCATCGAGTTTCTTGTCGCGCTCGCCATCGTAGATGGCGGAGCCTTGGCGGAAATTGCTGCCGTTGGTGCTGAATTCCTCGTTCTCCAGGTATTCGCTGAGCTTGGTAAGGCGGTCGAAGTCCTCGGATTGGCTGGTGTTTTCCTTTACGACCAGAGCGCGTTCGTCTTCGGAATAATCCTCGGTGCGGCCATGCTCCTCCCCCTGGATTCCTTCGGGGGTCTCGGCGCCGGGTTCCCCCTCCCCTTCCCGCATCTCCAAGACCGGGTTATTTTCCAATTCCTGTTCGATCCGCTCTTCCAGGGCCATCAGCGGAAGCTGGAGGATCTCCATGCTCTGGATCATGCGGGGCGTCAGGAGCTGCCGCATCTCCTGGCGCATCGAAGTTGATTGAGATAACTGCATATCGATAAATACTTTATCAAAATCACGCGCCCATTGGGCACGGAATTTGCTTACCTATCCACTATAACATCTCTTATCGACCCCGGCCACGAATTAATTTGCTTCCAACAATCGAAATTCCCAAGCTGTGAAGGCGTTGTCGAGTTCGCCGGTCCGTACGGCCCGCGCAGATGGTCCAAATGGCAGGCGCCCTATCTTTGCCGCCACCATAGCTCCAGCATCAACAAGGCATACAAGTGCTGGGAATGGTCAATCTTGCCGTCGCAATGGTCATCCATCATTCCGCGCAGAATCTTCATCTGGAAATGCGATGCGGCGAAGGAATCGCCCGCCATCAGCAAATCCTCCATCATCGGCCGTAACGATTCGCGCAGCCATTGCCCGATTGGAACCGCGAATCCCATCTTCTTTCGCCGGAAGACAAAATCCGGCAAATCTCCGGCGAAGGCTTCACGAAGCATGCGTTTGGGGCCGCCCTTGAGCAGTTGTGGGGTTGGAAGCCCGGCGGCCAGGCGGACGAGATTGTGATCCATGAACGGGGAGCGCACTTCAAGTGCATGAAGCATCGATGCGCGGTCCAATTTGGTCAGCAGATCTTCGGGGAGATAGGTGATGCGATCGGTGGCCAGCGCGGTTTGCACCGCGTCGCGGCCGGTTTCCAGATCGGCGTAGGCCTCGGCGATCAACTCGCGACCCGCCGGCGATTCCATCGGGAAAATAGCCGCCCGTAAATCCTGACTGAATAAACCGACATACTCGGCGTATCGCCGCGGCGGCGAAAGGCCCATCGCCGACAGGAATCGCCGGGCCTTGGCCAATGAGGATTTCGGATGCCCGCCCGGCAACGCGGCCGCCATTCGTTGCAAAAATTTTGGCGCTCTTTGTCCGCCGCTGCCCCATCGCATCGCGCGGTATCGATCGTAGCCCCCGAACAATTCGTCTCCGCCGTCGCCGCTCAGGGCGACCTTTACATGGGCGCGAGTCTCGCGCGAGATAATGCGTCGGCAACGCCGAGGAATCCCCGAACGGCTCGCCGAAGACTTTCGCCAGTCTGGGCAAATCCGCGGCGGCATCCGGGCGAACCGTAAATTGCCGATGCTCGGTGCCGAGGTGCCCGGCGACCTGGGCCGCGAATTTCGTCTCATCGTAAAGCGGATCGTCAAAGCCGATGGAGAAAGTCAAAATCCGCTGTTTTCCCGCGGCCGACTTCATGGCCGCGGCAATCACGCTGCTGTCGATTCCACCGGAGAGAAAGCATCCCACCGGCACGTCCGAGATAAGCTGGGTCTCAACCGCGCGCCGCACCGCGGCTTTCACGTCATCCGCCGAAATCAGTTCGCTTGCGTCTATCTCGTTCGGACCGAAATATTTCTGAAGCGTGACTGACCCATCGGCTCCGCAGCGCATCCAGCATCCCGGAGGAACCTTGGCGACGCCGCGATAAATCGTCGCCGGGGCTGCGATGTAGCCCGTCTGCAAATATTCCGAGACGGAAGCGAGATCGACATCCCATTTGATCCACGGCACGTTGCGCAGTGCCGCCAACTCGCTGGCGAACGCCAATCCTCGCCCGCTGCGAAGCGCGAGATACAACGGCTTTTGCCCCATCCGGTCCCGCGCCAGAAAAACGGATCCGCTCGCCGGCTCCCATATCGTCAGGGCGAACATCCCGCTCAATTTTTCCACGCATTTTTCCCCCCAGGCGTCGAAGGCGCGCAGAATCACTTCGCTGTCGCCGGTGGTTTTCCAGGCGTATCCAGGCGCAATCTTTTCCAATTCTTCGCGAAGCTCGCGGAAGTTATAGATTTCCCCATTGAAAACGAGCCAACGCTTCCCATCGGTCATCGGCTGCATGGCTCGGCGATCGAGATCGAGAATCGCCAGCCGCGCGAACGCCAGCCCGCATCTTTCATCGGTCCAGATGTCGCGTCCATCGGGCCCGCGATGTGCGATCGTCTCGCCCATGCGTTCAAGGGTTTGCCGCTCGATTTCGTACCGCTCATCCCATGCCACGACGCCCGCGATGCCGCACATGTCAACAATCCTACGGCACATCGGCCGCAGGTCCATAGCGGGTTCAGGCGGCGTTATTTCGGCCGTGTCCCCGGAGTTGAACGATCTTTCCAGCCCTCCGCGACCGAGAGCGACACATCTTCGTAAGAGCTGACCGGTCGATCCGACGGCATTCGCAGCAATTGCACCCTACGCGAATTGTGACGCAATGCGTAAAAAACCTCGTCTCGCCAACCTAGCTCATAATTTCCCACCAGCCAACCATAAACAGGATCGGGCCCTTCCTGAAAATATCGCCATGCCGGCGGATACGACGGAAAATCATGATCACCCACGATCCAAATCCGGTGCCCACTGCGAAGGACTTCGCAAAGATGGCGAATCAGGGGATCCATCGCGTTCCGGTCGGTCATGAATTTCAACAACAGATTGTATTGCTGATAGACGAGAGACGAGACGGGAGGAATCGCTGTCAGTTCCGCCGGACCGTGATAATAGCGATGGAATGTAACACCTATAAACCATGTCGAGATCACGACGACGTCGCCCTTGACCGCCCGCTGCGCAACCTGCGCGGCAATCAGATCAACATTTGACCGGCGAACTCCGGCGTTTATCCAGACTGGCAGGGCAGCGCCAGCGCAAAGCCAACCGCGCACACGGCCACCAGCGCTCGAACCGTTGACGATTTGGCACAGCTGTAGAGACCATCCAATGAACACGCGACCATGGCCATCGCGGCTAAAAAGTACCACGGCTGCGGGTAATAACTCAGGACCTTAAGAAATGCCCAGTACGCGAAGACGCCCACAATCAGGCACGTGGTGCAGAAAGCGACGGCATCGCGCCGCTCGCCGGACATATCCCCGAAGTGTCCGAAGCACAACCTGATCGGCACGAGATAGATGATCGCCGCGACGGCCAAGCTCCACCAAAATGAGCCAAAACCCGGCGCGACACCGCCGTCGGCCAGGAATTCAAGCGAACCCCGCGCCGGATATCAACATCGCAAAATTCACCCGCCCCTGGAACATCATGGGATCCTGCTTATGCCGGATCACCGGCAAATAGACCAGCATGGAGCCGGCACAGATCGCTCCGATAATCAGCACGAGCCCGGCGCGCTTCCATTGTTTTTGTGGAAGCAGGACGGCAAACGCCCCGCAGCAAGCGGCGAGGAGCAGCACGCTGTTGAAATACAGCATGTGGACGCTCAACAATGCGGCGATCAACGCGGCTACGAAAGCTGCCTCGCTTCGTTTTTGCGTCATTTGCCAGATCAGTCCCATGGTCAGTAATCCCAGGAACATCCCCAGTCCATAGCCGCGGATCGAATCCCCGTAACAGATCACCGCACTGGTAAAACCGAGAAGCGCAAGAGAAATGACCGGCGCCCTCAACCCAAATCGTTTGGCGTTCCGCCAGAGCACGGCGAGGATGGCCAGGCCCGCCGACAGGCCCAGCACTCGCATCCCTCGATCTGAAACACCAATGCCGATGCGCTCCCAGAAACGTACGATCAACAGCCAGAGGATCGGGAAGGAATCATTGTGAAGGTTGGCTATCGCCGCGGAAATAGGATTGACGTTGGCCAGGTTGACGCTCGTGACTTCATCCCGCCACAGGCCGCCCGCTTTGAGAAAATATCGCACATGCATCGCGGCGGCGGCCGCGGTAAGAAGCGCGGCGGCCGAATATTCAACAACGCGCGCAAAACGTTCCTCAGAAGTTTGTTCCGCGCGTTTGCTTGCGATGATAGCGGTCATTGCGGCTTATAATGAAGCATATCCGCTATTTTCTCTACGATCCCCCTTTTCCCGACGTGGCGGTCCGGTGTACAGATCCAGATAGAAATACATCAGGTCTTTGCCAGAATGATGGCGAGTACCCCCGTGGCTAAAACTCAGCTTCTTGAACATTTCCACGACGATCGTGCGCTCGGCGAAGGTATCAAATGCCACCTTGATGTATTGATTGTCTTTGCAGAATGTGATTGCGGTTTCCATCAGGGCTTTTCCGATGCCCCGCCGGCGATAATCCTGCGCGACGCGAAGGCGGCGAACCTGGCCGACTTCTCGATCGCGATTTTGCACTCCGATCATGCCGACGACCTGGCCATCCTGATTTTCCGCCACCCAGAAATGATTGCCGGGGGTGTTCATATAAACTGACTCGATATCATCGATATCCAGTCCTGTGTCGTTCTCCGCGAGCTTACCGCCGAGCAGGCCTTCGACGTAGAGCTTCCGACACACCGGCAGATCGGCGGGGCGAAAACTGCGGACATTCCATTGTGGAGGGGCCTGTTCCATGTCCATCTCATTCTAGGGCCGTGGGAAAGTTGCAGTTGGCGCGTAAATCTTGACGGTCAAAAATTTGACGATGTCTGTCTCAAGATCGACCACGGCAACGGTCTTTTTCGCGGCGCGGTGGAGTGCTCCGGGATTGATGATGCGCGAGCGACCTACGCGCTGATCCGCGGGAATGTGGCTGTGTCCGATGAAAATATAGTCGTAATGCGAATCTCCTTCGCCGACTTGTCGAAGAAGTTTGAGATTGTCGCCGTGGGTGACGGCCAATTTTTTGCCGGCGAATTCCAGCCGCGCGAAATCATCGCCGCATTGAATCCCCAGCCCTAGCGCGTAGCGCTTGAGCGAGGGCCGGTCGAAATCGTTGTTGCCCCAGACGAAGACGGATGGGATGCCGGCCAGGAGATCGAGGATTTGTTCGCCGCCCACATCGCCGCAGTGGATGAGAAATTGCGCGCCCGCGGCACGGAGTGTGGCGATTCCCGCCGCGGCGGCGGCGACGTTGTCGTGGGTGTCGCTGAGAATGCCGAGCAGCCGGGGATCAGGCGATGTGCCGGCCGAAGAGCCTGAGGATTCCATCCACCAGAATGTACCATCCGAGCGCGAACGTGACGATGTAAACAATTTTTGTGAAAAGAGCGTCGCTCATTCGCCGAACAAGCCAGCGGCCGAATACCGCGCCGATAACCACCAGGGGCAGAAATCGGAGAGTGAACGAGAATTGGGCGTGGGCGAATTGTCCGCTGGCGTAATAGGCCGGCAGCTTGGCCGTGTTGAGGATGAAAAAATAAACGGCGCACGTTCCGACGTAAAGTTCGCGATCCAGGCGCAGCGGAAGCAGATACATCGCGATGATCGGCCCGGCCGCGTGAGCGAGGGTAGAGCTGATCGCGGCAAACGAGCCGGTGAGATATGACCGCCACGGTTCGGGCATCAGCCGATGTTGAATGCCGCGGTATATCCGCCACCAGTGAATTGACACGAGGAGAATGGATTCGCACCCGATTTCGATGCGGATGAGCGCGTTGACCAGATCGCCGCGCGTGTGGATCAACCACAGCAGCAATCCGCCGATGACAACTCCGGCGATGGTCCCCGGCATGAGCCGGCCGATCACAGCGCGGGCCTGCAGGTGCAGGGCCAGCGGATCGTCGGACTTCTTCGGGAAAAACAGGTGAAAATATTGCCAGACGGCGATCAAATCCCCGGCGATTAGCAAAGGCAGGAGCAATCCCAGCGCCGCTTCCGAGCCGCGGCCGGGGATGTGCCCCATCGTGATGGCGGTCATCGGAACGATCATCAGCCCCACGCCCGAGCCGAAACCGCTCTTGGTTATGCCGATGAACACGACGGCACAGAAAACAATGCACCACCAGATCATGCGAAGAGTTCCCTCGAAAGCCTATTTCTGCATGCGGCGAATGGAAAAATGTTGCTCGAACTGATGGCCGCCCTGATCGAAAAATAGATTCAAATGAATATCGAGTTCATCATCCCATTGCCAGTTTTGATCGTTTTCCTGCGAGTCGGACTGGATATCGGGAACAGCAATAAATCCGGGCCGGTCGTAAGGATTCACGGCCTGCGCCGCACTGGGCGGAGCCGATTCGGTTTGATCCATCATCGGCGGGAATATTTCCTTGATGGAAGAGAGGGGCGCGATCGTCCGGCCGCGAAGATGGTGCGCGATGCCTTCAGGGTCGGTGACATCGCTTTTGTCGCCCAGCAATTCGACGGGCTCACTCGTGGGGTTGTCGATCCAGAACACGAGGTGGCCCTCATCGGCTCTCATGCGATAGACCAGCGGATCGCCCGGAAATGAGACGTCCTGTGAATTGCCGACGCGGACCGGCTGTTCGCTGCCGGCGGGCGTGGCGTCAAATTCGGTCTGGGCGCAGCCAACGAGAAGGATAGTGAGCAATAACGGGAGCTTCGCGGACATTGCTGTTATCTTATGGGGGCATGGGCCAGAGTCGAAATATCCGTAACTCCTTTAACTCCCGCGCGGGCCGGGCAGGCTTTTTCTTTTTATTCGGCACGCGGAACATGATATCCAACAGCGGCCAAGCCGCGACGGCGGTTTGTCCCCGATGTTCGCGGCAGGCTGGGTTTCAGAACCGGGCCGCGCGAACGTGGTTCACGCTCTTTTTCATTCCCATATTTCCCATGGGCGCCAAGCGTCCGTTCTGTCAGTGCCAGAATTGCCAGGCGCAATTCAAGGGATCGGCCGAGGAACTGGGGAAGAAAACGGCGGTCTCTCAGCAGCAACTGATGCAGCGGGCGATTCAGATGTACAACAGCCTGTGCGCCAGCCCGTCCAATTCGGTGACTTTGAACAATCTTTTGTTGCTCTATTTGCAAATCGGGGAATTGAACCAGGCGATTTCGGCCGCCAACGAATTCCCAGATGCCCTCAACGCCAGCGAGCAGTGCATGACCACGCTGGGACGGATTTTGATGGAGCAGAAACAACCAGAGGCGGCGATTAAATGGTTTGACGCAGCGATATTACGTAATCCGATGCTCGGGGAAGCATCGTATTGCAAAGCCGTGGCGCTGATGGGAATGAATCCGCCCGATCTCACCGGCGCCAGTGCCGCTGCCCGCACGGCGCGGACCGCGGGCTTGGCCGAAGCCGAGGGGCTTTTGCGGGAACTCGAAAAACGGTCCCGCGCTGTATAGTTTCCCCATGTCGATCGTCACCCTGAATAAAATCGAGAAGACCTTCGGACGGCGTGTCCTGTTCGACAAGCTGGATTTCACGGTCGACCACGGCGATCGCATCGGATTGATCGGCGACAACGGCAGCGGAAAAACGTCGCTGTTCAAGGTTATTCTCGGGGAATTGGCGATCGACGCCGGGACGGCCGCGGTCTCGAAGGGAATCCGCATCGGCCATCTTCCGCAGGACCCGGTTTTCGATCCGGCCAATACCGTGATCGACGAGGCCGAACTGGCATTCGCGACTCTTCACGATCTGTCCCATGAACAGCGGGAAATCGAACATGAGATGGCTCACGTCACCGGTGAGGAACTGGACAAGCTTCTTCGCCGGTATCAGAACGTTCAACACGAATTTGAAATTGCCGGCGGATATGCGTGGCGGCATCGGTTGGAAGCGGCGCTGCTGGGCGTCGGTCTGGATCGCGACAGTTGGGAACAGAACGTCGGCACGCTGTCGGGCGGCCAGCGGTCGCGGCTGGCGCTGGCCAAGCTCCTTACCGGGCAGAATGATTTGCTTCTGCTGGATGAACCGACCAACCATCTGGATCTGACCGCCATCGCCTGGCTGGAGGAATATCTCGCGGATTTCAGCGGCGCGGTGCTGATCATCAGCCACGATCGTTATCTCCTGGACCGCATGGCCAATCGAATCGCCTGGATGACCGGGGCGAGAGTGAAAACGTATCCCGGAAATTATTCGGCGTTTGTGACCCAGCGGGAGCTTCAGGAACTCTCCCAGAAGCGCGCCTTCGACGAGCAGCAGGCGGACATTGAAAAGCAGGCGGAATTTATTCGCCGTTTTGGCGCCGGCCAGCGCTCCCGCGAAGCCAAGGGGCGTGACAAGCGGCTTCAGCGGCTGCTCCGCAGTGACGCACTTTTGCAGGATGTGTCGTCGACAAAAAAGATTCACGTCTCGCTCGGCACCGATCAGCGCGCCGGCGATCGGGTTCTGAAGGTCAAGGAACTCAGCAAATCCTACGAGAACAAACCGCTATGGAAGGATATCGATCTGGAGATTCGCCGGGCCGAGCGGCTGGGAATCATCGGCCCCAACGGCTCAGGAAAGACGACGCTGCTGGAGGTTTTGCTGGGCCGGCGCGACGCGGATGCCGGCGACATTCGCTGGGGAGCGAATCTCAATATCGGGTACTACGATCAGCGGCTGGGCGATCTCGATCCCGAAAGCACGGTTGCCGAGGAAGTAAAGGGGGACCGGGAGATTTCGCCGGGCGATCTCCGTTCGGTCCTGGCGATGATGCTCTTCCGCCGCGAGGAGATCGATAAGCCGATCAAAATGCTCAGCGGCGGTGAACGCGCCCGCGTGGCGATGGCTCAGTTGCTGGTCGATCGCCCGAACGTGCTGGTACTCGATGAGCCGACAAATCATCTGGATATTCAATCGTGCGAAGCTCTGGAGTCGGCGCTGGCGGGTTTCACCGGGACGATTTTGTGCGTGAGCCACGACCGGTATTTTCTGGATAAAGTTATCAACCGCCTGCTGATCCTTCAGCCGCCGGAAACGGTTCAGTTCACGGGGAACTACACCGCGTGGGCCAAAAAGCAGGCCCAAGTTGCCGCCGAGGCGCGGCGGCCAAAGCCCGTTGAAGCAAAGGAATCCAAACGACGCAGCAACAATAATCCCCCGCCCAAAAAGGAATCCAACAACGCATGGAACAGACCGTTCGGACGGCTTTCGGTGAAGGAGTTGGAGCAGGAGATCACGGAAACGGAAATCGCCCTGTCTGAATTTCAGAATCAGTTCTCTGACGCCGGATTGGGGCACGATTCCCAGCGTGCCAAAAAGTTGAATGACGATTTCGCCGCGATGGGGAAAAAGCTGAAACAGTTGGAGCAGGAATACTTCACGAGAAACACTTGAATGAAGTTTGCCGGCCCTCTCGCAGGCCGTGTTCGCGAGGCTATTTCAAAGATATCTTGTCCCAACGTCGCCACATATATCGGCCGGCGAATTCCCAGATGAGGACTTTCTTGGATGCAAGGCAACTCGGGTTTTGGGTGAGGATCATTCGCGGCTGGTTGATTGGGTCCTGGGGGACGCCGATTGCCTGCACTTCGGTGTGGAGGCGCAGCATCAGTTCGTCCGCCAATCCGCAACCATCATTATTGAAGAACGCCGTGAAGCTGTCGCCAAGAAGAAGAATCGGCGCTTCATCTCCGGCGACGAACGGCTTTCCGCCGCGCGTGAGCTGGCTGCACTGATACTGAATGCGCGGGTATTTTGTGTTTCCCCAGCCCAGGGCGAGGCCCGCGGCCAAATCTCCCTCAAAATCAATGTGGGTTGTCCCTACGTCAAAAGAACAGCGTGGAAACGTCGCGACGAGTGGACGCAAATAGGCTGCGACCGCATCGGCGCCAACGGCCCTTCCCGCCAGTGACCAATGGGTGTCGGTCGGCCAATACAGTGGATCGGGCGACCGATCGCGCGCGTTCCAGAGCGTTGGGGTGAGGTCGATGACGTCGATGCCGGCTTGCTTTACCTCCGCTATCCAATCGGTATAACCGGGCGGTAGAGGCGGTCCGTCTGATCTCAGGTAATCCAGCGCCAGCTTGTCGGGATAGATCGACAGTTTCAGAGGAATAGGCAGAAGGACGAGACGAATTCCACGCCGGCGAAGCTGTGCATTGAAATCGAGAATTGCCGGCATGATCGTCGCGGACGGCGCGGGGGCGGGCGATGTCAGGCCATAACCGCTGAAAAGTTTGGCTTCACCGTCTCCGAACAGGAAACCATCCGACGCAACAGCAATCTGATTCACATTGGGCGATTTAAATCCGCCATGATGCAATTTCCAGAATGTATGTCTCACCCAACTGTCAAAACGTGATTGCTGGGTCAAATCTTTTTCGAATTGGGCCAAAGACGCGGCCGTCGGGCGGCGCATCAGCAGGTCGTCGAATTCCCATCGGCCCAACACCCTGGCGTCGTAAACGTATTGATAAACGCCCGGGATCAGAATGCCGACGCAAAAAAGAATGGCGACCACGAGGGCAGTCTTGTCGCCAATATGGCCCTTGCCGGAAAACTCTACCGGACGTCCTGCGAACTCGGAAAGATTCTCGGCGCGGGCACCGTCTTTCCAAGCCTTGTTCTTTGTAGTGTCGGCGTTAAGCGCGGGCATATTGCGAAATCCAACTCGGCGATTCAAAACCGAAAATAAATGAACGGCGTATACGATCGGATACTCAGCGCCGCCACGGAAACCCAGAACATGGCCAACGCGAAGACCGCAGTGAGGGGATTAACGCGTTTGGCGAGGTCCCAGGTCTGCACGCCCAGGAACACGATCAGCGTCGCCACGATGAGGCAAACCACGTGAGTTTCACTCCACATTCCCAGATGAGTGATTTTGATCAACGGCGTCGGCGCCACGTCGAAGCGGAACATCGTCAGGAGATAATCCCATGCGCTGGAAAGATCGTTCGATCGAAAAAAGACCCAGGCGACGCAAACGATGAAAAAAGTGAGGCCAACGCGGAAAAAGCGGGGAAATCGCCAATAGATGCTGCGTTTTCCGAGGACACGTTCGAGCGACAACCACGCTCCGTGTATTGCGCCCCAGACAACGAATGTCCACTGAGCGCCGTGCCAAAGGCCGCCCAGAAGCATGACGACCATAAGGTTGAAATAAGTCCGCAGCCGGCTGCGGCGGTTTCCGCCGAGCGGGAAGTAGAGATAATCGCGGAGCCACGAGGAAAGAGAGATATGCCAGCGCCGCCAGAATTCCGTGATGCTGGCGGACTTGTAAGGCGCGTTGAAGTTCTTGGCGAATTCGAATCCGAACATCAAACCCAGCCCGATCGCCATATCGGTATAGCCGGAGAAATCGAAGTAAATCTGGAAGGCATAGGCGAGCACGCCGAACCACGCATCGCTCCAGACCGCCGGATGCCCGCCGAAGGCATAGTCCGCCACCTCGCCCATGGTGTCGGCGATGAGGATCTTTTTGGCGAAGCCGATGCAGACGAACACGATACCGCGGCTGAATTTTTCAATCGTATGCCGGCGCTGATACATCTGCGGTTCCAGGTCCTGGAATCGGATGATCGGGCCGGCGACGAGGTGCGGGAATTGAGCGAGGTAGCAGGCGAAATTCAGAAACGCGCGAAGCTCAATCGCCAGCGTGGTCTTGCCGGGCGGGAGGATGATTCCCATTGCTTCAGCAGCCTTTTTTGCCGTGACGCTGGCGGGCTTGGTGAGTCCGCGATAGATGTCGACGACGTAGCTGATCGATTCAAACGTGTAAAACGAAATTCCCACCGGAAGCAGTACACGCAACAATCGATACGGCTCAAGTCCCAAAGCTGTGCGAAGGGCATTGAGATTTTCCTGGGCAAAAGCGAAGTATTTGAAGGCGAAAAGCAGCCCCAGGTTATCGATCAGCGATAACACAAGAAACAGTTTTTTCCAGATTTTGGAAGGGGTGGGATTGCCGTCGAGATCGGCGCGGCGGCCGAATGGCTGCCAATGTCCGTAGATCAGGTTCCCGCAACAGAAATCGAAGGCCGTGGACCACAAGAGAACAAGAACGAACCAAGGATTTGCCCAAGCATAGAAGACGTAACTGAGGAGCGTGAGCAGAACCAGCCTGAAGGTTCCGCCCACCGCATAATAAAGAGCCATCGCCAGCGGAAGGAAGTAGAAAATGAAAATGTGCGAGCTGAAGACCATGCGGAAGCGACGTTATACTCGGCGCGGGTTAGCCGTTCATTGGGTTTCGCCGGGCTGGCGCGTCAAGGCAAAGTAAATGACATATAGCCACGAAAGGATGCCAGCGAGGATCGCCCAGAGGATCGAGCGGTTTCTCTGCCAGGAACATACAACCGCTATCACCGCTCCGAGTCCGATGCCGTCCTGCGTGACGGAGTTTGTCGTCTGGTTGACGATTTGAGCAACCAACATGGAGCCACCAAGATATCAATCTTTGGATGGGATTGTTACCGAACCAGTCAAATCCGAGGATGAACGCCCAAAAACTACAGGCACTTGCCCGGCGATCGCCGCGAGAATGATCAATGTCGCGCCGACCATTCCGCGAATCGCCAGGCGTTCACCGAGCATGAAATATCCGAAGATCGCGGCGAAGACGGGTTCGAGCGTGAAGATGACGGCGGCTTGCGGGGCGGGCACGACATTCTGAGCGATCGTCTGAAGCCAGGTTGTCGCCGCGGTCGCAGCCAGACCCAGGTAGATCAGCGCCGGCCAATGAAACGCCGTCAGATGTTGCGGCGACGAAGCGAACCATGTGGTGCTCACGATGGCAACCGGAATGATCTGGGCGACGGCCAGCGGCAGGGCCGGGCATTTCGCGGAGACGGCTTCCAATCGGAAAATATAGACCGCGAAGGTGATTGCGGTGGCGAGCGTCCAGAGGTCGCCGATGTTCGGACCGCCGCCTTCGCCGCAAAGCAGTCCGCAGCCGCCCAGCGCGACGATTGCCGCGGCCCAGATCATCGGCCGCACCTTGTGACCGAAGATCGCCGCCAGCATAGGTACGAAAATCACGTTCATCGCAGTGATAAACGCGCTGCGGTTGACGGTGGTATATCGCAGGCCGATGGTTTGCGTTGCGAATCCCGCGAAGAGCCAGATGCTCATCTCGAGGCCATATCGCCAGGTTTTTCGGTCGAAGCGAATGAAAGGCGAAAGAGCGATGGCAGCGATAACGAATCTCGCCGCGCAAATGGGCGCGGCAGATATGTCCGGCGAAATCAGCTTGATGACGACGAAGCTGGAGCCCCAGAGCGCGGTGGCCAGGACCAAAATCGCCGCGCCGGCGGCGGGGGAGAGTCGCGGATTATTCCGCATCACTCATCCACCGCGAATCCCTGGCGATGGTATTCGCTGAGCTTATATTGCAACGTGCGGCGGCTGATGCCCAGTTCCAGCGCGGTTGCGGTTCGGTTGCCGTCATTGCGCCGAAGCGCGGAAATGATGTGTTCGCGTTCCACGTCCTCCAGGGTTTGGACCGGCTCATCATCGGCTTTGGCCTCCGGTTCGGCGGCGGCCGCCAGATGCTGGGGCATCGGACGCACCAGTCGCTGGGTGGCGCGGTGGAGCGATTTTTCAAGCTCCCCAAGGGGACACGGCTTTTCTAGAAAATCGACGACATCCAGCCGGATCGTCGCGCGGGCCGCTTCCAGGTTTCCGAAGCCGGTGAGGACAATGACCTGCTGCTCGGGATTGGCAGCGCGGAGTTTTTCGAATAATTCGATTCCACTTACGCCGGGGAGATTCAGATCGAGAATTAAAATGTCGAATTTGGACGTGTGCATGAGGCGCAGGGCTTCTTCGCCGGAGCGTGCGCCGGTGACCTGGAATCCCCACGAGGCGATCGCGCGGGTCAGCACGTCGCGCAGCCGGCCTTCATCATCGACGACCAAAACCTTCACGTCAGACGGCGTCGGCGGTTTGGGTTGATTCATTGATCGAGTTCCTCATCCACGTCAAACGAAGCGGTCGGGAGAATAACCGTGAATCGGCTGCCGAGGCCCGGCCCGTCGCTGTGGGCGCGGATCTCGCCGCCATGGCGTATGACGATCGCATGAACGATGGAAAGTCCCAGGCCCATTCCGCGGCGGACTTCGATGGTTGCCGCCGTTTTCCCGCGGTTATCGGTGTAAAACGGCTCGAAAATCTGGTCGAGCACGGCGTCGGACATCCCTTTTCCGGTATCGATCACGTTTAGCTCCACCTCGCGGCGATCGGCGCCGATCTCGACCCGCACTTCGCCGCCGGCCGAAGTGGCTTCGAGGCCGTTGAACACCAGGTTAAGAACCACTTGCTTGATTTCATCGCTCCGTCCCTTGATACGGTCGTCGGCCCCGTTGGCGGGCTTCACGGTAAGGATGCGATCGTGATATTCCGGCATGGCCGACACGGAGGCGACCACCTCCCGCACCAGGCTGCCGAGGGAAAATATCGACGGCGCTTCCTGCGGGCCACGCCCCAGCGTCAGGAGCTTCTGCACGATGCGTTTGCATCGGAACGCCTCTTCGCAGATGACTTGTAGCGAGCGTGCCGATTCTTCCTGGGCGGTGTCGTCTCCGCGTTCGATCGCACCCAGCGAGAGTTCGGCGTGGGCGGTCATGATGCTTAGCGGGTTGTTGATTTCATGGGCGACGCCCGCAGCCAGCAAACCGACGCTGGCGAGGCGCTCGTTGCGAACCAGTTGGCGGCTCTTGGCTTCCACGCGCTGCTGGAGATTGTGATAGAGATCCTCCAATCGAGTCGCCATGCGATTGAAATTGACCGCGAGTTCAGCGAATTCGAGCGTTCCTTCGGTATCGACGCGGCCGTTGAATCGTCCGGCGGCGATGCGCTCGACGGCGAGCTTCATCCGCGCCAGCGGCCACAAGATGGCGCGATACTGCGCGATGCCGATGACCATCGCTATCAGCGCCACGCCCACCAGCAGGCCGCTCATGGAAAGCAGCAGCAGTTTCAGATGATGGTTGGCCTGATCGTAGGCCGACTGGATCGCCTCGCGGCTTTCGACGTCGAGATCGATCATGGATTTGACGATGGCATCGAGGCTTTCGGGCCCGGCAAAATCGGACGTTGAATCGGCGATCGCGAGTGACCCGCGAACGGATTGCTCGAGGGAAGCATCCAGCGATGGTGCATCCGGCGGGAAACCTCTGTTGTAGAGGTCCAATGCGCGCGACAACTCAAGGTGGGCGTTGGCCGGTTCGGGATGGGCGATGCTGAGATAGAGCCGGGCGGCGGCGACGTAGGTGCCGACTTCATAGAGCTTCTGGAGGCGCTGATAATCGCTCAGCGCGGCGGTGAAATCCGAGCGCATGGCGTTGATCTGCCAGATCGACCCCACGCCCGCCGCCAGCAGGCTCGCGACCAGCGTTGCGATCTGATAAGCGAGTTTGCGCCGCAACGTCATCATGCCGATATATATCTTCCCATAAAACCGGTGCGAAGCGGAGAATCGGGCCATGTCGCGCAATTTTTTCCCGCCGAACATCGCTCCAAACCCAGCGGCGCGATAAGCTTGGGGGATTGCTTAATCTGGAGGCTTGGTATGAAGCGATTGGGGATATTCATTGCGGCAGTGACGTTGCTGGGAGGGGTGCGATTTGCATCGGCCGATGCGGTTGATCCGGCGCAGCTAGCCCAAACGACCATCGATAAATCCTTGGCGTATTTGAAGTCACAGCAAAAGCCGGACTTTGGCTGGCAGGACGAAGCCGATCCTCCGGCGATTACCGCGCTGGTCTTGCGCATTTATTGCTGATGATAAATATGACGCCGATCAGCCATTTTTGGATAAAGGATATGACAAGCTTTTGTCTTACCAGGTTGACAGCGGCGGCATCTATAAGGATGTGCTGGCATGCTACAACACGGCGATCGCGATCAGCGCACTAGCTGAATCCAAGGAAGCGGAATATCGGGGGGCGATGCAAAAGGCTCTGGATTATCTGCGGACGCTGCAATGGTCTGACTCGATTTCCGGAGTGCCCGATGAATTGCGCATCAAGAACGATCAGGATGTGAAGTACGGAGGCTTCGGCTACGGGAAGCGTTCGCGGCCTGATTTAAGCAATACGCAAATGGCGCTGGACGCGCTGCACGATGCGGGTGTGAAACCGAATGATCCCGCGTTCGCCGAAGCATTGAAGTTTGTCAGTCGATGCCAGAATTTTTCGGAGACCAACAACCAGCCGTGGGCCGGCGACGATGGTGGATTTATTTACACGCCCGCTAACGGCGGAAATTCTCCGGCGGGCGATTTTGTGGGCATCGGCGGGAGGCGTATGTTGCGCAGCTACGGCTCGATGACCTACGCGGGACTCAAGAGCATGATCTACGCGGGGCTGTCTCACGATGACCCGCGCGTGAAGGCCGCGTGGGACTGGATCAGCAAAAATTTCACGGTGGATGAAAATCCGGGGATGTCGGCCATGGGTCCGGAAAACGCGCAGGGCGGTTTGTATTATTATTTCTACACCATGGACCGGTCGCTCATCGCCTACGGGCAGCCGGTCATCGTCGATCCGCAGGGAAAGCACCACGATTGGCGTGTGGCGCTGATCGACAAACTAGCGACTTTGCAAAGGCCGGATGGCAGTTTTATCGGCCAGCGGAAATGGATGGAAGACAATCCGGTCCTGGTCACGTCCTATAGCGTGATGGTTCTGGAAGGCGCCAAGAAGGATCTGGCAGCCAAGCCGATGAATTAGGCGCGGCGGCGAAAACATACAGGAGATTTCGTGGACAAATTCATCATTCCGAACTTCCATGTGATTCTGATTCATTTTCCCATTGCGATGCTCGCCGCGGGAGTCGCCATCGAGCTTTTCAGCTTTCTTTGGCGGCGCACCTCTTTTCGCGAAGCCGGCCAATGGATGATTCTGATCGGAACGCTGTCGGCCGTGCCGGCCCTCACCAGCGGGCTGTACGCGCTTCAGGATGTCATGGGCCACGGCAACGGCGCAGACTCGATGGTCGAATTCAAGGCGGGCAGCGGATTCGATCAGACGGACTGGAATTTCGTGCGCCAACATATCATCCTGAACTCGGCGGCGACGGGACTGTCGCTGATCGCCGTGGTGATCTGGATGGGGGCATCGGATCGATGGCGAAAACTGCTGAGAATTCCGGCGCTGCTCATGTTGGTTGCGGCCCTGTTTTTGATGGTCGGCGGGGCATGGCATGGGGGGGAAATGGTGTCTCGCCTGGGATTCGGTGTTCAGGGGCGGCTGAGCGTCCTGCCGGATTCACCCGTTAAGCCCCAGAATCTGCACGATAGAGTCGAATACTTCGCCCCCGAGGGGGAGTTGCATCTGTTGCTGGCCGGGACGGTGTTCGCGATGGCGGCCGCGGCGCTGGGGCTGTCGATTCGGCGGGCGGTTACGACAGAAACTGTCGTCGTGCAGCGGGTTCCACCGACCTATATTTCCGCCGAGGCCGGCCGCGAGGGGACGGTCAAACCGATCTCGCTTTTGCAGGCGCTAAACGATCCCGGCGATGAAATTCCCGTGACCAGGACAACCCCCGCGGCGAGGTTCTGGCTGGTCGCGTCGCTGCTGGCCATTGGCGCGATCTTCACCGGCTTGTGGTTTGGCGACTACCTGATGCCCTGGCCATGGGTCATCAACCGCGAGCACATTCGACTTGCAATCAAGCATATCCCCGATGCCACGCGGGCGCGCGAGGGTTTGCATATCGTTTTTGGGACGTCGATCCTCGTGTTGGTGCTGATCTTGGCGCTTCTGACCCGGTTCGTGCCCAGGAGCCGTGTTCTTTTGAGCGCGTTCGCATTTTTGTTGGTGTTGGTCATGGCGGCGCAAGTTTGGCTGGGCGTGTTGCTGACGTTCGACGGCGGTCGCGGGCCGCTGGCGCGGTTCAAGAATGCCGCCGAGGTCAATGCGCATGATGAAGAGGACCAGCCATCGCCGGCGACGCAGCCGAGCATCTCTCCGTCGGCTGCGACGACGATGCCAATTACGTTAGGGCAATGATATTTTTTGCGGGAGACGCGGCCAAAATTAATTGTCGATCGGTTCGATCTTTTCGACGTCCACGCGGTAGACGCTTTTGATGACGCCGCTCTGGGGATCTTTGCGAAGAACGATGTGCTGGGTGCCCCAGACTTTGACGGGGACATCGTAGTAATAGCAGTGTTTGCCCTTCACGACGTATCCATCGACAAAGTGCTGCGCCAGCGGGGGGCCGGAGAAACAGCATTTCGTTTTGGAATAAACCAGTTGGAAATAGTCCAGCCTGGCGGAGTCGTCCGCCGAATGCGGCGCCCACATTTCGCCGATGGCCATGATTTTCTGGCCCTCAAGGGCGCGCCACTTGGAAGGGATGTCCTGCATCGTGGCGTTCATCTGGTCCATGTCGAAGCTGCTCATGGCCTTGAGGTCGACTTCCTTGTACGCGCCGTAATCATGGATGCCGCCGCTGATGAATTCATTCAGCCACCAGAAAAACAGGAGCATGATCGGCAGCACGACCACGGAGACGAACACCATGATTCGCCAATTGAACCTTTGCGACCAGGGAAGTTTCTGGGAAAGCGGCCGGGGCTGATAGGACAGACCGTTGGAACTTACCGAAGGTGGATTTGCGGTGCTCATGGTGGACACGTTCAACATTATAACAACTACTGCGGGGCGGCGCGGACGCTGGTGGCGTCCAACTGAAAGATGCTCACGATAAACCCGCCGTCCCGATCCTCTTTCACGTGCAGCGTTCCCTCGACGGTCAATTCATCGGGAAAATAACTGACGGCCTTGGACTTGGGGCAATGCACGATAATTGTATGTTGAATCTGCGGCGGCTGTCCAAAACAGCAGGCAAACAGGCTCGGAACCAGGGCAAACTCCGAAATGCTCTCGGCCTGATCCAGTGGAATCATGTAACCCGATGTTTTGAAATGGCATCCGTCCAGACGTTTGACATCGTCCGGGATGCCGCCACCAACGGCGGCGTCATAATCAAAATTCCCAAGCTCCTTGATCGGCAGTTCCACCGCATCGCCAGGCGTTGGAGCGGGATGGATATGGCGTGGTCCACCGTCCACGGCAACGGCGACCGATTGCGGCGGGGTTGGGGAATTCGAAGCGGCCGCGAGAATCTGATGGCGGCATACTCGGATTTGCTCCAGCACCGGGCCAAGCTGGTCCGGCTGGTCGCTGAGAAGTTGGGAAACTTTCTGCAGGAGAGGAACGGCCGCCAGATAATTCCCCTTGCCCATGTCCTCATTGGCCTCAAGCTGCAACTCCGCCGCCAGATTTGCGCTGGGCTGAGACGTGGGCGCGGCGTCCGCCCAGGCCCGCGCGCCGGCGAACCCCGCAACGATCAAGATTGCGACGACAATTCTCTTCATCACCATCCCCTTGGATCACGTCCATGTATACCAGAGGTTACACCAAAGCATATCACCAAAGTTGCAGAGATTCTCGCTATTGATTCGGATCCGTTGGAATCGCCTGGTTGGCCGGCCGGGGCATAAGATCAGGTCGCAAAGCCAGATAATACAACTGTCCCTCTTGCAATTCCTGACCCGCCAAAGCCTCGGCCTGGGGACCGATCCCCATGTATATATCGCATCTGCCGCTGGCCCGAATTGCGCCGCCGGTGTCCTGGTCGAGCATAAATCCGCTAAATGGTTGCGCGATCGTGCCGGAAGCGACGGGAACGGAGGTCCGGATAAACGCCGGCATGGCCCGGGGATAGATATCCGCTTTCTCCTTGTCGGTGGCGATTGTCGCCCAAGGCGTGACCGGCACATTCAGGCTGCCGAACGGGCCGCCGGTGCGTTCGGTGAAAAACACATATCGCTGATCGAGCGGCAGATATTTATCCATCATCTCCGGATGGCTGTTGAAAAATGCCGTCAGACCGCGGAGGCTGAGTTGGTCTTCGGTGATAACGCCGTCGGCCACCATCTGCCTGCCGGGGCTGGTGTAGTCATACCCGTTGGTTCCGGCGAATCCGATTTCATAAATCTGACCCGTATCCACCAGGCGCAACCGGGCCGAGCCCTGAATGGTCACCACATACGCGTCCCATCGGCTTTTGAGCCAGACCAGCTCATCGCCCGCCAGCTTGTGCCCGGTTTCAATTTCGCCGCGGGTGTAATATGGAACGATCCGCCCATCGGGCGTTCGCCGGCCTTGAACCTGTCCGCTCATCGCATCGCGAACCAAATCGGCCGGCAATTTATAAAGCGGCCATTGAAACTCCACCGTTGGCTGCAAGCTGGCATCGTAGATCGGCGTGCAATAGCCGGTGAAGAGAACCGTGTCGGTATATCCCGATCCATTCGGCGCGGGCGCGCCATAGCTTTTATACACCTCGAAATTTGTCCGGATCTGCTGGTTGAACCAGGTTCCGTCCCAATGGCCCATGGCCTCGGATTGTGTGCAGATGTCCTCGAGCTTATGCAGCGACGCCACGGCTCGATCATGCGTGATATCGAGATATGGAAAATATCCCCGGCTGCTCGGCGCGGAAAGATATCTCAGGCTGTTGTCGATCGACGCCCGCAACCGAGCCGGATCGATTTGTTGCGCGCCGAAATCCGGATATTCGCTCGGATCGATCTTCCGCAGAGCTACCATCCCATCGGGCAGCGGCTTGCGAAAATCAATCTGCTGGGCCATCGGCTGCGGGGTTTGCTGTTTACAACCGATGAAGCAGAATGCGCCGAGAAGAACAAGAAGCCCGGAGAAAACTCGAATGGACATGTTGATCCTCCATGATCAATATCAGAATCCGCTCTAGGATGCGGCGGCGGTCACAAGCCATTTATAGTAATCTTGATTCGTGTTCTGGTCACGCGGAACTGAAAATCATTTACCGCGAAGGCGCGAAGGCCGCGAAGAAGACAATAAATTTGATCTTCTCCTTCGCGACCTTCGCGTCTTCGCGGTAATCCAATTTAATGACGTTTCGTCACGCGAATTTGGTCGAATTCCCGGGTGTCAGGCCGACTTCGGAATATTTGACATCCCCGCATGCGCCTCAACCTGCTTCTCCGCATGATAACTGCTGCGCACCAGCGGCCCCGATTCCATGTGCCGAATCCCCTTGCCTTCTCCGCGCTTCTTCCAATCCACGAATTCATCGGGATGCACCCAGCGCACGACCGGTAGATGATCCACAGTCGGCCGAAGATATTGGCCGAGCGTCAGGATATCGCAGCCGATGGCCACGAGATCGTCGAGGACCGAGTCGATCTCATCCTCGCGTTCGCCGAGGCCCAGCATCATCCCGGTTTTGGTGATGAAGCCCTGCTGTTTGGAAATCTGCAGCAGCTTGAGCGAGCGATGATATTTTGCTTGCGGACGGACGGTTGAATAGAGCCGCGGGACCGTTTCCAGATTGTGATTCAGAATTTCGGGTTTTTCGTCGAGAACTTTTTGCAGCGATTGCCAGTCGCCGCAGAAATCGGGGATGAGGACTTCTACGCTGGTGCCGGGGGATTGCGAGCGGATTTGCCGGATGGTTTCTGCCCACACAGCCGCTCCTCCGTCGGGAAGTTCATCGCGATTCACGCTGGTGATGACGATGTGCTTCAAGCCCATCAGATTCACGGCATGCCCGACGCGTTTGGGTTCATCCAGATCCAGCGTCGGCGGCCGGCCGGTGGCGATATGGCAGAACCCGCAGCTCCGCGTGCAGACATCCCCCAGGATCATGAGCGTGGCCGTCCCGGCGTGCCAGCATTCGCCCATGTTCGGGCACTTGGCCGACTGGCAGACCGTATGCAGTTTATGCGTATTGACCAGATCGAGCAGCCGGGCATATCCCTCGCCGGCCGGCATTTTCATCTTTAGCCACGGCGGCTTGCGGCCCTGATCGGGCGAATTGGGGAGGATTTCGAGGGTGAAAGCCATGTTTTAGTATTTCGATTGTAGGGGAGGGGAGACATGAGAGAAAGAATGCCGAATGCCGAGCGCCAAATGCCGAATTGGAAGAGGAAAACGGCCGTTCATTCGGCATTTGGCAATCGGCATTTCGTTCGCTTTCCATAAAATCGCCGTTATCCTAATTTCATGCCGCTTCGTATTTTGTGCCTGGGCGATGTTGTCGGTCGGCCCGGGCGGCAGATTCTTCATCAGAAATTGCCCAACCTCGTCCGTGAACGCGCCGTCGATCTCGTTATCGCCAACGCCGAAAACATCGCCGGCGGCAGCGGGATCACCGCCAACCTCTTTAACAAAATTCGCAGCTATGGCGTCGATGTGGTCACCCTTGGCGATCATATCTATCGCAAAGCCGACATCGTCCCAACGTTGCAATCCAGCGAACGAATCGTCCGTCCCGCGAATCTATCCAACGCCGCCGCCGGTAGGCGTTACACAGTCGTGACCAGCAACTCCGGCGTATCCGTCGGTGTGTTTTCGCTGCTGGGTCGAATCTACATGAACGTTCCCGCGGATGATCCGTTCGCGGCCGCGGATTGGATTCTTTCGGACATGCCCGAAAGCGTGCGCGTCACCGTTTGCGACATGCACGCAGAGGCCACCAGCGAAAAAGTCGCGATGGGCCACTGGCTCGACGGCCGCTGCTCGATGATCGTCGGCACCCACACCCACATCCCCACCGCCGACGCCCGCATTCTTCCCGGCGGCAGCGCCGCCATCACCGACCTGGGCATGTGTGGGCCTTACGATTCCGTCCTGGGCCGGCGCAAAGATCGCGTTCTGAAACACATGACTACGAACATGCCGCATCCCTTCGAGATCGCTACCGGCGATGTCCGCCTGTGCGGGGCACTGGCGGAGATCGATACCGAAAGTGGGCGGGCGATGAGCATGGAACGAATCGAAATTCGAGGGGAGAATGCGGATCAGGCGTATGATGCTGATGATAAGGGAGGGGAAAGAGAGAAGGGGGAGTGAGTTGCGAATGGGCGAGAATCCGCTGGATTATTCAAGTTCACCGAGCCCTCCCTCTGACGCAATCATCATGACAAGCTTTCCCGACGGGGGCGTGACTGTAGTTGTGCCGCAATATCGGCGACAACAGTGGCCATTTGCAAAAATCATCGCAATTGCGTTAGGCGGTTCGCTCGGTTTCTTTTTTTCTTGTTTGGTACTCGGGAAAGGATCCATTCCGCGTGGGATCAGGCTTGAGCTCACACGCGCGCCGGCCATCTGGCGTGTGTTCGTTTCGTCGCCAATTACAGCCCTCATCATAATTTCGCCGCTCGCGTGGATTTGCCTGCGATGGATTACGGAATCTTCGCGGTCCAAGCCGACCATAATTGGCATTAGCCCTTCCACGGTGCTTATAGATTTCCCTGGCTGGATTCGCCGCAGAAGAGTGGAGCTGCGCCGCAGCCGGCTTCAAAGAATTGAAATCGGTCGTTACTACGGGGACAAAGGCGGAGAAAGGGGCGATCTGGGAGGGCCACGTTTCATCGAGTTTTCGATTTCCGGACGGATGACGATTAGTGTTTGCCATGGACGACCGATGAAGGACCTGAGGATTATTGCGGATTCATTAAACAAGGCGATGGACGCAACATCCCGGAGGATATAGAGAGACAAAGGCGTCATCCACCGATTCCCCGGTCCTCTCGCAAAAGGTACCTCGCATTTGGTATATTCGAACTAATGGGAAAGCTGGCAGAAAAATCCCGCAACCTTCACGGGCCAAACGCGAAACGAGAGATCCTTCGGCTGCGAGATGAGCGGCGGAAGCTTTCGGGGCGAATCGTGAAGCTCGATAAACGGCTCGCTCAACTCGCGCCGGCGGCAAAAGAAAAGAAAGCTCCCAATTCGGCGGCGCTCAACCGATGGCTGGACGTGCTTTCCGAAGGGCTCGACCATCTTCCTCCGCTGCCTTCTGACTTCTCGCGGGCGGATCTCTACGACCATCACGATTGATGCGCTAGTCGCTGTTTATCGGAAAGGGTACAAAATATGCGACACAAACCATTCGTTTTGTTATCTCTCGCCGTCGCGCTTTGCGCGGCGGAGTTCGTTCTGGCCGATGACATGGGAGGGATGAACATGTCGCCCGTATCACCGCCTGCGACCCAGCCCAACACCCCGCCGACATCGGCCGTCGATCTTCGCAATTCAATCTGTCCGGTCAGTGGTGACAAGGTCGCCGACTCGAATCTTGTCGAAGTCTATGATGGCAAGGTTTATCATCTGTGCTGCCCGGATTGCCACAAGGATTTTGAGAAAGACCCAGACAAATACGCCAAGGCGGTTGCGGACAACGCGGCCAAATACGGCATTAAGTAAATCACTCCGCGGCGACGTGAGCACCTTTTTCCGCGACCGAGCGCCGCATGAGCAGGACGAGGAAAACCAATACCGCGGAGACGGCGGCCGAGAACCAGAACACGTCAAAGTAAGCGAGCGATAGAGCCTGCTGATCGCGGGCGTTTTGGAGCGCTTGCAAGGTCAACTTCGTTGAAATCGCGGCGTCGCCGGTATGTTGCAGGAAGAACGATTGGCCTTGTGTGAACAGGTAATTGACCGCGGGGTTCAGCCGATCGAGATTCTCATTGAGCCGCAGGGTGTGGAACTGCTGGCGGCGTTCCAGAATGGTTTGGGCGATCGACGTTCCCACGCTTCCGCCTTCATTGCGCAAAAGGGCGAGCAATCCCACCGCTGCGCCGCGCAGTTCTCTGGGAATATATAGAAACGCGGCCACGTTCAGCGGGGCGAAGATCATCGACAAACCCGCGATGATGACGACGCGGGGCCAGACGACCTGCCAGGGGCCGATCTCGAGGTTCAGCCGGGACATCCAGATATTTCCGGCCGTCATCGTGAGCAGTCCCGCGGCCATACAAACTCTGGCGTCGACGCCTCGCGATAATGAGATGCCGACGACGAACAGCATCAGGACGGCCCCGATTCCCGCGGGAGACAGGACCAATCCGGAGGTTGTCGCATCGTAGCCGAAGAGCGACTGCAGCAAGGCCGGGAGGGTCGTCGTGTTGGCGTAGAGCACGCCGAACGCGCAGAAAATGATGATGCAGCAGGAGCGGAAATTCCTGTCAGCCAGGGTGCGGAAATTGATCGAGCGGATTGGCGATCCGCAACTCGCGAAAGATCAGGAGCGCAAAGGCAGACGACGAAGAGAATCAGAAGGGTTTGCACGCGAAAGAACGGATCGCCAAGCCAGTCCCATTCCTGGCCTTTGCTGAGCATGACTTCCCAGCAGACCATGGTGACGCTGAGCAGGCACAGGCCCAGGAAATCGAAAGGGGTGCGATTCTTGCGCAATTTCTCATGTTCGGCCTTGAGATAATCCGGGTCGGTCACGACGGCGTGGCACAGGAACAGGGCGAGCAATCCGACGGGAATATTGAGATAAAAGATCCATCGCCAGCCGTAGTTGTCGGTGATGAATCCACCGAGCGTCGGGCCGACGACCGGCGCGAGCAGCGCCGCGATTCCGAAGATGGTCTGAGCGCCGCCCTGTTTTTCCCGCGGAAACGCATCCAGCAGAATCCCCTGGCTCGACGGCTGCAATCCGCCTCCGGCCAATCCCTGAAGCACGCGGAAGGCGATCAATTCGTTCAGATTTGTCGCCATTCCGCATAACGCGGAAGCGAGAGTGAAAATCGCGATGGACAGCAAAAAGTAATTCCGCCGGCCGAGCCGCGCTCCCAGCCAGTCCGGAAATCGGCAGGATGATGGCGTTGGCGGCGAGATAGCTGGTGATGACCCATTCGCTGTCGGTGACCGGGGCCGACAGTCCGCCGGCGATGTAGCGCAGGGCCACGTTGGCGATCGTGGTATCCAGCACCTCCATGAAGGTGGGGATCACGACCGCGATCGCGACGAGCCGTGGATCGATTGTCCGGCGAGTCAGCAGTGGGATTTCGATGGCTCCGGCGGTCACGGCCGGGTCTCCGGCTCGTCGGTCGGAGCCGTCGTCGGCAAATAGGGCTGCAGAACTTGTCCCGCATTCGGTCCGGCGGGATTCTCGTTCACATGAACATAGGGCGTTACGGACAAACCGATGAATAAGGGCGTCTTGTCCGGATCGTAATCGAGCAGATCGATGCGCACCGGCAGGCGCTGCACGACCTTCACGAAATTCCCGGTCGCATTCTCCGCCGGCAGAAGGGCCAGCGTCGAACCGGTTCCCATCGTGAAGCCGGAGATGCGACCCTTGAATTCGCTCGCGGCTGCCGTACATATCCACATCCAAATCCACCGGCTATCCGATTCGCAAGTTGGCAAGCTGCGTTTCCTTGAAATTGGCATCCACCCAGATTTCGGTGAGCGACCGCACCGCCATGAGGCTTTGCCCGGCGATCACGTTGTTGCCTGGATTGACGTCTCGCCGCGTGACGACGCCGTCGATCTCGGAAAGCACATCGCAGTATCGCAAATTCAGCTTGGCCTGATCGAGATTGCGCTGGGCCTCGGCCAATTTGGCCTCGGCCTGCTTGACGCCGGGGGCATTGATGAGGAGCTTGGCGTAGATGCGATCGATGTCGCCCGTCGGATCGCGTTTGTAAAAGTCGGTGACCATCTGCTTGGGCGATTTGTTGAACGAATCGGTGTAGCCGATTTGCGCGGCCGCTTGAATCAGGCTGGCTTGCGCCTGCCGCACCGTGGAGAAGGTTTGATCGAGATCTGGGGGGACTTGCGTGAGGTCGTCGCCTGTTTCGGGTTTGGGCGGAAGACCCAGCGCGACGCGGACCTGGTAGACGCCCTGCAGCGCCTCCTCAACCTCGGCTCGGGCGACCAGCAGGGCTTCGGTGCGGGTGTCGAGTTCCTCCTTTGAGACCGCGCCGGATTGAATCAGCGGTACCGCGCGATCGTAGTCGGCCTGCGCCCTGGTCAATGCCGCGTTCTTGGAATGCGAGCGTGGCAACCTTCGATCGCAATATGGCGATCTGGTTGTCCACGTCCTCAATGGCGTGATCCAGATTGAATCTCAAGCTGCGCATCTGACCCTCGATTGCGTGGGCCTGCGCCTGGGCGGCGACGAGATCAGCCTGCGCGGCGTCAACGGCGGCCTGGGCGATGTTGACCTGGACCTCGTATGGTTCCTTGTCGAGTTGCACCAGCAGATCGCCTTTGTGCACCCGGTTGTTGTCATCGACCAGAACGCGAACGACCTGTCCGGGCACGCGCGGAGCTACGAATGTCACGTGCCCGTTGACGTAGGCGTCGTCCGTTGAAACCGTATTGAGAGAATTGATAACCCAGACCACGGCCGCGACGATCGCCAGAAGCGCAATCACGCCGCCGATGATCCGCAACGGCCGGCGATGGCTCGGGGCTTGATGAACGCCGGGGGATGGAGCCGGTTCGGTCGCAGCCTCTGGAGGTTTTCGGGTGAGTTCTGGTGATGTTTCATTGGTGGTCGACATTGCAGTTTGACTCAATCGATCGCGCGGTTGGCGGCATTATAAGCACTCCGGCCTGGTTGTCACCGCACGACGTCACGTATTTCGGCCGCGCGTCGCGAACAGGACGGCGAGGGTCCACGTCGGGGCCATGTCGGCAAAGGGTAATGCCTTGATTATGAAAGACGGGATGAAGGCGATATGCCAGCCGACGATCAATGTCAGCAGAAGGGCGACGATAACATCAAGAGCGGCATCAAACGGTGAGGCGAAGCCTTCGGAAAGGACGGGGAAGAAAACGATCTGAACGAGATCGGCGGCGACTGCCAGACCTCGAGCCAGCCAGATTCGTCGCGAGGATAGCGGGCGGGAAATATCTGTGGTCATAGAGGAAGTTTAGCGTAATTTATGAGTTAGGTAATTCTTCAACCTCGATATGGGCGTCGCCGGGATGTGCGTCGCGGTATTTCACGACCAGATGGCGGCGGGGCCGGGGATCGGAAGTCGGGGGATTCAGCTCCAGCAACACCTTCCACGCCAGCGGAAATGATTTCCATTGCGGCAACCGGATATCAACAGAACTGTCGTCGGAATAGCGACGCAGTTGTTTGATGGCCGCAATCTGGTTCCCCACGGAGGTGCCGAAATTGATGTTGCGGTGCCCGGCGTTGCGCGCGATTGTCGTGGCGATGACAACGCTCCCGAACAACATCGAGGCTGCGTAAACTGCAACAACGGGGAGGAAAACGCGCTTCGAAAAATGGAGCCGGAGCCAATCGGCGGCCATCCAGGCGAGAACCGCGTATACGCACCATGTTCCAGAATAATAGTGCGGGGTGGAATGGACGCGTTCAAGCCCGTCGAGAAATGTTTGGAAAAGCCAAACCGACAGTGCGATTAGAAAAAGGTGATTGGTAACGGTGGCTGTTTTGGGTTGACGGATCGCCGACCATGCCCTGGGCACGGCAAGGATCATTCCGAGCTATACACAAATGTACGCAATCCGGGAAATCCACTCCACGATTTCGACGCAATACCGCAGAAAGGGTGTCGCGGATTCCTGCCAGCCTGGCAGCGATTCCCCAAGGTTGAGCGTCTGGAACTTTCCCCCAAGAAGCGGATAGAACCATCCGAGCAGATCCGACTGATCGGAAGGCCTGGTCGGCCGGAAATGCGTCAGAAAATTAAACAGGTAAGGCCGAAGCAGATAAGCGCAAACTAGAACCGCAAAACCGATTCTCCATCTCCAAACCCGGACCTTGTCGCGATGAAATACCAGAAGGTGGAACAAAACGGGCAACACCAGGGCGACGCTCATCAGGTGGACGACCGAAAGCATGACGCATCCAATTGCGACGATCAGCAGCCTCCCGGGTTTTGGCGCGGACAGAAACCGCACATACGCTGCCAGAAGGAAAGCGGAATGCACCAGGTGCTGTCCCACAGACTGCGGCCATACAGCCAAATCCAGGGCGAGAGCGCCGTGATGATGGCGAACCAGAGAGGAAGCCGAAGAGTTTTTGCCAGCGAATTGAGGGCGGCCGCGGTGATCGATAAGAACAGGATCGCGCGGAATGCAACCATCAGGATCAGGTTGCTCGTAAAGGCGAGAAATACCTGATCGAGCCAGATGGGAAGAGGGCCGTAACGGACTCCGTACGTCCCGTCGAGGCCAAACGGGCATAGGGTAAATGGGAGACTGAATCCATAAAGACCGCTAGCCGTGTGGTTGTAGCGGATGGCCAGTTCCATCATGATCGGTTCATCGTTGACCCATGGCGCGTCGCCTGGGCGGAGAGCGGGAAGGATGACGATTACGATGAGAGGTAATTGCGGCTGAAAGATAGGACGCCATTGCGCCATGGCCGAATGCTAACTTGGCGGCAGCGCGGCGGCGGAAGGGGCATCGAGGCTGCGCTTGCGTTTCCCACCGACCGGCGCGGCGGCCTTGGCGACTCCGCCCGCGGGTTGGATTTCACGGGCCATCGCGATCACGCCGGTGCGAGCCAGCTCGCGGATGCCGTATGGCTTCATCAGATCGATGAACCTTTCAATTTTTTCTTCGGTGCCGGAAAGTTCAACCATCAGGCTTTCCTTGCCGACGTCCACAACTCTGCCGCGAAACAGGTTCACGACCTCGATCACTTCATGCCTGCTCGCCGGGCCGGCCCCGACACAGACCAGGGCCAGGTCGCGCTCGATGTAAGCCGAATCCTTGAAATCCTTCACGTTGGTGACGGGGACCAGCTTGCCAAGCTGCTTGCGAACCTGTTCGAGCGTGTTTTCATCGGCATCGACGACGATGGTCATGCGCGACAGATTTGGATCGTCGGTCCGACCGACGACCAGCGAATCGATGTTAAACCCGCGCGCGGCGAACATGCCGGCGACGTTGGCCAGGACGCCCGGTTCATTGACGACCAATGCGGAGATCACGTGACGCATAGACCGTAGATTCTACGGGAATGGGAGGGGGAAGGGAATATATTGCCTATTTCCTATCGCCCATTGAAATATTTAAATAGGCAATCTCTTCTCACGCCGCGTTAGCCTGAATCTCCATCACCGGCTGCGTCGCACGAACGCGATTCAAACCATCCAGGGCCGCGACTTTGTAGCATTCGGCAAGCGTTGGGTAATTGAAGACAGTATCCACAAAATAATCGATGCTCATTCCGGCGGCCATGACGGTCTGGCCGATGTGGATCAACTCGGTTGCGCCGGTGCCGATGGCGTGGACGCCAAGCAGCCGATGGCTCTCGGCATGGAAGAGGAGTTTTAAGAGGCCATTGGGATCGGCAATCAGTTGCCCGCGGGCGATTTCGCGGTAGCGGGCGAGGCCGACCTCGTAGGGGATATTTTGCTGCGTGAGTTGCTGTTCGCTTTGCCCGACCATGCTGATTTCAGGGATCGTGTAGATGCCGTAGGGGAAGAGGGCGCTGGTGGAGTTGGCAAACTGATGGAACATGTGGCACGAAGCGAGGCGGCCCTGTTCCATGCTTGTGGAAGCCAGTGCGGGGAAACCGATTACGTCGCCGGCGGCGTAGATATGCGGGACGTCGGTTTGGAAATATTCGTTGACCTTGAGCCGCCCGCGGTTGTCGGCTTTCAGTCCGGCGGCGGGTAGGTTCAGCGTCTCGGTAGCTCCTTGCCGGCCGATGGCGTACATCAGCGCATCGGCAAGGACCTTTTTGCTGCTCGCGAGCGTGGCCTGGACGTGGCCGTCGATGATTTCGATGGAAGCGACCGATTCACCGAGCCGCAGACGCATCCCCATGTCGCGGAGGCGGAACTGGAGGTTCTCAGCCAATTCATCGTCGACGAATTCGAGGAGGCGGGGTCGCGATTCGATCAGCGTAACGCGGACGCCCGTGGCGGCGAGCATGCAGGCGTATTCCGTTCCGATCACTCCACCACCGACGACGATCATGCTGCGGGGCAATTTGCTCAAGTTCAGAAGGTCGTTGCTGTCGATGACTTTGTTCAGGGTAAAGGGAACGGAACTTGGCCGCGCGGGCACGGTGCCGACGGCGATCAGGATGTTTTTCCCGTGCAAAGGGGTGTTTTGTTCGCCGCGGGTGACGTTTACGGTATTGGCGTCGACGAAAGCGGCGGTGCCGTAGACCAGGGTGATGCCGTTGCGTTCCATCTGATTGCGGATGACATCTACTTCGGTGCGGACGACATGCTCGGCGCGGTAGAGCAGGTCGGACATGTGAATGTGATGTTTGACGGCATAGCCGGCGCCGTAGAGGGAACGTTCCTGGATGCCGGTGAGATGAAGAACCGCTTCGCGAATGGCCTTGGATGGAATGGTTCCGGTGTGGATGCAGACGCCGCCAATGCTGCCCGTGCGCTCGACGACTGCAACGGATTTTCCGAGTTTAGCGGCGTTGAGGGCGGCCTTTTGGCCCGCGGGGCCTGACCCAATTACGACCAGATCGTAGTCTGACAGCGGCATTTTTGTGCACCAGTTTGAAGGCGAAACATTGAACATATCGGCGTTTAGAAATGAAAGTTGAGGATGGTTTGTCCGGCGTGGGCAAAATATAGCGACCGGCGTCATTTTCGGCTTGACCGGTAACGATTCACATCCGATCTGAATAGGGTTGGAGGAACCATCGGGTGACTGAGTCTGATAACACTGGAAATCCGGTCGACGACCAGGCCGAAGAAGCTTCCGCCTCCGGCGCGAGCGCGTTCTGGAAAAGCGCGGGGCCGGCGCTGATGCTGCTGGGGAGCGTTGCAACGGTGACGCTCATCGCCACACTGCTGCCGCTGGTTTTCGGAGAATATGCCACGCGGGTTCTGCACATCGTATTGGTGGCGGCGGCAATTTGCCTGTCGGGCGCGATGACCCTGCGGCATCACCGCCAGTGGGTTCTTCCCGGAATTCAGATGCGCCGGCTGATCCATGAAATCCGGGTGGGCCGTGCGCCGATCGAGGAATTCACCCAGTTCAAATCCGGAAGCCTTCACGAGCTTGCCGCGGAGGTGAAGCTGTTGCTACACGATCTCCGGCAGCAAAGGCAATCAGTTATCGAACTCCAAGATGAAGTTCGCCAACGCATCGCCAACCGGACCAACGTGTTGGAACGAACAATCGCCTCGCTGAGAAACCAGGCGGTGCGCGATCCGCTGACGGGCCTGTATAACCGGCGCATGCTGGATCAGTTGCTTCCCCAGCTCATCGCGCAATTGCAGACCGAGCATAAGTCGCTCACGTTGGTGATGATTGACCTGGACTACTTCAAGAATCTGAATGACACGCTCGGCCACGCGGTCGGGGACGAACTGCTCAAGTCGATCGGCCAGATCATCCATAGCACGATCCGTAACGGCGATTTTGGATTCCGGTATGGAGGCGACGAATTTGTCCTCCTTTTGCCGGGCTGCGAAACGGCCGTGGCCGCGAAAATCGGCGAAAGGCTTATGTCGTTGGTCGGCTCGCTGGGCAAAACGTACAAACTGGCGCAGAGCCTCCGGTTGAGCGTCGGAATAAGCACGATTGCCGAGCTATCCCAGCCAACGGCGGCCGAATTGCTCAAGCGAGCCGACGATCGCCTCTACGAGGCAAAGGCAAAAAGGGGCAAACCGACCCCGGTGGCGACGCCAGAAGCGGCATGACGCGAATTGACAATGGATAATTGACAATTATTCATTGTCAATTGTCCATTTCCCGCCGCCCTTGCCACCTCTGGACATATCTGTAAAATCTCCCCCTCTTTACTTAAGCGGAGTGTTAATGCCCAGAGAACGAACGGAACGTCGCGAGAAATCAGAGAAATTTCAGACCTTTTCCCGGCCCAAGGTGAAGGTGGCGCGGGTCAGCGCATCGGGCAAAACCTTCATCGATTACAAGGATACTGAATCGCTGAGGAAAATGGTCAGCGGGAATGGGAAGATCCTGTCGCGGAAGCGCACGGGCGCGAGCGCGATGGAACAGCGCATGCTCGCCCGGGCGGTCAAACGAGCCCGGTACATCGCGCTTCTGCCGTATGTCACTACGAGTTTCTAGCCGTCTTACGCACTGATCTTGTCAATCAGAGACGTTATCCGTTGAACGTGCCGCTTCTGAGCGGGAATCATTGCCTTTTCAACCAGTTCGGCGGACTCGGCGTCGAGATTCTCTATCGCAGATCGCATTTCGTTCAGCCCATACTCTTCACCATCCCTGAGGGCGTGCAAGGCTGCACTGTCGCCGAATAGCTGGGCCGCACCCATCGCCAATTTGGCCCAGGCGCCCCAACCGCCGGAGGAGTCGTCGGAAACTCCGCCCATTTCAGAGATGCGCTTGCGAAAAACCTGTGCGACCTGGACATGTTCGCGTTGCATGACGCGGAGGATCGTCACCTCGCTCGGATCTCGCCCATCCTGCATTAGTTTGTCGATTGCCATTCGGTAGGTCTCCGAAGCGGCAATCTCGCCGCGCAGCAGCGAGTTGAGCTGGCGTGCGGCCTCATTATGATCCGAATCATCGGGCCTGTGAGGGTAAGGTGCTGATCCGACGAGCTGAAGCGTAAACCATTGATGTTCCTGGGAGTTCATAAAAACCTTCTCTGGGAACAATGGGTGCAGGGCGCGTACCACAATCCCCGTTTACGGCGGGAATTATGAAAAATCGCGGTTGGAACTCCAAAAACGAACTAAATAAAAAGCCGCCGGGCGAAACGCCCGCGGCTATTTCCATTCCGAGGTGAAAAGATGTCGCGGTTACTTTTTCGTGCCCAAAATCGCATCTCGGGCAGATTTGGCGACGCTGAATTTAACCCTTTTCCGCTTTGGTATGATGATTTCCTGTCCTTTTTTCTCCCCGAATGGCA
The DNA here is from genome assembly GCA_963791055.1 of uncultured Phycisphaerales bacterium. GTDB lineage: Bacteria > Planctomycetota > Phycisphaerae > Tepidisphaerales > Tepidisphaeraceae > PALSA-1353. The sequence goes on along the minus strand of CAWBQI010000003.1, from coordinate 740,920 downwards.
TGATCATCTTGCGAGCGGGGCTTTCGACCAGCTTTAGCTTGCCGAGGCCGGGTACAGTGTACACATTTTTCGCCTGCTTGTAGGCGAGGTCAGCCTGTGCCGCCAGTAGCAGCGCGACCTGCTTCCTGGTGATTCCCACTTTTTCCGCGAGATGCGCGGCAATTTCAGATTTGGTCAGGGACTTGCTGGACATTGAAGTGAATCTCCTTTCCTAGAGAGATGCAGCGGGATCCGCGGACAAATCGAACCCATCGCCCGCCTTGAACGCGAATCACCGGACTAATCCGCCGATGTGGGCTAGAAATTAGCGGTCCGCCGAATTAATTCAATGACGACCTTGTGAAATCCTTGGATTTTCCGGGGAAATCTCAGATTCTTCAACAGGTTGTCCCCAACGATTGGCATACGAGCGGAAAAGTGAATCACCGCGGCAACACTGGAGAGAGTCAGCAGGGTTGCGCAAAAAAAAGCCCACAGCAGCCAAGACGCTGTGGGCTCGGGAACTCCTGCCAGACATTGAGTCAGTCGCGGTAGATTGCGGGCACAACGCAATCATTCGCTTTGGCAGGTCTGCCGGCTTCAACTCTTCATGACCGAAGCCGGCAATATCAAACACGTCAGCGACCATGCTGAACGCATTAATTTTCGTCTGAGGCAGACCAATACCCCTCGACCTCAAGATTAATCGTATGCTAATCCTTGTCAAAATGCAAGCCTAATCAGGCCGAAATGACATGGGGTTTATTAAAAAAACTTGTTCTTGGCATCCATCTGTATTCGACCATCTCCCAACGATTTATGAAATTCGCTTCCGCAGAAAACACATGCAAGCGATTGGAATTGAACATTTTATATATATGTCGACATTCTTCTGTAGCCATTGGGTTGCCGCGTTTTGTTCGTAGAATGTATTTCTCATTAAACGCCGATGATGATCGTTATTTGCGACACCCGCGATGCAATTTCGACGGCTGATCGTCTTTTGTCTATGATGCCGTTTGCCGTGCCGTCCATCTCCCAACGATTACTGCCGGTACTTCAATTGACCCGAATGGCGCTGGTTTTCACCGCGCTGGCGGACAGCGGCTGTGCACTCATGCTCTGGGCCAAGGATCAGGTTCGGCTCAATCGCGGAGTCTTCTGGCATGAACTGGATCCCGCGCAGTGCATCGCGCTGGCGTTTGTCTCGATCGGTTTGTACGGATTCGGGATGAGCCTCAACGACATCATCGATCGGCGGCGCGATCGACAGATTTCACCGCACCGGCCGCTGCCTAGCGGCCGCATCGGTCTGCGAACGGCCCATGTCGTTTGCGCGATGCTGGCACTCTTGGCCTTGTTTGGCGGAGAGACATACTCCAACGTGGCGCCCAATGCGGGATTGAGCCTTTGGCTCGTCGTCTTCACCGGAGCGATGATCGTCTTCTACGATTTCGCGGCCAAGTATCTCGTGCCGCTTGGACTATTGTCCCTCGGACTTATCCGCTTCTTTCACGCGACGATCGCAGCGCCAAATCTTCCGGTGTTCTGGCATCCGCTGCTGCTGATGAATCACGTGACGATTGTTTCGACCGTGGCCTATTACTGGGAGCACAAACGTCCGGCGTTGCGGCGGCGCCATTTCTGGTCGGTGGTGGCGGGTCTGGCATTATTTGATCTTCTGGCGGTGGGAGTGTTTTGGTGGCGATGGCGCATCAATCGGGCGGGGTTTCCCGGTGGAAGCCTGGGAATTCGCCCGGCCCTGCTTGCCCCGGCCGCGGCGGCGTTGGTATTCATCGTTTTGGCCGTGTGGATTCGCCGGCGGAGCGCCAATTCGCGGGCTGCCGGTCAAGCGCTGATGCTCACGGGACTGATGTGGCTGATCGTATATGACGCCAGTTTTGTCGTCGCTTTTGTCGGCATTCCAGAGGGGATCATGATTCTTATGTTCCTTCCGGTTACCTATGCCGCCGTGATGGTGATGCGCTGGTGGAGCCGGATGATTCTTCTGTCGCAGCGGCCGGAATTTAAGAGAGTGGAAACGTGACGGCGATTCGTTATTTGAACCCTTTGCGCCGCTGTTTGCTGTAGCGATGGAGTGCATCTTCAATGATCGGGTAGGCCATTTTCGCCGGCTCGATTTCGTCGACCTCGACGGCCTTTCCTTCAAGCTGCTTGTAATCCTGAAAGAATCGCCGAAGCATGGTCAACCGATGCGGCGGCATTTCGCGGGCTTCGTGATAGACGTTGAATTCCGGATCATCCGTCGCTACGCCGATGATTTTGTGGTCCTTTTTCCCGCCGTCGATCATGGTCATCAGTCCGATCGTCCTGACCCGGGGGATGAGGGTCAGTGGAACCACGGTTTCCTGGCATAACACCAGCACGTCCAAAGGATCATCATCTTGCGCCAGCGTTTGGGGTATGAATCCGTAATTTGCGGGATAGTAGACCGCCGAATAAAGGACGCGATCCAACTTTATCAGGCCGCTTGCCTTGTCCAGTTCATATTTGACGCTGGAGCCGAACGGAATTTCGATAATTGCAGCAAACTCTTGTGGTATATTTTCGCCGGGAGTGACATCGTGCCAGGAGTGGATCATGGGAGAGTTGTACGCAACCCGTATCGGCCAAACAAGCTAGGAAATAAAGCTTCCGCGGATTATCCAGGTCCGATAATCGGTATAAAATGGGCAATACGAATAAGTTATCCAGATTCACTTAGTGGTCCGGCAGTTCGGAACAAAACGTAGGTTTATTTCTCTCAAGCCTTAGTCCCGCGAGTTATATATCGGGTGGCCGTCGTTGTGGCGGCAACGCTCAATTCGTTTTCGAGTGGGAGCAGAGACCATTTCCGATCCGGCGTACAGCTCGCTAAACGCAGTAAGTACCCGTGCGCGAGGACTTATCCCCGACGGGGTCGCCGCGCACCCCATCGCCACCATGCTGTGGCGCAGGCGTCACATTGTCGGCTGGACGGTTCTGGGCGCATTCGTATTGGCATGCCTATATATTTTGCTGGCGCAGCGGAGTTATACAAGTACCGCGCAAGTCTACGTCGTCGAAGGCCAGGGTTCGGCGGCCACCGACCCGGCTCACATTGATAATTTTCTGAACACCCAGTGCCAATTAATGACCTCCACGCCGGTGCTGGCGCTGGCGCTTGCTCAGGACGGAATCAACGATCTGGAGACGCTTCGCGGCGTAGGTGATCCCATCGATTATCTCCGGCAAAACATCAATGCCGAAGTGGGCAAGCACAGCGAATTGATTGACGTTTCCCTGGAGGTGCCCAACAAGCTCGACGCCGCGAAGCTCGTGAACGCGGTCGTCCAGGCGTACATCACTTTTCAAACTGGGATTCAGCACAACACCTCGGCCCAGGAGCTGGATCTTCTGCTGAAGGAGACGGCGCAAGATGTAGATGCGATCGCAGCGAAAAATCAGCAATTGGCGGCGCTGCACGACCAACAGGAACAGCCCGCGGACGACAGCACGCAGAATAATCCGGCCGTTCAGCAGGAATCGGCGTTATCCAACTCCCTGCCGGCGGCGCGGCTTAACGCCGAGAACGCCAAGTCGGACTTTGATCAGGCGCTGGCGTTTGTGGGCAACGACCCCGCCATGCTTGCGAAGATTGAAGCCCCAGGCAACTCAGCCGATATGGTCGCGGCTTCGCCGGACCAGCTTCTTCAAATGAGAGCTGAAATCGTTCAGTACCAACAGGCGATCCAGGACATGGAGCGCACGTATCTTCCGGACCATCCACACGTCAAAATGGCCCGGTCGCAGTTGAACGAATTAACGGTCGCCTATGTTCGCGCCCTGCGAGAGCGCTGGCTTTCCGCTCAGTCGCATGAGCAGGCGCTTCAAACGCCGGTCGAACATCAGCATAAGGCGGCGCCGCCCGTGCAGGTGGCCCGATCTTCGGATGTCGACCGCATGCATACCGAATTGACCCAGGCTGAAAAGGACCTTCAGGTCGTTGAGGCCCGCATCAACCAAGTCAGTGCGAACGAGGTCGCCAGCAGCCTGAGCATCGAAATCACTCAATCGGCGGTTCCCGCTTCGTCCCCGTCTCATCCGGCAAAGCTGCGCGTTGGGTGGATGGCTGTTTGCGGGTTTGGTCATTGGTTGCGGCGCGGCGTTGGGCCTGGAAAAATTGTCGCCCGGTCCACGACCGGTAAGTCAATTGTCCGCGGAACTTGGCGCGCCGATTGTGGGGGTTTTACCCTTCATGGCAGGGACGCTGACGTTGGCCGAGCGTGCCTTGCAAACCCATACTGAGCCCGTAGGCGCCGTAGCTGACACTTCAAGGTCCATCGCGAAAATCATCGCCGAATCGGGATTGGATGAGGTCGGCGGCCGGGCGCTCCTCATTACCAGCATGAATCCCCTTGAGGGGCGTACCACGCTGGCGACAAACTTGGCCGTGGCGATGGCACAGAGCGGGATGCGGGTCCTTCTGGTGGATGGTAACGGTCGCTCGCCGCGGCTGCATCAAATCTTTAACTTGAACAACGATTTGGGATTTTTCGACATTCTTCAAGGCCGAAGGGCCGAACGTCGGGTAACTCACCGAACGACGGTGGAGAACGTGGATGTTCTGACCGCCGGCACCGTGACCGGCAGCACCGCCGAATTGCTCAATACTGAAAAGCTCGCGGATGTGTTGGGTGAATTCTCCGACCAGTACGACCGAGTGATTGTCGATTCTCCGGCCCTTGGGCGGGGAGTGGAAGCCCGGATTCTCGCAGCGAATTGTGCCGCGGTGATTTTGGTGACGACGGCGCGGCCGACCGTTCGCCGGCAGGTTGGATTCGGGCTGGGCATGCTGCGCAGCGTGGGCGCGAACGTTCTGGGGCTGGTCATCAATGAAACTTCCTCAATCGATTCGAGCGAGCCGGTCATAATGGCCTCATCTTTAGTCCGCGATCCTTTATCCGTGGAGAAAGTCACGCACATTTCGTGACGCATTGGCGTCGGGGACAGAGGATTAGGCTGGCGTGCGATGAAATTTGGTCCGGCGTCGTCGAGCGGGGATCGCCGCGGCGGCGGGCCAGCGAAATCGCCAATTGATCTTGGCGATCCGGACAGAACCAAAGTCCGCAGATTTGGCTTTGCAGCAAGTGGGTGCCTGAAGGCCGTTTTTTTGCAGTTAAGGAGCGGAAGTAGCGATGATTGGTCAGGATACAGCAACCCGGAGGGTTGCCGATGAAATACGTTTGGACGAGATCCTTGCACCGGCGAGTCGCTCGTTGCCGTTAACGTCGGTCGATGCTCGTCGAGCCCGCCCCCGGCCGATTCACAAGATCAAGGACCTTCATTCCCGGAAGAACATCGACGCGATACTGCATCGCGAATGCGCCCGTTGCGAGCGCAACGGACACGAGTTCAGCCTGGTCATCATCGGCACGGCAGGCGACAGCACCCCACGTCAGTTGAAACGCCTGGCGGGGTATCTTTGCCGCCGAGCCCGCGCCACCGACGAAATCGGATGGTTCGATTCTCGACGCCTTTGCGTCGTACTGCCCGACACTTCCGAAGAGGGGGCGATTGCCTTCGCCAGCGACTACACGGAATCCGCCAACCACAGGGGCCTTTCGCCCGTCTGCGACGTGCTGAGTTATCACGGGCAAATGCACAGCGACAACGAGCGATTGACCGCCGAGCAGATCGCGACGGGCATTGAAGAGGCCGGTCGGGACATTCCGCTTGAGCAGCAACGGCAGTTCCCCACAATGCAACTGGTGGAATCGCGCATGGTCACGAACCTTTTGGTTCGCCCGTTGCCCTGGTGGAAACGCCTGGTGGATTTGGGGATTGGCAGCATGACGTTGCTCGCGGCGCTGCCGGTGATGGCGTTTATCGCGTTGATGATCAAATTCTCCGATCGCGGACCCGTCTTTTTCAGCCAGCGCCGCGCTGGTCTGGGCGGCAAGCCATTTACCATCTACAAGTTCAGAACAATGATCATGGGCGCCGAGGCGATAAAGGATCAGCTCCGCGAAAAGAGCGAGCAGGACGGTCCGGCTTTCAAAATCAAGCACGACCCGAGAATCACGCGAATCGGACGCTTTCTTCGCGAAACCAGCCTCGACGAACTGCCGCAGCTTTTTAACGTTCTTAAGGGCGATATGTCGCTTGTGGGGCCCCGGCCGTTGCCGGTGGAGGAAAGCAACCGCTGCGCGACGTGGCATCGTCGCCGCCTTGATGTGACTCCCGGTCTGACTTGCATCTGGCAGATCAAAGGCCGCGGCAACGTCACCTTTGCCGAATGGATTCGAATGGATCGCCGTTATATTCGTGCGCGCACGTTTTGGGTTGACCTGAAACTAATCCTGATGACCGTGCCAGCAGTTCTCCTTCGGCGGGGAAGATAGTTGGGTAAGGTAATTCATTAAGGTAGTCGCGGATGACGATCGCAACCCAAACATCACTTCACTGGCCGCCCAAACGCGATCTGTTCGGGGTGGGGGTCAGCGCGACGAACTATGACGAATCGGTGGAGGCGATCGTTCAATCCGCCGCCGCCGGGGCTGGGGGCGTGACGACTTTTCTGGCGGTGCACGGGATCGTCTGCGCGACAACCGACGCGCAATACCGCGAGCGCGTGAACCGCTGCCAGATCGTTGCGCCCGATGGCCAGCCGGTGAAATGGGCGATGAATTTCTTCCACGCGTCGGGGCTTTCGGACCGTGTCTATGGCCCGGAAATCATGCGGCGTGTTTGCCAGCGGTGCGAGCGGGACGGTCTGAGCGTTTTTTTCTGCGGCAGCACCCCGCAGGTGCTGGCATTGCTGGCATCGCGAATACGGGAATTGTTTCCCGACCTGATCATCGCCGGCGTGGATTCGCCGCCGTTTCGGCCAATGACCACCGAGGAAAATGACGCCCTTTGCGCCAAGATCAATCACAGCGGGGCGGCGGTTGTCTTTATCGGATTGGGCGTTCCGCGGCAGGAGATCTTCGCCGACGCCAATCGGGACAAAATCCGCGCCGTCCAGGTTTGCGTCGGCGCGGCTTTCGATTTTCAAGCCGGGACCAAAAAGACCGCGCCGGCGTTCCTGCAGCGGTGGTGGCTGGAATGGCTTTTCCGCCTCTCCCAGGAACCGCGCCGACTCTGGAAGCGTTATTTGTTCAGCAACACCATTTTCATCGGGTTGGTCATTAAAAACATGTTGCGGCAGCATGGCCGCAAAAGAATCGTGCGACAGGAGGTCGGCGCATGACGGTTGCATTGGAACGGGAAACCGTCGCCGAGTCGCCGCAATCCGCCGGGAATGTCTTTAAAAAGGGATTCTGGGCCGTTGCCGACCAGGGCCTCTTCGCGGGATCAAATTGCGTGGTCAATGTCATGCTGGCCCGCTGGCTTTCTCCGAAGGAGTACGGCGAGTTCGCTACTGCGTTCGCGGCGTTTTTGCGCTCTGGGGTGATTCATACCGCATTGCTTACCGAGCCGATGCTTGTTTTTTCCCCGGAGCGATATCGGGATCGCCACAAACATTATTTCGGAACGCTGATTTATGGCCATATCCTGGTGGCGCTGGGCGCGTCGCTGGTGCTTTTTACCGCCGGCTGGTTTCTGGGCCGGCAGGGGCAATTCGATCTTTCTCGTGCGCTCTACGGTTTCGCGGCGGCGGGGCCGTTCATCCTGTTTCTGTGGCTCATGCGCCGGACATGTTATGGGCAACTGAACCCCAGGTGCGCCGCGATGGGTGGAGTGTTGTACCTGGTGCTGATGATGACCGCGCTGGCGGTGACGCACCGCTTTGAAACGCTCACGGTCAGCCTTGCGCTGACGATCATCGGAGGCAGCAGCCTCCTTTCTGGATTATGGCTGGGATTCAGGCATATTGATCTGCGTCCGCCGGCGGAAATGCTTCGCGACGTGACGGCGGAACACTTTCGCTATGGCCGCTGGGCGACGGCAACGCAAATTCTCGGGTTCATCCCGGGCAACGTTTATTATTTTCTGTTGCCCAATCTCGCGACGATCGAACAATCGGGCGCCCTGCGCGCCTGACCAACCTGTTCATGCCGCTTATCCAGGCAAATACGGCGCTGTGCCTGTTGTTGCTTCCGGCTTTCGTTCGCACGCAGGGGACGGCCCAGGGCAAGCGATTGCATCGGTGGTCGCTGCTGATTCTGGCGGGGGGGCCGCTGATTTATTGGATCATCGTCGGATTGTTCGCCCATCAGGCGATCAACCTCGTTTACGGCGGGAAATTCTTGGCTTATTCCGGGTTGCTGTGGATCATTGGCCTCCAACCGGTGATCGCTGGGGCGGCTGGCGTCTACGCCTCTTTGCTGAGAGCGCGCGGCAAGGTCAACGCGGTATTCTGGGGCGGATTTGTCGCCGCCGTAGGCGCGGTTACCTTTGGCGTCGCATTGACCAAAATGTACGGCCTCGCCGGCGTTTGCTGGAGCATCGTCATCACTTACGGATTGCATCATATAACGCTCTGGCTTTTCAGCCGAAGTATAAAATGGCGGAGCCCGACCGAAGCGGAGGCGGAGATGGAGACGCGGGAGGATCTGGCACGGCAGCTTCCCGAACCGGCTTAGAGCGGACGTATGAATTATCAGGCCGCAACAAAATCTCCGGTAACAATCGCGGCGACGACTTCCCGGCGCTGCGCGTGCTGTTCCTACATCGGGACCTTCCGATTCACGGCGGCGTGCCTCAATGTCTGCTTAATCTGGCGAGGGCCGTCGACCCACAACGGATCGAATTCCATGTCGCCAGCTTCGATGAGCCATCGGAGGAAATGAAGCAAAGATTCGGCGCTCTTAAGATCGAGCCGCGCTGCATCGGCGACAAGGGATATCTTTCACCGGCGCGGAAACTTGGAAGGCTCGTTGAAGAATTCGAGATCGACATTGTCGTGGCCACGACATTCAAAGCGTATCTCTGCGCCAAGATGGCTGCGCGGGGCCGCGATGTGACAGTGGCGTTCTGGTTCCATGCAATTCGCGGCACGGTCGAAGGATTCGCGCGCCGCGCGATTCGGGATTTCCTGACCCGCGACGATCCGATGCTTTTCGTGTCGCGCGCCGTGCGCGATGCGCAACTGCCAGCGGGCCATCGAGGCCCCGCCGAGGTGATCTACAACGGAGTGGAGGACGTCACCTCCGACCCTGGGCAGCAGCCATATCCGCCGGAAATGCGGCAGGAAATGGGCGTGCCCAGGGACGCCCTTATTTTGGCTTACGTTGCCGAATTCATCATCTGGAAGGATCACGCGACCGCAATCGCGACGATGCACGAGCTTGCCCGGCGAAACGTAAACGCTCATTTGCTGTTAATCGGAACTGGGCAGGGTATTGAAGCCGCGCGTCCGATGGCCAAAGCCGGCCCTGCCGCCGACCGCATCCATTTCCTTGGCGTGCGTACCGATGCGCGGCGGCTGTTGGGATTGGTCGATATTTATATTCACACAAGCCGCGAAGAGGGGTTTGGCCTGGCGGTGGTTGAAGCGATGCTGGCGAGCCGCGCGGTCGTCGCCGCGCAAAGCAGTGGAGGGGTGATCGAACTGATCGAATCCGGTCGCACCGGCCTGCTTGTCGAACGTGGATCGGCAATCGCGATGGCCGATGCCGTGATGTCGCTGCTAAACGATCCGCAGCGGTGCCGGCAAATGGGGCTGGCCGCGCGGGCAGCCTGTTTGGAAAGATTCGATCCACATCGATTTGCCGATGCCGTCTCCTCATTCCTTGAGCGATCCTGCCCGGCGGAAACCAAACGGCCGCGGGCGATCAAAGAAACGCAGGCGGTATGCGTGTCCTGATCTGCCACAATTTCTACCAGCAGGGCGGCGGGGAAGATCAGGTGTTCGCGGCCGAATCCGAGCTGCTGCGAAAGTATGGACATGAGGTTTACACCCATTCGGTGCACAACGATGCCGTCGAATTACAGGGGCGTCTGAAGCTGGCGGCGTCCACCATTTGGAACCGCTCGGCGGCAACCGAGATTGCCGATCGCGTTCGCGAGCATCGTGCGCAAGTCGTTCATTTCCACAACACGTTTCCGCTTCTCTCGCCCGCGGTATATTCCGCGGCCCGGGGCGCGGGCGCCGCGGTCGTGCAAACGCTCCACAATTACCGCCTCATCTGTCCAGCTGCGACGCTATTCCGAGAAGGCAAACCTTGCGAAAAATGTCTGGGACGATTGCCGTTGCCGGGCGTCGTGCATGGATGTTATCGCGGCAGCCGCGCGGCCACCGCCGTTGCCACGGCGATGCTCGGGGTCCACCGCGCTGGGGACATACGCCGATCGGATCGATGCGTATATCGCCCTGACGAATTTCGCCCGGGATAAATTCCTCGAAGCGGGATTCGACGGCGGCAAAATCCACGTCAAGCCGAATTTTCTCGATCCCGATCCCGGCGAAGGGTCCGGGGACGGGCAATTCGCGCTTTTCGTCGGCCGGCTCAGCGAGGAAAAAGGGATTCGACCCATGCTCGAAGCCTGGAAAACAACGGGAAAGACGATCCCCCTGAAAATCTGCGGCGATGGCCCGCTCGCCGATTGTGTGCAACAAGCTGCGGCAAACGAATCTTCGATCCAATGGCTTGGCCGCCGACCTTCGGCGGAAGTGATCGAATTGATGGGTCGGGCCGCGATGCTCGTTTTCCCGTCGCTATGGTACGAAGGGTTCCCCCGAACGATCGTGGAATCACTGGCTCGCGGAACGCCGGTAATCGCCAGCAATCTCGGATCGATGAAAGAACTCATCCGGCCCGGCCGCACAGGCGCCTTGTTTGAAGCCGGAGATTCCGCGCAGATGGCGAACACCGTGGTCGGTCTCTGCAACGATTCATCCGCTCTTGCCGCGATGCGCCGCTTTGCCCGCCAGGAATTCCTGGAAAAATATGATGTCGCCAGGAATCATCGCGTCATGCTCGACATTTACCAGAAGGCAATCGAACGCCGCGAGGAGATCGAGGAATCCGAAACCGTCGCCGCGACGTGACCTTGCCGGAGCGTCCGGGTCGGAGATGCGGTAAGATCGTTCGCAGATGGATTCTCTGGATTCGCCCAGCGCCGATATTGTCGCTGCCAAGCCGACCGAGCCGGTCGCTAAATCGCGGCGATTGCCGCTGGTACTCTGCCTCCTCTTTTTCGTGTCGGGTTCAAGCGGGCTGATATACGAAGTCGTGTGGCTGCGAATGCTGAGCCGAACCCTGGGCAGCACGGTGTACGCGGCAAGCACGATCCTCGCTGTCTTTATGGCCGGCCTGGCCCTGGGAAGCTTTGTATTCGGTCGGTTTTCCGATCGAGTGCGCCGGCCATTGATGCTGTACGCATGTCTTGAAGCCGGCATCGGGGCCACGGCGTTACTTTCGTTGGGTATGAACTCGTGGCCTATCCCCGTATATCGGGCGATCTACTCCATGGCGGGCGATTCGCGCGCTGCGTTGACCCTCGGCCAAGTGGTCCTCGTGGCGATCGCACTGCTTATCCCCACGTCGCTGATGGGCGCGACATTGCCCACATTATGTGCCTACGGCGTTCGCCGACTAGGCTCGATGGGAGGCGTTGTCGGCGCGCTTTATGCGCTCAACACGCTCGGCGCGATGGTGGGCGTTCTTGCCGGTGGTTTTGTGCTTATTGGTGCGATCGGCGAGACGCGCACGGTGTTTGTCGGAGTCGCCATCAATTGGCTGGTCGCGTTCGGAGTCCTCGCGTTTTTGCCCAAGGACGCAACGGAACGGCAGCCGCGCTCCGCGCCGGACGGGGTGAGAATACGTCGTTCCGGATCGCAGCGCGCACGACACACCGTACTGTTCTGTTTCGGCCTGAGCGGCTTTGTCTCTCTGGCGATGGAGATCATCTGGAGCCGCCTTCTGGTTCTCTATGAGGGCACTTCGATCTACGCGTTCAGTGCGATGCTCGCCGTCATGCTCGCCGGTATTGGTCTGGGCGGATGGATCGGCGCGAGAGTCGAGCGATGGAAGGATTCGCTCGTGGCGCTGGCGCGGCTTGAGCTGGGTGTCGCCATATCGATTGCGTTTGGTCTGGCGGTATTCAAATATGTCCACAACGCCCACATATTTGTGCCGCCGCTGATTGTGGTTGGGCCCGCCGCGTTGTTTCTCGGCGTGGCGTTTCCCGTGGCGGTGCGATGCTATACAGACCAGATCCAGGCGATCGGACGCCGGGTGGGAGAGTTGTACGCCTGGAACACCATCGGTTGCATTCTGGGCGCGCTCGCTGGCGGCTTTGTGCTTGTGCCGCTGCTGGGCACGGCAAAAAGCGGTGTGATTCTGGCGGGAATTACGGCGGCAGCATCGCTCGCTCTTTTCCTGGTTCACCCACAGGGAATACGCCGGGTTCGTATTGGCGACATCGCCGCACTATTGGCCGTCGGCGTGATTCTGGCCAACATCGGCGATCCGTACCGCGATGTCCTCGATTCCCACATTTTGCGGGAATGGTCGATCTTTGCCGACGCCGAAGAAGCTGCCGCGACGACGACCGCCGCCGGTATCTCCGATATTCCCACAGCGCGCCAATTGTACGTAAACGGCTTCGGGATGACCTCGCTGTTCACCGGCAACAAGCTGATGGCGCATTTGCCGCTGTGGCTCAGCGATTCGCCGCGCGACGCGTTGGTGATCTGCATGGGAATGGGGACGACTTTTCGCTCCGCGACTCGACATTCGAACATTGATGTCACTGTTGTCGAACTTGTGCCCGCAGTACCCCGCTTCATGCACTTTTATCATCCAGATGCCGATCGCGTTATGGCGCAATCCAACGCCCACGTGGTCGTCGACGATGGCCGCAACTACCTGTTGATGCACCCACAGCAGTTCGACACGATCGCGATTGACCCCGCACCGCCGATCTATAGCGCCGGAACGGTTAATCTTTACAGCAAAGAGTTCTTCGAACTTTGCGCCGACCACATTCGTCCGGGCGGGGCGGTCTGCCTGTGGGTTCCCCCGGCGCCCAGATCCGATTCCAAGATGATCCTCCGCACCTATGCGGTCGTCTTTCCATTTGTCTCGGTATGGGCCGGGCCGAACTACCCAGGATTTCTCCTGATCGGGACGCTCCGGCCCGTGAACGATGTCGAGGCGCGCGTTCGACGGGGTTTTACGGATCCGACGACCGTCGCCGACCTGATCGAATGGGACAGGAGTTGCGATACGCCGGACAAGGTTCTGTCGCTCCAGGTCTGCGGCCGTGACGAGTTGTTAAAGTTTACCGACGATCGCCCCGTGGTAACGGATGACCGTCCGTTCACGGAGTTTCCATTTTGGCGAATGGAGGGCGGCGACGCCGACTATTCACTTGCACTGGACGCGACATCTCTTAGACGGTGGGTGTTGAGGTCGAAGAGCAAGTGATAGGGTTTACATTCTGGATCTTCGCTGAATTTAGCAAACGGCACCCGCAAGTTTAGGCCGGAAGAATGGACCGCGATTCACCCCGGTCTTATCCTATGGCCACATGGTAACATCATCTTCCGAAAAACCAGTTGGCCGGCTGACCGACTTATCCAAATTCATCTACGGCACGACGCGTCTCGGCGATGACAAGATTCCCTTTGCCGATCGGGTGACCATGGCTCACGCGGCAATGGAGGCCGGGGTTTGGTTTCACACCAGCCACCAGTATGGCGATGCGCTCAAAGTCCTGCGGGCGGCTTTTGACGCAGATCGGAAACGGGTTCCGCGAATGATCGTCAAGATCGGCTGGAGCAGCGTCGAGGAGTTGCGCCGGACCATTCGGCAGAACATCGAGCCGATGGGCGTTGAGCACATTGATATCGGCCAACTGTGCCTCGGCGGAAAATTGGCCGAGGAATTCGCGTCGGGAGGGAAATGTTATGACGATTTCCGCAGGCTCCGCGAAGAAGGTCTCGTCCATCGTTTCGTGCTCGAGGTCTTTCCCTGGACGAGCAACGTTCCCCTGCAAGCGCTTCGGGCCGGATATCCGAAGGATGTGATCGACGGATACATCCTTTATTTGAATCCGCTCCAGCGATTCGCGTCCAACGAATTGTGGGCTTTGCTGCAGGAGCGCAACGAGCCGATCGTCGCGATGCGGACGGTTTCCGGCGGCGACGTTCATCGGCTGCGCGACGTGCCGGGCGCCGCGTGGAAAGATTATCTGCGCAACGCGCCGTCGAAGTCGCGCCGCTGTACGAACGGTCGGGTTGCAAGACCTGGCCCGAATTCTGCGTGCGATTTGCTTATGGATTTCCGCAGGTGCGCGCCACGGTCGGCGCCACCAGCCGGCCGGAAAACCTGGGCGCGTTTCTCGATGCGGTGAAGATCATCAAGCCGCTGCCGAAGGACATTCAGTCGGAAATCGTCAAGTTGCAATTTCGCTGGTCCGACGAAACTGACGTGCATGCCGAGCCGTGGTCGATGTAGCATTGCAATTCACTTCCGCGGCGCCACAATGCCAAAATGCGATTCCCGATCAAATTCGCGTCACTTTTCGTGCTGATGGCCTCCACGGCCATGGCCCAAACCACGATGCCGTCGCAACCGCAGGTGATTCATCTCTGGCCCAATGGCGCGCCCGGTTTTGAGAGCCGCCGCGACATCCCCGAACAGGCCCAGAGCTATTGGGTCCGCAACATCAACAACCCGTCCCTCACCGTTTTCCTTCCGCCCAAGGACAAGGCCACCGGCGCGGCGATCATCGTCGTCCCGGGCGGCGGACATCGCGAACTGGTCTTCAACGCCGAGGGCCGCCAACCGGCCATATTCCTCTCCGATCTCGGCATCGTCGCCTTCGCCCTCAAATATCGCCTCGGCCGCGAACCGGGTTCCCCCTACACCATCGACGACGCGCGCCAGGATACTGTCCGTGCCATGCGGCTCGTCCGGAGCCGCGCAACCGAATGGAACATCGACCCCAATCGCATCGGAATCCTCGGCTTTTCCGCCGGCGGCGAACTCGTCTCGATGATCGCGTATAACCACGACACGCCCGACCCGAATGCCCCAGACCCCATCGATCGCCAAAACGCCCGCCCCGATTTCCAACTTCTCATTTATCCCGGTCCGCTCGGCATTCCCGACGTCGTTCCCGCCGACGCGCCACCCGCGTTTGTACTGGCCGCCAACGATGATAAGGGTCCCTCTAACACGCTGCTGACGCTCGTCGACCGTTACCGCCAGGCCGGCGTCCCCATCGAGTTCCATCTCTTCGCCCACGGCGCTCACGCGTTCAACATGGGCGACCGCTCGAAGCTGGTGACGATCCACTCCTGGCCGGATCGAATGGCGGATTGGCTGCAGGACAATGTGATCAACCCGCCGTCTCAAAACTAAATGGAACCCGCCAGTTGGCTTGATCTATCCACATCAATTCACGACGATTTGGACGCTTGAAATATCTTTCGCGAATTATTCTGGGAACCATGGTCATTGGGGCGGCATACGTTTTGATTTATGGACCGCGCCGGAGCAAGCATTCCCTCGGGACGTGAGGGCGATCTGGTCCTTCACTATTGGGAGAAATGGGTTGGCCCGGAAGAAGAGGCGATGCAGCAGATCGTCGATGATTTCAACAACACGGCCGGCCGGGAAAAACACATCTATGTGGAAATGATGTCGATGAGCGACATCGATCAGAAAACATTGGTAGCAACCGCGGGCGGTGTACCGCCGGATATCGCGGGGCTTTGGGATCCGATGGTGGTGCAGCTTGGAAGCCTCGGAGCGCTCGAACCTTTGGAAGATCTGGCCAAGGCCCACGGAATTACCGAGGGATATTACAAACCCGTCTTTTGGAATGGGTGCCATTTCAATGGCCATCTTTACGCGTTGGTGAGCACGCCGGCCGCGGTGGCGTTGATTTACAACACGCGGATTTTTCACGAAAACGCCGCGAAACTTCGCGCCGCGGGTTTGGATCCGGATCGCGCCCCACAGACGATTGATGAATTGGATCGGTATTCCGATGTCCTCACCGAATTCGTCACTGACGCGCATGGCCAGCGGCACGTCCGCCGAGCCGGGTACATGCCGATGCCGCCGGATTATGACTGGTATGTCACCAGTATTCCGTTGTGGTTTGGCAATTGTGAATGGGATGCGTCCGCCCGCCGATTCACACTGACCGATCCAGCCGTGTTGCGGGCGTTCCAGTGGCTGGAAAGCTTTCCGCGGAAATTGGGCAGGGAAGCCGTCAGCGAATTTTCCACGAGTCAGGGCGGTTTTAATTCTCCGCAGAATTCTTTCATGGCCGGAACGCTCGTCATGGAGATGCAGGGGCCGTGGATGGCCAATTTCATTCATAACCAGCGTCCGTCGATGGACCATGATTGGGCCGCCGCCCCGTTTCCTTCGGCGGTGCCGGGGCTTAAGAATGTGACTTATTGTCCGTTCGATGCCCTGATGATCCCGCGCGGATGTCCGCACATTTCCGAGGCTTTTGAATTCATCGCCTATGTCAACCGGCAGGACGTCATGGAAAAGCTGTGCATGCTGCACTGCAAAAATTCGCCGCTGACGGCCGTGAGCTGGAATTTTCTGCATCACCATCCGAATCCATACATCGGTGTATTCGAGGAACTTTCCGCCAGTCCCAACGCGCACATGACAATGCAATGCCCGGTCGCGCAGGAAGCCGGTGCCGAGTTGACGGCAATCGTCCAGGGCGTGCTGGCACTGGAGGTCGATCCGAAAACCGCGCTGGAAAAGGCACAGGTCAGTCTCCAGGCGAAGTACGACCAGTTCGAAAAAAATCTCAATCGCCGGATGCGACAATGACTGTGACCCGCAGGGATATTCGAAATCTGTTCAAGGGCCTGGCGTTCCTTTCGCCGTGGCTCGTCGGTTTCTCCGTGTTCATGTTCCTGCCCGTCGTTCTATCGCTGTATTACAGCCTGAGCGATTACGACCTTCTGCAAAAACCCGTGTTCATCGGAACGGAAAACTACCGCGGGCTGGTGACGGACGGCGTTTTCTGGCGGTCACTGCGGGTGACGCTGCTTTACGCCGCCATTTTCGTGCCGATGGGGCTGTTCGTTTCGCTCGGCGTGGCGCTGCTTCTCAATGTCAGACTCCGCGCCCAGCCGATTTTCCGAACCCTCATCTTTCTTCCATCGCTGGTGCCAACTATCGCCTCCGCCATCCTCTGGAAATGGATGTTCAACCAGCGCCTGGGAATCATCAATCAGGTGCTGGCACCTCTGCTTGGATGGTTTCACCTGCCCGCTCCGCCGTGGCTCGATCAATCCAAATGGGTCGTCCCGTCCCTGGCGCTGATGAGCGTCTGGAGCGCCGGCAACACCGTCATTATTTACCTGGCCGGCCTGCAGGATGTGCCGCGAGAACTGTACGAGGCCGCCGAACTCGACGGCGCCGGACCGGTCCGCCGGCTTTGGAGCGTCACCATCCCCATGATTTCACCGGTGATCTTTTTCAACCTCATCATGGCCATCATTGGAATCCTACAGGTGTTCGACACTCCTTTCATGATGACCGGGGGCGGCCCCAATCGCGCCAGCTATTTCTACACCTACTATCTCTATGACAGTGCGTTCACCTATCTGAAGATGGGATACGCCAGCGCCATGGCGTGGATTCAGTTGCTCCTGGTGCTGGCCCTGACAGGCATCGCGTTCTGGTCTAGCAAAAAATGGGTTTACTATCAGGGCAAATGACCAACACACGCGAAAAATCTCTTTCTCATCTGGCGACCTACGCGGCGCTGATCGTCATTTGCGGCACAGCCATGTTTCCGTTCGTCTGGATGATTTCCACCAGCCTGAAGCCCGATTCGCAGCTTGTGGAATCCCCGCCTCGGTGGATGCCGAATGAATTTGCCTGGCGCAATTACAAGCTCGCGCTGACTAACGAGTCCACCCATTTCCCGCTGTGGACGCGAAATACGCTCATCATCGCCGCGCTGGCGGTGATCGGCACGACGTTTTCCAGCGCCGTTGTGGCTTACGGGTTTGCCCGAATCCGCTTCCCGGGGCGCGGCGCGCTTTTCGCTCTGATGCTCAGCACCATGATGATTCCTTTCCCTGTCACGATGGTCCCGCTCTTCAGCATCTTCGTCTGGCTGGGCAAACACACACCCTTCGAGTGGCTGGGCACTTCCAAACCCCTGTGGGCACCGGCGTGGTTCGGCTCGGCGTTCAGCATTTTTTTGCTGCGGCAATTCTTCATCACTGTCCCTGAAGAATTGTCTGAGGCGGCCCGCATCGATGGATGTTCTGAATGGGGAATTTTTTGGCGAATCATGCTCCCCCTTTCCCGACCGGCGCTTTCTGTGGTCGCCCTTTTCACATTCATGTGGGCCTGGCGCGATTTTCTGGGGCCTCTTATCTTTCTGCAGCGGCCCACCCAATACACCCTCACCTTGGGGCTTCAAACGTTCCAATCGCAGCACGGCAACACCCCTTGGAACCAGCTTATGGCTGCCAGCGTGCTGGTCATCTTGCCCGTTCTGGTGCTTTTCTTCATCGCGCAAAAGACTTTTATTGAAGGGATCGCCACCACCGGAATGAAAGGGTGATGCGCAGGTTATCGGACGTAGCCGCAAGTCCCTTACATTCAATAGATTCTAACCCACCCGCGCAAACAAACCGATGAGGTTCATGGAGCGTATGTCTAATGGAAGAAGGTAATTGGAAGATGCCTGGGGCGCCCAAATGCCCAGTTGAGTTTGCATCGGCGGCTTCAGATTTGTATGTCTTGATTTGGCAGGGAATCTTATGCATCCGAAATACGCATTTTCATTGAACGGCGAACATTACTCCGGCGCTTATTCCACCCGGGACGAAGCGTTGTCCGCCGCGATAGAGGCCGCGCATCGTGGCGACGATTCAACGCAAACCGTGTATGTGGGCCGCTGTGTCCCATCAGATCCCAAAGCCTCGGGGCATGCCCGCGCCATTCTGGCCAATATGTCCGCCCGCGCCCGCGGTGAATTTGGCGATGCCGGGTCCGCCTATCTCACCGGCCTTTCCAAGCAACAGATCGAGAACCTCGATAAATCCCTGGAACTGGTCATTCGCGGCTGGCTGGAGCACAACGAACTGATGCCCACTTTTTCCAAGGTTGAAGCCATCGGCCAATACCCCGTGCCCAGAGCTTCGTCCCAGTGCTTAAGCGAGGAAAACCTCGAAGTGCATGAAATCGGCGCTTCGGGGGATTAGGCCGCTCGGCCCTGTCCACAAATCCACTTTCCCCTTACTCTTGCCTCCGGATTGGTCCACGGCTATTTTCGTCGGCTGAAAACCGGAGAGTTCAATGCCCATTCGAGTTACCGTCTGGCACGAGTTTCGACACGAAAAAAAGAATCCCAAGGTGGCGGAGATCTATCCGCACGGGATGCACGAGGCGATCGCCTCGCATCTGCGAAAATCATCCGATCTTCAAGTGCGAACCGCCACGCTGGATCAGCCGGAACACGGCCTGACCGATGAAGTGCTGCAAAATACAGATGTGATGACGTGGTGGGGCCACATGGCCCATAGCGACGTGAACGATCCGATCGTTGAAAAGCTGTATAACCGCGTGTTGAAGGGCATGGGCCTGGTGGTGCTGCACAGCGGCCATTTTTCCAAGATCTTCCAGCGCTTGATGGGGACAAGCTGCAACCTGAAATGGCGCGAGGAACTCAACGAACGCGAGATTCTCTGGGTCAGCCGCCCCGGCCATCCGATCGTCCAGGGCATCGACGATCATTTCATCATTCCCCGCGAGGAAATGTACGGCGAATTCTTCGACATCCCCGAGCCCGAATGCACCTTTCTCATCAGCAGCTTCGGCGGCGGCGAAGTCTTCCGCAGCGGCTGCACATGGACCCGCGGCCAGGGTCGCATTGTGTATTTCCGGCCAGGCCATGAAACGTTTCCAACTTACCACGATCCGAACGTGCTGAAAGTGATCGAAAACGCTGTACACTGGGCCGCGCCTACGCCGGAGATCAAGGCGGTGATTTTTGGCAATCGGAAATTGGGTTGGGTTGATCAGAAGTCATAACGGTCCTCACTTTTGCTTGTCAGGCTTGCGTGCCCTCCGCTCCTCGGTCCGCTCTTGGAGCGTCATTGACCGAGTTCGGTCGATGGTGCCCGGCTAGTCGTATTCCTTCGTCGCTTCCGCCGACTCGGCGGCATTCATGTCTTGAAATCGTTTGATCTTTTCCTTTTTCATTACATTGGCCGGAGTACTAGAAGTTTGGAATTAAACCGGAAAAGCAACCCAAAGCCGCCGCTGTGTGGCAAGCCCCAATTGTAACAAGGGACAATACGAATGCTCGGCGACTCCGGACATGACTAAATCCGAGGATCAATGAATAGAGCGGAAACTGGAAGCAGCCCAGCACAATAAGGGGCCAGGTGATATCTCCTGTCAACCGTGTTAAGAGCATTGAGTAGGGATAGAAAACTCGCGCAAAGAAATAATTTCCCTCCCCGGCTCCTGCGGAAACCAAGGTAAGGAACAGCGCAATAGGCGTGAAAAGGATTCCGGACAAAAGCCACGGGATTGCGATCCGGGTTCGTCGTCGCAACGAATCCGAAGCAGATAGGATTGACTGATAATCAAGCGGCTGTTTCGACATAGCCCAAATTATCCGGGTTCCGAGCGCAAATTGTACAATCGCGGGCCGCTCACCGGTTAATTCAGCGCATTTCTCGCTGTGTGAAACACCGGCAACGAACATCAGATGCGATTCCCTGTCGCTCCAAAAGTTTCGGCTTGCTCCCGACTTAGTGCGCGATCTATACTGGGTTTCCACCACATTCGCGCGAGGAGCTACACATGCCTTCCCACACCACGGGTGATATCAGGAATGTCGTCCTTGTCGGCCACGGAGGGAGCGGGAAAACCACCCTCGTCGATGCCATGCTGACGGCCAGCGGGACGGTCAAGCACAAGGTCTCCGTTCTCGATGGGAGCAGCGCCAGCGATTTCGAGAAGGAGGAGAAGGAACACGGGCATTCCATCTATTCCTCCGTCCTGCATTGCGATCACCTTGGCAAGCGAATCAACATCATCGACACGCCCGGCAGCCCCGACCTGATCGGCTTCGGCATCGCGTGCCTGCCGGCGGTCGAAACCGTCGCCGTGGTCATCAACGCCCAGACGGGCATCGAAGTGGTCACGCGGCGAATGATGGAGATCGCCCGCTCGCGCGATCTGCCGCGCGCGATCATCATCAATAAAATCGATCTGCCGGAAATTGATCTGGAGGGTCTCGTCGCGCAGATCCAGGAGACCTTCGGCCACGAATGCCTGCCGATCAATCTTCCCGCCGGCAGGGCCAAGGCGGTCGTGGAATGCCTGCTGAACAACAGCGGCGAAAGTGATTTCTGTTCCGTCCCGGCCGCGCACACGGCCATTCTCGATCAGATCGTCGAACTCGACGAAAAGCTGATGGAGAAATACCTCGGCGGCGAAGAGCCGAATTACGAGGCCCTGCACGCCCCGTTCGAACGCGCGATGGATCAGGGCGCACGTCGTCCCGATTTTCTTCACCGACGCCAAAGCCGGCGTCGGGATCGTCGAACTGCTCGATGCCATCGCCAAGCATTTCCCATCGCCCGAGGAAGGCAACCCTCGCCCGTTTTTGAGCTTCCGCGGCGCAGCGGCCACGGGGCAGCCGCAGGAGGAAATCCCCTTCGAATATCGCAACGATCCGGCCAAGCCGCTTCTGGCCCATGTGTTCAAGGTCACGACCGATCCATTCGTCGGCAAGCTGGCGATCTTCCGCGTCCACCAGGGAAAATGCTCGGGCCAGTCGCAGGTCTACATCGGGCACAACAAAAAGCCGATCAAGCTCGGACACGTCTTCCATTTGCAGGGCAAGGAGCACCGCGAAGCCACCGAAATCATCGCCGGCGACATCGGCGCGGTCGCCAAGATCGAGGAGATTCACACCAACGACGTGCTGCATGATGACCATGCGCTGGACAACGTGCATCTGCGGCCGCTGACTTTCCCGACGCCGATGTTCGGCCTGGCGATCACGCCCAAGGCCCGCGGCGACGAACAGAAGATTTCGCGTGCAACTCGCCAAACTGGCCGAGGAAGATCCGACGTTCAGCTGGCATACCGACCGGCAGACCCACGAAGTGGTCATCAACGGCCTGGGCGAACTGCACCTGCGGCTGATCCTGGAGAAACTTGCCAATCGCGGCCTGCACGTGGACACCAAGCCGCCGAAGATCGCCTATCGCGAAACGATCAGCGCCACCGCCGAGGGCCACCACCGCCACAAAAAACAGACCGGCGGGGCCGGCCAGTTCGGCGAAGTCTTCCTGCGCATCGAGCCGATGGAACGGGGCAAGGGATTCGAATTCGTCAACGAAGTTTTCGGCGGCACCATTCCCGGCCAGTTTATTCCCGCCGTTGAAAAAGGCGTGCGCGATCTGCTCGATCAGGGCGTCGTCGCCGGATATCCGCTGCAGGATGTGCGGGTCTGCGTCACCGACGGCAAGCACCATCCGGTGGACAGCAAGGAAGTCGCCTTCCGCACGGCGGGCAAATTCGCGTTCAAGGATGCAGTGCTGAAGGCCCGGCCGGTGCTGCTGGAGCCGATCGTCAACATGGAAGTCACCGTCCCCGAAGACAAGATGGGCACCATCACCGGCGATCTTTCCGGCAAACGCGGCCGAATCCAAGGCACGGACATCTTCCCCGGCGGCATGGCCCAGATCAAAGCCACCGCTCCGCTAGCGGAGGTCATGCAATATCAATCGCAATTAAAGAGCGTCACCGGCGGCCAGGGCAGCTTTGCGATGGAACTGAGCCATTACGAACCGGTGCCCCCGTTTGTCCAGCAGCAGATCGCTTCGCAATACAAACCCAAGGCGGAAGAGGAATAGGCTGCTCCGTTTTTAAGTTCTCATCTGCCAAGCGTGGGAATTCAGTCAATCCACCCCAAGGAATAGGGCAGCGTCGCGAGAGAAAAATATTGACACCTCGGGACTCCTTGCCATAATCTACTCGCATCTACGGGCCGGCGGGAGGGAAGAATTTCCGCATCGGTCTCTTCAATTCGTAGATTTCTAAAGTGGGAGTTTTCCGGGATGCGCCCGATTTTCGTCTCGCTGTTGCTGTTTATCGGTGTCAGCGTGTCGGTATGTCCGACGTTGCTGGCTGATCCGCCCGCGACAACGCGGCCGTCGGAATTGGCGCTTGAGATCGAAGCCCTCAGGGCGCTGGACGATCTTCAGGCCACACCGGCCCAGATCGACCAGCTCCGCGAGGCGTCCGCAGATGCAACCGACGGCGCGGCGGCGCCGGCGGCTGATGCCGCGGAGCAACTCACCGATCTCGAAGGAATTAATCACGCAGCAACCGACAACCGCGTGTGCTACGTGACGCTGCTTCGATTGCGCGAGGGACTGCTGAGCGATGATCCCGCCAAAACCGAACAGGGCGAAAAGGAACTATCCGATCTGGAAGAAAAATTTCAGACGAGCTTCGTCCCGCGCGTTGTACCCACTCCGGCGGCGCAACGCTCGGCGGTTGGCATCATGGGTCAGTTTTCCGGGCAGCAAATTGCGGCGTACATGGCTCAGCGCAGCGAGGAGATATCCGATCCCACCGAAGTTCTTCTGGGGGCTATAACGCAATGTCGCGGCATGGAGCCGGCGGATTTCCGGCAGTTTAATCACGATGTATCGCTGCAGGTTGCCGAAATCGTCGCGGGGATGGGACGACCGCGAGTCCAGCGTGCCGTCGCAATCGAGGTCGCCAATCTCCTGAGAAAAGCCCATAACCTCAATGAGGGGGCTTTCGACGATCAGCGCTCCAGCCTGGAAGATCAGGCCCATGCCATCATCACCGTGGATGCACCAACCGCCCTGCGGCATTGGATGGAATGCGAGATCGCTCAATTAATTTCGAATCCCCAGTTACCGTCCGCACTGTCCGATCGATCTTTGTGGGCCGATAGAACCAGCTCAATTTCATCGGGAGAACAATGAGAATATCTCATCTTGCCGCGCAGATCGTTGTGGCCCTGGCGATTCCCGCGACTTGCCTGATGGCGCTGAATGAGGTTGCCACCGTGTCGCATGAGGCGCCGCATCGCAGGCCTTCGGTGGGCGCGGCGGCGAAGCCGCGGCCTTATGCCCCGACTCCGGCCACGGCCGGAATCGCCAAGGGGCGTGCGTCCCACTACCAGCCGCTGCATGTCGCCGCCCAGAAGGCCGGTAAAACCTGGAATCACACCGCATGGGTTGCCACCGGAGGCATCGAGCGGCACCACTTTTGGCTCGGTCGCCCCTTTGACGCGAGGTGGCACGGCCATCTCTTTTTCCTCCGCCGTGAACGCTGGTTCTGGTGGCATCATCGCCATCTTTATTATCTCTGGTGGCTCGGACAGGGCTGGGAATATCAGAATGGATCAGCGACACGGCCTTCCGTGGTCGTCTCGAATGTCGCCGTGGAAAGCACCGGCGGCGGAGCAGCCGTCCCGCTTCACCATACCCGGCCCATGGATGTCTCCCTGCGCGTCCAGGCGTTGTCGGTCCTCAGCAGCCTGCAGCTTACGAACGAACAATTTAGCTCTCTACAGGATGCGTTGGGACAACTGGACAATGCCGGCGACGTTGTCGATGCCGACGTGATTGACAACATTCTGGATACCAATCCGCAATGCCTCGATACCCTGGATCAGCTTTACAAGGATTATGTCCAGGTCAACGATGACCAGGTCCTTGACGATCAGGACAGGTTGCTTCACCAGGAAGACAAATATCAGGTGTGCGTTGAGCCGACCGTCATTGTCTCCAATGAAGCCCGCACACAGGCCGCGCAGATATTTCAGCTTCTGAGTGCCGGCCAGGTCGCTTCCTACCTTTCCGCCAGGGGCCAGGTCGTTCCCGACCCAACGGACATTCTGCTGGCGGGGCTGAATCAATGCCGGCAGCTTTCGGCCGCGGATTTCGCCGATTATAGCAATTGCCTCGCGGAGCGTTTCGCCATTCTAACGACGGGGCTGGACGCTTCGACGAACCAGCCCGTCATCGACGAGGTGAAGGGGATGTTCGCACGGGCGCACGGCCTGAGCGACCAGGAATTCGCCGCCCAGCGTCCCGACTTCGAACAGGACGCCCGCCGCCTTGAAAAGAAATGCGATCCCGTCGATCTGGTCGATCACGGCATCCAATGGGACCTGGCGAATTTCATGGCCAACCCGCAGGCCAAGGCGATGATTGCCATCCGCGCCCGGCAACTTCAGGAACCGTCTTAGGGCCTGTCTGATGAATCCTCGTGCGGCCAGACGAAGTGGATTTCGCTCGCGTGCAAGGAGCGACGACGAGCAGTATTATAAGTAAATACGGCGAGGAGGAGCGACGCCGCATGTGAGCGAAAGACACGAGTATGGTCCGCGAGGATTCATCAGATAGGCCCTAGGTTTTCGATGAAAGCATGGCTCCTCGATGATTTTCGCGGATTAGATCAACTGCATCTGACGGACGTTCCCGATCCCGCTCCCGCGGATGGCGAAGTCGTCGTCGACCTCGAATACGCCGCCCTAAATCCGGCCGATCGCCATCTGGCTCAGGGCGAATACCCAGCCCATCCAAAATTGCCGCATATCCTTGGCCGCGACGGCGTCGGAATTATCAGCGCTCTGGGAAAAGGCGTCGAACAATATCAGATCGGCCAGCGCGTCCTGATCATTCGGGGCGACACCGGCGTCAACCGATGGGGCACCCTCGCGAGGCGCGTTTCGGTTTCGGTTGAATCTCTGGCGCTTCCCCCGGCCGGTTGGAATGTTCCGCAATCCGCCGGGGCCGCACTGGTTTACCTGACCGCCCACCAGGCCCTGACGCAGTGGGGCGATTTGCCGCCGTCGGTCGTTCTGATCACCGGCGCCAGCGGCGGAGTTGGCGTCGCCACGGTGCAAGTGGCCAAGGCTTTGGGGCACACCGTCGTCGCGCTGTCGCGAGACCAAACCAAACGCGAGAAACTTTTGGAACTGGGAGCGGATCACATCGTCGATCCGATGGACTCAAACTGGCCCAAGAACCTAAAACAAAGCCTTTCACCCCGTCGCGTCGATCTGGCCGTCGACAACATCGGCGGGCCGATGTTTCCACAAGTGATCGAAACGCTCGGCCTGTTCGCCAAGGTAAGCGTTGTCGGCCGATTGGGCGGCCCCGTGCCGAATTTCAATACCGCGACCCTTTTTTTCCGCCGACTTCGCATCGGCGGCGTCGCCGTCAGCACATTCACGCCCGCCGAAGCAAAAGCCGCGTGGGAATCATCGCTGAATCTCCTTGCCCGCACCGGCGCGAAACCGCTTATCGACCGCGTATTCCAATTCGATCAACTTCTCCCCGCGTTCGACCGCCTCATGGCTGGGCCGATGGGAAAGGTACTGATTGAGATTCGAAATCCGTCCTCCAATCCCGTAGGCTGATTTGAGCGATGCTCCTTTTCCTGTAGCGTCTGCGTTGCGTTCAAACGGGTCGGGCGTAGAAAGAGCGACGAAGTGGGTCTGAATTGACCCATTGAGGAGCGATGACGACGCGAACGACCCGTTTGAACGCAACCCTTCGGGTCGCCGCCATTTGAGCCTCATGCGTCGTTGCTCCTCCTCGCCGTATCGATTTAGATATCCCGGCGCGCCGGGATCGCGCCTAGCCTGAGGCTCAAATAGCGACGATGCAGACGCCACAGGAAAAGGAGCATTGCTCTTATGAGCCGCAAGCCGCCAAAGCCCGCCCATCGCAAAGTCCGCGGCCTCCCGCGAATCGCCGTGATCGCAGCCCGCTTCAATCAGGAGATCGTTGATGAGTTGCTGAAGCGATGCGTCAATCGCCTCCGCGAACTTGGGGTGAAGCCCGAAAAGATCGCGATCCATCGCGTTCCGGGCGCATTCGAATTGCCGGTGGCCGCGAAACTCGCGGCCGAATCCGGGAAATTCGCCGCCATCATTTGCCTGGGCGCGGTGATTCGAGGCGACACGCCGCATTTCGATTTCGTCGCTGGGGAAGCCGCGCGGGGAATCCAACAAGTGACGATTGAGACTGGCGTCCCGGTGATTTTCGGAGTGTTGACGACGGATACGGAACAACAGGCGAAGGAGCGCCTGGACGCGGGAACCCGCACCGCTGAGGCGGCGTTGGAAATGGCGGAACTGACGCGGGAATTCTAACTCCGACCCCCCGAATCAATTCAATAATCGGAAACGCCCCATCGTTCGATCGAGTTCTCGAAACCAATTGCAGCCAGCGGGGCATCAATAGAAATCGCATCAGCGTTTTCGAGCGAATTCGGCCGGCTTCTTGTCAAAATGACGCATGATCTTGCTTGGCTGCACTTTGGTGCCAGTCCGGAAGAGATAAAGCTGCGCGCTGCGCTGGAATGCGATTACAATCGCTATGTGACTTTGGCACGGTATCTCTTTGGCTGATCAATTGAGTAATACACAGAGAACAGAAGTTCCCACGCTTCCATATGCGTCTCCCGGATCAAGGACGCGCAGGGCACCGATCGTACTGATCGGTGTCATGAGCCTTTTAGTCGGTACGACCGGCTTAGTGATCAACGTTCTGCTGAGCAAAAATTTCGGGAAATCGTTACCTCAAGCCATGGCCGACGCAAGCAAATTAGAAAAAACGACCAACCAGGCGATTGCAACCGAAGCTGCGGCGGAGGCCGCAGAAGCTGCGTCGGAGCAGCGCGAACGAGCGAATCCTCCGAGGGGATTAACGAGGGAGGAGGCAGAAGCTGTCATTCAGAAGGCTGAGTCTGCATATGGCAGGATGAAAGATGCGCAACGTAAGACACTCATCTCAGAGCTAACGAAAAATGGCCAGCGAATTATAGACCCCACGATTCCGATTCACGCTGTCGATTCGTTTCATGGTGGACGGCTCTCTTTTGATCAGCCGCGAGAGCAAATCATTACAGCCGAGAGAATGGCAAATCCTCTTGTAGCCTTTCAGGTCATTCACCGGCGGAGTGCTAAGGACCATCTGACCATCGCTCAACTAGACTTGAGTCCGGAAGGCGAGTTGATCAATCTAGATGTGGATTCTCCGGCGGGCAGAGAGTTCGGAGGGCGGCAACGATCGCAAATAGAGATGTCATACTGGGGTCTGTCGATGGTGGATACGCGCGAACGCGATAATGCGAAAACGAAATACTGGTCACTTGACACGGCGTTCTTGGCGGCAGGGCTGGGTGGACTGCTTTCTATTATGCTGCTGATCGGCGGCGTCCTCATTTGGGTGCCGGCGCGGACCGATCTTGCAGTGCGGCTACATTGGATTTATGTCGTTGGGAAAATTCCGGTGGTGGTTTTAGGCACAATCGCGTTTATCGGGGCTGCCGCCGATCCTGGATCGGATATGGAAGACATCGGGCAATTCATAGCCGGTGTTTTTGGTTTAATGGGGTGTGCATATCCGCTTATTCTGGCGTTCCTGCTTTGGAGATACCGCAATTCGGAGGGGCCTGCATCGCCGGGCGGAAGATTTCAAAGGGATCGCGGAGCATTAGAGCCAGAGAGCAGTTGAGCGGTAGACCGCAGAGGAACAACTCGATGGGAGCATTTTTTTGCTCCACTGCTCTAGTTTTGTCGAAGACAAAATCGGAGTCGACGGGATTTGAACCCCGATGGATCGGGATGTTCCACCCGCAACCCCGAGAATGAAGTTTTCAGGATCGTTTCGGCTACAACCCGCCATTCGCCCCCGGC
Organism: uncultured Phycisphaerales bacterium; assembly: GCA_963791055.1. Taxonomy (GTDB): domain Bacteria; phylum Planctomycetota; class Phycisphaerae; order Tepidisphaerales; family Tepidisphaeraceae; genus PALSA-1353. Next base: position 712,285 of record CAWBQI010000003.1, on the reverse strand, counting down.
GCGCCAGGACTTCGCGAGCTCAGCATTCGAGTTTCGGATTTCGGATTTCCCATCTCAATCCCTATACTTAATCCAGATGTCCAACATGCGCAAAACCCGCGAACTGGCGATGCAGGTCCTCTTCCTTTGGGATGCCAACGGCAACATGGATTCAAACCTCGGCTCGCAGGCGACAGATGTTGCAAACCTGGAGGAATCCGTGCGCACACGGAGTTTGCAGATGGCCGAGGGGGCGTGGAGCCAGCGGGAGACGATCGATGCGTTAATCGAGCGGATCGCTCCGCAGTGGCCGCCGCGGCGGCAGCCGGGGGTGGATCGCAGTATTCTGCGGTTGGCGGTCTGGGAGCTGAACAACTGCGCGACGCCGCCGAAAGTGGTGATTGACGAGGCGATCGAATTGGCCAAGGAATTTTCCACGGAGCAAAGCCCGGCATTCGTCAACGGGGTTCTCGACGCGATTCTGCGCGAGAAGCAGACATTGACCGCCACTTAGAGACGGCAACGGAAATGGGATTTTTTTCCAAAACGCTCGACAAGCTCAAAGGCGCGCTCCGCAAAACGGCGGCGGTGCTCAATACCGATGTGCGCACGCTGTTCATTCCGGGCCGGCAGATCGACGAGGCGGCGCTGGTCGAATGGGAGGCGAAGCTTCTCCAGGCGGACATGGGCGTGAAGCCCGTTCAAAGCATGATCGGCGAAATCCGCGAGCGCTGGCGGATGGGGAAAATCAAAAACGGCGAGGAAGCGGAGCAGATCGTCCGCGAACAGATTCTGGCCATCCTGACGCGCGTGCCGGTGTCGGAGCGCGAGCTTCGCATGGCCGCCTCGGGTCCGACGGTGATTCTTGTCGCCGGGATCAACGGGGCGGGGAAGACGACCAGCATCGCCAAGCTGGCGTGGATTCTCAAAAATCAGCTGAAGAAAAAGGTGATGGTCTGTGCCAGCGACACTTTTCGCGCTGCGGCGGTGGATCAACTGACGATCTGGTCGGAGCGCATCGGCGTGGAGATCGTGAAACACAAGATGGGCGCGGATCCCGCCGCCGTCGCCTACGACGCCTGCGAAGCGGCCAAGGCCAGGGACATGGATGTTCTGATCGTCGACACGGCCGGGCGGTTGCACACGCAGGACCATCTGATGCGCGAACTGACGAAGATTCGCGACGTCGTCGCCAAGCGAATCCCCGGCGCGCCGCACGAGGTCCTCCTGGTTTTGGATGCGACCACCGGGCAGAACGCCATCCAGCAGGCCAAACATTTTGGCGCCGCCATCGGCGTGACCGGCATTCTTCTGGCCAAGCTCGACGGCACGGCCAAGGGCGGCGTTGTGATTTCCATCCATGATCAACTCAACATCCCAGTAAAATTTGTTGGATTGGGTGAAACACCCGAAGATATAGAAACGTTCGATCCGCAACGATTCGTTGCGGCGCTATTTGGGGAAAGACAGGTTGTTCAGACGGGATGAACGTTGACGAATTAATCCGAACGGCGATTCGCCATCAGCAGGCCGGCCAATCGGCCGAGGCGGAGAAAATCTATGCCGGGATTCTGAAACAGCAGCCGGAACAGGCAGATGCGCTTGGAATGTTGGCGACTCTGGCGTTGCAGCGCGGGGATATCGATGGGGCAATCGATCTACTTCGCAGGGCCACTATTTCACGGCCCGACTTCGCCGATGCCCACAAGAATCTCGGCGCTCTTCTAGCCAAAAAAGGGACGTTGGACGAAGCTCTCGCGGCTTATCGCAAGGCGCTGGAGCTTCGGCCCGGCGACGCCAAAAGCCATTTTGAAATGGGGAATATTCTCACCAAACTGAATCAGTTCGATGAGGCAGCGGCCGCCCACCGCCGCGCGGAAATGCTGAAGCCGGATTATCTCGAGCGTCTCAAGCAGATCGGCAAGACATTGTGGGAAAAAGGGCAAAAGGAAAAGGCGATCGCGGCCTATCTGAGCGAGATCGGATATAAGTCGGCCACTCCCCGGGCGCAAACCGAGACGGATCGCGCAATGCGGAACCCCGGGAGCCCGCCCGAGTCGACACCGCTCGATGGCATAATGGTTCACGCGCAAATGGCCATGGCTCTGGCGGAAATGGAGCGCTTCGACGAAGCCGCGGCAGCTTATGTGTTTGCGGCTGCGTTCGCGCCGGAGGACGCGGCCACGCATGAGGCGATGGGAAAGATTCATCTTCACAAGCGCGATACGGAAGAAGCTGTGAAGAGCTTTCGCCAGGCTCTGGCTGTCGAGCCCAAGCGGGTCAGTACCTTGAACTATCTTGGGGTGGCCTTCAAAACACTGGGCCGATTCGAGGAAGCCGCCGCTTGTTTCGACCAAATGGTGGAGATCCGTCCCGATCTGGCCGTCGCATATTCAAGCCTCGCCAGCCTTGGAAAAATTGACGCCGACCAGCCCGATTTGCAGCGACTTCTGGATATGCTGGCCCAGCCGCGATTAACGACCGCCAATCGGATTGCCGTGGAGTTTGCCCTTGGCAAGGCACTCGATAAGGCGAGCCGCTTCGACGAGGCATTTGGCCATTTTGCAACCGGCAATTCAATCGACAAACAGCAGCATGCGAGTCAAGGCGAGATTTATAATTCCAGGCTGGTTGAAATTGAGGTCGACGCGATCATTGAGGTGTTTACCCCCGAGTTCTTCCGGGAAAGAACCGGTTGGGGCGACCCGTCAGAAGTTCCGGTGTTTATCGTCGGCATGCCGCGTTCGGGCACGACGCTGGTTCAGCAGATCGCCGCGAGCCATCCGCAGGTCCACGGCGCAGGAGAGCTGCGGCATATCTTCGATATCGCAAACAGTTTCGGGGAAACCGACCTCAAAACCGATGCTCTCCGGCTTGATCCGGAAAAAATAAAGGCCGCCGCCGGGACGCATCTCGAACGATTAAAAGGCATGGATCCGAAGGCGCTGCGGATCATCGACAAGATGCCGGACAATCTTCATCGGCTTGGCCTGATCAAACTGCTCTTTCCATCGGCGCGGGTGATTCTCTGCCGCCGCGATCCGCGGGACACCTGTCTCTCCTGCTTTTTTCAGTGGTTTGGAGAAGGCAATCTCTTTGCGTTCGACTTGGCCAGTTGCGGGCATCAACACCTGGCGAGGGACCGCATTGCAGATCATTGGCGTCAGGGCCGGCCTCTGCGGATGTTGGAGATGCAATATGAGGAACTGGTCGCCGATCTGGAAGGACAGAGCCGGCGGCTGATCGAATTCCTCGGCTTGCCATGGGATCCAGCTTGCCTCGAATTTCACCGGACCCAGACATCAATACAGACCGCCAGCTTTTGGCAGGTTCGCCAGCCCCTCTACCAAAGTTCGGTGGGCCGCTGGAAGCACTATGAGAAGCATCTCGGTCCGCTGATAAAAGCTTTGAATCGCGGTTCTGCCGTGAAATGACAGCCGTTGCGCGAACCTCATTTTGCCGAAGCAGGCGGTGTCCAATTCGGCAAAATCTCTTTCCGCAGCGCCTCAAGTTTGTCGTGATATTTGGGCCCCCCAATCTCCTCCCGCCAGATGAGATATAGCACTTTCAGCGATTGCGCCACCTGGGCGTTGGTGGTTCCCGGGTCTCCATGGCCGGCCAGGGTATGCATGCAATCCAGCAGTTTGTAGGCCGCTTCCCAGTATTGGTCGTTGTTTTCGCCGAGCTTTTCATCCTGAATGAGCCGGCCGAGGGTGCTCTTGACGGTTTGACAGTCCCCTTGCTCGTATGCGATCAGGCCGATCCCCAGCGTCACCAACGGATCGGGATAATCCTTGTCGGCTCCCGGATCCAAACCCGCCTGGTACATCGCGATATTTTCCGGCGATTGAAGCTGCTTGTAGAGGTCCATAGCGGCGGCAAGATCGCGCTGCCGCGCGGCGGGGTCGGTTTCCAGCTCCGCAGCCAGACGTTTCGTGTCTGCGTCGAAACGGCGGTAGATGTACGAATATCCGTGAATCTTCGGATCAGTGCTGTCTTGGGCCCATTTGACCAAAAAACCGCTTAACATCGCGCGGTTGTCGGCAAGCTGGCGGATCTGATCCGTGTTGCCCGAACGGCGGGCCTGGGCCAGTTCCGTATTCAGCGTCGCCAGCAGATCGTGGACTGTCTGCGCCCCTTCATTGGGCGTCGCCGTTGTCAGATATTTAACCAGCGTCGCCGTCGCGTCGTTGTTATGGCCAAGCTGCATGTACGCCTGCACGCGCAGGAAGAGCGCGCCGCTGATCAGGGACTTGGCATCAGCCAATCCTTGCACCGTGTTCTCGTACCCGTTCAGAAGCTCCAGGACTCGCCGTGGATCGTTTTGCTCACGCCGGGTGATGTCCGCCGCGATCAGCGTCATGCGCGCCAAAGTCGATCTTGCCCGCGATTTCTCCGCTTCGGATGCGCTGCCGTTGATGACCTCGTTGGCCAGCGAGGTCACCGAATCCGCCAGAGTTTGAATCTGCTGGGTCCACTGCTGCTTCTGGTCGGGCTGAAGGTTTGGAGTTTCCTCAAGCTCGTTTTTGAGCGCGACCATTTCTCCATATCTGGCGACCAGCAATCGTCCGGGCGGCTCGGTGTCCGGGACCAGCCGGTAATATTTGATCGCATCCTCCCACTTGGATTGGGCGAAAAGATCGGCGGCGTATTGCAGGGCGAATTCACGGCGATTGAACGGCGGATTGATTGCAATCGGCAGGAAACGGCTCTCCGCCTGCTGGACTCCCGGATCAGCCGGGGATGTTTGCCGAAGCTGCGCGATCAATGATCGGGCGCGTTCCAGCGCCAAACTTGCATGAGAGCCGGGATCGGAGCCAAATCGTTCGATATGATCCAGCAGCGAATCGACCGCCCCGATTTTGTCGCCCAGATATTCCTGGAAAACTCCCAGCAGGAACGACGCCTCGACGGCGTCGGGCCTCGGAAAACTCTTATTGGATAAACGAGATAAGATTTCCCTGGCGGCGTCGATGGCTTCGCGCAGGCGGGCGCTGTCCGCCGGGTGCAGCGGCCCCGCGCCGACGATCGCCTGCCGGCCTTGATCCACCAGCGCCAGCAGCAGCACGGGATCGAGCTTGGTCAAATCCGGATTCGCCGGCAGGCGCGACGCCAGTTGCCGGAAGATCGCGTCGCGAAGATTGGGGAAATCGCGCACGAGCTGCGCCAGGGCCTCAACGGTGGAGGCGTTGGCGGCGTCTTTCTGGTCGCCAGGCGGCAATTGATCCGCGCGCATCGCCAAAATGCGGTAACTCAAAAGCCGCAGCGCCGCCGCCTGGTCCCGGTCGTCGGGAAAATTGCTCTGTTGATACGCCGACGCCGCCGACAGCGATTGCTGCGCCGATGCAAGATCCGCGGCCGCCAGATAGGCGATCACCTTGTAGCACTTGGCTTCAAAAATCATTTCCGGTGATGGGGGCGGTGAAATCTGGTTGTCCGGATTGTTGATGATCGAATCGAGAAGCTTTTGGCCGTCCGCGATCTCATCCTTGTCCCCGGTGAGAACATGCAATTTCGCCATGAGCAGCCGGACCGGCGTTTGAATCTGCGAGTCGGCATTGTCCCAGTCGGCGAAGGCCTTCAAGGCCTGCTCGATCAAAGTCTGCCGCTGCGGGTCCGTAGCGTCCAAAGAGAGCGCGAGCGGCATACTGCATCCGCGCTCGCTGATATGCCGCCGCCGCCGCGGTCTGGCTGGCCTCTTTCCACTGGTCGGCGAGCTTGTCATCCGGGCTGGTGATTCTGTTGGCCAGATCATTCGCCTGCGCCGAAGCGACCTGGGCCGCCTGGTCGTACATCCTGAATGCGGCATCGGCCAGCGGATGAAGGCGGTTCCTTTCGATGTCGCTGTCGCCCCAGTATTCCAGCAGCCCCGTGAGCGGATCGACTCCATGCTCCGCGATGATTTTCGCTTCTTTCAGGATCAGATCGGGATCGTTGTGCAGCGTCGCCAGGATGCGATCCACCCCGCCCACGACGGTGTCGAGCAATGCCTGCCGCTGGTCGTCCGTCAGATTCTTTTCCGTGTCGAGGCGATTGAGGGACGACATGCTGGAGATGGCCGTCCGCTGCTCGGGCGGCACGTGGTCCTGATCCATTGCCCGCTTCAGCAAATCGTCCAGACCGCGATCCGCCAGCTCGGTGTAAAGGGCGTTATCGTCCAGACTGTCCAGACCCCTGGGTGGCGCGGTATCCGCCAAAATCTGAGGGCTCGCAAAGATGGAAATCAGCAAGACCCATCGCAACTGTCGCGGGTGGAAAGGGTGGCACATCTTTCAGGACATAGGTAACACTTTTGGCGTCTTATGCCAAGCAGGTGGGAGCAAAGCGGCATCGCGATTTCAGACCCGGGAATATGCGGAGAAATCACCGGCGAAATCTCACCCGGCGGTCTTCAGAAGAATCTCCGTCATACCACCGCCCCGGCCGCAGGGTGATCTTCCGCAGTCCCGATGCTTTGCAGGCGAAAAGCAATTGCTTCTCCAAGCCCGACAGCAGCACCTGTTTCAATTCGTAAAGATGAGACGAACTGTCAACCATGACCGTCAGCGTCCCGCGCGAAAAACTTTCCAGGGCACAATGTTCGTTGAGAAGCTGTGGAATCAGGCTGCTCCAGCTTTCGGCCACCTTCACAAGTTTGGTTTGCCGGCGCGTGACGGATTGCTTAAAGAAATCGATCAGTTCCGGCCCGAGCGGATTGCCGACGGTCGTGACACGCGATTTGTGGTGGTGTAATTGCCGAATCTCGCCGATCGCTTTGGAATTCCCGGTGGACATGGCGGGGCGATTATTGCAGGTTCACGGGCATGATGACATACAGGAAATCGGAGCCGGCTTTGAGCAGGCCCGGGCGGTTGGGGGCCAGCATTTCTAGTGTCACTTCGTCGGTGTTTACCACCCGCAGGGCATCCACCAGAAAAATTGGGTTGAATCCGATCTCGACATCCGCGCCCTCGAATTTACAGGGAAAATTGATCGTCGCCTCGCCGCTTTCGGGAGACCGGCTCGTCAGGACCAGCCCTTTTTTGTTGAACGCCAGCCGCACGCCGCGGCTTTCCTCGGTGGTCAGCAGCGCCGCCCGGCGGATCGCACTCTGGAAATCCGCCGTGGACGCGGTCATCTTCTTATCCGCATCCTTGGGGATCACATCATCGTACGGCGGAAACTGGCCTTCCACGAGGTTGCTGGTCAGCGTTGCGTGAGCCGTGTGAAAGATCACCTGGTTCTCGCGAATTTGCAGCCCGACCAATTCCTCAGGATCGTCGATTAGCTTATCGATCAACTGAAGCGCCTTAGTGGGAATGATCGCCTTCTTTCCCTCTTTGTCGAGCTTATCTCCCGGGGCCAGATCGCCCTTGGCCATGGCGAGCCTTCGGCCATCGGTCGACACCAGCGAAATCTTTTTTCCCTTGACTACCACCAGTACGCCATTGAACGCATATCGCGTGCTCTCCTTGGCGGCGGCGAAAAGGGTCTGGCCAATGAGCTTTTTCAGCGCTCCGCCGGCAACCTGCACGTCGGCTTCTCCCTCAAAATCAGGAATGGGCGGAAAATCTGTTGCCTTCTGCGTAAAGATTTTGAAATGCGAATCCTGTCCGCGAATGTGAGCGGTGTCTCCGGTGATTTCGATGGAAAGAGTATCATCAATGCTCTCGCGAACGATGTCGCGCAGCTTGTCTGCGGGCACAAGCGTTTCACCCGTCTGTTCGACCTGGACCTGCTCATCGCGATATCGAATGGCGACCTCAAGATCGGTGGCGGCCACGGTCAGCGAATTATCTTCAACCGTCAGTTTGAGGCATTGCAAAATCGGTTTGGGCGTTCGCGCGGCAACAACGTTGCCCGTGAGGTTCAGCGCATCCAGCAGCGCTCCGCGATTACAGATCGCCTTCATGACCAGAACCTTTCTTTCCGAAGACCATCGGCCCCAAAAATCCGAGCCCGCCGCGTTCCCACGGCTCGCTCCCACTCCGATAAAAAGAGGGCCACGGAGTGTACCGTTATCCCTTATATATTAAAACCTTATTTAAACGTAGTAGTAGTAATGGTATCTGTCGATTTGTGGATAGATTCAGAATATTTCATGTAACCCGCTTTGAAATATGAGGATGCCGTTTCTATTATCGGACTTAGCGTGTGGATAAGGTGTTCGAGGTGACGTGCCGTGGTGATGGGCAACTCCGCCGTTTCACAACAGTCTCGCGCCGCGCGGTCGCCGGCCTGTCAGATAATACGGCTTCTGGCATCACGCAATCGGCAGGTTGAGCCAGCTTTTCCACGGGTTATCGGCAATGGCTGGCGAAAACCCATGTGGGCCTCAAAATGTGAGGCATACTGAAGCCATGCGAGTCCCTCGTTGGATTATATATCTTTGGGCGTTTCCCACCACGATGTGGGGACTTTTCCTGACAGGCATCATCGTGCTCAGCGGCGGAACCGCGCAAGTCAAAGACGGCGTGCTCGAGGTCTGTGGCGGGGCGACGGACTTCTGCCTTCGCCGGATCATCGGCTTGTTTCTTCGCGGCGGAGCGTCCGCCATGACCCTTGGCCACGTTGTCCTGGCGCGCGATTATGAACTGCTGCTTATCACCCGTGCGCACGAGCGGATTCATGTCCGACAATGCGAGCGGTGGGGGCCGCTGTTCATTCCAGCATATATTGTTGCTTCGCTCTGGGCCTGGATGACCGGACGACGGCCGTATAAGGATAATTTCTTCGAGCGGCAGGCATTTCATCTTGCCGGGTGATAGGCTCAACATTGCATGGAAGCGGGCGCGACGGTTTCGAGTATCCTCGGCAAAGACGGCGCGATCGCCCGCCGGCTAGGGCCCCTCTACGAATTCCGTCCCCAACAAATCGAAATGGCCGAGGGCGTCCAACTCGCTCTTCAAAACGCCCGGCATCTGATGGTTGAAGCCGGCACCGGCGTGGGAAAATCGTTTGCCTATCTCATGCCGGCCATCGATTTCGCGGTGAAAAACAAAAAGCGCGTCGTCGTTTCCACCCATACCATCGCACTCCAGGAACAACTCATCGAGCGGGACATTCCCCTGCTCCGGTCGGTTTATCCCGATGAATTAACCGCCGTACTGGTCAAAGGCCGGGGAAACTATCTTTGCCGAAGGCGATTGGAGCAGGCCCGCGGCCGGCAGGGAATGCTTTTCGATCAGCCCCGGCAACTCGAATCGCTCTGGGCCATCGAGCAATGGGCGCATGAAACCACGGATGGATCGCTCGCCGATCTGCCGGCCACGCCCGACTCTTCGGTCTGGGAGCGCGTCTGCGCCGAGCACGGCAATTGCCTCGGGAAAAAATGCCAATTTTACAACGACTGCTTCTGGCAATCCGCCAAACGCCGGATGAACAGCGGCAATATCCTGGTGGTCAACCACGCGCTATTCTTTTCCGATCTGGCGCTGCGGATCTCCGGCGTGAATTATCTGCCGAAATATGATGTCGCCATTCTCGACGAAGCCCACACCATCGAGGATGTCGCCGCGAGCCATTTCGGCCTGAACGTCTCCGAACATCGGCTCCGATATCAGCTTCGCACGCTTTACGACCCCAAACGCGGCAAGGGGCTTCTGAGCACGCATGGCGGGTACATCAACGATGCGATACAGGCCATCGTGGAAATCCATCAGCGCATGGACGGGTTTTTCGATCGCTGCACGGAATGGCAGCGTCACCACGGCCGCGACAACGGCCGGGTGCACGAGCCGGGAATCGTGGAAAACAATCTGACGCCGGCGCTGCGCGAATTATCGTTGCACCTCAAAGCCGTGCTGCCCCGACTCGAAAATCAGGAGGAGATTTCCGAATTGCAGTCGATGTCGGAAAAGGTAAGCATGCTCGGCGAGGAATTGGACGCGGTTGTCACGCAAAAGATGCCGGATGCGGTTTACTGGATTGAGCAGGGCGGCCGTGCGAGGCGCAATGTCAGCTTGCACGCGGCACCGGTGAACATCGCCCAGGGCCTCAAGACGCATTTGTTCGGCAATTTGGCGAGCGTGATCATGTGTTCCGCGACGATGTGCTGTGGCACGGGCGTCCCGCCCGTTCCTCACGGCGCCCACCTCCCCCATTGGACGAAACCCGGAGCCATCTACGCCGTAAACTTCCGTCTCGCCGACTCCCTTCCAGAGGAGATCCTTTTAGCCTGGCGATCCGAGCGCGATGACCTCCTCAAAAACACCACATCTCCCGATGCCGCCCTGACCGACAACGAAACCTTTCGTCTAAAGAACCTCGTTTCCGAACGCGTCGAAAAGTTCCTCGACGCAGGGCGCGGCGCATGCTGGCTGAACAATCTGGAAGTCGCGACGGTGGTCCAGGAGGCCCTCAAATACTTTGACGGCCAGCGATATGAGTTGTTCGCCTGGAGCATCATGCCAAATCACGTTCACGTTGTAATGCGTCCTCTTGAAGGCTTCGCATTGGACAAAATCCTCCATTCTTGGAAGTCATTTACTGCAAAGGAGGCTAATCGCATACTCAGTCGAGACGGAGAATTCTGGCAAGTTGAATCTTACGACCACCTGATTCGTAATGAGAAAGAACTGATTCATTCCTGTGAATATGCGTGGGACAATCCGGATTCAGCGGGACTTAAAGATTGGAAATGGCGTTGGAAAGATGAAGAGCGTATTAACGCGGTACTGGGGTTGCCGGAGAAGAAACATGGGCAGGATGCCCATGCCACGGGAGATTTTTCCTACATGGTCTCACGCCTCGGCGCCGAAAGCGCGCAGACTCTCGCTCTCGGTTCGCCGTTTGATTATGCCAACCAGGCGACGCTGTATATCGAGTCGGATCTTCCCGAACCGGGCGACACGCCACGCTTTGCGCCGGCGGCTTGTGAAAAGATTCTTGAGTATCTGAAACAAACTCGCGGTGGCGCCTTCGTTCTTTTCACCAGCTTCAGCGCCCTGCTCGACGCCGCGGGCCGACTGAAAATGCCATTGGAGAAATTGGGCTATCCGATGCTCGTCCAGGGCCAGGATGCGCCGCGGAAGATTTTGCTCGAACGATTTCGCACGACGCCCAACGCCGTGCTGCTGGGGACGGCCAGCTTCTGGCAGGGGATCGACGTGCGCGGCGATGCGCTGCGAAATGTCATCATCGTCAAGCTTCCATTTTCCGTTCCTGATGAACCGGTTGTCGAGGCCCGCCTCGAAGCCATCACTCGCGCGGGGGGAAATCCGTTCATGGAATATTCTGTTCCAGAGGCGATTATCCGCCTCAAGCAGGGTTTCGGACGATTGATCCGGAGCAAAACCGACACCGGCATCGTCGTCATCCTTGACAGCCGGATTAAAACTAAGCGGTATGGAAAACGCTTCCTTGCGGCCCTTCCACCCTGCAAGATAGTCGTCAAGGACCGCAAACAGACCGGCCAAACATGAAGCTCCTGCAACAACCGCTCGAGGAAAAATTATCGAATCTGCTTGGCTCGAAGGTGACTTTTGGATGGCTGAAGATTTCCCCCCTGTCCGGCCGGCTCGAAGCCGCGAACATGATCGTCGCCGGCGATATGCCGGACCAGCCGTTGCTCACCATCCGCCGAATCGAAGCCCAAATCTCGGTGGCCAAGGCCTTGGCCGGGCAGATCGTCGTCAAGAGTCTGCTGATCGAGGGGCCCGAATTATTTCTGATCCGCCGCGAGGATGGTTCGCTGAACGTCCCGAAACGCCCTGTGAAGTTCGCTTCCGATATGCCGGAAGAGTCCACCGATAAGTCCACCCCGCGGCAATTCGAGGCCCAATCGGTCCGCGTCCAGGACGGCCGAGTCCGTTTCCAGCGAGATTCCCAAATCGCCGTCGTGGAGGCGATCAATTGTGAATTCAAATGCCCGGATGGCCAGATTGACTTGGCCGCGATTTTTTCCGGTCGCAAGATCTAACCTTGCGTTCACAGACGGGCCGTCCGATTGTCACCAGGCCAGCCAACCGCGCTCTCAGCGGCAACGCCGATTATATTCGAGCCAGCGCCCTTGGCCGTCACGAGAACCGTAACCGATAAAAATCCTCGTTAATTTTTGAAAAATGAAGTTTCGTCCGGATAGGTTCTGATTGCTTCCAATCGCCCCCGAATGTATTCTCGCCGCAAATAAGTTTTTAATCACGGAGGCTCTACACCCATGTCATTCGAATCCGCCGTAAATCGAAAAGCGATCGATATCGGAAAACTCAGCGTTGAGATGACCACATCCGCGGGCAGCGGGCATCCTTCAACCGCCCTGTCCCTGGCCCATCTGGTGACCGTCCTCATGTATCACCAGATGCGGTGGGATCCAAAGGACCCGTGGAGTCTGGCATCCGATCGGCTGGTGTTGTCCGAAGGACACGCGGTGCCAATCATTTACGCGGCACTGGCGGACTTGGGCGCGATGATCATGCCTCTGGGCAAGGGACGCGAGGCCGCCAGGCCGATGACCGTCGCCGATGCGATGACCCTGCGCGCCATCGACAGCCCGATCGACGGCCATCCCAATCCGCAGCTGGGCGTTCCGTTTTTCGACGCGGCCACGGGAAGCCTGGGTCAGGGATTATCAGTTGCTGCGGGATTGGCGGCGGCCGCGCGAATGGACAAGGTCGACCGAAATATCTACTGCATCATCGGCGACGGCGAGAGCCGGGAAGGACAAATCTGGGAAGCGGCCGATTTCGTTGTCGATCATGCCCTCACCAACGTCATTCCGATTTTTAACTGCAACGAGCTGGCGCAGAGCGATTGGGTTTCGCCGCAGCAGAGTTACATGGGATTGGCCGAGAAGCTCAAGGCGTTTGGCTTTCTCGTGCGCGTGATCGATGGTCACGATCCGCACGAGATTGATGATGCTCTGGGCGAATTGCACGTCGTTCAGAACGGCCAGAAACCGATGGCGATCGTGGCCCGAACGGTCAAGGGCTGGGGCGCGCCGCACGAGCAGGGGATGGGCAAGCATGGCACCCCCGTCAAGAAGGATCAACTCCCTTCAATTCTCGGCGAACTGGATTCCACCGCCAAGGACCTGGGTGTGCTGGATTACAAGGCGACCGGAGAATTGAAACCCGCCGCGGTCACCGCCAAAGCTCCGGCCCAGGAAACCAAGGCGATCAAGATCAAATCGTTCGCCGACGGTCTGGCGGCGGTGGGTTTGGATAAGGATTTGGCCGCCGGCAAACCGATCGCGCCGCGCAAGGCGTTCGGAGCAGCGCTGGTGGCGCTCGGCGAAGCGGACAAGCGCATCATCGGCTTGGACGCGGACGTGAAGAACTCGACTCACGCCGAATGGTTCGCCAAGAAATTCCCCGCGCAATATCTCGAATGCAAGATCGCCGAGCAGAACATGATCAGCGTCGCGGCCGGCGCGAGCGCGGCGGGGAAAATCCCCTTCTGCTCCACGTTCGCCAAGTTCGTCACGCGGGCCTATGACCAGGTCGAGATGGCCATCATCAGCGGCGCGAACCTGAAAATCACCGGCACTCATGCCGGGGTGACCCTCGCCTCCGATGGACCGAGCCAGATGTCCCTACCGGACGTGGCTTTTTTCCGAAGTTTTTGTCATGTGAAGAATTACAACGGCCAGATGGCGGTTCGATATTTTTTCCCGGCCGATGCGGTCAGTTGCTACAAGATCACGGAATTGATGGCCAATGTGAATGGCACGTGCTATCAGCGTGCGTTGCGGGCTGACACGAAAATTCTCTATAAGCCGGACGACACTTTCGAGGTGGGGGGCTACAAGGTTCTGCGCGAAGGCAAAGACCTGGTGTTCGTCACAGCCGGATACATGGTTCACGAATGTCTCAAGGCTGCCGATGAATTGGCCAAGAGCGGCAAAAAAGCCGGCGTGATCGACGCCTATGGTTTGCCGCTGAAGGACACCGGCATCCTGGACATCGCCGCCAAATCCGGCGGCCGAATCATCACTGTCGAGGACAATTACACCGGCGGCCTCGACAGCGAGATCGCCGAACAGATTGCCGCCAGCGGATCGGGATTAAAGCTAAAGGCATTGTTCGTCCGCCAGATTCCCAAGAGCGGACGCGAGCCCCAGGACGTACTGGATTATCTGAATCTCGGATTTAAGGCGATTGTCGCGGCGGTGTGAGACGACAAAACAATTCAGGGCACGGATGTCGCTGTCACTTTCCATTCTCGCCAGCGGATCAGCCGGCAATTGCTCGGTGGTGCGGTCCGGCGGCGCGATCATGCTCATCGACTGCGGCATCGGTCCAAGAACCGCCGCTGGACGCATGAAGGGATTGGGCATCGGTGTCGAGAGTGTCGCCGCCATCTGTCTGACACATCTGGACCGCGATCATTTCAATCCCGCCTGGGCGGCCACCATCGTTCGCCGGGAAATATCCCTGTTCTGCCACGAAGACCGAATGGATGACCTCGCCCGCCTTGGCGGCGGGGCGGCAGAATTTGCGCGGCTGATCCGGCCCTTCAACGGCGAAAAATTTTCCCCGGCCATGGGGTTCGATCTCACCGCGATTCACTTCCCGCACGATCAAATCGGTTCGCACGGATTTCTTGTCGAGGGATCCGGGTCGCGCCTCGGATACGCCACGGACCTGGGCCGCGTGAATCAGGCACTTATCCGGCATTTCAGCGGCGTCGACGTGCTCGCCATCGAAAGCAATTATGATCCGATAATGCAGTTGAATAGCGACAGGCCCGCGTTCCTGAAGCGCAGAATCATGGGCGGCCGCGGCCATCTTTCCAATCAGGATGCGCTGGACGCAGTGCGGGAAATTCTGGATCAGTCGCAAGTTCGGAGGCGGCGGTTGCCGAAACATATTATTCTGTTGCACCGAAGCCGGCAGTGTAATTGCCCGCGGCTATTGCGCGAGTTGTTCAGCGCCGACGAACGGATGCAAAATCGCCTGGTCCTGGCGGAGCAGGACCGGGCAACTAACTGGCTGTGCGCCGGCGACCAGCCGGTTCTTGAGCAGTTGGAATTGCAATGGGCCTGATGTTCCTGGCCCTGTTTCCATTGAATTATGGGACTTTTCGGATTTCTCAAGCGCGCGAAGCCTTCGCCGGCCAGCGATCCGGTAATAATCGAGCTGCGCATCCCGAAGGTGAATGAACCCGACATTACGCCGGACCAGCTTCGCCAGGAATTGTTCGACGCCGCCGCCACGGGAGACGAGGAAAAACTTTGCGTGCTGTGCCAACAACACGAAAAGTCGATTTTTGAGCAGGGGATGATCTGGTCGAAAGTCCCGCCGGAGATTCGGTCCAGCCCGAAATTGTTGAAATGGTACGCCAACGGTCTGAAATCGATCGCCCGATTCTGCGCCGATCGGCTTGGTAAACCGGAGCTGTTGGATCAAATGAGAGAAATTGAAAGATTGCCGGCACGGGAAGAGAAGAAGGATGCCGCGCGGCCAAGGGGTTGATGATCCTGTGAGGGGTTGGTTGTGAATGATCCGACTCCCGTCCCGTTGGAGTACGAGCCTCCTCTGTCCGAAATGCCCGCCGGCCCTCGGCCGAAATGGGTTTACGCCATTGTCGCGATTTATCTCCTGCTGCTCGGCGGATTGCTTACTTTGCCGGCGTGGGCGAGCTGGTTGTTCGATATTAATGTCATTTTCCTGGCGGTCTGCGTATCGGTCCTGGTGATTTCCGGCCTGACGCTCGTGATCGTGCCGGTTCGGACGCTGCGCCGCCGGCCCATCACTCGCCGATCCGTCTGGATTCCCATCATCGCCTCGGGACTACTGATCGCCGGCCTGCTGATTGGCGGGGGCATGGCGTTTGAAGAATTCCGCAACGAAAACGGCGACATTGCAACCCAATTGGCAATTGCAGCCGGCATTGTCTGGATTTTCTGGTCAGGCATTTTCATATGGATCACGTTCAGGATCGACCCGGCCGGCATCGGAATGAACCTGCACCGATTCCTCATCGCCGGCAGCGTGCTTGAATTGCTGGTCGCGGTCCAATGCACATCATCGTGCGTCGCCGCCCCGACTGTTGCGCTGGAATCCTCACCGGGATGGGCATCTGCATCGGCGTCGTGATCATGTTCGTCGCATTCGGACCGAGCGTTTTGCTTCTTTTCTATCGCCGGTGGAGCAAGATCGCGCGGAAATGACGGTTAGTTGCCAGACTTGAACCCCAGCCCCCCGTTCCTTACGATTCGACCCTTTCCACGCTATTTGGAGGTTTTAGACATGCGTATTCTGGTTGCCGATAAATTGGCTGAAGAAGGTTTGGACTTTTTGAAGCAAAACAATGCCGCCTTCGACGCGAAAGTCGGGCTGAAGGAAGATGAACTTGCCGCCATCGTTGGGGAATATGATGCCCTGATCGTCCGCTCGGCGCGAAGGTGACGGCCAAGGTGCTCGAGAAGCCGGGGAATCTCAAAGCGATCGCCCGTGCCGGCGTAGGCGTCGACAACATCGATCTGGAAGCCGCGACTTCCAAGGGCATCCTGGTGCTCAACACCGCCGAGGCCAGCACACTTTCGACCGCCGAGCACGCGCTGGCCCTCCTGCTGTCGCTGGCCCGAAAAATTCCGCAGGCGCATGCGAGCCTGAAATCGGGGCAGTTGGAATGGAAGAAGCGGAGCGTTTATCAGGGCACGCAATTGGCGGGGAAAACGCTCGGCGTCGTGGGCCTCGGACGGATCGGACGCACCGTGGCGACGCGCGCCCTGGCGATGGAGATGAACGTCGTCGGATTCGATCCCTATTTCACCGGTCCGGCAGCGCTGGACGGCAAGGTAAAACTCGTCAAGGATTTCGATCAGTTCCTTTCGCAGATCGATGTCATCACGTTCCATGTTCCCGGCGGGGATCAGACCAGGCATCTGCTGAATCGCGATCGCCTGATGAGCAAATGCCGGCCGAATCTGCTGGTGATCAACGATGCGCGCGGCGAAGTCGTCGATGAGATCGCCTTGGCCGAGGCGCTCAAGGAAAAGAAGATCGCCGGCGCGGCGATCGATGTTTACGCGACCGAGCCGCCGGCCAAGGATCATCCGCTGTTTGGTTGCGAGAACGCCGTGTTGACGCCGCACCTGGGCGCGAGCACCGATGAGGCCCAGACGGCCGTATCGGTTGAAGCGTGCAAGGCGATCGTGGCATATCTCAACACCGGCGAAATCCGCGGCGCGGTCAACGCCGGCGGATTGAAGCTGGATTTGCCCGCCGATGAAAAACCGCTGGTGGAACTGGCCCGGCGAATCGGCATTCTTCTGGCGGCTCTTTGCGAAGGCGGGTATCGCACCATCACCCTCCGCGCCAGCGGAACCCGGGCGCCCAAACATATGAATACGCTGCTTCGCGTGGCCGCCGTCGAACTGTTGCGGCCGCATCTGGCGACGGGCGTGAATGTCATCAACGTCGAACACCTGGCTCGGGGGCGGGGCATCGAAATGGTCACGATCCACGAGCCTAATCCGCCCGCGGGATTGGTCGGGGACGTCATCGGCGTGCGAGTCGACAGCCCAACCGGCGAAAGCCACCGGGTTTTGGGCACGGTTTACGCCGACGGCTGGCCGCGCGTATTGCGCATCGACGGCTACAGCATGGACATGGTCCCCGAGGGGAACATGGTGCTGATCGTGAACAAGGACGAGCCGGGCGTGATCGGCCTGGTGGGTTCGAGCTTTGGCGATGCGCAGGTGAACATCGCGGACATGGTCATCAGCCGGGAATTTGATTCAGGGGGCAAGGCCACGGCCCTGATGGTCATCAAGACCGACAGCCCGCCGCCCGAAGCCCTGTTCAACCGCCTCAAGGCCCGGCCACATATTTTGAAGGTGAAAAGCCTCGTTTTACCGCCACGCGCAAAATAGCGATTCGCCGCTCCGCGCAAAGCCGCGGGATGGCGATCCCGCGGCCATTGAGCCCAGGAGCTTGAAGCGATGTCTCAGAATTCGTCGTGGGAGTTTGCACGCGAAATTATTACCCGCCACTTTCAGGGCATCAAACATCCGTTGTTCTTCGGCAATTCCGTGCCTCTTGAGGACCAAATTCACGTTCGGGGCAAACCTCGCCCCTATATTCTCTCCGCCATCGATTTGCTGGTGAAAATGCAAGGCAGGACCATTGTTGAAGTCGGTTGCATGCGCCAACCTCTAACGCATTCATTTGACGATTTCATTCCGCTCTGCTGCAACGATGGTCATTCCACCGCCTTTTGGGGACGGACCGGCCTTGCGGTTCACACCGTCGATATCATTCCGGAGGCCTGCAACGTCACCGCCGAAGCGTGCAGATCGTATCCCAATGTTCATGTCTACTGCGGCGACGGCGTGCAGTTTCTGCGAGAGTTCAACGGCATTATCGATCTATTGTATCTTGATGCTTGGGATGCCCTGGAGGGAATTCCCTACGCGGAAAAACACCTTGAAGCATACCAGGCGGCGAGAGAAAAACTCGCGCCGTCTTCCATCGTCCTGATCGACGACACCGATATCGCATTCGGCGGCAAAGGCCGTCTGGCTGTTTCGGCGATCATCCGCGACGGATTTGATCTGCTCCTCACCGGCAGGCAAACGATGCTTCTGCGCGTGAAGTAGATCGCCGTTCGATCAATTCTTTTCCGGACCCCATTTGACGTGGATTTGATCCGCGATCCATTTCGACTCGGCGGGTCAAGGTCGGGCAAACGACAAATCAGTTGCCGCTAACGTCGTCCAAGAGAGGTCCGACCCAGTCGTCCGCATGTCGTTTTGTCTCGCCTGGTTGTTTACCGCTGAAGAGCGTATCGTTCTGACTGTTATCGAATTGATTGCTGCTATATTGATTGCCGCCACATTGGTCGGAGCCATAATTGCCGTCGATCAATGCGCAACCGGATAGCGATAGGGTGGACGCTGTAAGGGCAAGTACGAGAGCCGCGCACTTCTTCATGGAAACCCGCCTCCCGTCGGCGAAAGGACGCCTCGGCCAATCGGCTTAATTATATCTTGCTCGCAAGGTGGATCAATCTTTTTGCTGACCCCATTTGACGCGGATTTGATCGGCGATCCAATTTAGCTCAGCCGGATCAAGATCGGACAAAAGACAAACCGGCGTGTCCCGGCCGGTGAGATAAATATTCAACATCGGCGGTTCCGCGCGGATGCTGGAAATGGCCGATCGCATCCAACGGCGGCTCATCGGCGCTTCGGCGGAGCCGGTGGTCGCGGTCAATGCTTCCGGGCTGATTTGCAGCTTGATCTGGCTTGGGGTTTTCAAAGCTGGGCCGAAACGGGCCAGGATTTGCCAGCCGGTCAGGAGGAAGAAAAGCAATCCGCCGATCGACCACAATGGGTTTCGTGTCAGGAGCCCCTGGGCCGTGAAGGTCACGGCGAGGAAGGCGAAGGCAACCACCAGACTTGCGGGAACGCATCCGCCGGAGGTGCCGGTAGAGCGGGATGAGGATGCTTATCTCGTTGCCGTCGACGCGGGAGGAAATGCGGCTTTGCGGCGGAAGTTCCGGGCGGTTGGCAGGGAGTGTCATTTTCCGATGTCTTCGTTCCAGAGATCGGGATGTTCGCGGATGAACTGGGACATCATGTCGATACATTCCTGATCGTGGAGATCGACAACCTCGATTCCCTTGGATCGCATGAACTCGGGCGCGCCGCTGAAGTTCACGCTTTCGCCGACGATCACCTTCGGCACGCCAAACTGAACCGCGGCGCCGCTGCAAAGATGACAGGGCATCAGCGTCGAGTAGAGCACGGTATCACGGTAAGTTTTTTGCCGCCCGGCGTTGGTGAGGCAGTCGATCTCGGCATGGGCCATGGGGTCACCGCGCTGGATTCGGCGGTTGTGGCCGCGGCCGATGATCTGGCCAGCCCTGACGAGGACGGAGCCGATCGGCAATCCTCCCTCGCGCAGGCCGGCTTGTGCCTCGGCAATCGCTGCCAGCAAAAATGGATCGCGGTTTTCCGCGGCCAGATGCGGAAACGATTCTGCAGCCTCTTGTGGTTTGGGCATATTGGTCAGGTCCTCTGGTCTAAGTTGCGCGGCCGCTTTGTTCTCATCGCGAATCTGATCGTAAATCTCCCGGCGATGAACTGATACGCTCCGGGGGGCCGTGATTCCGAGCCGCACCTTATCCCCCCGGATATCGACGACTCTCACCTCGATATCGTCTCCGATCATAATGCTGTCGTCCCGCTGACGAGTTAGCACGAGCATGTGGCACCTTCCTGGTATATTGCCTGCAGCGCAACCTCCTTGGCTTTCCGTCGATTATATCCACCGATTACTCGCTTGGCCTGTGCCCTTCCCGCAATATCGGGATACCTTTTGCAATGGACGGATCGCGGGGAAATCGAGCCGGAGTTCGGGCGATTTTCGGGATTTTGATTAACAAATGCCCGGCGGTTTGCGGCAAATCGACCGGCAATGCTGAAGCGGGGCCTCCACCCAGTTGCCTGATTGCGTGCTGGGCCTCCTTAAGTTCATCAACCGATTTTGGGCCTTTCATGGCCAGTGCAAATCCGCCGACCCTCGCCAGGGGCAGGAGCCATTCGACCAAAATTGGCAGGAGGGCGACCGCGCGGGCCACGACGACATCAAAAGATTCGCGTTGCGAAGAATGGGCGACTTTCTCGGCCCGTTGGGACTCGACGGCAATATTCGCCAACTTCAGCTCGGCGGCGGTGGCGCGCAGGAAATCCGCTTTTTTACGCGTCGCTTCGATGAGCGTGACGTGGATCTCCGGCCGGGCGATGGCCAGAACGATCCCCGGAACCCCGCCGCCGGCGCCGACATCTGCCAGCCGATGCGCGTTCGGCGGAAGATGCGGCAGCAATGTCAGGGCATCTCCAACATGCAGAATCTCCGCATCGCCGCGGTCGGTGATTCGCGTGAGATTCATCCGCTGGTTGGCTGCTAGAAGCAGATCAAGATAGGAACCAAGTTGTCCAATTTGATCGGAATTCAGGGTCAGCCCGGCTTTTTGCCCGAGCGAATTCCAAAGTTCCTGAGACATGAAGCTTTGCCGCGTTTCACTCGCCAGGAATGTAGCTGATGACGCCGTCGAATGGGCTGCTGGCGGTGGCATATCGCTTTTTGGGAATCCGGCCGGATTCATAGGCAAGCCGGCCTGCTTCCAGCGACAGGCGCATGGCGTCGGCCATTTTCACCGGATCCTTGGCATGGGCGATGCCCGTGTTGAGAAGCACGCCATCCGCGCCCAGTTCCATCGCGATAGTCACATCGCTGGCGGTGCCGACGCCGGCATCGACGATGACCGGGTAATTCGCGTCGCCTTCCTTGAGCGTTTCCAGGCACAGGGAAATATTCAGCGGATTTAACACGCCCTGGCCCGAACCGATCGGGCTGCCGGCCGGCATCACGCTGGCGGCGCCGGCTTCCTTGATCCGCCGGGCCGCGATCGGATCATCGCTGGTGTAGCACAGTACGGTGAAGCCTTCCTTGACCAGTTCTCGCGTTGCCTCGAGCGATCCCATCGGATCGGGCAAAAGCGTCTTCTTATCCCCCAGCACTTCCAGCTTCACCCAATTCGCGCCGGGATTCTTCTGCTTCTCGAGCAAATCGCGGCCGAGCATCGCAACGCGGATCGCATCCTCGGCGCTGAAACACCCGGCCGTATTGGGAAGAATGATATATTTGTTCAGATCGAGGAAATCGAGAATGCTACGACCCTGCTTATCGATTAGCCGCTCTCGTCGAACCGCGACCGTGACGACTTGGCACCCGCTGGCCTCCAGCGCCTTCTGCATGACCTCGTAGGAAGCGTATTTCCCGGTCCCGACAAACAGCCGGTTGCGGATTTCGAATTTGGCGATGCGAAGCGGGGACAGCATGGGGAAATACTAGGATGCCCAATGCCGATTGCCAAATGATCTTCCCCGCGAAAAACTTGACCTTGGCATTGTCGTCTTCATAATTAGCCCCGCCGTCGCCGCCGATTCCCCATGTCGATACTTACAGCGAATGCTGAAATCCGCGAACTGAGCGAAGACGTTTCCAATTCCCCCTATTACAACAATGATATCGCCCCGATACCCTCGTCGGGCCGAAAATGGGCCGTCGGTGATTTCGCGGCCCTTTGGATCAGCATGTGCGCCTGCATTCCGACCTACATGCTGGCATCATCGCTGATCGCCGAGGGGATGAACTGGTGGCAG
This sequence comes from uncultured Phycisphaerales bacterium, assembly GCA_963791055.1. Taxonomy (GTDB): domain Bacteria; phylum Planctomycetota; class Phycisphaerae; order Tepidisphaerales; family Tepidisphaeraceae; genus PALSA-1353. The sequence goes on along the minus strand of CAWBQI010000003.1, from coordinate 690,210 downwards.
GCGGTCCTCACCATCACCCTGGGCAACATCATCGTTTTGATTCCGATGATTTTGAACGCGCACGCGGGTACGCGTTACGGCATTTCGTTTCCCGTCTATTGCCGCGCGAGTTTTGGAATTCGCGGCGCGAATTTGCCGGCGCTGATGCGCGCCCTGGTCGCCTGCGGATGGTTCGGCATTCAGACCTGGATCGGCGGAGAAGCTATCTACAAAATCGCCGCCGTCTTCGATCCATCCCTTCGCAATTGGCCCAACACTTTTCTGTCCATCAACCTTCCCCAGATCGCCTGTTTCCTTTTGTTCTGGGGGATCAATATGTTCATCATATATAAGGGCATCGAGTCCATTCGAATTCTTCTGAACATCAAAGCGCCTCTGCTGATTTTGTTGGGGCTGGCCCTTCTTCTCTGGGCCTATATTCATGCTCACGGCTTTGGCCCGATGCTTTCGCAGCCATCGGCCTTCGCGCCGGGTGGGGCCAAGGCGGGACAGTTCTGGCCATTCTTCTTCGCCGCCCTTACCGGCATGATTGGCTTCTGGGCCACCCTGTCTTTGAACATCCCCGATTTTTCGCGATTCGCCCAGTCTCAAAAAAGCCAGATATTGGGACAGGCTTTGGGCCTTCCCACAACGATGGCGCTTTACTCCTTCATTGGAGTGGCCGTCACATCCGCGACGATTATCATCTATGGCGCCGCCATCTGGGACCCCGTCGACCTCCTCACGCGATTCAGTAACCCCGTCGTGCTGGTGATTGCCATGCTTTCGCTCTGTGTCGCCACGCTGGCCACCAATCTCGCAGCCAACGTCGTCAGCCCCGCCAACGATTTTTCCCACCTCTGGCCTCGGCGGATCAGTTTCCGCACCGGCGGCCTTATCACCGGCATCATCGGTATCCTCATCGAACCCTGGAGACTCCTCGCCGACCCCAGCGGATATATTTTTACATGGCTCGTAGCCTATTCATCACTCCTGGGGGCCATCGGCGGCATTTTAATCGTTGATTATTTCGTCCTTCGCCGCGGTGAACTTGATATTGCGGGTCTCTACAAAAGGGAGGGGCCGTATTGGTACGAGAGCGGGTTTAACCCGTGGGCGAGCGTGGCATTTGTACTGGGCATTGCTCCATGCGTCCCCGGATTCCTCGGCGTTGTCAATGTTGTCCACTTCGCGCCGATCTGGACGCAGATATACAATTACGCGTGGTTTATCAGCTTCGGAATCTCAGGCGTTTCCTACGCGGTCCTCATGACGCTGAATAGCAGCAGCGCGTGGGATTGATTCACCCGCCTCCGACGAACGTCACGATCTCAATCTCATCCCCGGCTTTCAATCGCGTATCGTACTTTTCCGCTCGGACAAGCCGGCGGTTGAGTTCCACGGCCACCTTATCCGGCGTGAGCTTATGCGCCGCCAGCAGCACATGAATATCGGAATCCTCCGAAACTTCCTGATCCTGTCCGTTCACTTTGATGCGCATGATCTTTTCGGTGAATAGTGGGGTTCCGTCCCGGCCCGCAAACGGGCGATGTTGCCACGATGTTTGAAGATTAGCAGCAGTGGAAAAAAGATCGCGAAACATAGCATTGGCAGTTGCGCGCCGGTTATTGGCCAGCGGCTAATGCCGATGGCGATATAGGCTGCGGGAAATGACGCCGCCCCGACCATCGACCCGACGCTGATAAATCTCGTCAGCCGGAAGACGATATAGAACACCGCCAGCGCCGCGATCGCCGCGAAGGTGAAATATGGGAACACTCCCAGCACCACGCCCGCACCGGTGGCGACGCCCTTGCCACCCTTAAATTTCAGGAAGATGCTGCAAACGTGACCGATCACCGCGACCGCGGCCACGATCATCCAGAGCAAGCCGGTCCGCCGATCATCGACCTGGAATCCGATCACGGCCCCGGCCGCAAGGGTGGGGATAGCGCCCTTGAGCAGATCGAGAATGAAAACCAGGGCAAAGAATTTCGCCCCCAGCAACCGGCCGAGATTGGTCGCGCCGATATTTCCGCTGCCCGCCGTTCGCGGATCGATGCCCTTGGCTTTTCCCACGATCAGGCCGAAAGGGATCGATCCGATCAGGTAGGCGAAAGGGATCAGCATCAGGAGAATTTGGTCCCGGGTCATTAGGCTCTGTCTGAAAACTCTAATGGGCCGCGTTCGACCGGAAACGGGCCAGATGCTAGGCGCCGCGACGAAGCAGTGTTTATACAACACACGGCGAGGAGCGGCAACGACGCAGATGGCCCGTTTCCGGTCGAACCCTGCGGGCCGGCCATGGCTTGGCCCGACTCGGCGTCACTCGTCCTCACAGGGTTATTTAAACCCATACTCGTCCTCGTTCCTTGATTCGGGCCAAGCCATGGCCGGCGCGGCCCATTAGGGTTTTCAGACAGAGCCTAAGGGCATTTTAGCGTAAGTTGCCAGTTGTCATTAGGCTGATGACAAACAACCCTCGACAAATGACAATACAGCTCGATATGAAGATTTACACAAAAGCCGGCGACGACGGCTCAACCGGATTGATCGGGGGCCAGCGCGTCCCAAAATCCGATGCGCGGATCGAATGCGTCGGGGCCGTGGATGAATTGAATGCTGCCGTCGGCTGGGCCGCGGTATCAGGCGGGGAAATCGCCGGCGATTTAGGGGGAAAGCTTCGCTGCGTACAGAATGAATTGTTCGTGATCGGTTCGCACCTGGCCTGCCCGGACGACCGCCCGCCGGCCCACCTACCTTCGCTGGAAGAATCCAGCATCGACCGGCTGGAAATGGAAATTGATGCCGCCACCGAGGAATTGGAACCTCTACGGAATTTCATTTTGCCCGGGGGAAGCGAAACCAGCGCTCGATTACACGTTGCCCGCGCCGTTTGCCGCCGGGCGGAACGCGTTGTCGTCACCTTTTCCCACGACCGGCCGGTGTCAGCGACGGTGATTACCTATCTGAACCGGCTGAGCGATTGGCTGTTCGTCCAGGCGCGGTGGACAAATTTCCGGTCGGGGGTGAAGGATATCGAGTGGGAGAAATGAAAATTTGAGTTTCGGATTTCGAGTTTTGCTTCCGGCACCACTTGCAGGAACAACCATTTTCATCACTTGCAGCCGCCTCGTGATGCGAATCGATCGGGCAATGCTCCGCGGGGTCCTTGGATTTATCGTGACACGGGCAGCCGCAGCCGTCGATGACGGGGTCGCGATCAAGTTGCCTGAGCAGCGGGTTACCGCAATATGAAACTCCGCAACTGATGATGCGAAGAGGGCAGCGTTCGCAGATGGCCGCGCGGGCTTCCCAATTCGGGTGCATGCGCTTTGCGCCGACTTGCCGAAGCCGGGCGGCGGCGAATTTACCGACCGCCTCCAGAAGGTATCGGGTGACGCCGGTCGCGGTTGCTGATGTCGCCATGTCCGTTTTTATCGGTCGTTGCGCTGAAATAGCCGCAGATTTAAGCCCTTCGATTTGTGAAGACCGGAAGTTTTAGGGGATTGCGGGGGATTTGTCCACAATCTGGCCGCCTGTCTAACCCAATTCTGTTAGCAGCCATTTGCGATACGCGCTTTGCGTAATCACCACGCCAAGCCATAGAAACACAACCGCGCCGATGACCATATACGGCTGGCTATTCGCCCGCGAGGGAAAAACGCCATCGCGCGCTATGACCGCCCCTACAATGGATGTTGGCGCCATAATTAAGAACATCATGAGGTACGGTGAACGATATCGCATGAGCCAGAACGCCGTAGCCAGTCCACAAGCTGTCGTGCCGAGCGAGATCGCTAATAACGTCATCAGGGATCCGACATCAACGTGCCATTGATTTCCCCATGCGATAAGAAGGACGAATAAGCCCGCAAAGATGCACCACGTTTCCAATGTCTGCACCGCGATGGCCAGACCGATTTCCTGAAGAAACGATCGGCGGTCCATCGGTTTGAGAGAATCCGTTTCCAGGAACCGCCAAAGGTTCCACCACGATTGCGGAAACAAAAGCGGCGGCATGATGACGACCCACACCGACACAGGCGTTATCAGCAAACCCTTGACCCCGGCTCGTTCAAATCCCCCGGAAAACAATATTATCACGACTACCAATGTCGCGAGAAACAAAGTGGGCTTCACCGTAATTCGGTTGAGCGACCGCCACCTGCGGGCGCGCTCCCAGAGGCCGTCGTCGGTCGGGATATAAATGCGGCTGCTTTGCCGAAACAGCCCGCTCTGTTGCGACCAGGTGCGATTAACTTCTCCCGTCATCCGCGGCTTTAGGCTCCACGTATCGAATTGAAATCCACTTCCGCGTCCAGCCTCCTTCTCCGTCGACCGAACCGTCCGAAGAACGGCTAACGCCGACGCGACTATCGATAGAGCCAGAACGCCATCAAGCAGATGTTCATACTGTCCCCCGAAAACGGCTTTGGCTACTCCGGGAATTCCCATCGCCAACTCCACCATGATCGCGAGCGCGCCAAACGCGATCGAAGCGGTCGCCACGCACCAGCCGACCAACGCGAATATTCCCGTCGAGATCACCAAGAGTCCCAAGAATCTTGCCCCGTGCATGACGACCACTGTCAACGGCCAGCCGATGAAGAACACGGCTGCGATTGCGGTGAAGACCACAACGTGCGGCCGGGCATAGTTCGGCCAAAGCGTCCGCCGGTCGCTCGCCACCTGCTCTCGAAAGTGGATCCACAGCAACATCGCCATGAACAAATCCGACATCGCGCAAAGCATGGCCGGCGTTTCCCTGCCTGGCGTGGCGGATATGACTAGAGATTCCAGAAACATCGTGAACGCCACGAAAGTCCAGAGGATGGTTATCCACGACGACAGCAATCGCTGGATATAGGTGCGGGATACCTCCACGTAAGGATTACGCATGGTGCATCTCCAGAAATGCGTCTTCGAGGTTCAGATGCGTCTGCTCCTTCAGCTCTTCCAGCAGCCCGAAATACGCGATCCGCCCGTCTTTCAGAATCGCGACATGGTCCGCCACACGCTCCAGATCGGAAGTGATATGCGTTGAGAACAAAACCGTCCGCTTGCCCGGCTCGGCCAGATCGATGATCAGCTTCAAGAACTGTCGTCGCGCCAGCGGATCGAGGCTCGCCGCCGGCTCATCGAGGATGAGCACGTCCGGCTCATGCGCCAGGGCCAGAAGGATTGCCACTTTTTGCAATTGCCCGACCGACAAAGTCCCCACTCGGTCGCCGGCCGCCAGTTCCCACTCGCGCATCAATCGGCTGGCCAGATCGTCATTCCAATTGGAATAAAACGAAGCCGTGTACTGCAGCAATTCGGCGATTTTCATCCAGGGATACAGATTCACGATCTGCGGCACATATCCGAGCCGCGCTTTCGCCTGCGCCGACAAATCCCATGATGGTTCCCCCAGCAACTCACACTGTCCGCTTTGCGGCCGGAGTAATCCAACCAGGCATTTGAGCAGGGTGGTTTTTCCCGAACCGTTGGTTCCCAGCAGGCCGACGACCGTCCCCGCGGGGATTTGCAGATCGACGCCGCGAAGGACTGATTTGGCTCCAAATCCTTTCACGACGTTCTGGACCGAAATAGTTGGATTCATTGCCGCACCTCCGTTGAATTTTTCGTTGCTTCCTCCGGCTCGCTCAGCGCTTCATCCAGCAGCGTGTGCAATTCCGCCCCGGCGATTCCGAGCAGCCTCGCCCGCCGCACGAGTCGGCCAAGCTCCTCGCGTAGAATCTGATGTTGAGCCTTCAATTGTCCCACCGGCGGGGCGGCACTAACGTACGTTCCAGCGCCATGCCGTCGTTCCAGCAATCCCTCGGCCGTCAGTCTTTCGTAAACTCGCAGGATGGTGTTTTGGTTGACCGCCAGTTCGCGAGCCAGCTCGCGCACGCTGGGCAGGCGATCGCCGCGCCTCAACGATCCACTGGCACATTGAGCCCTGATCTGGTCCGCGATCTGTCGAGTGATCGGTACGCCCGAAGAGGATTCAATCCGAAAGACCATCGTTACCCAGGGAAAGTGATTACAGATATATAACAGTATGCAAGCGTGATTGCAAGCTCTTATTTTCGGAACTCATTCGCTTGACTAGGCCGATGGCATCGATAGCGTTACGGTCGTTCAACGAGAAGCGGTTTCAAAAGTGCCCAATCAGTCAGCCGTTCGCAACACCGGTCAATCGGATCTAACCCATGGTGCCACCGAGGTTTCCGCCTCGGAGCCGGGGCAGCCATCTCCGTTTGGGGCCAATCCGTCCAATCGGATGCTTTTCCGGTGGATGTTCCGGTTCATTCGCCCGGTGATAGTCCTGGTGATCCTGGCCTGCTTATGGGTGGCCGCGGTGGCAGCGACCGAGACGTTTACCCTTGGCGTCGGCGCAAAGCCATCAACGCCATCCAGACCATTCAGCGGATCGACGCCAGCCAATCCCTTTCCATCCGCCAATGGTTGAATCGGCCCGATCCGGGGACGCAGCAACTGATTCACATTTTGAAGATATTGGCCGGCCTGGTCGTTCTCATGCTGGTGGTTCGATATTTCAAGGAAACCTCCAACACGCGGATGAGCATGAACATGGTCTTCTACCTCCGCGAGGCGGTGTACGACAAAGTCCAGCGCGTCGGGTTTGGGTTTCACGATGTGCACAGCTCGGGACAACTGATCAACCGCGCTCTCTCCGATTTGCAGAACGTGCGCTCGTTCGTCCAGACGGCCGTGCTCGTCACTCTGGATATCGCCCTCACCGTGACGTTCTACATCGTCCTGATATGGACGGTGAACAAATGGATGGCGGCTTTGTCGCTGGTTCCGCTGCCGATCTGGACCTACTACATCCTGCGATTCAGCCGGAAGATTCAGCCTGTCGCCAAAAGCGTGATGGAGGCCGAGGACCGGAACGTTTCGATCATCACCGAAAACATCGCCGGCGTTCACGTCATCAAGGCGTTCGCCACCGAGGGCCAGGAGATCGACAAATATCAGGCGAATTGCGACACATTCAAAGGCCGGGTCCTGACGCGCATCCGCATGTTCGCGGATTTTCAGCCCGTCATTCGCTCCATCGCCATGGCTTCGCATCTCTCCCTGTTTCTCGTCGCGGGAATTCTGATGATCCACGGCAAAATGAAGGCCGGCGATCTATTCATGCTCGGCGGGGCGATGGGGGCGATCCTGGGGCGATTGCAGCAGGTATCGACCATCAACGAGCAATATCAAAACGCGATGGTGTCGTCCCGAAGGTTATACGAAGTGCTCATGGCCCGGCCCACCGTCGGCGAGCGACTCAATGCCCGCCAATTACCCGAGGGTCCGGGCACCGTCACCTTTGAAAACGTGACGTTCGGGTACGACCCTGACAAGCCGGTTGTTCACGATGTGAGCTTCAGCATCAAGGGCGGCAGCGTGGTCGCGATCGTCGGACCGACGGGAGCGGGAAAAACTACGCTGGTCAATCTCATCGCTCGATATTACGACGTCCAGCGCGGCCGCATCCTGATCGACGGCGTCGATATCCGCGATCTCACGCTGGCGAGTTTGCGGACTCAGGTTTCCGTCGTCTTTCAGGAAACCTATCTATTCAGCGATACGCGTCTCCGGCAACATCGCCTACGGCAGGCCCAATATCAGTGAAGGGGATGTGGAAGCCGCCGCGCGGCTGGCGCAGGCACACGACTTCATCGAAGCGATGCCGCGCGGATATCACGCGATGCTCGGCGAGCGCGGCGCCAGCCTCTCCGGAGGCCAGCGGCAGCGCCTGGCGATCGCCCGCGCGATCGTCACCAATCCGCGCGTGCTGATTCTGGATGATGCCACCGCCGCCGTCGATCCCGAGACGGAGGATCTGATCCGCCGCGGCATGAAATTCGTCATGTGGGGCCGCACCACGTTCGTCATCGCCCACCGCATCAGCACGGTGAAGCAGGCCGATCTGGTCGTGGTGATGGAACACGGAAAAGTTTCGCAGATCGGCACGCACGCCCAATTGATGGAGCAGGACGGGCATTACCGCGAAATTGCCGAAGCGCAGTTGTTCGGCGATGAGGCGCTTTCCGAGAACCCGGCGGATGCGCCGTCGCACATGAAGCGCGTGCAATCCGTCGCCGACATCGACGCCGCGGTCGCGGCGGTGGAGAAGAACGGATGAACGAAGTTTCAAATTTCAAATTTCAAATTTCAAATATTTGAACCCCATGTCGCTTTCGGCAAGCCAATCTCGTTCTTCAAAGCCCCCGGCCGTCCCCGCCGCGGTCGCGCGCGCTGCGCAGATCGAATCCGAGGACGAAGATCGCTATCGCCCCATCCAATGGCCGCTCGTGAAGCGGCTGCTGATGTCGCTGGCCCCTTTCAAATGGTGGTATGTCGGGGCCATTGGGCTGGGGCTCTGTCAGGTATTGCTGGATATGCTCAGCCCGCTGTTCATCGAGCGCATCATCAACTACGGCACTGAATTCGCCGGCGGGCAGCATCCGGGTGTTTCAACCACGGCGGCATCCTGGCACATCGCTCGCATCATCGCGACCTGGACCCTGGTGTTCATCGCGTCGGTGGTGTTGCAGCGGTTCACCATCCTGCTGATGACGCGCGCGGGCGAGAGCGTGCAATTCGAGTTTCGCCGGAAAATCTTCGCCCAGCTTCAACGGCTATCGATGAATTTCTACGACCGCACGAAGCTCGGCCGAATCATCAGCCGATGCACCACCGACGTGAACAGCCTGCGCGAGGTCAACGTCTGGGGAATCTGGCAACTGGTCGCCAACGGGATGATCATGATCGTCGCCGCAGCCATCATGGTCCACAAGAATTTCCGGTTGTTTCTGGCGATCTTCTGGCTTGGGCCGGTGCTGTATCTGTTGACGCGGGTCTATCATCGCAAATCCGCCAACCTCTATCAGATCGCGCGCGAAGGTTTCACCCGCGTCAGCACCAACCTGGCGGAAAACATCACCGGGATGCGCGTCGTCACCGCGTTCAACCGCCAGGACCCGAACCTCGATGTATTTAATGGGCTTCAGCAGATCAATACCGTCAACAACATGGCCGTGGCGCGGATGAACGGAATTTACCAGCCGCTTCTGGAAGTCGTGCGATTTTGCGGCCGGGTGACGATACTCTTGTACGGCGGCTACATGGTCGCCACCCGAACCAAGGAAGTCGGATCGGTCGTCGCATTCTATCAATACTGGGATTATTTCATGGGCCCGGTGATCACGCTGGGCGCGTTTTACAACGTGATGATGATGGCCATGGCCGGGGCCGAGCGCGTGTTCGGCTTGCTCGATCTGAAGCCGGAAATTCTTGATGTTCCCGATGCGCGTCCGTTGCCGCGGGTGCAGGGGTTTGTCCGGTTTGAAAACGTGGAATTCGGCTACAACCCGGATCGGCCGGTGCTCCACGAAATCAATTTCGAAGCCCGGCCCGGCCAGATGGTGGCCTTGGTGGGTCCGACCGGCGGCGGGAAAAGCAGCATCATTTCCCTGATCTCCCGTTTCTATCAACCCCAGAAAGGCCGCGTGCTGGTCGATGGCCACGACATCCGCACAGTGATCGGCGATTCGCTTCACAAGCAGATGGGGTTGGTCTTGCAGGTGAATTATCTCTTCACCGGAACGGTGATGGAAAATATCCGCTATGCCAAGCCCCATGCGACCGAGCACGAGGTAATCGAAGCCGCCCGGGCCATCGGCTCGTACGATTCCATCATGAGCCTGGCACGCGGATTCGAAACCGACGTCGGCGAACGCGGCGCGAGCATGTCGCTGGGGCAGCGGCAATTGATCTGTTTCACCCGCGCGTTTCTGGCCGACCCGCGAATCTTCATGCTCGACGAGGCCACCAGCGCCGTGGATACCGCCACCGAGCTTCAGGTGCAGAAATCGCTTGAGAAACTGCTCGAAGGACGCACCACGTTTGTCGTGGCCCATCGGCTCAGCACGATCATGCGCGCCGATCAGATTCTGGTCGTCGACCGCGGCCGGATTATCGAGCGCGGAACCCACCGCGAATTACTCGCCGCCGAGGGCAAATACGCCCACCTCTACCGCCAGTTTGTCATGCAGGGACAATGAAATGTGGCACCGGCATCTTGCCGGTGGAAACATGGATGGACCGATAATCCGCTCTCTCTTTTTCGTTGCGACCCTCGCGAACCGCTTAAACCGCGTCATCCAAACCGCCGAAGGTGATTTCAATCTCCAAAATCAGGTGAACCAGGCGCACCGGCGACCCGATTAAATGCGATATAGGTGCGACAGAGGTTTCGACAAGAGGAATTTTATGCGCGGTTATCGCAATGATTCACGGCGGCGCGGGGTGGCGATCATCTACATCATCGTGGTATTGATCGTGATGCTTGGGTTCTGCTCGTTCGCGGTGGACCTGGGACGGGTTCAGACAGCCAAGACGGAGTTGCGCCGCGCCGCCGACGCGGCGGCGCGTGCCGGCGTTGCCAGCCTGGCGCTGGGAAGTTCCAACGCGCAAACCGCCGCCATTAACATGGCCGCCAACGATAAATGCGACGGATCTACCGTCACGCTTACGGACGCCAACGTTTCGATCGGCATCTGGGACAGCACCAAATCATCCGCAACGGCGTTCAGCACCAGCGGCACGGCGAACAACACCACCACATACAAGGCGGTGCAGGTCGTTACATCGCGGGCCATTCCGCTGCTGTTTGGAGAAATCCTGGGAATGGCGCACTGCACCGTGAACGCGACGTCGACCGCCGCGCTGGTGTCTGTCACCGCGCCCCTTACCGATTATATTTCGGCACACGGAAATCCCTGGCTGGCTGGCCAACCGGCAGGCCAAACGGCTAGCCAACCCGACCCCGGCTACGACAATCCAAGCGCAAACAAGACCCATCCATGGAAATACGACATTGCCAATCCCGCGGCCGTTGCCTCGGCGGTTGCTTCGGCCACTTCGGGCGACAGTTCGGACCCCGCCAGCGATTTCACGGTGCCGGCCGACTCGTCCAAAGTTACATCCACGGACTACTCCGCGAATGAACCGTATGCCTCTCCGGTGGCATTCGATGTCAAGCCCGGCGCGGTGCTTCAGATTTCGGTTCCAACGGATTCGAACAACCAGGCGAATAATCAGGGTTATCTGGTCAGCGGAACGGGGAACACTTACGCCAACGGATCGTCCAATGGCAATTATGCCAACTACAGCGACGATGGCGCCAACCCCACCATGACCCAGGGCACGACCACTACTTCCGGGTCAGAAAATGGCATCTCGAATATCATAACGCCGATCAATTCCATGGTCGGCGTCTTCATGGATCAGAACGGCGCCACCTATGGAGCGGACAGCACCCAGGAGAATGAGACATCTGTCCCCCCGGGCCTGGATTTCAGCACTCAGGCTGCCCGTGATTACTCATCGGGCACCACGCAAACGACCACCGCCGCTTCACAGGAAATGGAGAGCGGATCGATCGAACCGCAGCTCAATCAGGCGTTCTATGTCGGCAACGGGCAAACCAGCTCGAGCACCACGGAAACGATCGTCGTCCCCAACAACGCTTATGCCATATTCCTCGGTACCATGGACGGTCACGAATGGAGCAATAACGTCGGTGGATTTAACGCGACTATCACCGAATTCAACATCGAACTGGTCCAATGAGGCGACAACGCCGATTTGGCTGATGTTAGTTAATCAAAAGCCGCGGGACTGCAATCCCGCGGCTTTTTTATGCGCCGCCCCGGTACAATGGGGCCATGGCTCGCGCCTGGTATTTTCCACGTTGGCGGCATCTGCTGATGCAAATGGTCATGTGGCTCGTACTCGGGACCTCCATGGTCCTGGCGGCGATGCTCGATTATCACCTTCGCCAGGGGCAGATCATCGATTTTTCCCCGACCGTCACGGATGGCTCCCTGAGCTTTCGCCTCCCAGCGACCTGGAAAACCTGGGCGCAGAAAAATGAGGCGGATGTCACCGAGCATGTTGCGACCGATTCCGCCGCGGGCGTTGCCCGCACACTGACCATCTCGCTCCAGCGCGTTCCCCATACGATCGTCCCGGCGGAATATATCCTTCGGGCGATTTCGGTATCGGGAAGCCTAGACGCCACAGATTTTAAGGGCGTGACGATCGACGGCTGGCCGGGCCAGAGCATCACCTGGGCCGCTCGTCGTGTTTCGCTGGGCGCCGGCGAGGAATTCCAATTTACCAATTGCTCAGCGATCGTCCTTCCGGGCGATCAGGCCATCATGGTTCGCCTGGACAAGAACGCCCCTTTCGACGCCGCTGATGAGCGCCTCTATAGCCAGGTTCTGGATACCGTGCATGTCTCGACGCGTGGCCCCAACAACGGCGGAACAATCAAACTGGGCGATAACATCACCATTTCCGCGCCGACCGATCTGAGCGTCTATCCCGCGGTAGATTCACTTTCCTCGCAGGCAACTGTTGCCCAGATCACGAGTGACGGCGGCTGGATCTCCGCGGAATTTGTGCCGGTGGCTGTTCCCGACAACGAACCGTCCGCATCTTTGCTGGCTGGGCTGGCGGCGCGCGAACAACTGGACCCGCTTCATGGCGGGCTGGCGGACAATTGGATTTCCTCGGAAATTACGGCTCAAGGTCCAAATCACTGGACGTTCAGCCCGCCTGACAGCGTCACCGACGCGGTCTTTCCGCGCCGAATCGCACATCTTCTCACCACCAACGGGGGCTGGGGCCTGGTCGTGATCCTCAACGCCGAGCCGCCGGCTTCGCTCAACGATCTCAATCATTTGTGGAATGAGTTGTCCGCCAACATCCACTTCGCCGAAAAATCGCCGCCATTGGCCGGCGCGCTGAGTGCCGGCGCTGCTCTTGCCGGGGGCGCCTCGCTGGCCGCCCCGACGGATACGTGGTGGATGTGGTCGCGTGGATCGACTCCCGTCGGATTCACCCACGGTTTCGCGGACCGCGACGCGAAATACGTTTTTCGCTATACGGTTCGCCGCAATTGGAACGGCTCAGCCACCGCCGTTTTGCAGCAATGGGGAACCAACGGCGACTCCAGCCCGTGGTCGCGCATGACGCGTCTTGACGCAGCCGTCAACTTGAACGAACCCCTGATTCCCATTTTTGATCAGACCACGACCATCGCCGATAAAATCACAACCGTCGTTCACGAACCAAACGGACAGGAATCGCAGGTGGATGCAACGCTCAGTCCGGCGTTCGTATTAAGCCGATATCTGCCGGGGCTCCTTTCCCGGGTGGATTCAACCGTTGATTCCACTGGGGCCGCGATCTGGACGGATCGTTTTCCGGCGGTCGAGGGGGAGCCTTTTCCGTCTGCATTGTTACTTCTGCTCAATCGGGTGGATGGCGGTTCCGGCTTACGGTGCGTGCAGGCCGAGGTGAACGGAACGGGCCGTCTGAGCCGATGGTATTTCCGGAACGATGGAGCATTGGACCACGCTGATTTCGCCGGGGATTTACACCTTGGCCGCAGCAGCGAGGGGGATGTTGAGTCCGCTTTCGCCGGCGATCATCGCTTGACGATCCAGCCGCATTAGCCGACGATGAATGGATGTTTCGCATGCGTTTTATCGCGATATTTTCCCTGTCGATATTGATGGTTGGTATGCTGGTCCGGGCTCAGACTTCGCCGTCTGATGTCGCGGCTTCGGATGTCCCGCCGACCACCCAGCCGGCGATTCACGCAACCGACCTTCTCGGGCCGCCGTTCACCAGCCACGTTCATGGAATCGAATTTCGGCCCCCGCTGAATTCAGTCCAGGCCGACAAGTCCGCGCCCGATTCGATCGCCGAATTCGATCAGGACGCCTATAACTGGCAACTCAAAGCCTGGACGGCCCAACTCCAGCGCTCGTTGCCGTTGACCATCCACAAGGACCAGTTCGGCAATCCGCAGGACGGCGTCATGGAGGTTACGCTCGCCAACATCAAGCAGCAATCGCCCGATGCGCAGGTGCTGCGCAACGAGGTGATCAACATAGGCCGTATGCGCCTGGGGATGCTGGCGGTGAGATATCAGACCGCCGATCACGATCGGCGATTCACCCAGCAGGCGATCATCGAAGCCCCGGATGCCGACAACCGTCTTTACTATTTTCTCGACCTCACCGGACCCGGGAAACCCCCGCTCGAGCCGGATGACGTCGTCAACCCCGCCGAAAAACTGGCCTTTGACACGTTCAGCGAAGTCGTAGATTCGGTCGTTCTGCTGGATCGAACCAAACTCGTCGATTTTCAGAACCAATCGCTATGGGCTTCGGCCGGATTGTTCGTTCTGTGGGGCGGAGACAACTACGGCATGGTGAAATCCGCCGTTTTGCCCGATCAGTATCGCCGAATCCTCAGCGACGGCCAGGACGTCGGGTATCAGCATATCGTCGAGGAATTTGACCCGAACGGAAAGTCTCCCGAAGCATCGACGCTACGGATCGGAGTCCGCTCCAGGATGTCGCCCACTGCGCTGCGGAATTGGGATACGGAAACCTGGATGTACAGCTCGGCCGACCGCAAGCACGAGCATTGGAAAACCGCCGCGCACTGCACCGACAACCGGGGCCAACTTCTCGACAGCTTTTCGCAGGTGGGCGTCAGCGACGAGCAAACCCGGGCATTTTCGATTCAGCCCCAGCAGAACGCCGATGGATCGCTGCTTCCTTTTCAGGACAGCAACAACAAGCCGATGGGCCCGCTGGGACAGGGGAATGTCGATATCGAAACGCGTCGTTCGCTTCAAGTGACGACAACCCATCAGCAGGCGCAGCTCAACCCCTTCCAACTGGATGTCCCGGTATTCTATGTGCCCCAGGCTTTCGGCTTTCTGCTCCCGGAGATTTTACCTCTGAAGCCCAAGAGCTATATGTTCGCGACGTTCGTGCCGAATAGCCCGGAGAATTCGTCGGCCGCCACCAGCGGCAGCGTGCTGGCGCGATATGTGGAGGTTCTGCCCATCCAACAGGTAAAATTCCGCGGCCAGGAATTCGACGCTGTCCCGGTCACGGATAAGATCACCCTCGACGGGCCCGTGACCACGACCTACCTGAGCATCCAGGGCAAATTCCTGGGAAGCACCACTACTGTCACCGAGGGCGACAAAACCACCACCGTGGAGGTGGTCCCCACCGACAGCGAGACGCTTGGGCATATCTGGAATCGGCCCGACCTGTCGGCTCCCGCCGCCCCTGACGCCGACGGCGGGGCAGTCTTTCCGGCCCCGATACCCTGATCGGGCGAATATTTCTCGCCTCTGGCCCCAGTTGGACCGATAATATTTATAGGACTGTCATGGTACGCGCACTCGCAAAAACATTGTTCCTCGCCCTCCTGGTGATCGGCGGATCGGCCGGGCTGTTCTTTTACTACGTCCACAACACATCCCAGCGGCAGATCGAGCAACTTGAGCAGAAGAATCAGGAACTCGAGCAGATTCGCACGCGATTGGAAACGGATCGCCGTGTCGCGCACATCATCGTTACCGACCAGAAGATCGTCGCCGGCCAGATGAAAACCACGCTTCTTTTCGTGGAATACGCCCGCGACGGCTCCCCCTCGCCGGCCAAACAATTCACCATCGACGGCAATGAAGCGCACTTCGATGCCCAGATCATCAAATTCAAGGATCAATACGTCGAAAGCGGCGATCCGCTTCGTGGCCAGAGCATCCTGCTTTTTGTGCGCGTGTACGGCGCTGACCAGGCCCCCGATGCCGGATTTCCCATCGACCAGCCCGGCGACATCCCCGAAATCTATCGCGGCGTCGATCCCGAGGTTTCCAGTTTCGAGCAGGATTTATGGAATAATTTCTGGAAGCTCTACAACGATCGCGATGCCCGCGACGCCCGCGGAATCCGCGGCCTTCACGGCGAAGGACTCTACGGACAATTCCTTCCCGGCTATCAGTACACCATCACCCTCCGATCCGACGGAGATGGCACGATCAACGAAGAGCCGCTTGATCCCCTCTACCGAGCTATCCAACACTAGAATTGGCGCGGGTTATCTGCTCTGCGCCGATTTGTTCAGCGATGTCACCATCTGCCCCAGATCGCGCAGCGCTGACGACGTGTTGGCGACGTATTCCAGGATGATTTTTTCGATCAGATGGTCGGCTTCCCGCGCCGCTCGGACCGATTCGCTCTTTTCTCCGAACTCCGACAACAGCGATTGATGGAGGGCCTCAATTTCGCCATGAATCTCAAGAATTCTGCGGAAATCCACCGATTTTCCCGCTTCGATGCAAACCGCCAATTCTTCGATAAGTTTTGCTGTATCAGGCATTAGGACTCCGTCCTCAATTGATGTAACACAACAATCGGACATTACATTCCTAATGTTTAATAATTCTCATAAATTGGCATCCGGACATCCATCCCACGCCCAGAGCACCATGTTTTTCATCAACTGGAGGGAGTAATCGTTTTCGTAACCGGCGATTCCCCAGTTGTCCGCCCCGAGCATGCCGCTGGTCATATCCAGGGGCAGAATGATGATCACTCCCTGTCCTTCCCGCACGATGGAGGGCCGCCAATCTGTAACATCGGTGTATGAGCGGACGAATTGGCGAACCGCGGGATTCGATACATCGGTCATTCCGTTTCCGCTCCCCGTCACCATCGGATTCGTTTCACCGACCGGATCGAGTCGTGCCGCGGGGAACATTCGGATCAGGAGATCATCGTGGACGCTTTGGAGAAAATTATCCGGCATCCCGCACGGCTCGATCAGAAGCACTCCGCCGTTCTCGACATATTTTTTGGTCGATTGAATCTGCGCCTCGGTAAGGTTGAGTTTTTCGGTGCCTACGAGATCCGCGATGCGGGCCTTTGAATCGCCCAGGTCTTCCATCCGAACGGATTCGGGGTCGATGTCCAGGCCGGTTTGTTGACGGAACCAGCGTCGCCCCCGCGGCCACGCGGCGGGTTCGGGGTCCCAGTTGCCCGCGTAACGGACCCGCGCCAGGCTGATGGATGCCGCTGGCTTATCTCCCGGCATGGCGAGAGTGTCGGATTCAAGCCGGTTTTTCAGTTCGCTTTTCCCCGCCGCATACAACGCCAGATTGACCCCAAGCTCAAACGTCGAGCGCTGTATGCGGTCCTGCCGAAGTTGCCAATATTTCGTCAAGTCCGTCGGCCAGTGCAGCATCAGAATCCGCGATCCGTTGGTGATCGCACGCGCCGGCGGCCGATCGGTGATGTGGTAGGAAACCGAATATAGGACGTGATCGGCCGGCAGATCGATCCAGTGATACTGCGGGAAAAGCTGATGGCCGAGGTCTTCGACGAATTTCGAAAAATCCGCGTCTCCGCCATCCGCCTGCGTCAGCAGCATTCCACCGTTTTCAATGTACGCCTTGAGCTTTCGGCGATCGTCATCCGTAAGTTTCGGCGGCTTGTCGCCGGCCATGTAGAGGATCGGGCTGTCGGTCCAGTCCACCCAGTCGCGGTCCAGCGGAACGACCTGCCAATTCAACGGACGCTCTAATTCCGCGCTGGCGAATCGCGCCAGGTTGGCCACGTCGCGCGGCCGATTGGCCCAATCGCCGTCATAACGCAGCTTGTTCATCAGGATCGGATGCCTGCCGCGCGCCAGAAACAGCATCGCGAATGAGGTATCAACCAGCGTGTCAAACGGCTCGGAGTTCCCCCAGTGGCCGTCGCCGCTCTGCGCCGCGACGATGTCGGCGGCGCGCGAGCGATACCAGTCCTGCGCGCCGTAATATTTGAATCCCGATGCCAGCCCCGTGCGCTCCAGGCCGTACAGCGTGTAATAGGTATAAAAATCCGCCGACTGCGGCAACGCGATGACGCTGTTATCATCGGATTCAAGCCATTTCAGTGCCTTGTCCAGCGCCGGCGTAAACGGCGGCCGGCCGACCTGCTCGCCGTAATCCTCCGCATCCAGATAATCCTGCGCCACGAACAGCGACGCGATCCCCGCCAGGGTCATCGAGCGGCTCGGATCGGTTTGATCGGCGCGATAGCACCATTGTCCGTCCGGGAGCTGGTATTTCGTCCAATGCGCCCGCACGTCGCGCCAGAAATCCAGCGGAACCTGTATTCCCGCCTCTGCTCCCGACCAGACGCCCAGCAGCCCGTATTGCGAATTGGAATTGTCCCAGAACGAAAAACCGCCGCCCCGCGGGAACTCGTTGTTGTACGTGAACTCCGCGTGCTCCTGCGAGCTCAGCAGCCAATTCACGTCCTCCCGAATCATCTGGTGATCCTGCGGCCGGTCGTAAAGCGCCAGCGCCGTCGCCCGCAGCGCACGCGCGTAGGTCACATAATCCGTCGCCATCGGAAATTTCTTCATCGCGTCGATGGCGTTGACCATGAACGGATTATGAATGTCCAGCCGTTTATCGTGCGTCGCCAGCTCCGCCTGCATCAATGCGTAAACCACCAGCGTGTCGAGTCCCTCGGAATGTTCGTAGTTACTGAGATTTGAAAGCTCCGGCCCGCTGAATGCGGCCAACAGATAGTCCACGCCCTTGCCGATCGCTTCCCCGATCTGCGCATCGGTCAGACCGTTGAACGCCGGAATGTCCGGCCGCACCGGAGGATGCTTGTCGATCACCCGCTTCGGCGGAGGCGGTGCGGTCTGGACGGCGACTTCCGGAAAAGTCGTCGGAGCAATCGGGATATTAGCGATTGGGTTTTCGGGCCCGACCGGTGGCGCATTGGCTTGCGGCGGCGGGGCGGGCTCGGTTGCCGGCGGCTCCGCGGCGGTCGTAGTCGCCGTAGCCCGGTGCGCGCTGGTGATCTTGTCGAATAGAGCGTCACGCCTTATCCATGATTTGCTCAGCTCCTCCAGCAAAAAAGGATCGGTGATCGTCTGGCCCGTGACGAGCCGTTCGAGTTCCTGGTATTTGCTGTACGCCTGCTGGTCGTTACCGCTCAGGGCCAGGCTTTCGGCATCATCCTTCAGCGTGAGGATTTCATCCCGATGCGTCTGCTCCCACGTCGCCGTAGGTGGCTGCCCGCGCAAAAGCCAAAGAATGCCCATGATCATCCCCACCACCAGCGTCGCCCCCACGGTCCAGACAATGGTGCGCTTTCGATGCTCTTCCTCCTCGGCCGAACGGTGGGGCACGCGCCGCATGAGCGAATCGATTCTGCTCGTCGCCTGCGGAATCCAAACCATTTCCTGATTCGCCGGTTGCGGAGGCGGCGCGAACCCGGAGATCGGCGTCGGCGCCCATACCGGCGGAGTCACCGGCACCGGCGGGGGGACCGTCGGCGCGCTTCTTGCGCTGCGTCCGTCGCCTCCGGTTCAACATGGACTCCGCCTACTGCCGCCGCCGCTTGATGAGTCAGATATGACTCCTCCACGATCGTGGGCACCTGTTCGTCGGCTTCGGCGTGAATCTGATCGAACGGCGATGCCGATGATGATTGTTCAACCGGCGTTGGTCCCTCCGGCTCTTGCGCCGGCGCCTCCTGGGCCAGTGGGATCATGTCGGCCGGTTCAGGCTCCGGCGTCGGTGGCGCGTCCGGCGGAGGGGTCAGCTTCATCACCGCGCCGCAGGCTGGACAGATCGTCAGCTTCCCAGCCAGGTTGCTGGCAAACCAGAGAATCTTCCCGCATTGTGGGCAACGAGTGGTGAAAACCATGGGTGATTGTCAGGTCCCGCCGCTAAAGGCGATGACTCATTGTAAGCGCGATGCACCCCGGCGAAAAACATTCAATTCATTATTCGCATGAAGGTCCGATAGTGTCTCTCGCCGACGAGGCTCGCGGGTTTGCTCCCACATGACAATTTGCTATCGTCTTTGTTGTGACAAAGATTGCCATGATCGGCGCGGGCAGCGTCGTGTTTTCCAGGAATCTGACGGGCGACATCCTGTCCTATCCGGAATTTCGCGATGCGACGCTCAGCTACATGGATATCGACGCCGATCGTCTCGATGTCGGCGTCAATCTCTGCCGCAAGGTCGCCCAGACCCTGGACGCGAACCCCAAAATAGAAGGAACGCAGGATCGCCGCCAGGCGCTTCGCGGGGCTGATTTTGTCATCAACATGGTGCAGATCGGCGGCTTCGACTCCACTCTGGTCGATTTCGAAATCCCCCGCAAATATGGATTGCGTTTCACGATCGCCGACACCACCGGCCCCGGCGGATTGTTCCGGGCGCTTCGCACTTACCCGATGCTCACGGGCCTTTGCCGCGAGATGGCCGAGCTTTGCCCGCACGCTCTCCTGCTGAATTATTCCAATCCCATGTCGATGAACATGCGGACGATCTTCCATGCCGGTGGCGTCCGCGCCGTCGGGCTGTGCCACAGCGTCCAGGGCACCTTCGATCTATTGATGAAATACATCGGCGAAAAACCGGAAGACGTCGCCTTCATCTGCGCCGGCATCAACCACATGGCGTTTTATCTGAAGATCGAAAAAAACGGCGTGGATTTATATCCCCGGCTCTTTGAAGCGATGAACGATCCCGCCAAATTCGCCTCCAATGCCGTGCGATTCGAATTGATGAAGCGGCTCGGCTATTTCGTCACCGAAAGCTCCGAGCACAATGCCGAATACAATTCCTGGTTCCTCCCCCGCGGCTCGGAGATGGTCCGCCGATTTCACATCCCGCTGGATGAATACCTGCGCCGCTGCGACGCGATCATCGACGAATTTGAACGGATGAAATCACTGGGCAAAAACAGCGAAAAAATGGACGTCCATCGCAGCCACGAATACGGCAGCACGATCATCCACTCCATGACCACCGGAAAACCAAGCGTCGTCTACGGCAACATGCCCAACGGCGGGGCGATTTCCAACCTGCCGGCAAGCGCCATCGCCGAAGTCCCGACGCTGGTCGACCGCAACGGCCCGCAGCTCACCACCGTCGGCGATCTTCCGCCGCAATTGGTCGGCTACATGCAGCCCCACATCACGCAGCACGAATTGTTCATCCGCGCCGCCATCGAAGGCCGCCGCGATCACGTCTATCAGGCCGCGATGTTCGATCCGCTCACGGCCGCCACGTTGTCTTTGGACAAGATCGTTGAGATGTGCGACGAACTGATCGCCGCCCACGGCGATTTGCTGCCGAAATTCCCCGCAAAAACCCTGGTGCCTACCGGCGGAAAGGATTTCCCGCCCGCCGACATCAAGGCATTCCATCAAAGTTGGCAAAACGTCAAAGCCGCCGAAAAAGCGCACAACACTGGGAAACTCTATTAACGTCGTCACAGATTCACGCAGCCGAACCGATGATCGCGTGCAACCCCTGCGCAACAAGCTTCGCCCGGCTGATGCCGTGCCGCTTGGCGTACGCGTCCGCCTGTTTCAGCAGACTCTTCTCAACCGTCAACGAGATCGTCTTGGCGCCTTTGCCGACTTTTGGCCGTCCCATTTTCGCCTTGAACCGCTGCCACTGCCGTCGTTCCCGGGCATTGAGTGGCCGGGAATTGGCAAGCCGATCCTCAGGGCTCTCGGCCTCAAGCTCATTGTAGATTCGCTCTTTTTCCGAATCGGGCAGGGCGATAAAGTCTTCGATAGCGGACTTTTTTTTGAGTTTCTTCATGACAATTCCTTTATCCGCGTCTTCGGCGGGTCGTAAGCGGCATGGCGTGAATTACAAATGCGGTGCCGTCGGCATCCAGCACGTAAACGACTTCAATCACTCGGTCGCCGACCCCGCGCCCTTGGACGATCCAACGTCCTCGTTTACTCTTTCGCGGAAATCCGCGTCCGGCATTTCGCACGACCGATTCGATCTCCTGGATCGTGCAGCCATGTCTTGTCGCGTGATCCCGATTCCATTCGATCCATCGGAACTCTTCGGGAGCCACGAGATAACTATATATGAAAGTGCCAGAGTGGTCAAATCGAGCGAACCGCGCTCCGCAGCTCAGCCAATCCCGCGACCGCCGCGGCGCTCCGATTCGGCAAATCCATCGAATCGATCGTAATCCACCCGCGATACCCCGCCCCCTCCAGGCCCCCAAACAACCGCCGCCAATCCACCGACCCATTTCCTATCGCCACCGGTTTTGCTCGGCGGTCGGCCCCGGCAATCGCATCGCGCCCGCGAACATGGCGGATCAATCCGCCGATGCGAGAGAAGATTTCATCTTCGTTCCACTCGTCGATGAGCATCGCCACCGGATCGAGGTCGATGCCGAACCACGGACATGCCACCGATTTCATCGCCCGGTCGATTGCCGCAAACGCCGCCAATTCGCTGCGGAACGCCACGACGACGCCATGCCGATCCGCGCGGCGGCCGAGTTCGAAAAGCGCCGCGTCCAATATGCCCGCCGCGGTCGTCTCGGTTGGAACCGTCCCGAGATCGACGCAGACCAGCGGACATTGCAATCCAGCCGCCGCGACCAGCACTTTCTCGATCCCGTCGAGGGCCGCATCGATATCCGCCCCCGGACCCAGACCCTTAGCGCCGAGGTCCAGGCGCAATCCCACCATCTCCAGCGCTTCAGCGCGGAGAATGGCCCGCAATTCCCGTTTTCCGCTTTGGGATAGTGTCAGTAAATCCAGCCCGCCGAGGCGCGGGCCCATTTGAATCGCAGCGAATCCCGCCGCGCGGGCCAGTTTCACCGCGGCGCGAAAATCCTCGCTCAACGCCGCGGCGACCACCGCCGTCCGCGGGATCTTCGCTTCGCTCATTTCGCCGCCGCGAGCTGCGCACGCTTCTGGCCGATCAGCTTCAACAGCGCCTTGTGCGGGTCCGCGAACTTCGCCGCGCCCTCCTCCATCAATTTGTCTTCCATCTTCTGCTGATCCACCTTCGCGTCGATCTCATCCAGCACCGCCTTGGCCGGCATCTGGTCAACCTTGCGGATGTAGGTCTTGTTCAGCTTCTCCACCGCGTCATTCGTGGCCGGTGGATTGGTTTGAATATCGCTCCCCGCCAGTGCTTCCACATATTTATCCGCCGGATCGCTCGGCTTCTTCGTGCCGGTACTGGCGAAGATGATCTCCTGCTGCAAAGCCAGTTTCTTATCCTTCCAGAATTGCTGGTTGAGTTGCCAAAGCCGCTTGGCGTTGACGATACCAACCAGCCCTTGTGCCGCTGATGAAAGCGTCGGTACATATTTTTCGGTGTAGACATCAACCCGGCTGACGAAAATGCTGTAGACGCTCTTGAACGCGCCGGTCCCATTCTTGCGACGCTGAGCCCCGCGCCAGACATTATCGCGGGCGATCTTGTATTGCCGTTCGGAAAATATCAGGGTGACGTTCAACGAGATTCCCGCCGCCGCCAATTCCTCCAGCGCGCCCAGCCCGCCGGGGGTTGCCGGAACCTTGATCATGCGGTTCTTGTGTCCCGCGGACCATTTCTTGCCCAGTTCGATATACCGCCGCGTGCGCTCCGCAACCGATTTGGGCGCTAATTGCAAATCCTCCAGCAGCGGATCGAGTTCGAAGCTGACGTACCCGTCATTGCCCTTGGTCTGTTCCCAAACCGGCAGAAACACCGATTGCGCCGCCCGATACTAGCTTGTCTGTCATTGCCCAGGCGACGGCCTCGTCGTCGCCGCCCTTATCCATCATGGCCGTAAGGTCGTCATCCTGTCCCCCGCCTTCGAGAATGCCGGCGATGATGATCGGGTTGGAAGTTGCCCCGGTTGCCCCGAGGGCGCGGTTCTTGCGCACCAACTCCGGTTCGATCGAGTCCAGCCACAGTTTGGTTCCCGTTGCAATCAGTGATTTCAGTGACATATCGACTCCTTTGTGAAAGCCAAGCCTTCAATTCTAAATAGAACGGCGTAGTTGTGGAATAGGTATAGACAACGAAAAAGCCCCGGACAAGAGTCCGGGGCTTAGAGACTATCTCAAAACCTAATGAGCCAGCGATGGCCAGGAAAAAGCCTGGATGCAAGGCGGAGGGCCGAAGCGTATCCGTAATGGATACTCTGAGGCCCAACAACGCCGCAGACGGGCTTTTTCCTGGCTACCGGAGGCGACACTCTTTGGGCCGACCTCGGCGTCGCTCCTCCTCGCCGTATCGACTTTAGATACGACTCGTCGTCGCTCCTTGATGCCGGCCCAAAATAGTGTCGTCGCTGGCTCATTAGGTTTTGAGATAGCCTCTTAGTCGGATGAAATGGTTTCTCTTGGATGAGTTCACATCCCGTTGTTATCCGCCGGCGCCGCCGCTGGGGGTGCCGCGGGCTTGGAAGCCTGCATCGACTTGGTCAGAATCGGCCCGATCACGTTGTCGATCGTGTCCTGATCCAGCGAAATCACCACCTGCGTCCCGCTGACAGCGGGCTTCACGGCCGTGATGAGCTTGTCAAAATCATCCGCGTCAATATTGCCGCGCTTGCTTGGATCGTTCTTCGCATCCTGCATTTTCTTGTTGATCAAGTCCGAAAGCGCCGACGCCGAATCCGAATCCTTGCATTGGATGGTGCAGTTTCCCGATGTCTTTGGCGGGGCCGTCAGGGAGACGCTCATCCATGTGACCGCATCCCACTGCGGCTCGCCGAACGGAGGAGTCGACGGCGGCGCCCCGTTTTGGCCGCCCATGCGCGAGTTGACGATCGCCGCGAACAGCGGATTGTTCTTCAGCGTCGCCGGCGTCAGAACCAGGTGAACCGTCGAGTCGCCGCCTGCAGCCAGGCCATCCGTCAAATCCTGACGCGGCTCCGTGGACGGCGTCTTCATCTTCTCAAGACCCGAACCCGTGGAAAAAACAATGTTGTCTCCCACCACTGCCGTCTGCGGCATCATGCGCGCTTGCTGCGCCGCGTTCGGATCGTTCGGATCAGCCGGTGGCGGATTACCGTGCGGGTTGACCACTTTCGCCAGCACCGCCGGATCGGCGCCGTTCAGCGGAATAATCATCCCGCCTGGAGCGCCCTGAATCAGACCGGCCAGCGAAACCACGATATAAATATCCTTGCCACCCGCGGTCTTGAATTTGGCGATCCATTCCTTGGCCGATGCGATACCCTTCTGGGCGCTTTCCTGTTGCTTGGCGCAGAGCCGGATCGGCGATACCCGCCAGCGCCTTTTGCTGCCAGGCGTCCACCTGATCCATATCCAGCGAGGTAAAATCGACATGAATCACCGCGTTGGTCTGCGAGTCCACGAAGGGAGTGACCACGCTGTCCGCGCGAGCGATTTGGCGTCCTCCCGACAACGCAATCAAACCCACGAGAATCGCCAGCGAATAAATCTTTTTCAAATGAGCCTCCATGGGGCAAAATTGGTCCGAACAGGGGCATTGTGGCAACGCGAGGTCGTTTGGCAAGCGCGTTCCCCTTCAATTGCCAACCTCAACCGCGTTTCCCGCCCCCAACACCTGAAAATCCTTCACCTGCAATTCCACCGACCTCCGGCCGTTGAACTCGTTAATAGACGGCTCAACCGCCACGCGAATCGAAGCTCCGGAGGCCAGCTTGTCCATCATATCGCCGGCCCCGAACGCGATGCACCGCATCGTTTGCCGCTTCTGTTTGACCATCAATTGCAGATGATCGCCCGTTTTCCCCACCCGCCGCGGACTTCCCGCCACGATTGCGTGGTCGAGGCAAAGCGTCGGCCGGCGATTCCCGTGTCCAAACGGACCCAGGCGTTGCAGGTCGTTAACAAGCGCCTCGGTGATTTCTGGCAGATCGGCGTTGCATTCCACCCGAAGCTGGGGAACGAGCATTTCATCCGTGACCATCGAATCCGCGACTTTGCAGAACGCCTCACGGAAATCGTCCAAATGCCCCGCTTCGATCTTCAATCCCGCCGCCATTTCGTGTCCGCCGTACGCGAGCAGATAGCTGCCGCACGATTCCAACGCGTTGGCCAGATGAAATCCCGCGACCGACCGGGCGCTCCCCTGTCCCTGCCCGTTGCTCAGGGCGATCATGACGGTTGGCCTGCAATAGCGATCCACGATTCGGGACGCGACGATCCCGATCACGCCCGCGTGCCATCCCTCCGCCGCCAGCACCAGCGCCGATTTTTGTTTTCTCCCCATCCATTGGATTCGATTTGTGCCAGCGCCTGCTCTAATATTTGTTTTTCCACCGCCTGCCGCGCCCGATTCTGCCCCTCAAGATATACCGCGATCTCCCTGGCCCGCGCTTCGCCCGCCGTGGTCAGCATTTCCACAGCCAGCGCCGCGTGCCCAAGCCGCCCGCACGCGTTCAGCCGGGGCGCCAGCAGAAATCCGACGTCATAGGTGTCGAGGCTTTTTCCCGTGAGGGCCGTCGATTCGATCAAAGCGCGAATCCCCGTCAGTTTGCTTGCCGCAAGCCCCGAAAGCCCAAAATGCGCCAGCACGCGATTCTCACCCACCAGCGGCACCACATCCGCGATTGTTCCCAGCGCCGCCAGCGCCGTCGCCTCGACCAGGAATCCCCGGAACGATTCGCTGACGCGCACTGCGCCGCCGATCGCCTGCCCAATTCCCCACGCCAGCTTGAACGCAACGCCTGCTCCGCAGAGATGCGGATTCGGAT
Organism: uncultured Phycisphaerales bacterium; assembly: GCA_963791055.1. Classification (GTDB taxonomy): domain Bacteria; phylum Planctomycetota; class Phycisphaerae; order Tepidisphaerales; family Tepidisphaeraceae; genus PALSA-1353. Next base: position 663,813 of record CAWBQI010000003.1, on the reverse strand, counting down.
ACGCACCCCCCTTCAATCGCGGATGCACGACCCCCCTGCAATCGGGAAGCATCGGCGGATCGCCGTGCCATTGATGATGATCTGTGACAATCAGATCCACGCCGCGCTCGCGCGCGATTCGCGCCGGCTCAATTGCCGTAATCCCGCAATCCACCGTGACGATTAGCTTCGCCCCCGCATCGACGATCTGCCCCAGCGCCTCGGCGTTCAGCCCATACCCCTCGTCGATCCGATGTGGAATATAGGTCTCCACCACGCCCCCCAGCAGTGTGATCGCATGCCAAAGAATGCTGGTGGCCGTGATCCCATCCACATCATAATCGCCGTAAATGACGATTTTTTCCCGATCCCGAATCGCCCCCGCGATCCGCTGGGCCGCATCCGTCAATCCCGGCAGAAGATTCGGATCGGCCAGCGCCAGCAAACTCGGCCGTAGGAAAGCCTGCGCATTCTCAAAATCCGAAATCCCCCGGTTGAGAAGCAATTGCCCCACGATCGGCGACACACGGAGCCGCTCCGCCAGCTCACCCGCGGCCGCATTGGGCGGATCGAGTTTCCAGCGTTTTGAGCGATACATCCGTGCTAAGTCCTTTTTTATCCGCTGCTTCCCTGTTTCGGCATCGCAATCTTATTGCGCCGCCGTTTCTTATCCAACTCTTCTGCTTCGACGCAAGATTTGCCTCATGTCGTCAGTGCTCTTTATTCTTTACACGAAACAGTCCCATGGCTAGCATTTACTTGCCCGCTTCTGCGTCTGTTGAGTCATCAAATCTTAAACGAAGGAGCCAGTAATGCTTCACTTAATCGCTCGAAACTGGTGGATGGTTTTCCTGCGCGGCTTGTGCGCGGTCCTTTTCGGAATCCTGGCATTCGCGTGGCCCGGAATCACGCTGGCGTCGTTAATTCTGGTCTTCGGGTTCTATGCGATTTTCGATGGAATAACCGCAATTGCCGTCGGATTCTGGGCCGGCTCCAAGAACTGGTGGCAAATGATCCTGGTTGGGGTTCTCAGCATCGCCGCCGGAATCCTGACATTCGCCTGGCCCGCCGTTACGGCGCTCGTGCTTTTGACGCTCATCGCGGTATGGGCCATCGTTCGCGGCGTGGTGGAAATCATGGCGGCCATCCGGCTTCGCGCTATGGTTCAAAACGAGTGGATGCTCATCCTTGGCGGCCTCTGCTCGATCATCTTCGGCGTCGTCCTGGCCGTTCATCCCGGCGCGGGCGCTTTGGCGGTGCTTTGGATCATCGGTTCCTATGCGATCATCTTCGGAGTTTTGGCCATCGCTCTGTCCCTCAGACTTCGGTCGCTCATTCCACCGCACGCGCCTCACGATGGAGGGACCCCGGCCGTAGCTTGATCTCCATCCGCCGAGAGTATCGCTGATGCGCAAACCGGCAGGGTTGCCTTTGTGGCCCACATCGGAGGTACAATCTACGGCGCTGCCACGGCGCGTCTCTTTGAACGCCGGCGCATCGCCCAGACGGTCGATGCCGGCATCTGAACATCTTAAAGGAGCTTACAGATGAGCGATCTAATCAGCAGGGCACTTCTTAGCGGGCTGGGACTGGCGAGTCTGACCAAGGATGCGATTAAGAAGACCGCCGAGGATCTCGTCGATTCATCCAAGCTCTCCGAGGAAGAGGGCAGAAAACTGGTCGAGGATTTGCAACGTCGCTCGACGCAGGCGCAGAAGGCGCTGGAGAAAAAGATCGAGAGTTCGGTCCACAAGGTTCTCAAGAAACTCAATCTGGCGATCGTTCACGACCCGCCCAGGGGCGCCAAAGCCGCTGGAAAAAAGCGGACGGGTAAGAGCCGCGCACGTAAGGCCGGTGGCAAATAACGTTTCGCGGATCCGGCAATGCATCTCCAATCCACCTCAGAAATTCCAGGTGATGTCGCTCGCGCTTATGAAGTGGCGCGGGTGCTGATCAAGTACGGCCTTGCCGGTTGGCTCAAGGGGACGGAATGGGAGCCCGCCAGACGGATGCTCATAAGCCACACCGGCGAGATTCTGACCGATCAGCCTTTCCCCGTCCGGATGCGCATGGCCTTGACGGATCTGGGCACAACGTTCATCAAGCTCGGGCAGGTGCTCGGCACTCGTCCGGACCTGGTTGGGCCGGAAATGGCTCGTGAGCTATCTCGCCTGCAAAGCGGCACGCCCGCCGATCCGCCAGAAGTCGTGATCGCGACCGTCGAGAAGGAACTGGGGCGGCCGATCGCCGAGTGCTTTCTCGAATTCGATCGCGTGGCGATGGCCTCGGCATCCATCGGGCAGGTTCACCGTGCCAAGCTGCCCAACGGCAAACCGGTCGTCGTCAAGGTGCAGCATCCCGACATCGAAGCCACAATTCGCCGCGATCTGAGCATCCTCTCCAATCTCGCCGCGCTCGCCGAGCGGCAGGAGGATTTGAAGCGGTATCAACCGGTCGCCGTGGTGCGGGAGTTCCGCCAGACATTGATGCGCGAACTCGATTTCCGCCGGGAGATGCGCAATCTGCAGCAATTCCGCCGGAATTTCGCGGCCGACCATACCGTGACCTTTCCCAAGCCATATCCCGAACTAAGCACCGGCCGCGTGCTGACGATGCAGAAGCTCAACGGAACAAGCGTGGGGGACATCGTCAAACTGGAACACCGGCACATCGACGGCGAAGCCCTCGCCCGCCAGGGCGCCGGCGTTTTCGTGCAGATGATCTTCCGCGACGGGTTCTATCACGCCGACCCGCACCCCGGGAACATTCTTGTAATGGCCAAGGGACGGGTGGGAATCTTGGATGGCGGAATGGTCGGCCGGATCGACGATGAATTGCGCGAGCGGATCATAGAAATCCTCCTCGCCGCCGCCGACCGCGATGCGCCTCGCCTGGCCGACCTGATCGCAACCATCAGCAAAGCCCCGCCCAACCTCGACCGCGGCCGCTTTAAGCGGCGACTTGATGGAGGTCTTCGCCCAATACGGCGCCCAATCCGTCGATCAGTTCGACGTCGGCGGAGCGCTGACCGCCGTCACGCGGCTCATGCACGAATACAACCTATTCATGCCCAGCCGGCTCTCCATGCTCATCAAATGCCTGATTATCCTCGAGGGGACCGCCAAGGGCCTCAACGCCAAATTCAATCTGGCCGAGTTGCTGGAGCCATTTCGCCGCCAGTTTATCCTTCAGCAACTTTCCCCCGAGAACTGGCTGCGGAAGGCCCGGCGCGTTCGCCGCGATTGGGAATTGCTCGCCGAATCCATCCCCCGCAGCTTCAGCAGCCTGCTGGATCAACTTCAATCCGGCCATTTCGCCGTTCGCGTCAAGCACCCGCCGCTGGAGACGAGCGTCAACCGAATGGTCTACGGCCTATGCACCAGCGCTCTTCTGGTCGCCTCGGCCCTCCTGTGGATCCACGCCGTTCCCCCCACGATCCACGGAATATCCATCCTCGGCGCCGCCGGCTACCTGTTCGCCAACTTCCTCGCGGCCCGTGTATTGTGGCAGATCCGGCGGTCTGAAAAGCGGAAGGAAGATTGATCGCGAGCGCTCGATCAATGGCGCTGGCTTTTTATCCGCATTCCATTTTAGCGAATGAAGGTGACTCGCGCGACCTTGGCCACAACGAGCGGATCAAATTCGTGATGGTCGGAGGTGACCACGTCTCCGTGAAGCTTTTCGGACAAAGCCAACGCGAAACAATCGGCCAGCGAGATTTTTCGGATGGTGCTTTTTAACGTCCCGATTCTCTGCCAAAAAGCTCTACTCATATCACGACGCGAGCGAATGCCGATTCGTAGCAGATCCTCGATCGCCCTGCGCTGTCCGAACATCAGATTTTCTGAGAAAGTCGTAATAGACCTCGCAAAGGTTGACTGCATGTGCGAAACATCGGTCAGTGGGATGGGTGAGGATCATCTCCACGAATTCCGCGCCAGGCTCATTTCTTAGAAACGCGATCATCGCGCAGGCGTCGATAACGCGGTTCATCGCCGCTTGCCCTCTTTCGAAATCTCACGCCGCTTGCCAGATGCGAAGGAAGTGCTGCTTGTTCGGACGTGGGCATATTTTCCGCGTACTTCACTGACGAGCTTCTGTCGGCGGGAAGAGGACGAATTCGGCGTGCGCGAGCGGACTAATGTTGTGCTCATGGCCGGATTGTAACACATGGAGTCGAGAGAGAATATGATCTCATGATTACGGTTTTTGTATGTTTCCGCGCGCCGGTTCTCGATCGTGGCAATTTTTTAAGGCGATAATCAGTGAGAAGGACACCTTCAATTTTATTTTCGGCCGACGGTTGCTCGGAAATAAAATTCTTTACCAAGTGTATTTGATCGGATTGGCAGCTCCCGGCCTTCGATATTCTTCAGGCACGCGCTTTCCGATGTAAGGCTTCTTGATTTCGTCGGATGCCTCCCGACCGACAAAGCCAAGTCGTTTAGCCTCACCTTCTCCCTCCGCGCGGCCGGGGAAATTCTCGGCTGTCGCGGGCAACCAGTCGTCTGCAACAAATGCGCCGACGATCAGACCTTGCACCGTTGCCAAGATCACATCGGCTTCTTTCGCCTTGGACAAATTGATTTTCCATGCGTAGCGAGTTGCCTCGTATAGTGGTCGCGCAAGGGCACTTCGGTTCACGCTAATTAGTAATGCTCTGTGCACGAATATCGCAGGTTCCGCCGTATAACGACGGATTATCTCCTGAGCATGCATGGCCCCGTACTCACTACCACCGATTCCACCTGCAATGTTGGTGAGTCCCGGAAAGGCATCAATTAGCGCTGCCTCCACCTCAAAGGCTGTGGCGTCGTCCATCCCGTGCCGATGAATCACGTGAGCGACCTCAAAGCCGGCAAGACGTATTTCCCGAATGCGTTTCATCTTGTTATCGGTATTGTCGTCCTCAGGGTTATCCTCGGCGCGAACGTGGCAGAAGACGCGGTTCCCGCTGCCTTTTCCAACGTAAAACGTCTCACCATTACGCGGGTCGATGAGTCGGTAGACGTAGGTCTTGAGCTTTTTCGCTACTTCAGATGGGAAAGACTCATTCTCAGACGAATTCATTTGATCCTCCAAAACAGACCCAAGGCCCTACTCATCGGCTGGTCGCTACCTCACTCCTGCGACTCTCGTCATCTCCCCACTTCATATTGGGGGGAACACAATGATGGCGTGATGAACGTCAAAGGCCCCGGCGAGTAGCTCGGCGTGCTTCTTGCGAATGTCCACTTTTTCATTTTCCAGCAAGCTGATGTTCGTGGCGCTGATGCCTGACCGGTGTGCCAATTGTTCTTGGGTCCAGCCTTTCAGATCACGAAGCATGCGGATCACCTGGCCTGTGCTCGGGTTGGCATGTGCCTCCGCGGGGACAAAATCTCGGGGAAATCGATGTTTCATGGTCTCTTTCAATATAACGACTCGCCCACCCACGTCATCAAACACCCCTCAATCGCTTATACTCCTCACCCAACAAAGGCTGACTTCAGTGCCCGATATCGTCCTCACAACCCTGAACGCCCGCTACGCCCACGCGGCGTTTGGCTTGCGCTATTTGCTGGCCAATCTCGGAGCGTTGCAGTCGCGATCCCAAATCCTCGAGTTCGACATCAATCAAAAGCCGACCGATGTGGTCGAGGCGATCCTGGCCGCGAATCCGCGGATCGTCGGGATGGGCGTTTATATCTGGAACGTCGCTCCGGCGACGCAGGTGATAGCGGAACTCAAACGCCTGCGGCCCGATGTGATCGTCATCCTCGGCGGCCCGGAGGTCAGTTTCGAGACCGATCAGCAGGAGATTTGCCGGATCGCGGATTACGTTATCGCGGGGGAAGGCGATCTGACGTTCGGTGAATTGTGTGCAAAGCTGCTCGAGGAAAATCGCCCATCGACGCGCATTATCCCCGCACAGTTGCTGGATTTCTCGCGAATAAAGTTGCCATACGAGTTTTACGATGATCGCGATTTAGCCCAGCGCGTTGTTTATGTCGAGGCTTCGCGCGGGTGTCCGTTCTCGTGCGAGTTTTGTTTGTCGTCGCTCGATGTTCCCGTGAGAAATGTTCCGCTGCCGAATTTTCTGGCTGCGATGGGAAAGCTGCTCGATCGCGGCCTTCGGCGGTTCAAGTTCGTGGATCGGACATTCAATCTGAATCTTCAGACGAGCCGGGCGATTCTGGAATTTTTCTGGAATCGGTACGAGCCGGGGATGTTTTTGCATTTCGAAATGATTCCGGATCGTCTTCCGGATGGGCTCCGTGAGTTGATCCGCCAATTTCCGCCGGGGGCTTTGCAGTTCGAGGTTGGGATTCAAAGTTTCAACGCCGAGGTTTGCGGTCGCATCAGCCGGAGGCAGGATGTCCGCAGGGCGGAGGAGAATCTGAAATTCCTTCGCGATCAGACTGGCGTTCACGTTCACGTCGATTTGATCGTCGGATTGCCGGGTGAAACGGTGGAAAGTTTCGCGGCCGGATTCGACCGCCTCGTGGCATTGGGGCCGCAGGAGATTCAGGTAGGCTTGCTCAAGCGATTGCGCGGCACGCCAATCGTCCGTCACGATGTGCCGTGGGGAATGGTCTACAGTCCCAATCCCCCCTATGAAATTCTGCAAACCGGCGCGATCGATTTTGCGATGATGCAGCGTCTGCGCCGATTCGCACGGTATTGGGACATGGTTTCCAACAGCGGGAATTTCGTCGAGTCTTCGCCGCTGATCTGGGCGGATGGGTCGCCTTTCGCGCGATTTTTGCACTTCAGCGACTGGATTTTCGCCCGGGCGGGGAAAAATCATGGAATCGCCCTGAAGCGCCTCAGCGAGCTGATATTCGAATTCCTGACCGGTGAATTAAGGCAAAATGTTCGGTCTGTGGCGGAGATCGTCTGGAAGGACTATCAACGCGGCGGGCGCAGCGATCGGCCGGAGTTTTTGTTGAAACATTTGCCCCTCGACGCCATGAAGGTTCAGCGGAGGCCCATTGTGTCCAGGGCCGTCAAACGGCAGATGAGAAGGCTTGCACAATAGGGAGGGAGAGACCCCCGTGCTCCAGCCGGTAAACTTGCCAACAGCCTTGTTTTCTTGCAAGATTCTCCGGACCTCCTGGATTACCCGTCGCCGGCGTTCGTTTAGAGGCGCGGATCAGGGCAGGATCGGCATAGTAGAGAACCGTGCGAAAGGAGCGCGTCTTGCGTTTGTCTTCAACCTCGGGCGACGAAGTTACAGGCGGGGGAATGATTGGCAGGATTCGTTCAGCGCTGGTTTTTGGCGCATTAACCATGCTGCTGGCCGGCTGCGATGCATCTCCATGGAATGATTTTATCAATCCGGGCGAGCCGAAGATTCTTGATCCTGACCAGAAGCCGCTGATCGTTCCTATCCTCGACACATTGGCCAGTGGAATCGAGGAGCCGGACACTGCTTTTTCCGACGCCACCGACATCGAGCCGGCCGATTTGATTCCCGATGTGGCGGACTACCGGATCGGTCCGAACGATTTGGTCAGCGTATCGATATTTGATTTGCTGGGCGAAGGTACCGGCGAACAGGTCAAAGTAATTCGCGTGACCGAAACGGGGTCGATCAGCCTTCCGTTCATCCCACCTGTGAAAGCCTCGGGATTAACCGAACGCGAGTTGGAAGACGCGGTTTCGAAGGCGTACGAGGATGCGCGGCTGATTCGCAACGCCCGTGTATCGGTGTCGGTCCAGGAAGCGCGGGCGCGGACCTTCAGCATCCAGGGCAACGTCTTGCAGCCGGGGGAGTATCAGATCACCCGGCCTGACTTCCGAATGTTGGATGCGTTGGTGACAGCACATGGTCCCACGATCGCGGTCGGCGTTCCTTACGCGTATGTGATTCGTAAAGTGACTCAACCGGGCGAGCCCGGATCGAGCCCATCGGCCGAACCCGGCGCACCGACCAACAGCAATTCCCCGTTGCCTCCGGCGCCATCGCCGACTTCACCGATTCCGACCCCGGGCCCCGCCACCCAGCCGGGAGATTTACTTTCTCCACCGCCGACAACTCCGGCCGGGCCGCAAGGCCGGGCCAACCCGAAGGGGTCATCCACAATTTTCCAATTCGACGATGTCGAGAACCCCACCGATGTGCGGGTGATCCGGGTTCCGATCGATCAGTTGCGCCAGTACGGCGAGCTCAAATACAACGTTGTGATTCGTCCGAGCGACATGATTATCGTTCCGGATCCGACTACCGGCGTTTATTACTTTGGCGGCCACGTGCTCCGTGCCGGCGTGTTCAGCCTGACCGGCACTGAAGTGACGTTGAAACAAGCATGGATCGCCGCAGGCGGGGCGGACGATCTCTCATTTCCAAATCGAACCGAAGTGATCCGCCGGATCGGTTCCAATCGCGAAGTCTGCGTCCGGGTCGATTTGTCGAAAATTCTGGCCTTGAGCGAGCCGGATATCTACCTTAAACCCAATGACGTTATCTTCGTGGGAACGCACTTTGTCGCGCCGTTCATTGCCGCGGTGCGAAATTCATTTCGTTTCACTTACGGATTTGGCTTCCTTTACGATCGGAACTTCTACAACGGACCCAACGGTTTCTAGGGATGAGAATCCATTGGTCTAATCGGTCGGCAATGGCGGCATAAAGCCGTGTGAAAGGGTCGCGTGTTGCGTTTATCGCTGATTTTGGGCACGTTGACGTTGCTGCTGGCCGGCTGCGATGCGTCACCATGGAATGATTTTATTAATCCCGGCGAGCCCAAGATTATCGATCCGGGCCAGAAGCCGCTTGTCTTACCGATTCTCGACACATTGGCGAGCGGGGTTGAAGGACCCGATGCGGTTTTCCCCGATGCGACGGACATTGAGCCGGACGATTTGGTTCCGGAAGTCGCGGATTACAAGATTGGCCCCGACGACGTCGTCGACATATCGGTTTTTGATTTGATGGGCGCGGGCACCGGCGAGCAGGTCAAAGAGGTTCACGTGACGGAAACGGGGTCGATCAACCTTCCATTCATTCCTCCGGTAAAAGCCGAGGGATTGACCGAACGCGAGTTGGAAACTGCCGTTTCGAAGGCGTACGAGAATGCACAGCTGATTCACAACGCCCGCGTGTCGGCATCGGTTCAAGATGCGCGGGGACGCAGGTTCGCCATTCAGGGCAACGTGACTGACCCTGGCGAGTATCCGATCTCTCGGCCCGATTTCCGGATATTGGATGCGTTGGTGAAGGCAAACGGTATGCACGTTGCGGCCGGCGTGGAGTACGCTTATGTGATCAGGAAGATGGCTGAGCCTGCGGCCGCGGTCGGGCCGGGCCAGCCGACCAACGCCAATACTCCGGCGGCTCCGTCGCCCCAGCCGAGTGTTCCGACGAGCGGTCCCGCGGATTTGCTTTCTCCGCCCCCGCCAACCGAGCCGACCGGGCCGCAGGGCCGGGCCACTCCCGCTGAATCCTCGGTTCGTACGATGATGATGGATAATCTGCCCGGCGCGGATTCTTCAACGGCCTTCAAATTCGACGATGTGGAGAAACCGACAGATCAGCGGATTATCCGGGTGCCGATCGACCAACTGCAGCGGCAGGGCCAACTGAAATACAACATCGTGATTCATCCGAGCGATATGATCATCGTCCCCGACCCGGTCACGGGCGTATACTACATAGGCGGTCATGTGATCCGGGCCGGCGTATTCAGCATCGGCGGTAACGACAAAGTGACGTTGAAAAAGGCGTGGATTGCCGCCGGTGGCGCGGATAATTTCGCATTTCCCAACCGCGCGGAAGTCGTCCGCCGGGTGGGTACAAACCGGGAAGTCTGCGCCCGGGTGGATATGGCCAGGGTTTTGGCATTGCAACAACCTGATATCTATTTGAAGCCAAATGATACCGTATTCGTGGGAACCCATTTTATCGCTCCTTTTCTGGCGGCGGTGCGCACGTCCTTTCAGTTTACTTATGGAGCCGACTTCCTTTATGACGTGAATTATGCGCCCGTTAACAACAGCAACAGTAGCGGTACGGATAGCCTGGGAACGCCCCCAAGCCCTCAGTGACCTGGAGGACGAAATTTCGTCGACGAGATTTTTCAGGCATGGCAATACAAAGCTCATTTGCTTAGGCTAATCTACCGATGCGGCAATAGATCGAATCGGCAAGATTTAGACCGAACCGATTGCCCGCACCGGGCGCAAAGGTCCGGCGGACGCTATAGTTTATTGGCCTTACTATTTATCGGCCGGTGGGGCCCCGGTCATTTTGTCTCATGAGCCAGACTCAGTTAAATGATGTTGGCATCGGCGATATCGTCGGAATATCCGACCGCGGGGCTTCCTCGGAATTTGCGGCTGACCCACTGGTTCTTGGAATCAGGCGCTCTACCTGGATTCAGATCGCGGTCATAACCGGCCTCTTCAGCGCCTTGTTCTGGCCGAACCTTCGGCGGCTGTGGGACAAGACCAATCCCTTCTACGGCGAAGCAAACTGGGGCCACGCAATTTTCATTCCCTGCATCGGGCTTTACTACCTGTACGTGAATCGTGAAAAGCTCCTCAACCCGCCCTTGTCCGCCAAACCTGTTGGAAAAACGCTCGGAGTCAGGGTTTGGGTTCTGTTGACGTTGGTGTTGATGTTGCCGCTGGTTCTGATTCGCGAAGAGCTGCCGAAGATATTCTTGCCGGCCGCGATAATGGCCTTCGTGGTCGCGGCGGCGGCACTGCCGCTGTGCCTCTGGCGGAATTTCAGGCCTCTGGTCGAGCGGATGGACCGCCATTCGGCCGGTTGGTTCGGTGGCTTCATCATGTTCTTCGGCATCGCGATGTTTCAGTACGCTATTTTTCCCGGACAGAACGATTTCCTCAAAGACTTTGGAATGGTGATCACGCTGTTCGGAGTGGTTCTGGCGATGTCGGGGTGGGGCGTAATTAGGGTGGCATGGTTTCCAATCGCATTCCTGGTCTGCGGTTTACCCTGGCCGGGACTGGTATACAGCAAAGTCGCCGAACCCCTTCAGCAACTGGCGGCGAATGTGGCGGTCTGGACTCTGCAGTTGACGGGAGTCGAAGCCGCGGTGGGCGGGACAAAAATTTCGATGATCGGCGGCGACGGCGCCTGGCGAACGCTCAATGTCGCCGAGGCGTGCGCGGGAATGCGCTCGCTGATGACGTTCATATCCGTCGCGGCCGCGGTGGCGTTCCTGTCGAGCCGGCCTCTCTGGCAGAAAATCATCGTCGTCTTGTTTGCCATCCCGATCGCGATTTCTTGTAACGTCATGAGGGTTTCCGGCCAGGGGCTTCTGGATCGATACGTCAGCCATTCCCTGTCCGAGAATTTTGCCCACCAGTTCGTCGGCTTGATCATGCTGATCCCGGCGTTTCTGCTGATATTGCTGGTGGGCTGGATCCTGGATCAGATCTTCGTGGAGCAGATCGACCGTCGTTTTGTGGCGATCGCTCCGAAAGTGATTACGCGTTCGACGGCGCCCGCGCCATCGGCGATTGCGGTGCCGGGAACGGCGCCGCGGAGCCTGGCGGCGACGCGGGCGGCTGCCGCCCCGTCCAAGTCCAAGCAGCCGACTGGTGGTTCTGCTGCTCCGGTCGCCAGGCCCCCAAGGCCCGCGGGTGGGATGGGATCGGTCGTGCCCCCTCCGCCGAGTGTTCGGTTGGCGCCGCGTTCCGCCAGGCCCCGCAAACCTCCGGGCGAAATCGGCGAGGCGGATTCGCCTCGGGAGGCCCTATGAATCGAGACATCGCCAAACCGTCGCGGGGAATGGTGCAACCGACGTTTCTGATCGTCTCGGGGATTCTCCTGTTGTCGGCGATCGCTTTCAACGGATTCGTCTGGAACCTGAAGCTGCATTTCAAGAAGGATCCGGTGGCGCAGCCACGCGACTTCCGTGAAATGCCGGCGCTGTTAGGCCATTGGCTGCAGGTTTCGCAGGACGACAAACTGGACAAGGAAACCGAGGATGTGCTGGGGACGGAGAAATACATCTACCGCGACTACATGCACGTTGATCGTGCCGGGGCGGATATGGTCGCATATCTCGCCTCAAACCCCGACTTGACCGGCCCGACGACGCAGCCGGCAGACCTCGATCCCAATACGCAGCGCGCCGAAGACGCCGCGAGGGCGCAATTCAATTCCGGAACGCTTGCCCAGCGAGCCGCGATGATCACCAGCGCGCTTCAGGGAAGGACCGCCACCGAGCGCAAAACGATTCTCTCCCGGGTGGAGGCCAGAGACCATTCCGGAGATGTGATTCACCTTGGGCTGACGTATTACACGGGACTTGTTGACACGGTCGCACATATTCCGGATCGGTGCTACATCGCCGACGGCTACGAGCCCAATTCGTACAGCGTTCCAACGTGGAATCTGGGCCCCGATGCCGCGGGCAATTATTTCCCGTTGGCCGTTCGTCTGATCAGTTTTGACGATGCGACCGGAAACAATCGTGTTTCAAAATGTGTCGCCTACGTTTTTCATACCAACGGACATTACGAAAGCGACCCGCTGGGCGTGCGGCAGACGCTGGAGGATTTGACCGAGCGCTTCGGCTATTACGCCAAGATCGAGATGATGGTGCTGGTTCCCTCTGTCAGCGACGGTGATGTTGCCAATGCCAGCTCATCAATGACCGACTTCCTGGGGTCGGCAAGGCCGCAAATCGAGGCCTGCTTTCCAGACTGGAGTCAGCTAAAGAAATTGCATCCCAAGGATTAGGGTTTGGATGGCCGGTTGCGATGGCGATTGACCGGCCCCAAAAACGCGGGTTCGTCGGATTGATTGCGGTAATATTGTTAGGAACGTGCAACTTTTGACAGGGTGAAAGCGTATACCTTTTACTCAAATCCGCTTGTCTCGGCCGGCGTACGGCCGTGCTATCGCTCGAAATGAAGATTGTTTATGGCGCGAAGGCTTAACACCAGATTTTTGACAATCTTGCTGCTGATAGTGGCAGGGTTGGGGGGGGCGGTCATCCTCGCCGAACGGTTTTTGATTCACGAACATCCCGACCGTTACATCGAGATGGGCAGGCAGGCGATGAAGGACCGAAAGTGGGACGAGGCGGTTCTTAATTTCTCAAAAGCGGGAAGGCTAAGCCCACGCGATCCGCAGATTCAGATGATGCTGGGGGCCGCGTCGAGCAAGAGATCCAGGTCGATCCACAGGCCGTCCAACTTGAGGTGGGAGCCTATCAGAAAGCGCTGGAGATCGACCCCAAATATCTTCCCGCGCTGGAAGCGCTCAGTAATTTATTCACCAAGCAGGCGAGCCAGGATCCCACCGCCTACCTCTACACCAACGCCATTGACTACACCAGGCAGGCGCACGATGTGGATCCAAGCGATGAGAAACTTCAATCGTTGGTGGACAAGCTCATCATTCAGCAATGGTCCAGCGGTTTGAGCACCGACCAGAAGCCGGTTGACGACGCCGTTAAGGAAATGAGGGCGCTTTGGGTCAAGTATCCCGCGGACGCGGATCTCCCATTTTCAATTGCCAGCGCCGAGATCGAGGAAGGGATGACCCTTGCCGCTCAGAACCCGGGCCGCGAGCAGTTGCAGGAGGTAACCGATCATTACAAGAACGCCGCGGCGACGTTTGAGCCGATTTTTGCGGGTCCCAACGGCGGCCCGCAGGGTAAAAACGCGGAAATGCACTACGGTTTTGCGAGGATTCTTGAGCAACTATCCTCGGTGGACCAGTCAAGTCCCGACGTGCTGAAGAAGGATCAGGATCGGGCGTCGCAGGAGATTGAATCCGCGCGTAAGCTGGTGAAACCGGGTGACAACGATTACGAGGAGATCAACGAAACCGCCGCTAGCCTGGCGATGCGGCACGGGGACCGCGCCGGCGCAATCGCGATTTACAAAGCGATGCCGCAAACGCCGCACACTACGATTGCACTTGCCGACATCCTTTCGCGATCGCTTGATACGCAAGCGCAGGCGGTGAGCATGTTGAAGAACACGCTGGCATCTCTGAGGGACAATCCCAATCAAATGGCATTTTACGGCTCTCGGTTTTTGACGACGTTGGAATTGACAAAGGTTCAGGTCTACCAGTACCTGGAAATGTCGGCATCGCCGGAAAAGCAAAAGGCTCATGATGACATTCGCGCCACCCTGGACAAGCTTGATCAAGTGACTGGAATCAGGACTTTCATGCCCCTTGCGGAAATCGAAGCCCGCTTCGAGATCGGATCGGGGCTTGAGGAGGAGATGCAGGAAGTCCAGACGCTAAGCAAGTTGATGGCGAACAACCCGCCATCCACCAAGGAGTATTATTGGTACGCTCTACAGACGCTGCTGGCCCAGGGATACGAGGACACGAACCAAACATCCAAAGCACTTGAAATTCTTCAGCAAGTCGTCCAGCAATTTCCGCACGACATTGCCGCTCGTGAGCATCTGATTCGCCTCCTGCTGGTCGAACAGCCGGACCAGGCCCGGCCCCATATCGAAGAGTTGGCTCTACTCAATCCGAGCGATCCGGCGTTGAATCTTTACCGCATCGAGTTGCTCCTGAGCGATCCGGAAAAAAACAAGGAAGCGATTCAGCATTTCTATTCGAACCTGAAGGAAACCAACGTCAATATGATGAGCGCCAAAGCCAGAGTGGCGATGCGGATCAAGGACTATGATGAAGCGATCCGGCTCTTCAAGATCGTGACGGAAAAGGCCCCAAACCGGGTGGACGATTGGGTCATGCTATCGCGGCTCCAGTTTATGCTGGATAAAAAGGACGATGCCTTGGATACCGCCACCCGGGGTTCGGCCGCGAACCCGAGTGATCCGCAGCTTCGCCTTCTGATTCCGCGGATCAAGGGGGAAAACTCCAAGGTCATTGAAGACCTGCAGGTTGAATTGGCCAAGGAGAATCCTGACAAATCCCAGGGAGAGCTTGCTCTTGCGGCGATGGCGAATCGCCAGGGCGATTCGGACGCGGAGGGCGCACATCTTGAGGCCGCAGCGAAAGATTCGCCCGGAACGCCTCGCATTCAAGACCTGCTTTTCAACTATTACATCCGGACCAAAAAATTCGACCTGGCCGCCAAGTGTATCCCCGCACTCGCCAAGGCCGATGCGGATCGAGCGGGCGGCGAATTGTACCGATTGGCACTGGCCGAAGCTCAGGGTGATAACGCCAATGCAGAAGCGATTGCGCCGGGCTCACCCAGGCCCGGCCGGAGTTTGCCCGTTCTTGGCTTGCGATGGGTGACGTCCTTCAGAACGAAGGGCGCTTTGACGAGGCGATTCCGCAATACAACAACTGCTTGCAGAAGGAATCCAGCCTGGTGGAGGGATACGTCGGGCTGGCACGATGTTATTACGGGTTACACCGCAACGACGATGCGCTGCATACGATCGAGGATGGCCTCAATCGCCTGCCCGACGATCCGACGCTGTCGCAGATGAAGCTTTCGCACCAGATCACTTACGGCAAGCCCGAAGAGGCGATCAAGGAACTCAAAGACGAGTTGGTTCTTCATCCCGATCAACCGCGGCTCTACGCGGCGCTGGCGGATGCGACGCTCCGATACTGCGAATTGCTTCGTGAAAACCACCAGAACGACGACGTTGTGAAACAGGCGGGGCAGGCGGTCAAGCTGTTGATGGATCCTCTGGTCAAATGGCCAGATGAGTCGGAATTGTATATCGCAATGTCCGAGTGCCAGGTGGCGGCAAACCAGGGGAATGATGCGATGAAGACGTTGGAAACCTGGTCGCAACGGCCCAACTGGGTGAAGCAGCCCGAGCCGTATCTGGCGATGTCCGAATTGTACGAGCGCTTCGGAGTCCATGATAAAGCCGAAGACGAGATGCAGACGGCAATGGCGCGGTCCGGGTATCGAATGGATTTGCAACTCCGCATGGCCAGCCTGCTGACGTTGCACAAGAAGTATGATGATGCCCTGAGCCTTTTGCGGTCGGTTAACGCGGACAAGCCGGATGTTCAGGAAAGAATCGTTCAGATTCTGCTGGTTGCCGGGAGATTTGACGACGCGCAATCTGCGTTGAAGACCGATCTTGCCCAAAATCCGCCAGATGCCCAGCGTCTGCTCTCGACTTGGGCGCTGGCGCTGTATGAGCGTGGCATGTATCCCGAAGCCGTCGATCGCGCGACACAGGCCTTGGCGATCACGCCGAACGATCCGACCTCGCTTTTTTGCCGTGCGCGCGCCAATTTGCGGATTAGCCCGCCCAACGCCGATGCGGCGCTGCAGGACCTGCAATTGGTTCGCCAGTCCAGCCCAAACAACATCGAAGTTCGATTGACCCTTTCAGATACCTATCTCATGTTGAACCGGTCTGAAGACGCCATCAACGAGTTGGAGGCCGGCGTTCGAGCGTTGCCGGCCAATAAGGAACTGCGGATGAAGCTCGTGGATCTATACGCCAACGGCGCTCATCCTCGTCTGGCGGCGGCTCTGAAACTGCTGCAGGATGTCGACACCGTTCCGCCTTTCAACAAAGACGCGGATATATTCCAGAATGAGTCGGTCGTTCTCGCAAAAATGGGAAACAACGATGAAGCCCTGGCAAAAGCCGAAATCGCCCGGCAATTGGCTCCGGACGATGTCGGCATTGTGCGGACGGAGATGCAACTCCTGCTTTCGACGCAGAATTATCAGGGAGTTTTTGACCGCTATGCGGGGCTTAGCGATAAAATGAAGGCGACTTCCTGGGCATTGTGGGACTTCGCTTTGGCCGAAAAACGAACGAACAACCCGCAATCGCTGCCCGACTTCAATCGTGCCATGGTGGCGGCGGAAAAAGAGGATCAGCCCCTCGTTTTGGACTCTTTGGGCCAAATCGTGGCCAAGGAATTCAGCTATGACGACGCCGTCAATGCCCTCCAGCCGATTTCGAAAGAATATGTTCCCGCCAAAGTTTCGCTAGCGCGGCTCTATCAGATTCACGGAGACGATGCAGCGGCGTTAGCCACCGTCGATGGAATCATGGCGGATTTTGACAAACTCAGCCGCCGCGATCAGGTCAATCTTCTTTCCAACGCCGCGGTCATGTATCAGTTGGCCAAACCCGTGCCGTTGGTGGACAAGGCATACGGCGCCTATCTGGCGTGGCTGAAGCTGGAACCGGACAACCTGGAGGCATTGAACAACATGGCGTGCCTGTTGGCGGACAACTATTCCCCGCCGCGTGCCGAGGAAGGTTTGAAATACGCCAATCAGGCGGTCAGCCAAATGTCGCGCATCGGACGGACCGAACCTCGAATGCTCGATACGCAGGCGTGGCTCATGATTTTGAACGGTTCGCCGGAGGACGGCATCGATATTCTGAATAAGGCAATGGACGATTTCGCGCCATTTCCGGACGAATATCTGCATCTTGGCGAAGGGTATCTGCGGAAGCAATTGCCCGATCCCGTGCAGGCCGAAACTCAGGCCAAATTGGGCTTGCAACTGGTTAACAGAAGCAACGCCGGGGATGTGGACGCCGATATTCGCGCTAAGCTGCAGGATTTGATCAACCGATCAGAAGAAACGAGGCATGCCAGGCAGCAGGCGCAGGTCCCATAAACGGTTGAGGCGGATATCGTGGTCAAAAAGGTGCTTGAATGACTCTGTTTGACGAGAGAATGTGTTGTTGGCAGGGAGATCCAAGAGGGGATGGGTTCCCGGACGTTGTTTCGAGCGGACGATGCGCATTTCCCCTTTGTAGCGCGGGATTACGCATTACGGCAGGAGAAGTATTATCATGACTACGTTACCGCAAGCTGCGGCGTTGCGATTACCGCGGCCGGCATTTTCTAATTTACCCGTCGCCGCCGTTCCTGTGGGCGGCGCCGTTGGTTATCCCCAGCAATCTGCCGTCTCGGCCATGACCGGCGCGGACGTCTGGCGCGTCATCCGCTCCAACCTCTGGTTGATTCTCCTGATGTTGATCGTCAGCGCCGCGGCGGGATACGGAATGAACTACTGGCTCCTCAGGTATCACCCCCGATATACCGCCGTGGGAAGAGTTCTCGTTCTGGGCACCGTCGAGGATACCCAGGGGGGTCTGCTTCGGGAGACCAATTTACTCGACATAAACACTTTGCCGATGGAAGTCGCTCTTCATCGAGCGATGTTGAAGGATCCGCTTTTGATCACCAAGGTGCTGCAGAATCCCAACACCGATGTGCGGTCGACACTGTGGTTTAAACGCTTTTCCACCGTTCAGGATGCCAAGCAGGATCTCGCGGATGAACTGGACGTCGCGGCGGCGCCGGAATCGCGCCTGATCGAGGTCAGCATGACCGACAGCGATCCCAATTCGTGCAAGGTGATCGTTCAGTCCCTCGTCGATCAGTACATCAAAGACGAACAGGATAAGAACCGCGACCGCCAGTACAGCCTGAATCAGGACCTCGAACAGCAAAGGATCACGCAGGAAGACAAGGTCAAGCTGATCGACGGCGACATTTCCGATTTGCAGGCCGACCTGAACACCGCCGGGCTCACCGGGACCATGAACAAGATCAGTGTGCAGGACATGGAATTGGAGGAATTGCTCAAGGACATTCAGACCACAAAGCTCGACTGGCAGGCCGCCAAACAGCAGTACGATGCGTTAAATACGCAGATTGAAAACGATCCGGACCAGGTTCCCGTGGTGGAGGAGCAGGTCGACAAAGACCCCAAGGTCATGCAGTTGCGGCAAATTCAGAGCAACATCGACATGAGCCTGTCCCAGGACGCGAGCGGCGGCACCATGCTGTCCGACAGCCCGATGCTGCAGACGGCGCAGAAGAGCAAGTCCATGATCGATCAAAAACTCGCCAACGCCGAAGCCCAGGCCCGGTCACGCTACAGAACCGAAATTGTCGAAGGAATGAAGGAACGGGTCGACGGCTTGAAGAATCAAGTCCAATCGATGCAGGGTCAGATCACCGCGATCCAGGCCGCAACCCAGCAGGCCACCGAGCACATGGAGCAGTTGCTTCTGAAGCAGGCCGAGCGTGCCGCGGATCAGACGAAGCTGGATAAGATTGACGACCAACTCGATCAAATTGCGGCCTACAACGCCAAGCACGATGTCGCCGGTGTCGAATGGGCCGCCCAGCCGGAACTTCCCGACATTCCAAGTTTTCCCAAGCTGGGTCTTACGATGACCGCCGCGATTACTCTGGGATTGATTTTCGCCCTGGGTATCGCATTCCTCAGGGAACTGCTGGATACGTCGATTCGCTCTCCGCGTGACATCACCAGGGTCGGGTCGTTGAATCTGCTCGGCATGGTGCCGCACGAGGACGACGATCCACAATCCGCCGGCGCGCGCCTGCCCGTCGTCATCTTCGAGGCGCCGCATTCGATGATGGCCGAGCAGCTCCGGCAGGTCCGGACGCGTCTGCAGCACAGTTCATCCCTGGACACATCCCGAAGCATCCTTGTCACCAGTCCGTCTCCCGGCGATGGCAAATCGACTATTGCCTGCAATCTGGCCGCCGGATTGGCGCTCAATGGCCGGCGTATCCTGCTCGTGGACGCCAATTTCCGCCGTCCGGAATTGCACCGGGTATTCAATCTCCCCAACGAACAGGGATTTTCGGACGTGCTCAACAGCATGGACCTTTTCGAGCATGCGGTGCAGGAAACGCAGGTGCCCAATCTTTTCGTGCTCCCCAGCGGGCACAAGCCCACCAACGCCACCGAACTGGTCGAGAGCCAATTGCTCGTCGATTTCATCGAGCGCGCATTGGAGGAATTCGATCACGTGATCTTCGACAGCGGCCCGCTGCTGTTCGTCTCCGAAACCGTGGGGCTTGCCCCGCGCGTGGATGGAGTCATCACCGTCGTTCGGGCCCGGATCAACACCCGCGGCGTCCTGTCACGCATGAGGGACATGCTCAAGCAGATCAAGGCCGAACACCTCGGCGTGGTCCTCAACGCCGTCCGCGCCCAGGGCGGTGGATATTACGGCCGCAATATTCGAACCTACTACGAATATCAGAACAACGGCGGAAGAGCGGCGTGATCTCCGCAGTAAGATGAATATCCGGCGGCGTCGATTCGAAGGATCGACGCCGCCTTTTTATTTTGTCATCCATGGAACCGGACGAATCCACGACCGGGAGTGAACCGACCCGGCCTCGGTCGGTTCCGCCACCGCTGCCGATTCCGTCTCAGGCCGTGGGGTGGATCGTGGTCGGTTCGTTCCGGAGCCACTCCCAGTGGCATTCTGCTAAAAAGGTTCTTTCACGTCATGGGATTGTTGCGCAGATGCGAACGGGCGACGGCGATAATGCCGGCGTCGATTTGCTGGTCATGCACACGGAAGCCGAATGGGCGCGCGATCTGCTGACGCGCGGCGACGAGGGCCCCTCCGATGGTCCGACCGGCGGGTTTCCACTCCACGAGGGCGCTGTTACGCCGGTTTCACAAAAACATGTTCGCGCTATGCCCGTGCAGGCCGGGTTGACCGATGCGCAGCAAGCGAATTACTCGGCGGCGATCATCGTTCTTTGGATCGTCTTAGCGGTGATTCTCGTCGTAATGGTCACGGCCATTTTCTAAGCCGACGCACTGTTTATATGCGAAAATGCGGGTCAGAATTCGCGTGTCCGCCTTTCCTTCGGCCGCACATTGTTAATTGAGAGCAACAATGATGACGGAAGATTCGCAACTGTTGGCCTCCTGTGCCTGCGATCGCGCCGCGGGCGGATTCGAGGTGCTGATCGAGAGGCACATCGATTTCGTTTACGCAGCCGCGTTGCGGCAGACCGGGGATCCCAGTATCGCTCAGGACGTTACGCAGGCTGTCTTTCTGCTCTTCTGGCAAAAGGTCGACCGACTGAAGCCGGGCACCCTTGTCAGGGGATGGTTATTCAACGTGACCCGCTATGTCGCCGCCAATGCCCGAAGGGCCCAAGCCCGGCGGAAATCGCATGAACGGGAGGCTGCCGCGATGTGCTCGGAAATCATTCTTGAAGACCATTGGCCCTCTATCGCACCGCGCTTGGACGATGCCCTTGCGAAACTGTCCGAAAAAGACCGCCGGATTTTACTGCTTCGATTTTTCGATGGCCTGCCCGTGGCGTCGCTTGGCCGCACGCTTGGCATCTCAGAGCAAGCTGCCCAGAAACGGCTGACGCGGGCGCTGGAGCGGCTCAGGCATTCCCTCGTTGGGCGCGGTGTGGCGGTCAGCGGCGCTGCACTTGGCGGCATGTTACCGGCCGGCGTCTCCCAGGCCGCCCCCGTTCATCTGGCGAAGGCGACAATCGATCTGACGTTGAACGGCGCTTCGTGCGCCGCTCATTCAAGTTCCGTATTTTTATTGGCAAAAGGAACATCAAAAATGATGGCCCATGCTCGAGCAAAAATATTGGCAATTCCGATCCTGATCGCAGGAGCCTCGCTGGGCGCCGCGGTTGTGCTGGCCGCCTCGCAATCGCGACCGGTTCTGCAGCCTCCTCCCGAGACGTTGGCGGACCTGGCTGGGCCCAGCGCCCGGATGTATCCGACGGGGCGTACGATGCCTGCAATCGGGTGCTCAAATCGATCGTTGACGGTTATGACCACAACAACGCCGGCACGGTGGAAGCGATGTTCTATTACAGGCCGGGAACGGATCCCCGGACAATCGACAACATGGATCGATTCCTGGAAGCGGATGTCGCGGCCTATCGGCTTGCGAATGCAGCCATCTCCCGGTTTGGGATGCACGGGGCTGTCCTTAATATCGGCCTCGTGTCCACCAACGCGGTGTTTATCATGGACGTTCTACCGCGATTGAGTCCTCGGAACGCCCGGATCACGGAGAACACCGTGGTGATTACGCCCGCGGAGTCTGTGGGTCCGTACGTCGGCTGCTGGCAGGCGCCGATCTATTTCGTGCGTGATCAAGACGCATGGAAGCTGGACGCGAAGCGCAATTTCCGACTGATATTCCACGGGGCTCGGCGTCAACCCATCGCCGGCGAAACACCCCAGCAGGCCTGTGCCGCGGCGATTCGACTGATTGTCCAGCGATTCGACGCGATTGCGGATGACATAGACAACGGCAAGATCCGGGATGAGGCCGAGGCCAAAAAGCGAATAAACGCCGTCTTCAGCGATGTTGACTCGCAATTCCGCGATTGCAGCTTCGCCGTCAACCACTGATGTCGTGTAGACTCTTGATCCGTGGCCGCCGACGAGGATTCCATTTTGCTTTTGCCCACCCCGAGGTGGTTCGAGCGGCTGGCGGGGACATCCAATGCGCCGGTCGAAGAACGGATCGATCCAACCGTCGCCCAGCCGCAGGGATATCAGATTTCAATTCGCCCGGCGGCCTGCCTGCTCATCGGCCATGACCCCGCGGGATTGTTTTACGCCCGGCAAACGCTCGTCCAGCTTCGCAGGCTGTTCCCCGATTCGCTTCCATGTCTGGAGATAAGAGATTTCCCGGACTTTCCCGTACGCGGCGTAATGCTGGACATCAGCCGGGACAAGGTCCCCACGATGCCGACGCTCTTTTCCCTGGTCGATCGGCTCGCGGAGTGGAAGGTCAATCAGCTTCAACTGTATATCGAGCATACGTTCGCCTATCGCGGCCACGAGGAGATCTGGCGGTCCGCCGATCCGATGACCGCCGAAGAGATCCGCGGCTCGACGAGTATTGCAAAGCCCGGTTTATCGAGCTTGTCCCGAATCAAAACAGTTTCGGGCACATGGAGCGCTGGCTGAGGCATCCCAAATATCTTCCGCAGGCCGAAGCGCCCGAAGGATCGGATACCCCGTGGGGATTCCGATGGGAAGGGCCGTTCAGCCTGTGTCCGACCGATCCGGCGAGTTTAACGCTCCTGGCAGATCTGTATTCCCAGTTCCTCCCGAATTTCACCAGCGGTTTATTCAATGTCGGCTGCGATGAGACCTTCGACATCGGCCAGGGCCGAAGCAAAGACGAATGCCGCCGGCGCGGCGTGCATCAGGTCTATCTCGATTTTCTTCGCCGCGTGAATGATCTCGTCGTCCGCCATGGCCGGCGAATGATGTTCTGGGGCGACATCATTCTCAAGGAACCGGACCTTATCCCGCAATTGCCCGCGAACGCGATCGCCCTGAACTGGGGCTATGAGGCCGATCATCCCTTCGACGCCGAGGCCCGACAATTCAGCCAAAGCGGCATCCCGTTTTATGTCTGCCCCGGAACCAGCAGTTGGTGCAGCATCGGTGGCCGCACCGACAACATGCTGGCCAATCAGCGTGCCGCCGCCGAGGCCGGAATCAAACACGGCGCCATCGGCCATCTCAACACCGATTGGGGCGACTATGGCCATTTGCAATATCTCCCAATCAGCTTCGCCGGCCTGGCCGCCGGGGCGGCAATGAGCTGGTGCCTGCAATCAAACCGCCATCTGCCCCTGGCCCGCATTCTCGACGCTCATGTTTTCGAGGACACCGCCGGCGTAATGGGCGCGGCCGCGTGCGAATTAGGAAATGTTTACAAGGCGATGGGAAAACAAATCGCCAATCGCTCGGCTCTGTTTAGCATTCTCGTCCCATCATCGACGCATCGTGATCCGATGGAGGGAATTACTCGCGATGGATTGGACGCCTCCCTCGCTGCCGTCGATTCCGCCATGGGGAACGTGCATCGTTCGCAAATGAAACGCGAGGACCGTGCGCTGATCGCGTCCGAATTCGAAAATGCCGCCGCGATGCTCCGCTATGCATGCCGAAAGGGAAGAGGTAAAGCTGGCGATGATGAGCTCACAGAGCTTGTGCGAAGGCATCGCCACTGCTGGCTTCGACGGAATCGTCTCGGCGGTTTGGAAGACAGCGTTGCAAGACTCAAGGACAATCGCCAATTGGCAATCGGCAATCCCCAATCGTAATATTCCCCCATGTCCGAACGTGTGACAATCATCGGCGACGGCGCGATGGCCACCGTCTGCTCCCTTCTCCTCAGCCAGGGCGGACACGAAGTAACCCTTTGGGGCGCATTCGAGGAATCGATCAATCGACTGGTCCAGAACCGCGAAAACCAGCGGCTCCTGCCCGGCGTAAAATTGCCTCGAAATCTGCGGCTCACCGCCAACGACGCCGAATGTTTCGATGGATGCACGCTGATTCTCTCGGCGGTGCCGACGCAATACATGCGGAATGTGTGGAAGCGGTTGGCGCGGCATGTGCCGGCGGGCGTGCCGATCGTTTCCGTCGCCAAGGGAATCGAAAACCAGACGCTGCTGCGGCCGACGCAGATTGTGCTGGACGTTGTCGGCCGCGGCCGCGGGCTGGTGGCGTTGTCCGGGCCGAATATCGCCGCCGAACTGGCCCGCTATCTCCCGGCCACCGCCGTCGCCGCATCGGAGGACGGCGATCTGGCCAAGCGGATTCAAAATGTCTTTTCCACCCAATGGTTCCGCGTCTACACCAATTCCGATGTGATCGGCACGGAACTAGCCGGGGCGACCAAAAACGTCATCGCCATCGCCGCCGGAATCCTCGACGGCCTCGCCGCCGGCAATAACGCCAAGGCGGCGCTCGTCACCCGCGGCCTCGTGGAAATCACCCGCCTCGGCGTCGCGATGGGCGCCCAGGAATCCACCTTCCAGGGCCTGGCCGGCTTGGGCGATCTCATCACCACCTGCGTCAGCCCCGAAGGCCGCAACCGCACCGTCGGCGAACAGATCGGCAAAGGCCGAAAACTTCAGGACATTCTCGGCTCCATGGACAGCGTCGCCGAAGGCGTCCCCACCACGCGCAGCGTGCGGGAATTGTCGATCCGCTACAACGTGGAGATGCCGATTACCGAATCCGTTCACGCGGTTCTTTTCGAGGGGATGGATGTGATCCGCGCCCTGACGGCGCTGATGACGCGCGAGGCGAAGCCGGAGTGAGAAGAGATTACCGATCGGCCAAGGAGGCTTTACGCCGCCAGCGCCAAATCGGCCAGCTTGGTGCGGATTGACGAGAATCGGTCCTCGGTATGGATGAAAGCTTCGACGACGGCGGGGTCAAAATGCGTTCCCGAGTCGTTGACGATCATCGAGCGGGCCACATCGTGCGCGAAAGCTGCCTTGTATACGCGCTTGCTGGTGAGGGCGTCGTAAACATCCGCGAGCGCGACGATGCGGGCGCACAGGGGGATCCGGTCGCCGGCGAGTTTGTCGGGATAGCCGCTGCCGTCGAAACGCTCATGGTGGCTGGCGGCGATGTCGCGGCCCATCTGCAGGAATTTGACACCGGGAAATTGCTTCAGCGCCGCATCGAGCGTTTGAGCGCCCAGAGTCGTGTGGTATTTCATGATTTCAAATTCACGGTCGCTGAGCCGGCCGGGCTTCAGGAGAACGACGTCGGGAATGCCAACCTTGCCGATGTCGTGCAGAGGGCTGGTGAGGTAAATCAGGCGAGCAAATTCGGGGGTGATCTCTTCGCGAAAACGCTCGACGCCGGCCAGATGCTGGGCGAGCACCCGGCTGTAGCCGCGGACGCGTTCCAGGTGTGCGCCGGTTTCGGGATCGCGCGATTCGGCTAGCTTGGCCATTGCGAAGATCGCCACATCGCGGGTCTCCAATGAAAGCACGCGGCGGCCGGAAGATACTCGAGCCATGAGTTCGGCCGGGTCGCACGGTTTAGCGACGAAGTCATCCGCGCCAGCCATCAAGCCTTCAATACGCTCCTGCACCGAGTTCTTGCCCGTCAAAAGAATCAGGTAGACATAACCGGGCATATCGAGCTCGCGAACGCGGCGGCATAACTCCACGCCGCTGACGTTGGGCATTTCCCAGTCGGTAATGATCATCCGGCAAGAGCCCTCGGCAAGGGCTTCCATGGCCTGCGCGCCATCCGCGACAGCGATGACATCGTAACCGGCGTCTTTTAGCGAATCCTCGAGCATTGCGCGGATCATTTCATCATCATCAGCAATTATTATCTGCATCGTCATACTCCTTTGCTTTTGGTCGCGTGCCGCCGACGCGGGGATTGGCGCGGTCCATCACGGACAGTTCCTTCAAAGCCCGGTCTACGAACTGGTTGCAGCGACGAACCTCCGTCTGCAGCGAGGAAAGAACCTCGGTCGCGAGGCTCAGATCACCCGCCCTGGCAATTTGTTCCAGTTGCCCGGCGATGGACTCAAGCGTCGTGGCGGCGGCCATGCCGGCGGTGCCTTTGAGGCCATGGGCGATCCTTGCCACTTGCGCGGCATCGGCAGCGGCGAACGAGGTCTCAATCTTCTCCATCGATTCTCTCGCCTGCGACGACAATTTGCCCAGCACTTTTTCCGCCAGCTCCGGTTTATCGGAACAGCGGTGAAGGACTGTTTCAAGATCAAGCGATTTCTCGGCCGCCGCATTTGTTACGGCTGGCTGTTGAATCGCCGAGGGTTTTAGCGATCCGCGGATCGCCTTGAGCAACTGATTGCGTCGAACAGGTTTCCCGCAATAGTCGTCCATTCCGGCGTCGATACATCGTTGGCGATCACCCTCGTTGACATTGGCCGTAAGCGCGATGATGCGAACGTGTTTGCCGGCCGACCCGACCGCGCGTTCCCGGCGCGAATAGCGCGTCGCGTCAAATCCGTCCATTACGGGCATTTGACAGTCCATCAGAATCACGTCGTAGTTTCCCGAGGCCGTCTGCTTAACGGCCTGGGCTCCGTCGCTGACGGCATCGCATCGCAATCCCGCCTGTTCCAGCATATCGACCACGAGCAATTGATTGACCTCGTGATCGTCGGCAACCAGAATCCGCCCCGAGGACATTTCAACTTGATTTACCGACTGGTCCGACGCGCATTCGGAGGTTGGATGACCGGCCGCGCCGTTGAGTGCGTCGCTCAGTTGGGCGTGGCGTAAAGGCATTGTAAGGCATCCGAACAGCCGGGCTTCGACGAGTGTTGCCGGGGTCACTTCCACATCCGCCGGCACCAGGCAAATCACACGGGTTTGCCGCCCAGCCAACTGCGCTGCGACGGCCGACGCCAAATCAAGAGCGGTTTGCAGCGGTGAAACCGTTCCGATGATTGCGATGCGGAATCGCAGTTCCGGCCGCTCGATTGCCGCGGCGATCTCATTGGGCGTGGACGCTTCGAAAACTTCGCCGCCGCGCTCTCGAATCCTGCGCGGCAAGCACCCGGCGGGCCGTGGGGTCGGCGTCGGCGACCAGCACCAGCGCCCGGCCGGCTCAATGCGTCCCGGCGCCGGCAGGACGAGATCCTCCGCCGGAGTCAGTTTCACCGTAAACCAGAAAGTGGAACCGCGTCCCTCTTCGGTTTCCACGCCGATCTTACCGCCCATGACTTCCACAAGCTGTTTGGAGATCGCCAGACCCAGGCCTGTGCCGCCGAAGCGCCGGGTGGTGGATGCGTCGACTTGCGAGAACGCCTTGAATAATCTGTCGAGCCGGTCTGGCGGAATTCCGGTGCCGGTGTCGGTGACTGCAATTCGCACCATCGATTCGTTTGAGGACTCGGGGCAAACCGTCACGATGATTTCACCGCGCTGAGTGAATTTGATCGCATTATTGACCAGATTGAGCAGCACCTGGCGCAACCGGCTGGGATCGCCGTGCGCCGCCCGGATCGTGGTCCCGCTGATGTCACAGGCGATTTCCAACCCTTTTTTGACCGCCTTGGGCGCGAATATTTCCGTGACTTCCTCGACGACGGCGTACAAATCAAAATCGATCGATTCCAATTCCAATTTGCCGGACTCGATTTTAGCGAAATCCAGCGCATCGCTAATCAGCGTCGTGAGCACCTCCGCGGATGATTTGACCAGGGCGGCGTAACGATGCTGGCGCTCGGTGAGTTTGGTTCCCAGAAGCAAGTCCGCCATGCCGATGACGCCGTTGAGCGGGGTGCGAATCTCATGGCTCATGTTTGCGAGGAACTGGCTTTTGGCGCGGCTGGCGGCGCGGATTCCTCGATCTGCCGTTCCAGCTCGCGCCGAGCGCTAAGCTGGGTCACCATGTCGTTGAACTCCTTGGCCAGACGCCCAGTTCGTCACGCCGGCGAGCGGGAAGGCTCAGCGTCAGGTCGCCACCGGCGACCCGGCGAACGCCTCCGAGCAATTCCGCCACCGGCCGGGTGATGGCGCGGCTCAGGAGATAGCTTCCGATTGCGACCGCTAACAGGCCGGCGCCGAATATCGTTTCCAATGTCCGGTTCACCCTGGTTTGAACGGCCTGGGCGTCGGCCTGATCGCTTTGGATCAGGATTGCGCCGACTTCCTTGCCGGAGCATGGATCGACCATCTTTTCCGTGGCCAATCGATAAACAACGCCTCCGATGGACGCCTCGGTTCCAAAAACCGCATTGGCCAGGCCGGGCAACTGGGCGCGCGACTTGGGCGCGGAAATGCTTGATGCGGCGACCTCGCCGCCCGTGAGAAAAGTCAACTCGCAGCCGCGGCTGGAGGCCAGCTCATCGGCTTGCCCATTGGTGATGGGGGCGCCCACGATCAGCGCACCCTCCGGCGCGACGACGGCTCGCGACGAATCGGCGTCCTCATTTTCGAAGATCAACGGAACGCCAACCGTTTGCATCAGCCGTCCGTTCACGACCCAGAGCCCGTAGTTGCCAGGGCTTTTGTCAGCGGTCGCTGACGGTGATTTTGCTTTCGGTGCGAAAAGGCCTCTTATCAACGCATCCGCCTCAACGGATTTGGACAGATATTGCCGCAGGTCCGGCACATTAGGCCACGGAGAACCATGACTTTGGGCGATGGCGTTTCCGCGATCGTCCAGGACGCAGACGAAGCCCGCATCCAGCATCCGCGCCATCGAATCAAGCCTTTCCTCAAGGCTCGCCAGATTGTCCGGCGAGAATTCATCGGTGTGCTCGGCGATCAGGGCGCGCAGTTCGGGGTTGTTCATCACCAACGACGATGCCTGCTGCATCCGCTTGACGCGTTCATCCTGCATCGCGTGCACGCTTTGGCGCGTCGCGAACAGGGCCTGGCTGCTCAGATTGGTGAAGTTCGCCTCAAGCGTGTGCTGGACTGCCAACGAAGCGCCCGTCAACAACACGGTGGCGAATCCGCCCCAGACCAGGAACATTTTTGTTTGTAGTTTCATCCGGGTCAGTTGGGTTCGGGGTCGAGTGCGGGGTGCGAATCCGTCACCACCGGCAGGTTCAGCTTTTCCCGTTTGAGGCCCATCCCGCTCTCGACGCCGTATCCGTTGTCACGCGGGGCGGCTTCGGAAGAGACGACGCTATGGCCCTTCTCGTGCAACTCGATCGACACATCGTCGGTTGTGCCGGGCCCGCCGATCGTGACGTCGGTCCGCTGCTCGTCGCAGCGCTCCTGCCACGCGACCAGTTCATATTTGCCCGCCGGAACATTGGGGATCACAAACTTTCCGCCGGCATCTGCGCGCGAAAAATAAGAGTTTGGGGTGACGACCACCATCGCCCGCATGAACGGATGGATATTGCAAAAAAGTTGTACGACTCCGACCTTATCGAAGACGCGCGATTTGGATTGGCCGCGAGGATAACGGTCGAGATCGAACGCCGGGGCGGCTTTGGAAATGCTGAAGACGTTGTGCTCGAAATCGTCCCAGTTGGGGAATTCAACCGTGGTCCCGCGCGCGACAACGGCGAAATTCGGAACGAACGCTTTGTGCCGCTGCGCGATCGTCGCATGGCCGGCCGGGGGCACATCCGAATCCAGAGAAGGATTTGAAGCGAGATAAACCACGACGCGGGTCAGGTCCGGCTTCTGAAGACTCCAATTGCCGCCGATCGTGATTTTTCCGGTGATCGTGCCCCCTGCGGCCGGGCGCGTCGAAGCGGTGCTCGGTGCGGTCGTCGCCAAGGTCGGCGAGGGTTGAGTCGCGGGCAATTCGGCGGCGGCATGGACCCGCGTCAACACCACCGCGGCGAAGGAAAAAACCGCGAGGATTGCCAGATTTATTTTTCGCATGGAACCGTTTCCCTCATTCAAAAACTAAAAGTGAGATGAAAAGAAATACTGTCAAACCCCGGCGTCGCGTTGCTGAAATCATGACGGTATTCGACGCGGCCCTCCAGGCCGTCGAAGAATTCGTATCCCAGCCCGAAACTCATTTCCTGATGCCGTTGGAAAATTCCCGTAATAATCCAGTCGGAGTCGTCCAACGCGCTCCATCTTGCGTAGACATGCAGCGGATCCGTGACCTGCCAGTCCGCCATCACCATGTAACCCGACCATCCCCAGCGGCCGCTACGGGAACTGGTTCCCCCCTGCAGTAACTCGGCTGACAGGGTCAAGTCCGAAGTTGGACGGACAATGATGTAGCCTTCCCCAAAATATAGGGTGCTGGCGCTTTCGCCCGTCAGGTAGGGGCCCTGCCAGTTTTCGACCACGGAGGCGTAGGAATCCTTGGCATCGTCATCGCCGTATGCGTTACCACCGTAGGGCGGGCGCAAAGGCTTGCCGTTCTCAAGGACAATGCCGGGGCCCACCCAGCCGGTGAGGGCAAATTCGATTATCCGGTTGGGCTTGAACTGCGCGGTGATTCCCCCCGCCGGCGACTGATCGAAATTATATTCCCCCTGAAAATCAGCGCTGAGGAACGGGCGCAGTTCAATCCCGGTGTCGCCAATCGGTTGGGTCACCATCAGTCCGACGAGATCCTGCGGCTGAGCGCCAAAGAGCAGGCTGGTTGTTCCCGTTCGCCTGTTCCAGAAATCACGTGCTTCGACGCCAAAATTGGCGTTGAATTTTCCGACCGTGAGAAGGGTTTCGCCCGCATCCCAGATTTTCGCGGTGATATACCCCTGTTCCAGTTCTCCGCGGCGATCGCCGTTGGCGACGATGAAATTCCCCTGGGCCGCGATCTTCAATCTCTGGTCAAAAGTCTCGGAGATCCCCAGACTCAGCTCGAGGTCATAATAATTGTTCGAGTAGTTATCGGGAGCATTGTTGGCCAGATCTCCGAGCCAGCCCCAGGCGTCGATGTCCAAGCCCTGCGCGATCGGCTCTGGAAAGCAATTGATCAGTCGCTCTTTCAACGACTGATCCTCGCTGGTTGTATCATTTGGTCCGATTAAATCCGGATTTGTCGACGACGGTGCGGTATCCGGTTGTGCCGCAGTGGCTAAACCAGCCTGAACCAGAAGCGTCGTCCCAAAAAGGACGCCAATAAATGTCATCCGCATACAGCCGGATCCTTCAAGGTATTCCATCGGAAAACCGGTGGAAGCCCTTAACGGATATGCTGGATTAGCCGATTGGAGGGCTTGGCGCGAAAGTTGGGCCAGGATCTTCCCCGCACCCCATAAGATTGCATGCCAACGGCCCGCGGACTACATTTTAAGTTGGAATAACGCGGGAATACCTTTAGCGCCGCTTCTCGGGCGATTAACTCAGCGGCTAGAGTGCCACCCTTACAAGGTGGAAGTCAGGGGTTCGAATCCCTTATCGCCCATTTGACGTAAGACTTGCCGAACGCTTTGGTAAGCATACCTGCCCGACGTAGGCTAGAGCCGCCGACGATAACGGCAATCATCGTACTCCAAGAATGGGAGGCGGCGACGATCAAATTTGACGACCTAACGTCCCGAAAACGGCGGCACATTCGCGAATCTCCTTCGGCGAACTCTCCGAAACAACTTTGAATACCTGGTAGCTCGCCGGCGTAGATCCGATGTTTCTGAATGTCCGCCTGTCGTTTGGGGCGCAATAGAAGAGGGAGCCATCCTTCATCCGGCTGGTGACGCCGTCGACCGTCGCCTCGAGCACACCGGTTTTGACGACGAAGATTTCGTCGCCCGGATCGACCATATCCACGCGCGTGCTCTGGCCGGCGTTAAGCGTGGTGATATGGATGCTCAAACGTTGAAAGGTCAGCGTTGGCGAGTCGAGGACGCTGGTGCGCGAGCCGGTCGGCGTCGGTGTTGCGGAAAGGCTGCCGCAGTCGATGACGCTCGATACCAGCTTGCCCGCGACGGCCTGCTCGGCCGCCGGTTGATCGGGAACCGAATGAACCAGATTCGAGACGAAATTAATGACGTAATACGTCGCATCGGTGTCGCCGACGTTCTTCAGGTTATGCGGATCGTGCGATGCGAAGAAAATCAGATAACCCGGCCCAACGAGATGTTTTTGGCCGTTGATCGAAACCTCGACGTTGCCCTCTTTGATTAGCAGCAGCTCCTCCCAGGCGTGGTGATGCACCGCATGCGACAGCATTCCCGGCCGGAGCGTGGTGATGTGAACTTCCAGCTTTTGAAGCGTCGGTGTCGGATTATCGAAAACTGCCCGCGAAAGCCCGACCGGCGTGTATCGCGGAACAAGCGAGTCCCAATCGACGAATGTGGTACCCAGCGGCGTCATATGCGCTGGCGGCGAATAGGATACCTCAATCGGTGGAACAGAACTCGGCTGCGTGCCGGCAGCAATGCCAAAGCGACTGGCAATCGCGGCAACATATACACAAGCCGCAAGGGAAATCCCGTATCGAATAGAATTCATTCCCATTCTCCAGCGCGATCAACAGGCGATGTTTCACCGGTGGAATTGTACGTGCTTTTGAAAGACGCTTGAAATCTGCGCCCGAAATAGGCGTTGTGGGGAACGAAGCGAATCGGGTTATCGGACCTGGATCGCAACGCGGTCACGGCTAAAGAATGTGAATTTCTTACACGATGAAGTACGGGCGCAAGCCAAGTTTGTGACACGCGAGGATACCGTCTGCTCTACGCTGAACGAGGACTTGCACGATGAAATCGGTTCTTGTTGTAGACGACAGCCCCCCGAGTCTGCGATCTGTTATCCCGCACACAAATGTAATCGGAGATTGCAGATGTAGAATCGAGTAGATTGCGCGCACCCGAAGTGCAGCCGGATAACTCCTATTGGTCGGTTTTCGGCGGCGATTAAAACACCTCAGAATAATCGGAAAAAACGGCGTTGTGTGATGCCACTCACAGATGTAGTACGAGCGTTTCTCACGACGATGAAACGATGTATCTCTTGATGGAGTCAGACATCCGCGAAGCTGAGTTCGTCATGAATTATCACGGTTGACCTATTCACGAATCCCAGTCGCTCTCTCCCAAATCTCTTTCATTCCTAATAGGCGACCGTCGCGAAATCTGAAGTGCCGCAGAAAGAAGCTTGATGCTGATTTCACAAAAGTGGTCAATTGGGTAACTAGGTGTGTCTGGGCGGGGCTGATATCATCCGCCGGGAAGCATGGGTTCGAATCCCTTATCGCCCATTTCCCTTGTGTTTCCGCCCGGACCAGCACGGCCCTAAAACGTATTTTTTCTCTGGGTCGCAGGTCGACCCAGCGTAAGGTCAGCCGCCGTGATTGATTCAAGGTCCGCAAGGTGCTTTTCCCGGACGATTCTGAGATCGGCTACAAGACGCTCGATTGCAATCAATGATCGTTGGCCATCCAGTAGATCGAGCAGCGTGGCTCGGCCGGTTTCATACGCGGATCGGCCGATGTCTACAATTTCCCGAGCGCGCGGGAGAATCGTGTGCTGCAATAAATCGAGCTGACGGTCGGCATCGCGAATGATCGTGAGGTCGGCTATCACCTCTGCAGCCAAGTTATTGGCTGCCTGGCGGCGCATCGCTTCGGAGGCACGGAGATTAGCCTGGGCCTGCGCGATGGCGGCGTTGAGCGCCTCGTAGCGGAAAACGGGAATCGTCGCCTGGCCCAACACTGATTGCGTGACGCCCATCAGATCTGTTCCAGCGCTGAGATTGAAATCGGGCACGTATTGGAGCTTGGCAAGCTGTATCCCCTCGGTGCGTCCGCGAGTCTCATCGGCGAGAGCGATGAGTTCCGGATTCTGCTTTTCAGCCAAGTCGGCAAGTTCCTCATCACCATACGCCAGTGTCCGTGGTTGAGGCAGTTCGGTCGGCACGGGCAATGGAGCATCCGCTGCACGACCCAGAAGGGCGTTGATCGCCGCACGCTGGCTTGGCAACTGCGATTCCATGTTGGCGATGTCGTTGCCGGACATGTCCACTTCATTGGCTGCTTTGAGGAAGTCTCCCTGGCTGGAACTCCCGGCACGATTTTGGGCTTCCGTCACCGCTGCAGTCGTTCGGAGTAATTGTTGGTTGCTTTGTTCCAGGCGAATTAGCTCAGCGTTCAAGGCGTAGTCGTAGTAGGCGCTGAGGACTTTGTTCCGCAAATCGTATTTTGCCTTGATAAAACGTCGGCCCGCGGCACGCGCGTTTTCCAATGTTTGCCTGGCGGCGGCATCCAGCTTGCCCGGCCACTTGATGTCGGTCATGGGATCATTGGACAAGGCCACCGTGCTGCTTCCCCAACTGGCGCGCCCGTTGGTGATGCTTGTTCCCGCCGATACGTTGAGCGTCGTGGATTGTGTTCCATCTTGCGGGATCTGTTCGATCGCGGACCGCCATTCCCAATAGTGCTGCTCCAACTCAGCGTTGTTCAGCAGCGCGTACTCCACCAACTGGTCAGGCGTTGGATTTTCCGGGAGCGGCGAATTTTGGCGGGCTTGAATCCGCTGCTCGAAGGGCTTGCCTGATTGCAATGCTGCGTCGCGTTCTTCGCGCTCGCCTGGGGGATGAACAGTGCAGCCGGCCAATCCGGCAATCAACGCGAACATCGTCAGTCGGTGAACAAAAGTGAAACTACTCATGGTCCATCTCCTTGGTGTCCGCCGGACTTGCGCTCAACCCAATCCCTTTCGCGACAAAAAAGATGATCGGGTAAATGAGCAATTCCATCAGGAAGCTGGTGAATAGCCCGCCGAGCATCGGAGCGGCCAGCCGTCGCATGACATCCGCGCCGGTTCCGGTTGCCCAGAGCAATGGCACAAGGCCGATGAACGCCGCGGCCACCGTCATCGTCTTTGGCCGAATTCTTTTCACCGCGCCGTCGTGCACGGCCTGCCACAAATCCTCGCGCGTTCGCATTCTGCCATTCGCCTTGAATCGC
Organism: uncultured Phycisphaerales bacterium; assembly: GCA_963791055.1. Classification (GTDB taxonomy): domain Bacteria; phylum Planctomycetota; class Phycisphaerae; order Tepidisphaerales; family Tepidisphaeraceae; genus PALSA-1353. Next base: position 629,011 of record CAWBQI010000003.1, on the reverse strand, counting down.
TCGTAACTGTTGTCGAGATACAGCAGCATGACCAGACCGGTTTCGGCATCGAGTCCGGCCAAGGCGATGATGCCAACCCACACCGCCAGGCTCAGGTTGTAGCCGAGCAGGTAGAGGAACCAGATCGCCCCGACGAGACTGAACGGCACCGCCAGCAGCACGACGCCAACCCGGAACCAGCTTTTCGTGGCGGCGTACAGGAGCATCACGATGATGATGAACGTAAGCGGAACGGCCCATTTCAATCGCGCGTTGGCTTCCTGGATATTTTCAAACTGCCCGGACCAGACGATCGTGTATCCGGCGGGAAGTTGAAGTTTTTGCCGAATCGCGGCCTGTGCATCGGCGATGAAGCTGCCGATGTCACGGCCGGAGATATCCACGAATACCCAGGCGGTGCGCCGTGAGTTCTCGCTCTTGATCATCGGCGGCCCGGGTTCGATCTTCACCGTGGCGACTTCGCCGAGCGGAATCTGCGTTCCCGTCGGCGTCGGGATAAGCACTTCCTTGATCGAAGACGGGTCATCGCGGAGATCGCGGGCGTAGCGAATGTTCACCGGATATCGTTCCAGCCCCTCAACGGCGGTTGTGGTTTTCATTCCGCCGAGATTTGTGCTGATGACATCCTGCACGTCGCCGCTGGTGAGGCCGTAGCGAGCGGCCTGCTTGCGGTTGACATCGATGTCCAGGTAATAGCCGCCGAAGGACCGTTCGGGATAGGCGCTGGTCGTGCCGGGAACGGTCAGCATGATCGTCGATGCCTGCTCGGCTAAATCGGCCAGCACTTGCAGGTCCGGCCCCATGATTTTGATTCCGACCGGCGTCTTGATGCCGGTGGAGAGCATGTTCGTGCGGTTTTCGATGGGCATCGGCCAGGCATTGGCGACGCCCGGCTCGGTGACGACCGCATTGAGGCCGGGGTGGTCGGTTCCGTCCGGGTCCTGCCAGCCGTAGACCAATTCCTCCATCGTGATTTTGCGCTCGCGCGGCCAGAACGTGTGCTCGAATGGCCAGCGGAGCGCATGTTGGCCAACCGTCGAAGAAATAGCTCATCGTTCGCTTGCGCCATTTGTTCGGGATCGGTTTCCAATCGGGTGACGCTTTCGATCATGTCCAGCGGGGCCGGGTCGGTGGCGGTATCGGCGCGGCCGATCTTGCCGTAGACGCTGACGACTTCGGGAAACGTCTTGATGAGCTTGTCGGTTTGCTGGAGGACTTGCCGGGCCTTGGTGACGCTGATGCTCGGGTCGGTCGTGGGCATGTAGAGCAGATCGCCTTCGTCCAGCGGCGGCATGAATTCGCTGCCAAGCCGCATGAGCGGCCAGATGGCCGAAACCATGAATGCCACTGCCAGGATCAGCACAACCCATCGGAATTTCATCGCGGCCCGGAAGAACGGGTTGTAAATTTTTTGCAAGCGTGTAGCTGATCGGGCTTCTTTCCTCGTGAATGATCTTTTGCGGCAGGAGCACCATTGCGGCCAAAAGCGCCCAACCGCCCATCATCCACCACCGATATGATTGCAAATCCGGTTCGAGATTCGCGAGCCAATACAATAGCGCGGCCGGAACGATAATCGCCGCGAGCGTGACGAGCAGTGTTCACCATCCGTCCCCAGTTCTTTGGCAACGTGCGGGACGTGATGAAGTAAACCATCAGCACCGGAATGATCGTGATCGACAACACTGATGCCGACGCCATCGCAAACGTCTTGGTGAAGGCCAGCGGTTTGAACAGCCGTCCGCTTTCGCCGCCGAGCACGAACACGGGCATGAAACTGACAGTGATGATTAAGAGGCTGAAAAACAGGCTGGGGCCAACTTCTTTGGCGGCGTCCATGATGATGTCGTTGCGCGGGCGCGGCGGACTCGCCGGCGCGGACGCGCTCTTCTTCGTGATTGAGATGCTTGTGCGCGTTCTCGACCATGATGATCGCGCTGTCCACAACCACGCCGACCGCGATCGCGATTCCACCCAGGCTCATGATGTTGGCGTTGATCCCCAGCAAGTGCATCGCCAGCAGGCTGATGAGCATGCTGCTGGGAATGACGAAGATTGCCACCAGCGAGCTGCGGGCGTGCAGCAGAAAGAAAATGCACACCAACGCGACGACGAGCATTTCCTCAAGCAGGGTATGGCGCAGTGTGTGGACGGCGCGCTCGATTAAATCTGAGCGGTCGTAAGCCGTTTTAATCATGACGCCCGGCGGCAGTCCGTTTTCCAGATCAGCGAGCTTCGCCTTGGCATCCTGAATGACTTGATAGGCGTTGGCGCCGAAGCGGGCGATCACCACGCCGCCGACGGCCTCGCCTTCGCCGTTCCATTCACCGACGCCGCGCCGTTCCTCGCCGGCAATTTGAAGCGTGGCCACGTCGGACAGCATGATCGGCGTGCCGTCCTTACCGACGCCGACCGGCACGTCCGCCAGGTCATTCAATCCCTTGAGATATCCCCGGCTGCGGACCATGTATTCGTTTTCGCTCATTTCGATGACCGACCCACCGACGTCGTTGTTGGATCGCTGAATCGCCGTCATGATCGTGGCTGATCGGAAGGTTGTAGGCCAGCAGGCGCTCGGGCTTGAGCACCACTTGATATTCTTTGACGAAGCCGCCGATCGGCGCAACCTCGGCTACGTTCGGGACGGCAGTGAGCTGATAGCGCAGATACCAATCCTGAAGACTGCGGAGACTCGCCAAGTCCTGGTTGGATGAAACGAGGGGTTTGCCATCGAGGGGACAGATGCCGGGCTTTTCGAATGCGCGGACTTTTACAAGCGTCGCCTTGCGATCTGCCGGAGCATCGCTTGGATCGGCATACCACTTGTCGTCTGCCTCATCGTGCCAAATCCCATTGGGATGTTCGGGGCGAGTAGTAGCCGGGATAAAGCATGTACTGGTAGACCCAACCGACGCCGGTGGCATCGGGACCCAGCTTTGGTTCGACGCCAGCCGGAAGCCGATCCTTCACGAAGTTGAGATATTCCAGCACCCGGCTCCGCGCCCAATACAGGTCCGTGCCATCGTCGAAGATGATGTAGATGAATGACTGCTCGAACATGCTGATGCCGCGGACCACCTTCGCGTGGGGAATGCCCATCATTGCCGTCGTCAGCGGATAGGTGACCTGATCTTCCACTACGTTGGGGGCCTGGCCTGCGTAATCGGTGGTGACGATCACCTGAACGTCCGACAGGTCCGGCACCGCGTCCAGGCTGATGTGGATCGTCGCCCAGATTCCCGCCGCGACCGGAAGGGCCGTGAGCAGCAGAACCATGAACTTGTTACGGACTGACAATTCAATAATTTTTGCAATCATGGGATTTCATGTCCGGCAAAACCAAATGCCTGTGTCGAATTACTTCATGGTTTGGTTGATTGGATGCAGCAGTTCTGGGCCGGAAGATTGGCGCAGCTTGTCGATCGCTTCGGTTGTGCGGCTCTCCACGTCAAGCAGGAATTGGCTGCTGGTGACAACCATTTCGCCGGGGGCCAAACCCTCAAGAATTTGGACGCGATCGTCGTCACCCATCACGCCCATCCGGACCTTCCGCGGTTCGAAGTGCCCCTGCGCCAAAGCCACAAAGGCGATTTGCCGAACGCCAGTGTCGATCACCGCCTCACGCGGTACCCACACGGCATCGGCGACAGGCGTGGTCATGATATTTGCAGTCGCATACATGCCGGGGCTGAGTTCATGATTTGGATTATCGAGCAGGATGCGCACCGTTGCGGTCCTGGTCATGTGATCGAGATGGGGGTAGATAAAAGTGATGGGTCCGGAATAGGTCTTTCCCGGCGCTGCGTCGACAGTCGCTTCCACCATCTGGCCCAGCGCGACCAATGGTATGTCGTCTTCGTAAACCCGCGCGTTGAGCCACAATTTCGTATGGTCCTCGATGCGCATCACCTTCATGCCCGCCTGAACCGCCGATCCTTCGACCACCATCTTGTCGAGAACGTGGCCATCCACCGGGCTGCGAAATGGAACCGTGTCCGGGGCGTTGGCCGCATTGGCGATGGCCTCAATATCTTCGTCGGCGACGTCCCACAGTCGCAGCTTCTGTTTCGCCGAATCAACCAAGTCCTCGGATTCTGTTCGCAACGAGTCAGAAGCCTTGGGGTCAAGGGACTTGAGCGACTTTATAGCGCCGATTAACTCTTCTTCCGCAACCTGTAGATCGGGGCTGTACAGATCAAACAACGGCTCGCCTTTGTGGACGTGCATCCCTTCCTGATTCGCGTAGAGGTTCTTGATCCAGCCGTTGACCCTCAGGTTGATTTCAAATTGCGCGGGTTCGGGAACTTCCAAAATTCCCACGGTCCGCACCGTTTTCTCCAATGGCCCGCGGGAGACTTCAGCCGTGCGGACGCCCATGTTTTGCACAATCGTCGGGTCGATCCTGACCGTCGGCCCGGCGGATTGCTCATCCTCATAGACGGGGACCAAATCCATCCCCATCGCACTCTTGCCTGGGGCGTGCGCAATCGACGATGGCCCCAGCATGGGATCCCAGTAGTAAAGGATTTTCCGCTTTCCGCTGGTGGAACTGGCCTCGGCCTCCGAATCCAAATTCAATGGCACCAGCTTCATGTGGCAGATCGGACAAAAGCCGGGATGATCCTGGATGACCTGAGGATGCATCCCGCAGGTCCAGAGTTGTTTGGGCGGTTTGGCTGAATCGGCAGTTGTCGCCAATTCCATATTTGGCTGGTGTGCCGCGGATATTGCCTTCGCAGCAAACACAGCGGCCAACGTCAAAACGACGGCGGACGCCGCAACGAATACGTATTTCATTGGATCTCGCGCAATGAGAACTTCGGGCTGAAACAAAAGGCGCATGCTCACGCCCGAGCGGCGGATGCGCCATCGAATCGCAGTCAATTTGTGGAAGGGATCAGGTCGTCAGCGCGCAGGCTAAGCTCAGAAGCGTCGGAGGACGCAGATCGGCGGACTGATGGACTAAAGGAGCGAGAGAAGGCGTGTATCCGAAGAGAAAAGGTTGTGCTTCACCAAAACTCAGCATGGCGGCGGCAAGCGGCCGCTCGTTGCTGATTGTGACCGCCTTGCTGGCAGCAATCAGGGGGCACTGGTCGTTACAGCAATTATCATGCTTCTGTGATTTTTGAGAACTCTTTTGCAACGGACAGTTTGGCCCGCAACAGGCGCAATGCATATATTTGCATTCTACGTTTGCGGCACACGCGGCAGGCGTGCAGATAAAGCAGGGCGCGCTGGCCGCTATCAAGGCGACCATAAGTACAGAGGCAATTAAATGGCGAAGACGCAAAATCACACCTCGGACGATACGTTCGTGCGCACCCGGGGTCAAGAATATACAACAATTATCGGCCTTATTCTTCCGGGATATTGCTTGTAAAATCAAAAGAATCCGGTGTGCTAAGAGTCCGAATCTCTTATCGCGCACTTACATGGGTTCGCATAAACTCACACCGTCTCCCACACCGTCTTCTATCGCTCCGCTGCCCACGGGTTTGGCAACCACGGCTTCCTGCAAATTTTTGTAATTGCGGCGATGGTTGATAATATCTTTATCCTTGGCATGCGAGAGAGTGTCTAAATCGTTGCAGTTTTAACTGGTGAAGCCTGACCTTGAGCGCGCGAGATTTGGATTTGTCTCGCCTCTGGCGGCGAGAATACTTCAAGCGAGGGGAAACCGAATGACGGCTCAATACCGGCTTTACTGGGTTCTGGCTACCGCTTTGTTTTTCCTCTCGGCCGTGACGCGGCCGGCAATGGGGATCGACTTGGGTCAGCAAGCGGTCGATCCCGCGCTGGTGGGTACCTGGCGGCTGTCATCGGAGAACCAGAATGGCGCTGTGATGTTTGTATGGGTCATCGGCAACGACGGCCACTATCGTTTGACATCCCAGGGACCGCACAACAAAAAAGATGAAACGGGGCAACTTAGCTTCGCGAACGGGAATTGGAACCTGCAGAGCGATGCTGGAAGAACCGACGGCGGAACCTATCAGGCACGCGATCCGAATACGCTCGCTGTGATCGGCAAGGGAGGGACGGGGATTTGGTTCCGAGCGAGAGACGCACAGACGGCGGCATCCGAAGGGAATGCTCCGGCGGCCACGGGTCCGGTTGATTCTCAAATCGTGGGAACTTGGCGGTGGGAAGTGCCCTCACCAGATGGGCCCGTTGTTATCACATGGGCGATCGATGCGAACGGCCAATATCGGTTGAACTCGCAGGGTTCGGGCCAAGCAGTGCACGATACCGGTCAAGTTACTTTTGCTCAGGGTTCCTGGAGTAAGCAAAGTGACACCGGAAAGGCGAACCAGGGGGCCTACAACCTGATCGATCAGGACACTTTGTCTGTCACGGGCTCCGCGGGTAGAACCGCGACATGGCTGCGGCTTGTGAATGCAACTCCAGCCACTCCGCCGCAGGCCGCATCTCCGGTCGCCCCAGCGCCGCCCCCGATAGCCACGGTACCGCCACCAGCAAACAATCCACCGGCTTCACCGACGGTGGCACAAAGCGCGGTGCCACCCGTGCAATCCAGTCAGACATCTCCGCAAGGCGATATGGCGGGGGGCAGCCCCAATACCGCGGGAACCAATGCTTCGTCCAATTCTCCGAGCGCTGACATGGGCAGCCGGGCGACGGCCCCGCCGCTGTTCATGCAGACAGAATCGCTTGGACCCCTGCCCGGGGTCATCTACACTCAAGCGGCTGATTCTTTTGTTCATGTGGTCAGTCCGGACGGCAGGCATTTCGCAATCAACCTCAAGAATGCCATCGACGTTGATGGAAAAAACTACGCGGTTGACGGGTCTATCGGCACGCCCCTCTTCACCCCGGATTCCAATCATTTCGTGGTCCTGGTCTCCCAGGGAGAAAAACAGGCACTGGACATCGACGGCAAGATCGGGCCGGCGTTTAAGCGCATCGGTTGGATGTCCTTCAGCCCCGATGGGAAACGCTTCGCGTACTTCGCGAGTGATGGTTCTCTTTGGGAACTGGTGATCGATGGAAACGCAACTGACGCCGCTTATAAAGAAGTCCTCGGACCGGTGTTCAGTCCCGATAGCCGGCATGTTGCGTTCGCGGTGACCAAGGGCCGCGATGTGGTCGTTGTCTACGACGGAAAGGAAATCGCGGAATATACGCATTCGCGCGGGCCTGATGACCCGCAATTGGGCCATGCGAGGCAAATGGGAGACCAGTTTCCTCTTTACGCCCAACCATTGTCTGACGACAGCTTCTCGCCTTTTTTTGTCTTCAGTCCCGACTCGCAGCACATGGCATATATGACCCTGGACGAAGGGAAGCAGCATGTATTCGTCGATGGCCAGCCCGGCCCCGCGATCTCTGCCTGCGGGGGGCCGATGTACAGCGCTGGAGGAAAACATTTGGGCTACATTGTTTTCTCTCCCAAAGCCGAGGTTTTCATCGATGGGCAGGGGGGTCCGAAGTATGACAACATTTCGGACTTTAGTTTTAGTCCCGATGGGAATCATTACGGCTTCATCGCTCACAATCGGCAAGATTGTTTTGTGGTCATCGACGGCAAGGAGGGATCGCCGTATAGCCAAATTAACCGATATAGAGACGGCACCGATCCGAGGATGACTCCGTCGCAAACGTTAACGTGGAGCGCCGACGGAAGTGAAGTCGCCTACGTCGCGGCCAAAGAACGACGGCAGGTTGTTGTCGTCAACAATCAAGAAGGCCAATCTTATAGCTCGATCGGACGCCTCGCGCTGAGCGCCGATGGAAAGCATTATGCATATGCTGCCCAAAAGGACCATCAGCAGGTCGTCGTGGTCGATGGCAACGAAAGTCCTCCGGCAGCGCTAATGGGAACGCGCTGCCTGGACTATACGGCCAACGATCAACATCTGGCCTACAGCCGGCAAACCGTCACACCAAACGACCACTTCAAGACTTCGCTGGTGGTCGACTCCGTGCCGGGGCCAGACTATGACTCCGTTGACAGCGTCGTTTACAGCCGGGATGGGAAACACATCGCTTACGTGGCATCCAGCGGCGATAAATTCACGTTGGTGATCGACGGCAAACCGGGCCCGTTGTTCGACAGGATTTTTTATCCGGTGCTCAGTTCCGACGGAAAACATTGGGCTTATTATGCGGAGGTTGGGCAAGGATTCTCGGGAAGAACTTATATCGTCGTTGATGACAAAATGGGCCCTCAATTCGACACTCTCCTGCTGCCATCTTCGGCGTCGCGGGGGGTTTACATGGTGCAATTCGACGATTTGGCTAACCTGCAATACTTGGCGGTGAAAGACCAAGGGTTGGTGCGCGTGAGTTACTCCTCCTCCTCGCCGCCCCCGATCACGGCGCCTCACTGACAAAAAAGATCTATTCGTTGTGCCGGCCTACTTCCCGGCAGGCTGGATCCGTTTTCCGGCGCTGAGCAATGAAAAAGTGGTCGAAGGACGAATTATCAACAACTGCGCCGCTGCCACCGGCGCCTATTAGTTTTTCAGAGATTTTTGAGGTATGTTCGCGTCCTGTATCGCCGATTCCTTGGACGCCGCGAGGATTCCCTCGGCCGTGTTCGGGCCCTCATACTTCCGCCCGTTGATGAAAAACGTCGGCGTCTTGTTCACGCCGCTGCGGACACCGCCGTTAAAGTCGGTGCTGATGCGCTGGGTATGTTTTTCCTGCGTCCGGCTGGATTCAAATTTGTAAAGTTCCAGGCCCAGCGTCAGAGCGAGATGGCTCAGATCGACGGTCCCAAGATCCTTCTGGTGTTCGAACAGCGCCTTGTGCATTTCCCAGAATTTTCCCTGCTCGGCGGCTGCCTCGGCTGCCTCGGCCGCGGCGCTGGCGTGCGGGTGGATCGAACTACGCGGGAAATGCCGGAATACGAATCGCAGGCGGTCGCCCAGGCTTCGACGCACTTCCTTCACGACCGGAACGGCGTTCAGGCACGTCGGGCATTCGTAATCCCCGTATTCAACAATGGTAATCGGCGCGTCCGCCGGGCCAAGGGCATGGTCCTTTTCCGTAACCGGCTCGGCCAACGAATCGCCTTTCTTGCTTGATGTCGCGTCCATTAAATCCTCGTAATCGTCAGGGTTATCGTAGCACGGTCGGTTCAAGCTGTCTTAAAATACGTCGGGGCATTTTAGAGGATACAATACCCCTATGACCGACACAGCAACATCCCCACCCAATACGATCGCTTTTCCGCGTCTTGACGCCAAGGACCTCGCTACCCTCAAGCCGCTGGCCACTTCCTGTTCCTTCGAAGACGGGCAAACGGTATTTCGCGTCGGCGATGCGGATTTGGATTTGTTCGTCGTCGAATCCGGCGCGATCGAGATATTGAATCCTTCCGATGAGAATCGGCACGTCGTGACGCATACGGCGGGGCAGTTTGCCGGGGACATTGATTTGCTGACCCGCCGGCCGGTGCTCGTGACCGGCGTCGCGCGCGGCCGGACTCGGTTGATGCGCGTTCCCGGCTCGCGATTGCGCGAAATTCTGAACAAAGTGCCGCTGCTCAGCGAGAAGCTCCTGATCGCCATTCAGGAGCGTCGCCGGCTCCTTTCCAGCGCGGGGGTTCTGGGGCTGCGGGTCGTCGGCCCCGGCAAATGCCGCGACACGATGGTCGTGCGCGAATTCCTTTTCAAGAATTTCGTCCCATTCACGTGGTATGACTCAGTGTCCGAGCAGGGAATGAAGCTGATGAAAACCTGGGGCTCGCCGAAGAAAACGCCCGCGATCGAATTCGGCGATGGAAACCTCCTGTTCAATCCGGGGCTTCGCGAGCTGGCCCAGACGCCGGTGTCTGGCGGCATTGTCCGACAGAATCGGTCGATCTGGCCATCGTCGGCGCCGGACCGGCCGGTATGGCCGCGGCGGTTTACGCGGCTTCCGAAGCGTTATCAACTGTCGTGCTGGATCGGCTTGGTCCCGGCGGCCAGGCCTCGGGATCTTCGAAGATCGAAAATTTTATCGGTTTTCCCAGCGGCCTGTCGGGCGCGGAACTGGCCATGCGAGGCGTTCTCCAGATGCTCAAATTCGGCGCGAAAATGGTCGCGCCGGTCAGCGTTGAACACATCGAATCTCCCGCAACCCCCAATGATTTTCACGTATTGCAACTCGATTGCGGAACGATGCTCCGCGCCCGCACCATTCTGATCGCCGCCGGCGTGCGCTGGCGAAAACTCGACGCCGAAGGGGCCGAGCGATTTGAATCCGCCGGAATCCACCACGCCTGCACAACCGTGGAAGCGATGCTGTACGACAAGCAGGATGTGGCGGTGGTGGGGGCGGGCAATTCCGCCGGGCAGGCCGCGATGTTTCTGGCCGACTGCTGCCGTGATCGCCGGGTCCATCTCCTGGTCCGCAGGCGGCTGGGGCCGGCGATGTCCGACTATCTCGTGAGCCGAATCCGCGCCGCCGCTAACATCACGGTTCACGAAGGCGTCGAGATTGCCGCGGTGCATGGCGAGCGGCGAATGGAATCCGTCACCTTGCGGGAATTCAATCCTGATATTGATTTGCCGACCAGCGATCCATCTCCCGAGGTATTGCCGATCTCCGCCGCGTTTGTTTTCATCGGGGCCGATCCCGGCTGCTCGTGGCTGCCGGAATCGCTGGCTCGCGACAAACTCGGCTATATCCTGACCGGCATAGACGCTTTGCGCTCCGGCCGCTGGCCGCTGAAGGACCGCGAGCCTTGCCCGCTGGAAACCACGGTTCCGGGAATCCTCGCCGCCGGCGACATCCGCGCCGGTTCCACCAAACGCGTCGGCTTCGCGGTCGGCGATGGGTCGCTGGCCGTCACCTGCGTGCATAAGTTGATTGCGATTCGGAATTGACGGCGGAAGGTGCCGATCGCGCGATAAAATGGGCGATTTTCAGGCGAAGATTTGGAATAGTGGTGTGACAGTGATGCGGTTTTTTATTGCGCCGGAGGGTTTACTGTCACTGTCAGCGCGACAGTGAAATCAAAAAGTGGATGACTGGCCTGTCGCGCTAGTTGGCCTGTGAATCGTGGTGATTCGTCGCGGCTCAACGCCGGCCGAAGATACCGGTATCGCGGGCCAATTTCGAGGTTTTGCGAATCAGCGAAATCTTCAGCAAATCCATCGGTTGGCAGCCGAACCGAAATTTGTAATCTTCCCCGCCGCGGAGGAAATCGAACTTGGGGTTTTTCTGCTCGATTGCGGTCTGGATTGCCAGGGAAACAGCGGTGATACCGGGACGCCAAATGCCCAGTGAATCGTCGAAGGCGGAGTTGAAGAACATGGGGCCTTCCCGGGCTCGGAACAGGAAAAGCCAGGCCGCGGCTTTGCCCTGGATCCAGAGCTCTTGCATATAAAAATCACCCTTGGCGACGAGCGCTGGGACCATCTTGCGGAGAAATCCATTCAGGAATTCAGTGGCGAATTTGCCTTTTTCCCCCTTGGCTTGTGACAGACCGACCAGCCCGCGCTCCAGGGCCGGGCCGACTTCGTCCATCGTTTTGGCGGTCAGCCAGCGGGCCTCTCCCTCCGTCTGGGCCTTGCGAATATTTTTCTTTTGGATTTGACGCTCTTTGCTGCTGAGCATCTTGAGGTACTTTTCCCAGCTATCGGGCAACGATAAATAGGGCACGCAGTCGGTAACTTTTTGCTCGTAGGTAAAGCCAAATTTGGGGGCGATCGTCTCCAGGATCGTTCGGGTCGGAGAATTCTGGGCGATGTTGTGGAAGACCAGGGCGCGCGTGGACCAGTCCCATAGATCGTTCAGCAGGTCCAGTATCAAGGTCCAGCATTGTTCGGCAGCGGCGCCGTCGACGAGCGGGTCCAGATAATCGCTCAACCAATAGCCGGGAGTTTCCAAAACCGAAGGCGAGTGCAGGGCAAGCGGAAACACCGCCAACAATAAATTGTCGCGTCGCACCGTGATGATGCGCAGCCGGCCGGGGGGGACAAAATTTTCCTCGGTGATCGCCCGCTGCCAAACGGGGGAATTGAAAACGGTCGCATTAGGACAGCGTGCCAGCAGCGCGGTCCACTGTTCGAGAAACTCCGGATCTTCCGGCCACGCTCGGTCGCAGTGCGCGACGAGCCCGTCACGTTCGAAGGTTGGAGATTTCCGGCCGCGCGGATGACTGATCTCCAGCCCAAAAGGGGCTAAAGTCCGCATGAATTCCGACGCCTTGCCTGTGAGTTGAAGATAGCGCATGAAGCTTTCGCCTAGGAGTCCTTTGGTCTGGATTCCCAGTTAAATTCTTGGGTTTTTTGCCGACGACGGTCTTCGGCGTGACAACGAAAATCGGGACGCGGATTGCCAGGGCGAGGCCGAAACTCGCGGGCGCACGTCTATGCCTATCGTCGGGTTCAACGGGTGACGACTTTGGATGTATTTTTGAGAAGTCGGGATTTTCTAGACGTTTTTCCTTGCGTGGCGGGTTCTATAAAATGGGCGCTTTTCAGACGATGACTTTGGATAGCGCGCTGACAACTGGCCCGTTTTCAATCACGCCAAAGGGGGAGTTGTCAGCGTCGGCGCGACAACTGAAATCGAAACATTGATTGTCAGGGCGAGGCCGAAACGTGCGAGGCGCGGAGCTCTCTCTATAATTGGGTTCTCCGGGTGAAGGTTTTGGACATATTTTCCGGAATTCTGGGAATTCTTGCGAATTTTTTCTTGCACCGCATGTTTCACCGCCAACCTCGTCCGTCGGCGACTTGCCCGATGCGATGATTGCCCGCAATTCTTTCATTGCTTGCGCCATCTGTTCGCGGAAAGACTCGCTTCGTGAAGATTTGTTCATGGTGTGCATTTTGGAATGGTCATTCCAAGCCCCTTCCAGTTGCCGCGAAAGGCTGACGACTGAATGAGTCGCAGCCGCGTCAGTCGTTTCTATGATACGATGTAGTACAGAGCAAGATAAATCCCAGGGGTTATTTCCGCCCCGGTGAGATCGCCGGCAGACGTTGAAATAATCTGGCCATCCGTTCCCCGCCATGATAAAATCGTTGCGCGTCAGCGACGTACGCATGGGATTTCATTAGGAGATCAGCGTTGCAGCACGAGCCCCAGCCAAAGCCGAAACTCGAGGCGGTGGACGATCAGCGAGTCGTCCTTACCGCCGCGATTAATCCATCAATTCTTCTTTTGGATTCGCACCGAAGCCTTGCGTTCCTCTTGTCACGAAATACGCTGATCGAACCCCGAGCTATTCACCTGGACGATGTGCGCCTAATTGAGATTCCACTCGGATGGCGGCTAGCGTTTCTTCGCTTGATCAGCCGCTTTCGCAACGTGAGGCTTCCCGATGAACGCGAGTTTGCCTCGCTAAACATCCACACGTGGGAAACTCCTTCGCCGGTAGTGGCTGAAGACGTAGTCGTTGGTCACGTCAAGGATGCCACACTCCTGATTCAACTGACTGGCGCTGAATATCGCTCCTTATGCGAAATGAACGGCCGAACATTACACCGCTGGGTTGCAGGCCGATTCGGCCTCGACACTCGCGCACGACAGGTCTCCCAAGCAAGGGTCGGCGAGCCGCGTAAGACTTGGTTCGGCGCAATTGCTGATCAAACGGGAAGGCCCCCGAATCTCACGATCAACTTTTTCCAGCCCACTTACCCCCGATACATTGGCGCCCCATCCTGCACGAAAACCGTGGGCTTAACCGCACTCCCGTTGACGCGGTTGATCAGCAGATTGTCGAACATGGCTGTGTCGCGGCCGTTGCCTTCGCCGCCGGTGATCAGGCCGGCCATGCCGTGGTCCAGCAGGGTGCTCTGGGTGGTGATGACGGGGACGTTGTCGACGAGCACCGTGATCGTTTGTTTTTCGAAGCGAAGTTTGAGGTTGTGCCAGCGATTGAATCGCCAGTGACGAGCGTCGCCGATGGCGAGTTGTCTGTCGCGCGAGCCTTTGTATTGAGATCGCGCTGCGTAGAGGACGCAGCCGCCGTCGGGGTAGAGGCGGGCGTAATAGCCGTCGGGATCGCAGTCCCAGCCGTTGCCGGTGTTGCTGACGCGACCCATGACGCCGGCCCAGCCGGCGTTGTCGAGGAAGATGTCGGCGCTGACCTCGTAGTCGGTCCACTCGGGATCGCCGAGGATTGTGTAGGGCATCCATTCGGGGGCCCAGCTTTGGGCTTTGCGCGAGACAACTTGGCGAAGACATTGGCCGCGGCCGTCGGGTCGGTCGGCGATTTCAAATACGCCGCAGATGTCCGCGGTATAGTGCGGCAGATAACCCCAGCTTTTCGCGAGGCCGTAGTGGTCAAAGTTCTCGAAGTATGGAAATGGAAATGGTTTTTCATCCGGCACATCCGCGAACGTTCCCTTCCGCTGGCCGGTTGTGGTGGAAAGAGAATAGATGGCGTCCGGTTCGAACGTCACCGAGAATGAACCATCCGGACCGGGCGTTACATCCGGTTGACGCGCGAAATATTCATCCCGCGTGGTTCGCCAAACGCACAGCGAATGAGGGGACAACCCGGGCCCGATTCTGAACGTCACCTGTTGCGGCGTGGTGGCCTTGGCGGTTTCGGCAATGACGCTGTAATCACCCTGATCGCTCTTGAGCGCCACCACCGTGCCGCCATCGGCCAGGTCCAGGCATCCGCTTCTTATGTATTTCCAACCGACGCGCACAAACTGCCCGTAGTGAGCATACGACCAGATAATCGGCTTGAGCGTGTAATGTCCGCTCCAGGGCGAACGCGCGATCAGCGCCGGCGGCTGGTCGGCGTATGGCTCGATCCCATAAGTCGATCCCACCAGATACCAGTTGATGATCTTCGTCGCCCCTCGGGCGATGAAGTCGTCGTTGAAAAAATGCATTGCACCCAGGGCGCAGTCAAAATCGTCTTTGAAGAAACGCCCCTCGCCATTGTAAACGTGTTCCTCGGTGTTCCAGATCGGCTTGCCGAGCTGCTCGATCGTCTGGCGCACCGATTCGGAAAATGGGCCCATCAGCAGGGTGTGATTGCCGATGATGTCCACCGATGCCGCCAGTTCCTTGTCGGTTCGCAGTTGCGGAATCCAGTCCCACATGGACGAATTTCCCGGATTGTCGAAGGCGTGGATGCGAACGTGATTCAGTCCATCGGCATCGAGCGTTCGGCGGAACATCTTCACCCAACTTGTCACCGCGCCGCGCTCGTTGCGGCAGCCGATGGCGTCCAGGTCCAGGCCGTAGTTTGCCTTGAGGCCCTTGATCCACTTGGCGTAATAGTCGCGCCATGTCCTGCGACCAGAAATCTCCTTCGCCGACCCAGCCGGGGCAACCCCAGGCGCAGGCGTCGAGGGTGAGGGCCGGGTTGCGTTTTTTCGCCTCGGCCATCAGCCACCATTCGTAGCCGCGGGAATAGTTCTCATCATTCGCGCGGCGTGCATGTGGGTCGGCTCGGACCCCTGCGTTGAATTTCCGTCGCCGCCGACTTCGACATAAGAGCGTCTGCATCGACGCGGCGAAGTTCGGCTTGAATAAAATATCGAGGATCTGGCTCCGCTGCGGCTCGGGATAGTCCTTGAGCAGTACCGATGTCGCTCCGCCGCCGCTGACGGCGCCGATGCCTTCGAACAATTTCCCCGGGGTGGTGCCATCGAGGCCGATCACCTGCGCCGAATCGGCTGCGAATATTAGTTTTGCATTTGTTAAAATTGCCAGAACGCAAATGATGGAAAGAAGTGGACGCGATTGAGATCGGTGGTGCATTGGTTGTGGAAGTTATGGGTGAGGGGTTGTCGCGTCAAATGGAGGCGGGGGGGCTGGATTGTAACTAGGAAAACGAAATACATTTTTATCGGTTACATGTTTGTGCCGTCCGGGACGCCCGCTCGAATAAACGGCGTTGGCGCTGAGAACACCGTTGGCTTCTATGAGCCGAGCCTTGTCAAGCGGGATTCTGGCGTTCGGAACGCGAGTCGTTGTTTCAGTCTTCTATTCAGAGCTTCCGCGAAAGATCTTTTTGGGTCGCGGGCCTATTCAACTGTACAACAGCGGCACCCACTCTGGCCTTCGAGTTTGGTGCTCAAGCCAACATCGGGCTTGCCGCTTTTTTGCCAACCGTCGAACTCCGATCGCCTGTTTCCCATTTGACTCATCCGGACGCTTTACCCGTCATTTTGCCCCGTCTCTTCACGTTGGCGCCGTCGGCAACGGTTCTTTCCACTGGGTGCCATCCCGAAGCATCGCCCACAGCTTCACCAGGAGTCTGCGGGCCACCGCCACGATGGCGATCTTCTTCCGTTTGTCGCTGCCGCGACGCACCTGTTCGTAGACTTGGGCCATCCAAGTCTTGTGGCAGACTCCCAGCCAGGCAATCTCCACCAGCATTTGACGCAGCAGGCCGTTGCCCGCATGGCTGATGTGACCTTGGCGGTCACTTTCGCCGCTCTGCCAGCGTCGCGGGGTCAGACCCGCGTAACAACCCACCTGCCGGCCGTTCCCGAAGCGATGCGGATCATCCAGGATTGCCACCACCGTCTCTCCCAATCGCGGACCGACGCAGGGCGCGGTCTTGAGTTGTTCAACACGCGCATCAGCCTTTGCCCGTTCTTCCAGCTTCTGCTCCACCTCCTGGATCTGCCGCTGAATACTCTCAAACTGCTGCAACTCGCAATGCACCTGGAACAGCCACAACCGCTGGGAGGAATAGTCCGACGCCTCCTTCTTCAGTTCCTCCATCGCCGCGTCAGTCCAGGCTCTTTTGGCCCAGGGCAGGCCCACGCCCTGCCTTTCGTATATCGAACGGATCGAGTTCTTGATCGCCGTTCGCCGCTGCACCAGAGCGTGACGGTATTCAATCAGCGACCGCCATTGCCGAACCGAAGCCTTGGGCACGTGCACTGTCGGCAACGATTCCATCTCCGACAATTGGGCCAGTTTCAACGCATCCTTGCGATCGCTCTTTTCCTTCACGACCTTCCATCGCCAACGTTCGTCGTTGCCGTTGGCGACCTGCACGGGAATCTTCATCGATTCGGCCAGGTCGCAAACCCATCCCGCCGCGGGTCCCGCCTCGATCACCAGCCGGTCCGGGGCACTGCGTTCCAGCAGCTTCCGCAATTCGCGGGGGTTCGTGGCGGTCTTGCCGAAGATCCGCTCGCCGCCGACACAATAGTCCACAAAAACGCTCTTGTTCTTTCCGAGATCCAATGCCAGAATCTTCATCGCCGAGTCCTTTCTCAAATAAAGTGACGTCTGAGCGATCCACGCGATCAGCTCGTTAATCCATTGGGGATTTTAATCCCCAAAACAACGTCCCGAGAAAGGCTCGGCTTCATAGTTTCTGGCCTGATAGGGATCGCAACATCCTTTGGCAGCGGAGCAAATGAGTCGCCTCCTTCGGCGGCAAATGCGGAGGATTTTCGAGCACATGCTCGACCTCAACCGCCCTTCACGCCGCCTTGTCCGACCTCGCCGGGGAGTTGCGACGCGACTCCGCTTCGCTTCGCTGCAGAAGGTTGGGGCGAATCTCAACAGGCGAGCCGGCGACGTTCGAAGCGGCGACGCCGTTTCGTATTCGAGCAAGGGCAGTCGGACGGCACGAGGACTGTAACGATAAAAATATTCTGTCCCGCAATTAGCGGATTCGAAAATTGTCACGCCGTAATGAGTTGTTCGTAATAAATGAGCGGCACGTTCCGATAGGAAGTTCGTCCAACTTCGGTAAAGCCGCATCGCGCATAGAACGAACCGGCGCCTGCATCGGCATCATAAGCGTCGAGGCGAATCGCATCAGCCGGCCATTCTCGCGCAATTTGCGTGGCCTCTTCCAGGCACCGTCGGCCCAGTCCCTGACGTTGCATCCTCGGCAGCACGGCCATGGCCAGAAGATAGAGCGGCACTTGGCACTTTGTGAAATAGCTTAAATCGATGGCCCAGGGCTTTTTGGTCGCCAATCGCAGTGTGCCGACGATCTCGGCCCCTTGCCGCGCGACAAATACGCGAGAGGTGCGCATTGCGTACAGGACGCCTTTCTCCGAGGTTGCGGCGGACCATGGTCCGTGCCCATGTTGGCTGGTTAAGTGCTCAGAGACGGCGGTATGCAGCAAGGCGAGTTCCGCCGCGTCATTCACGGTTGCGAGCCCAAAATTGAAACACGTCCCATGTGACAAACCGGCCTCATTATCAAGAAAACTTCGCAAAATTCCCGTTGCCCATTCGGCTAATCGCGCAATACAGTTTCCATATATAGTTTACAAGGAGTCGATCCATGATCTCTCGAACCATCAGCCTGCCCGAATTGGCCCTGATTGCCGGTACTCGCATGGCTCTGGGTGCGGGAATTGGCTTGTTGGTGGCCGATCATTTTAAGCCCGAACAAAGACGCACCGTCGGGCGGACGCTTTTGGCGGTGGGTCTTCTGACAACTGTCCCGCTCGCCGCCGATGTGCTGCTTCGCCGTCAAAATCTTAATCATTCGCATCACGATGATGATGCGTCGGCCGATCCTGATGAGATGGTTTCTTCACGCACCATGCTCTAACTCTAAAGAGAATAAAGCGGCATGATCAGAAAACTTAAATCCGGCGGCTATCGGCTTTATTCGCTCAAGAAGAACCCCAAGACGGGAGAGCGGCGGAATCTTGGCACATTCCGCACACTGGATGCGGCAAAGCAGCACGAACGCGATGTCCAGTATTTCAAGCGGCATTAATAACTGGGACTTTACATTTCGTATGGGGTGATGTGACGGCCACTTTCAATTCGTCCACCGGGGGGCTTTTTCGGGAGCGCGAAACGCCGCAAATAATTCGACGCTTTTTCCCTTGCATTGAGAGCGGTGGCCATTGTTCAATTGCAATGATGTCGCCCCGGGAACAAATGGACCCGCAATCTCACTCCGACCAGACGACCTGTTGCATCGTCGGCGGCGGACCGGCCGGCGTCATGCTTGGTTTCCTTCTGGCTCGGGCCGGCGTGGATGTGCTTGTTCTGGAAAAACACAAAGATTTCTTTCGCGATTTTCGCGGCGATACGATTCATCCATCCACGCTCGAGCTGATGTACGAGCTCAATCTGCTTGGCGAATTTCTTCGCCAGCCCCACCAGGAATTGCGAGAGATTACCGTGCATTTTGGGGAGAAGGTCGTTCATATCGCCGATCTTTCACGCCTTCCAACTCATTGTAAGTTCCTCGCCTTCATGCCCCAGTGGGATTTCCTGAATTTCCTTTCCGGCCATGCGCAGCGGCTTTCGGGGCTTTCGCCTGCCATGGAAGCCGATGTAACAGATCTATTGCTGGAGAAAGATCGAGTGATCGGCGTAACGGCACGCACGCCCAGCGGGCCGCTTGAGGTGCGAGCCAAATTGGTCATCGGCGCCGACGGCCGAAGCTCCATCGTCCGAGCCCGCGGCGGCCTCGAGGTGATCGACCTGGGCGCCCGATCGACGTCCTTTGGTTTCGTCTCGCCAAGGAACCAAGCGATCCCCCGCAAGCCTTCGGATTTGTCGGCGTCCGCCAGTTCATGGTCCTGATCGACCGTGCCGAATATTGGCAATGCGCCTACGTCATCCGCAAAGGATCCTTCGAAGAAACGCGACGGCACGGCCTTGACGCCTTCCGGGATGAAATCGCGCACTGCGCGCCGTTCCTGGCCGATCGCGTCGCCCAAATCAAGGAATGGGATGACGTCAAGCTTCTGAGCGTTAAAGTGGATCGTCTTCGCAAATGGTATCGCGAGGGCCTTCTGTGCATCGGTGATTCCGCCCACGCCATGTCCCCCGTCGGCGGCGTCGGCATCAATCTCGCAATCCAGGATGCCGTCGCCGCCGCTAACATGCTTGCCCCCAGGTTGCTCGACAATACATTGCAGTTAAAAGACCTGAATGCCGTGCAACATCGCCGCGAACTCCCCGCACGGCTGACACAACGGTTGCAGATTTTTATGCATGAACATTTGCTTGAGCGCATTTTTGATTCGCCTGAGACCATTTCCCCGCCTCTTCCGCTGGCCCTGGCTGAGAAATTTCCCAATCTGCGGCGAATCACTGCCACATGGTCGGCATTGGGTTTCGGCCGGAACATATCAACTCTGGGCCGCCGCGCTACGCGATGAGTATAAGCGTCACTTTCACGGCATAGTAAAGACCGAAGTATTCCAGACAGGTCAGCGCAAAGCTGTAGTTAATAGCGACACTAAACGGCGACTCGGTCAGATGGTCGAACCTGCATTTCTCGACGCGTTCAAGATAATCGCAAAAGTCAGCGCAGCCGGCCTAGATATCGCTCTGCCACTCAAGGTGGAAGAGGTTAAGGTACGAAGAGCATTTGAACTGACTCTCGGTGAATCATTCCATGCGACCGATTCAGAGGTGGAGTGCTGCGACACATTCTCAGTTCAAGGACTGCATCGCGGCAAACAATGCACAGTTGCAGCAATGTTCAAAGGCGCGGGGAACAGAGCGCTGAAATGGCCTCTTCAGATCGCCGGTTGCGGCAAGGGCGGCAATCAAGTCGTAAAATTATTTGAAGTTCCCGCCGATGTATACATCATTCAGGCGAATGGTCCGTTTGATCCCACGCTTATAAAACATGTTCAGTGCAGATCGCATACCGCGCAGGGCGACGTATCCGTTTCATTCTGATCGATGGCGTATCCACGGCTCGTTTGCTCCGAGCCATAGAACTCGAGTTTTCGGGGACCAGCAAGTCAAATTTCCCGCTTGCCAAACAGCCGGCGGTTAGGTAAATGTTATAGCCGCGTCCCAGTGACGGCGGTCTTTTCGTGCACCCCGGATCTTCAGGTTCCTGCTACTCGAGGGATGATCGATGACATTCTCAAATTCAAACATTCTAAAACCCCTTGGTGGGGCCAAATGTCCCGGGGGGGAGGGGGGTATGTGGGACTTTCTGGGACACGATGGGACGATTTTTCAGACGCTTGCTGCGGTTGGGGAGAAAGTTTTCGGCTTATTGAACAGGACATGCCAACACGCGATCCCCAGCGCGGCCGTGCCCAATGTGACATTGCCGTACCAGGCGAACAAGTCGCCGAGTGGTGGGTAGAGAAAGAAATGATCCAGCAGACCGATCACGAGTAGGCAGATGAGCATGCACGCGGCGGCGACGCGATCTCGTTTTTCGATGGCGGCGCGGGCGATGAAGAAGCCGGGGAGGATCAGGATGCCGAAATGGGTTTTGTGGGACATTGGCGACAGGAGCAGCATCAGGATGAACATCAGGGCGCATTCCAGGCCGGCTGATTGGGAATCGGGTGGACGATGAAACGGCCGGGCCATGGCGGATGCGGCGGCAAGGAGCAGGGCGGCATCCAGCGAATAGACTATTAGCTTGAGGGCGTGGTCGGAGATGACTTTTTTGCCGCTGGTGACGATGAGTTGATGGTCGGCCAGTTGCCAGTCGGTGGTGAAGAATCGGTGGGCGGCGCCGGCGATGGATTGGTTGATGGTGACATCGACGTACCAGGCCCCGATCTGATTGCTCGTGGGTTTGACGATGCGGGTGTACCACTGGCTGAGCCAGAGGCCATTGGGGGAATGGTCGATGAGGTCGGGGATGAGGTTGAGGGCGAGGGCGAGAACGATCATCCAGGCGGCGGCGAGCCAGCGGCCACGCCAGGCGAGGTAGATGGCCATGATCAATGGCGGCCCCTTGAACGCGGCGGCGATGGCCCAGGCGCTGGCGGCGAGGAAATTGCGACGATGTTGCCAGGCAAAACAGCCGGCGACCAGGAGGGCATCGATGAGAATGTCGGACTGCTGGTGACCGAATGCGCCTTGGATATAGCGCATGCCGGCGATCAGGCCGAGGATGCAGATGATGGATTCGGTGGCATTCCATCGGCCGCCGTTTAGTGGGCGGCCGCCACTGATTTTCCAACTGAGGATCCAAAGGATTGTGAGGGAGATGGCCTGGATCAGAAAGAAGCATATGCGGCTGAGGAAGTGTGGCAGGAAGATGAACGGAACGGCCAACAGCGCGGTGAATGGGGGATAGGTGAACGGGTGGCTTAGTTGGAACTGGTTGATTCCGGGAGCGTAAATATCGCCGCCGTGGACGAGAACGCTGGAGGAGTAGATGAAGACTTGGTCCCATTCGGAGTTTGTGGGCTTGGCGGTTCTGGGATTCAGGAGCAGGACCGCGTTGGCCAACAGATAGATCGCGCCGGCGATGAGGAACGGGTTGTCCGCGATCCATTGGCGAAGGGTTTTGGCTTGTGGCGAGAGGGGATTACCTTGTGGGGGGGCCATTCGGGGCGGTTTGTAGCTGAAAGGGAGGGGGGTGGCAACGGGGGAAAGGGATGGATATGAGAGGGCGGAATCTCACGAAGTTGTTTTGCAAGCGGACTTTCCGAGGATGTTCGGCAATTTCAGTGGATGGTTCTTCTTGACACCCTCTTTCAGTCCGATAGAGTTTTTTGTTCGCCCATTCGGCAGTAGCTTGATGGTGGAGTCCCGACAGGTCGGGATTAGCCGCAGGGCTATCGCATGTAGGTCCAAAAAGACGAAGACCCTCACCCGTCCTGCGGAAACTAGCGGAGGACCGGGCGAGGGGAAATGAGGGAAGATGCGATTCCCCTGGGATTGACCGGCTTGGACTGCCGGGACTGGATTTTGGGAAGTAGATCATTTTCGGCAGTAGCTCAATGGTAGAGTCCCGACAGGTCGGGATTAACCGGCTGGGTCGCTGGGAGTGGATTTTTTTCGGCAGTAGCTCAATGGTAGAGCAGCCGGCTGTTAACCGGCTGGTTGTAGGTTCGAGTCCTACCTGCCGAGTTTGTTTTGGGTTTACATTTTGCAAAACGCCGAGGGGCGGTTTTACATCGGTTCCACGGACGATCCGGACCGACGGCTGCTGGAACATAACTCGACCCAAGGCGATCGGACGTTCACCCATAAAAATGGTCCTTGGCAACTGGTCTGGCGTGAGTGTCACCCAACCTGCGCGGCTGCGATGGCGCGAAGCAAATCAAAAGCATGAAATCAGCAAAATGGATTCGGGAGCAATTGCTCAATGGTGGAGTCCCGACGCGTCGGGATTAACGGGCTGGTCGTAGGTGGAACATCCCGATCAGTTATCTATCCGCGCGACTTAATGCGCAGGCCACGCGGGACGACGCACCTCTCCAGTAATCCAAAGCCGCCTTGAACCATCAGCGCGAGAATTGCGGCCGGTACGGCGCCCAGAAGAATCAGTCTGTTATCGGCCAACCGTATTCCGGTCAGAATCGGTTGCCCATACCCGCCGGCGCCGATCAATGCTCCGATCGTCGCCGTTCCGACGTTGATTACCGCCGCGGTCTTGATCCCGGCAAGAATCGACGGTGACGCCAGCGGCAGTTCAATTTTCAGCAAACGCGCGCGTGGGGAAAGCCCCAGCACGATCGCGCTTTCACGCAGACCCGGCGCGATTCCTGATAGACCGGCGTGGGTGTTCCGCACGATCGGCAAAAGCCCGTATAGGAATAATGCGACGATGGCGGGCAGTGTGCCGATACCCAGGAGCGGAATCATGAACACCAGGAGCGCCAGGGAGGGGATCGTGTAAATGACCGCAACCACGGCCAGAATAATCTGGCCAAGCCGGGGCCAGAGGAAGGCGAGGACTCCGAGCGGAATTGCGACGATGATTGACGCCGTCAGGGAAACGCCGACGAGCAGCAGGTGCTCGCACGTGCGCAAGAGCAGTTGGGCTGTCATGCCGTCAACCCGCGGGGTGCTCTTAATCTGGAACTGAGCCAAAAGGAATTGAGATGCAACATTCGCTTCCGGCACCTTCTGCAGCTTGCTCAAAGCATTCATTTCAATCATGTGCGACGCGTCGATAGCGCCTTCAAGTCGCGTGATTGCTTTGATTACCGCTGGTGCGCGATCGCGAAGTTCCAGCCTGTAGAGATAGACCGCTTCGTATGCTGAAAACACATGGCGGTCATCATCGAGCGTTCGGAGGTGATAGAAAGCGATCTCGGCATCGGTTGAATACAAGTCGATAACGTCGATCGATCCTGAGGAAACCGCGCGATACGCCAGATCGTGATCGAGTCCCGTTACATTCGATTGCGGCAGGGTGTAGACGGCCTTCACAACCGGCCAGCCGTCCTTGCGGTTAAGAAACTCATTACTGAAGCCGAAACGGAGCAGCGGGTGTTCGCGTAGATCGCTGATCGAGCGAAGACTTAATTGGCGAGCCAGCGTTTCGGGAACACCCAGCGCGTACGTGTCATTGAAGCCGAGCGGTCGAGTCATCCCGATTCCGCGCAGGCGGAGCGCGGCTTCGATCGCTTCGGTGTCTCCCGGCGTTCCGGGAATCAGCTCCTGGATGATCGTGCCAGTGTATTCCGGATAGATGTCGATTTGGCCGGCCAGAAGTGCTTCCCACAGCACCCGCGTGCCGCCAAGCTGGCTGCGATGAATCGTAGGAACGCCCGCATTGTTGCCAAGCTGCGTGGCAAGCTCGCCAAGGATAACGCTTTCAGTAAAAGCCTTTGAGCCCACGCGCACGGGCTCCGTCGCAAACGCTGATGTTGCTATCGCGATCGTGACACAAAATATGAACGCTGCCCGGAAAACGGTCACGGCTGCGCTCCGATCAATTGTTGTGCCCGCACAAACTGACGGACAAAATCGTCAGCCGGGCTGTCCTGTAGCTCACTGATCGAGCCGGTTTGGACGACTCGGCCGTGTCGGAGAAGCACAATTCGATCGGCAAAGAACGCCGCCTCGGCCAAATCATGCGTGATTAAGACGACGGTCTTGCGAAGCCGGCGAAAGATCTTCGCCAGTTCCTGCTGAAGTTCGGCGCGAACGATTGGGTCCAGGGCGCCTAGCGGCTCGTCAAGCAACAAAACGTCCGCGTCGAGCATGAGGGCTCGCACGAGTGCAACACGCTGCCGCTGACCGCCGGACATTTCAGCGGGATACCGGGCGAGCACTTCCGGCGATAATCGTGTGAGGTTCAAGCAACTCATCCACGCGCGATGCAATCTTACTTCTGGACCAGCCGAGGTGCGCTGCCATCAACGACACATTGGCACGCCCGGTCAGGTGCGGAAAGAGGCCGCCATCCTGGATGACGTAGCCGATGCGTTGCCTGAGTTCGCGAATTGATCCGCGGCTGATGTCCTGATCCCGGAAATAGACGACGCCCGCGTCCGGTTTCATCAAACCGGTGAGCAATCCAAACAGCGTTGATTTACCGCTGCCGCTTGGACCAATGAGCGCCGTGGTGTCGCCGGGCGCTATGGTGAGGCTAACACCATCAAGTGCTCGGTTCCCCGCCATAGGACTTGAAAACTGAATCGAGCCGGAACATGACTGCCTCCGCGGGCAAAATTGTTTGACAGCACTCACTAGACACGATACGCCACCCCGGCATCAACGACATTGGACTTTAGTATTGATTCGCCGCCCCCAATACTTAAGTCCAATAGCCTTCTCTCGTCGCAGCTCCTAACCTTACCGACAACTCGGTCCTCAGGAGGTCATATGCCATCGCAAACTGCAAAGACGGCAACGTCGAGTCTCAACTCGAAATTCCAATCCGTGCGGTCGGTAACCCGATCTCTTGCCGCCAGTCTTTCCGCTGAGGACCAGATGATCCAATCATGTGCGGACGCCAGTCCGGTCAAATGGCATCAGGCCCATACCACATGGTTCTTTGAGACTTTCGTGCTGCGGCCATTCCTGAAGGACTACAAACCACTTCGCGAAGAATTCCGTTGGCTCTTCAACAGCTATTACAACTCGCTGGGGGAAGAGATTCCGGAGAAGAAGCTGCGCGCTTCCTTTTCGCGCCCTTCGCTCGATGAGATCGTGGCGTTCCGGGCACACGTCGACCAGGAGATGGAGCGATTCCTCGCGCGCCCCGTCGATGACGAGCCGATACGGCGGATTGTTTTGGGCTTGAACCACGAGCAGCAGCACCAGGAACTCGCCCTGACCGACATTAAGCATGCGTTTTTCTCGAATCCGCTTCATCCTTCGTACGCGGCCGGTCCGCTCTCGGAAGAGAGGGAACCCGCAGTCCCTAAGCTCGAATGGCATACCTTCAAGGGAGGGCTGATTGAGATTGGTTATCCACTCCAAGCGGCGAATCCCCTGGATTTTTGCTTTGACAACGAAACTCCTCGACACAAGGTCTATTTGGAACCGTTCCAGATCGCTAACCGCGAAGTCACGTGCGGCGAGTACCTGGAATTCATGTCGGCCGGCGCATACACGCGTCCCGAATTCTGGCTTTCCGCGGGCTGGGAAACTGTGAAGGGCGCGGGTTGGCAGGCGCCTCTCTATTGGCAACGTGATGCAAGCGATGCGACTGGCTGGCGCGTCTTCACGCTCAGGGGCTGGACGGGATTGTCCACGCTACTCGATGTGCCGGTGTGTCACATCAGCTTTTTCGAAGCCGATGCCTATGCGCGCTGGCGGCGTTGCCGACTCCCAACGGAAGCGGAATGGGAATGCGTCGCAAGTCGAATCGCCGTTACAGGGAAATTTACTGGATACTGGGAGGCTGCATCCCGCGAAGGCGCACGGCGCGGGCATCGAGCAACTCTTCGGGGACTGTTGGGAGTGGACGGCCAGCCCTTACACGGGCTATCCGGGATACAAGCCCCTCCCTGGGGCGCTGGGCGAATACAACGGCAAGTTTATGTCCGGTCAGATGGTTTTGCGCGGCGGGTCCTGCGTCACACCCGCGAACCATGTCCGCGCGACGTATCGCAACTTCTTCCAACCGGCGACTCGATGGCAATTTACCGGCTTACGTTTGGCAATTTAAAAGGGTTTCACTCAAATGACCACCTACTCTATCGCACTCGACCTGGATCGCCCCTCTTCGCTGGATACGCGCGAAATGCTGATCCGGGAAGTTCAGCACGGCTTGCTCAGGCGACCCCGCTCTCTTCCGCCATGGATGTTCTACGACGCGCGCGGCTCCCGCATTTTCGAACACATCACACAACTTCCGGAGTACTACCCAACGCGCACAGAGCGCAACATCCTGGCGAACTGTAGCGACGCCATCATCGCGGCCGCTTGTCCCGACAAATCAGAACCTGTGCGTCTTGTGGAGCTGGGAGCGGGCACCGCCTCGAAGAGCACCATCCTGCTCGATGCTGCCGTGAGATTGCAGAGTGAAGTGCTGTATGCACCGGTGGACGTATCTTCCGATGCTCTTGACGTAGCCTGCGAGACGATCGCGGCCTCGTTGCCCGAGGTATGCTTATCGCCGATTGTAGCGAACTATGTAACAAATCCGCCGCAGCTTGAATCCTTCGACGGGACAACGCTGGGATTATACATTGGTTCGAGCATAGGGAACTTCGCGCCCGAAGAGGCGCGAACGATTCTTCGCGATCTCAGAGGCCAACTGCAATCGGGTGATGCGCTGCTGCTCGGAGTGGACATGGTGAAAGATGAGCCGACTTTGGTGGCTGCCTATGACGACAGGGACGGGCGTCACGGCGGAATTCAACCTGAACATGCTGCATCGCCTCAATCGAGAGCTTGACGCTGATTTTGATCCGCGAGATGTTCCGCCATCGCGCTCTCTGGAATGCCGTGCAATCGCGCATCGAAATGCACCTTGAGAGTACCCGCGACCAACGTGTACGCATCGCCGCCGCACAACTTGATGTTTACTTCAAGGAAGGCGAAAGCATTCATACTGAGAACAGCTACAAGTTCACGGATGCCACTATCCGCATTCTTCTGAGAGATGGGGGCTTTGAGGTCGAACAGACGTGGACAGACGAACGCGGATGGTATTCCGTTACGCTCGCACGCGTCCTGTAAGGCATCGTGTTGCGATGCAACGCTTTGACGCGATTGTGAGAAGGGGTGCTCACTTCCATTGTGCATTAACTCGCGCTTGGAGGGCTTATGGATCACTTTGATGACATCGTGATAGGGTCGGGGCAGGCGGGAATGCCGCTTTCCATTGCACTGGCCCAGGCTGGGCGAAAAACAGCCCTCGTAGAGAGTCAGCATGTCGGCGGCACCTGCATCAATGTAGGCTGCACACCGACGAAGACGATGGTCGCCAGTGCGCGCATTGCTTACCTGGCCCGGCGCGCCGCCGACTACGGCATTCGCTGCGGAGCCGTCGCTGTTGACATGGCGCAAATCCACCGGCGCAAGCAGGACATAGTGGAAAAATTTCGTACTGGGGACCAGCATCGCCTGGAAAAAACCGAAAACGTCGAGCTCATTTTCGGGGAAGCGCGTTTCACCGGCCCTAAAGCCGTCGAGATAAAGCTCAATGCCGGCGGCACTCGGACATTGACCGCCGATACCATTTTCATCAATACCGGCGCTCGGCCGGCACGACCCCGCATCGGCGGACTCGATTCAGTGAAAGCGCTCGACTCCACTTCGATCATGGAATTGCAAGAGCTGCCGGAACATTTGCTGGTTCTTGGAGGCGGCTACGTCGGTTTGGAATTCGGCCAGATGTTTCGCCGCTTTGGCAGTGCCGTCACCGTTGTGCAGCACGGAAAGCAGCTTCTGGGTCGCGAGGACACGGACGTTGCCGCTGAAGTTTTTAAGGTGCTCGAGACGGATGGCATCGAGATCCTGCTCGAAACCGAAGCGTTGGGCGTGCGTGCCAGTGCGGCCGGCGTTGGTTTAGATCTGCGCGGCCCGACCGGAGAGCGGACCGTCACGGGATCGCATCTCCTGCTTGCCGTTGGCCGAGTGCCGAATAGCGAGCAGATCAACCTCGCCGCCGCTGGGGTGAAGGTTGATGCCCGCGGATTCATTTCGGTAGACGACCGGCTGCAGACGAACGTCGCCGGCATCTATGCTTTGGGGGACGTCAAAGGTGGGCCGGCGTTCACGCACATCTCGTACGACGACTATCGCATCATCCGCAACAATCTCCTTCGTGGCGGACAGTCATCGACGAAGGACCGACTGGTTCCGTACGTCGTCTTTATCGACCCACAGCTCGGGCGGATCGGCCTGACAGAGCAGGAGGCGCGGGCACAGGGCCGCGCGATCCGTGTCGCCAAGATTCCGATGGCTTGGATTGCCCGCGCAGTGGAGACGGCCGAACCACGCGGCTTCATCAAGGCCATCGTCGATGCCGAGACTAAGCAGATCCTTGGGGCCGCCGTCTTTGGCGTCGACGGAGGAGAAGTCATGTCGATGCTTCAGATCGCCATGATGGGGAAACTTCCCTACACCGCTCTTGAAGACGGCATTTTCGCGCACCCGGCCTTGGCAGAGGGATTGAACACGTTGTTTATGAATATGGGAAAATAGGCTTTTGCTTCCTGACGCCGTCATTGGCCTTCGCACGCACCTGTGCGGCCGCCGAGCGCAGTTTTTCCGCCATCCTCACCAGATCGGCAACAGATTCCGCCTGCATCTTTGCCATGACTTTGCCTCGGTGGGCCTTCACAGTGATTTCGCTGATGCCAAGCTCGGCGCCAACCTGTTTATTGAGCAGACCGGAAACCACCAGGTCCATAACCTCGCGCTCTCGGGGAGTGAGCAATGCCTGGCGATCCTGAAGCAGCCGCATCTCATTTTGAGCGACGATTGTCGATTGGCTGCGCTCGATGGCGTGGCGGATGGCGCCCAGCATGTCGTTGTCGTTAAATGGTTTAGTCAGGAACTCCACCGCGCCGGCTTTCATGGCGCGCACTGTTTTGGGCACGTCGCCGTAACCGGAAATGAAGATGATCGGCATGTCGCTGCGGTCAGCGGCGATGCGTTCCTGAAGTTCAAGCCCGTTCAAACCCGGCAGGGTCAAATCGAGGACGAGGCAGCTCGCTGTAGCAGCGCGAGGATGGGCGAGGAATTCGTCAGCCGAGAGGAAAGTTTGTGGCTGCCAGCCTTCGCAGCGGATTAACGATTCGAGCGATTCGCGCACTGACACGTCGTCATCAACTACAAAAACGATGGGCGTAGCCTTTAGCATGAGTGCGCACCTTTATTAACGGTACATTCGTGCGTTTCGTCTGTAAACGCTGCGAAACAAAAAGATTTTACAAAGACATGGAGGCCGGTAGAAACGAAATGAAAAGAACTGGAGCATGGGAGGTGGGTATTCGATGATCCACACCGTGCAAGCTGGCGTGGGAAAAAACGCGGCAGATCGCTTAATCCGCTCCAAGGGCGGCATTGAGAGCCTCAATCAGAGCCGTATCACTGAATGGCTTGAGGAGACACGCGACCGCGCCTTCTCCAAGCACGCCTGGCCGAGTGGTTGCATCCTTGTGCGCGGTGATAAATATGATTGGGGTCTGTTGCTGGCGAACTTTCAATTCCCGCTGCACATCAAAGCCACTCATACCCGGCATGGCAATGTCGAGGATGAGACATTCCGTCTGCTGCACGAATTCAGACGCGAGAAACGCTTCGCCGGAATTAAACGCCCTCACCGCGAAGCCGAGTTCTCCCAGCAGGTCGGGCAGCGACTCGCGCACGGATTCATCATCATCAACAACGGAAACCAGTGTACGCTTATCCATTGCGATTCCTTACGATCTCCCCCGTGTTGGCAGTGGCAGCTTTTCGTGCCGGGTTAGGCGGGCGGTCTCCGACCGCGCCGCCGGGACTGCGAGGAATTGAAAATGAGAACGTCGCGCCCGGACCATCGTTCGGCTTTGCCCAGATTCGCCCACCATGATTCTCGATAATGGATCGGCTGACCGACAGGCCGATTCCCATGCCATCATTTTTGCTCGAATAAAACGGGTCGAAAAGTCTGTTGACGGTCCGCGGATCGAGACCAATTCCGCTGTCCTGGACGGTCAGGCGGACGTGATCGGTTTCGTCTCGCTGGGTTTGAATCAGGAGCTGTCGCGAGCGGTCTTGCACACCGATCATCGCGTCGGACGCATTTTGCAGCATATTCATGATGACTTGTTGAAGTTGCACGCGATCGCCTGCGACCGGCGGCAGATCATCGGCAAGCTCACACCGTAGAACCACACCGTCTCTTTGCAACTTGCTCAACAACAGCGCGGTCACTTCCTTCGTGGCTTCGTTGAGATCCACCGACTCGGTGGTGGTCTGCCGGTTGCTGAATAGCGCCCGCAATCGTGTGATGATCTCGGCAGCGCGATTGCCGTCGCGGATTGTGCGGCGGGCGGTTTCACGTGCGCCCTCAATATTCGGCGGATCGGCATCAAGCATCCGCAAACAGGTGCCGGCGTTGGTGATGATTCCGGAAAGCGGCTGATTGACTTCGTGCGCGATCGACGCGGTGAGCTGGCCCATGGTCATCATGCGCGTCATGTTGGCCAGTTCCGCCTGCGTGTTGCGGAGCGTTTCCTGTGCCTGTTTCCACTCGTGCATGTCCACGACGGTGCCATGCCATTTCAAGATGCGGCCATGCTTGTCGAGCAGTGGAAGGGCATTCGCCACGCACCATCGGTACGTTCGGTCGGAGGCGTGAATGATTCGAACTTCAACCTGAAACTGCGCTCCGCTGGTCACGCAAGACATCCAGGTCCGGACCGTACGTTCGACATCATCGGGATGAATCAGCTTGGTCCATTTGTTACCCATCATTTCTTGCGCCGCAAAGCCGGTGTAATCGAGCAAGCGGGCGTTGCAGTAGTCAAAAGCGCCATCGGGCGTGGCGCTCCAGAGCATTTCGGGGATGGTCTCGGTCAACTGACGAAGATTCAGTTCACTCTCGCGCAGTTTCTCTTCGGCTCGTTTGGAATCGGTGATGTCTCGAATGAAGGCACTGAAGGCCCAATCCTCGCCGAGTTTGAGGGGCATGACTTCCAACTCGACGGGAAACTCTGCGCCGCCGCGCCGGATTGCAGTGATTTCAATTCGTCGGCGCAGTAGTGGACCCTCTCCGGTGGCAAGGAAATGCCGCAACCCGCGCTCGTGTGCCGCCCGCTGCGGCAATGGAATAATTAATTCCGACATCCGCCGGCCGATCGCTTCGGCGCTGTTCCAGCCGAAAACGGCTTCAGCCTGCTTGTTCCAACTGGTGATCGTCCCCAAAGCATCCATCGTGACGACCGCATCCAACGCGGTATCGATGATCAATCGTGTTCGTTCCTCGGTTCTGCGCAACTCCTCTTGGGACTGTTGAAACTGCCGATCGGCGGCGGCAAGTTCCATCGTTTGATGCGCAACGCGTTGGTCGAGTTCGTCAGCCAGCCGTTTCTGCTCATTCCGCAACCGAGCTTCATGCAGCGCCATGGCTGCATGGTTGGCGGCCGTTCTCAAGAGAAGCTCTTCGGTCTGGCTGGGAAAATCGGATCGCTCGGCCCCCGCCACGAGCATGTCGAGTTTGCCACGCAATCCCAGCCGCATGGGCACAATCGACAATTCTCTGTCGCCAAGTCGGCAAAGTGCCCGCATCGGCCATTTCTGAGAGTCATCTCCCAATAAGCGGAGCAGCTCTGTGCCGATTTGCCTCGGGTCCGACACCTGAGCAGGAGTTTGAGCGTCTTTCACCATTTCGATCGGCGCGTCGCCCGTCGGGTCGTTCAACTGCACATAGATCAGGTCCAGATGCAGCAAGCGCTGCAGCACGTCGATCAGGGTGCGAGCGATCTGGGATGGATCGCCGCCGCTCCAGAGCGCGGGAAGAGCCATCATGCTGATCAGGTCGTTCATGCAGCGTTGCAAGCGCTTGACCTCTTCGGCGGGATGTTCCTCTTGCGCATTCATTTTTATCTTTGCCGTTGGCGAAGTTCGCGCAGGAATTCTTCAGCGGGCACGTAGAACGGATTTTGCTGAAGAATGCCGCCGATGATAACCATCGGATGCGTCCGCATGATATCGATGACGGTATCGCCTCCGAACTTCGCCAGATCATAAACGCAAATAACCGCATCCTCGTGGCGGCGCCACACATCGTTCACACGCGATTCGAACTCAACGAGGTTATCAAGGTGCGATCGTTCATCGGCCGCCCAATCCATCTGGCAAACGATTCGGCTCAGCGGGTAACCTCCGTTGTCATTGCCGCTGGACAATTTCTCGAAGACTTCGAGCATCCTGTCCTGATCAAACCGGCCGTCCCGCAGGTAGGCTTCGACGTTGGTTCGCAGTTCCAATTGCCCGCTCCGCTGGGTGGCGGCCGTGTCTATCCCCGCGGCAGTTAATCTCTCAAGATGATCGCGACGTCTGCCCGGGTTCACGACATGAACCGCTTTATGGCCGCATTCGAAGCCGTCCTTAATGAACGGCAGCAGGACGCGATACTCTTCATCAGCACTATTAAAGAAGGCACAGGCATGGCGTGCCTCCGCAAGTTCCGAGCCGGCAAAGCGAATAGGTGCCGTTGTCTTCATGGCATGCCCCTTCTTTGTTGCGTTCCGGCGCAGGATCACCATACGTCACGCGCGCCGGAACCTCCATAGTACTTTGGTATTGCTTCGATGGGCACCCGTCAGCGCTTAAATCCGCGTCCCATCCCGGCGGAGCGTCAGCCATACGTGAGGTCGGTGCTCTGTCCGACCTCGATAATGTAACCGTCAGGATCGCGGATGTAGCAGCGAATCTCGCCGTACTTGGGTATTGGC
Source organism: uncultured Phycisphaerales bacterium (assembly GCA_963791055.1). Classification (GTDB taxonomy): domain Bacteria; phylum Planctomycetota; class Phycisphaerae; order Tepidisphaerales; family Tepidisphaeraceae; genus PALSA-1353. Next base: position 595,568 of record CAWBQI010000003.1, on the reverse strand, counting down.
TTGGTGATGAACTCGGCTCCTCGACTTTTCCACAATTCATAGCACGCTTGGATATCCGCAACGCGGATATTCAAGAAGCTGCTGACCTTATCCGGGTCGGCGGGGACGCTGAGCGTTATCGACGGTTTGTCCGGGGTGGGCCCGCCCCCGACGTTGACAATCAGCCAACTATTCGCGATCTGAATGTGCCCAGACGCACCCTTGCTGTTGCCTCTGCTCAGAATGCGGCCGCCGAAGACCTTTTCATAAAAATCAGCCGATCGGTCGATGTCGGCGACGGTGATGAAATGTGTGACGATGAACCCCTCGCGCGGGTGGAACACATAGCTCTTTTGTTCGATTTGTTCGCTGCTCATTGACGGCTCCAATTCCGATAAACACCATCATGCGCGAGGAAACATTCGCATCAGCGGTTGATGAAGGTTATGGCTGCGGGAATCCGAACATCAACCACGACTGATTGGCTACCCAATGCGGGTACAGCTCGGTCATCTGATCGAAAAGCTCCTGGTCGGATTTCGCGGTTTTCTGCAGCCGATCGAAGTCCTGCAGGTAACGCTTGGTGTCCTGGATCGTCGAGGGAGAGTCGGGGGCGCCAGGCTTCTTGTGACCGGCGACAACAATCGCCGGGTCCAGCGCCGCTAACCCGTCTAGTGCCGCGATCCAATTCTTGCGGCTCTCGGGGGTGGTTTCGCCGACGTAAATGCGGCATTGGTTGTACACAACGTCGCCGGCGACGATCAGGCCGATCGATGGAACGTATAGAGACGTCGAATCGGGACTATCGGTTTGGCCCTGCTCGATGATGCGCAATTCGTGGTCCTCGAGAGTGAACGTGTCGTGCCCGTAGGGCTCAGGTGGAACCAACCTGGTTGCTATTTGCCCAGGAAAGAGCCGGCGGGCCAACCGCTCCACTATGGGAGAGAAAGACATCTGCATGGCGTTGACCGTCTTTGGGGTTGCTATCGCCCGAGCGCCCGGGAAACGGTCGAGCAGAATGCTCAGACCAAAGAAGTGGTCGAAATGGGCGTGCGTTATATAGATGGTCTCCAAGTTGCGATTGTGCAGAGCAATCCAAGTCGCCAGAGCCTCGGCCTCAGCCACCGTCGTCATTGCGTCTACCAGCACCGCGTCGTACTCGCCGAAGATTAAAGTCGACGTGGCCGGGTCAAAGCCGAGCGCTTCCCCGAAGGGCTTTGGCCGCTCGCCGACCATGGTCTTTCCCGGGGCCGTAAAAACGTTCACACTAAGCGTGGTCTCCTTGAGTCCATTTGTGCCAGCCATCTGGTGCTCCTTTCGATGTCAGAGTGAGTGACTGTTCAAGGCAAAGATTGGCAGAAGCGCGATGTCGAGACACAAAGTCGGCATCCTATCCGGGCCGAGCGTTAACCGTAGGTGAGATCGGTGCTCTGTCCGACTTCGATAATATAACCGTCAGGATCGCGGATATAGCAGCGTATCTCGCCGTACTTGGGAATCGGCTCCGTGATGAACTCGGCTCCTCGACTTTTCCATAATTTGTAGCAGGCCTGAATATCCGCAACGCGGAAATTCATAAAGCTGTTGATGTGATTCGGGTCGGGGACGCTAAGCGTTACCGTCGGCTTGTCCGGGGTCGGTCCGCCCCCCACGTTTAGAATCATCCAGATATTCGCAAGCTGAAGGTACGGAGGCGCGTTGCCGTCACCCATGGTCAGAATGCGAGCACCAAAAACCTTTTCGTAGTAGCGAGCCGATCGCTCGACGTCGGCGACGGTGAGAAAATGCGCGATGCTAATCCCCTCGCGCGGGGGCATCTCATAGCTCTTCTGTTCGACTTGTACTGCGCTCATTGATGACTCCTTTTGATAGGGTGCTTATTACAAATACGGTGTCCCGAGTCCCGCTCCCATTCATAAAAAATCGATCGACGCCGGCTAGTCTATAAGCGATTCCCAGTTGGCCGGAACCCTTCCCGCAGGTCCGGGCGTGGGCTGACTTTCGGGATGCGCGTGCGGCGGAAGCAATTGCACACCTTTAATCGTCGCCTGTTTCTCGTAGTCGTAGAACCAGTCCTCACCCGGCTCAAAGCTGCAGATGATCGAATGCCCCGTTTCCGCCGCATGCTTTGATGCATGCTGATTCGGAGAACTGTCACAGCATCCGATGTGCCCGCACTCGGCACACCGACGGAGATGAAACCACCAACTTTCCGATGACGCCAGGCATTCCACACATCCATCGCCGCTTGGTTTGGAAGCGGGATTAATTCCGGGGTGATCTTTTTTCATTTTTTATTTCCTTTGGACGTCACATGTCCAGCAAAGATTTCAAACTACCAGCACGATCTTCCCGATACCACCTTTTTCTGCCGCTGCCTGAGCCTCGGCCGCTTCACGAAGCGGCATTTTCCGGCTGATCGGGATTATCAGCTTGCCATCCCGCACCGCTTCGGCCATGAACTGGAGCGTCTTTCTGTCGAATTTCGAGAATACAAACACGACCTTTACAGATGGGTACTTTGGGGCGTTCTGCGGCGTCTTAAGAACCGAAGCAAACACTCCTCCCGGCTTGACTTTGGCGATAAGCTTCTCGGCGGTTTTGCCGCCGACCGTATCCGCAACTGCATCGAGCGGCGAAAGATTCGCAATCGCGGTGTCGTCGTCGGTTGCGACCATCTGATCCGCGCCGACGGTCTTCGCCTGATCCATCTGCCGCTTCAAAACCCCCGCGATCACGGTCGCCCCTCGTTCCTTCGCGGTGAATACCGCCGAACGCCCGACATTTCCTACGGCACCTACGACCATAACTGTCTGGCCGGATTTGACTCCTGTAGCTGAAAGGAGCTGGTTGCCGGTGATCGTCACCAGCGGCAGCGCCGCCGCCTGGATCAAATCGAGCCCCGCCGGGACCTTGGCCAAGATTGCTTCATTTGCGACACAAAGTTCGGCGTAAGTATTGTCCGCCATGGCGAACACCGGGTCACCGACGGAAAAGTCTTTCACTTCCGGCCCAATTTTGATCACAGTCCCCGCCATGTCGACTCCTATGAGGCCCGGAAATTTGATGGGATAATAATCCTTCGTTAATCCAGCACGCCGCTTAAGGTCGAGCGGATTCACGCTCGCGGCGGCGACGCGCACCAGCACCTCGCCGGAACCCGGAACCGGGTCGGGGTAGTCCTCGAACTTCAGCACTTCCGGACCACCATATTCGTGGACAACGATTGCTTTCATATTCATCTCCCACCGCGGCCCACCAACAACAAACCGCTTGCTTTCGGTTTGGTTTTGGTCGGCCGAGATATCACTTCGCTTCTGCCATCACTTCTTCTTCCGGCCGACTTTCTGACCGGTGGATTCTTTGCTCTGCACTCGGCGCTGGCGCGTCATGGCTCCTTTAGCCGCGGCCTCTCTCCTATTCTTTTGAGGATGAACGCCCAGGTCGTGCCATGACATTTCCGCGAGGTTGACGTCGTAGTAAGCCGCAGCTTTCTCGATATTCGCGAACGCCAAAGCACGGTCGGCATTGGAGACGCCGGTGACTTGATCGAATCGGGCGACGGCGTTACGCACATGTTGTGCGTCGGTCAGTGGTTCCTTGCGCTGCTTCGGGAACGCGAAGACGCTGTCGGGTAAGTCGCTCTGCGTCGTCAGCCGTCCGTGTTTCTCGTGAGGTTTCCAGGTTGCTTCGGTCATATCTTTGCCACCTTTCTCGTGAACGATGCCAGCCTCGGCTTTTCTGGCACCCAGCGCGGTATCTAGTGAAAAGCCGTCCTACATCAGTTGATATTAAGCCAGAAAGTATGGGGAAGAGTCTATTAGACGATGGTATCGACCGACACCTTCGTCCAATGGTTTCCTTTTCACGGGGTTCGTAGAGTGGGCGCAGTCGTGCATTGGATCCGATCGAATCAGACATGCGCGACGGAGATTCCTGGGAAGGAGTTGGCCATGTTCCACCAAACGATCCTGTTTGCGGCAGTTGCCGGAATGAGCGGCGTTTTGCTTTTCGCCTCTTCGGTTTTGTCTCAAACGGTTTCCAACGTATCTCCCAACGTACACGTTGCCGTGCAGGATGACAGCATTCGTCCGTTCCAGGTGCACTTTCCCGATGAAGCTTTGACCGATCTCCACCAGCGCATCGCTAATACACGATGGCCCGACCAGGAGACGGTCGCCGATGCATCGCAAGGCGTGCAACTGGCAACGATGCAGAAACTGGCGCAATACTGGGCCACGGATTACGACTGGCGCAAGTGCGAGGCGAAGCTGAACGCGCTGCCTCTGTTTGTGACCAATATCGATGGGCTGGACATTCAATTCATCCATGTACGCTCGAAAAATCCCAACGCGTTGCCGGTCATCATCACGCACGGATGGCCCGGATCGATCATCGAACAATTGAAGATCATCGGCCCGCTCACCGATCCGACTGCTTATGGGGGAAACGCGGAAGATTCATTTGATGTTGTGATCCCATCGCTGCCGGGGCACGGATTCTCCGGCAAGCCGACAGCGCCCGGGTGGACTCCTGTCACCATCGCCAAAGCTTGGGCGACGCTGATGCAGCGGCTCGGCTACACACGCTATGTGGCGCAGGGCGGCGATTGGGGCAATGCCGTCTCGGAGGTGATGGCCCTGCAGCAGCCGCCGGGATTGCTGGGCATTCACACCAACATGGCGGCCACGGTTCCACCTAACATTTCCCAGGCGCTCTCGTTCCACGAGGCGCCGCCGACCGATCTGACGCCCGAGGAGCAAAACGCGTGGAACCAGCTTGACGACTTCTATAAGAACGGGCTGGCCTATGCCGAGGAGATGTCCAGCCGCCCGCAGACCCTCTACGGAATTTCGGATTCACCCATCGGACTCGCCGCATGGATGCTCGATCATGACATCCGCAGTTACAAGATGATCGCCCGCGTCTTCGACGGAAAGACGGAGGGGCTGACGCGCGACGACATTCTCGACAACGTGACGCTCTACTGGCTGACAAACACCGGGGTCTCCTCGGCGCGCCTCTATTGGGATACCGCGCAGATTTCGACGGGAGGCGGCTTCTTCGACATCAGAGGCGTCAAAATTCCGGTCGCCGTGAGCGTCTTTCCTGATGAGATCTATGCGGCTCCGAAGAGCTGGGCGGGGAAAGCCTATCCCAAGCTGATTTACTACAACAAGCTCCCCAAAGGCGGCCATTTCGCGGCCTGGGAGCAGCCGGAAGAGTTCTCGGAAGAACTCCGCGCCGCGTTTCGATCGCTCCGCTAATCATTACGAGGTCTAACTCGAAATCCACTCGAAAGGAGAACGCATATGAAAATCTTAATGGTTCTGACATCGCACGATCAATTGGGAAACACGGGTCTCAAGACCGGTTTCTGGCTTGAAGAATTCGCGGCCCCGTATTTCGTCTTCAAAGATGCCGGTGTCGATTTGACGCTCGCATCCCCAAAGGGCGGGCAGCCTCCGCTCGATCCCAAAAGCGATAAGCCTGAAAACCAAACCCCGGCGATGAATCGCTTCAAGAAGGACGCGGCGGCGCAAAAGCGCTGGCCAACACGGTCAAGCTCGCCGACATGAAGTCGGAAGACTTCGACACGGTGTTTTACCCCGGCGGGCATGGGCCGATGTGGGATCTTGCCGAGAGCAAGGACTCAATTGCTTTGCTCGAGTCGTTTTATAATTCCGGGAAGCCGATCGCTTTGGTCTGTCATTCGCCCGGGGTGCTGCGCCACGTAATGTACCAGGGCGAACCTCTGGTAAAGGGGAAACGCGTGACCGGCTTTACGAACGGCGAGGAGGAAGCGATGCAACTCACTAAGGTTGTGCCGTTCCTTGTCGAGGATGAACTGCTGCGTCTGGGAGCCATTTTTGAAAAGATGCGCAATTGGGAGCCCTTCTCGATTGTCGATGGTCGCCTCATTACCGGCCAGAATCCCGCATCTTCAACCTCGGCGGCTCAAGCGCTCATGAAATTGCTCGGCTCGCAACGCGCTTTGTCCGCGGCCACTTGATTTTCAAGACAACTTCCCGACCCCTCGAAGGAAAATAATATGCCAAGCGTTACACCAGAACTCGCCAATGAATCAAGGCTCGTAGCGTCGAATCCTCTTGATGCCGTCCCGGACGAAATGCCGTTCGACGTGCCCTATGGGCGCCCGATATCGCTAGCCCGGGCTCAAGCAGTCATTCAGGCCGCCGTGGCGGAGGCGACGCGGCGGAACTGGAAGATGAATGTTTCGGTGGTGGATTCCGGGGGCAACCTGGTTGCCTTCCAACGAATGGATGGCGCGATGCTTGCCTCCATTCAGATCGCGGAACACAAAGCGCGAGCAGCGGCGACCTTCCGGCGTCCAACCAAGATCTTTGAGGTCGGTATCAATCTGATGCATCTCAACTATCTGCTCGCCTTCGATGGGGTTATCGCGTCTCGCGGCGGCATTCCACTGATCGAGCAGGGAGCCATTATCGGCGCGATCGGCTGTTCGGGAGGCGCGGATTCCCAGGACGAGATTGTCAGCAACGCCGGCGCGGCAGTAATTAACCAACTCCAGGCGGCGAAGAAATAATCCTGGTTTTAAGAAGAAAACGTCAAGACAATCAGCCCGTTTCTGAACCTCACACATGCAAAGGAGAATCCAATGACAACAATGAATGCACCTGCGAAAACAGCACAGCTTCGTCTGACCCGGCGGTCGCCGGCGTATTGGCGCGTGACGATCGATAACCCGCCGATCAACGTGATGGGACCGGAAATGGTCGGGGAGTTCCAGGAAGTCATGAACGATCTGGAGGCCGACGAGGATGTCAGGGTCGTGGTTTTTGATAGCGAGGTGGACGGTTACTTCCTGAATCACTCCGATTTCCTGGCGAAGCTGGAGGACCTGACCTCAATGCCGGCTGGTCCGACAGGCTTGCCGCCCTGGCCGGACTTTCTTGTGCGCCTGACCCGCTTGCCGGTTGTTTCCATCGCCTTGATCCGCGGCAGGGCGACGGGCAACGGGAGTGAGATCACGCTCGCCTGCGACATGAGTTTCGCCAGCCGCGAAAAGGCCATTATCTCGCAATGGGAAGTGGGCGTGGGGATGGTTGCCGGCGGCGGCCCAATGGCCCGGCTGCCCCATCTCATCGGCCGAAACCGCGCCCTTGAGGTGCTCTTAAGTTCGGAGGATATCCGGGGAGATCAGGCCGAGGCCTACGGCTACATTAATCGCGCGCTACCGGACGCCGAGCTGGACGCGTTCGTCGAAGCGATGGCGACCCGGATCGCAGCGTTCGACAAATGGGCGATCGCCAATACCAAGCGTCTCGTCAATACCAGCTTGCCGCCGGACGTCGAACTCGGCGCCGGGTGGGATGCCTGCATCGCTTCGCTCGGGCGACCCGCCGCCCAGGATGGAATCAAAGCGCTGATGGCGCGGCTTCCACAAGCCGGGAGATGTCGAAAACCGCCTCGGATACTACCTGAGCAAAATCCATGGCCAGGCCGGCGCCTGACAAGACGCTCATTTGTCTGGGTTGATGGTTAGCGCCGAGTTGGATGGGTTGTTCTGTCGGAACGCGATATAATCGGCGGGCATGAATTGTCCTGGTCGTATCTTGACGTTTGCGGGTCTGTTCATGCTGATATCGTTGTGTGCGTCTTGCAGGCAAGGCGCTCCTTTTTCGCAGGATCCGGCGAATTCATTGGCGCCGGCTTCGGGGAGATATTACAACACGAATCAGAGATGGCCGTCTTCGATCGCTCAGGTGGAGCAGGGAGCGACGCAATACGAACTGGGGCCGATATCTCACGTGAGGGACGCAATATTTATCGTTGAGGCGGATGGGAGTCTGCGCATTGGGTGGACCAAGGCGGATGGGAGTCCGGCAAGTCTTCATATTCGCGCAGCGCCGTACGGTCAGACGGTTATTCTGGATAAGAATTAGGATTTCTTCCACGCCGTCGAGCGGATTCGCGTGCGGTAGTTGAACGTCACAATGGGGAGATGCTGTCGCCGCGCCATTTTTCGGGGGAGTGCATTCTGGGGTCGGAGGAAGGGTGGGTCAGAGCGGCTCGGATGGCCGAGCGAATTTGTCCGGATGTGGTGGCGCTCTTCAGGAGAAAAGAGCTGACGTTGAGCGATTGGGCTTCCTCGAAAAGTTTGCCGGTGCTTAGTCCTGTTAGAACTACGACGGGTATTGAGGCGAGGCGGCGGTATGAACGGACCAGTTGGACGAGGCGGACACCATCCATTTCCGGCAACGCTAAATCCAGAAGCACGGCATCGGGCGTTCTGTAAAGAAAGGCCTCGAGTGCTTCGCGTCCGTCCCCGGCCGAATTGACGTCGTATCCCTCGCGTTGAAGCATCAGGGAGATCACTTCGCGCGAATCGGCATGGTCATCGACAACTAATACGCGAGCCATTTTTCGAGCGTGGGCGCGAAGGGCTTTTGGCGTCAATGGAAAAAATCCGAGATTCTTTCGGGATTAGTGAACAGTCGAGATTGGTTACGCCAGCTGCAAATAGCGGAAATACGCTGCTGCAAAAGCGCGATCGGCGAGGGCTTCGATCATTTGCTCGGCTTGGCCGGCACCGGAAGTGAAGGTCATGGTGGCCAGCAGAGGCCGTTGCTTCAGTTGGAGCAGATCGAACGCGGGTTCGAAAGGGGTTTGGCGAAGTTCTCGGACGAGGTGTTGTTGGAATACCGTAAATGTTGTGTTTTCGGCTTCGAGGCTGAGGCCGGAGGCGAGCAGGCTTAGTGAGACCAAATCACCGGCGGCGCGGCGAATGGTGGCGATGCCGGTGCCGGCGGCGGTCGCTCGCCAGCGGAGCCAGGTGCCGTGTTGGTCGCTCAGGACGAATTGTGCTTCGTCGGGGCTTTTCCAAATTGAGCCGGAGCAAGAACCTATGAGCTCGCTTGCCCCTGGGATTCGTTCCAAGGTGGGGTAGTCGTATTCGGCGACTTGCCGCAGTTCCCCCGTGGTATTGAGATCGGCGACAAAAAAGACCCGTCGGTCACGATTGGCTTCCATGCGTGGAATGGCTTTTACCCGCTTGATGAGCCCGTCCACAATATGTGAAATTCTGCAAATTTTCGGGGTTGCGGGATTTTGGAGGGTGAAAATAAACTGCGGTGGTTTATCTGTCCGCGCGGACAGAACTTAACGGGCACCCACCGAAAGGGCTTTCCCCTCTCGCGAGCCGGTGATCTAAAGGAGATCCAACCCATGAAGCGCGCATCCATCGCTGCGGAGCCGCGGTCGACGCAAAAGGCGAATAAGAACATGTCGGATAACGGGGCCGGAATGCGGTCACGTTCAGCCGAGGAGCATCTGGACGGGCAACCCTCGATTGTTGAGTTGCTGGGGTCCGAAGCATCGTCGAAGCAGTTGAGCAAGTCGACGCTTCTGCGAGCGCTGCTTGCGCTGAAGAAGGGGGATTTCTCGGCTCGATTGCCGCTGGATTTGCCGGGGATGGACGGCAAGATCGCCGACGCGTTCAATGAAGTGGTGGAGTTGAATCAGACGGATGGCCGAGGAGTTGGAGCGGCTTAGCCGGGTGGTGGGCAAGGAAGGAAAGATTTCGCAGCGAGCGGAGATGGGCGAACGTCACCGGGTCGTGGAAGGCGTCGGTGGATTCGGTCAATACGCTGATCAGCGACTTGGTGTATCCGGTGAGCGAAACGTCCCGCGTCATCGGGGCGGTGGCCAAGGGAGATCTTTCGCAGAACATGGCGATGGAAATCGAAGGCCGGCCGCTGGCGGGCGAATTCCTGCGCACGGCCCGGACCGTCAACACGATGGTGGAGCAGCTTGGCAGCTTCGCGGCGGAAGTGACCCGCGTGGCCCGCGAAGTGGGTACCGAAGGAAAACTTGGCGGACAGGCGAAGGTGAAGGGCGTCGCCGGAACCTGGAAGGACCTGACCGACTCGGTGAACTCGATGGCGGGCAATCTGACGTCGCAGGTGCGCAATATCGCGCAGGTGACGACGGCCGTGGCCAATGGGGACTTGTCCAAGAAGATTACCGTGGACGTGAAGGGGGAAATTCTCGAATTGAAAAACACGATCAACACGATGGTGGACCAGCTTCGATCGTTCGCATCGGAAGTGACGCGCGTGGCCCGCGAAGTGGGTACGGAAGGAAAGCTGGGCGGGCAGGCGGACGTGAAAGGCGTGGCAGGGACGTGGAAGGACTTGACCGACTCGGTGAATCTGATGGCGGGTAATCTGACGGCACAGGTGCGAAACATCGCGGTGGTGACGACGGCCGTGGCGAACGGCGACTTGTCGAAGAAGATCACGGTGGACGTGAAGGGGGAAATTCTGGAATTGAAAAACACCATCAACACGATGGTGGACCAGTTGAACAGCTTCGCGTCGGAAGTGACGCGCGTGGCCCGCGAAGTGGGTACCGAAGGGAAACTGGGCGGGCAGGCGGATGTGAAGGGCGTGGCCGGAACGTGGAAGGACCTGACCGACTCGGTGAATTCGATGGCCGGCAACCTGACGTCTCAGGTGCGAAATATCGCCGCAGGTGACGACGGCCGTGGCCAATGGCGATCTTTCCAAGAAGATCACCGTGGACGTGAAGGGGGAAATTCTCGAACTGAAAAACACCATCAACACGATGGTGGACCAGCTTTCGAGCTTTGCGGCCGAAGTGACGCGCGTGGCGCGTGAAGTGGGTACGGAAGGAAAGCTCGGCGGGCAGGCGGATGTGAAAGGGCGTGGCCGGAACGTGGAAAGACCTTACCGACAATGTGAATCTGATGGCCGGTAATCTGACATCGCAGGTGCGCAATATCGCCGACGTGACGAAGGCCGTGGCGGCTGGCGACTTGTCCAAGAAAATCACGGTGGATGTGAAGGGGGAAATTCTCGAACTGAAAAACACCGTCAACACGATGGTGGACCAGCTTTCGAGCTTCGCGGCGGAAGTGACGCGCGTGGCCCGCGAAGTGGGCACGGAAGGGAAACTCGGCGGGCAGGCCGAAGTGCGCGGGCGTTTCTGGAACGTGGAAAGACCTGACCGACTCGGTGAATTCGATGGCCGGCAACCTGACGTCGCAGGTGCGAAATATCGCACAGGTGACAACGGCGGTCGCTAACGGCGATCTGTCGCAAGAAGATTACGGTGGACGTAAAAGGGGAAATTCTTGAACTGAAGAACACGATCAACGTCATGGTGGACCAGCTTTCGAGCTTCGCGTCGGAAGTGACCCGCGTGGCCCGCGAAGTGGGCACGGAAGGCGAACTTGGCGGTCAGGCTGACGTGAAAGGCGTGGCCGGTACGTGGAAAGATTTGACCGATTCGGTGAATTCGATGGCGTCGAACCTCACGGGGCAGGTGCGAAATATCGCTGAGGTGACGACGGCCGTGGCCAAGGGAGACCTTTCGAAGAAGATCACGGTGCTCGGTTAAGGGGGAAATTCTGGAGTTGAAGAACACGATCAACACGATGGTGGACCAGCTCAACAGCTTCGCATCGGAAGTGACGCGCGTGGCGCGCGAAGTGGGAACGGAAGGAAAACTGGGCGGGCAGGCCGATGTGCGCGGCGTGGCTGGCACGTGGAAAGACCTGACGGACTCCGTGAATTCGATGGCTTCGAATCTGACGGCACAGGTGCGCAACATCGCGGATGTGACGACGGCGGTCGCCAATGGCGACTTGTCGAAGAAAATCACGGTGCAGGTGAAGGGTGAAATTCTTGAATTGAAGAACACGATCAACACCATGGTGGACCAGCTTTCGAGCTTCGCGGCGGAAGTGACGCGCGTGGCTCGCGAAGTGGGCACGGAAGGAAAACTGGGCGGGCAGGCGGAAGTGAAAGGCGTCGCCGGCACGTGGAAGGACCTCACGGATAACGTGAACTTGATGGCGGGAAATCTCACGGCCCAGGTGCGCAACATCGCGGTGGTGACGACGGCGGTGGCGAACGGCGACTTGTCCAAGAAGATTACGGTGGACGTGAAAGGAGAAATCCTTGAACTGAAAAACACGATCAACACGATGGTGGACCAGTTGCGGTCGTTCGCATCGGAAGTGACGCGCGTGGCCCGCGAAGTGGGTACTGAAGGAAAACTCGGCGGTCAGGCGAACGTGCCGGGCGTTGCCGGTACGTGGAAGGACTTGACGGACAACGTGAATTTCATGGCCAGCAACCTTACGGACCAGGTGAGAAATATCGCGACGGTGACGACGGCCGTGGCGCACGGCGACCTGACGCAGAAGATTACCGTGGACGTGCGCGGTGAAATTCTCGAGTTGAAGCAAACCATCAACACGATGGTGGATCAGCTCAACAGCTTTGCGTCGGAAGTGACCCGCGTGGCCCGCGAAGTGGGCACCGAAGGGAAACTCGGTGGGCAGGCCGAGGTGAAAGGCGTGGCCGGTGTCTGGAAGGAGTTGACCGATAACGTCAACTTCATGGCCGAGCGTCTCACCAACCAGGTGCGCGATATCGCCAAGGTGGTGACGGCGGTGGCCAACGGCGATCTAAAGCGAAAGCTCACCGTGGAGGCGAAGGGTGAAATCGCCGAGTTGGCGGATACGATCAACAGCATGATCGATACGCTGGCGATCTTCGCCGATCAGGTGACGGGCGTGGCGCGTGAAGTGGGCGTGGAAGGGAAGCTGGGCGGGCAGGCATCGGTGCCCGGTGCGTCGGGAACATGGCGCGATCTGACGGACAACGTGAATCAGTTGGCGGCTAATCTGACGACGCAGGTGCGAGCCATCGCTGAAGTGGCGACGGCCGTTACGAAGGGCGATCTGACGCGGTCGATTGCGGTGGCCGCGCAGGGGGAAGTCGCCGCATTGAAGGACAATATCAATGAGATGATCCGCAATCTCCGTGAGACCACGTTGAAAAACGCGGAACAGGACTGGCTGAAGACCAACCTGGCGAAGTTCAGCCGAATGCTGCAGGGGCAAAAGGATCTGCTGACGGTAGGCCGGTTGATTCTTTCGGAACTGGCGCCGGTGGTTTCCGCGCAGCAGGCGGTGTTTTACATGATGGATAGTTCGTCGAAGGTGGATGAGCCATTCCTCAAGATGCTCGCCAGCTATGCGTATAAGGAAAGGAAGAACATCGATAACCGGTTCAAGCTGGGCGAGGGATTGGTCGGACAATGCGCATTGGAAAAGGAGAAAATCCTGCTGACCAATGTGCCGGGCGACTATGTGCAGATTGCGTCCGGGCTGGGCGAGGCGCGAGCCGCTGAACATCATCGTGCTTCCGATCGTGTTTGAAGGAAACGTCAAGGCGGTCATGGAGCTGGCGAGCTTTGACCGGTTTAACCCGACGCATGAGACGTTCCTGGACCAGCTCACGGAATCGATCGGCATCGTGCTGAACACGATCGAAGCGAACATGAGGACGGAAGATCTGCTTAAGCAATCGCAGTCGCTGGCCCGCGAGCTGCAGAGCCAGCAGGAAGAACTGCAGCAGACGAACGCGGAATTGGAAGACAAGGCCAAGCTGCTGGCGGAACAGAACGTGGAAGTGGAACGCAAGAACAAGGAAGTGGAACAGGCCCGCCAAGCACTGGAAGAAAAGGCGAAGCAGCTTTCGCTGACATCGAAGTACAAGAGCGAATTCCTGGCGAACATGTCGCACGAGCTGCGTACGCCGCTCAATAGTCTGCTCATTCTCTCGGATCAGTTGTCGAAGAACGGGGAGGGCAACCTGACGGGCCGGCAGGTGGATTTTGCCAGGACGATCCACTCGTCCGGCAATGATCTGCTCGGATTGATCAACGACATTCTGGACCTGTCGAAGATCGAATCGGGAACGGTGATCGTGGATGTCGGCGACATCACGTTGCGCGATCTGCACGAGTATGTGGATCGGACGTTCCGGCATGTCGCGGAGTCCAAGAAGCTGGAGTTCGCGGTCAACGCGGACGCTTCGCTGCCGCGCGAGGTGCATACCGATGCGAAGCGGTTGCAGCAGATTCTCAAGAACCTGTTGTCCAACGCGTTCAAGTTCACGGACAAGGGTTCGGTGACGCTGGACATACAGAGCGTTACCAGCGGATGGAATCAGGAAAATCAGATGCTGACGCGGGCCAAGTCGGTCATCGCGTTCTCGGTGCGGGATACTGGAATCGGCATTCCCGCGGAAAAACAGGCGATTATTTTCGAGGCGTTCCAGCAGGCGGATGGAAGCACCAGCCGGAAATATGGCGGCACGGGGCTGGGCCTGGCGATCAGCCGGGAACTGGCGCAGTTGCTCGGCGGGGAAATTCGGCTGACGAGCAATCCCGGCGCGGGCAGCGTTTTCACTTTGTATCTTCCGCAGACGTATGCCCCGGTGAAACCGGTTCGCCGCAGCGCGGAGGCGGCGGCGATACCGCCTGCTCACGCCGAACCGGCGCCCGTCGCGGTCGTGGAAACATCGCCGATCGAGCAGATCGAGCAATTTGGCGACGAGCGTGACAATATCGCGGAGGGCGACCGCGTGGTGCTGGTCGTGGAGAACGATCCGAGCTTCGCCAAGATTCTGGTGGAGATCGCGCACGAAAATAAGATGAAAGCGATTGTCACGTCGCGCGGAGCGTCGGCGATCGCGCTGGCGCGCGATCTTTTACCTCGTGCGATCACGCTGGATATCAATCTTCCCGATATCGACGGCTGGCGCGTGCTGGACCGGTTGAAGGACGACATGGTGACCCGGCATATTCCGGTGCAGGTGATTACGACGGATGAGGAACGCGGCCGCGGGTTGCGGCTGGGGGCGATTGGCGTGCTGACCAAACCGGTGCGCAACAAGGAATCGCTCGACATAGCGTTTGCCCACGTGAGCCAGGCGGCCGAACCGGCCAAGCGCCGGCTTCTTCTGGCGATCTCCAACGAACGCGATCGAACGGCGATCATTGATTTGATCGGCAACACGAACGTGGAGATCGTGCCTGTTGAAGGGGGCGCGGGCGTTGGGCGTGAACTGGCGGGCGGGAAATTCGATCTCCTGGTGCTGGGATGGGATCAACCGGACGTGAAGCCTTTGGATCTGCTCGACGAGTTGCGTGAGCAGCCGGCGCTGGCGGATTTCCCGATTTTGCTTTATTCATCGCAACAGCACACGAAAAAGGAAGAAACGCATATCAAGAGGCTGACGCAAACCACGGTATTGCGGGATGTGAGATCGCCCGAGCGATTGTTCGACGCGGTTTCGCTCTTCCTGCACAGCCGGGTGGACCAGATGTCCGAGAGCCAGCGCGGCGTGCTGGGCAAGCTTCACAATCCGGAGACGGCGCTGGTCGGGAAAAAGATTCTGGTAGTGGACGACGATATCCGCAACATCTTCGCGATGACCAGCATTCTGGAGCCTTACCAGACGCTGGTCATCTCGGCGGAAACCGGACGCGGCGCGATCGACATACTCCAGCAAACGTCGGACATCGATGCGGTGCTCATGGACATCATGATGCCGGACATGGACGGATACGATACGATGCGGGCGATCCGCAAGGTGTCAAAGTTTCGTGAACTGCCAATCATTGCCCTTACGGCCAAGGCGATGAAAGGGGACCGCGAAAAATGCATTGAGGCGGGCGCTTCGGATTATATTTCCAAACCGGTGGACACGCAGCAGCTTCTGGGTTTGCTGCGGTTATGGCTGCACCGGTAGCAGGGAGAATCTATGGGCGACCCCGACGGGCGCGCCGGTATATTGATCGTGGATGACAAGCCGGAGAAGCTGCTGGCGCTGGGGGCGGTGTTGGAAGATCTGGGCCAGCGGATCGTCTGCGCGGGTTCGGGGCGGGAGGCGCTTCGGCATCTGCTCATGGGGGAATTCGCGGTCATCCTGCTGGACGTCAACATGCCGGACATGGATGGGTTCGAGGCGGCGACGCTGATCCGTCAGCGGTCGAGCCTGCAACACGTACCGATTATTTTCATCACGGCGTTTGGGGATGAAATGCACATGGCCCGCGGGTATAGCCTGGGGGCGGTTGACTACATCCATGCGCCGGTCATTCCGGAAGTGCTTCGCAGCAAGGTGAGCGTCTTCGTCGAGCTTTACCAGAAAACCGCCCAGGTGCGCCGGCAGAGCGAAAGCCTGCATCGCCGGGCGACTCAATTTGAGAAGCTGGGCCGGGCGTCTATCGGTATTAACAGCGCGATCGCGATTGAGCAGATGCTTCAGCGGGTCACGGACAGCGCTCGTGACATCATAGACTGCCACCAATGTCTGGCGTTGTTTATCAGCGAGACTGCGTCGGCGAACAGGCGCGGCGCTATCCGGTCGGCGGGGAGCTTTTCGGATCATCACGCCAAATGGCGCGATCGGGAGATCAATCTGGAAGCGCTGGCCTCGACGGTCATCGCGCAGGTTTCGTCGGCGGTGAGGCTCAATGCCATGGAGCTGCGCGAACATCCGGATTGGCCGACAATCCAAAAGCTGGAAATCCCGCCGGTGCGTGGCGGTCTTCTGGCTGCTCCACTGACCGATCGCGGCGGGAAAAATCTGGGGATCATTCTCCTGCTGGACCGGACGACGGGAGATTTCACAAGCGAAGACCAATCCCTTCTGGTGCAATTGGCGCAGATCGCTTCCATCGCCATTCAGAACGCCATTTTCGCGCAGGAGCGCGCAGGCGCATCGGCTGAAGGACGAATTTCTGGCGACATTGTCGCACGAGCTGCGGACGCCGCTGAATGCGATTGTCGGTTGGACAGACCTCCTGCGAATGGAAGAATTGCCGGAGCAGGCGCGTCACGGCCTGGAGGTCATCGAACGCAATGTGAAGGCGCAATCGAGATTGATTGAGGATCTGCTCGACTTGTCGCGCATAACGACGGGACGGATGCGGCTGAATCTGCGGACCGTCGCGCTGACGCCGATCGTGGAGGCGGCGGTGGACGCCATTCGGCCCGCGGCCGACGCCAAGCGGGTGTCGATCGTTTCCGAATTGGCAGAGGATGTTGAAATCACGGGTGATCCGGATCGGTTGCAGCAGGTGGTTTGGAACCTGTTGTCCAACGCGATAAAATTTACGCCCGCGCAAGGGCGAATCAACGTGTCTCTGGACCGGCTTGATTCACAGGTGCAGATTCGCGTTGGCGACACGGGGCAGGGAATTGCGCCGGAATTTTTGCGATTTGTTTTCGATCGGTTTCGCCAGGCGGACAGCACCACGACACGCAACCAGGGTGGATTGGGGATTGGGCTAACGATCGTTCGCCATATCGCCGAACTGCATGGGGGCACGGTTTCGGCGTATAGCGCGGGCCTGGGCAAAGGGGCGGCGTTCACGGTCAATTTACCGGCGTCGGTGCCAATTGCGGCGGCCGAGCAAATGCCCAAGGCTGAATCACCGAGCGCGCCGATGCCGACGAAAGCAGCGGGGAGCCCGATCAATTTGGCAAGCAAGCGGGTGCTGGTGGTGGATGATGAAGCGGATGCGCGAGAACTCGCGTGCGAAATTCTTCGCCGCGCTCATGCGGAGGTGTCCTCCGCCGAGTCGGTGCGGGAGGCATTTGATCTTCTCGCCAAGGATACGCCACATGTGGTGGTAAGCGATTTGGCGATGCCGGGCGAGGATGGGTATTCATTTATCCGCGAGTTAAGGCAGTTTCCGCCGGATCGGGGGGGGCAGATTCCGGCGATTGCCCTGACGGCGTATGCGCGGGATACGGATCGCCAGAAGGCGCTGAGCGCTGGATTCCAAATGCATTTGACGAAGCCGGTCGAAGCTCAACAGCTTGTGGCGGCGATTGCGCATCTCGCGCGAGTGTCCGGCGCGACCAATGGCGAGAAGGAACCGCCTGTTCGGAGCGTTCCGGGCCAGGTGGCCCAAAGCGCCGACACGCGCTAGGCCTTGGCGTGCCTTCGCCGCCGCGCCAGCATGCTGACGAGGCCTACAGTCAGGAGCCCGGTCGAGGCCGGCTCGGGGACGTTCGCCAAGCTGAGGCCATCTGCTGAGATTAAACCACCCGCCGCGGCGGCCAGAGTGGCGGACTTGCCCAGGTTGGCCGAGAACGGTGTGAAGTCTTCGCTGTTGACCGTTCCGTCGTAATTGAAATCCCCTTGATCCCAACTGCCGTTCTTGCCGACGTTGGCCGAGAATGGCGTGAAGTCCTCGCTGTTGACGATCCCGTCAAGGTTGGCGTCGCCCAATAGCGTGAACATGATTTCAATTTCGCCGGAAGGCAGGCCCGCCACTGCGCCATCCGCGCCGTCGGCGTAGCCGATGCCGTAACTGAGACCGCTGGCGGCGTCATCAGCAGCGATGTCGCTGCTGATGATTTGCGGACCGGCCAGATCGTAGAAGCCGTTCTTGATCCACGATGCGATCGAAGCGATCGGATCGGTTGCGGGGCTGCTGTAGTCGATGATGATGCGATTGTTGCCGATGTCGAGCGTGCCGTTGCCGGTGATCGACAGCGAGGTGAGGTTCACGTTGCTGGTGCCCAGAGGAGTTCCCGCGACGACGTTGTCGGCCAACTGAACGACACCGCTGCCGGTAATGCTCAGGGCGCCATGCGGCAAAGCGCTGGTCGTTGGACTCGTCGGCTCGATGAGGAGCTTGCCGGCGGTGACGGTCGTTCCGCCGCTGTAGGTGTTGGCTGTTGAGAGGGTCAGAGTAGCGGTGCCGGATTTGGTGAGCGAGCCGGTTCCGCCGATGGTGCCGGCGCCGCTGATGGTGTAGTTGCCCAGGCTGTTGTTGACGGTGACCGAGCCGGGGCTGACGGTGGTGTTCAGCGTTACGGCGTAGCTTGCGGCTCCGCTATTGTTGTCGTTGAAGGTGACGTTGCTTCCAGTGGTATAAACGTCGGCTTGGATGCCGTTGTTCCAGTTGTAGGAAGTAGTATCCCAGGTCAAACCATCGCCGCCGGCGCTGGCGGGTGTGTTATTCCAGGTGAACGACGGCACACCGATGGTGTAGATCGTCGTTGCGTATGTGGAGCCGGGTGCGGTGGCGGAGTCGTAGGCAACGCCGCCGTAGGGGTTAACGTAGGTGGATGACGATTCGCTGGTCGCCGCCGCTCCGGAATCGAGCGCGTCGACGGCCCCGCTGCCGCCATCGTAAGTCGTCCAGACATCGAAATTGAACTGCTGGCCCTGGCTTAGTCCGAGCGATGCGAGATTGATGGTGTCGGTAATGGACGTTGCCGTGAGTACGGTCTGGAAAAACGCCACATTTCCCGGGACATCGGTGGCCAGGCCGTTTCCAGCCACCTGTCCCCATGTTCCTGAGGCGGATGGGCCGGTGAAAGCGAACACCTGGCCGTCTCCGGTATCGGGACTGGCCACGGTTCCGCCGGTGGTCTGGTTGGTCCAGGTATCAACCCAATAGTTCTCGCCGGTGCTGATTCCGATGATGTTGCTATAAGGATTCACCAGCGCGGTGCTTCCGGGACTGGCGCCCGGCGAATTGGTTTCGATTCCGATCTGATATTTGCCGTAGGATTGCGTGGTGTCGGTGGTGATGTTCGTGACATGGCCGCCGTCCCCTGGGGCCAGATTGATCTGGAAAAAAATCTGAGTGGCGTTGTTGGTGACCACCACGCTGGAGATGTCCTGGTAACTATCACCGGGAGGGGGCGCGGTCGCACTACCGCCGGCATAGTCACCGATGGAGTCGGTCCAGGTCTGGACGGCCAAAGCCAGACTGGGCATACAACAAATTCCGGCACTGATCGCAAAGGCGGACTTCCTTGAGCATCGCCATTTTTTCATAGACCCTCCGAAATGATTTCCTCGGCAGCCTCCAACCCGGCGAGACATCTACACCGGCCGGAACCTTCACGCGCCCCTATCGTAAACCGGAGAATCCGCCGTACCATGGATACTTGCGAACAAATCCTTCGATTTTGCGACAAAGAGGGGAATCAGGGGAAAGCGGGAAGTTGCGAGGCGGAAAGCGAGTTCAAGGTGATCGCGGCGGGGCGCAATCCGGGCGAGTGGGCGGTCACGTGAATGGGTCCGGGTTGCCGATTGGTCTGCAGGATCGCCAGGCATAGGCCATTGAACGCCTTGCAGTGATTCGACTTGAAACTGTCGTGGTCGGTTGGATCGCCGTTGTCGATTCCGATGATTCGCGCTGGGCCGTCGAGATCCAGGGTGATCTCGTTGCCGGCGGTGGGGACGATTCGATCGTCCGAGTCGACGACCTGAATAGTGAGGTGGGCGACATCCCGGCCGTCGGCCGATGGCGAGGGATTTTCGACGGCGATTTTTATTGCGGCGGGTTCGCCGGTGGTCACGATCTGCTCCCTGGCGACGGTTTTGCCGTTGCGCATTCCGATGGCTTGGATGGTTCCGGCTTCATAGGGAACGTCCCAGGACAGGTGAAGGTCGGATGTGGTGCGAAGCACGCGAGCGCGCGGCGGATAGTGGCCGTAATCTTCAAACATTCCCTGGTGGGGGAATTCATAGCCCTTGGTTCCGAACGATTTGCCGTTGACGATCAGCTCGACGGTATCGCAGTTCGTGTAGCACATGACGGGAATGATCTGGCCTTCGCGGCCGGGCCAGTTCCAATGTGGAAACAGATGAAGAACGGGATCGCTGGTCCATTGGCTCTGATAAAAATAATATCCGTCCTTGGGGAATCCGCAGGTGTCGAGGACGCCGAAGGAAGCGCTGCGGGCGGGCCAGAAGGCTTCGCCGAGGTAGTCGATTCCGGTCCACATGAAGTCGCCGGAGACGTAGTCGTTGGTTCGGACGAATTTCCAGAGTTGCTCGACGTCGATGCGGCGGTTGGAAGCGGGGGGCGGGCGGAATCGCCGCCTCATTGCCAGGGGTGAGCCCGCGGCGGGCTGCGTTGCATCGGGCGGCGGCGGCGGCGGCGGCGGCGGCGCAATCGGTTCGGCGGCGGCGCTAGCGGGATTAAAGAACAGTCCGCTGTAGTCGCCACGGATTCCGCCCATGGAAACGCTTTCGGTGCCGATGAATCTTCGCTGGGGGAACAACTGGCGGTCGACGCTGTAGTATTTATCCGTGCGGTCGAGCCAGCGGTCGACGTAGTTATAGCCGACGACATCCAGGAGGGCCGCGAATTCGGGTGGGGCGGAAAGGGGCTCGGCGAAGATTTTGTCGCAGGCTGCGGTTACCAGGCGCGTCGGGTCCTCGCGGTGGAAGGTTTCGACCAGGGGCCGCAGGACATCCGCGCCGCCGGGAAGAATTTGTTCCTGGATTTCGTTGCCGCGCTCCAGAGTATCACGCTGGGGTGATTGCGGTCGCGATGAATGAAATCGACGAGATCGCGCTGGGACCAGTCGTTGAAGAAGCGGTGGTATCCCCCGACGGTTTTGCCGGCCGTCCACTCGTCGAAAGCCTCGTCCATCACGAGAAAGCCGAGCTGATCGCAGAGGTTGAGGAATTCGGGGGCGGGGGGATTGTGGCTGGTGCGGATGGCGTTGCAGCCCATTTGCCTGAGCAATTTCAATCGCCGGAGCCACACGCCTTCGGGTACGGCCGAGCCGACGCTGCCGCCGTCGCAATGAAGACAGACGCCGTTGAGCTTTACGGGCTTGCCGTTGAGGAGGAAGCCTTTGTCGACGTCGAATTCGATCGAGCGGATGCCGATGGGCGTGTCGCATTGGTCGATTGTTTCGTCGCCGAGGCTCAGGGTGCTGCGAACGGTGTAGAGATAGGGCGACTGGTCCGACCAGAGGTTGGGATTCTTGAGCAGGATCTGCTGGGTGATCTTGCCGGTTTCACCGGCGTCGAGTTCGCCCTCGCTGCGGTCGGTTCCGACCTCTTGGCCATCGTGGTCGATTAGGGTCGAAATCAAACGGAACCGGGCGGGGGCATTCCGATGGTTCGCGACTTCGGTGGCCAGTTGAATTGTCGCGCTGGATTCGTTTACCTGCGGGGTGATCGCGTATACGCCCCAGGGTGCGATGCTCAAGGGGTCGGTCTCTTTCAGCCAGGTATGCCGATAGATTCCTGAACCGCTGTACCAGCGAGAATTCGGGTGGACGGAGTTGTCCACCCGGACGGCCAGGAGATTCGGCTGCTGATTGAAGTTCAGGAAGGGCGTGAGATCGTATTGAAAGCTGATGTAACCGAAGGGGCGTTTGCCGAGCCAGTGGCCGTTGATCCAGACATCGGAGTTTTCATAGACGCCGTCGAATTCGATGGAGATTTGTTTGGCTTTGAACGAGTCGGGAAGTTGGAAGGTTTTTCGATACCAGCCGATGCCGCCGGGGAGATAGGCTCCCCCGCCGGCGGCGGGGGCGTTCTCATCGAAGGAGCCGAAGATGCTCCAGTCGTGTGGGAGATCGACCGGCTGCCAGGCGGAGTCATCGAAACCGGCCTGATCCGCCCCGGCGGGATCGCCGGTGATAAACTTCCAGCCGAAGTCCATGCTGAGCCGTTGGCGCGGCGCGTCGGCGGCAAGGGCTTTGTTGCCCCACGATAGCGTGGACACCGCGGCCATGAGCAAAAGCATAACAATCGAGCGTGACATGGAAATGACTCCGGGAATAGAGGTAGCGGCCGATTCTGAAGGAACCGGCGAGGAATTGCCAACAACGGAGTTTTGCGCGTCAGCCCCCTCCTAGCGGGCGTGTCGCAAAGTTGAATGGATTATTCGCAGTTATAAATAGGGCGGGATCGTGAAGCCGGTTAGAATTATGTGAGGATAGGGTCAGGTCGATGGAAGAGGTCTGGCGGATGTTGTTCGCCAGCGCAAGAGGAGCGAAGCATGAGACGGTTGCGAAGCATTGCAGGGTTTACGCTGGTTGAGTTGCTGGTTGTCATCGGGATCATCGCGCTGCTGATATCCGTTTTGCTTCCAGCGCTGAATAAGGCGCGTGAGCAGGCGAATCTGATCAATTGCCAGTCCAATCTGCGGACGATCGGACAGTTGGTCGCCCTTTACGCCACTGATAATGGTGGATTTCTCCCCGCCGCCTATAGTCAGGCATACTGGTTCACATACGCCGATACCCTGACTTTGCTGAACAGCACAACGCACACGACGTCGCCGGGTTTTGGCGTAACAACAACGACGCCCCCGGTCGCGGGCGACCCTACTTTGTCATACATGCTGGAGCCGGCCCAGGATTCGGCGGTGTTTCACGATCTGGACGTTCCAGGCAGTGGCTGGTACGCGCATGCGACTGCTTACATTGGAAACGCCAGGGTCTTCGGAATAACGAATAATGGCGTCGGAAGTGGTGGTGATCCGCTGTGGGATCCATGGAAGGGGCTGGGAAAGGTTAATGCGCAGGGGGCTCAGGTTGGATATTTGCAGCGGCGGATCGGGTCCATCCAACACTCGGCTTCGGTGATGATGATGTGGGATGGCGCTTGCCAATTGATCGGGGACGCGAATTATGGCGTTCATTTCCCGATGACGTTCGCGATCGATGGCTACCAACCTACCGGAGGTCACGGACTGTGCTATCCGACGCCGGCGTCGGCGGCGTTCTTGCCGAGTTATTACAGCAATCCAATTTCGCTTGGCGCTACAATTGTTGGAGGATCAAACATCTCGAGCCTGTATCCCGGCAGCGTAACCAAATCTTACCTGCAGAACGCAAATGTCGACGTGACCGCCACCACCTACAACACGCAATTTGGGTATGCGATAAATGAGATGCGTTTTCGCCACATGGAAAATACGACCGCAAACATCTTGTTCTGTGATGGTCACGTGGAGACCCGTGTGCTTGGTACAGTGGTCGCACAGGATATATGCCTTAATCCCAGGTGATCGGCTTGCGGGGACATTCAGCAGGAATACACGCTAACAGAGCAGCAGAGGCACAGATGTCGATCCGCGAGCGCATGCAGACCAACCGATTGCTCGGCGTGGGTGTGGGAATTGGTTTGCTGTTAATAGCCGGTATTGCACTGGCGATTCAATTCTGGCCCCAGAAGAAGGCTAACCTTGCCCTTCAGTATTTCACGGACGACGATGGTCAAACATGGTTTTCGGACGACATTTCGAACATCGCGCCGTTTGATCACAATGGCAAGACTGCCGTCATTGCCGAGGTTTTTACTTATGACGACGGCAGCAAGAGATATTGTGCCTATTTGGCGAAATATACTCCCGAGGGGAAAAAGAAACTGGACGCACAAATCGCGGATGCAAAAGCCAAGGGACAGCCGCCTAACGAGGTTCCATTGCTCCATGATCCATTTTTTATGCGAGCGAACATGATGGTGAAGCTGCCGGGGTCGAACAATCCATGGCTCGCGTACACGGATCCAAGCACCAGCCAGGTTTTTTCGATCCATACTCCGGACGGTAGTGCGGCGGATCAGGCGTTTGTTTATTGATATTCACGGAAGGAGGCATTCCATGTGGCATATTTCACGAAATCTTTCAAAACAAAATAGGCGAATTTTTCACCGGACTAGGGTGCGATCAAGCCTCCTCGAAACGATGGAGAGCCGAGGTTTATTGAGTGCGAACGTTTTACCCACCTGGTCGCAGGACACAGGAGATCCGATTGCATTTTCGTCGTCATATTCGAGTCCTGGGCCCGTTGTGGTCTTGGACCAAAACAACGGGGACGTGTTAGTGGCCAGCGCGTATGTTTCTCCACGGTCCGCCATCGGAATACATTGTCGTGGGGGCGTTCAGTCCGAGCGGAAACGGCAGCCCGGATACGAATTTTGGAGGAACCGTAATTTCCAGCGAAGGCGATTCAGAGATCGCGGCGCCGGTTGCCGGCTACTCGATCATTGATACCGCAAGCTTTGGGCCGCAAGGCCCTGGCGACCCTGGAACCGTGAATGGATATGCGGGTGCGGTGCCCGTTGGGATATTTGTCGATCAGAACGGCAACATCGACATCGCTGTCGATTTTCCCGGCGTTAGCGGTGGCGATTCTCCGCTTACCGGAACTCAGGGAGTTGGTGTCTTCCAACTGAGCGCAAATGGCACCGGGCTTAATTATATTAGCGATGATGTATCGCCGTCTGCGGACGGTGGCTCAGATGCAGGTCTTGATACTTATACAGGATTTTCGGCGGCTTATAACCCGAGCACGAACGACATTCTAATTGGCGGCAGTGATTACAGCTCCTCTGCCAGCGTGAATGACGATGCGATTTGGGCCTTTAACGCGACATCCGGATTGGTCGATTCGAGTTTTGGCCCTGGCGGCGGGGGCGAGTTCACGATCCCGGGAACTCTGCCCCAACAGAGTGAACTCGGTGGCGAAAATTCGGACGAGTTCGACGCAATCACGGTCGATTCGAACCCCAGCGATAGCACCTATGGAGACATTTATGCGGCCGACGAATACGTCCGCGGCGACGCTCGAGTGACTGCAATTACAAGTGACGGCAGTGGGCTGCTTGCTTCCTTCAACGGAGGATCATCGTACCAACTTAGCGGTTTCGCCCCCGCGGGATCGAATACCGTTAGTTTCGCATCGATTTTTGGGCTCGGTATTTACGGTGGTAACCTCATCATGGCAGACCCGGTGAGTTGGGTTGACACGATGGCCAATTCTTATAGTGGCGTCGGCCTCACGGAGATCAACGCCGCGACCGCTGCGCCGACCAATTTCGGTCCCAATACCGATGGCCAGTTGTTTGTACCGTCGCCCCAAGGCGAAGGTGTGGCCACATGGGACGGTAGCTTCCGTTCCGCCGGGCAAATGGCGATTAATCCAAACAATGGCGATATTGCCATTACCTATGCAGCAGGCAACGGGACCGAGGCAGATCCGTGGGAGGGGTTCGAGCCCGAGGGCCCAATGGTATTGCAATGGATAAGTGGAATCGAGTGGCAATATGAGACACTCGATCAAACGTACACGAACGCGGACAATCCGAATTATGTTCCAACGGCGACATTTATAACAACCGGCAGTGACTCCGGTGGCTTGATGGCCGCTGACATTGATGACGCCGCCAGTGACATCGCCCTCGGTTATTACGGCCCCACTTCAGGCCCGTACGCGCCCCAACTTATCTCCGCTGCTTCAGTTCAGGCGAACGCGAACGGGAACAATTACGCGATTCCCATCAATTTGAACGCGGGTCAGGGACAGTTACCGACCGTCGAGGGCCGTGAGGACAATTCACGGCTCTATCTCGCATTGGATTTTGCGTCGCCGATCGCCCTGCCGTCGGATTTAAGTTTCTCCCTAGTGGATACGCAGGGAATTGCGGACGGATCGGTTGCCAGTTATTCGATCAATGCCTCAGACCCGAATGAGCTTGATATCTACCTTTCCGACGTCATCAACCAGCAAACGTTAATCTTCAGCGTGGTCGGGGTCGAGGATGAAGCCACGGGCGTGGCTGATACTGTCGGCTTCAGGTTGGGATTCCTCTTGGGCGACTGTGCCGGCGGGTCGAATTCAGCGCTTCCGAATGGCGGGGCCGATGGCGTGGTCAACGCTGAAGACTTCACTCCGCTTTCAAACAACTTCGGCCAAGCAACCAATTCCACTAATTACCTTGCGGATTTCAACGGTGACAGTGCTGTTAACGCCGAGGACTTCACTGATTTCGCGGAGGATTTGGGAAAGGCATTGGTTTATCAAGGGAACTAAATTCTTATTCGGGAGGTCCGTCGAAAGTGAGATCGAGAGCTAAGCCGGTATGAAAAATATGTTTTGGCATTTACCCAATATTAGAAACCGGCTGGCTCTTGCACTCTCGTGCGTCGTGTGTCTTTGCGCATCGATCAATGCGTCGGCCGCCGATTCGCCGTTCATCACTGGCGCCGATGTCTCGATGCTGCCGACGATTGAAAAATGCGGCGGGGTTTTCGGCGATGGGGGGAAACGGGGGGATGCGATTCAGATTCTGGCGGATCATGGTTGCAATCTGTTTCGCGTTAGGCTGTTTGTGAATCCTGATCCGGATTATGTCAAAAATTTCGGGGCGGTGCAGAGCCTTGATTATGTGCGCGGGCTGGCCAAGCGGATCAAGGCGACGGGGGCGTTGTTTCTGCTGGATATTCATTACTCGGATTCGTGGGCCGATCCTGGGAAGCAGGTTACGCCGGGTGATTGGAAGAGCCTTGATTTTGACGCGACAGAAAAGAAGGTTCATGATTACACGATTGAAGTTTTGAAGGATTTTCAGGCGGATGGGACGATGCCGGATATGGTGCAGGTCGGTAATGAGATCACGGCGGGGGTGCTGTGGCCGCAAGGTCAAGTGCTGGATGTGCCGGCCGGGCAGGAGGCGGAACAATGGAAGCGGTTTGCGCGGCTGATCGCCGCGGGGTGCAAGGCTGTGCGTGAATCGCAGACGGATGCGCATCCCATTCGCATCATGATTCACATTCATGGCGGGGGGAAAGAAGGGATGGCCAAGTATTTCTGGGGGAAGTTCAAACTTGATCCTGATCTTTATGACATTGTGGGGCTTAGTTTTTATCCAGCCTGGGAAGATTCAATTGATTTGCTGAAACAGAATTTGATCGACGCGATCCAGATCACGGGGAAAGATGTCATCCTTGCGGAGACGAGTTATCCGTGGAAGGAATTGCCGGACAAGGTCGGGCTGGCGACGCTGCAATGGCCGCAGACGCCCGAAGGGCAGAAACAATATTTGCACGATCTGACGGCTGTATTGCATGCCGCGCCGGGTGGACACGGGAAGGGGTTTATTTACTGGTATCCGGAGGCGATTCCGTCGAAGGGTTGGCCGAGAATCTGGCGGCAGGGTTTTGAGGCGTTGTTTGACCAATCCGGCAATGCGTTGCCGGCGGCGGAATCCTTTGGTCAGGGGGGATGATTTCGATGGCAAGATTACCAACCGATGTGAAGCGGCGTTCGTGGCAGGAGAAATTGCTCCGGCCAGGGCATTCGTTGCCAGTCAGGAAGCAAATCGACGAGCCGCACAATGGAGAGGAAATTTTGGTTGCGCGCAGCCGCGGCTGACGATCTCGCTGAATCAGGATTGGAATTTCCGGAGGGTGGAATCGACTGCGCAGCCGGAAGTTATTCCGCCGGAAGTTATTGAGGGGCAGGGGTGGGAAGCGGCGAATCTGCCGCATTCGGTGCGGCTGGAACCGGCGAACGCGAGCGCCGGGCGAAATTTTCAGGGCATCTGCCGGTATTCCCGAAGCCTGGAACTTCCGGTTCAATGGAAGGAAAAGATTGTCTATCTGCATTTCGAAGGGGCGATGCAGGTGGCGGAGGTTTGGCTGAATAAAACCAAGCTTGCTTCGAACTACTGCGGATATCTTCCGTTTGTCGTTGACCTGACGCGAGCGGCGAATTTTGGGTCGGGGGGGAACATTTTGTCGGTGCGGCTGGATAACCGGGACAATCCGCAGGTTCCGCCGGGAAAGCCGCAGAAGGAACTGGATTTCACCTATTTCGGCGGGCTGTATCGCAACGTCAGGCTCGAGGTGATGGACCGCTTGCACATCGTCGATCCGATTCTGGAAGACAAAGTCGCCGGCGGCGGTGTGTTCGTGACATTTTCGGATGTGACCAAAGAATCCGCGACGGTGTGGATTCGGACCGACGTTCGCAACGAGCATCCGGAGCCGAGGGAATGCCAGGTCGTCCACCAGCTTTTTGACCCCGACGGGCATGCCGTGGGGAAGGCATCGGCGACGTGCAAGCTTGCGCCCGGCGACGAGATGGTTTTCCACCAGGTTATTGAGGTCGCCAATCCGCGGCTGTGGCACCCGCATCATCCGCATTTATATGAGCTGCGCACGGTTGTGATGGGGGACGATCAGCCGGCGGATGAAGTGACGTCGCGGATCGGCATACGGCGTATTGGATTCGACGGCGAGCGGGGTCTGACGATCAACGGTGAAAAGTTTTTTTCGATGGGGGTGAATCGACATCAGGATCATCCGTATGTTGGTTACGCCCTTCCGGACAGGCGCAATATCGCGACGTGAAAAAGTTGCGGGAGGCGGGGTTCACCTCGGTACGCAGCCATTATCCGCAATCACCGGCGTTCATGGACGCATGTGACGAATTGGGAATGCTGGCGATCGTTTCGAACCCCGGCTGGCAATTCGTCGGGGGGAGCGTATTTCAGGAGCGAGCGGTTAAAAATGCCCGGCGGATGGTTCGGCGCGATCGCAATCGTCCCAGCGTGATCATCTGGGAAGCGGCTCTTAACGAATCGGAAAATCTTCCGCTGCTGGAATCGCTTCATCGCGCGGTTCACGAGGAATATCCGGGCGACCAGTGTTTCACCGCGGGCGATCGCGAGAGCGAATCGGCAGGCTGGGATGTCGAATATCTGCACAACGACGGGACCAAACCGGCTTGGATACGGGAATGGGGAGATCAGGTCGATAACTGGAGCGATCAGCAATCGCGGAGCCGGGTGCCGCGCGGCTGGGGTGAGACGCCGCTGTTGATCCAGGCGCGATCGCATGCGTCGCGGATGGACGAGATTCTGGCGGGGCGATCCAACCATGCGAATATCTCGCAGGTGAGCAGGCTTTGCGGAGCGTGCTTGTGGGCGGGAATTGACTGCCAGCGCGGGTATCATCGTCAGCCGTTCTACGGCGGCGTGTTGGATTTATTCCGCCTGCCGAAGTTCAACTATTATTTTTTCAAGAGCCAGTCGTCGCCGAAGATTCGCGTGCCGGGCCTGGATGACGGGCCGATGGTGTTCATCGCGAACTTCGCGACATTTTTATCGCCGACCTCGGTGACTGTTTTCAGCAATTGTGAAGAAGTTCGTTTGACGCTTGATGGCCGGGAGATCGGGCACAAAAAGCCGGATACGAGCTGGTCGATCGCGCATCCGCCGGTGACGTTCGAGGTGGATTGTTTTGCGCACGAACAGTCGACGATGTACATGACCGGCGTGGCAAAAGTGGAGACACCGCCGGTGGAGCTGATCGCGGAGGGGATCATCGACGGTAAAGTGGTAGCAACGCATAGGGTTTGCCCGCCGGGTGTCGCGAAATCGCTCATGTTGCAGATCGATCTTTGCGGGCGGGGGCTGGCGGCCGATGGATCCGACTGGGTGCGAGTTCACGCGAAAATTTGCGATGCCCGGGGAACGGTTTGTCCATTTGCGGACGATTTGATCGAATTCAGCATTGAAGATGATGGGGACGGCGAAGCGCGGATCATCGGAAGCCAGCAGATCGGCGCGAATCCGGTCCGAGCTGAGGCGGGAATCGCCACGGCCCTGGTGCAGGCCGGGCGAACGGCTGGGATGATAACGGTCAAGGCATCGGCGTTTGGGCTGACGCCGGGCCGCGCGGTAATCACGTCGATAACAGCCAGATGACGCAAGCTTGTCGAAGTTCATGTTTCGTGTAACGATATGGTAAGTTGAAGGCGGATCGGCGTCGGCCGGCGGTGGCGCGTACTGGCGGATAGTCTTTGCGATGAAAATCATCAAGCAAGCGGTTTTCGTGCTGCTCGGGGTGACGGCGGTTCTATTTCTCGTTCTGGGGTCGATGCAGAATAAATCCGAAGCGCCGCCGGGATTCACGGTGGTTGAATATTGGGAGAAGTGGAACAATCCCGAAGCGGCGCAGATGGAGGTCATCGTCGATGACTTCAACAAATCGGTAGGGCGGGAAAAGAAGATTTTTGTCCATTTCCTATCGGTGTCGGATATCGATCAGAAGACGCTGATTTCGATTTCGGCGGGTGTTCCGCCGGATATCACTGGGACGTGGGACACGCAGATCGCGCAGTACGCGGCGCTGGGGGCGGTCGAGCAGCTCGATGAAATGGCTGCGGCGCATGGGATCACGGAGGATTATTATCTGCCGGTTTACTGGCGGGGATGCTGTTACAACGGGCATTTGTACGCCCTGGTGAGCACGCCGGGGACGGTTGCGCTGCTGTACAACAAGCAGATTTTTCAGGAATGCGGGGACAAGCTTCGTGCCGCGGGCTTGGATCCTGATCGCGCTCCGCGGACGCTGGATGAATTCGATAAATACACCGCGATTCTCGATTCGCGGGACGAGTCGGGTGTGATCCAGCGAGCCGGCTATGTGCCTTTGCAGAGCTGGTATATCCCTCAATTGTCGTTCTGGTTTGGGGGGGACGTTTTCAATCCCGCGACCGGCCGGATGACACTGGATTCGCCGGCGACGATTCATGCGTATCAGTGGATTCAAAGTTATGCGAAGAAGCTGGGCCCGCGAGCGTTGATGGATTTCAAGAACGGGCTGGGGAATTTCGATTCGCCGGAAAATCCGTTTCTGAGCGAAAAAATCGCGATGGATCAGCAGGGGCCGTGGATGGCCAACTACATCGCGCATTTGAAACCGGCGTTTTCGGAGGTCAAGGTTCCGATCGATCGGCAATGGGAATTAAAAGATCGAAGATCGAACACAGTGTGGGCCTTCGCGCCGTTTCCGACGGCCGTGCCGGGATTGACGGATGTCAGCTACAACAGTTTCGATGCGCTGATGATCCCCAGCGGGGCGCGGCATCCGAATGAGGCGTTTGAATTCATGGCATTCGTCAATCGCCAGGACGAGGCGGAGAAGTTGAATATCCTGCATTGCAAGAATTGCCAATTGCGGCACGTGAGCGACGGTTTTTTTGCAAAGCATCCCAACCCGTACATCAAGGTATTTCAGGATTTGGCGGCAAGCCCCAACTGCGCAGTGCACGCCGATTTGTCCGATCTGGCCGGAGGTCTATCAGACGCTGCTCGACACCGCGCAGGCGGTTTCGCTTGAGCCGATCGATCCGGTAGATGCGTTGCATGCCGCGCAGGCGCGGATGCAGGGTGAGTACGATCGGTTCGAAAGACTTCTGGAAGAGCGCAGGCGGCTGCACCTCGATTGAATCCCATGACACGAGAACGGCGTCGAAATTTGTTCAAGGGCCTGGCGTTTGTTTCGCCATGGATGGTCGGTTTCGTCGTGTTTACCGCGATTCCGATCGGGCTGTCATTTTATTACAGCTTTTGCGATTACTCGCTAACCCGCCCAAGCCGCGGGCCGCTGTGGATCGGATTGGACAACTACAATCAGATGATCCACGACACGGTGTTCTGGAAATCGCTGGGGAACACGTTGTATTACGCATCGATGGCGCTGCCGGCGGGGTTGCTGGTGTCGCTGGGACTGGCGCTGATGCTGAACAGCAATATCCGGGGGCAGACGATCTATCGCACGATCATTTTTCTGCCGTCGCTGGTTCCCACGATCGCGTCGGCGATGATCTGGCTTTGGATGTTCAATCCGGGGGAGGGATTGTTTAACTACCTTCTGAATTCGGCGCACCTTCCCACTCCGGATTGGCTGGGCGAACGCCTGGCGATGGCGTCGCTGGCGATGATGAGCGTTTGGAGCGTGGGCAACACGGTGGTGATTTATCTGGCGGGGTTGCAGGATGTTCCGCGCGAATTGCTTGAGGCGGCGGAGATCGACGGCGCGGGGCCGTGGCGCAGGTTGTTTGCGGTCACTCTTCCGGTGCTCACGCCGGTCATTTTCTTCAATCTTATCATTGCCATCATCGGGACGTTCTCGATCCTCATCGTTCCGTACATCATGACTCAGGGCGGCCCGAACAAGGCGACGTATTTTTACACCATGTTCAATTACGATGAGGCGTTTAGGTATCTTCACATGGGATACGCCTCGGCGCTGGCGTGGGTGCAACTGGCGATTACGCTGGTGCTCACGGGCATCGCATTTTTGTCCGCAAAAAAATGGGTGCATTACGGATGAAAGGTGGCGCCACCCCAAGTCGAATTCGCAATCCCATGGCTGGCGCGGCCGTCCATCTCGGATTGCTCCTTGTCTGTGCCGGGTATTTGCTGCCGTTTATCTGGATGGTTTCCACCAGCCTCAAGACGGCTGACCAGACGCAGGAAACGCCGCCTCGGTTTATCCCGCATCCCTGGCAGCCGCAAAACTACGCGGAGATCTTCCGGCATCCGACGTTCCATGCGGTTTTGTACACTCGAAACACGCTTGTCATTGCGTTCTTTACGGTCGTCGGCACGACCCTTTCCAGCGCTGTCGTCGCCTACGGATTCGCGCGGATCGATTTTCCGGGCGCGGCGTGCTGTTTGCCATCATGCTGGCGACGATCATGATTCCATTTCCGGTGACGATGGTTTCGCTCTTTCGCGTTTTCCGGTGGATGGATCTTCAAAGCGCCCGCTGGCTGGGGCCGGACAATATTTTCCAGATGCTCGGGACATTCAAGCCCCTCTGGCTGCCGGCGTGGTTCGCATCAGCGTTCAATGTTTTCCTGCTGCGCCAATTCTTCATGACATTGCCCAAAGAATTATCGGAAGCGGCGCGAATCGACGGCTGCTCGGAGTTCGCGATCTTCTGGCGCGTGGTGCTTCCGCTGGCCAAGCCGGCGCTGGCGGTGGTGGCGCTCTTCAGCTTCATGGGAGTCTGGAACGATTTTCTTGGGCCGCTGGTTTATATCCAACGGCCGGAACAATACACGCTGGCGTTGGGCCTGGCGGCTTTTCAGACGCGGATCGGCGGGACGCCGTGGCACCTGCTTATGGCGGCGTCGGTTCTGGTTTGCCTGCCGACGCTGATCCTGTTTTTCCTGACGCAGCGGACATTCATCCAGGGGATTGCGACGACGGGCGGGAAATGAACGCCACAAATTACGCTCGGGACGCCCGCCAGCCGTAAGTCATATATTGATGACCGAAGCTGCCGTCGTCGAAGAGATCGATCAGGCCATATCCTTCGGGGGTTTGGAGGCGTGGTCCTTTCCAAATATCTCCGCAAACGGCTCCATCGGAGATATACGTTACGCCGTCATACTCGGTTCTATTGAGCAGATGAATGTGACCCGAAAGACAAAGTTTGACGTTGCGATGCTCCAGAAACATCGCGTTGAGCATTTCGTAATCCCTGTGCATGCGCTGATGTCGAATGACAATGTCGCGCTCCTGGTCCCAGGGCCGCTCGAAGAAGGCAGCCACGGAAACGATCGGGGCATGGGTGACAACCACGACCGGCGTGGTCGGCGGGGTTGAGGAGAGATCGGATTTCAACCAGTCGAGCTGATCGCCGACGATCCGGCAACTAAATCCCGCGTCATTTCTTGCTGTTCTATCAACAACAATGGAATCCAGAACGATGAAATGCCATCCGGCCATGTTGAAACTAAAGTAAGTGCTGGAATATCCGAACTCGTCGAGGAACCATTTTTTGCCGAAGAACGGCTCGTTCCCCGCGGTCTGGCACGCCTGTTTGTCCAGACCCCAAATATCGTGATTTCCGATGGCGTGATAAATCGGCACCGATGCCGGGACGTTGTCCGCCAGGATCGTTTTGTAGAGCGACCAGAGCATTGACGAGCGTGGATAAGGGGAGGCGTTGATATCCATCGGCAAATCGCCGCCGACGAGAATCATCCGAGGCGGGTCCTCCAGTGCCATCATGTGTTTGAACGCGGCCGCCATGCCCTCGGCGCCCTGGAGTTCCGGTTGAACGTGTATATCCGTGGGATGGGCAAAGCGGAGAACCCGTCGCGGCGATGCGGAAACCGGCGGCGGAGAAATCACCTCGCCGCGCGCGCCTTTATCCACCAGCAATCCACCGGCGACGGCGGAGGCGACCGTGACCGCGAAGCTTTTCATCATTTTTCGGCGGGACACGGACCTGAGCATGTCCGCCATTGAGCCGGGAGTGTGCACCCGCGGCAATAGGGAATTTCCCTAAAGACGGGTAGGAAAAATACGCCGCCCCATTTTTATGAAGAATAAATGAAAAGCCTTACGTAATCATTACATAGCGATCGTAAAATGCGAGCTCATCCGACAAAATATCGCGCAACTCGGTCACGATGCTTGGCGTTGCGGATATTTCAGCTTTTTGCTGCCGGCAGTGTTCGCAAGTGTTGTCGTTACGCCTTTCGAACCGAAGCTTATGCCCCGTCAGTTTTTCGAGTCTCGCAATCGTTTCGCTCATCCGTTCCACGCAGCCGACCAGATCAAATATCTTCATGTCGATATTGCGAAACAGCACCTGTCCATAAAAATGCCGCAGTTCGGGTACGCGGGCAAACTCGGTCAGGGACGGCTGCTCAGCCAGAAACCGGTCGTGCAGGCTATGCCCGTGCGGCGGCAGATGTTTCCAGAAAAGATAATGCGAAATGAGCCGATCGACCGGATCGCGCAGGATCGTCACCCGCGGTCCTTTAACGCCCTGATATTTCAGCATGCAGAAATGGCCGTGGACCGCGCGCTTGCCGCTCAGGATGGCTTCGCGATTCGAATTGAATTCCCGCAAAAATCTCTGTCGATCGACGTTGACCGGCGATTTTGGATCGAGGAGACGGTCGTCGTTGTCGAAATAGATTTGATCTTCGCCGTAGGCACCGACGAGCGCTTCTCGCAGGGAAGTCCCCGCGCATTTGGGGACGTGCAGGGAGATCAGGTCCATGTCATGGCGAATGGCGTCCATCCGCGACTCGAAAAATCCGCTTATTGAACCCCCAGGCCGTAATCATATTGTCTTGGATCGCCTAATGCCATTCTATGTGAAACGTGCTACAAAAATTTTCTCTTCACAAGCTTAAGCTCACGAAGACGTCGGGAAGCTTTTGCGGAGGTTGAACTCAAATGGACGGGGTGCCTCTAAATTTCCCGGAAGTGTATTGGTGGGTTAACGCGGTTGGACCAGCATTAAACCCACTTCATAGTGAAGTTTCGAAAAAGCGCATCAAAGCGCATTATCGTTCACCACTAACCCCAATCGCCGGCATGCACTCCCCCTTCCATCGAACAGCGCCATATCTCCGCCGTTCCAATTGGGGCCCGGATTGCGGGCGGGGATGGATTCGGGATGCCAGTAGATGACGCCTAGGCCGTGGCCGTCGGGGGTTTGGTGGACGGTGGAGATCAGGTCGGACATGAATTGTTTCTGGCCGTCGGCGGAGATTGGCCAGGCCATGTTTTTGCGCGAGGACCATCTTTGTGCGTCCCTCCAGGGGTAGGCGGTTTCGACGATGACGATGTCTTTGTGATAGCGAGCGGCGGTTTGGGC
The DNA here is from genome assembly GCA_963791055.1 of uncultured Phycisphaerales bacterium. Lineage (GTDB taxonomy): Bacteria > Planctomycetota > Phycisphaerae > Tepidisphaerales > Tepidisphaeraceae > PALSA-1353. The sequence goes on along the minus strand of CAWBQI010000003.1, from coordinate 559,733 downwards.
CAGATTGTCGCGGACGTTTTGAAGGGTGCCGTGCCAGTAGGGGTAATAGCTTTGGCCGATGATGTCGTAGTCGATTCTTGCATCAGTGAGATGATCGAAATACCAGCGGGTGACGGGCCAGTCGCCGCCGCAGTCGATGTGGATCATGATCCGCATGTTGTCGGAAGGAACGCTGGCCTCGCGAACGCCGCGGGCGCCGGCGGCGAGAATTCGGCAGAGGCGGTCCCATTGTTTGACATCATCGTAGGGTTCGGGGGGCTTGATGGGTTTAACGGTGGTGTCGTAGACCTTCACGGTGGAAAGGGGGACGGCTACCTGCGCATCGGGCCAGAGGGTGCCGCCGGTGATTTCGTTGCCGATCTGAACGATCTGCGGTGCGCAGCCATTTTTCTTGAAATCGGCGATTGTGTCGGCGGTGTATTTTTCGACGGCCGTTTCAAGTCCGGCGATGTCCAGGGTTTTCCACGCGGCGGGCTTGATCTGGTGCTGGGGGTCGGCCCATGTGTCGGAATAATGGAGGTCGAGAATGAAAACCGCGCCGGAGGCCGTGATGCGCTTGGCCAGGGCGCGGGTGTAATCGAGGGTGTTGATTGTGCCGCCGCGGCCGTTGGGATTGACGAAGAGACGGAGGCGAAAGCAGTTCCAGCCGTGGCGGCGGAAGATGGCGATGGCATCATCGGGTTTGCCGTTATCGGTGAATGGCACGCCGCGACGTTCCACCTGGGCCAGGGCGGAGATGTCGGCTCCGAGAAGAAATGAGCCGGCCGCGTCGGGTTGGGTGGAGGCTGCGGAGGATGGTTTGGAAGCGAGCAGTAGGAATCCCATCAGGACAAGTAGCAGCAGTTGGGATGAATTGCGGGGCATGATACACCGTGGAGGCAAAAAAATACTGCGTGTTCGACAGTATGTCGGACACGCAGTTCGTGCCGGTTGTTCAGGCACGTGAATCAGGGCAGAGCAGACTGCCCGCGGAGGGGTGTCTATTTTGCCGTTCGTCGACGCATGCCGAGCATGAGGCCGGACACGCATAGCAGACCGATCGACGCGGGTTCGGGGACTACCACCGTGTAGGTGGTCGAAGCGAACGTGGACTCCGGGTCTGTTGCGGAGTCATAGGGGGACCCGGGGGTGTCGTACCCGGTCGCGTTATACGGCATGGCGTTCCAAATCTCACTGTTGGCGTTGGTGTTGTCCAGCACGCCGTAAGCGCCTTGCGGGCTGCCGCCATAGGTCGTCCACACATCAAAGTTAAAGGTGCTGCCATTGTGCAGCCCGGACGGCCCCAGAGAAGCAAGCGGAATGGTCACGGAAATATCCGATGCGCCCGTTGCGTTGCTGAAGGACGTCGACAGGTTGCCATCGGAGGCAAGGCTCGATCCGTTCCAATGATAGAAATCCGCTCCTGAGTTCGTTGCAGGGGTGGGATACGCGTAAGCCGCGACCCAGTCGTACATTCCCGTGCTGATTCCAATTGGCTCGCCGTAAGGATTGGTGAGCGAGGTCTGCCCGACGCCTGCGCCGGCATCCTGGAACCCGATCTCATAATTGAGATACTGGTTCAGGGTAGCTCCGGCAACGTCGAAATTCATCGTGACGTACAGATTGGTGGCATCGTTGGTCACGCTGACGCTGCTGATGGCAGCGTCCTGATTGTTATTGCCGGCCCAGGCGCCGTTGCCCGGGTAAACCGCTGCCGAAGCGATGCCCGGAATCCAGAACAAACCAGCCGCCAATGCCGCAAAGCCCGTGAAAAGAGAAGCCGATCTACGCATATTCCCTCCGAAATGAGTTGTTAGAGTTAAGTCTCCGAATCCTTAACGCGAAAGTAATGTACCTCAGGAAAACCGGCCGTCTCTGGACAATTGCGAATTAAAGCTCGGATTTTGCGACACAATACCGCCTACCGCTTGGGAATAGGCGATGGGGATGTTTGTTATGGGGCTGACCGAAGGTCGCCGGGGTGGGCGTTCTGGTGAAAAGCGAACCTTTTCTATGCGGCTGGTGAGGCGTTGACTGAATCTATCCTTCATCTTTGCGACAGGGGCGACCGATGACTACACTGAAGGTTCGATGGCGGAAAAGGACCCCGAGAAATTCGTTCATATCGCGCTGGTATTGCCGACCGAGTTTGCATATGCGCGGGGTTCTGCGTGGAATCATCGCGGCGACGCGCGAGCGCAATCTATACGCGGCAGGAATGCCCCGGCGGAAATTTATTGACCTGCCCTGGCTGTTCCGCGTGTATCGCGGCATCTACGGGCACTCCAGCAAATACCTCACGCGATGGTTCAAGGACTGGAACCCGGATGGAATCATCTGCCAGATTTACGATGATCGTCTGGCGAAAGTCTACCGCGAAACGCGCAAGCCGGTCGTGGAACTTTTTGAGAGCCGGTCGAAATCGGAGTTTCCGCGGATTCTTCCGGATGATGTCGCGACCGGGGAACTGGCCGCGCGGCATTTTCTGGAGCGCGGGTTTCGGCATTTCGCGTATTTCGGCGCGCCTGGATGCTCTGGTCGCGCGAGCGCGAGGTGGGGTTTCATGGCGAGATCGAAAAGGCGTTCCGCACCCGAACGGAATCAGGACGCGGGGATGATTCGCGGCCGTTCACGTTCACGAGCTACGGGACGGTTGCCAGCTCGGTCGCGGCGGCGTTCGACGGGCCCAACGAGCGCCGGGCGGCGGCGATGGGGGACTGGCTTCGATCGCTTCCTCGCCCGGTGGCGCTTTTTTCGGCGAACGATTCGTGGGGATTTGAACTGTTGCAGGCGGCGCGCGAAGTGGGGCTGCACGTTCCCGAGGATGTGGCCATCCTGGGCGTGGACGATGAAGCGCTGTTGTGCGAGATCGCGCATCCTCCGTTGTCGAGCATCCGCATCGGAGCGGAACAGATCGGGCGTGTGGCGGTATCCCTTCTGGATCAATTGCTGCGTCGAAATCGCGCCCCGGCGAACATACCGCGCGTGGCGCCGATCGAGGTGGTTACCCGGCAATCCACCGACGTGCTGGCGGTGGATGATGCCGATGTGGCGGCGGCGCTGCGGCATATTCGCCAGAACGCGGTGAAGGGATTGTCGGTGAAGCAACTGCTGGATGAGGTGCCGGTGAATCGGAGGACTCTGGAGCGGCGGTTCATCAGCGTGCTGGGACATACGCCGCTGGAGGAGATTCGCCGCATCCGGATGGAACGGGCGAAGGTTTTGCTGCAGACCGACTTGCCGATATATGAGGTTGCCAACCAATGCGGATTTGCGACTCCGGAGTATATGGCGACGAGTTTTTTGCAGTCGATGGGGATGACGCCGACGGCGTATCGCCGGCAGTTCACGCCGCGGCCGCGGTGGCAGCAATTGCCGCCGAGTTGAAGAATTCTTCATTTCGTCTCCGATACTGGACGACCGCGTTTGTCTTCTTTCGCTGTTTTAGCGCGAATCGCTCTTCAATCGCCGGGGGAAGTCTTCAGCAGGATTCACGGGAGGCAGCGTTGGATGCGACAGAGAAGGGCCGCACGCGGCCGCCCTTTGACAAACGAGAAGCTTCTCAAATGCGATCGCCATTGGCGCGGACGCAGAAGCAGTGGAGGGTAGACTTGGAAGAGAGCCAACTCGGCCAGTCGCACAGTCCGACGCGGCAGCGTATTTTTGCCTTTTTCCGCGTTCCGCTCTCTTTCCCGCGCTCCGCGAGGGAAAATGGAGCCAGCGGGACGCCAGTGAAACTTTTTATATCTGGCATCGGAGGTTGAGATCGTGCCACTTCAGGCATGATTATGACCATAGCCGATAGTGCCAAAACGAACCGTCAGAGCGCCAGGACATTCCGCGCGATTGAGCCGAGTCGTGCGCGCGTCTCGGGTTGCATGCGGGCTGCGAAGTCGGTCCCCGCACGTCCATTCCGCGGAATAAATGCGCCTTGGAGCGACCGGCGCGGCTTGCTCGACGCGTTTGCGGTGTGACCATGCCACGCGGACCCGTTGAAGACGAGCAGTGAACCGGCACTTCCGCACGCCAACATCTGCCCATCGTGTTGGGCCCGCCAGTCTGAAATGCTGTCCTTCGGGGTGCTCGACCATCGGTGTGAGCCCGGGACGAAGCGTGTTGCGCCGTTGTCCGGCCGAAACTCATCGACCATTAGGACGAAGCCGAGCAGCGGCCAATCGACGGAGTCGCGCCGAACATCAACGTGCAGCTCCTGGGCGGGTGAGCCAGGCCGCAGTGTCCGCGAATGCAGCGAACTGAGCTTGAACGGTCCGCCGATAACGCGGCAGCACGCCTCAAGCAGCGGTGGAAATACATAGAGGTCATCGAACTCGGGGCCACGATTCACGAAATCGCTAATGCGAGTGGAGTCACTGCCCATCTTGAGATCGTCGCCGGTCGTCGACGCTTCGGCAGCGGCGTATGCGCTGACCAGTAACTCCATCCGATCGGACAGCACTGGGCCAGGAATTACGACGAAGCCTCGCTCCTGTAACTCTAAGGCAGTGTCCATTGGGAGTTCCCTCCCTGCGGCCGACATCTTGAATGAGTCGAAAGGAAGGCGTGGCGCGTCGGCTATGTGCTTTGGCGATGGGATCTGACTCATATCCCGGAGGCTAAAAAGTTCTCTGCAGAAAGTCCAGGCGAATCGACTTAACGATTATCTATCCATAATTTCCGGGAGAGCACACACGGCACTGCCCCAGCAAAGCGCGGATGGCGTGAGTAAAGTGCTAAACCCAAAGCTTGAATCGAATGTCCGGCGGGGAAGCGCCATAGGCTGACGGGAAGAAAGTAGAGAGCAGAAAGTGGACCGGGGAGAGATCGTTTTGTGGCCCGCAACGCCACTCATTGCTGGAGGCTGTTTTAGTCTTCTCTACTTTCTACCACTACTCTCTTCCCCCTTATTTTTCCCGCAAAGCGGGAAAAATGGAGCCAGCGGGACATCAATAGAACTCGCAACCGCGTTTCTGAATGGACTTCGAGGACTGTACGCGCTCATCTGATGCGAAAGAGGGCCAATTCCTCACCGCCATTCGGGAAAGGCTTGCAACGCGTCCACTATGTTGTGTACGACGTCGGTGTGAGCGTCCTCTTGCCATGAATCGTTACGCTGCGGGCCCATGATGCCGAAGGGATGGCCGTCATCTTCGATCGCATAAAGGGCGAAAGTCATGGCCTGATGAGCGACCAGCTTGTATTCGTCGGAGCGGGTTTCGGCGGCGTACATCGCCAGCACGGCGGCGTAGGTAGTGTTGGCTCCGCCCCACGGGTTGTGATCGCTGTCCTGCTCGCCACAAATGGCGACGCCGCAGACGACATGCGTGAACGTCCGATTGACAAAATCGATCAGGGTTTTGGCGTGCTGCTTCCACTCGGGATCGATTGCGTCTTTGCGTTCCAACAGATAGCGTGCCAGATTCAGGGGGGACCACGAATTGCGATTGTTCGGCTCCGCATGGTCTTCGAAAAACTGGACCCAGAGGCTGCCGGTGGATTGTTCGTCTTCGATGCTGCGGATCTGAAAGTCCACGATCCATTTCCATAGCTGAGCGCGCGGGGTGGCGAATTCGGGATGTTTCAATTCGATCAGCTTATCGAACAGCCGAAGGGGGAATGACATGTCGGCCGATATGGGGCCTCGGCCTTCGCCGGTGCGGTAGTCAACGCGAAATGGCCACGGGGAATGGGTGGCGTCACCGGGCTGCATGTTCTTGGCGAGTACTTCAGCAGTGTGAACGGCCATGTCGCGATAGCGATGGTCGCCGGTCTCTTCATAAAGAAGAGCCAGTGCGTAGCCGGCGATAGCGCCTTTGTCCGGCTGGATTTCATAGGGATGATCGGCTTGTGATCCGCAATCTTCGGGCTGTGGATAGCGCTCGCTGATTCCGGTTGAGCGGGGGAAGCGTGGATAGTGGCCGGTATCCGGTGTCAGCGATTCATCGATCAGATAATCACCCATATATCGCGCGAAACGAAGGACCTCCGGATCCTTTTTGTCGGTGAATTTGTAGTACTTCAAATAGGAGATAATGCCCATGCCGTTCTGCATGGCGGGGATAAAGTCGGAGCGATTCGGGAAAGCCGTGTAATCCTTATTCATGAAAGTCATCACGACAAAACGAGGATAGCCATGTTCGATTGGGCAGCGCAGGTAATAGCCCATCTCCCTATCGAGGGCGTCGCCAAAGGGGGTCCAGGGTTGCAAGATACCCTCGGTGGAATATGTGGGAGGATGATTGTCGATGGTAACCTGCGCGACGGCTGAACACGCCAGAAATGTTGACGCGATGCAGGAGAGAGCAAACCTGGAGTTCATTTGAACGATGTTAACTTAATTTATGGATGGCCCCCAGAACGGATTCATTGCCGCGACCACCTGAAGCACCGGTGCCGTGGAGTCCGAAGTCACGAACAATTGCTCATTCGGCTGGGCTGTTGCCCGCCGATGATCTGACATCACTCTTGGGCGCCTGGACGATTGAACTCTGAAAAGTTGGAGTTTCCCCTGGAAAAACCTTTGATTCGCTCGGTGACAAAAATTTCATCCCGCTGCTATGGAGCCAACGGGGGAGCCAGCGGGTGAGCCAGCGGGACGCCAATAGAACTTTTCCTTGCCGGCGTGGCCGAACACGCGGGTACGCTCGCCTCGCTCCTACAAGTCCTTAAGCGTTACAATGAGTGAATGAGCCGCTCCTACCAGGCCGATGAGAAAGTCTTCCAGAAGCTCCGTGCAGCCGGGAAGACGTCCTGGGACGAACAAGCCGATCCGGAGGCCAACTTCGACAGGTTTGTCATGCGGCCGTTCCTGGAGGAATCGCTCGCTGGGATGCCCCGGGTTTTGAACGGACTTTCCGCGCTGGAAGTCGGTTGCGGGAGCGGTCCGATCTGCTGTTTTCTGGCCACCAGAGGATGGGCCGTGCGCGGAATCGACGTGTCTCAAACCGCCCTGGAGATGGCGCAGCAGAACGCCGCCCAGCGCGGACTCAATGTGCAATTTGACGCCGCCGACATCTGCAGCATGCCCGAGCAGCCGGATCTTTATGATCTCGTCATCGACGGCCATTGTCTGCACTGCCTCGTGTATGACGAGCATCGGCGCGAGGCGTTGGCGGCCATTCATCGATTGCTCAAACCAGATGGTCTCTTGCTGATCGAGACTATGATTTCACATCCGGCGCTGATCGTTAAAGGGAACTATCGGATCGATCCTCAGGGTGTGCTGTCGATCAAGGTGGATAGTCCGACAGGCCACGACGACGCCTTTGAGTCGGATAGCGAGTGGTTCGCGCCGTATCGCAGACTGCTGACGGCAGACCAAGTGGCGACGGAACTTCGCAATACCGGCTTCGTAATCCAGTCCCAACGCACGATGGAGCAGAAGGATCCGCGCAAGCCAATGCTAATCCAGATCCGCGCGGGCCAATGCGTTCGTTGAACTGGTTCAGGATGGGAAACGGAGGTGTGCTATACCCACGTCTCGTTCGATCTTGGTAGTTAAGCTGAGGGAGTTTTTTGCTAAAAAGTGGAGCCAGCGGGATATCAATAGAACTCGCAACCGCGTTTTTGAGCGGATTTCGCCGACTCCCTGCCAAATTGACGTTTTCATTGAGTCGCTCGTAGGAGGGAATCTGTCAGCCACATCCGAACTCGAGCGAAGTCAGTAAGCACATAGCGTTGCCGCGGCCACGAGGTGCGCTATCTCGGTTTGACGACCTAGCTGTAATCCGCCAGAAATACTGTATGTGCAGCAGGGCTTTGCCCACGGTATTGAAGCACTCACGTTAATTCGGCTGACTGCCGTGGTCGTTGGGTTCCGCTTCCGGCAGCGACGGCGTTTCGTCCTGCTGGTCGTCCTCCGCGTCGTCACCGTCTACGTCTTCGTACAGGTCGTCAGGAACGGCAATCGGTTCGGCGTCGATCGCCTTGCCAGTCTGTTCCATCAGTTCACCCACAGTAAGAAGTACAACACTAGGCCCGGACCAGTCTTCCGGGTGAAGCAGTTTGTGAAGTTCCAGCCGCATTTCCGCGTTGTCGGGTTCAGTGCCGAAATCGAACAAAGCCCATAGCTTACCTGGCGTCGCGTGCTCGACCGCCTTGCGAGCCAGTAGCAGAAACAGGTCTAGGCCGAACTCGTTCAACGCCTGATTGATCGCCCAGAGCACAAGACGGACGTTTCCTTTCACGTAGCCCTTCGCCGGGTCAATACGGTCAATACTGGGAACGAACGGACGCGTTCGCTTGGCCGCGCCTTCGTAAATGAATGGCAGCTTCGTGGCCTTGCAGACGCCACCTTGATCGTGATACAGCTTCTTCAGGTAGTCCACGTCGATATTGAACAGCGCGTCCCAATCGGGACCACCGGCCTTCCAGTCGATTCCGCGTTCCTTCGCGATGTCCTTGGCGCGGTCCTTGGCCTGATGAACCGCGTTATTCAGCGGGTTCTTGTCCAGCCATTCCTTCTGTTTCGCCTTGCGCTTTTTCTTCTTCTCTGGATCGGCCTCTTCCCTTGCCTTCGCCGCCTTCTGGTCGCATTTCTTGCAGGACTGCGCGCGGTTCTTCTTGTGGGTGCGCGACTGGGTGCGCCAGTTGAAGTCCTCTATCGGCTTCACATCACCACAAGCCTTGCACTTTCGTTCGGTGACGCCCGGATCCACAAGAATCCATTTCCGATCTTCGGGCCGAGGGGCGCTGCTAATCTGGTCATTCCCTTCGCTCATTATGTAATTCTCGGCCCAGAAATGTACCAATCAATTCATTCAGGTCTAGCAACAACGTAATCGCTATTCCACGTCTTTGCCGCCTTTCGACGGCAGGCTCTTGATGTCGGTTTTTGCAATCTTCTCAAAGATCGATACTGGATCGAGTTTCGCGCCTCGCAGCCCGTTGCAGACAGCGGCTCGCCACCCCAAATTGCCAGGACCCGGGTATTCATCACGAAATTTCCGAACGCTCGCCACCACATGTTGAGCCCATTTCCTGAAGTCTTCGATCTGCCAATGCTTCACATCCTCGGCATACGTTGCGGCTTCAGGATGGATCGTAGTCGCAGGCGTAATCATGACGCACGCGATGATCGGCTTTTCTGCGAGTTTCACATGCTCAAGCATCCATTTTGGATGAGTCATGGCCTGCCTCGTGTGCTTGACCGTAATGGGATTCTCGGGTTTCGAGTCCGATTTATCCTCCGACACGATGCACAGCTTCCCAGCAGAAATCCACCAAGGGTCCGGGGTAGCGTCCGAGTTTGAATTTCCTGCATCAAAGCCGAGAAGCTCGCCCAAACTTCGGTGGGCTTCTTCGAACTTGTCCGCGTCGATCCCGGCCAGACCGTCCAGAATAGACTTCACTTCCTTCTCGAACTTCTTCGGAGACGCGAAGCCGCGACGTTCGAACGTCAGTTCCATTCGCTCCACGTTGGATTGAAGGCACTCTTCTGCAAACGTCGCCTCCGGGTCTTTCGGTGCATCGGCTGGTGGAATCAGGGTTCTAAGCCATGCGACTGAGGGCGCACATGCCGCGGCCCTCAAAAAGTGTTCGGCAGCAACATCGCGAAGGTGCTTTTTACCAGTGCCCTCCCGCGACGCCTGCTCAGCAGCCGCCCCTGCGAGATAGTACCAGAACCCACGGAATCCTTTAGTATCGTCGCCGGACAAAAGGGATGCGATATCTCCCGCGAGGGCCAGAGATTTGCCATAGTCGTGGTTCCAAAGGGCATATATGTACTGAACCTCCCGATTCGCGGAGGTCAACAAAATCTCCTCGCCTCGAATCTTCTTTTGCGTCGCCTTATCGCGAAGCTCAAGAATCTCGGCGTCCACATCATTCCATGCGTCTTTGTGTTTCAGGAAAACGGCTAGATTTTCCGCAAAGTCCTCCGCACTCTTGTCAACCGACTGTTCAAAACCGAACAGCAGCTCGCCTTGAAGCTCAGGGTGAAAGAGTGACCGTTTCTCCTCAAGGATCAACCAGTCATCGAAGTCGTCACCAAGAACGCATACGGCCGCGTAATCGGTCGCACTCCGCGTGCACCGCCCAACGGCCTGAATGATTCGCGTGCGAATGCGATCGTCAAGGAGGTTGCCGGCAGCCATGCGTGACATCAGGAACCGCTCCTGAATGTTTGTCGCGCGCGGCAGACCCCAGATGACCAAGAGCCGGCATTCGTCTCCTATTAAGTCGATCCCGTCGTACCGATTCGCCAAAACGGCAACCGCGTTCGGCTCCCTCGTGAAGGTTGCCTTGGACGACTCTATAGCCTGAGCGTCAAAGACTGGGTATTTCAATGTCTTCTTGACCAATTCACTATAATACTCGGCAGCCTTATCACTCGGGACGAGGACGAGCGAGCGATGAGCTTGCTCCATCAACTTCGGGAGCAGCTCGTTGACCGATTCAGCCTTAAGGCTCTGCTCGGGAAACATGAAGAATCTTCGGCCAATCCCCTGTTTGTCCCAGCCCTTCGGAATCGGAAGCCGGTGAAAGGTTGGCACTCCCGTAATCCGCTCCAGGTCGCCACCCCGACCAAGGGTTGCGGACATGTAGACGCGCTGAGTTGCCCTCGCGAACGGTTGATGCGTCAGCGCGGGCGGAATGTACGGGCGGATGAGAATTGAGCCGTGACTTACGTACAGATGACATGCGTCGAGATGACCCTTGAGAAAACTCCACGGATACTGGAGATCGGTGTCGGCGGTATGAGCATCGAGAAAGGCATCTAGCGTCGTCTGTAGGTCCGCTATCCTCGGCGACGGGATTTTCTCGATCCAATTTGCGTCGGCCGGTCTGGGGCTGTTGTCAGCAAAAATCCCATATACATGTGGAGGCAAAAAAGGCCGCAAAAATTCCAAGAGACGAGCGTAAACGCTCTTGTAGGTGGCTCGGTTAATATCTACCGACCATGCAGACCCGATGTAATTCTCTGCCGCGTGAGCATCATCAAGAATGATCAAATTCGGCGATGAAAAGAATGGATTCGTGTTGAACAACGCACTGTAGGGAGCGACGGCAACGGTCTGGGCACTAAGAAATTTTGCCTTATCTGACGGATCGAAATCCTTAATCTTGCCGACGAACGCCGTTGCCTTGATGCCGTATTTCTTCTCCGATTGTTCAACTACTTGCCGGACAAGCTGCCTCGTTGGGCAAAGGTACACCACGCGTTCGTTACGCGTAACGCGACGAAACTCGGCAATGAGCAAACCTACCAGCGTCTTGCCGCTCCCCGTCGGCAATTCAATCGCCACATCGGACTTGTCGAATGCCTCCGCCTGATAGCGGCGGAGAATGTCGGCCTGATGCGCCAGCAGACCTTCGACAGAACGGCTCCGAAGATCGTGGAACAGAGCCTCGGGGGTCTCGAAAGTTACCTTGATCGAACGTTTGGGTGTAAACGCCAATTTTGTTCCTTGCCCAGTGCAGTGGCCAGTTGTCTCTGGCGTCTTCAGGCCAGAACGCTTGAGATTTTACCGTCGATTGACCTCAAAAGGTGCCCGAACCGCGTCTCTGAGTTCAAATCCCGCTGGCTGGTCCACGTAACTCTAATCTTTTTGTCGCGTAGGGCCACGACGTTTGAACTGATTCTACTGTCCGTAAGTGATTTCTCTCGCGGGTATTGCCCGAAATGATCGCGCCAGGTTGACTTGGGCGGGAAGTCTAATGGAGCCAACGGGAATTGAACCCCATTTTTCCTTTGGTTGTGAGCTGATAGGACGTGGTTGCTTCAAGTTATCCTCAGCAAGCATCATAAAATGGTTCTCCATTTCACCATTTGTCGTAAATTCGCATCATTGATTCGCAACATTGCAGGCGGCGTGGCTCTGCCATGACGTATCTTTGGTATAGCGGCAGAGGAACTAAGCGTTGACGGCGATTGAATATGTGTGCCAAGACAACCGCCAGGAGAGGGTGTCATTCGATTTATCTGGCGGCTGCCGTTGCGGCGGCGCCGTTGATCCATGGGGGCACAGCCAGCGCCACTCCATTTTTCATGGGGTCGGATATTTCCCTGCTGACGTTTATGCAGCAGCAGGGGGTGGTGTTTAAAGACAACGGGGTTGCGCAGCAGGCCGATCAGATTCTCTACGATAACGGCGATAACATGTTTCGGCTTCGCGCGTTCGTGAACCCGGTGACGAGTTATGGGGGCAGCAATCCGGGGGCGATCCAATCGACGGCGTATGACATTGCGCTCGCGCAGCAGATCAAGGCTAACGATCCCAGCGCCAAGTTTGAGCTGGACCTGCATTATTCCGACACCTGGGCCGATCCGAGTCATCAAGCCACTCCCCCGGAATGGTCTGCTAATACGACGAATGCGCAGATGCAGACGCAGGTCTACAACTATACGCTCGGCACGCTCAACCAATTTAGCGCTGCCGGGGTCATGCCTGACATGGTGGAGATTGGAAACGAGACCAACAGCGGCATGCTGTGGCCGACCGGCTCGATCAGTTTCAGCGGTTCCACCTCTTCCCAACAGGCGAGCTGGAATAATTATGGCAAGCTGATCATTTCGGCGGTCAACGCGGTCCATGCCGCACAGGGATCGGGGCCGAAGATCGACGTTTCCCTGACCATTGGCGGCGGAAACCAGGGAACCGAGCCGCAGTATTTTTATTACCAAAGTCTTTTCAATTCCAGCTGGGGGGATGTCCCGGCGAGCGACATTGACGTGATGGGAGTGGATTACTATCCCACGGCCCACGATGAGTCGACGCTGATGAGCAATATCTCGGCGCTCGCCGCTGACGTTCCGAACAAGAGCATCATGGTGATGGAGACTGCCCAGCCGTGGGAGAAAAAATCCGGGCTTGGCGATCCGAACTATCTACAGACCCCGGCGGGGCAGGCGGCGTACCTCACGGCGCATGGCTTCCACCCTCGCGACGGTTCCCAGCGTCATCGGAATGCTCTATTGGTATCCCGAGTCGGTGCAGGTTTCGGGCTTAAATATTTACAATGGAGGAGCCACCGCCCTTTTTGACGGCAGCGGTAATGCGCTGCAGGCGATTGTCGGCACCGCGGCGGCGGGGCAGAGCGGCAATGGTTCTTTCAGCATTACCCAACATCAGTGGAATGTCGCCGGTTCGGGATCGTGGAGTATCGGTGGAAACTGGACCAATGCAGCGCCCAACGGAAGTGATGTCGAAGCCGATTTTCTCAACCAGATAGTGGGCAATCAGACCGTCTCGACTATCGTCGCCCAAACGCTGGGCACGATCCGCTTCCAGAGCCCGAACACTTACACGCTGGCCCAGTCGGGCGGCACGGGTTCGCTCACGATCCAGTCCACGGTCGGGTGGGGATACATCGTCGTTCAGCAGGGCGCTCAGCAGATCAATCTCCCAACCACCATCGCAAGCAGCACGTCGCTGAGCGTGGGGAGCGGCTGTTCGCTGACGTTTGGCGATCCGGTTATGGTGAATTCCGGGCAGGTGCTGAGTCCGAGCGGCAGCGGAACCGTTAACTACCAATCCACGATCGCGGTATCTAGCACCGCCAGCATGACGGTCGCGAACTCTACGCATCCGACAGGACTGACCATTGGAAGCGGCGGGGCCGTTACGATCGGCGGGGCCGGCACCGCGTTTGAAGTGGATAATATTTCCAACGGTGGAACGATCACCGTGAATTCCAACAATACATCCGCGCCTACGCTGGTCGTCAACGGCGCGATGAGCGGCGCGGGCAATATCGTAAATAACGGCGGGGTGAATTTTACTTCCGGCGGCTCGCCATCCGTTTCAGGCGTGATTTCCGGTTCGGGATTTGTTACGCAAAACGGATCGGGCGTCGCCGTCCTTGGCGGAGCGAACACCTACACGGGCGCTACAAACATTAATAACGGGACGATCCAAGTTGGTAATGCGAACGCCCTTGGATTCGGGGGTGGCAATATTGGTGTCAACGCTCCGGTCGCGGTCGCAACGGTCAATTCCACCGGCACACTTGATCTCAACGGCCAGCTTCTCAACAAGCCCGTCGTCCTCAATGGTGGGACGTTGACGAATTCCAGTGCTTCGGCCGCGGGGATATCCTCCGGCGTTGGTGGTTTTACGCTCATGTCCGCCGGCAGCGGGGTTACATCCAATGCGGCCACTGTTTCTGGCGGAGGTGGTAGCGGGGCGAGCGCGGAACTGCTTTTGGGCGTTACCGCGGCCAACGTCTCGGTTACCGCCGGCGGGTCTTATTTCGCGGTCCCTGTCGTCACCATTTCGGGCGGCGGCGGCACGGGCGCCACGGCCACGGCGATATTGTCTGCCGGAACATCCGGCGCATTGACCGGATTCACGATCACCAATCCCGGCAGTGGATATACTTCGGCGCCGACGTTTACGCTGGCGAGCAATGGTGCAACCACCGCGGCGACGGTGGCTACCAATGCAAATAATTTCATCGCCGTTGGTGCGGAAGCTCTCTCGGCCGGTACTGGATACACATCCACTCCCACTGTTGCCGCTTCGGGGGTTGACACCGTTACCCCGACGCTTAGCGCCGTTATCAACAGCGTCAGCGTTCAGGCCAGCAGTACGATTAACGGGGTCGGCGCGGTCGTTCTTAACAATGTGAATGGCGCGGCTTCGAGCGGGACGGTCACGCTCAATCTCGACGGCACCTCTTCTGCCAGCGCGATCAACGGTGCGATCACCGATGGCACTTCCGGGGGTTCGTTGGCCTTGTCGAAAACGAACGTCAGCACCTGGACGCTCGCGGGCGCGAACAGCTACACCGGCGGCACTACCGTAAGCGGCGGCATGCTCAGGATTCTGCCGACAAGTCCCACGACGAGTGCCCTGGCGAACGGAGGCGCTGTCGATTAGCGGCAACGGCGTTGTGCAGTTGGCCGACAATGTCACGGCGGGGACCGCGCTGGGGAGCAGCAATGTGAATCTCACGTCGCTGTCGATCACGGGCGGCGGCACGCTCGACATCGGCAACAATCGCGTCATCATCGACTACAGCAGCCCCGCGACCGACCCGATCGCATCCATCGCTGGGTGGATCGCAAACGGCTTCTATGACCTGGCTGGTCCGCAGATCATCAGCAGCGACATCGCGGCGGATGATCTCGCCAGCGGTCTGAGTTACGGCATCGGCTATGCCGACGGCGCTGATGGTATGGTCGCCGGGCTTCCTTCCGGCGAGATTGAAATCATGTTTACGCTGCTCGGTGATGCGAATCTGGACGGGACGGTGAACAGCGAGGACTTCACGCCGTTCTCGGCAAATGTGGGGAAGAACGGAAGTTGGGATGGCGGGGATTTCAATTACGACGGGACGGTGAACAGCGAAGACTTTACGCCGTTCTCGGCGAATCTGGGGCAATCCGCCACTTTCGCGGCGGCAGCGGGGACATTGGAGTCAGCCGGCGGCATCGGCCTGGCGAATGTGCCGGAGCCGGCGTCGATTGGCTTATTACTGGTCGCCGGGGCGGGAATCCTTTGCCGACGCAAGAGATCGAATCTTCGGGCGACGTAAAACGCATTTCTCCAATCTTTGATCCATCGCTCTTTATGCGGCGTTCAGAATGTAGTATCCTAATTCGTCAATTGAAAAAGCCGATCGCGATTGCCGAATGCTCGAGAATGAGTCGGTCGAAAAGCTTGATGAGGAACATTCGTCTGCATCTTCCAGGATGGCGACGATCGCGCTGATTCCATCGGCGGTTGCGTTCAACATCGCGCTTGCGGAAATCGTGCTGGCCCTCAAGCTGCCGGTATACCTGGATTGCGTTGGAATTATTACCACCACGCTGATCGCCGGTCTGATTCCCGGATTGATGGTTACCGTTCTGGCGTTCGGCTTAACGGCGCTGCTGTTTAATCACATCATCATCTTCTTTACAGGCACTGCGGCGATGATGGCCGTGGGAACCCATTTGCTGGCGATGGTTGGGGGGTTCAAAACCATGCCGCGGACGGTTCTCAGCGGATTGGTCCTGGGGGTGATTTCGGCACTGGTCTCGCTGCCGATATCCGTTGGCGTATTCGGGGGTGTCACGACCGCCGGCTCCACGTTTGTCACGGCATGGTTCATTCACCGCGGATTCTCGATCAACGCGGCGAATTTCTGGTCCGGGATGATTTGTGATGCGACCACGGACAAAGTGGCGGAAGCGGTCCTGGCGGTCTGGCTGGTTCGCGCGGTGCCGCATGATCTGCTGTCCCGGTTTCGCGGGCCGACACTTGCGAAGAACTTCAAGCTCAGCGAGTAGCCGATGTCCAGCGTCCCGCCGGCGGCTCGACTCGCCACGCTTGTGATCCTCGCCGTTGCGACCTTCATCGACGCGCACCTTGGCCCGCTTCTGATCGTTGTCGCCATCCTCGGCGTTTTCCTGGCGATCGATGGGCTGCTGCCGAGATTTCTCAAGTTTCTCGCAATTGTTCAACTGCCGATGACGGTCATGCTGGTCGCGGTCTGGGGCTGGGTCGCCAAGGCGCCGCCGGGAATGCCGATGGGATCGGATCCGGCGGCGGGTGTCAGGTTCGCGTTGCTGATTTCACTTCGCCTCGCCGTGCTTGGCGGGGCTTTTCAGCTTGTCATGCTCTCCATCCCCTCGCGTCTTTTGCCCGCGACGCTGCGCGGATGGGGACTGCGCGGCGAGGGGTTGGTCGTTGCCCTGGGCGTGTTTGCCGTCGAACCGGAGCTGAAACTGCGCCGGAACAGATTCTCGTTGCCCGGCGCGCTCGCGGGCTGCTCGGCGGTAGCCGTTGGGCGGGACTCAAACAATTGCCGCGGCTTCTTCGGCCGCTTTTCGTTTGGTCCATTCGTTCGGCCGTCCATCGGGCGGAGGTCTGGGAACAACGGGCGATGCTTCTTCGCGTTCAGCGGCTTCCCGACGAATCCTTGCCGTTTTCGCCGGTTGCGGGCGCACTCTCGGTGGCGCTATCGGTTTTGTGGCTCGCGGTCGCGATCACTTTTCGGTGGCCGGGATTGATGGGGATTCGATGAGCCGAAAATCCACCGAGCTTCTGCTGGCGGCCCTCGACTCCAGGCGCATCCTCGCGATTGACGGGCCGAATTTTTCCGGACGGTCGAATCTCCTGCGTCACTTTTGCCGCGTCAATACCGACGGCCGGATGTATCTCGGCCCGGAGGTCTATTTTGCGCTTTCGGGCCTGACCACCTCGGTCCGGCAGGAGCTTGAACTCCATGCCGGCGGGGGTCTGGAGTCGTGTGATTGCATGGAAGCCGTCGAAAAACTCAATCTCACGAAGCTCTTGGAACAGCATCCGGCGGTACTTTCCGGCGGCGAGCAGACCTGTTTGGCTGTGTTGTGTGCGACGATTCTCAAGCCCAAAATTCTCGCTGCCGACTGCGCTCTGGAACAATTGGACAGCCAAAAACTGGAGATATCGCTCGATCTTCTAAAAGGGGCAACGGGGCCGGCTGACGGGACTGTGATTACCGACAATCGTCTGGATGAATGGAACTACGCGGTCCAATCCGTTCCTATCGCCGAATTGTCCCCCGATCCGGGGCGTCACCCGCCTATCCCATCGCTCGATCCATCGCAAATCGATCGACTTGAACCGGTATCATCCCCGGTGATCGAATTGCAAAACATTTCCGCCAGCTATGGCAAAGGTTCGGAGATTCTCCGCGGAGTTTCGATGACCCTGCAACCCGGCCGGGTTTATACGCTACAAGGTCCCAACGGGAGCGGCAAAAGCACGCTCGCCAAGGTTTTGTCGGGCGTGTTGCGCCCGGTCGAGGGTCAGATACTTGTGAACAACGTCGCCGCGAATTTATGGAAAACCCCGGGCCGAATCGCGGGATATCATCTTCAGAATCCGGATGTTGGGTTGTTCGAGGCAACGGTCTGGGCGGAATTGGGATTCAAGGCCGAGTCTAATTCCGCATCCGCCGTCACCGCCGTTCGCGATGCGTTTGGGCTGCAGAACTTCGCCGAGTCCAATCCACTGGCGCTGCCGTTTCCGGTGCGGAAGCGAGTTTCGCTGGCGGCAACGATTGCGCGATTTCCGCCGTGGATCATTCTCGACGAGCCGACGCTGGGCGCCGATGCGGCGACAATCGTCGCCATCGCAGGGATCATCCAATCGCTGTCCAGGAAGCAGCATGGCGTCATCGTGATCTCGCATTCGAAAAAGTTGCTGGAGATGCTGCGGGGTAATGAATTGAAGATCGAGAACGGGCAGGTTCGAGGGGTGTCGTGAGGCCCTGTTGCTGTCTATTCGAATGGATGATAGCATTCAATTTGATGCAAATTGAATGCGAGGCAAAACCATGGATTTAAGCAAGGACATTCGATCTCTATCAGACTTCAAGCGGAACACCAGTGAACTCATGGAGTACATGGAGGAAAGCGGCGAGCCGATGGTTTTGACGGTGAACGGCAAAGCGAAGCTGGTTGTGCAGGATGCCGCCTCCTATCAGAAGCTGCTGGAATCAATCGACTACGACCAATCCGTCCAGGGGATTCGTCGCGGCCTCGACGATGTCAAGCGGGGCCGATCGCGGTCCGCTGAGCAGGCTTTTGCCGAGATTCGTAAGCGGCATGGAATTCCACGGAGCATTCGAGGGAACACCCGCCCGTGAAATATCGAGTTGAGGTCACGGCCACTGCGCGGAGCGACGCCGAGGCCGCTTATCTACGACTCGCTGAGCGGACAGTACACGCTGATGGCTGGTTCAACGGACTGGTGGATGCGGTCGAAGGCGTTGCCGAGTTGCCGACCCGCTGGCCGTTGGCACGAGAAAGCGGGGAATTCGACGAGCCGATCCGCCAGTTGTTGTACGGGAAACGCCCGCATATCTATCGGGTGCTGTTCATCATCCGCGGCGAACGGGTATATGTACTTCATGTGCGGCACGGCGCGCGGCAGGCGATGGAATCCGACGAATTGAAATTCCCTGTAGAAGATGAAAGCGGTAAGCAATAAAATCCTTGAAACGATCGAAACCTTTCGGCGGAAACGAGGAAATTAGTGCGGCACAGCAGGTTTGCATCGGCGGCGATTGTCTTTTTTTGTATTCCCCTTTATTTAACTCCACTGACCAACGCGCAGACAACTTCGGCGAGCGATCGGATGACGCTGTGGTACAGCGAGCCGGCGAAGGTGTGTATGAACGAGGCGTTGCCGGTTGGTAACGGGCGGCTGGGGGGGATGGTGTTTGGGACGCCGGGGGCTGAGCGAATCGTGGTGAATGAAGACAGCCTGTGGACCGGGGACGAGGATCCCAGCGGTGATTACAATCGCATGGGGGCGTATCAGGTTCTGGGAGAATTGGGCATCACGCTGCCGGGACATGAGGCGGCCCAGAATTATCGAAGAGATCTGGATATCGCGGACGCGACTGCGCACGTCAGTTATCAAGTCGGCGGCGTGACCTATCGGCGGGAGATTTTCGCCAGCCATCCGGCGCAGGTTTTGGTGGTGCGGCTTACGGCGGATAGGCCGGGGAGTTATACGGGCGGGATCGGGTTTCGGGACCACCGCCATCTGAAAACCGTAGCCGATCAAAATCGGCTTGTTATCGCGGGAAGCCTTTGGAACGGGCTGAAATATGAAACACAATTGATCGCGCTGCACGATGGCGGCACGGTGCAAGCGGAGGGGAATGGTCTGCGGTTTTCCGGGTGCGATGATTTAACGCTGATTCTGGCGGCGGGGACGGATTATGCGATGGATTATGCCGCGCACTATCGGCAAAGTCCGCCGCACGATCGCGTCAGCGCCCAACTGAATGCGGCGGCGGGGAGATCATTCGATGAATTGCGGGCGCAGCATGTGGCTGATTATCAATCGTTTTTCAATCGCGTGACGCTGGATCTGGGGGATTCCACGCAGGCGCAGCGAGCGGCGCCGACCAATTTGCGGAAGGTTGATGCGAGCCGATCGACCGATCCGGAGCTTGAAGCGTTGATGTTTCAATTGGGGCGGTATCTGATGATTTCGTGTTCGCGGCCGGGCGGTTTGCCGGCGAATCTGCAGGGGCTTTGGAATGACAGCGATTCTCCGCCGTGGCATTGCGATTATCACTCGAACATTAACATTGAGATGAATTACTGGCCGGCAGAGGTGGCGAATTTGTCTGAATGCCAGGTGCCGCTGTTTGATTTGGTTGTGAGCCAGCTTCCGGCGTGGCGGATCGCGACGGCGGATTCGGACGATTTCAAAACCAACGCGGGCCAGATGACTTCGCGCGGATTCGCGATTCGGACGTCGCACAACATCATGGGCGGAATGGGCTGGAAATGGGACAAGACCGCGAACGCGTGGTATTGCCAACATTTCTGGGAGCATTATGCCTTCGGGATGGACAAGAAATATCTGCGGGATGTGGCGTATCCAGTGATGAAGGAGACGTGCGAGTTTTGGGAGGATCATCTGAAGACCCTGCCAGATGGGCGGCTGGTCGTGCCGGATGCGTGGTCGCCCGAACATGGGCCGACCGAGGATGGCGTCAGCTATGCGCAGGAAATCGTCTGGGATTTGTTCGACAACTATGTCGACGCGTGCGATGCGCTCGGGGTGGACAGGGATTATCGGGGCAAGATCGCGGAGATGCGGGATAAATTGGCGACGCCGGGCATCGGAAGCTGGGGGCAGTTGCTGGAATGGATGACCGAGAAACACGATCCGACGGAGAAGGAACTGGACACGCCTGAGGATCATCATCGGCACACATCGCATTTGTTCGGGGTCTATCCGGGGAGGCAGATCAGCCCGGAACGCACGCCGGCGCTGGCGGCGGCGGCGAAGGTTTCGTTGATTGCGCGTGGGGACGGCGGGGATGCGCGGGAATGGTCGTTTGCGTGGCGGACGGCGCTTTGGGCGCGGCTGGGGGATGCGGAGCGAGCGCATGGGCAGTTCATGCGGCTTTTCGCGGACCGAAACAGTTGCGCGAATCTGTTCGGGTTGCATCCGCCGATGCAGATCGACGGGAATTTCGGTATTACGGCCGCGGTGGCGGAGATGCTGCTGCAGAGCCAGGATGGGGATGTACATCTTCTTCCGGCGTTACCGAAGGAATGGCCGAGCGGTCGGGTTACTGGACTTCGCGCTCGCGGGGGATTTGAAGCGGATATGGCCTGGAAAGACGGCAAGCTGCAAAGCGCTGTGATCCGCTCGACGAGCGGCCAGGTCTGCCGGGTTCGCGGCGCCGGAAGCGCCAAAATTACTTCTCAGGGGAAACCGGTGGATGTTAAAGCGGATGGGGACTCGCTGGTTTTTCGGACCAGTGCGGGCGCGAGTTATGATGTGAGCTACTGATTCATTTGCGAGAGCAATTGCTTCGCTTTTTCCGCGGCGGGGTCGTTGGGATAGGTGTCGATGATCTGCTGCAATTTTTTCTGCGCCAGGTCGTTTTGGCCGTTGCTGATATAAAGCTGAGCCATGGTCAGGAGATGCTGGGCCGCGCTGACCGCAGGCGCGGCGGCGGGATTGGTCGTTGGGGGACTCGAATCCGATTTTGTGATTTCGATTTTGGCGGCGGCTTTGTCCAGAAACGGGAGGGCCTGCTGCTCGAACCACTCGGCTTTCATGTTCGGGAAATGCACATCGTCGCCGAGTGAAAGACTGACTCTCATTATCTGATTGAAATCGTCGCGCTGCATGGCGGCGATCACCAGTTTGGTCACCGCGACGTTGTTTGGAGTGCCATCATCGATCATGAAGAAGGGGTGCGTTTTGGCCAGGGACATCAAATCCTCGGGGGGAGGCGCATAAGCGGTTTCATAGTAGGAGTTGTTCGGCTGGTAGAGACGGCGGATGTATCCCAATTCCAGCGTATCTATAAAACCGGTGAAAACATCGGAAGAGGCGAAGGACATTCTGGCGCTGTCGTTGTTCCAGGACATGAGGTAGATGCGATGGTCGTCGATGTTAAATTGTTTCTTACAGTTATAGACGGCGTCGAGAGCCAGGCCGAATGTCTGGGATAGGGGAACCGACGGCGCGTAATGGTCGCCGGTGTGGCAAACAGGTGAAATGAAAATGAGATGGTATTTCTCCAGAATCGGCCGCCACAGAGGTGGGCTGGAAACGGTGTCTTTGTAGCCGAGATACACGAATAATCCGTGGGGGGTGGCGGGGTCGTAATTGGTTGGGATATATGCCTTAAAGGGCTGCTTTGAAAGATCATAATCGGCGCCGAGACTGGCGGGTTTTAGCTTTAACCGCCGGGCGATTTCGGTGGGCGTGCTGAGCGGGCTGCGCTGGGTGAAGGTGAGGTCCACTTCACCGGTTTGGATCTGCGTTGTTGGCTGGGTGGAGGGAGATGCGTCCGCCCGGACCGGACCTGTCAGCGCAAAACAGACGATTGCCGCCAGGACTGACGCGGTGGCCGCGCGAACAAGTGGGCGATTCATTCGAAACTCCATGTTCGAAAGTCCGCGATTTTCGGGCAGCCCGGTGGCTGTGTCAAAAATTTGGGCGTGATACCATTCAGTCAAGCCGTTATATTTGCTGGAACATAACGAAATCCGCGGCCCTTCCCATGAAACATTTGACAACCTTTCTAATCGTTTTGAGCCTGTTCTTTTTCTCGGGGTGGGGGAAAGGCAGGTGGCCGTTGCAAGTCCGCCGCAGGCGACGATCAGCGTATTCGCCGCGGCTTCGCTGACCGAATCGTTTACGGAAATCGGCAAAAAGTTTGAATCGGCGAATCCTGATTCCGACGTTCAATTCAATTTCGCCGGATCGCAGCAGCTTCGGGCGCAGATTGAAATCGGCGCGCGGGCAGATGTCTTTGCTTCCGCCAATGAAAAGGAAATGGACACGGCCAAGGGTGAATCACTCGTGAAACCCAAGACGATTCACGATTTTGCCCGTAATCGGCTGATCGTGATCTACCCGAAGGACAATCCCGGGAAGATCGCCGGGCTGAGCGATCTGGCCAATCCGGGGATCAAAATCGATATCGCGGATGCTTCGGTTCCGGTAGGGAAATACACGCTGCAAATGGTGGATCAATTGGCCAAGGATCCGGCGTTTGGCGCTGAATTCAAAAAAGGCTTTCTGGCCAATGTCGTTTCGCGGGAAGAGAACGTGAAATCGGTGCTGACGAAAATCCGGCTTGGGGAAGCGGATGCGGGTGTGGTTTACGTGACGGATGTGACGCCGGAGGCTGCACAGGACGTCGGGAGCCTGGATGTGCCGGAACGGTTTAATCAGATCGCGCGGTATCCGATCGCGGTTGTGGCGAGCGCGCCGCATGCCGATCTGGCGGCGAAGTTCGAGGATTTTGTTTTGTCAAAGGATGGCCAGGATATTCTCCGCGGGCACAATTTTCTTGGGCCCGAGGCGGATGGGCATTGATGGCTCGGGAAGAAAACAAAAAGCGTCGCCGTTCCTGGTGGCTGCTTATATTGCCGGCGATTCCGCTGCTGGCGCTGATTGTGATTCCGCCGGTTGCGCTGCTGATACATACATCGCCGGGAACGTTGTTGCGATATCTGGGGACGTCGGCGGTTGTTCAGGCGATCTGGCTGAGCTTGTGGACTAGCGCGGTCAGCCTGTTCGTGACGGTGGTGCTTGGAACGCCGCTGGCATATCTTCTGGGTCGGGGGAAATTTTTCGGGAAGGGGGTTTTGGAAGTTTTGATTGATTGGCCGATCGTGTTGCCGCCGGCGGTGGCGGGGATCGCTTTGCTGATGACGCTTGGGCGGCGGGGGCTGATTGGAGGTTGGCTTGATCGGGCGGGGATCGAAATTCCGTTTACGCCGATCGCGGTGATTATTGCGCAGACATTCGTGTCGTGTCCGTATTTTATCAAAGCGGCGTCGGTGGGGTTTTCGTCGATAGGCCAGGGGATTCTGGATGCGGCAGCACTGGACGGGGCGTCGCCGATGCAAAGGTTCGTTGATGTTACGGTGCCGCTGGCGTTTCGCAGTTTGATGGTGGGTGGGGCGCTGACGTGGTCGCGTGCGCTGGGCGAGTTCGGAGCGACGATCATTTTCGCGGGGAATTATCCGGGACGGACGCAAACGATGCCGCTGGCGGTTTACATCGGTTTTGAAATCGACATTCATCAGGCGCTGACGCTGGCGGCGATTCTGCTCATCATTTCGTTTGGATTGCTGATGGGAATTCGGGCGGCGTATTCGAAAATGTGAAGCCGACTATTATCCTCGACCGCCGTAGCGAATTCGGGCGTCGGTGAATGCGCGGCTGATGAGTGGCCAGTTCACGACGTTCCACCACGCCTTCACATATTCGCCACGAACATTTTTATATTTCAGATAGTAGGCGTGCTCCCAGACGTCCAACGCGAGGATCGGTTCGACCCACGGCGCCAGTTGCAGATCATGTTGTTTGACCTGGAGTATAATGAGCTTTTGGGATGCGGGCTCGTAGGCAAGGATGGCCCAGCCGCTGCCCTTGACCCCGGCGGCAACAGCCGCGAAACGGATGCGGAAGGCGGCGATGGATCCAAAACTGCCCGCGATGGCGTCGGCGAGTTCACCCTGGGGCTCACCGCCGGTGTTGGGCGCCATACATTTCCAGAATAGCGTGTGCAGAAGGTGTCCTGCGGCATTAAAGCTGAGGTCTTCCTGCAAGCCCGTGAGCAGCGGGGCGGCTGGCGGCGCGTTGGCGGCGTCGAGTTCGGCCAGTTCCTTCAGGGCTTTGTTCAGTCCGTTGACGTATGCCTGGTGATGCTTGTCATGATGCAGATGCATCGTCTCGGCGTCGATGTGGGGTTCGAGTGCATCGTAGGCATACGGGAGGGGAGGCAGAACGTACAGCCCGCCGCTGAAGGCTTCTTCGCCGCCCGGGGCAAAATGGCGGTCGGGGTTGTCGGCGGCCAGCAGCGGCGCGGCGATTGAAAGTGCGCCGGCTATCGCCAGCGCGGGGACCGTTCGCATTACAACATCTCGGCGGCTTAGGGTTTCGGACATGAGAGGCTCCGGTGTTAGATTGGATTAATTCTCGTCCCGCAGATTGCAAATCATGCCCAATCGTGGGTTTTATGCAATGGGAAAAATCGGTTCGGAACGGCGGAATGTAATTGAGAAATTTGAAAAAAGGCGATGGGGTCATACATTTAACCTTGACGGCGTAACCATTATGGCAGCAACGATTAAATCCATCGCGATTATTGGGGGCGGCCCGGCGGGGGCGACGCTGGGGAACCTGCTGGCTAAACAGGGGTATCAAGTTGGGATATTTCATACGGACAAGAGGCCGCCGTTGATTGTGGGCGAGTCGCTTTTGCCTGCGGTGGTGCCGATGTTGAGAACGCTAGGGCTTGAGGAAGAGGTCAAGGGTTTCAGCGTTCATAAGCCCGGCGCGACGGTTTGTCTGGGAATGGCGGAAGTGATCACCGGGGGATTCATTGGGGCGGCGGGCAGGCTGCCGCCTTATGCTTACAACACGCCTCGTGACTTGTTTGATCTGGCGTTGCTGAGCGCTGCCGAGCGAGCGGGGGCAAAGATTATCCGCAAGTCCGCCAAATTGCAGAAGGGAAAGGAGGCGGACACGGTCGAGTTGTCCGCCGAGACGATGGAAGTTGCGGGAGGGATTTTTGACGGCAAACCGGACCTGATCGTGGATGCCAGCGGGCGCTCGCGGGTGATTTCAAAACTACTTGATGCACCTGTTAAGAAGGGCGGGCGAAGTGATGTTGCGCTGTTTGCTCATCTCGACAAATCGTTCATGAGCGATACCGGGAATATTCATCTGGATCATCTGACCAAAGGGTGGTCGTGGCGAATACCGCTTCCCGGAAGGGTTTCCGTCGGCATCGTCGTCAATCCAGCGCATCTGGAAAGCTACGGAGATACGATCGAGCGGCAATACGATGCATTCCTGCGCGATGAGCCGTCGCTTAAATTTTATACCGATGGCGCCAAACGGCTGACGCCGGTGATTAAATATCAGAACTATCAACTGATTTCCGAAAAGATGTTTGGCCCCGGGTGGGTGATGGTCGGGGACTCGGCGGGTTTTTTGGATCCGATATTTTCAACGGGATTATACCTGGGCATGAAGGGGGCGTTTGAGATCATGAAAGCGATTGAAAGCGGTTCCCCAGGTGCGATGAAAAAATACGCGAAGCGGCTGGATTGGGAACTTAGAATGTGGCAGCGTGTGATCGACAGTTGGTATAACGGGCGATTGTTCAATCTTTATAGAGCGGGGCAAAAGCTCAAGGATGGCGTGATCGGCCGGAGGCTCTCGCGCCGGGTGCAGAAGCGGCTTTTGCGGATATTCTCCGGGCAGGCAGTGGACGACTTTTATGCGATGCGATTGTTTGAATATCTGATCGCATTCGGGCAACTGCTAAGGGATCCGCGCGATCTTGTGGTGGCGTAGAGGGACCTGGAAGAGGCTGCGAATTTCTCTAATCGGCAGGACGGCTTGTGGATTCGGTTTCCATCATTTTCGCGATCGCCCGCAGGTGATCTTCCTGCCAGGATGAAACGCCGTCGTTGTTGGAGAACTTGCGCCAATTGTGGCCGTAGCGGCGCATTTCGTCGATGGCCTGATCGACGGGCCAATGTTCGTATTTAATTCGGATGTAGGCGGCCACGATGCCTGTGCGGTCATGTCCGGCCGAACAATGAAATACGACTCCGCCGGTGCGGGAACGGTCCAGAACGTCATCGGTTACTTGATCCAACCAAGCCTGGACCTCGGAATCGGACATTTCTTCCAAGGAATGGGGGCCGGCATTGTTCATCGGATGGAGGACAAAACTGATTCCATTCTCAGCCGCAGCAGTTGATTCCAGGGTAATCCGAGCTTTGAGTTGCCCGGCCTTTGTTTTGCTCGCGGATTCGTCACGGTCGGGATGATTGGGGTCTTCCAGGCAAATGATGGTTCGGATGCCCAGATCGTAAAGATGATGGATGCGGGATTCGGCTTCATCGGTCTGGTGGGTGCGGTCGCTAGGGGATGTCGTTGGAGTGCCCAGGTCCCGGAAGGGAGAAGCGCATCGGAAAATATCGACTCTTCCATCGATTAACCCGAGCGAATGGAAGTCCTTTATGACTGGATCCTCGGAGGGAACCAGTTCGACGGATTTAGGGGAGGGTTGCGTTGCGGCGGGCGCGGGTAAATCCTCGGCGTCGGCGAAACAAACGCCGGCGATTAAGGCGAGGCAAGCGAGAATTGATGTCAATTTCATATTTATGGCGAGCCCCGATTTCTTCAAACCGGGATTGTCGCGCCAATTTGTTAATAGAGTATGAAGACGGCGATTGCGCCGGACGGGTTACGGGTAATAAAAACGGCGGAAGATGATTATCAACAGACATGCAGAGATCGTCGTTGAAATCAGGACGACTCCAAGATTAAGCGACGTTTGCGAACGGGGCGTGTTGGCACGATGTGGGAGTCGCCGGGCTAGTGAGCATGCGAGCAGAAACAGCGGGGGTGTGAGCGGAATGAAGTATCGGCCTTGCAGGCCCTGGACATAATTCGATCCCACTTCGGTCCAATACAGGAGATTCAAAAAGGCGATGCCGAGGAATGAGGCGATGACGGCCGGCAGAACGATAAGGGCTGTCCGGCCGGGCGGGGGCAACGGGGGGCGGTCGCCGGCGGTCCAGCAGCAGAAGATCAGCATGGACAGATAGGCGATCACCATCGGGGGGGGAAATTTCAGGTCCATCCATCCGATTACCGCGACGTAGGTGGAGCAAACATATTCTCCGCCGTCCTTGGCGGTGTTCCAGAGAAGCCAGAAGAAATGGGATGGATGCCGTTCGAACCGATCCAGTTGTTCGCGAGGCGAAATATTTTCCTTGATGGAAATCTTTGTGTCGAGGCTTGAGGTTGCTGAGGCCCACGAGATCAAGGCAATGAGATTTAGCGCGATGAGCAGGCATACCACCGCCGTTTTGCGGGCGTTGCTGCCGAATTTTTGGGCGGGGATGAGGAACAGGAGGGCCAACAACGGAGTGTAAACCAGCTTACCCACGGAGAGAGGGATGGATACGAGGATCAGCAGCAGGATTGCCTTGCGGTCGATGGAGTTGGGGCCCGAGGTGAAGTGCCGGCAGATGAGGGCGGTAAACATGACGGCCAGGGCGTCGGTGAGCGTGTCGGCGGATACGCTGGCGGCAAGGCAGAGCATCGTTGGCATGAGCAGCAGCAAAAACAGAGGCCGCGCAATCGCGGGGGCCCAGCGAAGGGAAAAAAATCCGATCAACGTAAATACGAGGAGGTTTGCCTCGCGGCCGAGATACAGAATCATCGGAATCGGCAGGGAGAGGATGCGACCCAGGCCGATGCCCAGGCATTGCGGGAGGTAACTGATCGGGAAGTAATGGGCGGTGTTTCCAAACGGGATGATGGATCGTTTGTCAGGCTGAAGCGGAATTTTGAACGAGTCGAGTACGTAGCGGGCGGAAGTGGTTACTTCCGGGTGCATGGTCATCGGCTTGAAGCGCTGCCAGAACGTGTCGAGGCTGGAAGGCAGAAGGCCGCCTCCTTCGCCGAGGGGGGTTTTTTCGTGGGAGATCAATTCGCCCTGGGTGATCTGCCAAGCCCGAAAAAAATGTTGGGCTTCATCGGCGGTCTGAAATGGGGGATTCACGATGACAAGAGCGTTGCCGAAAATTAAAGCGAGAAAAACGAAAGCGCGGTCAAGGCGGAGGAGGGAGGATTGCCAATTGCCTATTGCCAATTGTCGATTGAAGAATCAAAACGTGGATTTCACTTCGTTCCTGGTGTCTCTTCGTCTTTGGGCTCCCGCTTCAATGAATATTTTTCTCCGCCAGCCAGCGCTCAGCATCGAGGGCGGCCTTGCAGCCCATGCCGGCGGCGGTGATGGCCTGTTTGTAGGTTGGATCGGCAACGTCACCGGCGGCAAAAACGCCCTCCACGCTGGTCAGTGTCCGGAAAGGATCCTTCAGCGAAACGAAGCCTTGAGGATCGAGTTTTAGCTGGCCGTCGAGAAATTTTGTGCTGGGCGTGTGGCCGATCGCCACGAACATTCCGTGGGCGGGAAGCGTAGTGGTTTCGTTGTTGTTGACATTGCGCACGCGGACGCCGGTTACGCCGAGGCTGGGGTCTCCAAGAACCTCTTCGACGACGGAGTTCCAGACCGGCTTGACGTTGGCGATGGCCAGCAATCGATCGGCCATGATCCTGGAAGCGCGGAGCTTTTCGCGGCGATGAACGACGTAGACCATGCTGGCGAATTTGGTGAGGTGAATGGCCTCTTCCGCGGCCGAATCACCACCGCCGACGACGACCACCGGTTGTTTGCGAAAGCGCGGCAATGCGCCGTCACAGACGGCGCACGCGGACACGCCATGATTCTTGAACTTCTCTTCCGATTCCAATCCCAGATAGTTTGCGCTGGCGCCGGTGGCGATGACAACGGATTCGGCGGATACGGCATCGCCCGCGGAATCCTTCATCGCAAACGGCCGGCGGGACATGTCGATGTTGACGATGTCCTCGGTGATGACGCGCGTTCCAAATCGGATGGCCTGCTGACGCATTGCGTCGACGAGGTCGGGGCCGGTAATTCCGTTGGCAAAGCCGGGGTAATTTTCCACGTCGGTCGTACTGTTAAGCTGGCCGAGGGGAAGCGTGCCTCGGAGGCGGTTTTCCTCGCTGATGGCGCCTTCGTAGACCAGGGGATTTAGATTGGCCCTGGCAGCGTAGAGAGCACAAGTCCAGGCGGCGGGACCGGAACCGACGATAAGGATTTGTTCTGGCATTACTGGGATTCTAGGACGGGTTTGGCGCAACTCCAAACTCGGTCAATAGCGTTAGAAATGGTATCCCCGTTTTTCAGCGGTGCTGGGGCCGGAGAACATAAGCAGGGCGAATCCCAAGCCGATCAGGCCACAGCCGATGCCCATGGTCCAGATTCCCTTGTCGGGAAGGAAGACAAAGATCAGCCAGAGCGCTCCAAGGAGGATAATCATCAGGGAGCCGAGCCTTCGGAGCCAATAGAAAAGGTGTTCGGATGCCGACAATTTGTGAATCTGTTTCGGTTCCGGGGATTGTTGCGTCGGGGTCTTGGGTTCGATTCGCTGGTAAGTTAGCTGCACGGGTTCTGGAATGGGCGGCGGCGTGTTCCGCGGTCGCTGCCTCGGGACCGGGGCGAGATCGTAGGCGGAATCGGACGGTTCGGTGGACATGCGCGTTCCGTGACAAGCCGAATGAACGGAATCATAACTAAAGAATGCGAAATCCAGCCGCGGATTTCTCCTCATATTTTCGCTGCTACGGCTTCCGTCACCTGGCTGGTCGACGCAGTTCCGCCCAGATCGCGCGTGTGATTCTTGGGGTCGGCGACGACAGCGCGGCAGGCGTTGTTGATGGCTGCGGCGGCTTGCGGCTGGTTCAGGAAATCCAGCATCATCGCCACGGATAAAAATGTCGCGATGGGGTTGGCGAAATTTTTGCCGGCGATGTCGGGGCGCTGCCGTGCACCGGCTCGAACATGCTGGCGGCCTGGCGGGTGGGGTTGAGGTTCCCGCTGGCGGCCATGCCCATGCCGCCCTGAATGGCGGCGCCCAGGTCGGTGATGATGTCGCCGAACATGTTGGTGGTGACGATCACATCGTAGATTTTGGGCTTGGTGACCATGTACATCGTGCAGGCGTCGACGTGATGATAATCGGTTTCGATGCCGGGGTAATCGGTCTTCACCTCTTCGAACGCCCGCAGCCAGAGGTTGTGGGCGAAGCGCAGCACGTTGGTCTTGGCGACGAGCGTGACTTTTTTGCGGTTGAAACTGCTTGGCGTAATCGAAGGCATAGCGGATGCAGCGCTCGACGCCGCGGCGGGTGGTGACTTCGATCTGGTTGGCCACTTCGTGCGGGGTGTTTTTGTAGAGGAATCCGCCGTTGCCGCAATAGAGGCCCTCGGTGTTTTCGCGGACGATGACCATGTTGATGTCGTCCGGGCCGGCGATTGCGCAGCGGCGTGGGGACGCCGGGCAGCAGCCGGGTGGGGCGGAGGTTGATATATTGATCCAGCTCGAAGCGCATCTTGAGCAGGATTTCGGTTTCGAGGATTCCCTGGGGAATCTGGGCCGATCCGCGCGGATCGACGCCGACGGCGCCGAAAAGAATGGCGTCGTGGGCGGCCAGTTCCTTCAGGGCCGAATCGGGCAGGGTCTGGCCGGTTTTCAGATAATGTTCACCGCCGAAGGGATAATCGGTGGTGGAATACGTGAAGTCGAATTTTCGGGCCGCGTGCTTTGAGGACGTCAGTCCGGCCGGAACCACTTCCTTACCGACGCCGTCGCCGGGCATTACCGCAATTTTCATCGAATGCTCCTTGAATCACCGAAGAACGCCAAACAATAGCGACCGGGGGCCGGAAATAAAGCGTTGGGGTGGCGGGGTGGTCGATCTTATAAATAATTGCCCGAAAAATTGTCTTGGCAATAAGTGGATCGCGCAGTAAGAATGGCTGGTGTGGGGTTCGTCGTGGGTGCATGTCCGATAAACGCCGCATTCCCGATGCAGACGAGGCAATCGGCAAGAACTGCGCTTCTGGCCTAAAGGTTGTAAACGGTATGTCGATATCAGAGGTATTGCCGGGACTGAATCGGCCGTCGTTGCAACCAAAGGGGCCGCAACGAGCGCCGCCATCCCGGCCAGGGAGAAAATGCACAATGAATGCCACGACCAAAGTCAAAGACGTTTTGACGACGGGCGAAGTCGCCAAGATCTGCAATGTCGCGCCGCGCACGGTCAGCAAATGGTTCGACAGCGGAGCACTGCACGGCTACCGGATCCCCGGCAGCAAGGACCGGCGCATCCCGCTGAATCAACTGATCCGCTTCATGAAACACCACGGGATGCCGCTGAACGGCCTGATGACCGGCTGCACGCGGGTTCTGATCGTGGATGAGGAGCAGGACATCGTCGAGGTCCTGGAAAAGATCCTCGAGGACGAAGCCAAGTACGAGGTGGAAGTTGCCAAGGGCGGATTCGCCGCGGGCATCACCGCGGAAAAATTCCGTCCGCACGTGATTCTGCTGGACATGCACCTTCGGGACATCGACGGACGCGAGGTTTGCAAGCAGGTGAAATCGAATCCCGATCTGCAACTGACCAAAGTGATCGCGATGAGCGGCAAGATGACGCCGGAAGACGCCAAGGGCGTGCTCGCCGGCGGCTTCGACGGATTCCTCCGCAAGCCGTTCCATGTTCGCCAGGTAATTGAAGCCATCGAGGATGTGATGGCGGTGGTTTACTAGACCCACAGTTGAGAATTGAAACGAGGACAAGGGCCGGCCCCGGAGGGACGGCCCTTGTTCTTTTTGCCGGCGCGTAATTATCCTGTATTATCACTTTCGAGGTTGCATCTCTGACTCGTTACATCGGTCCGAATGGGAAACCCTTACCTGAATTCCGTTACTCCGCTGCTGGCAGTTTTCTGGGGATGGATTTTCTTATTCGGGTACTGGGCGATCGCCTCGCTGTTCGTTCGAAAAACCAAGTCTTCCGAATCAATTTTTCTGCGATTGCAGCACCAGATTCCCCTGTATTTGGCGTTTTATCTGATCTTCCGCCGGCACGATTATTTTCTTCTTCACGGTCCGGTCTATCGCACCAACTGGAATAATTGGATTGTGTATCCCGGCCTGCTGATGGTTGCCGGGGGGTTTGCAATTGCGATCTGGGCTCGCGTTCATCTTGGGCGGTACTGGAGCGGAATCATCACGTTCAAGGAGGGGCACAAGGTCGTCGACACCGGGCCCTATCGTTTTGTTCGACATCCGATTTACACGGGTTGGCTGCTGGCGGCGCTGGGTAGCGCCGTTGTGGCCGGAACGATTGATGGCTTGGCGGGCGTGGAGCTGCTCACCCTGGCGTTTGTGGTCAAGTTGCACAGGGAAGAAAAACTGCTGACGGCCGAGCTTGGGGACGAATATCGGCAGTACACGGACCGGGTGCCCAGCGCGATTTTGCCGTGGCTGAGCGCCGTGGGATCTGACACCGGGCAGTCAATTCATTCTGACGCATTTGACCAGGCGGCGTTGCGGAGCGACCGATACCGCACCATCGGAATGCTGTGCATCTGCGGCGTGTTCATCGTGATCGACATTATCAGCGGTGTGTTCAGCTCTCCTGATTGGGCGATGTACATTCATGGGATCGCTTATTGGTCGGGTTTGGCGGTTTATGAGGGCATCCTGTTCTCCATTACCGCACGCGCGCAATGGCAGGGAAGGCAAGTGCGGGCGTGGGTATGGGCGTTCAACGCGGTTGTCGAAAGCCTTTTGCCGACGGTGGCGTTGCTGGGTTTGACCGCCGCGCCATATATGGGGCCGTATCGCGCGCTGGTCAGCGCGTCGGCGGCGATTTATTTCCTTCTGATTATTCTGTCGACGCTGCGCCTGAGCCCCGGGCTTTGCATTTTATCCGGCCTTTCATCGGCGGCCGGATATATCGGGTTGTTTTTCTTCACTTTGCATGTAGCTCCAAATAATACCTACCGGCATGTCATGCCGGATCGAACTTATTTCACTTATGCGCTGCTGCTTCTGGGCGCCGGCGTGGTTGCCGCCGCGGTAGCGTGGCAGATTCGCCGGCATTTGACGGCGGCGTTACAGGAGGCGGAAACCCGACGGAAGCTGGATCGCATCGAATTTGATTTGAAAGTGGCACGCTCGATTCAAATGGGGCTGCTACCCAAGTGCGCTCCGACCGTGGCGGGATATGACATCGCGGGATGGAGCGAGCCGGCGGATCAGACCGGTGGGGATTACTACGACTGGATCGAGCTTCCCGATGGGCGAATTATCGTCACCATCGCGGACGCGACGGGACACGGGATTGGTCCGGCTCTGCTGATCGCGGCGTGCCGGGCTTATTTTCGGGCGATTGCCAGCCGGGATGATCCGCTGGAACGCATCACGGCCCAGGTGGACGCGCTCCTGGCCGCGGACATTCCGGCTGGGCGATTTATCACGGCCGCGATCGCGCTGCTTGATCCGCGTGAAAATCGGCTGAGCCTTTATTCGGCGGGGCATGCGCCGATTTACGTTTATGACGCGGCCGGCGGTCGCGTCGTCACGTATGATGCGGATCAGCCGCCGCTGGGTGTGCAATTGGGCCACGCGGCTTCGCATGCACGAACAGTTCCAATGGGTCCAGGCGATTCGCTGGTGCTGGTTACGGATGGATTATTTGAGTGCGCAAACGCGGCCGGCGAGATGCTCGGAATGGACCGATTGAGCGAGGCGATCGGAAGTCATCACAACTTAAGCGCGGACAAATTGATCCGCCGCCTTTGCGACAACGTGGTGGAATTCTGTCAAGGCACGCCGCAGGCGGATGATATTACTGCTGTTGTCATTAAGCGGAATCCGGCGTAATGATGAGGCTGGATGCTGTCGTAGGATAATCGCGTTGGTCAAAAACCGCTCCAAGAAGGGCGGTTTTTTTATTCGCGCAAGGTAGAATGATACAGTGTCAAATCCCCTTGATTATGAAACCCCGCCGCCACGAAGGGGCAAGCGACTCTGGATAATCTTAATAGCATCCGTCGCAGCGGTGATTGCATTGTGCTTTATCATGCGAAGTTCCGCGCCCGTCCTCTGACCCCGACCGCTATCACAATAGCCGTACACCCGACTACGGTTTGGACCACCCAAGCCACCATCATAGAATCCGCAACTCCCATGACCGGGGCGGACAAGCAGAATGTCTTAAAGGCAATTTTGTCGGCTATTACTATCCCGCCACCGGCGAAATCGAAGCCGACGTCGCCTACGGTGGTATGACCTTCGCCGGAGCCGTGGACCTCGCCAAAGCAACCAATCAGTTTCACATGACGGGCCGAATGGCGAACGGTTTTCCCCAGGCCGAGGTGAACGGAACATCGATCAAGATTTTGTGGCCCGACAAGAAGGATCAGTAACCACCAGGACGGAGCCGGGGCGTGCCGCCCCGGTTCTGCTGTTATTTTATCGTGCGCTGCCTTGCGGCATACTGCCTCACCCGCTCGAAGTAGTCCTGCGTCCAAATCCATTTCACGCTCCCGCATTCCGCCCACCAAACCTCCCGCGGCTGCAGCGGCCAACAACTGGATAGCGCTTCACTGAGCCAGCGTTTAACCGGGATTTCCCAGATGAAACTCCGTCGACGAACGTCGTCGGTGATTTTGCGGAGTATACCGAAGCTTGGAGCGCGGAACAACGATTTTCCTGGTTCGCGGCCGTCTCGACTATGGAGATTTGCAACGCCATCTTCATTATTTTGACACTCCTGACCCTTACTCGACGCCTCACGAACAGACCGGCACCCTCGCTCTGGCCTTTTTCGCATGTTTTGCGCGCTGCCCGTCATCATCCCGATGCCGTCATCGGCTGCCGAAGTCGCCGGATTCTTGCCAGGATCAACCGGAACAGCTCGCGGGGAACCGCGACCTCCGCCATCTGGAACACCACGTACCGCGCGGACGACACCACTTTCGCCCCGATCTTGATCAGTTTCTCCCGCAGCGTGGTCAGCGACCAGTGCTTCACACCAACGGGCAACGCCAATCGCCGCAGGAAGTTCCCCAGGTTGTACGCCAGGGCGAACAGTTGCAGGCGAACCTGGTTGTCCACGAAGTCATGGCAACTCAGTCGCGTCCACTTCACCGCATTCTTGCCTTCCTTGATCCACTGCTCCGCCGTCCCGCGGCCGTTGTAGAACCAAGTCACGCCAGCGGCTCCGCCACCGAGGTTGGTGACGATGAACCCCACGCGGGGGAACAACTCGTTCTTGTGCCACTCGACTTTCGCCACCACGCGGCGGGCCTTGTCCCAACTGGCAGCCTGATACATGAAGTCATGATACCGGACCATGGGTTTTGCTGGCGGTCTGCCCACCGGTCGCGACAACAGGGGCATGATCTCCCGCTCCAGCAGGCCGTTTGACTTCAGACGGATCGCGTAAAGGTAGCGCTCGGCTTCGAGAAACGTATACAAATCGGGAAGGGCGAACGCCGCATCGCCGCGAAAGAACTTTTTCACCGACATCGTTCGATAGCGGGCAACCACCGGCTCCAGTACCGACCGCCAATCATCGGCGCTGTGGACATTCCCATCGCGAAGCAGTGCCCGTTCCAGGTCTCCATCCTGATTGAAACAGAACAACGGGTGGTAACACGTGCATTCAAAGTAACCATTGTACGCCGAGCCTTCCTGCTGGCCGTGGGTCTCGCTCACCGAGCTATCCATGTCCAAAATGATCCGGTCGCCGGGCTTGCGCCGCCGCAACGTGTCGATCCACTTGCCTGATAGTTCTGTCAAGGCTTTCAGGTTGCTTCGTTGAGTTAGCACCTCGGTCTCAAACCGGCCCATCTGACTGGTTGAGGCGGCGGTGTGTTCCTTGGTTCTCCCACCGACCAACTGCCGCATCGTCGGATCGACCGCCAATCGCTCGGCATCATTGGTATCTTCGTAACCGGCCAGGCGGCTGTATATAGACTGACGAAGTAGTCCCGCCACCGTGTGTTGAGTGTTCTTCCCGGTGCGCCAGTCATGGAGCAGGGTGCCGGCCATGCTCGTCAAACCCAGCGCGTCATCCAGTTCCCGGTAGACCAGTAATCCCGCGTCGCTGGTGACTTTCGAACCCTGGAATTCGAGTTTGAGACTGCCGTCAAAACCCACCCGAAGAGCATCCTTGCTGCTTTCACCCATTGGATTCTCCAGACTTCATGTCCTGAATATCAAGAAAAGCCTGCATTCACGCGGTCAAAAGACAATTCATTATACGTGGAGTCCAATGCCATCCGGGAAATCCGGGCTTAAATGAGGTGAATTCTAAATATGGGCTGAGAATTCAACCAAACGATGCGATTATCGTTTCAACAACGAATTCCTCTACCGAACCGTGATGTTGGCGTGCACCGATTCGTTTTTGCATTTAGACACGGCCTGACGCCAACGGCGGCGTACTTGCGGTCGTAATCTTCCTCGCTTCTCGATATTATTGTCTGGCGTCATGGACCCACTTCAACGCATTGCGTGTGACTGGTGTGGAGGCCAAAGCCCGGCGGGAGCGACTTCGTGCATGGCGTGCGGGGCGCCGCTCAATGTTAAAAATCTGGTCAGCGATTCGGGTTGGCGGGAAGCGCCGCGGCTTCGGGATATGTCGGAATTGAAATTCGGGGCGAGTACTTGCCAGGTTGAGGGGGAGATTGTCCCGGTCGCGGAGATCACGTTGGGAGGGGCGGATTCGATTTTCTTTGAGCATCATGTTTTGCTGTGGAAGGACGACACGGTTCGGATGGACGTGATGCCGCTGCAAGGCGGGATCAAGCGGGCGCTGGCGGGGATGCCGTTTGTGGTTTCCATTGCATCCGGGCAGGGGCGCGTGGCTTTTTCTCGGGATGCGGCGGGTGAACTGGTCATGCTGCCGCTGCATCCGGGAATGGAAATGGATGTGCGCGAGCATGCATTTTTGCTCTGTTCGCATACGGTGAACTATTCATATACGCGCATCGCGGGGTTGCGGAATATTCTCTTCGGCGGCCAGGGGATGTTCATGGACCGGTTCGTTGCGCAAAGCACGCCGGGGCTTTTGATCCTGCATGGATATGGAAACGTGTTTGAGCGCCGGCTGGCGGCGGGGGAGAGCGTCATTCTGGAGCCGGGCGCGTTTTTGTACAAGGATGCGTCGGTCACGATGAACATCGAAACACAGAAGCTGACGACCGGGTTTTTCGGCGGGGTGGGAATGAACCTGGCGCGGATGACGGGGCCGGGACGGCTGGGGATTCAGTCGATGTATCACCATCATCACACGGATTAGCGAATGAGTATGCCTCCCACGCCGCCGACGTCTGATGCGCGTGCTTACCGCTGCCCGTGGTGCGGGCATGGGAGCGATGCGGGGGCGACGAGTTGCCCGAAATGCGGGGCGCCGGTGGATGTGCGGATGGCGACAACCGATTCGGGGTGGGCGGAGTTGCCGCCGATCAGGGACATGGCCAAGATTCAGTTTGGGCAGTCGTTTTGTCAGATCGAAGGCAAATATGTTCCGGTTGCGGATTTCAAACTGGCGGCTGGGGATGGGGTTTATTTCACGCATCATCTTCTGCTTTGGAAAGATGAGCAGGTGCAGATCAGCAACATGCCGCTGGCTAAGGGATGGAAGCGATTGTTCGCGGGGTTGCCGCTGATAATGACGCAGGCGCATGGGCCGGGGCGGATCGCTTTTTCGAAGGATTCGGCGGGGGAACTTATCGCGCTGCCGCTGGAGGCGGGGCAGTCGGTGGATGTGCGCGAGCATGTGTTTATGATCGCGACGAGTCAAGTGGCGTATGAGTGGTTCCAGTCGGGGATCTGGTTCACCACGTATAACGGGAAAGACACGGAGACGCATTATCCGATCGGCATGTTCATGGACCGTTTCGCGGCCGGATCGGTTCCGGGGTTGTTGTTGCTGCACGGTAACGGAAATGTGTTTGTGAGGAATCTTGGGCCGGGGCAGAGCATCGTGATTAAGCCGACGGCGCTATTGTTCAAGGATCCAACGGTTCGGATGAATCTGCATTTGGAATATCCCGGCACCAGGTATGGGGCGTTGAGTTCCTGGGGTCGGTGGAGCAATCGGTATGTGTGGCTGCACCTTCATGGGCCGGGGCGGGTGGCTGTCCAATCGCATTTTGAGAAGATGGAAGACTCGGGGCTTAATATTGGGCGTACGGAGCCGATGACGACGACGCGGCAGTGGTGAACAGGCGTTTGAAGGTCGTGCGGACGTCGATGCGGCGATTCACGCGATCGACCAATGCCTTTTCAAACAAGGTAGAGAACCATGTCCGGAACGCTGCGCTGCACTTCATACGCTACAACTTATTGTCGGATTCATCAGACACTTCGCGTGACACCAGCAATGCAAGCGGGGCTGACCGGTCATGTTTGGGAGCTTGATGAATTGGTGGGGTTATTTGGCTGACTTTTCGCTCGCGGAGCATCGGAAGACCGTAGAGTCTCAATCGACGGGAGTTTTTTGGGGGCCTCACCTGCACAGCCGTAGACTTCGACACCTCTTATAAATCCCCCGCTTTCCCAAAGGAAAATTCCGCTCGTGCTCATTCCTTCTCCAAATATAAAATCGGCAATCGGATGCACGTGCGGACCTGGGGCCGGAGCCCCTTCGATGGCGAAGTTGAAACTCGCACAACCACAGGGGCATTGCCACAAAGTCGCATGTGCACGATCAAGTTGTGGTAAAAATGATTTCGATTCAGAGTGGCCGTGTTCTAGCATCCATTGAGCTAGATGCAATTCCTCGTCAGTAAGCGGTCGGATATTAGGTTCTTCAGGATTCTCCACGTCATATCCATTGTATCAAAAACTGCGGAAACATCTTATTGTTTGAAGCCGAAACACAACCCGTTTTTGGGGTGAATTGACAGGGTTTTGGGTCACTCCTATACTGCCCCGCTCGTTTAGCGTAAATTCCATTTTTCCCCGAAAAAATCGGTGTAATTTCTGTGGAGATGCCAACATGTCTAAGGTTTTGACCAGACCCGCGAAAAAGAAATCCAAGCCGTCCAAAACGAAGGCGGTAAAGCGCGTTTATTTCTTCGGCAACGGAAAGGCCGAAGGCGGGGCGCATCTGAAAGATCTGCTCGGCGGCAAAGGCGCCAATCTGGCGGATATGACTCTGGTTCCGCTTCCGGTGCCGCCGGGGTTCACCATCACCACCGAAACCTGCGGGGATTACAACGATCTCGGGCCAGAAGCTTCCCAAGGGGCTGATGGAGGAAGTGAAAGGACATCTTGCCCGGGTCGAAAAGGCGACGGGGAAAAGATTCGGCGATCCGAAGAATCCGCTGCTGGTGGCGGTGCGATCGGGCGCGAAGGTTTCCATGCCGGGCATGATGGATACCGTGCTGAACATCGGGCTGAATGATGACGTCGTCGAGGGCATGGCCCGGCTGACCAACAACGAGCGATTTGCATACGACAGCTATCGCCGATTGATCAACATGTTCGGCGACACCGTCATGGGCGTCGATCACCATCATTTCGAGCAGGAACTGACCGCGGTGAAAAATGCCCGCGGGCGTGCAGCTTGATACCGATCTTGATGCCGAGGGATTGAAGGAAGTCGTCGAGCGATACAAGAAGGTTTACAGCCAGCATCGTCGGCGACGATTTCCCGCAGGATCCGCTGGTTCAGTTGGAACACGCCATCGAGGCGGTGTTCAAGAGCTGGATGGGCGATCGGGCGATCAAATATCGGCGAGCTGAACGATATCCGCGGGCTTGCGCGGGACGGCCGTCAACGTGCAGTCGATGGTGTTCGGCAACATGGGCGACGACTGCGCCACCGGCGTGGCGTTCACGCGAAATCCCTCCACCGGCGAGGACAAGTTCTACGGCGAATTTCTGGTCAACGCCCAGGGCGAAGACGTCGTCGCCGGCATCCGCACGCCGCTGGATTGCCAGAGCGAAATGGGCAAGTGGTCGAAGAAAAGCTGGCAGGAGTTGCTGAAGGTCAAGAATACGCTGGAGAAGCGATACAAGGACGTGCAGGACTTCGAGTTCACGATCGAAAAGGGCAAGCTGTACATGCTGCAGACGCGCAACGGCAAGCGCACGGCGGCGGCGGCGGTGCAGATCGCCGTGGACATGGTGAAGGAAAGACTGATCGACGAGAAGACCGGCGGTGCTGCGAGTCGATCCGGCGAGCCTGGATCAGTTGCTGCATCCGACGTTCGATCCGAAAGCGGAGAAAAAGGTCTTGCGCAAGGGCTTGCCGGCATCGCCCGGAGCGGCGGTGGGCAAGGTCGCGTTTACGGCGGAGGAGGCGGAGAAGCGCGTAGCCGCCGGCGAAAAGATCATTCTTGTTCGCCGTGAAACCGAGCCGGCGGACATCGGGGGCATGCACGTTTCCGAGGGGATTCTCACCAGCACCGGCGGGATGACGTCCCACGCGGCAGTCGTCGCGCGCGGCATGGGGACGCCCTGCGTCGCCGGCGCGGGCGCGGTTGTTATCGACGCTGTTAAGCGGCTGGTGAAGATCGGCGACGCCACCTTCGGGCCGGAACGACGTCATCAGCATCGACGGCGGCACGGGCGAAGTGATGGATGGATCGGTCCCGACTGGTGGAAGCGACGCTGTCCGGGCCATTCGGCATCATCATGAAATGGGCGGACAAATATCGCACGCTGAAAGTCCGCACCAACGGCGACACGCCGACCGATGCCCGCGTGGCACGCGAATTCGGCGCGGAAGGGATCGGCCTGTGCCGCACCGAGCACATGTTCTTCGATCCGCAGCGCATCCATCACATGCGCGAGATGATCCTGGCCGACGACCATCGAGGCGCGCAAGGCCGCGCTGGCGAAATTGCTGCCGTATCAGCGGGAAGATTTCATCGGCATCTTCAAGGAGATGAAGGGGCTGCCGGTCACGATTCGGCTGCTGGATCCGCCGCTGCACGAGTTCCTGCCGCATAATGAAAAGGATCAGGCAGGAACTGGCGCATAGCCTGAACATGAGCCTGGAGCAGGTGAAGGTCGCGCGTGGCGCAGCTTCACGAGGCCAACCCGATGCTGGGCCATCGCGGCGATCGGCTGGCGGTCACCTATCCGGAAATCCTGGAGATGCAGGTGCAGGCGATCATCGAGGCGGCCTGCGAATGCAAGAAGGATGGGATCAAGGTCCTGCCGGAAATCATGATTCCCGCTGGCGGGCACCAAGAAAGAACTGGATTATCTGCAAGAAGTTCACGGTCGAGACGGCCGACGCGGTCATGAAGGAGACAGGGCGTCAAGGTCGATTATCTGTACGGCACGATGATCGAAGTCCCGCGCGCCGCGGTGACGGCCGATGAACTGGCCCAGACGGCCGAGTTCTTCAGCTTCGGCACCAACGACCTGACGCAGATGACGTTCGGCTACAGCCGCGATGACGTGAACAGCTTCCTGCCGGATTATCTTAAGAAGGAAATTCTGGAGCGCGATCCGTTCCAGACGCTGGACATCGGCGGCGTCGGGCAGTTGATCGAGATGGCCGTCACGCAAGGGCCGGTCCGTGCGCCCGGACCTCAAATGCGGCATCTGCGGCGAACATGGCGGCGATCCCAAGAGCATTCACTTCTGCCACAAGGTGGGATTGGATTATGTGAGTTGTTCGCCGTATCGCGTTCCGATCGCGCGACTGGCGGCGGCGCAGGCGGCGATTGTTAATAATACGAAGCCTGCGAAGAAGCGCGGAAAATAGATTTCCGGGCGCGTGTTAACCCGCCTTCAGGTTCTTCGAGAAGAACCGCGCCCAGTTTTCTCCCATGATCGCGGCCACGTCTGCGTCGCTAAATCCATCGGCTGACAGCGCGTCTCCCACGCGGTGCAAGTCCGCGGAAGTTTCGATTTCGACGGGGATTTGTTCGCGGCCCAGACCGCCGTCCATGTCGGTGCCGAGGCCGACGTAAGCGGCGCTACCGGCGATTTGGCAGATGTGTTTGATATGGTTTGTCACGTCGGCGAGGGTGGCGCGGCGTTTGGTTCGTGCGCCGGGGGGACGAGGAATTTGTCGTAAAAATTGATGCCGATCATTCCGCCGCGGGAGACGATCGCGCGGATGATCTCATCGGATAGTTGGCGTTCGCCGGGGACGATGGCGCGGCAATTGGAATGGGATGCGATCACGGGACCGGGGGTTAGTTCGAGCAAATTGTGGAAGGCTTCGTCGGCCAGGTGTGAGACATCATGGATGATTCCGAGGCGGTCGAGGGTTTTGACCAGCGTGATACCGTCGCGGGTCAGGGGTCCGGGGCGGGCGTTGCCGCCGGCGTAGCGGGTGCCTTCTTTCCAGGTCAGGCCGACGATGCGCAGGCCTGATTCGAAAAAAGTTTGGACATCGGTTTCGTTGCGCAAGGGGTCGGAGCCTTCCATCAGGAGGATTGTCTGGGTTTCGGGGATCTGCCGACGGAAGTCGGCAGGCCGGTGGAGGATGTGCATTGTTCCGGCGGATTCCTGGGTTTGATACCAGTTTAATTGTGCCAGAGCGGCGGCGTGGGCTTCGTCGGGGGTTTGGTAGCCGGGTTTGTCGTCGTAGCGTGGCTGGCAGAAAATCGTGGCGCAGATCAGGGAGACTCCGCCGTCGCGAAGGTCGGGGAGGCCGACGGTGGGAATGCCGTCCTCATCGGGCTTTTGCTGACGGGCGGGTAAATGAACGGACCGGCCGCGGACGGCGTTGTCGGCCAGATCGAGATGGGCGTCGACGATCATCAATCTTGCCTCAGCGCATTCAGATGGCGCACGACGCTTCGGCCCAGCGCGCCGAGACTGTATCCGCCTTCGAGCGAACTAATGATCCGGCCGCGGCAGTGTGTATCGGCGACATCGACCAGCAT
Organism: uncultured Phycisphaerales bacterium; assembly: GCA_963791055.1. Taxonomy (GTDB): domain Bacteria; phylum Planctomycetota; class Phycisphaerae; order Tepidisphaerales; family Tepidisphaeraceae; genus PALSA-1353. Next base: position 516,498 of record CAWBQI010000003.1, on the reverse strand, counting down.
TTGTGTCATCGTCTCGAATCCCTCATCTGTCAGTTCCATTTGAGCCAGCGGATCATCGGTATGGCCGTCGAAACCAGCGGAGATCAGGAGGATTTCGGGTTTGAATTGATCGAGCTTGGGAAGAATTTTTTCGTCGAATTGGGCGATGTATTCCGCGTCGCCGGAACCGGGGGCCATGGGGATGTTCAGTTTGGTTCCCCGGGCGGATCCTTCGCCGGTTTCCCAGTCGTAGCCGGTGCCGGGGTAGCAGGTTTTCGGATGCTGGTGGATGCTGATGAAAAGAACGGAGGGATTATCCTCGAAGGCTGCCTGTGTGCCGTTGCCGTGATGCACGTCGAAATCCACGATGGCGACCGTGTTCACGCCGTGGCGGCGTTGCAAATATCTGGCGGCGATGGCGACGTTGCTGAAAAGGCAGAAGCCCATTGCGCGATCCGGCTCGGCGTGATGGCCGGGCGGGCGGACGGCTGCGAAAGCGCGATGAACGCGCCCATCGATTACAGCGTCGCAACAGGTGAGCACGGCGCCGCAGGAAAGGAGCGCGACATCAAAACTCCGGGGCGACACCGGTGTGTCGCCGAGGTCCAAAACTCCGCCGCCGCATTGGCAGATGTGGCGGGTGCGCTCGACCATTTTTGGGTCGTGTACGAGTTCGATGGTTTTCAATTCCGCCGGAGCCGGCGTCAGTTCCAGCATTTTCTTGCCGTCCAGGCGTTGGATTTGAAATCCCGGAATGAAATCTGGAAATGGATTTGGCGAATCGACAAGACCGGCCTGCCGCACGGCGTGAGCGATCGCGCGGATGCGGTCGGGCCGCTCGGGATGGTTTTCCCCGGTCAGATGATCTGCAAATTCGGGGCTGGTGCAGAAGCCAAGCATTCGCTCAGGATCATACTTCTAACGGTTCGCAAACATCCACCCCCGCATGCCGATCCAGTAGGTGTTGAACAGATATCCCGCGGCGACGATGACTTCGCCGCATAAAGTATAAAGATACGCGGACTCGAAAGCAGGAAGCACGAAGTAATGATATCCGGCGCAGGTGAAAAACACGGCCAATGCCACGGGCAGGATGTGCGCGCTATGGTAGTAGAGCGCCCGTAGAACGACATTGTGCGGGAGTCGGAAGCCGCGATAGCGGGCTTCCCAGACGGTGAGCCGGGCAGCAAGGGCGATTGTGCAGGACAATGCGAGGTACGCAATCAGGGGAAAGGCCAGGAACAAAGCCGGGCTGACCCAGTGCGGGGGCTTGAGGTTTTGGAGAGCTGCTTCGGACTGCCAATGAAACCATGCGGCGACGCCGAAGAGCAGGGCGGAAATCCACCAATGTATTTGCGCAAATTGATATGCAGCATCAATTTGTCCGCGGCTGGTGCTTGAGCGGTAAAATCGCTTCGGGTGGAAGACGATTTGCGAGGTGGTTAGAAGAAAACGGAGCCATTTTGGCCGAGGATCGCCGATAGTTTCCCAGAGCGATGGCTGGCGGAATCGCTCGGAGACGCTGATATCGATGGTTGTGCCGCATTCTGGGCAATTTCCGGAAGCGGGGAGGCCGTTGAGCATGTACCCACAATTCTCACAAAGGATGTCGGTTTCTTCGGGTGCTTGGGTGGGCATTTGGTATAATTCCGGTGTCCGCTGGCTCCATCTGCCGGCGGGAGGGTTGCCATGAAGCTTACGCATATCACGCCGGCGGTCGTCTGCAGTCTCGCCCTGATTGTAGGCTGCGCCAAGACGGAAGATGAGCCGCAACCGGCGAAGAATGCACCGTCAACGCAGCCGGTGGCGGTTGTCACCCCTGTGACGGCCTCAGCAACCACCGCGCCGGCGGAGCCAACTGCTTCCATGATGCTGATCAACGGCACAGCCCAATGGTTTCCACCGGCGCGATTGCGGCTGAGTTCCGAGAAGGGGAAGGTTGTCGCGCGGCTTTACAGCGACGATCCGAAAGATGTTTTGACCGGCAAGGAAACGGTCAATTCCTATGACATCAGGATGGTTCTCCCGGACATTTCCGATCCGGCGGACATTTCCAAAACCGCCTGGATCGATCGTTCATCCAGCATGGAAAAGCAGGACACGCCCTACGGCATTTTTCTGAACGGCCAGCAGGACGTTCTTCAGCCGATGAATGTCGCGGTGACTTTTGAGGGCCCGGCCCCGCGAATCAATGTCGTCGTGCGGGGGACATTCAGTTTGTTTCACATCAGCGAGCAGACGCCCAATCCAGCGCCGGCAATGGTCAGCGTGGCTGGGATCCTGGATGCCAGGGTGGTGGAGAAGTAGTCGGGATATCCGAAGGCGTCATTTCCGTGAACGAACCGCAATTGTGGTAGCCACGACTCCAAACCGGGTGCCATCCGGGGAGATAGGTCGATAAATCCAATTCGGGGCCTACCATCCAGACCTTTTTGAATTTCTCGAGTTGCCGGAGCGCGGCCGAATCGGCTGGGCCGTTGAGATACATGATCGGGCGGTGTGAATTCCGCGCGTAGTGGGCGAAATCCAGATAATACATTCCGGGCGAACCCCAGATATTGTTGGGATAAAAGATCAGGGCGTCATCGGGCCCGGCCTCGTGATCGACCGCCTCGGCCAGTCCGCGCCAGTCGCCGTTAAAATCCGGAGGACCCTCCTGAATCCGCTGGACCGTGGCGACGGCGGCGCCGGCCAGAACGAGGCAGGGGACGGCCCAGCGCCATGATTTCATGGTCGGAATCGGGACGGCGCAGATCGCGTAAAGTGCCGCGGACGCGAGGGAGACGTACCTGATCGTTCCCAGCAGTCGCCCGTGATGGATTGAATCATAGATGACGAGCGATCCAACGATTCCGACGATCCACAGCCACCACAAAAGAATTTGCGGATATCGACGGAGCAGCAACAGGGGGAGCAGATATGCGATGATCGCGGGAGCGATCCAATTCAATGTGTCTTCGATGCGGCCGTACAAGAGTGCCGATGGGACCGCGGCGGCTCTGATCCAGGGCGTGAACGCGGTGCTGCTTGCCTCGAAGGACCAGGGTTGGGGGCTAAGGTATTGCTGGCGCTGTTGCCAGAGGAAGGGGCCCCAGACAATCAGCACAAACGTCGCTGCGGCGCACAATACCGCGATGGTTTTTCGCCGGTCGCGGCCGCGAGGGCGCAGGAAGGCGTAAACCACGATTGCCAGAAGCGCGCCCAGGGAGAAATAATGGGTCAGCGCCATGGCGGCCGCGAACAGGCCGAGCTGAAATAATCGAGCGGGAGATGTTCCCTGGCGTTCGATTCGAAATAGAGCGTGGCAGGCCAGAAGGCCGAAGAGAGCCAGGAGCGGGTAGGGGCGCGTTTCCTGGCTTAGATTGATTTGCAGCGGGGAAATGGCCATCAAGGCGGCGGCGATCAGACCGGAGAGGGGATTGACCATTCTCCGCATAATGTCGAATAGCACGACCACGCCGGCAAGGGATGCCAGAGCCGAGAATGCTCGCGTGGAAAAATCGGCGGAGCCGAACAGATTGATCCACCAGCGAAGAAGGATCAGATATACCGGCGGGTGAATGATCCCGCGGAGTCCCGTCCAGATATGCCACCAGGGGGGCGCATTTTCGAACAGCGTTGCTGGGGGTGGATTGAAAAGAACGCCGGCGGGCAAATCGAAGAGGGCGGTTCCGCGTCCCGTCGCGATGTGGACCGATGACCAGAATTCATCGGGCCAAAGACCCACTTTGGTTATTTGATGAAACCGAAGGCCCGCGCCGATGACCAGCAGGGCGATGAGTGTGACCCAATGAAACCAGGATACCCGCGGCACGGCAACGGGATTTGTTTCGCTGCCAATCATGCCATCGCTTTTTCCTGGCGGGCGGCGACGGTGGCGGGGGGGTAGGATTTCTTGCCGTATTCGCGCGCCCGCGGCGGGGCAAGGCTGATGTCCACCGGGGCGTAACTCATGCGGGGCGAGTTCGTGGCCGGATCGTGTTCGGCGATCGTTGCCTTCAGGAAATCCTCGTCATTTCGGTGAGGATAGGCCGGCTTGAAATGCGCTCTGCGCGATTCATTCCGCAAAAGCGCGCCTTGCAAGATGGCCTCGGCCAGCACGATCATGTCGCGAACCGCCCGGGCAAAGCTGAGATTCTGGTTGGTCCACATGCCAGTGTCGGAGAGCTTGATTCGGTGGCATCGCTCTTTCCACTCCTGGCAACGCTGGAGTGTCTGCTGCAACCGCTCGTTGTGCCGGATGACGGTGCAATTGTCGGTCATCCATCGACCCATTTCCTGCCAGAGAAGATACGGGTTTTCATCGCCCTGGCTGTTCACGAGTTGGTTTTGCCGATCGGTTTCGCGCTTGACGGCGGCGTCGTAGACGGATTGCGGCACATCGTCGGCGTTGGGGGCGACATCGGTGCAGTAATTTTTCACGCATCGGCCGCCGAAGAGGCCGTCGAAGATGCAGCTCAGCAGCGAATTGGCGCCGAGGCGGTTTGCGCCGTGATAGGCGAAGGAGACCTCTCCCATGGCGTAAAGGCCGGGAATGCTGGTCATCATGTTGGCTGGATCGCCGGATTTCAGCCCGCCGGTTTTTTCGTCTTTTTTGAATCCCGCCCATAGACCGCCCATGGAATAGTGAACGGCGGGGAAAATTTTCATCGGTTCATCGAGAGGATCGACGCCGACGAATTTCTCGTAAATCTCGAGAATTCCCTCCAGCTTGGACAGGACGTGTTCGCGGCCGATTTTTTTGACGAGATCGGCCAGGTCGAGATAGATCATGTTCCCGCCGCCGACGCCCAATTTCATTTCGGTGCAGACCTGGAAGATTTCACGGGTGGCGATGTCGCGGGGGACGAGATTTCCGTATTTGGGATAGCGCTCTTCGAGAAAATAGAATCGTTCGGATTCGGGAATGGTATTGGGTTGCCGCGTATCGCCGGGGCGTTTGGGGACCCAGATGCGTCCACCTTCGCCGCGGGCGGATTCGCTGATCACGCGGCATTTGTCCTCGCCGGGGATGGCGGTGGGGTGGACCTGGATGAATTCGGGATTGCCGTATTTGGCGCCGGCCTGATAGCAGCGCGAGGCGGCGCCGCCGGTGCAGATGACGGACATGGTCGATTTCCCGAAGACCAAACCGCAGCCACCCGTGGCCATGACGACGGCGTCGGCGCGGAAAGCGCGGATTTGCATGGTGCGCATGTCCTGGGCGACGATGCCGACGCAGCAGTCTTCGTGGATTACGAGGCGGAGAAATTCCCAGAACTCAAATTTCCTGACCAATCCATCGGCTTCAAGGCGGCGGGTTTGTTCGTCGAGGGCGTAAAGTATTTGCTGGCCAGTGGTGGCGCCGGCGAAAAATGTGCGTTTGACGAGCGAGCCGCCGAAGAGTCGCAAGTCGCGCTGGCCTTCGGGTGTGCGGTTGAAGGGAACTCCCATGCGGTCGAGCAGATCGATGATGCGCGGCGCCCAGTTGCACATTTCCAGGACGGGAGGCTGGTCGGCCAGGAAATCACCGCCTAGCACCGTTTCGTCAAAGTGAATCCATTCGCTGTATCCCTGCTGGCGGGCGATGTCGTTGCAGGCGTTGATTCCACCCTGGGCGCAGACGCTGTGGCTGCGCTTGACGGGGACCATCGAGAAGAGATCGACGTTGACGCCGTCCTCGCCCAGCTTGATGCTGCACGCCAGCCCGGCGAGTCCGCCGCCGACCACGATTACTCTTTTCGTTGCCGACATGGGCTAATCCTTCAGCGGTTTTCCGAGCCGGTCGCGTTTCATGGCGATGTAAAGTATGTGGTGGTCGAGATGCTCGTTGGTCCATTGCACGCTTTGCCCGAGGGTGATGACGCCAAGATCATTGTGCCGGCCGGTGCGGGCGAAAGCGGCATCCGGCAGCTTGCGCAATACCACCGAGAACAGCCGGCGGTTCAGGTCCAGAATTCTGACCGCCAGCTCGGCGTCCTGTTCCTCGCTGTGAAGCTTGGCGGCGAATTTGCTTTCGTCGAAGCCGAGGATCTGGGGATTGTCCTGGGCGATCATCATCTTCATGCGGGCTGACCAGATCAGCTCATCATCCATCAAATGAAGGACGACCTGTTGAATGGTCCATCGCCCGATGCCCGCGCCTGGTGGCGGAACCCAGAGCAGGTGTTCTCTGCCCAGGCCGGCGATCGCCCTGCGCAGCTTCGCGCCGGCAACTTCGAATTCGTCGATTATTTTCTGATCCATGGGCTAATCCTTCACGGGCTTTCCGAGCTTCTCTCGCTTTTTGAAAATAAAGCCCACGTGATGATCGATGTGCTCGACCCTCTGTTGCAAACATTGTCCCAGGGTGATGATGCCACGCTCACTGTGCATGCCGGTGCGCGAGAACGTCGAATCCGGCAACTTGCGCAAGACCTTGGTGAACTGCTTGCGATTCAGGTCCAGAAGCCCGATGGATGATTCGGCGTCCTGAGCATCATAAAACAGACTGGCCGCGAATTTGCTCTCGTCGTAGCCCAGGATTGTTGGATTTTCCTCCGCGATAATCGACTTCATGCGATCGGTCCCGATCAGGTCGGCATCCATCAGATGAATCACGATCTGCTGGATCGACCATAGTCCGATCTGGGCGTCGAGCGGCGGAATCCAGAGGAGGTCTTCATTGGAAAGCCCCGTGATGGACCGCTGGAGCTTGCCACCTCCGGATTCGTACAAGTCGATCAGTTTGGGGTCCATGGTAAAGCTCTCAGTGTACGAGGATCGCCTTGTTGCGGATTGCCGCTCCCAGGGCCAGAAATCCGCAGCAGAGGGTAAAAGCGAAAAGACCGACACAGACATATCCCCATCGGCGTTGAGAACCGGCACTGATCGTCAGGCCCCAGGTGATCGCCGCGGTCCAGAAGCCGTTGGCCAGGTGATAACACGAGGCGAGGATGCCGACCGGATAGACCAGGTAGGCGACCCAAAAGCTGGAATTGATGTGCCGGGCCGTGCTGCGCGTGGCATCCTCGGGGACGAATTGGAGCGTGTTGCCCCAAAAACCCTTCATGCCGAGGACGTGGAAAAGGACAAACAGGGCGATGAAGACGGCTGAAATGCGCTGCGCGAGGTAAAAGTAATTTTTAGCGTATGGATATTTTTCGACGTTTGGCTGGCAGCCGAGAATGATTAAGACACCGTAAACTGTGTGGAAGAGAATGGGGAGATATATAAACAGCCACTCGACGCCCCACAAAAACGGCAGGGCGTGGATCTTGTCCACCTGAAGCTGAAAAATATCGTGCGGCGAAGTGCCCTGGATCATCGTTGCGTTCACGATGAGGTGAACGACGATATATCCGCCGAACACGAGGCCCGTGAGGGAATGAAGGCGGCGAAGCAGGAAGTGTTGTGAGCTTCCGGCGAGAATCGGGGAGGCAATATGGGTTGCGGAGGTTTGCGACACGATAGCCTTTGTTCGTTGGTGCAACATTATAGGGATGGGCGGGCGGATGGCTACGCTGACGTAATGCGCCTGTTGGACTAGCGGGGTTGCGGATCATCAACGATTGGATGCTCCAGGTTGAAAGATTTCCGAATTACGAAAGATCTTATGAGGCGATGCAACTTCAAAGAGGATAGTCGTTACGATGCTTGTGCCGTCAAGCATCGCTTGCTCGAATGCGAGAGTGCGCTGACGCTGCGAAGGCCGTTGGCTGGCCTGTTAAAGTTCGCGACGGCCTTCTGCGAAGAGGCAAAAAACCGGCGCCGGCATCTTTTTTTGTGTTTACAGTAGCTGATCGATCGGTGCCGGGTCCATGTCCTCAAACGCCTGGTTTTCGCCGCCCATGGCCCAGATGAAGCTATAGTTGCGCGTCCCGGCGCCGGCGTGAATCGACCAGCTTGGTGAGATCACCGCCTGGCCGTCGGCGACGACAAGATGCCGGGATTCCTGCGGCGTGCCCATCATGTGGAACACGCGCGCGGCGGGATCGAGATTGAAATAGAGATAAACTTCCGTCCGCCGTGAATGCGTGTGCGGGGGCATCGTGTTCCAGATGCTTCCTTCTTTCAATTGCGTGAAACCCATAACGAGTTGGCAACTGGCGATTCCGCGGGGGTGGATATATTTAAAAATTGTTCGCTGATTCGCGTCTTTTAATGTTCCGAGTTCAACGGCCTCGGCCTGGGCGCGCTTGGCGTGAGTGGTGGGATGGGTCGTGTGGGCCGGATAACTTATCAGAAAGAATCTTGCCGGATCGGTGGGGCCGGCGCTGGCGAATTCGATCTGTCGGCTGCCGCGGCCGATATAGAGGCCGTCGCAGTTTTCCATGGGATAGGATTTTCCGTCGACGATGACGGTTCCGGGTGCACCGGTGTTGATCAGGCCGATCTCGCGCCGCTCGGCGAAATATTCCGCGGCCAATTGTTCCTTGCTGGTGGCCAGGGCGAGTTTTTTATCGACGGGTACGATTGATCCGATTACGGCGCGATCGACATCGGTGTAAAGCAGTTCGATGGTTCCGCGCTGGAAGAGATGTTCGACGAGGAAGGATTCGCGCAGCTCGGCGGTGGTCATGCGCTGATATCGATGTTGATCGGCGACGATTCGGGTTTTCATTTGATTCAAACTGTTGGGGGCAATGCTTCTCCGAGTTCAAGCTTCATCGGTTCAAGGCGAGGAAGCATCAGGTGAATGATCAGCAGGACCGAAACGTAAGCGGTGGCGGCGACCGCGAAGGGGATGAAATAGGTGTGGGTTTTATCGACGATGTGGCCGGTGAACTGCTGGAAGAGCACCCCGCCAATAGCGCCGGACATTCCACCGAAACCGACGACGGAACTGACGGCCGCCTTAGGAGTCAGGTCGGAAGCGAGCGTAAAGAGATTCGCCGACCATCCCTGGTGCGCGGCGGCGGCGAGGCCGATGAGGACGACGGCGATCCACATGTTCCCGATGTAAGTCACGGACAAAATCGGCAGGATGCAGAATGCGCAGATCAGCATCGCGGATTTTCGCGCAAGGTTGACGCTCCAGCCGAGCCCAAGCAGTTTTGACGAAAGCCAGCCGCCGGCGATGCTACCGCCGTCGGCCATGAGATAAACGATGACCAGCGGTGGGCCGAAATGTTTCAGGTCGAGCTTGAAATGGCTGGCAAGAAACGACGGCAGCCAGAAGATATAGAACCACCAGATCGGATCGGTCATGAATTTGCCGATGGAGAATGCCCAGGTCTGCTTGTAGCCGATGATTCGCCGCCAGGGCAGACTTTTGACGCGCGGCTCCTGATCGCTGCGAATATATTGAAGCTCGGCGGCGGAGAGGCGCGGGTCTTTGTCTGGCTCGCGATAGAAGGCAATCCACGCGACCAGCCAAACTACTCCGAGGCCGCCGGCGAGATAGAACGCCATCGGCCAGCCCCAGGCGCCGACGATCAGCGGAACGATCAGCGGAGACAGGAGCGCGCCAAAAGCGCTGCCGGCGTTAAAGATTCCAGTCGAAAACGCCCGTTCGTTTTTCGGGAACCATTCGGCGGTCGCGCGAATGGCCGCGGGGAAAAACGCGCCTTCAAAGATGCCCAGCAGAAATCGGGCGGCGAGGAATCCGGTGAGCGCGGAAGAGGCGGGCAGAAAATGGATCAGGCCGTGACCCATCGCCAGAACCGTCCAGACCAAAGCGGCGATGAGAAACCCCTTGCGAACGCCGATGCGATCGAGAAACCTTCCGGCTCCGACCAGGCCGATGGCGTAGCCGGCGGTAAACGCCATTCCGATGTGGCCGAAATCAACCGTGGTCCATCCATAAACTTTGATGAAAGTGTCGCCGTTGAGAACGGAGACGACGTTGCGGTGAATGTAGATGAGGACGATCGCGCCGAAGAGGACGGCGCAGATGATCCATCGCACTTTGCCGACGGGCGCGGCTTTTACCGGTTGATGCTCAACGCTGTTTAACGTGGTCACGTTTCTCTCCGAGTGATTTGATGTGGCGATTCCTCACCGCCCGAGCCAACCGCCGTCCACCGCCAGGATCGTGCCGTGCACATACGCGGACGCGGGGCTACACAGAAAGACCGCCGCGCCGGCCAAGTCTTCGGGCTTGCCCCATCTGCCGGCCGGGATTCGTTCTAGAATCGCGCGGTTGCGATTCTCATCGGCCCGCAGCGCAGCCGTGTTGTCGGTCGCGATATAACCGGGCGCGATCGCGTTCACGTTGACGCCTTTGCCGGCCCATTCGTTGGCCAGGGCTTTTACCATGGACCCGATGGCGCCCTTGCTGGCGGCATAGCTTACCACGTTCACGCCGCCCTGAAACGTCAGCATTGACGCGATGAAAACGATCTTCCCGCTTCCGCGAGCCAGCATCTCCTTGCCGATCTCCCGCGTCAGGACGAACTGGGCGTTGAGATTTACTTCAATCACCTCGTCCCAATATTCGTCCGGATGCTCCGCGGCCGGCTTACGCCGGATGATCCCGGCGTTGTTGATGAGGATATCGATGCGCGGGGCATCGCTTTTGAGTTGTTTGATGAATTGGTGCAACGCCTTTCGATCGCCAAAATTGCAGGAATAACCGCGGAATTTGCGGCCGGTCGATTTGATTTCGCGTTCGGCTTCGCTGCCGGAATTGGATAATGTCGCGCTGACGCCGACGATATCCGCGCCGGCTTTGGCGAGGCCGACGGCCAGGCCCAATCCGATTCCCCGGCTGCAGCCGGTGACCAAAGCCGTGAGTCCATCGAGCCTGAATTCCGGGGTGGTCATGTGATGAACAAAGATACGGGATGTGGCGGGCATTTCCAGTTTTTCCCGCGGCCGGCTTATTGCCGGCTCTAAATTGCCAAATTAATGGCAGAAAGTGCAACCGCGGCTCGACTGAGCTCGCCGAAGTCCAAGACGCCAAGGGCAATGCTTATGAATTCCATTTGAATTCCTTGGCGACTTGGCGACTTGGCGTCATGGCGGTTCAATCTGTACTCTTTTCGGAAATCGGGAAGCGAGGCGATCATGAGGCGAATATCAAGGTGGATCGTATTGCTGTTAGCCGGAACGAGCGGATGCTCTGCAATTCCGGGAAGGACATTCAATATCGCCGACTACGGCGCGATCGGTGACGGCAAGAGCAATTCGACGATCGCGATTCAGAAGGCGATTGATTCTTGTTCCGCCGCCGGCGGAGGGCGGGTGGTGGTGCCGCGGGGGACGTTTCTCACCGGGCCGATTACGCTGGCGAGCCGGATGAAGTTTTATTTTTTGGATGGATCGGAGTTGCTGTTCAGCCGGAATTTTGATGATTATCCGCTCACTTATGCCAGCTTTCTGGGGAAGGATACGGTGCAATGCACGTCGCCGATCACGGGGCGTAATCTGCATAATATTTCCATTGCCGGGCCGGGGGTGATCGACGGGCAGGGGGATGCGTGGCGGCCGGTGAAGAAATCGAAGGTCACGCGGGAGTTTTGGGACAAGCTGGTGGGGTCGGGTGGGGTTGTCGATCAAAAAGGCGATGAATGGTGGCCGACGCGAGCCGGAATGGAGAATGAGAAGGCGCTGGATGCGCTGCGGGAGTCGAACGATCCGCCGAAGATCGAGGATTACCGAAAATTCCGGGATCTGCTTCGACCAGACATGGTGTCTCTGATCGATTGCACGAATGTGGCCATAGATGGGCCGACGTTTCGCAATTCGCCGTTCTGGGCGGTGCAGATATTGCGTTGCAATCAGGTGTACGTGCGGGGTTGCACGATTTACAACGAATTGTGGGCGCAGAATGGGGATGGAATCGGGTTTGATTCGAGCCGGAATATTATGATGGAGAATTGCACGGTATATGCGGGCGACGACAACATCGTGCTTAAGAGCGGGAAGGACGAGGAAGGGCGCAAGCGGCATTTGCCGACGGAAAACGTCATGATTCGGCATTGCACGTCGATGTGGGGTCACGGCGGGTTCGTGCTGGGCAGCGAAACTTCGGGGGATATCCGCAACGTGCAGATCACAGATTGTGTCTGCAATGGAACGGATGTGGGGCTGAGATTCAAAAGCGTCCGCGGGCGAGGGGGTGTGGTCGAGAATATTTATGTGGCCAATATCGCGATGGCGCATATCGCGAAGCAGGCTGTGTCATTCGACATGTATTACGAGGAGGAAAATTCCAAGCCCGAGCCGCTGAGCGAGCGGACTCCGTGTTTTCGGAATTTCGATCTGCGGAATATTACTTGCGCAAGCGCGGGGCAGTCTCTTTGGATCGATGGTTTGCCGGAGCTGCCGATGTCGAACCTGCGATTTGAGAATATGCGTTTGGCGGCGGACACTGGCGCGAAAATCGCGCAGGCGCAGAATTTGACGTTCAAAAACGTGCAGATTGAAAGCAAGGTTGCGCCGGCGTTTTCGACGGAGAATGTGGGCGGGCTGACAATGGAGCGGGTGGAGGCCGTCGTGGGGGCGAGTGGCAGATGATTGGCGGCCATATTTGCAATAAAATGCGCGTGGAATTGCCCGTCGCAAGCGGGATGTTATGCTTCGGGCCAACGGAGCGAGTCGTGATCGTCACGCACTTCACCGCGAGTTTTTGATTCCAACTGGGGAACGAGATGACGCGTTTGGTTTCGCGGAGCATATCAGGAATTGCCGCATTGGTGCTTTTGGCGATGGCCGCCCGGGCCGCGGAGCCGGATGTCCGGCCGAGCCGACCCACGACGCGTTACGCCTCGACGGCGCCGGACTATCCGGTTCCCTACCGCACGCCGCGGATCGATGGGATCACCCGCGTTCTTCTGGCGGTGAAGAGCCAACTCGAAACTTCGGTGATGACATCGATTACCACGCGCCCGACTTATACCGCCGGCGCCATCCCCGGACGCCCGTTTGCGCTCAATACCTATCCGATGGGCGTTATCTATTCGGGCATGTTGAGCGCTGCCGATGCTACAGGCGACAAATCCTTCGCTGATTTTGACGCGATTCGATTTCAGATAATGGCCGACGCGATCGCCAAGGTGGACCTGTCGCATATCGAGCGCCGGCGCGGGGGTATAACTTCCCTGCTGAGCCCCATGTCGCTGGATGATTGCGGGTCGATCGGAGCGGCGCTGAGTCAAGGCCCGCCGCGCCAACGTCGGCCCCGATCTTAGCGTCGCCATCAACCGCATCGCCGAGTACATCAGTCATAAACAGCTTCGGCTTGATGATGGAACGCTGGCCCGTCCGCGGCCCGTGCGGAATTCGGTCTGGGCGGATGATGCGTACATGAGCATTCCCTTTTTGGCGCAAATGGGCGCGCTCAGCGGCGATCGGAAATATTTCGACGACGCGGCGGCACAGATGCTCCATTTTTCCGATTATCTTTTCATTCCTTCCACGGGACTGTTCACGCATCACTGGAACACGGGCAATCCCGACGATCAGCCGCGATATTACTGGGGCCGTGCCAATGGCTGGTGCACCGTGTCGATGGTGGAATTGCTCGAGGTGCTTCCCCAGGATCATCCGTTGCGGGGCCGGATTCTGCGGCTGTTCCGCGCTCACGCCCAGGCACTGGCCAGTCTGCAGGCGGGCGACGGTCTTTGGCATCAGATGCTGGACCGCAATGACAGTTATACCGAGACCAGTTGCTCGGCCATGTTCACGTATGCCCTGGCCAGGGGGGTTAATCGCGGATGGCTGGACCCCGCGGCATACGGGCCGGTTGCGCTGGAAGGGTGGAATGGTCTCTCCACACGCGTTGATGAACAGGGCCACATCACCGGCACCTGCATCGGAACGGGATACGCCGATGACTACGTCTACTATTATCATCGTCCCGGAGTCGATGACGTGCACGGTTACGGGCCGACGCTTTTGGCGGGATCAGAGGTGATCCGTCTGCTGAAGAATCCCCGATTCCGCGCCATTGGCGCAGACCGCGGCAATCCGCTCATGTTTTATGATCGAGACAATTTTTATCCCCGGCCGGAAGCGCCATCGACGGCGCCGGTTGCTCACGGCGAAACCGCGCAGATGCGGCGCGACGCCGTCGTGATTCAACTGATCGAGCGTGACAGCGTCGGTGATATCGAATGCCCCGATCCGAGTTCGCCGCAACTCGGTCAAATATCCGCCCGTCTTGAGCATCTCCCCCAAATCGCGGGCGATGGCCCGGATGTAAGTTCCCCGGCCGCACTCGATTCGCAACTTCAACAGCGGCCATTGCCAGGAAACAATTTCGATTCCGTCGATGCGAACGTCGCGCGGCCGAAGTTCGACGGGCTGGCCACTCCGCGCCAGCTTGTACGCGGGCCTGCCGGAAATCTTCAGCGCGCTGAATGCCGGCGGACGCTGCGAAATCATTCCGGCGAAAGTGGCGAGAGCCGATTTTACATCTTCTGATGACGGCGGCTTTGCCTGCGGCCAGGGAACTTCCGGGGATTCCAGGTCGTCGGTTGCCGTGGAGGCTCCCAGTTTTACGGTCGCATCGTATCGCTTGGGCTGGTCCATCAGCTTCTCGCTGGATTTGGTCGCTTTGCCGATCAAAAGCAGCAAAACTCCGGTTGCGAACGGGTCAAGCGTGCCGGCATGGCCGATTTTTGTCTCCCGGTCCAGCAGACGCTTGACCCGATTTACCGCACCGGCGGAGGTGATCCCGCCGGGCTTATCCAAGACGATCAATCCATCCATTTGCACAAGGTTCTCCCATTGGTTCTTGTCTTTTCGCAAGCGATGTTGATATTGGCAAGCTCGATGCAAAAAAGGGGTGTCGATGATCTGGAACAAAAACGAAATTCTGCGCGAACTTCGGCGTCTTAACAAAGGCGGCGAAGATCTGTCCTACAACGGTCTTTCCGCGCGTATGCAGGCGCTGGTATCGGCGGCGGCCTACCATTTTGGCTCGTATCGCCGGGCCGTCGAGCTGGCGGGGATCGATTATTCGACGATTTTGCGCCGGCCGCGATGGACCCGGGCCAGGATCATCGCGCTGATCAAGTCCGCGCGCCGCCGTGGGGAAGACCTCTACTGGAGCGCGGTGACCCATCGCCGCGACGAGCTTGGCAAGGCCGCGTTCGCGGCGCTGCAGCCGCGGCTGTTCGGCAAGTGGCAGCGCGCCCTGCATGCCGCCGGCCTTGATGCCGACGACATCGCCCGCTATCGGCATTGGGATCGAAATTCAATCGCGTTCGAACTCAAGGGCCGCGCTCAGGGCGGCGAGCCTGTGAGCAGCGGCGCGCTGCAGAAGGAGGACCCCGGCCTTCATGCCGCGGCTGTTCGTCATTTCGGCGCTTATGATGCCGCTCTGCGTGCCGCCAAACTCGACCCCCTGAAATTCCGCGAGCGGCGAAGCTGGGATAAGAAACAGGTGATCAGGGAGATCAAATCCGCCGCGCGGAATGGCGCGCGGCTGGCGGACAGCCAGGTGCGCCGCGATTACCCGGCCTTGTACGGCGCGTCGATACGTTTGTTCGGGACGTTCACCGCCGCCAGAAAACTCGCGGGGGTTAAGTTCAAACCGAAGAAGCGGCGGAAGGGTTCGAAGAAATAGATTCACGGGCTTCAATATCGATTTGAATTCAAGCTCACGCCACTCACCGCACAGGTTGTTTCAACCGCTCGAGCGTGATCCGCCACGGAATAATCATGTTGCGAAACAGCGGCGGCCGTCTCCAGGGCGCCGGTGGATGGAAGCCTCGAACGGACGGCTGAATATGCCCACTTCATTAGCCGCCGCCATGCGAAAATGAAACGAGATTGAAGCGGAATTTTCGGTTCAATGGCAGCCGCAAACGGGTCTTGAAATTACGCATTCAGCCCGACAGTTATTCCCCGAATTCAGCGAAATTCCTTTGCAAATTTAGCGTCGTGATCGATAGGCTTCGCGACACCATTCATTCGCGGACCAAAAGGAGAAGAAAGATGCCAACGACATTGAATTTGCGGAAAACCATCGCGGCCGCAGCGGACAAATTTTGCCTGCTGGCCACAATGCTGGTCCCACTGGTTGTGCCCTCCATCAGCCGGGCGGATCTCTACGTTGTCGATAGTGACGTCGTAGATCGCTTCGACAGTTCCACCGGCGCGATCGTTCAAACCAATGGACAAGACACGTTCGCCTCGCTGTCAGGGGCGACGGGCATCACCGTCGGTCCCGACGGCCTGGTCTATGTCGGCACCAGCGACCCCGGCTCCGATCCCAACCTGGCGGTAGTCAATCGCTATAATGCCGGCACCGGCGCACAGATCGGCGGCGCGTTTATTCCCTTCGCCAATGGCCCATCGCAACTGAGCAATGTCCAGGGCCTCGCCTTCGGGCCCGACGGTAACTTTTACGTCGCCGATGAGGGCGATAATGGCCCGACGAAGTCGTTTGATTCAACCGGCGGCTATCTGAACACCTATGCCACGCAGGGCGGAAACTCCGAAGCGGTCGCTTCCAATCCCGAAGACCCAAATCACGTGTACGTCGCCACCGGCTCAACCATCGAGCAAATCAATCTCAGCACCCACGATGACAACATTCTCATTCAAGGCAGCAGCGACACCTTCAACAATGGTGCCGACCTGGCGTTTGGACCGGACGGCAAGCTTTACGTTCTGGACACCTACAGCGGCGATCCCAGGATTCTTCGCTATAACGCCGACGGCACCGGGCAAACCGTTTTCGCCGATTTCAACAGCTCGGAATTCGCCGCGGAAGTGTTCCAGCCTGCGGACATGGCCTTCGGCCCCAACGGTGACCTCTACGTCTCCGGTACGAATCTGGATTCCCTTTCCTCGCAACAAGGGGAGATTCTCCGGATAAGTTCCAACGGGAATTCCTATGGTGACTTCGTCACGAATCTTAACGCGCCGGGGTTCTTGGCGTTCAGCCCTGTTCCTGAACCCGGGAGCCTCTCTATCATTGCCGCCGGGTCGGTAATCGCGCTGCGACGCAGAAAAATTCGCCGGGGCTGATCGGGGCAGGCGGGCTTAAATCCAAACCGAAGAAGAGACGGAAGGCGTCGAGGAAATAAATCGAGCGGCAAGCCGGAAGTTTTGTTCTAGTTTATTCGCTTAAAAAAGGCCCATCTGTCCGTTCGCTTCGGGCCGGCGGAAATGGGCGGTGGAGAGAGGGCGGATGTCGCGGTTCAGGCCAAATTTTCGGGTGAATACATCGAAGTTTTGTGCGATCTGTTCGGCCAGATGTCCTCGTCCGCGCCAGCGATCGGGAGTGGCCCGATACAATTTTCCGCCTGAGGCCTGCCGCATGAACGATTCGACTTTCCTGGCGCGATCGGGATGAACGGATCGGTTCAGCCAGTCGAGAAACAAGTCCTTGAGCTGATAAGGGAGCCGCAGCAGCACCCATGCCGCGCGGCGGGCGCCGGCTTCGGAGATCGCCTGCAAAATTTGCGGCAGCTCCACATCAGTGAGCCCTGGGATAATCGGCGCGATGTTGACCGTCACCGGGATGCCGGCGGCTGACAGCTCGCGAATCGCCCGCAATCGTCCCATCGGCGATGACGCGCGCGGCTCGAGTTTTTGCGCCAGATCCGAATCCAGCGTCACCAGCGTGATGGTCACCCGCCCGGCGTTCATCTGGGCCAGACGCTGCCATAAATCCGTGTCGCGCAGCACCAGCGCGCTCTTGGTCATCGTCGTCACCGGCTGCCCGCAGTCGGCCAGCACTTCCAGGCACTGGCGCGCAATGCGCATCTTGTGTTCGATCGGCTGATAAATATCCGTGATTGCCGACATCACGATCGGCTCGGGCTTCCATCTCGGCGACGCCAGTTCCTGCTTAAGCAGCCTTGGCGCATCGGGCTTGGCCATGATCTTGGTTTCAAAATCCAGTCCGCAACTAAAACCCAGGTATTCATGGTAGGGCCGGGCGAAACAGTAAATGCACCCATGTTCGCAGCCGCGATAAGGATTCAGCGTCCAATCGAACGGCACATCCGAAGTCTTGGCGACCTGGTTGATGATGCGCTGGGTGCGATCGACAAACACCTGCCGTTCGACGCGGTGAATTGAGCCGTCTTCGTTTTGGCGTTCGATCCATTGGCGATCGATTTCTTCACCAAGGACATGCAGCCGAACGGCCTCGAAACGATTGCCGGGATTCAGGCCGGCCCCGCGCCGGTGGGCGAGGCCATTGGGGAGGGCGTCGCGGTGGGAGAAGTCTTCTTCGTCCATACCGAATATTATGCTAACATCGGTTGGGCGGGGTCAATCTCATTATTTTGGGAATTGTTTGTTGTAAATGTGACAAATACGGAGTGCGAGATAATACCGCCCGCGCGGCTTCGGCCCCCGCGGAATCATGGTCAACAATATTCAGCCTGGGGCTAAAACGAGCCGAAGAAGAATCCAGTTGAAATGTAGTTCTCGGTACTATACATTGTTATTTTAAGAGAACGGAAGCAAAAGGTCGCCCGTGCGAATTTTCAAGAGCAAGAGGTTTGCGAAGTTCGCACGCAAGGAACGAATTAGCGATGCCAAGCTTTGTAAGGCAGTAGAGGATGCGGAGCGAGGCTTGATTGATGCCGATTACGGCGGGGGAGTCATCAAGCAAAGGATCGCCCGGCCAAATGAGGGCAAGTCGGGCGGGTATCGGTCCATTATTCTGTTCCGTCGCGGCCACCGCTCTTTTTTCGTCTATGGTTTTGCCAAGAGCGAGCAGGCCAATATCGACGATAGCGACGAACGGGACTTTAAGATGCTTGCCGACAAACTTTTGGGAGCTTCGGACGAAGACTTGAAAGGGCTGCTTGAACGCGGCGAATTTGTGGAGATACAGTGCCATGCGCAAGAATAAAAAATACAAGAGCGGCATCAAGGCAGCCATACATGAGATTGCCGTCGGCCTCCATGGCGTTGGCATGATCGACAAGCAGACCATGCGCCGGTTTGACAGTTCATGTCTGACGCCGATTCATGAGTTCAGCGCCAACGAAATCAAGGCGCTTCGCGAACGTGAGGATGTGAGCCAGTCGGTCTTCGCGTCCTATCTGAATGTGACAAAGGATTCGGTGAGCAAGTGGGAACGGGGAGAGAAAAGACCGGCAGGTCCGTCGCTCAAACTGTTGTCGCTTGTGGAACGCAAGGGACTCGAGGGAATTGCTTGAGAAATTGATGGCCGCTGGCTTCGCAGCGATGATTCGTGTGTCTAACCCAAACCGCCGAAGCCAAAGCACGCATGACGTAATCTCCTGATCGTCAATGGACCCTGCTCCAAGGATTACGCGCGGACGATCACCGAGTTCTGGCAACTCATCCACAGCGAGAAAGTTGAGCAATGCTTTCTCGGCGTCGTCCTTCGACACGTTTTGATTTGACGCGTACTCACTTACGACATCTTGCATTGTCATTGTTGAGCAAAAGGCCGCGTAGCGGATCGCCTGCAAGTCAGCGTGAGAGCCGGCAACGTCCAACTTAAGTTCGATGATGACCAGAAGGCCGTCCTCATCCATTGCGAGCACGTCGAGCCGCTTGTTGCTCTTAACAAAGCGATAGAACTCGGAAGAGATCGCTATTAGGCGCTCACCTAGAAGTTCGGGGTGTGCGACCACCCAAGCCTCAAGATCTTTCCGCTCCTTCACGCCGATGTCTCCAAAGCTGGCGCGCTCGACGCGAGTCGGCTCTTTTGTCTTCGGGTCAATGAGATAGATTGCGTCACGCATAATAGATCCCCCCCTTATTCATTGTCGCCGAAATACAAATCCATGAAAAATGATCAATGAGAAAGCCCGCCCAATATTCTGGCTATCTTCAGCCCACTCTACTTTCTCCCGTACTTCCCTCTATAGCCGCTTTGGCATTAGCTGGAACCGCTAATACTTTGCCACACCTATGTTCCCGCGAAAACCGTCATCCCGAACCCCACCCCCAGCGAGACGATCAGCAAAACCCAACCGATGATTTCTTTCCCGCTCATCCCTTATACCCCTTCGGATGCTTACTAAACCAATTCCACGCTGACCGAATAATCGTTTCCGGATCTTTATGTTTCGCTTCCCACCCCAGCAATTTTTTAGCTCGGGACGGATCGGCCCAGAGGGCGACGGCGTCGCCGGGGCGGCGGGGGCCGAAGGTGACGGGGGCTTTTTTGTTGGCGACCTTCTCCGCGGTGGCGATGATTTCTTTTACGGAAAATCCGCGGCCGGTGCCGAGGTTGCAATAGATTGGTTGGCCATCTCTCAGCTTTTCCATCGCGCGGATGTGGGCGTCGGCCAGATCGTCGACGTGAATGTAATCGCGGACGTTGGTGCCGTCGGGCGTGGGGTAATCGGTGCCGAAGACGGTGATGCCTGGGCGTAGGCCGAGGATGGCCTGGAGGATTACGGGGATGAGATGGGTTTCGGGATCGTGGTCTTCGCCGAGGGTGCCGTCCATCGCGCAGCCGCTGGCGTTGAAATAGCGCAGGGCGGCGAATTTGAAGGTTTTTTCGCCGGCCATCGTGTCTTCGAGGATTTTTTCGACCATCAGCTTGCTGCGGCCGTAGGGGGAGACGGGGGCTTGTTTTTCGTCCTCGGTGATCGGGACATGATCGGGATCGCCATAAGTGGCGCACGTGCTGGAGAAGACGAAGCGGTTGACGCCGGCTTCTTTCATGGCTTCAAGGACGCTGATCGTGATTCCGACATTGTTGCGGTAATACATCAGCGGATGATCGACGCTCTCGCCGACGTAGGCGTAAGCTGCGAAGTGCATGACCGTATCGATTTTATATTTGCGGAGGGTGTCGACCAGGGTGGCTTTGTCGTCCAGATCGGCGACGATGCCGGGGACTTTGAGGATGTCGATGACCTCTCGATGCCCGCGCGAGGCGTTGTCATAAATCACCGGGGAATGCCCGGCTTCGGTGAGGCGTTTGACGGTGTGCGATCCGATATATCCGGCACCGCCGGCGACCAGGACGTTCATTCTTCAGGCTCCTTCATTTGTTGCCGCGGATGAGTATAGAGCGCGCGTTTGCTGGGGTACAAGCGGCGCGTTTTGCGCGCCCCCTCAAGCCACCTGCAATTGATGCTCCATCGGCGTTGCTTCGGGTTTGAACAGCGCAACTAGGACCATCGTGCTCCCCACCGCAACGGCCGCCTGTATAAACCAGAATGTTCGATAGTCAAACACATCCCCCAATGGCGATGAAACCCGCAGATTATCCAGCCATTGGTTATACGCCCCAGCCAGCACCGGCCCGACCCCGAGAATAACAATTCCGAAAACCGTCTGGGCCGAGTGGCGGATATCCGGCGTCGCGATGCGCTCAACGTAAATGAACGCCCCCGCGAAAAAGCAGCCGTAACAAAGACCGTGCAGCGCATTGGCCGCCAGGACCAGCGACCGCGTCTGGGGTGTAGCGAGGGCAAACAGCAGGAAGCGCAAGGCATACGCGATCGTTCCGAGCACGAGTGTCCATTTAAAACCAAGCCTGGCCAGCAGAAACCCCAGCGTCGCCAGAAAGAAAATCTCCGAGACCTGTCCGATGGACATGATCGGCCCAACGTGCGCCTTGGCAAACCCCAGCGATTCGATAAACGGGCCCGTGCGGATGAAATAAACCTGGTGGATCATCGCGATCGGCAAGGAAACCAGCGTCACGATCAGAAACCCGCGATGCTTGAGCAGCGCAAAGGCCTTGGCAAACGCAAACGGGCTTTGCTGATTCCGCGTCGGCGGAGTCGGCGGCAGCGCGAAGGCCGCCCACAGTCCATACGCGACGGCAAGAACGCCCGCCACGCGCAGGCAATCCGCCCAGAGTGCGGTGGCGTTGGGTTTATCGACTCCCGCGATGAACGGCGGCAATATCGTTAGATGGAGATTCGATTGCAGCCACAGCAACGGAAAAGCATTGGATGCCACGATCCAGCCGATGGTTCCCCAGACCCGAACCGTGGGAAATTGCTTCTCCGGATTATCCAGATGCGCGAACGCGATGGAATTGGTCAGGGCCAGCGTCGGCATATACAGCACGGAATAGATGATCGAGAGCGCGATGAACGTGTGATAGTCGTGGACCGACGCCGTGACGAACTTGATGCATCCGCCGGCGATAAGCAGCAGCGCCAGATATTTTTCCGCGTTGATGAATCGATCGGCAATCTGACCCGCCAGGAACGGCGCTGAAATCGCTCCAATTGAGGCCGCCAGCCCGAGAATCCAGCCAACCTGCGCGCCCGTGAACCCGAGTCCGCCCTGGTCAGCCGGGGCCATCAGGTAGTTGGCCAGATACGGCAACCAGACGCCCCAGACGGCGTACTGGAGGAACATCATCAAAGAGAGGGAAAATGTATATCGCCGAACGCCGCCCACGCCGATGGCCATCATACCCGAGGACCCGAATCTTGCACGAATGCGATGGCCGTTTCGTCACCTTGGCTGCGGAAACTCAGGGCATCGCCAGCAGTTCCTTTACCTTGTCGATAATCGCATCGGCCCAGACTTTGTACCCGGCCGTGTTAGGATGGAGGTTGCCATCGGCGAACAACTCGGTTTTCAAACTCCCATCATCGTTCAAGAATCTGTCCCCGATATCCATGAAGAAGATATTTTTTCCATCATCCAACTTGGCCAACTCTGGGTTGATGACGTTGAGGTCGGCCCGGTAGGGGTTATCGGCCGTTTTGCCGCGCGGGAAGATCGCCAGGAGGAGCAGTTTGGCCTGCGGCTGATGACTGCGGATGTCAGCCACCACCAGTTTCAATCCCGCGATCGTTTCTTCATTGGTATTGCGAATCGACTTGGGCGGTGAGCTAAGGTTGTTCGTCCCCAGCATCAGAACGATCACCTTGGTCTCGAATCCCGAAAGCTCTCCGTTGTCGATTCGCCATAAAACGTGCTGCGTCCGATCTCCGCTGATGCCGAAATTAGCCGCTTTCAGTGGGGCGAAATATTGGTCCCACACGGCTTTTCCGCGATCCGGCCGTCGCCAGAAATCCGTGATTGAATCTCCGATGAAGAGCAGATCGATGTCTCCTTTTTTCGCGAGGTCCAGAAACTGCAGGTGCATTTTCATCTCGCCGGGGCTTTTCAGGACGGGTTGGGTTGCGGAGGGCGCGGGTTCGGTCGCGGCCTGCGGCCCGGTTGAAGGCTCGGTCGTCTGCCCTGCGAGCATTGCCGCAAGGGACAAGAATACGAACGCCGTCGCGACGCATGTTGATCGTTTGATCATCTGTTCCGCTCCTGGTTGTGCATGGACGATTATCCCAAACGGATTGCGATCGCAAACCCGTCATATCCCTTGCTCCCGACGGTCTGGATGGCTGTGGCGGTCACGTGTTTCTCGGCGGCCATCATCTCATTCATTCGCCGGACGCCTTGCACAGCCGGGTCGGGGCTGGCGGCGTCGATGACGGCGCCGTCGCGGATGACGTTGTCGATGATAATGAGGCTGCCGGGGCGGGAGAGTTTTAGCGACCAGGTAAAATAGTCAGGAAGGCTCGCCTTGTCGGCGTCAATGAAAATCAGGTCGAACGGCCCGCGGCCGGTGAGTTGTGGGAGGGTGTCGAGCGCCTTGCCGAGAATCAGATCAACCACGTTGGCCAAGCCGGCTCGCGCGATGTTGGCTCGGGCGAGGTCGGCATGTTTGGCGTCGGCTTCCAGCGTGATCAGGTGGCCGCCCTGCGACATCCCACGGGCCAGCCAGATCGTGCTGTAGCCGCCCAATGTGCCGATTTCCAGGATATTTTTCGCGCCGTGAAGCTGGGCGAGAATCATGAGCAGCTTGCCCTGGTTGGGCGAGACATTGATCGGCGGCAAGCCGGCCGCGACGCTGGCGCGGAGGGCGGCGTCCAGTGCGGGGTCTTGAGGGACAAGTAAATCCGTGATGTAGCGGTCCACCGCGGTCCATCGTTCCTGGGTCATGGGTCGTCCTTTCTAACACGCCGGGCCCTTCGACAAGTTCAGGGCTGGCGAGACGCGGAGCTAAACAAATCTGTCGAACAATGTCCACAGGCATTTGCTAAGCGGCGCGGGCGTGCTGTATTTTACCCACTTTGCCGGACAACGTCCGGAAACCCGATGGAGCGGGCATTTGGATAGGAAAGTGTATCTCACTTTCTTAACGGCTTGTGGCCTGATGGAAGGCTTGGCTTTCGATTCGGCTGCGGGTTCCCGTCACTGTCAGAGCGTTTCGATGCGGAGCATCGGTCGGCTCTGCATCTTCAAAGCTCTTACGCTCCATCCGCACAGTCAGGAGAAGGCTGCGTGATCTTCGATTCATTTTTGGGAATGTTCAGCATTGACATGGGCATCGACCTGGGCACATGCAATACGCTGGTTTGCGTCAAAGGTCAGGGGATCGTCCTTAACGAACCCAGCGTGGTTGCCGTCAAGAAGGGAACCAATCGCGTTTTGCAGAACGGCAACGCCGTCGGTCTCGTCGCCAAGGAAATGCTTGGCAAAACTCCCAGCAACATTTCCGCCATCCGCCCGATGAAGGACGGCGTCATCAGCGATTTTGAAATCACCCAGGCGATGCTGGCGTATTTCATACGGCGAGTGCATGGCCGGAAGCATTTCATCGGCCCGCGCGTGGTGATCGCGATCCCATCGGGGATCACGGCGGTCGAACGCCGGGCGGTCTACGACAGTGCCGAACGCGCGGGGGCCAGGCGGGTGTATCTGGTCGAAGAACCAATGGCGGCCGCCATCGGCGCGGGCCTGCCGGTCATCGAACCCACGGCCAGCATGATCGTGGACATCGGCGGCGGCACCACCGAGGTCGCGATCATTTCCCTGGCGGATATCAGTGTTTGCGAATCCGTTCGAGTCGCCGGCGATGATTTCGATGACGCGATCGTTCGGCACATGAAAAAAACGTACAACATGGACATCGGCGACCAGATGGCCGAGAAAATCAAGATCGGAATCGGATCGGCCGCGCCGTCGATGAACGGCGACCCGACCAGCATGGAAGTCCGCGGCCGCGATTTGATCAGCGGCTTGCCGCGCAAGACCACGGTCAGCGCCGAGGAAATTCGCGAATCGCTTCAGGAGCCGGTGACGCAGATCATCGATGCCGTCAAGCACACGCTGGAACTGGCCAAGCCGGAATTGGCGGCCGATCTGGTGGAGAACGGCATCACGATGGCGGGCGGTTCGTCGCTTCTGCGCGGTCTGACCACGGTTCTGTCCAACGCGACCGGTCTTGAGGTCAGGCTGGCAGAGGACCCGCTCACGTGTGTCGCCAGAGGCACCAGCGTTTATCTGGAGAATCTGGAACTGTGGAAGGAAACGATGGAGTCGGATGTGGATGAGGCGTGATCGCGGTTCGCGTTGGCTAAATCCCTTGTGAAATTCCAACAGGTCTTTTTCGGCTTGATGATGCTGAGCCTTCTCAGCGCGTTTGCGCTTCCTCGGCGGGCTACTGATCTGAACGGCACATCGCTGCAGACGCTTCTGATTCCCATTTCCCGCCCGACTTATAAAATTGCCAACGCCATTCGCGGCCGGTTCGCGGCCCAACCGATAGAGGACACCCGCGATTCGCGCGACATTGAACGTGAGAATCTGGCCCTCAAGCAGCAGATTCAGGCGATGTCCGCTGAAATCGACCACCTCCAGCAGCGTGCCGGCGAGCGCGCCAGCCTGGGCGGTTTTGAAGCCCTCTGCGACCGGTTTGAAGTCACCGCTGCCGACAGCGGCGTGCATGATGCCATTACCATCACCGGATCGGGAATCAGCGCCCTTCGCGTGGATCAGCCGGTGCTTTCTTCCGGGTCGGTGATCGCATTGATCGGCCGGATCATCCGCGCCGGAGAGATGACCGCGCAGGTGCGGCTGGTGACCGATCCCGGATTTCCCGGATTCACGGCTCATTTCGTCTCATACTCGGCCGCCAACGGCGCTTGGGAAAATAAGGACCTCCTTGCGATTGTCACCGGCCGTGGCGAGGGGCAGATGGTTATCGACAACCTTGCCATTGAGGACGTTCAGAAGGCCGGAATTAAGCCGGGGGATTGGGTGGTCTTGAGCGATGAAACCTGGCCGCGCGATCTGCAGGGCGTGCGCATCGGGCGGATCGATTCGGTCCAGCCGTTGTCACGGCAGACGCTGTTTGCCGATATCCGGCTGGCGCCCGAGCAGAATCTCATGCACCTGAGCGACGTTTGGGTGATGACGCATCAGCGATGAGAAATAGGCAGACATGCGATGGCTCAGTTTTTTCATTCTCGCATACATCGCCCTGGGGCTTGAGGCAGGACTGGCGCGGGCCATCGAATGGAAAAATGCTTCGCCGGATTTCGTCCTTCTGGCCGTGGTCTTTATCGCCCTGAGCGCTCCGCGTGACACGGCGCTGCTCGCCTGTTTCATTCTCGGCGCGTTGCACGATCTGACGGGCCAGGGAACGCTGGGACTGTACGCGTTCAGCTATGGCATGGCGGCGGTGTTCATCATTTCGGTCCAGCAGGCGGTCAATCGCCGGCATCCGCTGGCTCAATTTGTGTTAACGGGATTTGCCGGATTGATCGTGGCGATCATAGTCTCGCTGCACGGGTGGATTCGGCCACCGGCGCCCGGGGTGCATCCGCCGGCGATGCCGTTGTTTTATTCGGCGGTTTATTCGGCAATTATTGCGCCATTTGTTCTGGCTGGTCTGCAAAAAATCCGGGGGGTCTTTCACTTTCAAACCAATCGCGGGAGAATGTAGGCGGGCGTTTTCCCACGGATGGGATCATGTTTGAACGTCGTCTTAAAGTTCTTCTGATCGTTCTTCTGATCGCATCGGCGGGGCTGGCAATTCGCGCGGCCCAGATTCAGATTTTTCAGCACGACCATTGGCGAACGCAGGCGGCCGAACTCATGAAGCGGGATGAGTTCATTGAGACTGCGCGTGGGGCGATCCTCGACCGCAACGGCCGCCAGCTTGCCGTCGACGCACCGTGCACCGATGCCTGCGTCGATTATCGCGCCATTACGGAGGAACCTGATCCCGAATGGCTTAGAGGCCGCGCCACCGAAAACCTCAAAAGCCGGCTCGGAGATCAGTTCAGGCAAACCGTCCGTTCCCCTCAATGGGATTCCCTGCTGAAGGATGAAGAAACTCGTCTCACCGACGATATTTCCGCGATGTGGCGGGAGCTGGCCGTCGTCGGCAACAAAACCCCCGAGCAGATTGACCAGATTCGCGCCGACATCGTCCAGCGCGTCGAGATGCGAAAACGCTATATCTGGTGGCGGAACTACGATCAGGCGGAGGAGAAATCAAAGCGCGAAAATTCTTCCAGTTGGTATCGCAAGTTTCTCTCGGATACTGCCCCCGATGAGGCCGGGCCCGACGCGGCTGAAGTTGACAAATTCGAGGTTGAAGTCGGCGAAGAAACTTCGCCGCACATGATCCTGCACAACATCCCGCCGGAGATTCAGGCCCGGCTGGCGCGGCAGGAAGACCGCTTCTTTTGCCTCAGCCTTGTTCCCAGCAAATATCGCCAGTATCCCTTTGGGCGGGCCGCGTGCAATGTGCTGGGATACTTGGGGACGGCCCGCCCGGAGGAGATTGTGGCCGACGCGGATTTCACCGATGCCCAGGTGCAGGAGCGCTGGTCCGATCAGGCATTGCGGCTGTGGTCTCAAACCGCGCTGGATCATTATGGGGTTTCGACATTCCGGGAATTACGGAAATATTGGCCGGCCGATCAGGTCGGCCGCACCGGGATCGAGGCGTTGTGTGAAAACACGCTGCGCGGCACGCGCGGCAAGATTGAGAGCGTCGTCGGAACCGATGATATCGTGGACAAAATCGATGCCGTGCCGGGAAGGAATGTGCCGACCTCGATCGATGTTTTGCTTCAACAGGATATTGAGAACGATTTCGTCAAAACCCGCCGCGAAACGACGGACAATGGAACCGTGCATCCCGCCCGTTTCAATCAGCACGGCGCCGCGGTTGTTATCAAAGTCGATACCGGCGAAGTTCTGGCGCTTGTTTCGAATCCCGGGTTCGACCCGAACGATTTGGATGCGCATTATTCTCAATACTCCGAAGACGAACTGAATCGTCCGATGTTCGATCGCGCCACGGAGTTGGCGGTCGTGCCCGGCTCCACTGTTAAACCGATTGTCGGCAGCGCTTCCATTACCGATGGGACAATGACTCCGACGGACAAGATTCAGTGCCGAGGGATTTTGTACATCGATGGAAAGCCGCAGCCTCATGGGCGTTGCTGGATTTACGCCCTGTGCACGGCCCGCAACCTTCCCGTCACCCACGGTCCCGGCGGGGGAAACGACGAGCATATCGGTCCGGATGACATGCTCACGATCACCGATGGAATCCGCGTCAGTTGCAACGTGGTTTTCGAAACCGTCGCCCTGAGAATGGGCATTGCCAAGCTTTCAGATTGGTACGACCGATTCGGCCTGGGCCGAAGAACGGGAATTGGAATCGAGGAGAACCGGGGGCTTCTCTACCGTCCCAGAGCTCAGGCGCCCCCGAAGCGCAGATTCAGGCCTACCCGATGGGCATCGGCGAAGGCCAATATGTCCAGGCGACACCGATCCAGATGGCCAACGTCGCCGCCACGCTGGCGCGCAACGGCGTTTGGATGCGTCCGCGGCTGGTCGCCGACGACCAGGCCGGGCGACTTGGCGCGACATTCCTCCGCGCCTGCCGATCCCGACCGCGCTGATCTGCATCTATCGTCCGCGGCTCTTGCCGCGGTGCAAACCGGGATGCGGCAAGTCTGCACGGAGGGCGGCTCCGGATTTATGATTCTTCCCAAAAATGTCGACGTGGGGCCGGATGAACCGCCGCTGGATCAGGATCCGCTCTTGAACATCCAAATCGCCGGAAAAACCGGATCGGCGCAGACGGGCGGGTTCATGTCCCTGGTCGATCACGGCCCCGACGGCAAGCCGACCGGGGTTCGCCTGATCCATTTCGGTGATCCCGGCACCGAAGGGTGGTATAGCCAGCCCAATACCTCCGATGGGCATCCGGAACTGCATCTGGCCCACGCCTGGTTCATTGGCTACGCCCCGGCGGACCATCCGCAGATCGCGTTTGCAGTTCTCGTCGAATATGGCGAAGCGGGCGGGCGCGTGGCGGGGCCGATCGCACACGACCTGCTTGTGGACTGCATCAAGCACGGGTACCTTTCGGCCGGCAAGTAATTGAGTAATCGAATGAGGCTGGAGTGACCCAACCGCCGCGAAATCCGGATATACCGCGCCGTCCGCCGACGATTCCATACGCCGGCGCGATGTCACCAGCTCCCGCCGCGTCCACCAATGCTCCTCCAGCGCCGCCACCGCCGCCGAGGCCGCTCACCCCTGCCGCCAGACGTCGGTGCTGGACCGAGCCGGTCATTCGGTTCTGGTTGCTCGCCACCGTCGCGCTCATCGGCATCGGTGGATGGTTCTTCACTGCGCGAGTGATCGAGGCCCGCCGCGAGGCATGGCTGATCGCCAATGGCACACCCGTCACCGCCACCGTCAGCTCCGTCAACGGGGAAGCCCGCACCGGCGCAAAATATCCGCCGGATTCACCCTGCACTTTGAAGTTCAACTGGCAGGATCAAACCATTGAGGTGGAAGGTGCGCTCACGTCCAACGACTTCCTGACCACGGGCGAGACGGTTCAGTTGCGCATCGATCCCAACGATACATCGGTCTGGACCGATCGCACGTCGCCGGAGCCGCTAGCACGCCGGCTGATTGCCGGCGTGATCGTGATTCCTGCGGCGATGATCACTCTGATGGCGGCGTTGATATTGCGGCGTCGTCTTCTTGGTGTCTGGCGCAATGCCGAGGCGGCGCTCTATGCCGTCGTCGAAACTCGACATTCAGCGCTCGCGCCGCTGTCGCATACCGTTCGGTGTGTTCTGGCTAACGAACGCGATCGGACCGTCATCGTCGTCTTTGTTCCGGCTCGGTTTCCCCGCCCGCAACCCGGCGAATTCCTTTGGCTCATCCGCCGTCCAGGCAATTCTAAAACCGCCATTGCGGCCTGCGCGTTTGAATGAAGGATTGCGTTCGGCCTATTCTGCGCGTCGCCCGGCTTTTGGGTCCAGTCCCCGGGCGCGATGATTTCGGTTCACTGCGAACCAGGGCGTAAAAGTTTACGTCGCCCATCGCCGATTCACCGCCAAACAATCGAAACGGCAGCCAAAATGGGGCGAGCGCCGCCATTTTCAACGGGCCGAAAAAGCCGCCCGCCGATTTCTTGGCGACGATCCGCAACCCGATTTCGTCGAGAATATGCCGGAGTTGAACCGCGGGCAGGGGGGAAACATGATGATTAAATCGATATTGCCCGTCGTCAAAATACCGCAGCGTACCGGTCAGCAGAAATCGGATTCGTCCCAGCCAATCGGCGATATTCGGGGTCGTCAGGACAAGCACTCCGTCGTCCGCCAGAAGTTCGCGGACTTCGCAAAGAAAACGCCGGGGAGAATCGAGATGCTCGATGATTTCGACGGCCGTCACCAGCGAAAATCGCCGGCCGAACGTGCCTGCGAACTGGAAATTTAGATCAATGGCCAACGGCGTGACGCCGGGCAATCCGAACTTTGCGGCGTCCAGTTCCGCGGCCGTGAGGTCCGTAAAGCCCATGTCGGCCAACCTGGCCAGTAGCGCCCCGGAACCGGCGCCCAGATCGAGCACCGGCCCACGGGCGACGTTCAGCTCCTTCACCATGGCCGCCACGGTTTCGTGCGTGCCTGGAGCGCAGCGCATCTGAAGTCCGCGATAGCTGCCCGGCAGTTTTCGCCACAATGAACCGGCCATCGCATACTCTTCCGCGTGGTTTCTCAATAACCGTTGCACGACCGTTATCCCGATGGGGCGTTAGTATAGTTACGCGAAACACCGGGGGCTACGAGATATCCCCGAATGCTCGCCGGGAACAAGAATTTTATCGTTACGCTCCCCGTGCCGGTCAGCAGCGTTTACTCGAATTCAACCGGCGGCGGCGCTTTGCGCGCACTTGGCTGGCCTGAAAACGTTCGGAATCTCCTTCTGCAATCGGCACGAACGATGTTCGCCACCGCCCGCTGATGAGGTACATTATGGACTGAATGTCCGTCGCCTACAGGCAAAATTCTCAAGCTGGCGGAATGAATCGGATTTGGCAACAACTCGCGATCGCGGCCAATTGGCCGGTCCTGTTGGCAATCACCGTTCTTTCCGTCCTGGGCGTTATGAGCATCTGGGTCGATTCTCCGGCCGATGGATCCAAGCAGCTCGTCTTCCTCGCCGTTGCCGTCGGCGTCCTGGCGGCAATGCAGGCGGTTAATTATCTCGTCCTCGGGCGATACGCCTGGCTGCTCTATATCGTCAGCCTGATACTGATCGGCTATACGCTGGTGGGCAGCTTCGCCGAAAGCCATGGCCATTCCATCCCCGGGGTGCATACCATCAACGGCGCGTGTTGCTGGATCTCGTTTCCGGGAGGGATCAGTTTCGAGCCGTCGGAGCTGATGAAAATTTCATTCATCCTGGTGCTGGCGCGATACCTGCGGTATCGCGACAACTACCGCACCATGCCGGGGTTGCTCACGCCGTTTTTGCTGACGCTGATCCCTGCGGTGTTGATCCTCAAACAGCCTGATCTGGGCGTTGCAGCTCTGTTTGTTCCGACGCTTTTTGCGCTTCTGTTTGTCGCCGGGGCAAAAATGAAACACCTCCTGGCCATCGTCGCCCTGGGACTTGCCCTGGCGCCCCTGCTCTGGTTCAGCGGCGATGAAAATGTGCCATTCTTCAGACATCTTCCGGCTGTAGTGCGGCCCTACCAGCGCCGCCCGCCTTACCGGCCTGCTCAGCGATGACCCCAAAACCCTCCGCCAATCTGGCTTCCAGCAATTGCGCGCCCTGACCGCGATGGGTTCCGGCGGTCCAACCGGTAAAGGCCGCGGTGAAATCCCCGTGGGTCAAGGCGTTCCCGAAGCACGGAATGACATGATTTTCGCCATCATCGGCGAACAATTCGGCCTCGTCGGTTCCATCGCGGTCCTGGCGGCATACGTAGTGCTTTTCATCGCCGGCATCGAAATCGCCGCCGCCACGCGCGAACCGTTCGGCCGCCTCGTCGCCATCGGCATCGTTGCCCTCCTCGCCGCCCAGGCGATCCTCAACCTTAGCGTCGTGATGCGCCTTTTCCCCGTCACCGGGGTAACGCTTCCTTTCGTCAGCTATGGCGGGAGCAGTCTTGTGGCTAGCTATATCTCAGCTGGGTTCTTGCTGAATATTGGGCAGAACCGGCCGCTGGTGATTGCGCGGGATTCGTTCGAGTTTGATTGAAAAACCGGATTTTCGTCAATACTCCAGCTGCGCATGCCTTAGGTACAAATTTTCTGTATCTATGTCTCTCGACCGAACACATTATGGTTGAATGACTGTAATGCCCGACCAATCCGATTCTTCGCTCCTCCAGGAATTCGTAGATCATCGCTCGCAGCCGGCGTTTACCGAGCTGGTTTCGCGGCATTCCAACTGGGTTTACTCCGCCGCCGTGCGAATGGTCCGCGACCCTCATCTGGCCCAGGATGTCACTCAGGCCGTCTTTCTGGTCATGGCTGACAAGGCGGGGAGGCTCACGGCGATCCCATTGCATCGCTGGTTATTCAAGGTCACGCGCTATGCGGCGGCCAACGCCATTCGGCGCGGACCCGGCGTGACAAATATGAAAGGCGGGCGGCTATGTCTTCCAGCGAAGTCTATCAGCCCGACCCGGACCAGATGTGGCGGGAAATCTCGCCGGTCCTGGATGATTCGCTGAGCCGTCTCCGATCCCGCGACCGGGATGCACTGATCCTGCGATTCTATCAACAAAAGAGCGTGGCCGAAGTCGGGGCCGCATTGGGTGTCTCCGAAGGCGCGGCGAAAATCCGCATCCTTCGGGCCGTTGAGAAACTGCGTGCCCAATTGCGACGTCGCGGAATCACCGCACCCGCCGAAGCCCTCAGCGCGGGGCTACTGGTTCACGTCACGCACGTCGCCCCGGCGAATGTTGCCATGGGCTGTGTGCCAACATCCGTCTCAAGCAATGCGATAGCCATCTCCAAAGGAGTTTCCGCCATGATGATTTCCGCAAAAATCAAAATCGCCGCCATCCTAATCGTGATTGCCGCCATTCCTCTCGGAACGGGGGCTTTTCTTCTGGCGGATCGTCCGGCGACCGCGCCTCAACCACCCGCGGCGTCGGACATCGCCGCGCCCGCCGCCGACGAAGATTTCGGCTTTGACCCGCGGGTCGCCCCATTTGTAAAGAGCAAAACGGATCTCCTCTTGACCGTTGATCTCACAAAAATCGATCTCGATGCCGTGGCTGCCGATTTGCGCAATGAGCTGACCCGATCGCAAATGGATCCGGCGTCAAACGGGCGAATCAATGGGATCATCCAGATGGGTCTAACCCATGGTCGGCAATGGATCGAGGGCTTCAAACAATCGGGAGGCACCAGCCTGTACGTCATAAGTCGAATGGACGACTTGACCGCTGACAATACAGGCCAGAGCACAGGAATGAAGTTAGCCGGCACCGTTGTTTTTCCGACGGATTCCCCTGACGCGGCCACGACTCTGGCCAGATACCTGACAAGCCCGGGTTCCCGCGCGCCGCGCGTGGTTGGCAGCGCCGTGGTGTTCGAATCATCCAATCCAGGATTACCGCAATGGAACCCGTTGTCCGATCCCCGCTCAGCCATGGCCAAGGGATTATCCGCGGCAGGCGATGTGCCTATTGTTCGCGCGGCGATCAATCCTCAGAAGCTGGGCGAATTCATGACGAAAGTCATGGCCAGCGGGAATGTTCCGATGAATATCGGCGCCGATGAATGGGCCGGAGTGGAATATGCCTCGATCAATATCGTACTTCCACCAGCGCAGTCTCCGGGCTTTGTGATTGTCGAACACTATCCGGACCCGGCATCGGCCCAAGCCGCCAAAACGAAGGCAGCGGCGAGGATTGACCAATACCTGGAATCGGCGCCGCACGCGAAATCGCCCCTGTCTGCGAAAACACTGGAATTCGTCAGAACCGAGAAATTCGCCGTCAAAGACAGCGACCTTGAGGCGACACTGGACCTGCACGCTTATTGGGAATTGATCTTCGCGGCCGTGAACGGCGCCCCGCAGGCACAGCGTTCTCCACAAGCGCCACCGGAACCGGCGAATGGAATGTGATAACAGGCTGGTCTCGCATGGTTATCTGACAAAACAACCGATTGATCAGACTTTTGACGGCAGCTTGATCGACCGCCCCGAAAGCATGAAAACGCCGTCGCCGCGAAAGTGCAGGGTTTTGGGATATTTTGGAGAGACCGCTACGTGAGCCTTGACCACTTCGAAAATGAAAAAGTTAAACCGATTCACGAGCTGGGTATCGAAGATTTTGCATTCGAAGTTGGCGTAACACTCCTGAATGAGCGGGGCATTTACTTTCGAAGCGGAGACCGCGGTCAAATTGAATTTCTTGAACTTGTCGATTTCTGAGCCGGAGCAATTTCCGATGCCGACAACTTTCTTGGCCATATCCTGGGTCGGAATGTTGATCACGCATTCTTTGCTCTTTCTTATCATCTCGAAGCTGTGGTTTTGATTGCTGATGATGCAGCCGACCAGGGATGGCGTAAATTCCATGACGGTGTGCCAGCCCATGGTCATGATGTTGGCCTTTCCCTTCCAGGCTGAACTGACAAGCACGACCGGGCCCGGCTCAAGGTATCGGCGAATCTCGGGGACGGGAAAATCTCTCTTCTTGTACTTGCTCATGCTCCGCCGATCCCGGAGTTTTGCCGGTCATCGGCACGGTTTGGTTACCACAGGAACGTCAGCAGGACAACGACGGTCGCATATGAAAGTGGAAAAACGAAGAGCAATATGCGATCGACGCGGTCGATGATTCGGACGTTGTACGGGCGAAGCAATCGCACCACCAGGCATGAATGCAGCAGGGAAAGGAAGATGACAAACAGGCTGAACAAGTGAATTTTGTCGGCCAGAGTCAAGTAGGGCATGTCCGGCAGATTGCTTTTCGTGACGATCTCCGAACTCACGGCACCGAAGATCGCGGCTACGCCGAGGGCGAATCGCGCATCGGTCTGGTCCGGCTTGACGACAAACGACAGGAAAGCAATTGACATTGAGATGAACAGGGCCAGGAATGTCTTGAGATAAAGCGAGACGCTGTGCCGGAAAATCTGGATCGTGCAACTGAGGTGTGAATATTTGACCTGGCCGCCGACCGGCATAGAGGGGTCGCCAAAGGTCGTGGGGTAAAGATTGTCTCGAACTATGAACTGGGGCGGGGTGCAGGTCCACCCAGCAAGTTTGACCGCCGGCAGGTCACGGACGTTTTTGTCGTCCACCACGTATTGCAGTTCGCGCGAATCGTGGGTGGCGTCCTCCATTTCGATATTCAACCGATGCTCGTCCAGGGGATATCGCCGATAGTCGAACGCGGCATGGAAAGTTCCCCGGCAGTGGTAGGAGATATATTTTTCGCCGGCGACTTCCATGCTGTAGGGATGCTCTTTCAAGTCGAGGCTGCCGTTGACGAATTCGATGCTGGTCGGGTCGATGTTGCCCTGCCAGCGCAGCCAGACGTAAAAATCGACGACATAGGTCGAGCTTTTCAGGTCCATCTGGAAGATGTCGTTGATAAAAAGTCCGACGAATACAGCTTGCGGCGCGGACGGTTCGGTTGCAGGGGGGTTGTAGGTTTGGGCAAAACTCCTGCTCTGAAAGATGAGGAGGCATAAGATTACCGCCATCGGCGTTCGCAATAGAGATGAATGCCGGATGGTTTTGGTCATATTGAAACGACGAGAAAGTGGCGAGCGGCCGGAGCATTCTTAACGCAGAGTTGGGTTTGGCTCAACTTTTTGGGGCGTCCGGGGTGATTACACCGTGAGGGCAACGGGTGATACCCCGCGACATCCGGGAATAACTCTAGAGATTGGAGGGGGGGGCGTGGGCTTGCCGTTCAACAAGCCACGGTAACACGCAGGAAAGTGGCGGGAATGGAGGTGGCGTTCTTATCCGGGTGTTTGTTCTGATTTTCAAAAAGCGATTGCAATTCCTTTTGCAGATCAGCCCCTCGACCGTTCTTCTCTGCCGCATCGAATGCGTTCATGGTCGGTCCGTAGTATTTTCGGAATTCATCCACGAGCACAACTGGCGCACCGGGATAGTTAAACGCGAAAGTGTCCCGAGCAAACGAGATGTTTTCTTTTGCAACGCCGGCGGCGGTGAACCGCTCTATCACCTGGCCCTCGATACCCCAGGTCATCGGGCTAACAAATCCCTCCGGCGGCGGCGGTGTGTATGCGGAACTGATTTTCAAAATCTGGGCCACCAGCGTCGGATCATTGGGAATCCAGTTCCCCATCACGATCCGGCCGCCGGCACGGGTCACGCGCACCATTTCTTTGGCCACATCAAAAGGTTTTGGCGCAAACATTGCTCCAAAAATTGAGACGACCAGGTCAAAAGTATGGTCGTTCAATTCGTGTAAATTGCTTGCGTCGCCTTCCTGGAACCGGCAGTTCTGCAAGCCCAGCGACTTCGCCCGCTCGTTCCCTGCCGCCACAAGATTGCTGGCAATATCGACTCCCAACACATCCGCGCCGAGTTTTGCCGCCGGCAAAGCGGTCGTTCCATCACCGCATCCCAGATCCAGGACTTTAAGCCCTTTTGTGATCCCTATTTTCTGGACCAGCGCCTCACCGCTTTGCCTCATGGTCTGTGCAATCCTTGTAAAGTCACCTTTTTCCCACAACGCTTTATTGGGATTCATGAGTGTTCCTTTTTTCCTGTCGCCAGCGAAAAACGCCGCACAGTTGTTCTCCGACGCCAACACATTGCGCCAATAGGGAAGCCGAACGATTCCAGATGCGGATTATTTCATGGGACGTTAGCGGATAACGACGAGTAGTTCAAATTCCATCGGTTGTTGAACCGCGGAGGATAATGCAGGCGCCGATAGGGAAAGCGAATGGCGGCGAAAAGCTCCCCAATGCGATTTTTGTCACGCCAGACCGGGACGACCGGATTTGAACTGCGCCCGGATCATTCAAACGCCATAGACCTCGCCAACTCTGTTCTCACCCGTTCCATCAACTCACCCCAATCCCCGCGGTTTTTTTGCCTGAACAATCGCAACGTCGGATACCACGGCGAATCCTCCCGATCCAGCATCCATCGCCAATCCGGACTGCGGGGCAACAGAATCCACGTCCGGCGGCCTAAGGCGCCGGCGAGGTGGGCGACTGATGTGTCCACCGTCAGAATCAAATCCAGATTCGCGATCATCGCGGCCGTGTCGGCGAAATCGCGAAGATCATTTGTGTGGTCGATCAATTCCATCCCGGCGGGGGGGCGGCGCGTTTGGGCGGCGGCGGGGCCTTTTTGCAGGCTAAAGAAGCGGGCGTTTTTTATCGCGGATAATGGGGCGAACTGGTCGAGACGCATCGAGCGTTTGTGATCGATTTTGTTGTCGGGGCGACCGGCCCAGACCAGGCCGATGCGCGGGCGATTGGGGTCGGGCGGCATTCGTTGTGACCATTGTTCGGCTAATTTCGGGTCGGCGTGGAGATAGGGGCCGGGCCACGGGATCGTTGCCAATGTCGTGGTGAACATCAGGGGCAGGGACATGATCGGGCAATACAGATCGAACGGGGGTAACGGCTTGCCGGGGGCGAGGATTTGCGCGAGGCCGGGGAGATTGCGGAAAAGGCCCATCAGCAGAATCGGGCATTCCAGGATCACGAGTGCGCCGCGCTGCGCGAGCATTGGGATATATCGCGAAATATGGATGGTGTCGCCCAAACCCTGCTCGGAATGGATGAGGATTCGCTTGCCGGCCGGATCGCCGCCGTCCCATCGCGGTTCGGGAAAATTGCGCGGCTCGGCGATGCTCCGGACTTTCAACCGCCATTCATATTCCGCCAGCCCGCGCGGGTAATCGCCGGACAAAAGAAGGGCGAACCCCAGGTTCCAATGGGCCGTGGCGAAATCGGGCTGCAGGGAGATCGCCTTTTCGTAAGCGTCGATGGCCGGCTGCAAAGTCGGCTCGGTTTCCTGCAGGGAAGCGCCCAGATTGAGATGCGCATCGGCGAAATCCGGCTTGAGGCGCAACGCACGGCGATAGGCGTCGATGGCTTCCTCAAATTTTAGATCGTTACGGAATTCGTTGCCCAGATTGCTCCAGGCTGCCGGAATGTCCGGGTCGATCGCCACGGCGGCGCGCAGGGCGTCGGTTGCTTCGCGGGTCCGGCCAAGCCCCATGCCGCCGAGCGACAGGCCGAGGTTGACGAGATACTTCGCCGATCGTGGATTCTCGTGGACGGCCCGTTGGAAGAGTTCGGCCGATTCGGCGAATCGCCTCGTGCCCTGTGTAAGCAGTCCTAAAAGATAGAGGGCATCGGTATTTCGGGGTTGGGATTTGAGGACCCGGCGCAGGATGGGTTCAGCTTCCGCGAGCCGGCCGGTGCGCTGGTGTTCGGCTGCGGTTTGCAGCAAGCGTTGAATGTCCAGTCTACCGGTCACGCGAATCGGATCATATCATTTTCCGGCGGTCCTCTCCCAGAGCGACGTCGTCCGAGCAATCCTGCGGCAGACAGGGTTAAAAGCATCAGCGTGGCCGGCTCTGGGACCGTGGGTGTAAGAAGGAAGGAAGATTCCCTCTGGGGGCCATCTCCGAACCCAACGATTTGCCCCGAGTCGTTAATGGCGATATTGAAAAGAGGTGTCCAGTGGCTAGCGGCCAATAGAGAACTTAAGTTGATAGTTGTCCCCCCACTGTAAATGAAATGGTTACTGAACGAGTTGCCCACGACCTGCCCTTCGTTATTGATGGAAAGATAGGCGTCGGGGAGCTGCGCGCATAGGTTCCCAAGTCAGTCATTATGCCGCCGCTATACAGAAAAATATCATACGCCGCATCGCCGGCGGTCTGCGCATAACCCACGACCTGCCCGGCGTTGTTTATCCCCAAGGCGAAGCTGTTGTCCCCACCAAAGGTTCCCAGATCGGTCACCGCGCCGGCACTATAGACAAACGCTTGATCAAATCCGCCGACGTTGGTCGCATCACCCACTATTTGTCCGGAAGCGTTGATCCCCTCGGCCTCGTTGAGTGTTAAGGTCGAACTTGAGGCAAGGGAATTCAGGTCACTCATCGTGCCGCCGCTGTACAGAAAAGCGTGATATCCAACACCAGTGCTGTATGTCCAACCGACCACTTGCCCGGCATGATCGATGCCCGTTGCTTCACCGGGCACGCCACCGGGAGTCGGCAGAACCGTCATTGCCCCGCCGCTATAGAGAAAAGGCGTATACGAGGCGAAATAGCCATTATCCACTCGACCAACCACCTGGCCAACGTCATTGATCGAAGTGGGTACGCTTTCGGATTCGCCCAGAGTGTTAAGCGCGGTGAAAATGCCGCCACTGTCCTGAAAGGCTTGGAAAGAATTCCCGTTGAGAGAGAACCCCACGATTTGGCCGGAGTTGTTGAGAGCCGTCGCCTCGAAGGGAATCGAGCCGGGTAAACGGCCCAAGTTCGCGATGGTATAGAGTTGACCATGGGCCGGGGTGGGAGGGCACGAGAGCAGCGCGATAAAACAAAGGGCGGCCAGAATTTGAATGCGTGGTAGTAGTTTCGTTTCCAACTTTCCTCCGTATCTGAAAAACGTCAGAGCAAATCAAGGACTAATTATCCCTAGCACGTAAAAACTTTCGATAGGAATTTGAACCCATTTCGAATAGGTATTTTCCCAATTTGCGTTTGGAGGAATTAAACGGCTTGCGAAGGAGCAGCCAATTTACGCCGTCGCCGCGTGGTCGTCATCCGAAGCCATGGGGATCACCAGCGAATCGAAATCCGTGGCGATTGGCGGCTTTGCGGATTTTTTCCCCGATCGCCGGGGACCGCCATGCGTGGCCACCGCCGCCAGGGCTACGGCGATCAGACCCGCGCCCATTACCCCGAGTGAATACATCATTCTTGGATCGGGCGGAGCGATGACGGCCACGTCGGTGGCGGTCACGGGCTTGATGTCGAAAGCGTGATCGGCGGCCGACTGCTTTTCATCCCGGTTTCGCCGGGCGGTTTCCAGGTCGGCGAAGGCCGATCGCTGGTCGTCGAGCAGGTTTATTTTCTTCTGCTGGGCGGCGTCCGCGGCCAATTGTTTGGCGTGAACTTCGTCGTAGTCGCTCATTCCGGTTTCGAGTTTTTTGGACGCATCATCAAAATTTTTCTGATCGGCCTGGAGCCTAGCCTGAACGGCAGCGAGATCGCCGTTGTGCTGCGCATCGCGAGCGGCGACGGCGGCGTGTTCCATGTCCGCCTGCCGGGCGGCGATGTCGGCTTTGAGGTCGGCGATCTGATTTTTCAGTTCGGCGACTTTGGCGGAAGGGGCCAGTTGCTCGTCGCCGAAGGAATCGGCGAATTTCTGCCGGGCGTCGTTGAGGGTGTCGAGCTTCTGGCGAATCTGCTTCGCCAGTTCCTGCTGCGCCGCCGGCAGGGCGGCCACCTGAGGGTCGAGATCCGCGAGTTGCTTTTCCAAAGGGTCCAACACCTGATCGGTCTGGTGTTTTTCCTTCGCCAGTTTTTTGCGAAGCGCGTCGATGATGCTGTTGAGGCTTTCCTGCACCCGGATTTCGCCCGGATCGGCCCCGAGTTCCGCCTGCCGCGCTTTGACCTGGGCAGTCCAGTTGTCGATTTCCTTTTGCAGCGGATCGAGAATCCGCGGGTCGGTGATTCCCTGGCCAACGTTGGCGTTATAGCGATGTTGCGCGCTGTCGAGGTTTTCGCGAAGCGACTGGAGCTGGGGGTCCAGCGCCCACTTATCCGCCTGCTGGGTCTCGATGAGGTCGTCCACGTCGCGTCGGGTGTCTTCCAGTTGCAGTTCGAGGTCCTCTCCATCCACGATCAGCATATTGATGAGGTCTCGAGCCTTCATTTGTGAATCCATGGCCGAATCCACGAATTGGCGAAGCTGCGATTCGCCTCCGAGCAGGGTATTGGCGGCCGCAATTTGTTCGTCGAACTTTCTCGACGCGGCCTGGAGGTTCTGCCGCGCCACAGCGGCGCCGGCCAACTGGTCGGATCGGTGCTGTCCACTTCGGCGGAAAGATCGGCCAAACGCTGCCGCATTTGCTTGAGTTGTGGATCGGCGATCGCGGGCGTGGTGTCGGCGGATTGCGGCGCCGCAAGCCGCTGCAGGTCGGCATGATCGCGATTTACCGCCGATTCGGCCTCAAGCTGGGCGTGTTCCAGCGCGTTTTTTCTTCCCGTCAGGGATTCCAACAGATCACCCGGCGGCGCGGCGTCGATGACCGGCGTCAATTCGGACAGTTGATTCTTGATCTTATCCAGCTTCTGCTGCGTGTCGTCGACGTTTTGCTGGGCGTGCTGCAATTCATCGCGAATCCGCCGATTGGCGTCCAACTGCGGCGCGTTGCGATCCGCGAGCGATTGCAAAACCGCCAGCATCCGCGATCGGTCGCCCTCTTTGTCCGAGCCGTGCTGGATATTTGGAGGAGGGTCTGCGTTGAGGCCGTTTGGGTGGCCGAGCTCAGGGAGACCGATGCCGCGACCTGGTCGAAAAGCTCCGGCGTTTTCAAAAATCCCTGATCGATGCCGGGATAGTCACGCGCCAGAATTTCCGCCGCGTGCTGGCGGGTCTGGTCGTCCAGCAATCGCCGCTGAGCGGCTTCGAAGTCGATCGAATCCTGGGTTCCGGGAATGTAGCTGAAGTCCAGAAACGTCATGGTTCCACTGATCTGGGACTGGACGTGTATGAACCCCCAGATCGCTCCCAGCGCAACAATAACGCCCAGAAAGATAATCGGCATGAGGAAGGGGATGCGGAATCGCCGGCGCTTGGCGGGGGGAGAAGATTCGGGCATCTCGCGGGGGGAGGGAGGCGTCCGATTGCGCATCGGCCGGCTCTTCCTCCGTCAAGGTGTCTTGAAGTTCGTTCAATTCTTCCTTGCTTGGCGGAGGCAGCGGGGTTTCCGGTCGCTTGGCCGCATCGTCTTGTTCGTCGGTGCGGTTCCAGAAATCGTCATCGGCGAAATCTTTTTCGGGTTTCTCGGCGGCACGCATGGTGCCTCGGGGCTGTCGGGAATGGCGTAGTCGTCCGGCCGGCTCAACGCGGCGCCGCCGAACGCTGCATCGTTTATCGGCGTCGGGTTGGCCGCCATTCCAGAAAAAATATCGGTATCCATGGCGGTCCCCATCGCAAGGCCGTCGAATGCATTGAATGGCATTGGCAAGCTGGGGGATGATTTCTCTTCACGAGAACCTTCGTCGACGGGACGGTAGACATCCGGGGCAACGGCCGGCTTTTGCGGTGGCCGTGGCGTGAAGGAGACGGGCGGTGGCTGGATGATCGGTTCGGCCGGAGGCGGCTGCGGTGCGGAAGCCTCTGGCGCTGCGGCCGCAATCGGCGGCGGAGGAGCAATCGGGGGAGCGATTGGGGGAGCCTGCGGAGGAGGCGGCTGGATCGGAGCGGCCGTTGCTCTAGCCGTGGACGGCTTGCCGCTCATATCGATTCTGATTTTGCCGAATCCGGCCGGTGTTGGGGGAAGCTCCGGCAGTTGGATGGGCATTCCGCCGATGAAATGGTCGAGATTGACCGATCCTCCACCAACAAATCCAAAACCGCCAATCGAACTGAGCGGCGTTTCTAAAACCGGAGCGGCCGGCCGGCGCACGTTCGGCGGCGGTAACGGCGGCCCACTGGACGGTGGTACGGCTACCAGGGGGTCGGAGACGATGGGGGCGGAAATTTCCTCCGACGGTGTCGGGGGAGCGGCCCAATCGCCGGTGGCCAGATCATCCCCGACGAGCGGGGCTTCGGGAATCCCCGATTCGGTCGATAGCGCCGGCGCTAGCACGGTTTGATCTTCGGAAACGATGGAGGCGGAAATTTCGTCGGTTGCCGCTGTCGGAATGCTCCAATCGCCCACCGATTGATCATCGAGGTGGAGCGGGGCCTCGGGGATATCTGCGGCGACGGGAATCGCGAGCGGTTGACGGCTGTCTTCTGCGGGCACAACGGGAGCGGAATCCTCTTCGGCCGCCGCGGGCGGTGTGTCCTGGACATCGGTCGGGAGTTCGTCGGAGGGCGGCGGAGTTTCCGGAACCTGCGGCTGCACGGAAATTGCGGGCGCGATTCCGGCCGGTTCTTCAGAGATCAACGCGACCGGAATCTCATCAGCGGAAATTTCCTCTGCGGAGGACGGCGAGAGTTCCGGCTCGCCGACCAAATCTTCCTTCGCGTCCGATTCCGAATCGACGACCGGCTCAGATAGGGCGGCAGGCTCGGCCGATTTGGGTGGACGCCGTTTTGCCTTGGCGCGGGGAGTTTTGGGCGGTTTGGTTTCGCTTTTTGGAGCGGCCTTGCGACCGCGAGCGGGTCGCTTCCTTGGTTTTTCGGCCGGTTCCTCGGTTGGGGCGGGGAGGGCGATATCCGTGGTTGACTCTTGAATCGTCGTTTCGCCCACGGCGTCTTCTTGCGGAGCATTCAGCGGCTCATCTGATGCGAGTTCCGTGGGCGTTAACTCGATTTTCGGCTGGAAGGATTCCGGCAGTTCGATCGACGGCGGTTCCATTCCCTCAAT
The DNA here is from genome assembly GCA_963791055.1 of uncultured Phycisphaerales bacterium. Classification (GTDB taxonomy): domain Bacteria; phylum Planctomycetota; class Phycisphaerae; order Tepidisphaerales; family Tepidisphaeraceae; genus PALSA-1353. The sequence continues at coordinate 473,035 of CAWBQI010000003.1, read as the reverse complement.
TTTCTCGACCGGGTCGAGGTGCAGATCCAAATCAAAATTCACATCGATCGGCGATTCTGGAGGACTCGAATCCTCAATGACGGCGAATCCGGGCTCCGGTAATCTCTCGGCGGGTTCCGAGGCCGGCCCTGCGATGAGTTCTTCATCGGCGGTTGTCGGAGCCGTCGCGGAAGCGATTGGGGGCGGCATTGGGGTTGCGGCGGATAAGTCGAGAATTTCCGCCGCGGGCTCGGCCGGCTCTTCGGCCGGTTCTGGTTCGAGATCGAGGGCGGTATCCGAAAGATCGATTTCGGAATGTGCCGGTTCGTTCGCCGGTTCCGGCGTTTCAATTTTGGCGGTTGGCTCATCGGCCATCTTCGGAATCGCGATCTCTTCGGCAGGCGCTTCCGTTTCCGGTTCGAGCGGGAGGGGATGTTTATCTTTCCCCAACTCGATCTCGGTATCCGCAAATGCGGACTCCACAGCGGCAGGCTCTGGATCGTGTTCGATCTCCTGCTTGAGTGACTCTGGTACATCGGAGATTTGCGCGGCCGGTTCTGGTTTAGCCGGGCGAACATCTTTGCCCAGGTCGACCTCGGCATCCGCGAGGGCGGATTCCAAAGCATCAGTGCTGGTCTCGGTTTCAAACTCCAAGTTCAAAGGCTCCGGTTCGTCGGGCGATTGCGCGGCGGGCGCCGGTTCGGGCGAGATCGCATCTTTGCTCAAGTCGATCTTGGCATCCGCGAGTGCGGACTCCAGTTCATCCGTCTTGGCCTCGGGTTCGAGGTCCAGTTTCAGTGGCTCCGGCTCGTCGGGCGATTGCGCGGCTGGCGCCGGTTTGGGCGAGATCGCATCTTTGCTCAAGTCGATCTTGGCATCCGCGAGGGCCGACTTCAGAGCATCAGTGCTGGTCTCGGTTTCAAGCTCCAAGTTCAAAGGCTCCGGTTCGTCGGGCGATTGCGCGGCGGCGCCGGTTCGGGTGAGATCGCATCTTTGCTCAAGTCGATCTTGGCATCCGCGAGTGCGGACTCCAGGGCATCAGTGCTTGTCTCGGCTTCGGGCTCTAATTTCAACGGCTCGGGCGTGTCGGGCGATTGCGCGACGGGTTCCTGCGATGCAGCCGGTGTTTGCTCCGGTTCCGGCTCGGGTTCCAATGGCAAAGGAAGCGTGTCCCCGGAATGAGCCGGCGTTTCGGCGACCGGCTCGGGCTCGGCTTCGACCGCGATGGCTGGTGTTTCAGCGACAGGCGTTTCGATCACTTCCGGCGGCTGCGCGATCTCCGCCAGGGTTATGGTCGAATCCCCGATGCGAAGCTCGGATCCCGGATGGATTTCATGCTGATGAATCTTCTCGCCATCCAGGAATGTGCCCTTGCGGGAATCCAGATCGCGGACATACCGCTTTCCCTTGGCGGTAAAAATGATGGCATGCCTGGATGAGACTGCATCATCCAAAAGCGAGATGTCGCATCCTTCTCCTTTGCCGATCAGTAGGGTACGGGAAGTTGTCAGGGATGCCGCGGGTTTGCCGTTGACCATGATCTTGATCGCCGGGACCCGGGCGGCATGATCGACTGCGGATGAGGCAAGCGAAAACCTGAACGAGAATTTCCCGATATGAATTTCATCTTCGTTGGCCAGAAGAGTTTCGCGATGCGGCTGGCCGTTGACGACGACTTTTGTCCTGCTGCCCAGATCGCGTATGTAAACGCCGTCCCGATCGTGAATAATCAGCGCGTGATGCCGGCTCACGGAGGATGAGATCAGATGGAGATGGCAATGCTCATCGCCGCCGACAACCACGACTGATTTCTGGAGCCTCAGTGGCGGCTTGCCGGCGTAGTCGCCCTGGGGAACGAGCATCGGCTCGGTCGAAGCGGGCGCTGGAGATGCGGGAACGGAAGCCATCGGAACAAATCCTCTTACACAACCGCCATTGGTTCGATAATACCACGCGCAGCCGCACTCCGGTTCACCAAAACCTTCTCTTAACAACGGCCGTGGTTATCGGACGGTTATAGGGCCTTAATTGTAAATAAATCGGGCAAGTGTGCGAGACCTGTTGGGGGGATAGCAAAAAGAAGCGTTTTTATCCGGCCTATCGTTTGTGCCGGAGGGCAAGATACCTGAGAAACGGTTATTAGGGATCCGGGACTATTGGCATAAAAGTTATCCCGGAGTTGCCTGGCGATCGCCATACCAGAAACGGCGCCAGTCGAAGGGCTCGCCGCTGATCTCCTCCCCCGGTGCGAAGAAGCGAACGCCTCTTTCTTCCTCCAGCTCGAGGTGAAGCCTGACGAATTTCAGCCCCAAAAACAATGCTTGCATCGGCCCCTCACCATAAATTCGACGTGGCTTGTCGTTGATACCGATGAGCTGAACGCTGCAAGCATAGCATCTGTCATCCAAGACCGGTTTTCCGACATGGATGACGACATCGAATCGCGTCCCGTCTGGATTAATTCCGAGAAGGTTTGCGATGACGAAATTGGAGTCGGCCATCGATGAATTCACGGATGATATTCTCGCACCTATGTTCCATTAGGCGGACCGCCGCCGGACCTTCGAGCGAACCTTCATCACTCGATTAGCTTCGATTTTCTCCATCGCCCCTAAATCAAAGATCTGTTGCCCGCACTGGGGACACTCATCAAATCCAACCGTAGGCACGAGAAAATGGATTTGTCCAACGTCGATTTTGACATCCCTCCGCACACGACGGATTTTGCGGCTGTGGCACATTGGACAACTTTTGATCTTTGTCGTCACGAAGAAATCTTACCCACCGCCTAGTCGATTCCAAACTTCCTTCGCCTGCGAGAGCTTCGGATCAATTCGCAACGCCTCCCGGCATTGGTCGCGGGCTTCGTCGAAACGGCCCACCTCGATCAGTGCGACGGCCAGATTCGTACGGACATCGGCGCGATTTGGGTCGGCATAGACGGCCGCGATAAAATGCGGGATCGCCAGATCGGGCCGCTTGTCTTCCGTCAGCAGCATGTTCGCCAGTTTGAATTGCGCTTCCACGTTATCCGGCCGGCGCGCGGCGGCTTGGGAATACTGCGCCAGCGCTTCGTCTTTATCGCCCTGGGACAGCAGGGCGTCTCCATAATTCACGCGGGCTTCGGCATAACTGGGGTCCAGTTCGATGGCTTGCCGGTATTGCTGCATCGCCTCGGTTGGCCGATGTTCCCGCATCAGGAGCATGCCGAGGCTGTTCATCGCGATGGTGAAACTCGGGGCCAGTTGGATCGCCTGTTCAAATTCGGCTTGAGCGGCTTCCAGATCGCCGTCATATTCCTTGACAATTCCCCATTTCAGATGGGCCAGCGGCTGATCCGGCGCGAGCTTGTACAGTTCCACGTAGGATTGCCTTGCCAGGGCGCGATCCTGATTTCGTTCGGGTTGCGGGAGATCAGGCCGATTGGAAAGCGCGGCATATTCATCCCCGAGATTTCCCCAGGCCATCCAGCTATGGGGATTATGATCGACGGTGTTCTTCCACAGCGCGAGCTGATTTTGATAGAGATATCCCTGCTGCCAGGTAAGCACGCCAAGTGCCGCGAGGACAGCGGCGCAGCCGAACGCCCGCAGATGCCGCAGGCCTGCCGCCGCCAGGACGATCAGGCCGATGCTCGCGTGATATTGGAAATGATCGGCGACGAACGAATATCGCATTGGATACAAATTGATGAACCCCAGCGCCGGCAGCAAAGTCCCGGCGAAAAAGAGCGTGCCGACGATCGGTCCCCGGCCGATCCTGCGCCGCAGCAACCAAAGCGCGACGATGGCGCCCAGCGCCGTCAGCGGAAACGCGATCAGCCATGGCCGCTGGGAAAGATTCATCATCCCCTCCCAGCGCGGGTAAATGAAAACCAGCGGATGCGGCCAGAGAAGCTTGCCGGCGTAAAACCAAAGTGCGCGTCCGGCGATGGCGCAACGGTCGGCGAACGTGAAATTCCATTCCGGGCCAGATGCGCCGACGTGATCTTTTTCCAGCTTCGCTGTGACCATGGCCATGATGATGCCGAGGAGAAAAAATGGGATGAGCGGCCGGATGTCGGCCCAGCGTATCCGGCCATTTTTCCAATAGACGACCAGCAAAATCGCCGCGGGAAGGGAACAGGTTACTGATTTGCTTAGCAGGGCTGCGATGAAGAAGAGCAGGGCGAGCAAATAATCCGTCGTTCTGGATCGCTCTGTGAAATTCCAGTACGCGTGGAACGACAGAAGATAGAAGACGAGCGAAAGGACATTTTTCCGTTCCGTGGGCCACGCGACGGATTCGACTTGCACGGGATGTATGGCGAAGATTGCCGCCGCCAGCCACGGGGCCGGTACGCCAAGCCGCGCCAGCGCCCGCCAGAGCAGGATCGCCGCGATCGCGTGCAGAAGAATATTGTCGAGGTGATAGAGCAGCGGATGCAGCCCGACCAGATGGTATTCAATCCAGAACGTCGTGTGGACCAGCGGATAATATTGCGGCAAAGCCGAGGGATGAATCCATATCGCGAGCAGTCCCGGCCAGGTACGCAGCAGAGGATTGCCCGTGATGTACTGAGGGTCGTCCCAGATGAATCCGCCCGTGCGGAGAACGGGGATAAAAACGATCAGGATTACCGCGAACAAAGCGGCGGCGGCCCAGCGGGCATGGCGGGTTGCGGCGATCAATACCCGCTAATATCGCACGAACCGACCGGCGGTTCGAGAGGCATGGTTGCGGCCGGGGCAGCACGCATTAACCGACATATTGCAAAATTGAAGATGGGCTTCGATGAACGTGTCGTGTTCCGAAGCGGGATCGGGTGGGTACATCTATCTTCAGCGACTCGATCCGACGATTCAGCTTGCGGAGTTCCAGACCGAGCAATTCGCACGCGGCGGTGCGGTTAAATTTGCAATGGGCCAGAGCTTCAACGATCGTTTGCCGCTCCAGAGTTGCCAGATGGTAGCGGGATATGCCCCGTGGACGGGTTGCGATGGCGTTCATCCGGGGCGACAGATCCCACAATTCGATCGTCGATCCGCGCGACAGAACGTGGGCATTTTCCATCACGTTGAACAGTTCGCGAATGTTCCCCGGCCAGGAATATCCGAGCAGGACCTCGGCAACGGGCGCCGGGATGGATTTGGGAGCCTCACCGTAGGTTTCGGCGAGCTTGTTCAGCCAATATCTTGCCAGCGGGATAATGTCTTCAACCCGCTCGCGAAGTGGGGGTACTTCCAGAGACACAACCGCGAGGCGGTAAAAAAGATCCTGGCGAAAGGTTCCCACGTCGACCATCGCGGCGAGGTCGCGGTTGGTTGCGCAAATGACGCGGATATCCACCGGCTGCGGCAAGGTCGCGCCCACCGGCACCACGCAGCGCTCCTGCAATACCCGCAGCAGCTTCGCCTGGAGTCCCAGGCTCAATTCGCCGATTTCGTCGAGAAATAGCGTGCCAAGATGGGCCGAGCGGATGTAGCCGAGCGAGTCGCGATGAGCTCCGGTGAAAGCGCCCTTCACGTGTCCGAACAAGCCGCTCTCGAATAAGGATTCCGGCAACGCGGTGCAATCGACGGGTATGAAAGGATGTGCCTTCCGGTGGGAATAGCAATGGATAAGCCGGGCAAACGTTTCTTTGCCGGTGCCGGTCTCGCCGGAAACGATGATGGTTGAATTGAGCACTGCCGCCCGCTTGGCAACGCCGGAGAGCCGTTCGATGGCCGATGAGTGCCCGATGAACACCGGATTCGACATTGTCGGATCGGGGATCGGGGTTTCGACTGGGCATGCTCCCTGAAGCATTTTCGCTCCGTCGCAATGTAGATCCCCCGATCAAGAGATCATTGCGATTAAATTTATGCCCGGCAGAAATTTTCGCGGTTGTGTTCTTTAGAAGCGCGGTGATTTATGCAAGTACAAGCTTTCTGCCGCTCCCAACGTTTGTCCGGATTTTACTATCATAATGAACATGGTCAACAAACTTCTTGTAAAGATTGCGCATATTATCTTGCCCCACCAATCCGGCGACTTTGAGTCCGAGCTGGTGGGTTGATGCCTAACCGCCTTTTGAAGCAACAGCTTGCATCCAACGAGCCGCTGAAATGAACCCGAAAATGGCGGGTTGGGTCGAAAAGTCTCCCGAAAGTGAATTGCTTCATTTTTTGCAAAATCCATCGGGAATCCCGCTGTGTGCAGGTGGGGGAGGGGTTCGCCAGATTCCTTTGGCACGCGATTCGTTTCCTCATTTGCGGCTGCGAGACTCGCCGGAGTGGGGAGTTTTTTGCGGCAGGCACAGATTTCTTCAAATCTCGAAGGAGACATCATGAAACGTCGATACAGCACCGCGTCGTTAACATTTTGCGGCATTGCCGGACTTGCACTGAGCGCCTCAGCGCCCGTCTGGGCGGCTCCGCTGGCTGGTGAAGCTCTGAAGTTCCAGCAATTGCCGCTGGGGGATTTGGCGACAAATCCGAACTCTCAATTTCCCGGGCATGACGAACTCAGCACGGCCACTTTGAGTGCCGCGCAGAACGCCTTCACCGGCACTTTCGCCGCGGATGATTTCTCGGACAATGTCAGCAGTCCCGTCGTCGATGTTCAGTGGTGGGGTTCGTATATCCCCAACGGCGCGACGTCCAATCAAGTTCCGGAATTCCTGATTTCGTTCGAATCGAACATTCCGGGCACTGGCAACCCGAACGGAACTTTCAGCCAGCCGGGTCAGCCGTTGAGCGTGCAGACCGTCGTGCCTGGCGTGCTGGCGCCGCTCTCCGGAACTTTCACGCAGACGCCCGAACCCTCGGTTCCCGGCCCCGATGGACCGCTCTACGAATATAACGCTGAACTGAAGAACCCTTTTCCTGAACTCGCGGGCACGACTTACTGGCTGAAGATCGTCGCATTGACCACTCCAAGTGACCCCATCCAATGGGGATGGCATAACCGTGATTATACGATTCCCGATCCCTTCGCCGCTCCTCCAGGTGATGTGATCGAAGGCGTCAATGCCATTAACCAGCCGGTGTTTCATTACCTGGACGACGCCGTCAGCGGAAACGTCACATACATACCGAACGCGACGGGACCCAGCGGCCTGATCGAAAACGGCTTCGTGCCGCTGTCTTACAACACTACCACCGACGGCTTCGCGACGGGATCTGCCGCGCCGCCTTCGGAAGACCTTGCGTTTTCTCTCTACTACAACGTTCCCGAGCCGGTCGGCTTGCCGCTGCTGGCCGCCGGGATGTTCTTCCTTCGCCGGCAACGGCGAAGCGCTTGAATTGAGAATCGCGCCGGCGGGAGGGGACCACGAAGCGTCCCCTCCCGCCATGCTTGCAAACACGGACCAAGCTTGTTTCGTGTCAACCTGCACTCCTGGCGAGCTTGCCGCAACGAATTCGGGGAAAGGGGGTTGTGAAATGAAAAAAGATACAGAAATAAAGAACAACGCCGGGAAGAATCGGCTGTCCGTAAATCTCGTCAGCGGCCTGCTTGCGGCCCTGTTCGGCCTTTTCTGGATTGGTGTAGCCCGCGGGGATGTTATCGCTGGCGTTGACCCATTCTCGGCGTCCGCATCTGTCGAAGTACCGGGATTTTTCACGTTGTATGGCACTGTTGGTGACATAAGCGGCTTAGGTGAAACTGTTACGGTTCCTTCCGGAAATCCGGTGCTGAATTCGTTCAGCATTTACGCGACCTCGGAATATGGCGGGGAAGCCGGCCTGAACGCGCAGGTGTTCGAGTGGTCGACCACGACCCTTTCCCCGGTCGGCAGTGCCATTTTTTCCACCGGTGCGCCAACGATCTTTACTCCCGGCCCGGAAGATCCACTTCTGCTTCTGACGTTCGATACCGGCGGCATCGTGCTGAATCCGGCCGACGAATATCTCCTCGAATTTACGGGGGATTATTCCGAAGGGGAAACCGACATCGCCGGCATTGGTTCGCTCTTTTCCGGTTACAGCGGTGGCGTGGAGGTGGACATGGCAGCGGGCAATTACTATCCCCAGACCACGCCTCACGTTGCCAATCTCGATTTTTCGGCGGATTTTTCGGCCGTTCCCGAACCTGGCGCCCTGCGCTTTTGACGGGCGCGCTGGTGCTGATGACTCTTTGGCGCCGGCGCCTCATTCATCGCTGAATGGTCGGCCATAATGCCACCGTGCAGAGTTGGTGGCCGATGCGGTCGAGAATCCCGACGCTGCGTACGTGCCGGAACCCCGCCAGAACTTCCTTCTGAGCCAGCACGGTTTCGAATAATTCCAGGTCTTTTTCCAGGACGACGGAGGATTCGTTGAAAACGATCAGGAGCAATCCCGCTTCGAGGATTCGCGCTTCCGCTTCCATTTTTCGCAGGTCGTCGACGACGGCGCTGCGCCATTGGCCTCCGTATCCGGAGTGTCGCACGCCGCCTTCGCGGAATTGGTAGGCCACCTTCACTTCCAGCCAGAGCGCTTCTTCGGGCGCGGCAGCATTTGGTGGATCGAACAAAGTTGGCGGCGCGGAATCCAAACGCAATGGCCGGCCGGGCGGGGTCAGCACCATGTCGCATCGTTGGCGATGCGTGAGCTTTTTCCCAACAGTGCTCGGATAGTGAACCTCGCGGGCGACTTCGTAATGCGATTTGAGCCGGTCGGCGAGCAAAGATTGCAGCGAGCGCTCGTCGCGGACATCCAGGCCGTAGACGGCCTGCTCGAGCCGCAGTTCGGTTTCCGCGGCTTCCAGCAATTGCCGGATGCGCTCGATCAAATCCACAAAATCCCATCGCAACGGCATGGGCACGGCTCAAAAGAAAATTCGCCAGGAAAGAATCCCCGCTAAATATCCCAGGGCGATGCCGGCCAGAACATCGCTGGGCCAATGGGCATCCATGACATATCGCAGGACTGCGCACGTCAATCCCAGGCCCCAGAATGTGACGGCCGCATGGGGATACGCCATCGCCAGAACCGTCGAGTAGGCCAGGGCGGAAGCGCTATGGCTGGAGGGAAAGCTTTCGCGGTAATTGCCGTGCTTGAGGGATGGCCCGAGGAATTTTCCCGCATGCTCGCTTCGGGGCCTGGCCCGGCCGAGGAGGCGCTTGACGATCGTCGCCAGGATCGTGACGCCGATCACTGCGGTCCAAAGCGCCTCGCAGATTCGGAGCCCGCGCGACTGGTCGATCTGCCAGATCAGAAGGGCCGTGAAAAATGTGCAGACGAGTTGGCCGTATTGGGCGAGGAATCGTGTTTCTCGCTTGACGTCCCCTTTGAACGAGAGCGTGAGCGTGGTGCGCATGCCTCGGCGTTCCAGCACCATCATGGCGGCGCAAGCCACCGCTAAGGCGAGAACAATATAGATCACAATCATGCGCGCCTGTGGAAATTACGGGCGACGATTGATTGTTGCAAGGCAGAAGATTTTTATCGGTTGCGGTCTTTGCGCCGGCCCGGCTGCGTTGACTCGAATATAACACTCGCCGGCGCTTGCGCGCCGTTGGCTTCTATGAGCCGAGCCTTGTCAAGCGGGATTCTGGCGTTCGGAACGCGAGTCGTTGTTTCAGTCTTCTATTCAGAGCTTCCGCGAAAGATCTGTTTGGGTCGCGGGCCTATTCAACTGTACAACAGCGGCACCCACTCTGGCCTTCGAGTTTGGTGCTCAAGCCAACATCGGGCTTGCCGCTTTTTTGCCAACCGTCGAACTCCGATCGCCTGTTTCCCATTTGACTCATCCGGACGCTTTACCCGTCATTTTGCCCCGTCTCTTCACGTTGGCGCCGTCGGCAACGGTTCTTTCCACTGGGTGCCATCCCGAAGCATCGCCCACAGCTTCACCAGGAGTCTGCGGGCCACCGCCACGATGGCGATCTTCTTCCGTTTGTCGCTGCCGCGACGCACCTGTTCGTAGACTTGGGCCATCCAAGTCTTGTGGCGGACTCCCAGCCAGGCAATCTCCACCAGCATTTGACGCAGCAGGCCGTTGCCCGCATGGCTGATGTGACCTTGGCGGTCACTTTCGCCGCTCTGCCAGCGTCGCGGGGTCAGACCCGCGTAACAACCCACCTGCCGGCCGTTCCCGAAGCGATGCGGATCATCCAGGATTGCCACCACCGTCTCTCCCAATCGCGGACCGACGCAGGGCGCGGTCTTGAGTTGTTCAACACGCGCATCAGCCTTTGCCCGTTCTTCCAGCTTCTGCTCCACCTCCTGGATCTGCCGCTGAATACTCTCAAACTGCTGCAACTCGCAATGCACCTGGAACAGCCACAACCGCTGGGAGGAATAGTCCGACGCCTCCTTCTTCAGTTCCTCCATCGCCGCGTCAGTCCAGGCTCTTTTGGCCCAGGGCAGGCCCACGCCCTGCCTTTCGTATATCGAACGGATCGAGTTCTTGATCGCCGTTCGCCGCTGCACCAGAGCGTGACGGTATTCAATCAGCGACCGCCATTGCCGAACCGAAGCCTTGGGCACGTGCACCGTCGGCAACGATTCCATCTCCGACAATTGGGCCAGTTTCAACGCATCCTTGCGATCGCTCTTTTCCTTCACGACCTTCCATCGCCAACGTTCGTCGTTGCCGTTGGCGACCTGCACGGGAATCTTCATCGATTCGGCCAGGTCGCAAACCCATCCCGCCGCGGGTCCCGCCTCGATCACCAGCCGGTCCGGGGCACTGCGTTCCAGCAGCTTCCGCAATTCGCGGGGGTTCGTGGCGGTCTTGCCGAAGATCCGCTCGCCGCCGACACAATAGTCCACAAAAACGCTCTTGTTCTTTCCGAGATCCAATGCCAGAATCTTCATCGCCGAGTCCTTTCTCAAATAAAGTGACGTCTGAGCGATCCACGCGATCAGCTCGTTAATCCATTGGGGATTTTAATCCCCAAAACAACGTCCCGAGAAAGGCTCGGCTTCATAGTTTCTGGCCTGTTGAAATTCGCGTCCGCCTTTTGCGCCGCACGAGACGGCCGTTTCGAACTTCATCGGGCAAGTCGACGGCGATCGCAGCGCCGGCGATTTCACATATACGAGCCGAAGACGCCGTTCGGCGCGATAATCGTAAACGAAAATAATCTTCTTCTTTGGAACTCCCTATTTCGCCACGTCGATACTTTGCACTTCCAATCACGTCCGCATAACGTCTCGGTCACGATGCCGCCTCGCTCTGGGAAGTTTTGGATAATTCTGTCGCTGATTCTGGCCGGGTCGGCCGTTGTGTATTTCACGGGGGCGCAGCGCGTTCCGCTTTGGGATCGGGATGAGCCGTGGTATGCGGAATGCTCGCGCGAGATGCTGCAGAGCGGCAATTGGGTGGTGCCGACGTTTCGCCCGCAAACGGCCGGTCTGCCGGAGCCGTCGAAGGAGGCGCGGCCGGCCGAGTGGCGGCTGGAAAAACCGCCGGTGGTTTATTGGTGCCAGCTTGCGGCGATGGAGGTGGCGGGCGATACCGCCCAGGCGGCGAGATTTCCCTCTTCGGTGGCCGTTCTGGCGACGGCGTTGCTGATCGCGGTCGTGGTGCGGCGATATACCGGCGATCGCCGGGCGCTCTGGACGGTCTTCATCTTCTGCACCAGCGGCGTGGCCATCGCCTCGGCCAAATTCTGCATCACCGATGGCGTGTTGCTGCTGCTGGTGATCATCGGTCAGGCGAGCCTGGCGATGATCTACTGGGCCGCGCGGCGCGGGAAAAGTCCGCCGTGGTGGACGGTTCCGGCGTTCTGGATCTCGCTGGGGCTGGCGGGGATCACGAAGGGACCGCAGCCGCTGGGTGAACATGCTTTCACGCTGGTCATTCTGTTGATGCTCGACGTTGCCAATGAAGGCAAGGGACTTCGCAATCGGGCCGCGTGGAAGAAAAATATCCGCTGGTGGCGGCATCTTCAACCGCTGATCGGCGTGCCAATCCTGACGATCGTGGTCGCGCCGTGGCTCATCCTCATCCACCAGCGGGCGCCCGGGTTCATCCTGGCACTGATCCTCAAGGCCCGCATGCACCTCGAGCAGAGCATGGAAGGGCACGGCAAACCGCCGGGGTATCATGCGCTGCTCATTTTCGGAACATTTTTCCCATGGAGTTTGCTGCTGCCGACGACCATCGCGATGTCGTGGACGAATCGGCGATCGACAGTCATCCGATTCGGGATCGCCGCGATGGCCGGGCCGTGGCTCATGATGGAACTGGTTTATACCAAGCTGCCGTTTTATGTCCTTCCGGCTTTTCCGGGGCTGGCGTTCCTGACGGCCGACACTCTCGTGCGGTGCATGCGCGCCCAAACCGCGAGATGCGGCGGCCGAGTTTTTACGCGACCGTTGTCGTCTGGATTATCGCCACGCTGGGTCTGGGGGCAGGGCCGTGGTTTTCGCTTCTGGTGGCCAAGCGAGACGAGCTTCCGATTGCCGGATTTGAAGCGTTCAGCGTTGCCGCCGTGATCTACGCTTTCCTGGTCGCGTTGCGATTTTTCCGGCACCAGATCGCTCGCGCGGGGATCGTCATGGGAGTAGGAATGGCGATCATGATCCTGATCCTCTACACGGCCATCCTGCCGGACATGACGTTTTTGCATCTTCCCGAACGCCTGGCCGCCGACCTGACGCGGCTGGGGGCTTACGGCTCGAACGTGCATGTCCTGATGATCGGGTACGATGAACCGAGCCTCGCGTTTTACCAGGGCGGCGGAGCGCGGCGTCCGCCGGGGCAGGAGGCGTATCTGGAAATGACCCCGCCGGAGCAGTGGCCGAGGTGGTTTGTGGTCGCGGATGACGCGGATAATTGGCAGAAGGTTCCGGTGGAATTGCAGAGGAAACTGACGCTTCGGGCCGAGGAATCGGGGTTGAATTATTCGCATGAGGGGAGGGTTCAGAGGGTGCTGATTTTGGAAAATACGGCAGCCGCGGGCGGCTGAATGCCGAATGCCGATTGCCAAATGCCGAATTGATATTTCCTATTTCCTATTTCCCATTTCTTTACTGTGGGTTGACGGAAAAAATTCTTGATTTGCGACGGAAAATGTCCCACCAGGTCGCGGAATGTCCCAGAACCCCCCCTCCCCTCCGCTGCGCGAGAAAGGGGAACGGTAGACAGGGGAGCAGGAGATAAGACCGAAATTGGTGGATCGTCGGCATGGCATTGGTGCGGCCCGAACATTGTCAAAGTTTTTGCTCCGGGCGAAGTCCATCCGCGCAGGGGCAGCGAATGAGCTTAGCGCATCTGGGGATAACGAATACCTAACCTTCTAGATTTTGCAAGAGAGAAATCTGGATGCTTTGGGTGTTCTGCAATTCCATCAACGCCAGTCGGCCTCAAGGTCAAGACCTAAATGAGTCAGGTCAGGGTAAATTGACGAAACTCTAATGCCGAGCAATCGCAGTTCCTTGGACAGGGCGCTTCGCGAATCCTCTGGTACCACGAATCGCACGAGGCACCGCTCCGCATTGGGAAGATCCTCAAGTGCAGTCGCGACGCCGTGGATAGTGAATACCGCCTGCTGCAGTAACATCCGAAGGTCAACCTCGGTAGCGTATGATGCAACGACTTTAGCACATTCCATGCCTTCGTGGAAAACTGGCGCAATAACCTCTTTCGCTTGCCGAAAATGCATATCTACTATGCCCCCCTCGTTCAAACATGCGGGAGCCAAGGCCCAAATATGCGCAGGACCTGGCTTATCCTCATGGCTCACGGCAAAGAATGCGGCGACCAACGCCGATTGCGTCCAATCCAACAGGCGCGTTGGCAGCCCATAGTGTCGCATAAGGGTCAGCCACCCGCCGAAGTCTTCTCTGGCCGGGCATGGAGAATGCCGTGACGGGGCCAAATGTCGAAATCTTCCATCAATGTTAAATTCCTCGACAACTGAGTAGCCTTTACGGTGCGCATGGCTCGCAGTTTGAACTCTGCACTCGAATGCCCGCGAAACCATAGGCCTAACTGCCAACGGAACCATTGACCAGTTTGTAGTTTTTCCGAAGCCATTTTCACAGCCGCGACGAGGCCGCCGACGCTTTTAACCGTCTGTTCAAGGATTGCCATATCCGCTTCACTCTAGAATATTCAATGAGGCCGGAACTCTTTTGGGTCAAGGATTTCAGATCCCGCAGGCTTTAGTCCTATGGGACCCGCCGTTCAGCATCTTGTTCGGCCTCTGACAGGATGCTCGCAAGCAATTGATTCAGCTCATAGCCGGGTCGAACACAGATGAGACGAATCCCTTTCTTCTCACAAAGCAACCGCTTGCGCTCGTCTCTCCGCTGACATTCAAGGAAGGCTGCCTCCCCACCAAAATACTCGACCGGCTGGTCATGCTGAAGTCCTTGAAATTCAACAGCGACGCCTAACGAGGGCAAATAGATATCCAAGTGCTGGCGGCCCAGCCATGGAGGTGGCGGCGTGATGGACGAGTTCGTGACCGGCCAGAGCAGTCTTTAGTTTGTAAAACAGTGTTGTTTCTGCAATCCAGCCCTCACCTACCCGAGGCTGTCCGAACTCTTCGCGGGCGGTGTTTTCTGCTTCACGCGTAACATTGCGGACGAAATCGATGACGATCTGGTTGCGGCTAAAGGAAAAAAATGGCACATCGATGTTCCGCGAGTGGATTGAACCGGTGAACACGAAAAATTTGCATTTGTGGGTTGTTGTCGCCCACTGTTGCAATAAGTTTGAGTGACGATTTTTCTCTTTCGGGCGCGTACGATCGTTTCAATGAATGTAACAATTTCGTTGAGATGCTCGCGCCCCCATCTGGTCGTCTGTGGGCCGCCCAGGGTCACGACATCCCGACCCCGGATTCTTTCAGACAGGAGTAAGCGAATTGATAGAGCATTATCCGTAGAAAGCGAGGAGCAACCATCGAGCTTCGGCTCAGGGAGGGCATCAAGTGCTTCGCGGTATTTACCAAGAACCACGTAGGCGTCTGATGACCATTTATGGCAATAGAAGCCAAATGTTTCGCCCTCGTTCGGGTAGGCTCGCGCCAACCGCCCCAACTCCTGCACGATCGACTCTGGCGGTCGTTTTAACACTTCGTACATATGACAGAAAAGATAGCTGATCTGGCCATCGACGTTCATTACTTGGTTTTGCGCCAAGCGCGACGCCATGACTCGAAGAACTCCATTTGCGCTTGGTTCATGTCCGCCAGCGAAGCGAAATATCTATTGAAAGGAGGTGGCGACATTCTGGCCGAAAATACCTCCAGCCGCTGAAAACGTCGAGCAGCTTTGCCTATAGATGGTTGTCCGCGCGTGGTCCTCGATTTTCTGCGAGGAGCTAAAACAACGCGCTGCGCAAGTGCGGCAGTTAAACATTCGATTCGGATTCGGTAGAGGCTATTGCCACCCGTATCCGCTGATAACCTTCCGCGATCATTTATTCATTCGCGGCACGACCGATTGGCTGGTGGTGGGGTGGGATCGGCTGGACCCGGAGAATTCCAAACGAAATCGGGATGTTCACGCCACCGCGAGTTCGGTTTCGATTGTGCGGCTAGTGGATTGCGGTGGTGGGATCGATTCGCCATCTTCGATCAGGCCTTCGAGGTGAAAGCGAATGGCTGCGGCCATTTCTTTCAGGACTTCTTCTTCGGTCGCTCCGGTGGCGACGCATCCGGGAAGATCGGGAACGTAGGCGCTGAAGTTCCCGGGCGCTCGCTCAATTACCACGGTGTAGGATACTTTTGCCATGATCGATCACTTCGGGATTGTAGGCCGGGGCGAGGACGCCCCGGCTCTGCTTGGAGGATAATCGATCCTGAATTGCAAGCAATCGGGGACGGAAGGGGGAAATTCCCGGGTCGACACGACCCGGCTCTCTGGCTTTGTGGGGTTTCGGTCGCATCTCCCCACGGTCGGGTGTTTTCATTTTCCTCGCGTCTCATTCATATCTGGGCATGGCGGGCCAATGACCTCTCAAAATGCGTCAAGATGATCGCCTGATCCGACGCCGGCGTCGTTCATCGAGCATTTATCTCTTGCGAATATCGAGACAAATGGGGTTTGCATGATTTTTACCTTGAGAATTGACGAGTTGTTTTGATACTGTGGAAATGGGGGAAGGGAGAATCGGTCATGAAAGGGCATTCATTTCTTTTTGCGGTGCTGGCTGTAGGCATATCCATCGCGCACGCGGGGACGGTTGCTCCCGATTCGCAGCAGGGGAATCTGACTGTTGAGGTGTCTTTCGCGAAACTTCCCGCGTTGGTTCCGGTCCTTTTGACGCCGACGAACGATGGCTCGGCTATCACAAACGCCAATGGTGACCAGGTGATTTTCGGCGCGACGGCCGGCCTTACGGGCAAGTGCATGTTTTCATTTAAGAAGAGCATCAATAATCTAAACGTCACCGACTTCGTGAATGCACACGGCAAGCCGGGCCAAAAGCTGGATCCGGGTTATTCCTATGATTCGGAGTTTACGGACGGTGTCATGAACACCGACCTCTCGGCATGGCTGGTCAGCCAGGGCTATACGGATGTGACCGGCAACTCGATTGTGGTTCCGGATTTCCTGGGGGTTACCCTGGATAACCTCTATTACGGCATCGACTATGCGACGCTCCTGAACGACGGCGTGAATTTCGAAAACAACTACTCGGTCGGCCAGGACTTCTCGATCGACTCTTCGGGCGAGCATATTTCCGCGCTCCCGGAATATTTGTTCAGCGCCACGCCACTGGTTTACGTTTCGGGCGAGGGATGGACTGGGACCCCGCTTCCGGTTGGCACCGAGGTTGAATTCAGCAACGACCACTCGGTGCAGGTCATAGTCCCCGAACCCGGTTGCCTTTCATTGGGTTTGGGCGCTTTTGGCTTGCTGGCGGCACGTAAACGGCGCTAAAGTCCCGCAAGCGGCAGGCAATTCGCTTCGCATCTCCCGCCGGTCGTCGGCGTTCGCTATACTTCGGAACGTGATGACCGATCCCTCAAAGATTCTGGTGGTGCAGCCGAGTTGGGTGGGGGATGCTGTCATGGCGACGCCGGCGCTGCGGGCGATTCGGGAGAGGTATCCATCGGCGCGGATCGCGTACATGATGAAGCGGTATGTGAAGCCGTTGTATACGGGGTTGCCGTGGGCGGATCAGTTGATCACGTATCGGTCGGGGAAGACCAAGAAGAAGGCGGGGAAGGGGTTGTTCGACTTGGCCAGGCGGCTGCGCGGGGCGAAGTTTGATCTGGCGATTTTGCTTCCCAATTCGTTTCAGACGGCGCTGGTTTGCAAGATGGCGAATATTCCGCGCGTTGTCGGGTATGACCGGGATGGGCGGGGGTTTTTGCTGTCAGATAAGCTTTTGCCGCGGAAGGAGAAGGGGAAGTTTGTTCCTACGCCGATCGTTAAATATTACATGGGATTGGCGCATTATCTGGGAAGCCAGGGGCGGGATTTTTCGCTGAAGCTGTTCGTGACGGAATCAGAGCGGCGGGAGGCGGGGGATGTGCTGGAGAAATGCGGGCTGGCGCGGGATATCGAGCGGCCGGCGGCGGGGGGGAAGCCGCCACTGATTTTGCTTAATCCGGGGGCGCAGTTTGGGACGGCCAAGCTTTGGCCGGCGGAGTATTTCACGACGCTGGCGGATCGGCTGATCGAGGAGTTGGGGGCGACGATTCTTATCAGCGGGGCGCCGCGCGAGAGGCGGATCATCGAGGCGATATCGCGATCGATGAAGCATGCGCCGGTCGATCTGCTCTCCAAGGGATCGACGCTGGGGACGCTGAAGGAGATCGTACGGCGGTGCGATTTGATGATCACCAACGACACCGGGCCGCGGCATATCGCGGCGGCGTTTGATGTTCCGGTGGTGACGCTGTTCGGGCCGACGCATCCGGAATGGACGGAGATCAATTTCGCCAAGGAGCGGAAATTGGCGGTGAAGGTTTTCTGCGGGCCGTGCCAGAAGAAGACATGTCCGCTGGATCACCGGTGCATGATCCGGCTGACGCCGCCGATGGTTTACGAGGCGGCGATTGGGTTGCTGGGGCAGAGGGAGGCGAGTGGGAACGAATCGCCGGCGGAAATGCAAGCTTAAAAGACGAGGAGAACCGCCAAGACGCCAAGATCGCCAAGAAAAAAAAAGGCGAAATGCGGTTTTGCCACGGCTCGACTGTCTTCGACCCTGAGGCTCAGACCCGAAGGGAGCTCGCCGAAGTCAGATAAAAAAATCAGATTCACATAGATAATTCAATAATTTTTGTAAATGATTTCTTGGCGGGCTTGGCGTCTTGGCGGTTACATTGTTTTCTCCACCATGCCGGCGTCTCGCCAATCGACGACATTCGACTTAGAATCGTCACATGATCTATCGCATCGATGTTCGTGCGCGCGATGGAGCCGATCCGGTGGGGGATTCGATTCGGCAGCAGATTCGGGATCTGGGGAAGAGGGTGGAATCCGTCGAAACCGCGCGGGTTTTTTTGCTGGATAGCGATGCCGACCTTCCCGCCGTGCGGCGGATTGCGCGGGAATTGCTGGCTGATCCGGTGGTTGAAATTGCCGAGGTGTTTGATGGGGGGAAGGACTCGGAATCGACGAGCCGGATCGAGATTCATCTTAAACCGGGGGTGATGGACCCGGTGGCGGCGAGCACGGAGATGGCGGTGCGCGATCTGGGGGTTAGCGTGCGGGAAGTTCGGACGGGGCGGGCGTGCGTGATTTCGCCGCGATTGGCGGCAGAGGATTTGCGGGAGATCGCTAATCGGGTTCTGGCCAACGGGGTGATCGAATCGGTTTATTTCGAGCGGTATTGTCCGGACCGATTTGAGACGGGGCGGGAGAATCCGTTTCAAGTTCGGCGGGTGAAGATTCGGGAATTGACGGAAGCGCAGCTTGCGACGCTCAGCCGGGAGGGGCATCTGTTTCTTTCGCTGGATGAGATGAAGGCGATCCAGAATTATTTCCGGGGTCAGGAGCGGGAGCCGACGGATATCGAGTTGGAATCATTGGCCCAGACGTGGAGCGAGCATTGCGTTCACAAGACGCTCAAGAGCGCGGTCGAAGTGGAAATCCGGGATGGGTCGGGGGCGAAGATCGGGTCGCGGCGATATGGGAATCTCATCAAGGAGACGATCTTCGCCAGCACGATGGAGATTATGAAGAACGCGGGCGAGCGCGATCCGTTTTGTCTTTCGGTGTTTATCGACAACGCGGGGGTGGTGGCGTTTGATGAGACGGATGCGGTTTGTTTCAAGGTGGAGACGCATAATCATCCCAGTGCGATTGAGCCGTATGGTGGCAGCGCAACGGGCGCGGGCGGGGTTATTCGCGATGTGCTGGGGACCGGACTGGCGGCCAAGCCGGTGGCGAATACGGATGTGTTTTGCGTGGCGTATCCGGATATCGATCGAGGAGCGATTCCCAAGGGGATCATTCATCCCAAGCGGGTTTTGCAGCAGGTGGTGGCGGGTGTGAGGGATTATGGTAACCGGATGGGAATCCCCACGGTGAACGGGGCAGTTTATTTCGACGACCGATATCTGGGAAATCCACTGGTTTTTTGCGGATGCGTGGGATTGATTCCGCGCGACAAAATCAGCAAGGCCGCGGGCGATGGCGATGCGATCGTGCTGCTGGGCGGGCGGACCGGGCGGGATGGGATTCACGGGGCGACTTTTTCCAGCGCGGAATTGACCGATACGCATGCGGATGAATTTTCGCACGCGGTGCAGATTGGGAACGCCATCACGGAAAAGAAGATGGCGGATGTGATTCTGGCGGCGCGGGACAGAAATCTTTTCACGGCCGTCACGGATTGCGGGGCGGGGGGGCTTTCATCGGCTATTGGGGAAATGGGGGACAAGATCGGGGCCACAGTCGAACTGGAAAAAGTCCCGCTGAAATATGCGGGGCTGCGATACGACGAAATCTGGATCAGCGAGGCGCAGGAGCGGATGGTTTTGTCCGTTCCAAAAGGCAAGGTTGATGAATTGCTGAATCTCGCCCGGGGGGAGGATGTCGAGGCGACAGTGATCGGGACATTCGGCGAAAGCGAACAACAACTGATTTTGAAATATTCGGGGCAGGAAGTCGGGCGGCTTTCGATGAAGTTCATGCATCACGGGATTCCGATGCCGACGCGAAAGGCGGTTATCGTGAACAGCCCGCGGCGAACGGCTGCGGAGCCAGCGGCGATCTCGCCGGAAACTTTCAAGAAGAAATTGCTGGCGGCACTGGCGCATCCGAACATCGCAAGCAAGCACTGGATTATCCGGCAATATGATCACGAAGTTCAGGGCGGGTCGGTGGTGAAGCCGCTGGTGGGGCCCGGGCAAACGGGGCCGTCGGATGCGGCGGTGCTTCGGCCGAAGCTTTCTAGTCGGCGAGGGGTGGTTCTGGGATGCGGGATGGCGCCGCAGATTGAAGATCCGTATGAGATGGCGCTGGCGTCGATTGATGAGGCAATTCGAAATGTTGTGGCTGTGGGCGCGGACCCGGATCGAATGGCGATTCTCGACAATTTCTGCTGGCCCAGTGTGGACGATGAGTTGACGATGGGGACGCTGGTGCGGGCATGCGAAGCTTGCCGGGACGCGGCTATCGCTTACGGAATTCCGTTTATCAGCGGGAAGGATTCACTGCATAATCAGTTTACGAATCGGGAAACAGGGCAGGTGATTCGGATTCCGCGGACGCTGCTGATCAGCGCGATCGGGGTGATTGAGGATGTGCGGAAATGTGTGACGATGGATTTCAAACAATCATCGTGCCCCGTTTATCTTGTTTCCGCGAAGGACCCCGGCAATCTTTCCGCGCTGGCATCTATGCACCGCGCGATGGCCAGATTGATCGCGGATGGTCATATCGCGGCGGTTCACGATGTAAGTGATGGGGGATTTGCGGTGGCGGCGGCGGAGATGATGATCGCCTCTGGACGCGGCCTTAGTCTCGATGCGGAGTTTCTCTTCGCATCCGACCCATTCGCGGAGAGTCCGGGACAATATCTTATCGCAGTGCGAGAATCCGCGTTCGATGCGGTTAATCAGGTTCACCTCCGCGAGGTCAAAATTGCCGGCCGGGACATTCATGCCGATGCGGGCGAAATTGATCGATTCCTCGGCATTTTGAGGCACCATTTCGGCCCGACGACCAGCATCGATTGTCTCGGATTCGTCCAGAAACGCCCGAGCCTTCTGGTACTCACAAAACTGAACCCCGGAATTAAAGTCCACCAGGAAATCACAGTGGGTGAGCTCACCCGCGCGTGGCGCGGAACACTCGATTGGTGAAGCGGCTATAATGATGGCATTGGGAGTACACGCATGCCGGGCGAGATGGAAACGCTTGATTCGCCTTTGTGGTCGATGGCCCTCGGCGGCCTGCCGATTGACGCTGTTTCCCTTGCAGGGGCGATCGAAAACGAAGTTTTCCAATCAGCGGACGAACTCGATTTTCGAACGCGTCTTTTGATTCGCGACAGCTTGAGCGCGCTCGACGTTCATTGGGGAAAAGAAAAAACATCCGCTTGGCTCGCCCGATCGACGCAGGGCGCGATATTGCAAACGATTCGTGAAGCCGAACTCGGCGAAGCTGGATTTCCATCTCTTACCCACCGAATTATGGATACGACCAAACCAGAAACGGTTCTGCAATTCCTTCGAGAGTTGGCCCTCCACTGCCCGCAGCCGGCGCGTCTGGAAATTGGCGGCGCCATTGCCGGCATTCTGGCCGGGATGCTAAGTCGGCATACTGAAGATATCGATATTGTCGATGAAGTGCCGGTCAGCCTGCGGTCACAGCATGAGATGCTGGGGCAATTGGCGGATCGGTTTGGATTGCGACTGACGCATTTTCAATCGCATTATCTTCCAACGGGCTGGCAAAATCGGCTCCGTCGATTTGATTGTTTTGGAAATCTTGAAGTATGGATCCTCAATCCCGAGGATCTTTTCGTCGGCAAATTGTTCAGCCAGCGAATCAAGGATCGGGATGACCTGCGGGCCATGGCTCGTCAGCTCGACAAATCCGCGTTGGAGAATCGACTTCGGGAATCCGGCGCCGCACTGCGGAGCGATTTTCGCCTGGAGAAATTCGCGGCCGAGAACTGGTATATTGTTTACGGTCAACCGCTTCCCACTTAGGGGCTTCCACACATTCCTATATGCAAATTGCCGGCGACATTCCGCGTTTTGTAGTGGTCACGGGTTCCAGCACCGGCATCGGGAAGGCGTGGCGCGCTGTATCTGGCGAAAAACGGGTTTTCCGTGATCGCGGGTATCCGAAAAAATGAGGATGCGGAAAAACTCAAGGCGGTCGCCGGATCAAATCTGGTGGGGATTCAGCTTGATATCGCCGATTCGGATTCGATTGCGACGGCTGCGGCAAAAATCGCCCAAATCACGGGAGAATCTGGATTGACGGGGATTGTCAACAACGCGGGCATAGGCGTTCATGGGCCGGTCGAGTTTCTGTCGCGCGATGATTGGCGGCGACAGTTTGAGGTGAACGTCTTCGGCCATGCCGAGGTGACGCGGGCGCTGCTGCCGTTGATTCGGAAGTATGTTTCAGGTCATGGCAAGGGCGCGGGGCGGATCGTTTTCATCGGTTCGATCGCGGGTCGAGTTTCCATGCCGATCATGGGGCCGTATTGTGCGTCCAAGCATGCGATCGCGGCGATAGCGTCTTCATTGCGGATGGAATTGCGGAATCAGGGGATTCATGTTTGCCTGATCGAGCCGGGGGCGATCCAATCGGAAATCTGGCGGAAAGGGGATGAATTCGCGACGACGATTCCGGCGGATGCGCCGTTGCGTGAATATTACGGCGGGGAGATCGACGCGGTACTTCGCACGTCGCGCGAGTCGGCCGCCGGGGCGATTCCGGCGGAGGTCGTTGCACGTCTTGTCAATCATTGCATGACCAGTTCGAGGCCGCCTCGGCGAAAGACGGTCGGCCGGGACGCGATGTTCGCCGCCATACTCAAGCGAATTGCGCCGGAAGCGGTGTTCGATAAAGTTTTGTTGTGGGCACTGAAGATCAAGTGATTACACGAGTTAAACGCAAGGGATTTGAGCGAAACGGTGAAATTTCCAGTTGAATCCTTCATTCTGGTGAAATATCATTTTCTGTTGGAGAACCTGTCATTGGGAAGATAGCCATGAAAACTAGAGACAAACTGTTGGTGATCGTTTGCGGGCTGATGATGTCTTTGATCGCCGTGCCGGCGAAGGCGCAGCAGCGCCGGACGCGCAATCGGCGGCCACGCCGGCGCAGGTGCGCGAGGAAGTGCATCAACTCATCACGGACATGCAGGATCCGAATTACGATTTCTCCAAGATTCCCGATCGCATGCGGCAAACATTCCAGGATTTCCGCTCGGCGACCGAGTCGATGGATCCTGATACGTCGCAGCAGTTCCGCCAGGAATTGATGACGCAACTGATGCCGGTGCTGCAGCAGAACCAGCAGAAGATTCAGGATGCGATGCGTCTGGCGTTCCTCAAGAGCCTGCAACAACCGATGGGCTGCAGCGATGAGGAATTCGCGGCCATCAGGCCGTATCTGGAAAAAGTCGTCGATGCGTTTCAGGCGTCACAGGTCAATCGTTTCCGCGGGCCCGGTGGCCCCCAGAACGGAACGCAGGGGCCGAACAATCAGCGGCCGGCCAACGCCAATGTCTCGGCCGTGCAACAGGCGGCCACCGATCTGCAGTCAACGCTGAGCGACCCGGACGCCAATGCGGACCTGATCAAGAACAAGCTGGATATTCTCCGGCAGGCGCAGGACAAGGCCAAACAGGATTTGACGGTCGCCCGCAGCCAGCTTCAGGCGCTGCTGACGGAAAGGCAGGAGGCGGTGCTCGTGGAGTATGGGTTGTTGGATTGAGGGAGATCGGGGGAGTTGTTTGATGGGGCGGTTGGAATCTAGTCACTCCGATAATTTTATAACTCTTTGCATCGCAAAAGAGTCTGAATTTCGCGATAGACTTCAAATTCATCACGGGGATTCTTCAACGTTCGGTGACATTCGGAAACGGATTGGGAAGGATGGAACAAATGTCCATGGGACAAGATAGCCGTCGAGAGACACAGAGCGATGCGGCGGGTGTGGATAGGCTTTTGGCCAGGCAGGGCGGACTTTCTTACCTTGAGATACCTGCGATTGATGCCCGTCGGTCCGCGGCTTTCTACCAGGATGTCTTTGGCTGGAAGTTGCGCGGCGAAGACGCCGACGAACCCAAATTTTCTGATCAGACCGGGCATTTGATCGGCAAGTGGGTGACCGGCCGGGCAATTTCGCGGCGGCCTGGTTTGTTGCCGTTTATTTATGTCGATCGTATCGACGATGTTGTGAAACGCGTCGCGCCAAATGGGGGCGAGATCGTTAAAGCGCCATATCGAGAGGGAAATCTGTGGGTTTCGCTCATTCGCGATCCGGCCGGCAATTTTCTGGGTGTGTGGCAGGAAGATAAACCGTAAGAGATGGGCAATGGTTATCGTCTTTTCGATAATCTCAAATAAGGGGGTCGTATTCCTCTCCACTTAAGGGAACCCAATCCGTTGCTTTTTAGCAAGCTCATATCACGGACTTTTGGGAAGAGGCTGCGGTCGAAATCTGGTAATGTCGAGCTACTTTTTCATGGCACGCGACGTCCTCATTACTCCCGAGAAGACAGAGAAATGGATTGTTGGTTACTTGCGCAAGCGCCATCCCGAATGCGAAGCTGACTTTCGTAAGGCTTGGGACGCTTTTCTGCGCTGCTTGGAGAATCGGACGGTCGACGGCGAGGATTTGGCAATAATCGTTGATGCGGCGAAGAGCAAGAGGGCGATTCTTTGGAACAACGCGGTAGGCTGGTTGCGACAGCTCGTTGCCGACCAAGTCAATGTGCAAAATGAGGTTCGGAAGATGGCATCCGACCGCATTTCACAAGTTCGATTCAGCGGAATGTGCAGCGTAGGCATGCGATCCCCTCGCCAGTTCCAACTAGATGTTCTTTTGGCTGGCATTAACGATCGCTCTTCACGAGTAAGATGGATAACAATTAACAGCTTATCGATCTATGGAATCTCAGAAGCAATTCCGCTCATCATAGAGCGGCGCGCGGTTGAAAAGAACGCTAAAGTGAATCGAGTTATCGACTTTGAATTGCCGCTCTTGATGCACGGCTTCTTGGCTGAACCCGTCTCTGGTGGCATCAAACTTAGCGTACGAGGCTTTGGTGTTGTGGTGAGTCGAATCGTTCCTCAGAAAGAGGTCGATTCGCGAGGACTCACCGCGCTTGTGAAGCAGCAACAGGAAAAACTCGAAAAAGAAGCGATTGTGTTGCGCTATGTACCTAAGCCGGAATGAGCCACATTATGACCTTCGAGACAGATATGGGGGATAGGGGATATGTGGCATTACTGATTAGATATCAGCAATGTCCCCTTTACCGTCATGAAGCCAGCGGTCACTTATTTTGTGTCCCATAGAGGTAGTGATCATGATTGACCGAAGAGTCGGCGGGCAGACCTTCAGCCTGGCCAATGACATCGCGGAAAACTTCGGCCCAGGTGGCATCGGCAGAGGCTTGTTCGGAAGTGCGAACTTCGACCTCGGCGCCTTCAGGCAACTGGGCGGGAGCGTCCAGAACGATGACCCCTTTTTTTACATGTCCGCGATAGGTCATAGCCTAACTCCTCACACAACGATTGTAGCACGAAAACAACGCCGATTTCATATCTCCAGCATCAACCGCGCCGGGTCTTCCAGATATTGTTTCAGCCGCACGAGGAAACTGACGGATTCCTTGCCATCGACCAGGCGGTGATCGTAGCTCAGGGCGACGTACATCATCGAGCGGATTTCGATCTTGTCGTTGATGACGACGGGGCGTTTCTGGATGGCGTGCATGCCGAGGATGCCGCTTTGCGGGGGATTGAGGATTGGGGTGCTCAGAAGGCTGCCGAAGATGCCGCCGTTGGTGATGGTGAAGGTGCCGCCGGAGAGTTCTTCGAGCGAAAGTTTGCCGTCGCGGGTGGCGCCGGCGAGGCGTTTGATCTCGGTTTCGATTTTGGCGAAGGTCATTTTCTCGGCGTTGCGAAGGACGGGGACGGCCAGGCCGCGGTCGGTGCTGACGGCGATGCCGAGGTGGACGAACTGGTGGTAGACGACGATGTCGCCTTCGAGGAAGGCGTTGACCCTGGGGAATTCCTTCAGGGCCAGGACGCAGGCGCGGGCGAAGAAGCTCATGAAGCCGAGGCCGACGCCGTAGACTTCCTGGAAGCGGTCCTTGAATTTGTTTCGCAGCTCGATGACGGCGGACAGATCGACTTCGTTGAAGGTGGTGAGAATGGCGGCGGTCTGCTGGGCGTGGACGAGCGTTTCGGCGATGCGCTTGCGGATTTTGCTGAGGGGCTCGCGGTGGATGCCGGTGGAATCGTATACAAAAGCCTGGCCGGCGGGGGCGGGCGATGAAGGGGCGACCGTCGCGACATCTTTTTTTCGCTCCATGGTGGGCGCGGGGCCGGGCGCGGGAATGGGTGGAGCAGGCGCTTGAGCAGATTGTAGGGGAACCTTGCGCGAGGCGAGATAAGATTCGACATCTTCTTTGGTCAGCCGGCCTTTGGGGCCGGTGCCGGGGATGGATTTGGGATTGAGGCTGTTCTCTTCCAGCAATCGCCGCACGGCGGGGCTAAAATCTTCCGGAGGATTGGGAGCGGCGGGCGCCGGTTTTTGTTCAACTACGGGCGCGGGTTTCGGCTCGGCGACCTTTGCGGTTTTGACGCCGGTGGGATCGATCTCGGCGATGATCTCACCGACATCGACGGTATCGCCCTCACGTTTTTTCAGATGAATGATGCCGGTGGAATCGGCGGGGACATCGACGTTGGCTTTGTCGCTTTCCAATTCACAAAGCGGTTCGTCGATTTTGACGGCGTCGCCGTCGTGCTTGTGCCATTTGAGCAGCTTGGCCTGTTTGACCGATTCGCCCAGACCCGGAACTTTTACCTCGATAGCCATGGAACAATCCTTTGCCGGCTGAACCGTAGAGTGAGATTAGTCGCCACCGACGCCGGAGCCTTGGGCGACTTTTTCCAGTTTGGTTTCGGCGGGAACTGCGGGCTTGGCGGACACCTGGGCCGGGAGTTCCAATGCGCGGGAAATGATCTCTGCTTCTTCCTGATCATTGATCCGCTTGGATCCCACCGCGGGGCTGGCGGATTCCTCGCGGCCATAATAATTCAGCACGGCGGTTTCCGGCAGCATGGGTTGGAGACGATCGGACATGAAAGTCCACGCCCCGCGGTTCTTCGGCTCCTCCTGAACCCAGCCGACCTCGCTGGCATTGCGGTATTTGGCGAGAATCGCCTGCAACTCTGCCTTGGGATAGGGATAGAGCTGCTCGACGCGGACCAGCGCGACATCTTCCATCGCTGCCTTCTTGCGGGCCGCGTCCAGAATGAAATAAATCTTTCCGCTGCACAGCAAGAGCGCGGCGGACGCGGTCGCGCGAAGGAAAGGTTGGATCGTCGATCACCAGATGCAACGAGCCTTCGGTCAGCTCGGTCGAGGCTGGAAGGCGGCATCGCGCAGATTGGCCTTGGGCATCATCAAAATCAGCGGCTTGCGGAAATTGCGCCGCATCTGCCGCCGAAGAACGTGGAAATATTGCGCCGGAGTGCTGGGATAGACCGACCTGGATATTGTCCTCGGCACACAGGGCGAGGAAGCGGTCGAGATAGGCGTAGGAATGTTCGGGGCCCGACCCTTCGTATCCATGCGGCAGCAGCATCACCAGGCCGGACATTTTCCCCCATTTGGATTCGGCGGCGACGATGAACTGATCGATGATCGGCTGCGCCATGTTGACGAAATCGCCGAACTGGGCTTCCCAGACGACAAGATTTCGCGGGTCGGCGGAGCTGAAGCCATATTCGAATCCCAGAACCGCCAGTTCGGACAGCATTGTGTTGACGAAGATGATCGGGGCCTGGTGTTCGCTAGATGTTGGCCAGGGGGACGTATTTGTCGCCGGTGTTGTAATCGCGAAGGGCCGCATGGCGATGGGAGAAGGTGCCGCGCTGGGTATCCTGGCCGACGAAGCGCACCGGAGTGCCTTCGAGCAGCAAGCTTCCGAGTGCGAGCATTTCGGCAGCGCCCCAGTCGATCGGGGCTTTGCCGAGGGACATTTCCAGGCGGCTTTCCATCCGGGCCTTGAGCTTGGGATGAATGGTAAACCCGGCGGGAACGCGGGTGGCATGCTCGCCGACCTCGCGGAGAACATCGGCGGAGACCTTGGTGACGGCGGACCAATCCTGGCCGGCGCGGTGAAATCCTTTCCACACGCCGCCGAAAGATGGCGGGAGTGGAACGGCCGTGGGCTGGATTTCACGGGCTTGGGTCAGCGTTTTTTCGAGCAGGCCATTGGCTTCGGTTTTCATCGCCTCCAGGATTCTCGGGGGTGATGACGCCTTCGTCGATGAGGCGTTTGGCGTAAAGGTCACGAACGGAGATCTTAGCGGCGATCTCGCGGGCCATCACCGGCTGAGTGAAGCCGGGTTCGTCCTGTTCGTTGTGGCCGTTCTTGCGGTAACACCAGACGTCGATCAACACGTCGCAGTGGAATTCCTGGCGGAAGGCGATCGCCAGCTTGGCGGCGTGAACGCACGGCTTCGGGATCGTCGCCGTTCACGTGGAAAATCGGGGCCTGAATCATCTTGGCGACGTCGGTGGGATAGGGCGTGAACCGTCCCTGCCGCGGAAGCGTCGTGAAACCGATCTGATTGTTGACGATCACGTGGATCGTTCCGCCGGTGCGGTAATAGGGCAATTCGGAAAGCCCAGAGTTTCGTGGACGATTCCCTGTCCGCAGAAGGCCGCGTCGCCGTGGATCAGGATCGGCACGACGCGCGTGCGCGTGGCGTGATCGCCGCGGTAATTCTGCTTGGCGCGGACGATGCCGACGACGACGGGGTCGACCAGTTCCAGATGGCTGGGGTTGTAGCTCAGGGCGATATGGATGTTGTGATTGTTTTTGGTGCGGCGGTCCTGGGCATAGCCGAGGTGATATTTGACGTCGCCGTCGCCGTCCTGGCCTTCGGCGGTTTTTCCCTCGAATTCGCGGAAGATGACTTCGTAGGGTTTGTTGACGACATGGGCCAGGACGTTGAGCCGGCCGCGATGCGACATGCCCATGACGACTTCCTGGATTCCCAGGGCGGCGCCGTCATCGACCAGGGTATTGAGCAGCGGAATCAGCGATTCGCCGCCTTCGAGGCCGAATCGTTTTTGGCCCTGTTGTTTGAGGGCGAGGAATTCCTCGAATCCCTGGGCGGCGACGACTTCGTACAAGAGCGCCTGCCGCTCGGCCTTGGTGAGGACCGGACGGTTGAGAATCGGCTCCATGCGCTGGATGAGCCATTCGCGCTGGGCCTTGTCGGAGATGTTGATGAACTCGACGCCGAAGGTGCTGGAATAGGTGGCCCGGAGCTTTTCGATGAGGTCGCGGAGGGTGCCGTCAAACGGGCCCTGAAAATCGCTTTGGGTGACGCGCTTGTCCATGTCGGCGGCTGTGAGGCCGAACTGGGAAAGATCGAGCAGGGCGTGCGTCGGCCGATTGTGGCCAAGCGGGTCGAGGTCGGCGATGAAATGCCCAAGCTCGCGATAGGAATGGACAAGGTTTTTGGTTTCGACGCTGGCGCGGGCCTTGCTGGGGTCGATCTGAACCGGATCGGTCTGGCCGTCGGCGGCAAAAGCACCGGTCAGGCTGGCGGCGCGTCCACCGGCCGCCTCGAAACCGGCGAAAAATGCCTGCCAATATGCGTCCACCGATCGGGCGTCGGATTGGTATAGCTGATAGAGCCGGTCGATGTAGTCCGCATTGCCGCGGTTAATGATGTCGTAAGGGTCCATAACGAAAATCCACGAGCCCCAGTAGAGAGGGTCGACTCGTCAATTGTAGGCCGTCATCTGAATGCACCCGCGTAAAGCTTAACTCTTCGCCGAAGCGATTCCAGCGGTCGCGGGCGGCGGTGGCCGTAACTCCTTCATCGACCCACCGCAGTCGCCGGCTCAAGGCGCGCGGTGGATTGCGCTATACGATAACCGATGCGAGCCAAACCGGCAATTATTACGTCGTAACTGTATGCAAACAAGATAATTATATGATTTTCGCAGGCTCTTATTAATTGGGTTTAATTCCCCGTTGCCGGGACAAGGCGTAGAATGAGGGCGGCTAAACGCCGATGGAAGCCATTGGGTCATGTCAACTGATTTAATCTGTCCAGATTGTGGGGGGGTTATTGGCGGGAATTCGGACGATCCCGGCCGCGCCTGCAGTTGTTGGTCCAATAAACCGGGAATGAATGGACTGGACGGCGGATCGCAGACCAGCGGGGACACGGTCATCGATAAAGCCGCCGCCCCGGCGGCGAAGATTTGTTGCCAATGCGGGAAGGATCTGGCCGGGAAGAAACGTTTGCGCGACAGCCGGGGATATTGGTGCTACGCCTGCCATAAGTTGGATCAGGAGGCGAACAAGCCCAAAGGGGAGAAATGCGCCGATTGTGGTCGAGTCGTTGCGGCGACGGCGCTAGCCGATTTTGAGGGCCGGAAAATCTGCGGGTCGTGTAGAAATAATCGCAAAGAGATGGCCGTGGCGGAGAGGCGACGCAACGGGATTGATACCAAGCAATATGACCAGTTGGACAAGAAGCGATTGATTTGGATGTTCGCCATTGTTGCCGTTCTGGTGACGATTATTATTCTTAGGCACTTTAAATTTATTGGATCGTAGCGGGGATTTGGCTTCGCTGGATGGGTATAGGGAAGCGGGGCAATCACTGTTGAGAGCGCGGAATGCCGCAGATTCTATTTAAACGGCGATTTATCGACGCTATCCGCCGGGGGGATAAAACCACAACTCTTCGGCGTTGGAAATCATGCAGACTGCGCGCCGGTTCGCGCGCCAAGGTGCGTGGGCTGGGGTGGCTCAATATTCTTTCCTGCGAAAAGATCGACCTTAAAGACCTTACCGAAGCGGATGCGCAGGCGGATGGATTTAAATCGCTCAAAGAGCTGTTGAAGACGCTTGCGCAAATTTATCCAAATTGCGCAAGCGACGGTCGGCAATGGTTTCGCGTTGTTTTCAGCCCGGAAGGCCCAAAGACGAGTCCGGCACAAGATGCGCGGCATCATGTCGCTCGCCAAATTCGGGCCGAACTTGACAAGGCCGTCCGGCAAAGCGGATCATTGTTCCAGATATGAGCAGCGCGGTAATCCTGCAGCATGTGGCCCACGAAGGGGCGGGGCGAATCGTTCCAATATTCCGTGACTATGGAATTCCAGTTGATGTGCGATCGTTGCACCGCGGAGACGAGGTGCCGACGGACCTGGATGAGGTGCGCGTCCTGATTGTCCTGGGGGGTACGATGTCGATCGGCGACATCGGTAATCCGAAATTTCCTTATCTCGCCCAGGAAATAGAAGTTCTGAAACGGATGATCGCGGCCGACCGGCCGGTTTTGGGAATCTGTCTGGGAAGCCAGTTATTGGCCCATGCGGCGGGGGCGAAGGTTTATCCTAACACCAAACCGGGCGCCAAGCCGGAGGATCCACCTGTCGCGGCTCCGGAACTGGGATGGGGTCCGGTCACTTTTCCGTTCCCCGGCGGAACGGAGCCGATTGTGACCGGGCTGATCGACGGGTCGATGATGTTCCATTGGCATTATGAGACTTTCGATCTTCCGCGCCTGCCAGCCCCGGCGAATGCGCCGCCACCGCCTGCACCACCGCCGCCGGCGGGGAATGCGCTGCTCAGCTCAAGCCGGTTATGCAAGAATCAGGCGTTCCGATTTAAGAACCGATTGTTTGGGTTTCAATATCACTTTGAATTCACGGAGGAGAATATCGACGCCGTCATCTCTACCGGCCGGCAGGACATCACCAACGTTCTGGGCCCCAGCGGGGAGAAGACCATCCGTGAGGAAACCGCCAAATACTACCCGCGCTACGCCCGGCAGGGCGAAAGAATCCTTCGCAACTTCGTGCAGTTCTTAAAGGTCTATTGATCGATATTGGCCGACGCCGTGCGATCGCGCGTATGCCGGCCTTGCCCATGGAAGCGAATCCTGTAAATCCCGAGCAACGAAAAAGGCGGCCATACGTCCGGCCATGGGCGCTGGCGACGCCGATCCTGGTGCTCTTGTTTTGTTTGCCGCTGTTGCGTCCGCTGCGCCATCCGGGGCGGGCTTCGGACGATGAACAGCTTCGGCTGGCGACGATCTCCGCGCTGGTCGATCACGCGGCCGATCCGGGGCCGTTGTACGAACGGTTGGCCATCGATACGGCGAAATTCATCCTGCCGGGGCATTACATCGCGATCGATCATCGGGTTTACAGCGATCAGCCGCCGATGCTGGCGTTTTTGCTCAGCGGGCCGGCGCTGATTCTGGAATGGATGGGATACCACCTTCGGGGGAACTCGGTGCTGGTGCCGTATCTGCTGACGCTGCTGGGCGTTACGCTGCCGGTGGCCGGGGCGGCGGGATTGATCTACCGGATGGGGCGAATTTTCGAACTCCGGCGGCAATGGCGAACCGCATTGGCCGCGGCGGTGGTGTTTGGAACCGGATTGATCAGCTATGCCGTAGTCCTCAATCCGCATGTTCCGGCGGCGGTTCTGGTGCTGGCGGCGGCGGGATGCCTGATCCATCTAGCGGCGAGCCCCAACCCATCGCGCGGCGGGGGTTGGCTGATCCTGGCCGGGTTCTGCGCCGCATTAGCGGCCACGATCGACCCATCGGCAATCATCTTTCTGGGACTGTTTGTGATCGTCGTGGCCGCGATGCGGTTGCCGGCGGCGCTGCGGGTGGGGGGAGTGATCCTTTACCTCTTTGGCGCAACGCCGGCGATCCTGCTTCACGCGACCCTCACGGTTCCCCTGACCGGGAATCTCCTGCCCGGCTCCATGCACCCGGAACTGACGGTGCATCGCCGGCTGCTGATGCCCGAGCCGGCCATCGATGCGACGCCGGACACGAGCGATATCGATCATCCGATCGATGCGGATGACGATCTGGACGCCAATCCACCGGCTCCGACGTTCTGGCAGAAGCTCGGGAGGGATTCGTTCAACTTCGTTTGGACATTCATCGGCGAACATGGGCTGCTGGTGCATTTTCCGGTGGTGATCCTCGGCTTGGCCGGGATGTTCGCGGTGATGCACCGGCATTGGCCGGGGACGACGAAAATTCTGGCGGCGGACAGTGCGATCGCGGTGATGGTTGGGGTGATCGGATATTGCGCAAGCCGATATGGGGAATCGACCGCGGATTTTGGGAATCGGTGGTTGATTGTGTTTTTACCGATTTTGTTTTTCTGGGCGGGGGCGTGGTTGCGCAGGCCGCATGGTACGCTGGTGTGGTCGCTGGCCGGCGTGTTGCTCGTTTTCAGCGTGCTGGTTTCGCTGGTTGGGGCGACGAATCCGATGCCGGCGGGGGGGTATAGCAAATATACGGCGGTGTCGGCGTTGAGGGATTTGTTTAAGACATCGCCGCCGTTTGAGGGGACGGCTTTGGCGGATAGATAACCGCAATTGACAGATGGTGATCTATAAGTTACGCAATACCAATCCATGAACCATAGCGCAAGCGTTTCGCACGACGAGATGATGAGGAAAAGGCTGAAGGCCGATCCGGAATTCGCTGCCCAATACCTCAAGGCCGCGTTAGAGGATACGGATGAACCGAAGGTTCTGCTCATCGCCTTGCGACGGATCACCGAAGCGCGCGGCGGCTGTGCGAAAATTGCGCGGGTGGCGGGGATCGAGCGGGAGAGCTTGCATCGGGCGCTATCAGCGCGGGGGAATCCGCGGCTTTCGACGTTGGTCGCGGTGACGAAGGCGGTTGGGTTGAAGCTCACCGTAGAAGCTGCGTGAAGATTTGGTGCCTGCGGTCGTACCGGAACCAGGGGTGAGGGTAGGATTTTTTTGCCCGCGGTTGCTTCGGAATTCAGGTGTTGAAAATCGAGATAGTGGACCTCGCGTTTGGCCAGCACTACCTCGCCACCGGTTCCATCGCTCGTCGGCGCGCGTCGAGTGCATCTTCCACAACACTCTCGGTGGGTCCGGCAATCCATTCGTGCGCCCAGCACGCGATGACGGCGTTAACTTGCGCAGGCGTAACGTGCCAAGGGTCCGCTGCATGGCGACCTACAAGCACAAGGCTTCTGGATATCGGCGCGAGCACATAGGCGGAGGGATCTCGAAGACAGTTTGGAGGGGCATCCACATAGCCATTAGCAGACCACCCAACAGCGCGATCCGCGATCACGAAAAATTCACCCTCTGGGGCGTGCAGCCGAAACCATCGGAGCCTCGGGAAGAAACGCACCTGGAAGTAGTAGGCCTGAATGTGAACCATCTCCAAAAAATTCTCGCGGTTGCTCGGATCGGGGAACCACCCTTCGTCGGCCAAGTTTTCGAAATCACTGTTTGCTGGAAACGTCTTTGTGCCCATTGTCGGATGCGCCATCTGCGTGTCGCGCCGCAACTCGGCCACGGTAAGCAGCCCATCCGGTGGCGGTTCGACCAGTGAGGCTTTGCGGATGGCAACATAATCAGCTGCCCATTGGGTTTCCAATTTCTGCATTGGTAGTGACCGAGCCGCAGCCCATGCCAGATATCTCGTAAGGGCCGGAGGTAACGCCCCGCCACTGTCGGGAGGCTGACGGCAAACCTCATTCATCGCCACCGCCGCAGGTCCTTCCACCTCCTGCGCCAAAAAACTCTCCAACGTCGCGTTCCTATTGGCAAGGCCGCCCGGTCCGTCAAACAACGACCGTTTGATTCCTACGTTCTTGGGCGTGCGCCGTTTAACTGGCCCGTTTGGAACCAAACCCTGCCAGAGCCAAGGATCCTTCCGCGTCATTGAATCGGGGTCTAAGAACTGCCGCAAATGAAATTTCGAGACGTAATGATGTTGGGCACCCATGACAATAACATTTTATCAGATCGGCCTGCAAAAGTTTGTCTACGGCTCGGTCCGGGTTTCGCCAGATGACCGGAATAATGGGGACATCGTTGATATTAAATCAGCGATGTCCCCTTTATTTCCGTTTCCCTAATCGCCTCCGCCAAATCCACCTTCCCCTCATGCAAACTGCGACCAAGGATGACGCCCCAGATGGGGAGTTGTTTGAGTTGGCGGATGTGTTCGATGCTGCCGACGCCGCCGCTGGCGATGACGGGGACTTTGCCGGATTCGGCGATGGCGCGGGTGTTGGTTAGATTCGGGCCTTGCATCATGCCGTCTTTGGCGACGTCGGTGTAGAGGATGGCGGCCAGGGGCCAGTCGGAGACTTGTTTGGCGACGTCGACGGCGGAGCGGGTGGAGGTTTGGGTCCAGGCGCGAACGGCGATCATTCCGTCCTTGGCGTCGACGGCGAGGACGATTTTGCCGGCATATCGCGGGTCGTGGACGAGGGATTTGAACCAGTCCCAGTTTTCCATGGCGCGGGTGCCGATGACGATGCGTTGAACGCCGCCGAGGAGGAGGCGGTCGATGTCCTCAGTGCGGCGGATGCCGCCGCCGGCTTGGACGGAGAGGGGGGAGGTTTTCGCTAGTCTGGAGATCAATTCGGATTGGGCGGGGCGGCCTTCCTTGGCGCCGTCGAGATCGACGATGTGGAGCCATTTGGCGCCGGCGGAGACGAAGGATTGGATGGCGTCGGTGGGGTCGATGTCGTAATCGAGTTGGCGGGAATAATCGCCTTGCTGGAGGCGGACGACGCGGCCGGCGCGGAGGTCGATGCTGGGGATGATAATGAGGGACATTGTGAAACTAGAATAAGTGACTGTTGTGTGATTCGCTATCCGCGAACAACCCGGTCGTAAGTTTATGAAAAAGAGGATGGTCGGTTATGGGTTTTGTGCCGAACGGCATCGCTTGCTCGAATATAATTACGCGTTGGCGCTTCGCGCACGACTGGCTGGCCTGTTGAGGTTTGGGGCGGCATTCTGCGATGAAGCAAAAGCGGAGTTGCCGCGTGGCGCGGCTGGTGCGGCGGAGTTTCGAACTCGGGTTCGACCTCGGCTCGACTGAGCTCGCCGAAGTCAACCGTCCGCACAGCGCCGCTTGTCCGACCTCCATTTTTGAGTCGAGGAGGAATCGCATTACTGGTTGTCGAGGCCAGGTCGGACAAGTGGGCGTGACTTTGGACGGTTGGGGTCGAGCATGTGCTCGAAAGTCCTTGGCATCTGCCGCCGAAGGAGGCGACTCTTTTGCCGTTTGCAAAAGGAAGTTCCGATCTTTGGCGGGCCAGCCAGAAATGTTCGCAGCGCCGGCGCGTCAACGTATTCGAGTAAACGAGGGTGGTTCGGCAAAAAGGTCGCAACGAAAATAATGCCTTAATTGAAAGTGTTTGTGATTCGGCAGCCCGGAAGAAATACTGCTATTATTTAATACTTTATCCGACCCCATGGAAAATCGTTTCGAAAAACTCGTGGAGAAAGCCAAGGCGCTACCGAAATCGCCGGGGGTGTATCTCATGAAGGATGAGAAGGGGCGCGTGATCTACATCGGCAAGTCGGCCAGTCTGCGGGATCGGGTTGGCAGTTATTTCCAGGCGGGAGCGAAGCTGGAACACAAAAAATCGGGACTGGTCGAGCAGATCGTCGATTTCGAGATCATTCAAACCGAAACGGAAGTCGAAGCACTGCTGGCGGAAAATCGGCTCATCAAGGATGTCCAGCCGCGGTATAACGCGCGGCTGCTGGATGATAAGACGTTTCCATATCTGATGGTCACGACTGGGGAGGAATTTCCAGGGGTATATGTTACTCGCGAGCCTAGAACGCGGGGCGTTAAACTTTTCGGGCCGTTTACCAGTGTGCATTCGCTTAAGGAGGCGGTCACGGTTTTGCAAAAGGCGTTTAAGTTTCGGACGTGTCATCTGGAGATTTCGGAAGAGGATGATAATCGCCGGTTTTTTCGGCCGTGTTTGCTGTATCCGATCAAGCAATGCACGGCTCCTTGCGCGGCGAAGATTTCCAAGGACACGTATCGGTCGGACATCACGCGGTTGCTTCGTGTATTGGAGGGGGGGAAGAAGAGCGTGCTGCGGTCGATGGAGAAGGAAATGCTCGAGGCCAGCGAAGGACGGAATTATGAATTGGCGGCGCGGTTGCGGGATGAGATCAAGGCGCTGACGAGTCTGGGGGAGCGCGGGGCCAAGGGTGAGCAGGAATATTGGCAGCCGGAGGCGTTTGTTACCGATCCGAAGGAGGGATTGGAAAAGCTTCAGGAAGTGCTGGGGCTGGCGGAGCCGCCGCGCATTGTAGAGGGGATCGACATCGCGCATTTGCAGGGTGGGGAGACCGTGGGGAGCAAGGTTTGTTTTATCGACGGGGTTCCGTTCAAGGATGGGTATCGCCGGTTTAAGATCAAGCATGGGCAGGGGAACAACGATTATCTGAGCATTCAGGAGGTCGTCGGCCGGCGATATCGCGAGGCAGGGGCGAGCAATGAATTGTTTCCGGATGTGATCCTGATCGACGGGGGATTGGGGCAGCTTCATGCAGCGATGGATGTTTTCAAGTCGATGGACGTGAAGCCGCCGATGGTGATTTCGCTGGCGAAGAAGGAAGAACTGGTTTATGTCCAGGCGAGATCCGAGCCAACCAGATTATCGCGCAACAACGCGGGGTTGCGGCTGCTGCAATATATCCGGGATGAGGCGCATCGGTTTGCGCAGTATTACCATCATATTTTGCGCAGGAAATCGCAGTTGGAAGAGGATGTGAAACAGGGGAGGCGGCCGCCACGGCAAAAGAAACTTCGAGAACGTTCGCCGAAGAAAGATGCTGCCGCGCCCACTCGACGCACATGTCGCTGCCGGTGCTGCAGCCGGCCGATCCGAAAGCGCGGGAAAAGCCTGATGAAATGATGATTGACGATGAGGATTCGGAAGGATAATCGATAGTGGGATATTGGAAAGTGGGTGGGTTCATGGTTCAAGATTTTTATCGGTTGCGGGTTTCGTGCCGATTGGCCGGGTTGACTCGAATGTAAAAAGTCCCTGGCGCTTTGCGCACATTTGGCTGGCCTGGCAAAGTTCGGGACGGCCGTCTGCAAGGAACATTTATGGAAGAGGCGGCTGCGAGCGTTAGCAGGCCAGCTGGCGGTGTTCGCAGCGCCAAAGCATTTTTATATACGAGTAAACCAAGCCGGACGGCACGAGCGATGTAAACGATAAGAATCTTTATTCCAGCTTACATCCTGGCCTAATATTCGATATCGTTTTATCAAATTCTGATGGACTCCACCCAAGGAAAACTTCTCTTAGCTTCGCCGCGATTGGCCGATCCCAATTTCGCGCGCACGGTGGTGCTGATGATTCAGCACAATGAGGAGGGCGCACTGGGTTTGATCTTGAATCGGCCGCTGGAAATCACGGTGCGGCAGGCGTGCGAGCAAAGCCTGGGGGAGGAATGCGAGGTCGAAGAATTTTTGCATCAGGGGGGGCCATGCGAGGGGCCGTTGATGGTCGTGCATGGAAACGAAATGGAGAAGGACGCGGATGTGCTGCCGGGCGTGTTTTTCACGACGGAAAAGGCGAAGATAGAAGCGCTGCTCAAGCAGCAGATATTGCTGGCGCGGTATTTTGTCGGATACGCGGGGTGGTCGGCGGGGCAGCTTGAGGCGGAGATGGAAATCGATTCGTGGATCGTGGCGGAGGCGGCGCCCGATTTCATATTTCAGCAGCAACCGAACCTGTGGATGAAATTGATGCGCGGGCGGGCGCTGAGTCAGTGGGTGGACCCGTCGCGGATTCCGGATGATCCTAGCGTCAACTAAATGAGCGTTTTGAGAGTCGGCATCATCGGGTTCGGCCGGATTGGGGCGGAACATGCGGGTTGGCTGGAGCGATGCGCGAATATTCGGACGGTCGCCGTTGCAGATGTGACGCCGGCGCGGCGGGAGATGGCGCGAGGGCGCGGGTTGATGGCGCACGAGCGGTTCGAGGAACTTCTCGGCGATCCCGACATTGATGCGATCCTGGTTTCCACACCGACGTCGATGCACTTTGAGCAGGCCTCGGCGGCGCTGGTGGCGGGCAAACACGTCATGGTGGAAAAGCCGATCGCGACGAATCTGGAACGGGCGCGGAAACTGGTCAATCTGGCCGGAGATCGGGGGCGAATCCTCGGCGTCTTTCACAATCGGAGATGGGACGCGGATTTCCTGACCGTCAAATCGGCGATCGAATCGGGTGTGTTCGGCAAGATCATTAACGTCGAAAGCCGACTGGGCCAATGGGGGAGTTGCGTGGGACCGGCGGCGAAGGAATATCATCCCAATTGGCGGAATGAATCCGCCTTCGGCGGTGGGGCGCTGTTCGACTGGGGCAGCCATTTCGTGGACCAGATCTGGCAACTGATGCTGCCGGCCAAGCCGGTTCGGGTTTTCGCGCAGCTTCGGCAGAATGTCTGGTCGAGGGATTGTGACGATTTGCGCGGGTCTGCATCGATTTCGACAATGGAGCCGTCGGGATGGTGGAGATCAATACGACGACAACGCTGCCCTTGCCGAGGTGGCATATCGACGGAACGGCCGGGTCGGCAAGCAGTCCATACAGCCTGGAATTTGATGTGAGCCGATGGGCGGAGGTTGAATTCAAACCAGCGAACGGCGCGGACGCGCGACGTCTGCCGGCCGCTGATACGGGATTGACGGAGACTCAGATTTGGGAACGATTCGCCGATGCGATTGCCGGGCGAGATAAACCGGCTGTTACCGTGGAATCGGTCTTGCCCACGATGGTGTTGCTGGATGCGGCGAGGGAAAGCAGTCTTGCGGGACGGGCGGTTTCCGTCTCGATCTAACTCGGAATACATTTTTATCTGTGGCAAAAATCCTTATATTTGTTCGTGTCAGCCTACCTTCTTCAGGAATTCCTCGATGCGGTCGATCCCTTTGTCGATCTGCTCCATGCTGGTGGCGAAGCTGAGGCGAACGTGGGTGTCGAAGCCGCTGTCGTTGCCGGGGACGACGGCGACGTGGCTCTGTTCCAGCAGGGCGGCGGAGAAAGTGACCGCATCGGTGATGCGGGTCTGGGCGATGGTTTTGCCGAAATAGGCGCTGACGTTGGGGAAAACGTAAAACGCGCCCTGGGGGCGGACGCAGGTGATTTTGGGGAGGGCGGTGACGCGCTCCCAGATGTGCTTGGCGCGTTTCTCGAATTGGCGGCGCATCTGCTCGATGCTTTCGGGGCCGCGCGGTCGGTCAGGGCCAGGGCGGCGGGCATTTGCATGAAGCTGGTGATGTGGCTGGTCATCTGGCTCTGCAATTTGTTGATCGCGTCGATGACGGGCTTGGGGCCGCCGATGTAGCCGATGCGCCAGCCGGTCATGGCGAAGCTCTTGCTGTGACAGTTGAAGGTCAGCGTGCGTTCCAGCAGATCGGGATGGAGCGTGGCGAAGCTGACGGATTTCAGGCCGTCGTAAACCAGCTTCTCGTAAATCTCATCCGAGAATATGACCAGATGCGGATGCTTGGCGGCGACGTCGGCCAGGGCTTTCAGTTCGGCCGGCGAATAGGCGTGGCCGCCGGGGTTGCTAGGGCTGTTGATGATCAGAACCTTGGTTTTGGGCGTGATGGCGGCCGATAGCTGGGCCGGGGTGATTTTGAAGCCGGCGGATTCTTCGCCGCGGACGAATTTGGAGACGCCGCCGGCCAGTTTTACCTGCTCGGGATAACTCACCCAATAGGGAGCGGGGATGATCACCTCATCGCCGGGGTTTAGGACGGCCATGAAGGCCATGTAGAGGCAATGCTTGCCGCCGGAGCCGGTGGTGATCTGGTCGGGCTTGTAGGGCAGTCCGTTTTCGACGTTGAATTTCTTGGCGATCGCCTCGCGCAACTCGGGCAAGCAGGGCGTCGGGGTGTATTTGGTCTGGCCCTTGTCGAGGGCAGTTTTGGCGGCGTCCTTGATGAATGCGGGGGTGTCAAAATCCGGCTCGCCCGCGCCGAAGCCGACGACGTCGATGCCGGCCTTTTTCATGGCGTTGGCCTTGGCGCTGACGGCCAGGGTGATGGATTCGGAAATTAGCTTCATTCGGTCGGATAAGGGGAACATTTCTTTACTCCGCGTAAGGGCAGGGAACGGTATACCGTGGTGAAGGGGTTTTCAACCCTTCGACAGGGCCACTTAAAGCAGCATTTGCCGATTGCCGAATTCCGGTTACCCGATTGAAACAAGCCACGCTAAGCATGATTTCTAGGATAGCGTTGCGGCTGTCGACTGGCTAACATAATCCAAACAACGAAGATGGGCTTCTGATGGCGAAAGTTAAATTGGATCAGATTGGTTATTGGTCGGAAATTAAACTCGAAATCCTGCGCAAGTATGCGACAGCATATTCAACCGTATTGACGAATCAGAAGGGAATCAATTCGCATGTTTATATTGACGCTTTCGCAGGAGCAGGCACGCACATCTCGAAACGGACAGGTGAATATGTGGCCGGCAGTCCGCTGAACGCGTTGCTCGTGCAACCCCCCTTTCGGGAATTCCATTTTATCGATCTCGACGGAAATCGGGCGAAGCTGTTGCGCGAAATGTCCGCTGATCGTCACGATGTGACGGTGTATGAGGGCGATTGCAATACAACTTTGTTGGAGAAGGTTTTCCCGCGCGTTCGATACAAGGATTACAAACGAGCTTTGTGTCTGTTGGACCCCTACGGACTGAACCTGAATTGGGAGGTCATTAGAACGGCCGGTCAAGAACAGAGCATCGAGATATTCCTGAACTTCATGGTAATGGATATGAATATGAACGTTTTGAAGCATGATCGGTCCAAAGTTCGGGCGGACCAAATCGTTCGGATGAACGCGTTCTGGGGTGACGAGTCTTGGAAAGACGTCGCCTACGAAGAATCTTTGGGACTGTTTGGCCCGATCGAAAACAAGTCGACTAACCGAGTTCTTGCCGAAGCATTCCGCAAAAGACTAAAGGAAGTGGCAGGATTCAAATACGTCCCCGAGCCAGTGCCGATGCATAATTCTAGCGGCGCGATAATTTACTATTTATTCTTCGCGTCGCCAAACAAGACAGGCGGGAAAATTGTCACAAGCATCTTCGATAAATATCGGAATGTGGGAGTTTGTTAATGGCAATTGGTTCTTCAATCGAGTGGACGGAGGCAACTTGGAATCCGGTCACGGGTTGCACGAAGATCAGCCCCGGTTGCAAACACTGCTACGCTGAGCGGATGGCCAATCGGTTGCACGCGATGGGCCAGAAGAACTACGCAAATGGCTTTCGTGTCACGCTTCATCCGCATATGCTCGAACACCCCCTACGGTGGAAGACGCCAAAAAAAATATTTGTGAACAGCATGTCCGACCTATTTCACAAGGATGTTCCCGTCGAATACATCCAGCGGACATTCGACGTCATGCGGCGGGCAAACTGGCACACCTTTCAGATTCTGACCAAACGGGCCGACCGTCTTCTTTCGATTGATTCAGTGATCGACTGGCCCGGAAACGTTTGGATGGGGGTATCGGTCGAAACCGAACAATACACGGACCGAATTGAACATCTTAGAATGACGCACGCGAAGGTAAAGTTTCTTTCGGTCGAGCCGCTCCTTGGTCCGATATCGGAGTTAAAGTTGAGAGGGATAGATTGGGTGATCGTCGGTGGTGAATCTGGACCGGGCGCAAGATGGATGGACCCGGCGTGGGCCAAGGACATCCGCGATCAATGCGTCGAGGCAAAAGTTGCCTTCTTTTTCAAGCAATGGGGAGGAACTAATAAGAAGGCGGCGGGTCGCGAACTCGAAGGTCGTAACTGGGACGAGATGCCGCGGCGTTTTGCGCTTCAAGTCGTTAATGGATGAGGCGGGGAGCGCATAGAAACCATTTCATTTCACGTTGCCAGCCGTATTGACCCATCCTTCGTCGCCCCGAAAGGACGAATTAGCCGGGCCACACAAGTGCGTGGCCAAACATTTGCTTTGGATTCGGTGTGGGTTATTGCCACCCGCTTTCGCTGATGACTTTCCCCGAAGATATATTTATTCGCAGCACGACCGATTGGCCGGCGCCGGGGTGGACAGCGGCGGATTCATCCTTCAGATAAATCACATTGATGACGGCATCTTCCGAAGTGGGAGGTTGAGGTTCAAGGCGATATTCGTCGGGGGACCAGCGTTTAGTGGCTAGCAGATAAGCCGCGGCGGATTTTTCGAGGGGGCTGGGGTGGATAAGAACACGGAAGAGGCGGTTGTTGTAAGTGTCGCTCCAACCGGCGCGGGGATACCACCAATATTCGGTTCGCCAAGTGATTTCCAAAATAGCGCCGGATGGTTTGGTCCAGCGTAGGCGGTCGTAGGCAAAGCGTTTGGCCTTGGGGACGGAGACGCCCATGATGTTGAAGGTGAATGGGGTGAGCCAGGGGAGGCGGCTTTGGTCGCGGGTGAAGGAGACGATGTCGCCGGGGGCGGGGGTGAATTGGTATTGCGGCTTGGAGCTGGTCCACCATTTTTGCACGGGGCCGAAGGTGAAGGAGCGGTTGCCGGCGCGAAGGATGAGCAGATCGTGGCGGCCGAGGATGATTTTCAGATCCAGTGGGCCGGGCACGTGGGGCCAACTGAACGGCCAACCCAATGAGCCAAGGGAGAAATGGCTGGAGATGCCGTTGGGATCGAAGGCGATCGACATGGGGTCGGTCGGTTTGGGAGTTGGCCGGCCGGGAAGGAAGCGGTCGATCGATTGGGAAATTTGGCGGCCGAGGCAGAGCCAGATGATCGCGATGGCGATGGGGCAGGCGATGAAGATCAACAATGTCAGGAGCATGGCGATTGTAAGTGATCATTGTGCGCGCGGAACCCCGCAGGCCAAAGTCGGGCGGGCCAGGGGAAGGATTTCGAAGATGGCTGGGCTTCGCGTTTTTGATCAGCGGGTTTAAGCTATCGGGCCGCGATGGAATCGGATCGGAACCAGAGCGCCCAGGTGAACCAGCGGAGGCAGGCGGTTGTGCGGCTGATCTCCGGGTTGAGGGCGGCAGGGAAAAAGCTGGATCAATCGGCGCTTATCGCGGCTCATCCGGAATTGATGCCGGAGCTTGAGATCGCGCTGCGGCAAATCGGCCGAAAGAAAGCGGTGGAGACGGGGAGCGTGGTCGGGGAGACCCGGGCCGTCATTCTCGAAACAGCGGTTCCGGCGACGGGGGCAAGCCAGACGGGTTATGCAATTCCGGCGGATCAGGCGCGGATCGAGATTGAGGGTTATTCACTTCAACGGGAACTGGGCCGCGGGGGGCAGGCCGTGGTTTACCTGGCGGTTCAGGAGAAAACCGGCAGGAGGGTGGCGGTCAAGGTGATGCGGCCGGATGCGCTTGCGGACGAACGGGCGCTGGCGCGGTTCAAGCGCGAGGTGCAGGTTTTGGCGGCGCTGGAGCATCCGAACATCGTGGGGATTCTGGATACGGGCGTCACATCGGGCGGGGCGCATTTCATCGTGATGAACTATGTCGCGGGAATGACGCTGGAAGAATATATGAAATCGCGCCAGCGAGCTGATTCGCCCGATCCGGCGAAGCTGC
This sequence comes from uncultured Phycisphaerales bacterium, assembly GCA_963791055.1. Taxonomy (GTDB): domain Bacteria; phylum Planctomycetota; class Phycisphaerae; order Tepidisphaerales; family Tepidisphaeraceae; genus PALSA-1353. The sequence goes on along the minus strand of CAWBQI010000003.1, from coordinate 428,579 downwards.
TTCGGCTGTTTTTGAAAATCTGCGCCAGCGTGAACGTGGCACACGTTCGGGGGATCGTTCATCGGGATTTGAAGCCGGGGAATATCCGCATCGACGAGCGTGGAGAGCCGCATATTCTCGATTTTGGTTTGGCGCATACGCCGCTGGATCGGTTGGCGGGAGGGGAGCATCCGATCGCGGTGACGGGGGAATTTCTGGGGAGCCTTCCGTGGTGCAGTCCCGAGCAGGCGGAGGGGGATCCGGATCGGATCGACATGCGGACGGATGTATATAGCCTGGGGGTGATTCTGTATCAGATTCTGACGGATGGGAAATTTCCGTATGAGGTCGTGGGGAACATGCGCGATGTGCTGAACAACATCCTGAACGCGGAGCCGACGCCGCCGAGCAAAGTGGCGGCGCTGCTACCGGCCGGGGACGGGCGACCCGGAAAGATGGGGCCGCCGGCGGTGAATCCGGTGATTGAGGGGATTGTCCTGCGGGCGCTGGCGAAAAACCGGGAGACGCGATACCAAACCGCCGGGGAGCTTGGGCGGGATGTGGCCCATTATCTGGCGGGGCAACAGACGACCGTGCGCCAGCCGGAGGCCGCGCCGTTGCAGCAGCCGGCGAAGGCGCCAACCGTGAATATTACGGCGATCAGCCTGGCGGTGATCGCACTCTGTGCAGTTGTTGCGGCCGTATGGGTGGTGGCTCGGAAATCCGGCGTTCAGAGCAGTGTGTTGGCCCCTGCGGCAGTGCAGGTGGCGATCGCCGCTCCGGCGACCGCGCCGAGTGCGCCGACGCCGACTACGCAGAGCGCGCCGATTGGGATGGCGACTACATTGACGTCGGCGGGTTTGCCGGAGAATTATGTCGCCGCCATTTTCGGAGGAACCGCCCATCTCGAGGGGAATGAGCTGGCGCTTACACCGGGCAAGCTGCCGGCTGTGGTCTATTTCGGGCCGGCGATTATCACGGATTATGACATGTCATTTGATGCGATGGTGAAGCAGAACAGCAACAACAGGGGTTTGCGGGCGATCATTCATGCGGCAAATCGCAACGTCTGTTTGTTATGGATTGGCGCGGATGATAACACGCGCATCATCCTTAATTCCCGCTTTGAAGGTCTTATGACACGACTGCAGACGCGGCAATTCAGGATGGAGCCCAACCATTGGTATAACGTGAAGGTTGAAGTCCGCGGACCGGAGATTCGCTGTTTTCTGGACGGCGAGGAACATTTCGACGTAAAGCAAACGCAATGTCCCAACGGGCGTGTGGGGATATCATGTTCCGATCCGGCGGCGCGGTTTCGCAATATCAAAGTGACCGCGCCGGGTGGCTCGATCATCTGGCAGGGGCCGCCGGATCTATCGCATCTTCCGCCGGAACAGGTTGACCCGGCGGGGAAATAGGATCGGGCGCAGTTTTTCAATTTCATCCGCTCCCATTTTTTGGGGGAGTGGAAGAATTTGATCGTTTCGATCTTAGCGCCGAATACGGGCCAAGGACTTTGTTCGGCATAACGGTCGAAACGATAAAAATCCGATTCTCAGCTAATCCACTCTTGATGTTCGAAGGTCTGTGTTTTCCCTCATAAAGCGTTGTAGCCGCGTCGGCCAGAAGAGCGGGGATCATTGGCAAGATGCCAATGGCACGTTTATCATGGCGGGCAACGCCATGTCGTCTATTCCGCTTTCGCAACCTGATATTGCCCCGGCCGATATTGAAGCGGTCATTGAGGTTTTGCAGACTTCAACTCTTTCGATCGGGCCCAAGATCGAGGAGTTCGAGAAGGGGTGCGCGAAAATCGCGGGGCGGAGATATGGAGTAGGGGTTTCTTCCGGGACGGCGGGACTGCACGCGGTGATGGTCGCGGCGGGGATTAAGCCGGGGGATGAGGTGATTACCACGCCGTTCTCGTTTGTGGCTTCGGCGAATTGCATTTTGTATTGCGGGGCGACGCCGGTGTTCGCGGATATCGATCCGCGGACGCTGAATCTCGATCCGGATAAGGCGGCGGCGGCAATTACCCCAAAGACCAAGGCGATCGTGGCGGTGGAGGCGTTCGGGAATCCGGCGGGGATGATCGAATTGGAACAGGTGGCGCAGAAGAATGAACTGATCCTGATCGAGGATGCGTGCGAGGGGTTTGGGGGGCAATTTGCCAAGAGGTCGATCGGGTCGTTTGGAAGGGCGGCGGTGTTCGGGTTTTATCCGAATAAGCAGATCACCACGGGCGAAGGGGGGATGATTGTTACCGATGATGATATTTTCGCGGATTTGTGCCGGTCGCTGAGGAACCAGGGACGGGACGGAATGAACTGGCTGGCGCATGCGCGGCTCGGGTTTAACTATCGGCTCAGCGAAATCAACGCGGCGCTGGGGATTGCGCAGATCGCGCGGCTGGATGACATTCTGGAAAATCGCCGACGGGTTGCGCAGGCGTATATGGAACGGCTGATGACCAATCGGTATCTGATTCTGCCGACTCTGATGGATGATACGCACATGAGCTGGTTCGTGTTTGTGGTGAGGCTGAACGATCTGTTTGAGCCGGGGGATCGGGATCAGATTATTCGCGAGTTGCGGTCGGAGGGGATCGGGTGCAGCAATTATTTTCCGCCGATTCATTTGCAGCCGTATATTCAGCAATCGTTGGGCACGAAGGCGGGGGATATGCCGATTTGTGAATACGTCGCGGCTCGGACGCTGGCGTTGCCGTTTTTCACGCGGATGACGGAGCGGCAGGTGGAGAGGGTGTGCGAGGTGTTGGAGGCGACGTTGGATAAGACGCTGATGGCCAGGAAGGGCAGATTTTGAATCGCGATTATTGGCGACGGCGGCGGAAGAAGACGAACGAGCCGGCGACGATTAGGAGCGACGCGGTGGCGGGTTCGGGTACGCCATTGATTTCGAGGATGTTGCCATTGCTGAAGAAGGCATACATGTTGTTGGAGGAATCGGTGCCGAAGCCGTAGAGATTGGCAGAGGGGACGACGCTTCCGAGGCCATAATTGAATTCGGAGATAGTTCCGCCATTTGCGTTGGTGTAGAAGAGCCGGCCGATGTTTCCGCTGGTGCCGCCGAGGTCGCCGAAGACGTACTGGCCGTTGAGGGCGGGGTCGGTCGGGCCGCGGTAGACCGCGCCGCCGATGACGGCTTCGCCGTCGGAATGGGTGTATTCGGCGATGGGGGCTATCGAAGTAAAACCGGCGGGTGTGGTTCTGCCGGCATCGGCGCTGTTGTCGCGGGTTCCTTCAAGGAATGGCCAGCCGTAGTTGCCGCCATTGGTGATCGTGTCGATTTCTTCACGATTGCTTTGTCCGACATCGCCGACGTATAGCTTTCCGGAGTCGAAGCTGATGCGGTAAGGATTGCGAAGTCCGTAGGCGTAGATTTCCTTCAGGTTGCCGTTGGCGCCGTTAGCGAAGGGGTTGGTGGCGGGGATTCCGTATTGTCCGTTGGCTGAATTGGTTCCATTGGGGTCTATGCGAAGGATTTTTCCGAAGGGGACGGTGGTATCCTGGCCATTGCCGATGGTGTTGTTGTGGCCATCAGTGTTGCTTGAAGCGCTGCCGTTGAAATCATTTCCACCACCGCCGTCGCCGAGCCCGATGTACAGATCGCCATCCGGTCCGAACCGGAGGCTGCCACCCTGATGGTTGTTCTCCGGATGATCGATGGTGAGTAGAACGCGGGAGGTTGTGTTGGCGAGATTCGGATTTCCCGTATTTTCCGTCCACTCGCGGATGACGATCTGGTTGTTCGGAGCAACGTTGGTCGTGGGGTAAAGTTCCGGTGAACTGAAATCAGCGACGCGTCCGCCGGTGCTGAACGGCTCGGTGTCGAAGGTATAGAATTTGTGGTCTGTGACAAAATTGGGGCTGAAGGCGAGTCCGAGCAGTCCGCCTTCGCCACCGGTGTAGACGCTGATGCCGTCGGCCGACATGTTGAGGAAGGGCGTCGATAACAAGGAACCATTGTTCAGGATTCTGATATCGCCGTTTCGGGTGGTAATGAAGATTCTGCCGGAGGCATCGGGGGCATAGGTGAGATCCTGCGGCGTGCCGTCGGTCGCGGTGTTGATCGTGGCAACGGATGTGAGGTCGATCGTCTGTGACCCTTTAAGGATCGGCGAGGTCTGGGCCTGCGCCGATTGAAAGCCGCCGAGAATCAGGAAGGCGCCTGAAATTGCCGCGAGGCGGGGGAGGCATGACATTTTTCTCGTCTCCTTACGAATGCCCCCGCGGTTTATGGAATAAAAGCGAGCGGGATCGTCGTGCGCGGATTGGAAACTGACAATTGAAAAATCGGGAATCTGCGCTGCCTGGTGGAAGATTTCCGTTCTGAATTCGCGTCAGACGGCATTGGATTTGAGACGGATGGTTTTGGAGATGGTTCCTTTTGAGGAACTTGCCTGGGTACACGGCGGCCAAGGTTGCCGCGCAGAGGATATATGGGCTTAAATGCGTGATTTGCGGCCCTTTGAGAAATCGTCCGGGTTTATAATCGTTTTGGATTTGTCGCTCCCTCGCGGTTTGGTATATTTCAGGTCTTACCTCCCAAGGAGATTTTCTATGGGCATTTTCAACAAGCTGCGCAACGAATTGATCGACATTATTCAGTGGACGGACGACAGCCAGATTACGCTGGTGTGGCGGTTTCCGCGGTATGAGAATGAAATCAAAAATGGGGCGCAGCTCATCGTGCGCGAATCACAAGTGGCGGTGTTCGTGCTGCAGGGGCAGCTTGCGGATGTGTTTCAGCCGGGGACGCATACGCTGGTGACGCAGAATCTTCCGATTCTGTCCACTTTGGCGGGTTGGAAGTATGGGTTTGAAAGTCCGTTCAAGGCAGAGGTTTATTTCGTTTCCACCCGGACGTTCACGGACCGGAAATGGGGGACGCAGAATCCGATTATGATGCGCGATCCGGAATTCGGGCCGGTAAGGATTCGGGCGTTCGGGTCGTTCGCCATCAAGGTGAAGGATGCGGCGACGTTTATCAAGAACATCGCGGGAACCGAATCGCGGTTCACGACCGATGAGATCGAACAGCAGCTTCGGGATATGGTGGTTTCGCGGTTCGCGGATGCGCTGGGGAATAACAAGATGCCGGTGTTGGATTTGGCGGGGAATTACGACAAGGTGAGCCGGTGGGCGTCGGCGTCGATTCAGCCGGACTTTGATACGTTCGGGTTGCAGATATGCAATTTCATTATCGAAAACATTTCACTGCCACCGGAAGTAGAGGCTGCGATCGACAAACGCAGCAGCATGGGTGTAATCGGGAATATGCAGGCGTACACGCAATTTCAGACGGCCAATGCGATTCCCGATGCGGCGAAGAATCCGGGCGGGTTGGCGGGGGCAGGAGCGGGTCTTGCGGCGGGATATCAGATGGCGGCGCAGATGGGCCAGGCGTTTTCCGCGGGTGGGGCGGCCGGGCCGCCACCGGTGCCGCAGCCGGCGGGATATTTCGTGGTGGTCAACGGCGCGCAATCGGGGCCGCTGGGAATGGGGGATCTATCCGCGAAAATCGCGGCGGGGCAATTGACGCGGCAGACGCTGGTCTGGAAACAGGGAATGGCCGCGTGGACGACGGCGGAATCCGTGGCCGATTTGGCGGGGCTTTTCGCGGCGGCGCCACCGCCGGTGCCGAAAACGTAAATCATTTTTGCCACAGATGGAATCAGATGAACACAGATGAAATGCAGAAGAAGGAAGCTCACGCAGAGGCGAAGGCGCGGAGAATAAACTCTGCGCCTTTGCGCCTCTGCGTGAGAAGGTTTTTGGATTTATCTGTATACGTCTAATTTTTATCTGTGGCTAAAATTACCAGGGCTTCGGGGGTGGCCACTTGATTCCATGAAACCCGCAGGGGACGATGCGGGGGCGATGATGCCTTTGCCGCTGCTCGATCTTGACCCGGCTACGAAATGGGCGGTGATTCTCTTATCGATCCTCACGATATTGTATGCCGCGTTCCGGTCGTTTTTTCGCAAGAAGGATCCGCTCGACAAGCCGCCGGCGTTTGGGAGCCTGGCCCAGCAGAGATCGGTCGAGCGGCAAATGCAGAATGTGCTCGTAGAGCTGTCGGAGATGGCCCGGCAGATCACGGCGCAGTTAGATTCACGGGCGTCGAAACTTGATGTGTTGATCCGGGAGGCGGATCAGAGAATCGCGGCGATGAAATCCCAGCCGGTCGTATCCCAACAATTTTTATCGCAAAATCCACCGCAAAACCCACAGGCCGGCGCGCCCTTCATGGCGGAGTCAACCGATCAACCGATGATCGATCCGCGTCACGCGCTGGTTTATGCGCTGGCCGACCAGGGGCGGTCGCCGAAGGACATCGCCCAGGAACTGAATCGGCCGAGCGGGGAGATCGAATTGATTCTGGCGCTTCGGCGGTAGATAGTCTCTCCAGTGCACAACACCTCTAAATTCCCGTGACCATCGCGCTCATTAAAATCCTCGCGACGCTGGGGCTGGTTGCGCTGAACGCATTTTTTGTGGCGGCGGAATACGCGGCGATCAGCGCAGGGCCACGCGATTGCGGCTGAACTCCGCTCAATCCATGAGCGGGCGGGCGGCGATGCTGATTAAAAATCGGCTGGACCTGTTTCTCTCCAGTTGCCAGCTTGGCACCAGCCTGAGCGCACTGGCGCTGGGGGCGATTGCGGCGCCGGCGATCGCGAGTTTATTGTCGCCCGTGGCGTCGGGACTGCATCTGCCGGCATCGGCGCAGCACGCAGTGGCGTTCCTGATCAGTTTCGCGCTGGCGCTGTCGCTGCAAATCGTCGTCGGCGAGCAGACGCCCAAGAACATCGCGATCCAGCACGCCGACCGAATTCTCCCGGTGCTGGCGATCCCGCTGGTCGTATTCACTTATCTGTTCTACCCCGCGACGTGGCTGCTCAATACAGCGACGCACGTGGTTCTGCGGATTTTCCGCGTCAAAACTTCCAGGGGTTCGCTGGGGGCGGGTTATCTACCGCATACCGAACAGGAATTGCACGCGCTTCTGCTTCAGGCGGCCGCGCAGGGAACGATCTCGCAGGTCAAGGCGAACCTGCTGGCTAATGCGTTTGAGTTCGGCCAACTGAAAGTAAGGCAGATCATGACTCCCCGGCCGGAGGTAGATTTTCTGCTGATCGATCAGCCGCTGAGCGAAATCCTGCGCACGGTGCAACGCAGCGCCTTCACGCGGCTGCCGCTTTGCAAGGAGGACCTGGATCACGTCATCGGGCAAATCCACATGAAGGATTTGTTCAACCATCTCAAGCTGGTGCCGGGGAAATTGAAATTTCTGGATGAAACGACGCCGAGCGGCGAAGCGGTGGCGATTCCCACGGGTTTGCCGGGATCGGCCGTCCATGTGATCGGGTCGGGTCAGATCAATCTTGGGGAGATTAAGCGGGACGTGCTGTTCGTGCCGGAATTGATGCCGGTTCCCAGGCTGCTGCGGCTGTTTCAAACGCGACATCTGCATCTCGCGATCGTCGTGGACGAATACGGATTGACGCAGGGCGTCGTCACATTGGAGGACGTGCTGGAGGAGATCGTGGGCCAGATCGAGGATGAATTCGATCCGGTGTCGCCGACCGATCTGGTGCGGGATGGGGATGCGGTTCGGGTCAGCGGGTTATTTCCGCTGCATGATCTTCACGATCGGCTGCCGATCGGTGAGTTGAAGGCGGATGGGGTGGATACGATTGGCGGATATATCGTGCAGCGGTTGAACCGGTGGCCGCGGGTGGGAGACGAGGTGGAGATCGGGGATTTTCGGGCTAAGGTTTTGACGCTGCAGCAGAGGCGGATTGGGCAGGTTCTATTGACTCCTTCCAAGAAGAGCTGAAGAAGAAAGAAGTGGAAGATTTTTTTCGTTGCGGTCCTCGTGCCGAACGGCTGCCCTGGCTCGAATCCGTGAACGGGCTGACGCCGTGAGCGCACCTGGCCGGCCTGACAACGGTCGGAACAGCCGTCTGCAGCGGAGCAATGATATCCCGCCCGCGGCGGCTGGCATGAAGGAGTTCCGAACTCGGGTTCGGCCTCAACCGTCCGCACAGCCCCGCTTGTCCGACCTTCCTCTGACGACTCGAAGCCAAAATCGTTCGAATCTCTGGGAAGGAGGTCGGACGAGGTGGCGTGAAGGACGGTTGGGGTGAGAGCTTGAGCTCGATACGCCTCGGCACTTGCCGCCGAAGGCGCGGACTCTTCTATTTCATTGCCGAAGGATGTAACGAATCTTTTCGGGCAAGCCAGGTGCGTTCGCATCGCCCACTGGTTCACATATTCGAGTAAGGGACCGACCGGCGGCACGAACAGGATAAACGATAAGAATTTTCTGCTGGTGGTGTAGCGGTCGCTTTTGAGGATTTCGGATCAGGCCAGCATCCCCTCATCTCCAACGACGGTTTCGTTCGATTTGCGGTTGAGCGGTTTTCCCATGATGGAGGAGACGCGCATCATGCAATCGACGGCGCGGGTGGCGTCGCCGGCGCCTTTGAGGGCGCGGCCGAGTTCTTTGAGGCATAGCGCGGTCTCGCGATGGGTGGGGCCGAATGAGGATTCGGTGATCGACAGCGAGCGCTCGAGTAAGGGGACGGCCTCTTCGAATTTTTCCTGATCGGACAGGAGCTGAGCCAGGTTCAGCAGATCGCGGGCGATGGCGGGATGATTGTTGCCGAAGGCGGTCTGGTCGATCAGCATCGCGCGGTCGAAAAGCTTTCTCGCGGGATCGTATTGACGTTGGGCGCGCAGGGCGGCACCGAGATTTACGGCGATGCATGCGGCCTGCGGATGATTGGCGTCGAAGGTGGATTCGGTGATCGTCAGCGATTGTTCAAGCCAATGGCGGGCGTTGGCATAGTCTTTAAGTTGCATCAGGACGAAGCCGAGGTTGTTCATGACGCTGGCGATCTTGGGATGGTCTTTGGCGTAACTTTTTCGATAGACGCCGATGGCCCATTCGAAGCGGTCGCGGGCTTCGGGCAGGCGGCCGAGTTCGACGAGGGTCATGGCGGAGTTGTTGGCGACGGTGGCGAGGTGGGGGTCGTCGTCGCCGTAATTTTTGCGGTCGATTTCCAAGGCGAGATCGTAGAGGACGCTCGCGCCGGCGAGATCGCCAAGGCGATGCCGGACGCGGGCGAGGTTGTTGGCGATATCGGCGGCCTGCACGCTCGCGGGGCCATGGGTCGGCTTGACGAGGGCGTGGGCCATTTCCAGAAGGGCGCGGGCTTCGGAGTAGTTTCCCTGTTTCAGGAGAAACCGCCCGATGCGGCTGAGCATGTCGACCACTTCCCGCGGCACGACGCCGGCGCTCTGGGCGTGCAATGTGGAACAGAGGACGTGCGGCAACACATCTGCACAGGAGCGCCACGAATTGGGGTTTTGGCTGTCGAAGGAAAAGGCGGTGGATGCGATGCGGAGGGCGACGGTCGCCCATTTGGCCCGTTCGTCGGAGCCGAGCCGGTCCTGGGCCATCGCGGCGATGACGCCGTGAACGGAAATAACTCCCTCTCCGGTCCGGGCCATCGAGAACCGGTCGAGGAGGTTCAGCGCTTCGACGCGGCTGGCCGGGTCGAGGAGGCCGAAGGCCAACTGATGCGGGAGTTCGTTCGAGGCGTTTTCAATCATGGTGAGCGGGATTTCGTCCGGGGAGAAAAATCCGCAGATGGTCAGGAGCTGCGCGGCCATAGGATTGAGCGATTCGATCCGCCGGAAGGAAAGCTCCCACGTCATGGCCGCGTGGACGGGATAAGATCCCATCGGCCGGCCATGGCCGAGCATCTCCGCCCAGAGATTTTCGTAGTCCCGGAGATATTCGGTGATCGACATATCCGCCTGCGTAATGCAAGCGGCGGCCTGATCGATCGCCAGCGGAAGGTCACCCAGGGCCGCGCAGAGTTGGTCGGCGGCGTGGCGCTCGTCGCTTCCGCCGAGGCGGGTGCGCAGGAATTCGATCGATTCCTCGCGCAGCCACGCGTTGACCGGCTGGTTTTTCGCGATGGATTGCCAATGGGAATTGGCGCTGGTGATCAGGACATGCCCGGCCGCGCCGAGCGGGAGAAACGGCTGGAGATCGTCCGGCTGGCGGGCGTTGTCGAAAATCAGCAGCCAGCGATCGCGATTGCGCAATTCTTCCAGCGCGGCGTTGCAGGCTTGGCGCGGGCCTTCAAAAATTTGCCCGGAACGCGCGAGGCGCGGCGCAAGCGCCGCCAGGTCGGAGGTGATCGTCGATTGCGAGTCGGCGCGAATCCACCAGACGATGTCGTACTGCTCCTGGTGCGCGTACGCATACTCCACGACCAGGGCGGTTTTACCGCATCCACCGCCGCCGGTGAGGGCTTGCGGAAGGCGTTTGAGTTGCGAGAGGGCGTGTTCGATGTCCTGCAGATTCTTCTGGCGGCCGACAAAATGGATATTTCGACGTTGGGAGACGTTCCAGACCGGGGGCAGGCCTTTTGGAGTGCCGGGGGCGGTTTTGAGCATGGGGCGGTCCTCCGGAATGCAACTGCGACCGTCGATATGATAGCCTCGTGGGGTGGGGCGAAAAATAGGAATTATACCTAATTTATTGTGTGGGGCGGCCTGATTGGATATAACTTGTCCCCCCTGAGGCGGCCAGAGCCGCCGGGGGATTCTTACGAGGTGCCACGATGTCTTTGGATCGAAGTTTGAAAAGTGCCAGCGCGCTGGTTCGTCATCGCAATGTGTTGACCCGAGCGGAGCGGCTGGAAGTGCTGGCGGATGAAGAGAAATGGAATGATTCCAAGAGTGTGTTTGGGTTGCCAAAGGTAGGGCACCGGAAGCAGACGCTGGCCAAGGCGGAGAAGGCCGAAGGGACCGAAGCGGTTGCGGGCGCGGCGGCGCCGGGCGCTGCCCCGGCTGCGGCTGGCGCAGCGCTGGCGGGAGCGGCCAAGGGTGGCGCGGCTGCGGGAGCGCCCAAGCCGGCGGCTGGGGCTAAGGGTGCGGCACCTGCGGCGGCGGCCAAGGCGGCTCCGGCGGCGAAGAAGAAATAGTTCAAATCTCGCCTTGAGCGTGTTATGCACTTTTACACACCCCGCGTTGGCCCGGAAAGGGGCCGGATGCGAGGCGTCCGCGGCGAAATTTAGCTCTCGACGAGCTATTGAGTCGCGGCAACGAAGCAGATGGCCCCTTTCCGGGCCAACCCTTCGGGACGCTTCTGCCTCGATCCCATGCGGCGTCGCTCGTCGTCGATAGCTCATCAAGAGCTGATCTCCTCCTCGCTCCTTGCCTGGGATCGAGGCAGGAGCGTCGCGGGGTGTGGAAAAGTGCATAACACGCTCTAGAATCCTTTTATGTCCTCCGATTGCGATTTCCTCTCGCGAAGGGCGCTGGCCGTGGATGCTTCGGGCATCCGCAAGGTGTTCGACCTGGCCGCGAAGATGGTCGATCCGATCAACTTTTCCATTGGGCTGCCGGATTTTGATGTTCCGGAAATCGTCAAACGCGCGGCGTTCGAAGCCATCGAGGCGGGGCACAATCGGTATACGCAGACGCAGGGGATCGCGCCGTTAAGGGAGAGGCTTCGGAAGGATTTGTCGGCGGAATATGGCCGCGACGTGGGCGAGGTGCTGATCACCAGCGGCGTCAGCGGTGGATTGCTGCTGGCGATTCTGGCGACCATCGATCCGGGTGATGAGGCGATATTTCTCGATCCATATTTCGTCATGTATAAGCACCTGCTGACGCTCGTGGGGGGCAAGCCTGTCATCGTGGATAGCTATCCTGATTTCCGCTTTCATGCCGATTGGGTCGAGAAGGCGATCACGGCGCACACCAAGCTGCTGATTCTCAATAGCCCCAGCAATCCGACAGGAATCGTGATGACCGAGGCGGAGGTAAGATCGGCGGTGGAACTGGCGCAGAAACACAATCTGCTGCTGATCTCGGACGAGATTTACGAGCCATTTTTGTACGATGCCCCACGCGGGTTGCCCAGCCCGGCGAAGATTTATGATCGGACGCTGGTGCTGCGGGGATTTTCGAAGAGCCATGCGATGACCGGCTGGCGTGTGGGATACGCGGCGGGGCCGGATGCGATCATCTCGCAGATGACCAAGCTTCAGCAATATACGTTCGTGTGTGCTCCCAGCCCACTGCAATACGCGGCGCTGACGGCGCTGGATGTGCCGATGGAATCGGCGGTGGAAGCGTATCGCCGGAAGCGCGATCTGGTGTATGACCGATTGAAAACGAAGTTTGAAATCGCCAAGCCCGAGGGGGCGTTTTATATATTTCCCAAGGCGCCGGCGGGGAAAAAGGGGAGCGAATTCGTCGCCAAGGCGATCGAACGAAATGTGCTGATGATTCCGGGGAATGTTTTCTCGGAACGGGATACGCATTTTCGCATTAGTTATGCGACGACCGATGAGAAGCTGGAAAAGGGGTGTGGGGTTTTGTTGTCGATGGCGGAATAGCTCCGGGTGTACACCCGGAGCTTCATCTCGATTCGGCGAAATCACTGTAGGGCAAGACCGATGCGTTCTGGATTGATGGAGGCCCTTTCGTGGGTCTCATGCAGAGCGTCACCACGTTTTTTGATCCGGGGCCGAAATTGAGCCAGCATTCTGGGAGGAAAAAGTCCCATTGGGGGCCGACGTCCCAATAGCGGCCCAACGCGTGGCCATTCAGATAGATGAATCCGTTGCCGGTTGCGATCAGGTGCAGCTTCCACGGGACCCAGATGTGGGGATCGGGCGCGGGGAGTTCGAATCCCATCCTATACCAGCTTAATTTGATCGTGTCGGAGACGGGGGAAGCGCGATCGGGGAGATTGACGGATTCCCATTTGGAGTCGTCGAGGGCGTTGTCCCACCACTTGCCGGCGGAGCCGGCGGTTTGGCCGGAGATTTGCCAGGCGAGGGAGGATGGTTGGTCGGTCGCGGGGTCGAGTTCAACGCCGCCGCCAATTCCCGCGTTTCTTGCGCCGGCGGTGATGATTATGGCAACCGTATTGCGCCCTTCGTGCAGCAGGCCGGAGACGTTGTAGCGGGGCGATTCAGCTTCGCTGAGTTTTCGGCCGTTGAAGAATACGGAGTGGTCGCGCCATAGCGAGCCAAAGACGAGGACCCTTCCACCGGTGATTTCTGTGGCAGTCAAATCGATTTGGGATCGGAATACGCCGACTTGTCTGGAACGAAGCTGGTTGGCCCGGCCGCTGATGCGGGTTTTCGTCCAGGAGGAATCGGGATCAACTGTGAGGTCTTTGGTCGGATCGCTGGTCTCGATTTTCAGGGACCAATCGGGCAGGATTTTGGGCAGGGCCGCGGCGCTGCCGACGGCGGCGTCGATCAATCCACCGCGGGAGTCGAGGCCGGGGCCGATGTTGGCGCGGCCCCCGTTTTCGTAGAGCACGAGCAGTTGATTGTCGCTTCCGGTTATATCGGGCAACGGGGCGACGACGGTGCCGGCGCCGTATCGGTTCACCTTGAGAGGCTGATCGTTCAGATTCGCCAGGAAGGCATCCTGGCCCGGCACCTGGGCGGAGAGGACCATTCCCGGCTGGGTAGCCGGCGGGAGATTGGCGCGATAATAGACAAATCGCCGATCGAATATTCCCACGTCTTCGACCGAGCCGCCGCGGGGGAGATCGAGCCATGAATCGGCGGGCGGGCCGGGATCGATCTGGCGGCGGGCGGTGGTAAGGGTGATCTCAGCCGGCAGATTTGTGGGGCGCTGGGGTGGGGCGACGGGCTGGGGATACCATTGGCCTTTGGACGGGTCGCTTTCGCCGGCGGGGAGGCAGAGAATTTTCCCATCGAAGGGATCGAGATCGTAAGGGAGGTCACCGGCGATGCCGCCGTCGTTGCTCGTCACATGAAGAGTTCCGGCAGCGCGGTCGAATTGGCTGTTGTTCAGGATGAAGAGGAATCGCTCGCCGTCATTGCCGGTTCGAAGATAGACGGTGATGTTGTCCGGCGAAGGATCGGTGGAGACTTCCACGGACTGTGAACGGATCAGTTGCGCAGCATGATCCTTGAGAAAATTGGCCATGGCCTGAACGGCGAAATAGCGTGGTCCGACGCCGCCGCACTCGCGGATGGGGGCGTCATAATCGTAAGAGGTTGTTCTTTCGGCCGAGCCCCAGTCGCCGATGTTGGTGCCGCCGAACATCATGTAATAGTTGGTCCCGGTATAACCGAGCGCCCATGCGACGAGCGTCACGTGGGTGATTTGCTGCGGGGTGAGTCCGATGGCCTGGCTCAACTGTCCGCCGACATCGGAAAACCAGCCGCCTTGAAGTTCCGTGATCATCTTTGGTTTTTCCGGCTGATAAGCGCCCAGTGAATTAAGGGCGCGAATTTCATTGGGGGCGTCGAATCTGGGATAAGTGTTGCGGAATTCGACGACGTTTTGCAGCAGGTACGGGTCTTGCCGGAACAGGGGATTCTCGGTGACGCAGGTGATCAGGGGAATGTCGATTCCAAGGTCTCGCGAATCATGCGCCAGGGCCTGAAGCTGGTGCAGCTTGACCGCGGGGGACATGCCGCCGTAATCGTATTCGTTCTCGATCTGCCAGAAGATCACGCCCGGTTTTCCGGCGGGCATGTGGGTGATTTGAAATGGGATGGTTGCTTTCGCGGCGGCGGTGTACCAGTGTTTACACCAGTCGAGATAGACCGGATCGTCGCCGCGAAGCCAGGGCGATCTTGTGCCCGACGGGCGCTTGGTGAGCAGCCATTGCGGGTATCCGCCGCCGTCCCATTCGGCGCAGATATACGGCCCGGGCCGAAGGATGACGTAGAACCCGAAGCGGTTGATGGCCATGTCGAGCCAATCCGTCAGGTCGGTCATGTCCACTTTGGAAAAATCATCGAGTCCGGCGGGGGGCTGGGGTTCGTGCCAGTTCCAGGCGACGTAGGTCTCGACGCAATTCAGCCCGGCGTCCTTCATTTTCTGAAACCGGTCGGCCCAGAGCGGCTTGGGACAGCGGAAATAATGAAAAGTTCCGCTGTAGAGAAACGTATTTTTTCCATCGATCGTGAAGCACTGGCGGTCGTATTTAATTCGGGACAAATCAGCGGAAGTGCTCTGAGCGGCGGCAATCGAAGCCAGCCCGCCGATCATGGCGAGCAGCGGAAGCAGAACGCGAGATTTCATTAATGCTCCTGGTCGTTTCCCTTGAACACCTGGTCAACCGTCGTCGTGACGGTGTCAAAGGTGCTGGCCGAGACTTTGGGCTGATCAATTGTGCCCTTGATGTGTATCCGAAGCAATTCCTCATTGGCCCCGCCCAGAAGCGGTCCGACGACGGGCAGTGCGATCAGGGCGGGGTTGGTCGTGGCCAGCCAGAGGCTCACTTGTCTGGCGGCGAAATCCAATTCGCCGCTGCCGGTCATCGTTACATCATTGCTTTTGAGCTGGATTGTCTCAAAACTTACTTTCTGTCCTTCGAGGGTGTATCGAGTCTGGATCTGGTTGAAGGGGCTGGTCAGCGGAAGCTGCAGATTGGTGATCTGCATGAGACCGAGCATCACGGGGATGTTGTAAAGCCGGTCGCCGACGACGGAGACGTCGCCGTGTCCGCGGCGGCTGGCAGGGTCGTCCCATGCGCCGCCCAATTGCAGAGAAGCGGTGAGCCGGCCCTTGATGTCCCGTGTTGATCCCGACGTAAGCTGGCGAACATCGGCTTCGCGCAGGACCAGATTGACGTCGTAACGGCTGGGGGCATTGTCGGGGTAGATGTAATCCCCCTGGCCGGCGATATCCCCATCAGCAAATTTGCCTTCAACGCCAGTGACATTGATTTGAGGATCGTCGGAATTTTTCTCGAGCGCGAATTTGAAGTTGGTTGCGGGCCGGCCGGCGAGAAGCATGGAATCGACCGTGCATTGGCCCGCGAGGCGGTGAAGATCGCCGCCCCGGACCAGCCCGGCGAGATCGAGGTCGCCGTGCATGTTTGTCGCGGGCAGGCCGACGTCCACGGATGCGCCCTCCATTGTGATCTTGGCGGCGAAGTCGATGTCGGCCCGGGCATCGGCGGGTTGCGTGGCGGTGGTCTGAGCTGTCGGCCAGTAATTCAGCTTGGAAAGATCCAGCCCGATATTCCCGCTCACTTTAAGCCCTCGCAGGACTGTCGCCAGCGAATCCGGCAACGCGGTGAGAAGCTCATTGTCCGCCGGCAGATTGTCCGCGGAGATTTTCAAATCCCACGCCTGCTGTTTGTCCAGGACGCCCTTGCCAGAAAGGGCGATGTGGGCGTTGCCGTGCGTGGCGGTCAAATCACGCAGAACAACTTCCTGGGGCGAGGCGAAGATATCGCCCGAAAGATCATCCAGGCGATAGGGGATCGGCGCCGGAGTTACGGACAGATGCCGGGGGATGATATGAAGTTCCAGGCGCTCGGGCGGGAGGCCGATCTGGTCGGCAAGTTCGAGCGTCGCATCCACATCGCCGCGAGGTTGGACGCTGTCCCAACCGTCCCGGGCCGATTGGGGAAGCATCTGGTAGAGGGATTGGTTTAGCTGGAGACTTTTGGCGGCGGCGGAAAGGATGACCTTCGGCCGGTCCCCGGCCCAGTCGATCGTCGCCTGGGCGGTCAGGGCGCTCGGCCCGCG
Organism: uncultured Phycisphaerales bacterium; assembly: GCA_963791055.1. Lineage (GTDB taxonomy): Bacteria > Planctomycetota > Phycisphaerae > Tepidisphaerales > Tepidisphaeraceae > PALSA-1353. The sequence continues at coordinate 412,003 of CAWBQI010000003.1, read as the reverse complement.
CTCGCCGGTAAGGTCGGCGATCTCCAGGCGCGTGGGCGTCAGATGCAGTTTGGCGGTCAGGCCGGACATCGCGGCTTCGGCGCCGTCGGATTGAATTTTTCCATCGTGCAGAGCGCCGTCAAATTCGTAATCGATATCCTCTGATCCGATTTTCGGGAAGATCCGGCCGTCCATGTCGATCGCGCCGGACAGCCCGCCGTTTTGCATCCACGTGCGCTGCATCGGCGGCAGGGCATTTTTGAAATCGTCGTCGATCGGGACGTTCCGCCCGGTAATCGTCAGATCGGGACCGCTGGGCTGGGTCGATGAGGAAGTGCTGGTTTTCCAGCGGACGATTCCGCCAATGGCGATATCACCGTCGCCGCGGCGCATGTGTGCGTCGACAAGGTTCAGGTATCCGTCATGGATATCCAGCCGGCCGGTGTAAAGCTTCAGGGGATACGGAAACGCCGCGAGGCGGCCTTCTGCGTTGTCGAGCTTCAAATAGGTGTCAACCTTCCAGGGCTTGTGCGGACCCGGCTCGCGGAAGACGTGACAGGAAAAGCTGCCGTGGAATTTTGGGAACTCACCGTGGCCGTCGGGATCGAACAATTGCAAGGCACGCTGCGCGTCCGGCGACAGCGCGGCGCGCCCGGCAGCGTCGCCGGTGAAGTTTTCTCCCTCCAACTGCATTGAGACGCCGGCAACTCCCTGCAGCGGGCCGACGAATCCGTTGATCGTCAACGTCGCGTTCGCGTTTACACCGTCGTGGCTGCCGTGACCCACGACATTGAGAATGCGAATTCCTGCCATGTGTGCGAGTGGATCTTCGCCGATGAGCAGTTGCCCCTGAACTCGCGAGATCGGGTAAGGAAAATCGGAAGAACAAAACTGGCCGTCCTTGACGTCGATCTGTCCCTTGATGCTCGGTTTGCCGCCGGGCTCGTTTCGTTGGATGTCTACTCGGATCGCGCAGGTTCCCCGCGGATGCAGATGCTCGATCACGTCCTGCGCTTCCTTGGGCAGTGTCCCAAGATAATCCGGGGAGATATCGGGGATATCCAGGTCGTGGCCGGTGACTGAAGAAATCGTCAGATGCGCCGGGGCATCAGGCGAATATCCCTGCATCGTGCCGTCGATGTTGAACCAATTGCTCTCGACCTTGCCGCTAATGCCTTTGAGTTCGATTCCCTGTTCGGTGAAGACGAGATCGCCGGAAACCTGGTTGAAGTGGACCGGTTCGGGGGTGCTGAGCCGACGCAGGCCTAGGATTGTGCCGGGCGAAAACCATCGGCGGGCTTGGGACGTGCCGAGAAAATCATGAAACGCCTGGATGCGGCGGTTTTGGTCGCGGGTCATCCATTCCTGCGGATGAATCGCCATCTCGACGTCGCTCAATACCAGTTCCGCGCGGAATATCGGCCCGCTTCCGCCGGGATTCGGGTTGTAAACCATCTCCGGGACGTTGATGCTTCCCTGAAGCTGGTGCCATTCGCACCACTGGCGAGGCTCAGCGAGCAACATCGTTTTGATGTCGGGTCCAAAACTGAAATTCTGCATGTGGGCGACCGAGATTCCCCCCTGCAGGCGCAGGATGCCGTCGACGCTGGGGCCCATGGATTCCCGGCCGCGGCTTTGCAACTGAAAATCGTATCGGTCCGGTTCATCATCGTTGGGGACCAGGCTGCCTTCGATGCTATACCAGCCCGCGGCCACGGTGGTGCCGTTGCGCAGCTCCGAGTATGCGACCCTGGCATCGCGCAAAATGATCTGCGGAAGGACCATTGGCCCGAGCGCGCCGTTGGGCCTGGGCCGCCGGGGCGGCTGGCCCGCGCCGTTCCAAAGCCGCTGGTAATTCCAGCGGTTTGTTTCGGGGTTTTCCGTCAGGTAGACGATGGGATCGATCGCGATGATCTGCGTCGCCGACAGCCGGCCAGCCAGGAGTTCCGTCGGGTGATAGCGGATCAGAAACGTGCGGGCGTGAAAGATGATCGAGTCGGGCTTATTGCTTTTATCGACGCTCAGCGTGACATCATCCAGGCGCAGCCCCTCGAAGATCGAAAGGTTGGCCTTGCCGATCGTTACCTCGCCGCCGAGGAGGTCGGACAGATACGCGCTGGCCATGGATCGAACGCGCTGGGCATCGGTCAGATAGATGTAACCAAAGATAATGATGGCCAGGAAAAGAAGGACCGCGGCCATCGTGCGCCTGCGCGGCACAATGGCGTCGGCGCAGCGGATGCCGCGGGCGCCAGCTTTTCTCGAAGAGACGCTCTGGATTGGCGAGCATAATGTTTGGTTCGTCACGACCGGCGCGCGGAGCGAACAGCGCCGGCCGCTAAAATAGTCATCGGCCCTTCGGCCGGGATGCGATAGCGGAGCGACCCGACCGATAACCCGGCCGCAATGGTAAAATATACCGCCGGCAGCAGCAAAAACCGCTTTGCCGATCCAGATAGATTTTGTTGCCGCAGGCCCAGGATCGCCAGAATGTCCAGGCACAACCCATAAGTCAGCCCCACCGCGCGATATATCCATCGTCCGCCATATTCCCGGCTCAGCGGGACCGGGCTCCAGGTTCGGGCGATTTTCACCCCGGCCAGCTTCAACGCATCCATCGGATTGGACCTGATCCAATCATCGGCCAATTGGCTGAAATAGCGCGAACGAGCGATTTCGGTCATGTCCTTGGTCCATGGCATGGATTGGACAAATGTCTGATCGCTGGCCCCGGTGGCGTCGGGATTGAACCCGTCATATCGGGTGATTCCGTCGTTGGTGCTCGTCCAGACCCAGGAGCCCAGCGTCCAGCGATTGCGCCGGCCCATGGAAAAAGCACCAGCCCGGTCAGAAGAAGCATGGTGGCGGCGACCGGAAGCGGCCAATGTGATCGGTACGACCGGGGCACCGTGCGGTTCGCCAATGCGGCACCGCAACCGAGCACAACGGGTAAGAGAAATGCGCCGGGCCGGACGAGAATCGAGGCTGCCAGGATGGCCCCGCCACCGAGCCACGCGAGCAGCTTGTTGCCGTCGGGCCATGGGCCGTCGCTTAGAATCAGCAGCGTCATTCCCCAGCAGAGCATGGCCGTAAAAAGCGTCTCGGAAAGAATCAGGCCGGTGAAGAAGATCATGTACGGATTTACCGCCACAAGTGCCGCGGCAAATACCGCGGCCCCCGGCGAAAGCCATCGGCGTGCCAGGAGGAAAATGGCCAGGATCGTGCTTGTGTCCAGGAGGCATTGCACGATGCGCACAACCATCGGATTCGCATCGCAGCAGGCGATAAGCAGCGGATAGCCGGGTGTGCGATACGCATACACGATTTGTTCGAAGCGCGGATCGACCATCCATAAGCCGCCAGCGCCCAAGAGATGTTTGCCGAGATCGAGATATTCGCGCTGATCGGGTAGGGAGTTGATGGCCGCGTCGTCGCTGGGTTGGTGCAGCGCCCATGACAGCCGAACGCCCAAACCCAGCAGAATTATTACCGTCAGGAGGATTCTGGCGGAACGCTCGCTTATTTCCGTCACGAAACCAAGCTACCGCGCGAGGATGGTGAAACCAACAGCCAAGAATCTGATACAATTCGGCCGCGTGGAAATTCAGACAATCGAAAGCGATATCCATTGCAGAAGCTGCGGATACAACCTGCGCGGCCTCCTATCCGACGGACAGTGTCCCGAATGCGCCGTTAATGTCGCCACATCCCTGGCGCCAAGTGGACTTTCAATCGATCGACGCCACGGTCGTTTCGTGAAGATTGGCATTTGGATGATCGTCCTATTGGCGGTATGGGAAATTCTGTCCAAGACCGCGTGGATATTGATTGAACTGAGCGTCTTGAGTCCGGCGCTATATCAGATGGTGGGATTCCTGGCCTTTAACCCGGGATGCCCGCTATTTATTTTGTTGGCACAAAGCGTCGCGCTTTTCTGTTTCACCGCGGGAAGCCGGTCAAAGTTCCGGATGGTTCTGTTCGGTTGCCTGGTGGTGGTCATTGCCCTTGCAATCCCGGCATGGTTGGGCGAACGTTCGTCTCGGAATATCAATTTTTTCCTCGAAGAAAGTCTTTCCATCGTGTTGACGGCCGTCTGGCTTGGGCATGCGGCGGCCATTTCCAGAGCAGGCCTCAATGAAGCTTTGCAAGACAGTTTGCATTCTTGCGAAATGTATTGCCCGCGATCCTTGCGATCCGCTTCGTTTGCGTGGTCATTGGCCCAAACAACATGCTGGAGGGCGTAGTGGCAATCGATGACGGAGCGGTGATTCTACTTAGCGGATGGATCATTTATTTGTTTCTGCGATTGAGGGCAATGATTCAGCGACTGGCTCCGGTGGATCAACAATCGGCGGTCGGTGTTTCCCCGCAAACCCAATCACCGGAATTGCTGCAAAACGGTTCCGATTGGATCACCTGGGTCAGTGCCGGACTTGGGATGGAATGTATATGGAATATCCTTGGATTCGTTATTTCGGTTTTGACGTTGTACACCTCTCTGTTGGGATCGCCGACACGTTCCAGCCAGTTCGGCACAACCAGCAGGTCTGACGCTTTGGCGGTCGTTTCCTTGTCGATGGTGCTGTTTACAAGGGCTCCTCGCATCATATTCATTTGGTGGATGACGCGTCCTGCTCCGGCGGAGACGAACCACCAAAATGTAGAACAGAACTCGGTGGACCGGCGAATGTGGCTTCGTTTTTTCGCGGTGGCCAGCGTTGCGGGCGCTTTGGTGTCATCGATTTATGAATTTCACCGGATCAGCCCCGGGGAATCGATCCGCTGGATTCAGATCGTTGTTGATAGTTGTCTGGGATCCTGGTTCTTCTTGTTTATCGAGAAGGATCTGGCTCCGCTTATTGGTAACGAGGATATCCGGCGGCTCGCGGCTTTAATGAAATGGCTGGTTCCCGGAATTGGAAACATTGCGCTGGAGTGCATTCGCTACGGTTCCTCTTATGGTTGGATTGATGGTGGGTATACCAGCGACCTTCAGGCGGCCAGGCATCTGATATTCCTCGGGTTGGTCCCGTCGACAGTTTGGTCGCTTTATGCGTGCTGGCGATCATTCCGTCAGGCGTTGCGGGCATCGACGCCGCCAATCGTGACCGATGTGATATAACAATTGCCGCCAATGGGCATTCGCTCCCTGGAAAAATCGCTGGAATCGCTCGATGCCAAAGTGGGCGGCATTCCGCGTTGGGTTGCCGGCGATCGACCGCTGGCGCGGGGATGCGGCGGCGGCGATGTTTCATCTTCGGCCAAGATCACCGCGGCCTATGTTGCTTTGCGTGCTGGGGGGGACGGGGACGGGTAAGAGCACGCTGGTTAACCGGATATTGGAGGCGAATCTTTCGGCCGCGAGTTTTCGGCGGACGTTTACGGCGGGGCCGGTGGCGGTGGCGAAGTCGGCGGGGGATGTGCCGGAGAATTGGCTGGGGTTGCCGCGGGCGCGGGTGGAGGCGGGCGATCTGCCGGCGCGGGGGCAGAATGATGCGCTGCTGATTGTCGAGGCGGGGCATGAGATTTTGAATCATGCGGTTCTGGTGGATACGCCGGATTTGGACGGGGATCAGCCGGTTCATCATGCCCAGGCGGAGCGGGCGTTTCGGTGGGCGGAGGGGATTTTGTTTCTGGTTTCGCCGGAAAAATATCAGATGACGGAGTTGCTGCCGTACTACCGGCTGGCGAAGCGATATGCGCTGCCCGCGCTGTTCGTCATGAACAAATGCGAGACGGCGGAAATGCTGGAAGACTATCGGCGGCTTGTGTCGGGCGACGGGGAGGAAGTTTCTGTTTTTGCGGTTCCGCGCGACGATGCGGCTTTTGAGCCGCCGGCGCAGATCAATTTGGCGTCGCTTCGGCAGGCGATTTCGGCGATGCGCGTTCCGGATGATTCCGCGCGGGAAGCGGGCGTCCGCGTGCGCGTGACGGATTTGCTCGGGCGGTTGCGCGATCAGATTACGGGGCCGCTGCGCGGGCGGCGGCGGGATGCGGATTTGATGGTCTCCGCGCTGCGGGCTATGGAAGCGCCGCCGACGGGCGTAGATGTGAATCCGATCACGGAGCAATTGCAGCGGCGATTGCAGCAGAGGAGCGTGCTTTATCTGATCGGGCCAGGAAGGGTGCTGGACCGCGTCCGGCAGGTGCCGGGGATTCTGGTGCGTTTGCCGCAAAGCGCCTGGGAACTGGTGATGCATGGGAAAACGAACCTGAATCCGGCGACAGCGGCCGAGGGTGATTCGGCTTCGCGGGAAGTTCCGGATTTTAATGCCACCCTCACCGATCAATTCGCGATCATCCAGAGCCGGATTGACGATGTCATCAGGTCCGTGCCATCGGGGAGCAAATGGATGAGCGATCCATCGGCGAAATATGGAGAGTCGAAGATCGACCCGGCCGGGGCTGGGAAAATCGCCGATGATGAGCTGAAGGATTTGAAGGAGTGGTTGCAAAAGCGGTGGAACGCCACGCCGCGCGATACGGCCTTGTTGCTCAAGCTGCTCAGCCATCTGCCGGGCGGGAAAAAACTGACGCAATGGTCGGAGGCCGCGCCGTATCTTCTGGCGATCATCGTCGCGGCCCACCATGCGTTCTTCTGGCATACGGACCTTGTGATTCTTGGAGGATATTCGGTGGCGGCGTGGCTTACGGAGCGGCTCAGCAACGAAGTCGCGTCGCGCACGCGGCAGGCGAACCGCAATATCGCGGCGCGGTTTGAGAACCTGGCGCGTGATCAGATTCGACGGAGCATCGCGTGGATCGAATCGCAAGCGCCGAGATTAGCGGAGATCGAGGCGATCGAAAAAATGGCGGATGAATTACAGGGATCGACTTAATTCTTTGCGGTCATCCAGCCGCTATTTGATTTTTCGGCGGGATTGTTCCGCATTCCGGGCATCGGTCGGGCGTGGCTCGGAGATCGTAACCGCATATTTTGCAATACCCGCGCTTAGACGAAATTCGGAAACGTCTCCACGATCTGTAGCACATGGCCATCCACATGAGCGGTAGGATTGATACAAGCAGAAAAAATAGGAACGTGGGAATTGCATACACCCGTGCTGTCAAGGGGCTTGGTCTGATGTTTATGAAGCACAATGTGCCCCTCGAATCATCGAAGAGTTGATATTTGGGTGAGAATGGTTGATGCCTCAAGACGTATAGGGCGAATGCGCAGAGAGAAACCGAAAACGCCGCAAGCCCATTGAACGACCATCGGCGGAAGCGTTTAATTGGGGGAAATTGTACCGCGGGTTCCTCTTCGGCGGCGAACTTCAAATGCCGATTACCGCGAAGAAGCGAAGGTCGCGAAGAAGGCAAGAGAATCAGGTAAGATTGGCCTCTGGCAAAGAGCGAATACAATACCGGAATAAATATGAATTCCTCTGAATCCGAACAGATCGTGCGGGAAGCGATGGAACTCACGGGTGCGGCGGGGCCGGAGTTGTTTAACGAAGATTCGCCGGCGCTTGCGGAAGCGCATGCGGATGGGATTTATCTGGTTGGGCTGATCGGGGGGAAAGAGGTCGGGAAGAGCGCGCTGGTTAATGCGCTTGCCGGGGCGGCGATCACGGATGAGACTTCGCATGGCCCGGGGACGCAGACGGCGGTGGCGTATGTGCATCGGGCGCATCAGGCGGAAGCGGCGGCACTCCTTGAACGGGCGGTGCCGGGGAAATTCCGGATCGTTCCGCATGATGTGGCCAAGCTCGGCGGGCAGGTTTTGCTCGATTTGCCGGATATCGACAGCCGGTTCACTTCGCATCTGGAAATCACGCGGCGAATGCTGAGGCAGATGCTTTTTCCGATCTGGATTCAAAGCGTCGAGAAATATGCGGATGTGCAGCCTCAGAATCTTCTGGGAAAAGTCGCGGCGGGCAATGATCCGGGGAATTTTCTTTTTTGTCTGAACAAGATGGACCAAGTTCCGGCGGATCAGGCGGCGGAGTTGCGGGAGGATTTTGCCCGGCGGATTCAACGGGTGCTGGCGCTATCGAATCCGCCGCGGGTGTTCATGATCTCGGCGCGGAAGTCGGGGGAGTTTGATTTGCCGGAGCTGGCCAAATCGCTGTCGCGGGAAAGATCGGCCGATTCGCTGGCGGAATCGCGCGAATTGGCGACGCGCCGGCGGCAAAGGACGCTTCTGGGCTGGCTGACGAAACAGAATCTGCCTGGGCGGGCGCAGCAATTGGCCCGGTTGGACGATCTTGCATCCGATCTGCTCGGCCAGCGATTGGGGATTCCACTAGTGGAGGGCGTGGTGCCGCGGATGATCGATGATCCGGTTTATCGCATGGTGATGACGGATGGGGTGTTCGTGCGGCGGGTGGCGCGTTGGCCGATCGTGAATGTTCTGCACACGCTGCTGTTGCCGTTGCGTTTTGTGATCCGGGAGAATGCGGCCGCGGGGTCGTTCCTTGGGGGGGAAGAAGCGCTGGTGGATTCGCATCTGAAAATCGCCGGGGGGCCGATCGCAAAGCCGATCCAGTCGGCGTTCGCGCAGCTCTATCAATCCGATCCTTCGGTGGCAGGCCTGTATGCCGACAGGAAATTGTGGGAACCGATGGAAGCCGAAGCCGCACAAGGCCGGCTGCGGCAGGATTTGGTCGAAACGCTGCGACGCCAGCGGGAAATTGTGTTGACGAAGCTCTCGGGAAAATCGGGAGTGATCGCTCCCCTGTTTCGGTTTCTGTTGACCGTCGGAGCGCTGCTCTGGTTTCCGTTCATCCAGCCGGTGCTGCAAATCCTTCTGAACTCGAAATCCGTGATTGGGACGGCCCGCGATGTGGGGATTCTTGCGGTCCATGTGTTCAGCGCGGCTTCCCTGCTGCAGAACGCGGTGTTTCTGATCATCTGGTATCTGCTGATCTGGTCGCTCTTACGCTGGAGCACGCGGCGGCGAGTGGACCGGTTGCTTTCGAAATGGGAAAAGGCGGATGACGCTGATGATTCGTTGAACCTGACGACGCGGGCTCTGGGGTGGATTGATGCGCTATTGGAGCCGATTCATCGGAAACGAAATGCGATGGAGGGTTTGGCGAAGCGGGTGGAGACAATGAAAATGGAAATAAGCGAGGAATCGAGAAACGCCGCTTGAATCGCGAACGGCTCTTCATCGCCGTTTGGCTTCTCGAATTGAGATGCAAATACAAAAGCAGATGTAAAACAGGGGAAGAGGGAGACACCCCATAAGCCCTAAGAGTTTTCCCTGCCATCCCGCAACCGATTTGCCGCGCTTGGCCGAACTGTGCGCCAGCGCATGCACGCGTCGCCATTATTAATGGATGCCTCTCGCTTTGCCCGCAACATCGAAACCGCCTTTCGGCGGATAGAGGGGAATTGGTGCCGCGAGCGGGACATTTCCAGTTTATAATGACGGACCACATGACTCTTCGGCAACAGCTTGAAAGCGGAGTATCACATCATCAGGCGGGCCGATTCGCTGAGGCCGAGAAAATCTACCGCCAAATTCTGGCACATCAGCCCAACCATATCGACGCCCTGTATCTGTTGGGAGGGCTGGCCGGACAACTAAATCAGTTGGATGCTGCTCAGGAATTGATGGCGCGAGTTATTCGGCTCAAGCCGGATTTTGCCGAGGCGCACAACAATCTCGGCTTTGTCTTGGCAGGCAAGGGGCAATTTGACGAGGCCATCGCTGTCTATCGAGAGGCCATTCGGCTCAAGCCTGATTACGCTCAAGCCTACAGCAATCTCGGCTATGCATTGGAGCGCGTGGGGCGGCACGACGAAGCCGTCGTCGCCTGCCGGCAGGCGATTGGAATCAAGCCGAATTACGCCGAGGCGCACGTCAATCTTGGCAACTCCCTGAGGGTCAAGGGGCAACTTGAGGAGGCCATTTCATCCTATCGGCAGGCAATTGGGATTAAGCCTGATCTTGTCGAAGCGCACAACAATCTGGGCAATGCCCTTAACCGCAATGGGCGACTTGACGAAGCAATTGCATCTATTAGGAAGGCCATTCAGATCAAGCCTGATTTTTCCGAAGCGTACTTGAATCTGGCCATCGCATTTGAAGGTTTGGGGCAATTTGACGAGGCCATCGCCGCCAACCGGCAGGCCCTTCACCTCAAACCCGATTACGCCGAAGCGTATGACAATCTCGGCACCGCATTGATGGCAAAGGGGCAATTTGATAAGGCGATTGCTTCCTATCAGCAGGCCGTTCGGATTAAGCCGGATTTTGCCGAAGCATACGCCAATCTCGGCAACGCGCTGGCGGCCACGGAGCAATTTGATGAGGCGATTGCTTCCTATCGGCAAGCTATTCGGGTCAGACCCAATTTTGCGGAAGGGCACTGCAATCTCGGCAATGTATTACAGGGCATGGGGCGCTCGGATGAGGCGATCGCTTCCTATCTACAGGCGATCGAACTGAAAGACGACTTTGTACGGGCGCATTGGAACTATGCCTGGCTGCTGCTGGAGCTGGGCAAATTCGAGGACGGTTGGAAGGAATTCGAATGGCGACTTCGGATGCCGCATTGGATGCGATTGGGACAGGACTTCGCCCAAACGAGATGGACTGGCCAGGACGCACGAGGCAAGACCATCCTTCTCATTTCAGACGCCCAGTTCGGGGACGCGATGCATTTTATCCGTTACGCCCCGCTCGTAGCCGCGCGGGGGGCAACGGTGCTGTTGGAATGCCAGGCCGAACTGGTGCCGTTGATGAATCGGGTTCACGGTATCTCCACGGTATTTGCCCGCGGAGAACGCCGGCCGACCTTCGATTGGCAGACGCCGTTACTAAGCCTGCCGCTAATTTTTGGCACGACGATGGAGACGATTCCCGCCAACGTGCCATATCTATCGGCGCCGCCGGAGTTGATAGAGCGATGGGCCAAACGGCTAATGAGCAATTCATCGTTCAAGGTGGGTCTTGTATGGGCGGGAAGTAGCAGGAAGGATGATCGGTCGTGGTCGCTGGAGATATTTGCCCCGCTTGCGATGATTCCCGGCGTCACTTTTTACGGCCTGCAGAAGGGCCCCGAAGCGAATCAGCCCGTTCCGCCGAGATTGCGCCTCATTCAGTTGGGCGATGAGCTTGGCAATTTTGCTGATACTGCAGCGCTGGTGTCGAACCTGGACTTGGTGATTTCGGTGGACACAAGCGTCGCGCACCTTACCGGTGGATTGGGACGCCCGGTCTGGACGCTGATTCCCTCCAATCCCAGTTTCCAATGGCTGCGCGACCGGACGGACAGCCCGTGGTATCCGACGATGCGCCTGTTTCGCCAGTCTCGCAAAGGGGATTGGGAAGGCGTTATCACACGAGTGGTCGACGAATTATCCTCTTTGATCGAGAATCGCGCATAGCTTTCCAGAATCACGGGCCGGGCCAATTCGTATATTGCAAACTCCCATACAACCTGCGCATGGGAGCGAAGCGCATGCCTGGCAAACCTGGGGTTCAAAGTGACCGTTTTTCACACTGCGCCGCTCAGTTGTTCCATCACGATGGCCACATTCACTGCCGCATCGAGATACTTCTCCGCGCGGACAAATGCTTCGATCGCCAGGCCATTGCGGGTTCTTGACTGTCGGTCCCTACCGAACAACCGAGCGTCTACAATTGCCTCCTCTTTCATCTCTTCGGCAATCGCCGGTGGGCACGATCAGTTTGCCGAATTCTCGCGATGGCAGACGCAATTATTCTATCAGCGCATCCACTTTAGCCGCGCAGATGAAATCGTTTTCGGACAGGCCCTTCACCGAATGCGTGCTGTATCGCACTTCGCACTTGTTGTAGCCGACTTTCATGTCGGGGTGGTGGTCTTCGCGGTGGGCCAGCCACGCGACGCCGTTTACGAAGGCCATCGTGTGGTAGTAGTCCTTGAATTCATAGGTTCGGCTGATCTCGCCCTGGTCGAGTTTCCAACCGGGGATTTCGGGGATCAGGAGGTCGATCTGGCTTTTGGTCAGGGCCGGGGATCCGGGTTTGCAGGCTTTGCATTGTTTTTCTGCGAGGAAAGATTTCATGGGTTGCCTTTCTTATGGATGCGAGATTGTATCCGATTGAATCTGGCGGAGCGATTCAAAAAGGACGATCGCGGCGGCGGCGGAAAGGTTCAAACAGCGTTCGCCGGGAGATTGAGGAATGCGGATGACGCGATCGGGATGGGCGCTGAGAATGTCGGCGCGGATGCCGGTCGTTTCGCCGCCGAAGATGAGCCAATCGCCGTCGGTGAAGCGGGTTTGCCAGAGCGATCGTGTGCCTTTGGTTGAGAAGAGCCAGATCGGGCGGACGTCCCTGCGGGCGGAATTGAAGAACGCGGCGGAATCATCGTGAACGGTCAGGCGCAGGCGAGGCCAATAGTCCATGGCGCTGCGGCGGAGATTCTTGTCGTTGAGAACGAAGCCCAGGGGACGGACGAGATGAAGTTCGGTTCCGGTGGCAACGCAGGCGCGGGCGATGTTGCCGGTGTTGGGGGCGATCTGTGGCTGGAGTAATACTACCTTGAGGCTATGCGGACGAAGGTGGGCTGGATCAGATGTTGTCAATGAGTCGTCCCTGGCGATCGACCTGAATATAGCTCGAACTATCGGGGCAGTAGGCTGTGAGGCGGCCGACTGGGCTGAGGGCGGCGGCGGTGTCGAGCAGGACCATTTTCTCTCCGACGATGGGGACGAGTTTTCCACCTCCCTGGCGGCTGAATCCGCCTCGGGCGCCGTAAAAGTCGACGGGAGTGTGTCCGAAGAATCCGGTTCGCCGCCAGGCTTTGGGGTGATCCAGTTCTTCGCTGCTGAATCGTCCCCACGTGGTGGTTTTGCGGAGGTTGCGATCGACTTCGAGATAAGTTGTGGGACTGGGGTCTTCGTCGGGGGTGGCCGGCTCCCAGCGGGCGTGGACGATGAAGATGTCCTTCTCCTCAATGACGGGCTGAAGTTCGCGGATGAATTTGCGGTGACTCGACGGAACGCCGGCGATCAGGCCATCCAGGCGGGTGGCCGTCGGGCTTTGGAGCATGGCGCGCATCGCATCGTCGGAGGCCCCATAACTGGCGAGGGTTTCGCGAAGGCCGTGCTCCATGAACCATTTGAATGCTCCGGCGCGATTGTTGTTGGTGAGTTGCTCGACATAACTTTGGCCGTTGAGCAGGACGTCGAATACGTCGTCGTGATTTCCGCGGCAGAAGCGCGCGTTGGGGAGCGTGAGGAGAAAGTCGATGACGCCGCGCGAATCCGGGCCGCGGTTGACGTAGTCGCCGACGAAAATCCATTCGGCGGTGGAGTCGCGCCTGGAGACGGCGTCGACCAGCCCCTTGAGCGCCTCGGCCATGCCGTGAATATCACCGACGATCCATCGCACACCAATACGTTACCGATGCGAGGCTGGTGCCGCCACGCGGATTATCGGTCCGTCACGAAAATGAGCTGAGTTGGCCGAAGCTATGCCATCGCCGGTGGTTTCCCAGCGGGGGATGAAAGGGATCGCATGAGTTATCGAAGAAACGCGAGTTTGATTGTTCTGGTCGGGCTGGCAGTGCCGGCGATGGGAGTCGAAGCCCGCGGAAGCGCGGTTCCATTTTCATACACGGTGCAGGATCGTTCGGTCTCCGCCAGTTCTTCCACGACGGGTTTCGCCCGAGGCGGGACAAGTTCGGTTCCGGTGACCGATCCGCAGAGCAAGTCGGAGCAGGCGACCGGATTCGGCAATTTCAACGGGAACGTGGCGGTGGAATCAAGCCTTGGTCCTCAAAGCGCGGGAGCGTCGGCGTCGGCGATACAGCAATCCACGTTGGGAGGAACGGGTTTCAGCGCCAGCGGTGCGGTCATGGCCGATTCCGTTTTGGGAACGGGTGGCCCGGCAAATTCGACCGGCAACTCGGTATTTCAAATCACGTTTGATGTTTCGCAGGCGGAATCGTTCGCGTTTTCGGCGAACCTCATCGCCATGACCAATTCCGCTGCGCCAAACGCCGCGACGACGAGCATTTCGCTGGCCAACGTGAAAACGGGCCAGAGTATCATTAATCCATTTTCGGCGGTCAGCCTCTCGGATTATACGGTCGATGGAACACTGGCGGCCGGGACTTATTCGTTCAAGCTTGATTCGCAGGCGACGAGCGAAAACGGGAATGATGACTCCGTCAACTACAGCGTTTCGCTGGCGGATGGCCCGGTGGCATCGTCGGCGGAAGAGATCGGTCCAGGCAACAACCCATCGCCGGTTCCGTTGCCATCATCGGGGTTGACGGCGTTGGTGATGCTCGGTGCGTGGGGCGCAGTCGGTTTGGTGCGCCGGCGGTATCGGGGTTTCGCACGGATGCCGTAGTCATGAAATAAGGGAAGGGAAGGAAGTTGGGTGTAAGCCCCCGGAAAGGGTTCCGGGGGCTTTTTCTCTTTTACAGTTGGCCACGTTGCATTAGTCTTGAGTCATGGCACGATTCTTTCGCGTCGAGCCCGGTTTTTTTCGGCCGGAGAACTGCACGATCGTCGGAGAGGTTTCGATCGGCGAAGGCAGCAGCATTTGGTTCGGAACGGTGATTCGCGGGGATGTGGCGCCGGTGGTGATCGGTGAGCGCGTCAACATTCAGGACAACGCGGTCGTTCACTGCGATACCGGGGTAACCAATACCATCGAAGATGATGTGACGATCGGGCACGGCGCGATCGTCCATGGGAAACATGTCGGGGCTGGGTCGCTCGTCGGAATGGGGGCGACGCTGCTCAGCAATTCTGTGATCGGCAGGGAATGCCTGATCGCAGCGGGGGCGCTAGTGCCGCCGGAGATGATCGTCCCGGATGGCATGGTGGTGATGGGGGTTCCGGGAAAAATCGTCCGGCCGGTGAAGGCGAAGGAATTGGAATATATGCGCTGGCTTACAAAGCACTACGGCGAATTGGCTTTGGAGTACGTCGCGGGGAAATTCAAGTCGGTGGGGCTTTAACTTTACTGGCGGTTGCGTTCCGCAAATAATCCATAAGCACGGTGGCATTGACCGGCTTGCTGAGGAAAAGGGTGGTGCCGGCCTCGGGAAGCTCCCGCAGGGTTTCGATGGATGAATCCCCGCTCATAATGATGATGGGAAGATCCAGGCCGTGGGTCTGGCGGAGCTGGCGTGAAATTTCCAGCCCGGAAAGATCGGCCAGGTGAATGTCGATCAGGGCGGCGTCGGGGCGATGTTCACGGATGTAATCGAGCGCGGGCTGGCCGGACTGAAATACCAGTGGGTCAAATCCCTCGCTGCGGAGCAATCTCAGCAGGGAATGGGCGACAACTTGGTTGTCGTCGACAACGAGGACACGGCTACCATCCTGCTCCGCTGGGATCATGGATGGGACTATAGGGAAGGTAGTGTGGGGCGGGCAACGTCGAAAATTTTTACCCGGAATTGCCAGAAAATTATTGCAATTTTGCCTCCGTCCGGTAAGCTGGCGTCGGTCTGGATTTAAGACATTTCGCTCGTGGTTGGGTACACATGTCGCGCATTGAATTAAATTGCGATTTTCGCGTTGTCGGGGCATTCTGGACCCCTCCGGAATTTCCCGGTTTTTCATTTCTTTTGTTGTCGGTGAGGGTTGGAGCACACATCCATCGCTCCGGATATCTTCGCCGCTTTTGTGTGGGAGGACGGCCATGATTGTTGGCACCGTCAAGTGGTTCGATTCGAAAAAGGGCTTCGGATTCATCATGAATCCAGAAGGAATGGACGTTTTTGTTCATTTCAGCAGCATTGAGGGCGATGGATTCCGCTCTTTGAAGGATGGGGAGAAGGTCGAATATGACCAGATCTCCGGCGCCAAGGGATTGAGCGCACAGGCCGTGAAACGGCTGGGCGAACGCATCAAAGTTAGAGTTTGAGCGAGACGACGGTAGAGTATTCTGCCGCTCATGGACCATTTCTTGCCAGGATTGCTGATCGGCTTCCTGGGCAGTCTGATCGTCTCTTGTCTGATTGCCGCGGTGATCCTCATGCGCGTGAGGGCGCATGGCCGCCGCATGCGGCGGTCGCTGGAGCGGATTCGGGCCGTTTCGGAGCGCCGTGCCGCGCGATTGCTGGCCAAGGCCCAATCCGCTCAGAGATGGGCGGAGATCGGAACGTTCACCGGGGGGCTGGCGCACGAGATCAAAAATCCGCTATCGACGGTATTGCTCAATTTGCAGTTGTTGCAGGAAGATCTGGATTCGACCGATCCGGCGTACAGCCGATTGTCGGCCCGGTTGAGTACCGTCAGCCGCGAGGCGGCCCGTCTTCGCGATATCCTTGATGATTTCCTTCGCTTTGCCGGCAAGCTGGAGCTGCGCAAGGAGAAGGTGAACCTGAACGTGCGTCCTGGAAGAGTTGGTGGATTTTTTGCGCCGCAGGCTCAGCTCAGCCGCGTTCAGTTACGGTTCAATCCGCGATCAAGCCCGGTGATGGTTGTGGTCGATCCCCGCCTGATTAAGCAGACGATTCTGAATCTCCTGATTAACGCGCTTCATGCGATGCCCAATGGCGGAGAGCTGATCCTCACGGCTGGGACGACGGAGAATTCCGCGGTGGTGGATGTGATCGATACCGGCAGTGGCATTCCGGCGGAAGCGATCGACAAGATATTTCAGGCGTATTACTCGACGAAAAAAGGCGGGACGGGGTTGGGGCTGGCGATGGCGCAGCGGATCGTGCGGGAACATGGGGGGCAATTGACGGTCAGCAGTGAACCGGGGAAGGGGTCGGATTTCAGGTTGATGTTGCCGTTGACGGGGGGAGGAAAGGGTTGAGTTTCACGGCTGATACTCCGCGAGCACATGACGGACGCGATCGATCACTTCATTCCAATTGCCCTGCGTTGTTTGCCGAAACAAGTGCATCGTGGGATACCACGGTGAATCCGAACGGTTGAGCATCCAACGCCAATCTGGTTCGAACGGTATCAATATCCAAACTGGCTTGCCCATCGCTCCTGCGAGATGGGCGACGGCGGTGTCTACGCAGATGACCAGATCGAGATTCTGGATGAGGGCGGCGGTTTCGGCGAAATCCGTGAGGTCGGAACTGAAGTCGATCAGTTCCATGCCGGCCGGCGGTTGCGACGCCTGAGCGGCGGCTGGCCCCTTCTGAAGGGTGTGGAAGTCGAAGCGGCCCGCGGAGGCCAAGTGCGACTAATTGGTCAAATCGTATGGAACGGATATGGTCATTTTTATGGCCTGGATTCCCGGCCCATGCAATGCCGACCCGGAGCCGGCTGTTCGGTGGCCCAATCTTTGCCCGCCAGGCGTCGACCAAATCCGGCGAGGCAGTCAGATACGGAACACCCGGGATGGTCTGCGGCGTTGTCCCGAATATCCCGGCGAGACTCATCAGGGGACAGTAACAGTCGAAAATTGGTTGTTCCCCGCCGTCGAGCACCAGACGCTTTATGAACGGAAGATCATGGAACAGTCGGCGCAGGTCCTCCGGGCATTCCAGAAGGATTGTGGCGCCCGTTTTGCGCGACCAGCGGCAAATATCGAACGAACTGAATGAGATCGCCGCGCCCCTGCTCCGTGGCCAGCAGTATGGTTTTGCCCATCAGATCAGAACCGTCCCATCGCGGCGCGAGCTTGTCGAGCTTTGACACCACTTGCGGCAAATCGGGACGATATTCGTATTCCCGCCAACCCCGCTCGAAATGTCCGAGCATTAAATGAGTCGCCCCGCTATTCCAACGAAATGTCTTATCCGATGGCTGAATTTCGATCGCCCGCTGATGACAGGCGATCGCCTCTTCGGATCGGCCGACGACCGGGAGGATCAAACCGAGGCTTGATAAAGCGGCGGCGAAGTCCGGGTTCAAGTCTTTCGCCCTCTCAAACGCAGCGACAGCTTGCGGGAAACGACCCATTGCATGAAGGGTGACGCCGAGATTATTGTACGCTTCGGACTGTTGGGGATTCAGATCAACGGCTTTCTGAAGTACGCTGACGGCCTCCTCGAATCTTTTCAGCGCATGCAGGCAAATGCCCAGATTGACGATCGCCTCGAGGAAATCGGGTTTGAGCTGAACGGCGCGTTGAAGGGGCTCCAGGGCGGCGGCGGGTTGGTTCCTGAGCAAGAGAACGTCTCCTAATTCGGAATATGCCGACGCGGAGCCTGGATCGCGGGCGATGATTGTCGTAAAACATCGATCGCTTCGTCCAGCCGCCCGTCTTTTTGAGCCAGTTTTGCGAAACGGATTCTCGCTTCAAGCAGGCTGGAATCGAGCGAAATTGCCTGTCGCAGTCAGCCCAGCGTTCGGTTTCCCGATTATCCACCAGGGCCAGGGCGAGATTCATTACGCCATGGCGAAACCCGGACTGAGGCTGATGGCCGTTTTAAACGCCGCGGCGGCTTCTTCCCATTTTTCGTTTCGTTGCAGGCATCCCCCGAGATTTCTGTAAGCCGCGGCGGAATTCGGCGATATGCTCGCGACTCTTCCACAGATTTGTATGCTTCATCAAACGTTCCCAGCGAATAAAGGCATCCGCCGAGGATTTTGAGCGCATCCAGATTATCTGGCTCATGGGAAAGAATCCGGCGGCAGTTTTTTTCCGCCGCGCGAACGTGGTTCGCTCGATAGTGGGCGAGCGCGTCTTCGATCGCTTTTTGTCTGGAATTATCGGGCATCGAACATTAATTTGCCAATTAAGTGAGAGGGCCTATACCTGATGGCGTGGGATGCATAGGTATCGTCGTAAACCACACCTGCGAGTAAGATGCCGCGAGATTATGTCCGAGACTGAAATCCCCAAGGCGACGGTGTTGGTCGTTGATGATGAGCAGGATCACGCGCAGGTGATGTGCGAGGCGCTGGAGCGGCAGGGGCATCGGTGCGATGTGACGTATAACCTGGCCGAGGCGGAGGCGCGGCTGAAACAGAAGAGTTACGATGTGATCGTCACCGACCTGGTGATGGATGGGAAACGCGATGGGCTGGAGGTTTTGCGAAAGGCGAAGTCGCTGATTCCGCCGCCGCAGGTGATTCTGGTGTCGGCGCATGGGGATATTCCGATCGCAGTGCAGGCGATGAATGAAGGGGCGTATGGGTTTATCGAGAAGCCGCTGGATTTGAATCATTTCCGGGCGCAGGTAAACCGGGCGGCGGAAGTGGCGTCGCTGCAAAAGCAGAACCAGATTCTGCGCGATGAGCTGACCGAGCAGAGCGGGTTCGAGGGGATCGTCGGAAAAAGCGCGGCGATGCAGCGGGTTTTGACCACGGCGCGGCAGGTGGCGGCCAGCGATATTCCCGTCCTGATTATGGGTGAAAGCGGGACCGGCAAGGAACTGATCGCGCGGGCGATCCATTACAACAGCCGGCGGCGCAAGAAACGGCTGGTGGCATTGAATTGCGCGGGGCTCAGCGAGAATATTCTGGAGGATGAACTCTTCGGGCATGTGAAAGGGGCTTTCACCGGGGCACAATCCGAGCGTGAAGGGCGGTTTGAACATGCGGATGGGGGGACGCTATTCATGGATGAAATCGGCGACATGCCGGCGGTGATGCAGGCGAAGCTGCTGCGGGTGCTGGAGAATGGGGAGATCGTGCGATTGGGGAGCAATGAGCCGCTCAAGGTGGATGTGCGGCTGATCAGCGCGACCAACCGCGACCTGGACGAGATGGTGGCGGAGAAGCAGTTTCGAGAGGACTTGTTCTTTCGGATCAAGGGGGTGACGCTGGTTTTGCCGCCGCTGCGCGAGCGGCGGGAGGACATTCCGCTGCTGATCCATTATTTCTTGCAGGAATTCGCGGCGAGATACAATCGGGAGATCGATGGTATCTCGTCGGCGGCGCAGCAGATGCTGGTGGCGTTTAGTTGGCCGGGCAACGTCCGGCAGCTTCGGACGGCGCTGGAGAATATGGTAGTTCTGACGCAGGGCAAAATCCTCGGGCCGGAATCGCTTCCGGCGGAGATTCAGCCGGGCGCGGGCGCCGAGCAGATCGGTGGTATGAATAACTTAGTCGGCATCAGCATCGAGGAGGCGGAAAAGGAACTGATCCGCAATACATTGAAAATGGTGGATGGGAATCGGGAACAGGCGGCGAAAATCCTTCACATCGGCGAGCGGACTCTCTACCGCAAGATCAGGGAATACGGATTGTGATTGATCGAAATGCCGATGATTTACGGATCGGACATGGATACGATATCCACCGCTTGCAGCAGGGAGGCAAGCTCGCTGCTTGCGGGGGTAGAGGTGGCTGATGGCATTTCGCCGGTTGCGCATTCGGATGGAGATGTTGTATTGCATGCGGTCGTCGATGCGTTGCTGGGCGCGATCGGCAAGGGAGATATCGGTGAGATGTTTCCCAACACCGATGTCCGCTGGAAGAATGCCGGCAGCCGCGTATTTGTGCGCGGAGCCATGGAACAGGTGAGCGGCCTGGGCTTTAGCGTGGTGAATGTGGATGTGACGATTCTGGCGGAGCGGCCGAAACTGAAGGCGATGAAGGCGAAGATGGTTGAGTCACTTGCAAATCTGGTTGGTGGCGTAGTGAACATCAAGGCGGGGACGAATGAAGGATGCGATGCGATTGGCCGCGGCGAGGCAATTGCCGCGCACGCGGTCGTTTTGCTGAATCGGAAAACACCATGAGCCTGCGCGTTTACGATACTTTGACCCGTGAAAAACAACTTTTCGTTCCAGTCCGGCCGGGAAAGGTGGGGATGTATCTCTGCGGGCCGACGGTCTACAAACCGCCGCATATCGGCCACATGGTCGGGCCGGTGATCTTTGACGCGATCAAGCGATATCTGAAATACAAGGGGTTCGACGTCGTTTGGATCGTCAATATCACCGATGTGGACGACAAACTCATCGACGCGGCCGCCAAACATAAGACCACGGTGCATGCACTGGCGGAGAAGTACACCGCAGAATACATGGATTGCCTGACGCGGTTTGGAATCGAATCAATCGACAAGTTTCCCAAGGCGTCGGATCACATCGGCGACATCATCGCGATGACGCAGAAGCTCGTCGCGGGCGATTCGCGTACGCATCCGGCGGAAATGTCTGGTTTGATGTTGCGCAGGGATGCGGATTACGGGAAGCTTTCCAACCGCAAGGTGGAGGACCAGGAAAGCGGGACGCGCTCGCTGGAAGGACAGGGCAAGCGGAATCCGGCGGATTTCGCGCTGTGGAAAACCGCCAAGCCGGGCGAGCCGGCGTGGGATTCGCCGTGGGGCAAAGGCAGGCCAGGCTGGCATATCGAATGCTCGGCCATGAGCATGAAATACCTCGGCGAAACTTTCGACATCCACGGCGGGGGAATGGACCTGATGTTCCCCCATCATGAGAATGAACTTGCGCAATCCGAATCCGTCACCGGAAAACCATTCGCGAGATACTGGCTGCATAACGGGCTGACCCGCATCAAGACCAAATTGGCGAGCGGGCAGTGGGCAGACGAAAAAATGAGCGGAAGCCTCGGCAACGTGGTGTCGGCGCGAGAATTGCTCGATGCGTGGGGCGCGGAATTGCTGCGATATATGCTGCTTTCGACCCATTATCGCCGGCCCATCGAATTCACGGATGAAGTGCTCACCAATTCGAAGAAGGGACTGGCGGTTTTCTCGCGGCTGTTCGAGCGCATCGGGCGATTGACGGGCAAGCCGCCGGTGGATGGGTCGCAGGACATGGATCAGATCGCGGGGCGGCTCCTGGAGTCGGAGGTTGGGAATTTCGTTCGGCAGGTGGTCGGGGACAAGATGCGGTTTCTGGAAATGATGGATGATGATTTCAACACGGCCGGGGCAATCGCGGTGCTGCATGAAATCACGGGATCGATCAATGGCTTTCTGGAAAAGAACCGGGCGGATACGGAACGCCATCCGGAGGTGGTCGAGACTGCGGCGGCGGCGGTGCAGACCTTGCGGAAATTGGGGCGGATTCTGGGGTTATTCCGGCCGGAGATTCCGGGCGTGGCCGCCAAGGAGCCGGGGACGGTGGAGCAACTGATGGCCTTATTGATTCAAGTACGCAACGAGGCCAGGAAGACCAAGCAATTTGCGCTGGCGGATTCGGTGAGGGATGGACTGAAGACAATTGGGATTACATTGGAAGATAGGCCGGATGGGACGGGGTGGAGGAGAGAGTGACGGGGCGGCGCTTGAAATTCGAAATCCGAAACCAAAATCATTTACCGCGAAGGCGCGAAGAGCGCGAAGAAAACAAGAGAATTGGAATTTCCTTCGCGCTCTTGCGCCTTCGCGGTAATCCGATTCAGGCATCGCGTTAGGTGACAATTTATAAGTGACAAATCACAATTGCCGATAAAATCAAAATCCATGTCGGACCAGGTTTCATTGGATCCCCGAACATTGCTGAGCGCTTACGCGCAGGGGCTGTTTCCAATGGCCAATCGGGAGGGAAAGATTCAGTGGTACACGGCCGAGCCTCGGGGGATCATCCCTTTGGATCAATTTCACGTTTCGGAGACGCTGCGAAAACTGGTTCGCAAATCACCGGCGGAGGGGGGATTCGAGATTCGAATCAACCATGATTTCCAGGCCACGATGCGGGCCTGTCAGGAACTTCGGACGGGCGGGACATGGATCAACGAACCGCTGATCGCGGCGTATGTGCGCCTCCACGAACTGGGGCGAGCCCATAGCGTCGAGGCGTGGAAAGAGGGAAAACTGGTTGGCGGGTTGTACGGGGTGAGCCTGGGAGGGGCGTTCTTCGGCGAGAGCATGTTTCATCGCGCGCGCGACGCGAGCAAGGTCGCGCTGGTGCATCTGGTCGATCGGTTGCGTCAGCGCGGGTTTGAGTTGCTGGATACGCAGGCGACTACGCCGCATCTGAAGCGGTTTGGCTGCGTGGATATTCCTGCGAAGAAATATTTAGAGTTGCTGAAGTCGGCGATTGAGAAGGAATGCGAATTTGACTGATTTATAGGGTGTCAATCGGGGTGATCATGGCCAGTGAGATAACTATCCCGAAGTCATGGAGCGAATTCCTCTTCCAGTTCGTCATGACCGCGATAATCGGGGGCTTCGCGATACTGGCCGTGGTCGATCTCTTCTTGAACGTCGCAGTAATCCCATCCATCATCTGGCTCGTTCTGCTCATCGTGTTATTGAGGCCTGCAATTAGAAGGGACGGCGGTCTTCGCATTTGGCTGGTCAATCGTTTGGGTGAATTGGTGGGACGGCGATTCGCAAGTTATTCAGCGGAAGGATCGGTTCGGCGCGAGTTATATATCGGCTTTGAATATTTGGGTCATCGCTTCATCCAGCATGCAAATCCCATTGACGAAATTCAGCGGGTTGAATGGAATCCAGGACAAGCGTCCGGGATGATGGGTCGCGATATGAAGGATTGGCACGTCTTTCTATGGTTCCGCCACAATGACCCGGCGGATAACGTAAGAAGGAAAGTGCGGAAGCAAATATTGGTTGTCGGTCCGTCAAGACGGAAAGAGATCACAGAAGTCTTTGGGCTATCTTTTGTCGCCTTTCTAAACGAAGCCGCGCGCGACTTGTTCCGGGCGGCAAACAAACTCTCTTTGTGCGTGAATGAGTTAGTTAGCTCTGAGGTTCGATCGTCGTGGTCAGGCCTTTTGACTGGAACTGGTCCTGATAAAGCTCGGCCCGTTCTTTGTGGGTGACCAGGAGAAGCGCTACGCCGCTCTTGTGGGCTTCGAGCATGCGGTGCAGGGCGTCTTCGCGATTCAGCGGGGTCAGTTCGACGATGGCGCGGATGACGAACAGCATCTCATTGTTTTCGTCGTTGTGAAGCAGAACCTTCCAAGGGGGCAATGGAGACGGAGGATTTTTTGCGGTGGCCGGTTGCCGTTGCTGGGCCGCTTCAGGAGGTGCGACGGCGGTGCCGGCGGATTCCTCGGATTCGGTTAAATCTGGTTGTTTCCCCTGGTCGGACATTTTACGGCTCTTTCCAAAAAAATAATGAAAGATCAGGGCTTTATCCCCAATGCTACGATTATATACCATAAATGTTCGCCCGGAAAACCGAGAAAATTCAGTCGCCATGGGTAATCAGGGGCTTCCGGCCTTATTTTCTAGGTGAAAATATAGGGCGAATCGGGGATATGCGGACTTTGCGGAGTTTATGGAATAGATGGGCATGGTAGATTAGCCGCGTGGAAGCAGGCACGCGGATCATTGCCGGGGCGATGAGCGGCACCAGCGCCGATGGGGTGGATGTCGCCGTCGTCGCTATCACGGGACGCGGGCTGGAGATGTGCGCCAGGCTGATCACGCTGCACCACCGGGGATTTCACGGTGAACTGCGGGAAATGATTGGCCGGATACGAATGGGGATGGCGATACCGATCTCAGCCTTGGCCAGTGTCGGTCGGGAAATTTCGCTTTGCTACGCGGCGGCGATCAACGAATGCCTGGTGATCGCCGGGACCAGTTCCGGCGATATTTCGGCGGTCGCGGCGCATGGCCAGACGCTATACCACGATCCACCGACCACGATTCAATGGCTCGATCCCGCGCTCGTGGCGGCGGAAGTTGGATGCGCGGTGGTGAGCGATTTCCGGCGAGCGGATTGCGCCGCCGGCGGGCAGGGGGCGCCGCTGGTGCCGATGGCGGATTATCTGCTCTTCCGCGATCCTCAAAAAAATCGGGTGTTGCTCAATATCGGCGGGATCGCGAATCTCACGTATCTTCCGGCCGATGGCGGAATCGATTCCCTGATTGCCTTCGATACCGGGCCGGGGAATTGCCTGAGCGATCATCTCATGCGGCAAGCCGATCCGGGCGGAGTCGGATGGGACGAAGGAGGACGCCTGGCCGCGAATGGAGTACCGGTACATCCGATCGTGACGCTCGTTTTGTCGTCGCCGTACTTTTCCCAATTGCCGCCGAAATCGACGGATGGGCCGGCGATGATCAAATTGTTCGCCGATGCGCAGGCGGCGATGGGGCGGCGATATCCGTTGGAATATTTGCTGCGTTCGGCGTGCCTGATCGCGGCGGATGCGATACTGGAATCGATGCGGAAATTTCTGAGGCCCTTCCCGGATGAAATCATTGTCAGCGGCGGAGGGACGAAAAATCTTGTGCTGATGGATATGCTGCGCCAGCCGCTGGGGGATGGAATGGTCAAAACGATCGACGAACTGGGAGTCCCGTCGGCGGCGAAAGAGGCGATGGCGTTTGCGCTGCTGGGAGCGGCGACGCTGGATGGGCTGCCGGGAAATGTGCCGGGGGCGACGGGGGCGAGCCGGAGGGTGGTGCTCGGGGCGGTGACGCCGAGGCCGTGATTTGAAATCTAAGATTTGAAATTTGAAATTTGAGATTGAAATGATGAATCAAATTCAAGATCCGAATGACGAAAGCGAACGAGTGCCGGATCGATCCGCGCTAATGACTGAGCGGAGGTTGGCTGAGTCGATGGAATTGGATCGGCTGTCGACGCTGGATGCGCTGGCGGTGATGAATGAGCAGGATGCGCTGGCGATTGAGGCCGTGAAATCACAACGGGCCGAAGTGGCGCGGGCGGTGGAGATGGTTGCGGCGGCGCTCATGAGCGGGGGAAGGCTGATTTACGTGGGGGCGGGAACCAGCGGAAGACTTGGCATGCTTGATGCGACGGAATGTACGCCGACGTTTGGGACGGATCCGAAGCTTGTGCAGGGGGTGATCGCGGGTGGGAATGACGCGATGTTCGGGTCGAAGGAAGGAGTCGAAGACGATGCGGAAATGGGGGCGGAAGCTATGCATGGCAGATATGTTGGGCCGAAGGATGTGGTGATGGGAATCGCCGCGGGAGGCACGACGCCGTTTGTGCGCGGGGCGTTGGAAAAGGCCAAGGAAATGGGGGCGAAAACGATCTTCTTGTGTTGCGTGGAAAACGCGGCCGGGATGCCCAAGGCGGATTTGGTGATTCGGCCATTGACCGGCCCGGAAGTGTTGACCGGATCGACGCGGCTCAAAGCGGGCACGGCGACGAAATTGATCCTGAATCAGATCACGACGCTGACAATGGTGCGGATGGGGAAGGTTCACGAAAACCTGATGGTCGATCTGAAAGCGACGAACCAGAAATTGCGGGACCGAGGGGCGAGGATTTTGGCGACGTTGACGGGGTTAACGCGCGATCAATCGCTGAAATTGCTGCTGTCGGCAAATGGGGAGGTGAAGACGGCGATCGTGATGCGCAAACGCGGGGTGAGTGAGGAAACGGCACGGGAGTTATTGGAAAAAGCCAAGGGGAATTTGCGGGTGGCGTTGGGGATTTAGGCGGTCAGGTGCCAATCGCTCATCGCTGATCTATCGGCACAACCTTCAACCCAAACGGCCCACGATAATCATCCTGCGGGCGGATGATTCGGTTGTTGCTGTGCTGTTCCATGATATGGGCGGTCCAGCCGGCGATGCGGGCGATGGCGAAGATCGGAGTGTAGAGATCGATCGGAATGCCCATCGTGTAGTAAGCGCTGGCGCTGAAGAAATCGACGTTGGGGTCCTTGTTCTTCATCTCTTTGACGATGGGGATGAGCCGTTCGGACATTTCGTACCACTTGGTGTTGCCGGCGGCTTCGCCGAGTTGTTTGCTCATCTTTCGCAGGAATGTCGCCGCGGGGATCGAAGGTTTTGTAGACGCGGTGGCCGAAGCCGGGGATTTTTTCGCCGTCGCTCAGCATTTCGCGGACTTTCTTGACGGCGGTTTCGGCGTCGCCGCATTCGAGAAGGAGTTGCATGACTTCCTGATTGGCGCCGCCGTGCAGGGGGCCTTTGAGGGCCGAGACGGCGGCGGTGACGCCGGCGTGCATGTCGGCCAGAGTCGCGGCGGTCACGCGGGCGGCGAATGTGCTGGCGTTGAAGCCGTGCTCGGCATGGAGAACCAGGGCTGCATCGAGCACGCGGACCAGGGTTTCGTGCGGCTTGTTGCCGGTCAGCATGTAAAGGAAGTTGGCGGCGATGGAAAGATTCGGTTGCGGTTCGATCGGCTTTTGATCGTGGCGCAGGCGATGGAATGCCGCGACGATCGTTGGAAATTGGGCGGTCAAACGGATGGCTTTGCGAAGATTGGCGGCGGGTTCGTTGCTTTGGAGATCGGGATCAATGCTGCTGAGCGAACTGGCGGCGGTGCGAAGGGCGTCCATCGGTTCGGTCGACGCCGGGAGCGATTTAAGCACCGCAAGCGTGTGATCCGGCAGCGCGGCGTTGGTCGAAAGCTCGGATTTAAGCCGGGACAGTTCGGAGCGATTGGGGAGCTTGGATTCCCAGAGGAGGAAGGCGGTTTCTTCGAAGGTGGCGTTTTCGACGAGGTCGCCGATGTCATAGCCGCGGTAGACCAACCGGCCGGCGGAGCCGTCGATAAAACAGATTTCGCTGGGTGCGGCGACGACGCCTTCGAGGCCGGCCGCGCTTTTTACTGGGGAAGACACCGCTTGGCTCATGGGACTCCGAATTTGATGATCTGCGACGGTTCAATCGGACTATAGCGGTCGCGTATTTCCGCGTCAACGCGAATCCGGACGGTCTGTGAAACAAATGAAACCGGGGCAAATTGCCGCATGGGAGGCTTGACGCGGCGGGCGGTTGGTCCGAATCTTTGGGGGTATGGAAGAGACCCTGTTCAGCAAAATCATCGCCCGCAAGATCCCCGCCAAAATCGCCTACGAGGATGACCGGTATATCGCCATCCACGACATCAACCCGCAGGCTCCGGTGCATTTGCTAGTGATCACCAAGAAGGTCATCCCGACCCTCAATGATGTGAACATGGCAGATGCGGGATTAGTGGGAGGGATGTTCCTTCTGGCGGCGCAATTGATGAAGCAAGCAGGGGAGAGCGAGTACAGGACGGTGTTTAATTGCGGAGCCAGGGCCGGGCAGACGGTGTTTCATCTTCATCTGCATGTTCTGGCGGGACGGGAATTTACGTGGCCACCCGGATGAGGGTGGGGCTACAGCAATTATCTGATACACTCTAGGAAATGGTCAATGCTTTACTGGCGTGGCTTGTAGTGCTTTTCTTACTTCGCCGAGGAGTTGTTCGACCTTGAACGGCTTGAAGAGAACCGCCTGGAGGCCTTCCTGGCTGGCGCGGACAATGCTGTGATTGGGGTCGTAGCCGAAGCCGGTCATGAGGATCACCGGGGTGCAGCGATTGCGCTTGTGAGCGGCGGCGAAAACGTCGTAGCCGGTCTTGTCGGGCATTTTGATGTCGCTGACGACCAGGTCGAACGTGTCCTGCTCGATGAGGGCGATGGCTTCGCTGCCGGAGGCCGCCAGGGTGATCCGTGGCGTGATATTTGCGCAGCACGTCGCTGATGGTGTTGCGGATGTTGGGTTCATCGTCGGCGACGAGAATGTGCATGTTGCCGATGATGGGGTCTTCCGCTCCCTTGACGTCGCCGGCGCCGAGGATGGTGTTGGGGCCCTCGGCGGCCTGGCGAAGGCTCTTGCGGATAACGCCGACATTTTCCAGGATCTGCTGCAATCGTCCGCGAAGATCGTCGTGGCCGATGTATTCCTCCATCAGGGCGTTGGCGTCGGAGGCGATGTCGTTGAGCGGGTCCGGCGACTTCGCTGCAAACATCGTCGGCGACCTTGTGGCTGGTGCTGACGCGCTCGACGACCATCAGATCGAGAATGTTCAGCGCGATGGCGACATATCGGCCGAAGATTTCCGCGAATTGGCGGTCGTCCTCGTTGAAGGCGGCGCGCTGCCGGCTCTCGATGTTGAAGATGCCGATGACTTTGTCGTGCAATCGGAGCGGGACGGTCAGGCTGCTCTTGGCATCTTCCAGTCCGACGACATAGCGCGGATCGCGCTCCACATCCGGGCAGATATAGCTGCGCCCGGTGGCGGCGACGTAGCCGCTGATGCCGTTGCCCTCGCTTTCGGCCATGAGGTCGATGCCCAATGCCTCGGAGGGCAGTCCGGCGCTGATGACCAGTTCCAGCTTGTTGGATTTTGCGGTCCAGCAGGCGGATGGCGAAATGATCGAAGTGCATCAGCTCGCGCGTGAAGCTGATGATCTTTTCCTCCAGCAGTTTGAGTCGCTGGCCGACGTTCAGCTTGACATCGCGTCGCCTTCGAGGCGGACCAGTTCGCGGCCGGCCTTGTCGATGGCGTCGATCTTCTGCTGCAACCGGCGGGTGCCGGTGGCGTCCCATACGACGGCCACCACCTGCACGACCTGCCCGCGGGGATTGATCACCGGGCTGGCGATCAATTCCATGAACTGCTGGTCTTCGATGTTCAGGGCGTAACGTTTGGATCGGCTGAAGGCGGGGGCGTCGGAGGTTTGCGGGCTGACTTGCTTGCTGAAGATGTCGAAGGCTTCCTGGCAGGTGCGGCGGATTTTTTCGTGAATCCTCGCCGGCCAGGCCTGCATCTTTTTGTTCATCCAGTTAGACCGGCCCTCGCCGATCGACGATGCAGACCCCTTCGCCGATGGTGTTGAGGATCAGATTGGCCTGCTGGCTGATCAGGGCGCCGTTCGAGGGGAAGGAAATCGGCGGCCTCGGAAAAGATCGCGGTGAAGTGTTCGGTCTTGATGAGTTCGATCGCCTTGTCGATCGTGTCGACTTCCACGACGTCGCTCTGCGATTTGAGGGAATCGATAAGGGCGGAATTTACCGTCGAAGGAGAGGCCAATACCAGGACTTTATTCCTAGGCAAATCCAATCAGGTCCTAATCGCCGGTTGGCTGTTGCAAAACTATTGTAGATTGTGAAACATTTCCCAGTCAACTAAATCTGCGTTGCCGTTGAGGGTTATTGGACTTATTTTGACTCGATATGGCAGTTGCCCCCGTTTTTTGACGATGAGAGCCTGTGGGCCGTGCATATCCTTGCCCGGCGAGGGGCTACGGATAGACTGAAACGAACCGCCGCCCAGTGGGTGTATGAGAGCGGGTAATCGCGTCGGGAATCGACGCGACCTGTTTTATGACCGGATTTGGAGGTCTGTGATGTGTGGAATTGTTGCATATGTCGGCCGGAAGATCGCCCAGCCGCTGCTGATCGAGGGGCTTAAGCGCCTGGAATATCGCGGCTATGACTCGGCCGGTATCGCCGTCATCGACGACAAAGGCAAGCTGCACATCCGCCGGGCGGTCGGGCGCATCAGCGTGCTGGAAAACAGTCTGACCAACGGCGAGGCCCTGCCGCCGGCACACATCGGCATGGCCCACACCCGCTGGGCCACGCACGGCGCGCCCACCGAAATCAACGCCCATCCCCATACCGACGACAACGGGCAGATCGCCCTGGTTCACAACGGCATCATCGAAAACTACGTCGCCCTCAAGCAATTCCTCACCGAAAAAGGGCACACCTTCTCCAGCCAGACCGACACGGAAGTTCTGGCCGTCCTGATCGGCGATCTTTATACCGAACTGAAGGCCAAGAACCATCTCGCCGACGGGCGTGTCGCTGCTGCAGCGGGCCGTGCAGGCGGCGCTGCACGAAGTCGAGGGGACCTACGGCATCGCCGTCATCTGCAAGGATGAACCCGACACGCTGGTCGTCGCCCGCAAGGGCAGCCCGCTGATCATCGGCGTGGGCAAGGACGAATACATCGTCGCTTCCGATGCCAGCGCGATCGTCGAGCACACCACGCAGGTCATTTATCTCAACGACAACGAGATGGCCGTGCTGCAGCCCGACAGCTTCCGCACCACCACCATCGATGACATCGAGATCAGCCCGGTCATCAGCCAACTGGAAAACAAGCTCGAGGCCTACGAGCTGGGCGACTACGAGCATTACATGCTCAAGGAGATCTTCGAGCAGCCGACCGCGATCAGCAATTGCCTGCGCGGCCGGGCGGAGCAGCAAGAAGGCCGCATCGTGCTGGGCGGCTTGACCGAACATACCCGCGAACTGCTCCAGGCCAAGCGTTTCATCCTCACCGGCGCAGGGCACGGCCTGGCATGCGGGGCTGGTCGGCGATTATCTGCTGGAAGACCTGGCCAAGGTCGTCACCGAATGCACGTACGCCAGCGAATTCCGCTATCGCAATCCGATCGTGGAGGAAGGGACGGTGCTGGTCGCCATCAGCCAGTCCGGCGAAACCGCCGACACGCTGGCCGCCCTGCGCGAAGGCCAAGGAAAAAGGCGCGCTGTGCCTGGGCATTGTCAACGTCGTCGGCAGCACCATCGCCCGCGAAACCGACGGCGGAATCTATCTGCACGCCGGCCCGGAAATCGGCGTCGCCAGCACCAAGGCGTTCACCTGCCAGTGCGTCGTGCTGACGATGCTCTCGCTCTACCTCGGCCGGCGGAGATTCATGAGCCAGGCCCAATGCCAGGAAATCATCGACGGGCTGTGCGCGCATTCCCGAGCAGATGGAAACGGTTCTCGAGCTCAGAGCGAGCAGATCAAGGAGATCGCCCTGAAATTCTGCGATCGCGAAAACTGGCTGTTCCTGGGCCGCGGATATCATTATCCCGTCGCGCTGGAAGGGGCGCTGAAGCTGAAGGAAATCAGCTACATCCACGCCGAGGGAATGCCCGCCGCCGAAATGAAGCATGGCCCGATCGCCCTGATCAACGACGGACATGCCGGTGGTGTTCGTCGCCACGCGGGGCCTGCAATACGAAAAGGTCATCAGCAACATCGAAGAAGTCCGCGCCCGCGGCGGGAAAGTGATCGCCGTCGCCACCGAAGGCGACAACCAGATCCACCGGTACAGCGATCACGTCATCTACGTCCCGCACGTGATGGAATGCCTGCAGCCGCTGCTGACGGTGGTGCCGCTGCAATTGCTGGCGTATCACGCGGCGGTCGCCCGCGGGTGCAACGTGGATAAGCCGCGAAATCTGGCGAAGAGCGTGACGGTGGAGTGATCGACTCACAAAAGAGCCGGGCCGTGCCGGCCCGGTCCGGGGCGGCACGCCCCGGCTCTGCTAAAATTGCGTCGAACACCTCTTCACGGGTATTGTTCCATTCAAACATGGAGCAGGTCCGGCAACCAACTCGCCGCCTGACGCAGTTTTTTCAATGCAGGCCGGCTGTCACAGTCACAATTCTGCTGGGCCTGGGGATTGGATTCACCAAAATTCTTCCGATTGAGCCGTGGCTATGGCTTGGCGGGGCGGCGGCGTTGCTGCTCCTGGCGATTATTGTCCGGTGGGGAATTCTTCGCGTTGTCTCGCTCGGCTGCGTGACGGTCCTGGTCGGTCTTTCGGCCGGGCAAATCGAACGGTATCAGTTTTCATCGGATACGATCGCGAACTGCGCGACTGATAGTGAGCGATTCGCGCAAATTGAATTGTCGATCGACCAAACGCCACGGCTGGTTCGGCCGTCGCCGGGAGAGTTGCGGTCTTTGCCACCGAAACAAACCAACGTTGCGACGGTGCGGGGGGTGAAGACGATTGATGGCTGGAAGCCGGCCGATGGGAAAATCGCGCTGACCATCGAGCAGCCGAATTTGCAAATGCGCCGGGGATATCGTGCGCGTGACGGGAATGCTCCAGCGTCCGGCCGGGCCGATGAATCCAGGGGAATTCGATTATGCGGCGTATTGCCGGGATCAGCGAATTCTCGCGACGTTTCGCGTCGAACATGCCGACGGCGTTCAGATCGTGCAAGATGGATGGGCGGGACCGCTCGTCTGGCTTCGGGATAAATCCCGGCATCTTCTGGGCCTGGGATTCGACGATGGCGAATCGTTCGATCACGCGCTCCTGCGTGCGTTCGTCTTCGGCGATCCCGATCCGCAGCTGCGCGATCTCGACGACAAATTTGTCCGCACCGGGACGATTCATTATCTGGCCATCACCGGACTGCACGTGGCGATCATCGGGGCGATGGCGCTACTCCTGTGCCGATTGCTGCGGCAATCGCCGCGCAGGTCCGTGCTGATTGCGCTGGGGGTCGTCCTGCTTTATGGATTGCTGGCCGAGCCGTCGTGGCCGGGATGGAGATCGATCATTTTCTGCGTCGTGGCCGCAATCGGCCTGCTCGGCCGGCGCATGATGGGTTCGCTTCAAATGTTCTTTATGGCGG
This sequence comes from uncultured Phycisphaerales bacterium, assembly GCA_963791055.1. GTDB lineage: Bacteria > Planctomycetota > Phycisphaerae > Tepidisphaerales > Tepidisphaeraceae > PALSA-1353. The sequence goes on along the minus strand of CAWBQI010000003.1, from coordinate 379,106 downwards.
TGGGGGCAGTCCTGCTGATTCATCCGGCCGACCTGTCTGCAGGAGGGTTTCAGGTGAGCTTTGCGGCAGTCCTGGGGCTCATATTGTTCAGCCGAACCGCGGAAGAACGGTTCTGGCTCTGGTGGCGCGGGGAAGATCCGCAACCCCGGAATGTTTCATACAGTCGGGCGGCGGTGATTGCGCATTGGGTCTGGAGATTCATCGTCGCGACGCTGCTGGCATCATGCGTTGCGTGGGGCATGTCGATGCCGCTGATCGCATATCACTTCGGGCAATTGAATTCCTGGGCGGTGCCCGCGGGCGTAGTTCTGCTGCCGTTGACGGTCGTCGCGCTTTATGCCGGCGTGGGGAAAATCGTGTTGACTCTTTTCTGGCCGAGCGGCGCGCATTGGTGGGCCATCGTTGCATCGGGTCCGATCGTCTGCATGCGCCATCTGATCGAAAGACTGGATCGATTCCCAGGGGCGATGATCGCGGTTTCGCCGCCGATCTGGCTGTTGTTTGTCTATTACGGGCTGATTCTGCTGTTTTTCGTGCCGATTCGCGTCAGAGTTTGGCGATGGCTGACGCGGATGGCGTCGATAGCCGCATGCGCGGCGCTCTTGCTGTTGCCCAACGTCGCCGGGGGCGTGCCGACATCTGCTTCCGCGACGCGTGGGGCGCTGCACATCACGCTGGTTTCGGTCGGGGCTGGGCAATGCGCCGTCATCCGGCCCACGCCGAATCACGCAATTTTCATTGATGTCGGATCGGATACTATTTCGGACGTGGGACGCGAACTGGTCCTGCCGTGGTTGCGGGCCGAGCATTGCGGCAACGTGGATAAGATTCTTTTAAGCCACGGCGATTTCGATCACATCAGCGCGGCCGCGGAGGTTTTCCAGAACTATGATGAGCCGACGGTGTACACCAGCCCGCATTTTGCGCGTCACGCGGTAGGGAATTTTCCGGCGACGTCGCTGCTGCACGTCCTGCAATCCGCCGGGCGGCCGCCGACGATTATTCACCAGGGCGATCATGTCGATCTGGGCAACGGGGCGGGGATCGACGTTCTTTGGCCGCCGGTCAATTGCAATATGAATTCCAATGACGGCGGATTGGTGCTGAAGCTGAAATTCGCGAAGGAAACCGTGCTATTCCCGGCTGACATCCAGGTTGCTCCGGAGCGGGAATTGCTCAAGCATCCGGAGCTTTTGCGCGCCGATGTGCTGGTCGCGCCGCATCATGGCAGCGCGGAGATCACCACGGCCGAATTCATCCGGGCAGTGCATCCGAGATATATCCTGGCATCCAATGCGGAGAAGCTGACGCATAAACAGCGTTTGTTCGACATGATCGCCGAACATTTTCCGCTCTATCGCACAAGCCGATGCGGGGCGATTGATTTGACGATCGAAACGTCCGGGGAGATTGAGATTCAGACTTTCTTAGGTGCTGGGCCCCAGCAGGAAATGTCGGTGAGGTGAGAGTTGTTTGACGACATCCGCGATGGCGTCGGCGACATTTGCGAGCGGTGCAATTGAACTCGCGTGATGAACGGGCGGATCGCCGTCGCGCTTGCCGAGGGCGGCGCGGAGATGCAACGTCTGGTTTTCGATTTGCGCCAGCACCGCGATGGGGGAATGGCAATCGCAATTCAGGGCCGCGACGACGGCCCGCTCGGCTTCGACGGCGGCACGAGAGAGGGGGTCGTCGAGTTGGGAGAGAATTTCCAGGGTGTTGCGGTCTCCCCGCCGGCATTGAAGGGCCAAAGCCCCCTGGCCGGCCGCGGGCAATATAACGTCCGCGGAAATTGGGTGCATGATCGAGTGATCGAAAAGGCCGGCGCGTTTCAGCCCGGCCAGTGCCAGGAGGGTGGCGCCAAACTCTCCCGCTTTAATCTTGCGTATACGCGTGTCGATGTTGCCGCGAATGGGATGAATCATCAGATCGCGCCGGCGTGAAAGGAGTTGGCATTTCCGCCGTAAGCTGCCGGTGGCGAAGGTGCATTCGTGGGGAAGTTCATCGATTGAGGTTCCGAGCGGTGAGATCAGCACGTCGTGGGGATCGAACCGGGTTGGAATCGCCGCGATGACAAGATCGGATTGATCGACCAGCGGCATCGTGATGGGCACATCCTTGCAACTGTGGACGGCGAAGTCGATTTTCGAGTCGAGAAGGGCCTGTTCGAGTTCCTTGATGAACAGTCCCTTGCCGCCGGATTCGTAGAGTGGGCGATCTGTCACTAGGTCGCCGCTGGTCGTGATCTGAACCGTTTCCACTTGAACTTGGAAGCGGCGCAGGATTTCCTGTGCCACGATTTCTGATTGGCTTCGGGCCAGCAAACTTCCACGGGTGCCAAGACGGATGACGGTCATGGAAGTATCTTAACGGATTATGGCCCAAAGAGTGTTCCTTACGGGTTCCGGCGGGTTTGTGGGATCGGCCATTCTTGAGGAACTGGCCCGCCGAGGATTGGCGGTCAATGCGCTGGCGAATCGAAAGAATCCGCCGGCGGTCAAAGGGGATGTTAAAATCGTCCGGGCCGATCTGTTTGATCCCCAAGCTCTGGACGATGCGATCGGTGGATGCGACACGGCCATCCATCTCATCGGGATTATCAAGGAGAAACCAAGCGCCGGCATCACGTTCCAACGCATGCATGGGGAAGCGACGCGGCGCGTTGTCGAATCCGCCAAACGGGCCGGTGTGAAGCGATTCATTCACATGTCGGCGTTGGGGGTTCGCGCGGATGCGGCCAGCGATTACGGCAAAACTAAATGGCAGGGCGAGGAAATCGTTCGCGGCAGCGGGATGGATTGGACTATTTTTCGTCCGTCTATGATCCACGGGCCACGAGGCGAATTCATGCGCATGGAAGCCGGTTGGGCCCGGAAAAAATCGCCGCCGTTTTTGTTCATGCCTTATTTTGGAGCGGGAATCCTGGGTTTGGGCGGGGCGGGGCATATCCAACCGGTATACGTCGATGATGTTGCCCGTGCATTCGTGGATGCTATCGGGAATCCGAAATCCTTCGGCCAAACCTATTGCCTGGGCGGCGCGGATCGGCTGACGTGGCCGCAGATGCACAAAATCGCGGCGCGGGCCATCGTTGGGAAGAATCGGCTCGCGATGGCGATCCCCGCGTGGTATGCAAAAATGCTCGCGGCGATCCTTCCCGGATCATTGCTTCCGTTTAACCGCGATCAGGTGATTATGAGCCAGGAGGACAACACCTGCGATACGGCTGATTTCGAGCGGGATTTTGGTTGGAAGCCGGTTGGGTTTGAAGCCGCACTGACCGGATATGCGAAGAGCCTACGCTGATAAGTTTTGCAGGAAGCCGATCGCCGCTCGGATATCTTCTACCCGCCGTCCCTTCGATTCCTGCTCGATCGCCAGCGGCCCCTCGTAGCCGATGTCGCTCAATGCCGTCAACATTTCGTGGAAATCGACCTGTCCAGCGCCCACCGGCGTCATGTGGCCCCAATCCATGCCCGGATTCTCGGATGCGACGGCGTCCTTGATGTGAACGTGGCGGATGTGCCGGTCGAGAGTCTCGATGGCCTCGATTGGATCGCCACTGCCGTAGAGGATCATGTTCGCGGGATCGAAATTGACGCCGACATTGCGGACGGGCAGATCGTTGAGGAATTGCAGCAGTTCTGAAGCGGTCTCCTGGCCGGTTTCCATCGCCAGGGTGATCCTGAACTCCGCGAGACTGGTGGCCATCTCGGCGACGCGATCGATCAATTTGGGGTAATCCGCGTGATCGGATGGAGGGATGAATCCCACATGTGTTGTGAGAAGGGTCAGTCCAAGCTCCTCCGCGAGCTTGGCGGCGGCGAGGGTTAGTTGCCGGCGAAGGTCCCAGGTTTCGTCCGGGACGAATCCGCCGGTGACTCTGATTCTGGCGAGGGTGGAATAATCTTCGCCGGGGAATGCGATCATGCCGGCGGTGAGTGAAAGCCCGGCGGAGCGCAGTTGGCCGAGTTCAAAATGTTTTTGTTTGTCGTCGAGAAACACCAGCGGCCCGAGGGCGAAATGGACATGCGACAGGCCGAGCTCGCCGACGGATTGCACAAGTTCCCGCATTCCGGCGGCGGGCAGAGACCAACTGCAAACGGCCAGGTCGTGGGATCGAATTCGCATAGGCAGATAATGTATATACGGCCAGTAACCGCTCCACAAAAGAGGAAGCCGAATTTTATCGGACTCACGCCGGGACATCGCCCGTTCCATTTGTTTTGGGCCAGTTTGTATTCGATGTCTATCGTGGGAAGGATGCATGATCGCTAATAAGCAGAATCAAATCCGTTATTCGGAAGTCGTCTCCTCGCTTTCATACGCGCTGGACATCACCGAAGGCCAGCCCGCCGGTCACGCGGCCAGGTCGTGCCTTATCGGCATGCGCATCGCAAAACAACTTTCACTATCCCATGATGAAAACTGCGCGCTGTTTTACGGCCTGCTACTGAAGGACCTGGGCTGTTCAAGCAACGCCTCGAAGGTCTGCGCCTGTTTGGGTCGGATGACCATCAGCTTAAATGCGATTTGAAGACGACCAACTGGACGAACATGATGGCTTCGGTTGGATATGTGATGCGCAACGTGCGGATGGGTGGAACGTTGTGGGACAACGTTTCGCGCGTCACGACATTGGCGACCAGGGGCCAGACCGTGGCGCGTGAACTGGTCGAAACCCGCTGCCAGCGTGGCGCGAAGATCGCCCGGCAATTGCTTTTGCCCGAACTGACCGCCCAGGCCATTCATTCACTGGATGAGCATTGGGATGGCAACGGTCATCCCGACGGATTGAGCGGCCATCAGATCCCCTTGCTGGCGCGGATCATGGGCCTGGCGCAGACCGCCGAAGTGTTCTGGCAACTGGGAGGACCCGACGCCGCATTTGAAATCGCCCAGCGGCGCAGCGGATCGTGGTTCGATCCCGAAATCGTGAACGCTTTTTTGGGGTTGTGCGACGATGCCCGGCTGCTTGTGGACATGGCGTCGCCGGATGTCGCCGCGCGTGCCGCGGCGATGGAGCCGGCGGGTTTTTCCCTCCCGGCAACCGACGAAGTTTTGGATCGACTCGCGCTGGCATTCAGCGATGTGGTCGACGCCAAATCACCCTGGACGTACGAGCACTCGCGCGGGGTGGCCGAGGTTTCGGAGGGCCTGGGTCGGGTAATGGGCCTGACCGGCCGTCGATTGCGCAAGCTGCGCTGGGCGGCGCTGCTGCACGATATCGGAAAGCTTGGCGTTTCGAACCTGATCCTGGACAAACCGGGCAAGCTCGACGCGGACGAATTGGCCAAGATGCGCCGGCACACATCCCACACACACGAAATCCTTTCCCGCGTGCAGGTCTTCAGCGAATTCGCCGAGATGGCGTCAAGCCATCACGAACGCCTGGACGGCGGCGGCTATCACCGGGGCATCGAGGGGGAAGATCTGAGCATGGAGGTTCGCATCCTGGCGGTGGCGGATATGTACGAGGCGCTGGCTGCAAAGCGGCCCTATCGCGCGGAACGGACAAGCGGAGAAGCGCTGACGATCATCGACCGCGAACTCGGCCGCGGGCTTTGCCCGGCGGTCGCGGCGGCTCTTAAGACGTTCCTGGCGGAGAGTCATTTTGTGCCGTATCAGGTTGCGGCATGAGAATCGATCTACCTGCTGCAGTGGGAAAGAGGTTTCTCTGTTGCATCGCAACGGCATCTATTCGCAACGCGAAATATCGCAAATATTTCTTCGCCATCCATTTCACCCCAAGCAGACGGATAGTTGTTCGATGAGTGTAAGTATGGCGCGTCGTTCGGTATGATCCTTGGAACTAGACCAAGGAAGTGTTTCGTGCCTGAACTTGAAAGCATTACGATAAAAGGATTCAAAAGTATCGCGTCTGTTGAGAATCTTCATCTTGGTTCGATCAATGTCGTGATCGGGCCAAACGGTTCGGGCAAGTCGAACTTCATCGGGGTTTTTTCTTTTCTTCATGCAATCCGCGAGGGGCACCTGCAGGACTATGTTGCCAAGGCAGGTGGTGCCGACAAAATACTACACTTTGGTGCCAAGAGAACGTCTAAAGCGGAAATTCGCGTTACGTTCGAGCAGGAAGTCAACCAATATCAAATTGCATTACAATCAACGGGCGCTGACCAACTATATCCAACTTCTGAGTCAGTTTTCTTTTGGAGCAACAAACAGACTTATAAGCAGCCATTCGAGAATGTCCTTTTGCCGCGCGGCGGTGAAGCGGGCATTAGCGATCCGAATTCCGAAGGGATTGCAAAATTTGTGCGGCGTCATTTAGATAGATGGCGTCTCTATCATTTTCACGACACTAGCGCGACCTCGCCGATGAAAAAGACGTCCGATGTAAATGACAATCGATTTTTAAGGCCCGACGGATCAAATCTTGTTGCCTTCCTATTTTTTCTTAGGGAAAAACATGGAATGTCCTACAACCTGATCCGCGGAGCCGTTCAAAGAATGGCCCCTTTCTTTGACGATTTTGTTTTGGAACCGCAAAAACTTAACCCAAATAAAATACAACTGGAATGGCGGCATAAAGGTTCAGAGGCTTATTTTGATGCCTCTTCGCTGTCGGATGGGACACTTCGTTTCGTCGCGTTAGCGACCCTTCTTCTTCAACCCGATATCTTTCGCCCTTCGGTAATTTTGGTTGACGAACCCGAACTTGGCTTACATCCCTACGCAATCACTTTGCTTGCTTCAATGATAAAGCAGGCCTCTGTCAAAACTCAGGTATTGGTTTCGACCCAGTCACCGCTCCTATTGGATCATTTTCAGCCTGAAGACGTATTGGTAGCCGAGCGCATCGCTGGTGGAACCCAGTTAACTCGACTAGAGTCGGAACGATTGGCGAAATGGCTTCAGAATTATAGCCTTGGCCAACTTTGGGAGAAGAACGAACTCGGTGGCCGGCCTGGCGGAGGGTGACTCCATGCCAAGATTGTTGATCCACGTCGAAGGGGAGACCGAAGAAACTTTTGTGAACGAGGTTCTTTCGTCTCATCTCCACAACCATGGCTACTCCAAGGTCAGCGCAAGATTGGTGGGTAATGCACGGCAGCGTGATCGGCGGGGCGGCATCCGAGGCTGGGATACGATTCGCGCCGACATCATAAACCATCTCAAGGAAGATCCGGGTTGTGTCGCCTCCACTATGGTCGACTATTACGGTTTACCCCAAACGGGCGCCAAGGCATGGCCTGGACGAGAAGCAGCGGGAAGGCTTCCTTTTGAGATGAAGGCTGTAACAGTCGAGGGTGGATTGGCGGCGGATATATGCGGCGAGCTTGGCCCTAGTTTTGATGCGCATCGATTTGTTCCGTATGTGATGATGCACGAATTTGAGGGCCTATTGTTTAGCGACTGTAGGCGATTTGGCCATGGAATTGGCCGCCCTGAACTGATCGCGCAATTACAAGAGATAAGGAATGATTTTAAAACTCCTGAAGAAATCAATGACTCTCCTGTTACATCGCCATCAAAACGCGTTGAGAAGCTGGTGCCGGGATATGAAAAACCGTTGCTTGGCACGTTGGCCGCACTTGAGATTGGGCTTGATGTCATACGAAGTGAGTGCCCACATTTCCGTGGTTGGTTGGAACGGCTTGGTGCTTAGAGGACGAAGGTCCACATGACCGTTTGTTATTTTTGATTTACATAATGCAAGGTAAAACACGATGGATCGTCTCAATTCCGGTTTCTCATTCGGGTTTCGGATTTGATTCGGCCTCGGCGCGCTGGGACTTCGCAAGCTCAGCATTCGGATTTCGGATTTCGGATTTCACTTCCGACGCGTTATATCGCAGATACCGTTCCTTCATCCATCGTACTCCCAGCAAATCGACAAACGCGCGCCGAGCGCGGTTGCGAAAGCCGTATTTGGCCACGCCGGCGTAGCGGGGGGAATGTTTGACCGGGGTTTCGAGAACAGTGTAGCCGCGCATTTTCACCAGGGTTGGCATGAAGCGGTGGGCGCCGTTGAAGAGATGGATGCCGTCAAGGCAATGGCGTCTATAGATTTTCAGGCTGCTGGCGGAATCCTGGATGGTTTCCTTGCTGATCCAGTTGCGGATTCGGTTGGCGCAGCGGCTTTGCCAGAGGCGGAAGGCGCTATCGGCGCGTTTGGCGTGCTGGCCGGTGATCATGTCGTAGCTGCCGAGCATGGGGAGAAGGCGGACGATTTCCTCGGGGTCGTTTTGCAGATCGGCGTCGATGGTGGCGATGATCTGTCCGCGCGCGGCTTTGAACCCGGCGTCGAAGGCGGCGCTTTGGCCGCCGTTGCGGCTCATTTGCACCAAGCGCAGCCATGGCCTCGCGCACATCGCTTCCCGCAGCATTTTCGGGGTCGCATCGGTGCTGCCGTCGTCCACGATCACAACTTCGAAAGATCGCTCCGTCAGGCGCATGGCGGCCTCGATCCGGCGAAGCAGTTCGGGGACTACCTCCTGCTCGTTATAAGCGGGGATGACCAGCGACAATTCCGGGGTTTCGTTCATTTCTCTCCGGCTCAGCGGCCTCAATTTAGTTTGTTTTCGGCAATTTGGAATCGCTCTTGGTCAAAACCGCGACGAGACGGTTTGCGATTATTGCCACCGCAACGCCCAAAGCGGCGCCGGCGACTACATCGCTGGGATAATGCGCGTTTTCGGCGATGCGCTCAATGCCGACGATCACCGCCAGCGTCCACCACAGGGGCCGCAGCCGGGGCATCGTCAGGGTCAAACTCATCGCCATGGCGAACGCCAGGCTGGCATCGCCCGAAGGAAACGAAAAGCTCGCCTCGGCGTTCACCAGGTCGAATCTGAACGGATGCAGCTCAAACGGCGGCACGCCATGATAAGGACGGATACGACCAAACATTAATTTCAGCGGCGCGTTGAGTCCGGACAACATGCCGGCCAGCAGAACGATCATCGCGTTTCTGACGAATCGGCCGCCGTATCGAAATCCGGCTGACCATTCGACCGCCAGCATCGCGGCGCATACGGCCAGGATGAAATAAAAGTTTCCGGGAATGCGAATGATGTGGGTGAGGAGGACGTGGTTTTTCAACCATCCGGCCAGACCGCTGTTGTGTGCCGAATTGGAAACTGGGATATCCAAAAACAAAGCGAGAATGAACGCGGCGGCGAATCCAGCGATCACAATCACGCTGCCATGGCGATGCGATGTTGTATCGGCAAGTTGTGGATCGGCGGACACGATTCAAGGGATGATGGAATGGCTTGTGTGAAAGTCAAGCTGACGGAAGCTCCGAATGTACATCCGGAGCTACGAACGCCAAACCAATATCAGTCCTTCACCACGACCATGCTCTTCCCCTCGACCATCATGTCGTAAACCATCGCGATGTCGTCGGACCGCATGCGGATGCAGCCGAGGCTGGATTGTTTGCCGATGCTATCGGGTTCGATCGTGCCGTGAATGCCGTAGGACATTTTGCCGACGGCCTGGCCTTCGGTGCCGGTCAGGCCGATCCAGTAGCCGCCCAGCGGGTTCTTGGGATCGTCGGCGGCGATGACACCTTCGCCGCGGGGGCTGTAATAGGTGGGATGTTTCAGCTTGCGGTGCGGTTCGATCATCCATGTGCCTACGGGCGTGGAATCATCGCGGCCGAGGCCGACCATGTAGCTGGTAATGAACATTGAGCTTTTCTCGCCGGGCAATCCGCCGAGGTAGATGTCCATGATGAATTTGCGTTTTTCGACCACCGCGAAAAATGGGCCTTCGACGACTTTGATGGTTGCGCCGGCCCGAAGATGGCGGGGATCGATGCCGTTAATGCGGCTCAGGAGTTCCCAGGTGCAGTCGTGGGCCAGCGCGATGTGGGCGAGATTGTCGCCGGGCTGGACGACGTAGACTCCGCCGTAGGCGTCATCGCCGAAATGGCGATGGCTGAAGACGACGGTCTGGTTGATCTGAGACATCATTGCTTTGATCGAAGTGGATTGTGAATCGTCGAGATCGCCGGACTGAAGGGCATCGTTGAGATCGGCGCGGGCTTCGAGAAGTCGGCCGGCGTCGATCTTGGTCTGGGCGCGGGCGATGATGGATGTGCCGGTGACGCTTGGTTCAGTCGCGGGGGCCGGAAGATATTCGGCGGCATCGACGGCGTGCGGGGGCGGGTCGATCATCGGCGGTGGGGCGATCTCCGGCGCGGGGCGGGTCGCCGGTGGGGGATCGTTCGAGACCACTGGCGTTGCCGGCGCGGGATCCTGCGCCGCGGCGGCCGTCGCGGGCTGATGGTTCATCTTATAAATGAACGACAGCGCGGCGGCGGAAAAACTGATCAGCAATATGGCAAGAAGAATACGGCTCAGACGGCGGGATTGGCGACTCACGAGAACCTCCATGTTCTCAAAATTTTTCAGCCGCGGAAATTACGGGCTGATGCAATTGGTTGCAAAGCGCCGAATTCCGCGATCGGTACACAGCATACTCAGCGGCATGTCATGGTCAAGCACCGGAAGCTGTGGAACGATCTGTTCCTCAAACCCAAATCCGCAGGAGACGCCGATGAAATCCGGCTGCGCGAGGAAGCGGTCGTAGAATCCCATCCCGCGGCCGATGCGATGACCGTTGGCGGTGAACCCCATGCCGGGAACAATCACAAGGTCGATGAGATTAACGGGGATGGGTTGCCCGCCGACCGGCTCGCGGACGCCGGGACCGGTGGTGGTCATTCGGGTTTGCAAGCTGTTGATTTCGACGGGCAACATTCGCCGCTGGTCCCAACTGACCTTGGGCACGACGACGGTTTTGCCGGATTGCCAGCATTTGAGCGCCAGCGGCGCGGTGTCAATTTCATGGGTGGCGGTGAGATACAGCATCACGATCCGGGCGGCGGCAAATTCCGGGCTGACGCTGAGGAAGTTGGCGGCGGCAAGGCTCTTGGTCTGCCGTTCGGTCTCGGACATGGCCGCCAGCTTTTCGCGAAGCTGGTGGCGAATTACTGATTTATCGGACGCTTCCGCCATAGACCCTCAACACAGCACCCGTTGGCCTGTCCCAAAGCCCGTCATTCCTGAGACGGGCCGGATGCATCCTTCACCCGCTTTTGTGCTTCAGCTCGCTGATCCCGCCGTTTCCTGATTTCCGCTTCGTAGCCGCGGTTCACGGGATCATAATATATCTTATCGACACCGAGGTACTCTTGTTCGACAATTCCTTCGGGAAAATCGTGTGAATACTGATAACCTTCACCGTGCCCAAGCCGCTTGGCGCCCTGATAATGGGTATCTTTCAGATGTTTAGGTACGGGAAGTGTTCGGCCTTCCTTGACATCCTTGGCGGCTGCCCAGATTGCCAGGGCTGAGGCATTGGATTTAGGGGCGGTGGCCATGTAGATGACCGCCTGGGAAAGGGTGAGCTGCGCCTCGGGCATGCCGATCTTTTCAACGATGTCGAAAGCGGCCGCGGCGACGGAAATGGCCCGCGGATCGGCGTTGCCGATGTCTTCCGAAGCCAGGATGGCGACCCGCCGGGCAATGAAGCGGGGGTCTTCACCGGCTTCGAGCATCCGCGCCAGCCAATAGACGGCTGCGTCGGGGTCGGAGCCGCGCATGCTTTTGATCAGCGCACTGGCCGCATCGTAATGCTCATCCCCGGTCCCATCGTAAACGATCGCCTTCCGCTGGATGGATTGTTCGGCGACGTCCAGATCGATTTTGATGGGGTCGCTGGAATTGCCTTCCTTCTGTTGCGAAAGAACAGCGACTTCAAGGGCCATCAGGGCGCGGCGGGCGTCGCCGTCGGATTTGGTGGCCCAGAGATCGATCGCCTGATCTGAAATTTCAAATTTCAAATTTCCAAATCCGCGATCTTTATCGGAAATGGCGCGGCGAAGCAGGACGCGAATATCATCCTCGCTGAGCGCGGAGAATTGGAAAATCTGGCTTCGGCTGACCAGCGGAGAGTTGACCGCGAAAAACGGATTTTCGGTGGTCGCGCCGACGAGCAGGATCAGACCCGCTTCGACATCGGAAAGGAGAATGTCCTGCTGGGCGCGGTTGAAGCGGTGAATTTCGTCGAGGAACAAAACGGTGCGTTTGCCACCGGCCCCCAGGCGCTCCTTGGCCGCTTCAAGAATGGCGCGGACTTCCTTGACGCCGACGGCCGCCGCGTTGACTTCGACGAATTCACTTTTGGTGTAGATGGCGATCAATTGGGCCAGCGTGGTTTTGCCGGTTCCGGGCGGACCGTAAAAGATCACGCTGGTGAGACGGTCGGCTTCGAGCATTCGGCGAAGGAGTTTTCCTTCGCCAAGGAAATGCTGTTGGCCGGTGAATTCTTCGAGGGTGCGGGGGCGCATGCGCACGGCGAGGGGGGCGACGCGGGCGAGGTTTTTCTTGCGTGACTCGGTGAAGAGGTCCATAGTAAAATGATAAGCGGAATGGCGGCTGAAGAACCAAAAATAATGCGGAAAATTGAGGGGCTGTTGCCCAGGGCTCCGGCAGATTGGCCGTGGGGTCTGCCTCACTTTTATTGTGCGGAGACTGTATCCGAGCCGGGAGCGGAAGTTGTGGCGTATTCGGCGACTGCGGATGGGGCCGGAGAGGCGAGATTTGAGTTCGTGGTGGGGCGAACCCGCGCATGTATGGTCGCATATTGGAGGGGCGTTTACGCGGTGGTTGCGTCAAAATTGTTCCAGAAGCGCGCCAACGCGGAGGAGTGGGCGGATCGTCTGTTCAGGATCAAACCGATTCGGTACCGGGTGAGCTACGGGGAAATTGTGCGCGTGAATGAAGCGATCAGCATTACAGGTGAATGGCCAGAACCACGTGAATTTCTTCGATTGAGGGATCCGGGAGTCTTCTGCGCATTCCTATATGGCGAAGCACGGGCAGCCGGATGTGCCGAGGGTGCGGAGAGGTTTAAGCCCGGATTTCCCGGATGGCACTGGACTCCACGTATAATGAATTGTCGTTTGGCCGCACAAATCAAGCCCTTTTTCAACATTCAGGTCAGGAAGTCCGGAGAATCCAATGGGTGAAAGCAGCAAGGACGCTCTTCGGGTGGGTTTTGACAGCAGTCTCAAGCTCGAATTCCACGGCTCGAAAGTGACCAGCGACGCGGGATTACTGGTTTACCGGGAACTGGATGAGGCGCTGGGCCTGACGAGCATGGCCGGCACTGTGCTCCAGGATTGGCGCACGGGGAAGAACAGTCAGCACACCATGGGGGGACTACTTCGTCAATCTATCTACAGCCGTCTGGCCGGTTACGAGGATACCAACGATGCCGAAAGATTGGCGGTTGATCCGACGATGCGGCAGGTGGTGGGCGGAAGAGCCAAAGAACGCACCGCCGCCTCCACCAGCCAGATGGGCCGGTTTGAGACCGACGTGTTGACGCAACAAGGCAATCTGAAAGCCCTGACCGACCTATCTGGCCAGTGGATCGATAGGTTGCGGCAGCGCAAGCCCGGTGACCGGATCATCCTGGATATGGATAGCTCGGTGAGCGAGACGCATGGGCATCAGGAAGGCTCGGCGTACAACGGTCACTATGAATGCACCTGCTACCACCCTTTGTTCTGTTTCAATCAGGATGGAGACCTTGAACACACCCTGCTTCGCCATGGCAATGTTCATCGCGCTGATGACTGGCGATCTGTTCTGGAACCGGTGGTCGCCCGCTACCGAGCCATGACGGTCAAGAAGTTCTTTCGCGGTGATGCTGCATTCGCCGTTCCCGAGTTGTATGCCTTTCTCGAAGCCGAGCACTACAGCTATGCGATCCGCTTAAAGTCAAACAGCCTGTTGGAGCGGGAAATCGAGCATCTGCTGAAGCGTCCGGTGGGCCGACCGCCAAACAAACCCATCGTCCGGTATCACGACTTCATGTATCAGGCCGCCAGTTGGGACAAGGCCCGCCGCGTGGCGGCCAAGGTCGAGTGGCATCAGGGCGAGTTGTTCCCCCGCGTCGGCTTCATCGTCACCAACCTCGGGGGCGGTGCCGCTGGCGTGACCTGGTTCTACAACGGTCGTGGGACGGCGGAACAGTGGATCAAGGAGGGCAAGAACGCGGTGAAATGGACGCGGTTGAGCTGCCACGACTTCGTGGACAACCACGTGCGGCTGCAACTGTTCGCCTTGGCGTACAATATCGGAAACTTTTTGCGGCGATTGGCGTTGCCCGTTGGCGTGAAGCACTGGTCGATGACCACGCTGCGGGAGAAATTGATCAAAATTGGAGCGAAAGTGGTGCATCATGCCCGTTCGGTGGTCTTCCAGATGGCGGAAGTCGCCGTCCCTCGAAAAGTGTTCCGCCTCATCTTGGAGCGAATCCGGCGACTTCGGCCGCCGATGGCGGCATCAGGATGATGACGTATAGCGCTCAAAACATGCGAAAAGGCTGGGGGCGACAGTGCCGGTCTGTTCGTAGGGCGTCGGGAAACCGTCGAAAGCGTCACAATGGAGACAATGGCCCTCCAAATCGTCGCAATCACGGTGACTACGAACCAAGAACATGGTTGCTCCGCGTTCCAGACCTCGGTATCTTACGCAAAAATCGCCGGCGACGTTCGTCGGCGGAGTTTCATCTGGGAAATCTCGGCATACTGTACCCACCGTGTTCCAATCCCGGCATTCCGCCGGCTGACTGACATTGTTGGACACGGAGGAAATCACCCTCATGCGAAAATTCAACTTCAATAACGCGTTCAGATTCTCACTTTCAATCCTGTGTCTGGTCCTGTTGCACGCGACTCGCGTCGATGCTCAAACCGATCCCCTCCCTTCCTGGAACGACTCCCCGAGTAAATCAGCAATCACCGCTTTCGTCGCCAAGGTCACCAAAGACGGCTCCCCCGATTTTGTCAAACCCGAAGATCGCATCGCCGTCTTCGACAACGACGGCACCCTCTGGTGTGAGCAGCCTCTCTATTTCCAACTCCTCTTTGCCCTCGACCGTGTAAAAGCGCTCGCGCCTCAGCACCCCGAGTGGAACGACACCGAACCTTTCAAATCCGTCCTCGCCGGCGACATGAAGGGCCTCGCCGCCACCGGTGAAAAAGGCCTCGTCGAAATCATGATGGCCACACATTCCAGCATGACCACCGACGAATTTAACCAGATCGTCAAGGATTGGATCAAAACCGCCCGCCATCCAAGGTTCCACCGGCCTTACACAAGTCTGGCCTATCAGCCCATGCTCGAACTGCTCACTTATCTCCGCGCAAATGGCTTCAAAACTTTTATCGTCTCCGGTGGCGGCATCGAATTCATGCGCGTCTTCGCCGAGGGAGTCTACGGCATTCCCCCCGAACAAGTGATCGGCAGCAGCGGCGTGACCAAATTCGAAATGCGCGACGGCATCCCCGTCCTCGTCAAGGAGCCCAAGATCGACTTCGTTAACGACGGTCCCGGCAAGCCGGTCGGAATCAACCAATTTATCGGCCGCCGCCCAATCTTCGCCTTCGGTAACTCCGACGGCGACCTGCAAATGCTCCAGTGGACCACCGCCGGCGATGGCCCCCGCTTCGCCGGCCTGGTGCATCACACCGATGCCGACCGCGAATACGCCTACGATCGCGACTCTCACGTCGGCAAACTAGACAAAGCCTGGGATGAAGCGGTGCAAAAAGGTTAAGAGGTCTTTACGTCGGGAAATGCCCGGCACCGAAATGATCGTGATGTTCCATGAGGCGATTTCGATTGGGAAAGAGTTGTTCGGGAAGCAATTGAAGCCCGAAGTTCAGGTTGTATTGAATGAAATGCTGGCAAAACTGAAGGCTCGGACTGGCTGATTTATTGGCCCTAATTTAGTTTGCATTCTGTCATTACAAATTGTAATATGCCTCGATGCGAGTCATCTCGAAGAAGATGCTTCAACGATTTGGCGAGAAGCATCCGGACGCGCAAGGAGCTTTGCTGAGGTGGTATAAAGCGATCGAGGATGCGGAATGGACCAATTTCAGCGAGACGCGCACGGCCTTTCCTCACGCCGATCAGGTTCGCGTGGCGAGCGGGCGCCCCGTCACGGTTTTCAATATCGGAGGGAATAAATATCGGCTGATTTCAGCGATGCACTACAACCGGCAGGTCGTGTTCGTCCTGCGGGTGTATACGCACAAGGAATATGACGTTAATGCCTGGAAGAGAGAGCTTTAGGATTTCCTGTATTTGGGAGCATTTATGACAGTTGCCGTTCCTCGAGCCTTACCGAGCTATTTGAAGCTGGTACGAAAATTCCCGCTGCGCGTCATTGAGTCTGAATCGCAATACGACGCGGCGATTGCGGTCATCGAGCCCCTGGCGATTCGTGGCGAGAAGGGTTTGGACGAGGGGGAGGCGGATTATCTATATGCGCTGACCAGCCTGGTTGAGACATACGAAAATGAACATTATCCGATCGGTCCCGATCGCCTGAAGCCAAATGAACGTTTGAAATGGCTCGCCGATGAATCGAGATTATCACAAGCGAAATTGGCGAAACTCCTGGGCGTCAGCCAGCCGCTGGTTTCCCTGATCCTTTTGGGTAAGCGAGAATTGACCGTGGCACACATCCAACGGCTCTCGGAGTATTTTCATATCAATCCGCGATATTTCATGCCGTAAATCATCTGCGCATCCCAAATTCTCAGCCTGCAGCGCGGGAACCACGACGATTTACATTACTCAGGCTGCAATCGGTTTGTAATGGAGACGAAGCAACTGCAACAGAATTAAAGTGGTCAGAGCATAGGTGTGGCCGTCATCATCGACAAACTCGACTTCGAATGAATCGGGAGGATAGACGAAAACGACCGTGCCAACCTGCCCACGAACTAGCTTTGCTTCTGGCAGGTCCACCGTAAGCGCAACCGCATCGAGTTCGCGAATTCGATGCAGATCGTTTACCACCGCTTCACCTGCTGCGCGACCTTCATCGGCAAACCGAACAGATCGATAAATCCACGCGCTGCGGTCACGTCATATCCTTCCATGCTGAAACTTGCCAGTTGCGGGTCGTAAAGGCTATGCGGGCTGGTAACGCCGGCGGCTGTCGCATGACCTTTGAATAGCTTAATTTTCACCTGGCCTGTCACCGGACCCTGTGTGTGATCAATGAAACTCTGCAATGCCTCGCGAAGCGGATGAAACCATTGGCCGTAATAAACCAGTTCGGCATAACGCAGGGCGATTTGCTGCTTGTAATGGAAAGTGTCGCGCTCGATGCAGATTTGCTCGAGAGATTTGTGGGCTTCGTAAAGGATCGTACCGCCGGGGGTTTCGTAGGCGCCGCGGGATTTCATGCCGACGAGGCGGTTCTCGGCCAGTTGCGTCTGGCCGACGGCATGTTTGCCGCCGAGGACGTTCAGCGCGGCGATCAGTTCGTGGCCGGGCATTTTTTTGCCGTTGACGGCCGTTGGGTTGCCGCGTTCGAAGTCGATGGTTACGTATTCCGGCTCATTGGGGGCTTTTGCGACGGGGACGGAGATCATCCATAGATCATCCTTCGGCTCGTTGGCCGGGGATTCCAAGTCGGCCCCCTCATGGCTGATGTGCCAGAGGTTGCGGTCGCGGCTGTAGATTTTCTTCTTGCTCTGGTCGACGGGGACGCCTTTTTTGTTGGCGTAGTCGATGGCGCTTTCGCGGTCGCGCAGGCCGAAGGTTGGGTCCTTCCATGGGGCGATGATTTTCAGATCGGGAGCCAGGGACATATAGGTCAGCTCAAAGCGAACCTGATCGTTTCCCTTGGAGGTAGCGCCGTGGCCCACCGCATCGGCGCTGGTTTGCCGGGCGACTTCGACCTGATGCTTGGCGATGATCGGGCGGGCGATGCTGGTGCCGAGGAGATAATCATTTTCGTAAATCGCGTGGGCGCGGAGCATGGGGAAACAGAATTCCTCGGCGAATTCCTGGCGGAGGTCCTTGATAATGACTTCATCGGCCCCGCTCTTTTTCGCTTTGTCCTCGATACCTTTGAGTTCATCGCCCTGGCCAAGCTCGGCCGCGAATGCGACGAGCTTGACGCCGGGATAGCGGTCTTTGAGCCAGGGGAGGATGACGCTGGTGTCCAGCCCGCCGCTATAGGCGAGGACGATTTTGCGGGGGTTTTCAGTTGTCGTTGCCATTTTTGCTCCGGAAAAGTTATTTGATCCAGTATAGGAACGTCCCGGCGGTTCGCCACGGCGAGAAAGTGCGGCCGTATGCGGCAGTCACCTCGGCTTTGAGAACTCTGTCGAATCTGCCGACTGCTCCATAGACGAACAAAATATTCAACCACGAAAAAGGGAACCCTAAGAAGAACGAGAGCGGATTTCTGACTCCCGAACTGAGCCCTTGCACAACCAGGGCGGCCAGCGAGACAGCGGACGCCCCCAGGAATAGGAGCATGTTGACCCGAAAGCCCATGCCGATTTTGGATTCTGAGGTTCGATGGCCCAGGCGATCAAGATACCACAGCATAATTGCGCCCCATGCGGTTAGAGCGAGCATCTGCAAAGCCTCGAGCAGCAAATGAACAGCCGGCGACAAGGGAGCCGAAAGATTCGCAATCAGCGTAGCCGCGAATTGGACAATTCCCATCCCTCGGGCCCAGACTCGCAGTTGCCCGTAACGATCTTCGCCAATACCGCTGGGGTCCGGGCTGGTGAGCATCCACGTCCCCACTGCCGTGGCCGCGGCTGCAGGGATGGCGAATTTTCCTAGAATCCCCGATCTCCACACATGTGAAAATATGACAGACATCCACGCGCCCCAAATTCCCCAATACAACAGTTTGCACCCGGAGTGCATGTGCCACAGCCAATTCGGATCAGCCTCCCGAAGTAGTTCGCTTCGCAGCGATGCGGCGATAGGTGTCGCACATTCCGGGCAAACTCCGGCCGTGTCCAGCGTTCGCAGGTTGTATCCGCACGTGCGGCAGGGGAGATCGTCGATCACCAGTGGCGCTGGTGGCGGAGTGGGAAGAGGAAAAGATGGTGATGAATCAGTCAATCAGTGGCGATTTTAGAAAACTTTGCGTTGGACGATACCCCGGCCGCTCCAAGCCGCTGGGCCGCTAGGCAGTCTGGCCGAGAGTGGAATCGTCCGAGCTCTCCGCCGTGGGTTTGCTCGTCAGGATGTGTTTGATCAGTTCCAGGCGCATGATGATCTGGTCCATGTCCGCGGGCCGTTTGGCGGGGCGGGTGGAGACGCATTCCATCACCAGGTTCGACAGCCCCTGCGGAACGATCGGATTCAGATCTGACGGCGTCTGGATCGTCTGGTCCAGAAGGAAACTGTTGTCCCCTTTTTTGTTCACCGTGTAGAGGGTGGGAATGTTGGTGTTGGTGAGCGTCCAGTAGATCGTTGCGCCAAGATTGAAGACATCGGTTTGCACGCTGATCGGGCGGCGGGCGACCTGTTCGGGAGCGATGTAATCCGGCGTGCCCTGGATGCGCTCCTTCACCGTGCCGATTCTGCATGCCTGACCAAAGTCAATGACCTTCACCAAACCGGAGTCGGACCGGAGGATGTTGTTCGGTTTGAGATCGCAATGGGCGTAACCGAGAGCGTGCAAGGACTTGAGGCCGTGGGCGGCCTGAATGAATGTATCGACGATCTCAACCATGTCGCGCGGCGGGCGCACGTCGAGCGGACGGCCGTCAAAAAGTTCCATGGTCAGGAATGCTTCCTTCGGCTGCCTCAGGAAGTTTCGGGTGATTTTCAGCTCGAACGATTTGCGCAGATTTGGATGGTTGAACTGCTTGGAGACCTCGAATTCCGTTTCCACTTGCTCGATGAAACGGTCGTCCTTTTTCTCGTTGCGCAGGACGTGCTTGAGGGCGTAGACTTGTCGCGTTCGGGGGTCGCTGACGGCGTAGATGACACTACGCGCACCTTCTCCCAAACGCTCCAACACCTCATATTGGAGGAGCTTCTGAGCCATGTACAAACTTCCACCCCGGATAACGTCATTTCCGATGCCTGCTGGATGGTCGGCAGGGTTGGGAGGCAGCCCAAGGTTGGGGATGACAAGGGATTATGAATGCAGCCGCCTTGGTGCGAGACGTCACCCGCGCAAATATTAACTTAACCGTAGGCTATGCAAACCGCATGCAAATAGCAAGTAGAATATTGGGGTGCGTCAGGGCAGGATTTGGTCGCGAAAGGATGTAACCGGGAAATATCGCCCGATGCTGGAGGGGGTGGCGGTGTCGTTCAGTAGGATGACCTTGTCGGCCCCGAGACGGAACTGGGTTTGGAGCGTGGTCACCAGTTGGGACAGACGCCGGACCTGCGTGGGGGTTGGCATGGAATGATCGAAATCCCCAACCACGCAAATGCTGATACAGGCGGGTTGGATCGAATCGACGCCCGGTGGCGGGGCCGGGGGTTGCTGGGCGTTCCAGCGGGGGCCGATCTGAATCTCGCCATCGGGCAGCCCGTTGCCGTTGCCGATCACGAAGTGATCGCACAACCCGGAGCCGGGCAATGCCAGGGTTCCGGCGTTTCCACCGGCTGTGGCGGAGTGATGAATGTAAATAAATTTCCACTGGTCGCCCCTGGCAGGCACGGCGGTCTTGAAAATGCCATCAAGAAACGGCCCATGGTCGGTGGCGGAAAGGCTGTTGAACCCCTCGGCGGCCAATGGCGGCGGGGCCAGGAGCAGCAGGATCGCGCTGGCCAGCGTCAGCATGGCGACCAGGCTTGTGAGTACGACAATTTTTCGGTTTGAACGCATGTTGAAATTTGCTCGAATTGCGATTTCCCGGTCACCCAGACAGTCCGATAAAAGGCCGACCACTACCTCTATAACTTCATCGGCAGATGCCTATGAATCAGTTGCACAAATTTCGGGGAATTGCATTGTAATTGTGGATCGGACGAGAGCACCGGATGGACATCCGGTATTTCCGTCAAAATGAGAAGGCTTTGAGTTGCGATTCGGGCAGGGGGACAAATACACCGCCGCTCTGGGCGGCGATCTTGACCGGGACATTGTCGCCAGGACCGCCGTTGATGGCGATGCAGTCGATGTGCGCAGTGGAGGTGCCACGCAGGGCGGCGACTTTCGCGGCCAGGGAATCGTCAAGGTCGCCCGCTTTGGCGGTGACAAGAAAAATCTGGCCGGGATTGTCCGCCAGCGCGGTTTTCAGACCCGGCAGAGGATCGGTGCTGCCGGCCGCGTTCACATCCTGAAGCTTTTTCCGAGCGATATCGATGTTGTCTTTTACCGCGAACGCGAACGAAGTTTCATCGGACGGATAGGTTTCGGTGTTCGGATTCCAGAACAGCACCAGAAATTGCCGGTCGGGTCCAAGCGAATCGATCGACTTGAACATAACGGTCTTGATCGTGTCCAACACATCGGCGGAGCTTGCGCCGTCGTCAATCAGATAAACGACCCGGGAATGATCGATCGCGACGCCGCAGAAGGTGGGCGCAACCGGAGCAGCGGTGGGCGGTGGGGTGGAGCCGATAGCGGTTGAGGCGGGCGCTACTCCGGCGGTTTGGGCGTTCGAGCCGCCCGATCCATGGAACGCCATCACCAGCACAATGATCAGCAGGAGCAGGATGACCCCCGCGGAGATTCCAAGCAGAGGCGTGAGATTTTTAGCGGGCGGCGGGGCGGGGGTGGCGGGCGGTTTTCTCAGGTTTGGATCCGACAGACCGCTGCTGCTTTGGACGATATCGGCGAGGTCTTCCAACCCGCTGCCGCTGCCCACGCCGGTGACTCCCCGGGCCTTGTTTTCGAAAAGAGTTTTCGGCCCCTTTGCGGCGCCCGCGGCGGCCTTTTGCGCCGAGCCCCGGGCGGGCACTGTCTGGATCGTCCCGCAAAACTGGCACCTGCAAACGCCGCCGGCGAACGCATCGTCAATGCTCAAAACCCTCTTGCAGCTTGTGCAGGTAATTTGAATCATGCATTACGCTCTGCCTGAAAACTCCGCGCGGGCGATGCTCGCGTCTTTCGGCCGGGGGCCGCGTCGCTCCTCCTCGCCGTATTTATTTTCAATACTGCTCGTCGTCGCTCCTTGCCCGCGGCCGAAATCCGCTTCGCCTCGCCGCGCGGGGAGTTTTCAGGCAGAGCGTCTACGGCTGCCACAGAAAATAAAACCCGTCCGGCAGCCAATCGCTCATGGGAAGCTTCAGGTTCATGTCGTTGCTCTTAGGCTCGGGCATGGGCATCTCGGCATAGATCGAACCGGAATAACCGAAGGGGCGCTTGTACATGATCACTTCGCCGTCGGGCGCGTTGCCCAATTGCTTGGCAAGATCGATGGCATCGTTGAGGCGGCCCGTCTGATCCGCGAGTCCCAGTTCCACCGCCCGCTGGCCGCTGAAGACCCGGCCGTCCGTCACTAACCCCATGGTCGTCGCATCCTTTATTCCGCGGTTAGTGGCAACGATGTTTTTGAACCGCGCGTAGTATTCATCGACCATCCCCTGCATGACCTCGCGCGCTTCGGGAGTCAGATGCCGGTAGGGGGAACCCATGTCCTTGAGCGGAGCACTCTTGATCGCGTAGACGCGTGCACCGAGCTTGTCTAGCGTATCCTCAACATCGACGGATTCGAAAATGACTCCGATGCTGCCGACGATTGACGTGGGATTGACGACGATCTTGTCGGCCGCGCAGGAGACGTAATACGCGCCGCTGGCGTCCAACTCCTGGGCCGAGGCGATCACGGGCTTGTGCGTCTTGGCCTTGAACCGCAGCAGGGCATCGTACATCGTATCGCTGGTGGTGACCGAACCACCCGGGGAATTCACGCGCAAGACAATCGCCTTCACCGAATCATCACTCGCGGCCTGATCCAGTTCCTGAATAAAGAGGCTCAGCGGGTTCTCCGATGGCTGCAGCAGACCGCCGCTGCGCTCATCCATGAGCATTCCCTCCACTTCCACGATGGCGACTTTGCCGGATTTATCGCCGGATTGGACCGCGATCTGCTTCAATTCCGACGTGTCCGAGACGGGGGTGATCAGAAAGCTGCCCGATCCGCAACCGGCGACCAACAACAAAAGACAAAAACTGATGAATGGCCGCATGTTAAAATTACCTCTCGCCCGAGCAATTGCATCGGGTATTTGATTACCGTCAATTATACGAATTCGCTACGATGACGGATGGAGATTCTAACGGTGGCGTATCGAGTGAGCAAAGCGCAGTTCGGCGAACTGGTCGAGGCGGCGATCCAGGAACTGCCTGAGGAGTTCGCAGAGTTTCTCGAAGAAGTTCCCATCGAGGTGCGGGATCAACCCACAGAATCGCAGTTACAGCGGGCCGGCGTACGCAAGGGCGGATTGCTGCTGGGGCTTTACGTCGGCCGGCCGCGAACGCGCCGCTACGTCGAAGACTCCGGTGCCCTTCCGGACGTGATTTATATTTTTCAGGAGCCGATCCAGGCCGTCTGCGGCAACGAGGCCCAGCTCATCCGCCAGGTTCGGGTGACGGTTTTGCATGAAATCGGACATCATTTTGGATTGAATGAGGAAGATCTGGAGCGGCTGGGATATCGTTAGTTGCGGTGGGACAGCGGTTTGCGGTACGAGGGACGAATCGACGCACTTTTGATGCCGGCTGTCGTAAAGTTTGTGTTCTGTCCCGGTTTTGGGTGGACATGGGGGGTCGAGGTGCGTATTTTGAATAATTCGGCGAGGGCAGGCGAGGGGTTTCCAGCCGATGTATTTAGATCATTAAAAGGAAGATGAGCCCCATGAATTCCGGAAAATGGTTAGGACGCAGCCTTATCGCGGCGGCGATGCTGGGGATATTGCGGTTTGCCGGCGCGGACGATTCCTCGAATCGCGTCACGGACGATAGCCTGATGGCGCGCACGGTTCCCTCGCTTATCACGAAGCCTTCGTTCATGGAATCGGGGATCGTTCGGCAATGGCTGGTCAAGCCGGATGATTATGTGAAAAAGGGCCAGCTTCTTGGCCGCGAGGACACCGACGTTGAAGAATTGAAACTGCGTTCTGCGCGGATTCAGGCCGATTCGATGGCCGCTATCGAGGCCGCCACGGCCGACCGGGACGCCCGCAAAATCGAATACGAAAGCAAGCTGAAGGCCTATTCTCTGCAGGCCACCAGTGCCGACGAAGTGGAGGAAGCCAAGCTGGATTACGAGCAAAAGGAAGCGGTGTTGCGCAACGCGCAGGCCCAGCGGGAAAAATATCTGGCGGATGTCGATATCCAGGCGCGGGTCATCGATAAAATGCAGCTTTTCAGCCCTGTGGACGGCACCGTCAAGGAAATCAACATTCAGGAAGGCGAAGTCGTCGATCCCAATAAGCCGGATGGCGCCATCACGCTGGTGACGAATAATCCGCTCTGGGTCGAGGTCAAGGTTTCGTCGGCCCAGGCGATGGGTTTGAAGCTGGGTGACACGGCAATGGTGGCGTATCAGAACAATCCCAACGACTGGTTGAAGGCAAAAGTGATTTATCTCGACCCCGAGGTGGATGCCGCCAGTGACAAGGAAACGGTTCGGCTTGAACTGAGCAACGCTGACAATGGCCGATCCGGCCTCTGGGTCAATGTGAAGCTGCCGACGGGTAGCGGCGGACAATAAGAGAAAGGCGATGAGTGGCTTCCGGAATAGTTGAATCTCAAGGAACGGATAAATCGCTGCAAGCGCAGGGATCATCCCTTACCGGGCTGGTGCAACATCTGTTGTCGGCCACGGACAGCCTGCCCGATTTCGTCAAAAGCCTGCTGAAGGCACAGGCGCTCATGGTCGCGGCGACCGAGGCGGCGGCGTTTCTCATTGAAGCCCAAAAGGACCAGAACGAGCCGGCGCTGCGATTAATCGACCATATCCGATCCGACAACGGCACACCCGAAGCCCGCGCCGCCGCTGTCTCGGCATTTCAGCAGCTCATCAAGCCGTTGCTTGCCCAGGGCAAGGGCGATGCGATCATCGAATTGCCGTCCAACGAAGGGGGAAGCGGCATCGAACCGCAATTCTGCCTGATCACGCCGCTGCGGCGCGACTCTCAGATCGTCGCGGTCACTGCGGTCATCACCCGCTGCATGGATGTCGGGCGGGCCAAACAACGGCATCTTTCCATGCAGTTGGTCGCGGGGTATTTCGATCTTTACGTTCTTCGCCGGCAGAGCGAGCAATCCCAGATCGTCGCTCAATCCCATCAGCATGTGTTGCAGCTTGCCACCGCAGTCGCCACGGCCGAAGGATTTGAATCGGCGGCGATGAACCTTTGCAACGAGCTGGCGACCCGAACCGGGGCGACCCGCGTGGCGCTGGGTTGGATCAAAGGCCAGGACGTGCAGGTCAAGGCTCTGTCCCACACCGAGCAATTCGACAAGCGGCAGCAGTTGGTCAAGACCCTGGAAAAAGCGATGGAGGAATGCATCGACCAGGAAGAGCCCGTGCATTTCGAACCGCAGGGCGGCGGCACTCAGAACGTAAGCCGGGCCGCCCAGGAACTGGCCCGCGCCGAAGGGGGCAACGTCGTGCTGACGTTGCCGTTGCGTCGCCGTGCCGAAGTTGTCGGAGCGGTTACGCTGGAGTTTCCCCCAACCCACAAACTATCGGCGCAGGCTTCCACGGGGCTTTCGGTTGCGGTCGACCTGCTGGCTCCGCAGCTTTACGATCGTCACGAAAATGACCGTTGGCTGATCACCAAGGTCGGCCTCAGTGCCGAAAACATGGGGAAGAAAATCGTCGGCCCGCAGCACACACTGGCCAAGGCGCTCGTGCTTCTGGGCTTTTTGGTGCTGATATTTCTCTGCGTTTACAAGCCAATGTATCACGTGAACGCGCAATTTCAGTTCGACGCCATCGACAAGCGCAAGCTCGACGTTCCGTTTGACGGGCAGATTGAGGAAGTTTATGTGTTGCCGGGCAACTTCGTGAAGAAGGACCAGGTGCTGCTGAAGATGAGGACCTTCGACCTGCAACTGGATCTGAACAAGGCGGAGGATTCCGTGCTCAAGGCCCAGGCGGAGTACCGCAAGGATGAGATCGCGGACAAGCTTGCCGACGCCGAGATTGCCAAGCATGAAATGGATGCCGCCACTGCGGAGGTTCAATTCAACCAGGAAAAGATCGACCGCGGCGTGATTCGCGCACCCTTCGACGGCGTCGTTCTTTCCAGCGAGCGCGACCTGATGGACGAGCGCAATGTTCCCAAAAAGGAGGGAGATGAACTTTTCGTCATCGCCTCCAGCAACAGCTTGCGGGCGCAGCTATCGGTCGGCGAGCGCGATATCCAGCAACTGCACGTCGGCCAGCACGGCAGACTGGCGACCACCGCCCTCCCCAACGATCGATACGCGTTCACCATCGACCGCATCGTGCCGTTGCCCGAGACGAAGGATGGCGACAACACGTTTACGGTCTTCGCGCATCTGGACGAAACCTCCCCAAGCTGGCGTCCCGGCATGGCGGGCGAGGCACGCGTGGAAATCGAACATCGCCGCCTGATTTGGATTTGGACCCACAAGTTTATCGAGTATCTGAAATTTAAATTGTGGATGTGACCAAGAGCAAACGAATTCCTTCGCGCCTGAATTAACCCATGCTTCAGCTTCGACCGACATTTTCGGAATCGTGGTATCGCGTCGCGGCCCTCAAGCCGAAGTTGCGCCGGGGCACAGGTTTCGCGGCAGTTTTATCGCGGGGATCGCTGGTATGTCGTGCGCGACCCGGCGGGAAATCAATTCCATCGTCTGAGCGATGCGGCGTATCGATTCGTTGGCCTTCTTGATGGCCGCCGATCCGTTGAGGAAGCATGGGACCTGGTGGGCGGACAACTTGCCGATGATGCGCCGACGCAGCCGGAGGTCATTCAGGTTCTCAGCCAGCTTTACGCCGCGAATTTGCTTGAGACCAACATCACTCCCGACGCGATGGTCCTGCTGCGGCGGCATAAGAAGCTGGTTCAGCAGAAGATGCAGAACCGGCTGATGAACGTGCTGTTTCCGCGGATTCGCTTGTGGGACCCGGATCGGTTCCTTTGCCGGTGGATGCCGGTGGCGCGGCTGTTGTTCAGCAAGCTGGGGGCGATGATCTGGCTGGTCGTGGTTGGCCTGGCGCTGGCGACGGTCCTGCCGCAATGGGATGAATTGAAAACCGCCGCCAGCAACAGCCTGGATTTCCAGCACAACTTCGAAAATATTTTTCTGCTTTACGGAACGTTCGTCGTTATCAAGCTGATTCACGAGCTTGGCCATGCGTTTGCCTGCCGGCGTTTTGGCGGTGAATGCCATGAATTGGGGATCATGCTGCTCGTGCTCGTGCCGACGCCTTATGTGGATGCCTCGACCGCCTGGTCGTTTCCGAGCAAATGGCAGCGCATTTTCGTCGGCGCCGCGGGAATGATCGTCGAGCTTTTCGTTGCAGCGCTTTGCGCGTTCGTCTGGCGATACACCAACGCCACGTCCTATCCGCTGGTCAGCCAACTCGCCTACAACGCGATGTTCGTCGCCAGCGTTTCCACCCTCATCTTCAACGCCAATCCGCTGCTGCGGTATGACGGCTATTACATCCTGTCGGATGTGCTTGAGATTCCCAATCTGCGGCAGAAAAGCACGGAATATTCGCTGGGCCTGATCAAGCGCCATATTTTCCGCCTCAAGCTTCAGCAGCCATTGCCGCCGGTGGGACAGCGCGTCTGGCTTCTGACTTATTCAATCGCCAGCAGCATTTACCGCGTGTTCATCGGCATCATGATCGTGGTCGTCGTGTACGACAAGGTTCCGATCGTCGGCGTTCTGATGGCCATCGGCGGCGTTGTAACCTGGGCCGGGGTTCCGATGTTCCAGCTCGTGAAATACCTGGCGCTCGATCCGGAGCTTCATCGCAAGCGAAAGCGGGCGATCTCCTTCAGCATCGCGGTCGCGGCGGTCGCCGCCCTGCTGGTCTTTCAGATTCGTTTTCCCGTTCACGTTGAGTTCACCGGCATGGTTCAGCCGGATGATCCCGTGAACGCCGATGGGGTCGTCCAAAGCGGCATGCTCAAGTCCGCGGGCCAGGGCCGCGTCGCCCAGGTGTTCGCCCAGGATGGTCAACTTGTCAAAGCGGGCCAGACGATCCTTCAGCTTGACGATCCGGGCGTGCGGCGAGACCTGACTTTTTACACCGCCAAGGTTCGCCAAGCCGAGGCCAAGGTGCGCCAGTCCCGCGTGGAGGATCAGATTGAATACATCAAGGACGTCGCCGACTTGTCTGTCTGGCAAAAGGAACTGGACGATGCCAAACGCCGGGACGCCGATTTGAAAATCACCGCTCCGTTCGCGGGCCGGTTGATCGCTCCGACGTTGCACGAGTTGCCCGATACGATCGTCCAACCGGGGCAGGAAATCGGACGCGTCGCCGTCCTCGATCAACTCGTCATCAAGGGGGACATCGACCAGAAGGATTTCGAGCTGATACATGGCGTTGACAACATCAAGGTCGAGTTTCGCCTTGCCGGATTGCTGGGTGAAGCGGTACCCGGCGGGGCGATCACCCTGCCGCCCGGGGCCGTCAACGAACTAGTGAGTCCATCCCTGGGCTCGCGTGCCGGCGGCGAGGTTCAGGTTGACGCCCGCGATCCCAACGGGCTGCGCACCCAGGTGCCGACGTTTGAGGCGTCCGTCAAGCTGGACAATCAAAATCAACAGTATTATCCGGGCCAGCGCGCATTCGTCCGACTGACAGTCGATCACCGGACGCTGGCGTGGATCTGGACCAACAAATTCCAACAGTTGATTCAGTCACATGACTCGGGGAAATGGCTGTAGGGGAGCGATCCAGCAATGTCAGTAGTTTCAGACGATCTCTGGTCCATATTCGACGCCCGCCGGGTCAAGGCGCCCGAACTCAAGGGGTTGGATCAATTCTTCAGCGGATTCGTAGGCTGGGCCAAGAATAAACGACGAGTGCTCGGTGGGCTGATGCTCCAGGCTGCGCGGGTGGAGACGCTCGAACCGGAAATTCACGACATGGGCGCTGGGCGGTTCGCCGAAGCGGTGGCGGAATCGCGCGATCTGGCGCGGCTCGGCCGGCTCGAGGGGGCGGCCCTCGACCGTGCCATGGCGATCGCGCGCGAAGCGGCATTGCGAGCCATCGGTTTGCGTCCCTTCCCCGTTCAGATTGCCGGCGCGCTGGCCATGCTGCAGGGCCTCGTCGCGGAGATGGCTACTGGAGAAGGGAAAACGCTCACGGCCGCGCTAACCGCTGCCGTTTGGGGCTGGCACGGGAAGCCGGTGCATATCATCACCGTCAACGATTACTTGGTCGCGCGCGACGCCGAAGAGATGGGGCCGGTTTATCGCATGCTCGGCCTGAG
Organism: uncultured Phycisphaerales bacterium; assembly: GCA_963791055.1. Taxonomy (GTDB): domain Bacteria; phylum Planctomycetota; class Phycisphaerae; order Tepidisphaerales; family Tepidisphaeraceae; genus PALSA-1353. Next base: position 349,881 of record CAWBQI010000003.1, on the reverse strand, counting down.
CGTCGGCCACGTAATTCATGAGACCGCCGGCAACGAGCGTTTCGACCATTACCGTCGCAACGTTGTCTATATCACGAGCAAGGAATTGGTCGCGGATTTTCTGCGCGATCAAATCGCGCTGGGCAGTCTGCGGTCCTCGACGCAGACGGTGGTCGGGATGCTGATGGCCGGACAGCAAAGGAGTCCGCTGCTGGTTCCGGGATTGTGGAAGGTCATCGTCGATGAGGCGGACAGTCTGCTGATCGACGAGGGAGTCACCCCGCTGATTATTTCCAACGCGCCCGAGGAAGAGGGGAACGCGTCGCTTTATGAGCGCGCGGATGCAATGGCAACCCAATTGGAGATCGAACGGGACTTCAAGATCGACTGGACGCTGAGGCAGGTGGATTTGACCCAGCGCGGCGAAGATCGGCTCGATGTGCTCTGTGAACAGGATGGCGGATTCTGGAAAGGGAAACGACGCCGGGAGGAATTGGTCGTTCAGGGGCTTACAGCGCGGCATTGCTTCACGCGCGGCGAACATTATCTGGTCACGTCCGACAAGAAGGTTCAGATCATCGACGAATTCACGGGCCGCGTCCTGGCCGACCGCTCGTGGCGGCATGGGCTGCACCAGGCTATTGAGGTCAAGGAAGCGGTTCCCGTCACGGCGGACAAGGAGAACCTGGCCCGCCTCAGTTTTCAGCGGTTTTTCCGGCAATATCCCATCATGTCGGGCATGACCGGAACGGCGTGGGAAGCCCGCGCGGAAATGTGGCAGATTTATCGCCGGCCGATGGTCCGCATTCCCACCAACAAGCCTTGCATCCGAAAGCATCTGCCGCTGAGCATGTTTGACACGCTGGACGAGAAATGGACCGCCGTCGTCGACCGGGTATGTGAAATCAATCAGACCGGCGCGCCGGTTCTGGTCGGAACGCGAAGCGTGTTGGCATCCGAAGAGTTAAGCCAGCGTCTGGCGAAGCTCGGCAAGGCCCATCGAGTTCTTAACGCCACTCAAACCGCGCAGGAGGCGTCGATCGTCGCCGAGGCCGGACAGCCCGGCCGGATCACGGTCGCCACGAACATGGCCGGTCGCGGTACCGATATCAAATTGGGCCGGGGCGTCGCGGAACTGGGCGGTCTTCATGTGATCGCGACCGAACCCCATGCCTCGGGCCGCGTCGATCGACAGCTCTTCGGACGGTCGGCCCGGCAGGGCGATCCGGGTGTGGCGCAGATGTTCGCCAGTGCGCAGGACGATCTTCTGGTTCGCCACGTCACGCGCCTGCGGCTCAGTTGGCGCGCTTTCGGAGCGCAGCGCCTTATCGACATCGCTCAATCTCGCGCGGAAAAACTTGCCCGGTTCAATCGGCAGCAGGTTTTGCGGAACGACGATTGGATGGATCAGTCGTTGCCGTTCTGATCATTTAAGGGATCGTTGAGTTAGGGCGTGAATTGGCGGGCGGCAGCCCGATCGGTTTGGCATTGGTGGACGGACCAACCAATGTTCGGTGAAATGCCGCGCGAGCCGCGACATAACCGCCGGAGATCACAGCCACGGCAACGATGGCCATGAGCGCCTTAAGATGCAGCAGTCTCCATATCCCATGCGCCGCGGGTTTCTCGCGGGCAACAAATTCGCCTGATTGGGCGGGCAAAAGCGGCAGGAGGATTGCCAGGTCTTCCCTACCGACGCCGCGCCGTGCCAGCCGGTCGCGCAGATGTCGCAGCGCCCGCGAAAGTCGCTGCCGGGTTGCCGCGGGCGTCAGGCGCAATTCATCGGCGATTCGCGGCAGGCTCCACTCTTGCAGATAGCGGAGAATAAGGATGGTGCGGTCCTTGCGTCGCATCTCGTTGAGCGTCTGATCGAGGACCGGTTCGAGACTCCGCCAGGGAGAGGACTCGGAGCTTTCCTGCTGCTGCCGGGCGGCTGCGCACTCATGCTTGCGACGTGTCGATTCGTCTCGGAGCGCATCGGTCGCCAGATAATAAGTGACGCGAAACAACCACGGCCCGAGCGGGGTGCCGGGACGGATCCGCCGCGCCTTGCGCATCAGCGTCATCATCGTTCCCTGCGTGATGTCCTGTGCGAGATGGGCATCGGCCACCTGACGCAGCGCTGCGGCGTGCACCAGCGGCTGATACCGCCGGACCAATTCGGCCAGCGCATCGGCGTTTCCGCGGACGGTAAACTCTACCAATAGAGCATGATCGTCCATTCCAAGGCATTATACTCAGCGGCGGGAGGGTGCATTGATTTTCTTTGACAAAATGCGCGGCCACGCTATTTTGAGATAATCATCTATAAGTGCCGGAGGTCCACACAAAACAAGGCTGAGGATTCCAAATCATGCGACGAAAGGGTGGGGCCTTTACGCTTGTTGAGTTGCTGGTGGTCATCGGCATTATTGCCGTCCTGATCGCGCTTCTCCTGCCGGCCGTGAGCCGCTCCCGCGAGCAGGCGAATCAGGTCGCCTGTCTTTCCAATCTTCGCCAGATTGGCACGGCCATTTTTCTCTATTGCCAGGACAACAATGGATGGTTTCCCCGCGCTGCCCCCTATGCGGCCGCGGGACAGCCGGAAAGCCCGCAGGACTTCATCTGGTGGCAGCAGGATGCGCCTCTGTATGGAGCCCCCAATCGCGACGTTTTCCAATCGCCCATCTTGAAATACCTGGGATTCAAGCCCGATGTGCGATCGGCGCCCACGGTTACCAATTTCAATGAATTAAGACAGGCGGTGCTGCGCTGCCCGTCGGACGTGCTTTGGAACCGTCCCGACTACACAACAACCAACGGGAAATATTTCTACAGCTATACCTTGAATAACCTGATGCAAAGCCTTGATCCGAACATCAGGACCGATGGAGCATATCTGCCCATCAATCAGAAAACCGGCAAGCAGTTTGAGGTAGCGGGAAAACTTGTCAGAGTCAGGCGTCCCGCGGAGAAGATTCTGCTGGTCGAGGAAGCGGAAGGAACCGTCGAAGACGGCTGTTTTGATCCCACCGACGGCAAGCGGCTGCTTGCGGTTCGTCACGATCACACCGCGCGAACCCCGCCCGATTCGCCCGCGGGCTTTGTCGTGGTTAACGGCGTATGGACGGTCTGGAACGGCAACTGCAAGGGCAACGTCGCGTTTTGCGACGGCCATGCCGATTACGTTACTCGTGCGTTTGTCGATGACCCGAATTATGAGGTCGAAAAGGACAATATACACTGGGATTGGGCTTACTGATCCGGATTTTCTGTCACAACTCGGCCTCGCCATCCGGTTTAAGAGTGATGTGTCTGATTATTCTTGAGGGAGGCGTTATGCATCGCTTTGCGAGAGTTCTGCTCGGCATGACGGCAGTTTCGATACTGTCGCTTGGCGCAGGAACGTCTATGCCAGTGAGCTTTTCAGCGAGTCGGTTTACGTGCCGCCATTGACAGCCCTTTACGATGGAAATCCGATCACCGGTTGGAATGGATTCAACATCCTGCTCTCGGGCAATCCGACATTGCCCGCTCAAAACGGCATGGATACCTTTACCGATCCGTTCGCGGTAAACGGAACATCGACGATCGCTCCTGGTCCATACACTCCGTTTGCCACGGATGCCGGAATTCCGGTTGGGCCCGGGCTGGTGACGCTGCCGGGGCAGACCCGCGTCCATTTCACCGGAACCGTTCCGATCAATCAGGCCAATATTCCGAACCAGAATATTTCCAATCCACCCGACCAGGTGCAATTCGGCCTTGTAGGTCCGATCGACAATACGCCGATGCAAATTCTCGCACAGCACTGGGTCGGTACGTACACCGATTTTCTGAGTGATCATGACAATTATTTGCGCGGCATACCGGTTGTCAGCATCACCCCCCATCCTGCGCCGCCGGCGACTCCTCCGAATGGAACCAGCTTCAGCTACATCATCGACTTTGTTCAGTTCACGCAGGACGGCATCAGCGGCAGCGAATGGGCGGAATTTCCGTATGTTCCCGGAGAGCAGCCGACGTTCACCTACGGCGGCTGGGCCGATCTGCTTGATGCGATTCATTTTACGGAACACGAGATTCAGCTTAGTCCGACGTTGATTCCGATTGACGATTTGAACTTTGCTGATGATCCGCCCGCGAGTGGGTTCGGTGCATCGGCGTTCGCGTCAGCGGCGATTCCGGCGGATGTGGTGCCGGAACCGTCGGGATTCATCGTGCTGGCTTTGGGCGCGTTGGGGCTGCTGGCACGGCAGCGGATGTTTGTCCGGGGGTAGGGGAACTGCATTGGTTTTTGGGATGGATTGGGGTCGAAAACCCCACGGCGGCGCCGTGGGCGTTCGGGATTCATATCAGTCAGTGATTATCGGACCCTCTTGATTGCGCACGGCCCTATCCCCGCCGTGGGGAATCGGGGAAAATCTCAGGTTTAAAGGGAAGAAAAGCACCGGTCGCGGCAACTATCGCTATGGAATGCGTGAATTACGTTGTACCGGTTGGCAAGGGTTAGGGCTTCGACGGAGACGCCGGACGTGGTGCAAAACAGCCCGGAGGCGGACGACATCGAGCTTCTGCATCGCGCCGGCAGCGGTGATTCCGCGGCATTTCATGCGCTGGTCGATCGGCACGCTCAGCGATTGTATCGCCTGGCGGTCTCTTTGATCGGAAATGCCGCCGATGCCGAAGATGTGCTGCAGGAGACGTTTATCGGCGCGTTTCGGGGATTGCGGTCGTTCGAGGCCCGCTCCTCGGTTAAGACATGGCTGACGCGCATTCTGGTGTTGCAAGCCGCGCAAAGGAATCGAGGCAAGCGGAGGCGACCGGCCGGTTCGCTGGAAGATTCGACCCCCGCAGCCTCGGGCAGCCCCGAGACGGCGATGGATGTGCAGGCGGCGCTCGGGCGGTTGTCGCCGGAACACCGGGAGATCCTGGCGCTCCGGGAGTTCGAACAGATGAGTTACGAGGAGATTGCCCAGGTGCTGGGCGTTCCTCGCGGAACGGTGGAATCACGGCTCCATCGGGCGCGAAGCGAGATGCGGGAAAAATTAAAGGACTATTTGTCCTGAAATAGTTCGCGGGTTAGAGAATTTGCGAGATTGAGAATTGTATGGCCAGTTGTCCGTTCAACGAGCAGATGAGCCCTTTCCACGACGGCGAGGTCGATGATGCCCGCCGCGCGGAAATTCAGGCCCATCTGCGCGATTGCCCGTCTTGTGGGGCGGAGTTGGACCGATTGGAAGCGATGTCGCGGCTGCTGATGGCAGCGCCGGCGATGTCGGGGCCGATGGGGCGTCTTTCGCAAATCGGTCTGCATCGCCTGCATCGGCGAGTGGATCAGGCCATGGAAGAGGGGCTTTTACGATTTGTGCGGGTGTTTAATGCGGTTGCCGCATGCGTGCTGGTTGCGGGCTCGGCGTGGCTTTTGATGAAGACGCGTGATGACCGGGCGGTTGAGAATACCACGCCTGTTGCGCCCCCGTGGGTGGATGTCGCTGAAGTATCCGACTTACCCTCGGGGGCGTACAGCACGCCCGCGGCGGCCTGGTATCTGGCGGATGATACCAGCCATACGGATGAAGCGCCGTAGTTGGCGGGAAATATGGGAAACCGGAAAGCTGTACTTATTTTCGCGATGGCGGTGCTGTCGCTGGGCGCCGGCATGGTCGTGGGCTGGGTGTGGACTCCGCTTCAAAGAGCGGAAGCCGGTCCCCCGGGCGGTCACGGTGGTGGCGGTCCGCGGCCGTGGTTCGATCAGTTGGGGCTCAGTCCGGATCAGCAAAAGCAGATGGACATCATCTGGAGCGATACGCGGACGCAGATGCAGAAGATGTTTGAACACCGCCGCGAATTGGAAAAACAGCGGGACCAGCAAATCACCGCGCTGTTGAACCCCGACCAGCGCGCAGCGTACGACAAGATCAACCAGGAATTCCGCAGTGGGCGTGAGGATGCGGACAAGGAGCGGGATTCATTGCTGGCCGATGCGAATGCACGCAGCCGCGCGCTACTGGACGATTCGCAAAAGGAAAAATGGGACATCCTGTCGAAGGACATGCGCCGTCGGCGCGGACCGATGGGATTGTCGACCCAGCATTCAACGACGATGCCCTCGTTCGAGGGCGAAGGACATCATGATTGAATTTCGGCATTGGAAATGGTTTCCGGAGCCGGTCGATCGTTAATGGCATTGAAAGGAGACTGATTATGTTGGTTCCCAAAAAATTGGGGTTTGTTTTATCGGCGCTGTTGATCGCCATGTTGACCTTGCCTGTTCTGGGCCAGGCCAACCCCGGCGGCGGCGGGGATAATGGCAACGGTAACAACAATAATGGAAATAACAACGGAAATGGCAACGGAAACAACGGTGGCGGTGGTGGTGGGGGAGGCGGCTTCGGCGGCCGGCGCGATCCCGCCCAGTTCCAGCAGCAAATGATGGACCGGCTCAAGACGCAGCTTGGCGCCAGCGACGATGAATTCGCCGCGATACAACCCAAGATTCAAGCCGTGATGACAATACAGCGAGATGTCATCACCCGACCGCGCATGTTCGGCCGCGGTGGTCCCGGTGGTGGTGGTCGCGGTGGTTTTGGCGGCGGCTTTGGTGGGCCGACGACCCAACCCTCCGCGGTGCAAACCGCGCTTACGGATCTGCAAACAACCCTCGACGACCAGAATGCGTCGCCGGACGACATCAAGACCAAGCTTGATACGCTCAGGCAGGCCAAGTCAAAGGCCCGACAGGATTTGATCGTCGCTCAGCAGGACCTCAAGTCGATTCTCACCCAGCGCCAGGAAGCCGTCATGGTGCTCGATGGGTATCTCGACTGATGATGTGACCTGGATTTTTGATGCCGCGAAATTGGGGCCTGCCGATAGAAGTCGGCAGGCCCCTGACGCCGCAACCAAGGATTTCCCGTGAACGATGTGCTGACCAGGCTGATGGGTGAAGGGCTTCTGGACGCCGACAAGGCCGCCCAGGTGCGGGATGCCGTCGCCGCCGGCAAATCGCTGGATGATTCCCTTCGCGCCGCCAACGGCGCGCCCGAGGACAAAATCCTCCGCTCATTGGCCGCGTATTTCGACCTGCCCTTCGTTGATCTGGAAAAAGACGGCGCCAACTACGCGCCCAGCAAGGAATTCCTCGCCAAGTTCCCCGCGCGGATTCTGCTGGATCGCCATTTGATGCCGCTGGCGGAAAACGGCGACGGCGTCGCGATCGTCACCTCCCGCATTTTCGACAACTCCGGGCTGGATGAACTGCGCCTGGCGACCGGGCTGGACGTGCATCCGGTCATCGCTCCCTCCGGGGAGATCGACCGTTTCCTCAAGAAATATCTCGGCGTCGGCGCCGACACGCTCCAGTCCATGGGGATGGATGATGAGGACGGCGTCAAAGTCCTCGAGGACGAGGGCGAAGACGATCTCGACCTTTCCTCGGCCGCCCACGATGCGTCGATCATCAAGTTCGTCAATCAGGTAATGGCCGAGGCCCTGGAGATGCGCGCCACCGACGTGCATCTTGAACCGTTTGAAAATCAGCTTCGCGTGCGCTATCGCATCGACGGCGTTCTGATCGAAGCGAATATCCCGCCGCAGGTCCGCAAATATCACGCGGCGATCGTTTCGCGAATCAAAATCCTCAGCCATCTGGACATCGCCGAAAAACGCCTTCCGCAGGACGGCCGCATTCGGCTGAAGGTCACCGGACGCGAAATCGATCTTCGCGTCAGCGTCATTCCCATGATCCACGGCGAAGCGGTCGTGCTGCGAATCCTCGATCGCGGCGATGCGCTGCTGGGCATGGAACACCTGGGCATGAGCTCGCGCGACAACAAGGTCTGGACGCAGGTGCTCGATCTGCCGCATGGGATCATTCTCGTCACCGGGCCGACCGGGTCCGGCAAAACCACCACGCTTTACGCCGCTTTGTCCAAAATCAACAACGCCGATCTGAAGATCATCACCATCGAAGACCCGGTTGAATATCAGCTTCGCGGGATCAACCAGATTCAGGTGAATACGAAATCCGGGCTGTCGTTCGCATCCGGTCTTCGGTCGATTCTCCGCCACGATCCGGATGTGGTGCTGATCGGCGAAATCCGCGACCGGGAAACGGCCGAGATCGCGGTGCAGGCGTCACTGACAGGCCACCTGGTTTTCAGCACGCTGCATACCAACGACGCCCCCGGCGCGACCACCCGCCTGGTGGATATGGGCGTCGAACCGTATCTCGTGGCATCGTCGCTGGAAATGGTCGCGGCCCAGCGGCTGGTGCGATTGATCTGCCCAAAATGCAAGGCGGAATTGCCGCGATCTGATGCGGATAAGTTGCGTGCGGAATTCGGCGAAGAAGTCCCCCAAGTGCTTTATAAAGGCACCGGCTGCCGCAATTGCCAGGGTTCGGGCTATCGCGGCCGGCAAGGGGTCTTCGAAATGATGCCCATCACGGATGACATTCGGGCGTTGATCCTGGAGCGCGCCAGTTCGCGCGTGATCCGCAAGGTGGCCATTCGCGATGGAATGCACAGCCTGCGTGAGGACGGCTGGCGGCTGGTGCGGGAAGGGCGGACCACGGCCGAGGAAGTCGTGCGCATGACCAAGGATGAGGAAGTCGCGGTCGGAGCCGACGCCTCCACCGCCGGAAAATAATCCATGTCGGTTTTTGCCTACACAGCCTTGAGCAGGGACGGCCAGCGCACCAGCGGAACGCTGACGAGCGACTCGCGCGCCACCGCGCTTGCGGAAATGGCCAAGAAGGGCCTGCGGCCGGTGTCAATCGAAGAGGCGAAGGATTTGGCGGCGGCGGCGAAAAAAATCCAGGCCAAATCGTCCGCCGCCAAGCCGCGCAAAATTCCCGCGCGAACCATCGAATCCTTCACGCGTGAACTGGCGAATCTGCTGGCCGGCGGGGTGCCGCTGGCGCGATCGTTGTCCCTTCTGCGCCGCGAATCATCCCAGCCCGCGGCCAAACAGCTTTGGACCGATATTCACGATGATGTCGTCGGCGGAACCGCGTTGGCCGACGCCCTGGCCAAGTGGCCGCGGAATTTCTCGCCGGTCTATATCGCCATGGTGCGAGCGGGCGAGGCGGGCGGATTTCTGGATGTCGTTCTTAATCAGATCGCCGATTTCCGTGCCCGCGAGCAGGACCTCAAGGGGAAGGTGAAGGCGGCGATGGTTTATCCGATCATTCTCGCCATCCTGGCGGTAGGCGTGGTGATTTTCCTGATGACGTTCTTCATTCCGCAGTTCAGCGATATTTTCGCCCATTTCGGCGCGAATCTGCCGGTGATCACCCAATTCGTCATCGCGTGCAGCAACGTGATGAAGCATTATTTCCCGTTCGTCGCCATTGTGGTGGTGGTTGGGATCGTCGCATGGAACCGCGCCGCGGCCACGCCGGTCGGGCGTCGCCGGATTGAGATGGCGATGCTTTCCACGCCGTTTCTGGGCACGGTAATCGCGCAGTTCGCGCTGGTGCGTTTTGCCAGGATGCTCGGAACGCTCGTGGGCGCGGGTGTTCCGCTGGTCGCCTCTCTGCGTGTCGCCCGCGAAGCCATCGGCAATCAGGTTCTTTCCGATACCGTCACCAAAGCAATCGAACAGGTGCAGCGCGGCGAACCGCTTTCCAGAAGCCTGGCCGGCAGTCCCAGGCTTTTTCCGCCTTCGGTGGTGGAGATGATCGCCGTCGCCGAGGAAACGGCACGCTTGGATAAAGAACTTCTTCGCCTGGCGGCATCGTATGAACTGGACCTGGACCGCCAGCTTCGGTTGTTGGTCGCGGTTGCCGAACCCGCCATGCTTTTCGCGATGGCCGGGCTGATCGGGACGATTGTCATCAGCATGTTGTTGCCGGTCTTCAACCTCGGCGAAATTGTGCATTGAATTCCAAAAGGAGCTAACGATGAGTGCGTTTATGTTGAGAAAACGATCACACGTCCGAAACGGCCGGGGGGCGTTCACCCTGATTGAATTGCTGCTGGTCATGGTGATCATCGCGATCCTCGCGACGATTCTCGTGCCGCGCGTCGCCAACCGCGTCGGTCAGGCCAAGATCACCAAGGCGCAGGCCGATTTGTCGGTCCTGAAACAGTCCTTGAACGCGTTCAATATCGACAACGGGCGATTCCCCACGACCGCCGAAGGCTTGGGCGCGCTGGTCGCACGGCCCAGCGCCGATCTGACACACTGGGAAAAAACTTTGGACAAGGACTCGGTCCCCGTGGACCCCTGGGAGCATCCCTACATTTATCGTTGCCCCGGCAGCAATGGGGATGATTTTGATCTCCTTTCGGCAGGACCTGACGGTCAGGAAGGAACCTCCGACGATATCAAGCCGGACTGATTCAAAATGGACAGGCGCAATCTACAACCCGCGTTCACGCTCCTTGAACTGGTGCTGGTGATGCTCATCATCGCCATCATGGCGGGCATCCTCGCGCCGGCGCTGGGGCGATTCACCGCCGGGCGGGCGGTGGACAATTTCGGCCGGCGGATTGTCGGTGCGGCGCAATTTGCCCTGCGCAATCGATCAGCGAAGCGCGGGTTTACCGTCTCAATTTTGATCGGAACACCGGACAATTCTGGCTGACGGCCGACACCGGCGGGGGAAATTTCCAGGCCGCCCAGCGGCGATTACAATCAACACTACTCCGCGCCCGATGGCGTCAAAATGCAGTTCGTTCAAAACGCCGAAGCGCCGCCGTCGCCCGTTGTGCAGCTTCCGTGGCCGTCAAATATTCAGCCGCAATCATTCACGCAGCCGGCAGAGTTGCTCGACGGCACCCAGGCGGGAACCGGATCGATCTGGACGTTTCCCCCTTCCAACACATTCGTCCAGTTCCAGCCCACCGGCCGGACCGACCCAGCGACCATCCTGCTGACCGACAGTTCCGGCCATTCGGTGCAGGTTTCCTGCGCGACGCCAACCGATACGTTTCGGGAGGTGACGAAGTGAAAACATCCTCCCCCAAATTGGCAATAGGCAATAGGCAATCGGCAATCCGTCCCGCCTTCACCCTCATCGAGGTGCTGGTCACGCTTCTGCTGATCGGGATCGTCATCCCCGCGATCATGCACGCGATTACGGCCGCGGCGGCGGCAGGTGGGTCCGCCCGTCATCGCAACGACGCTGCAGCACTGGCCAATTCCCAACTGGCCTCGATTATTCTTGCCGTCACACAGGGGCAAAACCCCAATCTCACCGGCGAACTCGAACAGGACGGGTTTAATTACTATTGGCAGGCCACCATCACCCCGTGGAACCAGGACACCAGCTCCATGGGAATACAGGACATCGATCTCACGATGAAGTGGACCGATGGCGGACGTAACGAATCGATGACCGTATCGACTCTGGCGTACAACCGGGAAGGAACATCGTGATGAAGCCCTTCCAACTGTGGCATGGCCGTCCCGGCCATGCGAGCGATCAACCGATTTCAAGTATCGCCCGGACGGGCAAGATGCCCGTGCCACGGAATCATCGCCGCGGTTTCACGATGATCGAACTGATCGTCGCGCTGGCGATGGTCGCCATCATCGCGGCTTCGCTTTCTTCTACGCTTTGGACGGCGTATCACGCGACCCGCCAGGCGGAAGCGGCGGTCGCACCTTCGGATCAGGCTGATGTCGCCATGCAGTTCCTGTCAGAGGACCTTCAAAACGCGCTTCAGACGCAAACTAATCCGGCCAGTGAACTGGTGGGAACTCCCACCACCGCGAACAATTCCGAGCAGACCTCATTTCTGGGGACGCAGGAACAAGACAGCCGCGGCCACCCGGCCGACGACGTTGTATTCTTCACAACCGCCGAAAGTCCGGTCCATGTTTACGCCAACGGCGAAATTAAATGCGTGGAATACAAAGTCATTCAATCGCTTCAATCGAAAGAATTCGTTCTTGTCCGCCGGGTAACGCGCAATCTTCTGCCCGTCAACGGCCAGAACGGCGCAATCGATGAAGAGGTCATCTGCACGGGGGTTTCCAGCTTCAGCCTGCAATATTCCTACGACGGGACCACGTTTAATCCGACATCGCTGACCGCCGATTCGTGGGACGCATCACAGTTGGACAACACTATTCCCGGCGCCGTCAAGGTCACGCTTGAGTTGGAAGAAACGCAGCCCAACGGCAAGACGCAGATCGCCTCTTACAGCCGGATCATATTGCTTCCATGTTCGACGGCTTCGCTCGATCCCAACGTCAATGCCGGAGTGTCAGGCCTATGAACCGACGGCGCGGAGTCATCTTCGTCACTGCTCTTGGGATCATCGTGGTCCTGACGGGTCTGGCGTTGGTGTTCGCTCAAGCGATGCGGGCCGAAGCGCTCGCTTCAGCCAATCGCCGGTCGCAGGCCCAGGCAGATGCGGTGGAACTGGGCGCCGAGCAATGGGTCCTCGCCCAGATCGATGAATACACGACCGATGCATATACGCTCACGGCGTTGATTCCGACGGATACCCTTTCGGTTGGTTCCACCGAAACGACCGGATATTTCTGGATTCTTCCGGCCGACATCACCAACATTCAGGGGGGCTCGCTCTGCGGCATCACGGATGAATCGTCCAAGCTGAACATCAACAACACGGCGTTGATGACGGGGATCGGCGCTCTCCAAACCCTTTGCGATTCGCTGAATCTCACAATCCCCGATGACACTCCCTATTCCATCAACAATTGGGCTCACAACGGGACAAACTCCAACGGCGCCACCGATCAGGATTATTCGGGCTTCACCGAAGCGTACGAGATGAAAGGCCAGGCCTTGGAATCGGTTGAGGAATTGCTGTTGGTCGGCCAGCAAACCGATTTCCAGCAGAACACCATGCCGCAGCTTTTGTGGGGCACCGATACAGCGCGAAACACGATTCTCGCCGAATATAATCAGAACTCGGGCCAGCCGACGGCGGGAACGCAGAACCTCGCTACTCCCAACACGCCGGGGATATTCAATTACCTGACCGTCTACTCGGTTGCTGCCCCAACCGCCGGCGGCCCCGCCGCCGCGGCGGCGGCCAATCGAATCATTAACCCATTTACCGCCTCGCCGCTGGTGCTTGAGTCAATCGGGTTCAGCGATGCCCAGGCGCAATCGATTGTCGAAGCCCGCGACTCGTCCTACGAATCCGCCAGCGGCCAGGCCGGCGCAGCCGGATATAGCTGGGCCACGCAGGCCGCCGGTGGGGGTGCGGGCGCGGCCGCAGCGTTCCTCACCGGAGCTTCGTATCGATATTCCGCTGACATCGTCGCCGTCAGCGCTGACGGCCGCGCCTTCAGGCGCGTCCGCATTGTGGTCGATGTCAGTAGATATAACCCGCTCGGGGTGGCCCAGGGCACCACGACGCCGCCGGCGGTGATCGTTTATCGCAAGGATTTGACCGCATACGGCTGGCCACTGCCGACAAAAAAAGGCAGCGATCTCCGCGATCAATTGCGGCATGGAACGCAGCTTCAGCCCGGAGCGCTGGCCGCGATCCTGACCGGTCCGGGCGCCGGCGGGCAAAGCCAATGAACTTCAGGAAGGTAAAAACTTGAAACCCGTGCATCAGAAAAAAGTGTTGGGCATCGCGATGGGCGAACGGTCGCTGCTCGCGGCGGAGGTCGTCGCGAGCGACGATCGGCCGCAGGTGGTCCGCCTTGCCGAAATGATTTACCCGGAAGGGATATCGCTCTTCCAGCCCGCGGAACTGGCCAAGGCGGTCGCGCATTTCCTCAAGGACAATCACTTTTCCTCGCGGTCCGCGGTCATCGGAATCCCGTTGAAATGGCTCGTCGTCAAACCCAAGGAAGTTCCGCCCGCGGATGATGAGACGGTCGCACAGCTTCTTCGCCTGGAAGCCGAAGCGGAATTCTCGACCGAACTGAAGGACCTGGTTTACGATTTCGCCGGCGAATCCGCTCAAGGCGGCGCATCGCGCACGATTCTTCTGGCCGCGACGCCGAAAAAATATATCGATGCCATCGAATCGCTTTGCGACGGCGCGAGGCTTGGGCTGCTGGCGATCACACCGTCGGCCATGGCGCTGGGTTCGATGACTGGTTCATCCCTGAAACAGGATGTGCTGGTCCTGGCGGTCGGTTCAAACGGATCGGAATTGTCATCGCAGCGGCAAGCATCGGCGATCGCGATCCAGAGCCTGCGTTCGGCCGCGTCGCAGGCTCCGTTCGTCAGCGAATTGCGCCGGGCGGTTTCGACTTTGCCCGTTGCCGAAGGGCAGCGCGAGATGGTCTTGTGGGATGGCGCGGGACTCGACGCGGGGAATCTTGGAGAACAGATTGGCGTAAACGTCCGCGCCGGCGAGCTTGGAGCATTCGGCGTTGACGCCAGCGGCGCGGGCATCAACGGGCAGGGCGCGAAATACGCCTCGGCGGTTGCGCTGGCGCTGTCCGCCATGGGCGAGACCGGCCCGGGCATCGACTTCCTGCATTCGCGGCTGGCTCCTCCCCGGCAACACCGCATTCCCCGCTGGGGATATCTCGCCGCGGGCGCGGTTGTTCTTCTCATCGTCCTAGCCATCAGCGCTTACAGCGATCTCGCCACGCAGGAGCAGTTGGTGGCCGACAAGAACACCCAAATCGCAAAAGAACAATCGCAGGCCGATGCCGCCCGCGATTTCGTCAACAAGGAGACGCTGGCCGAATACTGGCGCGCGGGCGATCCGCGTTACATGGCCTGCATGCGCGATCTTGACGCGGTGATTCCCGAAGACGGCCAGACATACGCGACGAGCCTGGACATCAAAGCACAGACGCCGTCGCTTTCGCCGCAGGGCAGTCAGCCCGGCGCGGCGCCCGTATCCAGCGCGGACGATATGCGCATGCTGCTCGTGAACCTTCAGGGCCACACCGCCAACCCGGAAAGCGCCACCGCCCTGGCGGATCGGATGAATCGCAACCCGGCGGTGTTCAAGGACGTCAAGATCGGCCCCGGAGCGAAGCTGCCGCGATCGCAGGAATGGCTCTTCTCGATTTCCTTCGGCTATCTGCCGCCCAAGGCGACCGAGCCGGCGGCGCAGCCGGCGAAATGATCTGGAAAATTATCGGAGTGAATCGTGGTTTTATCGAAGCGTGAAAAATATATCGGAATCGGCACCGTCGCGGCGGTGGCGTTTTTGGGCATCAACAGCCTGATTATCGCCCCGTATTACGCGAGATCGGCCGAGTTGAAGGTCGAGTTGAACAAGGCGAAGGAAACCCTGGCCGAAAACCAGGACCTTTTCCGCGCCCAGAAGAAGCGTGAACCGGAGTGGAGCGCGATGCTCAACAACGGCTTGCGTGCCGACGATTCCACAGCCCAGGGCCGCACGCAGACAATGCTGCAGACGTGGGCACGTACCGCGGGGATCCAGCTTGATGCGCTCAGTTCCGAGCGTGCTCCGTCGCAGAAAGGGCCGTTTGAAGCCGTCAACTTCAACCTCGATTTCAACACGAATGGCGCGGATTCGATGCGGCAGATCGCCCGATTCCTCTGGTCCGTCGAAAGCGCCACCATTCCCATTCGCCTCAACAGCATCAGAATCCAATCCGTGAAGGAAGGGACCGATCAGTTAAACGTGAAGCTCGTCGTGTCCGCCCTCTATATGCCGACCGGGCAGAATTCCAACGTCGGCAACGATGTTCTGGATGCGCTGGAGGGGATGCAATGAAAACGCGATTGACGCTCTTGGTTTTGTTGACGTTTGCATGCTCGCTGACCGTGATGGCACAGGATGCGACAACCCGCCCGGCGGATGATGCGGCGACGACGCGGCCGGAATCGTCTTCCTCCCGATTTGGCAACTACCGCCAAAACCGCCGCTTTAATCGCCGATCGGCCGACGCTGCCCCTGCGCCGGCGGCCTTACCCACGATCTACGACGCTGTCGCCGCGCGGAACATCTTTATAAGGGGCGATCAGCGGCCGCCGCCGGTCGAAACGACTCGCGCCGAGTCGTTTCCGGCCCGTACACACCGACCCCCAGCCAGCTTGTTCTCACGGGTGTTTCGATCGAAGACAAAGCGAGGGTCGCTTTCCTTGAGGATCAGCAGGCGTTCACGTCGACCCGCGCAAAAATAGGCGATCAGATTGCCAACGGAAAAGTCGTCAACATCACGCTCGATGCGCTGGACTACAAGGATACGAACGGAAACATCATTCGCGTGACGGTCGGCTTCAATCTCGCGGGCGGAGATGTCTGGGGCGTGGCCAACTCGCCGACGGCCGGTTCATCCACGCAGCCGGCGCTGACCGGCCCGCGGGCGCCGGGTGAATCGATGGAAGATTATCTGAAACGCCGATGCGCCGCCGAACTGGGTCACTGATGAAGATTATTCGGGAATGAAAGGGCAGTTATGAAGCGAAAAATGAGCGGTTGCATGTTGTTACTCGGATCGTTGGCGGCAGCAGTGCTGCGCCCCGATCTCGCGCGGGCGCAGGAGGCGACTGCCGCCACGACTCCCGCGGCGACAGAACCGACCGCGGACGTAGTGGCATCGGCGGGGCAAGTGGGGATGCCGACGACACAGCCGACGAAGGAGCTAACGTTCAATTTCAAGGATGCTTCGATCGACACCGTCCTGGATTACCTGTCACAAACAGCCGGTTTCTTCGTCATCAAGGTTCATCCCGCAACCGGTCGGGTGACGATGTTTACACGATCGCCGGTGACGCCCGAAGAGGCGGTGGTGTATCTCAACAGCGCGCTCAAGGCCGACGGGCTGACGGCGATTCAGATGGGGAAGCTGCTGAAGATCACAACGCTTGATGATGCCAAGCACGCCGATATTCCCGTTCGTTTCGGCGACGACCCGTCAAAGATCGAAAATACGGATGAATTGATCACCCAGATCATTCCCGTTCGGAGCGTGGACGCGGTGAAATTAAAGACGGATCTTCAACCGCTGGTGAACACCGATGCCGACCTGACCGCAAATGCGGCGAGCAACTCGCTGATGATTACCGACACTTCGGCGAATATCCGGCGGGTAGTGGAAATCGTGTCCGGCCTCGACAAGCGTGAGACCGATGCCAGCGACATCAAGGTCATGCAACTCAAGTACGCGGATGCCACCGCGGCGGCGAAGCTGATCATGGACATTTTCAGCCCGCAAACGCAGACAAATACGCAAACGAACAATCCGTTTGGAAATCTTCCATTTTTCCGATTCGGTGGCGGCGGCGGCGCTCCCGGCGGTGGCGGCTTTGGCGGCGGTGGCGGGGGCTTCGGTGGAGGCGGCGGCGGTTTCGGAGGTGGCGGCCGGTTCGGTGGCGGCGGCGGTGGGGGGGCAGGCGGCGGTGGCGGCGCGGCCGCGGCTGCCCAGGCTGATTCCGGAAATACCGGGCATGTTCAGGCTTCCGCGGATGAACGAACCAATACCATCGTGATTTCCGGGCCGCCCGATACCCTGGCCGTCATCGGCGGGGTTCTTACTCAACTCGATTCCAATCCAATTGCCGACCAGGATTTCTTCATTTACCGCGTGAAAAATGGACAGGCGGTTGATATGGCTTCAACGCTCAACGGCCTATTCAGCGGCACCGCCGCTACCAGCAACACGGCCAGTCGTTCGCAGTTCGCCAGCGGCACTGGCAACCGAATATCCGGCACCGGCGGCTTTGGCGGAGGGGGCGGTGGGCTTGGAGGTGGTGGCGGTGGATTCGGCGGAGGAGGCGGCCTTGGAGGCGGTGGGGGCCTCGGTGGCGGTGGTGGTCTGGGCGGCGGCTGGGCGGAACTAACCGCGGCGGCGGCACTACCGGCGGCGGCGGGCTTGCAGGCAGGGCTTCAGTGGCCGGCGTTAACGGTGGAATAGGAATAGGCGCCGCCGGTAACGCGGCAAATGCGGGCGGTGTTTCCGAACTTGTCGGGCAGGTATACGTCGTCGCCGATCAGGACACGAATTCGCTTCTCGTCGCCACGGCCACTAAATACGAGGATCGGGTCAAGAGCGTCATCAACCAGCTCGACAGCCGCGTTCCACAGGTTCTGATCAAGGTGCTCATCGCCGAAGTGACTCACGATAACGCTCTCAACTTCGGTACGGATTTTTCGGTGCTCGACATTACGCACACCGGGAAATCGGGCACTTTCGTCAGCACTTTGGGCGCTGCCGCCGCCGCCGCATCGACGACAACCCCGGGGGGAATGGTCGTCAGCCTGCTTGAGCAGGATGTGCAGGTCAAGCTTCAAGCCCTCGCCCAGGAAAACAAGCTGGACGTGCTGTCCCGCCCGTACATCCTCACCAGCGACAACCAGGAGGCGGACATCACCGTCGGCAACGAAGTGCCGTTCGTCACCAGCACCGATGTCGATTCAAACGGAGGCATTCATAACAGCACGACCTACGAGGACATCGGCATCATTCTCACGGTCACTCCCCACATCAATCCCGAGGGGCTGGTGACGATGCTGGTTTCACCGCAGATTTCCGCGCTGACGGACCAGACCGTGACCATCTCCACTGGCGTTGCGCTGCCGGTGATCGAACTGAGATCGGCCGACAGCTACCTGACGGTCCGCGACGGGCAGACCGTCGTCATCGGTGGAATGATGCAGGATCAGAAGACTTCGGGCGGTCAACAAGATTCCCCTGCTCGGGGACATCCCGCTGGTCGGCAAGCTTCTGTTCTCGTACAACACGACGTCCAAGACCAAGACCGAACTGCTGATCTTCCTGACGCCGCATGTTGCGGGCGAGCCGGACCTGCTCAAGCCGATGGGCGAGGATGAGATGCACGGTTTGCGGCTGGTTCCCTCGGCGGTTGAGCCGGGCGTGTTCCAGGAGCACATGCGCGGGTTGGAGCGTGGCGCGGCAACACAACCGTCGACCGGTTATATTCCACCGGCAACCGCGCCTCGTTCGATCTTCGAACCGGTGCAGCCGGGTGATCGTTGAAGCGACGAACATGTTCAAACGGATGATTCTCAAGTCCCTGTTTGTTTTGCCGGCCGGTCTGCTGCTGGCGGGCTGCCAGCCGGCGGCGCCCTCGCCGGCGGTGGTGCCGTCCGGTCCCACCGAGGTCGATTTCAGTCAGCGCAACGATTCCGGGACCATTACCGGCGAACCGCCGTCGCCCGATGCGATTGTCTCCACTGATCCAGCCGCGTCGCGCCTGCAGGATATCGGCGGATTCATGCTGCTCTACTACGGGGCCAACAGGCAATTGCCGCCCACGCTTGACGATCTGGCCAGAATGCCCGGAGGCGATTCGCTCAATCTGACCGCGCCCGGCTCGGACCGGGAATTCGAATATCGGCCCACGGGCTTATGGTCCGAGGAGCATCCCGACAAATGCATCATTGCCTACGATCCGGGCCTGCGCGGCGCGGCGCGGTGGTGTCTGTTAATGACGCCTCCGACAAACGGGGCCGCGCTGGTCGTCACCGTCCTGGCGATCCCGGAGAACAACTTCCGCAAATACCATCCGGTGGCGCAATAACTTTCGAAATTCGGCGATGCCGAATTAACGACAGCGCGCCGCCAATCCGCGACACTACCCGATTCAGCGCAAAATGCGTCGAAAAACCTGACGGTGACTCTCACCTGTGTGCCTCCGCGCACACATCAAAAATACCGCGTTTTTCCCGGGAAAACGTGAATTTTTCGTTGACCAGCCTGTTTCGAATCTGCTATTTCTGCCCTTCGAATTAAACCCCGAAAGGAAGGGCTACGAATAATGCGATTCAAGAAACTGGCCATGACTGCGGTGTGTGCGGCGATTGGAATATCAGCTTCGTCGATCCGCGCGGAGCGCAGATAACGACGTTTCTTTACCAGGGCTCCGGCACCCAGACGCCCCAGTCACAGGGATGGCTGGACTTCGCCGACAACGCGATATTGGGCGATGGTACGCCCGCCGTCACGTCCACGGGCGGCTCAACCACGTTGGACACCACCGGCGCCAACAACATTCCTTCGACTTCGTCCAACATCGAGGCCGGGTATTCCAATGACTCGATTCTGGGGTCCCCCGTGAACACGGCATTTCCGACGTTAAATCCCACCACCGGATTTTCCGTCAGCTTCGACGTGGATATTAATGCTGAATCGCACGGCGCCGACGACAATCGCGCCGGCTTTGATGTGATCGTTCTGGGCAGCGACAAGAAGGGTGTTGAACTTGGATTCTGGACCAATGATATCTGGGCCCAGCAGTACGTTTCGGGCGCCTTTACCCGCGACGGCAGCGAAGATTCCAATATACAGCGCGATTCAACGGCGCTGAACAACGAATCCCTCATCCATTACACCCTGACCATCACCGGCACCGGTTATACGCTGTCGACCGGCACAACAAGCCCCGTCACGATCCTCACCGGTTCGACCCACGACTATACCGCGTCCGATATGCTGCCCTACACTCTGGCGAATTACGTCTTCATCGGCGATGACACCACCGATGCCCAGGCCAGCGAAACGTTCACGGACCTGGCGGTCACTGTGGTTCCCGAACCCGCGACGATGACCGGTATTTTGGCTGTCGGCCTCGCGGCGCTTGCCCGCCGAAGGCGATAAGTCAATTGAAGATCATCTGCTGCCAAATAAAACAGCCCCGGATGTACATCCGGGGCTATGCTTAATTCCGCAATCAATCCCAAAGCGTCAGTCTTACCTCGGCACACTCCCGGGCAAAAACCCTTCCAGCTTTCGGGCCCTGCACCGGATGCTGCAGCTTGCGGATGGCCTTGGCCTCCACCTGCCGCACGCGCTCGCGGGTCACTTTGAAGATTCGGCCGACTTCTTCCAGCGTGTAGGTGTAGCCGTCGCCGATGCCGTAGCGGAGCTTGATGATCTCGCGCTCGCGGTAGGTCAGCGTCTTGAGGACCTGCTCGATCTTGTCCTTGAGCATTTCCTGCGTGGCCGATTCGACAGGATTGTCGGCCTTTTCATCCTCGATGAAATCGCCGAAATAGCTGTCCTCGCTCTCGCCGACCGGGCGGTCCAGCGAGATGGGATGCCGGCTGATCTTCAGCACGCGGCGCGTTTCCGCCGACCGTCATCTTCGCCCGCTTGGCGATTTCTTCGATGGTCGGCTCGCGGCCAAGCTCCTGCATCAGCCCCTTGCTGATGTTCCGCAGCTTGCTCATCGTCTCGATCATGTGCACGGGAATGCGGATCGTCCGGGCATGATCGGCGATCGCCCGCGTGATCGCCTGGCGAATCCACCACGTTGCGTAGGTGCTGAACTTGAAGCCGCGGCGATATTCGTATTTGTCCACCGCGCGCATCAGGCCGGTGTTCCCTTCCTGGATGATGTCCAGGAACGACAGGCCGCGATTGCGGTATTTCTTGGCGATCGACACCACCAGGCGCAGGTTGCCGCCGGAAAGTTTGCGCTTGGCGTCTTCGTATTTGTTGTAAATCTTCCGGATCGCCACCACGCGGCGATGCAGGTTCTGGGCGTCTTCCAGCACCAGATCTTCCAGCCCGCTCAGCTCTTCCTGGCAGACTTCCAGGTCTTCGCCGGGCTCTTTGACTTTTTTCAGTTCTTCGATCCGCTGCTCCAGCTCGACCATCTTGGTGCTGATGGACGAAAGCTTCTTCATCAGCGGCGTCACCTTGCTGGTGCGCAGCGCGAGCTCTTCCAGCAGCTTGACGCTGCGGCGGCGGCGGCGGCGAATCGCCAGGCGAATCTCTTCCTGGTCCTTTTTGGTCCTGGCGTTGCGCAGGTCTTCCCAGTCTTCGCGATTGCGCGCCAGCATCTTGCGGACGGACGCCAGGTTCATCGGGATGCGCTGGCCGATCGTTCCCTTGTCGGCCATCCCCTCATCGGTGCTGATCTTCATCGTGCGGTCGAAAGGCAGATCGCCGTCGTCCACCTGCTGCAGGATTTCCACGGCCGATTGCAGGCAGTAATCGCTCTCCAGCACCTTCGAGCGGAAAATTTTGCGGGTGATTTCGATCTTCTTGGCCAGCGCGATTTCCTGCTCGCGGGTGAGCAGCGGGATCTCGCCCATCTGCGTCAGGTACATCCGCACCGGATCGTCGATGCGCTTGGTCGAAGCCTCGGCCAGCTCCGCCTCGAGGTTCAGATCGAGCGATTCATCATCATCGTCCTCTTCGACGGCTTCCTCGTCCGGCTTGGCGGACTTGGCATTTTTATCCTGCTTGGTCAGCTTTTCGATCTTGGCGCTGACCTTTTCCAGCTTTTCAATCTTGATCCGCGCGATCACTTTCTGTTGATGCTCGGGAGCATCCGTTTCGTCGATGAGCTTGATGCCCATCTCATCGATCATCATCAGAAGCGAATCGAGCTTATCAGGTGATACAACTTCGTCCGGCAGGCGCTCGTTCAGTTCCTCATAAGTGAGGTATCCGCGCGAGGTGCCCAAATCTAAAAGCGCCTGCACGCGAAGGTCAACTTCTTCCTGCGATCCGGACCCGATCAGGGGTGATTCAATCCTAGCCATGTCCCAACAACCACTTTCCAGCCGACCGGAGCCACGCAAGACCCCGGTCCATCGATGATGACGCCGGCCCGGGCCAAAGATTTCAGGCATATTCCTGATCCTTGCAACGCGAACGCCGACGGCATTCCCATATTCAGTTTTTCAAACCAGACGCCGTTTCCAGCGCCGCTCGCGATCTGTTAGCCAAACCTAAACAATAACACGTTTCATGTCTGGCACGCGAGCTTTTTCCTGTAATTTACGCAACGTGTCAATCTCCGCCGACCGGTCGCCCTTCTCCTCTGGCGACTGCTCGTCCCTTCGCCGACACTCGACCACGAGCGTCCTTATCTCTTCAACATCCCGCTCCCTCATTATATGTCCGAGAGAGTGGCCGAGATATTCTTCTTTGTCCGGCAAACCGGAAACTTCATCCGCCCACTTCACGGCGATGCTTTTGAGTTCGACGTCCGATAGCACGTCCAGGAACTCATTGAAAACCGGCTCTCCCTCGTCCTGCAAATGTTGCCAGAAGACCTCGGCAATCCGCCGGAGCGCTTCATCCGTAAAGTCGCGTGGCTTAAGCTCTTGCTGAATCCGTTGCCATCTTCCCGGCTCCGCGAACAAGAGTCCGAGAATAAATCCCTCAGCTCGCTGGCGAGCGGTCAACCCAATGGCCGGAGCATATTCTTTCGGCACGCCCGGCTTCGCAACTTGAGCCGACGCCGCTCTATTCGCTCTCCTGGCCGGGGCGATTTTAAACCGCCGGTTGAGTTCCTCCATGGGAATTTCAGTCAACCGGCTGACTCGCGCCAAAGCCGCGCCCCAGCGAATCGGGTCTACTGCCGCCGAACCTCGCGCCGCGGCTAGCGTTTCCAGATATTGTTGAACGGCCTGTTGCCGCGATGTCAGACCTCCCGCATCTTTCACTTCCTTAGCCAATTGTTTCCATTTGAACGCCAGCGCATCCGTCGCTTTCGCCAGACATTCGTTAAACGCCTCCGCTCCGTGTTTCAGCAGAAACTCGTCCGGGTCCATTCCCTGCGGCAGGGATGCGATCGCAATTTCAACCGGCTGGCTCAAAAAGAGCTCCATCGCCCGATTGGCCGCGTTGTCGCCAGCACGATCGCCGTCGAACAGCAGCACAATCCGATCCGCGAATCTCCGCAGGATCGCGACGTGATGCTCCGTCAATGCGGTGCCCAGCACGGATACCACATTGCTGACCCCGAACTGATGGGCCATCACCACATCGGTATATCCTTCGACCACCGCGACGGTGCGCGTCTCGACGATTTTGGCTTTGGCCAAATCCAGCCCAAAGATGCACCGGCTCTTGGAAAACAGCGGCGTCTCCGGACTATTGAGATACTTCGCGGGGTCTTCCGAACCCGGCATCACCCGGCCGCCAAACGCGATTATTCGGCCGTTTTCATCGCGAATCGGAAACATCAGCCGATTCCGAAACGTGTCGTAATATCCGGCGCCGTTCTCGCGGGGTTTGGCAAGCCCGGCCAGCGCCATCTGCGGCGGCGTGAATTTCTTCATCGCCACGCTCTTCAGAAGCGCGTCCCAGCTTTCCACAGCCACGCCGATCCGAAATCGCTGGATCGACTCGGCGTTGAACCCGCGTTCCGCCAGGTACGTTCGCGCAGCCTGCCCGTGCTGCGGATGGGAGAGCAACTTTTCAAAGAACATCGCCGCGGCAGACTGAGCCTCAAGCAAAACCTGCCGCTCACTGACCGATTCCTTCGTCTGTTTGAACGAAGGCAATTCGATTCCCGCCGCCTCCGCCAGAATTCGCAATCCATCCTTGAATTCGATGCGATCGCGCAGCATCACAAAGTCGATCGCGTTCCCGCCTTTTTCGCATCCGTAGCAATAAAACCGCTGCTTCGATGGGCTAACCGAAAACGAAGGCGTCTTTTCCTGATGAAACGGACAAAGCCCGACAAAATCCTTGCCTCGCCGCTTTAACCGCACGCTCTGACCGACCAGGGCGACAATGTCCGTGGCCTGTAGAACGCGGCTCTTTACATCATCAAACGTACTGGACGCTTCCGTGCGCATCTCTCCCAGCCTGAACTTCCCCGGCGAATATCTTCTCAGCCGAAATGGCCGCCCAAATCCCCTAAATCCTTCGCACAACTAGCGTAAGAAAACGCCGCCGATTGGCGCTCCCGGTGAATATATCACCCGTTCTTGGGAGGGTCAAATAATCCTTTTGAATGCGCTCCAAAGGTCCTGTAATGACATGATCTTATGGTTATTCGCTAAATTCCTCCCAAAATCGTCGGGGAAACGCCGGCAACCTTTGCCTTGCTCAATCGTGTGCTATATTGGAAGTTCCTTGGAACCAACCATGACCCGATTCACCCTAGAGATAAATACCGACGGCACAAACGACATTCTCAATCTGAACGTGTCCCTGAAACCGCATCTCCGCGAACTTCGCGGGGAGGGATTGCTCCATATGTTCATCGTCGGCAGCACTGCCGCACTGACCACCATGGAATACGAATCCGGCCTTGTAAAGCATGATGTGGCCGAGGTTCTCCAACGCCTTGTCCCCGATGATGCCCAC
This sequence comes from uncultured Phycisphaerales bacterium, assembly GCA_963791055.1. Lineage (GTDB taxonomy): Bacteria > Planctomycetota > Phycisphaerae > Tepidisphaerales > Tepidisphaeraceae > PALSA-1353. The sequence continues at coordinate 324,969 of CAWBQI010000003.1, read as the reverse complement.
TATGCGCATGAAGCCACGTGGAACGACGACAACGGCCACAGCCACGTCCGTGCCGCGCTGATCGGGCCGAGCCTGATCGTTCCATTCGCCGATGGCCGATTGCTTACCGGAGAATATCAGCAGATCGTGCTGATGGAGTTCGATACCCGCCCGCGACGACGAACCGTGATCTGCACAACGATTCAGTAAGAGATTACATGTCGTTCGATTATCGTCGTCCCCGCCCCCGATGCAGATCGGTCTCCTTGTGCGCCTTCCCGCCTTTGCCGAGCAGATGCTGCGCCTTGGCCTGATCGCCCGTCTTGAACACCCCCGTTGTTCTTCCGCCGGGCGCGCCGCTTGTACAATACGCGTAATTGATGTTGATGTGATTCTTTCCCAGCACCGTTGCTACTTCCGCCAGCGCCCCGGCTTGGTTCGGCAAATCAACGCAGAGCACTTCCGTTTCCGTCATCGGCAGATTCAATTTCGCCAGCACCGCCCGCGCGATTTTCGGTTCTTCACCGACCAGCCGAAGAACCCCATGCTCCTGCGAATCCACCAGCGTCATGGCGACGATATTCACCTTCTCATCGGCCAGCGCCTGTGTCACCTGCGCTAAAATTCCGGGCTTGTTGACAAGGAACACGCTGAATTGGATTGCCGGGCGTATGTCGGGCATGATAATCCTCCCGCTAAGACCGCCGTTGAAACTCGAAACCAGAAACCAGAAACCAGAATGACGAATCAAGCCCGAATGACGGAATCCGAATCAGTCTTCACTCGGTTATTCTGGTTTCGGATTTGATTCGTCATTCGGGTTTCGGATTTCGGATTTTCCATCCGGTCCTCACAGCATCGCCAACGAATTAATCGCTTCCTTCTGCGACGGTTTCACCGTCAGCACCCTGTCCAGCCTGGTGATCTTCAGCAGTTCGACCAGCTTCCCGTTCACGCCGCAAAGCAGCAGCTTGCTGTGCGGCAACGTTGTGAGCCGCCGGTGCAGGCCGATGACGATGCCGATCGCCTGGCTGGAAAGGAATTCCACCCTGGAGAAATCCAGAATCATCAGCCGCTTATCCTCTTCGTCCACCAGCTTGAACAGTTGTTTTTGAATCGTTTCCAATTGCACGGGGTCCATCAGCGAAGGAATGCGGAATTCAACCACCGTGGCTTTATTGACTTGAGTGAGAAGGTATTCCGAGGCCATAAAGCCAAGTTTCCGCATTGCGGGCGAAAATGCAAAACTTTTTTCGCGATTTGTCGAACTTACTGCCTCACAGCTAACATTGGGTTGGATGAAATCCATCAATCCTGCCACCGAGGAAGTGATTGCCGACTACCTCGAGCATACCGCTGCCCAAATCGAAACGATTCTGGAATCGGCCAAAAAAGCCTTTGAACAATGGCGTTGGGCATCCATCGGCGAGCGCGGATCACTTATGTCCCGCGCCGCGGCCGTCCTTCGCGAAAGGCGCGAAACGCTCGCCGGCGTTATGGCCGCCGAAATGGGCAAGCCGATCGCCGCCGGCGAGGCCGAGGTGGACAAATGCGCCGGCGCCTGCGATTTCTTTGCCGAAAACGCCGCCGGATTCCTGGCTCCGGTTGCGATTCCCTCGGATGCCTCGAAAAGTTACGTTCGTTTCGATCCGCTCGGTCCGGTGCTGGCGATCATGCCCTGGAATTTCCCGCTCTGGCAGGTGATTCGATTTGCCGCGCCCGCCCTGATGGCCGGAAATGTCGCGGTCCTCAAGCACGCCCCAAATGTTCCCGGCTGCGCGCTGGCCATCGAAAAAATTTTTGCCGAAGCCGGGTTTCCACCGGGAGTGTTCTCTTCGCTTCTGATTTCGGATAACCGTTCGGCCGAGAAATTGATCGATCACCCCGTCATTTGCGCGGTGACGCTTACCGGCAGCGAGCGTGCCGGCCGCGCCGTGGCGTCGGCCGCGGCCCGCGCCCTCAAAAAAACCGTCATGGAATTGGGCGGGTCCGATCCGTTCATCGTTCTCGCGGATACCGATCCCCGTGCCGCCGCCGCCAGCGCCGCCGAATCCCGGTGCGTTAACGGCGGCCAAAGCTGCATCGCCGCAAAGCGGTTCATTGTCGAGCGCGACATTGCCGACGAGTTTGAATCCGCGTTGGTCACCGCAATGTCCGGTATGAAGATCGGCGATCCGCTGGACCGCGCCACCCAAATCGGACCGCTGGCGCGTTTGGATCTGCTTGAAACCCTCCATCATCAGGTCCAGCGCAGCGTCGACCAGGGCGCAACGCTTCGCATCGGTGGCCGCCGTCGGCCTGGAAAGGGATTCTTCTACGAACCGACCGTTTTGGCCAACATCCGCCCCGGCATTCCCGCATTTGACGAGGAAACCTTTGGACCCGTCGCCGCGGTGGTTCGCGCAAAAGATGCCGATGATGCCGTTCGGCTGGCCAATTTGTCGCGATACGGTCTCGGAGCCAGCATCTGGACGCGCGATACCGACCGCGCCCAAACTATCGCCGCCCGCATTGAATCAGGTTGCGTTTTCATCAACGGTATTGTTAAATCCGACTCGCGCCTGCCATTCGGCGGAATTAAAAATAGCGGCTGGGGACGAGAGCTATCGCGATTCGGAATTTTAGAGTTTACAAACATCAAAACCGTGTGGGTGAAATAATCATTATGGCAAACGGTCTGATCAGTGCCCTACAATCGCCGGTAATGAACATGCGACATTTTTTGTTGCCGGTGCGCTGGACGGGGGATTCGAACAATTTCGCGACTCGGATCGGACTGACCGTTCTGGCTATGCTGATCACGGTTGGCCTGCTCGGATGCAGCGGAAAACCGCCCGATGCGCAGGCACCGCCTCCGCCGGCGGTGACCGTCGCCAGTCCCGTGCAAAAAGAAGTAATCGAATGGGACACTTACACCGGATATCTGGCTGCGCCGGAGTCTGTAACTGTCGCGGCTCGGGTCAGCGGATTGATCACCGAAGCGCCGTTTCTCGAGGGATCGATTGTAAAAAAGGGAGATTTACTTTTCGTGATAGACGATCGGCCGTTCAAGGCCGATCTGGACACGAAGCTTGCCGCGCAGCAGGTTGCCGAAGCGCAGCAGGCGATTGCCAAAGTAACGTATGATCGGCTGCGGGGTTTGCAGAAGGATGCCGCGGTTGCGCAACAGGACATCGACAACGCCAAGGCGAGCATCGATCAGGCCGTTGCCGCCGTCGCGGGCGCGAAGGCGGCGGTGGAGTCGTCGCGGCTGAATCTGGAATGGTGCAGGGTGTTGTCTCCGATCGATGGGCGCGTCAGCAACAAGCTGGTGACGGTTGGCAACCTCGTTAACGGCGGTCAGGGACAGGCGACTATGTTGACGACGATCGAATCGGTGACACCGATGTACTGCTATGTCGACGTCGACGAACACTCGGTGCTGAAATACCAAAAGCTGGCCTTTGAGAAAAAAGTCGTCAATCCCCGCGAAGGAAAGGTTCCGTGTTACGTTCAACTCGGCAATGAAAGCGGATTTCCCCACGAGGGGTATATCGACTTTGTGGACAACCATGTCGACCCGACCACCGGCACCGAGGTGGTTCGCGGAGTTTTTGAAAACAAATCGGGGTTGCTGACACCCGGATACTTTGCTCGATTGTGCATTCCCGGCAGCGGTCGATACTCGACGCTGCTGGTGCCGGATACGGCCATCGGCAACGACCAGAGCGAGCGGACAGTGCTGGTGGTCAACAGCCAGAACGCCGTTGAGGTGCGCGTGGTGGAAATGGGGGCGCTGTTTGGCGGGCTGCGATCGATCCTCTCGGGGCTGAAGCCGGACGATCGGATCATCATCAACGGGCAGATGCACGCGCGGCCGGGTATGACGGTGGCTCCGACTGAGGGAACGATTCAGGTCGATTCGGCGGCATTTTCCGATCCCGCATCGGGGGTCGCGCGAACGGTTCCCACAACCGAAGCAATCTCGGGCGATCAGACGATCGAATTCGGCGCCACGCCACCCAACCGACGACGGGCAACGGACCATGAAATTCGCTCATTTCTTCATTGAGCGGCCGGTCTTTGCCGGCGTGCTTTCGATTGTCACGATTATTGTCGGGGCGATCGCGATCTTCACGCTGCCGATCGCGCAGTATCCGGAGATTGCCCCGCCCACCGTGACCGTCAGCGCCAGCTATCCCGGCGCCAACGCCAAGACGGTCGCCGAGACGGTGGCCACGCCGATCGAGGAGCAGATCAACGGCGTCGAGGGCATGATCTACATGTCCAGCCAGAGCACGAACGACGGCAACATGAAGTTGACCGTGACGTTCAAGCTGGGCACGAATCTGGATATCGCCCAGGTGCAGGTGCAGAACCGCGTGGCGATCGCGCAGCCGGTGTTGCCGTCGGACGTGCAGCGCGCGGGGATCGTGGTGAAGAAGGCTTCGCCGGACATCACGCTGGCGGTGGCGATTTATTCGCCTGACGGCAGCCGCGATCCGTTATACCTGAGCAATTACGCGACGCTGCAGATCAAGGATGAACTGGCGCGGCTGCCGGGCGTGGGCGATATATTCATCTTCGGCGCCCGCGATTACTCGATGCGGCTGTGGCTGAATCCGGACCAGTTGGCGTCGCGCAGTTTAACGGCGGGCGATGTCATCAAGGCGGTGCAGGAGCAGAACGTGCAGGTCGCCGCCGGCATCGTCGGCGGCCCGCCGCTTCCACCGGGCACGGCGCCGTTTCAATACACCGTGAACGCACAGGGGCGGCTGGTCGATCCGAAGCAGTTTGGCGAAATCATCATTAAGACCGGCGCCGACGGCAGCCTCACGCGGGTGAAGGATGTCGCGCGCGTCGAACTTGGAGCTGCGGATTACAGCACGACCACGCATTTCAACGGCTTGCCGGCCGTGGGCATCCCCATATTTCAGTTGCCGGGATCCAATTCCATCGCCACCGCCAACGCGGTCTACCAAAAGATGGCGGAACTGAAGAGATATTTTCCCAAGGGGGTGGATTATTCGATCCCCTATGACACGACCATCTTCGTCCGCGACAGCATCAGGGACGTGGTCAAAACACTGTTCGAAGCCATCGGGCTTGTGGCCCTGGTGGTACTGATATTCCTGCAAAGCTGGCGGGCGTCGCTGGTGCCGCTGCTGGCCATTCCCGTATCGCTGGTGGGAACGTTTGCCGTGATGGCGATCTTTGGATTTTCGCTGAACAACCTTTCACTGTTTGGGCTCGTGCTGGCGATCGGCATCGTCGTGGATGACGCGATCGTTGTGGTAGAGAACGTCGATCGGTGGATCGAACATGGGCTTTCGCCGCGCGAGGCGGCGTACAAGGCAATGCAGGAAGTCACCCCGGCGGTCATCGCCATCGCGTTCGGGCTCACGGCGGTCTTCGTTCCGGTGGCATTCATCAGCGGAATCACCGGGCAGTTTTATCGGCAGTTCGCGCTGACCATCTCATTCTCAACGCTATTGTCGGCGTTTAACTCGCTGACGCTCAGCCCGGCGCTGGCGGCGCTGATCCTCAAGCCGCACAACGCGGAAAAGGATTGGCTGACTCGTACCATCGACTTTACGGTCGGCTGGTTCTTTCATCTGTTCAATCGTGGGCTGGACAAGGTGAACGCCGGGTATGTGGCGATTTTGAAACGCGTCGTGCGGCTGTCGATCGTGGTGCTCGCGGTTTATGTCGGTTTGATCGCGCTGACCTATTTCGGATTCAAGACGGTGCCGCTGGGATTCATCCCGCAGCAGGACCAGGGCTATCTGATCGCCGCGGTGCAGTTGCCGGATGCATCGTCGATCGATCGAACCGACGCGGTCGTCGATCGGATGTCTGAAATCGCCAGCAAAATTCCGGGGATTCACGACACTTTCGGGGTCACCGGATTCAATTTGCTCACGGGAACCAACCAGACGAACACGGCGACGATGTTCCTGCCGCTTGAATGAGTTTGGCGAGCGCGCCGGCAAACCGGCGGAATCCGCCGCGGCGCTTACAGGTCGTCTGATGGGAGCGTTCGGCCAGATACAGGAAGCATTTTCACTGGTGCTTGCGCCGCCGCCGGTGCGCGGGATCGGTCAAGCGGGGGGTTTCAAGATGCAGGTGGAAGACCGATCGGGCCTTGCCACGCCCCAGCAACTGGAAGCGGCGACAGGCGCGCTGATTGCCGATGCGCGCAAGGATCCGCGCATTACATCGCTCTTCAGCACTTTCCGGGCCAGCGTTCCTCAGCTTTACGCGAATGTGGATCGAATCAAGGCCAAGAAGGAGAACGTGGCCGTCACGGATATTTTCCAGGCGCTGCAGGTTTACCTGGGCAGCTATTACATCAACGATTTCAACTATCTTGGAAGAACCTTTAAGGTGGTCGCCCAGGCGGATGCGCCGTTTCGGGCGCATGCCGCGGATGTCGCGCAATTGAAGACGCGCAATGCCGCCGGTGCGATGGTGCCGCTGGGAACCATGATGGAACTGAAGGACATCACCGACGCCGACCGGATCAATCGGTATGACCTGTATCCTTCGGCCGAAATCAACGGGGCCGGCGTGCCGGGCGTGAGCAGCGGTCAGGCGATCGACATCATGGCGAACCTGGCGATGAAAGATCTCCCATCCGGTTTCACCTACGAATGGACCGAGCTGGCCTATCAGGAGGAGACCGCCGGCAATACCGCGCTCTTCATTTTTCCGCTGTGCGTTCTGTTCGTTTTCCTCACGCACTCCGCGGAATATGAGAGTTTCGCACTCTCTTCGGCCATTATTCTGATCGTGCCGATGTGCTTGTTATGCGGCATCGCGGGCGTTTATTTCCGCGGGCTGGATAACAACATCTTCACCCAGATTGGATTCGTGGTCCTGGCCGGCATGAGCGTGAAAAACGCGGTGCTGATCGTGGAGTTCGCCAAGCAGCAACAGGAGCACGATCAGAAAATGCGCGCCGCCGCCGCCGCCGTCGAAGCAGCGCGATTGCGCCTGCGGCCGATTCTGATGACCAGCTTCGCCTTCATCTTCGGCGTGCTGCCGCTGCTGATTGCCACCGGCGCCGGCGCCGAAATGCGACAAGCATTGGGCACCGTTGTTTTCTTTGGCATGATCGGCGTCACATTCTTCGGTCTGTTTCTTACGCCGGTGTTCTATACGGTCATCCGCAAACTCGGCGGGGATAAGCCGATCTTTGCGCCGGGGGCGGATCGGCCTAAAACTGAGCCAGGTAAGTCCCTGGAATGATCGCATCAAATCAACCCACGACATTGCGCCCCATCGCCAGTCCTTACCGGACAAAAATCTGACTCGCGATGTCTCTTTCCCGCAACTTGGGCACCCAGCGCGCGTGATTAGAAGCATTGGGATGGCTCGTTCGCCAACCGGAGATCCGCCATGCCCGTCAAACCCGCCTCCGCGTCGTTTTTCCGTTCTTTCGTTGATTCCAATCCGTTTTACCTCGCCAGCGCGTGTTGCATGCTCGCCGGATGCCTGGCACTGACCAATTCGCTGTCCTGGTGGGGCATTCCCACGTCAAGGCTTTTGACGCTATTCGCGACGCTTAACCTTTACGAAGCCGCGCTGATCGGTCTGGCGGCATACCTCGTTCTCGTCCGCGGACTCCGTCGCGATGGGATGCTCCTCGTCATTCTCGAAGCGTTTTTCCTTATCGATATCACCTTCCTGAACGCGGAGATTTCCACGCAGGGTTCGCGGATCGGGCTCCCCCTGGCGATCTTCAGCTTCGCCGCCGCGATCGTAAAACTCGCGGTCATTCTGCGAATTCTCGGCATCCGCCGATCCACCCCCGAATTCGCGTTTGTCCTGATCCAGATCGCCCTGATTCTCGCTCTCCCTCTTGCGTTCAGCCGAAACACGGGCGGCGTCGTTTCGCCACAGACGTTTTATAACGCCTGGTGGATCGTCGGCCTGATGCCCGTCGTCTAAGAATTTCTCGTCAAGTGCCTGAGGACGGATGAACCGCGCCCAGCTCCAACCCGCGCGATGCTGACGTACATGGTTCTGCCATGGCTTTCGCTCGCCGCCCATTTAGGAATGCTGCACTACGTTTACGATGTGCCGTTCTATGGTGCGATGGCTGCTCCGGCACTGCTCGTGCTGGCGATGGTGCTCAACCGCGCCGTCCCCGACGCGATTAAGTCGCGCAGGGACATCGTCGTCCTGCGCGTTCTCCTCCCCCTGGCGGCGATCTTTATCTCCGCCTCCAGCCCGACTGAACTCACTCTCTTCCGTGACCCCACCGGGCATCTGACGATGACCACTCTGCGCGTGGCGATGATCCTGGCCTATCTGGAATTCATGTATTCCTTCGTCCGCGAATACTGGATTTTCTCCACCATCGCCGGAATGGTCTGCCTGCTGATCGTCGCCTACGGCCCAACCACCGACCAGATCGGAAATTCCGCCCATGGTTTCTGGTATTGGTTTACTCCGATCATCTGGGATGTGATTCCAACGACGCAGTTCGGCTGGGGAACGCTCTCCGTAATCCTCGCCTTCATCTTTCTCGGCATGGGCGCGGCAGTCAGCCTGCGCCGACCAGTCCCGCCTCCCAGCCCAGATTAACGTCCCCGCTCGCGGCTGGATCATTTTCACTGGGTTTTCAATGGCATTAGCGCCATTCTCACGTTGTTAGTCCCCGTTTTTTACTTCACAAACTAACTCCAATCGGAGACAATCCCGGCCGGAGTTTCTAGGGTATAATCTGCGCGTCTGGACTGGAAGGTGGAGAAATGCGACAGCGCCGAATTCGTCGTCATCGAAACATTCTGGCGAAACTTAACAAAGGCGTATTACCGATCGCGGCCGCGCTGGTTTTGAATCGCGGCCAGTTCGCGCTGGCGATTACGCCCGCGACCTGGGAAGGCACGGCGGGGGACTATCTTTGGACAAGCCCCACCAACTGGAGCATCGATGCACCCCCTCCGACTACGACGCCGTACGATGATCTCACATTCGGCAACGGAACTCCCGGAACGATCAGCCTGACCGCCAACCAATTCGCTAACTCGCTGACGTTCAGCAGCAACGGTTTCACCCTCGATAGTCCCGGCAGCACCAACGTCCTTACCAACGCCACCGGCAGCTTAACCGTCGGCACAACCGATACCGCCACGATCAATTCAATACTCACCAGCAGCGGCAGCACTTCGCTGAAGCTTTCCGGTGGCGGCACCCTCATCCTCAACAACGCCAACACATATACCGGCTCTACCAACGTCAACGCCGGCACCCTTGTAGTCGGCAACTCTTCGGCGATCTACCCGTCGGGAGTGCTCACCGTCGCTTCAGGAGCCGGTTTCCTGATTGATGTCTCCGGAACATCCACGGTTACCTTCAACACCAGCGTCAGCAACAGCGGCAGTTTTACCATCGACAGTGGGGACTCATTTGTAAGCAACTCATCAGGAAGCGTATTCACCCAATCCGCCGGCACGCTTACCGTCAACGGCTCCTTGAACACGGGTGGCCAGGGTTTCAACTACAGCGGCGGCACCGTCGTCGGCACGGTGCAGATCGGCAGCAATTCCACCGTTCCCACTTTGAGTTTTAGCTCCACCGCGGGAAATTCCGGGGCATTTATTGTCGGCGGCGAAGGCGCGACTTTCAGCGGTGCAAATCCCAGAACGATCCAGCCCAACCAATCAATAACTTTGCAGCCCACGGCCAGCGCCGGCACACTGAGCGTCTCCGCCAATATATCCAATCAGGGAAGCCTGACCTTGTCCGGCACCAGCACCTCAACGGCAACACTGGCGATGGGCACGGATACTTTAACCAACACCGGAACTTTCACCACGACTGCGAACGCGACTCCTTCCACCGTGACGGACGTGATTACCGCCAATATCAATAACACCACCGGCACCGTGAATATCGACGCCTCGACGACGATGAACAGTTTCAGCGTTATCAACAGTAGCGCGTTCACCATTGCCAGCGGAGTGACACTGAACTTGCCCGGCCCATTGAGCGCTGCCTCCGCCTTCACTCAAAGCGCGGGAGCCCTCACGATCAACGGCTCTATGGTCCTGGGCATCACCAACTTTAACGACAACGGCGGAACCGTGACCGGCACCGTCACCATGGGCACTGCCCTCTCCACCGGTCCCACGCTCACCTTCGGCGCCGGCGCGGGTAACTCCGGTTCATTCGTATTCACCGGCGAGGGCGGATTTGATGTCGGTTCCGTTCCCACCGGCGTCACCCTCACCCTTGAGCCAACCGCCAACAGCGGCAGCCTGAGCCTTCCTTCCGGTTTCGTTAACAATGGGACGATGAATCTCATCGGCAGCACCACCTCAACTGCCGAATTCAGCGGCAGCACCCTCACCAATTCCGGGATACTCACGGCATCGAATACCGGCTCGCCCACCACGGTAAACCAGCTCATCGCGAAAGTTCTCAACAACACCAGCACAGGCACGGTGAATGTCAACGCTTCCCTTGCGGTTATAGGCGCTGTGAATAACAACGGCACCATCGATATCGCGTCGGGTCAGACTCTGAGCGTGACGACGTCAGGCCCGAATTTCAGTCAGAACACCGGACAGATCAACGTCTCCGCCGGGGGTATTCTGGATATCAGTAGCCCGTTGTCGACCCTGAACGGCGGCACGATCACCCTCGCCGCCGGGGCCTCTTCGCAGGGCGTGCTGAAGCTCGAAGCATCCCAGTACACCGGCTCAAACACAACCGCGACGATCGCATCGGGGACCGTCGGCGCGGGACAATCGCCCGGCTACGTCGATCTCGCAGGCATGACTTCAACGCTCACCATCGGGGCCGGAACTCAGCCGGCGCAGGTCATCATTTCCGCGCCGATCACCGATGGCGGCATCGTCAAATCGGGGGCCGGCACCCTCGAATTATCAGGCGCCAACACCTACAGTCTCGGAACCACCGTCACTGCCGGCACATTAATCGCGGCCAACACGTCCGGATCGGCGACCGGCACGGGGAATGTCACCCTCAACGGCGGAATTCTCGCCAGCGGCGCGACCGGCAGCATCTCCGGCAATGTTCTTTCCGACTCTGCCGCGCACACCATCGCACCCGGAGGAGTCGGGACGGTTGGAAGCCTTACCATCGGCGGGCTGACTTCCACCAGCCTCACCACCCTCAATTTCGATCTCGGTACCGGCACCGGTGAGATCACCAACGGCGATCTGCTCACCCTGGGCACCGGAACCGTCAGCATCGGATCGGGCACCGTGATGACTTTTGGCGGGACACCGGTTGCTGGGAATGATTACCGCCTCATCGGCGATACCTCGGGCTCCGGATCGGTTGTTGATGCGATTCCGCTGGCGAATTTCACGCTCCCCGCGGCTCTGGTCGAGGAAGGCTTTTCTCTCAGCACCAGCGTCGACGCAAATTTTATTGACCTGGTTATGGGCAGCAGCGGACCGGCCAATCTGACCTGGAACAACTCCGGCGGCAATAACCTCTGGGACACCGCAACGAGTTCCAACTGGAATAACGGCGCCTCCAACACGGTGTTCAATGCCCAGGACAACGTCACTTTCAACGACAACAACCCCAGCAACACCACAGCCAACTATGCGGTGACGCTCAACACCACCGTCAGTCCCGGCTTCGTGGTCGTCAGCAACAGCAACGGCAACTACACCATCAGCGGCGCCGGCGGCAGCATCGGCGGCACGGGATCCCTCACGAAATCCGGAAGCGGCACTCTGACTCTCTCAACGCCAAATACCTTCAGCGGTGGAACCGTTATCACGGCCGGCCGGCTTCTTATTGAGCCGACCAGTGCAACGACCAGCGCGCTGCCGTCCGGTACGCTGTCCATCAGCGGCAACGGCATCGTACAACTGGCCGATAATGTCACCGCCGGCAACCCCTTGGGCACCAGCAACATAAACCTCACGTCTTTGTCGCTCACCGGCAACGGCACCCTCGACATCGGCAACAATCGTATCATCATCGACTACACCACCGGAAACGACCCGATCGCGTCCATCGAATCGTGGATCAACGACGGCTATTACGGCAAACCCGGCCCGTCGATCATCAGCAGCGACATCACAGCTGACGACGCCGCCAGCGGTCTAAGTTATGGCATCGGGTACGCCGACGGCGCTGATGGCGCGATTGCCGGCCTGCCGTCCGGTGAAATCGAAATCATGTTCACCCTGCTCGGCGACGCCAACCTGGACGGGACGGTGAACAGCGAAGACTTCACGCCGTTCTCGGCCAACATCGGCCAGCCCGGCGCTTGGGATAGGGGAGATTTCAACTACGATGGGACGGTCAACGCCGAGGACTTCTCGCCCTTCTCGCACAATATCGGCCAGTCCGCCTCGCTGGCGGCCGCGGCCGGCGGTTTGGAGGCGGCCAACGGCATCAGCCTCGCCAATGTACCCGAACCCGGTTGCGCGATGGTCTCCCTGATCGCCGCCGTCGGCCTCCTGCAACCCCGATTCCGCAAACGCAAGCCCACCATTTGCAAATCCGACGCCGGCGCATAGATTAACGACCGGCTTATATCAGGAGTTGCATGGCCCCGCAGTTTCTCGCAGTGGATCAAACCGCTTCGCCCGTCGGTTCCTGGGCGCCGGTTGTATTGCTGCTGATCATCGGCTTCGGCTTCTCCGTCGCCAACATCGCCCTTTCCCTTTTCCTCGGCCCCAAGCGCACCGGCCCCGGCAAGGAAACGACCTACGAAAGCGGCATGCTCCCCATCGGCGACGCCCGCCGGCGCTTCAACGTCCGATTTTATATCGTCGCCATGATCTTCCTGGTGTTCGATGTCGAAGTCATTTTCTTCTATCCCTGGGCGACGATTTTCGCCAAACATGTCCAGTCCGACACCAGCGATAACGGCCTCATCCTACTCATGGAAATGATCACTTTCGTCGTTATTCTTCTGGTCGCCTATTTTTATGCCTGGGGTAAAGGCGTATTCCGATGGGATTAATGCCGATATCTGCCGTATAATCATTCATCTATGGACACGCAGACCCTTCCCGACAACGTCCTGACGACGCAACTCAAAAAAGTTGTGAATTGGGCCCGGCGCAGCTCGATCTGGCCGATGCCGTTCGCCACCGCCTGTTGCGGCATCGAACTGATGGCCACCGCTTCCAGCCGATTCGATCTCGCCCGTTTCGGCGCCGAAGCCATGCGGTTCAGCCCGCGTCAAAGCGACCTTCTAATCGTCGCCGGCCGGGTTACCACCAAAATGATGCCCGTCCTGCAGCACATCTACCAGCAAATGACCGAACCCAAATGGGTCATCAGCATGGGCGCCTGCGCCAGCACCGGCGGCGTTTTCGACGCCTACGCCACCATCCAGGGCATCGACCAGTTCATGCCCGTCGACGTTTACGTCCCCGGGTGTCCCCCGCGTCCCGAAACCCTCATCGAGGGGATCATGGCCATCCAGCGGATTATCGACGAAGATGGCCTCCCCCCGGCCGGCAAACGACGGCCCCTGCAATTGGCCGTGGAACCCAGCTATTCCCCCGCAGCCCAACCCGTCGGCATCCCCGTTACTATCGGCGGCCGGCCGGTTTAACCGATCCCGCGACTGCTCCTAAAGCCTCGCGTCCGCATAACCGATTAAAGGAATAGAGATTTCTATGCAGCAGTCAGTACACGCCGAAATTATCGCCCTGTTACGATCCGCGATTCACGTCACGGCCGCGCTGGTCATCGTCTGGTACATTTACCGCGTCGCCACCGGGCAAACGACACTTCTCTAATTTTGGCGTCAGGCGAATCCAAATTCCAATGAGACGACCCAGCAACTTTTCCATCGGAATGGCGACTGCTGCGAACGGCGACGCGTTCAGGGATAGGAAATCTTAATCTGACTATAGATGGTGGCTGCTCCAACGGACCAAACGCCCGCTCCGCCGCAACGGTTTGGCGCGATTGATCCTTCCATGGCCAGCGTCTGGTCGTCCACGGTGTTGTGCGCCGCCACGGAAATCGTCGATCCGGTCACTTTCAGGGTCAAAAATGTGTTCTGCTTGAATACACCGGACAAGACCTGCTCGTCGTTGAGCGGCGAGCCGACTCCGTTTTCAATCTTAAAGAATTGGAACATGCACGCCGCCGTGGATCGGGTGGTTCTCCAGTACCTCAAAGAATAACCATTCTTGGTGCGTGGATCATATTTGATAAAGATGTCTCCGTGAGAGTTGTGCGCACCGCTGTCGTTGGGCCCACCGGGGACGGCGAATACAGTTCCCTCGGTCTTGTCGGGCGTCATCACCAGATCAACCTGTACGTCACCGAAATCGCCATCCTCAAAATAGAGCAGGGAACTGCCGCCGACGCCCGTTCCTCCGCGCACTGCGCCGGCACTCGGAAGGCTCGCGGGAGTCGGCAGGCCAAAACTTCCTGCCAATCGAGGCCCGGCACCCCGGCCGGCACGAATGCCATACCCGTTCGTCAAATTGTCTCCCGCGACGATGGTCCAATCTCCCTGGACATCCCACAATCCGCTCACCGGCGCATCGGTTGAAGCTTCGACGAAATTCCGAAAATTCGGAGAAATAGTGGATGAAGGTATATCCGACAACGCGATGGCCGTCGTAGCCATTGCATAGACCGCCGAGCCCGGCTCCGATATCTGGTGTTTCGGCTCAACGCTCGCTCGAAGGTATTTCCCAACGTCGCCAGGCATCAACGTATATGTTTTCAGCGGCTGATTCCCGCGGCTCACCGCGCACATCTTCGGATTGGCTCCCGAAGCGTCATCGCAGGTGAACCATGTAATCAACGACTGATCCTCTCTACCGCCCAGATCAAGCGTGTAATCGACACTGACTTTTCCATCGGCCACAGCGCTGAGTTTTGGAGCGGCCACCACCGCCGGCGGGTCGATGAATTTGGGCTCGACAAAGACGTATGCGGTGACATAAAAACCATTGGATGCCTTCGCTGTGATCGCCGCATACTGTGCCTCTTCGGTCTTGTTTCGGCCCGTCACAACGATATCCGAACCCGTGGTTCGGCTGAGGGAAATCAAATCAGATTTTGTCGACCATGTGATTGTCTTGTCCACGGCATCGTTCGGTATGACAGTCGCGCCAATGGTAACCCCCGGTCCGCCCGTGCGAATTCGCGGAGCAGCTGCAGGCGGAGCTCCAGCGCCCAAACGCCCACCGCGCGTCGACGCGGAACCCGTCAACGCCATTCGGAACACCAATCTTCCCTGTTCGGTCGATTCGTACTTCTCCCTGACCCCCGCCGGGTCCCAGTCATCCGCACGCCCATTTGGCGCCGCTCGCAAAAGGTTCCAAGGGTTGTAGGCCCGAAGCTCCTCTTCAGACAATTCCCTGGAATAAGTGAATGCCGGCCCGCTGACCGAATCGTCATAGATCACCGCCGGATTTCCGCCCGCATCTTTATTCCGGTACGTGAGCGAATACTGGTTCGGCCGTGGCGCCGCCTTGCCGCGCACCCAGGCGACCGGAGCCCGCGGCGAAGTCACCGGTACGACGCAATTGATAAGAGCATCCGGCCGAGCCGCGCTTCCAAACTCGGCTTTATAGAACTGCATGCCGCGAGTCGCTTCAAATTTGCAATTGAAAAAAACGACTCCCGAAGCCGACATCACGCCGCGTCCGGTTGGGTAGACAAGTTCGCAGTCCTGCCAAACGCTGATCCGGCCACCGCCCATCCAGTCGTCGGTTCCTTCAATATAGACGTTCTTGAAGTAAGACCGCGTGGTGCGCAGGAACATCGTGTCGAGCCGGCCGAGCAGCGCCACGTTCTCATATACGTGTTTATCGCCCGATGCTTGCAGCGCCACCGCCTGGGTGATCGTGGGGTTTCTCATCGCCAGATTTTTTCCGGGGTCGCCGGGGTATTCGTAATCGCAATTGCAGTAATTGAGCATGGTCAGGTTCCTGGCCGTGAATCCCGTCGCGTTGACGTCCAGAAGATATCCATCATCGTCGGCTCCCTCGTCCAGGCCACGATTGTCCGCGAGCACCACCGAGCGACGGTTATTGGTCAGCCCCAGAAAAGTAATCCAGTTTTTCGTGATGCTCATGCTCGGGACGCGCTCCATGCTGCCGGAGATCTGGTAGACGTTGGGCTTGATTCCGATGACCGTCGGCTTCCCCTCGGTTCCCTCGGGAGCGGCCGCGTAGGCGGCCTGCAACGTCTTGAATCTCTTGCCTGCCGAATCGTCCTGGGCCAGATTCCCATCGACCAGATAGTCATAAGTCAATTTCGAAGGATCGATCGAGTTGACGATCGGCTCGGAGCCGCCCCTGACGTTGTCCTGGGCTTTGGCGAAGGACCCGCAGATCAACACAACGACGACGCACAATATCGACGGGCACGTCGTTCTTATTTTCATGGCTTTCTCCTCGCGGGCGTGGTTCAACTTGAATTGGGAAAAGAATGCCTGCGCCATCGGCGTCCCGGCCATTTCACTCCGTTTGGGATTTTCGATTTTGTAACATTCAGTGAAGGTATCCACAAATGCCGTGTTGAACAGAGCTATGATGCAGGGCAATCGCACGTAGCCATTTTTCCTATCTTTCCCCTCCCTTGGTACTCCGGGGGAGGGTTAGGGTGGGGTCTTCTCCTTTTTCGGACTACATGCGATTGCCCTGAGCTATGATGTAAGGTGAATTAGCCAATGACCACCGAAGCTCCCAAGCTAAAAGTCATCATCACCGGCGCCACCGGCATGGTGGGGGAGGGGGTGCTCTTCGAATGCCTCGAGCATCCCGCGATAGACCAAGTGCTCATGGTCAACCGCAGGCCTTATAGCGCGACACATCCGAAGCTGAAGGAATTGATTGTGCCGGATTTTCTTGAGCTGGATGGGGTGAGCGGTCAGCTCGCCGGGTATGACGCGTGTTTTTATTGCGCGGGGGTGAGTTCGGCGGGGAAGAGCGAAGCGGAATATACGCGCATTATCTACGACACCACAATGTATTTCGTGCGCACGCTTGCCGGCCTCAATCCGCGAATGGTTTTCAACTATGTGACCGGGACTTACACCGACAGCACTGAAAAAGGGAAGCTCATGTGGGCGCGGGTAAAGGGAAGAACCGAGAACGATCTGATGAAATGCGGCTTCAGGAACGTCTTTAATTTTCGGCCCGGGTTTATGAGGGCGACAAGGGGGCAGAAGAACATTAAATGGTATTACTGGCCCCTCGACTGGCTCTATCCACTGTTGCGGGTGGTGATGCCGAACCAGGTGATGACGATGCGGGAGATGGGGCTGGCGATGATTAACAGCGTGGTGAAAGGGTATCCCAAGCAGATTCTGGAAATAAAAGACATCAAATCGCTGGCAAGTTGCTAGGCTCATTTCGACCAGGGGCTTGAGACTCAGACTAGGGAGGCGTTGAGACTAAGGGGGCGAGAGTCTCGCCCCCTTGGAATTCACCAAAAAAAATCTTTTCACCTCTCCATACCTTCGGGCATTTGTATCTGTTCGGAATGGGCCAGAAGTGCTGAAGTTCTTTTGGGTCAGGTGAAAAAAATCGTGCCGAATACTCGCCGCCAAATCGCCCGGACGCGGTCTGCCGCGAAGCGTAAGAGTTCGACCGGACGCATAGAATGATTCGAGGTCAAACCGTGGAAACCACGATCGCCAAAACCGATAACCAGTTACTTCGCGAATATGTCGAATCAAAATCGGCCGACGCGTTTGGAGAATTGGCGGCACGACATGCCAACTGGGTCTACTCCTGTGCCCTGCGCCGGGTGCGCGATCCGCATCTCGCCGAAGATATCGCGCAGGCCGTTTTCATCATCCTGGCTCAGAAGGCTCCGAAACTACAAGCAAATACCCAGCTCAATGCCTGGTTGTTTCAGGTCACACGATACGCCACAGGCCATGCTCTTCGAGCCAACGCCCGGCGAAAACGTCATGAAAGGATCGCTGCAACCATGGTTGCCGAAAAATCCAACCCAAACGGGGAAACGATGTGGCAACAAATGCAACCCTGGCTGGACGAGGTGGTGAGCCTCTTGCGCCACGACGATCGGCAGGCGATCCTGCTGCGCTTTTATGAGCAAAAAAGCATGGCAGACGTGGGAACGGCACTGAATGTCTCCGAGGACGCCGCCAAAAAGCGGGTGGCCAAAGCACTCGATAAGTTGCGAAAGATGCTTGAGCGCAAGGGGGCGTTTATGCCGGCGGCGGGATTGGGAATCGCGATGGCGGTCGGCACCACACAACCGGCCCCCGCGGCGGTCGTCGCTGCGTGCGCGGCAGGAACATCCCCGCCCGCC
Source organism: uncultured Phycisphaerales bacterium (assembly GCA_963791055.1). Taxonomy (GTDB): domain Bacteria; phylum Planctomycetota; class Phycisphaerae; order Tepidisphaerales; family Tepidisphaeraceae; genus PALSA-1353. The sequence goes on along the minus strand of CAWBQI010000003.1, from coordinate 306,744 downwards.
TCGCCCGCCGCGCAGCTCATCGCAAAGAAAATAATCGCCGCAATGGTGACGACGAAGATCAAGTTCACCGCCGCCGTGCTCCTTCTGGCGTTGCTAATCCCGCTAGGCGCCGTCGGAGCCTTCCTCGTCTGCCGAGAGCCGGGTTCACAATGGGAGCCGGCCGGCACAACTCCGCCCATCATCGCTCCCACCAAAACGAATCTCGAAGCAGATCCGGGTCTGGCAGCCCTCCGGGGAACGTGGATTCCAGCCTCAATAACAATCAACGGCGCGGCACCCGGACCGAGATTTCAAGGAGGCAAACTTGTCATCGCGGGCAACAACTTCACCTATTCCAACTCGTATTGGAAGGACCTCGCGACAATTACCGTTGATACGTCGACGAGTCCCCCGCAATTCGAAATCTTCGAAAAAGGCAAAGTTTACCGCGGACTCTATCTGGTCGATCATGACCATCTCAAAATGTGTTGGGGCCCGTCCGGCGGCCAGCGTCCAGAGGAATTTGCCACATATCCCGGCGACGATCGCCGCCTTGTTGAGTTCAAGCGTATGGCGAGTGCCACGTCTGCTCCGTGAACACAGTCCCGACCCAGAACGCCGATCGAGAACCGAAGGTGACCCGAATCGGTTGCCGTTTATCAAACCTAAACAATTTGGTTCTGGACAAACTAAAGGTTTGCGTCACTTTTTGTTCGTTCCAACCTGAGAATCTTCCCCGTCGGTCCCCAGAATGGTTCCATATCCGGCCCAGCTGCGCTCAGTTCGGCCCGGGATTTCCCTCCAGTTTTGAGGAAAGCAAACTAGCATATACTTCGTTAAGTGTCCGATATTTTCCACTTTTGGTATCGGTCGTTATCAGGTCAAGCGTATTAGAATCACGCTCCAAAATTTCCGCCAGACTCGCCGGCGTTTGCGGTTTGGTCGGAGTAATGTCAAGTTTCCAAATGCCCGCTACTTTTAGGACGGGAAGCTCCCTGTTGTCCTCGAAAATAATAGTTGCACGATCTCCTTCCTCGTTGCCGGGACTTCCCCATCAGGGCTGATCGCCTATTCCACTTAGTCCTTTGGCCAGAATCACGCCATCATTTTGGTTCCCAACGTGAAACGTCCAATCGACTGCGTCTTTCAAGCGTAATGTTGAGATGACCCTGGCCGCTCTGGCATTGGCTAAATCACCGTTCGGATCTCCATCCGCGTAAAAGAAGTCGGCAATCCCTGGCCGGTCACGGCTAGTAAATGCGCGGTGATACGTCTCAATCGCGCCTTGAATCGTGCTCTTGTCCGTGTTCGTGGTGTTTCCGCTCTCCGGCGCAGGATTAAAGCGCCATAGGTGCGGTTGTTCATATACCGGAGCAATAGCCGCGACGAGGTCGTCGGGATTGGGATACCGCCCAGTATTAATTGCGGCGATGAGTTTGGTTTTCATTTGAATATCTTGACGACATATAGATATGACCCACGATGCCGAGGGAGATCCATTCTCCCCGGTACCGCCGTGCACTCCCGGAAACCAAATGCGCCAAATTCCATCCTGATCCCGGCACATCAGCGGTGCGGCCGTCGCGGGATCAGGGGCCGCGGCCCTGGAATAACTTAAGTTTGACCTTCCACTCGCGTAACTTCCATCATTTGAGTAATCAAATTCGCCCGGCACAAACTTCCGGAGAGGCACCCCAATCGGAAGTCGATATGCTTCACATATCCGCACCGCTGCGTCTAAGCCATAATGCGGCTCTGCCGTCCGGAGGAACTGCGCGTCGGTGATCAATGCGTCTATCCGAAGTTGCCGATAACTGGCATCAACATTTGTGTAATCTATTAGGCTGGCGGCTGTCTCCGTATCACCCTTCTCAATTGACCGGCAGTACAAATTGAGTGCACCATCTGGAGTATGTGGATCAGTCGAAATCTGAGCTGATGCGCTCCCTCGTCCCTGACTTTCGGCGCAGCCGACAATGCCAGTGGCCAGCACCCAAAAAATCGCGGTTACTTTCGAAACATATGTCAATTCCCAAAAGAAGCGACCAATTGCACTGAACCCATTGCGCAAAATGGCACTGCGCTCCCGCGAGGGCCTTGAATGTCGCTTCTTAGCGACGCGGCACCGACCCACTCGACTTCCTTTCCACCGGACGGGCGAATTGAACGCGACCCAAACGGTTTACTGTCTAACAAACCTAAACAATTTGATTCCGTTTCAAATATCCTACCATCAATATAGCAAACACTAACTAATTTAACCAAAACTGTCAAGTTTCGTTCAGTTCTGTCCAGTTTGTTATTTCATTGCCCGCCGCCGCGATGGAGTCTGCCCGTCTATTTCCTCGCCGTTGCCGCTTTAGCTCGCCCATTGGCGGCTGCCTTCTGCGGCGATTTCCCCAGCGCGATCTTCATCGCCTGATCGATATTCTCCACGAAATGAAACTTCAGCGATTTGCGGACCTCTTCGGGAATATCGACCATATCCCGCTCGTTCCGTTTCGGAACGATCACCTGCGTGATCCCCGCCCGCTTGGCGGCGAGGGTTTTTTCTTTGAGCCCGCCGATGGGGAGGACCAGGCCGCGGAGGGTGATCTCGCCGGTCATGGCGACGTCGTGACGGACGGGTTTGTTGAGCATCAGGGAAGCCAGCGCGATGAACATGGCTACGCCGGCGCTGGGGCCGTCCTTGGGGACGGCGCCGTGCGGGAACGTGGATGTGGATGTCGCTCTCGGCGAGGAGTTTGGGATCGATGCCGAGGCTTTGGGAGCGGGAGCGGATCAGGCTATAGGCGGCCGTCGCGGATTCTTTCATGACGTCGCCGATCTGGCCGGTCAGCGTGATTTGACCCTTGCCGGGCATGCGGGTGGCTTCGATGAAGAGGATTTCGCCGCCGACGGGGGTGTAGGCCATGCCGGTGGCGACGCCGGGGACGCTGGTTCGGCTGGCCAGTTCCGGATCGAATTTTCTGGGGCCCAGGACCTGGGTCACGCGGTCTTTGGTGATGGTGAGTCGATCGGTTTTGCCTTCGACGATCTCGGCGGCGACCGAGCGGGCGATCGATCCGATCTGCCGTTCCAGGTTTCGCACGCCGGCTTCGCGGGTGTAGCCCTCGATGATCCAGCTCAGGGCCGCATCCTGGAACTTTACTTTTTTCGGCGATATGCCGTTGGCGTCCAGTTGGCGGGGCACGAGATACGTGCGGGCGATGTCCAGCTTGTCGCTGTTGGTGTAGCCGGGGATTTCGATCACTTCCATGCGGTCGCGCAGCGGCCCGGGCACCGGGTCCATGGTGTTGGCGGTGGCGATGAAGAGCACGCGGGAAAGATCGAACGGGACATCAAGATAATGATCGGTGAACGTGTGATTCTGGGCCGGGTCGAGGACTTCGAGCAGCGCAGCCGCGGGATCGCCGCGGAAATCCGCGCCGAGCTTTGTCGATCTCATCGAGCATCATGACGGGATTGCGTGTGCCGGCTTTGCGCAGCTCGGCGATGATTCGCCCGGGCATGGAGCCGATGTAGGTGCGGCGATGTCCGCGGATGTCGGCTTCATCGCGCACGCCGCCGAGGGCGACGCGGATAAATTTCCGGCCCATGGCTTCGGCGATGCTCTTGCCCAGGGACGTTTTCCCGACGCCCGGCGGCCCGACGAAGCAGAGGATCGCGCCGCCGCCGTCGGGTTTGAGTTTGCGCACGGCCAGGTATTCGATGATTCGCCGCTTCACTTTTTCCAGATCGTGATGGTCGCGGTCGAGGATTTTGCGGGCCTCGACCAGATCGAGCTTGTCGGTGGTCATCACCGACCAGGGCAATTCGCTGAGGATCTGGAGATAGGTCCGGATGACGCCGTATTCCGGGCTGGCGCTGGGGATCGATTCCAGCCGGTTCAATTCGCGGGTGGCCTCCTTCATGACGGGTTCGGGAAGCTGGGCCTCTTCCAATTTCGTTCGGAGCGAATCCGTTTCACCGCCGCCGTTTGAATCGCCGTCGCCCAGTTCCTTGCGGATGGCCTTGAGTTGTTCCTGGAGGTAATAGCGCCGCTGGCTCTTGTCGATGTTTTCCTTGACCTGCGATTGGATTTTGCTTTGCAGTTCCAGCACATCCAATTGGGTCGCCATGCGCGCGGCGATGATTCGCAGGCGTTTTTCCACGTCGGTTTCATCCAGCATCCGCTGCTTTTCGGAGATATCATCCCGTTCGATCGGGAGATTCGCCGCCAGGAAATCCGCCAGCGCGGATGGGGTGGCGATGCTGTTGAGGACCTGCGCCGCCTCGTCGGGCGTGTTGGGCGAAAGCTCGATGACGCGATTGGCCTGCTGGCGCACCGAGGCCACCAGCGCATCCAGCCCGGTTCCCGGCGTCAGCACATCGTCGAGCACCTCGATGCGTCCCATCGCGAATGGCTCGGTCTGTTCGATGGACATCAGGCGGAATCGAACCAGCCCATGCACGATGATCGACTGGTTGCCATCCGGCAGCTTGAAGAGCTTGAGGATCATGCACGCGATGCCGACGGAGAACAGATCGCCGACGCCGGGATCTTCCACTTCCGCGTTTTTCTGCGTGACGACGCCGATCAGTTTTTCGGCGGGCATCACCTCATCCAGGAGATTTTTGCTTTTCTGCCGCCCGACGTTCAGCGGCATGACCGTGCCGGGGAAGACGACGATGTTGCGGATCGGCAGAATCGGAATCAGGGTGGGGATGCTCAACGGCTGCCCGTTGCCCGCCGTCCGAATGACTGTCGCTGTTGGATTTCGCTCGACGATCTGTGATTCAGCCATATCAATGCTTCTTCGGCAATTCGATCCAGAGCATCCCATCCCTGTAGCGGGCGTTGATCTGCTCGTGATGAACGTCCTGGGGCAGTTCCACATCACGCGCAAAAGAGCCGTGGTCGATTTCCATCAAGTGCATTCGTATCCTGACGTTTGTGGTCGTGGGGCCATCGGTCCACATCGGCACCACGCGGCTACCGCTCATCCGAAGCCGGCCATCCACCACCTCGATGTCAATTTTCTCCTTCTGGACCCCCGACAGGTCGACGCAGACCAGATAGGCCGCCTCGGTTTCGTAAAGATTGACGTTGGGCGTCCAATTCTCATTGGAAAAAAAGCCGTAGTAACCCTTGTTTTGGAGTTGCTCGAGAATTTTATTTGGGGACGAGGCGGGGGCTCGGGCGGGCTTTTCGGCACATCGGATGGCGACCATAACTACCTCCCATCGAATCTATCGTATCTTACAAAGCGGTTATTCAATTTCACCAGCGAAAGCCGGACTTTTCTGCGAGGAGCGCGGCCCGGCCGTGATTTCCAGCCGCATTTTGCCGGCCGTTGGCTCCCAAACCCCGAATGGATAAACGCTGGCGCCGGGTCTGGAATCCCAGCCGGCAACTTTCACGGGATCGTCCATTCCATGCAGCGCCCAAAGCTCGTATCCGCGGCCGGAATTCAGGACCGGCAAATCATCGCACAGGAAATAGCCGTGGCGCTGGACGCTGTTCCATGCGATCGCCGCCGGGTCCGCCGCGAATTCGCCCGAACCGACCAGCGGAATCAATCGAGTATTCGGATCGGCCAGGAATTTCCCCAAATCTTCGATTTGCCCTTCGACAGCCGAGCATTCGGTTCCGAGCAGCCCGGCCCGGTTGCGTTCGCTGGTCGCAACAATCCTCTCGTAGTCCGCAGCGCTGGCGGTGAATCCCAGGGCCACACATGCAAAAACGAGGATGATCGACCAGCCTGTGCTGTGCTCCTGCGGCCCACGGGCGCCTGAACCGGATTGGACTGGCCCGGAATATATTGGCTCACTCATACGATCCGCTCCTGCTCCCCGGTTCATTATTCTGCCCGGTATTTCCGGCAATGGAAAGCCTTTTTCGATCTTAAAATTTTCTTCCCACCGGCAATTTATCCCTTTGGCGTTCTTCGGGCACCTGCTACACTCCGTCCTGAAGCGACCGCAGGAAGAACAAGCCGTTTTATGCTAATCCGCATAGGTTTTGACCTCACATTCGAGTTGCCGGCTCCCGTTCCAATGATTTTGATGCTTTACACGCATCCATCACGATCGGGCAGCCTTTCGGGGCCGGAAATCATTCAGACTTCCCCCTCGATTCCGATTTCCACCTTTACCGACAATTTCGGCAATCGCTGCGGGCGGATTCTCGCGCCGCGGGGCAAATCCGGCTTTGGCATGAAACCCTCATTCGCGATTCTGGACTGCCCGATCCCATTTCCCTCGATGCCGGTCAATGGGATGTTCACGCGTTGCCGCCGGACGTCATCCAATTCCTGTACGCCAGCCGGTATTGTGAAACCGACCTCCTCAGCAATATCGCGTGGAATCTGTTCGGCAACACTCCATTGGGCTGGAGCCGCGTTCAGGCGGTCTGCGAATGGGTGCACGCCAACATCCAATTTGGTTATGGATTTGCCAATCCGAGCAAGACGGCATTTCAGGTCTATCAGGAGCGGCGGGGCGTATGCCGCGATTTTTCGCACCTGCTGATCGCCTTTTTGCGATGCCTGAACATTCCCGCCCGATACGTCACCGGATATCTGGGCGACATCGGCGTGCCGATCAACCCCGATCCGATGGATTTCAGCGCCTGGACCGAGGTTTTCCTCGATGGCCGGTGGTACACATTTGACGCCCGGCACAACCACGCCCGCATCGGAAGAGTGGTCATGGCCCGCGGCCGCGACGCAGTCGATGTCGCAATCACGACTTCCTTCGGGGCCGCCGAGCTGAAGAAATTCAGCGTGACGACCGATGCGATTCCGTTCGACGAGGACACCATCGCGCGGCCGAGGTATGCGAGCGTTCCGGCGGTGGTGCAGGTCAGTTGATCGTCAGTATTCTATTGTCCCCGCGCGCTCGCCGTTTGGTTCTTCGCCTCGAACCACGCCAGGACCGCTGAGAACTCCGCGTTTTGCATGGGCCGAATGTCCCTCAACCGGCCCGGCATTTTTTGCCGCCAGCATTCATACTCCACCGAGTCCAATAGCAGCCACCGGCTGGTGGGGTACTCGCGCGGGATATACATGGAAAACGGATGCGACTCCACGTTGACGCGCGAATAGTAAAAGATCTCCGGTTGATCGAATATCAGATGCCCGGTCGTCACCGTTTCGCCGGCGGGAACTTTGGAACGCACGATGGCGGCGAGCCCTGCGGCCGAGCGGTGCTCGCGATCGGCGGCCTCCCTCATCCCGTACAACGGCCCCGTCAGCAGAATCATCGCGATCAATCCGCCGACGGCCCAGCGCTGATTATCTCGCAATATCCATCCAATGATCAGAACACTTAAAACCAGACCCAATGCCGCAGAGCCGTACAATACGGCCGGACTTCCTTCGTGTGCGATCAGGCAGAGGACGACCAAAACTATGATTCCCACCATGAACGCGATGCCGGCGGCCGCGAGGGCGACGTGCAGCCAATCGGTGATTTTCCGCGGATAGATGCCGCGCATCCATGCCTCAACCACCGCGCCCGCGACGAGGCAGATCAGCGGTAGCCAGGAATAGCTGTAGCGCGGGAAGCTGAATCCGCAGAGTATGGTGATCACGCACGCGGCTGCCAGGGTTCCCACCAGGCGCGCAGCAATTGTCGCTGGCGCTGCGAAAATACCTCCTCGGTAACCGTTCCGGATTTCCACAATGGACCGTAGAACGCCATGGGGAAGAAAAACGAAACCGGGATCGCATACACCAGCAATATCACCGGGAGGAGAAGCGTAGGAATCAGGTATTTAATGCGATCGGGATTCCAGAGATTGATCCATAATTCGTTGACGCCCGAAGTGTCGACTGGCAATCCTTGAATGCGAAATTCCCGCAACGCTGCGATAGCGTAGACCGCGAACATGCCGCTTCCGATCGCAAGGGCCATCCACGGCCACGGCTGTTTGAGCGCGCAGACTGGTGCGATTGAAAATCGCCGGTCCGATCAGGGCGGCGCTGATCCCCGTCAATCCCACCGGCCCCTTGAGCAGCATCGCGGCGCCGAAGGCCGCTCCAGCCGCCGATGTGATCGCGGCGCGCCGCCGCTCAGCCATGAACCCCACATCGATCAGCAGACAGGACGTCACAACGCATGCCAGCGTATTGAGCGCATCGATCTCCGCCGTGCGATTCTGCCCCCAGAAGGTGATCATGCTCAGACAGCCGATCCCGGCCACGAATCCTCCCATCTGTCCGAACCACCGGCCACCGATCCAACATAGGAACACAGCCATGAGGGTTCCCGCGATCGCGGATGGCAGCCGCCAGATCAGTTCGTTCGCCTCGCCGGTCATTTTTTCGAGCCCGGCTAGAATCCAGTAATCCAGCGGTGGCTTGGCGAGATAGACCTGATCGTACAATTTCGGCAAAAGCCAGTTTCCCCCTGTCGCCATCTGATGTCCGACCAGCGCGCGATGGCCCTCCGTCCCCGCGAGCGGGCCGCTTCCGAGGTAAACACAATTCACGAACAGCCCGATGCCCAGCACCAGCAGCAAATCAAGCCGTTTCGTTCCACCCTTTTCTGCAAGCATATCGACGTTACTTCAATCGCGTTGAATCTGGGGCAACGGATCGGGGATTTGATCGATCACTCCGTTCTGAACCAGAAGCCCGGCCATCTCCCTGATATGTGAGTTGAGATAAGGAATCAGAGCCGGATTCTCTTTTGAACTGTGCCCATTTCGAGTCATCTCTCGGGCGGCATCGTCCGCATTCCAATGTTGCACAAGGACGCGGTAATAATACGTCGCACCGTTGGACCTCTGTGCTCCGCTCGAACAATGCAGCAGCACCGGCTTGTTCTCTTTCTGCGCCTGCGCGATTTGCGTAATCGCGTTCGCATAGGCATGAATATCGCCCGTTCCGTCGCCGATCAACGGGTCGACAAACCGCTGGATGCCAAGATCGCCAGCCGCCTGCATCTCCGCTGCGACGTCCGGATCGGTCGGATCATCCGAGACCAGCGAGACGATCACCTTAATATGGTCGTCGATTAGAATCTGCCGCAGCAGATGCCGATCAATCTGCCCGCTGGCATAAATCTGACCGGCTTCGACGGTTCGCAGCTTGCGGGGAACGAACCGGTCCTTCCATTTCCCCGCGTTATCGCAGATGAACCAGATTGCCAGGCCGGCCAGAATTGACACGACCGCCCACGCCAATACGTTGGGCTTACGCCTGTTGGGAACGGTGGAAACGTGAAGATCGGTCGGATTGGCGCTCATTGTTCTCAATCTTATCCGGGCGGCGGGACTCGAACCCACACGGGCATTTCTGCCCAACGGATTTTAAGTCCGTAGCGTCTGCCATTCCGCCACGCCCGGTTGCCTGATTGTAACCGACGAATCGCCTCATCGCCGCAGGATCAACAGCGCGAATATTCCAAAAATAATGCAATACCATCCGAACGGCGCAAGGCGGTGGTGCCGGAAATATCGCATCAGGAACTTGGTGCTGAGATAGGCGCAGATTCCAGCCACCAGAGCCGACAGGGCGGTCAAGCCCAGCATCGGCCGGGCCGTGGGTTTGAAAAGGGATGGGACTTTCAGCGCGGCAGCCAGGCCGATGATTGGAGTGGCCAGCATGAAAGAGAATCGGGTGGCCTGCTCGTAGCTCAGTCCCGCGAGCAAACCGGCGGCGATGGTGACGCCGCTGCGCGAAATACCGGGGACCAGCGCCAGCGTCTGCGTCGCGCCGATCGCGGCCCCTTCGATCAGCGTTAAATCCTCCGCCTTGCGGCGCTGGTCGGGAGCATCATCGGCCGGATCGGATTCATCGTCCTCAATCGCCTCACCGGCTTCCATGGCGGTCCTTTGTTCGGCCGGGTCGTCGTTGGGCGATGGGGCGGAAATCGGTTGTTTTTCCCGCTCGCTCGCTCGCCGCTTCAGCACATCGGCCGTCACCATTCCCAATCCGTTGAGCACCAAAACTGCGGCCACGATCCAGGACTTGCTTGGGTCTTCGAATAACTGCCTCAGCTTCTTTTCGAAAACCAGGCCCATGAGACCGACAAAGACCGTTCCCGCGATCAGCAGCCAGGCGAATTTGCTGGGTTCGTCATAAATTAATTTCCCCTTTTTGGCGCTTCCGATGAAGGCCAGGATTACCTCTCTCCAATCCTTCCAGAAATAAATGAAAAGCGCCACGGCGGTCGCCAGATGCAGTGCCACCACGAACGCCAGAAAATCCGGCCTTTCCCGCATATCCGGACCGAAATTCCAGCCCAATATCGCCGGGATCAGAATCGTTTGCGCCAGGCTGCTTACAGGAAATAGCTCCGAAATACCCTGTAACGCTCCGAGGAACAGTGCCTGCCAGATATTCATGGGGGAAAGATTACGAGAGGCAATGCCGATTGCCAAATGCCGAATCGGGGAATGCCTGGTGATTCATTCGGCATTTGGCATTCGGCATTCGGCAATCTATCATGTTCGCTGGCGAAACACGGTCGATAATATGGTGCTTCTATCACTCCGAGCCCTATTCATCCTGCTGATGGCCGCGATCGGCTATTACTTCCTTAAAGAACAGGCCGGCGCCCAGTTCTATCAGATCCCCGACTGGCTGATGCTGATGATCATGCTCTGCATCGGCGTGTTTGTCGTTTGCATCGACATTCTCTCGCCAAGGCGGAAACTGGCGATTTTTTCCGGAACGTTTCTCGGTCTCATCGTCGGGATGTCGACCTCATACGGATTCAGCTTCATCGTCGCACTGCTGGTTGATCGCTATATGCCTGATGCGAATGAAGCCCAGAAGGCCGCGATTATCAACAACCTGAACATCGTGGTCGCCGTGGTATTTTCCTATCTGGCGATCAGCTTCATACTCCAGACCAAGGACGATTTCCGATTCATCATTCCGTACGTGGAATTCAGCAAACAGACCAAGGGCGCCCGCGCGGTGCTTCTGGATACCAGCGTTCTGATCGACGGCCGAATCGCCGACATCGCCGAGACCGGCATCCTCGACAGCCGGCTGATTGTTCCGCGTTTCGTGCTGAGCGAACTTCAGACGGTTGCCGACAGCGGCGACAAGTTGAAGCGCACCCGCGGCCGGCGCGGACTGGACGTTCTCCAGCGCCTTCAGGGCAACAAGCGCACCGAAATCATCATGTACGATTCCTCCGCTCGTGATGCCGGCCCCGACGATGTCGATGCCAAATTGATGAATCTCGCCACCGAGCTTAACGCCCGCGTGCTTACCAACGATTTCAATCTGAACAAGGTCGCCAATCTTCGCGGCGTGGATGTCATCAACATCAACGATCTCGCCAACGCTCTCAAGCCGGTCGTTCTCCCCGGCGAGCGCATGACGGTTCGGCTTCTCAAGCCGGGCGAATCGCCAGGGCAGGGGGTCGGCTATCTTGTCGATGGAACGATGGTCGTCGTCGAGCAAGGCCGGCAATATCTCAACGAGGAAATCGAATTCACCGTCACCAGCGTTCTGCAAACCAGTGCCGGAAAGATGATCTTCGGCCGGCTCCCGCACGAACCGCCCGCCAAGGTTTCCTGAAACATCCGGATCACCGATATGCCCGAATTTGCCGTGATTCTCGCCGCCGCCGGGCGCTCGACACGGTTTGGCGGGCGGATCAGCAAGCTGTTCCAACCGCTGGATGGTCGGCCGGTTCTGGCCCGAACATTGGCGGCTTTCGCGCAGAGGGCGGACGTGGCGCGAATCGTCGTCGCCTCAGAAGACGCCGATGCGGTGCTTGATTGCGCGAAATTTCTCGATCCCCGTGAAAGATCAAAACTGCAGGTATGCCCCGGCGGAACGTGCCGAGCTGGAAGCGTCCGCGCCGCAGCGATGGCGTGCCGCGATTCAATTGAGTGGGTCGCCGTTCACGATGCCGCTCGGCCGCTGGTTTCCCAGGAATTGATCTCCCGGTGTTTTGAAGCCGCGTTGCTGCACGGCGCCGCCGCGGCCGCTCTGCAAGTGCATCTCACGATCAAAGAGGCGGTTGGCCCGTTGCCCGCGCCAGTGAAACAAACGCTAAGGCGCGACGAGCTTTGGGCGATGCAAACTCCGCAGGTGATGCGACGCCGGGATTTGCTGGATGCGTTTGACGCCTGTCCGTTGCCGCTCGATCAGATCACCGATGATGTGCAATTGTTGGAACTGGCCGGGAAGCCGGTATGGCTCGTGGAAGGCGAAGAGCGAAATCTCAAGATCACCACGCCGACGGATATGCAGATTGCGCAGGCGCTGCTGTCCCACATTGACTTGCCGGTGACATGAAAATGAAGATCAAACCCATTAAGAATGAACGGGATTATCGCCGGGTGCTGAAGGAAATCGACTCGCTCATGGACGCCAAGGCGAAGACCGCCGCTGGTCATCGGCTTGACGTGCTGGCGACCCTGGCTGAAGCATGGGAGAAAAAGCATCATGCGATTGAAGCGTCCGATATGTCTAGCACAAAACATTCACTGCGGAGTTCGCAGAGATCGCAGAGAAAAAGCTTTGCGCCTCGCGCCTCTGCGTAAGTTCTTTTCCACTCCATTGTATTTGTGTGAATCCGATTCTTATTTTTGGCAATCCCGGCGCCGGGACTCCGCGTTCTCGGCGTTCTCGCAGTAAAAATGGATCTTCCGATTACGCGAATTCGTTCAAACCAAAATCCACCTCAAGATCACCTGACACACCAGATTCGCATAAACCGCCGCGGCGAGATCGTCCAGCAGGATTCCCCAGCCTGTCGGCAAACTTTCCAATTGTCTGGCCGGCGGCGGCTTGGTGATGTCGAAGATCCGAAATGCCAGAAACGCCGCGGCGAGATTGATGCCCGTTCCCCAGCCGGTTTTGATCGGTAGGAAAAGAATCGTCAGACAAATCCCCGCGGCCTCGTCCAGCACGAATTTTCCGGGGTCTTTATCGCCAAACTCCTTGATCGCCCAGGGCGCAAGCGCGATATTCAATGCGGAAAATAAAATCAATCCCACGATCGCCACGGCGTTTTGCTCGAACATTCCTCCCCACGCCAGCGCCGGCCAGAGCAGGAGACAGGTCAGCAAACTCGCGAACGTTCCGGAGGCCGGCAAATATCCCACGCCGCCCATGGTGACGATCCATCGTTTCATGGCCGCGTTCTTCATGGCTGGATTTGGCCGTGTTTGTGAAACAGCGTCACCGCTTTTCGAACATACATCAATCCGCTGGCCACCGTGATCACAACCGTCCCCCAGATAGCGATGTCGCGAAGCAGGGTTGCATAGTGCAGCGCATCTGCGTCCAGCCGGTTGCGATAATTGACGTACACCAGGATGACCAGGATCGCCGCGGACTGGAATCCCATCTTTAGTTTTCCGCTGAGCTGCGCCCCGAACGCCTCGCCGATGTCCTCCATGCTTCCGCGCAGACTGGTCACGAGCAGCTCCCGCGCCAGAATCACCACCACCATCCACGGCACCACCCCGGTGATCGGGGTGAAATTCTTTCCTGCGAAAAAAATGAAGCTTCCTAGCACCAACACCTTGTCCACGAACGGATCGACGACCCGGCCAAACACCCCTTCGACCTTCCATCGCCGGGCCAGATATCCATCGAGGAAATCCGTTACCAGGGCGATCAGATAGATGAACAGAGCGCTATTGAGCCAAACCACATCCGGATGCGGCTCGGGCGTTCCCTGATTCTGATACGAAGCCAGCATCGCGAAGAAAACCCCGGCCAAAAGGAGTCGCGAGGCAGTGAGAGCGTTGGGGATGTTTCGGAACATGAGGCGCGGGGATTGTAGGGAATGGCGAGGATCGGGAACAGGGCTGATTGCGTTGAGGCATGGCCGGCAACCAAGGAATATCGGTTTGTTTTTCCCTGCCAGTCGTAACTCTCACGGAGCCGCGGGTTCCGTGGTCGATGAGGCGGATGGCTGCGGGACGGCACCCGAATTCCGAAACTGGGCCAGATTTTGGTTGGTCAGGACGTCAACTCGTACGGTGAGAATCGGTGAAAGCTCAGCCGGGCCCGGCGCGATGCCACGGGCTTCGTTGGCGAGGACCTCAATGGTTTCGTAGCCGCCGCGATAGGAGTCCTGAAGGATCGAAGAATAGATCGTGCCCGCCTCAAGCGCGGCCTGAGTCTCATCGCTCGCGTCAAAACTGACGATTTTAAACTGATCGGAGCGACGACCCAGTTGTTTGATCGCCTTCAGTGCGGCCGGGGCGCTGTAGCTAAAGAGCCCGACAATGCCCTTGACTTCGGGATGCGCTTTCAGCGCGGCCGCGATAGACTCGACCGCCGTCGCCGGGTCACCGCCGTCGGTTGCGGTGGCGACCACCGTGAATTTCGGGCCCTTCAGTGGGACGTCCATCGGATCGGCCGGGCGATTCCGATCAAATCCGCGCCCGAGCAGCTCATCGATGACGCCTTGGCGCCGTTGGCGGCCGTGTTGCATCGCAACGCTGCCGACCGAGATGAGCACGGGCCCGCCCTCGGGCATGGCTTCGGTCAATTCGCTCGCGCAAATCCGTCCGGCCGCGTAATTATCTATGCTGACAAAGCGCCTTCGCTTGGATTCGGGCGCGTCGGTGTCGAACGTGACAAGGGGAACCTTGCTCGCGGCTTGGTCCAGGATTTCACGTTGCGCATTCGCATCATTGGGACTAATCGCGATGCCATCAACGTTCGAAGCCAGCAAGTCCCGGATGTGCTGTGTCTGCTCATCGACCGAAGGCTTCGACCGAATAACGGTGAGGTCGACATTGGACTTGTCCGCATAATCCTGGGCTCCCCGGATAAGAGGCTCCCAGAATGGGTCCTGCGTCCAAGTCACCAAAGCGAGGTTTAAATGCCTCGGCTTTTGTTCGCGGACGTATCCGAAATAAACGACCAGGGCCACAGCCGCCAGCAAAAGGACTTCGAGAAGCAAGCGAATTCGAACGGCCGTCCGTTTTCCAGGAGACATAAGTTCCGACATGGCTGCTCCTTTGGCCTATACGAATACAAATGAGTGGATTGCATCATACCAAAGTTATGGCCGGTGGTGCACGAAGATAAATGGGAGAATTTCAGCCTTTCGCGTGCTAAGCCATCTATGCCCGGGAGTTGCCGATTTCTCAAGACAGGACGGCAGCGAAACGCAGCCGATATACGTGATCGCCCATATCGGAATCAGAATGTGCCCGTCGGTATGGCGCATCGAGATTCCGTCCTTTGTGTTGATGTTGGACGTAAGCGCAACCGCCCGGTCTGTTTTTCGGATAATCCATCCGACCGACGTGTGTCGCATGAAAGCCGGTCCTTCACTCTCATTTTCACTTCCATTAGAACCGCAGTAATCTTTCCATTGAACAAACACGCATTGCCCAATCCGCAATTTTGAAGTTTTCGCGTCGGTTACTTTATCTATTTGCCCGGGCATAAACCCTCCAGAGTCAGGGGTTGGCGGCTCTTTCGATTTCCTGCAGGGTAAGAGGTTTGCCATTCGGCGGAAGGGTCTCTTTCTGAAGATTCATGACTCGCTCGGGCAGTTCATCGGGCTTGTAGGACGTCACAAGCTTGATGTTCCGACCATCATCGTGATCGTGCTGGACGGTCCAGGATAAAAGGAACCCTTCGTGCAGCGGCTTGGCAGGCCGAAGGAGCGACCAGCGCCAGTGGAAGCCGCTCCTGGTAACGTCGGTGTGGAGCAGGTACTCGCTGAATAAAATGCTATCCGTCGTCGCAATCTTCATGTTCGTTAAGGCATCGGGCACGTCAAGATCGTCAGCAGGATTTCGATCGTCGAAGAGGCACCAGCAGGCAAGGACGTTGCCGTCATCGAGAGCAATCAGGAGACGATTGGGAAAATGGAAATGCCCCAGAGTGCAGCCGCCGTAGATTAATTCAGGGGATAGAGCAGGCGTGGCCTTGGGATGGACTATTTTATAATCGGAAGGGATTATGGGGTTGAAGATAGCGGAGTCGATCTTCGGGTTCGGTTCGATCGTACCAATTCGTTCCGCCATCACTATAGAGCATGTAGGTATGTAGGCTACCCCAAAAGAGGCGACCGTCTAACGTGTTAATATGATCTCCCGAATGAGTAACAAGAACCGCGCTCTGTTGCCCATTGGATGCAAAATGTGGGTCTTGACATTCTAAAATAATAGTCTTGTTCGGCATCGTGGATGCTTTCGGAAGTGTCCATTGCGGATCGTTAACACCAACTGGTATGACGAAGATGTATAAACCGTATGTCTGTGAAAGCGTGCCGAGGTCAAGAGGATAGGTTGAAGAGATATATGTTACCGATCCCGACTTCCATCTTTGCGAATGAGCTGGTCAGCGCCTCGGTCTCAACGCCAGTTTCCTTTGCGGCGAATTGGAGACGGCTTAACGCATCCGTGGTGACGCCTAACTCATTGGCTGATAGTGCCAATTGGCCAACACGCTGCGAGGCATCTTTCAGGAAATCGCCAATGGCATCGGCGCTGATTGCGATCCCGACCGTTTCGAGAATGCCGCCGATATGTTCAAAGGATGAGGAAACCGATTCGCCGAATTCCCCGGCGGCAGACCTGCCTTGTGCGAGTGCTGATACCAGTCCTGATGCCGAACCAGTCAGTAATATATTGAGCGCTGAAATCGACGATGCCATTAACTACTGGTTCCATTGCTTCGCCTTCATTTCCTTTATTTCTTGCATTCGCTTGACGAATCTTTCGGTCCTGCTGAACGGATTGATGACCTCTGGCAAAATGAAGTCGCCAAACGTCAATTTGATTTCTGGTCTGATCGCTTTGCAGACGGCCCATGCGATTGATGCGGCGCGGAAATCGTCCCGACGTTCGCCAAAGGGATGTAATTCACTGAACGCTTGCCATTCGCTTAACTGACGTGAATTTAATTCGATGAAATCAGGATGGGCGATACCCATCGCAAGGCAATAGTGGAATTTCCAGCGGTGTTCAGGATCGTCTGCTAACTTTTTTTTAGCAGTTCTTTTTCGTCTTTGCCCAATGCGTTCAGTTTGATCCCCGCCGCCAGGATTCGATCTAATATCCGCCAATCCTGTTTACCCAACGCCTGAACGTCGGCTTCGGTAAACATGGCTTCGCCTTTTTCATCGCAAATGATGAGCGATGCAAAGAACGCTGATAGAGATTTCTGCGGATCGGGTAATTTGGAATGACGTTCAAAGCGGTCACGTTCGGCGGCGCTCGCCGATGTATAAAGCAGCTTGCAGCATCAAAAGGATCATTACTTTGTCATCGCCTTCGGCAATCGCATGTATCTTTTTCCAATCGTCAACTTCAACTGGCAGGGGATTCAGGGTCACGCCGGATTCGCTTGCTTCCCATAGAGCCATATACCCCAGCGCCCGCTCGATAGCTTCAACGGCAATCGCCCTATTCTTTGCGAACCGAAGCAGACGCCGTGCGCCGCAAAAAAGGTGTTGTTGTTGCTTGCCAGAGATTTCCCTTTGGTGAACGTCATCCTTGAACGCAACGCAAATTTCGGCGGTGATGTCCCGCAAGCCGCCAATCTCGCTGGTCTCTCGGAAATCTTGCCACGCTCGCAACACTTTCGCCTTTTGATCTTTCGAGCAGCGAGCATGGTTTTTCCATTCCTGTTCCAGCGCGTCGAGCGACGGCAACGGTTTCGGCGGTTTCAGTTCGGCGAGATATGCGATTTGCTCGATCCCCGTTTTCTGCGCTACCCATGACGGACGGCTACGGATTTGATCGGCGATCCAATTCCAATTGGTCAGTTGAGCGATTCGGAATTTCTCTGACCGCTCCAGACGGCTTTCGCCTTCACCAATCATTTCCTGATATCGCTGGACGGCCTTTCGTTCGTCAGCTTCACTGAACACCTTGCCGTTGGCTTCCCACCGCCCGTCTGACGGGCGTTTGCGAAGACCGGGGCAGACTTCCCCCCAGCTTGAAATATACGGTTTGGGTTTACGTCCGCGCTTGCCACCCCTGATCGCCTTGTCCGCCGTCGCCGTCATCATCGCCACCATGCAATCTCCTCGTAAAAGTTGATTATATGAGGACGGCAGGGGGTAAAGCAGTCAAGCGAATTTCCGGCAGAATTTCCGGCACCCCGGCGTTTTTGATGTGGGAACTGAATGGAGCGACGGGGAATCGAACCCCGATTTGCTGAATGCGATTCAGCCGTCATCCCGTTAGACCATCGCCCCGGGAATATCAGGCCATTCTAGAGGCCTGCAAAATACCGTCAAGGCAAGCCCCTTGGTTTACTCCTCCTCTTCCCCCATCTCATCCGACTTCTGCAGAAACAGGAAGAAGCACATCCGCTCGATCCCTTCGATGATCCCCCTCAGGGAAAAGAGTTTGTAGAACCAGGCCAGATCGCGCTCGGACGGCTCGTCCGGCGGGGCGGAGGCGCGGCCGACGAGGTCGGCGGCGGAAACGCCCATGACGTAGTCGGACAGGTAGGCGATGTTGATCTCGTCGGCGGATTGCGTGGAGAGGACGAAGATTTTGTGCGTGCGGATGATCTCGCGGAGATAGCGATCGGCCATCTTCACCTCGACGGCATCAAGGGCCGCGAGGAAGGCGAGCGTGTCGGGGTCTTTTTTCCATTCGTGGGATTGCCGTTCCTCGTCCCTGTAGCCGTGCAGGGCGGCGTCGAAATGGGCTTGGAGGCGGTCGTAGAATGTTTCGACCTGATCGGCCGCGAGCCAGCGGACGATCATGACTTCGCCGGGGCGGCGGTGGATGTGGTAGTCGTTGGTGGAAAGGTTGCGGGCTTCGGGAAAGTTCAGCAATCCAGCCGCCTCGGCGGCTGACGGCTCGGGCAGGACGGGACTCTCGGCTGATTTCGATTTTTCTAGCCTACCGAAACTTCGCTGGATTTCGCGGGAAAGCTGCGCGTCAAATCCTGGAAGAATCTGGGCGTCGAATTTTCTGCACCCTTCAAAAACCGCCGCGAGTTCCGCGTGCATGCGGAATTCATCGGACTTCTCTTTCGCGCGCTCCGCCGGAGTTAGGGGATGCTCTGTGGGGCCTTCGTTGGTTTCGTCGAACATATCCGGGATAAAATAATCGAATCGTGACCTCGATGGGAGCGTTCAATGTATCGTCACGCGTCGTACGAGATATTCCGACGGTTCTGTTGGCCGGTCACTTCCGGCCGGAATCTCGTTTCCACGAATTGGCAGGAGACGGTATTGGCCGGTGCGGAAGACCAGGCGGTCGAGCAAATTCGTTTTTTCCGAGAATTTGCCGTGATCGGCCGGTGCGTTGTTAATGGAGATATCGAATTCGCTGCTGGTTGCATCTGCGTTGATTTGAAATTTCATCCATTGGCCGATGGAGTATCGCGCGACACTTGTCCCCGTGATTTCGATGTTGCCATCGGGGTTCAGGACGATTCTCGCCGCGCGGGCGTCGTTGAATTCGCCCCACAATTCGATTTCGAGATCGCGGGGGCCCAGATGTTTTGGCATCACTTCGAATTCCGCGGTGATTTTTGAACGGGGCGGGAAGATGCGGTCGGCGCGGGCGTAGTCGTAGGGGTCGTGATCTTCCAACATCACAAGTTTATCAGCATCCGATTCATCGACGGAGACATCGGCCCATTTCGGAGCGTAAATGTTCCATCCGGTTCCCTCGGCTTGGATGGGAACGGGGATTCGGCTGACCCAGATGTCTTCCTTGTTGAGGCTGTAGGCGAGCCACATCGCGGGATCTGTTCGCGAGCCATCGGTGTTCCATTCGGAAATTCCGCGGACGTATTGCGGACCGATGTTTTTGTCGGCGCCGGCGTATCGTTGGCGCGGGACTTCGCCGTGGACGATACGCATGTCGCGAAAGGTGATGCCATCGTTGCCGGTCAGGATGGCCAGCGGAAAGCGGTTGACCGGGAATGGGTCGTGTGCCCAGGCGAATCGACCGTCGATGGTTCGCTGAATCCATTCCTTGGCTGTGCCGGCCGTGAATTGCTGGAGCTTGGTGGCGTTCGACCAGGTGATTCCATTGTCCGAGGATTGCACGACCCAGCCTTTTTTGCCGATTCCGACGAGCGTGCCGTCTTTGCGATGGAAGAAGCAGAAGGCCTTGCCGAAATCCGATGGAGCGCCATCGTAGGGCTTCATTCTTTGGTCGTTCAGGAGAGCGCCGTAATCCTGTTGTTCCAGGAACGTGTGATCGGCGAGCAATTGACCACATGCTTCGGCGAACGCTTTGTCGTTGGAGTCTACGAAAAAAGGCGGGCCGGTCGCGGCGGCGGGGGATTTGATCAATGTGGACACTGGTCCGAGCGTGTGATCCGCGAGCAATTCTCGAACGACCAGGCCGCCTCCGGTGGCATCGGTGATCTTGCCGTGCACGACCCGGCGCACGGCGATCGCCAGCATGTGGCCGTTCGCGGCGTGATAGAAATACATTCGCAGGGGATTGGAGAGTCCCATCGGAAACAGTTCAGCGGGGCGAGTCCATGAGACGCCATCGGTTGAAATGCTGTACACCTCCCGCGCAGGCCAGGTGTCTTCATCCTTCTGGCCGTTGTCCCAGGCGACGTACAGCCATCCTTTCCAGCAGGCGATATCGACGTGATGGTTGTAGGTGAATCCCTGGTCGTCGGTGAGTTCCGGTTCGTCGCGCGAAGCCCGGAACACCTGGATATTCCGCACTCCCACGACCGGCGGGAGCCCGCCATCGGGGAGGTTGCCGTTCAGGCGGGATTGCTCGGGGCCTTCGATACGGATTGGATCTTTCGCCAGTGTTGGAGTGACCAGTAGCAAGGCAATCAATATTTGAAAAAACGCCCGCGTCATTTGATAAGTTGAATCCGCAGCGCCATGTCCGGCATGCCAGGCAGGGAAAGCGTTGGATCATCTACGGCCGGAAAAACCGATTCCGCCAATTTGCCAATTGTGAAAACCCGATCGACCGGCGTGATCGTCATGTTCCACGTGTCCAGCAGATCGACATGAAATTTCATTCCTTCCCGAAGCGCGTTCTTGTCAGGAGGATCGCGCGGGAGGGCGAACTTCCACGCGGTGGGCTGTTCCGTTCCGAAATAGACGAGGTAATATTCACCCGCTTTCCCGCCGACGTGGGTTTCGTAATCTTCGTCGATCGGCTCGATTCCCTCGGCCGGGCCGGACTCCAGAATTTTTCGAAGGAACGCCAACCTCGGCGGGCTTTGGCCCATCAGTTCGCCGCCTTCGCCTGTCCAGGAGATTCCTTTGGAATTTGAAAACGTTTCGCCGTGGCCAACGTACGTTCCCGCGATGGTTCCGAGCCAGAACCGCTCGACCATTTCCCGGCCGGAAAGACGTCCCCATCTCCGGTCGATATTGCCCTCGTAGCAAACCTCATCATAGACAAGCGGCTTTGGGCACATTTCGCGATACAGCACCGCGCGGCCAAAGTCCGCGACGGCCGAGCCGTTTTGAATACTGGCGTGCGTGACCCACGGCTTGTTGGGATCGTAAATCTTCGCGGCGTTGTGGATCGAGCGCAGACGCCCATAAGGATCGGTCGCTTCAACCACCTGAAAGAAATGATCCCAATCCGCATCGGTCTTGTTCTTCACCTGCCCATATTCATTGGCCAACGACCACCACACATTTCGGTACGGGGCGAGGCGTGCGACGACGTATTGGAGATAGCGATCGTCGCCGGCATTATCGAGATCATCGAACCACTGCATCTCCCCCTTGTGATAGGGATGGAAAAGAATCAGGTCGGCCTCGACGCCTTGCTCGCCCAATTGCTCAATGCGTTTTTCCAGATGGTTAAAAAAATCGGGGTTGAACCGGGACGGGTCGAACTTGCCGGCGGCGTCTTTCGCGTAGGGATAAAAAAGCGGCGTTTGCTTCCCCGGCAGAAGGCACATGCGAACTTTGTCGAACGGAGAGGCCCGTAGCGAAGCCAGGGTTTGCTCTTCGATTTCATCCGGTTGCTGCGTCCACGAATAGCACGTGGTGCCGATCGGCACGAACGGCTTGCCGTCCGCGTATGCGAAATGATAGATGTGTTGCACCCTTACCGGCCCATGATTATTCCCCGTGGCGGCGACGCATATAAATGAGCCCGCGAGGCCGGATAACTGATCGCAATTGCTCTGCGTGATAAAAGTCCATTGCCCCCGGTTGCCTGGCATAAATCGAATGCGGTATTGGCCTTGTCCATCGTAGAATCCGTGAACGGACACGGCTCGATCACCCGAAGTGAATCGAGCAGATAATTCGATGTCCGCAAACGGGTTACCCGTCGCTGGGCCGGAAAATGCGTGATCGAAAACGGCCCATTGTTCGACGGATGGTTCGGTGGTGGGCGATTCAGCCGCTTGCATTGTTCCCAGGGCGAGCGCGGGCATCAGCAGAAGCACCCAGCAAGCCGCGTATGTGGACCGAAATCTCATCAATTTTCTCCAAAACCGATATAGCTTTTACAAATCTTGGGGATTTACGGTACTATAGTTATACCAGCCGCCATGAATTCACTTCAGCCAATGCAGGAGTCCGTATGTCTTTGCTGGATGTCATGGCGCTGGACCAGGATCTGGATCAGCTTGTTTCCCTCTTTAGACTTTTATCCGACAAGACTCGCGTGAACGTCCTTTTGTCCCTGGCTAGGGGCGAACGGAACGTCACTTCCCTTTGCGAAGAATTGGGGCTTCCACAGCCCACGGTTAGCCATCATCTTGGCTTGCTCCGGGGCAATAACATGATCTCCAATCGCCGCAAGGGCAAGCAGGTGTTTTACTCTCTTCACAGCGGGGTGACGCTCGCGGATGAATTCACGATGGAAATCAAAGCCGCGAATCTCATGGTGAAGATTTCCCGCCATGGGAAGGCCGCGCATTTTACGGGTCTTCCGCCGGGGGCACATCATCCCGAAAATATCGCCCCGTTACCCGGATGAAGACATCCTCCAAAGTCGGTTTGCCGACTGAAACCGAATCGATCAGGCCTGGAAGCGATTCGATGAGTTGCGGCACAAATTCATGCCCGCGCTGCCGCTCCAGGCGGACGGCGCCATCCAGAGTTTCCGTCGCGAACTGAAATTTGTCGTTAATGATTTTGGCGACGCGCTGCGGCTCGCGCGTGGTCAGGCTGATGACATCGCCGCCGATGCGATCCTTCATCGCCGCCGGTGTGTCGCACGCCGCCAGTCGGCCCCGATCCAGAATCGCCAGCCGCGAACATCGGTCGCCTTCATCCATCAAGTGCGTCGTCAGGAGCACGGTGACGCCTTCATCGCGCTGAATCTCGGAGAGCAGTTTCCACAGATCGATTCGGGCGGCCGGGTCCAGGCCCGTGCTTGGTTCATCCAGCAAAAGAATTCGCGGTTGATTGAGCATCCCCTTGGCCAATTCCACGCGTCTGCGCATCCCGCCGGAAAACCGCTCGACGCGCTCGTGCCGCCGATCGAGCAGATCGACGCGCCCGAGCAGTCGGTCGATCCGCTTCGATAATTCCGAACCGCGCAATCCGTAGAGATGCCCCTGCTGGCGAAGGTTTTCCTCGGCCGTCAGTTGCTTGTCGAGGCTCGGAGATTGGAAGACGACTCCGATTTGCCGGCGCACTTCCTCGCGTTGACTTGCCAGGTCGAAGCCAAGAATTTTCACCGTCGCTGGCGGGGCTGCGATCAGCGTGCACAGGATTCGAAACAAAGTTGTCTTGCCGCTGCCGTTGGGACCGAGAAATCCGAAAATCTCTCCGCGATTGACCCGCAACGACAGATCCACCAGCGCCGTGCGCTGGCCGTAGCGATGGCTCAGGCGATCGATCTCAATGATGGATTCAGGCGAATCCGGCTGCATTTTCCTCACAAAAGTCATCTCGCAATGTCATGGCGATTGAAACGTAAAATCCGCCTCGGTTTGCCCGGTTCCGGAGACGGTGATCGACTGCTCCTGCTGCGGAAGCACTTCCTGCCAGGCCGCCAGCGTATATCGCCCGGGCGGCACGTGCTCGATGGTGAAGCTGCCATCATCGCGCGTCACGGCAAACCATGGATGATCGAATACGCCGATCCAGGCGCTCATCCACGGATGCACGTCGCACCTTACCGCAAACGGCGCTTCCGGCGAGGCCAGCGTGATGTCGCGCTGGCCCGGTCCGGGGAATCCAAAGTTGGCATCCGGGTTGACCAGACATTTCAAATGCACGTTGTGCATCATCGCGTCGCTCGATTTCAGTCGGAGTGTTTGGCCTGTCTGGATCGCCAGAACATGCGGGACATAGACGCACTTCACCTGGTCCAGGATTGCCGGTGATTGCAGGACAAACGATGGCTTCGGAGCGTCCTTCAGAAACACGATGACATTTTTCAATCCGTTTCGCGGCCCGACGACAATTGATTCATCGATGATCATTGGAGAGCCGGGAATGGTTTTCATTTCCGGCGCCGATCCCGAGAAAATGACGCGGCCCTGGATGACGCCATCGCCCGATTCCGCGGCGCGAGTGTCGGCGGCATCCTCGCGGCCGCAGCCGCCAGCTAACGACACGGCCACAATGGCGCCGATCCACAATCTTTTGAATGTCCAGAACAACACGATTGGAGTGGTCACACCTGATCCATCATCAGAATCGCGAGCAACACTGGCAAATAGATGATGGATGCGAAAAATAATTTTCGGGCCTCGGTGCGGGTTCGGCGATTGGCGCAGGAAAGCGCGAAGGCGAAAAACATCACCCCCAGCACGACGGCCGATACGGTGTAAACCCGCCCGGCGACCCCCGCCATCACAGGCAGGAGGCTCACCGGAAACATCGCGGCGCTGTACAACAAAATATGCCGGCCCGTGCGCTGCAGGTCCGGATCGTCCACAGGCAGCATCTTGAACCCGCCGCGGCGATAGTCATCACGATACAACGTCGCGATCGCCAGAAAATGTGGGATCTGCCAGACGAAAAGAATTCCAAAGAGCGCCAGCGCCGGTATCGCCAGCGATCCGGTGACCGCGGTCCAGCCCATCATCGGTGGCACCGCGCCAGGAATCGCCCCGACGATGGTATTCAGCGTCGTCAGCCGCTTAAGCGGCGTATAGACCAGCACATAGCTCGTCAGCGTCGCCGTGCCCAGCAGGGCCGTCATCCAATTGACCAGCAGCAGCAGATAACATCCCCCAAGCACCCCGGCCGCGATTCCCATGATCAGCGCCTGTCGCTCAGAAATCCTGCCGGTCGGCAGCGGACGATTGGCCGTCCGCTCCATTCGGGCATCATATTGCTTTTCCAGCAATTGGTTCAGGATTGCCGCGCTGGCGGCGCATAGCGCCGTCCCCACCAGGGCGTTGGGCAGGCGTTTCCAGTCGTCGGTCGTTCTGGCCGCGAGGGAAAAACCGACTGTCGTCGTGCCGAGGATCAGCAGATTCATTCTTGGCTTGATCAATTCGTAAAAGTCGCGCCAGGAAGACTCCGCGTTTACGGCGGAAAGATCACAAATGTCGGTTGCCGAGTTCATGGAAAGAGGCTCGCGATTCTATGCGTTCGCCGTGGCATATTGAAGGTCCAATTCACCGGAAACTTTTTCCGCTCGAATCACACCGATCGCCCGCACGGCGATGACCCAGGTCGTCACGAGCAAGAGCGCTCCCACCGCGACATGGGCGGATGCGATATCTGCGGGTTTGCGCAACAATACGGTCAGAATTCCCAATGTAACCTGAATCAAGAGCAAAGCGAGAATCGTTAATGCGGGCCTCGTGAAAACCGGGTTGCCGCGGAGCCGAAGCAGGATCGTCGTGGCCAGCGTAATTATCGAAATTGTGACGAGCATCGCCCCGATGCGATGAGCGAAATGGATCCAGATTTGGAAGAGCGTGACGCGGTTGAGGCCGAGGTTGGTGCCAAATCGATGAATTGCTTCTTGTCGAAACGCCGCGTCGATGGTTGTCGGAGGCAACAGATGGCCGTAGCTGGTTGGGAAATCCAGAATCGCCAGCCCGGCATCGCTGTGACGCATGATCGCTCCGACGATCAGTTGTGCCAGGAGGACGGTCACGGTGATGAGGGACAGATGATAAACTCTTCGGATCGCCGGCGTTGGGGCGAAATATTGTCGCTCGCTCCAGAATCGTGAAGTCATTACGCAGAACGCGGCGATGAAACAGAAGAACAACTGGGCCGCGATTCCATGAACGATGGCCAGATCGCGCTGGCTGAGAACGACGCGCAGCCCGCCGATCGTTCCCTGCATGCAGACAGCCAGGAGAACCGCGATGGCCGTCCATCGGACCCATCGCCGCCGATCGGTCGCCCATGCGGCGGCCACAAGCAGGATAGTCAGGAACCCCACCCCCGCGCCGGCCAGCCGATGCGTGTGCTCGAACAGTATCCCTCCCACCCATTTGCTGGGCGGGAAGGTGAACATGTTGTAACCCCAGGAATTGGGCCAATCCGGCACGGACATTCCGGCTCCGTGACTGGTCACCAGACCCCCCATGAAGATCAGGGGGAAGGTCGCCGCCGCCGTAATCAACGCCAGCCGATGGACCCAGGGGTTGTAATCCTGCTGTTGCACGAGGGTCGGAAAACGGACCAATCTGCCGATTTCCAGCCTCGATTCAACCCCCGCGACAAGATGCCGCGTCCCATAAGCTGAAATCACCGTGATTCATTCGTGTTTGCTTCACGGTATATCGCGATCTGCCGATAGAACCGGCAACTCTTAACGTGCTTGCTTAACTTGCCGGATCGTTTGACCGAGGAATACAGATATGAACAAAGTTATAACCCTCTGCGGCCTGACCATTTTTCTGTGTGCGTGCAGCAGCAGCCACCAAAGCTCGGCCTCGATTCAGGGCTTGAGTTCATCGCAAGCCCAGAAGATGAGCAGCGAGAACGCCAAGATCAAGGAAGTGAAAGACACTCCCGTGACGGCGGACACTCGTTTTGCGCTGGGACAACTCTGCGAGGGCCAGGGGGACATCGGCAAGGCGATTCATCAGTACAACAAAGCACTCGACCTGGACCCCAAGCATCTGCCGTCGCTGTGCCGCATGGGCGTGATTTACGCGGAGCAGAAGGACTACGACGCGTCGATCGCGGTCTGGAAGCGATACATTGCAGCCAGCGGAGACGCCGGCTTTGCCTACGGCAATCTCGGATATTGCTACGAGCTGGCCGGCTTTCCCAATCTGGCCAAGGAGACTTACCTGAAGGGCATCGAAAAGGATCCGCACAATGGCCCGTGCCGAACCAACTACGGCATCATGCTGGCACGGCAGGGTAAGATCGCCGAAGCCCTTCGCATGTGGAGTTCCGTTTTGAATGAGGGCGAAATCCACTACAA
Source organism: uncultured Phycisphaerales bacterium (assembly GCA_963791055.1). Lineage (GTDB taxonomy): Bacteria > Planctomycetota > Phycisphaerae > Tepidisphaerales > Tepidisphaeraceae > PALSA-1353. The sequence goes on along the minus strand of CAWBQI010000003.1, from coordinate 279,548 downwards.
CCTTGCCAGCATCTACCAGTCGACCGGCCGCAAGATGGAAGCCAAGGGGGAATATCAGAAAGCGCTGGAGTGCGATCCGACGCTGATTGACGCCAAGGCCCGCTTGTCCGCGCTGGACACCAACAATTAGTCGGGGATTTGCCCTCCTCGATTCTCGGTTCAAAATGAAGAAGCTCCGGATGTACATCCGGAGCTTCTTTATTTCGTCAAATTGTTCGAAGGCGGCCCTTCAGCCCCGCGCCAATCGTTGGATCGCCTGGTCAAGCTGCGCGAAGCTGATCGGCTTCACCAGGTGATCGCTGAAGCCCGCCTCCTGGCTCTTGCGGATGTCCTCATCCATTCCATATCCGCTCATGGCGATGCCGCAGATGCCGTGGTCCCGCTTGATCTGTTGCATCAGGTGATATCCGGTGGCATCGGGCAGGCCGATGTCGCTTAGAATCAAGTCGAACGGCTCCTTCGCTGCCAGTTCCAGCGCTCCCGCAGCGTTGCTCGCCGTCCGCACCGTGTAGCCAGCCGAGCCCAGCAGCTTGACCAGCATTCTTGAAGTATCGACGTGGTCTTCAACCAGGAGCAACCTCAACGATGCCGGCGGGCCGCTGGCGCCGGAATCTACTTTTACGTTCTGATTTTCCATTTTTGAGGCTCGCTCAGACAATTCGATTATAAACGTAGCGCCCTTCCCTACGCCATCGCTGGCGACGCGAATTTGCCCGTGATGAAGTTCGACGAGCGCCTTGGAAATCGCCAGGCCCAGCCCAAGACCGCCGAATTGACGGGCGACCGCCGAGCCGCACTGCTCGAACGCATCGAAAACGCCGGGGAGCAAATCGGCCGCAATGCCGATGCCGGTGTCGCGTATCGTGATCCGCACGCGCCTGCCAACGCGTTCGGTGGAAATAAAAATGTCCCCGCCTTCGGGCGTGTATTTGGCCGCGTTTTTTAGAACGTTCCAGAGCGCCTGCTGCAATCGGGCCGGATCGGCATCGACCTTCGCGCCGTGGGCGCCCCAATCGCAGTGCAATTGGATGCGCTTTTCCAGAATCTCCACTCGGCAGATTTCGCGGACATGCTTCACCGCATCGTTCAGATCCAGGGTTTGAGGCTGCAAACGCAGCTTGCCGCTGGTGATCCGGCTCAGGTCCAGCAGATCGTCGATCAACTTGGTCTCGAGGTCCACGTTCCGGCGGATCATTTCAACTTCTTCGCGCAGGGCCGGGGCAAATCGGCGCTGCCGGCGATCGCCGCCGCCGCCATCGCAACGGGGGTCAACGGCGTGCGCAACTCGTGGCTCAGAACCGCCAGAAACCGGTCCTTTGACCGAAGGGCCGCCTCCGCCGCGTCTTTCAACGCCGATTCGGTTGTCTTCATCCGGGTGATGTCGACCAGCATGTTTACCGCGCCGACGGCTTTCCCGGATCGGTCCCGGATAATCCGGGGGAACGGCAACACATTCCGCCGCGAGCCGTCGGGCCGCTCGATCAAAATCTCGTATCCGCTGACCTCGCGCCGCTCGCGCAGTGCCACCGCCATCGGACAGTTTTCCAGCGACAATGGCGTCCCATCAGTACGATAAATTCGCAGCGAGCCGCACCACAGGTCGCGGCCGATCACCGGCCTTCGGCCCCATAGCTCAGCCGCTGCTTCGTTGAATAGTTTGACCCGGCCATTCATGTCGCAAACATAGACGGCGGCGGGGAGGCCCTGCATCAGTTGGCGGTAGTGCTCCTCGCCGTGCTCCAACGTCGCGACAATGTCTTCCGACGGGTGAAGCGCGGGGGCGCTGTCGCCCATGGCATTTGGAGGATTCATCATATAAACGCGGCCGCCAAATCGAATTGCACGCAATTACATAAAATCAATTCATAAATTAATACGCCGAACACAAATCCAGCAACGGGAAAAATTAGGAATCTCAAATCATAATTTTGCGGAATTTCTAGGGTAACTGGCCGTGAAAATTCCAAAATACTCCACTTTTTTCAATAATATGTCATATATAATATATTATTAAATAACATGTTGCGATTTAGTGTGATAAAATTTGACAGAATATGAAATAACATACATAATAATGACGAAGATTGGATAGAGGATTTCAGATGGCGGTTCAAGGTGGGTCAGTATTGGAGCGGTCGGAAGTCGAGCGGCTGGTCCGTGAAGTTCTCCGGCAGAAGCTGCGGGGCCAGATCAACCCGCCGCCGGTCCGCGAACAACACGCGACCGCCGCGTCCCGTGGCGGGGGGCCGCCACATCCGCTGGTGGTCAATGTTTCGGCCCGGCACATGCACGTTAGCCAGGAGAACCTGGAGATTCTGTTCGGGGCCGGAGCCAAGCTGACCAAGCTCAAGGATCTTTATCAGCAGGGGGAATTCGCGTCCGAGCAACTCGTCACGGTCGTCGGGCCCCGACAGCGAATCATCCCCAATGTGCGCATCCTCGGCCCCATCCGGAATTACACGCAGGTCGAATTGAGCTACACCGATGGCATTTACCTCGGGGTCGATCTTCCCCTGCGGATCAGCGGCAACCATGAGGGGACGCCGGGCTGCACAATCCTCGGCCCGGCCGGCGCGATCCACCTCGCCGCGGGCGTCATCCGCGCCCAGCGGCACGTCCACATGTCCACGGAGGACATGGCTTACTACGGGGTCAAGGACGGCGATGAAATGAAACTCCACATCGCGGGGCCGTGCGGGCTGACGTTCGACAACCTCAAGGTTCGGTATCACCCCAAGGTGATTCTCGAAGTTCACATCGACACTGATGAGGGAAACGCCTGCGATCTGGAATCAGCGACGAATATGCAATTGATTAAATGAACCACTTTCTGAAAGGAACTGTTTATGGCAAGCGAAGCGATGGGGCTGCTGGAATGTAAAGGACTGGTCGCCCTGATTGAAGGGACGGACGCGATGCTCAAGACCGCGAACGTCACCATGTTGGGCTGGGACAAATGCGGCAGCGGAATGGTGACGGCGTTCGTCAAGGGCGACGTCGCCGCCGTCAAGGCTGCGGTGGATGCCGGCGCTGAAGCCGCCGGGCGCGTCGGGACGGTCGTTTCCGTCCACGTGATCGCCCGGCCGCACGATGAACTGACTGGTGTGACGCCCAAGCCCAAGTCGGCCGCGGCCAAGAAATAGGATCAAAATTTTTTCGAGGAATACTGTCATGTCAGAGAAAACTGGATTCAGCAGCGCATTGGGATTTATCGAAACCAAGGGTTGGGTCGGCCTGGTTGAGGCCACCGACGCCATGTGCAAGGCCGCCAACGTAGAGATCATCAAGACGATTCAGATCGGCGGGGCGTACGTGACGACGATCGTCCGCGGTGATGTCGGCAGCGTGAAAGCGGCGGTCGATGCCGGCGCGGAAGCAGCCGGAAAAGTCGGCGAACTCGTTGCCCATCACGTCATCGCCCGCCCGCATCCCGAATTGCTCGAGGGATACGGCGCCGGCGGCGGTGGATCAGCCCTCTAACCATGTTTATTCTTGTGGCAAACCTCGGCAGCACCAGTTTCAAGTTTAAACTGCTCGACATGGATTCGGGCGGGGCTGAGGTTGCGCGCGGGGCGTACGAACGCATCGGGCAGAAGGATTCGCCGCACAAGAATCATGGCGATGTGCTGGATGCGATTCTGGAGTCGCTGCCGCATAAGCCGGATGCGATCGGATTCAAGGCCGTGCACGGCGGGCCGATCAGCGGTGCGGTGCGAGTCAGCGACGAGGTGCTGGCGACGATGGAGGAATTCGCCGATGTCGCCCCGGCGCACAATCCGCCTTACATCGCGGCGATGCGCGCGTTCCGGAAGAAATTGCCGAATGTTCCGCAGGTGGCGGCGTTTGAGACGGCGTTTCATCAGACTATTCCGCTGTCGCGGCAGATGTATGCAATTCCGCATGAATGGACGGAGAATTTCGGCATTCGCAGATATGGATTCCACGGCGCGAGTCATCGCTATATCGCCACGCGGGTCCCGGAACTGGTCGGCAGGGAGAATTCCCGGCGGATCATCTCTTGCCATCTAGGCGGAAGCTGCTCGGTGTGCGCGATTGAAAACGGGAAGTCCGTGGCGAACAGTTTTGGAATGACGGTGCAGACTGGGTTGCCACACAATAATCGTTGCGGTGATTTCGACGCATTCGCATTGACGAAATTGCTCAAGCAGGGGATCACGCTGGATGAGATCTTCCGCCGATTGGGAAAGGAAGGGGGACTGCTGGGGATGAGCGGCGTTTCGCCGGATATGCGCGACATCGAGCGCGCCGCCGCAGCGGGAGACACCCGCGCCAAGCTCGCAATCGACGCTTTCGTCGAAGCCGTGCGGCATTACATCGGCGCATTCCTGGTCGTGCTAGGCGGATGCGACGTTTTGGTTTTCACCGGCGGAATGGGCGAAAACGCCGTCGCCCTTCGCGAGTCGATCTGCAGAAATCTGGATTTCGCCGGATTGATTCTCGATCCGCAGAAAAATCAGGTACGTGGCCAGGAGGCCCGCATCAGCAAGCTCGAAAGCACCGGCGAAATATGGATCGTGCCGGCCAACGAAGAATTGATCGTCGCCCTGCAAACAGAATCGGTTTTGAACGCGAACTAAATTTTTTTCGGAGATTGATATGGCAAGTCAAGAAGCAATCGGATTGATCGAAACCAAGGGAATTGTCGCGGCCGTGGAAGCGCTGGATGCGGCGCTGAAGGCCGCCAACGTCCAGTTCGTGGAGCAGCACAAGGTCGGCAGCGGCCTGGTTGCGATCACGATCCGCGGCGATGTGGCAGCGGTCCGCGCGGCGGTGGACGCCGGGGCGGAATCCGGCGGGAAGGTCGGCGAGATCGTTTCCGTCCATGTGATCGCCCGGCCGCATTCCGAAGTCGCGAAAATGGGTTAATCGACGAGAGGCACGCCATGTTTTTGGCAAGAGTTACCGGCCATGTTGTGGCCACGCAGAAAGACAAGGCCCTGAGCGGGCAGAAGCTGATGGTCGTGGAGCCGCTCAACGTCAAGTATGACGAAAGCGCCAAGCCCGCGAGCCTCGGCAACACCGGCCGGGCGATCGTCGCCATCGACGTGGTGGGGGCGGGCGACGGGCAGCTTGTGCTGGTCGTTCAGGGCAGCAGCGCCCGCATGACCGAGCAGACCAAGAACATGCCCGCTGATGCCGTCATCGTCGGGATCGTTGATTCCGCGGTCTACGGGGGCAAATCGTTTTTTCAGGCCCAATCGGGCAAATAAGCCATGAACGCGACATTGATCCAGGATGTTGTCAGCGAAGTGATGCGTCGAATGGGCGATGCGCGGCCGGTCCAACCCACGCGGCGAGCGGGTGGATCGTTTGGGGTATTCAACACGGTTGACGATGCCGTCGCCGCCGCGGAAGAGGCGCAGAAGAAACTGGTCAAGCTTTCCACGGAGGACCGCGATGGGATCGTGAAGCTGATCAAATCCATCGCCAAACAAAACGCCCGCGAGTGGGGGGCGATGGAACTCGCGGAAACCAAAGTCGGCCGGCTCGATCACAAGATCGAAAAACTGCAAATCCTGGAACTGGTGCCCGGCGTGGAATTTCTGCAGCACGCAAGCCGCCGGCGGAAGCAATGGCCTTTGCATCGAGGAATTCGCGCCGTTCGGCGTGATCGGCGTGGTCACGCCGGTGACGCACAGCATTCCCACGCTTTCGGCCAACGCGATCAACATGATCGCTTCGGGGAATTCGCTGGTGGCCAACGCGCATCCCAGCGGCGCGAACTGCGCCGCCCATGCGATCACGCGAATACAACAAACAAATCGCGGCGAAATACGGGATCGACGGGCTTATCACCTGCGTCATGCCGCCGACGCTGGAAACCGCCGAGCAACTCTTCAATCATCGCGGCATCGCGCTGCTGGTGATCACGGGCGGCCCGGCCGTCGCGCGGGCGGCGATGAAGGCGCGAAAGCGCGCGATCGTCGCGGGGCCGGGGAATCCTCCGGTCGTCGTGGATGAAACCGCCTGCCTGCAAAACGCCGCGACTTCCATCGTCAAAGGCGCGGCGTATGACAACAACCTCCTGTGCATCGGCGAAAAACAGGTCTTCTGCGTGGAGAGCGTGTTCGACAAGTTCCTCGAACAAATGAAGATGGCCGGTGGATTCGTCCTGAATTCATCGCAGATCGACGCGCTGACCAAAGCCGCGTTCAAGACCGATTCCGAAAGACGGCAACGCGCATGTGAACAAGGATTTCGTCGGCAAGGACGCTTCCGTACTGGCGCAAGCCGCCGGCGTGAGCGTGCCGCCGGTGACGCAGCTTCTGGTGGGAGAAACCGCGCTCGACCATCCGTTTGTGCAGGAAGAGCAGATGATGCCGTTCGTGCCGTTTGTTCGCGTGAAGAACGTGGATGAAGCGATGGAGCTGGCGATTGACAGCGAGCATGGCTATCGCCATACGGCCCTGATCCACAGCCGGAATCTCGACACGATCACGCGCTTTGGCCGACGGGCGAACACGACGCTTTTCGTGGTGAACGGTCCGAGCATGGCGGGACTGGGTTTGGGCGGCGAGGGGTATCTGAGCTACAGCATCGCGACGCCGACGGGCGAGGGAATCACCACGCCGCTGACGTTCACGCGGTATCGCCGGATCATGATGACCAAAGCGTTGAGGATGATTTAGATGGTTTTGGGAATGGTCATTGGCCACGTGACCGCAACGGTAAAGCATCCGAGCCTTGTCGGTTTGCGGATGCCGCTAGTGCAGGTTTTGGATTCGAATCGAAAGCCCGAGGGGGATGTGCTGGTCGCGGTCGATCGATACGGCGCGGGCAAAGGGCAGATCGTCATCCTCAACAGCGACGGCAAAGGCGCTCGGGAATATGTCGGCAACGAGAAAAGCCCCGCGCGATGGTACGTCGTGGGGCTGGGCGACCAATAACAAATGATTTTCACGGCTCGACAGCTTCAGGATTTGCAGGGCAAGGGCCAATCGAACGATCAGATCGTTCTTCCCTACGGCTCGCGGCTGACGCCGCTGGCGGTGGATTGGGCGCGCAGCAAGCGGGTGAAGATCGGCTACGGACCTGCGGAAATGGCTGAATCAAAAAAACCGGCTCAGGTAGAAATCAAACCGGCAACATCGCCGGGAGGAACGTCCACTCTTCTGTGGTGGTGCGACGGCCCATGCGGCGCGGCGAAGGCGGCGCTGGCGGCGCAGGCGCGCGAATCGAATCTTGCCCCCATCGATCTGCCGAGCGAAACGACGCAGCTTACAAACGCAATCAAACGGCTTGCCTCTACCGTCAAGTCCGGCCAAGCCGGTGGGGGCGTACTGCTGGTCAAAGGCGCCGCCGAAGCAATCGTCTACGCCAATCGCTGTCCGTCACTTCGGGCCATGGTGGGGACATGCCTGGAATCGGTCGATCAGGGGATCGCCGCCGTGGCCGCAAATGTGCTGGTTCTGGAATATCCGTACAAAAGTCTTTCGCAGATTCGCAACATGCTTTCGCGTTTTGCGCGCGGGCGCGAAATCCGTCCGAGGAGACGCAACGGCGGTTGCAGGAGATGGTCTCATGCGCGTAGGCAAAGTGATCGGCCGGGTGACGCTGCAGAAGATGTACGAAACGCTCGTCGGCGGGCGGTTTTTGCTGGTCGAGGTGCAGGATCGATTCAGTTTGGTTGGCAAGGCACGGAAGATCGCGGAATCGCTGGTGGTTTACGATGAATGGGGCGCGGCCGAGGGCGATTTGATTGCCTTCACGGAGAGCCGCGAGGCGGCGATGCCGTTCTATCCGGAAAAACGGGTGCCTCTGGACGCATACAACGCCGCAATTTTGGACGCGGCGGTCGTCAGTCTCGAGATTTGAACGGAGGTTTTTATGGCATACCAAAAAAATAACGGTGAACGGATCAGTGAATGGAAGCTCAAGGAGCTGATGTGCGACATCGGCCGGCGAATCTGGCTCAAGGGATTCTGCGCCGGCAACGAGGGGAACCATTCTTATCGCCTTTCGGAAAACCGGATTCTTTGCACGCCCACCGGCATCAGCAAGGGCCAGCTTAAGCCGGACGATATGTGCGTCGTCGATCTGGAAGGCAAGCAGGTTTCCGGCAAGCGCGGGCGAACCAGCGAGATTCTCCTGCATCTGTTCATTTACAAGAATCGTCCGGACATCCGCGCGGTCATCCACAGCCATCCGCCTCATGCGACTGCATTTGCTATTGCCGGGATGGATTTGCCCACCTGCATTCATCCCGAGGCCGAGGTTTTCCTCGGCCGGGTGCCGACGGCAAAATATGTCACGCCCGGCGACACGCGTCTGGGTGAAACGCTCGCTCCTTACATCAAGGACGCCAACACGATTCTCCTGAGCAATCACGGCACCGTTTCCTTCGGCACATCGTTGGAAGATGCCTATTACAAGCTGGAAATCGTCGATGCGTATTCGCGGATTCTTCTTCTGGCCAAGCAGCTTGGATATGTCCAGACGCTTTCAAACGATCAGATGAAAGAGTTGCTGGCGCTCAAGGCCCGGTTCGGAATGTCCGATGCCCGAGTGACCAAGGACGGTAATCTTCAGGGCCTGAATTGCGCCGGAGATTTTCTGACGCGCGTCGGCGGGGAGATCGCCACCAAGGGCCGGATGTGCATCCCCGGTGGGACCGGCGAAATTGAATCGCAGCCATCCGCCATGGAACAGGCCGTCGCGGCCCTCATGCCGCGGGATTATTCCGAGCAGGATATCGAGCAACTGGTTCAGGTCATCACCGACCAGATCATGGCAACAGCAAACTAAAGGGGTTGACATGAAAGTCAGCATCATCGGCGGCGGCGGCAGAGTCGGCAGCAACGCTGCGTTCGCGATGCAATGCGCTGCGATCGTCAGCGAAATCCATCTGTTGGACGCCAATGAGCAAATGGCCCAGGGCGAGGCGCTGGATCTCCTCCACGGCGCGAGCGTGGCCGGCGATCAGAAAATTTACGCCGGTGGATATGAAAAATGCGCCGACAGCGATGTCGTCGTCATCACGGCCGGGCTGCGACGACAGCCGGAGGAAAGCCGGCTCGATCTCATCAATCGCAACGTCGTTCTGTTTCGCCAGATTCTCGATTCGCTCAAAACCGGCGGATTGAACCAGGACGCGATTCTGTTCGTCGTTTCCAATCCGGTGGATATTCTAACCCGCCTGGCGATCGATCATCTCAAGCGTGATCCGAACAAAACGATCGGGCTTGGAACTCAACTGGACACAGCCCGTTTCCGCTCATTAATCGCCCTGGAGACAGGCTTGCCCCCCAGTCAGGTAAAAGCCCTGATTCTCGGCGAACACGGCGACAGTATGGTGCCGATTTGGTCGAGCGCTACGGCGGCGGGAATGCCGCTGATCAAATTTCCCAATTTCAACTCCGCGGCTCAGCAACGCGTTTTCGAACGCGCCAAAACCAGCGGTGCGGAGGCCATCAAACTAAAAGGCGGCGCCGGCTGGGCAGTAGGGTTGACCATCGCCGAAGTGGTCCACGCGATCGCCCTGAATCAATCCAAAGTTTTGCCGATCAGCACGCAACTGACCGGCGAATACGACATCAAGGGGACCTGCACGAGCCTGCCGACGCTGATCGACCGGCATGGCGTGGTGAAGCGATATGAGATCGAACTGTGGCCGCGCGAAATTACGGGATTGCAAAGCGGCGCGAAGTCGTTGGATGCGACGTATGCGCAATTGAAATAGAGAAATACATTTTTGCCACAGATAAAAAATCAGATGCACACGGATTAAATGCAAAAGAAAGGATCTCACGCGGAGGCGCAGAGGCGCAAAGAAGACAATGCCTTTTCCTTCTCTGCGCCTTTGCGACTCTGCATGAGGTCCTCTGAATTTATCTGTGTGAATCTGATTTTATCTGTGGCTAAAATTCCGGATTCAGGATTCACATGCTGATCGCCCAAAGGCAATCCCGGCTGCGTGAACTGCTGGCGCAACGCCGGATTCTTCCGCTGGAAGCGCTCTCACGCGAACTGGACGTTTCGCAGTCCACTATTCGCCGGGATGTGGAAGCTTTAGAACTCCAGGGCCTTGTTCAGCGAACGCACGGCGGGGTGATCTGGACCGGCGACCGTGCGGGGCCCGGCCAGACGCGCGCTTACGCCTTCAACCAGCGCATCGGGGTTCAGCTTGACGCCAAGCGGCGGATCGCCCGCGCCGCGGCGGCGCTGGTCCCGACCGGGCAAACCATTCTGCTGGACGGCGGAACCACGACGTTCCACCTGGCCGAGCAGCTTCATGGCCGATCGCTTCAACTCATCACGAATTCTCTGCCGATCGCCAATCTATTTATGGATGATGACAACGTCGAACTGATCATCACCGGCGGCCTGATGTACCCGCGCTACGGCGTCATGCTCGGCCCCGCGGCCGAGAATTTCATCTCCACTATTAACGCCTCCCGCATGTTTTTCAGCTCGGCTGGGATTTTTAACGGATCGCTTTACAACCAGAATCTGCTGCTCGTCGCGGCCGAGAAGCGAATGATGGAGCAATCGCAGCAGGTGGTTTTGTTGGCCGACAGCGAAAAATTCGGACAGCAGGCATTGGCGCGATTATGCGATTTGTCGGAAATCGACGTTGTCGTCAGCGACAACGGCTTGAGCGCCGAGCATCGCCGGGCGATTGCGGATGCGGGGTGTGAATTGATCCTGGCGGAAGATGCCTAAAGAGTTGCGCGATTCGCTTGTCCCCCATTTTTCACCCCGCTATAGTCGTTCATCGCAATGCAACCTTTGTCCGTTGAAAAAGTTACCAAGACCTTTCGCCAGGGCGACAAGTCGGTGACCGCGCTGGACTCGATTGATCTTGAAGTCCAGCAGGGACAGTTCCTCGCGATTATGGGTGCCAGCGGGTCAGGGAAAAGCACACTATTGCACCTGATGGCGGGGTTAGCGCGGCCGGATACCGGCTGCGTTCGCGTGAATGGGGCCGATTTGGCTGCCATGCCGGATCGACAACTCACCATCTTCCGCCGGCGAAATATCGGGCTGGTATTTCAGTCGTTCAATCTCATTCCCACGCTGACAGCCGAGGAGAACATCGCGTTGCCCCTGATGCTGGAGGGGACCAATGGCCAGGCCGCGAAGAGGAAAGTGGATGAGTTGATAGAGAATCTCGGCATCGCCGGCCGGCGGACGCATCGGCCGGATTCGCTCAGCGGGGGCGAACAGCAGCGCGTGGCCATCGGCCGGGCGCTCGTGTCGGATCCGGCGGTCATTCTAGCGGATGAGCCGACGGGAAATCTTGACAGCGCCAATTCCCGTTCGGTTTGCGAGCTGCTTCGTGATCTTTCGGTGATTCACGGCAAGACCATCGTGATGGTCACGCATGAGCCGGTGGTCGGGGCGTATGCCCAGGAAGTCGCGGTTATCCGCGACGGGCGGATCGTCGATCGCTTCGGCACGCAGGGGATCAATGGGCACGAACTGGCGGCGAAATATACGGATTGTCTGAAATGATTGCCGATTGCCAAATGCCGATTGGAATACGGGGGGGGAAAAGCCATCCGCATCGCCTTGTCTTCCATTCGGCATTTGGCAATCGGCATTCGGCAATCGCCTTTACAAACAACCCATGAAAACTGACAACTAAATCTTTCCATGGTCCTCCTCCACCTGGCCCTCTCCAATTTCAAAGTCCGCAAGGTGCGGATGGCGCTGACGCTGGCGGCGATCGCGTTGTCGGTGAGCCTCGTGGTGGCCGTGACCACGGGGTACAAGTCGATGGAGGGGATGGCGCTCAAATTCCTCAATCAGTACATGGGCGCGGCCGACGTGATGATCGTTCCGGGGAATGAATTTTCCCTGGTGCCGGAAAAGCTGGTGAAGGAATTGGCCGCCGATCCGGAGGTGCGCCAGGTGGTGGGGCGGCTGAATTCCGATCGTGAACTGGATCGCGCTCCCGGCAAAGCCGGGCCGGCGAGAAGCGCCGAGCGGCTGGCGGCTGGCGCGATTCCTTCCGATAAGGTCATGGCCCGGATGATCGGCGTGCGCAGGCCGGACGATACAACGATCCTTTCCCTCGATTTGACTGATGGGCAATGGTTCAAGGCCTCGGGCGGCAATGAGGCCGTGATCGACCAGGTCGCCTCCTCAACAATTGGGGCAGGCATCGGGGACGAGATTGTCGTGCCGGGGATTAAGAAGCTTACGCTCAGGATCGTCGGCATCGTTCACAAGCCAGTGTTTTTTGCCCAGCACGCGGCCACGATTTATCTTCCCATCGAAACCCTCCAGCATTTCGCGGGCGAGGACAATCCGCCGATGGTTTCCACCATCAGCGTCAACCTGCGCGACAGAACCAATTTCGATGCTTTCCAACAGCGTTGGAACGCGCGTCTCCAGCAGATCGACCCTAGCCTGCAGCTTCGCGCTCGCCGGCAAACCTCGGGCGAATTGGAAAAAAATCTTCGCGGCATACAGATCGCCAGCTATCTCAGCGGCACGATCTCCATGCTCACCGCGACGTTCATCATCTTCTCGGCCCTGAGCATGGGAGTCAGCGAACGGCAGCGGACGCTGGCCATGTTGCGCGCCATCGGCGCGGTCAGAACCCAGGTCTTTGGGCTTGTCATGCTTGAGGCGGCGGCGCTGGCGGCGATGGGGATCGCAGCCGGCATTCCGCTGGGAATGCTCTGGATGTGGATGCTGCAGCACCATTTTTCGGAACTGTTCGCGGCGGGCGTGATTTTCAGCTATCCGGGTATGCTCTTCGCGGCGGGGGGATCGCTGTTGACGGCGATGCTGGCGAGCGTGCTGCCGGCCTGGTGGGCATCCCGCATCAGCCCATTGGACGCGATGAACGCGCATTCGACTCCACCGGCCGCGCGACCGCCGATTCTCTGGGCCGTCGCCGGTGCGGTCCTGGCTTGCATCGATCCGTTCTTATTTTTCGGACCGGTCGAGCAAATTCTGAAGTCTGCCCGGTTTTCCAACCCCACCGCGGCTGCCGAGACGGTGAGATTTGTCGGACATTTTGTTTTCGGACTGCCGGGGATCATGATCGGATTCTTTCTGATGGCTCCGACGCTTGTCTGGGTTCTGGAGCGCGTTCTTTCGCCATTTCTGGGCGCGGTGCTGGCATTGCCCACGCGGCTTCTTCGCCAGCAGCTCAGCACGGGCATCTGGCCGCGCCGCCGGCACCGGTGCGGCGCTGATGGTTGGATTGGCGACGCTCATCGCGATGCAGGTTCAGGGGCACACCCTGATCGGCGGATGGAAACTTCCGGATAAGTTTCCGGACATATTCATCTGGAGTCCGGACATCATTTCGTGGCAGGACCAGCAAACGCTGGCGGCGGTGCCAGGAATCCAGCCGGGCACGCTTCTTCCGGTGGTCGTCACCACTCCAGCGGGGGACAGCAAGAGCAATCTTCTCATGGCCTCGATGATGGCGGGGCAAAACGTCGGAACCATGTTTTTCGCGGTGGATCCCGAGATGGCATTGAGGATGATCCAACTGGATTTTCGGGATGACAACGGAATCCCACTGCCCCCCGAAGAGCAAGCCGCCGCCGAGGCCCGCGCCGTCGCGGAAATGAAAAAGCCGCGCCGAATCGTCGTCACCGATGAGTTCCGTCAGGCACGGCATCTCAAGGTCGGCGACACCTATCGGCTGCTGACAACAGTCAACGGGTGGCAGGATTACAAGATCTGTGCCGTCGTCTGGTCGCCCGGCGCTGACGTCCTGGTCAGCATGTACGACCTTGGCCATGTGCTCGACCAGCGCACCGCGGGCAGCGTGTTTGGCTCGATCGCGGATGCCAAAACCGATTTTGGCGTCACCGGCGCACGCCTATTCGCCGCCAATCTTCGGATCGGAGTGGACAAGGCGGACCTGCTCAAAGATGTGCAGAAAAGCATGGGTGACCGCGGCTTGGCGGCGGGAGATGTCCGGCAGATCAAATCCGGCATTGAGAGCGGGTTCTATCGCCTGCTCAATCTGGTCAGCACCGTCGCCGTCGCCGCCATGGCGCTGGCTTCGCTTGGAGTCGCCAACACCATCATGGCTTCGGTCCGCTCCCGCCGCTGGCAATTCGGCGTTCTCCGGAGCATCGGCCTGGGCCGCGGTGATCTGCTGCGGTTGATTCTCGCGGAAGCGGTCATGCTTGGATTCGTAGGCGTCGCGCTTGGGCTTGGGGCCGGCTTGGAGATCAGCGTGGATGCGGCAAGCTCAGCGGCGCTGTCCTGGGATATGCCCCGCCGATGCAGATACCCTGGCGCATCGTGGCCGAGGGCTGCCTGGCGCTGGTGGCGGTTGCGCTGGCGGCCAGCCTCTGGCCGGCGATGGGCGTCGCGCGGACCGAGCCGTTGGAATTGCTGCAGGCGGGACGCGCGTCAATCTGAACTTGTGGCCATGCCAAAACACGGATCCAACTCCGTCCCCTTTGTTCTGATCATCGTGGGATTGCTGTGTGTCTTTGTGCTGACCGGTTGGATGGCTTGGCGCGATAAATCCGAGACATTCGATGAGCCGATGCATTTCGTGGGCGCATGGCTTCAGACCCATTTCGGCGATTTTCGTTGCGATCCGGGAGACCCGCCCCTTTGGCGATATTACGCGTTGCTGGGCATTTCCAAGGATCGCCTAGAGGTTCCGACGTCCGGTGCTGTCTGGGACCAAATGCTCAGCAATCGTTGGGCGGAGGGAACATTTTTTAAGCAGGTTTTCTATTTAACGCCAGGCAACGACGCGGTTGAAGTTTTGAAGGAAGCCAGGCTGCGAATGTTGCTGCTCGGCGCAGGCGCTGGGGGCCGGCATTGCCTGGTGGGCATGGCACTTGGGCGGACCCGCCGCCGCCATTATTGCCGCCGCCGCCTTTTGCTTTGATCCGAATTTTCTTGCTCATTCGCCCCTGATTAAAGGCGATGTTCCCATTACATTCACGCTGTTGCTGATGATGGCATCGATTTGGCTGGCGGGGAAAAGGGCGACGCTTGCGCACTGTTTGCTGGTGGCGGTCATGCTTGGAGCTGCACTCAGCGTGAAGATGTCCGGTATTCTCGCGATTCCGCTCCTGGGGTTGGCGCTTCTTTTTCGAGTTGTACTGCCCCAGCCGTGGACCGTCCTGCGGTGGACTGCGCGAACCCGCGCTTATCGTCTCATGGCCGCCGCAGGCATTACAGCCGGCAGCGTCTTGATTGCCTGGATTTTCATTTGGGCCTGTTATCGCTTTCGCTACGCGCCCACGCCTGAGCCGACCCTGGCATTTAATTTCGATGACATGCTCGGAGTCGCGAAAAGCCATCAGGCCTTCGCCTTCTATCACGCTGCTGTTGTCAACCCCGATCAATGGCGTTTATGGCAAGCTCATTGGCGTCCTTCGCTGATTCTCCGCCTCGACCTCTGGGCGAACGAATATCACCTTCTTCCGCAAGCATGGCTAGCGGGCTTCATATTTATTGATGGAAGCGACGCCAGCGTCGAGGGATATCTACTCGGCCAATTTTCCATGACGGGCTGGTGGTATTATTTTCCGCTCGTCATAGCCTTCAAAACACCACTGGCAACGCTCGTCGCCGCGGTTCTTTCCATCGGATATTGGGCCGTCCACCGCTGGACCGCGCAGCGTGTGGGATATTTTTGCAGTGATGCTATTTCCGATCTCTTACATGGCGATGACTATGACTGCACATGTCAACGTCGGCATCCGCCACATTTTGCCGATCTATCCATTTCTTTTTATCTTTCTGGGAATCACATTCGCCGCGGCCCTGAAGCGGCGCCGTGCGCTTACCGTGGCGACGGGATTGATCTTGGTCCTCGGATTGGCGGTGGAAACGTACTGGGCGTACCCGGATTTCATTCCTTTTTTCAATGTCGCGGCCGGTGGCTGGCAAAACGGCCCGCATCTTCTGGGAGATTCCAATCTCGATTGGGGACAAGACCTGCCCGCCATCGCCCGCTGGCAAAACGAGCATCCCCAATATCAAATTTATCTCAATTATTTCGGATCGGCCGATCCGCGCTACTATCAGATCCATTATGTCAAAATCCCCGACAGCAAGGAACCCGCCGATGAATCTCCTGATGACTCCCGCCCGCGCGTTTATGTGATCAGCGCCAATGCATTTCATCTGCTCCAGTTCCCAGCCCAAATGAAATTCTACGCGAAATTGCAAAGCCAAAAGCCGATCGCCGTCCTTGGCCATTGCATTTATGTGTACCCCTCGCCGTGAGGGATTGTTAGACTCTGTCTGAAAACTCCGCGCGGGCCGTGCTTGTGTCTGAGTCCGCGAGGCCGCGTCGCTCCTCCTCGCCGTATTTCAGTTCAATACTGCTCGTCGTCGCTCCTTGCCTCGCGGCCTCAACCACGGCGCCCAGCCGAGCGGGGAGTTTTCAGACAGAGCCTAACGCCGTATCCGCGGATCGGATATAATTTTTCAACCGCTATCGTGCAGAATTCCACTCATCCTCGTGGCGCTTTCATCGCCTTTTCCGCCTGCGTCGTTTTTCTGCTCGTGTTTGCACTGACCGGTGCGACGGCATGGCGCGACAAATCGGCGACGTTCGATGAACCGCTGCATTACATGGGCGCCTGGCTTGAGACGCATTACGCGGATTTCCGCTGCGATCCGGAAGACCCTCCGCTCTGGCAGTATTACGCCGTCGTGGGAACCGAGAAAACCCGGCTTGACTTTCCCACGTCCGGCTTGATCTGGGATCGGATGCTGACTGATCGCCGAACCGAGGGATTGTTTTTCAGGCAGGTTTTCTTCTACACACCCGGCAATGATGTGATGAGCGTTCTTCCGAACGCCCGAATGCGAATGCTTTTGCTGGGCGTGCTTCTTGGGGCCGGAATCGCCTGGTGGGCGTGGCGTCTGGGCGGACCTTTCGCCGGCGCCGTCGCCGTTGCCGCGTTTTGCCTCGATCCGAATTTCCTCGCTCATTCGCCTCTGCTCAAGAATGACGTGGCGATCGCGCTGATCTTCCTGTCGTTCATGGCGGCGATCTGGCGCAGTGGGAAATCGTGCCACTCCCCTTAATTGCTCGGCCTTGGCGCTGACCATTGGAGCGGCACTCACTGTAAAATTTTCCGGCATTCTGACGATTCCAATCCTGATTCTGGCTTTGGGTGTTCGGCGCTATGCTTCCCGAGCCCTGGCCTTGCCTGAATTGGATCGCCCAAACTCGCGCCCGGCGTTTCATTGCCGCAGCCAGTATTGCTTTCGCCTCCTGCGCAATCGCGTATTTTTTGGTTTGGGCGTGCTATCTCTTTCGCTACGGTCCCAGCGCCGATCCCCATCAGACATTCGATTTGTCCGAGATGTGGTGGATCGCCGCCAAGCATGAGGCGTTCGCCGCTTACCAGGCGTTCAATTTAAGCGGCGAGCAGCTTCAGCAGTGGTACGTCCATTGGAGGCCCGGCCTTGTTTATCGGGCGGTTTTGTGGATCGGCAACCACCGCTTGCTGCCGCAAGCTTGGGTGGAAGGTTTCCTGTTCACCTGGGGCACAGCGCCGGGTCGGGATGCATTTTTGCTGGGAATGAATGCGATGTCCGGCAGGTGGTATTATTTTCCGATCGTCATTGCGGTCAAAACACCGCTGGCTACGCTGGCAGCGCTAGCGATCTCCGGCGTCTACTGGGCCGTCAACCGCGCGTCTTTGCCGCGATTGTGGGATTGTCTTGCTTTGTTAATCCTGCCGATCGTCTATCTGGCCACGGCAATGACCTCTGATTTGAACCTGGGTATCCGCCACATTCTCCCGATATATCCATTTCTCTTCGTCATTCTGGGGCTTACCGCTGCCGATGGACTGCGGCGATTCCCGCGACCGTCAACGCTCGTCATTTCACTTTTTCTGTTGGGGCTGGCTCTAGAAACGTACACGGCTTATCCGGATTTTATTCCTTTTTTCAATGTTGCCGCCGGCGGGTGGGAAAATGGACCGCGGCTATTGGGCGACTCCAACGTCGATTGGGGCCAGGGCCTGCGCGGTCGCCCAATGGCAGCGGCAACATCCCCAGTATCAGCTATTTTTCAACTATTTCGGATCGGCTGACCCGCGGTATTACAGGATCCATTACGTGAACCTGCCGGGCAGCAATGCGCCGGATGATGAGGTTGCGATTGATTCGCGCTCGCCCGTCTACGCCATCAGCGGCAATGCATCGCATGATCCCTGGCTTTCACCCGAGGCCAAGGAGTTTTACGCGAAACTGCAAAACCGCGAGCCGATTGCGGTTCTTGGGCATTCGATCTATCTGTACAATCAACCTTAACTGCCGGTCCGCGATTGCGGGACCGATGTGCGGAAAAATTCGAAATCCGAAACCCGAATGACGAATCAAATCCGAAACTCGAATGACGAATCAAAGAACGACCGATTGAATCGACGAAATGTGCTTGCCTTGATTGCCTGCTCCATATTTCTGGCTGTTTTCGCGGCCATCTCATGGTCCGCATTATCTAACAAATGCGCGGCGTTCGATGAACCGCTTCATTTTGTCGGCGCGTGGATACAAACCCATTACGACGATTTCCGATGCAATCCGGAAGACCCGCCGCTGTGGAAATTTTATCTCGCTGCCGGCACGCGCTCCGGCGATATGAATTTGGATTTGCGCTCGGACCTGTGGAAGCAGATGCTTGCCGAGATCCCCGCGCCGGCGGTGCATTACGTCAGGCAGATCATGTACCAAACGCCTGGCACCGATGCCGACGCGCTTTTGCGGGCAGCGCGGGTTCGGATGCTGGCGCTGGGCGTGATTCTGGGCGCATCCATCGCATGGTGGGCGTGGCGGCTGCGCGGGCCGGTCGCGGGTGTCGTCGCCGTCGCCGCGTTTTGCCTCGATCCTAATTTTCTCGCTCATTCGCCGCTGATCAAAAATGATGTGCCGATCACTCTCATTTTCTTTTTACTGATGGCGTTTGCGTGGCTGACCGGCGAACGCGCGACGATCGCGCGCTTGGCTGGGGTGGCCCTGATGGTAGCCATCGCGATGACGACAAAATTCTCCGGTGTTCTCGCGCTGCCGATGCTCGGAATCGCCTTGGTTTGCCGCGCGCTCATTGGTAAACCGTGGCCTTTCTTCAAATGGACCCTCTCCACGCGCATGCAGCGCTTCGCCGCCGCTTTGGCGATCTTGTTCGGTGTTACCGTTGTCGGCTACGTGGGCATCTGGGCGAGCTACGGATTCCGTTTTGGTCCGACCGGCGACGCCAACGAGCGATTTGATTTCCACAGCGCCAATTACAATTGCGGCGTCGGCGAAATGCTTCTTAAGCAGGATCCCGTGCCGCTATACCCAACTAACGCGACGCTGCACGAATGGGTGGGGAAGGAATGGAAGCCGAGCATCATTGTTCGCGCTCTCAATGCCGCCAACCGAAATCGCCTCTTTCCCCAGGCGTGGCTTTTCGGATTCCTTTATACGTATGGAACCTCATTGGTCAGGCGAACATTTCTATGCGGGGAGATCGGTGTCGCCGGATGGTGGTACTATTTTCCAGCCGCGATGGCTTTCAAGACGCCCTTGGCCACGCTCGCGGGACTTGGGCTGGGGGCCGCGATCTGGTTGCGGAACGCCCGGTGGAAGAATCCGAACCGAAATGCCTGGGCGATCTGCGCTGCGATTGCGGGTCCGGCGTTTTATATGGCCGTGGCGATGCGAAGCCATCTGAACATCGGCCTGCGGCACATCTTTCCCGTCTATCCATTCCTCTTCGTCTTCCTCGGCGTAATTGCAGCACAATGTTTTGCCCGCCGTCCGAAGATCACCTGCTGGATCGTCTCCTCGCTGTTTTTGGGTCTGGCCTGCGAAACCTGGTCGGCGTATCCGAATTATCTTCCGTTTTTCAATGTTGCCGCCGGTGGCTCGCGCGGCGGGCTGGGGTTGCTCAGCGATTCCAATCTCGATTGGGGCCAGGATCTGCCCGCACTGGCCAAATGGCAGAGCCAGCATCAGGATCGGCAGCTTTATTTCTGCCGATTCGGACTTCCCGATCCGCGCTACTACAAGCTCCACTACATCGAAATGCCCGGAAGCGAACTGGCAGAACCTGATGAAACCGTTCCATCCGGCCTGCTTCCGGTTTACGCCATTAGCTCGGTCGCATTGCAGGGTCCGTACATGACGGCCGACCGGGTAAAGTTCTACCGGCGGTTTTTGAATAAAAAGCCGTTCGAAGTGCTCAATGGAACGATTTATCTTTACGATGCGATGCCGCCGCCGTAGCGATCAATTTTCGCCCAGCGCCGGCCGCTTCTTGTGCCAGTCCGTCGCCGATTCATACATCCGCGCGACGCGAAGCAGCTTTTCTTCGCCGAACGTCGGGCCGAGCAATTGCAATCCGATCGGCAGCGGCTTGTCGCCCGAGGTGAATCCGCAGGGAAGGCTGATTCCTGCGATGCCGGCGATGTTGCACGTCACCGTGAATACGTCGCAAAGATACATTTGCAGCGGATCGCCGGTCTTTTCCCCGGCCTTGAAAGCCGGCGTCGGGCTCGTTGGGCACAAGAATCACGTCGCATTTCTCAAAGGCCTGATCGAAATCCCGCTGGATCATCGCCCGGACTTTGAGGGCTCGCAGGTAATACGCATCGTAATATCCGCTGGAGAGCGCATATGTTCCGATCATGATCCGGCGCTGGACTTCATCGCCGAATCCTTCCGCGCGCGATTTGCTGAACAATTCGATGATGTCCTTGACCGGCTCGCTCGGTGCGATGGCCGAAATGAACGCCGTCGTAGCGGGCCAGATTGCTACTGGCCTCGCACGGGGCGATCACGTAATACGCGGCGATTCCGTATTCGGTGTGCGGCAGCGAAACCTCCACGATCTTCGCGCCCAAATCCTGATACTGTTTGACGGCCGCATCGACCGCGGATTTCACTTCCGGGTCCATTCCGCCGGCGAGCTGATATTCCTTGGCGATGCCGATGCGCACGCCCTTGAACGGCTCATCCAGTTGTTTCAGATAATCCGGAACGGGCCGATCGACGCTGGTCGAATCCTTCGGATCGCGGCCGCTGATGACGTTCAAGAGCAGGGCGGCATCCGGCACGTCCCAGCCGAACGGCCCAATCTGATCGAGGCTGGATGCGAAGGCGACAAGCCCGTATCGGCTGACCCGTCCATACGTCGGCTTGAGCCCGACGACTCCGCAAAGCGCCGCCGGCTGGCGGATCGACCCGCCCGTGTCCGAGCCAAGAGCGGCGCAGCACATTCCCGCGGCCAGAGCGGCCGCAGACCCGCCGCTGCTACCGCCGGGCACCCGGCTCGTGTCCCATGGATTTCGCGTCGTCTTGAAAGCGCTGTTCTCGGTGGACGAACCCATCGCAAATTCGTCCAGATTGGTTTTCCCCAGTATCACCGCGCCGGCCGCTTCGAGTTTTTTGCATACGGTCGCATCGTACGGGGCCCTGAAGTTTTCCAGCATCTTCGAACTGCACGTCGTGGTTCCGTAGCTGGTGCAGAGATTGTCCTTTAGCGCGATCGGCACCCCCGCCAGCGGGCCGGTGCGTCTGCCATCATCGACATCCTGCGCTTGCTGAAGCGCACGCTCGGGATAAGTGCTGTTGAAAGCCAGTATTTGAGGGTCCAGTTTTTCGATGCGATCCAGCGCCTGGCGCGTGAGTTCCATCGAAGAAATCTTCTTCGATCGAATCGCTTCGCGCGGTCAGGAGGGTGTCAAATGCGAGCATCGTTTGAGAAGGTAAAGATTGCGGCCCGCAAAGTAAACAGATAGACCAGTTACCGCCGTAACTTCCAGATTTCCACGATATTTTCGATTGGACTGCGGCCCAAAGGGAAGACTGCCAAGGCTACTTCAGCATTTCCACAACGCCGATCTGTGAACGCAGAATCGCATTGACGATCTTGGTCAGATTTGCGCCCGCGCGTTTGTCCTTACCCACGAGTTTCCGCCGTACGTCCTCGTCGAGATAGATGGGGACCTGCAATGTCCTGGCCGGTCGATACAGTTTGCCTTGTACAGCTTTAGAAAAATCGTAGTGTTTTTTCATCGCTTTCGCTCCAGATAAGTCGCTCGTTTGCGCTCGTCGGAAGGGCAGTGAACATTGTTTGCGCGTGGCCCCTACCGAACTGATCTGGGTTTCCTTCTATCCCGAGATTTGGATCGATATAAGCTATGTCGGTGGTTCTCTTCCAATGCCGCCTGAGCAAATTGAACTTCCTGACCGCGCAGATCGCCATGATCCTGATACAGCATCGATTCAATTATAACGGGTATATCGTGAAGGGCCGAAGCGAATCGTCGATAGTCCGTTATAGCTTGCCACGACAGCGGTAGATGCCGACAGCGCGAATCAAGCTCGCTGATATGGATTTCGGCGATTCGCCTTCTTAGATTTGTCGTGAAACTCCAAAGTAAGGAGAGCGTTGTATCCAATTGCCGTGCATGGGCGACATCCAAGCACAATCGCGTGCGCGGCAATTCATTAAGCAATCGGCCGATCTCCGCCACTGTTCGCCCTGTGGTCTTACGACGGTCCATATTTTCGAGTAGGAGTTGGCGGCCGAAACGCTGCCATAGCGAAGAGGTATAAACCACGTCAGGATGGACTACGATATTCCATCCCTTTGCGAATACACGCTCCAGTAGATAGATGACCCGTCTTTCTCTCACTCTGGGAAACGAACTCGGTGCATGGAACGAGACATATTCGAAATCATTTATCGGGAGCGTGTCCAAGTCATTGATCAGAGGTTCTAGTTCATCGTAACGGAGTGCCGACAATTCAATACAGTGCATTCGATGCTGCCGAATCCATCCAAGCGCTTTACGATAGTCGCCCTTTTCCAAAGCTCCTGTCGAAAATCCGAAACGGTTGTAGGCCATCGTCAAAATCCAATATATTGAAGCGAGAGGTTCGCGATCTTATCCGGCTCTTGATCGCGCTCTCGGTTAAAGAACAGCAGTTCTAAGCCTGCGGCAAATTTCGAGGACTTTCGCCGTACGTTCTGAAACTCTTGGTTCGCAGCGGCTTCAGCGTGATTCAGTCTTTCAAGGGCTTTTCGGGTTGCCGACTTGCCCATTGTGCGTAGCCACCAATCATAGGTGTCAAAGATGAGGCTGATGACTTTTTTCCTTTTCTTCCGGCCTCTCACAAACGAATCGACAAATGCGGCCAAGTATTCCAATGGGGGAGTACGTGCGAAGGCCTTGGCCCTCTCGATGAACGGTCCGGAAGTCGGATCCAGCCTTGCACCGAACAGATTGCTACGAATTGATGTTGGTGGATCGAGTTTGCAACTCAAACAGAAGGCCAATCCACTCGCAAAAAGCAGCTTCCGACTAAACCGCAGTTTGGCGTTACGCACCGCCCATTTCTTGCCCTCTTGCTCTCTGTGTTTTGCCGCATAGTCCACGCAAATGGTTCGCCAATACCGTGTCAAGTCATTCAGGAGAAACCGGGGCACTCCACGCTTGTCTGGGGCGAAGTGCACATCCTCCTCAAAGTACCGCTTCAGTATATTTCCCACAACATTTTCCCAGACTTGATTCGAGGAATCCGCGCCGGAAAGACTGAAAGGCCGTGACTCAAGAAGCATCAACACACGGTGGGTCAGGTTCGCATTAGAGTCCGCACCACCGCCGATGCGATGTACAAGATCGTGAGAAAAGACCATATTGCCAAATGTGACATTACCACTTGGGGAATTTAAGTTTGCATTGACAATGGAAGCGTTAATTGTCCTCGCTAGCTCCGCATGGCCGTTGTCAACAACTCCGTCGATTAGCAGTGTCCAGTCATAGTCGCTGTCCTTTAGCATTTCGTGTCTTGCAAACGAGGCCACAGAGCACGAGGCTTACATCCGCATTGAGGAGGCGGTCCCTTAAAAGACGATCTCTCCGGGCGTTATTGAAAAGCGCCAGCCGCAGATCCTTTTCTGCCCTTTCTGTTCCCCTTGCCGCCATTTCATATCCATGCCAGGTCGCACCAATTTCGGCGGCGAGCTTGCGAATGGTGGGAAAAGGGTCAGTTCGGGGCATCGTCAATCCTGTTCAATGATTCTAGACGAATCGCTGTTTTGGTGCGAATCCACTAGCAACCGATCGGATGTGGAGATTAGCAAAAAACCTCTCAGCAGGATCACCCCGCCGAATCTTCATCCCCGCCGATGATCTTGGGCACCTTGAAGAATGGCCCATCCGAATCAGGGGCGTTTTGGAGGACTTTTTCCAGCGGCAGGCTCGGCTCGACGATGTCTTCGCGGAAGACGTTATGGATGGGAAGGGCGTGAGCCATCGGCTCTACGCCGGTGACGTCCACTTCGCTGATCTTGGCGATGTATTGGAGGATCGATCCGAGTTGCGCGGAGAATTTTTCCAGGCGGGCTTCGTCCATCGCGAGGCGCGAGAGCTTGGCGACGTGGCGGACTTCAGCGAGAGTGATCTTTTGATCGGCCATGCCGATTTTACGCGGCCGCTTCGGCCGCGGGCTTGGTGTAGTTGCGGCGCGGCGGCTTGACGACCAGTCCGTTGCGGATCGCCTTGGCGCTCACCTTGATTCGCACGATTCGGCCATTGACCAGGGCGCGGACCTTTTGAATATTCGGCCTGAATTTCCGTCTGGTAACGCCGGTGATCTTCGTTCCAACGCCGCCGAGGTATTTTGCCTTGCCGCGATGGGTGACCTGGTTTCCGAAGCTGGTTTTCTTGCCGGTGAAATGACAAACGCGTGGCATTGCAAAAATCCTCAAAACATTTCGTTATCGGTTCAGAAATTCCGAGCCACGAAGTTTAGCCGGTGCGCTGATTGCAATCAAGCCATACGGGTTTTGCTGAATTATAAGATTTTTGTCGGGTGCGGTTTTCGTGCCGGTCGGCCCTTTTTACTCGAATATAACAAGTTTTGGCGCTGTGAAGCCCGCTGGCTGGCCTGTTGAAATTCGTGGATGCCTTTTGCTCTGGGTCGGCGTAGTGCCTAGCGCTCTGATGGCCGGACCCCGTGGGGTTGGCCTATCAGTGGCAATGCCTCCTGGATGGGAACCGCCGCAAGCATTTGCAGGGGGATTTCGGTCGGGGTGTTAACGGCTTTCAGGGGGGCGGTCGTCTGGCGATCGACCGGAAGTCCCGTCAGCCAGAGCGTTGTCGGGCGGCCGGAATGGCCGCTGTCGAATATTTCTGCGACGGCTTCGGCCTGACGGCGCGGATCGACATAGTAGCCGGTGCAGGGGTAATCCTCTTCCGACCATCCGATGGCGGCGACGGACAATTTTCCCGGCACGGCGATGCCGGCGCGGGCCAGCGATTCCAGGATGCGGGTGGCCGCGCGAACGGAATCGCAGATGCAGGCGGTTGCGCCGTATTCAACCGCTTGCGCGACGTCGGCCGCGGGGCAGGCGTCGACGCAATAGTCGTCGCAATATCGCGCGGCCGTCCGGCGAATGGCGTCGGCGACGGTGATTCGCGCGCGTTCCTCGACGGCCAGAAAATGCCGGTGTCCGCCAAGGATCAGTTGTCGGGTCAAATGAGCCGCGCCCAGCATCGAATCGAGAAATACCCCGTTAAGTGAATAGGTTCGCGGTTCCTGTCCGACGGCCATAACGGGAATGCCCCTGACCAGGAGATCGCGGATGACCGCTTCCGGGGTGGCGGCGGCCAAATCGACCACGGCGCGGAACTGGCTCAAAACGCTCGGTCGAATGGAGGCAACATCGAGGCAAGTTTCAGCGTGGGGATTGATCGCCTTGAGATGATCCACCAATGTTTGGTCCGAGGACGAGTCCAGGAGCAGCAGCCATGGGCCGCGCGCCTGGGGGATTTCTCCTTTTGAATTGCGGACGAAAGTGCCGCGGCCGATACTGCGTTGTAGGAGTCCTTCGGCGGCGAGGTCAGTCAGCGCCTTGCTGAGCGTTTTGGCGTTCACCTGAAATCGTCGGGCCAGTTCGCGCTCACCGGGCAGCTTGCCGCTCAGTCCACCGTTGGCGACGGCTTGGCGGATCCGCTCGCGAAGACGCTGGAACTTATAGCTCATTCCCGAAGTTTCCAGCCGATTGCCGGTGCGCGGCGAGTTCTTTGTCCGCATTTTACGTTCCTTGCTCTTTACCTGAATCTGCGGCCGTGGTTCGCATAATGGTGCGGCCCAATTGTTAACAATAACTCAAAATCGGCCAGATTATTCTTTCATCTTAGTTTAATCTTATCAATATCAGCAATATTGGGCAAACTGTGCAACTCAATGCCGATGGCCGAAGATTAGGATATGCTACCTTCGGAAGATCACGCATGAGTAAACAGCTCCTTGCATATCTGATCGCGTTTTTCGTGCCGGGTGCCTGTTTGGCTGCGGAAATGGACGTTTCCATACCGTTGCAGGATGACCGGCTGGGCATTATCCAGCTCCGGCAGACTTTGGAATCCGAGCTGCACCTACCCAAATCGGTTCTCGACGGACTTCCGGATCTGGATGTGGCCATCGATATTCGTGGCGTCAACGGCTTAATGCTCGTGCGGGCGGTCAACGGCGCCCTTGGCGATGGATTCCATCTGGCGGTGGACGATGATGCGCTCCATATCAGCTTCGATCCCGAGAAGCTGCCCGGGAACTGGGACCAGACTTGCGATGCTTTGAACAGATTCACCCGGATCGCCGCCCCCGAAGCCACGGCCCGCCAAGAGCGAAGATTTGGACTTCATCTTCCGAGGGTCGTTGATCCAAAGATTCCGATGGTTGTGCTGATCCACGGCCTTGATGGTGACGGCGGCTCATGCGGCGACCTCGCCAATCTGCTCCGGGGCGATGGCTTCCAAACCGCGACGTTTGTTTACCCGACCGAACGTCCCATTGCGGAGAACGTCGAACTCTTCACCCGGCATATGTCGGCCCTGCGCGAGCAGTTTCCCGATCTGAGGATCGATCTTGTCGCCGAAAGCATGGGCGGTCTGCTCGCCCGGAGATATGTAGAAGGTTCCGACTATGCCGGGGGCGTTGATCATTTTATTCTGATCGCGCCGCCGAACGAGGGTTCGAGCTGGATCAGCGCCGGTTGGATCTTGAAGCTGATCGTCAACGCGGCTTCATGGAAGAGCGATCCGGAGTGGAGCCCGGCCTGGATGGTCACCGAGGGAATCTGCCAGGAAGCGTGCGACCTGCGTCCTCAATCGAGTTTTCTTTTCAGCCTCAATTCCCAACCACGCCGGTCCGACGTGCGTTACACGATCATCGCCGGCGATCGACCGGCGGCTTATCGTTATGAGGCCAAACTGTTGGCGATTCCCAGCGTGGTCCTTGGCGGACAAATCTCGCAATGGTGGGGTGTTCGGCAGGTCGAGCAGGCGATCCAATCCGAGCGGCAACAATTGCTGAGCCGCACGGGGGCGAGCGACGGGCCCGTTACGCTTGGCAGCGCACGCCTTGCAGGGGTCACCGATTTTGTTGCTGTCCCCGCCGACCATATCGCGCTCTTTGAATCCGTTGACGGGCGGCCTCCCGCGGCGTGGCCCATCATTCACAATCGACTCACGAACTAATGCCCGGCGAATTCGAACTCATCGACTGGATTCGGAAAACCCAGCGAAATTCGCCGATGCTGAAGGTGGGGATCGGCGACGATCTGGCCGCGATGAGATGGCCCGCGGGCGATTTGCTTCTTGTCGGCGTGGATCAGGTGATCGACGGCGTTCATTTCGATTCTTCGATTCATTCGTTGAATCAAATCGGCCGTAAAGCGGTCAACCGCAATCTTTCCGATTGCGCCGCGATGGGATGCCTGCCCGTCGCTGCCGTCGTCGCCGTCGCGCTCCCGCGAGAGTTTTCGCTCGATCGCGCCAAAGATCTCTGCGAGGGATTGCGGCAGGCCGGAGACGAATTTCAATGCCCGATCATCGGCGGCGACACCGCGACATGGGGGGGCAAACTGGTTCTGAGCGTCACCATCCTCGGCCGCTCCGCGGGCATCAAGCCCGTCACCCGCGATGGTGCGCATCCTGGCGACGGGATTTTCGTGACAGGTCCGCTGGGCGGCAGCATTCTCGGCCGGCATCTGACTTTTGAACCGCGCGTAAAACTCGGCCGCGAGATAGCCCGGGTCGCCACGGCCATGATCGATATCAGCGACGGCCTGTCGCGGGATTTGACGCACATCTGTCGCGGTAGCGGCGTCGGAGCGATTGTTGAAAGCGATCTCGTGCCGATCCATCCCGATGCGGTGGAGTTGTCGGGCCGCGATGGGGTTCCCGCGCTGGATCATGCTCTTAATGATGGTGAGGATTATGAGTTGCTATTTACCAGCGCCCGCGATGTCCCACAGGGCATTCGCATCGGGCAAATCACGGCAGAGCCGGGGATATTTATTCGGGGAAGCGATGGGGTGACGCGTCCGCTGGCGCGCGCGGGTGGCAGCATGGGATTGGAAGTTAGCGTAAATTCATTCATAGCGCAGTGCTTCGATTGGATCGAGCCGGGAGGCTCGGCGGGCGGGGTAGAATCCGAAGAAGATTCCAACGGCGGCGGAGAATCCCAGGGCGAGCAACACGCTGGATAATTGGACGGTTGTGTCAAAGACGGTGAAGCGGTCGACGAGCCAGGCTGTGCCGATGCCCATTCCCACGCCGGTGACGCCGCCGACGGAGCTGATGATGATCGCTTCGATGAGAAACTGGGAGAGAATGTCGAATTCGCGGGCGCCGACGGCCTTGCGGACGCCGATCTCCCGGGTCCGTTCGGTGACGCTGGCGAGCATGATGTTCATGATTCCCACGCCGCCGACGAGCAGGGAGATCGCCGCGACCGATCCGAGGAGGATCGCGGCGGTTTTGCTCCATTGATCGACGGTTTCGATGAAGCGGGCCTGGTTGTAGACGTGGACATCGTCCGGAGCGCCGGGGAGGATTTTGTGGCGGTTGCGAAGGGTCTCGATGAGATCGTGCTCGACGGCGATCAGATCGCTGCCGTCCTCGGCTTCGATGAAGATTTCGCCGAGGGAAGATGATCCGGTCAGGGCGTGCATGGCGGTGGTGTGGGGGACGAAGATTTCATTCTCGGCATAGCCTTCACCCCCGCCGCGATTTTTTACGGTGCCGACGACTCGAAAGTTCAGGCCTTGGACCTTGAACAGTTTTCCGACGGGGTTGGCTTTTCCGAACAGTTCATCGGCCGTCGTTTTTGCCAGCACCGCGACGTGGGCATTGCGGTCGACGTCATCTTCGCTGAACATGACGCCGCGGTCGATCTGGTAATTGGCGATCAATATGAAAGTGGGCGCGACGCCGAGGGCTTCGGTGGCAGTGTTACGGTTGCGGTATTTGGCCTGAACGCCCGCATCGACCAACGGGGAGACGGCCTCGACGTGGGGGACATCGCAGAGGGCGAGGGCGTCCTGGACGGTGAGATTCTGCTGGGTGCCGCTGATGACGCCACCGCTGCCGAGCCCGCCGGGTTCGACGACCAATTGGTTGGCGCCGAACGATTTGATCCGGTTCATCGCCCAGCCGTGGAAACCGCTGACGATGGCGAGCATGGCGATGACCGCCGCCACGCCGACGATCACGCCGAGCACCGACAGCACCGAGCGTAGTTTGTTGGCCAAGAGGCTTTTGAAGGCGACTTTGACGATCATCCAAAAGAACATGGATTTTTCCCAATCAATTGCTGTCGTCATCGTCCGAGGAATCGTCGGTCTTGTTTTTGGATGAGTTTTTCTTGCTGTTGTGGGAAGAATCCTTGTCCTTCTTCTGTTTGTTGCCGCCGGTGGAATCTTGATCCGTGGAATCGCCGTTTTTGGCGGATTTCTTTTTGTCAGCCGATTTCTTTTTGGCAGCGCCGGCACTTTTGCCGCGGGTGCCCATCCATTTGCTGTCGGCGTCGTTGTGATGGACGAGGATTTTGTCGCCGGCGTTGAGGCCTGAAAGGATTTCGGCGTTGTCGCCGTCGTCGATGCCGACCTGCACTTCCCGGTCTTGGGTCGCGTTGTTGTCTTTCACGATTGTCACGAAAGATTTGTCGTCTTTGTCGAATAGGGACAACATCGGCGCCAAAACCGCGTCGTGACGGGTTGCCGCGACGATCTGAACATTGGCGGTCATTTCGGGGCGAAGGAGGTCCTTGTCATCATCGGTGACTTCAATTTTCACCTCGAAGGTGACGACGTTGCGCGTGCTCTGTCCCTGAGGGGCGATGCGGACGACGGTGCCGGAAAAGTCGCGGCGCGGGAAGGAATCGGCGGTGATGGTGCAGGCCTGTCCCAATCGAACGCCGCCGATGTCGGCTTCATCGACCGAGGCCAGGACAAAAATCCTCGATAGATCCGATACGGTCATGACTGTGGTGCCGCCGACGGTGCTGAGAGAGGAGGAAATCAACGAGCCTTTTTGCGTTTCCAGATCGGAAATGACGCCGTCCAGAGGCGCGATCACCGTCGTATAGGTCAACTGCAGAACGGCGTTGTCGAGGGCGACCTGATCCAGTTCCACCTGCTGCTCGGCCTGCTTGGCCTGCTCTTTTTTCACATCCAGATCGACGGCCTGGCTTTTAAGCTGGCGCTGGGCGACCAGGGCGGTTTGATAGTCGTCCTGGGCCTGCATGGCATCGGATTCGGCGTCTTCGTATTGTTCCTGGGAGGCGAGATTCCGCGTCAGCAGGTCGTGCTGGCGATCGGCCTTTTTATGGCTATTGGCGGCCTTGATCTTCTGTGCTTCCACGTCGGCGGCAGCTTTGTCGGTACCGGTCGCCAGGTCCAGTTCGCCCATCTCTACGGTTTTTCGGGCGACCTCGAGTTTTGAGCGGTCCTGATCCACGGTGACGCGGGCCTCGCGCAGGGCCACCAGTTCGTCGGCGGGATCGAGTTTCAGGAGGATGTCGCCCTTTTTAACGCGATCGCCGATGTCATAGGGCAACTCGACGACTTCGCCGCTGGCGCGGCAGCGGATGTCCACGTCCAGATTGGACGCGACGGTGCCGGCGGCGTTGACTTCCTGACTTAAATCGCCGCGCTTAACGGTGGCGGCATAGGTGTCGTCGGGCAAAGTGGTTGCGGCGGCCGGTTTGTGGTGTTCATAGACGGCCGCGCCGGCGGAAACGATCGCCACGGCCCCTAACCCTATGATGATCCAACGTCGTTTCACGAGTCTTCTAAGATAACTAGACGGATCGGAAGGCTCCAAGTTGCACCCACGGCGGCGCCGTGGGCGTTCCGGGAGTGAATTGCGTGCTATGCGGCGTCAAATTAGGGAATTTTGGGATGCTGATTTTGCGGGAGGCGCTGACAACTGATCCGCTTTTGATAACGCCATAGGGGGAGTTGCCAGCGCCTCTGTGACAACTCAAATCGGAATGGAATTACCATGGTGAGGCGATGAATAACTGCTGCGCACATCATCCTCTGTAATTGGGTCCAGCGGGTGAAGGATTTGGACGCTTTTTTTGGAAATCGCGGATATTTTTTGAGATTTGTTTGCGGCGAACGCTATCCGTCGAGCGCTTGCAGTTTTCCGTCGAGAAAATCCTGGAGAAAATTGGCGGCGGCGACGGCGTCAAGGCGGAGCTTTTTAGATTTGCGGGTGAGTTTCTGCCCGTCGCGGCGGGCGTCGAGCAAATCCTGCTCGGCCTGGAAGGTGGAAAGGCGCTCGTCGACGAAGATTACTTTCACCCTGCCGCGCTGGGCGAGAAGGCGGCCGAATTCGGCGACTTCTTTTGCTGCGCCGCCTCGGGTGCCGTCCATGTTTAGGGGCAAGCCGACGACGATGCGCTCTACGCCTTCGGATTCGATTACCTTTGCAATTTCGTTGATGGCCTGGGAGATGGTGCTGATTTGCAGAACTTCGCGCGGGGTGGCCAGTTTTCCGCCGGCATCGCTGAGGGCCAGGCCGATCCGGCGTTTTCCGAAGTCTATCCCCAGCGTTCGCATGGGTGTTATTGAAACTTATCGCCGAATTTATCTCTTACTTTGCCGACCAGTTCCTTCACGCGCTGGGCCTCATCCTTGGGGCAGATCAGGGTGGCATCGCGGGTTTGGACGATGATCATGTCGCTGACGCCGATCAGTGAAATCAGATGCGCGGGGTCCTGGCTGAAAATGACGTTGTCGTCGCTGTCGAGAAAGAGGCCGGTTTTACAGTCCACCGCGTTGTTGTGTTCGTCCACCGGGAGGATTTCCGCAAGGGCGGGCCAGGAGCCGACATCGATCCAATCCACCGGCATTTCGACGACGACGACCGAGGCTTTGCCTTTTTGCTGGCTGGCAGGCTCCATAACGGCATAGTCGATGCTGATCTTGGGCAATCGCGGATAGACGTCCTTCAGGACGGATTCCTGTTGCGGGGTTCCCCACGCCTGCGCGATCTGCGCCAGGCCCTTGTGCGAACCTGGGAGATGGATGGCCAATTCGTTCAACACCGTATCGCAGCGCCAGACGAACATTCCGCTGTTCCAGTAGTATCGCCCCGATTCGACAAACCGATCGGCGAGCGCCTTTTCGGGCTTCTCGTGAAATCCCAATACGTGAAAGGCTCCATCCACATCCAGCGATTCGCCGCGATGAATGTATCCGAGGCCCGTGTGTCCGTAAGTCGGGACGATGCCGAACGTCACCAGGGATTTGGGCCGACGCGCGATTACGTCAAACGCGGATTTCAAACTTTTCTGGAATTGCTCGACCGGCTCGATGACGTGGTCGGCGGTGACGACAGCACAAACGGCCTCCGGGTCGCGCCGCTGCAATACTGCGGCGGAAAAACCCACGGCGTTGGCGGTGTCGCGGCCCATCGGTTCACCCAGCAAATTTTCCCTGGGCATTTGCGGCAGATTCTGAAGGACGGCCGGCGCGTGCGCGGCGGCGGTGCAGACGAAAATCCGTTCGGCCGGCAGAAACCCTAGCAGGCGTTCGTAGCTCAGTTGCAGGAGGCTCCTGCCGTTGACCACGGGAAGAATCTGTTTGGGCGTGTCCGACCGCGACAAGGGCCAAAGCCGCGTTCCCGATCCACCAGCCAAGATTACGCCATATTGCATCGTTTCACCCATATAGAGCGATTGCTATTTTTTATTGATTGCCGTCATTCATCGTCGTCATTGGAAATATACTGCGGAATTATACCAATAAATGATCTGGAGGTCCTATAAGGCGTTGGCGCATGAAAATGACATGTGGAGGAGAAATTAATGTTTCCGCAAGCGCTGGGTTTTGAGGGAAATAATTTTTATCGGTTGCGGGCTTCGCGCCGGCGGGGGGGCCGTTGCTCGAATGCGATTAGTCGTCGGCGCTGTGTGGATGGTTGGCTGGCCTGATAATGTTCGTGACATCCGTTTAATAGGCTGCCCAATCCTCGATCAAGATGCTGGTTTAATGGGAAGGGGGGTTAGGAGCGGTGGGTTTTTGAACCAGAATCGGGCGACGCTGGAATAGATGCCGTCTTCGATGTCCAGGCGGTGGAGTTTTTTTCCCTTGAGGGGGCCGTCGATCGCGCGGCCGTCGGGGGTCCAGGCGGAGGCGCTGTCGGAATCGGTCATCGTCGCCTGGGGGAATTTGTGGAATCTGCGGGCGGAGAACGTGGGGATTAAGTCCTCATCAACATGGCGGTCAAATGCGATGGGCGCGCCGGTGGCGGGATCGCGCACGATCATGATGGCCGGAGCGGAGAAATTGACGGGGCCGGCGTTTAGATCCGAATCCAGAACCGCAACGGGGGCAGGGCTGCCGATCAGGGCGACCGTTGCATCCGGATCGTTATTGCCGGAATCCGGGGGCATTGGAAAATAGGGAAGCACCGCCCGTTGCGGTGCTTCGGCTTGCGAATCCGGCGGGGCAAGCACCATCGTGTTCGGGTAGGCGCGGAGCCAGCGATCCCAGGTCGTTTTAATGGTTGGAATACGCGAGATAAAACCGGACGGTGGGTGGCCATCGGGCGTCAGGCCTGTTACGCCGTTGATGAACTGTCCGACGCGGGAATTGTAAACCAGGAGGGCGTTGGCGGGCATGGAGACGATTTCCAATTCGTTGGTTTGGATGGAGCGGTCGATGCGATAGGCCATGGCACAATTGGCGAAGGGGGACCACATCAATAGCATCGGCTCGGTTCGCAGATCGCGCACGACCAATGGGCGGGAATAAAGCGAGGCAAACGGAAACGCCATGGCGTCTGATCCTTCGACGATTCCCAGCACCGAATCATCCGGAGCCACGAACGATGCGCGGTCGGCCGTGACAAAATTCGGGTCGGCGTTGATGAGGAATGCGTTGTTCGGATTTACCGCGAAGCGATGTCCCATGAGGGTGAGGATGGGGGCTAATCCGATCAGCCACCATGCCCGGCGTTTTCCGGAGATGACCAGGCCCAGGATCGCGACGCAGGCAACGAGCGTTAGCGCGATCATCGGCCATTCGAAGCGGCGGGAAAATAAGATGAGTTGGATTCCGTGCGGATATTGCGCCCAATTGGGATCGATGCCGTAAGCGACCACCGCGGCGGGAATGGCGGCGATGAGCAGAAGGAACACGGGCAGGAGCACGGGGGTACAATAACGTCTGGCGCGGGAAACTCGAAATTCGAAATTTGAATGACGAATCAAATTTGAATGACGAAATGAAAAGATGGCCGCAGCCGTAAATTCGTTTCGAGTTTCGGTTATTTGAGTTTGATTCGTCCTTCGAATTTCGTCCTTCGAATTTTTGCCGTTTGGGGCAATGCGAAATTCGGCAACCAAATTGGTACACTTTCGTCATGCCGCAAACGAATTCTCTTCCGCTGGTAATCGTGACGGAGGGCTCCGACGCCCGTCCATTGCAATGGCTCAGGGAGCATGCGCGCGTACAGGAAATCCGAGCGGATGATGCTGGATTTTTCGATGCTCTTTCCGAAGCGGAGGGATTGCTCGTCCGCACATATACCAAGGTGAATGCGGCGCTGCTTGACCGCGCTCCGAAACTGAAGGTCGTTGGCCGCGGTGGGGTGGGATTGGAGAATATTGACGTTCCCGAATGCCGCCGGCGGGGGATTGAAGTGGTTTTTACTCCCGATGCCAATACGCTGGCGGTGGGGGATTTTGTTTTTGGGTATCTGCTGCAGCTTCTTCGCCCGTGGGAATTTTTTCGCGATGCGGTTTATCCGCCGAAGGAATTCAAGCGAATCCGCGACACGGTGCGGGGGCGGCAACTTAATGAGCTGACTATCGGAGTCCTGGGCATGGGACGGGTAGGGCGGCGCGTCGGGCATATCGCGGCGAACGGATTTGGGATGAAGGTGATTTACAACGATCTGGCGCCGATTTCCGGGCTGGATTTTCCCGCGATGGCGGTGGATAAGCCGACGCTTTTTGGCGAGGCCGATATTCTTAGCATTCACGTGGACATGCGGCCTGGCAACGAGAATCTGGTCGGTCGATCCCAACTCGCGATGTTCAAATCGTCGGCGGTGCTCATCAACACCAGCCGCGGGGAGGTGCTTGATGCGGCGGCGCTGGCGGAAGCGATCAGGGAGAAAAGAATTTTCGCCGCAGCGCTGGATGTGTTCTGGCCCGAACCCCCACCGGCGGATTTTCCGCTGCTGGGGTTTCCAAATGTCCTGCTTACGCCGCACCTGGCGGCGAGGACGACTACCGCGATGGAAAATATGAGCTGGGTGGTGCGGGATGTGATGGCGGTGTTGGACGGGCAGGAGCCGAAATATCCGGCGCCGCGTTAACCGAAACGAGCTTTAAAGCATTACAACACGGTGAGGCCGCATTCGTCGTTGGGCTACAAGCCGCCAGCGCCGGAAACGGTGTGCATCGGAATAAAGGACGGCGGAGTACCGCCGGCAATTGAGGGCTTCTCCTCCCCCGGAAGACACCGTAGCAAGCAAGCCATTGTCTTCTGAGGTGGAAAAACTAGTCAAACTCTCATAGCGAGTGGTATGATTTCTGGGGGAAGGTCATCTGGAGGTGTGCGGAATTGGCGCATAGTTTGAAATAGAGTCTCGCGGCAATAGATAGTGATGCGAACACAATGCAACAATTGCATGGGTCAGTGCGAGCCGTTTACAGATAGACTTGCCCAGTGAGATTACTGATTGGTGAGGCGTGTCTTAGCCATTGGACACATACTGGTTTAGATGGACATACTTGAATATAGACCGTTTAGAAAACCGGCTCGCGTGCTGTGGCGGCGTCGGTACCGCGTTTTTGTTCCTATTGTTGCAATTAGTTACTGCATGTTACTACTCGTTGTATTAGTCCGGATTTCCCAGATGAGACTCCACCGACGAACGTCGCCGGCCGTTTTGTATACTGTACCGAGGCTTGAAGCCTCAAGCAACGGTTTTCTTGGTTCACGTTTGTCTCCTTCGTTGAGTTCTGGTCAATCATCTTCACCATCTTAACCGTGCCGGGCTCCCCCCAGCGACACGTAACCAGACTGCCGCAATGACCCCAGCCGTTTTGCATGTTCTGCCTGCACGCCACGATTATCCCGAGACCGTTGTCGGCAGACGCAGTCGCCGGATTCTTGCCAAGATCAGCCGGAGCAGTTCGCGGGGAACCGCGACCTCTGCCATCTGGAACACGACCGATCGGGCGTGATGCACCACCTTCGCCCCGATCTTGATCAGCTTCTCCCGAAGAGTCGTCATCGACCAGTTCTTCACGCCAACGGGCAACGCCAATCGCCGCAGGAAGTTCCCCAGGTTGTATGCCAGGGCGAACAGTTGCAGGCGGACCTGATTGTCGGCGAAGTCGTGGCAACTCAACCGCGTCCACTTCACCGCGTTCTTGCCTTCCTTGATCCATTGTTCTGCCGTTCCCCGACCGTTGTAGAACCACACCACGCCAGCGGCTCCGCCACCCAGGTTGGTGACGATGAAGCCAACGCGGGGGAACAACTCCCCATGATGCCACTCGACCTTGGCCGCCACACGGCGGGCCTTGTCCCAACTGGCGGCTTGATACATGAAATGGTGATACCAGACGATGGGCTTCTTAGGCGGTCGGCCCACTGGACGCTTCAGCAGATGCTCGATTTCCCGCTCCAGCAGGTTGTTTGACTTCAGGCGGATCGCATAGCCGTAGTGCTCGGCTTCGAGAAAGGCATACAACTCGGGGATGGCGAATGCTGAATCGCCGCGAAAGAACTTCTTGATCGTCATCGCTCGGTAACGGGCGACCACCGGTTCCAGAACAGATCGCCAGTCATCGGCGCTGTGGACATTCCCATTGCGAAGCAGGGCCCGTTCCAGGTCTCCGTGCTGGTTGAAACAAAACGCCGGGTGGTAGCAGGTGCATCCAAAGTAACCATTGTACGCCGAGCCTTCCTGATGGCCGTGGGTCTCGCTCACCGAGCTATCCATGTCCAGGATGATCCGGTCGCCGGGCTTGCGCTGTCCCAACGAGTCGATCCACTTGCCCGACAGGTCGGCAAGGGCTTTCAGATTGCCTTGTTGTGTGAGAACCTCGGTTTCAAACCGGCCCATCTGGCTGGTGGAGGCGGCGGTGCGTTCCCTGGCTCTCCCGCCCACGACCTGTCGCATGGTTGGATCGACGGCCAATCGGTCTGCATCGTTAGTATCTTCGTAACCAGCCAGGCGACTGTAGATCGATTGGCGAAGTAGTCCCACCATGGTGTGTTGAGTGTTCTTCCCCGTGCGCCAATCCTGGAGCAGCGTGCCAGCCATGCTCGTTAGGCCCAGCGTCTCATCCAGTTCCCGGTAGACTAACAATCCGGCATCGGTGGTGACTCTTGATCCGTGAAATTCGAGGTTCAAACTACCGTCAAAACCCAACCGAAGAGCGTCCTTGCTACTTTCACCCATTGGATTCTCCGGACTTCCTGTCCCGAATGTCGGAAAAGGGCTGGATTTGTACGGTCAAACAACAATTCACTATACGCAAAGTCCACTGCCATCCGGGGAATCCGGGTTTAACCAAACGGAGATCAAATGAGTCAGGATATCCGCCTTACCGTCACCCCTCGCGCCGGGCGTCAGACCACGGGTCCGGATCAAAGTGGGAGCCGAAGATGGGATACTCCCGCGCGGTGCGCTCTGGGAATTTCATCGCGGTGTCGGGGACGGTAGGGGTCAACGCGGATGGGAAATATTCATCGTCGGTCGCGGAACAGACCCGCAGGTCGCTGACGATCATTCGGGCGGCCATCGAATCCCTCGGCGGCAAGATCGAACACGTCATCCGAACCCGTATGTTTGTCACCGATGTTTCCAAATGGGAAGAAGTGGCGAGCGTCCATGGCGAAATTTTCGGTGAAATCCGACCGGCGACGGCGATCATCGAGGTTGCCCGACTCATTGACGCGGAAGCGAAGATTGAAATCGAAGCAGATGTAATAGTGGTTTGAATTATATTTTTTGCATGAAGTCCTCGAGCGAGAAGATAAGAATTTTTATCGTTGCGGTTTTTGTGCCGTCTGGCATCGTTGGCTCGAATATAAGAACGCGCTGTCGATTCTAACGCGGCTGGCTGGCCTGTTGAAATTCGCGATGGCTTTTTGCAGGGGGGCAAAAGCGGCGGGGGTGAATGATGTGACGACGAGATTTTTTCTTGAGACTTTTGCCTCAATCAATGGATTCCACGATGACTTCGCGCAGGATCCCGCGGCTGCCGCCGATGGATTTGGCTACATCGGGCATGACGCGTTTGGCATTGAGCCTGACGAGGGATTTTCGGTTGCGTCGGAAGATAGTCACTACGACCGCGGCCTTGGGGCCGACGATGAGGCTTTTGGCCCGTAATTGCCGCAGTTTTTGTGGTCCGTTGATGCGGCGTCTTCGTCCCATGAAGAAATCCGCGTCAAAAACGTCGACCCAACAATCTGATTGCATATCAACCGATGGCATAAATGCGTCCTTTCATTTGGTGGCCGCCGATGGTTATATTATTTGGTCGCGATTAAACAGATCAATTCACTTAATGTGGTGATGTGATGCCCAAAGAGAGTTCGTCGCGCCTGGGCGATGTGTCGGCGCTGGTTCGCGCGTTGGCGACGCTGGCGATGCCGATGAACGGCGAAAGCGTTGAGCGACGGCGGAGGCTTGTCGCGATGTTTTGCGCGATGCTGGGTGACCAGGTTTTGGAAGGCAAGCGTATTTACAGCGGGCCGCCACTTTCCCGGCGACAGCGGGAGACGTTGGAGCTTTTGCTGGCTGGAAATGCGGAGAAACAGATTGCGGCCCGGCTTAAGATTAGCCGGCATACTGTCCATGTTTACGTCAAATCGCTTTACAAGCGGTTTGACGTTAATAGTCGCCCGGAACTACTCGCGAAATGGGTTAAGCAATAAAGAACGCAGCAGTTCGCGGTGGAAACTCAGGCCGCCCAAGCACTCCCACGGGTAATTTATCGATAAACATCGTGGGGACTCAATTACCCTAAAGGGGTTAGGTGGTGTTGGCATCCGGGGGATTTCTGTTCTATCCTGTTGGGTCCACCCGATGAGGCTATTTCCCGATGAGTGATCGACCTCGAAACAAGGGCAGCAGACGTCGCCATTTCTGGCGGGCGTGCCGATATCTCTGGCCTTACCGGGCGAAAGTGGCGGTTTCGATCGTGGCGGCGTTTTTTGTGGGTTTGGCGCTCGCCGGTGGTTTGACCACCATGATCCCAATTCTGCAGGTGGTGTTTAACGGGGATACGATTCAGTCCTGGATGTATCGGCGGACCGCGGAGCATCGGCTCAACGTGAATTTCGTACCGGATTCGAAAGTTGTGCAGATTATTAATATCTCGGATGGGCCGGCGCGGGATGCGGGGCTTAAGCCATTTGATGTCATCATTGATGCCGCGCCGCCGCAGAATGCGCCGCCCAGTCCGTTTCCGTCCGTTGCGGGCGATCCGGCCGGATTGAGCGCGACGCAGTTGTCGTATCGTGCGGGAGGGATCCT
The DNA here is from genome assembly GCA_963791055.1 of uncultured Phycisphaerales bacterium. Taxonomy (GTDB): domain Bacteria; phylum Planctomycetota; class Phycisphaerae; order Tepidisphaerales; family Tepidisphaeraceae; genus PALSA-1353. The sequence continues at coordinate 239,757 of CAWBQI010000003.1, read as the reverse complement.
TCGGAATATCGCGTGGACCGGCGCCGGGCTTGGGCCGACGCAGGGGGTGAGCGAAATTCAATTGACGCTCGCCAATCGGAAAGTCACGGTCGTCCTGCCGCCGCCCAAATGGTATGACCCGATCGTGCTGAAATTGGTGGAACCGCTGCCGTTGAATCCGGTGCGCGCGGTTGCCGTGGTGTTTGGCCTGCTGGCGTTCATCGCGCTGCTGGGGAATGTCGCGAGATATTATCAGGAGCATTTGTCCGATCAGGCGGCGATTCTTGCCGCCAATGATATTCGGCAGAGACTTTATGACCGTGTTCTGCGAATTCCGATGTCTTCGCTTGGGCAGCAGGGCGCCAGCGATGTGACCAGCCGATTGGTCACGGATGTCGATAATCTGCAGGATGGTTTTAAGACGGTACTTGGCCAGAGCATTCAGGAGCCGATCAAGGCAATGATGGCGTTCCTTTGGGCACTGAAGTTCAATTGGAAATTGACAATGTTCATCGTTCTGCTGGCCCCGCTGATGGCATTGATGATGCGGAAATTTGGAAAGAAGATGCGGCGCGCGAGCCGGGCGGCGCTGCGATCTTCATCGGTTCTGCTGGGGCAGATAGAAGGGACGCTCGTGGGGATTCGCGTGGTTAAGGGATACAACGCGGAAAAATATGAGCGGCGGCGGTACAGCAAAATTCTTGGCACCCTCGTCGATGAGCAAATCAGGATGAGCAGCATCGACGCGTTCAGTTCTCCGGTCATGGAAACGATGATTATGGCGATGGCCGGAACGGTGATTCTCGTGGGCACGATCATGATCACCCAAACGCACACGCTAACAACGACCGTTTTCATCGGCGTGATGTTTGCGCTGGCGGTGATCGCCGAATCGTTGCGCAAGGCGAGCAAGGTGAATAATGCCCTGCAGAAGGCCAACGCGGCGGCGGCGAGGTTGTTTGAAACATACGATATTTTGCCTGAGCGGCAGCAGGGGCAGATCGCCGGTGAATCGGCCGAAAATGGGGTGATCATTCCCCGTAAATTGCCGCCGCTGCGAAACGCGATCGAGTTCCAGAATCTCGTTTTTACATATCGCAATGCATCGTCGCCGGCGCTCAACGGGGTGAGCCTGCTCGTCCCTAAGGGTCAATCCGTTGCGGTCGTGGGCCGCAACGGCAGCGGGAAGACAACGCTCCTTGCTTTGCTGGAGAGGTTCTTCGATCCGGATTCCGGGCGAATTCTGGTGGACGGGATCGACATTCGGACGGTTTCCCGCACGTCGCTTCGGCAGCAGATCAGCCTTGTTACTCAGGACAGCCATATTTTTCCGGGAACGATCGCGGAAAATATTGCGTACGGCGAACCTCTGGCCAGCCCCGAAGCGGCGGATTCTCCGGAACGTCGGGCGATCTGGTCGCGCGTTGAGGACGCCGCCCGCCGCGCGTTTGCGCATGATTTCATTCTGGAAAAGCCCAACGGATATAACATGGTTCTGGAGGGGTTGGGCAGCCAGCTTTCGGGCGGGCAGAAGCAGCGGCTTTGCATCGCCCGCGCGATTTTTCATCAATCGCCGATTTTGATACTTGACGAAGCCACCAGTCAGGTTGATGCCGAAAGCGAACATCTGATTCATGAGGCCATCGAGCACCTGATCCACGAGCGAACGACATTCGTGATCGCCCATCGGTTCAGCACGATTCTCTCGGCGGATAAGATCGTCGTCATGGAGCGCGGCCAGATCATTGGCGAGGGGAAGCACGATGAGCTTCTAAATAGCTGTCCGATTTATCAGCAATTGTATGAACGGCAATTGATCGGGGCCGGCTGAGGCATCAGACTCGACACTCCCGCCCCGGCGCATATACTTTGCGGAGCAACCACGCCCAGGTGGCGAAATTGGCAGACGCACTACTTTGAGGTGGTAGCGGGGCAACCCGTGCAGGTTCAAATCCTGTCCTGGGCACATGAAGATAGCTGAGGAACCGCGCTAACCGCATTTCCTGCGGGAAAACGCGGTTCTTTGCTTTCTACCTGCGCCTAACTGCGCGTACTCGCTGGATGAAATTGCAGCGCTTTTTGCAGCGCGCTGCAATCCGCCCTGTACCCCGGTGGCTTGGTCGAAGTCGGCTTCGGTGATCTGGAGATAATGTCGGCGGGCAATCCGCTCAGTGTTGCCAATCCAACCGCAGACCACATGGATCGGAAAGTCCTTGAGCAGTTCGGTCTCGCGGGTCGAACGAAGGTTCTGCCACACCTTCGGCCAGGGATTGAGTCCTGCCCTCTCGATGAGCCGGACGAACTGCGTGTGCGGGTTGTATCCGGGCAGAACGAACGGCAGAAGGCGGACCTGATCGCACGGAGCTTTTTTGAGCACGTTTTCGATGAGCGGCCGCAACTCCGGCCAGAGCGGGATGACCCGCTTGGACTTGCCCTGCTTTTCGGTTTTGGGCGACGCGATGGTGATGCGACCGCGCTCCAGGTCGATGTCGCTGATCTTCAACCCGACCACTTCCGAGGGAATCCGCAGACCGCCGTACCGACCCAGCGCAATCAGCAACTTCCAATCCTCATTGGGCGCCTTATCCATCACCCGCTCGATTGCCTCGCGGGAGACATAAAACCGGCGCTCTTCATTCACCTGCGAACCGCCGCCCACCTTGCGGAAGGGGTTGTTGCTCAATAGTCCGTGGTCGATCGCGTCATTGAGCAGTTGGCGAGTCTTGTTCACAAAACCTGCCACCGTCGCGGGTGAGTATTTCTTGTCAACGAGCCAGCGGCGAAAGTCCTTAGCATCCCCCTGGTTGATGGCGGCGACCGGCTTGAGCTTGAAGAACTCGATGCAGCGAAGCTTCGTCTGCTCAAGATTGGAGCGAGTCCATTTTTTCAAATCAGGCCGACGAGCAAAAAAGTCATCCCACAGCCTGCCGATGGTTGTGGGAATGCCGCCGTTGTCAGGCCGGCCCCGCGGGGCGACAAGCTCCAACGCAGCGAGCTTTGCATGGAGGTCGTCGGTGATTTCATCAAGCCACGTCGCAGTGGCGGCGGGAAGTGAGACCGCGGCTTTGCGACTGCGTTCAATCTGCGCGACGTGATGTGCTACGGTCTTAGCCCCGTCACGAGTAAGATCACCCAAGCGCCGAACCTGCCTTGCACGTCCAACGCCGAGCCGGAGTACATAGGTTTCGCCTTGTTTATAGACGCTGCTCATATCAGTTCATTCCCGGTCGAACCGCGCTTTCGACCATGCGTTTCAAATCCTCGATCAGATAAATATACCGTCTGCCCATCCGGCGTGCCGCGGGAATTCTACCCGCTTTTGTTTCCGCTTGCAGCGTGCGCAACGGAAGCCCGATCAGCCGCGCGGCTTGCCTCGCGCTGACGCTGATTTCGTCGCCTCGAAGTTTGACCACGGTTGTCTCGGTCACATCATGAACCTTTGCTCTGCAGCACAACTCCGTCGCTGGGTCCGCATCGAGGTGTTCGCCTACGGTTCTGAGGAAAAGTCAATCGGTGTCCGTCATTCTTTAGAAGCCTGCATCCCGGATTCCAGCCAACGCTCGGGCTGTAGATGCGGGCAAAGCCGCTTCGGCGACATTGGCCATTTCTTGTGAAGACTCGCATTCGGCGTAACATCCAGAAGAACACCGGGGACACGATCAGAAATTCAACACAAACACCGTCACGGATGATTAACACAATTCTCGCCCGGATTGTCGCTCGACGTTTCAAGCACCTCATCCTCTGCGCTTTGCACGATCGACTGCTCGGCATTGACGCGCTCCGGATCAATCGTTTCCGGCGATGACCACTTCTCAATCAATTGCTCTCCCAAGGGCGAGTCAAACTGAGCCGTCCGGTTGCCGCAGGATGGACATGCACGGCCAAGTTTTACAGTCCACCCCTCTTTTTCCCTGTGTCGCTTCACCATCTCATATATCCCCCCGCCGACCAAGGCTAGCCAGACGACTCCAGCCAGAAATGCGCGCTCCCTGAAACAATCGACCGCGCTGAGAGGTCCGAAGATTGTCAGAGCGGGGTACCCGATGTTCTCAAGCTTGTTGAAAATCGTTTCGGACAAGAATTGTTGGCCACAATGTTCGCAAATTCTTCTAGTCATTGGATCACCGTTTGTTGAAGTTTCATACACGAAACTCAATGAAGTCGAGCCAAAACTGGCGGGACAAAGTTCGTTCGTCCCGCCCACGCTCCTGGCATAGCTTCACATGCAAGGAATGAATGGACCGGAATTGTCATCATCGTCCTCGTCCCTGGGCGTGTTCTTCTGTTCGCCTATTCGGATCAGAGCCATCCCAAGAGTCGCCACGTTGATAATCACCAAAAAGATAGTAAACACCGCATGCTCCTTTCGTTTGAGCTTTCAAGCCGTCTCGCCGGTGCGACACCGCGCCGGCGTCTATTCCCGTTCCATTCCGCGATCATCGCGGCCGGGATCGTCGCGGCTGATTTCCGCCTGTTTCAGCCGGTCGCCTAAGGTCGATCCGTACTCTTCCAAACCAGGCGAGTCGGTCTGTTTCGAGACCTCGTATCCACCGCGCCGCGGGTACATTGGCTGTGCGATGTTTGAGTCATGGAAGAAAAAGCCTCCTATCTCACGAAAACCGCGGTCAATCATGTCATCCACGAATCGATCGCCAATCTTGGCCATATGACGCTCCTTTCATTCCGAAAGATTCACGGCTCCTGCATTTCGCGGAAACGCTCCGCGACCTGTCGTTGTTCAATTGCCCTATCGTTCATTTGAATGGCGGCGTCCCGCTGCTGGACGACGAGGTTGTATGCCCGCATGAACACCAGCGCCGCTGCTAGCATCAGATAATCCCCGAGCGGGCGGTTGAGACAGTGAACCCCGTAGCCTAGTAGGATCTCGGCCGGCGACGCGAGGACGGCTGAAATCGACCGCTGAACAAGTTAAGCACCACCTTGAGCAATTGACCAAGATGCCAGGGGTCTCCGGCTTTTCAGAATTTAGCGACATCGCTAAGAACTGGCTTGAGAGCGATATTTTTGACCTCGTTAATCGGGGTACCGCCAAGGAAGCAGTTGCGTCTCTTCGTCCCCTTCACCTTGACGCTCATAAGATTAGGGTGGCGAAGCACTGCCGAGATTACAACGTGGCCGATGCCGCCTACGCAATGCTGGAATTCGGCGATCGGCAAGCACTCTTGGACCTTCGGACTTATCTCGACCGAGGACGCGACGCTCGCACAAATCGTTACGATGGCAAAACGCGTCTGGATTTGGAAACGCTCACTGTGCTCAAGTTAGTCGAAGATCTGGATATTGTGCATCCGTCCGGAGAAAAGGTCGCAACGTCCCCTCCGCCGTGCATTGGACAGCCAAGAGTGCTTTGCGACGACATTCAGCGACTGCTTTCGTATCAAGACCACGTTCCGCGTCCGGTGATGATCGACTACTTGAAGACGATCATCGGTTTACATATAGGCATCTACACACTACGTCTGGCTCAGCAACTTACAGGTTGGATAGCCGACAAGAAGCCAAACGACACTTGCTTGAATTGTCCGGTGCATGGTTCGAAATTCCAGCCTTTCGAAGGCTGCCCCTACCAACTAACGTTTACGGTTGATATGGGCGGCGATTATTCCTCGCGAATGGCGCAACTCGCGCAGGAAAGTGCAGCTTCGGAATACGGCAGACTCATCGATCTAAACGTGCGCGTTGTTTGCCATGAACCAGCTTCTTCGATATGCCCGCGACAACCGCTCATATGGCATTCCCGAGACGCCAGGCGAGGTCTTAACCTTACTGCGTAATCCTCCGCCAGAGTTCGACGCTGACTTCCGGGCGGTGCTCAAGCAACTTAGAAGCGATAACGAGACTGAAGACGAAACGCTTCCAGGAACCGAACAAGCCATTCTTGATTCCGGCTTGCCACCGTTTGAAACGCTAATCGAGCTGATCACTCATGTGCGGCAAAAGCATCACTTGAAGTACCTTACCGAGATGATGGACAAGCTTCTGCAAAAGAACACCGAGTACGGTGTCCTTATCCAAGGAAAATCTCGAAACAACCTGCGCCGATGGCATCTTGGTGGACGCCTTCTCGAAGTGTTCGTCCAACTCGCGGTACTTCGTTGGAAAGACGTTGACGGGAAAAAGCAATTCTTTACGGAGCCGATGCTGATCGAAGATTTCATGAAATGGGTGGAGGCGAGATATGGATTCGTAATTTCAACTCCAAGCCTTCCACATGGGCGACGCCCAGTCACTTTGGAGGAACATCGTGCTTTTCGAGATAATGTTCGTGCTTTAAAAGACCGTCTCCGCGAGATTGGTTTTTACGATGACCTGAGCGACGCCTATAACGCCCAAGTCGTTCGTCCTCGCTATAACATCAAGACTGCAGGCGGGAACGCATGAATTCTCCCAGCCCAATCGTTACGAGATGCACGCCTGCGGACCTCTACGCGGTGTTGAGCGAGCAAGCTGTTCCCGGAGTCCGTGAGGCCCTAGAACGCGCAGGCCCGGGCCAGCGCTTGCGCATCACGAGCCTTCCGCAGTCTGTCATGGAACAATTGTGCGCGGCACTTCAAAACGATGACCGCTGGGTTACAAGAATACTCGTTTCGGGCACCCCTTCACATCCCTGGGAAACAACCGCAACAAAAGCCATAGAGCTGAGAAATCGATTGGTTGAGCCGCTTCTGGTTTTAGTCCCTCCAGAACTGCGCACCGTAGCAGAAGATTCCCTTGATATCGCTACGTTTACCGAATTGTCCTTCACAGAACTTAATCGTGCTGTGGCAGAGGCGCTGCTTGCTCAACTTCCCGACGAACTGCGGGTAAAAGTTGACGACGCCCTTAGCTATTTGCGTTTGCAAAAGATTGTCCGCAATGCCGACCAAGAAGTCGATTATCTGCTCACGGTAGCGAGAAGCGGTTGCACCTCTGCGGTTGCTGGAGCTTCTCTTTTTGTCTTTGGTCTCATTCCAGATTACGAACTATTCAATCAAACGAGTGTTCGTTTCTGGCTATCCCGCAATGAAAGGGTAAGGGCTGAACTCGCAGATATCCGTCGACCGTTGCAAGAACGAATTTCGCAGCTTCCCCTAAAACCTGACACCATCCAGAAGGACATCTTTTTCTTCTTGCGCGAGCGACATACCGAAGACAGTACATCCTGGGCCGCCGCAATTGCCGGTAGTCCAAATTTTCAGCATCTGTCTCTCAACAACTGGCCTTTCAACGATTCGACCGAAGAAACGGAGCTCAGGCTCATTGTTGATCCCCTGAATCTTCCGTTGCAGAAACCTGATGAGGTTGGTGGCGCCGCGGATGCCAATCCTCGATCTTGACGGACGCCAAGGACTCAAAGTGACCTTCCGGTCACTCCCTCCAGCCGCCCAGGTCGCGACATGGAAAACCTTCCGCATTCAAATACTCTCGATGGAGGGGGAGCATCCATCCGTCGCATGGGAGAGCAATAGCTATCCGAAACCGGCTGGACGCCAGAAACAGGTTATGCGGACGCTCAAGGCAACAGATCTTCAGATACTTGATGAGGGAACATACTTTCTCAAAGTGGAGGCTTATGACCAGGGAGGCGCCATCTTGACGAAGCCTCGGCCAGTCGATCCGTCGACGCCACATAGCCGCTCGGAAAATGAATCTGAGCTGTTTCTAGTCGTTCGAGGGCGCACTGAAATCGACGTGCCGCAGCCGCGGGCGGTAATGGTTTCGTCGCTCTTCGACGCATGGATGATAGCGTGCGAACAGAAAGTCGGCGGAAGACAGGAACAGGAGCTCCCCGAGCGTAAGAATGTTCTCGGTTCCTGGATGGAGCCTGTAGGAAGTGCCGTCCGTGGCGATGTTCACTTTCGACTCGAGAGCGATGATCTTCCTGGATTTCACTGTCGTGATGCCGGGAATGCTACGCAAGCTAGAACTCGCAAGCTTGGAACACCCGGAGCAGATGGGGATGTTCCAGCTCAATTTTTCGGGTGCGCGAACCGCGGCAGATGTTCCGTTGGAGAGGCGCTCTATCGCTCAATTACCAGAGGGACCAGTCGCAGATACTTTCATTCAATCGTGCGCCGCTGCCTTTGAGGCGATCCTGAACTATCACAAAAAGAGGACTCCTGCAGGCCAAAATGATACAAGCGTCTTTAGTGCCGTTGAAACCGCCGACCTCCTGGCACTACACGATGTGGTCGAGGGATATTCAAAAGCCTATCTTGACTTGGCGAACCACGTCCTCGACCTCTCCAAGGCACCCTCCCTGCCCAAAGGCTTGCGGAGCTTGCTGGCTGAAATGGACGTAACCGAAGTCCGCTGGCGTCCTAGTCCTGGCGACCCGGGGCGCGCATTACTCGTAGGACCGACGCACCCGCTTCGCATGTTATGGCATCTTCAACACGCCGATGTTTGCAGCGCGACTCTTATGAGATATCGTGATGGCGGAAGACAGATTGGCACGAGTACTGCCTTCCTCGCCCAGCTACGACAGATGCTTGTCCCGGCAAACCTGCCGATGGTTTTGTTCGATGATAAGGGAAGGGGTTACGTCGAACAGGGTCTCCTCACTCCTTTTTGGAGCCTTTATCTGCCTGATCGTGTCGACAGTGACCAGCCAATTGATATTTCCTCGTCACGTGATGCCCTACGCCGAATCTTGGGAATCAAGGGCAAATCGTCCATTATCGCTGGAATTAGCAGTGAAGTAGTTGCCGCCCGCATTATTGAGTATCTTTTTCAACACCCGTACGCGGAACAACTGCGTATAAACGTGTTCAACCCAGGTGATGGACAGTTGATAGCTGATGCGCTTCGCGAAGTGGAGAGGACTCGGGCGGCCATTTCAAGCGAGGGTGCCAACACAGCGTTGCGATACTCGATTCAGATGTTCGGCGCGAGTGAACAGCTCGAATCGATGGGCGAAGCTGTTGAATCTCTCCTCGATCCGGACCGGCAGGTCGCCGAAGATGACGAGTTTACCCTTGCATCCTCAAACCACCTTCTTCCCAAGCTCGTATTTGGGCGAAACACGGTTCAAGACTTTCTTCGAGATCCATCGTCGTTCACTGCCCATATTTCTATTTTTCTAGAACATTTCAATGTTCGATGCAGACTCGGTTCGACGACACCTCTCGGTCGAGGTTCCTATGTCTCCGCCCTGATTCAGGAGCCTTCTCTCCAGACGGAAGACCTTCCAAGCCGCTTTGGGTGGTACAAGGGATTACGCCCGGTCGGCAGAAAGAACGCAGACAAACGGGAGAAGCTAATCGAATCCCTCTTGGATGTTGGCCAAAGACTCAGTGCAGCGCTGAGCTGCGGGCGAGCCCACGCCTCCAGAAATTGCTCCAGTAGTCGCATTACAATTGGACTCTGGTGGCCAAGTGCTTCTAAAGCATGTGCATGCGATCAGCGACTGGGTACTTACCATTGACCGTCACTTGGGCGTCGAATATTTCGACGGTCCATCTTCGTCAAATGAATGCGGCTATTTGCTGGATTTCATACCTGAGTCACTGCAAGAAGGCCGCCAACGTCTTATGCTCACGACGCGCAGCACAATTGAAGTCGAAAGCATCGTTCGTCCGGCATTGGAGCGGTTTGGTCTTCGTGCAGATGAAACGGCAGTTGTTGCGTCCCTTGAGGCACTCCGATCCCTTTCCGGACGACTCGCTTTGAAGTTGGTAGCGACCCCCAATCAGAGCGCGGAGGTAGTGGGACTGCTTCTTGCGCGATTGCTGCTTGAGCATGCCGGTCTTCTCCGCGACTGTATTATTGTTCCGTTGGATGCACATCGCTCGTGGTTTACAAACCCGAAAGAAGGTGAGGAATCCGGTAGGCAACAGCGAGCCGACCTTCTGATTGTTGCGTTCGAGCTGGCATCAAGGACCGTACAGTTCACAATCGTTGAAGTGAAGCTCCGTGAAGAGCTGACGGATGCCAGCAGGGACCAGCTCTACAGACAAATGCGGGAGCAGTCTGATAACACGGTTACGCGCCTCCGGAACTTGTTTGACCCTGAACTCTATCCTCTTGCGCGGCCAGACTTTCTGCTGCGGGCCAAAGAACTAACCACTTTGCTTACATTCTACGTTCAACGGGCGAGACGCTATGGCCTCATCACGCCGGATACAGCGCAAACAGCACTATCGCTAGCACAGGATTTGGACTCAGGATATCGCGTTACTACTAAGACACTAGGGATCGTCTTCGAGCGCAAAACGCGTGGCTCACATCGTGATGAGAATGAGCCCGGTTACACCGTTCACCGGTTTGGCCTCGATGTCGCGGCGCAACTCTACCAGAGCGCAGTCAACTCGTTCGTTCGCCTACGCAATGATTCGACTCTTGGTGCAGAGACCGAAGCAATTCCATCACCATCAACCAGGACACCTCGCGGAGACGAGGATCAGCAATTCGACCCATTGCGATCAACTGTTTCCGGATCCAACAAACGACCAGCAAAGCCGGTCGTGCCCGAATCAAAAGCTCTGGTCGAACCGCAACCGAAAACGATTCCGGGTGTTAGCACCCGTACCCCGCAATTCGTAGAACAGGGGAAAGGGTGCGCAACCGAGTTCAGTTACACCCGCAATCGAACCTCAAGTTGTGGTCACTCCACCCGCGACCGACAACGGCGTCGGCCCGAATGTGGCCGCGGCCGAGGACGATCGCCCTAGAATTACGTCACCTGAGCCACTCCAAGACCGCAGTGCGCTTCCATGCACGCTCCTCGGCGCGAACCTTCAGACGTCTCAATACGGAATCCTAGGCCGCCAAGCGGCCAACAACGTCGGAATCGATCTCACGGGTTGTAACACCATTAGCCTATTCGGCGTTCAAGGCTTTGGGAAGTCGTACACCCTTGGCGTAATCGCCGAGATGGCCGTCCAGGCTGTCAACGGCATCAATGTTCTTCCATCGCCTTTGGCGACTGTGATTTTTCACTATCACAAATCGGATGCCTATCCACCTGAAATGGTAACGTCGCTGCGCCCCAATCATAAAACGGCTGAGGTTGAGCGACTATTACGAGAATACGGTGTGAAGCCTCAAGGTCTAAAAGATTTGCTATTGCTCGCTCCAGAAGGAAAAGTCCAAGAACGCCGCCGGCAATTTCCGGGCATTCAGGTTGAAGCTATAAAATTTAATTCAACTGAGCTTGGCGCTGAGAGCTGGAAATTCTTACTAGGTGCCTACGGGAACGACAGCTTCTATATCCGACAGCTCGTGGCAATTATGCGTAGGCACCGTGACGGGCTGACGTTTGCGCAATTGGAGCAAGAGATCCATGATGCCGGCTTCCCGCCCGCCACACAGCGACTCGCCGAAGATCGCTTGGCCCTCGCAAGGCCCTATATCGATGACGCGGCTAGTCTTCGGTCACTCCTCCGACCCGGCCGCATGGTTATTATTGACTTGCGCGATGAATGGATCGAACGTGAAGAGGCGCTCGGCTTATTCGTCGTAATGATGCGCATTTTTGCGACTTCGAAACACAACGACCAGGACTTCAACAAACTTGTAGTGTTCGACGAAGCACACAAATACATCACCGAATCGGAGCTCATAGGACAAGTTGTCGAGACCATACGCGAGATGCGCCACCAGGCAACCAGTGTCGTCATCGCCAGTCAAGATCCGCTTTCCGTTCCGCGTGCGGTGATTGAGCTGACCTCAATCTTGATAATGCATCGGATGACCTCGCCGCAATGGCTCAAGCACCTCAAGACAGCCATAACTGCGTTGGGGGAGCTATCCGAAAGTCATTTAGGGGTGCTGCAACCCGGCGAGGCGCTCGTATGGGCACAGAGATGCACCGATAGCCGATTTGTCTTGCGGCCACAGAAGGTCTCTATCCGCCCGCGATTCTCGCAACATGGCGGTGGGACGAGGACTGCGATAGAAGGTGAGACGGTTCGGTGAGTCAGTTTGCGTTATTCGCCCCGCATGCCAATCATCGGGGAAACTTTGCCAAATGTGCACTTGGCGGCAGAGCGAGTACCACATTGCCCGCTTCAATGCGCTCCACTACAAGGTTGACTTCATCACCGATTTTGTAGACCGCGTTCAAGTCCAAGGACTTATCCACCGTTATTCGCTCACGCCGGAGGAGACCCGAGCATTTCGACCCTACCAGATCAAAGAAGACCCCATACCGTTGGACCCCAGTTACCTTTCCCAAGCAGAACGCTCCTGGCGATATCAACTCGGCCAGCTTTTCCGCACCTTCGTGACGCTCAGCCGCTCGGCTAGCACGTTTTTTCCGTTCCCTCGCAATGGGATCCAATTCGACGGCGCGAATGCGCAAGTGTCCCAGCAAGTCCGACAATCGCCAAAAGATGTTGTGCTCTGGACATGCCAACGTAGGCACCTTCAATCAATTGATGTTCGAGGAGGCCGTCAACTTCGCAGAGTATAACTACCGAACTTTCCATCCCGCGAAATTCTTTAATGTTACAGCAGGCGATGCATCTTGCATCGTCGCACGCATCACTCCAGACCTTAACCGCGTCACGATACTTGATCCCGTTGATCGTCTTCCCTCCTTCCCTCAGGAACCTCCCACTTGATTCGCCAAAAAGCACTACAATGTCACGGAACGAGAATTCATCATTTTCAGTCAGCTCGCGAATAAGTTCGCTCACTTTCTCCGGTATCTCTTCCTTATTCTTCGCGGGCGCTTCCAAGACCGGTTGCCCTGACGGCCCCACAATTTCTGCTGGCAGACCGGTGTTGAGGTAGAAACGACTGGCTAATTCAGCAATCTGACTTGTATTTCTGAGAATTTTCTTGAAATTGGCCCGCGCAAAATCTCTGGGGATCACCAAATGGTCTCGCCCTAATTTCTGATTAGAATCATGTACAATCAAAATCTGGGAGTCGTTGCCATCACAATAATGTGCGCCTTCGTGCACTAATCCTGAAGGCAAGTCTTGCGCTTCGTCGAGGATAATTAATGTGGATGGCTCGTGAAGATTTCTAATCGCAATTTCATCCGGCCGCGCGACCGTGGCCAACTTATTTGAAAGAACACTTGAATAATAATTCCGAAGGGCCTTTGTTGGCACCACGACTACAACCACACGACCTTTCGCTATTTCCTGTTTGGCCCACTCGATCGCTGCGATTGTTTTGCCGCATCCTGCGGGTCCCGAGAGGCTGACTTTTTTGTTCGCATTGAACATCTCCAAAGCAGATTTCTGCTCTTCCGTCAGGCGATCAATTTCATATTTCAGCGGCCAAATGTATGACGGCCATCGATTCTCTGCTTCAAAGGTGGGCCTCAGGGCATTTGCTAAAATTCGGCAATCCTCCTGAGATAGCGTAGACCGCCGGGCATTTGACGCGAAACTACCTTCCCGCAGCTTCTCACCAAGCTTGGGCAAGTCATCGGAGGCGATAATGAGGCTAGCGGGCAGCTCGGGAAATAACGGGATGTCGCGTTTGAGCAGGTTGGGAAAGCAAACCATATGAGTCGAGCAGCACCTCGTCATCAAGGCCTCGTGGCCGTTCTCACGAAGGTATTCCATGAGGGCAAACCGCCCCTTCTGAGCTTGGGCGACGGGATTCTTTATCACGTGGCGTTCACGCTTGGCATCAATCGAATACCAACTGTTGAGATCCCTGCCAACCCCACCGCCCTTAACTTCCACGACGACCAAGCCGATCTCCGGAGCTATGAATACGAAATCACACTCGCCCTCCGACGCCCAGCGGCCTGCCTGCCGAATTATCCAAGAGACGCTGTACAAAGCATACCAATGATGGGGAAGTTGAAAACATGCATCGTAAAGCATGTGCTCCCCACGGCTGTAATATTCAGTGTTTTCTCGCAAGGGAAAGGTGGGCGGGCGAACTTCAGCCATATCGGAAGTCCCGATGTATATCGCTCACTATAGACATTCCGTATAAGTCGCACCACGCCTCCGATGGGACGCGATGTTTTATTTTCCCCCAAGGCCATCTGCCCTTTGTCGCCGGCTCCTTGCAATGCGTTCCAGAAAACTTAGGTCGCGCCCGACAGAGTGATCTTCGGTTATTCTGGTGTGGTCAGCGGAAATAACTAACGCGAGGTCTCCGATAGTGGCCTGCGGCCTCGATTCAGTCGGCCGGGCCGCCGGTGATGTCCACGCGCCAATGACGGCGTCAGTCGTATGATCAGATGCCGGGAGCGAATCCGTCCGTCGGCGGATGCGCGCGGTGACCGGTTCCTCGGCGGAACAATGTTTCTGCCTAACACGCTCCGGCGCAGGCTCAACGCAATGTTCGGCCTTAATCGCTTTGATGCGGCGAGCGAGTTCGGAAATACTCGGCCCTTCTTCTCTTCCCTGCTCCTGTCGCGCGCTGGAAAGGCCGGACTTGAGTTGGTCACGCAAGCTCGTCAGTTCGGACAGGTAAGCTTCATGGCTGAATGGCTTACCGAGCCTTGCCTGATAATCACGAAGTTGGCCTTCGGCGATGGCGAGGTTTTGCCGGACTTCTCGACAGGCCGACCCGTAGGCGTTGCCCATTCGTTCCAATTCGTTCAACACCGCGCGCGGCCCGGGAAACTGTCGTGCAAACATGGACTGGCGGATGGCTTTGCCCTCGAGATACACGTCGGGTGGGAATTGCGGGCGAATGACTAGACCGAAGGTTAACCCGCTATAGGTGCCCAGCGGGATGCGGGTCGTCTCAAGGACGTGTTTTTGCAGGCCGTCCAGCTTGCCGCCGAGAATGTTAGGGACGTCTTCCCGCGGGTACGTCCGGCCATTAATGGCGATTGCGTCGGTGGCGTGAGCTTTCGCAGTGGCCTCATCCGACGACAGGTTGGCCAAATGCTCCGACATGCCAGCGATGCTGTCGGGCAAATTGCGTACTCTGCGACGGGCGACGAATTGCTCGTCAAGGTGACTCTTTTTGAGCACCGAGAGGCGCTGCAATTCGGCATCTGCCTCGGCGAGGGTCAGTACCGCTGGATTGCCTGACGCAATCGCCTTGACCTCGGCATAGGAAAGTTCCTGACCACCGATATCCTCTGCCCGACGGGCGGCATTGTCGCCAGTAATGACCTGCGAAATGAATCGAGCCTTGGTTTCCAGAGCTTGCCACATATAGGCGTCGAATGAGCCTTCGGTAACGTAGCGGTAGATCGACACCTCCTTGTTTTCGTTTCCCTGGCGGAGGATGCGGCCATCGCGTTGTTCGACTTCGGCCGGCTTCCAGGGGGCGTCGAGGTGATGCAGGGCGACGAGGCGCTTCTGGACGTTGGTGCCGGTGCCCATTTTCTGCGTGCTGCCGATCAGCACGCGCACCGAACCATTCCTGACCTTCTCGAACAGGGCCTGCTTCTTGGCATCGGATTCGGCATCACCCATGGCGGCGATCTGGTCGCGGGGGATGCCGTGGGCGACCAGTTTTCGGATTATTTCGTCGTAGGGCGAGTAACCCCATGGCGTCGGATTGACTCCCATGTCGGAAAAGATCATCTGCGTGCCGCGTGTGGTGGTCGTCCGCTCCCACATGGCCGCTACATTCTCGACTAGGCGATTTACCTTCGAGCCGGGGTAGTCTGGAGCTGTGGCCGACAACATCCGCGCGTCGGTTGCCAGTTTGCGTCCGTCCGTAGTTATGGCCAGCGCGTTGTCTTCCCTTGGGTCCACTTTCTGCGAGCGGATGCGCTCGTAACGTTCGACCAGCCCTTGTTGGAGGGCGCGCTGTTCATCGGACATCGGACAGGCAACGACGATGGGTTTGCCCGTTTCCAATCCCGGCCGCGGCAGGTTCAGCATCTCCGCGGTCTGCACGTCAGAAAAGGCGCGGAACATCTGCTGAAGTTCGGGCAGGTTCGTGAATCGGGCAAACCGGCTTCGCGGCCGCAGGCCCGCGCCGTCCGGTGTGATTTCCATGGTGTCCACCACTTCGCCAAACGTCGCCGCCCAGGCATCGAAATGCTCCAGACCCCGGCTTCGCAGGCCCTCGGGGTCGAGAAAGCGTTGCATGGTGAACATCTCGACCATCGTGTTGCTGATGGGAGTTCCGGTGGCGAACGTCACCCCGTGGCCGGCGTGTTGCTCATGGAGGTAATGGGCTTTCATGTACACATCGAAGGCCCGCTCGGAGCCGCCGGTCTGGATGCCGGCGACGCGTTCCATCTTGGTGGGCGTTTCAAGGTTCTTGAAATAATGGGCCTCGTCGATGAAGACGTGATCGACCCCGAGTTCATCGAACACCAGCCCGTCATCCTTCTTATCCTCGGCGAGCAGATCTTTCAGGCGTTCCGCTCTAGCAGTCTTCTGTTTCTCGATGGCCTTGATGAGATTGCGGTTGGCGCCACTGTCCGCGGCATGTTCGCGGAGCAGTTCCTCATATTCGGCGATCTGCGTCAGGAGGAAATTCTTCTGATAGTCCCGTGACATGCCGATTCGCTCGAAGCTACTGTGCGTCACGATGATGCCATCCCATTCGCCGCTGGCGATTTTGGCCGTCAGGAATTTGCGGCGGTCACGGGTCAAATCCTCCTTGGCGGCGACCAGCAGCTTGGCGTTAGGGTAGAGCTGCATGAATTCCCGTGAGAACTGTTCCAACAGATGATTGGGAACGACATACATCGGTTTCTTGATCAGTCCGGCCTGCTTCATCTTCATGCCGGTCGCGGCCATCGTGAATGTCTTGCCCGCGCCCACGACATGGGCCAGCAGTGTGTTGCCGGAACTCATGCCCCTCCACACTGCGTCGCTCTGGTG
Organism: uncultured Phycisphaerales bacterium; assembly: GCA_963791055.1. GTDB lineage: Bacteria > Planctomycetota > Phycisphaerae > Tepidisphaerales > Tepidisphaeraceae > PALSA-1353. The sequence continues at coordinate 223,054 of CAWBQI010000003.1, read as the reverse complement.
GGCCCGCAGTGTGAGGGCCTGATTCATGCCAGGAAAGTCCAGGTGGGAACCGTCGAAGAGACGCGGACGCAGGTTGTTGTAGGTGTCATTGTAAATCCGCACCAGTCGTTCGGTGCGGTCGGGTTCAGCAAACACCCACGACCGGAATCTCTCCTTGATGGCCTTTTGTTTTTCACGGGCCGATAAGGTTTCTTGCTGGTTTACTACCTTCTTTTCGCCGTCGCCGTCTTCGATCGTGTCGTAGATCGTCGGCGTCTTCATGTTCAGGGCCAGTTCCAGAAGCGATGTGCCGTTGGCACGCGAAGTGCCGTACTCGCTCGTCGCGGCCACCGATGCCTTGGCGGCATAGTCCACCTCCATGCTCCAGACGGCATCTTTCTTCAGATGGGCAACTCGGACAGAAGCCGGCTCGACGTGAAATAGCTCGGCCGCGAAAGCTTGAATGTCGTCTGCCGGTATCCAGGGAGCGCCGAGATTGGCGTCGATGTCGCCGGGGAGAACGTCTTCGGGTTGAACCGCCCGCAAAGCATCGAGCGTTGCGGGAATAGCTCGGACCCGCGACTTCGGCGGCAAGCGAGCTTGGCCCTGACATTGCCGGACAGATAGGCATCAGCGGTTTGCCAGCTCTTCGATTCCGGGTCGTGAAAGATCAGGTCGCCCAATTCCGCAATCACTTCTTGTTCGGGCTTGACGTACAGCGTGGCAATGAAAGGCAGGTCAACTGTGCCGCGTTGATTCAGCGATACCAGCAATCCCGCCTCGGCACTGCGGACGTGCGTGACCGGCGGAGTTCTGCCCACCACATCCCGGAGCATGATGGCGGCTTTGGTCGCCTTGTCCGTGACTTCGTCGTAATCCTCTAGGGACATGACGAGCATGGCGTCGGGGTCTTCGCGGAATTTCACGAGGTTGGGCATTCGCCGGATGACGCTCGCCATCGGAGGTTTCGCCGAATGTCGTCTTGTTGATCGGGCCGTAGGCAAGGTCAAACAGGTCATAGGCGCGGCACAGTTCGCGGCGTGCCTCGTTACGGTGCGACTCGGGCCAGCCTTCGTTCTGCGATTGCAGGACGCGGCGGGCGCGGTCGCGTAAGCCGATCAGTGCGGCCAGGCGTTTGCCCATCAGCGAGCCGTACGCCTTCAGCGTCGTACCGCCATGGACCACCGGCACTCCCTGCCCGCTTTGGGATTGATAAATCGCCCGGTCGCTACCAACGAAGAAGCTGCCCTCTGCTATATGTCGCTCGGGCGGCGGAGGCGCAAAGACCTCTGCCGGTTCATCCCTGATCGTCGATGATTCCATTGGTGAAGCCTGCGGCGGCGCGAATTGGGGAAGGCGTTGGATCGCATCCTTGAGCTGCCCGGCAAGATCGCCGTTGCCGGTGACGCTGTAGCCTTCGCCGTAGAGCGTGTCTTTGCGAGTCCAGTTGCCCAGAACCATTTCGGGATGGTTCAGGAAGTAACGATTGATGGAAATGTCCGTGCCGTCGATGGACAATGGGGCAACGCCCAGCCAATCGGCATCGACGTGATTTGCCGGGTTCGCCGGGCGGAGCGTTTGCGTAGGAACAGGATGTCCGTGACGACGGCCGTGCCTTCCCGTTTGAAGGCATCAGACGGAAGTCGGATCGCTCCGACGAAATCGGCTTTCGACGCGAGATACTCGCGGATGGCGGCATTCTGCTTGTCGAGCGTGAAATGCGTCGTGACGAGTGCCATCACGCCGCCGGGTTTCAGGGCATCGATGGATTTGGCGAAGAAGTAATCGTGCAGGGAGAGCTTTTGGCCCTGATAATCGAGTTTCACGTCGGCGAACGGCACGTTGCCGACCACCGCATCGATGCGGTCCTCCGGCAGCCGCGTGTCGCGGAAATTTTCGATGCGAATGTCCTGGTCGGGATGAATCGCTTTGGCGATCCGGCCGGAGATCGAGTCCATTTCAATGCCGATGAAATGTGACCCCGGCCGGCCGTAACTCATGAAGTTCCCCGTGCCGCAGCCCGGTTCCAGAATCGTGGCATCGGTGGGCAGACCCAGACGGGCGATGCCCTCATGGATCGCCGTGATGACTGTGGGGGATGTGTAGAAGGCGTTGAATGTCGTGCGCTTGGCGCTGTCGTATTCGGCTGGCGTCAGCAGCGTCGTCAGTTCCTCGCCCAGTCCCTGCCAGCTGGCATTCTTGTATTTGCCGGTGACGGGATCGGGGAAGATCGAGAGGGCGACGGGGCCGAATCCGCAGAAGCGGGCAAGCGCCTGTTTTTCCTCGGAAGTCGCGGGACGCTGCTCTTTCTCGATGGTTTTCAGCGTGCGGATGGCCGGCGATGATGTCGCGTGCCTTAGCGTTTTCGCCGCTGGCGAAGATGACTTTGGGATGTGTTGTTTCGGGGGTGACTGCGGCGAGTTCTGTCGGTTTTGGCGGCGGCTCGGGCGGGGCGCGCGTGTCGGTTGCGATATATTCGGGTCGGACATCGAAAAGGCTGGCCTCGCGCTGAGACGCCCTTAGCCGTTCGAGGTATGACTTTGGACGAACGCCATTGCCTCTTCCAGCGAGAGCTGTTCCTGCTCCTCCGGAGGAGACACCGAGGCTAGACGATCCTCCAGCTCTTTCAGAGCCATTTCCAGCGCCTCGCTCGCGAGCTGGCTCGCTTCGCTGCCCGGTTTCGCCACCGCGAGCACCTGCTCCCACTTCTTGTGGCTGGCCTTCAGTTCCGTTCCCAAGGTTTCTAGCGTCGGCAGTAACCGATGCGTCAGACGTAGCTCCTCGTACAGTTCCGTTTTTTCCTTCAGAAGTTCCAGGGCCATTGTTTTGTATTGCATGCTGGTCTCCTTCATTTGCTTCGGCAGTTTCCGCTCCACGGGCAGGGTCAGGATCGAATTCAAAAAGGGACGGGTACTGCCCCGAGTGCTGTTTTTTCACCATCGTCAGGAATACGCCAAAGCTTGGCGTTCCCGGACATGGGCTCCACTTGAGTGATGATAAGGCTGCTTAACGGTAAAAGATTTGCGACCTGCCCACCGTGATTGCTGCATTGATTGTTTCGTTTCAACGCGCCGGCGGGTGAGCATGGTCACCTCAACCGGCCATTGTCACGGCCTGATGGCCCGAACGTATCCCGCAGCATCTGGGCGGCAGCAATTCCGGTCATCACGATCATGGAGCCGAGCGCGACATATTGCAGGGTCATCGCCAAACGCGCGTTGTTGCAGTTTCTCGACATCTCTTGGGCTTGGGGGCCGAGTTCGTGCAGGAAATATCTGGGAGGCATGGTCATAAGCCATAATAGCACTCTCTTGAGGAGTGCGCAAGAAGACTGAGTGCAGCCAACCAGAGCATGACACTCGGAAAATCATCCCGATTTAACGGCCCTGATCACTTAACTTCCTGAAAAGCCCCCGGAATTTCTGCCGGAGTTGACTCAGGCTCTGAAGCGGCGTTTGAAATGCCGTTACAATCGCCATCGGTCGGACCGCTCCTGATTTTAGCCGCGGTACGGCATTGGTAGGTGCATACCCCAGACCGAAGGCGATGGCGACGAAGCAGATCAGAGCTAAAACCGGCGACACTTACTGCCCGGACAATTAGGATGAGCCGGCAAGAACGAAAATCCGACGAATTCCGTCTCCAGTTGTAAGCTCTAATCTCCTAGCTTGCTCCATTTCGCTGGCAAAACCGTCGCTGAGGGGGAAATATCCCCACCTCGCCGGCTCTCCCTGCTTACTGATTATCTTCATATACAGTCGTCTGTGCTGCGCGTTTAGATAGAGCTGCTCGACTTCGTAAACAGCTTGGGTCGTAATTGACACTGCCCAGAGTTGACCCGTTGCCCTGTCGTAAAACTCCCCGTTGTCGAGGTTCACATCCCTATGCACCTCCACAAGATTGCGCGCGTAGTCATCCGGATGGGAATCCAGAATGAAAGGCGTGACGGTCACTTTCTCGCCGCCAAAATTGAAAATAAGATCCGGCGATCCCGAGGTTGCTGTCCCGGTCGCAGCATCGCCTGCGGCTGCAGCAACACCGGAACCGGTCGTGGCTTTGGCACTCGCGTCTTTCACAGTGGCGACTTCGGATGCCACGCTACCAGCAGTTGCCTGACCGGCGCCGCCACGGAATCCTGCAAAGTGCACAACGAACACGCACAGGATTAGCAACGTTATAATGTTGATTACGATGAGCGGACGATTTCCCTGCATATGGCCTCCGGTAAATTGCGTGGGCGCCTAAATGCCGATTGAACCGAATAGCGGGATCGGGAATCGAACCCGACACGTAGGCTTATGAAGCGTACCGGGCGCCACGCCCAGCCTCCCGCGATCATTTATTTTGGCCGAATGCCGGATGCGATCTGAGCACGCACGACATTCCACATCATGTAATTGGGTTATCCGCCGAGAATCTTGCAATAAAATCCAATTTTTCGCTGCATTCACGAGCATGCCCCACCAATGGCGATGCAGACCCGAGCATCATCGCAATCGAACTCGATTATTATTCCGTGTTAGAACCGCAGCCTGGATAGACGGCTAAGCTTTGCCGTCGGCGCGAAGCGCCGTGTGACCTGTCCGGGATGTTCCGAACGTACCCCTCCCTCTGACTCAGGCTCTGAAGTGGCGTGGGGAACCCATCTATGCCGCCTCCGCCATCGGTCGGGACGCTCCCGATTTTAGCCGCTTCGCGGCATGGGTCGCTGGATACCCCGACCGAGGACGAAGGCGACGAAGTGGCGAGACCAAGATAAGATGCCAACTTAAGTTGCCGACCGGCTTGTTGATCGCGAACGTGCGTCACTTGCCGTGTTCGAAAGAGTGACGCAGAGCGGATAGATGTATTGGCGCGATGGAATCGATCAAGAGAGTGCAGCAGAAACAGTCATCATGGAGCCAACACCCCAGAACATTTCGCTTCGCGTCATTGCTTCGATTCACCGCGATGGGATAGGCCTCGACCTCAAATCTGTCGATCTGTGCTTTCTCGTTGCGCTCCATACCCGCGCCACCGATAGCAGCCTTACATGCTTCGAAGAAGATTTGCTTCTGGATGTGTTCGAACAAGTCTGCGATGTTGTTGATCCTAACGGCGAAAATCTGCGAAAGCGCGCCACCCACGCGATTCAGCGATTACGCGAGCAACGCCTTTTGTCGAGGGTGGACGGTGCCGGTATCACACGGGCAGGAGAATACTCCATGACCCGGCTGGCCGCCGGCATCGTCGAGTTCTTCATGGCGGACCAGATTCTCACCCGTGAAAGCCTGTCCTTGCTTACCAAAGCGCTCCTAGTCAGCCTGTTCAATGTAAGGTCGGAAGCGAAGAAGGTTCAGACTCCCGAGGAGTGGCGGCAACTGGTCGTGGGTCCACTGCGCGTGACGGTGGGTGATCTGGTTGCCGGCATTGAGCGGCGACAACGCGGTTTGGACGCCCAGCAAGAACAAGTCCAAAAGCAAATCGGGGAGCTACTTGGGGCGGATTGGTTCGCCGCGGTCGATCAATGCCAGCAACTGTTGGATGACACCACGACGACACTTTCCGAACTCAACTCTGTTCTTCTCCACGATACCCATCAAATCCTGGCCGTACTGTCCGACATTGAGCAAGTTGCGCACCAAGCTACCATGCCTGAAGCGGAAGAGGCCACGCAACGGGTCTCCGAGCAGGTAGACCGCGTCGCCGCTTGGGGTCGCGCGCGACAATTGGCCTGGTCGAATTACTACCAGTATGTCCATCGGTTTCTCCGTGACGTTGTAAGGCTGGACCCGTCGCGGGCTTTGAGCGAACGTCTCCGTAATCAATTGGCGGACTGGACGAAGCAGCCATTCTCATGGGTGGTTGCTCACGCCTCCAAAATTCGGGTGTTGAGGGACTCGGTCGTGCGGCGCAGCGACCCCCGGTCGTCCGTCCTCCTCAAGATCGCGAGACATCTCTCGAATTCATCCCATCCGATTCGGAGGATGCGAGATTGGAGGATCTGGTAAGAGCGGCCGTGGCCTCGGGCAAGACGAGCTTGTCTCAGGTGCTCGGCGAGCTTCTGCCTCAGATTGATCCTCCCAGGCGGTTTGGCTTCGTGGGAAGAATCGCCGCCCAGTTGGCCGCAGAGACGACTCCCCATGCTGAATTGGAACGTCCGTGGGTACAGGTGCCTGGAGAGTTAGAGGTCGAGGAATGGCTGTTGCCCCGACGGGGACACGCATGAACGAATCGGCCTTCCATCAGCTCGAAGAGATTATCCAGGACGCTCTATTTCCAGAGATCGATTTGGCTTTACGAGCTGGACGGCACATCGACCGTGATGATGGCGAGCGCTACGCATTTCTGTTGGACGCTCAAAGCCTTTTGGAATCCTTCTATCGGCGTTACGGATGCGAGTTGATCCATGCCAGCGATGGCTTTTTCTACCTCCTGCCCGTCGGCGAACAGATGGGTCGCAGGCATTTAACGGCCGGCGAGATGCTTGTGGGCCAGACACTTGCATTACTATATCTGGAGCCGACAACAGTGCAGGCTGGAGGCGTGACGCAACAATCCGTCGTGGTGGCGCGTCTCGCGGGGCTCGTAGGTGAACGAGATCTTATCCAAGCACTCAATCCGCGACGCCGAAAATATGACGAGCGGATTGCCCAAGAAACCGTCCGCCTTGAGATCGCCAAGGCCCTGCGAGGCCTGGAAGCCCTGGGCTTTATCGACCTCGGAGAGGGGGAGCAGATCCGATTGCGTCTTGCATTGTTGCGTTTCGCGGAGGCGGTGCGCGGGTTAAATAAGCCGGCGGATGCCCTCTCTCGCCTCATTGCCGAAGGCAAAGCGATAGCCGGGTCAGCTAGCGATGAGGAAGAAGAGAATGAGGAGATCGGGAAATGACGCGCACTCGTGCCACAACGTTGGTGTTGGTGAATTGGAAGGGCGTGTTCTACGAGCGATATCAACTCGATGAACATGTCACGGCTCTGGAGGGGTCCAACGGCGCTGGCAAGACGACCGTCCTGATCGGCTGCTATGTTGTCCTGCTGCCAGATATGACCCGGCTTCGGTTTGCCAATGTAGGCGAATCCGGCAGCACAGGTGGAGACAAAGGGCTGTGGGGCCGCCTCGGAGAGCCTGGACGACCTTCCTATACGGTATTGGAGTTACGGTTGCCCAATGGCGAACGACTCGTGGCGGGAGTGCAGTTGCAGCGACGGAGTGAGCCTACGGTTGAGCTAAATCCCTTCGTGATTACGGGGCTCAACGAGAAATCAAAACTTCAGGATGTTCTGCTGATACGCGGCGAATCCGATGCTGTGCCGGAGATGAATGAACTCAGGGAATCTGCGGCGCGATGTGGGGCGCACTTAGAGCTGTTCAATTCCACCAAGGACTATTTTGGACGCCTTTTTGAACTGGGAGTGACGCCGCTGCGGCTGACCGGCGACGATGATCGAACCAAGTTCAATGAGATGCTGCGAACTAGCATGACCGGCGGCATCTCGCGCGCTCTCACCTCAGAGCTAAGGGACTTTCTGCTGAAGGAGGAAACGGGCCTGGCCGATACGCTTAAACGCATGCGAGCGAACTTAGAGGCGTGCCGCCGAACCCGCACAGAGGTGGAGGACTCCCGAAGATTGGAGCAGGAGATATCGGGCATCTATGAGGCGGGCCAGGAGATGTTTGCCGCGGTCGTTCATGCTATTCGAGAGCGAGCGGAGGAACTGAAAAACAAACTCAAGGAAGCCGAGTTTTTGTTGGGAGTGGTCGAGGATGAGCAAGCCAAATTGAGCCAAGAGATCACCGTCGGCAAGGCCCGGCAGCTTGAGCTCCAGTCGGAGTTGGTCGACACCCAACGGCAGATTCAGACGGCAAGGAATGTCGTGGATCGCCTTCGGCAAGCGAGAGACCTTCTGGCCTTAATTCGGGAACAAACCACGCAGCGCAATGCCGCGAAGCGAACACAGGAACACAGTCAGATCAAACGTGCCAAGGCAGACGAGGAACGCATCCGCGCCGGGAGGGTTCGCGATGCGGCGCAGGACGCTGTCTCAAAGGCGGCGCAGGGTCTGGCAAACACCCAGGACGGCTTGGAAGAGTTGTCGCGCCGGGCCGCCGAGCACCGGTTGGTCGTCCGCAACCTCGCCGACGCCCGCCGACTTCTACCCGAACAGTCATTTGAGCGGGCTACCATTGGTGATGCACTAGACTCGGCTCAGTCCAGATACTCCAAAGTCCAGGGGGAATGGCTGGATATTGATCGGAACCTCTCTAACGCTCAAACCCACAGAAATGAATTCAGCCAGCTCATGGCTGCGCTGAACCGAATCGTCGATGCCGTCGTCGATCCAGTTTCTAGTTTTGACCGCGCTCGCGAAGCACTTCAGGGGCTCCGCGAGTTGGAAGTTCGTGCGCAGCAGCAAATCACGTTGACTTCGGAAATCCAATCCGTTCGCCAAGCAGTCCATCGCCAGCAAAAGGCGCAGCAACTTGCACGGACGCTCTCCGCGCAGGACTTTCCCATCACGTCATCCAGCGGCGCTAACAACATTCTCATGCGAGTTGAGAGTGCTCTGCTCGCTGCACAGGACAACCATAATGAGGCCGAACGTCAGAAGTCCGCTACCCAGCACGCACTGGATCAAACCCACAAACAGATCCGCGAGCTTGAGCGAACTTTCGCAGCCTGGCAGCAGGCGAATGATCGAGCTTTACCGTTAGAGGTTCGCTGGGGGCTAACGCTTCGCTCGCGCGATGCACTCATCGCGTTCCGCGCGGACATCAATGTAAAACTGACTGAGCGACGGGATGAACTTGCCAAGGCCCACAGCATCGAAAGTGCCTTGCATGTGCAGATCACCCAATTGGAGCAATCCGGTGGGACTTTTTCGCCGGAGCTCCTAAAGGCCCGTGACACGGTTGAGGGTGAGCTGTTTGCTGGACGATTTGAAGAATTAAGCGTAAGCGATGCCGCTTTGTATGAGGCGCTACTTGGGCCTTTGGCTCAAGCGATAGCGGTGGAAGATCCAAAAGCCGCTGCAGCAGCGCTAGCTCGGACAGACGATCGTCCAGATTCCGTTTGGCTCATCGGCGGAGACGGAACCTTACCCCTAGATGATCGCGGGCGACCCCCAGGAGAATTGATGGGCGCGATGCTTTCGTCGCCGAGGTGGCTGGCTGGCGGCTAACACGCCTGCCAAGCCAACCGACCTTAGGTCGTCGCGCCAGAGAGCGCAAGATTGCTGAACTTCGCCGTCAGGAAACAGAGGCCAAACACCAGATCGAATCGCTGCATACTGCGCTGCGCGAGACACAGGCAGTCATGACCATAATCGATCATCTATTCGCCGAGGTAGAGTTGCTACAAGATGGGGATCCGTCTACTGAGCTGAATAAGGCCAATGAGGGACTTTTGCAACTCCAACAAGCTCAAGCCCGCCAAAGCGACGAGATGGTCGCGGCACGAGAACAAATCAACATCCTTAAGCCTCGTCAGAAAGCGCTTCGCGACCTCATTCAAGTGAGTTGGCTCCTCGATGAGCCGGATCAGGCAACTAAATTAGATGTGCTGCTCAAGGCTTTGGCGGCGGCCAAAGCCGCGGCCGTCGAAATACAGCGTGTGGCCGAAGACCGTGAATTGGTGGATAGACGGATTGATGTCCTGCGGGTGCCGCCCTTGTCAGATGCCCAGATTGATGCATTACGAAAACGCAGTGACGAGTTGACGGCGTGTTTGAATTCCTTGCAACTTGCCATTCAGGCAGCCCAGTATGTGCTGGAGCATAGTGCGGCCTTGGCCTGGACCGACGCGCAATCCGCCTTGGAAAAGAAAACGGTACTCGTGCCGGCGCTGGAGGCTCAGCTGAACGAGGCCCAAGCCGCGATGCAACGAGCCTTGACCGAGGTAAAGAGCGCGGAAGCGGCATGGGACGCTGCGACGATTGCGTCGAATGAAGCGGACGCCGAACTTGTTCTGAAGGAAAAGACCCTTCGCGCGAATCAAGAACAATGGAAGCAGCTTGGGATCGACGATGCCAGTGATGAGGCGATGCAGTCGGCAGAAACCGAACTGCTGACAGTGAGCGCACATGAGAAGACCCTCGTCGAATTGGAACGCAAAAAGGGCGAAGAACTAGCAAAGTTGGACGAACGGTTGCAACAAAACGGAACGCGCTTGCGGGAAAGAAAAACTACCCGAGACGATGCGCACGGCCTCTGGAAATCGGCTCAGGAGCGTTGGGATCAACTTCAACTCTCTGCATTGGAGCGAGGAGTGCTCGCCAGTGCGCTTGCCCCGCGTTTCACTGAGTCTATGTCTGCCAGGGGCAGTCTGAACCTACAAACAAAAGCAAGCGAGGCGGCCACCGCGCTCAAAGAACGCCTCCAGCACGCTCATGAGAGTCAGCAAGTTCTTGAATCAATCAACAAGCTGCTTGGCCCGCAAGACCGCTCCGGCGAAGTCTACTTGGATGCTTGGTTGCAGGTTCGCGACTGGCTCCGTCGGCGCATTCCAGCTCAGATTGCCGAAGTCGATGAACCATTGGAAGCACTCAGCCGGCTTCGTGACAATCTCAAAAGTCTTGAGACGCGATTGGCTAAGCAAGAGGGAGATCTGCGCGGTGAGTCGGAAGACGTTGGTAAAAACATCGAGATTCATATTCACCGCGCTCAGCGCCAAGTAACTCGCCTTAGTGAGGATCTCAAGCTTGTCCGGTTCGGAAGCATCCACGGAATTCGTCTGCGGCTCGACCGCGTGCCTCATATGGAGAAAGTGCTCGAAGCGCTGCGCGATGGCCAAGCCCAGGGCCTCCTATTCAAGGCGGATATCTCCATTGAGGAGGCGCTCGACGAACTTTTTCGCCGATACGCCGGTCGAACGACCGGTCAGCGCCTTTTGGATTATCGCGAATATGTAGCCCCGAAGGTTCAGGTAATCCGGCAAGGCGGAATGGAATGGGAGGAGGCAAACCCCATGCGGATGTCTACCGGCGAAGCCATCGGCGTGGGGGCGGCTTTGATGATGGTGGTTCTGACTGCGTGGGAGCGGGATGCAAATCTGCTCCGGCCGCGCCGTTCACAGGGGACGCTTCGCCTATTGTTCCTGGACGAGGCCAACCGGCTTTCGCAGGACAATCTAAGTGTTCTATTTGATTTGTGCCAAAATTTAGACTTGCAACTCATGATTGCTGCGCCAGAGGTAGGAAAGGCAGAAGGAAACACCACATACCGTTTGGTGCGACGTGTCAACGAGTCCGGCCACGAAGAGGTGATCGTTACGGGACGACGAATCGTACCCAAAGAGCGGAGCGCCGATGTGGGATCGCCTTGAAGATCGTTTGGCGTTGCTGGAGCTGACGGTCAATGGTCGCCTTCGCTGCCGGAAGAGCCAACAGCAGGCCTGGAACCATCTCGTGGAGTTACCTTGGACCAAGCGGACCGGCCGACGCGACGAGATCGCAATCGTGGAAAACCGTCGCTTGGAAGTGGAGCGCCTTTTAACGCAGATATGGCCGCAGTGGCACCAGGCCCAATCTGAACTTGCTGGCGCCGGTTTGCCAATCAATGAACAGGGCTGGTCTCGCTTACAAGACATCGAAAGGGCCCGGCTTGCCGCCGGACTTCCGTCTCGCCTCAATCGACGCACTGCCATCGCTCAGGTGGGCCCACATTCTAAGGCAAGCCTGTCTGCTCCCCGTAGAGAAGCACTGGCGGAAATGAACTTGATGCATGACGGCACGCTGCGCCTGCGGCCGTCCGCAGGATTGCGAATAAGCCGGAGTAATTATGAATTGGATGCGGCCGAGGTTGCAGGAGTTCTGGGTGAAGTTGTTCTGACAGAGCGGGCTATGGCTGACGGCACGGTGCTGACCGGGCAGCTTCCAGATGCTGTCTTGCTCGTGGAGAACCTTGGGGCATATTTGGATACACCTGCACCCCCCGGCTGGCTTCTGGCTCATGTGCCTGGGTGGGACACTCAGACGGTGCGGCTCCTGCTAAAAGACCTCCAACATGTACCGGTCGCCCATTTCGGAGATTTGGACCCCAATGGCGTGCGAATCATGCGGCATCTGCGACAGTTTCGGCCGGACCTATGTTGGTTCGTTCCGGATTTTTGGCGTGAGTACCTGCCAAAGGCAGCATTGCGCTGATTGGCCGCCGGACCTTGACCTTGCCGGCCTTCCCTCGCTGGTTCAGCAAATTGCTTCCGAGGGCCTTTGGTTGGAACAAGAGGTAATCGTGCTGGACCGAAGGCTACGGGATGCGTTGATTTCCTCTATCAGTCTTTGATTTCGGCTTCAGGGAATGCAAGCGATCCGGTGAAGCATAACTCGCACAACCCCGCAGCGCCGGTGCGAGAACTTCAATGCGACCGGACAGCGTCCAAGTCGCGTGAACCGCGTAACTATTCCCGATCGGGAATAATTGCCCCGCTTTCACTGACGTCGGCAGCGATAGTTCCCGATCGGGAATATGTCCTAAGCCGCGAGCGACGTTGATAATAGAGCTGACGGCTACCATTCGGCGGCGCCGCCAACTTTACGTACGGTTATCGAGTTTTGCCTTGATCCGGAAATAGGTCGCCCGCGAAGCGCCAGTCTCGTTCGTGAAACGTTTAATGCGATCGGCCTCGGATTGAAGCGACGGATCATGACGGAGCGCCACAGCCGAGGCAATCCGTCGATCGGGAATGGTCATCTGGAGAAGGCTGTTTCGCCAATCGGCAAGACCAGCCTTGCGTAGCTGCGATGCTTTGCAGTAGTGCCGCATCGACACCTCCGGCACGACTGTCAAAAGATCCCCAATGAATTCGTACACCTCCCGATCGTCGAGCCATTTCCCCACCTTGCGATGCACTTCCGTATTCGACGGACAGAAATGGAGAATGATCGCCCGATCTTCCAAGGCGCGAACGTTGGGATTCAGGCTCTTCCATTCGTTGGCAATAAGAATGACATTGCTCACCGTTGTGAAGGCTGAAGGCACTTGTTCGTCATCCATCGTCATCCGCGTGAGCCAATGGATTCGCTTTTCCCTTGTCGTGTTACACAGCGGCTTGAGCAGCCGGACGCACTGCGGATCAGCATAGAGCCGATCCAAATCATCCAGCACGACCGGCTGGTCGCGATACTCCCAGAGCTGGCGGTATAGCCCGTATGGTTGGACATGACCCTCAACGTAAAGCGGTCGACGCGAATCGACCGAATCGGGGGCTGTCGCGGGAATCATCGACAAGGCCCGTTTAACGCTTTCGCTCTTGCCTGTCCCAGGGCGTCCCAAAAGTAGAACCAGTCCGAGTTCCCCACGGGCAAACTTTGTGAGGTACAACTCCAGTTGGGGATAGTCGGTCAGCCGAATGACTTCATGCGGGACGCCGGTCGCACGACTTTGCTGTTTCATAACCGTCATCCATGCACGAGCAGGACGAAAGAACTTGAGACTTTGAGACTTGCGCCCGAAAGCCGCATTACCTTGTTCCTATTGGGTGTTGTCCGGTCTCAACGATTGGTGTCCCGGAGACGGTGGAGCGACTGCCTGCCGCGAACGGGCCGCCGCTGTGACGCGATACGCCTCTGGATCAAGCCCCGCGGCACGGATTGCTTCGCGCCAACTGCCGAAATAACGCCGCATCGCGTCGTAAAGGCTCGGGTCTTCACGAGCCAGCGCAGTGCCATTCATCCGCTTGCTCGCCTGAAGACGCAGATGCAACAACGCTATGACGCGATCCTTGTTCCAGCGTTGTTTTCGATGTCCACGATTTGATTTGATTTCGCTCCGAGAACGGACTTCGACCCTCGCCACCGATTGCCGTTTTGACTGACGCGCCGTCACGGCGGGGTCGAGGCCCGCGGCGAGCACGGCAGCGGGCCAGCTCCCGAAGAATCGCTCGCCGGCGGCAGTTAGTGAGCGAGGCTCCACCTGTCGTGCCGACAACGAATCATTGCGCAAGGCACGAGTCAAGATGGCCTCAATGACAAGCCCCGGCTTCCAGGGCACTACCCGCCGCAGCTTGCTGGGGTCAACCCCTGCGGCCACCACCGCCTTGTTCCACGATCCGAAGTGACGCCGCGCGGCGGAGACGATGTTGTGATGGCGCCGCTCAATCTGCAAGGTAGTGAGCGGGCGTTGCCGGCGAGCCATGTGCCGGATTGCGACCAGTATCTTTGCCGGAGACCATCTTTTCCCGCCCGGCATCTCGCGAGGCGCGATGCCTGCGGCTTGAATCGCATTCTGCCATGATCCGAAGATCCTCTGAGCCGCGCTGTGAAGGGCGCTCTCGATGCCCTTGCGGCCGACGGTCAGCGACAACCCATTGGATTCTCGCTCCAAAAGCTGGCGGATAATGCACTCCCGCGTCCATTGCTTTCGCATGACTACTCCCGCGCATCGGCGATAATTGTCTCGAATCGTTCTACGATGTCGGCATGGTACTGACCGAGATAGGAGCTCAAGCGCGGATTGGTCAGGAGCGACCGAGCGTAGATCGCCAGGCGCAGGAGATCGACCGTGTACTGTTTGTAGAGCTGGGAGTAGAAGTCGTGCTTCTGCTCGGCTTCGGCCAGTTTCTTGAGCAAGTCGTTTTTCTTCTGTGCGGATTTGTCCCAGGGATTGTGCTTGCGCCACGGCTTTCTCGCTGGTGCGGCGGCGTCTTGACCACCAACGTCCGAGCGAAAGTCGTGCTGTAATCCTTGTAGCTCTCCATCGCCTGAATAATCTCCCTTTGGCGGTGCGGCTTGACGTGGGTAAATTCTCGCGCACACACGCGGTTGATCTTGCCCGCATCAAAGGCCGCAGCCACGTCGGGATGGAGTTGCTTGAGCAGCGTCTTTTTTAGACGGTGTCCCAGGCCTGAGATTCCCAGCGCCGCGGCGATCGCCGCTTCGTCCACCTCTCCCAGGGACTTTTCAATCATCCGGTGTTCCTGAATTGGCGAGACGCGGTTGACCATCCGGTTGCCGGTAAAGGCCTCTCGCTGCTTGCCCAGGATGCACGGGACCGCCTCAATCCCCAGTTCCGTCAGCGCCCGATGGCGCTGCACGCCGTCGAGGATCACGTAATCCTCTCCGTCCGGAAAGATCACCAGTGGCTCGATCAAGCCCACGACTTTGATGCTGGCCACAATCCGGTCATATTCCCGCTTGGTGACCTTGCGCTCGCGCAAGGGGTGCAGGCGAATGATCGGTACATCCAACCCCACGGAATCCTTGAGGGTATCCTCGTGATTCATGACGCCACGCCTCCTGCCGCGGACGTGAGCGCCGCGACGTTGTACTTGCCAGTGAGTTCCGGACGCCTGTCGAGCTTCTCGGCCAGCAGCAGTTCCATAAACGCCGAGTCGCGCCACAGCACGGCCAGGCCATCGAGCAGCAAGTACAGCCGGCTTTCCTTCCCCTGGGCCTCGCGGGCGAACGAGTCCTTGGCTTCTGTCGCGGTGGCGATGTCCTGCGTTAACGTAGCGACCGTATAGGTCTCCGGCGCCTTGCGTTTTCGGCCATCAAGGCGGGCACTGATAATCGCGCGTGCGCGGGCGAAGTTGTTGCTGTTGACGATCCCTTGGTCGAAGGCGTCCATCAATACGTTTTGAATCGTGGCGTCATCCGCCTGGGCGACCAGCACGGCAAAGGAGATCGGAAAAACGTCCTGCTCCACCCCCTGAATCAACCGGTCTTCACCGTTTTCAACTAGGCGGACGTACTGGCGAATGTACTCCATGCTGCGGCAGGCGATTCGGGCGATCTGATCGTAGTCCCATCCTTCATCGTGCAACGCCTTAAGTTCTCGGGCGAAATACATGGTTCCCGGGCGCGTGCGGGCCAGATTCTCCACCAGCGACTCCAAATGGGCCTGCTTGCGGCTGCACGTGACCACTTCCGCCCGGATGTGCGTCCGGCCCAGCCGGCGGTGGGCGATCAAGCGGCCTTCGCCGCAGATCAGCTCATAGACGCCATCCTTAGCCAGGAATTTGTCGTTTACGCGAATATCCTTGATCTGTCCGATAGCGTCGATGCTTTGGACGTTCAAAGCGAACTGGCCTTCGTCGCGCGTCCGCGAGTTCATGACCCGGATCTTGTCGATCGGAATCATCTCCCGGCGGCGATCTTTCATGAGCCGGATGGTGACCTCTGACATTTACGACCTCGCTAGCATAAAGATGAACTCCAACCCTGTATGCCCATACATTTCCAATGGGGTTTCCGACGATCCAAAGACGCGAATGCCTCGGTCCTGCACCAGCAGCCGCGGCAGCGCCACGTAGCCAAGAATCTGCGGCCCTTCGCTGGAAGAGACCGGTACACCCAGCGTGATGTCCACCACGTCCCGGTAGTCGGGGCGGAAGTACCAGTATTGGCTGTAGCCGTGGGGAATCGGCACGGACGGCTGGATCAGAACCGTGAACTTGCCGTTGAGCACGAGAAAGTCGTCGTAGCGATCGACTTGCCCCACGACCTCACGGAGCAGCATCTCGACGCGGTCGCGGGTTTCGCTGGCGGCGGTGTGAAAGAGCTGCTGGTACGCAAAGTCCAGGGACCGGAAGTGCGACGCGTACGTTGAGACCGAGGGCGATAGATCATCGGCACTCACCAGTGCCGGCCGCAGAAATCCGTGCTCTCGATGCAACCGTTCCAGATGTTTCAGCAGTGTGTCGGGCGCATATCGAAGCTTAATTTCGGCCAAGATCGCTTGGCGCGGTCGTAGATCGCCTGATCCACCAGCGGATCGATCGCGCCGGCCGTGCGCACCCACTGGTCCACCGGATTCCGCCGCGTCGGTGTCTTGAGTTTGCTGGTGGTCTTGTTGTAGACCAGTGTGCCGGCGTACATGATGTTGGTCAGGATTCTCCGAATCTTCCCCACGTCCCAGAGGCCGCCCTTGGCCGAGCGTGATCCATCCCGGTTGAGCTGCTCGGCGATTTCATGCATGGTGCGGCCGGCGCTGATGAACTCATCGAAGATGCGCCGCACGGTTGCGACGTGCGGCTCGGGCCCCAGCGTCAGTGTGACCCGTTGATTTTGAATGCTCTTTTTCTGGCCATGCGTCAGCACATGCAGTCGATGGCGCGCCTCATCCAGCAGCAGCCGATCAAATCCATAGGGGGCCTTGCCGCCAGCCCAGTAACCCTGCTGGGCGATCTTCACGCATCCGTGGAAGACCTTGGCGCTCAGCTCCTTGCTGTACTGGGCAGCCCTGAATCGCTCGAACTGCACATAGACTGGATAAAGTGGATCGTCGGGCCGCGGCATCCCCAACGTCGTGTAGATGACCTGCTTGCCGTGCTTCTTGCACTCGGCGCTGTAGGTGGCCGATAGGTCGATGTCCTGGAATCGACCCCAGCGGCTGACGTCCAGGCAGAGCAAAAAGTCAAAATCGTTGCGCTTCTTGACCCAGTCCTCCATCATTTCGTTGAAGGCGTCGCGACCTTCGGCGGTCAGGCCGGATTTCCCGCGATCGGCAAACTCGTGGATGATTTCCACGCCATTTTCCTTGGCCCACTTTTGAACCAGTTCCTGCTGGATCGCCACCGAGTTCTCCTGGCGGTCGCGCGCGGAATGTCTGTAGTACGCCACGCCGCGAAAGCGTGGCGTGCTGGGCTCTACAACCGGTGTCTCCTTGGTCCACCAGGGTCGTTGTATTCGATCGCTCATTCGTCCTCGTTCACCTTCGGTGGGTTTGCTTGCCGGCGGTAACAGGTCGTCGGCAAAGCAACGCTCGGGTGAACGCGGGAACTATGCACTATGCCTGTGACGTTCGATGGGAAATCGCTGTGACGTCCGCGTGACGTGAGGCAATCGCGAGGTTGAGCATGTACCGGCCATGGTGACCCGTGATGGCGCCGGCCAGATCAGCCATGCCGCCGCGGCGCAGTTTAACGCGCAATCGCTGGATGCCCGCCCGCAGCAGTTCCGTATCGGCAAATTCGTCGTCCCAGATTTCACGGAGAAGATCGACGTGGGTCACATACCGGTTGGCACAACGCAATAGACGTGTCAGCAGCCAGAATCCCTGGGTGTTTCCCAGATGAAGCGTCTTATCATGCCACATCACCGACAGCGTGGATTCATCCATAAGCGGACGGACGCTGTTCTCCGACGACATAGGTCGTCGAGTCTGACCATTGCCACCATCGTGATGATCGGCATCCGCGTGCGCAATCGCGCCGAGTTCCTTCGTGCATAGGGCAGCGCTCATCAGGCACTCGTCAAGTTGGCGGCTGAGCAGGACGAGCCTGCGAACATTCTCTGCGGTCATTTTGGTCTCCGAATGGGGCCGCAGAGATATGTGTCGTCCGTGCCTGAGCCGGCCCGCTAGGATCAGGTGCAATACATGATGCGGGAGCGCAAATCTGCTGGGCCCGGAAAGTCGGGCCATGATCGGCAGATTTTGCTGCTTTCGTCTGTTTCCTTGGACCCACAGCATGGCAGTGGCAATTCGATTGCAGCCGCTACGTTTACCCCTGGCGGTTGACGACGATAGTGATGCCGCTGTTGTTGGTGATCCTGACGATGGTACTGGTGATGCCCATCACCGCGAATTGACTATTTTCTTAAAAATGGCTATTTTCGTGATTAAGAAAATGCGATATAATAGGAAAATGACCACAGAGAAGGACATCCTCAAAGCCCTTAGCGGCGGCAAGATTCAATTGTCGCCGCTGACCCTCCGTCTGCTTGACGACGAGCTGAAACCCTCAGCGGATGCAAAGTCTACCCGTCCCGACGCCCAAATCGAAATCTTATGGGACCGTCGCCGTTGGAAGTTCCTCGTAGAGGTCAAGGCCAATTCATCGCCAAAGGCATTTGAGGAAGCATTCAATGCTGCCCAGTCAGCCGCCGCCAAGTCCAAACGCAACCCGATGATTATCCTGCCATACCTGTCCTCGGACGCGATTGCCCGCCTTGAAGAAACAGGAGTCAGTGGGTTGGACCTGTGCGGCAATGGCATTGTCATCGTAAAGGGCGAGTTGCTGGTCGTCCGTTCAGGACAACCTAACCGCTTCCCCAGGTCGGAACCGATTCGCAACGTCTACCGTGGCGACAGTTCCTACGTGGGACGGGCCTTTTTGGCCAAGCCTATCTACCAGACTGTCGGTGAGATCGTCTCGACGATTCAGGACAAAGGCGGAAGCGTTTCCTTCGCAACTGTCTCCAAGGTGCTGAAGACGCTTGAGGCGGATTTGATCGTCGAACGGCGGGAAGACCAGATCAAACTGATTCAACCGGAAAAGCTGCTGGAGCAGCTTGCCGAAAACTACCGCCCGCCAAAGGTCATCGAGCGCTTCGTCGGTAAAATGGATGCAGAGGAGCGCGAGGTTCCAAGGATATTGACCGATGCGGCAAATAGAATCGGTGCGGAATTGTTGATTACCGGGAGTGCGTCGGCTGCTCGGTATTCTGTTCTTGCACGAGAACCTGTGGTTGCGGCGTACTGTGATGCACCGCCGAAAGAGGTACTGACGGCATCGAAGATTCGAATTGAGGAAACGGATCGATTCCCGAACATCGAGTTGATCTACACAAACGACAAGCTTCCATTTTTTGAACCAGCCCCACAGGACGGCGTGAAATACGCTTCGGCATTGCAGGTCTACTTGGAATTGATGTCGGGCGATAAGCGACAACGCGAATCGGCAGAACAGGTCCGCGAGTATCTGAAACGCACGATTGGCAAATTGCTCATGGACTGGGCTAAGGAACCACAGACCACATGAATGCCGACCCACTCATCACAACGCTGATCGATCTGGATCGAGCCATCGGTCAGCCCAGTTTCAAGTTCATCCTTGGAGGCGGATTTGGTCTATACCTAAAGCAAATTCACCTTCAGCAGACAAACGCGCGAACAGTGTTGCCAGGCGATTTATGGCCGTCACCCCGAGCCACGGAGGATTTGGATTTCTTCCTTCCAACCGAGATTGTTGCCAGCCTTGAGGACATGACCCGGCTGCGACAGGCGTTGGATCGCATCGGGTTCAAACCAGTCGAAGAGGCGAAGTTTCTGCACTTTAGCAAGCCGTGGGAACCGGCGGGTCGCGTCAAGATCGACATGCTGACGGGACCGATCGGCCCAATCGCCAAATCCAAATTGAAAGTGACACCACCAAGGGTCAGGCCGCGAGGCGATCTCGAACTGCACGCTTACCTAACGGAAGAAGCACTCGATTTCGAAGAATCGCTTTTTGCCATCACGCTCGACGGCGTTGGATCGGACAAACAGCCAAGCACGGTGACCGTAAACATTCCACAGCCATTCACGTTTCTGTTGATGAAGCTGCACGCGTTTGCGGATCGAATGAATGACGTGAACATTGATCTTGGTCGGCATCATTCGCTGGACGTGTATCGGGTCGTGGCGATGCTGACGGAGGCCGAATTCAATCAAGTCCGTCAGATGGTGAACAAGCACTCAACTTCCCATCCGCTTGTTCGCGGACGAGAGATCATTAACCAGCACTTCTCATCGCCGACAGCGATGGGATTGATTCGACTGCGAGAGCACGCGTTGTTCACGCCGAGGATGGACGCGGCGAACTTCATTAAGAACTTGAACGATCTGTTCGCCTGAGGCCCGCCGCGAAACCGACGTTTGGGTTACCCATTCGCCTTATGCGTTCGCGCGATGGCAAGAATTGCCGACTCGATGACAGGCGGTAGGCTGGACCCGGCTATTTTAGCCGGGTCAGCGGGCGACGGAATAAACTCATCAATTTTGCCGCCTGCCCCATGGCGCAGACCTCGCCGTTGACCTCGGCAAAATTCAGGCGGTTTCCATGACAGTATTCGTTTTTATTTTTGGGGAAAGTGCAAAAGCGTTTCCGCAACATCGGGCATTCAACGTTCGCCAGATTTGTGTTATTTACGTCGTACGCGAGGGAGCACATCGCCGCCATCAGTGCGCATAGCCTCTTCAGGTTTGGCGTGAGATTCATCGTCCACCCCGAGTCGATGTCCTTCGTGTATAGCGGAGGGAAATAAAACCGCTGTGCAAGCGCGTTCAGGCTGTCAACGGTTGGCGCGGTTAACTCGGCGAAGGAAGCGACGTCGCTTGAGTATGCCGTGAGCCCTTGCGCATCACCTGCGCCGCTTCCAATACCATATCGTAGAACTGATCTCCCGCTTTGCCTTTGTTGTTGGCCTCAAACTGATCCAGTTCCTTCAACGTGCTGGCGATCCCTTCTTTCACATGCGAATGACCGCGGACGGCTTTGACGAATTCAGATGTCTGCATCTTCGCGCGGCCTCAGCAATACCATTGCAATGTGCGATGTAAAAGAACGCCGCCGGCTGCGTGGTCTGTAACGCCGCGTGGGATACTATAACGGCGGGGATGCAGGGGTTGATGTTCGGGGCGTGGTGCGCGAAGTACCGGATGATAGCGTCGTAATACGCATGTGGGCCCCCCAATTTTCGCCCCTTCAGCAATCCGCCATCCCACTTTCCATCGCCTTCGAGGATCCATTGCACCCCTTGCGCCATTCCTTCAACGAACGCGTTGCCAGCTAACGGGATTCCAATTCTCTGGCCTGATTCCTCGATGCAGAGCAGCGCGTGGGACCCGTCTTTCGGGTCGATGTACGGTGTGAAGGCCTGAACATCAGGCGGAGGCGACGTATCCAACGGTTGGCTCGATCCCATTAACTGACCCAGTTCGTCAATAAGACGGTTGAACTCGCGCGAGAACGGATTGCTGGTGTCCATGTACATTGGCACAGGCAGAGGAGTCTTCCTTTCCACCGCCGCCGAAAATCGCGTGAGAACGGCGATCCAGTTCAAGAAGATGCGGATGCCAATGGTGGTTGCGATGTTCTGAAGGTAGTGGACATACTCGTGCCACACGATGGGGTAATGCTTGCTGGCCGGGTCCAGGGCGCCGCCGGCAAACAACTCTTTGTCCGGCACGTCAATATCGATCTGGAATTTAAAGAAGCTATAGACAGCTAAGTGGGCGCTGGCGACGACTTCTGCGGTCGGCTCGCTCGTATTCATGCTCGTCCTCAATGAAGGATTCCGCTGCCGCGGCCGTCCCGAATTATACCCCTCTGGTGTGGTCCTATGAAAACTAAGCAGCGACGTCCTTCCGTCAAAGACGGAGGGCGGCATCGCCTTTGCCGCCGGCCCCCCGCACAGGAATAATTCGTAGAAGTTGTTGACTGTTCGCTGTACCTCAAGTCAATACCGACCTGCCGAACCGATATTTCGTCTACCCTGTCCCGTGGTGCTGGCGCGCGACCGCAAGAATTGCCGACTTTATGACAGGCGGTAGGTCGTTCCATCTCGCCAGCAGTTCAGTTAACACCGGGTCGATTGCAGCGCTTTTTGCAGCGCCTTTTGAGGAATCGCTTGATTTCTCGGTAGAATCCGGGATTGTTCGATCCCTGTCCTGGGCAATCATGAAGGCGATCCAAAACGGATCGCCTTCTTTCGTTTAACCTCGTCGCAAGTCAAATCCTGATAACGAATTACAGTATCAGCCCAGAGCACATCTGAAATTGATTGTCGTTCTCTCCTGAACGCCCGAACCTACTGGTAAACCTTCGCCAAACTACTGGTATAGCGGACCTACTGGTATCTCCGGCTATCCCTCTTCGGTAACAACTCTCTTGATCCGGCGTCGGCGACGATATGTAACGGACCGCGTAGCATCGCTCAACTTTCATTGAATTGTCTTTAATGGCTGGTATCTTCGACCTTCTCGTCAAGAATTGAGGGTGGAGATGGTGTCAACGGGTCGAGTCTAGCGGCTTGGTCCCGCGCCCACCTGATCCAATTCGCCGAATCCCCGTCCGGGTCCATCGGCTGTGGTCGTTGTGCTATTGCCATGCTTGGCACTTGATAGCGAAACGCACGTCGTCGCTGAATCTGTGCGCCGAATATTTGTCTTCTTCTAACGTGCGTTGGCGAATTCCGGAGCTATAACCGAAGGTCCTGGATGGTTGGCGGCTGAATAAAAGCGGCGTACCTTCGGTGAATCGTGACTTACGGTTCACCAGCATCCCACGCGGGACAGAAGGAGCCGTATCACGTCCAGAAGCCCACGCTGAGAAAAGCCTTTCTCCAAACTCCAAACCTCGGTATCTTACGCGCATTGGCTGACGACCTTCGTTGTCCGAAGTTCATATCGGGAATGCCGGCTACCTGAGGATTCCGCTTGGCCGCAGCTCGGTATCTTTTTGAATTGATTGTGACGCAACTCAAATGGAATTCTATTCTTGTAGACAATTTCCAGAGAATCATTGCATCTTTTCCGGAAGAAGGCGCTGTGATTCGTAGTTAGGCGCCGGAAAGGATCCACCGAGGCAAAAACAATGAGCGAATGCCGTCACGGAATGGTAGATGAAAGTCGAAGTGACAACGGACGCCACAGTGAAGAAATCGGTAGCTTTGCAGGCGGCCTCCGGGTCAAGGTGGTCAAAGGACAGATCGCCCGCATTCCTCCGATTGATATCACCCAAATCCTTGAGCAACTCAGCGGCGAACAACAGATCGCCATATTCGACTGGCTGAAACCCCTCGCCGCCTCGGACGCGCTGGAGAAGTTTGATCCCAAGGACCAGCGTGAAGCGATGGTAGAGAGCGCACGCTGATAGAAGCAATCGAGCTTTTCTCGCGCTATGGCTTCGCAGCAGTGCCGGTCATCGATCCCAATGGCAAGACGCTGGGTATAGTTCCCTATCGCGACGCGATGGATTTGGAACACCCGTGTTTTGGGCTTATGCCAACGCTTCCGCAGGCGATGATAATGGAGTTTCACTATGGCAAAGCAATTCAAAGATTTAAGTGAACAGGACATTCTGGCGCTGGCAATTTCCTCGGAAGAGGAGGACGGTCGCATCTATGGGGATTTCGCGGAAGGACTACAAAGCGATTATCCAGCGACGGCGCAGGTGCTTCTGGGAATGCAGGCTGAAGAGGCAGACCATCGCCGCGGACTGATTGAGCTTTATCGCCAACGCTTCGGTGAGCATATTCCGTTGATTCGTCGCCAGGATGTACGTGGTTTCATCCATCGCAGGCCCGTCTGGCTCGTCCGTCCTCTTGGTATCAACTCCGTACGGCGGCAGACGGAGTCAATGGAAGTGGAGACGCGGCAATTCTACGAGCGGGCGGCAGAGCGCGTGACCGACGCATCCACTCGTAAGCTGCTGGTTGATCTGGCCGAGGCTGAACGCAAGCATTCTGAGTTGGCCGAGTCGCTAGAGCAAAAGCACCTGACTCTGGATGCGAGACACGTCGAAGACGAGGCCCAGCGCCGTCTGTTTGTCATGCAGGTCGTTCAGCCGGGACTCGCCGGACTGATGGACGGTTCCGTCTCGACGCTCGCCCCACTCTTTGCCGCGGCTTTCGCCACGCACAGTTCCGCGGACGCATTTCGCGTTGGATTAGCCGCCGGCGTTGGCGCTGGAATCTCAATGGGCTTTGCCGAAGCCCTCAGCGACGACGGCAGCTTGACCGGCCGCGGCAAGCCATATTTGCGAGGCATCGTTTGCGGATTGATGACAACATTGGGTGGAATCGGCCATACGTTGCCGTATCTCATTCCCGGATTCAAGACTGCAACCACTTTAGCAGCCCTGGTTGTCGCCGCCGAGCTTTTGGTCATCAGCCATATTAGAAATCGTTACATGGACACGCCGTTCCTGTCAGCGGCATTTCAGGTAATTGTCGGCGGTGTCCTTGTATTCCTCGCCGGTATACTCATCGGAAGCTCGTGAGTGTCGCAATTCGCGAGAGGCAATCGAGGGAATTCCCAAAAATGCGAAGGACGAATATGATCTTTTTATCGCGTCCCGTACAAACGGGATTGGCAAGAACGGAACTGGGCGCGAATGCGGCCCCGTAGTTGTTAGCGGATCGATTTATGTTTTGGCGCGGCCAACGCATACAGCTTAAATTGAATCTAATTATGGTTTTAATTGGCCCGCAGCGGTGGAGTGGTGCGGGAAAGGAAAATGGGAGATCGTCGCAAATGAGCAACTCCGTCGTTTCGCTGCCCGTCAAAGTTCAAGTGATCGAGACTTACAAAACCTTCACAATCCAGTTTCGTGGGACGAAATATGTGAATCAAATCGAGAAGTGGTTTGGGCATGGCTCGCTGGTGTAAAAAGGATTCGGGCCGAATTGGAAGGCAAAGGGTACACCTTCAAATAGCCCACCAGCGTTTTTTATCCACCGGAGAATTAGGGCACCACCCGTTCGTAGGGGCGGTTCCTCCCGCGGGCAATAAATCTGCAAGCTTCTAGAATTGTTTCCGGCGGCAAAGCGTGCGCCTCCGGAGCCGGAAGTTGCAGGTTCGAGCCCTGCCGGGATGCGACGGCGGCATGCCGAATGCCGGCCGAAGAAAAAAATGGGGTTCACGTAACGCACACACATTCCGCCGCAGTCGCCTCGCTCGTCGCTGAGAAAGCGGCCAATGCCCAGCATCGTGACTATTTTGGAAGCCTGTTCGACGGCCGACCTGAGGATGGCATTGGCGAGCGCTGGCCCTGCTCGTGCAGCCATGCGGCCAGGTGGACGGCGACCGTCGATTTCCCCACGCCCCCTTTGGAATTGGCGATTGCGATATCAAATACGGCGACGAGGGATATTTACATCTGTGCGCCCGCCTGCGAGACGGCGATTACCTTCGAGACTATGCGGTCTTTGATTCGAAGTTTAAACCGGGAGATGGCGGTAGAAACGTTGCAATCGACTGGAAGGGCTTCAAAGAAGCAATTGCCAAGCACAACTCGAAGTTCCCGTCAAAACCTTCTTTGTTCAGCGGACCATGGCAGGCGACACCCGAAGGCGCTGGATTGCGGCGGCGACTGCTCCATTCGATCCTGCGGGAGTATCATCATCCAGAAGCGTTAGCCGACGATCTTTGGGTTTGGGTTTCGACCGGGAAGCCGGAAGAATTGAGAAACCTCATAAGTCTTCTGGTCGAATACTGGCAAAAAGCTCAAGAGCCGCATGTCAAGCCGAACGTCACCGTCGCCAGCGGCGAAGCAAGCTAAGTTCGTGGCGGGGGAAACTACTGGTAAGACCTTCTGAACCTACTGGTATTCGGCGAAAACGCCATTGGAATCGCCGTTTTTAGCCGCTGGATAACGACTTACTGGCCAGTTCAAATCCTGTCCTGGGCAATCATGAAGGCGATCCAAAACGGATCGCCTTCTTTCGTTTAACGTCGTTGCAACTCAAAGCTGGACAATAAATTACAGCATCAGCCCAGCGCACATCTGAAATTGATTTTCGTTCTTTCCAGAACGTTCGAACCTACTGGTAAACCCTCGCCAAACTACTGGTACTGCGGACCTACTGGTATCTCCGGCAAATCTATGTTTCCGCTGTATAGCCCCGAGGCAGGTCATACGCTTCGTGATGGTTGATCAGCGGCAAATGGAATGCCGCCCAACCATCGCCGCGAACCTGCCAGCGTTGGAGATTTTCCATGCCTACCATGCAGGCTCCATGACGTTATTCAACAGGAAATCAGCGGCTTCCTCGCCGCGGCCGCGCAGGCTGAAAAGGTCCAAATAGGTTTGCGGCGGTGAAGTAATCGTGCAGCCTTCGATCTCCCGGCTGTCCAGATATTCACCCTGGTCATACGGTTCCATCAACGTCACGTTGGCGCCGCTGTCTACTGGCTTGAGAGACAGCGATTTGGCCAGGGCGTCGATATCCGCATCAACGTAGGCAAAGACTCGCTGGTAACGGACGGCCGGCGCGTATCGCGACGCTGCCGAGAATGCCGCCAGCGCATAGCGGGCCGATTGCCGCTTGCAGGCGTCGGCGATTTTTTGCTCGATGGTGGCGATTGAATCCAAAGTAAAGAAATCATATCGACGGCTTCGGTCGAGCCGGTAGACACCACGCCATTCATCGAGAAGTTTTCGAGGTTGGGCAAGCTTCATGCCACCCTCGCCGGATGCCAGCCATTCGCGCGCCTCCAGCAAACCTTTGACGTTCGAGACCAACCCCAAGCTGACGCCGGCGGCGGTCGCCAATTCCTGAACCTTCCAAGAGCGTTTGGGATCGCCAAGCAAAACTCGCAACACGCTTTCGGCGCGCGGTGAATACAATGTGCGCAGGTCCCGCTTCTCGGTGAAACGATTTGCTTGTCCCTCGCGGCGAATGTAGACGGAATCGAAACAGAGCCGACAGTTGCCCGCAAAATCAACGTAGCCGATGTCTTGCTCGGCAAGTTGCTCACCGGTTTCCGAAGTGATGAATGGCGCGGCGAAAATACCGTAGATGGACGGAGAGGTTTGGCGTAGCAGCCGTAAATTCGTAGCGGCCTGCCGGGCAATGCGCGGTTGACCGCTGCTCTTTGCTTCGACAATGAGCCGCTTACGAAGCTTTCCGAAGCGGGCGGAAATTTCAAGGTCGCGGCGACCGTCGTCAGTTCCGCGTTCGACAACGACTTCATCAATCTTGCTAAAAGGAATATCCGCCAAGCATGTACGGATCGCGGCTTCGGCCTGCCGAAGCAATGATCTTTCGGTTCGTGATTTCACTAAAACGCTCATTTTCGACATCCGTTGAAAGATATCCTATGGATGAAATCGGCTATCGTCAACACCGAATTGAGCGTTTCAACGAACGTTGAAATAGACCATTTTAATGAAATAAATTATCAGGCATTGCTACATTGGTCTTTACCGCTACTTTCCACCATGGTGATGCCGAACAGGGATGCAAGCTGTGCAATGTCGCGGCAACCCGACTGAGAGCGTGGAATCTTATCACCATTCCCGAGCGGGAATCATTACGCCGATTTCTTTGCCGAAGAGGGCGATAGTTCCCGATCGGGAATATTTTGCATT
Organism: uncultured Phycisphaerales bacterium; assembly: GCA_963791055.1. Taxonomy (GTDB): domain Bacteria; phylum Planctomycetota; class Phycisphaerae; order Tepidisphaerales; family Tepidisphaeraceae; genus PALSA-1353. The sequence continues at coordinate 195,303 of CAWBQI010000003.1, read as the reverse complement.
GATTTGCCCGCTTCACGCCGATAATATTACCGTACGGTAACATTGAGGTAATCGCGATGAAATACACTCCCCAGCAGATTGGCCATTTCGTCAAGAAGGCACGGAAGACCTTGGGCGTGACGCAGAAGGATCTGGCTCTGACTTCCGGCACCGGGCTGCGGTTCATTATCGAGTTGGAGCAGGGCAAGGCCACTTGCCAGATCGGCAAAGTTCTGACCGTCCTGCATACGCTGGGTATCACGATGCAATTGACCTTACCCGCCGGCTGGGGCGCCGGGGAAAGGGTTAGACCATGAAACGCAAACTCGATGTTTATCTGCACCGGCATTTGGTTGGCAACCTCGTCCAGGACGCGCACGGACAGATCACGTTTGATTATGCCGAAACCTGGCTGAACAACCCGGCGGCAATCGCTCTGTCACACTCTTTGCCGCTCACCAAAAAGCACTTCACTAAAAACGAATGCCGGGGATTTTTCGCCGGCATTCTGCCCGAGGAAAGCAAACGCGAGATTATCGCGAAGAATCTTGGGATCAGCGCCAGAAACGACTATGCGATGCTGGAGAAGATCGGCGGTGAATGCGCCGGAGCCGTGACGTTTCTGCCGGCCGGCACGGAACTGCCCCAGTGCGAGGACAGTTATCGCGCTCTCACGGACAAGGAACTGGCCAAGATTCTAAAGGCGTTGCCCCGCCGGCCACTCATGGCGGGAGATGAAGGCGTCCGTCTCTCCCTGGCGGGAGCACAGGACAAAATCGCGGTGCATGTTTCGGGAAATAAAATCTCCATCCCGCTTGGAGGATCGCCCAGCACACATATCCTCAAACCAGCCATTGAACGTTTTGAGGGGGTGGTCTTCAACGAAGCCCTTTGCATGAAGCTGGCTCGCGCGATCGGCATGAACGCGGCCCATGTGGAAACCGGCCAGGTTGAAGGCATCGACTATCTGCTCGTCGAGCGGTATGACCGGACCACGTCATCGGACGCTCCAGATGTCCCGCAAACCTTGAAGCGCGAGCATCAGGAAGATTTTTGCCAGGCACTCGGCATTGTCCCGGAAAACAAATATCAGGCCGAAGGCGGACCTTCGCTCAAACAATGCTTCGCGTTGGTACGCGATGCCTCTTCGGCTCCGGTCATTGACCTGCAAGCCTTGCTTGATGCGGTGATTTTCAATTTCCTGATCGGCAACCACGACGCCCACGGGAAAAATTTCTCATTCCTGTACAGTGGCGGGCAGACTCGAGTTGCGCCGCTCTATGACCTGCTCAGCACCAGCTATTACCCGGACCTCTCCCCAAAAATGGCGATGAAGATCGGCGGCGAATATCTGTTCGCTAAGATCACCGTGAAACATTTTGAGCAGTTGGCGGAAGAGGCTGGCCTTGCCAGGCCAATGGTCAAGCGGCGCGTGCCGGAACTGGCGGAATTGATCCTATCGAAGATGCCGGCAGTGACAACAGACCATCCCGTTGTTCAGGCTGTTGCCAAACTGATTCGAGGCAATTGCGACCGTACGATAGGGAAATTCAAAGCATAATCGCGGGCATCCGTCTGATTGCCCTATCGATTTGCTCATGTATTCTTCCGTCTCAGATGATATTCCGACTTTCGCAAAAGCTGAACACCAAGATCAAAGCCGGGACTCTGGGTGCGCAGGCGCTGCATGAGAATCCGTTTGCTGACTGGTCTGCGCATCTCTTCTCTGCGGATCGCACACAGTACGTCATCATCTGCAACACCAGATCGCTCTACTCCACCGTCATGTACGCCAAGGGTATCACAAACGACAACCTGTTCATCACCCGAGCGCTGGGTGGCCTTCGTGAGTTCATGGAAGACGATGGCCAAGAATTTATTTACACCCGCTTGATTTCACCAGCCAGCGCAACCGTACGCTTTGCCAAGGCGTTGGACCGCTCTGTGACCGGTTCCATGAACGACCTGATTTACCATGCGACGACATATTTGATTGAAGACGAAATGGCGCCGCACGATGTCGGTTTCAAACTCAACGAGATTCCCTTCTCGGCGTTGACATATGCAAATCCAAGAGAGAGGTTTAAGTCGTTGGTGGCCACACCAGTTCCTGACCCGACGAGGAATACATGACGCCGTCAGCGGAAGCGCAATTTGAGGCAGGCATCTTCGCCCTCACGGCGGAAGGCTGGACCATTGTGAAACGCCGTACATTCGAGGGGCAATTCCCCGCAGCCCAGTGGGTCAAGCGAAACAGCGCCACGCTGGCACGGAAGAACTCGCCGCAGCCAATTCGAGGTAGCGTCGTGGAGTTGGGAACGTGGCTGACTCTGGAATGGGTGCTTGCTGATTACGAGCAGAAGCGCAAGGCGGGCAACTCAGAGTTCAATGAACCCGAAGCGAAGGTCTTTATGGTCGGTGGCAAGATCACCGCGAGCTACACTACTCGCCAAGGGGAGTATCTTTCCTTCATCCATGGCTACACGAAGCTCAACGGCCAACCCCCAGCGGAGGCCGACATGCAGGAACACTTCAAAGTCAGCCCGCCCTCCGTCCACGACATGATCCTGATGTTAGAAAAAAAGGGGTTTATTCGGAGAACCCCCGGCGTGGCACGGTCTATCCGGCTCCTTCTTTCACCTGACAAGTTGCCACGGGAGGAACCGGCCAAGGCAATCCGTTCTTCCGCGCCCAATTTCATCCTCGGCCATTGGCGGATCACGCAAATGGATATGTGGGACCAGGACTTCGTGGATGCCGAGGTCGAGGGTTACGTCCGTCTCGATGACGGTGGTTCCGGCGAGTTCCAGTTCGGGTATGTCCACGGCTGGATAGATCACGATCTCACGGAGCGGGATGGACGGCCTGCCGCAGAATGGTCGTGGGAAGGGAATGACGAGATGGACCCGGCCAGCGGGCGAGGTTGGGCTGCGTTTCAAGACGACGGCACAATCAAGGGAAAGTTGTCATTCCATCATGGGGACAAATCCGGTTTTGTGGCCATCAGAAAAGCCACGCCGTCCAAACGACGGGCGAATGGGTGATGCTGCTGTTGGTATTCATGACGATGGCGATGGCCATGCGCATCACCGCGAATTGGTGATTTTCTTAAAAAGCCTATTTTCGTGATTAAGAAAATGCGACGAGTTGAGATCGATGTTTGGTTTACCCATTTGCCTGGTGCTGTCGCGCGATGGCAAGAATTGCCGACTTGATGACCGGCGGCAAATTGTTCCATCCCGCCAGTAGTTCAGCCAACATCGGGTCGATTGCAGCGCTTTTTGCAGCGCCTTTTGCGGAATCGCTTGATTTCTCGGTAGAATCTGCGATTGTTCGATCCCTGTCCTGGGCAAGACAAAGCGATCTTTAGCGAGGTCGCCTTTTTGTTTTTCTGGCGATTACGGGGCGTAATTCCGCTACGGAATTGCTGGAATCAGTGCTGCAAACTCTCGGAGACGGGCGTCATAATCCATGACCTGGTTCGGTTGAACCGGGTTTGGGGAAGTGGAGGGCGAGCAATTTGCCGGCCTGTTGAATCGCGGTGATGATTGCATCCATGGGGTGATTGGATTTGAAATGGGCGGCCATCTCGTTAGTGAGAGATTGCCAGGCTAGATCGCCGATGCGGGTGTGGATTTGTTCGTCGCCGACGATGGCGAAGGTTTGGGATTTTGGGGCGACGAAAATCAAGATCGCGTTGCGGTGGGGGTGGTGGTGCATCCGCATTTTTTCGAAGTGTTTTTTCGCGGCGGCGAGGGGGTCGGGCGCGGGGGAATGCGGGATGAAGACGCGGATCTGGCCGGTCGTGTTGAGCTCGGCCTGGTGAATGGCCTCGACGATCTGGCGGTGCTGTAGGCCGGTGATGAAATCGTCTGGGTTCATGAGGTTACCAACTTCCTCCGGCGCCACCGCCGCCGAAGCTTCCGCCACCGCCGGAGAAACCACCACCTCCGCCGAAAGATCCGCCACCCGAAGAGCCGCTGGAATAACCGCCACCGCCGCTGTTGGCGAACATGGAGTAGAGCAGCCAATACCACATGCCGTGGTCGTAGCCCCGGTTGCTGTAGGAGGCATAGGCATGCGCACGGGCAATCCATTGGAAGATGATGGCGAGAAAGACGATTGAGATAAATACGATAAAGAAGATGCCGGCGGAAGTGACGCCCTGGGGTTCCCCAACGGTTGAGCCGGTGCCTTTGTATTCGCCTTTGGTGGCGGCGAGGATGGCGTTGATGCCGGCGGTGAGGCCGGCATCGTAATCGCCCTGCTTGAAATGGGGGGTGATTTCGGTGTCGATGATTTGCTTGCAAAGGGCGTCGGGGAGCGCGCCTTCGAGACCGTAACCTACCTGGATAAAAAGCTTGTGGTCCTGGATGAAGACGAAGAGGACGGCACCGTTGCTTTTGAGTTTTTGGCCGACCTTCCAGGATTCGGCGACGCGGACGGTAAAGTCTTCGATGGAGGAGTCTGACTGCATTTTGGGGTAGACGGCGGCGACGATCTGGTTCGACGTGTCGCGCTCGAATTGTTCGAGCGTTTGATTGAGTTGCTGGGCAGTGCTGGCGGAGACGACGTTTGCGTAGTCATTGAAATAGGCGGCGGGGGGCGCGGGGATGACCTCGCCGGCGCGGACGGCGCCGGCGAGGAACAGGACAAAGCTGAAAATTAGATGCGATGGTTTCACTAGAGGAGATGTTTTCACTAGGGAGCGGTGGAGGGCGGAGTATTGAAGTTGAATTGCACTTGCGGCGGAGTCTGTGCGGCGGTGTTGGCGGCGAAATAGGGTTTGGTGGTGAAGCCCATCGCACCGGAATAGAGGATCGCGGGGAAGGTGCGGATGGCGGTGTCGTATTGCTGAACGGTGTCGTTGAATCGGCCGCGCTCGACGGAGATACGGTTTTCGGTGCCTTCGAGTTGGGCTTGAAGATCGGCAAAATTCTGGGTGGCGTGGAGCTGGGGATAATTTTCGGCAACGGCCAGGACACGCACGACGGCAGCACCCAGCTTTTCCTGAGCTTGTTGGAACTGCGCGAGCTTGGCGGGGTCGGTGGGGGCGGCGTTGGGATCGACGCCGGTGTTCTCAGCTTCAGCGCGCGCTTTGGTAACGTCTTCGAGCGTGGTTTTTTCGAAGTTGGCGGCGCCTTGGACGGTCTGGACGAGATTCGGAATCAGGTCCATTCGGCGTTGGTAAACGTTTTGAACCTGAGCCCATTGGCTGTCGACAGCCTGCGAAAGGCGGGTGAGACGGTTGTAGCCGCCAATGACCGTGAATATGAGGATGAGGAAAAAGAGGACGATGACACCGAGACAGCCGAGCACCGCTTTTTTCATGGTTGCGCGTCCTTCCAAAAGATGAGTAGAGCGGTCAATGTGGTAACCGGAAATGGGGGTTGAGACAATGTGCGCCGACCGGTGCGGCAATTAATCATGTTTATGAGATTTGGGAAATGCTTATTGATCGACAAGCCATCGCTTGGCGGGACTGTCGGTAAGAATGGCAACCGCGGCCTTGACGTCGTCTGATTGCACGGAGATGCCGGTCGAATTGTTTCCCGCAATGGGATTCAATTCATTCCCCAGAATGGTCTCAATGCCTTCCGCTTCCAGCTTGCTCGACGCTAAGTGAGCGGTGATCTCATCGGGGAATAGAGCGATGGGAATCCACTTCTCGGGTTGTCCATCGGCATAATTCAGAATGGGCGGCTGTCGGCCTTCCATGCTTCGGATTTTACCGTCGCTCCAACCGAGCGACAATCCATTCAATGGCGGACGATACCGCTCACGCCTTCATATTTCGCCGCTTGCGGCCCATCAGGATCAGGGAACCGATTCCCAGAACGCCGATTGACGTTGGCTCTGGCACGTAAATCTGCGCGGACCCACTCCAGTACCAGTTGTAGTTACTGGCGGTCAGGTCCGCGCCGGTCGCGGTCGCGGGATCGCTCAAGACCACGTAGTTGTAGAACGTATTGTTCTGCAAGGCGGCGGCGGTCGTCAGGGTGAAACTGTCGCCCTGCGCGGCCGTGGCATCCATGATTGAGTTGGATTGATAAACGAGCGTGCTCCAGTTCTGGCTGTAGATCAATATCTTATAGAACTGTGAGTTGCCGTTGTTTTCTTCGGTCCAGGTGATCATGGGATTGTTCTGAGCAACCTTGCCGATCGTGACCGGCACCGACGCGATATCGTTTTGCTCGAGGATCGATCCCAAGAGCGCAACGCCTTGCGCGGTTGGGCGCTGGCGGGCAGTCCCACGTAGGCCATATCGGCCGGGGTCGTGGCCAAGTCGCTGTCGATTGTTTTCCAGAAGCCGTAGAAGGTTCCCTTGTTGGCGACGACGCCCTTCATGAGATTGAATACCTTGAGGGCGCCGAAATTGGATTGATCGGACTGTCCGGCGCGGGCGTAGGCCTCGACGTTGGTGTTGTTCTCGAAATCCCAGAGCGAGCGCATCACCGAGGTTTCATCTCCTTCGCCGTAGCCGCGGAAATTGAAGCTGGTGGGGGCGCGTTGTGGCGGGGTGCCTGAATCATCGTCCGGGTCCTGCTGCTGCACGGTCGTGGTTGTATTCAGCGAATTGATGTTGACGGAAAACAGTAAATCCGTGGCCGGATTGACCGACACGCCGTTGGAGGGATTGAAGGCATCGTAGGCGGAATTAAATGCGTCCGCCGGCAGATTGGGGATTTGCGTGCTCAGTCCGCCATCGGCAATGGCAACTTGGCCCAGATAGGTCGCGATTCCTTCCTGCCACGCCAGTTGGGAGCCTGGCGTCGCGCCATAGCCATTGCCCATGTTGGCGGCGCCAATCTGGTCCTGATTAAAGCTGTGCTGCAGCCCAAGGGGCGCGGCCTGCAGGTTCGCCTGGGTGGCGCCGGCAACGTAGTGGCCGTACTCGTGCATGAGAACGTCGATATTGCACCAGTCGGTCGAAGCCAGATTCATCGTGGTCGCGCCCATCGATGATCCGGTAATCGTGTTATTGAACAAAATGTTAATCGGCGCGAGGTTGACGTCGTAGGTTCCTGGATCGCTGTAGTATTCGTTAATGTATGTAATCAACTGCAGCGCTTGGATCGCACTCCCCGCGTAGGTGGTGTTGGTGACCCCGAAGCTGGTATTGGCGCTTCCGTACAGCGACACGGCGACGGTGGGCGTCTGGATGGAATAGGGAGTGTTGGTCGCGATATTGGCCGCGCTGGAGTAAACGCTGGCGACTCCCGGAACCGTCGCCGGCAGAACTGAATAGATGTCCAGATTGCCGTTCACGTCGAACTGATCGTCGGTTACGAGTGTGTATTGCCCGGAATTGTCGGTTGGCGGGGAGGGGCCGGCCAATTGCGTGCTGGTATTGGCGTCGTAAAAGGATACTTCGTTGTTGATCAGCGGATGGGTGTTGGTGCCGCCCCAATCTTCCCATGTGTATGTGTAGTTCAGCGTCGTATCGGAAACCGCTCGCGCGGGCGACCCCCAGTTCATGACTCCGGCGCATGCCAGGCCCGTGGCCAGCGCCAGGACCCGATTCCTGCGGAATGTGCAAGCTGTTGAAGGCATTATTCTCTCCTCTGAAAAGAATTGATCCAAATCTCGGCTATATGAACAAAGTCAGAAAGGTCGCTAAATACACAGGCGAACCGAGGTGATTCCTCTTTCTTTCCCGACGGTGGCCATCCTAAACCTGCGGTGCCGGAAAAACAAAGAAAAAATGGTTAAAATGATGTGAATTCAGATTGGAAAAACGCGACTCTTTGGGCTGAAATAGGCGAAATGGCTAGCCAAATCGCTTCGCAATTCGCGACAATGGGGTTGTGGATTCCGGCAGTATAAACGATCTGATTATGTCCCCGCGCCAGCCGTCCCAGCAGAATTCCGATCGCAAAAACAATCCCCCCGCCCACGATTACCTGGACGATCGTCTTGACCAAGGGGCTTTTCATGTAACGGAAGCGGATGTAGGCGATGGCCAGAAGTTCCACGACCACTACCACGTATGCGCATCGCAGCGCGATGTTCAGCTTCGGAATGAGGAATGGAAATGTATGCATCATCCCGCCCACGGCGGTCGCCAGGCCGGTGATCGCGCCGCGGGCGATTGGCGTACCCCGGCCGGTGACCTTGCCGTCATCGGACAGTCCCTCGGCAAGTCCCATGCTGATCCCGGCGCCGACGGATGCCGCGAGCCCTACGAAAAACGCGGTCAGCGGTTTGCCTGTTAGTTCCGCCGTTGCAAACAACGGCGCTAGCGTGGAGACCGAGCCGTCCATCAATCCCATGAGCGCCGGCTGGACCTTTTGCAGCACGAAGTCGTTTTGGCTATGAGTGGGCGCGGCGCAGTCGGCGGGGTTCGCGGTTAATCCAGTTGCTTCGGAGGTCATATGGGGCTTTCGATGTCCTTATTCATCGTATAACAATAGCCGGATTTGCGATCGAATGCCGCTTGTTTTTGCCGGATTTGCAAATGGGATTGAGTCTCAGTCAGGCGGGTCGGCGGAACAATCGTTACCGCCGTCGCCGATGGCGGCGATTGATCGGTATTTTACTGCCGATCGTTCGCGGTGGCAGGAGGGGTATGACAGCGCCCGCCGCCGTCGCGGCGGCCGCGGTTGCGCCGGAGCCGTAGGGTCTTTCAAACCGGCTTTGAACCGGCTTGGATGGGCCCGCCATGTCGCCGGGCTTCTGGTCGGTCCAATCCGAGGGCGGGGGACTTGGCTCGAATCCTTCCACCGTTGCCTGCGGAATTACCATGTTGATCAGGTTCTCAATCTTGGTGAGCAGATCGCCCTGGTCGCGGCCGACGAAGGTATATGCTTTTCCGGCTGCGCCCATGCGGGCCGTTCGGCCAACGCGGTGGACGTAAACCTCGGGGTCTTCGGGTACGTCGTAATTCACGATATGGCTGATGTCGGCCACGTCGATTCCGCGGCTGGCCAGATCGGTGGCGATCAGCACGTCGAACTTCCCCGTGCGGAAATTCTTCATCACGCGCTCGCGTTTGTTCTGCGCCAGATTGCCATGAATCTCCCGGCATTCGATTCCGTTGGCGTGGAGCTTTCGTGCCAATTTTTCCGCGCCGTGCTTCGTGCGGCAAAACACTATTGCCAGGTCGGGATTCTCTCGCTCCAGCAGCATCCGGATCAGCTTGTATTTATCCCACGGCTGCACGGAGAAATAATACTGCTCGACGCTCTCGACGGTCGGCTTATCATCCGCGCCCGGCGCGATCAGCTTCTCGACCGGCTCGCGCATGTACTGCCGTCCCAGTTTTTCGATCTCTCCCGAAATTGTTGCCGAGACGAACATCGTCTGATGCCGGGCCTCCGTGCCCATCCCCTTGATGCGCGAAAGAATATTGCGGATATCGTCGCGGAAGCCGATGTCCAGCATCCGGTCCACTTCGTCCAGAACGACGAATCGGATGTTTTCCAGGGAAATGATCCGGCGATCCAGCAGATCGATTACGCGGCCGGGAGTGCCGACCAGGATCTCCGGGCCGTGCTTGAGGAATTTCATCTGGGCCGCAATCTTTTGCCCGCCGTAGACCGGCACGGATCGGATCGGCGTGTGCATCGCGAGTCGTTTGATCTCGGCATCAACCTGCATCGCCAATTCACGCGTTGGGACCAGGGCCAGCGCACAATATGCGGCTCCGCGCTCGGCCTTCTGCAGAATGGGAATGGCGAAGGCGGCGGTTTTTCCGGTTCCTGTGCGCGCTTGTCCGAGGATGTCCACGCCGGCCAGGGCGCGGGGAATCAGCATTGATTGAATTTCTGAAGGCGTGACATAGCTCAGTTCTGCCAGGGCTCGCAGGATGGATGGGCGCACGCCCAGGGCCGCGAACGCTTCGGGCAAGACCGGATGATCAGATTTGTCACTCATGCTTGTTGCGGCAGATTGTATCGGTAAGTGTGAGAAGGTCCAATTTCGGCTGGCGGGGGGAAAGGCGGTCCGGTACATTTGGAATCTCAAATTTGAAATTTCAGATTTGAGATTTCAAATTTCAGATTGGAGATTTGAAATCTGGGAAGGAGCTGCCGGATGACTTACGATCGGTTCGAAGATCTGCCGGTCTGGAACGCGGCGGTATCACTGGCGCATTCCCTTTTTGATTTGCTGGACGATCCGGCGTTCAATCGGCTGGGCGATCTTCGCAATCAGCTTCAACGCTCTTCTTTGTCGATTTCAAATAATATTGCGGAAGGTTTCGAGCGCGGCACGACTGCTGAGTTGCTGGCTTTTATCTACATCGCACGCGGCTCGGCGGGGGAGACGCGTTCGGGGCTTCGGTTTGCGTTGGGGCGGAAAACACTTAATCATTTGAAATCTCAGATTTCAGATTTGACATCTCAAGCGGAGACGGTTTCACGTCAATTGAGGGGATGGGCCGGAAGCCTGCAGAATTCGGATATTCCCGGCCAGCGGCGAATGACTGCGGTATTCCGTGAAGAATATGACCAACGCAAGCGATCGGGCGAATTTCTTCAAAAATTGAATGCACTTCGAGATAGACGTTCCGATGAGGTTGAGTAGATTTGAGATTTCAGATTCGAGATTTCAAATTTCAGATCTCAAATTTCTATCCCTATGCGCTACAAACTCCTCCTCTCCTACCGTGGCACCCGCTATCACGGTTGGCAGCAACAGCCGGTTTTGAAAACATATAAGGGGGAGCGTCCGCCGGCGGGGGCGGGTATTCCGACCATTCAGGAAACGCTGGCCTCTCATATTGGCCGGGTGGTTGGTCATCCGGTTGTCGTGGTGGGTTCGTCGCGTACGGATGCGGGCGTACATGCCAAGGGGCAGATTGCTCACTTCGATACATCCGCGATTCAGATTGCTCCGGAGGGGCTTCGGCGCGCGGTTAACCATCAACTTCCGGATGACATTCTCATTCGGGGGATTGAGCCGGTCTCCGATTCGTTTGACGCGATCACGGCGGCGGTTTCCAAGCGATACCAATATTTCATCTGGAATGGGCTGGACCGGAATCCGTTTCTCCACGATCTCTGCTGGCATCGCTGGCAAACGCTGGATGTGCCGGCGATGCAGGCGGCGGCCGCACATTTTTTGGGTGAGCACGACTTCGCCAGTTTTTCGCGGCCGGATCATGCGCGATATACGACCATTCGCACGGTTTTGGCTTGCCGGGTGTCATTTCGCGGGCCGATGCTTGTGATCGGCGTGGAAGGGGAGGGGTTTTTGTGGAACATGGTGCGGATTATCGCGGGGACGCTGGTGGAGGTGGGACTTGGGCAATACACGCCGGATGACATACCCAAAATGATTGCTGCAAAAGACCGGCGGGCGGCGGGTTCGACGGCGCCGCCGGTTGGATTGTTTTTGCAGTGGGTCAAAGTCCGTTCTCCGGTCTGATTGCGCAGGGCAATCGTATGTAGCCCAAAAAATAGAAGACCCCCACCCTGACCCTCCCCCGGAGTACCCAACATTTTCGATCTTTCGCGTAAGTCCTTTAATTCCAACGTCAAATTTAACCGCAGAGAACGCGGAGATCGCAGAGCGGAATGCAGAGAATAATGTACCAGAAGCAGTTCTCCCGGATGTCTCTGCGATCTCCGCGTTCTCCGCGGTTAAATGCCGATGCACAAAAGCGGAAGTAACATAGATTTACAATGAAGATCAAAAATGTTGGGAGTACCAGGGGAGGGGAAAGAAGGGGAATAATGGCCACATGAGATTGGCCGGTCTGATCGCGGGGGTCGCGAAAATCCCGCTTGACCCGTTATATACGTCGGTATACAAGGGAGTTTCGCGCTGGATTGAAAGGCCGGGAGATGGGTCATGGGTTCGCTGTCGCGGGAAAACTATTTGCCCACTGGTTTTACGCTTGCCGAATTGCTGGTGGTCGTCGGCATCATAGCCATCGTCATCGGGTTGCTGTTGCCGGCGCTGTCCAGCGCCCGCCGCAGCGTCGGGGGAATCACTTGCGAATCCAATTTCCGGCAATGGGCGATGGCTACTCAAATGTATGCCAACGAGAACAATGGCTTTCTTCCGCGCGAGGCCAGGGAGTTGGAGCGACGTTTCAGGTTACCCGGCCGACGGACTGGTTTAATGCTTTGCCGCCGCTGATGAAAATGAAGGAGTATGGGGATGCGGATTCAAGCGTGAGTACTTTGGTGTCGACCGGCACGATACCTCGTCCGCCGGACACATCGGTTTGGATTTGTCCTCAGGCCAACGACATGCCGGGGATTTACTACTGGTCGTTCGGAATGAACATGGCTCTGTCCGTTTGGGAAGCGAATCAGAACAACGGGCAACCCAACAAAATTACCGGCGTCGGCAGCACATCGACCATGGTGCTTTTCGCCGATGCACCGGGAAATTATTGCTCGGTTTATCCGTCGAGCATCGCCGGCGGCTACAACCCGGTCGCTCGTCATAACAACAATACGGTCAACATCTGTTTTCTGGATGGGCACGTCGATGCGATCCCGGGGTCGTACATCGGATGCGGCACGGGCGTAATCGAGCACGCCGATGTTCGTTGGTTGCCGCCGGGAAGCACGTGGAATAGCGCTCGATAAACAATACTCATTAAGGGAACCCAATAGGAAAAAGGAGAATGCACATGGGTACGAAACTTTCGGGACTTTTTATTTTCGGTGTTTGCGCCAACTTGTTCGCGATTGGCGTCTTGCCCGTGCGGGCGAGCATGATAACTCTTTCCGCCGAACAAGATGCCACGCTCCTGGGAGGCAATGACGCGACGTCCAATGCGAGCCTGGCCGATCCGGGCATATTTGTCGGAACCGACGGTGCGGATAACCCTAAGCGTGGTCTGATTGAATTCGACATCGCGGGATCCAGCATACCGGCCGACTCAATTATTACCGGCGTGACATTGCAACTTACAGTCGGCCAGGTTGCCGGCAGCGGTGGCGGCAGCGGCGGTGGGTCAGGCTCGGCTGAAACGATCAGTCTTTTTAATGAGTCACAGTCGTGGGGTCAGCCGACAAACGTCGCCGGCTCTACCAGCTTTAGCGGCACCGGTCACGGCGCGGCCCCGCATACGGGTGATGCCACCTGGAACTATGCCTTCTACACCGCGACGCCATGGACAATTGCCGGCGGAGATTGGTCATCCTCATTGACCGACATTGCCGACGCGAGCGTTACCGGAACACTCACGAGCTTCACCTGGTCGTCGACGGCGATGGTGGCGGATGTGCAAAGCTGGCTAAATAATCCCACCACCAATTTTGGCTGGATTATCAAGAACGCCAACGAGACGACCGCCACGGATTTCCGTGCGTTCTGGTCGGCGCAAGGCGCAGCCGCTGATAATAATTCGTCGCTTGCACCAATCTTGACCGTTACTTACGTCCCCGAACCGCTTAGTCTTTCATTAATCGCCATCGTCGCTCCGGTTTTGTTGTGCCGGCGTCAGCGACGCGCGCTCAACTGACTCGATATCCGGTGAGTCTGCATAAATTGGCATTTGGCGGCGCACGCAGATGCGTTTCAATATAAGAAAAATCGCAGGGACTGCTGCGGCACTGGGCCTCGTGGAGATCGGCGCATTATCACGGGGCGTCTCCCGAGCGCAGGCGGATGAGGTGGACATAGGCGCCGAGGAGGACGCCACGCTCCTGGGCGGTACGGATGCGACGACGAATAATAGCCTGGCCGATCCGGGGATATTTGTCGGGACCGACGGGGATGACAACCCTAAACGGGGCCTGATTGAATTCAACATTGCGGGAGCGGTGCCGACTGGGGCAACGATTACCGGAGTGACATTGCAGCTCACGGTCGGTCAGGTCGCCGGAAGCGGAGGCGGCGGCTCCGGTGGAACGACTGCCGCGGAAACCATTAGTCTTTACGATGAAACGCAGGCGTGGGGCCAACCCATTAATTTCGTTGGGGCCACGACATTCGGCGGGACCGGGCACGGCGCGGCACCGGACCCGGGCGATGCCACATGGAACTATTCGTTCTACAGCTCGACACCGTGGGCGATTGCCGGCGGAGATTGGTCGTCGTCCTTAACCGACCTCGCCGACGCCAGTGTTACCGGTACGTTGACCAGCTTCACATGGTCTTCGGCGGCGATGGTGGCGGATGTGCAAAGCTGGCTTGATAACCCAACCGGCAATTTCGGCTGGATTCTTAAGAATGCTGATGAAACGGGTACCAGAACTTTCCGGGCGTTCTGGTCGGCGCAAGGGGCGGCGGCAAATGACGATCCGGCGATTGCGCCGGAATTGTTGGTTTCGTACATTGCCGCAGGCCCCGCCAACCTCACCTGGAACGACGCCAGCAGCAACAACACGTGGGACACGGCGTCCAGTTCCAACTGGAACAATGGTAGCGCGACTACAGTGTTCCACGCCCAGGACAATGTTACCTTCAACGACAGCAACGGCAGCGCGGCGGGCCGTTATTCGGTGACGCTGAACACCACGGTCAGCCCCGGCTCGGTGACCGTCAACAACACGACCGGCAATTATACCATCAGCGGTACCGGCACCATCGGCGGCACGGGCTCGCTCACCAAGTCCGGGACGGGAACACTGATGCTCTCAACGTCAAACACCTACAGCGGTGGGACGACAGTCAGTGCCGGCCGACTTGTCATCAATCCGACCAGTCCCGCGACCAGCGCCTTACCGGCCGGGGTATTGTCGGTGACCGGCGGCACTGTGCAGTTGGCCGACAATGTCAGCGCGGGAACCCCGTTGGGCGCCAGTAACGTGAACCTCACGTCGCTTTCGATTACCGGCAACGGCACGCTCGACGTCGGCAACAATCGCGTCATCATCGACTACAGCAGCTCCGCGACCGATCCGATTGCTTCGATTGCCTCGTGGATCAAGAACGGCTTCTACGATCTGGCCGGTCCGCAGATCATCAGCAGCGATATAGCGGCGGATGACGCCGTCAGCGGTCTCAGTTACGGCGTCGGCTACGCGGATGGCGCTGACGGCGCGGTGGCCGGGCTTCCGTCCGGCGAGATTGAAATCATGTTCACGCTGCTCGGGGACGCCAACCTTGATGGGATCGTCAACAGCGAAGATTTCACGCCGTTCTCGGCCAATGTGGGCAAGAATGGCAGTTGGGATGACGGAGACTTCAACTATGACGGCACGGTGAATAGCGAAGACTTCACGCCGTTCTCGGCCAACCTGGGCAAATCGGCCACGCTGGCAGCCGCGGCGCGTAGTTTGGTGTCAGCGAACGGCCTGGCGAATGTGCCCGAACCGGTCGGCTTTTCGTTGATCGCTGTCGTCGCGCCGATTTTTCTGTGCCGTCGGACGAGGCGCGGCGGTTAGATTGATGCCATGAGTTCGACAAGCCGTAAACCGTGGCCGAGGGCGCGATTGGGCTTCACCTTCGTTCACTGTTTGGTTGTAATCGCCATTGTCGCGCTGGCGGTCGCTCTGCTCGTGCCCACCATCGAGCGTCTTCGCGAGCAAGCCAACCTGGCTCTGTGCAAGGATAACCTGCGAAAGATCGGAGGCGCTTTGATCCTCTATGCTCATACTAACGGGGGCGAGTTGCCTGTTTCTCTGACGGTTGAAAATCCGCACCTCGAACTGATCGATTCGATGGCGGCGAGTCAGCTTATTGGCGATCCAAAGATTTACTATTGCCCCAGCCAGAAAGCATCCAGCCTTTGTTTCAGCGATCAGAATTTCAGGTCGGGCATTATTGGGTATTACTATTACAGCGCCTTCAGCGTGAGCACCGACCCTGCCCTGAGCAAGTTTCTTCGCGGGGGCGTCTCCTGGCCTCGAATGCTCAATACCAAGATGGACCCCAAAACATGGGTCATGAGCGATATCTGGGTGAGTTCCCTGCCGACATCCCATGCGGGATATAGGAAGGGCGTCAACTATTTGATGCTCGACGGCAGCGTCGGCTTTGTCGGAGAGAGTCCGCGTCAGCAATTTCACTGATTAGAGGACGCATGGCGATCATACTTATCGGGATCGATGATACGGATAATGAGACCAGTCGGGGTACGGGACGGCTGGCACGCCGGCTTGCCGCGGAGATTGAGCAACGAGGGGCGAAGCCGCTTGGAATCACACGACATCAATTTCTGGTGGACGAACGGATTGCGTCTACATCGCACAACAGGGGCGCGTGCCTAGCCGTCGAATGGAGCGGATCGCCAGGCGAATTGGAGTTTGCCATCGGATTGATCGCCGAATGGTCCGCGGATGGTTCTGATCCCGGGATATGTATCGCGGGCCTCGGCGAGATTCCATCCGATGTCATGAAATGGGGCTGGGCAGCCACGCGGGAAGTGCTCACAAAGGATCGCGCCGTTACACTTGCCAAGGCACACGGGATTTGCCTGCTGCATCTGGGCGGCGATGGCGAGGGAATTATCGGCGCCTTGGCCAGCGTCGGCCTGCGGGCCGATGGAAACGAGGGCTGGTTTCACGATTTACCTGGGCTGCGAATGCTCGGCGAGTTCGTGGATATCCGCGACCTGACGCAAATCGGTATCCACGTGGATCATCGCTTGCCGAATGGCGTGAAAATCGCACACAACGGTGCGAAATATAAGACTCTGAATTGGGTCAGGCCTAGACTCGTCGGCGGCCGACCGGTCTGGCTGGTAGAATGGAGCGGAAATGAACACGCCTGGATCCCTGTCGATCGAAAGAAAACCCGATCCCTGGAGTAGGGCGGTTTTGGATGGCTATCTATCCGTGATTGCAGTCGGCATTTTGGCTGGCATTGTCGTGGCTTTCGCGCGAACGCCGATTCATCTGCCCGGGCACAAGGCGATATTTTGGATGGCCCCGATCCTGGCCACTCGTTTGGTAACACGCGCTCGCGCCGGCGCGTCCCTTGGAGCTTTTTCCACGGCGATGACGACCTTATCTCTTGGCGGGCGCATCGCGGGGGGAATCGCGATGATGCCGCTGGTTGTTCTGGCCGGCGTTGTCCTTGACGGGGCCATGCAAACTGGCGAACGACGTCATTTCGCGGGTTGGCAGCAAGTGCTGCTCCTCGCTTTGGCCGGCGCGGTCGGAAACTTGATATGTTTTGTAAAGCGGCTGTTTGATCCCTTGGGCGCATTCTTTTCTGTCGGGAACTTCAACGACATGCTTACCGCCGCCGGCTCACACGCGCTGTTTGGTTTCCTCGCGGGTCTGCTCGGCGCGGGGGCGGGATTTGCGCTGCTCGGGTTCCGTCCGCGCCGTCATCTCTAAAGTGCAAGCTGGAATTGCAGCCGGAGCACCACTTCGTTGTGGCCGCTGTCCTTCAGGATGCCCAACGAATCCTGGTCTGCCGGCGCGCCGTTTGGCAAGTACGAAATATCACCAGTGAATTTCGCGTTCTGCTTAAAAAGATAATAGTTGGCGCCAATGGTGATCTCCTGGACCTCGCCGGTGAACAGGCCAGTCGTCGAGCCGTGTGGCAGGTATGTGTAATCATATCGAGCGAATGGCTCGATCTTTGGCGTGACAAGATATGCTGCCTGAAGTTCAAATCCGGGGTCGTAATAGAATCCCGGCCGCACGCCCTGAAAGTGCTGCAGATCGCGATAGGTGCCGTAATACGCGGCATAAGCGGAGACGCCGCAGGCAGTGTCGTATTGCAGATCGACCGAGTGCAACAGAAGGCTGTTGGCTCCGGCCTGGGAGAAATCGGCGCCGCCGCCGAGGACCAAAATGTCCTGTGTGGCTCCAAGGGCTGAGAAACCGCGATCATATTCGGAGAACGGATTGAATTGGGCGGTCCGACTGCCAATCAAAGCTCCTTCGGCCCTGCCGCTGACGCCGTAGTCCATTGGCGTTACGCCTGCCGCGCCGCCAACACCTGTTCCGACACCGCCGGAGTCATAGAATTTTGTGTTGGCGGTGTCGAAGCCGCTATGGAAAACAGCTTGGGCGCACACCGGTCCCTGGTCATACATGAATGACACACCCTTGGTGCGGCTGATCGGACTGCTCTCACCGCCCAGCAGCGCTTCCACCAGCGTGCGATCCGCCGCCATGAGCGTGGATTCCGCCAGGTTTCTTTCATGCCAAACGGGGTCCTTGAATTGTCCGACTTTGATGGCGAAGGGAGAGTCGTGGAAATGATAAACGGCGTAGGCATCGAGGAGTCCGAAACTGGCGCCCTGGTCGTCCTGGAACTGAAAGTTATACGTTAGATTTTTTGTGAAATTACCATCGAACGACAGTCGCAATCGCGAGACGCTAAAACCATTCTCGATGCTGTCTCGTGGCGAGGGCACTTCGCTGCCATTGCCCGGAGCCAACTGTTCGCGGTAGTTGGCCGTGTAGCGGAACTGGAAAACGACGCCGGGATGAAACGAAAACTCGCCATCGTCACTGCGGATGACGAACCCCACGGCCGGATCGTATCCGCTGGCGAAATTCAGCGCATCGAAAGCCGGCTGATTGGCGCTGGGAATAGTGGCTGAGGCGGGAGTGATCTGCTGTTGCTGAACGCTTTCCAATTGATCGACCTTCGCCTTGAGCTGATCGACCTCGCCTTTCAGTTGCGCGTTTTGCTGCGAGGCCGAATCGGGTTGCGTCGTCGCATCAGCGCCCGCGCGGGAAATGCCGACAGAAATCGCGATGATTATTGCGAAAATACTATTTACAGTCATCCTCCGAACGAATGAACCGCGAACAGCCAAATGATTCCTCATTGCCTCTTTCTCCTGTTAGGGGTCGATACGGAATCCGTATACAGCCTTTTCCTATCGGAATAGTAGATATCCAGAATATTCGACGATGTCAAGATTGCATTTGATTCTCAACAGAGAGGTTGCGCGATTTCCATCTAATTATATAGGAAATAACGTAAGTTATTTATCATCAATGGTTAGCGAATGTTTTATATGTGGATTTGTTGCAACTAAATCCGAAATTCGGGATAGTTTTAGATGTTCAATCGAGATTCGCGACGGGAACTTCGGAAGATTGTTCTCGCTGGATTAAAAGGGTTCGTTCCGCAATGTCAGTTGTCGCTTTCGTTTTGAAGCGTCCTTACACCGTCTTTGCGGTGATCATTCTGGTTTGCCTGCTCGGGGTTGGGGCCGCGCTGCGAATGCCCGTCGACATCTTTCCCGAAATCGACATTCCCGTTGTCAGCGTCGTCTGGACGTATAACGGAATGAGCCCGCAGGATATCCAGAATCGCATTCTCGTCCTCCACGAACGGCAACTGGCATCCCTCGTCGACAACATCGAACGCATTGAATCCAACAGCTACGAAGGCGTCGGTGTGATCAAGGTGTATCTGCACGAAGGAGCGGATGTCACCCGAGCGGTCGCCCAACTTGAGCAGCAGCGCGCTGGTGGTGCTGAAATACATGCCGCGCAATATCACGCCGCCGCTGGTTCTCCGGTATGGGGCGACCGATGTTCCGATTATTCAGCTTAGCGTTTCCAGCAGTTCACTTTCCGATACACGGCTCAACGATCTGGGCCAGAACATCATCCGCCCGGACCTGGCGGTCGTG
The DNA here is from genome assembly GCA_963791055.1 of uncultured Phycisphaerales bacterium. Taxonomy (GTDB): domain Bacteria; phylum Planctomycetota; class Phycisphaerae; order Tepidisphaerales; family Tepidisphaeraceae; genus PALSA-1353. The sequence goes on along the minus strand of CAWBQI010000003.1, from coordinate 175,865 downwards.
CAGGGCGCGTCTGTTCCGTATCCCTACGGCGGCAAGCCGCGCGTCATCATGGTCGATCTCAGCAAGGATGCGCTGCAATCGCGCGGGCTTTCGCCGACGGATATCAGCGATGTGCTGTTGCGGCAGAACGTCATTCTGCCATCGGGCGACGTGAAACTCGGCCGCAGGGATTACACCGTTGCGATGAACAACAGCCCGGATGTGATCGATGCCATCAACAACTTTCCGGTGAAGGAGGTTGATGGAAGAATGGTCTTCATGCGCGATGTTGCGCACGTTCACGATGGATACCAGATTCAGACGAATTCAGTTTCGGAAAACGGCCGGCCCGGAAGCCTGATGATGGTGCGCAAAACCGGCGGCAGTTCGACGCTTTCGGTCGTTAACGGCATCAAGGATGTTCTCCCGGAAATTCGCAAGCTTGATGCCCGCCGGGCGTGGATATCAAGCCGATCTTCGATCAATCCATTTTCGTGAAGGCATCACTCAACAGCGTGCTGATGGGCGGCGCGATGGCGGCGGGGCTTGACGGCGCTGATGATCCTGCTGTTCCTGGGCAACTGGCGGCTCACGCTGATTATTCTGGCGTCGATTCCGCTATCCATCATTACGGCGGTTCTGGTCATGTACTGCATGGGCCAGACGCTGAACACCATGACCCTCGGCGGATTCGCCCTGGCGGTGGGAATCCTGGTCGATAACTCGACGGTCGTGATTGAAAACATCGAACGCCATCTGGACGCTCTGAAAAAAAGCCTGGTCGACGGAATCCTCGACGGCGCGGCGGAGATCGGCGTTCCCGACCCTGCTTTCCACGCTGGCGATCTGCATCGTGTTCGTCCCGATTTTTCTGCTTGCAGGGAACGGCGAAATATCTCTTCTCGCCGCTGTCGATTTCCGTCTGCATTTCGCTGCTGGCGAGTCTGGTTCTGTCGTTCACGCTGGTGCCAGTACTGTTCAAATATCTGATGCGGTCGCATATGCAGTCGCATCAAGATCATGTTCCGGCGCATCAAGCATCAGTCAGACGATCAATCCGCTTCAGGCTGATTCATCGCGGCTTCGACAGGGGTTTCAATATTTTCCGCGATATCTATCGCGACACGTCTCGTGGTGCGTGTCCCGGCCGCTGCCGACGGTCGATTTTTTTCGTATTGCTGATGGCGGTTTCCTGTTTGCTGTTTCCACATCTGGGGCGAGGATTTTTTCCCACAGGTGGATGCCGGGCAGATGCGGCTGCACGTTCGCTGCCCGCCGGGCACACGCATCGAAACCACGACAGGCGGATTTTGCCAAGGTCGAAACCGCGATTCGGCAAATCGTCGGCAATCAAGCAGATCGACGTCATCCTCGACAACATCGGCCTTCCCTACAGCGGCATCAACATCGCGCTCAGCGATTCGGCGACCGTCGGCCCCATGGACGGCGAAATCCTGATCTCGCTTGAACAAGGAGCATACTCCGACCGCGCAGCACATGGCTGATCTTCGCCGAGAACTGCCCAAGCGGTTCCCGGAATTGAAGTTCTTTCTTCCAGCCTGCCGACATCGTCAATCAGGTTCTGAATTTCGGCCAGCCGGCGCCCGATCGACATCCGCATCACCGATCCCGATAACGACACGGCGTACGCGATGGCGAGCAAGCTGGCTCACGATATCGCCAATGTGCCGGGCGTCGTGGATTCGCACGTGTTTCAGGTCCCGGACGCCCCGGCGTTTAGCGTCGATGTGGATCGGACGCTGGCGCAGGAAGTGGGACTAAGCCAGCAAAACGCGGCGACCAATCTGCTCGTCTCTCTGAATAACAGCGCGCAAATCGCCCCGAACTTCTGGGTCAATCCCAACAACAGCGTCAGCTATCCGCTGGTCGTTCAGGAGCCGACGTACAGGATCACGTCATTGCAGGATTTGAAGGATATGCCGCTGGCGACTGATACGAGCAAAGCAGGGCCAGTTGCTGATGAACGTCGCTACGTTTGGCCGGACCAGGATTCCCATGGTCATGTCGCAATCGAACATTCGCCCGGTTTTTGATGTCAACGCGGACGTTCAGAATCGCGATATGAAAAGCGCCAGTGAGGCGATTCAGGAGGTCATCGACAGGGATCGTCCGTCGGCGTCTTCCGTGACAAAGGTTACGCTCTCCGGGCAGGCACAAACCATGCAGGACAGTTTCTCCGGACTTTTCTCGGGGATGGGGTTGGCCGTCGTTCTGGTTTACCTGTTGATGGTCATTAAATTCCAAAGCTGGCTGGACCCGGTGATCGTGCTGCTGGCGGTGCCGTTCGCGCTGGGCGGTGTGATGTGGATGCTGTATCTCACCCAAACCCATATCAGTGTTCCGGCCCTGATGGGGACGCTCATGTGCATTGGGTTGACTACCGCAAATAGCATTTTGGTGGTGACATTCGCCAACGATCGCGTCGATGCCGGCGACGACACCGCGACGGCCGCGATCACGGCGGGTTATACGCGCATCCGCCCTGTGCTTATGACCGCAGGTGCTATGATTCTCGGTATGATTCCCATGGCCCTGGGTGTGGGGGAGGGGGGCGAACAGAACGCTCCGCTGGCCCGTGCCGTTATTGGCGGCCTGCTGTTTGCCACCTTTGCCACGCTCCTGTTCGTTCCCTCAATGTTCCGGCTGTTGAGCCGGCACACGCGTGTTCAAATCTCCCAGGAGGCGAACCTTGCCATCGGATAACGACATTGCCGCTCCGGCCCAACCTGAGGTCAAAGCGCCTCCATCGCGGAAAATGGGGTTGAAGTTGACCGTCGCCGCCCTATTGCTGTCAGTCGCTTTGGCGATCGGGTTCTTCGCCGTTCAACGGCACAAGGCCGACGCGGCGGCCGCCCTCGATTCGCAAACCGTTTCGCAAGACGGCGAGGCTCCGTCGGTCGACGTCGTCAGCGTCAACTACGCCCCGGCCAGCGAATCGGTCGGATATCCCGGTGAAACGCGCGGCTGGTACGAAAGCACGATCTACGCCCGCGTGAACGGCTACGTCGACAAATGGTTCGTCGATATTGGCGATCATGTTCACAAGGGACAAGTGCTGGCCACCATCGAGACCCCCGACCTTGATGCCCAGCTTCAGGCGGCACAGCATCAACTGGTCGTGTCGCAATCGCAAGTTGAGGTCGTGAAGGCACAGGCCGACTTTGCCAAGAGCACTTATGACCGCTGGCGGGATTCGCCCAAGGGGGTTGTCTCCGAACAGGAGCGCGAAGAGAAAAAGGAGGAATACTCTAGCAGCGTTGCCCAGATGCGGGCCGCGGAGGCGAAGGTTAGCGCCGACCAGGCTGATGTCGATCGCCTTAATGCCATCGAAGGGTATAAGCAGGTGACGGCTCCATTCGACGGCGTCATTACCTCCAGGCACATCGACATCGGCGACCTTGTCACCTCCGGAAGCACCAGCAGCACGACCTCGCTATATACCGTTGCACAGATCAGTGAGATTCGAGTATTCGTGGATGTGCCTCAAAAGGCAACCGCGGGAATGGATGTCGGCGTGCGTGCGGCGGCCACGTCCGATGAGTTTCCCGGGCGGAAGTTCGAGGGAAAGATTACGCGCACCAGCCATGCGATCGATCCGGCTACCAGAACTTTGCACGTTGAAGTTGATCTTGAAAATCCGAATCTGATGTTGATGCCGGGGATGTATCTGCAGGTGCATTTCGAGCTGACCCACAGGGGTTTGTTGAGGGTGCCCGCCAGTGCCTTGATGTTCAGGTCTGGTGGACCGCAGGTCGCGGTGGTGACCGATGACGGAAGGATTAACTTTCGCGATGTGAGCATCGCGATCGACAACGGCGATTTTGTTGAGATCGGATCGGGTGTTTCTGTCGACGAGAAAGTGGCGTTGAATCTCAGCGACCAGATCGCCGAAGGCGATCGAGTGACGGCCACGGATATCGACGCTCAGGCCAAGGTTTCCCAGGCTCCCGTTTCTCCGCAAGCGGGCGAACCGCGAGCCGTTGCCGCGGATGCGACGCCGCCACCCTAGACGGAGTTTCCCTCAATGAGCGCGGCCAAATACTGGTCTATCTTTGTGGTTACCGCCATTCTCGGCGGCTGCGCGGTCGGTCCCGACTATCGTACGCCTGTCACGACGATGCCAAGTGCTTTTAGTGCCGCGCCGCCATCGACCCAGCCGGCGAATATTGCCGATTGGTGGAAATCATTTGGGGACCCGGAACTGGATTCCCTGATCGACCGTGCGTTGGCCGCCAACTTTGATCTGGATATCGCGCTCACCCGATTGCAGGAAGCCAGAACCGCAGAAGTGGTCGTGGAGGGCGGCGCGTTGCCCGACATCGACGCCAGCGGAGCTCTGGCGGGCGGCACGGGCACCAATTCGACCAAGGGTCGCGTCGGGGGTCCCCTTAACGCCGGCACCAACACCACCGGACTTAAGGAAATTACCCAGGTGGTCGGCTTCGACGCCGGTTGGGAATTGGATCTTTGGGGGCGATATCGCCGCGAGATGGAGGCCGCGCGCGATGATACGCAAGCGGCCGCCGAGGCGCGCAATACGGTGCTGATTTCGGTTATCTCTGATGTGGCGCGGGCGTATATGGATGCGAGGTCTCTGCAAATGCGGCTGAAAATCGCTGAAGACAACATAAAAATCGAACAGGCGACCGTCGAGGTCGTTCAGCAGCGATTCGATCGTGGATTGACCAATGAACTCGATCTGGCGCTGGCGCGGCGGCAATTGGCGACGCTTCAATCCGAGATTACTCCGCTGGAAGGGGAGATCACCGTCGCTCAGCGCCGACTGGCGGTGCTGCTGGGCGAATATCCGGAGGACCTGCGCAGAACTGGAGCAGCCGGCGTCTTTGCCCGATCTTCCGCGGAGAATCGAAACGGGACTGCCCCCGGATTTGCTCCGCCAACGGCCCGATATCCGCGAAGCCGAACGCCAATTGGCGGCCAACACAGCGCTGATCGGAGTACGAACCGCCGATCTCTTTCCCCAGGTTGCCATCACCGCCGGCGCGGGCCTGCAAGGCCAGGGATTGGGAAAAACTCCGGCCGGGAACAGTTTTATCTGGTCGGTGGGCCCGACCGCCTATTGGCCTTTATTGGATTTCGGCGCGCTCGACGCGCTGATCGATATTCAAGACCTGCGCACGTATGAAGCCCTGGTTAATTACAAAAAAATGATCGTCAGCGCGGTTGAAGAAGTGGAAAATGCGCTCACTGCGTATTCCGCCGAACAGGATCGTCTTGGGGATCTGAATGATGCACTGGTCGCCAGCCAGCGCGCGGTTACCCTGGCCAATGAACGATATGATCGCGGCTTGACGGATTTCCTGAACGTGACGGACGCCCAGCGCCAGCTTTACGAGATACAGGATCAATACGCGATAGCGCAGGAAAATGTCGTGGTGCAATACATCGCGATTTACAAGAGCCTTGGCGGCGGCTGGGAGGCGTACCAGAAAATCCCCGACATTCGCAAACCCCAGCCCGCGATTGTCGCTACTGTTCGCGAAGTAATATCGCCTGACAATCCGCAAAAATGAATCGTTAAATCAGATCACGGCGGCGAACGGCCGTACCACTCAACCGCAAGGTCTCGGATTTTGGTTTGGCCGGTAAGTTGCCAGCCGGCATACAGCAATCCGCGCGTCAGATGGTTGGGATCGCCCCAGGATTCGTGGGCCAGCACGAGCACGATCTGATCGTATTTTCCGGTTGCCAGGCGAGCCCGTAGTGAATCGAGATCGCGTTGGTCAAGGACGCGCCGCATGGTTCGCGGGGGGTTGAGGTCGAAAAAATCGGATGGGACGCCGGTCGCTTCATCGTCGGGGCGATAGTGGTAGTAGTAATCGAATGGAAGCCGGCCGTCGTTGGCGATGAAGATGATCAGCCGCCGGTTCCCCGGTAGTTCTGAGACGATCTTGGCGATTCCGCGCCAGTCCTCCTTCGTGATTTCGCGGTAGTATCCGAACAGTGTCAGGCCGGTCAGCAAAAGCAAAATCGCTGTTCCGCACCAGGCTGTCCGCAATCCCGCTCGCGGCAATGGCGTGCCCAACGGCAGCAGGAAAAAAATCGGGAACAGTGTTGCGGATGTCAGAAACATTTTTTCGGCGAATATCGGCGTCCAGATGATGCTGCACAATGCGACCGACAACAGCGGGAATATCGCCGCCGTCAGAAGTCCGAGCGCCTCTCTTCGCCGGGCGTCTTTTTGCCCGAAAATGGAGACGAAAGCCGAGCCGGCGAGCAAACAACCGAGAATGCTCATCGGCACGACGCCGTTGGCGGTGTGGATGTGCATTCGATCGAGCGGGCCAGTCCAGGACCAGAAATATTTCACGCCGGTTAGGGCAGCGATCGCTGCCGGGAGATCGCGGGCTTTGAGCGGATCCATCCAGAAAGAATGGCGAATCATCTCCATCTGGGCCGGCAATCCCAGGATGGCCCAAGGAAGATAGAGCAGGGCGGCGATTCCGGTTACCAGCGAAATCTCCCCAATCCGCCGTCTCGTCGAATGTTCCGATGGCAGCACCAGCCATGCCAGCAGTGAGCCGAGAACGTAAGGGGCCATCATGTTGTGGGTATACATTGCGGCGGCGATCAGTAATGGCAGCGGTATTAGCCAGCGCCGATCTCGTCCGGCGAGGTGCCGCTGGAGGCAATCAAACGCGGCGACGCCGAAAAGGCCCATCAGTGCGTAGGCCCTGGCTTCTCTGGCGAACCATATTTGCAAATAGGAGAGGCCCATCAACCATGTTGCCGCCGCGATGGCCGCTGGATTTCGCAGCATCCGCCGGGCGATTCCCATCGCAATGAACAGCGTTAATATGCTGGATACAGTCGAAAGCGAACGCAGTCCGATTTCTGACCGGCCGAACAACACGGTCCATCCATGCAGCAGCAGGTAATAAAGCGGTGGGGCGGTATCGGCCCGGATCAGCCGAATGATCTCGGCCGGCGAATGTGACGTCATCCAGGCGGTGTATCCCTCGTCAAACCAGAGGCTTTCGGCGCCGAGATGATAGACGCGGAAGAATATCCCAACCGCTGCCCCCAACCAGGCCACCGCCCCCCAATACCGACATTTCGCGGCGGACTCCACGAGTACAAAATACGGCAAAGAGGCGGAAAGCGATATTGTGCTTCATTCAATCGCCGCGAAAAACCCCGGGCCGGCCTGATCCACGAGATGCTCCAACTGGACCTGTAAATCGCGGTAGGAGGAAAGGATTTCCCGGCCCAGATCGGTGAGCCGCGTCCCGCCGCCGCGTTTGCCGCCGGTGGCGGTTCTAACGAGCGGGCGCGGCCAATGTCGATTCATCGCGTCGATCAGCATCCATGCCCGGCGATAGCTGAAGTGCAATCGTCGGGCTGCCTCCGACAGTGATCCACACGCGGCAATCTGCTCCAGCAGATCGGCCCCGGGTTCGGTCAGCGCGGCGGTGCCGGAGATTTCCACCCATAGCCGGCCGCGCAGCTTCAAGCGCGTTGGTTTGCGATATTTTTTGGATCGGCCGGCCACGCGATTTACTCGTCCGGATCGGTTGAAATGATTACTTCGGTCGCCTTGATCACGGCGATCGCGCTTGCGCCTTTTTTCAGCTTCAGCCTTTTGGCCGAGGAAGCGCTGATCAGCGAGACGATTTGATGGCCGCCTCCGATATCAATGATGACTTCCGCCATCACCGCCCCGCGCTTGATGGAAGTTATCGTTCCGGAGAATTGGTTTCGGGCGCTGAGGGCCATTGGGCTATTCCTTTCTCACGAGCGTTTTTCGGTGAAATATGACTGCAATGGTTTTACATTCCAGCCGCCCGATTGAATGGCCTTGATCGCCCGCGCCACCGCGCCGGCGGCCGTGATGGTCGTGAAAATCGGGATTTTGTTCAGTACGGACAGTGCGCGAATCTTTCCCTCGTCCGTTGCCGGTCCTTTTTTTGTCGGCGTGTTGATGATCATCTGAATCTGGCCGTTCTTGATAAAATCCTGGATGTTTGGCCGGCCCTCGGACAGCTTGGCGACCCGCGTGGCGGGGATGTCGGCGTCGCTGAGCGCCTCATGCGTGCCGGCCGTCGCGATAATTTGGAAGCCGATCTCAACCAGGGCCTTGGCGATCGGTAAAACCGCCTGTTGGTCGCCATGCCGGACGGAAATAAAGACGTTTCCGCTTGAGGGCAAAATCGTGCCGGCGGCAATCTGGCTCTTGGCAAACGCATGGGGAAAATCTGCGTCGATGCCCATCACCTCGCCGGTTGATCGCATTTCCGGGCCGAGAATCACGTCCACGCCCGGGAATTTGCTGAATGGGAAGACCACTTCCTTCACGCTGACATGTTTTGGCGGCGTTGGTTCGACGATCCCCAGTTCTGCGAGCGATTTGCCGGCCATCACCTTGGCGGCGATCTTGGCGAACGGCTGGCCCTGGGCCTTGGAGACAAACGGCACGGTTCGGCTGGCGCGCGGGTTCACTTCGATCACATAAATCTCGTCGTCCTTGATCGCGTATTGCACGTTCATCAGCCCGCGGACGCGCAGGGCTTTGGCCAGCTCCCGCGTCTGGCGTTTCAGTTCGGCGATGATTTCCTTCGAGAGGGAATAGGGCGGCAGCGAGCAGGCGCTGTCGCCGCTGTGGATGCCGGCTTCTTCGATGTGCTCCATGACGCCGATGATCATGGCCTGGGCGGCGGGGTCCGGGCCGACACGGCCCGGCTCTGTGGGCTCTGTGGTGGGATCGAAATCGGCCAGGCAATCGACATCGACTTCGGTGGCGTTATCGAGAAATTTGTCGACCAGAATCGGGGCATTGGCGATGGTGCTGGCCTCGACGGCGTTGGCCATGTAGTAATTGAGTTGATCCTCGTCCGAGACGATCTCCATCGCCCGGCCGCCGAGGACGAAGCTGGGGCGCACCAGCACGGGATAGCCGATGCGGCCGGCGATTTCACGAGCCTCGGCGATGCTGCGAGCGATGCCGTTTTCGGGTTGCTGTAGGTCCAGCTTCTGGAGCAGTGCGCGGAACTGCTCGCGATCGCCGGCGGCGTCGAGCGAATCAACGGTTGTGCCGAGGATCGGCACGCCGGCTTCCATCAGGCCGCGCGCGAGATTCAGCGGGGTTTGGCCGCCGAACTGGACGATGACGCCTTTGACCAATCCACGCTGGTTCGGATTGAATGGCCCGCCATTGAGGCGCTCGCAGATGTTCAACATGTCTTCGTGCGTCAGCGGCTCAAAGAACAGCAGATCGCTGGTGTCGTAATCCGTGCTGACGGTTTCCGGGATTGGAATTGATCATGACCGATTCGATGCCCAATTCCTTCATCGCAAAGGCGGCCTGGACGCAGCAGTAATCGAACTCGATTCCCTGGCCGATGCGGTTGGGGCCGCCGCCGATGATGATGACTTTGGGTTTGTCGGTGAGGCGGATTTCGTCTTCGGAGATGGATTCACCTTTGACGGTGAACGGTGTTTCGTAGGTCGAATAGTAATATGGCGTGGACGCTTCGAACTCTGCAGCGCAGGTGTCAACGAGTTTGTATACTGGTTGAACAAGTCAATGTCGTGCGCGAAATGCGAACCGCGGCTGGAGGCATACCCCAGAACGTTCGCCAGTTGAACGTCGCTGTAGCCCACTGCTTTGCTTGCTGAAGTAGTGGTTTGAGGATTGCGTGAATGCCGACTAACGAACAACCTTTTGCATTGGCCTCACGAGCTTTGTCGGCCGAACCGTTCAATTCTGCTTCAAAATCCATCAATTCCTTCATCTGCGCCAAAAACCAGCGGATCGATCTTCGTCAGCTCATGAATCCGCTCGATGCGTCCATCCCATCTTCATCGCATAGCGGATGTAATACAGCCGGCCCTGGCTGGGGACGGCGAGTTTGCGGCGGAGTTTTTCTTCGGGGATCGGCCATTCCTGGTCGATGCTTTCGCCTTGGGTGGTTTTGTCGGTGGCATGGGCGTCCCGCCCATGATCCGCAGACACGGGCGGGACGCCCGTGCTACGCGTTTAGCCATTTGTCGTATTGGTCCAGCCCGAAGCCGAAGCGCTTGACCTCCATGCTGCGGATGCCTTTTTGCAGGGCTTCCTTGAAGGTGCGGCCGATGGCCATCGCTTCGCCGACGCTTTTCATCTGCGTCGTCAGCGTTTCATCGGCATCGGGGAATTTCTCGAACGTCCAGCGCGGGATCTTGATCACGCAATAGTCGATCGTCGGCTCGAAACAGGCGGAGGTGTAATATTCCCATCTTCGCCGTCTTTGCTCTTTTTGCTCGTGATGTAATTCGGCAGTTCATCCAGCGTATATCCCACGGCCAATTTCGCGGCCAGTTTGGCGATCGGATATCCCGTCGCCTTGGAAGCCAGGGCGGAAGAGCGGCGAGACGCGCGGATTCATTTCGACGACGATCATGTCGCCGTTTTCGGGGTTGATGGCGAACTGGATATTGCTGCCGCCGGTTTCGACGCCGACGGCGCGGATGACGGCGATGCTGGCATCGCGCATCCGCTGATATTCCTTGTCGGTCAGCGTCTGGATCGGGGCGACCGTGATGCTGTCGCCGGTGTGGACGCCCATCGGGTCGACGTTTTCGATGGAGCAGATGATGACGACGTTGTCGTTCTTGTCGCGCATCACCTCCATCTCGAATTCCTTCCAGCCGATGACCGATTGCTCGATGAGAACTTCGGTGACGGGCGAGGCGTCGAGTCCGCGCTGGACGATCGTTTCGAATTCCTCGACGTTGTAGGCGATGCCGCCGCCGGTGCCGCCGAGGGTGAAGGCGGGGCGGATGATCAGCGGCAGGCCGAGGTCCGCCAGCACCTTCCGGGCCTCGTCCATGCGTATGCACGACGCCGCTGCGCGGGACCTTCAGGCCGATCTTGATCATGAGGTCTTTGAAGACCTGCCGATCTTCGCCGCGGAAGATGGCTTCGCGATTGGCGCCGATCATCTGCACGCCGTATTGCGTGAAGATGCCCTGGTCGTAACAGGCCATGGCGGTGTTCAGGCCGGTCTGCCCGCCCAGCGTCGGCAGCACCGCGTCGATCGGCGTCGCCCCGGCTTCTTCGCAGTTCCAGGATCTTTTCCACCGCCTCGGGCGTGATCGGCTCGATGTACGTCGCATCCGCGAATTCCGGATCGGTCATGATCGTGGCCGGGATTGCTGTTGATCAGGACGATGCGATATCCCTCTTCCTTGAGCGCCCGGCACGCCTGCACGCCGGAATAATCGAATTCGCACCCCTGCCCGATGACGATGGGGCCGGAGCCGATGATGAGGATGGATTGGATGTCGGTGCGTTTGGGCATCTTTTAGCTAATCTTTCCGGGGGATAAAATTCGGGGTAATCTACAGAGGACCGAAGCGCTTTGCCAATCCGGAGCGGGGTAACAGGCGGTTCAAAATCTAGAATCGAAGCCGATGGAAGAATGGTTGTGATTCTTAGATGCAAATAATTTTTTTCGTTGCGATTTTTTTGCCGTTCGGCTTCTCTGGCTCGAATATAAGAAATTGTCGGCGCTGCGGACGCTGTGGGCTGGCCTGGTGAGGTTTGCATGTGCCGTCGGGGACGGGGCATTGGGCAATGCCATATAATTGTTGGGGCGTCAATGGTTCCAATCATTCTTCATCATGGTCTTTTTGGGGCGGGGAGTTTCAAGGGGATCGATCGGGCGATCGGGGATTTGGGGCATCCTGTGTTTGTCTCGACGGTGCATCCCACCGCCGGGATCGAAAAGCGCGCCCGGCAGCTTCAGCAATGGATTTTGTCCATTGGTCCCCAATTCGCGGGACAACGGGCTATCCTGATGGCCCATTCCATGGGCGGATTGGACGCACGCTTCATGCTTACTCATCTGGGGATGGCCGAACACATTGATGCGCTGGTGACGATCAGCACTCCGCATCGCGGCAGTCCATACGCCGACTGGTGCGCCGAGCACCTTGGCCGGAAGCTACGCGGTTTTGAGGTCGTGCGGCGTTTCGGCCTTGATGTCGATGGGGTTCTTGATGTCACCACCGATCGCTGCGCCCGATTCAATGAACAAACCCGCGATGTGCCGGGTGTTCGCTACTTTTCCGTCTCAGCATCTTCACCTTGCGCGAGCTTCCGGCCTTTGGCATCCCATCCTGGTACATCGTCCAGCGGGCCGACGGCGACAACGACGGGCTGGTCTCCGTAAAAAGCGCGCGATGGGCCACCCATTTGGCGACATGGAATACCGATCACTGGCGTGCCATCAACCAGCGCGATGGCCTGGCCGCCATCAAAGCCGGTGATATTTCACCGGAATATCTGGCGATAATTCGGGAAATAACGGTGCGGTGACGGTTGCCGGTATAATCTCCGCCATTTCCTGCAACGAACAGACCGGAGCGTGCATGATTCACATAGCGTTGATCGGCTGCGGAAAAATGGCTCATTGGCACTCGGAGCAACTTAGCAAGATTCCGGACGTCAAAGTGGTTGCCCTGGTCGATCCGATTCCGGCCAGAACGGCGGAGATTCGCAAGAAATTTTTCCACAAGGCGGCGGAGTTTACCTCCATGGAATCGCTTTTGGCCGACAAGCGGATCAAGCTTGATGCCGTCAACATCGTCACGCCGCACACGCTTCATTTCATGCAGGCGAAGGCGGCGCTGGATCGTGGGTTGCACGTTCTGGTCGAAAAGCCGATGGTCACCAATTCCCGCGATGCTTACGAACTGTGGCGAACAGTCCGATCCACCGGCAAAGTCCTGGCGATCACTTTTCAAGCCCCGTATACCGAGGAATTCGCTTACGTCGCCCACCTTCGCGATACGGGTGGACTTGGAAAGGTTCAGTTGATTTCCGGCTGGGTGAGTCAGAACTGGTTGAAAGGCACGGCCAACACCTGGAGGCAGGATCCCGCGTTGTCCGGCGGTGGGCAGATGTTCGACACCGGTGCGCATCTCTTCAACGCCATCATGTGGATTATGAACGATCCGGTTATCGAGGCCGCTTGTTTTTACGACAAGTGTTCGTCTCCCGTGGACATCAATGGCGTTGCGATTGCGAGATTCCAGAACGGCGCTTTGGGCAATTTTTCCATCGGCGGCAATTGCCCGACGTTTCACACTGAGATTCAGATTCAGACCGATCGGTTTCTCATTCTGACCGACCAGTACGGTAAAAAGCTGGAAATCCGCGAACTCGATGGCAAGCAAGTGGACCGGCCGGTCAAACTCGACGGGCACGGACCTGCCACGCCGCATCAAAATTTCGTCAACGCGATAAAGGGCCGCGAGCCTGTGTGCGCTGGGGTGCGTTATGGGGTGCTGCTGACGGCTCTCATGGACGGGCTGTACGAATCCGCGGATCATCATCGAGTCGTTAAGATCGAACCGGTGCCGGTTGATATTGGAGTGTAGAATGCCGCTGGAGAAAGCTTCATGAATTTTCGAGTGCGATACCGCCCCGTTTGGCGTGGCTGGCTGTGTTGGCGATCGTGCTGGCGCGCGCTGTTCTGGCCACACAGAGCATATCGCAACCGACGACACAGCCCACGCCCCAGGTTTTGGTGCTGGTCAACGATCTGACCAGCGACCAATTCGCCGTTCGCCAAAAGGCACAGCAGGACCTCGAGCAGATGGGACCGCCGGTTATCCCGCAGTTGCAGGCGATTCTCGACGGCCCGCTCAGCGATGAAGCGCGCACGCGGGTTGGCGCGGCCATGCAGCGGATTGCCGACCAGCGGCAGTTTGGTCCTTCGGTCATTACCATCCATTGCACTGGTGCGCCGCTCCAGGGCGTCCTCGAGGATTTCTGCGCATCAGGCCGGCGCGGACATGGGCGTTTATCGGCCGGAGATACGCGGATATCTCCAGTCCCACAAGATTACACTGAACCTGGAGGGCGCGGATTTCTGGACAGCGCTCCAGGCGATCGAGGACGGCAGCGGACTCCACGTGCGCCCGGACAGTGACGGCCAAATGATTCTCGACAACATGATGGGATTCTGGGCCGGCCAAATGGGCGATCGTTCACGGGCCAGGATAGCCGGGCCATGCCTCATCGCGCCGGCCTCGATTAACTGGTCCATGCAATATGCGAATAAAATCTCCAACCTCACCCTTCAACTCATGGCCTGTATCGAGCCGAAGCTTCACGTCGTCGGTGGGTTCCAACCCAACTGGCTGCGCGAATGTGTCGACGACAAGGGGCATTCGCTGATTTCCCTGAACACACAGTTCGGCGGTGGTTTCGCTGCCGGACAGCGGCAATGGATGAGTCCCCTTCAGGTCAACCTTCGCGCGGTTCCGGGAATGGGCACAAAAATCGCCACGCTCAAAGGCGAATTGGATTTCAACGTCCAGGTAAAATCGGAGACCATCGTCATCGACAATATCCTTTCGGCGCAGAACGTCAGCAGAAACATCGCCGGCAGCGTAATCACCGTCCAGCAATGCCAAAACCTTGGCGGACAATACCAACTGCACCTTCTGATCACCGGGACGCTGGGGGCGCCTAATTCGGATTTCCTTCGAAACTCCATGAACTCGGAGTTTCAGGTATTCGATGACAACGATCAGCCGTTGCAGCAGGTGGGCGGCGGTCAGGGCTTCGACGGAACAGGACACGCAACGCTGATCCTGACCTACATGCCCAACGCCGGCTGGCGGCCTCCAAACTCTCCGCCGGTCGGTCCTCCACGTAAGCTTCGGTGTGAGGTCGCCACTGAAACGCGGCCGATGACCGAGCGGTTTGAATTGGACGATATTCCGTTGCTGGCGCTGCCGACGGGGGAAATTAATGGCTGTGTCGTCGATTCCTATCCGCATCGTGCTCATCCTCTCAATACTCGTTCTGATCGGGGCGGATGCCACGCAGCCGGCGACCACCGAATCTTCCGACGCCGTGTCGGTGCTGATCGGCCAACTGGACGCTCCCGAATTCGGCGTTCGCGAACTGGCGGAAAAGAAATTGTCGGAAATGGGGCCGGCCGTCGAGCCGCGGCTTCGCCAGGCGCTTGACCAGAATCCTTCCGACGAGGCGCGGACTCGGCTAAACGATGTGCTGGCTCGCCTTGAAGAGGCCAAGTCGATGCACGCCAGCGTCACCATGCACTACGCAGGCGCGCCGGTGAAGCAGATACTGGCCGATTTTGCAGCGCAGGCCGGCGGAAATTTGGGGGTCAGCGATCCCGCCGTCGCGACGTTCGTTGATGGCCGCATCGCCAACGTCGATCTAGACAACGCCGGTTTTTGGCAAGCCCTTCGTGTCGTCAGCGAAGCCAGCGGGCTTAGCCCCTCGATCAGCCAATCCGGGCTGACGCTGTCGCCACAGATCGGCCGGGCCATCATGCAGATCGACTTCGCCAGCCCATACGCGCAGACCGCCGGTGGACTCTTCATCGTGCCGCAGTCGGGCCAGGAAGTCAGGATGATCCGATATGATGGGAATCAGCGTCAGGGATTCATTACGCTGGCGATCAATGTGGTTCCCGAGCCCAAGCTGCATGTCCTGGGAGCGGTGGGATTTGACTGGGCCAGGGAATGCATCGACGAGAAGGGCAATTCGCTGTTGCTGCCGGCCGTCGGCAATCAACGATTCATCCGTCGGGGATTCATGATGTCCGCGCAAGGTCCCCGGCAACCGTTTTGGTCTCTTTCCACCAACCTTCGGGAATTTCCCGGAATGGGAACCAAAATCGCCCGCCTTCGCGGCGAACTCGATCTAACCGTCCAGACTCGCTCCCAGACCTTTGAATTCGGCGATGTCACCCGCGCGGCCGGCCAGATGAAAAGCGACGGCCAGGCGGGTATCACCATCAAAAGCTGCTCACGATTGGGCATGAGTTACCGGTTCGATATGGCGTTCAGCGGGGTGGGAATCAATCTGAGCACGCCATCGGTTCAGGATTTCATCAATTCGGTCCAACTTGTCGACGAAAAGGGCCAGCTCATTGAGCGTCAGTCGGTGATTCCGCAGCTCAGGGTCAATGCCAACGCCGGCGAACCCGCGATCCAAAACCTCACGATCATCTTCATGCCGACGCAGGAGACGCCCGCCAAGCTCAAATGGGAAAGAACGCTGGAGCAGAAGAGGCTGGCGGTGCCGTTTGAGTTGGATGATCTTCCGTTGCCTTAGATTTGGCGAACGAAAATCCTGCCGACTGAAGTCGGCAGGCCGCTACTGTTCTGGAAATCGCTTTAGTAATCCACAGTGACGCGCTTCCCCGTTTGGGCTGACTCGATCGCCGCGAAAACCATTGCCAGGCTTTTGATGTTGTCGTGGCATTCGCCTTGTGGCGTTTGGCCGGTGCGGAGGGCTTGGACGAATTCGCGGAGCGAGCCGGCGATACCGGCGGGGATGTCTGGATCAGCATTCACCGAAATTTTTTCCGTGGCAGGGATGAAGCCGTCGGTTCCGGTCACGCGATCGGCCACCGGGTCGGTTTCGCCGTCCCATGACGCCGCCCCCTGTGAGCCGAAAGCCCGCCATTGGGATTGCCAGCTTGTGTTCAAACCCTGGCGCACACCAGCTTCCATTGTAAATGTATTGCAGGCCGCCGGTCATCTCGAAAAGGGCGGTGGCGCTGGCGTTTCCCTTGAACCAGCTCCAGGCGGGGTTGAATTCACGGCAGTAGACCGCGATGGGGTCGCGCCCGCTGATCTGGCGGGCGTTGTCGAAGGTGTGGATGGCCATGTCCAGCAGCAGGGGGCTGGGCATTTCCTCGCGAAATCCGCCGAAATGCGGACCCAGGAAAAAATCGCTGCAGAGAATTCCCAGATCGCCGGCGTATTTTTGGATCGCTTCGCGAAATGCCAGTAACCGGCCGTCGTAGCGACGGCTTTGGCTGACCATGTAGAGCTTTCCCGCTCGCTCTGACGCCGCGACCATTTCCCGCGCGGCCGCCATTGATTCCGCCATCGGTTTTTCGCCCAGGACCGGTACACCCGCCTCCAGCGCTTTGAGGGTCACATCAAGATGTGCCTCGGGTACCGTGACATCAACCAGAAAATCCGGCCGCGTTTCCGCCAGAGCTTTTTCCAGATCGTCGAACGGCTTGACCCCCGCCAATTTCAGCTTTTCGATTGCCTCACCCGGTGCCCCGGCGCGTATGTCCATCCAGCCGACGGTTTCCACTGCGTCGTAGTCCCGCAGCGTTTTGGCCCATGTCCGCCCCATTCCGCCCGCGCCGACCAGCAATGCTTTTAATCGCGTCATCTTGTTTACGGCTGTGAGCTGGGCTGGGTGACCGGCTGGGTGGCCAATTCACGCAGCCCTTCTTCCGACGGGCGGGTTGTCGATTGCACGCCGGCGTATGTAAGGTTCCCGGCGGTTCGCAGGAGATTGAAATAAGCCGTCTTCTGCGCGAACTGCGCGGTCGTAAGCTGAAGCTGCGTTGACAGCAGCGTCGCCTGCGCCTGCAAGACGTTCAGGTACGTTCCGCCACCATTTTTGTAGAGCATTTCCGAGAGATAATATTCATCGCGGGCCGCGACCACCTGGATTTGCAGTTCCGCCAGCTCGCGATGGGCGAGGTCGAGATTCACATACGCGATCCGCACATTCTGATCGATCTCTCGCTGGAGCTGCGATTGAGTCAGCGCTGCCGACCGGTATTCCGACCACGCCTGGCGAACTTCGGCGTTAATCAGACCACCGGTGTAAATCGGGACGTTGAAACTAAGCAGCGTCGACCAAAACGTGCCGGGCTGGAACGGCCGGGTGTAGAGGTCGTAGCTGGTATTTATGCCGAAGCTTGGGTAGTACTGGCCGAAGGCCACTTCGACGTTAAATTTGGCGGCGCGAACGGCAGCGTTGGCGGCGATCAAGTCCTGCCGGGCCGCCTCGGCGCCGGCGATCCATTCATCCACACCCGACACCGATTCGGGCACTTGAAAATCATCCCGCAACGGGTTCTCGCGGATCGGAGCATCCACCAGAAACGCCAGCATGGCCCGGCTGGTTTTCACGTTCGCCTGGGCCTCGAGCAGCGACACCCGCGTCTGCGATGCCTGCGATTCCGCCTGCGCCACGTCCAACCTCCGCGCGGCCCCAACGGCGAATTGCTGCTCCAGCGTCCGGACATTCTCCTCCTGCGCGGTCAACGAATTGGCCAGCACGTCCACCGATTGCTCGTTCGTCAGAACCGCGTAATACGTTTGCGCCACATCCAGCAAAACGGTCTGCTCGCCGTCCAGGACCAATTGCTTCTGCTGCTCGATGGTCTGGTCGGCCGACTTGAGGTTGTAATAGTCCCGGAATCCGTTGAACAGGTTCCACTGCCCCGGCACGCTTGCGTTAAAACCCTGCGAATGGCGCGGCAGCTGAGATCCCTGACTCTGATAGAGCCAGCCGGCCGATAAGGTGACGGACGGCAAAAAAGCCGCGAAAGCCTTGTCCTTGTCGATCAGGGCTTGAAGATAGTTCTCGCCGAGCAGCGAAAGCTGCTCTTCATTCTGCACCGCAAGCATGAGGGCATCGGTAAGCGTCAGCACCTTGTCGGGCGCGATCTGCACCGGGGCGGGCTTGTTGCCGTCGATGACCTGGCGATAGGTCGCGACGTCTTTCTTCTGATTGATGCAACCGCTCATCAGAAGGAAGACCAGCGCGATTATGCCGCGAAACACCCGCAATCCCTCAACCGATTTACTCATAGCGCAGCGCCTCGATCGGATCCAGCTTGGCCGCCCGGGTAGCGGGATAAAATCCGAAAAATATTCCGACGGCGGCCGAGAAGACCAGTGCCAGCACGATGCTGAACGGCTGCACGATCGTCGGGAAGGAATCGAATATCTTTCCGATAAGCCATGCCGAGCCGACGCCCAATGCCATTCCCGTCAGTCCGCCGACGGCGCTCATCAGAACGGCCTCGATGAGGAACTGGCTGAGTATGTCGAAATTGCGGGCGCCGATGGCCTTGCGGATGCCGATTTCCCGCGTTCGTTCGGTGACGGTGACAAGCATGATGTTCATGATCCCGATTCCGCCGACCAGCAGTGAGATTCCTCCGACCGACCCGAGCAGGATGGTGAATATCTGGGCCGAGGCGCTGAACGCCTCGACAAACTGCGCCTGGTTCTGAATCATCACGTCGTCGGGTATGCCCGGCTGGACCTTGTGCCGCACCCGCATCAGCGCGAAAAGATCGTCCTGGGCCGAGTCCAAATCAGTCCCCTGCGTCGCATTGCACGTCGATCTCGCGCAGAAAATCGACGCCCATCAGGATGTGCATGTCCACCGTGTACGGCACGATCACCTGGTCATCCGGATTGAACCATCCCTGATCCCCTTTGCTCTTGAGCACGCCCAACACCTGGAAATTGATGCCGTTGATCTTGATCGTCTGTCCGACCGGATCGGAGAACCCGAAAAGGTTTGAAGCCGTCACCGGGCCCAGAACGGCCACGCGGTTCCAATGTTCCACGTCGAAATCGGTGAACATTCTCCCCGTGTCGATCTCGAAATCGCGGATCGGCAGATACGTCGGCGTGGTGCCCAGCACCTGCGTATTGGTGTTTTCGTGCATGTATTTGATCTGGAAATTCCGGCCCACCACCGGCGCCACGGACTCGATATGATCGACCTTCTGCAGTGATCGCCTTGGCATCATCATCCGTGAGGTTCTGCTGCGTGCCCGACATCACCCCAGCCGTCCCGCGCTGCGACGGCCGGACGATCAGCAGATTTGTCCCCATCGCGCTGATGCGATTGAGGACTTGCTGCTTCGCCCCGGTTCCGATCGCCAGCATCGCGATCACCGCCGCCACCCCGATGATGATCCCGAGCATCGCCAGCATCGAGCGCAGCTTGTTGGCCATCAGGCTCTTGAAGGCGACTTTGACGATCATCCAGAAAAGCATCACACCACCTCGGGCATCAACCGCGAATTCAAAACATCCTGGGTTTTGGTCGCCAATGGAGGGTCCACAATTTTGCCGTCGTGAATGTGGATTTCCCGCTGGCAGTGTGCCGCGACCTCCGCGTCGTGGGTGACGACCAGAATCGTCCGTCCCTGCGCGTTAAGTTCCTTGAAAAGCGCGAGGATTTCTTCGCCGGTCTTGCTGTCGAGCGCGCCGGTTGG
Source organism: uncultured Phycisphaerales bacterium (assembly GCA_963791055.1). Lineage (GTDB taxonomy): Bacteria > Planctomycetota > Phycisphaerae > Tepidisphaerales > Tepidisphaeraceae > PALSA-1353. The sequence continues at coordinate 155,820 of CAWBQI010000003.1, read as the reverse complement.
TTCATCGGCCAGAAGGATCGCCGGGTTGGTGACGAGTGCCCGGGCCACGGCGACACGTTGCCGCTGTCCGCCGGAAAGCTGGCTCGGCTGGTGGTGCGAGCGGTCCGCCAGTCCCACGATCTTCAGCGATTCCTTCGCCGCATGCACCGCATCGTGCCGGCCGGCGTAATGGAGTGGAAGCTCGACATTTTCCAGGGCGCTGATGCGCGGCAGGAGGTTGAAGTTCTGAAAGATAAACCCAATCCGCCTGTTGCGGACCTCCGCCAGGGCGTTCTTCGCCATTCCGGAGACATCCTGCCCGGCGAGGAAATAGTGGCCCGAATCGGGCCGGTCCAGGCATCCGAGGATATTCATCAGTGTCGATTTTCCGCTGCCGGATGGGCCGCGAATCGCCACCATTTCGCCTTCTTCCACCACCATGCTGACATCGTCCAGCGCATGCACTTCCTGCCCGCCGAGGATATAGGTCTTGAATAAGTTCTCGGCCCGGATCATTGGCGATTACCTTCTCCCCGGCATTCCCAGCCCGGGCATGCGCTTGGCGATGTTGGCGGCGGACCAGACGCTGCTTGCGTCGCCCTTGTACGCCAGGACCTGCTCTCCGCCTGAAAGCCCCGACGTCACTTCCTGGTTTTCTCCATCGTCGATTCCGAGCGTTACTTCACGCTCCTCGGTTGAGTTGTCCGGCTTTACGACCGCCACAAACGTCTTCTGATGCTTGCGCATTATCGCCATCATCGGAACCATCACCACGTTCGATTTGCTCGCCTCGATGATTTCCACGTTGGCGGTCATCTGCGGCTTCAGCAACTCCCGGTTGGCGCTGGTCACTTCAATCTTCACTTCAAAGGTCACGACGTTGGTCGTGTTAACGCCCGTTAGCGCGATGCGGACGACCTTCCCGGCGAAATGCTTCCCCGGAAACGCGTCGGCGGTGATGTCCACGGTCTGCCCGACCAAGACGTTGCCGATGTCGCTCTCATCCACGCTAGCGAGCACAAAAATATGCGACATATCCGAAAGCGTGATCACGCTTGTCCCGCTTCCGACCACGCTGATGGCGGAGGATATGATCGTTCCCTTTTGAATCTGCAGGTCGGAGATCACGCCATCCATCGGGGCGCTGATCGTCGTGTAATCCATCTGCTGCTGGGCGTTCTGCAGCGAAATCCCGTCCAAATCGACCTGCTCCTTGGCCAGCTCCACGTCCTCTTTCTTCACCGCCAAGGCGACGGTCTGGCTCTTGAGTTCCTCCTTGGCGATGTGGGCGTTTTGCAGGTCGGTTTCCGCCTGCGACGCATCCGTCTCGGCGGTTTCGAAGTCTTCAGGGGAGGCAAGCGTCTGGGTCATTAACTGTTTCTGGCGATCGGCCTTTCGCCGGAGGTTGGTGGCCTTGACCTGGGCGGCGATGATGTTGGAATCGGCCTGCTCGGTGGCGGTTTGCAGGTCCAGCTCCGCCATCCGCTCATTTTCCTGGGCTTCCTTCAGTTTTGATTGGGATTGTGCCAGCGTCACTTTCGCCTGGTCGAGGATGACCTTTTCATCCGCGACATCGAGCTGCACCAGCAAATCCCCCTTTTTCACGTGGTCGCTGATGTCGAAGGGGAGCGTGATGACTTCTCCGCTGGCGCGGCACTTGATCTGCACGTCCAAGTTGGAAGCCACCGGCCCGGTGGCTGAAACAGTCTGAGTGATATCGCCACGCGTCACCGGCGCGGTATAGGAATCGGACGGCAGCGTGGTGGCGATCTTGTCACCCCGCGTATGCAGGAAAATCCCGGCCCCCGCGCTGGCGCCGATCGCCACTATCGCCAGCACAATGATCAACGTCTTGGTCATGGGGCTTTCCTGGCAATTCCCCGCAGAAGTACGCCAGTGATATGTTCCGTCAATTCCACCGTGTCTTCAACCTTGGGTCCGTACAACATCACCGCCCGGACCATCGACATCAGGTACAATCCGATGCGTTCCGGCCGGCTTTCGACGAACTCGCCGGCGGCGATTCCATCGCGGATGATCTTCTCGACCATGTCTGCAGCTTCTTTTCGCCTGAGGTCCCAGGAGGAATTCGCGTCGGGAACACCCACAGTCCGCAATACTTCAAAAAACTGCGGATGCTGGACGCCGAAATCAACCACCGCTCCGACTGCCATGCGAAGTTTTTGGGAGGCGGGAACCGCGGTTTGATTCGCCTGTTCCTTCAGGCGATCCACCATTTCCACGAATCCCTCGAAGATCAGGCTGTAATAAAGCTCTTCCTTGTTCTTGAAGTAAATGTAGACGGTTCCTTTCCCGACTCCGGCCGCTTCAGCAACATCATCAAGACGAACCTGATGGAACGGTTTTTCGGAAAAAAGCTTTACCGCGGTCTGAACGATCAGTCTCCGCTTGTTTTCGTCTCGTAGCCTCATAGTGTTTTGCCCGTGGAAAGTTGCACCCGATCTTAGTGACTCGCCGGTCGGGTAATATTAAATGACTTGGGCCGCTACTGCAAATCTTCTAATACGGCTGATTTGCATCCGAGGGGTCAGCGCCGCTCGAAGTTATAAATGTTCCCGCTCTTGAGGAAAATCTGCTGTAAGCCGTTTGCCGGCAATGGATTATTGCCATTGTTGGGGTCTGCAAAATTGCAATATCCGCCGTCGGGGCGCTCGGGACCGCCCGGGCCGGCGGAAATCAGAATATACGGTCCATCATATTTTAGCGTTTGGGCGTCGCCGATCTCGTTCCGGAAATTTCCCGCCGAGTCGGGCCCGTCGCCGAGCATCCACTGGATCGCCAATTCCGGCCGAAAGCTTCTGGCGTTTCCCATTGCCGGGTCCGGCCATTCCTGGGCGGGGCCGGTTTGACCGACCAGGGTAAAAAACGGTGCGCCGTCCCGCCAATCCCAGATCGCGTTTTGGCCGTTCTTTGGGTCAACCGATTTCGGCTGCGAGTAGCCATACAGCGGGCCCGCCTTGATGGATGGATTGGGCGGCAATGTCGAATCATCCGTCCGGTTGTTCGCCGGGCCGTACCGGGGGAAATATTGGATGACCTGACCCCAGTCATCCAGAAGCACCGGCTGGCCATAACCGAAAAAGGGATATCCATACGAATCGACCGAAGGCACAAACGCGACCTTGAATGCCGCTGGCGAAAGATATGGGCCCCAGACTTTTCCATCCGCCACCCGAATCTCGCATTGGCCGTTGTGCGAATATGCCGGGGGGACCATCAGCGAAAGGAGAAACTGATCGCCCGACCGCGTGACGCCGCTGATGCCGATGGATTCGCCAAACGGCTCGCCGGCCGATGGCGAAAACGTGATCGATGCCCGCTTCGCCCGGTCGTTTCCCGGCGCCGCAAAATCCTTCGCGAATTGGGCCGCATCCGCGACATCCCCGGCATCAACCATTACCTTTGCCATCGCATCGCCCGCATCGGCGATCGGCCGTTGCCGGAAAACACCGTCACACTCTGGCTTCGAAACCCCGGCCCATCATTCCCATCCCCCATTTGCAGCTCGCCGCGAATTGTCTGGGTCACCGCCGGGCCCGGCCCCAGCAGGGCCGTCGCCAGTGAATAAAACAGCGGCGCGGGCGTCGGAGCGCCCGCGGGTCCATTTTGCCGAGTATTCCATTTCGGCAGGATCGAATTCCGCGGATAGTCGCCGAAATCCTGATAATACGCCGTCAATGCCGATTCGATTGCCGCGAAATTGGCCTTTTGCCCGGTGGTCTGGGCGCTTCGCCGCAAATGAATCGCGATCCCTGCGATCACGATGGCAAGGACCACGACAATCCCGATCATCACCAGTAACTCAACAAACGTAATCCCCTGCGGCCATTCGTCGTTCGGACTTTCTATCCCTTCGCGTCCTTCGCGCCTTCGCGGTAATCCGGAGTTGAGACTCGTTCGCCGTTTCGATGAAGCCGGAATAAGAGTAAACCGCGAAGGCGAAGGACGCGAAGGGAAATCACGCATGGCGCGGAGGAAGATGCGATTGCCCGGAGTTTTGGGCGTATCCCGGCCGTTCATATTGGCGACCGAATCGATGGACATGACAAAACTGGGAATTGGCCGTTACGGATGGTCGAAATTATAGACGTTGCCGCTGGCGATGAACATCTGCAGCAGCTGGGATGGGAGGAGAGTAGCTCCCGAGTTTGGGTCAGCCAATTGGCCTTCGGTCGCAGCGCCGGTGATTATATTTGCAAAATTGCAATACCCGCCGTTCAGTCGGTTCGGACCATCCGGCCCGGCCGAAATGAGAATGTATGGACCGTCAAAGCGCAGCGCTTCGGGGGATTGGATGACATCGTCAAACGGAGTCGTGGCCGATGGCGCGGTGGAGGACAACTGGTCCCCCAGCATCCATTGAATGGTCCAATCGGGGCGAAAATCGGTGCCCGTGACAGCGCCTGTCGTTGGTGGCGTCGGTGTGGGCCACGGTTGAGCGAGCGCGGTTGTACTGGTATTGGTAAAAAACGGCGCCCCATCGCGCCAATCAAAGATCGCGTTTTCGCCTGCGGGAGCGATGTTAGGTATCGACGCTCGCCGGCTGCGACTCGCCGTAAAGCGGTCCCGCCTGGATCGCTGCCTTTGTGGCGGTGGTTGCCGTGGCGTATAGCGAAGAATCATTCGTTCGATTGCTTGCTGGCCCGTATCTCGGAAAATACTGAATCACCTGTCCCCAGCGATCCAGCAAAAGCGGCTCACCTGCCGAGCCGAATAAAGCTCGCCGCTGGACCACCTGATCCGCCGTCACATGGTATACGACTGGAACATACACCACCTTGAACGTGTCGGCGGAGAGATAGTTGGGTGTTATTTTTCCTGTGGGGACCTTGATCAGATATTTATCCGCTGGTCTGATGGCTGGGTGTGCCCGTAGAAGGATACACAGGCAGCGATGTCAGATCCAGTTGCTCGGGAGTAGTCGCATCGACCACAAATCCAACGGTCTCCTCATATGTCGTTCCGACAGACATCGTAATTGATCCTGTCGTCTGCCCAGGGATAAAACTTCCCAACTGTGGCGGCGGAGAAGCAGAGACAGTGACGGTAGGAGGCGAACCTGTAGCATTGAAGTGCTGTGATCGTAACCGGGTAATTTGTCGACTGTGCTCGGAAGCCAAGTCCATCCGCTCCGTCGCCGATCTCATATTGGCTGATATTAGTGCCGGAGCCTCCTGGCCCCTGAGTTACCTGCGGTCCCGCACCCATCAGCGCAGCGGCAAGCGATAGGTGAATAGGTGCGGGCGTCTTAGGGGTCAGCGGTGGCTCCTGTATTCCACCTCGTCAAAACATCATTCCTCGGATAATCCCCAAAATCCGCCTTATACGCGTCCAGCGCATTCGCAATCGTTACGAAATCCGCCTTCTGCCCGGTGATCTGGGCGCTGCGGTGCATCTGGCTGATGGCCGGCAGGAGGAGGCCGGCCAGGATCGCGATGATTCCGATCACCACCAATAACTCCACCAGCGTAAACGCTTTGCGATTGTTCATTGGAAACACCTGATTTTGCCTTCTTCGCCATTGTAAAGATTCGCTTTGTCTTGCCGGTTCGTCAATGGATCATTCGATATTGCTCGAGGGTGAGGCCAGCCGCCGCCTGTGCGGCGGTCCGGACGGCGGGGTCGGAATCCTGCCCCAAAACCCGCAAAAACCGAGGGGCGGCCAGTTGGTCGGCCGCCCGGGCGGCGTCAAAGCGGTATCGGCCCAGCTTTAATATCGCCTCCACCCGAAACATCCGTTCCTGGGATTTGGTCGCAAATCGAAAGATGTCGCCGGCGTTGGCGGCGATTCTTGCCGGGTCGGCGCTGACCAGGACCTCGTAAATCGGGGCAACGCTCTGCTGATCGAAGGTCACCATCGCGCTGGCCTGGTCCTGGAGCATCTGCGCCTTGGGCGAGTTGGCCGGCTCCATCTCCGCCAGGGCGGTGGTGGCGCCGTCCATCAGGCCCATGCCGTGGGAATACTCATCATAATCGACGCGCTCGCGGAGCAGGTTCGCGCCCAGGGCGTAGGCCGCGAAAAGAAGTTTTCGCGCATCTTCGTTCTTTCCCGGCGCGTTCGAGGCGCATGCCGGCGGCTTCCATTTGCTGTCCGAGTTTTGCGAGGCTGTCCAGATCCGGGTGATCTGATTGATAATCAATCAAGCTCGCGGGGTCTTTGGCGAAAAGATTCATCGCCGACAAATGCGTCGCATCGATCACCAACTGCATCGCCGGCGGCGGGGGGCCGTCGGGCTTCTGGGCATAATCATCGTACGATCGGGGTCGTTCAGATACATCGCGCCGGCCGCGGCATATTTTTCGCCGGCATCGCCCGGCTGATCCTGCGCGACGACTGCGTCTGCACCGATCGGCGGAGAAAGTGCGGCCAAGTTCTTTGGCATCCAGCGACAGGCTGGTTGGATCGGTGATCTGCATCTGCGCCGCAGCCAAAGCCCGAACCCAATGGCCGCGGCGAACAGCACGATCGAAATTCTCCAACCGAGGGCATTACCCCACATTATTCAACCCCGATTTAGACACATCCAGAAATTTTGCCACAGATAAACATCAGATGCACACAGATGAAGCAAAACAAATTTCTTTGCATTTTATCTGTGGGCATCTGATTTATATCTGCGGCAAAATTGTATTCCCCAGCAGTTCCGCGCTCCGCAATGTGTTTCGCAGCAGCATGGCCACCGTCATTGGGCCCACGCCGCCGGGAACCGGGGTGATATAAGCGGCCTCGTGCTGGACGGCGTCGAAATCCACGTCGCCGACCGTTTTTTTTGAACCATCGGCCTGCGTTACGCGATTGATCCCCACATCGATCACGACGGCGCCTTTTTTCACGTATTCGGCTCCGATCAGGCCGGCCTTGCCGACTGCCACTACCAGGACGTCTGCCCGCCGGGTGTGGGATTGCAGATCGCGGGTTGCGATATGGCAGAGCGTTACCGTGGCCAATCGCTGGGTCAGCAGCAGGGCGATCGGCTTGCCGGCGATCTCGCTGGCGCCGACGACCACGGCCTCGGCGCCGCGCAGGTTTACGCCGGTCGATTCGATTAGTTCGATCACCGCCAAAGCCGTGCAGGGCGCGATCAGGGTGTGGCCGTAGACGACATATCCGATGTTGGCGGGATTGACGCCCTCGACGTCTTTGACAGGATCGATCTTGTATTGCAATTCGGTGGCATCCAGATGTCTCGGGAACGGGAAGGTGCAGCATGATTCCCGTAACGGTCGGGTCGGAACTGAGCGATTTGAGCGATTCCTCGGCCGCTGCTTGGCTCGTCCCGGCGTCCATTTTCTGTAATCGATATGCGATGCCGACGCTTTCGCACGCCTGGGCTTGCCGGCTCGCGTAGAGTTCCCCCGCCGGAGTCGAGCCGATCAACACTGCCACCAGCGTCGGCCTTCGTCCCGATTCGGTCAGCAGCGCGGCCCGTCGCCCGACATCCAATTTTTCCCGCTCGGCCAATGCCAAGCCATCGATTAATTTCGCGGACATGGGGGGATTATAGCGGAAGATAGCGGATTGCCGATTGCCGATTTCCAATTGCCGATTGACAGGGCCACAATCACCTACTTTTCAATTGGCAATAGGCAATCTAGACTTTATCCACCAATCCCTGTCTCAACCTCTGCACGAGCTGTTTTACCACCGCACGGTCCACCCGCACATTTTGCGAGCGGATCGCTTTGCCCAGCAGGGACGGGCAAAGAATCAGAGTCAGCGGATATTCCAATTCCTGTTCCTCGGCCAGTAATTTAAGTTGTTTCAACTCGATAGACCGCAGGCTGATTCGCCGGCAAAGCTCGCGCGAGAGTTTCGCGGGGTTATATGCCTTCCGTGGGATTTTCCGGTGTTTGAGATGGTAGTTGAGCAGGATGCACAGGATGACCACGCCCGCTCCCACCAGCAGATATGGGACGGCCTTGGTGAAATCGGCGGTCGATCTCACGTTGTCGTTGATGCTCTGGAATACCTCTTCCTGCGTTGGCGTTGCCGCGGCGATGGCCGCCAGGCCGAACAGGGCGATGCAGGCTGTTGTCGCGACTGCGAGTTTTTTTGCCGTTTTCATGACGCCAATCCTTTCGATGCCTGCACCATATCCGCCACGCCCTTGAGGACGCTGAGGGCATATCGCCGCACGCGGAGATTCTGATCTTCCTTGGCCATACGGCCGACCTCGGTGAGCATTTTCCACCAACCCATTTCCTTCAGCGCCCACATCGCGGAGATGCGGTGTTCGGGGCGGGGATCCTGAATCATCGCGGTCAGGGCCGGTCCGACGTTTCCCACTCGCATGTGATTGAGGGCCTTGATCGCGTTGGCCCGTTCGCGGTTGTTGGACGATTTTGATCGCTCCGCCAGCAACATGATCAACTGCGGCGTCTGGTGATTCTGCAACACCTCGATGGCATTGGACCGCACGCGCGGATCGGTGTCCCGCACGATCCGCTCCATCAGCAATTCTACCGATGTTTCGGGCGATTCTCCAAGGACCACGACGGCCTTGCTCCGGACCTTGGGATGCGGATGTTTCGTCAAAGCCACCACGGACTCGCGCAATATCTGCGACAGTCCGAGCTCCTGGGTGATTTGAAGGGCTTTGAGCCGCTGTTCCATCGGACCAGCCACCAGCCGCCGCGCCAAACGCTGCGGCGAATCGGTCAATAACTTCAGCATCGCCTTTCCGGCCTGTTTGCGGGTGGGGCGGTCCAGGCGGTCAAAACGCCCCCAGAAGTTTTCGAATCCAACATGCCCGATGGCGCGGCTCACGACGCGGCGCACCGACTGCGGGGCGTTGGTCATCAGTTGGAGGAGCATGTTCTCAAAATCCGTGGGCCGCCGACGCACGATTTCCCGCGCCGCCAGGCGCATCAGCCGCTCATCGGGATCGGCCAGCATGAACCGCAGGAACTGCACGCTGGAGTTCTTCTTGCGGCGTATCGCGACCCTCAGCAGGCGCAGCCGCCCGCCCGGGTCGTTGGGCGCGTGCTGGGCCAGTACCGAGAGCCGTTCATCCTGCATCAGGTCGTGCATGCCGGAGGCACCGAGCCATTCGCCGATCTTGCACATTTCACCGCTTTCGCGCCGGCCGATGTCGCGCAGGAGATCTCCCTCCTGCAGCCACGTACCCCGCGTCACCTGGTGCATGCAAAGCTGGAGTTGCTGGTCTTTGAGCCAGTGCGTTTTTCGCAGCACGGCATCCAGCACCGGCGGCTCGTCAATGTGCGAAAAAACACCGCCGAAATGCAGCCGCAATTGGCCATGCGATGCTCCCAGCAGGAATGCGTCGACCTGCTCGGCCTCCGGGGGTTGCTGAAGCCGCCGGACCATCGGGCTTTGGCCGCCATGCTTGGTTGTCTGCAGGATCGCCAGCGTTTTGCTCTGCGGCCAATCGCACAGCAGCAGGGCGGCTCGCAACAGGTCCTGCGTATGCCGGCCCCGATGCACGTCCATCGCCCGGGCGACGACCGCTTCGATTTCGGCCCGCTGTTCCATCACGTCCCGATACATCGCCTGGAAGTCGACCGGCGGCTCCTGCGGGGTTTGCTCGGTTGCTTCGGCTGCGGGGGGGATCGGGGATGCTTCCGAAGGGTCTTCTTCCGGCGTCGGCGTAAATTGCCGCTGCATCTGCCGCGTGCTGGTTGCAACCCATCGCGCCAGGGCGACGATTGCCTCGGCCGCGGCTTTGCTCAGCGTTTCATCCGAATCGTGCAGGTTTTCCGTCAGGACGTACGCCAGCTTGCACTGGCGGCTGATCGCGATCATCCGCATCGCCGCCTGGCGCACCTCCGGCCGGTCGCTTCGCCCGCATTCACGCAACGCGTGATGCAGCAGATTGATGTTCGCCATCACGTGATGTTGCAGGCGTTCCGACAGGGATTCGTATTGTTCCACCACCCCCGAAAGACCCCGAATGCGTTTGCGTTGAAAGACCGCGTTGAGGACGACCATTTGCTCGACTTCGGCTCCCAGGCGCAGCCCTTCGAGCAGCAGCTCGTCGGCCGCCTCGTTCTCGCTGTGAACCAGCCCATCGACGAGTTCTTCGTGCATCTCTTAATTGTTATCGGACGAAAGATAAGACAGGCTTAAAACAAAAGCATGACTTGAGGCGGATTTGCTCTTTAAAGGCACATCGGCTGGATTGTCGAAGATCGAATCCCCGGCCCTATCGCCCGAATAGCGACACCCCATAGCGCAGCACCGGCTGCATTTCATCGGCGATCACATCCGGCTCATAAATCTCAAGATAATTCACGTGCGCCCCAGAATCGTTGGGCGTCATGCCCAGATCGATTGATTTTCGCAGCGCCAGGGGAGGATCGCCGTCGGCTCCCATGGCGGCGCTGCCTTTTTCGGCGGAGCAGCGCTCTTCCAGGCCGGTCGTCAATTTCCCGCTATAGCCGATGACAAACGCGGTCGCGGGGTGCTGGTCGGGGCCGGCGTGCAGATCGCTGTTCTGAAGGACGAATCGCCGGCCGAGAATGGCGATGCCCTGATCGATGATTATCTGCCGGGTGCGTCTCGCTGAACCAAATTCGAGCCTTCCGAGGTCGTTGATCCTCAGCGCGTCGCCGAGGGACAGGGAGACGAACTGATTGGGGAAAATGGTTGCAAATTTCTCAAAGACCGCGCGGTAGGCGGCGATATATTTTTTCGGCGTATATCCGTCGTTTCGCCAGATCGTCAAATCCGCGGGGGACTCGGGCAGCGTCATCTCGGCGGAGACAGATGTGGGGCCGTCGGCGGCAATTATGTCAAAGGCGGGGGACTTGCCGTAGCGGTCGGCGACTTTTTGGAGGAAATCAAACCAGCGGCCGAGATAGACCGGGTCCCAGGGCATCGGCAACGACTCGACGTCGCCGTGACCCGGACCGTATTGAACTGCAAATGATTCGGTTTTGAGACCTTGCAGCGCCCAGGCCGGGGAATGAAACCCCGGAAAGATGAGCAGGTGGACCCATTTTTTTGACTGCTCGGCGGCGGCGAAGAGGGCATCGAGGTTGGACCAGTCGAACTGTCCCTCGGCGGGCTCGATTTTGTCCCAGCCGATCTGATACGCCACGCCGCTGATAAACGGATTGCTGACGGCCTTCGGGATGAATTCCTGATCCATCAGCGGCGAACTCTGGACGTTCCGCAGCGCCACCAGGCCGAATGGCACCGGCGGCTCATCGTCTCGGGCGTGGGCCTGCGGTGACGCGGAATTGATCAGCAGCATTCCGGCCAAAACGGAAACGCAACTTATGGATCGCAGCGCGGGATGAATAGACATGGTTGCCTCCCTGGAGCGTGTTATGCACTTTACCATGCCTCAGTTCTCGGTGGACCGGTAATCCAGCGTCGCTGGTGACTTTCGAGCCGTGGAATTCGAGTTTGAGACTGCTGTCAAAATCCACCCGAAGAGCGTCCTTGCTGCTTTCACCCATTGGATTCGCCGGATTTTCTGTCCTGAGCGTCAAAAAAGGGCCGGATTTACACGATCAAATGACGATTCATAATATGGCCGGGATTTCCCAGATGAAACTCCGTCGACGAACGTCGTCGGTGATTTTGCGGAGTATACCGAAGCTTGGAGCGCGGAACAACGATTTTCCTGGTTCGCGGCCGTCTCGACTATGGAGATTTGCAACGCCATCTTCATTATTTTGACACTCCTGACCCTTACTCGACGCCTCACGAACAGACCGGCACCCTCGCTCTGGCCTTTTTCGCATGTTTTGCGCGCTGCCCGTCATCATCCCGATGCCGTCATCGGCTGCCGAAGTCGCCGGATTCTTGCCAGGATCAACCGGAACAGCTCGCGGGGAACCGCGACCTCCGCCATCTGGAACACCACGTACCGCGCGGACGACACCACTTTCGCCCCGATCTTGATCAGTTTCTCCCGCAGCGTGGTCAGCGACCAGTGCTTCACACCAACGGGCAACGCCAATCGCCGCAGGAAGTTCCCCAGGTTGTACGCCAGGGCGAACAGTTGCAGGCGAACCTGGTTGTCCACGAAGTCATGGCAACTCAGTCGCGTCCACTTCACCGCATTCTTGCCTTCCTTGATCCACTGCTCCGCCGTCCCGCGGCCGTTGTAGAACCAAGTCACGCCAGCGGCTCCGCCACCGAGGTTGGTGACGATGAACCCCACGCGGGGGAACAACTCGTTCTTGTGCCACTCGACTTTCGCCACCACGCGGCGGGCCTTGTCCCAACTGGCAGCCTGATACATGAAGTCATGATACCGGACCATGGGTTTTGCTGGCGGTCTGCCCACCGGTCGCGACAACAGGGGCATGATCTCCCGCTCCAGCAGGCCGTTTGACTTCAGACGGATCGCGTAAAGGTAGCGCTCGGCTTCGAGAAACGTATACAAATCGGGAAGGGCGAACGCCGCATCGCCGCGAAAGAACTTTTTCACCGACATCGTTCGATAGCGGGCAACCACCGGCTCCAGTACCGACCGCCAATCATCGGCGCTGTGGACATTCCCATCGCGAAGCAGTGCCCGTTCCAGGTCTCCATCCTGATTGAAACAGAACAACGGGTGGTAACACGTGCATTCAAAGTAACCATTGTACGCCGAGCCTTCCTGCTGGCCGTGGGTCTCGCTCACCGAGCTATCCATGTCCAAAATGATCCGGTCGCCGGGCTTGCGCCGCCGCAACGTGTCGATCCACTTGCCTGATAGTTCTGTCAAGGCTTTCAGGTTGCTTCGTTGAGTTAGCACCTCGGTCTCAAACCGGCCCATCTGACTGGTTGAGGCGGCGGTGTGTTCCTTGGTTCTCCCACCGACCAACTGCCGCATCGTCGGATCGACCGCCAATCGCTCGGCATCATTGGTATCTTCGTAACCGGCCAGGCGGCTGTAGATAGACTGACGAAGTAGTCCCGCCACCGTGTGTTGAGTGTTCTTCCCGGCGCACCAGTCATGGAGCAGGGTGCCGGCCATGCTCGTCAAACCCAGCGCGTCATCCAGTTCCCGGTAGACCAGTAATCCCGCGTCGCTGGTGACTTTCGAACCCTGGAATTCGAGTTTGAGACTGCCGTCAAAACCCACCCGAAGAGCATCCTTGCTGCTTTCACCCATTGGATTCTCCAGACTTCATGTCCTGAATATCAAGAAAAGCCTGCATTCACGCGGTCAAAAGACAATTCATTATACGTGGAGTCCAATGCCATCCGGGAAATCCGGGATGGGGAGTCCACAGCCAGCCGGGAAATCCGGGTTTGATGTATTTGAGCGCTGATTGGAGCTTATGCGGAGGGAAGAGATTTTTCGTTAGGACCTTTGTGCCGTCCGACATCGCCGGCTCGAATATAACAGGTGTTGGTGCTCCGAACGCAGTTGGCTGGCCCGTTGAAGTTTGGATCGGCTTTTTGCGGCGTTGCAAATGGCCGCCTTTTATCTCCGCCGACCTCTTCGCGTTTCGCCGCCTCGGCGTTGCGCGGATTGGCCCTTGCGGTGCTGTTTTTTTATCTTCTGCGGCGACACAGTGGGTTTCTTACCATCATTCCGATTTTCAGGGAGGATGATCGATAGTCCTAGTTCCCTCCGGGCGGGGTCGACGCGGACGATGCGCACCGTTGCGGTGTCGCCGATGCGGATTCGCCGTCCGCTGCGTTGGCCGCGGATGACGCCGGCGCGCTCGTCGACGTCCCACCAGTCGTCCAGCAGATCCTCGTAGCGGATCAGTCCATCGATCAGCCAGGTCGTCAGTTGTACGAAGATGCCGAAGTTGGTGATGCCGGTGATGACGCCGGGGAAATCCTGACCGACCTGCTTTGAGAGCAGGGCGAGGATTTTTACTTGGCGCAGCTCTCGCTCGGCATCTTCGGCGCGCCGCTCGGTGAAGCTGATGTGCTTGCCAAGCTCGATAAGCTGATCCTCGGTGGGGGCATTTTCAAATCGATGCCCGCGGCCGCGCTTGCCGCCTTTGTCGCCGGAGGAGATGTATTCATCCAGCAGTCGATGGATGGTCAGATCGGCGTAACGCCGGATCGGGCTGGTGAAATGGCAATAATGCTGGCTCGCCAGGGCGTAATGCCCGATTGGCTTGGGTGAATATTCCGCGCGGGTCAGGCTTTTGAGCACCGCCAGATTGATCGCGAAGGATTGCGGCTTTCCCTTGACGCTGGCCAAAAGGCTCTGGATCGCCTTGCGGTCGACCAGCTTCGGCAGCTTGAACCCGGCAATCTCAACGAAATGTTTGAGCTTGGTCCCGCCGTCGGCTTCGGGCTCTGGATGCGTTCGCCGCAGGAAGGGAACCTTGCTGGAATCCAGCGCCCGCGCCGCGGCTTCGTTGGCTTCCACCATGAACATCTCGATCAGGGTGTGCGTGAAGCTCTGATCTTCCGGTTTGGCATCGACCACTTTCCCCTGGTCATCTAGGACCAGATCGATCTCCGGCAGTTCCAGGACAAGTTGCCCCGCCGCCAAACGGCGTTTCTGGATTCGCTTGGCCAGATCGTTCATCTGATGAAGAAGCTCGATGACGGCCGGATCATAACTGTCGATCTTCCGCGGCCCATCGGGGTGGGGCACCCCATCGGCGTTGTCGATGATCGCCTGCGCTTCTGTATATCGCAGCCGGCACTGCGCTGCGAATTACCGTGCTGGCGAACGTCGCGCGAATCGGCTGGGCATTATCATCCAGCGTGATGAACGCGCTCTTGCACAATCGCGGCGAACCTTCCTGCAGGCTACATACGCCGTTGGACAAAATCTCCGGCAACATCGGGATGACGAACCCGGGAAAATAGGCGCTGTTCCCGCGCGATTGCGCCTCGACATCCAACGGAGTTCCCGGTTCCACGAACGCCGAGACATCGGCGATGTGAACGCCTAGTTCCCATTGGCCGTTGCTTAGCCGCTGCAGGCTGATCGCGTCGTCATAATCCTTGGCATCATCGGGATCGATGGTGCAGATCACGCGGTCCGACAAATCCATCCGGCCGGGCCATTCCGTTTGACCGTTGAACCGATCCACCGCCTGGCGAGCCTGATCGAGACATTCTTCGGGGAATTCTTCGGGAAGATTGAACTGCACGATCACCGATTGCAGATCGACGTCCTTCTCGCCTGGCTCGCCCAGCACACGGGTGATAACGCCCTGGGCGGCGGCTCCGTCGCCGGGATAGCTCGTCAATTCGACGACGACTTTGGTTCCGGGCCTGATGTGCCGTGAGGCCGCATCGGGCGTCAGGATCGGCTCCGTCAGCACGTTGCCATCGGGCAAAACGATCCATTCGGCGTGGCGTTTCGCCAGGGTTCCGACAAACCGTTTCAGCGATCGCGTGATGATCTCGATGATCCTTCCGCGATACATAACCTTTCCCTCGCGCTGCTCGCGGTTGGTGATTTTCGCGCGCACCACGTCTCCGGTGAGGGCGCCGCCGTTCTCTCCTTCGGGGATAAAGAGATCCTCGTGCCCGGCCGGATCGGTCGGGACCACGAATCCAAACCCGCGGCGATTGTGGCGGTATCCGCCAGTGATGCCGCCCGTTGGCGGTTCCTGCGACGGCAGCATGACGCTCCCGCCGGCGCCGGAAACGACCCGGCCGGCGTGCATCAGTTCACGCAGCGCGTCACGGAATGCGTGGTCCTTATGTGACAGATTCAAATCCCTGGCCAATCGTTCCGGTTTCAGCGGACGGTATTGGTCGGATTTCAGATGACTCAAAATTTTTGTATTCAGTTGTTCAGACATTGAAAAGTATTTTTCCTAAATTGTTAAAACGAATTTTGTGCGTCGCGCTCACGCGGAAAGCCCGCGGAATCATGCGACGCTGTTAAAATGGTATGCTTTTGTACGGCTTATGGATACGGGCAAGACTAACCTTCCACCACGCTTTTTTCGATCGGCTCGACGGTAACGCCCTTTTTTCGCAGGAATTCAATCGCCCCAACCACCTCGGCCTCTCGCCCGCTCAGCAGCACCGCCATGATCCCGATCTCGTTCTGCACGCTCGCCTGGCGGATGTCGAAAACGACTTCCGGAAATTTTCGGCTCATTTGCCAGATGATGGGCTGCTCGACCTCGCTGCGCGAGGGAAACGTAAACCAGCAGCGCCGGGAAAAACCGCCTTCGCTCATGATATTCCACCCGCGATCGCCGGTACGATGCTTACTTCATCGCCGGCCTTCACCGGCGTCTCCAGATTTTTCAAAAACCGGATGTCCTCATCATTCAGATAAACATTCACGAACCGATTCAATTGATTCGGCCCCTTGAACAATCGTGTTTCGATGCCGCCGGCTTTTTCCTTGAGGCCATTGAGCACTTCGCCGATGCTGTTCCCCGAGACTTCCACCACATCCGCGCCCTGTGTGTAATTTCGCAATGGCGAGGGAATTCTGACTTTTACGCTCATTCTTGATCCTTCTATGTAATCCCCATCGCGACGCGATGGGCGTTTTGATTATACCACTGAAACCGCGGGCCGCGCTTCGCGCGCCGCGGGCTTCTGTTCGCTCCGGTTTCGTTCCAGCAAAGCATCGAACTCCGAAAGCTTGGCCTCGATCACTTCCGGCGGGACAAGATCGCCCTGCACCGCTTCCAGCGTCTTCAGCCCGTTGCCGGTGATGCTGATGACGATGGATTCGTCTTTGGGAATCCGCCCCTGCTGGATCAGCTTCATCGCGACCGCCAGGGTCGTTCCGCCGGCCGGCTCGGTCCAGATTCCTTCGGTGCGGGCCAGAAGCTTGATCGCATCGACGATCTCGCGATCGCTGGCGCTTTCGCCCCAGCCGCCGGAATCTTTGACGGCATGCCAAACGTAATACCCATCGGCCGGATTGCCGATGGCGATGCTCTTGGCGATGGTGTTGGGCTTCTGCGGCTCGATGATATCGACGCCTTTGTGGATCGCCTTAACGACCGGATTGCATCCCGCCGCCTGGGCTGAATAAATCTTCGGCCCATTGTCCTCCACCAATCCCAACTCGATGAACTCGCGATACGCCTTGTAAACCTTCGGCAAAATCGTCCCGCCGGCGGTGGGAACCACCGTATGCTGCGGCAACCGCCAGCCCAATCTGCTCGGCGATCTCGAATCCGTAGGTCTTGGCCCCTTCGGTGTAATATGGCCGCAGATTGACGTTCACGATGGCCCAGCCATATTTGTCGGCGATCTCCGTGCAGAGCCGATTGACGTCATCATACGTCCCGCGAATTCGCACCATCGTCGGGCCGAAGATCAGGCTGCCCAGAACCTTTCCCTGCTCCAGATCGTGCGGGATCATGACAAAGCAACGAATGCCCGCCATGGCCGCGTGGGCGGCCGTGCTGTTGGCCAGGTTCCCCGTGCTGGCGCAGCCGACCGTGTCGAAGCCAAATTCGATCGCCTTGGTGATGGCCACGGAAACGACGCGCTCTTTGTACGAATAGGTCGGGTAGTTGCAGGAATCATCCTTGATCCAAAGATCGGTGCAGCCCAGTTCCTTCGCGAGCCGATCGCGCTTTGCGAAACGGGGTGAATCCGGAATTAAATCCCGTCTTGGGATCGTTCACCGGCAACAGATCTTTATATCGCCACAAACTACGCGGCCCCGCCGACAATCGACTCCCGCGTGACCTTCCCCTTCATTGCCGCATAATCATATTCCACCTCATACGGCCCGAAACATGCCTCGCACACATGCACCGGCGACACCGGCGCACGATTTCCGCATTCCTTGCATTTCAAACCAATCACGTAACTCATAAACGCCTGCCCTTTAGCCTTCGCCAATTGCGCGTAAAGATGGCCGCAAATGACCGCCAAATATTGATTAATTGATAAGAAGAAACTGATATCAACGAAGGATGGGCTTCTTCTTATCTGTCCCGAAAATCGGGAGGGAGTTAGCACCGGAATCAAACCAGAGAGATTTAACTCGGTTGCTGTGGCTTCACAGGGCCCTACCCTCAGCCACTCTCGATAAGATCACTTATTCAATTGTGCGGGAGATTCTAGGCAAATGGGGGGTGTTGTCAAGTTTGGCGGGTTTTGGGTGGTGGTATACTCAGGGCAATCGCATGTGACGCCCCGAAAGAGTTCGGCGCTTGTTAGGCTTGCGCTTTTCGTGTTCTGCTGATATCACTTCCTGGCAACGGTCGCGAGGCCTCGCGTTTTCAAATTCACTTTCACGCAAGGAGCTTGCTCATGGACGGCCAAGCGACCGGAGGTATTCTGCGCTTTTTTATGGACCTGCCCGACCCACGTGCCAAGAACTCGATTCATCGGTTGCACGATATTCTGGTTATCGCCTTGTGCGCGGTGATCTGTGGCGCTGATGGCTGGGCGGAAGTCGAAGTGTTCGCCAACGCCAAGATCGCCTGGTTCAGCACGTTTCTCGATTTGAAACAAGGCATCCCCAGCCACGACACCTTCGGCCGCGTCTTTGCCCGCCTGAATCCTGACGCCTTTGAACGCTGCTTCGTCGCCTGGACAAAAGCGATCGTTCAAACGGACGGCAGCCGATTGATCGCCATCGATGGAAAATCGATCCGCCGTTCTTTTGAGCATGCCTGGGATAAGAGCGGCATGGCTCATCTGGTCAGCGCGTTTATCGACGCAAATCATCTGGTTTTTTCGCAGGTGGCCGTGGAAGACAAGAGCAATGAACTCGACGCGATTCCGCGTCTGCTGGGGCTGCTGGATCTGGAAGGAGCCACCGTGACCATCGACGCGTTGGGATGCCAGAAAGAGATTGCCCGCCAGATCAGAGAAGCTGGCGGCGATTACGTTCTGGCGGTGAAGGAGAACCAGCCGGCCTTGCACGCCAAGGTCTCAAGCCTGCTGGACGAGGCGATTCTGGAAAACTTTGAGGGAATGCGGCATGCCAGCCACGAATCGAGCGACGACAATCATGGCCGCGTGGAAAACCGGCGTATCTGGATCACCGACGAAGTGAATCACCTGGGTTCGTTGAAGGAACAATGGCCCGGCCTTTCCAGCTTTGCAGTGGTGGAATCAACGCGCCAGGTGTTGGCCGGAAAAGCCAGCATCGAGCGTCGCTACTTTATCAGCAGCCTCAAAGAACTCGATGCCCAACAAATGGCAACGGCGGTGCGCGGCCATTGGGCCGTGGAAAACAAACTGCATTGGCAACTGGATGTCAGCTTCCGTGAAGACGAACGAAGAATCCGCAAGGACCACGGCCCGGAGAACTACTCGCGGCTTTGCCGGATCGCTCTGAATCTTTTGAAGCAGGACCGAAGTGTCAAAATCGGCGTGCACGGCAAACGCCTAAAAGCCGGCTGGGACGAGCCCTATCTCCTACGGCTCCTCACCCACTGAACATGCGATTGCCCTGAGTGGGTCAGTTTGAAATATTTTGTCTTTCCGCTAAAAAAATCAGGTAGAATAATCGCGAACTGTGAATCAAAAGCTACCACGAATATGGTTCATTCTTGCGTCGTGCGCGATAAGTTCGGCGATATTCGTATATGCTGGGGTCTCAATTCTTCGGTCCGCCACGGGCGGATTCACGGATGTGGCGGGAATCCTAATGGCGCCACGGCGGTGTGGATCGCGGGAGCCGGGACGTGGGTGTTCCGAAGGCGGAGATTCATTTATCAATCGGATCAATCTAGCAATCCCACCAATTCCTCCAACTCCCAAACATGATCGGTCAACCCGGTTTGCATGGCTGGCGTCACGCAGAGCGTCTGGTGAATCCTGCAGTAGTTGTAGTGCATGAAGGGCAAAGCGGTGAATTCAAAGGAGGCGGGAATCTTGCTTTTCGCTTGCGATCAGTTCTTGCAATAAACCACCTGAATACGTATGATATTAGTTCATCCAATACGTATAAGGACGACCCATGAAAAAACTCACTCTCTCCGCCGAGCCCGATGTGGTCGACATGGCCAGGAAGCTTGCCGCGGCCCGGGGCACAAGCATTTCCGCGATGTTCAGCCAATTTATCAGGGCGCTGGCGGATAAGCCGCACGCTGCCGGCAAGGTGGGACAGACCACGCGGCGCATGACGGGCATCGCCAAACCGCGCCGCGGCAAGACCGATCGGCGGGTGCTGGAAGATGCGCTCATTCAGAGATACACGTCGTGAGCGACATCGTTTTCGTTGACACCAATGTACTACTGGATGTTTTGCTCGCGCGAGAGCCATTCCTCGCGGACTCACAGAGGATTTGGACACTTTGCGAACGGAAGACGATTCGGGGAGTGGCGTCGGCGGCGAGTTTTTTGAATGTCTACTACATCGTGCGACGGCTGGCTTCGCGGCGGGAAGCGGAGCGCGCGATCCATGGAATGAGGGATATATTCCAAATTGTTCCAGTTGATAGTGACGCTATCGATTCGGCCATGAAGTCCCAGAGCGCCGATTTCGAAGATGCCGTTCAATTGGCTTGCGCCATCCGCGCGAAAGCGATATGTATTATCACGCGGGATGAGCGGCATTTCGCCGGTTCAGCATTGTCCGTCATGGCGCCGGATGTGTTTTTGGCGAAACTCGGGTGAAATTGATTTTCATCCATCTCGAATGGTTGGGGTTTACGCCGGTAAAGTTTCAAGCGTTTTTATCATTGCCGACACAATCTTTCCCCTGACTTCGTCAAGCGAGGCGGTGATTTTTAGGCCCGAGGCGCGGGCATGGCCGCCGCCGCCGAATTGTTCGGCGAAGCGGGCGACGTCAACATGGCCTTTGCTTCGTAAGCTGACACGAACTGGGGGGCCGTCGGGGGGTTCGACCATGAGGATCGAGACTTCGACCGCGCGGATTTGCAGGGGGATATTGATCAGGTTCTCGGTGTCCGAGACTCCGGCGCGGGTCAGCTCGAAATCGGATTTCCGAACGCACATGACCGCCAGGCGGCCGCCGGCCAGAAGTTCGAGGGATTCCTGGACCAGGGTTTGCAAAGCCAGGCGCTCGGCCCGCTCGTTCTGATAGAGATGTTGATACATGCTGTCGGTATCGACGCCGACTTCCATCAGGTCGGCCGCCAGGCGCAGCGTGGCGGGGCGGGTGTTGCTGAACTGGAACCAGCCGGTGTCGCTGGCGATGGCCAGGAATAGTGCGGTGGCCAAGGGTTTATCGAGGGGGACATTCCAGCGTTTCAACACCTCGGCGGCGATTTCGCCGGCTGCGGCGGCGTCGGTTTGCACCAGCTTCACATCCGCCCAATTCTCCTGCGTCAGATGATGGTCCAGGACAAGGCGAGGCTTTTGGAAGCCGTTGAGATGCTCGCGCAGCCCCGGCAGTTGCGACCATGTTCCCGTATCGACGACCAATAGAGCATCAAACGAATAGGGCGCAAGAGCCTCGGGCCAGGCGGTTTCAACCTCATGAAAAGGGATGCGGTTTTCCTTCAGGACGAATTCGTATTTCTGCGGCAATTTGCTCAGAAGCAGGACTTCGCTGTCGATTTTGTGCCGGCGCAAGCCGAGTGACATCGCGGCTGCCGTGCCCAGCGCGTCGCCGTCGGGGCGGACGTGCGTCGTGATCAGAACCCGATGGCATCGAGAAAGAACGTCGAGAAGATTTTGCTGTGAATCGCTCATGGCACGGCAGAGGTGGAAGCCTGGCTGGCGTTGGGCGCGACGGTCGGATCGATGATGGAAAACTCCTGGTTCCAGTAGGCCTGCGCTTTTTCATTGCGATTCCGAATCCAGGAGTCAATGTCCGTCGGATTCAGGTCGAGGGGGAGAAAATCCAGCACGAGCGAGACGTCGATCGGCCGGCCGAGATGGAGAACTCTCAAACGCAATATATCTCCGGGCGACATGTCCATGACGGCATGGACGAGATCAGCGGTGCCGCGCAATGGGATCGCGGGAGGGCCGATGATTTGCGTGATGACATCGCCCGGCTGAATCAGGCGACTGGCCGGGAAGCCGGGCAGCAGCTCGTCGACCAGAACACCATCGGGAGATGGCCGGAGAAGTGGGTTTCTCCAGTGCAAACCCATGAATCCGCCGGGGATTGTGGGGTCAACACGGTATCTCTCCGAGGCAAGGAAAATCTGTGTAACCGCCTGTCGGATGGCGGCGACCTGCGCCGGCAGCAGGGGACTTTGAGAAAGCGCGGCGGATCGCAGGGCCGGGAGATCCTGTCTTTTTAGATACATCAGATTGTCCAAAGCCTTTTCGCGAAGCCGTGGGTCGTCGCTGGCGAGCTGCGAGACCAAGGACTGAAGATGCGCCAGATCAGAGGCGTGAAGAGTTTGCGTGATAGTAAGCAGGAACAGGAGCGGCAAAATCGCGGCGAGCCCGCCATGCCGCGCACCGCCGCTAAATATCCGGGGATGGGTTGGGGATAAAGGAAAGTTCACATTTAACCATCGGCCAATTCGACGAGGCGGTCGTAACTCTTTTGAATCCACACGATTTTACGCTGCACCATTTGCAAAAATGGCATGCCATCCACTTTTCCGAACGATCCCGTCGCGGCGATGGGAAAAACGGCCTCGGCAATGAGGGCCTCGATCATTAACAGGGGTATGGTTCTGATTTCCGCCTGCGACAAGAGCATTACCTCATCGTATCCCCGCAAAAACCTCTTGAACCGGGATTCGTCCAGATAATCCGGCCACTTCGAAATGTCGTCGTCTCCGCCGATGATCGAAAACTGCAACGCGCCGTTGGCCACGTCAATGATGCGCGGGAGCAGGCGGGCGCTGTCGTAATCGATCACCGCGACGACTCGATTGTCGCGGAACAGCATGTTCCCCGGATGCCAATCCGCGTGGACGATTTGTTTGGGCCAATTGTCGATCCCCAGCGATTGAACGCGCTCCGCGCTTTTGCGATATGCCCCCAGCAGGAAACTGAGGAGTTGCTGCACTTCCTTGTTTTCTTCGGTGTCGGGAACGCCCGCGGCGATCGAGCGGAGGCCGGAGTCAACAGCCGAAGCGGCGTGATAACTTCCCGTGGGCGGTTGCCATTCGGATTTGAATTCCTCAAGCAGCTTGTGATACAGGGCCAGGATGCGGCCGGAATCAAACGTCGATTCCAGCGTTTGCGGATAGGTCTGGCCGGGAATGTATTCGAACAGCTCGTAGACGCCGTTGCGCCATTGGAGCATCGAATTATTCTCCTTGCGCGTACCCAGGAGGTGCGGGAGGGGGAATTGCTTGTTCGCCAGATGCAGTTGCAGCGCGTGGGTGAAGGCGACTTTGAACGGGTCATCCTTCCCGCGCGCCGGCGTTTTAAGAGGAATTTGCCCTGTTCGCTGACGATCAGCAGTTTGGGTGCTTTTCGCGAGCCGCGGGGAAACTCCACGATGGAATCGATCACGCCGATCTCGAAATGGGAAAGGATGATGGCTAGTTCCTCGGCGGAAAACTGCTCGCGTTGCCCGGCGATGCGGTTCTGTCCGGTGCCGGAAACGAGGTTCTGCGATCGCTCGGAGGCCATGCTGGTCATGGAGTCTAAATCAAATATGGCCGGGGCAAAAGGAGAAAGTTAAGCTACGTCAATCGCCCCCCAAAAAGACCGCGGGATGGCCATCCCGCGGCTTTCGAATGGGTGGAATGGGCTTAATCCGTTCTAAACCTGGGGATGACCCAGTTTCTCAAGGACAAATTCATACGCTGCGGGTCCTGATAGGTTTGGTGGGGCGACGGAAAGCACCGGCCGGGTGGAATGAAACCGGCTGCCGCGGGAAACCGGCTCGCTGAAGCCGGCGACGGTCGATCGCCCGACCTTGCCGCGGATAACCCCAACCGTGTAATCAACCGTGAACAGATATTGGTGGCGGCTTTCTTCGGTGCGGAAGAGCAGATCGCGAACGCTGATGTTTGCCGCGCCGATGACGGGAAACTGTTCGGCGATCCGCCGCGCTAGGCGGAGGCGGTCGCCAGGGGCAAAGTGCATATTCCATTTCCGTGCGCAGATTCGCAATTTTCGCCGGCGGCGAAAGCGTGATGTTGCCCCCGCGACAACGGCCGCAAACAAGATCGCCAGCAGGAATAGAAGGTAGATCGCCGGAGACACGTCACGA
This sequence comes from uncultured Phycisphaerales bacterium, assembly GCA_963791055.1. GTDB lineage: Bacteria > Planctomycetota > Phycisphaerae > Tepidisphaerales > Tepidisphaeraceae > PALSA-1353. The sequence goes on along the minus strand of CAWBQI010000003.1, from coordinate 131,890 downwards.
GCCCCGGGTTGTCGGCGCGTTGCCGGTTGGGATAGCGAATTTAATCCCGTAGTCGGGCACAATTGGCGTCAGCGAACTTATCCATCGTGAAACCTCAAGAAACGTGGCATCGGTGGGCCCGCGGAAGATCGGCTTGAAGCCGTTGACATCCGGATGTGGCGTGGCCGCCATCGATCGAGGAAGGCCGAATTGCAGGATCAGCGATGACAAGGGACGCCCGCGGTCGATCATCGGCCGATAGACGGGCCCGTTTCCGAATGTATCGCCGCCTTCGAGCGTTCTCCCGGTTTCCTGCAGGATATAGAAATTGGTGTACGCCGGCGGAGTTTCCTTCGCATCAAAAAAGAGGCAGAACCCGCCCGAACCGCCGCCGCCGTGACAACCTGCCGCCGCGCAGCCCGCCAGGATGCGCGGCTGGATCCGGTTCCGAAACTCAAGCAGCACCCGCGGATCGGTGGCGAGATGGATATCCTTCGCCAAATTTGGATCCCCGGTTTGCAGAATGTCCATCGCCTGTTGGGCGTCGGATTCGGCATAGAAATCCGCCTTGTTGCCCTGCGACCCCAGATATCGCTTGCGGACATCGTTGAAGAACTGCACCCGCACCACATCATCCGAACGAAGCTCATCCCGCCGGATGGCGTACACATCATCCATCGTCAGATAATCGGCCGGTGGCTTGGCCGGGGCCGATTCAACCGCCGGCGTGGTAGACGACGAGGGCGAACTTTCCCGGGCGATCTTCGAATTCAGTTCGCGTTCGCTCTGGATCGTATCCAGCAGAATCACCGCGTCGGGATTGTGCGGATCGAGCCGCTCGGCATCCTTGGCCGCATCGGCCGCCAGGTCGTATTGCCCGGCGCTGAGTTCGAACTTGCTCAGGTCGATCCGTCCCGTGATATCGTCCGGACCGAGCGCGCTTAATCGCTGGTGGTAATCATTCTCCGCGTCCGCCGGATAATTGATCGCGGCGACATTATCTCGCGGAATAGTGAGGGTGGCCCCATGGAGGGTGATGTTGACGGAATTTCCGTCCGGACCATCCTGGATATCCCCGCTGAGGAACTTGCCGTCCTTCGTGGTAAGAACCCCTTGCCGCGCGAGCAACCCCGACGCCAGCAAAGCGATCACAAACGCGCCAAGCCACCACCGTCGGATCATGAATTGTTTACCTCACAGCAGCGATGTCGAGGATCGCATCGTAAAGGATGGCCGGTGGAAGTGGCAAGTTTGATAATGGCCGGCGTCAGCGCGAGAGGCGGAGATCATCCGGCAATGTCATCCAAATCAAGTTTCAAGGCGCGGGCGATCCTTTTGAGCACTTCGACCGAACCTTGCTTTTTGCCGGTTTCGATCTCCGCCAGGTATGGACGGGCAATCTTTGCCGTCTTGGCGAGCTGCTTCTGAGTCAGCGAGCGATGTTCGCGGAAGACGCGAATCGGATTTTCCCCCGCCACCAGTCGATGCGCCACTTCCGCGGGGAAGGCTTCTTCTTTTCTCGCTTTTGCCGCGTCGTACGCGCGGATGTCCTCAAGCATTTCGGCATCCTCTACGAGCTGCTCAAAATCCGTCAGCGGCACTACCGCAAACCGCCTGCCTTTGCGTTCAATAATCTCGGTCGTCTTCATTGATAAGCGCCTCCACGCGGCTTTACGTCCAGGACCAGCAGTCTTTGCCCGTCCAACTCGTATAACACTCGCCAGTCGCCAACCCGCAGCCGATAGCCAACACGGCCCTGCAATTTCGTCGCGTTGTTATTGGGCGCATACGGATCCACAGCCAACGCAACAATTTTCTTCTCGATCGTATCCGCAAGGTTTCGCGGCAATCTCCGCAGAGATCTTACCGCCGACCTGCTGTACTCGATCTTCCACACCCACCCTAATGTAGCTTAGAGCTACATAAGATGCAATCGAATTATCGAAATTGGTGACGCTGCCACCGCCCGGAATCGCTTCGCAACCGAAAAGAAGACATTCAGCCATACCGATCCGACCAATCGCGGGTAACATATATTCAGGCCTAATCGAATGACTACCGATGAAATTTTAGCGACGATCGCGGCGGCTGCCCGGCAGAATGCCGGAAATCCGCAGTGGCAACCCTTTTTCAAAACTCTGCACAATCTTGCGCTTCAGGGACAGGGCAAACCCGTTGCGAACGATATCGCAACCTGGCGCGACGATGGATCATGCCGCAATCTGGTCCAGAAAAATTCGCTTCTGCATTTTTGTTCCAATGTCAATTCAGCGCGCGGGGATGATGGAATTATTCGGCGCATATTCACGGTCCTCGGCATCGAGCGGGGATTCTTTATCGAGTTCGGCGCGTGGGACGGCATTTTTCTTTCCAATTGCCGTGCGCTCGCGCAACAGGGCTGGACAGGATGCTTTATCGAGGCGGATAACCTCAAGGCCCTGGACCTCCGGAACAACTACCGCGATCGTCCCGACATTATTTGTCTCGAACAAATGGTTCTGGCAACGCCCGGTCAGGGCGGCAAGACGCTGGATGAAATCGCCGGGGATAAGTTTCCGGGGCAGCACGTTGATTTCCTGTCGATTGATATCGACGGACTGGATTATCGAATCTTCGAGGAAATGACCCTTCGCCCGACCATTGTTTGCATCGAAGGCGGATTCTCCTGGCATCCGCGGTTTTCCAGACGGGTGCCCGACGAGATCGCGGCGCGGGACCTTCAGCAGCCGCTGGCTGTCATGATCGAAGTTGGCAAAAGCAAGTCATACACACCCATCTGCTTCAACCAGAACACGTTTTTCGTTGTGAACGAGTTGGCGGATAAATTTGCGGAGATCAGGAACGATCCCGTGACTCTTTGGCGGGACGCGTGGTTTAACGAGACGCAGATGTTCCGTGAATTTCTCGCATCCATGCGCAACAACGAAGTCATCCGCGCGCAGGAAGGACCCGAATTCGCCAAAATCGAATTCGACGGCGCGGTTTACTCGCGGCTTCAGGGCGAATCGACCTGACCCAACAAGTCCCCGCATCGTTTCAGAATCTCATCGAACATTCCCGCCGTAAGCTTGCCCGTAAAAGTATTCTGCTGGCTCACGTGATAGGACCCCAGAATCCATCGGTTCTGGGTCAGCCGCATCAACGCGCCGTGTCCGAATTTTCTTTCGCCTTCAGGGAAATCGCAACCCACGCGCCGAGCCAATGCCACGGTTGCATCCCAACCGATTTTCCCCAGCGCCAGCATCACCCGCGCGTGTTTGAGCATCTTCCATTCCCGATCCAGATATTCCGAGCAATTGGCCAGTTCCCCCGGCAGCGGTTTATTCCCCGGGGGCGCGCACCGTGCGGACGCGCTGATATAAACCCTGCGAATCGCTAGTCCATCATCGCGACGAATCGATTCCGGCTGATTCGCCAGGCCGGCCCGATATAACGCCGCGAAAAGAAAATCGCCGCTTCGGTCGCCCGTGAAAACCCGGCCGGTTCGATTTGCCCCATGCGCCCCCGGCGCGAGGCCGACGATCCAAATCCCCGCCCGCACGTCCCCAAATCCCGGCACCGGCTTTCCCCAGTATTCCCAATCCGCAAATGCCTTACGCTTTTCCATGGCGATCCGCTCGCAATATTCCCGCAGCCGCGGGCAGCGCTGGCATTGGACGATTTCTGAGTCAAGAACGCGAAGTGAATCCTTGGGCGGGCCAACCTTCATGAATTCAATCCTCGCAGCCTCTTATCCTTCCGTCGCCGATTCATCTCCGCAAACAGCGGCCCATCCGCCTGCAGAAAACTGACGAGTTGGCCGGTCGAGACCCCCAATATTTTCGCCGTATCTGAAACGCTCCACCCGATGTGATCCAGCACGTCCAGAATCTTTCCCATCGCCGCTGGATAGCCAAAAGCCCGCCGGGAAACGTCCAGAATCGCCGGCTGCGGAAATTCAGCCAGATTTACCTCTTCCCGCACCATCAGTGCCATTTTATGTCGCAACCGTCCGAGTGCCATTTGCCGGTTTCGTTCCTGCGAGCGGGATTCAGTTGAGATCGCCGCAAGGCCGCTCGGCTTATGCGTCAGACGCACCGCTGAGCTGGTTTTATTGCGTTTTTGGCCTCCTGGGCCGGGTCCGCGGAATGCCTCAACCCGGCAATCCGCCAGCAGTTGTTCATCCGAAAGTCCCCGATAGTTTGCCATTTCGTTCAGATTGTACCTCCCCGGCACACTCCTTGCAGAGTATCATTCAGTGCTTGAAACCAACGCAGTTTTTTAGCGAGGTTGCACAATGCTTAAGCTTGATTCCGGAAACGTGCTTCTCAAACCATCACATCGCCGACAGTTAATGTCTTGGCTCAAACGCGCGATGCGGTTTGTCCAGCGGATGGGTAATCTATCCATTTCCATCAATATGCACCGAATGGGCAGGCTCACCGAAGTGCGAGCGGATATCGCCGACGGCAAGGGCGTCACCGCCTTCCGCTCCCGCCAATCTGATTGGCGCGATGCGGCCAGAGATCTCATCCGAATGCTCACTGCCCATTTGCATGATCTCATGGTTCATCGCCTGTCGGTTTGACGGCACAATTTGAGCCTCCGGCCGCTTGGACTATCATCGGTGATCGCGCTTCGCGCCATCGCCGATGATTGAACCACCGCCGCCTCCGACCCGCCGACAGTTTGTTCTGCTCTTACTAATTCTCGCCGTCGCAGCTTTTGTCCGCTTTGATCGAATCGCCGCGCCCAGCCTGTGGATGGACGAAATCTGGTCGGTCGAAATGGCCATGGGACATGGCTCGGCGCACGACCATCTCTCGCCCAATGTTATTCATCACGATCAGTCCGATCTAACCGGCCTCGCCCAGGCCGCGCCTTGGTGGAGCGTCGTTACTCATCTTGGCGGCGTCACGCATCCGCCGCTATATTTCGTCGTCCTGCGATGGTGGATTGACCTCTTCGGAACCGGTCCCACCGCCATTCGATCGCTGTCGGCCATTTTCTCCCTCGGCGTGATCCTCGTCCTTTTCGATCTCTGCCGATTTCTTCATGGACCCAGGATCGCCTTGTTCGCGGCCGCTATTTCCGCTTTGGCCATCGCGCAGATCGAATTCGCCCAGGAATCCCGCGGCTATCCGATGCTGATCTTTTTCGGGTTGTGCTGCGCCGACTCAATCGTCCGCGTCGAATTCCTGGGACCGAGCAGATGCCGCTTCGTCGGCCTGATACTTTCCCTGGTCGCCGCCGCGCTCACCCATTACCTGGCAGCCGGGGCGTTGATCTCGCTGGCTATTTACGCCGTCATTCGCCTGCGCGCACGGGCCAGAGTGCAAACACTGACCGCTTTCTCCATCAGCGCGATCCTCATCCTGATGGTCTGGATTCCATTGTTCATGGAGCAAAAGCACACGCTCCCGTCGCTTGCCCCGACGTTCCTTCGCGAAGCACGTGTGGCCGAACACACCAAAATGACGTTCTTCCGCATCATCGGTTTGCCGATCGAATATCTCCTTGGCGAATCCCGCGGCGAAGCGCTGACATCCCCGGTCGTCCTGACGATATTCCTTTTCACCCTCGCGCTCCCGGTCATTCGCCTGATTCGCCGCCACGATCTGCTCCTGTGGACGCTCTGGGCGTATGGAACCATCGGCTTCGTCGCGGCCATGGACCTGCTGCACCAAACCACGCTGGTGGGATATTTGCGATACACGATCCTCGCCAGCCCGGCGGTCTATGCTTTGATCGCCGCCTTCGACTGGCCGCGGCGAACATTCATTCGCGATGCCATCGCCATCTCCGCGATCGGCCTGCTGGCGATCGTCGCGATTCAGCGAAACATCGACGGCGTTACTCCCAAAGAGGATTGGCGAACACTCGCCCACGACATGGACGTTTCCGCCGGCGCCGATGACCTTCTGGTTTTCTACAACGACGATCCATGGACGTCGCCCGGCACGTGGTACATGAATTTCAAATATTTTACCCCCGATTCGCACAGACCCTGGCTCGTCCTGAACACATCCGCGGACGCCGATGTCCTGCGCCAACTCCACCCGCGCCAAATCCTCTGGCTTATAGGCCGCTACCCCCAGCTTCAAGGTCCCAATATTCTTCCCGGCTGGCTGCCCGCCGCCGACGAAGAAAAAACCACCGCCGGCGCGTTTTGCCCGATGGTCCCGACGTATTTCCGATCGCGACCGTGATTTTCAATTAAATCTCTCCCATCCCTAAAGTGGCCATATTCGAGGGACGATGGACCCTTAGAGATACGCCACGATGGGGAAATTCCCCGCACTTTTTCGGGAGCCTTTAGATGAAACCGCATAAACTTCGCCTGATCGCCATCGCCCTTGCCGCCCTGTCCTGTTGGTGGTGCGCAACGTCCAACTCCCCGCTTCCGTCCCCGCGTACAGCGGATGCCGCCCCTTCGCCGCGGACAAATTTCGTGTCCCCCGAGACGACGCGAGCCTGCCAATCCGTCGTTTACCAGATGGTCACGATCCAGCAATTCGTCTCGGATGAAAAGCTTCCAAGCCCCATGGCCGCCATGGACGAATTGGTGGCCCAGGAGTACCGAATCGATACTTCAAAATGTCCGACCGATTTCCGTCTGGCGGTAATGCGTTTGGTTATGGCCGAAGATTCCGCACGCACGCGCGCACATTTGGACAAAACCGGAAAGGCCGAAGAGGCGTTGGTCGCCGGCATGGAAATAAATGCAACCCACGGTTTGTCCACCGGCAAGTCCCTCCAGTCCCTGAACGACTACAACGAGATGATCGCTGATCAACAGAAGCGGGATTTGGCGGACATCCAGTCGGCTCAGAAGGACCTCGCGCAGGTGGGGATGAAGTATGGGGTGAAGTGATACCAGGGGCGCCGCGAAAAAGGACGAACGGATGAGCGCAAATAATGTTCGACATGTCGGCATTGTGCTTGCGGTTGTGGCCTGCTGGTGGGGTTTATCTCGCCAGTCTCTATTGCCGTCGCCCGGCTCGGTATTTGCCGCCACTCCGATTCCTATCAACCAGACCTTCACCGTCCCTCCTGGGCGAGAATACCAATGGACATTTTCGTGCCCTGAAGTAAAGACGCCCGGATGGTTGCGTGGGCATTGGAGCGCGCAGGGCGCGTCCGACTCTCTGAAATATGCAACCGACGACGCGCTCGTCGGCTTTACGATCACCGGTCCAAATAACAAAGTCGTGCAGCGGTTAAACCACGAAGTGTCGGGCAACTTCGCGTTGCGATATGATGGTGGCCCATACACATTCACGTTCAGCGACGGCGTTCTCCGCCCGTCGGCCAGAATCGTAACGCTGGAAGGCACGTATCAGCCGGATTGAGGAATGTGCGTTGCCAAAAAGCGTGAGACTCACTCTCGGCTAGGTCCGCCCTCCCGCATTCGCATTTGAATTGAGTTTGTCCCCATCGGCGCCACGTCAAACACTCTTCCGCCAATACGGTCCAATTGCCGCATACGCCCGATCCGATTAATCTTCCCGCCGAAGGCCGAGCCCAGCATACGAGTTTGAAGAACCACCATGAGTTACTTTGCTGATTTGACGCCGCATACCTACGTGCGCGACGGCACAGAAAGTCAAACCGTTCTCAACGTCGGCTGGCTGGACCAATCCTGTGAATTTCCTCGCGGCGCAGTCCCTCCTGACTTCGTCGAGGCGCTTTTGGAGCTATGCCATCGGCCCGTGCATTTACATCGCGGATTTCACCAGTGTCAGTTTTGTCCTAATGACCGCGTACTCTTTTTGTCGATCGGGAACGGGCAAATTCGCATTATGAGTCGCGATGGGATTTGGTATGCCGCGCCGAGAATGGTTCACCACTACGTGGTCGCTCACCGTTATCGACCGCCGCGGGTATTTATCGATGCGGTTCTCAAGCCATCAGCCGTCGCCTGCCGTCCTTGATAACTCGGCCTTCTGCCGGTTATCCTGCGAAAACGAATCCGCCGAAGTAGCTCAACGGTAGAGCACCGCTTTCGTAAAGCGGGGGTTAAGGGTTCAAATCCCTTCTTCGGCTTTTTTGGGGTCTTTTGTCAGCGTGCCGACCATCCGCGCGAGAAGAAGGATGCGGTTCACGTACCGCAAAACCTTGTTGCGGGACTCAATGCAAATGAAGGTGAAATTGTTCGTTAGCTACTTCGGATCAAGCCGGAGCGAAGATCGTCGCCGCCGTCGGAGAATCCCTAATCCCGCCACCACCATCATCCCGGCGCTCATCGGCTCGGGCACGCTCACCAGGTTCAGGCCGTTGGCTGCCTGCAAAGCGCCGCCCTGGGCGGCCAAGGTGGCGGACTTGCCCAGATTCGCCGAGAACGGCGTGAAGTCTTCGCTGTTGACAGTTCCGTCGTAATTGAAATCTCCGTTATCCCACATACCGCTCTTGCCGAGACTGGCTGAGAACGGCGTGAAGTCTTCGCTGTTGACGATTCCATCCAAGTTGGCGTCGCCCAAAAGGGTGAACATGACTTCGATGGTGCCGCTGGGCAAATTGGCTGGATTGCCCGGATCGGCCGAGTCGGCGTAACCGATGCCATAACTAAGACCGCTGGCGGCGTCATCCGCGGCGATGGAACTGCTAATGATCTGCGGACCGGTCAGGTTATAGAAGCCGTTCTTAATCCACGCGGCGATGGACGCGATCGGGTCGGCTCCGGTGCCGTAGTCGATGAACAGTTTGTTGTTGGTGATATCCAATATTCCGCCGGAGGCGAGGTTCGGCAGTTGCAGGGTCACGCTGCCGATGCCAGTCGCAAGCTTCATCGTGGCACCGGACGATATGTTGACGACAGCGTTTGACGTGGGCAGTGCTGTCGACGAACCGATAACCAAAACGCCTGAAGAGACCGTGGTTCCGCCGACGTAACTGTTGGTGCCGCTGAGATCGAGGGTGCCGTTTCCCGCCACCATCAAACTGCCGACGCCGGAAATATTCCCGGAAATATTGAGGGTATTGCCCGCATTATTGACGGTGACCGTAGTGTTGGTATTGAAGTCCACCGGCGCAGAGATCGTGTGGCTGCCCAACGAGTCGGTAATCGTGGATGTATTCGACCCGGCCGCGTCGAGCGTCAACGTGCCGCCGCCCGTGCCTTGAGCGATAACGTATTGATTTGTATTAGCGAAATTCAGCGCTCCCACCGATCGATTGCCATCGAGAGTGACCATGGAAGTGCCGGTGATGGCGCCGTTGAAGTTGGCAGTGTCCATGGCAAGCTGCGGGATTCCTCCGGTCCAGTCTCCCAGAAGCGACCAGCTTCCGCCGCTGCTATGGGCCCAAGTTCCGACGGTGGCGGGCCCGATGGCCTCCACGTTATCGAGGTAGACGGTCAGTCCGCTATCAGCCGATTTGTTGATGAAGAACTCGAATCCGGTCGGCGTTGTGATCTGACTATCCGGATCAGGGCCAAAAACGCTGGAAAATGGGACATTGGTGTCGCCGGTCTCGGGATTAGACCTCGCGATCAGGGGAATGGTGAACTGATATGTTCCCGGCGCAAAATCGATGTTGACTTCGGAAGCGGCATTTACCTGTACTTGCAGCCCATTATCCCCCATGGAATCATTTCCGAAGGCACTGAATCCCATGCGGGCGAAGTTGCCGACGAAATTTCCGGTGGATGGTACCGTGACGTCGACTGAGAGAGCCGTGGTGTTCGTGCTCAGGATTATTCCGGAATCGATATCTCCGGGGACCGTGGTGTTTACAAGCTGTGTAAGTGCGCCCGTGAACGTTTCCGTAGCCTTCTGGGTGAAATCCATCGAATATGACCCATTGGTAGCACCAATGGTCGACTGCGTGATTAGGGTGCTTCCAGGGGACGGGGTGTTTGGGGCAAAGTCGTTTGGAAAAGTGCCTGCTGGATCCTGAGTAGGCGGCGTTGTGTTATCGTAAAGCGTTTCGAAAGAATAGACCAGAGTCTGGGCCTTTACCGACGATGCCGCGAGGGCTATGGCCGCAAGACCAGCAGCGGAACACTTCAGCGTACGTTTCATATCAACCTCCCCATCCGAGGGTTTAGTTTAAGGGAAATATACCACGCGAAATTCTAGAGATTTGAGGTTATCTACGCAAGTAAAAAGTCGGAAAGTTTGCTCTGTTGGGTCAGCTTTCGGTAATTGATTTGCGTTGCTTGAAGTCGCGTTGACGAGCGGGAAGGGAGCAAAAAATCGCCCCATTTTTCCGGTATTTTTGGCATATTTAATGTTTTGCCGCAAGTCGATTTCGAGGTGATTCCCTGCGATGGCGATCACAGTTAAATTATTATCAATTTTTATAATAAGTTGGATTTATGCAAGTGTGACGACCGAGTCGTTTACCCATCTTAAACAGTCGCGATTTAAAGACGGTTCCATTCACGTCCATAGTTTGCATCTAAATGACCAGTCTGGCAGGATCGGCGAAGTATACGCTTGCCCTGCGTCGACACACTTTCATGGCACATCGCTCCATTACTATCCGGCTGTGCATCATGATGTTCCTGGAATATGCCGTCCGGGGAATGTGGTATCCGTATCTTGCGAACTATCTTGGCGCTCCCCGGTCACTTCACGGATTGGGTTTCACTCCCGGGCAGATCGGGTGGGTTCTCGGCTTCGCCAATGCGATTGGGGCGTTCACGGCGCCGATTATCGCGGGCCAGGTCGCGGATCGATATTTCAACGCCGAAAAGGCGCTGGCAATCCTTCACGCCATAGCGGCGGTTCTTTTATTCCTCAACGCCGCTTCGAGGACGTTCGCGCCTTTCTTCGCCATCATGCTCTGTTTCTCGATCGCGTATGTGCCGACGCAATCGCTTTCGAGTTCTCTGGCGCTAAGCCATCTGACCGACCGCGAGCACTCATTTCCGCGCGTGCGGATGTGGGGCACGCTCGGTTGGATTTTTACTTCGGCGGCCTTCACCTATCTTGTGCTTCGGTCCGCCGATCACGCGACCAATATCGCGCGAATTCCAGACGCCTTGCGCGCGGCGGCTATCTTGGCCTTCTGCTACGCCGGATATGCCTTTTTTGTGCTCCCGGAGACTCCTCCGACCGATACCGCTCGCGGACCATTCCTGACGATCAGAACTCTGCGATTGCTGCGCGAACCGTCCGTTATCGTGCTCATGCTGATCGCGTTGCCGATCGCCGCCATTCACACCGCATACTATTTGAACATCGGGCCGTTCATGTCCGCCGTGGTCGGCGTACCCCTTAAGCTTGTCGGACCAACTCTGGCCATATCGCAGATCAGCGAGGTCGTTTTTCTTTTTGTTCTCGGGCCTCTGCTTCAACAGTTCGGATACAAAATCGTTTTGTTCGCGGGCGCGGCTGCCCAGGCTTTGCGGTTCACGATTTTCGCGCTTGATGTGCCCGCTCCAATTACGATCCTCGCCCTGTCTTTACAGGGGGTTGCCTACGCCTGCTTTTTTACGACCGCGATTCTCTATGTTGACCAGGTCTTCCCGCCCAAGGTCCGCCATTCGGCCCAAACAGCGCTCGGGATTGCGCTGTTCGGCTTGGGCCCGGCGCTGGCTGGACCCTATTCGCAATTGTTCGATCATTTCACGAAACAAACCCCTTCCGGAACTGTCCTCGATTTCCAATCGATTTGGTGGACACAGTCGGCTATCGCCGCGGTTTCGGCAATCGCTATTCTCCTGTTCTTCCGCCCGCGCGCCGCATCAATCGAACACATTGCCCAAGCCCAAGCTGCGGAATAGACATTCGCATCCTGACGCTCAACCAGTTTCCGAACGCAGTTTTTCAGTGGACTTTTGGCTTTCCCGCATTATTATCTGCTCAGATAGAAAGGTCGTCTCGCGACGCGTTTCGGATTCAGGCGTATAATTTGTTTCAAAGGTGTTCCTGCGGGGGAGAAATGCAATCCATGAAAAACAGGAAATCTGCTTCGCGCTTCCGCGAGCCTGCCTGCGAGCCTCTTGAGGCTCGGACGCTTCTGTCCGCAAGTTTTCAGGTGGTTGGTTATCTGCCCGATTACGAATTCAGCCATTTCAGCAGCATTGACTTAAACGCGCTCACGCAAATCAATTATTTCTCGGTTGTCGCCACCGCCACAGGCTCGCTGGGGGCAACTTCGGCAAGCGGGTACAGCTTCTCGCAATTGCAGACCGTCGTGTCGGCAGCGCATGCCGCCCCGGAGCGCGTCTCCGTCAACATCACGGTGGATCCGTCATCCGCATTTCTCACGATCGCCCAAAGTTCGACGGCGACTACAAACTTCGTGAATAATATCCTCGCATTTTGCTCAACCTATAAACTTGATGGCATCGATCTGGACTATGAGCCAAACAATGGCAGCCTGACGCAGGCGCAAATGAACAGTTGGGGAAGCTTTCTGGCCACCCTCCACGCGGCAACCTCGTCTCACGGGCTCAAACTATCCGAAGCCGTGCAGGTTTCCCCACCATATATCATTCCAACGGCCTATCTTTCGGACATCGATCAATTCAATGTGATGGTCTACGCTTCTCGATTACAACTCCAGCGCCCGGACAGCGCTCCAAACTACGAGTCCAGAACTTATCTCGCCGCGTGGGCGGCCTACGCCGCGAAAGGCGGAGTGCCAAAGACCGACCTGATGTATGGAATGCCATTCTATGGCAGTTCTGGAACCAGTTGGTCCAACAGCACTGCGGAGACTTATGCGCAGATTGTCAACGCCTACGCTGCCGCCAACGGTGGCGCATTTCCCGCGGCCAATGCAGACAGCGTTACGATCAACGGCACAACCTGGGGCTACAACGGGATCGACACGGTCGAAGAAAAAACGCAATACGCGATTCAGAACGGCTACGGCGGCGTCATGATTTGGGAACTGGGTCAAGATTATTTCACCGGTGGGACTTATGGCGCCCCTTCATTGCTGCCGGCAATCAAAAGCGTCGTCGGCGCGGCATACGAAACGTGGACGGGCACCGTCTCGAATTCCTGGGGCACCCCGGGCAACTGGAATTTCGGCGCGGTCCCGGGGAGTACCACGGCTGTTGTCATCAACGGCGGCACACCCACCATCAGCTCGCCGTTCAGCGTTACCTCGCTTGTTTTGAACGGCGGTACGCTGACGCTTGCCGCGGGCGGTGGTGTTTTCTCCACGTCTTCCCTGACAATCAATCCCGGTGCTACTCTCGACCTGGGCAACAACACGCTCCTGATCAACTACGGCACGAACGCCGACCCGATTTCATCGATCACCGCATCGATTGTCAGTGGTTACGCGGATGGAGCTTGGAACGGCCAGGGCATCAAGTCCAGCGCGCCGATGGTCGTCGATGGTCTGAGTTATGGAATCGGTTACGCCGATTCAGCCGATGCGGGCAATCCGGCCAATTTGCCCACCGGCACCATCAAAATCACGTACACCCTGCTGGGCGATGCTAACCTTGATGGGACGGTCAACGCCGAAGACTTCACGCAGTTCTCGGAACACCTCGGTCAGAGCGGCATGATGTGGGATGACGGGGATTTCAATTACGATGGGACTGTCAACGCCGAAGACTTCACGCCGCTCTCGCAAAATCTCGGCCAGTCCGCGAGCCAAGCCGCAACTGTCCTCACGAACGATTCCGTCCAACTGGCTCCCCAGGACCAGATCACCAGTGCATCACCACTTGCCGACTATCGACATCACAAGCCGACAAAGAAGCGATAGCGTCCGCGAGACGATGTCAGGAATCAAGCGGGCGATAATTCACGCCGAGTAGTTTCAATCGTTCAAGGTGCAGCTTCAACCGGGGAAGGAACTCGGAAAATTCCCGCGGCTGTCGCCCGGACCAAACGACTTCCGCCAGCGCGCACGCGCGGGTAAACCATATACTCGGCATGGGCCGGATCCCGAACATATTCTGTCCATAATTGACCTTGCGCTCCTTGGATATGCCCGGCGGCTTTCCCATCCATCGCCGCGGGCACCGGCTCGTATTGGTAGACCTGTTCGATGGGCAGGAAGCCGCCGATCGCCAGCGGTTCGTTGTCCGTGCTTTCCGATTGATAATGATCGAAATAGACCTGTTTTTGCGGCGTCATCACCACATCGTGCCCCGAATTCGCCGCGGCGATGCCGCCTTCCTCGCCGCGCCAGCTCATGACCATCGCGCCCGATGCCAGGCCGCCTTCAAGGATCTCGTCCCAACCGACCAGCTTTCGTCCGTGACTGGTCAGGAATTCATCCATCTGACGAATGAACCAGCTTTGCAGTTCTTCCTCGTCCCTGAGTCCCAGTTCGGCCATTCTGGCTTGTGCCCGATCGCTGGCTTTCCACTGATCCTTGATCGCCTCGTCGCCGCCAATGTGGATGAAGGGCGAAGGAAAAAGTTCCATCACTTCGCTTAGGACATCCTGATAGAAAAGAATGGTCGATTCCTCGACATTCAGAATGTTTGGACTGACTCCCCAGGAGTTCCACACATCGATTTGCCGGCCGGTGTTTCCCAGATAGGGATACGCAGCGATCGCCGCCTGAGAGTGGCCGGGAAGTTCGATTTCCGGAACGATGGTTATATTTCGCGCGGCCGCATATTTCACGACGCTTCTGATCTGATCCTGCGTGTAAAAGCCGCCGTGTGGAACGCCGTCGTAGGTATGCGTTTCCTTCGAGAGCGCGTGGCCGATCAGGGTTTCTTTGCGCCACGCTCCGATTTCGGTGAGTTTTGGGTACTTTTTGATCTCAATCCGCCAACCCTGATCGTCCGTCAAATGCCAGTGAAAGATGTTCATCTTGTGAAGGGCAAGCAGGTCGATCCATTTAAAAATGAATGCAACGGGCATGAAGTGCCGCGAGCAGTCGAGCATCATTCCGCGCCAGCCGAAGCGGGGATGATCCTCAATGATCCCGCAGGGAATTTCCCAGGGAATGTCGCGGACCGGCGTTTGCGAAAAGATTTCTGTGGGGAGAAGCTGCCGAAGCGTTTGCAGGCCCCAGAACAGTCCGCCGGGCGTTTGTGCGATCAACTCCGTTCGTTTTGGAGTTATCTCGACTCGATATCCTTCCTGGCCCAAGCGCGAAAGAGACGGATCGATTTTCAGGACAATACAGTTTGACGGCGGAGCGATCAGGACGATGCGAAGCATGCGACCCAAGGCCGGCGCGAGCATTTCGGCCAAAAGTTTCGCACCGTCAAATGCCTGGTCGTTAATAGAGATGACGGTGTCCGATGAAACGGTAAAAACACCGCTCTTCGGCTGCGCCGACATTGGCCGGGGAATGATTCGTTCCAAGCGAGTCATTTGGTCTGGCGTTGCGTGGCTTCTATCTGCCAGACTTGGTCCTGGAGTGATCCCCAATCTGTCTCCACGCGCGTTAGAAGTGCTTTCAGTTGGTCCAAAGGCAATGCGGACAATTGTGAAGGTGATTCATCATAGACGGAATCGTCCGGCTGGTTGTGATGGGATCTCAATTCTCGAATTTGATGTTCCCGATCGGCGACCTGCTGCTCGATAATTTTCCGCGGAAAAATTTGTCCGGCGACTCCGCACAATTCGGCCACGGCATCCATCAGCGGCGCCTTGTCTCCATCCACGTCCGCGCCCAGATGCCAGATCATTACGCCGGCGCATCCGAGTTTTGCCGCGTATTCGCACTTTCGTTGGATGGATTTGGGGTTCTCATAAGCCACCACGCTGCCGCCGCCTTTGCGCTCCAGATACGGCATCGCCGCCTTTTCGTCCCAGAAATCAGCGTAATTGCCCGTGCGCAGCAGGCACATCGTATCGGCAAACGTGATATTCATGCTAAAACCGGGCGCGTTCACGGGAAATGGATCCCCGATGTGATTGACGCTGAATCGGCTGGGCCAGAATGTGATGCCCAACAGAAGTTTGGAAGGGGGGACCTTGTGATTTTCAATCAGGTTTGTCATGCCTTCGGCAACTGACAATGTGGGTTTGGGCGCATAGACGCCAGCCGGGAAGAGATTGGAACAATAGTCCGCGCGGCCACCCCAGCCGCCGCTGTAGTCGTAAGTCATCACGTTCACGAAATCGACGTTGTCGGTCACATCTTTCCACGAGAAATGACCGATCCAATACTCAGTTGCGCCAGCGCCGTGGTAATGATTCGGCCGGGAAAGCGGGTGCGAAGGCTCTTGAGGAAAGATGTATACGCGAGCCCGTCCTCGGTTGTTGTGGCCGATGGTTCCCAGTCGATGTCGATGCCGTCGTAACCATGATCCGCCAGGAGTTTATCCAAGTTGTCGCAGAAATTTTGGAAATAACTCGGATGCCGGGCGATTGAAAGCCAGTTGTCGGCGTTGGATGCTTCGCCGCCAAGTGACATCAGCAGCTTTACGCCATGTTGGCGGGCCAGCGACTCCATGGTCTTGTTGAAGTAGCCATCCGGCGTCTCGACAGTGCCATCCGGATGCGGGACCAGAAATGCCCGGGCGAGATATGTGACGGCGTCGAAGTTATAACACTGGGGCGGCGACTCCGGATCGCGCCATGTGGCCGAGTAACCCACCACCACCCGATTCGGGCTCGCCCGCGCCGCAAGGCCCAGTAATAGAACCAGCAGCACGGCAACGAATTGGGGGACTACTTTTTGTCTCATGCGATAATAAGTGGGGCCTAGGGTTATTCTATCCTGTCCGATGATAACCGGGCCTCCGTTTGGTTTGCAATCACGAAATAGCGAATTTTCGTACAATATCGGCCTGCTTATGGTATTATCATGTCGATCCTGAGGCGCGATGAGATTGTGAAACGCGCCAGCGTAGATATTATCATGAAAGCGATTAAGTGGTCATTTATCCTGCTGATTGTCGCCGCCGTTGCGGGCCTTTTGGCGTTCGGCCCTCGCGCTAACGAGTCCCTTCCCAAAGACCGAGTGGTCATCGACTACTGGGAGAAATGGACCGGCAACGAAGAAGCGCAGATGCGCGTCATCGTTAACGATTTCAACAGTACGGTGGGGGCCCAAAAGGGCATTTACGTTCGTTACATCTCTTCCAGCACGATCAATCAGAAGACGCTGGTGGCGACGGCCGCTGGTGTGCCGCCGGACATCGCGGGGCTCTTCGACAACAATCTCGTCCAGTTCGCCTCCATGGGCGCCTCGAACCGCTCGAGGACATGGCACGCGAACATGGGATTACCGCATCTTATTACAAACAGGTTTATTGGAACGGCTGCAATTACGACGGCCATCTCTGGGCGCTGGTCAGCACGCCGACGGTTGTGGCGTTGCATTACAACATGCGCATCTTCCACGAAAATGCGGCCGCTCTGCGTGCCGCCGGACTCGATCCCGATCGAGCGCCGCGAACGATCGATGAATTGGATGCTTATGCCCGGGTACTGACGATTCGCGAGCCGGGCGGACGCCTGATTCGCGCGGGTTTCCTCCCGATGGAGCCGAACTGGTATGTCAACTATTCCTGCTATTCGTTCGGCGGCAGTTTTTGGGATGCGCAAACCAAACGGTTCACCCTGACTTCCGAACCGGTCGAGAAGGCATACGAATGGATTCAAAGCTACGCCACCTGGCTGGGGAAAGACGCGATGAGCGATTTCCGCAATGGAGTGGGCAATTTCGATTCGCCGCAAAATGCTTTTCTGGCAGGTACCGTCGCGATGGAGATGCAAGGTTCCTTCCTGGCTAACTTCATTTATAACCGCAAGCCTTCGATGTCCACGGTATTGTGGCCAAAGGACGTGGAGATGAAAAAATCGCCGCAGGAGCGGCTGCGGAACTATGAATGGGCTGTCGCGCCGTTTCCGACGGCGGCGCCTGGTCTGAAAGACGTCGCATATTGCGGCTTCGATGTGCTGGCGATTCCGCGAGGTTCGAAACACAAGAAGGAAGCCTTCGAATTCATCGCATACGTCAACCGGCAGGACGTCATGGAAAAGCTCAACAAATTCCATTGCAAAGGTTCTCCGCTTGCCAAAGTGAGCGAAGATTTCCTGAACAACCACCCGAACCCGTACATTCGTATTTTTGAGCGCCTGGCCAGCAGCCCCAACGCGCAAACGGTGCCGCAGATCCCGATCATGCCCGAAGTGGTGGATGACCTGAACGCCCTAAGCCAGCGGATTTCGCTCCTTCAGGTGACACCCCAACGGGGGCTGGCGGAATTGCAGGTAAGATTGCAGGCGCAATACGATGAGTTTGCGCGGCAGCAGCGGGCACGCGGCTCGACTGCCTATTGAAACGCCCAAACGCGCAGGCCGTGAAACAGGAGATCCACGTTGCGATCTGATACCAGAAATCTCTTCAAAGGCCTGGGATTTATCTCCCCCTGGCTTGTCGGTTTCGGCGCGTTTACGCTGCTTCCGATTTCCCTGTCGCTCTACTACAGTTTTTGCGACTATCCTCTTATTCAAAAGCCGGTCTTTGTCGGCTTGGCCAACTATCGCGGGCTAATGAACGATTCGATTTTCTGGACCGCGAATTACAACACATTCTTCTACGCGATTCTGGCGCTGCCGGCGGGGTTGCTCATCGCGCTCGCTTTGGCGCTGCTCCTGAACGTGAAGATTCGCGGACAGGCGATCTACCGAACATTGATCTTCCTGCCCTCTTTAATTCCGGCAGTGGCGTCGGCAATGCTGTGGCTTTGGCTTTTTAACAGCAAGCTGGGGCTGGTGAATTTCGTGCTGCGCGGGCTCGGGATGAAAGATCCGCCGGGCTGGCTGACCGATGTGCAATGGGCGCTGCCGTCGCTGGTGATCATCAGCTTCTGGGGCGTGGGGAACACCGTCGTCATCTTTCTGGCGGGTTTGCAGGATGTGCCCAGGGAATTATTCGAAGCCGCGGATTTGGACGGGGCCAATAGGCTGCAAACCCTGCGGCATGTAACGCTGCCTGCCATCTCGCCGGTCATTTTTTTTAATCTGATCATGGGCATCATCGGAACGCTCCAGGTCTTCGTGCTTCCGTTCATCATGACCCAGGGCGGGCCGGGGAGGGCGACCTATCTCTATACCGAGTACATGTACGACAACGCGTTCGGCTACTTGAAGATGGGCTACTGCAGCGCGATGGCGTGGTTGCAATTGCTCGTCGTGCTGGCTCTTACCGGAATCGCTTTCTGGAGCAGCAAGCGATGGGTGCATTATCAGGACAAATGACGGTTGCCAAAAATAGGAAGTATCGTGTCATTGACCGAACAGATTGAAAATCGCCACACAAGTTCGCGAGCCCCGGCGGATATCGCCAGGCTTGACGCCGGCACCCATTCGGCAGCGAGCGGCCGGCGGACACGGCCCTCGTTCAAAATGTTTACTCACCTCATGCTTATCTCGGTTTGCGTGCTTGCGGTGGCGCCGTTTGCGTGGATGGTCTCAACCAGCCTGAAAACAGCGGATAATGCGATCCTGTATCCCCCGCAAATTCTTCCCAAACCGGTTGTTCCGCACAATTATTGGGAAGTGATCACCGGCGAAAAAACCAGTTTCCTGCTCTGGACGCGCAATTCGATGATTGTCGCTCTGCTGACGGTGGCCGGGACGACGCTTTCCAGCGCCGTGGTCGCGTACGGATTTGCCAAGATTCCGTTTCGCGGCCGCGGCGCGCTTTTTGGCATCATGCTGGCAACGATGATGATTCCGTTTCCCGTCACGATGGTGTCGCTGTTCAGCATCTTCCGATGGCTGGGAGATGTGACCGGAACCGCGTGGCTCGGCACTTTCAAACCGCTTTGGGTGCCGGCCTGGTTCGGATCTGCGTTCAGCATTTTTCTTCTCCGGCAATTTTTCATGACGATCCCCAGGGAACTTTCCGAAGCCGCGCGCATCGACGGCTGCGGTGAAATCGGAATTCTTTTCCGCGTGGTTCTTCCATTGGCGCGGCCCGCGCTGGCGGTAGTGGCGCTCTTCTCGTTTATGGCGGTCTGGAACGATTTCCTGGCGCCCCTCGTATATCTGCAAAGACCCGAGCAGTTCACCCTGGCCCTGGGCCTGCAGAATTTCCAGAGCCAGCAGGGCGGTACGCCCTGGCATCTGCTCATGGCCGCAAGCGTGCTGGTTATTCTTCCGGTGATCGGCCTGTTTTTCCTGGCTCAACGGACGTTTATCGCGGGAATCACTACAACGGGGATTAAAGGCTAGGGAATTCGAATGATCGCAAATATTGATTTTCATCTGAGTAACAAAATTATTCGAAAGGAGCTTCTATGATGGGCGCGCGCGAATGGCTCAATGCACACCCCAATGTCGCAATCGGCGGCGGGGCTGTAATTGTAGTTTTGGCAGTTGGTTTGATTGTCGTGCAGGTGATGGCGGGGCGACACAAATATCCCGATGGCCCGCCGGAATCGTATTTCACCGTGGACGATGGCAAAACTTTCTTCGCCGCCAGTTCTACTAATGTACCTCCTTTTGATTACAACGGGCAGCAGGCCGTCGAGGCGTTCGTATTCCAATGCGGGGGACAAAAATTCGTCGGCTTCATGGAGCGATATAACTCCAAATTTCACGATGTCGTTGTCGCCCACGGGCGATCCCCCGAGACCGACAGATATGGCCTAGAGCTTAAGAGACCCGGCGAAGCTAAGTGGCTGGAGCCGGGTAACTTGCAAGCGCAAGTCGAAATGGCAAACGTCCCCTGTCCCAATGGAGGAACCGACGTCCCCGAGCAGGTCGAACCATAGCAAAATCGAAATTATTTCGATTTTTTTCTTTCATTTATTATTTCACATGATAAAAAGTAGGCATCGGTATGAGATATGTCGCAGAAAATGTCGGGGAAGTCGTGAATCAAAGCGCGGGCAGACGGTTCAGGTGTCGAGCAATCAGCTAGGACGAGCGCCCACAGCCGCACGAATGCATTTACCCTTGTCGAACTCCTGGTCGTAATCGGAATTATCGCGCTATTGGTCGGCGTCCTGCTTCCAGCGCTAAACAAGGCCCGACAGCAGGCGAATCTAATCGACTGTCAATCCAGACTCAGGCAAATGGGGCAGGCTTTGAATATTTATGCGTCCGAAAATAACGGACTCATTCCGTTGGGCGATGTGAAATACGACCCAACGGGTAATCAGGGTTCATCTTTTCCGATGACATGGGAAACCAATATGCCGCGGTCGACCAACGAAATAAGTTGGTACTGGGATTTCGCCCTTTCTCAAATTATTCAAGCGAACATTCTTGGTCCCGATCTGCTTGTCCATAATTTGTCCGCGATATTCCACGATGTGGATACCATCGATGCCACCTATGGCCGGTACGTCAATCATTACACCTGCAATCCGCGGATATTCATGGAGGCTTACGATCCAATCGGGAATCAGGATGGAACTTCGGACAATCCTCAATACCTTACCAATCGAAAGCTGTCGAATATCAAGCCGAGCACTGCATTTCTTTTCTGGGACGCACCACAGGTTTTCGATTGGGGTCCTGGTAACGTCGCCTATGAACAAGCGACCGCACTCGACTACAACACAATCGGCGTCGGCTCGGGCGGAAATGAATTGTTTGTCGGCACTAAAACGTCATATACGTACAACCGATGTATATCGCCCGGCGATTATACTGTCCCCCTTTCTAACACTATTTGCGCCACCGGTGAGAAAAAATACAACATGGATATATCGTCCAACGCAGGACTCAGCGGTCCTGATTATTTCGTCTCCCACCTGCGATTCCGCCACCTGAATAACACAACCCTCAACGCACTCTGCGTTGACGGTCACGTTGAATCACGAGCTGTAGGAACCTTCATGGTTTTGGATGCCTGCATCGTCTCTCCCGGATAAACCGGCGAGCTAAGTTGCATAAATATGGAGATGACTCTGATAGGAGCAAAGTTACTTAAGTGAATGAATACTAAAAGGTTGTAAGAACTAGGTTCTGGAATCATTCATACGTTTTTTCGTGGTGTTCCGGAACATTCATGTTACAAACAAGGACGGGATACAAATGGGTATATCCGTCGCCCGCTTCAAGATTGTCGCTCGTTTCTCTTTTAAGGAGGTCCAAAAATGCGGAAGTCTCTATTAGCGGTGGCTATTGCAGCCGCCATGTGTCTGGGTGCGGCTTCGGCTCACGCCCAGTTGTTGTATTCGTTTGAAACCGGGGATGCTGGTGGAGGGAGGGACGGGTTTTTGCCGAATAACGGAGTTACCTCGACCGCCCAAGCCGTTTACGGGACTACAGTGGGATCGAACTCGCTGGAGGTCGTAACGCCCGGTGGATACACCGGTACTTACACCACGGCGAACCTGCCGGCTGCCCTAGGCGATCCGGGTCTCGTTGGGTTCACCGCGGACGTCAGCATCTCGCCGAACGCACCGTATGGCGGTAACTATTCCGATATCACTGTGACCATGTATGCCTATAACAACAGTGAGAGCACTGGGGCAAGTTTCACTCCGGTGAACACCGAGTGGTCAAACGTCGATTTTGCGCCGGGAACGTATCTCGATGTGAGCATCCCTTTCATCGACTATGGATCCTATACCGATCCGAACACGTCGATAACGTATCCCTCTTACGGTGCACTGATAAACTCCGGAACCGGATGGGCCGTCAGTGGACTTCAGTTTACGTTTGACTCGGACGCAAGCGCAACGGTCTTTCTCGATAACGTGAACGCCGTGGTGCCCGAACCAGCGTCAATCGGCATCGGCGCCGTGAGCGGTCTGCTGCTCCTGGCTCGCCGCCGCCGCAAGGCCTGATCGGCCTCCATCGGGCGACAACCTGATCTCCCGCCCACACGGGTGGCGGTAGGGAACCATTCCCTATTGCCACCCGTTTTTTATTTTACGTTTTAAGGTCCTGATTCCTAACGCGGATTATTGACCACGGATGGGCACGGATATCACGGATGTTCGATGCCGGGGATCACTTGAGATCTGGTTCGTGCTTCCCCACGGTGTGCAGACCGCGCGACGCGCGGTTTGGGAACCCTGCCGAATTTATCCGCGTTATCCGTGGTTTTCCTCAATGATTTGCGCTAAAGCCGATCAAATCTCAGCCGCCGCTTTTTCCTGATCTCGCGTAGTGTTCATCGTTGTCGGCTCCCAGGCATCGGTGTAAAGATTCGCAAGAGCCGCCCAACCGGCGGTCTCCGCCGACTGGAACGCCGGCTGATCCCAGAGATCGATCCGCACCCGGTCCGCCAATTCCGAGAGCAGCATTCCCCGAATCTGCCTGACCAGCGGGACGCTGAACGTGTCGTGCCGAAGCAGATTGCTGACCAGCACCAGCCGATGCGGCCGGACGAAGTTCACGCTGTTGGCGATTCCCGTGGCGAGCAGTTCCAGCAGCCTATCCAGCGACGGGAATCGCTCGTCCATTGTCAAAATCGATTGCAAGGTCTGTCCTTTGGGCAAACCATTGCGCCTCAGGAATCCAGTTGAGCAGATGACTTCCAGGCAACCGGTCTGTCCGCAGTAGCAGCGATCGGTTTCAACGGGCAGCCGCGTATGGCCAAGTTCATTGCACGCCATCACGCATCCTCGATTTGGCCGGCCTTCGATCAGCATGGCGGCGCCCATGGAACCGTCGACGAATCCCACCAGCAGCACATCGTGAGTAATTTCCGCGCGGTGAGTCAGCATCCAGCGGATCGCCAAAGCCTGCATATCGTTGGCAAGGACGAGCGGACAATTGGCCGCCGCTTCGTAAATGGGCTGGAGAGAAATGGTCCGTTGGTCGGGGATTGCGGAACTCATCAAAATCTCGTGAGTTTCCGCATCGATCAAGCCCGCGGCGCCAAGACCGACGCCCAGGGTCTGGTCATCCACGATTTTTTCCAGCAGCCGAGCCGCGGTCGCTATCATGTGCTCGGACCGCGGCACCTCGCGGCGAATCTCCTTGCCGATCAGGTGCCCGTTGAGATTGAGCCGGCAGACTTCGACCGCGCGTTGTGCGATAAGGACTCCCACCACATGCCGCTGTTGCGGATCCAGCTCCAACGGAATCCGGGGCCGGCCGCCGCTGGATGGTTCGGCACGACATTCACGGAGCAACCCCTTTTCGAGCAGACTACCGACTACGTTGCCCACTCCGTTTGGCGTCTGTCCCGACAGCCTGTGAAGTTCCCAGCGGCTCAGCCTGCCCCGATTCCACAATATCTGGATAATCTGTTTCTCGCGCGAGTCTAGCACATTCGCTCCTTGGCTCTGATTTGATCGCAATATGCTTTGATTATGCATTCGAGGCGACTTTTTATCATTTTACACCATCCAGAAGCTTCCGGCTCACCAAAGATCACCTCGGGGTGCCGGGGACCTCTTCGCGACCCGCCTGGCGCAGATTTCCCGCATTTGCCGAATGCCCCGTAAATATGCCAGATAAACGGGGTTGTGATATCGCATTATAGCAGGAGGCGCATTTATAATGACATTACATCACAACAACAGCAATAGTTGTTGGAGGATCGCTTTACCGGCAATTATCTTGACACTTTTTAATATTTAGTATAAAAAGTGTCAGCGGGTCCGCTGGAGGCCATTATGGCTGCCCATTGCCGAAAAGAGCATATTAAAACGCGCATATTTTCCGACGCGAGAGACGCCAGCATTAGTGTGGCCGCCGAAATAGCGGCATTGATTCGCCGGTGCGCCGCCGAGGGGAGGAATTGTGTTCTGGGTCTGGCCACCGGATCGACCCCGGTCTCGGTCTACGCCGAGTTGGTTCGCCGTCATCAGCAGGAATCGCTGTCGTTTAAAAACGTCATCACATTCAATCTGGACGAATATTATTCGATGCAAAAGGAGGCGCCGCAGTCGTACTGGCGCTTCATGCACGAATATCTGTTCGATCACATCGATATCCCATCGGCAAACATCCACATTCCCGATGGCACGCTGTCCGTCGAAAAGGTGTCGGCATATTGTGAACAATATGAGGCGGCGATTGCGGAAGCGGGGGGGCTGGATCTTCAGTTGCTGGGTATCGGTCGGACCGGACACATCGGATTTAATGAACCGGGATCGGGCCGCGATTCGCGCACGCGATTGATCGCGCTCGACAAGGTCACGCGTTTGGACGCCGCTTCAGATTTCTTCGGTGAGCAGGATGTTCCGTCCCGCGCGATCACGATGGGTGTGGGAACAATTTTGTCGGCGAAGCGCGTAATCCTCGTGGCTTTTGGCGAGGGGAAGGCTTCGATCGTCGCCGCCGCTGTTGAGGGGCCGCTTACGGATTCGGTCGCCGCATCATTTCTACAGGAGCATCCCAACGCGGAAGTGATTCTAGACGAGGCCGCCGCTGCACGACTGACGAGCCGTCAATCGCCCTGGCTTTTTGGACCGGTTTCGTGGGATCAAAAGGCGATAAATAAAGCGGCGATCTGGCTGGCGCAACGCAGAAAAAGCGATCCTCAAACTTACGGATGAAGACTACAACGAGGGCGGGCTGCAGGATCTTCTGGCGGCGCACGGGCCGGCATATAACATCAACATCGAGGTGTTCCGAAGCCTCGCGGAAACCATCACCGGATGGCCCGGCGGAAAGCCGGTCGATCGCAAGCGCAAGGGAGACATCGATCGCGCGGGCGACGCCATCTTCCCTAAGCGCGTTCTGGTATTTTCGCCGCATCCAGACGACGATGTTATCTCGATGGGCGGTACGCTGATCCGGCTGGCGGATCAGGGTCATGAGGTGCACGTTGCTTACCAAACCTCGGGCAACATCGCGGTGTTTGATGCCGATGCCATCCGGTTTGCCCGGTTTGCGGCCGACCTGATGAAGATGTTTAGAGTCGAGAGCAAGGCGGCGCTAAGCGTGGGCGAAAGAATTGAAAACGCGGTGGGTCGCAAAAAACCCGGGCAGTCGGACGCCCAGGAAATGCAACAGGTCAAGACTCTGATCCGGCGCAGTGAAGCCGTCGCCGCCGGCCGCGAGGCCGGCATCCCAGCGGATCGGCTGCACTTCCTGCAAATGCCGTTCTACGAGACCGGCGCGGTTCGCAAGAAGCCCATCGGCGAAGCGGACATTGCGATCATCGAAAAGCTTTTGAAGGAAATCCGCCCGCACCAAATCTACGCGGCCGGAGATCTATCCGACCCACATGGAACTCACCGCGTCTGCCTGGCGGCGATTGTGGCGGCACTTCAACGCGTAAAGAATGACGACTGGTTTGAGCATTGCGAAGTCTGGCTTTATCGTGGAGCTTGGGAAGAATGGGAGCCCGAGCAGATTGAGATGGCGGTGCCGCTTTCCCCGCAAGAGCTTCTCCGCAAGCGGTTAGCTGTCTTTAAGCACCAGTCGCAGAAAGACAAGGCCATGTTTCCTGGTGTCGATGAACGTGAATTCTGGCAGCGTGCCGAAGATCGAAATCGGGCGACCGCGTCGCTGTATAACAAGCTGGGTTTGGCGGAATACGAGGCTATTGAGGGCTTCGTCCGATGGTTTCAGGATGGACAATCTACGGCCGAGGCCCATTGAGAGAAGTTTGAATGATCGCATTGGGAATTGACATAGGCGGAACGGCTGTGAAAGTCGCGGCCAGCAAGGACGGTCGAGTGCTGTGGGCTGCTCAGAGTCCATTTTACTCCAAGCCCACTACCGAGGTTTTGCGCGCTGCGATCCGCGAAACCGTGGCCGGCCGACTCACGGATTTGCACATTGTCGGGCTTTGCGTGCCAGGCCTTTTTGACAAGGCCAGCCGCAGAATCTCAATGGCTGTTAATGTGCCGGGACTTGTGGGGATTTCGCTCGATGACCTGGTGCCCGAGGCGCTCGGGCTGACTGTCGATGGGACGGCGCGCATTTTGAACGACGCAAGCGCCGCTGCCCACGACATATATTCAAACCGGCAAATGCGGGAAAGATTGCTGGTCATCGCATTGGGCACCGGAGTCGGTAGCGCGGTTCTGGACGACGGCAAGCCATTGTTCGTTGAGGAAGGAACGCCTGGGCATCTCGGACAGATTGATGTGTCGGTCCCGGGTATGGAAGTGGTCGGCCCCGATGGTGGCGCGGGAGGACTCGAAGGATATATCGGCGTTGCCGCGTTGCGTCGTCGATACGGTACCGATGTCTCCGCCGCGGTGGCGGGCTTCAGGGGTGAAGAACCGCCAATGCTGGCTCTGGTCCGCGCGATCCGAATCGCGCATGCGATCTATCGGCCGCATCACGTTTGCCTCTGCGGCGGAATAGGCATTCGCCTGCGTCATCTTCTGCCGGTCCTCAGAAAAAAGATCGAAACGAAATTAACTAGCTTGGCCAGGCCGGGGTGGACCTTCACATGCGGTGATGATGACTTCCACGCGGCGCGAGGCGCGGCTGCCTTGGCGGGGATACGTGTCGGGGCAGACAATCTGTAAATGCGCTTAGTCGCGGTCTACCATCATGTGAGCATCCGTCCAGCCCAGTGCCCAGGTCATAGCTGCTTGGCTCGGCTTTTGCCGTTTTTACGGCGTCATGCCGCGCGGCTCAAATGATCCAGCCGCATGATCCTTGAGCTTGCAAAATCCTGACGGTTCGAACGTCCTGCGCAATCCGCATCCCTATATCGCTTGAGTTGAAACGCTCCGTCGTTTGCCGTGCGTGATGTCGGTTTTAACAACCGGCGTGCATCATGCTATAAGAACATGCGCGGAGAACTCCATGAAGGGTTTGATTCTTCTGGCAGTCGCCACTTTGCTGGCGTCAGCCCAAACGGCGCTGCCGATGACGCTCGAGGAGCGGCGGAACTACCGAGACAATCTAGTCCAAATCCTGCCGGATGTTCCGGCCTTTGACGATTGGCTAAAAAAGACCGACGAATTGCCGCCGGACTTCGATCTCCTGCCGGGGCACAATGGGCTTCCCGATCCGCTCACGTTCTTCGACGGGCGGGCTGTGACAACGCCGCGGGAATGGGACGCGCGGCGCACCGAGATTCTTAATCTTTTTCAAAAATACGCCTGGGGTTCAATCCCGTCGCATCCTGCGCTGGCCGCTGCCGACGTGCGGGAGATCAAAAGCGACGGATATCGTTCTCAGTCGGTTGTGCTGCACGTCGGGCCGGATGGCAAAGGGATCATGCACGTGAGCTTGATAATTCCCGACGGCACCGGTCCGTTCCCCGTGCTGATGGGGCCGGGCCTGATCGGCGGATTTGGGAACTGGGCCCCGGCGATCCTGCGGCGTGGCTTTATCACCGCCAGCTATGCCGGCAACGATAGCAACGACGACTCCCGCGCCATCGGATCCCTGTATCCTCAATTTGATTTCGGCACGCTGCCCAGACGTGCCTGGGCCGCCTCGACGGTTTTGGACTATCTGCAGACTCTGCGGGAGGCGGACATGCAGCGAGTGGCCATCTTCGGCTATTCGCGCGATGGCAAGCAGGCGGTGATCGCCGCGGCGCTGGACATGCGAATCAAGGCCGTGCTTGCCGGCAGCACCGGCGTCGGAGGGTTGCTTCCGTATCGCCTGGCGGGTGAACGCGATCAGGCCGAGGGAATCGAATCGACCACGAAAATGTTTCCGGACTGGTTCAATCCGCGCCTGCGATTCTTCTGCGGCCGCGAAGACCGCCTGCCGGTGGACGGAAACCTTCTTCTGGCGGCTATCGCGCCGCGACCTTGCCTGATGGTGTCTGGATTCAACGATGAAGTCTCCAACACGTGGGGCGACGAACAGTCCCTACAGAGCGCGATGAAAGTTTATCAGTTGCTCGGAGCCACGGACAAACTCGGGCTTTATCGCGTGCCGGGATTCCACGGCGCCAACGACATGGAAGTCTGCCTTGATTTCCTCGACATGCAGTTTGGCCGCTCGTCGCGCATCTGGAGCAACCAGTTTGTCTTTCCGTGGGATTGGGAACAATGGAAGCGGCAGAGCGGGGAACCTGTGGATTTGGCGACTTATCCGGAGCATCGCGCCGACGAGCCGGCGGACGCTGATCCCGCAGCGATTCGCGCGTCGGTCCAATGGATGCTCGGCCAGGCCCCGCCGACAATGCCGTCGGCGCGCAGCGGATTTGTCGGCCGCCGTGCCGGGCCGACTACGGGGCCGGCGATCAACGGG
Source organism: uncultured Phycisphaerales bacterium (assembly GCA_963791055.1). Lineage (GTDB taxonomy): Bacteria > Planctomycetota > Phycisphaerae > Tepidisphaerales > Tepidisphaeraceae > PALSA-1353. The sequence continues at coordinate 102,998 of CAWBQI010000003.1, read as the reverse complement.
AATCCCGGCCAGGTTGTCCCTGACCTCGTCAACTGGGTCATTCAGCGCAGCGTCGGCGGTTCGCAGGAATTCGGATGGTTTGCCGCGGATTACGCTCAGACCGCATCGCGTCCCTTCACGTTCGGCTACAACGTCCGCGGCGATCTCTATTACCCTAAAAATATTCCGCCGGGCAAAAAACTGCGGACCGTTGTCTGGCTGCATGGGTACAGCTATCCGCTCGGATACATGTGGGTCTACCATCGCGATCTGCATCCGGTGCTCGCCCTGGTCAAGGCCGGATATGCGGTGTTGGCGTTTGACCAGAGCGGATTTGGCAGCCGGATGAAGGAAGCGGGGCCGTTCTACGACCGCTTCCCTCATTGGTCGCAGATGGGCCAGCTCGTCACCGACGCCAGCGCGGCCGTCGATGCGCTGAGGAAGGACAGTCTCGTCGATCCCGACCATGTCTACCTATTCGGTTACTCTCTGGGCGGTACCGTGGCGATCTATACGGCGGCGCTGGACAGTCATGTCTCGGGCATCGTGTCGATCTGCGGCTTCACGCCGATGCGCACCGACACAGGCGAGAAAGGCGATGGCGGCATCGCGCGATTTGCCATCGAGCGGCAACTGATCCCCCGGCTGGGTTTTTTCATCGGACACGAATCGCAGATTCCGTACGACTATGCGGATATGCTTGGCCTCATCGCGCCACGGCCGGTGCTGGTTGTGCAGCCGCAACTCGATCGGGACGCCACGCCCGCGGACGTGCGTAATGCCGTGGATTCTGCAGGGAAAATCTACGCCTGCGCGGAACGTGGCGGACAAACTCGCGTTGAAGGAACCGTGGGATTACAACCGGCTTCCCACTGCGCTCGAGAATGAAGTGATCGAGTGGATGAAGCAAAATATGAATTAGGAACGCGCCATGCCAATCAATTGGAATCGCGTTTTGGCGGTCGCGGCGTTCGGATTGCTCATCATCTCCGGCCGCGTCGTCGCCGGTGACTCTTCAGGAAGATAAAGTCTCGTATGTCCTCTCCAATGGCATCGTGACGGCGCGCGTTGCCAAGGGATCGGGCGATCTCACCTCGCTCAAATATAATGGCATGGAAACGCTCACCGACCAATCGGGACATGCCGGGGCGTATTGGTCGCACGATGCCTCCGGCGGCGTACGAACGATTAATCAGGTCACCATTGATCCCAAAACGAACGACGGGGATCGGGCCGAAGTCTCCGTGAAAGGCATCTCCGGCGGCAAAAAGATGGGGCATCCCGCGGGCAGCGCGGCGGACGGGGATTTTCCCGCCGATATTGAAATACGCTGGTGCCTTGGCAGCGGGGATTCAGGAATTTACACCTATTGCACGTTCACGCATCAGCCGGATTATCCCGCCGGTTCCATCGGCGAAGCGCGATTTTGCGCGAAGCTGGCGAGCATTTATGACTGGATCAGCGTCGACGCCAAGCGAAACAAATATTATCCGCGCGAGTTACGCGGCGAAGACAAATACGTCTACACCGCCGATCAATCCGAGAATCGAGCCTACGGCTGGTCCAGCACCACCAAAAAGGTCGGCTGGTGGATCGTCAATCCCACGATCGAATATCTAAGCGGTGGTCCGACCAAGATCGAATTTCTCTGCCACCACGATACGACCCAGGTTGAAGCGCCCTGCGTGCTGAATTACTGGCGATCCAGCCATTACGGAGGAGCGTTCGTGAACGTCGCCAAGGGCGAGCAGTGGACCAAGGTTGTCGGTCCCTTCTTTCTCTATTGCAACAACGGCGGCGATGCGAAGACGCTCTGGGACGATGCCTGCGCAATGGCAGATACCGAAGCGCGGCTGTGGCCGTACTATTGGGTTAACGGCGTCGATTATCCACATCGCGATCAGCGCCTCCGACGTGAACGGCCGATTTGTTATTGATGATCCTGTCGCCCCGGACGGGAAATTTCCCGGCAAGTTGACTGTCGGCCTGGCGTATCCGGCGTACGATGCCCCATCGCCGCGCGGCGGGCCGGGCGCGAGTTCAACCCACATAGACTGGCAGACCGACGCCAAGCACTATGAATTCTGGGCCCATGGCGCGGCCGACGGCGGGTTCACGATTCCCAGCGTTCGACCCGGAACGTATACGCTTCACGCTTTTGCCGATGGAGTAATCGGCGAATTCGCCAAGGCTGGTATTACGATCGACCCGGGTGGTAAGCCCGTCGATCTTGGCTCGCTGCCATGGAAGCCGGTACGGCACGGCAGACAGCTTTGGCAGGTCGGTATTCCCGATCGCACCGCCGCCGAGTTCGTCAACGGTGACCGATACTTCGAGATGGACACTCAATTACAGTATCCAAAACTCTTTCCCAACGACGTCAATTTCTTCATCGGCAAAAGTGATCCGGCCAAGGATTGGTATTTTGAACAGGTGCCGCACAATGAGGATCCCGCCGCCCGCGTCTCGCCATTTCGCGGCGTGATCGGAAACGGGAGAGCGACTCCGTATGCGATTCATTTTGATCTCCCCGACGCACCGCATGGAGTGGCCACGCTGACTCTGGGAATCTGCGCGGCGAGCACTCGGACGGTGGCGGTCACGGTGAACGGAAAATCCGCCGGAAGCTTCGAACAATTGCCGGGGGGCGATTCGACGCTGCTGCGGCACAATATTCGGGGCGTTTGGTATGACCGTAACATCGCCTTCAACGCCGAACTGATGCACGCCGGCAGCAACACGCTGACGCTGACCGTCCCCGCCGGTCCGATTAACAACGGCATCATCTACGATTGCGTGCGATTAGAACTGGACGAGAACCAACATCTGGCGGCAGCGGGGAGCCAACCGTGATCCGCGTCCTGTTCTGCCTGTTCGCGGTTGCGTTACTCGCCGCGAATGCCCGCGCGCAAACCACCGCGCCCTCGACGATCGATCTTTCCGGCCAATGGCGATTCGCCATGGATCCCAAAGATGCGGGCATCACCGAGCAGTGGTACAACCAAACACTCCCCGACAAAATCAACCTCCCCGGCATCCTGCAGGCGCAAGGCTACGGCGATGATATCTCAATCAGCACGCCCTGGGTCGCGGCCCTCCCGCGCGACATGCGGTGGTATTTGCTTCCGCAGTACAAGGCGTACACGCAGCCGGGCAATGTAAAAATGCCGTACCTCTCTCAACCGCCGCGGCATTATCTGGGCGTGGCCTGGTATCAGCGGGACATCGACATCCCGGCGCAATCCGACGGGACGGCGCTTCGTGCTCACGCTGGAACGAACGCGATGGCAGTCCACGGTTTGGATCGACGATCGCCAGATCGGCTCTTATCGCAGCTTCGTAGCCCCGCACATTTTCGATCTTGGTTTAGCTCAGCCCTGGAACGCACCGCCTGAGCATTCGCATCGACAACGATACTCGAAAGATCCAGCCCCCGTATCGGCCGGATGGACACAGCGTCTCCGATTCCGAGGGAGCAACGTGGAACGGCATCGTCGGACGCATCGAGTTGGCCAGTACACAGCCAGGTCTGGATCGACGACGCCCAGGCGTTTCCGGATGTCGCCGCAAAGAATGTGCGAATCAAGGTGACCGTCGGCAACGTCACCGGCAAAGCAGGCGCGGGCACGTTGACGGTCGGTTCGGCAACGACACCGGTATCGTGGAATACCGATGGCGGCGGCCGCGGAGTTGACCGTGCAGCTTCCGGCCGATGCCCAGACTTGGAATGAATTTAATCCGGTACTGCAACATCTAACGGTTCAGCTCACCGGGCCCGGCATCGCCGACCAACGCGACATATCGTTCGGCCTGCGCCAGATCAAGGTCGACGGCAAAGCAGATGCTCCTCAACGGAACGCCGCTGGAAATCCGCGCGACACATGACGGTGGCGGGTTCCCATTGACGGGATACCCGGCGATGGACGTAGCAAAGCTGGAAACGCATCATCTCCACATGCAAGCGGTGGGGCCTCAACGGCATGCGATTTCATTCGTGGTGTCCGCCGGAAGCGGCGTTCGAGGCGGCGGACGAACTGGGCTTCTACATTCAGCCGGAATGCGGCATGTGGAACAGCTTCGACGCCGGCAGCGCGATGATGAAAGTTTTGAACGAAGAGACCGCAGCGCATGTTGCGGGCATACGGGAATCATCCGTCGTTTCTGCTGCTCGCCCCGACCAACGAGCCGGCCGGGCATTATCTGGAGCAGTTGCCGAAATGGGTTAACAAGTGGCGAGCCGCTGATCCTCGCCGGCTCTACACCACCGGTACCGGCCGGCCGTCAATTCCGGCGGGCGGCGCGGACAGAGGGAATGATTTTCTCATCATCGGCGCTCGCGGGCCGCGCGGGATGGTTTGGCCGCGATTATGAAAACGTGATCGGAAGACTGCCGGTTCCCGTGCTGGCTCACGAGTTGGGCCAATGGTGTGCCTATCCCGACTTTAACATCATCAATAAATTCACCGGCTATCTCCAGCCAAGCAATTACGAAATCTATCGCGACTCCGCCGCCGCCCATGGGCTGCTGGAGAAGAACAAGGACTTTGCGCAGGCCTCGGGGAAATATCAGGTTCAATGCTACAAGGAGGAGATCGAAGCCAATCAGCGCACGAACGGCTATTCCGGGTTTGAGTTGCTCGATCTGCATGATTACCTCGGCCAGGGGACTGCGCTGATCGGCGTGCTGGACGCGTTTTGGGAGAGCAAGGGTTATGTCACCGCAGACGAATGGACGCGCTTTTGCAACACGACGGTTCCGTTGGCCCGTCTGACCAGCCGCGTCTTCACGACGGCGCAAACGCTCACCGCCGAAATGGAGATCGCGCATTACGATCCCACGCCGCTGAATGACGCGGTGGCACAATGGCGAGTCGTCGATTCGGCCGGCACAGTCGCGGCCGGCGGCAACCTGCCGGGCAAAACCATTCCCATCGGCAAGGGAACTTCGCTGGGCACGATATCCGTTGATCTCTCCAAGCTTCCGGCCCCGCGGCAATATAAGCTGATTGTCGGCATTGCCGGCACCGGCTTTGAGAATGACTGGAACTTCTGGCTCTATCCGGCCGTTGTCGATGCGTCTACGCCGGCGGATGTGGTCGTCACCACATCGTGGCCCGAAGCGCAAAGCGTTTTGGCAGCAGGCGGCAAAGTACTTTTCATGCCCGCCGCTGTGGATCTGGATGAAGCCAATCCGCGAATGGGCACGACCCCGATTTTCTGGAACCGTTTGATGAATCCGAACGGCACGGCGTTTCTGGGTCTCTGGTGCGATGCCAGCAGTGCGGCCCTGGCCGGATTTCCAACCCAGACCAATTGCGACTGGGAGTGGACCGACCTGTTCGCCGGCGCGCGTGCGATCAATCTGGACAATCTGCCGCGCGGGCTGCAGCCGATCGTGGAGCCCATCGACGATTGGAATCGCAACTTCAAACTCGGCCTCATCTATGAGTGCAAGGTCGGCGCGGGAAAGCTGATGGTGTGCGGCTTGAACCTGTCATCGGTCCGGCCCGGAGCCGCTTCGTTAAGACGGTCGCTGCTCGATTACATGACATCCGGATCGCTTCCAGCCGGCCACGGAAGTGTCGGTAGCCGATCTTGCCAACCAATGGCTTAGCACGCGCACCAAAGGCTTCGTCAGCGAAGCCGCTCTGGCCAGGCCGAATCAGCAACAATCGCCGGATGTGCAGGCCCCGCAGCCAATTGCCCCTTCGACTCAAGCGCATTGAGGTCCCTCCGGCCCGCCGAGCATTAATATCCGTCAACTCCGCGCGGTATGATGAATCCATGGCCCACCGCATCATCATCGCACTTGAAAAGCCGCTACCCGATGCCGAGGCGGCGTACGCCAAAGCCACATCAGGCAAGGCGCTTGGCCGCGAATTGGAGAAACTCGACTTCGCCGCGCGTTGCCGGAATATTCCATCCCTGACCTCACACCTCTCGGAGAGCCATGCCGCTCTTATCGAGCAGCTCAAAGATCAGGGCTTTGATCCTTCGAAGATGCGTCTTCCCGTCGAGCAGTGGTTTGGCGCCGACGAGGGACTGACAATCCTTCGCACGCTGGCCGAGTATGTGAACGCCAATCTGAACGACTTCAAGCAGCCCAACCCGATCCTGCGCGATCTCAAGGCCACCGAAGCCCTGCTTGCCGCCGCGCAACCGGCGGGCGTGCGGTTTCATTTTACCAAAGTGTGAGCACGCCCAACGGCGGTGACGCCTTGTCTTTAATGATGCTGCTTTTTCTTCGCAACGTGTTTGCCGAGGATGGTATCAACAACATTATTTGAACCCGATGCCGAAGTGGTCGAGACCGTCCCCGCGCTTATCGTAGTCGATGCAGCCAAAACGGATTGGCTCACGGCCTGGCCGGAATTCTGCGACAGCAGCGTGAAGTCCTCGGCGTTGACGGTCCCATCGTAATTGAAGTCCCCGTCATCCCACATCATGCCGCTCTGGCCGAGGTGGCTCGAGAACAGCGTGAAGTCTTCGGCATTGACCGTCCCGTCGAGGTTGGCGTCGCCCAACAAGGTGTACATGACTTCGATCTCGCCCGGCGGCAGGCTGCCAACCGCGTGATCGACGCCGTCGGCGTAACCAAGGCCGTAGCTGGCGGAATTGGCCCCAGCGGCGGACGAAGTAATTCCGGCGCCGGTCCACGTGGCGCCGGCATACGCGGAAGTGATCCATCCGGCGATGGTGCTGATGGGATCCTGCCCAGTCGTATAGCTCAGGAAGAAGGTGCTTTGCCCCACGTCAAGCACCGCGCTGCCGATGAGCTGAAGGCTTCCCAGATGCTGAACGCTTTGCAGTACGACGTTGGCGCCGGATTCGATTCTCAACCCAATCGACGCAAAATTGGCGGATTGGTCGCTGGTGAGCGTCACGGTTCCCGCCGATACGTCGAGCGTCTGGGTGCCGGGGTATCCGGTGATGGAATAGCTTGCGCCACGGCGGGCGAAACGCCCGGTGGGTTGGCGATGGTGATTGGGGAAGACGTTGCGCCGGTGAGACCAACTTCGGAAGCGAGGATCGTCGCCGAGCCGGGCGACGCGGTGGCGAGATTGCTGAAGGTGACGATGCCATTCTTCGCGGCGACTGTGAGCGTTCCCTGCAGCGTCGCCGCGCCGCTGGACACGGATATTGTCACGTTGGAATTATCGCTCTGAACAAGGTTGCCGTTGGCATCTTCGACCGCCACGGTGATCGTGCTTGGGAAAGCGTCGCCGGCGTTGGTGCCGGCCGGCGGCGTCATATAGACAAGCGTGGCGGGGGCGTTGGCGACGGAAAGCAGGCCGAAGCCGGCAACGTTGAGCTGGCCCGTGTTGTCACCCGCGGTGACCGCCGCGCCGACCAATGCCGTTGTGCCCATCGTGGCCGTCTGGGCGCCGCCGATCTCGCTCCAGTTCGTGTCGTCGGTGGAGTAATACGCGGAGAAGGAGTTCCCACTGCGGAGAAGCTTGATCCACGGCGCATTCGCGGCGGCGAGCGAAACGCTCTGTGCGGTTGCACCGGCCGAGGACCGCCATTCGAAGGTGAGTCCGCCGGCGGTGGTCTCGGCAATCATGGCGAAGGCCGCGCCCGCGGTCGTGTCGTTGCGGAACATGATGCCGGCCGCGGCAAGGCTCGTGGTGCTGGTCATTGAAAGGACGTCCGCAATGACGCTGCCGTCGCCGGTGAGCGATTGGCCGGCAAAGTTCAACTGATCGGAGGCTCCGGTGATGCCTGCGCCACCGCCCCCGACGTTCAGGGTCGAAGAGTTGTTGGTGGCGGCGGCATCGCCGACGCGGTTGGGAGCGCCGATGTTCGTGTCGATGAACGTTCCGGGGAGGATGCTGAGGTTTGTGAAGGTATCGGTGCTGAGGCTGGAAGCGGTGTCGGCCGTGGCGGCCAGACCGACATTGACGGCGCTGTTCATGGAGATAGTGACGCTCGACCCGATCTCGTTCCATGTGCTTCCGCCGTTGGTGGAATCGTAGGCGGTGAAGACATTGCCGTTTCGCACCAGCTCGAGCGTGATGGGTCCGTTGGCCAGATCGGCGGAGGAATCGGTTCCCACGGTAATGACGGAAGCGCCGGCGGAGCTCCGGTATTCGAAGACCGCGGCGCCCTTTCCGGACGGACCGCCGCCGTACGGCTCCATTTGAACGAAGGCGTAGGCGGCGTTGTTGCCAGTGCCGTTGCGAACCATTAAGCCGCCCTTGGCCAATTGCGCCGTGTCACCGACCCAATCGACGGAAGTGACGAGCGTAAAGTTGCCGGAGAGAAGCTGGCTGTCGAAATTGAATTGATCGGAAGTGCCGCCGATGCCGGTGCCGCCGCCATTGAGGGTGTTGGTGATGCCGTCGAAGTATCCCGAGCCGGCCTTGGCGGGCGAACCGATGTCTTGGTCGGCTAGCGCTGGAACGGCGGCGGCGTTGTATGCGCTGGCGTGGACCCAATCAACGTACATGGTTTGCGGGCTGGTGATGGTCCCGGGGGCGAAGCCTCCGCCTTCGTTGACGTCGAGGATGATGTAGAACGGATGGCCGTTGAACGGCCAGGTTGCGCCGGCGGGAAGACTTGCGGGCGTCAGTGTAACGAATGCGTCGCCATCGACGGAAAAGGTGACGGAGTTGGGTCCCCAGCTGACTGAGAAGATGTGATAACTGGAATAAAAATCAGCGCCACCGGGCAGTGTATATGACGACCCGACGCCGGAGCCGCCGTTGTAATCACCGCCGCCGGATGCTGGGCCGTGTAACGTGGAATCGTTCGTTCCGGGGTGGGCGCCATCGTTTTCCATGATGTCGATTTCGCCGCTGGCGGGCCAGCCAACGGACGAAATGTCATCGCCGAGCATCCAGAATGCGGGCCAGATGGCGTTGCTGTTGCTGCCGCCAGGGAGGCGGATGCGGGCGGAGATTTCTCCATATTCCAGGCTGTTGCCCGCGCCGGCGGGATCGAAATGGGTGGAGATTTCGGAGGAGACGTAGTCGCCGGTGCCGTTGGGCGCGGGCTCGAGTGTCATCGCCAGCGCCTGGCCGTCGTCCGATGTCGGGTCGTTGACGATCTCCATGGTGGTGGGATTGTTTTGCGTCGCGTTGGCGGCAGTGGTATTGGTGTAGTAAACCTTGCTGTTGTTGGGATCGGTGGCGTTCTCAGGTCCCCACGCGGACGAAGGTCCGGAGCCAACCGTGCCGGTGAATTGGGCGTCGAAGACGTACGCACTTAAGAGCACTCGCGGCTCGAGCCCGTCCAGTCGAAAATCCTTTTTATTGCGTGCCGCTTTTTTGCGCTTGCTCCGGAACGAATTGGGGGTGCGGTTCAATGACATAGTTTCACTCATACTGAATGTCGTCGAGGTAGAACGTCACGGGCTTGCCATTGGCGGCAAGTACCCACACAAATCCCGTCTTGATGGAGGCAAGATTCTTGCCGGAAAGATCGATCGAGTATTGTTTCCATTCCTTGGTAAGTACGACGTCGGGAAGCTCGGCGTGATCGGAATCGGAATATTTTTTGTCCGCTCCAAGAATGCCTAGCTTGAAGGAGACCACTTCGCCGCCGTCTTCGCCGCGTGCCCAGAAAGTCAGCTTGGTGGCGTTGGAGAGGTCGAACCCGCCCGGTTGGTCGCCCCAATTATTTGGTGGATTTTGCCATGCGATTCCGCCAAATCCGGCGGTGGACTTGAATTGGCACTTCAAACAGGCCTGGCCGGAATGAGGATTCGTGGCGGAGCGTTCATCCAGAGCAATCGACGCCGCATCGCCCATCCAGCCCGAGGGGGTGTAAGGGGGATTGCGAACCCCGGTGCCGTAGATCACAAACGGCAACTGCACCGCTTGTTGTGGTGCGTCCGCGGGTTGTGCGGTGGGTTGTGCGGTCGTCTGGGCCGAACCCGCGTGGACGCGCACGGGAACCACGGACGTCGCCGCGCCGCCTTTGCCGTCGTAAACATAAACATACAGCCAGTAGGGACCTACATCGGCAGGCATGTGAATTTGCGCCCGTGAATATCCGAGGAAACGACGGCGTCAGTATACGTTTTTGGAGAAGCCTGAAATGCGCCGGCCGTCTGGTACACGGCCTGGTCACGGGTGAGCACCCATTTAGCGATGAGCGGATTATTTACCGGATCGGTCACATCCAAAGTGGCGTGAATCGTTTCGCCTGGATCGACATCATTTCGATCCAGCACCACCGGCTGAATGCGTGGACACCTACTTTCGGGCGCGTGGCCAGTCCACAACTCTGTCATCGCGTCGACGGACTCCAGCCGGGAACCATCCGGCAGGAACATTCCAAACCAAGTCGCCGTCGCTTCCTGCTTATTTCCCCAGAGGAATGCGTATGAACCCAGACACAATTTGCCGCGTTCAGGCAAAACAGTTTTATTGTACGTGTCGCGATAGAAATCAGCCTTGGCGGTGCTGGTGGCTTCGATGGGAGCGCGCAGGAATTCAGGGCAACTTCCCAAGTGCCGGCGGGACCATACTCCGTTAGAATAAACGGCTTGGTTCCACCCATTGCGCGGTAGCGACTGGCAACAGAGGGTCCTCCGGCGTAGGTGTTGATGCCGATGATATCGACATCGGGGCAATACTGGTTGATCGACTGAACCCGCTTGCCGCCGATCTCCGCGATCGCCGTCATGGTCGGATGATTTGGATCGAGTTTATGAGCGAGTGCGGCCGCATCCTGCACCGCGTGCCAGATGGCGGGATCGTCTCCATTTTTGTACCCCTCCATCTCATTGCCCAGACCCCAGACCAGGACGGCGGGATTGTCTTTGTAACGCAGGATGGCGTCGCGAACCTGCTCGAGCTGGCGGGCGACCATCTTCGGATTGTTATAATCAAAATGCTTGGGGCCGCCGGCGTGTTCAAGCCAGATCCCCACGGTCACGGCCAGTCCAAGCCGATTGGCCTCGTCGAGTTGCTTGTCAATTCCATCGGCTCCCCAGAGGCGGAAGGAATTTCCCCCGCGCTGTTTCAGCATTTCACGGGAAGCATCGCCGCCGGCGCCTTGAATGAAAAAAGGCTGACCGTCGCGAAAAAGGCTCCATCCCTGGTCCGTCGAGCGCAGTTGCACGTCCGTAGCGGCTGCCCGCACCGGCGACGGATTAAGACAATCCAATAAGGGAACGAGCAGGAACGCCGCCAGAACTACAATGCGGTCGATGCTAAACATGAAACTACCCGTGCCGAACTCACCGCAAAAAAGCTCGGTCCAGTCTAAGTGTGCGGCTCAGACTGGACCGAATTGTCGCAACGACGTACCCGAGTAATCCGAAGGATCATTCTCAGGCTTTGCGTCGGCGTTTAAGAACCATCAAGCTGCCCAGGCCAAGCAGGCCCAGGGACGCGGGTTCCGGAACTGCGGTGGCCGTCAGGCTCATGTCATCGAAATAGAAGTCCGCGTTCGCGTCGGCATTGATATCCAACATGTATGCGCCCATCGAATTCGTACCGGCGGGAGCGACTCCCGTGACACTGGCGAACGTCCAAACACCTTGCGGAAGCGGGACTGCGCCGCCACCGATTGGTGTGCCAATATTCACTCCATCCGGCGTGCCTACGCCGGTCACGCCGTAATTGTTTGGCGGCGAGCCGCTGAAAAACGACAACTGCAATATTGCAAAGTCATTGCTGTTCGCCACCAACAGGTTGGGGGTATATACATAACCAGATAACGTAAACGATTCGCCTGGGCTGGCCGCGAAGACCTCATACGTTCCCGGAACATTATAACCACCCCCGTTATCGGGGGTCCAAAGCGACCAAGCGCCGGTGTGAAAGTACGTTTGACTGAACTGCGCTCCACCGAAGTTCGCCCAGCCGGGTATGCCTGTCGGATTCGGATTGGGAGCCGCCGTCTGAGCCTCAAAGCCCGGGTCGGTCAGCAGGTTCGCTGATGCGCTCGAGGTCATCAATCCGCAAGTCAGCGCCGAAGCCCAAGTGCTTCCGAGCATGACAGCTTGAAATCGTATGCACCGCATTTTATTTCTCCTCCAGACGATTTGAGTTAGCCAGATCCCACGTTCGAGCCCTCGCCGAACGTGCTGACTCAGAAGATAACCGGGATGTCGGGATTCGCTATACCGTTTTGCGTAATTTATTTAATGGATCGCGGCAAACTGACGCAACCATGGCAACACGGGACGTTGATACGGAAGATGGGAAGAATCGCGCGAAAATGTCGATTTCATCGACGGCGCCGCGGCTACACAAACGTGAGCGAGAACAGAGCAAAAACGGGGGGGATACGCCGTAGCGCAGGAGAGTCGCTAGTTACCAAGTTAGGCTGGATTCGAAGGGCAGTTTCGCGGACAAAAAGAGTTGATCGAACCTGAGTGCCGCCCTAGTAGTTCACGTTCACATTTTTGCCCAGCAGATCGCAGGTAAGATAGCCGGCCGCGTCCAATTGCTTCGAGATCGTATGCGACTCAGTGTGACCGTCAACGAACAGGAAGTTGCAGGTTGTGTTGTTCATATGGCGAAATCGGGGCGAACCGTTTGGAGAACCGACGATGCTACCAGGGAGCGTGAGATTTAGTGACTCGTCAAGATTTGCTGTGACCTCAATTGGTGAGCCGTTGTCGTTGTTAACATTCGTAGCCAACAGGTAATCGGCCTTCACGCCGGGCGGTAGTGGCGGAACTAAGTGTTCGCCCATGCGCCAATTATCGAGACCCCAGCCGCAGGCCTGGACGCCCCACCAATTGTTGTCCGGCTGACCATTATTAATTACCGGATTAGGATTAGTCTGGAATTGGGCTCCGCAGAAAATGAGAACCATTTCGGAATTCCGCTGGATACGCGACATCTTGGGAGGCGACAGTGTTGCGAAATTAAAATTAGGCGGGACTCTTCCCTGGGCTGGATCTCCCAAATCGAGGTAGGGCATCAACCTGGGGTGGCACGTATAGTGCAAATTGGCATCCCCCCCCTGAATGGTGTCCACATCCAGGAATATACCGCGGTGATTGGCAGCGCCTCCGTTTCCCTGGGTGAAATAGGTGTTTCCGTAATTCACATTCCAATCGTTCAGGAGCAAGGTGCTCCAATCCGAGAACACGGGATTTGTATTCCATTGCCCGAAAGGAAGCATTCCCTGGTTATCAATAACGTAGATAGAGATGGCCTGACCAATCTCGCGAAGGTGCGTCTGGCATACAACCAAATTGGACTGTTGCCTGGCTTTACTCAAAGCCGGAAGCAGAACGCCAATCAAGACAGCGATGATCCCTATAACAACGAGCAACTCGACGAGTGTGAATCCTTGTTTAGATTCGAATTGTTTAGATTCGAAGTTTATTGTTCGGCCGAACTTGCCCCCGGCTGCTGAACTCGCGAAATGGTCTGCGGCAATGCGGTTCATATCGTCCCTCGACCTGCAAAAACCAATAAGGTGAGCACCCGTCGTCCGCCTGACTCGAATGCGTTTCTCCGATGAAAACACTTTACTTTGCATTTGACGGGAACCAATGCTATTTTGCGCAAAACATTAAACGTTTTGCGGCAGGAGCGCTCGATGATCAAAATCGCGATCATGTTGGAATTCGCCGGGTCCTACGGTCGGGGAATCCTGCAGGGGGTCATGGAATACGCGAACTTGCGGAACGACTGGGAATTCCTCATGCCGCCGATGTACTCGCTGACTTCCCGTCGAACCGACTGGCGGCAGGCGGACGGGATCGTAGCGATGCTGCACGCGCCAGCCACGGTCAAGAGCTTTCGCCGGACAAAACTGCCCCTGGTGAACGCCGCGCGGACCATGTCCGCCCAGCGGCTGATGCAGCTTCACGTGCCCAGCGCTCTTCCCGATGATTCGGGCGTGGGCCGGATCGCGTTTGATTATTTCTGGGAGCGGCAGTTCCGGGCGTTTGGATTCTGCGGTCATCCCACCGCGTCGTGGTCGCTGCTGCGGCGCAACGCTTTCGCCGAGCGGTGCCGGACCGAGAAGGTCTTCTTTAGCGACACCGCCGACGCCAACCAGGTCTCAAAGGAGTGGATTCTTTCGCTGCCGCGGCCGTGCGCCATTCTGGCGGCGAACGACCGCTACGCCTGGCACACCATCGACCTGTGCCGCGAGAACGGGATCGCCGTGCCGGAAGAGATCGCCGTGTTGGGCGTCGATAACGATCTCCTCCTGGCAAGAATGGTTCGGCCGGAGCTGTCGAGCGTTGACCTTGGCGCCGAACGCATAGGCTTCGAGGCGGCGAAGATGCTGGAAACGCTCATGCGGGGAAAGAAATTGGCGAAGGAACTCGTGGAAATTCCGCCCGACGGCGTCATTACGCGCCATTCGACCGACGTGCTGAATATCGATGATCCATCCGTGGCCGAGGCGGCGCGCTTTATTCGCGAGCATGCTGCAGAGCCCATCGGCGTCGAGGATGTACTTGCAAAGGTCGCGATGAGCCGCCGGAATCTGGAGCGGCGATTCAAGAAAGCGATGCGGCGGAGCTTGCTCGACGACATTCGCCGAGTGAGATTGGATCGCGCGGCAAGACTGCTGCGTGAGACCAGCCTGAGCATCGAGAACGTCGCAACGCAATCCGGCTTCAACAGCCACGTCCGCTTCACCACCGTATTCCACGATCACATGAACGTAACGCCGACGAATTACCGAAAATCGCATCGGGCGGGGGCGACATGATGACGCGCCATAGTCTGGCGATCACTTGACCGTGCGGAGAAGCCTGGCGGGAAATTCGAAGCCGAGACGGATGATCGAGCCGGTGCGCGAGAAGATCCGGGCGGAGTCTCGTTCCGGCAGGCAAGAGCCGTGCACGGTCCGTGTGCCGTTTCCGGCGTGGGTAATGGTGATGACGGCTTGATCGGACGCACCCGCGGTATAGACGATGGGAACCTGCGCGAATGTAAAGGCGGCCATGCCGGGTGCAAGATCGATCGATTGCCTCGAGCCGTCCAGCGCGAAGTATGAGAAAACGGCCGGCTGTGAAAGAAGCTCGGAGCGCCGGAACAGCCGGGGATCGAAGCAGATCTGTCCGGCGCGGACGCGCAATCCCCACTCTCGCAGGCGGGTGATCATTTCTTCCTTGACGCGACCGGTCATTCCCGGCTGCGCCGCGCTCGCGCCAGCGGAGTGTGCGAATAGGGATCAGTGGGGAACGCGCCGTATTCGGCGGCAGTTTTCCCCATTCCAAGCCCGGCGCGGATGTCGTAATAGAACTGCGCGAGGGCCTCGATATCCTGAGGCGCGGCCCCGGCATCGACGCCGCTCCAGAAGCATTCCTGCGCTGCCAGCAGCAGCTTGGAAACCATGTGCCAGTAAATGCAGCCGATGCCCTCGTACGCATACATGCGCTCGGAGCGACCGTTGAAGCGTTCGTGTCCGAATACATCGTCAAAAAGCTTCCGGACATTGACCGCCTGCGCGGCCACGAGATGTTCCCATCGTTGATCGGTTTCGAGTCTCGACAGCGCCTGCTGAACGTCGGCCCGGTTTCGGAACTCCCCGCTGAAGCGATAAATGCCGTCGACATCGCGCGCGACGATGGAGCTGTCGCCGCTTTCGACCAGGGCGCTCAACAGCGGATTAGCCCGTATCGCGTCGGGCGAAACAACGTTGCGCTGCAGGAAGCCCATAAGCTCGCGGATTGGATAGAGCATGAAGCTCTCCTGGTCTTCGCGATATAGCCGGCTGTTGAACATCGAGGCCAGCAGCGACAACGCCTTGGCGGGGCCGAGCATTCCCGAGGAAAGAAACGCGACTTGTCCTTCGAGCATTTCGTCGAGCCGTCGCACGTACGCAAGACGGTCTCCGCTGGCAAGGTCGAGAATGTTGTAGGAATGGGCCAGGCCGTCAGGTCTCCAGTTGGCGGCCAGGGAGGCATCGACGTGGCGCAGGGCCAGTTCGAGGAGTTCCAGGATTTGGTCGACGCCGGCGGAGTGTTTGCCCGAAAAACCGTGGGCGTAAACACCGTGACGGTAATCTTCGAAGATTTCACCCAGATCGTCCATGAAGGCACGGCGGTTCTCCGGAGAAACGGCCGATTGGTCGAGAGTCTCCGAATGGCTCG
Source organism: uncultured Phycisphaerales bacterium (assembly GCA_963791055.1). GTDB lineage: Bacteria > Planctomycetota > Phycisphaerae > Tepidisphaerales > Tepidisphaeraceae > PALSA-1353. The sequence goes on along the minus strand of CAWBQI010000003.1, from coordinate 86,992 downwards.
AAAGCGCCACGAATACCTGCTCGGCCCAGGTGATGACCTCAGAGGAAATGTCCACGCTCTGCGACCGCATAGGGCGAAGAAGATCGAGAAGGAAGGCGATATATCGCCGGACATGGGCCAGCGTCACCACCGAAAGGCCCGCGCCTGCCAGGGCGTTGTTGGCGTCGTTCCATTCGGGGCGCTGGGTGTTCAACCAGACTCCACCGCCCGGAACAAGGTTGCACATTTTCGAAAGCAATGGAACGAGCAGTTTTTCCAGCAGCGTGGCGAGGTAGACGTTGTCCTTATCGTCGAGAAGGAGCCGGCCGTCAGCGCCCATGAGCTTGACGCGGTTTTCAATTTTCGCCTCTTCGGCGGTGTCAAAGCGAATCGTCTGCCGCGGGTTGCGGGTCATCGCGCGATAGGAATCCAGACGGTAGGGAACATTGGCATAGCTGAAAATCGGCTGCGTCATCATCTCCTGGAGCCGGCGCGGGTGGAAATTAACGGACCACTCCAGCATGCGAAGGAGATAAACGATTTGGTGATCGCCCCAGTAGCCGATGTGGCTCCAGGGATTTTCCGGATCGGGGACTTCCCAGTCGATGCCGCCTGCGCTCAGGCGGTAGGGATTAAACCCATCGACCGTGGAAGCGCACAAAAACTTGCAGATAAAGCTCTCGAACAGATCGGGATATGCCAGGCCAAGCGCTTCCCAGTTCTGGAAAATGTCGCGCCAATTGCCTTCGTAACTGACGCAGGGATTGCCCGCCTCATCCCGCATGCGTATGGCGAATCGATTCCACGGCCGGCTGGGATCGCCGTGCCGGCGGCCGAACGTCAGCGGTAGATATTCATACGCCAGACGCAGCAGATCGGGCACTCGCGAGGCGCTCATGGCTGCAATCAGCTCGACGACCGTCAGTTGCTCCGGCAGCTTCTCGACAATATGGCGTTGCGAAAGCCACAGAATCTGATTCCGTTCCCGAACGAAGCGGCCAAAATCCGAGCGCCCGATGCGGCCGCCATGCAGCGGAACGCCACCCCGCATCGCGTTGAAGAGCGTATTGGTCGCATGGCGGGCGCAGGTCATGCGATCTTCTGAAAGCTGCAGGCCGTCGACCTCGGCAACGATCCGGGAAAGTGCCGCATCGCTAAGTTCCACGTCATCGCCCACGCGCCGGCGAACTTCGTGCTGGGGCTCGCGCAGGAGAAGTCGGGTGTCGGCGATGGCGGCGTGATCGCGAGCGGCATCGGCAACGATCATCCAATCGACACGCTGCCGCCCAAGCAGATTCAGGTCCTTGCGGAGCAAAAATGCTCCGCGCCGGCCGATCAGGTTGCGGACCGCGGCAATTGCGCTGTTGCGGCGAAAGGCGTCGACGGAACGCTCGTCTAAAAAAATGGCGGCGTCGAGGCCGCGCGTCCAAACCGTATTGGCCGTCAGCGATTCGGCGGCTTCGGGCCGATCGGTGATGATCGAGGTCAACGAGTAGATCGATAGCCCGGTCGGCTCATCGATCTCGCAGCGTTTGTAGGCGTCGACAAGACAACTGAAGCCAAGCTGCTGGTTCATCGGCACGCCCGCGGGCATTACGTTCAACAGTCCGTCCAGCAACTCGACGGAAACATCGCTGTTCCGCGAGTTCAGTAACGTCGCGGTGCGGACGAACCCGAACCTGGAACTGGCCGCCCAGGAATAACGGAAAACCAGCTCAAGCTCGTGGTTGATCTCCTCGAACGTGACGCGGCTGCCGAGCGGGCTTTTATACAGGTTGCGCTCGATGGGTCCATTGAAACGCGTCGGGGAAAACGGTTCCCAGAATCGCGTCCGTTTGCCCTGACGCGTGACGCGGAAAAGCGTGTATGGGCCGGAGATGCCGTGGGCCCGATGGAGGCGATCTTCGGTCTCGTATGGAAAGATCGTGTGATCGGAATCGAATCTTCCCGCGGTGACGCCGCCCGTCGAAGAGAGATACATCCACAGATCGGTCTCAGTGCAGAGAGTGATGAGGAACGGCTCAAACTCATCGTGGCCGGAAATGCGATACATCTCCTGTCCATCGAGGGACAGGAAGCCTTCGAACCGCGCAAGCTGGTTGCGCGACGCGAGTATCTCAAGCGAAACACTCATGGTAGCACGGTCAAACTGGGAGGCCCATGCGGTTCAGCGAAGTAGTAACGAAGCACTTGGCTGCCGAGCGGCACTGGCATCATCCTTTCAAGCCGACCCCAAGCGTTTTCGCGAGCGCCGCGTAAGCAGCGAAGTGACGCCGACAAGAAGCAGGCCGCCGCAAGCTGGTTCGGGTACGTTCGCCAGGCTGACGCCGTTCGCCGCCTCCAAACCGCCGGCCGCAGCGGCCAGCGTGGCCGATTTGCCCAGGTTGGCCGAGAACGGCGTGAAGTCTTCGCTGTTCACCGTTCCGTCGTAGTTGAAGTCCCCGTTGTCCCAACTTCCGTTCTTGCCCACATTGGCCGAGAACGGTGTGAAGTCTTCGCTGTTTACGATTCCGTCCAGATTGGCATCACCCAACAGTGTGAACATGATTTCGATCTGGCCCGAGGGCAGACCGGCGACCACGCCATCGGCGCCGTCGGCGTAACCGATGCCATAGCTCAAGCCGCTGGCGGCGTCGTCCGCCGCGATATCGCTGCTGATGATCTGCGGACCAGCCAGATCATAGAAGCCGTTCTTGATCCACGAGGCGATGGAGGCGATGGGGTCGTTTCCCGCGGTGTAGTCGATGATGATCCGATTGTTGCCAATGTCGAGCGTGCTGTTGCCGCCGATCGACAGCGACGTGAGGTTCACGTTGCTGGTGCCCAAAGGAGTTCCCGCGGTGACGTTGTCGGCCAACCGTACAATGCCGCCGCCGCTGATGGACAATGGCCCGGTCGGCAGCGCGCTGGTTGTCGAGCCGGTCGGGGCGATCTTCAGCGTTCCACTGGTGACGAACGTTCCACCGCTGTAGGTATTGGCCGTGCTGAGCGTGACCGTTCCGCTGCCCGATTGGGTGAGCGATCCTGTACCGCCGATCCCACCTGTACCGCTAAGGGTATAGTTGCCCGTAGCACTGAATGTGGTAGACCAGGGCTGGACGGGGGAAGTGACATTGACCGAGTAGTGGCCACTGTTCGCATCATTGAAGGTGACCGGAGCTCCGTTTGGAAACAGAGCCTCATTGGTTCCGTCGCTCCAGTTTTGATTGTTGTTCACGTCCCATGTGGCGCCATCACCTGTCCCGCCTGAGTTGTTCCACGTCAGTGGGGAATAGCCCAGGTAGGCGTCATCCACATAGAGCGCGCCTGCCGCGAATTCGACGGGGCAGCTATAAAACGCCATCCATACCACACTCTGTGTTCCAGCAGGTGCTACGCCCACGGTGCTCAGTTGCGTCCAGACATCGGTAGGCGCGAACTCGGTTAATTGTCGGTGAAATAAACGTGTTTCCGACGGTCGTTCCCGTGCCATTGGGGCCACTGTCAAAAAATATTCGGCAATCGTCGGTCTCATTATTGTTTAATTGATCCGCGCCGCCATTGACCGAGGAATTCACATACCACCCACTGGCCGTGTAGCTGTCTCCCGGGGTCGAGGCGACGGGCTGAAAAATCCCGGCATTGGGCCCATTGCCCGAGTAAGTCTGCCCGCCATAGGTTTTGCCGACCTGGTTGCCGCTGTGCGGCGTGATATTATCGTCGTAATAAGCGGAGTACGGTGGAGTCTCGTTGTTCCACCCGTACCATGACGCGACCGGGGTCCCGCCAGGAGTCGCTTGCATCGGCATATCAGTGTTCGGAGCGAGAACAGGATTCTCGAAACCTGGATTGCCCAGCATATTCGCCTGTCCCCAAGCCTTCGTGCCTGCGAGGAGCAAACCAGCCACCCCCGCGGTGCAGTTCAACAAAATTCTTCCGTTTCGACGGCTTTTCTCCCAGATCATGTTTCACTCCTATAAACGTGGTTTCCTGATTGATGTGGACTATTTCTACAGCTTTATTTATGGTTAGATCGGAGTTCAACGAGATAATTTCTCAAGGCGACCCTCTTCAAATCGGAATCGCCCAGCGACCGCAACGGAACCACCAAGCATCGCACGTATAAAGTTTTTACGCCTCCGCATGATGTCAACCCTCCGGAAATCAAATTGAAAGCTGCTCCGCGCCCTCTCTGATCTATAACTTGACCGAAATTGTAAGCTTTCCGCCGTCGCGATCGCCATCCTAATTTTGCGTAAAATGTTTAATGTTTAGCGGCAAGCAGCCCGTGATCCATCCTTGAGTGCAGCGTATCGTCGGGCGAGGCAATGTTGGATTCATCGCCATCCCTGGTTTATAAATTTCCCACGGTGTCCCACCCCTTCGAGATATCCATCTACCAACTCGCCGCCGATGACATGTTCCGCGGCCATCGTCACGGCGAAACGGGTTGGGATTGGTCCTGGGCCGACTGGCAACGCGATTGGATGAATCAAACCCAAAGCAAATTTGCGTACCGTTGTCTGCCGCTGACAATCGCCAATCAGACCGGCTGGTGGATTTATAACCCGGTTGGGTTCACCGCGACCTGGCATGGACGGGCCGAAGCCGGCGATGTGGAATTTTCGTTCGATTCCGAATCCGCATTGTGGACAGGTTGGATCAACGACCAGTTCGGGCACGGCATCATCACCTGGAACACGCCTTTTCTTTTTCGCACCATGCCGGCCGGATCGCGTCTTTTGGTCTGCGGGCCTGTGAATTATTTCAAGCATGGTGCTCAGCCGCTCACCGCGATTATCGAAAGCGTTTGGATGAGCATGTCCTTCACCATGAACTGGAAGCTCACCGCCGCCAAAGGCGCCGTTCGCTTCGAACGCGGCGACCCGTTGTTTCAGGTGATTCCATTGCTTTCCAACATCTGCGCCGACCTGGAAACGGCGGCCGTAACATACATGAAACTGACCGATGACCCCGAAACCGCCCAGGCGTACGCGCGATGGAGGGCCGATCGCGACGAATTTCACGGCCAGAAGAAATCCGGCGAGGTCAACCCGACCGACTGGCAGAAGGATTATTTCACCGGCCGCGATGCCCTTGGGCGGGAGGCCGGTTCGGGACACACGACGAAAATCACGCCCCCCGCAATCGTTTATCGGAGCCCACGGCCGTAACGGCGAACGCCGGCGAATCAAGCTGAAAATCACAGCACGCAAACCGCCAACAGCGTCCGATCATCCGCCAGCGGCGTATCCCCATCATGCTGCTTAAGCACGGCGAGTACCCTGTTCAAAAGCGATTGTGCGTCGCCCGAGCTTTCCAGCAATGCCGCATCCATCGAATCTGTCCCGAATTGCTCCCGGGCGGAATTGAAAGCTTCGGATACGCCATCGGTGTAGAAAAGCAGGCGATCGCCGGGATGCAGTATCAGATGATGCTCCGGATATTTAACGATCGGGTCGATGCCCAGCGGCAGACCGCCCTCGAGATCCAGCGTCGCGACGCTCTGATCGTGAATGAACCGGGGGGGCGGATGTCCCGCGGAGGAGTAAGTCAATTCCCGCGTTTGCGGATTATAAACGGCGTAAAGGGCCGTGATAAACGAGCCAGTGCGTCCGATGTAGCGTTCCTCAAGAATCGAGTTGAGGTACCCCAGCATCGCGCCCGGAGGCACGGCAAGGTCGGGCGCGTGTGCGCGATTGCGTGGGTGATCGCCATCCTCACCGCCGCGGGAATGCCATGCCCACTGACATCCGCGATGATGAAACCCCACAGGCCGCCAGGCAATGGAAAGAAATCATAATAATCCCCGCCGGCCCGCTGCGAGGTCTCATAGTGGGCGGCCAGGTCCAAACCCGGAATCTTGGGCAGGGAATTCGGCAGCAGCGAGCGTTGGATATGTCCCACCGCTTTCAGTTCGTGGTCCAAAGCGTCATACGCAACCTTGAGTTCGCGCCGCAGCACCGAACTGAGCACGGAGCGGCCCCACAGATTCGACTGCATGATCAACATCGGAATCTGTTCCCGCGGCATCCCCTCGCGATCACGTCTCAATATCACGCCCATATTGATCGCTTCGCCGTCGTCGAATTGAGGCATCGCCAGCAGAAAATTCATGCCGCGAAAATATTCGGCGGCCGGATCATCCGGAGCATACCGAGCGGGAAGATTGTCGATGATGGCTGCTTCATTGGAATAAACCAATTCCCCGAGCAACCCGGTCGTAAACATCGGCAGGCGATTTTTTTCCGTCCACGGGTTGATGTTTTCCTTCCAGGTTGAACTGCGGGTAATTCGATAAGCCGGAAATTTCAATTCACGGCGGCTTACCGCCACATATCCATCCGAGTGTAGAAAGCCTCCCTCGCGCAATCGCTTGCCGTACAGGTTCGCCGCGATCTGCGGATCCTTCTGAAAGCTCAGTTCGCGCATGAAGTCTACAACGAACTTCAGTTCATCCTGCCAGGTCTGGGATTTGTTCGCCACGATCACCTTCCAATTGCCGCCGTTGGTCTGGCGGCAAAATAATAATAGGCCAATCTATCGCAAAATGGCGCTTTTTCATGCGCCCGGCCCGCGGATGTCGATAGGCTTGATGATAAAAAAGGTTGGCCATGGACGGCATTATAAATCTTTCCGAAACATTCGATCGCGTGGTGGTCATCAATCTTGCCCGCCGCCCCGAACGCCTGGCGCGATTCTGGCAATTGCTGGGCCAATGGCCTTTCAAGACCCCGCAGCGTTTTGAGGCAATCGACGGCCTGGCCGTTGGCGTCCCTCCTGGTTGGGACAAAGGCCCCGGCGCCTGGGGATGTTTGTTGTCCCATCGCACCGTGCTGGAATCCGCCATCAACGACGGCATTCACTCCCTGCTTGTTTTGGAAGATGACGCTTATCCCGTGGCGAACATCGCACCGCTTTCCGCGAAATTTCTCGAAGGTGTCCCAAATGACTGGGATGGATTGATGTTCGGCGCCGAGTTTTTACAGCCTCCCCAGATTGTTTCGCCCGGCGTCGTGCGTTGCGTCGCCGCCAACCGCAGCCACGCGTACGCCGTTCGCGGCCCCTTAATGCGAATCTTGCTGCACTTCTGGCAAAACACGACCAACGATCATTGCGACATCGTTATTTCATCCCTGATGCGCCATTTCAAGTTCTACGCACCCGATCCGCTTTTGATCGGACAGGACGCCGGCCACAGCGACGTCACCGGCCGCAAAGAATGGCTGCGATTTCTCGCTGGATCGCAGAAGGAGCAGATCGCGGACGCCGACCCGCGCCACTTCATCGAAAAGCTTGTCGTCCGCGTTCCACGTCAAAATGCTTCGTCGCTGGCGGCCGTCAATGATCGAAACCCTTAGCGCGGCTCGATCTTTTCATCCCTGATTTCCGCCGGATCAATCGGAAGCGGATCATGCAGCTTCCGCTCCACAAACTCATGGATCACGATATCCGGCCTCGCCTCTTTCACCGGAGCCGGATCGATAATCTCTGTAATCGGGTTCCAAAAATATCTCGCATGGCTGAAGTTCGCGGACAAAAATTGCACCAGCGGCCCCGTGAATGAATCGTTGTACGTCAGCAGCCGCGGCGCACCCGGGTCCGGCCCATCCGTCGAGGGGATTTGGATCAGCTTTTCAAATGCCTCCGGCCTCCCCACAAAATCGCGGCGGATTAATTCCTTCGTCACCTCATGATATTCGAAATAAAGATCGAGCTGCTGCGCCAAATCTCCCGTTTTCGTCACGGTCTCCACTGCAAAATTACTCAAGGGCTGCGGAACAAGTTTGCGGCTCGGCAGCATCTTTCCAACGGCATCCAGCAACGCAACGTACGCTGCGTACGCGCCATCATCGTTCCAGTGCGAATCCGTCTTGAAATAAACCTGCCCATGCCGCTTCGCCTCCAGCAAGGCCGGGCGAAGATCGACAATCCGCACCGGCGAATGCCTCTCCCTCAGCCGGGTAATCAGTTGATCTAGCCGCGTTGGCGTCGGAAACCCCCGAAACTCATCCGGCAAATACTCGGGATAGATCGTCTGCTTATCCGGCGGGATCACCACCAGAAACGGAATCCCCTGGTCGGCGAACCATTTCTCCCGTTTTTCCAGCAATGTCTCCCACTCATCCAGTTCCGATTCCGAAAACGGATCGAGCCCCCGATCCGCGAGAAATTTCTCGTCCTTGGAATAGAAGAGCCAGCCCTCTTTCCCGACGATGATGCGATCGTTGACCTCCGGCCCCAGCCCATGATATTTCCCCAGCGCAACGGCCCGGATCAGCGCGTTGCGAAACCCGAAATGATCCCGATAGAACACCATCAACTGGCTGGAGAAGCTCTTGGCTTCCTGATAATTCCGCGGTAATCCCGGAGGTTTTGCCAGGTTCCGATTCTCACGCGATTGGGCCGGATCCCATTGCAGCCACGTCCCCACGAAAACCACGAAGAGAAACGCGACGAAGCAGGCCGCGATCAATCGCCTCACGCCCGCGCGAATCGGCGACCGCCGCAAATCCTCCGGCGGTTTGATCCGTTGCGCCTGCAAATCAGTGGCAATCGACGGCATCTTCGTCGCCGAAGATATCCCCGATACGATTGGATGGCTATCTGAGGCCATCGCAGGGAATTTTATTTCAATAAGAAATGTATAACCGCCAAGACGCCAAGGCTGCCAAGAATTCAACTACAAAAAATCCTGAATTATCCGCGTGCATCTGATTTTCATTTGTGGCAAAGATGCATTTCGTTTTTTTCTCCCTGGGCGATCTCGGCGTCTTGGCGGTTCCAATTATTTTTCGCTGAGAATTACAAAGCACGATTATTGTGCCGCGGCCGTTTGAAATGCTTTCCGGTAATCCGAATTGTCCGAGTTCTTCAAACCCGCGCGCTGGATCAGCATAATAAAAATCCTGCGTTTGACCGGGTCGATCCACGCCTGCGTGCCATGTGCGCCGCCATGGCCGAATGTCCCGGGAGAGAGCATTGCGGTCATGCCGACAGGTTCGCGAACGATGCCGATCGCCAGACCCCAGCCACTGCCGGGAATGAATCCGACGTCGGGTATCCCGTCGGTCTGGATTCGGGTCATTTCACGAACCGATTCCGGACGAAGGTATTGCCGGCCGTCGAGCGTTCCGCCGTTGAGCAGCATCTGACAGAATCGGCAGTATTCCCCTGCAGTGCAAAACAATCCGCCGTTGGCGGCCGGATAATGATCGCGATCACCCACCGGCCCCGGCAGCAGCGCGATCTTTACCGGCTGCAGCTTTCCATCCTTCATCGCATACGAAACCGCCAGCCGCTGAATCTGTTCCTTGGTCGGATAAAACGTCGCATCCTTCATTCCCATCGGATCGAGAATCCGCTGATGAATAAATTCGGGATATGACACGCCGGAGACAATCTCGATAATTCTTCCCAGCGTGTTGATCCCCGATTGGCAATACTCCCACTTCGTCCCCGGCTCAAATTTCGTCGGCCGATCCAGAAAACTGGGAATCAGGTCGGCCAATGTGCGGGCCTTATGCATTTTTTTCTCTGGCGCTTCGGGTAAACCGCTGGTATGAGTCAAAAGTTGCCGGAGCGTCAGGTTTGCCGGCTTGCCGGATGGAGTCTTTAACCCTGCAAATTCCGGGAATGTACTTCGACACGGGATCGTCAATCGAGAGCTTTCCTTCTTCCTGAAGCATCATGATGGCTGTCGAGGTCATCGGCTTGGTCATCGACGCCACCCAGAAAATAGTGTCGGTCCGCATCGGCAAGTGTTTTGCGAGATTTCGCTGACCGATCGCTGAGAAATGCAGAATGGCTTTGTCATCCGCCACCAGCGTGACCACGCCCGAGAGTTCGCCGCGGTCGATGAACGGCTGCATGGCGGCATCAATCCCGTCGATTTTCGGCCATTGGACGATTTCCGGGGCTTCCTTCTCCGTTGTGCATCCCTGAAGAACCATGGCGATCACTCCCGCGATTGAAAGCAAAAAGATTGTGAATTTCATCGGTTGATCTTGCATGAAACGTAATGCGTCTCCGTCCGGAATATAACCGCCAATGGCTTGGTCAGGAACCGCAACCGAATTTGCTCTGCGCGTCGTTGTCCCAGTTGGACTATTCCATGCCGCCGCGCTGCTGGCGTGGCCGGCGACTCAAACACGTTCACGGATTGCGCGAGTGGCGATCTGTATCCTGGCCATCGCGCTCTCGGTTTGGGCGGAGGTCCTGATTTGGCCCGAAGCGAAAATCATCCGGGGGTGCGTGGCGGTCGTGGCACTGCTGCTGGCCTTGCGGGTTTACAGCTATTACCGATCGACGGTCCGAGGCGGATTTCTGAACTATGCTCGGTTTCTGTCTTTGGGACTACTCAGCCCGCATCTGGTCTATTCCCCATCGGAACACGCAACCCGAAGGAGGACGCCCGTCGGCGTGGATATTCTTCGCCTCGCGGGAGGCGTGACGACTACCGTCGTTCTATTTTATTTGACCAAACAACTTGTGGGTACCCAGGCCGCGATCAATTCATGGCTCGTGAATGACCTCATCGTTACGGTCGGATTCGTTTTCATGGTCCACGCTGTAGGACAGGGATTTTTCGGCCTCTGGCAATTGCTCGGCATTCGATCGCATCTGTTAATGGACAACATCCTACTCTCTCGTACCCCAGCGGATTTCTGGCGGCGTTGGAGCTGGCCGATTCATTTGTGGCTCTACCGTTACGTGTACATTCCCTGCGGAGGCAACTCGAATCGGGTGAAGGCGACATTGGCGGTCTTTCTGATCAGCGGGCTTCAGCACGAACTTCTGGTCTTTCTGGCCATCGGCCGAATCACGGGACATCAAACCGCATTCTTCATGTTAAACGCCCTAGGAGTACTCGCCTCCCCCGCGATGGAGCGATTCGGCCGCCGCGGAATCTTCGCGCGATTGCTCATGTATTTGACCACGATCCTTTTTTTGGCCGCCACCGCATCCCTGATGTTCATTACATTTAATTACATCTTCCCCATCTATCACAAGAAGATCTGGCTTATGTGGTAGAACCCTGAGCCACCATCGCACGCAGGAGAAAGGCGATCCCCCCTGCAACGGCAAGCACTCCGACGATCCGCGCCACGGCCGTTCCGCGCGGCACCATCTTCTCAATCGCGATCACCAGGGCGATCCCCGCCATCACAAAAAGATTCATCATTCCCAGAATGATCTGGATGACCATCAGCGACCAACAGCAGACGGCACAGGTGGCGCCGTGATGCAATCCCAGTAACAACGATCCACGCCAGCCGCCGTGAAGATGTCCCGCCACCAGCGAAATCGGGTCTTGGCAATATTTCAGGCACGAAGCCTTCCACGGCGTCCATTGATAAACCCCGCAGACGATCAGCGAAACCCCGGCGATTGTCGGAATTGCCCGGCTCAGCGCCGCCGAGGACATTTCCAATCGCGCCAGCAGCGTTCCCAACACAAACGTCACGGCCCCGAACGCCGCCCACACCAGGAAATACCCGCCGATCATCAACGCCGTTTGCCACGCCGGATGCTTCGCTCCACGGAAAGCAATCGCCCGGCGATACAGCAAAATCATCGGCATCGCCGACGGCAGCATCATCGCGATCATCATCGCCGTCCACATCGCGATGAACATTCCCGCGGCAGCGAGATTGGATTGCCCCGCCATCGGCATCCACATCATCGACATCACCCAACCGCCCGGCATCTCCATCCCGCCGGACATCTGCCGGCAGGCATAGATGGTGTATCCAACCGTGGCGGCGAACACGGCCGTTGCGACCAGATAAACGCCCCATAGATGGCCTTGAGGATCGGACGAGGAAATTTCGCCGGTAGCGCTCATCGCTCAACGCTTCAGGCCCGCCGGTGTATATTCCACTTCGGAGAAAGTGCTGTGGGTGCCCGCAAAACTAAATGGAATCGGCCCGGTTGATTTGAGCGTTTTTGCATTCGCCACTTCCGCTTCAAAATATTCCATCCCCTCCGGCAGGCAGATCTCGGCGCGAAGTTCCTTGCCGTTCATGTCCCGTATCGGTTCTGTCACAACCTCGATCTCACCCGGCACCGTGCACCGCCCCCGACGTTTTTTCATGTCGAATTCCATCTTGATCGGCACGAATTTCGGCGTCAGCACTTTGGACACCACGCTGGCGATGACTTCAAACCACGGACATCCCGCTTTGCCGCTGAGAATTGTCAACACCGCGTCGCGCTGCGCTGGCGTGGTCCGTTCGTCAAGGTACGGCTGAACCGTGCCATTCCCCAAATGCAACGCCGCCGGCCAGTGATACGACAGCGCCCAGATCACGCCATTGAGCGATACCGAATCGAAATATCCCTCTTTGACGCGCATGGCGTTGAAGCCGTCGCAAAATCCGCGGGTCGGCGGCGCCCAGAAATCGCACGGGCAGCCGGCAGCGCAACTGCATGTCTTGAGATATTCCCCCTTCATTTGCCAAGTAGACGCCATAAGGGGCTCCTTTGCGATCAACCCCCCCTTAGGTCGCGAATTGTGAAGGTCGCATTATTCTGGCCGGACTATGCAAGGTCAATAAAAAAATAAAAACGCCATGGACCGACGGTCCCACTTTACGGCTCAATGTTGCAGCGGAATGGTTTGCATTCTTATAATATGAATAACATGCGTCGATTCACCTATCGAGTCCATCTGGAGCCGGCGGAAGAAGGCGGCTTTACCGTGACCGTGCCGGCCCTACCCGGTTGTATTACTGAAGCGGATACCTACGAACAAGCCATCGCCAACGCGCGAGAGGCAATCGAAGGATTTGTTGAAGCTTTGGAGTTCGCTGGAGAACCTATACCAATCGAAGCCGCGCCTACGGACGCTGTGGACGCCTTGGTGCAGATTGAAACGCAGGTGGCTGCTTGAGCCGGCTCCCGGCGCTTAAGCCCCGCCAGGTCGTGGCGGGGCTAAAACGACTTGGCTTTCTGGAACATCATCAAAAAGGTGGTCATTTGTTTTTATTCAACCCGCAAACTCGCTGCATGACCACCGTGCCTCAACATCCCGGCGATCTTAAGATGGGAACTTTGCGAGCCATTATCAAACAAGCTGGAGTAAGCGAGGAGGAATTCATCGGCTTGCTCTGAATCCTATAGTGTTAAGATATTGAATAGATTTATTGGGACAGCGAGAAATTAAAAATGTCCCTCGAAATCCTCGACGATCAATCCCGCCTCAAATCTCTCAAGGACATGCTCCATCAGCACGTTGCCCCAGCCGCCGAGGCGCTGATTCGGCACGAGCCCGAAAACGCCGTCCGCTGTTTCGCCTGCGGGCATCGCTGCCTGGTCAAACCCGGCCGCGACGGCGTCTGCCGGGTACGATTCAACGACAACGGCGTCCTCAAAGTCCCTTTCGGCTATGTCGGCGTCCTGGCCTGCGACCCGATCGAGAAAAAGCCGTTCTTCCATTGCATGGCCGGCAGCGATGCCCTCACCTTCGGCATGCTCGGCTGCGATTTCCATTGCGGATATTGCCAGAACTGGGTGACCAGCCAGATGCTCCGCGATCCCAAGGCCGCCGCGCCGCCGCGATTGACCAACCCCAGGCAACTGGTGGACCTCGCCATCCAGCACCGCGCCCCGGTGATCGCGTCGAGCTACAACGAACCGCTCATCACCAGCGAATGGGCCGTCGCCGTCTTCACCGAGGCCCGTTCGCGCGGCCTCGAATGCGCCTATATCTCCAACGGCAACGGCACCCCGCAAGTCCTCGATTTCCTCCGCCCCCATGTCGACGCCTACAAAGTCGATCTGAAAACATTCAACCCAAAACACTACCGCCAGCTTGGCGGCGTTCTGGAAAACGTCACCGCCACGATTCGCAATCTCAAGGAGCGAAACTTCTGGGTCGAGATCGTCACCCTCGTCGTCCCCGGCTTCAGCGACGATCCCGACGAACTCAAACAGATGGCCGACTTCCTCGTCTCCGTCGATCCCCTGATGCCCTGGCACGTCACCGCGTTCCATCCCGATTACAAAATGACCGATGGCTACCGCCGAACGACGGCTGATGATCTGATGCGTATCGTCCATTACGGCCAGCAGGCCGGCATCCGCTATATTTACCCCGGCAACCTTCCGGGCCAGGTCGGCGAATGGGAAAACACCCGTTGCCACAACTGCAACGCGACCCTGATCCGCCGGCATGGCTTTCTGGTTCAGGAGAATCGCGTCGGACCGGACGGCAAATGTCCGCAGTGCTCGACGATCATCCCCGGCATCTGGGGAAAGCGCAGCGGATATGGGGATGGAAGGGTGAGGCCGCTGGTTTGAACCGCTCGTGACGGCGGAAAAAGGTTCGCTTGAATATCCACTTTCATCTCGATCCGTTCGGCGATCCGCACATGTGGGTGCACAATGTTACCGAAACCGAAGTCGTCGACGCGATGACCGATCCTCTGGAAACTGTCAAAGGCCGCGGGACGAGTTTTATCGCCATCGGGCGAACTCGTGCCGGGCGTTATATAAAGGTAATTTACTCGCCAGACAACGTCGGCGATGGTATCTTTGTTGTTACCGCTTTTGACGTTCCACCCCGGCAGATCCGGGCTTTGATAAAGCGCAAAAGACGGAGACGGTTATGAAATCAGTTTCCAAACGACGCCGCAAAACGGCCCGCGATCCCAATTGCTACCCAAAGGGTCTTACTCGCAAGAAGGTTCAGGCGATTATTAATTACTATGAGAACCAGACAGATGAAGAGGCCATCGCCGAAGCCGAAGCGGCCTATAGCAATCCCGCGTTCACGATGATGCAGGTGCCCAAAGCGCTTGTGCCGCAGGTCCAGAAGCTCATATCCAAGCGGGCCGGATAACCTGGCACTTTGATCTTACCACTTGAGGCCGGCGGATAAATCCGCTAGTCCGGGATCAGATTCATCCACGTTCCGGCGGCCGCATTCGCGGAAGCTCGCCCGCAAGCTCCAGGTCGATCAACTCCAGCAATTGAATCGCATCAACCGGTTTGAGGAGCAAAGGCGGAAGCTCCCGCGACGGAAGGTGATGGATTTTGTCCTCGATATCTTCAATCGGCATCCCCGAAAGCAAAATCACCGGCAACCCCGGCCGATGCTTCTGGACGTAAGCCAGCACGTAAAATCCATCTTTGCCCGGCATTTGCAGGTCGAGGACCAGCAGATCGACGGGACGAAGTTGAAGGAGCTGGACGCCCGACTCGCCATCGGCCGCTTCGTCAACCATAAACTGATGCCCGCGAAGATAATACGATAGCGCCAGCCGTTCGAGCGGGGAATCATCGCAGACTAACAAACGCCAAGGCCGCTGGGCAGGCGAGGTGGGGCGATCGCCGGGTTCCATAGCGCTTTATTATCGCGCCGACTCGCGGACCCGACAATCCACAAAGTGGACAGATTGTGGATAACCGACGAAAATTACGGCTTCGTCTTGAATACCAACAGATACGGCACCGCCGAGATCCCCGTGGCATCCTTGAAATTACCGAAGTTGTTGCTGTTCAGCCAAATCGCATACGTCTTGCCCGGCTGTAATTTCACGGGAAGAACGCAGGTACGCTGGTCATTAAGGTAATGCGGCTTTCCCGTCGTTTTGGGAAACGTATCCTGACCCCACGTGGACCACGACCAGGTATGGTCCATCATGTCTTTGCTGTATGTGACCTTGATCTCGGTCAGAGCGGGATCGACCCCATCCGTTCCGGATTCCGGTACCGCCTGAACAACAACCGGCGGCGCGGTGGCCAGACTGACGACGTCATCCATCTTATCGACGCCCATCAACCCGAGCAGAGCGACGATTAAAACACAGGTATGAATTTTCACCATGGCTCCTCCAAAAAGTTTGGAAATTTCTCCACATCATATCAACCACGGATTAATTTCAAAAAATCAATACTGTCGCCTTTTATGGAGGCGAAATTGGATAGACGCGACTGCCAAGAACGTCACGGATTTTTATCGTTACGGGCTTTGTGCCGAACACATACGCTGGCTCGAATTCGGCAACACACTCCCGCTCGGGCACGGTTGATGGGCCTGTTGAAGGTCGGGCGCTCCTTCTCCGTTGCTGATGGCTCGTCCGATCGTCATCAGGCCAGCCAGGTGCGCCCGCATCGCCAGCGCCTGGGGTATTCGAGCCAACGCGGTTGTTCTGCACAAACACCGTAATCGATACAAATCTGTTTGCCTCTCTTCGAATAAAACAAAGCGTTGTCCAAAGACTGGGGGATGACTCACCTGTAGATCCCAGATTGAGTAAAATTGGACCGTGAAGCGTTTTCGCCGATACGTGTTCAATGGACTTGTGGCGCTGTCCCTGCTGATATCTTTAGGAACTGCGCTACTCTGGATACATAGCGTTGCGCACATCGACCTTTTCGCCGTTCAGGCGGTTGCTTCCGGCTATCGAGAACAACTGATATTTGGCTCCCGTGGCGGCCAGCTATTCGTCAGTTGGGCGGACTATTTTGCGGTGCACGATCCGGCACATTCGTGGAATCTTTCGGAATTCGTGGTTCGCTCGAAACCGTTCCCGTTTATCGTTCCAGCCCACGAGATCGATCGTGTCATTTTTTCAAGGTGGGGCTTTGAATATGGGTCGGGTGACGCGGGTTCTGGGCGTTTCATCCCCTTTTGGGAAGGGCGAATACCCCATTGGTCGCTCATGTTGTTTTGCTTGCTTCCCGCCATTTATTGGGAAAGAAGGCGGGAACTCAATCGAAATCGAAGCGCAAGCGGAACTTGTCTAATCTGCGGCTACGATCTTCGAGCTACACCCGATCGGTGTCCGGAATGTGGAACGATCCCACTGAAAAAGAATAAAATCTCGAACTGACCCACTACCCAAACACCCCCAAAATTGACCATTTTTAACAAACCCTGTATAATTTCCACCGCTCTAATATACCAGTTCCCGGCGGAACCCTGAGGACAAATATGGCTCGCGTACAACTCGAGAACGTCAGCAAAATCTACCCCGGCAACGTCAAAGCCGTGGATTCGATCAGTCTACAAATCGCCGACCGCGAATTCATCGTGCTCGTCGGCCCTTCCGGCTGCGGTAAAAGCACCACCCTCCGCATGATCGCCGGACTCGAAGAAATCTCCGATGGAATCATTCGCATCGGCGACCGCGTCGTCAACGATGTCCCGCCAAAGAGTCGCGATATCGCCATGGTCTTTCAGAATTATGCTCTTTATCCCCACATGACCGTCTACAAGAACATGGCCTTCGGCCTCAAGCTACGGAGGATGCCCAGGGCCGAGATCAATAAGCGAGTTGCCGAGGCCGCAAAGATTCTGGAAATCGAGCATTTGCTCGACCGCAAGCCCAAGCAGCTTTCAGGCGGTCAGCGCCAGCGCGTCGCGGTGGGGCGGGCCATCGTCCGCGAGCCGGCCGCGTTTCTCTTCGACGAGCCGCTTTCCAACCTTGATGCCAAGCTTCGCGTTACCACGCGGGCCGAGCTCAAGCGGCTTCATCAGCGGCTCAAAACCACAACGATATATGTCACCCACGATCAGGAAGAGGCGATGACCCTTGGCGACCGGATCGTGGTCATGAAGGATGGCTTGATCCAGCAGGCCGATACGCCGCTGCATACCTATAATCGTCCGGTCAACCGTTTTGTGGCCGGTTTTATCGGCATGCCGCCGATGAATTTCTTCAACGGCGCTGTCCGCAACGCCAATGGGAAGATGACGTTTGAGGAAGGCAAGTCCGGCTCGGGCGGGTTGACCTTCCCGGACAACGGGTTTACGCTTCCCCTGGATTCGTTGCCCCAGGCGGTCAGGGATCGCCTCGTGTCGCGGGTCGGCGTCCATCTGGTGCTCGGGATTCGTCCCGAGCATTTGCACCTGGAGCCGGTCGATGGATCGCCCGTGGCGATCAAGGTTCGGTTGAACGTCATCGAACCGCTCGGTAACGATATGGATGTTTACATGAGCACCAGCGGGCATGAGCACGTCGTCGGGCGACTTGAGGCCCGGATGGGCATGCAGGCCGGCGTGGATGCGACGGTGTACGTGGACCTTCGCAAAGCTCACTTTTTTGAGCCTGGAGACACCGGAATGAACCTGAGTCTGGAGACAACGTCTCCTGTTAACGAGCCCGCCCATGCACTTGCTTGAGCAACTGCATGGTCGCGGCCTTTCGGCGTTTTGGCGCTTTCCCGCGCTTCCGCCGCCTATCCGGTTTTCCGCCGGTTAGCCGGCCGGTGCGTCTGGCACCGAAAGTCGCACGCGATTGTTGCGGGCCGCCGAATTTGGCTGGCCTTTTTTGTTTGAGGAATTTAGTTCGAGAGTATTTATGAATTCGCAAGAACTGATCCGAATCGTCGACGGCATCGCGCGCGACAAAAATATCGAGCGCGACCAGATCTATAACGACATCGAGCAGGCCGTCGCCTCCGGGTCTGCGCAAGCAGTTCAACACCGAGGACACCAGCGAATTCGCGGTCAAGCTCGATCGCGCCACCGGCGTCATCAGCGCCCAGCGGCAGGGCGTCGAGGTTCCCCTCTCCGTCGTCGGCCGCATCGGCGCCCAAACCGTCAAGCAGGTCATGATCCAGCTCATCCGCCAGGACGAACGCGGCAGCATCTACGAAGAATACAAGGACCGCGTCGGCACCATCATCACCGGCACCGTCGCCCGCTTCGAGAAGGACACCATGATCGTCACCCTGCTCCGCAACATCGAGGGCATCATGCCGCGCAGCGAGCAGATTCCCGGCGAAGTCCACCAGGTCGGCGAGCGCGTTCAGGCCCTGATTCTGGAAGTTCGCGACACGCCCAGCGCGGTCAAGATCATCCTCAGCCGCAGCCATCCGGAACTGATCCGCCGCCTCTTCGAGCGCGAAGTTCCCGAAGTCGGCGAGCGAACGATCGAAATCAAGGCCCTGGCGCGCGAGCCCGGCCACCGCACCAAGATCGCCGTCAGCTCGATCGACTCCAAGGTGGATGCCGTCGGCGCCTGCGTCGGCGTTCGCGGAAGCCGAATCAAGAACATCGTCGATGAACTCGGCGGCGAAAAAATCGACATCGTCCGCTGGAACGAATCCAGCCAGATCCTCATCAGCAACGCCCTCAAGCCGGCCGAGGTCGCGGAAGTGGCCCTCTGCTTCGAACTCGGCCGGGCGACCGTCGTGGTCAATGAAGATCAGCTTTCGCCTGGCCATCGGCAAACGCGGCCAAAACGTCCGCCTGGCGGCGCGGCTCACCGGCTGGGACATCGACATCCTGACGCCCACCGAATTCCAGCAAGGGCACCAAGCGCCTCGACGAGACCCTCAAGACCATCCCCGGCGTCACCAAGGAAATGATCGACAAGGTCATCGTCCTGGGCCTGATCGACGTGCGCGACATGGAAGAAGTCGGCGTCGGCCCGCTGATGGAAGAATTGGCCGAACTGGGCCTCGACGAGGAAACCGCGCAAAAGATCGTGGACCGTTGTGCCGAGGAGGCGAAGATCGTCGCCGTCGAGCAGGAGGCCAAGAAGATCGCCGATGCCTCCGCCAAGGCCAAGGCCGCCGCCTCCGCTCGCCGCCGACAAGGCCGCGCTGCTGGCACTGGGCGATTCGCCCGCCGACTCCGCCGCCGCCGAAAAAATGCCCGATGCGATGGAATCCGTTCCCGGCGCCGCTCCCGAAGTGACCGTTCACTCGGAATCGGAACTCGTCAGTGCCGGTGATGACCCCACCCCCGAAGAGCAGGCCATGAGTGGCGTCACCGAAATTCCCGAGGAGGACAAGACCGAGACGTTGGACGAGGGTGAAGACGACACCGCCGCCCTGGCCGAGGGACGCGTTGCGCCTCCCCTGGAAGATCCGGACAAACTTTGATCGAAGTGTTTTTTGGAGAGTTGTTTTGGCAAAAGGTATTCGAGTTAATCTGCTGGCCAAGGAGCTTGGCGTCGAGAGCAAGGCGATCCTTCAGAAGCTGAAGGAGGAAGGCCTCTCCGATGCCGCGCAGAACCACATGAGCACTTTGTCGCTCGGACTGGCTGAGTCCGTGCGCGAATGGTTTGGCGGCCAGATGGCCGAGGGCGGCACGGCGGTCGAGACGGCCGCTCAGGTCGAAGTTGCCACCAAAACCAAAGTCGCTCGAAGCCGCAAGAAGAAAGAGGCGTCGACCGAGCCACCCGCCGAGACCACGACGGCCGTCGCCGAAGCCGCTCCTCCCGCGCCGCAACCCCCGACCCCCGCGGCGCCAGCTCCCGCGCCCGCCCCGGAAAAGAAGCCGTCAGTTTCGGTCGTTGTCAAAGCTCCGGTCGAACCAGCGCCGGAAATTCACGCGGCCCCCGAGCCGCCGCCAGTGGTGGCCCCACCAGTGGCCCCGCCCCCCGCGCCGGCCCCCGAGAAACTCAAGCCCGCCGCGGCGGTCGCGCCGCCGCAAACGCCTCCCCCGGGCTCATCGCCGGCCGCTGTCGCGCGAACACATTCGCCCGCCCCGGCCCACCGTGACCCTGGCGAGCCGAGCCGCCGCGATATCTCCGCCGGAACGCAAAGCCGTCGTGCAGGCCCCGCAACTGACTTCCCTGCAGCCTGCCAAGATTCAGGGCCCGCGCGTCGTCCGCATCGAAAAACAGGAAGCGACCGAACAGCGCGCCCCGCGCCGGCCGCCCGCTGCCGCCGAAGCCCCGGGCGTCACCCCTGCCGGCCCGCGCGCCGGACGCGGCGTCAAGACCGCCGATGATGAAGATGACGATACAAAGAAGAAAGCCGCCGGGAAGAAAGGCGGAAGTCTTTCCAGCCGCCGCCGCGGCGTCGATGGCCGCCGTGGCGAAGCCATGGAGAAGCTCAAGGAATTCACCGATGCCGATCTGATCGCCCGCCGCGACGCACTCAACGCCGCCGCCAACACCCGAAACGTCTTCGACAGCCACATCCGCCAGATCGAAAAGCGCGGAACCCACGCCATCGCCAAGTCCATCACCCAGCAGCGGCGAGCCGGTGACCATCGAAGAACCGATTACCGTCCGCACCCTTTCCGCGGCCCTGGGCGTCAAGACCAACGACATTCAATCCCGCCTGATGAAGCAGCGGCATCGCCGCCGCGATCAATCAGATCCTCGACCACGATGCCGCCGCAGTCGATCGCACTGGAATTGGGCATCGAGCTGCAGATCGCGCAGAAGGCGACGCTGGAAGAAACCCTGCTCACCGAAATCGATGCGCGCCGACGCGATCCGGCGAATCTTCAGTTCCGCGCCCGCCGGTGGTGACGATTCTGGGCCACGTCGACCACGGCAAGACATCGCTGCTCGACAAGATTCGCAACGCCAACGTCGCCGCCGGCGAAGCCGGCGGAATCACCCAGCACACCGCCGCCTGGATGGTCCAGCTCGGCGAAAAGCGCGTCACCTTCATCGACACGCCCGGCCACCAGGCGTTCACCGCCATGCGCGCCCGCGGAGCGAACATGACCGATGTGGTCGTGCTGGTCGTCTCCGCCGCCGAAGGCGTGCAGCCGCAGACGATCGAATCGATCAATCACGCCCGCGCCGCCGGCGTGCCGATCGTCGTGGCGATGAACAAGATCGACCGCCCCGATGCCAATCCCGACATGGTCCTCGGCCAGCTTGCCGCCAACGGTCTGAACCCCGTCGAATACGGCGGCGACACCGAAGTCGTCCGCACCAGCGCCACCACCGGCCAGGGAATCCCCGAACTGATCGAAATCCTCGATCTGCAAAGCCAGATCATGGAACTCAAGGCCGATCCCGACGGCCCCGCGCGCGGCAGCGGTCATCGAAAGCCAGATGGACGAAGGCCTGGGCCCCGTCGCCACCGTGCTGGTGCAGGATGGCACGCTGAAAGTCGGCGACATCGGCCTCTCCGGCCCCGGCTACGGACGCATCCGCAGCCTGCGTCAACGACCGCGGCGAAATGATCCAGGAGGCCGGCCCCAGCACGCCCGTCATCGTCAGCGGACTTGAGCGAACTTCCGCTCGCCGGCGACAAATTCTACGCCATGGACGACTTCGATCGCGCCCGCACCATCGCCGAGGAACGCCAGGCATCGACGCGGCAGACGCGATCTCGCCGGCGCACAATCGCGTCACCCTCGATAACCTGTTCGACACCATGAAGGCCGAGGAGATCAAGACCATCAATCTGATCATCAAGGCCGACGTGCAGGGCTCGGTCGAAACCCTGGCCAAGACCGTCACCGAGGCCAACACCGAGGAAGTCCGCGTCCGCGTGATTCACAGCGCCGTCGGCGGCGATCAACGAAAGCGACGTCGAATTGGCCGATGCCTCCAACGCCGTCATCATCGGATTCCATGTCGTTCCCGACGAAGCGGCCCGGCAAATGGCCGAGCAGCGCCGCGTCGAAATCCGCCTCTACCGCGTCATCTACGAAATTTTCGACGATCTGAAGAAAGCGCTCTCCGGCCTCCTGGAGCCGGAAATCCGCGAGAAGCATGCACGGCCACGCGGAAATCCGCAAGGTCTACAAGGTCTCCGGATCGGCAACGTCGCCGGCTGCTTCGTCACCGACGGGCACATTCAGCGCGGCAGCAAAATTCGCCTGATCCGCGACGGCGTCGTCATCACCGAAGACCTGTCCCTCGAATCGCTCAAGCGGCTCAAGGACGACGTCAAGGAAGTCAAAGCCGGCTTCGAATGCGGCATCAAACTCGCCGGCTACGACGACATCAAGGTCGGCGATGTTCTGGAGGCGTATGTCCGCGAGACGTTCCAGAGGACGTTGTGAGTCGACGCAAGCTGCAACTTCTTAAGAAATGACCATCGGCGTGTTGCAACTTGAGATTTCGATCACCGACGCCATGTGCCTCAAGGACAAGCGCCGCGTGGTCAAGAGCATCAAGGACCGCATCGCCCACGCGCACAATGTGTCGATCGCCGAGGTGGGCGCGCTGGACGAGCATCGCCGCTCGATTCTGGGCATGGCGATGGTTGGCAACGACGGCCGATATATCGAAGGGCGCTTTGAGCAAGCTGGTCGATTTCGTGCGGATGGTGCCGCAGGTGTCGTTGTTGGATTATCAGATCGAACTGTTGTAACGAGCCGAGCCGACCCATGTCCCGCGAACCGAACGTCTCGGCAGCGTGATCCAGCAGGAGCTGGCGATGATCATCCTGCGCGAGCTGAACGATCCGCGCCTGACCGGCATGCCCAGCATCACGCGCGTGAAGGTCAGCCCCGATCTGTCCGTCGCCGATGTGTACGTTACCGTCATGGGCACCGAGGGCCAGCAGACCGCCGCCCTCAACGCCCTGCGGCATTCCGCCGGGCTTGATGCGCACGCGGTTGACGCACGAGATTTCGCATGCGGGTCACCCCGTTTCTGAAATTTCATCTGGACGAGAATTTGAAGAAGGAACTGGAACTCCTGGACGCGCTCCGGAAAGTCGCCGAGGAAAACGCCGAGCTGGATCGACGCAACGCTCGCAGAAACACCGAAACCGAAGATGAACCCGCATGAAAAACGCCGGAAAACATAGTGACGATCTGAAGCAACTGTTCAAGCGGCTGCTGCGCGACGGCAAGCCCGAGCCCAAGCAGACCCAGGAGCCGCTGGACGCCCTCGTCCGCGGCGCGATGACCTACGATGTCAGCGACAACCGCGCCGAAGACGCCGATCAAGGCCATCGGCAAGGAATTCGTCGACCTCAACGAACTCCGCGTCGCCACCGACCTGGAAATCCAGGAAATGCTCGGCGTCCGCTATCCCGCCATCGAGGAACGCGTCGCCATGATCACCCAGTGCCTCAACGACATCTTCGAGCGCGAGCACACCATGAGCCTCGACCGCCTCAAGACCGTCAGCAAGCGCGACGCCCGCCAGTTCCTCCGCGAACTGCCCGGCATGCAGCCGTTCGTCGAGGCCTACGTCATGCTCTTGGCCTTCGACGGGCACGGCTTTCCCGATCGACCAGGAAATGCTCTCCTACCTCACCGAGGAGGAAATCCTCGACGAGGGAACCACCATCCCCGAAGCCCAGAAGTTCATCGAAAATCACGTCAAGAGCGAGGAGATTTTCGATTTCTACTCGGTTCTCCGCAAGGCCGCCCTCAGCGACGGACCCAGGAAAAAGGCCAGGTCATGACCGGCCCGCTTCCAACGGACACGCTGCGCCTCGGCCTTCCCAGCGGAAGCCTGCAGCAATCCACGCTCGATCTTTTCGGCCGCGCGGGCTACCACTTCAACATCCCCGAGCGCAGCGTCTTTCCGCAGCATCGACGATGACAAGCTTTCCGCCGTCTTCTTCCGTGCCCAGGAAATCAGCCGCTACGTCGTCGACAACATCATCGACTGCGGCCTGACCGGCTACGACTACATCGTCGAAAACGGCAACGAAAAAGACGTCGTCGAAATCTGCGAGCTGACCTATTCCCGCGCCAGCTCCAATCCCTATCGCTGGGTCCTGGCCGTCCCCGATGAAAGCCCGATCAAGCGTCCAGAAGATCTCGAAGGAAAGATCATCGCCACCGAACTGGTCAACACCACCCGCCGCTGTTTCGCCGCGAGGAACATCAAGGTCACCGTCGAATTCTCCTGGGGCACGACCGAGATCAAGGCCCGCCTGCTGGACGCAATCGTCGAGGGCACCGAAACCGGCTCATCCCTCCGCGCCAACAACCTGCGCATCGTCGACACTCTTCTCACCAGCACCACCCGTTTCGTCGCCAACAAGGAGGCCTGGGCGATCGCCTGGAAGCGCGAAAAAATGGAAAACATCGCCATGCTTCTCAGGGGCGCGATCGAGGCCCGCGCCAAGGTGGGTTTAAAGATGAACGTTCCCGAGGACCGCCTGAGCGAGGTGATCTCTTTTCTCCCCGCCGAAAAGAGCCCGACCGTCAGCCGCCTGGCCGACAGCGGCTGGGTGGCTGTCGAGGTGATCCTGGAAGAAAAGCAGGAACGCGAACTGATCCCAAGATTAAAACGCGCCGGCGCTACGGGCATCATCAGTTATCCATTGAACAAAGTGATCCCCTGACCCCCTGCGCGGCCTGCCGACTTCAATGGGCGGGTGATATCCGCGTCTCCGCATTCCGCATCCGAATGATCGAATAGCTGAGAGTCGATTCCACCACGGCATCGTGCAACGCCCAGAGCGATGGCAAAACCCTGACCTCCACCCCACACGATGCCAGCGCCGACAACAAATCTTCAATGATTTCCACTTGTTTCGGGACGATGGATTCCGTGCTGTGAAAATATCCGGCACACTGATCAACACACTTGAAACTTTCCGCCGGCAGATGATAGCAAAACAACCGCGTCCGACGGACACGCTCAAGCCACGATGCCTCGAACGCGACAACCGCGGCGCTGGCCCCCAGAAATCGCTCGATGTCGGCCCCTTGACTGCGTTCTCCTGCGAAAAACGTTACGCGCGGACAATCGCGAGGTAAAAGATAATTTCGCAACCGCTCCCCGTTAACAGCCCAGACGACAGGATGATCGGCGCTCGCTGCCGCGCACGGTTCAAACCGTTCAATCCCGGACTCTTCGCTGACATGATAAAGCATTCGGCTGCCCGACGATCGAACTACAGAGGCCATTGTATCGCGACCTACTCAATTCTGGAGATGCAAACTTCCCGATTTTCCGCTACATTCTATTGTTCTAATATGGCAGGCCACAGTCACTGGTCCAAAATCAAACGCGCCAAAGGCGCTACCGACGCGAAGCGCGGCAAGGTCTGGAGCAAGATCGCCCGCAAGATCATCATCGCCGCCAAAAACGGCGGCGATCCTCGCGACAATCTTTCCCTCCGCTACGTCATCGAAGAAGCCAAGGGCGCCAACATGCCCAAGGACACCATCGAAAAAGCCATCATGAAAGGCACGGGCGAATTGGGCGGCGAAAACTACGAAGCCGCCGTCTATGAAGGCTACGCCCCCGGCGGCATCGCCATCCTCATCGACGCCCTGACCAACAACCGCACCCGCACCGCGCCGGAATTGCGGTCCATCTTCGAAAAACACGGCGGCAACTTCTCCACCAGCGGCTCCGTCGCATTCCAATTCATCAAGCAAGGCATCATCGCCATCAAATCCTCCTCCGCCGACGAAGACCGCCTCCTGGAACTGGGCCTGGAAGCCGGCGCCGACGACGTGAAAAACGAAGGCGAAGTGATCGAAGTCATCACCTCACCCACGAGCTTCATCAAGGTAAAAGAAGCGATCACCGCCGCCAACATCCCCATAGAAGCTTCCGAGATCGCCAACATCCCGACCAGCACCGTCCCTGTCGACGCCGAGCGGGCACAGAAATTATTGAAGTTGATCGAGGTTCTGGAAGACAATGACGACGTGCAGACTGTGAGCCACAACGCGGAGATTCCGGAAAGCGTATCTATCTGACGTGGAGGGGTGGAACCGTCGGGTTAGAACGCTGCATGACACATAAATAAAAAGGACGTGGAAGAGGTAGCTTGGCAAAAATGAGTGCCGCTCGCATTATTTTCGGATTATCGCGCGAAAAGATGGTTTCCAGTCTGCCCTCGCGCTATCGGAAAATGATTCCCGCCAGCGCTATTCCCCAAGGTGGCTACACGCTGATGCTGTTCAAAAGCGAACGAGAAGCTGTAATCCTTTCTCGGTATGTCCACGCGGGCCTTCAGAAACTCCCGGAAAAACGCACGGACACGCTTGTTGCGGTCGGCGGTGCATTTACCAAAGAAGCTCAGGATGCATTGGCAGAGTCGGGATGCCAGATCATTCTTCAGCTATCCAACTTCGGATGGACCGACGAGAGCTATCGTCGCGTTCGCGCGGCGAAACAACGATCAAAATAATGGTCATGGCGAAACGGCGGAGAATACCGAAAAGTTCTTTTTGAAATTCGCATCACGCACTGATCAAAAAATCCCGACTCGCGATCAACCCCCGCTTTTCCCCTTCTTCGCTGCCATTGAAGTTCATATCTTCCAGTTCCACGCTGATCCCGCCGTTGTATCCCGCATCTTTCAACATGCTCAGCAATTGTCCCCACGGGGCCATGCCTTGGCCGGGGATGGTATATCGCCAAAACTGTCCGCCGAAAGGATACGGCTTGGACAAAGCCGATTGCTGCAACGTACCGAACTCATAGACCCGTTCCTCCATGATCTCGGTATCCTTTGCATGAACGTGCGCCACCCGCTCCGCGAATTCACCGAGAAATCGGACCGGATCGATTCCCATCCGGATCAGATGGGACGGATCAAAATTAATCGCCAGACAGTCGGCCGCCGTTTCCTTGAAGAACTCCCGCAAGTTCGCCGGCGTGCAGCACAGTGCCGGATACCAGGGATGACTGCCGGGATAACCCTCGATCACAATTCTCGCTCCGCTACTGTCGATGGCCGCGGCCAGCGCGGCGTAACCCTCGACCGCGAAACGGAAACTTTCCACCACATCCCGCGAATCATCCTCGGGGAAAACAACCGTGAAGAAGTTCCGCACGCCGATGGCCGCGACCGATTTGATATGTTCCGCCGCCGCCGCGACGGCATTCTTCCGTTTGCCCGGATCGGCCGACGCGATGGCCGACCACGGCCGCTTCAAATCCGCCGAGCCCACGCGCAGTCCCGCCGCGAGGATCGGCTTGATCTGATCGGCCGGCAGGTCTTCGACATCCAGGCCCTCAAACCCGTTGGCCTTGGCAAAAGCGATCACATCCGCAAGGTTTTTCTGCCAATCACTCCATCCTCTGCGGAAACCAATGGGAAACGATCCGGTGCGTGTTTGTGCCATGGCGGTGTTATAGCGGCCCGCCGGTTTGGAAGCATTTAATTTGGCATTTGGACTTCGGCGAGCTCCCTTCGGGTCTGAGCCTCAGGGTCGAAGACAGTCGAGTCGCATTCGGCATTCGGCATTGCTACACTGCAATAATCCTATGTCCTACACCGTCCTCGCCCGAAAATATCGCTCGGCCAACTTCGACGAACTCGTCGGCCAGGAGCACGTTGCCAACACGCTGAAGCGTGCGATCGAATCCGGCCGGATCGCGCACGCCTATCTCTTCTGCGGCACGCGTGGTACCGGAAAGACCAGCACCGCCCGCATTCTCGCCAAGGCTTTGAATTGCCGGAAATCCGATGCCCCCACGGCCGAGCCGTGCGGGAAATGCGATTCGTGCCTGGCGATCGCCCGGGGCGACGACATGGATGTGATTGAGATCGACGCCGCGAGCAACACCGGCGTGGACAACGTCCGCGAGATTATCGAGAACGCCCAATACCGCCCGTCGCGGAGCCGGTTCAAGGTTTACATCATCGACGAAGTTCACATGCTCAGTAAGAGCGCCTTCAACGCGCTGCTCAAGACGCTGGAAGAACCGCCGAGCCATGTGAAGTTCATCCTGGCGACGACTGAGCCGGAGAAGGTCCTGCCGACGATTCTCTCGCGTTGCCAGCGTTACGATTTCTGCTCGATTTCCTCGCGTGAGATCGCGGCCCATTTGAAAGAAATCTGCAAAAAGGAAAAAATTTCCGCCGAGGAAGATGCGCTCGCCCTGGTCGCCAAGGCCGGGGCAGGCTCCATGCGCGATGCCCTCTCCCTGCTCGATCGGTTGCTGAGCCTCGGCGACAAAAAGCTGGGCGTCAAGGACGTGGAGCAGATGCTGGGGCTGCCCAAGGCACAGCTTGTTTTCGATCTGGTCGATTCCATCGGCGGCGGGGACGTGAAACAGACGCTTGAGCGAGCCGATGCCCTGATCTCCGCGGGTTTGTCGCCCGATGGGTTGATCGCCGCGCTCTCCGACCATCTGCGCAATCTGCTGATTGCCCTGACCTGCGGCAAAGAGAGCGGCCTGGTGGACATTCCCGGCCTCGCTGAATCCGATCTTCTGGCACAGGCTGCCAAATTTGAAGCCGGGACGTTGGCGCAGGACATCGCGATTCTTGAGGAATTGCGGCGAAACATGCGTCAAAACCAGACGGGCCGCGCGATATTCGACGCCACACTTGTACGCCTGACACTGGCCGCGCAGTTCTCGTCGATCGGGCAATTGCTTGCACAATCTGGTCCGGCGGTCGCGCGGCCGGCCCCCCGGCGCATTCCATCGAGCAAAAAAAAAAGCCTGAACCTGTAGCAGCCGAAGTCGCCGCCCGCCGGTGTTCCGACTGATCTCTGGACCGGTTTGCTCGCGAAGCTCCAAAGCCAGGCATCGTTCAGCACCGTTCTGGGCATGGCGAAGTTCCGAGGAATCGAAAATGATATTGCGATCATCCGCCTTCCCCGCTCGGCCGAGACATTCGCCAAGCAATGGAATTCTAATGGGAAAAAAGACCAGATCGCCCGCGCATTGACCGAGCTTCGCGGCCAGCCGACGGGCGTGCGGTTTGAAATCGACGAAGCACAAACTGAAGCGCCCGCCGCCAGGCCGATCGAAGCCGATGCCGGCCCGATCGTGGAATTTGTGTTGAAAGAGTTCGGCGGGCGATTGGTCGGAGTGGAGTAGAAAAAATGTTTGATGCACTGAAAAACCTCGGGAACATGGGCGAAATGCTGAAGCAGGCCCGCCAGATGCAGGAGAAGGTGGCCGCGATGCAGGAGGAGCTGGCCCGCAAACAGGTTTCCGCCGACGCTGGCGCGGGCATGGTGGAGGCCACCGTCAACGGCAAGCAGGAGCTGGTGAAGGTAAAGATCGACAAACAAAAGATCGACGTGAACGACACGGAGATGCTCGAAGCGATGGTCGTCTCCGCAGTTCGCGCCGCCCAGGCGAAGTCGCAGGAGATGATGAAGGAGGAAATGCAGAAGACGATGGGCGATTTGGGCTTGCCGCCGGGGTTGCTGCCGTGACGTAGCATGGGCGTCCCGCCCATTTCCGAGCATTTCATCAAGAAAAGATGGGCAGGATGCCCATGCTACGATTTTAATCCGGATTAATCTCCCGCAATTTCTTTTCCAGCACATTTTGCCGCCGCTGCGCCGCCGCGTCGAGCCAGTCGCGCAGGGCGTCTTTCGATTTGGAATCCAGCATCAGTTCGACGACTGCCAGTTGCGATTGCAATCGGCGCAAGCCCGCTTTGAGGTTGTCGGCGTTGTCCAGAAATATATCCCGCCAAAGTCCGCCGTCGCCGCCGGCGATTCGCGTGGTGTCCAAAAATCCCTTGCCGCACAGGTCCAGCCCCGCGTCATCTTGCATCGCCACCAGGGCGGCGGCCAGGAGATGCGGGAGATGGCTTACGTCCGCCAATAGGCGGTCGTGGTCCTCGGGTTTAATCCGCACAGTGCGCATGCCGAGTGATTGCCAAAATTTTTCGATCTTCTCCATCGCCTGCGGTTTTGTCCGCGGCGTCGGGGTCAATATGCACAATTGATTCGAGAAAAGATCGGCCCGCGAAAATTCGACGCCGCGTTTTTCACTGCCGGCGATCGGGTGGCTGGCGACAAATTCCACGGATTTCGGGAGCACGGATTCCGCCAATCGCACGACCGACCGCTTGGTGCTTCCCACATCCGTTACCAGAGTTCCGGCCGAGAGTGATGGGCCGATCTGTTTCAGAAGCGATTCAAACGTGCCAACCGGCGTGCAGAGGATCACCAGGTCGGACTCGCGAACCGCGACTGCCGGGTCCAATTCCACCGCATCCACCGCGCCGATTTCCAGAGCTTTGTCCAGCGTCTGGCGGCGATGGCCATATCCGAGGATTCGGCACTTCGGCGCTGCCGAGCGCAACGCCAGCCCAATCGACCCACCGAGCAGGCCGACCCCCAGAATCGTCAGTTGGCGGGGAAACATGGGAGTTCAAGGTTTGCGGGAAGTGTCCAGTTTCACGACGCTGAACCCGTCGAGATTCAGCGTGGTGATTTCGCCGTCGGGTTTCTTGATGGTTAGCCGGTCGAGCCAGAGCTTGTCGTCCTTGCTGTGTGCGTACCAGCTTCCGGTTTGTTGTTGCATGAATTCGACGACGGTGCCGGATGTTTCGCTGCTCCAGGAGTAATTGCGGGCGGCGATCTGCTGCACCACTTTCACCTTGGCGCCGGGAACGAGCTGTTTGCGGATGGATTCGTCCATATCTGATTAAGGGTAAGGGGAGGGGGGGTTATCGGCAAGAGTGGGAAGAAATGCCGAATGCCGAGTGCCAAATGCCGAATGAAAAACAGACCGCCTTCTACTACCCATTCGGCATTTGGCACTCGGCATTCGGCATTAAGCAATCTATCCCTTGATTTCATTCACCACGCTGATCAGCTCATCATACAGCTGGCTCAGCGCCTGCGGGACGATACGGGTTTCGCCGACGACGCTCATAAAGTTCGTATCGCCGCCCCAGCGAGGGACGACGTGCTGATGTACGTGGCCGGGCAAACCCGCGCCGGCGACCTTGCCGAGATTGATGCCGATATTGAACCCCTGGGCGGAAACGGCCCGCTTCAGAAGGCGCACCGCGGCGATTGTCTGCACCGATAGATCGAGTTGTTCCGGCTCGCTCAACTCTTCCAGATCGCTTTTATGCGCTCGCGGCGCGATCAGCAGATGGCCATTGGCGTACGGGAAGCGATTGATCAGCACGATGGAGTGATCGGTTCCCCAAAGCACCAGAAGCTCGCGTTTTTTCTCCGCCGTCGTTGCGGCGGCAGCGGCGCAAAGAAAACAGCCTTCGTCTTTTCCTAGGGATTTGATGTAGGGCAGTCGCCAGGGAGCGAAAAGGGGAGGAGAGTTCATGGCAAATTTGAAATTCGAAATTTGAAATTTGAAATCAGAATGACGAAATGGATTCCGTTTCGGATTTTGAAATTCGAGTTTGATTCGTCCCCGGTGCGCCGGGACTTCGCGGGCTCAGCATTCTGGTTTCGGATTTCGAGTTTCCCTTCGGGATTTTAACCGCAGGTTCCACGGTGACTGCCACCGTTACCGGCGGGGCGGTCATTTCCAGGACTTCCT
The DNA here is from genome assembly GCA_963791055.1 of uncultured Phycisphaerales bacterium. Classification (GTDB taxonomy): domain Bacteria; phylum Planctomycetota; class Phycisphaerae; order Tepidisphaerales; family Tepidisphaeraceae; genus PALSA-1353. The sequence goes on along the minus strand of CAWBQI010000003.1, from coordinate 55,178 downwards.
TCGCCAGCGCCCGGTAGTCGCTCGCGCCATGGCTGGTCGAATCATATTGCAGAATCGATTGCCCAAAACTCGGGCTTTCGGCCAGCTTGATATTCCGCCGGATCCGGCTCGCAAAAATCCGCGCGTTTGACCAGGGCAAATTTTTCCCGGCCGCATCCTCAATGAAGCTTTTCAGATCGCCGACCACTTCGTTCGATAGCTTGGTTTGCGAATCGAACATTGTCAGAACGATCCCCGAAACCTTCAGCCCCGGATTCATCCGCCGGCTTACCAGCGCTACCGTTTCCAGAAGCTTTCCCACCCCTTGAAGCGCCAAAAAATGCGGCTGCATGGGGATGATGACTTCCTGCGCGACCGCCAGGGCGTTGATCGTCAACAATCCCAAACTGGGCGGACAATCCAGGACCGCGAAATCGAATTCCGGATGGGCCGCTTCGAGCCGGGTTTTAAGCAGTGTTTCGCGTCCGGGAATATTGACCAGTTCCACTTCCGCCGCCGCCAGGTCGATGCTTCCGGGAACCAACGCGAGGTTTGGACCCACATCCTGGAGGGCGCTGAGCAGGCTGTGCCCGTCAACCAGCACCTGATAAAGGCTGATAAGTTCCGGCGAAGGATTCAGGCCGTAGTTGATGGTGAGATGTGCCTGCGGGTCGAGATCGACCATGCAGACCTTTTTTCCCTGCTCGGCCAGCGCGGCGGCAAGGTTGGCGGTGGTCGTGGTTTTCCCCACGCCTCCCTTCTGATTCATGAACGCTATGATTCGCATGGGCCGGCCTTCTAATCTGATTATCGGACACATAATGGACATTACAAGAGGGTTAGCAGGATCGGAATAGAAAGAAGAGGGCTCTTGTTCCCGATCGCAGAAGGACGTCACGAACGCCAACGGGATAGCCGGCAGTGTTCAGAGCGACTGCGCCTTTTTATATTCCAGTCTGGGATGCCGACCGGCATGAGAACCGTAACGATAATAATTCTCTGTCTTAGAATATTCGAGATGAGATTAAATGAAGAAAGCTTCCGCGCCGTGGCAAAGGGAAGCTTTCTTCGTTTTTCCGTGGCCTCCCAAGTGTTTGGAGCCGAGGCCGCAGAGGTAAATTTTCTAGATCAGTTCGAAAGGACCAAGCATCGGGCATTCGTTTTGGAGCCACGCGCCCGAGCGCGCACGCCGCGCGTTACTTCTTCTTGGTCGTCTTTTTCTTCTTCTTAGCAGCGGCTTTTTTCTTCGCCATAACGCAATCACCTCCTTTCTTGGAAAACAAATGTACGCTTCTAAAAATATCGCGTCAACGGTTTTTTACAAATTCGTCGGGTAAGATCATCGCGGAATTTCTTGAAAGGGCTTTATGACGCGCGTCGAAAAACGTCCGTGTGTGATCATTGTTCGCGATGGCTGGGGAAAAAATCCCGTACCCGAAATGGAACAGCGCCAACGCCGTCTATCTCGCCAAACATCCCGTGGCCGATCGACTGATGGCGGAATATCCCTCGACGCTGATCCATACCAGCGGCTTCGACGTCGGCCTGCCCGAGGGGACGATGGGCAACAGCGAGGTCGGACATCAGAACATCGGAGCGGGAAGAATCGTCGATCAGGAGTCCGTCGCCATCACCAAGCAGATTCTCACCGGCCAGTTTTACAGCAACACGGTTCTTAACCAGGCTGTGAGCAGGGCGATCGAAAAGAATGGAAGCGTGCATCTCTTTGGCATCGTCAGCGATGCAGGGGTTCACGGGTTGCTGGAGCATCTTTATGCCTGCCTGGAGCTTTGCCGCAGGCGCGGATTGGATCGCGTTTTTCTGCACGCCTTCACCGATGGCCGGGACACCTCCCCTAACAGCGGACTGGGATATATCAGGCAAATTGAGGCGAAAATGCGCGAACTGGGCGTCGGTAAGGTCGCGACGGTCAGCGGGCGTTACTGGGCCATGGATCGGGACAACCGCTGGCAGCGCGTCGAGAAGGCGTATCGCGCCATCACCGCCGGCGAGGGGCCGAAATTCATATCCGCCGAGGCGGCGGTGCAAAATTATTACGATCATCCCACCGAGCCGAATCTGGCCGGGGATGAGTTTATCACACCATCGGTGATCTGCGACGACGGCAAGACGCCGCGCGCGGTCGTCAAGAACGGCGATTCGATTATTTTTTACAACTACCGCGGCGACCGGCCGCGGGAAATTATCCGGGCGTTTGTCCAGCCCGACTTCAAGGGATTTGACCGCGGCCCCATGCTCGATCTTTTTTATTCCACGATGACCGCTTACGAGCAAGGATTGCCCGTGCATGTCGCCTATCCCAAGCCGCCGAAGATGGCCAACATCCTCGGGCAATACATCAGCGACCTTGGCCTGAAACAGTTCCGCTGCGCCGAAACCGAAAAATTTCCGCACGTCACATTTTTTTTCAACGATTACCGCGAAGAGCCGTTTCCGGGCGAAGATCGCCAGATCATCCCCTCGCCCAAGGATGTCGCCACCTACGACCAGAAACCCGAGATGAGCGCCGCCGGCGTCTGCGATGAAGTCGTCCGGCGAATCGAAAGCGGCACGTACGATCTGATCGTCGTCAACTTCGCCAACGGCGACATGGTCGGCCACACCGGCGTCCTGGCCGCGGCCATCAAAGCGGTGGAGGTGGTCGATGCGTGCGTTGGAAGGATTCTGGATGCGCTCAAAAAACAAAACGGCGCGGCGATCGTCCTGGCCGACCATGGCAACTGCGAACAAATGATCGACCCCGCCACCGGCGGGCCGCATACGGCCCATACGACTTATGATGTCGAACTGATCGTCGTGGACGATCGATTCAAAGGCCGCAAACTGCTGGAAGGCGGCCGTCTGGCGGATGTGGCGCCGACGGCGCTGAAGATCATGGGACTTGCCGCAACCGGCGGAGATGAGCGGGAAGTCGTTGATTGGGGGACCTTAGTTATCGTGCGCGATTTGTGTCCGTCGTGATCCGGCCGTCTGGACCAACCGAGATAAAACGCGATTGATCCACGAGTGTAAGGGCTTGATTGATTTGTGCGGAGATCGCCGCGATGGCGGAAAGTCGGCTGTCAGGCGTGTCGATTTCAATAACCGCGAGGGGCAAGCGATCGAGATTCTGTTCAAATTTAATTTTCTTGTCAACTGTGATCATCGCTTCGAAATCGGCATCCGCGGCGGCGGCGAGCAGAAGTCCGTTGCTCAGGTTCGTCCAACCAAGATCTTTGCAATGTGTTACGCTGTGGCCCAATAGCAGATTCTTCACTCGCCAATCGACGCAATTGTCCAGCAAAACCTTCACAGTAATCGCAGCCCCCCGAGTAGTCCGCGCGAGGCTAGGTCAATGACGGCGACGGCCTGCTCCCGCGTAACCGGCGGAAATCCTTCGAGGAATTCGGAAAGCGGATCACCCGCCCGCAGATGATCGAACAAATGCTGGATGGGCACGCGCGAGCCGGTGAAGCAGGGTTCACCGTGCATCCGGCCCGGGTTGACGGAGATGTAGGGGGACAGCAGGCTCCCCGCGGGGATTAGTTCGCGATCTTCCTGGGTCTGAGGCGCTGGGGCATTCACTGTGGACATGGGACTCCTTGACGGCTTTACACACATTATATCGCTTGCGCCAAAGTCCTCATAACGATCATCCACCCAAATTCACAAAGCCCTTGCACGCGATTGCAGCCCCCGGATTTCTCCCTATAATCCACCGCTCAAGGAGTTTCTGACATGGCCCATATTATTGCCGAGCCGTGCATCGGCACGAAGGACACCGCCTGCGTCGCGGTTTGCCCTGTGGATTGCATTCATCCGACCAAGGAAGAGGCCGATTTTGCCACGGCTGACCAGCTTTTTATCGACCCCGATACCTGCATCGATTGCGGGCTATGCGTCGATGAATGCCCGGTTACGGCCATTTTCCCGCAGGAAGACCTGCCGACGGAATGGGCCGCGTTCATCGAAAAGAACACGGCTTACTACAAAAAATAATTTAACCGGCTGCGTGTAACCGAACGCCTCCCGCTTCCCACTATCCCTGTGAACAGTTTTCTTTCACAGGAGATATTTATGCAAGCGGGCAAATTATTGCTTACCCTGGCCGCCGTGGGATTGCTGGGGGTTGGAACCTTCACACTCGGCGTCCGAGCTTCGGATACCTCATCAACGTTTGGTTTAACGACTCAGCAATCGGATCATCCGCTGCTGAATCTCATCAGCGGGCAAATCGGGCGGTGGATGGTGCTGCGTTCGCAGCTCGATCTGACGAGCGACCAGAAGCATCAGATCGCGACTATTCTGCAGGCGCATAAAGCGGAAATCGTGCAGGTCGTTCAGCCGGTTGTTGAAAAGCGGTGCGCCCTCCGAGAAGCCGTGATTGCGCCGGTTCCGGACGAGAAGGCGATTCGCGCCGCGGCGGACGATCTGGGCAAGTCAATCGGCGATGCGGCCGTGCTGGCCTCGAAAATCAGGCAGCAGATCGCTCCGATCCTCACGGACGAGCAACGGCACGACATCAGCGATTTCCGATCTCAATCCGATACCGCGGTCGATAATTTCTTCGCGAAGATGGCCAACGGGCAATGACCGGTGGAAGATGCGGAGATGGATCACGAGGCCGATCGCGCTGATATCACCGCAAGCCTCGCCGGCGACGGCGAGGCTTTTCGGCGTATCGTGGATCGTCACCAATCTTCCATCGCCCGCCGGATGCGGCGATTTGCCCGGGACGCCGCGACCGTGGAGGAGCTTGTTCAGGATGTTTTCGTTGAGGCATATTTCAGCCTGCGCGGATTCTCCGGAAAGGCGCCTTTCGAACACTGGCTCAATCGAATCGCGACGCGAGTCGGATATGCTTTTCTGAAGAAGCGGCAAAAACAGATGAAGATGTCGGGCAATGCCATCGGCCTGGAAAATTATGTCGCGGCGGAGCCGACGAATCCCGATGAAGCGGCCCAAACGCTCCATCGCGTCTTGGACCAGCTTTCGCCGCGAGACCGGCTGGTGGTTACGCTGTTGTATCTGGAGAATCACAGCGTGGCTGACACTGCATCACTGACCGGCTGGAGCCAGGCGATGGTCAAGGTTCAGGCCTTCCGCGCTCGCTCGAAGCTCCGCAAGCTTTTGGAGAGGACAATATGAACGAGATCGAATTTATTCAGAAGCTCGACGCCGCTGCCGGGGATGCTCCGGCGGTGGATGTTTCCGATCGGGTGATTCGCCGAATCCGATTGGCGGGGTCTCACGCCTCCGAATCCGGCCCAATGTGGCTGGCGGCGGTGGTTAGCGCATTGGCCGCGGCGGCGGTTTTGGTTGTGGCCGTGCAGACATTTTCCGGATTGCAGGACCCATTCGGCGATCTTTTGACCCCGGTATTGACGGCATTCCAATGAGCGCAATTCCCCCAATGCTCCCGAGGCGTCGTCGATGGCCGCGCGTCGTTGCGGCGATGCTGATTTTTTTTTCCGGCATGGTCTGCGGGGGCGGACTTACGGTGATCGTCGCCGTTCGGAATATCCGTCACGCGATTCACCATCCGGAGGAAGTGCCCGCCCGCCTCACAAGATATCTTACTCGCCGGCTTGATCTCTCGAGTGATCAGGCCGAGCAGGTGGAAGGTTTGATCGCGCAGCGGCAGGCGCATTTGCAGGCCATCCGCCGCGAAACACAGCCGCGCGTCGCGGCGGAGTTATCGGCATTGCGCGAAGAAATCGGTCAGGTTCTAACGCCCGATCAGCGGGCGAAATGGGATGACATTTTCGACGAAGCCATTGATCGCTGGATGCCGCCACCACCACCGGCAACTCAACCCTCCTGAGAGTTTTGGCCTATAATCACGCCTGATGGGATCGACGGAAGAAATTACCCTCGAAGTCCAGGGCATGAACTGCGCCAGTTGCGTTGCGCACGTTCAGAAGGCGGCGATGGCCATTCCCGGCGTTGCGGATTGCCGTGTGAATCTCGCCAGCGGAAAGGCCGCCGTTCGACTTGATTCGGCCAAGACGAATCCAGAGGCCGTTGCCCACGCCATAACAGGCTCGGGCTATCCGGCGATGGCGCCGGGTGAGCATTCACATCATCACCCATCCCACGATCAATCGGAGCTTTGGTTTCGCCGGGCGCTTGTGGGCGTCGTGCTATGGTTCCCCCTCGAAGTCACGCATTGGGCCATGAAACTGACGATGCCCGGGCACGAACATGCCTGGATGATGTGGGCATCGCTCATCACAAGCACCATCGCAATCGTCTATGTGGGCCGCGGGTTTTACGCCAGCGCATGGCGATCGCTTTGTCGCGGGACCACCAATATGGACACGCTGATCGCCATGGGGGCGAGCGTGGCGTACGGATATAGCCTCGTCGCGGTGGCCGGAAACTGGCTCGGTCTCTGGGGTCCGCCGCAGGCCATTTACTTCATGGAATCCACCGGGCTTTTGGCGCTGATCAGCCTCGGACATTGGCTGGAAGCGCGGCGCGTGATTCGGCCGGCCACGCTATCCGCGAATTGATGGAGCTTTCCCCGCCGACAGCCCTGCGTCTGGACGATGGGCAGACGCCCGTCGAGGTTCCACTGGCGGAGATTCATCATGGGGATCGTATTTTAGTTCGACCCGGCGATCGCGTTCCGGTGGATGGCGTCATCATCGCGGGCCGATCCGCAGTGGATGAGTCGATGATCACTGGCGAACCACTGCCGGTCCTCCGTGATGTCGGCGATGAAGTGGTGGGGGGGACGATCAACACCGATGGCCGGCTGACGATCCGGGCGACGCGCGTCGGCCGCGAGTCGGCGCTGGCGCAAATTGTGGCAATGGTGGAATCCGCCCAATCGGCTAAGCCGCCCGTTCAGCAACTCGCTGACCGTATTGCCGCCGTTTTTGTGCCGGCGGTTCTCGTCATCGCCCTCGTCACGGCCTGCGGTTGGTACGGGTTCGGCGCGTGGCATCACTGGCCTGCGGGACATACCTGGGCATCGCTTGCCAACGCCGTGTGCAGCGTGCTGATCATCGCCTGCCCGTGCGCGCTCGGGCTGGCGTTGCCCGCGGCGATCATGGTCGGAGCTGGTGTGGGGGCCAGACGCGGAATCCTCATCCGTGACATCGACTCTCTGCAAATGGCCGAACGCATCGATACCGTCGTGCTCGACAAAACCGGAACCGTCACCGCGGGCCGGCCAACCGTTGGCGCGATCGTTCCCCTCGATGGGGTCTCATCGCAAACGCTCCTTGGCCTGGCCGCATCCGCGGAGCAATTCAGCGCCCACCCCCTGGCTAAGGCAATCGTCGCAAAGGCCCGCATGGAAGGCGCGGCGATTACCGAAGCCCAATCCTTCAACAGCATTCCCGGCCTCGGAGTCGTCGCGGAAATCGACGGTGGCAAATTTGTCGTCGGCAGCAGGGCGCTGCTCGTTGAACATGGTTTGACGATCTCGCAGGATTCTCCGGAGTCCAACACGGTCGTTTACATCGGCCGAATGAAGGATGGTGCGCTTCACTGCCTGGGATCGATCGCCTTTTCCGATGAGTTGAAACCCGAATCGAACCAGGCAATCGCGGACCTTCATCGGATGAAATTACGGACCTTTTTATTGTCCGGCGATACGCCGGCATCGGCCCAGGCCGTCGCGAAGGAGCTGGGAATTACCCAGTTCCGAGGCGGCGTCAAACCGGGCCAGAAGGCGGATATCATCCGTGAATTGCAGGAATCCGGGGGAATCGGCCCCAAGGCCCTCAAGGCCATCGTCGCGATGGTCGGCGACGGCATCAACGACGCTCCGGCGCTGGCGGCGGCCGATCTGGGGATCGCCATCGGTTCCGGCTCCGACGTGGCCAAAGAAACCGGCGGAATTATCCTCGTGAGCGGGAATCTTCAGGGGGTCGCCGCGGCGATTCGGCTCTCTCGCGACACCATGCGCATCATCCGGCAGAACTTCTTTCTTGCCTTCGCGTATAACGTTCTGGCGATACCACTTGCGGCCATGGGATTGTTGAATCCCCTGATCGCCGCCGCCGCCATGGCGCTGTCGGATGTTACGGTCATTGGCAACGCCCTGCGGCTTCGCTGGCATCGCGGGAAATGAGGGCGGATTATCTCTTTTCACCAAAGCGATTTTGTCCCTTGACGCGACCGGACCGGCTCGTTCCAATACCGCCACTTTGGCCGGCAAAGGCCATTGATGCGTTGGAACCAAGGTCTGCTGGACAACTGGAATTGCTTATGAGTCGGGAATCAATTCATGGCGGTGATGGATCGGGAGTTTTGATGACACTGACGAGGATGGGACTGATCGCGCCGCCGATAGGGGCGACCGACCTTTGGTGGCTGAATGTGCCTGGTCTGTCCCCCGAAGCCGCCAAGCGCAAGCCCAGCCGCGACCCCGAGGAAGAAGAGGACGCGGGCAAGGCCAAAGACGACGATGAAGATGCGGACGAAGATGAAGAGGAGGACGAGGAGGAAGACGACGACCTCGTTGAAGAAGCAGAGGAGGAAGCCGAGGAAGACGAAGAAGATCCTGATGAAGATGTCGAGGACGATGACCTTGAGGATGAGGATGACGAAGAAGAAGACGACGATGACGACGATGACGACGATGAGGAGGACGACTTCGACAACCCCGACGATGACGATGACTACGACGATGACGACGATGAGGATTTCGACGAGGATGAGTAGGAGAGAAATTGCCATTTCCATTTCCTATTTCCTATTTAAATGCGGGGGACAGTGCGAAGCTTTTTTCAATAGGCAATAGGCAATCCGAATCTCATTCCCTTCCCGCACGCCCTGCTTTGATTTCAGATCGGTGGCGTTTGGAATCGAGTCTCTTTCGCTTCGATGCAGCGGTGGGGCGGGTCTTTCGACGGCGCTTGGGCTCATGGCGAGCCTGAACAATTAAATCGCGCAGCCGGCTGAAAATCTCGCGGCGATTGCCTTCTTGGGTGCGATGCACTTCGCTTACCAGATGTAATTCATCAGAGTTCGTCAGCCTCCTGCCCGCGAGCGATCGCAATCGGTCTTTTGCCGGTAACGTCATTCCGACGATCTGTCCGACCGCGATCCAGGCTTCCGCCTTGGTGTTGAGCTTGTTGACGTTCTGCCCTCCCGGACCGCCGCCGCGCGAAAATTGCAACCGCATTCCGCCCGGAACGACGCTTACGCCCGGAGCAATAGAATACGGCGACTCTTCCGGCAGCAACGGGCTGGAAGTTGGTTCGCCGGGCCGGCTCATCGCGGAAGATTTTCGGAAGGTTCAATCGAGCCGGATGCCTGCGACGAGGGCGACTCTAGCCGGGTTTGACGCGTTACGGTCGCTAGAAACATCACCAGCAGAAGAATGATGAGGTTTAATCGCATCCAGCGGATCGGCTGTGTCGGAGGAACTTTACCGATGGTGAGGCTCACGGAGATAATCATCGCCAGGACGCCGCAACTGGCGTGCGCCGCCCACCACCAGCCGGGGCGGACGATTGCCGAAGCGTCTCCAGGCGGGCGGTTGTAATCCACCCAGTGACTGTAAGTGCCGATCACGCCGCTGATGATGATGATCGCGGCACAGAGCCAGACGATCCACTTAAAAAACCATCGTGCCCGCGCGAAAATGAACAATTGCTGCTCATGTTTCAACTCGTCGATGGCGGGCGGGACGATCATTTCATAGAACAGCGTTCCACCCACCAGAACCGTCGCGCAGACGATGTGCAGATAGCGGGCGAACAGGTAAACGAGCGTGTGCAGGAAATACGTGTTCATCGAGTGTCCGAACCCAAGGCGCTCGCCGGATGATCGGCCATGGCGCGCTCGCGGGCCCATTTCAGCGAGGACGCCGCCGCCACCGCCAGGAGGAGGATGGCAAAATTGATGGCCATCAGCCTGCGATAGGACCGGGGCGGCTCAGGGCCCGCCAGGACATATAGCGAAATCGTGATTGCCAACCCGGCCAGAAGAATGTGCGTGCCCCACAACGCGTGGAGCACCGCTTTGTCCAGTTGATATTTGTCCCATGCCAGCCAGGTGTTGTAAATGCCCGTGATCAGCAAAAGAAGAATCACGGTGTGGACCACCATTTTAAAATTCCTGCGCACCGCAAGCAGAACATGCCGGCGCGGGGTTTCGTCCAGGAGCATGACTCCACGCGGCACGATAAAGCGGATGAAAAACACCCCGCCGATTATCAGGCCGGCACAAACCACGTGTAGCCAACGTGAAAAAATCACGGAAATGAACATGCTTTAGTCCTTCCGGCCTGAAGGGTAACACAAGACCGCTGGGAGCGCAAATAAATCCGTCGCTTTTGCACCTTTGCGGCCGATAGGATGGACAGTAGATTAATGCCGTTTGGTGGCGGCCGCAAAGTCGCGGGTGAAGGATCGGTTTATGTTCCAGGCGGTGATGTTTGATCTGGGCGATACGCTGCTGGATTTCCGGCCGCTGGACATTCCTTCCATCATCGAGCGCAGCGCGCGGGCCAGCTATGAGCGGCTGGCGGAAGTGGGGTGCCGCCTTCCGTCGCTGCAACGATATCGGCGGGGTAACGTCGCGGCAGTGCATCTGGGTCTGATTCTTTCCAAACTGCGCGGGCGGGAATTCAACATCGTGCAATTGGTCCGCCGCCGCACCGCCCGCCTGGGCGCGCCCGACACCGAGGCGTTCATGCGCGAAATCGCCTGGCTTTGGTATCGCGACATCGTGGGATTTAGCAGCATCGAGCCCGACCTCATCTCCACACTACAGCATTTTCGCGATGCGGGAATCCGTATGGGAATCGTCTCCAATACCTGGTTCACGGCCCCGCTGCTGGACCGGCATCTGGAGGAAATGGGATTGCTCAATTTCTTCCCCGTGCGGATTTATTCCAGCGAGTTCGGCAAGCGCAAGCCGCATCCGTCGATCTTTCGCCATGCCCTTGCCGCCATCGGCAGTCAGCCGGGCGAAACGCTTTTCGTGGGCGACGTAGTGAAAAACGACATCATCGGCGCCCAACGGATGGGAATGAAGACGGCACTCAAACACCCCTGGTCGCTGGCGGCGTCGCATCCACAAGCTGACCATGCGATTCGGCGGATTTCGGATTTGATCCCCCTCGTGCTGCCGGCGGCGCCGATGGCGACAAAACTCAGGTCAATTGATCCAGCCCGCTCAGTCCCAGCACTTCATGGCTGAAGAACGGCTCGGCGTATGCTACGCTGATCCGGCTTCCGAAATATCCAGTGATGGTTTTCACCATTTCCGGAACCGGGCTGCGGTTCCAGACAAACTGCGATTCGTACGCCAGCACCGCCGCCATCTTCTTTTCGAGCTGCGCACTGATGTCGATGCAAAACGTCGGCTGAAAGGAGAGGCGCAAGTGCGTGCAGAAATAATAGATGATCCGCCGCGGATGCCACGGCTCGCCGGGGATATTCGACTTGGTCAGCTTGGCGTCGAAGCGGGCGTCCTCGCCGATCTTCGTCACCGCGACATGATCGGGATGCGCATCCACGGGATACGGCAGAAACAACACATCCGGCTTATGAACGCGAATTACCGCCGCCAGCTTATGCCGGCTCGCCAGATCATGCGTGACTTCGCGATTCACCAGCCCCAATTGCGTTCGCCGCACGCCGAGAATTTTCGCGGCCGCCGCGGATTCCCGCTGGCGAATCTCCGGCGATCCCAGCGGAGTCGGTTCGCCACTGGTCATATCAACCAGATGAACGCGATGCCCTTGCTCGACCAGCCGGGCGATCGTGCCGCCCATGCCCAGTTCCTGGTCGTCGGGGTGGGGGCCGATGACTAAAAAGGATGACATGGACGGCATCTTAGCCGGAAATCCGAAATCCGAAATCCGAATGTTGACAAATCCCGGCGCACGGGATTTGTCAACGTTCGGGTTTCTGGTTTCTGATTTCCCGATACAGCCGGTCCAACGCATCCACCATCACTTTCGCATCAAATCTGCCGACGGCGAATTCCCGGCCGGCCTGCCCCATGCGGCGGCGAAGCGAGGGATCCACCGCCAGCGAACTGATCGCGTCCATGACTTCCTCCCAATTGTACAGGGGGATTACTCTACCGGTGACGCCGTCGATTACCGCCTCCTTGTTACCGTCGACGTCGTACGTGATCGCGGGAATTCCCGCCAGTGCGGCCTGTGGCAAAGCGCGGGCGAGGCCTTCACGTGACGACGGATGCACGAGAATGTCCATGGCCGCCGTCAACTCAGGGATGCGTTGCGGCGAGACCATTCCTGTCAGAATAAATCGATCGCGCAAGCCAATTCTTCCGATTTCTTCTTCCAATGTACCCCGCGCTGTTCCATCGCCAACCCAAAGAAATCGCAGATTCGGATGGCGTTTGCACAAGGCCGGAGCCATTTCCAAAAGATCGTCGTGCCCTTTGAACATAAAAAGTCGCGCGATGGTGCCGACGACGATATGTTCGGCGGATAATCCGAGCGAGGATCGCACCTGGTCTTTCGATACGGGCGGGCTCAGGAACGGCGCGGTTTCCATTCCGCTATAAATCGTGACGTATTGCTCGGGCCGGCCGATGCCGGCGGCCAGCGATTGCTCGCGCATCGCATCGGCGACGCAGACGATCCGTGTGGTGAGAGGCGCGGCCTGCTTTTCGAGCGTTTTGTAGCTCCAGTTAATCGCCGGGTTGGTCGAGGCGGTGAATGCCAGGCCGTGAATCGTGTGAACGACCGCCGGAACCTTGGCTCGTCTTGCAGCCCATCTCCCAATGATTCCGGCCTTGCTGGAATGCGTGTGAACGATATCCGGCTTGAGTTCCCGCAGGAGATGAATCAGATTTCGATAGATCGAAAAATCCCTGATCGGGTGGATCGCCCGGCGCATCTGATCGAGAACTACGATTCGATATCCCTGCTCGCGGGCCTTTTCCAGGAGCGATCCTTCCGGCCCGATGGCCGGGCCGGTGATCAGCGTCACATCATGTCCCATCTGGTGCTGGCCCTGGCAGGAGATGAGGGTATTTTCCTGCGCTCCGCCGATGATGAGCCGGGTGATGATGTGGACAATTTTCAGATCAATTTCTCCGCGATCTGCACCGCGTTCGTCGCCGCGCCTTTGCGGATCTGGTCGCCGCTGATGAAAAGATCGATTCCCCGCCCGTCGTCGCGGCTAATGTCCTGGCGGATGCGGCCGACTAACACATCGTCCTGTCCGCTGGCCTCCAGCGGCATGGGGAAATAATTCTTTGCGCGGTCATCGACGATTTTCACGCCGGGGGCGCGGGACAGGATTTGGCGGACCTCGTCCGGGGTGATTGGCCGCTCGAATTCCAGATTGATCGACTCGCTGTGCGCCGCGGAATCGGAACGCGCACGCAGGTGATCGTGATGTTGATCTTTGGGTCGTTGAAGATCTTTCGCGTCTCCTGCATCATCTTGTTTTCTTCCTCGTTGTATCCATTCGCTGCGATCGGCGTATTGTGGCTGAAAAGGTTGTTGGCGATCTGATGCGGAAATTTCTCTCGACGGATCGGCTGGCCGGCGGCGTAAGCCTTCAACTGGGCGTCCAGTTCATACACGCCCCAGGCGCCGGCGCCGCTGACGGCCTGATAGGTGCTGACCACCATCCGCTTCACGCGATTGGCCTTGTGAAGCGGCCAGACCGGCACGTTCATGATGATCGCGCAGCAATTGGGATTGGCGATCAGCCCATTGTGTTTGGCGATCTGTTCGGGATTCACCTCCGGCACTACCAGCGGAACGCCCTGCTTCATGCGGAAAGCCGAAGTGTTGTCCACCACGATCGCCCCGGCGGACACGGCGGCGGGGGCGAATTCGCGGCTGATGATTCCACCGGCCGAGAAAAATGCGATGTTCACGTCCTTGAAGCTGTCCTTGGTCAATTCCTGGACGGTATAGGTCTTGCCGGCAAATTCGAGCTTTTTCCCGGCGCTTTTGGCGCTGGCGAGCAGCGAGAGATTTTTGATGGGGAACTTCCGCTCGGCAAGGACGGTCAGGAATTCCTGACCGACGGCCCCGGTAACTCCGACGATAGCGACATTCACGGACATTGGGCTCTCCGAAAGTACAAAAACGAAAGGGGATATTACGCGAGATTCACTTCTTTTTCCCGCGCGGCGGGCGAACGGCCAGCAGAGCCTTCCTGGCCGCCGCGATGGTCTGGGCAATATGTTCCTCGTGGTGCACCAGCCCGACAAACATGGCCTCGAACTGGCTGGGGGCCAGGAAAACGCCCTCGGCGAGCATCGCATGAAAGAATTTTGCGTAGGCGGCGGTGTCGCAAGCCGTGGCCTGATCGAAATCGGCGACGCTCGCGCCTTTCCGGACAAAAAATGGCGTGAGCATCGAACCTACGCGATTGACGATGAGAGGGACATGAGCCTCGCTCGCGGCTTCCAGCAATCCTGCTTGCAATGCGGCAGCGCGCCGTTCGAGCGTTTCGTAAACGCCGGGTTCCTTGAGGATCGCCAGCGTTTCCAACCCGGCACTCATAGCCAGCGGATTTCCGCTGAGCGTGCCGGCCTGATAAACCGGACCGGCGGGGCTGATGCGTTCCATGAGATCGCGTCGTCCGCCATAAGCCCCGACCGGCAAACCGCCGCCGATTATTTTTCCCAGACAGGTTAGATCGGGTGAGATGGAGAATAATTTTTGTGCCCCGCCACGCGCGACGCGGAATCCTGTCATCACTTCATCAAACAGAAGCAGCACGCCATGTTTCGTGCAAAGGCTTCGCAATCCCTGCAAATATCCGGCGGCGGGGGGGACAACTCCCATGTTTCCCGCTACCGGCTCGACCACGAAGCATGCCAGTTCCTTGCCGTGTTTCTTGAAAAGTTTTTCCGCCGCCGCGAGATCGTTGTAGGAAACCAGAAGCGTGTTCGCGGTGATGGATTTGGGAACCCCCGGGCTGGATGGCGTGCCCAGGGTCAGCGCACCGCTGCCGGCTTGCACCAGCAATGAATCGGAATGCCCGTGATAGCAGCCGATGCACTTGACGATCTTTTCCCGTCCGGTCGCAGCGCGCGCCAGGCGGATGGCGCTCATGACCGCTTCGGTGCCGCTGTTGACGAACCGCACCATTTCAACCGCCGGCATGGCCGCGGCGATCTCGCCTGCCAGTTGCGTTTCCAGCTCCGTCGGCGCTCCGTAGCTGGTTCCGCGTCCAATGGCTTTCGCCAGAGCCGCGACGACGCGGTCATTGGCGTGTCCGACTATCAGCGGGCCGTAGCTCCCGACGTAATCGATGTAGGAATTCCCATCGACATCCGTGACGACGCATCCCCGCGCTTCCTTGATGAAGACAGGCGTTCCACCCACCGCTTTGAACGCCCGCACCGGCGACGAAACGCCGCCGGGCATTACTTTGCAGGCCTTCTCGTAGGCAGCCTTGGAGTGGAGATAAGATCGCTGAATGTTTTTTGGCATGGTGGTAAGTCAGTTCCGATATTACGAGTCGATCCGGCTCTGAACAATCTGCTTAATGGCGGGGGCCAGATTGTTCAAAGCCAGACGGGAATTTCGTCCAAGGCGCATCATTGTGGAAATTTGTGACGGATAGCGAAGCATATCCGCGGCGATCTTAGGAAATTGAGGCTCGCCGAGATCGTCGATCCAATTCATCATTCGCTCCGGAAGAGCCTCGGCGGCGGAATCACTGATGGCCCGGATATGAAGCATTGGAACCCCGGCGGACTCAACGAGCCGGCGAACGATCGCGCCTTCCATATCGACAGCAGCACAGCCGGTTTCGGTGAACAATTGCTGCTTTTCCGCTATCGAAGAGATTACATGGTCGGAAGTATGAATCTTGCACGGGCGAAAGGGCAGCGGACTCCAAAATTTGTCCTGGATTGCCTCGAAAACGATATCGCCGACGTTCAAGGTCGGGTCCAGCGCACCGGCCAGCCCGGCGAGGATAACGCCGCCGTCAATGCCGCGAAAAATGTTTTGATCCAAGCGCCGCCCGGCGATTCCGATGGTGCTAAGATTCACGTGTTCCGGTAATCCCGGACGAAATTCAGAGAGAACGGCCTTGGCCTCCATCGCTAAGGCGGTCAGGATTAACCATTTGCGCTGGTCCACACGGGCATTGTACCCAAATGCCCAGTGAGGTTATGCTTGGAGTCGATATGGGTGTGCCGGTATCGCAAATGTGGACTGTCGCGAGTTATGTCTTGCGGCAAAAGATTGTCGGGCGCAAGCGGTATCCGCTGGTCCTGATGCTCGAACCGCTGTTTCGCTGCAACCTGGCCTGCGCGGGCTGCGGCAAGATTCAATATCCCGCCCATGTGCTCAAGAAGAACCTCACGCCCGAGCAATGCTTCAAGGCGGTCGACGAATGCGGCGCGCCCATGGTCAGCATTCCCGGCGGCGAGCCGCTGCTGCACCCGCAGATCGACCAGATCGTGGCCGGTCTGGTTCGAGCGCAAGAAGTACATCTACCTCTGCACCAACGCCCTGTTGCTCAAGGAAAAGATCGACCTGTTCAAGCCGAGCAAATATCTCACCTTCAGCGTCCACATGGACGGCCAGAAGGAACACCACGATTTTTCCGTTTGCCGCGAAGGCGGGTTCGATATCGCCCTCGAAGGAATCCGCGAAGCCGTCAAACGCGGCTTCCGCGTGACGACCAACACCACGCTCTTCGACGGCACCGATCCCAACAGCGTCCGGGCGTTCTTCGATGAGATGATGGAACTCGGCGTCGAAGGAATGATGCTTTCGCCCGGCTACAGCTACGACAAAGCCCCCGACCAGCAGCATTTCCTTGGCCGTGCCCGCACCCGGCGGCTGTTCGGCGCGATCCTCAGTAACCGCAAGAAAAACTGGAAATTCAATCAAAGCCCGCTGTTCCTCGAATTCCTCATGGGCAAGCAGCATTACAAATGCACGCCCGTGGGGAATGCCGACATACAACATCTTCGGCTGGCAAAAGCCGTGCTATCTGCTGCAGGACGGCTATTGCGATTCCTTTGCCGAACTGATCGAAAACACGGAATGGGAACGCTACGGCACCGAAAGCGGCAACCGCAAATGCGCCAACTGCATGGTCCACAGCGGCTACGAAGCCAGCGCGGTGGATGATACATTTAGCTCGCTGGCGGGCCTTATCCGCACGGCGAAGGCGACATTGTTCGGCGGAGCGTATGCGGATGAATCGGCCCTGAAATTACTCAACGAGCCAGTGGGTCCGGCGCAGGAGCAGATTGTTCCGCTGACGATCAAGAATTCGCAGCGAGAGATGGAAACGGTGTGAGCAGGAGCAATGCATCTGAGCAGCCATGGATCAGAGACAAAGATGGCTGGCCGGTCCGCGCAAGCCGATATTCTGCGGGGGCTACATTGGCGATTTGTATCGGCACAATGGCGATCTTCTGGATTAGAGAGGGATGGAGAGCAGCTTTCGCATTCCTTCTGATCGCTCCGTTACTTTATTTTATTCTGCCTCGGATTATTGTTTATCCGATCGTGTTCATTTTATGGTTGGTTGCTCGTGGAACCCCAGCCAAGCCGGAGTATTCATGTCCGATCTGCGGATATGACGTTAGGGCGACGCTCAGTCGTTGTCCCGAATGTGGCAGCGAATTGCGATGGGGCCAAGTGCCATGAAGGGCTAAAGAATTAGCATTTTCAGGCCTTATCAACAGGAGATTTGGAATATACTTATGCCACAGGAAACCAAAGCACGGCCGTTTGACGCAGAGGGCGCTGAAACCGTTCCCGGGTTCGCGACCACGAGAACCTCGAAGGCCAGATTCCGCCGCTTGCCACGGACGATGAAATCCGCGCCGCACTGGAAAAAGCATTCGACTATCGCGGCGACGTGACCATCACCCGCAGGGACGGCAGCGCAGTCGAAGGATATATCTTCGACCGCCGAAGCAACGGAAAGACGCTTGCAGACTGCAGTGTTCGCCTTTTTCCCAAGGACCGAGACGAGAAAATTTCCGTTGCCTACAGCGATATTTCCCGCTTGGTTTTCACCGGCAAAGACACCGCCGCGGGCAAGAGTTTCGAGACGTGGGTGAAGAAATACCACGAGAAAAAAGCCGCGGGGGAAAAGAACATTCGGATTGAGCCGGAAAAATTGGAATAGATTTCTCGCCGGATTCTTGGGGGATCAATAAACCAGCAATATTCAACCGGCCCGCTCCGCGGCGAGCAACCGGCGATACCGCGATAGCGCGGTCAACGGAAAATAGAGGCGATACAGATGATATTTCAGATAGAACACTTTGGGGAACCCCGTGCCCGTGTAGAATTCCTCTTCCCAATTGCCGTCGGCGGATTGATGGTCGATGAGCCATTCGATGGCCTTGCGCACGGCCGGATCGTTCGGCCCCGACGGCGGCCATCAGGCCCATCGCGCCCCAGGCGGTTTGCGATGCGGTGCTGGCGCCTTTGCCCTTGAGGGATGGATCCGTCGTAGCTCTGGCACGTTTCGCCGAAGCTGCCGTCGGGTTTCTGGACGCTTCGCAGCCAGGCGGCGCCGCGCTGGACGTAGCGGCTTGTTCATGTCCTCGCCGACGGCGCGCAGGCCGGTCAGAACCTGCCATGTGCCATAGACGTAATTGACGCCCCAGCGTCCCCACCAGGCGCCGCAGGGGTCCTGCTGCTTGCGGATGAAAGCGATGGCCGGCGGCACGGCGGGATGGTCCGCGCGGATTCCGCAGTGGCCCAGGCCTTCCAGCACCCGCCCGGCGATGTCGGGGCAGCTTGGGTCCTGCATGGCGTTGTGGTCGGCGAAGGGAATTTTTTCCAGGATCGGCCGATCACTGCGTGCGGTCGAACGCCGCCCAGCCGCCGTCGTCGTTCTGCATGTCCAGCAGCCATTTGATCCCGCGCGCTCGCGCCGCCGCGGCCTCGTCGCCGCCCAGTTGGCTCAGGCAGGCGAGCACGATCGCCGTGTCGTCCACGTCGGGATAATGCGGATTGGAAAACTCGAAAAACCAGCCGGACGGCTCGACCGGCGGGCAATTCACCTGCCAATCGGCCGTGCACCCGGCATTCTTTTTCGAGCAGCCATCGAATCCCGCGCCGGGCCGCATCGGAATCCGGGTCCAAACCCGCCTCGGCCAGCGCGTGCATCGCCAGGCCGGTATCCCAGACCGGCGAAACGCAGGGCTGGAGGCGGATGGTGTCGCCCTCCTCGATGTAGAAATCGCGCAAATCCTTGTGGGCTTTGACGACGCGCGGATGATCGTCCGGATATCCCAGCGCGCGAAAGACGATCAGCATGTAAACCATCGGCGGGAAAATCGCGCCCAGACCCTCCGAGTTTTCCATCCGGGCCAGCAGCCATTGCTCCGCAGACTTCATCGCCTTTTGGCGCACGGCGGCGATGGGGCATCTGGTCGTACACCTTAAGAACTTGATCGATCCGAAGGAAAATATCTCGCCAGGAGCGCGGAAACCCCAGCGGCCGTTCGGCCACGCGATTGGCCGCGGCCTGATCGATGTACAACTCGCGGCATCCCCATGTTCGTCGGGCAATCGCCGGGTATACCGCAGCGTCGTTACGAAGGACAGCGGCAAAATCATCGTCCGCGTCCATGCCGAGACGTGGTAGAGATTGAAGTAAAACCACTTGGGCAGGAAGACGATTTCCGGCGGAATGCTCGGGCAGGCGTCGTAGCTGATCTGGCCGAGGGCCGCGAAATAGAATTTGGTGAAGCTGTTGCACTTTTCCGCGCCGCCGAGCCCCAGCACGACTTCGCGGGCGCGAGCCATGTGCGGGGCGTCGGGATCGTCGCCCATGAGCTTCAGGGCGAAATACGCCTTGACGGTCCCCGAAAGATCGGCCGGCCCGCCGGGAAACAGGCTCCATCCGCCTTCGGGGTTTTGCAGATTCCGCAGATAATTGGCGATCTTTGGCAGGTCGGGATCGGATTCCTGTTCGAGGATGAATTTGAGCAGGATGTATTCGGATTCGAGGATGCTGTCGCCCTGAAGTTCGCCGACCCAAAATCCGGCGGGATTTTGCAGACGAAGCAGCGCGTCTCTGGATTTCTGCCAGGCGAGCTCAAGCCGGTCCGGCGCTTCCGCCGGGAGTTCCCGCATCACCGGGAGAGTGGAAACTGTGGCAGAAGCTTTCATAAGTGACGGAAAATACTTGGCGTTGTGCCTGGGAGCAAGTGGGAGGTGGTCAATCAGGCCTGCATTTGAGCGTATTTGGTATAATGGGCGCTTTGTCGCGGGAAAGTGTTATTCAATCACGGCGAAATCGCTGACCATTAAGAACACCTCGAATCGCCACCACCTGCTGCTCATAGCTGGCTTTGCCTTTCACCGTGAACGGGATGCGCTGTTCAGCGAGCACCTCAACGGCGTCCTCTGGGACGAGATGGCTGCGATCTTTGAGGACATGACCAGAGAACCGCCCAAGAAGAAAAGCGAGCGCCTTTTTCTCGATGGCGCGATTCCGAAACTTAATCATGACCATAACTGCTATAAGTAATATCCCAAGCGATCCCCAATGGCCATCCGCCGTCTTTGCCGATATGATCGGCGGCCTCGTACGAATGTGCAGACCTTATGGAAAATGATTTTGCAGAGTGGGTGGAGCAGTTTCGCGATGATGGATTCGAGCTTCATCAGCGTCATCTGAATCCCGCGTTTGTTAAAATGTTGCGGGCTATTGGCTTCGAACGGCAATATGTTCGCGGCGAGGGGGCGTACCTATTTGATGATGAGGGAAACAAATATCTCGACCTGCTTACCGGCTGGGGCGTCTTTGCCCTGGGGCGAAATCATCCGAAAATCAAATCGGTTCTGAAGCAACTGCTGGACATGGACCGGCCAAACCTGGTCCGAATGGATTGCAGCATTCTTTCCGGACTCGCGGCGCAAGCGCTGGTGCGCCATACGCCAGACGGAATGTCGCGGGTTTTTTTCACCAACAGCGGCACCGAGACCGTCGAGGCCGCCCTGAAATTCGCCCGCTGCGCCACTGGCAGGCAGGACATCGTCTATTGCGATCACGCATTCCATGGCCTGACGGCCGGCTCGCTTTCGGTCAACGGCGATCAATATTTCCGTCAGGGGTTTGGAGACATGATTCCCGGCGGACGCCGGATTCCGTTTAATGATCTGCCGGCGTTGGAGAAGGCGCTGAGCGCTCGCCAGGCCGCGGCGTTCATCGTCGAGCCGGTGCAGGGCAAGAGCTGCGAAGTGGTTTCGGATGATTTTCTTGGTGAAGCTCAGCGGTTATGCCGTAAATATGGAAGTCTGCTGATCGCCGATGAAGTGCAATGCGGCCTGGGACGGACCGGCAAATGGTTTTGCTTCCAGCACTGGCCTGAGGTGGAGCCCGATATCATCTGTTGTGCCAAGGCTTTGTCCGGCGGATACGTGCCGGTGGGGGCCGTCATCACCACGCCGCGGATTATGGACTCAGTATTCAATTCCATGGAACGCTGCGTCGTTCATTCCAACACCTTTGGCCAGAACGACATGGCCATGGCGGCGGCGCTGGCGAGCCTGCACGTCATCGAGGAAGACAAACTGGTCGAAAACGCCGCCGAAATGGGCGAGTACGTCATGGAAAAACTGCGGCCCATTGCCGAGGCCTGCCCGTTCGTCTCCGATGTTCGCGGCAAGGGGCTGATGTTCGGCATCGATTTCGCCCGGCCGCAATCATCCCTGAAGCTTAAGATGGCCTGGGACATGCTCCACAAGATGAATTTCGGCGTCTTCGGGCAGATGATCATCATTCCGCTGCTGAATCGCCATCGCATCCTCACGCAGGTGGCGGGATATCACACGGAGGTGATCAAATTCCTCCCGCCGATGATCGTCACCAAGGAGGACATGGATTGGTTCCTCACCGCCATCGAGGATGTGCTGGCGGACGTTCAGCGAATCCCGGGCGCGGCTTGGGATACGGTGTCCGGATTGGCCAAACGCGCGATGCTCGCCTGACGCTTGCCTCACATGGCTCTCGTTCAACGCCGGATTCTCAAATCAGTTCTTGCCGTCGTCAATCATCCCAGGATCACGCTGGCCGTGGTTTTTGCGACTGTTTTGATCTGTGTCGTCGCCGCATGCACCCTGCTGACAATCTCCACGGATCAGAACAAACTTTTTTCAAGCAAGCCCTGGTTCTTTCACGAGTATCTGGAATATATCAAGCGATTTCGTGAGAACGAAGCCATGTATGTCGTCATTGAGCCGATCGACGCCAAGGCCCACATTCCGGTTACGCGCTGGGCCGCCGCGGCCGACCATGTGACCGAGCGGCTGCGGGGAATGAGCGAGGTCATCAGCGCCTCAAGCCGAATTCCCGTTGACCAGCTCGGACGACAAGCGATTTTGTTCGACGATCCCAAAAAACTGCCGCAGGATTTGGCTGGAGCGAGCCAACTGGCGCAATTGGCCTCGATTTGGGGGGCCAAGCCGAACGGAATCATCGCGACGCTTGGGAGTACGCCAATCGAGCAACAGTTGGCCGGGGCCGCGCTGAAGCCGGACGAACAGACGGCACAGTTCATCAAGCTCCTTGTCGATTCCTGGGACCAGGCGATTCTCAATCCTGCGAAAAAACTGAGCATCGGCGACGGCGTAACTGATTTCCGCGCCATCAGCGCCGCCAACCCCGGCGATCTTGGATATTTCTATCAGCCGGACCAGACCGATCGTTCCCGTCATCGAATTCTCGTTCAGGTTTACCCCGAACGGAAATTCGAATCGCTGACCAGCGTGACCCGAACGGTTGACGCTATCCGGCGGGCTGCGCTTGATGCCGGAAAGGATTTCCCCGAATTTCAAATCGGCGTCACCGGCCGGCCCACTCTCGAAGCCGACCAGATGCAGACCACCGACGTCGATTCCCACAAGGCGGAAATCATCGCCCTCACTTTCGTTTTCATCGGAATGGCCGTCATGCTTCGATCGATCTGGCTGGCGCTGGTCGCGGAACTCGCGCTTGGCGTGGGGATCGGCTGGAGTTTTGGCTGGGCCACCGCGGCGATCGGGCAGCTTAATCTCCTCTCGCTGGTTTTTCTGATCGCCTTGATCGGCATCGGGATGGATTATCTCGTGCAGATTCTTACCCGCTATCGTCTGGAGGCCCGACGATACACCCGCCCCTCGGCGATCTGGGTTCGTGTGTTCAAATACGTCGGTCCGCCGATCAACACGGCATGCCTTGGTGCCGCCGGCGCGTTTTTCGTCGCCGTCTTCACCGAATTTCGCGGTGCGGCCGAGCTGGGCATTATCGCCGGACCCGGATTGATCCTTTGCCTTCTGGCCGGTTACACGGTGCTTCCGGCGATGTTGACCATCTTCCCCCCGAAATTGAAACACTTTGAAGCTTCCGAGCGATACAAGCCCGCTCGTCGATCGGGTGCGGGATGGTTGGCCCTTCCCGCGGTCTGGGCCATCTTGCTGCTGGCCGGAGCGCAATACATGCCCCGGGCGCATTTCGATCCGGGACTGATCAAGCTCCAGGTGCCCAACCTGGAATCCGTGAAGCTCATCCGTACCTTGCAAACCTGGGTCGCCGTTGTGCTTTCCAAGGATGTCGAGCAACTTCGGCAAGTCAGGGCCGCGGTCGCGGATTCGCCGCTGGTGGCTTCCACCGACAGCATTCTAACGGCTCAGGACAACGCGGATTGGCTCCGGAAACATGCCGCGGATGTTCCCAAGGTGGACTGGACTGATCCGACGCCCGTCGCATCGGCCGATTTCGCGGAGATCTCCGCCAAGGCGCGAAGTTTGGCGAAAATATTCAAATCGAATGCGGAATCAGCCGCCGCGCTCGGAAAATTCGCCGACGATCTGGATCGCCTTTCCGGTTCCTCCGCGGATGCCGCGGCCACACAACTTTCCAACTGGCAGCGGATTTTCATCGCTGAGCTTCATGGACTTCTCGATCAATTCACCCCGGCAGCCGTGGACTTGTCCGCGATGCCGCGGCAATTGCGAAGCCACTACGTCAGCGACGACGGAATTTACGCCCTCTATATCTACCCCGCCAAAGATTTGTGGAACGACGCTGACCTGAACGAATTCGAAAGTTCGGTCGAGTCCCTCGCCGCGAAGGTTCCCGGCGCTCCGCATGTCACCGGGATCGCCTCGAACGTTTTTCACACGACCGGCGCGATTCATGATGCGTTCTTTGACACCACGGTTTACGCGCTGGCGCTGATTTTCGTTTTAGTCCTTCTGGACTTCCGCCGGCTCGGCCCGACTTTCGCGGCCATCAGCGTTTTGGCCATGGGTTTGCCGATGCTTGTCGCGCTTATGGGGTTGTCCGGAACAAGCTGGAATTTCGCGAATTTCTTCGGCTTGCCGATCCTCATCGGAGCCGGACATGAATACGGCGTGTTCATGGTCCACCGCTATCTCGAAGCCAAAAAATATCCGCGCAGAGCCTGGCGCCGCTGGGATGTCAGCGATCGCGCGCTTCTCCTTTGCGGGTACATCACTTCCACCAGTTTTGGATTCTTCTGGCTGCTTGCCCAACACCAGGGCCTTAAGAGCCTCGGGCTTGTGATGGCGCTGGGGACCGCGTGCATTTACCTGGCGACCATCATGGTGCTTCGACCGCTGTTGAAATGGCGGCTTCAGCCGCCATGCTAAAACTTATATTTCACACTCGCCAGAAACTGCGGATAAGGATATCGCAACGTCGTCTCAAACTGATCAAACTGGCTGTCCCGCGGAATGCGGGCGATGTTCCCGAAGAGGTTGTACAGGCCCAATTGCAGGTCCAGTCCCTTCACGACCTCGCGCGAGGTCAGCACGATATTGGTGATGAAGGTGGGGTGAGTGACCACATCCGCATCGGAGTTCATCGGGCCGACGACCTGCGGCGCAATGGATAGAAATGTGCGATTGTTCAGGACCGGGATCACCGTGGACACACCCACGATCCACTGCGGCGAGTGAGTCAATCCATCGCCATTGCGCTCGGCGCGATCGACGCTGCCATAGAGCCGGAAGTCAGCCCCGCTCTTCCATTTTTTCTCGATTTCGGCGTCAAGTCCCCGCGCAGGTCGGTGCCCACGTTCTGGTATTGCAGAGAGCCATCCGGCTGGCCGACTTCATCAATCGCATTTTGAAGCGTCCAGATGTAACCGTCCAATGTCGTGCGCCACCCGTCCTTGAATTGCCGCTCCCAGGTTATTTCGTAGGTGTCGCAGATTTCCGAATTCAGATAGGGGTTGGGCGTATTTGCCCCCGGATCGGAATAGAACTGCTCATAAATATTCGGCGGCCGGAACGCGCGGCCATACAACAGCTTGATCGTATCTTCCGATGTCGGCGTCAACACCGCCGCAAAGCGCGGGCTGACGCTCGTCCCCACCCGTTGAATCTGGTCAACCCGGGCGCCGACCGTCAGATCGAGCCAATTCGTAAGCTTATCTTCCAATTCCGTGAACGCCCCCGCATCGTTATACGACTGGCGAATATCCAGAACGATTCCGGAATAGTTGGTGTAATCCTCCTGATGAGTGCCAAGCGCCTGCGTTCCATTGGCGCCGGCCAGAAGATGAAAATGCTCCGTCGCCTGCCAGTTGTAGTCGATCTCTTCTCCGATCCAGCTGTCGTAGGCGGTCGTGTAGTAGATGTCGCCGAACGCGTTCTGGGGGAGACTCTGGTGGTAGTTGTAATCGCTGTAGTAGGCCATCGCGTGGATCTGCTGGTCATTTGAAATGTCGTGATCGAATTTGAACGTGGCGTTGGTGCGCGCCTTCCTGCATGCTGCCCGGGTCGCCGAAATAGGACAGATATGTCGCGTCGTCATTGTCCTGGTCGCGGCTTTCAGAATCGAACGTCGCGGTGAAATCGCCTTTCCTGATTTTCAGGAATCCCGAATAAACCCCCGAGTAATCGGAGTTGACGATATTTCCATAGTTGTGGTCGGCGTCGTCTACGCCATCAAATTGCAGGTGGTTGTCCCCCTGCGAGGTGGAACCGCTGAAGTCGCCCATGATGTCCCATCCGTCGTGGGTATCGAATCCAAACAGGGCGTTGATTCGCGCGGTCCACTGCGTTCCGCCTTCGAGTTTGACCTGCACCCCGTCGATATCCGCGCCGCTTTTGGTGACGACATTGATTACGCTGAATACCGCATCAGAGCCATACAACGCGGAACCTGGCCCGCGTATCACTTCGATCCGCTCGACCGCTTCCATGGGCACGACGAAATCCTGGTCGAGGTGCGTTTGACTGTAAATCATGTCGCGGGTGGGGCGGCCATCCACCAGGACCAGGATCCGGGAGTTCCAATCATCGGGGAACAGAAATCCGCTGACCCCGACGAACCAGTTGAGTCCATCCGTGTTGAGATAGAATCCCCGCTGCGTGCGAAGTGCATCCGCCAGCGAGCGATAGCCGTAGAGTTCGATGTCCTGATCGGTGATGACGCTGACGGACGCCGCCGCTTCGCGCTGGGTCTGCTCCCGCTTGCCCGCCGCCACGATGATGGGCATATCCTTGTACTGATCCAATTCAGGCGAATCGTCAGTCGGCAGGGCGGCGCTCGGGAGGCTTTCAGTGGTGTCCGGCTCGCCGAATTCCGTCAGGACCGGCTGCGTCGCCGGCGTCTTCGACGGCAACGTCGTCGCCCCGCCCCACGCGAGGGCGCTCCAAGCCGCGGCAAATGCCAGCGCCACAAATGAGATTTGCCGCCGAAGGTTAGGCATCAATCAGCTCACGAATGCTCGTGGCGATAAATTCGCGCACACGTGCCACTTCGCGCTCCAGTTCCGACAACGCCGACTGGGACTGCGCGATTTCGTCGTTTTTGCTGAGTTTCTCCAATTCACCGGCCACCCGGCAAACCGCATCGGCGGAAACATTTCCAGCGGCGCCTTTGATCTTGTGGGCCGTGTCGCCGGCCGATTTGGTGTTCCCGCTTTGCAGGCTTTTAGAAAGTTCCTGCACGTACGATTCGATGGTCGCGGCGAAGGTTTCCAACGCCTTGGCCGCCAGCTTTTTGTTTCCCATGCAGCGGCGGCGCAGCGACTGAAAATTCACCGGCGGGGAATCGCCCGCCGCCTGAGGCGCGGGAGCTTCCTCGAGTTTTCGCGCAGCTTGAACTGTCTCGGAATTCCTTCGGCCTTTGGGAATCACCGCCTGGATCGCCGTCAGCACTTCCTCTGCCGCGATCGGCTTGGTGACATATCCATCCATGCCCGCCGCGAGGCACAACTCGCGGTCTCCCTTGATCGCGTTGGCGGTGAGCGCGATGATCGGCACGTGGCGAGGCGGTTTTAACTCGCTTTCGAGCTTGCGGATCATCCGGGTCGCCTCCATGCCGTCCATTTCCGGCATTTGGCAATCCATCAGGATCGCGTCGAAGTTCTCCCGCATCGCCGCCTCCACCGCTTCGCGGCCGTTGACCGCCACCGTAAATTTGCAACCGAAACGGCTAAGGATTTCCTCCGCCACCATGCGGTTGATCTCGTGGTCCTCAGCAAGAAGAACGCTCAGACCCGACAGCGGCGAATCGCCGATTTCAGGAGCCGCCGCTGACGGCTCTCGAATCGTGCTCTGCACGAGCAGCCCGGCAATGGCGTTGAAAAGATTCGAAGGAAGCACGGGCTTCGAAAGGCACTCCGACAACCCTAACTGCTTCATCTCCACCGGTTTTATCGAATCCGTCAGGTTGCTCAGCCCGACGACGGCGGTCTGGCTGGTTCGCGGATCGTTTTTGATTTCGCCGACCAGTTGTTCCGCGTTGTCTCCGGACATGTGCATGTCCACGATGACGACACGGTAGGGATCGCTCTCGACCGAGGCACGCAGCATCCCGATTGCCTCCCTGCCGTCCGAAGCGCCGTCCGCGCCACCGACCAGCTCAAAAGCTGGGCAAGCAGGTTCTGCCGATTTGACGAATTGTCATCGACCACCAGAACGCGCAATCCGCGCAGGTCAGCCGCTCGCGACTTGGGCGCCGGCGTCGCCGCCGGTTCCTGAAGATGGACCGTGAACCAGAATGTCGATCCCCGCTTCTCTTCGCTCAGGACGCCGATCTCGCCGCCCATCATCTCCACAATGCGTTGCGAAATGGCCAGCCCCAGCCCCGTCCCGCCGAAGCGACGCGTGGTGGAGGCGTCCACCTGCGAGAAAGATTTGAACAGGCGATGAAGGCGGTCCTTGGGAATCCCCATTCCCGTGTCGCGAACCTCTACTTTTACCAAATGACCGGTTCCGTCCTGTCCGGCCGCCTTCACGGTAACGGCCACTTCCCCGCGTTCCGTGAACTTGATCGCATTGTTCACCAGGTTAACGATGACCTGCCGCAGCCTCACCGGATCGCCCCGGACACGCGACGGAACCTGCGGATCGATCGTGCAGAAGAGCTGCAAGCCCTTTTTCTGGGCGCGTTCGCCGAACATCTGGGTGACTCCTTCGACCGCTTCACAAAGGTCGAAGTCGACCGAATCCAGTTCCAGCTTGCCCGCTTCGATCTTGGAAAAATCCAGGGTGTCGTTGATCAATTCCAACAGAGAATGCGCCGAGACCTTGGCGACATCGCAGTATCGCCGCTGTTGCGGAGTCGCCGAGGTCGCCATCAGGAGGTCCACCATGCCGATGACGCCGTTGAGAGGCGTCCGCAGCTCGTGGGACATGTTGGCCAGGAACATGCTCTTGGCGCGATTGGCCTCCTCAGCCGCCAGAAGGGCCTGTTCGAGATCGCTGGTTCGCTGTTTGACCTGATCCTGAAGGGTTTCCGTAAATCCCCGGAGCTTTCGATCGCGCTCCACAAGCGTCAGCCGCATCGCCTCGAACGAACGGGCGAGGTTCCCGATTTCGTCCTTGTGATCATCGTTGATGGAATCGCCGAAGTCGCCCTGCGCGATGGACTGGCTCGCATTCGCCAGGATTTGGAGCCGGCGCAGCCAGCGACCGAGGGTGAAAAATGATCTCAGCGCGCCGACTCCCGCCGCCCCAAGAGTCACCCCCAGCGTCATCTGCCTCTGCCGCACTGCGCCTCGCGGGTTATTTCGGTCGAAAGACCGACCACGATTCGTCCGACCGGACCCGCGCATTCACCGGGGCACGTGCGTCGCTCGGCTCCGGTTCCAGCCCGCCCGTGAAATCATCCTTGCCGACCAATTCATCGATCGTGTGCGCCGCCAGCACGCTAAGCGTGGGATTCAGCGTGCCCGCCTGGAATGCGTCCCACACCTTTTGGTCGCGAACGGCGACGCATAGTGGCGTCGGGCTCGTCCCGTAAGCCGCGATGAATTGAATCTCGGGATTGCGGAGAAAGCTGTTCGCAAGACGCGAAAGCTCCTTCGTGTCCTGCACGTTCATCGCCAGCTCGGCGGCGCGCGCAACTCCCAGGGCGACCGAATCCGCCGATCGGCTTTCTTCCAGTTCGATCTGGTTACGCATCTGCAGAATGCTCACGGTTGCCGAAAACGCCAGCGCCAAAACCGTGATCGCCAGCGAAATGCCGGTCACCTTCGCCCGAAGGCTCATTCGTGATAGGGTTTTCTTTGTCATCTATTTCTCCGCACGAAAAATGAACGTCGCCTTTTTCAGGAAGTCGTCGGCGATCTGAATATTCAGCTGGTCGGCGACCACCAGGTTGATGGCGATTTGATATGCCTTCGGCGGTTGCGATTTTTCCACCGATTGCCTGCTCTGTTTCAGCTTCAAAATGAGGTCCGTCGTCTGCGCCGCCTGCGATTCGGGATCAACTCCCACCCCCAGCAGCGCGCCGGCCCTCACGAACGCCGGCGAAAATCCCCACACCGGGACCTTGTTTCGCAGCGACGCCACCAGCAACTCCCGCACGGCCGCCACGTCGTAGAGTTTGAACGCCGCGCTGGTCCAAACCACGTCAACATTTTTATCCATCAAGGCGTCGATTGCCGCCGCCACGTTGGGGTAATCGTTGACGGCGACCGCTTCCACTTGCCAACCCTGCGGCAGGGCATCCCTGAAGTTTTGCAAGACCTGCCGTCCCGCGGCCGTGTCGGAGCGATAGAGCGTTCCCACCGTCTTCGCCGAAGGCAGCGCTTCGGAAATCAGCTTGAACTGTTCCGATTCCGCCACTTCCATCGCGACGCCCCAGCATTGCGATCCTTTGAGCAGTCCCGCTTCCTCCGGATTCGACACCATGCAGTACACCAGTAGAATTCCCTCCGGAAGCTGGTTATGAAGCCAGGTCGCCGCCGGCGTTCCGATCGCAACCACCGTGTCCGTCGTCGAGATCGCCGAGCCGATCCCGTCGTCGGCCAGTTGTTTCACCGGCACGCTTCGCACCTTGCACTGGGGCGATTCCAATCTCCCGATGAACGTCGCCTCGGCCTGCTGGTAGGGCGCTGCGTCCGATGATCTGACGATCACCACATCCGCGCCCGCGCGCTGCCGCGGCCAACAGGACGATAAACCCCGCCAGGGTCGTCCAGACGTTCCATTTGCCTGTCCAGCCGCATTTGCGCATGACTATTAGCTCGCGATATTTACAACGATTCCGTAGAACTTATCGGTTGGATTGCCTGCGCCGTTTATGCCGGATAAATGGCGTGGATGAGGTTGCGCAATCCGATAATGGCGGGATTACGTAGCGGCAATTGAGGGTGTTGAAATGCGGACGTTTGGCGGGAACTTACGCTGCGAAGTTGTCGGCTGGCGGAGTTGTTTCGGGCAGCGCCCGGCCGGAATGCACGATGTTTCGACCAGCGCGCTTGGCAACATATAAAGCCGTATCCGCCTCGTCCAGGAGGTCCGAGCAACAGACCATGTCCCCCCGGCGGCAGCCGATGCCGGCGCTCACCGTCGTTTTCAAAATCTGACCCAGGTAGCTGAATTCCCTGTCAGCGACCTCCGTTCGGCAACGGTTGGCGCATAACTCCGCCTCCACCGTTGTTTGGAACGGAAGGATGATCAAAAATTCTTCACCGCCGATCCGGCAGACCGTGTCCGTGTTTCGCACGCACGCTCCCAGCGTCTTCGCCACTTCGCGCAGCACCAGGTCTCCCGCCGAATGGCCATGCATGTCGTTCACGCGTTTGAAGTGATCGATATCCAGAATCACCACCGACAGCGGACGCTGGTAGCGATCGCTCAGCGTCCATTGTTCCTCAAGCCGGCGCATCGCTTCCCGACGGTTGTAAAGGCCCGTCAAATCGTCCGTGATCGCCAGGTTTTCCAGCCGATTGTTCAGGCTCAGCAGTTGCTCGGTCAATTGGCGCGAGCCCAGATTCTGCCGGAATGATTCCTCGTTGATCGCCGCCGCGCAGACCAGACCGCAGCCGGGCCATCAATTCCACTTCCTCGAATGGCTTGGCCAGAAAATCATCCACGCCCGCGTCAAATGCGCAGGCCAATTCCTCTTTTGACGCGTGCACCGTCAGCATGATGAAATGAACGTGGTTCCCCTTGGTCTCGTCCCGCACTCGCCGGCACAGTTCCAGGCCGTCCATCTCCGGCATTTCCCAGTCCGAGATGATCAATTGCGGACGGCGCTCCTTGATCGACTCTAAAGCCGATTTCGCATCGGCAAAGCTGACGACCTCGAAGCTATGCGTGTTCAGAAAATCGACAATCATCGATCGCGTCACGAAGTCGTCATCCACAACCAACACCCGATTTGGCAATCTGGATTCAATCGCCACCGTTGCGGAGTTCGCCTCGGCCAGTTTTTTCGACTCAAGCGAACGTTCCCGCTCATCATCCTTGAATCGCTCGCGGACGGTGATGAATTGCCTTTCCGTTTTCAGGAATGCTTCCACCACATCCGGGTCAAAGTGCAATCCGCGCTGCTGAAGGATCAATTCCTTCGCCTGCGCATGGCTCAGTGCATCGCGATATACCCGTCGGCTTGTCAACGCATCATAGACATCCGCGATCGTCACGATTCGCGCTGCCAGCGGAATCTGGTCTCCCTTTAAGCCCTCCGGATATCCCTTCCCGTCCCACCGCTCGTGATGCGAAAGAGCGATGTCCCGGGCCATCTGCAGGAACCGAACGTTGGGAAACCGCTTGTGGGATGCGTCCAGCGTCTGGCGCCGATCTCGCATGCGTGCGCATGATCGCCATTTCGTCTGTGCTCAGCTTGCCAGGCTTCAGAAGGATGCTGTCCGGGATCGCAACCTTTCCAATATCGTGCAACGGGCTGGTCTGATGGATCAGCCGGATGAATTCCGGGTCCACCATCCCCCGATATTTGTCTGTTTCCGAAAGATGCTGCGCGATCAGACGCGCATAGCTCTGCACCCGCTCGATGTGTGCCCCGGTTTCAGGGTCGCGGCTTTCCGACAGCTTGGCTAGCGCGAACATCGTCAAGTCGCGCGTTTCCAGGCTCAGGATTCGCTCCGCCGTTTTCAGGCTGACGACCAGTTCCTCTGAATTCAGCGGCTTGACCAGGAATGCGTCCGCCCCTGCGTGCAGCCCCTCGATCTTCTGCTGACCCCCATCCCGGCTGGTCAGCATGATGATGTAGATATATCCGACAAAATCGTTTTCGCGTATCGCCCGGCACAGGTCCAGCCCGTTCATCGTGGGCATTTCCCAGTCCGTTATCACGATATGGATTTCCCCGCTCTGCAGCTTGGCCAGCGCCTCTTTGCCGTCGCGGGCGCGATCCACCTCGTAGCCCATTTCGTCGAGGACTCCGTCCAGTATCTGCAATGATAAATCATCGTCATCGACGATTAGAATTCGCATGGTATTGCTCATCCTCCATCGGAGCGATGCCACCCGGTGTTTAGCGCCTAACCCCTGTATTCCCGATCTCCCGCGCCACGTCCGAGAACTAGGCTCCGCCTGAATCCCAATTGGGAATATCGCTTGGGGAGTGCCGGGAATCTTACGAATTGAACGAATTTTAACCGGGGTCTATGATCCCGCATTCGTGCCATTGATTTCGATCATTCTACCTGCCCGCAACGCGCCGCAATGGACCGGCCGCGCGCTGGCGTCGATCCGCCATTCGCTGATCCAACTCGGCTGGCTCGGTAAGGTCGAAATGATCCTGCTGGACGATAATTCGGACCCGGCGTTGGGGATCGCCCCGCTTTTTTCTGAATTCCGCCGGCAGTCAAAAATTCCCTGCAAGATCATCCGATTCAAAGAACATCAACATTATTCGCGGATATTCGGCGCTGGACTATCCGTCGCCCAGGGCGACAAGGTGTTCTTTCTCTCCAACGACATGATCTTCACGCCCGATTTCTTCCGGGTGCTGATGGAAATCTCCAATCTGGATAAGTCGATCGGCATCGTTCGGGGCACGGCAAACTACGTGGATGGCGTCCCGCAATATGCAGTTGCTCCCCCGAAAGCATGGATGACATTCGACGACATCCTCGCGTTCTCGCAATCGATTGCCTTGCAGCATGGGCACGAATTGGCTGTTGATTCGTTGCTGACTGGCGATGCTGTGTTGATTAACCGCGCTGATCGATGCCATCGGCGTAATCGACCCGATCTACTTCAGCTACTTCGGAGACATCGATTACGGGTTGAGGGCAATGAGGGCCGGATTCAAGCTGGTGTGCGCGAGGGGAGCGTGGTTGTTCCATGAAGGGGGCGGCTATGTTCAGGACAGCGCGGTCCGTGGAGATCTGGGTCCGAAGAATAATCGAATGGTCCTGGTCCAAAAGGCTTACGAAGCGTTTCGGGCGAAGTGGGATATGAATCTGCCGCCTCAGTACGACAAGGACGCCTCGGTGACGTACATCCAATGCCGGGATATCCTTCCGCTGGACCGAAATCGGTATGTCGCGCCGGCAGTACTATCGGCGAACATATGTGAAGAAATCGTCGATGAAATCGACGCGGCACAGAGCTGACAAACGCTGCTATAATTCCCGAAATGTCCCTCGAAAAACTCAAGAACCTTTTTCTTTCTGCCGCGCCCCTCCATCAGGCCGGAGACCTTGACGGAGCCGAAGCAATCTACCGGCAGGCGATCGAGGAATTTCCCAACAACCCCGATGCCCGGCATATGCTGGGAATCGTCGCTCATCAGCGCGGCAATAACCACGAGGCCCTGGGGCTCATTCTCCACGCCATCGACCTGAATCCGCAATGCAGCGCCTATCACGGAAATCTCGGAAACGTCTGGATGGCCCTCGGACGTTTTCACCGTGCCGCCGACGCCTTCCAAAACTGCCTCCGGCTCGATCCCCGGAACGACGGCGTTTATGTGAGTCTGGGAAGGGCACTATCGGGGGCCGGAGAAACCGCGTCCGCAGCCGAGGCCTGCCAAGCCGCCATCCGCCTGAATCCGGATAACGCCGATGCCCACGGCCATCTGGGAATCTGTTACGAACTCCTGGGCGACCTCAATTTGGCCATCGCCGCCTACCGAACCGCCCTGCGATTGAATCCAAAATTACCCGTAATTCACTCCAGCCTCATCTTCGCAATGGAACGACACGAGGCCAGCGACTCGCAAGCCATCTTCGCCGAACAAAAAGAATGGAACCGCATCCACGCCCAGCCGCTTCGCCATCTCATCAAGCCCCAGCAGCACCGTCCTTCTTCGGACCGAAAGCTGCGCATCGGCTGGGTGTCCCCCGATTTTCGACGTCACGTCGTTACCCGATGTTTGCTCCCGGTATTCAATGAATTCGATCGCGGCCGGTTTGAGAACTTCTGCTATTTTAATCACCAGCACACCGATCAGATGACCAACGCCGTTCGCTCCGCGGTCGATCACTGGCGCGATATTCATGATATGAGCGACGAAGATGCCGCTGAACTGATCCGCACGGATCGGATCGACGTCCTGGTCGATCTTGCTCTGCACAGCGGCGATAACCGGCTCCTCGTCTTCGCCAGGAAGCCCGCGCCGGTGCAGGTCACTTATCTGGGCTATTGCGGAAGCACCGGCCTGGAGACGATGGATTTTCGCATCTCCGATCCCCACCTCGATCCACCCGAGGCCGGCACCCCGTTCTATTCCGAAAAAACCGTCCGGCTCTCCAATAGCTATCTTTGTTATAGTCCCGAGAACGTTACGCCCGATGTCTCCCCGCTCCCCGCGCTGGCAAATGGATTCGTCACCTTCGCATGCCTAAACAGCCCCTGCAAAATCTCCGCACAGTCAGTCGATCTTTGGGGCCGTATCCTCAACGCCGTTGCGGGGTCCCGGCTCATAATCCACGCTTCCTGGCCCGATCTCCGGCACCGGATTCAAGACCGCCTCAAAAGCGCGGGGGTCGATCCCAATCGAGTGGAATTCGTTGGCAACGAACCCTGGCGAAAATATATGGCCACCTACAATCGGGTGGATATCGCTCTGGATACACTGCCCTGCGGCGCAGGCATTACGGCCGGCGATGCACTATATATGGGGGTGCCAATGGTAACGCTTCGCGGCGACAGGGCGGTGGGGCGGATGTGCTCAAGCATCCTGCTGAACATCGGCCACCCGGAATTGATCGCGCGGACTCCAGAACAGTACGTTAAAATCGCCACGAACCTGGCGGCAAATCTTCCAGGGCTTCGGGATCTTCGCGCAGGGCTTCGCGGCTCCCTGGAAACCTCGCCTGTCATGAATCCCACCGCCATCGCCAAAGAGTTGCAGAATATTCTAAGAAAAATTTCCATCCCAGAATAATTTAAGTGCTGCTTCCTTGTGAATCTGGGTTGAATCGATTTAAATTTGCCTATTTGCTAGGCTTACATCAAAACCGTCCACGGTTTGTATTGAAATGGGACCGATTAGCGCAACATTCACCTTCATGCAGCGAGAATCCAGCGGTTTTTTTGTTGCGTTTCACCATATCCGCTGTAAACTTCCCCTTGTTAAACCATCACCACTGCGTAGTGGTGCGGCCTCCAAGGTCGCAGGCGGATGGAGAGGCATAATTCTGTTCAGCCTGAAGTTCTTGTGAGGCGGAGAAACAGCGGGAGAGCACAAACTCCCAAGGCACACCTTTTTTGCGAGGTAGAGATATGCAATCAGCCAAGAAGACCAAGAGGATTTTGTCGGCACTGTCCATGGCCGCGGCCGGAGCGCTTGCTGCCAGAACAGCGCACGGTATGACCCTTACCATGTTTTATGGGAACGATCCCGTCCTACGCCAACAGCAATAACGCGATTATCATAGGTACCGGACTTAATCTTCCAGGTCCGGCAGCAAGCTCAATGCGACTGGAGGCGTGGCAATATTTCGAGTCCGGCGGCCAGACAAATGTGCCGGTCACGGGCGGGATTCAAACCATTACCATTCCGATCGGCGATTACCTGTCACTCGCCATTGACGCGCTTCTGACCGGTAATGTGAACGCGGATGCCGGTGTAAACTCCGGTACCGGCACCAAGTCGGCCAACCACCAGGTTCAGCCCAGCTTCCTTGGGCTGTCCCAGTTGGACGTGAATATTCCCTCAAGCAATACGCAGGGCAACGTCCTGTCGCCAATCACCCTCAGCACCACCATCAGACATTGGAGCCCCGGCGGCCGGATATACTGGAACCGTCTATTTCGCCACCGCCATATTAACTCTACCGGCGGCGTCACTGGTTTCTGGCATCCGCGCCAATGGTGGTACCTCGACCGGTTCATACAATGTCGTTCCGAACTGGATCTCCGTAATCTGCATGGCGGTGTTGAGCCGAATAACGCGCCAGGTGGTTGGAATGCTGCGGGCGGTGCTCATGCAGCTCCGAATACCGGCGCGAATGCCAGCGGCAACGTCGGTATTAACGAAGATCCTTCCGGTGGAAATAACTCCGCTAACTTATCAGCGGCTTCGACATACGGCCGTGGGCGTTCAGGGTACTTCGCTGCCTTTCGACCCTGCGTCGAATACCAACACCTCATACTCCAATGCAACGGAATTCGTGGACAGCCTGATCTATCAGGGTTTGAGTGCTGGTCTTGTGACTTTGTCCCCATACGTTAACACCGCCGCCACGGCCTATTGGACCCGGACGGCTGCGGGAAATTCGAACTACTCCCACCACCTATGGCACTCAAGGGTTTAATGCCACGGCTGAAACCATCACCAACGTGCCGTTGCTCGTGATTGACGTGGTCAATCCTAGCACAGGCACTGGCACTGGTACGGGTCCTTCGCTAGGCCATGCGATCGTCGCTCTGGCGGCGACCGCTGGTGCTCAATACCAACTATCCCACCGCAGTGACCGGCACCTTCTCGCCGGCCACAGCCCCGTACTGGCAGACCATTCACCGGTGGGCAGCGGCAGTTACACCGCCGGCTCAAGTGACCGCAATTAATGCCGGATCGGCGACACTGGGTAATGTCCGCGTTACGGGCTGGAATCCGGGCAACCGACAAAGAAATCTTTGGCGTCGATGTCAAGATCGGCGGAAGCCAGGCCACTGGAGCCACAGTTGGCGGCGCTGCTCGCAGCTATCAATGCCGGTGACGGGGCTGTTGTGCGCGTCCGCCGGCGTCGTGGCGGCCACGACCGATCCAACCGGTGGCGCTCTGGCCGGGTTGGATGGCGGCGGCGTCTACAACCTGTTCCTGAATTCGCCGGTGGTGCACCGGGCGGAGGTACTTCCGATGATCTTGGATTGACCTCAGCACCGCCAACGACTCGAACCTCGCGGGCTATACCTTCAACGCTATCGCGGTAGTGCCCGAGCCGATGAGTCTGGGTCTTCTGGCTATCGGTGGCGTCGGCCTCATGGCTCGCCGCAGCCGCCGGAAATCCTAAGGTTCGTCCTTTAGAAATCCTCGCAAATTCAGCCGGTTGGACTTAGTTCCAACCGGCTTTTTTTGCGCGATGGACTGGCAGCCATCATCAGGGTTCGATTCGTTGTCCGAATTTTCGTTCGACCCGAAGATTCTCGACGGGCGGATTTCGCGCTTACAATGCCGGTTGAATGACTCTCCAGCAGCAACTCGAATCCGGCATGTCGCACCACCGGGCCGGACGCCTGGCCGAAGCGGAGAAAATCTATCGCCAAGTCCTCGCACA
The DNA here is from genome assembly GCA_963791055.1 of uncultured Phycisphaerales bacterium. Lineage (GTDB taxonomy): Bacteria > Planctomycetota > Phycisphaerae > Tepidisphaerales > Tepidisphaeraceae > PALSA-1353. The sequence goes on along the minus strand of CAWBQI010000003.1, from coordinate 17,348 downwards.
GCAGCCCGATCATCCGGATGCCTTGCATCGGCTCGGCATGCTGACGGACCATTTGGGCCGGCCGGACGCGGCCGTGGAGATGATCCAGCGGGCCATTCAAATCAGGCCCAATCTTCCCGGTGCGCACTCCAATCTGGGCAACGCGCTGGCGAACGCCGGGCGAATTGATGAGGCGATCGCCTCGCATCGGACGGCCCTTCGGCTCGATCCCAACAACGCCGAATCACAAAACAATCTCGGTGCCGTGTTGGCCAAAGCGGGGCAACTGGAGGAGGCGATCTCGCTTTTTCAACGGGCCATTGGGCGCAGGCCCGATTTTTCCGAAGCGCACGCCAATCTCGGCGATGCCCTGGCCGGCACTTTAAAACTCGACGAAGCGATCGCCGCCTATCGCGAGGTAATTCGGCTCAGGCCCGACCATTTCCAGGCTTACGACCAACTCGGAAATGCCTTACAGCGCAAAGAGCAATTCGATGAGGCCATCGCCGCCCATCGACAGGCCATCCAGCTCAAGCCCGATTTTGCCGATGCCCACAACAATCTGGGCAATGCCCTCAGGAGCAATAGCCAATCTGACGAAGCCGCTGCCTCCCTTCAACAGGCGATTCGGCTCAAGCCCGATTACGCCCTGGCCTACTACAATCTCGGAAACGTCCTCAAGGACGATCGGCGGCTCGATGAGGCTGCCGCCCTCTATCGCCAGGCCATCCGGCTTCAGCCCGATCTGGCCGCGGCGCACTGCAATCTGGGCGGCGTCTTACAGGACTCGGGCCGGATTGACGAGGCCGTCATCTCCTTTCGCGAGGCCGGTCGGCACTGGCCGGATTTTGCCGGGGTGCATAGCAATCTCCTCTTTGCGCTGCACTATCAACAGGATGGCGACCCGGGAGAGATTCTTGCCGAACACCGGGCATGGGCAGAGCAACACGCCAGGCCACTGATAAGCGAGATTATCGCTCATGCCAACGAACGTTCGCCGGAGCGCAAGCTGCGCATCGGCTATGTCTCCGCGGATTTCTGGCGCCACTCCGTCGGTCGATTCTTCCTCCCCCTGCTGGAGCATCGCGACCGGCGGAGTTTTGAAGTATTCTGTTATGCCAACCATGTCGGTTCTGATGACATGACCGATCGCATCAGGCGCTCCTGCGATGTCTGGCGCGACATCGTGGGTCTGACCGACGAGGCCGTTGCGAAAATCGTCGCGCCGATGGGATCGATATCCTGGTGGATTTGTCGGGCCACACCGGCGGGAACCGTCTTCTTGTCTTCGCACGCAAGCCTGCGCCGATCCAGGTGACCTATCTCGGCTACCCAACACCACGGAATGCAGGCCATCGACTACCGGTTCACGGATGCTTTGGCCGATCCGTCGGGAACAACCGATCATCTGAATGCCGAAAAACTCTGGCGTCTGCCGGTATGCAACTGGTGTTTTCAGCCCCCGGACAATGCTCCGGAGATCCAACCGCGCGAGGGTCCGATCGCGTTGGTTGCTTTCGCCTTCTCGTCTCCCCTGCGGCGTCTGGTCACCTGCTCGGGTGCCGGTCCGTCTGCTGCTCTCCACGGGCTGGTGGCTCCTCACGGCGTTGCCCCTTCGCCGGCTGCTCCCCGGGGCGGTGGCTGCGCCGCCGTGGCGTCGCTCTGCTTCCCCGTTCGGTGCCCTGCACGTTCCCTCCCCCCCCGGCGTTGTGGTGGCGTCCCCGTGGTGCCTGCCGGCCAGCACGTTTCGCGCTGGGTGGCCTGCTGCCGTCGGCCGGCGTCGTGGCACCCCCGGGTATTTCGTCGCCGTCGGCTCACTGGCGTCTGTCGCGTCTGGCCGGTGCGTCGCCCTGCGTCGCGTGCGGCCTCGGCGTGTGCCTCGCTTCGCTGGCCGCCTATCGTCTGTGCGCTTGGTGCGCGGCGACGCCCTCTTCGCGCGCTCGTCCGCCGTCTCTCTCGCCGCGTCGCCGGCGGTCTACCGCCTCCTGCGTCGCCGCCGTCGATTCCTGCATCTGCAGGACGCTGGCCAGCCAGATGGGCCGGAGAGCGGCCTTGGAGCTGATTGGACGGGCGATCGCTCAACTCGATCTGCGGTCGCCCACAACAATCTCGGCAAATCTGCGCGACATGGGGCGGTCACGAGCCATCGCGGCGTTCCGAGGCCTTCGGCTCAAGCCGACTATGCTCAGCGTATAGCAACCTTGCTCCGCCCTGAACAACGGCAACACACGAGGCCATAGCCGCCTGCAGGCAGCCATTCTGATCAATCCCGATTACGCCGAGCATACGTCAACCTTGCATTCTCTGGAGTACAAGCAACCGACGAGGCGATTGCCCACTATCGCGCCATCCGCTCAACCGATTTGCGGAGCACAGCAATCTGGAAGCCTAAGGGGGGTTATTTTGAGGCCATCGCTTTCCATCGAGGCGTCCGCTCACCCGATTTTGCTAACGCACCTATCTCGCCTGCCTTGGAAGGGTGCAGCTTCGACGAGGCCGTCGCGCTCACGACAGGCCATTCGCCTCTCGATCACGCCGAGCTACTGTAGTCTCGGCAACGTCCTGCGGAGTATCGGCAATTCGACGAGCGATCTCTCCTATCGACTGGCAATTCAGCACAAGTTGGATTCCGTCGAGCCTCGCAGCAGTCTGATTTTCGCGTTGAACTATCAACCGGATAGCGATGCCGAAGAGATTTGCCGAACATCGGGCATGGGCGGATCATTCGCCCGCCACTATGAAGAGATTGTCCCATGCCAATGAACGTTCGCCGGGCAGGCTTCGCATCGGTATGTCTCCGCCGATTTTGGCGCACTCCGTCGTCATTTTCATCCCGCTGCTGACATCACGACCGGCGGATTTCGAAGTCTTCTGTTATGCCAATGTGAAACATCCCGATGAAATCACCGATCGTATCAAGCGCTCCAGCGATGTCTGGTGAACATCGTCAGTCTGACCGACGAGCCCGTCGCGCAAATGGTCCGTGCCGATGGGATCGATATCCTGGTGGATTTGTCGGGTCACACCGGCGGGAACCGTCTCCTTGTCTTCGCACGCAAGCCGGCCCCGATCCAGGTGACCTATCTCGCCTACCCCAACACCACGGGAATGAATGCCATAGATTACCGGTTCACGGATGCTTTGGCCGATCCGCCGGGAATGACCGATCACCTGAATGCCGAGAAACTCTGGCGTCTGCCGGCATGCAACTGGTGTTTTCAGCCCCCGGACAATGCTCCGGAGATCCGACCGCGCGAAGACGGTCCGATCGCGTTTGGTTGCTTTAACGCCTTCTCAAAGATTAATGCCAAACTGACGGCGATCTGGTCCGACCTGCTCAAAAGGGTGCCCAGCTCGCGTCTGCTGCTCAAATCCACCGGCGCCGGTGAAGCCTCTTCACGACAGCGGTTGACCGGCCAATTCGCCGGGCATGGCATCCCCGAGGAACGGATTGAGATGCTTGGCTGGACCGCGGATGCGCGCACGCATTTGGAACTTTACCACCGAATCGACGTGGCCCTGGACACGTATCCCTACCACGGGACGACGACCACCTGCGAAGCATTGTGGATGGGCGTTCCGGTCGTGACCATGGCCGGCCAAACCCACGTCTCGCGTGTGGGAGTGAGCCTGCTGAGCAATGTCGGCCTGGCGGAATTGATCGCGCAGTCCCCCGAGGAATATGTGTCGATCGCCGTCGAACTCACCGGCGATCTGCCGCGCCTGGCCGAGATTGCGCCGCACCATGCGTTCGCGGATGCAGGCGTCTACCCTGATGGATGCACCCCGATTTGCCCGAAATATAGAAGCCGCCTACCGCCAAATGTGGCGGACGTGGTGTGCGGCAGGTCACACCTAACCCCGCCGCTCGGACATTTCCGCCAGAATCGCCTCGACATTCGCCAGCGCTCCGGGAAAATCCGGACGAATTGCCAGCGCTTGCCGGAACGCGGCCAACGACTCCTCCTTCCGACCCGCGCCTTTCAGCACAATCCCCAACATATTGCTCGCATCGGCATCGCGCTGAGCGATCACCAGCGCTCGCCGATACGCCGCGCCGGCTTCTTCCGTCATGCCGGCCGCTCGAAGCGCGTTACCCAATCCGACCGCGGCATCCACCGCATCCGGCGACAGCGACAACGCCTTCCGGAAAGATTCCATCGCTTCATCGAGGCGTCCGATTTCCAGCAGGACCGCTCCCAGGTTGGTGTGATATTTCGCGATCTTCGGATCGACGGCGATTGCCCGGGCAAACAGTTCCATCGCCCGCCGTGATTCGCCACGTTGCGCGTTCAGGACGCCCAGAAGATGCAGCGCCCGCACATTCTCGGGCTCCTGGGAGAGGAATTGCCCATAAAGCATTTCGGCTTCCGCCAGACGGCCGGCCCGATGGTGTGACCAAGCGGATTCGAGTTGCTCCTGAAGAGTCGTTGGGTGCGTCCCGTGCTCGGCGCACCAATTCCGCCACATCTGCCGATATGCCGCCTCCACATTGTGGGCAAAACCCGAGAAGTCCATCAATGGTGAGGCCTGCATCCGCGAACGCAGGGCGCGGCGCAGCTCGGCCAATCGCGGCAAATCGCCGGTGAGTTCGACGGCAATCGACACATATTCCTCGGGCGACTGCGCGATCAATTCCGCCAGGCCGACATTGCTCAGCAGGCTCACTCCCACCCGCGAAACATGCGTCCGGCCGGCCAGGCTCACGACGGGCACGCCCATCCACAACGCCTCGCACGTGGTCGTCGTTCCGTGATAGGGAAATGGATCCAACGCGACATCCACTTGGTGATAGTGTTCCAAATGTTGGCGCGAATTCTTAACCCGACTAAGGATTCCAATCTGTTCGCCGGGAACATCGTACTCGGCAAATTGGCCAATTATTCGCTGTCGCAACGAGGTGTCGCCGAACCCCGTGGACTTTAGCAGCAGACGTGATCCCGGCACGCGTTTGAGCACTTCCGCCCAAACGGCCACGATCTTGGGATTCACCTTCAAAAACGCATTGAAACATCCGAACGCAATCGGCCCGTCCCGCCGCGGCGGAATAACCGGCGCATCCGCAGGCGGCTGATAACACCAGGCGCACGCCGGCAGACGCCAGAGAGTTTCAGCATTCAAATGATCGGTCATGCCCGGGGGATCGGCCAAGGCGTCAGTAAATCGGTAGTCGATGGCCTTTATTCCCGTGGTGTTGGGGTAGCCAAGATAAGTCACCTGGATCGGCGCCGGCTTGCGCGAAGACGCTCAGGCGATTACCGCCAGAGTGCCCCGATAAATCGACCAGAATGTCGATCCCATCGGCACGAATCATGTGGGCAGCGGCCTCGTCGGAAACGCCGAAAATATCGCGCCAAGCATTGCAGGATCGTTTCATCCGCTCGCTCATTCCGTCGACACTTGGCATGTTGGCATAGCAGAAGATTTCGAATGATCCCCGGTCGTGATGCTCCAGCAGCGGAATGAAAAAATGGCTGACGGAATGTTGCCGAAAGTCCGCCGAGACGTAACCGATTCGCAAATTGCGGTCGGGATCGCGGCTGTTGATGAGCGGCTCAACGAATTTCCTCAGCGGTTCTGCGTGCCGCTCGCTCCAGAGGCGGTGTTCTTCATAGACCATCCTGGCATCGAAATTGGGATGGTAATTGAGGGCATGCACCAGATCGTTGTTGAACGGGGGATAATCGGGTTTAAGCCGAATTGCCTCGCGGTGCAGGGCGATCGCCTCTTCAAATTCGCCCCGTCCCAATAGGGTCGTGCCCAGATTGCTGTACGCTTCGGCAAGATCCGGCTGGAGGCGAATGGCCTGGCGAAAAGACGCAACGGCCTCGTCTAGCCGATCCATATTTTTAAAGACCAATCCTAAATTGTTGTGCGCCACCGCGAAGTCAGGCTGCAGACGGATCGCCTCTTGAATAGCGGCGAGCGGCTTCTTCGAGCCGTCCAAGGTCCCGCAGAATATTGCCGAGATTGCTGTGCGCGATCACAAGATCGGGCTTGAGCTTGATGGCCCGTCCAATCAGTTCCAGAGCCGCTTCCCACTGACCGATCTGACCGCACAGTGCTCCCAATAAATTCAAGGCGTCCACATAGTTGCGATCGATCGCCAGGATTTGGCGGTAGATTCCCTCTGCCTCCGCCAATCGGCCGGCGCGATGATGCGATAAGGCGGATTCGAGCTGCTGCTGAAGAGTCATTCGGTGAGTCATTATAAGCCCGAATTCCCGGCCTTCGCGCACCAATTCCGCCACATCTGGCGATAGGCGGCTTCCATATTTCGGGCAAAACGCGGGGCATCCATCAGCGGAGACGGCTGCATCCGCTGACGCAGCGTGCGGCGCAACTTGTCCAAACGAGGCAAGTCGCTTGCCAGGCCCGTGGCAATCGACACATACTCCTCGGGCGTCCGCCCGATCAATTCGGCCAAACCGAGATTATGTAACGCGCTGCAAGCGGTCCGGCCCACCGTCGTTCGGCCCGACAACGTCACTACCGGTACGCCCATCCAAAGCGAATCCAACGAGGTGGTATGGCCGCAAAAGGGAAACGGGTCCAGGGTGATGTCGATGCGACTATATTGTTCCAGATATTGCAGCCGGGACCGCCGATCGATGAACTCAATTCGCCCGGCATCGATCCCCGATTCCCGCATCTGATCCAGCAAACGCTGCTGATGGCTACCCGCATCGGCCAGGATATGAATCCGGGAATTAGATATCGATCGCAATACCTTCGCCCATGCCGCGATAACCCGATGATTGATTTTGCTGAAGCGATTCAGCGAGCCGAACGTGACGAACCCATTGGTCAATGCCGGCAACGGTCTTATCTCCGCGGGATCAAGCAGGGGATCGTAACACCAGGCTGTCTCCGGTAGACGCACGGTTTTTTCCGTGAAGGATTGTCCATCTGTTTCCGCCGGATCAAGATAGGGATCGGAGATGCGGTAATCCACCGTTTCCAGCCCCGTAGCGCACGATGCGAAGGTGAGCCAGTTGACCTGAACGGGGGCAAGCCGGTGCGCCAAAATCGTCATACATTCATCTGCGGGCCGGCTTATGTTGACCAGAATGTCGAGCTGGTGACTGCGGATCAGTTCGACCACCTCCCCAATGCCCGGCACCAGGATTCGATGCCAATGATCGCAGTGTGCCCGCACGCGATTGGCCAACTCATCGTCGCCCGTCGTTTTTGTATAACAAAAGATTTCAAACTGATTTCGATCGTGGTGCGCCAGTAGTGGGAGGATAAAATGGGCATCGGCGCACATCTGGAAGAACTGCGAAAGGTAACCGATTCTCAATCGCCGCTCCGGATTCCGGTCGCGGGTCGGGCGATAGACTTGCGAATCGCCGCTCTGCCGTCGCGCCCATTGCCGCGTCTCTTCCAGCAGCCGCCGCGAATCTGAATCTGGGTGATGATATAAGGCAAACAAAAGATTGATGTACGGGTCACGAGCTTCAGGAATAAGCCGGATCGCCTCGCGGCAGGCGCTGATCGCTTCATCCAGCCTTCCCTGCTCGAGCAGGACCGTCGCCATGCTGCTGTGAGCATCGGCATAATCCGGCTTGAGCCGAATGGCCTCTCGCAAGGCGGCGATCGCCTCGTCGAATTGTCCATTCTCCTTCAACGCGACACCGAGATTGCCGTACGCATCATGAGACTTGGGGTCCAGAGCCGTCGCGCGGCGACAGGTCGCGATCGCCTCATCAATTTGTCCTTTAAAAAGCAGGGCGATGGCCAGGTTGTTCCATGCGACGGCCGATTCAGGCTCAAGACGGGCCGACTCTTCGTGACACGCGATAGCTTCGTCAACCCGATTCGTTTTAAAGAGCACCTTGCCCAGGCAGTTATGAGCCATCGAAAGATTCGGGCCGGGATTTCACGGCCTTTCGCGCGGCGGATTCAGCCTCCTGAACCAGTCCCCTTTCCAACAGAACCAACGCCATATTCGCCAGCGCCTCGGGAAAATCCGGGCGGATCGCCAACGCCTGCCCAAACGCCGCCAGCGACTCCTCCTCCCGGCCGGCGCCCTTTAGCACGATCCCCAGCATATTGCTCAAATCGGCATCCGCCCGAGCGATTGCCAGCGCCCGCCGATACGCCGCTTCGGACTCTTTCGTTCGTCCGGCAGCCCGCAGCGCGTTACCGAGTCCCACCGCCGCGTCAATCGCATCCGGCGACAGCGACAACGCCTCGCGAAAAGATTTAATTGACTCGTCGAAACGTCCCGATCTCCAAAAGGACCGCCCCCAGATTGGCGTGACATTTCCCAGCCTTCGGATCGACGGCAATGGCCCGGCCAAACAGTTCCATCGCCCGCTCTGATTCGCCCCGCCGAGCGACGATGATACCCAGCCGATGCAACGCATCGACATTGTCCGGCTCCTGAGCCAGGATTTCCCGATAGATCTTCTCCGCCTCCGCCAAACGGCCGGCCCGATGGTGCGGCAACGCGGATTCGAGTTGCTCTTTAAGATTCATTCGACCCGCCCGCCCGCCGCGCACCAATCCCGCCACATCTGCCGATATGCCGCTTCCACGTTGCGGGCAAAGCGCGGGGCGTCCATCAGTGGCGAGGCTTGCATTCGCGGACGCAGCGTGCGGCGCAATTCGCCCAAACGCGGCAGGTCCGTGGCCAGGCCGACAGCGGTCGACACATATTCCTTATCTGACTGCGCGATCAATTCCGGCAAACCGATGTTCGTGAGAATGCTCATTCCGCCGCGTCCCACAGCCGTTTGCCCAGCGAGGCTCACCACCGGCGTGCCCATCCACAGCGCATCGCATGTCGTGATCCCGCCACTCCAGGGAAACGGATCAAGCGAAATATCGATCCGACTATAAGTGCGCACATACTCCGGCCACGGCTGCCGGCCCACGAACTCCAGGCGATCGGGCGAAATGCCTTCGCCGGCAAATCGCTCCTGCACCGTCTTCAGGTGCGATCCCGGCGGGGAATGCACGATCAGTCGCGACCGCGGTACCATTCGCAGAATCTCCGACCACAATTCCAGCGCGGGCGAAACCTTCGCAAAATTGTTCAGGCAGCCGAACGCGATATACCCCGCCGACAAAGCCGGCGAAGGCGATGGCTCCGGAGTTGGACCGCCGGGGCTGTAACACCAATACGTCTCCGGCAGGCGGATTGTGCACTCGTTATAGAGCGACAAATCCGAATTCGGTGGATCCAAATGCGGATCGGACAAGCGATAGTCCATCGTCTGCAACCCGGTGCTTGCGCAATAGCCCAGGTAGGTCACCTGCACTGGTGCTGGCTTGCGAGCGAAAATGAGCAGACGATTCCCCGCCGTGTGCAGCATTAAATCCACCAGAATATCGATCCGGTCTTGCCGAATCAGATCTGCCGCCTGCGAATCGGTCAGTCGCACGATGTCGCGCCAGGCATCCGCATACCCTTGAATTTGCCCGGTAATCGCATCCGTGCGCGTAACGTTGGAATAGCAGAATATCTCCATCTGCCCGTGATCATGCTCGCGCAACAGCGGCAGCAGATTTTGGCCAACCACATGCTCGCGGAAATCCGGCGAAACATATCCGATGCGCAATCGCCGATCCGGATCGCGATCGTTTACATGCGGCTTGATAAATTTCTCGAGGGGTTCAGCGTGCTGCCGGTTCCACCTGAGGTGTTCATCGCGAATTATCTCGGCATTGCATTCCGGATGAAATTGAAGGGCGTAAATCAGATTCCCGTGGGCATCCGTATAATCAGGCTTAAGCCGAATCGCTTCTCGATAGGCGGCAATCGCCTCATCCAGTCGGCCCACGTGTTTCAAGGCGCTGCCAAGATTGTTGTACGCCTCAACAAGATCGGGCTTGAGCCTAATGGCCTGGTGAAAAGTGGCGATCGCCTCGTCGAGCTGTTCAGTCACCCTCAGCGCATTGGCGAGATTGTTGTATGCCGGCGCCAGATCGGGCTTGAGCCTAATGGCCTGGCGAAATGAAGCAATGGCCTCGACAAATCGCCCCATATTCTGAAAGGCGTTGCCCAGATTGTAATGCATCTCCGCGCTGTCGGGCACGAGCCGGATGGCCCGCTGCATCAATTCCACGGCCTCGTCGAGCTCCCCCATTTGCACCGCCAGCACCCCCAGCAGATGCAACGCCCCGACATGATCGGGCTGTCAGCCAAAACCTGGTGATAGATTTTCTCCGCTTCGGCCAATCGCCCGGCTTGATGGTGTTCCACGGCAATTTGCATTTCCGAAGCCGGAGTCATGCCTTTGCCCTCTGAACCTCCCGCGTCATCAGGTTTGCCGCACCATCGCTGCCACATCCAGCGATACGCGGACTCGACATTCCGGGTAAATCGCGCGGCATCCATGAGCGGAGAAATTTCCATGCGCCGGCGAAGATTCTTTCGCCAATCGATCAATCGGCCGCGGTCACCTGCGAGGCCAACGGCGATCTCCATAAACCGGTCGGGATCGTTCGCGACCAATTCCCGCAAGCCGATCGTCGAAAGGATTCCAAGCCCCGCTCTGCCCGCGGCGGTTTTGCCGATCAGGCTGACTACCGGCGTCCCCATCCACAGCGCATCGCAGGTTGTGGTAATACCGTTGTAGGGCAACGTGTCCAGTGCGATATCGATCCGATCGTAAGTGCGAAGGTACTCCCATCGGGGCTGCAAGCCCCGGAATTCAATCCTCTCGGGACCGACGCCTTCCTGTTGAAAAATCCCCAATGCTCGATGTCGGTGTTCCTCGGCCGTGATGTGCAGAATGATCCGGCAGCCATCAACGCGCCGCATGATCCTCGCCCACAAGCGCATGTTCGAATCATTTATTTTGCGCGGATGATTCAACGATCCGAAGACGATCGCGCCGCTGGTTCGAGGCGTCGCCAGCGCGGCCTGTGATATCGGATCATAACAAACCCAGCAATCGGGAAGCCGGCAGGTTTCCTCGGTATACCAGCCGGATTTTTCCGGCGGGTCGAGATACCGGTCCGTCAGCCGGTAATCCATTGTCCGTAGCCCGGTTCCGCCCGGATACGCCAGCCATGCCACCTGTATCGGGGCCGGTTTGCGCCGAACGTCAGCATCCGGCTTAGACGCATGTGCATGGTAAGGTCGATCAGTATGTCGATCTGATCCCCGCGAATCCGCTCGGCCAGTTCCCCGTCGTTCAGCCGTAATACATCGTGCCAACCGTCGGCGCACTTCTTCATCTCCTCGGTGCGATCGTCTGATTTTTCCACGCTGGAATAGCAATGAACTTCGAATTGCCGGTGGTCGTGTGATTTCAGCAGCGAAAGGACGAAGAACGACTCCGCCTGCCGGCAGAATTCCGGCGACACATAGCCGATCTTCAGACGCCGGCCCGGGTCCCGGTTGTTTTGATGCGGAAGAATGGATCCCGCGAGTGGCCGCGAGTGTTGCTGTTCCCAGATCGCAAGCTCGCGGGAAATATCCTGGTCACCGTATCCCGGATGAAAATGCAGCAGATAAACCAGGTCGTCGTGGACCAGGCAGTTGCGGGGATTCAGCGCCAAGGCGGTTCGGAAATGCGCGATCGCCGCTTCCATGTCCCCGGCCATCGCCAGTTCGTTGGCGATCTTGAGTTGCGCGACGCATTTCTCGGCGGCGTGAGCGGCTTGGTTTGCAGAGATCGACATACCGTCACATTTTCTGCCGCCCGGAAATCGCGTCGGCGAGGATGTTCTTATTGGCGTATTCGATATTGCTTCCCGCCGGCAGACCGCGCGCCAGCCGCGTCACGCGAATCTCCGGAAATTTCGCCGCCACCGTGTTCTGGATGAATAGCGCCGTGCCGTCCCCGTCGACGGTGGGGTTCGTCCCCATGATCACCTCGCGGATTTGTCCCGATTCCAGCCGCTTCATCAGCGCTTCGATTGTCAGGTCGCCCGGATGCGATTCCTCCAGTGGCGCGATCCGCCCAAGCAGGACGTGGTAGACCCCGTTGTAAAGCCCGGTCGATTCCAGCGCCAGAAGATCCTTCGGCTGCTCAACGACGCATACAACCGATCCATCGCGCGCCGCGCCGGCACAAATCGAGCAGGGATCCTCTTCGGTCAAATTGAAACAAACGCTGCAATACCGAATGCGCGTCTTCACATCGCGAATGGCGTCCGCCAGCTTCATCGCCTCTTCGGGACTCTGTTTGAGCAGATGAAATGCGATGCGCTCGGCCGACCGCATCCCGATCCCAGGCAGCCGCGCCAGTTCGTTCATCAGTATTTGAATGCTTTGCGTGTAATTAGACATCGGAAGGGATTATAGCGTCCCTCCCCCGTTTAGCGGTCCCGCTTGCAGGGCGCGGTCTTACCCCGCCGCCTTCGACTGCTTCCGCGCTTTCTCCATCACGATCCCCATATCCCTGAACTTCGCATACCGGCGTTCCAGCAGGTTCTCCCCCTTTTGACGCTTCAACTCGCGCAGTGCCTTGGCCAGATGCTGGTCGAGGTTATGCGCGGCCGTATGCGGATCCCGATGCGCCCCGCCCAGCGGCTCCTGAATCACCGCGTCGATCACTCCCAATTGCTTGAGATGCGAGCTGGTCAGCCGAAGGCTGTCCGCCAACTGCGCCGCTCCGTCATTTCCCTTGAACAAAATCGCCGAACACGCTTCCGGGCTGATCACGGAATACCAGGCGAATTCCATCATCGCCACCCGATCCGCCACCCCCATTCCCAATGCGCCGCCGCTGCCCCCTTCACCGATCACGACCGAAACGATCGGCGTTTTCAGCCGGCTCATTTCCATCATATTCCGCGCGATGCTCTCAGCCTGGCCGCGTTCCTCCGCTCCAATTCCCGGATAAGCCCCAGGCGTGTCGATCAACGTCACGACCGGCAACCCAAATTTCTCCGCCAGTTTCATCGCGCAAGCGCCTTCCGATATCCCTCGGGATGGGCCAGCCCAAAAAAGCACTTGATCTTTTCCTTGGTATCCCGCCCCTTGTGATGGCCGACGAGCACGATTTTCTGCCCGCCCAATCGAGCCAGTCCGCATACTATGGCCGGGTCGTCTCCGTAGCGCCGATCGCCATGAATCTCCCGGAACTCCGTGCAGATCATGTCGATATAATCGCGCATCTGCGGCCGCTGCGGATGACGCGCCACCTGCACCGTCTCCCACGCGGTCAGGTTGTCATAAGTCTTGCGCAGCAGCGACGTGTAATTGCCCCGAAGCTGGCGTATCTCCTTGGCATAATCGACCTGTTTTTGCTGTTGAAGGGCCTCAAGTTCCCGGATTTGCTGATCGATCCGCGCCAGCGGCTTTTCAAACTCCAGAACATGCCGCGCACCCCCATACCCAGACTGCCCATTTTGCTGCCCCTCGGGCGTCTTGTCGCTCGCTCCGTCGAAAGTGGGGGAATCGCTCATATCTCAATCTATCAAGGCAGGAGCCGATAGGTTATCCGCCCGGATATGACATTTCAATATTAATGCCCACACGAAACCCGAACATTTGGCCAAATTGCTGGAATTTGACGATAGCATCGAATAATGTTCGCCAGCCTTGGAGAGGTGGCAGAGTGGTTGAATGCGCCGGTTTCGAAAACCGGTCTGCCCGAAAGGGTAGCGGGAGTTCGAATCTCCCCCTCTCCGTTTGCCAGAGTGCCCGCGAATCATAAATAGCTGATTCGCGGGCGTTTGTATTTCCGAGACGTTCTCAGGTTCACCCGTTTGTGGCGTTCTTGTGACAGTTTGTGGCGGGAGAATTCTCTGAGGACGTCGTGGCCAAAATTTGTTCTTCGTTTCGAATCGGCAAGGTTCGAGGGTATTTGCGCGGACAGGTCTGGTACCTGTGATTATCACGAGAGCGGCAGGCGTCGCCTGACCTCGCGCCGGCGAGGCATCTTAAGGCCGCCAAACATGTTGGCGGCATGCAGATCAACTCGCGCAGCTGGAAAGTGATCAGGCGACGCTGCTCAGTTTTGAGCCGATTTCCATTCCACCAGCTGCGGCATCGATGGCTTGAACACCATGAGCATGTCCTGCGTTCCTCCGTCCACACCATCAGCCGTTATCCGCACGACCACCGACCATCTGCTGAAATTTCGAGCATCACCCCGTCAGAATCGCGTCGCTGTTTAGCAACCGCGCCGCCGAGGCTTTCGTTCGCCACCTCCGTACGATCGAAGTCGCCCCCAACGGCCATGAAAATTCGACCAAACGCCGCCTGCTCGATAAGGGTGTGAAGTTCATCCTGGAATGCTGCCTGCGCCCTGTTCAGTTACGCCGCCAAGCGGCGGCATTTGTCGGCCTACGCTGAAAATCCCTTCATCGTGATCGAAGTGGACCGCATGCCTGTGGAAGATTCTCGGCCGATCGTGCTCCTGACGGCCGAGCAGGAAAAACAATTCCTGGACGAGTGCGACGACTGGCAGTTCCCTGTCTTCCTGACCCTCATGCTGACGGGCTGCGGCTGGCGAACTGTGCCATCTGCTTGTCAGCGACATAGATTTGGAGGCCGGAATCCTCCGGGTGAGGAACAAACTGCAGTTGGGCTGGCAGATCAAGACTCGATGACGTGAGCCCGAGTGATGGTTCGCAAAGCTCTCGGGCCGTTTGATTCCGGCGAAAGCAATAAATTCCTCCACGTCGTTCCGGTACGCTCGCCGCGTATTTTGATTTTGGATGTTTCCAAACCACTCCGCCTCCGGCGGCACGTCGGCCAGCTTCCAAAAATCGGAAAGGGGATAGAGCACGTCCGCGGCAACAACCCCGAAGTCCCGGTTCGCCGGCAAATTCAATCCTTCATCGTCTGTACCCCTCAAATCCATGCCTCAAGTTTCACTATAGATAAAATACGTTATCAACATTAAACAGGGGACTCCAGGATGGGTTGCAAATGAGTGCCGGAAAATATGTCAGCCGCGGCGTTTTGGCCATCGCGAACTGGCGACCGGCACTTCCGTCGCCAAAGCAACGACACTGAAAAGAGAAATAAAAGGCCAGTCGAAGATGGCTCAGGAACTGACAACTGATACGCCCCTATGTCGATGCTGTTCGCGGGGCGTGGAGTTCCTTCGAAGTCCACAGACGGGGCGAGTAACGAGGAGCCGTTGGCGATTGCGGGCGAGGATGACGTCAAGTGAAAATCCGTGGAGCTGACGAATCGTGGATCGCCAAGAAGATTGCCCATAGTTCCCGTCTGATCGGGCATACCACTGTATTCGGTTGTATTGTTGAACAGTAGATTGTTTTGCCAGACGGGAAACTGTCTTCCAGTGCCGAAATCATCTTCCAAGCCGATGCCGTTGTTCGCGATGATGTTGTTTCGGAAGATATCGGCCGAGTAATCAACGCGGTTGTCAACGTCCACACCCACGGAATTATCCACGATCGTGTTGTTGATCACTTTCGGGGAGGCCTCAACTGGAACTGTGATGTTAATCGCGCTTCCCGAATTATTTTCGAAGACGTTATTGAAGATGTCGGGCGAAGAATTATTGACAAAGGAAACGATGCCGCCAGCGGCGTTGCTATTTCGGAAAATATTGTCTTCAATTGAGGGTGAGTGCGCCGTTCCCATAAATGGCGGCTCCAAAGCCACCAGGAAGTCCCTGATCATTTTGAAATACGTTGCCTTTAATTAGTCGGCCGCCACCCGTGATTGCAATACCCGCCCCAAATTCCGCACTGGCGCCGGAAGATAGTGAAGCCCGAAAGTTCCGAGTCGCCTCCCATTGTGACCGCCGTACCGCCATTAACATTAATCGTTGAACCGCCGGCCCCGAGACGCTCCAAATCGCAATCGCTTTACTGAGATAGTTTAAGTTCTCTGAATACTGGCCTGCTGAAACGAGGATAACATCGCCGCCAGAGGCTGCGTTAATGGCCGCTTGAATGGTGGCGTAATTCCCTGGTACCGTCAGCGTAGCTGCTTTGGTTAATGGAGCATGCCGGAACAAAAGCCCCGCCATGAAGCCAAAAACAATGATTCCCCGCAAAGGATCCTCCCTCAGTCCTGGCGATGCAGAAATCGATCACCTTTGGCCGGAGGACTGAAAAATGAATCATACTTACGGGTGTGAATCGTGCAACGGAATTACGTTTAAAATAGGCATCAATTGGGGTGTCTTTTTGGCACTGTTTTCGTGTTCGGAACGCCCAATGGCGTATTTTGAGCTCATTTGCGTGTCTCAAAACGCGGCTTCTCGCCAATATTTTGCGACCCCACCTCCGCGACCAAGCCTAAATGAAAACAAAACCCCGCTGTAGCGGGGTTTAGAAACCTCAACCAAAGAGCGATTGCCGAAAGACGAGAACGGATCGAGGTTCGCCTTGCCGATCGACTTCTTCTGTCTCCTTGACGGCGCCGGTCGCGCCCTGGACACGAGCGACGATCGAAGGAATGTTTCGTATAAGGCTGCGATGTGGAACATGTCGCGGGCGAGCATGCACTTAAGGCCAATCGCTCTCATCAGGGAGTCGGCCGATCGTGGTCTTCACCCTTCCTCGACCGTCACCGCCTTCGCATGAATCTCGGATAACCTTTCCTTAAATCATTTGTTGAGGCAAGCAGATGGTCTTCAAATTCTCGTTCAACCCACTTGGCCTCAACATCGACCATGGACTGACTGACGCCGAACCTGGGCTCAAAACGCCGAGATAGTTTTTTTCTAGGCGAGATGACATTCTCCGGTGAATGGACACGGGCAACCCACCTCTCCAATGAGACGGCCTTCGTCGTGGCCATCACCGCCAGCAATTCCTTCACCAGCTAATCACGCTTCTTGAGTGTGTCAATCCTTGCGCGTTTCCCGGTGGTGTGATTAGCTGGGAAGCGGACCCACTTTTGAAAGGAGATTAGATGCCCCAGCAAATTCAGGGTCGGAATCCGGAAATGCCAATCGTCCGCTTCACACGCTTCGCCATCGAAGCATTAAAGCCGTGATTTGGCGAAATGAGACCGAGAAAAGGAATCATGTTCAACATCACGCTTATTCGCTCGTACCGCCAAAAACAGACCGATGAGCGGCGAGACGAATAGCTTCGGCTACGACGATCTTGATGAATGTCGCGGCCCTCATGTACGAAGCTCACGCATTCATTTCCTCCTCCTCGCTAAGAACGCAGCGTCAAGGAAGAATGTTCGCTCGTAAAAGCGATGATCGCTCCAGCCAAACCGATAGGTTTGGCTTTTTGATGATCGTTCAAAGAAGTTAGCCGATATTGCCGATGTCGATCCCCAGGCTGATGGCGATCGCACGATCTACCGCCTTCATCGTCGCTTCGGAAACGCCGCCGAGCCGCCGTGTCAATCGTCTTCGATCAACCGACGAATTTGGTTCAGCGTCACAAAGGAATCGGTGCTAACACCGCCTTCGCCCGGCGGCAGATGAACTTGGAATGGATAGTTGCGTTTTACGGTG
>CAWBQI010000002.1:0-2596599 GCA_963791055.1 uncultured Phycisphaerales bacterium | reverse complement strand
GGGACAGGGTCTGTTCGGCGCTCGTATCGAAGAAGCGTCCATTCTCGAGCCTCGTGCCCTTGACGACGAAATAGTCGGCCCCAACGCCGTTGACCTGGACGTTGGCTTCGACAGATCGGTAGCGGAGCGTACTCGATGCGCTGACCGTGGGCGTTGCGCCCTCGACGTAGTCCTCCCGAGAAAGCGCCTCCGTGTCCGCAAGCACGAGCGTCTTGATTTTGGCTGCGCGCGTGTCGCCGAACCCCTTTCCGGGGAAGAACTCCAGCGTGTTGGTGCCGAAAGTCGAGATGTTCGAGAGCACCTTGCGCCGTGAGCCCTCGCCGAGCGCCACCATGGCGACGACGGAGGCGATGCCGATCACGATGCCGAGCATCGTAAGGACAGTACGTAACCGATGCGAAGTCATTGCCAGCACGGCCATACGGAGGGACTCGAGAACTCCGTCCAGCGAAGTTCGTCGAGTTGCTTTCGGCTGCCAACCATGATTCCGGGCTTCCGCCGGAGGGCTTGACTGACGGTTCGTCCGATCCACGACGATGCGCCCGTCCGAAATCTCGATGACGCGACGCGCTCGTGTCGCCACGGCGGCGTCGTGCGTCACCAGGATTACGGTGCGGCCCTCGGCGTTGAGCTCTTCGAGGATCTTGAGCACTTCGTCGCCCGAGTAACGGTCGAGCGCGCCAGTCGGTTCATCGGCGAGGATAACCTCGCCCCAGTTGATCAGCGCGCGAGCGATCGAGACGCGCTGCTGCTGGCCGCCCGAAAGCTGGTTCGGCCTGTGATGCGTCCTCCCCGCCATGCCGAGTTCGCACAAGCAGACGTTCGGCGAGATCCCGGCGGCGCTGGCGCGAGACGCCGGCGTAAACCGCCGGTACCTCGACATTGCTGCGGGCGTCGAGTTCGGCCAGCAGATGGTAGCGCTGGAAGATGAACCCGAAATGTTCGCGGCGGAGTTCGGCCTGCTCATCGGCGTCGAGCGCCGCGACTGACCGGCCGCCAAACCAGTAGTCTCCGGCGGTCGGGCGATCGAGACAGCCGAGAATGTTCATCAGGGTCGACTTCCCTGACCCGGACGCGCCCATGATCGCGACAAACTCGCCGGCCTCGATCTCGAGATCGACGTCGCTGAGCACGGCGATCGAGCCGTCGCCGGACGGGAACTCACGGCAGAGGGCGTTGAGCCGAATGAGCGGGGCCACGATCACAACCCTCCCGGAGGCGCCGGCATCGCGCTCGGCGACGAGTTGGCCACGCGACGGCCAGCGACGATGCGTTCGCCCGCGTCGAGCCCGTTGCGGATCTCCGTTCGGACCTTGTCATCGATGCCGACCTGGACGACGCGTTGGGAGCGGCTGCCGTCGCCATTGACGACGTCGACCGTGCGCTCCCCCTTCTCATTCGGCGATGAGACCGCCGCGGTCGGAACGGTCACGACCCCTTTCGCGGCCGCGAGCACGATCCGCACCTGCGCGGTCATGTAGGTTCGCAACACGCCGTCCGGATTGTCGACCAGGAATTGGTTGTAGTAATAGATCGCTGACGACGAAGTTGTGGACGAATTGTCCGAAGAGGCGATTTCCGCGTCTGTCCGCAGAGAGTTCTGGGGCGGGGTCGAGCGAGAGAAGAGTTGCTTCCCACTGGCGTTCGGGATCGCCGAGAATGCTGAACGTCGCATTCTGCCCGACCTTGACCTTCGGCGCGTCCGCTTCCGAAATTTCAGCGCGCACGAGCATGCGGTCGATCTGGCCGAGCACGACCAGAGTTCGGAGCGGACTGAACGGCATTGACAGTCCGCCCCTCCTGCACGCTCACGAGAAGCACGGTTCCGTCGATCGGGGCGATAATACGGGTATAGTCGAGCTGGACGCGCGCGTTCGCGACCTTGACTTCCGCCTCCTTGATCTGCGCTGCAAGGGAGTCGGTTTGAGCGCGCGTTGTCTCTACGGTCGCCCTGGCCTGCTCCCAGGAATCTCGCGACGTTGCCTCCCTGGCGAGCGTCTTTTCCTCGCGCGTCAGAGCCTGTTCGGCATATGCGAGCGAGGCTTCCTTCTGACGGCGTTGCGCGCGTACGTCGTCCAGCGCCGCCTCCGCCGTCTCGAGGTCGTTCTGCTGGGTGACGCTGTCGATCTCGGCGATGAGATCGCCGGCCCGAAAGCGTTTGCCGATGGGGGCGTTCATTATAACAACGCGGCCCGACACCCGAGAACCGACCGCGACAATCCGCACCGGCCGAATACTGCCGGTCGCCTGTACCGTCTCTTCGATATCGCCAACCTTCGCCTGGGTGACGAGAAGGTCGGCGAGCGGATCGGTAATGAGTTCTCGTCCGGTATCCGTAGACAGCGGCGGCGCTGGCCGAGGCAAGAAACAGGAGCGCAATCGCGATGACCGGCAGCCGGTGCCGCAGTCTCGTCGCTCCAAGGACGCGCGCGTCGCGCGCGCTTGGCTCCGCTCGATCGGCCACAGTCATTTACGGCGTCTCGACAGGGCTCATGAGGTCGGAGCTTGATGAGGTCGGGCAGCCTTCGATGAGGATGGTGTCCGCAAGCCGCGGACCGGAGTTGGCCGTCAGACAATTTGAAACATTTATCTTGGCCATAATGAGCGTAAAGGCAATGTATATCAGGCTGACCGTGGCGAGAACGATCAGGTCCCTCTCAGCCGAGCTACGCATGAACATCTTGCCGGCTCGTCGGACAATCGCCCGTGAGGCGCGAGCGCGCCCGCTCAAGGACGCTGCGCCAGGATCGCGGCCCACGCCGCCGCGGTTTTCACTTCGCCCGAGTCCGCAAAATGACAGTCATCATAGCGGTCCTGAGCGTCCAGCAGCGTGTCCGTGTCGACCCCTGGTTTGAGGTCTGCCCCGGCCGAGGCGTGTTCCTGTTGCGCCTGCCGGATTGCGTTCGATTCCGCCCAGACGGGTCCGCATCGGCTTGCCTTCGAGACGAAAACCGGCGCATCGACGCCATTCTCCCGCAGGCTCCCGACGAAGGACAGGAAGAGGTCCTTGTAACGAGCCGGATCGGTCTTTAGCGCGAAGTCCGACTCGCCCTGATGCCAGAGCACGTGCGTGACCCGGTATCGCGTCGTCACGTCTTGCAGGAGCGGAAGCATGCTTGCATTCAGCGCCCCGCCTTTGGCCCATTGCTCGACCGTGGACGACCCGACAGCGACGGGGGCGAGGATGACGCGGTCGAAGGCGTCGGCGTCGAGGAGCCGGTCCGCCAGCAAGGTCCCGGATTCCCCTGCAAGTCCGCTGGCGCCAAGCAAGGGGGACGCGGCGACATAGCAGCGTCCGCCGACGAAGTTGAAGGCCCGGTCCGGATAGCGCGTGCGATGGCGCTGCGCTGCACTGTTTGCGGCATTGGATTGTCCAGCGATGAGGATGACCGCAGTCCCGCCAGTCTGCTCTGGGCATTTGACCTCGACCTTGTCCGCGTAGTTGAGTAGACGCCCGGCCGGATCGAACGTGAAGGGCCGCGACTCGGGAGCGCTCGTGAAGGGCTTTGGCAACCCTTGAATCAGTTGAAGCGAGTAACGCACCGGCCACGCGCGGACGACGCCGGCCCATGCGCGCCGGCTATGAACACGCCGACCGCAAGAAGCGCGAGCGCGCCGAGCGTCGCCGTCCTGCGCCGGAAATCTATCCCGAAGACTGATGTCACGAAGGGGTACTCACGCGAGCTGACGAAGAGGGATGGGAATCCGGAAATCAAAACGGCGGCGGTCGCCACGGAAACGCCAAGCCGAGCGAGTTCTGCCCGCCTTCGCTGCAGCCCTGAGCCATCGCTCCGATGCGAGGCGGCGGCCCGAAACCGCCGGGCGGCGGGAGGAAAAGCCCGGGGCTTGGCGGCGAAGGGATGATGTTCCGGGAAAGGATGTCGCGTTGCGCAGCGGTCAGGACGGGCGCGATGGCCCGGTAGGCTTTCGCCATCGCTTCGAACATCGCCTGGATGGCGGCGGCATGCCGCTCCATCCGTTCGAGATGGTCCCCAGCGTCAGCCGGCTTCGGGGTGGGGGACTCCTCGACGCAGATGCGGTCGAGATCTCCCGCAGAGACGCGGACGGCGTCGGCGAAGGTTCGCCACGCTTCCTGTTGGTCGACTGCGGGGGCGACGCGGGCTTCGAGATAGGCGAGCCTTGCCGCCAGCAAAGCGCGTCCCTCCGCGCACGCGGCCTGCGGGTAGGTTTCCGGAGCGGGCGCCTCCGCCCTCGCGCCCATTGCGCCAAGGACGAAGAGCGTTCCAACGGAAAGCGCGAACCCAACTACCGCCGTTCGCACGGCCGCCGCGCGTCTCGATGACATTTCCAGCCTCCGGTTCAGGCATTGCTGCGTGACGCCGGACTAGCTGCGCGGTGTTTCCCGCAAATGTCGCGATTGTTGCAAAAGATGACGAAACGCGGCTCACGCCATCCCCTGAAACAGTTAGTTACAACTTCTGCGCCGTTGGACAGAGTGGGCCCCGAAGGATATACCGTCCGGAGCGCGGTGTTGAGCACGGGGGCCGCCTGTAACGTCCTGGTTGTCGATGACGATCGTGAGTTGCGCGCCCTTTTCGGCAAATACCTTGCGGAGCAGGTCGGACAGGGGAGCCGGAGTAGCCTCGGCCGCGCTTCCGGTTCAGCCCCGCCGCGCCGAGCCTACGATAGGCCGCCCGCCATGCGTAAAGCAGCTTGCGCCTGATCTCCAGTTCGTCCGCAACCGACGCTAGCCGCTCCCCAGCCTCCAGCCGAAGAACCACCGCTTCTTTGAACTCGGTCGAAAATGTCCGCATCCCTTGCTGTGACATGGAGCCTCCTAACAGGCTCTGTCACTCCAATTCCGCTGTCTCACTTTCGGGGGGCGGTACAGTGGTGTCGCAAAACACGGACCGAACACAAAGCGGGGAATCCGTCTCACACGCGCGAGATCGCATGCGTGAGTCCGTCAAGAGGAACAACAAGGAGCGACTGACAGCGCTTCTGCATCACGTCGACATCGATTGCCTTCGTGGACGCTCTTCAGCCTGAAGAAGCAGGCTGCCCTGGGCGTCGACGAGGTCACGTGGGACCAGTACGCGGAGCAACTCGAGGACAACCTCGTAGGCCTCCAAGCGCGGGTCGATGCGGGAACGTATCGAGCGCCGCCGTCCAGCGTCTAAGCTGACGGCTTCGCCAGCACGCGGCAGAACTTCAGCGCGTCCGCCGCGAGGTCCTCGGCGCTCGCCCGATAGTCGGTGAGGATCCATCGCTCTAGGATCTGCAGCGTCGCGCCGACCGCGCCGGCCCAGGTAAATTGGCAGTCTTTCGGCTGCGCGTTCGCGTCAGGCGCGACTGTTCGCATGAAGAGCGCGCCAAATTCGCCCAGCAGAGCCTCGCCCTCCTGGCGGACGGCAGGGTCGAGGCACGCCATCTCGATCACGAACAGCCGGGCCCCATCAGGGTCGTCCTTGAAAGCCTGATAAAAGGCCTGGAGCACAGCCAAGCCCCGCTCCTCCGCGGTTCCCGGATGCGCCGCGCGGATCGCCTCGAGCCGACTGAGAAGGCGCCGTGCATAGCACCCGTCGGCGGCCATCAGCACCGCTCCGCGCCAGAAATCGACATCGCCGACACACATTGCATTCGCCATTGCACGCTTGCCACAAGAACGCCGCGACCACTGCCTGTGTGGAATTGGCCTCGCGGCTGAAGAGGCCCGGTCTCGAACGTTCTCAGTTTTTGCCTTGAACGCACACAAGCTTCCTGCTGGTCAGGTCCGGGGGCGACGCGGCTTCGAGATAGGCGAGCCTTGCCGCGAGCAAAGCGCGCCCTTCCGCGCACGCGGCCTGCGGGTAGGTCTCCGGAGCGGGCGCCTCCGCCCTCGCCCCCATTGCGCCAAGGGCGAAGAGCGCTCCAACGGAAAGCGCGAGCCCAACAACCGCCGTTCGCACGGCCGCCGCGCGTCTCGATGACATTTCCAGCCTCCGGTCCAGACGTTGCTGCTTGATGCCGGACTAGCTGCGCGGCGTTTCTCGCAAATGTCGCGATTGTTGCAAAAGATGACGAAACGCGGCTCACGCCATCCCCTGAAACGCTTGGTTACAAATTCTTCCTGACCTCGTCGTCGGCGTTCGATACAGTGCGCCCTCGAACGATATCCCGTCCGGAGCGCGGTGTTGAGCACGTGGGCCGCCTGTCACGTCCTGGTTGTCGACGACGACCGCGAGTTGCGCGCCCTTGTCGGCAAATATCTTGTCGAACATGGCTTCCGGGTGGCCCAGGCGGCTAACGGGCGCGAGATGATGAACGCGATCGAGACAGGTCGGTTTGACCTCGTCGTGCTCGATCTCATGATGCCGGGAGATAGCGGGCTAGTTCTCTGCCAGAAGCTGCGGGAGCGAAACGGGCCGCCGGTCATCATGCTGACCGCCATGGGCTCCGAGGTGGATCGCGTGATCGGTCTTGAGATCGGCGCGGACGACTACATGGTGAAGCCGTTCAGTCCGCGAGAGCTCGTCGCGAGGATCAAGGCGGTGCTGCGGCGCGGGGAGCAGGTTGCGCTAGGCCCTGACGATTTGCCACTCGCATACGCGTTCGAGGGCTGGCGACTGGAACCCGCTCAACGCATCCTGCGCGCGCCAAACGGCGCGGTCGTCGACATCACCAGCGGTGAGTTCGACCTGCTGCTCGCCCTCGTCGCGCGCCCCCGACGCGTTCTCACCCGAGACCAGTTGCTCGATCTCGCACACGGCCGGTCCAGCGCAGGGCTCGAACGCAGCATCGACGTTCAGATCAGCCGGCTTCGGCGAAAGATTGAGGCCGATCCCCGGCAACCCGCGATGATCAAAACCATCAGAAGCGGGGGATATCTGTTTGCAAGCGACGTCCAGGCCGTGAGGGCGCCGGCGTGATCTCCGGAGCCTTGGCGCGGAACGGCCTCGCCGCCCGGATCGGGCTCGCGATCGTCGCGGCGGTCGCGGCCATTCAGGTGCTTGTCACGCTCGTCTTCGTGCTAAATCCGTTAACGTTTCCGCCACTCTACAGCGCCCGCTGGCTCAGCGGCGCCGTCGTCGAAATCATCAGGAATGCGATGTCGGGAGAACCCCCGCCGACTGATGCTCTGACGAATCTCCAGGACCCGCAGGCCCTCACCGTCAGCATCGATCGGTCGCCGCCCCGTCTCAGTCCCAGGAAGCCTCCCTGGCCACTCGACAGGGTGCTGGCCATGGTTCAAGACGAGCTTGGCGACGGCGCGGGGGCCGCCTCCGTCGACGCCGCTGAATTGGGACCGTCGGGAGAACCCCTTTCTGTCGTGCCGGCTGACGCCTTCGCAACGCTCGCGAGCGGTCCTCTCAGGCCTGGGGAAGACTTTTTGACGCCGCCGACCTTCCTCTTCGTCGTACATCTCCACGACGGCCGCTGGCTCACGATCGGACCGAGCGATGCGGCGGCGCATCGACGGCTGATCCAGTCCCTCGCGTTGATATTCGCGGGAACGCTGATCGTCACGGCCATAGCGGTTCTCACCGCGCGCAGCCTGATCGCCCCTCTCACCGCGCTCGCGACGGCGGCCGATGCGCTCGGACGGTCGCGGGACATTACCGAGATGCCCCGCCCTGCAATCCGGGAGTTCGCGGCCATTCACGACGCGTTTGACGCCATGCAGAGACGCCTGAAGCGTTTCCTCGATGAGCGCACCCACATGCTCGCCGCGATCTCGCACGATCTTCGTACGCCCTTGGCGCGGCTCAGGGTTCAGGCGGAATTCGTGCCCGATGGGGATCTCCGGGCCGGCATGCTGACCAGCATCGACGCGATGCGGGACATGCTGGTGGAGACGCTGCGCTTCGCCAAGGGCGACGCAACTTCGGAACCGTCGGCCCCGTTCGACCTCGCGTCAGTTCTCATCAGGCTGTGCGACGAGGCGTCCGACGCGGGCGCCAAGGTCGAGTACGACGGGCGGGACCACGCAACGGCTTGCGGCAGGCGAACGGCCATCCGACGGATGTTCTCGAATTTGATCGACAACGCGGTCCGCTACGGAGGGGCGGCGCGCGTCTCGCTCGGCGAAGGGGCCAATGGTTGGATGGTGACCGTAGCCGACGACGGGCCAGGAATCCCTCCCGAATTGTTCGAAGAGGCCTTCGAGCCGTTTCGGCGGCTGGAATCCTCCCGCAACCGGGAAACCGGCGGCACGGGGCTCGGCCTGTCGATAGCTCGTGACATCGCCGTCGCGCACGGCGGCCAAATCACGCTCGCTAACGCTCCCGCGGGTTCGGGAGGACTGGTCGTCACGGTCTTTCTTCCAAAGCCTTCGTCGTGAGGCACATTCCGTCGACGTCACTGTTGGCGCATTTTGGTAAGCTGAGTTGGAACCGCTGAGCGGGTCACGCCGACTCGAGAAGCATAGCGACGCCCTGTCCGACACCGACGCACATAGTCGCCAGCCCATATCCGTCATATCGCCGCTGCAACCGCCGGCAGGCGGCGCCGATCGGGCGGCAGCTGCTAGCCCCGAGGGGGTAGCCGAGCGCGATCCTGCCCCGTTGGGACTGACCCCTGGGGTCGGAGTCGGAAAGGCCGAAGTTGCTTCGTGACGGCCAAGACCTGAGCCGCGAAGGCTGCGCGGCGTGACGGCCGGTGTCGGATAGCGCTTAATCGTGGGATTCGACCGAATTGTGCGGCGCATATACAACTAATTCGCGACAAAACTTGGCACTCTGTCTCAAATTAACTGTTAATTTGAGACAGATTTATCGCCCTATAATCAAGATATAACAGAGAGATAGACGTTTGCCGTGGTCCGCCTTAACAGCCGTACCCCGCGTTCACCCGACGTGCAGGATAAATCCAAAAATTCGCGCTGCAGCAACCAAATTGTCTCAAGTTAGATGACTCGTCTCAGGTTAATACATCAGATAACCAATTGAAACTTAACAATTTGATGTTCAGCGATTAGATGTAGTCCAACAGCAGGCCTTCTCGCCGCCGAGTAGGCCCGGGGAATTTCACCCCGAGCCTCTCACAGATCCGGACGTGAGACTCTCGCCTCATCCGGCTCGTGCCACTCAACGAAGGCTGGCGCCTTCCGGCGAAAGAGCTGGGTTCCTCCGGTCTCCCGTTGACCCAACAAACGCCGCGAGTGACCCACCCCCTTCGCTCCACGGGCATTACCCCGCTTCGTCGCTACTATGGGGCGGTCCGCGCCTGACTGGCCCATCGGTACTTTCAGCCTCGCGGGTCCACCGCTTGTGCCTTTTCCCTTGACATGGCCAGCCAGGGTCTCAAGTTCCGTACGAAAGCCCAGATGAGAGTCACGCCTCCTGAACACCGGACACCGCGTGGTCAGTAAGTAGGTATCTTCCACACTAATCCCGGAGCAAGAGGGAGACCCCGGTTTCGATGCCGTCCAAGCTCTTTCGATGCGTCGTCAGAGGTTCGCTTGCGCTCGTCTCTCTCATCCATACGTGACGTGATCACTGCCACGCCTTTTGACCATGACGTTCACCACCGCGGCTTTTGACCGAAGCAGCTCATGGCCGTTTGAAGCCTCCTCCTACAAGGCGACTTCGAAGGGTCCACCTTCATCTCTCGTACAGCATGACGCTTGCGCGTCTTCTTGACACAACCCTCTCCTTAACGCCGTGTCGGCGGAGATCCTCCGCCAGCAGCCCGATGAGTTGGCGATGCTCGTCCAGCCAACCTCGAAACCGCCGTGCTTCTCACTCAAAAAAATGACGAATAAACTCAGTAGGGTGCCGTCTATGGACGGACACTCGCTAGACCTGTGTATCCTTACGGACACGTCGTGGTTTCCAATTCGGGGACGGCGCCGCGGCGGTCCTCCAAGCGGAATTCGGGAAGCGGCTCGATATTCATGTTTTGTCCGTCGACCGGGCGAGGCCTCTTGATGCGGAACCAGGTCACATAGAGCGCCGGGAGGAAGACAAGCGTCAGAACCGTCGCGATTGCCAAGCCGCCCATGATCGCGTAGGCCATCGGACCCCAGAAGACGGTCGGCGCGATCGGAACCATCCCGAGGGTCGCGGCGGAAGCGGTGAGCAGGATGGGTCGGGTTCGATGTGCGGTGGCTTCAATGACCGCATCCCAGGGGTGAAGCCCTTGCGCCTCCTCCTTCTGAATCTGGTCGATGAGGATGACTGCGTTGCGCGCAATCATGCCGGTGAGCGCGAGCACACCGAGGATCGCTACAAACCCGAGGGGCTTGTCGGCGAGGAGCAGCGCCGCGACGACGCCGATGACGCCCATGGGGGCTACGCTCAGCACCAGGAACATGCGGCTGAAGCTTTGAAGCTGGATCATCAGCACGGTCAGCGTGATGACGAACATCAAAGGCAGCGCGGCGGCGACCGAGGTCTGCGCCTTGTCGCTCTCCTCCACGCTTCCGCCGACGCCGACGCGGTACCCGTTGGGCAGGCTGGCGTTCAGCGCCGCCATCTTCGGCGCCAGCGACTGCACGACGGTTGCGGCCTGCGTGCCCGGCGCGAGGTCGGCCTGCACGGTCACGGTCGGCAGCCGGTCCCTGCGCCAGATGATGGGATATTCCAGGCCGTACTCGACCGAGGCGATCTGGCTTAAGGGAACGGTTTTCCCGTTCGGCAGCGGCACCTGCAGCGTCCGGATCGCCGACAGCGACTTGCGCTGATCGGCGGAGGCCCGGACGACCACGTCGTCGAGCCAGATCCCGCTGCGCATCTCAGTGGCCGTGACGCCCGATACGACCGCATTCACAGCCAAAGCCAATTGCTGCGAGCTGAGCCCCAGCAGTCGGGCCTGATCCTGGTCAACCCGAATCCTGATCGTGCGGGCTGGCCCGATCCAGTTGTAGTTGACGTTCGCGGCGCCGGGGGTCGAGCCTAGAAGCTCGGCTACCTTGGAGGCGATCTTTCGCACCTCTTCCGGCACCGGCCCGCTGACCCGGTATTGGAGCGGCCAGCCGACCGGCGGGCCGAGCTCGAGCGGGTAGACCCGCCCGACAGCGCTCGGGAAATCGGCCGCCAGCGCCTGCTCCAGCCTCGCTTTCACCCGCTCGCGCTGCTCGAGCCCCTTTGTCACGACGACAGCCTGCGCGAAGAAGTCGTTCGGCAGCTGCACGTTCAGGGGCAAGTAAAACCGGACGGCGCCCTGCCCGACATAGGCGCTCCAATGATCGACGTCCTGATCGTCCTTCAAGAGCTTGTCCAGTCGCGCCGAGACGTCTTGTGTTGCGTAAATGGACGCGTTTTCGGGCAGCTGCAGGTCCACCAGCAGCTCGGGGCGATCGGACGACGGGAAGAACTGTTGCGGAACGAAGCGCATGCCAAACAGCGCCGTCGCGAACAGGACGAGCGTCGCAGCGATCGTGACCCAGCGGGCCTGCATCGCCAGCGCGAGAAAAGTGCGGAAAACACGCATGATCCGCCCGGGCGTGTCCGGGTGCGCCGTCTTAGGCTTCTTGAGAATCCAGACCCCGAGCATGGGCGTAAACAGGGCCGCGACGCTCCACGATCCGATCAACGCGATGGCGACGACGGCAAAGATCGAGAAGGTGTATTCGCCCGCGGCGCTGCGGGCGAAACCGATCGGGACGAACCCCGCGATCGTGACCAGCGTGCCGGCCAGCCTCGGAAAGGCGGTCGAGCTATAGGCGAAGCTGGCCGCCTGCTTCCTTCTCGTCGCCCCGATCGAGCCGCGTGACCATCGATTCGATGGTGATCATGGCGTCGTCGACCAGGAGACCGAGCGCGATGATCAGGGCGCCGAGCGAAATTCGCTGAAGGTCGATTCCGACCGCCGATCATGGTCATGAACACCGCGGCGAGGACGAGCGGGATCGAGAGCGCCACCACGGCGCCGGCGCGCAGGCCGAGGGCGATGAGGCTGACGCCAAGGACGATGGCGATCGCCTCCCATAAGGCCTCCATGAAGTCGGCGACGGCGTGCTCGACGGTGACGGGCTGATTGGCGATGAGCGTCGGTTCGATGCCGACAGGCAGGTTCGCCTTGATCTCGGCCATGGCGCGCTCGACGTTGCGCCCAAGCGCCAGCACATCGCCACCCTTGCGCATGGCGATGGCGAGCCCGATGCCCTCCTTCCCGTTGACGCGGAACATCGGCTGAGCCGGGTCGGCGGGGCCGCGCGTGACGCGCGCGATGTCGCCCAGACGGATCATCCGGCCGTTGGCGACGAAATTGACCGCCAGAATATCGTGCTCGGACCGGAACGCGCCCGAGACGCGGACGAGGATCTTTTCGCGCCCGGTCTGCACCACGCCCTGAGGCGTGACGGCGTTCTGGGCGGCTGAGGGCGGCGATCAGCGCGGCGCGGTCGATCCCGAGGCCGGCGAGCTCTTCGGTCGAGAACTCCACATAGACGCGCTCGTCCTGCGCCCCGAGGACGTCGATCTTCGAGATGTCCGGCAGTTCGAGGAGCTGCTTGCGGACGTCGTCGACAGCGTCCCGGAGCTCACGATGGGTGAACCCGTCGGCGGTGAAGCCATAGACGATGCCGTAGGTGTCGCCGAACTCGTCGTTGAAGCCGGGGCCGACGATGCCTTGCGGCAGGTCGTTGCGGATGTCGTAGATCTTCTTGCGCACCTGATACCAGATGTCCGGAACCTTGGCCGCGAGCGTCGAATCCTTCAGGCTGACGAAGATCGTGGCCTGGCCCGGCGGTCGTGTAGCTTTTCAGGTAGTCGAGGTTCGGCGTCTCCTCGAGCTTGCGCTCGAGGCGGTCGGTGATCTGCTCGAGCGTGTCGCTGACCGTGGCGCCGGGCCAGCCGACCTGCACGACCATGGTCTTGACGGTGAAGTCCGGATCCTCGCTTCGCCCGAGCCGGAGGTAGGATCCCGACGCCCGCCACGACGATGACGAGCATGAAATAGATCACGAGCGAACGGTGGCGGATCGCCCATTCGGTGAGGTTGAGGTTCATCACACGGCTCCCAGGATGCGAACCTTCTGGCCGGGGCGCAGCGTCTGCACGCCGGCGGTGACGACGAGCGCGCCGGTGTCCAGCCCGTGGGAGATCACGACAGAGGCCGAATCGTAACGCAGGACCTCGACGTTGCGCAGGGTCACGGTCTTGCTCAGCGGATCGACCACCCACACGGCAGGGCGCCCGTCGGTCTCGGTCAGCGCGCTCGCCGGGACCTCGACGCCGGGCGGGGCCGAAAGCCGGAAACGGCCGACGACGGTGGCCCCGAGCCGCATGGCTTCCGGCGGATCGACGATGCCGACCTTGACCTGGAACGTCCGGGTCGAGGAATCCGCCTGCGGCGCGACCTCCCGCACCCGGCCGGTCGCCTTGACCTGCGGGTCGTCGCTGAGGGCGAGCTCGACCGTGGGATTTTGCGGGCCATTGCGGATGAGTTGCTCCGGGACATCGAAGACGGCGTCGCGTCCGCCCTCGCGCGCGAGCTGCACGACCGTCTGCCCGGCGTGAACCACCTCGCCCGGCTCGGCGCCGACCGCGGTGACAGCGCCGGGCGAGTCGGCGAACAGCATGGTGTAGCCCTGCTGCTCGCGCGCGATCCGGACCTGCGCCTGCGCGGAGTCGACCTGGGCCTCAACGGTCAGGAGCTTCTGCTGGGCGTCGTCGAAATTGGCGCGCGTCGCCCAGCCGTCCTTGAGGAGCGGCTGTTGCCGCTAGAAGGTGAGACGCGCCTCGGTCAGCACCGCCTCGAGCGAGGCGAGGTTGGCCTGAGCCGAGCGTAGCGCATTGTCCTGGATCTGGGGATCGAGCCGGCCGACCAACTGGTCAGCGGTGAGCACGTCGCCGACATGGACCGGCCGCTCGATCATCCGGCCGTCGACGCGAAATGCGAGACTGACCTCGTCCTTGGCGCGAACCTGGCCGGTGAGTGAGACCATCTCGCCTTCCACGCCCTGCTCGACGGTGACTGTCCGCACAGGCCGGTCCGCCATGGCGGACGGCGTCTCTTTGTCGCAGCCAGCAATGGTCATGGCGATCAAGGCCGCCGCAGCAATTTGACACCTGAACATTCCGGTCGTTCGCGAGCGCTTCCCCGGCGCGGATCGGCCTGATGAGTCGACATCAATAAGAGAATTCGCCACTCTGGCGCATCGCCTCTGCTTCAACATTGGCATTGCCTCCGCGGAATGATTGAGCGAACGCAATCGCGACTCGGTTCGCGCATGGCGCGCACCAAATTCTGCATCGGGCCTCTAGCGAGTTCGAGACAAACTCGGGAGCGATCTGCTGGATAATAGTTGGCGCGTCGGTTTGACCAAGTGAGCGGACGTATCGTCGAATACGACCTTTCGCGAAGTCTCCTAGGCCTAAGTATAGTCTCCCCGTGGAGCGCAGGCTCGCAGCAAATCGAGGTCACGATGCCGACGGCCGGTCCAGTGAGTGGCGGGCGAGGTACTCGCGAACGCCGTGGTCAAAGACGCGGCGCTCGCAGCGAAAAGTTTTATGCCGGCCAGAAAACTAGCCTCGAAGTGGGCATCAGGATTGCCCGTCAGAATAGCCGCCGCGGCTGTCGGCGGCCGGCCCGAGGATGACGACCGCGCTCGCCGCTGCGCCGCATGCGAGGGTTATGATCACGAGAACCGCCAACAGCATCCGCATCTTAGCCTCTGGGAGACAGACTTCTTCGCGGCGGCCCGCTTGTTAACCGGCCTCAGCGCGGAGACGCCAGGAGTCTAGTCGGTTCTGGCTCGATGATAATCGGCATATGGGAACGTCCGGACATCGCTTGGAAGGGGGCGGCCTGCACCTTGGTATAGGCCATCAGCGACGTCGGCGGACGTGACCGACATGCGGAATCGCCTCTTGCAAAACAACAGGCTCGCGGCGCGACAGGCGACGGCCGCAGTCACGCAATGTCCGACTGGACGGGCAGTATGAATTGGAAGACTGCGCCCCGCGGAGCATTGGCCCTGGCCCATAAACGTCCGCCGTGCCCTTCGACGATCGAGCGGCAAATCGACAGCCCAAGGCCGAGGCCGTTCGGCTTGGTGGTGTAGAAGGCCTTGAACAGATTGTCTTGAGCGGCCGGTGGGAGCCCCGGACCGGAGTCGCTTACCAAAACGAGAACGTCGCCCGCATCGCTCCGGCCCGTCGTAATCACCAATTCCCGCGAGCCTTCTTTCATACCGCTCATCGCCTCGACGGCGTTGAGGATCAGGTTGAGGATCACCTGTTGTAACTGGACACGGTCGCCGCGGATCTGCGGCAGGTCCCCGGAGAGTTCCGTCCGCACCGAGACGCCGTTCTTCATCGCTTCACCGCCGGTCAGTTCAATCACCTCGCGAGCTGCGGCATTGATGTCCACGGGGTCGCGGTGAGTTGGCGCCTTTTTGCTGAGACTCCGGATCCGCTGGACGACGGCGCCTGCCCGGACGCCGTCTCTGACGATTCGGTCGAGCGTTTGCCGGACCTCGTCCAGATCCGGTGGGTCGACGCGGAGCCAGCGAAGGCCCGCCTGGGCGTTGGTTACTGTGGCGGCGATCGGCTGGTTCACCTCATGGGCGATCGAGGCCGTTAGCTGCCCCAACGTTGCAACGCGATTGGCATGCTCCAGCTGCTTCTGCATCTCGCCCAACGTCGCCTCCGCCTTCTTGCGCTCGGTCAAATCGAGTACGAAAGAGAAGCCCTGCTCCGCACTCTCGTCGAAGACCGCCGAACCAAACAGCAATGGCACGCGGCTGCCGTCCTTGCGGAAATACTCCTTCTCAAACGGCCGGGCCATTCCAGTCAACTTCAACTCTTGAACCGACTGGGCAGTACGGGCCGCCCATTCCGGCGGAGTGAGGGCCATCCAGTTCAGACGGCCCGAAAGGAGATCCTCGCGGTCGTATCCTATCGTGCGAAGATAGGCATCGTTGGCGTCGAGAATCTGGCCCTTGGAATCCCAGATGCCAATCCCGATAAGGTTGGCGTCAAACAGGCGTCGTATTTTGGCCTCGCGTTCCGCCAGATCACGGTAGAGATGGGAGTTCTCCAGCGCGATGGCCGCCTGGGAAGCGAGGAGCTTCAGCACGGCGTTCCGGGCCGGCGCGAAAACGCCGGGCGCCAGGTTGTTCTCGAGGTACAGCGCGCCGTTAAGCTGACCCTGGTTGATCAGTGGCAGGCAGAGTATCGAGCGAGCTTGGCGGTCACGGATGTAAGGATCCTCGGCGAATTGGGATTGCGCGGCTGCATCGTCGAGAATGACGCTCTCTCGGGTGCGCAGCACATAGTGAAGCACCGAAACAGGCAACATGCCCGCGGCCACAGGTTCATTGCACAATTGCACGCTCACAGCGTCGCAGGTGGTCGTGGCCTCCGCTTCTATCCGCTGCTCGGAGCTTCGCCGAAGAAGCAACAGACCTCGCTCCGCGCCGGCCTGCTCAACCGCAGTGCGCATCAGGGTGTCGATCAGCTTATCCGGAAGAATTTCGCTGGAGATGGCTTGCGACACCTTGATGACAGTCGCGAGGTCGAGTTGCTCGATGGCCGTCCCAATCGTGCCGGCCGAAGCGTCGAGGGACTTCCGGTGTCTCAGGTACGGATACGTTTCATCGAGCTGCCGCACCTTGGCGTCGGCGCCCCAGCTCTGGTAGCCGTCGCGGGCGTTTGCCAGATACAGGCGGGCGATCTCGTCGTAGCCGCGCGCCGCATAGAAGCGGGCGGCGAGCTCATAGGCTAGCGCCACATGGTGAACGAAGCCATTGGAGCGCGCCGACTGGATTGCGGATTCATAAAGACGCTCGGCGTCGATCTCGCGGCCCTCCAGTCGGGCGATCTCGGCGCCGACCAGCGCGGCTCGGTTCTCGAAGTTCTCCGGGCAATTTTCCGCGTAGACCTGAAGTTGTCGATAATGGCTGGTCAAAGCCTCCAGATGCCGCATGCGCTGGTCCGCGCTGCATGACCCGCAGCAGGCGGCCCGGGACAGGGCGCCGTAGAAATGATGTTCCGGCGTTTCCTCGAAATGCGCCACCGACGCCCACGGCAGCCGGCGCGCCCTCGATGACGCATCGACGGCCGCATCGTAGTCGCCCGCAAAGAAGCGGGCCTGGAGCTTTCGAACCCAGTAGCAGGTTTCCGCAAGAACCAAATTCGGATTGTCCGAGAATCGTCGCTCGACCTCAAGCTCGTCAAACTCGTAATCGTCGAATGAGCCGAACTGCCGCGTCTGGCCGCGCAGCGTGCGGACGAGGCCGAGTTGCGCTCTGGCGAGATCTATGACGAACTGGAACCGCACCTTCTCGCGCAAACGCAAGGCCAATCTCCACTTGGCGTTGCACGTCAATGAGCGGATCGCCTGCCGCGAGGAAGTTCGAGTTCAAACTGACATAGCTGTATCGCGGCGAACGTCAGGTCGCCGCTCTGGTTGGCGAATTCAAGCGCACTCCGCAGGATATTGCGGCCGGTCCGGACATGTCTCGTCCACGGGATGACGTGAGCCCCGAAGTCTTTATAGGTCCTGGCCTGGAAGCGTTTCAGCTCGCGCTTTTCGACCAGTTCGCAGCCGAGTCGACCGAAGCGATATCCGGCCGCATAGTCGCCGAAGCGCGGCCCAGCGATATAGCCAAGCGATACATAGTGGTAGCAGGAACTGTCACAGTTGCCGCCCTCGAGGCTGAGATTGACCGCTCGGCAGATCGCTATGCAAGCAAGATTCGCGTTGGTATGCCATACCGATCCCACGAGTCTCGTCAGAATATCCAGCGTGGCGGGGGAATCCGGGTCGGCCATCAACGGCAGATCGATCAGCTCCTCGATCGCGCGGCCGCCAAGCTGCGACCAGATGAGCCTGTACTCGCCTTGCACCTCTTCATCTGTCGGATGCGGCGACCAGTCGATGCCGAGATGACGCCTTAGGTACTCGAGATCCGACGGCGATGGCGCCGTCGCTCCGATTGAGAGTCGTGTACACATCAATGAGCAGGCCCGCGACGGCCGCTCGTTCGACGGTGTCAGCGCCACGCTGTGAAAGCTCCGCCAAGCGGGTTTCCGCTTCCGTCAGTGCGCCTGTGAGGAACTCGCATTCCGCTCGGTGCAGCTTCAGCTCGAAGGTAAGCGCGCGCCGGCGCGTCCAACAGTCGTCCGCCAAAAGCGCGCCGCCGGCGGCTAGATACGTCAACGCCGAGGCGTATGCAGTCGCAGCCTTCGCGCGCCTTCCTGCAATCAAATTCAATTCCGCAAGATGTTCCCGCTCGTCCTGCGAGGCGATAAGCTCGGCGCCGCGATTGAGCTGATTGACGATCTCGAAAATCGCCTCTTCGCGGCTGTCGTGCGGCGTTTGCGCGACCAGAAGCCTCCCTATCCGGAGATGGGCCGCAGCGCGCTGCTCCTCCGGGATCAGCGAATACGCGGCCTCTTGCACCCGGTCGTGAACAAATTTGTAGGCATGTTGATGGCGCTCGACCAACTCGATTCGGACCGCCTCCCAAAGAGCCGCGTGGACCTTGTCCCCCGAGGTCCCGAGTACGGCCGCGAGCGTCGCGACCTCGGCAATGTTGCCGAGACAAGCCAGCTGCTGCAGCGCTTTCTGGGCTTCATCCGGAAGGCGGTCGAGCTTCCCGACCATCAGGTCGACGACATTGCCAGCGTGACTCTTGGCGCGAATGCAATCGAGATTCCAGGACCAACTCTGGACCTCATGATCGAAGGTCAGCAACCTCTCGTCGGCGAGGGAAGAGAGGAACTGAAGCACAAAAAACGGGTTGCCCGCGGTCTTTCCGTGCACCAGTTGCGCGAGCGCTGCGGCGCTCGTTGTTTCGCGGCCGAGCCCGTCGGCAATCAACTGCCCCACGTGTTCTTGGTCGAGGGGCCCGAGCTTGATCTCGCTGACCTTCGCCCCGGAGCTTTGAATGGCTGAAAGCTTCCGCGCCAATGGATGGTGGGCGTCGACTTCGTTGTCCCGATAGGCGCCGACCAGCAGCAGGTGTCGAACGTCTGTTTGGGTCAAGAGATCCTCGATGAGGTCGAGCGTCGCCGCGTCCAGCCATTGAAGATCATCGAGAAAGAGCGCCAGTGGATGTTCCAGCCGGGCGAAGACGCCGATGAAGCGGCGGAAGACGAACTGGAAGCGACGCTGCGCCTGCTGAGGCTCAA
The DNA here is from genome assembly GCA_963791055.1 of uncultured Phycisphaerales bacterium. Lineage (GTDB taxonomy): Bacteria > Planctomycetota > Phycisphaerae > Tepidisphaerales > Tepidisphaeraceae > PALSA-1353. The sequence goes on along the minus strand of CAWBQI010000002.1, from coordinate 2,577,574 downwards.
GCTCGGGGACCGGCGGCTGCTCGCCGATGATGAGGTTGAGTTCAGGGATGAGGTCGGTCATCAGCCGGCCGCTTGGCCCAAGCGCCTCCATAATGGCCTCGCGCCAGCGCGACAATTCGGCGTCGCTCTTACTCAGAATCGGGCGCACCAGGCTTTGAAAAGCCTGCACCAAAGTGGAATAGGGGATGTCCCGCTTCAGCTGGTCGAACTTGCCTGACGCGAAGAGGCCGCGCGGCGGCACGAGCGCCTTGTGCAACTCGTTGACGACCGAGGATTTGCCGATGCCGGAATAGCCCGAGACCAGAACCAGCTCCGGCTCGCGGCCCTCGACAATGCGGTCGAAGGCCGCCAGCAAGGTCTCGACCTCACGCTCCCTGCCGTAAAGCTTCTCCGGGATCAACAGGCGATCGGGCCTGTCGCCCTCGCCAGGCGCGAAGGGCTCGACGAACCCCTTGAGTTCCCATTCGGCGAGAGAGCGCCGGAGATCGTGCTCGAGTCCGGCGGCTGTCTGGTAGCGATCCTCGGCCGTCTTGGCGAGGAGCTTCATGACGATCTCGGAGAGGACGGGTGGGAGGGTCGACAACCGCTCTGCCGGGGAAACCGGGTTTCGCGCGATGTGGCAGTGGACCCAGTCCATTGGGTCGGCGGCGCTGAATGGCAGGCGGCCGGTCAGCATCCGGTAGAACGTGACGCCGAGCGCATAGAGGTCGCTGCGGGAATCGACCGAGCGGTTCATTCGCCCCGTCTGTTCAGGCGCCATATAGGCGAGGGTGCCGGCGATGACTTCGGGCGGCTCGGGCGCCTGACGCTCGCGCGGCAGGCGCGAGGCGATGCCGAATCCGGTGAGCCGCGTTCGCCCGTCGGCGCAGTCCAAAAGGATGTTGGCCGGCTTGATATCCTTGTGGATGAGGCCGCGCTGGTGCGTCTTGCTGAGCGCCGAGGCGATGCCGATGGCCAGTTGGAGGAAGCGCCCGGTCTCCATCGGCTCGCCGAGGATGCGCTCGAGCGGCTCGCCGCCCGGGTCCTCGATCAGGAGCTGAGTCCGGCCGCGCTCTTGCCGAAGCTCCAACGGCCGCGCGGCCCATGCGCTGTCAAGCTCGTCTTTCAGTGCATATTCGTGGGCGAGGCGATGGAGCACCGCCAGCGACTGATGACCCGCGGCCGGAAACGCGATCAGAACGGGCGGATCCCCGTCGTCGCCAGCAACCGGCCGTCCGCGGCAGAGGATACGCTCGCCGTCGTCCGACAGGAGCTCGAGATCGCGGTATTCGTCGACGTCGAGTTGAAGGCCCGAATGCAATTCCTGGATCCCGCCGTAATCGGCAAGCGCCGCAAGGGACAGTGACGTTGTACGAGGCCGAGCGCAACCTCTCGACAAGCCCACTCCCTTCAAGCGCCGTCGCGAGGCGGTCGCCGGTCGAACGCCGCGTCCGAACGGAGCGCGGATCGGATGCACGCCTGAAGGTCCTCGTCGCTGAAGGGTTTCGTCAGGTAGCACAACACGCCCGCTCGAAGCGCCCGTGTCCGCGCGAGTGGATCGGGATAGGCCGTGATCAATATGGTCCGAATGGTTTCGCCGGAGGCGATCAGCCGAGCGTGGAGGTCCGGTCCCGTCAGCCCCGGCATTTCCACGTCGGCGATCAGGCACTCGACGCGGCCACGGCGATCGAAATTCAGGAAATCCTCGGCGCTATCGAATGCGACGGCGTCATAACCAAGCGATTTGAGGAGGCCTTTTACAGCCTCGCGCATCGACTCGTCGTCGTCGACGACCGCAATGAGAGATTTATCTTGCAACGTCGTTCCCTGGCGGCTGTACGGACAGCCGCGAGCCTCGCCCCTTCGCCAAAGGTTCATATAGTCTCACAAGAGCCAATTCAGCATCGATGCAAACAGGCATTGCGGTTATACCCTGGTATAGCTCCACCAAGGCCATTTCGCGAGCAAGCGGCCGGTCAATGCAACGGTCACGGTCCGGTCCCTCGATTGGCAGCCTGGACAGGGGGCTCCTCGCGCAGGCTTCGGCGTCGCCGATATGCGAGGCCCGGGATGCGTTCGGCGGCGACCGCCAGCGAGGCGATTTCAACGGTCGGCGATGAGGATATGAAGGTATAGATCCGGCAAACGATGTGGCGCCCCTGCGTTCCCTTTGTGCAATATGCGTCGTTCGCCACGTCCGGTAGGTTCTGTTTGCGCCCAGCCCATCCTCCCCGCTGCGGCGCATCCTCCCGTGGCCGAGTTCCCCCCACTCGGCCGATTGAGCCCCTTCCGACGGAAGGGGCTCTTTTTTCGGGGATATGCAGCAGGGCGCAGGGCCGCGGTCGCTATGGGTCGACGCCTGCAAGTTTCAACTTATCCGCCATCCGGGCGAGATCGGGAACGGAGGAGGCCTTCATCTTTCGCATCACCTGGCCGCGGTGGACCTTTACCGTGATTTCGCTGATGCCCAAATCACCTGCAATCTGCTTATTGAGCCGACCGGCGACGACCCCGGCCATCACCTCCCGCTCGCGGACGGTCAGGGTCTCGAAGCGCTTTCGCATCTCAGCCATTGAGCTTTCTGCATCCAGGCGAGCCCGGTCTCGCGTGAGGCCGAGTTGAATCGCATCCAGGAGATCCTGATCCCGGAAGGGCTTGGTCAGAAACTCGATCGCTCCCCCTTTCATCGCCTGCACCGACATCGGGATATCGCCGTGCCCTGTGATGAAAATGATCGGGAGCCTTACATGTCTGTCGGCGAGTTCGCGCTGGAGATCAAGGCCGCTACGGCCGGGCAGCCGGACGTCGAGCACAAGGCATGACGGACCCTCCGGGAAGTCGGATCGAAGGAATTCATCGACGGAGGCGTTTAGCTTCGGTTGAAAGCCGACCGATCGGACGAGACTGGAAATCGACTCTCGAATTCCTGGATCGTCATCGACGATGAATACGGTTGGCTTGGTCGTCGGCGCTGTCGGCATCGTTGGCATGCATTCGAGGAAACTCTGTGGATTATAGCATGGCGTAGCGCGTGGTGAACGCGCTGAAGCGAGCGCATCCACCTCCGCCGTTTCAGGACGCGAAATCCTCAGCCTGTCGACCTGCCGGCACGATTGCGGCGCTGAGGCGATCGCACTCGTGGGAGAGATAAGTTTGAGGTTATGGCCAAGGGTGAGCCCGGACAGGCGCGACGTCGCAAGATGGCGTTTCGACTCGCCTGCCCCTTGCGCCTGATGGGGGTCGAACGTCGGACGAGCCCGCTCCCGGGGCGCTCTCGGCACAACGCCTCGATCAGGCTACACGTTCGTTCAGCGCCGGATACGTAAGGCATATCCTCAGCGATCTCCGTACAATAGACCCCGGCTAATTAAACGGCCATGTTCGCGAATGTAGCAAAGGCCGAAGCACGGAGGGTCCTGTGTTGCACGAAGTCATATACCCAATGATCTACTGGCCCATCGGCATCGCGGTTGGGAGCTGGTTATTCTTCGAGATCGCGAGACGCATGTGACAGCCTCATCCTCAGTAGGCGTTGAAACCCCTGAAGCCATGCCCGTCAGGAACATCCAGATGACCGAACACGCTCAAACGAAGCCCTCCTACGCCCGTCCGGCCTCCGATGCGAGTGAGAGAGCGGCCAGCATTTCAACGGGGGCGGCGTTGGGCAAGCCTCCTGATCCAGTCCCTCTCGACCAGCCGATCAAGGGCCTGCGCCGCCAGCGTTCGGCCAGCGCCTTGCATCAGAAGGCGGCTGATCTCATGAGTTCGCCGGCGATTACCGCTCGGACGACGGACCCCGTGTTCTCGGCTGCGCGACTCATGCTCGAATCCGGCATAAGCGGGGTTCCGGTGCTCGATGCTGGAGGACGACCCGTCGGCATGGTGAGCGACGGCGATCTTCTCGGGCGTCGAGCCGAAGACCGTCCCTCGCCATGGCTCGAAATGCTGGCGAAGCAGTCCCCGCCTCCCGAAAGCGCTCTCGTGCGCCCCGTTGGCGAGGTCATGAGCGCCCCCCTGATCACCATCTCGCTGAACGCCTCGGTGCGGGACATCGCCGAGACCTTCCAGGCGCATCGGATCAAGCGTCTGCCGGTCCTCGACGGCGAAGGCCTGGTCGGCGTGGTGAGCCGGGCGGACCTCCTCTGCCTTATTGAGAGCCTGCCAGCAGCTCGGCCGGTCAGGCCCGAAGAGGGGGCGGGACTCCTCGGTTTCTTGGAGTCCCTTATCGGCGGCGCCTCCCTACGTGGCGCGGTGGCGCGCCCGACCCCGTCAGCGCAAGCGCCTACAGGCGAACAGGACGCGGCGCCAGGCGCGCTCTCCGCGAAGGCGTTTCGTGACGCAGTCCGCGCATGCAAAGCGGAATCTCAGGACGACAGGCAAGCCCGCGAACGCGAAGCGCAGCTCGAGCGCCAGCGGCAGGTCAAGGAGTTCCTTGATCAACACGTGAGCGATTCGCAGTGGAGTGAGATGCTCAACCGGGCGAAGCTCGCCGCCAGCGCTGGCGAGCAGGAATTCATGATGCTCCGTTTCCCCTCAGATCTTTGCAGCGACGGCGGCCGAAAGATCGACGTCGCCGAGGAGGGCTGGGAGGGGACGCTGCGCGGCGCGGCCGCCGAGTTCTATAGCCGCTGGCGAACGGAGCTCAAGCCGCAGGGTTTCGGCTTGAGTGGGCGGATTGTGAGCTATGAAGCCGGCATCATCGGCGACATTGGCCTGTTCCTGACGTGGAAGGGTGATTGACGGTCGCTGCAAGTTGCGGAGCCCGTGCGTCCTGGCGGGAAGCCTTCCGTCAATGTCCGGACTATTCCGCCTGCTTCGCTCGACCCGACGGCAAAGCGTTCGTCAACCAAAGGCTAATCGCCGTCATCGATGTCAGCGGCCCCTCCCAGCGGCGAGCCGCGAGGAGTTCTGATGCAGAGGACCATGAAAGCTGCGGTCGTCCGCGCATTCGGCAAGCCGCTCGCAATCGAGGAGATTCCGATTCCCGTTCCGGGCCCCGGGAAGGTGTTGGTGAAGGTCGCCGCTTGCGGCGTCTGTCACACCGACCTTCACGCGGCGGACGGCGACTGGCCGGCGCAGCCCAAACTACCGTTCGTGCCGGGGCATGAAATCGCGGGAGTCGTTGCTGCGCTCGGTCCCGGAGTGATCCGCCTGAAGGAGGGCGATCGCGTCGGCGTCGCTTGGTTGCACGACTCCTGCCTGCGCTGCGAGTATTGCGAGTCCGGATGGGAGACGCTCTGCGGGCATCAGCACAACACCGGCTACAGCTGCGATGGCGGCTTTGCCGAATATGTCATTGCCAGCGAGCCATTCACCGCAAGGTTGCCAACGCATCTGAGTTACGCGCGCATCGCGCCGATCCTGTGCGCGGGCGTCACGGCGTACAAGGGCCTGAAAGAGACGGAAGCGAAGCCAGGCGAATGGGTCGCGCTCTCGGGCGTCGGCGGCCTTGGCCATCTCGCAATCCAATATGCGAAGGCGATGGGGCTTCACGTGGCAGCGCTCGACGTGACGGCCGACAAGCTCGCGCTCGCCAAGGCGGCGGGGGCGGAGGTCGCCGTTGACGCGCGTTCGCCGAACGCTGCGCTTGAGATTTTGGGGGCGACCGGAGGCGGGGCGCATGGCGTGCTCGTCACCGCGGTCTCGCCGCCGGCCTTTTCACAGGCGCTGCGCATCGTACGCCGCAGGGGAACAGTTGCGCTCGTCGGGCTTCCCCCTGGCGACTTTCCAACGCCGATCTTCGACGTCGTAATGAAGCGGATCACGGTGCGCGGGTCGATCGTGGGCAGCCGGCGCGATCTCGATGAAGCGATCGCCTTTGCCGCCCAGGGCAAGGTCACAGTGGATATAGCGACGGCGCCGCTCGACCGCGTCAACACGATCTTCGCGGACCTGAAGGCCGGCCGGGTGAAGGGACGCATGGTGCTCGATCTGGCCGCCGAGGAAAGCCGGTCGAACGCGCCACAGACCCACGCGCTCGCCGAGCGCGCGATGGCGTCGGGTTGAATGGCCCGCCTGGCGAATGAGGCCCCGCGAAGCCTGTCAGGGCCAGAGCTAATCTCGATAATAGGGGGAAGTGATGCTGGTCCGTTGCGAAGTGAGCAAAGGAAGTTAGTTTGAGGAGTTGACAATGTTTGAGCAAGCTTTGGAGTACTGGACGGACGCGTGGCAGCTGAGCGTCCTGACGCTCGAGGCCCTGAACGAGAGGGGAAACATCCATCTCGCACAAGCCGCGAAGGATGTCCCCAATGTGTTGAACTTCGCCAACGAGCTCGTCCTCGACGGGCGCAAGCTGCCCCGCCCGGTCAACTATGGGCTCGTCCGCATTACGCCGCCTGACGGCGTTCCGGTCGACCCATTGAAGCCGCCGGTCGTCGTCGATCCGCGCGCCGGCCACGGGCCGGGGATCGGGGGCATGAAGCCCGAGAGCGAAATCGGCGTGGCGATTCGTGCTGGCCATCCCTGCTACTTCGTCGGCTTCTCGCCCGAGCCGATGCCGGGCCAGTCGATCGAGGACGTCTGTCGCGCCGAGGCGGCCTTTATCGAAGAGGTCGCCCGTCGTCATCCCGACGCGGAGAGCTAGCCCATTGTCATCGCCAATTGCCAGGCCGGTTGGCAGACCATGATGACGGCGGCGATCAACCCGGACCTCATGGGCCCGATCCTGGTTGCGGCGTCACCCCTTTCCTATTGGGCCGGCGTGCGCGGCAAGAACCCGATGCGGTATCTCGGCGGACTGTTCGGCGGCTCATGGCTGACCGCGCTGTCCGGCGACATCGGCGCCGGCAAGTTCGACGGGGCGAGCCTCGTCGCCAATTTCGAGCTCGCCAATTTTGCCAACACCTTTTGGACCAAGCAATACAACGTCTACTCCAGGGTCGACACCGAGAAGGAGCGCTTCCTCTCGTTCGAGACGTGGTGGGGCAGCCCGGTCCTGCTCAATGCCGCCGAAATGCAATGGATCGTCGACAATCTCTTTGTCGGCAACAGGCTGTCGACCGGGCAGATCCGCACCACGGACGGGGTCCGGGTCGATCTCAGAAACATCAAGTCGCCGATCGTCGTCTTCTGCTCATGGGGCCACAACGTCACCCCGCCGCAGCAGGCCCTGGACTGGGTTCTCGACCTCTACGACAGCGTCGACGAGATCATCGCCAACGGTCAGACCATCATCTACTCGCTGCACAACAGCATCGGGCACCTAGGGATATTTGTTTCCGGCCAGATCGCCTCGAAGGAATATCAGGAGTTCGTGTCCTGCATGGTCATGATCGAGGCGACGCCGCCGGGCCTCTACGAGGCGACCATCGCGGACATCGAAGAGGACACGGAGAACCGCGAGCTTGTCGATGGCAAGTATCTTTTCCGGCTCGAGAGGCGCTCGCTCGACGACATCCGCGCTTTCGGCGTCAACAGCCCCGAGGACGAGAAGCGTTTCGCCACGGTCGCACGGGTGTCCGAGGTCAATCTCGGCCTCTATCGAACCTTCGCCGAGCCCTGGATTCGCGCGATCACGACGGAGCCGGTGGCCGAGGCCATCCGCGAGGCGCATCCACATCGGTTCCGTTTCAGGGTGTTCTCCGACAAGAACCCGCTCATGCTGCCCGTCAAGGCGATGGCGGCGGAAGCCCGCGCGCTTCGGAAGCCTATCAGCGCGGCCAATCCCTTCCTTTCGCTCGAGAAGGCAGGGTCGGAGTTGATCACCACCTGTCTTCGGTCGGTGGGGCAGATTCGCGACGCGCTGACGGAGGCGACCTTCCTGAATACCTACCGGTTGCCCGTCATCCAGGCCGTGGCCGGGCTCAACGCGGAGCCCGCTGCGGCCCCTCGCCATATCGAGCGCGAGGTCCAACGCGAGCGCGCGGCGGCCGAGCTTCATTCCACGCTCGAACATCGGTTCGAGTCCGGAGCGGCGGATGAGGGCGCGCTTCGCGCGTTGATTTACGTCCGCAGGCCCGACGGCGCGGTCGACGAACGCGGCTTCCGCATGTTGAAGATCATTCGCGACTCCCGGAAGGTGAACAAGCGGCTGACGCTTTCCCAGTTCAAGGGCATGCTGAGAGATCAATACCAGCTCGTTCTCCTTGATGAAGAGCGTGCAGTCCGGGCGCTGCCGAAGCTCTTGCGCCCTGGCGAGCCGGAATCGGACGCTGCGCTGGGCGCTTTGCGTGAGCTCCTCGTGGCCCCCGGACCGTTGGCGAAAGAGGAAAAGACTCGGGTCGGTCGGGTCGAAAAGGCGCTCGGGGTGAAGCTCGTCAGGGCCGAAGCGGCGTAAAGCTTTTCCACCTATGTGAGTCAGCCAAATTGAAGGCGTTCTCCTTCCCCACAAGGGGGAGGAAACGTCGCCTTCCTACCACTTGGTTGAAGCGGGCACGAACAGGAGAGCCGACATGAGAGACGAATCCAAAGCCGGGGAGTCGGTTGGCCGGGAAAAGTATCAGAGCCTGATCGCCGCCGCGCAGAAACAGACGAGGATCAAGGTCGCCGTCGCGCACCCATGCGACGGCGTGTCGCTTCGCGGCGCAATTGAAGCCGAGAAGCTCGGCTTGATCGAGCCGATCCTGGTCGGGCCGCCGGAGCGGCTTGCAGACGTAGCCAAAGAGGCTCAGCTCGACATCAGCAGGTTCGAGCTCGTCCCCTCGGCGCACAGCCACGATTCCGCCGCCAAGGCGGTCGGCCTCGTGACCGCGGGCCGGGTTGAGGCATTGATGAAGGGAAGCCTCCACACCGATGAAATCATGGGCGCCGTGGTCGCGCGCGAGGGCGGTATCCGGACCGAGCGGCGGATCAGCCATTGCTTCATCATGGACGTGCCGAGCCACTCGGACCCACTCATCATCACCGACGCCGCCGTCAACATCGCGCCTGACCTCGAGACGAAGGTCGACATCATCCAGAACGCCATCGGTCTTGCGCATGCGATGGGCGCGCCGGAGGTGCGCGTGGCGATCTTGAGCGCCATGGAGACGGTGACCGCGAAGGTTCCCTCCACGATCGAAGCCGCCGCCTTGTGCAAGATGGCGGAACGGGGTCAGATCACCGGCGCCGTTCTCGATGGCCCGCTTGCGCTGGACAATGCGATCAGCCTGGAGGCGGCGGCGATCAAGAAGATTGCGTCTCCCGTCGCCGGACGCGCCAACGTTCTCGTCGTTCCGGACCTCGAGGCCGGCAACATGCTCGCAAAGAGCCTGTCGTTCCTGGCCGGAGCGAACGCCGCCGGAATCGTGCTCGGGGCCCGCGTGCCGATCATTCTGACAAGCCGCGCGGACTCGCTCTTAACCCGGCTCGCTTCCTGCGCCGTCGCGGTGATGGCGGCTGCGGCGCAACGCAAAGCGGCCGCCTCCCTGATCCGATCACGCGCGGGTGCGGTGTAGAGACAGGCCGACGGTTTCAAGGAGATGCCAGGAAGCCCATGCTGGAGCGCGGGCTTTGCTTAACCGCAACGCCCGCATCTGAGCATGCGCGGTAAACGGACAGCTGGCCGAGCAGGCGCGCGTCAAAGAGCCTACCCGCGCTTTGACCGTTCCTGCAGCGCGCCACCCCGAGAGGCGACATGGTCATCGAGCCCGCTCTCCTCAGTCCGATATCAGCGCTCCTCGGCGCTCTCATCGGCGGCGGCGCGTCCCTGTTGGCCGCAGTTTACACGCAGCGGACCCAGAATCACCTTCAGCGCGTCGCCGGCGAGGTTGCAAAGCGTGAAGCCGTCTACGCCGACTTCGTGATGAGCGCGTCGAATTTGCTCCTGAACGCGTATGTCCACGACGGCATCGCGCTTGGCGGGGATGAGCAGCACCTGATCGGGCTCATTAACCGAATGAGGCTCTTTGCCCCTCCGCAAGTGGTCGAGGGCGCGGAAACAGTGCTTCGATCGATCGTCAAGATCTCGCTCGAACCGAGCATCGAGCTTCGCCGGCTTGCCAAGGAAAGGCTGTCCAACAGCTCGGAACCCGATCCGCTCCAGTCTTTCAGCCAGATTTGCCGCGCCGACTTGGACCGCGTCTTCTGAGCCGCCAGGCTGGGGATGGCGCCCTAGCGGGCCTCCGCAGTAGCCGACGGTATGCGCCAAAACGGTTTGTGGATTTCAACTAGAGGCCTGCCAGGATCGCCCGGCTTCAATCGGTCGCGGATCAAAGCGACCAAATCAGAACGGACTGTCGGATTTGACAGGAAGTATCCGTGCCCGAAGGCGCCGGTGTTTTCATCGACTTCGATCAGGTCGACGAGATGGCCGGGATCCGCGCGCAGCGCTTTCGCCTCCTGCCCGCTGAGGTCGAGCTGGCCGAGGCGCAGCCTGCTGCCAAAAATACTGCTCGAAAGGCCCAAAGCCTGGTCGCCGGGAGACGAATAGATCGTCAGATGAAACGATCCCTGCCTGATCGCTGCGTTCGGGGCCTTGTTGGCGCCGTAGGGCGCGTCCGGATCGGAAAACACGTCAAATATTTTCGTCGCGGCGACGTCGATGTCGATATCCGGCGCGAACAGAACAATGTTCCTTACCCTTAAACTTTCGGTGTTCGAAAAGCGCGAAACGTAGGCCTCGACGCTCAGCTCCCGAAAAGCCGACGCCAGCACGTCGGTGCCGCGGCTGTGGGCGATGATATCGACTGCGCGCACGCCCTCGGTTTGGCCGATCGCGCGGATCGCCTTCCGCATGTCGGCGACGGCGAACTCGCCGGATTCTCGGTCGACGTTGTAACCCAAGAACGCGCCGCGCGACCCGCCGGCCGGCCACGTCAGCACCACGCAAACGAAATCCCGCCCGAGAAGTCGGCAGATGCTCCCCGTTGCATTGGCCGCGTCGTTGAACGTGTTGTTGTAGCCGTGCATGAAGATGACGACTTCCTTTCGGTCCGTCTTCGCCAGGCGGCGACGAATTTCTCGTTGAAGCGAGGCGACGGCCTGTTCGTGCGCGGCCACAACGTCTGGCGCGCGAATATAGCCGGCGGAAGTGATCTTCGCCGGATAGGGAACCTCGGGAAACCGGCCCATTTCCGTAATTGTGCCGAGTTTCATCTCTCCCATGTCCCGGCTTGAGTCCGGCTCGACGCGGATCTCGATCGATCCATAGCTCATCGTGCGCGAGCGCTCCGAGCCATAGGAGAGCGCGTTGGTTTGGGGATCCGTAATTGGCGCCCGGTCGGTGACGTAAAGAAGATCGAGATCGTCGGGTGTGTGACCCGGTTCTGCGCTATCGACCATTGCCCGATTCTGCGGAGCCGCGAAAAGCGCGGGCGTCGGCTTGAGGCCTCCGTCGGGCGAGCACGCGCCGACACAGGCGGTCCCCATCAGGCCAGCAGCGATGCCGAGGGCGGCCCAGCGACCCATTGCCTTCCTCCCAATATTCTTGCCGCTTTTGTAGCACACATCCAGCGCCCGAAACTGCGTACGGGGAATCGGGAGCGAGGATGATGACGCGATCGCGCCGAAGTCAGCGACGCTTTTGTTTCCTGAAGCGGGTTTGGCTTCTGACGAGAAGCGACTCCGCATCGAGGCTCAGCGGCGCCAGCGGCGCCGCTAACAGCCCCTCGGCGCGCGCGAGGTCGAACCCGAGAGTCCGGGCGAGCGCGAGCAGCATCGCGCTCACATAAGCGTCGTCGGCGGCGCCGGCGGCGATGCGCGCAACGATCATCACGCCTACGGCGACCACGATGTCGAGCAAGATGCGAACGGGCGCGTCCACGAATTCGCCCCGCTCGACCGCCTCGGCGATGTGGACCGGGATGTAGGCGTTGACCAGGTTTTCCGGCCCGACCGCCTGCGGGCCGATCCGGGCGACGAACCGCGCAAACAACGGAAACCGCCGCGCTGCGTCCATGTAAAGCCGCAAGCCGGTGAAGACCCGCGCCGCAGGCGAGGGAATCGACTTCACCCGTTCTTCGATGTGCTCGACGAGTTCGTTGCCCAGCTCCTGAATCGCCGCCGCCAGCAGCTCGCCGTTGGTCCGAAAGTAGTTGTAGAACGTGCCGCGCGAGACGTCCGCAGCCGCGATGACGTCCTCGATCACCGAGGCGTCGACCCCCTTTTCGGCAAAGACCAGCAGCGCGCTTTCCACCAGCTTGCGGTGCATGCGCGCCCGCCGCTCGGCCGCAACCCGCGTCCGGTGGTCAGGCAAAGCGGACGATTCCAGCACGCGCGAGGTCCTCCGCGGCCGGCCATAGCACGCCCCAAATTCTTTTTCAAAATGATACTTGCGTCATAATGACATTGTCGTCATATAGGCCGTGTCGGGGCGATCATGGGTCCCCGACTAAGGGAGGCATGCAATGGATTCGTTCGAGGCCGTCGAGCCGCGGGGCGGCCGAACCGTTCGGGTTGGCGAGCGGGACATCTACGTCGTCGAGATGGGCGAGGGGCCTCCCCTCGTCATGCTGCACGGCGGCGGGCCGGGCGCCAGCGGAATGCCCAACTTCGCCCGCAACGCCTCCGTGCTCTCCCGGTCCTTTCGTCTGATCGTTCCCGACATGCCGGGCTACGGCCGTTCAACCAAGGGCGTCGACCGAAACGACCCGTTCGGCGACCTCGCCGGCGCAATGCTCGGCCTCCTCGATGCGCTGAACGTCCGCAAGGCGCATCTCCTCGGCAATTCGCTCGGCGGCGCAGCGGCGCTGCGCCTGGCGATCGAGGCGCCGGACCGGGTCGATCGCCTCGTGCTGCTCGGACCCGGCGGGATCGACACCGGCCGCAGGCCGCCGACCGAGGGACTGCTGCACTTGCTCGACTATTACTCGGGCGAAGGCCCCGCCCGCGCGAAATGCGCGCAGTTCCTCCGCAAGGACCTGGTGTTCGATGGCGCGGCGCTGCCTGACGCGGTGATCGACGCGCGCTACGCCGCCAGTCTCGATCCCGAGGTCGTCGCCAACCCGCCGCTCGTTCGCCCGAAGGATTTGCCTGATCCCCGCGTGCTCGATCTCACGCTCGATCCGAAACTTGGCGGACTGCAAACGCCCACGCTCGTTCTCTGGGGCGTCGAGGATCGGGTCAATCCCGCGAGCGGCGGCCCGTCGCTGCAGCAGCGGATGCCGAACTGCGACCTCTATCTGTTCAGCCGCACCGGCCACTGGGTGCAGTGGGAACGCGCCGCCGAATTCAACGCGGCGACCCTCGCTCACCTGTCGCTGTCGGCGATCGTGTGATCCGGTCTCTTGCTCAAGAGGATTCCGCCATGAACGCCATCGACACCCGCCCGGCGACCACCTCGGTCTACGGCGCGGTTCAACTCGGATACGCACTCGTCGAACTCGCCGCGTCTCGCCGAATGGAAGCGGTTCGGCGCCGAGGGGATCGGCATGGATCTCGCCGACAGCGAGCCCGACACGCTGGCCTTCCGGACCGACGCTCACGCGAGACGCCTGATCGTCCGCAAGAGCCCCACGGAAGACCTCGCGCTCGGCTGGCGGATCAGCGGCGCGGGCGCGCTCGACACCATTTTCGGCCGGCTCGCGGCGCGCGAGGTCAAAGTCGAAGAGATCGGCGGCGACGAGGCGGCGTTGCGTGGGGTCGAACGCATCTGGCGGTTCGTCGGGCCGAAGAGGACGGCGCTCGAACTCTTCCTCGAGCCGCGGCTCGCCGCCGAGCCGCTCAAGGTTCTTGTCAGCGGCTTCGTGACCGGCGCACGCGGCATGGGTCATGTCGCAATCACGACGCGCAGACCTGACGCGATGATCGCCTTCTGGCGCGAGATTTTCGACGCCAAAATCTCGGACTTCATCGAGGACCGGATCGGCGGCGTCAATCTCAAGTTCACGTTCCTGAGGGTCAATCCGCGCCATCATTCGATCGCGGTGGCCGCGACGAAGGGCATCGCGATGGACCCGTTCGCCACCAAGATCCAGCATATGGAGATGCAGGTTCCGACCCTGGACGACGTCGGCGAGGCCTACCGCCGCTGCCGCGCGCTCGGGATCCGGATCATGATGGCGGTCGGCCAGCATCCCAACGACCGCGACGTCTCTTTCTACGCAATGTGCCCGTCCGGCTTCTATTTCGAGCTCGGCTGGAGCTCCAAGGGCGACGAGGACATCGAGCAGGCGCCGCAGACGACCTACCAGGGCGTCAGCCTGTGGGGACACAAGCCGCAGGACCAGACGCTCGGCGACAAGCTCGGTCAGCTCCGCAACGGCCTGACCTCGCTGTTCCGGGAAGAATATTCGCCGTTCTGAGCGGGCCGCCGCGCGGAACCCCAACACAAGATAGGGAGGGTAGAAACATGAACGCGGCAACATTCGCGGGTGAATACGACGTGGCGATCGTCGGGCTCGGGCCGACCGGGCTCACTCTCGCCCATCTGCTCGGCCGCCGAGGCCTCAAGGTGCTGGCGCTCGAGCGCGAGCCGGAGTTCTACGGCAACGCGCGCGCCGTCTACACGGACGACGAATGCATGCGGGTCTTTCAGGCGGCCGGCGTCGCGGCCGAGCTCGAAGCCGATATGCTCGTCGACACGCCCGTCCAATGGATGCTGGAAGACGGATCGGTGCTGAGCCAGCTTCGGCGGATGGACAAGCCCTATGGCTGGACCGTCAGTAATTTCTTCTATCAGCCCTATCTCGAAACCAAGATGGAGAAGCTGCTGGAACGCTATCCGAACGTGACGGCGCTGCGCGGCCACGAAGTCGTCGGCTTCTCGCAAGACGACACGGGCGTGACCGTCGAGCACGCGGCGAGTTCAGGGTCGCGATATAGTCAGTCGAATCCAACGGCGGCAACGCCCGCGAAGACCGCTCGCGCCCGTGCGCAATGGCTCGTGGCCTGCGACGGCGGCCGCAGCGGCGTGCGCGCCCGCCTCGGGATCAAGATGGCCGGCAAGAGCTTCCCCGAGCCCTGGCTTGTCGTCGACATCAAGGCGAAAGAGGGCGAGGACTGCTTCCGGCACATGCCCTATTTCAATTTCCATTGTGATCCGAAGCAGCCGACCGTCTCCTGCCCGCAGCCGAACGGCCACCACCGGTTCGAGTTCCTGCTGATGCCGGGGCAGACCAAGGACGAGATGGAGGACCCGGCGACGGTGCTGAGGCTCCTTGCCCAGTATGTCGACGTCGACAAGGTCGAGGTGCTCAGGCGGCTCGTCTACACCTTCAATGCGCTGGTCGCCGAGCGCTGGCGCGACGGGCGCGTGCTCCTTGCCGGCGACGCCGCGCACATGACGCCGCAGTTCATGGGACAGGGCATGAGCTCGGGCGTGCGTGACACCCACAACCTCGCCTGGAAGCTCGAGGCGGTGCTGCGCAAGGGCGCGGATCCGAAGCTGATCGACACCTACCCAAGCGAGCGCAAGCCGCACGCCAAGGAAATGATCGACATCTCGGTGAAGATGAAGGATTTCGTCTCGATCGCGAATCCGGTCCTCGCCAAGACCCGCAACATCGTCGTCAAGACTCTGCTCGTGACGCCGAAAGTCGGCGACTATATCCGCGAGGCGCGCTTCAAGCCGCCGCCGACCTATCCGAACGGCGACTATTTCGGCCTTCCGCGCAGGCGGCGGAACAGCGCCGAGGGAAGGCCGATCCCACAGCCGCGGGTGCGCACCTACGACGGGCGCCGGGCGCTGCTCGACGAGGTTCTCGGCGAAGACTACGCGCTCGTCGGCTACGCCTGCGACCCGTGCGCAAGCCTGGATGCGAAAACGCTTGCCCGGCTCTCGGCGCTCGGCGCACGGTTGGTCGCGCTCTACCCCTTCGGCGGGCGCCCTCAGGGCGACGCGGTCAAGCGAGGCTCCGCGGGGGGCGCGCTGATTGAGGTCGAGGACCTCGGCGGCGAAGGGATCGCCTGGTTCCGCCGGGCCGGCGCGAGGAAGGGCCATCTCGCCCTCGTTCGCCCGGACAAGTTCGTCTACGCCCTGACGCCGGCGGCCCAACTCGCCGCGGCCGTGAACCGGGCGTTTGAGGTCTATGGCGACGCCGCGCCAAAAGCCGGCGACCTTGGGCCGGCCGTGGCCGAGGCCGGCGAAAAGGCCGGATTGGCGGCCTGACGCGCGCCTGGCGCAGGGGTCGATTGATCCGGCGAGCGTGACCGCCGATCCCGCCGGCCCGGTCGTGGAGAGGGGCCGGCTTGTGGCGTCTGCCCGTCCCGACGCGCCATCCTGATTCTTCTGGGAGCGCCCGCGCTGGATGAACGGAATCGCCAAGTCCCCGCTAAAGCATTGAAAACGCTGGCGTCCGGACTTGAGAATCGGGCAAGACGGAACGTAAGTCCTTGAAAACAAAATGATTCTGACCGAAAATCGCGGTCGCGGTCGACCCGAGGCCTAAGCCGCCTCGACGATCCGGTTGCGCTGAACGCCGAGATCGATGGCGCCGTCGGGAGTTGCGATGCGGGACTCAACCACGTCTCCGCCTTTCAGATACTGCTCCCGGCCGGCCTGGATCTTCATGAACATCTTCCATTTAACCGCTTCCGGCAGCAGCGCCGCGATCCGCTGCCGTCCGGGCGAGGGAACGCTGAGGGCGCAGCCGGACGGCGTCCCGGTCGAGAGCAGATCGCCGACGTGGAGGTCCTGGACGCCCAAAAGTTCGGTGAGCGTCTCGGCGGGGCCAAAGACGAGGTTGGCGACGCTGTCCTTCTGGCGGACCTTGCCGTTTACGGTCAGCGTCAGCTGCAACTCGCGGAGCCGGCGGAAGTCGCCGGGCTCCAGGAGGCAGAGGTAGGGGCCTATGGGACCGAAGGTGCGAAAGCTCTTGCCCTTGTAGAACTGCATCTCCGGGATCTGCACGTCGCGCGCCGAATAGTCGTTGACGATCACCGCGCCGGCGACGAACTCGTGCAGACGCCCGTCTGTCACGCGCTCGGCGGAGGTCACGTCGCGCTTGAGCACGAGGCCGAGCTCGATCTCGTAGTCGAGGAAGCGCACCCGCGCCGGCCGCACGACATTCGTGTTGGCCGGCGCAATGCAGCTCTGCGCCTTGGTGAAAATCATGTTGAAGGTCTTCGAGTCCGGATCCATGCCGGACTCGATCATGTGCTGTCGATAGTTCGCGCCCTGACACAGGAACTGCTGGTTCCGGGTCACGGGCGACAGAAGCTCGACATCGGCTTCCTTCAGCGTCGGACCGCTCAGGCGGGATAGGGTCTCAATCGAATTGGCTTCGAGGAACGCGCGCGTCGTTTCGAAGGCGCCGGGCACGGGCGTGACCTGCCCGCTGCGCACGACGCCCCACTGCGGGCGCCCCCCGTGCTTGAAATGCAGAATGTTCAAAGGCATTGGCGAGTCCACGATGGTTGACGGCGGAAAGAATGGCAGGGGCGCGGCGGCGGGTTCATCAGCCGAACAGCTTCATGAGGGTCCGCAGCTTCTTCAAGTTCACGTCCAGGCTGGTCCTGAGGCCGTGAACAAGCGCCTTCATGTTCGACAGCGTCGGCTTCGGTCGGGTGAAGCTCGGCGGCATGACCTGGCCCCACTGCGCCATGCCCGCGCGGCTCGCCGGATGGACGCCGGTCGGCTGCTCCGCGGTGAAGAGATCGCCGTCGCAATAATGCTCGTGCTTGTCCCCCCAAGGGTCTTCCCAGTAGTCGAAGATCTGGCTGCCCAGAAGATGACGCCCCATGCCCCAGGCATGCTTCCATCCGCGGTCGCGCATCAGCCGATTGCCGATGCCGACCGCGTCCGGATCGACGAGTTCGAACGAGATGTGGTTGAGGGCCGGCGCGAAAGTCTGCGCCAGGGCAAGGGTGTGGTGGTCGGTGGGCTTGTCGCCGCGATTGAGCCGCATGAAGGCGACCGCCGGCGAGCCGTCGGGAAGCGCCTGCACGTCGCTCGGAATGAAGCCGAAATGCTGGGTGTACCAGGCCGAGGTCGCCTGGTAGTCGGCAAGCTCGAGCGCGACATGTCCAAGGCGGATAACTTCCGGGGCGGTTACGGGCGGCCGTTGCGTTCCGTTGATCCGCGCCGGAGCGTCGACCGAATTCAGCGGCAACGGCGGCCGATGTGGCAGTTCGGGCGCCGCCGACTGGCCGAAGATCGCATCGACGCGGAAGCCGGACGGGTCGATCAAGCGCACGCGGTCTCCGCCGCCCGGACAAGTTGCCTTCTCGATCGCCGACGCTCCGGGAAGCTTCGACAGCGCTTCGAGGTCAGCGTGCGTTTCGACCTCGAGGCCAAGGCCGACGAAGCGCGGCTTCTCGGCCTTCTGGACGACATAGCAAAACGGGGTCGGCCCCGTGCCGCGCAGGAAGAGCGTCTGGCCGTCGTTCGAGACCGGGCGCAGCCCGAAGTCGATCAGGTACTCTTCAGCCTTCTTCAGATCCGGACGATCGAAGATCGCATAGGCGAGCGCGGACGCCTTCGTGGTCGGGTTGGGATGGCGGGCCGGTTGCGGAGTGGTGAGCTGCATGGGGGTGAATCCTTCAGGTGGAAAAGGCGGGTAGGGCGCCCAACGGGGCCTCGGCTGGGGCCGGCGTTCCGATCAGCGCGAGGCTTTCGCGGACGATTCGTTCGACGTCCGCAGCCGGGCCGTCGTGAAGGACGGTGCGGTCCGGCCGAACGACCGCGGCCCAGCCGAAGGGCGCGGCGCCGGGCAGGAAGGTCCCGTCGAGATCCTCCCAGCAGTCTGCCCGGCGAAGATGGCGAGCCTGCCCGCGATGACCGATCTGAACGACCTTGCCGCCGCAGGCGGCGAAGGCGCGCGCCGTGGCGGCGTCAAGACCTTCACGCGGATCCCGCCCGAAGCCGACGAGGGTCAATGCAGGACCCAGGGCTTCGTCGCTCAGCCGAATGACGCCGTCGGGACCCCGAACCCAGCCTTGAGGCAGCGGACCGCCGCGCCTGAGCTTCGACCCCGAGCGTCCCGGGGCGAACAGTCCGCGCGCGAACACGTTCTTGGGCTTGATTCCCAAATCGTCGAAATACCGGCGCATCGCGGCCGTGAGGCGGAGGAGACGCAGCGTTCCATGGGTGAGCAGCGCGACCGCGGCGCTGCGCGGCATGATCAGACGACCCATGAACTTCGCCAGATCGATCATCGCCTTGGCGTGGGGCCGACGCTCTTCGTCGTAGCTGTCGAGAATTTTCGGCGAGGCGCGGCCTTGCACGACCCAGGCGATCTTCCATGAAAGGTTTGCCGCATCGCGCAATCCCGCGACGAGCCCTTGACCAACAAACGGCGGCGTGACGTGCGCAGCGTCGCCGGCGAGAAAGACCCGGCCCTTGCAGAAGGCTTTGGCCGTGCGGGCGTGAAAGCGATAGACAGCCTTGCGTTCGATCGTCATGGCCGTCGGACCGCCCCAGGGCGCGAGCAACTCGCTCACGCGAGCGTCGCTTTCCATGTCCGCCCGGGTCTCTCCTGGCTGGAGCATGAACTCCCAGCGCTCGCGGCCGCCGGGCGCGGTCATGTGAGGAGTTGGTCGCCGGTGATTGCAGAGGAACTCCACATGGTCGATCGGATTTTGCGCGCCGAAGGCGTCGACAACCAGCCAATCCTCGGCGTAAGTCTGGCCCTTGAACTCCTGCCCGATGAGCTGTCGGACGAGCGAGCCGGCGCCGTCCGCGCCCACGAGATAGCGGGCGCGCACGGCGGACGTGCAGCCTTCGCCGACATCGAGGGTTGCGACCACGCCGTCGGGGCTCTCATCAAATCCGATCAGGGCGACGCCGAGCGCGCTTTGGACCCCGCCGTACTGCGAAGCGCGGCGCCGCAGCGCCGCTTCGAGCTCGGGCTGGTAAAACGTCACGAGTTTGGGTTGCCCGTCGATCGGGCCGAGCGTGTTGATTCGACCGAACTCGCCGAGCAAAGGCGAAAGCATGCGCACGTAGGGAATCGCGACTTTTTCGAAATCGCCGTCCTCGAGTCCAGCCAGTTGCAGGATTCTGAGGGCCTCGTTGTCCAGCGCTATAGCGCGAGGGGCCATGAAGATCTCCTTGGCCTTGTCGACCGCCAAGACGCGCACGCCGTACCGTCCCAGAAGATTGGCGATTGCAGCCCCGACCGGACCGTACCCGACCACGAGGACATCAACCTCCGTCGGGACTGCGGGCGATGCTGGCGCGCTCCCTTCATCGCTTCGGAAACTGTCGATAAGCCTATCCATCGCTGTCCATTCCTCCCTGTCGCTTCGATCCGCTTTCGGAGCGCGGCGTCTCGCGTTTTGCTGCGGGTATGCTAAACCATCTTGACTATCTTTGAACATATGTGTCCAAGATTGTCAATAGGAGTTCAAAGTGAAATCGCTTGCCCCGGCCCAGGCCCGTATCTACGAAGCGGCGGTGCGCATCTTTGCCGACCAGGGGACGACGCATGCGAGCGTGACGGAGCTCGCGCACGCGGCGGGGCTCGCCCGGGGCACGATCTACAACAACGTCGAGAATTTGGACTCGCTGTTCGAGGAGGTCGCGGCCGCGCTCGGCGACGAGATGCATGCGCGGATCGTTGCGAGCTTCAACGCGACGGACGATCCGGCGCTTCGTCTCGCGCGCGGCATGCGCTTCTTCGTCCGTCGCGCCCATGAAGAGCCGCACTGGGGCCGCTTCATCGTGCGCTTCGCCTTCACCACCTCGACGATGCGGGCCCTGCTGTCCGGCCCTCCCGCGCGCGATCTTCGCGAAGGTCTCGCCCGGCGCCGCTACCGCTTCCCGGCCGAACAGACGCCTTCGGTCATCGCCTTCGTCGGCTCGACGACGCTTGCGGCGATGTGGCTGGTGCTCGACGGGGAAAGGACCTGGCGCGAAGCGGGCTCCGACGCGGCCGAATTGATGCTGCGCGCGATCGGGATCGAGCCGGAAGAGGCCCGGGCGCTCGCCTGGACGGATCTGCCGCCGCTGCCGGAGCGTGCCGACTCGCCAGTCGAAAGCGACCCCGAACGTAATGACGGACTTCGTCGACAGCCGGCAGAAGGAATTGAGCGATGACGATTGCGACTTATGACGACGTGCTCGCCATCGAGCGGGCGCCGCTCGCGGAGAGAAACATCCCTGCGACACCGTACGCCATGCTGCGGGCCGGAGCGGAGATCGCGCCGGACGCGCCGGCGCTCACCTTTTTCGCTGAGGCGAGCCAGTTCAAAAGGACGACGGTCTGGTCACATCGCGAGCTATTCCGGCGCATCACCCAGGCCGGCAATCTCTTTCGCCGGCTCGGGGTCGAGCGCGGCGACGCGGTCGCCTTCGTCCTGCCGAACCTTCCCGAAACGCATCTCGCGATCTGGGGCGCCGAGGCCGCGGGCATCGCCTTCGCGATCAGCCCGCTCCTTGAGGGGGAGCAGCTTGCCGCACTCCTCAAGGCGGTCGAGCCGAAGCTTCTCATCACCCTCGCGCCGACGCCCGGGACCGACCTCTGGCGGAAGGCGACGGCCGCCGCGGGACGGCTCGCCAACCTGCGCGCGGTGCTGGCCGTCGACATGGCGCCCTACGTGTCCGCGGATGAAGGGCTGGCGCTCCGGATGTTCGCTGAGCGCGAGACAACCGCGCTTGACGCTCCCGTGCTCGATTTTCGCGGCGAATTGGAGAAGGAGCGAGGCGACGCGCTCGCCTTCGACGGGCCGAAGCCCGAGGACATCTCCTCGTATTTCTGCACCGGCGGCACGACCGGCGCCCCGAAA
This sequence comes from uncultured Phycisphaerales bacterium, assembly GCA_963791055.1. GTDB lineage: Bacteria > Planctomycetota > Phycisphaerae > Tepidisphaerales > Tepidisphaeraceae > PALSA-1353. The sequence continues at coordinate 2,556,073 of CAWBQI010000002.1, read as the reverse complement.
ATTGCGCGACGCACCCACTTCTCCGAAGCGTTCGACGCCTGGGCGATGACGTGCTTCAACGAGGACCGTTTCGGCCCCGGTAAGACGATCTTCTGCGGCCTGCCGCTCTTTCATGTGAACGGCCAATTGGTGACCGGCCTCGCGCCCTGGTCCAAGGGCGCCCATGTGGTCATGGCCACGCCGCAAGGCTACCGCGGCGAGGGCGTGATCGCGAACTTCTGGGCGCTGGTCGAGCATTTTCGCGTCACCACGTTCTCGGGCGTTCCGACCGTCTATTCGGCGTTCCTGCAAACGCCGCTGGCCGGCCGGGACATCAGCAGCCTGGAAGCGGCGATCTGCGGCGCGGCCCCGATGCCGGTGCAACTCTTCCAGGCGTTCCAGCGCGAAACGGGCGTCCGCATTCTCGAAGGCTACGGCCTGACCGAGGGCGCCTGCGCCTCGAGCTTGACCCCGCTAGAAGCCCCGCCGCGGATCGGGTCGATCGGTCTTCGATTTCCCTATCAGGCCATGCGCGCGCTGATCCTCGACGACGACAACCGATATGTTCGCGACGCGGAAACCGACGAGATCGGCGTCATCGCCATTCGCGGGCCCAACGTGTTCGCCGGCTATCTCGATCCCGCGCACAACAGGGGGATCTGGATCGAGCGCGTCGGCGAGACCTGGTTGAATACCGGCGACCTCGGACGGCAGGACGCGGACGGCTACTTTTGGCTCGCCGGGCGCAAGAAGGAGCTGATCATCCGCGGCGGCCACAACATCGATCCGAAGCTGATCGAGGACGCCCTGCAATCGCATCCGGCTGTCGCCTTGACCGCTGCGATCGGAAGTCCGGACGCGCACGCCGGCGAATTGCCCGTCGCCTATGTTCAGCTCAAGGCCGGCGCCGCCGCCACCGAGGCGGAGCTGCTCGAGTACGTGGCGCGGTCGATCCCCGAAAAGGCGGCGATTCCGAAGCGTGTCAAGATCTCGCCATCCCTGCCGACGACGGCGGTCGGCAAGCTCTTCAAGCCGGCGCTGATCGCTCGCGAGATCGAGGAGGCCATCCGCGCCGAGGCCGAAAGGGTCGGCGTTGCGATCGCATCGATCAGGATCGAGCGCGACCCGCAAAGAGGTCTTCGAGCCGTTATCGTGAGCCAAGTCGACGGAGGCAGTCTCAAGGCGGCGCTCGATCGATACGCATTCGCATCGGAGGCGACGGTGGCGCGAGGCCCTTGATAAATGTCGACAGCCCGAGCGCCGCAAAGTCAACCACGGGAGACCCCAATGGCTTCCAAGTCCGGAACGCTCGAAGAATTGCAGTCGCTCAGGGAAGAGCTTTCCGGCGTGCGACGAGCGCGAAAGCCGAAGGGGGCGCCATCGCCTGCAACGGTCGAGCCGCGCGCCGAAGACCAGAGGCCCGGCGTCTCGGGACCGGCGGCCGCCGCCGCGCCTGATGGCGCCGCAGACAGAGAAACACCGCGCGACGAGATCAGCGAACTCATGAGCGAGGCGGCGAGGTTCCTCGAAGAGAGGGAGAGCGAGATGGGCGCGCACCCGATTGCGATGGCCATCGGCGGCATTGTCGTCGGCCTGATCATCGGCCGGATGCTCGGTCGTCGATAAGGAGACGGACCATGATGGATGATCTCATGCGGGACCTGCAGGTCTTGTGGAAAGCGGATTCGCTCATCGGGCGGATCTGGCTCAACGTCTTGGCGCGGCGTCTCGCGCTGTCCGTCTTCGCCGCGCTGATCGCCGTGTTCGGACTGGGCATGGCCAATATCGCAGGCTTCTACGGGTTGCAGCCTGCTTACGGCTTCGTCTGGTCGGCTGCGATCGTCGCGGTCGTCGACTTCGTTCTCGCTGCGCTTGTCGTGTGGCTGGCGTCGAGAGCTCAGCCCGGAACCGAGCTCGAGCTTGCGCTCGAAGTCCGCAAGATGGCGATGGCCTCGCTTCTGTCGGACACCGCCGACGTCAGGCTTGCGGTCGACTCTATCCGCCAGGACATCCAGCAAACCAGAGACAGCATTGCGGGCTTCGTCCAAAATCCGCTGAACGCGGCGGCGGAAAGGCTTCTTGTTCCTGCGGCGCTGTCGCTGCTTAAAGGATTGCGCTCGAAGAAGGGGCAGGCCTGAGACCAAGGGCCTGACGTACGCTCACGCGCCCGACGTCGCCGACGCCTCCGCCATGCGGGCGTTCTCGAACGCGGTTCTTTCGACCCATCCGCGGATCGACCTCCTGGTCAGCAACGCCGGGGGCCTGCGCGAGATCGACTTCACTCACGAAGACCTGCAAAGCCTCGACCTCACGGCCGATACCCGCTCCAACCTCGACGGCGCGATCCACCTGATCAGTGGGTTCCTGCCGGACGCAAGCGCGCCGGGCGGGCGTCGATCGTCATCGTCAGCTCGGGCGACGGCCTTGCAAAAAAGGGGGCGACGGCAGCGGCGACGATCTGATCGTTGGCGGCGCCGCCGACGCATTCGAAGCGGCTAAGGCAGCGGCGCTGTTTGAAGCGACGGCCCGGTCCTCAGAATGATGAACCCGTCAAACCATCGATGGCGGCGCTTTTGGTCCAGATGAACGGGAGCCCGTACGATGATATCTTCGCTTCCATCCAACGCTACTGCCTGCGAACCGCTCGAAGCGAACATCTAGAATGCAACGGACTTCAGAATCACGACACTAGATTAGGAGTGTGGCGCGGTGGCTTTAGGTTGAGGATTTCCATTGCCGCCCCTTTCGTCTAGCGGTGCCTTAGTGGCTCAGCCGTAGCTCCGTTTCCAATGATTCTCAGCCATTGGTCTATCCTCTACTCGGCGGTGCCGAGTCCAGGTACAAGGCGAGAATCAGTAAGTAATAAGCGTCCACCGGTCAACTGCGAAGCTCGGCCTAACGATCCGAGCTTCTTCCATGGCGGGAAACGTGAAACAGCGAGGCCCAGACCGGAGCACTGCGGGCAAAACACTGCATCTTGGGTATAAGTGCGCGATACCAAAATGCCGCGCGAATCAACCTCGGTGTGATTCACCCTTTGGTGCTGATCCCGTACAAGGGAGCAAGTGACGGACGCGCGAGGCTTCGACCGGAATTCTGGTTTTCGATGCCGGATAGGAGCCTGTGTCCAGCACGGATTGTGTGAGGAGGAGCGCAAATGGCCAAAGTTCTGTCGGACACGGACGCCGGGCTGCTCGACGCCTACTGGCGCGCGGCGAACTACCTGTCTGTCGGCCAGATCTACCTGTTCGACAATCCGCTCCTCAAGACGCCGCTCTTACGGCAGCACATCAAGCCGCGTCTGCTCGGACATTGGGGCACGACCCCCGGCCTCAACTTCATCTACGCGCATCTCAACCGGCTCATCAAAAAGCACGACCTCGACATGATCTATGTCACCGGCCCGGGCCATGGCGGTCCGGCGCTGATCGCCAACGCCTACCTCGAGGGAACCTACAGCGAGGTCTACCCCAACGTGTCGCAGGACGAGGAGGGGATGAAGCGGCTCTTCACCCAGTTCTCGTTCCCCGGCGGCATTCCGAGCCACGTCGCGCCGGAGACGCCGGGCTCGATCCACGAGGGCGGCGAACTCGGCTATGCGATGTCGCACGCCCACGGCGCGGCCTTTGACAACCCGAACCTCATCGTCGCCTGCGTGGTCGGCGACGGCGAGGCCGAGACCGGCCCGATGGCGACGAGCTGGCACTCCAACAAGTTCCTCAATCCCGTGCGCGACGGCGCGGTGCTGCCGATCCTGCATCTCAACGGCTACAAGATCGCCAACCCGACGGTGCTCGCGCGCATCCCGCACGAGGAGCTCGAGGCGCTGTTCCGCGGCTACGGCTACGTCCCGCATTTCGTCGAGGGCGACGACCCGAAGACGATGCACGAGCTCATGGCCGAGACGCTCGAAAAGGTCGTGGACTGACATCCGCAGCATCCAGAACGATGCGCGGACGAACGGGTTCAAAGCAGCGGCCCAAGTGGCCGATGATCGTGATGCGCACGCCGAAGGGCTGGACCTGCCCCAAGGAAATCGACGGCAAGCGCGAGGAGGGCTACTGGCGCGCCCACCAGGTGCCGATGGGCGACATGGAGAAGCCGGAGCACGTCCGCATTCTCCAGGACTGGATGGAAAGCTACCGGCCGCGCGAGCTGTTCGACGCGAGCGGCCGCCTCGATGCCGGAGATCGCGGCGCTCGCGCCGACGGGAACGCGACGCATGAGCGCCAATCCGCACACGAACGGCGGCGTCCTCCTGCGCGACCTCAGGCTGCCGGACTTCCGCGACTATGCGGTCGAGACTCCATCGCCCGGAGTTGCGATCGCCGAGACGACGCGCGTGATGGGGACCTACCTGCGCGACGTGATGAAGCTCAACCTGGAGTCAGGCAATTTCCGCCTGTTCAGCCCTGACGAGAGCAATTCCAACCGCTGGCAGGACGTGCTCGAGGTCACCAACCGCGCCTGGGTTGCCGAGACGCTGGACTACGACGACCATCTTGCGCCCGACGGGCGGGTGATGGAGATGCTCTCCGAGCACCAGTGCCAGGGCTGGCTCGAGGGCTACCTGCTCACCGGCCGGCACGGCTTCTTCTCGTGCTACGAAGCGTTCATCCACATCATCGACTCCATGTTCAATCAGCACGCCAAGTGGCTGAAGGTGTGCAGGGACATCGAGTGGCGCCGGCCGATCGCCTCGCTCAATTATCTGCTCTCGAGCCTCGTCTGGCGGCAGGATCACAACGGCTTTTCCCATCAGGACCCCGGCTTCATCGACCACGTCGTCAACAAGAAGGCGGAGGTCGTGCGCGTCTATCTGCCGCCGGACGCCAACTGCCTGCTTTCGGTCACCGACCACTGCCTGCGGAGCCGCGGCTACGTCAATGTCGTCGTCGCCGGCAAGCAACCCGCGCCGCAATGGCTCAGTATGGACCAGGCGATCAAGCACTGCTCGGCCGGCCTCGGCATCTGGGAGTGGGCGAGCAACGACCGCGGCGGCGAGCCGGACGTGGTGATGGCCTGCTGCGGCGACGTGCCGACGCTCGAGACCCTTGCCGCCGTCGAACTCCTCCGCCAGCACGCGCCCGAACTCAAAGTGCGCGTGATCAATGTCGTCGATCTGATGCGCCTCCAGCCGCCGAGCGAGCATCCGCACGGAATGTCGGACCACGACTTCGACGCGCTGTTCACCGTCAACAAGCCGATCATCTTCGCCTTCCACGGCTATCCCTGGCTCATCCACCGCCTGACCTACCGGCGCCATGGTCACGACCAACATCCATGTGCGCGGCTATAAGGAAGAAGGAACGACGACCACGCCCTTCGACATGTGCGTGCTCAACGACATCGACCGGTTCCATCTCGTCAACGACGTGATCGACCGCGTCCCCGGCCTCGCCTCCCGCGCCGCCTACGCCAAGCAGGCGATCCGCGACAAGCTGATCGAGCACCACGAGTACATCATCCGTCACGGGGATGACATGCCGGAGATCAAGGATTGGGTCTGGGGCGAAGGCCAGGCGGCTGGCGGGGCGACCTCCACCGCCGGCGACAACGTCTGAACCAGAGTTTTGGTCCTCATCGGACGCCTCCGAGAGGGCGCTCGGAAATGGGGAAACGTCTCAACCATCAGGGAGCGCGGACCAATGGCGCAAGGCAGCGCAACGATCGAAAAGCCCGGGCAGCGGGCGACGGACGAGGCGGCGGTTCTTCGGAGTTACGGCTGCGGTGCGCCGCGCTTCGCGGGCGCCCCGGACGCCCTCTTCGAACGGCATCTAAAGTTTGACAACGTCGTCGCGTCGGATGAGGCCGACGCGCGCGAGCGTTACGAGGCCACCGCGCGGGCGGTCCGCGACATCCTCACCGACCGCTGGCTCGAGACCGACGCGACCTATCGGCGCGAGAACCCGAAGCGGGTCTACTACGTGTCGATCGAGTTCCTGATCGGCCGTTCGCTCGCCAACAACGTCATGAACCTGATGCTCGATCCGGTCGTGTCGAAGACCTTCAACGAGCACGGACGGGTCTGGATGGAGCTTCTCGATCAGGAGCCGGACGCGGGGCTCGGAAACGGCGGCCTCGGACGGCTCGCCGCCTGCTTTCTCGACTCGATGGCGACGATGGCGCTGCCGGCGTTGGGCTACGGCCTGCGCTACGAGCACGGCATCTTCCAGCAGGGGCTCCGCAACGGCTGGCAGGAAGAGAAGCCCGACAACTGGCTCATGCACCCCGATCCCTGGGAGGTCGTGCGCCCGCTCGAACGGGTCGAGGTCAAGTTCGGCTGCACCATGAAATTGCGCGACGGAAACCTCCGCCTGGTCCCGAACCAGCCTTCGACGCTGATCGGCTTGCCCTACGACCGTCCTGTCGTCGGATATGGCGGGAGGACGATCAACACGCTACGCCTATGGAGCGCGTCGGCCGCGCATTCCTTCGACTTCCAGCGCTTCAGCGAAGGCGACTTCGTCGCCTCGATGGCCGAGACGCTCGGCGCGGAATCGCTGACCCGCGTGCTCTATCCCGATGATTCGACTCAGCAGGGTCGGGGGCTCCGGCTGATGCAGGAATACTTCCTGGTCTCCTGCTCGCTCGCCGATCTCGTGCGCCGCTTCCACGAAACGAACGCCGACTGGCGGACGCTGCCGGAGAAGGCGGCGATCCAGCTCAACGACACCCATCCGACCCTCGCCGTCCCCGAGCTCATGCGCATTCTGATCGACAGCGCGGGGCTCGCCTGGGACGAGGCCTGGGACATCACCAAGCGAACGCTCGCCTATACCAATCACACGCTGCTGCCCGAGGCGCTCGAGCGCTGGCCGGTCGACTGGGTGCGGATGATCGCGCCGCGCCTCGTCGAGATCATCTTCGAGATCAACAAGCATCTGCTCGACGACATCCGCGCGCGCTTTCCCGGCGATTATGGGCGGGCGGCGCGGGCGAGCCTGATCGAGGAGGGGCCGGAGCAGCAGGTCCGCATGGCCAATCTCGCGATCGTCGGCTCGCACAGCACCAACGGCGTCGCCGCGATCCATTCGCGGCTCCTGCGCACGGTGACGGTCGCCGACCTCGCCGAGGCCTTCCCCGACCGCTTCAACAACAAGACCAACGGCGTCACGCCCCGGCGCTGGATGAAGCTCGCCAATCCCTCGCTCGCCGACACGATCACGTCGGCGATCGGCGACGGCTGGGTGACCGATCTGGCGCAATTGCAGAAGCTGAAGCCGCTCGCCGAGGACGCCGCCTTCCGCGACGCCGTCCACAAGGCGCAACGGGCCTGCAAGGCGCGCTTCGCCGACTGGCTCAGGGGCCGTCTCGATGTGACCGTCGACCCCGACGCGATCTTCGACTGCCAGGTCAAGCGCATCCACGAATACAAGCGCCAGCTCCTCAACGCGCTCCGGATCGTCACGCTCTATCAGCGCCTCAAGGCCAACCCGAACGATCCCGTGACGCCGAGGGTGTTCTTCTTCGCCGGCAAGGCGGCGCCGGCCTACCGGCTCGCCAAGACGATCATCAAGTTCATCAACAATCTCGCGCGCGCCATCGACGCCGACCCCGAGGTGCGCGGCCAGCTCAAGGTCGTGTTCCTGCCCGAGTACAACGTGTCGCTCGCCGAGCGGATCATCCCGGCGGCCGACGTCTCGAACCAGATCTCGACCGCCGGCTACGAGGCGAGCGGCACCAGCAACATGAAGTTCATGATGAACGGCGCGCTGACGCTCGGCACGCGCGACGGCGCGACGATCGAGATGGCCGAGGAGGCGGGCGAGGAGAACTTCTTCCTGTTCGGTCTCACGGCGGATCAGGTCAGCGGCAGCCGCGGCTGGTACAACCCTCACTGGCACTACGAGAATGAGCCGGAGACGCGCAAGGCGCTCGACCTCATCTTCTCCGACCATTTCAGTCCCGATGAGCCGGGCGTGTTCGAGCCGTTGCGCGGCGTGCTGCTCACCTATGGCGACACCTACATGCATCTCGCCGACCTCAGGTCCTATCTGCAGGCCGACGAGCGCCTGACGGCGCTGCGCCGCGAGCCGCACGAATGGGCGCGCAAGGTGATCCACAACATCGCCGCCTCCGGCAAATTCTCCAGCGACCGCACGATCCACGAATATGCGACCGAGATCTGGGGCGCGACGCCCTGCCCGGTGGCGCTTTGACGCGCAGAGGAAGCGGCGAGCGATTGTGTAGTCCCTTTCGCCGTAGGAAATCCGCGTGCCGAGGTTCATGCATCCGTCGTCCTGGGGTTAGAAGCGCGTTTCATTTGATGGCTCGGGAGTATCGCCATGACCGATCGACCGATTGATCCGCTGCCGATAGTCGGGGATCCGGACTTGGCCATCGGGGAGATGCTCAAGGGCAAGAGAGGGCTCGTCGTCGGCATCGCCAACGAGCATTCGATCGCCTACGGCGCCGCCGTGAAGCTTCGCGCCTTCGGGGCCGATCTCGCGGTGACCTGGCTTAACGACAAGGCCGAGCCCTATGTGCGCCCGCTCGCCGAACAGCTACAGGCGTCGATCACCGCGACCCTCGACGTCGAGAAGCCCGGCGAGCTCGAGGCGGTTTTCGACAAGATCGCCAAGGAATGGGGCCGGCTCGACTTCGTCATCCACGCCATCGCCTTCGCGCCGAAAGACGATCTGCAAGGTCGCGTGGTCGACTGCTCGTGGGAGGGCTTCGCCCAGGCGATGCACGTCTCGTGCTGGTCCTTCATCCGCATGGTCAAGCTCGCCGAGCCGCTGATGGCGGATGGCGGCGTGCTGTGCACGATGAGCTATTACGGCGCCGATAAGGTCGTGAACCGTTACAACATGATGGGACCGGTGAAAGCCGCGCTCGAGGCGTCCGTCCGCTATGTGGCCGCCGAGCTCGGCCCCCGCGGCGTACGTGTCTTCGCCGTTTCGCCGGGGCCGCTCAGGACCCGCGCCGCGAGCGGAATTTCCCATTTCGACGAACTCGTCCAAATGGCGCAGGAGCGCGCGCCGACCCAACGTTTGGTGGATATCGCCGAAGTCGGTCGCGTGGTGGCCTTTCTCGTTGGCGGGGCCTCCTCAGGCATGACCGGCGACACCATTTACGTTGACGGCGGCCTGCACAATATGGCCTGACCGCGCGTTCCAGGGAGAGGGAGTGAGAACATCATCAGTTGAGGACGTGTGAGCCTCGTTTCTTGTGCGGGCGAAGCCTGCCCGGTAGGAGGGGGCAAAATCGCATGAACGATCTCACGGTTTCGATGCCGTCCGCGCCCGCCCCTCTCGATCCGCGCTTCGCTGCCGAGAGCCCGGGCGTCTCATCGCCGGCGATCATTCCGTCCCCCTTCGCTCTTGCGATCGTGCCGTTTCTGCTTGCCGTCCACTACGCGAACAGCACGCTCGACCGCCTCTTTTACGATACCGAACAGTTCTGGGTCAGGCTCTGGGTTAAGCGGTCTGCCCGTATCGGCGCAGACCGAGATGCAGGAGAGCGCGGCCGGAGGGCGACCCGCGGCGTCTGAGGCCCTGCTCCGGCTTGTCGTGAAAGAGCTTTACAGTCCGGAGGGCGCGATCCTTGTCGTTGACGCGCATCGTCCGCCGTTCGTCTCCCAATACGGCGACGTCAAGACGTTTCTGGCTGAGGGACTAAAATTTCCCCACGCCGCAGCCGCTGGCGCGCTCAGTGTCGCGCCGGAAGACGTCGAGGCGATCGCGGTCACCGGCGTCGGAAGTTCGGCGCTGGGCGCGGCGGCCTTCGCCTGGAACGTGTCGGAAGCGCTGCACAAGCCCGTCGCCGCGATCGTGCCGGGCTTCGGCCTCGCCGACGTCGTTCCGCAGGCCCTCGTCGGCTGGCTAGGCTTCGGCATGCTCGACTTCTTGCGCCGGACGACTGAGACGACGCTTACGGCCGTCGCCCCCGACCTCGCGAAAATTGGCCGCCGTCTCTCCTTGACGGCGCTCCCTGAGCCGTTCCCCGGCGGCACTCAGGAGAGCGACATTGTGCACGCCATCCTGAACGCGGCGCCGCAGATCAAGCGCCTCTACGGCCACAGCAAGGGCGCGTTCTGCCTGCGGAACGCCATCCGCAACCTGCCATCCGAGCGCTACGCCGATCTGCATGTGACAACCTTCGGCTGCGTCGTCGCAGAGGAGACGTTGGTCAACTACAATCAGATCCTTGGAACCATCGACGGGCTCGGCCAGCTCAACTCGTGGGGCGCCTTGCCAGAGCTATGGATCAACGCTTGGCACAGCACCAACACCTTGCTGCCCATGACGATGCACGTCGGGGAGCTTCTGAGCCACGACGCGCGCAACGAAGACGACGTCCAAGCTGCGGCTGCGCGACGACCCTCTGGGTTTGGCGGGGGGCAGTCGCGTCGAGCGTTGAGCGCCAGCGTCGCGGCAAGCGAAAGTCAAGGCGGCCGCGCGCCTGTTTCTCAAGCGGCTTCGGTCGGTAGATGATGAACTGGCCTAAGCGGCCAGATTCGGCCAGCGGACGGTCTGCAACAGTTCGAAAGCGAGGAGGAGATCTTCCCCGAGATGCTGCTCAAAGTGGCGAGCAGCTTCGAGATTGCGTTTCCGCTCATTATCGAGACTCAGGGGAAATGTCGAGTTCGAGCTTCGAGGCGCGAACGTTCACCCATGGTCATCAGCCGCCTCACGATTTCCAAGATGCTCGTCAAGTCGTGCGCGACCGGAGTTTGTCAGTTCAAATACGGCGCAGCCGTTCTCGTGCATTTCGACGAAGCGGATCCATCCCCGGTTCGAACATCGTCCGACCGGTCCGGAGCCGAGTGGAAGACGTCCCAGAGCAAGCCGACTGAGGAGTTCAATTTCATTTTGGCGGGGTTGCCGTACCCGACGATAGTCCGTCATTACGCACCGTGGCTGCTAACTAACCGTCGAGACTTGACTGATATGAAATCAAGCCCAAAGACGCCCCTCTGCGGGCCGCGAACCGCCGCGACAATCAGAGCATAGGTCGAGGTCTAGTCGTCTTGTCCGCGAGGTTCGCCTCAATCTCGACACCCTTCGGACCGGTCGTTGATCACGCGGCCAGTCTCTCCTTCCCCATTCCGCCTTTTCACCGGATCTCAGAAATCGCCGCCTTGCGCCGCGCGGCCGCCGCCAACACGGCGACGGCGCAGGAGGCGAGGCGGGTCAAGAGCGAGTCCGCGCGGCTCGTCAGAATGATCGGCACGCGGGCCCCGAGCACGATTCCGGCGGCGTCAGCCTCGGCCAGGAAGGACAGGCTCTTTGCGAGCATGTTGCCGGCCTCGAGGTCCGGAACGACGAGAACGTTCGCGCGTCCGGCGACGGGAGACGCAATCTTCTTGATCGCCGCCGCCTCTGGGCTGATCGCATTGTCCAGTGCAAGCGGGCCATCGAGAAGCGCTCCCGTGATCTGACCCCGTTCCGCCATCTTGCACAAAGCGGCGGCTTCGATCGTGGATGGAACCTTCGCCGTCACCGTCTCCATGGCGCTCAAGATCGCGACGCGCACCTCTGGCGCGCCCATCGCATGCGCAAGATCGACGGCGTTCTGGATGATGTCGACTTTCGCGTCGAGGTCGGGGGCGATGTTGACTGCGGCGTCGGTGATGATCAAAGGGTCCGGGTGGCCCGGCACGTCCATGATGAAGCAGTGGCTGATCCGCCGCTCGGTCCGGATACCGCCCTCGCGCGCGACCACCGCTCCCATGAGCTCGTCGGTGTGGAGACTACCCTTCATCAACGCTTCAACCCGGCCCGCGGTAACGAGGCCGACCGCCTTCGCGGCGGAATCGTGGCTATGCGCTGACGGGACGAGCTCGAAGCCACTGATGTCGAGGCCAGCCTCTTTGGCGACGTTTCCGAGGCGCTCCGGCGGGGCCACGAGGATCGGCTCGATCAAGCCGAGCTTAAAGGCTTCGATCGCGCCGCGAAGCGAGACGTCGTCGCAAGGGTGTGCGACGGCGACCTTGATCCGCGTCTGGCTCTGCGCGGCGGCGATCAGACGCTGATACTTTTCGCGGCCGATCGGTTCTCCGGCTTTGGACGCGTCTCTCATGTCCGCTCTCCCGTTCAGGCCTTCACAAGTTTCCAGTCGAGATCCGCGCTCACCGTCTCGATGACGGTCGGAAAGCGGGCGAGCGCCTTTGCCGCCGGTTCCCAGTTCTGGCGGTCGATTCCCGGAAAAATCGTCTACTCCCTCCCCGCTCTCCAGCCCTCGTTCTTGTATTGCTCCGGCAGTCCGAACTCCGACCTCACGGCGGAGAGCGCGGTGAGCAGCTTCTTCTCGACCTCCTGAGTATGCGCCTTGCCGACCAACCTCGCCTCGGCAGCGCGTTGAAAAGCCGTCTGAACGACGGCTTGACATTCGGCGCTCCCGATGAAACGTCGGCTCGAAACCTCGCGGGCCCGCCGGGCGAGCTGATCAAGGGGGAGGTCGCCGTTGAAATACCCCGCGAGAAATTCCCCCATCCGCCGCCTCGTCTCACGAAGCCGAAATCCTTCGGACGACATAGGCGACGATAGCGGCCGCGGCGACAAGCGCCGCCACGCCGACGTTGATCGCGGTTCTCTCGTCCATGCACGCCGTCCTCTTTTTCGCAATTGGGCTCTCAATTGCGATCTGCCTGCGGCAGACTACAAAGGCTCCACGGATCCCTGCCGCCTAACGCAAAGCGGCCGTTCCTTCGACCGCCGAGCGTCAGGCCGAGCGCTGATCAGCGAGCCACCGCGCAATCGTCGGCCACGTCTCCTTGAGCGTGCGCGAGCCCATGAAGAGGCCGATGTGTCCGCCGGGCGCCAGCTTCTTCTCGATCCGGCCTTTCGGGGTTCCGACGAGGTTCTCCGCTGCGAACACCTGCTCCTTGGTGGTGATGTCGTCGCTTTCTCCCGCAAGGAGGTAAACGGGGCACACGATCGACTTGAGGTTCAGGCGGCGGCCGAGCCCAACGAACTCGCCCTTCGCGAGGCGGTTCTCCTTGAAGAGCTCGCGGATCGCCTGCAAATACCAGCGCCCGGGCAGGTCGAGCGGATCTTCGTACCAGCTGTCGAACACCTCGACCCTCTCTCTATACGCGGGATCTTCCATGTGCTGATAGAATTCAAGGTCCTCGGTGACATAGTGCTTCTCGGGATGCATGTTCTTCCATCCCGCCAGCATGATCTTGCCCCGCATCAGTCCGCCGCCGAGCTTGACGAGATCCTCGTAAGCCGACATCGGAGTGTCTTGCGCCATGCGCTTGATCGGGCCGTCGCCTGCGTTCGTATCAATTGGCGACCCGGCGAGAACGAGCGCGTTCACCTTTTCTGGAAAGCGCGCCGCGACCATCGCCGAGGACCAGCCGCCCTGGCAAAGCCCGACGAGATTGACCCGGCCGCCGAGGTCGTCGATGGCGACGATCAGCTCCTCGAGGTAGTTGTCGATTTCGAAGTCCTTCATGTCTTCGCTGGCGGACTTCCAGTCGGTCAGCGCGACGTGGCCGACGCCGCCCTGCGAGCAGCGTCTCGACCAGGCTCTGGCCCTTGTGGTAGTCGGCGACCATCGCCCTATGCCCCGCGAAGGGCGCATTGACGAGCGTTGGAATCCCGCCCGGGCGCCCATAGTCGCGCAAAACCATGGTGCGCAGATCGAGGCGCACGACATTGGGCGACGCCACCTTCGCCTTGAGCCCGCCGTGGAGCTTGATCTCCTCCTGTATGAATTCGAGGTTCCTGAGTGCGAGATCGGCCTTCGCTTTCTCCATTCCCGCCACCAAGGCGACGGGCCAGAAGAGGGGGAGGCTGAGGGGCGGCGGCATGGGGAAGGCAGGTGTGCTGGTTTCGGTCATGACAGCCTCCTAGGGAGTGTTGGTGATCGTCGATTGCTGCCGTTGGCGCGGGAAACGTGATCATCAGAGCGGGCACCGCGTCATTGAAGTGTCAAGCGCCGGATCGCCGTTCGGGTTGAAGACGATCTCATTCTTGGATTTGAGTTTCATGTATGCAGTTTGTGACGTGTAGCTGATCGAAGTCTCTGACACTCGCCGCTCACCTTGAGCGCGCCGCCTTCGTGGGACGCGCGCGCTAATCGGCAGATGCTCGTAGGCAGACGGATCCGCTGCGATTCGATAATCGCGGCCTGCGCAAATTGATCCACAGGCTGCCGGTAGGCCACAGTGCTGCCCCGCCGCTGGAAAAGCTTATTGCAGTCCGCAGCGGACCGGGTCCACGCTCCCGCCAGCTGAGCGAGGCTCTCGGGAGCAACCCCAGCGGCAGGCTCCGGCCCGAGCCCCTCGGACGTGGAGGCCTGCGCGGCAGGCGCATGAGCGCGGGCTTGGGCGAGAGCAGCGGGATTGGGCGGGAGCGGAGGAGCGAGCTTGGCTTCCCGCGCAACCGGCGAAGACCTCGACGCCTCCGCTATTGGCGCAGGAAGGGGCGCTGGAGCGGGCGCAGACGTCGGCTGAGAAGACGACGCGGGCAGCGGCGGGACCGGCGCGGCTGCCTCCGTTACAGGCGCAGAAGCGGGTGCGGACGCCGGCGCCGGAGCCTGCGTGGCCGGCTCGGACTTAGACGCTTCGGCGACAGGCGCCGGAGCAGCCGCGGACATCGGCGCGGCGGCGGGCGCCGGCGGGGCGGAGGCTCCGCCTATAGCCGCGGATGCGGGCGGCCTCCTGCCGACGGCGCTGGAGCGGGCGTAGGCTCCTGCGCAACGGGCGCAGGCGGCAGCTTGACTTGCAATTCGGCCGGCCATTTCGCATCCGGCCTCGTGCGCACGAATCCTGCGCCGCGCAGCCCGGTCTCAACTTTCCCGTAATACGTCTCCACGACCTTCGGATCGATCTTGAGATCGACCCGGAGCATCAGCTTGGCGAGATTGTCCTTGGTCTCGACGGGCTTGGGCGCGACTTGCGAGTCGGATGCGACAAAGCCTACCGCTGCGGGAACGACATAGTCCGGGGCCGCGTCCAGGATGATGCGGGCTTCGTCCCCCATTGCAAGTTTGCCCGCGTCGGCGGCGCGAAGAAACACGGTCATGTACACGTCGGTAAGATCGATAAGCGTCACGATCGGCGCGCCCGCCGCGACGCTATCCCCTGCATGCGCCAGCTGATACTGGACCTTTCCGTCGCGGGGCGACACGAGCGTGAGTTCGCTAATCATCGACTTGATCTGCTCGACCTTGGCCTCCGCCGCTTTGATGGCGTCCTGCGCCTGCGCCTCCTTGGCGGATCGAAGGTCTGATTGCGCGGCTCGCAATTGCGCCTCGAGCTCAGGCGAACGCGTCCTCGCAATCACCTGACCCACGGCGACCTTGTCTCCCTCCTGCACCGCAACGTCCACGACCTCGCCAGCATATTTCGACGAAACATCGACCTGTGTCGCTTCGATGCGTCCCTCCGCCTTGACGATCCCGGCAGGCATAGTCAGGCCGCGCAACCAATCGATCAATCTGCGGATCGGCTCGGGCTGGGCGTGCGCCGATGAGACAAATCCGGGATGGTTGGTTTCTCCGGCGTAATGCACGACTGACGCAAGGCAGGCCGCGCCGACTATCAAGGCCACCGCAGCGAAAACGCGCCCGTTCCAAGCTCTCATCTGGGACTCCTGCGTATGATATTCTTTCCCCGCTGGGGCGCCGCCTCGGTTGCCTTCGGCGCTCGCCTACGCGCGGAATCACCGACTGCTCCTCCCTATCCCAGGACGACAAGGGTCTTGCGGAAGCGCACGCCGGAAATGGCGAAGTACACGGCGCTGATGATCGCCATCATGAGGAGCTCGGGCCAGACGATGTCGAGGCCGGCCGCCCGGTAGAGAACGGCCTGAGAGAAGCTGACGAAATGCGGCGTGGGAAAGATCTGCATGACGTCCTGCAGCCAGACCGGCATGGTCTCCATCGGCGTGGCGGAGCCCGAGAGCATTTGCAGGATGACGAGGACCGGGATCACCAGCAGGCCGAACTGCCCCATCGAGGTCGTATAGGTGGCGAGCAGAATGCCCATCGACGTGACGGAAAACGCGTAAACGAGAGCTCCAGCCATGAACAGGAGGAGCGAGCCGGCGATCGGGACCTGGAGCCACAACTGGACGACGAGCTTCATCGAGAGGACCGCCGCAACCAGGATCACGAGCCCGTTCGCCCAAATCTTCGAGAGCATGATTTCGCTCGGCGTCACCGGCATCGCCAGGAGATGCTCGATCGTCCCATGCTCGCGCTCGCGAATGAGCGCGGCGCCGGTCAGGATGATCGAGAGCATGGTGATGTTGTTGATCACCTGCATCACCGAGGTGAACCATTCCGACTTGAGATTGGGATTGAACATGACGCGGACGGCGAAGTTGACCGGCTGAATTTCTGTTCCGCTGGGGGTTGTGGCGGTTCCTTCGGCGCGTGTGGCGTAGGTCTGCACCTGCTGGTTGATGATCTGCTGCAGATAGGCCCCGCCGTTGCCGGCCTGGGCGACCGCCGTCGCGTCCATATTGATCTGGAGGCTCGGATAGCGATTCGAGATGACGTCCTGCTCGAACTTGGGCGGAATCTCGATCACGAACACGTAGCGGCCGGCGTCCATCGACGGACCGATTTCCGTCGCCGGGATCTCGACCGGCGGTTGGAACCAAGGCGGAAGAATAGCTTGCCGGATCAGCCGGGAAAGCTCGGAATGGTCCTCGTCGACAATGGCGGTCGAAACATGATCGACTTCGGTCTTGGCCCCGGTCGCCACGGCGTAAACGGCGTAGCTGAACGTATAGACCGTCAGCGCCAACAGGATCGGGTCGGCGCGGATGCTGTTCAGTTCCTTCAAGCCCGAGCGCGAGGATGTGGAGCAGCTTCCTGAGCACGTTCAGGACTCCTGTTTCCGCAGCACGAGCGCCGCCGCGCCGATGAAGAGGACGGTGAAGATCGCGAGCGCCAGGTGGTTGAGCCAGAGCTCGGGAAACCCGAGCCCCTTGGTGAAGGCGCCGACGCTGATCTGCTGGAACCAGGACGACGGAAAGCCGAGGCCGATGGCGCGCCCCGCGCCTGAAAGAGACGAGACCGGAACGAGCAGGCCGGAGAAGCTGACGGTCGGAATGAGCGCGATGCAGGTCGTGCCGAACACCGCCGCCACCTGCGTGCGAACGATGGTCGACACCAAAAATCCAAACCCGGTCGCCGCGCACACACAAAGGAAGCCCGCCGGCGATGAGCGCCGCCCAGGAGCCCTTGACCGGCACGCCGAACACGAAGATCGCCAACAGGACGAGCGTGGCGAAGCTCAAGACGCCGATGAGGACGTAAGGAAGCTGCTTGCCGAGCAGGAATTCGACGCGCGTCACCGGAGTCGAGCGGAAATTGGCGATCGAGCCGGTCTCCACCTCGCGCACGACGCCCAGCGCCGTCATGATGGCGGGGATGAGGATCAGCATCACCATGATGGTGCTGGGCACCTCCGAATAGATGCTCTTGAACGACTGATTGTAGCGGTAGCGCTGCTCGATATTGATCAGCGAGAACGACGAGGGTTTGCCGGTCAGGCGCGCCGACAGGTCGGCGAGATAGCTTTGCATCACGCCTCCGAGATAGCTGCGCGTCGTCTCGGCCCGGAACGGCATGTCGCCGCTGATCCAGGCGCCGATCTCCGGCGTCTGCTGGGTGATCAGGTCGTGGCCGAAGTTGGTCGGGACCTCGACGGCGAATTTGAGCTCGCCGCTGCGCAGGCCGGACACGATCTGATCGGCGCTTCTGATGTCCAGCATGTTACCGACGAAGAACAGTACTTTTGCACCCCGTTGCTCATCAACGTGGCCATTGGCGTCGTGACCGGATTGGTCCAGAGTTCAAGTTCGGCATGAACTGGTCGAACTACTGGCGTTCTTCGTGGGCAACATCTTCGGGGTCCCCTGGCCATGGAGGGTCTGGCCGCCTTCTTCTTGGAGTTGACCTTCCTCGGCATCTGGATCTTCGGGTGGGACCGGCTCTCAAAGAGCTGCACCTGACCTGCATCTGGCTGGCGGTGCCTCCATGTTGTCTGCCCTGTTCATCATGGCGGCCAGCTCTAGGATGCAGCACCCGTGATGCAGCACCACGGTCTCACAGCACCAGCCCCAGCTCAACGACATCAGCAATACGTAACTGAACCAATAAAGGCAGCAAAAAAAAAAGGCCGTTATATTGCTTGCCATGACATCGCTCGCAGCGCAAGCAGTTAAGGAATTGAACAAACAAACCAGCCCGCAATCGGGCTGGCGTAGTGGCGAAAAATCTCCAATTATCGTCTGGCACTTTCATTTTGCCTCACCGTCTCTGAGATGAAGCCATAACAGACGCGGAGCAGTTCGGCGACGATCAGAAGATCGTCCCAACCAAAGCTCGTGGATTCTCGCCACTCATCCCCATCTTTATATGATCGGGTCAGTGTGGTGTTGAACATCGGGCCGTTCTCCGTTTCGTTTTTCCAAACCGTCGCTTTTAAGGCGCGGTGGCGAACACTGAAGACCGGCGGATTCCCCGAGCGCTCTGGCCTTTCAGCCTGAGCGGATCGGGACGAAGGGGCTGTGGACTTGGCCATGACTGGCCTCCTTTTGAGTAAATGGTTCAAACGGGTTGGAAAATAAACAAAGGGGGTGGCGCGACCGCGTGTGCGAATTCTTACGCTGATTCTTCGGCGATGGCCGCTTGCGGCCTGCCGGCCTTAAGAATCTGGTCGGCGGCTTTTAAAATTCGATGGATCGAACGATCCTCGATCTTTTCCTTGCCGAGCCAGTGCTGGAGATAACCGCGAGAGAATTCTTCCCCAGGCAATCCGAGCGATTGGCAGCAGATGAGCGAAACTGCTTCGGCTTCCACTTCGCGAACATCGCGAGGTGTGGTTTCACCGCCGTCGTTCATCCCCACCGATTCAGCGGTGTGGCCGAGGATAATGTGGGCGATTTCATGGAACGCGGTTCGGTGTGGCAGGTATGCCAGGGGTGACACTGCGAAGTCTCTGCCCAAGGCATACCCTTGTATGTTGCCGTCAGTATGGTTGAACGAAAGACGATCGACGATAAGTGTGTGACACGCGAGCCGTTCTTCCCATGTCGGAAAGGCCAGCGGGACATAATCATTCCCATCGGTCTGGCTGAGAACAAACCAATTCGGGCGATAGATGAATCTCCGGCGAACAACGTTGGACGGTTCATTGGGCGCGTCATCGTCTCTCTTCTCAGATTCACTGGGGGTGCCCCTTTCAATCCAACTGACGGGCATACAGAGCGTGATCGCCTTTTCGCCCTTGCGAACGGCACGGCCAAGCTTGATCCACCCTTTGAAGGTGTGAATGGGCCCCGGTTCGATGTGACGTGCCAAGCATTCGAACATGGCCAATAGCTGATTACCGCTCGAATAATTCCAGAATGCGGAATATGCGGACGAAATGATGCCTGGCTTATTGACGGCATCGATGAGGATTTGTGACCAGTCCACAGCAGGCGGATCGGAGCGTTTCGGCATGGCAGACTCCTTGCCTCGCATGAGGAGGCGTTTGAGATGACAAAGGACGGTGTAACTGACGTGGAACGGTTCCGTGCTCCAGACTGCCATGACATCGCTCGCAGCGCAAGCATTGACAGGGTCGCAAGGGCTGTGATTAGCTTGTGAAGGAATTGCCGACGGTGATGGCCACGACGAAGCCCGTCTCATCGGAGAGGTGGGTTACCCGTGTCCATTCACCGGAGAATGTCATGCCCCGAAGAAAACTTTCACGCCGTTTTGAGCCGAGATTCGGAGTAAGTCAGTCCATGGTCGATATTGAGGCGAAGTGGGTCGAACGAGAACTTGAAGATCAATTGCTTGCCTCGACAAATGATTTACGGAAAAGATTATCCGAAATTCATGCGAAGGTGGCGACGGCCGAGGAAGGGCTGAAGACCACTATCGGCCGACTCCCCGACCGAGAGCGATTAGCATTGAAGTGCATGCTCGCGCGCGACATGCACCATATCGCAGCACTGTACGAAACGTTCCTTCGATCTTCGCAGCACGTCCAGGACGCGACCGGCGCCGTCCACGAGACGCCAGAGGAAGTCGATCGCCAAGGCGAACCCCGAGCTGTTCTCGTTTTTCAGCAATCGCTCTTTGGCGAGCCAGCCACACATTGACTTGCCCCGATTTTCATGTTCTGCCGGCATCCTAAAACTGCCGGCTTTTTCATCCCCCATTTAATGTTGATAACGTATTTTATCTGTAGTAAACTTCAAGCATGGAATTGAGGGGTGCAAGCGATGAGGGACTGAATTTGCCGGCGAAGCGGGACTTCGGGGTTGTTCGCCGTGGGCGAGCTCTGTCCCCTTCCGACTTTTGGAAGCTGGCCGATGTGCCGCCGGAGGCGGAATGGTTTGCAAACATTGAAAATAAAAACACCCGGCGGGCGTACCGCAACGACGTGGAGGAATTTATTTCCTTCGCCGGCATCAAACGGCCGGAGGGCTTGCGAACCGTCACGCGACCCCATGTCATCGCGTGGAGAAAAAGTTTGGAGGGACGGGAACTTGAGCCGGCGACGATCCGCCGAAAGCTCGCCGCTCTTTCCAGTCTCTACGAATCATTATCAGAGGCAAACGCGGTTTACTTGAATCCGGTTGACGGGGTGGAGCGGCCGAAGGCTGAAGCCAACGAAGGCAAGACGCCGGCATTGGGTGATGCCCAGGTGCGAGCGCTCCTCAACGCACCGGCTGCTGATACCGTCAAAGGCAAGCGTGATCGGGCGATCCTCGCGACGTTTCTTTACCACGCGATCCGAGCGGAGGAACTTGTCGGGCTAAAGAGCAAGGACATCCACGACCGCCGCGGCGTGAAGCACCTCCGGATTCATGGAAAGGGCAGCAAAATTCGTTTCGTGCCGTTGCACCCGGCCGCGTCGGAGCGGATCAACGAATATCTTGAAGAGGCTGGTCATGGTGAGGATTTGAATGGGGCGCTCTTTCGCCCGGTGAAAAATAATGTGACGGGCAATCTCGAAAATTTTCTCACTTATCGCGGTGCGTATCAGGTGGTTAAAGACAACGCGAAGAAAGCTGGGATCGAAGTGCCGGGTTTTTGCGTTCACTCAACTCGGGCGACGGCGATTACTAATGCTTTAGAAAATGGTGCGGACATTGCCCACGTACAGCAGTGGGCCGGCCATGCGAATATTTCGACGACGAGGCTTTATGATCGCCGACACAAGCGGCCGGAGGACTCACCAACATTCAAAGTCAGCTATTAGGCGAAATTCACAGGTAGGTTAAAAAAACGCCGCCCACCGCGCCATCGACAACGCTCGTCGCCGGCGCGCGGCCTGCTGCTTCTGGCCCTGAGGCCCCTGCGTTCCTCGGCCAGGTTTTCCCGATCGTTCAACCCGGCCGCAAATGCCGGGAACCTTAATCACCCGCTTCCAACCATTCGAATCCGAGCAGCGGACACATTCGGCCGCGTGGAGAGCGTACTGATATCGCAAGAAAGCGATGGCACATGGTCTTTACCCGCGAGGCGGAGGGGCCGTCGTTTGCCCGAGATCCAGGGTTGCCTCGACTTCAATATGCGGCACAGCACCCGGCCCTGCCGCATTTGCTGTCCGACGCGCTCTGTCGCGTGCAGCGGAATCCAACAGCAAGGTCGCTGCCACGGCGCCGATTTTCTGTGGATGCTGATTGATCCGGGTGAACTTCGGCCAGAGGGCGAAATCAAAGTGAAACTGTCCAAATCCGACGATTGAAAGATCGTTGGGGATTTGTATTCGCGCATTTTGAGCAACCTGCCAAACGCTTACCGCCAGCTGCTCGGTTGCCGCAACCACCGCCGTCACTTGCCGAAGGTCATGATCCAGCCGAGCGAGCGACGGACTGTCACCTTTACTGATTTCCTTTAGGAACACCGCCTCCAGTCCCCGTGCGGCCATTCCTTGCACGAAGGCCTCACGCCGTTCGACGACCCAGTTACCAGGTGTTGCGAAACCAACGTAGCCCACTCGTTTATGCCCCAGCTGCATGAGATGATCCAGAGCCGCAGCCATCGCCTTATGCTCGGGCGTTCGCACGTTGACGGCGTTTGCGGCATCGGGCAACTCGAAATCGAGCGTGACCACTGGCATCTGTTTGGAGCAGACGCTGGAGAGATAGTGGATAGCGGCGCCATCGGTGAGCGGCCAGCAGACGATACCTTCAACGCGCAGTCCCATGAGGTTGCGAAGCAGCTCCAGTTCCGTGACGTTGCTGGCACCGTCGTAGTCGGGTTGCAAAACCAGCGGCAGCAGGTCGTGCGCAAGGAGTTGCACTTGCAAACCGATCATCAGGCGTTGCCAGTGCTCTCCACTAGGAATCATGATCAGGCCAGCCATTCCCGAGCGGCCGGTTTGAATTCCGCGAACGAGGCGATTGGGGGCCCACCCTAATTCATCGGCGACTCGAATGATCTTGTCGCGTGTAGCTTGGCTGTAGCGATCCGCCCGCCGTCCGCGGAGTACCTGCGATACCGTGGCCAGCGAGACGTTCCCTCGCTCGGCAATATCCCTCATGCGTACCAGGGTTTTTCCACGCGAGTCTAAAGCAGGCTGGGATTGCGCCATTGTCAAATCACCTCATTACCACGAGCCGGCCGTGTCGGATGGTCAAAATATACAGTTAGGCAAGCGTAATTGCCAGCCTTTTTACTGCGTTCTAACTACTTAGAACGGTATTTTTTCCTTGACGCGCCCGGAACGATCCGGTTACCATAGCGGTTGCTGTGCTGGAGTGCATCAACATTTCCGGCGGCGATCGGCCGGTGAGTTGACAACCACCTCCGAAGATTTGTGTCGGCGACCCGGCATCGAAATGCAATTGCTTAGCGGTTGGTGGAACCGCTTCAAGCAGAGGGAGCTCCGATGTCCAGAAAACCCCTGCCGCGTGGCTTCACATTGGTTGAGTTGCTCGTCGTCATCGGCATTATCGCCTTGTTGATCTCCATCCTCTTACCCGCACTGGACCGGGCCAGAGAACAGGCGAATCTGATTGAATGCGAATCGAATCTGAAGCAGGTCGGGCAACTCTGCGCGATTTACGAAACCGAAAATCAGGGATATTTGCCATACAGCTATGCCCAGATGCAGTACAGCCCCACCAGCCCGTACAATTACGGTTGGTGGAACACAACAACCTGGACTTGGGCTGACTCCCTGCAGCTCTTAACCAGCAGCCGCACGCAGGCCCAGGGCGGAACTTGGCAACAAAATGCATCTTCGTGGGATGGCGCCAACCTGCAAATGATGGCATACGACTTTTCCGGTATCTTCCACGACACCGACAACAGCATGCCCAAGGAAGATCGATGCTGTGACTACACCACTAACATGCGCGCCTTTCCTGATGTCACATACATCGACCTCTATTCTCAAACCGCAACCGGCCCGGCCACTGGCTATTTTCCCCTTCGAAAAATCGGATCAATCCTGCGTTCATCCCAGGTCATGGGAATCTGGTGCGGGAGCCTGAACCTTTCCGATGGCAGTGGCGACCAGGGCGCAGACATTTGCGACGATCTGCTGGACGATTCCGCCGTCTACAGTTTCGGTTACTGCTCGTGCTACCCCCAATGGCCCATCTATGCCGCTTCTTGGTACAGTCCTGTTCTCTACTCCCAACCCGTATCGCTTGGCCTCAATGGCAGCTATTGGTCTGGCAACAGCAACGTGACGCTGTCGGTTCTCAAATCCGAGAACGTCGATTTCGTTAACCCCTCATTAACCTACAACCCTTTTTGCAACATGCGGTTTCGCCATATGGGCAACACCACTTGTAACTTCCTGTTTTTGGATGGTCACGTTGAATCCCGCGCACTGGGTCAGGTTCGGGCGATGGATGTGTCCATGAATCCTTCGAACCTGTTTGCCAAGGCGCCATAGACCGTTTTCCATTCGGCGGAGATCCATCATGGGCATGCGCGAAAAATTGGATTCTAACAGGGTGATCGGATTTCTTGGTGCCGCCACTTTGTTGGCTGCTGCGACGGTACAGGCAGCCTATTTTTTCTGGGGTGCCGCCCCCAAACATCAAAGCGCCACCGACGCCTACTACACTGATGATGAGGGCCGCACTTATTTTATCGAGAGTATCTACAAGTTCCCTCCCTGGGACCATAACGGCAAAGAGGCCAATATCGCGATGGTGTACTCCAGCTCGTCTGGAAATTTTGTCGCCTATCAGGTGCGATATACCGCTGCCGCCCGAAAGGAATTACTGGATCTCTACGCCAGGGCTGAAGCAGGCCAGTGTCCGCTGGCCGATGTCAATCGATTGATGACTACCCAGAGAGTGGGTGTCGTTGGAAAGGAAGTGAAAATGCATGGGGCGGACAAGTGGGTCCCGATGACAAGCATGCCGCGCCCTATCCCGGTAAAGGCTCCCGATGGCAGTGATGTGATGATGGTAATGCCGTGATCAAACAGGTCGGCGTTATGCACAATCGACCGCAATTTTTCGGAAGAAGTTGCGGCAGGCTACCGATGTGGAAGAATTTTCCAAAAAGAAATTCGATTCAGGACGCTTGTGCGTCCAATCGACGAGAACTGAAGTGTTATCAGAAACGGAGCGAGTGATGCGTACAATTTCACGAATTATGCCGGCGATCCTGCCGGCGACCGGAGCGTTGGTCGTTGCCTTTGCGGCATTCCCAGCACGAGCATCATCGGTTTTAATCGAATCCTGGGAAAACACCCTCGATGGTTGGCAGGCCCCTTCACCGGATGGCAACAACAGCAGCTATACGCCAAGCTTCAGCACGACTACCGGGGTCACCGATGGAAACTACAGTCTGGCGATGACGGGGACCGCGGCGCCGGATTACAGCATAATGCTGAATTCACCTTATTCGATGACACTAACCAACACGCTGGCCGACGCAACGTCAGTGAGCCTTGATGTGTTCGCGCCGTCCGGCTCGTTCGGCGGTGCGTTGGGTATCGATATGGATATTGGCAATAACGCTATAGGATTTGAATCCCTCGATAACTACACCTACCAGTCCCCAACCATTGGGACTGAATCAACGATAACCGTTCCGATTTCCTCGTCGCTTGCGTCGGAGTTGGCGACATCGGGCGATCCGACGCAGTTTTACATACAGGTAGGCGGAAACTATACCCCGGGAAACGAGACAATCTATTTCGACAATCTACGTGCCATCAATAATGCCACCACTCCCCAGACATGGACTCCCACCTCTTCGGGCAACTGGAACAGTGTGGCGAACTGGAGCGGCGGCACTATTCCCAATGCCGTTGACGCTGAAGCCGATTTCTTCGGCGCGATCACCGCCAACAGCACGGTTTATACCGACCTGCCAATTACCGTCGGCACCATCAACTTCAACAACCCCAACAAATACGTTATCACCGGAAGCAGTAACCTGACCTTGCAGACATCTTCCGGTGATGCACAGGTAATCGTTCAGCAGGGAACGCAGGAGCTGAACCTTCCAATCACGTTGGCCAGTAACACGATTTTCAATGTCAGCTCCGGCGCGAATCTGGTCGTCGCCAATCCACTCACGATTGATTCGGGCGTCGCCTTGACGACCACCGGCGATGGAACGGTCACGTATCAATCAATCATCACCGTGAATAGCAACGCCAGCATCGCGTTCGCAGACTCAACGCACGCCCATGAGCTGTCGCTGGCATCCGGAGCAACGGCGACCTTGGGCGGCCCCGTGCTGGAAGTGGACTCCATCTCCAATCTCGGAACCATCAATCTTCTGAATAACAAGCTGCTGGTCAATTACGGCAGCGGGCCCGATCCGATCGCATCCATCGCGGCGTGGATCAAGAACGGCTACTACAACCTGGCTGGCCCGCAGATCATCAGCACCGACATCGCGGCCGACGACGCCGCCAGCGGGCTTAGTTATGGCATTGGTTACGCCGACTCGGCCGATCCCGGCAATCCGGCCAATCTGCCCAGCGGCACCGTCGAAGTCATGTTCACCCTGTTGGGCGACGCCAATCTTGATGGGGTGGTCAACAGCGAAGACTTCACTCCGTTCTCGCAGAATCTCGGCCAGAGCGGCAGTTGGGACGACGGAGACTTCAACTACGATGGAACGGTCAATGCCGAGGACTTCACGCTGTTTTCGCACAACCTTGGTCAATCCGCCACACTGGCCGGCGGCGCTCTTCAGGCAGACGGCCTCAGTCTGGCGAATGTGCCGGAGCCGGGATCGCTTCTGTCCCTCGTCTTCGTCGCAGCGCTGACGAATCATCGCCGCAAAAGGCGGTTGCGATCGTAAGCCAATCTCGTTGATCCGGTGTTCAGAAACTCCTTGAATGGAATTGGCATGCCACCAGAACGCGTCTCGAATTCTTGTGGATTGCTCCCGAAGTTTTCGACGTCCCAAAACACGGCATTTCTCCTGGTCCTATGCGGGTATATTGTTCTAATGCTCATCGGGGCTTCGTCCCGGGCGGAAATACTCCTCTACGATGATTTCAATACGCCCGCGCTCAACATCGACAACTGGTCGGTGGGGACTTGGGCCTTGGGACGGACGCAACTCGGAGATAAACCCCTATTGTTTCCCAAAACGAGCACCGAGCCAGCCTATGCCCGGCTCGATTTGGACACGTTCAATCCAACGAGTATTCAGCACCAGACCTCCAGTGAATACATGTTTCGCGGAACTGAGATTTATTCCAAAAAGACGTTCTCTGTGACCCCGGGCGGCGTCCGCTTCGAGGCTAAGGTGCGTAATGAGGGCATCTTGCCGGCGGGACTGGTAACTTCGTTTTTTTCCTACACGCAGTACCAGGCTTCCGCCGCAACGTTCGCAGATGAAATTGATTTTGAATGTCTCACCAACCAGCTGAGTGCTGCGCACGGGCCAATCTTGTGCACCACTTGGCACGATTTCAATACGAGCCAAGCGAACTTCGGCAACAACAATACTCGCAATCCAAAATACGCCGCTTGGACGCAGCGATCGGCGCCTAACGACCTGACTAAATGGACGATCTACGATATCGACTGGTATCCGGACCACGTTGAGTGGCTTGTTGATGGTCAACTCGTGCGCACGGCCAGCCAAGGAGTGCCCACCAGACCAATGTCGATTCGTTTGAACTTTTGGGCGACAGGTTCCGACTGGAACGATGCTTTTAATGCCCATCTACAACCGGCCAAAGATCCCGGCCATAGCAAGAAATTCTACTACGATGTCAGTTACGTCAAGGTATGCACGTTGCGATAACCGTGATGCTCCCGCACCGTGTTGGGCAGCCTGATGAATTTGAAGAAAATATCGCGCTCGTTGTATGTTTCTGTCAAATGCTGGTCTGCTCTGCGTCGGCATAATCGGTTGGAACCCGCCTTTATGGACAAATTTCACTGCTTCATATAAAGAAAAGCAACACGCATTCCGTGTTGCTCAGATGCGAGAATTCACTTTCCAAACACCAGCTTCATCGCTTTGTGCTGCTGTTCCGGGAAAAGATGCGTATACCGTTTTCTCATTTCGTCCGTTTGATGGCCGCTCCAGGCGTCGATCGTTCGCTGATCAACTCCTTTTGCAGCACAGTTCGAAATGAACGAGTGCCGGAAAATATGCCAGCCGCGGAGTTTTGACCACCGACTGCCTTCCACCGCCCAGACGAAATGATGCGCCGCCATCTGCACCGTTACCGGCACATTGGCTTTTTCGCAAAATGCCAGTTGCCCGCCCGGATGATGAGCGAACCATTCCTTCATCGTTCCGACGAGCAGCGGTGACATTGGCACATGCCGAAACGTCAATTCCTTACTGCGGTCACGCTTTTTCTCTCGGATACGAACTATGCCGTTTTCAAAGTCGAAATCATCGACCTCGGAACGAAGCATTTCACTGCGGCGGGCGCCGGTGTGAGCGACGAAGACGAACGCGGGATAGACAAAGCCGAACCGGCCGGCTTTCTTAACGTGAGTTAAGCACTCATTGGTTTCGGATAGGGTGAGAAACAGGCTTTCCCAAAGGTCATCTTGCTCGCCGGCCGGCAGGTTGGCCCGCTTGATCCGTTGCTCGATTTGCTGGCAGGTCTGGAACGGGGCTTTGCCTTTGGATTTGGAATAGACGAGACCCTTTGTCGGAGCGGGGCCGGAAACCAGAGCTTGCGGCACCCCCCATTTGTTCCAAATGCTTCCGAAGGTGCCGATTTCCTTTTGGATCGTCACCCGACTCATTGGCCTGTCGCTTGGGCCTGTTTCCCCTGCCCGTTCATCAACGTACCTTTGTAGGGTTTCGGCAGTCACCGAGCGAATTCCCGTCCTGGGGCCAATCACCCGCTCTAGATGATCCATGTGAATCTTTTCCGTATAGCGGGTGTTGGCTTCTTTTGCCCCTTTGGTGAACTCATCCCGATACCGGCGAAAGAACATCGAGAGCGGCAAGGACACTTCGACTCTAGGCTTCTCATTAATTTTGCCATCGCTCAGAAGAAACAATGCGAGATTGCCGTCAGCCGGCGGATCGAGCTTGCCGCGTTCGAGAAGAATCAGATTTTCCTCGACCCGGCCGACGAGGGCGTTGGCTTCCCGTTCATTTCCTGTCTTTAACTCGTGCCGGAATTTCTTCCCCCCGTATCGGAAGATGACGCGAAAGCGACCACCTCGTTTTTCAAGCGATGCCATGGCTTCTCCCAACGCAAGTGCAACGCACTTGCAACCGTGTCCCCAATTTGTCCCCAAAACGCTCGGAGAGCGATGGGGACAAAATCGAAAACATCAATTTTCTCGGTTATTTCTATAACTTCGGAGTGAAAAAATCAACTGGGGAACTAGGATTCGAACCTAGACAAAGCGCTCCAGAGGCGCTTGTGCTACCGTTACACCATTCCCCAAAATCATTCACAAAACTTGCAATGTCCTGACCGCCGGGAATTTTACATTAACGGGGTTCTGATCGCCAGACTCGATGAGCCGGGGCGATTTCGGGTGAGTTGGATAGAATGGCTGAGCCATGGAAGTGGAAGATGGTCCGGAAAATCCTCGAATCGCCAGCTTAACCAAATTGATGACGGCGTTGAAGCAAAGCCGAAGCCCGTTCGAAACGCTTCTGACGATTCGGCAGGGCTTCGGCGAGATGTATGGGTCGCTGGCATCGATGCTGATTTCCACGCGCGGGCTTGCGGATGGGGAGTATTACTTAATTCAGCTGCGCACGGCAGGCGAAAACCCGGCGGAGTCGGATCCATGGCTTCAGGAAAAATTTCCGCTGTATCGGGGCGGGCGGGTGGCCGCGATCATCAAGAAGAAGCGGTGCATATTGTTAACGACGTTGACTGGTCCGGCGATCCACACTTTCACACGATGCTTGCCGGATACAGAACGGTAATGGCGATTCCCTTCGACGGCGACCGTTTGCCGATGACGTGGATTTTGTTTTTCAGGCGCGGGGCAGTGAATTTCACCGATTTTGAACTCGAACAGGCGATGCTGCGAACGGTGATGGCTGGTTCGCTGCTGGAAAGCCAGGCGCTGGCGCAGGAATTGTTTCGTGCCAATGAACGGATTGACAAAGACCTCCAACAGGTTGCGGCGATTCAGCGGTCGCTGCTGCCCGATCCGTTGCCGGAGATTTCGGGGCTTGAGATAGCGGTGAGCTTCGATCCGTCAGGTCGGGCCGGGGGCGATTTGTATGATTTTTTCCCACTGGACGAAGAGGCCGGGCGCGGGGGCGATGGTGCGTTTTCATCGGCGACGCTTCGGGGCACGGTTCGGCGGCGGCGGTCGTGATGGCGATCGTTCAGACAATTTTGCACGCTCACCCTTCGGACGTCGAGTCGCCGGCTGATCTTTTGATGGACGCAAACCGCCAGTTGTGCCAGAAGAAGATCGGCGGATTTGTCACGGCTTTTCTTGGAATATACGAGCCGGACACACGGCGGTTGGTGTATGCGTCGGCTGGTCATCTGCCGCCACTGATTAAGAGGGCCGCGGATGGAAAAGTGACGCGGTTGGATGCGGTCTGCAGCTATCCGCTTGGAATCGATGCAGCGGAATTTTTGGAGTCGGCCGCGGTTGGGCTCCACGTGGGGGATACTTTGCTGCTGTACACCGATGGGATCACCGAAGCGCGCGGCGCGGATCGGGCGATGTTTGAGTTTGAGCGGCTTGAACGGGAATTTCGCGAATTCGATGGGAGGCCGCAGGCGCTGATCAAATATCTTCGAGAATTGGTGATCGCGCATCAGAGGGGACAGAGACCGGTGGATGACCAGACAATGGTGGCGGCGAGGATTGTTTGAAGAGGGGAAATAGCCCGCGGACCCAAGTCGGCAGGTCGTGTCAGGCTGGGGTTTGCATCCGCCGGATCTGGTCGCGCAACTTCGCCGCCTCTTCGTATCGCTCCGTTTTGATCGCCTTGTCCAACTGGTGTTGCAAACGGGTCAGCGGGTCCATGGGGATCTTGCGGCGGATTTCTCGGGCGAATTTCTTCAGGACGCGAACCTCGTTCGATTTGGTAAAGGCTTCGTCCTGGCCGAATCGCGAAAAGAAATCACGGATGCTTTCGATGCCTTTTTCCACTACCGACAGGGCGGGCTTGTAATCCTTGTTATTGTAATGAATCGAGGCCTCGGCCCGGCAATTCATCATGATGATGTAGGGACGATATTGCTCAAGGATCAGGCGATCGTGTTCATCGTTGGCAAATTTGCCGCAGAAATCAAGAACCTGCAGGTTGCGGGCCGTGTCGCGCATCACGGCGACGAAATCTTCCAGCACGAACAGGCCGAGATAACGCTGGTAGTACATGACGGCTTCTTCGCGCAGGGCCTGGCATTGGTCGGCCGTAAGATGGAATCCGAGATCCGTTCCGTGCCGGATGCGATGTTCGTTGAGTTCGGTTTCGTAATAATCGAGGAGCGATTCGCAGCCGTGGGGTGCGCGCCATCGGGGCGGCCGCTCATTTCCATCTGCAGAACGCCCAGATCGACGCGCATTTGAAGTTTCGGCGAGCCGTCCAGGCCGCTGATTTTGCGGACGTTGATGGTTCCGGGCTCGTAATCCCAGCCCTTAAGCACCGGCGAGATGTCCCTGCTGGGCATGCGCCCTTCATCGCGTGAAGGGGAGTCGTACCGGCTCATATCGATTCTCCAAACGCTCCCGATGAGGCAAGCTATCCTGAGCCATACCGGGCCGAGCAAGCGTGCCGACATAGTATAGCATAGGCAGGCGGGATTTTCGCAAAATCAGCATGGGTTCGACAGCGCGGTGACGAGCGAGGCTGGATTTTGCGTTTTTGCTTTTGACTGGCGCGGTTCGGCGGCGCAGAATATTTGTTATGCCGGTAGCAATTAAATGTGCCTGTCAAAAATGCCATTGCATGGTGGAACCCGGCAAGGGGGTCATCCGGGACGGCAAAGTTTTTTGCAGCCGGGCTTGCGCGTACGAATGCACGGATACGACGTGCGTTTGCGTGCATGACCGGTGCGATGAGAAGCCCGGTTGATGATGATTCTGCAGCAAAAGGGACCCTACTTAACAGTCTCCGGTGGCTGGCGGAACCGATCAAACGCCGCCGCCGCCACGATGATTCCGCCTGTGACCATATCCTGAACCGCATTGCTCAGATTGATTTTGTTGCAGCCGTTGGCGACGACGGTCATCAAAAGCGCGCCCACCAGTGATCCGAAGATGCTGCCCTTTCCGCCGGAGAGGCTTGCGCCGCCGATGACGACGGATGCAATGATGTTCAGTTCGTAACCATTGGCGGTGGTGGGGTCGCCGAGGTTGTTAAGGTAGGAAAATTGCAGCAGCCCGGCAATTCCGGCGAAGACCGTGGCGAAGATGAAGATAAGGATTTTGTACGCGCGACTGGGATTCCACAAAGCCGGGCGGTTTGTTCGTTGGACCCGATGGCGAAGACATGGCGGCCGAACCGGGTATACCGGAGAACGAGCGCGACAAACAGGGTCAACGCGACCAGTAACCAGACGCCGGAAGGGACGATCATCCAACGTTGGCCTGGCTGAAGCATTTGGAGAAGTTGGCTGATCCAGGATGGGCTGGTGGGAATTTCGTGTCCATCGGCCAGCCACTTGGCAAATCCACGAACCGCGCCCCAGAGTCCGAGGGTGACGATGAATGACGACAGTTTCAGTTGAGTTACGAGGACTCCGATAAGCAGCCCGATGCTCGCGCTGGCCAGGATCCCGAGTAGGGCAGCTTCGAGGGAATTAAAGCCATGCAAGCGGCAAAGGGCGATCACGACCGTGCAAAGGGCGATATTGGACCCGACGGAGAGATCGATTCCGCCGGAAATGATGATAACGGTCGCCCCCAGTGCGGCGGTGCCCACGACGGCCGTATTGAGCAGGATGATTTGCAGATTGTCCAGTGCGAGAAAAGTTCTGGGCTCAAGGATCGCGAAGAGAGCAAAAACGAGGAATAGTCCGATGATCGGCCCCATCGTGCCAAGAAAATCGGAGAGCTGCTGGGTGGACGTTGCCTCGCCGGCTGGGCTTGGGGGTTCGGTTTTGGCGGTCGATGTCGAAGTTGTCATGCCGTCTCCAAAGCGCCGGTGGCTTCCAGCATAATCTGATGTTCGTTGGTTTGACCCACCGGCACGGACCGCACAAGGCGTCCCTTGCACATGACCGCGACTCGGTCGCAGACCCCGAGCAGCTCCGGAAGATAGCTGCTCACCATTAGGATCGCCTTTCCGCGGCAAGCCAGTTCGTCGATCAGTTGGTAAATCTGGGCCTTGGAACCGACGTCGATGCCGCGGGTGGGTTCATCGAGAAGAAAGACATCCACATCATGTCGGAGTAGGCGGGCGATGGCGACCTTCTGCTGATTTCCGCCGGACAAATCTCGGACGATCTGTTTTGGTGAGCGGCAGCGAATGCCGAGTTTCTGAATCCACCTGCGTGACTCCTCGGCCTGTCTAGACGGATTCACCAGCCACCCGAGCCGTGTCATAGTCAGGTTGTCGGCGATGTCGAGTTCGACAGCAAGGCCTTCGCTCTTCCGGTCTTCGCTGAGGAGGCCCATTCCCTCGGCCCACCTCCGCGCCGGCGATGCCGGGCCGACATACGTGCCGATCCGCACTTCGCCCCTGGTGATCGGTTGAAGTCCGAAGATGGATCGCAAAAGTTCTGTGCGGCCCGCGCCGACGAGCCCGGCAATGCCGACGACTTCCCCGCGATGCAATGTGATCGTCGCATCGACCGGTTTGGATTCACCGGCGAGATGTTTTACTTCCAGAATCGGCTCGCCTTGTTTTCGTGCCGAGCGAGGATAGAGATCGTCAACCGAACGGCCGACCATCATGGAGATAATGCGCGAGGTTGGGATCTGCGCGGTTTCACCGCCGCCGACGCTTTTGCCATCGCGCAGAACCTCGAATCGATCGGAAATTTCGCGTACTTCTTCGAGAAAATGCGAGATATAGACGATTGCGAGCCCACCGGCTTTCAATCGGCGGACGAGATCAAACAGGTGGCGGATGTCGGATTGCGTGAGGCTGCTGGTTGGCTCGTCGAGGACGAGGACCTTGCAGCCGATGCAGATAGCACGGCCGATCTCAACGAGTTGCCGTTCGGCCAGGGAAAGCTTGCTCAAGGGAATCGCGCCGTCGATGTCCGGGCGTCCGAGCTGCGCCATCGCCTGGCTGGAGCGCCGTTTCATTTCCGACCATCGCAATATTCCCGCGGTCGTTGGCTCCATGCCAAGCAAAATGTTCTCCATGACCGTGAGGTCATTGGCCAGCGATAGCTCCTGATAGATCATGGCGACGCCGCGGCGGCGGGCGTCAAGCGGATCGCGCGGGGCGTAGGGCTCTCCGCCAAGCCACATCACACCATCATCAGCGGCGTGCGCCCCGGAAAGGATTTTCATGAGCGTGCTCTTGCCGGCGCCGTTTTCGCCCACCAGCGCCAGCACTTCACCTGAATTGACGGAAAGGTCGACCCCATCGAGCGCGACGGTGGCTCCGAAACGCTTGCGCACACCCACCATTCGGAGGCGCGGCATCGAATCCGGAGGGGTCAAAGTAAATGAGGTCATGGCCCGATGTCGATCAGCCCCCGGAGAGCAACTTCTGGACGTCCGGTGTGTTCAGGTTGTCCCGTGTGATCAACTGAACGCCGCTATCCTGGATTGGCTGCTGGGGTTGGCCGTTGATAAAGTCCAGGCAAGCCTTGACGCCCTGATATCCCATCTTGGTGGGATTCTGCGAGACCAGCGCGTCGAGTTCCCCCGCCTTCAGCGCATCCACCAGCGACGGCGTGGCGTCGAATCCGACGAAATGGACTTTCCCCGTCAGGTGGTTTTGTTCCAGAACATTGAGCATCCCAACCGTGGTCGATTCATTGGGGCAGAAAATTCCGTCGGAGTTGCGGACATCGTCCAGAAGATTCATCGCGGTTTTCTGCGCTTCGCTGACACTGGTGCCCGCGAAGAGAAAGTTGGCCATCTCCGGCTTCATCCCCGGGTTCTCCGCCATCGCATCCAAAAAGCCCTGCTCGCGATCCATCGTACTGGCCGATCCTTCAGCGTAGCGAAGCAGGAGATACTTCCCTTTTCCGCCAAGAACCCTGGCCAGTTCCTCCCCGCCCAATTTGCCGGCAAGCCTGTTATTCGTGCCGACGTAGCAGACATAATCCTTGCCGGCGTCGCCGTTGACCGAAGAGTCAATGATGACGACGGGGATCTTCTTCTGCGTGGCCGCCTGCACGGCCGGAGCCAGGGCGACATTGTCTACGGGCGCCAGGACGATTCCGTTGACATTATCGGAAATAAATCCCTGGACCACAGAAATTTGCCCGGCGCGGTCGTCTTCCTGCACGGAGCTCTTGTAATCGACCTTGATACCAAAGTCCTTTTCCGCTTGCCTTGCCCCGGCTTCCACCGATTTCCAGTACATGTGGGTCGTGCCCTTGGGGATGACCGCGATGATAATTTGGGGCGTTCCAGCCGCGGTCGGAGCTGTCTCAGATTGCTGCTTGCGAACGACGATCACTGCCACGACCGCGCCGACCAGGACGATCAGAACGGCCCATACCATTTTGTTCATTCGAAGCTCCTCGTATTCCGCTGACCGGCGCGATTCTAATCCATACCGCGTGTTGTTGCGAGATTGACACGAATTTGCGCCGTTTTTGACAATCACCGGCCTTTTCGCGCGGGCCGGTCGTTTTAGACTAGCGTCTTCGCTCAACCGACGGAGATGACAAATGAGCCAACAATCGATTCCAGGTCACGCCCTAGCCGAAACGGTCCGCAACGCTTTGAACGGCCAACCGATCGTGGATATGCACACCCATTTATATCCGCCGACGTTCGGCACGCCGGTTGCCAATGCCACCGGACGGACCGATCCCGCCGGATTGATGCTCTGGGGCATCGACGAACTGGTGACGTATCACTATCTCGTCGCGGAAGTGTATCGCGTCGTGCCCGCGACGAAGCTTCCATACGAGCAGTTCTGGAAGATGTCCAAGATGCAGCAGGCTGACCATATCTGGAAAAACCTTTTCGTCGAGCGCACCCCCATCAGCGAGGCTTGCCGGGGCGTGCTCACGACGCTGCAATTGCTGGGGCTAGATCCGAATGAAAAGTCGCTGGATACCTATCGTCCATTTTTTGCCAAACAGAATCCGAGCAAATTTATCGACCGGGTGATGGAGATCGCCAACGTGTCATCGATCACGATGACCAATCCGGTGTTCGACGACAACGAGCGAAATCGCTGGCTGAAGAATCCGGCGGTTGCGGAGGATTCAAGGTTCAGAGGCGTACTGCGAATCGACCCGCTGCTTCGGTCGTGGCCCACCGCGGCGAAGCGGCTGGGTGAATGGGGGTACAAAGTTTCCGAAGAAATTTCCGCCGCAACGGTCGAGGAAGTCCGCCGATTTCTCCGCGAATGGATCGACCGGCAGAAGGCGATCTACCTGGCAGTCAGCCTGCCGCCGGAATTCCGCTATCCCACTGTTTCCAACACGATCGAAGCCGCGGGTCAGACCATTCTGGAAAAGGCGATCCTCCCGGTCTGCGCCGAACGCGGATTGCCGTTTGCCATGATGATCGGCTCCCGCCTGCGCGTGAATCCGGCCCTGGGCGATGCCGGCGACATGTCCGGCAAATCGGACATCTCCGCGGTCGTCAATCTCTGCCGCGAATTCCCCGATAACAAATTCTTCGTCACCATGCTCGCCCGCGAAAACCAGCACGAGCTCTGCGTCGCCGCCCGGAAATTCGGCAACCTGATGATCTTCGGCTGCTGGTGGTTCCTCAACAATTCCAGCCTGATCGAAGAGATCGAGCGAATGCGCATCGAACTGCTCGGAACCAGCTTCATCCCCCAGCATTCCGATGCCCGGATTCTGGACCAGTTGATTTACAAATGGCACCACAGCCGAAAGATTCTGGCCAAGGTGCTCACGGATAAATACAGCGATCTCCTGGACACCGGCCGGCGCGTGGGCCAAGAGGACATTCAACGAGATGTTCGGCTCATGCTGAAGGATAATTTTTCGAGCTTCCTGACTCGATGACGCACAAGGGTTAGGTCGTCGACGTTTGTTGTCGTCCGAAGAGAGTCCCAAGCTCATTCGCGATCCTCGCAACCACCGCATTCCATTTCTCACCCTTTTCCTGTCGGAACAATCTCATCGTCGGATACCACGGCGAATCCCACCGATCTCGCAGCCATCGGAAATCAGGCACGAATCCCACGAGCGTCCACACTGGTTTTGCCATCGCGCCGGCAAGATGCGCGACGGACGTGTCCACCGAAATCACCAGATCCAGATTGTCGATGAAGCCCGCCAGATCGGCGAAATCGTTCAATTGATCGGTATAATCCACTATGCAAAGGTTGTCCGGAGCCGGCTGTTTCGATTCCGGACCTTTCTGCAAACTGTAAAATCGAACTTCCCGAGCCTCGGCCAACGGCGCGAATACTTCCAGCGAGTTAGACCTGCGCCCGCCGGAGGTGTTGCTTCCCGCCCACACAACCCCAACTTTTCGGCCCGGTTCGGACGCCAGGCGTTCCTTCCAAATTCGGACGCTTGGTTGCGGCGCGGTCAAATACGGCACCATTGCCGGGATATTCGTCTGCGTCGTTTGAAACACGCGCGGCAGACTTTGAAGCGGGATTTGAAAATCGAAATGCGGCAGGACGTCGAATCGACGGAAGATCCGCGAAATCCCGCCAAGCTGTGCGAAAAGTCTGACCAACTCACCCTGGCAATCGAGAAGGATTTGCCCTCCACGCTGAGCGACGTGCGCGGCATATCGAATGAATTGAATCGCATCTCCAAACCCGCCTTCGGAGTGCAGCAGGATTGTTTTGCCGGTGAGGTCGGAGCCGTTCCACTGCGGCTGCGAGAAACCACGATTCAGTTTGCGCTCCGGCGATCGCAGCCGCCATTCGAATTCGTCCCATCCTTCGCGGAAATCTCCGCGGGATAAGAGGTTAATCGCCAGGTTCCAGTGATAGTCGGGATCATCGGGCACAGCTTTACCGCTTGCCGATAGCAGGCCAGCGCCTCTTCGAATTGGCCGCAATCAGTCAGGATCACTCCGAGATTGCAATGAAAATCGGCGGAGAGCGGATCGATTTGAATCGCGTGGCGAATGAGTTCGCTTCCCTCAGCGCTGTTGGTCCGCTGATGCAGCATGACGCCCATGAGGTGCAATGCCCGCGCATTTTGCGGCTCGACGGCGAGAATTTGGCGGTACACCGCCTCCGCCTCAGCCAAACGCCCGCGTTTATGCTGCTCCGAAGCCAAATCCAATTGCTGTGAAATGGTCATCGATATTTCAGGGCATTGTACGGGATCGACCCATGACGGACCATTTTGACGTTTGCCGCCGCTTGTTCTAACCTTGAGTCATGGCTCAATTCAAAAATGTGACCCCGCCCGCGGGCGGACAGACGATTACAGTTTCCGGCGGAACGCTGAGCGTGCCCGACCGGCCCATCATTCCATTTATCGAAGGCGACGGCACCGGCCCGGACATCTGGCGGGCCAGCCAGCGCGTTTTCGACGCGGCGGTCGAAAAGGCATACGGCGGAAAGAAGAAGATCGCCTGGATGGAAGTTTTCGCCGGTGAAAAGAGCTTCAAGAAATTCAACAGCTGGCTGCCGGACGACACCGTCGAGGCCTTCAAGACCTTCCGCGTCGGGATCAAGGGCCCGCTCACCACGCCCGTCGGCGGCGGCATTCGCTCGCTCAACGTCGCGCTGCGGCAAATGCTCGATCTCTACGTCTGCCTGCGTCCCGGTGCGATATTTCAGCGGCGTCCCCTCGCCGGTCAAACGCCCGGAAAAAGTGGACATGGTGATCTTCCGCGAGAACACCGAGGACATCTACGCCGGCATCGAATACGCCGGCGGAACGCCGGAGAGCCAAAAGATCCTCGACTTTCTGGCCCAGAATTTCCCCAAGGAATTCAAGAAGATCCGCTTCGGAACCAAGGAAGCCGCGGCCCAGTGGCTGAAGCAGCTTGAAGAGATCGGCGCGCCCGCATCGCGAGGCCGCCGTGGATGTCGGCATCGGCTTCAAGCCGATCAGCTATCTCGGCACCGATCGCTTGGTTCACGCCGCCATCGCCTACGCCATCAAGCACAAGCGCAAGAGCGTGACGTTCGTCCACAAGGGCAACATCATGAAGTTCACCGAAGGCGCGTTCCGCGACTGGGGCTACAAAGTCGCCAAGGAGCGTTACGGCGCCGTCGAAATCGACGGCGGCCCCTGGTGCAAAATCCCCGATGGCAAACCCGGCGCGGGCATCGTCATCAAGGACTCCATCGCCGACATCACCCTCCAGCAGGTCCTGACCCGCCCCGAGGATTTCGACGTCATCGCCACGCTCAACCTCAACGGCGATTACCTGTCGGACGCGCTGGCCGCCCAGGTCGGCGGCATCGGCATCGCCCCCGGCGGCAACATCAATTACGTCACCGGCCACGCCGTCTTCGAAGCCACCCACGGCACCGCCCCCAAAGTACGCCAATCAGGACGTGGTCAACCCCGGCAGCGTCATCCTCTCCGGCGTCATGATGTTCGAATACATGGGCTGGCAGGAGGTCGCCGACCTGATCGTCAAATGCCTTGAGAAAGCGATCGCGGCCAAGACCGTCACCTACGATTTCGCCCGGCAGATGGAAGGGGCGAGGAAGATCAAGTGCAGCGAATTTGCGACGGAGATGATGGGGTATATGTGATGGGTTGGTATGTTCGTTTGCCGCTGAAGAGCCGTCAATATTTGGATTGCGTTTCCTCTCGCGAGACGCGTCCACCTCGGCAGTTCGAGGCATCAACACCCGTCCGATAAGCGCAATCTGACGAAAGCGACCCGCGCCGCCAATCAATTTGGCGTCATTGCTCGCATCCCTTGCCACTTAACGAAACATTTCCTCCGGCGTACTAGATAAATGACCGAATAATACTTGACTCCCCGGCGCTATCACGGTCTAATTTTTGTGTCGGTAGCTCGGGGCGATGAAGACCGAGAACGCCGGGGTGGGCGGGTTTGGTCAGCGGACGTTTGCACGGCTATGTCAAGCACACCCAATCAAGCCGGGAGTTCCTCCGATAAGGGCGTTCTCTCCTCCTCAAGTCTCGACA
Source organism: uncultured Phycisphaerales bacterium (assembly GCA_963791055.1). Classification (GTDB taxonomy): domain Bacteria; phylum Planctomycetota; class Phycisphaerae; order Tepidisphaerales; family Tepidisphaeraceae; genus PALSA-1353. The sequence goes on along the minus strand of CAWBQI010000002.1, from coordinate 2,516,571 downwards.
CCGAAGTCGGCAAGCTTGCGGTGGATATTGGTCTCGTCACCCGTACCGAAGTCGACTTTTGCCGCGAGCAGCAAAAACAGGCTTCCGACCCGAACACCCGCAGCCTCTCCGATCTGCTCGTCGAAAACAATTTCCTGACCGCCAACCAGGCCAAGCGGGTTCGACAGGTTGTCATCGACGGCAAATCAAGCCGAAATATCCCCGGGTACGACCTGATCAAGGAAGTCGGCAAAGGGGCGATGGCCAAGGTTTACCTCGCCAAGCAGATTTCGCTGAATCGCCGTCGTCGCCGTAAAGATTCTTCCGAAGAAGAGCAACGAGAATCGCGATTTCGTGGACCGATTCTACAAGGAAGGGCAAGCCGCCGCCCGGCTGAGCCACAACAACATTGTCCAGGCCATCGACGTCGGTGAATCACCCGATGGGTTGCACTATTTCGTCATGGAATTCGTCGAAGGCAAGACGCTTTACGACATGATGGCTCCGCCGCCTCAGGGGGAAGGCAAGAGCTTTTCAGAGGCGGAGGCCCTCGATATCGGCATTCAAATGGCCGATGCGTTGGCTCATGCCCATGAGCGTGGCCTGATTCACCGTGACGTGAAGCCCAAGAACATCATCCTGACCCCGCAGGGCGTAGCAAAACTGACCGACCTGGGTCTGGCCCGCCAGATGGATGACAAGCGCGCCGCTGAGATGGAAGCCGGCAAGGCCTACGGCACGCCGTATTACATCAGCCCCGAACAAATCCGCGGCGATGTGGACATCGACTTCCGTGCGGATATCTATTCCCTGGGCGCGACGCTGTATCATCTTGTGACCGGCAAGCCGCCGTTCGAGGGCGAGACTCCCGCGGCGGTCATGCACCAGCATCTTCGCCAGCCGCTCGTGCCGGCGGATCACGTCAACACCGCGTTGTCCGCGGGTGTCGGCGAGATTATCGACGTCGCCATGGCCAAGCGACGTGAAGACCGATATCAATCCACCGAACAGATGCTGGAAGACCTGCGAATGGTGAGAAACAACGAGGCTCCGAAATTCGCCCGCAGGGCCGTCGATCTGGAATCTCTTGCCAAAATTGAAGAAACCGGAAAGACCGTCGATCTGATTCCCAACCCCGCCGTTCATCTCGAAGATTCTTGGAAATCACCGCTGGTGATGAAGCTCGTCTGGGCTTTAGGCGCGGCCGTATTTTTCGATATCGTCCTTGTCATTTTGCTCCTCTTGCTGCACAAATAGCAGATGGACAATCGGATCGGCTTCATCGGCCTGGGGATCATGGGTGGCCCGATGGCGGGCCGGCTTCTCGACGCCAAATATCCTTTAGTCGTTTATTCCCGCACGAAATCCCGGGCTTCGCGCCTGATTTCCAAAGGCGCTCGGTTTCTGGATTCTCCCGCTGAAGTCGCAAGGCAGAGTGATATCGTCTTCATCTGCGTGACCGACACACCCGATGTCGAAGCCGTGGTTCGCGGCGACGATGGAATAGCCGCCGGCGCGCGAAGCGGGCTGATCGTCGTCGATCACTCCACGATTTCACCCGCGTCCACCCGTCAGCTTGCCGAGGATCTGGCCAAATCCGGTACCCATTTTCTCGACGCGCCCGTCAGCGGTGGAGACACCGGCGCAAAATGGGACGCTCTCCATCATGGTCGGCGGCGACCAATCCGCCTTCGAGCGCGTGGAACCTGTCTTAAGAACTCTCGGCCAAACCATCACCTACTGCGGCCCCAGCGGAACCGGCCAACTCACCAAACTCGTGAACCAGATCCTCGTGAGCGTCACCAATCTAGCCGTATGCGAAGCCCTGACCTTCGCCAGAAAGCATCGGCTAGATCTTGAAAAGACGATCGCCGCTCTGGCCGGCGGGGCGGGCGGATCATGGCAATTGGCCAATCTCGGCCCGCGCATGATCGCCGGCGACTTTCGCCCCGGATTCACGATCAACCTGCAGCAAAAAGATTTGCAATTGGTCCTCCGCGCCGGCGAAAAATCTAACACTTCCCTTCCCGCCGCCAGCCTTGTCCACCAGCTCTTCACCGCCGCCCAGGCCGCGGGCCATGGCAAGGATGGAACACAGGCGCTCTTCACCGTGGTTGAAAAGCTCGCCAGTTTGCATTGATTTTGGGAATAAAAAAGGGCGGTTCAATTCACTTGCTTACGCCGCCGCCAAAACGACCAATTTCTGGCTGGGCATATCCACATCCGCGATGCGCTCTTTGCAGAAATTCAGCATGGAGGATTCCACTTCGACCAGAAATTTCGTGAAAAATTGGCGCATCTGGTCGTTCATCTCCAGCGACAGGATCTGGTTCATTCCCGAGCGGACGTTGTAGAACTGCTGGCGAAGCCCCGCATCCGGGCCGTCAATGCCCATCGGGTCGTTCGCGTAAGCGCCCGACGCGCGAATCGCCGCGATTCGCAATCCCACCGCAGCCGCGGCCGATTCCATTTCGTATCGGCTCCGAACCAGCATCCAATTCGTTCGCATTGTTACTCGTGGCATATATTCGGTCGAGACGATCCGTCCCCCGGGGGCCAGATGATTCGCCAGGTTCTTCACCGCCGCCGCGAATCGGTCAGGTTCGGGGATATGAAACAGCACGTTCATGACGTTGATAAGGTCGAACTTTTCGCCCAGGTCGAGGTTCGGGTTCGTCAAGTCCGCCGTGCGGAAGGCCATTTTTACGCCCGGCGCATTCGCGTAACGCCGCTGCAGCATATCGATCGACGCGGCTGTGAAGTCGATCCCCATCAAAAACCCAGGCGCGAATCGCTGAAGAAAGAATCGAATCCATCTTCCGGAGCCCGCGCCGACATCCAGCACCTTTCCGCCATTCACTGTAATCTTGAGATCACGCAATAGACGCTCATACAGCGGATACAACACCGCGTCTTCGACCGCGTTCGAATAGGCCAGCCCCGATTCATCCTGGGCCACATCGTCGAGCTTCTTCCACGCCTGTTCGTAGTGCTGACGGATATCTTCCTGCATAAGTGGCGGCATGGCTTCTCCATCGCGTAGAGCGCGTAATATCGGACCTTGGAGTCAATTTCGACCAATGACGGCTGCAATATTCAGTTTTTGTGCTTTCCAGTGGACAATTTCCGCAGCCCGCGCGACCATTTGCCCATGCTCAGCCCAACCCCCGATCGTCTCGTGATGGATGCGATGATCAAGCGATTCCAGGCCTACAAGGAAATGGCGGAGAAGGTGTTCAGCCAGATTTCAGACGCCCAGCTTCATCAGCCGCTGGATGAGAATACCAACAGTATCGCGGTAATCGCCAAGCATATGTCCAGCAACCTGCGGTCGAGATTCACCGATTTTCTGACCAGCGACGGTGAAAAGCCAAACCGCGACCGCGATTCGGAATTTGTCGACGATATTCCCGATCGCCAGGCGTTTCTGGCGATGTGGGAAGCCGGCTGGCAATGCCTGTTTAGCGCGATAACGCCGCTGATGGATAGCGATCTCAATAAAACGATCACGATTCGCGGCGAGCCGCACAGTGTCATCGATGCCCTCCTGCGGCAACTGTCACATCACAGTTACCACATCGGCCAGATCGTTCAGCTCGCGAGATTTCTTGCAAAAGATAAATGGACCGTTTTGACGATTCCGCGCGGCGGCTCGCGTCAGTTCAATGCTGCGATGGACGAAAAACGAGGGAAAAAGTAAGCGCGAATCTATCGCACGTGCCCGTTGCCGGTGACAACCCATTTATACGTGGTCAAGTCCATCGCCCCCATCGGCCCGCGGGCGTGGAGCTTATCCGTGCTGATGCCGATCTCCGCCCCAAGCCCATATTCCCCGCCGTCGGCGAATCGCGTGCTGGCATTGACCATAATGCTCGCTGAGTCCACGGCCGCGACGAATTGTTCGATCGCCGGCATGGAATTGCTCAGAATCGCGTCCGTGTGATGACTGCCGTATTCGTTGATATGTGCGATCGCATCGTCAACGGAATCAACGACCTTGACGGCGACGATGAGACTCAAATATTCCAGCGGCCAATCCGATTCCTCGGCCGGATTTGCCTTAGGATAGAGCGCCCTCGTTCGGTCATCGCCCCGAATTTCCACGCCCTTGGCGGTCAGATCGTCGCAGATTTTGGGCAGCAGATTTGCGGCAACGTCTTTGTGAAACAGGAGTTTCTCTACCGCATTGCAGACCGCGCCGCCGGGATATCCGGTCTTGGCGTTCACGCATATTTTGCGCGCGTCATCTTCCATCCCGCCTGCATCAGCGTGCAGATAAATATGGCAATTGCCCGTGAAATGCTTTAACACCGGGATCGTCGATTCGCTGACGACCACCCGGATCAAACTCTCGCCGCCGCGCGGAATCACCAGATCGATATATTTGTCGAGTTTGAGCAGCGGCGGCACAATCGCCCGATCCGTGGATTCAATAAGTTGCACCGCCGCGGGGTCGATGCCGCTGTCGGCCAATGATTTGGAAATGATCTCGCTGATTGCGAGATTGGAATGGATTGATTCCTTTCCGCCCCGCAGGATTATCGCGTTGCCGCTTTTGAGGCAAAGCGCCGCCGCATCGCTGGTGACATTAGGCCGGCTCTCGTAGAAAAACAGCACAACACCCAGCGGCGCGCGGACTTTGGAAATCCGCAAACCATTCGGCCTGACATAACCCTCGATCACCTGCCCAACCGGATCGACCTGCGCCGCGATCTGCTCCACCCCATCCGCCATCGCGGTCAGCCGTTTATCATTCAGCTTCAATCGCTCAACCAGCGCCGGCTGCATATCCATCTTCTGCGCCGCCGTGACATCCTCGGCGTTGGCGGCCAGCAGCGTCTCCCTCCCAGCGCACGCGCCTTGGCCATCATCTTGAGCGCCGCGACCTTTACCTCCCCGCGCAAAGTCGCCAACTGCCTGGCCGCCTTCCTCGCGGCCTTGCCGATTTTCAGAACATATTCTTCCCGACTTTCCTGCATATCGCTGATTTTACCCCCATTTGGCGCGGAGGGCGAATCGAACATTATGACGATAGAATCCAAAACCGGCGTCAATCCGTAATATTGAACGATATGAAAGTCATATACCTGCTGATCGGGCTATTGGCGATATTTCCAGCGGTATCGCTGGCCGCACCCCAGACGGCGACATATTCCGCGATATTGAACACCTCGTCGTTGCAGGTCGGCCAGACGGCCGTGGCGGCGGTCGTGGTGGACATCAAGCCGGGATTGCATGCCCAGTCACACACTCCGCTCACAGGAACCGGGGTCAACTACATCAAATTTGAGGTCAAACCGGATGCGAATCCAAACATCGATTTTCTCGATCCCATTTATCCCTCGGCAACTATCGAGAATTTCCCCGCGCTTGGGCCGCAAAGCGTATACACCGGCGAGGTGATCATCTATTTGCCGATGCGCGTGAAGACCGCCGCGGCGGTGGGGGACCTCTCCATTTCCGGAAAACTGACCTGGCAGGCGTGCAACGATCACTCATGTTTTCCGCCGTCAAGGAATCAGCCGTTTACGATCGCGACGCGAATTGTCCCCGCTTCGGAGCTGGTGACGCCGGCAAACGTTTCCCTGTTCTCAAATTTCGATCCGCGAATTTTCGCGACCGGCCCCGCGACTCCACCGCCGGCGCCGACCGGAACCACCGTAGATTTCTTCGGCCGAACATTTGAATTGGGATCGTCGAATGTTCCACTTGCCCTGGGGATCGCGCTGGTGGTGGGGGTGTTATTTAATCTGATGCCCTGCGTGTTGCCGGTCGTGCCGCTAAAAGCCATCGGCTTTTTCGAGGTCTCGCGGCACAATCGAGCCAAATGCCTGATGCTCGGCGCCGTCTTCAGCCTCGGCGTGATCGCGGTGTTCGCGGCGCTCGCGGTCCTGATAGTGGCCCTGCGCTTCCTTTCATTTCAGTTGGGGCGAGCAATTCAAATATGGCTGGTTTATCTGGGCGATCGTCGCGATCCTGCTGGTGATGGCGATTGGCATGTTCGGCCTGTTCGAGGTCGCCTTGCCCAATTCGGTCTACAACCTCGCACCCAGCCATGAATCGGTATGGGGGAATTTCGTCTTCGGCATTCTGGCGGCGATTCTTTCCACGCCCTGCACCGCGCCGATGTTCGCCGGCCTGCTGGCGTGGGCCACGGCCCAGCCGGTGTATCTCGGTGTCTCCGCGGTCATTACCGTGGGGATCGGAATGTCGCTCCCGTATCTGATTTTCAGCGCATTTCCGAGCCTAGCGCGATGGGTTCCGCGCACCGGGCCGTGGTCGGCCGTGCTCAAGCAGATGATGGGATTCCTCCTCCTGGCGGTCGCCGTTTATTTCGCCGGCGGGCGATTGGCATCCAACAAGGAGTTTTTCTGGTTCGTGTTTGCCGTGGTCGTGGCCGCGATGATCTTTCTTGTCGTCCGGAGCGTTCAGTTGTCTCAACGCAAATGGCCGATCATCGCGTCATTCGTCGCTGCCGTCGCTGTTATATGGGTCTCACTGTCCATCACCCTCCGCCTTCTGGGCGGCATGACATGGCAGCCCTATTCCGATCAGGCCTTCGCCGCCGCTCGCGCCACTGGCAAGCCGGTCCTCGTCGAATTCACCGCCAACTGGTGCCCAAATTGTCTTTCCATCGAGGCATCTGTTTACCACGACCCTCGCACGCGGGCGGCAATCAGTCAGTACAATGTCATCCTGATCCGTGCCGATCTTTCGAGTGAAGACGCCGCCGGCTGGCCGAAGGTGAACGAACTGAATCCCGGCGGCGGAATTCCACTTACGGCGATTTATTCCCCGCATGGCGAGCAACCGGACAAGCTGACGAGTTTGTACACGTCGCAAAATCTGATCGACGCGCTGAAACGCGCGGCAAGTTCTTAGCCGCAAATGTTCACCTGAAAGCCGCGATTTCCGCGAAGCCCGGATTGGTCGTGCTCGGACTGACGGTGAGGATTTCCACGCGCATCCAGGCGACGAATTTGGGGCGGAAGCGTACGCCCAGCGGCGTGCCGTCCGTCGGCAGTTCGCCGAAGGGCACGATTGTGCCGTCATCGAACACTAGTTGTCCTGTGAGAATATGGTTGCTCTTGTCGAGGCGATCCCAGAGTTTCACGGAGCTGATCACGATTTGATCCGGCCATGTCAGGGTGATGGAACCGGTTTGCTGCCCGCAGGCCCATTCGTTTTTCGCCGAAGTTGGAGACCCCCCGATCACGCCGTCGATGGCCCCGCTCGGATCATAACCATCTTCGGTGGAACTGGCGGTCACAGCGGCGCGGCGGGCAAGATCGGAATTGAGATCGTTCGGTCCGGGCTTGAGCTTCGGAAGCGGCTCCGCCACCGGTCCCAGAGTCACCGATGAATCGATGGGCATCAATTGAAGCTGGCCCGTCCGCTGGTCAAGCCGGCTCAGGAAATGGCTCTGGAACGAATCGCCCAGCAGATCATCCGACGCCCCAGCGCCGGGAATATCCGGCATCACGTCGCACTCAACGTCCCTGAGTGTAAATCCTCCCAGCCGTATCGATTCGAGAAGGATCTGTTTCGCCCGAATCGTCCGTCCATCGGCCACGGTCGCCTCGACGGTCGGGTCCTTATCAGTCATCGTCAGACCTAGCGCTTTTCCGGTCGCGGCACTAAGCACCACGACATCCGCCCCCGAGTCCCAGACCATCGTATCGGTCACTTTGCCGTTCAGCACCGCCTGCACGTGCAGCCCGCCGATGCTTCGCGTCTTTTCCACGGGCACCGTGCCGCTGACCACGTCCTTCGCGCATTGGCGAATAAATTTGAGATCGTCCTGGAAGGCGGGCGTCGGCCCCAGCCTCAACGGCGGCTGGGAAACCTGGTTCACCTGCGCGATCGCGCTGCTTAATTCCGCGTCATGCGCCAAAGTCGTATAAGCCGCCGCCACCGATTCGGCTTTGGTCCCGATATCCATAACAAGACTGATGTAGCGCGCCCGCGAATCTTCGACCTCTCCTTCTCGATTCTTCAGGTCCTCCAGCGCCCGCTGCTCCTTATCAATTTTAATGGCCAGCACATCGCGCTTGCCTTGAAGCTCGTTGTTCGATTCAATCCATTGGTTGTATAGCTCCGTATTTTTCTTATCGATGTTCTTGCCGTTCTCGATCGACTGGGTGAGCTGGGTATTGGCGGCTATAAACTGGTCTTCCAAACCATCGAGTGCTCGACGGCCATTTTGCAGTTCAAACCGGACATTCCGCCGCCCGGCCGATTCGTTGCGGATCCCCTCATCCGCCTGTTGGATCGTCCAGACGCCGTCGTGAACACCGGCTTCGTTGGGGAGGATCAGCCAGAACCCCGATTGCGTCAATCCTCGGTCCTGAAATACGCTTTGTGGAGACATCGCCCGCGCCGGTTGTGTCGCCGCCAATATCAAAGAAATGCAAACCCCAAGAATGCTCGCTCCGAATCCGCTCATATCTGAACAAAATCATATCCACTGGCATGGTTGTGCTTCAACTTGAACATATCATGGCTAATGGTCGGGCCCGAAATCTGCAACCGGTGCAGCCGGGGGGATTGATCCCCCCAGTCCCCCCGATTATAATGTTTGGTTCGCCATTTCGGTGGACGTTCCATCGCTGGCAAAAGGATACTGTGCTTTCGGCGCCGCGTGGGCGCCGGCGGCTTTATTTGGCCACGCATAACGAGGCATCGGCGAGCTTTTATCCTCGCCGCATTTTGTTTTTATGGTCGATTTTAATCTTATCAATTCGCTGGGAAATATTGACGCTGATGTGGATCTGCCGTCGCGACGGCGCTGGGAGACGCGGCCGACGATCTCACCAAGCTGGTCGCTGGCGATGAAGTTCAGGACTTTACGCCCGGCGCCATTCTCAAGGGAAAAGTTTCCAGCACTTGCCGGCGATGATTTCGTCGTCGAACTTGGGCTCAAGAGCGAAGGCGTTCTGGAACGCAGCCGAATTCGATGAGCCGGAAAATGTGAAGGTCGGCGATGAAGTCAAGGTTCTGCTTGAGGATGTCGAGGGCGACACCGGCCTGGTCAAGATCAGCAAGCGCAAAGCGGATCGCATCATCAATTGGGAAGCGATCATGCAGTCCAAGAAAGAGGGGAATCCCGTCTCCGGCAAAGTCACCAAGAAAATCAAGGGCGGATTGCTGGTGGACATCGGCGTGCCGGTGTTTCTGCCCGCGAGCCAGGTGGACATTCGCCGGCCCGGCGAAATTTCCGACTGGATCGGCCGCACCATCGACGCGGTGATTCTCAAGATCGACGAGGAACGCCGCAACATCGTCATCTCCCGCCGCAAGATGATCGAGCAGCAGCGCGAGGAAATGAAACGCAAAACCCTCGACGGCCTGTCGGTCGGCGAGGTGCGCAAGGGCACCGTCAAGAACATCGCCGATTTCGGCGCGTTCATCGATCTGGGCGGCATCGACGGCCTGCTGCATATCACCGACATGAGCTGGGGCCGCATCAATCATCCCAGCGAAGTGCTCAAGATCGATCAGGAGATCGAGGTCAAGGTTCTGTCGATCGACAAGGAAAAGGAAAAGATCGCCCTGGGCCTCAAGCAGAAGGAAGCCAGCCCGTGGGAAAATATCGAGCAGCGATATCCGGTCGGCAGCGTTCACGAAGCCGAAGTGGTCAACATCATGTCCTACGGCGCGTTCTGCAAGCTGCAGGAAGGCGTCGAGGGGCTGGTGCATATCAGCGAAATGTCCTGGACCAAGCGGATCAACCATCCCAGCGAAGTCGTCACGCAGGGCCAGAAGGTCAAGGTCAAAGTGCTGGAGATCAACAAGGACAAGCAGGAAATCTCGCTGGGCATGAAGCAGGTCGAGGAGAACCCCTGGGAACGCGTGGCCGAGAAATATCCGCCCGGCTCGGTCGTCGAAGGCAAGGTCCGCAACATCGCCAACTACGGCGCGTTTGTCGAGATCGAGGAAGGGATCGACGGCCTGCTGCACGTTTCCGACCTTTCGTGGACGAAGAAGATCGGCCATCCCAGCGAGGTGCTGAAGAAGGGCGAAACCATCCGGGCCGTGGTGCTTCGCGTCGATCAGGAAAAGCAGCGGATCGCGCTGGGCCTGAAGCAGATGCAGGAAGACCCGTGGACGACCGTGATCCCCGCCAACTACCGGCCGGGCATGGTCGTCAAGGGCCACGTCACCAAGATCGCCAACTTCGGCGTGTTCGTGGAACTGGAGCCGGGCCTGGAAGGCCTGCTGCACATTTCGGAAATTTCCGATCAGAAGGTCGAGAAGCCCGAGGACATGCTGAAGGTCGGCCAGGAACTCGAAGTGAAGATCCTTCGCGTGGACAGCGAGGAGCGAAAGATCGGCCTGTCGCTGAAGCGCGCCCAATGGGCCCAGGAAGAAGAAGCGCGCGAAGCCGCGCGTGCGCAACGTGCCGAGAAGCGCGGCCTGCGCGGCGGCCTGGAAGGCGGCGAGCAAACCCGCGGGCTCGGAGATATCGATATCGCCGAGTGACCCCGACCTTTCAATTGAAACACCCCAAGCCCCGGATGTACATCCGGGGCTTTTTTCGTCCACATTCCATCCAAACCGATCAGCATACCAACTCTCCCCCGAACAAAAGTCGCCCCTGCCGCGTACCGATACTAATCGGAGTCTGATTGCATTTGTCAGGAAGGCCTTTTGGTAGTCGTGGTGTAACCGACTGTCTTCAAAGGCTTTGCGATCGGGTCTCAATTCTATGGCAACCACCGCTCTTCAATCAGGATTACAGCTTTATCTGCGCCAGATCAATCATTCGCCGCTTTTGACCGCTGCGCAGGAAAAAGAGCTTGGCCGGCGGATCGTGCGGGACAACGATCCCGCCGCGCGCGAGCAGATGGTCAGCGCCAATCTTCGCCTGGTTGTGAACATCGCCAAGCATTACGTCAACCGGGGCCTTTCCCTGCCCGACCTGATCGAAGAAGGCAACATCGGGCTGCTGAAGGCGGTGGAGGGCTTTGACCCCGAAAACGGCGCTCGCTTCAGCACCTACGCGAGCTGGTGGATCAAACAGGCCATCAAGCGGGCCCTGATCAACAGCGTCCAGCCGATCCACATCCCGGCTTACATGATCGAAATGATGTCCAAGCTCAAGCAGGCGATTCGCGAGTTGGAGGACAACCTTGGGCGGCTTCCTTCCGTCGATGAGCTTTCCCGGCGCATGAACGTGCCGGCCAAGAAGGTCAAGATCATCCGCAAGGCCGTCAAGGCCTATTATTCTCCGACGCAGTCGGGCAGCGCCGATGGTGAATTGACGATCAATGAATTGGTGATGGACACGCACAATCCGCCGCCGGATCAAATCGTCCGCGATGAGGATGAACTTCGGCGTTTGGAAGAATTGATGGTGGACATGGACCCGCGAGCCGCCAAGATTCTCAAGCTGCGATACGGACTGGAAGGCGACGATCCGCTGACGCTTGAAAGAGATCGGCGAGCGAATCGGCCTGACCCGCGAACGGGTCCGCCAGATCGAGCACGATGCCCTGGGCAAACTTCGCGACGCGATGTTCGTCAAGGCGTAACCGCATCACCCATCGGTGTGTAATCTCAAGTGTTTTTTGATTTCATTGGCAAGCCACTCCGCGTCGCGCTTCGATGCGATGACCGCACGGATGGTGTATGGGAACGTTCCGCGACGGATAACAACAAGACGGTAGTAGGGGTCGTCAAAAAGCTGGAACGCTACTTTGATCTGGATGTCTTCTATCTCATTGATATTGAACCGGATAGGGGTACGGAGTAATTTGAGATTGTCGCTGATCGTCAGCCAGTCCGCTCGAGCCGTCATGCGGGTGCGACCAAGTAACGGGCGAAATAAAACCAGTGCTGCAATGAATCCCACTAATCCCGGTAAAGCCACCACCGGCGATGGAACGTGTGTTCGTGAAAGGACAAACGCCATCCCGCCGAATACGAGGGTCGTAAACGCCGGCCAAAGGGCCGGGCGATAATTCCGCATTGGAGCAAAATCTATCTGCAGTCCATCGGCCCCCAACGGTAAAATAGAAATTCCATTATCGCGTGGGCGCTTTCATCGCTGGGGCTGTGGGGGGCAGCGTTATTTCGGGGGTTTGCTCTGGGGCGGGCACGACTCCGGCAGGAAAAACTGGCACGACGAAACCAATACGATAATGGATGTGCGCGGTTGCAGACCTACACTCAAGCCGCCATAGAACCTGATTGCCGGGACCATAATCGCCGCATGGAGGGGTGTCGGATGGGATGCCAAAGAAAACCGGGATATCGGTGGTTAATGCCGTGGCTGAAATTCGCTCAATCATTTGCTCGCTGTCCCAGACGACGGTTTGTATGACATGGCCGTCCGCCTTGATTCGAGTTGAGCGAAAACAAGCCAGCCGTAAAAAAACCCCGTTGGGAAAGTTTATAGGTCGATCGATTCTGATGGTCCCCTTGAGCGAGTTGCCAACCATTGCCGGTAGTGTGTGAAGTTCAAAAACGGCTTTGCCAAATCTAAATCTCTGAAGCGTTGAGCGGGTCGCCAAGACGGCAAAGAAGATGCAGATCGCCGGAACTACGAGGCCCACCAAATCCACTGCGCGGTGTCTGTGCGCCCAAATCTGATAAATCGAAAATGTGCCAGGCAGCGTGAGGCATACAAAGAGGAGAGTGATGATCCAAAGGGAAGCAGCCTCCGAACCGGTTTGATCTGAAATATGGGCTGAGGCCCAATCACTTCTCCACATCCACGCACGATCCGGATTGTTCACGCGCAACTCCGCAGTTCGCTGCTGCGCGTATCGGACGGGCACCGCCAAGGCGAGCATTGCTAGACCAGTGGCGATGAAACCCGAACTGAACACGACAATCGTCCACTTGGGCAGCCGTTCAGCTGCTGGGTGCTGGCGGTCTTGCCCATTCGCCAAAAAGTTGACACCGATGCCAATGCCCAAAAAAATCAATGAAGCAATGATCAAACAGCCGAGCCCATGCTGTCGTTTATCTGTCGTCAATTGGTTCGCCGCCTGTGTATTGTCGTGGTACGTTATGCCCGATGATATATCGAGGGGCCGCGGGCGACGGGCGCCCTCGCGAGTAAGTTCGTCTTATGAAGCGGTTTGTCAAACGTTTCGTTATTGGAACTTGGCGAACTCTCGTACCCAAACGGGCGAGGAACTCGCTGCGCCTCTGGCTCGCCTTGGAAATCCCCGATTCCGCTCCCCGCCTCATCGATGTATTCAACGATGGGCCCGTTCTGGTACTCGCCCCCCACATGGATGATGAAATCATCGGACCCGGCGGCGCTGTACTGCGCCATCTCCAGGCCAACGTACCCGTCACCTTCGTCTATATGACCGACGGAATGGCCGGTGAGCCGAACGCTGAAAAATCGTTGAGCGACGAGCGCAAAGCCGAGAGCCGCCGGGCCGCGGAGATTTTCGGCGTGAGCGATCTGGTCTTCCTGGATGGACCCGATGGCTCGCTCGACGATTCACCCGAAATCATTGCCGAAGTGGCGAGGATCATTTCCGATCGCAAACCCGCGATCATCTACGCGCCGGGATTGACTGATCACCACTCCGATCACTGGGCCACAAACCGCATTCTCCGCAAAACGCTCGGCCGCCTCCGGCCGGAATTGTCTCGCAAACTCATTATTCGCGGCTACGAGGTTTGGACCCCGCTGCCCGCCAATCGAATGGCCGAGATCACCAGCGTGGTTCAGACCAAGCGTCAGGCCATCGATGTATTCGTTTCGCAAACTCGCCGGATTGATTACGCCTGGACGATCCTTGGATTGAATCAGTATCGATCGATGATCCACCTTTTCGGCAAAGGATATGCTGAAGCATTCTTTGAAACGACCGTGGATGAATACCGGGAATTTTTCGATCAGATCAGCCTGAGCGTGCCATTTGGAACTGAGAATACGCCGTGGGAATGATTTTGACGCCCGATAACGCATCGGTGCGGCAATAGCGATCGCCGTTTAGCCGATAGGCTAAATAGATGCGGCTCTTCACCTTTTTTGCGGTCCTCGCCGTTTTCGCTGGGGTCGCCGTCGGTCAAACGACGCGTCCAGCCGCGGATGCACCGCCCCAATGGGAGCGGCTGGTCAGTTCCCTGACGGCCGCGGTCGTGGCGCGCGATCCACAGGCGATCCAATCCCTGGTCACCGGCGACTGCCGTGTCGGCCGCTTTTATGCCGAGCCGGACGGCGATGATTCCCAGCTTCTGGACGCCGCTTCCACGACAACCGTACTGGGCGATCACGCCTATATTTCCCCCGCGGCGACAATGGCGGCGGACATCGCGCAGGATGTGAATTCTTCCAGTCTGGTTTCCGACTTCGCCAAGCACTCACTGAATCTCGGCGACCAGCATTCCCGAACCGTTGCGATGCAATGGATGGCTCAGGCCTTGAACGCCGGCGACGGTGAATTTGTGGGGATTATTGTCCTGTGGGATTCCCGCCCGGAAACCGACGACCTGCACCGGCTGAGTTTTGTGCTTGTCAAAGGCGAGACCGACGGGCAGGGGTTCAAATTCAATCGAATTGTGTACGGCGATCCCCTGCAGTGAAAGTGGCATGGGCGTACCGCCCATGATCAAATTTTTTTATCAATACGATGGGCGGGACGCCCATGCCACAGATTACTTCACTTCAGCCACAATAATCGACACATCATCATGCGGGGAGAGGCTGCCCGATTCTCGGTCCAGACTGTCTGCAAGTTCCTTCAGAAGCTGTTCGGTCGGCAGGTCGCCGCGGCGTTGTATCTCCGCGCGCCATTGCTGCGTGTTCGAAGCGTGATCGTCTGAAAATGCGACCTCGATGCCGTCTGTATAAACGAACAGCCGGTCGCCTCGCAGGAGCTGCACCTGCGAATCGCCAAATTTTTCCCCGGCGAATATGCCAAGCAGTGGGCCGTCGCCGTGAATGTTCAGGATGCTTCCATCGGCCCGAAGGATCAGCGGCGGGGGATGCCCCGCCCCGGCGAAACGGCAAACCAGCGTGTTCACGTTGATGGTTCCATACAGGGCCGTGGCAAACGTCGCATGAGTCAGGTTTTGCTCCACCAGCGCCGCATTGAGCAGCGACAACGCCTCGCCGGGGTCCAGAAGCCGATAACCACCCGGCAAAATCTGCTTGGTGACCAGCGCGTGCTTGATAAACATCGTCAAAAGCGCGGCCGGCATCCCATGCCCGACCGCATCGGCGATATAAAACCCCACATGCGCTTCGTCGAGCCGAGCGACGTCGTAGAGATCGCCGCTTACATATCCCGCCGGCCGGTAAAGGGTGTGAAAATGAATGGGACCAATCTGCGGTAGCGTCTTCGGCAGAAAATCCTGCTGTAGCCGCGCGGCCAGGCGCAATTCCTCATCCAATCGGTGCATATGGAAATGCAGGGTCTCATCCCGCCGATTGAGGAAATTGATCTCCTTGCGCAGGGTCTCCAATTCCGCCTGCAACTGCTCAATCCGCGCAATCGCTTCATCCGGTTCCGATGCAGCCGGAATATTTTCAGTTGATTCAGCGCGCACAGGTTCCTCTCCCACCGATTTCGGTCAGGTGCGATAAAAACTTGAATTAGACTGGAAGATTTCGCGGCAGGGGATATCTCACATGGCCTGTTTTGGTTGATTGAGGACGTCGCTGGGGAGATCGAGCCGATCGCCGACCTTCACGCCCATCCGAGCCGCTGTCCCCGCGTTGAGTTCGATCACGTATTGAGCCGGCGCATCGCTCGCGGTGACCTTTTCATCGTACGCATCCATGTGCTTGAGGCTCACGACATGCCCGTCAGCGCCGAGAAAAACCAGATCCAGCGGGAAATGCACATCATGGTTCCAGAAAGTCTGGGCCTGTTCCTTGGGAGATATGAAGATCATCCCGCGATCCGAATCGAGACTGTCGCGGTGCATCAGACCGACTTGCTGATCGTGGGGTGAAACCGCTATCTCCAGATCGAAACGCCCCGATCCTATCTGCATGGACGTGACCGGAAGCAGGCTGTCCTGCTTTCGCCGACAACCGCCAGGCGCAAAGATCAGCAACAACGCCAGAATTGGAACACAGCGAGATTTCATGGTTCGTTCCGCGATGTTCCGCGCCCTTTGCGGCGAAGCGCCCGGGTCAGATGAATGTCCGCGGCCACCAAAACAATGATCAACAAAAGAAGCACCATGCACCCCATCCATACCGCGAGGTAAATCCCTGGATTGCGCTGATCGTCAACCGTATTGAATCCCGCGTAAACCCCGATTCCCAACAGAACCATGGCCGCGCCGCAGAGGCGGCGCAGCCGGACGCGCGTCGTGTTCTGTGCGGCGGATTCCACAATGGCGAGTTTGCCGGCGGCTTTGGAGTAGAACAAATAAAACCATCCCGCGACGGCGCACGCGAGGGCGAAAATGTCGATGAGGACGGACATCACCTCTAAGCGTAGCCGGAAATCTGCGGATTGACTATTGCCCATCTATCCCCGCTTTCCGCAGCAATTCTGCGGCTGTCGTCATCGGCAACCCGACGATATTCGTAAAACAACCGTCGATTTGCGCCACAAAGGGATCGGAATCCTGAATCCCATAAGCGCCCGCTTTTCCCTGCCATTCTCGGGTGGCGATATATGCTTCAATTTGGCCAGGCGTCAACGATCGCATTTGAACGGTGGACGCAACAGTTTGAGACAAAAAGATGCCAGCCGCGCGGCGGACGATCGCCAGCCCCGTGATGACCCGATGCGTCGTTCCCGAAAGGCGCGACAGAATTCGGCGAGCGTCTTCTGCGTCGGCTGGCTTTCCAATCACATCGGCGTTCAGTGCGACGATCGTATCCGCCGCCAAAACAACATCGTTCGGGAATTTCACAGCGACCGCCTCGGCTTTGGCGCGGGCGAGATAGGCGGGCAGATCTTCAGGCGGCAGATTGACGCCGCTGGCCAGGGCGGATTCCTCAAGATCAGCCGGATGAATTAGAAATTCATATCCCGCTTCGCGCAGCAGGCTTTGCCGTCGCGGGCTGGCGCTGGCGAGGATCAATCGCAGTTCATTCAATGAATGGCTCGAACGGCAGCATCCCCTTCCACCGGGGCACGGCCATGTCGGCCGGGAGTAGCATATTTAACCGTCAACGAGTTGTGGTTGATGGCCTCCACGGTCCCCATCGTCACAACTTTGCCGTTTGAGTCCACGAACGAGATGATGTCTCCAACCGTGAAATCCTTCACCGGCACCTCGCCAACGGAAGCGAGGTTGTTACTCGCCAATACGGCCGTGACCACGCCAACCCGGGCGTCGGCGTCGGTCCTGCGGTATTCATCCCGCATCTGAGCGAGTTGCTCGGGACTAACCGGCGGGGCGATGGGTTCCGACGCGGTCGTGCAGCCGTTGAGGCCCAGCGCCACATAAACTAGAGCGGCAATAATCATCAGTCGCATTCAAAACTCCTTGGCGGCATTTGAGACAACCTCTCGCCACATATTAACCGAGGGCGCGAAAAACCAAAATATGTATCAGTGCCCCGTCAGCGTGGCCGGCGTGTGACGGTTTAATTCCCTGACCAACGGCTCAAGCCGGGCATCAAATCTCGCTTGGAAAAGGATTTCAGCGCTGCGATACAGGTTGTAAGCGTCGCCGGGCGTCATGTCGAATTTGGTGGATATCGCGTTCACCGAATTGCCGAACGTCATCCCCCCTAATTCACCGACCTGCGACAGGCTCAGATGGGCGACGCGAACAAGCCGGCCCCCGCGGTCCTTGACTTCGACATAATGTTCCCGGTGAAGCGTGTCGATGAAGGCGCAGGTCAGTGATTGTGTAACCTCCAAGAGAACCCTGAACCAACATGTCCGAGAGCGTGGCCGACCCGGTTCGGTTGAGCAGGACCGCGCTCGACAAGCTGAGGCCTTCCAGGAGATTTTCCACCCCGCCGAGGCGCGCCTTGGAACTCAACCGCGAGTTGTTCGGAGTTCCCGAGTCGATCACCACGATAATCGCGCCGTTCGGATATGGATTGTTCGCGGAGTCCGATTCAGCGGCGTAGGAATTCACCAGCGTCTGAACGCCCAGATTGTCCACGACGGCGCCATCCACCAGATGCTGGAATTGTGGAAAGCTCGTCGAATAGTCGCGCAACGTGACCGGCTCGAGGATTGCCGGAACCGCCGAACTTGCCATGACCGCGTTGGCCAGCGGATAGCGATTCAGGTCGGAATTGAGTTGATCGAAGTCGCTGTTGTCGAAGAGGAAGGAGCGTCCACTTTGCATGTCGGTGCAATTGATCAAAAGCCTGGGTCGATCGCTTCGCAGGTCGGCGAACGTCAACCGCCGGCCATCCCGCGAAAAGAGCGCGTTTTCAAACTCCTGCGCGAGCATGTCGCTGCGATTGACGGTGCCGAACAGCAGCCCCAGAAAATTCCACGGCAAGAGGATTTTGTCGATGACCGTCGATTCAAACTGCCCTGTCAGTTTGTTCTGGACATTTTGCGGATTCCAGTCCGAGTCCGGGCTGCAGCAGTAATACGTCGCCACCAGCGAACCGCCGCTGACGCACGAGATGCACTGGACATTCTGTAAAAAACCAATCCGCTGAAGCTCGAACATGCAGGCAGCGGCAAAATTGGCGGAGCGCGATCCGCCTCCGCTGATCGCCAGCCCTACAAAATAGCCGTTGTTGCTTAATACTTCGTGCTTGACCGACTTTGCCCGCGGGTGCTCATCAAGCGCCGGAGCCAGAACGGGCAGAAGAAAACTTTCGGTCCGCGTATTGGTATTGAGCACGCGGTTTTCGGGACCGATATGGAGATCGTTCTTCGATTGATTGAGATATCCCGGCCCGCATGAAGCGACGAAAATCAGCGATATGCCGAGGACCAATCGGGCTGCACGGATTCTCAGGTGAAAACTCTTCATCGCTTTTCATTCTGGAGTGAGGCGGCCACCCTTTGCAACACTTCCGCCCAATCGCCGATCTTCACTTGGCGGAACAGACGCATCGTGGGATACCACGGACTGTCCCTCCGTTCCATCATCCATCTCCAGTCCGGAATCCATTGAAGCAAAAGCCAGACGCGCTTCCCCATCGCGCCGGCGAGATGCGCCACGGCCGTGTCGATCGTCAGGATCAGATCGAGGTTTTCGATCAGGGCCGCCGTTTCGGCAAAATCGGTCAGGTCCGCGCTCCAGTCGATCAATCGCATCCCGGCCGGTGGATCGGCCGCCTGGGCTGCGGCAATTCTTTTTTTTTGCAGGCTATAAAACACAACCGAATCCACTGAAGCCAGCGGCGAAAATTCAGTCAAACTCACCGAACGGTTTCGCGGCTCGGGCCGCCCGGCCCACACCAGACCCACTCGCAGATGTTTTTCCCTGTCATCGAATCGCTGTCCCCATCGTTGAACCAGTCCCGGATCCGCCTTCAGATAGGGGACCTCCGATGGAATTGTCTTCCGGGTAATGCTAAGCACGCTGCCGAGGCTCACGAGGGGACACCGAACGTCAAAATGCGGCAACAGATGATCGCGCTGAACCACTTGCACGACGTCAGCGAACTGGTGAAAGAGTCGGAAAAGCTCCGCTGGACTTTCGAGGATCACCCGCCCGCCGCGTGCGGCAATCTGGGGAACGAAGCGAACGAACTGAATGATGTCGCCGAATCCCTGTTCGGGATAAAGCAGGATGGTTTTTCCTTCCAGGTTCCCGCCGTCCCAGCGCGGCTGCGCGAATTGTCGTGTGCCGACGATTTCCGGCACTTTCAACCGCCATTCATGTTCGCGCCAGCCCCGTGAATAATCGCCCAGCAGCAGATACCCCAATGCCAGGTTCGCGTGAATCTTCGGATCGTTGGGATTCTCTGATGCGATCTTTTCGAAAACCCCGATCGCCTCGGAAATCTTTCCCTTATTAAAAAGAGCGTTGCCCAGGTTGTTCTGCGCCCGCGCGAATTCGGATTCAGTTGCAACGCGGTTTGCAGCGCGGCGATGGCATCATCGAGCGCGCCGGTCGCGATAATCGCAGCGCCAGATTGCTATAGGCGTCGGCAAAGTCGCTTTTGATTTCGATGGCGCGGCGGAATTGATCGATCGCCAGATCGTATCGCCGCATCTCCGCTAATGCCGCGCCGAAACTGTTGTGGATTGTCGGATCATCTTCTGCCAGCGCGATCGCCCGCTGGAAAGACGCTGTCGCCTCCTCGTATTTTCGCAACGCACGGAGATTTTCCGCCAGGTGGCAGTGAAACTGCGCCGCATCGGGGCGGACCTTCAGTGCGCGGCTGATGAGATCGACGGCCGTCTCCGGCCGACCACGCTGGCCGTATATCACACCCAGCAAATGCAGGGCGTCCGGGTGGCTCGGTTCACGAACCAGTACCTGGCGATAGAGCTTATCTGCTTCGTCAAGCCGGCCGGCGCGATGATGTTCCAGGCCGACCGAAATCGCTTCGGCTGCGGATTCGTAGGGGAATTTACGTTGCGATTCCAATGGAAGTCGCGAATATAACCCGTTGGAGGCGTAAATACATAACGGAGTCTCGCATGAGAACCACGCAATTCGAAAAAACTCAGGAACCAAGGGATTTGCGCTCGCCCGCAAGAGCCCAGCCGGTCGTTAATCAACACGTACGCGAATGGATCGATCATTGCATCGCACTGTGCCAGCCCCGAGATGTTTACTGGTGCGACGGCTCAGCCGAGGAAAAGCAAACGCTGCTGAATCGGGGCGTGAGCGAAGGCACACTGATCGAATTAAACCAGCAGAAACTACCCGGCTGTTATCTGCATCGCAGCAATCCAAACGACGTGGCCCGCAGCGAACAGGCACCTTCATCTGCACCCCCAGCGAGGACATGGCCGGGCCGACCAACAACTGGATGGAAACCCGTGCCGCCTACGCCAAGCTCCGGGGACTATTCAGCGGCTGCATGAAGGGCCGGACGATGTACGTCGTGCCGTTCGTCATGGGGCCGATCGGTTCGCCGCTGGCCAAGGTCGGAGTCGAACTGACCGATTCGGTCTACGTCGCCGTGAGCATGGGAATCATGACGCGCATGGGCAACGTGGCCTGGCAGCAACTCGAAGCGGGCATTCCGGCCGACGATCCCGCCGCCGTGCCCGAATTCACCCGCTGCCTCCACAGCCTCGGCGATTGCAGCCCCGAACGCCGCTACATCTGCCATTTCCCGCTCGACAACACCATCTGGAGTTTTGGATCGGGCTACGGCGGCAACGCGCTGCTGGGCAAAAAATGCCTGGCCCTGCGCATCGCCAGTTTTCTTGGCCAGCAGCAGGAATGGATGGCCGAGCACATGCTGCTGATGGGCGCGACCAGCCCGGAGGGCGAAAAGACCTATGTCGCCGCGGCCTTTCCCAGCTCGTGCGGGAAGACCAATTTCGCCATGCTCATTCCGCCGAAGAAATACCGCGATGCTCGGCTGGAAAATCACCACCGTCGGCGACGACATCGTCTGGATGTGGGTCGATCCACACCGGAAAGCTGCGGGCAATCAACCCCGAAGCCGGATATTTCGGCGTCGTCCCCGGCACCAACGAGGAGACCAACCCCAACGCCATGGCCGCGATGGCACAGGGACACCATCTTCACCAACGTCGCCCTGTTGCCCGATGGCGATGTCTGGTGGGAAGGCAAAACCGCCGCAGCCGCCCGAAAAATGCCATCGACTGGACCGGCCAGCAATGGACGCCGAATTGCGGCCGCAAAGCCGCCCATCCCAACAGCCGATTCACCGCGCCCATGGCGAACAATCCCGCCCTCGACCCAGCCGCGAACGACCCCGCCGGCGTGCCGGTCTCCGCCATCATCTTCGGCGGCGCGCAGGTCACGCATCGTCCCACTGGTCTACCAGGCCTTCAACTGGATGCACGGCGTTTATCTGGGAGCCACCCTCGGCAGCGAAACCACCGCCGCCGCCAGCGGGCAGGTCGGCGTCGTTCGGCGCGATCCGATGGCCATGCTGCCCTTCATTGGCTACAACATCCGCGACTATCTCGTCCATTGGTTTCGGATGCGCAAGAAGATGACCGATTGCCCGCGCATCTTCCACGTCAACTGGTTCCGCAAGCGACGACCAGGGAAAATTCCTCTGGCCCGGCTACGGCGAAAACATGCGCGTCCTGAAGTGGATCATCGACCGCTGCTCGCGGCCGGGCCTACGCCCGCGAAACGCTCATCGGCTGGATGCCGCGCAGCAAGGACATCGATCTCGAAGGATTGGACGTGTCGTTTGAGCAATTCGAGCAGCTTCAAAGCATCGCCGTCGATGACGTGAAGGCGGAGCTGATGAGCCAGGAGGAATTGTTCCTGAAGCTCGCGGGGGATTTGCCCAAGGAAATGATTTTCCAGAGGGAATTGCTGATCAGCCGGTTGTGAACGATGCAGGAGGAACTCGTTTCCACCAATCTTGCGCCGGAACCGGAGGTCAACACCCCGGCCGAAAACAAATCCCGCGCCGACCTATGGTTTCTTTTGGCGCTGACGGCATTATCCGGCGCCCTCTGCTTCAATCGGCTTTCACATCCGTCGATGCTCATCGACGAATGCTTTACCTATTGGCGAACATGCGGGACGCTCGCCGAGTTGCTCGACACGCTTCGCAACGACGCCTTCATGCCCTTGCACTACGAGTTGCTGAATTGGATTCGGCAGGGGTTTCCTCTGGGTTTTGGTGTCCGGATCGTGTCCGGCGGAATTTGGCTCACCCCATTTGTGATTCGATTTGTCCCGGCGTTGTCGGGGACGCTGATGACGCCCGTGATGTATTTCCTGGCCCGGCAACTGTTCAATCGCCGCACGGCGATCATCGCGGCGGCCTTCATCACCTGTTCGGCGTATGGGCTGTTCTTCTCCCGCAATGCCAAGATGTACGCCCCGGCATGGATGCTGGAAACATTGACGTTGGCCTGCTTTTTGTGGTGGATTCGCACCTGGCTGCGGCCTTGCGTGGTTGTGCTGGATCGCCGCGGGGATCGCCGCCGCGGGGTTCCACGCGATCACCTTGCTGCTGCTTCCGCTGGCGCCGCTCTATTTTCTTTCGATGGGCCGCTTCCGCGGCTCGCGCGTGCCGATGCTGCTCGGGGGAATGCTGCTCATTACGGTTGGCCCGGCGATTTATTACGGGTGCTACAACCATTGGACCCGGAACTCCGGTGGGCTGGTTCCCGGCGTCGTCGGCGATCCAGCCCCCGATGCGCAATGGAGCGCCAGCGGATTGAATTGGCTCGACAGCATCGACAATTCCATCGGGCCGCCGTTTGAATCGCTCAACACCTATCTAAGCGGATTCGATTGGAGAACTCTCGACGACCTAGCCCATCCCGCTCCTTTTGTCGAAAAGTTCAGCGGGGCGATGATCGCCCTGTTCACCGCGACCTACGGTTTGTTCATTCTGGGCGCAATGCCCTGGCCGCATCTCCGAAAGGTCGGCAAGTTCGACCGTCCGGTTCAGCCCTGGTGGCGATCGGCTCTTTGGCTCCTGCTATGGCTCGTCATGCCGGTATATGGATTCTTCTATTGCCGGTCGATCGAGGATTTCAGTTCTCCGTTGGTTTGGCTGGACACGCTGTTTGAGTTCGTCCGCCCGGTGGGGTGGGGCGCGCTTGCGGGAATGGTTGGAGTGGCCTTTTGCCTGGGTTGGCAACCGCGCGCCGCCAAATTTATTGCAGTTCCGCTGCTGTTGTTCGCTATTGCGGCCGTAGTGCAGACCGCGCGCAATCGCCTCCAATGGATGAATCTCGCGAACGTGCCCGCTATTCGGTTGGCGGCAATTGCCCTCGTGCCCGGCGCGATCTTCCACTATTCGGGCAACACATTTCGACAACGCTTCATCGAACTGCTTCGGCTCCTGGCGATCGTCGGAATTGTGTTGGCGTTGTGCGGTATAATGTTCCTCGCCTGGACGTGGATGCGCGATGTGTCGATGCGGAAACACCCGGAGCTCCCCTGGCAAACGGTCTGGCATACCCGTTATGTCGCGATAGTTTGGCCGGCCGTGTGGCTCGCCGCCGCCGCGCTGGTCGCCCGATTGCCTACGCCGGTGCTGCGAATCGCCGCGGTGCTGATGATCTGCTTTTACAACCTCACCAACGGCCTGGCTCGCGAATATGCCTCGACGGAGGTTCCGCTGGATCGCGTCCTGGCGGATGTGTACCAATCACAGCCGCACTCCCAGACGAGAACTTACTTCGAGATGCACGTGCTTACTGATAGCACGTATTATCGCCCGCTGGTGCTTTACAACGCAGTCATGGCCGCCCGTCTGGAACTGACGCCCGCCGAATTCCGCGTCGGTAGTTCATGGCCGTTTCAATACGGCTCAGCCGCGACTCAATTCAGACGCCGGTGCATCTACAACTCGTCGATTTCCACGGACAAAATTCGGGGCGATCTCGCTGGGAATCCGGAAATCTCACGTGTGATTGTCTGGGAGGTAACCCGAATGGGTTTGTGGTCGTGGCCGGACGAGGAGGCCGCCAACGCGGGGTTGACTGGACGCTGGGCCAAGAAATCAGATGAGCTGATCATCTCGCATTGGTATTTTGACTGGCACAACGAATGGATTTTCCGCCGAAGGGAATTTCAGCGAGAACTGGGCGGTTGACGGGGCTGCGATTATTCCTTCCGATTGAAATCAATCACCGATTTGATTTCCAGACATGGGTCCGCTTTTAGCGGCGTCGCCAGTTTTGTCTCCGACAAAAGGGCTTTTCGTATCCTCCAACTCGTGAAAAGGCCCATGACCGCTCCAAGCGCGAATACACCTCCGCCGATGTACATTAAAACCCGAGCTTTATCCATTTTCTTCTGCGGCGTTTCGCCAACCGAAAGGACGACGTAGCCCGGCGCGAATATGGCATGCTCGTTTTCGAACCCGGTTCGAACCATGCCCGGCAATCCATCGGTATCGATCATTCCCTCCCATACTTCCGGCAGCGTTTTGCCGTCCGGCTGATCGCGCTGCAGGGCGTTGGAATCCCTCATATTCGTCGCGTCGTTTCCAGGAACAGCCCCACGGGTTTGCTCGAATCCCAATCGGCGGAAACCAGCGGCATGTAATATTTCGTCGACGCACTGGTGTCCTTCACGCCTTCCGTCGCATCGCGTATCGATTGGCCGGTTACCGAAACATACAAAGCGGCGGGGGCCTTCCCCGTTTCGTAAGCAGAGACATCCACGTGAACAATATTTCCCGCGGTCATCCCTTGGTGGTATTGGTAGCCTCCGACAACCGCAAACCCAAGCCCGACCAATCCGACGGTTCCACCCGCAGTCAGCCCCATCATCAGCGGGCTTGGGCGATCGTTAGTGGCGCTGACGCTCGCAGCAGAGCCGGATTCTCCACTATTTTTACCCTCGCGTGCCAGGACAAAACGTCGAATTACTTCAGAAACCAAAAAAAGCGGACCCAGGACGATCATCAGCGTGATGACAAACGTCAACTGCACTTCATATTCATGCATCATCCTCAACTGCAATTCGGCAATCCACCGGTAGATGCCCGTGTAAGTCCACGCCCAATATCCCGTCAATCCACTCCCCAGAACCAGCAGAACAATGCCCGCAGGCTTCATTTTCCGCCGGGAGTTTCTATTGCCAGCCATTGTGAATCTCCTCTTTTCGCGCCGCCGTCGCCATCTCCAGACCGTGGTCAGTATAATAACCTCCGATTTTTTCTCCTCCCCTTATGCGCAGGGGGAATGAACAAGGTGCGTCCTCGGTCTTGAGATTCAGGAGATATCGGATGAACTTAATCTACGGCGTTCTCGGCGTCATCGCCCGGGTGATGGAACGAATGAGCCGAACGCGCGGCAACGGCATACCCTTAAGTTGGCTGATGCTGTTCTTCGTCGCCATGCTGACGACACTCGCCGGCGTGATGCTCGCGGAATCGGTCAAGAACCAGGGCCCGCCCACATCGGCCAGCATCGCCCAGGTCCTCGATGCCGGAATGAAAGATGTCCACGTGACCCTTCGCGGACAATTCGTGACCGATCGCGCCATGGTCCAGTCGGATTCGGGCAACGATAAGGACATCAAGGCGGTTTACGTCCCGCTGGTCGACGGCGGCCGAGCCATATATGTCCAGCTCGGAAACACTCCCCAGGACCAGGCGATTGCCGCCGGCGATCACGTCACCGGCATGGTGCGCCCCGTTGACAAGGATTTGAAGGATGACATGGATTCGACCCAGCCGATGGTCGGCACCGCTTTAGTGGACGAACGCTTTTATCTAAAAGCCAATGAGGCTCCCGCGAGCCTTCTGCTGTGGGCGCCCCTGACGGCTTTGGGCGCTCTGCTGTCGCTAGTCATGCTCTTGACGATCATGTTGCGTTATGTGGTCTTCCGCGCAGCTCCGATGGACTCGCCTGTAACCCCCATCAGCCGGACGTCAACCCCGCCTCCTGACGGCGCTGCGATGCAACCCCTGCGCACCAGTGGCGTTTTCGTTTTCAACGAACGCCCCAAGGTACGAAAGCGATTCCTCCGTGTGCCAGCAACCCTCGCCGAAATGGCCAGCGGCGATAAGGGTCTGGTCACCAGCGTCGATGCGTCAGCCAGTTTCATGGGGCAGGTAACGAAAAAACTCGCCGGTCTCTGGTCTCTCGTCATTAAAAAGGGAACCGTCTCCGATGTCAGCGACGGCTGGCAATATGTCGGCTTCAAGCCGTCGCCCGCAATCCGCTTTCGTCATGTCGATGCGACATCCGGTAGGACAAATCGGACGGTTATCAGCTTCGCGACCGAAGCTGATCGTCAGTTATTTCGCCAACGACTGATATTCTAAATCACATCTGATCCGGATGTTCGATTCCAAGCAGATCCAATCCCAATTCCAGCGCTCGCGCCGTCAGATCGCACAACGCCAGCCGGCTGGCGCGGACCTCCGGTTCGCTTTGAATAACCGGACAATTCTCGAAAAATCCACTGAATCGCGTCGCCATTTCGTAAAGATAAGCGCAAAGATGATGCGGCTTGAGTTCGCGAGCCACCAGTTCGATCACTTCGCCCAAACGGAGAATATGTTTCGCCAACGCCAGTTCGAACGGCGATTCGAGCCGAATCGCGCCCGGTTTGGCGTCGCCGGCCTTGCGAAAGATCGACCGAACGCGAGCGTGCGCGTATTGCAGATACGGAGCCGTATTGCCGTCGAGGGCCAGCATCTTGTCGAATGAAAATGTGTAATCGCTGACGCGGTCCTTGGAGAGGTCGCCATATTTCACCGCGCCGATGCCGACGGCATGGGCGATGGATTTCCGCCGGTCATTGGGCAGATCGGGCTGTTTTTCCGTGACGGCGGTCATCGCGCGTTCCTGGGCTTCGTCCAGCAAATCCTTAAGCCGAACGGTTTTCCCGCCGCGTGTTCGGAAAGGCTTGCCGTCCTCGCCGAGGATCGTGCCGAAGGGCGCATATTCCAGCAAGACTGTTTTTGCCCAACCAATTTTTCGCGCGGTCCAGAAAACCTTGGCGAAATGTTCCTGCTGCCGGCTGTCGTGGGTGTAGACGATTCGCTGAGCACCCAGTTTGGTGATTCGGTAGCGGATCGCGGCCAGGTCGGTGGTGCCGTAAAGATATCCCCCATCCGATTTCTCGATCATCAGGGGCGACTCATAGTCCGGGATGGGCACAACCACTGCTCCCTCGGAATCAACGGCGACGCCCGACGATTTCAATTCGGAGACGATTTCCGGCAGATCGTTCTGATAGGCCGATTCACCCCGAATGTCTTCCGGCCGGAGTTTCACTCCAAGCAGGGAATAAATTTCTTTGCAGGCTTCGAGAGTCGCTTCGCTCGCCTTTCGCCAAGCCAGTTGTTCCTGCCGGTTTCGGGATTCGTGGGGATTTTGAATATACGTGGTAAACAATCGCGGAAGTTCAGCGAGCGATCGGTCGCCAATTATCTCAATCTGCGCAGTGGGGAAATCCGTGACGGCCGAGACAAACTGATATAACGCCTCAAGCACGGGAAGCTGAATATGAAGTGATTTCAAGCCCGGCTCAAAAAGACGGGTTCCGTCCGGATCGGCATGGAGCATCTGTCGGTGTAATTCAGCCAGCGACTGCACCACTACGGCCTTGACGAGATCGTCCTTGGCCTCGCGCATCTGCGCCATCAGTGAATCCAGCAATTCCGTCTGATCGAGTTGCCCGGCCATCACGTGATACCAGATCGCTAGCACGACTCTTCCAAATTGCGTACCCCAGTCGCCAATATGGTTCTGCCGGATAATCTTATGCTTCTGAAATTCCAACACCCGGCTGATCGCATCTCCGATGATCGTGCTGCGCAAATGCCCGACGTGCATCTCCTTGGCGATGTTCGGTCCGGAATAATCGACGACAACGGTTTGCGGGTTCGCGGCGATTTCGACGCCTATTCGTTTGTCCGGCGCGATCGCCTCGAGACGCTGCGCCAGCCAAGCGGGTGACAGCCGGATATTGATGAATCCCGGCCCGGCGATGATGACCTCGGACGCTATTTTGCCAAGCTGTAATTTTGCCTTGATCTGTTCGGCGATGGCGCGGGGGTTGAGCGAGGTTCCGGTTTTTTCGGCAACGGGTTTGACCAAGCCCATCGCGGCGTTGGACTGGTAATCGCCGAATTTGTCGTTTTGGCTAACGCCGACGAGGGCTGGAGCGTCTATCCCAAAGGCTTCGCGGATGGCGTCTTTGACGATTTGATCCAATTGTGCGAGGACGGTTTGCATAAAGCTGGGATTTTGCGGTTGTTATCGGTCGAAACTATTCCGGTTCGGGAGCATGCTACAATGTGTCAACCGCGATCTCTATGGGGCTATCTCCATGGGGCGGCAAATGCCGATAACTCCCGGTGCCTGCCGCGGGCAGCCGTAATGTCCTGATGACAGGGCATTTTATGCGATGTTTGACCGGGACAAATGGCAGAGATAAGGTTTGATATCCAAACGCGCGTGCTTTGAGATCCATTGGGAAATCCATTGAAGACGAAGGTGGAGTCAATGAAGCTGTTGCTGGGCCGGATGTTTTTTGGTGTGGGTTGCGTTGTTTGCCTGATGGTCGGGATGTCGTGCCGGCCCTCGCCGAGCGCGGCCGCGGACTCCGTCCAGCCTCTCTCTGAAGCGCAATCGACGACCCAACCGGCACTCACGACCCCGACCGCCCTCGAGTTGGCGGCGGTCGCGGCCGCTCGGACCGGCGATTTCAACCAGAGCGATCAATATCTCGCCCGCGCTGAAAAACTCACCACCACTCCCGAAGCCCGCCAGATGGAAATGTGGGTCAGCGATTATGAGACCCAGCACCAAAGTTTTGACCACGCCCGGCACGAGCAATTCCTGACCGCGGTCAAGAACGCCCACCTCCTTATTTCACACAAGATGGACGGTTATGCCATCGATGAAGTCTCCAAGGCCTACCTGTTGGCCGATGACCGCGACGCTTTCCGTAAAGAGCCGTGGGTTGATGATCTGATCAAAGAAACCGCCGCCTCCGCCGACCAGAACGAAAACGCCGCCCTCTGGCTCAAAGCCATGCGCATGTATCAGGATTTGACGGTCATCGAGCCGGCCAGCGCAGTTTGGAAGAACAAGCTGAAGGTCGTCGCGACGCGCGTTGGGATGCTTTATATCTACACGCCCGAGCGATTTAGAAAGCTGCAGGAATCCGAAGCCAAGGATTGGGACACCGCCGCTAATCTGCTTCGCGCTTCGACGCGCCCGTCGGTTGCCAGCGGCGGCCCCTCAACCCAGCCCGACGTTGCCTCCGAGGTTGGCGCTACCACTCAACCATTCGATGATGATGCCCAGATGGCGACCGATTGGCATGACCGCATGCGCGGCATTCAGTTCGATATGCTCTACAGCGCGCTGGCACTGGCGGATGAAGAATACTATCGCGACGTCACATTTCAGACTCTTCTGGAAGGCGGCTTAAACGGCTTGGAAACCGTGGTCACCACCGATGGATTGGAAGACGCCTTTCCAGGTCTCAAGGATCGCGATCAGCGAAAAATATTTCTCGATGATATCGAGGATTGGAAAGCCAAGGCCGAATTGGCCACGCCCGAC
Organism: uncultured Phycisphaerales bacterium; assembly: GCA_963791055.1. Classification (GTDB taxonomy): domain Bacteria; phylum Planctomycetota; class Phycisphaerae; order Tepidisphaerales; family Tepidisphaeraceae; genus PALSA-1353. The sequence continues at coordinate 2,486,560 of CAWBQI010000002.1, read as the reverse complement.
ACGGGTTCCGACATTGTCGCCAAGGCCCTTATGGACCTTCGCGATGTGAATCAGAAGACCGTGCAGATTCCCGAGGAAGTTTTCGTCAGCGAGTTTGCCGAAGGGGCGTTCGCCAAGCTCGATCTCTTCACCAACGTCATCTGGCCGTACGATCTGCAGGACCTGGAAAAAACGACTGAAGGGGAGTTTGGCGGTGTTGGCATTCGGATCGAGCCGGATGATTCCAACAACATCGTCGTCGTCATGCCGCTTCCGGACACGCCCGCCTCGCGCGCCGGCGTTAAGCCGGGCGACATCATTACCCGCATCAACGGCAAGAGCGCCAAGGGGCTCAGCACCGACGGCGCCGTCAAAATCATCACCGGATACCCCGGAACCAACGTCACCCTGACCATGCGGTCCATCAACGGCACGGTCAAGGATTACGTTCTCAAACGCGAAATGATCAAGGTCGCCAGCATCGAGGGATGCACACCTAAATCCGAGGGCCAGTGGGATTACATGCTCGATCCGGATCAAAAGATCGGCTACATCCGACTGACCAGTTTCAGCAAAACCACCGCCGAGGACCTGGGCGCGGCCATTGACGAACTCAAGGCCAATCAGGCCCGGGCGATCATCCTGGACCTTCGATACAACCCCGGCGGATTGCTCGACACCGCCAAGAAGGTCGTCAACAAGTTCATCGATCACGGCGTGATCGTGAGTACCCATGCCGATCGCGTCAACGGCAATCCGACAATCGACAACCCGAAAACCGAAATGGATGCCGATCCGCGCGATCTTCAAACGACATTGCCCCTCGTCGTGTTGGTCAATCAGTATTCCGCCAGTGCCAGCGAGATCGTCTCCGGCGCGCTTAAGGATTGGCATCGCGCCCTGATCGTCGGCCAGCGCACCTTCGGCAAGGGGAGCGTTCAGATGCTCTTTCCCCTGGATACCAAGAAGGCGTATTTGAAGCTGACGACCAGCCACTATTATCTCCCCAGCGGCCGGTGCATTCACCGCGAGGAGAACAGCACGACGTGGGGCGTCGATCCGGATGTGGACATCGAAATGACCCCCGCTCAAATGGTCGATGAGAACATCGCCCGTCTCCGCCTGGACGTTCCGGATGATCCTGTCGTTCATGCCGGCGAACCCACTACGCGCCCGACGATCGACGATGTCCTCAAGGCCGATCCTCAACTCTCAGCCGCGCTTCTGATTATGCGGTTGCAACTGACCAGTGAAGATACGACCACCAATCAGGCGTCCGCCGCGGCGGTGATGCGGTAGTCACCCAGCCCGCGATTTTGCCGGGGGAAATCCCTTTTCTACGAACCATCGGCTGGTAATATGTTCCCATGCGCCGATGCCTTTCAGCGGATTCATTGAGACGCGGCTTCACGCTCGTCGAACTTCTGGTAGTGATAGGAATCATCGCGATTCTTGTGGGCCTTTTGCTGCCGGCGCTGAACAAGGCGCAACAGCAGGCACATTCAATCAAATGTATGTCCAATCTGCGGCAAATCTCGATGGCGCTATTGAACTATTCCACCGAAAATAACGGATGGATCGTCTCCGCATTTAATCTGCCCCAACAGACCGGCGTCTCGACAAATGATGTCGCCGGGCCGAACGTAATTATGGATGGCTGGCCGAGCATTCTGGACCGCGATGGATTCGTTCGTAGCGCCGCAACCGATGTTAACACGGCCTTTTATTGCCCCGACACCATCGACATCAACGGCATGGCCAATGGCCAGACCGGGACCTACGGCGCCAATCCCCGCGGGTGGATCGAATGGCCGATGAAGTTCGCCGGCCCGACCTACGGCGACAGCGACCCGCAAATCCCCGTGACCTGGTCCGCGATGGGTTTTAACAAAATCATCCGCAGCAGCTATTGGCTCAACGCCTACAACCCCATCGGCGGGGCGGTGGCGAGCATCCCGCAGAACGACCTCTATTACACCGCATCCTGCGGCTTCGGCCCCGACGCCAACGGCGAATTTATCGGCCTGCACAAAACAACGAACGTAAAACACTCATCGCTCCTGGTCGTCGTCGCGGACGGCGTTTACATGGGACGGCAAACGGTGGATGAAGTTGGAATGACCAATAGCCGGATCGGGTTTCGGCATTGGGGCGCGAACGGGGCGAACACGGTCGCCAACGTGGGATTTGCCGATGGGCACGTCGAAGCGCTGGCGGGGAATCAGTTTCCGTGCGCCTATGCGAAGAGTTCGAGCAGCAGCTATTTGGGGCATACCACCTTGCTGCAACAGGAAGTGATCAACCTGAGCGGGCCGACGGTGTATGACGATCCAGCCGGGGCGCTGCAGATTTTTATGATTAATAATCCCGGGGCGAATTAATTTGCCGGCATTATTACGGGGAACTTGTTGATGACGGCTTGGCATATGATTTTTGATAGGTGGGCCTCGGCTTCAGATTCAACCTATCCATCGCCAAAGAGCCTAGTGCCCGTGATGGAATTGATGGGCGAGTACCCCCTGACCTATAGCATTGGATTGACGCCTTACCTGGAAACTGGCTACGATAATCGCATGGATACCCGCGATCTGATCACGATTGACCCCGATGTTCTTGGCGGTACGCCCGTGTTCAAAGGCACGCGCGTTCCGGTGAAAACTCTTTTCGAATATTTGGAAGATAATTACACGCTCGATGAATTTCTCGAGTGCTTCCCGTCCGTTTCGGCAAATTTGGCGCGCAGCGTATTGGACCGTTGCGAGGCCGCGCTGCTCTCACCCGCGGCTGCATGAAAATTCTCTTGGACGAGTGCGTTCCTTGGCCGATGCATAAATTGCTTGCCGGCCATGAATGCACGACCGCTCAGCAGCGCGGTTGGACTGGCATAAAAAATGGGGAATTGTTAACGCGCGCCGAAGGCGAATTCAGCTTGTTCATTACGTCGGATCAGAACATCCAATATCAGCAGGCACTTGCCGGCCGACGAATAGCTATTCTCCAGCTTTCAACCAATAAGCTAAGATCTATTCTCGCCGCGGCAACGTCGATTCAATCTGCAGTCGCAGCCATTGGGCCTGGCGAGTTCCGAGCACTGGAAATTCCACGGTGATCGCAAGGGATATCACCAAATCGTCGTGAAATTCCTGGGCAGAAACTCTGACCGGCTTCATGGCCTCGTCACCGGAAATTTTCCTGTCGAAGCCCTAGCGAGGATTTTGGCGGTGGTTGGCGGATCAATATATTCCACGAGGCCGTCGCCGAACAGCATATTTGTTCCAGCACCCGGCGTTGCGGGTAGATCGTACGCCACGATTGTGTCAAATGTTGTTTGACTCATCAAAAGCCCCTTCCCGAGATAGACGTAGGACATGTGCCCGCCGCCGACGGTCAACTGGCTTGCGATCGCCTGCGTTGTCGGACCTACAGCGGGCGTTTCCGACCTGAACGGAGAAACGAAAGCGGCGCTAGCGATGTCTTCGTTCAGTATTAGAGTTTGAAATGAATCCGGATATTCATCTCTGTGATCGACACTATATAGCAGTATTGCCTGGCCGATCTGCCGGAGATTGGAGCCTTGCCTATTGAGCAAGGCATGCATTCTGGAACTTTCTAAACTCGGAAGCAGTATCAAGACGAGCAGAAACAACAGAAAGATAAGAACCCGAATAACCATAAGCCGTGAGGTTTGCCGACTAGGATTGTTCGACGGAGCCGCATAGTTGAGCGGTTGAGATCCCTTGGGCTCAGAATCAGGCATTGTAGGTCCATGGCGAGGGGAAAGGGTTGGAAAACCTCCGGAATAAGAATGCGCGGGGCGATAGAACGGAGCAATCGGCGCAGAAAAAAACCGAAGCAGGACGTCTCAAATGATGTCGGTGAACCGGATTAAGTTCTGACGCCCCGGCTCCCGAAGGTCATCACGCCGGTACTTGAACCCGAGATCATCCGCTTCGGCATATTAAAAGATATCAAGTTCTTCCGGGCAAGGCGAAGAAAAATATGGGATTTGAACGGCCCGTGAGGCGCCGTCAGTCGCGATAATTTGTGCTTCGTCGGCGGCGTCGAGTGGATAAATGCAAGAGGCGATCCATGGCTCTGGAGATAACGGATTTGGCCATCAGATTAAGAGCAGTCCTTGTGGCTTCGTGGTCAGGAGCGATTTCGGTCATTGCTTCCAGGACGACTTCCGCTGCCTGGCGCTTGCCGGTGCGCATGCAGTAATTGATCGCGACAAAAGCCATTGCCACAAATTCGGAGATGTGGAAGACGTCACGGTTGGGATACATGAGTTTCAGGTCCCAGGCGTTGTGCATGATTGCCTCGGCCTGTGCGATTTCGCCTTTTTCGAGGTGAATTGAGGCCAGGTTTGTACGGGCGAAGAGATAATCGGGATGGGCATCGTGGCACCGCTTGACGAGCTCATCGGATTTTTCGGGGTTGCCGGACTTTTGATAGGCGCTGGCGAGCCAATTCATCAGGATTCTTGAATTGGGAAATTGGAGGAGGAGGCTTTCAAGGTCGGGAATGACCGAAGCCGGATCATTATGAAGCCGATCAAAAAGCTTCTGGCGGCGGTCAGTGATAGCGGCATGCAGTTCGGGCTCGCGTTCGGCGGGCAATTCGATAGGTTCGTCGGTGATTTCATATTCCAAATCGAGAAGGGGCGGGGCGACGTCCCGATCGAGGTCGGAAATGGATCGATTGCTCCAAGTTTGCCGGCGAATTTTGCGCTGTTTGCGGTGCTTTCTTCGAAGCGGCTTTTCGGTGCGAGACATGCGTCCTCCGTGACGGAAGTTTATAGTAGAGGTTTGATTACAGCCGTCAAAATAATAACTAGATTTGGGATGTTCAACAAAAACGGAGTGGGGAATAGACAGGATTTTCAAATCTTAATCGTTGGCCGATCTGCGAATTTCAAAGAAAGACGGATTTGTCGCGGGGCGCGCCAAAACCAGCCAGCGCGGGGCGCTCAAAACCGGCCAGTGCTGTTGACGCATCATATACCTCATCCGTTCGGTTCCATGCAACTTTTCCTTGAGTTATCGGTCCCGCATCAAGACGCCTGATCGGCGAGAGCCCCAGCAACAGAAGATACTGGCTTTCTGTCACGGTGTCTTCCGGAGGGGAGCACCCTTCATCGCCGGCGGTACTCCGCCGTCCTCTTGGATTTGCTTTGGTCTTGGTCCTCGACATTGCCGCCATGCCGCAGGCGGTAGCTCTTGCCGGTGATGTTGATGATGGTGGCGTGCTGGAGGAAGCGGTCCAGGATCGCGGTGGCGGCCGGCACGTCGCCGATCAGTTTGGCCCAGTCCTCCAGCGGCCGGTTGCTGGTCATCATCGTCGAGCGGTTCTCGTGGCGGCGCATGATGATCTCCAGCAGGCATTCGCCGCATGCGCCGCGGAAGCTGCTTCATCCCCATGTCGTCGATGATCAGCAGATCGGGCTTGAGATACCGATTCAGGGTTTTGTCCTGCTGGCCCAGGTCCTCGTCGCCCAGGAAGTCGCGGGCCAGATCGAAGATGGAGCGGTACAGCACCAGGAAGCCGGCCTTGATGGCCTGATGCCCGATGGCCTGAACCAGAAACGTCTTGCCGACGCCGGGTGGACCCAGCAGCAGCACATCGGCTTTCTCGCGGATGAACTGGCAGCCGGCCAGGTCGTGGATCTGCTTGCGCTTGATGGACGGGTTGAAGGAGAAGTCGAACTCGTCGAGGTTTTTGACTTCGCGGAAACATGGCGGCCTTGACGCGGCGGCTCGATCAGCCGGCTGGAGCGCACGTTCAGCTCGTCCTGAAGGATCAGTTCCAGGAACTCGGCGTGATCGAGCCGGTTGCCGGCCGCCTCGCTCAGGCGGACTTCAAGGCTCTGGGCCAGGCCCGAAAGCCGAAGTTGTTTGAGCGTCTGCAACAATGAAGGTCTCATGGGATGGACTCCTGTATAGGGGGTTGTTGAGTGATGGCCTCGCGCACGAACTGCCCGTAATCGGCCAGGTCGCGGATGATCGGATGCTCTTGAACGAACTCGAAGGTCTGTTGGACCGTGCGCGGAGTTCTGATGTTCGATGAGTTGCCGCAAGGATGCGCAGGTGATACGCCCCGTGGCTCTGGGCGATCTGGCAGGCCTGTTCGATCGGCCTGGCGCGAATGCTTGTTTGTCCAGCGACAACAGGCCCATCAGCACGCGCACGCCTTCGATGCCGCGATTCTGCAGCATCGACTTGCGCCCAGCTGCGTGGCGTGCGGGCCGATGCGATTCCACCCGCCGCAGCAGCCAGGCCGTTCCCCGTTCGATGCCGCTGATCTTCTCGCGGCAGGATATGGGCGTCCAGCGTGGAGAAGCTGCCCGGCGGCGCTGCGACGTGCACGCGCGATCGGACGCATCTTCTGATCGAGCAACCGGACCATCCGCCCGTCCCAGCGCGCCCAGACCCGCTGGCCCAAAAACTCCGGCGGCACCGAGTAGTACGCCCCCTTGACCTCCACGTGCCCGTCGCGATGCACGCTGCGCAGCGCCTCCTGGAACAGATCGAACCGCGACGCCGGCAGCGGCAGCAGCGCCGGCTTCTCCGCCTGCTCGAAGACTTCCTTCACCTGCCGGCGCGTCGTGCCATGAATGCGCGTGTCGGCGACGGTTGCTTCCCAGTTCAGCAGATGCTGGTTCTGATCGGCCAGCGAAGCGAAGGTCCGCCCCTTGAGGGCATTGCCCTTCACATAGCCGATGCCGCGTTCGATCTTCCCCTTGTGCCGCGGCGTGTACGGCTTGGTGGGCAGGATGGCGATGCCATAATGCTCGGCGAACGACCGGACCTTGGGGCACAGCTCCGGATCGAACCAGTCCGCCCGCGTCACCGCCGCGCGAAGATTGTCGATCACCAGCGTCCTGGGCACCCCGCCGAAGTGGGCGAAGGCGTTCTCCAGGCAACGCAGAAAATCATCGGTCGTCTGCCGATGCACCGCCTCGGCGTATCCCTTGCGGCTGTGGCTCAGCACGATGCGGAACACCCAGGTGCTCTTGCGCTTGCCGTCCGGCGCCGACGATGGGCGCGCCCCGGCCAAAGTCCACCTGCGCCTCGGCTCCCGGCTCGCATTCCATCCGCCGGAACGGCGCCGGCAACGCCGCCGTCAGCTTCTTGACCAGCCGGCGAACGCTGTAGTAGCTGCCGGTGTAACCGTGGTCGCCATGAAGGTCCTGATAAATCCGCTGGGCCGTCAGGCCAGCATCCAGCTTCTGAAGAATGACCTCACGCCAGGGGCCAGCAGTACTGACGGAGCCGATCGGCGCGCTGGCCGGTTTTGAACGGTAGGCTTCGCCTCCGCCATCGTCCTGCGCCGATAGGCGGAGATGACGGCCAGTTGCCGGGCGATGTGCCGGTTGGACCAGCCGCTTCGCGCAAGTGCCAGTATTGCCTGTACTTCGGCCATCTTGAGTTGATTCGCCATCCCATCGTCCACTTCCGGCAGAGCCAGAAGCCAACGATAATGGACAAATCTCCTGTTCCTCAAAATGGCCGGTTTTGGCTGGCGCCCATCACTGGCCGGTTTTGCGCGCCTATGACACGGATTTTTATCATTGCGCTCTTTATGCCGAACGGCTTGCCCTGACTCGTATACGGGACTCCGTTTGCGCTTTAGGCGCATTTAGCTAGGCCTGATCATGGTCGGAGATTCCTTTGGCAACGGGGAGGGGGCGAATTGGAAATGCGGGAACAAAAAAAGCCCGATCTCTTTGGAGATCGGGCTTTGGTCAAAAGGTCTTTGACAAATGAATAGTCGGAAGCCATTCCCCGGCGTCACCGCCGGGATTTACGTGATTCAGCATCACGAACGAGACTGTGCTGACTTGGGTTATCTCGGTCAGATCGCTCTGATCGAGTTCTAAGTAATCCCTTAGAAAGGAGGTGATCCAGCCGCAGGTTCCCCTACGGCTACCTTGTTACGACTTAGTCCCAGTCACCGAACCTAGCGTAGACACCTCTGTAATGAGGCGGCTTCGGCTATTTCCGGCTCCCATGACTTGACGGGCGGTGTGTACAAGGCTCAGGAACACATTCACCGCGGCGTAGCTGATCCGCGATTACTAGCGATTCCAACTTCATGGAGGCGAGTTGCAGCCTCCAATCTGAACTGGGGGGTGATTTTTGCGATTTCCATGAGTTTGCACTTTAGGTTCGCTTTGTGCACCCCATTGTAGCACGTGTGTGGCCCTGGGCATAAAGGCCATGAGGACTTGACGTCATCTCCACCTTCCTCCGGTTTGACACCGGCAGTCCCCTTAGAGTCCCCGGCATAACCCGCTGGTAACTAAGGGCAAAGGTTTCGCTCGTTAAGGGACTTAACCCGACATCTCACGACACGAGCTGACGACAGCCATGCAGCACCTGTACTAGTTGTACCCCGAAGGGCCTACTCCACTTTCATGGAGATAATCCTAGCATGTCAAGCCCAGGTAAGGTTCTGCGCGTTGCTTCGAATTGAACCACATGCTCCACCGCTTGTGTGAGCCCCCGTCAATTCCTTTGAGTTTTAGCCTTGCGACCGTACTTCCCAGGCGGTCCACTTAGCACTTTTGCTTCGACCGTAATACCGTCAGAGGCACTACGATCTAGTGGACATCGTTTATGGCCAGGACTACCGGGGTATCTAATCCCGTTTGCTCCCCTGGCTTTCGTGTCTCAGTGTCAGCAAACCCCCAGCGAGCTGTTTTCACCATTGGCGTTCCAAATGATATCTACGCATTTCACCGCTCCACCATTTGTTCCGCTCGCCCCTAGGTTGCTCAAGACCAGCAGTATACCAAGCAGTTCCACGGTTAAGCCGTGGGATTTCACAAGGTACTTACCAGTCCACCTACACACGCTTTAAGCCCAGTGATTCCGCCTAACGCTTGGCACCTCTGTCTTACCGCGGCTGCTGGCACAGAGTTAGCCGTGCCTTCCTCTGGGGTTGATCAGAACTTTCTAACCCCTGACAGTGGTTTACATCCCGAAGGACTTCGTCCCACACGCGGCGTCGCTCCGTCACACTTTCGTGCATTGCGGAAGATTCGTTACTGCAGCCCCCCGTAGGAGTCTGGGCAGTGTCTCAGTCCCAATGTGGCCGGCCAACCTCTCAGTCCGGCTACGCGTCGTCGCCTTGGTGAGCCGTTACCTCACCAACTAGCTGATACGATATCGCCCGCTCCCAGAACGGTTTCCCTTTGAGATCCTCATCATGCGAAAAGGATATATCATCTGGTATTACCTGCCCTTTCGGGCAGCTATCCCAGACTCCGGGGTACGTTAGCGATACATTACTCACCCGTCCGCCACTGGTGTATTGCTACACCCGTACGACTTGCATGTCTTAGCCACGCCGCCAGCGTTCAGGCTGAGCCAGGATCAAACTCTTCAATTAAATTTCTTGGCACGAATCGCATCCTGATGCCCGGTGTGGCACCATCGGTATTACTCCATGGCAGTTGACCGGAGACTGACACTTTCACGATTCGCGTTTATCCTCGAAATGAGTTTGTCCGACCGATCGGATTAAGACAAATCCGATCGGTTGTTACTGCCCCGTCGTCGGCTAGGACGACAGGGTCAGTCACCGATTCCGCTACAATTCATGCGACTCGATCCGGGATTGCAAGGCTCAAACATCTTCGATGGCATACTCAAAACAATGATCAAGGAAGATCACTTTGCGTGCACCACAAGGATGTTTGAGTTAGTGAACTTCAGATTCAAACTTCAAACCTGAAATCCGACTTTCAATTTGTCCGGACCGCGTTGTACACCAACGCTTCCGAACCCACATCCTCGCGGCTGTCCGACTATTCACTTGTCAAAGAACAAAAACACCAAATAAAACCACAAATCATTGCGGCAAAAAGACTTGCCGAAATAACCCGCGCCCACGAAAAGCTTGGTGAACTTCACCGGGGGAGGCAGATGTTATCGTTTGTTTAGCCGTTGTCAATCCGTGTCGCGAATTTCTTCGACGACACGTTTTCAATGGCCACAAACGCTTCACCAGCCTGACAAGGCTAACTGTTATCGGCTCGCACGGCCAATTCGGTTGACACAGGAACCAATTCGATATTGTCAGGTGTTGCCTATCGCAACGAGCAGCAAAGGCCGTCATCACTTTTCGCCGCAGTTAAATCACCGCAGCCGACCTTGCCGGAAGAAAGGTGATACCAAAAGACATTATTCGCTTTCGCCTTCTCCGAGTCAAGTTAATTTCCGCTACGTCTTTCCAACGTATACCATGGACCCCGCAATGTCGGCATCCTCCGGGCGCGTGCTGCGGCTGATACTTTGGCTCATACTGGCCATCGGCGCGGGCATCGCAATCGTTCTATTCTTCGGGCGTCAGCAAGCGCCGCGCCGCTTTCGATGGCCGTCTCCCAGCCGGCGCCATCTACCACCACAACAACCTCCCCGACCACCGCGCCGACTCTTCAGGATTATGGCCAACTCTTGCACGCGGATTTTCCCAACTATCCCGAAACCCGCCCGTGGTCCATCCCCGTTGAATTGAACGATGCCGCTCATCTGATTTTCAACGAGCCAATTTACGTCTGCTCGCGCGGCGATCTTTGGATCACGCGCTCCGATGCCGATCCTTTGCCCATCGTCCTGGCCCGCGCATCGGGCGAAAGCGAACACATCGTCGATCGCCCGATCGCATACATCATCTGGGCCTTGAATCGTCGCGGTATTTGGGAATCGTCCGCCGTCTGCTGGAACGATCGCGGCTTCGAAATCGTTTCTTCTTCGGGCACGCAGCAGATCTTCATGGAACCGTCCCTATCGGTGGGACCTGGCCATGACCTGGGATGATGCCGGAACCACACGCCTCATCGTCCCGACCGACGATGGCGTGAGCATCATTAGTCTTGGCGATCAACTCAGCGAAGATCATTGCCCCTTGGTTTTTCCGGATTCCACCACTCGGCCCACAGCCGCGCCCGTGGTGCTGTTTGACACGCGCGGTCTGTTAGCCTGGATTCCCGCGGATGAAAATTTCCGGACACCCGCGTTGCTCGATATTTGAACGGTCAATGGACACCATTGGATCCGCTGAACTGGCCTGGCAACATTGTCTACCTTGTTCCGCTTCTCGACGGCAGCGTCCTGCAGATTCGCCGCCAGACTGGCGCCAGTGCGTTGACCTTCGTTTCCCTCGACAATCCCGAAATCGCCGAGAAAGACATCGTTTCCCTGGTCGATCAGCTTGGCGATGATGATCCGGGAAAACGCGTCGCCGCTTATCAGAAACTCGCCCAATATGGGCCGAAGGTCAATCCCATTCTGCAAAGGCTGGCGCCGGATGCTGCCCCGGAATCGCAAGCGCGCATCAGCCAACTCCTGCAGGGCGCGACTCTCGGCGGAACGGCCGTCAACGGAAATCAACTGACCCTCAAAGCCCGCCTCCGCGACGGCGGCATGGTCTTCCTCGCCCCGCAAGGAGTCACCGTCCCGCGCGAAGGCCAGGAACCCTCGGTCGTTTCCCCGGATTATCTCGCTGTCCGCCCCGGCCGTCCCGTTCAGGAACTTCCCTCCGCGGTCGTCGATGCCCTCGCCAAAGGCAACGCCACGGTCGAGGCCATCGGCGACGAATGGATTGTCAGCACCCCTGATGCCGGCCCATCCCGGTTCCTGCCTCCCGATCAACTCGATCCCCTTCTCCGCCCATCCGAACGAAATTTCTCCCGCATGTTGGCCATCGACAGCCGCGGCCGCTGGCTTTTTCGCGATGATTCCTCTCACCGCACTCTCGCCCTCGACCCAACCGTTCCCGATCCGAAACCGCGATTGGCGATCTGGTCCATCGACACCGGCAGCTCCTCCGGCTGGAACAAATCCGATTGGCCCGCGATCGCCCGCGGCAACTCACATTGGATCATCGACGACCACGACTGGCAGCCCATGGACCCGGGCGAATCAATTTCCAATGAACCTCCTCCGATCGTCTACCCCACGACCGCCGCGACCGCGCCTGACACTATCGCACAGAACGGCCCGCTCCTTTTGATTGACGACGCCGGGAATCGTTTTTACGACGGCCAGTCCACTCTCACTGTCGTGACCGCTGCCGGCAAACGCCGCGTCTGGTTTCTTCCCGATCAATGTGCCGGATCATCCGATCGAACCGCTCATCTCGTCGCCGATTTGGAAGGACACTTGTTCCTTTTCAATTCCGCGGGAAGAATCGCCCGCATTCGCCCGACGCTTTCAGATGCTCAACCCTTCACACTCGAGGCAGTATTCACCGATCACATCCCCGATTATCAATCCGTCCAGCGCATCTGGCGCGACCCCTCGGGAAGAATCATCGTCGCCTACGAGGGTTCGCACCTCTCTGTGATCTTCCCCACCGGCCAAATCCCCCGCGAAATCGCCGACAAAATTCTCCCGCAGGATTTGCAAAGGATCGACGCCCACTGATTTTCTACAAAGCCCGCCGAGCTTGCTCGGCGGGAAACTCCCCCGCGCCAAAAAACAAAAAACCCCGTAGGCGTGGGTGAGACCTACGGGGTAAGGAGGGAAGAAACACTTCGTAATAGTGCTACGTTCGTCCCATAATTTCAGTTCGATCTAAATGCTCCTGGGCTGTCACGTCGCCGCCAGCGCTTGCTTCACTTTCTTCGTAATATCCGCCCACTTTGCTTCGGGAGATTTAGTGACCGTCACAAAATCGCCCAGCAGAAGCAGGGCCGTCACTCCGTTGATGGCGAAAAGTCGCGATGCGATCGGATGCTCGTTGCCTGAAGCCGCGTTGAGGAAACTCATGGGGCAATCCGCTATCACCCGGTCCAAAATCAATTTCATCGCGTTAGGATTGGGAGTCGGCTGAACTTCCCTCACGCTAAATGGCACGACAGCCAACCTCCTGCTGACAATAATAAAGATAGCAATGCCTTTTTATTATTCCAGTGTTAAATTGGGCTTTTTGCCGAAATACCCGAATTTCCCGCAAACAACAGGCAATTGCCCGCCTGCGCAGCCTGTTGACAACCGTGGTCTCGTCAGTAAACTTCTCGCTCCCTTCCGGGCCAAAGCGCCGGGAGGTTTTTTGTCGGTAGAGGGACGCGAAAGAGATACCAATGAGCACCTACATGCCCAAGCCCGGCGAGATCAAAATGGATTGGTACGTCGTCGACGCAACCGACCAGATCCTCGGCCGATTGGCCGCCAAAATCGCCATGATCGTTCAGGGAAAGAACAAAGCCACCTACACGCCGCACGTCGACACCGGCGATTTCGTCATCGTCCTCAACGCCGAAAAGGTGAAAGTCACCGGCAAAAAGGCCGAGGTCATCCAGCACGAAACCTATTCCCGCTATCCCGGCGGCCGACATTTATATTCATTCAAGACCATGCATGAGCTACATCCCGAAAAGCTTCTGCAGTTGGCGGTTCGGCGCATGTTGCCCAAGAGCAAAATGGGCCGGAATATTCTGACCAAGGTTAAGATCTACAAGGGCGACAAACATCCCCACGCTTCGCAACAGCCTAAGGAGCTGAAGCTGGCGCGCTAGTGGAAAGTGAACCATAATGACAGCCGCAGATTCTCAACCGACTTCCGAGCCGACCGAAACAATCGAAAAGCCCCAACCGGCTGAAAAAGCACCGGCCCCCGCTAAATCAACCGAACCAGAAGCCCCTAAGGTAAAGCCGACCTACACATGGGGCGTCGGCCGTCGCAAGTCCGCCGTCGCCCGCGTTCGCATTGCCCCCGGCTCCGGCAAAATCGAAATCAACGGCCGCACTCTCAACGATTATTTCACCGCCGAAAAAGACCGCAAATCCATCTTCGGCCCCCTCGAAGTCACCAACACCGGCGGCAAAATGGACATCTGGGCCCGCTGCAACGGTGGCGGCCACACCGGCCAGGCCGGCGCAATCGTCATGGGCCTCGGCCGTGCACTCGCCAAGTACGATACCACCCTCGAAGTCCCCCTTCGCGGAAGCAAATTCCTTACCCGTGACAGCCGAATGAAAGAACGCAAAAAATACGGCCAGCGCGGCGCACGCCGGAAGTTCCAGTTCTCCAAGCGATAAGCCGTTCGCTCTACTGCCAAATCCAAGAACCGGTCCCGAAATACACTCCACCGATGGCGCCGTTGTCCCCATAGAAACTGATGTGCGGATATCCCTCGCAAGCCAAGCGTTCGGTCAACGTGAATGTTCCGCTTCCCTTCGTGATTCTGATGGTCTGATCAGCGCACCAGTATCCGCGAGCATCCTTCGGGTCTTTGGCTGACACGGACACCGCAAGCGTCGCGTGATCGTGGGAAGCAAGCGTGTACGTCCCTTTCACTTGGTATGTCCCATCGACCATCATGTTGTCGGAAGTACCCCGAACCTCGGTGATGTTAATGGTGTCGCCGGGAGCGAATTGCACCTGTCCAAAATGAAAGTCCAACTGATGTGTCAGTTGCGAAACCGGCGCGGGCGTCAGTGCCGGAAGAATTCGATCCGGTTGCGTGGCGGGCACGTCAACCATCCGATCCGGTTTTCCCTGGTAACTGGCCGGGTGTTCACCCGTCATGCTGAGGTATTCGAAACCAAGTTTCGTCACGAGTTCCATCAGTTGGAATTGCACTTCATTGAATTGCCGAATTGTTACATCGCCGTCGGAGTAAGCTAATTCCAAGACCGTGTGTTCGCGGTCGGGCACTCGCTCAAGCATCGCAGGTAGCTCATCAAGCGTGGTTCGCTGGCCTTGGAAAGTCAGGCTGTCGATGCCCACAACAACAGCCACGAAATGACGGACGCGTTGCTCCGAAGCTGCGGCGCCCGGCTGAACCGGACGAGATGCTAAAACCTGCCCGTCGTCGTCTGCCGCCCGTGACGGCGAAACGCCGGCGCCGGAAGAAGTGCCAACGCACAAATCGCCATGACTGCCCAATACCGTCGCGGCGTGCGGAGATGCGATGGACTCGACGACATGATCTGATTCAATCGGCGGGCGGTCAGCCCGGCGGATCGAATCCCCACGGCCAGTGGAAGCGGCTCGAAAGTCCGCCGCTGGCGCAGAATGTCGATCAATGTCTGTGCGTACCAGGCCGGTGAACACCGCAGGTTCACGATCGTCTGGGAATCGCAGCATATCTCGCGGGCGTGTGTAATCTGCCGGTTCATCCACCAGACCAGCGGATGAAACCACCAGATCGCCTGGCTGAGAAGCTGCACGCCTGCGACCAGCGGGTCGCGGCGCGCAGATGCACCAGTTCGTGTATGAGCATCATGCGAAGCCGCGCCGGGGTGTTCCGGGTCGCGACGGATTCGGGAATGACCAGTATTGGCTGCAGCGTCCCCACGACTGCCGGCCCGATGGCGGCGCGACATACGCGCAGCGTCGGGCGACGCCCTATTCGCAGCGATTGGCACGCGTGCTCCAATGCTTCGGTCAGTTCGGGCGGCGGCGGCACCGAAAAGCGCGCGATACGCCTCGTCAGCATTCGCCAGCGAATAACGACAACCAGCACCACGCCGGCGCAGCCAACCGACCATGTCTCCAGCGCAATGCGCCAAGTCTGTCGCTCCGACGACATGGGCGCTGCGACCAGGGTTGGCGATGACAGATGAACCGGCGTCGGCGCGATCGCCGCGGTGATCCGCGTGTGATCATCGCTCGTCGGGGCCAACACAATCTGATGCGAAGCGGCCCAACTGAAGATGCCGATGGGACTATTCCAAATCGGCGGCGTCAGGGATTTGAGCAGGACCAGCACCCACAGCGCATACACCAGCTCCGGGCGACGGCGACAGACAAATCGCGTGAGCAGGCCGACGGTCGCGATCGCGACAGAGAGCTGCGCGAATTGCCGCACGGCCAGATCGAAAATATGTTGGGGAATCATGACTTCCTCCGGGATTTGAATTCGTCAAGAGCGATTTGCAACTGGTCGATTTCATGGTCGGATAGTCCGCGGTCCTGGATCAAGTGCTGCATGAGCGGCAGAGCTTCGCCGCCGAACGTGCGGTCAACAAAATCGGCGATAATTTCGCGAATAACGCTGGAAGACCTGATGGCCGGGAAATAAACATCCGCCCGCCCATCCCTGCGGGTTTTGAGATACCCCTTGGCCTTGAGCCGGCGCAGATAGGTTTGCACCGTGAAGAAATCCAGTTGCCGCCCGGCCGGCAGCGCTTCGACCACATGGCGGACCCTCGCGCTGCCGAGCTTCCAAACAATCCGGGTGATTTCCAGTTCAGATTTCGATAACGCCGGCCGCTTGCCCATTAACGCTCCTTGATGACTTACAAGTGAACGTCATTATAACGTACAAATGTACGCAGTCAACACAAATTTTATTCCCGCTCTAGCTTTATCCCTATTGGTTTAAACCCGCCTTGCGGTCAACACCCTGTGATTCCCCGCCTGATCCTTGAGTATCCGCACATCCGCAAACTCCGCATGTTCCCCCGCGATCTGCCGCGCAAGCTCTGCCTGGTCGAACGCGATCTCCAGAAAAATCTGGCCGCCGGGGAAAAGATGGCCTGGCGCCTCCGCTAAAATCCGCCGATGAATCGCCATCCCATCGAGACCCCCATCGAGCGCGGACAGCGGTTCGTATTCGCGCACGCTCCGGTCGAGCTGCGCAATCTGGCCGCTGGGAATATACGGCGGATTGGCGACAAGCAGATGAAACGGCTGGCGATCGACCATGCGCTGCAGCGGGGCGAAGAGATCGCCTTCCTCGACCACCACTCGGGGAGCCAGGCCTAGGCGTTCAAGATTCTCCCGGGCGATAGCGACCGCGGCCGGGCTGATATCGGTCGCTACGACCACCGCGTCCTTCACGTTATGCGCGATCGCCGCCGCGATGCAACCGCTCCCCGTGCACAGGTCCAGCACCCGCGGACTGGCAAAGTCCGCGCGATGGCGGATGAGCTGAATCACATTCTCCACAAGCGTTTCCGTATCCGGCCGGGGAATCAGCACATCGCGCGAGACGGCGAATTCCAGGCTGAAGAAATGCGCGCGGCCCGTGAGATACGCCACCGGCTCCTCTTCCGCCGTGCGCCGAACGAGATCGCGATAGACGCCCAATTGTCCGGCGTCCAGCGGCCGCTCGTAATCGGTATAAAGCTTGATTCGTGGAACCGCCAGGACATGCGCCAAAAGCAATTCGGCCGACAATCGCGGCGAATCCACGCCTTTTCGCGTGAAGAACGGGGTCGTCCATTCGAGAAGCCGCCGGACCGTCCATGTCCCTTCGGTTTCGGGCATTAAAGGCGGATTGTACACGAATTGGTTGTTTCCTCAGTGATCGTTTGGGTCTAAAATTCCGCTGATGAGGGTAATGTTGGCGCTGATAGCGGTGTTGCTTGCCGGGTCCTGGGCCGGCGCCGAGATCGTCAATCTCACCGATGGAACACAGATTGAGGGGAAAATTCAAAAGACCGCAGACGGCTGGACGGTCACAAAAAGTGACGGAACGGTCGTGGCCGTGGACGCGGATAAAGTCGTTTCGATAGAAGCCAGCCGCACCGCAAGTCCCGTTTCCGATGCGGGCGATCGGCTGGAATCGCTCCGCCGCGTGGCCAGTCATTCGGTGGACATTCAGGACATTATCAATCGATATCAGAAATTCATCGCGCAATCCGGCGATCCATCGGTAGCTGCCGAAGCCCAGAAAGATCTCGCGGTTTGGCAGGATCGCCAGGATAAAGGAATGGTGAAGCTCGGCGACCAATGGATCACCGCCGACGAACGCGAACGACGCCGCGCCGCCGCCGACACCGAGGCCGCGCCGGCGAAGGATCTGATCGCCAACTATCGCTACAAAGACGCGGGGATATTGCTCCAGCAGGCGATCACCGACGATCCACAATCCGCGCCCGCACTCTATTTGCAGGGAGTCCTGCTATATAAACAAGACCAGGTGCTCCAGTCGCGAAAGTCGTTCGAGGCGGTGATTCAGTTAGTTCCCGATCATGCGCCGACGCTGAACAATCTGGCCGTGATTTCATGGCGACAAAAATCGTTCGTCGTCGCGATGAACTATTACGATCAGGCAATGATGTCCGCCCCGGTGGCCAAAGAAATTCTCGACAACGTCGCCGAGGCGCTCAACGTCGTCCCCAGCGCCAATCAGGCGGCCCCCGTGGTTTTGCAGGCGGTCAAACTCTTCGCCGAGCAGGATGCGATCCTACAGAAGCTGGCGGCGACAAAGGGAATGTATCGCTGGGCGCGACATGGGTCACGGCCAAGCAACTCGAGGAATTAAAAGCTGATGAAGCCCGGGTCAAACAGCAGCTCGACGCATTGCAACAACAATTCGACGCGGTCCAGCAAAAACTCACACAGATCGACGCCGAAATCGGCCAGAACACGGTCGAGATGGATCGCCTCTCGGCCCAGAGCGTTTTTGTAGATCGCAACGGCAACACGATTCAGCTGCCGTTACCCGATCAATATTACGCGCTGAAGCGAGACAACGATTCGCTGACGGCCCAGAAGCCGCCGTTTTTGCAGCAGCAAAACGACCTGCGAAATAAAGCGAAAGACGTGCAGGCCCAGATTCCGGTTCCAAAATTCACGGGAGTGCAGCAGATCATCGGAGTGGAAGGAACGCCCATACACGACGCCGCAGAAAGTGATGCAACCACGGCCCCGAGCCCCGCGAATTAGTTTGGCGGCAAATGCAGTTCACTTGTGTCGATTTCAACCGCTTCCAGAATGCAAGAGGCATCCAGTGACACGCGGGCCTCATCGCGGTGTGTTTCGACCATCAGGAGAAGCGAGTTGCGGAGCTTTCTACGGCATTCATCCAGCGATCGTCCGTGGGTCATGGTGCCGGGGATTTCCTCGACCCACCCCACGTAACAGTCCGCGGATTCCGGCTTGATAATTGTGTGGTAGGTCTGACGCATCACATTATGAAACATTAGGCAACCCCGGAGGTCAAGTTAATTCTCCCATTTTGACAGGTGAGTTGCTCGGCCGATGGCCGGAGTTGAAGATCGAACCCACAATTGCTATCGTTTTTGTTGTGATATGGCGGGATGGCCATCCTGCGGTTTTCTTCGAAGAAAATCGTTCTTATTGAGAAGGTTTTATGAGTGACGCGTCTGCTGAGGCGGGTCCGGGATTCGTACCGGCAATTACTGGAAAGACAGTCAACCCATTTGCGCTCCGCGACCATTCGCTTCGCGGGCGACAGCGGCGATGGGATGCAGTTGGCGGGAACGCAATTCACCGACACCTCCGCGGCGGTGGGGAACGACATCAGCACGCTTCCCGATTTTCCCGCCGAGATTCGCGCCCGGCCGGCACGCTTGCCGGCGTCAGTGGATATCAGATTCACTTTTCCAGCACCGAGATATTCACTCCAGGCGACGAGGTGGATGTCCTGGTAGCGATGAACCCCGCGGCGCTTCGGACCAACGTCGGCGCCATCCGTGCCGGTGGAATTGTCATCGTCGATTCGGATTCATTCGGCGCCGGCGACCTGCGCAAGGCCGGCTACGCCGCCAATCCGCTGGAAGACGGATCGTTGAAGGGACTGCGTCTGGTTCAGGTTCCGATCGACAAGCTGACTCTTTCGGCCACCAGCCAGACCGGTCTTGGCGCCAAGGATTCCAATCGCTGCAAGAACATGTTCGCGCTGGGCTTGGTCTATTGGCTGTACGGCCGCCCGCTGGAATTGACGCTTCAGCACATTCGCCAGAAATTCGCCAAAAAGCCCGCGGTGGCCGAGGCCAATGTCCTGGCCCTGAAGGCGGGTTTCAATTACGGCGAAATCACCGAGCTGTTCACCGAACAATATCACGTCCCCAAGGCGAAGTTGTCGCCGGGGAAATATCGAAAAATCACCGGCAACGAAGCCCTGGCGATGGGATTGATCGCGGCATCGAAATTATCCGGAAAACAACTGGTCTATTGCAGTTATCCGATCACACCCGCCAGCGATATCCTACACAATCTGGCGGCGGAAAAACATTTCGGCGTGATCACGTTTCAGGCCGAAGACGAAATTGCGGCAGTGGGGGCCGCCATCGGCGCCAGCTTCGGCGGTTCGCTCGGGGTGACCGGAACCAGCGGTCCGGGCATCGCCCTCAAATCCGAAGGCATGGCCCTGGCGGTAATGACTGAACTGCCGCTGGTGGTGATCGACGTTCAGCGCGGCGGCCCCAGCACCGGATTGCCGACAAAAACCGAGCAGGCGGATTTGCTTCAGGTCCTCTTCGGGCGAAACGGGGAGTGTCCAATTCCCGTGATCGCGGCTGCGTCGCCCGCGGATTGCTTTCAGGCCGGATTGGAAGCTTTCACTATCGCCACCAAATACATGACGCCGGTCGTGCTCCTCAGTGATGGATACATCGCCAACGGCGCAGAACCGTGGTTGATCCCCGATGTGTCGAAGTTGCCGAGGATTGATATTCGACATCCGCTATCGGACGGGACGCCGTTCATGCCGTACCGGCGCGACGAGCATCTGGTCCGGCCCTGGGCGCTCCCCGGCACGCCCGGACTGGAACATCGCATCGGCGGCCTGGAAAAACAGGATGTCACTGGCTCAGTCAGCTATGACCCGATCAACCACGAACACATGGTCCGAACCCGCGCCGCCAAGGTCGCAGGGATCGAGCCCGCCGGACACGATCTGATCTGGACCGGCCAGACCACCGGCGAACTCCTGATCGTCGGTTGGGGCAGCACCTTCGGAGCGATTAAGGCCGCGACCTTGCAGTTGCAGGCCGAGGGTTTGGCGGTTTCAGCCGTACACATCCGCTATCTCAACCCGATGCCCATCCGCTTGGGCGAGATCATGAAATTATTCCAGCACGTGCTCGCTCCCGAGTTGAACATGGGCCAGCTCCGGCTCCTCCTGCGCGCTCGATTCTTGGTGGAGGTCAAAGGTTTGAACAAAGTGCGCGGCCAGCCGTTCACAATCTCCGAGATCGTGCGCAGCGCGCGGGCGATTCTCGCCGGTAACGAATCCAACGGTGAGCTTCAACCCTCGAAGGATCAATTGCGACCTGTCGCAGAAGCGGTGGGGGGATAAAGAATATGAGCATCGCGACCAACCAGCCATTAAATGTTCTCAAACCCGCCGATTACGCCAGCGACCAGGAAATTCGCTGGTGTCCCGGTTGCGGGGACTATTCGATCCTGGCGCAGATGAAGAAAGTCCTCGCCAAGCTCGGCGCCGACCGGAGCAAGACCGTCTTCGTATCCGGAATCGGTTGCAGCAGCCGTTTCCCGTATTACATGAACACCTAGGGATTCCACAGCATTCACGGCCGGGCGCCCACGTTCGCGACCGGCCTGTCGCTTGCCCGCCCCGATCTGAATATCTGGATGGTCACCGGCGACGGTCACGCGCTAAGCATCGGCGGCAATCATTTCCTGCATGTCATCCGGCGAAACATGAACATCCGGGTTCTCCTGTTCAACAATCGAATTTACGGCCTCACCAAAGGCCAGTATTCACCTACCAGCGAGCAGGGGAAGAAAACCAAGAGCAGCCCGATGGGCTCGGTAGAGACCCCGTTGCGGCCGATCAGTGTCGCCATCGCCGCCGAGGCCACCTTCGCCGCTCGAGCAATCGATATCGACGTCAAGCACCTTGAATATGTCCTGGAACGCGCCGCCAGGCATGTCGGCACCGCCTTCGTCGAGATATATCAGAATTGCAATATCTTCAACGACGGGGCATTTGAATACGCGACGGATAAATCGTTCAAAGGAGATACAACCGTTTATCTGGACCATGGCAAACCAATGATTTTCGGTAAGTCCAGCGACAAGGGGATTCGTCTCCAGGGGACCAGGCCAGAGGTTGTCGAACTGAAGGATGTTCCGCCAGATGACTTGCTGATTCATGATGAGAAGGCCGACGATCCAAGCCACGCCTTCATGCTGAGCCGGATGCGTCACCCGGCCATGCCCGAGCCGCTAGGAGTATTCCGCGCCGTGGAACGGCCGGTTTATGGAGATTTGGCCAGAAGTCAGGTCGCCGAGGCGATCAAAACTCACGGCCAGGGCAGTCTGCAATCGCTGGTCACAGGGTCGGAAACCTGGACCGTGGACTAACCGCGATCAAATCCCCTCCAAACGCCCACGGCGTCGCCGTGGGGTCTCGATAGGCAAAAAACCCACCCCCGCCCGATTTTGGAACTCACCCCGAATCTTTGCAACTTTCCCGATCAAAAATAGTGGTGTTATATGAGGTCCCGACCGTCGCGGTGACGGTTACGATGGCCAAAAGAACGAATCGGCTTTCACCCGGAAAACAGACCGGAATTCGACAGAGCTTGGCAATAATTGGATAAACGACCAGAATTTTTTATAGATTGCCGGGCCGTCAGGCCGATGGGTTTGTTGGATTCAGCAAAATTTGTGACATTTGATTCTTGGAATGACTGTGGTATAAGATAAGATAGGTAAAATTTGAAGGCAAGCGCCTAAGGCGCATTTTCTCCCCTCCGGAAGACACCGTGCAGCAATGCCGGTGTCTTCTTTTTTGATTCTTTCAAGACTCTAAACGCATTTGATGAGGCCATTATTATGAAAATATTTGGCCTGTGATTAATTGGGGGCCTTTGTCGCCGATGGTATAACGGGCCATATATGAAACTTTCGATGATCTCGATCGAAAAAGCCGGATACGTAAAGCTGCTGGCTGAAGGCGACATCACCAGCAGCGACCTTCTGGACGCCAAATTACACAATCCCCTGGAATTGGTCCTCGGAGCATCCTGGGCCTCAAACAATGTTCTGCTAAGTCTGGCCAAAACCCCGTTCATTGATTCCTCCGCCATCGGCTGGTTGTTGGATAGCCACAACAAGATGCGGCAAAGCGGCGGAAAACTGGTCCCCCACTCCGCTCAGCCCAGGGTCAGCGATCTCTTTTCGCTTTTGAAGCTGGCAACGGTATTAGATCTCAAGGACGATGAGGCCTCCGCGCATGAATTCATCACTGCGGGCGGAAAAACCTAACATGAGCACCGAATCAAAAACTCCCCTAATAGACGTCGCCAAGCTGCCCGTTGAGCAGGGCGTCTCCAAACTGGTTTCGTACGCTGTGATGCTCCCCGCCAGCGATATCTTTTTCTCTGAGGATGGACCGACCCTGACCGTAAGCGTGCGCCATCTGGGGATCATCAATCCAATCGCAATCGTGCCGCGGGAACTGGGTCGGAAATTTGTCTCGCACGTGAAGGCGATGTCGGGAATGGACCTCGCCGAAAAGCGCCGGCCTCAGGACGGCCGCTGGCTTTTTCAGAGCGAACCCGGCCGAGTGATCGACCTGCGGGTCAACATGGTGCCGACCATGCACGGGGAAGATATCGCCCTCCGGATTCTGAGCCGCAACGCAACCCTCTACAAGATCGAGGAACTGGGACTCGGCAAGGATCAGCTTAGCGAGCTCTTGGGAATGCTTTCCAGCCCCGGAGGACTGATCCTGTTCACCGGCCCGACCGGCTCGGGAAAAACCGCGACCATGTACGCCTCTCTCGCCCGCCTGAACGACGGCCGACGAAGGATCAACACCATCGAGGACCCCGTCGAGCATGCCATCGAAGGAATCCGGCAATCACAGATCAATCCGCAGGTCGATGTCGGGTTTTCCCTGTTGCTGAGGAACGTGCTGAGGCAATCGCCCGACGTGGTAATGGTTGGTGAGATTCGCGATCCCGAGACCGCCGAAACGGCCGTTCGCGCCGCCAATAGCGGACACCTCGTTTTGGCGACCATCCATGCGCCCATCGCGGCCGGCGCGATCCAGTCCATGCGCGGGCTCGGCGTTCACCCGCATTTTCTCGCGACTTCGCTGCTGGGAATTTTATCGCAGCGCCTCGTGCGAACGCTTTGTCCGGATTGCAAAACCGATTTCGACCTGTCCATGGCGCCCACAGACTTTCGATGACGTGCGTCCCTGGCTTGCGCCGGGACAGGGAAACAAGCTCTTCGCCGCCAAGGGGTGTCCAGCCTGCCAGAATATGGGCTACGGTGGCCGCACCGGCGTGTTCGAAGTGGTGCGGATCAACCGCCGGCTGCGGGACCTGATCTCCGACGGCCGCCCCACCCGCGAGATTCGCGATGCCGCGATCTCGGACAATATGCTCGATTTCCGTCGCGCCGCATTGCTGAAAGTCGCCCAGGGCGTCACCAGCACCGAAGAGGTTTTCCGCGTAATCCCGTCGGAACATCTCCTTCAGGAAACCCTCGTTTAGAATCGCCATTCAAAAAATAAAATGCCCCCAATGGCCGGCACACACTGGCCATTGGGAGCAGGTTGGAGCAACAATTTTGACCGTGCGGGTTCAGGCCGCTCGCCGCCGAAGCAGCAAGCCGCCGGCGCTGAGTGCCAACAGGCTGAGCGTCGCGGGTTCGGGGACGGCGGCGGGGATGACTATCTCCAGCGCATTACCGGAGAACGCGGTGTCACCGCTATATAGAAAGGACGTCGTCTCGGTCAGTTTATTACCTTCGGTGGAAGGCCCCTCCAGTTGCGCAAGCGTTTCCGTGCTGTCAAACATGAACTGATCCGTATTGCCCGGGGCCAGAAGCAGGGCCGTGGAACCGGCCTGCCATTGAATCGATTCTCCGCCACCGCCGATGATGTTGTTTTGCCACCCGGCTGAGTTACTGACATTCGTCGGCGTGGCTTCCATGTAAAAGTCCCCTGGAATCCAGGCAAACCAAAGAGTCCCGATGGTCGAACCATCTGTCGACGTATTGGTCAGCGAAATATCGTATTGAAATATGCCCCCTCCAAGAGGCGTCCCAGCAATGCTGGTTGTTGCGGTTTCTGCCGCCGTCGCCTTGCCCGCCAACACAGCGGTCAGAGCAACGGTCGTCAGAAATGTCATTTTCTTGAAATGCGTCATATATATCCTCCGGTTGCCATAGATGACTCTTGGTACCAGGGGATTATTCCGGCGGAAAAAATAATTCCCACGCCACCATCGGAAGCCGCGTTTGCTGATTTGCTGAAACCCCGTTTTTGGACGCCGGCGAGGGATTGTCCTACGATTGCCTGAAGACCGTGCCGGACACCAAAACCTTCTACATCATTGACGGCCACGCCCAGATTTTCCGGGCATATTTCGCGCCTTTTCGCGACTTATCCAGCCCCACCGGCGAGCCAACCAAGGCGACCTATGTTTTCACGCAATGGTTGCTGAATCTGATTGAAGTCCGCAAGCCGCACTATCTGGCCATGGCGATTGATACGGGCGACGAATTCGTTTTCCGCAAGGAGATTTATCCGGAATACAAGGCCAATCGCCAGCCGGCGCCTCCGGATTTCCATCCCCAGGAAAAAAAGATTCTCCAAATCGTCGGCGACCTCGGGATTCCCATCTTCGCCAAGCCCGGATTCGAAGCCGACGACCTGATCGCGACCATGGCTCATCGCCTGCGCGACAAAGGATTTGAAACGATCATCGTCTCGAAAGACAAGGACATCCGTCAACTGATCGATGATTCGACCAGAATGTACGATGTTCAGTCCGATGCTTTCATGGATCGCCGGCGGATGGAATCCGAACACGGATATTCCCCCGCCCAGGCGATCGACGTCCAGACACTCATGGGCGATTCGATCGACAACGTCCAGGGAATCCCCGGCGTCGGTGAGAAAACCGCCGCCAAGCTCATCGCCGCTTATGGAAATATCGACGGAATTCTTCAGAACGTGGACAAGCTCACCCCCAAAATGAAGGAGAACTTCCAGAAATACGCCGACCGTCTTCCGATCGCGCGGCAACTGGTCACGCTGAAAAACGATGTCGAATTCGATTTCGATCCCGAGAAATGCCTGTTCCCGGGATTGAATGTCGATGCCCTGCGCCCGCATCTGCAATCGCTGGGATTCACCACTTTGCTCAAAAAGTTTTCGTCCGGTGACGAGCCGCCACCGCCGCCGGCGAAGAGGATCCAACGGGATTCATCGGCGGACCAGGGGCTTTTCGGTTCGATGACGGAAACAGCGCCCGAACAGTTGCCAGCCCCGATTACCTGCGCGGATTGCGATTATCGGCTGGTGCAAACGCCCGAACAATTGCAGGCATTTCTGAAGGAACTGAAGAAACAGAAGCGGTTCGCATTCGATACTGAAACGGATGCTCTTGGCGCGATGGCGTCGTCGCTGGTGGGGATGAGCTTCAGTTGGAAACCTCGAACCGGCTGGTACGTCGCGGTCTGCGGCCCTCAGGATTCCACGTTCTTGAATTGCCAGGAAACGCTGGAACTGCTCCGGCCGATTCTGGAAAACCCGGAAATCAAAAAAATCGGCCACAACATCAAATACGATCTGCTGGTCATGCGGCAGGCCGGCGTTGAGGTGCGGGGCGTCGAACTGGACACCATGATCGCCGCCTTCGTGCTCGATTCCAGCCGAATGCAATACGGCATCGATCGCCTGGCCCTGGACTATCTGAACATCCGCAAGGTCCCCACGAGCGACCTGATCGGCAAGGGAAACAAGCAGATTTCCATGCAGAAAGTCGACCTGAATCGCATCGCCGCTTACGCCTCCGAGGATGCGGACGTGGCCCTGCGGCTGGCCGATCTGCTGGAAGCCAGGCTAGCCGACATTCCCGAGCTGCGCAAGCTCTGCGATGAGGTCGAAACTCCGCTGATTGACGTGCTGCGTCGAAATGGAAGCCAACGGAATCGCCGTCGATCCTTCGGTTCTCAAGGAGCAAAGCCAGGTCCTGGGCGTGCGCATTGAGGTGCTGCGCAAACAAATCTTCGAGTCGGCCGGAATCGAATTCAATCCCGATTCACCCAAGCAATTGCAGGATGTGCTCTTCAAGCGGCTTGGATTGAAATCCGTCAAGAAGACCAAAACCGGCGACAGCACCGACGTCGAGGTTTTGGAAAAGCTGGCCGACAAACATCCGGTCCCCAAATTGATTCTGGATTACCGCAGCCTGGTCAAGCTGAAGAACACCTATCTCGATAACCTGACCGAATTCCTCAACCCCCGGACCGGCCGGATTCACGCCAGCTTCAATCAGACCGGCGCGGGCACCGGCCGGTTGAGTTGCAGCGATCCGAATCTGCAGAACATCCCGATCCGAACGGATGAAGGCCGGCGGATTCGCCTGGCGTTTGTGCCCGGCAATCGCGAAAAAAATGTGCTGTTGACCGCCGACTACAGCCAGATCGAGCTGCGCATTCTGGCCCACTTCACCCAGGAACCGGCCCTCCTTCGCGCCTTCGCCGCCGACGAGGACATTCACTCCGCCGTTGCCGCCGAGGTATTCGGCGTCCCGCTGGAGCAGGTCACGCGCGACCAGCGCGCCCAGGCCAAGATCATCAATTTCGGCATCGTCTACGGCGTCAGCGCGTTCGGCCTGGCCCGCCGGATCGAGGGCCTCACCGTTTCCTCGGCCCAGAAACTGATCGATGATTACAACCGGCGCTTCCCGTCCATCGCGCGTTTCCTCAACCAATGCGTGATGGAGGCCCAGGGCCAGGGATACGTCAAGACGATCCTCGGCCGCCGCCGGCCGATCCCCGAAATTCAAAGCAACACGCTGGCCATCCGCAACATGGGCGAACGCATGGCCATCAACAGCGTCGTTCAGGGCTCCGCCGCCGATCTGATCAAGGTCGCGATGAACAACATCCATCGCCGGATCAAGCGCGAGAACCGCCCAAGCCGAATGCTACTGCAGGTTCACGATGAATTGGTTTTCGAAACCCCCGAAGATGCGGTGGAATCCGAAGCCGAGATGGTCCGCCAGGAAATGACCAGCGCAATCCAGCTGGCGGCGCCGTTGAAGGTGGAGGTAGGCTGGGGCAAGAATTGGCAGGAAGTGAAATAGCACTTGTGCGGCGCGGCCCAAAAACGTCGTGACTAGGATAATCAATTGAGCTATAATTCAGGGAATCAAGGGCCGTTCATGATCGACCGCTCGGAACAGATCGAGCTTGATCTCCCCTCGGATGCGTTCGAAGTGGGGGAGGATCGTCGGTCCAAGAATCGAAGAGCCTCCGCCTGTTCGGCTGATATCGATTGACGATTGCATGCTCTGGGCGCCCGCCGGCCTTGAACGGCAACTCGACGAATTCTATGTCGGCCTGCTGAAATTTGAGCGGGAGGAAATCCCCGGCGACGATGCCAGCGAGTTGGTCTATCGCGCGGAAAATTTTCGGGTCAGGATTCAGGTTCTCGAGCGTCCAGTGCCACGCGAGGATTTTCGTCCGCTGACTTTGGTCGTCGATTCGGTCAATGATCTTGGCTCGGCGATTAACCGAGGCGGAAATCGAATATCATCGGCCACGCGGATTGGTCCCGGGTCTGGACAATCTCTTGTTGAGCGATCCAGCCGGGAATCCGGTGTCGATTGGTGAATATCGTGTCGCGATCTAAAGCGTTTTGGCGATTGATGTGTTTCACGGTAAACCGATCATCGGAATCACTGGCGGGATCGGAAGCGGTAAAAGCACCATCGCCGGAATGTTCGGCGAATTCGGCTGCCTGGTCATCAGTTCAGATCAACAGGTCCCACAGGCCTACCAGGATCCAGCCGTTATCTCGCAACTAAGCAAGTGGTGGGGTCCCGATGTGTTAAAAGCGGACGGGCAGTTGAATAAACGGAAGATTTCGGATATTGTTTTCGGCGATCCCCAGCAGCGCAAAAAGTTGGAAGAATTGCTGCATCCGAGAGTTGCGCAGCTTCGGGACAAGCAAATGGACGAGGCTGGTCGCCGGGACCAAATCAGGGCTATTATTTGGGATACGCCCCTGCTTTTTGAGGCCGGCCTGCAGAAGGGGTGTGACGCGGTTGTATTTGTGGATCTCCCGCTGGCTCAGCGGCTTGAGCGGGTGGCCCGGAACCGGGGCTGGAACGAAGCCGAACTTCGCCGCCGGGAAAAATCGCAATGGCCACTGGACAAGAAGAAAGAAATATCCGATTATATTGTTGATAACACCGCTGACGCGGATTATGTCCGCGGCCAAGTCAGAGAAGTGCTTTTCCGAATTCTCGCTAAACGACTTCCGGATCAGACCTGACCGATCAGACTTGACATAAGCGTAGAATGCATTTGGGGCGGATTCGTTCACCAATGGCTACTTCAATAATGCTTTGAAGGAATGAAGGAAAACGGATGGATCGAGCCTTCGATGGACTCCGAGGGTATAATCAGTTGATCCAGACCCGGGAAAATTGGTTCATAAACAATTGGTTCAGAGTCACACCTTCCCGTTAAATTGGAATTATTCGAATCAGCGCAAGACCTAACATTAGTTCACAATCAGGAGGCCGTACATGGCAAAGACAACCAGCACCCGTACACGGAGAAGCGGATCACATCATTCTTCATCCGCTGACGCAGAGGTGCGCGACGTAAAGGAAAACGAAACCTCGGCAGTGGCGGTGGATTCCGCCGCCGAGGCCAAGCTACCCCCCAAGGCTGACGAAGTCGTCGATCGGAGCAACGGACAAGCCGGCGCCACCGAAGACGTCGCCAACTTCGACGCCGAGACCAACGCCAAATACGAGCAGGTCAAGGGCGGCAAGCTCTACATCAAAGACCTCCAGACGATGGACGTGCATAAACTGCACGAGATCGCCAAGGAAGAGGGGATCATCGATTACGTCGGACTGAAGAAGCAGGACCTGATCTTCCAGATCCTCCGCGCCCGCATCCGCCAGAACGGCCTGATGTACGGCGAAGGCGTGCTGGAAATTCTCCCCGACGGCTTCGGATTCCTCCGCAGCCCGGAATACAACTATCTCCCCTGCCCGGACGACATCTACATCAGCCCCAGCCAGATCCGCCGATTTGGCCTGCGCAATGGGCACGTCGTTCAGGGCCAGATTCGCCCGCCCAAGGAATCCGAGCGCTATTTCGCCCTGCTGCGCGTCGAGGCGATCAACGGCGAAGACCCCGAGCGCATCACCGATACCAGCAATTTCGAAGACCTCACCCCGCTGCATCCCAACCGCCGGCTGGTCCTGGAAGCACGATCCCAAAGACCTGAACATGCGGATCGTCGATCTGGTGACGCCGATCGGCAAGGGCCAGCGCATGCTGATCGTCGCCCCGCCGCGCACCGGCAAAACCGTCCTCCTGCAGAAGATCGCCAACGCCATCACCAAGAATCATCCCGAAGTGGTGCTGATCGTCCTGCTGATCGACGAGCGTCCCGAAGAAGTGACCGACATGGAGCGCAACACCAAGGCCGAAGTCGTCAGCAGCACATTCGACGAGCCCGCCAGCCGCCACGTGCAGGTCGCCGAAATGGTCATCGAAAAGGCCAAGCGCTACGTCGAGTTCGGCAAAGACGTGGTGATCCTGCTCGACAGCATCACCCGCCTGGCCCGCGCCTACAACACCGAAGTCCCGCACAGCGGCAAGATCCTCACCGGCGGCGTGGACGCCAACGCCCTGCAAAAGCCCAAGCGATTCTTCGGCGCCGCCCGCAACATCGAAGAAGGCGGCAGCCTGACGATCCTGGCCACCGCCCTGATCGACACCGGCAGCAAGATGGACGAAGTGATCTTCGAGGAATTCAAAGGCACCGGCAACGCCGAATTGCACCTGGATCGCCGCCTGGTGGACAAGCCGCGTTTACCCCGCCATCGACATCAACTCCAGCGGCACCCGCCGCGAAGAGCTGCTGCTCGATCCCAAGGAATTGGAACTGGTCTACCGTCTCCGCCGCGTGCTGAGCGATATGAACCCGGTGGAAGCCGTCGAACTGCTCAAGGGCCGGTTGGAGAAGGTGCCGAGCAATGCGCAGTTCCTGATGAGGATGAATTTGGATTAACGCGCATTAACGCGAACGCCCACGGCGTCGCCGTGAGGCTTTTTCGGCATACAATCCCTCGCCATGTGGCAACGGTTCCCACCTCGGATGCGCCGCGCCCTCGTCGCCGCATTAGACGAAGCCGCCCGCCACGGCCGCGACGCCGCCGACCCCGAAGATTTGCTTTCCGCTATTGCCGCCGATCGCGAAAGCGCCGGTGCTTACCTCCTCGAACAATGCGGCGTAAATCCTGATCAAATTCTTACTCGCGCTAAACCATCAAACGGGGATCAACCGTCCGCAATCCGCCGAGCCCATCAACTCGATGAATCCTCCCTGCGAATTCTGCGAACCGCGTCCGAGGAAGCGACGCGACTTCATCACGAGCACGTCGGCACCGAACACGTCGTCGCCGCTCTTTCCATAGCCGGCGATCTGGAAATCGGTAAACGACTCAACACCGCTGGGATGACCCCAGCCCAAGCCGAGGCCGCGATCCATCGCTGGATCGCCGACGGAATGCCCCGGCGGCGGGGCGGGTGGGGATGGCGGCCCGTTCGCCCGCGAATTCTCGCCAAAGCTTTGCGCCCATTGCAAAAAGCCCTGCGCGTCCCGCCCGTTCTCTGGAAAATTTACGCTCAGAAAAGTCTCGCCCATCCGCGTTTCGTAAAAGACCCCTACCCGCTTTACGCCTGGCTCCGTCAGCGCGAACCGGTGCGCAAGGATCCGCTCGCCCCTGTCTGGATTCTGACACGTTACGACGATGTCTCAGAAATTTTGCGAAATCCAAAATTCCTCAAAGATCCCTTCGCTCCTCAGCGCCTGCCTCGGCTCGTTCGCAATCAACTCGACGTGTCCGAAGAGGAATCGCGCGTGGAAGCCGAGGTCGTTTCGATGTTGTTTCTCGATCCGCCCAATCACACCCGCGTCCGCGGCGTTTTCGCCCGCGCCTTCACCCCCGCTTCGCTTGCCGACCTTCGGCCCAGAATCGAATTGATCACACGGAAACGCATCGACCGCGTAGCCCAAAGCGGCCGCATGGACATCATCGCCGACCTGGCATATCCCCTGCCCGTGATCGTGATTGCGGAGATGCTGGGATTTCCGCCGGAGGATTATCCGAAGATCAAAGAATGGTCGGATCACCTGGCGGCCGCGCTGTCGCTGAGGCCCACGCCCGAGCAGCAGGGCCGCGCCACCCGGACATGGACGGAATTTCGCGAGTATTTCGACAAGGTCGTTTTGGATATCCAAAAAAAGCCGGGCAATTCCCTCTTGCCGCAGCTACTGGCCGCCGAACGCGAATCCAACGGACTCAATCGCGAAGAGCTTTTCACCAACTGCGTTCTGCTCTTGTCAGCCGGCCACGAGACCACGACGAATCTGATCGGCAATGCGATGCTGGCACTGCTGCAGAATCGAGATCAGTGGGACCTGCTGGTTCGCGACCCGAACTTGATCGAATCCGCTGTTGAGGAAGTTCTGCGTTACGATTGCCCCGTGCAGTGGACCAGCCGCTTGGCCGGCGAACCGATCGAAATGCGCGGCCAGACCATTCCACCAGGCGAAATCGTTTTGGGCTGCCTTGGCGCTGCCAATCGCGATCCGGAAAAATTCCCCGATCCGGATCGTCTCGACATCCGCCGATCCGAAAACCGGCATCTTGCATTCGGCTCCGGAATCCACTATTGCCTCGGAGCCGCTCTGGCCCGAATGGAAGCCCAGATTGCGATTCGTGAATTGGCCGTCCGATTTCCCCGGATGCGGCTCGCGAAAAGCAGGATGCAGTGGCTGAAAGGCCTGACGTTTAGGGGGGTT
The DNA here is from genome assembly GCA_963791055.1 of uncultured Phycisphaerales bacterium. Lineage (GTDB taxonomy): Bacteria > Planctomycetota > Phycisphaerae > Tepidisphaerales > Tepidisphaeraceae > PALSA-1353. The sequence goes on along the minus strand of CAWBQI010000002.1, from coordinate 2,454,042 downwards.
AAATCGCTGCCGGTATTTTTGGGATAACAACGCGCGGTTAAACTGTCGGTGGGGGAGTCTCCGGCTCCTCATCTTCCTCAATCGTGATCGATCTCCCGATGTCCTCCGCCGCCGTCTGCCGCCCGATCGCCGCTTTCAAATTACTCGTCTTCACCCGCGGCTCTTTCTTTTCCTTCACCTTGTGCACCGCCAACTCCACAGGCAGGTCGTCAGGAATGTACAGAATTCGATGACAACTGGGACAGAACATCAACTCATCCCGACCGTGCAACTTGTTATAAACGTCCGTCACCAAGTCCATGTTGCACGAGGTACAGACATATTCCTCCCGGCGACGGTCCGGCTTGGCCAGGGCGCTCATGGCTTCCCCATCGAATCGATCGGCTAGGCGCTCGAACGCTTGCCGCGCTTGCGGCGTCGTCGCAGCAGCCGCTTCTTCGCGAGCCGGACGCAGGGAATCCACCTCCGACTGCAATTGCTTCACCTGGTCGCCGATTTCCAGCCGGATCGCCTCCAGCTTCGCCTTTTCCACGTCGAGGGATGCTATCAATTCCTTGATTTCCGCCTGGTCCTTCTCGACCGTCTCCATGATCTTGAGCAGGCTTTCCTCGGATTTTCCCTTGTCCAGCTTTTCGGTATTGATCTCGACGAGGAACGCCTGATATTCGCGATTGGTCTTGGCGTTCTGCTGCTGGGCCCGCAGGCGTTCAATTTTCGCCTCCCGGGTTTTCAAATCCAGTTCCAACTGCCCCGCCTGCGACTGTTGCTCCTTGAGCGTCGTCTGCCCCAGGCGCAATCGTTCGGTCAGGTCGGCCACCCTGCGTTCCTGTATTCGGGCGTTTCGGCTCACGGAATCAAGTCTGGCCTGGGCTTCGCGGAGTTTCTGATCGGCTTGATATAGTTTGACAAGAGCGATATTGATCGGACCCATAGGGGAACACCTCGAACGATCACTCGACCAAATGCCCCTCCATTATGGCGAGTGCGGCGCGGTTGGAAAGGGGTCGCCGTGAATTTCGGCTGGCGGACGTCCCCCTAAGGCTCGCAATATCCACACCAACGCCGGAATCTTTCGATAATTGCGCCGAATTTCGGCCACGTGAAATGAATTTCCCGCTGGATTTCCGCATCAGATTGCTATTCTTTTGTGGGGTTTGAGCATTTGACGGCTTTCGAGGGGCGCCTTGGACGATATATTTGATACCGATGGCCATGCACGGTTTTCGAGATAAGGACCCGACTGTAAAATCCCCAGCGTCAGGTGTTCACGTTCCAATTTACAAAATCCAGCGGTAATCAACATGGAAAATTCATTCATTTCCCGAATCGCTCGCGTTCTGCGCTCTGCTCTATCTCCTGACGTTCAACTTGACCGCGCCTTCCGGATTCCAATTGAATCATTGGAGAGCAGGCTGCTCCTCTCCGTGAACTATACCTCTTACGACAACGTCAACGTCACCACGGGCGTAAATTCGCAAGAAACCGCGCTCACGCCCTCCAACGTCAATATCCATTCGTTCGGCAAGCAATATTCCGTGCCGGTCGATGGGGAAGTTTACGCCGAGCCTCTGGTTGAGACCGGCGTCACCATCACCAGCGGGCCCAACACCACCGCCGGTGCCGCCGGAATGCACAATGTCGTCTTCGTCGCCACCGAGAACGATATGATGTACGCCATCGACACGACCTCTGGCGCCATTCTTTGGCAGCGAACGTTCTTGAACCAGTCCGCCGGAGCCGCCGGAACCGACATTAACAATCCACTGGGCGCTACATCCATCACCACCGTTCCCTACACCGATACCCACTCCGGCATCTCTCCCGAGATTGGCATCACCGGAACCCCGGTGATCGACTCCGCCAACAATCGCCTGTTCGTGGTGGTCTCAACAAAAGAAACGATCGGCGGTGTTATCAATTGGGTTCAGCGTCTGCACGCGATCAGTCTCAGCAACGGCACCGATGTGGTCATCCCTTATCTAATTGCCGCGACGCCCGCCAGTGGCGCGGATGACACCAACATCTATGTGTATGGCACCGGCTATGATGCCGTGACCGATCCGTACAACGGCACCGGCAAACAGGTTGTCCAGTTTAATGCCCTTCGCCAAAACCAGCGCGGAGGGCTCAGCCTCGTTGACGGCATCCTCTATGTCGACTGGGCGTCCCACGGCGACACCGATCCCTATCACGGCTGGCTCGTCGCCTGGAATGTAAACAATCTGACCACCACCGGATTTACCCTCAAGGGCGTATTTAACGACACCCCCAACGACGGCGAAGGCGGAATCTGGGAGGGTGCAGGCGAGCCTGTCTTCGTCAATGGCGGCGCTGAGATCTATTTATCATCAGGCACCGGCCTGTCGGCACCGACCTCATTCGATTCCAATGGTTTTCCGACAGACGGCGATTACGCAGACTCGCTCATCGAACTGGTGCCGGACAATACCACCTCGCCCACCAACCAGAATGTCAACGGCTGGGGTTTCAAAGTGGCTGATTATTTCACGCCGTATGACGTAGGTACTCTCGACACTGACGATTTCGATTTCGGTTCCGGCCCACCAATCATGGTGCCAAGCAGTATTCCGGGAATACCCGAAGTTCTTCTCGTCGCCGGCAAGGTTGGAAAAGTCTTCGTCCTCAATCCCAACAATCTCGGCAAATACAATACCACCAACGATAACGTGCTCAACTCCGTTCCCAACGGCTCCGGAAACAATACCCCACCCGTGCTGCTCACTCCTGGCGGATCCTACAGCACGCCCGCCTACTTCAACGGAATCATCTACTGGGTCGCCGGCAACCATGGCACCGAATATGCTCTGACGCTTAATTCGAATGCAACTTTCACCATAGACTCGACGGCTACCGAATCCGATCTTGGTTACGTGCCCGGTTCGACCTTCATCAGCTCAAACGGCATCAGCGACGCAATCGATTGGCAGATCGACAGCAACGCCAACGTGTTCCGCGCTTTCAGTCCCACTAACCTCTCCAACGAACTATGGGACAGCGGTCAGGCCCCGGACAACGGACTCGATTCCACAGTCAAGTTCGCCATGCCCACCATCGCCGACGGCCAGGTTTTCGTCGGAACCCAGGACAGCCTGACCGTCTATGGCCTCGTTCAAACCAGCAAAATCACCGCTGCCAACGCCGCCTTCATCACCGGATATTCCTACGATCCTACCGATCCGTCGACACCCAACAGCATCCAGATCGCCATCGGCGGCGGCCCCGGTGTCGCGCAGACCATCCTGGCCGATCTCCCAAGCCCCGAACTAACGGCCAGGCTGGGAACCACCAGCAACGACTTCAGTTATTCCATGCCCGTCCTGAGCGTCGGCGCTCATACCGTCTGGGTCTATTCAATCACCGCCGGCAACGTGAAGACCCTCATTGCCACCGAAACGATCACCAGCCAGAACTCGCTATTTGATGAAAATTATTATCTGGAAACTTACCCTAACGTAGCCGCCGCCGTCGCCGACGGGGAGTTTGCCACTGGTTACGACCACTACATCAAGTACGGGCAGTATGAAGGCTATCGCCCATCACCCTATTGGGATGAAAACTATTATCTCCAGGAAAACCCCGACGTCGCCGCCTCAGTGAAAGCAGGCGCCACCAGTTCCGGCTTTATGAATTATTATCTGTACGGCCAATACGAAAACCGCCCCGGTCTCCTCTATTTCAACACCAGCTACTACCTCGCGCACAATCACGACGTCGCCGCCGCCGTGAAAGCCGGAACGGTTTCCTCGGCGTTCGAGCATTTCGTTCTCTATGGCCAATACGAAGGCCGCGCCCCGATGCTCTACTTCTCTTCAGCCGTTTACGATGCCGACAACCAGGACATCCTCCCCTATGTCACCGGAGAGACATTCACGTCTGATTTCGAGCAGTTCGTGGAATACGGTCAATACGAAGACCGCATCGCCTCAGACTTTTACAACGAGCAGATTTATCTCGCGGATAATGCCGACGTTGCCGCCGCGGTGTCGGCCGGTGAGTTCCCCGACGGCTTCCAGCACTGGCTCGAATATGGCCAGTACGAAGGCCGCACCGCCGTCTGACGCCAAAGACGATTATCCTCGCTCCCGAACGCCCGTGGCGCCGCCGTGGGGGATCACGGATTGACAAAACACTGCCCCGGATCGACGGAAGAATCAATCACTCCCAGACCCACGAGCTGCGCACCCAGATCCTTCCAACGCTGCCCCGTCATCGTCCCCAACCCGGACGCTTTTGTTTCATCCGTTTCAATCAGCGGCTTCTGCGCCGCCGCCGCTTCCCCGAACGTTTGCAAATCCATATCCGGATTCAATCCGTGCATCGTCGCATTGATCGGGTCCGGATGATCCAGATAACCCCGCCAACCTTCCCGGCACGCCGCTGCCATCGACTTCACCTCATCCGGATTGCTGCGCCATAGATCGCCTTTGCAGATGACCACGGTGGTGTACGGATTGAATCCCTCATCCGCGATCAAAAACGTCTGCGGGTCGCCCCCCTGATGCTTGGCCAGAATCGGCTCGCTGGTCACAAAGCATTGCTGGGAATAATCATTCTTGGCCAAAAATTCCGCGATCCCGCCCGAGTAATTGGTGATCTGAACTTTCACTGGCGAGAATTTATTCTCCAGGAAATGCAGCCAGGAATTATCCTCCGCCAGCAGCACGCCGCTTTGGCCAAACACATCCTTGAGGCTTTTGAATCCCCGCGATTGATGCACCATGACTCCCTGCGGGAAAGTCTGGTAAACCGCAAAGATCGCGATGACGTCCGCATTCTGTTTACGGGCAATCAGCACCTGGTCGGCGCTACTGGTGGCAAACTCCGTTTTCCCCGTGGCGACCAGTTGCCAGGTATCCGCGCCTTCGCCCGCAGGAGTAATGTTTACTTTAAGGCCGTGCCGCGAAAACGCCCCATCCTGACCGGCACCGTAAAATCCGCCGAATTCAGGCTCCGGTTTCCAATCCAGGGTAAGTTGAACGGTGTTCGCACTCGTTCCGGAAACATTCGCCGGTGTCTTGTTGCAGCCGCCGATCACGGCCGCACAACAAGCGCACAAAATTGTGATTCCTCTGAACATATTCAATCAGTCGTCCTTTTCCGACGCATGCCATCGGCCCAGCAGCAGTTTAGCCGCGAGATTGATCGTGGCAAACATCGCCAGTCCAAGCAGCGACGCGATCAAAACCGCCGCGAAGACTTCATCGGTGCGTCCCTGTTTCTTCGCCGACACGATGCGGACACCCAGTCCCTCGCCCGGTCCGAACAGACCCACAAGAAATTCGCCGACAACCGTGCCGATGACCGCCAACCCCGCCGCCACGCGCAGCCCCGTGAAAATGCTCGGCAACGCCGAGGGGAGTTTCAGTTTCCACAATCGCGCCCACGGATTTGCCCCATACAGCCGAAACAAGTCTTCCAAAGCCGGATCAGTGGAAAGCAACCCGCTCAGCGTATTGGCGATCACCGGAAAAACCGAAACGATAAACGCGCACAACGCAACCGCCGTCAGCCCGGGCCCGCACCAGATCATCAGCAGCGGGGCGATGGCCACGATCGGTACGGTCTGAAAAAAGACCGTATACGGATAAAACGCCCGCCGAAACAGCGGCGACCCGGAAAGCGCCACGCCCGCGGCAATTCCGCCGATGGCGCTGCAAACGAAACCGATCAAGGCCGCCTCGGTCGTCGTCCACAAAGACGCCAGCAGATCGTCCCGCCGATCCACCATGATTCGCGCAACCGCGCCGGGAGTAGGCAGGAGAAATGGCTTGTTCAAAATTCCCGCCCAAACGTGCATCGCAACGATTGCCAGAACCAGGACCACTGCCGGATGCCACAGCGACGCGAATATCCTCCGCGCCGATTTCATGCCCCTCCCCGTTCCAGGGCGTCATAAATCCCCCGCGTGATCTCCGCGAATCGCGGCGACGAACGCAAAGCGGCAGGGCGTTGTTCCGGCAGATCGACCGGCAGATCCGCCACGACCCGCGCCGGCCGGCTGGACAGCACCACCGCCCGGTCGGCCAAAAACGTCGCCTCACTTGTGGAATGCGTAACAAACACCACAGTCATTCGATGGCGACGCCAAAGTTCGCGCAACTGCTCGTCCAACTTTTGCCGGTTGATTTCATCCAACGCCGCAAACGGTTCATCGAGCAACAAAAAATCCGGCCGGGTCACCAGCGCCCGGGCCAGCGAGACCCGCATCTTCATACCCCCCGAAAGTTGCGCCGGATATCGCTCAACCGCATCCGCAAGCCCCACCTGCTCCAGCGCCTCCCTTGCCGCGTTCGCTCGTTCGCTTCGTCCGCTCCCCATCAGCTCCAGCGGCAAAGCCGCGTTCCCCAGGACATTTCGCCACGGAAGCAAATGCGCATCCTGAAAGACATACGCGATTTTCCCCCGCCCGATTTCGACATTCCCCGAACTGGGCTTTTCCAATCCCGCAATGATCCGCAGCAGCGTCGATTTCCCGCAGCCGGATGGACCAAGAATGGCCACGAATTCGCCCGTTCGAATCTCCATCGAAAGCTTTTCGATCGCCACGACCCCATTATCGAAAACCTTGTGAAGCTCGGAAATCCGCATTTGCGCCGGAATGATAGCGGAAATTCGCTCAAAAAGAGCCTCACGCGGAGCCGCAAAGGCGCAAAGAATGAAATGCATTTCTTCTCTTCGACTTTGCGTCTCTGCGCGAGCTATTCTCTTCGCCGATCCGGTTGTGCAAGCCGGTGTTACGCCTATACTCTTATGAATTGAGGCTTGGAGAAGAACAATATTTCTCGCAACGGTGGCTGGAGGCGCCCATGTGGAAAGTGATATGTGTAGGCATACTCGCACTATGCCTGGGAGTCGTCACGCGGGCGGATGACAACGACGGCAACAAGGGGGATCTTACGATCGACGGAGTCGGCATAGTGCCGGCGCCGGCGGAGGGATATACGTGGCAAAAGATCAATGAAAGCGCCCCGGGCGACACGCCGAAGGTCATGGTCTTCGTTGCCAGTAAGGATGGATCGACATCCAAGGTTGTCTTGAGCGTCGAGGAGACCACCGCCGACACCGACAAGAAGAAGCTGGCGAGAATCGCGGGCGATTACAATGGCTTGTTGTCAGGCCTTCAGGATCAGGGATACACCAATCTCAAGGGCACCGCGCCTCCGCGGGATCCGCCATTCGACCAGCACGTTTCCTTTACGGTCTTCGGCAACGACAAGAACGGGACATTAAGGGTATTCGTATCGACCATTTTTTTCGGTAATAATGTCTACCATTTCCAAGTGGCCGCCAGTTCCGAGGATGAGGCCAAAGGGCTCGCCAGCGTCGCTCAGAATGTGAAAGAAAGTGGCGGCGGGCCAACCACACAGAAAGACGCCGGTCCGTAAGACAGCGTTTGACGATAGGGAAATTCCAGAGGAAATATTTCGCGGAGTTATTCGAATGCAGAATATCATCACCGGCAAAGCCTACGTCCTTGGCGATAACGTCGATACCGATCAAATCATCCCGGCCGTCTATCTGTCTTACGACCCCTCAAATCCCGAAGAACGGAAATATTTCGGCATGTATGCCATGAGCAGCGTCCCCGACGGCCAGGCCGGATTGCCCGATGGCCACATCCGCTTCGTCCGCCCCAACGAATACAGAAGCGACTATCAGATCGTCATCGGCGGAAAGAATTTCGGCAGCGGATCTAGCCGCGAGCATGCCCCGCTGGCGATGGCCGAAGCCGGATGCAAATGTGTCATCGCCGAGTTCTACGCCCGCATCTTTTTCCGCAACAGTGTCAACGGCGGATACCTCATTCCACTGGAGTCCAAGGAACGCCTAGTCGACAAAATTCGCACCGGCGACGAACTGGAAGTGCATCTCGATCAGAGCGTCATCATCAACAAGACTCTGAATCAGAAATACGAGCTTCGGCCATTGGGCGATGTTCTGCCGATCATCGAGGCCGGCGGCATTTTCCCCTACGCCAAAAAAGACGGAATGCTGAAATAAGCCCCGGCGGGACCCAACTGGCGTTCCCCGACAAATCGGCGACAATGTCCCCCATGTCTGCACAAATGCAGAACGTCATCCTCATCGACCATCCGGTCATTCAAACTAAATTGACGGAATTGCGCGACTACACGACGGATCATCGCAAGTTCCGCGCACTGCTCGACGAAATCGCGTCGTTTATGGTCTACGAGGTAACTCGCGACTGGCCGACAACCGCCAAACCCGTGCAGACGCCGCTCGAGCGCACAACCGGTCGCGTCCTGGCCCGGCGGGTGACGCTGGTCCCGATTCTCCGCGCGGGCCTGGGAATGTCCGAGGGCGTCCTGCGGCTTCTTCCCGACGCCCGCCTCGGCCATCTCGGCGTTTATCGTGACGAAAAAACCCTCGAGCCCGTCACCTATTACAAAAAACTTCCCCCCGATATCGCCTCAACCGAAGTTCTGCTGATCGATCCAATGCTGGCCACCGGCGGCAGCTCATCAGCGGCGGTGCAGGTCCTGAAAGAATCGGGCGTTACCAGCATGAAATTCGTCTGCCTGGTCGCCGCCCCCGAAGGAATCGCCGCCGTCCACCGCCAGCACCCGGAACTTCCGATTTATTGCGCCGCCATCGACCGCGAACTCAACAACAAGGGCTACATCCTTCCCGGACTGGGCGATGCCGGCGACCGGCTGTTTGGAACGTGATCCGCCCATGTTTGGACAGACCTTCGCTCCTGCCGATCTCGCAACCATCGCCATTCTGGTCCTCCTCGAAGGGCTTCTCTCCATCGACAACGCCCTCGTCCTCGGCGTCATTGTCCAACGGCTCGACCCGTCCCAGCGCAAACGCGCGCTGTCCTACGGATTGATCGGCGGTTTCATTCTCCGCCTCATCTGTATCGCCGCCGCGGCGATTCTCCTGCGTTTTTCGATCCTCAAACTCCTCGGCGGCCTCTATCTATTATGGATATCCGTCAATCATTTCGCGGGAACCAACCGGTCCCGCCAAGACAGTACCGACATCCCCAAAAAGACCCCGCCAAATCTTTGGCGAACTATCGCCGCCATCGAATTCACCGATCTTGCTTTCGCCGCCGATTCCGTTCTGGCCGCGGTGGCGCTGGTCGGTCCCGCACCGCCAGGGTCGAAATCAACCGTCCATCCCAAGTTCTGGGTCATCGCCGTCGGCGGAATTTTTGGAATCGTGCTGATGCGCTTCGCCGCGGCAGGATTCGCAAAAATGATCCAACGCTTTCCCCATCTCGATCGCAGCGCATATTGTCTCGTTTTGCTGATCGGATTGAAGTTGCTCATCGACTGGGGTTTCAACGGCCACGCTCATCCGCACGCCATCAATTTTCAGGATCCCGCCCGCCCGGAACTATGGATTTTCTGGACCGCCGTCCTGATCACCCTGATCATCGGATTTACCGCCAAACGCCCCTCTGCATAAGTATCCATTTCCAATTATCAATTGTGAGCCGAAGTATGGTTGCTTCGCCGGTATGCCATCGGTACGATTCCGCTTTCGAATTGAAGCCGCCTGCGCGGGAAATCAGTACCGGAGTTGCGACATGCGTTTGACCGAGATTCTTAAGCCACAAAACATCCTCGTGCCGATGCAGGCCACCAACAAAAACGAGGCCATCGGCGAATTGGTCGCCCTGCTGGCAAAAAACGGGGACATTCAGGACCCCAAGGCCGTGCTGGACTCAGTCCTGGAACGCGAGAAGACGCGAACGACGGGGATTGGCAACGGCCTGGCGATCCCGCACGGAAAATGCTCCGGCACCGCGCAGCTCGTCATGGCTATCGGCAAGCTTGCTAGCCCGATCGATTTCCAGGCCATCGACGGCAGGCCCGTATCCCTGATCTGGCTTTTGACTTCCCCGCCCGACAAGACCGGCCCCCACATTCACGCCCTGGCCAGGATCAGCCGCTTGATGACCATCGACAAATTCCGCCAGGCCCTCGCCCAGGCAAAAACCCCCCAGGAAATCTTCGACGTGATCGTACAGCAGGAAAACGCGCTATAGCTTGGCGGGCCCGCTTGACTTCGACGAGCTCAGTCGAGTCGCGGGCCGTGTTCCGTTAACTCACGCCGTTCTCTTCATCCCCAGCTTAGCCATCCGAAGTTCCTTCCGCTGAAGCTCTCCCACGATCTGCAGCAGGCGCGTATAGGTCCTTCGGTCTTCCAGGCTATCTTCCAACGCTTTGAATTTGATGCCCGTGACAATCGTGTCTCCCTTCGGCGGTACGGCCGGTGCCCGTATCTGCCCTTCAATGATCAGACCCTGACCCTCAAACGTCAGCACAATGCGGAGCCGATCCTCCGTGCAGATCTTTGGCTTCTTCCCCTCTGAACCGATGAGCTTCACGCCGATTCCACCGACGCTCACGTCCCGTACTTCCGCGGTGACTTCCCTGTCTTTCGGCGGTTCGACGTTCACGTCCTCGTCGCATCCCAGCCGACAGACACGCACGCTGATTTCCGTATGGGGTGGAATTTCAATCCGATGATGTGCCCGCCTCTGGGTGACTTTGATCTCCGACGGGAATTCCATCAGCAGTGCGTCCAGCATTGTCTGATCGTTCAACCGCCAACGGGGTTCGGCTCGGCGGATCGGCGCGGCGAATATGACGTTGTATATCCCCTTCCGAAACGAAACCATGCACGGCCTTTCGTTCCGCACCAGCTCCGCGATCAGCGCACGATCGTTCCCCGGGGCCTGCATCAGAATTCCCCCTTCAAAGTCGCTGATGAATCGAGACTTGTGATTGCGAAACATTCCCGCCGACGGAAGTGACAGCAGCGTCGACACGCTCCGAGCGACCGCCTCATGCACTATTTTGGCATATTTATCAGTCATTCCGATCGATTCCGATTTAAAATGCGACACTCCATAAATCGGCAATACATTGCGGTTGAATTAGCCGCAAAAAACACATCGACCCGGTCGGCCGCTATAATGGGCAGCCGGTCAATTGGAATGTACGACAAGATTCTCATCACGCTGGATACCACGCCCACCGATCGGGCCATCGTCGATCACATCAGGCCCCTGGCGAAAATGACGAAAAGCCGGATCGTGCTGCTGCACGTCGCCGATGGTTGGGCCGCGAGGATCCACGGGTCCGACGCCGTGAGCCGCGAGGTCGATGAGGACCAGGTTTACCTCGACCGGATTCGCGGCGAGCTTTCCGCCGATGGATTCGATGTCGAGACCCATCTCGCCTTCGGCGATCCGGTCGCGGAAATCGTGCGCTGGGTCACCGAGCATGGCTGCGACCTGATCGCCATGAGCACACATGGCCATCGACTGCCCGGCGATTTGCTGTTGGGAACCACCGCCAGCCGAGTCCAGCATCGAGTCAACGTGCCCGTCTTGTTGCTAAAGGCACACGCATGACCGAAACCATCACCATCAACTTCGACGGTGGCAGCCGCGGCAATCCCGGGCCCGCGGGGATCGGCGTGGTTTTGTCTGCCGAGGATGGAACGCCCCTGGTGACCTTGGGAAAATATATCGGAATCGCCACCAACAACGTTGCCGAGTACATGGCCTTGATCACGGGCCTGCGCGAAGCCGCCAGGTTCGGCGCCTCCAAAATCCGCGTTCGCGGCGACAGCGAATTGGTCATTAAGCAAATGCGTGGTGAATACCGCGTCAAGAATCCCGCCCTCAAGCAGTTGTTCGATCAGGCGCAATCCCTCGTCGACGGTTTTGAATCGGTTGGTTTCGAGCACAATGTTCGCGAGCACAATTCGCTCGCCGACAAACTCGCCAACCGGGCCATGGATCGCAAAGCGGACGTAGACGATGTGGACGATGCTCCGACAAATCTTCCTCCCCGACCCGACTCGCCGCGTCTTTCCTGTGCCGCTTGCGGCTGCGAGATCGAAGTGAAAAAACCGCCTAAATCAGGGACTATCGGCGGTAATTTTATCTGCCGCTGCGGCAATCCTTTGAGTTGATGAAGTGCGAGCATGCCGGCGACCTCATCCGTTCGGCAAACGTCATTTCTTGTAGAAAAGTCTTGCTTCCCGAAAAACCTCCGATAAAATCCCGTTTCAAGTTTCGCGTCACATTGTTTGGGTGTTAAAGAAGCCAACTCCGGGAGGGAGCTATGTCATTTCCTGAATCTCGCGGTTCCGTTGAATCACGATCCATTGATAAATCGCAAACGCGGGACCGTCGAGGGTCGAAAAATCGGCGGCGCGCGCTCGCGTCGCTGGTTGCGGCAATCACCCTGGTCGATTGCACCTCGCGGCTGCACGCGACAACTCAGACATCCACCTGGGTCGGGGTCACAAATACCAGTTGGAACACCGCAACCAATTGGAATCCAACCAATACATTTCCGGACAATGGAAATGCCTCCATTAGTGATTTTGATGTGGTCATCAATTCAGTGACTTCGCCCGATGTTGCCCCGCTGCTCAATACATCCGTGACCATAGATGGCTTGAATCTCGGCGTGGGCGCGGCACTGAGCATCCAGGGTTCTTCAAACCTCACCATCAACGACAACGTCGTCAACGACGGTGGCATTACCGTCAACAGCAACAACAGCAGCGTCTCGACCTTGTCATTTGCCAGCGGAACCCTCTCCGGCACCGGTACAGTTACGCTAAACAGCGGCGGGACGGGCGCAACGGTTGCCGGAACGCTCACCCTGGCCAGCGGCGGCACGGTCAACGGCCTCGGCGAGATCAACGCCGCGCTCACAAACAACGGCACCGTTGACGCATCGGTCAATAGTCAGACCCTCACTCTCCTGACCAGCGCCATGACCAACAACAACCTGATGGAGGCCACTTCCGGGGGCATCCTGAACATCAGCGGAATCACGGTTAGCCAGGGTTCCACGGGTCAGGTCAGCGCCTCGGGAAGCACCGTCAATCTCGTCGCCGGGGCTACGATTTCCGGCGGAACCCTCAACACTTCTTCCGGAGGCGTCATCGCGGCCACCAGTTCCAGCACTGATACCCTCGCCAACGTGACCAACAACGGTACCCTGGACATCGTTGGTTCTTCCAACATCAACATCACCGGGAACCTGACCGACAATGGCGCGGTCGTGGTCAATAGCAACAACTCCTCCGCGTCGACGATTACGTTCGCCAGCGGAATTCTTTCGGGCACGGGCACAATGACCCTGAACAGCAGCGGTACCGATGCCGTCGTTTCCGGAACGCTCACTCAATCCAGCGGCCACACCATAATGGGCCTCGGCGAAATCAACGCTGCGATTACGAACAACGGCACCATCGACTCATCGGTCAATGGTCAGACCCTGACGCTTCTGACCAGCAACATGACCAACAACAGCCTGATGGAAGCCACCGGCGGGGGCGTGCTGAGCATCAGCGGCATCACCGTCTCGCAGGGGGCCGCCGGCCAGATCAGCGCTTCGGGGAGCACAGTTGACATTGTTGGCGGCGCGGAAATCTCCAACGGAGTTCTCAATACTCTTTCCGGAGGCGTCATCGCGGCCACCAATTCCAGCATCGACACTTTGGCCAGCGTGACTAACAACGGAACGTTGGACATCGTCGGCGCTTCCGATCTCAACATCACCGGCAACCTTGTCGACAACGGTACGATCAACGTCAATAGCAACAATTCCAATTTCTCGACCATGACGTTCAACGGCGGAACGCTGTCCGGAACCGGAACGATTACCCTGAACAGCGCCAGCACGAACGCTGACATCGCGGGCACGCTCATTCAATCAAGCGGGCACACCATCGACGGTTTTGGCGCCATCACCGCCGGCTTGACCAACCACGGCCTCGTCAACGCCTCAACTACCGGCCAGACCCTTTTTGTGAGCGGCGCCACCGTCACAAACACCTCCACCATGGAGGCCACCAACGGTACGCTGGCTTTCAATAGCGGCGTTGCCGTCACCAATACCGGCGGCATTATCAATGCAAACGGCGCCAACGTCGTCCTTAACAACGCTTCGATAACCGGTGGCACACTGGAGGCGACCAGCCCCGATGTGATTCTCGTGCAGGGTGCAACATTTAGCGGGACAACCATAACCGCCAATACCACCGTTGATGTGCAGGGAAGTTTCAATCTCAACCTGACCGGTTCTACGCTCACCAACAACGGCACCATAAACGTCAACTACAACAATTCCAATTTTTCCACGTTGCAGGTGAACTCGGTGGAACTCCTTACCGGGTCCGGCAACGTGACGCTCAGTTCCGCCAGCACCGGGGCCGTGATCGTCACCGGAGTCGGCGACACGCTCACACAGGATGTGCATCACACGATTGAAGGTTTCGGCGAGATCGCCGCGTCGCTGATTAACAACGGCACCGTCGACGCGAACGTCAGCAGCCAAGCGCTGACCCTGCTGACCGCCAACATGACCAACAACAGCGTTATGGAGGCAACTGGCGGCGGAGACCTGAACATCAGCGGCATTACCCTCACCCAGGTAAGCCCCGGTCAGATCAGCGCTTCAGGCACGAGCAGCCTCGTCACCCTCGTCGCCGGTGCAACCATCTCCGGAGGAACCCTCAACACGTCTTCCGGCGGCCTCATTCAGGTCACCAATTCCAGCGTCAATACCCTGGCCAATGTGACCAACAACGGAACTCTAAATATTGTTGGCAGTTCTGGCCTCAACATCACCGGAAACCTGGTCGACGACGGCGTCATCACCGTCAACAGCAATAATTCCAATTTCTCGACCATGACCTTCAGCGGCGGAACCCTGTCCGGCACGGGAACGATCACCCTCAACGGCGCCACGACTCAGGCTGTCCTCGCCGGCACGCTCATCCAATCCAGTGGTCATACCATCGACGGGTACGGCGAAATCACCGGTGCCCTCACCAACAACGCCACCGTCAACGCCAGCGTCAGCGCCCAGACACTGACCCTCCTGACCAACAACATGACCAACAATAGCCTGATGGAGGCGACCGGTGGCGCAATCCTGGCCATCAGCGGCATCACTCTCACCCAGGTAAGCCCCGGACAGCTCAGCGCTTCAGGTACGAGCAGCCTCATCGCCCTGATCAACGGCGCGACCGTCTCCGGTGGAACCCTCAACACCTCTACCGGCGGTATCTTTCAAGTCACCAATGCCAGCACCGATACCCTGGCCAACGTGACCAACAACGGCACCTTTAACATCCTCGGACAATCCGGCCTCAACGTCACCGGAAACCTGGCCAACAATGGTACTATTACCGTCAACAGCAATGATTCCAACTTCTCCACGATGACCTTTTCCGGCGGAACCCTCTCCGGCACGGGAACGATCACCCTCAACAGCGGCAGTATAGGCGCGGTCATCGCCGGCACCCTCACACAATCCAGCGGACATACGGTCAACGGCTATGGCGAGATCACCGCGGCACTGACCAACAACGGCACTGTCAACGCCAGCGTAAGCGGTCAGACCCTGACCCTTACAACCGGCCCCATGATCAACCACGGCCTGATGGAAGCGACTGGCGGCGGAACCCTTGCGATTGGCGCCGTCACGATCACGCAGAATTCTGCAGGTCAGATCAATCCTTCAACAGGCACCGTGCAGTTCACCGGCGGCGCTACCGTTACTGGCGGGACCCTTGGCGCCGGCACCATCAACAATACCTCCGGCACCAATACCATCGGCGGTTTGACTAATAACGCCACGCTGAATGTCATTGGCAGCACCAACCTCAATATCTCCAGCGCCATCGTAAATAACGGCGTCCTTTCCGTTGACTCCAATACGTCCAGCTCATCCACCGTCAATGCCAGCGGCGCCATCACCGGAACAGGCGCCATCAGTATTCAATCCGGCGGAAAACTCGCTTTTGCCCCGAACCTCGCGCCAAGCACCCAGGCTTCGCTGTCGATCACTGGTTCGGGCGTTCTGGATATCAACAACAATAAGCTTTTCATCGACTATGGCAGCGGCCCCGACCCGATCGCCTCCATCGAACAATGGATCGAGAATGGCTTCAATAATCAGTTCCCGGCCATTGTCAGCAGCGCCATAGCAACGGACGATTCCACCAGCGGGCTTAGCTACGGAATCGGTTATGCCGACGGCAAAGACGGCGAGGTCGCCGGCCTCCCTTCCGGCGAGATCGAAATCATGTTCACCCTCCTGGGTGACGCCAACCTTGACGGCACCGTCAACGCCGAAGACTTCACCCCCTTCTCCCACAACCTGGGCCAGAGCGGCATGATGTGGGATGATGGGGATTTCAATTACGACGGCACCGTCAACGCCGAGGACTTCACACCGTTCTCCCACAATCTGGGCAAGACTGCCGTCCTGGCGTCCCAGGCCGGCGGCCTGGAGTCAGCGAACAGCATAAGCCTCACAAATGTGCCCGAACCGGCCAGCATGGCCATGATAGCGATCGCCGGCTTTGGAATTCTCCGCCGCCGCCGGCGGTCCGCACCTTAGGAGCAGGAAAGATTTTCCTCCCCGCTTCCTGACAATCACCGTTCCGCGCCTTACGATGTTGATCTGAACGGAGCATCGATGTCAGATCACAACGCGCGCATAGAACAGTTCCGCAAAATGGCCGAGGCCGATCCCGGCAATGAGCTTGGGCATTTCTCGCTCGGCAAGGCCTACCTGGACGCCGGCATGTCGGCTCCGGCTATCCAGGCCTTCCAGCGGGCCCTGGAATTGAATCCCAACATCGCCAAGGTCTATCAGTTACTCGCCGCTTCCCTCCTCAATGAAAATCGAAAGCTCGAGGCGATCGAGCGCCTCACCCGCGGCGTCGAGGTCGCCGCCTCGCGCGGGGATATGATGCCGCAAAATGAAATGGTGAAAATGCTGAAGGAACTAGGCGCGCCCATTCCTGTTGCTGCCGCCGCGACGGCGCCGGCCCAGCCCGTCGGCGAAGGGCAGGTCTCCTGCAATCGTTGCGGCCGTGTGGCTCGCAAAATGCCCAGCCCGCCCTTCAGCAACGCCCAGGGAAAATTGATTTACGAAAAAATATGCGCCGACTGCTGGCGCGAATGGATCGGCATGGGAACAAAGGTCATCAACGAGCTTCGCCTCCCCCTTTCCGACCCGCAAGCCCAGAAAATCTTCGATCAGCACATGCGCGAATTTCTAAATCTTTGAATCGCACCTCAGCGATTCCACCGCTGACTGAATCCGCCGCGTCGCTTCCAGCACCGCCGGTTTCGAGTCCACCAGATCGCCAAGATTGACCGGCTCCCCGAACGCGATGGAGATCTCGCTCCGGCGATAAAATGCCTCGATCATCTCCTGCCTGCGCTGCGAGCCATCGAGATACGCCGGATAAACTGGAGCCCGTGTTTTCATCGCCAGCAATCCGATCCCGCTTTGAAACGGAATGATTTCATCGGATGTTTCGATTCTTCCTTCCGGGAAAACCCCCAGCACATATCCCGCTGCCAGCACTCGCATTGCCACCCGAATCGACGCCATGTCCCGATTGCCCCGATCCACCAGAATCACCCCGACTCTTTCAAAAACCCATCGCATCGGCTGTCGCTCGAAATATTCCTCCGCCATCATCCACCGGATCAGCCGCGTCGAACGCGCCTGCAGCAATATCGGATCGATGCTGCTCGTGTGATTGCAAACCAGGATCGCCGGACCCTTCGCCGGCAATCGGCACGGCCCGCGCACGGTGGTGTGGTGATACGTCCGGGTATAAAGCCCGGCCATCGCCCGCAAAATCCTGAACGTCCGGTCCGAATCCCGGCGCGAAAAATCACTCCCGTTAACGCTCACCGATGTCGGAATACTCAATCAACGCGCCAAATGCAACCGCTGGCTTTGACCCAGCGCCGACGCGACAATCCGCTTCGTGACGCGTGTTATGGTCATCACCAACAATCTCAACCAGGCCTCATTTCGCCTGCGCATCGAATCGCTGCACGAGCCTCTGGAAAAACGAGGCGTGAATCTCGACATCCACGTCCGTCCGCGCACAATCCTATCCCGAAGACGATTGCTCAGAAAAGCCGCTGATTTCGACGCCGTGATCCTCCAGCGCAAATTACTCGATCCGGCCGACATCCGCCTCCTCCGTAAACACTCCAAGAAGCTGTTTTACGATGTGGACGATGCCGTCATGTACCACAGCCGCCCGGTCGGCAAGATTGAAGAGTGGCGCACTCGCCGCCGATTTCGCGCCACCGCCAAATCCGTCGATCGGGTCGTCGCCGGCAACGAATATCTCGCCGATCTCTTCCGCGCCCAGGGCTCAACCGCCTCGGTTCTGCCGACCGTCGTCGATCCCGCGCATTATCAGCTCAAATCTCACGCTCGGACCGAACGGCCCACATTGGTCTGGATCGGAAGCAAATCGACCATGCCCTATCTGAAACAATTCGCCGAAGTTTTGGCTGCTGCCGCCAAACGCGTGCCCGGCCTTCGACTCGTGACCATCGCCGATATCCCATTGCCCGATCCGCCGCTTCCGACCGAGCATATCGTCTGGTCCGAATCAGCCGAATCTGCCTCCCTGATCCGTGGCGACATTGGCATCGCTCCGACGCCCGAAGATCGCTGGACCCTCGGCAAATGCGGCTTCAAGATCATCCAATACATGGCCGCCGGACTACCCGTGATCGCAAGCCCCGTCGGCGCCAACCGCGAAATCGTCCTCCCCGGCGAAACCGGCTACCTGCCCGAAAATCCCACCGAATGGTCCGACACCATCGCCGTCCTGGCCGAAAATCCCGCCAAGCGCCAATCCCAGGGCGCCGCTGGCCGCCGCCGCGTCGAGGAACATTTCTCCATCGACCGCGCCGCCGACCTTTGGGCGGAATTGCTGTCATAGTTTAGCGATGGTGGGAAACACCGCGGGCTTCCCGTCCCTAAAAAAAACCGCCACATCACGTCCGATAACCAATCCCTCTTCCATTTTTGTTCCCATTCGATCATCACGTCCGATACATACCATCACGGCCCGGCCCTCAAACGAACCGCCAACCGGCGGTTTAGATGATTATCCCGGCACCGCAGTGAAGAAGGCGATTCTATGGCGGCTATTGCAAGTATTGGCGGTGCCGGACTCGTCCAATTCATTCAGAAGATCAAAAAGCAGCAAACCAGCAACGCTGTGTCCGGCACGTCGACCGTCAACGGCAGCGGTTCGCCGGGCGGAATTGCCGGTGGGAGCCATCTGCCCGGCGCCGGCTCGGCTCTTTTCAACCAAATCCAAACCACCGTCACCAACGCTTTGCAACAAGCCAAGGCAAACGGTTCCACCAAAGATCCGAACCAGATCGTGGAAGATTCCATCGCCAGTCTTTTGAAAAACTTCTTCTCCGGCAAAAGCGCTCCCCCGACCGGCGGCGCACCTTCCACGCCTCAATCACAGTTGGCATTCCAAACCGCCCTCAAGTCCGCCGGTATTACTTCGCAGCAATTCCAAAGCGATTTCAAGGCCGCCGTCGACGACGCTCAAAACAGTCTCGCAAGCCCGATCCCAACGGGTTCGACGTTAGACGTCACCGGCTAATTTGCATCGCATCCGATAAATCTCCTCCAGCCGATCCATGTGCGATTCAAACGACAAACTCGGCCGCAAGACCACGCAGGCGTTGTGCATCTTTTGACGAGTTTGCTGATCGATAAGATTCGACATGGCTTTGGTCAGCGCATCCACATCCGCCGGATCAGTCAAAACATATCCGTGCCGCCCATCGGTCATGATCTCGCAAGCGCCGTTGAAGACCGTGCTGATCGTAGGCAATCCCATCGCCAGCGCCTCCAGAACGACCAGGCTGCACGAATCGTGCCGGGTCGGCAGCACAAAAAAATCAGACGCCGCATAGAAATCCGCGGATGAAGTTGTCTGCCCCGCAAAGATGATCTTGTCCTCGACGCCAAGCCGCTGGGCCTGTTGACGACTTCGCGAAGGATCGTCCTTCCCCACGACCAGCACCACCGGTGCCGTTTTGGAAGATGTCTTGGCGATATTCGCCGTCGCCGCGATCACCTCCGCCAGTCCCTTCCGCTCGAAATGTTGCGCGATCATCAGCGCAACCGTCGCATCCGGCGCGATTCCAAATTGCCGCCGAATGGTTTGTCTCGCCGGGGCGTGCGCCACGGGATCAAAAAGCTTCAAGTCCGTCCCATTGAACAGCTTGACCAATTGCCCCGTGATGTCCGGGTAATGTCGGAGAATCATCGCTTTCACGTAATCGGACAGACACAGCACCATCGGCTTATCCGGGCCATGGATCAGCTTGTCCTCCACCTCCGCGAAAATCCGCCGCTTCCGGTTGAGGCGGTTGGCCATTTGGCCCAACACGCCGCGGGAGCCGACGCGCGCGTCAGATGCGTCTCAAGCGCCGCCTTAGCCATCCCCGAATGGGGATGGTACAGATCGCATCGCCGGACCGGGAGCATGGAATGGACCAAATCATATTTCCGACCGGCCAGATGCCCATCCAGATGGTTCAGGAAATCCAAATATCGCCCCGCGCGGGTAGGGGCCTTGGCGACGATTGGCACGAAATTCACCCCCGGAATTTCCGGCCCAAACCGCGTCGAAATTAGATCAACCCCATGCCCCCGCCCGGCCAGTGCCGTTGCGATGTCAGCCGTGTAACGCTCCGCGCCCCCTCTCTGAGGATCACCACGAAAAATCACCAGCGCGATATTCATTGTCCGAATCCCATGCCCGCGTTATACCTTATCTCCATGAGCTCCCTCACCCAATCCCATCCATGGAAAGCCCTGCAATCCCATTTTCAAACCCTCTCTTCCATCCACATGCGCGATCTTTTCGCCGGGGACCCGAAGCGATTCGAGAAGTTCTCATTGCGATTCGGCGACATTCTCCTCGATTTCTCCAAAAATCGCATCACCGATGAAACCCTCCGCCTCCTCCTCGACCTGGCCCGGTACGCCAAAGTCGAGGAATGGCGCGATCGCATGTTCCGCGGCGACAAAATCAACATCACCGAAAACCGCGCCGTCCTCCACATCGCCCTGCGCAATCGCTCCAACCGCCCAATCCTGGTCGACGGCAAGGATGTCATGCCCGACGTCAACGCCGTGCTCGCTCACATGCGCAAGTTCTCCGACGCCATCCGCTCCGGCCAATGGAAGGGATACACCGGCAAGCCCATCACCGATGTCGTCAACATCGGCATCGGCGGCTCCGATCTCGGCCCGGTCATGGTCACCGAGGCCCTCAAGCCCTACGCGCAAACCCGGATCTGCGCGTCCATTTCGTCTCCAACGTCGACGGCACCGCACATCGCCGAAACACTCAAAATCCTCAAGCCCGAAACCACCCTCTTCATCATCGCCTCCAAAACCTTCACCACGCAGGAAACCCTCACCAACGCCCACTACGGCCAGGGATTGGTTCCTGGCCGCCGCGAAAGATCCCGCGGCCGTCGCCAAACATTTCGTCGCGCTCTCCACCAACGAAAAAGAAGTCACCAAATTCGGCATCGACACGCAAAATATGTTCGAGTTCTGGGACTGGGTCGGCGGCCGATATTCCCTCTGGTCGGCCATCGGCCTGTCCATCGCTGTCTTCATCGGCATGGACAATTTCGAGCAGCTGCTCGCCGGCGCTCATGCCATGGACGAACATTTCCGCACCACGCCGCTGGAGAAAAATCTCCCCGCTCATCCTCGGCGTGCTCGGCGTCTGGTACAACAATTTCTTCGGCGCTCAGACCGAGGCCATTCTTCCCTACGACCAATATCATCCATCGCTTCCCCGCCTATTTCCAGCAGGGCGACATGGAATCCAACGGCAAAAGCATCGACCGCGACAGCCATACCGTCGATTATTCCACCGGCCCCGTCATCTGGGGCGAGCCCGGCACCAACGGCCAGCACGCCTTCTATCAACTCATCCACCAGGGCACCAAACTCATCCCCGCCGACTTCCTCGCTCCCATCGAAACCCAAAATCCCCTCGGCGAGCATCACCTCATCCTCCTCTCCAATTTCTTCGCCCAGACCGAAGCCCTCATGAAAGGAAAAACCGAAGCCGAAGTCCGCGCCGAACTGACCAAACAGGGAATCACCGGCCCCGAGCAGGACAAGCTCACTCCCCACAAAATCTTCACCGGCAACCGCCCGACCAACAGCATTCTCTTCCAGAAACTCACGCCCCGCACCCTCGGCTCGCTGATCGCCATGTACGAGCACAAGATTTTCATCCAGGGCATCATCTGGAACATCAACTGCTTCGATCAATGGGGCGTCGAACTCGGCAAGCAACTCGCCAAGGCCATCCTGCCCGAACTGGAAAAGCCCGGCGACATCGCCACCCACGATTCATCGACCAACGGGCTGATCAATTATTTCAAATCGCATCGCGGTAAATAGGTTTAGCGGGCCCGCTCGCGGGCCGC
Source organism: uncultured Phycisphaerales bacterium (assembly GCA_963791055.1). Taxonomy (GTDB): domain Bacteria; phylum Planctomycetota; class Phycisphaerae; order Tepidisphaerales; family Tepidisphaeraceae; genus PALSA-1353. The sequence goes on along the minus strand of CAWBQI010000002.1, from coordinate 2,431,685 downwards.
GTTCGGGTGCTAACATGGACATCAGATCCGCAACTGCCAACGACATTCCGGCGGTTCTCCCCATGGTCGCCAAAATCTGCGCCCTCCACGAAGCCTGGGATCCCGCCAAATTCGGCTTCCTTCCCAACCCTCAGGAGCGATACAACCGCTGGCTCACCGCGCGGGCAACCGATGCTCGAAGCGTATTTCTCGTCGCCGAGCGCGAATCCCGCCTCGTCGCCTTTCTTCTCGGCTCGATCGAAGAAGAAATCCCCATCTACCGCCTGAAAGAATTCGGCTTCATTCACGATCTCTGGGTGGAGGAGGAATATCGCCACGAAGGAATCGCCCGGCAAATGGTGATGCTGGCGATCGAACGATTCAAATCCACTGGCGTCCGCCAGATTCGTCTCGACACCGCCGCCGCCAACGATCCAGCGCGAAAGCTCTTCGCCTCCTGCGGATTCCGCCTCAGCACAATGGAAATGCTGCTGGAGATATGAACCGGACATGGACCAGAACGATCTGCAAACCGCAATCGACCATCACCGCGCCGGCCGGCTGGTCGAAGCGGCGGCAATCTGTCGCGACCTGCTCGCGCAAAACCCAAATGATGCCAATGCCTTGAATCTGCTCGGCGTGATTTCAAGCCAGACCGGGAATCCCGATGCGGCCGCCGAATTTCTCAACCGCGCAATCCAGTTCCAACCCGACCACGCCCTAGCCCACAACAATCTGGGCGCTCTTCTTAAGAGCCGCGGGCGAATCGATGAGGCCATCGAATCCTACCGACGCGCAATCCATTTCAGCCCGGATCGAGCCGAATCCCATTACAATCTTGGAAATGCTTTGAAGGTCAAAAATCAATTCGACGAGGCAGTCGACTCATATCTTCGAGCAATTCAACTCTGGCCCGACTACGCCGAAGCATACAACAATATAGGTCTTGTCTTCGCCGAGCAGGGAAGACTCGATGATGCGATCACCGCCTGCCGCTACGCGATTCAGATCAAACCGGATATCGCGGATGCCTGGATCAACCTGCTGTACGCCCTCTATCATCACCCCGACTCTGATTCGCGCCGATTATTGGATGAAACCCGCCAATGGGCCCGCCGCCAGAGCGCCGTTTCGCCCACTTATTCTCCAACCCGCGATCGAACGCCTAATCGGCGACTAAAGATTGGCTACCTGTCGCCATTCTTCGGCTCCTGTGCCGATGCCCATTTCATCTTCCCGCTTCTGTCCAATCACGACCGAAAACAGTTCGAGATTTTCTGTTACACGCGAAGGACGCACGATGATGAGTTGACCGCTCGCCTGCGAACCCATTGCGATCACTGGCACGACATCCGCCGGCTCCCCATCGCGGCCACAGTCGAGCTGATCCGTAGCCATCAGATCGACATCCTCGTCAACATGAGCCGCGCCGCGGACGAATGTATGACGATCGTCGCCAGCCGTCTTGCCCCAATCCAGATCACCTGGCTCACCTTCGCCTCCTGCACCACCGGGCTGCAATCCGTCGACTACCGAATCTCCGACCCCTATCTCGATCCTCCTGAACCATTCTTCACCGAAAAAACCCTGCATCTCCCCGAAACCGTCTGGTGCTACGATCCGTTGCTCGATTCCCCGCCCGTAAAACCATCGCCCGTCTTAACCAATGGCTTCATCACCTTTGGCTCCCTCAATCGCTTTGGCAAAATCAATCCGCCAGTTGTCGCCGCATGGTCCGAAATACTGAAATCTGTTCCCGCTTCCCGCCTCCACATCCTCGCCATTCCAGGCAACCATCGCCAACGACTGCTCGCCCAATTCCAAAACCTCCGCATCGATTCCCGCCGAATCGAGTTCATCGACCGCCGCTCTCGCCTCGATTACATGAAGCAATACGATCGCATCGACATCACCCTGGACCCATTTCCCTTTTCCGGCCACACCACCGCCCTGGATTCGCTTTGGATGGGCGTCCCCGTCGTGACGTTATCCGGCCGCACAACCGTCGGCCGCGCCGCCACCAGCGCTCTTCACAATCTTGGAACCCCCGAATTGATCGCCCAAACGCCCCAGGAATATGCGTCGATTGCCGTCCGGCTCTCACAAAATGCGGCAAGTCTTTCGAAACTACGCGCCGATCTCCGGCCAAGAATGCAAAAATCCCCATTAACCGACGGTCCCCGATTCGCGTCTGAAATGGAGAAACTCTACCGGCAGATTTATATTGAACCTTAAGCGTTGAGTGTCGAGTGTTGAGCGTTGCATTAATTCGTTTGCCGTACCACCGCCACATCAAACCCCCCAAGCACCAAATCCCCATCAACCCTCCGCCCCGAAATAATCTCTTTGCCCATGACACCCGAAACACGCTGCGCGCCTTGGCTATGGTTCATCGCAACAACATATCGCGCCTTACCCGTCGAACGATGAACAATCTCGACTTCAGATGACCCAGCCAGCGGAACGGAAAGTTCGCCGGAAGCGACCAAATAATCAATAATCGAATCAATGGTCTGCGCTGGACAGTATCCCCCGACATAATATACCTTCCCCTTACCGAATTTATTAACGGTCACAGCCGGTGCATCCCCCAACAGCGAATCCCCTGCAATCCACCGCCCGATCGCCTCTGCAGTGGTGGGGCGGAGTCGTTCAACGAACGTATTCATAACGATCTGCCCCCCATCATTCATCCTCACCCCGCGCCCTTCTTTACCGCCAAGCGTCGTCCAATCCTCGATCTCAACGCCCGCAAGCTTCGCCAACATCCCCGGGGGCGTTCGCTCGACGATGTGGCCATCGATATCCTGCAAGCCCGCCTGCGCCCCCAGCACCAGCATCCCGCCGCGCGACACATATTTCACCAATTTATCCGCCAGTTCCCGCGTAACGATTTTCACATGCGGCAGAATCAAAACCCGATACAAATCAAACCGCGAATCGGGCCAGACATAGTCAGCCGGAATGTGCCGGCTCGCCAACCCGCGCACCCACCCCGAATTCTCCCCTTCGCCAGCTTTCGTATACGTATTGATCTTCCGCTCGTTGATCTCATTATCGAAATCCCGAAAAACCGCCGCGATCTTCGTCGGCGCCGCATCAAAGAAATCCGCCGGAAGCTTACGAATTTCCCGGCCGAAGGCTTTCGCCTCCGCCAGCCGCCGGGTGTTTTTGTTGTCCTGATCCAGCAGCCCATGCCAGTGCTGCTCCGCCCCATACGGGCACGTTCTCCAGCGAAAGAAGCTCAAAATCTTCGCCCCATGCGCCATCGATTGCCACGCCCACAGCCGCAACTCCCCCGGCCGCGGCGTCCGCTGAAGATACGTCATCTGTCCGCCCGGACCCGATTGTTGTTCCATGATCCCAAACGGAAACGACAAACTCCGCGCCACTACCAGCCCCTCTGCCCGCCCCGGCCAATTCTCCGCAAACAGCGGATACTGATCGTGACTGAAAAATCGAGCGGCTTCACAAGCTCCGGTCCATTCACATTACCAAACAGCCCGTTATGCGTGATGAACCATGATTTGTTATGCCGCCGCAGGATTCGAGCCTGCCGCCGGGCGAATTCAACCACAATCTCGCTGATAAATCGCGATTCATCCAGAAGCTGCGTCGGATTCGGATACGCGCTCGTCGGATGCGGCAAATCAATCTCATCCCATTCGTTGTACAGTTGCGACCAGAACGCCGTTCCCCACGCCCGGTTGAGATTATTAAGCGTTCGGTACTTTTCCCGCAGCCACCGCCGAAACGCCATCGTGTCGCTCGGCGCATAACTCACATCCATGTGGCAATTAAATTCGTTGTCCAGTTGCCAGCCAATAATCTGCTTTTCACCGGCATAATGCTCTGCCAGCGCGGTGCAGATCCGATCCGAAAGCTCGAGGTACTTGCGCGATGTATAATTGAAATTGCGCCGCGACCCATGCTTCATCGGAATGCGCTGATAGTTCCACCGCAGGACTTCCGGATACTGGTTCGCGATCCACGCCGGCCCGCAATACGTCGGCGTCCCCATGATGACCTTGATGCCCAGCCGCCTGCAAATATCGATCGCCCGGTCGAAAAGATCGAATCGATATTTCCCCTCTTCCGGCTCGAAATAGCTCCACACACTCTCACCCATGCGGACCACATCAAACCCCGCATCCCGCATCCGCCGAAAATCCCCGAGATGCCGCGAAGCCGGCCAGTGTTCCGGATAATAACAGACGCCCAGGCGCAACCGATCAATCATGCGTGCAGAGGATAATCCGCCCCGACTCCGGATCAAGCGTTGGATGTCGCATCAAGCGCAAAAAAACCGGGGCGGCAACGCGCCGCCCCTGGTCCGGTGTGGAAAAATGAAAATCGTTGATTAAGCCGCAAATCTCCGTCGCCGCGGACTCTTGGCCGCGATGTCGGGAACATCCCCAAAATTGATCTCCACGAACACCGCCGCCTCACACGTCGCCAGCCCCTCCGCCCGGTAACACTTAAGTTCCGGAAAATACGCCACATCGCCGCCATCCGCACCCCCGCCCGGATCGGCCGATCCCGGCGATTCCAATCCGCAATCGCCCAACGCAAACGGACTGTATTGAAACTGATCGATCGCCAACGGCACCGCCGACCTGGAATCGCTTACCATCACCGCCCAATCCCCCAATCCGACCGTCACTCGTTGCAGTCGCTCCTCACCGGCCGGCGATCCCAAATTTTCCGGAGGCCCATTCGTCACACGTACGACCTCCGCATTCGCCGACCAGGAACTCGCCGACCATCCCCCCAGTGGACACACGCTGATCGTGGTATGGACAGCTTCTTCAAAATCCCGCGGCTGCCGAACACGATTCGGAAATCGCACGGTTTTATTAGTCGCGTCAACGAACCCGCTGTCTGATGACTTCATGATGATGGGCATTGCTCTCTCCTCAATAACAAGGTTTCTCCCGAGCGCATCAGCGCAGCACACGTCCTAGCCGCGCCGAAAACGCTCGTTCAATCAACATCACTGCAGATCAAGCCGAACCCGAACCATTCGGATTCAACACCGCGCACGCAAAGGGCGCGCAATCAAAAATCAAACATTCAAATCCGCGCGCACAACAAGCGCGCAATAAAAACGCCAACCATTCAAATCCGCGCAAATTGCGCGCAATAAAAAAAACCGAACATTCAATTCCGCGCACGCTCACCCGCAACCGGGCGGCCTGCCGACTTCAGTCGGCAGGTCCCCGCCGATAAACGCGCTCCGCGCGATAACCACAATCCCGCCAAAATATTTCACATCCCCATCCGCCAACCCTCCATCAAGCCTCCGCGACGTGCACCACCGTCCGGTGGTCCGCGTCTTCATCCCGGCGCCGCGGCCGCGTCATGAACAGCCCGCCCAGCCCCAGCAGCGCGACCGGACCGCTCACCGGTTCCGGCACATTCAGCGTTTGCCCCGTCACGACCTGGTCCGTGGTTATCACATAAGACCCGCACGACGGCAGCGTCATGGTCCATTCGTATCCCCATTCACCGTCACCCGCCAAAGTGCTCGCAGCGCCCGTCAAGGTCGCCGACGTACTCCCGCTGGAAATCTGATTTAGCAGGTTCGGATACAAATTGGCTTCAAATTCCGTCGGCGTCGGACTCGCCACCGTCTGCGCCTGATATCCATTTCCCTTCACGGTCGCCGTGTCCGAAGGACCCGTGATTGTTACCGTCTGGCCAGTCGTCGAATCTCCCAGGTTGAAATTGGCATACTGGAAGAAGCTGAACTGCATCGACTTGGAACTGTTGTTGTCGATCTCAATCGTATCGCTGAGGTCCGAAGTCTTCGAAGTGCTAAGCCCGCCCACCAGGCTGTAAATCACCGTGATTTGCAGGCTGCTGCTCGATCCATAAACCATTTCGACCGTGTCGTTCTTCCCATCGCCTGTCGTATCCATCGGATCGACGCTAGGCGTGCCCAGCGAGTTCAGGCTGGACTGTCCCTTCTGACTCCCGGGTCGAAACCAGAACCATTCCTGGTTCAACTGGTTTTGGCCGTTGATGGTCCAGTCCTCAACCCCCGCCGTGCTGATGGGGTTGATCGTTACTGTCGAGTTGCCGTTCTGGAGCAAAACATTTGCCGCCAGCAACGGCCGCGCTGCTGAGGCACCAAGCAGCGAGGCCGCTGCCGCGGCAGCACCAAGAACAACCTTTTTACATCTGCACAAACGATTGGCACGACTTTTTAATTGAAATGTTTTCACGACATTCTCCCGCATCCGTTGCCATTTTCTCCGCGAGCCCGGCTTTCCGAGCCCGCTCTCCTTTCACCCGCTGCGCCCCAGCCAGCCGACCGCGATTCCGATGTCCAGCCGCGGCGCTTGCGACGCGCGTTCTTCTCGACATGCCGGAATCGCGGCCTTGCTTTTCAGGCGCTCTTGATCTGCGACGGCTTCGCCGTCGCCGGCCGCTCAAACTTCCCGGCCAGCACATTCGTCACCGCCTGCTCGCGCATCCGCGACGTCAGTTGCATCAATTCGGTGCCGCTCGGAGTCGTCTCAAAAAGAGTCGAGCAACCGAACATGCGCGCTTTAATTTCCTGTTGTTCCGTCACCGGGCCGCCCACCAGCGCCCACTTCTGATTCGGAAACGCCGTCTTCATGTGCCGAAGAAATTCCCACGTCGAAACGTCCGGAATCCGCAGCCCCACCAGGACCACGTCGAAGCTGACCATGCGAAGCATGTCGATCGCCCGGCGACCGTTATGCACCGCGTGATAGTTCAATTCACCCGAGCCGCTCGCCGCCGTGGGGGCATCCACACAAATTCCCAGCACCGCGATTTGATCTTCTTGACACTTGAACATGGCGAACCTCATTCTAGATTTGTGATATGGGATCGATTCACCACGCGGCGATCCGATCTCCACTCCGTTGCACGGGTTTCACTAGAGCGAGACCCGTGCCGTTCCCGAAAATCAAAAAAAGATTGCGCAACTTCCCGCGCCTCATCGTCTTGCAAAGGACAATCGCCCCATGCACACAAAATCCACAAATGCAGCAAAAAGGTTATTTTAACCATTCGGCCGCGCGCGTTTTTTGCCGTAAACCCCAGACTTTGCGAGGCTTGACCCCAATCAGGTTATTTTGAACGTGACCATATCGAATGAACATGTCTGTTTGGCAGATGGTCCGGGAATATCGCCGTCCATTTTTCGCAGGGCCGTTTATTCCGGATTTTACGACCGATAAATGCACCCAGTCTTGTGATCGAGATCGGAGCGACGAGAATGGCCACGAGAATTCATCAGGCGGGCCCTGATATGAACGAGCCGTTCGACCCATCGCAGTTGTCTCCGGAAGCCTCTCTCAACCGGGCGCGGATTCTCCACCTTCCGGGCTTTGCCCTGCCCCAGGATGTGATCGGCAAGACGGGTTATGAGTTGATTTCCGCCGCGGCGCTCAGCCGAGTGATTCGACTGCGCGGTGAAGAGCTGGAATTAACGCCCGCGGAGATAGCGATGACCGACCGGGATTTGCCGCTTTGTCTGGATCGTCGCCTCGAATCCCCCAACGCCCAAGTTTCCCAGGCCGCCACCGGCATTGTCCGTCAATTCGCCCGCAATGCCGCCTGCGTGGTCTTTTCCATGGTCCACAGCCTCGCTGCCGGTTATCAGCCTCAAAATGAGTGGGAGGCCCAATATCGTGAGCATTGGAGCCGGGTCAAAACCGTGATATTCGGCGGTGGATTGACCTGTGGACTCCTGGGCCGGCGATTTGCCGACGCGCTGCGTTCATTCTGTGCCCCCGACCAGTTCCCGGCGATGAACTTTCAAATCGCGCCGCACGGCGGCAATCTAGCCCTATCCGGCGCGGCCCATTCCGTTGGAATAAACAGCGCGGCCGTGCTGGCATTCGATTTCGGCGGCAGCTTCGCGAAACGCGGCATTTACCGTACTGCCGACGGACGGACCAATCCGATCGTGCTGCTTGATCCGCTGCCGGCACCGGTCCTCGATCCCGAACTTTCCTTCCGCGACTTTGACGGCACCGCCAAAATCCTGTTTGAATTTATGGTGGAAACGATCAGCGACACCTGGCTTGAAGTCAATATGAAACAGGCGACCGCCCCTTTGATCCCCGTCAGCGTTGCATCTTACGTCAAGGACGGTCAGCCCATAAGACGGCAGGGCGGTCCGTATTCAACTCTTTGCACCATTTCGCAATGCGCTTCCGATTCCGTCGCCGCTGCCGTCAGTGCGCGCGTGGGAACCGCGCTCAAGATCCGGCTCCTCCACGATGGCACCGCCGCCGCCCAGTGCTACTCCGGTCTGGCTGATGCCGCCGTCGTCACTCTCGGTACCGCGATCGGCATCGGTTTCCCTCCACCCACTTTCAGTGGCGGCCGCCCGTTCCGGATTTGACCATTCACAAATCGACAAAGACCTTCAACGCGCGGTCGCGACCCATTTTGCGGCTTATTGCCCCTCATTTGCGTCACATCCCTCATCTCCTGTCGCGAAAACAACGGTTTATCGACTTTTAACATATGCATTTTATGATGTTGAAAACTGGTCCACTCATCAGGTTATCAGGCAAAAAGAAGGAGCGGCTTTATGCCTCGTAAAATTTCGGCCTACCGAAGTCATTTCCTGTTCGCATCATTGATTGCCCTTCTCAGCGCTGGCGCACCGCAAGTTCTGGCTGCGCCGCCCGCCGTGACCGCGAGGCGATCGCCCAGCCCGCAGGGCAAAACTCCACTCTCATCCCGACCAATTTCGCCGCCGCCGCCGCCCCGGCCGCCGGAAACATCATCCTCGACAGCACCTTTGCCGGCTGGATCCAGGGCGCGCTCACCACCGTCGTCGGCGGCAAGCCGACCTCCATGGTCGGCGATGCAACTTTCACTTTCCAGCAATGCTTTGGCGGTGGCTTCCTCGACGATCTCAACAACACCATCACCGGCGCCGGCGTCAACTGGGTCGGTGGCGCTGCCTCCTCTTTCGACGAGCCCTCCTACGGACAGAACCCCGGCGCCGCCGTCGCCCCGGCCGGCAAGCCCATTTCCGCCAGCCCCACCGACATTCCACCCGCCGACTATTGGACCACACAGCTTTACCCCGCTCTTGTGGCAAACAGTGACAACGCCACCAGCATCAATACCGCCAACGTAAACGATCCCTATGGCTCCGTCATCAATGCCGCCGGACCCAACACCGAAAACGGGCAACTCTACTACCCCAACGGAATGGGCACCGTGAACCTCACCGCCAACGGAACAAATCGCTACGCCATCCTCTTTGCCGGGATGACCAACAACCAGCGTTATTTCACCGACACGAACAACATGTACAACCAGCTCGCCCTCGCTGGCTACAAGATCACCGTCCTCTTTGGCGACGGCGCTTCACAGGTCCAGGGCACCAACCAGAATAATCTGCCCGCCGGTTGGAACGCCAAGGCTGCCACCTCCAACGCTCTCCAGAACGCCATCACTGCCGTCGGCGCCAAAATCGCCGCCGACTACGCCGCCAACATCACCACCGACCAGTTTTTCTTTTACGCCACCGACCACGGCGGCAACACCCAGGTCGTCGGCCCCGGTGCCGGTGGCGGCCTCATCCCCGGCGCGGGCGGACCTCCAGGAACCACCAGCCCCATTCAAATCAGCCCCGGCGTCATGACCGGCATGACCCTCGACCCCACCGCCATCCCCACCATCACCCTTGACTACTCCATGACCGCCAACGACGACGCCGAAGTTCTCATCAACGGCAACGACATCGGCGACATCACTGCCGGTTCCAACACTGCAACTCTGGAAATCCCCGACTCCGATCTCGTCGCCGGCAGCGACTCCCTCCAGCTCCAAACCATCACCGGCCCCTCATTCACCTTCGACGACGCCACCTTCTTCTCCGGCGCCGATAACACCCTCGTCGTCCCCGAACCTGCCACGTTCGGTCTCCTGTCCATGATCTCCCTCACCCTCCTCGCCCGCCGTAGAGCCAGACACAAACCGCTCAGATAACAAACGGCAAGAAAAGCACCCACCCCTGCATAACCGGTGCCCGATACGCCAGGTCAGCCAATCAACTGTCCCGTTCCACAATCGGCTTGCCCGTCAGCGTGTTGGCCAGCTAAGCGATGAAGATCAGCCAACACGCCGCAAAAAAACTCGGAATCATCGCAATCTTTAGCCCGCGCCGATTCAGCGATCTATTGCGGTGGGAGTGACCCGGAACATTATCTACCGTATCCAAATAGGGTACAATTGTCCCCGATATGAATACACCCTCAGTTGACGATCTGGGAGCCGTACTGTTGGGCAAAACGCGCGGCGCCGTCCTTGGACTTCTTCTCGGCCGACCCGATGAGGAATTCCACGTCCGCCAGATCGCCAGGTTAACTCGCGCGTCCTTGGGCCCGGTTCAGCGGGAGTTGAAGGTACTCGCAGGGATTGGAATACTCAAAAGCAGGGAAGTTGGGAGCCAACTCCTGTACAGCGCCGACCCGGCGTCGCCCATATTTAAGGAAATGCCGCCACTGATCATCAAAACCGTCGGCATGGCGGATGTGCTGAAAACAGCGATAAGACCCCTCGCCGCACAAATCCGAGTCGCATTTCTGTTCGGCTCATTTGCGGCGGGCCGTCAGCGAGAAACTAGCGATGTCGATTTAATGATCATCGGAAATATATCTATCGCCGCCATTGCCAAAGCGCTCGCCGAATCCCAGCGACGACTGAGCCGAGAGATCAATCCCACCGTCTATCGTCCTGCCGAATTTGCCGCCAAGCTTCGCGACGGGCATCATTTCCTGAGTGCGGTCGTCGCCGGCCCCAAGGTTTTCCTCATCGGAGATCAGAATGAGCTTTCAAGACTGGCAGAAGAACGGCTGGCTCCGGCCGCACAAGACCAGCCGTCAGGAAATCGCCGGCCTGCTCGCCGTCGTTAAGCGGGATTTGGCCACCAGTGCCGATCCGAAACTCGACGGTGACTGGCGCTTCGCTATCGCCTACAATGCCGCTCTGCAATGCGCTGCCTTGGCGCTAAAGGCCGCCGGCTACGAAGTGCCGAAAGGTGGCGGTGCTCATCATCACACCATCGAATCGCTCAAACTGACCATCAGTGATGACGGTACGATCGTTGATCCTTTGCAGGCCTTTCGAGCCAAGCGCGCCGGCAGCATCTACGAAACAACGGGAGTCGCCAGCAACACCGAAATCGACGAACTCCGAACGCTGGCGACCAGTCTGCGAGATCAAGTTCTGACGTGGCTGCGGCGGACACACGCGGAATTCTTACCATAACAGCCATCGCGGTGCGGGTGTTGCGATTGACTGAAGGACATAAATCTGCTGGATAAGCGCCGATGAAGTAAAAGGCGACCAATGACGATTGAACATGCCCAATGCTTGGCGGCACTGGTGGGCAAGAGGCGATCTGAAGTCCCAACCGGGTATTTTTCTGTCGGACACTTTCACGATCACAAATACGACTGTAATTTTGTTTCTCCATGGACGAAATCGGCCCATAATGAGCGCGCTGACGTAATGATAGTCGCGCAAGATTGGGCGTCCGAAGAATATTTGCACAAGCCCTTTGATCCGAGCCTTGCGAAACTCGGCTATGACAAAAAATACGAACCAACAAAAGCCTGTTCATGCTCTTAAGAAAACATATGAGTCTCGAATTCAGTCAAACATATGCGACAAACGTGTTCCCGTTTATCAAACCCAAGGAAATGAACAAGCCAATTCCGCCGGACGTATTGATGGACGCCGCCCGAACATTTGCACTACCTCAAATCAAAATTATCAATCCGCTGATGGTAATCTGCTTGGGCATCGCAACATTTAACGCTATTCGCGCAGCGTCGGTCGAGGAAAGGTCCGGCGATACAAAGCCATTGAAATGGAATGAGTACGAACGTGCGATCGGTCAGACAAAATCGGGCTCTATTTTATGCCTGCACGGTAAAACCGCGATTCGTGCAGTTACCCACCTCGGGGCCAAAGGGAGAATTCGCCGCGAAGATAAAATTGAGGACGAGTGGCAGTCGGCCGCTGAGCGCTTGAAGATATTGCGCGATGGTTGATAACAAAACGTCCTGCGGTCACATTCAGGAGGACTGACTCTGATCCGAAAAGTTGTTTGATTTGAAACAAAACAACATAGCCACCGACTGCCACCAGCCCCCCCGACCATCACGACAAGCGGGACAAATCCAAAAATCGCGAATTTTCTCCTTGCAGAAAAGAAGCAGGTTAGGTAAAAGTTCGCAATCGCGTCAAGGCAGCATCCGGCTGCTCTTTGCGCCCGTTTCGGCCGATTCGTCCCAACTGAAAAGACTACATCAATTAATTTTTCTCCCCGGCTCTCCTGCTCTACTTTCTCCTGCTCTACTGTCTCGCGCAGCGGGGGGAGGGGGGTAAGTGAGACATTCTGGGAATCGATGGGACATTTTCTGTCGCAAATGACGCAATTTATGCGTCGGCCACTGGGACAAAATTGGACGGCAAAGCCATGAATTATCGAAGACTAATGGATTCCAAGGATTGTCCTCGACCAATCCTCAACACGATGCAAAAGTGCGATGCATTGAGGTAATCTTCACAAATGCGCGTCGATGGAATTCCCATGCGGACGATCTGGCCTATCGGCCATCGAACGGTCGGCATTATCGACCAAACCAAGTTGCCGTACGAACTCGCTAAAGTCGAACTCAAATCAATCGACGATGTGGCGCACGCGATCAAATCAATGCTCGTGCGCGGTGCGCCTCTGATCGGGGCCGCGGCCGCCTATGGCGTGGCGATCGCAATGTCTGCCGATCCATCCGATGCGTCTCTCAAGCGTGCGAGTGAGATGCTCGGTCTTACCCGTCCGACAGCCACAAATCTCCACTGGGCGTTGGACCGATGTTACCGCGAGATCGTTCAGCTTACGCCGCCGGCACGGGCAGAGGCGGCTTGGCGGTTGGCCGCACTTATCTGCGAGGAGGATGTGGCAATCAATCGCGCCATCGGACGATTTGGATTGGAAGTCGTTCGGGCGGCAAGTAAACCGGATCGTCCCGTAAACGTGCTGACTCACTGCAACGCCGGCTGGTTGGCCACGGTCGATTTCGGCACCGCTTTATCACCCGTCTATGCGGCGCACGATTCGGGAATCTCCGTGCACGTCTGGGTGGACGAAACTCGCCCGCGCAATCAGGGAGCGAGTCTCACCGCCTGGGAACTGGCAAAGCACGGCGTGCCGCATACCGTTATCGTTGATAACGCCGGTGGCCATCTCATGCAGCACGGAATGGTCGACTTATGTATCGTCGGCACCGACCGCACAACCGCCGACGGCGACGTTGCGAACAAGATCGGTACCTATCTCAAGGCACTCGCGGCACGCGATAACAAAGTGCCATTTTATGTCGCGCTACCCTCGCCATCGATTGATTGGACCCTTTCCGATGGCATAAAGGAAATCCCCATTGAGCAGCGCGACGGCACGGAGGTTACGCACATCACCGGCCGAACCCGCGAAGGCGGAATCGAAACGGTCTGTTTAACGCCGACCGGCAGTCCTGCCGCCAACTATGCGTTCGACGTCACCCCCGCTCGATTGGTCACAGCGTTTATTACCGAACGAGGTGTCTGCCCAGCGTCCCGCCAGGGACTGCGGTCGTTGTTTCCCGAATGATCAAAACCCCCAAAAGTGTTCGGCTTCATGCAGCTTCGCACGCAAAACAAAAAACGGAGGAGGTGAGATTCGAACTCACGGGACCCTTACGGGCCCACCGGTTTTCAAGACCGGCGCATTCGACCACTCTGCCACTCCTCCTGATACCTCCATCGTGGAGTTTAGCCGAGCCGGGAAATAACTTCAAAAACGAATAAAACCGCCAAGACGCAGAGATCGCCAAGAACGGAATTAAAAACCCTGAATGATCTGTGTGAATCTGATTTTCATCTGTGGCAAAAATGTATTTCTTCTCCGCGATCTATCTTGGCGTCCTCGGCGTCTTGGCGGTTCAACTTCCCCAGAACGCCGGCAAACCGGTCATCGCAAACTCGGCCGTGGCCTTGAGGAGATCGAGCGTGCGCGCCGATTTCTCGCGGCGCCCGCGAGCCGCTGGATAATGTACTGAATGAGCAGCCCGATCAATCGAATCGGCATGTCCAGCGTAACCAGAATTTTATACAGCCATGCGGCGGCCCGACCATGGTGTTTATAAAGATATCTCGCCCACCCGCATTCATAGTTGCGATAAACGAACCCGCGATTGGCCCGCGAGCTGACCCGGCCAAGATGTTCGATCTCGGCTTCCGGCACATAATAGATCGTTCCGAACGCGATCAATCGCCGGCAGAGGTCCACATCCTCCACGCCGAATCCGAAGGCTTCGTCGAATCCGCCGCATTGTTCGAACGCCTCGCGCCGAACGATCAGGGCTGCGGCCGCCAGTTGGCCGATCGGCCCCGATTTTTCCGGGTCGAATCCTTCTCGCCGATATCGACGATACGCCGAGCGAAAGATGCCGGTCCATTTCAGGAACTGGATCGAATTGAGAAGGGCAGCGACAGTTGGGAGATTTCGCCCGGAGCGTTGCGGTTTGCCATCTCCGCCAACAAGTTTGGGTCCCGCGGCACCAACATCCGGATGTTCGTCCATGAATCGAACCAGCGTTTGCAGCGCACCCACGCGTACGAGCGTATCATTGTTCAGCAGCAGCAGCAGGGGCGCTTCGGCCTCGCGGGCAGCCTGGTTGTTGCCGCGGGCGAACCCGACGTTGTCGGTGTTTCGTTGGAGAATGACATTCGGAAATTCTCCGGCCACCATTTCGGTGGACCCATCGACGGAGCCGTTGTCCACGATGATCGTTTGAACGGCAAGATCCCCGCGCGCACCATCAATGGATGCCAGAAGATTGCGGAGCATGTCCCGCCCGTTCCAGTTGACGATGAGGATGGAAAGTTGAGGTGTCCAGCTCACGGGCATCGCCATTTTATCGCTTCGCGGACCAAACGTGCCACAAATGGGCAATCGCCGACAATCTGGTTATACTGCGGTTCAAGCGCATGGCGTTGTTCGCATTTCATCGAAAAGACCGGATCGGAAGATAATGGCGGGGGCGAAGCCAAACATTCTCGAACTGGATTTGGAACCCCATCGCGGGTTCGGCCAACCGATATGTCAGGAATTACTCGATTTCCTCGACCGTCGCCGATGGCTTATTTTCGCCGCGATCGCCGCCGCCTACCTTCTCGCTTTTAACGGGCAATGGCTGGCGGAGCCGGATGGCGGCCTTTATCTGAGCCTGGCACGAAATCTGGCCCTGGGTCGCGGCTACACCTACGGCGGCATCCGGCACGATACGGTCTATCCTGGATTTCCCCTGGCCCTGGCCGGCCTTTATCGGCTTTTCCCCACCCATCTCATTTTCGCCGCCGATGTGTTCATTCTTCTCTGCTCGATGGCGTCGCTGGCGCTGGTTTATCGACTGATCCTTCTGGCATACGATCGCCCAACTGCGGTCATGGTCACTCTCGGCGTGGGATTATCCCACGAATTTTTCCAATATAGCTTCGAAATTCTTACCGAAATGCCTTTCCTGCTGGGCGTGATGGCAGTCATGACCGGGCATGAGGCGGTCTTCGGCCCCAACGCACCAGCACGGACACGATGGTGGGATTGGGCGCTCCTCGCAGCCGGCGTGGTGGTCGCCACCAGCACGCGCCCGACGATGATCGGACTTTTGTCGGCGTGGGTTATCACATTGCTCTACACCGCCGTGGTTCGGCGAAACTGGAAGGCCGGTGCGGCCTTGGTCATTTGCGCCCTCGTCGTCTGCACATTCATCCTGTTTGATCCGCGAAGATCCGCCGGCCACGGGTTGGCAGGTGGATATGAGCAGTACGCCATCAATCAACTATCCCAAACACACGTTCTGTGGCTCACCGCGGCGGCGAACGTCCGGGCTCTTTTGGATCCCATCCTGGCCAAGGCCGCGTTTGGAATGCGACTTTTGCCGGGGATGAATGCGCCCTTCGGAGTCATCATCGCCGCGGCTGCGGCGGCATTGATCACAAAACGATTGCTCTGGGGATTGTGGGTGATTTTGACGTTGGTCCCGCTCGTACTGTTCGTTTCCAATGACCGTTACCTGTTGCCGATTCTTCCGTTCATGGTTCTGGGCTGGTGGAACCTGGTGCGGGCGGTCGACGCGCGAATTCCTGGTCGCCTCGGGAACGTCGTGGTTGTGTTCTTGCTGACGCTCGGAATGGCTCCCAATATCATTCAGGTGGTCGGAATGATCTATCACCAGCGAATGCACCCGTTTCTGGCCGAATATAAGGACGGGAAATACGAACCCTTCGCCCATATCGCCCCCGACGTCGCCCGCGAGACCGGGCCGGCGGACCTCGTGCTATGTCCGCCGAAATCAGCCCGAATGATCGCCTTCCTCGCCGACCGCATCTGCTTCGAGGAGAACGAAGCCTTTCCCCCGGCTGAGCATTTGTTCGTCGTTATCGATCCCGCAGACGGTCAATATGTCGCTTGGCTACGCGGGCAAAATATCCACCCGGTGGGGGAGATACTCGCCACGACGCCTCGCCGCGGAGATCAACCGGCGATTTATCTGGTGCGTGCCCGCATCGGCGACGAGAAGTAGGACCGAACACGAGCGCCGCGCCGCGCAAAAATTCGGGTAAACTTTGCCCCCGCGTGCAAAGGCGAATTCTTTTGCTCATTACTGATTTGCGCATCGGCGGAACGCCGACCGTCGTGCGCCAACTGGCCATCCGGCTTGGAGCTGATCCGAATTTCCACGCTCACGTCGCGTGTCTCGACCGCTGGGGTCCGGTGGCGGACCAGCTTCGCGATCGCGGCATTCCCGTCACCGCCCTGAACGCCTGTTCCAGCCTCGACCTGCGTATCGTCCTTCGGCTGATTCACTTGATCCGTCGAGAAAATATCGACACGGTATTCAGCTTTCTGATCCACGCCAACGCGGTCGCCGCGCTGGCTTCGGTATTTGTTCGCGACGTTCGATTTTTCCAGTCGATCCAGACGACCCAGCCGAATCCCCGATGGCATTGGATTGTTCAACGCGCGGTTCAGCATGCGGCCGAGCGGATCGTGGTCCCTTCCCGTTCGGTGGCCGAAGCGGCCACTCAACGGGCGGCGGCGGATCCCAGTAAAATCCTCGTGATTCCAAACGCCGTGGAAATTGACGATTTCGCCGGCAAGCCGCGGGACACAAGCGGCAAGCGGATCGGCTTCATCGGCCGGCTCGATCCAATCAAACGCATCGAAGACCTCGTGACCGCGCTATCGCTTTTGCCGGCCGATTACACTCTGGACATTTTTGGCGAAGGCAGCCAACGCGATCAAATTCGATCGCTGATTTCACGGCTGGGTCTTGAAGGCCGCGCGGTTCTGCGCGGCGAAATTGCGGGCTCCGCCCTGGCGCTCGGAAAAATTGACCTTTTGGTTTTGCCGTCCGATGCCGAGGGATTTGGGCTGGTATTGATCGAAGCGATGGCGGCGAGGGTGCCGGTCATCGGAACCAACGTGCCGGGAATTCGCGATGTAATCGAAGACGGCGTCAGCGGCCTGCTTGTTCCCCCTAGAAATCCCCGTGCGATGGCCAACGCGATCGAGAGAATTCTGAACGATCCCCTTCTGGCAGAAAAGCTCATCAAAGGCGGAAGCGACCGGGTCCGGAAGAATTACGACTGGTCGGTTCAGATTGATTCTTATCGCAATCTGCTCACATAACCCCGAAAACGCGATCAATCATATCTCAACGGCTCTTCACCCTTGGGCCGGGTTTTCCAGCGGCGATGAAGCCATAAATATTGGCTGGGATCTTCGCGAACGAAATCCTCGATCGCTTTGGTATATCGCTGCGTAATGTACACCAACGGATCGGCCTGGTCCTTCCAATCTGCCGGCCAGATGATGTCCTGCGTCGCTATTTTGAACCGGAATCGCCCGTCGATTCTGCGTGAATATCCGATCAGAACCGGCACTTCGTATTGCATCGCTAGCAATCCGATCGATTTATACGTGCTGGCTTTTCGCCCGAAGAAATCGACGAATATCCCCTTATGTCCGGCATTCTGGTCGGCGACGAACCCAACCGCGCCGCCGCTGCCAAGCAAGCCCGTAATCTCCTGGGTCGCCCCTTTTTTCCCAACGACCTTCTGTCCCTGCCGTTCGCGAACGCCAAATACCCAATCATTGATATACGGATTATCCAGCGGGCGGGCGATGGCGGTGCTTTCAAATCCCAGCGTCGCCAGCACGTACCCCAGAATCTCCCAGTTTCCATAGTGGCCGGTCAGCATGATCAGACCCTGATGGCGGTTCATCAGCAGTTCCAGCGTTTGTTTCAGATCGCCCACTTCCACATATTTTCGCCACGTATCCACCCGCACCAGCCGCGTGGTGTGGAGCATCTCGATCCCGAGCATGAACATGTGTTGAACGCTTTTCCTTGCCAGGGCCTCGCATTGGGCCTGTGTGAAATCCGGGAAGCTTCTGTGCAGATTGGCGATGCCCCTGGCGCGATGCCTCTTATCGAAATGGCTCCAAACCGCGCCCATCAGCCTGGCCGTTCGAAGGTTCAGGTCAACCGGAAACCAGTGCATGGCCATCGACGTGATTCGCAGGCCAAGATAGGCGAGGCGGTCAATGAAATCATTACGCGGCTTGGGCATTGCGGCGGATTGTCATTGGTCGGCGGTCATTTGTCATCAGGCTCGGCCGCGTCGGCTCAATACTGTCAGAATTGCGGTCCATACGAACAAAACCAATGCACAAAGATTGATGCCCCACAGCGGAACGATGCCGACTCCGTAGATCGACGAGATCCAATACGGCAGACGCCAGTTGAGCATGACAAAAATCACGATCAGCGCAAGCGTGAACGTCTCAAACATGTTCAGCACCGCCCGATCAGGCTGCGTCAGGGGAAGCCGGTACGCCAGATAGGCGCTAATGGCGACGATGGCGGCCGAAATCAATTCTACCGATAAGTTATCGCCAGCCCGGTGTGCCAATTGGATTAGCCATCCCAGGCAAATGGCGACGACCGGCGCAGTAGCCAGGAGTCGCACGCCGAATGACAGTTTTGGGAATGGCAACTCACTCAGCCCTTCTTCGGCCAGCAATTTGTCGACCCGCCATTTCCCGACGGCCCCCACGGTGAAAAACGCGATGCCGAAGAAAGTGGCGCCAATCGTCGTGATCCACGTCAACGTCGCCAATGTCCAGGCCCGTTCGATTCCAATGTGAATAAGAATATTTCCGGCCACGATCCAGGAAATCAAAACGATCCAGTTCAATGTCCACATGCGTTTGGCCAGACTGCGGTGGCGAGGAGACCGCGCATCATGAATGTCCCGCCACGTGCCGTAGACCATGCTCAACAGCACGGAAATCGGCACGACCCAGCCAAGCAGAATCGCCAGCAGACCGCCGCTTTTTGCGGCCGCCGATCCCTTGGCCGTCGCTCCGATTCCCGCGGATTGTGCCGCCAGCGCCGGAAGCGCCGCGACCACCTGCATCGTGAATTGCGGATTCGGCGAGGTACGCGCGATATTTCGTTCCAGCATCCCCGCGACCTCATCCCGCAGCATTTGCCGCCCGCGCGTCAGGCGCTGCCGCACGGACGCCTCGGTCGTCTCCATCGCCGCGGCGACTTGCGCCGTGGATTGCTCCTGCCGATAGAACAGCACCAACGTCTCGCGATACGGCTGCGGAACGCGCGCCAGAGTATGCCAGAGCAGTTCCTTTTCCTCGGCGTTGAGCGCCTCCTCCGCCGGCACGACCGGCTCCTGACCCGGCGCAAACGCCTGACTGAATGGAATCTCTTTATCCGATGCCTTTCGCGACGCATCAGCCAAACGCCGCCTCGCGATCTGGCAAAGCCATCCGGGCAGTTTCGACGCATCCCGCAGGCCCGACAGGCTTTTCCACGCGGAAATGAACGTCTCCTGGGCAACGTCTTCGCTTCGATGCAGGTCGCCACAGGCGGCATAGATGAGCCCGCTTACCATCGTCTGATATTTTCGGATAATTTGCCCAAACGCCCGTCGGTCACCCGAGCGGCTGGCCATAACCAGATCGGCGTCCGTCAATTGAACATTTGTCGAAGCAATTGCAGTCATAAGACTCCCATGAAAGGTATCACAAGAGAGTCGCACCACGGCAGGGAATTGTGACAAAAAGGCGTCTCTAACCCCCAATTTGGCTCATTTGCTTGTTCCCATGATATGAATGGGTGGCGGGCTTCAGCCGAACGCATTGGACCATCGCATCGGCAATCGCTTCCAGGGAAGCGCCGGGATCGCGAAGGATGGATTTCACGTCAATCTCTCCACCGTCGAAAAGACAAGAGCGGAGAAGGCCGTCGGCAGTCAGGCGAAGACGATTGCAGGTCGCGCAGAACGGGGCGGACATCGCGCTGATGAATCCAATGCGGCCTATCGGCCGTCCGGCCGATAATTGCCAGACGGTGGCCGGACCGACGCCCGCCTCGCTTTGGCGATCAACCGGGCGCAATTCGCCAACGTCACGCTCGATAATTTCGCGGGCATCCGATTCGCTGATGAACACGTCCTGGCCGCGCGATTGCCCCTCGCATCCAGCCGCCGGGCCGACGGCGGATTCGCCCAGCGGCATATATTCGATGAACCGAACCGTGATCTTTCGCGCCAGCGTGAGCCGCGCGAAATCGGCCAACTCGCCGTCATTGATCCCACGCATCATCACGCAGTTGATCTTGATCGACCGAAATCCCACGGCCTCCGCCCGGTCGAGGCCAGCCAGCACCACCGACAGATCGCCCGTGCGCGTGATCCGCCGAAACGTGCCGGGATCGAGGCTATCGATACTCACCGTCACGCGA
Source organism: uncultured Phycisphaerales bacterium (assembly GCA_963791055.1). Taxonomy (GTDB): domain Bacteria; phylum Planctomycetota; class Phycisphaerae; order Tepidisphaerales; family Tepidisphaeraceae; genus PALSA-1353. The sequence goes on along the minus strand of CAWBQI010000002.1, from coordinate 2,410,827 downwards.
CCCAGCCCGGCCGATCGCAACGGCCCGGCAAGTTCCGCCAGACGCTGGCCGTTGGTCGTCAGCGATAAATCCTCGACGCCTCGAATTCCCTTCAGCATCGCGACCAGTTCCACCAAGCCCTTGCGGACCGTCGGTTCCCCGCCCGTGATCTTGAATCGGCGAATGCCGTGAATTTCAATGGCCGCTTTGACGACCCTGGCGATTTCTTCAAACGTGAGTATCTCATATCTCGGCAGCCATGGAACGCCGTCTTCAGGCATGCAATAAACGCAGCGATAATTGCAACGATCGGTAATGCTGATCCGCAGCACCTTCACCGAGGAGATCACGGCGGGGCCGGTTCCAAAATGGCTTGACAGCGAAGAAGGTGTTTCAACGATCGGCAGAAGCAACGGATTCTCCGAAAGAAGCATTATAGTCGATTTTCTGCAGTAATGTCGCGATGCGCAACCCCCGCCCCCGATAATTCCGTCACTGCGGTGTCACCGGCTTTGACGGACAACCGCCGGTCTGTAGGATTTAGCAAAAATGTGGCTTGCCGCGCGGGACGCGGCCGGGAATCGAGCTTAAAGGAAGAACTGAGGTAACGATCATGAAACTGGCGAAGAACATCATTTCGGCCGCGGCCGTGTGGATTACCGTCGCGGCGACCTTCGCCTCGGCACAGGTCATCAAGCAGGTGCCCAGCAATGCGCTGGTCGTGTTGAAGGTGAGCGATCTGGAAGCGACCAGCAAAAAGGTCGCCGATTTCGCCGCGGCGATGGGCATTTCGCAAATGGATCCGGACATGGCCGATCCACTTGGCGCTTTCCTGAAGGAGGTTGGCGCTACGGACGGCATCAATCGCTCCGGCGAATTGGCGTTCGCTTACATCGACCCGGCGGTGTTCAACTCTCCGGAAGACAAGTCGATGCTCCTGCTTATTCCGGTTTCCGATTACCAGAAATTCATCGGCAATTTCGCGGACGCCAAACCGGATGGCGATCTCACCCAGGCTCACTTCAAGAACCAGACCGGCGACCTGACCTATTTTGCGCACTGGGGCGATTACGCCGCCGCCAGCCCGACCAGGGACATTGTCGCCAAGCCGCCGACCGACATGATCCAGGTCGACGGTCTGGCCGCCAAGGAACTGGATGGCAAGGACATTGTCCTCTTAGGCAACCTCAAGGGTTTGCGGCCGAAGATGCTTCAGGGAATCGATTCCGCCAGGCAGCATGCGCCTGATGAGATTAATCAGTTGATCAGCCAGGCGATGAAAAACCAGAGTCAGGACATGACGAAGTTCGCGCCGCTGGCAAAGGAATTGGCCGGTCAAATTCTCGACTTCGCGCAAAAGTTCGCCGAAAGTGCTGATGCCGCGAGTTTCAGCCTCAACCTCAGCCCCGATGGAATCGCCTCGACGCTCATGTGCCAGTTCGACCCGGCTTCTTCGCTCGGCGTCGACGTCACCCAGGTGAAGAACACCGATGAATCCCTCCTTGGCGGCCTGGCCGCGGGAAAATACCTGCTGTTCGGCGGCGCCAGCCCGCAACAGGTGGCCCTGTTCTGGGCGAAGTTCCTGCCCCCGATTCAGAAGGCCATTACCGACTTGGGCCCCGATTATTCATCGCTCAACGATTGGCTCAACGCGGTTCAGAAAATGTCGACCGCATCGACCGGATCGACCTTCGGCATGCTGATGCCCCAGGCCCAGCCGGGACAGGGAGGCGCTCATGCAGTTCGTGAGCATTCACCGCGGCGACGCCAAAACCATGCAGGAAGGACTTCGCGAAATGTCCGACGCCCAGCAAAAGGCTTTCAAAGCGCTGGGGCTGAACATGATGGCCACCGCTCAGACCTATACCAAGGATTCCAAAATTGTGGATGGCATCAGCTTTGACGAAATGAAGGGCCAGATCAACATGGGCGGCCAGTCGCCCCAGGCGATGCAAGCAATGCAATTCATCAACCTGATCTACGGCCCCCAGGGACCCGATGCCTTCACCGGCGTAGTCGATGACCAGACGCTCGTGACGGTGATGGGATTGGATGATGCCTCGATCAGCGCGGCCATCACGGCCGCCAAGGCGGGGACCGATCCGCTGGCCAAGACCAGTCCGGTGAAGACCGTCTCGGCGCAATTGCCCGCGCAGCGTTTCGCGGTGGTATATGTGCCGTTGGATTTGTGGGCCACCACTGGATTCGGATACGCCAAGATGTTCGGGATCGATATGGGCGTGGTCTTGCCGGACAACCTTCCTCCGATGGGGGCAACATTGTCGACGGATGGCTCCGCCATTCGTGACGACACATATCTGCCGTCGCAATTGATTCAGGCCCTCACGGCAGCGGGGATGCAGGTGTACATGAAGACACAAAATGTCGGCGGTCAGCCGCCCAACAACGGCGGCGGCGGCGCTGCCCCCGGCGGAATGTAGCGAGATCAAGGCCCGAATCAGCAGCCAAACATTTCGCGGATTTTTCCGGCGATGTCGTCGCTGCGCTCCAGGCTTTCGCCGATCAGGGCGGCCGTGACGCCGGCATCAGCTAGCTTGCGGATGTCCTGCGCGGTATTGATCCCGCTTTCGCTGACCAGAACCCGCCGGTCGGCCACCAGTTCGCACATCCTCAGGGTTGTGCCCAGGTCGGTCCGGAAAGTGCGCAGATCGCGGTTGTTGATCCCCAGCAGGCTGTAACTCCGATGCGGAAACCCGATCACGTGATCTCGCACCCGCATCAGGTTGTCCAGATCGTGAACTTCGATCAGGCAAGTCATGTTCAGTTCCGTCGCCAGGATTTGCAGATCGATCAATTGGCTGGTTTCCAGGCATTCGGCGATCAACAGCACCGCATCGGCTCCCGCCGCGCGACTCGTATACCTGATACGCGTCGATGACAAAATCCTTGCGTAACACCGGAAGATTAATCATCTGCCGAACCGCAATCAGATCGCCGAGCTTTCCCTGGAAATATTTTTCATCGGTGAGAACGCTTACCGCATCGGCGCCCGCCGATTCGTAGACGCGGGCGATGGCGACCGGATCGAAATCCGCCCGGATCACCCCCGCGCTGGGTGAAGCTTTTTTCACCTCCGCGATCAGATTAATCGGCTTCCTTCCCGGAGTGGTGACCGCCTGGAAGAAATTCCGCGGCCGATCCAGCCCGGCGATTTTCGCCTTCAAATCTTCCACCGGCGCGCGCGATTTCGCCTGCGCGATCTCGCCACGCTTGGTATCGAGGATTTGATCGAGGATACTCACGGCTACGGGAATGTTTTAGAACGGAACACTGGAATGTCAAACGATCTCTGGCTGCCGGTCACGGCGATGGCCGCAATCGCCGTGGCGATCTCTCTGGGTGTTTTCAAACGCCGCAAGATTCTAGGCCCGTCGCGGCTGTCTCCCGGCGAGTCATTCGGTTCTATTTTGAGGATTATTGGCTTCTCCATATTCACATGGGGGATCTGCGTTCTGGCCCTTGGATCGCTCCATCAGGCCCGGCTAAAACGGCAAGGCCTGCCGGCCAGCACCGCGCTCTCAGAAAGCGAAACCGTCATTTTCAGCGGCGTCACCGAACTGGCTGTGCTGACGACGATGCTGGCCACCACAATCGGCACTCGCCCCGATGGCATCCGTCAAACGGGAATCGAACCGCGGCGGATTCCCAAAGGCGTGCTCGGCGGAATCCTTGGAATCGCGATCGTGATGCCGTTGATCCTCTATGTCAACGGTTTCACCGTGTGGGCGCTGAATCATTGGAAACAGGCAAATCCGCCGCACCAATTGCTGGAAATTCTTAAGAACAACCCCTCCGCCTGGCTGCGGGCCGCCGACGTGATCGCGGCTGGTCTAGTGGCACCCATCGCCGAGGAGATGTTTTTCCGCGGCTTGCTGCAAACCCTGATTCGCAATCTTTTCAACAATTCCTGGCTCGCGATCCTCTTTACCGCCGCCGCATTTGCGCTGGTGCATCCCTGGTGGACCTGGCCGCAGATTTTCTTCCTGGGATTCTGCCTCGGATACGCCTATGAGCGCACGGGAAACCTGTGGATGTCGATCACCATGCACGCGCTGTTTAATCTGACGTCGATCTGGTCGTTTACGCATTAGGGGTGCCCTCACCTTGCGGAGGTTGCGCTGGACGCCCGCACGCATGCCCCGTAATCTTCTGGCTATGGCCAAACGCTTTCTCGTCACCGGCGGGGCGGGATTCATCGGATCGCATCTGGCGGAATTGCTCGTCAGCCGTGGAAACGGCGTGACGATTCTCGACGATCTCTCCACCGGCCGGTTGGAGAATTTATCACGCCTCAAGGACCGACCGGACGTCCAGATCATTCGCGACTCCGTCGAAAACGAACGCGCCGTCAACATCGCCATGGCTTCGTGCGATGCGGTCTATCATCTGGCCGCCGCCGTCGGGGTTCAGCTTATCGTCGATCAACCGGTGCGAACCATTCGCAGCATCATTCACGGCACCGAAGTGGTCCTTGAAGCCGCCCAGCGATTTGGCCGGCCGGTGCTGATTACCAGCTCCTCCGAAGTCTACGGCAAAGGCACCCGCATTCCGTTCAGCGAAGATGATGATGTTGTCGTCGGCCCCACGCGCTCCAGCCGATGGTGCTACGCATACAGCAAGGGGATCGACGAGTTTCTGGGTTTGGCCTATCACAGCCAGGACGGTTTGCCGGTTGTAATCGTCCGTCTGTTCAACACTGTCGGCCCACGGCAAGTCGGGATGTACGGCATGGTTCTTCCTCGGTTCGTAACCGCCGCCCTGAAAAACGCCCCGTTGCAAGTCTACGGCGACGGCCGGCAAACACGATGTTTCTGCCACGTCAGCGACGTGATCGAAGCCTGCACCGCCTTGATGGAAACCCCCAAGGCCATCGGCCAAGTGTTCAACCTCGGCAATGATGAGGAAATCTCCATCGCCGACCTCGCCCGCCGCGTGATCGCGGCCTGCAAATCCTCCAGCCCGATTGAAAACATCAGTTATGACCGTGTCTTCGGCCAAGGCTTCGACGATATGCAGAAACGGGTTCCAAAGCTGGACAAAATCCGCTCGGTTATCGACTTCCGGCCAAAGTTTAATCTGGAGCAGATTATCCAATCGGTACGGGATTCCTTGAGCGGACCAAAGATCGGCTAAATATTGGTCGCGCTTGCCGCCTTCGCCAAATCTGCTATATTCCCCGCCCCTGAATCGGAGATAAATAAAATGGCTTTGAAACTTGAATCCGGCAAATCGGTCCGCGTCACCATCAGCAAAGCGATCACTCGCGCTTCGGCCAGAAAGACGCTGGAACGGCTGTTTATGCGCGACAAGGCTGTCAGCGGGCCTATCGCGCTCCGCAGCCGGAATTTCATTGAGCTTCCCAAACGCCGTGGCGGTCAGATATGGACCAAGCGGCCCAACAAGGTTCATCCAGCCCTTGCCAAGGGCGATTCAGCCAATGTGAAGGTCACGCCGCAGAGCATTAAAGATTTGAACAGCGTTGAGACGTTTGTCCAAATTGCCTAATTCGGCTTCCCGCCGATCATGTCCAAAAGCGCTGACAAACTGAACGGCTTGGGCAGGAACTGAACCGGCTGGCCGTGCAAAACGCTGGCTTCGTATTCGCCGCTGATCGCGATGATTCGGGGCGGGCGATGGCTGGCGGGCAGCTTGGTGCAATGCTGCAAGAGTTCGAAGCCGTCCATGACGGGCATCCGTAAATCGGTCAGCAGCACATCGAATCGCTGAGTGAGAAGATAGTTCAATCCCTCTTCGCCATCGCGCGCGGTCACGACTTCGGCGCCCGCCTGGCGGATCAGCTTGCCCATTGCAAGGCGCGTGGGAGTGTGGTCCTCGATCACCAGGATGCGCTGTCGTCGTTCCACAACTTCCGGATTCATGGCGGGAATTACGCTCATTCAATCAACTCCAGCCCGCTTCGGGACGGCCAGTAAGCCACACTAACATCTATGCTTCTATTCTAACCGGTCTTTAACTTCCCGCCAACGGCCATTCGGATACAGAGCCTCGCACGGCCTGAAATCAGCCTTGTATTCCATCTTTCGGCAGCCCTGCACCCAATAACCAAGATAATAATGGGGGATTCCCATGCGGGCCGCGAAATCAATTTCGTGCAAGGCCCCATAAGTTCCGAGTCCTCGCCGGGAGTGGGCCGGATCGAAAAAGAAATAGACGCTGCTGAGCGAAGCGGCACAGACATCACAAATCCCCACCGCCAGCAATCGATTCGCGCTGTCGCGATAGGTGAATTCCACGCTGTCCACGGGCGAGCGGTAAAGAAAGTTCGCGAAAGTGGAGCGAGAGTCGGCTTCCTTGGAGCCATGCCGCTGAGATTGGTAGCGGGTGTAAAGTTCAAATTTCTCGTCGGTTTCCCGTAATGGACCGGTTGCGATCTTCAGATCCGAATTTCGCTTCCGACATCTCCGTTGTGATTTGCTCGGATGAAACGACTGCACGGCAACCCGTAGCGGCACACACGCACGGCAGCCGTCGCAAACGGGTTGATAGATCACCGAACCGCAGCGGCGAAACGATGCATCGAGAAAACCGTGGTAGATGATCGGTTCGATCCGAGGGGTATAAAACGCCCGCAGTTGAGCTGTTCGATCCGGAAGATATGGACACGGATGCGGCGGCATCAACGTCAATTCCACGGGAATCGGCGGAGCTGCCGCGGGATAGGATGACGCCGCCGGCTCGTCCATGGGCGCGAGTATAACGACCGCCGTTCAATACGCCTGCGCGAATAGCACTTTGCAATCGGTTGTCTCTCCGGTGTAAATGCACTTGCCGGTTTGGCCATCGTCTCCCGGCAAAATACATCGCACGGTGGCCTTGGTTTGTTCCTTGATCTTGGATTCGTTGGTCCGGTCGGGCTTGAACCAGGCGCGGACGAATCCGCCGTTCTCGGCGATAATCTTTTTCATTTCGTCGTAGCTGGTCGCTTCGCGGGTGTTCTGATCGCGAAACGCCCGGGCTTTTTCGAACATGGCGGCCTGAATCTGCGTGAGCTTTGTTCGCAGCCAATCGGGCGTCATTTCGCCGAGCGAAACCGATAATTTTTCGCGATCGAGCCGCCGCTTGACGACGGCGGTTCCGGCGGCGACATCGCGCGGGCCGATCTCCATGCGCAGTGGAACGCCGCGTTGTTCCCAGTGATATTGTTTGTCGCCGGGGCGGGCGTCGCGCCAATCGACGGCGATCTTCTGGCCGGTGATCTTGTCGAAAAAGTAATTGCGGATTCCATCGGAAGAATTTCGGCCGCGAGTTCTCCTGCTCACCCGCCAGTGCGGCAATGACTTTGCCCGCGAATTCGGCGACGGTTTTTCGTTCATCGTCCGTCTTGAAGATCGGCACGATCGCCAAGACGACCGGCGCGGCGGCGGGGGGGATCACCAAGCCCTCATCGTCGCTGTGCGCCATGATCATCGCGCCGATCAGCCGGGTGCTTACGCCCCAACTCGTGGTGTACGCGAACTGCGTTTTCTGGTCGCGGCCAAGGAACTTGATGTCGAACGCCTTGGCGAAGTTCTGGGCCATGAAATGGCTGGTGCCGCATTGGAGCGCTTTTCCATCCTGCATCAGTCCTTCGATTGAGTACGTGGCATCGGCGCCCGGGAATTTTTCGGCATCGGTCTTGCGCCCCTTCACCACAGGAATGGCCAGGAATTTCTCGGCGAAGTCGGCATAGACATCGAGCATCCGCAGCGTTTCCTCCTGGGCTTCGCCTTCGGTTTCGTGAGCCGTATGACCTTCCTGCCAGAGGAACTCCGCCGTCCGCAGAAACAGGCGGGTCCGCAGCTCCCACCGCATGACGTTGCACCACTGATTGATGAGCAGCGGCAAATCGCGATAGCTCTGCACCCATTGCGAATACATATACCCGATCATTGTTTCGCTGGTCGGCCGAACCACCAACGGCTCCTCCAGCTTCCCGCCCGGCTGCAGGCCCTTTTCCCCCTTCTCCAATTTGGAATGCGTGACCACCGCGCACTCCATGGCAAACCCTTCCACATGCTCGGCCTCCTTGGCCAGAAAACTCTGCGGAATGAGCAGGGGAAAATACGCGTTGACGTGTCCGGTCTCCTTGAACCGCCGATCCAGATCCCGCTGCATCGCCTCCCAGATGGCGTAGCCCTCGGGCCGGATGACCATGCACCCCTTGACCGGACTGTGATCCGCAAGCTGGGCCGCCTTGATGACGTCGAGATACCACTGTGCGTAATCCTCACCGCGGGTTTTGATGTTTTTGGCCATGGGTGGGGTATGTTACACGGTTTCGGATTGAATTCTGCGCTTTAGGGAACGCGGCCGGTAAACGGCCAGGGCAATCGCATGTTCAGTGGGTGAGGAGCCGTAGGAGATAGGGCTCGTCCCAGCCGGCTTTTAGGCGTTTGCCGTGCACGCCGATTTTGACACTTCGGTCCTGCTTCAAAAGATTCAGAGCGATCCGGCAAAGCCGCGAGTAGTTCTCCGGGCCGTGGTCCTTGCGGATTCTTCGTTCGTCTTCACGGAAGCTGACATCCAGTTGCCAATGCAGTTTGTTTTCCACGGCCCAATGGCCGCGCACCGCCGTTGCCATTTGTTGGGCATCGAGTTCTTTGAGGCTGCTGATAAAGTAGCGACGCTCGATGCTGGCTTTTCCGGCCAACACCTGGCGCGTTGATTCCACCACTGCAAAGCTGGAAAGGCCGGGCCATTGTTCCTTCAACGAACCCAGGTGATTCACTTCGTCGGTGATCCAGATACGCCGGTTTTCCACGCGGCCATGATTGTCGTCGCTCGATTCGTGGCTGGCATGCCGCATTCCCTCAAAGTTTTCCAGAATCGCCTCGTCCAGCAGGCTTGAGACCTTGGCGTGCAAGGCCGGCTGGTTCTCCTTCACCGCCAGAACGTAATCGCCGCCAGCTTCTCTGATCTTTGGTGCTGAGTTCAATCAAGCCGCACCCTCAATGGCCACAAACCTGGCTATTCCTGCAACACAGCGAATTGAATCACCACATCGGGCGTGTCATTCATGCCGATGCAGGTGCCTTTGACGATGACTTTGCTGCCCTTGGTCAGTTTTGTTAAGGCGTCTTCGCCCGAGACGCCCACCAGGCATGTGATCTTCAAAGGCGCGCCATCGGGGCCAGTATAGCCCTCGAGGAAGACCTTATAGGCATCCACATCCACACTGGCGACGGTTCCGTCCACGGTGACGGAGACGCCTTCATAGTCGTCGGTCCGCGTTTTGGTGGCGAATGCCTTTGCGAGGTCGGGGGCGGAGACTTTTATCGACGGGTCCTTTCCAAGGGAAATCATCTGGCAGCCGGAAAGCGCAAACGAATCCGCTGTCGCCGTGGTGCACTTGCCTTGCACGGTGGCCTCCTGGCCGATGGAGATGGCTTTGCACCCCTTGCTACCGGAGCTGGATGCGACGCAGTTGACGGCCGGCATGCCGTCGAGCGTGAAAGCGTAGTTGCCGTCCAGGTCAAAATCGGCGACGGTCTTTAGCGTGCCGGTCACGCGGATGATTTTGCCGTCGTACTTTGCCTTGGCGGCTGCCTCGTCGGAAGCGAAATCTTTCTTGATGTCATCCACCGAAACCGTGACATCGGGGGCCGGGGGTAAGTCCGCGGCCCGAGCCTTGGCTTGATCGTCGGCGAGCGCCGGATCGCCATTGCCGAGATTGGGCAGCCCTGGAAGTGCGAGAGCCAGGAAAATTAGGGCGGTGAATGTTCGCCGGGTTTCAAGGTGCATGTGCATTGAACAGGAATTTGCCGGGTGAAACTTCGCCGACGAAACGTCGTCGGCAATTATTCGAAGCATAGCGAGGCTTGGAGCGTGGAACAACGGTTTCAGTTCATGATAAACGCATTGCAGAACTCAGCCATTTCCGATGGGATTTTCGCGAGACCGGCCGCATCATCCTTGCCTAATAGGGCTGTCGAGGAAAGAGGCTAATTTATGAGTAATTTCGGTGATCTGGTGATACAATTGGCTTTGGAGCATTTAACATGGCGGACAATTCGCTAATCGATCGCATCACGATTAATCCGGCCATCTTCGGCGGAAAGCCGATCATTCGCGGGCGGCGATTAGCCGTGGAGCACGTACTCGGGATGCTCGCGGCCGGCGATTCGGTCGAAACAATTCTGGCAGGATATCCGTGGCTTGAGCGGGACGATGTGCGGGCATGTCTTCAGTACGCTTCGCGCCATTCGTGACATCCATCGTTTTTGCCTGACAGGTTACTTTCTATCAAATAATCGGGCGTAATCGCGCGCTCCATGAATGATCCGCACGACGATCACGCCGTTGCGGCTTGATTTGAAAAACACGAGATAATTACCAAATGGCACGCTGCGCAATTGCGGACGCAGATCACTGCGGTCCGTTCCGATTCCCGGCGTTTGGACAATCTTCAGAAATTCACGATCGAGATCGTCAACCCATTTCAACGCAGTGCGGATACTATCCCGGGCGATCCACTGGGATATGGTTCGAATGTCGGAGTCGGCTTGGACCGTCGTGCGAAAACGGCGGCTCATGAGACTTTTCTTGTCTTTTGCAGCAGCTCGCGCTTGACCGATTCGGCATCCCAGTCAAGTACGCGACCCTCTTGGATGTCGCGGAGTCCGATGTCGATTTCCCGCCGAAGGTCATCCTGAGCAGCGGGAAGTGTCTCTTCAACTTTGCGAAAAACCGTCAAAGCATGGGCGATTACCTCTTCCGCGGAGGCGTATTTACCGCTCGCAAGCTGTGCACGAATATATCGCTCATGCGCCTTCGATAGTTTAATCGTCATAGGAAGCCTCGTTTGGGATTATACCATGCCGGCCGAGCGCGTGTTCCGTCAGAAATGCAGAAGACCCTCACCCCAACCCTCTCCCGGCGTACCGGGCGAGGGGGAAAGCCTAATGCGGCATCGGAAAACCCTTGCAGAACTCTGCCACTTCCTGCCGGATTTTCGCGAGCGCGGCCGCATCATCCTTGCCCAAAAGGGCGCGGTCGATGAAGGATGCGACGGTGGACATGTCCTTTTCGGTCAATCCGCGGGTGGTCAGGGCGGGGGTACCCAGGCGGATGCCGCTGGTGAGTTTGGCGGGGCGGGGGTCTTTGGGGACGCCGTTGAAGTTGGCGATGATGCCGGCTTTTTCCAGGGCGATGGCGGCGTCTGCGCCGGTGAAGTTTTCGTTGCGGGTGCGGAGATCGACGAGCATCAGGTGGTTGTCGGTTCCGCCGCTGACGATGCGGTAGCCATGCTTTTGCAGGGCGGCGGCGAGGGCTTTGGCGTTCTTCACGATTTGCTGGGCGTAGGTTTTGAATGCGGGTTTGAGATCTTCGCCGAAGGCGACGGCCTTGGCGGCGATGATGTGCATGAGGGGGCCGCCCTGCATGCCGGGGAAGACGGCCTTGTCGATTTTCTGGGCGATTTCGGGATCGTTGGTGAGGATCATTCCGCCGCGCGGGCCGCGAAGGGTTTTGTGGGTGGTGGTGGTGACGATTTGGGCGTGGGGGAAGGGGGATGGATGGACGCCGGCGGCGACCAGGCCGGCGATGTGGGCGATGTCGGCCATGACCAAGGCTCCGCATTCGTCGGCGATGGCGCGGAATTTGGCGAAGTCGATGATGCGGGAGTAAGCCGAGTAGCCGCAGAGCAGGAGCTTGGGCTTGTGCTCGAGGCAGACTTTGCGGACGGCGTCGTAGTCGATCTGTTCGAAATCGGGACGGGCGGTATCGTAGACCAGCGGATAATGGACGGGGTTGAACCATTTGCCGCTCATGTTGACTTTGCGGCCGTGGGAAAGGTGGCCGCCATCGGCCAAGACGAGGCTCGCGAATGTGTCGCCCGGATTTAATAGCGCCAGAAAAACGGCGCCGTTGGCCTGGGCGCCGCTGTGAGGTTGGACGTTGGCGAATTGGCAGCCGAAGAGTTGCTTGGCGCGTTCGATGGCGAGGGTTTCGATCTGGTCGTAGAAGCCGCAACCCTGGTAGTAGCGGGCGTTGGGATAGCCCTCGGCGTATTTGTTGGTGAGGATAGAGCCGGCGGCCTCCATGACGGCGGGGGATACGTGGTTTTCGGAGGCGATCAGTTCCAGCGTGGATTCTTGCCGGCGGGCTTCTTGTTGGATCAGTTCGGCGATTTTGGGGTCGGATTGGACGAGGTTCATTGTGGGACGATTCCTTTCGTATTTTGAAGCGAGAAAGATTCTAATGGTTTTGGGGCGGTTTTTACACCCGGATGTGATTCATCGTCGGTTTTGGATATCGATCAGTTTAATTAAAATGGGACAGAAGAAGAGTTTGATCGGTTCGGTGTTCGTGCCGAACAAGTTCGCTTACTCGAATACAACAGGCGCTGGCGCTGCGGACGCATTTGGCTGGCCTGGTGACGGTCGGGTGAGCCGTCTGCGATGGGGGGAGGAGTCGCCGCGTTCCGCGGCCTGTGTTAAGGCGTATCGAGCTCATGCTCTCACCCCAACCGTCCTTCACAGCCCGCCTTCCCGACCTCCGGGGGATAAATCAGGATACCCACGGCTTGAATCTCTAACCGGATACGATATGATAGTGTCTACTTACTTCAATGGGAGGTCGTTATGTCGCGTTTTCGGGCCTTAATGGTGGTTGTTTGCCTGTTGCCGTTGCTCGTGATTGGGCTGGGGTGCTACGAAACGCAGTATCCGCTTGGTTCGGCGAGCAGCGCGACCGTGGACCAAGGCTATGTCGGGGATTACGTCTTCACGGACGGGAACAAGACCAGCACGATCGTCATCCGCAATATCGACGATCATCTTTATTATGTGGAATGGGTCGGCGGCGACGAAAAGGGGCCGAACCGAATGATCGGCTATACCGCGGACATTAACGGCGTGACGTTCGCCAACCTCCGCGGGCTGACCGATGACGGCACCATTGATAACAAATTTCTGGTCATGCGCATCTCGCTCTCGTCTGACCATGCGAAACTGACGCTGCGGAATCTGAAGGATGATTTCTTCAAGGACAAGAGTGTCAATTCTTCGGAGTTGCTCGGAAAGGTAATCGCGGCCAACCTTGAGAACGAACAGATGTACGATGGGGAATCGGTGGTGGCGACGCGGGTGACGCCGCCGAGTTCAGCGCCCGGCGCTGCGCCGAATATGTAGGAACGCGCGCCAGCCGCTCTTAGCGTGGCGGCGCATACATCGCTTTGACGGATTGCCGCGATAAAACGATCAGGGTGAAGACTCCGAGGAGAGTGCCAAACGGGATTTGCAGGCAACTGATCCCGGCTACGACGATGCTGAAGGTTAGATGCCGCCGGCGCGACATAAATCGTCCGGATAGAAACAGGCACGTCGCGAGCCCCCAGGCGAAGAGCATTCCGAAAACGCCAACGGCGACGAAAATCAGTCCGAACGCCGTGGTCGGGGCGGGTTGACCGTTACTCGGCAGCTTTCCCGAGGCGATCAAGGCGCCGAGCACGATGTAGATAATCGCGAAACATCCGAAGAAGGCGAGAAATCCGCCGGCGATGTAATGGAAGATCGACAGAAGCCGCAGATGTTCCTCATCCCGGCCGGGGGGAAACTGCGCGGCATAGCCGATCGGCTCCGGAGCGGTCATTCGCAGCGCATTGTCTCACACCCGGTGCTTGAGCTGCAAGGAATTTTCCACCGCGGGACGGCCCATGGGATAATACTGGAATCCCGTCTCGCGCATCACATCGCGATGCAGGCAGTTGCGGCCGTCGAAGATGATCGGGGTGTTCATCGTCGCGGCGATCTTGCGGAAGGGCAGCGTGCCGTATTGCGGCCAATCCGTCAGCAGGGCCACGGCGTCGGTGCCGGCGGAGCATGTGACCGGATCGGGGCTCCATTCGACTTCATCCTTGAAGATCTGCTTCATGTTCTCCATGGCCTTGGGATCGGTCGCCTTCACGTGGGCGCCTTTTTCCAGCAGATAGCGAATGACATCCAGGGCGGCGGATTCGCGGATGTCGTCGGTGTCGGCCTTGAAGGCCAGGCCCCAGACGGCGATCTTCGCGCCGGCGAGCGGGCGGCCGAGCTTCTTCTCGATTTTCTCGACGAATCGGCTTCTTCTGATTGTTGTTGATCGTCTGGATCGTGTTGACGAACAGGTTCTCGTAGCCGACGGCGCGGGAAATGTGTTCCAGCGCGGCCACGTCCTTGGGGAAGCAGCTTCCGCCGTAGCCGCAGCCGGCACGCAAGAACGCCGGGCCGATGCGGTTATCTGAGCCGATTCCTTTGCGAATGTCCTCGATGTCCGCGCCGTAGGCCTCGCAGAGAATCGTCATTTCGTTCATGAATGAGATTCGAGCGGCGAGCATGCTGTTGGCGGCATATTTGGTCAGCTCCGCGCTTTCCCAGCCCATGGTCAGGAACTTGTCTTCGTCCTCGGGCTTGACGAGCGGATCATATAGCCGGCGCATCATGCGATTGGCTTCGGGGCTTTCGCCGCCGATGACGATGCGGTCGGGCTTCAGGCAGTCCTGAACGGCGGTGCCTTCCTTGAGGAACTCGGGATTGCTCACCACCTGCACGTGGGCGCTGGTCTGTTCCTTCAGGAAGTTATAAAGCTTTCGATTGGTGCCGGCTGGGACGGTCGATTTGACGACGATGGTGACGAGAGAAATCGCTGTTGTTTTCGGCGAGGGCGTCGCAGACTTCCTTGCCGGCCCCTTCAAGATAGCCCATGTCGACCGTGCCGTCCGGCTTGGAGGGCGTGCCGACGCAGAGGAACACCACCTCCGCGTCCTTCACCGCCAGCTTTACGTTGTCGGTAAACTGAAGTTGGCCGGAGGCGTAATTTTCCTGCATCAGTTCGTGAAGGCCGGGCTCGAAGATCGGGCAATGCCCGTCGAGAAGGGTTTTGAGTTTTTTGGTGTCCTTCTCCACCCCGCGAACCGTATGCCCAATGCTTGCCAGGCACGTTCCCGTGACCAGGCCCACATACCCACAACCGATAACTGTTACATCCATGGATGCCTACCTCTTTGTTCTTGGCTGAAAAAAAACGTGAACCGATCATGCGGTAATCACATGATGCGATCAGACTTCTATTTTAAGATCAAATCGGACAAAACCAAGTACGGCTTGTTGGAAATGGGTTTGATTTTTCACCAGACCAAAAATGCGATAATCGCAATTCAATTAATGCTTTATGGGACTTTTGCCGTGCATTGATCGTTGGGCGGTGGTTGGCGACATATCGACTTTTCTAGGGGCGATCGGATGTGGGTCCTTCCTGACTACCCAGATTCCCAGGCCAAGCTTGCCGCGGCGGGTCGGGCAGTTCCACGACAGAGGATTCGGGGTTGACCCCGCCGGGGATAACGGCATCTATGGAGCCAAGTGATTTGGGACCCGTCACCCGCAGTTTCTCATGGACAAGCCCCATCTTGTAGGCGGCCACGATCAGTGAACCGAAGATCACCAGGTAGAACGCGATCGCGTATCGAGTTCGCATATAGACGATCAGCATTCCCATCAGGCAAAATCCGATGGCCAGGCCATAGCTGATAACGACCGTTTTTCGAACCGACAGTCCCCGGGCAACGAATTGGTGATGGAGATGATATCTGTCAGCGCTGAACAGGGGACGCTTGTTTACCCATCGCCGGACAAAGGCCAGGGTCGTATCGAGAATGGGCAATGCAAATATCACCAGGGCCGCAAGGAGCCATCTCGCTTGTTCCTGCGCCAGGAGAATAATCAGCGTGGCGCATGAATATCCCAGGAACATGCTGCCCGCATCGCCCATGAATATGGAAGCGGGATTGAAGTTATATGGCACAAAGCCGAGGACCGCCCCCAGGAGCGAGAGGGCAAGGACAATTCGCACGGCATCCCAATCCGGCTCAAGGCTGATTATTGCAAGCTGGACCGCCAGGAAGAGAAATCCGGCCGCGATCACGGCGGTGACGCCACCGCAGAGCCCATCAAGCCCGTCCATCAGATTCGTCGCGTTGCAGCAGCCGACCACCATGCATACGACGAAGCTCCAGCTCAGGATATCGATGATCGGGTGCGGGATATGAAAATGCGGTCCGAACACGATCTGCAAATGATAATTGACGGGGTTCAGCACCGGATCCAGACAGTGCGAACCGACGCCGCCTTTAAGGAGAATGATCGCGGTGATGGCTTGGAAGAGGATTTTGTTGCGGGGCGGGATTCGCTTGACGTCATCCCACAATCCCAAGATGACGATGACGAATGCCCCCAGAATAATGTTCAGCTTGACCTGCAGGTGCGGCGATCCGATCTCGTCAATTGGGATATGAATCTGGCTCGAGGCCAGTCCCGCGACCCAACCGATGAACACCGCGATGCCGCCGAGGTACGCCACGGGCGCCGCGTGCAGTTTCCGAATCTGATCCGGTTGATCGATGATGCCGTAGTAGATTGCGACCTGACGCATGATCGGCGTGAAAATGAAACTGACCAGGAACGCCACGTCAAAAACCCAGATGTGTGGGGAGAGCGCGCTGTCCCACGACGAGGTCGGCAGGGTTGTGGTAACGGTCGCCAAGCTAAGCATTCGAATCTATTAAAGCCTCCGAAATGTCTGGGATCATTATCGTCGCCGGAAGTCATCAGGCAACACAATGGCAATAACAGAAATCCCATCGAACGGAAAGATTCCGGGAACGGGCAGTAGCAGCCAGAATCGAATAAAAATGCCGGCCGCGGTGTTCCGCGGCCGGCATCGCCAGAAAGTGGGAAGGAGAGCGTCTAGTCAGGCCCGTCAAGCCGCCCTGTTCTTAGGCATGGCTTGCCGTTGCGTACGCCCGACTCTAATCATTTACGATTTAGGATTCCCGGAAGCAAATTCACGGGCCGGATTTTGGATGGACCAATAATAGCGGGTTCCTCGGCCGCGCAGGGACCGGCATCATCCTCACGACTTTACCCGCGACATCAAAAGGATGGACAGCGGTCCGAAGATAAAGATCGGAACCCACGCCATCAGCGCCGGCCAAAGATTTGTCAATTGCGGGTCTGGGGGACTCGCGGCCATCTGGTAGGTCACGAACACGCTTCCCATACACAGGCCCGTCAGCACCAGGCATTTGGCCGCGGAGGATTTCAACCGGCCCGGCTCGCGCGTCAAAACCGTCGAAATTGCCAGGAGGAGCAGAAAGACGTTCAGCAGCCATTGCGCCATGCGCAGATGCTTGGCACGGAGCAGATCGAGCGTGCCATAGCGATTTAAACTCAATAATTGGTTGATCTTCTGCAGCGGCAGAAGCTCGATGTAACCCTTTCCCAGGTTCAAGGCGATTTCATCCGGCGTCATCTGGGTTTTGTAGTAGGTCCGTGGAGTCGCTTGAGCGAGCTTGACCTGGTCCACGGGAGCCGCGATCGGAACGGAAAATCCATTGGTCAGGTCCCACCGCTTTAACGCCGTGTTCCAGACCGCCTCGTCGGCGTAGAGATGCGAGACCGGCTGAAATTCCGCGTCGCGCTCGATCACGTCGAGATATTCGATTTTGGCGGGGGAATATTTTCTCGGTGGGGAATACGCCGCCGCGTTGAACAAACCCCCGACCGGATCCTCCATCATGTTCACCGGATACGTCTTGACCGACGATTCGTGAACGTCGCCATGGTCGCGCATCAGCTTGGGGATCATCTGGGGAATGATTACTTCCTGGTCGATCGGCAACAGGATGACGTTCAGCACAACTCCGGCGACAATGATCGGCATGGCGATACGAATCAGCGGTGTTCCGGCCGCGAGCAGCGCCGTCATCTCGTTGAGTCGGCTGAGGCGTACCACGGTGAACGCCGCCGCCACCACGGCGATCATGCCGGAAAGCTGCACGAAAAAGAAAAATGCCTTGTAAAAGTAGAAATCCGCGATGTCGGAGATCATGCGCCAAATGGTGAAGTTTTCCGCCCACGGCAGCGCCTGCGTCAGGTTTCCAAAGTTAAAAACCATATCCAGCGCAATGTACATTCCCACCAGAACCATCAGGCTGATCAGATAGTTCTTCACGAACGCGCCAAGGACATAACGGTCGATAATCGTAATCATGGCTTGCGCTCGGCGATTTCGATGAAGCTTCTGCGAATCTGCCGCATTTCCTTGAATTGGCTGGGGTCTTTGAGCATTGAATAATCGAAGTTCGAACCCAGCGCGGGCCAGAGCGGCGGGGGATCGTACCCTTTGGGCAACCGCCGGACCAATATCACGCGGTCGTATGATTCGGGAGAAATTTCATCACCGAAGAAATCGAAAGCCGTCGGCCGCGTGGGATCGAAAAAAGGCCGGACGTCCGGCCCGGCGGGAAGATAAAACGATAGCTCCGAGGCGTATTCATAATCTCCCGTGAAGACCGGAGAATCGAGCCGCAATGGCTCAACCTCGCGCTGGGCCAATTCCCGCCATCCGTACAGATGATCCCATTGCGGGGAACCGATCCGCGGAGAGATTTTCCACACCAGATCGGGCGCATGCAGCACGATGGTCATGCATGCCGCGACGACGACGGCCAGTTCGGCCCAGAAAAGCCGTCGCGGAGACCCGCGTTCGCCGAGATAGCGGGCGAAGAGCATGATGGCCGGGAAATAGGCGAACATCGGCCAATTGCCTTCGACGCGCCGGCGAATCGCCGAAATGCCGAAAAACACCAACGGCGTCGTCGCCGAATACAACAGGATGCGCACCGGCATCAGATTGTTCTTCCGGCTCCAATAAACCACCAGAGCGGTGACGCACGCGCCGAGCAGGATGGGAGTGCAAACGGCCATTTGGCCGCCGACATAATCCAGCAGATTTTTCCACGCGGGAGAGCCGTCGTCGGAAGTTCCGTGATGAAGCTGGAATCGGAACGATGCCCAATGATGCGTGGCATTCCAATATACGACCGGCAAAAACACCACTCCTGCCGCGACCACCGCGAGCCATGGCCACGGCGTCAAAAGCTGCCGTCGTCCCTCGGGGCATGAAAGCAACGCCAGCGCGACAGCCACGCCGAGCAGAACGCTGGTGTACTTTGAGTCCAGCGCCAGGCCCATCAGGACCCCGAATATCAGCCAGCGCGATCCAGGCCGATCCTTGCCGTTGAAAATTCCCAGCGCCGTTGCGAGCGCCGCGCTCTGGAAAAAGCAGGCCGGCGCATCCGGCGCGGCGATGGCGCCGGTGACGGCAATCATCGGGCTGGCCAGCAGCGCCAGCGGAATGAACGACGCCGCGCGTGCGTCCGCGATAATTTCCCGGCCTGCCTGCCAGAGGATCATTATCGATCCCGCGATGGTCAACCCGAACAGGCAGCGCACGCCCAGTTCGGTGTTGCCCAGAAGAATTGTTCCGAGGCGAATGAGATAGGCGACGATCGGCGGATGATCGAGGTAACTTATGGCCGGATGTCGCGACCAGACCCAGTAGTACGCTTCATCCGGAACGAGATTCCAGATCTGCGCCGAACACCCACCGGCTGAGAAGCCAGGCGAGCGCCAGCGCCGCCACGGTGCGCGGAGCGAGGTAAAGCCACGAATCCCGGTCCTTGGCGGGGGAAGATGCGAGACTGGCGTTTGTATCGAAAGTCATCGTCTTTGTAGCCGCACCGTTAGATAGATTGCCGCGATCAGAACGAGGACGTTGCCGCTCCAGATAAATACCAGTGACATGGGCAACGGATCCTTGAAAGCCGCTCCGAGCGTGAACGGCACGTGCGTTGCCATCTGCTGGCCGCTGATGATCAAGGTCATGCAAAGCAGTGCTGGAACGAAGCTGCACGCAAACGCATTCAGGAAATTTCCGCTTCGGAACATCACGCCCAGCGCCGCAGCCCACAAGCACCAGGCTGAGGCAGCTCAGCGCAAAGCTGGCGCGGCCGTGCAGTTCGCTGCGGGCGGCGTTGTTGGCCCGGATCTGATCGTGATGAAGGCGGTAATACCATTCATACGGCACCCGCCAGCGGTCGATCGTTCCTGGCCCAGCGCCCGCCTCGGTAACGGGGTCGCCGAGAAATTCGACGAGCCGTTTGGTATTGATCGCGCGAATCGCCTTCGACATGGGCACCGAAAAGCTCCGGGCAAAACTTCCCCGGGGCGTTTTCACGCCGTCCTGCGTCTCCAACTCGACGTTGAACAATTCGGCGTTCACGTTGAATCGGTCGGCGGCCGGGCCGGTCGTCGATCGCGGATCGACGTTCGGTTGCACGCGGATGTCGATCTCCTTGGCGTGGGCGTAAAGAGTGAGCTGCGAGCCGTGGGTTTGACGCATCCACACGGTTCGATCGTCGGTACTCCCTGGCGCGATGATCACGAGGTATCCGCTTCGCCATTGGAGCGTCGCATTCTGGCCGCCGATTTCAAACGCATCGTCCTCGGGTGAATCGTTGGGGAATGGATAATTGGAGGTCCCGTCGGCCGCGTGATGGTTCATGGCGGACGAAATCACGGCCAGATAATCCTGCTGCTGCTGCAGGCGTCGAAGCTCGCGGAGGATGACCTGCACGTCCTCGCTTTGGCCGGGGTCCTGGGCCAGTTGGGCCAGGCGGGTGATGTTCATGAATTTCACGTTCTCAGCAATCAGCGATGGGATTTCGAACGGGCCGAACGCGGTCGTTTGGACGCCAACCTGAACATTGCCGAAAAATATTCTGGGGAACTTGATCCCGCCGGTCAGCGAGACGGTCGCCATCGGCGTGGAGGAGGAGCGGTCGATAGAGACCAGTGCGTTGCGCGCCATCCAGAATTCCCGCGGAATCGCCACGGTGGGGTCCGTAGGCGACTTGTAATATTTCATCGACGCGGGCCCGAGTAGTTCGACGCTTTGAATCCACGGACGCTGTGGGTCGAACGCCATGCGGGCACCGTCGGCGTAAATGTTGTAGGAACTACCGTCGGAATTCTGAAAGGCCAGGGAATGTGTTCGCTCGATCCGGCTGGCGATTACCCGGGCGATGTTGGAATAAATGACTTCCTCGACCTTCTCCGAATACGCCGGCACGATGAAGCAGAGCATGAGCAGGCTGATGACGGCCACGACCAACCCCAGCACCAGGGCCGGCAGGGCGATGGAGAATCGCCGTGTTGAAAAATAGCTGATCCCGCAGGCGCGCATGGCCGTCATTTCGTTGTCGGCGGAGAACCGGCCGTAAACCATCGTCGTGGCGAACAACGCGCTGACGGGCAATGAATAAACCGAAACCGCCGGCAAGGAATAGAGCAGCAGGCGGTTGACCTGATTGAATTCCAGTCCATTTTCCGTGAGTGGCCGCAAAAGCACGGCAAAACTCATCATTCCCGCCAGCCCGGCTGTGGTCATTAGAAATACGCGGAAGAGATTTCCGAAGATGTACCAGAAGAGTGTCTTGTTCATGCGCGGGGGGTCATCGGTTCCAAGCGGCGAATCATAAGGCAATTCGGCGGCTGAGCGAAGGACGCGGTTTTGCTAAACCCCCTGAAAATCCCTCCGCCGGGGATCAGCGACGGCTAGAACAATTGCGCTGATGCTCGCGGGGTCGGCTTCGCCGATTGCTCGGGCCGCGGCTTTCAGGGTCGAGCCAGTTGTCAGCACATCATCCACCAGTGCGACGTGTTTGCCTCTGACGGCGTTAGCGTCGACGAGGCCGAACGCGAATCGCAGGTTTGCGGCGCGGTCGGCGACGGAGCTGACGGTCGTCTGCGCTGAGGTGTTTTTCAGCCGGACGATCGGGGAGGCCACGGCGAGATTTTTTCGATAACGCGCCAAGCGGTCTGCAAGCGAGTTTGCCTGGTTGTAGCCGCGCTGGATTTGACGGGACCAATGGAGCGGCGTCGGGACAAGCACGTCCGTTTTGTCCAAAACTTCCCGGACACGCTTCTCCGACAACATTCGGTCCGCGAGCGTTTCGGCCAACGGCCAGCGGTGATGGTATTTCATTTCGTGGACCATTTTGCGCAGGGGTTCGCGAAAAGGCCCGAGGGCGACGATTTGCTCGAATGGATGAATGCCCGCGCCGTGGCAAAAGGGACAAGCGCTGCCGTCTGGAATCGGGGCCGCGCAGCGCGGGCAAGCAGGACTGGCCGCCAGCGCGGAAAGGGACTCGCCGCAGGTCAGGCAAAAGTCGGAATTGGCGTCCTGCCTGATCGACTTGCAGCCGACGCATAAGGGGGGATAAATAAAGTGGGTCAGGTCCCGGACCAGGTCGAGCAGCACGATGCCATATTAACTTCGGAACGGAATATTCGCGAGGATTTGGATACACTGATTGGCGAGGAAAACGAATGCTTAGAAACACCAAGGTGGCGTTGGCGATCGCTTTGATCGGATTTGTTTCGGTCAATCGCGTGTTTGCGGAGGAGGTTCAGTTGAAGGCCCAGCCGTTTGATTTAGGCGAGGTTCGGCTGCTCGATGGCCCATTCAAAACGGCGCAGGAGGCCGATGAGAAATACCTGCTTTCGCTGGACATGGATCGGCTGCTGCACAATTTCCGCGTGAATGCGGGGTTGCCGTCGACGGCTACGCCGTTGGGTGGTTGGGAATCGCCCACGACCGAGCTTCGCGGGCATTTCGTCGGGCATTATCTCAGCGCCTGCTCGCTGATGTACAAAAGCACGGGCGATCCGCAATGGAAAACGCGGGTTGATTACCTTGTCACCGAACTTGGCAAATGCCAGGACGCTCTTGGCGGGGGATATCTTTCGGCTTTCCCGACGTCTTATTTTGACCGCCTTGAATCGGGCGAACACGTTTGGGCTCCGTATTACACCATTCACAAGATCATGGCCGGGTTGTTTGATGCCTATCAGCTTTGCGGGAACGAGCAGGCGCTGGAGATAGATAACAAGATGGCCGCATATTTCGCCGGCCGGCTGGCGAAACTTTCGGACGATCAGATCGATCGAATCTTCCATACCGTCGGAAGAGGCCCCGGAACGGAATTTGGCGGGATGTCGGAGGTTCTGCACGATCTTTATTCTGTCACCGGCGATCCGGCGCAGCTCAAGCTGGCCAACACTTTCGATCGCGATTGGCTGGCCATTCCCCTCGCGGCGGGGGACGATCATCTGGCGGGCCTGCATGCCAACACGCATATCCCCCAGGTGGATGGTTTCGCCCGGCATTATCAGGTGACGGGCGACACCAAATATCGCGATGCGGCCGAGCATTTCTGGGAAATCGTGACCGGCCGGCATTCGTTTGTGACCGGTTCCAACAGCTTTAACGAGTATTTCGTACGTCCGGGAATCGAGGCCAGCCAGCTTTCGCCCACCACGGCTGAGACGTGCAATACGTACAACATGCTGAAGCTGACGCGTCACCTGTTTGAGTGGAATCCCAAGGCGCAGTACGCGGACTATTATGAGCGGGCTTTGTACAACCATATTCTCGCTTCCATCGACACGGAAAATGGAATGATGCTCTATTACCTGTCGCTGGCGCCGGGTCATTTCAAGGTTTACTCCACGCCGACCGAATCATTCTGGTGCTGCACGGGTACCGGGGTAGAAAACCACGCCAAATATGGTGACAGCATTTATTTCCACGATGATTCCACGCTTTGGGTGAATCTATTCATTCCATCGGAATTGAACTGGAAGGAAAAAGGAATCACCGTTCGCCAGGAAACAAAATTCCCTGAGGAAGAGGGGACGACCCTGATCGTCCATGCTTCTCAACCGACGACGTTAACCGTGAACCTGCGCGTGCCGTACTGGGCGACGAGCGGCATGGTCGTGAAAGTGAACGGCCAGGAACAGCCGTTCAACGCACAGCCTGAAAGCTATTTTGCGATTCAGAGAGAATGGAATGATGGCGACCGCGTGGAGGTGTCGATGCCGATGAGCCTGCATATCCATCATGCGTCGGATTTGAAGAATTACGTCGCGATCATGTATGGGCCGATCGTACTGGCGGGTGAATTTGGGACCGAAGGCGTACCCGTTCCGACTGAAGCGCGCGATCCAAATCATTTCAACAGAATTCCTAACGCGGATATTCCTGTGCTGTCTACGGATAGTGAGGATGCCGGCACCTGGCTCAAGCCCGTGCCAGGTGCGCCGCTGACCTTCAAAACCGTCGGCGTCGGCAAGCCGACGGATGCGACGATGATTCCGCTGTATGCCGTCCGGCATCAGCGATATACGGTTTACTGGAAGATGGGGACGGAGCAGTAAGTTACCTGATGATCCTAGATCATATTTCCAACGCGTCGAATTACGCATTTCCAAACCTCCTGTTGCAAAAAGGACTGGATTTCTTGCGATCGTCCGGGGCCGCGTCGATGCAGGTCGGCCGAATTGACCTCGCCGGCGATCAACTTTTTGCGATGATGCAGGAATATCCGACCAGGCCGGAGAAGGACTGCTTCTGGGAAGCGCATCGGAAATTTATCGACATCCAATACGTCTGCGAGGGCGTTGAGGACATCGGCTACGCGCCGCTGGCGAGCCTGAAAATCATCGAGCCTTACGATGCGGCTAAGGATTTTGTGAAACTCGCAGGCGACGGGAGCATTTTGCGAATCCCGGCCGGGATGTTCGCGATTTTCTTTCCGCATGATGCGCATAGGCCGTGCATGGCGCCGGATGGCGTGGCGGCTCCGGTCAGGAAAATCGTGGTCAAAGTGGCGGTTGAAACCCGCGATGCCGCGCGTCCCCGCTAACTGGATTCGTCACGCTGGTTTTCTTGACACGCCCCCATCCTCCATCGTATCCTCGCTCCGCAGTTATTAGTTGACCTGAATCGGTTGTTGAAGGATCGGCTTTTGGCTGCGATTGCCGTAATACCCGCTCGTTTTTCTTCCACTCGTTTTCCCGGCAAGATCGTCGCCAATGCCACCGGCAAGCCGCTTGTGCAGCATGTGGTGGAACGGCGCACGCAAGGCCAGGCGATTGCGGGATGTGATCGTGGCGACGGACGATCCGCGGATCGTCGATTCGCTGCGGCCGTTTGAGACGCGAACTGTTTTGACATCGCCGAAACATGTCAGCGGCACCGACCGCATCGCGGAAGTGGCCGCGACGTTAGCGGATTCGATCATCGTCAACGTGCAGGGCGATGAGCCGGAGATCGAGCCGGAGACGATTGATGCGCTGGTCGATCGGCTGGAAGAGAGCGGCTGCGACATGGCGACGGCGGCGACGCCGTTCGCGGTTGGGGCCGATCCGGACGATCCGAATCTCGTGAAAGTCGTCGTAAGTCTTGACGGCAAAGCGTTGTATTTCTCACGGTCGGTGATTCCGTATCAGCGGGATTCGTCCGGCGACGTTGGGCCGACGTATTATTTACATCAGGGAATTTACGCTTACCGGCGTGAATTTCTTTTGCAGTTGGCATCCTGGCCGCCGACGCCGCTTGAGCAGAGCGAAAAGCTCGAGCAGCTTCGCGTGCTGGAGCAGGGAAAGTCGATTGACGTGATCATCACCCGGCGAGCGGTGCATGGCATCGACACGCCGGAGCAATATGCCGAATTTGTCGAAAGATACAGGAATCGAACATGAGCAACGAAGAACTACTTTACAAGATCGGCCAATCCACGGAGGAGACGGAGTTTTACACTCCGATGCCGCCGGGATATCGCAAGGGGCATCACAAGTACGTCGTCGTCGTCGGGACGGTCATGAGCGGGCTGGGCAAGGGGATATTCTCCTCATCGCTGGCCAAGCTGCTGCAGGACAAGGGACTGCGGGTTGCGCCGATCAAGATGGAGGGGTATTACAACATCGACAGCGGGACGCTCAACCCGTATCGCCACGGCGAAGTTTTCGTGCTGGATGACGGCATGGAAACCGACATGGACCTGGGGACCTACGAGCGACTGCTCGACCAGGATCTGTCGGCGGCGAATTTCACGACCAACGGGCAGATCCTTTCGGCGGTTCTGAAAAAGGAGCGCGAAGGAGGATATCTGGGCCGGGACGTGCAGTTTATTCCGCATGTCACCGGCGAAATGAAACTGCGCCTGCGCGAACTGGCGGCCAAGACCAACGCCGATGTCGTCTTCGTCGAAGTCGGCGGCACAGTGGGCGACTTTGAAAACCAGGCTATCTCGAAGCCTGCCGCCAGCTCGCCTATGAGGAGGGGGAAAATTCGGTCGCGTTCGTCGCGCTGACGTACGTGCTGGAGCCGGGGACGCTTGGGGAGCAGAAATCCAAGGCGGCGCAGCTGGGGATCAAGCGGCTCATGGAAGTGGGGATCATGCCGCACATCATCGCCTGCCGGGCTTCCAATCCGGTCAAGGAAAAAGTTCGCGAGAAGATTTCCATGTACACCAACGTGCCGATGAAGCGCGTGGTGTCGATGCACGATGTGGAGAGCATCTACACGATTCCCGATGCCCTTCGCACGGCGGGAATCGACCGCGAAGTGCTGACGCTGCTGGACATTCACGATCGCGTCGATCAGGGCGATGAAGACCAGGCCCGGCTGAAATGGCGGTAGTTCGTCGACCGCATCGGCAGGCCGCGCAAGGATGTCACGCTCGCCGTCACCGGCAAATACACCGCCCTGCGCGATGCCTACGCGTCCATCATCAAGGCGGCGGAACATTGCGGCGTGCAACTGGGCGTCAACGTCAACTTCAAATGGATCGACACCACCAGCATCGATTCATCCAACGTCGCCAAGCGTTTGGCGGATTGTCACGGCATCATCGTCCCCGGCGGTTTCGGCGTTCGCGGCACCGAGGGGAAAATCGAATGTATACGCTATGCCCGCGAAAATAAGATGCCGTATCTGGGCCTGTGTCTCGGCTTCCAGATGGCGGTCATCGAATTCGCCCGCAACGTCTGCGGCATCGAGGGCGCCAACAGCACGGAATTCGACAAAGCCTGCCGGAACGCGGTCATCGACATCCTCCCCGAACAGAAGAAAATCGAAGGCCTCGGCGGCAACATGCGGCTGGGCGGCAAAGACGTGGAGCTCAAACCGGGCACGCTGGCGGCCAGGCTCTTCGACAATGCCCGCACGATCCGCCTGCGCTTCCGCCATCGCTATGAAGTCGATCCGAAATTTATCAAGACGCTGGAAGAGCACGGCATGATCTTCAGCGGCAAGCATCCGACGCAGCCGATCATGCAGATTCTGGAGCTTCCGCAGGAAATGCATCCTTATTTCGTGGGCACGCAGGCGCATCCGGAGTTGACGAGCCGGCCGCTGCGCCCGCAGCCGCTGTTTTTGGGGTTCTGCCGGGCTCTGATGGAATTTGCGGATGGGAAGGTGCGGCAGCCGCAGGCAGTGTAATTTATTTGCTAGTCTTCCGAACACCACTTTTTCCACATCCCGCGATAAGCCGCTTCCACGCTACGGGCAAACCCGGTGGCGTCCATCAGGGGTGATCGTCGCATCCGTTCCCTTAAGCCATGGCGCAATTCCGAGAGGTGGGGAAGATCGGCGGCGAGCGCCACGGCGATCTCGACGAACTTCTCCGGTGTCCGGGCGGCAAGCTCGCGAAGATCGAGATTGCACAGTTGGCTCCATCCAGCGCGGCCCACGACCGTCCGGCCGATCAGCGTCACTACCGGTACTCCCATCCAGAACGAATCCAAGCTTGTCGTGTGGCCGTTGTAAGGAACGGTATCCAATCCAATGTCGATTCGATCATAGATTTTCAAATAGGCGGCCCGTTCCAGACGATCCACAAATTCTACTTGCCGGGAGTCCAGCCGATCGAGGACGCGGCGGCGCGAATTTCCCGGCGGGGCCAGCAGAATGAGTCGGGATTCGGGGATGGCCTTGAGGACGCTCGCCCACAACTCCAGGGCGCGGTCAGTTACCTTGCGGAAGTTATTCAGGGATCCGAAGGTCACTCGTCCCGCCGCCAGCGCCGGCAGCGGGGCGACGGGCAATTCGTCGGCCGGGTGCATGGCGATGGGGTCGTAGCACCAGAAGCTATGGGGAAGGCGGATCGATTTCTCGGAATAGAACGAGTCGCCTTCGCCGGGCGGATCGAGGTGGGGATCTGTCAGGCGATAGTCGATCGCGCTTAGGCCGGTGGTGCCGGGATAGCCGGCGAACGTCACTTGGACTGGCGCGGGCTTTTGGGCGAAAACGGGCAGGCGATTGTGGGCAAGGTGTAGGGAAAGATCGACGAGAATATCGATGCTGTCGGCGCGGATCATTTCGACCGTTTTGGCATCGTCGGCGGTTTCGATTTGCCGCCAATGGTTGGCAGCCGAGATAAATTTCCGGGTGATATCATCCGCACGCCAGGAGTTGTGATAGCAGAAGATTTCAATTTCCTCCTGGTTGTGATTTTGCAGCAACGGCAGCACGTTTCGCCCGACGACGTGGCCCGAGAAATCGCTGGAGACATAGCCGACCCGCAGGCGGCGATCGGGCGAGCGATCGTTCGGGAAAGAAGCGGTCCCCGCGGATGGGATCGACGGCTCGCATTGGCTCGACCACCGGCGGGCTTCGGCCAGAATTGCCGCGGCATCATAATCGGGGTGAAATTGAACGGCGTAGACAAGATTGCTGCGGAGAATGGGGTCCCTCGGCTTCAGTTCGACGGCTCGGCGGACGGCGGCGATCCCCTCGTCAAGCTCACCCGCTTGTGCCAGGGCGACGGCCAGGCCGCTATGGGCGTTGGCATATTCCGGTTGGATATCAATCGCATGACGCAGCGGGGGGATCGACTCATCGGGTCGGTCGTTATCGCTCAGGACGACCGCGAGATTCCTATAGGCTTCAACGAGCGAGGGCTCGATTTCGATGGCCCGCTGGAACGCGGCGATTGCATCGGGGACCTGGCCGGTTTCCGCCAGGGCGTTGCCGAGATTGGCGTGGGCCTCGGCCTGTCCCGGCTTGACCATGATCGCTTGGCGCAAGACTGCAATCGCCTCGTCGAGGCGATGTTCGTCAAACAGGACGGCGGCGAGATCTATGTAAGAATCGACCCACGTGGGTTTGAGTTGGATCACGCGTTCGAAGGACGCAATCGCCTCCGGGGAGCGGCCGGCGGCCTTGAGGGCGATCCCCAGATTCCTGTGCGTGTCGGGATCGCCGGAGTCCAGCTCGATGGCGCGGCGATAGACGGCGATCGCTTCGTCGAGTTGTCCCTTGTCGTGCAAGGAGCCGCCGAGGTTTTTATAAGCAAGTGCAAGCTCCGGGCTGAGTTCGATAGCTCGTCGCTGGGCGGCAATCGATTCGTCAAGCCGGCCGTTGTCTTTCAAGGCGACGCCTAAATTGCAACGGGCGACGGCGAATTCCGGCCTGAGCCGAATAGCGGCTTGGCCGTGGGCAATGGCCCGATCCAATTGCCCGGCTCTTCGACAGATTTCACCGAGATTGCAGTGGTATTCGGCAATGTCCGGAGCCAGATCGACCGCGCGTGAAATCAATTCGATCGCCATGGCGGTTCGATCCGTCTGGCTCGCCAGGACTCCAAGCAGATGCAGCGCATTGGCATGATTTGGAGCCTGCTGGAGGATTTGGCGATAGATCGTCTCGGCCTCCGCCAAACGACCTGCCTGATGATGTTGCGCGGCAAGCTGGAACGCCTGCTCGATGGTGATTTGGGGCATCGGCGGCGAGATTATCCCAACGTCGGTCGTTAGGCCACGCCGCGCAAGACGGCAATGATCAGATCTTTACTCAACGGTGTTGGGTCACTTTGCCAGGTTGCGTTTCTGGAATTAAGAGTTTCGCGAATGCGGCCGAGAAGGCGGGCGGGATGAAGGCCGATGGTCCGGATCATCGGCAGCGGCAGACCGGCAGACGCCGCGTTTCGGTCGGGGTAAGCTTGCAGAATCGCGGTGCACTGGGAAACCGCACGGGTGAGTCCGGCGAGGTTTTCGATTGGGCCCATTGCGCAGGATTTGAATTCGGTCATTTCGTCCCAGCCGCGGCCGAACAGAGCCACGCGGATTCCGTTTTTCAGGAGAAAAGGGGTCAGACCCCTTTTGTATGCGGGAGCGATGAGACGATCGAAGAATAATCCGCGCTCGAATTTCTCATCGCGGATATTGAAACGGGCCATGCGCGAATTGAGGTAGCGGTCGGGGTCGTCGCCCAGAGCCAACGGGTCGCGGGTCAGTTCATCTTCGATAAATTCCCACAAAAGCTGTTGGCTGGAAAAGTCTTTGACCTTCTGTGGGATTTCGATCGTTCGCGTGTCGGTCAGCAGGCCGAGGACGGGCGGCGAATTGCCGGCGGGGGGCGGGGGGACGATCTGAGGCCAGCCGGCGATTTGGATTCGCGCGGCGGGCCAGCCGGCGCTGATTGCGTCCTGCCGCCATGCGGGATCGGCGAGTAGGAGGCCGTCGCGGCTGCCTTGAGGGTCGGGAGCGGTGATTCGGCCGGTGGTTATCCAAGTGAGCCATGCGGTTTGTCCGGAGATGACGTTCGGCAAATCTGCGCGGAAAAGATCGGCGGCGACCAGGGCATCGGCATCGGCGGCGGCTTCGGCCAGCGCCAGCGGGCCGGCGGTCAGCGGGTGATCGGGATCGTATTGGATGAATGATCGATCATCTGCCGGCAATGCCTGGCGAAGAGCGATGTTCGATAGGTCTGCGAGGTTAAATTGTGACCCGGCCAGGACGACGATTCGGCAGGTGCGCGCCGGGCGTTCGTCCTGGGAAATAATCTCGGCCATTTTTTCGGATCGGCGCGAGGTTTCGATCGAGATGATTCTTTGGGCCTCGGTCGATAGGTCGGACATTTCGCCGTCGTCCAGGAGCGAGGTGCGGAGGAATTGCTGGGGCAGGGGCAAGCCGGGGTATTTCTCGAACAGCGCGCCCAATTGATCGGGCCAATCCATGCCGGCGATGAAGAAGAGGCGGCCGGCGCGGATTTCGGCGGCAAAATCATCGCAGTGCAACAGGAGGCGAAGGTCTGCCGAGTCCGGGATGATTGCCAAGAGGGCTTGGACGGGTTGGATTTTTTCGAGGGCTGCGCGGATCTGGGCGGCGTGGTTGGGATTGAGGAAGCAGCCGAGGGTGCCGATCAGATCGAGTTTTTGGAGAAGCTGGCGGGCGGTTCGCAGGGGGACCGAACAGCCGGAGAGCCAGCCGGCGTCGGTGCGGGCGGTCAGGTAGCCGTCGCGGGCGAATACCCAGGATTGATCGGTGTCGCCATCCTGAAGACGAGTAGGAAGCTCGGACTGGAACGATATCAGGGCTGAGAGGTTGGCGCGGAAGTTGTCCGCGGCCTGCCGGGCGGCGGTATCGGTGGATTGAGTCGTCTCAAGTGCGGTGGGCATCGTGCTTTAGTGGGTTATCGGACATTAGCGGTCACGGGGTTTAGCCCATACTGCTTCGCATGTCCGATCCGGATCGGGGAGCCTGGGCAGGATTCGAGAAGAGCTATTTTTATCGGTTACGTCGCTCGTGCCGTCCGGCGTCGTTTGCTCGCATACGCGGACGTGCTGGCGCTGCGAGCACGACCGGCCGGCCTGTTAAAGGTCGGAATAGCCCTCGATGAGCGGGAGGAAAAACCGAGTCTCTGCCTTCGGCAGCCAGTGCGCCAGAATTTCGGCCACAGGCCGACCCCAACCGTCCTGCACAGCCCCGCTTGTCCGACCTCGCTTGGGAATTGCGACAAACCGACCACATCATTTAGCGGTCGGACAAGCGGGCGTGAAGGACGGTTGGGGTCGCGCGTGCGAAACTCCGCTGCACTGGCCGCACGATGCGGCATCTCGCTTTCGCTTCCTTGCAGAATGCCGCCGTGAATTTCGACGGGCCAGCCAGTCGTGCTCGCAGCGCCGGTGCGTTATCGTATTCGAGCAAACGACGCCGGACGGCGCGAGGACCGTAACGATAGACACCTTTTGCCTCTTCTTCTCAAACCCCCGTTATCATGTCGCACAGTGGCAAAGGCCATAACCGGATTCCGTCGGTCCGAAGGAGGTTTCGATGCGATTTGAACGTCCAACAAGGGCTGACTATGAAAATTTTCTCGTCCGGCTCTATTTTGGACCCGAGAAAGACTACCTTGGCTTGTGTATCGAGAGGGCATATCTGGATTTCGGCCGCACGATTCACGGGATCGGCAAAATTGGCGATGGCGGCATCCGCCATCAAGCTGCGGTTAATATGATGCGAGACTTTTTTGCCGTGTTAGCCAGTTCGAAGGCAAAGCCCGATCAGCAGCAGTTCGATCAATGGCACCGAGACGCTTGCGACAAGTTGAAAAAACTATATGCGGAACATAACTATCGGGAATTTTATTTTGGACAGGCCCAAAAATGGTTGAACATGACGCTGAAGTACATCTTTGTCATGGGCCATGATCGGCTGCCCGATTATGAGGGACTTTACGAACTCGGGCATGTTCCATTGGACAACATCATTATTGAGGGCTTTAAGAAGCACAACCCACCACCGCTGAGCGGATCTTGGAGTAGGCTGGATGATTACGAAGAGTATCTCGGCTATCAGCAATGGATACGCATTACCTTTCCGGATTCGTCACCGCTCGCCGTGGAATTCCATCTTTGGCTGGATGGTAATTAATCGACGAACCCAGCGACCTTCGGTCGCCCGCTAATTATCATGCCTATCGATTCAGTCTCAGTGAAGCACTAGAATGTTTCTTTGCAGCTATGAAATTCACGAAGATGCAGGGCCTCGGCAACGATTATGTCTACGTCAACGGGTTTTCCGAGACGGTGGCTGATCCCGCGCGCGTGGCTAGGGAAGTGTCGGACCGGCATTTTGGGATCGGGGCGGATGGGTTGATCCTGATTCTGCCGTCGAAATTGGCGGATGTGCGGATGCGAATGTTCAACGCGGATGGCAGCGAAGCGGAAATGTGCGGGAATGGCGTTCGGTGCGTGGCGAAATATGCATTTGAGCGGGGGATTGCGGCAAAGAATCCGATGCGGGTGGAGACGGGCAACGGGGTGCTCAGCCTTGAATTGCATACCGAAGGGGGCAAGGTTCGGCAGGTGACGGTCAACATGGGGCAGCCGATTTTGGAGCTGGCGAAGATTCCCGTCAGGGCGGATTTGGTTTCGCAGACGGAAGAAGCGCATCAGTATGCGTTCGAAATCAGTGATGTCCCCTTTTTACATGCGACGTTTGTATCCATGGGCAATCCGCATGTGGTCATGTTTTGGGAGAATCTGGATCGGGTCGATGTGGCAAAGCTGGGTCCGATGGTGGAGCATTTCGCGGCGTTTCCGAAAAGAATCAACGCGCATTGGGTTCAGGTGAGTTCGCGTGGGGAAGTGACGATGCGCACCTGGGAGCGGGGCAGCGGGATCACGCTGGCGTGTGGGACCGGGGCTTGTGCGGTTTGCGTGGCGGGGGCGGTTACGGGGCGGACGGATCGAAAATTCTGGCGCATCTGCCGGGGGGGGATTTGATGCTGGATTGGCGACAGGCGGATAATTGCGTGTATATGACGGGACCGGCGGTCGAAGTTTTTTCGGGCGAGTGGCCCTGAACAAGGAATGTGATGCCTATTTCGCGCGAACAAGTCATGGTGGCCCTGCGAACGGTGCAGGACCCGGAGCTTTTCAAGGACATCGTTTCGCTAAACATGGTGAAGGATGTCCGGCTCGATGGGGATGATGTTTTTGTCAATGTGGAGCTGACTACGCCGGCATGTCCGCTCAAGGAGCGGATTGAGAAGGAGGTCACGGCGGCGCTGAAAGGGGCGGGGGCCAAGGAGGTGACGCTGCAGCTTAGCGCGAATACGCGTGGGCCTTTGTCGCCGCGAAAGGATGTGTTGCCGCAGGTGAAGAATGTGGTGGCGGTGGGGGCGGGGAAGGGGGGCGTTGGGAAATCCACGGTGGCCCTGAACCTGGCGATCGGCCTTCGGCGTGCGGGGGCGGCCGTGGGGCTGATGGACGGGGATATTTACGGCCCATCGATGCCGACGATGCTGGGGATCAAGGGGCAGACGCCGCGGCTGAGCGGGTCGAAGATCATTCCGTTTTTTGTGCATGGGATTCATGCGGTCACGATGGGTTCGCTGGTGGAGCAGGATAAGCCGCTGATTTGGCGGGGGCCGATGGCGCATGGGGCGTTCAAGCAATTGCTGCTGGACAACACGCAATGGCCGGCGCTGGATTATCTGATTGTCGATCTGCCGCCGGGGACGGGGGATGTTCCGCTGACGTTGTGCCAGCTTTTGCCGTTGACGGGGGCGGTGGTGGTAGCGACGCCGCAGCAGGTGGCGCTGGACGATGCGGTGCGGGCGCTGCGGATGTTCGAGCAATTGCAGACCTCGGTTTTGGGGATCGTCGAAAATATGAGCTATCTTGTGGCGCCGGATGGATCGGAGATTGATTTGTTCGGCCGTGGGGGCGCGGAGTCGGCCGCGCAGCGGCTGGGCGTGCCATTTTTGGGGGCGGTGCCGATTTACGTCGATCTTCGCGTCAACAGCGACGCGGGAACGCCGGAGAAAAATTTCGATTCCAATCCGGGCTTGAGCGCTGCGTTGACACGCGTGGTGGAAAATCTCGCGGGTCAGATCAGTCTGCATAATCTGAAGGATTCGGGGCCGGAATTGAACATAAGATGACGGCGACGGGCGCGCAGGGCGGGAACTTCGTGGGTCAATCGGGGGTCGACCCCCACCCCAACCCTCCCCCTGAATACAAGGGGAGGGGGAAAAAACGAAGGTGCGGGATTTCCATATCGATTCTGATTCTGATCGTCGCAATCGGCGGGGTTCTGCGCTGCCACAAAATAACCAAGGAGAATCTCTGGATCGATGAATACAGAACGCTCTATCTGGCGACGGGCAGGGGGGATTCGATCTATCGGTTGCCGCTCAATCAGATCATCGGGCATCCGCCGGATGTGGGATTTTCGGATGCGCCGGCGTGGTGGTATATCTGGAACGGACTCAACACGACGAGCCATCCGCCGCTGTACCATATTCTTCTGAGGTTTTGGGTGGATTTGCTGGGGGACGGCGACAGGTCGATTCGGGGAATGTCGACGGTTTTTTCTCTGGGTTGCATCGTTCTGATGTACGTCGCCGTTCTCAAACTGAGCGGAGACAACTCGCAGGCGTTGATCGCGGCGGGTTTTATGGCGTTTGCGCCGGGGGAGATTTATTACAGCCAGCAGGTGCGGCCGTATACTTTGCTCCAGTTCATCGCGCTGGCGGCGGGAATTATCCTGATCTCGATTGAAAGGCGCGGGTGGTCGCGGGCCAAGGGGATTCTATTGTCGATGACGGTGCTGATGCTGGCGCTGACGCACTATTTCTGTGCGGGGGTAATTGTCGCGTTCGGGGTTTATTCGATCGTTCGCGTTCGGCCCGGCGAGCGATTTGCGGTTTTGTCGGCCATCGTCATTCCCGTCTTAGTCGCCTTGGTTGCCTGGGGACCGCATATTCGGAATGATTCGGAAAACGGATATGGCCGCATTCCCAATCGCAGTTTGCTTCACCTGGTTCTGAGCGTTCCGCAACGATTAACGTTGGAGTCCAATCACGATCCGTTGGCGATGGCGGACAATGGATCGTGGCCGCTGGTGATTTCGATCGCCGCGATTGCGTATCTGATTCCGCTGTTCATGCTGCGCCGGCGGCGAGATCTGTTTTTTTGGTGGCTGTGGACGGTGTGCGCGATCGGCTTGGTTCTAGCGATTGATGTTGTGAGGCATTCGACGCTGCTGACGATGACGCGATATGTGATCCCAGCCGCGCCGGGATTTACGCTCTTCTGGCGGCTGGGCTTCCGGGACGAATTGGGAAATTATCACCATGGGTCATGCTGCTGGGGGTTCTGGTTTTCGCGGTCGATTATTCACAGATCGGGCCGCCGGATTCGCAGGATGTGGCGATCATTTCGAATCTCATCAGGCGGGAGGTATTGCCCCAAGACGTGGTGATTATCGCCGGGAACTACTACTACCCGACCGATGAGGGGCCGGCGATGACCTATTTCGCGATGGCGCATTATGCCGGACCGTGGAACGGGCCCGTTGTTTTCGGCACGTCGGTAATCAGCGAGCGGGTGCAGCTCCAATTGCAGAGATACAGGCGGGTTTGGGTGGTGGGCGTTTCTCCGGACGGGGATACGCGGAAGATTCTGCCGGGGTGGGCGGTGCACGGTCTGCAGGGGTCGTGGGGCAGCAGCCTGTTATGGTACGTTACGCCACCGAAGTCGGGAAACTTATGAGCGAATCGCTGCACACAAACCGCCTCGCGACGCAAACGTCGCCGTATCTTTTGCAGCATGCGCATAATCCGGTGGACTGGTATCCGTGGGGAGAGGAAGCGCTGGAACGCGCCGCACGGAGAATCGGCCGATTTTTTTGTCGGTCGGTTACAGCACCTGTTATTGGTGCCATGTGATGGAACGGGAATGTTTCGAGAACGAGGCGATCGCGGCGGAGATGAACCGGGGGTTCATCAACATCAAAGTGGATCGGGAGGAGCGGCCGGATGTGGATCAGCTTTATATGACAGCCGTGCAGGTGATGTCGCGGCAGGGGGGGTGGCCGATGAGCGTGTTCCTGACGCCGGATTTGCGGCCATTTTTCGCGGGGACATATTTTCCGCCGAGGGACCATTATGGGCGGCCGGGGTTTCCCAAGGTCCTGGCGGCGGTGGCGGATGCGTTTGGCGGAAAGCGCGGGGATGTGAATCAATCGGCGGAGCAGATCACGGGGATTCTGCGGACGTTGTCCCGGCCGCGACGGTCATCGGCGGCGATCAAAATTGATCTCGGCTGGGTGAAGGATTTGATCGATCGGACGACCAGCGATTTCGATGAGGAGCATGGTGGATTCGGGACCGCGCCCAAATTTCCTCGCGAGACGGTTCTGGAATTGATGCTGGTTTATCTGCGCGAAAAGAACGACCCGGAAATTCTGCGGATGCTGATGCGGTCGCTGGATGCGATGGCGTATGGGGGAATTCGTGATCATCTGGGCGGGGGATTTCATCGCTACAGCACGGATGCTCGGTGGCTCGTGCCGCATTTTGAGATCATGTTGTATGACAACGCGATGCTGCTGTGGATTTATGCTGAGGCCCATCGGCAGACGGGCGAAGAGCGGTATGCGGCGGTGGCGCGGGGGATCGCGGATTTTGTGCTTAGGGAAATGACGGCTGAATCAGGCGCGTTTTTTACGGCGCTGGATGCGGAGGTGGATGGGAGGGAAGGGGCAAATTATTTGTGGACGCAGAAGGAGGTGATGGAGGCTCTTGCGGACGGGGCGAAGTTTTCGCGGGTGTATGGGTTGGACGAGGGGCCGAATTTCAGCGATCCGCATCATGATAGTGGTGCGATGGAAAAGAATGTGCTTTTTCTGGCGGAGCCGGATGGGGGTTTGGCGCTGTTCGATAAAGATTTGGAGGTAGGACGTCAAATCCTTTATCGGCTGCGGCAGGCGCGCAAGCAGCCGCGATTGGATGGGAAGATTCTGACCAGTTGGAACGCGCTGATGATTCGGGGGCTGGCGCACGCGGGGGAGATTTTGAAGGAAACAAAATATCTGCGGGCGGCGGAAAAGTGTGCAGATTATTTGCTGAAAGCTCATCGGGATTCGGATGGGGGGTTGCTGAGGGGCGGCACGAAACAGCCGGGGTTTCTGGATGATTATGCGTTTTTGATCCAGGCACTCTTGGCGTTGCATCGTGTCGAGCCTGCACGGGAGTTGGTGGGAATCATGCGGGATCGATTTTATGACGCCGGCGAAGGGGGATTTTTTTATACGGAGGAGCGGGCGACCGATCTGATCGTTCGCCAGATGGTGGGAAGCGATAGTCCACTACCAAGCGGCAACGGCGTGGCGGCGATGGGGCTTCTTGAACTTGGAAATTTTGAAACGGCCCGGGCGACTATTTCGGCGTTCGTCGGGCAGATGGAGAGCGCCGGCGAGGGGATGAGTGCCCTGGTCGAAGCGAGCTTGCTTTATGTACGAAAACAGGGCGACGTGATGATTGAGGGTGAGGTATCGATGGATCGCCCGCGGTCGCCGGCGGAACTGGCGGGTGAAGTGGTTGATATCGAGTCACGATGGGAGGGGGCGATTCTTCGCGTTCATTGCAGCGTCGCGTGGGGATATCATTTGAATGCGCATGATGCGACGGTCGAGCCAACGCGATTGACAGCAACGGGGGCGGAGATCGAGGGGATCAATTATCCGGCGGGCGAGTTGCGAGGGGATTTTGAGATTCTGGTGCGGTTCAAAACACCGCCAAGCGGGGCGTTTGCGATGAATCTTTCATATCAGGCATGTGATGAAAGCGCGTGCTTGCCGGCGGTGACGCGGACCATCCAAATTGCCGTGCGCAATTGAAGCAATCGGCCATTTTGGCTACTTTCCGGCGACCATGATTGTTACCAATGCCCCCGTTGAGATATCCGTAACCGATCGAATTCCGGCGAATGCGGCGGCGATCGTCGTTTTTATTTCGCAAGATGAATCGTCTGTGCCGGGTGCGGACAAGGAGATTGCGGCGGCGGCGGACCGGCTTTTGTCGGCGGGCGCGGCGACGGGGAAGGCGAAGGAGATTGTCTTCGATCTTGTCGGGAAGGGGAGTGGGGTTCGACGCGTGTATGTGGCGGGATTGGGGAAGGCTGAAAAAGTTACGGCGGAAACGATTCGGCAATCTGCCGGTGCTGTATTAAGAGCGTTGCGAAAGCACAAGATTGGTCGGGCGGCGATTTTGTTGCCGGAGGTGAAGGGGATTTCATCTGGTGCGGCGGCGGATGCGATTGCCACGGGGATTTATCTAGCCGGTTTCGATTATCGGGAATACAAGGGGGCGGCTTCGAAGCCGGATGAAGAGGAGAAAGCCGTTAAATCGCTGGCGGTTTCGATCGTCGGCGATTCCGGGGCGAAGGCGGCGGTTGAGCGGGCGAAAATTATCTGCACGGGGCAGAATTTCGCGCGGTCCATC
Organism: uncultured Phycisphaerales bacterium; assembly: GCA_963791055.1. Lineage (GTDB taxonomy): Bacteria > Planctomycetota > Phycisphaerae > Tepidisphaerales > Tepidisphaeraceae > PALSA-1353. Next base: position 2,372,085 of record CAWBQI010000002.1, on the reverse strand, counting down.
GCGTCGCGTCCGGCGAACAATATCAATCCACCGTCGCTGGCGAAGGTGGCGCAGGCGATGGCTCGCGAGGCGGGGTTGAAGTGCCGGGTGATGGATGAAAAGGAATTGGCCCGGCTTGGGATGGGGGGAATTCTTGCGGTGGGGGGCGGAAGCATCCAGACGCCGCCGCGGATGATTGTGCTGGAACATCGGCCGGCCAAAGGTGGCGGCAAGACGCTGCTGGTCGTGGGCAAAGCGATCACGTTCGATACTGGCGGGATTTCCATCAAGCCGGCGGACAAAATGGGGAAGATGATATTCGACAAATGCGGGGCGATGACGGTGCTGGGATTGATGTATGCGGTGGCGAAGCTGAAGTTGCCGGTGCATGTGGTGGGGATTTTGTCGAGTGCGGAGAACGCCATCAGTTCGAAGGCGTATCGGCCGGGGGACATTCTCAAGATGTACAATGGCGTGACTGTGGAGGTGACCAATACGGATGCGGAGGGGCGATTGGTTTTGGGGGATGCGCTGGCGTGGGGGATTGAGACATACAAGCCGGCGGCGGTGGTGGATTTGGCGACGCTGACGGGCGGGGTGATCGTGGCACTGGGCAAAACGATGGCGGGAGTTATGAGCAACAGTGATGCGCTCGTAAAGGAATTGAACGATGCCGGGGAAGTTGAGGGAGAGAAGATTTGGCGGTTGCCGCTCGGACAGGATCAGCGGGAATTCATCAAATCGGAGTCGGCGGACATCGTGAACTCGGCGGGCAGGGAAGGGCATCCGCTTCAGGGAGGAGCGTTTTTGAGCTATTTTGTACCGGAGGATGATTCGGTACCGTGGGCGCACCTGGATATCGCCGGGGTGGCGGATACGGAAAAGGAATTGGCGTATTATGCGAATGGGGCGACGGGTTGGGGAGTGAGGACGCTTGTCCGATGGGTGGAAGCCCGTGGCGCGGCCCACCGCCGATAAATATGAAAGTATTGGAATCGATTGCGATCGCAATTCTGGTCGGCCTGTTCCTTTCGGGACCGGCCAATGGAGACGATGTGAAGAGCTTTCTGAACTGGGCGCCGACGCCGCCGATGGGGTGGAATAGTTGGGATTGCTATGGCACGGCCGTCACGGAGGCGCAGACCAAGGCCAATGCGGACTACATGGCGGAAAATCTGGCCAGGCACGGGTGGCAATACATCGTCGTGGATATCCAATGGTATGAGCCGGATGCGACTGGTTGGGAATATCGGCCGGGCGCGAAGCTGGAGATGGACGCGAACGGGCGGCTGTTGCCGGCGGTTAATCGGTTTCCATCAGCGGCGAATGGCAACGGATTCAAATCGCTGGCGGATTATGTTCATGCGAAGGGATTGAAGTTTGGTGTCCATATTCTGCGAGGAATTCCGCGGCAGGCGGTGACGGCGAATTCGCCGATCCTTGGAACGAGCGTTCGTGCGGCGGATGTTGCCGACACATCCAGCACATGCCGTTGGAATTCGGATATGTACGGCGTGGATATGAGCAAGTCGGGCGGGCAGGAATATTACGATTCGATCTTCGCACAATTTGCACAGTGGGGGATCGATTTCGTGAAGGTGGACGATCTTTCGCGGCCGTATCATCAGGCGGAGATCGCGGCGATTCGCCGGGCGATTGATAAATGCGGGCGGGCGATTGTTTTCAGCACTTCGCCGGGAGCGACCCCGTTGGATCAGGCGGCGGACATTTCCGCGAATGCGAATATGTGGCGGATTTCCGATGATTTCTGGGACAAATGGAGTTTGCTGAAGGAGCAGTTCCAACGCTGCGCCGATTGGGCGCCGTTCAGCGGCGGCGGGCATTATCCCGATGCGGATATGTTACCGATCGGGGCAATTCGGGCGTCGAAAAGCTCGCACACACATTTCACGAAGGATGAGCAATACACGGTGATGACGCTCTGGTCGATTTGCCGGTCGCCGCTGATTTTCGGCGGGGATTTGCCGCAGAATGACGCGTTTACGCTGTCGCTGCTGAACAATGACGAGGTGCTTGCGGTTGACCAGCACAGCAGCGGAGGACGGCAAATATTCCGGCGGGATGATTTGATCGCCTGGACGGCGGATGTGGATGGTTCGAAGGATAAGTATCTGGCGGTTTTCAACGCGCGGGATGAACAGCCTGCCGCCGTTTCGGTAGTGTTGAAGGATATCGGTTTTGATGGGCCGTGCAGGGTGCGGGATCTTTGGAAGGGGGAAGATGTTGGAATCTTCACCGGAAAATTCGAGCCGGTGGTGGCGGTTCACGGGGCGGGGTTATATCGCGTATCATTAGAAAAGTAGATTCTCAGTCTTCGAATCGAAGGAGTAGGAATATGGCTTCCACAGCCGTCACGTTATTCACGGTGCTGTTTTCAGTGCTGGTTCCACAGAAGATGTGGTATGCGCCGAGCCAGCCGCTGACGATCAAATCGGACAAGGATGTGACGTTGGAATTGACGGATTTTTCCGGGAAAGTGATCGCGGTCAAGGGGTCGGCGGATGTATCCGCTTCGCAGTCGGCGGACCTAAAGATTCTTTCCCGGACACGGCTAATCCGGGAACTTTCGTGCTGTATGCGTTGGCGAAAGGTTCCACGCCGTCGCAATCGGGACCGCCGAAGGATTTTCTGGGGACGCCGCTGGTGATCGAAGTGTTACCCCAACAGCAGCAGCCGACGGCGGCGGTGGTGACTCACGTTTTGCCGCTGCAATATGCGGTGATGACGACCGAATCGGGGGCGTTGACGGAGGCGTTTTATTACGATGTCGCGCCGCATACGGTCGACAATTTCCTGACGCTGGCGTCGGGCGGATACTACGATGGGCTGGTATTTCATCGGGTAGTGCCCGGGTTTGTTATTCAAGGCGGCGATCCGCTGGGGGGCGATCCGGATCCGACCAAAAGAGGAACGGGAGGGCCGGGCTATACGATCGTCGCCGAGTTCAATGACAAGCCGCATCGGGAAGGGGTTCTTTCGATGGCTCGCGCCACCGATCCCAACAGCGCCGGCAGCCAGTTCTTTGTCTGCCTAGATTACGCCAACACGCAGCAACTGGATCACCAGTACACCGCATTCGGTAAAGTCGTGGATGGGATGGATGCGGTGAAGTCGATTGCCGGGGCTTCGGTGAAAGAAGAGAAGCCGGACCATCCGGTGGCGATTACCAAGGTGGAGGTTCTGCCGGTGACGGCGGAGAAGAATCCATATTCGGCGATCATGGGCGGCGGGGGCAAATAGAGGTGATGCCTGACAAGTCGCCTCAAATCGGTTAAAACGATGGGCTAGCCGCCTCGCAAGGCGGCCGGGTCCGATGCAAGGGTTGGCCGCGAACCGGGTCAGGTCCGAGAGGAAGCAGCCCTAAGTGTCACCAGTTCTGTGCCGTCGGGTTCCCGGTCGCTTTGCGGGGCGGATTTTTTTTGCTCTTCTCCCAAAAAAAGCGGACCACCGAGGTTTTGGTGGTCCGTCTCGAACGCAGGTTTTGTGTTTCGAATCAGGCCCGGCGCCGGCGGCGAAGCAGCATGGGAAGTCCAAGTCCGATCAAGGATAGAGATGCCGGTTCGGGAACGGTGCCGACTTCGACGTTGTCGATATCCAGGGTATTACCCGCGAATCCGTCGGACCAGACCGTTGTCCAGTCGCCATAATTGGTGCCCTGCAGATCACTCCAGGCAAGAGGTCCAGTGATGCCGGCCGGTGGATTGTAGTTTCCGGGATCATTGAAGGCGCTTCCCAGCACGGTGCCGCCCAAATCGGATACAGAGAGCGTATTGGAAACATTGCCGCCGTCGTCTTCGAAGGTGGTCTTGAAATTGTACCAGCCGGCCGTAGCGATGTTGATAGACGGGAACACGCCGCCTATAGCTGTTCCGTATCCGACCATCTGCACGTTGATGGTGCCGTTACCGCCGTTGGTGACGCGGAAATTCGTTTCATCGGCGTAGGTGGGGTCGTTGTAAGGAGTGGTATCGATCCAGAAGCCGATGTTGTCATTGGCGGCTGACCCAGGCGCGGACCAGGTTGGATCGACGTAATAGTCGGTGGATTCGTAGAACGGCTGGCCGTTGTTGGCGACGCCGGGTCCGGTGGGAGCACCCCCGACATAGGTTCCACCGTTTCTTACGTAGCCGTAATCTGTGGCAACCGACTGCCCGTAACCATTGCTGTAGGCATCCGGCACGTTGTTGATCTGTGCATAGAAGTTTCCGCCGGCGGCAAGGATGCCGCCGGTTCCGCTGGGAACGATGGTCATCTCGGAGTTAGGCGGGGGTTGCACGTTGGTGGTGGAATCAGAAAAGTCAGCGGTGCCGGGATCGCCAGGTTCGAATCCGTTGAAATAGAGCACTCCGGCATGGGTGACCGCCGAGGCGATCCACAAAATGACGGTTACTCCCAGCACAGCCGCGGTGAAACGATAATTGTTTTTAGAAGCTTTCATTGGATTTCTCCCTTTCGGTTTGGAATAAGGTTTTGGACGGAATTCATCCCCTCACTCCCGCCTCTCCCCGGAGGCACTCGGGGAGAGGAGGATAGGTTGCGAGGATTCCGGTTTCTATAGCGGCGTACGCCGCCGTCGGCGCAGCAGCGCCAGCGCTCCGATGCTCAGTAGACTGAAGCTGGCCGGTTCAGGCACTGCCGTGTAGTTGATGCTCAAATCGTCAACGTACGATGACTGTACGACGCTGTCGTCACCTCCCAATCCGTAGCCGATCCGGACGAAGTCCACCGGTAAACTTCCCCAGGTAACGCCCGGCGAATAGGTGCTGGCGTCGATTTGAGCCAAGGTCATGCTCGACGGAGTCGCCAGCCCGGTCGTGTCAGCTCCCTCGACGTGAAACAGCGTGCTGGTGGTATCCACGGTCAAGTCCTGCCAGCCTGCGGCGGTGGCGCCGGGATTGTTGTACATGACCGCGAGCGTGCCATCCGTTCCCTGCCCCGGGACATCAATGGAAAACAGCAGGTAAGGCGCCTGTTCAGCGCCGGGGACACTCTTGTTGATCCAGTAATCCGCCGAAGTAATCTGGCCCAGAGTCAGGTCCTCGGCCGAGACGTCGAGCTTGACGCGGGCGTAATCTGACGATGACTGCAGCGACAGTAGCACGGACTGTGACCCCGAGTGGACAACGGCCGTTGATAACGTCGCCGTCCCCGCCCCGGAACCGGCCACGTCATAGCTGTTTCCCTCAAATCCTTGAGTATACGTGTCCGCCATACCAACGCCTGCGAGGAAAAAAAATCCCATCAGGCCTGCCACGACGAATCGGAAATTGCTTTTGGAAGTTTTCATTGCATTTCTCACTTTCAGCTTAGATAAAGGTTTGGAATCAAAGTTCATTCAACGAGAATCACTTCAATAAATCCTGCTTATCGCAGGGCCGAAAATTTGTCCCCTCACTCCCGCCTCTCCCCGGAGGCACTCGGGGAGAGGAGGGTAGTTTGCGAGGATACGAGATTCATTGCGGCGTTAGCCGGCGTCGGCGAAGCATTGCAAGGGCTCCGATGCCCAGAAGACTGAAACTGGTCGGCTCGGGGACGGCGTCGAAACTTGCGGCGGGTTGGTAGCCGGTCCACACGGAGTCTTCCTGCAAAACGTTAGGCCCGTGCAGCGTCGGGTCGGTGTAAAAGCCGGCGTTGCTGGTGTCCCAAAAGACATCGTCGGGATTGGCATAACTCCCGACGGAGGGAGAGCCGGGATTGCTGGGATCGCCGGAGACCAAGGCGACGTTGAGCGAGTCGTAAGGGCCGGGAGTTTCGGTGGGATCTGCTCCGTAGTCCGATGTGTTGAAGGCGAGCGTATAGATAAACTGGCCGGGGACGGTGATGCCGGCGCTGGAAAGGTCAAACGTGACGGTTTGAGCCAGGCCGTAGTAATTGTTGTTGTCTGAGGCGGTGTAATAGACGCCGGACGCCCCGGTGCCGGTTCCGGGCGGACGCCAAAGAACATTGAAAGTTTGGGTGACGCTGCCGATTTTGGTTCCCGGCAGTGTGGGGTCGGTGGCGTTGACGTTGTAAAAGTTCAGCGTGAGGCCCTGTTCGAATCCTCCCTCGCCATCATCAAAGCTGGTCCAGTTGGGCCCGCCGAAAGCGGAATCATTTTCACCGGCCCAGTTTGACAGGACGACCGACGCGCTGGCGAGGGGTTCGTTGTCGCCGAGGGAGGTATTGACCTCGGTGCCGAATTCGCTGGCGGCAGTCGCCTCATATCCCAGGCTGGGATAATTGGGCGCCAGCGGAGCCGGAATGTTATCGAAGATTGTGGTATCTGCGTGAACAACTCCGGAAAGAATCCAGAGCGGGGCTGCGATCCCCAGGGCGGCCGTGACGAATCGGGAATTGTTTTTAGACGCTTTCATTGGAAATCTCTCTTTCATATTGAAAAGGTTTTTAGTTGAGGGCGATTGAACTCGGAATCAATTGATGGCTCCGAAATCTTGTGCTGGATTATGCTGGGCACCGCCGGCGGCGGCGCATCAGGGCCGCGGCGCTTCCGACGAGGAGCAATCCGGCGGAAGCGGGCTCGGGGACCGACGCGGGTTCGAAGTCGTAGGTGGTGTTCACGCCCCCGATGCCGATGGTGAAGTCGTCGACGTAACCGTCGAACTGTGAAGTCGAATCAGCAAAGCCGACCTGCATGGCGATGCCACCGAGGCCGGGGAGGTCACCGGCGGCGATCGTCGCGTCGGGGTATGCCGCCTTGAATGCAAGGAGGGGTTCCACGCCGGATCCGGGGGTACCGACGTTCTCAGGATTCGCTTCAGTGCCGAAACCATTGTCCCAAAATCCGCCGACGTAGGCATTCCAGACCTGCCATTGGTTCAGGTTCGAAGGTCCCTGATTGGGCAGATTTGGATTGCCGGTGGACGGCTGCTGATATGGCGGCTCGAAGAAGAGGGTATCGAGACTATTTGTGTTTCCATTACCGGTGGTATCCACGGCGCCGGTGTTGATCGTTATGGCAAGATATGGGAATTGTTGACCGTTAACCGGTCCATTGTTTGCCATGTATGCCCAATAGCTCAGCGAAGTAATCGCGGAGAGCGGTGTAGTGTCATAGGCGTCGGTGTTAATTGCCTCGGCGCCGCCAGCTCCAGGGGAACTTGGATCGGGTGCGGCGCTGGCGCCGGGGTTTCCAGATGAGCGCTGCCAACTCCCAGCGGCGGAGTGGCGATGCCGGTTACCAACGCGGCGGTGCCGAGGAAGGGACCGCTGGTGACGATATTTCCATTATCGTCAAACGAATTTAATGCCCAGCCATTCATGTTTGATGGCGTAACGACGACCGTCGAATCCGCCCTGGAAACGGCTTCCAGCGCCGGTACAAGCAATAATGAGCCGATTGCAACGGAACGACGAATGTTCTTGAACGCTTTCATGATGATCCTCTTTCGTGGTTAGGCCAAAACGGCCGCAGACCCAAATTTGAAAAAATTAAAAGCCGAATAAAAAACGCACCTAAGTCAGAAGCGCCGGCGACGGCCGTTGCTTCATCTGCTCATTCGCATACTTCACCTCTCCTTAATGAATCCGGCGGCTGGCGGATTTGCGCGGCAATCGAGGCCGAGGCGAATGATCCGAAAGACGACCGTCAGATCCTGTTGCTCCAAAAAAGATCCGATGCGCCATGGCGGCAAACAGCCGCCGATCCGGTTGGATTCACGCTGCTTTGCAGCGCGGGCGCTTGATTTCGAAAGCCGCGCGGGCGAGGCGCTGATAGCCGTCGGCGTCGCGCGAGTTGGACATTTTGAAAAGATCGTTGCGGATGCTGCTGGCGATCGTTTGATTGCCGGTCAGTTCCGCCGTTCCCAGTAGGGTTTCCAATATGGCTTGTTGCTTGCTCATGATTCTCTCTCCTGAAAAAAGTTTTTGCGTTGTTTGAAATATCGCGTTCGGTTCACAGTCAGAGTTTGCTCGATGAACGGAGCGTCACGGGGGCGCTGGACCCGGCTGTTGCTGTGCTGGAATGAATCTGTTTCCAAGGGCGCCGGTTGTTGCGCGAGCGATTCGCGGTGAAGACCCGACGAGCGCTGCGCAAACGGCAGGGTCGCACGACGCAAACGCGCCGGCGCCGGTTTGCCGAACGCGCTGCTCATCCTCGAGCGTCATTCGTTCGTCGAGGAGGACGCATTGCAGCCGTGATTGGGCACGCCTTGCTTTGCGGAAAAGTTCCCAGGCGGGCATGTCCGGGATGTCCAGGCTCGCCACAAGCAGGTGAAAGCGCAATAGCCTCAGCAGTCCGAGCGCTTCTTGCCCGCTTTGGACATGGCTGAAGGAATCGGGTGGCAGCGAAACGATCGCCGCCGGCGACACTCGGACCAGCAAAATATCCGCGGGCGATGCGTTGTGATCCGCGATGAAGACCTGATTGTGGGATGAAACTGTCATGCCGGTCGTATATCGAATCGGGTGCCAGTTCGCGGACGAGCGCGCGGATTGTCCGCAAGTGGATGGTGATGAAATGTTTGTGGATTCCGGAGGGTTGCGGGCGTTTTCGCAGCGGGGCGACTTGTTTGGATCGCCAATGTTGGCGCGGCGCGAGGTAACGGAGGCGCGCGTCGATTGTTATGCGCGGCGCGACCATTTCGGTCGGTGGGCGACCATTTTGGCCGCGCGGTGGCGAACGGAAACGCGCGTCACGAGCGAAGCGGCTAAAGCAGGACTACACTTTGCTTTCGCGGGTGAGTGGGATGCCGAATTTGGTGATGAAGCGGTTGAGCCTGCGGCGCTCGATTCCCAGCAGGGATGCGGCGTAGGCACGGCGATAGCGGCTGCGGGTCAGGGCTTCGGTGACCTGGCGGCGGATCATCTCGTTCAGGTTCATATCCGATGCAGAGGGACGCTGGATGGGTGTCCGGATCGGTGACGGCAAATCGGCCACGCCGATCTGATCGCCATCGGCGACGACGCTGGCCTGTTCAAGGGCATTGAAAAGTTCGCGGACGTTGCCGGGCCAAGGGTAAGTCTCCAGAGCCGCCAGGGCAGAGGGGCAAAGGGGTTTGGCGGGCTCGGTGTTGATATCGGCCTGTCGAAGGATGAAATCATCCGCGAGAGCGCGGATGTCTTCCCTCCGCTGGCGAAGCGGTGGAACGTTGATTGTGATGACCTGGAGACGGAAAAGAAGATCCTGTCGAAAACGGTCTGCGGCGACCATCGCGCCAAGATCGCGGTGCGTCGCGCTGATGACGCGTATATCCACGGGAAACGACCGGCTTGCACCCACGGGAACCACGCGGCGGTCCTGGAGGACGCGCAGCAGTTTTGCCTGAAGGGCAGGCGCCAGCTCGCCAATTTCGTCGAGGAATAATGTGCCGCCGTCGGCGGCGCGGACAAAACCCAGCGTGTCCCGCACCGCGCCGGTGAAGGCTCCGCGGACGTGGCCGAATAACTGGCTTTCAAACAGCGTTTCTGAAAATCCGGTGCAATCAACGGGTACAAATGGCTTGCCGGCGCGCGGGGATCGTTGGTGAATATAGCGGGCCAGCATCTCCTTGCCGGTGCCGGTTTCGCCCAGAATCATGACGGTGGAGGGCCGTTTGGCGGCTCGGGCGGCGACCTCCTTCAACCAGCCCATCGCGGGCGAGGCACCAATCAACGGTTCCTCTGCCGGCGCGGCCGGATCCGCGCATTTTCCATCATTTTTAGGCATGAACTTCCCATCCTGGGTTTGGGAGAACGCGGCGCAGCTATAAAGCCCGTGAACCCCTTCAACTTCAAATCTTAATTGCCCGAGAGAATCGCTGCGGTTCGACCGCACTCTAAGTAGTGCCACCGATGAAAGCAAGAAGAAAACAGAATTATCGTCGCAAAAGCAGAGGTCGCTGACGGTTTCAACGAACGGGGTGCTCCGGAAAAAACGAGAGTTTTTTTTGACGCGGACCCGGTTAGGATATTTGAAGAATGCGGGTTCTCATCGTTGCAAATAAGGGCAAGGCCCCGGTGGGCGCGGCTCTGGAGCGGATTGTCCCGGCAATTGAGCGGGCGGGGCAGATCGTCGGCGTTGATGTGGAAGATCAAACCGAACCGATCACAGCCGACGCCAATGTGATTCTGGTTCTCGGTGGCGATGGAACACTGCTGTCGGCGGCGCGGCGATTGCGCGGGCGGCAGATTCCTCTACTGGGTGTCAATTTCGGCAGGCTGGGTTTTCTGGCCAGCTTTACGCCAAAGCAATTCGATCAGCATTTTGAGGAGTTCATCGCGCGAAAGCTGCCCATTACGCCGCGCGTGGCTTTGGAAGCCTCGGTTTTGCCGGCGCGCGTGAAGTGCCGTTTTGATGACGCGAGCGAAGTGGCGACCCGCCGAAGATTCGTTTCGACAGCCCTGAACGATGCGGTCATAACGGCCGGGCCGCCGTTTCACATGATCGAACTGGAGATCGCCGCCAATGGGCATGACACCCACAACGACGAAGACTGGGCCGGGATTCGATATTTCGGGGATGGGGTGATCGTTTCCACGCCCAGCGGGAGTACGGCGTACAATGTGTCGGCAGGGGGGCCGATCATCAGCCCGAATGTCGAAGCGTTCTGTGTGACGCCGGTCTGCCCGCACAGTTTGTCGTTTCGGCCAGTGGTCATCTCCTCGAGTTCCACGGTGGTAGTGACCGCAATCCTGGTCAATGATGGGACAACGGTCTTTTGCGACGGGCAGGAGAGCACACGCTTGGTCGCGGGGGAACGCATTGTCATCCGCCGAAGCCCGGAGCCGGTGCTGCTCGTGGAGAATCCGGAATCACGGGAATGGCATACGCTGGCGGCGAAACTGCATTGGGCGGCAAATCCGGCATACAATATGCCCAAGCTCTGAAGTCCGATAAAGTCGCGGGCGGCTGGGATTCGTCGGGTGGCCGGCTTGGTTTTGGGCGACTCGGCTGTTAGCGCCGATAGTTGGCTTCAGCCAGGGAGACTTTGAGATGCGCTATTTGGCGGTTGGGTTATTGGTCGGGCTATTGGCCGCGGCGACGGTGCATGGTCAAACCATGCCGTCACCGGCGGAGCAGATGCTGAACCAAATGCTTCAGCCTAATGGGCCGGGCTCGGCGTCTTCGCCGACGACGCGGCCGCAGCCGCCTCAGGTCATGGAGCCGGTGGGGTATGCACCGGCGGCTAGTGCGGGGGCGTTGCTCCGGGAGGGGTCGGACGTGATCGCCAGGCGCGGTCATCTTGAGAAGTTGCAGGACAATCCATACTCCGAGTTTATCTTCGATGGATGGCCCCACTCGGACCTGGCGCCGATGCTGGTGCTGCCCAATTTGCAACTGATGGAGATGGAAGATGCTTCGGCCGCGACGAAGCAAAATCTGCATTTCACCGTTTCGGGATTGGTAACGGAGTACAGGGGAAAGAATTTTATTCTTCTGGAATCCGGCCCGGACGCGCTCAACCAGCAATCGCCTTCATCGGTTCCGGGATACAAGCCTGCGGCGCGAGGGCCGGTGTCGGCGGATCAGATGCTCAAGGAGATGCTGTCGGCGGACAAGCCGTCGCCGGCGTCGCCGGCTAGCGCGGATTCGGTGGGGAAGGATTCGACCAGCGGGTCGGGAGCGTTGCCGCCGAACGCGCCGGTGATCTCAATGTTGCCCGAGCAGGCTCAGATCTTCGATCGGGTATGCCGACTCGGTCCCTGTCAGGATGGATTGCATCAGCAACTGACCTTCGACGCGGACGGCTCGACGCTGCGCGATCCGCCGCTGATCGTGCTGCCGAACCTTAAATTGGCGGATTTGGAAAAGGCGGCGGGGGACCAGCATAACACGCGGATCCGGGCGACCGGGATGGTCACCGAATATCGCGGGCGGAATTACATTCTGCTGCAGAAGATCGTGGTGATGGCGGATTCGGATCGGCAGTTTTGAAATTTGAAATTTGAAATTTGAAATGTTTCTCGCTTCGCCGATCTGGCTGATTTTGCTGGCGTCCTGGGGGGGATTGGCGATTTGGCTGTTGCGGGGACGGTTCGAAACTAAAGGGGTTCCATTTCTGGAATTGTGGGGGAGGGAGATTGCACAGAATCGAAGGCCGGATCGCGCATGGAGGATGCCGCCGGGGTGGATGATTGCGCTGCTGGTAGCGATGTTGCTGGGGATCATGGCGGCGGCGGGGCCAGGGATTCGAAAAAATGAGTCGCCTGTCGCCGTTTCGTCTTCGGATGTGCGAATCGAAACTCTCGCGGTGCGGACTGCGCCGACCACGCAGGCGATGATTCGGCTGGTCAATGAGAGTGATTTGACGGCCGCGAAATTGACGGTACGCGCGGGTAATGCAGAGGTTTCGGAAAATGTTGGTTTGCCGGGCTGGGATCAGGCTCGGAACTATTTCGTGGATATTCCCGACTGGAATTCGACGGTCGATGCGGAAGTGTCAGCCGGTGAAATCGATCATCATCTGCGGGCCAGTGGGGGAGGGGCGTGGCCGATCGTTGAAGCGCGCGGGTTGTTGCCGCCTGAGGTGGAGCGGATGATCGAAGTGTATGGGCGACATCGGGTGGGCGGGGCGGGATCGAAACATATCGCGGTGGTTGTTGCTTCGGAGAATATTAATACAGACGAGCCGTGCGCGGTTTTGATGAATCCGCGAACTGCCGTTCGCGATCTGGCGACGATTGAGCCGTTGGTTGTTCGCGATGGTTCGCTAACGCGGTTTGTGGATTGGGATGGTGCGCTGGCCGGCGCGAGAGTTGAATCGCCGCCGGGGGGAGATTGGCAACCGATTGTTTCGGCCGCGGCGATTGTTGCGGTTGCTTTCCGCGAGGAACCGGTCAAGCAGGTGTGGGTGGGGTTCGATTCCGATAAGTTTTCGCATCAGGCGGATTTCGTGGTTTTCTGGAGCAATGTGTTCGACTGGCTTGGGGATGGTGGGAAGAATTATCAGGTCGCGACGGCGGTGCCGCCGGTGATCATGTCGTCGCCGGCCCCGGCGGGGGGCAACGCGGTTTCATTGGCCGGGGAGGTGTTTTTGGGGGCGTTAGGAATGATGGTTTTGTCGGCGCTGGCGTGGAAAGCGCCCAGAGTCACTCACGCCAAAAGCCTCAATTCTTGACAGCTTTTTCCTTCGGTCGTACTTTTCACATTATGGCCGAGTCAATCCCGCCGGTCTCCGTGACCAGTCAGAAAGATATTCGCATTGTTGAATTCACGAACAACAAGATTTTGGACGAAGGAAATATAACGGATATTGGTGCGACGCTTGCATCGCTGATCGATGAGGTCGCCCAACCGAAGTTATTATTGGATTTCGCCAATGTGGACCATTTATCGTCAGCCGCGTTGGGAATGCTGATCAACGTGAATAACAAGATTAAGCAAAAGAATGGTCAATTGCGGCTGACTAATATTAAACCGCAGATATTTGAAGTGTTCGTGATAACAAAGCTAAACAAGCTTTTTCGTATTCTGCCGACGCGGTCCGATGCGCTGACGAGTTTTGCGCAATAATATAGTAGCTGTTACATGGTATTATTTGGTCGGTCCGAACGAGAATATGCAAAGAGGCGGATCGAAAGGTCGAGGGCGGGACGGGCTGTCGGATATCGACAGCGCGGATTCCAATGGGTCCGCGCGATTTGAATTCACCATTCCGTCGGATTACACCGCGTCCCAGGCAATTCAAGACAAGATCATGTCCGACGTCAATCAACGGGGGTACAACAGCCAAACCGTCTTTGCCATCAAGCTCGCGCTGGAAGAAGCGATGATGAACGCGATCAAGCACGGGAACCGGCGCGACGAGAAAAAGAAGGTGCACGTCGAGGCCAAGGTGGACTCACGCCAGGCGGAAATTGTGGTGGAGGATGAAGGGCCGGGATTCAATCGGCGCTCGGTTCCGGACCCGACGCTGCCGGAGAATCTGGAGAAGTGCAGCGGGAGGGGGATTCATCTCATCGAGGCATACGCACATGAGGTGGAATGGAGCAAGGGGGGACGGCGGGTTCGGATGGTGATTCATGATGGGCCGGATGTGTTGCCGCGACGGTGACACTCCAAAGTGATCGCGAGACGCGGAGGGGACGAGGAGAGTACAATCATGGCACGTCATGCTGATTCCGCTGCGAACTGATTGCCCGCTCCGCCAAGTTCCCTGGATGAACTGGGGACTGATCGCCGCCAATATTCTGGTTTATATTCTGACCAGCGTTTCGAGCGATCCCAACTCGCATGGGCCGCTGGCGCTGCACCACGGGCAACCGGTGCGACAGTTGCTGGCGCTCGATCCGCAGAACCCGCATCTCTGGCAATATTTCACGTATCAGTTTCTTCACGAAAACTGGCTGCACGTGCTGGGGAATATGCTGTTCCTGTATATCTTCGGGAACAACATCAACGATCGGATGGGGAACCTGGGCTATCTTGGTTTCTATCTTGCGGGCGGGGTTGTGGCGGGGATCGGATATGCGGCGCTCGATCCGTCGCCGGTCATCGGCGCCAGCGGAGCGGTTGCGGCGGTTACGGGGGCTTATCTGGTTCTTTTGCCTCGATCGAACATTACGCTGCTATTTTTCTTTATTTACGTCGGACCCATCGAAATCAGCAGCCTTTGGTTTGTGCTGTTCACATTTGTTCAGGACATCATCGGCGAAGTGCGGCCGGATTTGCTCGGCGGGCGGTCGGAATCGGTCGCTCACATGGCTCATATCACGGGTACGACGTTTGGGGCGATCCTTTGTTTGATAATGCTGGGCCTGCGGCTGTTGCCGCGGGATCAGTTCGATATGTTGGCGCTGGTGGCGCGGTGGAATCGGCGTCGGCAATATCGAAGCATGGTCAGTCAGGGGTATAACCCGTTCGCTTATGTGCCACCCCAGCCTGTGGACGTGCGGCCGCAGGAGCTTGATCCGCGAACGGTGCGGATGCTGGAAATCCGCGCTGAAATCAGCGAAGCCATCGCGCATCACAATCTTCCGCACGCGGCGTATCTGTTCCTGGAATTGAAAAAACTCGATCCCACGCAGGTGTTGTCCAGGCAGGCGCAGCTCGATGTGGCGAATCAGTTGGCGAGCCAGCAGTTCTTCGATCAGGCGGCAGAGGCGTACGAGCAGTTCCTTACGCATTACCCAAACTTCGAGCAGATCGAGCAAGTGGAACTGATGCTCGGGGTTATTTATGCGCGCTACGTCAATCGATACGAGCGAGCGCGGCAATTGCTGCTGCGGGCCCTGGCAAGATTGCATACGGAGCGGGAGATTCAATGGGCGAGATCAGAATTGGCGCGGATCGAGCCGTTGCTGGCGCAGCAGCAGAATCCGAAGATCTGATTCGGGGATGATTCCTCAGGGCGACGGTTTGGAAGACGCGGCGTGTTTGGCTTCGATGGCCGAACGGAGACTCGCGAGTTGATCGGGGAAATCTGCCGGAAGCGGGGGGTCCATCTTCTGTATCGCATCCAGAAGAGCAATGGCATCCGTGTAAGAACCCGGGTCAGAGGAATCCTCAAGGGTCTGGGCGGCAGACACAAATTCGCGCCCCATCCACTCGGAGGAGACCCGCAGATTCGGATCGTTGCCGTAGGTCTTCACGATCCCGGAGGCGAATGTCGCGGCGTCGTCCCAACGCTTGGCGGCCAGCATCGCATCCACGATGTCGACGCAAAGATGGATGATCACGTCCGGGCGTCCCTGATTTGATTTCCAGAAGTCCAGCGCCGCCCGATAGGTGTCGGCCGCTTCGCGCGGGCGATTGATCGCGGAACTCATCAGCAAATCGCCCACAGTTTGTTGCTCTTCGGCCAATTCCTTGGCGGCCGGATGATTTCCCGAAGCGTTGGCGCCGTTCTGCACGTCAAGCGCGAGGCGATCGCAGAGTTTTTTGCGGATAGAAAGCTCGTTGGCGGGCTGCGATTTCAATCCGTCGGCGAGAGTGCTGATTCCGGTTTCGTCCATGTCGGGCAACTGCGCCCAATATTGCAGTTCATCCCAGGCCGCCGCGCGCACCTGGTCATTGGGATCCTCGTTCATCATGTTCAACAGTTTGGTGATATAGGAGATGGGAATGGGGGAGAAAGGGGGATGGTGTAAAGCCTGGATTGCGTGCAAACGCATCTGGACCGAATCCATGTCGTCCAAATGCCGGGCGATCTCGCCGGCGAACGGCGCGGAATTCGGTAAATTGCCGAGTCCCACCAGTGCATTGGCGCGAACTCCGGGCGGCTCGTCCTTGGACAGCAAAGCGCTGAAAAGATTGGACAGCGAGTCGTCGTGGATCGACGCCAGCGCCGACAATCGCGGTCCGCAGGCTTTGCTCGTCGGGAACGTCGGTGCCTTGTATGGCGTCCTTGAGCGCTTGAATCGCCTGTTTCTTCATCGCCGGGTCTTTGTTGATGACGTCGCTGCCCTGGCTGATGCCGTTGGCGGCGGCGATGCGCACGGAGTCCGAAGCGCCGGACCAACCAGCTTCAACATCAGCTCAAGCGCCGGACATCCTGAAACGGCGCCAAAGAATTGATGAGGCGGACGCGAACCAGATCGTCCGGCTCACGCTGCAACTGGGCGACGAGATCGGCCGCGGAGTCCTCATCCGCCGACAATGCTGTCGCCGCCGCCGCCCTGACCTGGGCCGAAGGATCGGCCAGCAAAAGCCTGGTTTGCTGGATCGTGCCCGGCGGCGCGCCGGTTGCCGTCGCGCTCGAATAAACCAGTTCTGCCCCCAACGCCCGAATCTCCGGAGCCGAGGATTGCAGATATGACAGCAGGATTCCCGCCCGCTTTTCCGGAGCCGCGCCCAGAAATCCGCGCGGAGAAAATCATCGGCGGCGTTTTGCAGCGTCCGGTTGGCGGCGACTTGGGCCTCGAACGCTGCGCCCGGCCGGCAATAATCGTGTCATGGAATTTATCATCCGGAAGGCTGCCGTTTTTTTCCCACCAATCCGACCAAAGGGATGAATTATGATCCAAATCCGATCTGCCGGTCATTTGTATCAGGGCGTTCCCGGCCGCTTCACGGATCGGGTCGCTGTCATCGTGTTGCAGAATGTAGAGCAGTGTCTCTGCCGCGGGCTTCTGGATGAATGCTCCCAGAGCGTGGATCACCGGCTGGCGAATGTCGGCGCGGTCGGACATCGCCTGAACCCGCAGAGCCTGCAAGACCTGCGGGTTATCGGTGTATTGCCCCAGGGCCAATGCGGCGGCGGCGGCGGGAACCGGGTCTCGGCCGGCTAGCAGAGATACCAGCGGCGTAATGAAATCCTGGTTCGGCCAACCCACCGACGCCAAGGCCCGCGAAACGGCGACTTTAGCGGACGTGGGGCCGTTCGTCAGAATATCTAGTACAACCGGGCGTACCGCCGGGTCACGCGATGCTATAAGGCGGATCGCGGCCATGTCCCGGGCGGTTTGTGAGGCGTCTGCTGATTGAAGGATCGTCTGAGGGTCCTCGGGAGGACTTTCCGGCGAAGGAATTATCGAAGGATTAGGGGAATTTGGGATAGATTGCGCGGCGGCAGCGCATGGCAGGATCGTTGCCAACGAACCCAGCAGCCAGCGCACCTTGAGCCACCTTATCTGAATCACGCTACCCTTCATCGTCGCTCTGGGCGAAGTTACCGTATTTACCACACATCGAAAAGCCGGGTGCCCGCGCGGCTAAGGCGAAAAAATCGTAGAAAATGGCCAATCGACGCTTGCATGGAAATCGAGTCCGTTGCTAAATTAGTCACTCGTCAGACGGAGTCCCTCCTCTTTTAGTTTGCGGCGGCAGTATGGACGACTGGAGCGATGCCGAACGTCGGGTCGAAAAGGCCCAACAGTTCTTCGAACAGCGCAAATGGTCTGAAGCGCTGCGGGAAATTCGTCTGGCCACCAATATCAATCCGTACAATTCCACCTGGTTTTTCAATATGGGGCTTATTCTCGACGAATTGGGTCGATTCGAAGAGGCTCTTGAGGCGTATCGCCATGCGGAAGAAATCGACTCGAATGACGTTCAGACTCTGAACCACATGGGCCTGGATCTGTATCGCACCGGCCGGATCGACAAGTCCATCGAAACGTTCGCCCGCATCGAGCAAATTGATCCGTCGTTTGAGCCGTGTTACTGCAATCGCATTATCGCCTATTCCCAGCGCGGGGATCACGAGCTCGCGGAGGAGATGTTCTACACCGCCCGGCTGTTCAAGGAAAACTGCCCGCATTGTTACTACAACATGGGTTGCAGCCTGGATGCCCGCGGACTGTACGACCGGGCGATCTACTGCTGGCGGCGGTCGCTGGACCTGCAGGGAGCACAGGGGGACGTCCATCTCCGCATCGGACACGCGTACGCGAAAAAGGGAGACCGTGAACAGGCGCGGCGGCACATGCTCACGGATTTGCGGCTCAATCCAGGACGAACCCAGACCCTATTGGATTTAGGCGAGTTGCTCGTGGCCATGGGGCGGTTTAATGAGGCGGATGAAAAGTTCCGCCGGGCCATCGAACTGGCCCCCGGCGATCCCGACGGCTATTACCATTACGGCCGGCTTCTGATCCGGATGAACCGGGACGACGAGGCGGCCAGTTCATTTTCCACCGCGCTGCATCTCGATCCCACATTCCCAGGGGCGCACATAGGGCTGGGGCGGATCAGCTTCCATCGCGGAGATATCGCCACGGCCAGGACTCGGTTCCGGGCCGAACTGCAGCTTCGGCCGGACGATCCCAGGCTCCTGCTGGAGCTGTCGAATCTTCTCATGGATACCGGCGAGAGCCGGGCGGCGCTGGCATGCCTGAAATGGCTGGTGGCGATGAATCCGCGCGATGTCAGCGGCTGGCTTAATCTCGCGGTTGCTCAGTTCAGCCGCGGGCACTATTCCGAGGGAATCTCCAGTTGCATGACGGCCATGGAACACGAACCGGGAAACGTCATGGCGATGTACAACCTTGCCCTGGCGCATGAGCGTGGCGGACAATATCGCTCGGCGCTGGAATGGGTGCGTCGCGCCCGATCGCTTGATGCTGCGGACATCGCGCTGCAGCGATTGGAATTTCGCCTCAACATCTTCGGCTTCAAACGCCGCGTTGAGACCACCATCCGGCGATATACGCGGTGGATTCGGTTCTGGTGATTCCTCACCAAATCGTGAACAGCAGCAATTGAAATAACCAGGTTTGCGCGAAGGAAAGGCACATCGTCCATTCGAGCAATCGCCCTTTGTCGTCGCCTTGTCGCGCGATCCATGATGCGGCTGCGATCAGGGCGGGGGGGATGAAGAATAGCCAGATCCGCTCGGTTTCGTGCGTAAAGAGACGCGCGAAACTGAAGATGAGCACCGATGTCACCAGTGCGATATTGAACCGATCGGTGGTGGTCCGCCGTTTCAACGATGCAATCGTTTCCCGTCCCCAGAGCACGATGGCCGGCAAACCCACGCCGATCAGGAACGCGATCAGATTGCTGAAGCTGATGTCTACATAGCGGCCGAAGGAGATGCTGAATGTTTGCATTGAATAATGGTCGTATGATCGGGACGCCTGAAGGCAGGCGAGATAATTGAATCCGGTGAGATGCTTGATCGTCGCGAGCAAGCCGACGATCAGGATCGCGCAAATCGCGAACGAACCGGCGATGCTGCCGAGACGGTGGGGATTTTCCGTTAGTTCCAGGATCGCATAGATGAGCATCATGACGCCGACGCAGACGCTGACGTAGCTGAACATCAGGCTGATGGTTAGGGAAAGCCCGGCGACGATCGCGTCAATCAACCCTCCCTTAGTGATTGCTCGCTGGAGAAAATAAACCGACCACAAGAGCGGAACGAGAAATACGCCGTCCATTGAGGTTGCGCCGAACAAGACCAGGCTCGGCCCAATCGGATAGAGTGCAGCCGCCAAGCGGGCGACCTGATCTCCTGCCAGCCGGCGTGCCAGGAGATAAAACGGCACGATGCCGGTTGCCGTGATCACAACTGCCGACCAAGCCGCGGGGACGACTCCCGGCCCCAGCAAGCGACCTACGAAATAAAGGAAAAACACCGCGCCCGGTGGATGCGTCCGGGTATGAATGCTGTAGCGTTCACGATTCGCAACGTATCCGTGGAGGAATAATCCGACCCCTTTCACCGCTGGAACATCGCTAAAATATTCCGCACCCGGGCGATTGAAGGGCTTCCAGATGGCCGCGGGGCTTCCATCCATCATCGCGACCGTCACATTGATCAGAAGAACGGCCAGGAAGCCCCAAAACATGGGCGCGGTTCGCATGCGTCTGACCATGGCGACCCACCCGGCGAAGACAATCGCCGGAAGGATCAGAAACGCGCATTGCCATCGAT
Source organism: uncultured Phycisphaerales bacterium (assembly GCA_963791055.1). Lineage (GTDB taxonomy): Bacteria > Planctomycetota > Phycisphaerae > Tepidisphaerales > Tepidisphaeraceae > PALSA-1353. Next base: position 2,351,851 of record CAWBQI010000002.1, on the reverse strand, counting down.
CGTGTGCAAGAGGATAGCGCAACCACGCGAACCATGGTGGGGCGGTGGATCGCCCGGCCGTTTCCGTATGCAACGCCGTGATGATCGCGATATACCCCGCCAATGCGGCCGCGCAGATTCCGACTGACCGCCAATACGGGGCGAGCCCCGCGTGCCGTTCGGTCTTTGTGGGTATCAGTAACAAGCGTCAATTCACCTTGGCAACGATCATCGTCACATCGTCCGTAGGCTTGGCCAGGCCGGTGAACCGGCGCAGCGACCAGAGGATGTTATCACTAATGGCCTCGGCGGTCGGGCCGCCCTGGGTGAACGCCTCAATGATCCGCTGTTTTCCAAATCGTTCCTGCTGGAAATTCATCGCGTCCATCAGTCCGTCCGTGTACAAGAGCAGGGTGTCGCCGACGTGAAGATCCGTCAACGATTGGACGTATTTTTCGTCGGCATCGACGCCCAGAACCATGTTGTCGCTATTCAGTTCGATGATCTTGCCGTCGCGGAGGATCATTGCGGGGGGATGGCCGGCGTTGCAGTAGGTGAACCGTCGGTTTCGGCCGTCAAGGACGCCGTAAAAGAGAGTGACGAATTCGCCGGGGCTGCTGTCGCGGCAAAGCATCAAGTTGATCCGCTGGACCACTTCGTAGAGATAATACAAGTTGTCGACCTGCGCCCGCAGGGCCGCGCGGACGGCGGCCATCGTCAGGCTGGCGGGGACGCCTTTGCCGCTCACATCGGCGATGACCATCCCGAGGTTGTTGTAGGGCAGTTCGATGAAATCGTAGAAATCTCCGCCGAGTTCGTAGCAAGGGACGTAGACCGAAGCCAGATCGATGCCCGGAATTACCGGCGGCTTGGTGGGGATCATCCGATGCTGCACCTGCGCGGCCATCTGGACCTGACGTTCCAAAGCCTGTGATTGCAGCGTTTCGCGCACGAGGCGCGCGTTTTCGATTGCCGCGGCCGCCTGGGAGGCCACCGCTTTCATCAGATCGATCTGAAGCTGCGTGAAGGTCTGTTCCTGCGCGGTGTAAACGCGGAGGACGCCGACGGCTTTTCCCTTGTATCGCATGCCGACCGAAAGCATTGAAACGATTCCCTCGCGCTTCGCTTCCTGCGGATACTGGACGCGAGGGTCCGTCGTCACATTGCGGACGTATTCATATCCCTTGGAAGTCAGGGCCAGATGATCGATGGCGGCCTGGCTCAGGCGAATGGGGCCTTTCCCGATGTATTCGGCGGAGAGGTTGTGCACCGCCTTGATCACCAGTTCGTCGCGCTCATCATCAATCAGCCGTAGCGACGACGCCTTGGTTTCCATCAGATCGCAGACGACGCGCACGGTTCGCTGCAGGACCTTTTCCAGGTCGCGCGCATCGGCCAGCATCATTGTCACGTTGTAGACGGCGGTCAGTTCGTTGATTCGTTGGCGAAGCTGGAATTCCTGATAGCACAACCGGGCGATGGCGTTGGCGAGGAGGAAGAGGAACTGAATCGCCGCCGGTTTGGCGCCGCGCGGGCGGGTCAGTTGCGCGACCGCATTCTTGAGTTGCTTCAACTCGATGCCGAGTTTTTCGGCGAGGGCGGCCTGTCGGCCGTCGTCGGCCGGCGGGGCCGTGCCGCGCGTGGACATGCGGATTGTTCCCAAACGCTGGTTGTTTACCATGATCGGAGCGACGTATTCGCCACCCTCGCGCTGCGGACCATGTTCCTGCGCCGCCGCGATGGCGCTTTGCCGCTTCAGGAAATCCGTGGTCGGCGTAGGTTGGGTAAGCAGGTGGCCGTCGGCATCCGTGATCGTCGCTTTAACGTTCGCCACGGCCGCGAAGCTGTCCTGGATCTCCTGCAAGGTTGGCAGGTCCATGAAATCAGTGAGTTTGAGGCGGTCGGGATCAAAGGCAGGCATCAATACTCCAGGGCCGCCCGTCCTTGGGAGGCGGCCAGATTGTAGGCGAGCCGCCCTCGCAATCAACGCCCACGCTTTGCCTGTCAAAAATCGGCCCTGGGGCATCGACAAACGCCTCGCGCAACGCGAAAATTCTGCACTATCGGAGGAACGCCATGCCCCATGCTGCCGTTAACGGAACCAATATTTATTATCACGAATCGGGTCACGGATTACCCGTCGTCCTGCTTCACGGTTTTCCGCTGGATCATCGCATCTGGCACAATCAGGTTCACGACCTCTCGCATGTCTGCCGGGTTATTACGCCGGACCTGCGTGGTTTCGGACACTCGACCGGCGGCGGCGATTTCACCATGAATTCGCTTGCGGAGGATTTATATCCTCTACTCTCGCAGATTCATGCGCTGCCGTGCGTTCTGGGCGGAGTGTCTATGGGTGGCTACGTTTCTCTGGCGTATGAACGGAAATTTGCCAGTACGCTGCGCGGGCTAATACTCATGGACAGCCGCGCCGCCGCTGACACTCCCGAGGGTCGCGCCGGTCGGGATGCGATGATTGAATTGGCAAAGAATAAGGGCTCGGCGGCGGTTGCGGACAGCATGATGCCCAAAATGTTTGCCGGTGGAAGCGTCGACAATCGGCCGGACCTGGTTAAAGAACTCAAAACGATCATGGAGTCCTGCCCGGTGCAGACCATTCAATACGCGCTGGCGGCGATGCGCGATCGGGCCGATTTTCGGCCGACGCTGGGGCGAATCGCGGCTCCCACTCTTATCATCGTCGGAGAATCGGATGTGCTTACTCCGCCGGCGCTGTCGGAGGAGATTCATAAGTCGATCAAAGGGTCCACGCTATCCATCATCCCCGGTGCCGGCCACATGTCCGCGCTCGAACAGCCCAAACATGTCAGCCACGCCATCCGGCAATTCCTGACGACGCTGGGCTCATGAGCGATTTGCTCCTTGTCAAACTCCATCACCGGTTCTACACTTTCCCCTGTATTCGCTAGGGGTGATTCCGCGCGCCGGGATCTGAGAGCAAACCCTTAGGACCTGATCCGGATGATGCCGGCGTAGGGAAGCGAATGGACCACCGCAAGCCGTTCACGTCCACGCTTCCTCCTTTTTCGGAGAATCCAAATGGCACAATCGAAGCTAGCGATGGATCGTTCGTATTCCCTTCCGCAGATCGGCGGCAATCCTTCGACCGATCGGCAGGGGACAACGCCGGGGTCGTTCGCGACTAAGGGAAGAATTGGCACACCGTACGCTTTTAGTTCTCCGGACACACCGGGGATGCCGGGAGTTTCCGATGTCACCGCGATGGATTTCGCGCGGCCCGAGGATCGCGAGGGCCGCACGCAACTCGAACAGGCGCGCGATGGGATCGTATCGGCGGAGATGAAGCGCGTGGCACTGCGCGAGCCGCATCTTTCGCCGGAACAGATTCGCGCGGAAATCGCGGCCGGCAGAATGATCGTTCCGGCCAACAAGGTGCATCTGAAATACAAGCTCGAACCGATGTGCATCGGCCGCGCGTCTCTGACCAAGATCAACGCCAACATGGGCGCTTCCCCGGTTTCCAGCGGCACGGATGAGGAAGTCGAAAAACTGAAATGGGCCGAGCGGTGGGGGGCAGATACCGTCATGGACCTTTCCACCGGCGGAGATCTCGACGCCTGCCGGCAGGCGATCATCCAAAACAGCACGGTTCCGATCGGGACCGTTCCGATTTACTCGATGATCATCGGCCGGCGCATCGAAGATTTGACGTACGATGTCATCCTCAAGGAATTGGAAAATCAGGCGAAACAGGGCGTGGATTATTTCACGATCCATGCCGGCGTCCTGCGCGAACATCTGCCCTACGTAAAAAAGCGCCTGATCGGCATCGTCAGCCGTGGCGGCAGCCTGCTGGCCAAGTGGATGCTCATCCACAACAAGCAAAATCCGATGTACGAAATCTTCGACGACATCTGCGACATCATGCGACAGTACGATGTCAGCTTCAGCCTTGGCGACGGGCTGCGTCCCGGCGGTTTGGCCGATGCGACGGATGAGGCGCAGCTTCGCGAATTGGCCACGCTCGGCGAACTCACCGAACGCGCCTGGGCGAAAGGGGTGCAGGTCATGGTCGAAGGGCCGGGGCATGTGCCGTTTGATCAGATCGAATACAACATGAAACTTCAGCGGAAACTTTGCCATGGTGCGCCGTTTTATGTCCTGGGGCCGCTGGTCACGGATATTTTTCCCGGGTACGACCACATCACCAGTTGCATCGGCGCGACGGCCGCGGGATTTCACGGGGCAGCGATGCTCTGTTATGTCACGCCCAAGGAACATCTTGGGCTGCCAAAGAAGGATGATGTCAAGCAAGGCTGCGTCGCGTACAAAATCGCGGCTCATGCGGCCGATGTGGCGCTGGGAATACCCGGCTCGCGCGATCGGGACGATGAACTGACCAAGGCGCGGGCGGCACTCAACTGGCAACGGCATTTCGATCTCAGCTTCGATCCCGAACTCGCCCGGGCGTATCACGATGAGGATTTGGAAGTGGACACGGATTTCTGCGCCATGTGCGGGCACGACTGGTGCAGTGTTCGAATCAGCAAGGAAATCACGGAGTTTTATTCGGGGAAAGATGAGTCATCGCAGCCAAATAGAAAGGCCGCCCAATCGCCCGGGGTGAGCAACGCGGGAGCGGAAACGCTCAAACAACGTGGAAATCTGACGCAGGAACAGATTATGCGGCTGGCGCATAAGGGGGAAAAGGCGGCGTGTCACAGCGATAATGTGAAGGATGAGGAGGATGCGAAGCTGGTGCAGGTTAATACGCTCAAGGCGCATGGGGTGGTGGTGAATGAGGCGGGTTTGTGAAGGAAGCACCCGAATTTCGGGATGAGAGAGCCGGGCCGTGCCGGCCCGGTCCGGGGCGGCACGCCCCGGCTCTCTTGGGGAAGTCGACGGCGCGCACCGTTTTCCCCCTCGCATACCACATCACATTCGGCACTTACGGCACTCGCCTTCACGGCGATGACCGGGGTACGGTCGATCGATCCCTGAACAATTTCGGCGATCCGATCATCGGCCGCGAAGACGATTGGAATCGCATGGAACGCCGGCTACTGCGATTCGAGCCGCGTAATCTGGCAATTGAACAGCGAATTTTCGTCGAACAATCAGTTCCTCAAATCTGCACTCGCGGTGGATGGCAATTCATCGAAGTCGCAGCGGCTCCCGATCACGTTCACAATATGGTTGTCGCGAAGGCCGATGGCAATGCTGTGCGGAAATGGCTTAAACCCGGATTTCCCGGATGGCATTGGACTCCACGTATAATGAATTGTCTTTTGACCGCGTGAATGCAGGCTTTTCTTGATATTCAGGACATGAAGTCTGGAGAATCCAATGGGTGAAAGCAGCAAGGATGCTCTTCGGGTGGGTTTTGACGGCAGTCTCAAACTCGAATTCCAGGGTTCGAAAGTCACCAGCGACGCGGGATTACTGGTCTACCGGGAACTGGATGACGCGCTGGGTTTGACGAGCATGGCCGGCACCCTGCTCCATGACTGGCGCACCGGGAAGAACACTCAACACACGGTGGCGGGACTACTTCGTCAGTCTATATACAGCCGCCTGGCCGGTTACGAAGATACCAATGATGCCGAGCGATTGGCGGTCGATCCGACGATGCGGCAGTTGGTCGGTGGGAGAACCAAGGAACACACCGCCGCCTCAACCAGTCAGATGGGCCGGTTTGAGACCGAGGTGCTAACTCAACGAAGCAACCTGAAAGCCTTGACAGAACTATCAGGCAAGTGGATCGACACGTTGCGGCGGCGCAAGCCCGGCGACCGGATCATTTTGGACATGGATAGCTCGGTGAGCGAGACCCACGGCCAGCAGGAAGGCTCGGCGTACAATGGTTACTTTGAATGCACGTGTTACCACCCGTTGTTCTGTTTCAATCAGGATGGAGACCTGGAACGGGCACTGCTTCGCGATGGGAATGTCCACAGCGCCGATGATTGGCGGTCGGTACTGGAGCCGGTGGTTGCCCGCTATCGAACGATGTCGGTGAAAAAGTTCTTTCGCGGCGATGCGGCGTTCGCCCTTCCCGATTTGTATACGTTTCTCGAAGCCGAGCGCTACCTTTACGCGATCCGTCTGAAGTCAAACGGCCTGCTGGAGCGGGAGATCATGCCCCTGTTGTCGCGACCGGTGGGCAGACCGCCAGCAAAACCCATGGTCCGGTATCATGACTTCATGTATCAGGCTGCCAGTTGGGACAAGGCCCGCCGCGTGGTGGCGAAAGTCGAGTGGCACAAGAACGAGTTGTTCCCCCGCGTGGGGTTCATCGTCACCAACCTCGGTGGCGGAGCCGCTGGCGTGACTTGGTTCTACAACGGCCGCGGGACGGCGGAGCAGTGGATCAAGGAAGGCAAGAATGCGGTGAAGTGGACGCGACTGAGTTGCCATGACTTCGTGGACAACCAGGTTCGCCTGCAACTGTTCGCCCTGGCGTACAACCTGGGGAACTTCCTGCGGCGATTGGCGTTGCCCGTTGGTGTGAAGCACTGGTCGCTGACCACGCTGCGGGAGAAACTGATCAAGATCGGGGCGAAAGTGGTGTCGTCCGCGCGGTACGTGGTGTTCCAGATGGCGGAGGTCGCGGTTCCCCGCGAGCTGTTCCGGTTGATCCTGGCAAGAATCCGGCGACTTCGGCAGCCGATGACGGCATCGGGATGATGACGGGCAGCGCGCAAAACATGCGAAAAAGGCCAGAGCGAGGGTGCCGGTCTGTTCGTGAGGCGTCGAGTAAGGGTCAGGAGTGTCAAAATAATGAAGATGGCGTTGCAAATCTCCATAGTCGAGACGGCCGCGAACCAGGAAAATCGTTGTTCCGCGCTCCAAGCTTCGGTATACTCCGCAAAATCACCGACGACGTTCGTCGACGGAGTTTCATCTGGGAAATCCCGGTTAAACGCTGGCTCAGTGAAGCGCTATCCAGTTGTTGGCCGCTGCAGCCGCGGGAGGTTTGGTGGGCGGAATGCGGGAGCGTGAAATGGATTTGGACGCAGGACTACTTCGAGCGGGTGAGGCAGTATGCCGCAAGGCAGCGCACGATAAAATAACAGCAGAACCGGGGCGGCACGCCCCGGCTCCGTCCTGGTGGTTACTGATCCTTCTTGTCGGGCCACAAAATCTTGATCGATGTTCCGTTCACCTCGGCCTGGGGAAAACCGTTCGCCATTCGGCCCGTCATGTGAAACTGATTGGTTGCTTTGGCGAGGTCCACGGCTCCGGCGAAGGTCATACCACCGTAGGCGACGTCGGCTTCGATTTCGCCGGTGGCGGGATAGTAATAGCCGACAAAATTGCCTTGAGTGCTCTTGCCGAAGAATTTCACTTTCTCGGGCATGCTCATCACCAGGGTTGGCCGAAAGAACGAAACAGGCCCATCCACGGCCGGGGCATTGTGCGAATTCATGGGGTCGTATTCTCCCTGTTGGGAGAGGTAGGCCTGCAGGCCGAAAGAAATTACATTGGATACGTCGTCGCCGGCCTTGGAGCCGATGTTTTCCCATTGGTTCCAGACCCGGACGGGGCCGAAGTAGAACATCAGGCCAAGCCCGAGACCGATCAGGAGCGAGACCAGCGCGACGATTTTCCCTTTGGAAATGTAAATCGCGGGGCCTGCGGTCTTCTTTTTGACCGGGGTTCTCCCCGCGGGCGACGGTGGGGCGGCCGTGACCTGCAGGGGATCGCCACAGGCGGGGCATTTGATGGTTTTGCCGGCCAGCTTATCGCTGACGCCCATTCGCTTGCCGCAACTGCATAGAACGGTGATTGGCATGTCAAATCCCGGAGAAAGGTGAAATATTGATTATACGCAATGTATCATCGGCGCCCAATGGCCATTGCAAATCCATATACCGATCCTCTACGCTACACTGACCAACAGGAGCATCCATGTCAGAAGAAAAGCCATCGTTGCACATTGATACCGATTGGAAGCGCCAGGCGCAGGAAGAAAAGAAACGTCTGGCTGAAGAGGAAGCGAAGAAGGCCAAGGAGTCGGCGCCCGCTGCGCCAGCAACGGCTGCGCCGGGCGCGAGCGCGCCTCGGGCCGCGGCTGCGAGAGGACGAGGCGAATTGCCTCCGGCCAACTTTCCGACACTGGTACAGTCGATTCTCACGCAGGTGCTGTTTTATCTCGGCGATCTGACCCAACGAGGGAGCGAGCCGAATGTCAATCTGGACATGGCCAAGCACCAGATCGATATCATGGGGGTTCTGGAGGAGAAGACGCGGGGGAATTTAAGTGATGATGAAAAGCAGTTGCTGGACACCGCGCTTTACGAAGCGCGGATGCGATACGTCAACGTGGCTTCGCAGTTCACGTGAGTCTATCGGTAGAACCTGCGGCGAAGCATCGGGATCAAGGCGGGGATGGACAGGAGCAGCATGCTTTGTGGTTCGGGGACCGAAACAACAAAGCCCATGTCAACGGTCGGATCAGTCACGGATAGCGTCGCGGTGGCAGATCCTTCGGGAGTGTCGAAAGTCTCGACAAGCGTTTCGTAGTACGTCAAACCGGGATTGCTGAAATTGGGGTTCGGATCCAAGAGTTGAAACGAACTGTCCATCGACTGAAACGCGTCGATGACGGAGCCATCGTCGAGTTGGACGGCAAAGTCATATGGAAATGTGTAGGCAAAATCCATGGTCCAATTGGAATCGGTCGTGTCGGCTTGAAAGGCGAATTGGTCGGAGGCTGTGATGTACCCGAATGAGGAGTCGGCCGGACCGACGAAATCGAGTTCGGTTTCCATGACGGTGTCATCGCCGAGCAGTTGTGGTTCATAGCCGCCGGGGCCTTCCGTGCCCGTGGGCGCGGCCTCGCTGAAGGCGGCTGGCGGCTGGGTGAAGGCGGCGCTCGCCAGGGGAATGTTCCGTCGCATGATTGCAACGTCGTTGCCGATGAAGGAGCGATTGTCCGCGGCCCGGGCGGCATCGGAGGCAGTGGGGCCCATGAAGCGCATTGGGCTCGCTATTGTGGTTCACGCCCAGCTTGTGCGCGATCTCGTGCGCCAAAGTCTCGCCAAGGGCATTGGCCAGTGCCGTGCTGCCGGGCGGGAAGGTCTGGTTGCCTCCGGTCATTCTGCTCGCGAACGTGCCGGCGTAGACCACGCCAGGCGCGGAGGGTGCACCCATATTTCCGTAGGTATTGAGATTGCTGGTGGTTGAATTCTCGCCGCTGACGATGATGTTCATATCGCCACCGGTCCCTTCGCTGACGACGACTTGTCCAGGGCCCAGCGTCTGATCGAACTTCTGTTGTGTCTTGGCGATGATGGCCGCGCGATCTGTAGGCGAAAGCCCGCTCGGCGTTGCGGTCCTGGTAGTTCCCTGCGAAGTCGCATAGTTGGCCATCGAGTCGAAATCGACGGTCACTCGGAGCGGCGGCGCGGCGAGACTTTTATGCGCTGGGAGAATGCACCCGAGAATTACACATAGGATCGTCCATCGCATGGGAATTCCACGCGTTCTCATGTGTTCCTCCATCAAAAGGCGGCATTTTCGCGATTTGCGGAATATTCTTCCCAAAAAACGACGAGCGGATAGTAAGATTTTGCCCTTTGACTGTCAAGATTAAGCGTCGTCTGCCAGGAGGAGGTGGCCCGATTCAACGGGATCGATTGGTGTCTTATCGACAGCGGATTAACTCGGCATCGGCGATGCCGAGTTGACGGCGGGTTGGCTCGATGTCGCGAAGAAATCGGGAACCGTCTTCGTGATAGCCGGCGGTTGGAGGCACCTCGGGCATATATCGCGCCCAAAAAGAATTGAATCGGCGCATCAGCGCTTCGCGGAGATATTTGCTGAGCATCGACGCGAGCGCGACGGACATGCAATGGGTTTCGGCTTTTTCACGGAAGATGATTCGGACAACGTTCGAGCCGTTGCGAAGGCGATAATCGCTGTGGCCGTCGTGTTCCCGCAGGATTTCGAGGGACCATTGATCGAACATGAGCCGCAGATTTGAGCCGTAATGTTCGCGCCCGCCCTGGCGGTCGCAGAAAATGACAAGCGGGCCATGGCCGTAGGTATTCAGCAGATGGTCCAGATGGATCGCGGTGGTGGAGAAGAGCACCGTTGCCTTGTTGCGCGTGCTGGCGATCAGTTCGTTCAACCGGCGTTCGAGCACGATCCGGGCTGACAGATAGACGCATCGCGTTTGCGAGCGTTCCATTTCCATTCTCAGGGCGTTGGCGAAAAGCTGAATTGGCAGGGCGGCCTGCTCCAAGGGGAAGGATTCCGTCTCGGTGGTCCGATACCAGGGATATACCGGCAGTTCATCCAGCACATGGCCTGCGGTGCGTTCCAACAGTGCGGCAAGATTTCCGGGCATTTCTGAAGAAGCGGACAGGACCGCAAGGATCGACCGTTCAAGCTCTTTCAGGCCGTTGGAGGGGGAATAAACCAGCTTGCTGTCGTTGATGTGCAGTTTGCGTCCGGATGCCACCCGATTTTTGCTGACGAGCCGCGAAAGGCGCTTCCAGAGACATGGAATCGACTGGCGATCGTCAATTGGGCCGATGTCGAACGCACAGCATCCGACCACAAGCGGCCCAAGCAGCGGGCCGTATCCCGCCTCATCAATCCCTGCGACGATCATGGGCGCGGATTATACTGACTTGACAACGGCAGGCGTGCAACTAGATTTGAAAAATATTCAGCCGAGGCCACTGGCCCAAAGCGGACGGGGGCGTAGCTCAATTGGTTAGAGTACCGGACTGTCGATCCGGTGGTTGCGGGTTCGAGCCCCGTCGCCCTCGCTGAGGAGTCGCGATAAGGACCCAGACGTAGAAAGAGGCCCGAGAAATCGGGCCTCTTTTCGCTTGCGCGTTCTTTCAGTTGCGCAGGGGGACCGCATTACAATGCGCGTCGGCGGCGAGCGAGCATTCCGATGGTCCCTAATGCCAGCAAACCGAATGATGCGGGTTCGGGCACACTCGCCTGCAGGCCGTTGGCTGTAATCAAACCGCCCGCCGCGGCGGCTTGGGTCGCGGATTGGCCGAGATTAATCGAGAAGGGCGTGAAGTCTTCGGCGTTCACTGTTCCGTCGTAATTGAAGTCCCCGGCATCCCAGCTGCCGTTCTGGCCGAGGTGCTGCGAGAACGGCGTGAAATCTTCGCTGTTGACCGTGCCATCGAGATTGGCGTCGCCCAGGAGCGTGAACATGATTTCAATCTCGTCTGAAGGCAGGCCGGCGACCACACCATCGGCGCCGTCGGCATAGCCGATGCCATAGTTGTGGCCGGTGGCGGCGTCGGCCGCTGCGATGTCGCTGCTGATGATTGACGGGCCGGGCAGTCCATAGAAGCCATTTTTAATCCATGTTTCGATGGACGCGATTGGATCCGTTGCGGGGCTGCTGTAGTCGATGATGATGCGATTGTTGCCGATGTTGAGGGTGCCGTTACCGGTAAGCGACAACGACGTGATGACTACGTTGCTGGTGCCCAAAGCGGTGCCGGCGGTGACATTGTCGGCCAACTGCACCGTGCCGCCGCTGATGGATAGTGCGCCGGTCGGCAACGCGCTGGTCGTGGTGCTGGTTGGCTCAATAAGCAGCCGGCCGGCGATGACCGTGGTTCCGCCGGTGAAGGTGTTTGGGCCGCTTAACGTGAGGGTTCCGTTGCCGCTCTTGACCAGCGATCCGCCTTGGCCGCTGATGCTTCCTGCGAATATCGTGGTGAGAGGAGAGGAGACGGTTAGCTGTCCGGTTCCGAGGGTGATGGATGACCCGGAGTTGCCGCTCAAAGCGCCAATCGTCTGGTTGACGCCATTGAGATTCAGCGAGGCGCCGGTGGCAATCGTCACCGTCGATTGCGAGGGGAGCACGGAACTGGCCGGCGCGGGGTTGGGAGAGTCCGACGTAAAAAGTCCTTCAATCTGAGGGGCGGTCAGTGCCCGGTTATAGATCTGGATCTCATCTAGCATCCCATTGAAGTTGACGGTCCCGTCTCCGGAAAAGCTGTCAGTGGTGATCCCGAATGAAACCGTGCTTCCCTGCTCGATGGCCTGCATGAAACCGGCATTTCCGCTTGAAAGCGCGACTGGATTTCCATCCTCGTAGATGGCATACGATCCAGCCACATCGACGTAGGTGACCATGTGCCAGGTGCCGTCATCGACCGGTGGTGTCGAAGACGCAGCCTGAAAGAATCCACGGCCGTATCTGACGGCAGACGGTACACCGCCTGATCCAGCGCCGTTGCCGCCACCGAGGTAGAAGACGCTGTTGTCCCAGGTCCATCCGCCATCGCTCTTGTCCATGATGACGGCTCCGGGGGTCGTGGTATTTACCCAGGCCGAGAGCGTCCAGTTGGCGGCTCCGCCGGTGTCGGTAATGGGGCTGTTAACGACGACCGATCCATTTCCAGAAAGTTTGACGGCATTGCCGAATTTCCCGCCCGACACGATGGCGGCATCTCCGGTAAGCGTGCCGTTCATTGCCGCTCCTCCGGTGCCAGTGTTTATAATCATCGATCCCGAGACGTCGTCGAACGAGTAAGCGGCCACAGGCTGGATCGCCACGGCCGCCGCTCCAGCCGCGGGGTCAAGAGTAAGCGTTCCCGTGTTGATGACGGTCGGCCCAGTGTAGGTGCTTGCGCCGCCCATTGTCAGAGTGCCCATGCCGGATTTAATGAGTCCGCCATCAGAGGCCGGCGCAGCGATTGAATGCGAGAGCGGCTGGTTCAGCGTGACGTTAAACCCGTTGGTATTGATCAATGCGGCACCGTTGATCGCGGCGCTGGTGAGATTCTGCATCAGCGAGGTTGAGTTGGCTGAAGCGACGATCTGCCCGCCATTAAAGTTGAAGGTGGATGAGCCCAATCCGCCCGTGATCGTGTTGGTAATGAGAGACCCGCCGTTCAAATTGTAAATGCCGGAGCTAAGAGGGTGATTGGTACCCATGGAGACATACGGGGCGGTTATTGTTCCACCCATTTGGTTCACCACTCCGGTGCCACCGGAGCCGGTCAAGCCGCTTGACCCCTTGCCGATATAGAGTGATCCGGAATTGATGGCCGCCGTATCCTGCACGTTGAGCGTTCCGCTTCCGCCGATATCTCCCAGGATCAGTTGTTCGAGACTGTTGCCGGCATTGGAGACGGTTCCCGTTCCCGCGACGGTTAGAGTTGCCGTGTCACCCGTGTATACACCAACGGATACCAGCGCCGAAAGTGGCGATCTGTGTGGGCTCCGGACCATCGAAGGCGTAGTTGGTTCCGTCGGTAAATTGAGCGGTGGTGAGGTTCCATGTTCCCGAGCCATCCGTCGCGGTGGTGCCGGCGGTGTTGGCATTCCATGTTAGCCATGCATTGGGAAAAACGGTGTTGATAATAGTGCCGGCGTATGAGCTGACGCGGGCATATTGTCCTCCATCACCGAAATAGCCGGGAGTTTCGCCGGTATCCAATGTGCCGATGAGTGACCAATCACGGAGATTCAGGTCCTGATCGGGTCCGTTGTCCATCCATAGCCCGCTTCCGCTATCTCCGGCTTGTTGATATCCCAGGACATATCCGTCCTGGACAAGCCTGGAGCTTCCATCGGCGCTGACATCGATAAACCCACCGTCGGCGTAGGCGATGTTAAAGCCGCGATGGAACGAAGCGTTGGTGCCACTCGTGCCGCTGTTGAGTTGTCCGTAGAGACCAAAACCGCCCAACTGCTCGAGGTTGCCGGTTTCACTGGAGCCCGTGTAGATCTGGCTTCGCTCAACGCCCTGCAAATTGACAATGGGGCCCGAGCCAGCGCCGGCGAGGTGGACCAGCATGATGTCGCTGCTGCCAAAGCCCTGGTAGGAGTTGGCCGTGTAGTATGTGCCGTAGACGTCTACCTGTATCTGACTTGTGGGGGCCAGCGTTCCGTAACCACCGGAACCTTCGACGACATGCTGTGCCGTTAATATCCATCCGTTTCCAAGGTAGATGCAAGTTCCGCGGGTTGAATTGTCATCATTATAGATCACGGATTCATCGGTGAATTGACCGTAATTGTCCGTGAGACCGTTTACTGAAGTGGCGCTCGACCCCGGGTCGGTTCCGTTCCAATCGACAGCCGACGCCAACTGCGGCGCGAAATTAGCTAGCCCCGTCCCCAAAACTGCGGTTGCCACCGCACGCCCGATTTTTCCGCGGGTTCTGCGGCTGGCTTCGTTCTGCTCGGTGGCACTTTTCATCGCATTTCGACCCGCCAGGCGCGTCTCGATAAATTCATTTCAATTCCGACGCCTGCGGACGAATGCGCCCGCGATTGCGAAGACCATCGTGCTCAGGGCCGCAGGTTCGGGGACCTCCGCCTGCAAGCCGTTGGCGGCAATCAAACCGCCCGCGGCGGCGGCTTGGGTCGCGGTTTGGCCGAGATTAATCGAGAAGGGTGTGAAGTCTTCGGCGTTCACTGTTCCGTCGTAATTGAAGTCCCCGGCATCCCAGCTGCCGTTCTGGCCGAGGTGCTGCGAGAACGGCGTGAAATCTTCGCTGTTGACCGTGCCATCGAGATTGGCGTCGCCCAGGAGCGTGAACATGATTTCAATCTCGTCTGAAGGCAGGCCGGCGACCACACCATCGGCGCCGTCGGCATAGCCGATGCCATAGTTGTGGCCGGTGGCGGCGTCGGCCGCTGCGATGTCGCTGCTGATGATTGACGGGCCGGGCAGTCCATAGAAGCCATTTTTAATCCATGTTTCGATGGACGCGATTGGATCCGTTGCGGGGCTGCTGTAGTCGATGATGATGCGATTGTTGCCGATGTTGAGGGTGCCGTTACCGGTAAGCGACAACGACGTGATGACTACGTTGCTGGTGCCCAAAGCGGTGCCGGCGGTGACATTGTCGGCCAACTGCACCGTGCCGCCGCTGATGGATAGTGCGCCGGTCGGCAACGCGCTGGTCGTGGGGCTGGTCGGCTCAATCAGCAGCCGGCCGGCGGTGACGGTGGTTCCGCCGGTGTAGGAATTGTTCCCGTTCAAAACCAACGTGCCTGATCCTGCCTTTGTTAATTGCCACGAGCCGCCGGACTGGTTGATCGGGCCGACGGTCAATGCTGCACCACCGTTGGCAGTAACCGTCAGGCTAGTCGTCATGGTAATGGCGCCGGTGCCCATGTTCAGGGCGTTGCTGCCGCCGAAGTTGAAGTTTCCGTTCCAGACCTGCGCGTTATTGGTCGAGAGGGTGACGGCCGAACCGCTGGTATTGTCGATCGTGGCGCCGCCGGCGATGGTCAAGGTTCCAGTGCCGATCGCGGCGGCATTGTTGATGTTAAGCGTGCCGGCGTTCAGCACAGTTCCGCCGCTGTAGGTGTTGGCGTTGTTGATCGTAAGCGTAGCGGTGCCGCTCTTCGTCAGTCCAGCGGTTCCTCCCACAGCGCCGGGACCGTTTAGAACATAATTATTTGTCGAGTTGTCGAATTGAACGCTGCTGGGGCTGACGGTTGTGTCCGTGACGTTGACCGTATAGTTGCTGGCGGTGTCATCGAACAGCACGTCATCGCCGGTGCCGAAATCCGTGGAGGTGGCGCCGAGGACCTGCCAGTTCTTCGGGCTCGACAGCGTCGCCGCTGTCCAATTGGAGCTAAGTGAGCCGGTCCAGCGGCGGGGAACAAGGTTGAGCATCTGCGATTGACTCAGTGCATAGTTGTAGATCTGGAAGTCGTCGATCATTCCGCTGAATAGCGGATCGGCGGAGTATTGGCTCTTTCCGATGTAGTTCAACGTCGAATCGATGTCGCTCGGATTCAACTGAATTTGCCCGGCGACTATTGGTACGCCATTCTCGTACAGGATGCCCGTGTCGCCGCTGATCGTCACGGCCAACTGAATCCACTGGCCCGTGGGAATCGGGTCGGTATCCAGGATCTGCTCGCCGCTTGCGCCGGAGTTCGTGATGGCAAAACGCATCGTGTTGCTGCCGGACAGGGGGGTCAGAAACATATACGAATTGGTGCCGGTTCCGAAGTCGAAGATGCGTTGCCAATCGTTGCCGCCGTTCCATTTGACCAGAGCGGAGATAGTGATGCCCGCACTATTGGCCACGCCGCTGGGCAGTTGCACGTAGTTAGTCGTGCCGTTCAGGTTGATCGCCTGACCCTGGCCCGTCGGACCATTCCCATAGGTCGGGCTTCCGTACGCGGTGGCATTATTGGTTCCCGCGCTGTCGTTCACGTTTCCCTGGAACTTGTACTCGGATGTGAGCGTTCCTGTGGGAGTGGGATTCACTTGCACAAACTGCCACTGCTGAAGAAGCGTGCCCGTGTTGGTCTGTTGAACGTCGTTGGTTGTGTTGCTGGTCAGAACCTTGTCGCTGTTGGCGTTTTCAATGTAATAGTATCCATTGCCGGCCGGTTGGATGGACCATTGTTGAATCAGGTTGTTCAGCGTCGCCCATTGATCGACACTGCCGTTATTCGCGAGCGTTCCGTTGACGACATCCAACGTCAATCCGCTATTGGCGTTGTCCAGGGCGTAATATCCGTCTAAATTTCGGGTGATATTCCATTGCTGATACGAAGCGCCCGTGTTGGCCGCGGAGTTGACCAGAGCTCCATCGGATGTACTTCCACCCGACACTTGCAAGACCTGCCCGGTTTGCCGATTGACGATTTCCCATTCATTTCCGTCAAGCGCGGGCTCGGGATTGGAGGTTTGTATGTCGGCATACGCTTCACCGCCCTGGCCGACTTGGATCATGTATTGGCTTATTGGGCCCACGCCGTTGAAATAGACCGGACCGCTCGTGCTTTCAAAGCGGTAGGGCGTGGAAGCCCCCATTCTTTCGAAGCCACCGGCGAACGCGTAGATATTTCCATTCGGAGCCCGATACACGGTCGCAGCCGTGTCGTTCGGGAGGTTTTGCGCGTATCCCAGTTGTTTCCCCTGGGAAGCCTGAACAAAAAGACCGCGAACCTGCAGGGCGGGGCCCCACCAAATACCTTGTTGCGCTCCGTATTCAGCCGCGTAGATCGCCTCCCCCAGTTCGTGAATCTCCGGGGCGGAAGGAGTGCCGCCATCGGCCGTCACTTGCTGGAAAAAATCCTCATAACTCGTCGCCGATCCGCCCAGCACATGCGTGCTGCCATACGTGGCAACCCCCGAGATCGCGTTGTACCACGTCAGAGCGTTATCGCTGTCCAACGTGCTGGCGCCGATCAGCGACACGCCCTGGTAATTGGGATCGGTTTGCAGAAGCGCCATGATGTCGTGCAAGTTCTGCGGCGTTCCCTGTCCCGACCAATAGTCCGGCTCATTGAAGGGCATTACGCCTGACACAGTCCAGCCATGGGAATTCATATAATTCTTGGTCGCATCGAGCACATTCACCCACTGAGTCGTTGAGACTTGGCCCGTGCCGTTGAGATATGAGCTGTCCGTATCCCCGACGTTGGGACCCATGATGAGCGGCTTGTTCCCAGCCATGGCGGCGATGTTCAACTGAGTGTTGAGTTGCGACTGGTCGCTCGTCGCGATTTGTCCATTGGCCTGCAATGGTTGATCCACATAGAAGTTCGTGGCGATCACGTCGATGTTGTTCGCGCCCATGTTGGCGATGCTCTGGCGGCATGTTGTCCGAACTGTCGTCGACAACCTCCACACCCCATTGCGCGATTGATTTGGTCTGCCCCGCATCCGTTGTGCTGAAATAGACGGTGTTCTGAGCACTGGCCGTGGTCGGCGTCAGCCGGTAAAGGCCAAGCAGCGTGACACTGACGGCACTAAATATTTTCCGCTGCTTCACGATTCCGCCATCTCACTTTTGAATGACCCAGCGTAGTGCATTATACATTCGGAAATAGGCAGCTTTACGCCAATTCATTTAAGATTTACGACGGGCTCTTCGGCCCGTATTTTCGGAAAATGACGGGACTTAGGTTTAAGTGCGATGCGAAATGCGACAATTGTTCTCCAAGCGTTATTTGTTGATTTCTCGCCTTTGCCTTATGCGCGGCTGCGCGTACTTCCGACTTCGCCTCTTTCGGCTATCTGCCGCGGTGATGATTTCGATAATCGGCAGGGGATTGGCCCGTGATTTCACCGAAGGCCGTTGTAAACCATGTCACGCTGGCAAATCCGCTATTGTGGGCAACCTGCTTGATCGTCATTTGGGTTTGCGACAATAAATGCATTGCTCTGTCGACGCGGCATCGCCGAATTTCTTCCAATGGCGATCGTCCAAGCCTGGCTCGAAACTTGCGCTCCAGTGCCCGGCGGGTCGTCCCAACTTCTTCTACAACGTCAGTGACGGTGAAATGACTCCCCGCATTTTCTCTTATAAATCGAACCGCATTGCGAACCTGCTCATCCACAATTGCAATGCTTCCGGTTGATTGTCGCTCTGCGATGCCCAGAGGCTGCAACGAATGGTAAGTCGGGCTAGGCGCTTCGCCGTCGATGATTCGATCGAGAATCGCCGAAGCGGTCTGCCCGAGCAACCTCCATGGAATGATGACACTCGATAACGGAGGATTCGAGATTGCCGTATCCAAATCGTCGTTATCGACGCCGAGAAGTGCGATGTCATCAGGCACACGAATGCCCGCGTCCTGACACGAGCTGCTGAGTATCCGGGCGGTAGCGTCGTTCCATGCCATTATGCCGAGCGGCTTGGGCAGTCTGATCAACCAGTTAGTTAGTTCGCGTAGGGACACGTCCACTGGCAGATTCAATGCCCAATTCCATTCGATTTCGTAAAACTCCGGAACGTATCCGGATTTTCCCAGTTCTTTCTTGAATCCCTGCCAGCGGCCCTTTGAGGCGACAAAGCTCGTCTGTCCGACAAAAGCGTAATTTCGGAATCCCTTGGACAGCAAATGCTCAGCGCCTGAAGCTCCGACAGCAACTTCGTCGGGACCAACTTCCGTCAGCAGCGGGTTGTGCTCGGGCCCGGCCCCACACACCACGACGCTTTGAGGGACCAGTCGGGTTGCCTTGCGCAACTTATCTTTGTCGTAAATCGGGCCCAGCAGCAGGCCGGCTGGTTTGCGGAGTCTCAGTGCACGCACAAAATCCGTCTCTGGTGAAAGATTTTGCAGATGCCAGCGACCTTTGTAATTTCCGTAAAAGCTGATCCCTTGAATTACCTCGCGATAACAGGCCCGACCCGTATCGATGACCACAATGATGTGACGACGCTCGCAGTTCACCGTCCACCATTTGTGGGAAGCCCACTCTCGTCTTTACGCGTTAGCCGGCTGGACAGCATCCCACTTTCCGCGCGGGCACTTTTCGGAGGATAATTGAGTCTTCGGCTCGACAATGCAGCCGCAGTCGGTGCATTTGTGCAGGCCGGCCACCAGGGGAATACAGGCTTTGCAGGAAAAACAGGCCGATCGGCGCGCTTCAATTGTCCCGGCGTCGGCAATTCCCACTCGGAGAGCGACCTTAATGTTGCCTGTTACGCCTGAGATGATTCTTTTGGCCAATGGCTCAAGGTCGCCGTGTACTTCGGGGGGAACAAATGGCTGCCGGATCTTGGTTTCCCAAGGCCGACGTCGACGGCGAGCGATCGCCCCGATCGACCCGAGCATAATCAATCCCGCCGTGGCGGGTTCGGGCACATCCGCCTGCAAGCCGTTGGCGGAAATCAAACCGCCCGCGGCGGCGGCTTCGCTCGCGGTTTGGCCGAGATTAATCGAGAAGGGCGTGAAGTCTTCGGCGTTTACTGTTCCGTCGTAATTGAAGTCTCCGGCGTCCCAGCTGCCGTTCTGGCCCAGGTGCTGCGAGAACGGCGTGAAGTCCTCGCTGTTGACGATGCCGTCAAGGTTGGCGTCGCCCAACAGCGTGAACATGATTTCAATTTCGCCCGAAGGCAGGCCGGCGACGACACCATCGGCGCCGTCGGCGTAGCCGATGCCATAGTTGTGGCCGGTTGCGGCGTCGGCTGCTGCGATGTCGCTGCTGATGATCGACGGACCGGATAATCCGTAGAAACCATTCTTAATCCATGTGGCGATGGATGCGATCGGGTCGGTCGCGGGGCTGCTGTAGTCGATGATGATACGATTGTTGCCGATGTCGAGGGTGCCGTTTCCGGTAAGTGACAATGACGTGATGACCACGTTGCTGGTGCCTAAGGCGGTGCCGGCAGTGACATTGTCGGCCAACTGTACAGTGCCGCCGCTGATGGATAATGCACCGGTCGGCAACGCGCTGGTCGTGGCGCTGGTCGGCTCAATCAGCAGCCGGCCGGCGGTGACATTCGTTCCGCCGGTGTAGACGTTGGCCGTTGAGAGGGTCAGGCTACCGCTGCCGGACTTGGTGAGCGAGCCTGTTCCGCCGATCGTGCCGGAGCCGCTGATGGTGTAGTTGCCCAGGCTGTTGTTGACGACAATGGAACCGGGACTGATGGTGGTGTTCACCGTGATGGAGTAATGACTGCTATTGGTATCATTAAAGGTTACATTGTCTCCATTAGTGTAAGTTGCCGGACCGGTTCCGTAGTTCCAGTTCTGGTTGCCGGCGGCGTCCCAGGTCGCACCGTCGCCGGTACCGCCCTTATTGTTCCAACTGAGCGCCATCGGCGCGGGGACAGTTAGGCTTGGCCAGCCTTGATCAGTCCAATACATTTGCTGCACCGCGAAAGTGCCCGTGCCGTCGGTGGTGGTCCCGTCGTGATAGAAATAGCTCAGCCAATAATCGCTGCCCTGGGCCATGATGCCGACTTGTCCCGGGCCGATGTACTTGCCTTGGGTTGCAAGGAAAGTCGTGCCTCCGCCCTGGGTCATGGGGACGCCATTTTCATCGAGGTAAGGTCCGTTGACGGATGTGGCGCGTCCCATCCGCACGTTGTATGTGCTGCCATTGCCGTCGCAACACGATCCATAGTTGACGAAGAGATAGTAGTAGCTTCCCTCGTGATATAGATAAGAAGCCTCAATGGCTGACTGGCCAGGCACCTGCGAGCTGGCGGCGATTTGCTGGGTGGCGGAACTTATCTGCTTCCCGGTGGTGGGATTCAATTGGGTGAGATAAATGCCGCTGAAGTATGAACCGAACGACATCCAGACGGAGCCGTTGGTGTCCTGAAGAATGCTGGGGTCGATGGCGTTGTACGGGGTGGCGCTGCTCGACTCGACCACCGGCCCCTGGTCAGTCCATTTGTAATCGGCGAAATCGTTGAAGTTCAGCGTTGGATTGGTCGCCATGCCGATGGCCGAGACCTGGCTGCCAAAGGTGGAGACGGCATAATAGAGATGATAAAGGCCGTTGAAGTACGAAACATCCGGCGCCCAGAAATAACCGGTAAATCCCGGTACGGCGGTTTCGGTCCAGGCCGGTATGGTTGAAAAGATGACAGGGCCATTTGCCCAACTCTCCATATTGTACGACCAGCGCGAGATGATCCCCTGACCGTCAGCGAAATAGGTATATTGATCCCCGAATTGCTGGAGCGACGAAGGATCAAACGCGGTGGTGACTCCGGACGACGGCAGCGGCTGGGCGGCGGCATCCAGGGACCAAAATCCGCCAAACGCCAGCGCGGCACTTCCGTAATGGGCGTACACCCGCGCCCTCGACCTTGCTTTTTTGGGAGGTCGCAGTCCGTCCATACACACCTCGGCAACAATGGACTTGGAAACCAGCGTTCCGCAGCAGCCATTTTCCCAAGACGAACGCGGGGCGTCAATGTTATTTTCAGCGTGAAAATATTATGCGAAAAAGCGGGGTTCTCCGGTATCCGCCGAGGCTGTGAGCCTACTTCGCATCAAGGCGATATACGACGACTGAATAGGGTGGCGAATCAAGTGTGCTGTTTGTGACGGTGGCGCTCTGCTCGGTGATAGCGACCGCGGCCGGTTTTCCAGGCTCGTTGAAGCTGTCCGGGTCTACCCCGGTGATGACCCATTCCTGGGAGTTTTCGTTCCAAGCGGCACCACCGGTATCCAGCGTAATCTGACGTGGGATTGTCGTGCAGTTGACGATGCCGACTGTCAGCGCCTTCTTGTCGTCGGTCCAGGCCGCGGAAACATCCAGGTCCTTTGGCTGGTCCTCAATGGTCACGGGAATGGTGCCAAAATGGTTGCGATAAAGCTTCAGCACCAAGCCCGTCGGTTCCAGCTCGGAAGCCGTGCCGCTGGTCTTGATCGCGCCGATCACGTTGCAGGTTTGGGCGTAATTAGCCATGAAAAATAGGTCGCTGTTGCGGAAGAATTCGTGCAGTCCGCGCGCCACACCCAAGCCGTCTTTGAGGTGGTAACGCACGCCCAATTCGCCGTACAGATAGTCGCCGTACCAATAGTTCCATTCGTCCATCACGATGCGAATGTGGTGATCCTTCAGGCCGGGAATTGTCTCCTGATATTTTCGATGGGCTTCGGCGACCCGATGGATTGCATCCGCAAGCTGTGCCGCGTGCGCAATGACGGCGGTCTTCTCTTTCACATAAATGTGTTCGCTCAGAAAATTCATGTGATCGGCGCACTTGGCGAGCATCGTTTCATCCCACGGTCCGACGTTGCCGACGGCTACAAGCTTGGAGTTGGAATCGACTTTCCAAATCGCATCGGTCACCTGATCGTGCTTTTTCACGTAATCTTCCAGAGACATGTGCCCCAATTGCCAGTCGCCGAACATTTCGTTGCCTACAGCGAAAAGCTTCACGTTAAACGGATCGGGATGCCCGTTGTCAGAGCGAAGTTTTCCCATCGGCGTGCTGCCGTCGCCGTTGAGGTATTCCACTTCCTGCGCGGCTTGCTCCGCCGTGCCGAGGCCGGTGTTCAGCGCCACGTAAGGCTCGGACCCGATGATGTTCATCAGATTCATGAATTCGTGGATGCCCACATCGTTGGGCTCGACGCCTTTCCACGCGGGATTCTTGCGCGGCGGCCGCTTATCGCGCTCACCGATCCCGTCGCGCCAGTTGTAGCCGCTTACGAAATTACCGCCCGGCCAGCGATAGGCCGGCGAGTTCAATTCCTTGAGGAGATCCACCACGTCATGACGCCAACCGTCGATGTTGTCCGCGGGCATCAGGGAGACTGTTCCGATCTCGAAATTTCCGCTGCCGCTGCTGACGATCTCCAAGCGCAGATTCGTAGTCGAGCTTGGGGCGGTAAACTCAAATGGGTAAGACTGGAAATCTTTGGTGAGTTTGTCGATGGTCTGAGTCGCGCTCTGTCCGTCATTGGTGACAAATCGCAATGTAATTGGAGCCGCGGTGTCATCGCCGGACAGAACGATATGCCCCGTGTATTTTTGCCCCTGTGAAACTTCCATCCCGTCCTGTGAAATTCCCATGGAACTTCCATCGCCCTTGAGATGGATGACGGGTGATTGGGCGCCTACGTAGGGATGATCCTGGTCCATGGTCACCGTGCCGGCGGGGCCGATGACTTTCCAGGGGGACGCCTTGAGGAAACGATAAGGGCCGGTGTCCCACATAGGGTCGGTGGCCGTCCCCCAAGGGTCGAATTGGTCGATGACCGGAAAATAGAACTTGCGCTCTTGGAGCATCTCGGACCACATCCCGCCGTTGATGGACTTACCTAGATGCTCTGAAAACTGTCCATAGATATACTTAGAGATCGGTTCGCCGGTTTTATCGGTGTCGATTTTGACTGTGTCCGCGACGGAATTGAGTTGCAGTAGAAAGAAAAGGGAAACACAGCAAAGGAAAAGTCTCTGCCAATTCATCGCGATGGTCCTCTTAGAAGTGGATAGATAGTAGCTATTGTGCCGAGATACCGAACTGCCCGTGCCCGTTTCTCTCTTTGAATAAGACACCGCCGGATCATACGTCCATTCGTTGGCACCCGGTCAAGCGGCTACCACCAGAAGGTTGGAGTACCGGTACCGGCACCAGCATAGGCGTGCTTTATCATTTGCTTAAATGGCCGCCAATCCACATGTCCATCCATAAACAGGACGTTTCCCCCATCAGGTGTGGCTCCGTAGAGGTGAGCACTCGGCATTGGAATGGGAAATCCCCCAGTCGGGCCGAAATAGTAGGGGACGACGGGGTAATTGGGATCAGGCGCCGAAATAATCGGGTCCATAACGAGTTCAATTTCTGATGAGATGGGTGGACGGAGATAGTGATATGCCGCCAAAGCCGGATATGTGGTTGTTGGCTTCAGTTTTGATTGGTAATCAAAATGGCCGGGCCCCTGGTAATAATCGGTATATGGAAAGGTGTTGAAATTACCGGCAATGCTATAAGAGTAATGGGCCGGGATCGGTATATTCGTCGTTTGGCCAATGTATCCTTCCGGGCGTGTGGTCAACCAAACATAACCCATGATGGCATATCCGATCGTGGGGTTGGTTGGCACTGGAAGGTAAAAGCTCCACGTCGTTGTGAGCACTCCACCTATCATCGCGCTCGCATTCATCGTGTCAGCGTTGGTCGGACAGTACTGCGACGCCTGGGTCACTCCGTACTTAACCATCGCGTCACGGCAGGGAATTTCCATATCCCACATCCAAAATCCACCGCGATACTCATAGGGATGCTGAGGATCGGCGAAAAATTGCGGCAGATTACCGGCATTGTCCGCACCATAGCTAAACATCGCCTGCCCGATATTACGCAGATTGGATGCGCACTGGACCCTCAGCGCCTGACGCTTGGCCTTTGTCAGGGCCGGGAGCAATAAGCCGACCAGCACAGCAATAATGCCTATGACGACTAATAGTTCCACCAAGGTAAAGGCGTTACGACGCTTCATATTAAAACCTCCACGCGCTCAAAACTTCAAATCCACAGTGACGTGCCGGATCGCCAAAAAATGGGGCAACGTATTTTCAATCCAGCCCATAGATTGCGCTCGACGTTTGATGGCCGATAACGATCAGGCGGAATCGGAAATATCGCCTGAATCAGGCCCTTAATCACTTGGATTGCCTCAAGTTAATCTCGGGCATCGATGCCCACCGGTGTTTCCTCACAAATGTGGAATTCTAGAATACGCACACTATTTAAAATTCGCAAGCATTTTTTTCTTTCACACAGAAAATAAATCGGTATAATCCCAAACGCGTCGAGGAGGCGACGCCGGAAAATAAGCGTTCCGGCGAATCCGCCCAGATCATTTCTAGGTCACTGGTCGAACATATTTGGAGGAGACATGCGTCAGAGGAACAAGGCTATATCGGCGGCGGTAGCGGCAGCGTTTTCAAGCGGCATTCTTGCGCTGGGCCATTCGGCGATGGCACAGACCGATGTGTGGACAGCAAACAACGCCGGAAATGCGTCGGGGAGTTTTAACGTTGCCGGCAACTGGAACGCCGGCGCGGGGCCTGTCCCCACCGCGGCAGCGCTGGCGGATTTAAGCCAGCAAAGCCTGACCACCACCAGCACGGTCACGCTTGATGCAAGCCAAACCGTCGGAGCCATGACCTTCGGGAATACCAACGCGGCGAGCAACGCGGGCTGGTTGATCACGAATGGCACGGGCGGGCCGCTGAATCTCAACGGCGCCAACTACAACCTTTTTACCGTGAACCAGCTGGCCGGGCAGACGGAGGTCGTCACGATCGATGCTACTCTTTCCGACGGCAGCGACAATTTCAATGAGCTGGCCAAGGCCGGTCAGGGTACCCTGGTGCTCGGAGGGAACAACGCCAACCTCACGGGCGTCGTCGCGGTCAATAACGGCGTACTGGACCTCGACTTTAGTCAGCCAGGGGCGCCATTAACCAACATCCTTGGAGATGACGGGCTTGGCGACGCGGGCGCTACGCACCTTCAGTTTCAGGGCGGCAATCTGCTTGTCAACGGCGCTTCCGGCCTGACCAACAGCCAGACCTTCAGTTCGGGAACAGCCACGGAATTAGGCGACGCCAGCATCATCCTCAATCAGAACGGCGCGGCGTCACTGTCGCTGAATTTGGGCGCGCTGACCCACAACTGGGCAAGCTCTCTCGATGTGACGCTCCCCACGACGGGAACAGTTTCAATGACCTTTGGCGCTGCCGGCGGGGCCTATCCGTCCGAGACATTCGGCACCACAACCAGCACGGGCGGACTCCTGGTCGACACCGGCGGAATGGCGTTCGCGACGGTAGATGGCGGCACCGACTGGGCGGCGGTCAACGGCAGCAACGACATCGTCGCCGCTTCGTCGGTCGCCGGTTTCTACACCCCAAGCACGGCCACGACCCTCGCTGGAAATGCTGATGTGGTGACCAGCAGCGTGGGTCTGTCCGGCGCAACCACCGTTAGCAGCCTGCGTTTCAACAGCGCTGCCAGCACCGTCGATCTCGGCACCGGTACGATGCATACCGCGGGCATTCTCATGACCGCCGGCGCCAGCGGAAACTCGGTCATTCAGAATGGCACTTTGGCAAGCTCGGCCACCAATGAGCTTTTCCTTGATAATGCCAGCCCCACGAAAACGTTGACGATCAGCGCCAACATCAGCGGAGGCACGGATATCTTGAAGAGCGGAGCGGGGACTCTGGTGATGTCGGGCACGAATAGCTATACCGGCTGGAACTACCTGAACAACGGCACCACGGTGTTTGCAGGCGGTTCAGTTGGGCAGTCCCCCTCTTTAGGGAACTCCGGGGACACCTATGTCGCCCAGGCCTACGGAAACACCGCAACGTGGGATGTGAACAACGGAACCTGGAATTCCGGCAGGACCGTCCTAGGCGGAAATCCGGGCAATTACGCCGGCGGAAACGGCACCCTCAACCAGAGTGGCGGAGTCATTAACTCCAGCTATTGGTTCTCCGTCGGAACGTTCGGTACGGGTACTTACAACATGACCGGCGGTGTTTTGAACACCAACCCGGCCGGTTTCGGCGTCTCGGAGTTTGAAGTCGCGGTCTTCCCGGGAGGAAACGGCACCGTCAACCTCAGCGGCACCGGACAAATCAACATCGACAATAATGGGACCCTCGAATTCGGCGATGCCGGCGGCGGCGCTAAGAATGTCGGCACCTTCAACCAGAACGGTGGAGCGGTTACTTTCTATAGCGACGGCGGCACCACGATTGGCGGAGGGGGAGGCATGGTTCTGGGCGCAGGCGCCGGCACTTACACCTATAATCTCAATGCCGGAACGCTCACGACCCCCGCGATCAGCGCATTTGCGGGCACGAGCACCTTGAACCTTAACGGCGGAACTTTGCGCCGCGGCCAGCACTCCCGGATTCCTGGGTGGCCTCACCGCCGCCAATGTGCAGACCGGCGGCGCCATCATCGATACCAATGGTAATAACATCACTGTTTTGCAGCCTCTGCTTCATCCCGCTGCTTTGGGAGCAACGCTTGACGGCGGCTTGACCAAGAACGGTGCTGGAACGATCCAGCTTGGTGGAGCATCAACATACACCGGCGCAACGATCATCAACACGGGGACTCTTCAGCTTCCTGCCCCGGGTGTTCCGGTGCCGGTTGCCTCGTATTCCTTCGATGGCGATACGCCGGGTGTCCTTAACCCAGGCGCGACGATTACCAATTCCGGATCGGGCGGTTCAGCAATGAATGGCACCGTGAACATCGCGGATTGGTCATTAGCGGGGACTGGACCGGCGAGCGGTGCCACTATTACCGCAAGCGGAACAGGACCTTTCGCGGGTAGCAGCAAAGCCGTGAATTTCGACGGCGCTGGAACCTCCATTGATGTCCCATCCCAGATTATCAATCAGAGCGGTGGCGCAAACTGGACTTTCTCAGTCTGGGTTCAGACCACCACCCCCGGTTCGTCGATGATCAGCAAGAACGTCGCCAGCGCCGGCTCTGATTCCTGGGCTTCGGGCAACACCGTTTACTATGTGGGTTCCAATGGCGGCGGCTCTCAAACCAATGCCTGGAATAACAACGGATACCCCACGGCGGTGCGCTTCGGGGCCGGGTTCATCCAGGGCACCCCGCCATCCACGCCCGCTAGCGACGGGAATTGGCACATGCTGACGTATGTGGATTCCGGCGGAAACCAGTCGATCTACATGGACGGCGTCAACACCAACCTCAATGTAACGGTGCTTCCGGCACGGACGTCAGCACGCTTACGCGAATCGGAATTAACATCGATACGTTCTTCGCCGGCGACGGCAACGTGGACTTCGCGGGCAATATGGACGACCTCAATTTCTATAACGTCGCATTGAATTCAACGCAGATCGGACAGCTTTACTCTTCCAATACGGTAACGGGCGTCGGCGGCGGTGGTCAGTTCCTGCCCATAGCCACGCCTGTCAACATTACCGCAAGCGGCGCGGCATTGGACCTGAATAATCAGAACCAGACCATCGGTTCTCTTGCCGGTGTGGCCGGGAGCTCCGTAAAACTCGGATCTGGGTTCCTTACAACCGGTGGCAACAACTCGAATACAGCATTTGCCGGGGCCATCACGGGCACAGGTGGCCTTGTCAAGGCGGGCAGCGGCACCTTTACCGTGTCCGGCGTCAATACCTATGGCGGCGGTACGACCGTCACCGGAGGTAAATTGCTCGTCGCGGCGAGTGGTGCCCTGCCCACCGGCGCGTTATCCGTCAGCAGCGGTACGGCGGAGTTGGCCGACAATATCAGCGCGGGAACCCCGTTGGGCACGAGCAGCGTGAATATCACGTCGTTGTCGCTCACCGGCAGCGGTACGCTCGACATCGGCAACAACCGCGTGATCGTCGACTACACCGCCGGGCACGACCCGATCGCTTCGATCGCCTCTTGGATCAAAAACGGCTTCTATGATCTGGCTGGTCCGCAGATCATCAGCAGCGACGTAACGGCGGACGATGCCGCAAGCGGCCTTAGTTATGGCATCGGTTATGCCGACGGCGCCGATGGCACGGTCGCCGGCCTGCCTAACGGTGAGATTGAAATCATGTTCACTCTACTGGGCGATGCCAACCTTGACGGCATCGTCAACAGCGAAGACTTCACGCCGTTCTCAGCCAATGTGGGCAAGAACGGGAGTTGGGACCAGGGAGATTTCAACTACGACGGAACGGTGAACAGCGAAGACTTCACGCCGTTCTCAGCCAATCTGGGTAAGTCCGCCACTCTGGCTGCCGCAGCGGGTGCTTTGGATCCGGCGAACGGCGGCATCAGCCTGGCGAATGTTCCGGAACCAGCGAGCATGGGTCTGGTTGTGGTCAGCGGGCTTGGAATCCTTAGCCGCCGTCGCCGCAGGCAGGAGGTCACGGCTTGACGCAAATCGGGAACGCCGCGGACTCCATGCCGGGTTCGGAAGTCTGGAGATATTGGATATAGCCGGGTAGAGTCCGTGCGCTTCACGATACGGCAAGTTGTTGACTCATTCGTTATGAGAGATTACTTGCTTAGCGTTATGGCGACGTCGTCTCACCTGAGGAGAATCAATCAGCGTAAGATCGTCCATTCAATGCTGAGGCTGCATTGTAGCGCCTCACGCACAAAACTTGCGGAAATCGCGGGAATGAGCCAGGCGACCGTTGGTCGCATCGTGGATGATCTGATCACCCAATCGATTTTGGCGGAGGTGGATTCCGCCGATTATCCCGCAAGCCCGGATTCGCCCCAATTGGGACGTCCGTCAAGACTCCTGGAATTAGACCGTGCCAGGCCCAGGTTGTTGCTCATCCATCTTGGGGTCCGGCAAACGCGGCTGGCGGCCGTGCCTGTCGCAATTCCAGAAACGGATCGCTGGACAATCGAATTCAACACCCCTCGCTACAAAGCGGAATGGTTTGCAAAGCTCGCCCGCGCCTGCAGGAAGCTCCCTCTTCGCACCATCGACGCGATCATCATGAGTTGTCCCGGCGTCGTTGACGAGTCTGATGGACGTGTCCTGCTTTGCCCTAACATTCACTGGGCCGAACAGGCGAACTTCACCTCCGGCATTCGATCCATCACGCGTTCCCCCGTTGTGTTTCTGCAGGAGATTCGCGCCTGGCGCTGGGCCAGCTTGCGATCGAGCCGAATCTGAAGGATTTCCTTCTGGTCGATTTCGGGGATGGCGTCGGCGGGGCGTCTATCGTCGGGGCGAAACTGGAAACGGGTCACTTGCCTCTGAGCGGCGAGCTTGGCCATACGCCGGTCCTGGGCAACGATCGTAAATGCGGTTGCGGCTCCATCGGATGCACCGAAACGCTCGTCTCGCGAACCGGACTTCTCAAAAGCTTTTACGACAACACCGGCCTGAGAAGCTGGTCGGCATTGGTTTCGCAATTGGAAAAAAATGGCATGCCGGACTGGTTCAGAGCGTCGCTTGATGCCGTTGCCATCACAGTCGCCGGCGCGCTCAATGTGGAAGGCATCGCCAATGTTATCTTCACCGGCTTCTTTTCCGAATTACCGGGCATCGCGTCAGAATATTTGTGTGACAAGGTTCGTCGCCACACGATGTGGAGCCGTCTTGGGGAAGTTCGCTCCAGCATGGCTCCACGCCATCGCATGGCCGGCATGATCTGCGCCGGCATCGACCGCGTGCTGCTTGCCGTTGATCGCTGAAAAGAGGGGATTTCGCGGGGGGGTCGTGGGGGGGAGTTCGCGGGGTCTGCCGATATCTCCGGTCACATCCGCCCAAGGCCCGATGCCAGGTGATAGTAGATCTCGGCATTTCTAAGCGACTCGCGGAACGGCTCCAATTTCGTATCCGAGTCGATCACGGCTAACTCGATATTGGCGATCTCCGCAAAATCCCGGAGATGTTCGGTTTTTACAGCCTCGCTGAAGCCAGTATGGTGCGCGCCGCCCGCGTAAATCCATGCGGCGCACGCGGTTTTGAAACTCGGTCGGCACGACCAGACCGCCCGAGCGACGGGCAGCTTCGGCAAAGGTTGCGGCGGGGCGATCACGTCCACTTCGTTGACGATCATTCGGAAGCGGTTGCCCAAATCAACCAGCGAAGCGTTAATCGCCGCGCCGGGCCGGGCATCGAACACCAGCCGCACGGGATCCGATTTGCCGCCGATTCCCAGCGGATGCATTTCCAGCGAAGGCTTTCCAGCCGCGATCGACTCGCACACTTCCAGCATGTGCGCTCCTAAAACCAGATAGCCCTTGGAGCCC
Source organism: uncultured Phycisphaerales bacterium (assembly GCA_963791055.1). Taxonomy (GTDB): domain Bacteria; phylum Planctomycetota; class Phycisphaerae; order Tepidisphaerales; family Tepidisphaeraceae; genus PALSA-1353. The sequence goes on along the minus strand of CAWBQI010000002.1, from coordinate 2,320,940 downwards.
AAATGATAAGTGTAATCTTCCATGAACGATGTGCCGCCCGGCAACCCCATCGCCATCACTTTCATTGCTCGGAGCAACGCCGCCGTTTTCCAATCACCCTCGGCACCGAAGCCGTAACCATCGTTCATTAATCGCTGCACCGCCAGGCCGGGCAGCTGTTTGAGGCCGTGCAGGTCCTCGAAAGTCGTGGTGAATCCCCGGAATCCGCCCGATTCCAGAAACGATCTCAACCCCAGTTCGATTCGAGCCGCGTCGCGCAGAGATTCGTGCCGCGCGGCGCCTTTGCGCAGCTCCGCGGAAACGGCGTACTTTTCCTCGTATTCCACGCAAAGCCGGCTCACCTCGGCATCGGACACCTCGCTGATACACCGCACAAGATCGCCGATACCGTATCCATTCACGGCAAAGCCAAACGTCGCTTCAGCCGCGACCTTATCTCCGTCGGTGACGGCGACCTGGCGCATATTGTCGCCGAGCCGCGCGAAGCGCGCTCCCTGCAGATCATCCCACGCCGTCGCCGCCCGCATCCACGCAGCCATGCGGTCCTGCACTTCGGTATCCGACCAGTGACCGACGACCACCTTGCGATTCAGGCGCAGCCGCGTATGAATAAACCCCGCCTCGCGGTCGCCGTGCGCCGACTGATTCAGGTTCATGAAATTCATGTCGATGCGGTCCCACGGCAAATCGCGATTGAATTGCGTATGCAGATGCAAAAACGGCTTGCGAAGTGAAGTTAGCCCGCCGATCCACATCTTGGACGGGGAAAATGTGTGCATCCACAGGACTAGTCCCGCGCATGTCGCCGAGCTATTGGCCTCCAGGCATAGGGAACGGATCGCCTCGGGCGTCGTCACGATCGGTTTGAATACAAGCCGCCCCGGCAACCTGCCGCCGGCGTTAAGGGCATCGACGATTTCCCGGGAATCCTGCGCCACCTGACGAAGCGTTTCCTCGCCGTATAGATGCTGGCTTCCCGTTACAAACCAGTATTCCCGACGCCCGGTCTGGATCATTTTACTACCCGTCCAAAACAAAATCGGCGCATGCCGATCGGCAAAACTCAGTGCGCGCAAGCTGAATCACGCCGCTGCAACAATTTCTTCATGACGTTTGAAACCACCACATGCCGATCTGGCGACATACTTTCGATCAGATTGAAATTATTTGGTCGGAGGCGATTTGTCAATGAAAAAGTGGCTCGGTTTGGTCATTGCCCCGCATTCCACCGCCACCCGGGATGATGGACAAATCCGAGCGCTTCCTTTGCGTCAATTCCCCTCTGGGCTTGCGCACGGTATCCGGCCCGGTGGCGGTTCCATGTCTGTCGCTCTGCCTCGGCCGCGGCGTGCCGCCCCCGGTATGGAACGCGATTTCCCACAAGCATCACCAGGAATCCTTCGATGCCAAACTGGTTTCCCGTGCCCGACATATTGCGCATCAGATGCCGGCATAATCCGGTTGGACCGTTTTCTTCATAAAATTCGAGCAGGGCGGCCGAGCCGGATACATCAGTCTCGTTGCAGCAATGTTTCCAAAATGGCGTTTGGAGCCGGGTGTTGAAACGGTAATGGAAAGCCAGGAAATCGCGGATTTCGTCCCATGTTCCAGCCGCCACACGGTTATACAGATCGCGCATGGTGGGCGTGGGCGAAAGCTCGCCATGAATAAGGAATTCCACAAGTGTTTGGCACTGTCCGCAGATCACCATAAGCGAGGTGGATTCCAACGGCTCGACGAATCCGCACGCATTGCCGATCCCCACGACGTTGTCCACCCATCCCCGTTCGTATCGGCCGGATCGGAATTTCACGACATGGTCCCACGTTTTAGCCTTGGGGTTTTTCCGCATGAATTCGGAATGCGCTTCCTCGTCGGACAGGAATTGGGATGAATAGACATAACCGCGATTGATGGCGTTCTCGTGTTCGACCTGCCAGCACCAGCCGGCATCCATCGTCTCGGCGGTCGTATACGGCAAAATGGGTTCGGTCGTGCGCTGCCAACTGCCAGCCACCGCGCGGTCGCAAAACAGCGATTTATCGAAACTGACGAAAGGCTCTTTCATCTCTCGGCCGAGCAACTCGCTGCGAAATCCGCTCGCGTCGATGAACAAGTCCGCCTCCACGCTTCGTCCGTCTTCAAGCATGACAGCCGAAATGCCGGCTGGTCCACGCCGTGCGCCGCTGATTTTGGCATCGATGAAATCGATGCCGATCTCTCGCGCCACCGCTTCCAGGCAAGCCACCAGTTTGCGATTCTCCAGATGAAACGCGTGCCACGGGGGAATTTCCGGACCGCCATTGGGCTGCCGTGGAAATGCCTTCTGCTGTGACATCAGAGCGGCGCAGAGGTTGGCGGATTCAAACTCTTCATCGCAATAAAAGCCGTTGGGGCGCGGAAGGTCCGGCAATTGAACATCGAGTTGAAACTGGAATGCGTATTCAAAATGCGGCCTGGGTCCCCAGAGAAAATGAATCCCCATTTTCCAGGTCGGCCGCGCCGTCGCATAAAAGTGTTTGCGGCTGATGCCGAGATATTCAAAGATGTGCTGGGGGAAGGCCGGCGTAGTGCTCTCACCGACGCCGATCACGCCAATATCCGGACTGCGCACAACCCGCACGTCAATCTGGGGAATCTTACGCTTCAGCGAGATCGCCGCGATTAACCCGGCACTTCCCGCCCCTAGAACAAGGACTTTTTCGATCATAAGCAAAACGATGTGAATCGACGCAGAACGTCCAGTGCAATAAACGCGATTTTAACCGGCTTAAAGCACCTTGCAATGCAATTGAATAAAGGATTGTAAACGCACACCTTTTTTCCTTGACAGCATCCCAGATTACGACATAATTAGTTTCTTTCACGTCGAAAGTAAGTGAATGGGTCGGTTTATCGAGGAGGTGGGTATGAAAATGCACACGCGTCGGATGGCCTTGGGTGGCAGCATATTGCTCACAAGCCTGTTTGTGGTTGCCCCGCTTCGGGCAGATCTCATTCATCGGTACAGTTTCACTACAGATGCAAGCGATTCCGTCGGCAGTGCCAACGGCACGCTCGTTAACGCTGCTACTGTTTCGGGTGGCCAGCTCCAATTGAATAACCCCAACTTCAGCGGGAGTACGTCAGGACAACCCGACCCGCACGGGTATCTCTCCCTTCCTCCCAGCATCCTGCCGAGCAGTGGCAGTGCGACGATCGAGGAGTGGTTTACTTTTACTGGATCGGGTTTCTATACCGAATCGTACACTTTCACCAACGGCACCGATGCCAGTCCACCCGTTGGCGGCCAATACTTGATGCATACGATATCCGCTCCTCAGCCCGCGGTTCCCCCGGGCGGGGCGAACACAGGCGGCAATCATGTTGTCGAAGCTCTTAACGGCTACAATCCCGGGCCGGAAACCGATGCCTTTGGAACCACGCCGGGAATGGGAGCTTTTGGCGGCGGTTATCTGGACAATGGCGATACCTGCATGTCGGCCACCGTTATTGATGCCAGCGGTAACCTCAGCTATTACTTGTGGGACATTACTGCGGGTGGTATCGGCGGGCTGCAAAGCACGGTCGCCGGCATCCCCTTGAGTTCGTTTAATTTCACCAGCGCCTATCTTGGCCGCTCCGCGTTCTCCGGCGACAACGCCACTTCCGGCAGCATCGACGAGTTCCGCATTTACAATAATGTGCAAAGTGCCGCCGCCGTCACGGCTGATTTCGCAGCCGGACCGAACGTGGTGCTTCCGGTTCCTGAACCGGTCTCGCTGTCGTTCATGACCGTTGGTGCGTTGGGACTCATGTCGCGTCGACGACCCAACCGGCGGAAGATCTGACCGGAAAAATGCCGCGAGTCTGAATCCGCCAATTTCGACAGTCACCTCGTTATTTCGCTTTGATGCGCAGCACGCTAACGGAATAGGGCGGGAACTCGTGGGAAAAATGCGCTCCGGGGAAATGGATCGCCATGCGGCTGGGGCTGATTTTGTCCGGGGTATTGAGGGTGTTCACATCGCCGGGAAGGCCGGACATGACCTCCAGCGTGCCCGTATCATGGACGCCCGATGCGCCATTAAGGGCGATATTTAGCACTGACGCTTGTGGCATCGGATTGACGACCTTCAGGATAAGGTCTCCGGTTTTATTGTCCCGGCTGGCCGCGGCAGACATGGAGCCGGCGGCCGCATGATGCGGACGTTCGGTCGCGGTGAGAATGGGGGCGTTGTCCAGATAACAGACGATGTCCCCGCCTTTGACCTCGATGCGGATGTCGTACCACCGGCCCATGTCGATAGTATTGCGCACCTGATCACCAAGGAACATTTTGCCACCGTCGATGGTTTGCTCAAGGCCGGTGCTCCAATTATTCCACCCGCCGATATTCCACCAGACAAAGTTGCCGTCATCCGTGGCATGCACCAGGATCAGGAAGCCTTCGTTGCCGCCATCTTTCTTCGCCTTAAGCGTGAGGGTGTAATCGGTCCAACTCGGATCGCCGGCCATGGCCGTGCAGTCGATCAGATCGCTCGTCTGATGCAGCGTTCCAGCATCGGCTTTCCATGTTCCCTCACCGATCCGCCAACCATCGGTCGACTTGGAAAAATCGCTCTGAAACAGCGCGTTGCCATCGGGCGCGGTGACTTTGATGTCCTTGTATTCAACGTCGGAACCCCAGCTGCCGACGCCGATCGCGCCGTGGAAACTGGATTGGCCGGCGACGTCGACTTCGGGCTGTACAAGGCTAATGGGAACGACGGTGTCCCCTTTGTTCAGATTAAACATGCGCAGCGCATAGTACGAAGTGGAACCATAGCTCTTCAGCGAATCGTAACCGATCAAATTGGCCGGGTGTTGGGCAGCGCCGCCGTCAACCTTGACGAACAACGGCGCCGCTGTAGCCATCGTGACAACATCGGCATTCCGTTGAACGCCCAGAATCCACGACATATCAGCCAGCGCGGCGAATAGAGTCTTGGTCGGGTCTCCTTCCTTGGCGTTGAATTCGCTCGCATAGCGGGGGCCGGTGCGGGAATACCCATCGTAATGATTTCGATCATCCAGCAGCCCCTTGGCCGTGGAATAAAAAGACTCATGGCTTACATCCGGCGTGCGCGTTGTGGCCAGGTCCATCCAGCCAATTAATTTGAGATCGGGATATTTGGCCTTGATCGCATCATGGAACTGCGTGAACCGGGCATCGTACGTTTCCTCATTGTACATCTGCTCGTTGTTGCCGATTTGGAGATATCGAACGTTGAACGGGTCCGGGTGGCCATCGGCGGCCCGTGCGCGCCCCATGGCGTGGATTTGTCGCCGGTAACGTACTCAATCTCATCCAGGGCGTCCTGAACGTACGGCTTAAGGGTCGCTCCTGGTGCGATCTTTTGGCGGATCGACGTACCATCGTATATCCCAAGCACCGGCTCAGCATGCAGATCTTCGCAAGTCAGGAGAAATTCCATAAGCCCAAAGCCGTTGCTGGTGCGATGCCAGGTGGATGGCTGAGTGAAGCGCTTTTCAACAGGGCCGATGGTTTTTTTCCAGTCAAAACGGCTTCTGAGATTTCCGCCGGTCAGGGTGTCGCCGCCGGGAAAGATGATAAATGCCGGCTTGAAGTCCGCGAGCTTTTCCATCAGATCAATGCGGTTGCCGTTGGGACGGTTGTTGAAAGTCGGCGGAAAAAGCGAGGCCTGCGCGAGCCAGACGGTGCCTTTGCCGGTGGTCGAGATTTCAAATTGATTTGCCACCGACGGCGCGACATTTTTGTCGGTTTCCAAGTCCACGTCGTAACGCTGCCAAACCGGCGATATTTTTTCGACGACTGCCCGGGCGTAGGTGGTTCTATTGTCCTCCGATTCGATACTGGCCAAAAGCGGGCAGGAAAAATCGTTGCCGGCTTTGGCATAAAATGAGGCGTGATAGTGCCAATTTGGTTTGACGGGGATTCCCCAATACCCGAGATTGGCTACGCCGGCGCGCTGACCTGGAGCGATCGCGGGGATGGTGAGACGGAGGCTGGCGAGGCTGGAAGAGTTGGGGACAGGCGCTGCCGTATCAAGCTGCATTTCAGCCTGGACCCCACCCGATAAATCGGGAAACCATGATGCCGGAGTCTCGATTAATTGGCCGCCAACAATGCTCTGCCTTCCATCAACGGTGACCAGCTTGCCGCCCAGAATTTCGCGGTATACATCCGACAGGTCGCGGTTGGCGAGCAGTTCCGCGTACAGTCCGCCATCCAGACTGTGGTTAATTTCTTCCAACGCCAAGCCAAATAGCGTCGGGCTTATGGCTGCGCCGGGCCGGTCAAGAAAGACGGTCAGTTCTCCAGGCGAAGAGCCGGATGAGGATGTAGCGGACTGGGAACCATCAGGGGTATCTCGCGGAACGAATTCGTGGGGAACAGGCTTCGGGAGAAATGTCCAGATGAGAAGGCCCAGCGCGATCAGAACGACGACCCCGAAAACCCCAAGGGCTATGGCAATCCTGGCCGATCGGCCGCGAGATTCGGATTCAGATGCGTGGTTCAAAACCCTCTCCGGTCCCTTTGCCCGCCGTCTTTTTACGATCTTGGGCGGTCATTATACTTTAGACGTGAAAGAAATGCCGCCCATTCACGCTTTTGGCGATTTTTTGGACATGCCGGGGCACCTGACAACGTCAATTGCTGCGGTGGAACAATGACGGTTCAGCCATCTGGTGCTCCGACGGCCTCTCTTCCCCGGGAAGTGCGCAGACCGCGTCTGCTTGCGTGGGCATACCGATGTGGATTTGAACTGCCGTTGATTCTGGGGATTGCCGTAGCGCTGGCGCACGACCGTTACATGCTCTGCCGGGAATATCTTTTCAGATACACCGATGAAGATCAGACCTGCATGTGGTACGCGGCCCATGACCTGTTGCGTGGCCGCATCGCGGAGCCGGCATTTTACGGTCAGGATTACAACAGTTGCCTGGAGGGTTTTCTTGCCGCGCCGTTGGTCGCACTGCATGTTCCTTACAACATCGCCTGCCCGCTCGTGACGGTAATGCTGGGACTATTGCCGTTTGTGTTGCTGGCCCTGACAGCGTATCGGCGCGGGTATTTTCTCGCGGCCGCCGGCGCGATGCTGATTCCGCTGATGATGTCAAACCGTTATGGAATGATCTGCGGTATTCCGCGCGGATTCATCAACGGGATCGCTGTCGCGGCAATTCCAATGATTCTCCTGCTTCCCCGGCCAGCGCCAAACTCATTAAGCGGCCTCCGATATTTCCTCGCCGGCGCGTTTTCCATCGCCGCTCTGCAGGTGAACCCCAACTGCGTGATTTTACTTGTGCCCGTCGCGACGTACGCCCTGATCACGCGGTTTTGGGATTGGAAGATGTGGATATTCACGCTGCTGGGCATCGCGATGGCGTTGCCCTACCCATGGTATGTGCATCAGTTCTATCACGTTTATCACCCCGACTACATTCTGTATCTCCGCGACACGCGTTTTGGATGGGGATACAGCAATTTCGTTCACTATCTGAATTTCGCCATGCCCACATCCGGCCCAAGCCCGGTGTTCGCTGATCTGGTTCCGATGTTCATCTCGGGCGTTCAATCGCCAAGGTTCGTGGTCCTTGCGTTTAGCCTGTTGGCTGCAATTCTTTTGATTCGCCTGCGCATCGCGGGTGTCTGCGCCCTCCTGGCCGGCACGGCGATCATGCTCGTGAGCTTTGCCTATGAACGCGTCAGCATCGGTGAGCCGAGCAACACGGCGTCCTATCCGTACTCGCGTATGTGGCTGGCGCTGCCGGTGGTTTTCGCGTGGCTTTTGTTTCTGATGTCTTATCAGGCGCGGATCCCGGCCCTAAGAACGGAATGGGCGAAGTGGATCACGCGGAGCGTTCTGGCGATGCTGCTATGTGCCGCGTTGATTTTGGCGAACATCAAAGAAAAACATCTGCCTGATGCGATCGATTCGGAACTCAATCCGACTGGATTCGTCATCTGCCCCGCCGTTCCGGTGGCGAACCTCTATGCCATCGCGCGCGAGGTTAAAAAAGTCGCCGATGCGCAGCATGCCGATTTGCTCATTGTGGGCGGCGGCGACCGCCAAAAACATGTCGACTATGCCATCCCCGCGTTGATCGGCATCGAGACGATATTTCCAGATTTCGAACGGCGCACGTTCCGGATGATCGAGGAAAGCAAGGCCAAGCATGACAAGATTCTCGTGATATTCGACCCAGAGGTCGGCACACCTGTTGGAGGAGGTCGACTGGTGACGCTCACGGCCGATGGAACTGAACTGAACGAAATCAAGCCGCAGACGCATTCTTTCATCCTGCCGGTGATCACGATGATCGACGCCGGTGGCCGCAGCGCTTACGAAATCCCGGAACTATCTTATTGGATGCCGAGAATCATTGAGCCCAAGCCGACGCCGGGAAACCCCAGGCCCGCGGCGCAGGTCTATCGGCCGTCATGGTCGTTTAATTGACAATTGCCCAACTTGGATCGCAACATCGTGCGATCCGTTTATCCGGCCGCCGCCGATCATCCCGAAATTAATTCCATCGTGAAATTAATGTTGACGAAATGGTCGCTACAGATTCAAATGATGCTTATCCGGCTTCGTTGAGAGGGTGAAGTATGCGTCTGCCCGGCTCAGGATCATCTTGCGCATCCCAAGTTAAATCTGAATCACGCAAAAGCACCAGGAAGAGGCCACGGCGTTTTCGCACGGACAGCGGGTATGCGGTGGGGACGGTGGTTGAAGCGTTGGAAGCCCGCAGGCTTCTGTCCGTGGTTATTCCGGTCGTGCCGACTCCGGCTGCACATTGGACATTCGACGCCGGAAGCGGAACGACCGCCGCTGACTCTTCCGGGAACGGCCACACCGGGACTTTAGGCACGGGTGTGTCCTGGGTGGCGGGGAATGTGGGAACCAGCGCGATCAGCGTCACCGGCACGTCGACCGGAGTGGTTACGGTGGCCGGGCCGGTTATCAACACCGCCAACAGCTTCACCGTTTCGGCATGGGTGGACCTTGCATCGGTCTCCGGCTATCAGACGGTCGTCTCGATCGCCGGGACAAACGTGGCGGGCTTTTTTCTCGGCTTGCGCCGACACGGGGACGTTTTCATTCGCGCGCCTGCCGTCGGACGCGGATGGTACGGGCACAGTCGTCGCGTCGCCGACCCTGCCGGTTGCGGGCACCTGGTATCACCTTGTCGGGGTTGATGACGCTAGCGCGGGGACTCTTACTCTTTATGTTGATGGCCAGTCGATGGGCAGCACGCCTTACACGGGTGGCTGGAAGGCAAATGGCAATACGCTGATCGGGCAAGGGTTCTACAGCGGCGGACCGGTCGACTTCGTCGACGGCTCGATCGACGACGTGGAAATGTTCTCCTCGGCGCTGTCGGCCGCGCAGGTCGTCGCGCTGGACCAGCCCGCGGCGTATTCTTTCGATGATGGCTCGGGAACTACTGCTGCCGATGTGTCGGGACACGGTAATACACTAACGTTGGGGTCGGGAGCGACCTGGGCCGCGGGGCGCATCGGCTCGAACTCGCTGGCTGTGAACGGCACTATCAACGGAATCGCGACCAACCCCGCGCCGGTTATCAACACCGCACTGTCGTTCTCGGTCTCGGCATGGGTGAATCTGAATTCCGTCAGCGGGTATCAGACCTTCGCGTCGATCGACGGCAATACAACTTCGGGCTTTTATCTCCAATTGCGTGGCGATACCGGCAAATTCGCGTTTACACGCCTCGCCTCTGACAGCGACAGCGCGACGGCGTACCACGCCGACGCGACGAGCGCCCCGTCTACGGGGGTCTGGTACAACCTGATCGGCGTGAACGACGTCGCGACAGGCCAGCTAATGCTCTATGTCAATGGCGTTCTTCAGTCGACCGTGTCGTACAGCGGCGGCTGGCAGGCAACTGGCGCGACGGTCGTTGGGAGCGGGAAATTTAATGCCGCGCGCACGGACTTTGTGAACGGTGAGATCGACGATGTGCGTTTCTATGATTCGCCGCTGAGCGCCGCGGTTGCCGCGTACATTGGCACCGCGGGCAGTTCCACCATAAACGTCGCGACGAGTACCACGGGCGTGACGGTGGCGCCGAATCTCTTCGGCGCGTTTATGGAGGACATCAACTACGGCGGCGATGGGGGCATCTACAACGATGAGGTCCGCAACAGCGGTTTCGACGACTCGACGAACGCGTTGAACGCCTGGGCGGCCGTCGCGGGGAGCGGCGTGCATGCGGCCCTCACCTCTGACACGACAACCGGCCCGACGGCCGCGCTGACGCAGTCCGGGAAGTTGACAATTACCTCGGGGGTTTCGGCGTCGGCCCGCGTCGGGATCTCCAACTCGGGATATTTCGGTGTGGCGATCGCACCTTCCACTTCGTACACCGTGCAGTTCTACGCCAAGGCCACCGGTTACACCGGCCCGCTGACGGTGGACCTGGAATCGACCACCGGAACGGTTTTCGCGACCGCGACGATCTCTTCGATCACCAGCTCGTGGGCCGAGTACACCGTGACGCTGACCACGGGGGTGAACACTCCGACCACCTCCACCAATTTGTTCGTCATTTCGACAAACAGCACGTCCGCGAACGGCGCGACCATTTGGTTCGGCGCGACATATCTTTATCCGCCATCGTACGATGACGCGAACAACCACCTGCGGATCGACCTCATGCAAATGCTGGCGGCGCTTAAGCCGGCGGTCTTTCGGGTGCCGGGCGGCAATTATCTTGAGGGCAATACCTACGCGACGCGCTTCGAGTGGTCTACCACGGTGGGCCCGGTGCAGGATCGACCCGGGCATTTTAATTCGGCGTGGGGGTACTGGTCGACGGACGGAATGGGTTTGGATGAATATCTCCAGATGGCCGAGGAGGTCGGGGCGTCGCCGATCCTGGCGGTGTACGCGGGTTACAATCTCGATGGCACATCCGACACGGGGACGACGCTGGCCAACGATGTGACGGACGCCGTCAACGAGCTGCATTATGTCCTGGACCCGACGACCACCACGTGGGGAGCGGAGCGCGCGGCGAATGGGCATCCGGCGCCTTACGATGTCAACTATGTCGAGATCGGCAACGAGGACTTTTTCTCGTCGACTTATGCGCAGCGTTATCCTTTGTTCTACAACGCGATCACCGCTGCCTTCCCGCAGCTTAAGATCATTGCGACCGATGCTAACGACGGCGGCGCCCCGTACAATGTTCTCGACGAGCATTTCTATGAGACGCCGCAGTGGTTCGAAGCGAATTCGAACTATTTTGACACCGTGGCACGCGGCTCATCGCAGATCATGATCGGCGAGTATGCCTCCAATCAGGGTTCGCCGACGAACGATATGGAGTCAGCGCTGGGCGATGCCTCCTGGCTGCTGGGTTTGGAACGCAACTCCGATCTGGTGACCATGTCGTCGTATGCGCCGCTGTGGGCCAACGTCAATGGCCTTCAATGGACGCCGGACCTGATCGGATTTAACAACACGAGCAGCTACGGTTCGCCGAGTTACTACGCACAGCTCATTCTCTCACAGAACCACGGGACCACCGTGGTTTCCGACACGGTAAGCGGCGCGGGCGGACTCCAGACACTGGTGACAAGAACCGGGGCGACGTACTACGTGACGGTCATCAATACCCTGGGAACGGCCAATACGACGACGATAAATCTCTCGGGCGTCACCGGGGTTTCCCAGACGGGGACCGTGACGAGCCTGATCGCGCCCGCGAGCACTTCTACTAATTCCATCACCAACCCGAACGCGATCATGCCGACGACGTCAACGGTTTCGGGGTTGGGAACCAGCTTCAACTATACGTTCGCAGGGTACTCGATCACTGTGCTGACCTTCACGGCCGATTCCGCGCCGACCGTGGCGACGGCGGCCGCGGCAAATCCGACGCCGGTTACGGGCACATCGACTAATCTGGCGGTGATGGGGGCCGATCAGGGCGGGGAATCGGTTCTGACATACACCTGGTCGGTCATGGGGCCGGCCGCGGTGATCTTCAGCGCTAACGGGACGAACGCGGCGAAGAGTACTATCGCCACATTTACCAAAATGGGAACGTACAACTTCCTGGTGACGATCACCAATTCCGTCGGGGAGAGCACCACCAGCGCGGTGAGCGTGACGGTTATCCCGGCAGTGTTCAATCTGAACGATTCGGGCGCGGGAAGCCTTCGACAGGCGATCCTGGATGCCAACGCCGCTGGCGGGGCGCAGACGCTGTCGTTTGCGACAGGCATAATGGGCACCATCAACCTGGCGAGCCCGCTGCCGAGTTTGACCGCGAACATCACCATTCAGGGTCCGGGTTCGAGTGTCCTCACAATCAACGGCACGGGCGCGGGTTTGGGTTCGGCGCTGACGATCAACGCCGGGGTGATCGCCGAGATTGAGAACCTGGCGCTCACGCTTGCGGCCATTACTAATAACGGAACCCTCATGGTGGCGGGCACCACGGTTGTCGGTCAGATTAACGGCACGGGTGCGCTCGTTGTTGGGTCCGAGACGGTGCCGGCGACGCTGCAATTCGCCAGCGGCAGCGGCGCCAGCACGCAAACATCACTTACCGTCAGCCCCGGATCCACGCTGGACATTAACAACAACCGATTCATCATCGACTATGGCTCGGGGACTGATCCGATCGCGTCGATCGCGGCGGATATCATCAGCGGCTATCACAACGGTAGATGGACGGGCACCGGTATCACGTCAACCGCGGCCCAAAGCAATTACGGCAGTTACGGCATCGGTTACGCGGATTCAGCCGATCCCAATAACCCAGCCGGTCTGGCGTCCGGCACGATTGAGATCATGTATACGCTGCTGGGGGATGCGAACCTTGACGGCACGGTCAACGCCGAAGACTTCACGCTGTTCTCGAGCCACCTCGGCCAGAGCGGCATGATGTGGGATGACGGGGACTTCAATTATGATGGGACGGTCAACTCTGAGGACTTCACGCCGCTTTCAGACAACCTCGGCCAGTCGGTCGTATCGTCGGCCAACCTTGCGGGCGGTACTATCGCGGCTCAATCCGGCAAAAATCAATCGACGCGTCAGACCGCGAACCCGATTTCGACCACTCTTACCCCGATAGTGACCACGAAAACCAAGGAGAGAAAATCTCCGCACCAGGGCCGTTAAGCGAGCATGGCGGCGTCGCGATGTCCGCCAATTAGTGGAATCGCAGTGACAGGACTCGAACCTGTGCATTCAGTGGCAAAATCGACTCGGTGTGCCAGACGGCGGGGACCGCATCACAATGCGCGTCGGCGGCGAGCGAGCATTCCGATGGTCCCTAATGTCAGCAGACCGAATGATGCAGGTTCGGGAACATTCGCCAGGCTGATATCGTTGGCATCCAAAACTCCCGTCGCGGCCGCAAAGGTCGCGGTTTGTCCGAGATTGTGGGAGAACGCCGTGAAGTCTTCGGAGTTGACCGTCCCGTCATAATTGAAGTCCCCTTCATCCCATGTGCCGCTCTGGCCCAGGTTGTGGGAAAACGCCGTGAAGTCTTCGCTGTTGACGGTTCCATCAAGGTTGGCGTCGCCCAGCAGAGTGAACATGATTTCGATCTCGCCCGAGGGCAGGCCGGCGACGACCCCATCGGCGCCGTCGGCGTAACCGATGCCGTAACTGAGACCGCTGGCGGTGTCGTCGGTTGCTATGGCGCTGCTGACGATCTCCGGACCGCCCAGGGCATAGAAGCCGTTCTTGATCCATTGTTCGATGGAAGCGATCGGATCAGGCCCGCTGCCGTAGTTGATGGTGATGAGATTGTTTCCTATGTCGAGCTTGCCGCTTCCGGTGATCGACAGAGAAGTCATCTGAGCCAAACCAGTGTTGTTAGCGAGTTGCAGGGTGCCGCCGGTGATGCCGACGTTGCCATCAGGCAGCGCGCCGTTGGCGCCGACGACCAGGGTGCCGGAATTGACCGCTGTGCCACCGGTAAAGGTGCTCTGGCCAAGAAGAGTCAGTGTTCCCGAGCCGTTCATGGTTAGGCCAGCGCCATTGATGCCGGCGCCGCCGAGGTTTTTAAGCGTTGCCGAATCGGTGGAGTTGGGAGCGAGTCGGAGGGTGGTGATCGGGCTGGCGGCGCTGCCGATGACGTTGCCTTCCATATTTAGGAGGCCGTTGCCGGCAAGCGTGAGGGTGGAATTTACAACGCCATTGGAGCTGGTGTCGACGACGTTGATGTTCGCGTACATGTTCACGGTGCCGCTGTTGATGATGAGGCTGGGAGTGGCGGTGGCGGAGACGTTGTTGGTGAAATTGCCTAGGTCGAAGGTGCCGGGGGCACTGGAACTGCCGACGGTGAAGACGCCGGTGGCGGTGGTGTTTGGACTGCCGCCGCCGATGATGAGGGAGCCGGCGGGACCGAGGGTGCTGGTTCCGTCGGTGTCGGCGGCCAGGATTACCGATTGCACGACGAACGTGCCTGTGTCGAAGGTGACGGTGGCGTTGGGCCCGTGCGAACTATTCCCGGTGCTATCTCCGATCATGAGCGTGCCGGCTTGCACCGTCGCCAGGTGGCCGGCCAGCAGGAGTTGCGCAACTTCGCCGCTACCATAAGTTCCCGACGTCGCCTGACCCAACGTGATGTTGGCGACTCCGGTGCCTCCGGTGCCGGCAATCGTCACCGATGAAGCCGCCATCGCATTGCCAACCCAAGTGATCGTACCGCCCGTTTTGCCGATGCCGATGTTGATCGTGGAAGCATCGAGGGTGTTGGTTCCGGATCCCAGGCTCAGGGTTGACCCACCGGCATCATTTTGGGACTGAGAATTGCCGACGTCGATCTCGGCGGCATTGATGAAATTGGCCGGAGCAATCAACCCGGCGGTGGTATTCGCCAGCGTCAATGTCCCGCTGCTATTGGCACCCAATCCGACCGCGAACGTGGCGGCGGTATTCACGTTGACGCTGTTCAATCCCGAAAGATCGACGGTCGTGACATCTTTGCCGGCGGAATCATTGCTGGGTTGCCCGACGTAGAAATTTCCGGAACCGCTAACGACCAATGATCCGCCGCCCGTTGCGGTCAGGGCGCCGTCGTAGGCGATGGACGTGGTGTTGTTATTGATTGCCCCGACAGTAAACGCGCCGTTGTCGGTGAGCGTGTAGCCCGAATTGATCGTGAGCAAATCGGCGGCGGCGTTGTCGGTTGTGCTGGAGAAGCTGCCGACCGTGATGCTTGCGTTCATCGTCAAGCTTCCGGTCGGAGTGGTCGTTCCGCTGACTTGGGGAACGGGCGTACCCAGCACCAGCACGCCAGTTACCGCACCGAGCGCCGTGCTTGAATTCACCACCACAGTCCCGCTATTGATCGAAGTTTCGCCCGAATACGTGTTGGCCGTGCTGATGGTTACGGTGCTGGTGCCGTTCTTCGTGAAAGAGCCGGGGCCGCCGATGCTGCCGGTACCGCTGATAATGTAACTGCCGGAGCTATTGTTGACCGTCACCGACTGCGGATTGACCGTCGTATTCAACGTCACGGCATAGTGGCCGTTGTTGGTGTCATTAAACGTCACCGCGGACCCATCGGAGTACAGCGTTGCGCTGGTGCCGTTGTTCCAGTTGTTGTTCGTCGAGTCCCAGGTCGTGCCGTTGTCGGGCGAACTGGCCCCGGCGTTATCCCAGCGGAGGTTGGGTACGGAGAGGGCGTCGGCGGTGATGTCTTCGTCCTGGATGTAATTGGTCCCATTGTAAAGATTGCTATTGATGCCGCGGTAGAAACCCCACTTGGGGCGATAGGTGTTGAGCCCGGTGATATCAACGGGCACGCCGGTGACGCCTTGCATGGAATCGCCGTTGATGGACGCCATGACCGAACCGTCGGTGGGGGAGGTAGTAATCTTGATGACAGCGCTTTCCCACGTGTTGGTCGTGTACGTAAAGGTGCGGGCGATGGTGATTTGATCGCCGTCGCCATCGGGCGAATAAAGTTCCAGGGAACCTTTGTCGTTCGCTCCGAGCGGCAACGTTACCACGGGATCGTAACCCGGATCCTGGCCGCTGCTATCCAGGCCCTTGAGCTGGAAGATATGGCAGAAGCTGCTGGTCCCGACGAAATTCGGATCGGTTTCAAAACTGAAAGAGTATTGGAAGCTCGTATCGATCTGCTGATACTGGCCGAGTCCTTCGACTTCGGCTCGTTGGCGGTCGGTTGAGGAACTGCCGGACGTTGTGTCGAGATTTCCGTCCCAGAATGTGGACGGGTAGCCCGGCCAGGCTGTCTGCGGAGTGGGGTAATATCGCAGCGTGTAGCGGAAAACTTCGCCATTGCCCTGATTGCCCTCGTCGACGATGTTCGTATAGGGATTGGATGAGAAGGTTTGCGTGGTGGGATCGTAGATGACTTCGGGAGGATTCTCTCCTTCGAAGCTGCTGAGGCTCGTGGCAACGGTGATTTGCGCCGAAGCGCCGGGGGAATGAAACAGCGGCGCGCAAGTGGCAACCGCTCAGGAAATGACGACCAGACTTTGGCGCCGGGTCACAACGAGGTTCCTCCGCGGTCCATTTTCTCTTCCTCCACGCACTGCGAACGAGTCTATTATACGGGTCGAAAAAGAGGCCGACTATCACCCGAATTGGGGATGGCGTGCGCGCGCCGATTTATGGAAACTGGGTTGTGGAGAAGGGTCCGGGGCGAATCAGCAATTTGGGGGACATGAAAGGAACCATGAATCGAACGCTTCTCGCGAGTCTCTTAGCGGTTTCACTTTTGGGAACCGTTGTCTGCGCCCAATCAACGACAATGCCGACCACCCGGCCGCTCAGCGGGCAGGATCCGACTATCGCGGCGGTAAAAACAGGCAAGAATGGCCCGCGATTCCTGCAACTTCACGGGCAATATCTGGAGCGCGCCAAGGAAGGGAATATCGATCTCCTGTTCCTTGGCGATTCGATTACCGAGAACTGGCGCAGGGCCCCGAAGGTATGGAAGACTAACTATGGCCCGATGAATGTCGCCAACTTCGGCATCGGCGGCGACCGCACGCAGCATGTGTTGTGGAGAATCGAAAACGGCGAACTCGACGGCATCCACCCCAAGGTCGTCGTGCTAATGATCGGTACGAATAATTCCAATTCCGACGCCCCGGGGCCCATTGCGGCCGCCATCGAAAAGATCGTCCACGAGATCCAGGACAAAACGGGCGCCAAGGTGCTGCTTTTGGCGATCTTCCCGCGCGATCGGCCAAGCGATGTTAAAAACCAGATGTCGACGATCAAGCAAGTCAATGACCGCATCGCACGGCTTGACGATGGCAAGACAATCCGCTTCCTCGACATCGGCCCAAAATTCCTCGGCGAGGATGGCAAACTGAACCAGAAGCTTTTTTCCGACGGCCTGCATCCAAATGTCGCCGGCTATCAAGTCTGGGCCGACGCGATGCGGCCGACGCTGGATGCGATGATGAAAAACTGACAAGTCAGTGCACGCTCAGCCTCAGAATGCTCGCGCTCGCGGCGGGGATCGTCACGTCGAACGAACCAGGCTTCTCCGGCCGCAATTCCTTCCAATTCCCCTGCCAGGTTCCATCGGTTTCAATTTTCTCGCCCCCCAGGGTAATGCCGTCAACGGCTCCCACGTCGCCGCTTGGAACTGTCATCGAAATGATCTTTCCCTCCGTAAAACGCGAGTCGGTTGCAATAACAATCCGCGCGTCCTTTGCGCTTTCCCCGTGCTCCTTGTTAATCAATGTCACGAACAAGTCATTTCCGTTTCCCAGCACCGCGTAGGCATCCAGATTGATTTGTGCCGAATCGGAAACGTCGACCGGCACGATTCGCCCGTGACCGCCCAGGTCAAACGCCTTGATTCCGTAGCCAAGCGGACGAACCAAAAATCCGTCGGTGGTCGAGAAAAATGCCGTGTATTTTGACGGCTGAAGATTCGCGCCGGCCGCGACTTTGTCGCCGGTGTGAAAATTCAGACCCATTGCCCCGTGCTGCGCCCACCAGTACATGAAATCCAACCCCCACAAAGCGGAGGCAAACGTATTACTGACGCCGGCCGCGCCCCCGTTGAAATAGTTGTTCACTTCCTCCAGGCGATACGGCAGGCCGTCGGCCGTCGCCTGCGGCACGAATCCATCGTGAAGCTTGGCATAGACGCGCAGAAAATCGTCGGAGAGCATCCGATCTCGCCCAACTTCCGGAGTTGGAACTTTTCCGCCGGCTCCGCCTGCGTACAAATGCTCGGTGATGAGCACGACGTGATTTGATTTTCCAAAATCAGCCATGAACCGGCGAGCCCATTGAGCATTGTTATGAACGCTGGGGCCGCAGAATTTCACGTCGGGAACGGCCGCGATGATGGCATCGGCAAATCGCTTCCAATCGTCGTGATAGCTTTCGTATCGATATTTCTCCACTGCCGCTCCCATCCGTTCCGATGGTGGACGCGCGTCGACATTCCCGACCGGATACGCGCTGGGTTCCTGGCCGATGGAAAAACAATCCATCTGCGGCGCGAAGTGATCCATGATGTATTTTGCGGTAGCGGCATCGGCCTGGGGGTCGCCGTTATGAAGCCGCAGGCAATAGATGACCTTGACGTTCGCCGCCTTGGCGAAGGCGAAAAGGCTGTCCAGGTCCGCCTCTCCGGGAAGTTGTTTCGCGTCGCGGTCGGAAGTATTACCGCCGATGCGCAGGCTCTTGATGCCCAGCGTGTGAAAGAGATCAACCAGCGGCCGGTTGTCCGGCCGAAAATAACGGACTCCGTTTTCGTTCGGCAAAGCCAGCGCTACTTCGAAGCTTAGCCCCGAAAAATTCGGCGAAATCTCGGCTCCCGCAAGTTTCGGGTCGACCGCAAGCGTCAAGGGAATTTCATCCGCGCTCAGGCTGATCGTCTGACAGCAAATCAACGCCAAAATGAGCACGAAATTATTTCGCATGGGGGATAAGATCGACCTCGAAAACATTCACCGAGCGACGGTCATTTTCTCCCGCGGGCTGAATTCGGATCTCCGCCTCGCCTGCCAGCAGCGTGACCTGTCCGAGCTTGAGTTCCTGTATGTCCGTTGGAGAGCTTGTCGGCGCCAGATGACACGTCAACGTCTGCCCGGCGACTGTTGCTTTAAAATCCCCCGCATCGTCCTCTGAAGCGGTGGTGTATTTCACGGCAACGTCAAAATCGGCCGGATCATTGAGACGGATGTTCCAAGCGACGTAGTCATCGGGGCCGCCGAACCAGGTGACGTAATACCGCGCGGTCTTGCCATCCCCAAATTGCAACGGGCCGTGGGCTTCGCCATCGAATGTCAATAGCTGATTGGGAAGATCGTTGGCAAGCAGTCGGCCCGGAAATGCTTTTATTGCCCCGTTTGTTTGCAGAACGACAACACTGTCCGCGGCGTCGGGAGCCTTTTGCGGCACAATCACAAGAATGTCCTTGTCGTTTAAATGGGTTGCCGTCAGCGGCGTTTTCGCGGGATCGGAAAGCAGCCAGGCCGATGAAACATCGGATTGTAGTCCCCCGACGACCAGTCGGCCGTCCGTCGGCCAGTTGAAAACATGCAGATAGAGGATGCTTCCCTTGAGCGTCGAATCGCCCCAGGCCTGGCGATCCAGAGGCGTGCGCTCGGTGCCGTAAATGCTCTGGGAATTGACCGCCATCCACTGACCGATGCCACGCAGGATGTCCGCACTTTTGGGATCGATCAGCCCATCACCCATCGGGCCGATATTCAGCAGCATGTTCCCGCCCTTGGCCGCCGCCTTGGCCAGAAGACGGATGAAGTGTGACGGCGATTTATAGTTATTGTCGAGTTTGTGGTACCCGTAAGATTCGTTGCACGTTGGAATACATTCCCAGTCGCCGGGCGTCGGTCTAATCTCCGCGGGCCGATCGGCAGTGTCCTGGTAATCGCCGAAATTTCGGTCCAGACCGCGAGCCGCCCGGCCATTGATCACCACGTCCGGATCCGCTTCGCGCACCGCCTGAACGACGCGAAGCTGCAACGAAAGCGGCAGCTTTTGCGGCGTGTCGAACCAGAAAATGTCCGGATGGTATCGCTCAATCAGTTCCTTCAACTCCGGAATGGCCTTGCCGTCGACATACTTCTGAACGCGCGGCACGATTTCCGGATGGACGTCGTACCAATCCGCTCCGCCAAATAGCTTTCGATCACCGCCGGGGTTTTGGTAATCCCAATCGTTCCCGGGCGCGTTAGGGTCCTCCCAGTCGAACGCGTGCGAATAATAAAACCCAAAGCGGATTCCGTTGCGGCGGCAGGCATCGCATAGCTCCCGCATCGGATCGCGCTTGAATTTCGTCATGTCGCGAATGTTGTATTTGTTGACGTCCGATGGCCACATCGCAAAACCATCGTGATGTTTGGCCGTGATGATGACGTACTTCATGCCCGCGCCCTTGATGAGGGCGACCCACTGATCGGCATCAAATTTCTCCGGATCGAATACAGATACGACCTTGTCCTTATATTCCTGCAGCGGAATTTTCTGGGTGCGCATCAGATGTTCGGCATAGGTCCCTGACGATTTTCCGTTCCAGACCCCGCCCGGGCCGGAATAGACGCCCCAATGGATGAAGCAGCCGAACCTCGCCTCCCGCCACCAGGCGAGGCGCTGGTCGCGCGTTTTCATGGACTCTGTCCACCAGCCCTTGTCGGCTTCCTGAATCGCGGCCACATCGCGGGGATTTCCCGCTTCCCTGGTTGACGGTTCATCCGCCGCGAAAACGGCCCACGCTCCGCAAACCGCCAGGGCCAATCCGATCATTAACGCCCGGAGATCTTTAAGGCGTACTCCACTCTCCATGGGAATTCTCCAGAAATCCGTAGTCGCAAGTTTATTAGGGACCCTCGTGGAATCGAATGTTTTTCATGAATAGGCACACAACCGCGCTCCGACGGGTTCTAATATAACATGCAACGATCTCGAAAGTGAGCCGGCGTCGTGACCTGATGCAGCGAAGTATTCGCCGGGGAGGCTTTCAATAGAAATGATAGACGCCGACAACCCACTCTTTCGGGGCTTTGGGCGAGTTGGACGGGTCAGGGAATTTTTTTGACCGGCGATATTCCGGTTTGAAATATTCGTCTTTGTGGGGAATCCCGCCGCCGCAGACATAATCGAAGAAATAATCCTGCAAGGCGAAACCGGCCTTTTCGAAAACGGCGACGAATTTGTCGTGGGCGAGATGCGTGTTGTTGTCAAAAAACCCCTCTTCCCGATTCACGGCGATGCTGACGATGACGGGAAGCCGTTTGTCGCCCACGATCTGGCGCAGTTTTGCGGGAACCTGATAGGGCTTCTGAAATCCTTCCGGAGAATTGAGGTTGCCATATCGCGTGTCGTTGAAGCAATGGATCGCGGCGTGCGAAATTACGCAATCGACGTCCAGCGGGCCAAGGGAAAAGAAATCCTGCCGATGCAGCACCAGCCTGGCCGGCGACTGCTCCATTGCAAACGGGAGGCTGGTGTCGACCATTGTAACGTGATGCACCTTATTAAAAATGGCCAGGTAATCGGCGAAATGAGGCATCCGGCCGGCGATGCTGAAGAGTTTCATTTTTCCCAGTTCGCCGTGACGACGAATGGCGTCAAGGGCGAAAATGGAAGTGTTGCCGTCGTAGTTAATGAATTCAAACTTCGGGTCGTTGGATTCAAGCATGATGGTTGAGTCGAACCATCTTGACGTTGGTGGGTGTGGAAATCAAGCAGATCTGGGAGCCGCCCGAACGCCCACGGCGATGCCGTGGGCGTTCGGGAACTTCCGCTTGCTTGGTCGGTCCAACGAATCTCTTTTCCGATCGCTACGATCCTCGTCGGCGGCGACGCGCCAAGATGCCGACACCGGCCAGGGTCAGCAAGCCGATCGATGCCGGCTCGGGCACGTTGACATTGGCGTTGGCGAGGCTGACTGTGGCGCTCTCCAAGACGCTGGCTTGCGAGGCCAGCGTGGCGGACTTGCCCAGGTTGGCCGAGAACGGTGTGAAGTCTTCGCTATTCACCGTTCCGTCGTAGTTGAAGTCCCCTTGGTCCCAACTCCCGTTTTTGCCCACATTGGCCGAGAACGGCGTGAAGTCTTCGCTGTTGACGATCCCGTCCAGGTTGGCGTCACCCAGCAGCGTGAACATGATCTCAATCTCACCGGATGGAAGCCCGGCCACCGTGCCATCAGCGCCATCGGCGTAACCGATGCCATAACTCAGACCGCTGGCGGCGTCGTCCGCCGCGATGTCGCTGCTGATGATCTGCGGACCGGCCAGATCATAGAATCCGTTCTTAATCCACGCGGCGATCGAAGCGATCGGGTCGGTCGCGGGGCTGCTGTACGAAATGAACATTTTATTATTGCCGATGTCGAGAGTGGAGTTTCCCAGAATAGACAGCGAACCGACTGAGCTGGGAATTCCATTGTTCGCAAGGGCCACGGTGTTGGTGCTTATGCCGTCGCCAACGGTGAGGGCTCCCGTCCCGGTGATGCCGGCGATGGTGGAACTGAGACCGCCATTGATTGTTAACGAGCCGTTATTCACAACCGCAACGTGCAGCGGCGTGCTCTCCGAGCCCGTGTTGTCCGTGAAGGGATCAGTCGACCCATTAACGGTAAGATTCGCCCCAGCAGCCACGCTCAACCTGGAGCCGGCAGCGACGGAAATAGTCCCACTGGACTGGGTGATCATTGCCGTACCGGTATCGGTGAAATTAAGAGTTCCACCGTTCCAGGTAATCGCGGAACTGGACAGAGTATACGACTGGGTCGATAGGACATCGATGGTTCCGCCGCCCGGGTTTACCGTAATGGGCCGGATCGATTGGTAGGGGTTGCTTCCGATGACGTCGAGGGTGCCGCCGCCGAAGGCCAACGCGCCAAAGGGGGATCCAAGGTTGAAATCGTTGGCGCTGATGATGGCTCCGGCATTGAGGGTGGTTCCGCCGGAGAATGTGCTGGTCCCGGTCAGGTGGAGGGTGCCCGTCCCTTCTTTGTCGAGGAATGTGAATCCGTTGCCGTCGCTGATAACGCCGTCAAATGGGTCGGCGGGGGTTGTGGAACCATTGATCTCAAGGGTTGCGGGATTGTTGCTGTTGTTAGTGATGTTCTCGTCGCCCTGGCTCCTCCATTGTCCGGCAGAAAGAGAATTCCACTGCTGGACATTACCGTCCAGATCGATCGTTGTGGTGCTGCCCACACCACCGTTGATGGTCGCGAACATGACATCGGTGGTAGTAGGCAGGGCATCGGCAACGGCGAGCTGGAGGGTTCCCGATCCGTTGATCAGGGTCGTCCCGGTATAGGTGTTTTGGGCACCCAGGGTCAATGATCCGGCGCCTCCGCCGGCGGGTCCATTGGCGATATTAACGTCGGAGTTTCCCGAGATGACGCTGTCAATGGTGATCCCATCTCCCGCGGTTGTGCCTCCGATCGTGACGGTAAAGTTTCCCGGTACGAAGGTGGCATCGGGCTGGGTGACATCCGCCTTGGTGAACGCCTCGCCTGTGCTGTTGAGATGGATCGGCACTTCAATGATGCCTCCGGCCGTGGAAACACCGGGCGTGCTCTTCAAATTGGTAATGGTGACGCCCGTGTCGTAGGTCGTGTAGGTGACTGCTGGGTTAGAGGTGGTGGCCGGAATGGTTACGCTTTGGGTCGTACCGCCATTGGCGATGTCGATTTCGCCCGAGCCATTGAATACCGAGGTGGAACTATCGCTGGAGCCGGTGTTGAAATTGATTCGCGCTGTATTGGTAACGACCAGCTTGCCGTTGTAGGTGCTGGGGTTGATCTGCGTAATGGTATCCGAGGTCGCGGTGCCGCCGAATGTAACGGTAGCACCTGTTCCGATATCGAGTGCGCCATTTGCGGCAAAGGTGACTGGGCCATCGAGTTCGAGCCCACCGGAGCCGGTCACGTTGAAAACATCGTTGACGCTCACAGTCGCGTTGTTCACCGAACTAAGACCATTGGTGTTGAACGTCCCGCCCCCGGTGTTGACGGTGATGACCCGCCCGGAAGGACTGCCGGTCGAACCGATTGCCGCCCCGGCTTCAAGAGTGCCGCCCGCAAAGACAAGTTGGCTGGCGGAGCCACCCAGCGTGGCGTCGCCATCGGCGATCAGGACGCCCCCATTGAGGTTAGTGTTGCCGCCATAGCTGTTGGGCGATTCAAGCGTGGCCGTTCCCGTGCCGCTCTTGGTTAGCGCACCCGCGCCGCTGATGCCTTTTATCCCGTCGCTGTCGGTAAAGGAATAGCTCGTATTTGTATTATTGATATTGGTATTGAATGACGTTACACCACCGGAAACGATGGATATCAGGCCGGAAGTTCCGCCGGAAATATCGTTGAAATTGGCGGTGTTGCCTGTTTTGTAAAGATCAGCTACGGGACTTCCGCCAACCCAGTTGCCCGTGATCGTATCCCAGGTTCCGCTGACCGAATTGCTTACCGGGGTTACATGCCAGGTCACGTTCGCAGGAGGCTGCTGCTGGATCAGCTCAATCTCGGTAGAGGTCACATCCCACGCGTAGCCGCTGGGAGTATTAGTGAAGTTGAAGCTGGAATTGGACAGCCCAGCGGTGGTTGGATAAGTGGCGACAACGAAATTTCCTGATGGGCCATTGGCATTGTCTATATTGACTGTGGGCGTACCCGTAATCGACATCGAACTAAGGTTCAATTGATCGGCGCTGCCTCCGGCGAGGTCAATATCGATGGTCGTGCTGCCGCTGAGGGCCAGCGATCCGCCGATATCCAGGGTGCCGATGTTGTTGGTCGCTCCATTGCCGCCTGGAGCAATAATGTTGCTCCCCGACGCAAAGGAAACGTTGCCGGCGATGTAGGAGGTTACTCCTCCTGACGCACTGGCCAGTGTGGAACTGTTGAGGGTCACCGTGCTGGCGCTTGTTCCGGTGGAGCTGTACGAAATGGAGGCTCCGCCGGTGTAGCCGGCCACGAGCGTGCTGCTGTTGGCCGTCACTCCTCCGGAAAAGGTGTTGGTTCCAGTTAGTGCAAGCGTTCCACCGCCACTAACCGACAACGACGAGCCGGCGGTCGACTCGCTTATATTGCTGCCGATGATGACCTGATCGCCAGCGGCCGAGTAAATGTTGTTGGTGGCATTTCCCAGACCAAGCGCCAACGGGGCGGCGGTAGTTGCTTTGCTCCCCAAGTTAGATCCGACGTCCAGCACGGTTTGGGTACTGGTGGTTGTGTTCGACAGGATCGTATTTGCCACGCTGTTGACGGTTGTTCCGTTCAAATACAAAGTAATAGTGACAGCATTGGTATTGTTGTTGGTGATGTTGTACGGCGTGGTGTTTTCGGGCGACGCGTCGACCAATTCGAACGCTCCCATAGAATAGGCCAGATTCTGGTTGCTCGTGGTCGCGATATAGATCCATCCCGAATTTCCGCCGCCCGGTTGCGGGAGAGAGTCGGGCAACACAGCCAGATCAGTGTTACTGCTGGTATTGGTGTTGCTTGAAAGGTTTCCCACCCCCGCCGCCGTGGTGAAAGGGCTCGCCCAATTGCTGGCACTCGCGGTTGCGCCGACGGTCCCAATGAAATTGCTATGATCTCCCGACCATGTATATGTCGCCGAGTACGCCGATTTCGGTGCCCAAAGCGATAGAGCAACCGGCGCCGCCGCGAGGATCATGATTCGAGACCGCTTCCAATTTGGCTTTCCATTCATTTTGCCATCTCCCGTCCTCGTTATTTAGAGGAATTGTTTTTCGTCCCTTTTGACCTTTGAATGGCGTGCTCAGCGCAAACCATAAACCTTTTGAGAGGGTCAAGAACAATAGGAATCCAGTAATATGGCCGAATCAAGATGAGGTTAAAATTGCATTAGGAATTTACTTGGGTGTGGTTAACGACGTTCGAAGTCCAACTGGCGAGTGCATCTGCATCAATACGGGTCCGGACCGAAGGGCGACCAAATGATCCTGCCGGGCCAATTGATGTCGTAATCGACGCTATTGTTGGCGTTGGGGCCCTGGGCCTCAACCCAGGTCAGGAGCTCCACATGACCGTCGCAAAAAAGGATGTTTGGCCCACCATTATGCCGCGCTCCCAGGCGCTTCAAATCGACAAGGGTTTGCGAACAGTCGCTGGTGTATCCAAGCTCTCCGGCAGGCCCTGTGGCTTTCTCGCTGGTCTTTCCTTGATGGTTGAGAGTTGTGATGCTGGCGCCAACAAATTTAGGATCAGTGTTCGCGAGTGCCTGAATGGGTCCGTAAGCGTATTCGCCCGGAATCATAATCTTATCCATCAGGATGGGGATACACTGGCCCGGCCGAAGCTGACTCATCTTGATCGGCTGCGTTTTCGACAGCGAAACATTCGATGCGGAAAGCAGCTGGGAATTAAAGCCGTAACAAATCGTCATTGGAGCCTGGAAAACCGTCGTCGGACTCCCGACGGATTGTTTGAGATAAGTTTTTGCGGGTGCTCTGATGTTGGCGTTGCCATCCACCATCCAATAGAGAAATGATGGAGTATTTCCCCAGTAGGCTGTACTGACACCCGTCGGGCCAACTGTGTCGTACCCGTCCGCCTGATCCACCGCGGTAGAATAACTCCCAACGCCCGCGACGGAGGGGCAGATGTAAAGGCTATTGCTTCCAAAGCTCGGCAGTGGAATATTCAGATTCTGCTTGTCGAGCATCATCTGGTAATACGTCTTAACCCCTACTAAGGGAGGCAGAGCGTTATACCAGGTGCCCGGATCAGCGATGCCCAGGGGCTGTCCATTACCCGGGCCGATTAAATCTCCGTTGGGAGTAGTATTGTCGATGCCCTTGCAACCTTTAAACGGCAAAAGCCCCTGATTCTGGTCAACGTACATCTGAAGGCCGATGCCCCATTGACGAAGGTTGCTGGCGCATTGAACGGTTTGCGCGGCCGCGCGGGCCTTGTTCAGAGCCGGCAATAGAACGCCAACCAAAAGCGCGATAATGCCAATAACAACAAGCAGTTCAACTAGCGTGAATCCAACACGCTCCCGCCCAGATCGATCGATCATTGTTCGCCTTCCAAAGTTGCTAGGCGACGGACGATAGGCGAGAAATGTTAGCGAATGATTAGCGATATCTTAAGAAAGCAATCATCTTAGCGGGCTCAGGGTTTGCGGGCTGGCTTCCTGGAACGCGCAGTTTTTGCAGGATTCCCGTCCAGCGCCGTTTTCAGATCAGAAATCAAGTCCCGAACATCCTCAATCCCCACCGAAAGCCGGACAAGACCATCATCGATTCCGATCTCGGCCCGCCGCTTGGCGGGGATGCTGGCATGCGTCATCAAGCCGGGATGTTCGACCAGGCTCTCGACGCCGCCAAGGCTCTCGGCCAGTGTAAACAGGTGGCACCTCTCCAGAAACCGCTTGGCCGGCCCAAGTCCCCTTCTCAGGATCATGCTGACCATTCCGCCGCCCATCGACATTTGCTTTTTGGCCAATTCGTGCTGCGGATGACTCGGTAAGCCGGGGTAAAAGACCCGTTCGACCTCTGGCCGGGCTTCCAAAAACCTTGCGATTTCCGTGGCGTTTTGGCTCGCGCGTTCCATACGAACCGCCAGCGTCTTCACTCCCCGCAGTGCCAGAAAACTGTCGAATGGACCGGAGATCGCGCCAATAGAATTCTGCAGGAATCCCAACCGCTCCGCGAGTGAAGCGTTTTCACCGACGACAGCGATGCCGCCGATCATGTCGCTGTGGCCGTTGATATATTTCGTCACGCTGTGAACGACGATGTCGAATCCGAAATTCAGCGGCCTCTGAATGAAAGGCGTCGCGAACGTGTTGTCCGCCACGGCCAGAATCTTGTGCTTGCGGGCCAGCTTCGCCAGCGCCTGGAGATCGGCGAGTTTCAAAAGCGGATTGCTCGGGGTTTCAACCCACAACATGCGGGTGTTGGGCCGGATCGCGCGCTCCACGGCTGACAGATTTGCCGGATCGACGTAGGAAAATTCCAGGTTCGCGCTCTGCCGGCGAACGCGTTCAAACAGGCGAAAAGTTCCGCCGTAAAGATCATCTCCGGCGATGATGTGCGATCCCGAATCCAGCAATTCCAGCACCGTTGCGATCGCCGCCAACCCCGATGCGAACGCAAACCCCACTTTGCCGTCCTCCAGATCGGCGACGCAGCGCTCGAACGCCCATCGCGTCGGGTTATGGCTGCGTCCATAATCCAGTCCCTTGTGCACGCCGGGCGAATCCTGTTTGTATGTGCTGGTCGTATAAATCGGCGGCATCACCGCGCCGGTGGACGGATCGGGCAACTGTCCGGCATGGATCGTTCGCGTTCCGAAATGCGGGCGCGGGCCATCGTACGGAAGAACCTGGTTTCGCGGCAGCGACGCGGAGTCGGACGATTTCATGCGCGATCTTTCCTTTTTGTGTGTTCCTTCCGTAGAAAATTCAAAACGTCGATCCGAGTGATGATGCCGTGAAAACCATCCGAGTCGCTTACCACCGCGACCAGGCCGGAATCGAGAATCGACATCAACTCGTCGAGTGGTGCCCGCCGATCGATGGTTCGCACGTTGGCGGTCATGACTTCCCGCACGGGCCGATCGAACGCCGATTCGCCTCGGCGCACGGCCAGAAGCAAATCGCCTTCATCCACGATTCCCACGAGCTTTTCGCCGTCCACGACGGCCAGTTGCGAAACGTCGTAGAGCCGCATGCGACCGTAAGTGACGGTCAGCGGATCGTTCGGATTCACGGCGACCACGGCCCCCTCGCGGAAGGGCCGACTGATGAAATCGCGAAGATCACCCGCGGACGTCCGACCGGCAAAGCCCTGGTCCGCCATCCAGAAGTCGTTGTACATTTTCGATAGATATTTGCTGCCGGTGTCACAAACCAAAGTCACCACCGTTTTGGGTTTGGTTTGCTCCCGGCAATATCGAAGTGCCGCCACCAGCAGCGTGCCGGTGCTGGACCCGGCCAGAATTCCTTCCCGCTTCAACAGCGCCCGCACGGCCGCGAACGCCTCGGAATCGGGAATGCTGTACGCACGCGATACCCGGCTCAGATCGGCGATGCCGGGAATAAAATCCTCGCCGATTCCTTCGACCAGCCACGATCCGGCCGTGCCGATCTTTTTCGTCCGTACATATTCCGCCAAGACCGACCCCTCCGGATCGGCCAACACCATTTCCACGTTGGGCGCGACTTTTGCGAAATATCGGCTCAGACCCGTGATCGTTCCGCCCGACCCCACGCCGCAGACCATCGCGTCCAGCTTGTGCCCCGTCTGCTCCCAAATCTCCGGACCGGTGGTCAACTCGTGAGCCAGCGGATTGGCCGGATTGTTAAACTGATTGACGTAAAACGCCCCCGGCGTCTCGCCCGCTATCCGCTGGGCCAAATCCTGGTAATACTGCGGATGACCCTTTCCCACATCCGATCGCGTCATGACGATCGAAGCCCCCAGCGCCCGCAAGTGAGCCAGCTTTTCCCCGCTCATCTTGTCCGGAATGACCAGCATGAGCCGATACCCCTTACTCGCGGCCACCAGCGCTAGGCCTAAGCCCGTGTTGCCCGCGGTGGCCTCTACGAGGGTCGATCCCGGCCCGATTTTCCCTTCGCGCTCGGCCGCCTCGATCATCGAGCGGCCGATGCGATCCTTGATCGACCCCCCTGGGTTTTGCGATTCCAGCTTCAAAAGAAGTGTACATGGCCCGGTGTCGAAGGATCGGACCTGCAGCATCGGCGTGTTGCCGATCAAATCCAGAATAGTGTTTGGAACAACCATGGGCCTCCGTGCCGAACGGGCGTAACTTTAACGAATCGGTTGAGGAAGTCTAAGCAATTGGCGCTACGGATTGTTATGAATTGCCCAAAATTTATTTAAAAAAATAACGTCGCGATTGGGAATAGGCTTGTCGATTTCGCGGTCAACTTCGCCGGGAGGGGAATGTAACATTTTTCGGAGGGCTGGTCATGTCACGTCTTTCTGTTCTCGGTTCAAAGGTTCTCGTGTCGGTTTCCGTTGGTGCAATTCTGCTTCTGGCGCCGGTAAGTAAATCCGCGGTTATCTGGAACGAAGCGGTCAACGGCGATCTTTCCAACAGCCAGGCGGCGCCGACGTCGTTCAATCTGTCGGCCGGCACCAGCTCGGTCATCGGTACCGTCAACGGGTCGAACGATTCGCAGGATTGGGTGGAAGTCACTATCCCTGCAGGGTTTCAGCTTAGCGGCTATACATTGGCATCCTACGTTTCCACCGATTCGCAAGGATTTACGGGCGTTCAGGCAGGCGCGGCGTTCGTCGGTTCGCCGTTCAGCGCGGGGTCATACCTGGGTTACACCCATTACGGCACCGGAGCTCAGAACGCCTCCCAACCCGCGGGGAGCAACGTCGGCGAAAACCTGCTTCCCATTATGGGAGACAATGTCAATCAGTCCCCCGGATCCCTCGGCTTTACTCCGCCGCTGCCCGCCGGTCCGTATACGTTTCTCATCCAGCAGCTTGGGGCCAGCACGGCATACCAATTTGATTTTTCCGTCACATCGGTTCCAGAGCCCACATCGTTGGGAATCCTGCTTGGCGGGGCGGTCATGACGTGCATGTTGCGCCGGCGGGCGCGGAAGATGTCGCGGTAATCGCCGGTCGGTTGTTCTCGCGGCATTTCGGGAGAGGTTCGGAATCTTTTCAGGCGAGTGCGGCCTTGCGGCGGTTGCGGTAGAGCAATCCGCAGGCGATCGAGAGGCCGATCAGCAACTCTGCGTTCGGTTCCGGGACGCTGTAGGTGATCTCAAGCTCCGGCGGGAAGTCGGTCTCGGTGCCGTCGAACGTAACAAATTCCGACGAGGAAGTCTCCCGTAGGGAAAACCCCGCTTCCTGGCCGGAGGTCAGACCCTGGACGAATGATGTTACGTCGTAAAGATCGAAATTGGCGTCGGCGGGTGTGATGGTCATCAGGTCCGTAACGCTGGTGATGGTGCTATTCGTGAAGTTACCGTTTCCGGCGAAGTCGCTGAGGATGAACGAATCGATGCCATCACCGTCGGAATTGCGCAACCCGAGTTCCGCGTCTGTAATCGCCGCGCCCGCTGGAAGCGAGGAGAGATCGAACTGCATGGCGTAGCGATATTCGAAAACGCCCTGCCCTTCGGTTCCAACGTGACCGAGGTTTTCAGAAGTAGTGGTGAACGCACCCCCTTCAAGATTGCTGTATTCTTGGTCGCTGGCGAAGAAATCCCCCACATTGGCGACTGCCGAGCGCGTGCTCAACGCAAGGCATCCCAAGGCGACCGCCAAGAGGGAAAAAGGCGCGTGTCGCCCGCTGAGAATTGATGGAACTCGCATAATAATATCTCCCTTTTCTAAGGTTTGTCCCTTCCCTGGATGTGAAGTGCCGTCATATTCCAAATGGATAGTGCCGGGATTTCACGACCGGATTTATGAAGGTGATTATTAATCTATCGCGAGGAGAATTCTCAACAGAATTCCACTTGCCTTTTCCATCATCAGTCAGAATTTCTTTCGGGCGAGATGCGACGGACTCGCGGGCGTTTGCGACGTTCGAAAAAAGCAAACGCCGTCCCTCCCGGAAAAGCGCAAGGAAATTTGATCGCGAGGTGATTCGGCAGAATGGTCATTTTCACCGAAGCGACTTTTGCCCCTCGACACGGGGTGGGAAATTGGGGAATTTGGTGACGGTTATCGCAATCGCCTAAATGTGAGTGATGGATCGCTCACAATTCTCCGCCTGAGGGATTCATTCGCTTGCAGTGCAGATCATTTGCGTTTCTGAACGGGATAATTTTACCGCGGAGAACGCAGAGAGCGCAGACGTGAGAACAAGAGGGCAACGGGGGACGAAACGGAGAGCTGGGAACCGCGTCCGCATTTCTCGTTCCCTTATCCAACCCAGCGCCAGACTCTCAAAACCCTCGTAACGTCCGCGTGAGAGAATTCGAATGTAGAATTTCTGCCCTCGCGAAATTTGATTGACACACCTGCTATGGTGCGGCGAGAAAGGGGTGGTCCAAATGAATAGCTCCACCAACCCACTCCCCATCGATGTCCAGGTGAACGAGCCGGACAAGACTTTCAAAATCTCCATCCCGTGGAACGAAATTTGTGAATCGAATCGAGAAGCCGTTTGGGAATGGCTGACCCGGGTGAAAAAGATTCGGGCCGAGTGGGAAGTAAAGGGGTACAAGTTCATCTGATTGGACGTTGCGTTTTTAAGTGGGGTGATTTTACCCCGGAGAATGCGGTGATGGGGAACAACCGGCAACGGGGATTCGCAAAAGTCACAGCCTCAGCAGCACCCAGACGACTAGGATTACTGCAACGCAAAGACCCGCGGTCAGAATGATCCAGAGCGGCTTTTTCGAAGTGGAATCTTCCAGCGATTGGTACTGGCCGCACTTTGGACATATCTCGGCGTCTTCGTAGATGGGGTGGCCGCAGGAAGGACATGGCTCGGTAATGGCGAAATCTTCGCCGTCGTCGTTGTCGATATCTGAATCGTCCGAGTCTTGGGGATCTTCCAGCATGTATTCAATTCTAAGTTTCGGCGCGACGACTTGAAAACAAACTGTGTCCCCATATCGCGTCGCAACGCGGCGCAAACGATCAGTCTTTGAGATTGCGAATATGTCTCAATTGGGAAATTAATGGATTTGTGGTGGACTGTATTCGAATCGAACCCGAAAATACCTTGGGGGTTCGAATTGATTTCGAGCCTCGCGCGATAATGTGAATGCGAACATTTTTTGAAGGAGTTTGATATGTTGCAACTGCACGATGGCCAATGTGGTTTGTGCGTTCATTTCGGCGAACAGCACTCGAGCGATTCCAAGCTGGTTAAGATTCGGGTGAGCCATAAGGCTCCCGAGGCTTTGATCGACGATTGTGCCCACCCGCGCCATGCGTCGCTTCACCTGAAGGTCACCCCGGCGAGCGGATGCGACGGATTTCAGGCCGCTCAGGCGAATTGACGCCGGCGGCGACCAAATACCCGCGTCAGGATTCGAACCTGAGACCTCCGGTTTAGGAAACCAGCGCCTTATCCAACTGAGCTACGCGGCGGCACACGATGGCTTATCTTATCACTATTCCGCACGCTATCCCTTCCAGGCATTCCATTCAAGACATTTCGGTAGCGTGACACTTCTCAATTTCGCGATCTTCTACGAGTTGAAGATTCCGAGATATTAACCGGTCGGAATCCTCGCCATCTTCGGATCGCCGGGGTTGTATCGCAGCGGCACCTCTCGGCCAATTGGGAAGCGATCGGCAGATCGGCCCCGAAAAACGTGGGAGATTTCGTAATCGCGCCCGGACACGGTGTATTTGCAAACCACCACCGTTTCGTCGCGCCGGCCGCGGTCGTCGCGGACCTCGCGATCGGTGGCCGAGACCACCCGGCCGATCGTGCGCGACGTCATTTTCATGCCCTTGCGGTAGTAGAGATAGGTCAGTGCCGCAATGGCGACCACGATCCAACCCATGATGATGTACAGGGCGAACATGAAAGAATTGTAGCGGTGAGAGCGGAAATTCGGAATCCGGGTTTGCCGTTGGCCGTTCGTGAGGTTGTTCGAGTTTTAAAGACCGGCTGCCGAATGGGTATCGCGGAAATATATTTTCTTTTCGTCATCCCGACATTTCGACTGACAGCGACGAAGCGATAGGGGCCGTCCCGGCATCCATTTCGGGCAGAGAAGCAAGAAATTTCCGGCCCGCGCCGGTGAACCAGGCCAGGCCGTGATGGACGCGCCGCGGGCGAAGGATCGGGCGGATCGTCAGGGCAATAGCCAGCAGGGGGACGGGGAGAAGGATGGCCAGCAGGTCGATCGCGGGGCTGAGTTTTGGGCTAAAGCTGAAGATCGCGAAAGAGAGAATGTTGCCCACACCGAAAAGGCCGATGAGGGCGGCGCGGCCGAGGGATTCCAGCCGGTGCCGGAGGCACAGGCCGTAGGGGATGTGGATCGGAAGGTCGTCCGCGCAATGGGCGTTCCAACCGGCGGAGGCGAATAGGGGATACCAGGCACTGAGCGTGGAGATTCTGCGAAATTCGCAGCGACGAACACTCGGCATTGCACTTGACGCATCGCTGCGGCAAGGCCGACTCGGGCGACACGACGAAAAACGGCCCGTTGCGCCGAGCATGCTGGAATATGCGGCGTTTTCACATCCGGAATATCCGATACATTTTGACGAGGGGCAAATGAAAAAAGATGCGAGTTTCGGGTTGCGAGTTGGTATTCGGACTTATCTCGCAACTAGCAACTCGCAACTACCAATTCCGACTACCAGTCACGTTTGACGGTTTGGATGGCGTTCAGAATATCGGCGGTCACCATTTCCAGTGGGCGGGTGGCGTTGACGCGGAAAATTTTGCCGCGGGGGTAGAAATTCAGGAGCGGCCGGGTTTGTTCTTCGTAGACGTCAATGCGATGGCGGATGACTTCGATGTCGGTGTCATCGGTGCGATTTTCCAGGGCGGCGCGTTTGCTCAGTCGCGCCACGATCTGGGCGATGTCGTTGCAATAGAGATTGATGACCGCGCGGACGTCGAGGTCGTCGGCCATTAATTGAGCCTGCTCAAGCGTGCGGGGGATTCCATCCAGCAGGAGATATTGATCCTCGGGTTTGTACCGCCCGGATGCGGCCAGCCGTTCGATCGATGTGCGCCAGAGTTTTACGGTCAATTCATCCGGAACGAGTGCGCCGGTTTGGGAATATTTGGCGAACTCGAGGCCCATTTCGCTTTTGGGGTCGAGGGAGCGGAATACGTCGCCGCAGGCGAAGTGGATGTACCCCGGCATGGCGCCGATGATTTTGCCCTGGGTTCCTTTTCCGCTGCCGGGAGGGCCGAAGAGTAAGACGGTTCTATAGGACATTTGGACGGTGCTTCCTTGCGGCATTATCGGCACGGCGGGGGGATGAGGAAAGATTGTAAGGAAGGGGGTGCGATTATTTTGGCTTGCAGTACCAACCCAGTTCGGTCCAGGTTTGGAACCATTCGCGGACCATCGCGGGGTCGGGTTCGGCCGTGAATGCGGATTTAAGGGCTTTGCCTAGCGGCAGGCCGCGTTGGAGGTTCGTTAGCAGACGATATTCGCGGGCATCGATCCGCTTGTAATAAAGCGAATTGTCGAGGCGGTGGACGACGAGGAAGGTTTCTTTCGCGGCGGGATGGGTGTTCGGCGCTTGCGGGTGGGCTTTTCCAGTTCGTTTTCCTCGACCGCATTGCTGGCTTCCCCACGGAGGCCGGTTTTTTTCAGGCGGATGAGGTATTGATCGAGCGGGTAGCGGAGATGAAGGAGGCTGATGTAAGGTTGCAAGGTCAGGCGGATTTTGGCGGGATTTTTGTTATTGCCGAGGAGATCGTCAACGGTAAGCGGCGGCAGGGATCGACCGTCGAACGCCTCAACTTGCGCCCATTCGAATCGAACCATGTCTTGCGCCAGATGCAGCCTGGGACTTACCAGTTTTGGATGTTTGTCGATGAATGCGGGCAAATGCCGGCCGAGATTGCGCATCGTGAATGAACTTGATGGATGAGCCGTCAGATATTCCTTCGCCAGCTTATTGAATTTCAGTCGGCCCAGGATCGCGCGCAGGCCCGGGAAATCATCGTAAAAGGAATCGATCAGGCGAAACCAATATTGGCGGTTGTAGATTTCGATACGTTCGAAGCTGGTGAGGCGGTCGTTGGGTTTGATGAATTCGGCGGTGACCTCCCGCATGTCGCGGTTGTCGGTCCATTTTCCCTGCATGCGCCATTGATGCGAAAGGGGGCGCATGATGACCGCGCCGGCAAGGCGTTGCAGTTTTCTCAGTTCGCTGAGGGTTTGGCATTTCGCGCGGCATGCTGATTCACGCGATCGCCAGGGCAACGGCGTTTTCCCTCGGAGGAGTCGTCACCGCATTCAGGAATTTCTTCGCCTTGAGCGCTTCGCGATGCACTTCCTCGAAAGAGGGGATATGGGCGTCCCATTCCAGAAGTGTGGAGGTCGGGCCGCATTGCTTGATCGCGTGGGCGTACATTTTCCAGACCGGATCGAGCACCGGATGATCGTGCGTGTCGAGAATATATTTCTCGTATTTGCTGTGCCCGGCGATGTGCATCTGCCCGACGCGATGGTGGGGGATGTTCGTTCAGATAATCGTATGGGTCGAAATCCGTGGTTTTTGCTGGAGACGTAGATGTTGTTGACGTCCAGCAGAATTCCGCAGTCGGCCAGTTCGACCACTTCGGTGAGGAATTCCCATTCGGTCATTTCCGAGACGTGGAATTCGGCATAGCTGCTGACGTTTTCCACGATGATGGGAATTTCCAGAAAATCCTGCACTTCGCGAATCCGCCGGGCCGTGTTTTTGGCGGCGGCGAAGGTGTAGGGCATCGGCAGCAGATCGTGGGTGTAGGTTCCATCGACGCTGCCCCAGCAGAGATGATCGGAAAGGAATGGCGTGTTGGTGCGCTTGACCAGAGTTTTCAGTCGTTTGAGTTGTTCGCGGTCCATGCGATCGGTCGAACCGAAATAGAGGGCGACGCCGTGCTGGATGACCTGATATTGCTCGAGGATCTGGTCGAGGACCTCCAGCGGCCGGCCGGCATCGCACATGTAGTTTTCGGAAATGATCTCGAACCAATCGACGGTGGGCTTTTTGCTGAGGATGTGGGCGTAATGCGGGATTCGCAGGCCGATGCCGATGCCGAGTTCGGTGAACCCGTTGAATCGGTTGGCGGGCATGAGAATCTCCTGGGCAAAGAGAGGACCCGGCCCTTATCAGGCCGGATCCCTTGAAATCTCCAAAGAGATTGCGGCAATTAGAACATCAGGGCGGATCCGTTGGTCTTGCAACCGCCGTTGCCCTTGCAGCTGTTCTTGCCTTTGCAGCCCTGGTCGCCGGTCTTGCAACCGCCCTGGCCTTTGCAGTCGTTCTTGCCTTTACAATCGTGGGTTGAGGTCGTGCCATCCATCGCGCGCGCCTTCACGCCGGCCTTGCCGTCGATCACGGTCTTGACCGAGGTCGCATGCGAAATGCTCGTGGTGGCAGCGGTGGCGTGATTTGACGCTCCGCCGATCAATCCCGCGAAAGCCGCGGCGGCCAGAAGACCAGTCGATCCACCCAAAATCTTTGTGCTACGCTTCATTGTGTTTTCCTTTCGAAGAAAAGTTCTGCTGAAAAATCGCGACGTCTTGATGTGGTTCGTCGCAATTCCAATTCGAGAAAATTACCGTTTCACAACAGACGCCTGCGTTGGGCTGTCGACGCACCTCCTTTGCTCAACTCTGGGCTCCAACCTGTCGACCACGTACCGGGCCGACGCAGCCGCAGCATTATACGCGGACGAGGCTTTCCACAAACAAACGCTATTTTTTATCACACCCGTCTTATACGGAGAACGGGGAATGTCGGATGCAATAAATACCGGGGGTCTATTTTGGCGGCGGATTCGGCTGGGGCGGGAGTTGCGAGCGGATTTGCTTAATCTCTTCCTCAATTTTCCGCATCTGGGTGACCAGATCGGGAAGCCGCCGCATGGCGGCATTTTCGCGGAGGGACTGCCGATGGGGCAGGGCGGGCATACCGCTGACGATTTCACCCGGAGCCACGTCGCTGGCAACGGCGGCGCACGCGGCAACCATCGCCCCGTCGCCGATATGCACGTGGTCGCGCACCGCGGTTTGGCCGCCGAGAATGACGCGCGTTCCCAGAGATGCGCTGCCCGCCAGCCCGGCTTGGCCGACGATCACGCAATGCGGGCCGATCGTCACGTTATGGGCGATCTGAACCAGATTGTCGATCTTGGTCCCGCGGCCGATGCGCGTTGAGCTGAATTTCGCGCGGTCGATGCAGACGCAGGAGCCGATTTCAACATCGTCCTCGATAATCACCGTGCCGATTTGTGGAATCTTCGCCTGTTTTGCGCCGTCCCAGCGATATCCGAACCCATCGGTCCCCAGCACGCTGCCGGCATGGATAATCACGCGCGATCCGATCTGAATTCGTTCGCGGATCGTCACGTTTGGGAAGATTTGGCAGTCTTCCCCGATCAATGTATCCCGGCCGATAAAGACCAGCGGGTGGATGATCGTGCCCCGACCGATGCGGACGCCGGCGGATATGATGCTGAAAGCGCCGATTGAAACATCCGCGCCAATGTCGGCACCGGGATCGATTCGGGACTGCGGATCGGTTCCCGGCGCGGGCTGGATCGTCGGCGGGGCGAACGATTCCAGGACCTTGGCCATCGCCAGGTCGGCATCGTCGACCCGCAGCACGATCGCACGAGCGGTTTCCGGAATCCGAAGCTGCTTTTGTACCAACACGGCGGCGGCGTTGGTTGAATTAAACTCGGGAAGGAATGTCTCGGAATTCAGGAATGAAAGATCGTTGGGTCCGGCGTCGGAGAGGCTGGCGACTCCGGTGACACGCGCGTCTCCGGCGGGTGGGGCGCATCCCACCATCGCGGCGATCTCACGCAACGCGATCCCTCGAGAACTATTGTTCATCGGCTCAAGTCCGTCTGAGGCCGCCTGAGACAAATTCCAACTGAGACAAAATCTAGTGATTCGTGCTGTAGGCCTTGTCCATCGCGATGATCACCTGTTGCGTGATATCCAGCTTCGTGTCGGAATAGAGGGCCGTATGCAGCAAAATCGTCTGCACGAATGCGTTGGCGTCCATCTTGTCGAGTTCGGGAAAATCAGCATGGGCGCCATTGATCACCACCGAGAGGCCCTGGGCCTGCGCAAGATCGCCGATGGTCTTGAGAATCTTGTCGAACATCGTCTTTTCTTCCGTGCGCTGCTTTCTCGCCATGTTCATCTGGGCGGCTTGAAGCCACGCCTGCGCGTCCGCCTGATGCTGGATGAACGTTTCGACCTTTGTTTCATAGTCGTCGGAGGTCGGCAGGATAAGCTTGAGCGCATCCTGTTCGGACTGCAATTGGCTCTTTTTCGCGGTCGCCTGGTCGGTCAGGGAATCGCCCTCCTGCTTCCACTTGGCCATGGAGTCTTTTCCCTCCTGGATTTGGTTCAGCACCTTGATGGGATCACAGACGGCGATTTTGACGCTTCCTGATGCGTCATCCGCCGCCGCTGGTCTGGCCCACGCCAACAAAGACATCGTTCCCAGGATCAATCCCGCCCACGCCGAAATTCGCACGTTCATATCGATTCCTTATGCAAAGAACACTATTCGAACAACCCGATAATAATGGAAATATTTTGTCGACGATACAGCCGATTCGTTTTTTTGGCACACGATTTACCGCGTAATCCCGAAGGAGAAGCTCACAACCTGCGTATTATCCTGACGACTCTGCGTGATCGGGAACCCGAAGTCAAGCGCCAGGGGCTGCCGCCCCAGAATCGGCAGCGTCAGGCGGAACCCAAAACCGACGGAGGTGCGGATGACGCCGAATTGCCAGTTCGGTTCATAGTCACCCACGTCGACGAAAAGGACGCCCCTCAGGAAGTCCTCCGCGAGCGGAAAGCCGTATTCCACCCCGCCGGTCATGAAGAAATCACCGCCGATGGCGTCATCGGCGATACCTTGGCGTGGGCTGACCCCCCAATATTGGAATCCGCGGAGGCTTCCAATGCCACCGCCGTAGAATCGGTCGAAGAACGGCGCCTTCCGCGGGTCGTCGCCGCCTTCGGTGTGAAACTCAAGCACGCTCCGACGGCCCAGCAGATCTTCCTTCACCTGCAGAAAGTCGGCCCAGCTCCAGGTGAAGCGGTTATAGTACACCGTTCCGCCCAATGCGCCGGCATCGGTAAAGCCCACCCACGCGTCGCTACCCTGGTAAACCACCGGAGTTCCGTGATTGGTCGTGTCGCGCTCAAACTTTATGGCGGCGTCCGTCAGCGTGTGATGGCCGGCGCCCACGAGGATTTCCGGGCGCGAACAAAATATGGAAGCGCGAGGTTTTTAATATCCACATCCGCCGCCCCGATACTCACCGAGGCCGAATAGACGTAATTGAACCGTCGCCCGAGCCCGATCGTCCCGCCCGCCCGTTGATCGTTGTATACGGGGCGGATATGCGTTTCGTAATAACCGCTGGCGGAAAAACTGTACGGCTGGTCGAATAAATACGGCTCAGTGAAGCTCACCACCGCGTCCGAACCCTGGGTGCCGGGATCAAACCGCACCTGAAAATCCTGTCCTGCCCCGGTGAACGCGCGGTCGCTGAACACTTCCGGCAAGGTCGCTGGAAAATTCGTGATATCGAAGTTCTGTTGCTCGTAGCCGAGTTGCCCGCCGAATCCTCCGTTGCTGTTGATGCCGATCCCCGCGCTGATCTGCGCCGTGCGTTGTTCGGTGACATCCACCAGCAAATCCCGGACGTTTGGATCATCGCCGATCGGAGATATGCTGACGCTTGAAAACTCGGGCAAACCGCGAAGGCGGTCCTGGGCGTCCTGGACCTCGGACGAATTGTATTCCTGCCCCGGCCGGAGATGCATTTCCCGGAGGATGACTTTATCCTGTGTTTTGGAATTCCCCCGGATCAGAATCCTTCCCTGCCGGAATTGCTTGCCCTCGCTGATTTCATAAACCAACCGCACCTTCCCAACGTCCTTTTCGTAATAGGTCTGCGGCTCGATGTGAAGGTAATCCGGATTCCCTGGAATTCCCGGCTGCTCCTGGTAAATGAATCCGCCCGACTTGCTGTACGCCTTGACCATTTCGCGGACATCGTTGTCGATGACATCCCTGTCGTAAGGGATTCCCTCGACATCCTTGATCGATAGCCGGAAGGTCCCTTCGGTGACGGTCTGATTTCCCTCGAAGCTTACCTGGTCGATCACATAGCGCACGCCTTCGTCGATCACAAACGTGATCTGCATGGCCTTCATGTCGGTCGAGC
Organism: uncultured Phycisphaerales bacterium; assembly: GCA_963791055.1. GTDB lineage: Bacteria > Planctomycetota > Phycisphaerae > Tepidisphaerales > Tepidisphaeraceae > PALSA-1353. The sequence continues at coordinate 2,280,089 of CAWBQI010000002.1, read as the reverse complement.
GGGTGATTTTGCGGCCGACGCGAACGTCGAAAAAACCATGGTCCTTGTAGAATTTGGAGATGCTTTTCACATCGTCATCCAATGCCTCCGGATCGTATTTGCCGGGATTGAAAATGAAGATGTAGGTACCCGTTTTGATCTGGTCCTTCAGTTTCCACGCCCCGTAAGTGTTGTTGCCGATGAAGTCGATCTTCCGCACGCGCACTTCCGGCCCCTCGGTAATGCGAAAGACGAGCACGCCGGTCTTTTGCAGTTCCTCGGGCGACCATTGCACATGGGCGAAGGGATAATTCTTGTCCCGGTAAAGCTTCTCGATGGATTGCTGGGCCAGGTTGATGCGGAACTGGTCGATGGCCTCGTTCTTTTTTATGCCCGCGGTGTCCTCAAGATCTTTGGTCTTGACCTGCGAATTGCCTTCGTAATGGATTTCCTTGATCTGCTTCTGCTCGGTGACGATGAAGATGACGATCACTCCGGTGTCCGTCGGCTGGACGCGGGCTTCGACGTTGGCGAAGGTTTTCATCTGGCCGTAAATTCGCTGGTAGTCGCCGACGACGGTGGCGGGATCGAATTTGTCGCCTTCGCGCGTGCGGACCAGTTGCAGAATGACGGACGTGCTGACCTGGGTGTTGCCCACGACGCGAACGGCTTCGACCGTGCGCCCCGCGAGCTGTCCGGCGGCCGAAACGTCGCTGCTCGCCGCTTCATTGTTCGCCGGTTGCCCCGAATCCGGATTTTGCCCGCCCGATTTGTTGCCGCCTGCTCCCAGAGCGACAGCGCACCCCATCCAACCGGCAACCCACACCACCACAATTAATATGCCCGGGCGAAGGCGGGTAGCAGGTTGTCTTACCAATTGAGCAAATCGCACGCGCCGCCCGTTCGCAACGTACCTCGCTGCCGTCAAATTTCCCCGCCGGCAGTTTGTCGGAGTGTACTGGTCAGGCTAGCGATGTCAAAAGACCTCGGGGGCTTGGGGTTGTCCGAAATTGTTTTACGATTCCCGGCTATCGGATATCATTAATTCCATCCATGCGGCTCCTTGTCGTCGAAGATTTTCAGCCCCTTCGCGAATCGCTCGTCCAGGGCCTGCGCGAGGCGGGGTATGCCGTGGATGAAGCCGGGGACGGACAAACCGCGCTTTGGCATGCCGGCGGGGGGGCACACGATGTCATCATCCTCGACATCATGCTGCCAAAGATCGACGGCCTTACGGTCCTGCGAGAACTGCGGGAAAAGAAATGCCCTTCAATGGTTCTCTTTCTCACCGCCAAGGACACTCCGCAGGACAGAGTCACGGGCCTGGAACTCGGGGCTGATGATTATCTCATCAAACCGTTCCTGTTCGCCGAATTGCTGGCCCGGGTCAGGGCGATGGTGCGGCGAAAATATGAAACAAAGTCCGCCGTCATCAAAATCGCCGATCTGGAATTCAACACGGCCCAGCGCACCGTTCACCGAGCCGGCAAGGCGCTCGATCTCAGCGGCCGCGAATATGCGCTGCTGGAATATCTTATCCACAATATGGGCAGGATCGTTTCACGCTCGGACATCTGGCAGCATGTGTACGATTTCAACGCCTCGCCCGAGAGCAATGTCGTGGACGTTTACATTGGCCTGCTGCGGAAAAAAGTCGAACGCGCCGGCAGCCCGCGCCTTATCCACACGCGGCGCGGTCAGGGATATCTCCTGGCCGAATTGGAGAATGAATGATCCGCTCGCTCCGATTCCGGTTACTGGCCCAGACCTCGCTTGCCGTCGCGGCCGTTTTGGGATTGCTTGGTTTTGCGTTGTATTTCTGCGTTCGGCAATCCGCCAATTCCGCGTTCAATGACGCACTGCTGACCGAGGCCCGGGCCGTCGCCGCCACGGCCGAGCAGCATGGCCGGCAAATCATCTTCGATTATGCTCCGGACGAATTGCCCAAATTCGCCACGACGGACCATCCGGATTATTTCCAGGCATGGATCGATCCGGATGTGGTGATCCGCTCGCCTTCGCTGGGCTCCGGTGAATTGCCGCGCCCAGCAGCCGCCCAAGGCATCACCTTTAGCGACGGGCGGCTTCCCGATGGCCGGCCCGGGCGAACGATCGGGATGTCTTTTACGACCACCATCGAACCAAACGCCGAGGGGAATTCGTCCAATTCCGACAGCCCGCGCGTCGTCCTGCTCACCGTCGCGACCGATACGATCGCCCTGCGGGGCAGCCTGGAGAATTTCCGCTGGATGCTTCTTGGATTGTGTTCCCTCGCTGTTGTGGTTTCCGGGGCCGTACTTTTTTGGGTCGTCGGCAGGGGGGTTCGGCCCGTGGAGCGCCTCGCGGCTGATATCGACCAGATGCGCGAAAGCGATCTCTCTATTCGTCTCCATGCCCCGGAAGCACCAACGGAACTCGCGCCCGTCGTCGAAAAGCTCAATGGACTTCTTTCCCGCCTGGATGCCGCCTTCTCCCGCGAGAGGGCTTTTGCCGCCGATGTCGCTCACGAACTGCGAAGCCCGCTGGCGGCGCTGCTGACCACCTTCGATGTGTGTCGTTCGCGTCCTCGCGATGAATCCGCCTATATCGCGGCGATCGACAAATGCCGCGACGTAGCTCGCCAGATGCAGGCGATGGTCGAGACACTTCTCGTACTCGCCCGTGCCGATTCCGGGCAGCTTTCGCTGACGCCCAAGGCCATTGACTTCGGCGATTTTCTGCAGGATTGCTGGGCGCTGTTCCTTCCGCGGGCGGAGGCTCACGGCCTCAATCTGCAGTGGCAGGTTCCCGATTCAATCTTCATCGAGACCGATCCGGAAAAATTGCGGATCGTGCTTCACAATATTTTCGACAACGCCGTTTCGTATGCTGACAACGGAGGAGCGATTCGCGTCGCCACCGAAGTGAAACAGGATCGCCTGCTGATCGAAATTGCCAACTCAGGCAGTCTCATTCCGCCGGATAGGACCGCGCAGCTCTTCGACCGATTTTGGCGCGGCGATCAGGCGCGAGCGCAGACCGGCGTGCATTGCGGGCTTGGACTTTCGCTGTGCCAGCGGCTTTCGCGGCTGTTGAAGGGCCAAATTGAAATTCAGTCCACGCCGGAGAATTGGTTCATCGTCCGGCTTTGGTTGCCGGCGGCATTGCGGCAGATGGTGGCGGAGCGAGAAGTTATTTCCGCCTCGACTAGTTCCCCGTCGACTAGTTTCCCGTCGTCGGGGCCACTGGCTGGGCGCTGCGGCGAAATCTCCACCGGCGGTGGAATCGGCCGCCGCTTCGTCCTCAACATAGAGATCCCCAAAACATCGCGGACGTAGGTCCGCAAGATTTCCGCCGCGCCCAGCGCCGATGCGATCGCGCCGTGCGCCGTGTGTGGCGCCGACCCATCGAACAATTCGCACATCTGACCCAAGCCATCGCCATCCATGTATTCCATGCATGGCTCGATCCATTGCAGTACCTTTGCGGTGGTCTCTTGCGTTCGCCCGTGCGCTCGCAGATATGCTGTTGCCAGCGGCCCCAGAAGCCACGGATAGACCGATCCCTGATGCTGCGCGCCGTCGCGCGAAACCACGTTACCGGCATAGTTGCCGCGATAACCCGCTTCTTGCCGACCCAGGCTCCGCAATCCCCTGGGCGTCTGCAATTCATCCATCACCCGTCCGATCACTGCCTTGTGCCGCTCGGGTGAAAGCACGGCATGCGGCAGACTAATCGCGAAAATCTGGTTCGGACGGATCGACGCATCGGGTCCGTCGTCGCCCAGGACATCAAAGCAGCAATCCAGTCTCGCGTTCCAGAACCGGCCGTTAAACGAGGTACGCACTTTTTGCGCTGATTCTTCCCATTCCTTGGCCGCGTTCTTGCCGAGTTTCGACGCCAGCCGGCTCGCGGTCATCAGTGCGTTGAACCAGAGGGCGTTGAGTTCCACCGTCCGTCCCCGGCGGGGTGTGACGACCCAATCACCGACCTGTGCATCCATCCACGATCTTGCCGCGCCCGCCGAACGGGTGCCGATCAATCCGTCGGGATCGCAGAAAAGCCAGTCGCCGGTGGCCGTTCGGTAGGTCTCGAGGATTTCCTCCACCGCCGGAAACAGGGTGCGAACCGTTGCCGTATCCTCCGTTTGACCGAAATATTCGCCGATGGCATTGATGAACCAGAGCGAAGTGTCGGCTCCCTGGTACGTCGGGGCCTCGCCCGATTCGGGATACTCCGTGGGGATCATTCCATTTCGCATCTGAGCGGCAAGGCCCATAAGAAGCGAGCGCGCCTCTTCGCGGCGTCCCGTCGTCATGAACAGACCGTTGAAACCCATCAGCGCCGCCCGCCCGCTGGCCGGGGACCAGGGATATTGCGCGATGACCTTCACCGAGCGCTCCGCCGGGGTTTCACTCGGAGCGCTCACCACGAAGGATTCCGCGGCGCGGACCAGCATCTCGAGACGGGTGTCGGCGTCCGAACTGACCACCGATGTCTGCCGATCCAGGTTTTCACGCGCAAGGTCGAGATCGCTCAGCAAATGTTCAAGCTGGACCGGCTCGGTGGAGCAGGCAAGATGCGCCGTCTGTCCCGGCGAAAGCTTCCAGCGGAACACCCCCGGTTTCCACAGATCTTCCAACCCGCCATAGCCACGCTCGTTCTCGCGCCGATAAATCGCGTTGAGATGCCAGTGCGGCTCAGCGCGGAATTCGCCATCGTGGGCGAAAAAAACTTCGGGGGTTCGCGTCGTCGCGGGAATCCTGACATGCCCGTTGCGCTTCGATTCCGCCGCGAGGCGGCCATTCCATTGGTACATCAGTTCGTGAATTCCCCGGAGCGCCAGCAAGGCCCTGATTTCCAGGGTCACGGGCTTTTCGCCCGTCAGCAGGGAATAGGAAACACAGGCCGTGTTCTTCCCCTCCAGCAGCCGAAGCGATTTTTCGATTGTGAAGCCATCGCCCTGATATGCCCAGCGCGGAAACGGCTCGACATTGAATGCGCGCAAATGAACAAATCCCCTCGGGAAAATCGCACCCGGATATTCGTTGTTCGATAACGCGAACTCCCCGTGGCTGGTCCAGACCGTCTCCTCGACGTGCGACAGCAATACCATCCTCCGCGCCGGCGGCGACATCGCGGCCACCAGCAGCCCGTGGTATTTCCGGGTGTTCAATCCGCAGACCGTGGAACTGGCGTAGCCCCCGAGCCCGTTGACGGAAATCCATTCCCGTTCGATCAGGTTTTCAAAACTCATGTCCGAGATGCTTATCGGGCGCATCGCACGATCCTCCATGTCAATCCCGGCGGGGATTATCCCAATCCAGTCGGCAACTGGCAACATGGGAAAATGGAACCTTCGCGGGGGTTAATGGACAGGGGATTTGATCAATGCCACTGGATTTGGCCATTATCCGTGATGAATGGTTTTCCCACGGCAATGTTCATTAGGACGTTGTTAAAAACGATGTCCTTCGCATCCTGCACCAGAAAGCCGCGATCGGCGTCGATTTGCACATTCGTGAAGGTAATGTCGCGGGCCAATTGCTCGGGCAGGCCGATGATTCGGCCGGCCACGGGCGATCGCGTCACGGTAATGTTGGTGAAGTGAATATCATGGAAATAGGGGATGTTCCGGGTCAGGCCGTTGGCCTGGCGGGCGCCGATGTCCGTCGGGGCGTTGGCGTTTCCGTTATAGAGCATGTTGATGTCGAACGGCCGGAGGACGTTTTTCATGATGATGTCGGAATAGTGGATATCGTGCACCTCGCCGCCGCGGCCGCGGTACGATTTGATGCGCAGGCCGTTCTCGCCCCCGTCAAATGAGCAGCGGCGTACGAAAATATGGCTGAGCCCGCCGACCGTGGGGCTGCCGATGGAAATGCCATGGCCGTGCAGACAGGTGAGGTCTTCGATCAGGACGCCGTGGGATCCGCCCTGGATCGCGACATTGTCGTCGCCGGTGTCGATTTCGCAATGGCGAATGATGATCCGCTCGCCGCCAGGGTCGATTGCGTCCGTATTGGGGGCATCGCTGGGTGCCTCAACGCGGATGTTCTCGATCAGTAAATCCTGCGAATGCGAGCCCAGGGCCAGGTGAAACATCGGTGCATCGGTGAGGGTGATCCCGTCAATGTGCAACCGCTGGCTTCCGCGCAGTGAAACAAGCGTCGGCCGCGGATAAACCAGTCGGCCGGGTGGATATCGCCGGGCCGCTTTGTCGGACCAGATCCAGAACAATTGCCCGGACCCGTCGATGGTTCCAGTGCCGGTGATCGCGATATCGGTGAGGCCTCTACCGTAAATAATCGCCCCGCCGGCGGCGAATTGATCGACATCTTCCTGGGTGGCGGTTTCCGGGTCGGGGAGCCCCCAAGCCGCCAGACTTACCGGGGCTTTGATCCGCGCCGGCATCCAGATGCAGGTCGAGATGGCTCGTCAGGGCGAATGCCAGGGTCATGTAAACGCCGGGGGGAATTTCGAGATGCCCACCGCCCGCGGCCGATATCGCCGCGATCGCATTTTTGAACGCATCGGTGTTCAATTTTATCCCATCACCAACGCCACCGAAATTCGTGATATTGAATCGGCGGTCTGGAATCACCGGCGGGGCGACTTTTATGTCGGCCGCGGGATCGGTGGTGGGCAGCGCATCGGCCCTGGCCGAGAATCCAGACAATACTGTTAACCAAAGGATGGCAACTTTCGCCAACGGGATGTGATTTCCGCTCGCCACGAATCTCCTCGTTGCTCACCAATACAACTCAAGTCACTCAGCAAAACAACATCTTCCCCGTGACAAATTTTGAGATTAGAGTGGTATTTTCTGTTTCGAACGGCCAATTCCAGGTCAAACCCTTCGCCACATCAGCATCTCATCGTAAAACTTGTCCCCGATCCTGATTTCTTCCGGACTGATGCCATAGACGGAAAAGCCGCATCCGAGGTAGCAGCGGATGGCCGGCCCATTGCAGGTGACTGTCGTCAGACGGACGATCCGCACGTCGTTGGATCGGCACCAATTCAACAATTCCACGATCATTCGCTCCGAGACTTTTTTCCCGCGATATTTCGGCCGAACATAAACACCCCAGATGACGGCGGAATGGCGAACCTTCGCTCGATTGTCACGGAATGTCCCAGCCATTCCGGCCAATTCATCACCGGATTCAGCCAGCACGGTGCAGCCTTGGGGCTTGTCGATCGCGTTTTTGATCCGATCGATCCAGACCGATTCCGGCTGACGCAGTTCCTCCGCATAATCCGTTCCGAACGCCTCAGGATGCTCGCGCAGCGCTTCCAGCCGCAGCGCCTTGAACGCGGCGAGATCGGTTTCGCGGATCTTTCTGATAGAAATATCGTCGGGCAGAGGATTCTCCTGCCCACACTTTTGAACGGTGCCAAGCGAATGTCAACCCTTTTTTCACCTTGGTTCAATTCAGCGGGTGGTTTGCCAGCCAATCGACGCAGTGAACGATGAATCTTCCCCCCGTCGGTATCTGCAAATCGTCCCGGACCGGCTCCCACGAGGTGAACTGGCAATTCACGATCCTTCCCTTGCCGAGGCGGCTTATGATCACGGGAAAGAACCGATAGGTGCTGGGAATCTCGCGCGTCGTCGCAATCTCGTGCACATCATCCAGATTGCTCACTTCGACGAGGCCGGTCGCGCCGTCGGCGAGAACTCCGCATTCGCCATTGGCGGGCAGCGAAAGCTCGTCGCCCGATTTGAGATTTCCCAGAAGCGGATTGGTTTGAGATATCTGACAATCCGCGCCGTCGGAACAATACTCCCATACCCCTTCCTTCAGGCCGTTCAGTTCATCCACCGGCGGTGTGCCGATGCCGGGGGTGTACAGGGCGAATCCGGCCATGACCAAAAGGCCTTTGCCATCCTGAACTGCTGACCGAATCGCGTTGATCACCGCCGGGGTCTCGTTCCAAACGCGCGGGCAGGCGATCACGTCCAATGTCATCAACTGATCCTTGCGGCTGCCATCGATCGGTACTTTTCCGCGAAATCCGGATTTAAGGGTTGCGGCCAGTTCTGCATCTTTTTCGCTCCCCGGTTCGATGATCGGGACGATGTCTAGATTCGATTCCGTCCTGAGCGCCCTGAATAGCTGCAAATATCCATCCTTGTAACCGTAGGGCATCTGAGTGTAATGCGGTCCCTCTGCGGTGAATTGACTGAGCATAATTCCAACGCGGATCGTTGTCTGGGGCGATGGGCTCTGATTCTGCAACATGAGTTGTGCCCGAGCTGCCATCGCCGCCGCATTTCGATTCTGAATGTGCCGAACCGTTCCGTACCCGCCAAGGCCCAACGATGCGACAACTACGGCCGCTACGGAGTAGGTCCACACCGCCGATTCCGCGAATATTGTCGAACCAATCGCGGCGTGCGCCAGGGCAGTAGCCGCCGAAGCGCCACCAGCGCCGATTGCCACGGAAACGCCTTTCCCCATCGCCGCCGCGACGGACGATCCGGCCAACCCCGAAGGGGCTGGGGCACGCCCGTGCCGCAGGAGGCTTTCGCCGAGGGACAGCGACGACATCTCGACGCCGCGCCGAGCAAACAGGCGACGCAATTTGGCCAGGGCGCGCGACAAGCGTTTGGCAGCCGCGGCTTCGCTGACTCCCATGGAGGCGGCGATTTCAGCTACTTCGCGGCCTTCCAGATAGCGCAGGGTCACGGCCGTCCGATCCTTCTGACCCAGCCGGGAGAGTGCTTCATCCACGATCGGTCCGACCCGCTGCCATTCTTCCGGTCTATAGGATTCGGCTTTCATGATGGCCGCCTGCTGTTCGCGCTGTTTTCTTCGCCATTCTTCCCGTATGGACTGTTTGGCCAGCAACCTGGCCGCGTTGACCAGCCATCCCGCCAGCGTGAAGCCATTCACCTTCGCCGCCTTTTTCGCCAGGACAATAAAAACGGCTTGCGTGACATCGTCGGCGTGAGACGATCCGGCCAATTGCCGATTCGCCGCCGCATAAACCATGTCGATGTGCCGATCGACGATTTGGGCGAAGGCGTCCTCATCGCGATCATCAACAAATTTCCGCAGAAGATCGCTGTCAGTCATAGGCGATATGTCCAAATCTATATATCTGTGGCCACGGATGATGGGATTGTGGACATTTACCGCCGAATTTTCCAAGATTCCCGCCGCACCGGTCCAACGTTGCTTCCCAAGACTTTTGGCCGTATGCCCTGGCCGCATATAATCGGGGCCGGATAGTCGAGTTCCAATATGGAAAAAACCAGCGTTGAAGCCATCATACGATCGCTCAACCAAAGTCAGGTGAAATATCTGGTCGTCGGCGGCTTGGCCGTCGTGGCACATGGGTACGTGCGCTTCACGGCCGATGTCGATCTCATATTGTCGGTGGATCGGGATAATCTGACCCGGGCGGTAACGGCGCTGGGTGCGCTGGACTACTCCCCTCGCGCGCCTGTTAAATTCGAGGATTTCGTCGATCCGGCGAATCGCCGGAAATGGGCGTCTGAAAAGGGCATGACCGTCTTCTCTCTTTTTTCGCCCAGGCATCAGGCGACTGAAATCGATTTATTTCTCGAACCTCCCACGGATTTCCCATCCGCGTATGCAAACGCGGTGCGACAGGAGATTGCCCCCGGTTTGAAGGCCGAATTTTGTTCGCTGGAAGATCTGATTAAAATGAAAACCACCGCCGGACGCCCGCGCGATTTGGATGATATTGCGCGGCTTCGCCAACTCGGCAAAGGGAATGAAAAATGAGCGATAAAAATGATCCGTCAAATTCCGCCGATCGCGCCTGGGAATCCGGTTGGGACGATCACGAGCGGCAACAACTTCGGCGATTGGCAAAACTGTCACTTGAAGAAAAGCTCGTCTGGCTGGAAGAGGCGCATCGGTTGGTTCGGAATATGCGGAAGGCGAGCGGCCCGGGTGAGAGCCCGAGTTCGCAGGAAAGCTCCAGACCGTGAATTTTTACGGGAGTGCGAATGCCAAATCGTCTAGTGGCTGCGGGACTCGGCTGAACTATGACCGCTCAGCCGCATCCTTGAGCATCGGCGCCGTCGCATCGCGTTTCGACACCGATGGTTCCGGCCCCTCATACCAACTTTTGGGCAACCCCAGCGCCGGATCGTTCCAGCGCACGCCGAATTCGTCCTTGCCGGTGTACTCGACATCGACAAGATACATGATCGTCGCATCTGTCCTGATCTTGTATCCGTGCAAAACCCCCGGCGGAATGTAAACGCCCTGCGGCTCCTCGGCGTCTAGTGTCAACAATTTGGCGACTTTGTAAGTCGGCGATTTCGGCCGGAGATCGACCAGGGCGACCTCCAGCTTTCCCGCCACAACGTGCCAGTAATCTGTTTGCAGCCGGTGAAAATGCAGCCCGCGGACGACGCAGCCGGTTGAGCGGGAGACGTTCCACTGCACCCATCTTTGCCGCTGCTCGGCAAACCAGGAGGCTCGGAACGCTTCGAAAAACGAACCGCGTTCATCCTGCCAGACGGTCAATCGTGTTAACTTGGCCCCTTCGATCCCGATGGGGTCAATAGTGATATTGGTCATGACGGGATTCTAAAATGTCGGGAGGGTTTTGTCATTTGCGGAGGGAATCTTAACCGCCAAGACGCCAAGATCGCCAAGGAGAAAAAGAAAAACGAAACGCATTTCTGGCCACAGATATGAGTCAGATTCACACAAATAATTCAGGAATTTTTATAATTAATTTCTTGGCGATCTCGGCGTCTTGGCGGTTTAACTTTCTTCGCACCACGATCACGGCAACGTCTCTTTGAGGATCTTTTGCATCTGCTCTTTGCGATATTGCTGCAATTTCTCCCTCAGCGGCGCATGCGAGTTCGAGAGGATTGCAATCGCCAGTAGCGCAGCGTTGATCGCGCCGGGTTTGCCGATGGCAAGCGTGCCGACCGGGATTCCAGCGGGCATCTGGACCGTGGATAGGAGCGAATCCATTCCCTGCAACGCCTGGCTCTGCATCGGCACGCCCAGGACTGGCAGAACGGTGTGCGCGGCCGCGACGCCAGCCAGATGGGCGGCTCCCCCGGCGGCGGCGATAATGACCTGTACGCCGCGACCTTCGGCGGTCGAAATGAATTCAGTCGTCGCCTGCGGCGTCCGGTGGGCGGACAGCACTCGGCATTCGTGGGCGATCTCGAACTGCGTCAGCGTCTGCGATGCGTGCTGCATTGTCTCCCAGTCGGATTTGCTGCCCATGATTACGATGACCAGCGGCTTGGAAGATTCGGGTTTTGTTTGATTCATATTATGTTGTAATTCTTTTTATTTCCGGTCGCGGCGATCCTACCATGGATCATCGCATGGCCCAAATTGCCGGAATTCTCGACCATCAGATTCTCTTCGATCCCTCTACCGATTTCGAAGCATTCCTGCGCCAAGCACCCGCCAAATGGGCGGTTTATCTCTTTGCCGATGCCGATGACAATCCGTTGCAGTTGCTCTGCGTGAAGAACCTGCGGTACAGCCTTAAACACCGGCTCCAGGGCGAAACCATTTCGCTGACCAAACGGATCGATTACCGGGAGATCGTCCGCAAAATTCACTGGCGCCGCGTGGACAGCGCCTTCGAGGCCGACTGGGTCTACCACGACATCGCCCGGCAGATTTTCCCCGCCAGCTATCAGGGAATGGTCGGCTTTCGGCCGGCTTGGTTCATCCACGTCGATCCCGACGCCGAGTTTCCGCGATATGTCAAAACCATCAAGCTCACGGAAAAGCCTGGCGTATATGTCGGCCCGCTCGAAGACAAACACGCCGCTGCCCGGCTCATCGAGCTGATCGAGGATGCGTTCGATCTTTGCCGGTATTACAACATACTTCTGGAATCGCCCCGCGGCCGAGCGTGCGCTTACAAGGAGATGGGCAAATGTCCCGCGCCGTGCGACGGATCGATCTCCATGGAGCAATATCATCGCATGATTGAATGGAGCGCTGCCACGCTGGCCGATGCGAGCGAAATGATTCATCAGCAAAACGACCGCATGAAGCAAGCCGCGGCCGAGTTGCGATTCGAAACGGCGGCGAAAATCAAGGCGTTCATCGATCAGTTGTCCAAACTCGGCAAAGGGGCCTTTCGCCATGCCCGCCTGCTGCGCGATCTTGCATATATCACCCTTCAGCCGGGACCGAAGGCGGGTTCGGCGAAATTGTTTTTGATTCTGCCGGGATTGATCGAAGAAATTGCGGATATTTTGGCTGAGCCGATCCGTCCTTCGGAATTGCTGCGGACCATTTTCATCTTGGCCGGTGAATTTTCCCAATCGCCACTCGACACGCCGGGCGTCGAACGTATCGGCATCGTGGCGCATCATCTGTTTTCGCCGAAGCGGTCGCAGGGAGTCTTTCTTCCGGTCGCCGATTTGGCTGATCCGTCGGGAAAAGCATTGCTGAAGGCGTACAGAACCGTCGCAAAGGTCGAGCAACCGGAAGAAGTCGAAGCGGAAGGAGTGGTGAAGGAATTGCAGGCGATGTGATGCCGCGACGGACACTGCCGCGTTACCGAACTATTTCGATCCTGACGGGAAAGTTCCACACTCCGGGCATCGGTCTGGTGTGGCCCGAAGATCATAGCCACAAGTGGGGCAGCGGCCCTGTAACCGAAGTCGGCGATTTTTTTCTACCCATCGGCCAAATCTGATCGCCGGAAGAAAGAAGCATGCGATTCCAGTCAGTTCATAATTGATGCCATAACCATACGCGCGCTTCGCATCGCTGGTGAGAGATACGGCCATGAATCGGCCATCTTCCGAATAAATGTCCCAACCCCAATTTCCTTCAATGCCTCCGTTTGGGCCGATCTCGCCATGAATCCAGACCGCGCAAATGGGAAGACATAGCTCTGCAAACACAGCAATCCAAAAACCACAAATAGTATCGAGGATGCCCAAGACAGGACGTTAAGAAACCGCCATCGCACTTTAGAATTATATCGCGCCTGAGCCAGTCGACCGCAATTAACCCTCGATATCCTTCGACTGCTTTGAGAGCCGAGCAGCCATTGTCCGGTTGCAGGGCATGATATAATCTAAAAAGTATGACCACCGAAGCCTTGCGAAAAATTCACACGGCCCGCCCGTTTGTCCCATTCTTTTTGCGTTTAGGCGACGGTCAGAAACTTCCGGTGAGACATCCCGAAATGCTCGCTTATGCACCCAACAGCCGGCTGGCCACTGTTTACCTGAAGAACGGCTCGTTTGAAATCGTTGATTTGCTGTTGGTTACCGGCTTGGAAGTAGCGCCAACCAACGGACGGAAGCACAGCCGGCGATGATTATGCATGACAGGGTCACGAGATCGTTCCACCTCCTTCGACCGCCATGTCCTCGATGCGGGGTTTCCAGCACGCGTTTCGATTGGGCTGCCGTCGGCAACATCTGGCGCGCACCGCTGGCGATGGCGTCCGCGCGTAATCTTTTATCCGCTTTGGGGCGTTCGTTTCCGTTGCGAGAAATGTGGCTTCCGCTTCGTCGCTCGGGGTCATGAATAGCGGCCCGGGTGCGCGGGCAACCGACGTTGGTTCCGTTATTTCCGCGGATGGAATTTCTTGTGGACGGCCTTCAGCCTGTCCTGATCGACGTGCGTATAAATCTGCGTCGTACTGATATCGCTATGTCCGAGCAGTTCCTGCACGACTCGCAAATCGGCTCCGCCACCGATCAGATGGGTCGCAAAACAGTGCCGTAGGGTGTGCGGCGAAACCTGGCGTAGGATTCCGCTGGATCGGCCGTATTTCTCCACCAGCATCCATAACGAAATCCGCTCGAACGGCTTTCCGCTTCGAGACAGGAAAAGATGCTCGTCATCGTTTCGCGCCAGTTTCGGGCGGCATTCCGAAAGATACTGGTTGATCGCTTCCCTGGCGGCGTGGCCGACGGGAACGATCCGTTCCTTGGCGCCTTTGCCAAGGACTCGAACGACGCCGACCGATCGATTCAAATCGCGCAGTTTGACCAAGCATAATTCGCTCGCCCGCAGTCCGCTGGCGTATAGCAATTCCAGGATGGCCACGTCGCGAAAATAGAGCCGCGATTTCGGATTTGGGGCGGCGATCAGTTGGTTCACCTGCGCCCGACTCAGAATTTTCGGGAGGGATTGTTCCGGCTTGGGCCGGTCTAGCTGTTGGAGAATCTTGGCCGATTTCCCATCATCGCCGGCGAAGAAGCGCAGCATGACGCGGATCGCCGCCAACCGCCGGGCGACCGTTCGCGTGGATTTTCCGCCACGGCTTTGGGCGTGGAGGTATTCGCGGTAATCGACTACGTCGGCCGTTTTGAGGTTTCGTTTTCGGTCGGAGAGGAAGTCAGAGAGGTTTTCCAGGTCGCGGCGATAAGCGTGGAGCGAGTTTTCCGCCAGCCCGCGCTCAGCCGCAAGATGCCCCAGCAATTGCCGGAGCCGGGGTTCGGCGACGCGTGTTTCCAGCGGAGATCGAGCATTCAACGAAACGGTTTTCCCCATCTCTGGCCGCGCTTTCGATCTGTCGGATCCGTCTTTCAACCTGCAAGTCCAGGTACGTCGGGCACGCCCGGTATCTGCCGAAGCAGAACTTGAAGGCATGTTTCAGATGGTCGAGCCGGAGGCAATTAGAACACCGATCGTCTGCTCCATCCAGAAAAGGGCATTGCGGGGTGGCTTTGGACATAACGCCTTTCCGACGAGAGGAACCGCGTTGATTCATCGGCGTTATGCGATGTGCCGCGTGAGGTGTGGATTTATCAGACGAAAAAGAAGCTCACGCAGAGGCGCGGAGGCGCAAAGAAGAGAAATCACAATAAATTCTTTTGTTTTCCGCGCCTCTGCGTGAGACTCTGACTTATTGGACTTGAGAATTCAGGCCGTCGCGACGGGGCCATTGCCGGGGCCGTGGGGCATTTGTTGCGATTGCAGGCAGACGGCCACGAAAAGGTGGCGAAGACGTTCCAGCGGCTGTTGGTCGAGGAAATCGGGCGTGAAGTCGACCGGAAACGTTGCGGGATATTCGCGGAACTGTCGCAGCAGGGCGGCCTTGTCCAGGCCCGAGACCAGCGTGATCAGCTCTTCAACCTGTGACTGCGACATGGCTCTACCTTTCGCGTCCCGAGATGAATTTGTTCCTACACGAACAAATCGATCAGCGTTCCCTTTGTCAGCATATCGGGCGGGCGAACGATCATCTTTATTACGTTTAGCGGGCGCTGCGGTTCCTGCCAGGGCAGAATTTTCCACGGCGGCGGCGGCCCGGCGGTGATGTGCGGAACACTCGCTTTCGGGGTTGGCGGTGAAAGGGGCAATGGCTCGACTTGCGGAGACGGATGCAGCACGGGCCGAGGCAAATACCGCGGCGTCGGATGCAGAACCTCCCTCGGCAGATACCGCGGCTCGGGTGTGATCCTCCACCGGCAATAGGTGTCAACGGCAACAGGATTCGTCCACAGACTTGCTGCCGTCTGGGCATCGGCGCGGTGGATGGCGTTCAGCACCGACTGGACCTCCTGGAGGCCCAGACCCGCTACGAGAACGCCAATACTGGAAATCGCCGACACGCTGTTCCGAAGAGCAAATTCTGCGGACAGACGCAGGCCGGATTTGCGCCAGCGATAAAAAACACCCGGAATATTGCGGGAAACAAAGTTTTATGCGATCAATCGCCGCGAAGTGAAACTGGTCCGTTTATGACGGATGTTGCGGAAATACCACATACATTGCGGCCGGAGTTGAAACGCGGAAACGATTTTGGGATGCGAACGGATGAACTAGATTTTGATCTGCCGGACGAACTGATCGCGCAAACGCCGTCGGAAGAGCGAAGCGATTCACGGCTTCTGCATTACGCTCGCGCGGACGGGGAAATCCATCATCGCGTGTTCTCGGACTTCGCCGATCTGCTGCGGCCGTCCGACCTGCTGGTATTCAACGATTCCAAAGTCATCCCCGCCCGATTCGCCCTAAGAAAAACCACCGGCGGGCTGATCGAGGGACTATTCCTGTCCGAACCCGCCTCGGGCCAATGGCTAGCGCTGCTGCGCGATCTCGGCCCCGCGAAAAAGGGGACATCACTGATTTTCGATGGCGATGCGAGTATCCAGGCCACGGTCATCGACAATCTCGGCCAAGGCGAATTTCTGCTGGAAATCTCCGACAAATCTCCCGCGCTGCGTTTGCTCGCAACGCTCGGCCGGATGCCACTGCCGCCCTACATCAAGCGCGACAAGCTACGCGATGGCCGGGACGAGCAGGATCGCCGGCGTTATCAGACGGTCTACGCCGCTTCCCCCGGTGCCGTCGCCGCCCCGACGGCTGGATTGCATTTCACGACCGATCTTTTGGACCGGCTCGACGCGAAAGGGATGGAACGCATCATGGTCACGCTGCATGTGGGAATCGGAACATTTAAACCGATCACGGCGGAGACTCTCGAAGCGCACGAAATGCACCGCGAGACATTTTCGATTGATTCTGCCGCCGCCGATTCGCTGGATCAAGCGAGGCGTGACAATCGCCGGATCGTCGCGATCGGCACGACTTCCGCGCGAGTTTTGGAAAGTCACACCGACGATCGGCCGTTCGCCGCCGGATCGGGCAGCACGTCGATCTTCATTTATCCGCCTTATCGCTGGAAGCACGTCGGCGCGCTGGTAACCAATTTTCATCTTCCGCGGAGTACGCTTATCGCCATGGTGGCGGCGATGACTGGGTTGGAGGAGCAAAGGCGGATTTATCAGGCGGCGATAGAGGAGCGGTATCGGTTCTTCAGCTATGGGGACGCGATGTTTATTGATTAGCCGCGGCTTCGGGCGTGTTGTCGTCGGTTTCCTTCAACGCTCCAAAGTTCCGGTCGGTGTAATCATCCGGCGAATAATCATTCAATACCCCGGCGACCTCCGGCGGCGGAAGGGGCAGATCGGGCGAGCCGGGCACTTCCAGATACGTCAGGGCACGCTGAATGAACTTGACCGCCACCGGCGCGGCGACCTTGCCGCCGTAATGGGCGATCGTTCGGTCCGGATCGTGGATCACGCAAACGACCACCAGGCGCGGATTCTCATACGGCGCACAGCACATGAAGCTGCTGTTGTAGCGCGTATGGCTGTATCCATGGGCTTCGGCGATGAAGGCGGTGCCGGTCTTGCCGGAAATGTTCCAGATTTTGCTGCGCGTTCCCTCGGCAGTTCCGCGGATCAGCACATCGCACAGGATTCTCCGCATCTCAGCCGCCGTCGCCGGGTCGATCACCTGCGGTAATGAATCGAAATCCAGCGGCTTCTGACGCGAAAGAACTTTGCCATCCTGATCCACGGTCCCCAGCAGAAGGTGCGGCGTGATCAGCTTTCCACCATTGGCATACACGGAAAACGCCCGCGCCAATTGCAGCGGAGTCACCATCACCTCATACCCCTGAGCAATCGACTCGGTGCTCTTATGCGTCCATTTTTTCAAATTGTAAACCACCCCCGCATCCTCGCCGGGCAAGTCGATGCCGGTTCGCTTGCCGAATCCAAAACTGGTGATCGCGCGATGCAGCCGGGCGTTGCCCATGCGCTCGCTCAATTGCGACATGAGGATATTGCTGGAATGCACCAGGCCATCCCAAGTGCAGAGATTGCCGTAATGTTCCACATCCGTGATCGCCCGGCCATAGGGCGTGAACCACGTCAGGGCGGGAATCGACCAGACTTCCGACGGAGTCGTCACGTTCCACATGAGCGCCGGTCCCGCGATGAACGGCTTGAACGTCGAACCCGGCTCATACGGAGCCACCAACGCGCTGTCCCGCCGAAGGTTTGGCGTGGAGTCGCTGAGGGTCTGCGGATTGAACGTCGGATAATTCGCCAGGGCAAGGATTTCACCGGTATTGGGATCCATGGCCACGAACTCGCCGCGCGAGCCTTTCACGTATTCGACCCCGTCCCGCAGTTCTTGCTCGGCGATCATCTGGAGATTGCTGTCGATGGTCAGCACCAGATGCTGGCCATGCTGGGGGGCGAGATAATCCTGGGCATCCACGCCGATCGGACGCCGCTGGGCGTCCTTGGTTTCGCGGGCAAATCCCGGCTGGCCTGAGAGCAGGGAGTTATATTTCAGTTCCAATCCATCGAGGCCGTTACCGTCGGAGCCGCAGCCGCCAAGGATGTGCGCCGCCAGCGAACCCATCGGATAGCACCGGGCACTGTTGGCTTCGATCCCGATACCGGGAAGATTCAAGGCGTTGATTTGCTGGACGGTCGAATCATCCAGGTCCGCGGCGACTTTGACGAACCGGCTGGTAGCGCGGTCGCCAAGCAGTTTTGCGAGAGTGAACGAATCCTGCCCGATAATCGCCGCCAACTTATCCAGCGCTTCATCCATCTCGACCAAACTGTGGCCGTCTTCTTGAAAACAGTCCTGCATGAACTTGGGATCAACGAAGAGATTATGCGTCTGGATCGACCCTGCCATGATTAGGCCGTTGCGGTCGTAGATGTCGCCGCGACGAGCCGGCAGGGTGATGTTGAGATGCTGCTGCCGATCGGCCCGAGCAATGGTCGTTTCCCGGCCGTAGGTTTGCAGATACGCCACCCGGCCCACCAGGGTGGCGAAGAGGCCCACGATCACAACGATGACGGCTCTGGCGCTATTGGTGGAAAAAGTGGGCATGGCTGGTCCGATAATTCATCGGTCCAATCAGGCTTGAGGCAATAAAAAAGGTGGTTGCGAGTTAGGATTTAACTCGCAACTCGGAACCGGTAACTCGCAACTATTTATTCAAGTCATCCACCCACGATCGATCAATCGGGTCCTTGCCGCTGGTAAGTTTCAGGTCTTTCCCCTTGGCCGCCGCCGCAAGAGCGTCAGGCGCGGTGGCCACGGCGATCTCCAACTGCTGATTCCAGAGCTGGCCCTGGCTGGCTTCGATCTGGTTGTGCAGCTTGTTGGTCTCGAAGGCGAGGTTTAATCGCTGCTCACGCAACTCCAGCAACGCCACGGCCGTCGCCGATCCGCACAGCAGGCATAGGAGCAGCTTCAGCATGACGGCTTTAGTTGGTGGTTGTGTCGGCGACCGGCTTGGCCGGGAGCCGCAGCTTCATCCCCGGGATCACCACATCGTGCTGATCGCCCTTGAGGACGGTCGTATTCAGGTCCTTGATCGCGTCGACGGCCGAGGGATCGTCCAGTTGGTCGTTGGCGATCTGCCAAAGACTGTCGCCTTCCTTGACCGTATAGAAATAAGCGCTGGTGGCGGACCGGCTCGAATTGTTCTGAATCACCGCATTCGACGCCGATGGGCTGCCGCCCGGGGCTGGAATAACGTAGCTCCTGCCGACGATCACACGGTCGGGGTCTTCCTGCAACGAGGGGTTGGCGTCGATGATCGCCTGCCGATTGTCCCGCGTATTTTCGCCCATGAATTTCGCCGCCATGCGCGAAACCGTGTCGCCATCTTCCGCCTTGTATTGCCGCGGGGCGGCAACGGCTTGGGCGGGTGCGGGTGGGGCGGTCATCGTGTCGTCGCCGCGGGCGGATCCATCGACGTTCGCGGGCTCGATGGGTTCGCCGTTTTGCTGGGCGACTTGGTTCAGCGGATTTTCCGGAGCGTCCATGGAGTGATTTTGCGGAGCTGGCGGAGTGTTCGAATTGTTGTTGGCGGATTGATTGTCAGCCGACCGGTTTCCATAAGTGGATGAAGGGATCACCGGGCTCGGCGGGGTGATCAATTCATCATGGGTTGGCACGGCTTCCTTCGGCGTGGCATCCGACGGCGATACAAAGCTGATGCCCGGGTTCGCCGCCTCCGGCCCATCGGTTGCGCGGCGAGCTGTCGAACCCACCTGCGACAACACCGCTGCCGGCAACTCCTGCGTCGCGCGGAAGTGATCCGACAGAAGAATCCCGATCACAATAATAAACGCCAGCCCCACCAGCAGGCTGATTTTTGTTTCACGCGTCATGAGAAACTCCAGAAGTTGAGAGTTGCGGGTAGCGAGTTGCGAGTTGGAATTCAGATTGAACTCGCAACTGGCAACTCGGAACTCGCAACTCTCATTGCTACTCGCATCTTTGCCGATCGCGACCGGGGGTTGCGGGCGGATTCCTCGGCGGTAGGGGAGAGGGGTTTTTTGGTTATCACTTTCATCAACCCGGTCTGCTCCAACGACCGAAACGCCTGCTTGACCAAACGGTCTTCCATCGACTGGAAGCTGATCACGGCCATCCGGCCGGCGGGGATCAGGGCCGCGGGTCCTCGTTTAAGCAGTTCGGCGAGATTTTCCATCTCGCGGTTGACCGCCATCCGCAGCGCCAGAAACGTTCGCGTCGCCGGATCGATCCGGGCCGGAGGTCCACCCCGACGCGGAATTGCCGAGCGAACAAGCTCGGCCAATGCTTCCGTATCTTTGATCGGCGAAACTCTCCGCCGTTCGACAATCTTTCTCGCAATTTGCCGCGAATAACGCTCCTGCGCAAGTTCATATAGGACGTTGGCCAGCGATTCTTCGGGCAACCGGTTGACGAGGTCCGCCGCATTTTCAGGCAAATCCGGATCGAGACGCATATCGAGAGGGCCGGGGCGGTCGAAACTCATTCCATAGTCCCGATCGAAAAGCTGATTGGTGCTGACACCGAGATCGGCCAATATTGCGTTCACCGGCGGATTCCCGGCTTCGGCGAGCACCGACGACAATTTTGCGAAATTTGCCTGGAATAGCCGGACCTGGCATTCCAACCCCTTCAATATCCCCGCCGCGAACTGGAGATTCCTGGGATCAGCGTCCAGGCCGATCAGCAATCCCTCTTTCCCCAGGCGCTGCCCGATGACCAAAGCATGTCCGGCGCGGCCAATGGTGCAATCGACGATCGTTTGGCCGAGTGAAGGTGAGAGGTATTCGAGCAAGTCTTCCAACATGACGGGTTCGTGGCCGGTAGGAGGGAGGGTCATTGGGGCCTACCCCTTTTTCTCTGTCTTGGCGTCTTGGCGGTTCAATCCGTGCGTTTCCAATCGTTCCGGCAGATGAAAGCGCGCGACCAGACGCGCTGCGATACGGCTAAACAGTGGGGGATGGGATGCGGGCATCTTCTGGAATCCGTATTATAACTATCGACCAAACCCGACCCCCATCATGCTTCAGATCGCTCACATTCTCCTGATGTCTCTCTACATCGTGTTGCCGCCGCTGATGCTCATCGGGATTTTCACCCTCCCGCGCCGGCGGTCGATCCAATCGATCGGCCTCCTCCCCAACGCCACGGTGGCCATCGCAACGTCCCTCCTGCTGGGCATCTCCGCTTCGGTCATCTACGATCTTTGGCTTGGGGGAATCTCTTCCCCGCTGCAGATGCTCCTCACCTGCTATTGGGCGGCTGGGCTGATTTGCATTCTCAAGGTGCTCGATCTCGTGCTCGACAGCATCACCCGGCTCGCGTTTCGAGCGTTTCGCAACTGGAAGCGGTCAGAACGCCGCAATGCCGCCCAGCTCGCGCGGGTGATTCTGCTTTTTTCCATCGGCTTGCCATATATGATCGTCGCGGCCGCCACTTACCGCCCGCGAACGGTTCAGAGAAACTCCGGCCCATGGTTCGATCTTGGCGCGAATTCGATTTCCTTTGACTCCACCGATGGATTGCGGATCGCCGGGTTCTGGACGCCGGCGCCTTCTATCGCCGATCTTCCCAACCCGCGCTGGGGCCGGCAAACCGTCATTATCTGTCCGGGTTCGCGCGGCGGAAGAACCGCATATCTCAATCTCGCCAGGGAATTCCTCGATCGGGGATACAATGTTCTCACGTTCGATTTTCGCGCCCACGGCCAAAGCGACGGCCAGATTGATTCGTTCGGAGACCACGAACGCCGGGATGTCCTTGGCGCGGTCCGGTGGGTGCGGGCGAATTATCCAATTGCCGGGCGGCGGATTGTCGCGGTCGGAATTGACACCGGCGGCGCGGCGCTTCTTGCGGCCGCGGATGATCCTTCCCCCGAGGGCGCGCGATCGAGGCCTTGGCGGTTTTCGGATGTTACGACACGTTCGACAAACTCGTCGCCGATACATCATTTCCGCCATTTCTCGAATGGCTCATAGAGCCCGTCGGCGTCCCGCTGGCGTGCGTTCAGACCGGGGCGGATTTGTGGGATTTTTCCCCCGCTCGCGCCGCGGCCGATATCTCGCCGCGGCCGATCCTTTTTGTTCACGGAACGCACGACCCCGTTATCATCTTCGAGCGCGGGCAGGCCCTCTACGATGCGGCCAGCGCCCCGCGAAGCCATATCTGGTTCGACGATCAGACCGATGAACAGGCCGTCAACGATCCCGCCATCACCAGCGAGGCCCGGCATTTCCTCGATACCGCCGTTCCCATGTTATGACTCTTCAAGACCACCTTCGCCTCGATTTTCCCACCGCCAAGCGGCAAACGCTCAAGCGGATGGTGCAGAACGGCCGCGTGAGAATCAACGGCATCGCCGCGCGGCGGCTCGATCAAACGATTAAGCCCCAGGATCGCGTCACCGTCAACGCGGCGGCGAAAGAGATCGCGCCTGGGCCGCGTCTTCCGTTCGTTATCATCCATGAAGATCAGGACATCCTCATTATCGACAAGCCCGCCGGCCTACTCACCAGCACCGTTCCACGCGAGCCGCGGCCCACGGCCATTGCCTCAGTGCGCGAATACCTCCGCGTCACCGATCCAACCGCCCGCGCTGGGCTGATCCACCGGCTTGATCGCGACGCTTCGGGATTGCTCGTCTTTTCCAAAACCAATGCGGCCTTCGATTCGCTCAAGAAACAATTTTTCCACCACACCGTTTCCCGGTTTTATCATGCGATCGTTTCTCCGCCGCCCAAAAAAGCGTCCGGAAGAATCGAGAGCTTCCTCGTCGAGCGGGCCGATGGCTCCGTTCATTCCGCCCGCGCGCCCGGCCGTGGCCAGCAGGCTGTCACCACTTTCGATGCGGCAAAACGTCGCGGACAATTCGCGCTCCTTCGAATCAAGCTCCACACCGGCCGCAAACACCAGATTCGCGTTCATCTATCCGAACTCGGCAGCCCTGTCCTCGGCGATACGCAATATGGCAGAAAACCCCACAAAAAAGGCCTTATGCTCGCCGCAGTCGAGCTTGCCTTCGATCATCCTCGCACCGGCGAACGAATGGTTTTCGCGATTCCCGAATCCGCCGACCGCATTGTTAAGGTATTTGTTGCCATTGGTGCTGAATCCTAATCTCTATAGAATGCTCTCCAGTCGATTCCGATGACCGCTGATCCAACGTCGATCTCCTCTCGTCTGTTTCTTCCGGCGGGCTCGCTCTGCTGGCGGGAGATCATTCGCTTCGTTCGTCAGCGCAGCCGGATCATCGGCGCGCTGGCTACGCCGATCCTGTTCTGGATCGTCATCGGCGCGGGCATGGGCCGGAGCTTCCGTGCCGATATGCCGGGGGGTACGAATTTCATCGAATATTTCTTCCCCGGCACGCTCGTCATGATCCTCCTGTTCACGGCGATTTTTTCAGAGATCTCCATCATCGAAGATCGTCGCGAGGGATTTCTGCAATCGGTGCTGGTCGCGCCGGTGTCGCGCATGGCCATCGTTCTGGGCAAAGTGCTCGGCGGTACATTGCTGGCCAGCGCACAGGGAATCCTCTTTCTCCTCTTGGCGCCGTTGGTGGGAATCAAACTCGATCTCTCTTCGTTCCTGGCTACGGTCGCCGTCACGCTCATCGTCAGCTTCGCCCTCTCCGGCCTGGGTTTCTGCATCGCCTGGCGAATGAGTTCCACCCAGGGATTTCACGTCATCATGAATCTGTTTCTCATCCCGATGTGGTTTCTCTCCGGAGCGATGTTCCCGGCCGACGGCGCCCATGGCGCGATGCGATGGTTGATGAGCGCCAATCCGCTAACTTACGGCGTCTGTGCCATCCGGCGGGCAATTTATCTCAACAGCGATGCTAACCTTCGGTTGCCGTCTTGGTCCGTATGTATTGGCGTCAGCCTCGCTTTCGCGGCGGTTATGTTCATGATGTCCAGTATGATCGCCGGCCGGCGGGTCGCGGCCGATCTACAATAGCCCATGAGCCGTCCCCAGAAAATCCTCACGATCATCCTCTGGATCGTCGCCGTTGCCGGCATGGTCGGGGTCGTCGCCATGAAAACCCTCCCGGCCAACAGCGCCAGTTCCTCCGTTGCGCCGGCATCCCCCGTCGCGCAGATTCGCATCGATCCCGCCGATTCACCAGATGCTCTCTTGCCGACGCTATATCCCGCGCCTTCCTTCAAGCTGATCGATCAGGATGCCAATCCCGCGACCGACGTCCAACTCCTGGGCCATCCCTGGATCGCGGATTTCATTTTCACCACTTGCGCCACGCTCTGCCCGACAATGTCCGCGCACATGTCCGATTTGCAGGGGCGATTGCCCGCGGATGTGAAGCTGGTCTCATTTTCCGTCGATCCGACGCACGATACGCCGGCCGCCCTGAAGGAATACGCCACGAAATATCATGCCCAGCCCGATCGGTGGATATTTCTGACGGGCGACCCAAAAACGCAGGAGCGCGTCATCCGCGCGATGAAGCTGGGCTTCGCCCCCGCATCCGGCGACACTCCCATCCAGCACGATGAGCATTTCGTCCTGATCGACGCCCAGGGAAAAATCCGCGGCTTCTATGATTCCTTCATCCCGGAGCGAATGGATGCCCTGGTTCATGATGCCCAGACGTTAGCCGCGCATCCCACCGGAGCCGGTCAATGACCGTCTTGTCCGAGGTTGACGCGATATTGAACGGCGCCAGTTGCATCCTGCTCTGCCTGGGGTTTTTCTTCATCAAGACCGGCCGCTGGCGGGCACACGGATACACGATGGTCACCGCGACCGCCGTTTCCACGGCGTTCCTGATCTGCTATCTCACCAATCATTATCTCCACGGCGTGCATACCACAGTCCGTTCCCAGGCACCGCATTGGCTGCGATACACCTACCTGGCGATCCTTTTCCCCCACCTGTTGTTGGCAATGGTGATGCTTCCGATGATTTACCTGACGCTTCTCCGCGCCTATCGCCGCGATTGGATCAACCATCGCCGGATCGCCATCCCGACGTTCTGGATTTGGCTGTACGTCTCGGTGACCGGTGTGATCATTTATTTCATGCTGTACCACACGTCGCTGGAGACGTGACAGCCTCGCGGGGGCAACACTTTCGCGAGCTTGTTCAGTTCTCTCGTGAATCAGCAAATCGATCAGGGCACGGGCGAATTATCCGTAAGGCGGTGAAATCGTCCGTCGCGGTCGTCGAGGACGAAACCATTGGCTGAATTCAGAAGGTAAGTCCGGCCGCATCGGCTCATATAAATGAACTCGCCCGTTCCGCCAAATACGGGGGTCAAGTAGGCGTGGAGGGCAACGGTACCAAGCAGAAAGATGCCGCCCAGGATCACACAGAATATTGGGATTTTCATGGAGTTCATTTTTGACCGTATATCATCAATTTCATGAGCCGAATATTCGCATCTATTATATGACCCCCAAATATGCCAATAAATTGATCGGCTATTTGGGCTGTCCACTTAATCTGACCGAAAGACAGAGGGGCACGGGGAAAAGCTAGTCAGCGGGCACTTTTACGACCTTTAGAGTCTCGTCTCCTTTGCGCCAGGAAATGGCTTTTTGGCAGTGCCGTCGCTAGCGAGCAACTCACGGCGGGGCACCTAAATTAATTCACGCGGCACAGTCTAAGAGGACGATTGCTTAACGCTCGCAATTTGTTAATTCATCTAGGAGATAGCATGCGATCAATCGCACTGATTGTGGTGCTGACTTTGGCCGCCGATATCAATGCCGCGACCATTCAGAGCGTGTCGGCGCTAGCGTACCGGTTAGTGACCCGGCGTCGGTGTTCGACGTCAGCGATCCGGATATCAGCTATGTGTTGGGTCCAGGCACTTCGTTCGCAATTCCCGCGTTCGGGGGCTACGACATTCGCGATCTATTCGGAGGACAATTCACCACATATACCCCCGAAACGAGCGTTGTGATTTTTGCCGACGAACAACTGATTGGCACTGTGAGTACTGTCCTAGTAACACTTCCCGCGGCCGTTAGTCTCGCGAACTTCAACCTTTGGCTCAACGAAGACGACGACGGTAGCGGCCACCGTAGCGCGAGTGAGTTCAAACTTTACGCCGGACAAGTGTTGATTGACGACGTGAACATTTTGGACAGTTCGGGTACTCAGACCTATTCGGAAGTCTATGGGGGCGACGTCATAGAAGTTGGTGATACTTTGGCAAATGCGCCCATTGCATCCTCTTTCACGTTGGAGTTCATTCAGAACCAAAATGCCAACGTCGCGAGTGGCGTGCGTGCCCTTGAATTTGAGGCGTCCGCAGCACCAGTTCCAGAACCTACCAGTGTCGGGATAGTCGGCTTAGGCGGTATTGTTGTCCTGTTGCGCCGTCGGTGATTTCGATATCGATGTTTTGTGCTAGAATGTTTAGAGACTGACTATGGCCTTGACCATCCAACTTCCCGCTGAAATAGAGCAGAACCTCCGCAATGCAGTTGGCAACCTAGACGAAGTCGGCAAGGAGGCGATGCTCGTTGAACTATATCGCCAAGAGAGGTTGAATCACTACGAGTTGTCGCAGGCGCTTGGACTTAACAGGTTTGAGACGGAAGACCTTCTCCACAAGCACAACGTCACGGAAGACTTACCAAATCTCCAAGACCTTGAAACGGACCGCGAAACACTCACCCGACTGCTCGGCCCGATTCGCTGAGATTGTGCGGGGATGCTGGTCATAGCGGATTCATCCCCTTTTGTCGCCATTGCCCGGAAGGCACATCGTGAACACCAACCGAATCCCCGCCTGGTTCGCGGGGATCGCAATCATGTTCGGCACCGCGATGGTTTTCGTCACCCCACCGTTTCAGGTCACGGATGAATTCTGGCATTTTTTTCGCGCTTACCAGGTTTCGCTGGGACAATTCGTGGCTCAATCCCAGGGAAATACCCAGGGCGGGATGCTTCCTTTCAGTTTGTTAAGGTTAGCCAGCCGTTTTGCGAATCTTCCGGAGCATGCCGGCGAGAAAACTTCCATCAAAGCGATTCTTGATGCGAGGCAGATTCCGCTCGATCCAGACCGGGAAATCTTCTGCGAATTTCCCTCATCCGCGAATTATTCTCCCGTCGTTTATGCGCCGCAGGCGATCGCGATAGCCGTCGGACGATGGGGCGGATTTAATCCGCTGGGGCTTTTATACCTTGGCCGCGAGGCAAATCTTCTGGCATGGACGCTGGCGGGTTTTTTCACGCTGCGGCTTGCTCTTGCGTTGCGGCCGGCGATCCTGATTTTGATGCTTATGCCCATGACCTTGTCATTGGCCGCCTCGGTGTCGGCCGATGGAATGACGATTGCGCTATCACTGTTGTTTACAGCACTGGTTTGGCATTGCGGCGCGGCGGGGGGGATTGATCGCCGGGCGAAACTTGCCATCCTCGTTCTCTCCATCGCGGTGGCCCTGTGCAAGTTCGCATATTTGCCGCTCATATTTCTGGTCTTGTTGATTCCACCGGTTCGATTTGGAGGAAACAACCGTTACGTCAGATTCGTCGCGGCGTTGGTGATCGTCAGCTTTGTGGTTTCTGCCGCGTGGCTATCGCAAAGCGCCGGAACAAAGCTGGTCTTGCGGTCCGATCATCCGGAGGTGAACGTCCCTCGCCAGCTTGCCTTCGTCCGCGATCATCCCATGGCTTTCCCCGATGCGATGGCGAAAGGACTGGCTCACGATGGCGTTTTTATCCTCCGGTCGTTCGTTGGCAATCTCGGATGGATAGACAACCCCGCATCGCCGATTGCGGTGGGATTATATTTGCTCGCTTTGATTGCCGCTTGCGTGCCAATGCGGAGCGATCCACCGGGGCCGGAGATATGGCGGCTCGCGATTATTGCCGCCGCCGTTTGCGCCAGCGTTGTCACCTTCGCGTTTTTGAACTATCTCGTGTGGACGCCCGTCGGTTATTGGTATGTTCAGGGTTTGCAGGGTCGGTATTTCATACCGCTGGGACTCGCGGGGATGATGCTGATTTGGGGATTCATGCGGAGATATCTCGGAATATTTCTCGGGTTGCCGGATTCATGGCAAATCAATCTTCTCGCGATCGGGCTGTGCGTTTGCGGCTGCATTTACGCGGTTTTTCTCGTTATCAGCAGATATTTTTTCGCGGCCTGACGCTCACCGCCCAAACCCCGACCCTCTTTCTTCCCGGCTTATCGCCCAGAAAACCCACAACACCGTGCAAATCGCGATCGTGATCCACGGCTTGTAGGGAGCGGCCAGCGTCGCGAAGAAATAAAGCGGGGCGCCGACGACATAGCAATCGCGCATTCGGCGATTAATCTCCGGCGATGCGTTTGGCGCGAGCAGATGGCCGCCGTTGCGACGCGCGGCGTGGAGAAGCAGGGCGTAACTGAGGGTGGTGACGAAGAACATGGCGCCGTAAACCGCGCACGCAGTGGAGGCGGCGGGGGTCGGAAGGAATTTCGCGACCAGCGCGGTTGGGAACGGCACGGCCGTCACGAGCAGGAGCAGGAATCCATTGGCCATCAGCAGTGTCGAATCGGTGCGGCGAATCAGCCGGAAGATTCCGTGATGGTTGATCCACATGATCAGAACCGTGAAGAAGCTGGTCACGAATGCGAGATAGCTCGACCACTGGCCCGCCAATGCCGAGAGCAAACCGCGAGCTGTGATCGGCCCCTTCAAAGTCGGCACCGTGAGTTCCAGGATGAGCAGCGTCATCGCGATGGAGAATACGCCGTCGCTGAACGATTCCAGCCGGCCGGTTTCCTTCTCGCCGGAGTGTTCCGAAGGATGCGGTGGAGTCATGCCCGCATTCCCGCGAAATTCGCCAGAATCTTCAACCCGGCCTTCTGGCTTTTTTCAGGGTGAAATTGAGTCGCCATGACATTGTCACGGCGAATGCTGCTGACGAATGGCCGGCCGTAATCGGTTTCGGTCGCGATCACGGATGGATCGTCAGGAACGACGTGATAGCCGTGGACGAAATAGACACCGCAGCCGGCCGGGAGATCCGAAAACAGCGGCGAAGGATTGCGCATGACAAGCTGATTCCACCCCATGTGCGGGACTTTCAGCCCCATCGTGGAATCGACATCAAATCTCACGCATTTTCCGGCAACAACGCCCAGGCCGCGGTGTTCGCCGTCCTCGTAGCCGACATCGAAAAGCATCTGCAATCCCAGGCAGATTCCCAGAAAGAGCTTCCCTTTTTTGATATGGCCAAGAATGGCCTCGGCGAGTTTTCGTTCGCGGATGGTGGCGATCGCATCCCTGAAAGCACCGACACCGGGGACAACCAGCTTGTCGGCCCGGTCGATTTCCTCCGGCTGGTAAATAATCTTCGCCTCGGTTCCGGCGCAGGCGAACGCCTTCTGCACCGAGCGCAGGTTGGCCATGCCGTAATCGACGATCGCAATGGACATTCGCGGAAGTATAGACAATCAAAATCGTAAAGTCGCGGAGGGTTGAACCGCCAAGACGCCAAGGCCGCCAAGGCAGAGAAATCAAAGGCGAAATGCATTTTTGCCACGGCTCGACTGAGCTCGCCGAAGTCAGATGAGAATCAGTTTTACATGGATAATTCGGTATTTTCCGCAATCTGATTCTTGGCGGCCTTGGCGTCTTGGCGGTTCAACTGCTTTTGTTCGTCGCATCCGCGGTTGGCGTCGCCGGCTTTGTCTGCAGCATCGCCGCTTTCGCCTTGATGTCAGCCATATCTTTTTGCATCCTGGCGGCGGCGTTTTTCTGTTGTAGTTCGCGAATTTGCTTGATCGCGCGGAACGCCATCCGCACCACCACCGTTCCAAAGACACCGGCCAGGAGCATCGCGGGGATCATTTCCAATGCCGAAGTCTTAAAGTCTTTGCCGAACCAAACCCAGATGGTCAACGGCTGGTCGGAATTGTTGTAAATGAATATCCCCAGATAAATCACGACGATCGAAAAGAGTATGATCTTCGTCCAGATTTTTATTTTCAACCAAAGGTTTTCCATAAAGTCCTTCCGGCCAGCGGCCTTCACGGCAACAGCTGGCGAATCATAATCAACAAGTAACTCAGGCCCGGCTGGAGGTAGTCGGCGATCGGTGTATAAAATAGCATGACAAACGCCGCGGCCAAACTCAAATAGGGGCCGTACGGAAGCTGCCGGCGCGAACGGGTGAGCCAAAGGTATAATCCGGCGACGATTCCCGCGAAGGGGGCGAGAAAAATGTGATGGTTGCCATTCCCGCGCCGAGGATCGCCCCGACGCCAAGCATCAGATGAACATCGCCCAAACCCATGGCTTCTTTTCCGAGGGCGTACGATCCCAAAATCCGCGTCAGCCAGACCACGAACGCGCCGATCAGACCACCCAGGATCGCGCCCAGCCCCGCGTTGAGCCAATCCATTTTCGCCGCGGCGTACCACAAGCTCCTCACGGCCGGAACATGGAGATGCAGAAACACAAATGCTCCTCCCAAAACCAGCGGCGGCATCAGGAAGAGCATCTCCTTGCGAATCTCCCGGCGGACTTCCGCTGCCGTGAACTCCGGCGGAATCTCCGGGGACTCCTCGCCGGATTGCGCGGCCTTGTCCGCTTTTTCCTTCAGCTCGGCTCTCTCGACCTCAAGCAAATCTCCCTGCGGAAAACTCAGCGGCAATACGCCAGTCTGAAGAAGAATGATGCTGATGATTAATCCGATCAAGCAGCCCGCAGAAAGCGCGAGCGCGAAGGGTGGATCGATCAATGAACCGGCGGTTCCGCGTTGATGCACCGTCGCGTGGACGATCACGCCGATCGCCGCCAGCCACCAGGGTATCCCGGCGGGGATAATGAACAACTCCGCGTCGATCAGGCTCGCGGCCAGCAGCCCGGCGATGAGGGCCATGTATAACCCGTAAATCGGCCAATTCATTTCCTCCGGCGGCCCAAGACGCTCGATAAAAAACATCACGTAATAGAAAACGAAGAGCAGGCCCGTGATCGCTTCGACAATCGGATATCTCGGCGAAATCCTCTCGCGGCAATACCGGCACTTTCCGCCAAGGAATATCCATCCGAAGACCGGGATATTGTCATACCACGCCAGCGGCGTTTCGCATTTCGGACATCGCGATGGCGGGCTTATCAGCGACAGGCCGCGCGGGAGCCGATAGACCACAACGTTCAAAAAACTCCCAACGCAGGCCCCGATGGCAAACAGAAATGGGATATAAAACAAATGCGGCATGCGTTGAAGACTCAGCGTTTCGATTCTGAAATCAATCGTGCGACTTCCTCAGCCGCCTGTTCGGGCGACAGATTGGTCACATCAAGTTCTACGTTCATCGCCGCCCTATAGATCGGCTCGCGCCGCGCAGAAGCGCTTCGATTTCCTCAATCCCGCCGCCTAGGCCCGTCAAATTCGGCCGATTATCGGAAGTGGCCGGATCATCCAGGATTCGCCGCAGCAACACGCCCGGATCGCAGCGGAGATAAACGACGAAATTTTTGGCGAGTGCCCGGCGATTCTCTTCGCGAAGGATTGCGCCGCCGCCGACGGCAATCACATGATCTGTTTTCGACGTCAGTTCGGCGATCACGCTCGATTCCAATTTGCGAAAAGCATCTTCACCACCCTCGTCGAAAATTCCACGAATCGTTTTTCCACTGCGAGAAACAATTATTTCATCGCAATCGACGAACGTTTTGGCAAGCCGTCCGGCCAGTAGCCGCCCCACCGTCGTCTTCCCGCTGCCGCGATAACCGATCAGAACGATGGACATGGGGGGAATATACCATTGGGAGGGGAAGAGACGGAGTGACGAAGAGACGAAGAGACAAAGTGTGCGGACCCAAACCACTTCGTCTCTCCATCGCTTTGTCTCTCCGTCTCTTCCCCTTATAATCCCCCCATGCCGCAACCCTCCGTCCCCAATAAAATCCCCGCCGCCTATTCCCGCGTTCTTCTGAAAATCAGCGGCGAGGGCTTCTGCCACGAAGGGTCGTTCGGCATCGAAGCTCCGGAACTGGAGAACATCGCCCGGCAATGCGTGGAAGTGGCGCAGATGGGCGTTCAACTGGCTATCGTCGTCGGCGGGGGAAATTTTATTCGCGGGGCCACTTTCGCCGAGGATGGCAACATCCCGCGGGCCACGGCTGATTACATGGGGATGCTGGCCACCGTCATCAACGCTGTCGCGCTTCAGGAAACGATGGAAAAGATGGGCCAGCCGACGCGCGTGCAGTCGGCCATCAGCGTTTACAGCATTTGCGAGCCGTTCATTCGCCGTCGGGCCGTTCGGCATCTGGAGAAGGGCCGGGTGCTCATCCTCGCCGCGGGGACGGGAAATCCGTTTTTCACGACCGACACCTGCGCGGCCCTGCGGGCGACCGAGATCGGAGCGGATGTTCTGCTCAAAGCCACCAAGGTGGATGGGATTTATTCGGCCGATCCCAAGAAAGACCCCAACGCCCGCCTGCTTCAAGATCTTTCCTATGAAGAGATATTAAACGGCAAACTGCGGGTGATGGACCTGACGGCCGTCACTCTCTGCATGGAAAGAAAGATTCCCCTGGTTGTGTTCAATCTGAAAACAGCCGGCAATATCGTGCGCGTGATCCGCGGCGAAAAGATTGGGACAAGGATTTATCCGAAATAGCGGTCCGGCTACCCGCTTCCCTGACACCAGTTCCGCCACATCTGCCGATACGCGGCTTCGACGTTCCGGGCGAAACGCGGGGCGTCCATCAATGGGGACGCCTGCATACGGGGACGCAAGGTGCGACGCAGTTCGGCCAATCGCGGCAAATCTCCGGCAACGCTTTCGGCAATTTGCAGGTACTGCTGTGGAGTCGTGGCAATCAGTTCCGGCAGCCCAATGTTGGTCAGGATGCTCGCGCCGCCGCGGCCGACGGCGGTTTGGCCGGCCAGCGTGACAACGGGTACGCCCATCCACAGGGCGTCGCAGGTGGTGGTGCCGCCCGCGAAAGGAAACGGGTCCAGACCAATGTCGATTTGTCCGTGCTGGGCAAAATACTCTTGCAGGGGAACCTTGTCGGTAAATTTCAGTCGCCGCGGATCGATTCCGCCTTGCTGCAGCATGTCCCAAACGCGCTGGCGGTGGCTGCCCTGGTGGGCGTGGAGAATGAGGCGGGATTTCGGCATCGCTCGCAGCAACTGCATCCACAGATTCAGGGCGCCTTGTGAAACCTTGCAGAAACTATTGAGGCAGCCAAAAGTGATTTCACCGACAGCGATGCCGGCATCGGGCTGACTTCTGGACTCTGATCGTCTATCGGATAACACCAATAAGTTTCCGGCAGACGTATCGATTCCTCGCTGTAATACGCGTCATTCATTCCGGGCGGATCAAAATGGGGGTCGGTTAAACGGTAGTCCATCGTGTCCAATCCGGTGGTGGAGCAGTACGCCAGATAGGTCGCCTGGACCGGAGCGGGCTTGCGGGCGAACAGGAGCAGGCGGTTGTCGGCCACGTGCATGGTCAGGTCCACCAGGATGTCGATCCGGTCGTCGCGGACCAATTGGGCGGCGTGTTCATCAGTGAGTGCGACAATGTTTCGCCATTGGTCGGCGTGTCGGCGAACAAGCGGGGTAAGTCGATCGGGTTGCCGGACGTCTGAATAACAGAAGACCACGAAATGATGGCGATCATGCGCACAGAGCAGGGGAAGAATCAGCCGCCCGACTGGATGATCGAGGAAATCCGGCGAGACGTAGCCGATTCGCAACTGACGGTCGGGGTTGGGGTCGTTGGAATGCGGCTGGATGAATTTTCTGAGCGGCTGTGCGTGCTGTTGATTCCAGCGGCGGTGCTCCTGATGGATCATTTTGGCATCGAAGCCGGAATGATAATGGAGGGCCACGAGCAGATTGTTGTGCGCTTCGGAAAGATCCGGATTGAGCTCAATGGCATGACGATGGGAAGCGATCGCCTCATCGTGCTGGCCCGTATTCATCAAAGCATTGCCCAGATTACTGAGGGCTTTAGCTGCACGAGGATCGATGGCAATGGCGCGGCGATAGGAAGCGATGGCCTCGTCATACTGTCCCTTGACGCTTAAGGCGTTGCCGAGATCGTTATACGCTTCGACGTACTTCGGTTTAAGGCGAAGGGCCTGCCGGTAGCAAGCGATGGCCTGATCAAGTTGCCCCGTGACTTTCAGGGCGTGGCCCAGGTTGTAGTGCGCGTCGGCATAATCGGGATTGATCCGAATAGCCTGCACGTAGGCGAAGATCGCCTGATCCGCTTGCCCGCTGTCGCTCAAGGCGCTGCCGAGGTTATTGTGCGCCTCGGCGAAATCAGGTTTGATCCGAATGGCGTGCCCAAAGGCGGCGATGGCCTCGTCAAATTGCTTCTGATCCAATAATGCGGCGCCGAGATTGTTGTAAATCTCGGCAAAATTAGGCCCGAACCGAAGGGCCTGGCGAAAGGAAGCGATCGCCGCGTCGGATTGCCCCATTTCCCTCAAGGCGTTGCCGAGATTGTTGTGGGCCTGGCAGAGATCAGGCTTGAGGTGAATCGCTTGACGGTACGAAGCAATTGCCGCATCGAGTTGTCCTATGTCGCTCAAGACGGTGCCGAGATTGTTGTGCGCCTCGGTCAATTTGGGATCGAGCCCGATGGCTTGCCGATACGCTGCGATCGCCTGATCGAGTTGTCCTTTGGATTTTAAGGCGTTGCCGAGGCTATTGAAATAAGCGGCATTGGTTGAGTTAATCGAGATCGCGCGGCGGATTAATTCCACGGCCGCGTCGAGCCTGCCGACCCGACCGGCGAGCATCCCCAACCGATGTAGGGCATCCGGATTGTCGGGGTATTGCGCCAGTATTTCACGGTAGATGCTTTCAGCTTCCGCCAGGCGACCGGCCTGGTAATGCGAAAAGCCGGAATCGAGTCGCTGTCCAAGATTCATGCCGCGCCTCCCTCGCACCATTTCCGCCATATTTCCCGGTAAGCGGCTTCGATATTCCGGGCGAAGCGCGGGGCGTCCATCAACGGGGACGCCCGCATCCGGGGACGCAAAGTTCGGCGCAGCTCCGCCAACCGGGGTAAATCATTCGCCAAATCGGCGGCAATCCGCACGCATTGTTCCGGCGTGTGGGCGATCAGTTCGGGCAAGCCGAGATTGGTCAATTGCGACATCCCCGCCCGTCCAACCGAAGTCTTTCCCACCAGAGTCAAAACCGGAACGCCCATCCAAAATGAATCGAGGCTGGTCGTGTGACCGTTATACGGAAAGGTATCAAGCCCCACGTCGATGCGATGATAAACCTCGAGGTATTGCGGCCGCGGACGGCGGGCGATCAATTCGATCCGATCGGGATTGACTCCCTCCCGCTGCATCAAATCCATGAGCGGCTGACGATGACTTCCCTCGGGACAGAGGATGATTAATCGCGACCGATCGACGGATTTGAGAACCCGCGCCCAGAGCTGCAAAACCTGCTCGTTGATTTTGTTGAAGCTGTTCAGGCAGCCGAAGGTGACAAATCCCGTCTCCAGGCACGGCGGCGGGTTCACCACGGGTGCGGTGGCGAGAGGGTCGTAACACCAGAATGTTTCGGGAAGAAGAATCGGCCGCTCCGAATTTTTGTCATCCTCAAGACCCGGCGGGTCGAGGTACGGATCGGTGATGCGATAATCGATCGTATCCAGGCCGGTTGTGCCGGGGTAGCCCAGCCAGGTGGCCTGCACCGGCGCGGGTTTTTGGGCGAAGACCAGGAGACGGTTGCCCGAAGTGTGAACTTTCAGATCGACCAGAATGTCGATCTGATCGTCGCGGATAAGCCGCGCGGCCGCTTCGTCGGTCAAGCCCTCGGTGAAGCGCCAGTGCTGGACCTCATCGCGCATCTGCTGCGGCACTATCCGGGTCTGAGGCACTTCGGCATAACAGAACAATTCAAATTGCTCCCGATCATGATGGCGGAATAGCGGCGAAAGAAAGAAAGCCGACGCGTGATCGTAAAAATCGGCCGAGACATATCCGATACGCAATCGACGATTGGGATCCCGATTATTCGTATGCGGCCCAACGAGTTTGCGGAGCGGTTGGGCGCGCTGTTGGTTCCAGCGGCTCAACTCTTCATGAATCAGGCTGGCGTCATAGCCGGGATGAAATTGGAGGGTGTAAATCAAATTACTATGGGCTGCGGCGTAATCCGGTTTGAGCTGAATGGCCTGTCGATAGGAGTCGATCGCTTCATCCAGCCGGCCGGTGTCCCGCAATGTGGAGGCGAGATTGTTATACGCCCTGGCAAGATCAGGCCGAAGGCGAACGGCCTGCCGAAGACTGGCGAGGGCATCGTCAAATTGCCCCATGAGGTTTTGAACGCCGCCAAGATTCGCATGCGCGACACCGTCATTCCGCTCGAGCCGGATGGCTTCCCGATAGGCTGCGACCGCTTCGTCAAGCCGTCCGGCACTCTTGAGCGCCCTGGCAAGAATACTGTGCATCTCAGCGATGTCAGGCTTGAGCCGAATGGCTTGCCGATGGGACTCGATAGCCTCGTCAAGATTCCCCTTGGCCTCCAATATTACGCCCAGAGAGCCATGCGCTTCGGCAAAATTAGGATCGATCTGAATGGCTCGTTGGATCAATTCCATGGCCGCATCCAGCCGCCCGACCTGTCCCGCGAGCACACCCAAAAGATTCAGGGCCTGCGCGTGATTGGGTTGCTGCGCAGAATTTGGCGATAGATTTTCTCGGCCTCGGCGAGCCGGCCCGCCTGATGGTGCTGCTGAGCGATCTGGATGGCCTGGTGCGTTGTGATTGGGGTCATGGCCGCGAACCTGCCCTGAGTATACCGGATCAGACCTCATCAGAGGCGGATCACTGCTTCACAAGAGCGTTGTATTTGTCCGCCAGGTCGTTGAATTTCGCAATCGCATCGTTTCTCTCGCCGACAAGTTTTT
This sequence comes from uncultured Phycisphaerales bacterium, assembly GCA_963791055.1. Taxonomy (GTDB): domain Bacteria; phylum Planctomycetota; class Phycisphaerae; order Tepidisphaerales; family Tepidisphaeraceae; genus PALSA-1353. The sequence continues at coordinate 2,243,171 of CAWBQI010000002.1, read as the reverse complement.
GAATGACATCGCCGGCCTGTTTAATCGCGGCATCGCGTTCCTTGACGGCGGCAATCCATTTGTCCAGCGCCGCCTTGAGCAGTTTATCTTCCGCCGCAAAACGATCCCTGTCGGCGATTGTCGTTTTCAACTCCGATTCCGACATCGACAGCCGCTGGCGCAAATCTTCCAGATCGGCGGCGTCGTCCTTCAATGTTATGTCCTGCTCGGCAATTTTCGCGGATTGCTCGATCCGCGTCTGGTCTAGTCGCTCGACATTGGCTTCCAGCCGGCTGTTCGCCTGCCATTGGACACAGCACAACACGCACAGCGCGGCCACGCCGACAAAATTAAGAAGCGAAAAAAATCGGTTCACGGCGTATGCCCCTTTCCCGGCGGGCGAATCTCAAACGCCACCTTTTCAATCCCCGCCAGCCGAACAAGGTCCAGCACGTGGATCACATCTCCGTGCCGGGCTTCGGTATCTCCGCTGATGATGATGCGGACATTGGGATTGGCCTTTTGAAATCCCGCGAGTGCGCCGATCAATTCGTTGTCGTCCATAGGCTTTTTGTCGAGATAAGCCGATCCCGCCTTGTCCACCGATATGTCGACGAAATCGCGAGTGGATTCATTCACGGCGGAAGTGGCCGTGGGCAGATTCACCTTGACCGTCTTCAGGTTCACCATGCTCAGACTGACGAGCATGAACGACGCCAGCAGGAAAAACATGATGTCGATCAGCGGGATAATTTCGATCCGCGCCTCGGCATTATCCGAGGCGAGTTTGGTATCGAGTTTAACGGGCATCGGCGGCCTCCTTTTGCCCGGCGCGATCGGTTATAGCCCGGCGGCCGGCGAATTCTTCGAGATCGTGCCCGTGATGCTTGGCGGATTCCACGAGCAGTTCGACGTGATTGATCGTCCGTTCCAATCGGGCGCGGAAATGCGCGAGCTGACGATTGAAATAGTTGTAAGGAACCAGACAGAGGATCGCGATTCCCAGACCGCAGGCGGTCGCGATGAGCGCCTCGGCGATGCCGCCGCTGACTTTCGTCGGGGCGAGTTGTTCCTCACCGACGAAATTAAACGAACGCATGATCCCCGTAATGGTTCCGAGAAGACCGAGCAGGGGGGCCAGGGTGATCAATGTTCCCAGCACCCACTGCCGGCGTTCGCCCGATTCCAATTCCTTGGACGCGCGCAACTGCATCGCTCCCAGGAGCGAGCTGTGCGCGTTGACCAGGCCGTCATGGATAGTCTGGAGAAACGGATCATCCACATCATCGGTGAGCTGGAGCGCTTCGGCGAAATCTCCCGCGGCGATGGCATCAAAGCTGCGTTCCATAGTGGCGGAGCGGGTTCGCCGCCGCAGATTCCACCACCATAGCGCCCGTTCGATGACAACGGTGAGGGCCGCCAGCAACGCCAGAAGGATCGGCCACATGATCGGCCCTCCTTCCTGAAAATAATCCACAATAATGTTTGCCAAATACGAATTCATATTACGACTCCTTATTCATGCCGGTTGAGTTGAAACTGAATGGAAACTTCATAAGAACGCACGGGGCCTTTCTGGAACCGCCAGGTGCTTCGCACGGCGCGAACCGCGGCGTTATTGAGCAGTGGCCACGAGCAAGGCGAACTGGCGATGGCGTCGGTGACTTGGCCATCCTGATCGACAGACAATCGCACGATGACCGTGCCTTCCTGGCCGTTGATAACCGCTTCGGGCGGATATTCCGGAGGCGGCTGCGCCCCTTCGCCTTCTCCGAATGTGAGTTGAATAATCGCCGGCCGGGTCGTCACGATGCGCGGAGCGGTAACGACATGAACCGGCGCGTTGACCGGCTCGGCAAAGGCGATGGCCGGACTGGGCGCGGCCACCGCCGGCAACTCCGGCGGCGTGGAGATTTCCGCCGACGGCGGTTTTGGTTCAGCCGTCGTACGTTGGCTGATCGTCTCCACATTTAGAAGCACCGCATCGACTGGCGGCGGGGCAGGTGCCGCCGGTGCCGGGCGGCGGGGCCAGAGTAACCCCACCAACCCGACAACGAAGCATGCCGACCACAAAACCAGCGTGCCCACGGGCAACAGGCCGGCCTCGTGTTCCGTGATTTGCGAAAATGAGTTCAACCGATCCTTCAAATGCGCAACTCCATCAAAATTGGTAAGCCAGCCCCGCATAGAATGTCCGGCGCTGCCCATACTGCGGAGCGGCTACGCCGATGCCCGTACCGCTGCGAATTTGATAGACCTCGTCGAAAACGTTGAGGACATCGAATCGCAGTTGGATGGCGTCGTGGCGTGAAGGGTGGAACGTGTGGATATATCCGATGTTCACCGGATAGTACGATTGCTCGGCGATCAGATTGGCGAAGCCGGTCCGTAAACCTGATCCAAACAGCCAGTCGAGATAAACCTCGTTGTCTTTCCAATCGTATGAAGCCCCCGCGGAGGCGGTGTATTGGGATTCGTGATCGAGCGGAATGAAGTTGGACTGAATGTAGGACAACTCGGTCGGGTCGATGGTGAATTGCTGGGAATTGATATCCTTCCCTTCGGCGGTGACCCAGGCGAAGTTTGCGTAACCGGAAAGGCCGCCCTGTTTGTAGGTGGTGCTGATATCCGCTCCATAAACGCGCCCATAGCGATAGTTGAACGGTGTGAAGATGACGGCGTCGCCGAACTGGCCAAGATCGACAAGGTTTTGGGCCTGTTTGTAGAACCCGTCGAGGTTGACGGTCCAGGGCTTGGTGATCTGCTGGGAGATGCCGATGTCGTAGTAATTTGATTTCTCGACCTTGGGCGGATCGTCCAGCGTGTTGGCTGGGGCGTTGGTGGTGTTGGCGAACTTCGCGATCGTTTCGGGCGGGACATATTGCACCGGTGGCGGGACGAAATAGCGGGAGTAGCCGACGTGGATCGTGGTTTTGTCGGTGGCTTTCCAGACGAGATTGACGCGCGGGCTAAGCTGGCCCTCGTTATCGAAATTGGCGGCAAATTCGTCGAGACGGGCACCGTAGTTCAGGGTGAGGGTCTTGGTCAGCTTCCACTCATCCTGGAGATATATCCCGGCTTCCAGGGCGTTGTTGCGGGTATCGTCGACGATTAGTTCGGGTGTGGTGGAAGATTGCAACCCGGTCGTCGGATCGACCGGAAACACGTTGGTGTTCGTGTTGTTTCGCTCCACCGTGTAATCCGCGACCAATCCAGCCCGCAGGGTGTGCTGATCGTTGAGGTTGTACGAACTATCAATTTGCAGGCCGCTGGTGGAGTAGGAATTGAGGATTTCCCCGGCCACACCCTGCATGATCAGGTCTCCCACCGGATCGGGCGTGAAATGGATCTGCCCGTAGCGATGGAATGCCGAGGCCAGCACCGAATATTGATCGGTGCTCTTTTGGTAGGAAGCGACGCCGTAGTATTCCTGCTCGTTTTGGTTTTCATCCAAATCGGCGGAGTTGAAATAGGAATCAGTCCCAAGCGTGAAAGCGGGCGGAACATTGGGGATATTGGGGATTTGGAAATCAGCATTGGCGGCATTGATGAAGAAGTTGAACCGGCTGGTGTCATCAATGTGATAGGACGCATAAGCGAATAACCGCTGCTGATTCGTTTCATCGTGGATGGGACGCACGCTTGGGGTGGGGTTTTCGATGCCGAGATCATTTTGCTTGGTGGAACCGGCTACGAAGAAATCCCATTTCCCGCTGGTCCAGCCCAGCTCAGCGGACGGTTCGAACGTGTCGTATTGGCCGCCGTAGATGGAGACTTCACCACCCTGTAGCTGTGAGCCGGTTTTGGTGGTGATGTCGATGATTCCAGCAGTGTGGAAGCCGAATTGAGCGGGGAGGGAGCCATCGATCAGCGTGACCGATTGGACCATATGGGTGTCGATTTCCTGGCCGAAGGTGTTGATCGGCTGGGGAAGAAGGACGCCGTCCACGCTGTAGGTGGCGTTGGCGTGCTCGCCGCGGATGTGAAACTGTCCGAACGAGTCCGTGACGACGTCGGGTGCCCGGATGAGCACCTGTTGGAAAGTCGTGTTTTCCCCGCCGGGGATGGATTCGATCTGGTTCGGGCCTTCGGTGTAGGTGGTGGCTCCCAATGGAGGGGAGATCTGATCGCGCGACAAATCCAAATCAGATGTGACGACCACCTTGGCCAGTTGTCCTCCGACAGGAGTCTGCGCCAAAGCCGGGGACGGAACCGTCGTCGCCGGAATTGTCGCGACCGGCGAAGGTGACGGCAAAGTCGTCGGCGCCGGCGCAATTTCGTGCATCGCCGGCGGCGGGGGGGCCGGAATGATTTCCAAACTACTGGGAATTGTGGACGGACTTACATTGGTCATGGCTGAAATTTCCGCGCCCCAGCCCAGAGCGCCGCCGACGGCAATCGCCGTTACGGCCCAAACGAGGATTAAACGCATAAGAATGCGCCTCCGAGAAGTGCCAAAGGAATTAATCAATAAGATGTGGCATGGGCGTCCCGCCCATGTCTTCGGCGCAACATGGCGCAAGCGCCCATGCAACGATTACGTTAAGCCGAAATGGTGGAAAACCCCGGCGGCGCTCGCGCAGGAATGAAGACAACAAACGAAAGCACCGGCACATCCCGGTGCGGCAGGAAAACAGTCTCAACGCTCGGCAAAGAAGGCTCGGGCGCCTTCGGCGCGTCCGGCGCACGCGCCTTCATCATCTTCAGGTTCTGGCAGGTCGGACACTCATCATGATCGTCCGCCTCCTGCAGCGGCTTATGGCCGTTTTTCGCCGTGGCCAGATCAGCCGCTGTCTGTTCCGGATGCCAATGCTCATACTTCTCGTGTAGGTATCCCCCGAGGCCGGAGGACCAGTAGAGGAACGATCCGAGAAGGAAGATATTCAGCGTGCGACGCAGCATTGATGAAATGATCCAACAGGCATCATGCCGACAGGGCGAAAATGATGCAAGAATTTTAGGAGCAGAATCCAAACAGCGGACGAGTGGCTTAATCGCTGGATAACAAGATAGGGGATTTTGATCGGTTACGGTTCTCGTGCCGCTTGGCATCGCTGGCTCGAATATAACACGCGTTGGCGCTTCGGACGCTGCCGGCTGGCCTGAAAAAGTTCGGAACGGCCTTTTGCAGTCGGACGACTCTTCTTTCCCGTTTCGAGACGGATGCTGCGATCTTCGCCGGGCCAGCCAAGTGTGCTCGAAGCGAAAACGCGTTCCCGCATTCGAGCCGGCGAAGTCTGACGGCAAGAAATGCGTAACCGATCATCTTATTTTTCTTCTTCAAGCAGCCATCGGATTCGGGACTACCAGAATCCGATTCTCCTGCTAACATATATATCCAGTATGCCCCTGGACGACATTCTCATCGACGCCGAGATGCACATGGAGAAGGCCAACGACCATCTCCTCCACGAGCTTCGCGGCATCCGGACCGGACGTGCCACGCCGGCGTTGGTCGAGCATATTAAAGTCGATTATTACGGCTCGCCCACCGATCTCCGCTCTATCGCTTCCATCAGCGTCCCCGAAGCCACCCAGATTCTCATCAAGCCGTTCAGCCCCGGCGATCTTCGCGCGATCGAAAAGGCGATCAACGACAGCAAGATCGGTCTGACCCCCCACAGCGACGGCAAAACGCTTCGACTGATGTTGCCTCCCTTATCGCAGGAACGTCGCCAGCAACTCGCCGGACAATGCAAGCAAATGGCCGAGACCGCCAAGATCGCCATTCGCAACGCCCGGCGTGATGCCAACAAAGTCCTCGAAACTGAAGAAAAGGGCGGCCTGGTCACCGAGGACGAAGCCGCCGGGGGCAAAGAGCAAATCCAGGAATTGACCAAGAGCTACGAAGCTAAAGTCGATGAGCACGTCGAGAAGAAACGGGCGGAAATCATGCAGATTTAACGAAATTGGGTGAAATTAGGCGACAACCGATAGCGAGGATTTTATGAGAAGACTGATCGTGCCTATAATCCTTGTGATCGTCGCAGAAAATTTCGCATTTGGGGCAAAGGCAAATCCTTATTCACCGCCTACAACGCAGTCTGATTTGATGATTACGTCGCCAACGACGAGGCCAATAATCGTAGTTGACGATTCCAATATTAAACCCCTGGTGGAAGCAGCCGTCGCCGCGCACCGGGCCCTGATAAAGGCGACCGCCGACGCCATCGCTCGGTCTGGCATTGAGAAAAGTCAAAAATACAAAGACATCCTTTCTACGATCAAGGCATTGCAGACTGAGATTGCCGATACTAGCGATGTTTCTGACCGGGCGGGCGCGGCCGCGGGAAAAATAAAACTCGTTAGTCAGCTTCAGGATATGAAAGATGCAGTGATCGAAAATGATCAGGTCGCCTTTAATGCCTTGTTAGCAGACGAGAAAGGCGCAAGCAGATCTTAAAGCCGCGAAAGATAAGCTGGCAAAAGAATTTTCCGATATCACAAAACAACGCGAGATGGAATTCCAAGCTCAAAAGGACGCAGATCCAGCAAATATCGCGGCGAAAGCGGAAGCCGCTCAGCAGGCGATGATTAATGCCGGGATAAATCAACACATATTACTTGCGGGCATGAACTTTCAGCAGTGCGTTTTATGCCTCCACCGAGGACTTGGGCCGCTTAATAATTCCTTCTTCTACCCCGAACAAACGTATACCGACTCAACCGGCAAAATGGAATATATATTTTATGTCCCGACCGGAGTAGATGATGCGGGGTATGTTCACTTCAAACCATATCACATCACGTTTCAGGATGGGATTTTACAAGACTGGCATACCAGTGATCCCGAGACGGCAGAAATGAGGGCAATCCCCTAAAAAGGCAGCCTAGCGAGCTACTTGACGCCCGCGCCAACCCCCGAGTGGAAAGGAAATTAAGATTTCGCGAAAATAAATTGCTCTGATTGACGATTATAGATATGATGGCCGCCGAAATGTGCGGTTAGAACTTTTGGGGTTCCGAGTTAAGTAGAGGAGCGAGCTATGCGTAAGATTCTGGTCCTGATCCTTCTGGGGTGTTTCGGCGTTGCGATGCTGCCGACATCGGCCTTTGCCGGTACCGGCAAGCACCATCACCATCATCATCGCCATCACAAGCACCATAAGCCGGCCTGATCGGGGTTTTTGCCTCGCAACGGTGATTTGACAATTGACTTACCAAGGCGGCCCTTCGTTGGCCGCTTTTTTTATTTTGAAACGATCCGCACCCGCCCACCCTCGATTTTAAGGCGATTTTCCTGAAACAGCCGGATCGTCTGGGGATATGCAATCTTCTCCTCCTCAAAAACTCGATGGGCCAGCGAATCGGCGGTGTCATCTTCCAGCACGGGGCAGACCCGCTGAAGGATGATCGGGCCGGTATCGTAACTCTCATCGACGAAATGAACCGTGCATCCGCTGAACTTGCAACCTTGGTCGATTACCGCCTGATGCACCCGCCGGCCGAACATTCCCTTGCCGCCGAAATCCGGCAACAGGGCCGGATGAATGTTCATCACTCGCCCATGAAATGCCGCCGGTATCTCAAGAAGCGAAAGCCAACCGGCCAGGCAGATCAAGTCAACTTTTGCATCCGCGCAGATATTGAAAACCAGCCGACTAAAGTCCTGAATATTGGAGTATTCCTTGCGATCGACGACATGGCATTTCAATCCTGCTCGCCGGGCCCGATCGATGCCTCCGATGCCGGGCGCGAAGCGACCACCACGGCGATTTTGGCGTTCAGCGATCCATCCCCGATGCGATCGATCAGGTTTTGCAGCGTCGTCCCCGATCCGCTGATCAGCACGGCGAGTTGAATGGGAGATAAAGCCATTTAATAGATTCTATCGCCAAAAATTGGGCCTGGCCTGCGTAGCTTGACTAAGTTGGCTTCTTCTCACTTTTTCGCGTCGGTTGCAGTTTCACGTTCATATACAGATATGGAAGGCGCCTCGCGTTCGCCAGGATTTGGTTGAATTGGCCGGCCAGGTTGCCGTGCCGGCGACGATCGTGTTCGGTCAGCATTCGCAAAGCCAGATCGTACGAGTGGTAAACGCCGTACAGGACCGCGGCCGCTTTGACCAATTGTTCGTCCGAATAAAGTTCCAGCCGGGAAAAATCCCTGACAAAAACGGCGTCTGCCCACAAGACCTGGCTCATCGGCGCAAAGATATTTCCGCCAAGCACCAACGGGCGAAAGGTTCTGCCGTTGATGTCAATGAATTTATGCAACACGAAATTGTGCTGGCGCAGGAAAACCTGGATATCTCCAAACAGTGGTTGATCTTTGTAAAGGGGCACAAATTCCACTTCGCATTCGATAATCAGGACATTTCCCAGCGTCCTGGCCGCGCCTTGCAATACATCGAGCTCCGCCCCCTGCACGTCGGCCTTCAGAAAGTCGCAAGTACCCAATTCCGGAATATCGTCCAGTCGCACGGTCTGAACCTCTTCGGTCCCCTTCAGCGTAAAATTCCCGGCCGGCGTGGTCGCGTTGATCGACATGAACAGGTCTATCACCCGCGGATCAGGCTCGTAGAGCGAACTGCACCCCGAATAGCGCAAAATGAAATGTCGCGCTACCTCCTTTTCCCACGAAATGCGGAAAATACCGCCGGCGAGGTCTGCCGGCGGCCCGCAGCTTCTCAAGCTCCCTGGGATTCGCCTCAAACGCGCTGACATTCGCCAACTCTTCCGCAAGCAGCGCGGAATAACGGTCCTCACCCTCGTTCCCCGCCCCAATATCGAAAATTTCAATTGGCGGAATCTCCGCGCCTATCACATCCCGAACCTTCGGCTTAGAAGGAGGTACGTCAGGAAAAGACTGCGTCATTCCCGCTCCATTAAAATTCCAAGGCGGACCAGAGTTTTTCTTGCGCCTCCGCGTGAGATTCGTTTTCGGCGTTTCATTTTAATCGAATAACGCGCACGACGGCCGCGTCGCGCAGCGACAGATCGGGGTATTCCGCATCTTCGCCAACATCCGGCCGGCGTTTCCAGCTTCGGACGCAGGCCTTGTATTTCTCGCGGCGATCCACGACTTCCACCAGCACTGCCGGTCCAGCGACGCCTTTCTCCGCGAAACTGTGGCACCCGGCCCCGACCATGTCTTCAAGGTCCGGACCATAGCTTTGCAGCCGCCGGCGAAGGTCATCGTCGTCGATCTTGTAAACCAGCTCCGCATCCAGCGCCTTGTTCAGCCCCACCGATTTCTTCAAGGCGTCCAGCTGCGCCAGGGCCTGATCGCGCAGTTCCATCAACATCGCCCATTCCCGTTTCTGATCATCGGTCGGCTCATCGCCGGTCTCCTGCGGCAAAAGCAGCAGATGCACCGCAGCGAGCGCGGACTCCTCCGCCGTTTTATGCGGCAAATGCTCCCACGCCTCGTCGGCCGTGAACACCAGCATCGGCGCGAGCAGCCGAATCAAACAGTCCGCCATCCTCCGCATGACCGTCTGGCTTCGGCGACGCAGAGGCGAATCCGCCTTCTCGCAATAGAGCCGGTCCTTCATCGCGTTGCCGTAAACGGCGCTGATCTGCACCGCACAGAAATCGTGCAGCAGCCGAAAAGCGCGATGAAGCTGATACGCATCATACGCCGCTTTCACTTCGTCGATCAGCTTGTTCACCTCCGCCATCGCCCACCCGTCGAGGCTGGCCGGCTCGATCGGCAGCGAATCCTTTTGCGGATCGAAATCATAAAGATTGGAAAGCAGATACCGCAGCGTATTCCTGATCTTCCGGTATTTGTCGCCGAATTCCTGGATCATCGCCGGGCTGCTGGGGATGTCGTTTGGTAATCGACGCTGCAACACCAGAGCCGCAGCAAATCCGCCCCGTGCTTGTTGATCTCCTGCGTGGCCGTCACATATTCCTTGTCCGATTTGCTGACCTTGGTCCCATCCGGCTTGACGATGAAGCCATGCGTCAGCACCTGCTTAAACGGCGGCTTCCCCGTCGCTCCGAGGCTCGGCAGAAGCGAAAGCTGAAACCAGCCGCGATGTTGATCCGATCCTTCAAGATAAAGATCGGCCGGAAATTTCAGGTTCGGCCGCGCCTGCAAAACCGCATGCCAGGAACTCCCGGATTCGAACCAGACGTCGAAGATGTCTTTTTCCTTCCGCAACCCTTCCGGCGAAAACCCCGGCGGATATCGGAAATCCGCGCCAAGCAAATCCTTGGGCGAATCGGTGAACCATGCGTCGCTTCCTTTTTCGGCGAATCGCTTCGCGACGGCCCGAACCGATTGCGGCGTCAAAAGCGCTTCACCCTTTTCGTTATAAAAAACCGGCATCGGCAATCCCCACGCCCGCTGGCGCGAAACGCACCAATCCGGCCGGGATTCGAGCATTCCCGCGAATCGCGCCTGGCCCCATTTGGGGACGAAGTCGATCTGCCCATCGACAAATTCCTTTGCGCGTGTCGCGCAATGATTCACCGCCTGAGAACGGCTTGTTCACATCGATAAACCATTGCTCAGTCGCCCGGAAGATGATTGGCTTTTTGCTCCGCCAGTCGTGCGGATAGCTGTGGACGATTTTCTCCTCGGCGAACAACAAATCTACGTTTTTTCAACTCCTCGACGATGAGCGCATTGGATTCTCGAACCGTTTTGCCGCGGATGAATTCCGGAACGCTCTCGTCGAATCGCCCATTAGGCAGCACCGGGCTGTAAACCGTCAAGGCCTTCGCGCATGCCGGTTTCGTAGTCGTCCTCTCCATGGCCTGGGGCGGTATGGACTAATCCCGTGCCATCGGTTGTCGTCACGTACTCGGCAAAAACAAGATCGCCTTTGCGTTCGATAAACGGATGTTGGTAAAATTCCTTCGCCCACCTTGCTAAACGTGCGACCCAGTACGCTGCCCGCCACTTCAAAGGATTCGACCCCGGCGCGATCTTTAAAAACACGCTCGACAAGATTCTTGGCGACAAGCCCCTTTCGTTCCTGGCCCGCTCGCTGATATCTCACCGATGCATATTCCACTTCCGGATGAACCGCCACGGCAAGATTTGCCGGCAGCGTCCACGGCGTCGTCGTCCAAACAATCAGGAATTCGTTCTTTGTTCCCACCAGCGGAAACTCCACGAAAACGCTGTTGTCCTCCACATCCTGATATTCCAATTCCGCATCCGCCAGCGCCGTCTGGTTCTCGATCGACCATGGCACCGGCTTGAGCTTCTTATAAACCAATCCCGTCCTCGACGAATTTCGCAAACACTTCCAGCGTGTCCGCCTCGTATCGCGGGCTCATCGTCAGATACGGATTGTCCCACTCGCCCAGAATCCCCAGGCGTTGGAACTGCTCGCTCTGGATTTTGACATATTTCTCCGCGTATTCGTGGCAGAGCTTGCGAACCTCCGTCACGCTCATCTGCCGCAGTTTCGGCCCCAGATCCTGCTGGATTTTGTGTTCGATCGGCAACCCATGGCAATCCCAGCCCGGAACATACGGCGTCTGAAACCCCTGCATCGACCGGAACCGGATGATGACATCCTTCAGCGTTTTGTTGATCAGATGCCCGATATGAATATCGCCATTGGCGAATGGCGGCCCATCGTGCAAAACCCATTTCTCACCGCTCGCGCACGGCGCCATCAATTTCTCATACAGCTTCGCTTCGTTCCACCGCTTGAGCCGGGCCGGCTCATTGGCCGTGAGCTTCGCCTCCATCGCAAACGTCGTCTGCGGGAGATTCAGCGTCGTCTTGTAATTCTTCTTCTCTTCCATGGGATCGTTTCCGACTCAGTGTAGCAAAGACCCAAATAAAAAACCCTGCCATCGGGCAGGGCTTTGGTATTCGTAAAGGATGAACGATCGGCCCTACCCGAGTGATTTTCGCGGGGTAATAATTATCCGGCCGATGATGATCGCTGTTTTTCGCATTTCGACTGTGATTATATCGGGAAAATGGGCGGGGTCAATTAAACGATTTTCGCGAGACAGCCGGGATTAAATGCGATCGAACCGCCAAGACGCCAAGATCGCCAAGGTTGGAACTGATTATCTCATCCACCCCGCGCAAATCGTCGCCAGCCCCAGAAGCAGGGCAAATCCGGCGATGTCCGTGATCGTGCTGATGAATATGATCGCCGACTGCGCCGGATCGAACCCGAGTTGCCGCATGATGAATGGAATCGCCGCGCCGGTTATGCAAGCCAACGTTTGTGTGATGATAATTGAAACGCCCAGGACGACCCCCAGCGCCACACCGTGATGGAATTGCCAGATCATGGCGATGATCGCGGTGGTGACGCCGATCACGATTCCGCTGAGGAATCCGACAATGGTTTCCCGGTTGAGAACGTGCCGCAACAATTTCTGGTTCGGCCGGCCCTGCGTGATCCCGCGGATCGCAACCGACATCGCCTGCGCTCCGGCGTTGCTGCCCATGCTGGAAATGACCGGGATATAAATTGCCAGGAAAGACAGCCGATGCATCGTCGAGCCGAATACCGCGACCACCAGCCCGGCCAAAAACGCGGTTCCCAGGTTCACCTGCAGCCACCAGATTCTCTTGGAGAAACTGAAATGCCACGAACTGCTGAGCCGTTCCTCGGCTCCAGCGCCGAACATGCGCTGAACGTCTTCGGTCGCCTCCTCGTGAATGACATCGACGACATCGTCCAATGTGATCAATCCCGCCAATCGCCCATCCTCGTCAACGACCGGCAACGCGAGAAATCGCGATGCGCGCATCAGGCGGGCCACTTCCTCCCGATCCATGGTGGCCGGAACGCTTTTGACATTGGGAATCAGGATGTTTTCGAGCAGATAGTTGGTTTCGGCCAGGACCAGGTTGCGCATGGAGAGCACGCCGACCAGTCGGCGCTGATCGTCCACGACGTAGACATAAAACAATTGCCCGGATTTCTGGTGGATTTTCCGCAGTTCGGCGATGGCTTGCTCGACTGTGTACGTTTTGGGTAGGGCGGTGACCTCTGTGGTCATGATCCCGCCGGCTGAGCGGGCCGAATATTGCTCAAGTTGCCGGGTCTCCGCGGCCTCGGCGGGGGCCATGTCCCGAACCAGCGTATCATGAAGCTTTCGGCTGCATTGCCGCAGAACATCCACCCGGTCATCAGGCGCCATCGCGGACAGGATGTCCGACGCCGCCTGCGGCACCATGAGCGCAAACAGACCCTCAGCCCGTTCCGGCTCAACCCGCCGAAGCATATCCGCCGCCATAGACCGCGGCAGAAGCTGCGCTGCTCCCGCGGCCGCCTCGGGCGGAAGGATTTCCAGTGCCACCGCGCCGTCGGCAGGTTCAAATGTCCTCAATCGCTCCGCCAGTTCGCGCGGATCGAACTTTTCGTTTTTCAGTTCGCCAAGCAACAAATCGCTCATGGGCGCCTTTACTTCAATGTGAGATAGAAAAATAAAACGACCGATTCCTTCACCAGATCGTGATTGGAATGGTAATGCGTGTCCAGACCGGTCGGTTCGAAACCAAGCTTGGCCAGAAGCTCCAGCATCGGGAAATCATCCGCCGCCGATTCGACCCTCACGGCCCGAAGTTCCCGCTGCCGCGCTTCCTGGATCATCTGGAACATCATCGCGGATGCCAAACCCTGCCTGCGAAAATCGAAATCCACCCGCAGATCGATCAACCGAAAGACTCCCGTCTCCGGCGAAGGCGCTCCCACCGCGGCCGCCACCGGCCGGCCATCGTGCTCGGCCACCAGGGCGATTCCCTCATCCATCCCGGTAACGATCTGCTTGAGCGCAAATGCCCGGTCATCATCCAGCGTATGCCGATGCACCCGCTTTTCCCGTAGCGGACGAATTTGCATCTTCCACGAAACCGCCAATCCCTCGCTGGTTTTTTCGATATGGAGATATTGCGACGATTCCCCCGTGGCGTCGATATCCTTCACGCCCTCCAGATCGGGGGCGGTCATCGCCCGGATTTCCATGTGCAAGAGGATATCGCGCCGCAGGATGCGGCGAAATCTGAAATTCGAAATTCGAATAAGGCCAATGGTAAGATGTCTATAATGTCGCGCCCGCTGCTCAGCGCATTCGCCCTGATGTCCATGATCGCGCTGGGAGTCTTGGCGCTTGGCTGTGTTGCCGAATTTGGACCCGGATATTTCCACGGCGACGTCAGAGGCCCGCAACCCCATGTCTTCCAGCTTGACCTGGAACTTCAACGCGGTCGAGTAGCCATATATTGGCTGGTTTGGCGTTCCCCATACCCCACGGCGTCCTCACATATTCTCTGGAAACAACTCCAATTTAGCGGACCCGATCTCCGCCGGTCATTCTGGGAGTTTGATGCACATTCTTTAAATGCCAACAGGGGACGTTGGGTTTTCCTCCTTGCCTTCCCAATCTGGTGCGCCGCGATCCCATGTCTGATCGCGCCACTGCTCTGGCTCCACAAACGCCGGACCCCGTCGCCTTCGGCGTTCCCAGTTGTGATGCCGGACGGCCGCGCCGCGTAAACGAGTCCGCCAAACGGCGCGCGATTCGTGGAAGGGGGCCGATTATTTCTATACGATTCATTCATGACGCAAATGAGCGTTGAAAAAGCTGTCGAGCTGGCCGAGCAATTTAAGTCCCGCGGCAAGCCGGCGGAGGCTGAGCATGTCTTTCGCCAGATTATTGCCGCCTCGCCGCAAAACGCGCTGGTTCTCAATCGCCTGGGCATCTGCGTCGCGGAGGCGGGACGACTCGCCGAGGCCAGAGACATCTTTCTACGGGCCGTCGAAGCCGATCCGGCACTCGCCGCCGGTTGGGAGAATCTCAGCCTTGCCTACGAGCATCTGGATGACCTGGACAACGCGATCGCCGCTCGCCGCAAGGCGATCGAGATCAATATGAATCACGCGGAGGATTGGCATCGCCTCGGCACCTGCTTTGGCAAAAAGGGAGATTTCGGCTCGGCGATAGAGCCTCTGCGAAAATCGGTCGAGTTGGATCCGAACATCAACGGTTCCCATCACGATCTGGTTCTGGCACTTGCCCGAAATGGGGAACCCGAGGCGGCCGAGGAGGCGGCGCTCCGCCGAATCGGCATGATCAAAACCGTGGATCCGGAGATGGTCCGTCCGGTGGCGGACTGTTTCAAAAACGCCAGGAAGTTCGACCGCGCGACCGAAATGTGGCGACGCGTTGTCGCCGCCGACCCGCGCTGTTACGAAGCGGTGGGCCAACTGGCGATGTGTCTTATCACGCAGGGAGATTACGAAAACGGATGGCGTTTGTATGAATGCCGCTGGGATTGCGACACCTTCCGCGATAATGCCCGGCGCGATCCCCTCGCGCAATGGGGCCGCGACCCGGTCGGAAAGCCCGACGTGGCCGACAAAACGATCCTGATCTATTCCGAGCAGGGGATCGGCGACACCATCCAATTCGCGCGTTACGCAAATATATTCGCCCAGCGGGTGCTCGCGTCATCCTGCAATGCCACTGGCCCGTCAAATCGCTGCTGGAAAAATGTGCCGGCGTAAGGCTGGTCTACGGAACCCAAGAGAAATTACCGAATTATGACTGGCACATCCCGATGTTGAGCTTACCGCACGTCTTCCAAACCACGCTGGATACCATCCCCGCGGACATTCCCTATCTGAGCGTTGATCCCGCCCGGCGAAAATCGTGGGCAGCGCGATCGAATCCGCCACGTCGGCCGGGACGCGGCTGCGCGTCGGCATCGCCTGGGCGGGAAACCCCAAACACAAAAACGACACCAACCGCTCCATCGATCCGCAATTGCTCGCCCCCTTGGCCGATGTCGAAGGCGTCGCATTTTTCAGCCTTCAGAAAGCAAACGAAAACGAAAAAGCCGCGACACAGCCGGCGCGGCCCCGGCTGATCGATTTTACTTCATCGCTGTGCGATTTTGCCGAGACCGCCGCACTGATCGATCATCTCGATCTCGTGATCTGCGTCGATACCGCCGTTTCCCATCTCGCCGGGGCCGTGGGCAAGCCGGTCTGGACACTGCTTCCCTTTGTTGCGGATTTCCGCTGGGGACTTCACGGCTCCCAAACCTCCTGGTATCCGACGATGCGTTTGTTCCGTCAGTCAAAGCCGCGCGATTGGCCGGGTGTGATCGAAATGGTCGCCGAAGGGTTGAAAGCTCGCGCCGCCGGCGTCATTTGATCTGAATCGCCGCCAGCGCCGTCGGCACGTCCTCGCCGATCTCAAATATCTTGTCCAGCCCCGTGATCAGAAACGTGGACCAGATCGACTTGCCGATGTTGCAAAGAATGAGCTGGCCGCCGGTCTCGGCGACTCGATGTCGGAGACGCAGCAACTCGGCGATGTTCGAAGAATTCACAAAATGAACCGCCGAGAAGTCCAGCACCGCGCTGTCGCACGGCGGGATCATATTCATGACACTGTCGAGCTCTTCCGAAAAATGCGGATCGCTTCCCAGATGCGCCAATACGATGGAATCCGACCATTTCTCTACCGCCATAGGCCCGAAAGGTTAATCGGCGGCAATGTAAATCGCAAAGGGAGAGGGGAGGTCAATGCCGAATGCCGATTGCCAAACGCCGAATGAAATAAAGAGATACAGACATATTGGTATTCATTCGGCATTTGGCAATCGGCATTCGGCATTTCCATCCGTATCACTCATGCGGAAACTTCTGTCGGGCCTCGAAGGTCGTATCCCCCGATTTGGTTTTGATCTTCCCGATCGTCTTGGCCGCCAGTTCGATGAATATTCGACCACCGCGGTTATGGATGTCGCCGCCGACGACGCCACTGTGGATGACTTTTGCCCCGCGCTTGACGATCAGGTTTCCCTGCAGATTGCCGAAGATATGGACCCGGCCGCCGTATTCGACGGTCAGGTCGCCATAGATGCTGCCGCGGAGATAGAGCTTGCCGTCTTCAACGACGGAGACTTTGCCGACGATCATTCCCCAGAGGGTGTAAAGTTCGTCGATGACGCAATCGCCGGCGAGTTTCCCGCGCTCTTCCCGCATGAGAGATCATAAATTCGGAGCCGGCTCGTTCGTCGCCGCATCGGCGTGGGCCGCGCCACGTAGGGCGGCGGCAAGGCCCTTACCGCTATTGTGTTGAATCTTGAGCAGCAGCACAATCGCCGCGACCGGCCAGCCGACGAAACGCGCCCAATACAACAGCATAAGCGCCGGGTGATCCGGATGGGTTCGCGCCCGCAGGACAAGTTCCGACCATGTATACAAGACGCCGGGGATTCTGAACTGGTCTGAACTGAACGTCTGATTCATCAAAAACGCCTGCCATGGGAACAGCAGAACCATAAGTACGATGCAGCCGATGAATGCGGATACGAGTTTCGAAACCCCCAGCACACGGCCAACCAGCATGACAAGCACGATCAACATCAAAATACCCGCCAGCACCATCGGCAAGACCACCCCGAGAAAATCGGTTAGCCCAACCAGGTACTTCAGGAAATCGAGGGTGACCGAGGAACCGTCGATCGGAACCTTGTAACGGGCCGCGAAAAATAAGCCGAGTTGAAACAGCAACATCAGGAGAACGATCAGAATCAGCACACTCCTCGCCTTCCGCGCGGTGAGCAGCGCATCGGCATAATCCGCGGAATTTGCCAGGGAGGTGTCGTCCATAACCGCGCTTGTGGTAACGCAAAATGCGAATATTGGCAAACCGGACGTTGCATCCTCTTTAGCATCATCAACCAAATGGCCCAATCCGCTAACCAGCGGCCATTTTCTTCTCGATCTCCTTCAACAACGAATCATTGGCTGGCGGGAACTCAAAATCGCGGAACTGCTGAACCTCCACCCATTCAACCCGCGCCATTCGATGGGAACTGGCTCTCCCCCAATATGCTCGCACAGAAACGGATTCAGCGTCACGCGAGTCTGTCCATAATCGTGTCGGATTTGAGTCAACTTCTCAACCACCCTTACGGTTATCCCCACCTCTTCCATCAACTCCCGGAACAGACACGCTTCCAGGCTTTCGCCCGTCTCGCGCTTCCCGCCGGGAAATTCCCAAAACCCACCCAGGCTGCCGCCCGGTTTCCTCCGGCAGATCAGGATTTTCCCGCCCCGTTTCACCACCGCGATGGCTACCTCGATACATTCCATTCCCAATTTCACCTCTGCTTTTCCGGCCAGAATACAACCGATTGGGCCAAAAATAAAACTTCCTACAAGATATTGTCATAAATCAATTTACGATCAAAAATAGATCGACATTTCCTACCCCGGTTGAATTGACAGTCGCATAGGCCATGGTTATATTTCCCGCGAATCGTCAGGATCGGCGATCCAACCATTGTGAACTAGCGGCTTCTAGCCGTGGCGTACTTCCGGAGGTGGATAGGAGCCACCCCTCCGGAAGTCTTTTTTTGCCAAGGACCACAATCCAACCAGATCACCCCAAGGTAATGACCAGGACCGGCGCGAATCAGTTCATCGCAAGCGTGACTGGCAACTTCAAAATTTGCCAAGATCATTACCGCCTTGTGCTTAGCGTTCCGGATTTGCCTCCGACCAAACCAGGTCAGTTCATTCAAATCGCCTGCCGCGACGTGCCGGGGAGCGACACGGAACTAACTGAAATCGACTGGTCCCCCGAATCGCTGCCGGATCTTTGCGATGCCGAATTTACCGAGCCGGTTGCGGTTCTCCGCCGCCCATTCTCCCTGGCGGGCCGGCGCGGCGACGAGATCGATATCATCCATCGTGTCGTCGGCCTCGGCACCCGTTTCCTTTCCACTCTCAGCGCATCGGACGAAATCAGCATTCTCGGCCCGCTCGGTAATATTTTCACGCTTCCGGAACCCGCTCAACTCGCGATTCTCGTCGGCGGGGGGGTGGGAATTCCGCCGATGATTTATCTCGCGTCCGAATTGACCCATCACCGCGCCGTCGCGTTCGCCGGCGCGCTTTCCCGCGATCTTATGCCGCTGACGGTTGGATCGGCCCCATATCAGGTCGCGGAGTTTTCCGATTTCGGAATTCCGACTATCCTCAGCACCGATGATGGCTCTTTGGGTTTTCGCGGCTTTGTTACCCAGGCTTTGGTAGAATTCCTGGACAATCGGCTGGCGCCGGAAATCCACCGAGGCAAGGAGCCTATCATATACACCTGCGGACCCGAACCGATGATGAAACGCGTCGCCGAAATCGCCCTTGAGCGCAACATTCCCTGCCAGGTGGCCGTCGAACGCGCGATGGCCTGCGGGATGGGAACCTGCCAAAGCTGCTGCATTCGCGTCCGGAAAACCGATCCGGTCCAGCCACCGTTGCCCGGAAGCGACTGGTGTTATCGCCTCGCCTGCACGGATGGTCCGATTTTCACCGCCGCCCAACTTCTTTGGTGATCATTTGAAGCGCTGCCGTGACATTCTCCGGATTTTGTTCGTCCTGGTCATTCCAGTGACGGCGGCGGGCTGCAATAACTACGTCGCCGAAAAATTCGCTCGCGCGCCCAACATCGATTCGCCGATGCGCGGCCATGATGCGCCGGAATCGGTCCTGGTCGAGCACCACGTCGCCCAGCAGCTTCGCGTCAATGTCGGCCCCCCCAGCGCCAACCTCTCGGTATGGATCGTCAATTCAATTTCCACGCCGGCGTTTTTATCTCTCGATCCCGGTCCGACCCCGCGCGACTATCCCGTAGCCCGCCTCACCATTCCCCCCCAAACCCAGCCCTCCCTTCAGGCCGAGCGTCCGCCCAAGGCAACCATCTTTCTCCTTCATGGTCTGGACGCCACCAAGGAAGATGTTGAATTCGAATTCTATTCTTACGCGCTGGCCTGCGAGGGATACCGCGTCGTCCTCGTCGACCTTCGCGGGCACGGACGCTCAACCGGCGACCACATCGGCTACGGCGGTTACGAAGCGCATGACCTGACTCAGGTTCTCGACGACTTGCAAAGCCGCGGATTGATCACCGGCAAGATTGGCGTCCTTGGAATCTCCTACGGAGCCTCGGTCGGAATATGCTGGGCGGCCGCCGATCCGCGCGTGAAGGTTGTCGTCGCACTCGAGCCGTTCAGTTCACTCCGATTCGCTTCCCAGGACGCCGGGGCAACCATGCTCCTGGCTTTTCGCTGGCTGTTCTCTCAGAACGACCTTCAGGACATCACCAATCGCGTCGGCCGTATCGACGGCTTTGACCCCGATCATGCCAGCCCGCTCTACGCCATCGCGCACATGAAGACCCCCGTTCTTCTGATTCACGGCAAGATGGACGACTTCCTTTATCCCGAGCACAGCATCCGCCTTCACGCGGCCGCGCCGGACCACAGCCAGCTTATCCTGGTTGACGGCGCCGACCATTTTGATCTGTGGTACAAGGCCGTCACAACGATCATGAACGAATCCAATGACTGGTTCGAGCGCTATTTGACCCAATAACGGCAAGGTCGGCTCGTTTGCACACCGCTGGCTCGTTCGGTTACTTTCCCCAATATGACCACCATCGGCATGCACTACGACGTCATCCCCGGCAAGGAAACCGAATTCAAGGACGGTTTCCTCAAAGTCATCGACCACCTGAAAACGGTCGCTGGCCACGTCGAATCCCACCTTTACGAAGACGTTTCCGCTCCCGGCTCATTCCTGATCCAAAGTGTCTGGAACACCAAACAGGATTTCGAGGCCTTCATTCATAGCGATACTTTCAAACAGGTTACAAGCTGGGGCAAAGCCGAGATTCTCCGGGGTAGGCCGCAGCATAAGGTTTATACCAACGATTGATCATTCTCACAACTGCCCGCTGCTCCGTGACGGATCCTTCCATCAACCTCGCCGGCCTCAAACTCGCCAATCCGGTGATGACCTGTTCCGGCACCTGCGGATACGCCTTCGAATATGCCAATTTCATGGATCTTTCCCAACTCGGCGCCTTCGTCACCAAATCCATCACCCGTGAAGAACGACCCGGAAATGAACCCACCCGAATCGTCGAAACGTGCGCGGGAATGCTCAACGCCATCGGCCTGGCCAACGTCGGGCTCGACCGATTTCTGGTTGAAAAGCTTCCGCTGATCCAAAAAATGCCCTGCCCTGTGATCGTGAACGTCGCGGGACACAGCTACGACGACTACGCTGAAACCTGTGCGGCCATGAACGGCCTTGACTGCGTCCAGGCCGTGGAACTCAACGTCTCCTGCCCGAACGTCAAGGACGGCTTGACATTCGGCACCCATCCCGGCCGGCTCAAGGAACTGACCAGCCTGGTAAAAAAGCGCTGCCCAATAAGCCTTTGATCGTGAAACTATCGCCCAACGTGGATGACATCACGCAGATCGCCAGAGCCACCATCGACGGTGGGGCGGATATTATTTCAATGATCAACACCTTCACCGCGATGGCCATCGACATCCACAAAAAGCGTCCCCGGTTGGCCAACATCACCGGCGGACTATCCGGCCCCGCGATCAAACCGATCGCGCTGCACATGGTCAGCCGGGTCTATCGCTCCGTCGCCAAGTCGGCGGGTGTGCCGATCATTGGGATGGGCGGCATTCAGCTCTGGACCGATGCGGTGGAATTCCTGCTGGCAGGCGCTTCGGCGGTCGGCATCGGTACGGCCCTTTTCGTCGATCCCGCCGCCCCCAACAAAATTCTCCAAGGGATTGTCGATTACATGCGAAAGTCCGGCGTTGACCGTCTCCAGGACATCATCGGTGCCCTCCAGCTTCCCGGCGACCAACCCAAATCCTGCGCCCTATCCGTGATAGGCCCGATAAGTCGAAAAGCGCCACCAGATTCCTATTTTGCGACTTTTTATTTGATTCTTAGCCGGAAATTGGGTAGTCTTCCCTCCGGCGGCTAGCCTCTTGGCCGAGCGCAAGATTCTGAATCGAAGAGCACTTATGAAAAAATCTGTCTATATCCAGCTTGGTATCCCTGCCGACACGGAATACGGCCGCGGGGTCATCCAGGGAATCATCCGCTTCGCCGCCACCACCAATTGGATTCTGGGCACCGTTCCACTCGACGGAAACTCGAGCGATGAGATGGACACCTCCCATTGGTCCGTCGAGGAGCGGGGCGGCGCAATCGCTCTGATCGAAACGGCCAAACAGGCCGCCGCTTTCAATTCGCTCCGTATTCCCTGCGTCAGCATCTCATCCGCCCTTGAAGAGAGCGAATTACCCTACGTGGCCTGTGATGAAAAAATCATCGGCAGCCTCGCCGCGAGCCATTTCCTCGAAAGACAGATGCGTCATTTTGGATTCGTAGGATTGCACGGCCGGGTCGATTCCGATGCGCGACTGCGCCGGTTTCACCGATCGCCTCGCGGTCGATGGCATCACCAAGGTCGGTTACCACGAGGCCCCCAAAAAATTCGATCCCGACAGCTTCAAAAAACTCGGCGAATGGATCGACTCCCTTTCCAAGCCGGTCGGCATTTTCGCCATGAACGATTCCCTGGGCCGAACCGTTATCGACGCCTGCCGGGCATGTTCCATCCGGGTCCCCGGCGCGGTCGCTGTTTTGGGATGCGGTAACGACCCCGTCATCTGCGGCCTGGCTAGCCCCTCCCTCAGCAGCGTCGCTTTGCCCGCCGAACGCGTCGGCTTCGACGCCGCCGACATGCTTTCCGCCATGATCAACCAGAGAAAACCGCTGGAAAGACAGCGGCTCGTCCCCGTCTCCAGCGTCATCCCCCGCGAATCTACCGACAACGTCTCGGTGCGCGATCCCGATGTCGCCAGTGCCCTCCGCTTCATCCTTGCCCATGCCGGCGAATGGATCGGCGTTCGCGAATTGCTTCTGGCGCTTCCCGTGCAGCGCCGATCCCTCGAACGCAAATTCCGCAAAGTTCTCGGCCGAAGCCCGCTCGAGGAAATTCGCCGCGTCCGAATCGATCTGGCCAAGCAATTGCTTTCGAACACCGATCTTCCCATGCCGATCGTCGCCCGCCGATCCGGGTTTTCCGAAGCCAAGCAGCTTTCGCAGGTATTCCGGGCGTTGGTGGGAATGACGCCGACGTCCTATCGCTCCAATTTTCGCCTGCCTGAGCGCGTGCCGAGCGATGGGAACGCAGTGGAAATGGAAGAAAACCAGGGATAAATCGGAATGCCTGGCGGCGAAATCCGAATGACGAAATCGGAATGACGAATCAAATCCGAAACCAGAATGACCGAATGAAGACCCATTCGGATTTCGTCATTCAGGCTTGATTCGTCATTCTGGTTTCGGATTTCGCGGCACAAACGTGCCTCGCCTTACCCCTCCATCGCCTCGACCCCGCCCATGATTTCCGACAGTTCCGTCGTAATCTGGCTCTGTCTCGCCCGGTTGTATTGCATCGTTAACGTCTTGACCATCTTGTCGGCGTTGTCGGTTGCGCTCTTCATCGAGATCATGCGCGCCACGTGCTCGCTCGTCGTCGCATCCAGAAACGCCTGAAACATCGCCGTCTTCACCGTCTGCGGCAACAATTCGTCCAGCAGCGTCTGCGCATCGGGAATAAAATCGTAAATAGCATTCGTCCCCGCCGCCTTCGGACCCTTCCCCTTCGCGTCTTCCACCCCAGCCAGCGGCAGCAGCGCCAAAGTTTCCGGCTTCTGATTCGCCGCGCTGATGAAATTCATATACGCCACATACACCGCGTCGTATTGCCCGGCCGTGAATTTTTCAATGAACATTTGCGCGATCTTCTCGACGTCCTCGAACTTCGGCGCATCGCCGACATCGATCCGCTGAACGATCGGCCGCTTCTGGAAATTGAAATAGCTTACGCCCTTCTTCCCGGCCACGAAAAGATCGATCTTTTTCCGCTGCGATTCCTGGTCCCGAATGAAATGCGAAGCCATTCGCAACACGCTTCCGTTATACGCCCCAGCCAGCCCGCGATTGCTGGTAATGACCAGCAGCGCCGCCGTTGTGCCCTCGCCCGCCGCCGGCCGGCGGAGCAGCGGATGCGAAATATCCCTGATGCTCGCCGCCAGTTCCGCGACCAGCTCGCGGACTTTTCTGGAATAGGCTTTGGTTCCCACCGCCCGCTTGAGCGATTTCTGGAACTTCGCTGTGGCGATCATCTGCATCGTCTTGGTGATTTTCTTGATGTTCCGCACCGCTTTGCGGCGCTTCACAATCGCACGAGCCTTGGCCATAGGGCCGGAATTGGATACGAAATGGGGGGGGAGGTCAAGGAGATTGCCAATCGCCCCAATGCCGGTTGGCAGCCAGAATGGGGTTAGGTTCAGTTATTCGATGAGAGAACGCGATTCTCCTCTCAACCTTGGAAATCTTTATGTGCGAAGGTAAAATCCTCCTAATCCTTCCGATGAATAATTCGAAACCCCAACCGGGCGTTGAGATTTCCTACGTGGCTGCCAAACCGCCCAGCAATGATGATCGCGGAACATTGAAGCTCCTTGGGATTTTCCATTGCATAATCGGCGCAATTGAAATGGGCGGAGCAATTTGTTTGTTGGTAGGTGGCCCAAGCGGCCCGCAATTTCGGTATCTCGCGGTTGGAATGCTTTTGGCAAGCGCCGTTTTCGCCTATTCAGGAGTAAACATGATGCGACAACGATATCGTTGGCTCAGCCTGACCGTGGCTTCGATAACGTGTCTGTTGTTTCCCGTGGGAACGATTATTGGGGGTTGGACAATCGCTGTTTTGTATCGCCCTGGGGTTAGTCAATTATATCAGAGCCGGTTGAAAGTACTTCCAAACAATCTGAAGTTAGTAAAGCAGGGGGTCGGCCGTCAGGGCGACGAACTTCCCCCACCATCCGCGTTTAACTGATCAAGCGCCTGCCGGGCTTGCTGAGCAAAGCTGGTATCAGGGTAATCGTCAATCACGCGTTGCAGTTTAACGGTGGCCAGATCCGTACGCCCGGCCCGTTTGTACGCCTCCGCCAGATTCAGCAGGCTTTTCGCCTTAACGGCAACCGCGGCATCTTTGGCGGCTTTCACAAAGTCCGGATCCTGTTCATACACCGCGATGGCTTTGGTCGCGGTGTCGGCCGCGGAGGTGCCGGAGAAATTGGCCGTGATCTGTTTGAATTGCAGGTAAGCGTCCATGTCCTTTTTCTGCGATTGCAGCGACTGCGCCGCGGCGAGCGCGTCGTCCGCGGTGCGCTGCCGACGCTGGGCGTCGACGGCGGCTTTGCAGGCGGGGTCTTTCATCAATTCGTCCAACCGGCTGCGAGCCTTGTCGGATGTGGGCGAACCGAAGAACGCTTTGGCGATATCCTGAAGCCTTGAGATAGCATCCAGATATGATTTGGCCTGAATGAGCGGTTCGACATCCGCGAGCATTTTTGATCCGGCATCCTGTAATTTGCCCTGATCGTCCTGGACTCGGACGCTTACTTTTTGGTCCAGCAGCGCATCGGGAGAGATCTTGCCCAGATCCTTGATGGCGGTCGGCGCGTCGTTGGATTGAATCGCCTGATCGACTTCGTCCAACGCGGAATTCGCGTCGGCGAGCACTTTGGGATCGACCAATTGCGGGGGATGGTCCTTGAAAGCCGCCGCAAGCGGCTGGTCGATCAATGCAGGATGACCGCGCCACAGGACGATGCCATCGGGGCTGATGAGGAACGTCTGGGGAATCGAATCGACTCCCCAGCTCTGGGCGTAAGCCGATTGCCACACTCCGTTATCGCAGGCCTGCGGCCAATTGAACCCGTGATCCACCGCCCCCTTGGCCGCATCGTTGCCGCTTTGATCGAGACTAATGCCGATGACCTGCAAACCCTTGGCTTTGTACTGGTCATTGATCTGAACCATATGGGGCGCTTCAGCCATGCACGGCCCGCACCAGGTGGCCCAGAAATCGACGATGACCATCTTTCCCTTGTACGAGGCGAGGTCGATATCGTCCCCCTTCACGCTCTTGAACTGCAACTTCAGCTGATCGCCGACGTTGATTGCGGCCTGGGCCATGGCGGTGAACAGGATGACGGGGATTATGATCCAGGGTTTCATGTGTGTTTGCCTCCTTGGATCAGAGGATTTTAATTGGGTTTGGCGCGAGAGTCTAATCAATTGTCGCCGCGGAGTCGAAAAGAGGGTCAGCGACCGGTCATCTTTTCGAGCTTCTCCGGATAACGAGCGCCTTGCACCGCGATCTTCGACGCGGCCGCCTCAATTTCGCGGAGATCATCCGGCGTAAGTTTAATTGCCGCCGCGCCAAGATTCTCTTCCAGCCGGTTCAGTTTCGTCGTGCCCGGAATTGGCACGATCCACGGCTTCTGGGCAAGCAGCCACGCGAGCGCGATCTGAGCCGGCGTCGCCTTCTTCCGCTGGGCGATATTCGTGAGCAGATCGACCAACGCCTGATTCGCCTTCATCGCTTCGGGCGCAAAGCGAGGCAGCGTGCTTCGGAAGTCAGTGCTGTCGAGCTTCGTCGTCTCATTCATCGCGCCCGTGAGGAACCCCTTGCCCAGCGGGCTATACGGCACGAAGCCGATGCCAAGCTCCTCGAGCATCGGAATGACTTCCTTCTCAGGCGTTCTCGTCCACAAGGAGTATTCGCTCTGCAGCGCGGTCAGCGGCTGCACCGCATGCGCCCGCCGGATTGTCTGCACACCCGCTTCGGACATGCTGAAATGCTTGACCTTGCCGGCCTGAATCAGTTCCTTCACCGCACCGGCGACGTCTTCGATCGGCACGTTGGGATCAACCCGATGCTGATAAAGCAGGTCGATCACATCGACCCCGAGCCGCTTGAGGGAGCCTTCGACGGCCTGCTTGATATGCTCGGGCCGGCTGTTCAGGCCCGCGGCGCCCGGCCGCTTATCGCTGCCGCTCACGTCGAACCCGAACTTGGTGGCGATCACAAGTTGCTTGCGGAATGGCGCAAGCGCTTCACCCACCAATTCTTCATTGGTGTTCGGGCCGTAGACCTCGGCGGTGTCAAAGAACGTCACGCCCCGATCCACGGCGCCATGCAGCAGGGCGATCATCTCCCGCGTGTCCTTCGGCGGACCATACGAAAAGCTCATCCCCATGCACCCCAGGCCGATGACCGAAACTTCCAAATTGCTCTTGCCCAGTTTTCGCTTTTGCATTGTGTTCTCCATTGAAGCCCATGCTTTTGAATCAGGCCCGATACTGTTCATCGCTGACCCTCTCCATCCAGTCCACAGGCTTGCCGTTGAGTTTCTCCTGTATGGCGATGTGCGTCATGGCCGTCGTGGCGCTCGCCCCGTGCCAGTGTTTTTCGCCCGGCGCAAACCAGATCACGTCGCCGGGCCGGATTTCCTCGACCGGCCCGCCTTCGCGCTGCGCCCGGCCGCTTCCCGCCGTCACGATCAGCGTCTGACCGAGCGGATGCGTGTGCCATGCGGTCCGAGCCCGGCTCGAAGGTGACACTGGCCCCGCTCACGCGTGCCGGCTCAGATCGATCGAACAGCGGGTCGATTCGAACCGTGCCGGTGAACCAATCCGACGGACCCTTGCCCGATGGTTGAGAACCAATACGCTTGATTTCCATTTGTCTTCTCCTTCACTTGTGGTTGCATCGGACTCCAGGTCGTTCGCGGTGATCCACACAGCGATTCGCGGTGCATGGCAGAGTTTATGCGGGTTGGCAGGCATTCGGCCATGAGGATTCTGGAAGTTGTTTGTACAATCCTGAAAATCTCGGGCAGTCGCTGCACCACCTGTCACGCAGCTGAGCCCGATGCCAAATTCACCTGCGCCAGTAGCCACAAGGAGTTCTCCGATGCCAGACGAAAAAATGATGCGCGATTTATTCGACCGATGGGAGCGAGTGTGGCACCAACGCCAATACAACCTGGTCCCCAGTTGCGTGGAACCAACCTATATCCGACACGATCAAAAGGGCGACCGGACAGTAGCCCAACAGGACTACGCCGCGGAGATCGCCAAGGTCCATGAAACTCGGCCCGGCATCCGCGTTGTTGTTTACGATCACTCCTTCCAAGGAAACCGCGCTTGGTTTCGCTTCGCATTCAAGTGGAATGACCCAAAGACCGGTGAGTCGCAGACCCAAGCAGGCATGCAGTCGTACCGAGTTGTGGATGGCAAGCTCGCGGAGACGTGGCTTATTTTGTTGCCGCCAGGTTCGGCATGGCCCGATGCGGCAGCACAAGAGCATTGGACAAGCCCACCGCCAATCAAATAACACCAGTTCAATCGCGATCTTCTGTCGCCGACGGTGGATCGGGCCAAAAATATTTCGAAATCCCGTCCATTCACCCGGAGGGGCTAGATAGACGAAATGGAAATCGAGGTGACGGGATTCGAACGCGAATTCCGAGACTTATGCCCTTCGGCAAGTCGCAATATGAATCAGCGATGGAATTCGATTCGATTACTGTGCCGCCCCTGCCATCGGCTCGGGACGGAAGATCGACGGAATCGGGGACGTAGAAACATGACGTATCGCCTTCGGCTCGCTCATGAGATCGAGGATCAGGGCGAACAGCCAAAGAATGAGGACCGAGACAACGGCAAAGAGAATTTGCCACGCCCCCATGAAACTCCAGGCAACCGCCAACGCGCCCATGGCTTCGACGATCCACAGATGCAGGACGTAAACCGGCAGGCTTCTTCGGCCCAGAGTCTGGACAAACGAGGCAAAAACCGTTCCGCCGATGAATCGCCAGAGCACATCGGTTGTCGTGATGACGGCGAAAATCATGCTGAGATATCGCAAGCCCTCGAATGTGTTGAGCGGAACCCTGGTGAAGGCGGTACCGAAAGCCAGTTGGGGCATGCCCCACATATAGCTGTATTCAAGGACGAAGAGGACACCTACGACGAGCCAAGAGAAGGCCGCCATGGAGATTTTCCATGAGGTGGCCAGGGCATTGTATCCTGGAAAACCGAAACCAAAGAGCAATCCCAGGATAAAAGTCGCCTGCCAGAGCACGGGCGGGAAGCGCAGGTGTTCCGCCAGAGCGAGCGCCCACGGATGCCACAGCCCCCAGGCGAAGAGAGACAGGCTGGCGACCAGGACGCAGAGCCAACCCCATTTTCGCCGCAGCGCTTCCATGATGATCGGCGAGATGGCGATCATCAGGACATAGAAGGGGAGAAGATCTCCGCCTTCCCGGAGTAGGAACAGATCGCGAAGCAGGAGAATCGGATCATTAAAATTTCCGCGATCGCCACGGATGATTTCCATGGAAATCCAAAGCATGCCACTGATGTAAGAAACGCCCATGATGAAGATGGAACGGCGCCAAAGTTTTTTGTAAGTGGAGGCTCGCTGGCGGTCATCCCGGGCGCGGGGCCAGAAAATGACGCCGATGCTCATGCCCGAGACAAAGATGAATCCCCCCGCGGCGAAGCGGGTGTAATCCCCTAAAAATTTTCCAAGAAAATCACCGAACTGGACATTATTGTAATAGAGATGCACCAGCAGCATGTCGATCAGGCACAATCCGCGCCAGAAGTCCAGACGCTCTTCCCGAGGGCGTTTGGCGCGGGACGGAGATTGGAAAGTCGACTCCATGACTGGAATATTAGGCTGGTGCGCTATAGCTTTGCCCTAATTCCCGTGAACTTAATTGCGTTCCATCTACTTCTAACTGCCCCGATGCGGTGGTC
This sequence comes from uncultured Phycisphaerales bacterium, assembly GCA_963791055.1. Taxonomy (GTDB): domain Bacteria; phylum Planctomycetota; class Phycisphaerae; order Tepidisphaerales; family Tepidisphaeraceae; genus PALSA-1353. The sequence goes on along the minus strand of CAWBQI010000002.1, from coordinate 2,213,731 downwards.
GCCGAATGTTAGCGTACCGAACTGGGCTTATCAAGGTCACATATCGGAGTAATCATGTTAAAGTGGAAGAGTTTTTTTCTGTTAATTTTCGTTCCCGGCCTCGCGATTGGGGAAATAGTCAAAGTTCCAGTGGACTATCTCCAAGGGGACACACATCTTAAGGGCTTGCTGGTTTACGACAACAGCATTACGACACCGCGTCCCGGCGTGTTGGTTTTTCCTGAATGGTGGGGCCTGAACGATTATCCCAAGCATCGAGCTGAACAGCTTGCCCAGCTTGGCTACGTTGCCCTGGCGGCGGACATGTACGGCGACGACACCGTCACCGACAGCGCCCGGAAGCAACGAAATTGTCGAGCGCCGTGAAGGGTGATCTGGACCTAATGCGCGGCCGAGCCCAAGCGGCGTTGGATGTATTGGCAAAGGATCCACATGTCGATCCAGCCAAGATCGCGGTGATCGGATATTGCTTCGGCGGCACGGTGGCCCTCGAACTTGCCCGCAGTGGAGCGCCGATTGTCGGCGTTGTTTCATTTCACGGCGGTTTGGCTACCGACCGCCCGGGCGATGCCGCGAACATCAAGGGCAAAATTTTGGTCTGCACCGGCGGAGATGACGCATTTGTGCCACCCAGCCAAGTCCAGGCTTTTGAGGACGAAATGCGTCAGGGCCACGTTGACTGGCAGGTGCTCATCTACGGCGGAGCCCACCACGCGTTTACGAACCCCGCCGCCGATTCGCATCACATCCCGAACATTGCCTATAACGCTGACGCCGACCGGCGGTCATGGGCAGCAATGAAGGGCTTTTTCGATGAGATATTCCACTAAGAGTTCCAATAACGCCCATGGCGCCGTCGTCGGGTGTTCCCGAACCAAAATTGCGGCAGTGATTCCGATTCCCCGCATGAAAAACACTGGACAACGTCTATAATTCAAACAGTTAACAGCGGAGATTCCCCATGGGTGTTTTTGCATATGAAGCGATGAATTCGTCCGGCCAGGAAGTAAAGGACGAAATCGAGGCGGCTACCACCGAAGAGGCCATTGCCAAGATCCGCGGCAAGGGATATTTCCCGACCAAGGTTCGGGAAAAGGCCGCAAAAGAAAGTCGCCAAGAAGAAGGGCGTCGCCGGCGATGCCGCGCCGTTGCAAAAGAAGCGGAAGATGCCGATCTCCATCGGCGGGGTGCCGCGCAAGCAGTTGGTCAGTTTCACCCGCCAGCTTTCCACGCTGCAGGACGCCGGTCTGCCCGATCCTGCGTAGTCTGCAGATTCTCGAAGCACCAGCAGAAACCCGGACTTCTCAAAGCGATCATCGGCGGCGTCGCCGATGAGGTCGAAGGCGGCGGAACGCTCTCCGACGCCATGGCCAAATTCCCCAAGGCGTTCGACAAGCTTTATGTCAACATGATCAACGCCGGCGAGGTGGGCGGCGTGCTCGACCTGATCCTGGCCCGCCTGGCCGACTTCATGGAAAAAGCCGCCAAGCTCAAGAAAAAAGTCATCGGCGCCATGATTTACCCGGCCGTGGTCATCAGCATCGCCGTCGGCGTCGTGTCGATGATCATGATCGTCGTCATCCCCAAATTCGAAGGTATCTTCCGCGACTTCAAGACCGATCTGCCCGGCGTCACCAAGGCCCTGCTGGCCATCAGCCACTGGTTCGCCAACGCAATATGGCTGGGCGTACGTCATTGTATCGCCGATCGTATTCATCGGCCTGATGAAGCTGATCCAGCATGAGCGAAGGCGGCAAGTATCTGCCGTCGATGCCGTCAAGCTGAAGATCCCGATTCTCGGCGGCATTCTTGGCAAAACCGCCATCGCCCGCTTCACGCGCACGCTGGGCACGCTGATCAGCGCCGGCGTGCCGATCCTCGACGCCATCAACATCACCAAGGAAACCTGCGGCAACGAAGTCTACACCCGCGCCCTGGCCAAGGTTCACGATGCCATCCGCGAAGGCGAATCGATGGCCGACCCCCTCCGCGCCACCAAGGTCTGCGACGCCATCGTCGTCAACATGATCGACGTCGGCGAAGAGACCGGCGACCTGGACAAGATGCTGATCAAGGTCGCCGACAACTACGACAGCGACGTGGACGTGCTGGTCGGCTCGCTGATCAGCATTCTGGAGCCGGTCATGGTCGTCGTGCTGGGCGTGCATCGTCGGCTTCATCGTCGTCGCGCTGTTCATGCCGATGGTCAGCCTGATTGAAACGATTTCTTCGCCGAAACATTGAACGAAGAAGTTGCGAGTTGTGAGTTACGAGTTGCGAGCGAATCGCAGCGCCTTAACTCGCAACCCGCAACTCGCAACTCACAACTCTCTGACGCCTTCACCCTCATCGAAACCATGACCGCGATCGCGGTCCTTGTGATTCTCCTGGGCGTCATGGTCAGCCTCGCGCGGCATGTTCGCGCCTCGTCGGCGGATGGATTAACCAAAGATGTCCTTCACCGCCTCGATGCCGCGATGGCCGTCTATGTCCGCCAATATGGGTCCATCCCCGCCGTTCCCGAATTCATCGGCGATCAGCAGGTGCCGGCGGAAGCTCTGTTGCGGCGATCGGCCGAGCGCAACGATGAATCGTTTATCCGCGCTTTGAAATCGGTGGGACTTCTGACGGGGATTTTCGACGATCTGTCGATTGCCTATTACGACGAGGTTCGCGTTCGCGACGCCTGGGGAAGCCCGATCGTTTTCATGTCCCACATGCACCCGGCCATTGGGATGAACCCCAAGGGCTGGTTTTTCTTCAGCGCGGGGCCGGACCGGCAATACCTCACCCGCGACGACAATCTTTACAGCTACGATCAACCGGTCGTTCAACCCTGAGGCCTGGGTGGATGGGCGGGGACACCGTGCACCGGCCGAGAATATCGCGGCGAGGTCACCCCCGGGAGGAACCGTTCCCGCTGGTGATAGACCCACGGGAATTTCTGGTGCAGCTTGCGATAGTACAACCCAAGAAGCCACGCGAAATAGTGCATCAGATAGATGCCAATGATGAGCAATCCAACCGGGAACGGACCGGAGTAAATATTGGTCGCATGCTTCTTCATTTCCGCAAGCAGCAGCGCCTGAATGGGAACCGTGAACATGCCCAGCGAATAGAAGATAAGTGCCACCGCATAAAGGATCACCAGCACCGCGTATCGCGGCCCGATCCGGGCGATCACGGCCATGACGCGATCAGGGCGCAGGTTCGTGATTGAGCCACTGGTAGTCGTGGTAAGAACCACGGCCGGGAAGAAGATCAACCCGGCGATGTCCAGGACGATCATCGAAATCACCGCGCCCGTGAGCGGCCAACCATGACCGACCCAGAAGACCCACAAGATGATGGCCGGACCGAAACAAATCATCCAGGCCAGGAAGACATGCGCAAACGGATGCCAGATGTCATCGACGAAATTAAAGTGTCGCAGGAAGCGTGGAAGCTCGTCGCGCTCCTCGATGCCGATCTCCTCCACCACGTTGGCGTAATGGGCGATGAGGGCCGGCCCAATGAAAAATATCGCGGCAACGGTGAGAAACAGCGAAAACGCGGCGAAGTAAAAAAAGAGCTGGAAAAACAAAACGAAAAACATCGCAGCGAGATTGATCGGGCTGAGCAACCGCGCCAACGGGGAATACGGTAATTCCGCCTGCAAACCCGGCGACGCATAATTCAGCGTATTCGTCGCCATCGGGACCTGCGACGGATGCGGCGCGATTGTCGGATCCTGGACAATATCCAGCGGCCGAATCAGCTCGCCTGTTTCCGGATCATACTTCGGGGCCGTCGGCCGATGTTCGAATTCGAAAATGTCGTCTTCGGTCCCCGCGGCCGCCAACTCATCGCGCGTTTGCCGGAGATCGATCTCCGCGCCGGTTTCATCCAATTTATCCTTGGCGTAAACCCGGCGCATCTTCTCGAAATGGCCCGAATCGCGCTCCACCGGCGCGTCCATCCGGAACGTCCCATCCTCCGATAATTCCGCAAGCTCATCGGTCGTGGGAACATCCACCAGCCGCTGGCATTCGGGGCATTGCACCTGCCTCCCGGCCATGTCTTCGGGAAACTCGAAGACGTGATTGCAGTGACAGGTGAATTTGATCATGGATTACCGCCGGCAAAACATTATATACAACCTTTTCGACCGCTTGTGCCCGGTTTGCTAAAATGCCCGCCTATGGCGGGGCGCCGTTGCGGATATGACGGAATCGCCGCCGGTTTTCGCTCAAAAAGGACAAAAAATGCGACGGATCATCATCTGTTTGACGGTATTAACGCTTGCCGGGATCGTTCGCGGCCAGGACGTCAAACCCGACGATTTGAAAAAGCTGCTGGATCAGACCCGGGCGGAACTGAAATCCGCCCAGGACCGCAAGGCCGAACTCTCGGCAAGGGTCAACGACCTGGAGAAAATGAATCAGGCCCAGGCGGCTCAGTTGGACGATCTGAAGCGAAGAGCCGCCGCGTTCGCTGACAAAACGCTGTTCCTTAGCACGCAATACGCGGCGTGGACGCAATTCATCAGCCTGAACCCGGCGGTAAAAATGCAGTGGTCGATTTTCGAGGACACTATCGCGGCGGGGAGTGCCGGTGCATCTCCGCTGTTCATGGACACGAATTGGCCGTTGTCACAGAAATAGGTGATCCATAAATAAAATGTACTGGCGATTGAAATCAATCCCCGAACTACGCGATTTGCCACCGAAAGAACGGAGGCGCTTGTGGCGAGATGCAATCAATACGCCACTTCGTCCATTCGATTTATTTTGGCTGATCGCCGTGTTTGCTCCTTTAGTACCAACGGTTTGGCTGCTCATTTATATCGACTCCAAACTCGCCAAGGGCTGGAAGCACGCAGCCCTAAATGTAGGGGTGCTTTTAGCCTATCAGCAGGTTGCTTTTTTCATATTCGTTTTGCGCTCTCGACCAGTACTTCGTCGTTTGCGCGGCGAGGGAAACCGGGCGGTTGCCACCGCATCTTGGCTGACACCAACTAGACATTTGTGCATCATCGGCACAGCAATCTGCATTCTGGCCACTCCAATGATGCTTGGAAAATACTTGGATGTGACATCGCGCACGTGGCAGGGAATGGTTTTTGGTACGATTTCATTAGCGGCCGGCGCAGCGTTTTTCGTTGCCGCGGGACGATCCGCGTGGCTGGCGCGACGAAAGGAGTATCGTGAGACGCATGGTCTGTGCACCCAGTGCGGCTACGATCTTCGCTCGAGCCCTAATCGATGTCCGGAATGCGGAAATACCCGACTGAGGCCGACGTAACGGCTTTGCCTATTGCCCGACTTCTATCCGCACATACTTTTCCAGCGTCGCGCCCTTGCTCTTCAGATAATTCGCGACCGACCCCTTGAACACCTCGCCGTTGATATATTCCTGATCCAGCAGAACCCGCTCTGCATAAAAGCTGTTCAGCTTTCCCACTGCGATCTTCTCCGCGATCTCCTGCGGCTTACCAGTGGCCTTGGCCTGCTCAACGGCGATTTCCTTTTCCCTGGCGACGGTTTCAGGCGAAACATCCGCCCGTGTCATCGCGATCGGACGGGCCGCCACGATGTGCATGCCGAGGTTGCGGAACACATCATCTTCCGCTTTACCGGCAAACGCCATCAGGACGGCGCTTTTGCCTTTGCCGGCTACGGTGTAGACATAACTGCCGACGGTGCCGCCGGCGCTTGAGAGCGTTACAGATCGCCCAATGATGACGTTTTCGCCCGTCTGCTGGGAGACGCTGACCAGTTGATCCTTGATGGCGGGATCTTCCGCGAGCTTGATGGCCGGATTGGCCAGCAATTTCTCAGCGGCCATCGCCGCGAGCTTTCCGACGGTTTCATTCTTGGCAGCGAAGTCCGTATTGCAATTGATTTCGACAATCACCCCGTGCTTGCGGTCGGCGGAAACCGCGGCCGCGACGCGCCCCTCGGACGCTGCCCGTTCGGTGATGGAAGCCTTGACGCCTTTTTTACGGAAATAATCGATCGCCTTCTCAACGTCCCCGGCCGTTTCGGTCAGGGCCTTCTTGCATTCCATCATTCCCAGGCCGGTCTTATTGCGAAGATCGTTAACCATTTTCGCGGTAATATCCGCCATAATTTTCTCCCATGGATTAAGAGACGGAGAGACAAAGTCACCAAGAGACGAAGTGAAGGAAGCGGCATTTTCTTCCACTTCGTCTCTTGGTGACTTTGTCTCTCCGTCTCTTACATTATTTTTTTACGCTGATTGAACCGCCGGAATATTCTCCACCGGCGGAGCAGCTTCGATCGGCGGAGCCGATTCCTCCCCGCCTTCCGACTTGCCCTCATCCGCGCGGAACGCCGTCCGCGTGCTGCGGCGGCGCGGCTGCTGTGGCTCCTCGCCCTTGACCTCCGAGCGGCCGGTCTTGCCGTCGATCACCGCGTCGGCCATGTCCTTCAAAATCATTTCAATCGCCCGCATGGCGTCGTCATTGCCGGGGATGGGAAGATCGATCAGGTCGGGATCGCTGTCGGTATCGATCAGCGCGACGGTTTTGACTCCAAGCTTGCGCGCTTCCTTGACGGCGATATGTTCCCGGCGGGTATCGACGATAAACATCACGCCCGGCATGCGGTCCATCTTGCGGATGCCTTCCAGATTGGCCTTGATCTTGTCCCGCTCACGCGCCAGCGTCGATTTCATCTTTTTGGAATAGGTATCGATTTGCGCCTTGCCGGTCGGACCTGCTTCCCAGAGTTTTTCGAGTTCTTCAAGCCGGTTGAGCCGCGCGCGGATCGTGCGGAAATTTGTCAGCGTGCCTCCCAGCCAGCGCTCGGAGACATAATGCATTCCACATCGCTTGGCTTCTTCTTCGATGGCATGCCTGGCCTGGCGCTTGGTTCCAACGAAGAGGATGTCGCGTCCACCGGCGACGGTTTGTTGGATCAGTTTCCTTCCGCGCAGGATTCCCTTGAGGGTTTCCTTCACGTCGATGATGTGGATCATGTTCCGCTTGCCATGAATGTATGGCGCCATTTTCGGATTCCATCGCGAGACGCGATGACCGAAATGAACGCCGGCATCGACCAGCGCTTTGACAGTTTCAGCCTGCGATTGTGGCATCAGCAACTCCAAAACATCGGCTTCCCAATAGGGACGGGCCGGCAGCCCTTGCCGCGACTGGATGGCCAAGACATCCATCGCCGCCCTGGGGCTTGTGATTAAAAGAAATTTTAAATCCAGACCCGCGGGACACCCAAATCCCGCAAGGAATCCCGCTGGGAGATTCCGCCGCTGGAGGCTCCTGGCGAGCCAAGCCTCGCACACTAGCCCGTTAGTGAATATTTTGCAAGTATCGACCCGTGGAAATTCACCCCGGCCCAATGGTGCCAATCCGCGGCCTTCCGGCTAAAATTCCCGTAGCGATCGATTTTCAGGAGCGCCCACATGGCCCATGAGGATGCGGAATTATCAGAAGTCGTCGTCGTTCTCGTGGATGAGCCGGGAATGACCACCCAGGATGCGGCCAAAAAGCTGGCCGAGCTTGGCCTGACCGTATGCGATATCGACGAATCCGACGGCGTCGTCTCGGGCACGATAGAAACGTGCAAAACCCCGCTGCTCAAGAATCTTGAATTCGTGAAATATATTCGCGACGTATTCAATTATGTCGCCGATTATCCCCCCGGCGATCCGCGTAATCTGGACATTGTCAACGATGATCTCCCCTCAGAAGCGGACGACGCCGGCGCTTAAACAACGATTAGAGCTTATCAACGTCACCTGAAGCGTCCGCGTTGCGTTCCAAGGGGTTGGATGCAAGGAAGAGAGCGACGAAGCGGGTTTAAATCAACCCGTTGAGGAGCGATGACGCCGCAGACGACCCCTTGGAATGCAGCCCGTAGGGACACCGCCAGGCGGCGCGGACGCTTCAGGTGACGTTGATAAGCTCTGAATCGCTGAAAAAACGCCGGCGTCGCCGGTCAGATCAGATTTATCTCAACGCCAATAGCCGTGTACATAAACGTGTCCATGGGGTCCATAGACCCAACGGTCGCGCACCCAATAGTGATAACCATAGGGCGGCCGGTGATAATAGCCGTGGCGCCAAACGTATCCCCCTCCGTTCCAGAACCAAAATCCACCAACCCAGACAAATTCCGGACCGGGCGGTGGCGGTTGCACCTCGACAACCTCAGGCGGCGGGGCATCCTGCACGACCACGTCAGCGGGCGGCGCTGGCGCCGGTGGTGGTGGCGGCGGAGGGGCCTGGGTCACCGTAACCGGAGCGGGCTCTTCTTCCTTAATCACACAGCCGCTAAGTCCGCCCATGGCCAAAGTCGCCAAAATGGAGGACGTCAAAATCGACTTCCTGAATTTCCGATTCATAATCAATCTCCTCATAAAATAGTGTCTCCAGCCTGCAAAAGGTTAGCTGACTTATCGGTTTCTGTTAACCATGCAAATCAATCCCGGCAATGACAACACCCTCACCAACGCCCGACCCGGACGGTTATTGTCGAGTTGAATATAGCTGTCTTAATTATAAGCGGTTACATCGGCTCTTTTTTGACGGTTTCGTCAAAGATATTCAGCAGTTTCGCCTTATCGAATATCATTTCCTGGCGGGTGAGTCCGACAATATCGTAGACGTGGGTCAGTTCGATGGCATCAACCGGGCAGGCCTCCTCGCACATTCCGCAATAGATGCAGCGAAGCTCATCAATATCGAATTTTGCGGGATATTTCTCGCGATCGGCCCAGGGGCTTTCCTCCGCCTCGATATGGATGCAACTTGCCGGGCAGGCCGTGGAACACATGAAGCAGGCGACGCATTTGACCCGGCCTTCTTCATCCTTATTGAGTCGATGGACCCCGCGATAGGTTTTCAGCAGCATTCCGCCCTTTTCGACCGGCAAATCCTCACGCCGCTCCTCGGGATACTGAATCACCCGGTCCTTCCCGCGAACCACGACGTTGAACATGTGCTTCATCGTCGTCCCCAGCCCGATCAGCACCTGCGGCAGGTAAAACTGATCGCCCAGCGAAAGCCTCGGCTCTTCCAAAACGATAACGTCTGAATCTTTCATAAGAATCTAGCTCGGTGAAGGCAGCGGCGTTTTGGAATATCGACTGCCGAGGACGGTCAACCGCCGATTGGTCAGCGGCGCCGGCGGGATCAGCGTGCTGGCAATCAAAATAAACGCCCCCGTGAAAATGTTGGCAGCCAGAAGCGTTAACGCCATCGAGCCGCCCATCTGGACATAGCTGGCGCCGTGAAAGCAAAACACGACAATCGCGGTCATCATCAGCAGCCCCAGCGAAATCGGAATCAGCGCCCGCCAGGCCAGCATCATCAATTGATCGAACCTGAATCGCGGCAGGCTCCAGCGCACCCACATGAAGACGAAAATAATCACGATCGTCTTGGTGAAGAAAACCACCGCCCGCAAAACGCAAACGATAATGCTCGTCGTGACGGCCGGATGACCTGGCATCGGCCCTCGCAAGCCCGGGAAATCCCAGCCTCCGAAGAACAGCGCCACGCAAACCGCGCTGGTCGTGATCATCCCCGCATATTCACCCAGAAAAAACAGGGCGAAACGCATCGCGCTGTATTCCGTGTGATATCCGCCCACCAGTTCCTGCTCGGCCTCCGCCGTGTCGAACGGAGCACGGTTGGCCTCGGCGTGAATGCATATCAGGAACATGACAAAAGCCAGCGGCTGCGAAAAAACATTCCACGCGGGAATGATCCCCACCCAATTATGGCACTGCTTCTCAACCAGCACGTTCAAATCCAGCGTTCCATACATCACGACGATGCAAAGCACCGCCAGCCCAAGGGGGATTTCATAAGAAATCATGTTCGTGGTGGCCCGCAAACCGCCTAGGAACGAATATTTGTTGTTGCTCGCCCATCCGCCAATCACCACCCCGTAAACCGATAGTGACAGAACCGCCAGGATATACAAAACTCCGATATTGAGGTTGGCGATCTGAAAGGGATACTGATACGTCATGCGGTAATCGTCCCCGCCGAGCGGAACCGGCTCGCCCACCAGCACGTCGCCCTGCGCGAGTTGCGCGGCTGCTTGATCGTGCAGGCTGATCGTTGGGCTCGGGGCGATGTGGATGATTCGATCGGTCTGCCGAACGCCGCCCCACGGAAGAACGGCGATGCTAATGATGATCACCAGCACCATCAATCCCGGCGCGATCGTGAACAAAACCTTGTCCGCGCCCGCCGGCCGGTAATCTTCCTTCAATATGAATTTGACTCCATCAGCCAGCGGCTGGCCAAAGCCGTTCATCTTCCAGTCCTTGATGATCGGAATAATCCCAAACCCCAGCCCGACCCGATTGGGACCGAGCCGGTCCTGCACCCAACTCGCCACTTTCCGCTCCAGCAGGATCAGATACGCCACCGTCAGCATGATCGTCCCGTGAACGATCAGGGTGATGATCGCCCAGGGCGGGACGTTGGAGAGGCACCAGTCGATTGCGCGATCAATCATTTTTTCAACCTCGGGTCACAACTCGACGAATTCCATCACCGGCAGCGAAACGCTTTCGCTCGGCAAAGTTACCGATGCAAACGGCTCGCCCATTTCCCTGCGGACGGCCGCGGCATTGTAAAGCCCGCCGCGGCCAAGCAGCGACAGATAAAATTCCCCATCCCGCGTTACCCCCTCCGGAGGAGCGATCGCGGCGACAAACGGCTGAATCTTCCCGGCGAAATTCTCCCAGCATCCATCCTTTTCAGCCCACGCCGCGCCCGGCAGCACCACATCCGCCGATTCACTAAGGCTCGTCGGCAGCAAATCCTGCACAATCCGGAACCCGCTTTTCAGCACTGCGGGCAGATCGCCCGTGATCCAGTTCGACAAATATCCGCCCACGATCCACCCGGCTTTCAGATTTTCCATCGGCGATTGCAGCATTTGATCGTATGTCGTATTCGGGCCACCCAGCATCGAAATCACCCGCCGGATGCCGGCGGCGTTGGGGACTTTCTCCGCCTTGATCGTGAATGTCTGCTGCCCCGTGATGGAGTGCCGGAAAATCTCATCCTTACCCGCCGACGGCACGGGCCCAAGCACCAGCAGCGCCTGCGGGTCGATCGCGCGAATCGCCTTGCCCAGGAGATACGCCTCTTCACACGCCATCATCGGCGAGAGCATCGCATACAAACTCCCCGCTCCCGCCGCGGCCGCCGCTTTCAATTCCTTCACCGCGATCCCCATTGCTTCATGCGAACTCGTCGGCACAAGCGCGCCGTGCTCTTTTTTCATCGCCGATTTGAGCCGCTTCGGATGGGCGACGATGTGATAGGAATATCGCGTGTCATCGCTGATCCACCAGGTATTGACCTCGGCGTTATATCGCGGCTTGATTCGATAGACGACGCCTTCGTTGTATTCCAGACAAATATTCTCTCCGCCCGAATCGACTGGCGATATGGATGCCGCCTGCTTCAGCAGCCACACCCGCTGCTTGAACAGAAAATCCTTATCCAGCAGCGCCCCCACCGGGCAGAGATCAACAACATTGCCGGCCAATTTGTTGTTGCACGGTTTGCCCGGGAAAATATCAATCTCCTCCCGATACCCGCGGCCATCGACGTAAAGCTCGCTGGTGCCAGAAATCTCCCGCGTAAACCGGACACAACGCGTGCACATGATGCAGCGGTCGGCGTACAGGTAAATATTCTCCCCAACATCCTTCTTGGGCTTCTTGGCCTTGTCCTCCTCAAACCGCGACTGGCTTCGGCCATATTCGTACGAATAATCCTGCAGCGAACATTCACCCGCCTGATCGCAAACCGGACAGTCCAGCGGATGATTGATCAGCAGATACTCCATCACGCTTTTCTGATTGGCCACGGCCTTGGGAGAGCGCGAATGAACGATCATCCCATCGCGCACCGGCGTCTGGCATGATGGAACAAGCTTGGGAATCCCCTCGACCTCAACCAGACAGATCCGGCACGACGCGGGAATGGAAAGCCCCTCATGGTAGCAGTAATGCGGCAGGAAACCGCCGCCGTCCAGGCTCGCCTGCAGTATCATCTGGCGATCCTTGCACTCGACCAATTTGCCATCGATCGTGATCTTGGGCATAGGCGGGGGATGATACAGGGGATCGAGAAGGATTTCACGCCAGCGGATTGGGATTCAACGATGATAAATTCAACTGCCGCCAACGCGGCGTGTGTAAAAGCGCATAACACGCTTTAAGCCGCCAAACCCCGCGGCAAGCCGGGCTCAATGCTATCTGCGCCGCCCGTTTGATTGATGGACCCGGTGATTTCACCCGCTCCGGCCGTCAGGACAACTGCCGCCGCCACGTAGATCGCCGTGCCACACCACCACGCCATACTGATGCCCCCGATCATGGAAATGATCATCGCCAGCACCGACGCGCAGACGGATGCCGCGCCATTCACGCCCCAAAGCCAGGCGGTATGATCGGCGTCTTTCCTGTTGGCCCATTTCATGCCGATCGGGAAGGCCATCCCCATAAAAAATCCAGCCGGGAAGAGCAGCCCCAGGGCCACCGCGATTCGCAGCGGCGTTGAACCGCTTTGAAAAGCTTCCACCGCTGCCGGGCTGAAGATGCCCAAAACGACCAGCGTCGCCAACATCGCTATAAATCGCCGGCGACTGGCGCCAGGAGGTTGACCACATCAATGCTCGCCGTCGAGAAGCTGCCGATTCCGCTGGATATCAGCAGTGAAAAGAGTACGACGGTGAGGCTATAGCTCGGATGACCCAGCAGCACCATGAGGCGTTCCATCTGCGCGATTTCCACGACCATGAATCCGACACCGATGAGCGCGAAATACAGCGTAGGACGCAATCGCGGCAACTGTCGAAATTTTCCGGCCGTCTTCGATCGAATTGCCAGTGGCCCGAGGATGAAGATCCCGCTGAAAAGCACCACGACCCCAAACAGCCCCAGCAACATCAGCAGCCCGCCTTGCACGCGAGTTGAGTTCCACATCTCCCCGCGAAACAGGCCCTTGATACGCGAATTGTCGAAGAAGAAGGGTTTATTATCGACGGGAGGAACCAGGTTGACCGGCAGGTCCGCGGTTGCCGCCGCCACATCGGGCGCCTGGATCACCGTGCGAAGCAGCTCATCGTGGCATTCGGTCGGGCTGAAAAGTATATGAAACCCGCGCTGCGCCGCCGTCGCATTGAACTTGGAAAGTTCTTCTGGCGTCAGCGGATCGACCGACGCCAGCAGCGTCGAAACCGCCTCCTTTTTGGGATTATCAGGATCGCTGTTACAAGCGATGGCGATATTCGCCTCGGGCCGGCTCACCCCGTGCCGCCGAAGCGCCTGCACCGCCAGCGCCGCAAGTCGGTGCAGCTCGTAAGGCCGTTCGGCGATATACCAGCGCGAAGCCGAGATGATTCCAGCGGGTCGCAGCCGCGAGAGAAACAAGTCCCAGCCCTCGGTGGTGTAGAGAGAATTTTCGCTCAGGACAAAAGCGCCCGCGGCGGTCGCCGCCCACGTATCGACCAGCGAAAGCTGGATGAGATCATATTTCTGCGGCGAGCGGGCGAGGTAGCTCCGCGCCTCGTCGTTGACAATCCGCACATTGGGAAGGCGATCGAGATGTCCCGTGAAATCACCGAACGCCCGGCTCATCGCGTCGTACACGGAGTGGTTCATCTCCACTCCCACTACCGACTTTTCGTGGAAATAGAGGCTGGAAAGGATGTCGCGCCCGCCGCCGCTGCCGATGATCATCACGTCCGAGCCGGTTTTGATCTGATGGGCGATGTTGGTCACATCCCATGGGAGATAGTCGAGTTTCCGCAGGTCGCCGTCGAATTGGGTAAGAACCGTTCCGGCCGAGGCGTCGATGTCCAGCCAAAGCCAACGAAAGGGCGTCTGCGGCGGCGTGTTGGCGCCAAACCCCCATCCGATCGGCGGCTGAGGCACCTGCGTGTCGTAGACGCAAACGCGGGAATATGAATTCCAACGCTCATAGACCGGCACAGGTTCGGTGGTGTCTTTCGTCCATGTCAGACGCACCAGGCTTAGCCGTCCGCTTTGAATCTCAAACGTGTTCACCAGCACAAAAATGATCGTCACCGATGCCGCGACCCTGCCGATGCGCTTTAGATCTAAAACACCGCCGTCGACCGCAAAAGCGATGGAAGCGATGAACGCAACCGAGGCCGTCGCATAGACGGCAGTCGGGCCGTCGCTGGCCAGCAGCATCAAACCCAGCAATATGCAACCCAGCGCCGCGCCGCATAAGTCCGCGGCGTACAGCCGGCTGACTTGGACCCCAAACCTTGTCAACGCCAGCGCGAGAACGACCCCGCTGCAAATAAACGGGGTGGAGGCAACCAGATAGGTAAATCCCAGAAGCGGCAGCGCATGGAGCGAAAGAGTCGGTGGAATCCGAATCATCCGGTGCGCCTTGAACGCCCCGATCGCGCAGATGCCCATGCTCAGGCAACCCGCCGACATGTGACGCCATGTCTGCTCGGCCCGGAAAAACCCCGGTGACACGTGTACCAACACCGCCCCGACCGTCATGCCAAACATCGCCAGCGAAACCGCGATAAAGGCATAGCTGTTCCAAAGCGTGACGCTGAAGATGCGTGTCAGAAGCAGTTCAAATGCCAGCGTTGCCAGAGAAACCAGCGCAACGCCGGTATATGTGCCCCGACCCGCTCTTGTTCCATCACTCATGTCTCAAACTCCCAATGGGGAATCGGCCCTGCCCGTAAATGTGATCGGCTGTATCGTTTAGGTTGTTTATCCGGTGTGTTCGAGATCACAAATCTGAGCAAATCCGCAGCGACAGAAGCAAGATATAGTAAAACGAACAAGCTTACGACTGAATTTCTCGAATCAACTCCGCATGTGCGGCCGGTCCCGCCATGACATACGGAACTTTCGCGCCTTTATACCCCGCAAGAGAAAACGGAAAGATCGGTTTGCCTTTCGGATCAGTGACAATCGCGCCAGCCTCGACGGCTATCGCCGCCGCCGCCGCGATGTCCCATAGTTTTCCATTGAGCGTCACCGCGCCGTGGGCAACACCGGATGCCACTTCCATCGCCTCAACGCACGCGGCCCCGAGCATGCGGATTTTCCAATTCGTCTGCTCGATCCATCGCACTGCGAACGCCGGCGCTTTGCCGTCGGGGCCCAGCAGGTTGCTCGTCAGCATCAGCATCGTTTTGTCGCCCAGGGGCGTTGTCAAAACATTGATCCGCTGCGTTCCCAGCCACGCGCCCTGACCGCGGGCGCCGGCGTAAAGGTGGTCGCGCGTCACGTCGTACACCACGCCCAGCACAGGTTTGCCGGCTTCCAGAAGCCCGATGCAAACCGCGAAGATGCCCAATCCCGCGATGAAATTGTTCGTGCCGTCGATTGGATCGATCACCCAATTGCGCCCGGCCGGGTTGGGAACATCAAACGTGATGGCGTCGCCGGTTTCATTCTCCTCGCCGACAATGCCGTCGCCGGGGAAGCGTTTTCGCAAACCAGAAACGATCAACCGCTGGCTCGCCCGATCGGCTTCGGTAACGGCTTCGTCGTTTCGCTTCAGAAGACGATCCACTTTTCCATAATGTTCCAGCACGAGCGCCCGCCGACCGCGCCAACTCGATAACGTATTGCAGGTCTTCACTGAGATTCATGATTCGCCGAGGTTAACCGCACGCCCGGCCGCGTCAAACCAATCCGCTCCAAAATGCTCCCGGCCCCACAAAAGAATTGTCCCCAGCGCAACCGGCGTCATCGCCGGATCACGCAGCGATAATTCCACCTTTTGCCTGGTCGGTTCGATCGCCACCAGCGAATCGTGCTCGGCCGCATCAAGGTTCCTTTGGATCTGCGCGCGTCCGGATTGTTTTTGCGCTGAATACCAGTTCCGGCTGGGCGATGGAAACATCCTCGATGATCGCCATGCAAACCAGTTCGCCGATATCCTTCCCGGCCAGCCCCAGTTCCTCGTTCAATTCCCGGCTTGCCTCGGCAAACACATCCACCTTTTCCAGCGCGCCGGCAAACGGATGCACCCGCGAAGGATAATAAGCCACGGACGCATTTCGGCGTCCCAGCATCAAAAAACCATCCGCGCTTTCCAGGGCACAGCTCAGTCCAACCGCGTTGGCAAGCGCCGCCGCCCCATATTTTCCCGCCAGCCACGAATTGTTCAGGTTCGTTCCCCAGAATATCCGGTAAGAAGTGGGGCTTAATTCCAGTTCCAGCGTTTTCCCGGCCGTGAACCGTTCCAGGCGGCACATCGGTCCTTCAAACAAATTTAATCCCGGGCGCGATCGCGCGTCGTCCCACGTTTTTGCAATGATTCTCTCAACCTCATCGTTGCGTTTGCGATTTTCAGGAACCCATCGAACGATAACTTCCGCGGCTTCCCAACGGCCAATGGCTTGAAATCGTACTTTCACCCAATCACCGGATTACTTTTGACGAAGGCAGGAAAAATGACATCGTGCTCCCCTTGCCCGGCTCGCTGATCACCTCAAGTTTTCCACCCATGAGACGCACCAACCGCCGGGCGATGGACAATCCCAGTCCCGTTCCGCCGTTCTGGCTTCGCTGCGCGTTTTTCAACTGTGCGAGTTCGTCGAAAATCGCGCCCTGGTTTTCCGTGGGGATTCCGGGTCCGGTATCGCTTACGTCGAATCGCAGCGCGCGGTCATCGAGCAGGCTGCATTCGATGCGAACCTGTCCCTGCTCCGTAAACTTGATGGCGTTCCCGACCAGAATGGCCACCAGGCGCGAAAGCTTTGCCTTGTCCGCTCGAAGTCGAATCCCTGAATCCGGCACATCGCAGACAAGGCGGAGGTTTTTTTCGCGCGCCATCGCTGCAAACTTTTTGCATTGCTCGTCCATCCAAACGCCCAGATCGATCTCCGTTTCGTTCAGCTCAAGCCGCCCGATATCCAGCCGCAGCAGATCCAGCACGTCCGTGACCAGGCTGGTTAGACTCGTTGAGCTTCGCTCGATTTCCCTGCAAATCTCCGGAATTTCATCCGCCTGCGCGGGATCGACGATCGACTTGCGGAGAAGCTCGGCCAGCAGATTGATCGCGTTGGCGGGCGTGCGAATTTCGTGGCTGACGGCCGAGAGAAACCGGCTTCTCTGTGTGGAGGCTTCATCGAAAACTCGCTCCCGATCGCGCATTTCTTCCCGAAGCGCCTTGAGCACGCTGATATCCACGAACGCGCTGATCGCCCCCGAGATCGCACCCGAACGGTCGCGGATCGGCGCCGCATTGCACAATATCGTCATCGTGTCGTCATCACCCAGCCGCAGGTCCAGTTCCATCGCCGCCATCACTTCGCCGCGCAAAGCCCTGAGCAGCGGCGATCGCGCCTGCGGGATTTCCCCCTTGGGACCGATCAACGTCATTTTGGGCCAATTAAGAGAATCCGCTTCGATGACCTCCGGAAAACCGAGCATCCCGGCGGCCGCGGGATTGCAGATCAACCGCGTCCCCCTGCGCGTCGGTTCTCAGAATCCCAAAGGGGACTGCATCGACGATCGTCTGCAACTCGCGATGCTCGTTCTCGGCCTGTTCGATGAGCCGGGTTGCGGCGATGCTGACCGATGCCTGGGCCGCCAGCGATTCCACCAGCGACAGGTCGCTTTCCGTCCAGCTTCGCGCCTGCGGGCTGTAAACCACCAGCGCCCCCGCGATATCACCGCCCGATTTAAGCGGGGCTCCAAGCACCGCCTGATACGTAAGGCCCTCGCCATTTCGCTCTGCTTTGATTTCGGGCCGTTGCGAGACGTTTGCGATTCCCACGGTTTGCTGCCGTTCCATCACCAGGCCGGCGAACGAACCGGCTAAATCAACCGTTTCCCTCTCCGGCCCATTTTTCCCAAACCCGGCGTTGCCGATCATCTCTACTGTCTGATCGCGGCGATTCCAGATCGCCGTGGCGGTCGTTCCTCCCAGCAGTTGATGAATCGTGCCCGCGAGCGAGCTGACGATATCAACCCGGGTTTGCCCCACCGTCAGGGTTCTCGACAACTTCAAGAGAATATCCATGGTCTGCTGCCGCTCCAGCAAACCCTCGTTGCTCATCTTCAGTTCCTGTTCACGGCGATGCAGCGTGCCCCGGCCCAGAAGCATCGCCGCCTCGCGGCGGATCACCAGGTCAACGATTCCGGTCAGGACCGCCAGATCCGCCATGAACATCAGCATGCTCAGAAAGTGCCTGGACGGAGGCAATGTGCTCCCTGAATAATTCAAATAGAATTTCGCCCCCGCGATGAGCGCAAACGCAAGGCAAGTTCCCCAAAGCAATTTACGCCGACGCGTCCAACCGACCAGCAGGATGGGAAGGCCGTACCCGACGCCGACCGGGTAATTTCGATAGAGGACAAGGCGCAGCCAAGCCTCGATTCCGACCAGAACGACGCACAAAAACACGGATGGCGCAAATGGAAATTGTCGAGGATTGGACCCTGCGGAGGAATCGCTCATAGCGCTCGGTCGCCCATTCACGCATCAAAATACTTCGCCTGCGGATGATGCACAACAAGGGCATCGGTCGACTGTTCCGGCACGAGCATGAAATTCTCGCTGAGTTGAACGCCGATGGCCTCCGCATCGACTAACTGAACGATCTTCGCACGATCTTCCAGATTCGGGCATGCCGGATAGCCGAAGCTGTATCGGCTTCCCCGGTAGCCCTGGCGAAACAGCTCGTCGATGCTCGTCGCGTCCTCGCTGCCGAATCCAAGCTCCTGCCGCATATATTTATGCCAGTATTCCGCCAGCGCCTCGGCCGATTCAACCCCGAAACCGTGGAGATACAGATAGTCCTGATATTTATTCGCCAGGCGCAGCTTCTCCGCCGCCGCCGTGGCGTTCTCGCCAACCGTGACCAGTTGCAAACCAAGCACGTCGAATTCGCCGGATTGTTTGGATCGGAAAAAATCGGCAATGCACAATCGCCGCCGGCCGGCCTGCCGGGGAAACGCGAATCGCATACGCTCCCGCGGCTTGCCTCGCGGAACCCGGTTTTTCGCTTCGAATTCCTCCGTGTGATAGACGATCAATTCGTCCCCCTCGGATTGAACCGGAAAATATCCGTACGCGACCTTCGGCTGGATCAATTTTTCCTGCAGCGCTCGCCGCTGCAGCGATTCAAAAACCGGCTCCGCCTTGTCCCCGATCAACTGCTCAAATTTCTCCGGCGACAATCCCTTCTGCTTGAACCCCCACTGGCCCGTGAACAGGGCCGTCTTGTTGATGAATGGAAATACCTGGCGCGCTGAGATGTTCTCGACGATCACCGATCCCCAGAACGGCGGGGCGGGCAGCGGATTGTCGCGGGCCACCGATGGCTCGGCCTTATCCTTGTCCCCCGCGATGATGTGCCCGAATTTCTTTTCGCTCTCAACCCGAAGATTTTTCCGCCGCGTGGCGCGCTCCCGCTGCGCCTCGGCCGCGGCAGTCACCGTCCCGCCGGAAATCTGGTCCATCGCGTGCAGCCCCTCGAACGCATCCTTGCAATAGAGCAGCGGACCCTGATACAGCTCCGCCAGCGTGTCCTCGGCATAATCCCGCGTCAGCGCCGCTCCGCCCAGCAGCACCGGGATTTTCACGCCCTGCGCGTTCAATCTCCTCCAGATTTTCCTTCATCACCGCCACGGATTTCACCAGCAATCCGCTCATGCCGATGGCATCGGCGCGATTTCTCCTTCGCCGCCTTGAGGATGTCCGCCACCGGCTGCTTGATCCCCAGGTTGAAAACGGTGTACCCGTTGTTGGTCAGGATGATGTCCACGAGGTTCTTGCCGATGTCGTGGACATCTCCCTTGACCGTCGCCAGCACGATCCGGCCCTTGCTCTGCCCTTCCGCCTTTTCCATGAACGGCTCAAGATAAGCGACCGCCGCCTTCATCGTCTCGGCGCTCTGCAGCACGAACGGCAACTGCATCTGCCCGCTGCCGAACAGCTCGCCCACCACTTTCATCCCTTCCAGCAGAATGTTGTTGATGATCTCCAGCGGCGGATATTTCGTGCAGGGCCTCATCCAGATGCTCGGTCAGATCGCGCTTCTCGCCATCGATGATGTGCCGCTTGAGCTTCTCCTCGATCGGCGAATTATCGTCCGCCGGCTTGGCGACGGCCTCGGCACCTTCGGGAAACAGGCCGATGAAATGCGTCAGCGGATCAAATCCCTCCCGCCGCCGGTCGTAAATCAAATCCAGCGCGGCATTCCACTTCTCATCGTCGATCTTGTTCCGCGGAAGAATTTTGCTCGCGTGAACGATCGCCGCCGTCAAACCCGCCTCGCGTCAATTCATGCAGAAACGCGCTGTTGAGCACGACTCGCGCCGCCGGCTTGAGCCCGAAGCTGACGTTGCTCAGTCCCACGACCGTTGGCAATCCGGAAGCTCCCGCGAAATTCGCCGCGTTCCCTCGATCGTCTCCAGCGCGT
The DNA here is from genome assembly GCA_963791055.1 of uncultured Phycisphaerales bacterium. Lineage (GTDB taxonomy): Bacteria > Planctomycetota > Phycisphaerae > Tepidisphaerales > Tepidisphaeraceae > PALSA-1353. The sequence continues at coordinate 2,193,296 of CAWBQI010000002.1, read as the reverse complement.
TGCGCCGGTCCTCTTCGATGCCGGTGCTGATCGGCAGAACCAGCGGATCAAACAGAATATCGCCGTCCTTCAGGCCATATTTGTCGACGGCCAGATCGCGAATGCGCCTGGCGATGGAAATCTTGCGATCCGCCGTGCGGGCCATCGCGTTCAGCTTGTCCTCGTCGATGGTTCCCGCCACGACGGCCGCGCCATATTTCTTGGCGAGCGCGCAAATTTTCGCGACTCGCTCTTCGCCGTCCTCGAGATTCATCGAATTGAGAACGCACCGCCCCCCGGCCAGCTTCAGCCCCGCCTCCATCACTTCCGGTTGGTGCTGTCGAGCATCAACGGTCCCGGCAGCGGAATTGACGTACCGCCGAGACCACTTGCTGCATGTCCGGCACGCCTTCGCGTCCGACGAAATCGACGCACACGTCCAGCATGTGCGAGCCTTCGCGCATTTCATCGCGGGCCATGCTGACCAGCCCGTCCCAGTCGTCTTCCTGCAGAAGCCGCTTGAATTGCCGGCTGCCGTTGGTGTTGGTCCGCTCGGCGACGATCAGATAGCTGTTGTCCTGCCGGATATCGACCGCGCTGATGAGGCTCGACACCTGCGGCTTCACCGAGACCTCGCGCTTCACGGGCGGCCGAAATCCAACCGCTTCGCACAGCAGCTTCATGTGTTCGACGGTCGTTCCGCAGCATCCGCCGACGATGTTGACGCCGAATTCCTCCACGAAGCGCATCACGCCCTTGGTGAAATCCGCCGGCGCCATCGGGAAATGTGCCTTGTTGTTCACATAGATCGGCAGCCCCGCGTTGGGCAGAATGCTGACCAGTCGCGGCCAGTTCTGGCAGATATATCGAATTGTCTCCGTCAGTTCGTACGGGCCAAACGCGCAGTTGAGCCCCAGCACATCGACTTCATCAAACGGCTGAATCGCGGCCACCAGCGCCGACGGATCCGAACCCGTCAGCATCTGCCGCCCATTCTGCGTGTCCATCGACGCCTGCACCATGATCGGCACCCGCCGGCCAACGACCGCAAACGCCCGATTGGCCGCCGCGATCGCACACTTGATCGCGAGCAAATCCTGCTGCGTTTCGATCAGCAGAACGTCGGCCCCCCCTTCAAGCAGACCCTGGATCTGCTCGAAGAAGCTCTGGAGCATCTCGTCCCACGTGGTCTGACCCAGCGTAACAATCTTGGTGCCCGGCCCGATGGACCCGATCACATACCGCGGCCGGTCGGGCGTTTCAAAGCGGTCGCACGCCTTCCGTGCGATCTGGGCCGAAACGCGATTGACCTCTACGGTGCGCTCCGCCAGCCCCGCTTCGGCCAGGACGATCCGGCTTCCGCTGAATGAATTGGTCTCCACCCCGTCGCAACCAACTGCAAGGAATCCCTCGTGAATCTGTGCGATCAAATCCGGGCGGGAAAGGTTCAGGATCTCGCAGCAGTTTTCCTGCCCGCGCCAGTCCCGCTGCAAATCCAGCGGGAATGAGTGCAGAGTAGCTCCCATCGAGCCGTCGAGAACGACGACGCGCTTTCGCGCCAATTCCAAAAATGGCTGCCGATCCATCGCAAATAACTCCTGCGCCAAGCGTTAAGCCGCGTAAGTATAGGGCACCGTCCGAAGCGGACACAAGTTGAATCGGCTAACTGCGGCGCCTGGACAAATCTTTTCACCTCTTAAACGACGCAGCAACGACACAAACGGCAAGGTCCGGCGCGCTATAAACCGGATTTCGGTTCTCTCATATTAAATAAACTTGATTTTATGTTCGATGGCAGATTGCGTAGCCGCACCTAACCATGCTACAGGTGTCCCATGATAAAGAACAGGAATTTGTTCCGTCCTGCCGGGATTCGCTCGGAATTCAATGTCGAACATCTGGAAATGCGGCAATTATTGGCAGCAACTCTGCCCCTGTTGCCGGCAATCATTGCTCCAGCGAGCAATCCCGCCTTACCGTCCGGTTTTGACAGCTTCTCGCCACAGGGACTTACTGGTTCTCCAACCGCCGGTTCGCCGGGGATCGCCCAATGGACCCAATCCGGCAACCCCAACGATATTCTAGCTGTCAGTCTCACCAATCCCAGCGCGCTTCCGGCCGCCGACAAGGGTTCAGATACGGAATTCTTCACCTTCGGCCAGACCACCGCCTCCAACGGCGCACTGGTGAACGACACCATCGAACAACTCGGCGGGGGGCTTGCATCCGTCAATCTCAGTTCAGGCAACACTCCCAATTCGATGTATCTGCTCTGGGCCCAGAACGCGGATGGATTTAGCTCGGCGGTGGCCATCAATAAAGCCAATGCGTGGTGGGTCGGCCCCAACCAGGCAACTTCCGGCCAGACCGTTTCCGTCTACGGCCAGAATCTCACCTTCTCCCCGACGGATGGATTGTCCTGGGTCTACATCACCCAGGCCGGCAGCAGCACCGGACAATGGGCCACCGTCACCAGCGCAAATCCCTACCAAGTTAGTTTTGTTGTCCCCACGGGTCTGGCAACTGGTAACTATCAGGTCTGGGTCCACAACGGCCATGGCGGCAAATACGGTTGGAGCAGCCCAACGACCCTTGAGGTTGTGGCGCCGGCGGCGGCCAACGGTCTGGTCTTTAATGTGCTGAATTTCGGCGCGATCGGTAACGGCGTCACCAACTGCACGGCCGCGTTTCAAGCCGCCCTCAACGCCGCCAGCCAATACCCCGGCGCAACCGTCTATGCGCCTGCCGGCAATTACATGATCAGCCAGATTTATATGCGTTCAAACATCCTGCTGACCGGCGATGGAGCGGGAAAGACGAATATTCTGGAAATCACTCCTCACGCAGGCGCCTCCGCGCTCAACACAATGTTCTCGCCTGCCACCAACAGTAAGGTCGAAAACCTGACCCTCAACGCAAACAATGTCGCGATGGCGGATGTGATGTACGGCCGGTTTTTAACCAATATGTATTTTTCCGGCGTGACATTTGAAAACAGTCTGACCCAGGACATCGATATCCACGGCGATCAGCTAGTCACGTTTGATAACTGCAATTTCATCGGATGCAGCAACTTTCTCGGAACTGCATCGCAACTATTCTTCAACGGCTGCAATTTTTACGCCACCAACGATGCCGAGCAGATGCTCTTCTCCTGGGGTGGAAATGACATCAGCATCACCAATTGCACGGCGCAGGACCTGAACGATTCCAATCCCAACTCCGGCGCGGGCTGGGGCCAAGGCCGATTCTTCGTCGGCAACGACTTATGGGGAAGCCAGTCCGATACCTATATCGCCAACAACACCACGATCGCGCTGGGAGTGCGCCCCGCCTACGGGAACCAAAACGCCGGCGAACAATTGCTCTGGGAAACCGGAACGCAGCCGCTGGTGACCGGAGGCCATTACATCGGCGTGACCGCCAACGCCGTGACCTACACCGGACTTCCGGCCTCCTTGGGAGCGGGATACGATGCGATTGTTGTTGCCGGCGACGGTGTCGGTGAATACGTCCCCATCAGCAGCTACAATCCAACCACCGGCGTGATCACGCTGGCAGGCACGTGGGCGGCCCTCCCGGATTCCTCCAGCGTTATTCGCGTGGGTCTGATCTTCGACAACATCGCGATTTACGACAACTCGCTGCAAGGCAAGGGCGTGACGAACACCGCTTCGGTCGGCGTGGAGTTCTGGGCGCGGCGATTAATTGCGTGGTCGATTCCAATACGATCAGCAATGTGAGACTGGGCATCAATGATGCCGCCCAAAACAGTGGGGGCAACGTCATTCCCGATTATTTTAATCTTTTTCAGAACAACGCGATCACCAATACCCAGACCGCGATTTCTGTTTGGAATAGCGCTGTCTCCGGTCAGATCGGCAACGTGGGCACGGTTATTCGCGATAACCAGATCAACACCGCATCGTTGGCGGCAATTTTACTGGGGGACGATGATGCGCAAGCGTCGCCGTTCTTTGTGATTGTCCAAGGCAACACCGCCGCCAACTTGCCGGTCGGATTGGCCATGGTAAACGATGGCACGGCCCCCACGTATCTGACGTTGATCGACAATTCATTCTCCCGCGGTTCCGCGGCAGCCGCGGGCTCGATTGCCCTGGATATCACGCAAAACCTGATGCTGACGCAAACGGACAACACATTCGCCGGCTTCGCCCAAACCGATGGCGGAAGCGTCACCCCGACAATTTTATCGCCCGTCGTCGCCGCTGCCGGCACCCAATTCCCATCGACCACCGGTCTCAACGCTACGACCAGCGCCACTCCCATTGCCGGTTCCAGTTCCGGCACAACTTCTTCGGGAAAATCGAAAAACCACACTAAAAAGCAGAACGCTACGACCGTCGCCGCGCCGGTGGAATTCGCGGCGGCGACCATCACGACGAACAATTTGAAATTCAATTCCACAGCGCCCGGAAATGACGCCGCGGTCCTGTCGGATTGATGTCTCAGCGCGGAACTGGCCCCAGACTCCGATCCCGGCACAATTCACCAGCCGGATTCATCGCATCCACCGCCTTCAAATCTTCAGCCGACAGCGTCACCTTCATCGCCCCCATATTGTCCTTCAATTGCTCCAACGTTCGCGGCCCAATAATCGGGCACGTAACGCCCGGAACCTGCAAACACCACGCGATCGCAAACTGACTCGACGAAATTCCTCGCGCATCTGCCAACCTGTCCACACTTTCCATGAGCGGCCACTGGCTCGCAGGAAAATCATTCTTCCCCTGCGCCTTATACCAAGTCCCCTCCGGAATTTTCCGACCTCCGCGCGTATAAACCCCCGCCAATCGGCCGCGCGCCAGCGGCGCCCACGTAATCGTCGCGATCTCATATTTCCTGCAAAACGGCAAAACCTCCGTCTCGATTCGCCGATCGATAATATTGAGCTGCGGCTGCTCGATATCAAACCGCACCGTCCCAAGCTCCCGTGCGAGGAAATGCGCCTCCGCCAATTGCCAAGCCGCAAAAACGCTGCTGGCCAGATACAACACCTTCCCCTGCCTGACCAGATCATCCAGCGCCCTCAGCGTCTGATCGATCGGCGTATCCGGATCCGGCCGATGAATGTGATAAACGTCGATTCGATCCGTCCCCAGCCGCCGCAGCGAGTTCTCCACCTCCCGCACGATATGCCACCGATGGTTCCCCGCATCATTGATATTCGGTGACCTTCGCCCATGCACCTTCGTCGAAAGCACGATCCGATCGCGCGTCCCCCGTTCCTTCATCCACTGCCCGATCGCTTCCTCGGATTTTCCGTCGTTGTAAACATTGGCCGTGTCGACGAAGTTCCCGTCGAGTTCCAGATAGTGATCCAGGATTTTCTTCGCCTCCGCCGCCGAGCTTCGCCCGCCGAAATTCATCGTCCCCAGACAAAGCGGCGAAACCTTCACTCCCGTACGGCCAAGAATTCGATGTTGCATGCGTGGCTCCGTTATTCCCCAAGGTTTATCACATAATGCGCGGAAAATGGAGGAAGGAATAGTACCCGCTGAAAAAGGGGTCAGACCCCTTTTTCCTCCAGATCCCGTTCCTCGTCCGCGCTTCCCAGTCGGGCTAAAAAGGGGTCTGACCCCTTTTTACCGCGCCCCGGTGCAGCTAAGAATTCGATGTTGCATGTTGGTGACTCCTTTTAGAACTGACTGTTCACATAGATATTACAAGAATACAAAAATCACATGCAGAGGCGCGAAGCGCAGAGAAAAAACCTCTCGGCAAACCTGACAACATCGGATTGAGAACGATTATTTCCCGTTTTTCGGGACGGCGAAATGGCCGCGAACGGTGATGTAATGATCCTTGGAGCCGAGGTAGCGCCCACCGGGGCCTTGAACTATTTCGGGCCAGTATAGATCGCCGCAGAAGAACCCTTTGACCAGGCCGGAAGTATCGTTCGGATCTGGCTCAAGAAATGGTGGCTGAGCCGTCGAGCTTGCCTCGAAAATTTGAAGCGCTGAGATCAAGCGACATAAAGCCCTTATCACCAACCCCGGCGGTTGCGCCGAGGGATCGGTCAGCACCCCAGGGGTAGGTGCCCGCCTGGCCTTTTGCACCAGCGCCGAAATCCACTGTGAAATCCACGCGTGTTTTTGGATCTGATTTGTCGGTCCCGCTTACTTGGACGAGGTAATCATTGGCGGCATATTTAATCGGGCCGCCTTCCGGGCCCGCGCGGGAGGGAAATGGCCCTCCGATCTGGACGGAGAAGGTCCGCGTGCCAAGGCCGGTGTCGCCGTCAATCGTAAAGCTGTTGGGATCGGTAACGATGGTGATTTTGGTCTTCAGGACCACGGGCGGATCAGTGGAGATGGTTGTTATGAGCTCGATCGACGGCTTAGAAGGAACCTGCGCGGCGCGGTATAGATCGTGCTGGTTGCAAACGGATTGTCGTCGAGAACGGTGAGGGCTCCAAGTGTCGCGGGAGCCTGTTCGGGAGATTGGCCGTTGATGGTCCAACTTATTTTCTCGACCTGGATCGCTTTGTTGGCTTTAGAATCGAAGACCATGAGGGGAACGTGCTCGCCCGGCAAGAGCGTGATGTCGCGGCCAGCGGTGAGAGAGATTCCAGAGGCGCGGTCGGTCGCGGGATTCGGGGGTACATCACCGGCGAACAACATTGAGGGCAGAAGGAGGAGAAATACGGCGGTTAATTTGTGGCACAGCCGTCTCATGCACTTTAGGATACATTGCAGCAAGATGGTTTCAAGAAATCTTCTATTGCGCGATCAAACTAAAAGGCGTTTGCCTTCGATTCCACGTTTCCTGATCTTCCCCCGCTGCAACAAATTCAAGGTGATGTGCTATCCAACATGCGCGTACTTCGGACGGGTTGAAATAGAGCCCGTCGTGGTCCCCCTTATTTGGTTTCGTTTATACGTCCGCCTTTGGGGCGGCCGAGCGACGTCCCCGCCACAGCACGCGCCCCGTAAGGGCCAGGACGAGCAAGGCCGCACCACTCGGTTCCGGTACTTGCGATGCAGTCAGCGTTCCGGTGTTTCCTTCGCGATAGTCGATGATCTCCTCGCTCCCAGCGAAGCCACCGGTGGAAAGCGTTTCACTCGAGCTCGTGACATTGTACGTGGGGTTCGTACCGAGCGGTGCGTTGACGTAGAAGTCGAGAGCACTCGCGCCGTCATCACTGACAAGCCCAACGGTGGCGTAATATCCATTCGTCGAGTAGCTCGCCGTGCTGGTGGCAGCGGTGTACTCGAACCCCGTGTAAACGGGAAGTTCCGCGCCGGTGCCAGTACTTGTCGTGACATCGAAGGTGGTGATTGCGAAGGGCGCTAACGGGTCGAAGTCGAAGTGCCCGATATCGTCCCGCTTCCGGCGGTGTTAAACGCGGAGCCGTTGAATGTGTAGACCGTAACCGCGCCGTTCGCTGAATGAGCGGCAACCAGCAACGCGAGTGCAGACGAAAAGACGGCGATTGCTCGCCCGTAACAGCGTCCCGTGTTCATGATCTCTCCTCCAAAATCGAACAGATATGGGCAACGCAAGAAAAAGATAGCTGGCCCAGGAACAAAAGGCAAGCAAATTTACGGGGTTTCAAATAATTTACTGAGCGATCAAACTAAAAGCCATCAATTCTTTAATCTGGGACAAATGACCATGAGAGTCGAGTGGCGCGGTCTTCCTGATCTTCGCGGGGTCTACTTCAAACGAGAGCGTCAACACCGCGTTCATCAAACTCAAAGATGGAATCGTCTTCAATAAATGGCGAGGATGAGATTGGATTCGGCCGGAAAACCCGATCCTTCACAACCGCCGCGCCAACAAAAACGTCCGATCATCCGTCACCGGCGACGGACCCCGAATTTCATCCAGTTGCCCGGAAAGCTTATCCCGCAATTGCCCCAGCGGAAGCCCGGCATTCTCGAAATACAGCCCGCCCAACCGCATCTTCACCCCCGCTATCCCCAGCATGCTCCCATCCGCATCGTACATTTCCGTCAATCCATCCGTATACAGAAACAGCAGCTCCCCGGCCCCAAGCGCATCCGTATCAATCGTAGGCGACGTCGGCAACACCCCGAGCGGCGGATTGTGCCCAAAATTCAATTCCCGAACGTCGCCATTACGATTGGACACCATGATCGGCGGATGCCCCGCATTCAGATATTCCATCTGCCCCGACCGCGGATCGAACCGAACCGCCAACACCGTCAAATGACTTTGCCGATCCATCGAATTGATGAGGAAACGATTCAAGTCCTCGGCCATCTCCGCCAGCGATTTGCCCTGGCTGATCGACGCATCCACGACGCTATGAACCCCCGTCGCCACCATCGCTGCCGGCAATCCCTTCCCCGAAACATCCGCCACGATCAGCGTCACCCGCCCGTCCGGAGCGCTCAGCACGTTGGCATAATCCCCCCCGATCCAAAGGCAAGGCTCGAACCCAATCGCCACCTCCAAACCCGCGGCCGTCGGGTTCAGCGGTACCAGCGACATTTGAATCTTCCTCGCCCGCTTCAGTTCATGTTGAATCGCCGCGTTGTCCTGTGTCGTTCGCCGCGCTTCAATCTGCAACTCCGCTTTTTTGTATTGTTCACCCGCCAGCGTCACCAGCGCCAGCCAATCCAGCGTGCCGCATTCGTGCGGAACAGTGGTATACAAAATATCCGCCACAGCCGATTCGACACGCAACGGGCAGGCGATGATCGCGGTGACACCCCGCTCGGCTTCGGAAAAATTAACGGTCAACCCGCTGGAAACCGCGCCACCCGCCAAAACAGGCTGCTGCTCCACCACCGCCGCCTCGACCACCGCCCGCGATATCCCCGGCGGCTGGGTCTCCCCCTTGCGCAGCCGATAAGAACACAAAAGCAGCGGCTGCGCCTCCCCCGACCGCGCGATCCGCACCACCACCGCGCTGTTGCAGTTCATGTCCGGACCCACCAGCGCCTGGCAAACCTCTTCCAGCCGCTCCCGCCCGTCGGCAATCTCCACCAATCGCCGGCTCAGCGAATTCACCTTCGCCAGATGCGCCGAATTGAGCCGCTGCGCCGGCGACGACATCAGCATCCGAAACTCCGTCGCATCCGTATCATCCACCGACCAGTCCGTCGTCCGCGAATCGTTTTCCGCGCACTCCTTCTCCGGCAACAAAATCCGCAGCTTAAACTGCCCGATTTCAATCAAATCCGATTCCGCGATCATTTTTTCCGTGACAATTTCCCCATTGACCCGCGTATGATTCCGGCTCGCCAGATCGCGGATTCTCCAGTTTCCCGATTCATCACAAACCAACTCCGCATGCCGCCGCGAAACACGCTGGTTGTCTAGCTGAATATCGCAATCCGCAAGCCTGCCGAGCACCAGCGAAGACCGCGTCAGATCAAACCGCATGACCTCTCCCACCGGCGAGACGACCTCAAGAACCGGCGGCGAAGATTCCGACGAGGGATTCGACATCAATCGGGAATATAGACGATGATGGTCGCACGACCAATTCGCGATCCGCGCTTGCTAACCCCTTTTTTCCGCTCTCCGCATTCTCTCCGCGATCTCGGCGTCCCCCCGCGGTTCCAATAAATTCTCCTCATCAGAAAAACCAGATGAAGAACCAGTATATTAGGACGACGAAATGATCCGCGCCCTCAAATCATCATGGTGGGTCCATCTTCCCGGATTGCTCGCCATCGCCGCGATGGTGGCGCTGATGGCCGCCCAGCGCCCTGGCCGACGCACGCCCCCGTCCATTTCAACTTTTTCTGGAAATCGGATCGCTGGGGATCGCCGTGGGAGTTCTCCGCGTTTCCAGTGCTGGCCATCGGGATTTCACTCTCCAGCATCTGGTCGTCCGCAATGTGGTCAAAGCACGAGAAGGGCCGTAAGCGATTCAATCTGACGTTGCCATTAATGGTCGCCCCTCAGGGCGCGTTGGTCGGCGTGCATTGCTGGTACTGGTGGAATTTGCCCGAGCTGGCCCGGACAGGTTACGCGCCCGGCGGCTGGTGGTGGGCAGGAATCTGCGGGTTGATCCTTTGTGCCAGCAGCGTCACCCTGGAAATCTTTCGCAAGCCGATTCCCGATCCCGATGGGGATGAATCCGGATGATCAGTCGAAATTTCCTCGCCCATTATTGATTGTCCCGTTGTATCCTCCTTCCATGAAATCCCACACCCAATACCTGACCTTCAATCTCCCAACCCGCGTCGGATTCGAACGCATCACCGAGCATGTCCAGCGCATCGTCACCGACTCCGGCATCGCAGAAGGCCTCGTCCTGGCCAACGCCATGCACATCACCGCCAGCGTTTTCATCAACGACGACGAATCCGGCCTACACGAGGACTACAAAAAATGGCTCGAAAAGCTCGCGCCGTTCGACGCCTCGCCCCGAACCTATCACCACAACCGCACCGGCGAAGACAACGCCGACGCCCAGATGAAACGGCAAATCATGGGCCGCGAGGTGGTGGTGGCCGTCACCAAAGGCAAGCTCGATTTCGGCCCATGGGAGCAGATTTTTTACGGCGAATTTGATGGAAAAAGAGCCAAACGGGTGTTGGTGAAGGTGATTGGGGAGTGAATGGGACTGACTACCGACGCGCTTGACGTCCAATAATCCTCCATCCTCTCTTCCACCTCCAACCAACCCCATCAGCCGATATACTCTCCACTCAATGCGTCTTCTCCACGGCCTCGACGGCCTCCTCAACTCCCCGAAACGATCTGTCATGTCCGTCGGTAACTTCGACGGCGTGCATCTCGGTCACCAACGCATTTTCAAAACTGCCAGAGAAATCGCGGCGGAGCGAAAGGCCCAACTGGTTTTCGTCACCTTCGAGCCGCATCCGTTGACAGTGCTTCGTCCGCAGTCGGTTCCGCCGCGGCTGACGACCCCGGAGATCAAACAGGAATTACTCGAAGCCCAGGGAGCGAGCTATCTGGTGATTCTTCCGCCGGAAAAACAGGTGCTCGATCTCACCGCCGAGGATTTCTGGACGATTCTTCACGAGCGGGTCGCCGTTTCCGATCTCGTCGAAGGTGCATCGTTTCGCTTCGGTCGCGGCGCCAGGGGAAGCATCAAAATGCTGGCCGAATGGTCGGCTCACACCGATCTCAAGCTGCACGTGGTTGAATCCGTCCAGGTGCCCCTTTTGGATTTGCAGATCACGCCCGTCAGCAGTTCGGTCATACGGTTTCTTCTCGCGTACGGAAGGGTGCGCGACGCCGCGATCTGTCTCGGCCGGCCTTATATTCTGAGCGGCCCCGTTCAAAAAGGATTTTCACGCGGGAAATCGCTCGGCACGCCGACCGCCAATCTTGCCTGCGACGGCCAGCTCATCCCCAACGACGGCGTCTACGTGGGCCGATGCATTATCGAAAAAAAAGAATATCCCGCCGCCGTCAGCATCGGAACCATGCCGACCTTCGGCGACAACGCTCGGCAGATCGAAGCCCATCTGATCGGATTCGACGGCGATCTCTACGGCAAAACGATCTCTGTGGAATTACTCGACTGGCTCCGCGAACAGCGTACCTATCCCGGCATCGAGCCGCTGAAAGTTCAGATTAACAAGGACATTACCCAAACGATTGCCGCGACCGGCAGGAATTTCTCCCGTCCCATCGCATCGGTAACTGGCCAATCTCCGACAGCGCCGATTTCCAATCCGGGCGGCTTCGCCTAGAATCTCTCACCAGCCATGGAAGCCGCGCCCCCATTTCTCGATGTGAATACCCTGCTCGAAGCCAGCGAGCCGCGGCCGAGGTTTCCATTGGTTCAATTTTTGATCGGTGGGTTCGTCCTGGCCATCATCCTTTCGTTCTTCCTCAACCGGTCGTCCCAGGGCGGCCCGGCCCAGGACGTACTTCAATCAATGATCGGCTTCGGCCTCATGGCTTTCGTGGGGTGCGTCACCATCGTCGGATTTTTATCCGTTCGCCGCGTCCGCGCCGAACAGGCCGCCGTCGGCGCAGTTGACGAACTGGTCCAGTTGCGTCGCTGGCCCGAGGCCGGGTTGATGTTGCAGACGATGCTTTCCCACCCCGCGCGTTCCCCGCTGGCGCAGGCGCAGTCTCTGCTTTATCTTGCCATGGTGCTGGCTCGCTATCATCGGTTCGAAGATTCGGTCGCGGTGCACGACTACATTCTCAGCGAGATTCCGCTGGACGATGTCACGGATCATGCGGTTCGCCTCGGCAGGGCGATGTCGCTCCTGCGCGAAGACAATCTGCTCGACGCCGATCGCGCCATCGCCGAGTTGCGCCGCACCAGCCGCGGCGTCGAATCGGCCGGGCTGGCGCTGGTGGAAATCTATCGCGACGTCAAAACCGGCCATCCCGCCGAGGCCGTGGAAATGTTCGAAAATCGACTCCCGGCCATGCGTCGCCAACTCAGCCATCGCGTCGCCGATGCCTGGGCTCTCGTCGCCCGCGCTTACGACCTGCTCGACCGCTCCCAGGACGCCCAAAACGCTTACGAAAATGCGACCCTTCTCATGCCTTTGGCCGAACTGACCCGGCGATATCCCGAGGTTTCGCCGCTCGCATCAAAATATCAACCCGCCCCCGCGCCTAGGGAGGTGGCATGAGCATGCTTTCCGTTGACGGCACCATCACGCGATTCCGCCGCGATCTGACGATTGCCGCGCTCCTGCGCGCCGCACTTCTGGTCATCGCTCTCGCCTGCATTCTGGCCCAACCGGTTTTCGGCATGCGCCAGGATTGGATGCCCGTATTAATTGTCGTCGGCGGAATCTGGGTTCTTCTAAGCTATCGCAGTCTGCAAGGAACCCGCATGGCCGCTGATTCGCCTTCACTCATCGCCGCCGGTGAATTCGATCGCGCCGAGAGCCACATCGATGCCGCGCTCAAAAGCTTTTCCCTATTTCGCACCGCCAAAATTCTCAGCCTGCACCACTTGGCCGTCCTTCGCCATGCCCAAAACCGCTGGCGCGAATCCGCGCTGCTTTGCCAGGCCCTCCTCTCCCAAAAACTGGGCAACATGCAGGGGATGGCGCGGACCTCCCTGCTCATGCTGGCCGATTCACAGATTCAGCTGGGCGATCTTCGCGGGGCCTTCGCGGCTATGGGACGCTTATTTCACTATCGCCTGAGCCTTGGGGAAGCCCTTACTTTGCAATTATTGCAACTTGACTACGGTTGGCGCATTGGCGCTTGGGAGTCTATGTTGCAAGGCGTCGGTGGCAAGATTCAGATGTGCGAATTGATGCCTCCGATAAATGCGGCCAGATCGCAGGCGATGTTGGCTCTGGCCGCCTACCGGCTCAACCGCGCTGACCTCGCCAAATGGCTACGTCGGCGCGCCGAACTACTCGCCGACCCGCGCGAAATCGCCGCCGGAAGGCCCATGCTTGAGGAGATGTTTCGGCAACCCCTTTAAAATGCCGATGTTAACGAGGTTCTCGATTGAGGAATGTAATGAAGGACCGATTCATACTCGCAATCGTCGCGCTGATGTTCTCCCTGGCGGGGGGGCGCCGCCTAGCGGATGATAGCATCGACACAACCACCGACCCCGATGGCTCGATCGCCTTGGCCGAGCATTTCGCCACTTTCGCCCATCAAACTTTCCATCAGGACAAGATTCCAGAGAAGGCCCTCCAACTCGACGCCGCGCTCTATCGTGCCGCCATGAGGCTCGATCCCACCGAGCCCCGCTTCCCCCGCGCCCTGGCCGACATCATGCTTGAGATGAACGATGTCCCCGGAGCCACCGACGCCCTGAAAAAATACATGGCCCTCGATCCGGCCGATCAAACCGCCCAGACGCAGTTCGTCGATCTTTGTCTCGCCTCTGACCAGATGCAATCGCTCGATCAGCGCCTGACCTACCTCCGCTTCTTGCTTGAGAAACAGCAGATTCCCGATCCCGTGAAAAGCGAAATCGCCTACCGCGCCGCCCAACTGCTCATGGACCGCGGCCAGAACGACGAAGCGCTCAAGCTCCTGGATTCCGCCCGGGTTCTCAATCCGATGAACTTGAAGGCTCTGCGCACTCGATACATCATGACGCAGGCGGATGCTCTTCCAGTCGACCGCGTCCAGCAGCTTCTGGCGATTCTCCAGGCCAACCCCACCGATCCGGTCGTCGCCTCGCGGCTCGCCGAGCAACTCGCTCAACTTGGATTGGTCGGACCATCTATCACCTGGTACGGAGTCGCCGACCAGCTTTACAACATCACCAAAGTCCGGGCCGATCCCGCGTTTGTTCTGGGCGCTAGTTCGGAATTGCTCCTCGGCAAGCACGCCGAGGACGCCGCCCGATTAGCCGCGAGGTACACGGTCGCGCTTCCCGAAGATGCCGATGGATGGTTCGTCATTCTGTCCGTATTGAAATTTCAGCTCTCGCTCTATCAGGACCAGTCGATGCGGGATGTGCAGGTACAGACCATCCAAAAGGCCTCGATCGCGATTGCCAATCGCATCCTCGTCGTCCGCAAGATGACCGGCGATGCTAGCGCCACCACGCGCCCGGTCGATTCGCCCACCGACACCGTTCTCCCCGATCTTTCCGACGATGCTGATCGTTTCAAGGCAACGCAATACCGCGATCTGCTCGGCGTGTATCAATCTTCGCTGGCGTCGCTGGCGTGGCTCGATTTGTATTACCGTCACGATGCTGCCGCCGCGACGCCGCTGATCGATGACCTCGCTCGATTATCGCTTCCAAACGACCCGACGGTGCAGCGCTTGCTTGCCTGGAAGCAATTTATCGCCGGCGATGCCAAGGGCGCTCTACCAAAGCTCCAGACCCTCGGCCGCGAGGATCCGCTGGCCGCGCTGGGCGCGATTCTCATCGAGCTCTCCGATCCCATCACCCAACCGCGGGCCGTCGCCAAGGCCCAGAAACTGCTTAACGACCATGCTTCGGGCGTTATCGCGGCCGTTCTATGGTCCGCATTCACCGATTATCACCTGTCGGTCGAACCCTCGCCGGATTCGGGAAGCGTGGCCACTCTCGCGGCCAACGTGCCTCAGTCGTTTCTCCAATTGGTCACCGAACCCCGCGGCTTCTACACCATGGAAGTTACTCCGGTGAAGTCGGCGTTTCGATTCGGAGAGCCGATTCTCGTCCGCGTGACCATGCAGAACGTCAGCACTGTCAATATGGGCATCGGAGATGACTGCGCCGTTCGTCCCGAATTGTGGTTCGATGCCCATTTGCGCGGAGCGATAAATCAAGGCGTGGCCGGCATCGCCGTCGGTAGATTGGATCAGCGCCTTGTACTGGCTCCGGGCAATTCGGTCAGCACCATTATCCGAGTCGATCAGGATGCCCTTCATCAGTTATTCGTGGATAATCCAACCGTCGACCTGTCGGTCAACCTCCTGCTCGTGACCAACCCAACCGTGCCGGAAAAGCAAAATGCCCAGGCGCAAAGTGCCATGGCCCAGCCGGGCATTTGCGGCTACGCGCAGCCCAGCACCGATCTGATCTCCCGCGAGCCGACCCCCATTTCCAATCCCCAGCAGCGGCTCGCTCTCTACCAGGGCCTCACCTCCGACGACGGCGGTGAAAAAATCCGCACCATGGACGTCATTGCCGCCTACCTCAAATTGCTGCAGGGCAACAATGATCCCAACGCCCAGGCGATCGTCGCCGAATTGCTCGGCAAGCTCCATCGCGTCGACAACGCCGGAAAAGATTGCGTCCTGTCTTTCCAGAAATATCTCCTGGCATCCGGCGCGGCCGCCCCCGATCAGGTCGATGCAGTCAACGAGATGGCCAACGACCCTCACTGGCAAACTCAACTCCTTGCGCTTCAGTTGACGAATCAGTTGGGAGAAAAGGGAATTCCGATCGCCGATCAACTGACCGGTTCGAAGGATCCCATAGTTCGCGACTACGCCGCCGCACTGTCCGAATCCCTCCGGGCGACCGCCGCTACCCAGCCGAGCAATCCGGCCCCCGCTCCGCAAACATCGCAAACGCCCTAGCAAAAACGGCTCAATGCGGTCACAATACCTCGTTGTGTCAGCGGCGATCAGGAACACCGCGCGTTCTTAAGACCGTCAGCAAATAACGATCTCCCATGTGGGACAACGCCAAGGAATCGGCCGTGTCACCTCCCCAAAATTCTCCCGACTTGCCCGAGCCCAAAGCTCAAATCGCACCTCAGCAAAGCCGCCGGCCCGGTTTCGGCGAGGATTTCAAACGCTTCTTCCTGCGCGGCCTCGCCGCCATCACGCCCACGCTGGTCACCCTCTGGCTTTTAATCTGGGCTTGGGATTTCCTCTGGCAGAATATCGGGATATTTATCCTCAACTTCATCCGCATCGCCTGGGATGATGCCATCGGCCAGGGTTGGCTCCCATTCCAGACCCGCCATTACATCATCAGCGAACTCGACCCAAATAATTTTGCCACCAGGGTCCTGGGCGTCGGTTTGTCTATCATCCTGGTCTACTTCGTCGGCGTTTTCGTCGGAAATCTGATCGGCCGGGCGTTCTGGCGGGTCGCCGAACGCGCCTGGCTGCGAATACCCCTCGTCCGGGCGATCTATCCGGCCGTCAAGCAGGTCACCGATTTTGTCCTGGCGGATCACCAGCACCAGTTTCACGGCGCGCGCGTCGTCGCCGTCCAGCCACACGAGCAGAATATCTGGTCCATCGGCCTGGTCACCAGCGCCCGCCAATGGACGCTTGGCGAGAACGGCCCCGAGGAGATGGTCACAGTCTTCGTCCCCTCGACCCCAACCTCATTTAGCGGATACGTGCTGGTCGTCCCGCGCAACAGGGTCGTGGAATTGCCCATGACCGTCGAAGAAGCCTTCCGCCTCCTGGTCACCGGCGGCGTCATCATGCCCGAAGAGGGCAAAACCACCGGCCGCGAAATCCCCGCCGCACCCCCCGAATCCGCTCCCACCATCAAAATTTCCCTCCCGCTGGAGCAAACCGGCTGATTATTCCATTTAGCGATGGTGCGATTCGCGGGTTTCCCATACCCACAAACCCTCATCCCCCCTAAGATTCCCATAGCGGTCTTTCCCCTCCGTTTCCTGTACAATACCCCTTGAGGGGTTTAAGGAGGCTCGCGTGTTGGTCACAATTTCTTCGCGGCACATGGATGTCAGCACATCGCTCAAGGCCTACGCCGAGCAGAAATCCAATAAACTCACCCGTTATTACGATCGCATCCAGGAAATCGAAATCGTCTTCGACAGCGGCAAGGACGAAATGCGCGTTGAGATGATCGTTAACGCCGAGCACCGCAACATGTTCATCGCTCACGACACCCAGGAAGATGCCTACGCCTGCATCGACGGCTGCATCGACAAGCTGGAACGGCAACTCTCCGAACACAAAAAGAAATTCCGCAACCGGAAACACTCCGGCGGTGAAGACAAGCACGAAATGCGCGGAACAGGAACCCGGACTGATTCCGCCGCTCCCACTGGCCAGCGCGCCAAATCAAAAAATCGACGGGAATGAAAGGGCTGTATTTACAATGAAGTTGATGGATTTCATCGTTGCTGACGCGATCGTTCCACAACTCGCGGCCACGGACCGCGACGGGGCGCTTCGCGAACTCGCCTCCGCCCTCGCCAAGGCCGAGGCACTGCCCGCCAGCGCCGTTGACGAAATCGTCGCGGCCCTCGTCAAACGCGAGCAGAACGGTTCCACCGGATTCGGCAAGGGCATCGCCGTCCCGCACGTCAAGCACCCCATGGTTAAACGGATGGCCGGAACCATCGGCAGAAGCGTCGCGGGGATCGACTTTGCCGCCCTGGATCATCAGCCGGTCTTCACCGTCTTCCTTCTGCTTTCCCCGGAGAATCAGCCGCAGCAGCATCTCCAGGCGATGAACATCGTTTTCAGCAATCTACAGAAGGACATGTTCCGCAGGTTCCTGAGGCAAAGCGCCACCCGCGAGGCATCGTCGATCTGCTTCGAGGAGGCGGACCAGCGGCCATGACGATCTGTGCCCCCGGAGCTGCAACCACAACGGAATCCCAAGCGGTCATGTCAACGGCGTCTCGCGATATCATTGTCAGTAATTCCCTCGGCCTTCACGCCCGACCGGCGATGCAGTTCGTCGATCTCGCCAACCAGTTCCACGCCAAGGTGACCGTCAGCAAGGGAGGCGAAGAGCCCTACGCCGCCGACGGAAAGAGCGTCATGCAGATGATCATCCTCGCCGCCACGCAGGGAACGCCGCTGCGCATTCTCGCCGACGGGGACGACGCCGATCAGGCCGTCGAAAAGCTCGCGCGTTTGTTCGAGGAAAAATTCGGGGAAGAATAACGCGATGGAAATCAAGAAAGGCATTGGTGTTTCCGCCGGGGTCGCCATCAGCACGGCGATCGTGCTGGATGCCGACGACCTCGTCATTCCCGCGCCGAAATATTCCCGCGGGTACGGCCGACGCCGAGTTTAAGCGGCTTACGCAATCCCTCGACCAGACCGTCAAGGAACTCTCCGCCCAGCGCGACGAACTCCTCGCCAGCCAGCGCAAGGAAATCGCCGGAATCCTCGACTTCCACATCGGCGTCCTCAAGGACAAGTCCCTCGTCGATCAGATCGGCGCCGAAATCCGCAATCACCACAGCACCGCCGAATATGCCGTCAGCTCCGTCATGCAGAACTACGCCGCCGTCTTCTCCAAGATGACCGACCGCTACCTCGCCGAGCGCGTCAAGGACATCCACGACATCGAGCGCCAGCTTCTCAACCGCCTGACCGGCCAGCAACCGCTTGGATTTCTCGCATCTCGACAGCGATGTGGTCGTCATCGCCCACGATCTTCTCCCCAGCCAGACCGCCGCCCTGGACCGCGTTCACGTCAAGGGCTTCGCCACCGATGCCGGCGGCCGCACCAGCCACACCGCCATCGTCGCCCGCGCCATGGGAATCCCCGCCGTCGTCGGGCTCGGCGACATCACCGCGGAAGTCACCGCCGGCGACATCGTCATCATCGACGGCAATCACGGCGTCGTCATCATCAACCCCGACGAACAGGTCATCGAGGAGCACCGCGAGACCGAGATCCACCGCCTCGAGCTCGAAACCGAACTGCGCCGCCCTGCAGGACTTGCCCGCGCAAACCCTCGACGGGCATCTCATCAGCCTGCATGGCCAATATCGAATTCCCCGCCGAAGTCGACGATGCCCTTCGCCGCGGCGCCGAGGGCATCGGCCTGTATCGCACCGAATTTCTCTACCTCGCCAGCGACCACGAACCCAGCGAGGAGGAGCATTACGGCGCCTACGCCGATGCGCTTCTCCGCCTGAAAAACCGCCCGCTGGTCATCCGCACGCTCGATCTCGGCGCCGACAAATACACCCAGGCCAAAGGCATCAGCCCCGAGCGCAACCCCTTCCTGGGCGATCGATCCATCCGCATGTGCCTGCACGACATCCCCATGTTCAAGCGGCAGCTTCGCGCCATCATGCGCGCCAGCATTCTGGGCGATGTCCGCATCATGTTTCCCATGATCACCACGCTGATGGAGCTGCGCCAGGCGAAGATGCTCCTCAACGATGTCATGGAGGAACTGGAAGACGAGGGCATCTCCTTCAACCGCGATATCCCCGTCGGAATGATGATCGAAGTCCCCTCCGCCGCCCTCATGGCCGAAAAATTCGCCAAGGAAGTCAATTTTTTTTCCATCGGCACCAACGACCTGATTCAGTACACCCTGGCCGTCGATCGCACCAACGAAAGCGTCGCCGGCCTGTTTTGCCCCGGCCATCCGGCGGTCCTCGGACTCGTCCGCGACATCATTCGCAAGGGCATCGCGCACGCATCAACGTGAGCATGTGTGGTGAAATGGCGGGCGAACCCCTGTACACTCTTTTACTGCTGGGACTCGGTTTGACGACGTTCAGCATGAACGGCCCCGATATCCCGGAGGTGAAAAAAATCATTCGATCCACCACCATGGAACATGCCAGGGCAGGTGGCTCGCAGGGTCATGAGCTTCGACAGCGAACGGCAGGTCATGCATTTCCTGCGCGACGAAACCCGAAAAATCGATCCAGAAGCATTTTGAGATCCGGAAAGGCAATATTCGTAAAGTTGTGGCAAAGGAAATGCTGATCAACGTCTCCCAGGGCGAGGAATGCCGAATCGCCCTGGTCGAAGACGGAAGGCTCGAAGAGCTTTACATGGAGCGCACCAGCGCCACCAGCCATGTCGGCAATATCTACAAGGGCCGCGTCACCAACGTCGAACCGTCCATCCAGGCCGCGTTCGTCGATTTCGGCCTTGGCCGCAACGGATTCCTGCATATCTCCGACCTGATGCCGAGCTATTTCGGCCGCGCCGGCGCGGACATGCAGGAAACCGTCGGCCGCAAAATGGCCCGCCGCGACCGGCCGCCCATCCAGCGCTGCCTCCGCCGCGGCGATGAGATCATCGTGCAGATCATCAAGGAAGGCATCGGCACCAAGGGCCCGACGCTCACCACCTATCTCTCCATCCCCGGCCGGATCCTCGTGATGATGCCCGGCATGACCAAGATGGGCGTCTCGCAGAAAAATCGAGGACGATGATGAACGCCGCCGCCTCCGCCAGATTCTCGATTCCCTCAAACCGCCGAAGGATGTCGGTTTCATCATCCGCACCGCCGGCGTCGGCAAAAGCAAAACCGAAATTCAGCGCGACCTGACCTATCTCACCCGCCTCTGGATCAACTTCGTGAAAAAACGCGACAGCGGCCCCGCGCCCGCCGAGCTTTACACCGAGGGCGATCTCGTCACCCGCACCGTGCGCGATGTTTTCACCAGCGATATCGATTCGCATCGTCGTCGACGACAAGGAAGTCGCCAAGCGCGTCAAGGAAGTCATCAAGCTCGCCAATCCGCGCACCAGCAACAAGGTCGAGCTATACGAAGAGCCCCGTCCCGCTGTTTCACAAATACGGCATCGAACGCGAAATCGAGCTGATGTACAGCCGGCACGTCCCGCTTCCCTCCGGCGGGTCGCTGGTCATCGACAGCACCGAGGCCGATCGTCGCCATCGACGTCAACAGCGGCAAATTCCGCGAGCACGCCGACGCCGAAACAACCGCCTTCAAAACCGACATGGAAGCCGCCGACGAAATTCCCCGCCAGCTTCGCCTCCGCGATCTCGGCGGCGTGATCATCTGCGATTTCATCGACCTGCGCTTCGAGCGCCATCGCCGCGAACTCGAGGAACGTCTCCACGCACAATTTCGCCAAGGACCGCGCCAAGACCAAGGTCCTGCGGATGAGCCAGTTCGGCATCATCGAACTCACCCGCCAGCGCATGCGCCCCAGCCTCAAGCGGTCGATTTATTTCGATTGCCCCCATTGCCGCGGCGCCGGCGCTGGTCAAAACGCCCGAAAGCATGAGCCTCGACGTCATGCGCCGGCTCGCCATCGCCATGAACGACCTCAAGGTTGTCCGCGTGGAAATGACCGTCTGCCCCGACGTCGCTTTCTACCTGCAGAACAAGAAGCGCGAGCAGATCGTCAACCTGGAAAAACAGTTCAATAAGCGCGTCGTCGTCCGCTCCGACCCCGCGATCGCCCTCGACGAGGCAAAGCTCGATCTCTTCGATTCCCGCGATGTCCGCGTCTACCTCGCCGATCTCGGCATGCGCCCCCGGACCTTGCCCATCCCGCCCCGCGATCGGGCCGTAGTGGCGGAGGGCGTGGCCGCAACGAACCCCAGCGCCGCGATCATCACCAGCCACCCGCTTCGGACAATCGCCCCTATCGCAAACCACCGCCGCCGGCGCGGAGAACCCGACGAGGATAAGTACGATATCGACAACGTCGAGGAAGAATTGGATCGCCGCGATCAGGCCCTGGAAGATTCCGAATCCGAATCTGATTCCGAACCTGTCGTTCCAGCCGCCGCCACACCCGTCAACGCCATCGTTCCCGCCCAACCAATGGAACCTGAATCCGAAGAACCGGACTCCGTTGAAATCGAATCCGAAACGACCGAAACCGTCGACGCGGAATTTGTAGAACCCGGCCAACTGCCCCAACGGCCCGCTGGTGATTTCGGCGACGACCAGGGCCCGCGTCGTCGGCGCCGCCGTCGCGGTCGACGCGGCGGCAGGGGACGCAACAAAAACCGCGGCGAGTTCGACAACAATGAACCGCAGAACCGCCCCCAACAAAACCGCCCGCCCGCGCGCCGGAAATCGCCGGCCCGGTCAAGCCCGACAATGAGCCCAACGGCAACGTGGCCCCGTCGCCCATCTACGACGACGACATCGTTGAGCCGGACGACCTACCCGATATCGGAAATTCCCGCGACGAACCGCGGGATGCCGACAGTCCCCAGCGCCGTCGTCGACCGCGCGGCGGCCGCCGTCGTCGCGGCCGAGGTCCGGGCAACGAACTCAACGCCAATCAGCCCCAGTTGCCCGCGCCGAATTCAAACGCGAATAATTCAGGCCGGCCCAACGAACCGCGCGCCCGCGAGATGCCCAACGCGATCCGAACCGGCTCGGCCGATAAACATCTCATACAGGATGAACCGATCGCGCCCCAGCCCGTTTCCCGGCCTCGCAGCCATCGCGATCTCGATTCCATTCCGGATGATTATGATTGATCGGTTCCCAAAATGCAGTTCTGGCAACTTCTAGGCGATCTTCATCCCAAGCTGGTGCAGTTTCCGCTTGTGCTCCTGCTCGCCGGTCTGATCTTTGATCTTTTCGGATTGATCTCCCATTCCCCCCGTTGCCATTTTGCCGCAAAGGCCCTCTCCGCCGCCGGCACGTTCTTTCTTTTGATCGCCTTCATCTGCGGAATCTACGCCGAAGTCTGGGCCGGCCGCGCCGGCATCCCTCAGGAGCAGATCGAATGGCATGAACTCATGGCCAACATCGCCTCCTGGGGCTTCGTGGTCCTCATGGCCTGGCGAATGTTCCTCAATGAAGACACCCGAAAATCCCTCATCGTCTACGTCATCATCGGCCTCGCCTGGTATTCCCTCCTCGTCATCACCGGATACTTCGGCGGAAAACTGGTCTTCGAATACGGCGCCGCCGTCGTCGGCGGCCGCGCCAACGACATCCTCACCCTCCACGATCTCAACGTCCTGGCAACCCGCCAGACCGATGAAAACCTGCGTTACTCCGAACTGATGCACCACGTCGCCGGCTGGCTCACGCTCGCGCTCTCCGGTTCGCTTTTCGCCTACGCCCTGTTCCCCAAAAGAGCCGACCGGTTGAAATGGGTCGGACCCACAATCCTTCTCCTGGGCGGAATCGGCCTGTTCTTCTTCGCCGATCTCGATCTCTACCGCCTGACCGATATCCGCCAACTCCGCGACCGCGAGGTTCAGCTTCACAAAACCCTCGCCATCATTCTCGCGACGGTGGGGGCCCTGGGCCTCTATCGCCTTCGCAATCCCCGCGCCGCAAAAACACGCATGGCCACGCCTTCCAAAGTCGTCGCCGTGATGGCCCTGATCGGCGGGGGGATGCTTTTCACCCACGTCCACACCGTCGCCCCCTACGCCAACGTCGCCGCCGGCGTCTACATCGCGCACATTGTCATGGGCCTCACCGCTCTGGGAATCGGCGCCACCCGCCTCGCTCAGGATTCCTTCCCCCGTTTCCGCCACGCGCTCGCATTGCTCTTCGCCATACTCATGTGCACCGAATCCATCCTTCTCATCACCTATAACGAAGGCCTCCCCTGGTACATCGGCTACGGCAGATATCAACGCTGGGCAACTTTCGCCGACGGCTCCCGCGACGAAAAATCACTCATCGCCCCCTATGGCCCCATCCGCGCACAGCTTAATTTCGATCAAAGCACCCAGCGCCTCGATTTGTTTATCAAAGACCGTTTCACCGAAACCCCCGTCGCCGTTCCCGCTCGTGAAGTCAATCTTCTGATTTCCCGCGGCTACAGCGAAATCGGCATACCCCTCGAAGCCGACCGAACCCAAACCCATTTCTCCGCCTCCGCTCCGTTTCTCAAAAACGTGATGGCCTTCTCCGCCCGCGCCGCTTTGCCGGTCGACGGCATCATGACGATGGGATATTTCGACCCCTGGGTCACACCCGCCATCACCCCCGTCCCCCCCAACAAAGTCGCCCGATATCAATGCCCCATGCACGATGGCATCATTTCCGAAAACCCCGGCGTCTGCCCCTTATGCGGAATGCCCCTGATGCCCATCCGCCGAACCCCGCCCACATCCCTGCACCTGCCCGATTACGACATGCGCCTCGATACCACTCCAAAATCCCCCGACATCATCGCTGGCAAACCCGTCCTCCTCAGCTTCGTCCCGCTTCAAAACGGCAACCTGCTTCGCGACCTCATGGTTGTCCACGAACACCTCCTCCACCTGATCATCATCTCCGCCGACTTCACTTATTTCGATCACGTCCATCCCGTCCTGCAACCCGACGGCTCATTGGAGCTTCCCTACACCTTCCCCCATCCCGGCGGCTACCTGCTCTACGCCGACATCACTCCCAACGGCCAGCGCGCCCAGGTCTTCCGCCTTCCGGTAATGGTTCGTTCCGAGGGTGTCGATCCCGAACTGCTGATGGACGCCCCCGATCTGACACCCTCTCCTTCTTTCGCCAAGGTAGTCGACACCGATCCGACCATGACCGCCGAGATATTTTTCCAGCCCCGTTCCCCCGTCGCGGGAATCGAAACCCATTTCCTAATCCGCCTGACCAAAGACGGCCGTCCCGTCAACGATCTCCAACCCTACATCGGCGCCATGGCCCACGGCGTATTCATTTCCCAGGACTCCACGATTTATCTCCATTGTCACCCCGAACAGTTGCTCACCCCAACCCCCGACGCCCGCGCCGGCCCCGACATCCCCTTCGCCACCATCTTCCCCAAGCCCGGCCTCTACAAACTCTGGGCCCAGTTCAAACGCGACGATAAAATGCTCGTGGTATCTTTCGTCGTCGATGTGAAATCGCCGATTCTTCCCCCAAATGTCATCCGATTTTTGCTGGATGATTAGCCCGGCTACGACCGTGGATTAAACGAAGCACATCGTTCCAAAACCCCAAGGCCCTGCATTTGCAGCCTATTTTTCGCCGGTTATCGGTCTGTTGAGCCGCGTTGCCGAACGGTCATAATCCTATTCCCTCATTTGCTCGATATAAGGTTTGTCGATAACGCGATAACGACTCTTCACGATTCGAGTGTTGCCTATGTCACAAGTTGCTGAAATCAGCCCATCCGTGGACGACTTCCTCGCCCGGCATACAAACATCCAGGCGATGCCCGAGAGCACCATCCGCATCCTGCGGATGACCCGCGATCCCAATTGCAATACCTCGCATCTCCTCAAACTCATCGAGCAGGACGCGGCCCTGTCGGCGCCATTATGAAGGCCGTCAACAGCTCCTTCTACGCCCTGCAAACAAAAATCACCCGGCTCGATCGCGCCGTCGCGTTCATGGGGCTCAAGGCCGTCAAAGAAGTCGCCGCCTCGTCCTCTCTCGCCGGGTTGTGCAAGGACGTCCAGATCGGCAACTTCTGTGCCCGCGACCTCTGGGACCACAGCGTCGGCGTCGCCATTCTCTCGCGCGAGCTCGCCGTCCACTCCAAAACCGTGGATCCCGAAGACGCGTTTCTTTCCGGAATGCTTCACGATGTCGGATTGCTTCTCGCCGCCCAGTCCGAAGTCAATACAACCAGGCTTCTGTTCAATTCCGCCGAATCGGGCGAAGTCGCGTTCACCGATATCGAGCGAAAAATCTTCGGATTCACTCACTGCGAACTCGGCGAGCGCCTCTCCCAAAACTGGAAGTTCCCCGATGACATATCCGCCGTCATTCGCTGGCACCATCAACCCGAAGATGCCCCGGACGGATTCAAAACCGTCTGCCGGCACGTCTTCATCGCCGACTCATGCTGCTGCGAGGCCAAAGTCGGCTTTCCCCTGACCTGCGCGCTCCAGGTCCTCACCGACGAAACGCTCCAGAAGGCGCACCTTTCCCGCGAGATTATCGCCGAGGCCAGCGCAAAACTTCCGTTGCTCCTGCGTCTGCACCTGAGTTAAAGGCAACCCTGCCCGCTAATCCCGCTTCCGCCGCCCACCCATCGCCCCCAATCCCATCACCAGCAAAATCACTCCCATCCCCGGTTCCGGTACATTCGCCAGGCCGATTCCGTTCGCCACATCCAAATCGCCCATCTGGTCGGCCAGCGAAGCCGACCGGCCGAGATTGCGCCGAACGGCGTGAAATCCTCCGCGTTGACAGTTCCGTCATAATTGAAATCCCCCTCATCCCAGCCACCATTCCGACCCAGATTATGCGAGAACGGCGTAAAGTCTTCAGCATTGACAGTCCCATCCAGGTTGGCATCGCCCAACAGCGTGAACATGATTTCAATCTCCCCCGCGGGCAAACCCGCAACCTGCCCATCAGCGCCGTCGGCGTAACCAATGCCATAAAGAAGACCGCTGGCCGCATCATCCGCTGTGACATCGCTGCTGATGATCGACGGACCGCCCAGGCCATAGTATCCGTTCCTGATCCACTGTTCGATCGCCGCGATCGGGTCGGTCGCGGGGCTGCTGTAATCGATAATGACCCGATTGTTTCCGATATCGAGCGTCCCATTGCCGCTGAGCGATAGCGACGTCATCTGCTCGAACCCCGTGTTCGCCGCCAGTTGCAGTGTCCCGCCGCTGATCGCGATATTACCCACTGGCAGCGCCCCGCTGGCCGCCACCACCAGCGTCCCGCCCGTGACCGTCGTTCCCCCGCCATAGTTGTTCGACCCGCTCAGCACCACCGTCCCCGCGCTCAGCGCCGTTGCCGTCGCCCCCAGCATGATCCCGCCCGGCCCGGAAATATTCCCCGAAATCGTCAGCACATTGTTCGCCTGCCCGACCGCGATCGTCACATTCGACGCCAGCGAAACCGGCGCGGAAATCGTATGATTCCCGTATTCCACGTTGATCAGCGCCGCCGACGATCCATTATTCAGCGTCAAGCTTCCCGCCTTTCCCGGCGCAAGGTTGTACGATGCACTGCTGTAAAAATTCATCGTCCCCACGGTCCAGTTCGTGTTCAGCGAAACCGTGCTGGCCCCCGAAATCGACGTATCAAACGTCGCCACATCCCCCGCGATCATCGGAACCCCGCCGCTCCAGTTGGAACTAGCCGACCAATTCCCGCTCCCCGTCCCCGTCCAGGTTGTATAAACATTCGCGCTCGGCTTCGCCCCCACGGCCCACAACGTCGCATTATTAATCGCATACACCGTCCCATCCGGCCCAATCGCCGTCGGCGTGTACGCCTCCCCCAACCCATTGGTGATATTGACCGTCTCCGTCAGCGAGTTGCTGAGCAGATCCCATCGATACACATTCCCGTCTTCGCTGTTGACCAGGATCGAATCCGTCGCCGGGTCCACCACCGCGGAATTGTCGCACCATTCATGCACCGCGCCCGGGTACTGCGCCTGCTCATCCGCATCCAGCGTCGGCCCCAGCACTGTTTCCACTTCTTTCATCTGCGTCGTGCCCGATGTGTTCGGAAGATTATTGATCTCCGTCCCGTTCGGGTCGAGCACCGCCAGCATGTTCTGCCCCGTCGTGCCGCCGTGACCGGCGTATTCGTTATACTTCGTCATGATCAGATAACTGCTCGTCCCGTGATATGACGGCACCATCGACGCCGGCACGATCGAAGCCGTGTCATCCCACCCAAATCCCCCCGGCGTTTTCGTCATCGTCAAATCCGCCGAATAATGCTCCATCCATCCCCGGCTCGTTCCTTCATTTCCGATTACGCCGAAATAGACATCCCCATCCGGCCCCACCAGCGGCGAGGACGTGCTTTCGTTGAGCATCTCCGACGGAGTATTCGTCTCCGGATCCATCATCAGCACGGAATTCTCCGGCGTCATCGTCGCCGTGCTCAGCGCCACCAGCCGCCCCTGGCCGTATTCCCCCGAACTCATCGCCACATAAACCGTGCTCCCATTGTTGCTCAACGCCGGCGCGCAATTCGTCTCCACCTGCTTCATCCCCGCGTTCGACGCGCCCGCCATCAACTGATCCGCCTCAAAAAAAGTCCCCACCCCCGTCGAACTGATCTTGGCGATCCCGCTGGTAATCCCAGCCGGTCCGCCACCCGACGCCGTCGTATATCCAAAATAAATATCCCCCTGTGCATCCGCCGTGATAGGCGTGCTGATCGCCACATCCGCGTTATACGCCGCCGCACTCGCCTCATACGTCGCCAATCCCCCCGGATAAAACGCCACCTGTGTCGGCGTCACCGGCCCCGGACTATCCAGCGAAGATCGCTCATAAACCGTCCCCCCATTCCCCGCATAATAAACCGTCCCCCCCGAAATCGCTGGCGAATACGGCGGCGTCCAGTAGTACGCTCCCCCGCTCTGCGGCGGCAAAGTATAATCCGACGTCTGCGTCCAAAGCGCCGCTCCCGTCGCCCCATTAAACGCATTCAACTCAAACCCCCCCGACGCCCCCGTCTTCACCGGCACGATCACCGTATTATCCGAGGTAATCATCGGCGACCCATAATGCGTATACAGCACCCCATTGCTAAACTGCGGATCCAAATCCATCGGCGTCGTCCAATGCACCGCCTGCAAAGGCTGCGACCCAATCGCCGACAACGCCGTATGCTGCGCATTCCCCCCATACCCACCCCAAACCGTCTGCCCCCGCACGCGCCCGCCGCCCCGCAGATTAGAATAAACGCGACCAATATCCGCATGTTTCCCAGCTCCTGTCCGAATTGTCTGATTGAAGAAGCTCAGGACAATGTACCGCTTAATTTATCGGAAATCACGGGAAATATTTGAAACGCCCGCCAGGGCTTGTGAAAAGGGAGAAGCCCTACGGATGATTCCACGTTAATTCTAAACAGAGCCGGATCGTACCGATCCGGGCCGCCAGGAAAATCAGATGCTGCCGCGATATACTATCACTGATGACCCGGCTCATGGAACGAGGCATCGAACGCTTGCGGGCGGTCCCCGAAACCAAATAGGATCAGCTCGCACGATTCCTGCTCAGCGAATTAGAAGAAGACGAGCGCTGGTCGCGTTCAACCGCCGAACACGAGACCAAGCTCAAAGGTTTGATTGAAACCCTTCTGGCCGACGATTCCCGCGGCCAATCCGCACCGCTCGATCCGGATCAGCTTTGATTTCGCGTCTCCATCCTTCATTCCGCTGCGATTTCGCCCGTCTTCACCGCGCAAGAACGCACTCACGCCCCAGCCCCAAGGGCGAGCAAAAGTTTGAAGCCCGCTTGCTCAAAATGATGATCGCCAGTTAGCGCCTGCGTAAGGCCGCGATCCTGCATCACCACCAGCGATGTGCAGTCGGTTAAGGACCAACCCTTGTCCAATCTATTTTCATAAAGAGTCATCGCGCGGTCGAGCAGCTTTTGATCGGCAGGCAGGATTTCAAACCTCGGGTCTATCGCAAGGGTTTGTCGCACTTCCCCAAAAAGCTGGCGGTTGCGGACATCGCACAAATGATCGGCAAGCTCCAGGAGCACCCACGCGGTAGTGAGTATCGGATGATCCACGCGATTTATCTCCACGGCTTTCGCGTGATATCGCTTGTCCCGCGGATTAAGAAGGGCCAAAAAGAAAAAAGTGTCGGCGAACCAAGGGGTCATGCGCCGCGCTCACGCCGGTAATGGTCATGCCGTTCAGCCAGATCGGCCGGCAAATCTTGAGCCTTCCCCGCAAGCTTCTCCAACTCCTCGCCTATCGGCCGGTTCGCCGGGGATACTGGCAACACTTCGACTTCGGTCACTTCTGGCAATGCATGCAATTTATCGGGCGGGTAATCCATCGAAGGCCACCCATGCGTTCCGTAATCGGTCTGCTTTCCGGTGTATGAGATCAGATGGAAGATTAGCTGATTGACTAATCCCACCACCCGTTGCGTTATGTCAAATAGCTCTTGAAGCTTGCCCTCATAGATATACCACCTGCCGTGGGTAACCGTATTCCGTAACGACTTCCACGCCTGTGCTCAGGCTCCCCAATTGCACCCATCGCGACAAGGGCGTCCAACTGATCACCGGGGAGGGTATTCTTCAAAGAACTAACAGAGCCGACCGCGCGCTTAATCCATCTTGAGTCCCCATCCCACGTTTCAAGATAGGTAATGAGTCTCTCAATACTCTTAATGTCTTCAGGATCGCGTTTGCCGACAGTCGGATAGAATTCAGCCAGGATTGATTCAACCGCAACAGAAGCGGCAAGCGCCTGTCCTTCAATTGAACTTCTACGGGTATTGCTCACGCCGAACACACTTCGGGACAAAGTGTGTGATATCGATACCGTGTCTTTGATCACTTGGGCGAGGTACCGGTCAAACATCCGCCAGACCGAACCCGTCCCATCAATAATCTCGATCTTATACGGGGGCCACTGCGTCGTACCTTTGACTTGTACCTCATAGTTACGAAATCGAATAGTTGTCTCTTTTCCCTCAGACCTCATAAGCATCGCCCATCTCGGAATTGCACCGAGGGCAAACGTCACTGTCTCCGTTATCCGCTCTTCGAGTCGCGGTGGCAACGCGGCCTCCTCAGCCGAGGCTGACATCGACAGTCCGTCATCATCTTCGAAACAAAATGAAAGGCCATTTGAGTCAAACTCAGCCGCATTTAGACGGCCGCTCTGCGCTGATCGACTCTTGCCCACAATTGTTGTCTCCTCTGTCCGCGTATTGCAGGGAAATTTGATTGTGTCAAAGGATCGTAACTTCATCCAATTAATTTTCTCTTCGCTAAAACGAGATTGCGTGAGCGAAATCTCATCACAATTGGCAGTTACGATATAGCCTTCGCGTTCGACATGGCCATCGGGATCAGGATTGACAATTCGATCAGCTCTCCAAGCACGATGAAATTCGTCGTGTGCAATGAGCACAAAGTGGTCGGCCTCTTTGAATATGACGCCTGGCTTGGTCGATTCCCAATTGGAAAAGATTTCATTGAAGTTTAACTTTCCCTTTGCATACATCTTAATCTCGAAGCCTCGCGTCGATTTCTGGCGGATATAGCCCGTTCCGGAGTAGTTTTTGCCATCGCTGGCGCGCACAAGCTCCATACGGACGCAGTCGATGTGAAGTTCCTTGCGCCGAAGGTCATCGAGAATCTCGTCCTGAGTCTTAGGCAATCACTCCTTGCTCAATCTAGCCGGTTCGTAGTCCTTGTAGCCGAGCCTCTAATATTGGATCGAAGAACGGCGCCATCCACAATCCCTGCTACGCTCCAGTCTATTAATTCTAAAGCAAAACGAGACAATCGTTAATCTGGCAAACACTAACAAAAACCTCAAAAACTGTTCAGTTCTGTCCAGTTCTGTTCAGTCAAACACTGAAAATCGCCAGATTTCGTCCGATTTTGTAGCATCGCCCCCCAATTCGGCAATCGGCAATACATTTTTGCTTTCCCCTCCCCCATCCGTTATCACTTCCCAATGCCTCCCAACGAAGTCATCCCCATCCTGGATTTCGGCGCTCAATACGCCCAACTAATCGCCCGCCGCGTCCGCGAGAAGGGCGTCTATAGCGAGCTGGTTCGCCCTGACATCCCCGCCGAGCAGAACTCAAGAAGCTCAATCCCAAAGGCATCATTCTTTCCGGCGGCCCAAGCAGCGTCTACGAACCCAACGCACCCAGATGCGATCCGGAGATCTTCGATCTCGGCGTCCCGATCCTGGGGATCTGCTACGGCATGCAACTTGGGCTGCGAGATCCTCGGCGGCAAGGTGAAACCCGCCAAGGCCCGCGAGTTCGGCCGGGCGAAATTGCACGTCGTAGCGGACGATCCCCTCGTCCGCGGCCTGCCCGAGGATACGACCGTCTGGATGAGCCACGGCGATCAGGTGCACGAGTTGCCCGACGGATTTCGTCGCCCTGGCGACGACGCCGACCTGTCCATTCGCCGCCGCTCGGCACGCGACGCGCCCGTTTTACGGCGTGCAGTTCCATCCCGAAGTCACGCACACCCCGCGCGGCGAGCAGATCTTCCAGAACTTCCTCTACGACATCTGCAAATGCTCCGGCACCTGGACGATGGGCAACTTCATCGAGCAGGCCATCGCGACAGATTCGCAAGCAGGTCGGCGACGGCACGGTGATCTGCGGCCTTTCCGGCGGGGTGGATAGCTCCGTCGTCGCCGCCCTGCTGCACAAAGCCATCGGCGAACAGCTGGTCTGCATCTTCGTCGACAACGGCCTGCTGCGGAAAAACGAGCGGCAACTGGTCGAATCCACTTTCCGCGATCATTTCAAGATCAATCTGCGTGACCGCCGATGCCACCGAGCAATTCCTCACCGCACTGAAAGGCGTCACCGACCCGCAGCAAAAGCGAAAAATCATCGGCAGCGAATTCATCGAAGCCTTCAAACGCGAAGCCACAACCATTCGCGGGCGCCAGTTTTCTCGCCCAGGGGACGCTCTATCCCGACGTGATCGAAAGCGGCCACGGCTACGCCGGCACCGCCGCCAACATCAAACTGCATCACAACGTCGGCGGCCTGCCCGAGGAACTGGGCTTCGAACTGGTCGAGCCGCTGCGCGATCTGTTCAAGGACGAAGTCCGCAAGGTCGGCGAAGTCCTGGGATTGCCCGAGTCGATCGTCTGGCGGCATCCCTTCCCCGGCCCGGGCCTGGCCGTCCGCGATTATTGGCGCGATCACCCCAGAGCGGCTGACGCATTCTGCGGGACGCCGATGAAATCGTGCTGGAGGAACTGGTCGCCGCCAATCTATATCGCAAGACCGCCCAGGTCTTCGCCGTGCTGCTCCCGATCGCCACGGTCGGCGTGATGGGCGATGCCCGCAGCTACGACAGCGTGATCGCCATCCGCGCCGTGGAAAGCCAGGATTTCATGACCGCCGACTGGGCCCGGATTCCATTCGATGTGCTGGCCGACGATGAGCAATCGCATCATCAACGAGGTCCGCGGCGTGAACCGGGTGGTTTACGACATCAGTTCCAAGCCGCCGGCGACGATTGAATGGGAATAGCTCATGAGGACCCATCTCACCCGAGGAAATTGCTGATTAGACATCTGTTTTTTGCTTGGCCCAGTCAACGCTGAACACTATACTTTCAACCCCTGAGCCCTATTCCGTCGGTCTCTCACAAGTTGTGCATCCTGTCTGAAGTTTCCCCGCGGACACAAGTTTTTTCAGTGTCGGGTGTTTTGCGGGAAGTGTGATTGAGCGGAGAGGGCGTCGGGAGTGTGATTGTCATCAAGGGAGGGACAATCCATGCCGCGTGCAAAAAAAGGGGCGAATATTTCGCGAGCGGCCAACGCGCTCGCGACAGCGGCGGCTTCATGGTCGCTTCTAGCCCGTGCGATCGCAGCTTTCCAATCCAGTACGAATTCAATGTTGGGAGGACCAAAGCGACGGAGACCGTGACGCCGGCGCTAATCGAGTAAACAAAAAAGGGAGGACGCGATGATACGTTTTAGCTATACCCGCCAGACCGGTAATCGGTCGGCATGCTTGAGGGCGGCGGCGATTGCGGCTGTCCTGGCAATCGGCGGCCCTGTAGCATTAGCGGATACGGATAACGTGCCGACGCCCCCGGCAGCGGCGAATGGCACAGACGGAAACCCGCCGACGGCTGGTCAGAACGGCACCAGCATTACGCCCAACGCATCGTCAACCGACGCTTCCAACGAAGCCTCGGGCACAGCCGGTGCGGGGGAAACGGCGGCAACGCGGGCATTCCCAACTCCGGTGCCGCGGGAGGCAACGGCGGAAACGCCACTTCCACCGCCCAACAGACGGCATATTCGCCAACTGCTTTTGGCGTGACCGATGAAGCCTACGCGACGGGAGGAGCAGGGGGCATTGGGGGTAACGGCGGTTCAAACCGCTTTGAGTCGTTCCCCGGTGGCAGTGGCGGAAACGGCGGAACCGCCCAGAGCACTGCCAATGCGTTAAGCGACAATGGCGGTGGCGGCGCCTTGGCCTATGCGCAGGCCATCGGCGGCGCGGGAGGCGCGACCGGTACCATTTTCGGGTCCCTGGTCATCGGCGGCAACGGGGAAGCTGCCTCCCTCGGGACCGTTTCCGTCACCAACGTCACCTCCGAAACTTTGGCGAATAACGTCGTTGCCGGCGGACTAGTGTGGGGCGGGAACGGTGGGTTTGGAAATGCCGGAAATACCGGTGGAAACGGCGCGAGTGAATCGCTGAACAATGCCATTACCGACAAGGAAACCGCGAATGATGACATCGTTTCATTAACGCAGCTTGCCATCGGCGGAAACAGCGGAGGAAGCAATGGGGGAAACCCGGGGTTGTGCGGAAATGGTAGCTCGTCTCTCAGCGATTCCGAATCGGACATCGGTGAAGTTGCGATTGAAAGCGATGCCAACGGAGGAAACGGCGGCACGTCTCAGGGCGACACCGGCAGCACCGGAGGGACCGCCAATGCATCCGCCTCGGCCACGACCGGCATTCCGATATCCCTCACCGCCAACTGCAACAGCGCTTCGTATCCGACTGATCCTTCTTCGGGTGTTGACCATCTTCCCACGAACCTCGGCACGACTCCCACGGGAAACGGCAGCAACATCAGTTCTGGCGCGGGCACCGGGGGCGCCGGGGGAGCCGCCTCCGGCACAGTCTCCGCGGATGAAACCAGCACCACGTACTACATAGCGGTCTCCGCCGTCGCCGATGTTCCTGGTGGCAATGGCGGTTCAATTCTCGGAAGCGCTCTGGGCACGGGTGGTTCGGGTGGGACGGGAACCGTCAACGCGTCGATTTATTCTTCCGTTGAGTCGTCTTCAACGGAGTCAGGTGGTGGAAATCCGATCTCCATTTCGCTGAGCGCCACAGGAGGCGCCGGCGGACAAGGGGCAGGTTCGGGAAATTCCGGGGGCGCCGGCGGCAATGGCGCTGTCGGATCCGTCTACGCGCAATTTGTGGGGACTGGTACCGGCACCCTGCAAATCTATGCGACGGGTGGCGCGGGTGGCCCGGGCATCAACGGTGCAAGCGGGGGCACGGGAGGTGGTGTCACGACGGGGACGAGTGATCTGGTCAGTAGCAGTTCCGCCGGTGACATCGAAGGCAGCGTTTCGATGACGGGCGGGGCCGGCGGCGCGGCGTCCAGCACCGGCAACGGCGGTAACGGTGCGAGCCCGAATATTACCAACGCGATTACCGGCTCATCCACCGGCACGGTGAATCTCACACAGACAATCGTTGGCGGCGCGGGCGGGGCAGCTTCCGGTGGAACGCCCGGTGTCGGCGGCAATTCCACCTCCGATCTTAATCTCACACTCCCTTCCGCAAATACCACCGCGGTTGTCACGCTCACCAGCGACAGCACGGGCGGAGCCGGCGGTCCGGCGCAAGACGCCAATGGCGCCGCCGGTGGCAACTCGACCGCCACTGTCAGCCTTTCCGGTATGTACAACATGTCCGGAATCTTCGGCGCCTCGGGCGGAAACGGCGGCGATGTAACCGCCGGAACAGGAAACGGCGGCGCTGGTGGATCGGCCACCGGAGGCGGGAACGCCTCCAACACAAATTCCAACCCGGTGAACATTCAGGGATCAGCCATCGGTGGAAACGGCGGCGCGGGCAGCGGCAGTTCGTTCAGCGGCGGATCGGGTGGCGCCGCAACCGTGACTTCCATTGTTGGATCATCATCGTCAGGAACCGTCAAGATTTCCGCGCAAGCGACCGGCGGTAACGGCGGAGCGGGGACAGGCAGTTCTTCCAGCGGCGGCACGGGTGGTACGGCGACGGTGAGTCTCGGTTCTGGAACCTCATCTGCCGGAGCCATCACGATCTCCGCACAAGCGACCGGCGGCAGCGGCGGCGCGGGGATAGGCAGTTCTTCCAGCGGCGGCGCGGGTGGCGCGGCAACGGTGGTTCCTTTTTCAGGGTCGTCAACTTCCTCAAGCATCATGATTTCCGCACAAGATACCGGCGGAAACGGCGGAGCGGGCACGGGCGGCGCCTCCGGTGGAAATGGCGCTAGTGCGACTCTCACTAATGTTGTCTCGGGCACAACCACCGGCACTCTTTCGCTGACTCAGGCGGCCTACGGGGGCAATGGCGGAGCGACCGACGGCGCCAGCGCCGGGATCGGTGGCAATGCTTCTTCCAGCTTCGT
Source organism: uncultured Phycisphaerales bacterium (assembly GCA_963791055.1). Classification (GTDB taxonomy): domain Bacteria; phylum Planctomycetota; class Phycisphaerae; order Tepidisphaerales; family Tepidisphaeraceae; genus PALSA-1353. The sequence continues at coordinate 2,157,231 of CAWBQI010000002.1, read as the reverse complement.
GCTTACCCAGAACGGTGTCACCCAGTTGACGGCCGACATTTCCGCCATTGGCGGCTTGGGAGGGAGCACTCAGAACAACAACGGCGGCGCAGGCGGGCTCTCGACGGCGTCCGTTACTCTCACGGGCAGCGAGCTTGTCAGCGCTACGGCCGTTGCGGGAAATGATCTTCAAAAGAGTGGCAGCATCACCGGTGGAACGCTTGTCGGATTTGCCGGAGGCGCCGGAGGAAGCGGCACGGCGACCGCCACGGCAACCGGAAGCGGAACCGTGGCGGGCGCCAGCGCAGTCGCCGCCACCACCAACGCCCAGGCGCAGGCGGGAGGCGACGTTGCCACCAGCGTCTTCGGCACCGGTGGCGCCGGAGGCAACGTCACGGCTTTCTCAATGGCAAGCGGTGCGGGCCCCGATATGGTTTCGGCCACAGCTTCTGCCACCGCAGGCGCTGGCGGACAGGGCGTCGGCAGCGGTTATTTCAGTGGCAACGGTGGAAATGCGGCCGCGACTTCAACCGCGACTTCCACCGGCGGACCCGCAACGGCGCAGACGACTGCTCAAGGCGGCGCGGCGGGCGCAGTCGCCAGCGGCGCGACCACCGGCAGCCCCGGCGCCACAACCTCCACGGCCACCGCAACGGGCATCAGCGAGTCCACGTCCACGGCCGCCGGCGGTACCGCGAGCGCGGTTGCCAACGCTTCGGGTTCAACCTTGGCCAATTCCAACGCGACTGCCACCGGTCTGTCGGGCAATGCCATCGCCAAATCGACCACACCGGGGCTTTTTTCAATCGTTCGGTCTTTCGCCAACGCTCCGGGCGACAACGTCGGAAGCGCCGCATCAATCAGCACCATCAACGTCGCCTCGTCGGCTCCCGCGTTCAACACCACGGCAGATTACGAATCCGCGGCCTATACGATCGCGGCTCCCCTGAGCGCCGATGTTTCAAACGCCTGGTCCGCCGACACCAACGTCCAAAACGCCTTTGGCAACAGCACGGGAAATGTGAATGCGCTGCTTCTCACGAACATGCAATACGCCAGCGGCGGAACCGGCGCTTCCCATGACTACAGCACCACGATGGAGCTGAACGAAAACAACGCCTTGCTCAATTCCAATGACCTGCTGGTCGGCATGTTGTTTCCGAAATTTACCAACGACGGATTGCAGAGCAGCGATTCGCTTCGTTTTCGAATTGAGCGTGAGGGTGTGACGATCTACGACCAGACGTTTCTATCGAATGCGACCGTGGCTTCCAATCTGCAGAATTCCGTCTTCAACCTGGGTGCGCAGAACGCCGACCTTTCCGGCGGGAATCTCGACGTGCAATTCTTGTTTGATTTCACCACGACTCATCCTGCGTCGGGCGTCGGAGAGGAACTGGTTGTCGGCAACGACGCCGCTGCGCCGATCGGCACCTGGGTCCACTCCACCGGCGGAAGTTGGGCGACCCCGGGAGACTGGTCGGCCAATACGCTTCCGAATGGCCCCGGCGTGCAGGCCGTTTTCGGCAGCGCGATCGGCTCGAGCCAGACGGTGACCCTGGACGAGAACACCACCGCGGGCAGTTTGCAGTTCAACAATATCAATTCCTATAACATCTCATCCGGCGCGGGCGGATATTCACTTACCTTGGACAACGCCGGGACACCCGCAACGCTTTCGGTAGTCACCGGCAACCACGCGATCAGCGCCTCAATTTCCGTCACGTCGGCTGGCATCAGTGCCGGCATCGCTTCGGGGAGCACTCTGACCTTGGCGGGAAAGATCACCGGCTCGGGTCCGCTGGCGCTCACGCAGGCTGGAACGTTGCAGTTCGGTACGGGAATCGACGAGGTGAAGCTAACGAGTCTCTCCATCGCACCATCGGCCAGCCTCGACCTCACCAATAACACGTTGCTTATCAACTACGGCAGCGGGCCAGATCCCATCGCATCCATCGCCGCATGGATTAAAAACGGCTACTATGGCCTGCCCGGACCCTCGATTATCAGCAGCGCCATCGCGACCGACGATGTCCTCAGCGGTTTGAGTTACGGCATCGGTTACGCCGACTCGGCCGATCCCGGCAATCCGGCCAATTTGCCAACAAACACCATCGAAATCGCATACACGCTATTGGGCGATGCAAACCTTGACGGAACGGTCAACAGCGAAGACTTCACGCCGTTTTCGCACAACCTCGGCCAGAGCGGCATGATGTGGGATGATGGGGATTTCAATTACGACGGAACTGTCAACGCGGAAGATTTCACGCTTTTCTCTCACAACATCGGCCAATCCGCCTCCCTGGCCGCCCAGGCCGGCAATTTGGAGGCGGCGAACGGCATCAGCCTTGCAAATGTGCCCGAACCCGCGAGTACGGGCATGGCGGTGATGGTCGGATTGGGAATTCTTCGACGGCGGCGACGGTCATGTCCCCCCATCGATGCGAAATAGCCCGGCAGGACCTATCTCGCCCCAGAAAACTGCGGAATAAACGGTTGATAAGACGATCCTTAAGCAGCCCCCGGTGTGGGGGTTAAAATGCGCGAAGATAGTGCGCCTCAACCCCTCGGCAGTGGCTAGGCTTAGGGCGAAGTTGAGAGGGTTAATTTTATTTGCATCGCCGCTAGCCTTTGTTTAGACTCGTCTTAGTTGGCCCGGCGCAAGAAGTCAGTGCCTGTGCCGGGCTGACGCGAGATGAGAAATACCCGAGGGTCTTAGGCACAGGCGAGATTCACCCAACGTCTTACCATTGCATGCCTTACGTTTCTAACCATTGTATCGCAAGGTGTTGTGATCCAAACTGAGGAGGAGCCCGTGTTGTTTGATTCCCCCGGTCGGCGAAGCGCTTTGAACGATCAATCCCCCAAAGGCTCGATCCATCGTGAAAGCAGGTCCAATATCATGATTCGTCGAAAGAAGCTTGCGTGTATAGGTTTGGCCGCTTCGATGGCGTTGCCGACAGGGCTGGCGAATTTCGGCCGGCTGTTTGCCGACCAGACGGGCGGCCCGGCGGGGGCCGGTGATTCGCAGGCCAAACCCAATAATGCCGACCTACTCAAAGCCGGAATCGATCAGTACAACCAGGGGCAATACGAACAATCCGTGGCCACTCTTCAGGAAGTGGACATTAAATCGCTCTCTGACCAGGACCACCAGACGCTGGTCGACGTTCTATCAAAGGCCAACGAAGCCGCCACCGAGCGGCGTGACGCCCGCACCGAGTTGCTCCAGGGCGACGAGGCCCGAAAGGCCAACCATCTCCTCGATGCCGAGCAGGATTACAACGCCGTCCTCAGCAACCCGCGCCGATGCTCAGAGCCGCCAGAGCGCCCAGCAGCAGCTCACGCAGCTTGCGTCCGACCAGAAGGCCGAATCAGCCGACGGCAAATTGGCTTACAAGCAGGCGGTGGACGAATACCGCAAGGGGCTTTGGAAACAAGCCCGCGCCGATTTCATGACCGCCCAGCAATTGGGATACACCGGCGGATTCCTCCAGGCCAGCCCCTCGGAATATCTCCAGAAGATGGACCAGAAGGAACAGAAGTATCTGGCCAAGAACAAGAAGGGCGATGGCCGCACCGAATACGAGCGCGCCCGTGAGGAATATCGATCCGGCGACCTCGCCAGCGCCGCGCGGATTTCATCAAGGCCCGTGATCTCGGCTTCCAGCCCAACTATCTTGAGGGGATGTCACCGTCCGAGTACCTCGCTCGGATGGACGACTCCGGCAGTGCGGATGCCCAATCACCTGCCCCGGCCCCATCCGCGGGCTCGAATATTTCCGGCTCAGCCAACGCTTCGGCCCAAACGGTAAACCTGGCGGATGATTCTTCCACCCAGGCCGCCCCGGCGCTGCGCCTTCCTCTTCCGATGAGTCGCAGTTGCAGCATCAGGCGGAAATCGATCGTCTCGCCGAGCAGCAGCGCATCTTCAAGGCTCAGGGAGATGTCGATGTCGCCAAGAAGCTGGAGTCCGAAGGCAACGATAGCGAAGCATTAAGCAGATATACCGAGGCCGTGGACCTGGATCCCACCAATACGGCGGCCGTGCAGGGCCGCGATCGCCTCCTGGCGAAATTGGGCCGCGCGCCAATCAGGGCGGCGTCACCCTCACCCGCACCGAGGTGCAGATCAAGCAGGCGATGCAGGCCATTCAGTACAAGTTCAGCACTGCCATCGATCAGGCGCGGCGGGACACTCAGGCCAATTCTTTCGCGGCGGCCGAGAACGACATTGCCAATGCCCAGGCCGCGCGGGATGAAGACCCAACGATTTTCAATTCCGACGACCTGAATCAGATGAACAGTCAGATTCAGCAGGCGACCCTTGAATTGCGACGGGCGCGGGCCGAATACGATCGCGCCCAGGCCAGGGAAAACGCGGCAACTGCGGCGGAAGCGCAAATCAAGACCGAGCAACTCGAACAGAGCCGCCGTAATAAGGCGGTCGCGGCCTATATCCGTCTGTCTCGCGCCCAGATCGAACAGCAGAATTACGCGGCGGCCCTCGGCGTGCTCGACCAGATTCTGGCCATCGACCCGCAAAACGATTACGCCCTTGGCATTCGGCAGTTCGTCGAGGACAAGGCGGTCATTCAGGAGCAGCGACACTATCGCGAAGAATTTGACTACAACCTGGCGCGATCGCTCAACTCGGCCGACGAGGCCCAGGTTCCGTATTCGGATGTCTTCCGCTTTCCGGAAAACTGGCCCGACGTCTCCACCATGCGCGACGCCGAGGTGCGAAACAGCACTCTCAGCAAGGAAGATCAGGCCGTTCAGGCGTTGCTCGATCACCGGCTTCCCCAGGTTGAGCTGCCCAACATTCCCTTCAGCGATGCGATCGATTACCTCCGCGACGTCACCGGAGCCAACATCCTGGTGAACTGGAAGGCCCTCGAGGCCGACAGCATCGACAAGACCACCACGACGGTGACCGTCGCCCTGCATGACGTCAAGTTCTCGAAGGTCCTGGATATCATTCTTCAGGAGGCTGGCGCCGGCAAGTTGGCTTACACCATCGACGAGGGCGTCATCACCGTTTCCACGGCCGACGAATTGAACAAGGCCGTCAAAACGCAGGTCTATGACATCACCGACCTGCTCATCAATCCGAACTTTGACCCCACGATTCAGAGCATCGGCGGCGGAAGCGCGCAGGTGACGGGCGGTGGCGGCGGCAGCGGTGGCGGCACTTTGCAGGCGGGCACGCAATCCAACACCACTGATCGCGAGCAGCAGCTTACCGATATCAAGAAGAAAATCGAAAACACCGTCGAGTTCAGTTCATGGAAGGACAACGATCCCAACGGATATGGCCAGATTGACGATTTCAATAATCAGCTCATTATTACCCAGACCTCCGAGGTCCATGAAAAGATCGCCAATCTTCTGGCCCAGCTTCGCGAGGCGCAGGCCGTTCAGGTCTCCATCGAAGCCCGGTTCCTCACGGTTTCCCGGCACTTCCTGGAAAGCGTAGGCGTGAACATCAGCATGTCCATCGAGGGCAAGAATCCCAACAATCCCAACAATAACTGGAGCCCGATCACGATCACCAACGGCACATCAGGTTTCACGGCCCTTCCCTCGACCGGTCTTCCCGGGTCGCTGGGCACCAATCCGGCCAACGGACTGGAAGTCGAGGGCACCTATGGCCTTCTGGACGATTTCACCGTTGGTCTGCTTGTAACGGCGGTCGAAGAGTCAACACGGCTCAGCGTCGTTCACGCTCCCCGCGTCACCCTCCAAAACGGCCAGGGCGCTACGGTCTACCAGTTGACGTACATTCCCTACGTCTCGAGCCTCAACGTCTCCGTCGCCACCGGCGCGGCCATCGCGGCGCCAGTTATTTCCTACGCCACCGATGGCGTGCGTCTTATCATCGAACGTGCGCTCGTCAGCGCGGATCATAAGTACGTCACGCTGGACATCGATCCCGAGCTCGACTCGTTCCTCGGATTCACAACGTTCACGTTCGAGATCGCCCCGGCGGCCACCGCTGCAACGCCGGGCGGCCTGTTTGTCGGTGGGTTTACCGCCCCCACACTCAGCGTTCAGGAAGCCACCGAGCAACGCACCGAAGTCAGAACCCGCGTCACAGTTCCCGACGGTGGAACCCTCATGCTGGGCGGCGTCACCATCGCCGGCGAAATCAATCTTGAGGCCGGCGTTCCGGGCATTTCCAAGATTCCTTTCCTCAAGCGATTGACGACCAACACGTCGGAATCCAACGACGAGCAGATTCTGCTCATATTGGTCAAGCCCACGATCCTCATCACCAAGGAGATCGAAGCGAAAAACTTCCCGCTTCTGACCAGCAACACCAGCAAGTGAGGTCCTGATCGAACGAAAGAATCTGTCGATCATCGCCTGTGTAACGCTCCTGGCGGCGCACGCATCGCTCCTGGTTTATTCCGCCGCTCGAAATTCGGCGACCTTCGACGAGCCGGCCCATCTCGCCGCCGGGGTGGCATATTGGAAACACCACGACTTTTCGATCTACGATCTAAGCCCACCCCTTTTGCGCCTCTGGGCGGCCATCCCCGCCGTTCTCACGCACGTTAATTCGCCTCCGACTCACGCTGCTTACCTCGACCGCGAACCGATCCTCAACCGCCATTGGCTTTACGCCGAGGCGTTCGTCGCCGCCAATCCTTTTCGTTTCGCCATCCTGTTATTTCTGGCGCGGGTGTGGATGATTCCCATCTCCTGCCTGGCCGGATGGATGACCTATCGATGGGCCGGCCGGCTCTACGGACCGCGCAGCGCAACCGCCGCTTGCGCGATGTATTGCCTTAATCCCAGCATCCTCGCCAACGGCGCGCTGGTAACGACCGATATCGGCACCACGGCGGCGATATTGGCGTCCTCCTGGCTCTGGTGGCGGTTCTGCCGAGCCCCTTCCTGGTCCCGGTGGATTCTTGCCTGCCTCGCCGTCCTCGCCGCCCATCTTTGCAAGTTCACGGCGCTTCTGCTCTGGCCCATGTTGCTGGCGATGACGCTGCCGTTCATTCAGTGGCGATTGGCCCGGCAACGATGGCTCCTGCCGGGCGCATGGGGACTCTTGGCCGTCGCCGTCCTCGTTCTATTGAACGCCGTTTACGGCTTCCGCGAAACCGGCCGGCCGATCGGCGCTTTCAAGTTCGACTCCAATCTCATGCAACACGTGCAGCGGTTGCTCCCGGCCGGTTTTCCAACCCCGCTTCCGCGCTTGCTCGTCGATGGATTCGACGCCCAAAAAGCAGACACGCAGAACGGCTACCAGGGATTTCTCTTCGGCGAAGTCTATCAAGGAGCCAAGTGGTATTACTTCCCGGCGGCGCTGCTATGCAAGCTTCCCATCGCGATGCTGCTGCTTTGCGCGGCGGCTGTCGCGTCCAAGCTCGGCCCGCGCGGAACCGCGCCTCCCGCCCGCGGCGCCGGTGAGCGCGCCCTTTTCCTCGCCTTCGCCGTCTTCGGCGCCGGTGTGATGCTCTTCGGAGACATCAACATCGGCACGCGATATCTCCTGCCCGCGTTTCCCCTGGCGATTATACTTATCTCGCGGATGTGGTCGGTCAACCGCGCGGCGACCACCCAATCCCGGCCTGTTTTTCCATACCTTCGCGATGCCCTGCTTGCCCTCCTGGCCGTCGAAACCCTTTGGGTTTGTCCCCGATTCATCACCTTCGTGAACTTCGCCGTGGGAGGACCTTCCAACGGCTGGCGGCTGCTCACCGATTCCGATTACGATTGGGGACAGGGCCTGATCGATCTGCACGACTGGATGCGGGACAACCAGATTCCCACCATCGGCCTGGCCTATTTCGGAACCGCCGACCCCAGGGCCTACGGAGTGCAATTCACCTCGTTCGTAAATCCCGGCAACGCCCGCTACATCGCGGTCAGCAGCTATTTTCTAGATGGGCTGGAGCATCGAATCCAGGTCGATCCGACCCATTGGGCGTGGTTCGCGTTGCTGTTCTATCACCAGTTGCAAACTAAAACTCCGGTTGCGGTGGCCGGCCACACGATCTTCATTTATTCGCTGCCGGATGTCGATTCCGCCGCCAGCGAGTCGCCGCCCGGGCCGTAAATGAGCCGCTTCCGATTTTCCTCCGGCGGTCTGGGAACCAGCAGCCGGATTCCAAACCGGTTGTCCCGGAACGGCTCGCTCCCCAGATCCAGCATCGGAAGCAACTCTTCCACATAGCGTTCTTCAATCCACGCGTTGAGGTCCCGCCCATAATCCCGCCCGAAGAATTTCTCGCCGAACTCGCTCGTGTCTTTATGCACCAGAAATATAAAATCCGGCGGAGAATCGTTCAACGCCTCGATCATTCGATCCTCGCCAAACAGCAGCAAATCCGGCGGGTTGAAATTGACGTAGGGAGTCGCCGTTCGCCGGCGCGAAAGATAATTGATGATGATCCCCTCCGGAAAACACGCGAGCGTCTTGTCCGCTGGGATTTGCTCGGCCGCGACGACTGCATTGTTCACGCAATTGCCACGCACCGCGTCCGCCCAGAACTGGTCGGCGCCCGAGCCTACGGAAACACTCAGCGGCTTCATTTTTATCCCGGAAATCGCCAGGTGAACTAAAAGCACAGCCGTCCACGCTCCAGCGGCTCCCGCCAGGAACGCCGCGGGACTTCCGCCGCGCCGGCCGATCGCTTCCGGAATCCATCTGAAAAGAACAATCACCAGCAACATCGTCGCCGGCATCGCCAGCCAGCAGCCATAATGAATGATTCGCGCATAAAGAAAAACCTTGGCCAGCAAGACTAGGCTGAACATACCGAGCATCGCCGGGAGCGATGCCGCACAAATGCCAACCCGGCCGCGAAAATATTGGATCGTCGAGACCGCCAATGCCCCCGCGGCGACGATTGGAAGGGGCCGAAACATCGAGCCCCAATCCACATACCAGAATTTCCAACTGACGAAAATCGCCCCAAGAGTGAACGCGATGAGCAGAGCGGGGGTACTCCGCGCGGGCTTAGGCCGCACGGCCCACGCCGCGAAACCCGCGATTGGAATGCTCCACGCCGCCATCCATGCCGCCATTAGCCGAAGACTTCTCGGCAAATCATCCAGACCAATGCTGTGACGATAAAAAACCTGCGATGAAACATTTCCTCTAAGTAGAGCGGGCCACATGCCGAGCGTTCCATGAATCGCCAGGCCCCACGGCATGGCAATCCGCAGAAGGCAGACGTTGATCAGCGGCGGGGCGGCGGCAGCTATGAGGAAAATCGCGGCGAACGACCCGCACCATCGCCGGTCAATCCTTGCCAAAAACGCGAATCCCACGACTGCCGCGCCCATCACCGCGACGAAAAATTCCGAACGGGTCAGAAAAACCATCCCAGCCAAGAAGCCGGCCATCGCCGAATAAATCATTCGCCGGCGATTCATCATTCGATCCATGAAAATCACGCAACCCAGACACAGCAGCGTCGCGTGCGTGTATTCATATTCATATGGCGTCACAAAATTGTAATTCCCCGCGACCGAGACATGGGCAAACGCAAAAAGCGTGAGGAACGATACGCTGCAGATCGCCGCACAAAATCGGCCACCCATGCGGTTCGCCAGATAGTGAATTGCGATCACGATCCCGATGAGGATCGGTAAATTTGCCAACTCAAGAACTCGCAGATTGACGCCAAAAATCCGAAATGCCAGTGCGTTGTAATAGACCGAAAGCGGGCCGGTGTAATGTGCGATATCGCGGTAAAGAACTTTTCCCTGGCTAAGTTGCCACGGCACGTAAAGTTGAACGCCGAAATCGACGAGCACGTCCGCCAACCGCTGCCAGGTCCAGGCGAGCAGGGCGGTGAAGACGGCAAAGATGACGGCCGGTCCGGCCCAGCGTCGCTGCCAAAGAGGAGTGGAATTCATCGAGTAGAGCCTGTTTCAAAACCTAATGACCCCGCGATGGGCCGGAAAAGGCCCGAATGCGAGGCGGAGGGCCGAAAAGTATCTTAATGATACGTTGAGGCCTGACAACGAAGCAGGCGGGCCTTTTCCGGCCCACCCCTTCGGGGCGACGTGCTTTTCGCCTCGCCTCGGCGGCGCTCCTCCTCGCCGTATCGTCCGATTAGATACTGCTCGTCGTCGCTACTTGACGCGAGGCGAAAATCACGTCGTCGCGGGGTCATTAGGTTTTGAAACAGGCTCTTGCCGAACATCATACCGATTCCGCCGCCGAAGCGTCGGCCGGCAGCGGGAACGCGGCAGTATCCACAGTCTTTGCTCTGAGTGTCAGCGTCCACAGCGCCGCCAGCAACACGATCCCCGCCGCGACCACGAACGGCCCCGATACATGAACACTATACGCCATCGCCGCGATCACCGGGCCGATCACTCGCGCGATGCTTCCAAGCCCCTGGTTCAATCCGAACACTAACCCCTGCTCCTTGGGATCGCTGTTGTGGGAAATCAGCGCATAAAGTGTCGGCGTCTGCAAACTGCGCCCAATAGCGTTGATGGCGCCGCCGACCAGCAAAATCACCAGCAACGGTTTGATTCCCGCGATCGCCAGCATCACCATTCCCAACGCGACAAAGACCGGACCGACGATCGCCAGCGGCCATTCCCCCAGCCGGCGTGTCAACCGCCCGATCAATCCGCCTTGCACGGTTGCGATAATGACGCCCAGGTAGGCGTAGTACAATCCAACCTGCCATTTCTGGAAATCAAACGTCCGTTCGTTGCTCAGGAACAACGCGACCATGCTTTCCAGCATGACAAACGCCGACATGCTGATGAACGCGATCAGCAGAAGTTGCACGAGCGTCGAATGGCGTAAAATCGGCTTAAATTTGCTGGGATGCAGCCACCCGACCGAATCCGCTGGCTTATGCACTCGGCTTTCCTTCAAACGAATATAGGTCTGCAACATCGCGACGAAGCTCATCGCCGCCGCGAAATAACCAGGCAAAGCCGGATGGATCGTCACCAGCAGCGCCTCCAGTGCCGGCCCCATCGCGAATCCCACCCCGAACGCCGCGCCCAGCACCCCCATTCCCCAGCGCGATTTTTCGGAGTCGTCACATCGCTGATATACGCCTGCGCCGTCGAGATATTTCCCCCGCTGATTCCATCGATCAGCCGTGAACAATAAATCAGTAAAAGGGCATACTCTGGATGAGCCCAATGCAGGTTCATCACGAGTCCCAGCAGAAGATATCCAATCGAACTGCCAAGCTGCGAAAAAACCAACACCGGCCGCCGGCCGAACCGATCCGAAATCGCACCCAGGATCGGCGACGCCAAAAACTGGCAGGCCGAATAAATTGAAAAAAGTAACCCGATATCCAACGGCGATGCGTGATACTGCACGGCAAACAACGGCAGCAGCGGGATAATGATCCCGAAACCCATCAAATCGGTAAACACGATCAGAAAAATGGTGCCCAGCGCCCCCTTGGGCGGATTGGCAGCGGGTTCAACTTCCGTCATTCACCGGGTTATAGCATCCGGCGCGAATCGGCGGAACTGGCCATGATTGAAATGCCGGCCTGCGGTAAACTATTACACATGGACAACGAGATCAAAATAAAAATGGCCCGGCTCGCGGAGTTTCTGGATCGCCATCGCCTCGACGGAGTTTTCCTGAATCATCGCGCCAGCTTCGCGTGGATCACCGGCGGGAAGGACAACCACATCGCCGGTAACTCCCCGAATGGCGTCGCGGGAATTATTGCGAATCGCGGCGTGCGCATTTGTTTCACAAACTCCATTGAGGGGCCGCGTTTCGCCGAGGAAGAGTTGGCGGGGACTGGGATCCAGGTCGAGACATATCCATGGTACGATTCGAAGGCGGGTCAGAAAAAGCTCAAAGAGCTGACCGCCGACTGGAAGATTGCGGCTGATCCCACTGACGGAGGAGTGTTTGACCGGTTCGGGGCGGGGTTTCTCCCGCTGCCCGATGACTTCACCCAATTGCGCTGGTCGCTCACGGCGGAAGAAATCCATCGCTATCGCGAAGGCGGCCGCCGAACCAGCGCGGCCATCGAGGCCGCGTGCCGCAAAATCATCCGCAACATGACCGAACATGAAATCGCCGGCGTACTCGACTCGGAGGTCCACTCCCGCGGACTCGTTCCGGTGGTCACGCTCGTCGCCGCCGACGATCGCATCGCCCGATTCCGCCATCCGATTCCCACCGAAAATCGCGTATCCCACTATTGCATGTTGGTCACATGCGCTTCATTAGGCGGCCTGATCTCGAACATGACCCGCTTCGTCAGCTTCGTTCCGCTTTCGCCCGAAATTCGCCGCAAGCAGCAGACCGTATGCAACGTCGACGCCGCGGTGAATCTATCCACCCGTCCCGGAAAGACGCTCGGCGATATGTTCAAGACGCTGCAAAAAGCTTACGCCGACAATGGTTTTGACGGCGAATACGCCCTGCACCATCAGGGCGGATCAACCGGATACGCTGGCCGCGATGTTTTCGCCGAGCCGGGATCAAGCGTGGCAATCGTTGAAAACCAGGCGTTCGCGTGGAATCCATCCATCACTGGCGTCAAGAGCGAGGACACGATCCTCTGCACCAAATCGGGAATCGAACTGATCACCACGATCTCCCCCGACTGGCCCAAAATCCGCGGCACGTTTGACGGCCAATCACTTGACCGGGCCGACATCCTCGTTCGTTGAACTGGAGGGATCGGGATCGATCGATAGTTCTTCCGAAGAAGCGTCGTACCCAAACAATTCGCCAAATCGGCCCCAGCCGACGATGGTGGTAAATACCTTTTCCACGTCCTCGGTCGTCAGCCGAACGGCAAGCTCTTCCTCGATGATATCCTTATGAAGACGATTGTCCTTCGCTTCCTTCAGCAGATGCAGCACGAATTGGAACGTGTTCAAGGTGAGAAGCTGCTGCCGGAAAAGGCTCTTGCGGCCATTGATGTCGGCATCCAAATACCGCCGGCCAAGTTCGGTCAAAAGCACTTGATTTTTTGGAGTGTCGAGAAAACCAAGCAGTTCCCCAGCTTTCACGACCGAAATCGTGTACCCGAAATCGTATTCGGTAAAAGAATCGAGCTTGAAGACATCGATCTGGCTGCCGTGGTCGCGGACGATTTCCATCAGCCCGAAGATGTGACCCAGAGTGACCCCCGGAATCGGTATCGGCTCGGGCAGTCCACCGGGTGTCTCCACAACGGGTGCCGGCCCTTCGGGGACGTCCGGCATTTGTTCCTTGGTGATGACATCATGGAGGCGCTGAACCATCCTGAGAAACGCCGGCGACTGATATTCCCGCGGGTGCGGCACGTCATTCTGAATGATCGTGCGGATATGACCCGGGCGAGAGCCCATGACCACGATGCGATCCGCCAGAAAGACGGCCTCCTCGATGAGATGCGTAATCATCACCACGCTCTTGAGAGAAAACGGCAGCTTGCTTCCGCCGGACCAGAGTCGATACACCTCGCTGCGCAAACTTTCGGCCGTGAAAACATCCAGGGCGCTGAACGGCTCATCCATGCAAAGCAACTCCGGCCCGCGCGCCAGTGCGCGGGCGATGCCGACGCGCTGCTTCATTCCGCCCGACAGTTCCTTGGGATAAGCGTTCTCGAACCCCTCAAGCCCGACCACGTCGATGCACCGCGCGACGCGATCCTTGCCGGTTGCCGGATCCAGTTCAAGGCCGTTCAATGCCACGCTGATGTTGTCGCGAACCGACAGCCATGGAAACAGGGCAAAATTCTGGAAGACCAGGGATACGCCCGGATGAATTCCCACCAAAGGCTTCCCGTGGGCAAGGACCGTTCCGCTGGTAGGTATGAGAAGCCCAATCATGGCGCGCAGGAGCGTGCTTTTTCCGCATCCGCTGGGGCCAAGAATCGCCAGAACCTCGCCCGGTTTGATCGCCAGGGAAACCTTGTTAAGGACCAGGAGGTTGGAAGAGGTTTCCTGGTTCTCGAAGGAGACCGTGACATCGATGGCCTCCGAGATGGTCGCGACCGTGTTCGTGCCGTTGCCGTTTCCCATTGATTCCTCGTTCAGACATTTAGACTGTAGCGCGATTCCGCCAGCCTGTACAGCCGTTTCCAAATAACCCGATTAAGAAGAACGACAAACAGCGACATCACGACAACCGAAGCGGCAAGGAGCGCATATTCTTCTCCGTCCGAAGCCTGGTAAATGATCGAACCCAAGCCAAACGCGATGTAATTGGTGGACTTGATGGTGAGGTACTCGGCGACAATCGTGGCGTTCCAGGCACCGCCCGCGGCCGTTATCAGCCCGGTGACGAGATACGGAAATACACTGGGCAGATAAAGATGCGTCCATCGTTCCGAACGGCTCATGCTGTAAACGATTCCCGCTTCCTTTAGCTCGGCGGGAATAGCGCCGGCGCCGGCGATTACATTGAAAAGAATGTACCACTGCGCGCCCAGGAGCATGAGCGCGATACACCCCATCGTGAACGGGACGTGCAGAAAAACAAGCAGAAAAACAACCAGCGGAAATAACATCGGAGCTGGAAAACTGGCCAGAACCTGCGTCACCGGTTGAAGCCGGTTGGCCCACTTCGGCGATAGGCCGATCAAAATTCCAACGGGTAATGTCCAGGCCGCGCCAAGAACCACCGCGGCCGTGACCCGCCCGAACGAAGCGAACAGCGCGAGAAACACCGTTATCCAATCCTTACGATCTGTCCACGGGACACCGGGCGTGGAATCGTGGATCGGCAGATGAGCGAACAAGATCAATAATTTCATCGCCCCCCATACCGCCATGATGAGAAGCGCCAGGACCGTGATCCACGAAATGATTTTCTGGATAAGGACGACCCGGGATCGCGCTGCACGACGATCGGCCAGAGCGGACGCCGACAATCCATGGTGCGGTTTCGGAACCGGAATTTCGTCGCGATGGCGCCGGTGAAATACCTTGGAAACAAACTTCAATAGCCGAGAGTGACCGAAGAAATCCATGACCCACGAATGGGGAATATCCGCGGCCGCGGAATCCTCCAGCTTGAATCGCTGGCTCCATACAACGATCGGTCTCCAGATGACCTGATCGACCACAACAATCATGATCATCATCGCGATTACCGCGCCCAGCTCCGCCCGCACGTCTCCCTGATCGATGGCCTCGGACATATATGACCCGATCCCCGGAAGACGAAAGTCGTGGGTAACGCCGTGAATCTTGAGCTGAAAGGCCTCGTTGACAGTGAGGAAAAACCATCCACCGGCCATGGACATCAGGGAATTCCAGACCAGGCCGATCATCGCGGCCGGAACCTCCAGGAGCTTGAAAATCTGCCAGCCCGAAAGTCCCTGAATTGCCGCCGCTTCACGCAGCGCCGTGGGAATCGAGCGCAGGCTGCCATGAAAACTGAACGTCATGTTCCAAACCTGCGCGGTGAAAATCATAACGACGCAGGCCAACTCCAGGCCAAACCTCTGGTGGGGAAACAGGCTGATCATCGCCAGCACCAGCCCCGGCAGGAAACCGAGGACGGGAATGGATTGAAGAATATCCAATGCCGGGATCATAACCTTCTCGGCCGCGTGATTGTGGGCGGCGATCGTCCCGTAAATAAGCGTGAAAACAAGCGAGAGAATGTACGCCGCGATCCCGCGCATCA
The DNA here is from genome assembly GCA_963791055.1 of uncultured Phycisphaerales bacterium. Taxonomy (GTDB): domain Bacteria; phylum Planctomycetota; class Phycisphaerae; order Tepidisphaerales; family Tepidisphaeraceae; genus PALSA-1353. Next base: position 2,141,649 of record CAWBQI010000002.1, on the reverse strand, counting down.
GGCTCATAAGCGTGTACTTGGGAAGGGCCCAGAGGGACAAATTGATCACCACCGGCCGTTGCATTGACGTGTTGGCCTGGCCGACCATCATCGCCAGCGCCACGACGATTCCCGCAATACCGGCAAGCACCAATAAGTCCACCCCTATGCTGGCGGGAGATTTGAGCGCCTCGCGGACTCTATTGGTATAAGTCAGGACCAAACCCATTCAATCGGGATTTTAGGGGATCACACGGAGATTGCGAGGAGGTCAACTCATCCACAACAAAAAAACCGGCACGGCATAGGAAAAAATCTTACGCGATCAATTCAGACTGGCTTTTTAGCTTCCGAATGTTTCGGCCGACTCGCAATAGATATCTGCCCCAATTTCGCAAGCAGGTCGGACTAGGCGGCGTGATGGATGATGGAGGTGAGAGCCCGAGCTCGATACGCATTAGCACCTGCCGCCGAAGGAGGCGACTCATCTTCCTGCGCTGCAGAAGGACGTTGCAATCTCCTGTCAGGCCAGCCCGGTGTGTTCGAAGTGCCGGCCCGCTGGCGGATTCGAGCCAGGGATTGCATTCGGCACTAAGGTCAAAACGACCCAATTCTTCTGCTCCCAAAAATGAGAACAGATGAAATTGAAGCACCCCACGCTATGGCAGGCCGCACCTAATTTGCGATCAACTGCCCCTCAATCTGATTGAGCTGATCCGCGATGTTCTTATCCTCACTGCAATCGCTCTCCACCGTTCGCACGGCATGCATCACAGTCGTGTGATCCCGCCCTCCGAAATAGCACCCGATCTCCGCCAGACTGAACGGCGTAAAACGCCGCGCCAGGAACATGCAAACCTGCCGGGGAAATGCGATGCTCTTGTGGCGTTTTTTGCTCTGCAGATCGACCTGCCGGACCCCATAATATTTCGTAACGGCATCGTAAATCTGCTGAATCGTGATCCGGCGTTTTTCCGCGCCGGTGGAGTCGCCCAAAGCGCTCTTGGCCAGATCGACATCGATCCGGCCGTTCTGCAGAAGGCTCATTCCCTGAATCTTCACGATGGCCCCCTCCAATTCGCGCGTGTTGTTTTCGACCTTCGAGGCGACGTAGCAAAGGACATCATCCGGCACGGCCAATCCGCGCATCCGCGCCTTTTTCTGCAGGATCGCCACGCGCGTTTCATAGCATGGCTTTTCGATGCGCGCAACCAAGCCCCAATTGAACCGGCTGATTAGCCGCTCTTCCAACTCGGGGATTTCGCTCGGCGGGCAATCGGCGCTCAGAATGATCTGCTTCTGCTGCTGATAGAGCGTGTTGAATGTGTGGAAAAATTCCTCCTGCGTCCGAACGTGCCGGCTCAGGCAATGGATGTCATCAATGACCAATAGGTCAACATGGCGATATCGGAACCGGAACTGCTGCATGTCGCCATGCTCCACCGTCGTGATGAACTGGTTCACGAAGCTGTCGCACGATAGATAAAGAATCCGCAAGTCAGTTTGCCGCTCGAGCACCCTTTGGCAGATCGCCTGAAGCAGATGCGTTTTGCCCAGCCCGACCCCGCCGTGGATGAACAGCGGGTTGTACGCCTTGCCAGGTTGCTCGGCCACCGCGATGCTGGCCGCATGGGCAAGCTGATTGCACGGCCCGGTGACAAACTGCTCGAAGATATAATCCGGGCTCAGTGGAAGCATTTGATCGCTGTCGTTGAAAAGGCCGCCCCGGCCGAGGCTTTCGCAGTGAAATGTAACGGAAACCAGCCGGCCGATGACCTGCTGCGCCGCGACCGTAAACGGCGTCTGGCACTGCCCCTGGCAGAAATTGAGCTGCGCCACAGTCGGCACGATGACCTGGACCACCCCATGAGTGATCTGACGGGGGATTAATTGATCGAACCAGACCCGATTAAGGCTCGGATGCTGGTGCCGCACCTCCTGCAGGATGCGTTGCCACACCGAGGGGTCAAATGCCGGCTCAGGCGCGCGACGAACTGGCGCCTCGCGCTGTAAAGGCGATTGCGTAAGTAACATGGCGATTCTTCAGCGAAAAATGACTTTAAATTCCCGCGCATCGGCGACCAAGGCATTCATTCCCCGCCGTCGTGCGTGACCAAAATGTCAATTCAACTTCCAGACGCGCGACCCGTTAACTTCCCAACGACATGCCCGAACAACTCGTCTGCCAGTCGCCGAATCTCTTGTCGCGCGCCACTCAAACTCATGATGGGCAACTTACCGTTTTGATGATCCCAATTTCAAGAGCGACAAAAAGGATTTTTATTCCCCGCGCGGTCGCGCGCGCCTCAATATGCACAACCCGTTGATGCCGCGCACTTGATCGTACCCCATCAGTCTCCTCCAAAACTTTTTTGAAAATTATTTTTTCCTCAACAGAATTTCTTTTGCGGTAATCTCACTCACGTTCGCTTCGGCACGGGCAATCCAACTTCAGCCATCACCTGTTTCAGATCGCTCCACACCGCGCCGCGATTCTCTTCAGTGTACGATCGCAAAAGATACGCCGGGTGAAACGTCGGCATCAGCTTGATGCCGCGCCAGTTATGCCATTGCCCCCGTAATTTTCCCATGGTCGACTTGGATTCGAGCATGTATTTTGCGGCTGGTAAACCCAACGTCACGATCACGCGCGGGCGAATAATTTCCAATTGCCGCACAAGATACGGCGTGCATGTCTCCACCTCATCGGGCGCGGGCACGCGATTTTCAGGTGGCCGGCATTTGACGATATTAACGATGAAAACCTGCTCGCGGCGCAAACCCATGCCCGCGATCATCTTGTTGAGCAACTCCCCCGCGCGCCCACAAACGGCCGGCCCTGAAGGTCCTCGTTCTCGCCCGGACCTTCCCCGATAAAAACGATTTTCGCGTCCGGATCACCTTCGCCAAACACTGTGTTCTTGCGTGTTTCACACAGTCGGCACAGCTTGCAGTTCTTTACCTCATCCGCATCCATCCGCGCCAATCGCTCTATTTTTTCCGGCGCGAAGGTACTTCACCCGTCAGAGCTTCTCCCGTCAGCCGCGTGGGAATTGTTGGCATGATCGATTCCGAAGGCTTCGCCGGGACAGTGGAATGCGCTGGAAGCTTGCGCCGCCGACACCGAGTGCGCAGCCGCCTCGATCTTTCCGACCGATTCAAGACCGAACGCCCGTTCGCTTCTCAGCCATAACGACCGGCGATGCTTTGAAATCTCTTCCGGCGACACTTCCCCCGATCCTAATTTTTTTCGCGCGCAATACAAATGCTTGACACGCTCGCATCATCTCCGCAGAATGCGCCGCAGTAAAAAAAACCTCACGGTCGGCCTCTTGCCGACCGTGAAAGGTTTCGTTTCCTGCCGTTTGAAGCGACCGTGTTCCCACCGCGTCGCAGTTGTTTGGGATTAGACCGAAGTGTACTGAAGTTCCGCTTGCGCCGACTTGAGCTGCGCCAAGGCATAAACCGCCGCTTCGCGCTGACATGCCCCGACCACCGTTCCGTGGCGTTCATCCGCCGCGTGGCTGGGGTCAATAGGCTCGCCCACCGGCGCCCAGGTCGCGCGATAACAATTAAAAATCAAATTGTGTTTGATCGAGAGTTCCAAACCCACTTTGGAAAATTCCCCTTGCACTCCCAGGATCGATGGAAAAGCCCGCCCATCCGGCAAATGTTCCACATCCATTCCGTCCGACGCCAACCAACCGACTTCCAGGAGGCGGTCCACCGCATACGCAAGATTCATGACAACTCCTTCTCAAAGCGCCCGTAACGCACTTCGCCCGCCTTCCCTCGAAAACGGCCCGATATCATATCTTCGCTGTCAATCGGACGCCAGCGACGTGAAGTACGATTTTTTCGGCCAAACAGGCCCAAACCTTGAGCAATTTCGGATATAGTCCCAGCCCCATGACTTCCAGGCGGAACCCGGACAGGGGAGGGCGGGCGGGACGACCCCCGAAGTTTCACCATAGGGCCCACAGCCACGAACAGGCCCATTCCGCGCACGACCAGACCCGGCACCAGCACCATCCCCTCGCCTCCCCCGATCACCCTCAGCTTATTACCCGCCAGGACGAATTGTCGGAGTTGATCGAATCCCTGCGAAAGGCCGGTTCCTTCGCCTATGACAGCGAATTCATCGGGGAACTCACCTATCTGCCCAAGCTCTGTCTGATTCAGGCAGCGTCTTCAACCCGCATCGCCCTGATCGATCCCCTGGCCGATCTGGACGTCCGCCCGTTCTGGGAATTGGTCATCGATCCATCGATTGAAAAAATAGTCCACGCCGGCCTTCAGGATATCGAGCCGGTCTTCCGCGCCCTCGGCAAACCGCCGGCGAACCTCTTCGACGCCCAGATCGCCGCCGGTTTCGCCGGAGTCGGCTATCCCCTGTCCCTCTCCAAGCTGGTCATGGCATTCGTCGGGGCCAAGCTGGGAAAGGGACTGACATTCTCCCATTGGGATCGCCGCCCCCTGACCGACCATCAGCTTCGCTACGCCGCCGATGACGTGCGATACCTCCCCGCGGCCCGGCACGAGATCGGCAAACGCCTCGACCCAAGCCGGACCGCCTGGGTCCGCGAAGAATCCGCCTCGCTCGCCGATCCCACCTTGCACGTCTTCGATCCCCAAACCCAGTGGACCAAGTTTCGCGGCGCTGGCGCGCTGGCGCCGCTCAATCAAGCCATCCTCCGCGAACTCACGATCTGGCGCGACGGCGCAGCCCAAACCGAAGACGTTCCACCCCGAACACTCGTCAGGGATGAAATTCTCCTGGACATGGCCCGCTGGCCAATCGAATCGGTTGAAGATCTGAATCGAATCAAGGGCCTTCCCCGCCCCGTGGAAGACAAGTTTGGATCGCAGATCGTGCAGGCCACGCAAGCCGCCAAACAAATGCCCCCCGAAAAATGGCCCGCCCTGGCAACCTACGAACCCGCCCCCGAAGAAAAATTCCGCGCCGACTGCCTCTTCATCGCCGCCCAATCCCTCGCCGCCGGACAGGGCATCGATCCCGCCCTGGTCGCCAGCCGCCAGGAAATCGGCGAATTCTATCGCATCTTCCTCACCGGCCAGATTCCCGAAAATTCACGCATCCTCCGCGGCTGGCGCCGGCAAGCCGTCGGCCAAGCCCTTTTCGACCTGCTACACGGAAAATCGCGGATCAACCTGCAATGGAAAGACGGCTCGCTTCAATTTTGATGAACTTTTCCCCGTTAGCCGAGATAGAATTGATATATGCCCATTTACGAATACACCTGCAAATCCTGCAAGAATCATTTCGAGAAGCTCGTTAAATCCATGAGTTCCAGCGCGGGCGTAAAATGCCCCGAATGCGGCTCACCCCAGACCGCCCGCAATCTCAGCGTTTTCGCAGTCGCTTCCGAATCCAAACCCGCTTCGTCCGAACCCGGCATGTGTGGCCGATGCGGCGGACCCGGACCGTGCGGAATGAACTGATCCCGGGTTGACATCGGTTCAACACCGCGATACTATATCCGTCACGGATATATATGACTGCCCGAACCGATCCCCAATCTCTGCTGCCGCTAACGCCTCCGGTTTTTCAGATTCTACTTGCCCTTTCGGACCAAGAGCGGCACGGCTACGCAATCATGCGCGAGGTTAGTGCTCAAACAGGCGGCCAATTACTTCTGGGACCCGGGACGTTGTACGGCTGCCTCAAGCGAATGCTGAGCGCGGGGCTTGTTGAAGAGTCCGAAGAACGGCCCGATCCGGAGTTGGACGATGAACGCCGCCGATACTATCGCATCACCGATTTCGGTCGCCGCGTCACACGTTCCGAGGCCCAGCGCCTGGAAGCCGCCGTCGCGGCGGCGCGCGCAAAGAAATTGCTTCCGCAAATCAGACCGGCTTTTGCCGGAGTGAGGCACTGATGCCCGCACAACCGAAAAATTTGTTCGTGAGATTGGTCAGCTGCCTGTATCGCGGATTGCTCCACGCCTACCCCCAGGAGTTCCGCTCTCGCTATGGCGATGAAATGACCCAGGCATTCCGCGACAATTTGCGGGATACGCTCTCGAATGAGGGCAGCCTCGGCCTCGTGCGATTTTGCATGCGCTCGGCCTGGGATCTCTTCACCAGCGTTTCGCGCGAGAGATTTACCTTGGAAAGTGCCCTCGGAATACTCTGCGTGGCCGCGGCTCTCGGCTTCTCAATCTATGCGGAATATGTTGACCGTCACAACGCCACCGAAGTTTATCCAACTCTGACGGTGGCGCTCATTGGATCGTTTATCCTCGGGCTGGCTCAGCCGTCCCGACCGTGGAAATGGGCGATCATCGTCGGCCTCGGCGCGCCTTTTTTTGGACCGTTGCCTTCCCTCCCCGCTCGACTGGCTTCTCCCGGCAGATGGGCAATATTGGCAATTCTATTGGTCCCCGGCCTCATCGGCGCGTATTCAGGCTCGATCCTGCGCCGCGCTATTTGGGCTCCACGGCTCGATTCCAAACCGTAACGCGGTTCGACGTTATTTTCCCATCTCACCGCTTCGTTGCTGCGCGGCTTTCAATGCATCCCTCGTGATCCCCGGCCAATTCTCCTTCTCCATATGGCTGATTGCCGCGTGCGTCGTTCCGTTCGGCGTCGTGACCAGCCGCCGCTGGTCGGCGGGAGACTCATTCGTTTCGCTCATCATCTTCGCCGCCCCCGCGGCCGTCTGAATCGCCAGTGTCCGCGCCTCGTCATAGCTCAAGCCCATTTCAATCCCCGCCTGAATCATCTGCTCGGTCAGAAAAAAGAAATACGCCGGCCCAGACCCGCTCATCGCCGTCACCGCATCGATCTTCTCCTCAGCCACTTCGATGACCTTCGCGCTGGATTCGAAAAGTCTTCTCGCCTCCGCCAGATCCTCCGTCGTCGCGTTCGCGCCCGCCGCGATCGCCACCATCCCGCAACCAACCAGCATCGGCGTATTGGGCATCGCGCGAATCACGCGCCATCCCTTACCTCCCCCCAGCGTCTTTTCAATGAACGCGCTGCTGATCCCCGCCGCGATGGAAATCACCAGCGTTTTCTCATCCAGCCCCGGCGATAATTCGCGCAGTGCATGCTCCATCTGAAACGGCTTCACGCACAGCAAAAGCGCCTTGGCCCCCGTGACCGCGTGTTCCCCAATTTCCACCGTCCGAATGTGCAATTGCGACTCAAACAGCTCCCGTCGCTGCAACGAAATCTCAACCGCGATCATTTCGCTGGGCTGGATTGTTCCCGCGGAAATGACCCCGCGCCGATCGCCTCCGCCATCACCCCCGCACCCATGATCGCCAGCTTGTAGGCCATCGTTGGTTTACCGATCGACCGGCCCGCCGATGGCCTCCTGCACGGAACGCGGCGCCGTGACGATCAGGTTTCCGTTGAGGTATGCCATAGATGCCGTCCCGCCGTTGTCCCGCCAGATCTCCGGCCGGACCACCGTTTCGATCAGCTTGATCAATTGATCCGCCTTATCGTCCGACGTTTTGCCCTGCGTGCTGTTCTGCCCCTGCGCCAGCGTGCTCGATCCACTTCCTCCTCCGCCGCCCGTCACTTGGGCCGATCCACCGCCGATGCTTGCTATCGTGTAATCGAACGTATCGTTCGGCTGCAGAAGGTCCTGAACGTAATAAACGACCGTGATCATCTGCTGATCCGCCACCTGACGTGTGGTGATCTCCACCACGTTCTGATCGATGAAGTACGTCAGCAAATCCCCCGGCCCCGCTTGCGACAAAACCAGCGACAGCACTTTCGCGGCCGAGACATCGTGCAGGTTCAAATTGACCTGCGTTTCCTTGGTGATGTTCGCGGCCGCCAGCGATTTCCAGTCAACATTGATATTCACGCCCGCCACATCGCGAAGAAAATCAATCGCATCCCCCAGCGGCACATTGTCCAGCTTCGCCGCCGGCAACCTCGCCGACAACGCCGCCCGCGCCGAACTTCCCGCAAATACCCGGTTCGTCGCAGTCAACAATAAAACCATAACCACGAAGGCGCAAAGAAAGCCCAGAGAGCGACTTTTATCTTCGTCCCCTTGGCGGCCTTGGCGTCTTGGCGGTTGCATTTCGTTTTTACGTATTTGAAGAAGTCGGCTGCGAAGATTGCTCGTTCAACGGCTTACCCGTATACGGATCAAACCGCATCTGCGGCGCGACCGGATCCTGCACCGGTTTTCCAGTGTATGGATCAAATTTGTACCCAGCCGACGCCGGCGGCAACGAAGTCTGTTTGTTTGTAGCCTGCTGGACCGATTGGGTCACGTCCTCCTCGATTCCCGCCAACCCCTTCTTAAATTCGATAATCCCCTTGCCCAGGCTTCGCCCAACCTCCGGAAGCCTCTTGCCAAACAGCAGCAGGGCCACAATCGCGATCAAAATCCAGTTGTCCAGATACGGCCCCAGGATGTTCGCAAGTAAATGCATGATGCCAGAATCCTCTTTAAGGTCAAAACGGACGAGACCGCATAATATTATACGGCCAATTCGACCGGAAACTAAAGCATCCGATAAAAATCCCCGAATTTGCCTTCAAATCCTCAATTTCCAGCAGGTTCATGTTTTGGAATCCAGTTTCTCCAGATGTCCGATCAGCGTTTGGATGTCCGCCGGCAGGGGGGCCGACAGCGTCATTTCCTTCAGCGTGCCAGGATGCACAAACGTGATCTGGTGCGCATGCAAAGCCTGCCGCTCAAACCGAAACCCCTCCGCCTCAAAGATTCGCCCGCCATACATCGTATCGCCAACGATCGGAAACCCGATCGTCGCCAGATGAACCCGCAACTGATGCGTCCTCCCCGTTTTTGGGGACAAGCGCATTAGCGAAAACTTCGCCGGCGGCAACGGAAGCTTGCGGTCAGTCAGAAACGAGCTCGGCTTCAGCGCCTTTTCCGACGCCGCCCCAAACACCCGTTCCACCTCGTAAATCGTCACCGCCTCTCTCCCGCCGTTCTCAATTTTCCGCACCGCCTGCTTCTCGCGCACATACCGGTCCCTGCCGATCGGCATATCGATCACATCCGACAACAATTCCGGCACCCCATGCGCCACCGCCAGATATTTCTTCTTGATCGTCCGATTCTCAAACTGTCTGGCCAATCGCCAATGTGCTTCATCGCTCTTGGCCACCAGCATGATCCCGGTCGTATTCCGATCCAGCCGATGCAAAATCCCCGGCCTCCACTCCCCGTTGATCGTGCTCCACTTCTGCCCGTAATACACCAGTCCATTCACCAAAGTTCCCGACCATTTCCCCCGCGCCGGATGCACCATCAGATCCGCCTGCTTGTTCAACGCCAGGAAATGCTCATCCTCATAAACAATGTCCAGCGGGATCGGCTCCGGAATCAGATCATTCACCGGCTCCGGCGGAGCCACCATCTCGACCAGATCACCCGCCTTGATCTTATAGCTCGCTTTCGTCGGCTTGCCGTTGACCTTGACCAAATCATCACTAATCAACCGCTGCACCCCCGCGCGAAAGCCAGGTCACCCGCTCGGTCAGAAACTGATCGATCCTTCGAACCTGCGTTTTCGTCGCCCGGAACTGAAAATGCAGCACATCCGCGTCCTCCGCGGATTCATCGCTCGGTTGGATGTTTGGATCTTCGGTCACTACCTGCAAAGATTACACGCTCACGTATGAAAATTCAGATTTACCGCGGAGATCGCAGAGAACGCGGAGATAAATGGGAAAGGGCATTTCTCCGCGTTCTCTGCGTACTCCGCGGTGAATAATCCCCCCCCGTAAAATCCTACTTTTGTGTGCTCGGTCCAAGCTGAACCGGCTCCGTCGTAGCCGTCAAACCAATCGCCGCCGGTTTCGAAAGCTGCGGAATGAGCCCCATTCTCAGAGTTGCGATCGTCTTGAACGCCTCTTCCGCGTCGCTATCCAAAACCGCCTGATATTGCGCCTTGGCCGCATCCCATTGCGAAGCATCCGATCCGCCCCCGGCTACCGCGCGATTCTCCGCCACCGCCGCCAGACCGAACCGCGCCGCCGTCGCCGCGAATTTCTGACTCGAATAATTCTGCAGAACCTGCGTATAAGCATCGAACGCATTGCTCAGCAGGCTATCCTCCGGCTCCGCCGGCTGAAGCGCCGGCTGCGTCGCCGCCCCAGGCATCACCGGCGTATTCGCCATCTCGAAATTCAAATCCCCCTTATGCAGCAGCGCATCGGCTTTCATCGCGTCCTGGCTGTCCGGAGCCTTCTGAAACGCCTCATCCGCCTGTTGCAGCCCATCCGAAAAATACTCCTCGCGCGCCTTCATGTACCCAATACCGTCTGCCCCCGGATTGAACGCCATATTTTTCAGTCGGCGCAGGTCCTCCCCTGCAACCCCAAGACTCTGCTGCGCGGCCGAGAGCCGTTCCTGGGCGATATTGATCCGGTATCGCACCATGACGATCGCCAGCGCGATCAGCACCAGCCCAAGGGCGATCTGCGACTGATATTTTTTTATCGTCTCGGGAAGCCCCTGCAGGGTCCAGATCAGAGAATTGGCTTTGAGGACATGCCGCCGTTCAGCTTTCATCGGACGCGGAAGTGTAATGGTGGTGGTGGGGCAAAGCAAACCAGCCGTAAGTGAAGGCATTGCCGTATCTGCCGCCATTTCTGAATTGGATTGAACCGCCATGACGCCAAGGTCAAAAGAGCTTTGGGTGAATTTCTTGGCGTTTTGGCGTCTTGGCGGTTCGATCGCCTTTTTGCCGACATTAATGATGGAATGACCGATACCTCAATCCCCGAACCATCCCCATCCGTTGGATTTGGACTGTTATTGTCGCTGCTATGCCTCGTCGCCGCCGGTAAGGTCATTCTCGCCGACACCCTCGACCCCGATTGCTTCTGGCACCTGCGCGTCGGCGCCGAGATCGCCCGCCAGTCCTGGCCCCATCCGTTAATCGACGATCTCTCCTTCGCCTCCATCCGCCAGCCCTGGACGCCATATTCCTGGCTCGCCGAATTGGCCATGAAACGGTTATGGGACGCCGGCGGCTTTCGCGCCGCGATCGCTGTCCAGGCCGCCATGGAATCGGCGTTCATCCTCCTGCTCGGCCTTGGGGCTCTCGAACTCTCCCGCCGCGTTCACGGCTACCCCCGCTATCTCGCGTCCGCCGTCGCCGCTGCCATTGGCGGCGTTCTATCCCTCGCCTATCTCAGCTTTCGTCCGGTAACCGCGACCCTCACAATTCTCGCTTTCATCGCCTGGCTACTTCTCCGCGACCGGCGATTGAATCAACAATCAAAACTCGTCTGGCTCGTTCCACCCCTGACCGCAATCCTCATCAACATTCATTTCTTCGCCCTCTTCGCCCCCCTCTGGACCGCCGCCCTCCTGACCGGCGACCTCTTCGAAAGCCGCGGGATAGGCTCTGGCGAGCCTGGTCGAGCCGCCATCCCACGGTCCCCCCGCATCCGCCGCGGCCTCCTCCTTTTTGTCCTCAGTCTCGCCGCCTGCTGCCTGACCCCGCTCCTCCCCGGCACCATTCACAGTGTCCTCGATTACTCCACCACCGACGTGATGGTCCACTCCTCATCCATCGCCGAATTCCGCCCATTCTATCTCGGCCTCATGGGCAACATCTCCGCCGCCTTCGTAGTCGCGCTGTGGATATGCGTTCACTACCGCCTCGCCCATGAACCACACATTCCCATCGGCGAAACCCTCTGGCTCGCCGGCAGCACGATTCTCCTCTTCCGCATGGGCCGAATGTCCCCCGTTTTCGCCATCATCGCCGCCCCCGTCTTCGCCGCGGTCGTTCCAACGCTTTCCGATCAAATTCTCACCCGCCGCCCGGTGGTCGCGGCCCTGTCAATCGTTCTAGCCCTCGCGGCCTACCCCATCCTCCGCGCCTTCCCCCGCTCCAACCAATCCCTCTCAACCTGGCTAAATCGCAACGGCCCCGACGCCCCCAATTACCCCTGCCTCGCCGCCGATTTCGTCGATCGCAACATTCCCGGCCAAACTCGCCACATCCTGTGCGATCTAACCTGGGGCGGCTTCCTCGAATGGCGTCTTGCCGGCCGCTTCCAAACCCTCATGGACGGCCGCACGCAATTATTCACCCCCGAATTCTGGAACACCGCCGCCCTGGGCACCCTCGCCCAGCGCCGGCAATTCCTCGCCGCCACACCCGCCGACGCCGCCATCGTGCGCGCCGCCCACAGCCCGCTCGGAGATGCGCTCACCGGATTAAATTGGAAAACCGTCTATCGAGATGACTTTGCGCAGGTAATGATTCCGCCGGAATCCAAAACCGAAATTCGAATTCCGGAAGCAATTTCCAAATCCGAATAAATTTCGCCGCCTTCCCCTTCGCGACCTTCGCGCCTTCGCGGTGCTCTTATAGAGGATTACCGCGAAGGCGCGAAGGTCGCGAAGAGGAGGATAAGAGATGAAACTTTATCTCTCCGATGCAAACTTCGCAAAATACTCCGGCACCGGATAGTGCTTCATCAAAAATTCCTTCAACTGATCCCGTTCCGCGATAAGGAAATGCACCGGCTCATCGATCTTCTTGCCCGAGAAATTGACCGCCTTCACCAGGTCCTGCGCTCGTCGCCAGCCCCAGATCTTCTTCCGTCCGCGTCGTCGGCAGCAGATGAAATTGCCACGCCTGCCTTCGGTTCAGCACCCGCAGGCATTCCGTGTCGATCTTCTGTTCGTCCAGATCGACCACGCCCGTCATTCGCACGTATTGTTCCACCCACGCATCCTCGACCGCCCTGGCGTCGATGCCGAACAACCGCTCGGCCAAATCCCCGAACGGCCGGTGCGACATCTTCTGCACCTTCAGAATATGCTCCACCTGCCGCTCGGTGAGCACGCCCTGTTCGATCAACAATTGTCCGAGTTGAATTCCTGGCAAATCCGCCTCCTTTAGCTTCTCATGCCTTATCGGCCATAAGCTGGGGGTAGTTTTGTAGATGTGAAAAAAGACATTTATCCCCGCGATTCCCGTACCATGTGGGTTCCTCTGCTTGAATACGAAAGGGTATAGCTGGTGAATGAAACTCGGGATTGTATGATCCTTCGAACCATGCGGTGTGGGTTGAATGTAATGCTGACTCTCGCCGCTCTGATCTCCGCGGCATTTTCGCCCGGATGCGCCACCGTCCGGGTGGTAAGGGCGGATGACTGGGCGCCTGCGGTCAAGCCCCCGCAACAATGGATGGACGGAAACGGAGCCTACACGGTTCCATCGCCGGCGACGGCTATGGAAAAGAAGACGGTCTGGGTCCTCTTCTGGGGATTCAGGCAGGAGAATATTTTCGCGACCAATTGCCACGGCAATGGCCTGGCGGAAGTTCGAATTACCAACAATGTGGGATTCGCCGTGATTTCTTTTCTGACCTTTGGCTTTGTCCAACCAATTACGGTTGAGTGGAATTGCGCCAAACAGTTGCCGTCGAGCGTCAAGGATTTCTGAATATCGTCGCGCTTCCCATTAAGAGCCTCTAAGTTCGTGACCGAATATGGACTCGCATCGACCGCATATTCTTTACGAATCCAACCGGCACATTGTCAACTTTCACACCAATATCAAGTTCACTCCCGCGCGTTATTGCGACGTGTGGAATTTTTGGGATGACAACACAGCGCCCCAGGCAAAACGATGGCGACCGGGCATGCTGGCAATTCAACAAATCATTCGCGATGCCCAAAGCCGCAATATGCCCGTGCGGGCGCTGGGCGCGGCTTGGTCATTGTCCAACGCCGCCGTAACGCGAGGTTGTCTGCTCAACACCAAACCCCTAAACGTCATCGAAACGGGCATGCGCCGGAACATTGCGAGCAGGCGTTTTTGAACGACCCCCGGAATAATAAAGGAGGGAAGCATCCGGCCGATTTTCTTGTTTTCGCCCAGTGCGGGGCCACGATTGCAGAATTGAACCAGGAACTGGAACCGCGCGGCTTGGCGCTGATCACCTCCGGTGCCAGCAACGGGCAGACCATCTGCGGCGCGATCAGCACCGGAACGCACGGCGCCGCTTGGAAATTTGGGGCCATACACGACTTTATCCTCGGATTCCAACTCATCGGTCACCAGGGTGAAAGCTATTGGATCGAGCCGGCGTCCCGGCCGGTGATGGCCAAAAGCTTCTGCGAGATTCTCGGGGCCACGCTCGTGCGCGATGATCAACTGTTCTACGCAGCGCTGGTGTCGTTCGGAAGTTTCGGCGTAATTCACGCCGTGATTCTCAGAGCCGAGCCGCTTTATCTTCTTGAGCAGCACGTGGTGCCGCGGCATTTTGATGCCGTCATGGCCGCGTTGCCCGACCTCAATAACATCGCCGTCAAACTCGACCTTGGGGATGCTTTTGGCCAGATTCCACACGCTCCGCTCCATCATTTTGAAATTGTGCTGAACCCTTTCGCATTGAAGCCTACTTCAAACGGACCCAGGGAATCGTTTGATGGAATGGGCACGTATATACGGTACATGTACAAACGTTCGCCTCCCGACCTGCAAAAATTTTCGCCAAACCAGGAGTTAATCGGTCTTAAGTCAAAAACCACCTCCACGAGCAATGAGGCTTTCAGCATCCTTCAGCGGCTCGATATGTTGACGCCATTCTGGTCTGGCTCGGGCCTGGCCGCGCAAATCAGCAAATTGATCATCGACGAATTTCTCCTGCCGGATGATCCCCATACGCATCTTGGCACGGTTTTAACGCCCGGCGGTACGTTTGCGGCAACAGGACTGCCCGGGCGCGGACTCAGCTGCGAATTGGGAATTGCCGGGACCGATCTTTTCAAGGCGATCGACATCATCGTCCGCGAATTTCATGAATTTCCCCTCGCGTGCATGCCGTCGTTGCGCTTCGTCGGCGGCTCAAAAGCTCTGCTGGCGCCGACTTTTTTCGGCCCCTACACCTGCATGATGGAATTTCCCGCTTCCCTCTCACAGCGTACATTGACCGGCTATCATCGCCTCTGGCAGGCGCTCCAAAAAAATAATATTGCATTCACATTTCACTGGGGCCAGTGCCAGAGCTGGGGCCCCACACCTTTGCTTGCAAGACAACGATTGGAAACCGTGTTCGGCGACCGCGCCACCAATTGGCTGCAGGCCCGAACTAAATTCTTGCCTGCCCAGGCACGCCACACGACGTTCGCAACCGAACTGCTGGCCGATTGCGGATTATTAGAGTAGGAAACGGAGGACATAACAGAGCCGCTGCGTCCCTGTTTATATTCTGTACTAGGTGTTGGAAAAAGGATAGAAATTTGTGCTAATCGCCAGAAAAAGCGCGACCTTTTTCTGCACCGCTGCAAGCGATTGTTGACAGCGGTTTCGCCACCGCCATTCGGTCATAGTCATGAATAAAAAGAAAGACAGCACTTCGATACCTTCTGCCTTGGAAATTATACAGAAGCTTCGGGAAGATCCCGCCTATATGGCGAAGAATGCCGATAGGGAAAAACGGCGAGATGCCCATATAGAGGAATTTGCACGTCTAAGCGCACCGATTGTTTCTGACCTAGCAGCGGTCGGATTCAATTACGCGTCGATAGACGATTTGCGGCGCAGTAGCGTACGTTATGAGAAAGCAGTGCCGGTTCTTGTAAAATGGTTGCCGCTCGTCACGAACCAGGCTCTTAAAGAATCCATCGTCCGCGCACTTTCTGTACCGTGGGCTAGGCCGGTGGCGGCGATTCCTCTAATTGCTGAGTTCAAGGGCACAAAGGGACTCAACTCTGATTCTTTGAAATGGGCGATCGCAAACGCGATATCAATCGTCGCGGACGACTTTGTTTTTCAGGAAATCGCGGAACTTGTAACCGACAAACGGCACGGCAAAGCCCGTGAAATGCTTGCCGCATCGCTCGGGAATATGAAGGATCAGCGAGCGGCGGATCTAGCACTTCAATTATTGAACGACGAGGCGCTGGTTGGGCATGCCCTGAAGGCGTTGACAAAACTGAGACCTCAGAACGCTCGGCCTCGCATTGAATCGCTGATTAATCACCCAGTGCCATGGGTTCGCGAGGAGGCCAAGAGGACGCTGGCGAAACTTAGCAGGGACGATCGAGCCTAAAGTTACTTCCACGATTTCGTGACCCACCGATAGAAACTTCTTTAAAGGAATTCTTCGAATCTCAACAAACACGACCAAAACCTTCACCCGCCGGACACATATATAGGAGGACTTCTTTTCTCCATGTGCCCCTGCTCACAGTTGATCCTGTTACACCCACCGTCTTCGCCACTAACGCTGCCACGGCAGACCCAAAAATAAATTCGCCAAACGAGTCCTTTTAAGACATTTTGGGACGTTTCCCGTAATTCTTCGCATCCGTGGAGGGCTAATGCTGACCAATCGCTTCCCACAACCCAATCGCCCGTTCCACATTCCCTTCCACCGCCTCTCTCCCATCCAGCCAATGAACATTCCTGAACCTCCGAAACCATTTCATTTGCCGCCGCGCCAATTGCCGCGTCGCGATCTTGATCTGTTCCACCGCTTCTTCCAGTCCGATATGCCCCTTAGCAAACTCAATAAGCTCCGCATACCCCGTCGCCTCCGCCGCCGTCTTCGACAGCCCCGGATATTTCGCCAGCAACCCCCGCACCTCCTCCACCCAGCCCGCCGCGATCATTTCCTTCACGCGCGCGTTGATCCGCCGATTCAGCTCATCCCGCTCCCACATCAACCCAACCCAAACCGCGGGGATTCGTGCCGACTGATTGGATTCCCATTGCTTCTGAAGCACAGAGATCGGCTTGCCCGTCAACTCGAAAACCTCCAGCGCCCGCACAAGCCGCTTGCTGTCCCCCGCATGAATTCGCTCGGCCGCCGCCGCATCCACCTGTTTAAGCCGCTCATGCAACTCCGCCCCCGAAAGCGCTCGCAACCGATTCCGCAGCGACTCATCCGCCCCCGGCCCTTCAAACAATCCTTCAAACAACGCCTTGAAATACATCGGCGTTCCCCCAGTCGCCACCAGCGGGCATTTCCTCTGCGCGACCACCGCATCCGCCAATTCCACAAACCGCGCCGCGCTGAAAAGTTCTTCCGGTCGCGCGACATCAATCAAATGATGCTTGATCTCCCGCCCCTCCATCTCGGTCGGTTTCGCGGTGCCGATATCCATCTCCTTATAAATCTGCATCGAATCTATACTCAGAATTTCCCCCGCGCATTCCGCGCGACCGCCATGGCCAGCGCCGATTTGCCCGACGCGGTCGGTCCAATGATTGCCAGCACTGGTTTTTGGACTGTCATTTTTGCAACGCCTGCCGTTTTTGCGGGAACACATTGTTGGCAGCCTCAGCTGCCATCCGTCGTAAGTTTATGATTTTCCGACTTCTGCGCACACGCCGCAATCGCCGGCATTCTGGCACGAGCTTTGTTCTTACCCGCCAAGTCACTTTGAAAGGAGACTTAATTATGTCATTGCCCACACGAATCCAAAGATACGCCGATCCGTATGAATCGGCCCAACGTGAATTCGACAACGTTCTCGGCCGACTTTTCGGCAACCGCGTATTAGACGGCGGCGACTATCCAGCGCCCTACGGCGTTGATGTCCGCGAAGACGCCGACCACCTGTTTGTCGAGGCGGAACTGCCCGGCCACAAGAAAGAAGAGGTCGACATCAACATCGAAAACCAGACGTTGACGATCTCGGCCGCGCACAAAGAAGAGCATCGCGAACCCAAATCCGGCGACAAAGCCGAGTGGCTTCTTCGCGAACGCCGCTATTCCCGGTTCCAGCGCAGCTTCACTTTGCCCGCAACGGTGGATGCCCAATCCGTCCAGGCCAAGCTGAACGACGGCGTTTTAACCGTGACCCTGAACAAGCGAGAGGAAACCAAACCGCGCAAGATCACAGTTTCGTAAACGTCAGACCCACAGTCTACAATTCCCCTCCGACGCTCACGGCCTTGCCGTGGGCGTTTTTTTTCGGCCCTTGAGTACAATCCCCGCGTTCCGCTTGAGCATCGGCAGCTTCACGCGCTTCATCGCGCTCCCCTTAAGTTCCCGCCGATAATCCTCATCCGTCCAACGCAGCACGCGCTCCGGATCGAGCGACCCATCCGCCCATCGCGGCTTCAGCTCCTGATCGCCGGCGGCGGGGGGGTCGCGATTCCACGGACATACATCCTGGCAAATATCACAACCATAAATCCAATCCCCAAACTTCGCCGCCAGCTCGGCGTCGATCTCTCCCCGATGCTCGATCGTCAGGTATGAAATGCACCGCCGCGCTTCAAGCTGATACGGCTCCCGGATCGCCTGCGTCGGACACGCCTCGATGCACTTGCGGCACGATCCGCAGCGATCCACCGCCGGATCATCCGCCGGCAACTTCAGCGTCGTCAGCACCTCCCCAAGCAGAATCCATGATCCGATTTTTTCGTTGATGACGCAGGTATTCTTCCCCACCCATCCAATTCCCGCCCGGGCAGACAATTCCTTTTCCATCACTGGCGCGGTATCCACCGCGCATCGCGTGTTCGCCTCCGGCGCAATCTCCCGAATCCAATCCGCGAGCCGGCGCAAACGCGTTTTAATCACTTCATGATAATCCGTCCCCAGCGCATACCGCGCAACCCGCGCACTCCCCGGCGTTGGCTCTTCCAACGGCACAAAATAGTTGAGCCCCACGCAGATCACGCTCGCCGCGTCCGGCAAATACGCCGCCGGGTCCGTACGCTCCTCAAATCGCCCGGCGAGATACCCCATTTCCCCCGCGTTCCCCTCATCGAGCCATTGGCGCAGATATTGACGGTGCTCCGATGCCTTCGCAGGCGCAATTCCCACTAAATCGAACCCCAATTCCCGAGCCCGTTGCTTGATCGCCGCCGCCGTTAAGTCAAACGACATCGCCCGATTATATGGCAAACGTCCAATTTGACCCCCCCAAAGCCCACGGATGGCCATCCGTGGGGCAACCTTTTTCTTGACACCCATCGCGGCCATATCATAAGATCGCCCCTGCGGACGTATTTCCGGTTCCATCCGTTGTTTACTATTGCATTTCCCATTTTTGGAGTCGAGTAACATGATGCGGTTAAACCGTGTCTTTGCGAGTCTTACAATCGCCTGCTGCCTCGCGGCGCCGGCCTCCTGGTTCGCCGCCCGAGCGGACGACACCACAACCCCTCCAGCCGCGACTCCCCCAGCCGCAGCCCCGTCCGGGGACACTACCCCGGCAGCGCCATCAGGCGACAACTCCGCCGCCCCGGCCGCGACTCCAGCGCCGACCACGGACAGCAGCGCCGCCGCCGCTGATTCTTCCGCGACGACCCAGCCCACCGAAACCGCCGAACCGCAGACCCCGCCAACCCTCGACGATCTCGTCGACACTTATTGGCATTACGGCAAGATGGCCCGCTACGACCTCGCCGCCGATGCCGGTCAAAAAATTCTCGATTCCGGCTCCGACACCAGCGCGATCCTCATGTCGTTCGAAGCCGTCGCCGGCCGGCACAATGACAACATCGACACCTGGATGCTGCGATGGAAATCCATTCCCGTCAGCGACGCCGTCGATCGGGCCGCCGCCCAATCCATGCGGCAAGTCACCGCCAAGCTCAATGACGCCATCAATGATGGATACGCCGCCCGCAGAAGCGATCCCAATTACATCCTGCAAACCGTTATCGAAATGTCCAACGGCTCCAGGGCCTATGACAACAATCTTCCGCGCCTGACTCAGAGCGGCGAGGTTGCCGTCAAGGTCGTCCTCGACGTGCTTCGCGATCCGCAGCAAATCCAATATCACGACACCTGCCGGCGAATCCTGCGCGATCTGGGCCGCAAGGCGCTCAACCCGCTTCTGGCCGCCACCGAGATGAAAGACTATGACACGCTTGTTGATGTCATCAGCGCGTTGGGCGATCTCGGCTACGACGCCGCGATGCCCTATCTCGCCCGCCTGGCGGTCGCCCCGGAAGTTCCCAACGCCATTCACGATGCGTCGCGCAAGGCCCTCTATCAGATCGGACTCGACCGCAACTCTCCCGTCCGGCCTTCCGATTTATTCTTCAACCTGGCCGAAAAGTGTTACTACGGCAAGTCCGACATCGCGCCCGCCGGTGATAAGATTTCCTACATCTGGTACTGGACCGATGCCGTCGGTCTGGCTCGCAAGCAAGTCCCCACGCCGATTTTCAACGACCTTCTCGCCATGCGCGCCTGCGAATATACGCTCAAGCTGGATCCATCCAGCGGCCAAGCCGTGAGCCTATGGCTCGCCGCCAACACCAAGCGCGAGTGTGACCTTCCCGCCGGCGCGGTCGATCTCACCCATAAGGGCGATCCCGACGCCAACTATTACAACGTCTCCGCCGGCGCCAATTACCTAAATGACGCCCTGGCCCGCGCCACGCACGACCGCAACGCGGCCGTCGCCTTGAAGCTCTGCCAATCTCTCCGCGACATCACGGGACTCGCGAACCTCAGGGAAGACGCCGTTACGCCGCTGATGCAGGCGCTTTACTTCCCCAATCGCCAGGTCCGTTACGCCGCCGCATTCGCGCTGGCGCAGTCCCTGCCGACGCGTCCCTTTGCCGGCTCGGACCGTGTTGTGCCGCTTCTGGTCGAAGCCGTCAATCAGACCAGCAAGCCGGGTGTCGTGGTTCTCGCTCCCGACTCCAACGATGCCCTCAACGTCGGCGATCTGCGCGATGCGGTGCAAAGCCTCGGCTACCCAGTCGTCGCCGCCAGCACGCCCAACAGCGCCGTCGCCGGCGCGATTTCCCTGCCGACCGTGGAGCTGATCATCATCTCCGAAGACAGCGACGTCCGCGCAATGATCGGCCTCCAGCAGCACATCGCCCGCCTGCAGGGGGCCTCAATTCTCGTCCTCACCCACACCCCCGACAGCCCCTGGGCTCTGGCCGGCGCGACCGATCTTCTGATGAACTCCGACGTGATTCCCCCCAAGGCAACCCTGAAAGATGAATTGAAAGCCGACATCGACGCCGCCCGCGAGCATTCCGGCACGGCCGTCATGTCCGAGGATGAAGCGTCCAGCTACTCCCTGCAGGCCGCGTCCCTGCTCGAAAAGCTGGCTCTGGCCCACAGCCACGCGTTCGATATGACCGTCGCCGAAGGCGGACTCCTCTCCGCCCTGAACGATTCGCGGCCTCCGATCGCCAAGGCGGCGGGCAAAGTCCTCGCCACCTTCAATGCCGTGAGCGCTCAAAACGGCTTGGCGATGAAAGCCAACAACGCCGCGACTCCTTCGGATGTCCGCGTCAGCCTTTACGAGAGCCTGGCTGACAGCGCCAAGCACATGGGCAATCATCTTAATTCCGACGAGATTACGGATTTGGAAACGGTTGTTTCCGAAGGGACCGACCCCGCCGTTCGTGACGCCGCCGCTGAAGCGCGCGGGGCGTTAGATCTTCCCGCGGATGCCGCTCGAACGCTGATCCTGAAACAGTCACGCGTCTGACTTGGAGCACCGGATGTATATCCGGTGCTACGCCTTTTCGATCACAACCGCCGTGCCGTAACAAAGCACTTCCGTTGCCGAGACTCCTTTTCCCCCGATCTCCGAAGCATCGTATCGAAATCCCACGACCGCGTTGGCCCCCACTTCATGGGCATGCTGAACGAGAAGTTCATACGCCTGCTCGCGCGTTTGCTCGCACATTTGCGTATAGGCCCCGATCTGACCGCCGATAATCGATTTCAATCCGCCCAGAATTCCCTGGGCGATGGTGGGCGCGCAACGATCAACCCGCGCACGATCCCCATATATTGCACGATTTTGTACCCGTCGATTGTGAACGTGGTGGTCACCGGAATATGGCTCGGAGCCTTGTACTCGAGACTTGTTGGATTATTCATATGATAAAGGATACCCCGCGATTCACTATCCGCCCAAATACGCCCGCTTCACTTCCGGATTCTCAAGAAGCTTTCCAGCCGTGTCGGCCAGGATTACTTGGCCGCTTTGAATCACATATCCGCGATTGGCCACCATCAGCGCCAGGCGCGCGTTCTGCTCGACAAGAAAAATCGTCGCGCCGCCCTCGTTGATTTCGCGGATGATCTGGAATATCTGCCGCACGATCAGCGGCGCCAGCCCCAGCGACGGCTCATCCAGCAGCAGCAGGCGCGGTTTGCCCATCAGCGCCCGCGCGATCGCCAGCATCTGCTGCTCCCCGCCGCTCAGCGTCCCCGCGCGCTGTTTCTGCCGTTCCAAAAGCACCGGAAACAACTTGAAGCAGCGTTCCAATCCCTCGTCGATTTCCCTTCGGCCATGCAGCACGAACGCCCCCAGCATCAGATTATCCCGCACCGTCAAATCCGCGAAGATCTGCCGGCCCTCCGGCACGTGGCTGATCCCCAGCCGCACGATCTGATCCGGCGCAACCCCACCAAATCCCGCGTCGCGCCAAAATATTCCAGCGTCGGCGTCCCCGCCGATTCCTCCACCGGCGGGCACCACGTAATGCTGCCGCTCACCGGCTTCAACAACCCGCTGATCGTTCGCAGAAGAGTCGTCTTCCCTGCTCCGTTGGCGCCAATCAGCGCCACGATTTCCCCCGGCGCGATCTCCACCGATACCTCCCGCAGCGCCGTGATCGCTCCGTACGATACCGTCAGATTATTCGCTGAAAGCAGCACGATCAGACCTCTGCCTTCCCCAGATACGCCTCAATCACCTTGTCATTGTCCTGAACTTCCCGAGGCGAGCCGACCGCGATCGTCTCGCCATGATCCAGCACCGTGATCCGCTGACAAATCGACATCACCAGTTTCATGTCGTGCTCGATCAGCCAGATCCCAACCCCAAATCGATCGCGCACGGAATGGATCAGCTCCATCAGATCGCTTTTTTCCTGCGGATTCATCCCCGCCGCCGGCTCGTCCAGCATCAAAATCTTCGGCCCCGTCGCCAGCGCCGCGCGATCTCCAGCCTTCGCTGCAATCCATACGCCAGCGTGCGCGCGCAATCGTCCAGCCGGTCGGCCAGGTCAAATGTACGCAGTAATTCGATCGCCTGTTCTTCATGCTTCGATTCTTCGACTTGATATTTTTTTGAGCGGACAAGTGTTCCCAAAAATCCATGAGCCGCCGACCGGTTGAACCCGATCAGCACATTATCCAGCACGCTCAATCCGCCAAAGAGCCGCACATTTTGAAACGTCCTTGCGATCCCCATCCGATTCACCCGAAACGGCTTTTTCCCGGCGATCGACGTCCCGCAGAGCCGCACATCTCCGGCAGTGGGGCAGTACACCCCGGTCACGATATTAAATACGGTCGTTTTCCCCGCCCCATTCGGCCCGATCAGCCCGACCAATTCCCCCTGGTCGAGCGAAAAATTAAACCCCGCCAGCGCCCGCAAGCCGCCAAAGTCGATCCCGAGATTTTTAATCTCCAACAACGCCATTATGCCGTCACCCGCCTGGTTCTCCGCACCCGCCACAATTCCCGATTCCCCAATAACCCCTCCGGCCTCACCAGCATCATCACGATCAGCAGCAGCGCATAAATCACCAGCCGCCAATCCTGAAACGACCGCAATTGCTCCGGCAAATACGTAAGCAGAATCGCCGCCAGCACCGACCCCGTGATGCTTCCCGAACCGCCCAGCACGACCATGACGACGATCTCAATGGATTTGACGAAATTAAAATCTCCCGGATCGAGGTTCCCTGAAAGCGTTGCCGACAGCACGCCCGCCACGCCCGCGAAAAACGCTCCGATCACAAACGCCAACACCTTGTAATTCGTCGTGTCGATCCCCATCGCCCCCGCGGCAATTTCGTCTTCCCGAACCGCGAAAAATGGCTTGCCCTTTCCCGAGTAAACCAGCCGGGCGATCACCACCACGCAGATAATCGCCCAGGCATACGCCCAGAAGAAATTCGCGATAAGCGGGATATTATGCAAACCAGCCGATCCGCCAACCTCAAATGATCCGATCGATTCAATCTGATTCAACACCACCCGAATGATCTCCCCAAACCCCAGCGTGGCGATCGCCAGGTAATCCCCGCGCAATCGCAGCGTCGGAATCCCCACCGCCAGCCCAGCCACCGACGCCGTGATCCCCCCGAGGATCGTCACTCCGACAAACACAACCGGCAGCATCACCCCGACGAGATTGTGTTCGTAATGTTTCAGCAACACGCCGCCGGTATACGCTCCGATCGCCATGAACCCCGCGTGTCCGAGCGAAAATTGCCCGGTGATTCCGTTGATCAGGTTCAAACTGACGGCCAGGATGATCGCAAACCCAATCCGAATCAGCACGTCCAGCACATAGCTGTCCATGTACTTGTCGAACGCTCCGCTGATCGGCCACAGCGCCGCGATAAGGAGGACGATTGCGCTATTGACGATCCAGACGGGAACCTTTCTTTGGCGGGCCGCTTGCATCGAGTTCAAACTTTCTCCAGCGCCGGCTTACCCAGCAACCCACTGGGCCGCACCAGGAGGATCAGGATCAGGACCACGAACGCGGCCGCATCCGAAAAGCTGCTGTATCGCTCCGGCAGATATCCCTTGAGAAGCGTCTCCACCAGACCCATGAGCAACCCGCCCAGAAGCGCTCCGGGGATGCTTCCGATTCCTCCCAATACCGCCGCGACGAACGCCTTGATCCCCGGGATCAATCCCATCAGCGGATCGACCTGCCGATATCGCAGCGCATTGACCACCCCCGCAACCGCCGCCAGCGCCGAACCCAGCACGAATGTCATCGAAATCACGCGGTTGGTATTGATTCCCATCAGCGAAGCTGTGTCCACGCGATACGATACTGCCCGCAGCGCGAGCCCCATTCGGGTGCGCAGCACGAACCAGCTCAACCCCGCCATAATCGCGATACACAATCCAAAACTGATCAGATCCAGATGTTTGCTCGTCAGCAACTTCGGAACCGTACGCGGCGTCGCCCCGAACACCAGCCGGTTCTGAAACAGATTCTCCAAGAGCAGCGACACGCCGATCGCCGTGATCAGCGCCACCAGCCGCGGCCGATGCCGCAACGGTCGATAACACAGAAATTCGATGGCAAACCCCAGCGCCCCACAACCAGCCATCGCCCCGGCAAAAATGATCGGGATCGATACCCACGCCGGCGCCCGCATCGCCGCCATCTTCGTCGCCAGCCCATAAGCGATCACGGCTCCCACCATATACACATCGCCATGCGCGAAATTGATCAGCCGCAGCACCCCATACACCATCGTGTATCCCAGCGCGATCAGCGCATAAACCGCCCCGATGGAAAGCCCATTGATGAGTTGCTGCAAGAAATCGTGCATGTCAATCCGGCTGAATCGTATCCGCCAGATGCGTTTTTCCCCCGCCTATTTCCAAAATCACGATTGGCTTCTTCGCGTTGTGATTCTCATCGATCGTGATATTCCCACCCGCTCCGGGGAAATCCTTCGTTTGCGCGATCGCGTCCCGGATCGCATCCCGATTCGTCGACCCCGCCCGCTTGATCGCGTCGAACATCACCCTTGCCGCGTCGTATCCCGTGATCCCGAACGCGTCCGGCACCGTGCCGCCGTATTTGGTCTTATAGTCCGCGATAAACGCCTGAACACTGGGCCGCGTATCCTCCGGGGAATAATGATTCGTAAAGCAGCAACCTTCGCTTTGCGCGTCCAACTCACATCCGTCCCAGCCATCGCCGCCAAAAAATGGAACGGTAAACCCAAGGTCCCGCGCCTGACGAAGGATCAGATCGATTTCCGTGTAATACCCCGGCAAATAGACCGCATCCGGATTCGTCGATTGTATGCGCGTGAGCTGTGCCTTGAATTCCTTGTCCCCATCGCTGTAGCTCTCGTTCGCCACGACCTGCCCGCCCAAC
This sequence comes from uncultured Phycisphaerales bacterium, assembly GCA_963791055.1. Classification (GTDB taxonomy): domain Bacteria; phylum Planctomycetota; class Phycisphaerae; order Tepidisphaerales; family Tepidisphaeraceae; genus PALSA-1353. The sequence continues at coordinate 2,115,860 of CAWBQI010000002.1, read as the reverse complement.
GTCGTGAAGGTGTCCTTGAAGAATTGAGAGAGTTTCTTGCTGTAATCGGAGTTGCTGGACGAGAGCACCGCCACGCGCTTCCAATTCTTTTTGATCGCGAATTTTGCCCCAACCGATCCCTGGAAATCATCGGTAAAACAAACGCGAAATACATATTTCCGGTCCTTGGTCACATCCGGATTGGTGCTCGACGGCGAGATCATCGGCACCCCCTCTTGCTCGCAAATGCCACCGCCGGCCAAGCTGCGCGTGCTGGCAACCTCTCCCAGAACTCCGACCACGTTATCCTGGTCGATCAATTTCTTAACGACCGAAACTGCCTCGTCCTGATTCCCCTCATCATCTTCCGTCACCAGGCGCACCTGCTTGCCGAGCAACCCGCCGCTCGCGTTGACTTCATCCACCGCCAGCATGATGCCGCTATGCGTTCCCTGACCGAACACGGCGTTAGAGCCGCTGAGCGACCCATATTCACCGATGACAATATCGCTGGATTCCCCCGCCTGTTTCTTGCAACCCGCGATGCAAAGCATCGCCGCAACCATCGCCCAGCCGATCATCCATCGCATCAGTTACTCCACATGTTTTCCGGCCACTTCCCATCGAAATGTAAACCCCAGCCCTAACTGCCGCAAGCCTCGGCGCGCGGCGTCAATTTTAACCGCGGAGAACGCGGAGACCACAGAGAACAATGCGCCTCGCAGTTCCTCCGAGTGTCTCTGCGTTCTCCGCGTTCTCTGCGGTTAAATGCCCGTGCATAGAAGGGCGAAAAGACTGTTTGCGGAATCCTCTCCCCCGGAAATGACAAACGCCATTCCACTCGCTACATTCCCCACGCATGTCAAACGGTTTTTTAGCGCGCGGGAAAGTAGTCGAGGCAAAAGATTCGCTCGTCGTCTTCCAGCCTTTCGATACAAACTATCAGCTTTATCTTCAGACCGCTCGCCCATACACCGGGCCGATCGGGCAGCCCATCGACGCCCGGCTGCGCGCAAAGCGCGCAAGGTCTACACCGTTCCCAGCGGTGGGGGGTTCATCTCCCCGATCTTCGGATCTCCGCGCACGCTCCAAGGCCGAGCCCTGCACGTTGAAGAACGCCAGATCGTCATCCGCGCCGGCGTACCCATCGCGGTCGATCTTCCCCAGCCGGATGATGCCATCGATCTCGACAATGGCCCCATCGAAGTCGGCGCGATCATCAACGTCGCCGCGCTCCCGGGGATGACTTTTGAGCTCGTAGCCTCCTAAATCCCCAAGCAGCCGAATCGACGTCAATCTGGGTAAAATAAGTGCTAATTTTGCGCGGAATCGAGCTCTTCCGGATATCGGGAAATATTTTCCCATTTTACCAGATTATCCAGTCTAAACGTTATAAACCCGGACGAGGCTGCCAGAACGACGTTTTTATTAGCCGTTTTGCTCGAATTTGTCGTTGTATTTTTGGCCCAAATGGTTCATTACTATTCTGCTCTTTCGGGGTAAGGAAGGGAGATGGCCCGGCCAGCGGAGTCCGGGTCGGATAAATTTGGATTCCGGCTTCCAAGCGTGGGTGAAGCCGGAATCCTTTTTTTTACGCCATGTCCGCACCTCTTCTCATTTGACCCCGCGATCAGAATCGTTCTAATCCCATTTTGATCCGTCCCGCAGGAGTGGCGGAATTGGCAGACGCGCAGGACTTAGGATCCTGTACCGAAAGGTGTAGGGGTTCGACTCCCCTCTCCTGCACTATTGTCTCAATATGGAAACGACCCGCCCGAGCACTATCTCCATCCCTGAACGCCCACGGACTTCGGCGAGCTCAGTCGAGCCGCGCTGCCGTGGGGTATTTCTACCCTTAACCCTGCTCCTAATATCCGCCTCCATCTCCCGCGCCGACACCCTCTCCATTCGTCGCCCCGGCGTCGCCGATTCCATCGCACCCACCGTCTACACCGACGTTAAAATCACCAACATCTTCGAAGGCCGCATCGTTTTCACAACCTCCGCCGGCAACAGCGTCGAAAAAGAACTTTCCTCGGTCGTCGCCCTGACCATCGATGATGAACCGCAGTTCAATCAGGCGCAGCAGGACTATGCCGCCAACCGGCTCGATCAGGCAATCGATGAGTTCAATCAGACCGTTCAGAACACCGACAAGCCGTGGCTCAAAGCCTATTGCCAGCCGATGCTGACCGACGCCGCCAACAAATCCGGCCGATTCGACTTGGCCGTGCAGGGCTTTATTTACCTGGTCCTGAATCAACCCACCGCGGCCGCTGCGATTCACCTGACGATCCCGGCGGCGGATTCGCCCTATCTCGATGGCGCGGCCAAATCGCTTTCCGATGCCTCGAATACTTCGGGAATCTCCCCGCAGCAACAGGCCGCGTTGCTTGCCCTGCTTCTGGACGTGGATCGCACGAGGAAAGACACCGCCGGCATAGACGATGCCGCCAGCCGGCTCACGAAAATTGCCGGAGGCGTCGGGGGTCCCACCGCTGATGCAGCATCCCTCGCCCTCGCAGATGCAAAAATCACCGAGGCTCACGACGCCGTTTCGCGTAAGGATTATGACCAGGCCGTTTCAATCATCACCAGCAACGGCAATCTGTTCATCGACGCCCAGCATCAAGCCAATGCGTTGTTCATCCTCGCCCGCGCCCGCGAGGGGCAGGCGCAATCCAAGGGCGATCCCGGCGCCTGGCAGGATGCGGCCATCGCCTTCATGCGCGTCGCCGCCGATTTCAAGGATACGCCCGGTGCCCCGCACGTCGCCGATTCGCTGCTCCACACCGCGCGAATCCTTGAAGGCCAATTGAACCAGCCCGCCAAAGCCTTGCGGATATATCAAAGCGTGCAAGCCGAGTTTCCACAGACCCATGATGCCAACGAGGCGGCCACCCAAATAGCCCGCCTTCAAGCTGCGGGCGTTCAGCCAGATTAAAGGCAAATTTAATGATCAAGCTAATTCGTAAAAATCAAAAGTTTGTGATGGTCGTTCTCGGCATCGTGCTGATGGTGATGTTCGTCGCCAACATCGGTCCCCAGGGTACTTCGACTTCCTCGCCGGTGTTGCGCCAGGTCGCCACGCTCGGCAGCGCAAAGATCACTCAGCTCCAACTCAACATTGCCTCCGACGAATGGCAGACGCTCAGATCTCTTGAGTTCGTCTCCCCCAACGAGTCCACGGATAAACCAACTCTTTTTGTATACCAGGTCCTCGGTCAGCAACTCTCCAATCAGATCGAGGTATCCCAAAAATCCGGCCGGGACGCTCCGCTATTTTTCCTGCTGATCCAGGAAGCCAATCGCCAGGGACTTGTGGTCAGCGACGAGGAGTTGGAATCGATCATCACCAACAACGTCACCCCGTCGGGTGAGCCCGGCACCGAGGAACGCGAGCGTGTCGAAAATGCCGTCCGCGATTGCCTTCTGATCCAGAAACTCGCCAACCGCGCCGACAGCGTCATCAAAATTTCCAAGCCATATCGGGAATTTGAATTGGCCAACCTGGCCCAGGCGTTTTCGGTCAAAGTCGAAACGATCCGCGCCGATTCACTACTGGATCAAGTTCCCGCGCCGACCGATGCCGAGATTTCCGCCCAGTTCGACAAATACGTCGACCGCGTCGCCGCCGTTGCCGAACGAGTCCCCAGCGAGTTTGGACAAACCGACGATCCGCTGGGATTTGGTTACAAGATTCCCAATCGCGTCTCCGTTCAATATATCGGGATCAGCTTTCCCGATGTGAAAAAGGCCGCCGTCGCTTCCAAATCCGTCGAGGACTGGTACGTCGCCGCCTTCGGTGAATTCAAGGCCAATCGAGCCGATTACGATACCCGGCCCGTTCCGACGACCCGAATCGCCGCATCCACGCAGCCCATTTCGGGAGTGAAAGCCCTCGATGATCTCGCGGATGATTTCACCATCCACGCCCCGATCGTCCTGGCGAAGCTTTACCAGCAGGAGGTCGACACTCTCGAGGGCAACATTCTCAGGGAGATCAACGAAAAGCTCAGCTCCGGCTTTGGAACCTACCGCGATGCCGTCGCCGCCACCGGAAACAGCGGCAACCTCACCGGCCCGGCCGCCGATTACGTCAGTTTCAAATACATGCGCGACGTCGCCGATTCCATCGCCCAGAAATACGGCGTCACGCCCATTATCGGAAACATCCAGCAGTCTAAGAGCGAAGCCCAATTGGCGGAAATCGAAGGCATCGGCACCGCCGCCATTCCGGTCGCGGGTGATTCGGTCGATTTCCCCTTTTATGCCGTGCGCCTTTTCCAGCCCTGGCTCAGCGATGCGGATAAGAATTCGCAGCGCGGCGCGCTGGCGATCGCTCCATGGCAGCCTTCCAATCCAATCGAAGACCCGCAGCAGAATACTTATGTCTTTCGCATCAGCAGCAGCGAGGCCTCGCATGAGCCGAACCTGAGCGATGTGAAGGACCAGGTTGTCGGCGACTGCAAAATCTCCGCCGCCTACGCCAAGGCGCTGCAGATCGGCAAGTTGCTTCTTTCCAGCGCGAACAATCTCGGCCTCGACAAGGCCGTGGCCCGCACCAAGCTGCCGCCGCCGATCCTGACCGATTCGTTCAGTCCCGAGGCGATCCGCACCGGCCGGGCGCCCGCGACGATCGAGCCCTTGATTCTCGCATCCGATTCCGCCGCGAACTCGCCGGCGTCTCCCAGCAGCTTTTGACGACCCCGCCGAGCAAAGACAATCGTCGCCAGCTTCTTGCCGAGCTTTACGCCGACCGCACCGTTGCAGTAATCGAGCTGCGCGAAGCTAAGCCGGCGTGGGACGCCGACACCAAGCCGATGTTCACCGCCCAGGTCACGCAACTCCTGGAACGCGAACAGCAAATCCCCCTCGAACTAAGCCTGTTCAAACCCGAAGACGTAGTCAGCCGGTTGGACTATAAGGTGATCGCCAAATAACGCCGGGTGCTTCGGCGATTGCGTTTCTCAGCGGTAATTATTGAATTGAATCGGAATCGCCGGCGGGTTCGCGCAGATGCGCGATCACCGATTGCAAGTCATCCTTCTTCGCCCCGGACACGCGCAGCGCTTCCCCCTGAATACTGGCCTGCACCTTGAACCCAAGTTCCTTGATCTGCTTCTGAATCGTCTTGGCGGTCTCTTTGTCGATGCCGTCCTTGAGCTTGACCTTCTGGCGAACGGTCTTGTGCGTCGCCTCCTCAATTTTTTGGGCATCCATACATTTGGGGTCGACGCCGCGCTTGACCAGGCGGGTGATGACGACCGTTCGCACAGCCTCCAACTGCGAATCGACATCGGCCGTCAGCGTGAGTTCCTTCTCCTTGCGATTGAACTCGACGGATGCCGCGGTGTTCTTGAAGTCGTACCGCGTGCCGATCTCCTTCTGGGCCTGCACGATCGCGTTGTCCACTTCCTGGAGGTTTAATTCAGAAACGATGTCGAACGAAGAGCTTGCCATTCCATTGAGATTAGCGGAATGGCGGAGATAACTGAAGTGACGGACACTTATTTTGGCGAGGCGGTCTTACCTCGAGAATACCGCAAGCGCAACCGCCAACACACAGCCCGTCAAAATGATCCAACCCATGGGTTTCCACTTCATTTGTAATTCTCCTTCGTGGCCACGCGATATGCGGGCCTTCCCATGTATCGACAAAAATTTGCTGTCGGTTTAGAACCTAGTTGACGGCCGTGCGGCCCTCATACTGCCCATATTCGAGCCAATGCTGGAAACCATCGGCAAACTCACCGGCCGTCACCGCCGCGGCCACGTCGGGATTGTCCGCCAGATATGTCTGCTCGTTGTAGAAATTCGATGCGATCCGGTCCTCATATTGCCCGAATTCCACAAATTGCTCGAAATCGGATGAGAACGTCTCGCCGGTCACGTAGGGAAGGATGTCCTGGTTGTCGGCATCGTAGACCGCTGACGAGAAATACAGCATCGGCGAAGTGCCCTCATATTGGCCGACGAGGACAAATTGCTCAAACGGCGAAGTGAATTCGCCGGCCGCCACTTCGGTAGCCACACTGGGATTATTTTGCAGATAGTAGGTCTGATTGAGGTACAAAAGACCGGGCCGGTTTTCGTGCTGGCCGAAGAGATAATACTGCATGAAGCCGGAGCTGACCGTCCCTGCTTTCACCGCCGCGGCGACATCGGGATTTTCCTGCAGGTACCACGTCTCATCCCAATAAGGTGATGGGCTGTAACCTTCGTACTGCCCATACTTGATGTAGTGGTCATACCCCGTGGCAAACTCCCCGGCCGCCACGGCGGCGGCGACGTTAGGATACATTTCCAGATAGTAATGTTCATCAAACAGCGAATTCTGACTCACCAGCGTTTTGGTCGCCAGAAGCACCTTGGCGCCGCCGATTTCCACGGCATAAATCGAGGCGGTATGGGTTCCGACACTCAGCACCGGCGTGGAATAGGTGAAGCCATGGTTCGCCGAGCCGACATAAGTCTGTAAATCCGGCCGAGATTCATCCGCCGAGAATGTCTGCGTGGGACCGTTGGTAATATCCACTTCGATATTGATGGAAGCTGTGGGATTGCTAGGATCAACCGCCCAGCCGGTAATCTCGTTCATGTTGGCCGTGTCAATCCAACCATCCGGAGCAACCGTGAAGCTGCTGGAAGTCGCACTGGTGAGAGAGCCGTCGATCGCCTTTAAACTGTAGGAGCCGGCATTACTGACAACGACGTTGCTGAAGGTCGCCGCGCCGCCAGAGACTGTGACTGTCAGCGAGCCGCTGAGTGTTCCGGGTCCGCTGCCGACGAGAATTGTCACGGTCGAATCGTCGGAGGTGACAACGTTTCCGCTGGCATCCTCGACGGAGACTTTGATCGCTGGCGTGATGACCCCACCGGCCGTGATATTCGTCGGCTGCCGCGTGAACACCAGCTTGGGCTCGACGATCGCAAAGCCGGCGGATTGCGCACCAATATAAGAGCCATCCCTGACGGCCAGCGTATACGTGCCGGCGGTGTTCAAGCTGATACCGCTGAAAGTCGCGATGCCGTTTTGCGCCGTTGCGGTCAACGTGCCGCTAAGAATCGCGCCCCCCGGTCCGGTGAATACGCCCAGAGTTACGACCGAATCTTCCGTGATCACAACGTTACCGCTGGAATCTTCAATCGCCGCCTTAATGGCCGGAACAATCGCATTACCCGCCAGCGCTTCGGTGGGCTGCTGGACGAAAACCAACTGCGGCTCGGCGATCGCAATGCCGTTGGAAGTCACCTTGGCGAGGGTGCCGTCGATGGCGTTGATCGTATAGTCGCCGGGAGTGTTCAAAACGACATCGCTGAAAGTCGCGACACCACCGATGGCTGAAACAACCAACGTGCCGCTGAGACTTCCCGGTCCGCTGGCGATGGCGAGCGTTACGCTCGAATTATCAGTGGTGACGACGTTGCCGTCGGAATCCTCGACATCCACGACGATTGCGGGGGTAATTTCGTTGCCCACCAGGGCATTATTGGGTGGCTGTGCGAACGCCAATTGGGACGCCACGCCGGGTGACGAACCGACCGAAATGATTCCTCCGCCAACCAATGCGGAAATGATCGCCTCGCCCTGTGGGCTCCCCAACCCGGTCAAACCGCCGCCGGTGACTTCGTTAAAATCATTGGATGGCAGCGCATAAATATCGGGAATAGTCTGGGTCGGGCCGTTAAGCGATGTCAGACCGCGCAGCGCCCGGCCCTGATTCGCCACGGCGATCAAGGCGGCCCACTGCGGCGTACCCGCGCTGGTCCCGCCCACCACCTCCCAGCCCGATTGTCCATGGACGGGCACTGAATCGTACACCAGAAAGCCGGTGTTGGGATTTGCATCGTAAGAGACGTCCGGTTTGTTGGTTCCCTCGTACGGGCTGATTCCTCCCCCGCTGCCGGCCCAGTCGGATTCGCTGATCCAGTTTCCCGAATTATCCACGTTCAATGTCGTTCCACCCACCGCCAGAACATTGGGGGAAGTCGACGGATAATTGGGCGTGCCATCGTCCCCGGATGCGGCCACGAACGTCACCCCCGCGTGTCCACCGGGCGTCGTGAAGTCGTGATCGTACTGATTTTCGCCGAGAAACTCCGGCGAATCGCCCCAGCTCATCGACACGGCGACGACATCCGGTTGCTCCGCCGCCCAAACGACCGCACTGGTCAGCGCTGTCGTGGTGGCGGCGGTCGCCTCAACCAGCATAATGTTCGCCTCCGGAGCGATCGCGTGTGCCCACTCTACATCCAGCGATTCTTCCGTCGCCCAGCCGGAATCGGTCGCCACCGCGCCCTCCGGCGTGTCAACGGTCAGCACGAATTGCCCCGATGCGTTGTTGTTGGTGATGCCAAAGTTGGCGTCGAATGTCTGAAGATCGCCGGCGATGTCCGGATCGCCGAAAGCGTCCACGATGGCGATCGTCTCGCCCGCGCCGTTGGCGCTGGTCGTCCTTCCGCCGACGTTAAAAACTAGATTGTTGAGGTCGTACGCCTGTTCGATCATCGCCGGCGACAGACCGCCGGGCGATCCCGAGGTATCCAGCGCCGGTTGCGTAACGAGCGACAATTGAATCGTTGAGGCCGCCGATAACAAAACACGCGTCTCAAGCTGCTCGATGGGGAGATGGCCAGGAAGCGGTCGGGCTTTGGATTTGGCTTTTGCTGCCCGACTTTTAGTGCTGAACATCACGCACCCTCTCGGCTATTCAAATAGCACAAGCCAATCGCCGCGCCAAATCGATTGCGAAGACAGAAGGGAACCATCCCACGCCGCTATTGCGGCAACAAACATATACGATTTCCGACCGCGATTTTAGTCGCCGCCCAAGTAGTTGCCACCCGAATCTACCGGCTGGGGCGATAATTTATTCCCATCGACGCCATAACAGCACAAAACGGGCAAGATGACGTGGATAATTCATGGAGCGGCCGGACAAAAGTTGCAGGCCGATGAGCAAAATCCGCGCGAATTTTGCTAGCCTCATCTGCGACCGCCCCAAGCCCCCTCGCGCCATCATCCCGAAGCCGGGCGCCATTATCGGGAGTGCCCTAAATATTCCTCAACATCCCAAATCAGACGGTCGATGCACCACGGGAGTCTCTTCGAGGAAGGAATGGGCATGAGCTATAAATCAATTCGTTGGATCGTCATCTGTGCGTGCTTGATTGCGATAGTCGCGGTCCGTTCCTGGACCCGGCTCGTCGCGCACGCGGGGCCGCAAACCGAAGACGGCCGAATCGCTGTCTCTCCGGTGACCAAGCCAGGTGGCAACGCGTGGAAAACCAACTCGCTGAACAACATCGGCGTCGGGTATGCCAACGGCCAACATGTCAAACAGGATTTCCAGCAGGCGATGACCTGGTATCGCAAGGCCGCCGCCGCGGGCAACGCCGAGGCGATGAACAACATCGGTCTTCTATACGCCAACGGCCAGGGTGTTCCGCAGGATTATCAGCAGGCGATGACGTGGTACAACAAGTCCGCCGGCGCCGGTTGCGCGCTGGCGATGTCTAACATCGGTTCCATGTACGAAAATGGCCAGGGCGTCACGCAGGACTATCCGCAGGCGATGGACTGGTTCCACAAGGCCGCCGACGCCGGTGATCCGGGGGCGATGTACAACATCGGCGTCTTGTACGACAACGGCCAGGGCGTTCCGCAGGACCGCGGCCAGGCGATGACCTGGTATCGCAAGGCCGCCGATGCCGGCGACAAATCCGCGACCTATTTTATCGGTTCCCTATACGCGAACGGGCAGGGCGTTCCACAGGATTACGCGAAGGCGATGACCTGGTACAGCAAGGCCGCCAACGCAGGCAACTCATCCGCGATGTATGCCCTCGGCCTCTTTTATGCCAACGGCCGGGGCGTTCCACAGGACTATCAACAGGCGATGGCCTGGTACAGCAGCGCCGCCGACGCCGGCAGCGCGGAGGCGATGTACTCTGTCGGTCTTCTGTACGCCAACGGCCAGGGCGTGCCACGCGATTATCAGCAGGCGATGAATTGGTACCGCAAGGCCGCCGACGCCGGCTCCGCACTGGCGATGAACAACCTCGGCACGATCTACGACATCGGCCAGGGCGTCCCCCAGGACCATCAGCAGGCCGTGACCTGGTACCACAAATCCGCCGATGCCGGCTGCGCGCTGGCGATAAATAATATCGCGACACTCTACGACACCGGCCAGGGCGTCCCACAAGACTATCACCAGGCAATGACCTGGTATCGCAAAGCCGCCGACGCCGGCGTCGCATCCGCGATGTACAGCGTCGGATTCCTCTACGCCAACGGCCAGGGCGTTATGCACGATAACCAGCAGGCGTTGACCTGGTACACCAAAGCCGCCGAAGCCGGCTACCCCGATGCGATGTGCAGTGTCGGATTCCTCTACGCCGTCGGCCAGGGCGTCCCCCAGGATTTTCAGCAGGCGATGACCTGGTACACCAAGGCCGCCGACGCCGGCAACGCCATCGCGATGAACGACATCGGCACTCTCTACGAGAACGGCCAGGGCGTTCCGCAGGACTATCAGCAGGCGATGACCTGGTTCCGCAAATCCGCCGACGCCGGCTGCACCGAGGCGATGAAAAACATCGGCAATCTATACGAATACGGCCAAGGCGTATCCCAGGACCATCAGCAGGCCATGATCTGGTATCGCAAAGCCGCCGAAGCCGGGGATGAGGACGCGAAGAAGCGGCTGGCGGAGTCGGATGCGAAATAGTTTTTTCCGTCGCCCGGTCTTCCGCCAGTTTCCGCAGGATGGGTGAGGGTTCTTCCTCGAATTCAGAAGCTTTTCATCAGAGCAAGTGATATCCCCTTATCTCTCCTTTGGGGAGGTATTAGTCTTCCAAAGAAAATAGTCGCATCAGATCGCCTTGTTTCTCCGCGGGGGATTTGGCCCGGATTCGTTCAATGACCTTCTCGTAGCCGGAATCCGGAAAGGTCAGTTCCGCGCGGTGAAGTGCGACCAATATTCGGCCGAAACTGAATTGCGAAATCTGCTGATGCGTCCAGGACTTCTCGCCGGTGGCATAGGGAACCATCCAGTCTATTGCCGAGCGAAGAGACCTTCCATCCTCCGTACGATAGTTCCACAGATCCACATGCTGTCGTTCCCCCAAATCCGCCAGAAGCGTCAGAGCACTGAGATTGAACGAGCTGTACCCGAACGAGTTGGTTCTGGCCAACTCCAGCGGCTGGCTTCCGTCAGGTTCGATCTGCATGGCGATGCGATGCTTCTTGGCCGCTTCGGCCACCTCACGGGCCGCGGCGCCATCGCCCAGGAACAGGTAAAAAGCCGTGGATTGCACGTCATACCACGACCCGTGGTTGTTGGCGGCCGCCTGCTCTTCCAAACCATTTTCGCTTTCGTGCATCCACCGGCTGTAGGCCGCGATCCATTTCATCATGCCCGCCTGATCGGCAGTCGTCCATGAATTCGAACCTTGCAGCATTCCGATCCCGTCCAGCACATTCAGCAGCCGCGTGGTTTCGATGATCCCCGTGCCTCGTCCATCGTTGACGCCCTTGATCAGTTGCGCATGTTGCAGGTCAGGATTCATGCGCGTTGCCGGATCGAGGAACCACGTGCGAATCAGCAGGGTTGCGCGGGTGGCGTAGCGCTCATCGCCCGTAAAATAATATGCCATCGCCAGAAGTCCGACCCCGCTGCTCATTTCCCCAAACGGTCGAAAATCATATTCCTCGGTCTCGGGATTCCGCTCGCCGTCGCGGCGAATGTATGGCAGACCCGTGGGTGTACCGGGATTCGGCCAGTAATACGTGGCGATACTCACATACTCATGCGGGTCTACCCCGGGCAAAGGATGCGTTTTATGGATAATCGTGTAAGGCCCCTGGGTCAGGGCCGCATTAGCCCGCTGCAGCAGATCTCGCACCTCCTCGACGGCCGCGGGCTCGCGGGCCAGCCAGTGATCGCGCGCATTGCGCAGCTCCTTCGGGTCACACTGGAAGACCATTGGCCCCGCATCGGGAGCGGTCGCCGGACCGTCGGCAGCCGTGGCAACCCGCGCAAATAAGGACAACAAGCAGAAAAAAGAAAGAATGCGCTTCATGGCTTCGCTTACGACGTCAAACTTCCATCGTCTAGTATAGTCGTCCGGAGCACCAAACCGGAACAGCTCCGAATTCCCGGCGTCGCCCCCAGCATTCAATTTAGTTCGGAGTTGTCCCCTTACCATCGTCTTATCAAACCGTTGGCTAATACCATACCATTGTCATGAAAAGGAGACACCCATGCGTATTCCCAGATTCATTGCCACGACCGCCGCGGCGATCCTTCTGACTGCCGGAAATGCGCATCTATCAGTGCTGCCCGGCGCCGCGCCGGCAGTCGCCGACGCGATCGCGGCAACGCCGAATGTGGCCGTGGGGCCGCAATACGATTCAACGCATGTCTACGTCGCTCCCCGCGATTTAGCGGCGTTCGTCAATAGTTTTTCCGCCACGTTCGGAGGCCGGCCGTCCAAGCTCTCCGTGACAAATGTTCTGCCGGTGCCAAGCAGCACCGAGTTTCAATTTTTATTGACTTCGGTTGGCACGCTCTCTGTCTTCGCGTTCCAAACGCCGATCCCGTTCCCGTTTGGGCAGGAGCGCACCGGATATCTGGTCACCGATATGGACCAGGCAATCAGGGCCGCTCGTTCGTCAGGAGCGGAAGTCATCGTTGAACCGTACAGAGACCCCATCGGAACCGATGCCATCATCCAGTGGCCCGGCGGCTTGAAGATGCAACTGTATTGGCATTTCAACGCACCCAAATACGGGTCGCTGGAATCGATTCCGGATAACAGGGTCTATGTATCGCGCGATCGAGCCGATAACTTCGTCGATTGCTTCTTACGTTTCTCTCACGGCGAGGTTATCGCGGATGACCGGCACGCCGATGCAGGCGAAATCGGCCGCCCCGGAGAGACGTATCGCAGCATTCGCATCACTTCGCTCTTCGGCAATATGCAGGTTCTGGTGACAGATGGCCATCTGCCATACCCCTTTGGCCACGAGATTGCCGGATACCAGGTGAAGGATCTCGCGGCCACGCTGGAAAAAGCCAAAGCAGCCGGCGCGAAGATATTATCCGCCCCTTTTAAGACGAACGACCGGACCTCATCAATCGTCGAATTCCCCGGCGGCTATATCGCCGAAATACATAGCCTGTCCGCGCATGAGTAGCGCGGGACTTTTCATTCCCATTTATCCAAATAGGAACAAAACTCCACCAAGTCACCCTTTGAAGAATGCGGATTCTTGGCGACAACAATTGGAATTCGAATTCCCCCAGGCGACTGAAGCTCAAATTGGTCGCTCTCCACCCAACCATCTACACTCCCCATGGAGAATGTGCCGAATCTGCCCCTTGTGACGGTATCATCCTCATATTTAATGACAACAGCTCCCGATAACTGGCCGTTGCGGAATAGCTTGCATTCCATTTTTTGAGACACCGACTGACCTCCCAAAAACGGGATCCGCCGTATTCCCGGCGGATGATCGCCGCGATTTTACTGGGAAAATACTATTCCTCAATTCAGCGCGGCGAAGGCGCTTTTCCGAGAAACAAGTTGCGTCCGCGGACCAGAGATTCCATCTTACGGTCGGCGATGGACCGTTTGTTCATCCAGAAGCCACAGTCAGGATGGACCCAGGCGATCCGATCCACGCCAACGATTTTGGCCGCCGCCTCGATGCGCGCGGCAACCTGCTCCGGAGTCTCGACCGTATTGACCTTGACGTCGATCACGCCCAGGCCCAGGCCTTTTTTTGCATCGAACTGATCCCGGAAGGCGTGAAGTTCTTCGTATCCGCGGAAGGCGAATTCGAGTACGACATGATCGCAGTGAAGACGGTTGAGATATCCGATCAGTTTCGTCCAGGTTCCTTTCTGGATGGATTGTCCGCCGTAGTTTCCGAAGCACATGTGGACGCCTTTTTCCTTGCGCGCGGGCACCCATCAAGAACCACGTTGATTGCGTCAGCGGCCCAGTCGGCTTCGTCGGGATGACCTGTAATGTTGGCTTCGTCCACCTGCAAAACATCGGGATCAATCTCGGCGACCTGCCTGGCGAGCGCCGCGCCGATGGCGCGGGCCAGTTCAGCTTTGGAGCGGTAGTGCCGATCCATCAGCGTTTTGCTGAGCATATGAGGCCCGGTGAGCGTGAACTTCATCGGGTGCCTGGTGAGCGACCGGGCACGGAGATAATCGCGAGGCAAATTTAATGTTCCCTCGTCCACCGGCCCCTCGACCACCCCGGCGGGCTCGGCGCGAAAGCCCATGCCTTCGAGCCTGGAGAATTCGGCGATGTCCGCTCGAGTGATTTCGCTGCGAATCCCCGCCATCGGGCGAACGAAATATTCGATCATGCCGTTTGTATCCGGATGATTGACGTCAAATCGGTAGAGTTCACCATCAGCGACGACATCGATTCCCGCCATTTCCTGCGTTTTGAAAACAACCCGCGTCGCATCGATCAGAGCCTGTTGGCTTGGCAAAGCGACTAGCCAATCGGGAACCGGGTAGCTGCCGACGACGGTGGTTCGAATTGCGTGCATGAAATATTCTCCCCGTTGTTCGGCTAAGGAGCGGTTGTCTTGTTTCAGACCAGTTGTGTCCTTTGCAAGAACCGTTGCGCCCGTGCCGGGTGATGCTGCGGATTTTCACTCGGCTCGGCGTGAAGATCGCCGCCGTCTGCGAAGAATACCAAATCCCGCCACCATCACCATCCCCGCGGTTGCCGGTTCGGGCACGTTCAGCAGGCTCACGCCGTTCGCTGCCTCCAAAGCGCCGCCCTGAGCGGCCAAGGTGGCGGACTGGCCGAGATTGTGCGAAAACAGCGTGAAATCCTCGGCGTTGACCGTCCCATCGTAATTGAAGTCCCCCTCATCCCAGCTCCCGCTCTGGCCCAGGTTGTGCGAGAACGGCGTGAAGTCTTCGCTGTTTACCGTTCCGTCCAGGTTGGCGTCACCCAACAGGGTGAACGCGATTTCGATCGTCCCGCTGGGCAGGTCGGCGGGATTCCCCAGATCGGCCGAGTCGGCATAACCAATGCCATAACTAAGGCCGCTGAGGGCGTCGTCGGTCGCGATGGCGCTGCTGATGATCGACGGACCAGAAGCGCCATAGAAGCCGTTGGCGATCCACTGTTCGATGGACGCGATAGGATCGGTACCGCTGCCGTAGTCGATGAAAAGCTGGTTGTTGGTGATATCCAGGGACGAGCCTGCGGCAATGCTGAGCGCGTCCTGAAAGTCGGCACCGCTTCCTGTGGCCAGCTTGAGCGATGCCGCAGAGACCGCGCCGATGCTGAGAGTTCCGCTTCCGCTGATGTTGCCGGCCACGCTGTTGCCGTTGATGTTCAGGTTGCCGTTATTGACGATGATGCTTCCAGAGGGCAAAGCGCCGGCGGCGTTGATGTTGGCCGTGGATCCAAAGGAGACATTGGTTGTTCCGCCATACGTGTCGGCGCCGCTCAGGTTAACGGTTCCGGCTCCGCTGACGGTAATTCCACCGACGCCGGAGATATTGCCGCCGAAGTGAACGGTGCCACCCGCGCCGGAAGTCAGCGAGACATTTTTAGCCAGGGAGATTGCCGAATTGAAAGTCGAGGAGTAAGCACCCGTGCCACCGACAAAAATGGAGCCGCCGAAATTGTTGACGCTGATATTGTGGTTAATGGTGACCGCGCCATCGGTGAGAAGCGAAAGCTGCGCCGATGCCGGGGTTGCCGCGGTGCCGATTTGCACGGCCTTCGTGTAGCTGCTGTTGCCCAGAACATAGCTGTCGCGGGCGTTTCCCACGATATCGTTACCGGTAAGGAGGAGCGTTCCGTTCTGGACGGTCGTGGTTCCTTGGTAGTATTCGCTCTGCGCCGCGCCGACGCCGCCCAGATTGACGGTGCCGCCGCCGACGATGGTAATACCGGCCGTGGTGCTGCCGAGAATTCCCAGGGGTAAGTCGAACAGACCTCCCGGGGGGGCGGTAAGCTGCAGATTGATGGAGCTGCTTTCCAGTTGGATGTAGGTATTGATTGTCGCAACGCCGGATGCGGACATCGCTCCAAGCGTTTTGGTTCCGCTCAACGCGTACGGCTGAAAATAGAGACGGCCGTAGTTCATCGTGACGCCCGAACCGAGCAAAACGGTTTGATTGTCGGTGCTGTTATTCGAGGCGTCGCCAATATAGATGCCTCCCGCGCCGGTCGTGCCGCCAATGGACCAACCCGAATTCATATTCGCTTCCAGCGTCCCGGCTTGAAGCGTGATTGACCCCGATCCGCTGGGCTGACTGGTAATCTGCAGCGTGCCACCGCCGGTTTGCACGAGACTGGCATTTATCGCCAGCGGGCCGGCAAACGTAACAATTCCGGCCCCGCCCAGATTAAGCGTGCTGCCCACGGTCACCGTAACCGGATTTGCCATCGAAGTTGCTCCAGAGCCGGTGATATTCAACGTACTGGCGGCTGCGAAATTAATCGCCCCCGTGCCGAGGCTGGCGCCACTGCTGACGGATATCTCGCCCCCGTCAAGGGTAGTTCCGCCGGAATAGTTGTTGGCCGTTGTCAGCGTCAAGCTGCCGGTCCCGCTCATGGTCAACGATCCGGTGCCGCCGATCGACCCCGTCCCGCTGATTGTGTAGCTGCCGCTGGTGTTGACGCTCACGGATGCCGGCGCAACGGTTGTATTCAGCGTGACATTGTAATGACCGGCGTTGTTGTCGTTAAACGTGACCTTCGAGCCATCGGCATAAAGCGCGGAGGCAGTGCCGTTGTTCCAGTTCTGGTTGCTGAAATCCCAGCTCATGCCGTCGCCGCTGCCGCCCGTGTTGTTCCAGGTGAGGTTGCTTGCCGGACCAGGGCCGCCAACTATCAGATCGATGTAGCCGTGATCAACACTGTCGCTGAGCGAATAGGTGATTCCACTTGGCGCGGCAGGCAAAGTGAAGTTGGCCAGCGTAATGCCATCGACGACCGCGCCGCCGGAGGTATCGCCGATCAGACAGTAATCGACCCCGCCGTACGCGGGATCAACGCCGAAGGTGATGACCGTTCCCGAAGCGATGCTGACGGTTCCGTTGCCCAGGACAAGCAGATCGCCGTTGGCGATGACGCCGCTTCCTGTGCCCAAGTCGAAGTTAAGGGTCGATTGATTGCTGGTAGTCAGGCCGCCGATGGTGAGCGTGCCGATCGAACCGATACCGCCCGGCGCGATCGTATGCGCCCCGGTACCGGCGACGACATTGCCGGAGATCGAGCCGACCGGCCCGCTCGCCAGCGTGCCACCGTTGAGGGTGACGTTGCCGGACCCGGTCGCGGACCCGGAAGCGTTGGAAGCGATCAGCGTCCCGTTATTCAGGTTCGTGCCGCCGAAGTAATTGCTTGGTCCGCCGAGTGTCCAGCTACCCGTACCAATCTTGATCACTTCGCCGGAGCCGCTGAGCTGACCGGCATATATAGCCGGCTCATTATCATTACCAACGGTGAGGGTCTGACTTCCGATGTTGACATTCCCGCTGCCGCTAAGTCCTCCGATAGAGGCGTTCATCGAATTGATATTGAGTCCGTTGTTAACATCCACATCGACATTTGTATTTTCGAGAGCGTTGGCATTTCCCAGTTGGAGAACGCCATTTTCGATGGTCGTGAGGCCGGTGTAAGTATTGACCGCGCCAAGGACGACGGTTCCCGGTCCATCTTTCAAGAGCGCGAATGAGCCGGATATGGGAGTGTTGATCGTTTGCACTCCGCTCGCCGCCGTGACGGTGGAGTCGGACGCAAGACTGAAACTACCGCCTTGCAGCGTGACATTCCCAGTCTGGAAATTGAGTCCGCCGATGCTCTGCGTTCCGCTGACGGTGACGGTGTAGGTTCCACCTCCATCCGTTCCCGCGGCGAACATGGCGACTTCGCCGCCGTTCCAGGCGGTTGTAGTGCTGGTGCCCGCGGAACTTGGGTTCCAGTTGGCGGTGCTGGAATCCCATGTCCCGGTCAGGACCGATCCCCCGGCCCCGGCGGTCGAGCCGTTGAGATCCCAGTAGAGCCTATTCAATTCGGGGCTGCGGTAATTCACGATGACGCCGTTCACCGAAACATTGGTGCCGTTATCAACCAGGGCGCCGCCGACGGGCGTGTACACAAGAGATCGCGAGCTTTCACCCGGTATGTTGATGGATGTAAGCCCACTGACATCGGTAGCCAGGAATTGGTCGGAGATCGCGTCATAAACGTTGACCGGCGTCGAGCCAACATTGATTTGCACGGTCTTCATCGTGTTGTACGGATTGTAGAGAAGATAAGAAGGATCGGCAGCCGCGTGAAAGAAGTCCGTGGCCAGCAGATTGAGCTGCAGGATCATGCTGACGTTTGTGGGCGAAACAATACTGCCAAGTACGCCGACATCGCCCGAACCGTACGCGAAATTGAGCCAGCTCGAATTATATCCGGTGCCGTCGCCACCGGCCTGCGGGCTGACTCCGTCATAACTTTCCTTGACGCCTTCGTAAGAATAATAGTTGCTGGGGGCGTCGTTCCAGGATGCATTTGTCTGGTTACTGGCCGGCAATCCGCTTTTGAGAAATAACCGGGCAGAGTTGGTCAAGTTGAGCATCCATTGCCCAATGGAATTGGCGAAGCGGTCGTCATACCGGACCATCGGAACCAGGGCCATGGGATATATGTAAGAGTTCATCGAGAACCCATAACCGCCGTCGTCGGTGGTGCTACCGATCAGGCCGCTGACTCCATATCCGCCCCATTGGGAAGCGCTGATCGCACCCCAGCCCGTCCGGATGACGCTTGTGGGGGAGAAACACCAGTTGACGATTTTGGCAACATCATAATTCGTCCCTTGTTCAGCGTTGAGGCGTGCGGCAGTGAGAGCCCCGAAAGGAAGAATGGTTTCGTAAAGCGGATTTTCATTGGCCGGAATATTCTGCAAGGCGTTCATGCAGCGTTCGGCATCGCTTAGATCGGTGGCGTTGCCGGTGTGCATATACACCACGTATTGCTCGTATGCAGCGCCACCAGCGCCGTCGGGTTGGGTCTCCGAAGTGTTAGTGATCGGCGTCTGGGTAACGTAGTTGAACCCCGCGTAGTTAAAGTTCGGCGTCGCCGTCGTGCTGCCGCCGGCCAGCACATCAATCATCGTGTGCATCTCAGCCGCGCCCGTCGTCATGATCGTGTCCAGCCGCTGCTGGCCCGCGCTGTCGGTTGCGTATGAAGAGTAATACTGGCTGATCAAGCCATCGAACATGATCTGCGGCAACTGGTCGTACCAGAATTGGCCCGCCCCTTGCGAACCAATATTGTTCAACACGAGATTCGCGCCGCTCCCGCTGTCATAAAATCTGCTGGCCATTTGAACAAAATCGTACGTGTTCCCGTTGCTCAGCGTTTGTGATTGCTTGTCGATCCCCACCAGGCTCGCCCCAAGGACCGCCCCGATCTGGGTAATTCCCTCGCCATTGCCTTCGCTGCTCTGCGTTTGCCCGACGTAGCTTGGCATTCCAAAGCCCTGGGAGATGCCGTTTTCGGAATCGTTCTGGAACCAGAAAGTCGGATACTGATACCCCGCCTGCGCCACGGGATTGAAAACGGTGCTATCAAACCCCTGCGCGACCGATGTCCAGTTTTCGTATTGGTAGTTGACCGGAATATAGGGCATGGCGGCGATCTGGCTCACCACCGCCTGCTGGCCGAAAACCTGCCTCGCGGCAGCCGCAATAACGGCCGAAAAAATGGCGGCAGCGGACGATCGACGCGGCATAAAAACTTCTCAGCAGACTTTGGCTTCTTTATTGGGAGACGGCGACGCCGACAAACGAATCGGCGCAACCGTAATAAATCAACCATCTCCCATGAAACCAGATCAGACCCTCGCAGAACGTGGTTCCGGCCTCGTATTGTCCAGTCTTTTCGTAGGACGTTTCCGGCCGCAAGAATGGCGCATCCAGGCGTGCCAGAACTTTTGTCGGATCGCTCGCGTCAAATAATGCCTGACCAACCGCATAGGCGCCCGGATTGAGGGTTGGATCGCCGTCGGCGAGACCGTTCTTTCCGTTATAAAGCATCACGATACCGTTCTCGGTCAGAACCGCCGGAGGTCCGCCCTCGACCAGGTCGCTGTCGAATTTTCCCGCTCGTCGCGGCAGCGCAACCAGCAGTTTCCCCGGCGCCGTTTCAATGGGGGACCAGTCAATCAAGTTCGAAGAAGTTGCGAGATGAACTTCACCTTCGCCCCAATACATCCAGTATCTGCCATTGATCTTCACCGCGGTCAATTGGCCGCCTCGCACTCGTCCAACGATCGCACCTGATTTGGAATCGAGATTCAGATAACGTCCCTCATAAGCCCGCGCAAATGCAGGTCCATGTTTTTGCCAATTCACGAAATCCGACGTGGTCACGATCGCAAGTCGCGGCGTCTTTCGATCCCACTGTGTATACGTCAGCACATAGTTGCCGTCGTCAGCGGCGATAAGACGTGGGTCTTCGCATCCGCCGGGCCATTCATATCGCTTCTGCTTATCTTCCGCGGGATACAACACCGGCGCGGCCTGACGCACAAAATTCAAGCCATCTTCGCTAATCCCCAGACCAAGCCGTGACGTATGCATACCGATCTTCATTGTCCCGCTGTCGTCTTCGGCTCGATAAAGCAGGAAAACCTTTCCATCATGAACCGTCGCGGCCGGGTTGAACGTGTGCAGCCCCTCCCATCGCACCAGCATCTGACGCATGGGACAAAGAAACTCCGCGTCAGGGTCTGGCTTGATCAGTGGATTGACATTCGTAGGGCGCGAGAATGGACCTATCGCCCAATCCGGCAAGCGAACGACCTGTGAGGCTGCGATGGAACCGATAGTCATGACAGATGCTGCGATAATAGCACAGTGCAGACAGAACAGATGTCTCATCGTCTCATGACCAGTGCGGCCAGCTCACCTGATCAGCCGCCCTTTGGGGTGCGCCGCCGCCTTCGGAGAATTCCCAATCCAGCCAACGCCACCATCCCCGCGCTTGCCGGCTCGGGCACATTCGCAAGGCTGATGCCGTCTGCCGCTTCCAAAACCCCCGCCTGGGACGCCAGGCTGGCGGACTTGCCCAGGTTGGCAGAGAACGGCGTGAAGTCTTCGCTATTGATCGTCCCATCGTAATTGAAGTCCCCTTGATCCCAGCCGCCGTTCTTGCCCACATTGGCCGAGAAGGGCGTGAAGTCTTCGCTGTTGACGATCCCGTCAAGGTTGGCGTCGCCGAGCAGCGTAAACATGATTTCAATCTCGCCCGAAGGCAGCCCGGCGACCGCCCCATCTTTGCCGTCGGCGTAACCGATGCCATAACTAAGACCGCTGGCCGCATCGGCTGGGGCTATGTCGCTGCTGAGGATCTGCGGACCAGCCAAGTCATAGAAGCCGTTCTTAATCCACTGTGCGATGGTTGTGATCGGGTCCGGACCACTGCCATAGTCGATGAACAGTTTATTGTTGGTGATATCGAGACCGGAGTTCCCCGCAATCGACAGCGAACCCATTGAGCTGGGAGCGCTGTTAAGCGCCAATTTCAGCGTATTGGCTTGGGAGCCATTGCCGACGACCAGCGTTCCAGTGCCACTGACCGGACCGGTCGTGCCGTTCCCGTAGACTTGCGTCAGGCCGTTGGTTACCAACCCTCCCTGTGTGAAGCCATTAGTCGTGAAAGTCACGCCGCTGCTGACAGTGGTCACGCCCGTGCCGTTGACATTGCCGGCGACGCTGTTGGCGCTGATGGTCACGCTTCCGTTGTTGGCAATCGCGCTGCCCGACGGCAAAGCGCCGGTAGCGGCAATGACCAACGCAGCGCCACTTGTAACGTTCGTGGCCCCGTTATAAAGATTAGTTCCGCTGAGGTCCACGGTGCCGGTTCCATTGACGGTAATCGCGCCCGTGCCCGTGACATTGCCGCTGAAATTTGCCAGGCCGCCGGCGCCGCCGGTAAGGACCACGCTCTCACTCAGCGAAATGTTTCCCGAATAATTCGCGGTTCCGTTGTCGCCCACGCCTATGGTGGTCGAACCGCTGGGGTTGTCATTGTTGACGCTGATATTGTGAAGCACCGCCCTAGGACCAGGGGCGCCCGGATTCACCAAGGTCAGCAGCGCGATGTTATCCGTCGGCAGCGTGCCGCTGTCGCCCAAAAGAACGGGGTTGGTGGGGGCGTTAAAACCAAGGCTGCCGCCATCGTCTCCGCTTGCATAGAAGGGTGAACCCGCCGCAAGTGCATTACCAGAAAGGGTCACGGAATTAGTGCCGGTATCATCGTATTCCAACTCCAATGTCCCATCCCTCACTGTGGTGTTACCGTGATAGGCCTGCTCACCGGCGTTGTTAGTGCCGCCTGCGGCGACGATCCATGTGCCGGGACCGACTTTATCGATGCTCGCCTGACAAGGCTCGGTAGCCAGGCCGGTGATCATTTGAAAATTCTGCACCACGGTTCCGCCCGCGGCGGCGCTGTAATAGATCGTCTGGCTCACACCGCCGACTATTCCGTCGCCATCGGAGGGAAGCGTGTTGAAATAGCTGTTGAAATACACGGTGCCTGAGGTGTTCAGGCCGCCGATCGTGATCGTTCCGGCATCACCGACCTCGACCCGATTGTTCATTTCATCTCCAGCCGCAATCAGATAAAACGAGGCGACGTCGTTCGGGTGAAGGAGAACCCCACTCTGCGGGTTGTAAGTGGTGTACCGGTCCTCGGGTCCGAGATACACGTCCGTTTGGGGGTTGCCGTTATTTACGCCGCCGGTCCCAAACTCATTTACACCATCAACGTTAACTACGGGTGGGGTGGCGTCGGATTGCCCGTTATCCATGGTGTATCCCCCCATCTCAAAGGTTCCCTCATAGATGCGAAAGGGAAAGTAGCCCCCGTAGCTGGTATTAACAGTATTCGTAAATATTTCCGGCTGCGTCCAGATCATCGTCCCGCCCGGACCACCCAGGCTGCTTGTGGGCTCGCCGTTCGTCATCTTGAGGGAGGCCCCACCCACCACAGTCATCGTTCCGTTAAAAGTAGTGGTGCTCCCAGGAGCCATAACAAAATACTCCTGCGTCCCACCATCTTGGGCGGCATTAGCTTGAAACGTGACATTGTTGTCAATCGTCACTGGATTCGTCGAATTGTCCGTAAAAGCCGGATTATTATTCTCGCTCAAGGGCCAGTACAGATCGAGCTCCCCGCCGGTCAGGGTTGTCGGGCCGTTGCCGGCATCAAATGTCGTATTGTAAACCCCGAAAGCCCCCAGGTCATTGTTGGAGGTATACGTGCCAGCTGCGTTAAACTCGAGACTATCATCTCCCGACGGACTGATCGCGGGCGCGGATCCGCCCATCCAATTGGTTCCAGTGCTCCAATTACCGCTACTGGGACTTGTCCAGGTGTAAGAAGCCTGAGCCTGCGCACTGGGCGCCATGATGGCGAGCGTCGCCGCGTTGCACACGGCCCCGCACGCGATCAGCATCGACCGGCGCTTGGCTGATTTGCCGCGCGCCAAATGGAATCTGTTTTCTTTAACAGACATTTTTCTCCTCCGCAAGATTAAAAACCGGAATGGATACGAACACAGGAAGCGACACAGTTCGCCAACTGGACGCCTTCTTCTTATGTGGATACGACTGTATCACTATGCGAGATCGCTAACAATCAAATATCGCCCAAGGCGGAAACTGACAGTCCCATAAATACAGCACCTACATCAACGCCAATCAGTCTTCGTTGTAAGAAGACTGATTGGGGTGATGTAGGCGCGTGCGTGCCTTATGCGGTTATTTGCTTGTCAGACTGCCGCTTTTGCCCGGCGTCGCCTGGCCAACAACAGCATCGATCCGGCGGTGATGACTCCAATGGAAGCCGGCTCCGGCACAGCAACTGAAATGTCGCTGACCCAGATATCGCCCGTCGTGTCGCTGCCGCCGCCTGAGTCAACAGTGATTCTCGCTGAATCTGTGCCCGCGGGCAGGAGCAGGGGTACGTCGACTAGCGTCCACGTACCGACACCGGCACTGGGGTTATTAAACGTCGTGTCGATATGGCCAAGATTACTGGGATCACCGGTCAAAATGTCATCAGTCGCATAACTTCCGAAATTGATGGTGACGCGAAGTTGCCCGTCGCGGGGCTGCGGAGCAGTGTCCTCATACCAGAACTGTAATATCCCTCCTCCGTTGCTTGCTACGGCACCCAGCGGGTTCCAATCGGAAAACCATTCGCCGTAGCTGTTCACGTTGGAGTCGCTCACCTCCAGCGCGTAGTCGCCCAAGCCAGCGGGCGCATTCCCCTCGGCCCCGTTGACCGGAGAGCCATTAGGTGTGTTATAAAAGCAAAATTGGGGAGTGCTGGTGACACCATAATCACCGCCGCCTCGATGCCAACCGTTCGGGCGAGGGTTGGCGTCACCAACAGTACTGGGCATATGGGGCATGGTTGTGGGTGCGTTATAATAGCTATAAATCTGGTCCACGCCGTTCGCTTCATCCATATTTCCGAATCCGTTGACATGGGTGGGCTGTGAGGATTGCACGCTATCGCTCAAATCCGGATTCGGCCAAACGTTACCCGGCAAAAACTGAGCGGAAGCCTTGCTCACGCCAAAACAACAAATGCCGCCAACCGCCAACGCCAGAACACTCGTTTTCCTCGACATGATCCTCTCCTATGTTTTTCTCCCCCCGCCCTCACGTGCAGTCAGGAAGGCAGCAAGCGAGACAATTCGCCGCTAGGATCAATCCTGAACCACGCGAAACGATACTAGCTTGGGCGCGTGTTCGCAATTAAAGCCCAACTAAGTCGGAAATTGATGAGTCCGTGTCGCTTTTTGCAGATCTGCCCCCGAGAATCAGCCAGGGCTGGCAGCCTTGGAGCACGAATCAATAACGTCGTTCAGTCGAGCTAAGGCGGAAGCAAGTCGTTGATACTTTAAGGTGATCTGCCGGCCCGCGTCGCGGTATACGTTCAGGGGAGCTTTTCCTACGGTTTTTTATCGGTCGGTGGGGCCACGAGCCGCCAGATTCAATGATTCCAGCAGCGGCCCAAGGTGCCGCTCGTAATGACGCCACCGCCCCACCGATCGACTGTAGATCGGCTGGCGAACCTGCCACGCGCTCGCCGTCAGGACCGTCGTCCGGGCGCGATGGAATTCAAGACACGCGGGGTCCCACGGCAATCCAAGAAAGTCGATGAGGCGGCGGCTTTGGCCCTCCAGGTCGGCGACGACGCTCTCGTATTGGATCTCGAGCATTGCCAGCGGCAGGACACGAAGCCAGTGGATCATCAGCCGATCGTTTTCGAGCTGGTGGTGGCCGCAATCGGTCAAGTCATGGGAGAACGACATATTGCCGCTGCCGAACGACTGAAAATAGCAGGAAAGGCATGTGTCGCGCGGGTCGCGGCGGCAGAGGATCACGCGGGCCGAGGGAAACAGCAGAGCGATCAGGCCGAGAAAATGGAGATTGCCCGGCATCTTGTCAATGACCCGCGAAGCGCTGGAATTCAACGCTCGCAGGCGATCAAGATGCCGATTTGCCGCTTTTTTCAGTAATTCCTGGCTCCATCCGGCCACGGCCGCGTATCGGTCGGTGCCTCCCAGATCGGTTGCGATTTGGGAAATGGCTCGCAGTTCGCCGGCGCCATGAACCTGCGGATGACCGGCGGCGATCTGCTGCACGAGGGTCGTGCCCGAACGCGGCATGCCGACGACAAAAACCGGAAGCTCCGACGGTTCGC
This sequence comes from uncultured Phycisphaerales bacterium, assembly GCA_963791055.1. Taxonomy (GTDB): domain Bacteria; phylum Planctomycetota; class Phycisphaerae; order Tepidisphaerales; family Tepidisphaeraceae; genus PALSA-1353. The sequence continues at coordinate 2,090,096 of CAWBQI010000002.1, read as the reverse complement.
CCCACCCGCGCCTCTTCTCGAAGAACTCGGGCGTGAATATTTCGATCAGTTGATCGATCTTGGCGTGAAACTCGTTCGGATCATACCAGTCGCCGACCAGCGCTCGCTGTTGTTTCCCGAGTAAATTGGCCGTCTCGAAGTGCCCAAACGCCTCGTCGAATCGCTCCGCGCCGTCGAGGGCAGTTCCCAGCGCGAACTCCGCGTCAATGCGTTGCTCCGGAGAAAGATCCCGCTGATTCAGCAGATTCGACAGTGGCTCAATTTCCGCCGGGTCGGCTTTTTGCCTGCTGGCGGCAACCAATTGTATACGGGCGTACACCGAATCCGGCCAAATTTCGAGGATTTTCCGAAAGCATTTCGTGGCCTCATCGAACTCGCCCTGGAATTGCAATGCCGCGCCCAGAGAATTCCAGGCGGAGAGAATCGTGGGATCGGCCTCGACCGCGCGGCGGAAGTGGACGACCGCCGCCGCCGCGCCGCGCTGCTGCAACATGATCACGCCCAGGGCTTCGTGAATAATGGCCGCATCCGGCCGCAGTGCCGCCGCGCGGGCATGGCATTCCATCGCTTCGTCAAATCGCTGCAAATAGCCGAGCATCGCGGCCATGTTCGCGTGGGCCTCCAGCAGATCGGCCTTGATCTGTACGGCCCGGCGGTAGGCGTCCAGCGCTTCCTCAAGCCGGCCGGCGGCGCGAAGGGCGTGACCCCGGCCCAAATGCGCCATGGCGAAATCGGGTTTGACTTGGATCGCTCTGGAATGCGAGGCAATCGCCTCGTCCAACCGGCCCTTAGTCGCCAACATGATTCCAACATCGTAATGAACCCTGGCAAGATCGAGTTGAGTCCGAAGGTCATCGGGCCTGAGTTCCGCCGCTTTGGAGAAGGCCTCCCGCGCTTCTTCGAACCGCTGTCGCTGCGCCAACAGCACGCCGAAATTTCTGTGGGCTTCGGCGTGGTTGGGATCGAAACCGATCGCCCGGCGGATCAATTCAATGGCCGCATCGCCGTCGCCGCGTTGCCCGGCCAGAACGCCCAGCATGTGCAGCGCTCCGGGGTGGTTCGGCTGCCGCTGGAGAATCCGGCGATAGATTTTCTCCGCATCGACCGACTGCCCAGCCCGGTGTTGCCGCACCGCCAAATTGAACTCTTCACGTTGACTGCTCACGGGGGTTGTGCGTCGAGTATATCACCAGCCGTATCGGTTGCGAGATGCGCGCCGTTCTGTTCTGTGGATGTTCCCCCCTGTACCATCGACAATCAATCTTCGATTGGCGCGAAGATTGATTGTTACGATTGGGTCTTCCCCCTAGATTGTATCCTCTTTCCGGTCCGCCCGCGGAGGGTCGACGTCGTCATACTGAGGGACTTGTTATGGCATTTCGCAGGAAAACGCAGGGTTTTACGCTTGTTGAGTTATTGGTCGTTATCGGAATCATCGCGCTTCTGATCTCGATCCTGTTGCCGTCCCTCCAGAAAGCCCGTGTTCAGGCCAAGCGGCTGCAGTGCATGAACAACGAAAGGCAACTGCTCGGCGCCCTGCTGATGTACGTCAACGACAATAATGGCACTTTCCCGAGCGATACGGGAGACACTGCCGGTAATAACACAAACCCCCAAGGCTACATCGACAACGATTCCTCTCCGTACAACCCTTACGCTGTCGAACTCAACCCTTGGGCGGTGCCCATCCCTGCCTATCTGGGGAAATATCTCGGCGCGCCTTCGCTTAATCCGCCGAACGTGAACACATTCTTCCCCAGCCCCGCCATAGCGCATTGCCCGGATGATCAGGACCAGGCGCTCGTTTCAGTCGCTGGAGATCAGAACGGGAATTGGTACGGAGCAATTGACGGCGATCCGCCAGATCCCAGCTACCTGGGGAAGAACGGGCGGACGAGTTACTGGTACCCCCGCTCGCTTTTTTGCAGCCCCGCAGCAATTCAAGCGGCCGCGGGCCCCAGGGGCAATGGATTGGCGACCCCTTCCAGCGTGAAGCTTGTTTTAGCAAAACATAGCTCGAAGAAGATCGCCATCATGGAGCTGCATGACTTTCACGATGCGATTGAATGCTTCCCGGCATATACATTTTCCGTCTACGGAAAATATGGGAACTATGTTACTGGATTCTGCGATTTCCACGTTGAGTTGATTAACGTGAGAGACATGATATACCCAGATCCCAACTGGACAGGTATATTCATCGATCCAACAACGGGTAAACCGTCTCTAAACTCGCCTGCTGGTTGGGGAATCCAAGGACAGGACGTGTACTGAGGGATACCTGTCCTGGCGGCCGGCGCTCACGGCATGACACGTTCAGCGGCTGAGCCGTCAGGACCAGCGATGTTATGCATGAGGATCATTCCCTCCTGCTCCGCCGGGATGTTCTGCCAGTCTTTTTCACCGGGCTTCTTCACCATAACGGGGGGAGGATTGCGACTCGCGACTGGCGGCACTTGTTGGGCCATCCAAATAAGATGCGCTCGCGTGGCATCATTATACTTTTCCAGCAACGCCGCGAATTTCCCGCTATTGCATTTGAACACATAACAACGAACCGCCGGGACTCCACCATGATCGAAAGGCGGCAACTTGTCTGAAGAATCAACGAACCAGGTTTGGCCATCATCAATTGTGTAATAACATTCTGCTGGCGGCTTGCCGTTGTTTCCCCTCAATTCCATTGCAATCAGGGCCCCGATCCCAACGAACGCGCAGATTGCCACGGTCGTGGAAACCGCTGACTTCTTATTGATCGCCTCTCGGATACCCAAGTTACCTCCGCGGAAAAGTGTGGACAAGAACCGGCATCATCCAACGTCTAATCGTCGCGGTCAATTGAAATGCGATGTCATGTTTCAACCAAGTCGGAAATTAATCGCCGCCAAAAAGGACTGCAAAAACCACACGATTCGGCGAAATAGTTCCCGCTCATTGCGCGGCGTCAATCCTGGTAACAACGCCGTTTTGGACAATAATCCTTGGCCACTTGCTGTAATCAACGCCTTCCACATTCGTCACGATTGGCGTCCCCCCGGGGCCGGGGACCGTTTGCCAGACCATTTGCACCTGTTGCTTCGTCCAGCCCAAATACGTCGTTCCAGAGTCAGATTCCGCCTGCTTTTTCAGCGTCACGATGATTTCCAAGCCCTCCTCCGGCATTCCGACCATCGGCTTGCCTTCGTGCATGGCCGCAACCATTTCCGGCTTGAGTCCCTTGGTGGTCGCTAGCGCGTCTATGTCGGCGTCGGTCTTCTCGGCGTCCGAAATCTCCGTCTCAGGGTTATGTTTAAAACTCCAGTGAAAGCCTTTTGCTCTTGAGGTAAACGTTGATTGCGGCACTACTGCCGGCTCACTATTTGCCGGCGCCACCGGCTGAACTGCCGCCAGCTTTTCCTTTAGTTGTTCATTTTCGGCCTTTGCGGCGGCAAGTTGTTGTTTCAGATCGTCAACTTGCGCTTGCAGCGATTTGATCTGGGCCGCAAGCGAATCAGGCTGATTTTCCGCGGCGATCTTGTCCTGCAATTTTTGTTGCGCCTCTTCGGGCGAGATTTGTGCAATGCACAGCGATCCGCTGGTCAATATCATCAAAAGAACAACTGCAATATGTTTCGCCTTCATGGTCATTCCTCCATTACGCCGTCACCGATCCTGCCGAAGTTTGTGCTTCCTACACGCCATTGTACAATCAAACGTATGCTTGGCTGGTTGAGAGGGCCAACTAGCCACGTCTATGTTACTAAGAAACACAATTCAAACCTTGCGGAGGTCTCATGGAAACCACAGCTCAGCCACAAAAACATGGCCGCATCTACGGCATACTGGGCACTCTGGCGTGGATGGTTGTAGCCTTCATCGGGGGTATATTCGTGGGCATGCACCAAGAATGGGTTCCAAATATGCCGTGGGCATGGCACCCTGATTTCGATCAATCGCCTGCAACGACGCCGCACGTTCCCGCGACCCAGCCGACCGAAGATAACTCCACGGAGACTCCGCAAACCCAGCCTTCGCCCATGGGCCATTAGGGCGTATCATAGTCGCCGCCGGCCACTTTCTGATGTCGTCTTTCAACCAAGTCGGAAATTAATCGCCGAACAATTGGCGTTGTGAAAACTACATCCCGCCGCGGGGAATGTGATGCCAATCGAATCCGCGTCTATAGTCTGCGCAGAAATGAAGCTTACCGTGTCACAGCGGGGGGGTGGCGCTGGTGTTGGTTACCAGCTTTTCATTGGCGATCCCCAAACCGGCTGGCGTCCCGCTTCCGCTGCCCACAGCTCACTCGTTCGCGGCAACTCCTTCGAACTCCAGGCAACTGAAATCGGAAAAGTCGACGACAATCTCCTCAGGCTGACCGGAACCTTCGGGGAAAATCCAAACCATCGCGCCGCAACCTGGCAAGCGACCATCACCGCCGACGCCGCGCGCGGCTGGTTTGTTTTCGACGTCGAAGTGAATTCAGAGCAAGACATCCATCTGTGCATGCAAAATGGTTTCGAACCGGAAATCACGCTCGATCTCGGCCCGCTCCCTCCCTACGAGCGCGGCGATCATGTATGGTTTATCACCCAAATCACCAATCCAACCAAATGGAACGACGACGCCTACGGCAATGACTTTCCCGCGACATATTACTTCGATCCATATCTTAACGCCGAGATCATGCTCTTTTTCGATATGACGCGCATGAACTGGATGTCACGATGGAACATCGCTCGATTTCTGAACTACCGCTGCGGGTTTCGTCGTCGATACCAGCCGGAACCAGCGGGTGAACTTGGCCTCTATGCAACCGGCGCCTCCGGCCGGTTATTTCCCGCCGGCTCTCAGCACTTCAGTTACTTCCTGACCGCGCGCCCGCGAAAGGCTCTCGCGGACGATCACGAGGCGGTGCGGTTACTCGTCGAAAAATGCCTTCCGTTGCTGCCCCGAAACAGCCCGTGGCCCACGGGAGCCACTTCCTGGCGAGACTTCGCTCATCGTTGTGCGGAAGATCTTATGACCGATGGGCTATGTTGGCGGAAAGCAGAGAGAGGTCACGAATTCATTCTCAATTACGTGGACGGCCACAGCCCCGCCTGGCAGAAGGCCATTGAAGCGCGCGGCAATCGCTTCGACATGATCAAGCCTTGCTTTGATGCGGCAGTCTGGATCGCGCATCCGCTGGCCGTGCTCTCGCGCGTGGATCGGCGCGATCCGATACCCCGGCTCTACCAACGCGTTTCGCAAATGATTGACCACGCCCTGCACGCCAATGAAACGCCGTTCGCGCCGATTGCCGCTGATACCGTATCGGGAACCTGGCAACATCTATATATTCTCGAGGAACTGTTTCAGTTGGGCGCCTGCAAAAGAATCGGTCCTTAATCGATCGTGCTATTACAGAAGCCAACGATGTCATCATTCCGCTGGCCAGGAAGATGTCGTACCTCTTTCCGCTCAGCTTCAACAGGCGAACGATCGAGCGCGCCGGAGCGGGCGATTGCAATGCCCTCCTCGGAGCCTACGCCAACTTCATGCTGGATCTGCATGAAATGACCGCCAGCGATCGCTATCTGGAAGAGGCCAAAGATGCCTTGCAAACGCTTCATCGGTTGCCGATCAATACGATCCACCAGGAGGTTTTCCTTCTGGCAATGGGGACGCAGACTGCCTACCGCCTTGCGGTTATGTATCCGCGCGAAAACTATGCGGAGGTCTATCACTACCTTCTCTCGCAGACGCTGCGAATGCTCTATTGGTATGCCGATCGTACGACGGGCCAAAGCGGGAAAATCAGTACCCTGGGCATGTTTCAGGCCTGCGCCACAATCAGCTACCCCGCCCTCTTCGAAAACATCGAGGTATTGGCCCGGCTCTGTCCGACGTTCAAGAGATTCCCCCCAACGTTGGCGTTGTTGCGGGTTATCGATCACGCGCGGAAGAATAATTTCCACTTCTTTCCCCGATGCTTCGACGCTGGCCGGGGCGCGTTGCCATTGCAATATGTCCCGTTCGAAAACATCCCCATTTTGGAAGGTCCGGCCCCCGGTTCGGTCGGACAGGAGATTTACGGGTCCGGCTGGGTGTTCCGTGCCTCTCTGATCTGGGAAACATTTGGACACGCCGAGGATCGCGACATCATGGTCTTGAACCTCGATGCCTTCGAGGAACGCCGCCAATTCGATCGAAGCCGGCTCGAACTGACGTTCATCATCTTCAACGGCACCGACAAATGGCAACCGGCGCAATTGATGTTTCCATGGTGCACCTCGTCGGCAAAGATCGGAACCGGCCAATCCCCCGATACCGTCGGAATCGGCGAACAGCGTGGCCAACGGCTGCAACTGGATCTCGCGCCCGATGCCGTGATCTACGTCAGGGTCAGCGACAGCATCGGGTCATGACACTCAAGTCAAACCCTGCTCCCGGCGGTACTGCGACGGCGTAAGCCCGGTGCGCTTGCGAAAAACCGCGGTGAAATATGCGGATGTGCTGAACCCCAACTCCATCGCAATGCTGGTCACCGACAGATCGCTTTTGCGCAGCTTGTCCTTCGCGAGTTCCACACGCCTGTACATCATGTAATCCGCCGGATTAAACCCCACTTCCTTCTGAAACCACCGGCGGAAGTGACTCTCGCTCAGCCCCGCGGCATTGGCTGCATTTTCCATCAGGACAGGCTCACCCACATGCTCATCAAGCCATCTGACCGCCGCCTGAATCGGCGGAGAATATTGCGGAAGCCGCAGCGGTGGATTGAGCTTCGACGCCGCGTAGTCCCGCGCGATCCACAGGATCAACTCGTGAAGCAGCGAACGCGCCATCAGTTCGCTTGTGACGCTCGGGTGCCTATGTTCGTCGAGCAATCGTTCAAAGCACTTTTCCAGTGAAGGAGAAAATGAGAAGACGGGCGAATCCATCTCCTTAAGCAATTTCTGCAAATGCGAGGCTTGTGCCGGCGTCAGTCCCGTGGCGACGTTGCGGGAATTGGGCGCGACCAGAAACCGAAGCATGCACCACCGGCCGGGATTCAACACCTCGCGCACGCCCCCATGTGTCTGGCCCGGCTGAGTCAGAGTCGCCAAACCGCCGGTAACGGTATACTGCTTTTCAGGGGAATCCACCCACAACTCCAAGCAGCCTTCCTGAACCAGATGCAATTCATACTCTTTCGGATGAGCATCCGACCTGAGCCCGCCCGGCACCGCTTGCAGGAGATGAAGCCGCCCGATGATCGGCAGTTCCGGCAAAAGCTGCGTTCTCGCCTCATAGGTTTCATGATGCTGCTTCTCGCTGATCTGCCACCAGCCGACCTTGGGATTGATAGATATCATCTGTGGAGAAAACTCTATTCTAATACCGTATACCGGAATTCAATAGGTGCGCTGCACGAACTTCAATCCGCAGCCGCAAATTCTGGTGTGGACAGAAGCCGAGTGGTAGCTATCGATCGTTACGATGCGCCCTCGACACGGTCTTTATCGACAACACCAGCCTATTAAACTTCATATCGCAGAAATGGGTCCGGCAGCTTCACGACAGCCGCCGCCGTATCGCTCGTTCCTGCATACAGGTTCACAGTTCCATCATCATTTCGAACAATGCCGCCGCTGAAGACCACATCCACAAGGTCCGGCCGTTTTGACGAGCCGGGCGGAAAGAAGGTGCGTCGCGCGATGATGCGAATTGCCGATGGTTGACGTGTTCTCTGGTCAACCGCGAACGCCATCGGGTAGTAGTGCCTATTCCCCTGCTCGTCAAAGCAGGCAATATGACCCAGTACGCCAAGCCGACCGTTTGCCAACTGATGCACTTCATTCACTCCGCCCCATTCCTCCTTGAGCAATTGCCCTGAAAAGAGCGGTGCGCCGGCGATCATTTCGGCCGTGATGGCGTCCCAGGACGAAGCGATCGTAAAGCCGATTTCACCTCGCCCGCCAACGGCTCCCTGGGGACGGCTAAAGATGGCGACCTGTCCATCCGGCAACTGCTTGAATCGAATATCCTTCATGCCGGGCGGTCCGCTCAGAAAATGGCGCAGTCCCTCCAGCGAATTGCCGCGATAAAAATCCATCGCGTAGCCGATGCCGCCATGGTCCATTGGAACCGGATACCGAACGCCTCCGAGCACCAATTCGTCACCCGCCCACGTTATACATGGATCCTGCAGGCCTTGAAATGCGGGATGCGTGAAACAGGGCGTCCACTTGTTGGAATGGACTTTCTCGAACATCACGATCTCGGAAAACTCGGTCTCGCGCCTTTCCACCCGACCGATCAACAGTATCTTGCCATCGAAGCGAAACGGCGCCGTGATGTTGTAAACATCCCTGCCGTCCACCCCCTCAAACTCAAGCGCGTATGTCTCAATATTGGACGGAACCTGCAGTTCGGAAAGCAAATCGGAACAGGATCGCGGTTGATCCGCGGTTAAAGCTCGAAAGATCGTTGAAATCTTCTGTTTTTGTGCGCTTGTTTCGCCGCTGACTGAAAACTCGGCCATGATACTCCCGTACTGTTATCGAGAAGCGGCTTCATGAATCTTTCGCCCAACGGCGTCCTACCCAAAAACAGATTACTACGATAACCCAACCCCTGCTATCGACATTCGACCCGGTCAAAAAGCGACGTATCGTTATCGCCCCCTCGTCGCATCCCGGAAGCGCCGCCTAGCCTGCCCAATGTGTCAGAACATCGAGAATCGGCTAAGCCACATGTTTATGGATAGTTCTCCAGCGACGCACTAAAGTTGCCGTTTTCAAGTCGCGGTCTAGCGACGTGGATTTGCGTTGCCAGCAGCACAGAGGGTTTCCGGCAACGCTCTTGTTCCAGTCATTTAACTGGACGGATTTGTTTTTCAATCGATTTCCGCCGGCATTTTGCGCAACGGTGGATATGCGATGGAGGAAGAATGAGAGGAACGGTTCGCGTGCTGCTGGCTACGGTGGTCTTCGCTATTGCCCCAATGCGGACAAACGCGACGGCTGAAGAGACCGCTGAAATTCGCCAGGTGCAATCGATGCCCGATCTCCCCTCCCCCTGCATCGTTCGCGATTGGAGGCAAGTCGCCATCGATCTCGATCAATTACTCTTCGATCCCACCGCCCCGGGACAGTACATGCCACTGCTCCATCTAATCAAGGATGATCACGGCGAAGTCACCACCTTCGGGCTTCCCGACTACGTCGGAGACATGAGACAAGCCGACGGCACCGGCGCCGGTATCACTGACATTGGCGCCGTTTGGGCCGCCACCTTGGTTGGAATTGATAAGTCACACGGCCAGTACGATTACGTAAAAATGTGCGCGGCCTACTTCGACGCTCGACCCAATTACCGAATGATCGGCAACAAAGTGGGTCTGTCTGATCCCGAAAAAACATTTTGGTATACGATCTTTCCCAACATTATCTTCGCCAGTGTCTCCGATCGATATCAAAGTGAAACCGAGGTCGGCGACTTGGCACGGCAGTCCGCCGTCTCCTGGGCCAAGGCCACCGCCGCTCTTGCCGACCCGGCAAAAGATGACGCCGCCAACTTCGATCACACCGGTTTCAATTTTGACACCATGCAAGCCGTCGACAACGGACACTGGAAAGAACCCGACGCCGGCGCGGGCGTCGCCTGGATCGAATATGCCGCCTTTAACCGCTGGCACGATACCGCTTCTCTTGAGGCTGCGGACCGCTGCATGCGCTACCTTCAGCAGCGACCCACCGACCAGGATCCCTTCTACGAAATCCTCATGCCATTCGGCGCATTGACCGCCGTGCGCATGAACGCGGAGTTGGGACGTCACTACGATACCTACAAAATGATTAACTGGTGTTTCGACCGCAGCGCCGCCCGGCCTGATTGGAAGGTCAACACCGACCGTTGGGATGGCATCGACACCGCCGGACTCGTCGGCGGTACAGATGGCCCCCCGCGATTCCCAGGCATCGGCGGATACGGATTTGCCATGAATACTTTCTGCTGGGCCTGGCCGCTGACGCCCATCGCACGTTACGATCCGCGCTACGCCCACGACATCGGAAAATGGATGTTGAACGCCGCCAGTGCCGCCCGTCTGTATTACGCAAACGCCCACACCCGCGACGGGCAATCCTGCCCCGATTGGGATGGAGACCCCAAACACGTCATCGCCTATGAAGGCCTGAAATACCGATGGGATGACCCAAACCAGCCGATGTTGGCGACTGGCGACCCCATACACGAGCACTGGGGACCCCTCACCGACTATGGTCTCTACGGCGGCGTATTCGCAGGCGTCTACGGCGGCCTAATCGCCCCAACCGACGATCCGCAAATTCTCCGCCTCGACTTGCTCGCCACCGATTCCTGCCGCCCTCAGGCTTATCCATCGTATCTTTATTACAATCCTCATCCCGACCAGCGCACAATTACCCTCGATGTCGGCGCGACATCCCAGGACGTTTATGACGCGGTGAGCGGCAAATTCCTGGCCCGCGCTGCGACCGGCCAAATGCCGCTCAAAATCGGCGCCGGCGAAGCGATCGTCGTCGTCCTCACGCCCTCCGATGGAAAACTGACGCGCGATGGCGGCAAGACTCTCGTCAATGGCGTGGTGATTGACTACCGCAGAGGAAGCGACAACCAATGAGCCAGTTGCCGGCAAACAACCGATTCGATTCGATTTCGCCGCGACTCGCCCGACACCTCTTTGGCGCGCGCGTTTGCCCAGAATCCGGGGCGTCACACTAACCCGCCTGGCAAGCGGAAGTCATCGGCAGAAAGGCATCAGTTTGCGCAATCCCATTCATGAGCTCCGGCTGTTCCTTTCCTACCCGCTGAACATGCGGGTCCTTTTGCTTACCAATTTTATTTTCGCGTTTACCGGCCCGATCGTCGGCATCTTCATCGGCACTTACCTGATGCGGCAAACCGCCAACGACGTCAAAGCCCCCGTGCTGTATCAGCTCATGCTCTACGCTGGCATACCTGTCACTTTTTTCGTCAACGGCTTTCTGCTCAAGCGGATGCCGGTGGCGTGGCTGTATTCGCTGGGAATGCTGATCAGCGGTGGGTCGATCTGGTGGATGATGTCGCTGAAGCAACTCAGCCTCGGCGGTATCGCCGTGGCCGGACTGCTCATGGGCATGGCGACGGGCCTTTACTGGGCGAACCGCGACTTCCTGGCGATTTCCTCTACCAATGACGGCAACCGCAACTATTACTACGGCCTGGAAGCATTTCTGGGTACGAGCGTCGGCATAATAATGCCGGTAGCGGTTGGATCATTCATCCACTGGTACCCGGGAACGGCGCACACGGCCGTGGCGGCATACCGGATCCTGGCCGTTTGCGTCTTTGCCATCTCGCTCGTCGCATCATGGATGGTGAACCGCGGTGAGTTCAAGAACCCGCCCGCCACGCGCTTCGTCTTCTTCCGGTTTCATCCGCTCTGGCTGCGCCTGCAGATGCTGGCCGCTGTGAAGGGGCTGAGCTCCGGCTATACGGTGATGGTGCCGGCGATGCTTTCAATGCTTTTCCTTGCCGGAAAGGAAGGAACGCTCGGGTTCATTCAATCCGCCGGCGCGGTGTTGACGGCCGTGATGATGTATTTCATCGGAAGGCTCGCCAAGCCGCGACATCGAATTCCCATGTACGCGATCGGCATGATCCTCTACGCAATCGGCACAATACCCAACGCGCTGTTTTACAATCGCATGGGTGCGATGTGGTTTATGATCTGCCTCATGTTCGCCGGCCCGCTTCCGGATTTGGCGGATACAACCGTGCAGATGCTGACCATCGACACGGTATCGGCGATCGAAGGCAGGAGCGTATACGCCTATATTTTGAACCGCGAATTCGGATATTTCGCGGGCCGCGCGAGCGGGCTGATTCTCTTTCTGGTCCTGGCTTATGGAATCTCCAACGTATTCGCGCTCCGTTATTCGCTTTTGCTGGTGGGAATCTTGCAGCTTTCGACGATCTGGATCATCCGCGGCCTGGTGAAGGGGTGCGCCGCGTATGCGACCACAGCGCATCTGCCGAAGGAAGAAGTGGAACTGGCGGTGGAGATGGCGGAGCCGGTGTGACCGGGGGGCGTTCGCTGTCCGTTCCTGTCGAAATGCGCCATGTAGGACTTGAACCTACAACCCGCTGATTAAGAGTCAGCTGCTCTGCCAATTGAGCTAATGGCGCTTAAAGGATATCTCAATGATCAATCGAAACATAAGCGACCCAAAACCGTTGTCAAGTTTTACTTAGGCCTTGCGAGGGTCAGCCACTCTGTCTGCCCATCGCAAACGGCTCATCCGATCGTCATCGAGCCAGCCAAACGCGTCCACAGCGCCGGCGCCCATGATATTCGAGCCGACGAACTTGTTTAGCACAGACACCGTAACCGATAAAAATTCCTTCCCATCTCTCCAGATTAAAAACCGAAAACTACCCACAAGTGCCGATATTAAATGGATTCTGAACGTGTCCGTGGCGAAGACCCCGCTGCACCAATGACTCAATTGGCCGATCATCCCTCCGCATCCATCCTCCAGCCATCGCTGGCGATGGCCGTGCGGCATCATCAGGCGGGCCGGCTCGCGGATGCCGAGGTCATCTATCGGCAAATCCTGTCACAAGAGCCGAATCAGCCGGAGGTTCTCCATCTGCTCGGGGCACTCTGCGCCAGAACGGTCAGGGCGATTCAGCCATCGAATTGGTTTCCCGGGCCATCAGCCTCAAGCCCGATGCGATTTATTACGACACGCTTGCGCGGAGCCTTAAATCATCTGGCCGGCTCGACGATGCCATTGCTGCCTATCGCGATGCGCTACGATTGAAGCCCGATTTCTCCGGCGCGCAAAACAATCTCGGCGTCGCCCTCCGCGCTGCCGGAGAATTGCGTGAATCACAGGCCGCCTTTCGCGCCGCCATCAAGATCAATCCCGATTTTGCCGAAGCCCACAACAATCTTGGGAATCTCCTGATCGAAGCGGGGCGGTTCGATGCCGCAATTGCAGCCTGCCGGCGCGCGACCGCGCTCAAACCCGGTTACGGCGATGCCTTCAACAATCTCGGCAATGCTTTGATGGGCAAACGACTGGTCGCCGACGCCATCGCGGCTTATCGCCGTGCCCTGCAGATCAATTCCGCTCATTCCGAAGCATGGAACAACTTGGGGATAGCGCTGTACGAAGCGCATGCGCTGGAAGATTCGATCACGGCTCTCGGGCACGCCCTGCAACTTCGCCCCGGATATGCCGAGGCTCACAACAATCTCGGAAACGCCCTCAGACGTTCGGGGCGACACGTCGACGCCCTCGCCGCTTATCAGGCGGCCATCAATCTCAAGCCGGGATACGCCCAGGCCCACAACAACCTTGGAGTTGCCTTATGGGAAACCGGATCGCAAGACCGGGCCATCGCCTCATGTAAAAAGGCTCTACAACTCAAGCCGGATTTCGCCGAAGCCCACAACAGCCTGGGAAACGTCCTGAGAGACCGCGGCGATTTCGATCAGGCCATCGTTCACTACGAGACCGCATTGGAATTAAATCCCGACTACGCCGAGGCACACAGCAACCTGGCCGTGGTCCTAAAAGATCAGGCCCGCCACGACGAGGCGATCGAGCACGCCACCCACGGCGTCACCATTCGCCCGGACCATCCGGCACATTCCAACCTGATCTACCTGCGCCATTTCCACCCCGATGCCGATGCAAATGCGATCGCGCATGAACAAGCCGATTGGCGCCGCCTCCACGCCCAGCCGCTGGCCTCGAACATCGCGCCTCATGCCAACGTTCGCGATCCCCATCGCCGTTTGCGGATCGGATACGTCGCCCCCTATTTCCGCCGGCACGTCGTCGGACTGAATATTCTCCCGCTCCTGCGCGAACACAATCACGAACAATTTGAAATCTTCTGCTACTCCGATGTGATCCGGCCCGATCCGTTCACAGAGCAATGCAAAAGTTTCGCCGATTGCTGGCGAAACACCGTCGGCCTCGCCGACACTCGCGTGGCCGACCTCATCCGCCAGGACAAAATAGATATCCTGATCGATCTGTCGCTGCATCTTTCCGGCAATCGCCTGCTGGTCCTGGCCCGCAAACCCGCGCCGGTGCAGGCCACTTTCGCCGGATACCCCGGCAGCACGGGTTTGAATGCAATCGACTATCGAATCACCGATCCGTATCTCGATCTGCCCATGCCCGAAGTCGCGGAAGCATTCGAAAAACCCATCCGTTTATCCAGCTTTTGGTGCTACGAAGAATCCGCGATGACCGCCGGCCTGGACGAAATCCCGCAAACAGGAACGCTTCCAGCCAAAAACAACGGACACATCACTTTTGGCTGTCTGAACAATTTCTGCAAGGTGAACGATCGCGTCCTTCAGCTTTGGGCGCACGTGCTTCATGCCGTGCCCAATTCCCATCTGCTTTTGCTCGCCCCCGCGGGCCTTTCCCGCCGGCGCACGGCCAACCGCTTCGCCCAACTCGGCGTCGCCACCGATCGGATCGAATTCGTCGGCCATTGCCCACGTGAGGACTATTTCAAATTGTATCACCGGATCGACGCGGGACTCGACACATTCCCCTACAACGGCCACACCACCAGCCTCGATTCCCTCTGGATGGGCGTTCCCGTGATCACGCTCGCCGGAACAGCTCCTGTGGGTCGCGCCGGCGTCAGCCAATTAAGCAATCTTGGTTTGACCAAACTGATCGCTAAAACGCCCGAGGAGTTCGTGCAAATCGCGGCCAATTTAACGTCGGACATCGATCAACTCAGCGCGCTCCGCTCCACCTTCCGCGAGAGGATGCGGAATTCCCCCATCATGGATGCCAAACGATTCGCCAGGGAAATAGAAGGCGTCTATCGAACGATATGGACCAACTTGTGCCGCGAAATAAAATAATATCGCGCTCTACCTCAATACCAAACATTCAAAATCAGCGTCGGTTCCTTCAGCTTCCCATCCCACATTCCAATCGTGCTCGTCACAAATTTAATTTCGATATCCGCGTGATGTTCCAGCCAGTCGTTGATGATCTGGTCCAGATACTCCACGCCCTGCTCGCTGAGTCGGCAATGGAACGTGCGCATGCGGACGGCGCCGGTCTTGTTGTAATGCGTCGGCCGCTTGTAGTTGTGTTGGGCCAGCGAGTTGGCGGCTGTGATCCCGTGAATTTTGCTCTTTGGCGGTTCCGCTTGCGCCGTCGCCGGCTTCTCTTCATCCACGAGTTCCAGCGGATCATCGTTTACCGGCATGCGGGTCGGCAGCGGCGGCGGAACTGGTGGGGCGGCAACGGCGGCATGTGGTCTCAACGTGATCCCCGCCGATGGCGGAGGCATCCGCATCGGCTGCGATACGGGCGAATTGGTCTGCGCTCCAAACGGAACACCAGGTCGTCCCTCATTCATGACGTCCTCCAATCCAGATTTGCTATTTCGCCCAAAACCCAAGAATTGACCCCACAAACATACCATACCCCCGACCCATTGGCCAACATATTGAGCCGGATTGGCAGTTTATTTCGGACGTCCGATCCGGATCAGCACCGCTCCATGCCGCGGGACTTCGCATTCATACTGTCCCCCAAAATCGCCTAAATCCTTTTGCCGCCATAAATCACGCACCGGAAGCGATTCCGTCAAACCCAGGTCCGCCCATTTGGCCGCTACTTTTTCCGCAATCTCACCCCGGTTGAACAGCCCCACGGCCTTGGTGCCGTCTTTCATGTCCTTGGCCCAGACCTCTGTATCATTCCCGCGCCAAACGCGAGAGGCCTGCCGGCCCAGCGGATCCTGGTTCACCGCCAGAACCTCGTCGTTGCTCAGCAGGTTCTTTGTGAAATCGTCCATCTGCGTCATATCGCACCCAATCAGCAGCGGCGAACAAAGTAGACACCAGAGCGTGATATGCGTGTATTGCTCGTTGGGCGTGAGATGACTCGCGTGCAAAGACGGACCCCATCCGACCTTTCCCACCACCAGCATATCCGGATCATTCCAATGTCCCGGCCCTGCGAATCGTTCGTGCCCGGCCGAGCTGAATCCGTTGGCGGTCATGCTCCGCCAGGTGTCGCGAATGTCGCCGGTGGTTCTCCACGAGTTACCGCCGGCCTGCTCCCCCCATTCCCAGACGTTTCCCATGCCGTACTGGCAAAAGCTGAAAACGATATCCCGGTCCTGCCTGGCCAGTGCATCCCGCATGACCATATACGGTTGCCAGAAAATCACCGTCGGCGCTGGCGGGTTCGGCCCCTTGCGGATTTCATCCGCGATCGAGCCATACGAACACCAGTCGTATTTCAAATAGTCGAAACCCCACTGCGCGTACTGCCGGGCGTCCTGTTCCTCGAATTGATAGCTGGCAGTGTATCCGCCGCAGGTTGCCGGCCCCGGCGACGAATACAGCCCGGCCCGCAAACCCTTGGAATGAATGTAATCCACCAGCGCTTTCATATTGGGAAACCGTTCGTTGGTGAGGATATGCCCATCTGCCGCCCGGCGCTCGTTCGCCGGTTGGTTGGCGCGCACTTCCCAACAGTCGTCGATGTTGATGTACGTCCACCCGTGTTCGATCAACCCGGAATTCACCATCGCATCGGCAGCCGCACGAACCTTCGCATCGCTCACCGAGCCGGCAAAGCAATTCCAACTGTTCCACCCCATCGGCGGCGTCAGCGCGATCTTCGCCCCAACCACGATGCGAAACGTCTTCTCATCGCTGCCAAAATAATTGGATGCCTTGATTTTGACGACGGATTCTCCCGCGGTTCCAGCCGATCCCGTGATTCGGCCCGTCTCCGTATCCAGCGAAAGCCCATTCGGCAAACCTTCGGCGGAGAACGTCATCGGCCGGCCGCCCGTCGCCGCGATTGTGTATAGCACAGGATGCCCCGGCCGAACGCCGAAAATCCGTGCCCCGTTGATTCTCGGGCTCGCAGGTGGCTCGGGCGTCAGTATCTCCGCCTTCTCCACCGCTACCGCTAGCGGCTCAGGCCTGCGGCCTGAATACGTGATCTGGGCATTCGCCCAGTCGGCATGCGCGTAATCAATCGACGGCCCCAGGCTTTCAACCTGCAATACCAGCGCGTGAATGCCAGTCAAGCCGATGTTGATCGTTTTGGCCGCATCGCCCGCGTGCATTTCGCCCGAGCGAAACAATGTTTGATGATCTCCGATGAGTTTGAATTCGATGACGGCATTCGCCGATTGCGGATCGGTCCGCACCTCGTCATCGACGCCCACCGATGCCGTGAATCGTTCCGCCGCGCCGTCCAGATTGATCCACCACGTCGACACCGCATGGGTGCCCACGCCGTGATCGAACGTCCGGCCGCCGATCGAGAATTGATTTCTCTCGACGCTTTTTCCGGCCGATGGAGTCCCCCAATCCTGCCGCATACCGCTCAGCGGCAGGTCCTCCAGCCGCAATGTGGCGGCGAAACCGAATTGACACGCCGCCAAAATAATCAGCGCCGCGATTCGATATTTCATGCTCGTTCCTCATTACTTCGGCGCGACCGCCGGCCCCGGATGCGCCGCCAGAATCCCTCCCAGCAACTGATGGTTCGGAGGCACCAGGGTAATCTCCCCTTTCCCATCGATAATGTTCTGGGTCTCCAGAATCTCGAACATCGTCTTGGCGATCTCAGGATCGCGCATGATCTTTTCCAACGCCGTTCCCACGATCTCCGGCCGCATCGCTGCCGCCTGCGCAAATGCGATCGCCGCCTGCCGCTGCGCCGTGCTGGTGATGATGCTTACTTGGTTAGCCCCATCCTGCTTGATCGCGCTGGTCACCTGCCTCAGCCGATTGACCACCTTCTCCTCGATCTGCTGCATCATTCCCGCATCACGGAAATGAACCTTGCGGATGTAGACCGAGCCAAGCTTGTATCCCCATTCCTCCGATTGCGGCGAAACTTCTTTCCGCACGGTCAGGCTCATCGTGTGGCGGTTTTCCAGCATGTCCGCGAGTTTCATGTTGCTCAGACAACGCACCGTCGCGTTGCCCACATTGGCCGCCAGCGAACCGCGCGGATCGGCGTTCTTGAAAAGAAACGACACCGGGTTGCTGATAAACATCTCGTACCAGATGCCAATTCCCATCGGAGCGCCTTCCTCCGAATTCACCGGCGTGCTCCGCAAATATTGCTGGTCCAGGCTCAAATCTATCGTGTAACATTTTCCAAATAAATTCACGATCAGCGCCGACAATCCGAGTTTGGGCCATAAAAAATGAAAGCCCGGCTCGTCCAATTCTCCAGCCACTTTCCCGAACAGCACATATACCTTGGATTCCCGCTCGTTCACGACCGTATAAAAACCGAACAGCCGAAGCACTCCGAACAAAACCGGCAGCAACACAAACAGCCCAAAGAAAGTGACCGCCCCCGACACCAGGAACATGGATGTATCACTCACGGTTCACCTCCATGATCAATCGCGAGCACTGGCTGAACAGTTTCAATCTCACGTTCCGGAGATACGCCGACAGCACTTCTGGGCCGCTTTTTTGCAATTCGCCCAGTTGCGTAGCCATGGCCATCAGCGGCTCGACTTCCGCCTGGGCCTTAAGCGTCTCGATTTCGACCGCTCGTTTGGACTGCACGATTTTCTGGTCCGCCGATGCCTGCGCCAGGCTGATGTCCGACGATACTTCGTTATAAGCCGTGTTGATCGCCGCCAGCGCCGATTCCACCTCCGGCGGTGGATCGATCCCCGTGATCAGCGACGCATCCAGCGTTATCCCATACCTCGCTTCCGATGAAGCGCATTCCCTGGCCATGTGATCGTTGATATCGCTCAGATTTTTCCGCAGGTCGTTGATGGAAATGCCCATGGTCGCCGTCGCCAACTCTGGCTTGGATGCCAGGTCCACTCCCGGCTTCGGCGGCGGAGCCTCAAAATTCGCGATCCGCTCCCGCAGCACCGAAACGAAATATCCCATCACATGCACGATCGGCTGGCCCACGCCGAACATGTAAGCGTAAAGATTGTTTTCGCAAACCTTGTAACGAATCTGCCCCCTCAATCCCGTGTTCAACTGGTCTTTGGTGACCGCCTCCAAAACCGTACCGCCCGTGTTGGCCTTGGGCATCTCCGGGTCGTACGCCATGTTCATCGTCTGAGTCGAAATAGACGCTTTGTGAACGCGCTCCCACGGCCATTTGAAATATGGCCCCCCCGGATGAATCACCCGCACCTGCGGATATTGATACCGCTCCCGCTCCTCTGGCTGAAGCGCCGCGGCGATCGGACTTTCCAGCGTCGTCGCGTTCCCCACGCGCTCCGCCCGCCCAAAACTGGTTTTCACCGCCCGCTCATTCTGTGCGACCGTGAAAAACCCGCCGAACACGCAACGAAATAAAAACCAGAGAACAAACCCGACGAGAAAGCCCGCCAATATTGGTGTCATTCCCCATGATATATATCAGCAGCCGGGGCCAACGCCAATCCATCGGCCCATTGCGACACGTCAAAACAACTGCTCCAATATCTTCTCCATCGGCATCTGCACGCATGTAAAAATTGGCGTGTCCCGCAAGGTATATTTGCTGCTTTCCGTCTCGCGCAGTTCCATCACCAGATCCAGAAAATCCTTCGGCTCATCGGTTTCAAACGCCACCACGAATTCCTGATCGTCCAGGCCAAAGCTGTACGTCGTGTTCAACTTCACGCTCGGATATTTGTTTCCTATCTTTATATGCCCATCCATCAGCGCCTGCCGCTGGTCCAGCGGCAACAAATACCATGCCCGCGTCTTCACAAACGGATAGATAAACAAATACTTACGCTTTCCCGGCACGATATGCGTTCGGCTCTCGGCGGTATGGAACGGATCCACCTTATCAATATACATGCTCCGCTTGGTCATCGAAACAAACGAATACGGCGTCGTCAGGAAACCACCCAGCCGCGAATGGTTAATCGCCTGCGTCTGTGCCTGAAATTCATCCGGCCCGGTGGAAATGCGCCACAACACAAAATCCACATCCGGCCGCAACCCCACTGTGCTGTAAGTCAAACACAACAACCCCTGCCGCGGCTCGCCAAACAGCGCGGCAAACTCCGCCCGCGCATGTTCCTTTTCCAGGTCCGGCAACCGCCGAAACGCCGGATCGAGCTTAAAACACGCGAAGTTAACGAACTGCCGCGTGATCGAAAGTGCCGTCGCCTGGGCCGTCGCCGCCGTTGTTGCCTGACTCATTTTCAATCTCCTTGCAATCCACCAGTTTACTCAATTCAGCCCATTCATGGTAGAAAACCGTGGGCATGAATTTGTGTTCCCGCTCAATCGGTGTCTTTCTGTTGGCCGCCATCCTGACCGCCGGCTGCGTCACAAAAGTCGTCGCCCCGGCGGAGCCAAACACGGTCATCGTCGTCCCCGGTATCGGCGGCGACGGCGATGTTTACGCCCAGATCGTCCATTCCATTCACGATCACGGCAGCGACGATTGTCTCCGCGTCTCCGATTGGGGATCATCCTTCCCCATTTTTTTCATTTCAATCTCATCCCAAACCTGGCATAAGAATGTCGAGCGCCATCTGGCCGATCAAATCCTTCTCTGGCACATCGACCATCCAAACTTCCGTATCGCCCTTATCGCCCACAGCGCCGGTGCCGGCGTCGTCGCCGGCGCACTGTCACAACTCCCCGACGGCATCCGTGTTGGCCCCATCATTTTCCTCGCCCCGGCCCTCTCTCCGGGCTTCGATCTTCGCCCCATGCTCCGGCACGCGACCATCGTTCACGTCTTTTTCAGCCCCGACGATTCTTTCTGGCAAGGCCTCGGCCCGACCATCTTCGGAAATTACGACCGCGTCCATTCCAGCGGCGCCGGCCGCTTCGGATTCATGCTCACGGGCCTCAACGCCTCCGAAAGAGCCAGGATTATCCAGCATCAGTATCAATCGAGTTGGAAAGCCTTGGACAACGACGGCGGACATTACGACTGGATGGCCGAGCCGTTCGTCGCCGCCGTGCTGAAACCGCTGATCGAAGCCCAGCCGTCCACCGAGACTATCGCCGCCGGCACACCGAGATCATCCTCGGCGAATCGGAACTGAGTTCGCTCCCGTCATAATCCCCGAACATCTTTTCGACGATGAGCCCGTGCCGCTCCATCAGGATCCGCAATTCGCGAGGGAATAGGAATGTCATTGCAAACGCCACCCGATGATTGTGCTCCCCGCCCCGATCGTCGAACCATCGGTAATGAAACGTGACATTCTGAATCTGTGCCGCCGGATCGCGCTCCACGGTCGTGTTGCGAAACACCGTGCGATTCAGCTCCGGAACATAAAAAACCACCGGATCAAGATTCTGCGACCTCGGCCGCGCCAGCAGGCTAAGATTTGGCTGAAAGATATCGACCCAGAATCGTCCACCCGGCTTGAGATGCCGAACCACGTTCCTCAGCAGCGCATCCTGGTCCTCCAGCGTCGGAAACGCCAGCAGGGTATTGAACAGTAGCACCACCCAATCGAATTTCCGCCCCAGCCGCTTCCGCCTCACGTCTCCGCACACGAGTTTCAGATCGCCCTGCGAAATCCCCGCCCGGTCCCGCTTCATCCGCGCGTTATCCAGCATGTCTTTGGCATAATCCACACCCACCACCCGATGTCCCGCCTTCGCCAACGGAATCGCCGCCCGCCCCGTTCCCACCGCCAGTTCCAGCACATCCTGCCCGCGCCGCGGCAGATGGTTCAGCAGCATCGGCACGTCGAGCCGCAGCATGTCATGGTGCTCGTTCTCCGCATCATAATACCCTGCGATGGCTCTGTACGGCTTAACCCGGCCTGAAATGCGTTTCATTCCGACTCCGCTCACGTCGATATTCGCTCGATAGTCAACGAGCCATTCGGCTGAATTTTTGCACTGAATTGTCCGCCCTGTCTTAACAAGTTCATGATTGCCTGATACTCCTTGTACCACTGGTTCGCCTGCACCAGCCGATGAGAATAGACGCGCGGATGCACCACCGACATCGGCCGCACCACGTCTCGTTCTTTCCTCAGGTTCTCATTTGCCGCAATCGCTTGCTCGCTGCAAAACAAGACGCAGTTCTGCTTCAACCACCAAAGCATCGATAAGTCATCCCATATACGGCCCCGCACGATATCCAGCGGACGATAGCCCTGTTGTGCGAACAGCTTGACCCAATAATCCAGGAATTGTTCGTTGACATGATCGTGCCCACCCTGAAATGGAATGGCCGCCGAAAACAACACGCAATCGCCGTGAGCAACCAGTGACCCCACGAAGTCCGACGCCGCGTTGGCCTGCAGATGCTCTCCCACTTCAATGCAGATCACCAGATCAAATCGCCGGCCAAGATTAAATGGCTGCGTCAGGTCGATGGTCTGGATCAACCCGGGATCAACCACAACCGCTTTTCGATCCAGCCATGGCCCCTCGATCCCCATGACCTCCTCGGCCCCAAGCTCGCGCGCCGTTTGAAGCCAGGTTCCCAAACCGCACCCCACGTCCAGCACCGACCGTGTCTCAATATATTCCTTGACAATCGAGAGGACCTGGTTTGCCGATTGGTGCGTCCGCTCTTCCTCCCCGCTCTGCTGCCTCCGCAAATCGCGATAAATTTCCGCTCGCGGATCAACGCTCATAACCTGCTCACCAACAAACCCGTATTGATATGGGCCACGCCTGACGATTCTACCGCGCCTTCAACTCTTGAACCAAAAACAATTTTTACCGCGAAGGCGCGAAGGTCGCAAAGAAAGACGCGAAAAGGCACGCTTTTGACTCTTGAATTTCTTCGCGTTCATCGCGTCTTCGCGGTGAAATCTGACTCGAGAATTGAAAGACCGGGTACTGCCTCCCAATCGCGGAAAACGTCAAATTCCTCAATTCCGCACCGCCGGTTTTGAGTCACAGACCAAACAATCTAGAATCCCGCCCATGTTCACCTCCTGGGACACCTTCGAACGCCACAAGCAAAAAGGCCTCGACGCCCGCCGGGCCGGCCAATGGGATTCAGCGCGGATTTATCTTCTGGAAGCCGCCCGCGCGATGCTCGAACTGAGCAAACAGGCACAGGGCGAAGAACTCATTCAGGCTCGCCGCGAAACCGCCGCCAAGCTGCTGGAGCTTGCCAGGGATTGCGAAAAAGCCAAGACCGAAAATCGCCGGCAATCCACCGGCCCCGCGCGCGAGTCGACCTCCGACTCCGAATCCACCACCTCCGCCGATCAATGGCTGGTCAAGGAACGTCCCGCGCATTCGTTTTGATGATGTCGCCGGCCTCGAGGACGTGAAGCAGGACATCCGCCTCAAAATGATTTATCCCTTCGAGCACGCCGACCTGGCCGCCAAATTCGGCATCCGCCCCGGCGGGGGGGTTCTGCTCTACGGCCCGCCCGGCACCGGCAAGACCATGCTCGCCAAGGCCACCGCGGGCGAGATCGACGCCGCGTTCTTCCGTATCTCGCCCGCCGATATCCTCAGCAAATGGGTCGGCGAAGCCGAGCAGAACATCAAAAAACTTTTCGACGCCGCCGCCTCCGAAAAGCGCAGCATCATTTTCATCGACGAGATCGAAGCTCTGGTTCCCGCCCGCCGGGATGAAGGCTCCAGCGTCATGCAGCGCGTCGTTCCTCAAATCCTCCAGGGCATGGAAGGCTTCGACAAAAAGAGCGGCCAGCCAATCCTTTTCATGGGCGCCACCAACGTCCCCTGGCAACTCGACCCCGCCGTTTTGCGTCCCGGCCGATTCGACGAAAAGGTCTATATCCCACTCCCCGATGCCACGGCCCGGAAGAAAATGCTGGAGATTTACCTGAGCCAACGCCCAATTGCCCCCGACCTCGTTTTGGATCAACTTGTCACGATGCTCGACGGCTACAGCGGCGCCGACATCAAATACCTCTGCGACCGCGCCGCCACCGTCCCATTCCTCAGCAGCGTCGCCTCCGGCGTGGAAGGCCAGATCACCGCCGCCATATTCCACGACGCCATCCACGACACCCCGCGATCCGTCACCGGCGAAATGCTCCGCAAGTTCGACCAATGGGCCGGCGAAGCAGCGAGGGAATGAGATTGAATCCAAAGAGTGAGCGACATTCCAATTGCCGGGACGGGGGCTGGGATCGGCATTTGATGTTCGCCATCCTCATCGCCGCGGCGGTGCTGATACCGAGGGGGATTCTGATCGCCCACTATCACAGCTCAACCAAGGATGAGAATTATCATCTTTATCGCGGCCTGATTTCCCTACGGCGGGATTGGGCGTCCATTCACAGCCCACTCACGCCATGGAACGATCCACCTTTCGGAGAAGCGCTGCTGGCAATTCCGGCGTGGTTAAATGGAGTCCACCTCCAAAATCAAAGCTACGCGAGAGACACCACGCGGGATGTGCCGCCGCCCGTTAAATATCAATACGTGATGCCGGATTCGATCCGAATGGAAACCGCGGTGTGGAATTCCCTTCTCTTCCTGCCGGCGTTGGCCGTGATCTTTCACTGGGTTCGCGGCGTCTATTCCATCAGATCCGCGTGGCTGATATTGGCGATGCTCCTGATCGAACCAACGCTGGCGGCCCACATGCCGCTGCCGACCCCCGACGTTCTGGGTATGGACGGAATAATCATCGCCTGCTGGAATGGGTGGCGATACCTGTCAGCGCCCTCACCCTCCCGGCGCCTCCTGGCCGCGGCGACCATGTCCCTCGCTATGTCGCTGAAAAACACCGCGCTCGTTTTGCCGATCGCGCTGCTCCTTCTGGCCGCAATACGGTGGATCGCTTTGTCCCCGGCCGAGCGCCGGGCGATTCCATGGCGTCGATATGTGCGCGAAGCCACTCTTTTTACCCTGACGGCTGCCATCGTGTTGTGGCTATGCACATTCTGTGACATATCCTCTCCCGACCTCGTTCCCAGCGCGCAGGACTCCCATCTTCTGGCATCATTCGCCAGGATTCCCGTGCCCGCTGGCATTTATCTCTGGTCTGTTGTTTCGGGGATTCGGCACGCTCTTGAGGGACATTCCGCGATGCTGCTGGGCCAGAAGAGCACTACCGGCTGGTGGTATTATTTCCCCGTCGTCGCCACCTATAAAGTCCCCCTCGGAATCGCCGTCATTTTCGTGCTCGGCATCGCATCGCTGGCATGGGTAAAGCCTCGATACGCCGAACTGCCAATATTGGTCTGCGCCGTCCTTTGGACATTCTCGTTAATGCGGCAACACATCGACATCGGTTTCCGCCACTTTTTAGTGCCGGAAATATTCTGGCTCATGCTGGCATCGCGCTGCGTCGCCGTCCGCAAGCCGGCCATCACCGTCGCTGTCGGCTTGGCCGCCGCGGCCGCCGCCATCCACGTGGCAACCTTTACCCCCGATTATCTGAGTTTTATCAATTTTCCTCGTCGGCAGGTCTATCTCCAAATCAGCGACAGCAACATCGACTGGGGCCAAGCCACCAAAGAACTCCGGCGATGGATCGATAGTCTTCCGAATGATGGCCGGCCCATTTATTTTGGAGGATTTTGCCCCTACGACCAGGATTTGTTTCAATTGGTCGGTCCTCGACTGACAAAATATGTCCCGAATATGGGCGTGTGGGTTTCGCGCACTCCCGACCCATCGGATGCGGGAGATTCGAACCTTCCCGCCAGCGGAATTCTGGTGGTCAGCCCCGTGCTGGTCACCGGCCAATACGATCCCGGCCAGCGTTTTACCCGATTCAGAAATATCCCACCGAAGGAGATCATCGGACACTGCCTCCTGGTCTACGATCTGGACGAACTCGGTCAAATCCGTCCGAATTGACAGCCACTGATTGCAAAAGGCGCTTTCGTGAAATCGCCACGCCGGCAAACATCGTTATAATCCCCCAACCAATGCCCGACCTCCGCACCCAGCTCCAGGAACATTTCGGCCTAGACGATTTTCGTCCAGCCCAGCAAGAGGTCATCCAGGACGTCCTCGCCGGCCGCGACGTCCTCTGCGTCATGCCCACCGGCGCGGGGAAAAGCCTTTGCTTCCAGCTTCCGGCAGTAGTGGGGGGCGGATTGACGATGGTCGTCTCACCCCTGATTTCCCTCATGGAGGATCAGGTCCAGCAGCTGCGCGATGAGAACATTTCCGCCGCGTTTCTTAACAGTTCTCTTCCGCCAGGAATGCAGCGCGAGGTGATGGCCGAATTGAACGATGGCTTCCAGGGCCTGCTCTATGTCGCCCCGGAGCGATTGTTCGCGCCGAATTTTCAACCACTGCTGGAGAAATTACGCCCCAAACTTCTGGCCGTCGATGAGGCCCATTGCATCAGCCAGTGGGGCCACGACTTCCGCCCGGAATATTCGCGCCTCGGCGAAGCGCGGAAAAAGCTTGGCGAACCGCCGACCATCGCCCTCACTGCCACCGCCACCGATGATGTGCGCGAAGACATCATCACCCAACTCGGCTTGCGCGACCCGACCGTCGTCGTCACCGGATTCGATCGGCCAGCATTGCTTTACGAATCCCGACGGATTTCCAAGGGCGGAAACAAGGACGCCATGCTGATCGATCTGCTCCGCCAGGAGCCGGGCGGCACGCTCGTCTATTGCGCCACCCGCAAGGCCGTCGATGAAGTCGCCGGCATTCTGCAACAGGCCGTCCCGGATCGAACCGTTCTCCGCTATCACGCCGGCATGGACGCCGCCTCGCGCACCGCCAGTCTCGAGCGATTCATGCAAACCACCGGCGTGATCGCCGTGGCCACCAATGCTTTCGGCATGGGGATCAACAAACCCGACATCCGTCTGGTCGTCCATTACAACACGCCCGGAACGCTCGAAGCCTATTACCAGGAAGCCGGCCGCGGCGGCCGCGATGGCCGGCCGGCCCGCTGCATCATTCTCTTCAGTTATCAGGACCGCTTCATTCAGGAATTCTTCATCGACAAGCTCGGCGAGGACAGCCCAAGCGCCGATCCGGCCCAGATCGAAAAACGCAAGCAACACGCCCGCGAAAAGTTGGAATTGATGACCCAGTTCGCTGTCACCCATCGCTGCCGCAGGCAAATGATCCTGGATTATTTCGGCGACGACGCCGAGGTCAGCGATTGCGGCTGCGACATATGCCGCAAAGGCCAAAATACCCCGTTCGCCGTCGGCGCCGCCCACGTCGCCGATGAGGTGGTCGTCCTTGTCCGGCAAATCCTTTCCGGCATCGCCCGCTGCCGCGGCAAATTTGGCATCGGCGTCGTCGCGGAAGTTCTAGGCGGTTCCACCACCGAACGAACCGAGAAATGGCGCCTCAACGAACTCTCCACATTCGGCCTGCTAAAGTCCTATCCCATCAAACGCATCGTCGCCATGCTACATCGAGTCCTCGAAACCGGCTTAGCCTGTCAGCGCGATCCCGATGGCGTCAAATTCCGCCCAGTCGTCGATCTCACCGCTTCCGGTGTTTCCGTCATGTGCGGGCGCGAGCTGCCGCCGGCCGATCTCGCCGATTTGGTTCCCAGCAGAGTCGAGCGCGTAGTTGAATCCCCGGCAAGGAAACGCGCGGCTCTCGACGACCAGCCGATGACCCCCGAGGTCGAAGTCCGCTTCGAGGCCCTACGACAAATTCGCACCCAAATCGCCCGCGAGCGCGGCATGCCGCCATATATCATCTGCCACGATTCAACCCTCAAGCAAATCGCCCTCCAGGCCCCAGCCGATGAAGCCGGCCTCGCCTGCGTCAAAGGACTCGGCCCCTACAAAATCAGAATGTACGGACAGGCGTTTCTCGACGTCCTGAGGCGCGGATGAGTCGCCCCGGTTCCCCCCGAAGTCATCTGACTCTCGCCCTCTGCACCATTCTTCACGGCTTCACCCACGCCTACGGATCGATGCTGGTCCCGCTCTATTTCCGCATCGCGTCCGACCTCAAACTTTCCGGCGTCGGCGCGGCGACGTTGATCGTCACCCTCTACGGCGCGGCCTACAACCTCGCCAGCTACGCCGCCGGACTTGCCGCCGATCGATTCAGCCGCAAAACTCTCCTCGCCGTCGGCCTGCTCGGCAACGCCGCCGCCATTCTCGCTATTGGATTGAGCCGGCAATACTCTCTAATCCTCGCTCTCGGCATAGCCGCCGGCCTCTTCGGCACCATTTTCCATCCCTCCGCCAACGCGCTGGCCACATCGCATTATCCCAAATCTCCTGGAATGGCGATCGGCATCCTCGGCATCGGCTCCGGCCTCGGTTTTTTCTTCGGCCCCCAAATCGCCGGCTGGCGCCGCCACCGCTTCCTGGCAACTCTGGCACGTCGCCCAATGGCAAAAGCCCTGCATCGAAATGGCCATCGCGGGACTCATCGTTGGAATCATCTTCCTCTTCGTCGGCGCCGATGTCGCCTCCGCGCCGCGCCGAAATGCAAAAATCGATCCCGCTCTCAACCGCCGTGTAATGCGAATGGCGAGCGTCCTGATGTTCCGCGATTTCGCCGGCGTCGCCGGCCTCTCCCTGGCCGCGATTTACGTCCGCAACGTCTTCGCCCTCAACGTCAGCCAAGCCGGCCTTTTCGTCGGCATCATGATGCTCCCCAGCGTGATCTTTAACCCGCTGGCCGTCTACCTCACCCCCAAACGCCGCCGACTTCCTGGCCTGACGACCATATTAATCCTCGGCGGCCTCCTCGCCGCGACCGCTCCGTTCTGGCCGCTGATCGGCGCGCTGATCATCCTCTGCGCCTTCCAGACAATGCAACTCGCCAGCTACGCCGTCAGCGACGCCGCGACGCTGGAACGCATCCCCCCCGAATTCCGCGGCCGCGTCGTCGGCCTATTTTTGCAAATCGCCGGAACATTTGCGCGCTGGGCCCATGGGTCATGGGCGCCTGGACCGATCATCTCCACGATTCGCATTCCCAACTCAATTACATCGGCCCATTCGCCCTGATCGGCGCATCGATGCTCCTCGCCGCCGCTTCCCCACCATTGATCGCCCGCCTCGGCCCAGCACTCTCGACCATGAAACCCATGGAAGAAATTTCCCCTGAAACCATGGGCGCGGTGCCGTAATCCACCCCGTTTAGCGGCCGCGTCTATGCGGCGTTTCTCCCCCTCACGGCCTCTGCGAAACAATCAAATTCCCCTCATTATTCAACCACCCATCGCACGTATGCCGCGTTCCATCCGCGTCATAATCAAACGTAAAATGCGACGGGTTATTCGCATCCGGCTGCCCCCCATAGAATTTCCAGTGATTCACCGGAATGCCCGATCCCGTCGTGACCGTAAGATAATTCCAGTTCGTCATCTGCGGCCAGAGCGCAACCCTCCATTCCAAAAACTGAAGCCGGAATCGGCCGGCCTCATAGAGAAACATCGGCGAAAATGTCAGCGATAAGAGACATCGTGTGCCGTCCGGTCGGCGCATTTCGTGAAGGAAGATCGTGCCATCCGAAATCATCTTCGCGTTTTTACCCATCCCCATGAAACGGTTGCGCGGCATGCAGACCTCGGTATGCCACACGCTTCCTCGATTCATTTCAAACACGATATGGCTCGGCGGCTGCAAAAAATGCAGGCATTTTTGCTCCCAGTAGAGCGATTCAACATGCTGCCACAGCCCCGAACCCCATTGGAATGCCGCGATCCCGATTGCCCCGACGAAAACCAGTCGGTAAACCCACCGCCAAAACCGCTGCGCAACGCGGGGCCTGGGGGCGTAATTGAGTGGGTTAACCGCGTCCATTCGGTTGCCGAACAATTCTACGGTAATTCGTTACCGAATCGACTTCAATCGCGAAATGATTTCCGCACGCGGCACGGCCGATTGCTCACCGTTGGTCAAATTCTTCAGCATCACCTCGCCCCGCGCCAATTCATCATCCCCCAGAATCAGGCAGATTTTCGCCGCTTCACGGTCGGCGATCTTGAACTGCGCTTTCATCGATCGATTCGCCAAATCCATGTCCGCCGCGATGCCGGCCGCTCGAAGATCGGCCAGCAGATTCCACGCCGCCTCTTTCGCCGCCGGACCCATGGTCGCCAGCCAGACCAGTGGCCCGCGCGGATCGGAAAGCGCCACATTCTGAGCCTCCAGCGCGATCAGCAGCCTTTCCAGCCCAATGCCAAACCCCACCCCCGGCGTCGGCCGGCCGCCAAGTCTTTCAACAAGATTGTCATATCGCCCGCCGCCCCCGATGGCGTTCTGCGATCCGAGCCCGGAGGTGGTGACTTCCCAAACCGTTCCCGTGTAATAATCGAATCCCCGAACCAGATTCGGGTTGATCGTGAACGGAACGGCTCTTTCCTTCAGCATCACCTGGACACGCCCAAAATGTTCACGGCTCGCCTCCGAAAGGGATTCGACGGCCGGCGGAGCGCCGTCGCAAGCCGTCACATCGCGCGGGTCTTTGCTGTCCAAAATGCGCAGCGGATTTTCAACCAATCTTCTCTGGCTCTCCTCGCTGAGTTGTGCCGCTTTGGGCGTGAGGAACTGCACCAGCGCATCTCGATATCGCTGCTTGCTTTCTTTGTCGCCAAGACTGTTGATCGCCAGCTCAAAATCCTTGATCCCGCAACGTCGATAAAAATCCAATTGCAGCAAAATGCACTCGACATCCTGCTCCGGCTCCGCGATGCCAAACGCCTCGGCGCCAAACTGATGATGCTGCCGAAGCCGGCCCTTTTGCGGGCGTTCGTACCGAAAGTTCGGCCCGATATAAAAGAGCTTTTGCCGCGAGCCTTCCTGCGCGATGAGATTATTTTCGATCACCGCGCGAACGACCCCGGCCGTTCCCTCCGGGCGAAGGGTGATGGAATCCCCGCCGCGATCCAGAAATGTGAAAGTTTCCTTGCTGACGATGTCGGTTGTTTCGCCGACGCCCCGGTGGAACAGATCACTGAATTCGTAAATCGGCGTGCGGATTTCCGCGAAGTGATAGAGCGACGCCACCTCGCGCGCGATCGCCTCGACGGCCTGCCATTTCCAGCTTTCGACCGGCAGCGTATCGGCCGTGCCGCGCGGGGCGTTGATTCTAGACATGACTGTTCACGGCGCAGCTTCCTCGCCGCCCGTTGCTGGTTTCTCAGATTTCATCGCATCCACATCCACGTCTTCCACCTTGGACGTCTCCAGAATCTTATCCACCGCCTTCTGTTCGCGCATCTGCACATACATGCTCAGCAGCGACCCATCGGCCGTCATCTCCTGCTTCAATTTCTCCGGCCTCTTGCCCGATTGCGCGGCCAGGAGCGCGATCCGTCCGTTCAGTTCCGCCTCGTCCACATCGACGCTGAAATCCGCGGCAATCTTCTGCAGGATGAAGAACAGCTTCAGGTCCCGAACAGATTCTTCCTTGATCCCGCCGCGAAGCGCTTCGATTCGCGAATCGACCTGATCCTCCGGCAAGCCGCGCATCAAGAGTTCGATCCGACGCCGCGACAGCACGCGGTCCGCCTGCCGGTCCGACAGCTTGGATGGCAAATCGATATAGACATTCTGCAAAAGGTAATTATTGATCTGATCGCGCATCGACTGCTGCACATCATATTCCACCCGCTGCAGCATCTGCTCCCGCAGCGCTTTGCGCAGCTCGTCTTCATTGGCAAACCCCAGCCCGTCGAGGAACGCCTGATCGATTTCCGCCAACTCCAGCGTCTTGATCTCCTTCAGGTCCACTTCGATATCCACCGGCTTTCCGCGCACCTGCTCAACAGAATGCGTCTCCGGAGCCGTCACGGTAAACTCCCGCTTCTCGCCCGGTTTTTGGCCCGCGAGCTTTACGTCCAGATCGTCAACATGAATCCCCTCCAACCGACCCGGCTTGGAGATAAATTGCGCCGCATGCTGATGCGCGA
This sequence comes from uncultured Phycisphaerales bacterium, assembly GCA_963791055.1. Classification (GTDB taxonomy): domain Bacteria; phylum Planctomycetota; class Phycisphaerae; order Tepidisphaerales; family Tepidisphaeraceae; genus PALSA-1353. Next base: position 2,058,327 of record CAWBQI010000002.1, on the reverse strand, counting down.
CAACCGCGCCGTCCAGCTTCAGATGCACGTCGGCCACAAGATAATCGCCCGCTTCAACGCCCCGATCCTCAACCGGTACCAGGATCCCTTGCTGCTGGCGCAGATTCACCATTGCCTGGTCCACGTGCTCCGGCTTCACTTCCACCTTCGGCTTCTTGACCGACAACCCCGTCAGCGGCGGAAGATTGATGTCCGGCTGGACCTCAACCTCAAACGAATACGTCAAATTCCCATTTTCGGGAAGCTCGATTTTCTCCGCATCGTCAAAATGCGGCTCGCCGATCACGTTCAGCGAATTCTTGGAAATCGCCTGCTGATAGCTATCGCTGATGAGATTCCGCTTCACCTGATCCCGAACATCGCTGTGAAACCGCTTTTCGATCAGTTTCCGCGGCGCGTGTCCCGGCCGAAACCCGGGAAGGGCCGCCTCGCGCCGAAGCGTTTTGAACTGCTCCTCCAGTTTGGACGCGATCACTTCCTGCGGGACCTCAATAGAGACCTTCTTGGTCGCCGGCCCGGCATCCTCAATCTTGATCTGATACGGGACCGCTTCGGGTTCCTGAACGGCCGCTAATTCCTCTGCCATGGCAAACCTCAACTCATCAAAATGCGAGACACAACAAACACCTCAATCCGGGGCCGTTCCCCGAAGTCGAGAATTAGAAATTGTAGCGGAAAGGGGGCCGGGTTGCCAAATGGCCCGTGGAATTGGCCGGAATTGGGTTAGGGCAATCGCATGTTCAGTGGGTGAGGAGCCGTAGGAGATAGGGCTCGTCCCAGCCGGCTTTTAGGCGTTTGCCGTGCACGCCGATTTTGACACTTCGGTCCTGCTTCAAAAGATTCAGAGCGATCCGGCAAAGCCGCGAGTAGTTCTCCGGGCCGTGGTCCTTGCGGATTCTTCGTTCGTCTTCACGGAAGCTGACATCCAGTTGCCAATGCAGTTTGTTTTCCACGGCCCAATGGCCGCGCACCGCCGTTGCCATTTGTTGGGCATCGAGTTCTTTGAGGCTGCTGATAAAGTAGCGACGCTCGATGCTGGCTTTTCCGGCCAACACCTGGCGCGTTGATTCCACCACTGCAAAGCTGGAAAGGCCGGGCCATTGTTCCTTCAACGAACCCAGGTGATTCACTTCGTCGGTGATCCAGATACGCCGGTTTTCCACGCGGCCATGATTGTCGTCGCTCGATTCGTGGCTGGCATGCCGCATTCCCTCAAAGTTTTCCAGAATCGCCTCGTCCAGCAGGCTTGAGACCTTGGCGTGCAAGGCCGGCTGGTTCTCCTTCACCGCCAGAACGTAATCGCCGCCAGCTTCTCTGATCTGGCGGGCAATCTCTTTCTGGCATCCCAACGCGTCGATGGTCACGGTGGCTCCTTCCAGATCCAGCAGCCCCAGCAGACGCGGAATCGCGTCGAGTTCATTGCTCTTGTCTTCCACGGCCACCTGCGAAAAAACCAGATGATTTGCGTCGATAAACGCGCTGACCAGATGAGCCATGCCGCTCTTATCCCAGGCATGCTCAAAAGAACGGCGGATCGATTTTCCATCGATGGCGATCAATCGGCTGCCGTCCGTTTGAACGATCGCTTTTGTCCAGGCGACGAAGCAGCGTTCAAAGGCGTCAGGATTCAGGCGGGCAAAGACGCGGCCGAAGGTGTCGTGGCTGGGGATGCCTTGTTTCAAATCGAGAAACGTGCTGAACCAGGCGATCTTGGCGTTGGCGAACACTTCGACTTCCGCCCAGCCATCAGCGCCACAGATCACCGCGCACAAGGCGATAACCAGAATATCGTGCAACCGATGAATCGAGTTCTTGGCACGTGGGTCGGGCAGGTCCATAAAAAAGCGCAGAATACCTCCGGTCGCTTGGCCGTCCATGAGCAAGCTCCTTGCGTGAAAGTGAATTTGAAAACGCGAGGCCTCGCGACCGTTGCCAGGAAGTGATATCAGCAGAACACGAAAAGCGCAAGCCTAACAAGCGCCGAACTCTTTCGGGGCGTCACATGCGATTGCCCTGGGAATTGGGTAGCGTCCCAATTTGAAATCATTAGTGTTTCCGCATCACCACCCCCAAAACAAGAACGAAGAGTAACACGCAGTTCCAGATCATCGTCCCCCAATATAGGCGCGGGTCTTCACTTCGGCGCACCCACACTGGCCCCCAAAATATGCGCGCACCCGGCCGTTCACTCAGGCGCACCCTCAACCAGCGTTGTGATTTGACGATTGCCCTCCCAGTCACCAATTGACCCAGGAGCAGCAGAAAAATGATAATGCGGCTATCTTCAGGGCCACGGTTGCGATTTTTTACCAAATTCGCCAAGAAAAAACACACGTCGTCGCGGCTCGATCGCTGCTCGGTAGTGGCCTAATTTAAAATCTCGCCCCTGTTTGGCACAGTTCCACATTCGGGACAACGCTCCGGCGTGGCGCGAAGATCGTACCCGCACTTTCGACAACACCCCTTCGGCGATCTGCGCTTCCAACCTAATCCCCACACCGTCAACCAAACGACAGGCAATATCCCCGTGACAAGCACAATCCATGACACCGGTATTGTCACGAGCATATAATGGGCAACGGTACGAACTGGACGGATTTGTCGATTCGGCAGGTCATACACGGCCAGTTGCCTGTCGATGCCCAATGCCGAGAAGCCGTGAAATATCCATGGCTTTCGGCTCTGAATGTTCCTGAAGCCTTCAGGCGGCTGGGGTATCAGTACGGCTTCATAATACCGTCCCATCAGCATTTTCACTTGATCGGGTTGCACAAACAAACCCGTCCATACCCCCACGTGCCGAGGCCTGTCCCAATCGCCGAATTCTTCCCAAAAATATTTATCCCAAAAACCCGTACAGCGCAACCCGATTGATACAGCGCACAGGATCAAGGACAGCCCGGCAAGCACATTAAAGATCCATTTCCCGACGCGGCGCATTTGTACATCTTACCGCCCATCCGCCCATGAAAAAGCCGCTATAAAAGCGGCTCGTTTGGACGCAGGCGCTCCCCGAATTCGGCTATTTAAACGTATACCCGTTGCCTTCCCATTCCGCCCGAACTCTTTTCACCTCAGTGAGCCAATCCCAAACTGCTTCCCGATTTGATCCACATATTTCATCCCAGGGGACATGGATTCGGAAGGTCTTGTCGGGCTCGTTCACCTGGATTTTGACGGGCAGAGCGCCGTGGGGGTTGTTCAATTGCGCCCCTTTCACTCAACACCTTATCACAGACGGCGCAAGCCCATCGCTGATTCTCGTGAATTGGATATTAATTTACGTTAACTGCGTTGACGTCCGCAAAGCCGAATGAAAGATGCTCAGATCCACTGATCCCGAATCAATTTCAGTTGCGCCCAGTCGTCCTCGCTAACCCAATCCGGCCGTTTCTCACCCGAACCGATCAGTTGCCCGAAAAAGGTTTCGGCATCGCATTCGACCGCGTCACGCTCAGCCCCCAACGCCAGGCGGGTGGCGTACATATCGTCTTCATTGCTGGCCAGTCGAAGCGCTTCGAAACCGGCATATTGGCGCACCAACTCCGCCAGGTCGCGATAAAAAATCCACACCGGCTCATCCGGAACCGGCGGCGGCGCACAATGCCGCTTCAGCGCGTGCTCGAAATATCGCAGTTTCGCCGGCCACTCCAGATGTGGGTCCAGCGCGAGGGTGATGTATTGCCCAACCTTGGCCGCCTCGTGCGCGTACATATTTCCCTCGGCATCGGCTTGTTTGGCAATTTTCGCGTAGAAGGATTCCGATTGCCCGATCGGGGGCATGGCTGGAAATACATGCGGTTGCTGCAGCATGTGGGCGCCCTCAGTCCGAATCGACCAGGATCCCATGCCGGAGTGCACGCGCGTGCCGACCTCCCAAGGCATCAGTTTACCCAGCTTAATGTATTCTTTACAAGGCTTATTCATCGGCTTCGTTCGATTTATGTATGTTGATCCGAGATAGTCACACCCGTTTTCCGCGGTTAGCATAAGACATATGAGCGATTCGCTTGGAACGCTGTGCATCGTTCTGCACGGACATCTCCCTTACGTTCTGCATCACGGTTCATATCCCCACGGAGAGGCCTGGCTTTACGAGGCGGCGGCGGAAACCTATCTGCCCCTTTTGGACATGATCGGCGAATGTGCCCTCCTCAAGGCCCGGCCAGCCATAACTATCGGTCTGACCCCCATCCTCCTTGAGCAACTCTCCCACGACCGTTTCAAGGCCGGATTTCCGGCATATCTTAACGAGCGCGCCGCCCGCGCCGCCTCCGACCAGATGGAATTCGAAAAATCCGGCCAGCCTCATTTCGCCTACCTCGCCGGCCAATGGGTCAAGTGGTATCAGGATCGCCTTTCCCACTTTCAACGAATTCAAAGCGACATTCCCGCGGAATTCGCCCGCCGGTTCAGAGATGGCCACATCCAGATCCTGACCAGCAACGCCACCCACGCCTACATGCCGCTGATTCTGAACGATCAGTCCCTTTCCGCGCAAATGTCCGCCGGCCTTCACGCCAGCCACCATCGCCTGGGCATCAAACCTCGCGGCATGTGGCTTCCCGAATGCGGCTATCGCCCTGAATGGGAACACTGGCTTCCATCCGTCCTGTTCGACAATCCGCGTTCCCGACCCGGATTGGAAACCTTCATCGCCAACGCCGGGATCACTCATTTTTTCGTCGACACCCATTTAATCACCGGCGGCCACCCATTGGGTACATTCGACAACGGAAATTTCCAGCCCGTGAACGATGCCCAGGTGCATTGGGACACTCGCCGCGGCTGGCGCGACGTTCTGGAACCGGTCGGTGTCTGCAGCCGCTCCGAACCCCCGCGCTGCTTTGCCTTTGGCCGCCACCCGCGCGTCAGCGAACAGGTCTGGAGCGGCTTGATCGGCTATCCCGGCAACGGCACCTATCTCGAATTCCACAAAAAACACGGCGAACGCGGCCTGCGATATTGGAAAGTCACCGACAACAAAGCCGGCCTCGGCGACAAAGACCCATACTATCCCGACGATATCCCCGCCAAGCTGTACGAACACGCCCAGCATTTCTGCAATGTCGTGCGCGACGTCCTGCGCGAACATCGCGACCGCACCGGCCGGGAGGGCGTTTGCGTCGCCCCGTTCGATGCCGAACTGTTCGGACACTGGTGGTTCGAGGGCCCGCGCTTCCTGCGGGATGTCATTCTTACCCTGGCCCACGATCCCAGCGTCAAGCTCATGACCGCGGAGGAGGCCCTCTATCATTCCCCGCCCAACAAAGTCGCTCGTCTTCCCGAAGGCTCATGGGGCGAAAAAGGAAATCACAGCGTCTGGATCAACGATCGCAACCGCTGGATGTGGGAAATCGAATACCGCGCCGAAAACCGAATGCTCAAGCTCCTCCACGAATTGCCTTGGAAAACCAACGAAAAAATCCGCCAAATGATGGAACGCGCCGGCCGGCAACTATTGCTATTGCAGGCCAGCGACTGGCCTTTCGTCGTTCACACCCACGGCGCAGTGGATTATGGCATCCAGCGTTTTTCCGGACATGCGACGAATTTCGATCGCGCGACCCTGATGGCCGAAGAACTGGCGGCGGGGGCCGAACTCAGCGAAATGCGCAAAATCGAACTCGCCGAAATGGATTTCCACGACAGCGTGTTCCCTCATATCGACTTGAACTGGTGGATGTGAAATACCCCTCACAGGATCAGTTCAAAACTCTCGTCGCGCCCTAGCTCAAACACTTTTATTTTTCCCCAGCAACTCACCGAATACTTTCCCGCAAATCCTTCAAAGCGCGCTTGCCCTTTTTCATCCGTCATCATTTTCGTCGGCGGCAACCACCACTCGCCCTTCACCAGTTTCTCCAGCGCATCGTACGCCGGCTTTCTTGACCGGTCGATCCGCAGCAATCCCGAAGGGGCTTTCAGCCAGCCGCCGTCCTGCAATCCCCACCAGGTGATCGCCTTCACCTGCGGATGGGCCATCAGGGTTTTGTAGTGCGTGACGACCTCCTCGGCCTGCCGCGCCTCGCCCTCTGGCGTCGTCGGCCATTCATCCACCTTGTAGTCGTTCAAATCCACAATTTCCGGCGGCATAATCTTGCCCGAAACCAGGGTGTTTTCCGTGAAATGGATCGGCAGTCCATATTTCGAGTATCGATCCAGCACGTTCTGCGTTTTTTCCACGCCCCAATATCCCTGGTGCATGTGCGATTGAATTCCCAGGGCGTCAAATTTGATTCCCGCTTCCAGACACTCTTCGATCAGCCGCTCATACGCCGCCGAGACATCGAAATCGTTCAGCAGCAACATCGCTTTCGGATTCGCCGATCGCGCCGCGTCAAACGTCGCCCGGATAATTCCGATCCGGCCAAGCCGCTTAGCCATTCGCGTGATTCCGTTGTCGTATTTGTCAAAGATCGGCATGATCACGACTTCATTGATGACATCCCACATATCGATCACGCCGGAAAAATCCGTGACCTCCCGCCGAATCCGCGACAGTTGGGTCTCGACGATTTCCTCATCGCTCATCTGCAGCAGCCACTCGGCAGATACGGTGTGCCAGCAAAGGGGATGCCCCTTCACGATGCAATTTCGGTCGATAAACCATTTGGCGGTCTTTGTAATTCTCGCCGTATCGGGCTGGCCGCGTTTGGGCTCAAATCGTCCCCAATAAAACGGCAGGGTGATGAAATTGAAAAGATTCGTCAGGCTCTGAGCATGCGACTGGGCCTGTGATTTTGCCTCGCCGCTCAATTCACCGTTGGTCAGCGCGATCATGCTTGAGCCCGTGCATCCAAAAAGAAAGGCGTGACGGGTTTGCGCAATCGTCACCTCTTGCTTCGCCGCTGGCTTTCGATCCGGCCCAAGCACCGTGACCGTCGCGCCGGCCACGCGATGTTTTCTGATTTCCGCGTCCACTCCCGAAGATGACATTTCCATTCCTGCATTCTAGTCTTTCCATAAGATGCCGACAGGGATCGTTGTAAATGATCTTGGCCGCATGGCGTACCGCGAAGCATGGGACTTGCAGGAACGCGCGCACGAACAAGTCCTCGCCGGGGGATCCGAAACAATATTTCTCGTCGAACATTCCCCCGTAATCACCCTCGGCCGCCGCGAAGAATCCATCCGGAATCTCATCACCAGCCCCGAAGAACTGGCCGAACAAAATATCGACTTGGTTCACAGCGACCGCGGCGGCGACATCACCTATCACGGCCCCGGCCAGATCGTGGCCTATCCAATCATCCGCCTTGCCTCACACGGCCTGTCCGTTAGCGGATATGTCCATCGCCTGGAGGCAATCGCCATTTCAACCCTCGTCGAACTGGGCATCGAATCCCGCGCTGACCCCCAAGCCATTGGCGTCTGGGCGATGGACGGGCCGAATCTCGCCAAAATCTGCGCCATCGGCGTTCGCATCCGCCGCGGCGTTTCCCTTCACGGGCTCGCCCTGAACGTCACTACGGATCTATCCGGATTCAATCACATCATCCCCTGCGGCCTGACCGGCCGCCCCGTCACCAGCATCCACAAACTTCTCGGAAAAAACGCCCCATCCCTGCCCGAAGTAAAACAAATCCTCATCCAACACTTAATCCAGTCTCTTCACCCTGAGTAAAACTCCACGGAAAGGAAAAATCTCACGCAGAGGCGCAGGAAAAAAACTTCTTTGCGCCTCTGCGCCTCCGCGTGAGCAAGTATTTTTTTAATCAGCTCCCGCCCCTTGCCACGAGACGGGCAGTGACGCCAGAATGCCGGACTAAATGACAGTTCAAGAACCGATATCCTCGCCAGACAACAAGAACGGCCCGCGCCGGTGGGTCGCTGACGATTTCGCCTACATGATCCCGATGGGCGCGTTTCTCATTCTCACCTGGGTGGGCGGAACCTGGCCCAGCCTCTTCCCCGCTTCCTACATCGTTAAGACCGTGCTGACCGGCGCATTGCTGATTATCCTGTGGCCGCAATTTACCCGGGTCAGTTGGAGCTTTGCCTGGCTCGGAGTGCTCATCGGCATCGTCGGCGTCGTGCAATGGGTCGGAATGGAAAAGTTCCTCCTGCACGTTTGGCCCAATTACCCTCGCGCCCATCTCGAATCGCTGAATCCATTCACCAATTTTTCATCGCCCCTGTTACTCTGGACATTTATCACGATCCGCCTACTCGGCCCGACTTTGGTCGTGCCGTTCATGGAAGAATTTTTCTGGCGCGATTTTCTCTGGCGAACCCTCATCGCCCCCAACGATTTCAAAATGGTGGCGGTGGGGGAGTGGGACACGAGGGCATTCATTGTCGTCACCGCCGTTTTCGCCAGCGTTCACATGCAGATGTGGATAACGGCGTTCGTGTGGGGAGCGATGATCGCGCTGCTACTGGTGCGCACCAAAAGCCTCGGCGCATGCATTATCGCCCACGGCGTTACCAACTTGCTGCTGGGCCTTTATGTCCTTTATACGCACGATTGGGCGTTCTGGTAATGACATTCCCAGCTTCGCTCCGCTATCATTACAGAAATCGCAAATGCCAATGGACGATCACTCAAATTCAATTCGCTCCCCGCGCCGTCTATATCTCGACAACGCGGCCACCAGCTTCCCCAAGCCCAAGCAGGTTCTCGAAGCGATGGTCCGCTACGCCACCGATCTCGGCGCCAGCGCCGGCCGCGGTGCCTATCGTGAGGCCGTCCAGACCGGCGCTCTCCTCAACGAATGCCGCCGCCGGCTCAACCGGCTCTTCAATGGTGAAAACGGCGACCACTTTATTTTCACGCTCAACTGCTCCGATGCCCTGAACCTGGCCATCAAGGGGCTTTTCCATTCGGACGTCAAAGGCCATGCGATCTGCACCCAGATCGATCACAATTCGATCCTCCGCCCGCTCAACGCCTTGGCGGACGCCGGCCGCATCGAACAGACCCGCGTCGTGATCGATCCGTCCAGCGGGTTAGTCGATCCCGATACAATCGCCAGCGCGATTCGCCCCGATACCCGCCTGATTGCCGTCACCCACGCCAGCAATGTGACCGGCACCGTCCAGCCGATCCGGAAAATCGGAATGATCGCCCGCGAACACGGCATCCCATTCCTGGTGGATGCCGCCCAGTCCGCCGGGCATTTACCGATTGACGTTCAAGCGGATTGCATCGACCTACTGGCCGCACCGGGCCACAAAGGATTGCTCGGCCCCCTGGGCACGGGCTTCCTCTACATCCGGCCGGGATTGGAGTCACAGCTCCACCCCATCCGCGAGGGAGGCACCGGCTCCATCAGCGAAAACGATCGCCAGCCCGACTTCCTTCCCGACAAATTTGAACCTGGCAGCCACAACGCCATCGGCATCATCGGTCTATCCGAAGGCGTCCAGTGGGTTCTCGATCAGGGAATTGAAACCCTCGCCCGTCATCAAACCCAACTCTGCGGCACATTCATCGACGGAATCGCCGATGTCGACGGCCTGACCTATTTCGGCCCGCGCGGCGTAAAAAATCGCCTCGGCGTCTTCTCCGTCAAAATCCAGGGAATCGATCCACAGGAATTAGCCGCCATCCTCGAATCGAGCTATGGCATCCTTACCCGAGCCGGGATTCACTGCGCCCCCGCGGCCCATCTCGCCATCGGAACCTCAACCGACGGCGGAACCACCCGCCTCAGCTTCGGGCCATTCTCAAGCGCGCAGGACGTGCAATTCGCCGCCGATGCGTTGGCCGATATCGCAGCAAAGTTTCGGCAGGAACCTCAACGGACGAGCCAACCATTGAGCAGTGAATTGGTTTGAACCACGGATTTCACAGATAAATCGTTAGATCGCAAGCGATTCCCCGCATCAAATATCCGTGATATCCGCGCCCATCCGTGGTGAATAATCCGGGTTAGGTCGGACAAATGTCTTTCAGCTTGCCAAAGGCGGTCGCGAACTTCAGCAGGCCAGCCAGCCGTGTTCACAGCGCCAGCGCGGTCTCGCATTCGAGCCGGCGATGCCGGACGGCTCAAGGATCGTAACGATAAAAATATTCTTCTTTTCCCCTGTCTGTGATATGGGGCGCAGTGCCCAGCCAACTAATTTCCGGGACGCCACCGACCAAACCCGCCGAAAGATAAAACAATCTATGGAGCCAACCCGGGCAGGGAAAAAGAACCTTTTCAACAGATTATTTCGTAAGCGATCGGATAGGGGATCAGGTCCGGCCTGACCAGGTGCAAACGCCGGATGCGAACCTCGATCAGGAACGCCGCGACCTGGGGATTGGCCGCACGCAAATTCCGTGCGTTTCCGCTCGCCGCTTTGTCGCCCGAGGCGGACCCCGAGGCCGAAATCGTGGCGGCAAGAGCGCAAATAACAACGCCCACCGAAATGAATCGACGAATTCCGCGAACCATGTTTTATCCAGAAGCGAAAAAAGCGCGGTTGACTTAATTCAAGTAAAATCAGACTACACCCGATCCGCGGTTCTACCAACAAAAAAATTGATTCACGACAGCCGGGCGGTCGCCGGGCCTGTGAAGTGAGGTAAGTAATTCCGGCCTCATGGCCGATTCGGGGTTTCCGAGGGGCCGGTGGCGGGGGGCGGCGAAGCGTCCTGACCGTCGGAACGCTGGCTCGGAGCACTATTTACGGAAGCCATGTGGGCCGCCCATAGCTCCTGTGCGAGGGGTTGGGCGATGGCAACGGTTATTCTGATCGCCCGCTTTAGGACTCTTACCAGAAACCTTCCGACATGGGATGGCTCGCTCGGCCGGCCGGGACGGCGCTCACTGGCAGGCCTTCGGAGCATCTCCCCCGCGACAAATCCCGATGCCGCCGCGGCCGCGGCGGACTTCCAGGGATGGCTTCTCGCCCATCCCCGGACATCAACGCAACGCAACGCATCGCTTTTGGCGTCCCGCAGGGTTGCGCATCGCCGCCATCGCATCATCCGATTGTTCCCTGAGAAATTGACCTTTATCCACGGGTCTTCTCCTCGCGTGCCCGATCGCGGACATCGCGCCCATGCCGCTCGCGCTGCCGCCGGCGCAGTTTCTCATATCGATCGACGATTTTCTTATGTGGCCCGATGAAAAGCTTGTTCACCGCAATGGCGCCCGCGACCACAACCAGCCCCAGCAGCAAAAGACTTGTCACGAGTTCCCCGGCCCACCGGTGTCCAAGCAAACTCGACAGTCCATCGCAAATCCCCTCGCATAGCAGTACAACAGCCGTGACGATCGCTCCCGCCGCAGCCAGGACCGTGACCGCCATGATCGACGCCGTCAAAATTCGCCGCTTGATGGCGAAGTTCAGTGCATCCAGTTGGCAAAGTAAGAAATAAACCGCGTAATCGACAAATTCGTCCAGCCGGCCGCGCAGCGAAGCAAACGCCTCTTCCGGCGAGTCAATCCGCTCCCCCTGCGGTTTCACCGGACCATCCTCAGGCGGAGCGCTGCTTGCCGGATCGGATGATTTCGCCATGGGGGCATTATACAGGACGGATCAATGCCGGGCCGATTATCGTCGGCGCCAAAACAGGCCGACCAGCAATCCGATGCCGCCCGCGATCAAAAGGGCCTTGATCGGTTGTTCCTTGATGTAGTCTTCAACGCCCTCTTCCCATTCCGAGGCCTTTTTGCGGCCCTTCTTGTAATAACCCGCCGCCTGATCGCGGACATCGGTGAATTTCTCCCGCGCCAGATCGCCGATTTCGCCGCCGATCTCGCGAACATTCTGACTGATCTCCGAGACCGTTTCCTTCAGTTCGTCCGCCGCCGACTTCGCATGATGCTCATCATTTCGAGCCATGTTGATAGCTCCTTTCGGTTTGTTAGTTCATCCTAGCCGTGGTTGCCACTTTAATCCAACCGAAGCATATCCCGTACCAGAGCCACGCGGAACGGACAAAATATTGTTTCCGGGACGGAGAAATGCATTTCGCCACAGATATAAATCAAATGCACACAGATGAAATGCAAGTTTCTTCGATTTATCCGTGTGAATCTGATTGATATCTGTGGCAAAAATTCTTGCCTTTATTTCTGCGTTTCCAATATTCGCTGGATCAGCGCCGAAGTGCTCTTCCCATCCACCAGCGGCGCCAGCGCCACCGTTCCCCCGTACGATTCCACGATATCCCATCCGACCACCTTTTCCTTCGGATAATCTGCCCCTTTGACCAGGACATCCGGCCGAATCTGCTCGATCAGCCGCTGGGGAGTGTCTTCGCCGAATTTGACCAGATAGTCGATGCTTTCAAACTCTTCCAGAACGCCCAGACGGTCGGCTTCGTTGATGATCGGGCGTTTCGCCCCCTTGAGCCGGCAAATCCCCTCATCCGTGTTGACGCCGACCACCAGCAAATCCCCCTGTTTTCGCGCGAACTGAAAATATTTGACGTGGCCCAGATGGATCAGATCGAAGCAACCGTTGGTGAAAACGATTCGCTTCCCGCTGGCCCGATGCCCGGCCAACTCGGCCAGCAGCCCCTCCAGCGTCCGCTCCTTGCCGGGATGCTCATGAGCCTCGGCCTGAATCTCCTGGATAATCTCCTCCGGCTTAATCGGCACGGTGCCGAACCGCTCAACCTCCAATCCCGCCGCAACATTCCCCAGCGCGACGGCCTCCACCCAATCCGCGCCTCCCGCCCTTGCCGCCGTAATCATTGCCAAAACCATGTCTCCCGCGCCGGTCGCATCGAACACCTGTCGCGGCCGCGCATGTTTCAACCATCGCCGCTCGCCGTCGCGGGTCGCCAGAAACGCCCCATGCCGGTCCAGCGTCAGGATCGCCGCTTCCAGATTCAGTTGCTCCAGCAATCGCTCCGCCGCCGGCTGGAAATCGTCCGGCCCTTCGATCCGCCGGCCCGTCGTCCGCGCCGCTTCGGACCGATTCAGCTTCAGCGCCGTCGCCCCGGAATATTTCGAGTAATCCGCGATCGACGCCGGATCGACCAGCACCTGTACATTCCGCCGTTTCGCCGCCGCGATTACGCCCTGGCAGACGCGCGCACCCACGGCCCCCTTGTTGTAATCCTCGATACAGACGATCTCGCAACCCGCGATCGCCTGCTCTGCCTGTGCGATGAGTTTCGACGCAATCACTTCGGAAACATGGCCGGCGTTCTCAAAATCCAGCCGCATGAGCTGCTGGGCGTGACGATGCTGCGCCGCCCCGACCAACCGAAGCTTGCTGGTGGTGGGGCGATCTTCTGCGACGACCAGCAGACTCGCGTCGATCCCCGCCTTTTGCATGAGCCGCCGAATATCCTCGGCCGCCGCATCATTCCCCACCAGCCCGATCGGCTTCACCATTGCGCCCAGCGTTGCCAGCATCGACGCCACATTGGCCGCCCCGCCCAGCCGAAGCTCCTCGCTCTGATAGTGCAATACAAGCACCGGCGCTTCGGGCGACACTCGCTCGGCATTGCCGTAAAAATACTTGTCCAGCATCATGTCCCCGACCAGCACAACCTTGCTGGCCGGAAGCGATTGAACGATTTGCATGAGGCGGTGGTGCATACCCGCCAATCGTACAAACTGCGTTTCTACTTGCCAGTTACCATCTCCCCAACCTTGGCGGGCCGGCGCAATAGCCGTTCGCGCAGCGAAATAAACGACGGCAGGAGCAGGGGCCGGACGATGAACGTATCAATCAGCATCCCCAGCACAAACGCCAGCCCCATTTGCACGAGCAATCTTACATCCCCGGCCATGACGCTTCCCAGCGTTGCCGCCATGATCAGCCCGCAGGTGGAGATCACCGGCCCAGTGAAAATTAGCGCCCGCTCAGTCGCCGCCGCGCAGCTCAATTGCTTCCTTTCCTGCGCCAAACGCATGGCGAAGAAAATGCTGTAGTCCTGTCCTACGGCCATCAGCACGATGAAGAGCATCATTTGCACCTTCCACTCCAGCCCCGTGGCTCCAAGGGACTGGAAAATCCAGAAGGTGAGCCCCAGTGTGGTGAAATAGCTCAGCGCCGTCGCCGCCAGGATAAATATCGCCAGGAAAATATCCCGGAGGAGAGTCGTCACGACCAGCAGAATCGCCCCCAATGCCAGGAGCGAGACACGCCGAAAATCCTGCTGCGTGACGGTCCGCGTGTCGATCATCTCCGCGCTCGCGCCGGTAATGTGAATGTGCCGCGTTCAGGCCCGCCTGCGCCGCGGCGCGATCGGCGGCACTCGTCACGCTGCCCGCATCGTCCATCGCCTCCCGGCTCAACGGTGGCACCTTCAAAATCGCCGACATCCGCATCGCGCGCTGTCCGCGCTGACAAATTCCGAATTAATCTGATCGTTCGCCAGCAGCAGCATCGCCGCATTTTCCGCGGCCGGCGCATGGACGCCCAGCGGCATCGTCAGCGCGCGGACATTGTCCACATCCGCCACCGCCAGGATCGCGGCGGTGATCTTATCGCAACCGCTCTTCCATGTTTCGATCGGCCAGGATCGGTCGGCCACCACCAGAATATCGACCGGCGCGATTTCTCCGATGGGCCAGTGCCGTTCAACCATCGCTGTTCCGATAGGCGCCTGATAGGTCGATTTCAGGCTGTAGAGCGCATCATAATTCCAATCTAGATGGACGCCGCGCACCGCCGGCAGAACCAGCACCGCCAGCGTAAAACACATCACCCACCCCGGGCGCGGCACCACAAATCGCGCAACGGCCGTCCAGAATCTCCGCCGGGGCACTTTGGGGGTTGTTTGGGAATCCCACCGATTCCCGGGCCAGAAGACCACCGGTCCGATGATCGCCAGCATCGCCGGTACGAGGGTCACCGACGCCACTGCCGCCATCGCCAGTGCCAGCACCACCGCCGGCCCCGCATCGCGAAACACGCTGAACCGCGCGAAGCAGAACATGACCAGACCCGAAACCGTCATCGCAGCCGACGAAATAATTGCCCCCGCGCTCGCGTCCAGCGCCAGCGCCGCCGAATCCGCCGCCGATCGCCCCTCATCCAGGAATTCCTTGAATCGGCTCATGAGCAGCAGGGAATAATCCACCCCGGCCCCATACAGCAGAACAAACGTGAAAATCTGCTCCGCGGTTCCGCTGTGCACGCCGAGTCGCTCGCCGAACGCCAGCACTTTGAACACAACGCCCGCCGCGATGCTGATCGCCGCCAGCGGCATCAGCGCCGCGATCGCGCGCGGTAGACGACGAGCAGAATCACGATCACCGAAATCAGCGTCACGATCAGCGTCTTTTGATGGCTCCGTTCCGTCGCGACCCCATAGTCATAGCCATAGCCCGCCGACCCCGTCACCGCGGCCGAAAGACCCGATGGAAAGTTTCCGCCGGCCACGATTTCCTGGGTGTGTTTGACCACGCGGGCCGCTTGCTTGGTGATGTAATTGAACGGCAGGCTTACCCGGACAAACGCGGCGCGGCGATCCTCGCTGATCATGGGATTCGCCGTCCCCGCCACGGCCAGAGTTCCCGGCGTGCGGACGGAAATCGCATTAAACTCATTCGAAATCGATTCCCCCGGAAGAGGCTGCGCCACCATCGCCCCCATGCGCTCGACTTCCGCCAGGTCGCCCGGCGTCAGCGGCCCATCCGCACGCTCGAAAACAATAACGATCGCGCTCAGCCCGCTCTTGTCCCCAAAGTGCTCCGCAAGCTGGTCGAGTCCGCGATGGACCGGCGTATCCGCCGGCAAAAGATCGGCATTTTCCCCAACCGTCGGATCCGGTTTGGCGCTGCCAGCGCAAGCACCCCGGCCGCCGCCAGCCACGCCAGAAGCACCAGCCACCGAAATTGATGAACAAAACGACCGATACCCTCGCGAATTTACCGGCAACAACCGCAATCGCAAATCAGTGTCGCCTTGACCATCGCAAACGGCTCGTCCGCTCGTGACCAGGCCAGCCAAGCGTGTCCGCAGCGCCGGCGTCTGTTATATACGAGTCAACGAAGCCGTTCGGCACAAACAGCTTAACCGATACAACTCTTCTCACTCCTCCGATTGAGTCAAGACCTATTCAAAACCGGGATTTAGTTAGCACCTTGTCGTCTTGCCGATAGCTGCGATAATCCAACCAAACCGCGTGGCAGGCAGCGAGATCACAAAACTTCTCATCTCCATGAAGGATGGCGGCGACCGCGCTTCGGCGGCGGCCAAGCTGATGCCGCTCGTTTATGATGAATTTCGCGCCCTCGCCGCCCGGCATCTTCGCCGCGAGCGGGCCGACCACACGCTCCAGCCGACCGCCCTGGTTCACGAGGCTTATCTCCGCCTGATCGATCAGACCCGCGTCGATTGGCAGGGCCGCACGCATTTTTTCGCCGTCGGTGCCCAGGCGATCCGTAGAATTCTCGTGGATCACGCTCGCCAGCGCAAGCGTCAAAAGCGCGGCGGCGGCGCCGGCAGGGTCGCCCTCGACGATTCCGTCGCCCTGGCGCCCCAGCGTGCCGAGGAAATCCTCGCCCTCGACGAGGCCCTGAGCAAGCTCGGTCAGCTCGATTCGCGACAGGCCCAGGTTGTCGAGATGCGATTCTTCGCCGGCATGAGCGTCGACGAGGTCGCCGGCGTGCTAGGCGTATCCAAGCGTACTATCGAGGGGGATTGGACCATGGCCCGCGCCTGGCTCATGCGCGAACTGAGCCGCTGAGCCTTTGAGAGAAATGACCACCGAACAATACCGACGTGTCAAGGAAGTCTTTCTCGCCGTCTGCGATCGGCCCCCCGAGCAGCAGGACGCCGAAGTGGTGCGCCTTTGCGGGGACGACGCCGAGTTGACGGCCGAGGTAAATTCCCTCCTCCATTCGCATCGCCAGGCTTCGCAACCCGATGCCAACGCCACCAACCCTTTGCCGCAAACCGAAGAACCCGAAAGCCTGACCACCGAGCCCGATCCGCCCGCCGTCAGCCAGGAAATCCCGCACTCGCAACCTTCCGCTGGCGGCCGGCACGCATCATTGAGGTCCGCGCTTTCCCACCATCGCTCGCACACTTCCCGCACCGGTTCATCGCACCGCGATTCCCTCGATTCCACCCCCCGCGGCCGATTCGATTCCGGCACCGTTCTGGCCGAGCGATACCGAATCGTCAGCCTGCTCGGTATCGGCGGAATGGGAGAAGTCTACCGGGCGGATGACATGACCCTCGATCAGCCCGTCGCTCTCAAATTTCTCCCCCCATCTTTCGAGAACAACCCCGCCTGGCTGGAAAGATTCCACAACGAGGTTCGCCTTTCCCGACAGGTAACGCATCCCAACGTTTGCCGGGTTTTCGACATCGGCGAGATCGATGAAGAACAGTTCATCTCCATGGAATTCATCGACGGCGAAGACCTTTCCGCTCTCCTCCGCCGAATCGGTCGCCTGCCCAAGGACAAGGCCATCCAGATCGCCCGCCAGCTTTGTGCCGGCCTCGCCGCCGCCCATGACAAAGGCGTCCTTCATCGCGATCTGAAGCCCGCCAACATCATGCTCGATGGCCGCGGCCAGGTTCGCATCACCGATTTTGGAATCTCCGGCCGCGTAGACGGCGCCAACGACGTCGCCGCCGGCACGCCCGCTTACATGGCCCCGGAACAATTCACCAAGGGCGAAGCCACCGTCCGCAGCGACATTTATTCCCTTGGACTCGTCCTCTACGAAATTTTCACCGGCCGACAGGCGTTCTCGGCCCACTCCATGCCCGAATACGCCCGGATGCACCGCCAAACGTCGCCGACGCATCCATCCACTTTCATCGAGGACATGGATCCAATCGCCGAGCGGGCGATCCTCCGCTGCCTGGAAAAAGACCCCAGCAAGCGCCCGGAAGCGCACTGGCTGTCGCGGCGGCGCTACCCGGCGGCGATCCGCTCGCCGCGATGCTCGCGGCTGGAGAGACGCCCAGCCCTCAAATGGTCGCCGCCGCCGGCGGCTCCGTCGGCCTGAACACTGTCCGCGCCGCAATTCTTCTCGGATTGACCTTGGTGGGAGTTGTAGCCGTCGTACTTCTGTCGGCCCGTTCAACCCCAATCCCCCGCATGCGAGATGGAATCAAAGCACCGGAAGTCCTGACCGATCGCGCCCTCCAGATTCTCACCGATGCCGGCTATGCCGATTCGCCGCTCCGGAGCCGCGCCGACGGATTTGGCTTGGACGAGCAATATATCGCCTGGGTCCACGATATCGATCACACCAGTTCCCGTTGGGATCGTCTTGCCGCCGCCCGGCCAGGTCCGATCTATTTCTGGTATCGCCAGAGTCCGCAATTCATGATCTCCAAGGACGACATCGGCATGGTCACCCTCGACGAGCCCGTGCGCAGCGTTCCGGGAATGCGAACCATCGTTCTCGACTGCCTCGGCCGGCTCAAGAGCCTGGAAGTTCTTCCCGATTCGAGCTTGGGCAAATCCACTTCGGGTGTGACGACCACCGCCGATTTTGCCCCGCTATTTCGGGCCGCCGAACTCAAACAACAGGATTTCCACTCCGTCGCCCCAACCGAAATTCCACCGATGTTTGTCACCAGCCGATTCGCCTGGGACGGCGTCTATCCCGAAAGCCCCGACCAGCACATCCATATCGAAGCCGCCGCATTTCAGGGCCGGCCTGTTTATTTCCACATTCGCGAATCGTGGAAGGACGATGCCGATCGCCGCGGAATCGCCGCCAATCCCGAACTGCCCATCGGGCGAAACCTCGGGCTTCAAACCACCCTGATCCTGGCCGCCCTCGTCAGCAGCCTAATCCTGGCCTGGCGAAATATCCGTGCCGGACAAGTCGTGGATACCGAAGGCGCTCAAAGACTCTCCGGCCTGTTCGTGCTTCTCGGTTTGCTGATCTGGCTCTTGTGCTCCAACCACGTTCCCGAATTCTTCCTCGAAATGCGGTCGTTTTTCCGCGTACTGGGATTCGTTCTTGTCCCGGCCGTTGTCGTCTGGATGTTCTATCTCGCCCTCGAGCCTTTTGTTCGCAAAACGTGGCCGGAAACGGTCATTTCCTGGAGCCGGGCCCTGGCCGGAAGGTTGACCGATCCCCTGGTGGCGTCACACGTGCTTGCGGGATTGACCGTCGGCATCGCCGCCGCCATTCTCGCGGAATTGACCAACATCCTCCCAATGTATTTCGGCCACGCCGCCGCCGTCCCCAACCTGAGCACCCTGGTCCGTTTCCTCGGCAAACAAAACCCCACCTCCATCGCGCTCTGGGCGCTGCTCGATTCCTTCTACATCGGGCTGCTCTATCTGCTGGCCATGGTTCTTTTCCTGCTCGTGCTGCGCCGCAAATGGCTGGCATCCGCCGCACTGGTTCTGCTCGGGGCCGTCAACAACTTCCAATGGTACAGCGCCGGCTGGGTGCAATGGGTTCAATCCGGCCTAGTCATGGGATTGTTCATTCTCCTTCTGGTGCGCTATGGCCTTGTCGCCGCCATCGCCGGATTGTGGTGCATGTATTTCCTGCGATTTCTTCCAATCACCCCCGATACAAGCGTCTGGTATTTCAATCAAACCCGTTACGCAGTCGGTTTGATTAGCATCCTCGCCATCGCCGCCGCCACGCTGGCGACGGGGAGATGGAAAATGAAACCAGCCGCCAGCCCGTAGGATCCATGTCCTCGTTTATCGCCTCCATCGATCAAGGCACCACCAGCACCCGCTGCATGATCTTCGATCACGAAGGCCCCGTCGCCTGCGCCAGAAGGAACACCGCCAAATCTTCCCACGCCCCGGCTGGGTCGAACACGATCCCCTGGAAATCTGGCAACGCACGCAGGAAGTGATCGCCGAGGCGATATCGATGGCTCGGGCAAAGCCCGGCCAGATTGTGGCTGTTGGAATCGCCAATCAGCGCGAAACGACGGTCGTTTGGGACCGCCACACCGGCAAGCCGCTGGCCAACGCCATCGTCTGGCAAGACACGCGCACCAAGCCAATCTGCGATGAACTATCCAAAACCGGCGGCATCGACCGCTTCCGCGCCCAAACCGGCTTGCCGCTTGCGACCTATTTCTCCGGCCCAAAATTACACTGGATTCTGGAGCATAACCCCGAAATCCGCCACGCCGCCCGGCGCGGCGATGCCCTCTTCGGCACCATCGATTCGTGGCTCATCTGGAACCTCACCGGACAGCACGTGACAGACGTCACCAACGCCAGCCGAACCATGCTCATGAACCTCGCCACCCTTGGCTGGGATGATTCGATGATCGACCTGCTCCGAATCGAACCCAAAATGCTCCCCCGAATCACACCCTCCATCGATCCCGCCGCATGGGGAACCACCCGCGCCGACGGCCCATTCGCCGCCGAGATTCCCGTCTGCGGCAATCTCGGCGACCAACAGGCCGCCCTCGTCGGACAATGCTGCTTCGATCCCGGCGAATCCAAATGCACCTACGGCACCGGATGTTTCCTCCTTCTCAACACCGGCACGAATCCCACCCAATCCAAACGCGGCCTGATCACGACCGTCGCCTATCAACGTGCCGACGAGCCCGCGCGATACGCCCTTGAGGGATCGGTCGCCGTCGCCGGCTCCCTCGTCCAATGGCTTCGCAACAACATGAAAATGATCGGCAACTCCGCCGAGATCGAACCCCTCGCCGCCGCCGTCCCCGACAGCGGCGGGATTTTTATCGTTCCCGCCTTCTCCGGATTGTTTGCCCCATACTGGCGCAGCGACGCCCGCGGAATCATCGCCGGCCTGACAGGGTTCACCAATCGCCATCACATCGCCCGCGCCGTCCTGGAAGCCGTCGCGTTCCAGACCCGCGATGTGGTTGACGCCATGGTCGCCGATTCCAACGCCTCCCTCGCGGTGATGAAAGTCGACGGCGGCATGACCGCCAACAGCTTGCTGATGCAATCTCAGGCCGATCTTCTGGGCGTTCCGGTCATCCGCAGCAAAGTCCGCGAAACCACTGCCCTGGGTGCCGCCTACGCCGCCGGATTGGCCGTCGGATTCTGGCGCGACTTCAACGATTTACGCTCAAAATGGCGAGCCGATCAGAAATGGGATCCACAAATGACCGAGGCCGATCGCACACGTCGCATCGCCGGATGGCACAAAGCCGTCGAGCGCGCGATGGGTTGGGAAGAATAAGACCAAGAATTATTGCCACAGATAAAAATCAGATTCACACAGATAAAGGCGAAGAAACCTTCTTTGATTTATCTGTGTGAATCTGATTTTTCATCTGTGGCAAAAATGCATTTACGCCGATGCTTTCGCTTTCGCCACCGGCTGCACAATATGCGGCCGGGCTTTCTCAACGATCGCATCGAACACGGCTGGATCGCTGATCGCCAATTCGCTGAGCATCTTGCGGTTCAGTTCAATTCCAGCGGCGACGAGCGCAGGGATGAATCGATTGTAATGAAGGCCCTTCGCCCGTAACGCCGCGCCCAGCCGGGTGATCCACAGCGTACGGAAATGTCGTTTCCGCTGCCGGCGGTCGCGGTAGGCGTAAACCCCGGCCTTGCGGACGAACTCGATGGCGGGGCGGTACAAAGTCCCCGACGCCGCGCGGAATCCGCTGGCGGCTTTCAAAACTCGTTTTCGTTTGCGGGCGTGCGTCGCTCCGCTGGTTGATCGCGCCATGACTACTTCCCTTTTTCCTCGGCAGCCTTGGCTGCGGCCAACTCACGGTCATGCCGAATCTTCCCGGGATGAATCCCGCTGACCCCCAGCAGCTTTCGCATGTTCTTGGCATGGCCTTCGAAAAGAATCGTCGGCCGGCGAATCCGCCGCCGTTGCGCGGCGTTTCTGGCGCTCATCAGATGCGTATGAAAGCTATGCCCGTGCTTGAGCTTACCCGTCGAGGTCATCCGCATGCGTTTGCGGACGCTTTTATTCGGCTTGAATTTATAGGCCATAAGAAATCCGTGGAAAATCCGAACGTCCCCTCCGATTACGAAGGGGCGGGGAATATAGCAGAGGGATATTGGGAAGTCCACATCCCGCAGTTGCCCCTTAGCGGGCCGTGTTCTAGGGATAACTAAACGGGGGAAATTTCAACGCGATCCGGCCGGCGCAGCCTGAACCCGCGCAACCGGTTCGACCGGTACCACCGCCGGCTTCGCCGGCGCAGCGGCAGCTGCCGCCACCGGAGGTCGCTGGATATTCAATCCGCTCCCCGCCGTAAACGGCGTCGGGGCCGGGGCCTTCCCCGCCGCCGGCGCTGTTCCAGCCGTCCCCGGCTGTTTCGCTCCCGGCTGCTTATGATCGGGTTGCAGCACCAACGTCATCCGCCGGCCTTCCATCTTGCTGTCCCGTTCCACCTTGCTGACCATGAACAGCTCGCTCTTGATCTTGACGAAGATATCCCGTCCCAGTTCCTGGTGGGCCATCTCGCGGCCCTTGAACTGCAAAGTGAATTGAACCTTGTTCCCGTCTTTCAGGAATTCGCGGGCATGATTGATTTTGATCATCAGATCGTGTTCGCCGATCTTGACCGTTTTCAGCTTCAGTTCCTTGAGCTGTCCGGCCTTCGCGCTGGATCGCGATTTATCGACCTTCTTTTGCTGTTGGTAACGCCATTTGCCGTAATCGAGGATTTTACAGACCGGCGGGCGGGCGGTGGGGGCGACTTCAACCAGATCAAGCCCGGCCTCCCTGGCCATTCGGAGGGCATCCGATGTTGACGTGCTTCCGACTTTTTCGTCCTTCTCATTGATCAGAAAAATCGGGGAAATGCGAATCTGCTCGTTGTGGCGAAAATTCGTAGAAATATAAATACTCCAAAAACCACTTCAGCCGCCAAGGCACTCGCCCCGGATCGCGGCAATATTGAGGTCGCCTGACTCTATAAGGCATTTGACAAAAAGGAAATGCGAAAATCAGGGATCCTGCACGAAATTATCGGCATTCACACCCGACTTTTCAAGCTCAAATGTGAGTTTTTTACTTTTCAGCCTTGGCGCCACGCGTGGCTATCTCCTGCTGGCATCGTTCAATGAACTCCAGCATCGGGATTTGACCCATGTCGGCCCCGGCCCGGGTGCGGACCGCAACCGTCTTCCCCAGCACCTCTTTTTCCCCCAGAATCAGCATGTAAGGCACCTTTTGCATCGTCGCCAGCCGAATCTTGGCCCCGATCTTGTCCGCGCTAAGATCCTGTTCAACCCGCAAGCCGGCTTCCTTAATCGCCTCCACGACCTCCGCCGCATAAGCGTTGAATTTTTCGCTGATTGACAGCACCGATACCTGCACCGGCGCCAGCCAAAGCGGGAACGCTCCGCCGAAATGTTCGATCAGGATGCCTGTAAATCGCTCCATCGATCCAAACGGAGCACGGTGGATCATGACTGGCCGGTGTTTCTGCCCGTCCGCCCCTGTGTATTCCAGTCCAAACCGCTCCGGCAACACATAGTCAAGCTGGACCGTTCCCAATTGCCATTTCCGCCCAAGGACATCCCGCACCAGAAAATCCACCTTCGGTCCGTAAAACGCCGCCTCGCCCTTGGCCGCGACGTAGGGCAATTTCATCTCCGTAAGCACCCTGGCAAGTTGCCCCTCCGCCAGTTCCCACAACTTCGGATCGCCGGCAAATTTCGGACTGTCATCGCGCAGGCTAAGCCGCACTTCCACATCCCGCAATTCCAATGAGCGGAACACGAACTGCACGAGATCAACCGTGCTGCGGAATTCATCCTCCACCTGCTCCGGCGTGCAGAACAAATGGGCATCATCCTGCGTGAAACCCCGCACGCGGGTCATGCCGTTCAACTCGCCGCTTTCCTCGTACCGGTAAACCGTCCCAAATTCTGCCAGCCGCACCGGAAGATCGCGATAACTCTTCGGCTCCGCCGCGAAAATCTGAATATGATGCGGACAGTTCATCGGCTTAAGTAGAAACTCATCCGTATCGGCCACCGGCGCCTTCGGATCGGACGCGGTCCGCTCCGCCATGTGGATCGGCGGAAACTGGCTCTCCTTGTAATACGGATAATGCCCGCTCTTTTTATACAGATTGATATTTCCCACATGCGGCGTATAAACTTGCTTATATCCCCGCCGCTGCAATTCCTGCCGAATGAAAGATTCCAACTCATATCTCAGCACCGCCCCGTTGGGCATCCACAATATCAATCCACTTCCGACCAGCGGGCTGATGGTGAATAGGCTCAGTTGTTTTCCGATGACGCGATGATCCCGTTTTTTCGCTTCATCCAGCAGCTTCAGATGGTTTTCAAGGTCTTTTTTGTCGAAGAACGCCGTGCCGTAGATGCGGGTAAGCTGTTCGCGGTTGCTGTCCCCGCGCCAATACGCCCCAGCCACGCTCATAAGCTTGAACGCCTTGATCTTCCCCGTCGCCGGCAGATGCGGCCCCCTGCAAAGGTCGGTGAAATTCCCCTGCCGATAAATCGACACCGTCTTTTCCCCCGCCCGGGCAAGCTCGTCGATGATCTCATCCTTGAACCGCTGATTCTCCCCATGCAGGATTTCCTTGGCCTTCGCCGGCTCCACATCTTCGCGCGAGAACGGCAAATTTGCGTCGACCAGCTTCCGCATCTCCTGCTCGACCTTCGGCAATTCATCAACCGAGAATCCCGTCGGCAATTCAAAGTCGTAGAAAAACCCGTTCTCGATCACCGGCCCGATGGTGTACTGAACCGATGTGCCGTACAGATTCCGAAGCGCCTGCGCCAGCACATGAGCCGTGCTGTGCCGCATGACATAAAGTCCATCCGGATCCCTGTCAGTGACGATGGAAACCTCGTGTTCCCCAGTGAGTTTCGCACCCAGATCGACCAGCTTCCCATCCACCCGCCCGACGATCGCGGCTTTAGCGAGACCTTTACCGATCGACTCAGCCAACTGCATCACGCTGCTGCCGTCGGCAATCTCCTTGCGGCTTCCATCGGGAAGTTTGATCGATGTCATATTGGGAGGAGAAGATAATTGGAAATGAATGAAAAAGGAAATTGGCGAGTTGGCGGATCGTGTCAAAGAAGATTTCTATCGGTTGCAGTATTTGTACTCGTCCGATACGCGGCGACTCTATTTTGCCTCCTTGCAAGATGCGATCACGAATCTCAACAGGCCAGCCGGTCATGTTCGCAGCGCCAGCGCTTGTTATATTCGAGTAAGGGATGCCGGCCGGCACGAAAGCCGTAACCGATAAAAATCTTTTTTTTCGCCCGAATAAAACGTGGCGATTTAAGTTCATTTCAGGTGTAGATCCACGCCTTCCTCTTCCCACTGCTCGATAAGCCGCTGCAGATCAGCCACCGTCTTATCCAACTCTCGCGCCGTATCCGTCAACGATTGATACAGTTTCGGATCATTAACAAGCTGCCCGGCCGTCCCCTGCCCCTTATCCACCTTCTCCATAATGCTCTGCACGCTCGCCAGCACCGACGAAATCTGCGTGAGCCGGTCGCCGACCTGCTTGCTCATCGCGTCGATGTCCTGTCCCGCGCCTTTAATCGTTATGGTCGCGGTAGCACTTGCCGTTTGCAGGCTGTCCGCCAGCGTGTTCAGCTTGTCGGTCGTGGCGCAAATTCCGGATGATCGTGTGAAGGTCTCCCTGCGTGCCGGCATCGCCCAGCACCGATTGCAGCGAATCAAAAACATCTCCGACCTTTTTCGCCTGGACGGCAACCGTCTTGATCGTCTTGTCCAAATCCTCGATCGATCCGGATTCGCGAAGCTGCTTCAGCGTCTTGCTCAGTTCGTCGCCCACCTGGCCGATCTGCGAAGCCGTCTGCGAAAGCGACGGCGGGATCAGATTCAGTTGCAGACCCACGTATTGCGTGGGGATGGTCGCATCGGCGGCGAGGACGCCCTGTGGCTGGTCGCCGTCGACGGCGAGGTTGACGCTGTTGCCACCGCCCAATGCGCTGGAACTGGCAATGGTCGCATTCAGGTTCGCCGGCAGAGGGGGGTCGCGGTCAACCAGACCGTCAATGTTGACGGTTTTTCCGTCCGTATTCCGGGCGATCTGTTCCACTCGCCCGACTACCACGCCCAGATAATTAACCTGCGACCCGGACGACAATCCATCCGCCCTGGGCGAGATAAAATGAACCTTGATCTGCGGCGGCGCGAAAAGCGCGGCCGTTCTGCTGCTGAATGTCAGCAACATCCACGTGAAGATTATCAAAGCGCCCAGGACGGTCGCTCCAACGATGATGTTTCGCTGATACGTCGGCATCGCCTCAATCCCTTTACGGCCAATGGCCCGTTATTCCTCTACCGATTCAAGCGTCTGCAATTCCTCTTCGCTCGCCTCGCCCAGAACGAATCGCTTGACGACTTCGTTTGTCGTCGCCCGGATTTCCTCCGGCGTTCCATCGAAGATCAGCTTGCCTTCGTATAGCATCACCAGCCGATCCGCGACCTTAAACGCGCTATTCATATCGTGCGTCACCACGACGCTGGTCACGTGCAGTTGGTTTTGAAGCTTGATGATCAGCTCGTTGATCACGTCCGACCGGATCGGGTCCAGGCCCGTGGTCGGTTCATCATAGAGGATCACCTCCGGGTCCAGGGCGATCGCCCGCGCCAACGCCACGCGCTTGCGCTGTCCGCCGGAAAGCTCGGCCGGCATTTTTTTGCCGATATCCGGCAACCCGACCATCCGCAATTTGTGGTTCACGATTTCCGCGATCTCTTCTGGATTTTTGTTGGTGTGTTCCATCAACGGGAACCCCACGTTTTTGGCGACATTGTCCGAATCGAACAGCGCGCCTTGCTGAAAGAGGAACCCGAACCGCTCGCGCACCTTCATCAGTTCGCGTTCGGAAAGCACATCGATCCTCTGGTCCGAAAACCAGACTTCGCCCCGGTCCGGCTTGAGCAATCCGACGATGTGCTTCAGCATCACGCTTTTCCCGCTGCCGCTGGCGCCCAGAATCACCAGGCATTTCCCTTTTTCGATCTGCAGGCTGACATCGTTCAACACCTCCAGCCAGCCGAATCGTTTGTAAATATGCTTGAGTTCAATGAGTGCCATGGTTTCGCCTAGTTTCCAAACACGCTGCGAATTCCAAAAAGCGCGATATACAAATTCTGCGCCACGTTGGCGAAAACGAAATTCATGACGATGATCGCCAGGAAGCTGGCGACAAACGAATCCGTGCACGCCCGTCCCACGCCGTTGGCCCCGGCCCCGCAGGTGAATCCCTTATAACAACTGATCAGCCCAATGGCCCCGCCGAAAAAGACGGAGTTAATGAGCCCCTCATTGATCTGCCACATTTCCACACCCGTGCTGGCGAAATGCCAAAACGGGCCGGCGGGAACATTCAGAATTTTCACGCCGATGAACCACCCACCGATGATCCCGGCGATATCGCTATAAACCGCCAGCATCGGCGTCAGCAGCACGCAGGCGAGAAATCGCGGGACGACAAGAAACTGGATCGGATCGGTCCCCATAACCCGCAGGGCGTCCAATTGTTCGGTCACGTTCATGGTCCCCAGTTCCGCCGCGAGCGCCCCGCCAACCCGGCCCGCAAGCATCACCGACGCCAGCACCGGCCCGATCTGCTTCACCACCGAAAGGAAAATCACCTGGCCGAGGCGATCCTCCTGCCCGATCGCTTTGAACTGGGTATACGTCTCGACGGCCATGACCATTCCGATGAACCCGCCCGTGATCCCGATGACCGGAATCGATTTCACGCCGATTTCAAACAATTGGGGCAAAAGCAGGCGAAGACTCTTGCGCCGCCCTCCGCTGACGATAAGCCAGAAAAATGTATGCCCGACGAAATCGCAGAACCGGCCGAAGTCCGCCAGCATGTTGTTGGTCGCGCGGCCGATTTTTTCGATGTACTGCGTGGCCATTTTCGGGGAATCATACGGTTGCCGCGCGCCTCTGACCAGTTGCCAACCCCTGCGCGACGCGGCCTATAACATCATTCCACTGGCCCGGCGATGCTTGTCGGAACAAAACCATCGTCGGATACCATGGATTATCGGAACGTTGCAGCATCCACCTCCAATCCGCCGGATTGTGCAAAAGAACCCAAACAGGTTTTCCCATGGCCCCGGCAAGATGCGCCGGCGCGGTATCCACGGAAATGATCAAGTCCAGATTGGCAACCAGTGCGGCAGTCTCAGCGAAATCGGTGAGCTGTTCACCATGACTGACCAGCTTCATTCCCGCCGGCGCATTCATCGCATCCTTTGATGCCGGACCTTTCTGCAGACTGTGAAATTCGATCCCTTTCACCGCCGCCAGCGGCGCAAGCTGCTCCAGCCGCACCGAGCGCGCCGCGTTGTCCTTGAATTCCGGTCGGCCCGACCAGACCAACCCAACGCGCGCCGCCGTTCCCCGGGGGCCAAGACGCTGCGCCCATTGTTGAACCAGATCCGCTGGTGGATAGATATACGGTGTATACGCTGGAATCGTGACCTGCGTCGTTCCAAACATAAACGGCAGGCTCAGCGTCGGGCAAAACACATCATACGGCGGGGGAGCCGCTTCAAATGGAATCGCCCGCGATACGAACCGCATATTCCCCAGCAGCCGGCAAAGCTCCGGATGACAGACGAGAACAATCTTCCCTTTTTTCGCCGCGACAAGCGGGACATAACGCACAAATTGAATGATATCCCCCATTCCCTGCTCCCCATGCAGGAGAATGGTCTTGCCCGCCAGATCGCCCCCGTCCCATCGCGGCTGGGAATATCTTGAAAGGTTGACTCCATCCGGCCCCTTGAACCGCCATTCGTATTCCGAAAATCCCCGTTTCAGATCGCCCAGGCGCAGGCTCGCCATCGCCAGATTCCAATGTGCTTCGTTGAGATTCGGTTCAAGTTCGATCGCGCGAGAATGAAACTGGACCGCTTCCCCGTTCTGGCCCAACTCGGCCAGCGCCGCGCCCAGATTGGTCATCGCCCGGGCATAATCCGGCCGAAGTTCGATCGCCTTTCTGCACGCCACCGCCGCTTCTTCGAATTGCCCCAGGAAGCGAAGACACGCCCCCAGGTTGTTATGCGCCGCCGCCAGAGTTGGATCGATTGCAATCGCCTTTCGGCAGGGTTCGACCGCCGCGGCCGGGTTTCGCGCCTGCATCAGGCACACGCCCAGCTCGGCCTGAGCTTCCGCCTGATCTGGATTCAGCTCAACCGATTTCCGAAACGCCGCGATCGCCCCTTCCAATCGGCGCGATTGCCTGAGCAGCTTGCCGAGAAGATTCAACCCGCCGACGTCGTTCGGCCGATCCGCCAGAATCTTGCGGCAAACCGCCTCCGCCTCAGCCAATCGCCCGGCGCTGAAATGCGCGAGCGCGGTGCCGATGTTGTCAGGCGAATCATCCGACATTCATCACTCGCCTTTTAAAAGTTTCGCGAGTTCCGCCGCCGCCATCGCGATCGGACCCTCCCAATCGCCGCGGACCTGCTGACGCATCAGCCGCATCGTCGGATACCACGGACTGTCAGTTCGCTCGAGCATCCACCGCCAATCAGGTATTCGAGCCAGCAAAACCCACACGCGCTTGCCCATCGCTCCCGCCAGATGCGCGACCGCCGTGTCCACCGTAATCACCAAATCCAGATTTTCGATGAGCGCGGCCGTGTCACAAAAGTCGCGCAGATCAGCCGTGAAATCCGTGATCGCCCATCCCGACGCCTGCCGTCCGGCCGCACCCATTTGCAGGCTGAAAAACTCGACCTCGGGCGTCTTGAGAATGGGCGCCAATTGTTCCAGCTTTATCGATCTCCGGACATCGTCCCGATGATTTGGGCTGCCCGCCCAGGCAAGACCTACGCGCAACGTCGCCTCTTTTTTCTTACACGAGGCAACCAGGCATTCGCCAGTTCCTCCGGCGCCTTGAGATACGGTATCGACGCCGGAATATTCTGCGGCGTCGTGCCGAATGCGATCGGCAGGTTCAACATCGCGCTATGAAAATCATAAGCCGGCAGCATTTCTCCCGCCGCAATGACCGGCACAATCCTGGACAAAAGCCGCGTCAACTCCGGCTGGCATGCCAGCAAAACTCGCGCGCCTCTCTCCGCCAGCAGCGGCACATAGCGGATAAACTGGATCGTATCTCCCAATCCCTGCTCCACATGAAGGAGAATCGTCTTTCCCTCCAATTCTTCTCCCTTCCAAACGGGCTTGGCAAACCGTGAGGCAAGCGTCGGCCTCCATTGATATTCCGGCCACCCCCGTTCCATGTCGCCCAAAAGAAGATGGAGCATCCCGAGGCTCCAGTGCGCTTCGCGAAAGTCCGCCTTGACCGCGATCGCGCGCAAATAGCCTTCGATTGCTTCGGGAAATCGCTCCTGGTCCGTCCGAATGATCGCGAGGTTCAGATGCGCCCCTGCCAGTTGCGGCTGCAATTCCAGCGCTTTACCGATTGCCTCGGCCGCTTCATCCAGCCGGCCCATTTCCCTTAAAGCAGCCCCGAGATTGTTCCACGCATCGACGTAATCCGGTTTAAGTTGAATCGCCCGTTGATACTCCTTCATCGCCGATTCGTTCTGCCGTCCATCGGCAAAGACCGTACCGAGGCTATTATGAAACGTCGGCTCCAGCGGTTTCAACTGAACGGCCCGCCCAAATGCCGCGATCGCTTCATCTCGCTTTCCTGCCAGCCGCGAGAACTCACCGAGGTTGGCATGAAACTCCGCGATCTGCGGATACGCCCGCGCTGCGTCCGCCGCGCGTTCCGCCGCGACCGCGAACTGCCCCTGCTGCCGCGCCAGGATGCTCAACAAGGCCAGCGATTCCAAATGCCGCGGCTGTTTCTGAAGGATCTGCTTGCAGATTCGTTCAGCCTCGCCAAACCTGCCGGCGCGCTGGTGTTCCGCCACCGCTCGAAGCGCGTTCTGGATTGATATTCCCTTCATCGATCACCCAATTTGCCCGATTCGGCGCAGTTGCCGCACAACTTCCGTAACCACCGCCGCCCAGTCGTTCGGCTTGCTCTGCCGAAACAATTTCATTGTCGGATACCATGGAGAATCGTCGCGATCCAGCATCCAGCGCCAATCGGCGCAAAAAGAACGAGAAGCCAGGTCGCAACACCGAGCGCTCCGCTCAGGTGCGCGACGCTCGTATCCACCGAGATCACCAGGTCGAGATTGGCTACCATCGCGGCGGTGTCGGCGAAATCGTGAAGATCGCTCGTGAAGTCGATCAACTCGAATCCCAGCGCAGGATC
The DNA here is from genome assembly GCA_963791055.1 of uncultured Phycisphaerales bacterium. GTDB lineage: Bacteria > Planctomycetota > Phycisphaerae > Tepidisphaerales > Tepidisphaeraceae > PALSA-1353. Next base: position 2,027,279 of record CAWBQI010000002.1, on the reverse strand, counting down.
GGAAACCTCGCGGGCAGCCGCCCCGATCTGAAGACTGTAGAATCGCGCATTCTTCACGTTCGCCAGTGGGGCGAAGCATCGAAGGGGTATCGAGCGAAAGCGGCCATTTCTGTTATCCGGGTTGCCCGCCCATACCAGGCCGACGCGCGGCCGCCTCGGATCAGCCGGCAATTTCCTCGACCACGCTTCAGCACGCACAGGGTCCGCGCAGATACGGAATTGACGCCGGAATCGTTGCTAATGTTGTCCCGAACTTCAGCGGCAAGCTCAAGAGCGAGCAAACCACGTCAAACGGCGGCGGGCGCTTGCCCGACGGAATGATCTCCTCCAGACCCGGCATATTCCGAAAAAGCGGCACGAGGGACGCCGGGCACTCCAGAATCACCTTACCGCCGCGAGCCGACACAAGTGGAACATAGCGAACGAATTGGATCGTGTCCCCAAGTCCCTGCTCCGCATGAAGAATAATCCGGCGTCCGTTCAAGTCCCCACCGTCCCATTGTGCCTGTGGAAAAGGACGTTTCGTTCCGCGATATGCGGCGGATTCCCATCGCCATTCAAATTCCCGCCAGCCGTTTTCATAATCTCCGCCAAGAAGCAAAGCCCAGCTAAGACCCCAATGCGCCTCGCCGAAATCAGGCTTGAGCCGAATCGCGTTCGAGAACGACTTCGTAGCTTCCGCCAACTCGCCCCGGCCCAGGAACGCCAGACCCAGATTGCTGTGGGGTTCCGCATAATCGGGATCGATCCTCAGCGCCTCCCGGTACGCGGCCATGGCCTCATCCGGTTTCCATTGCTGGCCCAACGCGATTCCCAGATTGTAATGTACCAACGCAACGTCCGGCCTCAGTCGAATCGCCTCGCGGTATTCGCAGATCGCCTCCTCCGTCTTTCCCTGACCGTTGAGAACATTGCCCAGGTTATTGTGCGTCTCGGCAGAACCCGGATTAAATCGCAACGCCTCCCGGTATGCCGCGGCTGCCTCGTCCTGTTTCCCCAAGTCCTTCCATGCCGTTCCAAGTCTGCTCCACGCCTCCGAATAATCCGGCTTAAGCCGGACCGTCTCTCTGAAAGAGGCAACCGCTTCATCCAGCTTCCCCAGGCTTTCCAATGCTTCGCCAAGACTGTAGTGGACATCCGCCCAATCCGGCCTGATCTCCAACGCCCGCCGAAAACAATCGACCCCCTCGTCGACCTGGCCGACCGCAACCAACGCTTTTCCCAGCGCGCATTGGCCGATTGCCGATCCCGAATTCAACTCCACGGCCTTCCTGGCGACTTGCACCGCTTCCTCGAATCGGCGCATCGCGATCAGAACCGAAACCAAATTGATTAGAAATTCCGCCGCCAACGGATTTATGGCGACCGCTTGCTGGATCAACTCTAAAGCGCCAGTGTTGTTGCCCGACTGGTGTGCCAAAACCCCAAGCAAGTGCAGCGCATTGGCGTTCCCCGGTTCTTCCGCCAAAACCCGCCGATACATCGCCTCCGCCTCGGCAAATCGACCGGCTTGGTGATGCTGCACCGCCAATCCCAAGGTCTGAGCGACTGTCGTTGACATCGGAATCGAATATTAACTCCCGACGCCGGCATAAGACATTCGGCCGGCGCGATTCCGTCATCTCGCTAAATGGATGAGATCAAGCGAAGCGCGATTTGATCGCCCACCGATCAAACGCTGCTTATCGTGACTGTGACTGCTGCTGGCACCAATTCCACCACATTTGCCGATAGGCGGCCTCGACATTTCGGGTGAACCGCGGCGCATCCATCAATGCCGATTGACGCATTCGCTCACGCAGCGTTGAGCGCAGTGCTGTCAATCGCGGAACATTCGCTGCAAGCTCGGCGGCGACATGGACATATTCATCCCGCGAGCGGGCGACCAACTCCGGCAAACCGACATTGTTCAATATACTTACACCCGCGCGGCCGACGGCCGTTCGTCCCGCCAACGTTACGACCGGAACTCCCATCCATAGAGCATCGCATGTCGTTGTCCCGCCATTGCACGGAAACGGGTCCAGTCCGATATCGATTTCGCGATATCGCAGGAAATAATCGTGAATTGAAGCCTTGCCGGCGAAACTGAGCCGATTCGGTTCGACGCCATGATCTTGCAGAAAGGCCAGCACACGATTGCGATGATTTCCCTCCGGCGCGTGGAGAATAAGGCGTGATTTGGGCAGTGATTTCAATAAATTCGCCCAAACTTCCAGCGTCTCCGCGGAAATCTTGCAAAAATTGTTGAGGCACCCAAACGTTGTTTCGCCGTGTTCCGATGCCGGCAGCGGGCCTCCGTCCGGGACATTCTCATGCACCGGATAGCACCAGTAGGTTTCCGGCAGCCGAATCGACTTCTCGCTGTAAAAAGCGTCGTTCATTCCAGGCGGGTCCAGGTACGGATCGGTCAATCGATAATCCATCGTTTCCAAGCCGGTCGTCGAGCAGTATGCGAGATAGGTCGTTTGCACAGGTGCTGGTTTGCGGGCAAAAACAAGCATTCGATTTCTGGCCATGTGCATGGTCAGATCAACCAGGATGTCAATCTGATCGTCTCGAATCAGCTGCGCCAATTGATCATCTGTTGTCCCGACAACGTTCCGCCACTGCTTTGCTCGCCCCTGGAGAACTCCAGTGACTCGATCGGGGTTCAGGACATCCGAATAACAAAAAATCGCGAATCGCTCCGGATCATGCGAACCCAGCAGCGGAAGCAGAAATCTACCCACGCTATGGTCGCGAAAATCAGGAGAGACGTAACCAACACGCAATGGACGATTCGCATCCCGGTTATTCGCGTGCGGCTGGATCAATTTCGCCAGTGGCTTTGCGTGGAGCTCGTTCCACCGCCGATGTTCGCTATAGATCATCTCGGCGTCGTATGCCGGATGGAAATGGAGCGCGTAGACGAGGCTGCTGTGCGCCTCGGAAAAATCCGGTTTCACTCGCAGCACTTGCCGGTATGCTTCGACCGCAGCGCTAAAATCCCCCTTCTGGCTAAGAATCACTCCGAGATTGTATTGCGGAGAAATGTAGTCAGGTTTCAATTTAATTGCATGATTGAGCGACTCAGCCGCCTCATCAAGCAGTCCCAAATCGTGGTACACCGCTCCGAGATTGCTGTAGGCTTGAACTTGCCGAGGATCAAGTGCAATTGCTTGCCGGTATTCGGCAATGGATTCGTTCAGCCGCCCCTTCTTTTGCAAGGCGGCGCCCAAATTCGTGTGAAAGTGCGCGACATCGGGAGCAACTGCTATCGACTGGCGCATAAAGTCAATCGCCACATCGAGCCGGCCCAACTGCAATGCGATCAGCCCCAGCAGGTGAAGTGCTTCGGCATTTTTCGACTCCCGGCTGAGGACATCCCGGCATATTCGAACAGCCTCGTCAAGATTTCCACCCTGATGCTGCTGTTGGGCTGCTTGCACCGAGGCACGAGTGTTTTTGTTCTGTGGGCCAGGAATCATCGGTAATGGGACCGGAGTATATAGAGCATTGGGCTGAACACCGACGCAATTCCCTTATGTCATTAATTGACGCGCAACTTCGTCGAGTACCGCCGGCCAATCCTTCGGCTTGCTCTGCCGAAACAACCTCATCGTCGGATACCACGGCGAATCCGCCCGATCATACATCCATCGCCAATCCGGATTCATCGGCAGCAGCACCCAAACCGGCTTACCCATCGCCCCGGCCAGATGGGCGACGGACGTATCCACCGTAATGACCAGATCGAGATTCTCGATCAGCGCCGCCGTATCTGCAAAGTCATTCAACTCCGATGTGAAATCAGAAATCGCTAACCCCTCCGGCGGAGGCTGTTTGGCGGCTTCCCCTTTTTGCAGGCTGAAATACGCCACATCTTCAATCTCCGCCAGCGGTGCAAAGCTATTCAGCGTGGTCGATCGATTGCGGTCGTTCGAATGAATCCCCGCTCCTGCCCACGCCAGCCCGATTTTTCGAACATCGCCCCAGCCCGCTAATTTCCCCTTCCAGACTTCCGCCAGCATCGGATCGGCTCGCAGGTAGGGCACCGTCGCGGGAATCGAATTCAGGTCCGTCCTGAAGGCCCGTGGAAGGCTCAATAGCGGACAATGAACATCGAACTCCGGCAGCCGCTCGTTCAAATCAATGATCCGCTCAATATTCGGGACCGCCGTGAACAGCCGCTTCAACTCGATCGGGCAGCGCAGGATGATTCGCCCGCCGCAGGCCACTACCATCGGCACGTAGCGAATGAACTGGATCGCATCCCCAATTCCCTGCTCCGTGTGGAGAAGAATCGTCCGCCCATTCAGTTCCCGCCCATCCCACGGCGGCTGGGGAAGATTGGGCGACCCTCGCATGACGTTTTTGACCTTCCATCTCCATTCATACTCCGGCAAACCCCGCTCAAAATCGCCGTGAAGCAAAAGGTAAATCGCCAGGTTCCAATGGGCATCCGCGCATTGCGGATCGATCTCGATGGCCCGGCGCAAAAGACCCTCGGCTTCTTCCAGTTTCACCTGATCGATCAGCGCGCCCGCCAGATTACTCATCGCATTGGCATAATCGGGTTTGAGCCGCAGGGCGTGGCGATAGGATGCGATCGCCTCATCAGCGTCGCCGCGGTCGCAAAGCGCGTTTCCAAGATTATTGTGCGCTTCGGCGAATTGCGGTTGAAGCTGAATAGCGCGGCGAAGAACTTCAATCGCCCGTTCCACCTGCCTGTTGTCCTGCAGCGCGTTCCCCAGATTGCATAGCAGGGGGGCAAAATCCGGTTTGAGTTGAACCGCGCGCTCATGCGCCGCGATCGCCGCCTCAAGCCGGCCCAGCGATTCCAAACTTCGCCCAAGATTGCTGTGCGCTTCCGCATAGTCCGGCGCGAGCTCGATCGCGCGCCGAAAGCGGCGGCCGCCTCTTCAGAGCGATGCAATCTCTCCAGCGCCACGCCCAGGTTGCTGTGCGCGGCCGCAAATCCGGGATCCAATTGAATCGACCGGCGAAAAGCCCCGACGGCCTCCTCCACCCGGCCCGTGTCGTAAAGCGCGTTCCCAAGATTGCTATACGCCGCCGCAAAATCGGGTTTGATCTGAATCGCCCGCCCAAGTCCTTCAATTGCCTCATCCAGCCTGCCAAGGTCCCGCAGCACGTTGCCCAGATTCGCGTGAGCCAGTGCAAGATCCGGCTTAAGAGCGACCGCTCTCGACAAAGCAACCGCGGCTTCGTTCAGCCGTCCCACGTCGCGCAAGGCGTTGCCGAGATCGTTTTGTGCCTCGGCGTTGTTTGGCTGTAGTTGAATCACCCGGGTCAGGAGCTGTATCGCTTCTTCGCTGCGCGCCTGCCGCGCCAGAAGAATCCCCAGATGATGCATGACGATCGGATTGTCGGGAATCCGGCCAAGGATTTGCCGGTAAATGCTCTCCGCCTCCGCCCACCGGCCAGCGCGATATTGCGCGACAGCGATTTCAAACGCGCGATCGACGCTAATCTCGGCCATTGTTCATTTTGCCCGCGCGGCTCGAATGGCTTCGACAAACGCCTTGGCGTTGGTTGTGATGCTCGCCCAGTCATTTTTCCCCATCGCATCCTTCGACACCAGCGAAGACCCCGCCCCGACAAATACAGCCCCAGCCTTGATCCATTCCCCGACGTTCTTGAGATCTACACCCCCCGTCGGCGTAAGCCGAAGCTGCGGCAGGGGGGCCAGAATATCCTTGAAATATTGCGGCCCCAGCCCCGTCGACGGAAAAACCTTCACCACATCCGCTCCCGCCGACCACGCCCGCAAAATTTCCGTCGGCGTGAACGCGCCCGGAATTACGATCTTTCCATACCTCCGCGCCGTCGCGACGATCTCTTCATCGAACACCGGCGACACGACGAATTGCGCGCCCGCCGCGATCGCATCCTGCGCCGTCGCCGCATCGATCGCCGTTCCCACCCCGATCACCGCGCTGTCGCCAAATCGATCCGCCAGCATCTCGATGCCCGCAATCGCCTTCGGCGTGCTCATCGTAACTTCAATCGCCGGCACGCCACCAGCCAGGAGCGCTTCAGTGATGCCGATCAGTTGATCCTTGGAATTGGCGCGGATCACCGCGACGACGCCGGCATCAGCGACCTTTTTCAGGTTTTGTTCCTTGGTTGCCATGACGATGTTTTAGCAGCTTAGGCTAAATCTGAAAACTCCGCGCCGGCCGCAAGCTATTCCTGCCATCCCCCGCCCAACGCCTTGTAAACCGCCACAAGATTCGCCGAGACCTGCTGCTCGCTCCGCGCCATCTCATCCTCCGCCGCAAAAAGGCTCCGCTGGGCGTCCAAAACGCTCAGAAAATCCGCGCCTCCCTTTTTCGAAAAGCTCCGTGGACAAATCCACCGCCCGCTGATTGGCGACCACCGCTTCCCGCAGCGATTGAAGCCGGACCTGTTCGCGGTTGAACGAGACCAGCGAATCGTCCACATCCTGGAAACTTTGCAGCACGACCTTGCGATACGCCTCAAGCGCTTCGGCTTGCCGGGCGTTCTGCACCTTCACGTTGGAGTAGACTTTTCCCGCGTCGAAGATATCCCACGTCACGCCGGGCGCGATGTTGTACATCCGGCTCGTGTAATCGAAAAGACGCTTAAGCGGCTGTGACGCCGTCCCCATCGCGCCGGTCACCGAAAACTGCGGAAAGAAATCCGCGACGGCAACCCCGATCTCTGCCGTGGCCGCCGCAAGCTGCCGTTCGGCCCTGCGCACGTCCGGCCTGCGCCGCAGCAATTCGGCCGGCACTCCCGGCGGTACGCTCGAAGGCCCAACCGGAATCGGCGCCACCACGCTCAGTTCATCCGATAGCGCACCGGGACTTTGCCCCAGCAAAACGCCCAGGTGATGAATCGAAAGACGAATCTGCGTTTCAAACGTCGGGATCGTCGCCGCCGTCGTCGCAACCTGCGCTTCCTGCTGCGCGACATCAAGATACGGCACCAATCCACCCTCCGCCCTCCGCCGGGTCAGATCCAAAGTTTGCTGCTGGCTCCCAAGATTGCTTTGGGCGATCTGAAGCTCCCGCTGGCGCCGCGCAATTCGATGTAATTCACCGCCACGTCGCCCAGAAGCGTCACCAGTACATCGCGCCGATCCCACACGGCCGCCTCCACGTTTGCCGATGCGGACTCGATCGCCCGGCGCGTTCCGCCGAACACGTCGATCTCCCACGTCGCGTCAAAACCCGCCTGCCAGAGATCGGCTTCCAATCCGCTAAATTGGAATCCGCTGCCGCTTCCGCCAAGCTGCGAGATTCCCGGCAGATTCTGGCTGTCGCGCGAATGAGTGTAGCTGCCCGTGGCGTTTATCTGCGGAAACAGACCTGACGTGGCCACGCCCTTGTCGCCGCGCTCTTCAAGAATTCTGTCGGTCGCGGCCAGCACATCCGGGTTGCTTCGCACCGCGCGATCGATCAGGCAATTCAGCTCCGGATCATTCAGTGTTTCCCACCAGCTTTGATAATCCGGCCGGGTGGCGGCTTGTGTGGACGGCGCCACTACCGGTTCCGTCGTCGGCTGGGTCGCCGAGCTGATCTCGCTGAACTGGTCCGGCGCTTCGACCTTGGGAGGTTTGTAATTAGGACCCACAGCGCAGCCCCAAAGCGCCAAGCCAATCGTTGGAATCATCCAAACACTGCGATCGAAACGGATTTTCATTTGCGGATTTCCTTCAACTGTTTTCACTATTCCCCATCATCATTCTCTTGTCGTCGTCGTCGGCGATGTTTCAATGAAAACATCCATTTGTTGTCCCAGATAGATCGGCTTTTCGGCCGGGTCGAAAGTATATAACACCTGCAAAACCCGCGTATCGACCCGCTCAGTACTGTCCCCGGTCAGGGATTTCTTGGGGATCACATACGGCTCGGTACGATAAAACGTCAAATCGCACCCTATATCGCGGTTGCCACGCAAATAAGCCACCGCCCGGCTCTTTCCGGTCGAGTCCCTCGGCACCCGCCAGGCGTCGTTCTCATCCACATCCGTTCGCACGACCAGTTTATGCACATCTCCGACCAGCATCAGCGGCGCCGCCAGCTCTCCCAGCGGAGCATATTCACCAAGGTGAATCTTCACCTGCAACACCTGCCCGTCGATCGGCGATCTTACGGTCAGACGGTCGATCAAAGTCAAATCGCTCTGCACCTGCATCCGCGCATCCTGCAAATTCGCCCGCGCGCTTTCGATGTCAGTCTGGGCAACCTTCAAATCCTGGTCCCACGATCCCGCCCGCAGCAACGCCAGATTCGCCTGCGATTCCGTCAGGTGCGCCTGCGCGATGTCCACCGCATGTCGCCGCCGGTCCAGATCATCCTGGCTGATGCGCGCGGATCGGAAACGCTCTGAATCACCTTCAACTGGTCCTGCACATCCTCAAGGCTGTGAAGATCGGCCTGCACGCGCGCCTGGGCCGGCGGAATCTCTTCCGGGCGCGGCATCTGCTTGAGCCGGTCATATTTCGCCTGCGCCGATTCCAGCAGCGATTGCTGGACCATGACGGCCGACCGCTTCACGACCAGATCCGCCTGCAGATCGCGATCATCGATCAACCAAAGCGGCTGCCCCTTGGTGACGTTGTCGCCCACCTTCACAAAAATCTGCTCGACCACGCCCGGTACGACCGTGCCGACCTGAATGTTCTCCCCCAGCGCCTCCACGATGCCCGCGCCCGCGACATAATCAGCGAACGGCGCGTGACTCGGTTGTGCCGCCGGCGCCGCAATGGGCGACGGACGGCTTCCGCTTACCACCGTGTACGCCGCGAATATCACTCCAGCCACGGCCAAAATCGGCAGAATTATTTTGCGTATCATGTTAACTCTTTCTGAAGGTCAGTGCTTCAATTCCTCGTGAGAATCAACGACTTTCTGAATGACCCCATCGTCCATCTGCGCGATGCGATCGGCGAATTCAAAGATTCGCGCATCGTGCGTGACAATCACCAGCGACCGCCCGCTGCGCATCGCCACCGACCGCAGCATCTCCATCACCTGATGCCCGGTCTCGTGATCCAGCGCGCTGGTCGGCTCATCGCAGACAACAATCTTAGGATCGTGAACCAGCGCCCGCGCGATCGCCACCCGCTGCTGCTGCCCGCCCGAAAGCTGTTTGGGCAGCGACCCATGCCGCTGGCCGAGCCCCACCTGTTCCAATACTTCCCGCGCTTTGGCGATGGCCCGGCTTCGCGCCATTCCATTGATCAGCAGCGGAACCGCCACATTCTCCGCCGCCGTCAGCGTCGGAAGCAGATTGAACGACTGAAACACAAACCCCAGCGTCCTGCCCCGCAAACGCGTCCGCTGCCCCTGGTTCATGGACTTGAAGTCGTTGCCGAAAACCGTGCACACGCCCTCGTCATGGTCCAGAATCCCCGCGATGCAACTGATGAGCGTCGTCTTCCCGCACCCCGATGGCCCGACCAGCATGAGCAATTCCCCGGTCCGCACGTCCAGATCGATCCCGCGCAAGGCGGTGACCTGCCCCGCGCCCACACCGTACGATTTGGTCACGCCCCGGCAATGGACCGCCAAGTCCGGCGCGGCCGGGATGACCGATTGATATTCGGGAATCAGAGAAGTCATTGTTATCCCTTGAAAACAACCGCCGGATCGAGCCGAAGCACGCGGATCAGGCTGAATCCCGCCGCGGCGAAACAGCAGAACGCAATGGCGGCCGCGCCGATCAGCGGAATCTGCCACGGCATTTCAAATGCCAATCCGATCCTGGAAAAGAGCAGACCCGAGATAGATGCCGCGCCAACGCCGATCCCATACCCGATCCCACCAACCCACGCGGTCTGGAGCCCGACCATTTTTGCGATTGCCAGATTCCCCGCACCCATCGCCTTGAGTGAGGCGAAATGTTTCAGGTTGTCGAGCATAAACGTGTAGAGCGTTTGCCCGCTGACCAGCGCCCCGATGAGAAATCCCAGCGCAATCGTCAGACCAAAATTGATCAGGATTCCCGTCTTGTTCAGCACATAGTTCAGCGTCATCGAGGAGAATTCACCGCTGGTGAGCGCCTTAAGCCCGGGAATTGCGCCAATGCGACCGGCGACATCGGCAATTTCAAAACCGGGGCGAACTTTGACGAGCACGAAACTGGTGGTTCGCCGCTCGCTGGGCGCCATCGTCAGCGCTCGGGTGAATGTCGTGTAAAGCACGGGTTCCCAGAAAAATTCCGGTGTCGCTCGATACGTTCCGGCGACGATCGCCTCGTGATCGTTGATGGCGATGCTATCGCCGACGCGCAACGGCCGCGGCGGCTTGGCGTGTTTCAGCAGCAACCCATCCCCGGCCTGATCGGTATTGATGAAAACCGCCCGATCGCGCCGAAGATCTTCCGTTTTCCCCTCGGCCATCTGCGCTGGCGCGCCCAGCAACGTCGCATCGTCCACGCCGATCAGGCGGATGGTCACCTGGGTGCCATCGGGCATCCGGGTTTTCAGGTAGCCGCGATACATCGGCACCGCCCACAGCACGCCGCGAATTCCCCGCACACGGTCCAACGTGGTGTCGAGGACGGGCTTATTCGCTTCGGTGAATTCCGCTTGGTCATTCATGACCCACAAGTCGCAGGTTTTCTCTTCATCGTGCAGCCACGACCCCGTGCGCAGCGCATATCCGCAGAAAATCGACGCCTGTTGCGTCACCAGCAGCGCCGCGAACGCCAGCCCCGCCACCAGGCTCAGATATTTGAGCCGATCCCCGATCAACATTTTCATCGCCAGGAAATTCATTGGGAATCCTTCGCGGGAAATTTGGCCATGCCACGCTGCAGCATGTCGAGCATCACTTTGATTCGCTGCTCGAATGGCCGCCATTCAAGCCATGGATCATTGCATTTTGTAATCTCTAGCGCTACCAGCCCGTGGAGGGCCGCCCAGAGAACCTGCGAGATGAGATCGGCGTCGGTTAGCCCGATCCGATATCGTCCCGCCGCGATGGCTTCCCTGACCGCCTGCCTCAAAAACGCATATCCATCCTCATCCGGATTTCCCTTTTTGCTCATTTCCTCCGCGTCCAACTTCTTCCCGTGGAACTGCGTCATGAACATCAGGCGATAATGGTTTGGGTGTTCGATGCCGAACCGGACGTACGCCAATGCAATCTGCTCGATTCGCTCAATCGGATCGGCAACGCTGGCGATTTCACCAAAGGTTTGGGCCAGCGCCCCAAAGTCTTCCGAGCACAGTTCGTGAAGCAGCGCATCCTTGTCCGCGAAATATTGGTAAATGATCGAGGGCGAATACTCGACGGCGTCGGCAATCTTGCGCATGGAGACCGCCTCGATTCCCTCGGCCGCGAAGAGTTCCCGGGCTGCGTCCAGAATCTTCCCGCGAACCTCATCGCGTTCACGTTGTCGCCGTTCTTTCAATCCCATAACGTCGTTACTATATAAAACAGTGTTATATTTGCCAACCGTGTTTTTTATTATGTCCTGAACACAATCGCCGGTTCCAGCCGCATTACCTTATAAATGCTTATAAAAGCTGATATTACGCAGATAACCATGACCGCGAACGCGCTTATCGCCAGCAACTGCCACGGCATCCAGAATGCCAACTCCGTTTTGGCGGTCACCATCCCAAAGATGCTCGCTAACCCCACTCCCAGCCCGTATCCGATCGTTCCAACCAGGACCGCCTGGACGAGGATCATCCGCAACAGGATCCGGCCATCAGCCCCCATCGCTTTGAGCGTTCCGAAGTATTTCAGGTTGTCGAGCGTGAAATTGTAAAACGTCTGGCCCGCGATGATCGTCCCCACGAAAAATCCAAGGGCCACCGAGATGCCAAAATTGATCGGAATGCCCGTATATTTCATGAAGTAGTTAACCGTCATCCAAACGAATTCCAACCGGGTAAACGCGCCCAAACCCGTGGTTTGCGTGATCCGCTTGCAGAGTTCCGATTGGTTCACCCCATCCGCCGCCTTGACCAGCACAAAGCTGAGCAACTTTCTCTCCTGCGGCGCGAATGTCGTGGCCCGTGAGTACGTCGTGTAAACCACCGGCTGGCTCTGAAACGTCCGCGACACCTGGCACAACCCCACAACAACCGCCCGATGATCGTTCAATTCCAGCGTATCCCCAATTTTCAATGGAATCGGCTTCCCGTCAGCCGGGAGTCTCGCCAGTTTGTCATTGGCGCCGAACTCGTCGACGATGACCGCTTCCGACCGCCGCAAATCTTCCAGCCGCCCAATCGCCCCCGTGGAATCCGCCACCATCTTCGGCGGACCGCCGATCAGCGTCGCATCATCCAGGCCAATCACGTTGCACGTCTGGAAATTCCCGTTGTCCAATCGTGCCCGGATCAGCCCCTTGTAAAGCGGCACCGCCCACTGCACCCCACTGACGCCGCGGACGCGATACAGCTCGGTATCCTGCATCGGCTTGATGTCATCGATGAACTGCACCTTCTTATCCATCACCCAGATATCCGGCTGCCCAAGATCGGTGATCGCCCCAAACGTCCGCGTCATCAACCCACAAAAAATCGCCGTCTGTTGGGTGATCAGCAGCGATGCAAATGTGAGCCCAATCAGGATGCCGATGTATTTCGCGCGATCGCCGACCAGCATTTTGATGGCAACGAAATTCATGGCGATCCTTTCTGATAACGATCCGCGATCGCCCTGATTCCGCCTAAAGAAAATCGCGTGATCTGGTCCACCAGCTCTTCCACATGCTGGTCGAGGTCGGCGTAAATCGGGCTGATTCGTTTAATGACCGGTTTGGCGAAGTGATAGTGCAACATCTGGCCGACGATGCTGATGGTGCACTTGGCGACGACCCTCGGCGGCAATTCACCGGCGATATCGCGGATTAGCGTCTGAAGCGTCGCCACGCGGGGACGAATCTCGTCCTGGACGAATGTCTCCAGCACGCCGGTAGGCTCCATCATCTCGCGGGCCATAAGCCTGCCATGCCACGACGGGCGGCCAGGATTGAGCAATCGCCGGAGGAATTGCCGGATAAACTCGCGAAGGCGATCCTCAGCCGATAGCCCCGCAAGTTCAGCAGGATTGGGCGAATCGTCGGCGACGGGATGACTGTTGGCAAAAACGGCCGTGTACAGCTTCTCTTTGTCGCCAAAATGATAGTTCACCGCTGCGATGTTCGCTTTCGCCTTCCGGCAAATCTCACGAACCGTCGCATTGGTGAAACCCTTCTCGGCAAAGACTTCCCCGGCCGCGTCCAATAATCGCCGACGCGTTTCCAAAGATATACCTGTTTCCAATTCAGACATCATTTTCAATCAATTATTTCAAACATCTGTTTGAAAGGCAAGAAAAAAATCGCGGATCCATGCCCGCTCATAATTTTTTAGTTGATCTTTGCCGGCGGCGCTTGGGGATACCCAATCTCGTACTGTCCTTCCAAAACTGCCCCCGGTCCCACCGCCAATGACGGCGCTCGCACATCCCCCTTTATTTCCGCATCCGGCCCCACCAGCACCGGCCCGGCACTGCGAATGGCGGCTTTCACCTTGCCGCGAATCACCATTCCCCCGCAAAGCACCCGATCCGCCACGATCTGCCCCTTCTTCTCCACTGTCACCACGCCGCACGTTTCCACGCTGCGACGGGCCTGGTAATCCTTAATCGGCAAATCTTCCAGCCGCAAAGACTTGTGGCAGAATTTGCAAACGATGCTCAGAGCCTTCCGCGCAACCGGCAGGCTTTGGCCGCAGTGGAGGCACGTGATAGCCGACCGTTCGTCGCCGGCGGGGGAGTTCTGAATCGGCTGCAGCGGAATCGCCATTGGTCCTCAGCATCCTCAATCGGCAATTCAGGCGATTTTAGCCCACTCTCGCCGGTTGCGGCGCCGGTGAGGTTGCCGAACGGTTTACGCTCACCGACACGCTCGGCGGACGCTGGCCCGGCGCTTTCACCGCATCAGGACCCACTGTGACATGCCCGGCGAACACAGCCCCTTCTTCCACAACCAGCTTGCTGGCCCGAAGGTCGCCTTCATATCTCGCGCTGTTTTTCAATTCGATCCGGTCGCTGGCCGCGAGATTGCCATGAACCTCGCCCTCCACCAAAACCGAGCCGGCGTCGACGTCAGCCTGCAATTTCGCCTCCTTGGCGACATGCACACGCCCGGCCGTCGTGATCTTGCCTTCCATCCGGCCATGGATCCGCATGCCTTTGTCAAACGTCATTTCGCCTTTGAAATTGGCATCGGGTCCGATGATCGTCGGGTAATCTTGTGGCGATGAATCCGCCATTGGAATCCTCCAAAAATGTTTGAAACCGGCAATCCAAGCCGATTGAGTTAGCGCGATTATAACGCCGCGATCCGATGTAACCAGCCCCGAACCGCCCAAACCGCGATAAAAAAAAGCCCCGGATGAATATCCGGGGCTGACTGAATCAATTGACGACGATCACTTATTGACCCGAGTTCCCGCTTTTCAGGAACACAAAATCGGATCCCTCTTTGGTCGCGATGTAAAGCCGTACACCCGTCGCCAGGTCCGCCTTCTTCAGCGCCTCGGCCGCTTCCTCGGCGTTGTGAACATGCGTTCGGCCGACTTCCGTGATCACATCGCCTTCCTGCAATCCCGCCTGCGCCGCGGCTGAATTCCGTTCCACGCCTGTGATCACCGCACCCGACCTCACATCGTTCAGGCCGAGTGACTGCGCCGAATCCGCGTCCAGCGTTTTCAGCGTCATTCCCATGACCGTGGGAGCTTGCGCCTCCTCATTCGGAGCCGCGCCGTTTTCCCCTTGATCGCTGCCGCCGGCAAAGGCGGTCAGGTCATCAGGCTGACTGCCCAGCGTAACCTTCACATCCTGCTCCTTCTGATCGCGAAACACGTGGAGCGTCACTTCAGTATTCGGAGGAAGCTGAGCGATCAGATTCCGCAACTGGGTCATATCGTTGACCGGCTGGCCGTTCACTTGCGTGACGATGTCACCATGAAGCAGTTTTCCATACGCCGGCGTGTTGGGGATCGCCCGCGACACCAAAACTCCGCTGTCTCCCTGGTATCCAAACGATTTGGCGACATCCAGGTCATCCGAAACATTCCTGATACCAACGCCGAGCCAACCGCGGACAACCTTCCCATGTTCCTTCAGGGATGCGTAGACCACCTTGGCCTGGTTGGAGGGGATTGCAAATCCGATCCCCTGGAATCCACCGCTGACGGTGGCGATCGCCGTGTTGATGCCGATGACTTCTCCATGAATATTCACCAGCGGCCCGCCGCTGTTGCCTGGATTGATCGGCGCATCCACTTGAATGAAGTTTTCGTAATCGTTCGATTTGTCCGGGATAACCGAAGTTCGGTTCAGGGCGCTCACGATCCCATGAGTCATCGATCCGACGTAGCCGAACGGGCTGCCGAAGGCCATCACCCAATCTCCCTTTTCCAGATCGTCGCTGTTACCCCAATGGGCCGGAATCAGCCGATCCGCCTTCACCTGCACCACCGCCAGGTCGCTCTTGGGATCGGCCCCCATCAGTTTGCAATCATCTTTATGAAGCACGCGTCCATCAGCCAGCGTGATCTCAAAGATCTCGCTGCCATCACCGGCGACGTGATTGTTAGTGAGGATATAGCCGTAGCCGTTATCGACATCCATGATCACACCGCTGCCGGTTCCGTCTTCCTCAAGACCCTGGTCTGGTTGGTTGTCGTCACCGTTGTTATTCGGCGCGTCGAAATTGGGCGCATCGAGACCATGGTCATGGAAAAATCGGCGAAGCTGGTCGCCATCTGGCGTCATGCGCGAATGCGGCTGCCTCACAGTCTTATGAACCTCGATTTTGACCACCGATGGCTCAACCACTTTGCCGACGTGGCGAAATACCGTGGAAAGATCTTCCACCGTGGAAAGCTCCTGCCGCGTCGACTGGACTTCCGCTTCAGCGCGGGAGAATTCCATTCGTTCCAGCAATGGTCGCCCGCCGAAATATCCCGCGGCGATCGCCGACAGGCTCAACACCGCGACACCAAATCCCGAACGCATCACTTTCATGTGTGGCTCCTTAAGACGTTTATTGAGACGTTTGTAGTTCGATCCATCGAATCTCCCCTGACCAAAATCGGTAACGGTAATTATTTATTTCCCGCCGGCATTTTCGCGATCGGCCGTTCATAGTTATGTTCGGCTGCGGGATACTTCCCCCCATCAACCAATCGGACATACGTCCTGTAAGCTTCAAGCATCGGCGTGGCCAAATCTCCCAAAACCGGCACGAATTTGGGCTTTCGCGGCGTCAAACCCAGCGCATCCTGCGCCACGAACACATATCCATGACACGCCGGCCCGGCGCCGCATCCAATCACCGGAACCGAAACCGCCTCGACAACGGCCGCCGAAACATCCGGCGGAACCGCTTCGAGCAAGATCGCCGCCGCCCCCGCACGCGCCAGGCGCGATGACGAGTCAATAATACGTTCGGCTTCTACGGCCGTTCGTCCCTGCGCTTTGAATTCCCCAAGCAATCCGATCGACTGCGGCCGTAACCCCACGTGGGCGATCACCGCGATACCGGCGTCCGACAGCCTGCGAACCAGCCGCAAATGACTCCCGGCCGCCTCTATCTTCACACAATCACAACCCGAAAGTTGCACCATCCGCACCACGTTTTTGACACCCTGGGCCACGGATGCCTGGTACGACCCGAACGGCATGTCCCCCATTATGAGGCATTTAGGCGCTCCTCGCCTTACCGCCGCCGTCAATTCAATCAGAAATTCCAGCGGAATCGGCAGGGTGGTCGGATGCCCCAGAATCACGTTGGCCGCCGAATCCCCTACAAGCAACGCCGGAACCCCCGCCTCCTGCATCACCCGCGCCGTCGTGTAATCGTAACACGTTAGCATCGGCACCTTCGCCCCGGACTCCCGGGCCGCGCGAAGATCCGCCATCGTAAATTTGCGCGTCGCCTCCCAAATCATCAATCCCATTATAGGCCGCGGCGATTTTAAGAACACCGCTAATGCCGTAGCGGCCTACCGATTTCAGTCGGCAGGGCTTTCCCCAACCACTTTGCTACAATCCATCTAACGTCGCGAAAGGACCTCAGTGGCCTGGCAGGACCGTGATTACAACCGTGGAGGATTCGGAGGCGCGGCGATTTTCTCGCCAATCCTTCAGGAATCCTCGGCCTTTCCGTCCCATTCGGCACGTGGCTGGGCGTCCGCGTCCGGTTGCATTTCTGGCTGCTCCTCTCGTTTCTTTTCCTTCTCGTGGGTTTGTTCGACGGCGTTCCAATCGTCGTCATCGCGATCGACATGGCTCTCACGCTCGCCGCGCTGCTGCTTCACGATTTCGGCCATCGCGCTTTCGCCGGATGGGTCGGCGGCGAACTCAACGAGTTCATGCTCTGGCCCGCCGGCGGAATGATCTTCCCAACCGTTCCTCCCGGTCCATGGCCAACCTTCGTCGGTTACGTCGGCGGCATTGCCGTCAACCTCCTCCTCGGCCTCGGAAGCTTCCTATCCGTTCATCTTCTCACCGGCCTATACCTGCCGATTCCCATAACCAACCCCCTGATGAGCCTCGGCGGCATACCCCTGATGGCGACCTACCCGCCCGGACAATTGCTCCCTCTCTGCCTGGTCAATTTCACCTACCTCAATTGGGGCCTGGTGCTCGCCAACCTCTTGCCTTATTTCTGGTTCGACGGCGGTTTTCTCTGGCGATCGATTCTCCATCCCATGTTGGGTGCGCAAGCCGCTCTCAACGTCACCTGCATTTTCGGAATGATTCTCGCCGTCCCGATGTTCTTCCTGGCTCTGGTAAATCGAGAGCTGCTCATGCTGATCGTCTGGGTATTTCTCTTCAGCAGCTCTTACACCGCTCGTACCCAGATGATCCCCGAATCCGAAGAATACGCTGTTTCCTACGGCGGCGGTTCCGGCGTAAGCAGCCGGATCAAGAGCGGCCGCTGGCCCGCCAAATCCATGGCCCGCGCCCAGGCCAAGCGCCGCCGCGAAGAACAAAAAATCGACGCCATCCTCGCCAAGGTCAGCGCCCATGGAATGCACTCTCTCACCTGGTGGGAAAAACGCACCCTCAAAAAGGGATCGCAGCGTTTGAGATGAAGTTTGCCACAGATAAAAATCAGATGCACACAGATGCAATGCTATTTGTTTTATCCGTGTGCATCTGATCCTTATCTGTGGCAAAAATCTGATTTTTATTTCGGTCCCAAACTCACAATCGTCATCGGCTCAAACGTAAACTCCCGCATGAGCTTGCAAAGCGCATCCGTATTGATCGCCATCAGCGTCCGCATATCCATCTCCAGCGAACGATAGCTCTTATTATAAAGCCATTGCCCCGCGATCGTCCGCAGCCTTCCCATGGGGACTTCCCCTTCCAGCACGATCCCGCTGGCGATTTTGTTCTTCGCGCGCTGGACTTCCGCTTCGCCCAGATCGACCTTGACGCGAGCCAGTTCCTTCCGCGCGATCTTCAGCGCCTCATCCGCGCGCTTCGGATCGCTGGTCAGCGAAATGTAAAAGCTCCCGCACCCATCATGCGGATAAAACCCGAAATCCGCGTCGTCGACTATCGCATTATCCACCAACGCCCAGTAAAACCGGCTTCCCTCCGCATCTCCGATCACATCCGCCAAAACCCGCGCCGCGAACCGCCGCTCATCCTGCGCGCTAGGCCCCGGCGTCATCGCCATCGTGTACTGCCGATTCAGCTTCGCATCAACCATTTTCTTTCTGTGCGACCGAAACACAGGCGGCGCTTGTTCCCGCGGCGACCGCGATTTCTCCCAATCGCCACAATATTTCTTCGCGATCGCGACCAGCCGCTTGAAATCCAGTTTCCCCGCCGCCGCCAGGATCGTATTGCCCGGCCCATATCGCCGCCGGAAATACTCCACCATTTGCCGCCGATCCAGCTTCCGGATCGACTCCGCCGTTCCCAGCACGCTCATACTCAGCGGATGCCCGGCAAAATGCGCCTTCATCAGCGCTTTCGTAAATCCGATGCCCCGGCTCATCGAGATACATCGCGATCTCTTCAAGGATCACCTTCTTTTCCGTATCGAAATCCTCCTGCCGAATCGCCGGCCGCAGGAGATGCGAGAGATGTTCGATGGTCCGTTCGGTAAACTCTGGCAAAACATTGGCGAAATAAGCCGTGTTTTCCTGGCTGGTGTACGCATTATAATTCGCCCCCATTTCGTCGAAGATACGATTCACGTCTTCCCACGAGTATTTGCTGGATCCTTTGAACATCATGTGTTCGAGGAAATGCGAAACACCGTTTATTTCCGGCGACTCGTCGCGAGTCCCCGTATTGACATAAAACCCCGCCGCAAACGAATGCGCATCCGGATTCGCCTCCGCGATAATCTGAAGCCCGTTGGAAAGTTGTGCGCGATGAAAAGTCATTCAAATATTCTTTCCTCAATTGGAAAGCGAACAGTGATTGGTCTTTTCGCGATTGTCGGGTATTCGATTTAAATGCAAATCCAGAATCAAATGCAATGCAGGAGGGGCGGGGAAAACCACATAAGGCCCCAAGAGTTTTTCCCCGCCCCTCCCGCACCCACCCCACTCCTTTCCTTTTCCCCTCAACCGTCTTCGGGGACAAGAAAAAATCGGATGGTGTCCGCAAACTTCTTCTTCTTCCGCTGGACGGTTAGGGGAAGCGGAAAGAGGGTGGTGGGGGTGCGGGGGAGGCGGGAGAAAAACCTTGGGGCCTGATGGGTTGTCTCCCGCCTCCCCTGCATTGCATTTGAATTTTTCTTCAAAACGCCTACCCAAAAACCCTTCAAATTCGAAGAGCGCCCAATTCCTCACCGTCGTCTTGCCTTTGCATTCCATTGATTTCATCTTTGCCAGCTTAAATCTTCAACGGCTTAGGTCCAACCGTCACAATCGTAAACGCCCCCGGCGGATGATCGCGCAAATACCCATTAACCCGCTTGATCGTCAGCCCATCGATTTCTCGTTTAATTTCATCCAGCGTCCGAATCCGTCCGCGCATAAAAAAATCCTGCGCAATCGTCCCGCACCGGGCGCTGGTCGATTCCCCCTGCATGATCGTCCCCGCTTTAAGGCCGATCTTGGCCCGATCCAGCTCCGCCTGCGTGATTCCCTTCGTCAGCCGATGAATTTCGGACAGGATGCAATCCAGCGTCGCCTGCGCGCGATCGTTGCTCGAGCCCGCATAACTGAGGATCGCCCCAGTCGGCTTGAGGCTCGTATATCCCGCCCATACGCTGTAACAGAGCGCCCGCTTTTCGCGCACTTCAGTGAACAGCCGGCTGCTCATCCCTCCCCCAAACGCCTCCATCGCTGCCCGAATCGCATAATAATCCGGATCGGTCTCCGGCGCGGCCCGATAGGCGATCCCAATGTGCGTCTGCTCGCTCTTTTGTTTGACATGATGAACCGATTTGGACGGCCAGACCAGTTTCATCTGCCGCTCGGGCAATGTCGGCAATTCCGAGAAATGTCTCTCGGCCGCGTCTTTTATCCGACGGAAGTCGATATTTCCCGCCAACGCCAGAATCGCGCCGTTCGCGTGGTATCGTTTCTTCCATTGCTCCCGGCAGGAATCGAGCGTCAGTTTTTTCAGATCGCTCGCACTCCCCATCGGATTTCGTCCTAGCGGAAACGGCAAAAAACATTCGCGCAGCTTCACCAGCAGCATCTGCCGCGGATCATCCTTGAGCCCCTCAAGCGCCTGCAGCGCCAATTCCCGCGCGGCCTTGAATCCCGCGGCTGGAAAATGAGGCCGGCGAATGATGTCGGCATACGTCGGCAGCGATTCAACCACTCGTTCCGCAACCGCCGCACACGCGAATCGCGTGTGATACACACTCGCCCCAGTCGAACGCTGAAGGCCCAGGCTGTCGAGATAATCCGTCAATTGCCGGCTGTCGCGCTCGCCCGCTCCGCGCAAAACCAGATCCGAAATCACCGCTGCCGAACCAGACCGATTGGGCGGATCGTCCGCCGACCCCGCCGGCAAAAGCAGCGTCATCGCCGCCGATTGCATCGCGGGAATCCTTTCACCCAAAAGGGTCAATCCGTTATCAAACCTATGCTGATAAAATCTTTGCGCCAATCTAACTCCATTGCCAGCGAGCGGGGGATTATAGAGACGCCGCTTGCGCGGGGGAACAAGCTTGGCTCGAATCCTTTCGAATATCCCTGACCGGTTTTGGCAAATCCCCTTTCCACCGGATCGCCGGCCATGCGTGAAGTCCGGGACATCAAACTTCTCCGTCTTACTGGACACGGGTTCGGTTATCGGCGCTCTTCCTCGCCTAAAATGCCGAAAATTGCGTGTGAAACGCCCCGCAAATGCCGATGGAATATTTGATCTACAAGGGTGGGAGTGATTGCGGCACCAGGAACATCTGAAATGCTTAAATTGTCATCCCAACAATACGCCGGCCTGGTGGCGTCCCTTCAAAGCGCTGCCGAGTCGGCCGGCAGCGATAAACGTCAGTGCACGCGGATGGAGATCCAGGCCCCCGTCAGGCTGGCCATCATGGCCGACAACAAAGTGACTCGCTGCCTCATCGCTCTGATCCGAGACATTTCGGCGACCGGCGTCGGCCTTTGCCAGGCCCCCAAGTTCGCGCCCAAAGAAACGTTTCTGATCTCACTTCCACGCGCAAAGAAACCGATGGTGGTCGTCTGCTCGACGACGTTTTGCCGGCCGGTCGCCGACGGAATCTTCTGGGTCGGCGCTCAGTTCGATGCCGAAGCGGACCTCGACAAGGCGGAAGAATTTCGCGCTTTTGCCAACGCCGCGAAGGCTGCGGCATAGAAAATGCTTATGGCAAGGAGGGTAATTCTTCCACGTTAAATTGGGGAGAAGTCCAATAGCCCCGCGACCGACATGGGGTCATGATTACCTATTCCAGTTTGTCGCCAAGCTGACTGGAAGACTCTACCTCAGTGTGCCGGCCGCATTCTTCTTCGCCGTTTCGGGCGCGGAATGCGGCTTTTTTATGTCCCCCAAGGCGAACAGCCAATTTGCTTTCATTCCAACGAATACATCACCATCCCCGTCGCCAGTTTCGGAAAGAAAAACGTGCTCTTCGGCGGCATGACTTCATCGGTTTTTCCAAGATCCTCAAGCGCGTGCATCGGCGTGCTCTTGAGCAGCAGGGCGATCTGGTATTTCTTGCCATCGGTCATCGACGCGACCTCCTTGCTGTACGCCGTATAGCCGCGCCCGGCTCCACGCCGCCCGCGAATTTCGGTTTCAAAACCTGATCCAGCAGATAATGCTGGACGATCGCCACGTCCAATTGCCGCCACGCGGGGGAATGTTTCGGCTCGATCGTTTTCAGCACATCGCCATCCACGAAACTGATTTGATACGTCCGGCGAGTTCGTCCGTCGAACAGCCCGAACGTGTTCGCCGGCCGGTGGGGGAGAACATTGTCGATGTAATTCGGCAAATCCGACTCGGCGACGTTTACATCCGAGACATTGGCGACGGCCGACACAATTTTCGTGAACGCTTCGATATTGAAATCTTTCAACCCGGAAATAAGCCGATGCGTCGGCAGGATCAGCAGCCCATCATCCTGCATGCCGACAAGGACAAACATGCAAAAATTCGCCGGATGCGATGGCGGCAGCGTGCCGCCGTTGGCCTGGGCCGCCTCCTTTTGATATTGGAGGGCCATGGTATACCGATGATGCCCATCCGCGATATAAACCGGCCGGGCGCTCATCAGGTCGATCACCGCATTCTCGGTTTCGCTATCGATGACCGTCCAGAGATCGTTGCGCACTCCGTCAAGCGTGGCCGACGTCTCCGGCTTCCCCAGATTCTTGTAAAGCGGCGCCGTTACCTGCGACTTGGGATCGGAAAACAATCCAAAGATCGGCGAAAGCTGCATCCGCGTCGCCCGCGTCAATTTCAGCCGGTCCTGGATCGCGTCCGGATACGTTTTCTCATGCGGAAACACGTGTCCTTCGCCGAACGGACTGAGCTTCACCAGCGCGATCATTCCCCGGCGATGGAACGTCCGCTCGCCGTGCGAATAGTATTGGGTATATGGATAAATCGCCGGCTTGTGATCTTTCTGCAAAACCCCGGCCGAAAGCCAGGATTGCAAAGTATCGTTCGCCATCGCGTACGCCGAATCCGGCCCGACCGACTTGGCCGGCAGATGCGGCAGATCGACGGTGACAATATTCTGCGGATGCTTCGCCTGCAGCGCATCTTCCCCTTGTCATCGAGCACATCGTACGGTGGGGCGATCAGATTGGATAAATCCGACCCCATCTTCCGCGAATATCGAACTCCCGCAAACGGCCTGATTTGAGCCACGGATTGCTCCTCGTGAAAGCGGGTGAAGATAAGGGGTCATTGGGCGTTTGTCATCAGGGAAAGAGGCACGACATTGCCTACCCCTTCGTCAGGGCAATCGCATGTTCAGTGGGTGAGGAGCCGTAGGAGATAGGGCTCGTCCCAGCCGGCTTTTAGGCGTTTGCCGTGCACGCCGATTTTGACACTTCGGTCCTGCTTCAAAAGATTCAGAGCGATCCGGCAAAGCCGCGAGTAGTTCTCCGGGCCGTGGTCCTTGCGGATTCTTCGTTCGTCTTCACGGAAGCTGACATCCAGTTGCCAATGCAGTTTGTTTTCCACGGCCCAATGGCCGCGCACCGCCGTTGCCATTTGTTGGGCATCGAGTTCTTTGAGGCTGCTGATAAAGTAGCGACGCTCGATGCTGGCTTTTCCGGCCAACACCTGGCACGTTGATTCCACCACTGCAAAGCTGGAAAGGCCGGGCCATTGTTCCTTCAACGAACCCAGGTGATTCACTTCGTCGGTGATCCAGATACGCCGGTTTTCCACGCGGCCATGATTGTCGTCGCTCGATTCGTGGCTGGCATGCCGCATTCCCTCAAAGTTTTCCAGAATCGCCTCGTCCAGCAGGCTTGAGACCTTGGCGTGCAAGGCCGGCTGGTTCTCCTTCACCGCCAGAACGTAATCGCCGCCAGCTTCTCTGATCTGGCGGGCAATCTCTTTCTGGCATCCCAACGCGTCGATGGTCACGGTGGCTCCTTCCAGATCCAGCAGCCCCAGCAGACGCGGAATCGCGTCGAGTTCATTGCTCTTGTCTTCCACGGCCACCTGCGAAAAAACCAGATGATTTGCGTCGATAAACGCGCTGACCAGATGAGCCATGCCGCTCTTATCCCAGGCATGCTCAAAAGAACGGCGGATCGATTTTCCATCGATGGCGATCAATCGGCTGCCGTCCGTTTGAACGATCGCTTTTGTCCAGGCGACGAAGCAGCGTTCAAAGGCGTCAGGATTCAGGCGGGCAAAGACGCGGCCGAAGGTGTCGTGGCTGGGGATGCCTTGTTTCAAATCGAGAAACGTGCTGAACCAGGCGATCTTGGCGTTGGCGAACACTTCGACTTCCGCCCAGCCATCAGCGCCACAGATCACCGCGCACAAGGCGATAACCAGAATATCGTGCAACCGATGAATCGAGTTCTTGGCACGTGGGTCGGGCAGGTCCATAAAAAAGCGCAGAATACCTCCGGTCGCTTGGCCGTCCATGAGCAAGCTCCTTGCGTGAAAGTGAATTTGAAAACGCGAGGCCTCGCGACCGTTGCCAGGAAGTGATATCAGCAGAACACGAAAAGCGCAGAGCCTAACAAGCGCCGAACTCTTTCGGGGCGTCACATGCGATTGCCCTGACCCCTTCGTGCCTTCGTGCCTCCGTGCCTTTCCTCTCGCCCCCAAATCCGCTACCATTTCCCCTCAACATATGAAGATCATCCTTGCCAATCCCCGCGGCTTTTGCGCCGGTGTCAACATGGCCATCGAAACCGTCGACAAGGTTCTGGCCATGAAGGGACCGCCGGTTTACGTCTATCACGAAATCGTCCACAACCGCCACGTGGTGGATCGCTTCCGCACCCGCGGCGTGACGTTCGTCGATAACATCGACGAAGTTCCCGAGGGCGGCCTGGTCGTCTACAGCGCCCACGGCATCTCCCCCGAGGTTCGCCGCCGAGCCAAGGAACGCCGCCTTGTCGAAGTCGACGCCACCTGTCCGCTGGTCACCAAGGTCCACATGGAAGTCCTCCGCTATGTGCGCGACGGCTACACGATTATTTTCATTGGCCATCGCAAGCACGATGAGGCCATCGGCACGGTCGGCGAAGCGCCCAATTCCATCATCGTCGTCGAAACTCCCGAGGAAGCCGCCAGCCTTCAGGTGAAGCCCGGCGCCCGTCTTGCCTATGTCACGCAGACAACGTTGAGTGTCTCCGACGCCCAGCGCGTGATCGACGCCCTCAAAAAGAGATTTCCAACCATCCGCTATCCGGCCAAGGACGACATTTGCTACGCCACCACCAACCGCCAAAACGCTGTCACCAGCATGAGCCCGGATGTTGATCTGGTCCTCGTGATCGGAAGCAAGAACAGCTCCAACAGCCAGCGCCTCGTCGAGCGTGCGCTTGAAGCCGGCAAACCGGCCCATCTGATCGATGATGAAGCCGAGCTGGACCCTTCCTGGTTCGACGAAAAATCCGCCGTCCTGGTAACCGCCGGCACTCGGCCCCGGAACATCTCGTCACCGAACTCGTTCATCGCCTGCAACGCGATTTCGGCGGCGAAATCGAAACGCGAACCCTCCTGGAAGAAGGAATTTCCTTCGAATTGCCCAAATCGGTGAGAAGTCTTGCGGTTGTGAGCTAAGCGGCCTGCGCCGAAACTCGAATGACGAATCAAATTGTTTTACTGAAATCCTCTCTTTCCCCCTCGCCCTGTACTCAGGGAGAGGGTCGGGGTGAGAGTTCCCTTCGTATGTGTTCGACCATTGCAGCAAAACTGAATCAAATTCGAAGGTCGAAACTCGAAACAAATTCATCGGTCGATGTTTCCTCACCAAAATGGATTACCGCGAAGGCGCAAAAGCGCGAAGGGCTCAACAACGAATTCTTCGCGCTCTTCGCGCCTTCGCGGTTAACAATTTCTGGTTTCTGATTTCGAATTTGATTCGTCATTCGAATTTCGAATTTCGAATCTCCGCTTCTCGCCCCTTGCACCCGAGGCACTCATGAAAGGCGTTATCCTTGCGGGCGGCACCGGTTCCCGGCTCCTCCCCCTCACCAAGGTCACCAACAAGCATCTCCTCCCGGTTTACGACAAACCGATGATCTACTACCCCCTCGAATGCATGGCCAAGGCCGGCATCGAAGAGGTTCTGCTCGTCACCGGCGGAAACAACAGCGGCGATTTCATCCGCCTGCTGGGCAACGGCCGCGAATTCGGCCTTAAAGACCTCAACTACACCTACCAGGACGG
Source organism: uncultured Phycisphaerales bacterium (assembly GCA_963791055.1). Lineage (GTDB taxonomy): Bacteria > Planctomycetota > Phycisphaerae > Tepidisphaerales > Tepidisphaeraceae > PALSA-1353. Next base: position 2,000,967 of record CAWBQI010000002.1, on the reverse strand, counting down.
CGCCGGCGGAATCGCCCAGGCCCTCGGCCTGGCCGAACATTTCGCCGGCGGCGACAGCATCTGCCTGATCCTGGGCGACAACATTCTCGAATACACCATCCGCGAAGCCACCCGCAAATTCATCGAACAACGCGACGGCGCCAAAATCCTCCTCGCCCAGGTCGAAAACCCCCGCGCCTACGGCGTAGCCGAGATGGACGGCGACCGCGTCGTCAGCATCGTCGAAAAGCCCAAGGACCCAAAGAGCAATTGGGCCGTCATCGGAATCTACTTTTACGACAAAAATGTTTTCGACATCGTCCGCAAGCTCAAGCCCTCGGCCCGAAACGAGCTGGAAATCACCGATGTCAACAACGCCTACATCGACCACGGCGATATGACCTACGACAAAGTCCACGGCTTCTGGGCCGACGCCGGCGAGAACATCGACTTCTATCTCAAGGCCTGCAACACGATTTCCAAATGCGGGGCAAACAAGGACGGGAAATAACAATCGTTGCGATTGCATGAAGGTTCTCCGCCTCCATCACGCCCAGATTACCGCGCCAAAAGGCGAAGAAAATTCCGCCCGCGAATTTTATTGCGAGTTTCTAGGCTTGCCCGAGATCGAAAAACCGCCTTCCCTAAAATCCCGCGGCGGATTCTGGATTCAAGCCGGAGATCGCCAAGTCCACATCGGAACCGAAGACAAAGTCGACCGCTCCGCCACCAAGGCTCACCTCGCGTATGAGGTTGACGACATCCCCGCGTGGCGAAAAAAGCTATCCGAACGCGGCATTCACCCCCTGGATTCCGTTCCCATCGAGGGCTACGACCGCTTCGAATTCCGCGACCCATTCGGCAATCGCGTGGAGTTTATTCAGCCAGTCTAATCCCTCCTTCTTTTCTCTGCGATCTCCGCGTTCTCCGCGGTTAAACAAACCTTCCGATTTCCGCTAGACTTGATTTCACCGCGGAGTTCGCGGAGAACGCAGAGACGGAAGAACAGAATATGCAAACCATCCTCGTCACCGGCGCAGCCGGATTCATCGGGTCCAATTTCGTCCGCCCTCTCGTCCAGCAGCGCGCCGATGCAAAAATCATCGCCCTCGACAAGCTAACCTATTGCGGCAACCTGGCCAATCTGCAGGGCGTCCTTTCCGATCGGGTCATCTTCATCCGCGGCGATATCTGCGATCCCAATCTTTTGTCCAGCGTCTGGGATCAGCACAAGATCACCCACGTCGTCAATTTCGCCGCCGAGACGCACGTCGACCGCTCCATCCTCGGCTCCGGCCCGTTCGTCCAGGCCAATGTCGTCGGCACCCAGGTCCTGCTCGACGTCGCCAAGGCCCGGAACGTGGAAAAGTTTCTGCAGGTCGGCACCGACGAAGTTTACGGCACCCTCCCGGAAGACCGCCCCGACCTCAAATTCACCGAGGAAACTCCACTTCAACCCAACAGCCCCTACAGCGCCAGCAAAGCCGCGGCGGATTGCCTGGTCCGATCCTATTTCCACACTTTCAAATTGCCCGTGCTGATCACGCGATGCAGCAACAACTACGGCCCATATCAGTTCCCCGAAAAAGTCATTCCTCTCTTCGTCACCAACCTGATGGAGGGCAAAAAAGTCCCGCTTTACGGCGACGGAATGAACATCCGCGACTGGCTCCACGTCGAGGACCATTGCGAAGCCATCTGGACTGTTCTAAATCGCGGCACCCCCGGCGAGGTCTATAACATCGGCGGCAACAACGAAATCACCAACCGCAAACTCACCGAAACGATCCTGAACGAAATGGGCAAAAACTGGGCCGACAGCGTAACCCCCGTAAAAGACCGCCCCGGCCACGACCGCCGATACGCCATCGACGCCTCAAAGATCAAACGCGAACTCGGCTGGGAGCCCAAACACCGCTTCGAAAAGTCCATCAAGACCACGATCCAGTGGTACTCCGACCATCAGGATTGGTGGCGGGCGATCAAGAGCGGGGAATATCTGAAATACTACGAGCAACAGTACGTCGAGCGATGATCAGGATTTTATCGATATCAATCTTCCTCGCCATATTTCTAAGCGGATGTGCCGTCGCCTCTAAGCCGGATACCCCAATGGAAAAGCAACGCTTCGTCATTCTCTATTCCCCGGGCCCCGCCTGGCTCCCCGGAAAGCCGATTTGGGAACAACCCCTGCAAGCTCACGGTGATTATATCCACAGCCTTTATTTGCGTGGCGTTCTGGTCATGGCCGGTCCGTTCACCGATAGCAGCGGTGGCATGGATATCATCGACGTGGCTGACGAAAAAGAAGCCAAGGCAATCATGGCCGCCGATCCCGGAATTACCGAGGGGATTTTTACGGCCCAAGTTCATCCATGGTTTTCCGTAGATTGGAAAAACTACGGATCACAGACCCATGAATGATTTGTCGAACCTCATCATTCAGCCTGCCGTGGCGGCCGACGTTCCCGCCATCCTCGATTTCATCCGCGGCCTCGCGCAGTACGAAAAACTTTCCCACGAGGTGAAAGCGACCCGCGTTCAACTTCGTAAACATCTCTTCGGCCCGCGCCCGGCCGCGGAGGCGATCATCGCAAGGCTCGACGAAAAACCGGTGGGGTTTGCACTGTTCTTCACCAATTTTTCCACGTTCTCCGCCCGGCCCGGAATCTGGCTCGAGGACTTGTTCGTCGTGCAGGAATACCGTCATCGTGGAATTGGAAAAGCTTTGATCCGCGCGGTGGCCGCCATTGCAGTTAAGAGAAAATACGGCGCATTGGAGTGGACCGTACTGGATTGGAACAAGCCCGCCATCAAGCTCTATCGCAAGCTCGGCGCCAAGCCGATGAGCGATTGGACCACTCAACGCGTAGCCGGCCGCGCGCTGGTACGATTGGCCCGGAAACCATGAACATTTACGATTCCATTCTCGTTACCGGCGGCGGGGGGATGCTGGGTCACGCTCTTGCCGATCTGCTCACCGAGCGCGGACATCATCCAGTTGCCTTCAATCGCGCGCAACTAGATATCTCTAATCACTCGGCTCTCGCAAATTCATTTGCCGAACACAAACCCACGCTCGTCCTGAATTGCGCCGCCCACACCAAGGTCGATCTATGCGAGCAGGACCATCAAAAAGCGGATGCGATCAACGGTCATGCCGTTGGCGACATCGCCGCCCTCTGCAAAACCTCCGGCACGGCTCTCGTTCACGTCAGCACCGATTTTGTCTTCGACGGCTCATCGCGCCGCCCGTATCTGCCAACCGATCCCGTGAATCCACTAAGCGCCTACGGCAAATCAAAACTCCTAGGCGAACAGGCGATTCAAAAATCCCCCCCGCGCGCTGGCTGATCGTCCGCACCGCCTGGGTCTACGGCCGCCACGGCGGAAATTTCCCCAGAACCATGGTCCAGGTCGCACAGGCCGGCAAGCCACTCACCGTCGTCAACGATCAGATCGGCTCCCCGACCTTTACCCCCGATCTGGCCGCGGCCATCCTTGACCTCCTCGACAGCGGTGCCTCCGGCCTATGGCACGTCACCAATTCTGGCCAGACCAACTGGTTTGACTTCGCCAAAGCAACCCTCGAAGAATTCGGCCTGAAAGCCGAAATTTCCCCGATATCCAGCGCCGATTGGGCCCAAAAGCGGCCGACCTCAGCCATCCGCCCCGGCTTTAGCGTCCTCGACCTTTCCGCCCTCGAACGCCAGATCCGCCGCCCGATGCGCCCATGGCGCGAGGGCCTTGCCGATTTCCGGCTTGCAGTCCAGAAGAACGGGTTTTAGCCATTTCTCATTGCCAATTTCCTATTTCCTATTGGAATCGCAAAGTGCGCGTCCGTCTCGCCAGGTATTTCAATAGGCAATAGGCAATAGGCAATTGAAAATAGACAACACCTTTTAGACGACCCGCCCCTTCGATGATATACTAAGTCGCCAACATGAATCGCGCGTTAGGGATGCCTTACAAACTATTCTTCGTTTCCATTGCTTGTTTGTCGATGGTTGCGTGCCAACCGCACGCCGCTTGCGTCACCGAGGATGATGTCTCGCCTCCGACGACCATTCCCTGCTGCCAATACGTGATCAGCGGCGGCGTCCCCCATCCCGGCCCTCGCACCCTCGTCGCCGGCGACACAGTCTCCACAGTCCTCGCCCGCGATTTCCCCAACGCCGCCGCCCGGCCCTGCACCATCATTCTCATTCGCCAGGCCCCCGAAGGAAAAACCCGCCAACTCATTCAACTCGACGCCACCGGCAAATTGGTCAACGAAAAACAAGATTGGGTCCTCCGCAACGGCGACGAACTGGTCTTCCCCGGCGGCCAAGGCTCCAACTCGACCAGAAATCCCACCGGCCCCCCCGCGCAACCGCGGAATAAATCGTACGCCGTTCGCCTTCACGGCGGCCCGCCGACTTCAGTCGGCGGGGGGGACGAATACTCACGCGTCAGCATCTTATACAGAATGGCGCAGACTTATCTTCTTCGCGCCTCTGCGCCTCCGCGTGAGATCCTTTCTTTGCCCCTCCCCTCATTCGGCATTTGGCATTCGGCACTCGGCATTCTTAGAATCCCCCCATGTCCCCCACCGCTCCCGACGCCCTCAAGCTGGCCATTTCGCATCACCGCGAAGGCCAGCTCGATCAGGCGGAGGAATTGTACAAGCTCGTTCTACGGACCGAGCCGGACCAACCGGATGCGATCGCCATGTATGGAACCCTCCTCTCCCAGCGCGGATTCCATGATGACGGTTTGAACCTGATTGAGCGGGCGATCAAGCTCAAGCCGGGCGCGGCCGATTTTCACGCCAATCACGGCCTGGTCCTTTTCAACGCCGGTCAGATCGATGCGGCCGTCAAGGCATATCACAAGTCGATCGAGCTTCAGCCCAATATTGCCAATGTCCATTACAACCTCGGCAACGCGCTTCAACGTCGAGGCGAACTTCACGAGGCGATTGAGCAATATCTTTTCGCCCTGACCTTGAAGCCCGATGATTCCCAGGCGTTCTGCAATCTCGGCGGGGCGTTGCTGAAACAGGATCGCGTTCCCGAGGCGATCGCCGCGTTTCGGCGGGCAGTGGAATATCAACCGAACTATGCCGAGGCGATGAGCAATCTCGGCGCGGCCCTCTTGCGCAACAGTCAGGCTGATGAGGCGACCGACTGGTTCGGCAAGGCGGCGGCGCTCAAGCCGCAGGTTCCCGAGATCGTCAACAATTACGCCGGAGCGCTCAAGGAGTCGGGCCGGCTTGAAGAGGCCCTCACCTGGTATCGCCGCGCGCTCGCCATCAAACCGGACCACGTCGTGCACAGCAACCTGATTTATCTAGTTCACTTTCATCAGGATTTCGAAAGCCGATCGATCGCGATGGAGATGCAGAGATTTAATCAGATCTATGCCCTGCCTCTGGGAAAGGACGTTCAGGCCCATAACAACTATTCTGTGCCGGACCACAGATTGAAGATCGGATACGTCTCGCCGAATTTTTTCGGCCAGTCCGAATCAAATTTCGTTTTGCCCCTGCTCGCGGCTCACAATCGGGAGCAATTCGAGATCCACTGCTTTTCCAGCGTTCGCCGGCCCGATGAATTCACTGAGCGCCATCGTGCGCTGGCCAATGTCTGGCACGATTGTTTGAATGACGATGATGACACGCTTGCCGAGCGAATCCGCGAAACGCACATCGACATCCTGGTCGATCTCACGATGCACATGGGCGACAACCGCCTGCTCGCCTTTGCCCGCAAGCCCGCGCCGTGCAGGTAACGTGGCTCGCGTATCCCGGCAGCACGGGGCTCACCGCGATGGATTATCGCCTGACAGATTCCATCATCGATCCGCCCAATCGCGACGACACAGTTTATTCGGAGAAATCGATCCGATTACCGGGATGCTGGGTTTGCTACGATCCGCTCAGCGACACGCCCTCGCGGCCCGTTTTGCAGAACGGACCAATCACATTCGGCTCGCTGAACAACCCCTGCAAGATCAATCCCCGCACATTGCGGATATGGGCGCGGATTCTGCGGGAACTGCCCGATTCGCGCCTGCTCATGCTCAGCGTATCCGAAAATCAGCGGGTGCAAATCCGCCGATTGTTCGGCGAAGCCGGAATCAAGCCGCCCCGAATCGATTTCGTCGCCCATTGTTCGCGGAACGATTATCTTCGGCTATACGACCGGATCGATATTTCCCTCGACCCCTGGCCATACAACGGCATCACCACAACCTGCGACGCCCTCTGGATGGGCGTGCCGGTGGTGACCCAGACCGGCCTCACCGCCGCCAGCCGCGCCGCGCGAGCGCCTTGGCCACCGCCGGATTTCCGGAGCTGGTCGCCGATTCCCCCGATCAACTCGTCAAGCTGACGGTCGATCTGGCGCGCGACGGCGCACGATTGATGAAGCTCCGCGCCACGTTGCGAGACCGCATTTGTGCTTCCCCCCTTATGGACGGCCCAAAGTTCGCCGCCGACGTGGAAAAGATTTATCGGGAGATCTGGACAAACTGGTGCACGGAGTTGGAAAAGCGGTTTCGTTAGGCTCGAAAATTCAGTCTTACCGCGAAGACCGCGGAGAGCGCCGAGAAATCAATGAAATGAAATTGGAATTCAGTTACGCCATGAAATTGATTCTCCGCGATCTCTCTTCGAGCCTGAGCCTCAGAGCCGAAGGCTGCGTTCTCCGCGGTAAAAAATCCCGGCCTAGGGCCATATAGGCGCATAAAAAAGCCGACCCGGGCAAGGTCGGCTTCGAATGGGGCTGATGAAGAATGCTCCAGTTGTGATACGGGAGGCACCCTTCACATCGGGGGAAGAATGGACTAGATTTCAATATCACCTTCCGCAAAACCAACGCGGCTGGTGATGTTTTTTAGTATCGCAACGTTTGTGCCGATAAAATCGCCTTAGGCTGAACAAAATCGGCCAGAATGTTGTTAGCCGATGTTGAATCGAAGGTTATGGAAAACCGGTACGATTCATATCCCCGGGAGATTATGTTTGAGCGCCGCGATCGACCCGCCAAATTGTCCATTTTGACCGCGACAGATGCCGCGAATTGTCCGAGCAGTTTTCATTGATGTATGGAGGCACATGTGAGGATTTTGGTTACCGGCGGAGCCGGGTTCATCGGATCGAATCTCGCCAATCAGCTCGCCTCCGCCGGGCATGAGGTGGTGGTAGCCGATGACTTCTCATCAGCCCATTGGAGCAACCTCGTTGGTTTTCGCGGGGAGGTCCTCACCTTGGATGTCGCCGGCGATCTTTCGCCGCTGACCCGTCTCAACCCGTTCGAAGTTATTTTCCACCAGGCCTCGATCACCGATACCACCGTCCTCGACCAGCGGAAAATGATGTCCAACAACGTCGAGGGATTCCGCAACATCCTGAAGCTGGCTGAGGATTGGCAAAGCCAGCTGATATGGGCCGGCAGCGCCAGCGTTTACGGCAAGGGCCAAGCCCCCAATCGGGAATCGGCAACCCCAGGTCCGTTGAATGTCTACGCATATTCAAAACTCGCGATGGAGCATCTCGCCGACCAGTACAGCGGCAAACTCGTCGGCCCCATCGTCGGCCTCCGATATTTCAACGTCTACGGACCCGGCGAAGACCACAAGGGCCGATTCGCCAGCATGATCCATCAGCTCGCCAAACAGATGCGATCCGGCAAGCGTCCCCGCGTTTTCACGCCCGGCGAGCAACGCCGGGATTTTGTCTACATCGGCGACGTAGTTCAGGCCAACATCAACGCTCTAAAAAGCACGCGCGGCGGGGCGTTCAATGTCGGCAGCGGGAAATCCTGGACCTTCAATCAGGTCGTCGCCGAGCTGAACCGGGCACTGAAAACCAATCTCGCCCCTGAATACTTCGACAATCCTTTTAGCTTCACCCAGGATTGGACCGAAGCTGATTTAACCGAGTCTCGCCAGTGTCTTGGCTACGAGCCGAAATTCGACCTCGCCCGCGGAATCGACGCCTATCTGGCCAGCGGCAAACTGGGGAAACAACAATGACCGAATCCATCTGGATCAACGGCGAAATAATGCCACTCGCCGACGCCAGCATCAGCGTGGAAGACCGCGGCTTTCAGTTCGCCGACGGCGTCTACGAAGTCATCCGCTTATACAACGGCAAACCCTTCGCCCTCGACGCCCATCTCCAGCGGCTGGAAAAATCCGCCGCAGAAATTCAATTGGCGTTGCCCCCCGTCGCAGCCAACCTAAATACCGAGATCGCCCGATTCCTCGCCCGCGCTCCGTTGCGCGATGGAATGATCTATTTGCAGTTGACGCGCGGCACAGCGCCGCGCAATCACGCATTTCCACAATCCAAACCCACGCTCCTTTTTTACACCCGCGAACTTCCGCCTCTACCCGACCCGGCCGCGGCCGAGGGAATAAAGCTTCTATCCGTCGCCGATGAGCGATGGAAACGATGCTGGATCAAATCCATCGCTTTGCTTCCGAACGTCCTTGCCAAAAACCAGGCGATCGCCGCCGGCGCCGACGAGGCCGCCTTCATCGACAACTGTGTAGTGACCGAGTGCGCAGCGAGCAACATCTTCGCCGTAATCGGCGGACGTCTCATGACCCATCCCGTCGGCAGCAAAGTCCTCCCCGGTATCACGCGCGATATTCTTCTTGAAATCGCTCCCAAAATTGGAATCGCGGTCGAAGAGCGCGGCTTCCGCGAGGAAGAGGCCATAACGGCCGACGAACTGTTCATCACCAGTACGACGCGCGAAATTTCGTGGGTGAAATTCTGGAATGAACGCACCATCGGAAAAGGCCGCGTCGGTCCGATCACGCTGAAACTCCATGGGGCGCTGCGAAATTGTGCTTCGGCAAACCGCCTAGCCTCCGCTACATCCGCGGATCGTCCAACCGATCATCGTTAAGATCGTCCTTCTTCAGCTCGTTCAGCAGATCGACAAAATCCGCATCATCCAACTCGAACCAATCCGGGATCGCCGCCGCCAAGCAACCGCGCCGGTCGGCAAGGGCTTCGACGATCCGCCTGCGGAGATAGGGATCGATGATTTCGCGGATGCGGATCATTCTTTCTTCGCGTACTTCGCTTCTTCGCGGTTAATCTCCTACAGACTTCGTCCGCGAGGCGTGAAAATGCAGTTTACCGCGAAGGACGCGGATTCTTGCAGTTAGTTATCCCTCTCCAATTCCTCCCAGCATCACTTCCACTGATGCATCACCGCATACTGCACAATAAACAGAATCCCATCGCAGATTGCAATAATCGCAAAGATTGTCTTCAGCGCGATCGGATTGCTACGGCGGCTCAGATACGGCGCCAGCCGGGCGCCAAAGACGCAGCCCAGACTTGTAAAGGCTGCGATGTCCCACGGAATTCCGCCCAGGAAAAATTGGTGGATCAGGGTCAGGAAGATGGAGTTGATCGACAGAAGCACCACGCCCAGCCCGATGCAGGCGGTGACGTTGACGCCGTAAGCCAGCATCAGCAGTGCGGCCACCAGCTCTCCTTCACCGATGGCGATCCAACCGGTGATCAGGCCGCCGATGACGGCGACGACAAAAAGCGGACCCGCGGCCCTGGCGGGAATCTCGGTCAGTCGATTCGGCCCGGTGCCGCGTTTGGCGAGAAGAATCGTCAGCACTCCCAGCACGATTGATACAGGTCCGAACAGCGCCTTCACCAGCAGTGCGCTGGGGTGGATGACCAGCGAGCCGATGGCGCTGCCCGAGCAGCAGGCCGGGCACGGTCAACTTCAGCGCGCGCAGCGGGACGACATTTTTTCTGGATCCATCCAATAGCCCCGCTGGTCATGCCAAAGGCCTGGCTCGCCAAGGCGATTTTCAATGCATCCACCGCGCCGATGTGAAAGACGAAGATCATGACGGGGATGAAGACAATCCCACCCCCGACGGCGGAAATATTCCCAAGAACCGCGCCGCAGAATCCAACCAAAATAAACACGGCATTGTGCCTGAACAGCGCGATCGGCTCACGGGCCAGGACGCCATAGGTCAGTCCCCACGCCGCCGCGTACAGCAGGAGCCACCAAGACCAATAGCGGAAATGCCGCTCGGTGGTCACGGGTGCTTGCACCAAAGTCGGCTCAAATGTGGCTGCGGAGTCCACAGGCGAAAGCTAGCGGTGGGGAGGGAAGCGGTCAACTATCTGCTTACAACCCATATTCCTTCCACCGCCGCTCAACCAATTCCTTCGTCCCCTGATCCATCTCCAACTCCTTCGGCCACGCCCGCACTTTCCCCTCCGCCGGCCATTTTACGGTCGCGTCAAACCCAATTTTGCTCCCCGCCCCATGTTCCGGGCTGGCGTGATCGAGAATATCCACCGGGCCATGGACGATCTCGCTGTCGCGCTCGGGATCGCAATTGGAAAAGAGATGGAACAGCACATCCTGCTCATCGTGCACGTTCACATGCTCATCCACCACGATGATGAACTTCGTGAACGACATCTGCCCCGCGCCCCAGATCGCGTGCATCACCCGGCGGGCCTGATATGGATATTCCTTGCGAATTTTGACGAACACGCAATTGTGAAACACGCCGCTGATCGGCAGGTTGTAATCCACGATATCCGGCACGATGCGTCCGCAGCAGCGGCAGGAAAATCCGCTCGGTGGCTTTGCCGAGGAAATAATCCTCCATCGGCGGCTTGCCGACGATCGTCGTCGGATAGATCGGGTTTTTCCGGTGCGTGATGGCGGTGACGTGAAAAGCCGGATACCAATCGGCCAGGCTGTAAAACCCGGTGTGATCGCCGAAGGGGCCTTCCATCAATTTTTCGTGCGGATCGACATACCCTTCGATCACGATCTCCGCATTGGCCGGGACTTCCAGCGGAATGGTCCGGCAGGGGACCAGTTCGATCCCGCCGCCGTTGAGAAATCCGGCGAAGAGCAGTTCCTCGATCCCCGGCGGCAGCGGGGCGGTGGCGGCATAGGGCAGCACGCTTTCGCCGCCCAGCACGATCGCCAGCGGCATTTTCTCGCCGCGCTTCTGATACATGCGAAAATGGCGTGCGCCGTCGTGGTGCATGTGCCAGTGCATGGCGCATTTCCGCGGGCCGAATTGCTGGACGCGATACATGCCGATGTTGCGGTCGCCGGTTTCGGGATTCTTGCGTGAAAATTCCGCCGAAGGTGATGTATCGGCCGGTGCCGCGCTCGGTGACGTTGGCGCAGGCCGCGCGATCGAAAACCTGCCCGCTGTCCAGATCGCCATCCAGCGGCCAGCATTGAATGAGCGGCAGCCGATTCAAATCCGCCTTGTCCCCTTCCAGCACAACCTGCTGGCAGATTCCGTTGCGCACCGATTTCGGCGGAAAGCTGCCCAGCTTCAGAAGATCCGGCAGTTTCTTCATCTTCTCCATCAGCGTCGTCGGAATCTCCGGCTTCACCAGCGCCTGCACGCGCTCCGCCAAATCCGAAAGCGTTTTCGTTCCCAGCGCCTGGTTCACGCGCCAATACGATCCGAAAGTATTGATCGCGACGGGAATGTCCGAGCCCCGAGACATTCTCGAAACAGCAGCGCCTTCCCCCCGAGCGACGCGGCGGCCGACTTGTCCAGTTCCTGATGCCCATGCGGCGCCGGCGTTTTGCACACGCGATCGCAAATGGCCGCGATCTCCAGCTTCGGATCAACCTGCGCCGAAACGCGTGCCAGTTCGCCTTCACGCTCAAGCAGCGCCAAAAAATCCGAAAAAGTCTCCGTGCCCATGGGGGTTAGAGTAAGGCACCGTGGCATAGACTTCCATTGACTCATCCATTTTCTAATGGCATGATGGAGACTCGACAACACCGGTCACGGATGACCGGCGGCTCGAGCAAACTTCCCGGCCGAAATCGAGGGAACTTTTTGGATTCTCCCGCATCTAATCCCATGTCAAGCGTGACCGGCGCGCAAACCGAGGCCGAGCTGCCACCCAAGGGCCAAACGCCCGAAATACGCGGACGCGATAAGGAAGTGGCCCTCATGCTCAAGGCCCGCGGGGGAGACCGCTCGGCTTACGGCCAAATCGTGGTCCTCTATCAGGACCGCCTCTTTAACGCCTTGCTGAGAATGGTTGGCGAAACCGAGGAAGCTCGCGAGCTGACGCAGGAAACATTCGCCCGCGGCCTGGAAAAAGTCGACACCTTTCGTGGCGAAGCGTTGCCATATACCTGGCTGTTTCGGATCGGGATGAACCTGGCGATCAGCAACCTCCGGCGATCACAGCGCGTACGCATTTTTTCGCTCGATGGGTCAGGAAGTCACGGCGGAAATGGAACCGCCCACCGCCGCGATCAGGCGTCCGCCCTCATCGATCGCATCGCATCCGCCAAGGGCGATTCACCGGCCCAGGCCGCCGAGCGAAACGAACTGCACCAGCTTGTGCTCGACGCGCTCGGCCGGCTCGACGCCGAGTATCGTGCAGTCCTGGTCATGCGGGATGTGGAAGGATTCGATTATCAGCAGATGGCGGACGTGCTGGCATTGCCCCTCGGCACGCTCAAAAGCCGGTTGTTTCGAGCGAGAATGGCCCTCAAGGATGAATTGGGCCCGCATCTGGGCGAGAGGAAGAAATCGAAATGAAATTTCAAATTTCAAATCTCAGATTGCAGATTTCAAATGTCAGATTTCAAATCTCAAATTTCAAATTTGAAATCCATGATCCACGCGAGGTCGTTCGATAGATGGAAAACATAGAGGCCATGCTCTGTGCGTACGTTGAAGGCGATCTGGACGCCACGGGGAAGGCCCAGATCGAAAAACACCTTCAGGACCATCCGCAGCACCGCAAGCTGCTGGAGGAGTTGATCGCCATGCGCGAAATGGTGCGCAGCCTGCCGCGGGCCAGAGCGCCGATGGATGTCGGTGATTCGCTGCGCCAAAAGGTTGAGCGGTCGATGCTACTCGAGGATTCCCCCGCGGCCGCGCCGTCCGGCCAATCGGTCGATCGCTGGCCCCAATTTTTCGGAATCGCCGCGATATTTCTGCTCGTCGCTTCCCTCTGCTTCATCCTCTACAAAGCGCTCGGCCCAACCTGGAAGCCCGCTGTTTTCACCCAGAACGTCGACCAGAAAATATCCGATCTGGGTCCGGTCGATCAGATGGCCGTTTCGGAATCCCCGCGGGCGACCACCGATCAATCGGTGGCATTGGCAATGCCGCCATCGGTTTCTCCCGCAGCTGTCCCCGCACCGGGCACGACAGCATCACCGCCACCCGCTTCAACAATCCTGAAGCAGGCTCAGAATGTGGTGGCTCAACAACAAGCACTCTCCGTCGCCCAGGTCGATATTCGGGCAATTCGCCGCCGGTTGGAAAACTCCGGATATGGAATCCACGGTGGCAACGCCGCCAATTCCGGACCTGTGCTCATGGTGGTGAACAGCACCGATCTCCCGGTCACCAAAGCCCAAATCACCCAATTCATGAGCAGCAATTCCGGAATTTCCTGGAACGCCGTTCCGGCCGAGTCGCAGGCCAAATCCGCCACGACGACAATGCCGAGCGCCGACGTCGCCGGGAAGCAATTGGCGCAGCGCAAAATGCACCGGAGCTAAATGACCAGCTGGGCTTAAGCGATGCGGAAAAAGCGCTATCCAGCGATCTATACGTCGCCCGCGGCCTGACGCCGGAGCGCGCCGATGCCCTGCGGCAAACGCTGTCGATCCCACAGAATGGCTCACAAGTTCAAGTGACCGTGCAATCCGCCACTGGCCTGGCGACGACCGAACCAAGCGTCCTGACCGAAAAAGACGTTAACATCTTCGGCTTCACAGCCGCAACGCGGACGCCAACCAGCCAACCCGCGGAGTCCATGGATTCCCGCGCCGCCCAGACGCCAGCCCAGCCACCGCGCCGTCACCCGCATTATCAAGCGAAGGAAATCTGGGCGGAGCCGGCGGTGTAATGATGGCCAACAATAACGCGACCCCACTATCAGCAAATCAATCCCAGAGTTTGCCCCCGGTGGATGCCGTGATCGTACTCCAAAGCACGCCCGTTGCCGCCACCCCCGCGGTCCCAACGACACAGCCGGCATCGCCGTCAACTCAACCCTGAGATATCGCCTTCCGCTTTTTTGCAAAAGGACAGTGCGAACATCAACAGGCCCGCCAGCAGTGTCCCCAGCGCCAACGCCTGCCCGTATTCGAGCAAGTGAAGTTGGGCGGCATAAAAATCGCAACGATAAAAATCCTATGGACGAAAATCTCTTTTCGTTTAAGAATCGTTGGCACTTCAAACATAACGTTCGTGCAAATCGTACGTCAGATGGGTAAGGTGTGAATCGCAAAAACAAAGCGATACATGCATCCGGTAACAATAGAAAACGACGCATTCCGCATGGAGGTCTGGCCCCAGATCGGCGGGAAAGTCTCCAGCATCATCGATAAATCAGATCACTACGAAATGCTCTTCACCTATCCGGCCGAATTGCCGGATTCGCCCCATTACGACGCGCCCTACGGCGACCATTGGTACAGCGGCTGGGACGAATGTTTTCCCGCCGTGGCCGCCGGCACTTATCCACGCCATCCCTACACCGGCATCGCCGTCCCCGACCACGGCGAACTTTGGGGCATCCCCACAACCACAGCGGTCCCCACCAAGGATGGTATCACTACCGTCTGGAACGGCCTGAGGTTCGGATACCGCCTCACGCGAAAGCTATATCTGCAAAATGATTCCATCGTGGCCGAGTATGATCTTTCGAACCTGGCCCCATTCGAGTTTCGTTTTGTCTGGGCGATGCACGCGCTAATGTCGGTGGCGCAGCCTGTGGAACTGGCCGTCGAGCAAAAGTCATTTCGATGGAGCCATAGCGCCGACGGCAAAAAAGAGGACGTGCCATTTTCATGGCCGGCGCTGGGCGCTGACGAAAATTTTTCCCGACCCGATTCGTTACCCCTCAAGCGCGGCTGGAAGCTTTTTTCAACCGAGCCGATCAGTTCCCCCTTCCTGATTTCCTATCCAACCCGTAAGCGGACGGTGCGGATTGAATACCAATCCGATGACGCCTTACCGGCCCATTGGGGCGTATGGATCAACACGGGCGGCTGGGCAGGCAATCGCCATTTCGCCATCGAGCCGACCACCGGCCGGTTCGACGAAGTCGACCGCAGTATCAAGGACGGCTCCGCAGGCCAGATCGATCCCTTCGGCCGCCGGCGCTGGTCAGTCCGCTGGATGATCTCCTGAAATTCCCATTTTTTAATGTGACTTTTTCCCGATCCGCGCATTATTCAAATGACGGCGCTGACAGCCGTCGAAACAATCTTTCCCTCCCCTGAGCCTCGGCCGCACCTCCCCGCGTCCGAGGCATTTTTTTATCCTCGCAGAACACTGATCAGCCGCCATTGCGTAAACGCCATATATCCCAGGATGACGACGCCGACTCCGCAAAAAATCGGAAAGCCGATGAGAGGCTGAACGTGGGCGATCACGATCACGTTAAAAATCGCCCCCAAAACCGTCACGACAAACGCGACCCACAACGGCCCAATTTTTCTCGCCGCCGCCAGGGCGATTCCTTCCAATATCAACGCCGCGGCAAAAACCGTGACACCCAAATCCTGCCAGAAAAAAGCGCTCTGCGGATAATGAATTGGGTTATTTTGTGCATCGGTCACAGGATTGTTCTGTTCAAAATCTGCCGGAGAATGAATGTAGCGAAGCGTGTTGGGAAAAATAAACAGCAGCAACACCCCCAGCGCAATGCTGATCCACGCTTCGGCCAACCCAATGGAACTGGGCAGCGCGGCGAAATTGATTCGAGCCATCGGCGGCGCAGCCCCGGTACTCTCCGGCGGAACCGGCGGCGGTTGATTCTCCCCGGTTTTCGACAACTTCGGCAGTTTTGAAATGTCCATGCGATCCGCTCCATTCGCCGATCGGTCAATTTCGTACCAGAACGCCCACGGCGCCGCCGTGGGGATTTTCCTCCATCCCACACACCCCATCCTTGACCCTTTAACCCAATCAATGTAAAGACCGCAGGCCGCTGGTTCAAATTATTGATACGACGTACCCGGCGGCGGAGTATTTCATGGCGGATGTCCTGGAACAGATCGACGCAGTCTCCCAACAGGCGGATCAGGAACTGGCGGCCGTCTCCAACCCGGCCCAACTCGAGCAATTCAGGATCAAATTCCTCGGCGTCAAAGGCAGCATCAAGGGCCTGATGAAGCTGCTCGGCCAGATTCCCAAGGATCAAAAGCCCGCCATCGGACTAAAAATCAACGCTGTCCAGGATCGGGTAAACGCGGGATTTGAGGCCCGCAAGGCGGCCTTGTCATCGGGCGAAAACGCGGCGATAGAGGCCGACGTCACCGAGCCCGGCCTTCGCCCGCAAATTGGCAACCGACACATCCTCATGAAGGTCGCCAACGAACTAACCGAGCTTTTCGGCCGGATGGGATTCTCGCTGGCGTCCGGTCCCGAAGTCGAAGACGAATTCCACAACTTCATCGCACTGAATATTCCCCAAAGCCATCCAGCCCGCGATCCGCTGGACAATTTCTATCTGGCCAGCGAGACCGGCGAGGGTAAGCCCACCGCGCTCGACCGCTCCCCCAGCGAGCAGCTCATGCTTCTGCGCACCCAGACCAGCACGGTGCAGATTCGCGTCATGGAAACACAAAAGCCGCCGATCCGCGTCGTCATTCCCGGCCGCGTCTACCGGCCAGATACGCACGATGACACGCATCTCTCCATGTTCCACCAGCTCGAAGCGCTGGTCGTCGACAAGAACGTCACGATGGTTGATCTGAAGAGCACAATCCTCCAATTCGTCCACGCCTATTTCGGCCCCGGGACCAAGGTGCGGTTCAGACCCAGTTTTTTCCCGTTTACCGAGCCGTCCGCCGAAGTGGATCTCTGGTTCGATTTGCCCGACGGCAAAAGCCGATGGGTCGAATTTGGCGGCTGCGGAATGGTCCACCCCAACGTCTTCAAAGCCGTCAACATCGATCCCGAACAATTTACCGGCTGGGCCTTCGGATTTGGAATCGAGCGAATCGCGATGCGAAAGTACGGGATCAACAATATCCGTCTTTTCGTCGAGAACGACGTAAGGTTCTTGCGGCAGTTCTGACGGGCCCGGTTCAAGGCCACGGTTTGGCAGTATAAAACCAGATAAAAATCACATAAATTCCGTACGACATCGCCGCCGCGGCAATCAGCGCGCATTCAAATTCCAACTTCCAGGCGTCTCGACGAGTGCGCAACCACTGAGGAAGCCGACGCCACAGACAAGAGATCAGCATTATTGCCGCCGGCGCGAGCGGAATGAGATAACGCCCTTGCAGGCCTTTAACATCCGGCGAGCGCAGCGGACTCCAAAAACAATACGCCGTCAATCCCAGTGCGAACATCGAGCAAAGCAAAATCGTTGGAATAACGATGACCCATTTCCAGATCGGTCGTGGCGTTGGATCATGTTCCGCCGGGCGACATGCCCACGCCAGAATAAGGCAATAAGCGATGCACGCAATCGGGGACATAGGCGCTTCCATCCAGCCGAATTTCCCGACAAAGGAGATGATTTGATCTTGCCAGCAATTCCCGACCGTTTGAATCGGGACACTCAACCAAGATGAGGGATGTTGCCGAAGGAATTCGATTTGCTGGCGAGGATAGAGATTTCGACTGTCGCCGTTCGCGACCATATTCAAGCCGGGGGTTTGCATTGACCAGAGTACGCCCGCCAGCACCCCGGCCGCGATCACGCCCGCTACCACAAGCCTCTTTCTTTGCTTGCCGCCGAATGCGGCAGAGGGAATCAAGAGCGGCAGGGCGGTCAACGGCAAATAAACAAACTTCATGAAGCCTATTCCGCCCGCCATGAGCGCGAACAACCAGCCGCGCCGCCAAGAGATTCGTTTGTCGCTTCCCGGTTCAGCGATCTCCCGCCAGACCATCACCGAAAAGAGGATGGCCAGCGAGTCGCAGACCACATCCGCCGACATCGAAGCGGCCAGATACATGGACATCGGAATCAACAACAAAAGAAACAAAGGCCTTCGAATCCCAGGCGCAAGCGTTAACGCCAGATACCCGCAGGCGCACCACGTCAGCAGATTGAACAACCTCGCGAGATACATCAATTGCAGCGCCGTCAATCCCATCGGCCGTCCGATCGCGATGGCCAGCGCTTGCGGAACATACGGCAGCGGCGGATATGCGGACGTATTTGAGAATTCGAAGTATTGCCGATCATTCGGCGCAAGAGGAACCCGCAGAGCGTGCAGTATTTCATCGGATGAAACGAGCTTTCGCTCGCGCTGCGAAGCATCAAACGGCTGGGAGATTAAATAGATGCTCGCCGGCAATTCGTCGCCCCCAATGTTATCTCGAAACTTGGGCATCAAATGCCCTTCGGAAATCTGGTAGGCGCGCATGAAATGATGCGGCTCATCGGGCGATTCAAACGGCGGGGTGATAATCAGCATCGCCAGGCCAAAGGCCAACGACAACCCGACGAAAACTCGCGGCAATGTGAACCAACGACCGATGGTTTTTGGCTTTGTATCCGGCATCAGTCGCAAACGCCGCGCAGGCGCGGCCGCTGAACAGGACGCATTTTAACCTGACGCCGAACCATTGTAAGATGTCAACCGGAGCGAATCAGGCGCGTCGATGAGCGATGTTACTTCCACACCCCGTCGACGCACACCCCGCCACGGCGGATTCGTGTTGTCCCTCCTGCTATGCCTGACCGCCGCCACGCGATTGGTGTGGCTCTTGATTCTTCCGTCCCATGAGTTGTCGGCCGATCTCCGCGCCTGGAGATTGGTGGGGGTAAATTTACTCAATCACGTCAATCCCTACTCGGCTACGGTCGTGATGAACCATCCACCGTTCTGGATGGAAGTTCTTTTTGGATTAGCTAACTTGTCGTTAAGAACCGGCGTTGACTTCCTTTTCTCGGTCAGGATCGTGCTCATCGCGGGCGATTTATGCCTGTTGGCCGCGATGTATCTGCTCCTGCGAACCCTGCGGCCTGCTTCAAGCTGTGTCCGCCTCTTGGTCATCGGCTATTGCATGAACCCTTTGCTCATTCTTCTAACGTCGCAGCACGGCAACTTCGATGCTCTTTCAATGGTTTGGGTCGTCCTCTTTCTGTACTTCCTTATCCGCTTTAGGAATTCGTCGGATGCGCTCGATTGGCTGTTGGCGGCGGGTTGCCTGGGGATCGCCGTATTCGTGAAACAGTTTCCTTTTGTGCTGTGGCCGCTTTTAGTTCCCGGGGCGCGTCGTCTCGACTGGCGCTGTCGCCTGATCGGGCCTCTCTTGGTGATCGGCCCGGCGTTGCTATCACTTGCCCCGCTCTATGTCCTGGCGCCGGGCGCCATTTGGCAGGGTGTCGTTGAGTATAGAAGCTTTGGCAATGCCTTCGGTGTCGTGGGCCTGTTGACGATCACCGAATTCGACCAGTTCTTGCCTGTCTACACCCATTTTTTCACAATCGCTCTTTTAGCCCTCACCGTCGCGGTTGCGATTGCCCTGTGGCGGCGGGATTGGCGCCACGACAGCGATCCCGTCCTGTTCAGCGCCATGTTGCTGCTCGCCTTGTTCACCCTCGGGTCCGGGTACGGCTCGCAATACTGGTTCTGGGTCGTGCCGCTGCTTTTAGTTTGCTACCCCAACTTCGGACCCGGATTTGCACGCGCTATCCTTGTGACCATGGTAATTGTGGTGGCGACAAACATCTTTGAATATGCGGTGGAAATCAGCCTGGGCTGTTTTCTGTATAACTTCCATCCAACCGATCAGGTGGAAGCGATTGGCCGGTATTTCGATTATCCGTCGATCCACGTGGCCTGGTTGAGAATGCCCATGACTTTTGCCTCGTTAGTCCTTCTGGGGTGGGGCGTGGCAACGTTGAGCAGCCGCTATCGTCGCCACGATCTGCAGCTCAATAAGATCGAACCCATCGCGCATTGATCCCACCGGTTCAGACCGCGCCAACTCCCACCGAAACGAAATAATGAAAATACAACACAATGAGGGCGTACGCGCATCCCCCGATCGCGATTAGGGCGGTGCTGAGGTCCCGTCGAGATTCGCCTCGGTGCGATCGGAGTTTTGCCGGAAGGCATTCCCAGAGGTCCGCGGCGATCAGCAGCAGGGCGGGGGCGACGGGAATGAAATACCGTCCTTGCAATCCATCAACGCGCAAGCCGCCGACGGACGTCCAGATGAGGTCAATCATTAACAGCAGCGCTCTCTGCGCTGGCGGCTGCCGCAACGGCGGTCACGACTACCACACGCCAGGGCTTGCGAAATGCTGGTTTTCCAACTCCGGGTCGGCAAGTCAGCAGGAGCGCCAGCAGATACGCGACCACAAAAAAAGGCGACAGTTGAATATTGAACCAACCAAGACGTCCGACGAACGAAAGGATCATCTTAAGGCCGTCCCGTTGGCCCGACAAAATGGGGATGAGCAGCAGGCCCCCCGGATGTCCAACCAGGAATTGGAATTGACGGCGGGCTGAAATGTACGGATTTCCAAGATCGGTGACCACGTTCAGACCGGGTGTCGTCCGGGACCAAAGAATCACGGGAATCGTGGTTGCCAAGGCCAGTACCATTAGAAAGATCGCGAATCTTCCAGGTCCACCTAATCGCTTTGCCGGAACGAGCAATATCATCCCCGCCAAAGGCAGATATGCGACTTTTGTCAGGGAGAGGGCCGAGGCGCAGAGGACGAATTCCACCATCCAGCCCCATCCGACGAACGAATCGTCGCCGCCTTTTGTTCCGGCCGCGTTGACGGCCAACGCGACCAGTAAAATGGCGAGCCCGTTCACGGCCGCATCCGCTGAAAGCGACGCGGCCATGAAGAGCGACATCGGCATCAGCAGCAACAGCAGAAACGGCCGCGCTAATCCACCCGCGGTTCGAAGAGCCCAATACCCCAATCCAATCCACACGCACAGATTAGCAATCCTGCCGACGTACATCAGAATGAGCGGCGGCCAATTCAATATTCGCCCCACCCAGATGCCGACTGCCTGCGGCAAATATGCGATGGGTGAGTAATGGGCGGTCACCAGCCAATAATTTTCGCGTATCCGGGGATTCAGGGGTATTTTTAGGACATCCCGTATTGCGGAAAATGACGTTATCGCCGCGTTGTATCGCACGTCGCTAAAAGGCCGGCAGATTTGGCCGAGGCTCGCCGGAAGATCCCCCTGTGCAATATTGTTCCGATAGGTCGCCTTCCATGTCCCTTCGGAAATCTGATAAGCCCTGAAAAAATGGTGGGGTTCATCCGGAACTTGAAAGGGTGGCACAATCAGTGCCATAAGAGTTCCGAAGACGAATCCGACTATGACGAAAGTACGCTGTGGCTCGAACCATCGCATCGCATTAGCTCGTCGCGGGATCATCCTAAGGGGCTTCTTCGATGCAAATAACTATAGCACAAGCGCTTATATATCCTTGATCGGTTTAATTCTCGCTTTTCCATATCTCTTTGCAACAATTGTGATTAACCATTGCGATTGAGTCTCAACGCCGATAATATTCTTGGTGAGACACCGTTATTAAGTTGATGGATGATCCAATCGGAGTTCGCCGGATGAGTAATATCGCATTAGACGGCCTTCAAGACACCCGCCGGCACATATCGCCGATTGTCACCGGACGCATCGCTCGTCCCTCCGCAAGGATTCTTTGGAAGCTCGGCGTTATCGCGGCCGGATTGTTGATCGTCTCCCTCCTGGTCTGGCAGGCGTTTACCTCCCACGGCAATCCCGATCCCACCGTCAATGGCATCAGTCCCGCCGCTGCAGTAGTGGACACCGGAATATTGGTCTTCCGCGAGGGCTTGGAAGCGATTCTCGTGCTTGCCGCCCTCACCGCCAGTTTGGTTCGCACCGAAGAAGGATATTGGAAGCCCGTGGCTTTGGGCGCGGGAGCTTCATTTCTCGCCACCGTCGCAACCTGGTTTATCGTCGTGGCCATCCTTTCCAGCATTAACGCAACCGCCCTTCATATTCAGGCCGCCACCGGATTACTCGCGATCATCGTCCTGCTCGTCATCATGAACTGGTTCTTCCATAAGGTCTACTGGACCGGCTGGATCACCCATCATAACCGCCGCAAGCGAGACCTGACCGAAACACCAGGCCGCCGTCCCTCCGCCATCTTCCGCGGCCTGCTGCTCATCGGTTTCACCTCCGTCTATCGCGAAGGATTTGAGGTCGTCCTGTTTCTCCAGTCAATGCGGCTCCAGGTCGGCTCGCACGTTATTCTTGAAGGCGTTTCGGTTGGCGTGGCTCTGACCCTGATCGTCGCCATGCTCACGTTCGTCGTGCATTACCGTCTGCCTTACAAGCGAATGCTGGTGCTGACCGGTGCGATGCTCGGAATAGTCCTGCTCGTAATGGTCGGCGAGCAAGTTCAGGAGATGCAACAGGCCGGATGGGTTTCCACAACGGCGATCAACATCCACATGCCCGACTGGCTCAACACCTGGTTCGCGGTATTCCCAACCGTCGAAAGCCTTCTCTCACAGGTGCTCGCCGCGGCCATTGTGATCGGATCATATTTCGTTGCTCGCCGCGCCTGTTCGCGCCAGCACACTGGCTTGTCCGTCACCCCGCAATGTATCGTCCCCGATTGCGAGAATTGCGACATTTCACGTGAGCATGCCACCGACGAAGCCCCCGCCGGGAGATTTCAGATTCTGACGAGCGTAAACATAGATCGCCAATCGCGAAATTCTTGCCCTGCGCCGTCGGTCGGCAACCCGCCGATCCCATGACGAAAGCCGCGGGATGGCCATCCCGCGGTCTTCAAACGCTACGAACGATTTGAATCCGCCCTAAGTTGGCAAACGCGTGGCCCAATGAGATGAAAACCCCGCCTGCCAAACGTCCGACCAAGCCCCCCGGCAAAGAATTCGTCTCCACCGACTGGGGCGATGTCGCCCAATGGTACGACCAGCACGTCGGCGAATCCGGCAGCGAATACCACCGCCAAGTCGTCATCCCCGGTGCCGTGAAACTCCTCGCCGCCAAGCCGGGCGAGCGCGTGATCGACGTAGCCTGCGGCCAAGGCGTCCTCTGCCGGGTCCTGCATTCGCAAGGCGTCGAAGTCACCGGCGTCGACGCCGCCGCCGAATTGATCCGGGCCGCCCGACAGCACGGCCCTGCGGAAATCAAATACTCAATCGGCGATGCCCGCGATCTTTCAGGAATTGAACCGGCGGCTTTCGCCGCCGCCGCCTGTGTGCTGGCGATCCAGAACATCCACCCGCCGCTTGCCGTTTTTCAATCCGTCGCGCGAATCCTCAAGCCCGATGGCCGCCTCGTGATCGTCATGATGCACCCCTGTTTTCGCGGAGCCAAGGAAACAAGCTGGGGCTGGGACGAATCCGCCAAGGTGCAATATCGACGGACGGATCGCTATCTTCTCCCCCGAAAAACCCCGATCGTCACCCATCCGGGATCGAATCCGGATCAATACACCTGGACATTCCATCGCCCGATCGGCCTATATGTGAAAGCGTTACGCCAGGCCGGATTTTTAATCGACACGATGGAAGAATGGCCTAGCCACAAGCAAAGCACCAGCGGCCCGCGCGCCGCTGCGGAGAATACGGCCCGCGAGGAGATTCCAATGTTTTTGGCCGTGAGGGCGATCAAGATCAGCAAAGCGGAAGCTTAGAGATCGATCGGCAAAGCGAAGCCGTTACGCGCGCGAACGCCGACGGCGCATTAGCATTACAGCGCCAAAGCCCAATATGAGGATACTGGCCGGTTCCGGCACACTGGTGACCAGCACCGAGACCGACCCCGAGTTGTCGCCAAGGGCATAATCGGCAACCGTAAATATGAGCGTTTCAGGAGCCGCGAAGGTGTACGAGGTTTGGACAGTCCCGGTATACCGCCCCGTGCCCGTGACAATTTCATCATAGTCCCCGTCATTGATCGCTTCGTTATAAGCGTCCGTGGAATTGTCGTAACCACCGCCCGTGAATCCCGTAGTCGTTGGCGCATATGGGGTGACCGCGCCCGCGAAGAGCTGATGTTCGCTCGAATTGCTGGCGGCCGAGCTGTCAAAGGCAAGATAATCAGTGACCCATGGAGTGTTGTAAGTCCACGCGCCCGTGCTGATCTGTCCGACTTGCCCGGCTGTCAACGAGGGAAACATCGTCTGCGCGGTGGCTTGGTTGATAATTCTAAATTCGTACGTTCCGGCCAGAAATGTATATTCCAGCAGACCGCCCGAGTCGAACGGCTGATACCAATCGTCCTGATTGGGCCCGAGGACTTGCATTGAACCGGTGGAACCGCCGTACGATGCAGCGCCATCGGCAGTACCGCTGATATTGATAATGGCAGCGCCGGCGGGGACATTGGTGCTGATTATCGTTCCCGCCCGCGCACTCATCTGTGCCAGTGCGACAATCGCAACGGCACATTTCAGGGCGAGCGTGGACACAGAATCTCCGCCGAGCATACCGAGGCAAACTGGAAATATTCTATTCGCCGCCGACGCGTCAGCACTTCCGCGTTTCATCTTTTTCTCCGTTGGCTCTCCAAGTTTCCTGCACCGAAATGAACATGCGGAACTTAAATTAATTGCCCTGACCACTGCAATGAGAAACCAGGCAGGAATTCGTCTCAAAAACAGAATTTCATTGCCGTGAAATGCGCCCGATCCTTGGACCTTTTGCGACAGGTATGGTCAAGTTCAATATACGGATCACGATTTTGAGCCCCCGCGATTGGTTTTGCCGCCGCCGCGCAAATATTCATTTTGACCGAAGCCCCGCAATGGCCTCGTTCGCGCAATGTGAAATTGGGGCATTTGGCCTTCTCCGCCCGCAACGAGCGGCAGGGGGGTGCTATTTGCGATTCTCAGTGATCCCCGGCCAATCATCAGTGCGGAACGGCACCGCCGGCAGGCCGACACTATTGAAGAGGGTGGCCGCGGGATTGGCCTGCCACGCATACCGAGCGGCAACAGGCTCCGGCACCGCCGGAGACGAGACCACAACCGCGTCACCATCCAGTTTTGCCTCCGCCCAATGCCATTTGCGGTCATTCCCGGCCACCGAGAATTCTTCCAGCTTGTCACCCTTGATAACCAGTCCCCCGTCGGTGTGTTCGAAGTGGAGTTTGATCGCGCCGCCCAGATGTTCAGCCGACGTAAAGGTCGGACCCTCACAGGGGATTTTTTCGCCATATTCGCGCGAGAGCGCGCACAGAGCGAGCCGCTCCCCGACCACTTTCTTGTCCTTGGGGTGAATGCTGTCCGGGTCACCCGTGTCAATCGTCACAGCCAGGCCGCAATTGTTGACATCCCGCGCGGTGATCGCCTGCGCTTCCCGCAGTTCGGCCCAATCGTCATCGCCCGGCTGTGCGCGCCGGTGCTCGAAAGCGGGGAGACTCACGATAAAAAATGGAAGGTCGCCCTGGCCGAAAACCCGCCGCCAGTCTCCGATCATCGCCGGCAGCAGCCGCCGATATTGGAATGCTCGCTCCGCATTTGCCTCCCCCTGATACCAAAGTGCGCCCCGGATCGCCAGCGGCGCCAGCGGCTCAATCATGCCCTCATACAGCACCGACGGCATCGTCGGATAATTCTCAAAACCAAGCGGCATCGGATGCGGTGGCCGTGCGTCAACGCTGACCTTCCCCTTCCAATCGCCCGCAAGCGGAATGCTCGTTTTGTCCCCCAGTTCAATCCGAAGCACATCGGCCGGCGACAAAAACGCGCCACTGGAATTTACCTTGAAGACGCGCAGCGTTACCGTGTTTCGTCCCGGTTTCAGGATTCCGTCCGCGATGGCGTAAACACGCGGATTCTCAACCCACGAACTGGCTCCCACCCAATGACCATTGATATATGTCGTATCCATCTTCTCGACCGACCCCAGATAAATCGACGCGTTGCCCTCAGGCAGCGGGTCAGGAAGATCAATTTGCCTGCGGAACCAGCAAACGCTGGGAACATCGGCCACTCCCAGATCAGAAAACGCCCCCGGAATCTTGACCGGCTTCCAGTCAGAATCGTCCAAATCAGCAACGGCCCACGTGCTGCCTTTTAGTCCGATGTCGTATTCGTCATACCAATGCATGATGTAGTTGCCATATGCCGGCCCGCCCGCGCGCGAAAATGCTCCACCGCCGCCATTTGAGTATCAAAATCTCCCAGCCCCCGAATCGTCTCCGGGCTCATCCATGTCTCCGCCGGGGTGCCGCCCACACAGTCTTCGATCAAGCCGATCGGCACGTGCAGTTCTTTCTGCACCCGCTCGGCAAAGAAATACGCGACTGCTGAAAACCCCCCGTCACCTCCCTCGGCCACCGTCGTCGGCGAGCAAACTTTCCATTCCCCCTTCGGCGTCGGCGATGGGCCGTACGAAACATTCTGCGCCATCATGTAAAGACGGATGAGCGGATGATCCGCCGATTTGATCTCCTGTTCACCGTTGCGAGTTTCACCCAAACCCAGATGCATGTTCGACTGCCCGCCGCAGAGCCAAACGTCGCCGACCAGAATGTTGTGCAATTCGATCGTCTCCGGGCCTTCGATCGTCAGCGTATACGGCCCGCCCGTCGGCGGTGGATCAATCTGTATTTCCCACCGGCCATCGACACCGGTTGTCGCTGTTGCGGAAGAGCCCGCGATTTCCAGCCGGATTACTTGCCCCGCCTTCGACCATCCCCAGAAAGTGTTCGGCTTCCCGCGCTGCATGACCATGTTGCTGCCGAATATCGGGCTGATCAACGGTAATTTGGATTGCTCGCCTGACACCGCCGCGCCGGCCAGGCCGTTGCTTACAAGGCAAAAGCACGCGAGCGCAACGTAAAAAACAAGGATAAGAGAAGAGCTGGTTTGCATGATCCGAATGATACGGCTCCGTTAAAAGCAGTCCAATCTCATTGGGCGATTCGAAGGGTGACGACCGTCACTTCGCGCGACGATATCGGGGCGCGATCGCATAATTGAGCTGCACCAGGACGATGAACCCGATGCTTAGATACGTGCTGAATACGCACAACGCCGCGCCAAAGGCATAGAGGGATTGCGCAAACACAATACGTCGGCAGATAACGGCCGGAATTTCTCCGGAGATGTCGTCTCTGATTAGCCGAGCGCGGCTGGCGTAACCCCAGCAGGCGTAAACAAGCGCGCCCAGGAGAAAGATGTTACCCCAATAAACCAGCAGCGCCGCGCGGTGGGCGATGAAACTGGCCAGCAGCCGGGTTGAAAAGGGAAGCAGAGTGACAGCAAAAAGGAAAGCCAGGTTGATCCAGGTAAGATGACGGTCTGATTGCTTGAGATAGGTGAATTGTGCCTGCTGGCCGACCCAGAAAATGCCCAGGGTCATGAAGCTCATGAGATAGACCAGGAGATCGGGGGTCAGTTCGAACAGGGCATGGAAAAGCTCGGATTCCGAATGAACTTTGGCTTTGTCCGGCACATTCAGTTGAAGCAAAAGAAGTGTCATCCCGACGCCGAAAATCCCATCGCTAAGGGCCGCCAGGCGTTCGATGCTTTGCCCGGCGATGCGATTATAAGTGGTATTCATATCCGCAGATTTACTACAATTTTCTTTTTTTGGCGTACCTGCCCGCGAGCGTCCATAATCTTAATGAAATGATCCCCAGTGATGCGGAATTGCTCGAGGAATTCACTCGGCAAAAGTCGGACGCCGCCTTCCGGGAGATCGTGCGTCGATATACCAATCTGGTGTACGCCGCCGCTCGCCGGCAGGTGCGCGACCCCGACATGGCCGACGATGTCACCCAGGCCGCGTTTCTGGTCCTGGCGCGCCGGGCATCTTCCATATCGCCAAAATATTTGCCGGCGTGGTTGCTCACGACGACCCGGCTCTGCGCGCTCGATGCGATCAAAAAACAAACACGTCGAACCCATTACGAGCGGGAGGCAGCGATGGCCAGGCCTGAAGTCCGCGAATCCGCCGAGATTCCCGATCCCAAGGTCGCCGAATTTCTCGACGATGCCATGTCGCGTTTGCCGGCTCGCGACTGCACCGCGCTGGGTCTGCGCTATCTTCAGGACAGGCCCGTCAACGATGTCGCCGCCGCGATGGGAGTCAGCCCGAACGCCGCACAGAAAATTCTCTCCCGCGCCCTCGTGAAACTGCGAAAAATCCTGGCTCGCCGCGGCGTCATCGTCCCATCAACGGTGGCCCTGACCACGGCACTGCTGCACGAATCGGCCAAGACCGCGCCGGCAAGCGTTGTCATTTCATCCGCGTCTTCGTCTGGCGCGAGCCTTTCAATCACCAAAGGAGTCATACACATGATGTTCCTGACCAAAGTTAAAATAGCTGTGGGACTAACCGCAGCTGCGATGTTTCTGGCCGGGACCGGATCGCTAGTGGCGATCCGAGCCCTGGGCCAGACGCCGTCCCCGGATGCCGTTCCGCCGCCGGCGCCCATGACGGCAATGCAGTCCGCGCCCGTCGCCCCATCGGTTGCGCCGTACGACAACCCGTTTTTCGAGCTTGTCGGTTGCCGAATCAAGGAAACGCTTAGGCTGAAACTGACCGCCGATGTCGCGCCGCCGGTCGAAGCGACATGGGTTGAACAGCAATATCCCCAGATTCAGTGGACCATCGATCCGAACCTCGCGGCGAAAGTGGAGAGTTACTCCATTTCCGTGACCCTCACAACCGATCCCGCCGGTGCGCAAACGATCCGGGCCGACAAATCCGCCCTGGCCCAGCCGTTGGTTGATCAGATCGCATTGCCGGGTGATTACGACGTAAAAGTGATCGCGCTGGCCGCCGATGGGCACATCGTCGCCTCGGCCGCGGCCCGCGTTTCGGTAAATCCATTGCCGATGACGCAGATCATGATGATCGACATCGCACCCGACGGCACCCTTAACTTCTCATGTGTCGCGCAGGCCTTGAATACCGGCGTCGATCCGTTGAAGGAATATCAATTCGTGGACCCCGATGTCGTGCACGAGAAAACGATTACGTGGGAGGACGGGCGACCAATTCCCTTCACAACCCGCCACCAGGGCAACGCAATTCGATATCACGAAACCTTCAACCCCCCAATCGCGCCCGGCGCGGCGGCATTCGACTCCAGCAGCGGTACAATTACGAGCCTGGTGAGAAACCTCGGCGGCGGATTGTTCGCATGCTCGATGAATGACGGACCCATCGACAACGCTCCCACCCGGCGGATGGAGCTCTTTCGCTTGCCCCCGGCGCGAAGCTGGTCTATTCCACGCCCAATCTCCAAAGCAAAATCGTCGACGGACGAACGCAGCTTTTTATCGAAATGATCGTTCCAACCGGCGGGAACATTTCGTATTCGTTTCGCTATCGGCTCCAGCCCGGAGCATTCGGAAGAACCACGGATTTCACGGATAACACGGATAAATGAGCACGATTCCGAAACCGCGGTACGATCAGTGCTTGTCCTGAGGGAAAACATGAAATGGATGGTACGTGATTATCAGCATTGAATATCCGTGTTATCCGTGCCCATCCGTGGTGAATAATCCGGATCAATTATCGGGATGCAAATCATTAAGAAAATCAATCAACACGCGCAGCCGCGCATGATCCCGCCGATTAAACGGAAAAACCAGCCGCGGCAATTCCGCCAGCGCCGGCTCATCCCGCTCCACCGCCAGCGCGGCGCTGGCGCGGAAGCTTCC
The DNA here is from genome assembly GCA_963791055.1 of uncultured Phycisphaerales bacterium. Classification (GTDB taxonomy): domain Bacteria; phylum Planctomycetota; class Phycisphaerae; order Tepidisphaerales; family Tepidisphaeraceae; genus PALSA-1353. The sequence continues at coordinate 1,971,321 of CAWBQI010000002.1, read as the reverse complement.
ATGCTCCAGAAGATCCGAAAACTGCCGCGAAATCTCCGCCAGTTCCGTTTTGCTCACCGGATGGTGAAGACGCAGGATGACATCATCGCGCGAATATCGCAGGCTGTGGTAGTTGCTGTAAAAATGCCGGATCTCGCGCACGGCTTCATCGATATCATTAGTGATTTTGTACAGCCGCAAATCGGTCTGGCCGACCAGTCCGCGCGAGATAAGCTGATCGTGAACATACGCCTGCCATTGCTTCCAGTAGTCGCCGCCCGGGCTATCGATGAAGACGATGGGGATCGGCACGGACTTGCCCGTCTGAACGAGCGTAAGCACTTCAAACCCCTCATCCATCGTTCCAAATCCACCCGGGAACAGTGCAATCGCATGGCTCGACCGAACGAACATCAATTTCCGCGTGAAAAAGTATTTGAAGTTAATGAGCTTTTTATCGTTGGCGATATGCACGTTGGTAGCCTGCTCAAACGGCAGCCGAATGGCCAACCCAAAACTCGGCTCCGGCCCCGCGCCGCCGTGCCCCGCAGCCATGATCCCGCCCCCGGCCCCGGTGATGACCATCCATCCCGCCTCCGCCATCTTCCGCGCGAATTCCGCCGCCTGCCGATAGTCGTGATGATCTTCGAGAGTCCGCGCGCTCCCGAAAATGCTGACCTTTCTCACATCCCGATACGGCGCGAAGATTTTCAGCGCATACCGCAATTCCTTTAATGACTTGTTGATCAGCTTAATATCCCCGCGATTGGTCTGATCGCGCAGGAGCTTAAGGGCGTTTTCGATGATCTCCCCGACCATATCCCCGTCGGGAATGCCGGCAATTCCCCGATCAGCCGCTCCGCCGTCTCCCGCACCGGAGCCAATTCATCCCGGCTCGCCACGATCGGCGCCTCGGTGGTCTCCTGCGATTGCTCGATGTCTTCCCGTCCGTCTGAATGCTTCATCTGTATATAGAGCCGCCTCCACGGGGCATAATCCTCAATGGCGGAATGTTATGCGCTTTGACGAGCGTTGGCTATGGGAGGAACGGTTTGGGTTGCGGGGCAATCGTATCTTCCCTCTTTTCCCCTCGCCCGGTACGCCGGGAGAGGGATAGGGTGAGGGTTCTTTGTCTTTTTGGGACCTACATGCGATTGCCCTGGTTTGGGTCCCGCTACACCAGCCATGCAAGCCGGGCTGACCGATCACGTTTGGGAGATTGAGGAATTGGTCAAGCTGATGGATTGAGTTGCGGTACAATTATGACCAATGAAAATGAAACGCTTTCTTCGGCTGCTTTTCAACACGCTAGCCGCAGCTTCGCTTGTTTTTTGTCTGGCGGGCGTCGCAGGATCAGCCTCTGCGCTCTTCTATAGGTTTTCGCATTTTCTAAAGGCGGGCGATTTCTTAGTTCTCAGTCTTGCCCCACCCGACGCAATCAACTCTTATAAGGAATCCGAGATGGCCGCTATCAAGCTAACGGTAGGCGGCATGGCGCTGCCAGCGATATGGTTTTTTGATAAGCGCAGCGCGCAACGAACAAAGCGACGACTTGCATCCCGGCATTGCCCAACCTGCGGCTACGACCTCCGCGCTACGCCCGACCGCTGCCCGGAATGCGGGACGATACCGCCGAAAAAGGAAAAGATTCCAGGCTGAGTCACGCCCACAACGTCGCGTTGCATTTCATGTACTACAATTACTGCCGCGTTCATCGGACGCTGCGCGTGACGCCAGCTATGCAAGCCGGGCTGACCGATCATATTCGGGAGATTGAGGAACTGGTGAATCTCATTGACTGATGCGCGGTACAATTCACCCCGTGGAACGCTTCCGCCTATGGCTGTTTCGCGTGACTGCCGGTGTGTCGCTGATTGTTTGTGTGTTGGTGGCCACGCTATATTTCCGAACGGAGCGCATTGACACATTTTATGTACATTACGGTACTGGAAAATTCATATTTCTAGAATTCGATCCCCGGCGAATACGTTTCATGAAATCATACCCAGAGTATTCCGCAGCAGGGACCGGGATTTTTGGATATACGCATTCCATAATGGAGGAAGTAGGCGACGTTCATCCTTCCAAGAGTTTATGGAACCGGATCGGCTTCTACAGCAACGAGGGAAACGCCGGCGCGTGGATCAATGGCTCTGATATGTATGATTCTTTCGTAAGCAGCAACGAGAAGTTGGCACCGGCAGGGGCGGGATGCGCCATCTTTGCGATCTTACCGGCGTTTTGCGCTTTCCGACGACATCGCTCGATGGTCCGCGCGAAGAAAGGCTATTGCCAGAAATGTGGCTACGACCTCCGGGCCACCCCCGACCGGTGCCCCGAGTGCGGAACGATCCCCGCAAAGGCGAAATGATTTGTTGAAGCTGATCGACTGAGGCGCGGTAGAATTGTCCCCGACAATGGGGCCGGTTAGATTTTTCATCTTGATTACGTTCCTCGCGGCAATCTGTGTGGGCGCATTTGCGCTGTACGTCCCTGCGCGACTGACTGATGCTCCAGCGCCAATTCGCCACAATATGGCCGTCGACTGTTCATCCCTTTCTCTTTGTCTGCTTTTGGGTGGCATCGTTCAATGCGCCGTCTTATATCGGGTGGAACGAAAATACAGGCGACGAGAGCGTGGCCAATGTGTCCGCTGCGGATACGATCTTCGTGCCAGCCAGGACCACTGCCCCGAATGTGGAACGCCAGCCGCCCAAAAGGTACAGAAGTGAAACGCTCCCTCCGATGGCCACTCAACATTATGGCCGCCTTCTCGGCGTTCGCGGTGATTAATTTGAGCCTCCCCATAGTCGGTGACTTCCGTCATTTTGAACTCCACACATTGATCGGAACATTTGGACCCTTTCCCATTTCGGACGAGATATTCATCCCTTGGACCCTGCTTGGGTGCGCCGCAGTTTTCCTTTTGTCCGTATCCTTGTCATGGCGAGAAAAGAGGAAGAGTCGAAATCAGCGTAAAGGACTCTGTTCCGTCTGCGGATACGATCTCCGTGCCACGCCCGACCGATGCCCGGAGTGCGGGGCGGTCCCCGTAAAAAAGTAATTTTATTTCAAACCGAACCACTACCGTCTTTTGAAGTAGAATAGCCGGGTTGGACAGGCAAAGCACCCACCATCTCGACTATGAGCCGGGCGGGGCAAAACGACCCCGTCCGCTATGGAAGCAGATAGTCCATCTCCTCACAAACATCGTTCTTGTCCTTGTAGTGTTCGGATTGATCTTTATTGCGATAGACTTAGGGCTGATGATGCTTGGCCTCCCCTTCATCCCCATTGGCGGTGGTCATTGAAACCAAAATATTTTTCAAACTGACCCACCACCGCATAGACAGCAAACTTGACATCCGCCCCCGGATACCCACAATTCCCCCTCCGGCTTTTTCGCGGAGTTTAAGACAAATGTACGCAATTATCGACGACGGCGGCAGGCAACATAAGGTCACCACGGGCGATGTCATTCGCATCGACCGGGAAGCGACCGAAGAAAAGACCATCACCTTCGACCGCGTCCTTCTGGTCGGCGGTGAAGGCGAAGCCAAAATCGGTTCGCCGCTCGTGGCGGGAGCGACGGTCGTCGGCGATGTGATCGGAGCCATCAAGAGCAAGAAGATCGACACGATCAAATACCGAAGGCGCAAGGGCTATCACAAAAAGATCGGACACCGCCAGACGTTACTGCATATCAAAATTAGTGCCATCAACGTTTGAACAAGCTGCCTAGTGGACGGGAAAAAGAAGTCCCACTTCTATCCTCCTCCTGAGTACACAACAATTTAGATCTTTCGTGCAAGTTCTCAAATTGCGAAGTCAAATCTAACCGCAGAGAACGCGGAGACCGCGGGGCAGAATGTGCCGTGGTAATTCCTCCGTGTGACTCCGCGATCTCTGCGTGTTCCGCGGTTAAATACCCACGCGCAGAATTTGAAACAGCATGAGCTTTTAACAAAGATCAAAAATGTTGTGAGTAAATGGGGAGGAAGAGAAAGCGGAGATTATTCGGCGTTTTCGGCTTCAGGCAACGGCTTAAACGGCGGCAAGCAATCCCCCCCAACCAAATGAATTGAATTCCTACCAGATCGCTTCGCCCCAAACATCAATTGCTGATCTGCCGCTTCCACAAGCTTATTAATATCCTGGGCATCATACGGATACACGGCCAAACCCCCACTGATGGTAAGACACCCTTTCCCACCCGGTCCCAATCCCGGAAAATCCTGCGTGGACAACAGCCTGCGAAACCGGTCGAGAATAACCTGCGGCCCGGCAGGCGTGCGATTATTCGAACCCGGCCTCGGCTCACGCGGTAGGCGGGGGCCTTCCTTGTCCCAGAACACCACAGCGAATTCATCCCCGCTGATTCTCGCCACCAAATCGTGATCGCGCACGCAACGTCGCATCAAGTGCGCGGTTTGTATGAGGATTTCATCCCCGACGGTATGGCCATATTGATCGTTGTATCGCTTGAAATTGTCGATGTCGAAGAGAAACAGCGTGACCAAAAACCTGCCGACGCGGGCCTTCTCGACGATTTGATTCAGAAAATGCTTGAAGTACCGCCCGTTGGCGATCCCCGTGAGGTCATCCGTGGTCGCCAGCCGCTGCAAACCCGAGTTGCGTTCGTGGATGACCTGAACCTTGGCGAAATTGCCGGCCAGATCCGAAAGAAATTCAATCGCGATCGTGCGGTCGTGATCAGCCGGGTAGGACAAGTGCAACGACTGCGGGAATGGCCGAACATCCGATCCCGGCTCCGGCCGGATGATCGGATCAGACGGACGATGAGAAATCACAACCAACCCCTCGGCCGGCGCAGGCACCTCGGCTTCGGCCGCCGTCAGAAAAACATTGAACATCGGCGGCAACACCGAATTGATTTGCCGAAGCGTCGTCCCAATGGGATCCTGCGGCGCGTTGACCAGCGCATCCAAAATCAGGCTGGAAATCGAAAGCTGCGTCAGCGGCGATTGCCCGTTCGGATGAGATTTTTCCGCGACCGCGGTTTGTGCGTCTCCGTTGCCGGCTTCCGCCTTCTTCCCGTGCTGCAACTTGTTGCCCAGAGTTTTGTTGCCCAGCGTTTCCAGAAGCTCACCGGGCGTGATCGGCGTGATGAGGTAATCATCACACCCGAATTCCATCATTTTTTGCGACAGCGGTTCAAGGGTCGGATGCCCAAACAGCAGCAACCGCCCATCGCCGCTCAGTTCGCGAAGCGTCCGCACCGCCGATTCCGGCCGCCGTTCCATCGGCTCAACCGACGCCAAAACCGTGGTGTAATGCTCCTGCGATAGCTCAGCAATGCCGTCAAACAGGCTGGCGACGCACTTAACTTCCGCCGACGGCATGGCTTGCGTAACGGTAGAATACATCTGCCGATCGGCGTCGCCGATAAGGAGGACTCGTTCGTGGGGTGCCCGTACCATGCTTCGCCTATTGTACGTCCCAAACGGGAGTTGGTTGCGTTAACTCATTAATAATTCGATCTTTTTTTGTTAAACGGGGGTATTTGGCCGGTGGGCCACTCAACCGGGGTGAGGGGTCGGTGTTTCCTGAAGGAGCGCTCGCAACTCTTCCGCAGTGAGGAGGGGATCCGCCGATTTTTCCAGCCCCAAACCCGCCTGCTCCCGACGCGGAAGGGCGTCCGCAACCTCCTGCGACGCCACATCTGTCCTATTCACGACATCCGGAACAGCCGAATCCCCCGCGACGCGATGCAGCCCGTCATCAGCAAACAATCCATCCGCCCCCAGCCGCATCGCCTCCGCAAGAGCCGCCTGCCGGCCATCCGTATCCGAAAGCCATATATCCACGTGCGAAAATCTGCGGCGGATGCTGGCGATGATCGGCAACTCTTCCCGGTAAAGACTGTTCAGGCTCAGAATGATCGCCGAATAAAAAAGCGGCCGCCTGCAGAGGTTGACCATCGCCTCGTACGGCTCGTCAACTTCGGTGCATAAATATCCCCGCCGATGCAGCGCCGCCGCCGGCCCGCCCCGAAATGGAGGCCGCCCCACGATCAAAGCGCGGCCGGGCGAACGCGAAGGTGTGGGGTTGTCTCCCGACATAATTAGACAATATTCGGCATACTAGGCCGGAGGGAATGATCGAATCCCACGAGCACAGGAATCATACTTCATTTTACGTCGAGGCGGTAATTGTACGGGGCTCCCCTCAAATTTCTGTCGACCCCAAACCCGCGCCACGTCACCGAGTTGTAAGGCTGGGCGTTTTAACCGGATTGAATGGCGCGCAAACCGCGTCGCGCCGCCGAACATCGAGGGGTCGAGCCCGAGCCCCCGACACCTGCGCTCAGCGTGAGCCCGCCCCCGCTTGTTGCAAATCATCGAGCAGACTCTGGCGGTCGTCGGTAGTGATAGGCTCCAGCGTCAGCGTGATCTGGCCATCGTCGAGTTGAAGGGCGGTGAGCCTGACGGGGAGTCCGCGGTTGCCATGGGCAGGATCAGGCGGAATGATGAGGTAGGAATCGGTCGGCCGGGCCGAAAGTGCCGAAAGCAGGAGCTTGGTCCACGAAGCGGCCACCGTGTAGCTGTTGGCGTTCATGTTGCGATCGATATTCACGTACGGAAGCTGATCGGCCAGCCGATCCTGAATGGAAATTTGAAGTTGCTGGAGATACGAGGCGGCCCTGGACTGCGGGATCGGGAGCCGGCCGATGCGCAGAGCAACGATCGAAAGCTGAAGTTTCGCCTGATCGATCGAGGCGGCAAACTGTCCACTGACAATCGCTCCCAGAGCCGGGGACTCCCCGGCAAGGATAATTCCGTCGCGGGTAAAGAAAACGCGCCCATCCGTGAAACTACGAGCCAATTGCTGGTCGGCGCCACCCCCGTCCGCGTTACCCCCGTCCGCGCCACTCTCGTTGGGGCTTTTCCATGTTTCGAAGAGTGCGTTGACCTCATCGTCGCTCAGCGTGATCGTCTTGGGGCTGATCCAATCTCGATCGGACCTGAAGCTCCCATTGGATTTGCGAAGCTGCTGGGCCCGCACATTCGCGGCCCACGTGTTAAGGTCCTGTAGTTTCTGGCTGGCGCTATTGGCGGTATCGTCAATCTGCTGCTGGTCCGTCGGCGGCGGTCGATACCAACTGGGAGTTCCTCGATACAGATAGAAAACGACAAGGCAAATGACGACCGTGGCCAGGAGCAGGTACGTGAGATAGAACCGAAGTTTCCTAAGCCATTTCATAGGGCCAACACGATTATAACATTGCAGCATTCCGCACACCGCATTTGTGGATGATTTCGCGAATCGCGTCGCGCTTTTCCTGCGGCATTTCCCTTTTCAACAGCGTTGGACGCTCGATGCCATCATAACTTAGGCGCATTTCCGCCCGCGCTTGACACGAAACTACACGATTCCTAACCTTAACCATGAACCGGCTCCCGCGCCGGTTCACTTTTTCTTACTGGGAACAATGAAAGGAGGCGGACAATGTCCGCACTTAAAGTCGGTATAAACGGTTTTGGCCGCATCGGCCGCCTGGTCTTTCAGGCTCTTTGCGATCAGGGATTACTGGGCAAGAAAATTGATGTGGTCGCCGTCGTGGATATTTCCACCGATGCGAAATATTTCGCATACCAGCTCAAATACGATTCGGTGCAAGGCAAATTCAAGCACACCGTCGAGACCCGCAAAAGCGATCCCAGTAAGGAAGAGGCCGATACCCTCGTCGTCAACGGCTTCCCCGTGAAGTGCATCATGGCCACCAAGGAACCCGGCCAACTCCCCTGGAAGGAACTTGGCGTCGAATACGTGATCGAATCCACCGGGCTTTTCACCGACTCCGAGAAAGCCAAGGGCCATCTCTCCGCCGGCGCCAAGCGCGTGGTCATCAGCGCCCCGGCCAAGGGCGAGGTCAAAACCCTGGTCATGGGCGTGAACGACAATGAATTCGATCCCGCCAAGCACCTGATCGTTTCCAATGCCTCCTGCACGACCAACTGCCTGGCCCCGCTAGTGCATGTGCTTCTCAAGGAAGGAATCGGCATCGAAACCGGCCTGATGACAACCATCCATTCCTACACGGCAACCCAAAAAGTCGTGGACGGCCCCAGCAAAAAGGACTGGCGCGGTGGCCGCGCGGCCGCGATCAACATCATCCCCAGCACCACCGGCGCCGCCAAAGCCGTCGGCGAAGTTCTCCCCGCCACCAAGGGCAAACTCACCGGCATGGCCTTCCGCATCCCCACAGCCGATGTGTCGGTCGTCGACCTGACCTTCCGTTCGACCCGCGACACGTCGATCGAAGAGATCGACGGGCTATTAAAGAAAGCATCCACCACTTATTTAAAGGGCTTTCTCGGCGTCACCGAGGAGGAGTTAGTTTCCACCGACTTCATCCACGATGAGCGCTCGTCAATCTACGACAGCCTCGCGACGTTGCAGAACAATCTCAAAGGCGAGAAGCGCTTCTTCAAGCTCGTCAGTTGGTACGACAACGAATGGGGCTACAGCAACCGCGTGGTCGATCTGGTCCTCGCGATGGCGAAAAAAGAAGGGCTTCTGAAGTAAGCTAACGGATCAATTCAGTTTCGCTCCCGAACGCCCACGGCGCTGCCGTTGGGAATTTGTCGTTGGCCCAGCTGCCTCACATCCGAAACATAATCCCCGCATACCCCTCGATCCCATTCAGCGAAGGGTTGCAGTCCGCCCCTCGCTGCCGCGCGTTTGACAGATGGAAATATCTGATCCCAAACATAAAATCCGTGTGTCGGTCCAGGCGAATCGCCGTCCCCACACCGGACTGCATCGTGAAATTGAAATCCGTTCCGCTCGGCGGAATTCGATTATTCGCCTCGAGCATGCCCAGGGCTATATCCCCGTAAATCGATAGCCGCTGATTGCTCCACACATGCGTGCGCAAGATAATGCCTGCTCCCCCGGCGGCAATATCGTCCTCGGGCTGTGCCGCGCCCAGGCCGGTAAATTCGAATCCGAAAGCCCAGTTGTCCGCAAAATAGTAGTTGAGCCCAGCCGTGCAGAACGCCAGTTGCTCCCGCAGGCCGGTGGGTTGTTCGACGATCCCGCCGTAAACGGTGACCAATCTCAATCCGCGCGGAAACATAACCGTCGAGGCCCCGTTGTCAGAAGGGGAGACAACAGTCGTCGGAATCAGGGTGTCAGCTTTGGCGCCCCCGGCCAACACCAGTATGGCCATCACCAGCAATTTCGTTTTACGACTCCAAAGCCTCATTTTTTGCAGAATTTTCAAGGTTTTGCCGAATTCAACGATGGGTCCGATAACCGACCCGATGCCCGCTCGGCCCGGTTTCCGGCGATGGCGAATATATACATTGACGCCCGACAGCCGCCGTGGGTAATCTTCCCGCGTAACCGGGGCCTAAGTGCAGCGGATTATGCTTTCGATGCAAACCGAGTCAACATTGCCGATGGAACGTGATCTTTCCGCGGCTTCCGGCCTGAAGCCCGCCGTTCGCCGTATCTGGGAATGGATGAACCCATTTCGCATCTGGCGCGAAGTCCGTCTCGCCGAAAACGCCCGCCGCGATTTCGCCGCCGGCCTGGCGATCGGCGTCTTCATCGCCTGCGTTCCGCTCTACGGCCTGCAAACAATCCTCGGCTTTTTCGCCGCCCGGCGATTATCACTCCATCCGCTTCCCATTCTGGCCGGCACCCAATTGTCGGCCCCGCCAATCGCGCCGGCGCTGACGGTGGTCTCCGTCGTCCTGGGCCACGCGATGATTTCCGGCAAACTCCCGCATATCAGCGACTGGCATATCACCCATTGGCCCGCGGTCTCGATGGCGACCGTGAATTCGTTCGTCGTCTCCTGGCTGATCGGCGGGGTGCTGCTGGGTCTTGTGCTTGCGGGCATCACATACGCAATCGCTTTTGCGGCAATGAAGTTGCTCTTTCGACGAACCCGCGACGTCGTGCAGTGCAGCTAACCGCCCGCAGCGCAATCATAAAGATAGACCATCGCTCCAGTCTCTGTGTGTGTCATCCCCGTTGACGCCCGTCCAATCTCATCGAACGCAGCTTGCGTAAACTGCCCCGCATCAAATTCGCCCCCCTCGCTATGAATCAAAATTACCCAAACGCGCGGCTTGCCTGCCAACGGTTTGACGTCATTGAGGATTTCCCACGGCCGCAAATTTTCCGGCTGAACGTGAAGCGCACCCGCGCGGAAAATCATCCGGCCAACCCGATTGCGATTCGTAGTAACGGAACGACAACTCAGCAAAATGTGAAAGGTAAACAACATCACCGGGGCGATAATGCCCGGCGATCCAGCGGTACGCCGCTAAAGATTCCTCGCGGCCGGGCGGGTACTGGAGATATCCGATCGCGCGCTCGGCCGAGGGGAGGAGAATACACCCAGCGACCGCGACCGCCGCCGCCTTCGCCGCGAGGTTCGTCCAAAGCGACTCCAGCCCGGCGGCGATCAAAAGCAAATACTGCGGCACAAAAAATAACGCCAGACGGTCCCCAAACGGATATTGTTTCACCGCCGAAGCCAGCAGAACAAGCGGCAGGGGGGCCAGCAACAGCAGCAGTTTGCCGCGACGATGCGCCGCGGCGAGGCCGCCGACGAGCAATCCGATCAACGCCGCATCGGGATAGTCCAGCCACATCGCGCCGGGCTATGCGCGATGGCCACGAGATTGGAAAATATCCATTCAAGAGCATCGATCGGCGCATGCGGCATGAAAGCGTTCTGCGCGATCCAATACTGTACAAGATGCGGATGCGCCACGCCGCTGGTGAACGGCCGCAGGAAGATCAAGTAATCCAGCGCAAACGCGGCCACCCATATCGCGCAAACCGCCACCGTTTGACCAAGTGCCGCCCAACGCCGCGTGACCATCCAGATTCCCGCTCCGGCCAGAACAAACACCGCCGGAAATGAAAAAAATACTCCAACCGCGCCGACCGCCGCCGCAATGGCCGACCTCCGTAAACACGGTTCATCCATCCACCTCAACACCGCCAGCGTGATCGCCAGGGAGGCGACGACATCGCAGCTATACGGTTTGAGTTCGTTGCTGTAGTAAATAAGAGGCCCCAGAAAACTGAAAAACCCCATCGCGACAGCAACCCCGCCGATCCCCAAGATGCGCCGAGCCACCGCCAGCATCAGGGGCAGCGACCCCAATCCAAACAGAAGCGAAACCAATCGCAGCGACTTCTCGCCCGATCCGAAAATGACGACGCGAAAATGGACAAGTAAGAGAAATCCCGGCGGGGCCGCCTGCCAATCCTTCAGCGGCGTGAACAGGAGATCGTGCAGCGATCGGCCGACCACGCTTTGGGCCAGATATAATTCATCCAGCCAGAGCGATCGGGGATGAACCCACCGGGCGATCCGCAACACCGCCCCCATCACGGTGACGGCGAGAATGAGCAATTTCATCAGCCGATCGCGAGAAACGTCACGGCGCTCGATGTCAGATTGTTGTGCTGCTCCGACGGCGGCGGTCATCAATCTCCATGTTAACCAAAGCGCAGGGAATTGCCCCTGACGCTCATTCGTTTATATTCGCAATCGAGCGCCTTGAAGAACACGTTGTACCCCAACGTATTCGCGGCGCGGCGACTTTAGTCGCCGTGTTGTGCGGTTATTCAAAGGTCCCATTCGTTGCGGAGTCGATTCACGTTTGGCGAGGAGATCCATTCTATGAGATTGCGCCGTACACGGCTGTCAATGGTCTTAACGAGCGTGTTACTATGTTGGTCTGCGATTGCAGGCGCCGACCCAACGACCACTCCAACAACCACCCCTTCGGCCCCCTTGCAACCAGCCGATGTCGCTGCGCCAAAACTCGGCCGCGACGGGCAATTAGACTACCACTTCAAGACGATGCACGAAAAGTTTCTCCAACGCCGCACCGAAGGACCAATCGACCTTCTGTTTCTGGGCGACTCAATCACCGAAGGCTGGAGCGGAAGGGGCAAGGCCGTTTGGCAGAGCAACTACGCCAACCTCAACGCCGCCAATTTCGGAATCGGCGGAGACAGGACCCAGCACGTCCTCTGGCGAATCGACAATGGGGAACTCGACGGCATCAGCCCCAAGGTGCTCGTCCTTCTGATCGGAACCAACAACATCGGCTATCCCGCCCAGGACATTCTCGCCGGGGATTTAAAAATCGTCGCGGAAATCCACCAGAAGCTTCCACAGACCAAGTTGCTCATCATCGGAATTTTTCCGCGCGGCGCTGATCCCAGCGATCCGAACGTCGCCGAAATGCGGGCCAAGATCATTACCGTCAACAAGGGCCTGGCCCTGCTCGACGACGCAAATAAGAACCGATTCCTCGACCTCGGCGATAAGTTTCTGACGCCCGACGGAAAAATAACCAGGGACTTTATGTACGATGCCGTCGCCCTTCATCCAAACGCCGCGGGGTATCAGCTATGGGCCGATGCCATGAAACCGTTGCTGGCCCAAATGCTGAACTAGACCGGCGGTGGTGGCCTAACGTCGTGGCCTTGACCGATGAATTGCCTTAACGTGTAATGGGATTGCGGTTTAGGTGCCGTGTTTTTTTTTACACATGATTCCAAAAAGTTTTTTAGGGTCTGTAGCCATGCCAAGTCTTTCGGCTCCCTCCAGAGGAAATGTCGCCCCAGCCCAATGCAGTACCCGTCCTTCACCAACGACGCCCGCGTTTCGCGCGGCCCTTGCAATCGCCCTGATTCTGACGGGAATTGCGCGAATCGCCGCCGCGGATTCTCCCACTTCGCAGCCCGCGGAGACCACCTACTCCGTCGATTTCTTCGCGCCGATTTTTGAGACTCGTGAAGGCCAGCCCACCGCCGACGCCGCGTTCCAGGCCAATCTCAGTGAAATCATCGGCGATACCCAGGTCGTGTTGGGAATCTCCGACGCCGGTTATGTCGCCCCGGTGAATAACACTCCCACGGCCGTCAGAAAGATCTCCGAGCTGAACATCGAAGGGGAAGCCCAATTTTCCCAGGGCGCGATTCTGACGATCGACAAAGCGATTGTCCGCAACCTTAACGCTCACGGATACGGGGCGGTGCTTGTCGTGCCCAGTCCCAATGATATCGATCCCCAGGACCTCACCGACCTCCGCTCGCGGCGCAAGGGAACCTTGCATCTACTCGTTTCCGTTCCGACCTCCGCCCAGGTCAGGACCATCGCATCCGGCGACCGCATTCCCACCTCCGAAACCCGAATCAACAATCCGAGGCAGAAACGCATTCTGCATAATTCGCCGATTCAGCCGGCGACGCAGCCCAGCACTGGCGCGTCCTCATTTTTCGACCAGAAGAAGGTCAACGATTACGTCGATCGCCTGAACCGCCAGCCGGGCCGCAGGGTAGACGTCGCCCTTTCCGCCGCCGATCAACCCGACCAATACACGCTCGATTATCTCATCAACGAGATCAAGCCCTGGTATGTTTACGCCCAGGTCTCCAACACCGGAACCGCCATCACGGACGAGTGGCGTGAACGGTTCGGCTTCGTGGACAATCAGCTCACCGGAAACGACGACATCCTCAACATTGATGCGGTGACCGACTTCCAGCAATCCACGAACATCACCGGTTCCTACGAGTTCCCTTTATTTTCGGATAATCCCAACTTCGGGACCGATCGCCTCCGGGTAAGGGTCTACGGGCTTTGGGACCAATACACCGCCGCCGATCTGGGCTTGCTCGCCGACACGTTCAACGGCACGGATTATTCCGGCGGCGCAGAGGTTGCCTACAACATTTACCAGCAAGGGAACATGTTTTTGGATCTGATCGGCGGTGTTCGCTATCAGAGTTCGCAGGTTAAATCGCAGTTTCAGCAAACGTCGGCGACCGCCAACTACGTTATTCCCTACGCGGGGGCTCGCGTTGAGGACTATCAACCCACTTTTGATTATGTCGCCGGCCTGACCGCCGAGGGCGGAGTCACTTCCGCCAGTCGCACCACGCTGGCCCAGATGGGACGAGCCAATCCGGACCCCGACTTCGTCATTCTCCAGCCCAACGTCCAGGGATCTTTCTATCTTGAACCGCTGATCGACTCGGCCAATTTTGACGCCGGGCGCAGCACTTTGGCCCACGAGCTTTATTTCTCCTTCCGCGGCCAATGGGCGCTCGGCTACCGGATGATCCCGCAGTTTGAGGAAGCGGCCGGCGGTTTTTATACCGTCCGCGGATATCCCGAAGCCGTGATCGCGGGCGATTCGGTCTTTCTGGGTACCGCCGAATATCGGTTCCACGTCGCCCGCGCCCTGGGAGTCGCGCCCAATCCAACGAAAATCAAAGTCTTCGGCGATCCCTTCCGGGTGTTGCCCGAGCAGCCCTACCAGCGCCCCGACTGGGATTGCATTCTCCGCGGATTTATAGACCTGGGCCAGGTTATCCAAAGCAGCAAAATCGCGGGCGAATATAACAATGCTCTCGTCGGTGTCGGAGCCGGCATCGAATTCCAGATCAGACAGAACATCGATATTCGCGGCGATTACGGAGTGGCGCTCGCGGGTCTGAGCAATGGCGTAAAGTCGGGGTCCAGTCGTTTCAATTTGGTTGTCACGCTTCTTTATTGAGGTATGTCGTGAACTTCATAAATCGTCGAGTCCATGAATCAGTCGCAACCACCGGCCGCGTTCAACGGCGCCTTCGCGCCCGTCGAATGGTTCTGTGCCATGCGCCATCGCCGCCGCTCTCGCGCCGTCCGCCGGCGCGGCAGTTCAACTCAGCGGCGTCGCCAGCGGCACCGCCGCGGTTTCGCAAAACGGTTCTGTCACCACGATCAAGACCAGCAACAACGCCATTCTGAATTTCTCCCAGTTCAATATCGCCCACGGTTCCACCGTCGATTTTCTCCAGCCCTCCGCCGCCAGCCGCGTCCTCGATCAGATTAATTCCGCCTCCCCGTCGCAAATCAACGGCTCACTGATCTCCAACGGTTCCGTTTATTTGATCAACCCCGCCGGCGTGATTTTTGGAGCCGGCGCGACCATCAACGTCAACAATCTCTATGTCGCCGGTTCCCACATGGCGAATCAGGACTTCCTCGACAACGTCAACCACTTCACCGGCGTCTCCGGAATCGTTTCCAACAGCGGCCAAATCCATGCCAACCAGGTTTACCTGGTCGGCTCACAGGTCATTAATCAGGGTTCGATCGTTTCGCCCAACGGCGTCGTCGCAATGCTTTCCGGATCAGATGTCATCGTCGCCGAGCCCGGCAGCCACATCACCGCAACCGTGGTCCCGGTACTCTCGGCAACCGCCGCCGGAAGTTCCAAACAGCCCGACCTTCGCATCTCCGCCTTGGCGGCGGGGGATGCCTATTCCCTCGCCATCCGCCACACCGGCTCGATTCAGGCCAGCACGGTCCTCATTAACGGCGGATCGGGCCAAGTCCAGGTTTCGGGATCAATAGACGCATCTTCCCAAACTCCCGGCGCCACCGGCGGAAATGTCTCCATCACCGGCGGCGAAGTCGATCTGATTTCCGCCCTCATCAACGCAACCGGCCCCGCCGGCGGCGGCGACGTACTGATCGGCGGCGGCCCGCACGGCACCGGCGATCTGCCTCAGGCAATGAATGTCTCGCTCGATTCCACCACAACGATCAACGCCGATGCAACCAGCGACGGCCAGGGCGGGACCATCGTGCTTTGGGCCAATTCCAGCGTCACCAATTCCAGCATTCTCACGGCACGCGGGGGCTCCGTCGGTGGCGACGGGGGATACATCGAAACTTCAGCGCCATCACTTCAAATCAACAGTTCCCCCGACGCCTCCTCACCGCACGGCAAAGCGGGGTCCTGGGTCCTCGACCCGGCGACCATCACCATCGTCCTAAGCGGCGGCGACGGAACGGATACTGTCAACGCCAGCGACATTGAAACGTCCCTCGATGCCGGTACCAGCGTGACCCTCACCGCTACCGGGACCCTCATGCAGGACAATAACGCGCCAATCGTGGTGGATGCCACCGCTCCTACTTCACTGATACTTCAGGCAGGCGCGGACATGACTCTTTCCGGAGGGATTTCGACCAGCGGCGGTTCAAATCTCAATGTCGAACTGGACCAGACGAATGGCACGAGCAACCAGGTCATCATTAACAGCGACCCGATCAATATTAATGGCACGCTCGCCATCGTTGGCGGAAATGTTTCCGTCGCGGCAGGGATTGGTTTGACGGCCTCCAGCATTAAAATCGGTTCGGCGATTCCCGCGGGCGGCACAACTACTGTGGCAACGGGCACCGTCGCTCTGAACAGTCCGGTGACCAGTACCTCGGGTGGCGTGACCATCGGGCCCGCCCAGGCGGTTAGTGTTAATGCGGCAATTGTTACCAACGGCGGAAACTTTGCCGACCCCAACGCATCGTTCACCTCCAACGCTGCCGGAACTATCACCACCGGCGGCGGGAACGTCGTTTTGGGTACGACCGGCGCAATTGTTGTCGGCGGGACGGTAAATACCGGCGGCGGCGCGTTCACCGCCACGGGCACCGGCTTCACAAACAATGCCGCCATTTCCGATGGTGGCTCCGGCGCGGGCGCGAACGCGTTTTCGGTTAACACGAGCTCCGGCGCAGGCGCCATAAGCATCAACAGCTCAGTCAACTGGACGTCCGGCTCGGGCCGCAGCATTACCATTGAAGGCGGCGGCTCCATCACGGTCACCGCTGTCGGCAGCGTCGACGCCGCCGGTGGCTCGTCTGTGCCCATCTCATTTTACACCACCGGCGCTGGCAGCGCCGTCACCCTCACCGGAACGGTCAATACCGGCGCGGCGTTCATCAGCGACGGCGGCAACTTCGCCGTTACTATGCCGGGTACTCTCACGACGATCCTGACGGCACAGTCAATCTCGATCAACACGAATAACACCACGCCCGATGCCAAGCCGGTCACTCCTGGCTCCACTACAATCAGCGGTCCCGTGACCACCGCCGGCGGCTTATTCTCGGTCGGCGGCGCCACCTCCTTCACCAGCAATGGTACCGGTACGATCACCACCGGCGACGGCGACGTGATCATCACCAATTCGGGCGCGATCACCGTCGACCAGCCGATCAACACCGGCGGCGCCAGCATCTCGCAAACCGGCGGCAGCTCCTTCACTTCATCCTCCGCCGGCACCCTCACCACCGGCGGTGGCAGCATCACGATCCAGGATTTCGGTGGAATCACCAACGGTGGCGTCGTGAACACCGGGGGCGGTGCATATTCCGCCACCGGCACCGGCTTCGAGACCGATGCCGCGATTTCCGATGGCGGCACCGGCACGGGCGCCAACGCACTCTCGGTCAACGCCAGCAGCGGAACCGGCGCGATTGACATTAACGGTGCGGTCACGTGGACCGGCGGCTCGGGCCGCAGCATCACCTTCGAAGGCGGTGGAAACGTCACGATCACCACAAACGGCAGCATCGACTCCACTGGCGGCACCCCGTTGCCGGTCTCCCTCTACACCACCAGCGGTGGTTCGGCCGTCACCATCACCGGCTCGATCGATACCAGCGGCGCTTTCATCTCCTCCGGCGGAAATGTCACGATCACCGCCCCGGTGGCTACAATACCACCTACTCCAGAGCCGGTCATTATCACCGCTTCCACCATAAGCATTAACACCGCGACCCTCACCCCGGACAACAAGGCCATCGGCCTGGGATCCGTCACCATCAGTGGCCCGGTCGTCACCACCGGCGGCGCCTTCGACGCCGGCGGAACCATTTCTTTTACGACCAATGAGTTTGGCACGATCACAACCAGCGCCGACAACGGCGCCGTTAACATCGTCAACACCGGCGCGGATACGTTGAATGAGGCGGTTTCGACCGGCTCGGGCAGCTTCTCCACTACGCTGGGAACATCATTCACCACCGCCACCAGCGGGACGATCACTACTTCCGACGGCACCGTCACAATCAGTAAGTTCCGGCGCGATCTCGCTCGGGAACAACATCGTCACCGGCGGCGCCAATTTCAGCTCCACGGGCGCGAGCTTTGCCGATTCCGCGCCGCTGACCACCACCGGCGGAAGTGTTGCCATCACCACAACCACGGGCGACATCGCGATTTCCAACACCGTTAACACCGGTGGCGGAAGTTTCGCCGCCGTTGGACCCAGCTTTACCGAAACCGGGACAATCACCGACGGCGGCATCACCGCCGGAAGCCCGTCGTTCTCCGTCAATACCTCGACCGGTACCAGTGCCATCACCGTCAGCCAGGTAATTAATTTTCCCAGTGTGACCCTCGAAGGCGGCGGGAACGTCACGATCGCCACCAACGGCGCCATTGACGCCACCGGCGCGGTTTCACTTTACACGACCGGCTCCGGCTCAAGCATCACCATCACCGGTATCGTGACCACCGCGGGCGCGTTCATTGCCGATGGCGGTAATGTCACCATCTCGGCTCCAAGCGCCACCATCCCGCCCACGCCCGAACCCGTCATCGTCACCGCTTCAACCGTAAATATTAATACCGCAACCCTCACTCCCGACAGCAAGCCCGTCACCCTGGGAACCGTTACCATCTCCGGGCCCGTCGTCACTCACGGCGTTTTCAACGCCGGTGGAACGGTCTCGTTCATCAGCAATCAATTCGGCACGATCACGACCAACGGCGGGGCTGTTAATATTTCCAACACAGGTTTGATCGGCGTCGGAGCCGCCGTCGCCACCACCGGCGGCAATTTTACTTCCACGGCGGGCACGGGATTCAGCAACTCCAGCACCGGTTCGATCACCACCACCGGAGGCAACGTCCTTCTCGCGGCCTCCACTTCAAATGAAATCAATATCGGCGCTCTGATCAACACCGGCGGTGGAAGCTTCACCGCCACCGCCGAGGGCATGACGATGACCTCCACGATCACCGATGGCGGCGTCAGCACGGCCAGTGGCAGCTTTTCCATCAACACCACCTCCGGCACCGATCCCATCTCCGGCACCGGTAATATTTCCTGGACCGGCGGGACGGGACGCTCAGTGACGATCGAAGGCGGCGGCAGTGTTACCGTCAACAAGATTACCGCGACCGGGACAACCCCTCTTCCGGTTTCGCTCTATTCCACCTCCACCGTAACCTCAAGCTCTATCACCCTGAACAGCGGCGTCGTCGGCAACGGCCCGTTCGTCGCCAGCGGTCAAGGCTTCACCCTCTCCTCCGGCGCGACATTGACCGGCACCACCATTAACATCAACACGCTCACGACAACCCCCGATGCCAAGACCCTCACCCCCGGCGCTGTCGTCATCACTGGCACGATGATTTCCAGCGGAACCCTGACCGTGCAAGGGACTTCGGTCGATATGTCCGGCGGAGAGATGTCCACCGATGGCGGGGCCCTTACTGTCGTCTCCACCGGCGTCGTAACCATCGAAGGACCTGTTCTCTCCGATGGCGGCCCCATCAACTTGTCCAGCGGCGCCTCGTTTACCTCTGATTCCAACGGCACAATCACCAGCGATGGCGGCGATGTCGCCATTCAGGGCGTGTCCGGCGTTACCATCTCGGCGGCCGTAAACACCGGCGGTGGAAATTTCTCGGCGGCGGGCGCATCAGTCAACACCACCGCTGAAATCTCCGACGGTGGGGTCAACGATTCCAAGGCTCAGGGTCTTACCATCACCGCCAGCTCCGGCAGCATTTCGATTGGAGGCGAAATTTCCTGGGCGGCCAGCCTCAGTCCCATCACCATGACTGTTTCGGTTCCCCACGATCTCATTTTGAGCGCCAACGTCACCGCCAACTCCGCCGAGCCGGTCAATTTCTCCAACGCCCCGGTCGAAATTACCGGCTCATCGACGACCGTCACCGGTGGAAATGTCACCCTGGGCGCCGTCACCTTCGCTTCCTCTGGAGGAGGCTCGTTTGATATTCATTCCTCCGGAAATGTCATCACCGGCGCAATCAAGGACACTTCGCCCGGCGGGGACTCGATCGTAATCTCGGGCGTAAATGTCACCCTCGGCATTCTGACCAACACCACCCCCGGCGCCGCGGATCTCGAAATTGCCGCCTCCGGAGCCGTGAGCCTTCAGGCCATCGGCACCTCAACTATCGGGTATGGGCAAGTTATCGTCACCAGCAACGGCACCGCCGCGCTCCCGGTAACCACTCTCCACGGCAATATCTGGACCATCGGCAGCAGCCAGGGCGCCATCGATTTTGCCGGCACCGTCAATCTTCCCGCCGACGTGCAGATCGCGGATATAGACGCCACCGACAGCGACACCGCCATCATCGAGTTCGACGGCGCGGTCGAAGGTCCCGGCGGACTCACGGTCGTTCTTCCCGGACCCAACTTCGGTCAAATCCGCTTCAACAACGACATCGGCAATGTCACCCCCGTCGCCTTCCTCAACCTCTTCCCCGGCGACGGTGCGCTGGTTGGTTTCCGCTGGGGAATCGGCCAAAATCCCCCCGGCGTCGGACTCCAGCAGCCCCTGACCACCGTAAACATCGCCTCCGGAGGCGATTTCGAAATCAACGACGTAGCTCCCACCGTCAGAAAGTTGAGCAACATCGGCCTGTTTTCAACCATCGACTCCTTCGGGCCGCTCAGCATCAACATCGGTTCGGCGTCCGCCCCCACCTCGGCCAATACCTACGCCGTCGGCCAAAACGAAAAGGTCACCGTTTACGGGGCCTTTACGTTGAACACCAACGGCGGCACGATCACCACCGGCGACATCAGCACATTGAATAACATGACGCTGGATGCGTCGAAGGTCCGCTTCCTGCTTCGCAACCCCACCATCTCCAACAACATTGTCGTTGACTCCGGAGTCGATCTGATCGCCGGCGGAAAAATGTCATTGCCCGCCAATGCCACTTTCACGGCGGTCAGCGGTAACCCCGAGGCCGGAGCTTTTGACGTGCCCGGCTTCATCGCCCAGTCCTATTCAAGTTCCACGGCCATTGCGACAATTGCCAGCAATCTGAAAACCGCCTTTTCCTTCGTCGGCGTGCTGAGCCCCAGCGTCCTCTTCGGCGGGGATAATTTCCTTTTGGATCTCACCCCCAACACGCTGACGACGTCCATCCCGACGTTTGTGCCGCCGACTCCATTTGTCTTCGACTATGCCATCGCCGGCGCCGCCCCGCGGAATCAGCTCGTCGCCGGAACCGTCCCGGTCGACTTTAAGATCGCCTTCCCACCCGCCGTCCCCGGCCCGATCGTCCAGGAGGATTTGAAGGACGCCGGGCTCTACACTCATGATCCCACGCTTGATGAGATCATCGGCGCCGTCGGCACCATGGCCGTATACGACGACATGCCGGACCGCCCGCGGCCCAGGGCCGTCGATTACCAGGTGGTCGTCAATCGTCTCGATTCCCGCCGGCTCGGCGCATTCCTTGACGAATACAAACAAGTATTCGGAACCGATCCCGAGGCGCGAAAAACAGAGATGGCCCTCGATATTCAGCGCGCTTGGGATGCCTACGTCAGCCAAAACGGCGACCAGCCCGTAAACGGAGCCGGCTTCGCCCAGTATTGCGCCACCACCCCGTCAGCCGCCAGCGCCGATCTGCAGCAACTCCACGGCCTCAGAGCCCAGTTCGGTTCGCTCGGCCTGAGCTACAAGGAAGCCCAGGTCGCATTCCAGTACAACGTGTTGGGCGGCCTTTCAGCCGTCGGAATGCGTCAAGGCGACCTCGCCTGGGCCGCCTGGAACACGCCGGGCAAGCATTGACGTGTGGTTTCCACCGCCCGGCCCGCAAATCACCATCTTCGCGCGGCCTGCCGACTTCAGTCGGCAGGAATCGCCGTCAGAGAATACCTCACGAAATTCACCCCCGCGCGAAATGCGGAATCATCCTGCCGCGTATAAGCGTATGAAACCCGCGCCCGCGGGTCACAACGCACGCTTGCCGGGAGAACGCATATGCGAAGCGGGATTCTGTTGACGGTCATCGGAATTTTTGCCGCCGCCGCCCGTGCCGATCCAATTCCCTACGATCAGATCCCCGCCGACGTCGCGAGCTATTTTTCCGGGGATATCGACCGCTTTCTCTCATCCCGCCTCAGTCAGATCAAAATCAACGGCATGGACCAGCGGGAAAACGTTGCGATTGCGCTTCCCGGCGTCGGGCCGCTCCATTCGATCACCATGTTTTCGTTGGGGCCGCAGGGCAATGCTGTCGTCCTCTGGCACGCATCGGCGCAAGGATTCCAACAGCACTTTGAAGCCGCGCGTTTCCACGGATACGGTCGTGTTTGAGTACGACCGTCAGGAGGTCCACTATTCCTCATCCTGCTTGTTGCCGGAAATGTTCGGCAAGGGGGGCGAAAAAAATGGCTCGAACATTGAGCCGGAAAACCAATTGTCGATAGGCATCGGTGGCTCCGCCAGTCGCTTTCACGGCGCGTTCTACACAGCCTATGTCGGCCAGGGCTTGATCGTCACAACTTTAGACCTTCCGGCCATGGCCGAAGAACTGGATGTGCTCAATGCCAAAAGGCCTTCCCTGGCGAAGGAAGACCCGCACGGATTGAAGGTGGACACGCCTTCGGGAGTCATCGTAGTCGGCGCGGGATTGTCCGCCCAGTGGACCGGCGGAAACCTCCCCGGCCCCGACACTTCCGCGGACTATAAACCGGGCGCCACAACTCGCCCGGTAAGTGTCGCCAACTCCGATTTTGGCATGGACCTTTTCGGTTCATTCAAAGGCAAGGCCCGGATTGCTCGATTTGACATGGGAGAGAACGATCAAAACGAATACGCCGATGCGACGTTCACCATGATCGACTCCGATTCCGCCGGACAATTGAAGAACCTGCTCCTTGGAGTCAAGGCTCTGGTTTCTCTGTCCCAGGCCCAGCAGCGGCCCCTGATCGATCCGTTGGACGTTGAATCGGCCGGGAACGACGTCGTCTTGCATTGGTCCATGCCGACGGCGAAGCTGTCTGAACTGATTCGCCTCGCGGCCCAGGCGCAGACTCATGACAGTTCATTGCCCGCCAACATCCCGGCCACGCAGACAATCCATTGAGCCACCGGTCTTGTCTGCAGCGACGCTCATGGAAACCGCCAGCCGCCATCTATCGCCGCGGAAAAGCGCGGAGGAATGCGCCGACTGCGCCCGCATTCATGGATGTGCCGCTTGCTTCGAGGAATTGGTCCGCAGGTTTCAGTCGCCGCTGCTGCATTTTCTGATCCGCCGCATCGGATCACATCACGATGCCGAAGATCTGCTGCAGGAAACTTTCATGATCGCGCATCGAAAAATCTCCGACTATCGATCCTCCTGGCGATTCAGTACCTGGTTGTTCACGATTGCCCACCGCCTGGCGGTTTCAAAAAAGCGGCGCAGGCGATGGTTCGGGATTCTCCCCACGGCACAAATCTCAGGCGACGATCCGCTGGCCAGCGCTCAGGATAAAGAACGGCACAGCAAACTATGGGATGAAGTGGCTCAAATCATTCACGCAGATGCGTTCACCGCGCTCTGGTTGAATTATGTCGAATCGATGTCCGCCGAAGAGATCGGCCAAATATTGAACCGCAGTCCCAACGGCGTGCGAATCCTTCTGCATCGCGCTCGCGCTCGTCTGCTCGATCGCATCGGCCCGACTTGGAAACCAGGAGCTGAATCATGAATCAGAACAATGATCCCCTGCGAGACCGCCTCCGCGCAGGCGCAATCGGCGAGCGTCCGCTATTTTCAGCGGAGATTCAACACCGCATCATGCGGCGCGTTCGTAATTCACAGTCGGTCATTGAACCATTGCCGCGGATAAGGCCCAGTCGCCGACTTGAGGTCGCCGCGGCCGCAATTTTTATAGCGGTGGGCGTCCTTTCAGTAGCCTGGGGCATCCATTCAATTCATACCCGCGCACTTAACACCGTGTCGAAGATCGCCGGAAATCTGCAACCGAAGCCGGACATTGCCTCCGTGACGTCCCCTTCCTTTCCGTTGACCTTGAACATCGGCGGGATATTTTCAGCAAGATTGTGGCCGCCCGAGCTTGCGGTGCGACTACCAATTTCCGGCGCGGGCCATTTGCCCCCGCCCGAACAGCTTTCGGCCCCGCCTTACGATCCTCCCGGTTCCCCGGAATGGTTGTTCGCCCGGCTTCAGCAGCCGGCAACCAGTGCGCAAATCGCATTGGCCGACACGATACCCCCCGAGATTCGCGCATTGGCCGGTCTGGCCAAACTCCGGCAGTAAGCCGCTTAAAGCCGCGCCACCGTCATACCCCCGTCGATATGCAAAACCTGCCCAGTTGCGTACGGCAAATCACCCCTTGCCAGAACCGCCGCCGCCCGCCCGACGTCCTCCGGCGTTCCCCATCGCTTCTCAATCGTCAACCCACCCGCGATCAGCCGATCATACTTTTCCGTCACGCCCGCCGTCATATCCGTTGCGATGATCCCCGGCCGGATTTCGTAAACATCGATTCCAAATTCCGCCAACCGCGCCGCCCACAACTGGCTGGCCATCGCGATCCCCGCCTTGGTGATGCAATAGTCCCCGCGATTCACGGACGCCACCGCCGCGCTCACCGATGAAATATTGATGATGCACCCGCGCCAACCCTTCCCCCGTGCCTGGCTCTGGCGAACCATCCATCGCGCCGCTGCCTGCGTCAAAAAATACGGCCCCTTGAGATTGATCGACACCAGCCGGTCAAAACTCTCCTCCGTCGCATCCAGCAAATCCGCCCGCACATCCGGCGCAACACCCGCGTTGTTCACCAGAACATCCAGCCGCCCGAATTCCCCTTCGATATCTTTGAGCATTTGCCCCCGCGCCGCCCGATCGGCGACGTCCCCGCGAATGTACAACGTCTTCGCCCCCATCGACTTCAGCTTGTCCAGAGCCTCCGCCACATCCGCCGCTTCGCGCCGCCCATTGATCGCCAGATCAAACCCGCTCTCCGCCAGCGCAACCGCAATCCCCAGCCCGATTCCCCGGCTTCCTCCCGTCACCAGCGCCACTTTTTTTTCGTCCGTCATGGCCGTCAATTCCCCGAATCAAAAAACACCAGATATTTCCCTTTTCCATCCGCGACCCGCTGCAAATACACCGCCAACTCCACCGCATGATAATCCCCCCAAAGGCTCGATTCCCCGCAGGGAATCTTCCGCCCCGGCGGAACATAATCCCACCCATTGGGCCGGTGATAAACCGAGTGAAGTATCAACCCCTGATGCTCCGCCGATTCCGCCAGATATTTCGTGCTGAACAAAGTTTTGGCGACCGTCAAACCCGCCGCGAAATACCTCGTCCCGGCTTCGCCCAGATACCTGCCCAGCCGGAGCAATCCCTGCGCCGCGATCGCCGCCGCGCTCGAATCCACCGGCTCATAATCATTAAACGGCTCGGCATCCCGCGCCCGCCAATCACCCAGACGATGCAATTCCGGCGCGCCGGTATCCCAATACGAAATCCCATCCGCCGCGCTGGCCTGGTTGATATAAAAATCCGCCGTCGCTGTCGCCGCCTGCTCGAAGGTTCTAATCCCTTCCGGATCGATTTCCCGTGGCTGATATGCCCGCAAAAATTCCAGCTCCTCCGCGAATCCCAAAATTGCCCAGGCCAGCCCGCGCGTCCACGTGCTGAACGGCGAATATCCCTGCTGCGAATTGGGGCACCGAAACTGCCCGTCGTTCCGATTGAAAATCGCCTCATGGGCCGTGCGCCCTCGAAGTGGGGGGTATCGTAACCGTCCCGCTTCGTTCCGTAATAGATATTGAACTGAGCGGTCGTCAAGCCATGTGCGATCAATCGCTCCATCAGCGAAATTTTCCGATCGTTCTCTCCCATCAAAACGTGCCCCAACTGGTGCGCCACCCCCAGAATCCTGAGGCTTCGCATCGTGTCGATGAACAGCGAATGCGGCCCGTTGAACGAATAAATATATCCCCCTTCACCCGTTTCCGCCCATCTCGCCGCCTGAACCGCGCCGCTCGTTTTGATCGCCAGCTCGTAAAACGCCAGCTCCCATTCATTCGCTGGGATCCGCCCCTCGCGCATCAACCGGCGAAGATTTCCATAAGTAGACAAATTGTTAAACCCATGATCGTGCACGCCGACGTGCGAAACGTGGGCCGACATTCGCTTCAGCGTATTTTCCCGCCCAAGATCAAGCAGATCGCGCTGCCCCGTCCCGTCGAACGCCAGGATCGGGATCCCATATTGAAACCCCTGCGTCCATTCCGTCCACCCGCGCGTAGTGTATTTTCCCGCCGCCGTAAACACCGGCGTCCCGCGCGACCGATCCCATTGCCGATCAAGATTGCGCGCCTTCTCCCCGGCCAGTTCCAAAACCCGGCTCACCGATTTGCTCAAATCACCCGGCGTCAGTTTGGCGTCAATCTTCAAGCGTGCTCCCTCAAGCGTACTTCTCGTAGGCGGATTTTACCCGCTTCACCAGCTCCAACTGATCCAGCTTCCACAATTCCGTGGAAAAAATCTCGACTTCGATCATCCCCGCAAACCCGGCTCTCTCCACCCACGATCGAATCTGCCGCAGCGGAATACACCCCTCTCCCATTATCGCCCGGTCCAAAAGCAAATCCCGCGTCGGCGTCCGCCAATCGCACACATGATACGAAAAGATCGCCCCCAACCGCCCCGACCTTTCAATTTCCCGTTCAAGACGATCGTCCCACCACAGATGATACACATCGATGGTCACCCCCACCTGCGGCGACCCCAGCTTTTCCACGATATCGTTCGCCTGCCCCAGCGTGCTCACCGCGCTTCTGTCATCCGCATACATCGGATGCAAAGGCTCAATTCCCAGCTTAACGCCCAAGCCGCTGGCATGGGGAATTGTTGCACCAATCCCATCCGCGATCTGCTTCCGCGCTTCCTCCAGCGGCATTCCCGGCACCGCCCCGCAAACCAGCACCACCAGCGGCGCCCCAATTTCCGCCGCCTCGTCAATCGCGTGCCGATTATCATCCAACGCCTTCTGCCGCTCCACTTCGCTCTTTCCCGGAAAAAATCCCCCTCGGCAAAGGCTGATCACCTTCAAACCCGATCCCGCCAGCAATTTCGCCGATTCCTTGACCCCCAACGGTTCGAGCGCATCCCGCCACACCGTAATCCCCGCCGCCCCGGCGCCGCGATACGCCTCGACCGCCCCCGCCAACCCCAGCGGCTTGGTCGTAATCGTATGGATGCAGAATCTCGATAGTGGAGCGGGGGTCATGGTTTGAGTTTCAACTCAACGCCGGCACATCCATCCAGCGACGCTGCTTCCAAGATTCAATCCCAATCTCCGCCAACTGCACGCCCTTCGCCGCCTCCCGAAGCGTCCACGGAAACGGCTCGTCCAGAACCACATGCCGCAGAAACAATTCCCATTGCGCCTTAAACGCGTTGTCATAATGCTGATTCGTCGGCACGCTTTGCCACCCGGCAAAAAAATCGATCGGGCTGTCGATATCCGGATTCCACACCGGCTTGGGCGTCATCGCGCCATGCTGAATTTTGCAATCGCGCAGTCCCGCGACAGCCGAGCCATCCGTCCCATCAACCTGCAACGTCAGCAAATCATCCCGCCGCACGCGCACGCACCACGAAGAATTGAAATGACAGACAATTTCGTGGTCCGTCTCCATCGTCGCATACGCGCTGTCGTCGGCCGTGCACTTGTATCGTTGCCCAGCCTCGTCCACCCGATAGTCAATATGCGTCGCCCCCAGGCACGAAACCTTGGTGACGTTACCGAAAAGATTATCCACCAGATATCGCCAGTGGCAAAGCATGTCGATGATGATTCCACCGCCGTCTTCGCCGCGGTAATTCCAGCTTGGCCGCTGCGCCGGCTGGTCTTCGCCCGTGAAAACCCAATATCCGAATTCACCACGGACCGACAAAATGCGGCCGAAGAATCCCGTATCGATCAGATGCTTGAGTTTACGAATTCCCGGAAGCCACAGTTTGTCCTGCACCGCACCGTTTTTGACGCGCGCCTGCTCCGCCTTCGCCACCAATTCCATGGCTTGTCGTGAGCTTTCCGCCACCGGCTTCTCGCAATAAACGTGTTTCCCCGCCGCCAGTGCTTTGCTCACCGATTCAAATCGCATCTGCGTCGTCTGGGCGTCGAAATATATCTGGTATTTCGGATCGCCCAGGAGCGAATCAAGATCTGTTGAATACGGAATCGAATCGTGCCGCTCGGACAGATGTTTAAGCTTGTCGGCATTCCGGCCGACCAGAATCGGGTCCGGCATGATGACCGTTCCATGCCCGACTTTAATCCCCCCATGTTTGCGGATTGCCATGATCGAGCGTTCGAGATGCTGGTTCGTCCCCATTCGCCCGGTGACGCCGTTCATGATGATGCCAATGCGATGCGTTTCCACGTTTGCTCCTCAGTTTACGGCCCGCTGCTAAGTGCACTATACGGCCATAAAATACATCCGTTTTCCGCATTTAATATGGATTCAAAAGCCAATTTTGGTATTATACGGCCAAAATGCTGCGCCCCATTCAATTCCTGTTTGGCCAATTCGTTCCGCAATGCAACCACAATATTAACAAACACTTCCAGGACTATTTTGTCCTCCAGTATATGGATGGGGGGGAGGTCGATCTTGCGGTCGGCGACAACTCCTACAAAATGCACGGCCGCTGGTTTTGGTCGAGTTACCCCGGTCCAAAAATCAGCTTTCACGCTTCCGATCTGGCCAAGACCTGGGTGCATCGCTATTTGGCCTTTCGCGGCGGAGTCGTAAAGGAATGGATCAATGCGGCCCTTTTTCCAATCCTCCCGCAACAGCCCTCCCCCACGATCGATTATTCCGCCCGATTCGATGATTTGCTGGAACTCTCACGACGAACCGACCGCTGGAGCATCGCCCGAGCGTCACTTCTCCTGGAAACCATCCTCACCGAGCTGGCCGAAGCCCGCGCCAAGCCGCAAACCGTTCCCGCCTGGCTGGAAAATGGGCTTGCGCAGAATCACCACCCTTGGCGCAGACATCGACTATGATCGTCTGGCGATCGAAGCGGGAATGTCCCCCAGAACCTACCGCCGCCGGTTTGCCGCGGCTCTGGGAACTTCGCCCCAGGCCTACGCCATCGCCTGCCGCATCGGTCACGCCCGGCAAATGCTCGGAACCACGGAACTCCCCATCAAGACCATTGCCCAGCAACTGGGCTATCGCGATGTCTTTTTCTTTTCAAAGCAATTTGCCCGTTTTGCCGGGATTTCCCCGGCCGCCTATCGACGTACCAAGGAAGCTTGATTGCATTCGCGGCAGCAAACACTCCGTTAACACCACTTGCCTACCGCTTAAGCACATGTCGAATTCCCCCCCAGTTTCTCGAAAACGGCGAATTACACCGTACAATGCCCCGATAAACCCAAAACGAGCCCAGCAGCCAGCGATGGCACTGGATTTGCCAATGCTGGGTACGCGTTCGTCAGATGTTCTGCCGCGCGTAATTCGGTCGCTGGAAGGAGACAACTGATATGAAATGGAAAAGTTTGGCCAGTGCGGCCGCCCTGGCCGTGCTCGCGTGTGGCTCTGCCTCGTTCGCCTCGGATAATCAACAAGCTGCCACGTCGGCGGGGGGGCCACAGCCGGCTAATCCTGTTCTCCTCGACGACACAACTGCTCCGTCGACCGAAGCGGCGACAGCCCCGGCATCGGCGCCGTCGCAGACGACCCTCACGCCAGTCATGTTTCTTCTAAGCAATAATGCCGTCGGCCAGTGGCTGTCGAATAACAATTTCAACTTCACCGGCTTCGTCGAAGGTGGATATTTCATTGACACGAATAATCCAAACCTCGGCACCGGTCCCAATGGGGACAATCCGACCGATATCTGGTTTCCCGGACAATACAGCAACCGTGTTCTTCTCGACCAGTTGGACATGACGTTCAGCAGAAGCGTCGATACAACCAAAAAATTCGACTGGGGCTTCACATTTGAGAACGGCTATGGAACGGACTACTCATATGTCCATTCCCACGGCATGCTTGACAATCGCCCCCCAAACGATCCCCAGAACCAATATGACATCACCCAGGCGAACTTTGATCTGTTTTTCGGCGTCGGTACAGGCCTGACCGTCACCGCTGGAAAATTTGTCGCCTACCTCGGCCAGGAAGTCATCAGCCCGCTCGGCAACTCCTTCTACACGCATAGCTATTCGTTCTTCTACGGTGTGCCCGCCACCAACACTGGAATTATGGGTTCGTACACCTTCAACAAGTTGATCAATGGCAACAACTGGACGGCTGCTGCAGGCTTTACTGAAGGATGGAATCAGAGCCTTAGAAATAATAACGGCGACATCGACTTCCTCGGTCAATTCAAAGGTAACATCACCTCCTCATTGGCGATGGTGACAAATCTCGAATGGGGCCCCCAACTCGCCGGCGACGACAGCGATTACTGGACAACCATCGAAGCGATCCCCACCCTAACCGTTTCCGACCAGTTGACGCTCGTTGCTGACTGTCTCTACAGCGACGCGCCTCACGCTGCCGGCGGCGGAGCTTCGGCCCAGTGGTACGGCGTCTGCGGTTACGCCGCATACAAGATCAATTCCTATTTCACCCTGAATCTGCGCGGTGAGTGGTACCGCGATCAGGGCGGTTTCACCACGGGAACCCAGGCCAACTATTATGAACTCACCCTGGGCACCCAGATTCATCCGCTGCCCAACGACAATATCTTCCAATTCCTGGAGATCCGCCCTGAAATTCGCGGCGATGCCTCCGACCGTCGAGTGTACGATGTCAGTAACAGCGCTGGCGGTGAATACAGCGAACTCACGGCCGCCGTCGACGTCATCATGCAGTTCTAGCCCCTTAATGTGTTGCTAATATTCCTCTTCAAGCCTTGGACAAAAGTCCGAGGCTTTTTTATCATTGACAATTCACAACCATTTCCCACAATCCGGTGAAAATTGGAGGATATTCATGTTGCGTTTGATCAGTTGGTGTTCCCCGGTCGTTTGTCTGATTGCCCTGGCGATTTTCGCGTCTCACATCGCCAAGGCCGATGATACCGCCACTTCGCAGCCAAGCGCCGCGACAGGCACGATCGTCGTCACGGTTGTTGATTCCGACAGCAAGCCCGTTCCCAAGGCCCGCCTTCAGCTTTATCCCAAGAAGAAGGTCGCGACCGACGGCGACGATGCCGGAACTCCCGCGCCAAAGCCCAAGGCGATCGCCAAAGGACGCACCGACGATGACGGCAAATTCACGTTCGAGAACGTCGCGGCCGGTGATTATAAAGTCAGCGGCTCTCTTAAATCCGCCGGAACCAAGGGATCCACCTCGGTCAGCGTGACCAGCGACACCCTCAATCCGGAGATTACGATTACTCTCTCCGCGCCGAGCACCGACAACGGCGGGGGGGCAACAACGGCTCCCTCAACGCCTCCGGCCCAATAAAGGAATTCAACCCGCGCCCAGGGCCTCAATCACATACGAATTGTCCGCGGCTTCGTCCTCCAATTTGCTCGGCGGCCCATGCCCCGGCAAAAGCTGAGTCGATCTCGGCAGCGCCATCACTTTGCGAATCGACGCCTGCAATTCCCCATAATCCGCATCCGGAAAATCCGTCCGTCCCACCGCGCCCATGATGATCAAATCGCCGCCCACCAGGATTTTCTGTTCCGGAAAATGATACATCACATGCCCCGGCGAATGTCCCGGCGTATGCAGCACCCGCGCGGTCAACCCGCCAATCCGCAACTCCTGCCCATCCACCACAAATTCATCCGCCCGCCGCGACGGAATCTCAAACGGTAACTGCAAATACTTATTGGCCGGCACAACAAGCTTCGGCTCGTCCAAAGCATGAATCAGCGCCTTTGCTTTGGGAAACTTCTCCGTCACCACCGCATGATCCGCGACATGATCGAAATGTCCGTGCGTCAGCCACAAACCGATCACATCCCATCCCCGCCTCGCCGCCTCCTCGAGCAGCGGGGCGGTAGTGTCATTCGGTGCATCAAACAACACCGCCTGTTTCGCTGCTTCATCCGCGATCAAATAACAATTCGTCTCCGCCACGCCGCCGCTATTGGCTAGGATTTGCATTAAAATACCAACCCAATCTGCCTTCTCATTTCGTCCAGCACTCGCATATTTCCCAGCGAATCCTCCCGGCCAATCGCTGGCGGATTTCCATCCAGAACCACCCCCGCAAAATTATCCGCCTCGATTCCGTACAAATCACCCGAAACCTCCACATTCCTCACATCCCTCGCCACCGGCCCGCTGGATTTCGGACTATCCATCCTCGGCGGTATTCCACCCGTGACGATGAATCTCGAACTTCCCGCCACAGGCTTCCACGGAACCGGGATTTCGATATACCCTTCCGACCCGCAAATATACGCGCTATTATCCGCCTGCAGGCACATCCCGCAGGCAAACGTCGACACGACCCCGTTGGGAAAAACCAGCGTTCCCGCCGCCAGTTCATCCACCCCGCTCTCATGAAAATTCGCCGTTGCCTGCACGACGCTCGGCTCGCTCCCGGCAAACAGCCGAGCGAAGTTAATACAATAGCAACCGACATCCATCAGCCCACCGCCGCCCAGCTCGCGAACAAATCGTACATTCCCCTCAATCTTCCGCGTGCGAAAACAAAAACTCGTTCGGATAAGCCGCACCGCACCGATCACCCCCGACCGCACCGCTTCCATCACCCCCAGTGTCTGCGGATGCGTTCGATACATAAACGCCTCCATCAACACCTTCCCCGCCTTGTCAGCCGCATCGAACATCCGCTCCGCTTCCGCCGCGTTCATCGCCACCGGCTTCTCGCACAACACATGTTTCCCCGCCGCCAGCGCCCGAATCGTCCACACTCCATGCAGCGAGTTCGGCAGCGAATTATAAACCACATCAGTCCCCCCATCCCCAACCAGCTCCTCATAACTGCCACACGCCCGCGCTATCCCAAACATTTTCGCAAACGCTTCCGCCGACTGCCCGCTCCGCGATCCAACCGCCGCCGCCACCCCGCGCCGGCTCGCGTTCAACCCCGCCGCAAATTGCCGCGCGATATTCCCCGTCCCAAGTATTCCCCATCGCAGCTTGCCTGACATCCCAAACAGGATACGCACCCCACCCCCCTCTGCCAATTCCCCCTTTCCAAACGGAAGTTCCAAACTTTGTCAGGCCAGCCGGCCGCGCTCCCAGCGCCGCCGCCCGTTGAATTCGAGTAAACGCACATGATCGGCACGAAAAACGTAACGACAATAATCTTCATTCCATTCCCGACCATGCCCACCACAGACTTGACGCCAATGAAGGTCCAAGGCAACAATATTACCCAAGTGTTCCGAGCCCCGATCATATTCCTCCTCAGCACATTCCTATCGATCGGCCCGAATTTTTTCGAACGATTGCACATCGCCGAGGTCAATCGCGCCCTCGCTCGCATCCCCGTCCCCAAGGTCGCCACCCGTTCCCCGCTAAAGCGGATGCCCGTCCGCCCACCCGTTCACGATCCATCCACCTGCGTCATCTGCGCCCTCATCCACGCCCCGGCCGTTGCACAATTTTGGACGATTCCATTCCTCACCCCGACCGCGCAGATCGGCTGCATCACCCTTGAATCCCGTTCCGCATCCCCACTGATTCGCATCTCCAGCCCACTATGCCGCGGCCCCCCAACCGCCTGATTCGCACCCTCGAATCACTTTTAGCAACCAACAATATTTTTTCGCCGCGCCGTGCGATCGATATATCGCGCCGTAAACGCGTCGAAAGGAGAACCCTCCCCATGGGATTGCTCATTCACAAATTGAAAAAAACCTACGTCGCCCCGGATGCCACCAGCGTCCCCGTAATCGACATCCCCGAACTTTATATCGCCGATGCCGAGCAAGTCGCATTGATCGGCACCAGCGGATCCGGAAAAACCACTCTTCTGCACATGATCGCCGGAATTCTCGCCCCCGACAGCGGCAACGTCGTCTTCGGATACGATCCGAAAACCCCCGATTCGCCGAACGTCACTGATCTGACCCAATTATCCGAAGCCGAGCGCGACGTATTCCGCGGCCGCAACGTCGGCTACATTTTCCAAACCCATCATCTTCTCCCCGGTTTCACCGCCCTGGAGAACGTATTGCTGGGAATGAGCTTCACCGGCCGCGCCCACGACCGCGGCTGGGCGCAGCACCTTCTCGATCGCGTCGGCCTCAGCGACCGCCTGAACTATAAGCCGCAAAAGCTATCCGTCGGCCAACAACAGCGTGTCGCCGTCGCCCGCGCCCTGGCCAATCGCCCCAAGCTGGTCCTGGCCGATGAACCCACCGGCGCCCTGGACGCCACCAACGCCCAGCAGGTCCTGGACCTGATCCGCCAGCTCTGCACCGAAGTCGGCTCGTCCCTGCTCCTGGTCAGCCACGACCTCGACATCGCCCGCCAGCTTCCCCGCGTCCTGACCCTAACCGAAATCAACCAAGCGAACGCCCACGGCGCTGCCGTGGGGTCTTCGAGGTAACCACCCATGAACTACTTCCAACTCGTCCTAAAACAAATGCGCCAGCGCGCCCTCTCCACCTGGCTCACCATGCTCTCCGTCACCCTCGGCGTCGGTCTCGCCATCGCCATCATGATCCTCGGCCGCGAGAGCCAATCCCTCTTCGGCCAGAACGATTACGGCTTCGACGCCATCATCGGGAAAAAAGGTTCCAAGCTCCAACTCGTCCTCAACACCATCTATCACCTGGACGTCAGCCCCGGCAACATCCCCTACGAACAATACACCCGCCTCCTTGACCCCCACCTGCCCAAGGGCGTCCCCTATCCCGCGGACAATTATTTCAAATACGTCAAAATCGCCGAACCCACAGTCGTCGGCGACACCCTCAACGGCCAGTACCGCATCGTCGGCGTCCTGCCGAGCCTCTTCGGTTTCGACGAAAACGGCAATCCTCTCCCTCCGGATGATGTAATGGATTACCGTCCCGGTAAAAAGCTCGAGATGGGCTCCGGCCACGTCTTCGCCTACAACAAATTCGAGGCAATCGTCGGCTCCGACATCCCCCGCCTCACCGGCAAAACAATCGACTCCACCTTCCAGGCCACCCACGGAACCCCCATCCCCGGCGAACCCCCCGACATCCACATGCAGGTCTGGAAAATCGTCGGCGTTCTCGCCCCGACCCACACCGCCATCGACCGCTGCGTCTACATCTCCCTCCTCAGCTTCTACACCATCGCCGAGCACGGCGCCGGCCTGGTTGCCCAAAACGCCCTCCGCAACGGCAACGCCCCCGACACCTTCGACCCAGACAGCGATTCCGATCAGCCCCACCCCGTCGACGCCCACGGCATCCAGCACTTCAGCAATTACGATCTCAACACGGTTGACGGCACCATCAAGCTCAAACTTCCCCCCGAAATCTGGGCCATCTCCGCGATCCTCGTCCAATCCCGCGGCGGCGACACTGAACAATCCCTCGAATACGACCTCAACAACGGCACCGACGTCATGGCCTGCAACCCCGCCCAGGTCATGCGAGAATTCTTCGACACCTTCCTAAAACCCACCCGCTGGCTGCTATTGTTAATCTGTTCCCTAGTCACAATCGTCGCCGCCGTCGGCATCCTTGTCAGCATCTACAACTCCGTCTCCGCGCGATTAAAAGAAATCGCCATCATCCGCGCCCTCGGTGCAACCCGCACCACCGTCTTGACCCTCATCTGCATCGAAGCTGGCCTTGTCGCTCTCTTCGGCTCCATCCTGGGCCTCTTCGCCGGCCACGCCGTCAACGCCCTGGGCGCCTGGTACATGTCCAATTATTACGGCGAATTCATCGACTATAATTACGTCGAATACCTTTTCGAGGCCGCCTACATCGTCGCCGTAATCGCCCTCGCCATCCTCGCCGGCCTTGTCCCCGCCATGAAGGCCTACCGAACCCCCGTGGCCACGAATTTGGTAGCCACATGATCCAGCCCAAACGCATCTTCTCATTTTCCCCCTCCCCTGGTACTCCGGGGGAGGGCTGGGGTAGGGGTCTCTGCTCGTTAGTCTCAACGTCAAATTTAACCGCAGAGAACGCAGAGATCGCAGAGGCGAAACTAGA
Source organism: uncultured Phycisphaerales bacterium (assembly GCA_963791055.1). Classification (GTDB taxonomy): domain Bacteria; phylum Planctomycetota; class Phycisphaerae; order Tepidisphaerales; family Tepidisphaeraceae; genus PALSA-1353. The sequence goes on along the minus strand of CAWBQI010000002.1, from coordinate 1,935,303 downwards.
GAACAACGAACCTGAAAAGCTCCTCGGTATATCTCTGCGATCTCCGCGTTCTCCGCGGTTAAATCCCCATCTCCATCCCAATAGAATATTTCGACCAACCAACCCATGACCCGCCCCCACCCAAAAATCCCCTGGCGAACCCTCGCCCTGATCGCCACCATCCTCTTCCTCTTCGGCTACCCCATCTTCGTCTACACCGACACCCTGATCACCGGCGGCATCACGCAGCGCGGCGACCTCCTCGTCGTCGACCTCAAAGCCCTCAGCTCCTTCGAAATGGACCAGGACTCCGGCACCACCCAGGACATCCCCCTCCGCTACCGCCAACTCGACGGCAAGCGTGTCCTCCTGATTGGCCAGATGTGGGACCCCTACACCGCCGACGGCAAAATCCGCGCCTTCACCCTCGTCTATTCCATTTCCAACTGCTGCTTCAACGGCCCCCCCAAGGTCCAACATTTCATCCAGGCCATCGTCCCCTCATCCCTCCAATCCGTCGACTATTCCCCCGATTTCGTCGACATCGTCGGCACCCTCCACGTCGGCGTCGAATCCGCCGAAGGCCACGTGCAGAGCGTCTATCGGATCGATGTGGAGAAGGTGGGGAAGGATTAATCGTAATCGTGGCATGGGTGTCCCGCCTATTATCTTTTCCATCTGCGGATTGACCGGCGATATCAATATTGCTATATTAGGCCTGTGCCGACAACGCAGGTTCTCTTCTACCGCGACGCTGACGGCAGATCACCGGTTGTCGAATGGCTACGCGCTTTACGAGATGACGATCCACCCGGATTTATGAACTGTCTCGCTCGTTTGGAATTACTGGAGGCATCAGGACACGAGTTGCGCCGTCCCGCGGCCGATTTCTTGCGCGATGGGATTTATGAACTCCGGGCTAAGCACAAGCACGTGCAATACCGGCTCTTGTATTTCTTTCACGGTCGCAACATCGCTGTAGTTGCTCATGGTGTCATCAAGCGCGGATCAGCCGCACCTGATGCGGACATTGGTCGTGCGGAAAATCGCAAACGGCAGTTCTCCCTCAATCCGGCTGCGCATACTTACCAAGGCGAGGTGTAACAATGGCCAAGACGACGAACGCACTAAAAATCATGCACGCAATGGTGGGAAATAATCCCAAAGCGCATCGTCTTCTGGATAACGCCCGCGTGAACGCACAAGTTGCGCAACTCGTTCACGATGCTAGAACCGGCGCCGGACTCACCCAGCGGCAACTCGCCGACCGCATCGGCACAAAACAGTCCGTCATCGCCCGCCTCGAAGATGCCGACTACGAGGGACATTCACTGTCGATGCTCAAGCGCATCGCCGACGCCGTCGGCAAACGCCTGGAAATCCGCCTCGCTCCCCCAGACCGACGAATTGCACGGAGTGCGTGAACTTGTAAGTTGTCCTAACTGCGTCCCCATTCCATTGCCCCGGGGCTCGCAGGTTAGCCCTCGATCAATTCGCTTTCATTCAGCCAAAGATGAAATTCCACAGCAAGCGGCGGGGAACCTTGAAACGAATCGCGTATCCACTTCTGATAGCTGAGGTACTCATCGTAATCGGTGAGCCTGCTCCAAGAGTCCGTCGTCAGTCGGGGCGGGTTACGGTCGGTGTACTCTTTGAAAATTTTAATAATGATTCTGTCTAGCGGAACGTGACCGAGTTTGTAGAAGCATTCATATTCCGAAAGCTGATGATCGTTAGTCAGATCGCCAATTACATAGATGTACTTCAGCGTCATGTTCAGCCACTTTTGAGCCTGCCCAACAAAAAGTTCGTAATCGTGCTTCGCGTACAGCTCTATCAGTCGGTCGCAATGCCCCGGTGCCATTGATCGAATCGATGCTGATTGGCATTCCGTTTAAGTTGTCTAAGCTCGTCGAATACCTCTTCCATCATTTTCGTAGCAGCTTGGCGGCAAGTACCATCGTCGCCGATTTTGCCAATCCCATGCATGGTGCGACTAAACTCCAGATATGCCCTCTCGATACATAGGACAAGGTTGTCGGCTGCCTGCTTGAAATAGAGACGGATGAGAAACCTTTCATCGTCAGCTCTGGTTGGACGTTCAAATCGCACCCGAATCCCCATTAGTTCTGGCATTAGGAGTGGCCTTCATTTCATTCGGCATTTGGCAATCGGCATTCGGCAATCTCTTCTCACCCCCCCGGCTGCGCATCCTCCTGCGGCGGTTGAATATTAATCGTCTCTTCCTTCCCATCCAGCCGCGTCACCTCCAGCACCAGCGGATCATTCGGCCGCTCCTTGCGGGCCTCCTGGTAATCCTTTTTAAACTCATCGAGGTTCTCGACCGGCTTGCCGTTCATCTGCGTAATCAGATCGTTCATCGCCAAATGCGCCGCCTGTGCCGCCGCCTGCGGCCGCAGAAGCGCCACCACGACCCCGCTCGTCGTCACGGCCGCATGTCGGCGATACGTATCGAAGAAGGTGACTTCACGAGCCACGAATCCCAGATCGCGCGCATAGAACCTCCGCACTTCCTGTGGCTCCTTCGGCCGTGCTTCCAGGGTCATCACCAATTGCTTCGGCGTATCCCCCTTGTCGCGAATGACGGTGAACGTCACCTTATCGCCGACGTTCATCCGCTCGATCTGCCGTGTGACGATTTCCGGAAGCTCAATCGGAAGATCGCCCCGTTCGATCCGCTTGCCGTTGATCTCTGTAATCACATCCAGCTTGCTCAGCCCGGCCTTCGATGCCGGCGAATCCGGAACCACATCATCAATCTGGACGGCTGGCACATTCGTCAGCCCGAAATACTCCGCATCTTCCTTCTCCAATCCCTTCATCTCACACCCGATCCACGGAATCACGATCGGCTTATCCGCATTCGGTGGATTATTGATCCCCGGAAGAAAATCCCCAGCCGGTATGAAAAGCCGCGGCGGATTGAACACCATCGGTAGATCATCCGGATTATCCGGATTGTCCAGCAGCGCCTCGCCAATGCTCCGAGCATGCACCATGCCGATCGCCCGCCCCTGCGCATCCAGCACCACCGACCCCACGCCGGCCAGTTGTCCCGACACAAGCATCTGCGGCACCGGCCCGCGCAATCGTGTAGACATAATCGCCGTCGTCACCGTCGCCTTATACCCCGCTCCCTTGGGCAGCAGTCCCACCGAATACAGCGGATCGCCCGTCTCCGGCGAGATATCCTCAAATTTGATCGACTTCCATTTCTGCGGCGAATCCGGACGCACAAACGCCAGGCTCGTCCGCTCATCCCGCCCTTGAAACGTCGCGTCGATTTCCGTCTCGTCCCCCGTCTCGCTCGGCACCACAATTTTGAATTTCTGCATCTGATCGCGCGGAATCAGCGCCGGCGTCACGATCCCGATCGGAAACGCCACCAGCCCATCATCGCTCACAATCACACCCGCCGCCGTCAACTCCTGCGATCCCAACTCGTTCGCCCAGGTATATTTCACGGCCACCAGCGATGGCTTCACCTGGTCATATATTTTCCGCACCGTCGCCGCATCTTCCGCGCGCAGTAGCCGTCGACACTGCGACGAGCAAAACCATCCATCCCATCAACCGCCATTCCATCAACCGCATCGACTTCATAAAACTCCTATTCGCTCGGATCACTGGCCGGTGCGTATTCCTTAACCTTGAGGATCGAGGTGAAAACCTCGCGATCCCGCTCCACCTCCAGCTCCACGCGATCCAGTTTATCAGCCAGTGTCTTGTCATAAAGACTCTGAAAATGCGCCATGTCCGTCACTGTCTTGCCATCAACCGAAAGAATCACATCCCCAGCCTCCAGGTGCGCCCGTTCCACTGGTTCGCCATCTGCCATGCTCGTAATCCAGACCCCCGCGACCTGATCCAATTGATGCGCCACCGCGTACGGCCGCGTCACCGGCCGCAACGAAACGCCCCATTGGGAAAAACCCTGTTCATCGCCCAAATAACCCTCAAGCAGCGCGGTCTTGGCGATGAGCGTTTTGTTTTCCTTACCCCGCCTGATCGTAAGCTCAACATCCTTCCCAATCGGCAGCGCCGCGATCCGTTGCCGGACCTCCGCCATCTCCTCAGGAAACCGCACATTCGTCGGCTGCCCATTCACCGCCAGCAAAATATCCTGTGCCTTACCCCCCGCATCCGCGTACGGCCCGATCCGGTCCACGCTGTTAATCAGCACGCCCTTGTTGATATCGATATCATAAAACGCCTCAAGCTCATGCATCGGCAGCAGTTCAAACCCCAGATCGCTCCGATCCACCCGCCCCTTCTTCCCGGGCCCGGCGGTTTGCAAAATCGACGCAATGACCGGCTTGGCCGTATCGATCGGAATCGCAAAATTCAAATTCTGCCCGCCGCCGCGCGTATTGATTCCCACCACTTTCGCGTTCAAGTCCACCAGCGGCCCGCCGCTGTTGCCCGGATTGATCGGCACATCCATCTGAATCCAGTTGGAAAAATCCCCGGTCTCATACCCGTCGATGTCCATGCGCTGCGATTGATCGAAGAAAGTGCGATCGGTATTTGAAACGCTTCCCCGCGTCACCGTTCGCGCCAGCCCAAACGGCGTTCCAAACGCCATCACATCCTGACCCACCACCAGCCCGCTGCTTACGCCCAGCTGCGCCGAACTGAACTGGATATTCTGTTTGCGGACCATGTCCATATCCATCTGGATGATCGCCAAATCGGTCCAGTGATCGTCGCCGATCAGTTTCGCCGGCACGCGTTCCTTGCTGGAGAGGGTGACATAAATCTCGATGGCCCGCCCGGCGACATGATAATTGGTTAACACCCGTCCCTGCTGATCGATGATGACCCCCGACCCGTTTCCCCGAATAAGGCTCTGCTTGCCGTTCTCGTATTGCGCCTGCGCGATGTCGACGCGCACCACCGCCGGTGAGATCGTGGCCGTCACCGCCGTCACCCGTTCCGGGGTCGCGGCAGGGTATGGCTCCGATTGGCAGCCCGCCATCAGCAGAGCCATCCAGGAGAGTGCAATCCAGCAGGCAAGATTTCTGAATGCTATTCGATCCATGAACAGGGTGTGGATAACATGCGCGAAGCCTGTTGATGCCGCAACCCCATTGGCAAAGATTTCTTTTTTCCCGCTACATTCCCCACCATGGGATTTTCATCCGGCTCCGTCTCCATGCGTCGTTTTGCCGTTTCCGGCGATTTGCCCAAAACCGTCGACGAATCGCTTCTCGAAGCCCTCGAACGCCATAAACTCTCCCCATCCGAGGACGATTCCCCCGCCGAGGTTGAATACGGCTGGTCCGGCGGCCGGCATGTTCTCGACAACCGATTCGATTTCGACCGCAACGTCTTCAACGACGCCCTCTCCTTCGCCATCCGCGTCGACACCAATCGCGTCCCGGCCGAATTACGCCTGGCATATAAGTTGATGGAGGAGGAAGCCCTCGCCGCCTCCAACCCTTCCGGATTTATCTCCAAAAAGCAGAAAAAAACCGTCCGGGAAACCCTGACCCAAAAGATCGACGAAGAAATCCGCTCCGGAAAATTCCGTCGCAGCAAAATAACCCCTGTCCTCTGGGATCTCCCCAGCGAATCCGTCTATTCCCCCGCGTCTCCCACGGCCGCCGAAAAGTTGATGGAACTCTTCCAACGCTCCTTCAACCTCGAACTGCACCCACTCTCCGCCGGCTCCCTGGCCCAAAAAATCCTCGAATCCCGCGGCCGGCGCCGCGATTACGAAGACTTCCGCCCCACGCGCTTCGTCCTCGGCGACGGCGGCGACAGCCATTACCCCGAATATCCCTGGACCGCCAAAGGCCCCCAGCCCAAGGATTTCCTCGGCAACGAATTTCTCCTCTGGCTCTGGCACGAAGCCGACCGCAACGACGGCTCCATCAAAACCGAATCAACCGAATTCACCCTCTTCATCGACAAATCGCTCGACCTCGACTGCGCCTACGGCCAAACCGGCCGCGACACCCTCCGCGGCGCCGGCCCCGCCCGCATGCCCGAAGCCCACGACGCCCTGCGCACCGGCAAAATCCCCAGAAAAATGGGCCTCATCCTCGACGCCTCCGGCCAGCAATTCACCCTGACCTTCAACGCCGAAACCTTCGCCATCACTTCCGCGCGCCTGCCCGATGTCGAAGAAGCCGACACCCCGCGCGTAATCTTCGAAGAACGCGTCACAATGATCCGCGACCTCTGGCAAGCCATCGATTCCATGTTCGAGGCTTTCCTAAAACGGCGAGCATCCAGCGCCTGGGAGTCCCAAACAACATCAATTCGCAAATGGATATTGCAATCCCCCAAGCCAGTCGTGGCGGTGGCCTAAGGGCGGGAATAAATGCAACCGCCGAGGCGCAGAGAGCGCCGAGGAAGACGCCGAGAACGCAGAAAGAGTTATACCAAAGAATTGATTTACCTCGGCGTCTGTCTCGGCGACCTCGGCGCACTCGGCGGTTGCATTTGCCTCGCACTTTCGAAAAAAGGCGATTGATGTTAGGTTATCGTTCAGGTCGAGCGAACGGAATCGAATGATCTATCTGCTTGGAATCGCCGGACTGTTGATTGGCATCGTCATCGGGGCGCTCGCCGCCTCCCGTAAATCCAAAGTCGCGCTAGCCGTCGCCGAACAGCGCCTGTCCGATATTGCCGGCCAATTGGACGCCGAAAAGCTTCAGATCCAAACCCTACGTGATTCCCTCGCCGAAAGCGATCGCAACCTCGCCATCGCCCGCACCCAAATCATCGCCGCCGAGAAAAATCTCCTCGACCAGCGAACCCTCCTCGATTCCGCACAACACCAATTGCGCCTCGCCTTCGCCAGCGCCAGCGCCGAGGCGTTATCGCGCAATAACGAAGCCTTCCTGCAACTAGCCAAGGAGCGCTTCGCCACGATTTCCGCCGAGGCCGTTGGCTCGCTGGACCAACGCAAGGAACAGATCGACGCGCTGCTCAAGCCGATGCGCGAACTTATGGATCAATACCAAATCCGCGTCGGCGAAATCGAAAAATCACGCGTCGAATCCTACAGCATGCTTCGCGAACAGCTTGGCGCCCTGGCCGAAAGCCAGCGAACGCTGAACACACAAACCTCGCAACTGGTAACCGCTCTTTCCCGTCCAACCGTTCGCGGCCAATGGGGCGAAATTTCCCTTCGCCGTCTCGTGGAACTCGCCGGCCTTTCCAACCGCTGCGATTTCGTCGAACAGGAAAGCGTCGACACCGAACAGGGCCGATTCGAAACCCGACATGGTCGTCAATCTTCCCGGCCAGCGCGACATCGTCATCGACTGCAAAACCTGTTTCGACGCCTTCCTCGACGCCGCCGCCGCCACCGACGACGACTCCCGCCGCGCCCACCTTCAACGCCACGCCCAGCAGGTCCGCAGTCGCGCCCGCGATCTTTCCGGCAAAAGCTATTGGTCCCAGTTTTCGAGATCCCCTGAATACGTCATCATGTTCCTCCCCGGCGAAGCGTTTCTCTACGCCGCCGTCGAAAACGATCCAACACTGGTAGAAGATTGCATCCGCAATCACGTCCTGATCGCCACGCCCACAACATTGATCGCGCTATTAAAGACGATCGAATTTGGCTGGCGTCAGGAAGCCATCACCGAAAACGCCGAACAGATCAAAACACTTGGCATCGAACTATACGAACGCATCGGCACCGTCCTCGGCCACATCACTAAGCTGGGAAGCAGCCTGACCTCCGCGGTAACCAACTACAACCTGACGATCGGATCGCTGGAAACCCGTGTGTTGTCCACAACCAGAAAGATGGGCGAATTGGGCGCGCGAACTGAGAAGGAATTACCTGAGCCTGAACCGATCGAGCGTTTGCCGGTCGAACCGCGGTCGTGATTGGGAAAAATGGTAAAAGATTTAGCGTGTCGACGGCTGACTGGAAGGATTTTCCTTCAAAAGTTCCAGTATTCTTATATGTACCGCATGCTGCCAATTATTCACAGAGCGATCGGAATCTCGATCTAGCTCATCGTAAATGCGTTTACCCTCACCGGGTTCCAATTTGCGCACAACTTGAACACCTGATTCTGCAACCTCCACGAGAGCGTCCGGCATCTTATTAATCTCAACGAAACTCTTACCCATCATTATTCTAAAGCGGTCTTTTTCGCCATCTGTAGTGTACATACCACCGTCGCTTCCGTCGGAAAATTGTACAATGGCCACCATATTGTCTGCAAAATCAACAAACACTAAGCCTCCGTGATAGTCGCTTAAAGGTGGGGGCCACAAATCCCAGTCCCAAACAATCGACTCTCTGTCCGGCTTATAGGTGTTGTAGAACAGGGGTCTGTTAGAATAGTGATACCATCTTGTGTAATAGAAACCGGCTCCCAACACCATAGCAAGCAAGATGCCCGAGTAGATTGCCTTATTTGGCCTTGTTAATGACCTTTCTCGCGTCATAAATGTTCTAACGGGATAGTTCTCGGATTGTTCTCACAAGTGAACGCGCCTCGTATACACCCACCACTCCAGCATCAACAACGGCACCGCCGCCGCCGCCAGCCACCACCATAATTCCATCCGGCTTTTCGCCTCCGCCGCCGGAACGATCCGCCCACCCGAACCCGGCGCAACCGACGCCGGCAACAGATTGCTCTCATTGGCATCCAGTAGACTGACCGCGATATTCTCATACTGCGGAATCGCCGGATCAGTTTGATACAGCCCAACCCGATCCAGCGCCGGCAACACAAAATCCCCCGTCGCCGGCACCTTCACCTTCATCGTCCCCATCGGCCCATTGAGCGTAACGCTGTCCGGAATCGTCCCAAGCTTTTGCAGATTGAATCTCGGAATCCGCAACGCTACGCCCGGCTCGTAAGACGGCCGCACATCCATATCCGTTCCCAACGCCATGAATTGCAACGTCTGATACAGAAACACCGGAAACGTCGGCTGCAACGGCCAACTGCTGTTGATGATGTCAAACGGAACGATCAGGTGAAACGCCCGGTTCTCTCGATGCAGCACCACCAGCGGGCAATTCGTCCCATCCACCAGCACCTGCGAATTCAGCGTCGGCAGAATCTTGAACGCATGAGCCGCATACAGCTTGCCCAGATTCAGATACCTCAGGATCGGATGATCGCGATCCCAGTCCAGAACCCAATTGTCATCCATGATCACCCGCCTTCCCGCGACATCCAGCGCCGGCTTGATTTCCAACCCTGGCGGCACGCATCCAAAATAAATGGCCGCGCCGCTGGTGGGCACCTCTTCCGGTTTCAGATCGTCATCCCGATCAAACACGATCACGTCATAAGGCTTGGGCAGCTTCTTTCCGCCACCGCTCGCATCCGTTAATTCGTGATATTCCTGCGGCAGCATCTTGTCGAACACCTGCAGCCGCTGGCTTCTGAGTCCCTGCTCCAAAAACCAATTCCCATCCGTGACGAGCAGCACCGAAAGAATCTTCGGCGGCGGCACCACGACGCTGGCCGCATCGTCCGCCGAAAGATGATCCCCATCCCGATTCATCTGCTCGACAGTCACAATCGCCGAATCCGTCAATTCCAGCATGGGAAACTCAACCCCATTACGTTCCTGAAATCCCCCGGCAATCGCCGCTCGACGGTCATCATCCGTGAACCGTTCCGGCAACAGGTTCACAGTCCCGCTGCTGCGGACCTTCCCGTTAACGCTCAACTGCACCTGCACATCATTCACCGGCTCCGGCCCGAAATTCGCCAGCCGCGCAAACACCTGCACCTGCGTCGGCTGCTGATAATCGCGCTTGGCGCTCATCGCCACGACCGCGATATTCCCCGCCGTCGCCGTCCCCAACTGCTGATAGTGAAGATTCCCCTGCACGCTGACCTTGTCCCCATCCAGCACCCGGCCATCGCTATACAAATAAACATCCGGCGCCGCCCGAAACGCCCGCGAATCCCCAGCCGTAAACGCCGCCTGCGCATCGGCCAACTGATACGCCGCCTCCAGTTTCGATCTCCGATCCGTCGGCTCGATCCCGTCAATCACATTTTTCAGCACCCGCTGATCCGAAGTAAACGGCGCAAGCGTCTGGGCCGAATCATCAAACGCGATGACCATCGCCGCGCCATTTCGCCCCAGTGTGCCGACCAGATCCTTCGCCCGCCGCTTGCCCTCATCAAGCCGCGTCCGCCCGCCCGGCATATCATCCGCCGACATCGACGCCGAGTGATCGATCAGAATAATCGTCCTAGGCCCCGCCCCCGGCGTGTAATTCAAAATCGGCCTCGCCAGCGCCAGCAGCAGCGCCGCCAGCAACAAAAGCTGCAAAAACAGCAACAGATTTTTCCGCAACCGCTGAAACGGCGCGTTAACCTGCAGATCCTGCACCGCCTTCCGCCACAGCACCGTCGAAGAAACCGGCATCTCCCGGCGGCGCAGCTTCAAAAAATAAAGCACGACCAGCGACGGAATAAAGATCGACGCAGCGATCAGGCCGGCCCAGGCGTTGAGGAAATGTGGGAGACTGTTCATTCTGGACTCGACTCCCAACGAAACATCTCTGATAAGATTGCATTACCGCGAAGGCGCGAAGAGCGCGAAAAAGAAAAACACGGAATTCTTCGCGTCCTTCGCGCCTTCGCGGTAAAAATCTTCTCTATGTGGCTTCGAATCTGAGTCATCGGTCTAGTTTCCGAGCTACCCCAGCAGCCCTCTTTCCCTCAAATAATTCAACACCAATGTATCAAACGGCACCGACGTATTCGTGAACAAATATGTCCCACCACGCCTCCGCAAATAGTCCTTCAAGCTCAGGCAATACGCATTGAGATTCTTTTTATATTGGGCGATCAACGGCTGCGTAATCGAAACCTCCGCCATGTCGTCATCCTCAATGTCTTTCAGCTTCAAATCACCCGTCAATTCCGGCTCAATTTCCTGCGGAGAAAGAATCTGCACGCAAAACAAATCATATTTTCCACCCGCCACATATCGCAGCCCGTGCTCGAACCCCTCCTTCACGAAAAAATCAGACAGCACGACACACACCCCTTTTTGCCGATGCGTAAGCGCGAATCTCCGGCAAGCCTCCCCAAAATTGCTCGGCCCAGCCGGCGTAAGCTTGTTGACGAAATCAATCATCTGCCCCACGCGCCGCCGGCCCCGCAGCGCGCCGGTCTCCGCCGCAATCCCATCCGACACTCCAACGATATGCACCCGGTTGTAATTCACCAGCCCGATATACCCCAACGCCGCCGCGACTTTTTTGATGTAAAGCGCCTTATTCGGCGTTCCGTAATCGCAGCTCTTGCTCACATCTGCCAGAATAAAAAGCGAAAGATCCTCTTCCTCCAAAAACAGTTTTAAGAAAAGCCGATCCAGCCGCGCATAAATATTCCAGTCGATGAATCGTAGATCATCGCCCACGACATAATCCCGGTAATCCGCGAATTCGACAGACTGCCCTCGCCGCTTGGACCGGCGTTCACCCTTCAACTTCCCCGCCAGAAGCTTGCGCGAAAGAATATCCAATTGATCCAGCCGCGCCATGAAAGATGGATCAAGCAAAAGGCTTTTCGAGTCGTTGGGGGCTGTTGTCGTCATAAAGTTCTCTTTAACCGCGGAGATCGCAGAGACCGCAGAGAAAACTCATTCTTTCAAATTAAGAACGCGCCGTTTGATTCCATCCTTGAGCATCGGCACATTGAAGTTGATTAACAGGCCAATTTCCCAGCCGCCAAGACGTAGATAGGTCATCAACTGAGTCTCATGCGCCGGATTTAGGGCCTCAACGGATTTCAATTCCAACAATAGCCTGCCATCCACTAACAGATCGACTTTATAGCCGCAGTCCAGGTGGGTTCCCTTGTAATTCACCGGCAAGGGAAATTCCTTCTGAAATGGAATGTCGCGCAACGAGAGTTCACGGCATAGACACTGATGATACGCAGATTCCAACAACCCTGGCCCAATAGTCCGATGGACTTCAATACACGCCCCAATAACCGCCTCCGTCAGTTGATTTATCTCCATGCCTTTCTCCGCGATCTCCGCGCCCTCCGCGGTTAAATCACATCTCCCGAATGCGCCGGACGGTCGATCACCTCTTGGGCACAGCCAACTCCTCCTCAATCGTCGTCGGCGTCTCCGCCACCACCTTCTCCAGAACCATATCCGTCGTGATCCCCTCCGCTTCCCCCTCAAAATTCAGGATCAACCGATGCCGCATGGCCGGAATGGCCACTTCCTTAATATCCTTGAAGCTCACATGGAACCGCCCATCAAGCAGCGCCCGCACCTTGCTGCCCAGCGCGATCGCCTGAGCCGCGCGCGGGCTAGCCCCCACCCGCAAAAACTGGTTGGTCATCGGAATCGCAAACATCCCCTGCGGATGCGTCGCCAGCACGATCCGGATCGCATAATCCTGCACGTGCGGCGCGATGATCACGCGCTTCACCAGTTGCTGATGCTGAACGATTCGCGGCCCATCCAGCACCGGCATGACTTCGCCGACGTATGCAGTCGTCGTGCGGTTCAGATATTTCCTTCAGCTCATCGCGTCCGCTGTATTGTACCAGCAGTTTGAAGAAGAACCGGTCAAGTTGCGCCTCGGGAAGCGGATATGTCCCTTCCTGCTCGAGCGGATTCTGCGTCGCCATCACAAAGAACGGCTCTTCCAGCTTCCGCACCTGTCCGCCGGCCGTTACCTGCTTTTCCTGCATCGCCTCCAAAAGTGCCGATTGCGTTTTAGGCGTCGCGCGATTGATTTCATCCGCCAGCACGATCTGCGCGAAAATCGGCCCCGCCATGAAATTGAACGCCCGCCGGCCCTTCTCGTCTTCCATGATGACGTTAGTGCCGATCACGTCCGCCGGCATCAGGTCGGGCGTGAACTGGATTCGGTTGAATTTCAGATCCAGGGCGCTGGCGAGCGTGCGGATCAGCGCGGTCTTGCCCAATCCCGGCACGCCTTCAAGCAGCGCGTGGCCGCCGACGAACAGACACGTCAGTACGCCTTCGATGATCTCCTCATGTCCGACGATCACCTTTCCGATCTCCGTCTGGACCGCGCGGTAATCCTGACGGAACTGCTCGCACGCGGCCTGGATCTGGGGGTCAACGCCCGGAACGGTAGGGGATATTGCCATTGTGAAAACGCTCTATATAAATTATAAATTACTCTTCCTGTTTTTGCTTGATTTTCTGCTGCGCTCGCCGCTTCGCTTCCAGCAATCCGCCCGTATGTTCGCCAAATCCCACCGCCCCCTTGGGCTCGACGCGCTTCGGCGCCGATGGAATCGGTTTGTCCGACGGCACCGCCAACGACCGAAGCCAATTCGCCATCAACCCCATCGCCCGCTTCAAATTTCGCCCGCGGATCAGGCCGCGCGCAACCGCTGCCGACGCCGGCACGCGCACCAATTCCGATTCAGACTTGAATTTCTGCTCCGCGACCTCCTCCCGCACACGCTTCAAGTGCTCAGCATCTGCGGGCTTTCCACCTTCCGATACGTCATCGTGAACGTCCTGCACGTATCGCCACCGCCAGTCGCCATCTTCTTCGTCGCCGGCCAATCCCACGCGATTCGCCGGACCGCCACGTCGATGATGATCAGCGCCAGCAGCCACGGAACCAGCAAATCCCATATCGACTCGCGGCGAATCCGTAACCGTCAGCCCATCCCGCGAAAATAAATCCGCCGACGCGACATCAAACGGCGTAAGCAACCGCCCGCCCGTCCTGTCCGCAATCTGCTTGAACAGCGCATCGTTGCTCTGCAAATTTCGCATCTCCGGCGAGCTATTGACCGTCGTCCCCGCCAGCAGCGACCCGCTCTTCCCATCCTGCCCGGTATAGTTGAGATAACATAAATAACTCCCCTGCGCGCTGGCATCGAAATCCGCTTCATACGTTCCCGGCCCGGTCTGCAACGGCCTGATCGGATGCGGCGTCAAATCCCCGCCCCCGGCAATCGTTCCCGCGATATTCAGGAAATTATTAAACGCGTTCCCCTCCTTCGTCGCCCGAATCACGATATGCCCCTGCTCCCCATCCGTGGTCATTTCCGTCTCAAAATCGCTCGAAAACGGCGACCGCGAAACCCCGCGCACCAATTGCGACCAGAATTTCTCGTACAAATCGCTCCCAACCCAATTCGCGTCCCAGCGGTTAAACGCATCCCCCATATACACCGCCGTTTTCCCCAGCCCCGCCTGCCAGGTCGCCAGAATCGGATCGCGCTTCGGACCCGCCACCATTGGCACCTCGATCAGCGGGCTTTCCTTTCGCCCCGTCAGGTCATACCCATACAACGGCGGCATCTCACCCGGCGTGATTCCCTTGACGATTTCGCTGCTGCTTGCCGCCAGCCTCACCGGAATCCCATGCGGGTCCTCCTGGATGATGCTGCGCTTCACTACCGTCGCTTCCTTGATGAATATCTGCGGCAGGGGGGCCAGATTTCCTTCAAACGGCCCGTACGATTTTCCCCCGGTTTGTTTCGCCAACTCACGAATCCCCGGCGCAACATTTCCCGGCTGATGCGGATATATCGTGATCGTCGAAACGCTGATCTTGTGATCGATCATCTTCTGAATCGTCCCCGCCGACGGCATCTGCGGATCGTCATCCGTAATAATCACGATATGCTTCGCCCGGGCATTGGACGCAATCAATCCCGGCTGACCGCTCGACCCGTCCAACGCCAGCGTGATCGAATCCTCGAAGCTGGGCATATCGCCCAGTTCCCAATTCTTGATGGCCGCGACAACCCTGCTCCCATCCCCCTTAACCTCCAGCGGCGCATCCCACCGGTCGCCTGATCCACCCGTGAATGCGAAGCTGATGACCCCCACCTCATCCTGTGAACTGAGCGCTTCCATCGCCTTGATCGCGCACTGTTCGCCCCAATAATTTCCATCCGGCGCCTCGGCCGGGTCCATGATCAGCACCAGCGCCCCCTTGGGAATCTGCCGCTGCGCCGGCACTTCCATATTGACGGGCAATTCCTGCTCCAGCCGCGAACCTTCCCAGCCCCCGCGCCGAACGTCTCCGGCCCCCCGATCATCACCAACCCGCCCCCCGTATCGTGAATGAATTGTGCCAGCATCGTCTCCTGCGCATCGTTCAATCCCCCCTCGCCCCGCGGCACATTCGCCAGAATGACCGCATCGTACCCCTGAAGCTCGATCGGGTTATTCGGAAACTGTTCCGGCGTAATCGAATCGAGATCGATCCTCTCATTCGCCAGCGCCTGCCGCAGGAATTTCGCCGAATCCACCGTGTGGCTCGGATCGGTGTTGTCCACCAGCAGCACCTTTCCCTTGCCCTGGACAAACGTGAATGAATCAGCGGATTTATTATCCAGTTGCGATGCCACCGGCGTCGATTCCGTACCCACCGATGCTTCCACGCTGTCGATGTTGGCAATCGTCGCGTGGAATTGATGCACGCCCGCGGTCTGCGCCGGCATCTCAATGCGTTCCACATTCGGTCCCGGCTTCAGCGTCACCCGCTCCGTCGTCTTCCCATCGCGCAGCGGAATCAGCTTGCCGTTGTCCGTCACCGACAGATCGCCCTGCACATCCTGTTCATTCTTGTTGTTGAGGTAGACGTCAATGTTGAACGGCTGCCCCTCCTGCCGGCGCGTCGGAGCGATGAACTTGTCCATCATCACTTCATGCTCGACGTTATATTGCAGCGGCATCACGTCGATCGGCACATGCTGGCTCGAAGCCGCCGCCAGCGCCGCGTTCAGATCGCCCGCCGTCGCATTCCCATCCCAGATCAGCAGCATCCGGTGCATCGACTCGTTCCCCATCGACGCCAGACCCAGTTGCAGCGCCCCGGCCGCATCGGTTCCCGTTCCGGCCCCGCGCACCGCTCGCGCCTCCAGCGAAAGCGTCGGACTTGGAATCGCGTCGATATACGCGCGCTCGTTGAAGCTGATTTCCCCCACCCGATCCCCATCCCGCCGCGACGGGCTGTTCACCTTCCCGGTCGCCGCCAGCAGATAATCATCGAGCGATGATTGCAGGAATTTCCCCGGGAAATCAGTCGACCAGCCCCGTCGATTGGCTGATGTCGCGCACGACCATCAGCTCCACATCCGTGTTCTTCCGCACCAGCTTGATGTCACCGAGGATCAGAATCAGCAGCAGAATCACCGCCAGCCGCACGCCGATCGCCACCCATTTCCGCACCGGCCCCAGCCCGGCCAGCGACCGGATTCCCAGAAAAACCGTGATGCCCCCCAGCAGAACGAATAATCCCAGCGCCGACAGTGGGGAGAAATCATCCAGTCGCAGTGTGAAATAGCCGAGCGTGAGATTGGAACCGATCAGATTGGTCAATTCCCGTCCTGCGCCTGCATGGCGCTGAAGTAGTCCTTTTCAGCCTGCTGGGCCTCGCGCGGAACGTGGTCCTGATCGATATCATCGGGCGCATCCTTCTGGGCGCTGGTGGCCACATCCCGCAGATCGGCCGTCGATTTGCCCGGATCGATTCCCGCTTTGACGTATCGGCTCGCCAGAATCTTTCCGTTCGCGTTGTCCTGTGAAGGATCCAATTCCTGTTTGAACGTCGCCGGCGCCATCGCGATTCCCATTTTCGCTCCGCCCTTACCGGGAGTTTGTGACCAGGCCGCGTTCCCACGCCATACCCTGACCGCCGGATTGCTTCTGATCCTGCCCCGTTCCGCCGGTTGCATCCGCGCCGCTGGAATCTCCACCGTTCGGCCCATTCAGTCCCGATGCCGCTTCCGCCGCCGACTGCGCCGCCGCGTTCGCCGCCGCCTGCATCGACTGCGCATCCTGCGCATTCGCCTGCATCTGCTGCAACTGCTGCTGCATGTTCTGCTGCGCCGATGCCATTCCCTGTTGCGATTGGCCCGATTGACTTCCCTGCCCCTGTCCCGGGTGCGTTTGCTGTCCCGACGCCGATTGCTGCTGCGCTGCACGCGCCTGCGCCATCGACACCCCCAATTGCTGCGCCGCGCTCGACAACGCCTGGGCCTGCGCCTGGCTGTTCATCATCGCCTGCGCCTTGGCCATCATTTGCTGCATCTGTTGTTGCTGCTGCTGCGTCGGTCCCTGGCCGTTATTCATCTGCTGGGCCATTTGCTTGGCCATCTGCTGCATTTGCTGCTGCGCCTGTTTGTTCCCCTGGGCCGCCTGCTGCATGGTCGCCGCCATCTGCTGCGCCTGCGATTGGCTCGCCCCCATCTGCATCAGTTGCTGCGCGACTCTTCTGCATCGTTTTCGGATCGTTCGCCGCGTTCGACAATTCCTGCGCCAGCACCTTGGCCTGGTTGATCATCTTCTGCTGATCCGCATCGCTCATCTTGTCGAATTTGTTCACCGCCGCCGAGATGTCGTTGATCGCCGCATCCAGATTCCCCGCCTTCAATTCATTCTGCGCCTTCCCCATCGGCGTCGAATCATCCTTCGCGTTCGAGATCGCCGCCATCTGGCTCTGTTCCTCCATCGCCGTCTGGAACTTCTCGTTCTTCTTCAGCTCATCCACCATCGTCTTGTTGTAATCCTGAAGAGCCGACAGCAAGCTCCGATGATTCCGAAGCTCATCCCCCTCATCCGTATTCATCGCCTTGTTCAGCTCCGCGCTGGCCAGCCGAATCTGATCGCTCGCGCTCGGCATCGTCGCCGGCGCCAAAATCGTCGGCAGCGCCTGCTTCACATATTCATCCTGATGCGGCTGCAGCGAATTGGACCCTTGCTTGTTTTGCGCCTGGACCGGTTTCGAAAACAACTGCAACGGTCGGCATCAACTCCGCCACCAGAATCGCCGCCAGAAAAATCGCCGCCGTCCCAAGCCACGCTTTCGGGAACTCCAGCGGAAAACGCTTGTAAAGGCTCACCTCATCCGCCGCTCGCTCGGCATCCCTCACGGAAGCCTGCGCAAACGGATCCGCCAGCGACCGCGCATACAAAGCCGTGCTATATTTCTCCTTAAGCCCCAAAACCTCGTCAATTTTCACCGCCGCGAGACTAGCCGTCGGCCGTCGAACCAGACTATAAATAACTGCCCCCAACAGAGTTACCAAAACCCCACCCCCCAACAACATCGCCCCATGGCCAAGCTGCCGATCCAGTACCCGCTCGACAATAACCGCCATTAGTACCGCCACCCCCAGCCCCATCCCCGCCCACGCCAGCGCTTCCAGGAATATCCCCAGCGCCAGCTTATTTCGGATCGTCGCGATATGGTAATCAAGCCTGCTCATGGGATGACCCTCACATGTCTAATTATTGTACGCTCACCAATGGATGCGACAAGCCGAAAGCGGCGGGGCGTCCAAGGCAATCGCATCCAGCCACCATTCCCCTTTTTCCCCTCCCCTGGTACTCCGGGGGAGGGTCAGGGTAGGGGTCTTCTCTTTTTTGCCCCGCGAAGTCATCCTCAATATGACGGATATGCCATCATTAAGTTGCACCCACACAACCCCTCCCGGCTCTATAATAAAGGTTGGATGCATCCCCCAGCCAAAAGGTTTCTGAAGATCGCCTTTTTGATTGCCATCGCGTTCGCCACTGGCGGGGCGGCCACCACCACAACCGCTCCCGACCCAGACAACGACCCCGCCGCATTTATCGCTTCATCCCGAAAAGCGCTCGACCCCTGGCAAAAGCTCCCCCTCTTGCCCGCGCGGCCCATCACCGATGTCGTCCGTTTCACCGAAGACCAGGGCCTGCTCGTCGCCGACTGGCCGATGCTCCGATCCGGCCCCGTTTCCGGGCGCATTCCGATCACCGATCTCCCTGGCCAGGCGATCATCGAATGCCACAACACCGCGAAGTTTCCAACCGCCCTTTACCCCATGTTCGAGTATTACGACCTCACCCAACCCGATTTCGTTTGCCGCCATCTTCAAATCATCAACAGCTCCGACCATCTCGAAGTCGTGCAGGATTCCCAGTCAATCCGCCGATTTCAGTCCGTCTCGCTCCTTGAGAACATCGGCCAAAACGGCGACCCGCCCATCACTCTCCGGGTCCAGCTCCTCGCGAATTTCAATCAAGCGGTCAGCCTTGTATTTTCCGCCCCGACGCTCGATATTCTCCGTCACGAGCACCCAAACGAATTCGAGATTTATCTCCGCCCCATGTTCCGCCAGTTTCACCAGGAACAGACCGTTTTCTGGATGGACGACCGGATAGATTGGCAGGTGCTCGCCGACGACTTTCAACCGCCTTCGGGCCTGGCAGCCCGCGTTTCAACCGTGATCGCCCAGCTCAATTCCGCCGATTTCGCCCAGCGCCAACAGGCTCAAAAGGCGCTGCGTTCTCTCGGCGAGCCCGCGGCCTTATTCCTCCACGCGGCCGACCGTCGAGACTGGACGCCCGAACAAACCGCCCGGATCGACAAATTCCTCGCGGAATATTTCGTCCTCGGCGATGACCCGGCGAAAAAAATGGGACGCGACGTCAATTTCCTTCTGGACTGCCTCGCCAACGACGATCCCGACATCCGCGCCGCCGCCCTGACCCGCCTCGACCGAGTGCTCGGCAGAAAAATCGAGTATAAACTCGATCAACCGCCGGCGGACCGAACCCTCGCCATCGAGCAGCTTCGCCGGCAATGGGCGCCAAAGCCTCAAAACTCCGCTGTCTCCAAATGATCGCTCGTTCGGCCATTTTATGAGTGACGATTCCGAGAAATCCCCCGGCTACGCCAACGTCCGCACCACCTTTCTCGCGGGAATATTCGCCTTCATCCCCTTGGCGGTCACCGCCTTCATTCTCTGGTGGGTCGACGACAAAACCGTCGTCTTCACCGATTGGCTCTTTCATCACCGAATCCATTTCCTCGGCGTCCTCCTGACCCTCGCCGCCATCTATGCCACCGGCGTCGTCGTCAACAGCCTGCTCGGCAAATACCTCCTTAAATTGCTGGATGCCATCATCATGCGCCTCCCCGGCATTCGCCTCCTGTACCAGGGCTGGAAGCAGATCGCCCTCACCCCCGGCGGAACCGAAGGAACATTCTCGCGAGTAGTCCTGATCCCCGACGAAACCGGCACCATGCGCCTCATCGGCTTCTGCAGCGGTCGAACCGTGATGGCCGACGAACCCTGCTATTGCGTTTTCATCCCCTCTTCGCCCAACCCCATCACCGGTCGCCTCTATTTCGTCCGCGCCAGCCGATGCCAATTCATCGAGATGTCCACCGAGGAAGCGTTCAAGGTAATCCTCTCCACCGGTAACTACGTCCCCCCCATAGTTGTCATCGAATCCCCTCCCTTCCCCCAGCCCGTTTAGTTTCCGATCCGCGCAAAATCTGCAATCTCCCCACGCGCAGCTCTTGCATCCGCCGCGCAATTTGCTACGCTCTTGTCTAAGGAATCCTCACTCGCAGTGCTACAAGGAGGTAGCCAAATGAACTTCTTAAACAATCGAATTGTCAGCCGTATCGTCTCGATCGGTATTCTGGGCATCGTCCTCGCCGGATGCGCCTCGATGCAGGGCGTCGACTTGCTAACCTGGTCCAACGACGCCAAGCGGCAAGGCCTCCAGCAATACAACGACGGCCGATACGCCGAGGCCGCCGGATGCTTCCGCAACGCCATCCGCCAGAACCCCATTGATCCCGAAGCCGAATTCTGGCTCGCGATGAGCTACGAACAGACCCAGTCCTACCACGAAGCCATCGACGCCTTCAAAACGTCGATGCAGTTGATGCCCGCGCCGGGAACCGCGCATTACAGCGTATGGATGCACGACAACGCGTTCGATCGCCTGGCCCACATTGTCGCCGCGAATGACCCCACCGGCAGCGAAACCGACCTCCTCGCCAAAACCGCCGCTCAGGACAATTCAAGCGAAGAATTCCGCCTGTTGGGCCGGGTCTTTCGCTATCGCGGCGATGCCGACAGCGGCCTGGAAAATTATCGCCGGGCCGCCCAGATTGATCCCTCCAATTTCCCCGCCCAGCGCGAGTATGGTCTATATCTTGAACAACTGACCCAGAACCAGGAAGCCGCCCAGGTGTCTGCGCGACGCCTACCGCCTCAACCAGAACGATCAGCAGGTCAACGACGCCCTTCGCAGAATCGGTGTAGAACCCGGCCCCGGCCTTCTCGTCGCCGATCAACCGATCGCGCATACGCCGATGCCCACGCTCCCCAATTCCGACCCCGGCCTCCCAACCCCCGCGGCCAACACCTACGTCCCCACTTCCGACCAACCCGCCCCCCGCGACTAAAAAACAAATTCCACAACCGCGCCCAACCAAAGCCCGGGGAGCTTGCTCCCCGAGGCTTTTTATTTCTGCAGGCAATCTCTCAAACCCCCACCTTCAATTTCGGAATCTCCTTCACCACCTCCGCCGGTTCCAGCGTCCGCACGCGCCAATTCGCCTCCCCCAGTTTCTCAATCTCATGCGAGCCCGCCACTCCCAGCGTCGGAAACCCCACCGCCTTGACGCTCTTGATCACGCTCGGAGCATCCTCAATCACCAGGCAATCCCCCGGCTTCAACGCCAGCTTCATCTTCTGTGAAACCTGCTTCATGCACAGTAAATATCCGCTCGGGTCCGGCTTGCCGACCGTCACATCCTCCGCCGCCACGATCGCCGTGAAGCAATCGCGCAACGCCACGCCCTCCAGCATCGCCTCAATCTCTTCGCGCAGCGCCGCCGAGCAAATCGCCAGCGGATAATGCCGCCACAACCCCCTCACAAATTCCTCGACGCCCGGCAACGCGTGATATTTCTTCTCCTCGATCAACTCCATGACCACTTCGCTCTTGCGGGTCATCAGCCGCGAGAGATCCTTCGGCTCAATGGTCATCTTCCGTTTTTCGTACAAATGGCGAAACGCGCCCCGATCGTCGAACCCGATCAGTTCGCGGTAATAGTCCTCCTCCGAAAGCTCGATCTTCTCCGCCTCCAGCACCTTATGAAACGCGTAGAAATGCAACGGCTCGCTATTAACGATCACCCCGTCAAAATCAAACAACACCGCCAGCGGCCAATGCGTCATCCTGCGCAAAGTATCGGTGCCATTTCCCGATAGCAAGCCGCCCGCAGAAGCGAACATTTTTCCATCGAATTTCGTTTAGCCGCCCCCTTACCTGCCCTGAGCCCGTCGAAGGGTTGAGCGCGTCCAATCACCCACCGTCCAGTAATCCCCCCGTCCGGTAATAGAGCCGATAAACATTTTGATCGCCCGGACCCCTCCGTAATTTGGGTAAATTAGATAAAGTGCGTAGTATATGTTTCGTCAAAATTTACACTCATTTCGGATATTTTTGCGCTACCCGGCGGCCATATCAACATAAGCTATTGTAATTAAGACAATTATAGCATTCTCATCGGCCCTCGCCCCTCTCAAGAATCGCAATGACCCAAGTCGATACTTTTTATGACGACCGGCCCCTTACGGCAGGTATTGGCGATGGAGTCGCCAACTGTTCGCATCACGCTCGGTCGGCCAAGCTGGAGAGCTTTCCATGAGCCAGATCAATCCCATATCGCAGCCCACGCCGGTCCAGAAGATCGTCGCCAATCCGATTCAGAAGCAGATTCCGCCCGATGCGCCGCCCGTGCGCGCCAGCGACCGCCTCGAATTGTCCGGCGCCAGCGGTTTTCTGGCCGCCCTGAAATCCAACGACGTTCGAACCGACAAGGTCGCATCCATTCGTCAGCAGCTTCAGGACGGAACCTACGACCCCGACGGCAAAAAACTCGACGCCGCCACGGACAAGCTCCTCGACGAACTCACGCAGGACTAAAACCACTTTTTGGAAACAGAAGAATTTGATCGTTTCGACCTTCGTGCCGAACACAGTCTCTCACTCGAATCCGCGAACGAACCGGCGCTTCAAACACAACCGGCTGGCCTGATAGGGATCGCGACAACCTCCTGCAGCGGAGGAAACGAGTCGCCTCCTTCGGCGGCAAGTGCTAAGGACTTTCGAGCACCTGCTCGACCTCAACCGTCAAGTCACGCCCACATGTCCGACCTCCCCGCGCTTCATACAAAGCGGCTGCTTCTGCTATCTTCCGCCGAGGTCGGACAAGCGGGGCTGTGCGGACGGTTGAGGTCGGCCCGCGGCCGAAACTCCTTAGCAATCGCCGCCAAAGGCGGCAACTCATCTCCTCCGCTGCCGAAGGCCGTTGCGATCCCTATCAGGCCAGAAACTATGAAGCCGAGCCTTTCTCGGGACGTTGTTTTGGGGATTAAAATCCCCAATGGATTAACGAGCTGATCGCGTGGATCGCTCAGACGTCACTTTATTTGAGAAAGGACTCGGCGATGAAGATTCTGGCATTGGATCTCGGAAAGAACAAGAGCGTTTTTGTGGACTATTGTGTCGGCGGCGAGCGGATCTTCGGCAAGACCGCCACGAACCCCCGCGAATTGCGGAAGCTGCTGGAACGCAGTGCCCCGGACCGGCTGGTGATCGAGGCGGGACCCGCGGCGGGATGGGTTTGCGACCTGGCCGAATCGATGAAGATTCCCGTGCAGGTCGCCAACGGCAACGACGAACGTTGGCGATGGAAGGTCGTGAAGGAAAAGAGCGATCGCAAGGATGCGTTGAAACTGGCCCAATTGTCGGAGATGGAATCGTTGCCGACGGTGCACGTGCCCAAGGCTTCGGTTCGGCAATGGCGGTCGCTGATTGAATACCGTCACGCTCTGGTGCAGCGGCGAACGGCGATCAAGAACTCGATCCGTTCGATATACGAAAGGCAGGGCGTGGGCCTGCCCTGGGCCAAAAGAGCCTGGACTGACGCGGCGATGGAGGAACTGAAGAAGGAGGCGTCGGACTATTCCTCCCAGCGGTTGTGGCTGTTCCAGGTGCATTGCGAGTTGCAGCAGTTTGAGAGTATTCAGCGGCAGATCCAGGAGGTGGAGCAGAAGCTGGAAGAACGGGCAAAGGCTGATGCGCGTGTTGAACAACTCAAGACCGCGCCCTGCGTCGGTCCGCGATTGGGAGAGACGGTGGTGGCAATCCTGGATGATCCGCATCGCTTCGGGAACGGCCGGCAGGTGGGTTGTTACGCGGGTCTGACCCCGCGACGCTGGCAGAGCGGCGAAAGTGACCGCCAAGGTCACATCAGCCATGCGGGCAACGGCCTGCTGCGTCAAAGAACAGGTGCGTCGCGGCAGCGACAAACGGAAGAAGATCGCCATCGTGGCGGTGGCCCGCAGACTCCTGGTGAAGCTGTGGGCGATGCTTCGGGATGGCGCCGAGTGGAAAGAACCGTTGCCGACGGCGCCAACGTGAAGAGACGGGGCAAAATGACGGGTAAAGCGTCCGGATGAGTCAAATGGGAAACAGGCGATCGGAGTTCGACGGTTGGCAAAAAAGCGGCAAGCCCGATGTTGGCTTGAGCACCAAACTCGAAGGCCAGAGTGGGTGCCGCTGTTGTACAGTTGAATAGGCCCGCGACCCAAACAGATCTTTCGCGGAAGCTCTGAATAGAAGACTGAAACAACGACTCGCGTTCCGAACGCCAGAATCCCGCTTGACAAGGCTCGGCTCATAGAAGCCAACAGTATTCGCAGCGCCGACCCGTTCACGGATTCGAGCCGGGGATCGTATTCGGCACAAAGGTCGAAACGATAAAATTCTTTTTCTTCTTCCAAAATTGATGAGATGGACGACACTCCACGACTCTTCTCACGTGTGATAGTCCGCATTAATCGTCACATATTCCCTGGACAAATCGCACGTCCACACAGTCGTCTTAAATTTTCCCAGCCCGCAATTCAAATCCACAACAACCTCCTTCGCCCCGAGTGATTTGCTCACCCGCGTCGCATCAAACGCCATCGGCCGCCCCGATTTGAAGACGGTCGTCCCCTGCAATTTCAGCTCCGCTTTTTCAGGATCGAACGCCGCTTCGCTCAGCCCCGCCGCCGAAACGATTCTTCCCCAGTTGGGATCGTTCCCATTCATCGCGCATTTAACCAGCGGCGAATTGGCGATCGCCCGCGCGATCCGCCGGGCATCCGCATCCGTCTTGGCCCCACGTATTTCGATCCGGACGACCTTCGTCGCCCCTTCCCCATCCTCGGCGATCTTATACGCCAACGATTGACACACTTCCCCCATCGCCGCGGCGAATAAGCCGATCGACCGATTCGAATCGATGGCCGCCCCCAAACCCGACGCCAAAATCGCCGCCGTGTCGTTCGTGCTCGTATGGTCATCGATGGTGACCGCATTAAAGCTCGCGTCCGCCGCGACGCACAGAATCTTTCGCAAAACCCCGGCCGCAATCTTCGCATCCGTGGTCAGATAAGCCAGCATGGTAGCATGCGGCATCACCCCCAGCCGCGGCCCGATCATTCCCGAGCCCTTGCATACCCCCGCAACCGTGATCCAGTCTTTCCCAATGCGAAATCGCGCCGCCGCCGATTTACGCCGGAGATCCGTGGTCAGAATCGCCTGCTCAAATCGCGCCGCATGCGCCGCCGAATCCCCAAGATCCTTGCCCGCCAGAGCGATCCCGCGACGGATTTTTTCCATCGGCAGAAAATGTCCAATGATTCCCGTGGAGGATGGAAGAATCTCCCGCTCGCCGCACCCGATCGCGTCCGCCGCCAGCAGGCACATCTCCAGCGCGTCCCCCTCCCCTTGCCGGCCCGTGCAAGCATTGGCGTTTCCGGAATTCACCACGACCCCCCGCAACTTCCCGCCGCGAATACGTTGCCGCCCGATCTTGATCGGCGCCGCGAATACCTTGTTGGTGGTGAACACCGCCGCCGCCGTCGCCGGCACATCGCATATCAGCAGCCCTACGTCCGGAGAGCGCGTGGATTTAATTCCCGAATGAGCCGCGCCCGCCTTGAACCCGCGCGGTGAAAGTAAATGAAGCATGGTGCCTTCCCGGCAAAGCCCGAAATCCGAAACCCGAATGACGAATCAAATCCGAAATCCGAATGTTGAGCAACGCGAAATCCCGGCGCGCCGGGGACGAAACAAATGCCGAGTCCACCAACAAATCCGTTTCGGATTTCGAATTTCGCCTCGCGAACTTAAAATTGATTTAATCCCGCAGAAATGTCAATCGACCGACGGCCTGACTCCGGCGCGAGCCTCTTTATTCCTCTTCGCCCAAATCCTCCGCCGCTTTTCCCTGATCTCTTCCGAAAGCGGATTGGCGCGAATGAACCCAGCCGTCTCGGCCAGCAGTTTGAAGAATGCCGTAAAATCTTCGCCGAAAACCAAAAGCCGCGTCTTGCGCACTTCGCCGGTTTCCGCGTCGCGCTTCCCTTCGGTCAACACCAGCAGGTGATTGCCGTTCCCAAGCTCCTTGACCTGTGCCGCGTAAGTCCGCGGTCCAACCGAGTGGAAAAACTTTTGAAACAGGATTTTGGCCTCAGGCTTCGCCTCAACCTTCGCGGCCGGCCGACTGTTGCCGACAGCGACCGCCGGAGCACGATTCGATGGCTTAGCGCCATTCCGCCTGCCATTGGCCGGAACCGGCGACGAACGTGCCGAGTGCTTATCGCGCATAGAACCGGTGCTGCGTGCAGGTGTAGCCAAGCGGTCTCCTTTACTTCTATAACGGATTCACGACCCGAAAGTTGCACCAAAACCAACGCAATCAACGCGTTAGCTCCGGCTAATTCGCCCGGATAAACAGACCGGCCAACCAAATCATCCAGCCGGACGGCTTATCCAACCGAGCCTCTAATTATAGCTCCGCAACACGCCGATGACCACCCCCTGAATTCGGCACTGGTCGGCATTAACAATCCGCGGCTCCATGGCCCTGTTGGCCGGTTGCAGGCGGATCTTACCGGCCCCTTCCCGGTAAAATCGCTTGAGCGTCGCCTCGCCCGAATCCAGCAGGGCAACCACCTGTTCCCCATTCCGGGCATTTTCCCGGCGTTCGATCACCACATAATCCCCATCGCATAGATGGTCGTCGATCATTGACTCGCCGCGCACGCGCAGCACATACACCCCGCTTCGGGATTGAAACATCTGTTCCAGGTCGATTTCCTCGCGATTTTCGATCGCCTCAATCGGCGACCCGGCCGCGATGTTGCCGAGCATCGGCAGCTTGGTCGAGCGGTTTTCATCCGGAAGCTTATCTTCAGAGATAATCTCCAGCGATCGCGCCTTATGCTTATCCCGCCGAATCACTCGCTTTCGCTCCAGCGCCCCCACATGCTCGAAAATGGTCACTTTGCTTGTCCCCAACTGATCCGCCAGTTCCTGCATCGTGGGCGCATACCCATTCAAATGCCGGTAATTCCGGATCGCCACCACCACATCCAATTGCCTTGGAGTTAAATTCATAAAAAAGCTCTCCTAAGATTCTCCCGCGTGTGTGTTCGGCGGGTGTATGGGGATTACATTAACCTAACATAATTGGAGCTGTCAATAGCTTGTCTCAATAAATTCAAAAGTCGGTAGTGTCCTAATTTGAAAACGGGAATTATTTGAGTTCTTCTTTTTGCGCCTGTCATATTCAGCCATAATTGAGACGGCGATGTCCATCACCTCTTTCCCCGGCGAATTAGCCGAATGAACCTTTGAGGGGTTTACGGCAATTATCGCGGCTGCGGACCGAATGGCGGCGGCGCGTATTTCCACGGGAAGATCATCTACTCGATTCATTTGCGCTCCCTTATTAACCACATCCCGTTGTACCCTCCGCGCATGAAAAAGCCGCTGGGAGGGTGCGTGAAATTCTCTATTGTCTATCCGGATAGAGCTGATGATCTGGGTCCAACCAAACAACATAAAATAGGTTGTCTACAAGAATCCCATGCACTCGCCCATGTTCGTTGGCTGTAAGGCAGAATTGAAATGCCTCTCCTTGTTTTAATTGATCCGGAATCGCGGGAAATCCGAATCCGTTTGGTTCTGATGTTTCCGCAAAAACGATGGAGTGTGATCGCAGTACCCGAGTATGGCTCGTCCGGCATTCAATTGCCGTTAGCCCGCTGACTTCTTTTAGCCGATTGACAAAAATTCCTAGACACCCATCCCCCGCTCGCTCCGGGGTGAACTTTTGGTTTAAAGTGGTGAGATATTTAAAAGAAAATATGATGGTCTTGCGCGGCGGAACCCTTGCGACTGGGATAGACCCGGCCGCAGTCGATGGTTTAGGAATTTTTTTTCCCACGAATCTTTAATCGGTAGAACTTGCGCATTGCTTCGTGGGAAATCACGTGATTGCAGTTTGCATCCGGGGGCAAGCCGCGCCGGGCCGCGATCCACGGCGTTTGCCATCCATCGGATGAAAGCTGGGGATGATCGGTCACAATCCGATCCGCCAAGTCATACATGAACGCTTGTGTAACTTCGGCGTTCCGCTTGCCGATGGCAAACGTCGCAATCAGCTTTGTATCCTGATCGAAGGCGACATACAGGAATTGATCGCCCATTTCCGGGGTTCGCACAATCGCCTTGTTGACGTTGTGCTGTTTGCATCCAACAAACGTCCAGATTTCATCGACCTGCACATGGCGTAGCTTCAGGTTGCGTTGCCAAGCGTTCAGGAACGTCTTGCACTTCCCGCCGACTTTGACCGCCAGCCGCATGATCGTGTCGCGGTGGACGCCGGTAAGCCGTTCGATGGAGCGGATGGAATTACCTTCAACCAGCAGGTGAATAATGGCTTGCTGTTTCTGTTTGTCGAGTACGTTTGCCATTGCGAATCCCTTTCCTATTCCGGGCGGGATTCGCTAAAATGCTGTTTCCTAGGCGGCAGTTAGCGTAACCCGCTGATTGTCACTTGCCCCGGTTGTTACAAGCAATCGGGGTTTTCTTATTGAGTATTAGTGTAGCCACATTTACGCCACAGTCAATAATAATCCACTTGAAAATGAATATATTTGTGGCTACACTGTGCGCATGGCTAGACCATCAAAACCAAAGACTCAACGGCGGACCAACATCCTTCGCATCCGCTTGACGCTGACAGAGCGCAAGGCGCTGGATGCCGCTGCCGATGCGGAACACGACGAAACATCAAGCTGGGCTAGGCGGATACTGCTGCTGCGGGCAGACCAGAAGGCTTGACGGGTCGGATCGACTGCGGTTAAAAATGACCGAAGGATGGCTGCCAAAACCATCCCCCGGCCATAACGGACCTTGCAGCCGCGCCCCTACGCTCTAAACGAAAAAGGCGCGGCTGTTTTTCTACCCTGGCGCTCCCCCGGACGATCCTGATCCGAGTCGCGCCGACGGCTAACCTTGTCATAAACACCTCCAATCCATTGCCAGTCGCGAATATCCGCGACGCTTCGACCTACTTTCGCAGGGGGTCTTTTTGTCAGCTTAAAAATATGGCGTGTAATACGGGCTAAGTGATTGATCTAACGATAATTAAGAAAAATCTGAAATCTGCCTGACAAAATCGTTTTGCCTTGACGGCATTTTGTCAGGCTACTTTTTCCGACGATTCCGCGTGGTGCGCCAATTAATGATCTTTTCTAGGAACGGAACGGTTATCCCATTGTCCTCGCAAAACACCTTTTGGCTTTGTCTTGCCCCCTTTGCTTGATCCCACCTAGACAGGATTTCGATTCGCAGTCTTTCATCGCGCGGACTTGGCCTGCCGCGACGCAAGCCCTTTTTCTGTTCGCGTTTCACTGCCGATGATAGCGGATCGACCGTATTATTCGGCATCGCGATGGCCTCCATCTCATCGGCAAAGCGATCAATATTACAGGTTAGAACCCATGTTCCGTCGTCCTTGGGATTGCCGACAATTGGCGTATATGGTTGCGGCGCATCCATTTCTAGGAACTTCACCACATTTTGAAATGATGGATCGGTTGCAAGTCGGGTCTTGAATTTTATCCATTCCGGACTCTTAAAAGCACCGGCGCAAATTGCATCGCAGACCAATTCCATCGCCATTTCCGTATATCTTTGCGGAGTTATCGCTCCCCTATCTCTTTCGCTTGAAAAGCTCCGCATTGCGGTGACGACGTATCTAAGAGTGGCGGGGTCGGGTATTGCGGTTTGCCTAATTCTTTTAGTCCATGCTGCCTTGACCGCTTTTATGCGCTGAAGTTCGTCGTCCGCGCCCTTTTGGTATTTCTCATAAATTCCCGGCACGAATCACCAGCTTTCCGGGCAGACCCGGCCCGGCGCTGCCGCTGGTGACAAACAGCGCCGGACCTGGGCCGTCAGCGGGTAATTAGGCCGCTGATCCCGATGGCTGGCATTATAGCGGCTTTTTCATGCGCGGAGGGTAGAATGGGGACATGCGTTGGCTCATCGCAATCGGCTTGCTCGCCGTCCTCGTAATCGTGTGGTGGCTGGTATTCCGTGTCGCCTTGCGCGACCCCAATCTTTCGAGCGGTGCGGACATTCCGAGCGACAATCAACATTTGGGTGGCGGAGGCCACGGTTAGAGGGGATTTCAAATTAGGACACTACCCAAAAGTCAGGCGGGTGAAGAGAACAGAAGATTATTATCGTTGCGATATTCGTGCCGTCGGGCATCGTTGACTCGAATTTAACACGCGCCTGCGCTGCGAACACCGCTGGCTGGCCCGACAAAGCTCGAAACTGTCCCTTGCAAGAGGCCCGTCCGATCATTGACAGGCCAGAAACTATGAAGCCGAGCCTTTCTCGGGACGTTGTTTTGGGGATTAAAATCCCCAATGGATTAACGAGCTGATCGCGTGGATCGCTCAGACGTCACTTTATTTGAGAAAGGACTCGGCGATGAAGATTCTGGCATTGGATCTCGGAAAGAACAAGAGCGTTTTTGTGGACTATTGTGTCGGCGGCGAGCGGATCTTCGGCAAGACCGCCACGAACCCCCGCGAATTGCGGAAGCTGCTGGAACGCAGTGCCCCGGACCGGCTGGTGATCGAGGCGGGACCCGCGGCGGGATGGGTTTGCGACCTGGCCGAATCGATGAAGATTCCCGTGCAGGTCGCCAACGGCAACGACGAACGTTGGCGATGGAAGGTCGTGAAGGAAAAGAGCGATCGCAAGGATGCGTTGAAACTGGCCCAATTGTCGGAGATGGAATCGTTGCCGACGGTGCACGTGCCCAAGGCTTCGGTTCGGCAATGGCGGTCGCTGATTGAATACCGTCACGCTCTGGTGCAGCGGCGAACGGCGATCAAGAACTCGATCCGTTCGATATACGAAAGGCAGGGCGTGGGCCTGCCCTGGGCCAAAAGAGCCTGGACTGACGCGGCGATGGAGGAACTGAAGAAGGAGGCGTCGGACTATTCCTCCCAGCGGTTGTGGCTGTTCCAGGTGCATTGCGAGTTGCAGCAGTTTGAGAGTATTCAGCGGCAGATCCAGGAGGTGGAGCAGAAGCTGGAAGAACGGGCAAAGGCTGATGCGCGTGTTGAACAACTCAAGACCGCGCCCTGCGTCGGTCCGCGATTGGGAGAGACGGTGGTGGCAATCCTGGATGATCCGCATCGCTTCGGGAACGGCCGGCAGGTGGGTTGTTACGCGGGTCTGACCCCGCGACGCTGGCAGAGCGGCGAAAGTGACCGCCAAGGTCACATCAGCCATGCGGGCAACGGCCTGCTGCGTCAAAGAACAGGTGCGTCGCGGCAGCGACAAACGGAAGAAGATCGCCATCGTGGCGGTGGCCCGCAGACTCCTGGTGAAGCTGTGGGCGATGCTTCGGGATGGCGCCCAGTGGAAAGAACCGTTGCCGACGGCGCCAACGTGAAGAGACGGGGCAAAATGACGGGTAAAGCGTCCGGATGAGTCAAATGGGAAACAGGCGATCGGAGTTCGACGGTTGGCAAAAAAGCGGCAAGCCCGATGTTGGCTTGAGCACCAAACTCGAAGGCCAGAGTGGGTGCCGCTGTTGTACAGTTGAATAGGCCCGCGACCCAAACAGATCTTTCGCGGAAGCTCTGAATAGAAGACTGAAACAACGACTCGCGTTCCGAACGCCAGAATCCCGCTTGACAAGGCTCGGCTCATAGAAGCCAGCATCGCTAGAAGCGCCAGCGCGCGTTGAATTCGAGTCAACGATGCCGGACCGCACCAATGCCGTAACGATAAAAATATTTCTTCTTCCAATCTTCCGGTCGAAGGGTCCCCAAATTAAAAGGTATCCGAAAGAAGAAATATATGACCGACCCCAACGCGACTCAATCCCTCATCTGGCTATCAGAAATCGCCGGCGCCTCTCTAATCGGCGGAATTTTAGGCTCCATCAGCGGCCTCGGTGGCGGAATCGTGATCGTCCCCGTCCTCACCATTTTCATGCACATTCCCATCGAGCAGGCGATCGCCGCCAGCATTGTCTCGGTAATCGCCGTTTCCAGCGGAGCCGGTTCGGTCTATGTGAAAGACCGCATTACCAACATCCGCATCGCGATGTTCCTGGAACTTTCCACCGCCGCGGGCGCGCTTCTCGGAGCGGGATATCTCGCCCGCCATATCAACCCCGGCGCTTTATACATTCTCTTCGGCGTTCTGTTGCTGATATCGCTCATTCCGATCTTCGCAAAACTTGGCGAGGAGCTTCCGCAAAACGTCCACAACGATCCAATCGCCTCCGCACTCCGCCTCAACGGCTCCTATTTCGACAAACATCTTGGACGCAACGTTCCCTACCAGGTGACCGGCATTCCATGGGCATTGGCAATCATGTTCGCCGCCGGCGTCATCGCGGGAATTCTGGGCATCGGCGCCGGCGTGGTCAAAGTAATCGCCCACGAAGTCGCGATGAAAGTCCCCACCAAAGTTTCGACCGCCACCAGCAATTTCATGATCGGTGTCACCGCCGCCGCCGGCGCTGGCGTTTATCTTCGCCGAGGGCTGGTGCTTCCGTACATGGTGGTGCCCGTCGCCGTATTCGTGCTCGTCGGCGCCTTCTTGGGCACGATTATCATGGAGAAATTGTCGAATTCCCTCCTGCGAAAGATATTCGCCCTGATTCTCGCCGTCGTCGGCATTCAAATGCTTTTTCGCGGCTTCGGAGGCCACCAATGAATTCGAATACTGATCATTCCAATGACGCCGTCTCTGAAGTCTCCGCATGGGTCCTCCGCATCGGCGTCGTCTCTTCGACGCTCGTCATGCTGCTGGGCATCGCCCTCAGCTTCTCTCGCGGCCACATCTCCGTTGAACGCATCAAAACCGATAGATTCGATTACCACCCGGCCGTCATCTGGCACGGCATCCTCCGCGGCGAAGGCAAACCCATCATCGAAGCCGGAATTTACCTGCTCCTTTTCACCCCCATTATGAGGGTGTTCATGTCCTTCCTCGTCTTCGCTTTCCACGAGCGCGACCGTTTGTACACGTTGATCACGCTCATCGTTCTGCTCCTGACGCTGGCGGGATTGATTTGGATCGGATGATTGGCGACTATTGCCGCCATGGCCAAGCACACCGTTGTTTTAATTCCCGGCGATGGAATCGGTCCCGAAGTCACCCGCGCCACTTGCCGGGTCCTCGAGGCCGCCGGGTTCTCCGTGCAATGGGTTGAGATGCTCGCCGGCGCCAGCGCCCTGGAGCAGGGTCTGGAAAACGTTCTGCCTCAGCGCACGCTCGCCGCCGTCACCGCCCACAAAATCGCCCTCAAAGGCCCCGTCACCACGCCGGTCGGCAAGGGATTCAAATCGGTCAACGTGCAGCTTCGCCAGAAGCTGGGCCTTTACGCCGCCGTCCGGCCCGTCCGCAGTCTGCCGGGAATCAAAACCCGCTACGAAGGCGTCGACATGGTCATCGTCCGCGAAAACACCGAGGGTCTCTACAGCGGCATCGAAAGCGAAGTCGTCCCCGGCGTCGTCACCAGCATGAAGGTCGCCAGCCGCGCCGCCTGCACCCGAATCGCGCGATATGCCTTCCGTTACGCCACGCGCCGCCACCGCAAAACCATCACCGTTTTTCACAAGGCCAACATCATGAAGATGTCCGATGGCCTCTTTCTCGATTGCGCCCGCGAGATTCACGACGAAGAATATCCCAACATCGAATATTCCGAGCTGATCATCGACGCCGGCTGCATGAAGCTCGTGCAAAACCCCGATCGGTTCGACGTCCTCCTGATGGAAAACCTCTACGGCGATCTGGTCAGCGACCTCTGCGCCGGACTGGTAGGGGGGCTGGGCGTCGTCCCCGGCAGCAACATCGGCGACGACGCCGCCATCTTCGAAGCCGTCCACGGCTCCGCCCCCGATATCGCCGGCAAGGGAATCGCCAACCCCCTCGCCCTCATCATGTCCGGCGTCATGATGCTCAACCATCTCCACGAGACCGCAATCGCCGACAAGATCAAACGCTCCTACGATGCCGTCCTGGCCGAAGGAAAACACCTCACCGCCGACCTGGGCGGTTCGACCACCACCGACGGCTTTGCCGATGCCATCATTGCCAGGTTAGACCGATAACGCTCGATTCCGGGTGAGTCTTTCAGTCCCTACTGCCCGGCGACGATAATCAAACGGTTCCTTGCGAGATTTAACTACGGGTTCCATAAGGGCCGGAATGAAATTCACGGAAGCACAATTTGCCGAGGCGATCGAGCTGATTCAAGCCGCCGGAGGCAGCAAAGCCCGAAAGGACAAACGCCGCGCCGCCCGCACAGCCATCCGCGTTCCCGTCGCCATCAAGCTTGGCGTGGACGCCAAGACCGATTGGCTGGGAGCTAAATTGCACGACATCTCCGGCCGCGGCGCCAAGTTGGAAGCCACCATCGCGATGGATGTCGGCAGCTCTTTCCTGCTTCGCCTGCCCACCAAGGACGCAAAAAAAGGCGGCGTGCCCCTCATCTGCCGGGTCGCTCATTGCGTCCCGCAGAAACATTCATTTCTCATCGGTGCCGAATTCATCGGCCGTCTCGCGACTCAACGATCCGCCGGCGACAACGCCGCCGACGTCGACCGCATCCAACGCTCGATTCTAGATTGACCCCTCGGCAATGGGTGATTCGGCCCAGCCGCGCCGGCACGCGCATTTCCTCGACGCGCCCGAGCGGACTCATTTTTTCTTCCGTTTGCCAAATGCACTACCGACCTTCGCCGGGCCAGCCAACAGTCTTCGCATCGCCCACGCCTAGGCGTATTCGAGCAAGCGCCCGCGGACGGCACGAGCGATGAAAACGATATAAATTGCATTTCTTTTCACGAGCACAACGCACAAGCCAGTGCCCGCCGAAAGACAAAACAATCTCTTACATTTTTTTCGCCGTCTCCTAAAACGCAAATTGCCCGCGTTCCAACTCGGCCCGAACCTCCGCGATCGACTCCCGCAACTTGCGATCGGCGATCCACCGCGACAACCGCGCCAGATTGATCCGCACCCCATCATCCGCACATACCCGCCAACCGTGCGGAATCTCCTCATCGATTTCCCGCAAAGCCCGCCGCATAACCGCCCGACCTGCGTTCAATCCACAAACCACAACCGTCTTCCCATTCCCCGAAAATCCCCAGAAAATCGGCCGCCCGCGATAAAGCAGATTATGCCACGCCAAAAATTCCCGCGACAAAAATCGATCCAGCCCGCGCACCATCTCCACAATTTCCGCCGCCGCTTTTTCCCCCGCTCGATCCGCCAATATCCGCCCCAAATCGCGCCTCAGCTTTTCATCCAGCGGCGACAAAACCGCGATCTCCCCACTCGGAGATTTTCCCCATCGCCCCAGCCACACTCCCAACGCATAACCAATCCATCGCCTCGCCAATTCCTCCCTCACGACTCCGTTCACACTGATTTTGTCGGCCTTCCCCTTCATCCCATACAACTCCCCGACAATTCCATTAATGGATCGCTCCGCCTTTCCAATTTCCGTCCGCAATTGAACGGCTTCCGATTCATCCCATGGTTCCGGCGCGAGAAAATCGATACACGTCTCATCAAAGCAATCAAGCTTCCGCGTCGCCTCGATTGCCCGGGCCACCTCCCGCCGCAATTCATCCGGGAATGATCTCGGCACTGGCAACTGCCGTAAATCCCCCACCTGGAAATTCACGGTCGGATTGATCGCCGCCAAAAGCCGCCCGGCCACCGCGGAATTCAAAACCCCCAGCATCGCCAGCGCATCATCCGGAAACAGCGACGACCCTGCCACGTCGAAGATTGTCCCCGCTTCCAGCCGCCGCGCGCTGAACGATCCGCTGGTCAGATACGAATAAGTGATTCCCTCCCGCCCATACCAGCCGCTGTTCTTCGCCACCCATTGCCACTGGCCGTCGAGATATGGATACCGATCCACGATCGCCTGCTTGATTTCCCGCCCATCATCTTCCCAATTCACCCGATGCCGCGCCGATTCGTACCACCGCCGAAACCGCCCACCCTTCGCGTACGGCTTCCATTTCGTTCTTTCACCCGAAAAATTTGGCGGCTCGACCTCCCACCAATATCGCACGAACAGGGCGTTATCCGTCGTCGCCAACCCCTGCCGCGGCGGGGCGATCTCCCCAAGTCTCGGCAAATCCCTGAACGCCCGCCGAACCTTCGGCGAAATCCAATACATCCACGCCAACCGCGGCAGCGACGCCAGTTCCGATTGTTTCAACTCAAACGCCGACGAAGATCCAACGGCCTTCGCCAAGGCCACCCGCTTGTCATCCTCGTCTACTAGCCGGAAAAACTGAGCCGGGCCATCCGTTGCCGGCTTCCGCTGAAGCACAACCGCCGCCGTTTGCAGTGTTCCCGGATTCCCGACCTCAAACAACCCCGGCCCGAAATGAGCCACGGTGCACACGTCCGCGCTTTCAGCGATCTCCCTCCGCAACCGCTCGAACGCGCCGGTGAACATAAACGAGTGCATCGTAAGAATCCCCAGCCGCCCCCCGGGCCGAAGCATCTCCAGCGACCGCAACATAAAGCACGCATAATAATCGCGCCATCCGGCCGGAAACCTCCCCTTGAGCCGCCGCACCACTTTCGGATCGAGATTTCTGGCCGACAAATAAGGCGGATTGGTAACGACCACGTCAAACGAATCCGCCATCTTCTCGTCAAAAAGCGCATCCTTCACAAAAAGTTGATGTTCCCCCTGCGCAATCGGCTTGCCGATCTTGATCTCCAAACTCTGCCGAGCCAGATCAACCGCCAGCGGATCAATATCAAATCCCGTCAAGTTGTGCCGGACGATCTGATCATCAATTTCGGATTCGGCACAGCTTTTCTCCTCCCGATAAATCTCCCGAAACATATCGATCGCGACAAGCCCAAAATTCATGGTCCCACAAGCCGGATCACATACGCGAATTTCGGTTGCCCGTAGCATGGGCGTCCCGCCCGTGGCATGGTTCCCCTTCACCAACCATTTCCATTTTTTCCCCAACCCCGAATCCGGATGGATCTCCAACCACAATCTCCCCAGCGTATTTTGCAGAAGAAATTCAACCACCCATTTCGGCGTAAAAAGCTGCGTGACCGCCGGGATTTCATCGGCGGTAAATTTCCGCCGCTCCCGCGCCGTCGCCCGATATGCCGCTTCCAGCGCGGGAGCATTGATCGCCTGATAGATTTGGCCAAGAAGATCATCGTGATGGAGAAGCGATTGCAATTCCCCCAACTCCGCCGTCACAAACGCCGGCTCCGCGCGCGCCGATCGCATCCCA
This sequence comes from uncultured Phycisphaerales bacterium, assembly GCA_963791055.1. Taxonomy (GTDB): domain Bacteria; phylum Planctomycetota; class Phycisphaerae; order Tepidisphaerales; family Tepidisphaeraceae; genus PALSA-1353. The sequence goes on along the minus strand of CAWBQI010000002.1, from coordinate 1,897,840 downwards.
TCCGCGACAGCAGTCAATAATCCCCTCGCTCCGCCGAAACGCGGCAACAACTCCTCCACGACCCTGTAAAAAGCTCGCCGATCCACACATGGTCTTATATCGAAAAATGCGGCGAAAAAATAGGCGATTGGACTTACGATCTGCCGGCCTGCCGTTACTCGCTAAACACTCACAGGTTGCGAATTCCGGCCTGAACTCACACGGTTTTAACCGAAGCCGGCGACAATACTGGCACAAACCGGAGGTCTTATGACAGCTTCGGAATGGCGCAAGTTGGCTCTGGTGGTCATCGTGATCTGGGCGGTGATTCTCATCCGCAGCCGTCTCCATCAACCCTATTCAAACTCCCATTATTCCGGCGATTCGGGAGGCTCAGCATACGTCGGCGATGGATCATCCGGATCATCCAGCGCATCTTCCGACGATGAAGAATCCAGCGAATCAGATACCGGCGACGCCGACGACGGAGGTGGGGGTGGTAGTGGCGGCGGGGACGATTGAGTCCCGCGCACAGCCCTATTTGATTCTGCCGTCTAAGACCGATCTCCCCCTAAACTTTGCGCCTCATTCTGGATGCAAGTCTCTCAAAAAATAGATGGACTTTCGCCATAGTTTTATGCATACTTATCTCGGTGGCTTTTGAATTCAGATGGATAATCTGGAACATTCGAAAATGCGATGCTCATGGCGTGCGGCCGAGCGAGGCCGAGGAAATTGTAAATCACGCCAGGCGACCATACCCAAGATGCATCGAAAACGACAAAATCATGGTTCGCGGTCAAACAAATGAAGGACGATGGCTGCAAGTGATCTATGTTCTTGAGACAGGCAATGTTGTCTTTGTGATCCATGCTCGCCCACTGACCGAATCGGAAAAGCGCCAACTAAGAAGGAATAGATGATGAAACGCAAGCTCGTAAACAATCTCTTGCCTTCACCCTACGGAAAGATGACTTCCAGTGAACTTGATGCCGAAGTGGCAAAGTTCGATCGAGAAATGCTCGGACTGCCCGGCAAACCTTTGACCCCTGCCCAACGATCGCAGCACCGCCGTGCCCGAACGATGGGCCGGCCCGTCACGGGCAAGGGCGCGAAGCGCGTCACCATCACCATGGAGCGGGAATTGCTCGGCAAGGTCGATTCTTTCGCTCGCAGGAACAAGATTAGCCGCTCCGCAACAATCGCCAGCGGCGTCAAAGCGTTGTTGAAAGCGGGATAGTTACCCCAGCATCTTCCTCAACACCGTCTGCAAAATCCCCCCATTCCGGTAATACTCAACCTCCACCGGCGTATCAATTCGACAAGTGCACACAAACGTTTTCCCACCCGCTTTCACCGTCACATCCTGTTTCGGCTGCAGCTTGTCATCGATGCTAATTTCAAACGTCTCCTCCCCCGTCAGCCCCAGGCTCGTGCGCGTCTCCCCATTCTTATACACCAACGGCAATATCCCCATGCCCACAAGATTGCTCCGATGAATCCGCTCAAAACTCTCCGCGATCACCGCTTTAATCCCCAGCAGCAGCGTCCCCTTCGCCGCCCAGTCCCGGCTCGATCCCATCCCATAATCCTTCCCGGCCAGCGCCACCAGCGGAATTTTATCCGCCTGATATTTCATGCTGGCATCAAAAATCGGCATCACTTCGCCGGTCGGAAGATATTTCGTCACGCCCCCTTCGGTCCCAGGTGCCAGAAGATTCTTCAGGCGAATGTTCGCGAACGTTCCCCGCGTCATCACCCGGTCGTTCCCGCGCCGTGACCCATATTGATTGAAATCAAGCGGCGTCACCCCATGATCCATCAGAAATTTTCCCGCCGGGCTGTCCTTCTTGATCGATCCCGCCGGTGAAATGTGATCGGTCGTGACGCTGTCCCCAACCATCACCAGCACCCGCGCTCCCTTGATCGCCCCAATCGCCCCCGCCTTGGGCGTCAGATTCGTGAAAAATGGCGGCTCCTGGATGTACGTGCTCTTCTCATCAAACGCGAAAAGTTCCCCGCCCTTGACCGGAATCTCATTCCATTCGTTGTTGCCCGTTTCCACATTCGCATATTGCGCCGGAACATATCCGGCGAAAGACACGCCGCCACGGTCTTGTCGACCTCTTCCTGGCTCGGCCAGATTTCGCGCAGGAACACCGGCTTCCCATCCCGCCCGCGCCCGATCGGTTCATCCATGATGTTCACGTCAACCGAACCCGCCAGCGCATACGCCACCACCAGCGGCGGGCTCGCCAGATAATTCGCCTTCACCAGCGGATTCACGCGCCCCTCAAAATTCCGATTCCCCGAAAGCACCGCCGCCACCACCAGATCGCGGCCTTCCACCGCCTTGGCGATCGGCTCCGGCAACGGCCCGCTGTTGCCGATGCAGGTTGTGCACCCATATCCCACCGTATTGAATCCAAGCTGATCCAGATACTGCGTCAGCCCCGCCTTGTTAAAATAATCCGTCACCACCCGGCTCCCAGGCGCCAGCGACGTCTTCACATAGGGCGGCACGCGCATCCCCCGCTCCACCGCCTTTTTCGCCAAAAGCCCGGCCGCCACCATCACCGATGGATTGCTCGTGTTCGTGCAACTGGTGATTGCCGCGATGGTCACATCCCCATGCGTCAGCTTCACCCACTGATCGTCCAGGCACATCGTCGCCGTATCGCGCGCCATGTCATCATGGATATGTTTCGTCGTATCCGCTTCCTCGGCATCCCCATTTTCCCGGGAGTTTTTTGCCGGCGCCGACACCGGCGCTTCCGCCGACCACCGATCCAATCGCGGCGTCGCGCTCTCGCCCACGTCTTTCTTGAACACATCCACCATCGCCGACCGAAACGATTGCTTCACCCCGCGCAAATCCACCCGATCCTGCGGCCGCCGCGGCCCCGCAACGCTCGGACCCACCGTCGTTAGATCAAGTTCCAGCAACTCACTGAACCCCGGCGTCACCGCCGTCTGCCGCCAAAGTCCCTGCTCCTTGCAATATCGTTCCACCAGATCAACCAGCTTCTCATCCCGCCCCGTCAGCCGCAGATACGTCAGCGTCTGATCATCCACCGGAAAGAACCCCATCGTCGCCCCATATTCCGGCGCCATATTGGCGATGGTCGCCCGATCCGCGACCGTCATCGTCGCCAATCCATCCCCGAAAAATTCCACGAATTTGTCCACCACATTGTGCGACCGCAAGATTTGCGTCACGACCAGCACCAGATCGGTCGCTGTCGATCCTTCCGGAAGCTGCCCATGAAGCCGGAACCCCACCACCTGCGGCGTAACCATATAAATCGGCTGCCCCAACATGCACGCCTCCGCCTCAATTCCCCCCACGCCCCATCCCAGCACCCCCAAACCATTGATCATCGTCGTATGGCTATCAGTTCCCACCAAACTATCCGGAAACGCCACGCCATCCCTCACCTGCACAACCTTCGCCAGATATTCAAGGTTCACCTGATGCACGATCCCCGTTGCCGGCGGAACCACCCTGAAATTCTTGAACGCCTTCTGCCCCCACTTGAGAAACTCATACCGCTCGCCATTGCGTTCAAATTCTTTCTTGGCGTTATTCAGCAAAGCAAACCGACTTCCAAATTCATCAACCTGCACGCTGTGATCGATCACCAGATCGACCGGCACCAACGGATTGATCCTCTGCGGATTCCCCCCCGCCCGTTTCATCGCCGCGCGCATGGACGCCAGATCCACAACGCAAGGAACCCCCGTAAAATCCTGAAGGATCACCCGCGCCGGCTTAAACGGCATCTCCACCGCCTCCGCCGCAACCGGCTTCCACCCCGCCAGCCGCTGCACATCCTGCTCGCTGACCTCAAAGTTATCCGTATTCCGCAAACAACTTTCGAGCAAAATCCGAATGGAATACGGCAACCGATCAATCTGCCCCAGCTTCATCTCCGCCAGCCGGTTGAGCCGAAAGATGGAAACATCTCCCCCAAGTGTCGAAAGCTTCGATTCCGCGCCAAATGGATTAGATTTCATATTTGCAGGCATGTTTATAAACTCGCGTGAAAGCGCCGATGATATGCGCCGGGATGGGCCGCCTCAAGTGCGGGCGAATCCGGGTGGTGAGTTCCTTTGAATATTTATGGTTTCGGTGGCACGGTTCCACATTCAGGGCATCGGTCGGGCGTGGCGCGGAGGTCGTAACCGCAGATAAGGCAGCGGCCTTCCGCTGCAAGCCGCCGATAGCGAATTCGCTGCCAATACCATGCGGCGGGAGCAGCGAGAAATAACAGGCAGAAAAACCCGTGTGGCAGGAACAATCTATTGCCGCTGTAGTAGTATCTGCCATTTCCGTGGATTAGTTGATTCGGGTCATAGGCAAAGCCAAGCGATACCAAACGACGGTATTTTGCGTTTGTGATGGAAGACGCTCCAAGACTCGTAAGCTTCGCGCTTACGTATTCCCATTCCATTTTGGCGGGATAAGGAATCGCCTTGAAACCGTGGTACGTCGGTCCCCGGATGAACATCAAGTTGCCTCCCCAGGAACTACAGCAATAACCTTCGTTCGGTCCGTAGATGTGAACCTCATCATCAAACCAATGACTCCGCACCCTCAACACCGCCGTCGCAACGCATAGCACCAGCGATAACGCAGCCAGTCCGTTGAACAGCCATCGAAAATAGATATTTGGCTTCATAAGTTCTCAAAGCGTCAATGCGGCAGTTGTGCTCGGTCTACTCTTTCAAGGGAAGGAGGGCTCATCCTGCAGTCATAGATCCCGCTCCCAGGAGCGATTTCGACCGCGGCGATCATTCTGAAGGGCCCTTTGCTGGAGTATGATTGGCCTGCTCCGTAATATCGGAAATCCAAGTTGTGTGCAGCCGCAAAGGCGGGAACGCGGAAGCCCCACACGGCGTCGGCGATCGTCACGTCGATATCTTCCCTGGTGGGATTCGGCAAAGACTTCACCTTTTCCCTTAATTTTTCCAGAGCGGCTGCATCAACATGATCGGGAAGTTGACCATTGAAAAATGCGGAGTATTGGTCCAGGCCCATGCTCAACGGCCGAATTAAGTTGTAAGTCACTGCATAGCCAACCGGCGGCACCGTGCTATAGGTGCTTTCATCAATGGGAGGATTCCACGCAAAATTGTCAAATACACGATGGGCGATGCCGCGGCCGGCCCACGTCATGTCGTTCAATGTTTCAATGCGCACCGGCATCCCGGTGTCCTTATCTACTAGCACCCAAACGGTGCGTTTCAAGTCGGTGGTTCCAGGCTTACCGATAAAGACGCGAACCGGCTTGCCTTGGTAAATCTCATCGGGCGCCGGGATCACATTTTCCGCGGCAATCTGCTGCAGATAAACTATCGGATTATTGGAATGTCTCCCATCGCTGTGCGCTTCTCGGAATGCGTCGACCAGCCTAAATTCCGCTAACTTCAGATCAGGGCGAAGACTCAAATCAAGCTCCGGCGAAGTCTTCGGATTATGGATGATGATGTTCGATGGTCCAACGAATTCCGAACGACGCCTGCCGTCTGAGGAATTTGTACGGTGGTCAACAACCATGCGCCCACTGTCTTCGTAGTGCATATCGTACCGAACCGAGTCGAACTGCGCGACCCGCTCCACCATCTGTCCAAACGCCTCCTGCGGCGACGGGGAAAGCACAAACATAACAACCCCGATCAGGATTGCTGCCGCTATTGCGCCAATGGTGACGAGTGTCAGCGTTCGCAGTTGCCGTCGCGGTGAGTTCGCCGCGGACGCGACTTCAGGAAGCCGACCCATCACCGAGCCGACAAATTCCGGCGCATCCGGTACGGCACGATCCAAAAGTTCCAATTCTTTCAAAAGCGCGTTCATCGGCGTTCTCCTTCGACGATCATTTTTTCCAGTCGTCGATGCGCACGGGAAAGTTGCTTGGTGATTGTGCCCACAGAACTATTGCAAATAACCGCGATGGCGCCCACATCGTGCCCCTCAACGTAGCGCAGCATCACCACCGCTCGCTCGTGATCGGGCAATAGTGCGATGAGCTCGAATAGACCCGCGGAATGCAGATCAAAGTCCGGCGCAGCGGTCGATTCGAGAGCCACATCCACCGGTTGATGCGAACGATTGAAGCGCGAAACGGCCAATGCCCGATTGTGAGCGATAGTTAAGATCCATGACCCGAAGCGAGCTGGATTCCTCAGCGAGCGGAGATGCGTAAAAGCGTTCAGGAACGCCTCCTGCGCGACATATTGCGCGGCATGCCAATCTTTCAAGACAGCAAAACTGGTGGCGCGAACGGGACGCTCATATCGCCGCACCAACAACTCGTACGCTTTGGCATCGCCGTGCAGCGTCCCGGCGACCAGCGCGACATCCGAGTGATCTGGATTGGCCATACGGCTCACAACTGGGCTTTGCAATTCCAATCGCGCCCATACAAGTAAGAGTGCGCCTGGGCATTAAATGCGGCACACACTCTTCAACCATAACAAAATTTATTCATGCCCCATGTATCATTCACTTTAGAGCGTTTCAACTTCACCCGTAGCGTTCGCGTTGCGTTCCAAGGGGTCGGATGCAAAGAAGAGCGACGAAGCGGGTTTAATTCAACCCGTTGAGGAGCGATGACGCCGCAGACGACCCCTTGGAACGCAACGCGAAGGGCCGCCAACAGGCGGCGCGAACGCTACAGGTGAAGTTGAATCGCTCTAAGTGCGGAGGAACGAGGAAGCGGGGCGCCCTGGGTCTCTTAACGATGAAACGGGAATGCCACTGGCCCCCAACTATCTCGGCCCACACCCATCCGAAATAACCAAACTCGACATCTCATTCACCGCCCCTACCCCTCCATCAGAGACAATACAGAAATTCATCCCCGCCGCATTCCAAGCCATCGCCCCAAGTCCTTGAATCGTATCAGCGCTCCCAGGCCCGACCGCATTTCCAGCCGGCCACTGGAACAAATTGCTGGTCCCCGACCCCTTACGGTAAACCAGTACCGCAACCTTCACGCCCTCTATCGAATCAACTCTTCCACCCGCCAGCGTATATCCCACCGGCAACCGATTAGGCGCAACCGGCGAAAAGCTCAATCGCGTGCTAAGCCAACGCAAAACTGTCGGTGGATCTGAAGACACGATCTCCACGCCAGGATTGCTCGACAGAGATTGCTTGTAATCGCCAACCGCCTGCGCCTCGATTTTCTGCCGCGCCGACGGCCACACCAAATACCCCGTGATTCCCGCCGCCAGCGCCAGACCCGCCGCCGTCGCAACCAGGACATGCTTCAATTGAAGTATCGGCCGCGATGGCTTGGCTCTGACCCCGGCGGGGGGGTCGGCCGCCTTGGCGACTATAGTTTCAATCTTCTTCTTCAACGCCCCCGGCACATTGAAAAGCAGCACGTCATTCCGCATCGCCGCCTTCAGCGCCGAAATGGTTTTCAGCGATTGGGAACATTCCGCGCAATCGCCCAGATGCCGCTCGGCCTCAGCGCGCTCCTTGGCCTCCAATTCCCCATCGGCGTATGCTGAGATCAGTTCACGCATTTGATCGCATTCCATGGGGCTCACCTTGCCCCTTTCTGGACGCTAAGCCGCTCGGTAAGCCGCTGCCGTCCTCGCGACAGCCGCGACATTACCGTCCCGATCGGAACCGCGACGATTTCCGCGATCTCGCGATACGACAACCCCTGAAGATCTTTGAGAACGACCACTTCACGAAACTCCGCCGGAAGCTCTTCGATTGCGGCCCGAAGCCGATCGGTTTCGATCGTCCTCGACAACGCCAGATGCGGCTCCGGCTCGTCCGATTCCATCGCCCCAACATCGCCGTCGGCATCCATCCTTGAATCCTGATTCCGTCGCCTTTTCATCCACGTATAGCAAGTATTGCGCACGATCGTCAGGAGCCACGCCCGCCCATCATCTCCCCGAAAATTTGCGAATCCCCGCAATGCCCGCAGGCAAGCCTCCTGCACAATATCCTCGGCATCATGACGATCCCTCGTGAGCCATCGCGCGAGGTTATAAGCTTCGTCGAGATGGCAAAGTGCCTGCTTCCTGAAACGATCGACAAGCTCCTGATCCACTATTGCCGCTCCACCTTTATATTGCCGACCCTTCAAACATCGCACTTATTCCCGTTTCTTTGCGGGAGTTACGCGCCAGAGGCCTTAAAACAGCCTCAAACCGCAATTTTCATCCAGATGGCCTGTCGATTATACTCATGACATCGCGGCCGACGTGGCGATCGCGTCCCGATTTATCGGGATGAGGAAAGTCCGAACTGCAGACGGGCGGGTCAAACCGCCCTGACGGGTCTGGTGCTTGATAACATCAAGGCGGAGCAATCCGACGGAAAGTGCAACAGAAAGTATACCGCCGGGAGACATCCCGAAAGGGATCTCTTCCGGTAAGGGTGAAATGGTGCGGTAAGAGCGCACCGCGTTCGGGGTGACCCGGACGGCAAGGCAAACCCCACCGGCAGCAAGGCCAAATAAGCGGAGAGCCTCGGCCACAAGGCACGCCGGCGAAAGCCGCCACATCCGCGGGTAGGCTGCTTGAGCCGGTCGGCAACGACCGGCCCAGAGAAATGGTCGCCCAATCGGGTTCGTCCCGGTTGAACAGAATTCGGCTTACACCCGACCGCGAACAAACACGCCGGCGGAACCCCAAAGGGCTCCGCCGGCGCCGTTTTTTGAAGGAGGATCAATTTCGCCCCCGAACGCCCACGGCGCTGCCGTGGGTCCTTACCTCCCCACAATTTCCCTATCCGCAAATCCACCCCTCCCGCCTACAATGCTCTCATGCCCGACGACAACGGCCAATTTATGCAATGCATGGAAGTCTGGGGCGGAAGCCAGGGCATCTCGCGCAGCGTTCAGCTCAGCGGACTCGACGCCTGGGTTTACAGCAAGCCCTTTGGTAATGCCGATTTCGGCGGTGATATTTATTACGCATCCAGCTGCGCCACCGGCCGGATCAATCGCCTCCTGCTCGCGGACGTCTCCGGCCACGGCGACGCCGTCGCCGAATTGGCCCTCGCCCTTCGCAAGCTCATGCGGCGATATGTTAATTTTCTCGACCAGAAGAAACTGGTGCGATCACTTAACAAGCAATTCGCTGCCCTTTCCGAACAGGGCAAATTCGCCACCGCGATCGCCACGACTTTTTTCGCTCCCACCAGCGTCCTCACCGTCTGCAATGCCGGTCATCCGCCGCCATTTCTTTACACGGCCGCAACTCAAACCTGGTCCATTCTCGAAGAAGAACGCGATGATGACGAGCCGGTCCCCAAGAATGTTCCCCTGGGCATCATCCCATACATGGACTACGAACAATTTGATGTGGAGTTGGAAGCGGGTGACATGGTGCTTTGCTACACCGACGCGCTGGTCGAAGCGCCACGACACCGATGGCCGAATGTTCGGGCCCAAAGGCTTGCTGCGCGTGACGCAGTCGATTGATGCCGACCCGTCGGAAAGCTTCATCCAATCCCTTCTGGAAAAAATTTCCGAAAAATTTGCCGGAAATTTATCTGAAGACGATGTCACCGTAATGTTGCTGAAGCCGAACGCGGTCCGGCCGCCCGTCCGATTTGGGCAGAAGCTCAAGGGATTCTTACGGATGCTCGGTGCGACCCTGCGCGCCCTTGATCCCCGTGCCGAGCGTCCGCCGCTTCCTGATCTCAAGCTTCCCAACATAGGCGGGGCCGTCATTCCCAGCCTCGCAAAACGATGGCGGCCGACCAGTCCTTTAAAGACCAGTCGGCCGTCCCGTCAACCCATCCCCTGATTAGTGTGAAACAAGCTATTTCCCGAACTTACTCCGTGATTCAGGCCGCCTGTTCCGCGTGAAGCTCCGCGAAATTGAGCAACTCACCGAGGGTTTCCTCCAACCGGCGCTCCGCATTGCGGATGTCCGGTGCGGCAACCCCGGTCCGGCGATGCGCCAGAAGCCGGTTCAAGCCGTCGGGGCGAGCCATCGCGTCCACCAGCTTGGCATCGATGAGATTCTCGATCGCTTTCCGTAGCGTTTCGGATTGAAGCATGGGAGATCTCCTTGCGCCGAATCGGCGCGAAAGTCCTGGTCCCGCGGCTTGACGACGCCGCTGCCAGGGAAAACACCTGGAAGATCCAAGGATCGAAACGCCAGCAAGGCGCATTGATCCCTTTCATATGCCTACGGAGTTAGCTGACGGGCTGGGAGTTGAAAGTCTCCCTCGGACGCATTGGACATTTCCCCCGATGAGGGGACTCGCCCTAGCAAACAAATACCGATTCGCCCCGGCCATTCCTTTAAGCCACACTCATCGCTTTCAGGTCGGCTACGTAAAACCGTCGCAAGGTTCTACGCTGGGTTCTCCGCGCCTCTCAAAATGTTGAGAAGCTTAGGCGGTCAAGCGAGAGCGATTTTAGAACTGCTGACTTTCGTGTCAACCCTAAAGTCCAGATTGCTCAATAAAAAGGCAAATATTTTTACGCTTCAGACCGATTCGCTTAAATTTGATAATCACCTGATTTTTCCGGCCGATTTGAATACAATCCAACTGCAATGAAATGGATCAAACGCATCTTGTTGATCGGCGTGCTGCTTATTGTGGCCGTCGTTTGCATCGTTTATGTCTCACTCAATTCCATCATCTGCTCCGCGATTCAGCGCGAAGCCACCGCTTCCCTCGGCGTGCAGACCACGCTCGCATCGGCGCATCTCTCCATCCTCGGTGGAAAAATCGATCTCGAAGATCTTCAGGTAAGTTCACCACCCAAATTCACCGCACCCAATATGTTCACCGTCGGCGGTATTTCCGTCGCCGTTCATTACAGCCAGCTCACCGCCGCCCCCATTCACATTCAGCAAATCGTCATCGACCATCCGGTTCTGGTAGTCGAGCAAGCCAATATTCAACTCAATCTGGATGCCCTCGTGCACACGTCGCCCCAAGCACCCAAACCAGCGGCGGCCAGCCGACCCAGCCCATCAAGCTCGTCATCGATGAACTGGATTTGAACAATGCCGAAGTCACCTTCATGCCCGGAATCCCCGGCCTCACCGATTCGATTCAAGTCCCGATCGCTTCCATGACTCTCAAAGATATCGGAAACGCCGACGGCAATCAGACCGGCGCCGCCGTCAAGGAAGTCGTCCTGCAGACCACCACCGCCCTGGCCGGCAAGGCCGTTTCCGAATCCAAGCTATCGCCGCCCGTAAAGCTCGTTCTCTCGCAGGAACTGGCTGCGGTCTCCACCCAACTCGGCCCCGGCTTCGACTCCCAGTTTAAGAACCTCGCCGGTTCAGTCACAAAAGATTTAACCCCCAAGCTGCAAAGCACCCTCAATCAACTCCTCAACGGAAACAAAAAACCGTAGATGAATTGACGCCCCATAATTCGTCCTTCCAGACCCGATCCCACGAAAATCCCTCACATTTTACCGCCTTTGAATAACCTGGTCGGTCATTCCAGTCGATATGCGGCAATGGACATGGAAGAAACCGATCAATCCACGAATTCCGCCAGTCAGCGCCGTGCGCACTTTCGCGTCCCCGCGGCCGGCGAAGCCCCGCTCCAGCTCATTGTCTGGAAAATCCCCCCTCATTGGGTTCTGCGCGATCGTCCCAAGCCCTCCGCCCAACTACGCGTCGAACTGATCGATCTCGCCGCCAAGGGAATGTGCCTCAAGGTTCTTCCCCACCGCCTCGGCCCCGAGGCCGTCGCAATGGGCGACCGTCTCCGGATGGAGTTCACCCACAACAACGAAACGACCATCCTGGATTCCCAGATCGTCTATCGACTGGTCTCCAAAGACGACGGCTCGGCGCGCATCGGAGTGGCCTTCCAAAAGCTCGAAAACACAATCGAAGCCCGCCGCGCCGCTTCTCTGCTTGACCGTGTAATCGCCTCCCTGCAGCGCCAAAACATCAAACAAGCCGCCGCCATCCCCGCCTAAGATCGCGCCGAATGATTCCCCCTCGTTCGCCAAAGGCCCACCCAAACCCTATCAGGCCAGCCAGGACCGTCCACAGCGCCGGCCATTCCACCTATTCGAGTAAGGGAAGCCGCTCGGCACAAAGAGCGCAACGATAAAAATGCCTTTCTTCCCAACCACGACCCCCCAAGTATTTCGAACTTAAATTTAACTACATCCCATCGAGTTCCCACAATTCAAACACTTGTAGCAAGTCCCACTTCGAACCGTAATACTCCCACAAACATCACACGCTGGCGCATCCGCCTGCAACTCCGAGCTCAACTGGCTCAAAGGATCCACCACAATCGCCAACCTCAGATTCGATCCTCCCTGCGGCGTCTCCGCCGATGGAACATTCGCCGCCCGCGACTTCATTTCTTCTTCCGAATAAGCAAAAGGCCGAGCCAAATCCTCTTCAATCCTCGGCCCATGCCCATTCCCTCCCTTGCGTCCGCCCGTCTCCGGCGCCGCCTGCGGCTCACCACCAGCCGATTCCGCCGCCGGCAGCGGACGCGATTCGCGCTCGGGCGCGTTCTTCGCCCGGTATCCCCCCACAAATTCCATCGCCAGCCAGCGGAAAATGTAATCCACCAGGCTCTTGGCGAACGGAATTTCCGCATTCCTCGTCATGCCGCTCGGCTCGAACCTCACGTGTTCGAACTTCCGCACCAGCGATTCCACCGGAACGCCATATTGCAGACTCACCGACACCAGCGTCGCGATCGTGTCCATCAACCCGCCGATCGTGCTGCCTTCCTTGGCCATCCGGATGAAGATTTCGCCCGGCGAATTATCCGCATACAACCCGACGGTGATGTATCCCTCATGCCCGGCCACGTCGAATTTGTGCGTCGTCGCATTGCGCGTATCCGGCAGCCGTCGCCGAAGCGGCCGCTCCACGATCCGCTCGACGATCTTTTCCACGACATGCGTATGCGCCGGCGAAAGGTTGTCGCTGGTCGCCGTCTTTCCCCCGAACAGCGCGTTCGCCGCCAGAATCACTTCCGCCGCCACTTCTTCCCGCGCCGCTTCAATCCCTTCCTCATCATCCTCCTCGGCGTTGTCCAGCTCTTCATCGCTCTTCACATTCAACGGCTGCGAAAGCTTCGACGCGTCGCGATAAAGCGCATTCGCCTTCAATCCCAATTTCCAGCTCAGGTGATAGCTGCGCTTGATATCCTCCACGGTCGCTTCATTGGGCAGATTGATCGTCTTCGAAATCGCCCCCGTAATAAACGGCTGCGCCGCCGCCATCATGCGGATATGCCCCTCCGCGGGAATGAACCGCACCCCATGCCGCCCGCATTTGTTGGCGCAATCGAACACCGACAGATGCTCATCCTTCAGATGCGGCGCTCCCTCCACGGTTCCGTGGCCGCAGATGACATCGTTCGCCTCGTTGATCTGCCGCTTGGTGAATCCAAGGTGCCGCAGCAGATTGAATCCCGGCTTCTGCGAAGCCGATTCCGGTATATTCAGCCGCTCCAGCGTCGATTTGCCGATCGCCCACGGGCTGAACGCAAAGCTGATCTCAAATTGCCCCGGCAGCGATTCCTCGATCGCGTCCAATTCCTGCTTCGTGAACCCCATCTGTTTGAGCGCCTGGTAATTCACATGCGGCGCATCGTGCAGCGTCAGCGTGCCCATCACGTACCGCAGAATCTCGTGAATCTGCTCCGGCGTATATCCCAGATTCACCAGCGCCGGCCGCAGCGACTGATTGGCGATCTTGAAATATCCACCGCCGGCCAGCTTCTTGAACTTCACCAGCGCGAAATCCGGCTCCACGCCAGTCGTATCGCAATCCATCAGCAAACCGATCGTGCCGGTCGGCGCGATGACGGTCGTCTGCGCATTGCGATATCCATATTTCTCGCCCAGCAGCAGCGCCCGGTCCCAGCATTCCTGGGCGCTCTTGACCATCTGCATCGAAGCCAGCGGATGCTTCTCCCCAAACTGCGATTCATCCAGTCCCACCGGCTTGATATCCAGCCCCTCATAATCCCCCAGCCCGCGCTTGGCCGTCGCGTTGCCGGTGACATCATACGCCGCCCGCCGATGGTTGCGGATCACCCGCAGCATGTCCGCGCGGTTCTCCTCATACCCCGCGAACGCGCCCAACTCCCGCGACATTTCCGCGCTGGCCGCATAACTTTCACCCGTCAGGATCGCCGTAAGCGCCGCGCAAATCGCCCGGCCCACTTCGCTGTCATAAGCGATCCCAGCCTGCATCAGCATCGCCCCCAGGTTCGCATATCCCAATCCCAGCGTGCGAAAACGATAGCTCAGTTTCGCGATATCCTCCGATGGAAAGCTCGCCATCAAAACGCTGATTTCCAGCACGATCGTCCAGAGCCGGATCGCGTGTTTATATCCCTCGACGTCAAACCGCATCGTCTCCGAATCGAAGAACGTCATCACGTTCAGCGAAGCCAGATTGCACGCCGTATTGTCCAGGAACATATATTCCGAGCAGTTGTGAACGACCATGCCGTTGGCGATGAACGAACTGGTCACCGGCTCGGTCAGATCAAACACCTGTTGCCGGCCCGCCGGCGTCAGCGTCGCCACGCGATCGAAATTCTCCCCCGCCGGCGTTCGATTCGCCGAAACCTCCATCACGGTCGAAAGCTGTTCCAGCTTTTTCCCCGGCAACAGAGAGATGTGCTTCGCAAACATCCCCAAACTGCCCGGATTGATCCGAAGGCAATGCCCGATGACCGTTCCCGTGACGGCAGCAGAGTCGCCGGCGCCGCACGCGCCGGCGACCGTGCCGCGGGCAAAGGCTCCGCCTTCACCCATCACAAATACGGAGCTTTGAACACCAAATCCCAACAGGATCATCTGCACATCCCGCAGAAGCCCAGGGCTGTCATTCCTCAATTCCAGCGTCCCATCGTGAATCGCCGCGTCAGCCGTGAACAACCCGCACAAAATATGCTTCTGCGCCGCCAGTCCCGACGTGAATACATCCTCCCCCAGCCGGCGTTCGCCACCCTCATGCCGCACATACGCCCGAACCCGCTTCAACAGCCGCCGATTCGTCAGCGACGCCGTCGCCGTCCCACCGGCCGCATCATCTTCCGACAGCATAAGCTGATTCACATAATCATCCGCGTAAGCCCGCGCGCTCCACACCGTGGACACGTACCGCATAAACGGCTCCGCCAACTCATTGCCCCCCAGGCACGCATCCAGCCGGATCGAATCATGGCTCGCATTCGTCGAAGAAAAGAACAACCCCATCAATTGGAAAAATTTCGGATCCTGCGGCTCGCCAATCTCCCGCACCGTCGCCGGCTCGCTCGGCAACTTAATCTCATCCTCCACCCCCAAATCCTTGGCCATCACCCACCCGCGCCGCGTCCAGACCTGATGATCCGCGGTGAGCGTCACGCAATATCCCCCGACCGTGCGCAGCTCGAAAACCTCCTTCGTTCCCGTCGGAAACGCTCCTTCGGTCTCGTGAATCGCCTGACCATCCACGCTCGTCACCACCCGGCTCGGCAGATGAATCATCTGATCGATCCGACGCCAGATTCCCCCCGGCGTCAGCACCCGCGTATCGCCCGTTACGCACGGATTGGACGCCTTGATCGCTCCGCTCTTCGGGCACGTGTGCCATTGATTGATCGTGTCATCATATTGAACGCCCGGATCAGCGCACCGCCACGCCGCGAACGCGATCTGCTCCCAGAGATCTTTCGCCCGCAGCGTCTTCGCCACCTTCCCGTTCGTCCGCCACGTCAGGTTCCAATCCCCATCCTCTTCCACCGCCCTGAAAAACCGATTCGGAATGCGCACCGAATTATTCGAATTCTGCCCGCTGACCGTCATGTACGCTTCACCGTTGAAATCGTAATCCAGCTTCAGCCCCAGCTTCGCCGCCAGTTCCTTCTGATCGGCCGTCAAATGCTTAATCCCCTCCGCCAGCGCCGACACCTTCAGTTCCTCGCGCACCTTCCAGTTCACGAACTGCTCGATGTCCGGATGATCCAGATTCAGGCAAACCATCTTCGCCGCCCGGCGCGTGGTTCCGCCGCTCTTGATCGCCCCGGCCGCGCGATCCCCGATCTTCAAAAAGCTCATCAATCCCGACGATTTCCCTCCACCCGACAACGGCTCATTGTCCCCGCGCAGATTGGAAAAATTCGTCCCGGTCCCGCTCCCATATTTGAACAGCCGCGCCTCGCGCGTCCACAAATCCATGATCCCGCCCGGATTCACCAGGTCATCGCTCACCGATTGAATAAAGCACGCGTGCGGCTGCGGATGGCTATACGCATCCCGGCTCTTCATCAGTTCCCCCGACTTCGGATCGCAATAATAATGCCCCTGCGCCGGCCCCGTGATCCCATACGCCCAGTTCAATCCCGTATTAAACCACTGCGGGCTGTTCGGCGCGCACATCTGGTGCACCAGCATGTGGCTGATCTCATCATAAAACGCCTGCGCATCCTCCGCATGATCGAAATACCCATGCTTCTCCCCCCAATGCCGCCAGCAACCCGCCAGCCGATTCACCACCTCTTTCACCGACCGTTCCGGCCCAGTCACGACATTCCCATTGCTGTCGCGCACCGGATTCCCCGCCTCATCCCGCTGCGGAACCCCCGCCTTGCGGAAATATTTGCTGACCATGATATCCGTCGCCAACTGCGACCAGCTCCGCGGAATCTCCGCGTCATTCATCTCAAAAACCACGCTCCCGTCCGGATTCGAAATCCGGCTCGTCCGCTTCTCATACTCCACCGCATCCAATGGATTCTGCCCCGACTTGGTAAAACGTCGATTGATTTTCATAACGGAAACATCCTTCCCTAGATTTTATTTCGAAACATCTATCCCGGTGTACATGCCAAGACCAAAGTATGAATGCAAATACGAACTCAAATGCAATGCAGGAGGGGCGGGAAAAACCAGATCAGGCCCCAACAGTTTTTTCCCGCCCCTCCCGCACCCACCCCACCCTTTTCCTTTTCCTCTAACCGCCCAAAAGCTGAAGAAGAGGCGAAGAGCCTCTCCCCCCGGCCTTTGTGCTGGACGGTTAGGGGAAGTGGAAGTGGGTGGAGGGGGTGCGGGGGAGGCGGGAGAAACCGCTTGGGGCCTTGATGCGGTGTCTCCCGCCTCCCCTGCATCTGCGAATTTTGAATTTGAATTTTCCATTGCCCTGCTTGTTGCCTTAGTTCAGGATCATCTATTTAGTAAAAATAAACCCTATACTTATGCCCTTGAACCCAAACAATATTCAAATCCCGATGACTCACATCCACCGTCCGAACCGCGACGACCCCATGGGTCGTATCATCGTACACATACACCTGCCGTGCCGGATCGCCCTGTTCCAGCGGCAAAATCGCGGTGATCTGCGCCGAATTGTCCACCGGCCCGTAATACAAAAGCTTCGCGTCCTCCGGCACGTCCACCTGGCACGCACACAGCGACACCAGCAAACCAATGACGCAAATCACCATGCGACGGCTTTTCATCGCGCGACTCCGGCAATGCCAACTTAATCAACCTTCGGAAGTGTCAGTCCCTTTTGATCCTGATATTTTCCCGACTTGTCCGCGTAACTCTTGGAACAAACCCGCTCGCCCTTGAGAAACAAAAGCTGCGCGATCCCCTCGTTGGCGTAAATCCTCGCCGGCAGGGGGGTGGTGTTGCTGATTTCCAGCGTGATCCGCCCGCGCCATTCCGGCTCGATCGGCGTCACGTTCACAATAATCCCGCACCGCGCGTACGTGCTCTTGCCCACGCAGATGGCCAGATATTCCCGCGGCATCGAAACCACCTCCACCGTTTCGCACAGCGCAAAACTGTTCGGCGGAATCAGCACGTGATCCTGACGCGTCTCATCCGTATCAATCGTGACGAAGCTCCGCTCCGAAAATTTCTTCGGATCGACGATCTCCGAATTCACGTTCGTGAATATCTTGAACACCGACCCCACCCGCAGGTCGTATCCATAACTCGAAACCCCATAACTGATCTTCCCCGGCCGCTTGATGTTGTCCTCAAACGGCTCGATTCCAATCAATTCCCGAATCTGGCTATCGCAAAGGATTCCCATGACTTGTCTTCCCAAACAACCAAATACCCACGGCGCGACGATTTACCGCTGAACAGGCGCTCCGCACCGTCCGAAATTCCCAAGCCAACCAAAATAGTGTCAAATCCCCGAGCCGGTTCCGGTTCGACAGGATTTCGTCACTATACACAACATCTGGTATAGGTCAAAGAAAACTTTACTAAATGTAGAGTAACAGGTCGCTAACATGCCGCTAACAAACGGCTCGCTCGACGGTTAACGTACAAAAGATTTTTCCCCACCGAAATGTTCGCCCCCCGACAGCCCAAGTTATCCACAAAAAGTTACCCACCGACGTTGAAAACCCTCGCCCCCAAAAAGCCCCCGGTTGGCCATCCGGGGGTCCTCAGTCCGGCAAAGAATCTATCTCTTTCTCAATCTCCCTCACCTGCTCCGCACTCAACCTCTTCGGCTCCCCCTTATCCAACAAATCGTTATACGACAGCGCCACCTTGAACTGCCGCTTCGCCTCCGGCAGCAAATGCAACATCTCCAGCCCATGCGCATATTCCAACCTCAACGACACTTCATTCGGATTCAATTCCATCACCTTCTCAAAATCCGCAACCATCCCCTCCGGCTCGCTCAATTGCAGCCAAAAAATCCCTCGAAGGTGATACCCCCCCAACAAAGAGGGATCCTCCTGAACCGCAACGGTGTACCAAATCAAAATCCGCTTCCGAAGCTTCTCGGCCAGATCAATCCGCTCCGGATCGGTAAACGGCACCGCCGGCCCCAGCGAAATCTGCAGCGCCCGCGCCGCACGAAACGCATAATCCGAATTGATCGGCAAAAAAAGCGCCGCGTTCACGTAGTCCCCACTGGCCCCCTCATAATCCGCCGCCCGCAGCTTGTCATCCCCACGATGCGCCGCCGCCTCCGCATGCATCAGCGGAATCGCGATCCACCATCCCGCCACCAGCCAACCCGCGCACGCCACCGCCAATCCCGCAATCGCCATCGGCGCAACCCCCGGCGTCCGCACCGGCCGATTCGGCAGCCGAATTCCCAGCGCCGATCCCACCAAAACCCCAAACAAGCACAGCGGCCCCGCCTCAAACATCGAAAACTCAATCAAATTGTGAACCAGAAAAACCCCCACTCCCACGAGGATTCCATACAAAATCCACGGCGCCGCCCGCTCGTCCACCCTCGGCTTTTCCAGCGATCTCAACGCCACCGCCAGCGATCCGATCAATAGCGCGCACAGATACAGCATCCGATTGATCAGTTCCACGAACACCCAACTGCTCGTCTGATTGAAATCGATGCTCGCCAAGATATTGATGACAATCGCCGCCCCCGCGACCCCCGCCACGAAAAGCACCGGCCCCCATTGCGGCGTTTCCGACGGCGTCATCGGCGGCGCCGGCGCCGGTGGGGCGGTAGGGCGGGTCAATTCCCACCACAATCGCCCCAGCCATGCCATCATCAGCACAAATCCGACGCTCCCCAGCTCCACCAGAAACCGCATCAGAAAATCATGCGGATCACGGATTTCCTCCGAAGCCGCCGGCAAACGATCCCGCAGGTAATGCGGCCCAAAATTGTCCCACCCCACACCAAGCACCGGATGCCGCCAAAACATCCGCATTCCCGCCACCCAATACCGCCAGCGGAAATTCAAGCTGTCCGTCGGCAAACCATGATGATAAATCCCATGACCCACCACCGCCGCGATCCCCAGCGCGATGAGCCCAACCCCGACCCAAAACCATCGCTTCGATTGCCGAGCCATCGGCCCGCGCCATTTCCACAAAATCGCAAAAAGCAGGATGACCAGCACCGGCAACACCATCGCCGCCTTCGACTTCGCATAAACCAGCAGCCAAATCGCCAGCGGCGCCGTCAATCCCAGCGCCACCGACCACCCCGGATCATCGCGGTCCTTGATTCGCTGAATCGCCACCCCCAGTCCGATCGTCATGAACAACACCACCAGCCCCGCAAACGAATTCGCCGATGAATTAAACCCAATCAATTCGGTGATCTTTTTGGCAAACTGAATTCCGTTAAAACTCTGCGGATCGATCCCACCCTGCTTGAGCAACTGCGCCTGCTGCTCCAGCATCGTCGGCATATCCACGAATTTGTAATAGAACCCGCGAACCAGAAAAACCAGCAGTAACCCATACGCCACCGCCGCCACGATCCGCAACCTCGCCCAACTCCGCACCAGTTGTGCCATCGCCCACATCAGCGCCATCGCCGCGATAAAATTCCCCGTGGAAACGACATCCGCAAACTTATCATCCGCCCACTTAACGCTCAGCCCCATCCACCCCGCCAGCGGCACAATCAAAAGCAGCGACCAACTCCATCGAATCGTATACGTCTTATCCAGACACCTGCGCCCCAGCACCAAAATCGCCGGCACGCAGCACAGCAGATCCAGCACAATAGAAGTATCCGCCCCCGCGCCAAGCACGCTCGGCAGCGCCCCAACGCGAATATCAAACGGATCGCGCACCGTCTCCAGCACCATGCACCGCCCCGCGACCACTGCCAACCCCAGCCCAAACCCCACCAACGTTATCATCGCCCGCCAGTCGACGGCCGGCCGAGGATCGCGAATGGTCTGGTAGTAGCGCGTTTTCGCCGTCATTCGATCATTCTGATTTCGAATTTGATTCTGCTCCCCGAAATCCTCCGTCAAAGATTACCGCGAAGGCGCGAAGGTCGCGAAGGGGAAAGTCAGTCTCTTGCATTCTTCGCGTCCTTCGCGCCTTCGCGGTTAATCTTCTGGGTTCACCGCTCGCGACGGTGGTTGCGTGGTTTCAGCCGACCGATCAGATTCGTCATCGCCAGATCCCGGCGCCGGGACTCGAATTTCGAAATTCAGGTTTCACCGCCACCTGCTCCAGCAGCGCCACCACCCCCAGTATCAACATCGTCTGCAAAAATATCAGCACCGCAAACCTCCCCTGCACATGCGGCAGCATAATCGCTGCCACACTCGTCGCCGCCGCGACCAGATACAAACACAACACAGCCGTTCGCCGCGACATCCCTCGCGCCACCAGTCGATGGCTGAAATGGTTCGTATCCCCCACAAACGGGCTTTTACCTCGCATAATCCGGATGATGCTTACCACGACCATGTCATACAACGGCAGCGCCAATACAATCACCGGCGCAAACACCGCATACCAGTCATTCTCCCACCTCGCCCCCGGCGACAAATAGGTGGTGCGCACAGTCAGCACACCCAGAACCAACCCGATCAGCAAGCTCCCCCCATCTCCCATGAAAATCTTCGCCGGCGGAAAATTATGCCAGAGAAATCCCAGCGTCGCTCCCAGCAACAGCGCCAATCCCGCCGCGACAAACCATTGTCCAATCGACAGCGTCGCGACCAAAAATGCCGTCGTACAAACCGCCGCCACACCCGCGGAAAGCCCGTCCATGTTATCCAGAAAATTAAATGCGTTCGTCACCGCCCCGATCCACAAAATCGTCAGCACGACCGAAACAACATGCCCGCCCGGCATCATCGAATCCAAAAACGTCAGCACGCGAAGATTCGCCATTAGCACGAGCGCCGTCGTGATCGAAAGCTGCACAACCAGCTTGAACATCGGCCCCAGCGCCTTCCGATCGTCCCACAACCCCAGGAGATGAATCAACGCCCCAGCCCCCAGAATCTCCCACCCCAGCGACGCCTGCTCGCGCGCTCCCGACCAATACGCGTCGATCGGCCCCGGCACCATTGATCTTAAGAACCCCGGCGGCTGCGCTAACGTCACATACCCCAATCCAAAAATAATCGGCAGCGTCAAACCCCAGAAAATCCCAACCCCTCCCCCCAACGACTTAGGATTCGCATGAATCTTCCTCCCCCCCGGCCGATCTACGAATCCAATCTGCACCGCGACCGTCCTCATCCAGCGCGTCACGAGCCACGAAATGGCAAAGCTCACCGCGATCAGGCAGAGAATCACCAGTATCATCGATGCGAAAACCAGCGGCGAGAAAGGCAAAAAAAGAAAGAACCCCATCACGGGGTCATCTTCGCGCGGCCTGCCGACTTTAGTCGGCAGGAATGACAACTATTCAAAGCCCTAAATTCAAGGAATCCGCTGGCGAAGAAAAGCGATCTGATCCTTCAACTCCTGCAACAAACGATTCAACACGCGCCGATCCTCCGGACCGGTCACATGCTCAACATTCCGGCGAATCCGCCGGGCCTCAAGCTCAAGGCGTTCGATCTCAGCAATGAGATCCGCCTCTGGATTATAAACTGCGCTCATCGCCTGCCTCCATGTGTACGACCCCAACAATTTTAAGATGCCACGATGCGCAAAGCAACCCAAATGCGCATTAAATCGGCTAAATTCCGGCCGGCTCAAGACTTGTCTTGCCGATTTTCACAATTCGTCCGGGAATACCGACCACCGTGGCACCCTCCGGGACATCCTCAAGCACAACCGCTCCCGCCCCAATCACCGCACCAGATCCAATCCTCAGGCACTGTATGATATTACACCCCATCCCAACGAAAGTTTCATCTCCAACGGTTACTCTTCCCGCCAGGGTCGCCGAGGGACAAATATGTACCGCCTCCCCGATCCGGCATTCATGATCGATCACCGCCGATGTGTTCACGATCACGCTGTTCCCGATCTTCGCATCCGTCGAAATCACCGCCCCAGCCGCCACCACGACATTCCGTCCAAGCTGCGCCGTCGCCGAGATGTGACTCGTTGGATGGATCGCATTCACGATATCAAATCCTTGATCGGACACCCTTCGGAAATACTGTCGCCGCGGTCGGTTATCCCCGATCGAGATGATCACGCCCTTCACCTTCTGCGCCTTCAATTTTGGCAGCAGATTCAATTGCCCCAGCACCGGCAACCCACCAACCTTCTGCCCCGTAAGTTGCGGATCAGCGTCCAAAAAACCCACCGGCCGATACACTTCCGCCGCCCGCAGAATATCCAACACCACCCGTCCATGCCCGCCAGCGCCAATCAATACGACATCCATGCCCTGATTATCGGACGCTAATCGCGCCCGGCAATAAAAAAATTACAAACCAACCCGCGCGGTATAACTTTCGCCGCCGATGTCGCCCCGCGCCCAAACCGTCACCGCGATCCTCTTCGGCTGCCTGCTTTTGTCCATCTTCGCCGCGACGGCATGGCTGGCGTCTCTCGACAAATCCGCAACCGTGGATGAACCAGCAAATCTCGTCGGCGGTTGGACCCAATTCCATTTACATGATTATCGCTTCAACTGTGAAGACCCCGCGCTCTTCAGTAAGTTTCTCGGAATCGGCCTGCCTGCTGATCTTTTTCAAATCGACCCCCAATCGCCGCAGTGGAAATCGTTGTTGATCAACGCCGATTTCCGCGCCCCAATCGCAATTCAGGCCCTCTATCACACGCCCGGCGTGGACGCCGACTCTTTGCTGCGGTCCGAGCGCGGCCGCATGGTCGCGCTCGCCGTCGTGACCGGAATCCTGATCGGCTGGTGGGCCCGGCGCATCGCCGGCCCCGTCGCCGCCATCTTCGCCATCGCCGTATTTTCCTTCGATCCCAATTTCCTCGCCCACGGACCGCTGGTCAAAAATGATGTCCTCTTTGCCATCGCGTATTTGTCATTCGCGGCCTCCATCTGCGCCTGGGCGAACGCGTCACCGCAACCTGTGTTATCGCCGTCTGCCTTTCCATGGGCATCACATTCATGGCCAAATCTTCCGGTTTTCTGGCCATGCCCGTCCTGGCCATTCTCTTGCTCGCCCGCTCAATCATTCCTCGCCCGTGGCCCGTCGGATTTTTTGTGGCGACCAATTTCAAACATCGCCTCGCATTATCCGCCGGCGTCTTTTCGGTCAGCGCGCTCTTCGTCTGGATTTTCATCTGGGGATGCTACAGCTTCCAATTTTTGCCGCAGTCGGGCTCTCCCGATCAATTCGATCTCAGCGATAACCTCCGCTATTTCGCCAACCATCAGGCCTTCGCCCAAAGCGCCGATCCATTTCACCTCAGCCCCGCCGCTGTGAATAATTTCCGGCAAAACTGGCAACCCCCGCCGGGCGTCAGGTTTGTCATTTTCGCCAATGCGCACCATCTGCTTCCGCAAAGCTATCTCGCCGGAATGCTTCGCATGGCCGCCGATTCACAGGCCCAGCCCAGTTTCCTCTGTGGAAAATATTCGGTGACGGGATGGTGGTACTATTTCCCGCTGGCCATCCTTTTCAAAACACCAGCGGCAACTCTGATCGGACTGCTCGCCGCATCGGCGATATCAATCCGAAAGCTTCGGCCGCTTTCTTCAGCCGGCATTTGGCCGGTTGTCGCAATTGCGGCGCCTCCCGCGATCTATCTGCTGGTCGCCATGAGTTCCAACGTCAACGTCGGCATCCGTCACATCCTCCCGATCTATCCCTTTCTCTTCATATTCCTCGGCATCACCGCCGCCTCGTGCTGGAACTCGGCAAAACGCGCCGGCCGATTAATAGTGACCCTCCTCACCATCGCCCTCGCCGCCGAGACCGCCTTCGCATTTCCCAACTATATCCCCTTCTTCAACCTGTTCGCCGGCGGTTCGCGCGGCGGCCTGCGGCTCCTGGGCGAATCCAACATCGACTGGGGCCAGGACCTTCCCGCCCTCGCCGCCTGGCAAAAGCGCCATCCCGACCGTCCGCTATATCTCCTATATTGGGGAAGCGCCGACCCGCGCTACTACGGAATTCACTTTATCAACCTCCCCCAAAGCACCGCGCCCGCCGATCAAACAACCCCCAGCCCCGGCCGCCCCGTCTACGCTCTAAGCGCCGTCGTTCTCACAAACCCATTCGTCCGCGAATCAATGAAACCCCTCTTCGATTCGCTCCTCCAACAGCAACCCATCGCCATCCTCAACGGCTCCATATACATCTACGACTCCCCCTGAACGCCTAATTATTGCGCCTCAAAATCCGTCAACATCATTTTCGTGGACATCGACATCGCCCCCGTCGATTCCGACTCCATCTTCACCATCATCCCCGGGACACCATCGCAGCTCCACGTCGTCGCCTTGGTCGTCAACCCGTTCGCGTCCGAAGTAATCGTCGTCTTCTTGCACGAGTACGTCTTTCCACCCGCCTGAACATCTTCGGTGCTCGTTTCGGTCTTGGGCACATCCAGCGCCTGAGTCGTCGCCGGGTCCACCTTCCTGATCTTGGCCGGAATCTCGTGCGTCATCGCCGGCAGATCGGTCTTGTTCCCCGCCATGACCATCGACATCTTCACTTCAATCGTGGCCTTGTCGGCATCGATATCCTTCAGTGTTTGCGTAATCTGCGTCGAACTTGTGTTGCCCGCCGTGTTCGCATCGACGGAATACGTCACCATCGTACCCGGCTTGAATTTCGCCCAACTCTGATACGCCGGATTATCCCCCATCGTATCGTCCGCCCGCGCCGCGCCGGCCAGGGAAAATGACACCGCAAACGCGCACAAAACCATCAAAGATGAAAAACGAAACACGCTTGTCTCCTTTTTGAGAACACGACCATTTTTCAAACCCGCGTCCAAGTGTAACCGCCTTCCTTTGTCGACCGTGATCTCTTCCAAAACATTATCGCTGGCTCACCGATCAAAACACTCCATACAGATACCCCAATCTCTCAACGCGCGCGATGAGAACGAAAACCCTCTTCAATCAAGACAACCACATCGCCGTATTGAACCGCGATCGAATTGCCCGAATTCCCCGTGGGCGCCAGATCAATCCCGATTAGCATGTCGCAATTTTGGAATCTCCCGTCGCAATTCTCCGGCGAAAATTAATTCGAACAGCGGGGAATTTTCGGGCGATTTCCGTTGTTTTCCCCTCCCCAAACATCTAATTGTCGTGAAATCAGATTTATTGAGTGAGTTCGCGAGCGCGCCGCGACTTGTCGCGGCCGCCAAATCACTCGAAATCGGAAATCGAATCCGGCAAGTGCGAGGAGCAGAAAATGCGAAATGCGACGCGGCACAGATTCCGTTTTGCCATCCAGACTTTGGCGGCCGCTTGGTTCATCGCCTGGATGGGCCTTCCATCTGCCCGGGGCGACCAGACCGCCAATTGCACGCCAAATCCCACTGGCATTCACGCCTGGCAAGGCTTCGCCGACCACGGACCGTGGCCAACCACCAAACCGTGGACCACCACCCCATGGCCGAACAAACCGTGGCCGACCATCCCGTGGACAACCAAACCATGTCCATCCGATCCGCAGTCCACCAACCCCGGCCCGACCGATCCATGGTCATCCCACACTCCATGTTCACGTCCATCCAGCGATTCGCCCATCAGCGCGTCGGCGGCGGACAGCCCCTTAATTCAGTTGGGTGGTGCGGCGCTTACCGGGACGACAAGCCTTGGCACGACCACCATCTCCGGATCGACCGGCTCCTATACCGCTCAGACCATAACGGTCACGGGTCCCGCGAGCACCGCCGGCGCCTGGACCGTCGACGGCTTCAACCCCACCAACGACAAGGAAATTTACGGCCTGGCGACAAACCTATCCGGAACCGCCTTGACCAGCCTGATTGCTGAACTGAACAGCGCGGTGGGGGGGCCCGACCCCGGCGCCACCGTCACAACCGTTCCTTCCAATCTGGCAACGGTTCTCGCGGGTGACAACATCGCCGTGATCTTCCCGAATAATGGCGTCGCCGCTCCAAATATCTTCTCATATAACCTGACCAACGGCCCGGCCGGGGCGGCCATAACTTCCATCACCGTCGTACCCGAACCGGCGATCGCCGGCACTCTCATTCTCGGCGTGGTCGGATTCGCCGGCCAAAGAAAGCGCCGTCGAATTCCCTAAGCCCGAATTTCCCGGATGACAGTGGTCTGCGCGTGGAATGAATTGTCGCAGGGAGGGACGTCATGAATCGCATACTGTCCACCAGTCTATTCGTCTTCGCCGTCATGGCGCTCCTCGTACCCCTGGCTTTTACGGCCAATTCAGCCAACGCCGGTACGGCGGGTTATCTGTACGTGGCAGACGCTGACACAACTTCCACCACAAGAGCGAGCGTCAACCTTCCGATCAACGCCCAGACGATCAGCGACGCGAAGCTGGATGAGCATTCGCTCTTTGAGATGTCCATGTCCAACGAGTTCGGTGCTACCGGTGACATTATCGAGATTGGCGTCACGACCGATCTTGGTCTCAATGGTGACAGCAACCCGCATTGGTTCGTTTATTCCTGGATCAACGGCGCGGGGCAGGGCTACGATTCCAGCTCCCATTTCGTGTCCCAGATCGGCAGCTTCTGGACGACATCGCTAAGCTCGGTTGAGGGAACGTCTGAGCAGGTCGAGTTCCAGTACAATGCGCCCAATTGGGACCTAGACCTTAATGGAACGGCGGCCGGATACTTCCCGGAATCGGAATGGTCTGGAGCGTTCACCGCGTCGTCGGTTACACAGGTCTTCGGCGAAGTCTACCAGGATGGAACGTTTTACCCGACGCTCAACGGCACCGTCTCCGGCTACAACTCGTCAGGCGGTGGCCACCTGTCCACGAACGTGGTAGACGCGCCATATTCCCAGTCCAACGCGTCCCAAACTGGCTTCACTGCCTCCGGGCCGCCGACCGTGCCAGAGCCATCGAGCGCAGGCTTGCTCGGCATTGCGCTATCGGCCATCACGTGGCGGCGCAGGCGCGCACCTGGAAACGGCCTAAGAGCCGATGGAAGACGATTCGCCGTTCATTTCCACTCCACCTTCTTCGCATCCCCCCAAAGATTCTCCAGATCGTAATACAACCGCGCATCCTGATTGAAGACGTGCACCACCACATCCACATAATCCACCGCTATCCAAGTCTCCCCCTCATACCCCGACCGATGAAAACTGGGAAACCCCATATTCCCGGCCAGTTCATCAATCTCATCGCACACGCTTCGCATCTGCCGCGCGCTCGTGCCGGTAGCGATCACATGAAAATCAGTCACCGCCGAAATACCAGCCATGTCCAGAATGATCACCCCATGACATCGCGTGTGATGCGCCAAGCGTGCCGCCTCCACGGCGAATTTTTTCGACGCCTCAAGCCGCTTCGCCTGACTCGGCCCAACCGCCGTTGCAAGTTCCGGTTTGATCAAATGACGCCCGATGTTCCACCTGCCTTTCGCAAACGAATTTCAATTACCTCCGCCGGGCAAAAAAGCCTGATCGGCACCGAAGAAAACCCCAGCCCGCGATTTACCACCAGCCACGTGTCTTGAAACCGATTGATCCCGCTGACGAATTTCATCGATAAAGAATCGTGACGAAGGATCGGAATCCTCCCCGGAAAACAAATCTGCCCCCCATGCGTGTGGCCCGTCAAATAGAGATCCCCCTCCAGAAACCCCACATTGCGAACCAGATCCGGATAATGCGACAAAAGAATCCGCACCGTATTCGGCGGCTTGGGTCCCAGCGAGCGCAGAAAAACCGGATCAAAATCCTCTCGTTCCACACCCCCGACCCCGATCAGCTCCAGCGTCGCCGATCCCGAATGAAGCGACAATCGGCGATGATCCACCGCCGTCAGGTTCAGCGCCTCAAGCTTCGGCCGCATCAGGTCGCCATCATGATTTCCCAGAATCGCGACCGTACCCAGGCGAGACGTAAGCCCGCCGACAAACCGCCGAATTGTCGGGAACTCCCCCCGATGGTCATATCTGTTCTCCGCGAAGTCCCCGGTGATCGCAATCAGGTCCGGCGGATTCGCCCTGACCCGCGAAATCAGATCGTCATACGCGGGGTCCCAAAACCGCCGCCCATGCAGATCGCTGATATGCAAAATCCTAAAATCATCCAATTCCCCCGGCAGCCCCGGAATCGGCAATTGGGCATCCACCCATTCAAACCCCTTGGCCGTAAACAATTGCAATGGAGGCCCGGCATGATCCGGTCGAACAATAGCCCGCAATTCGGGGCTACTTTGGGCATGAATGCCCGGCCTAACCGCGGAATTCGCTTCGCTCCGCGAGGTCGAATCCGATGGCGCTAATTCCGTTGTACTTCTCACCACACCTTCACCTTGCAGCAACCTCCCTGAAACGGGTAAAATAAGCGGGCATCGCCTTATTTGCCAGATTTCGGCCAAACCCGATGAATTCATCCTCCTTCACCAAACCAATAGTCTACGCCCTATACGTCAACGGCGCGATATTATTGGCGATTTTATTGACTTTGCTCGGCCGCCCCCACCCCGGCGAGGGCACCGCTGTCGCCCAGGCGGTAACAGACCAGCCTCCGATCACCGGCGGAAACGGCATATTCGTCATGCCTTGCCAACTCCATCCCGAAGTCTGGGGATGCTATCTCCTCGACACCCAGCGGCAAACTCTTTCAGTCTACGAATACCGCGCCGGTGAAAAAGCCCTGGTCCTGTCGGCGGCCAGGAATTTCCGTTTCGATTTGGATTTGAAGAACTATAATACCTTCCCGGCTTGGTATGATATCCAGAAGGCCGTCCGGGACGCGGCCCAGAACCAGCGAGCAAACGAATCCCAGCTTCCACCGGTGATTCCGCCGCCTGCGCGTGACAGTAATCCTTAGGAGACGTTTCAAATGGCGAAGATGTTTTACACCCTCGACGAGGCCAAGGCCACGCTCAGCAAAAATGAAGAGGAAATCAAGCAATACACCCGCGAAGGACGCCTCCGCGAATTCCGCGATGGCCCGCGCCTCATGTACAAGGCCGACCAGGTCGAAGCCCTCAAGGCCGAACTCGCCGGTGGTGACCCCGTCGATATCGGCGCCAGCGACAGCGGAATGGCCATCGGATTGGCCGACAGCAAAGGTATCGGTAGCGGAATTAGCAGCGGTATCGGAAGTGGCATCGGCAGCGGTACCGGAAGCGGTCTTGGCAGTGGTGTCGGCAGTGGCGTAGGAAGTGGATTGGGCAGCGGATTAGGCAGCGGCCTAAGCAGCTCCGGTTCGGGCCTGAGCCTCGTCGATACCGACGCCGGCCGCGCCGGCCCCGGTGGTTCTACCGGTGGAATGTCCCTCAAGGAAGACACCGCCCTCGCCGCCGACCTCGGTCTTTCCGGCTCCATCGGCGGCGTCCCCTCTCCCGCCGGCCGCCCCGCGAGCGCGACCGGCACCGGACTCTCCGGCTCTCAAGGCAGCAGACCCGGCGTGGATGTTTTCCAAAATGATGAAGTCGAACGCGTCGACCCCTCCGCACAAACTGCCATCGCCCCCGGCCTCAGCGATCTCGCTTCCGAAGGCGTCGGTTCCGGTTCCGGTCTGCTCGACCTGACTCGCGAAAGCGACGACACCTCCCTCGGCGCCGAACTTCTCGACGAAATCGCCCCCGGCGGCACCGCAACCGGAAGACGCGGTGTTTCCGGCGACGCCGGCGCAACCGGCGGTGGCCAAAAAGTCGTAGAAATCCGCGGCGCTCTTTCATCCAGCGGTGGAACTAGCCGCGCTCCGGCAACCCTGAATGTCGAAGAAGAAGCCGACCCAATGGCGCCCGCTTTCGGCGCCGCCGCCCTCGGCGCTTCCCTCGTCGTCATCTTCGGCGCCTACGCCCTCGTCTCCGGCATCCTCGAAACCGGCCCCGACATTCTCCAAAACGTCGGCAAATACGGCTTCATCGGCGTCGTCGGCGGTGGCCTCGTCGTCACCCTCATTTTCTTCGTCGTCGGCCTAATCATTGGTAAAACCACGGCGCGCTGAACGCGCAGAAATTTCCGCCCCGGCGCAAAATTCGCTGATTTCTTTATTAATTCCTCTTGCATTGTAAAATTTTTTTGGCAAAATGCCGCGCGATAACGGAATTGAGCAGCTAATGATTGGCCGCTTTTTCCGTAGAAAAATTTATTTGCATGGAGGCTCACTCATGGCAAGGATGCACAAGTGGCTTGGATTAGCCGCACTCGCCTTTTCTCTCACCGGTTGCGTTTCAGCCGAACAATACAACGCGATGAAGCTCAGCCGCGACCAGGCCGTCGAACAGGCCGACCAGGCCGAAGCCGCGGCAAAGAGCGCCCTCGCCCAATCTGACGCCTACAAGGCCCAGCTTGAGCAGATCGCCAATTCCGGCAACACCCAGTCGGCCATGCTCGCGAACTATTCGCAGCAAGTCGCCCAATTGCAGGCACAGAACGCCGCGATCACCCAGAAGTATGAGGACATGCTCAATCGCCCGCCGCAGGTGGTCGAGCTCGGCGAACGCGCCTTGCCCGCCGATCTGAGCAACGCTCTCACCGAATTCGCCAACGCCAATCCCGACATCGTCACATTCGACGCATCTCGCGGCGTAGTGAAGTTCAAGAGCGACGTCACCTTCGGTTCCGGCAGCACCGACCTCAACGAACGCGCCATCGGCACCCTCCAGCGCTTCGCCGGAATTCTCAATTCACCCGAAGCCGTCGGCTACGAATTGATGGTCGCCGGCCACACCGACAATCAGCGCGTCACCCGCCAGAGCACCATTGAGCAGGGCAACTTCGACAACTGGTATCTCTCCGCCCATCGCGCAATCTCCGTAGCCGCCGAACTCGTAAAGAACGGCGTAAGCAAAACCCGTCTCGGCGTCGCCGGATACGCCGATCAGCAGCCCATCGCTTCCAATTCCAACGCGGCCGGCCGAGCCGAGAACCGCCGCGTCGAGATCGTCATCCTCCCGACCCATCCGCGCAACGGCCCCGTCGCCAGCGCCGGCGGCGTCGGAGTCCCCGCATCCGCACGCATCGCTCCGAGGCATCTTGACAAGGACACCGAAGCCTCCACCGACCAGCAGCCCATCATGGCAAAATAAATTTCAAAGTATTTCTCCAACGGTCCGCATTTTCTCTCTCCGCATCGCCTCGTCGCATCGCAACGACGAGGCGATACTTTTTTGAATGCGGGGAGGTCGAGCATGTGCTCGAAAGTCCTCAGCACTTGCCGCCGAAGGAGGCGACTCATCTTCTCCGCTGCCAAAGGAACTCCCAATCCCTATCAGGCCAGCCAACCCTGTTCGCCGCGCCGCCCCGTTCCCGAATTCGAGCCAGAGATCACATTCGGCGCAAAGATCGAAACGAAAATAAATCCATTCCAAACCGATCCACCACCAATGTTCAACTGTCCGCGAACACACTCATAAATCATTGCATACTTAACCACATTTTCACTCCATACGTTTACTTGCCTTCCGCAACTTCAAGGTTATACTCACTTTCGCATTGGTCAGGATGACCGTGATGATGATGTTTTGAAAGGCAAGGATGCCGCGTATGGCCGCCAAGTCTCGTGCCAGTAATTCCTCCCCCCGGCACTTATCCCAACTCTGGCAGTTCCCATTGTTCGTTTTGTCGTTGGCACTCTTTGTCTACGCCGGATACCTTTTCATCAGTCCGGGCCCCGGCGCGACGATCGATCAGAAGATCGCCGTCGCCCAGGATTACCTGAAACAAAATCGCCCCGACGCCGCCCTCCAGCAGCTCTCGCGCATTCTCGAATCTGAAAAACCCGAGCCGGCCAAGGAAGGAACCATCCATCTTCTCATCGCCGAATCGCTCGAAGCGGCTCAAAAGCAATTGAAGATCGATATCCCCGCCAACGATCAGCGCATCATCGAGCAAACCGAGCTTGCCGAGCAAATGGGAGTCCAGCCCGACGCCGAAATGCACCGCCTCGTCGGCGACGCCTACGCCGCCCTTGGTCACACCGCCGACGCCGCCGAGCATTATCGCCAGGCGATCTCGATGGACCCTCATCAATCGCTGAGCCTGCGGCGAAAGCTGATCGACCTGGAGTTCGCCGATGATGACTCCGCCAATGCCGAGGTCTCCCTCGAAGATTATCTAAAGCAACCCGACCTCACCGACATCGAGCGCGCCTGGGCGCTGGGCCAGCGCGCCGGAATCCTCATCGATTCCCGGAAGTTCGCCGACGCCAGGAAACTCCTCGCCGACGCCGCCCGCCTCGATACCGATCCCGTCGATCAGGGAACCTTCAACTATCAGCTTGGATATTGCTCCTATCGCGAAGGCCTCCCCGATGACGCCGAGCGATATCTCCGTCTGGCGCGCGACCAGCTTCGCGTCGGCCATCCGCTAGACGCCGACGCCGCCTATTATCTCGGCCGGATTTTTCAGGACCGCGGCGACCCCACGACGGCCATCTCCTTTTACGAAGCCGTTCTCACCTCCCATCCCGAATCCAAAGCCGCGCCCCTCGCGCTGCTCGGCCGCGGAATTTGCCGGATCATGTCCCAGGACACCGACCCCGGCCTCACCGACTTCCACGACCTGGTCTCGCAGATCGATCGCCGCCCGACTCGCACCAAATATAAAGCGGAAGCGATCGCCACATTTCGCGACGCCTCCGGAATTCTCGCCGACCGCGAAGATTATCAATCCGCCCTCGAGGTCATGGCGGACGAGCAGGACCTCGAGCCCTCTCCGCCCCCCGGCTTCTTCGACCGCCTCGGCCACGTCAGCGCCAAACGCGCCGATCAGCTCGAAGCCACCATTCCCGACGCCAATCCCACCGATCAAATCCGCCGTCGCCAGGAAGTGATCGATCTCCGCAACAAGGCCGGTGATGCCTTTATTCTCTACTCCCGCCAACTTTCTCAACTCGAAGACCACGGCTACGCCGACGCGCTCTGGAAGGGCGTCGATCTCTACGATCAATCCGCCAATCTTCCCTCGGCCATCTCCGCCCTGGAATTATTCGTCGCCGAGCGCCCAGCGACCGCCTCGCCCCCGATGCGCTCCTGCGCCTCGGCCGAACCTACCAGGCCGCCGGCTTTTTCGACAAGGCCATCGACGCATTCCAACGGGTTCAACTCGAATATTCCAAGAGCCTCGCCGCCAGCAAAGCCGCCATCCCCCTGGCCCAGGCCTACATGGCCAAGGGCCCCAGCGGCAACGCCCGCGCCGAAGCGACTCTCCTGGGCGTCGTCGAAAACAATCCCCTGGTCGATCCCGCCGCCGAAGAATTTCGTCAATCGCTCCGCGAGCTGGCCCAGCTTTATTACCGCACCGGCCGATACGAGGAAGCCATCGCCCGCCTTCAGGAACTGACCCAGCGCTATCCCAACGACGCGGCCAAGCCCCAGATGATTTTTATGATGGCCGACAGCTACCGCAAAAGCGCCGCGCTGCTGGACGCAAAACTGGCTTCGGCCCAAACCTCAACCAGCGCCGTCGCCTCCGAGATCGCCGAAGCCGCTGCCGCCCGCCGCGACCGCCTCGTCAAAGCCCGCGCCCTTTACGACCAGGTGATTGATCTCTATCGCGCCACCGCGCCCACCGACGACATGGACAAGCTCTATCAAAAGCTCGCCCACTTCTACCGCGCCGATTGCATGTACGACCTGGGCAATTACGAGGAAGCCATCAAGCTCTACGATTCCGCCGCCTTCAGCTATCAGGACGACCCCTCCAGCGTCTCGGCCTACGTTCAAATCGTCAACGCTTATTTCGCCCTCGGCAAACCCGAGGAAGCCAAGGCCGCCAACAACCGCGCCAAATGGATGCTCCAGCACATGCCCGCCGAGGCTTTCCAGGACGGCGCGTTTTCAATGCCCAAGAAATATTGGGACCAATGGCTCCAATGGACCAACGATTCGGGAATGTGGTGATTTATGGCAACCGATGAAGTCCTGCCGGCGCTCAAACGCCAACTGGATTGCTACCAGCGTCTGGCCAAGCTGGCCAACACCCAGCACGACCACGTACAGAATTCCCGCACCGAGGAACTACTGGGCGTTCTTTCTCAACGTCAGCAGCTTCTGGAGGAAATGGCCCAGTTGGAAACGATCATCGCGCCCGCCAAGCGCAATTGGAAGGAATTTGCCGACACTTTGCCCGCCGATCAGCGAACTGAAGCCGAAACGCTCGTAAGCGAAACCCGAATATTACTCGAGGAAATCGCCGCCGCCGATCGCGACGACACGATCGTCTTGCAGCAACGCAAATTCAACCTCGGCCGCGGCATCAACCAGGCCTCCGCCGCCCGGAAATTCAACGGAGCCTACGCCAAGGCCGCCTACGGCAACGCCAAAGCCGGCCTCGACACGCAACGGTAGACCAATGGACGCAATCGCCACCAACGCTGCACGCATCGAGGAACTCGGCGGAATCATCCGCGTCTACAGTGACCTGACTGAGAAGCTCCAGGACTCGCACGCCCAACTTCAGCAAACCGTCCAGTCGTTGCGGAACGAACTCTCCGAAAAAAACCGCCAGCTCGAACGCCGCAAACGTCTCGCCGCCCTCGGTGAAATGGCCGCGGGAATGGCCCACGAGATTCGCAATCCCCTCGGCGGAATCGAACTGTACGCCTCCATGCTCGCCCGCGACGTCGCCGAGCAACCCGGATCATTGCAGCTAGTGACCAAAATCTCCTCCGGCGTCAAACGGCTCGAAATGCTTGTCAGCCAGGTCCTCCAATTTTCCCGCGAAATTCAACCCCAAATTGCCCGCGCCGATCTACCGGAGCTTGTCGATCAAAGCATTGAACTCGCCGGCGAGCGCCTCCACCAGGACATCGAATGCCGCCTCACCGGCCAGCGCCCCATGCCCGTGCGGCTCGATCCCCTCCTGATCGGCCAGGCGATTCTTAACCTGCTCATCAACGCCGTCGAAGCGGTGGGGGACTGCGGTGCGATCGAGATCGCCTGGTCCACCGAAGACACCGATGGCCGATTCCGCCTGTCGATTCGCGACAACGGCCCCGGAATTCCCTCGGCTGTTCTCGACAGGATTTTCAACCCATTTTTCACAACCAAGGAAACCGGAACCGGCCTGGGCCTCGCGATCGTTCATCGCATCGTCGAAGCCCACGAAGGCACCATCACCGCCGGCAACGCCCCCCAGGGCGGAGCGATTTTTGAGATAAGGATTTAATTTTCGGATTAACGGAAACACAGGGAGAACGCATGGCTCGAATACTCATTGTTGACGATCAGGACATGATGCGGGATTCGCTCGCGCAGATTCTCGTGCGCGACGGACACGAGGTCGTCGCCGCCACCGACGGCGCCGCCGCCGTCGCCCGTCTGGGCGCCGCCAGATTCGATCTCCTCATCACCGATCTCCGGATGCCCAAAATGACCGGCCTGGAATTGCTCGCCGAGGCCAAGCGCCTTCGCCCGGACATCCCCGTCGTTTTAATGACCGCATTCGCCACCGTCGCCAACGCCGTCGAGGCGATGAAGCTGGGCGCGTACGACTACATCCAAAAACCATTCAACGGCGACGAGATCAAACTGCTCGTCGATCGCACCCTCGAACACAGCCGCCTTCGCCTGGAAAACCAGGCCTACCGCAGCATGACCGAAATCGGCGCACCGCGCCCCCTGATCGGCGACAGTTCCGCCATGGATCAGGTCCGCCAGAAAATCGAGATGATCGCCCGCAGCAACGCCACCGTCCTGATCCGCGGCGAAAGCGGCACCGGCAAGGAAATCGTCGCCCGCGCCATCCATCTCGCCTCCACGCGCGAAGACCGCCCCATGCTCGCCGTCAATTGCGCGGCCCTCTCCGAAAATCTTCTCGAATCCGAACTCTTCGGCCACGAAAAAGGCGCCTTCACCGGCGCCGACAAACTCCGCCGCGGCCGTTTCGAACTCGCCGACGGCGGAACGCTCATGCTGGATGAGATCAGCGAAATCGCCGCCGCCCTCCAGGCCAAGCTCCTCCGCGTGCTCCAGGAAAGCTGCTTCGAGCGCGTCGGCAGCAGCCTCACGCAGCAAGTGGACGTCCGCGTGATCGCGACGACCAATCGCAATCTCGAGCGCTGCGTCGAGGAAGGCGATTTCCGCCGCGACCTCTTCTATCGCTTGAACGTAGTCCCCATCGAGATTCCCCCGCTCCGCAACCGCCTGGAGGACATTCCCGATCTCTGCCGGCATTTCATCCATCAGGCCAGCAAGCGCGAAAAAGCCCCGTTCCGCCACATCGAATCCGAGGCCATCTCCATGCTCCAACATTACGACTGGCCCGGCAACGTTCGCGAATTGCAAAACATCATTGAACGCGCCGTCGTTTTGGAAAACGAGCCCGGCGTCATCCGCGCAAGACCATCGAACCCTGGCTCAAGCGCGAGCACGCCGCCCCCGTCGCCGAGGGCCTCGCCGGCCGTCCCCTCGCCGACATCGAAAAACAAGTGATTCTCAGCACCCTCCAGCAGTTCAAGGGCCATCGCGTTCGCACCGCCAGCGCCCTGGGAATCGGCGTGCGAACCCTCGGCATGAAGCTCAAACGCTGGCGCGAAGAAAGCGAAACAACCGAACTGGTGGCTCATGTATAAGCGCAACACCTGCGCCTCGCCCGCGCATCTTCGGCGCGTTTTTCCGGCCGCAAGGTGCGGATTTGCCGAGAAATTTTTTGTGGCACAGGATTTGTTTCTAGTGATCTCTTCTGGGAGGCCTGAATGTATCTGGATCGACTAATGAATCAGGGAGCTGTCCCGGTGTTGGAGCAGTTCGCTCAATTCACCGACGACCGCCAGAACGTCCTCGGCGAGGACATCGCCAATGTCGACACCCCTAATTATGTCCAGAAGGATATGTCCCTCGAGCAATTCCAGCAGGTCCTGAGCCAGCGCGTCGAGAAGGAAAATTCCGCCGCCCCCGGCAGCGTTCGCTTTGACGACATCTCCACCGACATTCAGAACCCCGCCAACGGAATCCTCTTTCACGATGGCAACAACCGTTCGATGGAGCAACTCATGAGCGAGCAGGCCAAGAACGCCCTGATGCACAACCTGGCCATCGAGTTGCTCAAAAATCAATACTCGCAGTTGGAAACTGCGATCAGGGAAGGGAAGTAACCCATGTTCGAATTACTAGATATAGGCGCCAGCGCCCTCACAGCCCAGCGAACCCGGATGGATACCATCGCGGGCAACATCGCCAACATCAACACGCTGCGCGATTCCGACGGCAAACCAAACCCCTATCGCCGCCGCTTCGTGGTTTTCGCGCCCGGCCAGGCCGGCGACCAATCCAAGCCCGGCGTGCACGTGAAGTCGGTTTCCCTCGACCAGTCCCCGTTCCCCAAGCGATACGACCCCGGCAACCCCGACGCCGACAAGCAGGGATACGTCAGCTATCCCAACGTCGATCTGTCCGTCGAATTCGTCAACGCCCTGGAAGCCTCCCGAGCCTACGAGGCCAACGTCACCATGATGGACACCGCCAAGTCGATGTTCAATTCCAGCCTGCGTCTCCTGGCATGACAGGGTATTAAAAAGCCATGATCGAAAGCGTCGCAAACAGTCTTGGAAAAATCGCTGGCATAACGCCCGACCCCGGAGCAGCGCAATCCGGCGCCCCCACGGGATCGAGCTTCGCCGATGTCCTCAAAAACAGCATCAACGAAGTCTCCAAGCTCCAGCAGGACGCCACCCAGGCCGCCAACGCCGTCGCCACCGGCCAAACCGAAAACGTCACCGGCGTCATGAGCGCCGTCGAAAAAGCCGACCTGGCCTTCAAAACGCTCCTGGCAATCCGATCCAAACTGATGGATGCCTACGAAGAAATCAAACAGATTTCAATCTGAGAAATAAGAAATGAAACCGCCAAGTCGCCAAGGCCGCCAAGAGGAAATTAATCTGATTCTTCTTCGCGCTCTTCGCGCCTTCGCGGTAAATCTTGGACCAGGATCACCCCGAAGCCGCGAACGTCGCGAAAAAGAAAGACGACTACTTGGCGTTCTTGGCGTCTTGGCGGTTCAACTGTTTTAATTCTGAGAGTATTCTCAGCCAAGGAGGGCTGAGCAATGGATTTTCTCAAAGCACAATTCAACCGCATCCAGGAGCAACTCTCCGGCCTCACCGCCACGCAGAAAATGCTCGTGGTCTCCTTGCTGACCATCATGGTGATGACCCTCCTCTGGTGGTCGCGCTACGCCGCCGAACCCGAAATGTCGCCCCTTCTCGACACCCAAACCCTTTCCACCGAAGACATCGGCCAAATCTCCGCCAATCTCGACGCCCAGGGCATCCCCCACGAGGTCATCAACAACAGCGTCTACGTCCCCGCCGACCGCAAATTGGAAATCATGGCCGTCCTCGGCTACTCCAACGCTCTCCCCAAGAATTTCGAGGACGGCTTCGACAGCATCGTCAAGGAAATGAACTGGCTTGATCCCCCGGACAAGACCAAGGAAATGTTCCTCCGCGCCAAGGAGCAAACCCTCAAATCCATCATTCGCCGCATGCCCGGCGTTGCCGACGCCGAAGTTGTCATCGACGCCAGCGAAGAACGCCACCTCGACGACACCGATGTCCAGCCCGTCGCCACGGTCATGATCACCACCGACCGCAACAACAAAATGGACAGCCATCGCCTCGCCGAGGTCGCCGCCGACATGGTTTGCGGCGCTAAGGCCGGCCTGCAACGCGGCAGCGTCCGCGTCGCCGTTGACGGCCAATCCATCCAGATTCACGACAACTCCGATGGTGGCATGGGCGGCGACGACGACGCCGTCGCCATGCAAAAGCAATACGAAGACCTTTACCAGAAAAAAATCGAACACGCCCTTCAGGACATCGACGGCGTCATCGTCTCCGTAACCGTCAAACTGGACACCTCCGATACGGTGACCACGATCCACAAGGTCGATCCCAAACAAATCGTCTCCACGCCCAGCCATACGGAAGAAGACACCCTGCAACAGGATGCCCAACCTGCCGCCTCCGAAGAACCCGGCGCGGTTCCCAACACCGGAATCTCCCTTCCCTCCCCGTCCGGCGGCGGTGGGGGGGGCGGGTCCAGCACTTCAACCGACAAAACTGATTTCGACACCGATCATGGCAAACAGGATCAATGGATCAAACAAGGCGCCGGCACCGCCACCGTCGCCGCCGCTTCCGTACGTATCCCCCGAAGTTATTTTGTCCGTACCTACAAAGCCGAGAACGGCGGCAAAGACCCCGACGATCCCGCCACCCTGACCGCCTACATCAACACCCAACTCGCGCAAATCCACGATGAGGTAAAAGGCTGCGCCGTATTCCCCACCGATGATGCGCTGTACGTCGGAACCTTCAGCGATGTTGCCCAGCCCGATCTCCCCGTCGCCCAGGAAAGCGCCGGCTCGCCCCTCACCAGCGCAGTAGGCAAACATGGCAAGGAGATTGGCGTCGGCGCTCTCGCGCTGGTCAGCCTCTTCATGGTTTCCATGATGGTGCGTGGTAGTAAGGGCGGCGCGCCGCCATCGCCGGCGGCGTCACCCAACCCTTGGCCGCCGACAACGGCCAAACGCTCAACGGCAACGAGGCCGTCGTCGGCAGCGCCGCCGAAGACAACGCCTCCCTCGACGGAATGGAATTGGATCAGGAAGCCGTCAAGGCCCAGCGCATGGTCGATCAGGTTCAGCAAATGGTCGAGGCCAATCCCGATTCGGCCGCTAACCTCGTCAAACGCTGGCTAAACCGCTAATTGGAAGGAGACCGCCGTAACATCGCGGTCCTGAAATCGCTATGGCAGAACTCAGCGGCGTCCGAAAATCCGCCATCCTGCTCCTCTCGCTCAGCGAGGAACAGGCCGCCGAAATCCTCAAGCGTCTTCCCCCCGAAGCCGTCGAAGAGGTCAGCCGCGAGATCGCCGGCATCGGCGAAATCCCCGTCGAGACCCGACAGGAAATCTTCGGCGAATTCTACAACCTCGCCCTGGCCAACTCCTATCTCAGCGAAGGCGGCCTGGAATACGCCAAGGCCCTGCTCCGCAAATCGCTCAGCGACGACGATGCCGACCGCATCATCAAGCAGGTCACCCAGCAGGTGCAGACCACGCCGTTCTCGTTCTTGCAGAAAGCCGAGAGCGAAAACCTGCTGACGTTCATTCAGGATGAGCATCCGCAGACCATCGCGCTGATCCTGGCCCATCTCGCCCCCGCAAAAGGCCAGCGAAATTCTCGTCGGCCTGCCCGAGCCAGAAGCAGATCGAAGTCGTCAAGCGCATCGCCAACATGGAGCAGACCAATCCCGAAGTCATCAAGGAAGTCGAGCGCGGCCTGGAGCACCGCCTCTGCGACATCGTCAGCCAGACCTTCGAAAAAGCCGGCGGCGTCGACACCGTCGCCGAAATTCTCAACCTCGCCGACCGCTCCACGGAAAAGGGAATCATGGAAGGCCTCGAAGCCGAAGACCCCGACCTGGTCGAGCAGATTCGCCGGCTGATGTTCGTCTTCGAGGACATCCTGCTGGTCAACGACAAGGGCATTCAGTCCGTGCTCAAGGAAGTCGACAACGAGGAGCTTGCCCTGGCCCTCAAGACCGCCAGCGAGGAACTGAAGCAGAAGATTTTCAAGAACATGTCCGAGCGCGCCGCCCAGCTCATTCAGGAAGACATGCAGTACATGGGCCCGGTCCGCGTCAGCGACGTGGAATCCGCCCAGCAGAAGATCGTCGATATCGTCCGCCGCCTGGAAGACGCCGGCGAAATCATCATCGCCGGCCGCGGCGGCGAAAAGGAAATGGTTGTCTAACCCACAATTTAGCGGCGGTGCTTGGCACCGCGCGTTCGCTGCCGGAGAATCGCCATGGGCCTAATAAAATCCCCCGACATCCCCCTCAGCGTCTCCGTCTTCTCCATGCGCGACATCGAAGCCGCCGCCAAATCCGTCCTCCTCCGCGCCGCCAAAAAGCCGACCAAATCATCGCCGAAGGCGCCACCGAGGGCGAACGCCTCAAGGAAGAAGCCCGCAAATCCGGCCACTCCGAAGGCTACGCGCAAGGCCGCGCCGAAGGCTTCGAAGCCGGCAAAAAATCCGGCCACGCCGAAGCCCTCGCCGCCAACACCGCCGCCATGACCCAGCTCATCAACTCCCTCAAACAAGCCGTCCATCAAATCGAAGATGGCCGCGACCAGCTTCAAACCAACGCCATCAACGAAGTCGTTCGCCTAGCTTGCTCCATCGCCCGCAAGATCACCAAGCGGCAGGGCACCATGGACCAGCGCATTATGTGCGATAACCTCAAGGAAGCCCTCTCCCTCGCCGTTCACGCCGCGGATGTTCGCATCGCCGTGCATCCGTCCCAGTTCAAGACCCTTCAGGATGAATTGCCCAATCTCCGCCTCGCCTGGCCCCAGCTTAAGCACGTCGACTTGGTCGAAGATTCGACCATCTCTCCCGGCGGCGCCCGCATTTTCACCCACCACGGCAATATCGACGGCGATCTAGACGCCCAACTCGATCACGTCATCGCCGACCTATTGCCCCAGGACATCGCGGAGGGCCGTTGACCTATCTCGCCTCCCAGCTCGAAGCCGTGGAATCCGCGTTGCCATACCGCGTCGCCGGCCAGGTCCAGGCCATCGGCGGCTTGACCATCGAAGCCTGCGATCTCGCGCTGCCCGTGGGATCCCTCTGCCGAATCGTCAGCTTCGGCGGCCGCCAGACCATCGCCGAAGTGATCGGCTTTCAGCACGACCGCACGCTCTTGATGTCGATGGATTCATCCGCCGGCGTATCGCGCGGCGATCGCGTCGAAAATCTTTCCGCCGCCTCCACCCTCAATTGCACCCACCGCATGCTTGGCCGCGTTCTCAACGGCCTCGGCCAGCCAATCGACTCTAAACCACCACTGCCGATGGGAACCCGCCGCCGCATCGACGCGCGCTCCGTCGAGCCGATGTCGCGCATCAACATCGACCGCTCGATCTCCACCAGCGTTCGCTCCGTCGACGCCCTCCACACCTGCGGCCTCGGCCAGCGAATGGGAATATTCTCCGGCCCCGGCGTCGGGAAAAGCACGCTCCTCGGCCAGATCGCCAAACACACCAGCGCCGATGTCTCCGTCGTTGCCCTCGTCGGCGAACGCGGCCGCGAAGTCCAGGAATTCCTCCAGAAAATCCTCGGCGAAGACGGCCTTCGCCGCTGCGTCGTCGTCGTCAGCACCGGCGACGAAGCCCCCCTGATGCGCGTCCGCTCCGTCAAGGTCGCCTGCACCATCGCCGAATATTTCCGCGATGAAGGAAAAAACGTCCTCCTCCTGCTCGATTCCATCACCCGTTTATGCCACGCCCAGCGCCAGATCGGCCTCGCCGCCCGCGAGCCCCCGGCCACCAAGGGCTATCCCCCCAGCGTCTTTTCAATTCTCCCCCAAATCCTCGAACGCGCCGGCCGCAGCTCGCGCGGATCGATCACCGGGTTCTATACCGTCCTCGTCGAGGGCGACGATTTCAACGAACCCATTTCCGATGCCGTCAAGGGAATTGTCGACGGCCACCTCTGGCTCAGTCGTTCGCTCGCCAACCGCTCTCATTTTCCCGCGATCGACGTCCTGCAAAGCATCAGCCGCGTCCGCGGCGACGTCGTTCCTCCCGAGCAAACGCGCCAGATCAAACGCGTTCTCAACCTCTGCGCCGTCTTCCAGGACATCGAAGACCTCGTCAACATCGGCGCCTACGTCCCCGGCGCC
This sequence comes from uncultured Phycisphaerales bacterium, assembly GCA_963791055.1. GTDB lineage: Bacteria > Planctomycetota > Phycisphaerae > Tepidisphaerales > Tepidisphaeraceae > PALSA-1353. Next base: position 1,854,451 of record CAWBQI010000002.1, on the reverse strand, counting down.
AATCTCGAATTCGATCTCGCCGTCCAATCCCGGCCCAAGATCGTCCAGTTCCTCCAGCAGGATTCCGCGTCCCCGCTGAAAATGGAGCAATCCATCAAGCAATTGGGCGAGTTGTCCACGTGGATCGATCAGTTGGAAAAAGCCCTGCGTGCCCAGGCGCAAAAACCCCGGCAACCCGCCGCGCCGCCGAAATGAGTTGACCACCCATGGCGAAATTCACATTCCAACTCGACGGCGTTCTAAGGCATCGCACGAACATCGAACACCAGCGCAAGCGCAAACTCGCCGTCATCCAGGCCCAAATGACCGCCTTCGACGGCGAATTGCGCGCCCTCGACGCTTCCGTCCGCGCCTCCGTCGAAGACCTCCGAAAAAACCGCCTGGTAGGGCGGCTCGATCTCCCATTTCTCGCCGCCCATCGCCGCTTCGCCCTGGCCATGCAGCGCAAGGCCATGGGCATCGCCGAGAAAATGGCCGCCATCCAGATTCAGGTCGAACGCGCCAAGCGCAACCTGAACGAAGCCTCCAAACAAAGAAAAATCCTCGAAAAGCTTCGCGAACGCCTGCACGCTCGCTGGCGTGAAGAGATCGAACGCCGCGATGTCGCCGAAATGGATGAGATCGCCATGCGCCTCGGTCATGATCAACTGAGCCACGATCAACTCACCCACGCCGATTCGGGGGCCGCGTGAAAAAATTATTCCTCGTTCTCGTCCTAACTCTCGCCCTCAACTTCATCGCGTTGGCCGGGGGCATCGGCTACCTGTTTCAATCCGGCCAACTCAACAAATCCAAAATCTCCCAGATCAAGGATGTCATTTTCGCCCCGCCCCCTCCGCCCCCGGCCCCGCCCGCAACGAATACGAATAAAACCCCCGACTCCCGAACCGTTCTGGCAAATCTAATGTCCGGCCAAAGCGGCCGCTCCGCCCTGGACCAGGTCGAGTTTCTTCGCCGAACCTTCGACGCCCAAATGCTTGAATTGGACCAAAAGCAGCGCCAGGTCGCCGATCTCCAAAGGCAAGTCGATCTCGCCAATACAAAACTCGCATCAGACCGCGCCGCCCTGGACAAGCGCTCAAAAGACCTCGACGCCAAAGAGCAGGAAGCCCAGCGCCTTCAGGACGATGCCGGGTTTCAGAGCAGTCTAGCCTTGTACACCGCGATGCCCGCCAAACAGGTCAAATCGATCTTCATGACCCTCGGCGAGCAAACCGTCCAGCAATATCTCCAGGCCATGGACACGCGCACTGCCGGAAAAATAATCAAGGAATTCAAGTCTGCGGACGAAACAGCTTTCATACAAAGAGTCCTGGAACGAATTCGCCAGTCCCAGGTCTCCTCAACCGACGGTAACAAACCATGAGCACCTCGATCCTGAATATTTCGCCCAATCCCGCGCCCCCTCCCCCGGCTCCCGTCGCGGAAATTTCGATAACCCAGCCCACCAGCACCGGCTTTTCGCAGGAACTGACCAAAGCCAAATCAAAACCCGCCGCCGCCCCGCAACCACAGCCGGCCGCCGCTGCCGCTCCCAATTCCGCGCCCAAGAAAGCGAATACGAAATCCACGCAAGGGAAGGACAATTCCAAATCCCAGCAGAAGCAACAAAATGTTCCCCAAGCCGCTTCCGATCCAGACACTGAAACAACCCCACAACCCGCGGATACGGATACGGATGCGACCGATCCAACTCAAACGACGACTACGGACGATGCTACAACCAATACCGCCGCTCCGCCTCAGCCCACAATTACCAGCGTCCTGGCCATTTCGGCCGCAACCGCCGCGCCCGTAAATGCCATCGCGCCCACCGCCAAACCGGCGAGCGCCAAATCAAATCCCACATCATCAAATACGCCTAATCCCGCAACTCCACAGGTCGATCCATCGACCGCAAACCCCGATCCGGCCAATACCAGCGAGGTTCAACAAGCTTTAGCCAGTTCCAACCCCGCTCCACCGCAACCGACGACTTCCACTGCGGATTCCACTGCAAGCACCGCCAGCGAAGCAGAAACGCCGTCTCCGGTAAAAGCCAAAGCAGTCGCCATCGATTCCTCCGCTCAGTCAGCCGATCAACTTCCGCCCGATCCCTCCACCGCAGCCCAATCATCGTCGACCACCACCGATTCCCAATCACCAGACATTTCCACCCAGACCAGCTTCGACTCCGCAGTACAGTCCGCCGCTCAACTTCTGCCCGACCTCGCGGCTGCCGGCGCACATTCGTCGGCTCATTCCCCCCAGGCCGCCGCCGCATCTACTCCCGCTCCTCCCTCAACCCCCGTCGCCCAATTCGCCGAAACCAATCAACCCTCAATCGTCTCAACAATCCGCGGCAGCCTCCTCCCCAACGGCGGCACCATGAACATCGCCCTCAATCCCCCCGATCTCGGCGCCATGCAAATCACCGTGCGCATGGTCAACGGCGCGATGTCCGCCTCCTTCCAGACCAGCAACGACCAGGCGACCCGCCTGCTCACCCACTCCCTCAGCCAACTGAAAAATGCCCTCGAGACTCAAGGCGTCTCCGTCGATCGCCTCCACGTCCATCAAGCGTCAACCTCCGAGTCAACGAGCGACAAGAGCGACGATTCGGAAAAAAAAGGGGGTCAGACCCCTTTTGACGGCCGCAGCGCCCAGCAGGAACAGCAACGCCGCGAATCTCTTCGCCGCGCATGGCGCCGCGCTCGCGGCGAGCCCGATCCCCTCGATCTCGTCGCCTGAAACGCGCACCATCGCGCATCTTTTTCCGCGCACCCGCGCACTTTTCGCGCCGCTCCAAATTACCCCGTCGGTTTTTTGCACCGCCTCCGGTTTTTGTGCCGAAAGGAATTTCACTATGAGCGCTATCAACTCACTTCTGGGCGGAACCAACTCCTCTTCCTCCAGCTCGACCACCAACGCGTCCACGTCGCTGACGCCCGCTGATTTCATTAAGTTCATGGTCACCGAACTTCAAAATCAGGATCCCCTCGATCCCACGGATCCCAACCAGATGCTCAGCCAGATGAGCGAGATCGGCCAGCTTCAATCTTCCGACACTTTGCAGAGCAGCCTGACCAGCATGGTGCAGCAAAACCAGATCGCCGCCGCAAGCTCGATGATCGGCAAGCTTGTCCAGGGCACTGACGCCAACGCCGATCAACAGACCGGAATCGTCGCCGCGGTCCAGGTAAGCAGCACCGGCGTCAATGTCACCCTCAATACCGGCGCAACCGTTCCGATGGGCAACATAACCGCCATCACCAACGCCCCGGTCGCGCCGACGACGCCGAACACCGCCACGACAACCCCGGCCGCCGCGCCATCGTAAGTGGATTTGAATTCGTTCCCGGAAACGCGCGGCCCTACACGCCGCGCCCACGGCGGCGGAGTCGCGGTGGTTGTTCGATAAAATGGATGTCCTCGAAATTTAGGCGGGTTTGCAATGTCATTATCAGGTTCATTATTCACGGGGCTCACCGGACTCGATACCAGCCAAACCTGGATGAACGTCATTGGCAACAACATTGCCAACGCCAACACCACCGCTTTCAAATCCAGCAACGTCTCTTTTTCATCCCAGTTTTATGTCACCGATATCGCCAGCAGCGGCCCGACCGGTGATTTCGGCGGAACCAACCCCGCTCAATCCGGTATGGGCGACCAAATCGCCGCCATCTCCACCAACTTCACGCCCGGACAACTTCAGACCACCGGCGTCGATACCAACATGGCCATCAGTGGCGACGGATTTTTTGTGGTGAATTCTCCTTCCGGGCAGAAATTCACCCGCGACGGCACGTTCACCCTCAACGGCGACAATCAATTGGTGACTTCCGGCGGCGATTTCGTTCAGGGTTACGGTGCCGATTCCTCCGGAAATATTATCGCCGGACAGATTCAGAATCTGAAAATCCCCATCGGACAGGAAACCATCGCCGCCGCCACCCAAAACGCCACGCTTCAGGGCAATCTGAATTCCGGCGGCATCGTTGCCGGTGGGGCGACTATCCTCACCAGCCAAGCCTTCAGCACCGCCGGCGGCACGGCACCCACGGGCGCATCGCTGCTCAGTTCTCTTGTAAACACCGCAGTCCCCCCGCGCCCCTGATGAACGTCGGCGACGTTTTAACCCTCGCCGGCACCCAGGGCGGACGCGACTTGCCCTCCGCTTCATACACCGTGACAGCCACCTCCAACGTCACCGATCTGGAAGATTTCGTAAACCAGGCACTGGGTATCAACACCGGCGTGGGCGGAACCCCTCCGCCCGGAACAACCCTGCAAACGACCGGAACGACCTCCCAGCTAACCATCATTGGCAACACTGGCACCGAAAACGCCCTCACCCTCGGATCGCAAGGACTCGTCGACAGCGCCAGCGGCTCCAATCCCTTTACCATCGCAGCCGGCACCGACGGCGCCTTCACCGACAATCCCACCGGTGAAAGCACCAATACAACCATCAGCGCCTTCGACTCTCTCGGCAACCCCGTCTCCATCAACCTCACAACCGTGCTCCAAAGCACCACGCCCACCGGCGGCACCGTCTGGCAGTTCTACGCCACCAGCCCAAACAATCTCGGCGGAAACGGCCCCGTCGTCGGCAGCGGAACCCTGACTTTCAGCAGCGCCGGCACGCTCCTCTCCACAACCGGAACACAACTTTCCGTCGACCGCACCGGAAGCGGCGCCCAAAGCCCACTCAACATCAATCTCAATTTCACCGGCACCACCGCGCTCGCCAGCACCACTTCCAACCTTGTCATGGGTTCCCAGGACGGCGAAGCCATCGGAAGCCTCACCTCATTTTCCGTCGGCGGCGACGGCACCATTACCGGCCAGTTTTCCAACGGCTTGACCAAAACGCTCGGCCAGGTCGTCCTCGCCAATTTCAACAATCCCGACGGTTTGATCGCTCTTGGCAACAACCTTTACGACCAGGGACCCAACAGCGGAACCGCCCTCATCGGCGGAGCCACCGCCAACGGAACCGGCACCGTCGAATCCAGTGCCCTCGAACAAAGCAACGTCGATCTATCCCGCGAATTCATCAACCTGATCATCGCGTCCACCGGCTTCAGCGCCGCCAGCAAGGTAATTAGTACCAGCGACCAGCTTTTAACGAATTTGCTCAATTCTCAAATATGAAATCCACAAATTTTGAGATCTTAGATATTGAGGTATCGCCATGATCACTCTCACGCGTCTTAACGGCCAGGCCTTTGTCATGAACGCCGAAAAAATCCGCTACGTCGAGTCCACCCCCGACACCGTCGTCTGCTGCGACACCGGCGAGAAGCTCATGGTCCGGGAAACACTGGCCGAAGTAACCCGCCGCGCAATAGATTATGCCCGCGTCATCCGCCGCCCCATTACCGACTGATTTATCCGTGCCATCCGTAAAATCCGTGGTTGTTCTGACCAATCTGACTTAGCGGCATCCCGGCACGCCGAAACGCGCGACATTCACCCAGAAACCGCACGTTTGATCCAGTTCAGCCCCCTTCAAGCCGATATTGAATGGTAAGGGTCCCGCTCCCTTGCCGTTATCGGACTCAAGGAAAAGGACGCGCGGAATCATGGCCGAAAAAGAAAAGAAGCCGGACGCCGCTCCCTCCGGCGACAAAAAACCGGCCGCAAAAGCCGAACCCGCCCCAGCCGCCGCGCCCGCCGCCGCCAAGGCCGGCGCTGGGGGACTCTTCACCAAAACACCCATTCTCCTCGGCGGCGCCATGATCATCGAAGCCGTCGTCCTCTTCGCCGGATTCAAATTTATTTCCGGCGGAGCCAAAAACGCCAACGCCGCCGACATGACCACTCCCGTCAAAGCGGTCGAAGGCGCCGACGGCGACAAGTCCGCCGCCACGACCGACGACAGCACAACCGCCGAAGTCCCGTTGCTCGAGGCCCGCTTCCCCAACAAGCGCAGCGGAAGGGCGTTTCTTTACGATATCAAGATCGTTCTTTCCGTTAAAAAAGAGTCCGCCGACAAAGTAAAAGCGATAGTTACCGAGCACGATGCCTTGATCCAGGACCGAGTTCGGACCATAATCGCCGAAACCGATCCGGAAAAGCTCGGCGGTGGCGCCGAGCCGGGGCTCGAAACGCTTCGCCGGCAGGTCAAGTATCAGTTGGATGAAATCGTCGGCGACGGATTGATCGACGATGTCCTGATTCCGCAGTGCCTCCCGTTCCCTGCGGAATAATAATTGTGCGTGCCCTCACCGGCCGCACCTGATCGCCAAGGATGGTGACTCATGGCAGATCAGCCAGCGCCCGAAGGCGCGCCTCCCCAACAGAATCCCTCAGAGCCGAATCCCGAACCAACCGCACAAGCCGCGCAACCCGATCCCGCTCCGGCGCAACCGCCCGCGCCTCCCGAAGCAACCGCCGCGGCCGACCCGCCCGCTCCGGCCACGCCCGCCGCCGAAACGGTCGCCGCCGCCACCCAACCACCCGCCGACGACACGCCCATCGACCAGGCCTCCATCGACGCCCTGTTGAAACAGGCCAATTTCGACAGCCCCGACGCCAATGCCGCCAATTCCGCCGGCGGCCCGTCGATCGAGGAACTCCTCCAACAGGCCAATTTCGACGATGCCGGCGCCGGCGAACTCCCCGGCAGCGAAGCCGCCGGTTTCAAGCTCCCCAGCTTTCAGCAGGTGATGGCCGATGCCCAGGTCTCCAGCATCGATCTTCTCCGTGACGTCGAACTAAACGTCAAGATCGAGCTTGGCCGCAGCCGAATGCTCGTCGAAGAAGTCCTCCAACTCAACGAAGGCAGCGTGGTGGAGTTGGACAAACTGGCCGGCGACCCTGTCGATGTTTTCGTCAACGATCGCCTCGTCGCTCGCGGCGAAGTCCTGGTTCTCAACGATAATTTCTGCGTCCGCGTGAACGAAATCGTCCCAGCCGCCCAAGAGGAGGCGATGTGAAGCCCGGCTTCCGCGCTGGAATCCTTCTGGCCATCGCCATCCTCCTCGCCGTTGCGACACCTGGACATGGCGAAATAAAACCTCCCGCGCATCCGCTGAAGATTCCCTTGAATCCAGCCCCATCGTCTCCACAAACGCCCCCTCAGCCCCGAACAAATCCGACCAAACCACCGGCTCATCCAGCACCTTCGACTTCACCCGCGTCCTATTGGCTCTCGCCGCCGTCATCGCGCTAATTTTCCTTCTGCGAACTTTCGCTAAACGCCTGATCCCCGGCGCCGTCACCCACCGCGGATCTCCCGCCGTCAAAATCCTCGGCCGATGTATCATCTCCCCGCGCCAAAACCTTTTGGTCGTCCAATTCGGCAAACGTCTGGTGCTGGTAGGCGACGCCGGCGCCAACCTCAACCCCTTGTGTGAAATCACCGACCCCGACGAAGTCGCCGCCATTCTCGCCCAAGCTCGCGAAGAATCCATTTCCGTCGCCCGCCGATTCGAATCCCTCTTCGGCCGCGCTCGCAAAGATTTCGCCGATTCACCGGACGCCCAACCCGCCGATCAATTCGACGATTCACACGATGTAAAACCCGACGATCCCGCGCTGGAAGACACTCAGAAAGAACTATCCGACCTCCGCGAAAAAGTGCGCGACGTCTCTCGACAGATCGGCAGCGCATAATTTGCGCCGCCGCAATCGCGCAAATTTTCAAAATCAAATAAAAAAAATCGAAGATTCGCCAAGTCACTCTACCGCTTTAACAAATCGCATGTTATATATCGCTCGCGTTACGACACGATGAGAAAGGATGCTCTCGTGAGACCGATCGTTTGGGGTGTGGTTTTCATTTTAGCTCTCTTGGTATCTCCAGCGTTAATTCGCGCCGACGTTAGTTCAACCCTCCCTCCCACCGATTTAAGGTCCGCCGGTCCCGCTTCAGCCGTTTCCTCCGACAATCCCTTCTCCTCCGCCGAACATCAGCTTCCCGATATTTCCAAGCGCGAAAATTTCTCCGCGGCCATGCAGATCATCATCCTGCTGACCGTTCTTTCCCTTGCCCCCGCCATCATGCTGATGATGACCAGCTTCACCCGCATCGTCATCGTCCTGGCCCTCCTCCGCCAGGCCCTGGGCGCCCAGCAGCTTCCACCCAACCAAATTCTCGTCGGCCTCGCGATGTTCATGACGTTTCTGATCATGTCGCCCACCTGGCAGCGCGTGAACGACAACGCGCTCCAGCCCTACATGAACGGAAAACTGACCCAAACCGAAGCACTCCCCCTGGCTGTCCAACCCGTCCGCGCCTTCATGATCAACCAGATCAAGGCCAGCCACAACGAGCCCGATGTCGACCTCTTCATGCAGTTCGCCCATCAGCCACGCGCCAAATCCTGGTCGCAAGTCGGCACGATGACCCTGATTCCCGCATTCATGCTCAGCGAATTAAAGACCGCATTCCTTCTTGGCTTTCGCGTTTATCTTCCGTTCGTGGTCATCGACATGGTGATCTCCTCCGTGCTCGTGAGCATGGGCATGATGATGCTGCCGCCAGTGCTGATCTCTTTGCCATTTAAGTTGCTGTTGTTCGTTCTCGTCGATGGCTGGCACTTGATTACCGCCAGCCTGATGGGTAGCTTTGTTATGTAGCCCAAGGATGGGCTGGCCCATGGATGGGCGCACTGATAGTCCAGTGACACTCAAGGAAGGGTGCACATGTCTACCGAGCAAGCCGCCGAACTGATTCGTAATACGCTTCTCCTCGCACTGGTGATTTCCGCGCCGATGCTCGTGATCGGCCTTGTCGTCGGCATCACCATTTCACTGCTCCAGGCCCTCACCCAGATTCAGGAGCAAACCCTCACCTTCATTCCCAAAATCGTCTCCATGGTTCTCGCCGCCATGGCCCTGATGCCCTGGATGAGCCATCGCCTCATGCAGTACGCGTTCGACATGTTTACCAGCGGCCACGTGAGGTGATCTGTTCCATGTTACAGGCAGCTTTCAATTTCGTCCCCATCTACGTGCTGGTGCTCTTCCGCATCGCCGGCATGATGATCTGGGCACCGCTGCTCGGCAGCACCCAAATCCCCAAACGCATCAAGGCCATGATCGCCTGTGTCCTGGCCGCGTCGATCGCCCCCACGCTTTCCGTCACGGTCGCCATCCCCCAAAGCCCCTGGACGCTCGCCGTCGCCATCGGCGGTGAAATCGTCTTCGGCGCCGCCATCGGTTTGATCCTCAGTCTCGTCTTCGTCGCCGGGCAATGGGCCGGTGAAATCATCGGACAACAAATGGGACTCAATCTCGGACAAACCCTCAATCCCCAATACGGCGGGGGTGGCTCAGTCGTAGGCGATCTCTACTTCTTCCTGACCCTCCTCGTTTTCCTTTCCATAGGTGGTCACATTGCCCTGGTCAAAGGTGTTTTCGAAAGCTTCACCGCGTTGCCGCTGCTCACCGTTTCCGTCAATCGTCCGCTGCTCGAAACGGTCGTCTCGGTATTTCAGGGCGCGATGATCCTCGCCATGCAGTTGGCCGCCCCCATGCTCGTCACCATGCTCGTTGTCGACATGGTCCTCGGTTTCGTCGGCAAAACCGTCCCGCAATTGAACATCATGACCGCCGGAATCTCCGTCCGGGCGATGGCCGGAATGTTGGTTCTGATCGTTGGATTGGGCCTGACCAGCTCGATCATCCGCTCCCAGCTCTTTGATGCGATCGGTGTGGTCAGGAAAGTCTACGCGCGATAAACGGCAGGTACGATCATGGCAGAAAATGACGGCGATAAAACCGAAGCCCCAACGCCGCGGCGCAGAATCGAAGCCCACGAGCAGGGGAATATCGCGCGCAGCCACGATCTCACCAGTTCCGCTCTCCTCATCAGTGCTCTGCTGATGATGAAATGGTTCGGACCCGCCCTGATTCTCGCGCTCCGCGACGTTGTTCTCAAGCTTCTCTCCGCCGCATCGTTGTCCGATCTCGGCACCCAACACATCGCAGAACAGGTCGTCTTTTGCCTTTCCAGGGTCGCCGTCGCGCTGCTACCGTTTCTGGCCGGAGCCATGTTCATCGTCATCGTCGTCAACCTCGCCCAGGTCGGCCTGAATTTCAGCCCCCAGCGCCTCGCCATCAATTTCGCCGCCCTCAATCCCGCTCGCGGATTCAACAAAATTTTCGGATTCCGCCAGAGCGCCCCGCAACTCCTTCTCAACCTTCTCAAGGTCACTCTCGTCGCCCTCGTCGGCTGGTCCGCCATCGCCGGCCGGCTCGGACAGATCATCGCCGTTCAGCAACTCGCCTACCTGCAAATCTTCGGCCTCGGTGCCGACATGGTTTTCGCCATCGGAATGCGCGTCGGCATTCTGCTCCTGATCCTGGCCATCTTCGATTACATCTACCAGCGATTCCGCGTCGAGCGTTCCCTCCGCATGACCAAGCAGGAGGTGAAAGACGAGATGCGCAGCATGGAAGGCGACCCCACCGTCAAAAACCGCCGCCGCCAGCTCCGCCTCCAGCGCACCATGCAGCGACTGAAAAAAGACGTTCCCAACGCCGATGTGATCGTGACCAACCCCACCCATTTTGCCGTCGCCCTCAAATACGAGCAGTCCAAAATGCGCGCCCCCAAAGTCATCGCCAAAGGCGTCGATTTCATGGCCCTTCGCATCCGCCAACTGGCCTCCGACGCCGGCATCCCGATCATCGAACGTCCGCCCCTCGCCCGCGCCATCTACCGCATGGTCGAGGTCGGCGAGGAAATCCCCGAGGAATTCTACGCCGCCGTCGCCGAAATCCTTGCCTACGTCTACGAACTGTCCGGCAAACAACTAGTCCCGGTGCGACCCGCCGCGGCCGCGGTGAACTAAATAAATGGCCACCATCGCCTCCAATCCTCTGCTGATCAAGCTTCGCGACAACCGCGGGATGGTCTTCCCCATGGCGTTCGTCAGCCTGGTGCTGGTGATCCTCGTTCCGCTGCCGACCCAGGTGCTGGACATCCTGCTCTGCTTCAACATCACGCTGTCGATCATCGTGCTGGTGACGACGATCTACGTCACCAGCCCGCTGGAATTCGTCCGTCTTTCCCTCGCTGCTGCTGGCGATGACGCTTGTTTCGCTTGGTGCTCAACGTCGCCACCGTCCGCCTGATTCTGACCGCCGGCGACCGTGCCGGCGATCCCACCACCGCCATGAGCAGCGCCGGCGAAGTGATCCACACCTTCGCCGATTTCGTCACCAAGGCTCGCTCGCCGTCGGCATCATCATCTTCATCATCATCGTCGTGATTCAGTTCGTCGTGATCACCAAAGGCGCCACGCGCATCTCCGAAGTCGCCGCCCGATTCACCTTGGACGCCATGCCCGGCAAGCAGATGGCCATCGACGCCGATCTGAACGCCGGCACCATCAACGAACCCGAAGCCCGCCGCCGCCGGGCCGACATCGCACAAGAAGCGGATTTCTACGGAGCCATGGACGGTGCCAGCAAATTCGTCCGCGGCGACGCCATCGCCGGCATCATCATCACCTTCGTCAACGTCCTCGGCGGCCTATACGTCGGCATGTTCGAGCACGGCTGGAGCCTGCTCCGATTGCCTTTCGCTATACACCAAGCTGACGCATCGGCGACGGCCTGGTCAGCCAGGTCCCCGCCTTCATCGTCTCGCTGGCCGCCGGCCTGATCGTCACCCGCACCAGCAGCAAGACCAATCTCGGCGATGAAATCCTCAGCCAGCTGTTCGCCAAGCCCAAGGCGCTGATCGATCGCCGTGCATTTTCGTCGGCTTGATGATGTTCACCGGCCTGCCCAAGTTCCCGCTGATCATCCTCGGCAACCTGCTGCGGCCGGCTTGGCTGTGACGCTGATCGCGCAAGCAGAAAAAAGCCGTCAAAGCCGTCGCCGCCAACGAAAAGGAAAAAGCCGCCAAGAAGGAACCGGAAAAAGTCGAAAAACTCCTCGATCTCGACACGATGGAACTGGAAGTCGGCTACGGGCTGGTCCGGCTGGTCGATGCCACCAAGGGCGGCGATCTGCTCGATCGCATCAGCCTGATCCGCCGCCAGATCGCCATCGATCTGGGCATCATCGTCCCGCCCGGTCCGCATCCGCGACAACATGCAGCTCGGCGCCAACGATTACGTCGTCAAGATCAAGGGCCAGACCGTCGGCAAGGGCGTCGCCTATCCCGAGCAATTCCTGGCCATGGACAACGGCGCCACCACCGGCCCGATCGCCGGCGCCACCCAAACCACCGAGCCCGCCTTCGGCCTGCCCGCCTACTGGATCACCGAATCCCAGCGCCAGCAGGCCGAACTGCATCAACTACACCGTCGTCGAAGCCACCGCCGTCATCGCCACCCATCTGACCGAATTGATCAAAGGCCACGCCCACGAACTGCTCACGCGCCAGGACGTGAAGAACCTGCTCGACAACCTCAAGACCCGCGTCCCGGCCCTGGTCGAGGAAGTGATCCCCACGCAGGTCAAGCCCGGCGAATTGCAGAAGGTCATGCAAAACCTTCTCCGCGAGCGCGTCCCCGTGCGCGATCTGGAAACGATTCTGGAAACCCTCGGCGATTACGCCTCCCGCACCAAGGACCTGGAGGTCCTCACCGAATACGTCCGCCACGCCCTGGCCCGGACCATCTGCAAGCAATATGTCGACGAACACGACAAGCTCTGGTGCCTCACGCTCGATCCGGCCGTCGAGGAACTGATCAACGGCCATCTCGAGCGCAGCGAGCGCGGCACGAACAACACGATGCCGCCGCAGACGGCCCAGCAGATCGTGCAGCAGATCGTCGACCAAGAGCGACGGAACTGACGCAGGCCGGCCGCTCCGCCGTCCTGCTGTGCGGCCCGCAGATTCGCGCGCGCGATCCGACGAATGATCGAAGCCGCGCTGCCGCATATGGCCGTGCTGGGTTACAACGAAATTGTACCGGAGGTCACGGTCGAAGCCGTCGCCCTGGTGGGAATGAACGGGTAAGATCGCCATGGATCTGCAGACTTTTCAAGCCTCCACGATGAGTGCGGCCCTCGCGGTCGTCAAACAGGAACTCGGCCCAACCGCCGTCATCCTGCACACCCGAAGCTTCACGAAAATCGCTGGCTCGGTCTCCGCCGCCAGGAAGTTTTCGAGATCACCGCCAGCCGCGACGCCCGCGGCTGCAAATCGTTCCCCGCCGCCAATTCGTCGCCCGCCCCGCGCCGATGCCCGTCAAAGCTCGTCCCCGATCCCAAACGCCAACTCCTCGAAAGCCCCGCCGGCCAGAACGCCGCCATCGCCGGAATTTTCCAGGAAGTCACCGGACTCAAAACCGATGGTCCAGGAGCTGGTCACGAACAGTGACCCACAGCAGTTGCCCGCAGATCCCGGAAGAACTTTTCGCCTACTACTCCCAGCTCATCGAGAATCAGGTCGCCCAGGAATTAGCCACCGGCATGATCAAAACCCTTCAGCGTCAAATCCGTCCCGAGCACATTCGCCAGCGCCGATTTCGTCCGCTCCAAACTCGCCGAGCAAATCGAAAAACTCCTGCCCGCCGCCGGCCCGATCGTCCGCAGCAAAACTTCCGGCCCGCACGTCGTCGCCCTGATCGGTCCCACCGGCGTCGGCAAGACCACCACCCTCGCCAAGCTCGCCGCCAATCTCAAGCTCCGCGAGAAACGCCGCATCGGCCTGATTACCCTCGACACCTATCGCATCGCCGCCATCGATCAGCTCGAAAAATATGCCGACATCCTCGGCTCGCCTCTGGCCGTCGTCTCCTCCGGCGAAGAACTCTCGCGCCGCCATCCGCTCCATGCGCGATTGCGAATTCATCCTCATCGACACCGCCGGCCGCAGCCCCAACGACGCCCTCAAGCTCAGCGAACTTAAAGGCCTTCTCGCCGCCGCCAACCCCGACGAGGTTCATCTCGTCCTTTCCACCACCGCCAGCCAGAAATGCGTGGAACTGGCCATCGCCCGCTTCGGCGAAGTCCGCGTCGACAAGATCATTTTCACCAAGCTCGACGAAGCCGCCCACGTCGGCGTCGTCCTCAACGTCGTTCACAAGGTCAACAAAAGCCTGTCGTACGTCACCACCGGCCAGGATGTGCCCGATGACATCGAAGTCGGTCAGCCCCGGCGTCTTGCCGAACTGATCCTCTCGCGCCGGGCCGTCAATTAATCATGGAAAAGCCGCAGTAGTGAACAGCAACACCAGGAACAAGGAATACGTCATGTCCGTCTTGATCGATCAGGCAACACAACTGCGGCGAATCGCACGCCAGGCAACCCGCGCGACCGTCATCGCCGTCACCAGCGGCAAGGGCGGCGTCGGCAAAAGCAATATCGCCGTCAATCTCGCGATCAAACTCGCATCCGCCGGAAAACGCGTCGTCCTCTGGACGCCGACCTCGGCCTCGCCAACGCCGACGTCCTCTGCAACATCGATCTCCCCTCCAATCTGTCCCACGTCATCTCCCAGAAACGGAACTTGCCGACGTCATGGTCGACGGCCCCGGTGGATTCCAACTCATCGGCGGCGCTTCCGGCCTGGCCCGCATGGCCGACCTCAGCGACATCGACCGCCAGCGCATCGTCACGGCCCTCGCCGAACTCGAAGCCCGCAACGACATCATCCTGATCGACACCGGCGCCGGCATCAGCCCCAACGTCCTGAGCTTCACCCGCTGCGCCGATCAGGTCCTGGTCGTCACCACCCCCGAGCCGACCGCCATCACCGATGCCTACGCCGTAATCAAAGTCATCAGCCGCGACGCCCCCGACCGCCCTCTAAGCCTGCTGGTTAACCAGGTCCGCGTTCAGGGCGAAGGCCAGTTGGTTTACGATCGTATCGCCAAAGTCGCCAGACAATTTCTCAACGTGCATGTGATGGACGCCGGCTTCGTCCCCGCCGACCCGGAAGTCCCCGCGGCCGTTCGCCGGCGCACGCCGTTTCTACTGGCCAACCCCAACTGTCCCGCCAGCAGATACATCAGCCAACTCGCCATGCGCCTCGAGCGCGGCGTCGCTCCCACCGTCGATCTCGCCGGTGGCGGATTCTTCAACCGCATGAGCCGATGGTTCAGAAGATAGGAGTCTCTCATGGTAAATCGAATGGCCGCTGTCGCCGCGCTTCTGGTGTTCGCCGTTTGTCTGGTGGTCGGTGGCCTTGGCGCCGACAACCCATTCGCCACCACCGTCGAGCGGGCTTTGACGGCAATGGGGGTTACGCTGGTTATCGGACTCGTCGTCGGCTCCATGGCCCGCAAGATGCTCGAAGAAAATGTTAAGTCAGAAGCGGAAAAAATAAAGAAAAGCTGGACCAACCCGGCCCAGAGTGACCGATAAACGAAAGTGATGTACCCGGGATTTCGCCCACCGCGCGGGCCTGATCCCCTAACTTTTTGAAAGAAGGCCGAAAATGCGAACCGCGTTCAAGACCCACGGACCGGGAGGTTTCATGGCCAAGCCACCGATGAAGGACATCAAGCAGGTCTGGATCGAATTCAAGAAAACCAAAACCGAAAAGCTGCGCAACGCCCTGATGGAAAATTATCCTCCATCTCGTCCGCTACAACGCCGAGCGCATCCACGTCAAGCTCCCCGATGAAGTCGAGCTGGACGACCTGATGTCCGCCGGCATCTTCGGCCTCATGGACGCCATCAACGCCTTCGACCTCGATCGCGGCGTCAAATTCGAAACCTATTGCGCCCCGCGAATCCGCGGCGCCATCCTCGACGAGCTTCGCTCCATGGACTGGGTTCCCCGCCTCGTCCGCTCCCGCGCCCACAAGCTCGACACCGCCGCCAAGAGCCTCGAAGCCGAGCTCGGCCGCTCGCCCACCAACAACGAAATCGCCCATCGCCTCAAAGTCTCCATCCCCGAATTCGAAAAAATGGCCAAGGACGCCAGCGCCGTCGGCGTCGTCTCTCTCTCCCGCAAATGGTTCGAAACCGACAGCAACAAAGACGTCCGCGAGATCGACGTTCTGGAAGACAAGCGCGGCGCCGACCCCGTCCGCGAAATCCAGCGCAAAGACCTCAAGGAACTGATGACCAAGGGCCTCTCCAGAGCCGAACGTCTCATCATCATCCTCTATTATTTCGAAGAAATGACCATGAAAGAAATCGGCATGACGCTCGATCTGAGCGAAAGCCGCGTCAGCCAGATGCACAGCTCGATCCTGGCCCGATTAAAGGCCCAAATGGCCGACCGCCGCAAAGAATTCCAGCAGGCCTCAGCGGTGTAAACGCAAGAAGATTTCCCGCTCATTTTCCCCTTCGCGTCCTTCGCGCCTTGTATGTTCAAAAAGCCCGGTATCGGTTCTACTTCCACTCGTCGTGTTCGCGTGACGACGAGCGCAGCGAGGAGTCATGCGAACACGACGATCGGCCCAAAACCGGTCGCGCCTCGGCACTCCAAGGCCGTCGCAGAGCGTGGTTCAAGCCGATCTCGTGTCTCGCAGCCCGAACAGCCGACTGAGCCTCTGCATCCCGCAAGCTCGCATTTGCAAGAAAGGGCCACCATGACTTCCGTTTCCGATGTTCACGCGACGATGCCCTATCTGGGCATTGATGTCTCCAAAGACAAGCTCGATCTGGCCGTCGAGGGCCAAGCCGGGGTTGTCGTTTTCGCCAACGATGCCGCCGGGATCACGCAACTGATCGAACACATGCGGCAACTGCGGCCGACTCTGATCGTCCTGGAAGCCACCGGCGGTTACGAGAAGCTTCTTCTC
Organism: uncultured Phycisphaerales bacterium; assembly: GCA_963791055.1. GTDB lineage: Bacteria > Planctomycetota > Phycisphaerae > Tepidisphaerales > Tepidisphaeraceae > PALSA-1353. The sequence goes on along the minus strand of CAWBQI010000002.1, from coordinate 1,837,795 downwards.
AACACCGCCCTCGATGCGGCATTGCCCATCGCCCGCGTGCAGCCCGGCCGGGTGCGCCACTTCGCCAAGGCCCAGGGCCTCCTGGCCAAGACGGATGGGATCGATGCTCATCTCTTGGCGGTCTATGCCCGCTGTCTCCAGCCCGCGGTCAGCGAAAAACGCTCGAAAAACCAGCTCGAGCTCGACGCCCTGCTGGTCCTGCGCCGACAGCTCATCGACACCCGCACCGCCCTGACCAATCAGAGGCAGACGGCCGACCACTCCTTCGTCCGCGCCACGCTGGACAAACTTCTCCGGCAGATCCACGACCGGCTCAAGCAGGTCGAAAAAAAGATCACCCGTCTGATCGACTCCGACGATGATCTGGCCGGCCGACGCGATCTGCTTTTGTCCGTTCCCGGCGTCGGCAAAACCACCGCCGCCACTCTGGCCGCCCAACTTCCCGAATTGGGCAAGATCGATCGTTGTCAGATCAGCGCCCTGGTTGGCGTGGCGCCGTACAACCGCGATTCGGGAAAGTGGGCGGGAAAACGCGCCATCTTCGCCGGACGCGCTGCGGTCCGCAGCGTGCTCTACATGGCAACGATCACCGCCATTCGTTGTAATCCGGTGATCCGCATGTTCGCCGAGCGTCTGGAAAACGCGGGCAAACTGCCCAAGGTTGTCATCACCGCGTGCATGCGAAAGCTGCTGACGATTCTCAACGCCATGGCCCGCGACGGCATTACATGGAGTCCAAAATGTCAACTTCAAAACGCTTGACAACTAACACAGCCGCTTCGCGGTAATCCGGTTTAAGATTTACCGCGAAGAACGCGAAGTCGGAAAACCTAAATTTTCACGCTCTTCCCCGTCCTAGCCGACTCATAAATCGCTTCAATAATCCTCATATCCCTCAACCCCTCTTCCCCCGTCGCCAAGAACGGCCCATCCCCATTAATCGCCCGCGCAAACCCATCCATCTCCCCCACAAACTGATCCGCCTCCACCACATCCACCATCTCAAACCCCCGCCCATGATTGATCTGAAACTTCACCCCGTTATACGACTGCCCCGGCTCCAACAAACACTGCCCCCTTCGCCCATGCACAACAAACCGATTCATATTCGTGTTATAGCTCGACAAACAACTCGCCAGCGCCCCGCTCGGAAACTTCATTTGAAAATCGCAATTCTGTTCCACCTCCTTGAAATGCGGATCGCTCATATCCTGGTACGTATGCGCAAAAACCTCCGTCGGTTCTTCCCCACTGAGATACCGCGCCGCACTGAGCGAATAAATTCCAATATCCATCAAACACCCACCCCCCGCGAGCTTTCGATTCAGCCGCCATTGCGTCGGATCCCCGATGGTAAATCCCGTCTCCGTCTCGATGATCTGAACCGGCCCGATCTCTCCCCGGCGCAGCGCATCAATGCACGCCGCCGTCGGCGAATCCCAGTGCATCCGATATCCAATCTGCAATTTCTTCCCCGCCGCTTTACCCGCCGCGATCATCTGCCGGCATTCCTCCGCCGTATTCGCCATCGGCTTCTCGCACATCACATGCTTCCCCGCCGCAAACCCCCGAATCGTATATTCCGCATGCATCCCATTCGGCAGCACGACATAAACCACGTCGATTGACGGATTATCCTTGATCGAATCGTAATTCTCATAATTGTAAATATTCCGCGAATCGACTCCATACAACTTCGCCACCGCCGCCGCCTTTTGAGGATGTCCGCTAACCAGCGCCACCGGCTTGCAGAACTTACACCGCATAATCCCCGGCAAAAGATGATTCCGCGCAAAATCCCCCAGCCCCACAAACGCGAACCCGAGCGTCTTCCCCGCTTCCGCCGCCAGCAGCGAAGTCACCCCAAACTGTGCCAGCGACGCCGCCCCCAGCGTGGCGATCGACGATCCCAAAAACTCCCGCCGCGAAACAGAAGATTTTTTCATGTCGATTTCTTCTCGAAGTTCAAAAATTCGATCATCGCCCCCAATTTTTTCTGACTATCGACATACGCATACGTCCCGTTCCTCCCATCCCAATGCCCCTGATGAATCAGCGGCATCCCCTGTTCCTCGCAAGCCCGCAACGTCCCCTTCAAGTCTTTGACCTCAAACGCCAAATGATGAATCGACTCCCCATTCTTCTCCAGCACATCCCACCAACTACTCCCCGGCCCCAGCGGCTGAATCAATTCCAGCCTGCAAACCCCCGTCTCAAAAAACGCCAGCCTGCACCGCGCATTCGACGGCTTCCCAAGATAAACCATCCCACATTCATTCCCCGTCCCCGTCGCCGAAATCGCCGGCACATCAACTCCCAGCACCGCCGCCCATCTCCTAGCCGTCACTTCAATATCCCGGCAAACCACCGCGACCTGAACAATAGTCTTCAATCCCGGATCACGTTCCATAAATTGCTACTCCTCGACAATTGATATTTTATCCTCCCATCATTCCCCACTATCCGCCATCCCACAACCCCGATCCCAGAGTCACGCCTTCGGCGGCAATTGCTGAGGCGTATCGAGCTCAAGCTCTCACCTCGACTCGACTGAGCTCGTCGAAGTCAACCATCCTTCACACCGCCTCGTCCGACCTGCCTTCTCAAAATTTCGGACGACTTTCTTTGCGAGTTCCCATGCGAGGTCGGACAAGCGGGGCTGTGCGGACGGTTGAGGTCGCGCTCAAGCGCGAAACTCCTCAGCACCAGCCGCGGAACGCGGCGACTCCTTTCCCCTTCGCAAACGGCCCGCCCAACCCTCACCAGGCCAGCCAAATGCGCCCGCCGCGCCACCGCCCTTAAACATTCGAGTAAACGAACTCATTCGGCACGAACACCGCAACGACCCAACTCTTCATCCGTCTTCCCCGATAAACAAAAAAAGTTATCCAACAACCGGAAACCGAATTAGTGCGCCTTATCCATTGACCCCATCCACACCAAACCTTTACCATTCCCACAGATTTACTCTGGAGACAACTAGCTTTGCGCCTTTCCAAACGAACAGAATACGGCTTACGCTCGGTCGTCCAGTTAGCCCGCCTCTGGCCCACTGGATTCATCCAGTCCCGCGACCTCGCCCAGCAGGAAGACCTCCCCAACAAATTCCTCGAAGCCATTCTCCTCGCCCTCCGGCGGGGGGGCTTCCTCGAAAGCAAGGTCGGCAGCGGCGGGGGCTATCGCCTCGCCCGCCATCCCCGCGAAATCGCCGTGGGTGATCTCATCCGCCGCCTCGAAGGCCGCCTCACCATCAAGGAAAAAGAAGGCGTCGCCACCGCCGATCTTTCCCCCGGCAAAGCCGCCGTTCGCCTCGTCAACGAACGCCTCACCCAGGCCACCGACGATGTCCTGGATAAAATGACCCTCGAACAACTCATGGAACAGGTCAATCGGTTTGCCAGCGTCCAGCAGTCCATGTATTACATCTGACAATAGTATTACATCCGATTCGTCGTAAGCTTTACTCCAAAATGATTCCCCCAACGCTCCCACTCGCCCTTTTTTTCGACCCCCATACCGTGCGGGGCTGGCTCGACACCGGCGGCTACGGCGCCCTCTTCGGCCTCCTCCTCTCCTGCGGCGTCGGAGTCCCCATCCCCGAAGACGTCCCCCTCATCGCCGCCGGCATCCTCATCGCCAAACATCAATGGCATCTCGCCATCGCCGCCCCCCTCGCCTGGCTCGGCATCGTCGGCGGCGACTGCATCCTCTACACCCTCGGCCATTTCTACGGCGAAAAAATCGTAAAAGTCCCCTTCATCGGCAAGCACGTCACCCTCGCCCGCATCAAACGCTCCGAAGATCTTTTCCGAAAATACGGAATCTGGTTCGTCGCCATCGGCCGCCTCTTCATGGGCATCCGCGGCGCCATGGTTTTCACCGCCGGAACCAGCCGTTTCAAATTCGCCAAATTCATCATCGCCGACGGCCTCGCCGCCATCTTCAGCGGTGGAATATTCATGTGCCTCGGCTACTGGGGCGGCACCTACGGCGGCGACATCGCCCAACGCGTCCGCGAATTCCGCTACTCCATGTGGATCGGCGCCGGCATCCTCGCAATCATCCTCGTCATCTTCTTCTTCCACCGCGACCGCAAACGCGCGAAAGTTTCCTCGGTATCTGCTTAGCCCTGATAATTCAATAGAACCACGGATTACACAGATACCACGGATAAAAATCGTGAATCCCGTGCACAGCTGCCTGCCTGAGGAATCGACAGGGCAATCGCATGTAGCCATTATTTCCTATCTTTCCCCTCCCCCGGTACTCCCAACATTTTTGATCTTCATTGTAAATCCATAGTTACTCCGCTTTTGTGCATCGGCATTTAACCGCAGAGAACGCGGAGATCGCAGAGACATCCGGTAGAACTGCTCTGGTACATTATTTTCTGCATTCCGCTCTGCGATCTCGGCGTTCTCTGCGGTTAAATTTGACGTTGGAATTAAAGGACTTGCGCGAAAGATCGAAAATGTTGGGTACTCCGGGGGAGGGTGGGGGGTCTTCTCCTTTTTTCAGACTACATGCGATTGCCCTGGAGTAATCGATGAATCAGTTGATAAATATTCGACAATACCAAACATCCGTGCTATCGGTGCCCATCCGTGGTCAAAAATTCGGATTAAAGCCTCGAAAGGCCTCGAAATGACCCTCCGCTCCCTCGCCATCGAAACCTCCAGCCGCCTCGGCTCCGTAGCCCTCGCCGAAAACGGCAACACCCTCGCCCAAGACACCTTCCCCCACGGCCTCCAGCACGCCGCCCGCATCATCCCCGCCATCGACACCCTCTGCCGCCAGCTACAGTGGACCGCCACCGACCTCCGCGAAATCTATATCTCCGCCGGCCCCGGCTCTTTCACCGGCCTCCGCATCGGCATCACCCTCGCCAAAACCCTCGCCCTCGCGACAGGCGCGGCCTTAGTCGCCGTCCCCTCCGTCCGCGTCCTGGTAGAAAACGCACCACCCGAAGCCAAAAACGCCATCATCGTCCTAGACGCCAAACGCGATCAAATCTTCACCGCCTCATTCACCCGGACCCCCGACGGCTGGACCGAACTTGAACCCGCCCAGCTCAGCACCCTCGCCGCGATCTTGTCTAAATCCCCGCGTCCAATTCACCTGATCGGCGAAGGCATTCCCTACCACCGCAAATTCATCCCCGAAACCGATCCACAAATTTTTCTAACCGAAGAATCCCAATGGCGTCCCCAGGCCCAAACCGTCGCAACATTAGGCTGGCAAATGGCCCGAGCCAACAAATTCACCGATGCGATGAACCTCCGCCCGATCTACATTCGCAAGCCCGAGGCCGAGGAGAAATTGGACGGACCGTAAGCGAATTATTTACCGCGGAGGGCGCAGAGAACGCGGAGTGCGCTGGCGATTCAAAAACTGTTAATTGCTTCTCTGCGGCCTCTGCGCTCTGCCGTGAATCCGCATTAGTCTAGCTAGAGCACCATCATGGCGGCGTAGGCAGTGGCCACAGCCAAATACTGGGCAAAATGCAAATCATCCTCGGTGAACCGGAAGCGGCAAAGAACCTCATTCGGATCACTTCCCTTACGTGCCCAAAAGTCGATGGCGGATCGATCAGCCGTAAGCCGCCAATTTCCGTGCGCAAAGGCATTTCGGAATCCACGAACGGGATTATCGCTAAGATACTCCGCACATTTCTGCGTCACCGAACCCTTGGGCAACTCTTTGCGAAAACTATTGAAACAGGCGTCGCCGAGGTAAACAAAGCAAATATAGTTAAGCGAGATTAATTGCCCGTATGAATTGTCTGTGTCTTGAGTCTGTTCCAGCCAGTTGAGAAGGAGTTTAAGCTGGTGGAGCCGATCAGTCAGTCCTAACGGACTTTCCCCAGTTAGCGTCGGCAGCAGTTTCGGATCGAGTTTGCTTAGTTCCGACCGAATTGTGCTCGCCACCGCGTTCGATTCAGGCGGCATGATTTTAAGATCGTCTCGCAGCTTCGTAGAGAAGCGTGCTAGTCTTGCATCAAGATTGGCAATTGTTACGTCTGACATTCCACCATCTGGCTTCTAAGCATTTGAACGACATCGGCCTAGTCCAAGATGATACCAGAAGGAATTGGAGACTTGAAAAGGAGACCGCGCGAACTGCTAAACGGCGGGGGGTGAATACCTTTCGGACAGGCGTTTCGTGCCCGATTTTCCGTAGGAATTTCGGCGTGTGTCGGCGCGACATGCAGGTCGTAATCTGTCAGCCATACGGCCTGTCATTCAATCTGAGTAAGCATGCCCATATTGACAAGTGACAATCACCGCTTTACACGGATTGAAAAGAACAAATGCCATGCCGATGAAAAATCCTTCCCATCCCGGTCGTAGCGTCCGAAATGCCTGCCTCGACCCTTTGGGCTTATCCGTCACCGACGGAGCAAAATTGCTCGGCGTCACCCGCCAGGCCCTGAACAACGTCATCAACGGCAAGTCCGGCATCAGCCCGGAAATGGCCATTCGCCTGACAAAAGCGTTCGGCAGCACGCCCGAGACGTGGCTGCAGATGCAGCTTGCCTATGATCTTGCACAGGCGAGAAAGAACGAACACCGAATCAAGGTCAATCGCTATCGCGCCCAAGCAGTTCACGTGCTTCAGTCGTGAGGGAAGTTGGGCCAAGCTGTTGGCCAAGAATTGTCCGCCGATCTACATCCGCAAGCCCGAGGCCGAAGAAAAATTGGATGGGCCTTAAGCGAATTGTTCACAGCCGACTACGGCTAAATAATCCTTTGCGCACATTGATCAACGCGCACTGCCGTCTGGCCCCGGGGGGAGGTCGGTAAGGCGGGCTGTGAAGGACGGTTGACTTCGGCGAGCTCAGTCGAGCCGAGGTCGCGCTTGAGCGCGAAACTCTTCAACGCCAACCGCGGATCGCGGCGATTCCTTCGCCCATCGCAGACGGATCATCCACCCGTCAACAGGCCAAGCCAAATGTGCCCACAGCGCCAGCGCCCATGATATACGAGTAAACGAAGCCGTTCGGCACCGGCACCTCAACCGATTTAACTCTTCTTCCACCTCTGATTGACCCGTCATGGTCACGTTTTACGACATGAAGCCCCGTGGTTGTCGAAGAAATCGCAAATATATGGTTGTTTCAACCTCTCGTGGTATATATCCTGCGATACCGCGTTTCGACAGTTCTTTAAGCTGTAACACAACTAAATAAGAAGGGAGAGGGAAAATGCGGATGCGCACGAATTCAGGGCGTACGTATCGGTACATCGCGATCGTCGGACTGGTGGCGGAGGTTTTGTTGCAGGCCGCGGGGGCTCTTGGCCAGACGCTGGCTAACTGGCGGGGGCCCAATGGCGGCGCCTGGAACACGCCGGGGAATTGGGACATCGGTCAAGTTCCCAACAACAACGGTAACACCACCTACAACGTTCGCTTCGACGCCGGCAGCAACAGCGGGACCCTGAACATCAGCCCGGTCCTCAATAATTACACGCAGGCCAGCGGCTCGCTCGTCGGTGACGGCTCAAATCCCGTGATGTCCGTGAACAATGCCTTCACCTGGAACTCCGGGTTGATAGACCAACTCAGCGTTAAGTCCGCCGGCACCGCGACGATTTCCAAGATCGTTCAGAGCGCGATGAATCCCACGCTCGGCAACGCCACGCTTAATCTTCAGGGCGCCAGCCAGATCTCCGCGTCACCGCTTGACGGCCGCACGGGAGCGACGATCAATAACGGCGGGACGCTGACCATTAGCGGCGCCAGCAGTTTCAACGATCTGAGCAATGGTGTTACCCCTTTGCCGTCAATTTCAAACTCCGGGACGATCAACAAAACCGGTAACGGCACGGCGAACGTAAACTGGGCCACGACGACGACCGGCACCATCGAGGCGATGGCGGGCACATTACAATTCGGCGGCGCCCAGCCTCTGGTGGAAAACGCTGGCAAGGTTACCGTCGATCAGGGCGCGACCCTGACGGCGCTCAACAACATCCTTGTCAACAATGCGACCATCGGTGGGGCCGGAACTATCAACGGCAACGTTCTGCTGAATAACGGCACTATCATCGGCGCGCCAACGCCGGGCCAACTCCTGGTCGTCGGGAATATGATGCGCAATGAGGCTGCGGACGATACCGTCTCCACCTTCGACTCTTCCGTCGGCGGTCCGGGGTCCTGGCCGGATTATTGCGACCAGGTTCAAGTGGACGGCAACGCGCAGGTTCCCGATTTGCTGAGCGTCTCCGTGTGGCCGGGGTACACGCCTCCACCGTCGTATGTGTACATCGTTCTCATCACCACCGGCTCACTGACTGGCACCTTCGACAACGCGCTGCCCGGCGAGCGGGTCCTCAGCACCGACGGGAACTGGTCGTTCATCGTCAATTACGAGTCCGCGCCGTACACCCAGGAGGTGGCGCTCACGGATTTCGAGTCTGTCCCCGAACCGGCGTCGATAAGCCTGCTGAGCGTGACGGCCATCGGGTTCCTGGCGCGGCGGCGGCGGTGAGGCGGCCGCACGCGGCATCGGCCTGGAATTCGTCTTCCGGTCTGCCAGCTTTACCCAATAAAAAAAATGCTCGAGATTAGAAAAACACGTCCAAATCTTTCACCCCGCGCACTCATATATAGAGGCACTGCGCCGCGCAGCCAGTTTTTAGCCACCCCATGGTAATTCACTTTTCGATTTGAGTTGTCACGCGAGCGCTGACACTAACCCCTCTGGCGCTATCACAAACGGGTTCACTGTCAGCGCTCACCGAGAATTAAATCACCGAATTTCCCCCAATTTAACGCGAAATTCGTCAATTCCCATCGGCATCCAACCCGAAAATTCAATCTCACCGCCGAGATCGCCGAGACCGCAGAGCAATCAATACCCTCGCGATCCCGACAAATTCGAACATAACCCATTCCCCATATTGATTCTCCGCGATCTCTGCGTTCTCCGCGGTAAAAATTCCGGCTCCGCGGTAAAAAATCCCCGATCAATCCCCCGCCGTAAATTCCTTCCACTGCGTCTCACTCACGCGGTGGGGCGGTCGACCATGGCGATCTGGGTTGCCTGGCGTCTTCACTTCCACCACATCCCCCTTGTTCTTAAACCGCGACACACTCCGCAACAATCCCAGCGCCGCACACGTAATGATCAACCCGCTTCCCCCCGCGCTCACCAGCGGCAGCGACAATCCCTTCGTCGGCACGCTCACCGTTGCCACCGCGATATTGATCAGCGCCTGCATCGACACCATGATCCCGATGCCAAACGCCAGCAGCCGCCCGAAGTTGTCCAGCTTCATTTTGACCGTCTGCCACGCGCAATAGAGCAACCCCAGATACAACACCACCGTCAGCATCGCCCCGAAAATTCCCAATTCCTCGCAGATGACGGCAAAAATGAAATCCGTCGTATCTTCCGGCAAATATCCAAGCTTCTGAATTCCATTTCCCAACCCCCGTCCCGTCCACCCACCCGTGGCGAAGCTCAGCAGGCTCTGGATCATGTGATACCCCTCGCGTTGCGGAGCTGCGTAAGGGTTAGCGAACGCCGTGATTCGTCGCCACCGATATTCCTTGTGCATGACGAACCACATTCCCGCCGTCATCACCGGCGGAACCACCAGCAGCAGATGCCACCACTTCACCCGCCCGGCAAGAAGCATCGTCAGCGCCGCCAGCGCGATCAGCGTCGCCGTCCCGAAATCCTCGATAATCACCAGCAGGCAAAGTGCCGCCACCGGAATCAGCGTCGGAACAAACCCGCTGAAAAACCGATCCACATTCACCGGCCGCCGCGCCAGCCAGAACGCCAGATAAAGCACCACGGCCCATTTCGCCAATTCAGACGGCTGAATCTGCACCGGCCCCAGTGGCAGCCATCGCCGCGCCCATTCACCGAAAGCCCGACATGTGGAACCAGCACCAGCAGATTCGCCAGCACCGTCAGCCCCAGGATCCAAAGGATCGGGCTTTTCCATCGGCTCGCCGGAATCTTCCCCAGCCATGCGTAGTTAAATGTCCCCACCAAAAAAAATGTCGCCAATCCCGCCGCCGCGAATATGGCATCCTTGACCCCGCTCGCCGACCACTGCCAATCCGTCCGCATTGCCGCCCCGGCCGACGCCGACTGCACCATCACCACCCCCAGCAACAGCAGGCTAAGCACGCAAAGCGCCAGCACGTCCTGCGTCCGCAGGCGATAGATCGAGACCTCCATATTGCAACATTATCGGACCCCACACGCTCGAAACTTGATTTGGCTGGCCAGATTTTCCCCAAAAAGGCGATTGAACCGCCAAGACGCCAAGTCGCCAAGGTGGAATTGGATTCCTGTCTTAAGAATCCAGGCGCTGAAATTGAATTTGATCCTGTCTTGGCGTTTTGGCGTCTTGGCGGTTCAATCTATTCTCTCCCGAAGAATCGGTGGACACGAATTTATCGCCTCAATTCACTTGCCACCCCCCGCATTCCCGATAAGGTAATCACTTAACGGATTCACAAACCTCCGAGGTTTCAAGGATGAAACAGTTTTCAATCGCTCTATCCGCCTTCCTGATTCCCGTCCTGGCCGCTTGTTGCGGCGCGCGGGCCGATCTCTCGGGCGAAATCGATCAGATTCTCAACGACAAGCTCCTCTCCCGAGCCGCCGTCGGCATCGACATCGTCCGAATGGGAAAATCACCCGCCGATGCCGCCCGCGTCTATCAAATAAATCCAACCCTCCCCCTCGTTCCCGCAAGCAATCTGAAAGTCATCACCACCTCCGCCGCCCTCGAACAACTCGGCGGCAATTTCAGATTCCGCACCCTCCTTCTCTATCACGACGGCCAACTGGTTCTCGTCGGCGACGGCGACCCGACCCTCGGCGATGCCGAACTCCTCAAAAAAGTCGGCTGGGACGTGGACACCGTCTTCAAAGCCTGGGCCACCGGCCTGGCAAGAAAACAATTCCGTTCCGCCCACGATCTCCTGGTCGATGACAGCGTCTTCGACGATGAATTCCTCCATCCAAACTGGCCCGCCGATCAGGCCCAGAAGCGTTACGACGCCGAGATCGCCGCTTTAAATCTCAACGCCAACTGCATCGACGTTTATGTCCGCCCCGCGGGATACGGAAGACTCGTCAATTTCTCCACCGACCCATCGACCGCCTATGTCTCGATTAAAAACAGTTGCACCGAGGGCGGCGAAAACGCCATCTGGCTTTCCCGCGAGCCCGGCTCCAACGATCTCGTACTCCGCGGCACCGCCCGCTCCGCCAACGACGTCCCGGTCTCCGTAACCGTCCACGATCCCCCCATGTACGCCGGCGCCGTCCTCGCCGAATCCCTCAAGGCCGCCGGCATCACCCTCAGCGGCCAAGTCAAACGCGACCGCACAATGCGGGCTGCCTATTTCAAGGCCCAGCAAGCCGGCGACCAATCCTGGACTCTTCTTGCCGTCCACGAAACCCCGCTTGCCAGCGTGATCGACCGCGCCAACAAAGACAGCATGAACCTCTACGCCGAATGCCTCTGCAAACGCCTCGGCTTCGACAAATTTGGCGAGGGAACCTGGAAGACCGGCACAACCGCCGTGGCCGATTTTCTCAGTTCCCTTCAAATCCCCCCATCCCAGTACGCCCTGGATGACGGCTGCGGCCTCTCTAAAGGCAACGCGATCAGCGCCCACCTGATGGTAACAGTCCTGATGCACGATTATTTCGGCCCCAATTCCGATATCTGGACCGGCTCCCTCGCCGTCGCCGGCGAGGACGGCACCCTCGCCGAACGCTTCCGCGGCTCCGACCTCCGTGGCCGCGTCATCGCCAAAACCGGCTTCGTCAACGGCGTAAGCTGCCTCAGCGGCTACCTCCGCGCCAAGGACGACAATTGGTACTGCTTCAGCATCCTCTTCAACGGCATCCCCGAAGGCTCCAACAGCGGCGCAAAAGCCCTGCAGGAACGCATCGTCCGCGCCATCGACCAACACGCCCTGGCCATCGCCCAGGCCCGCGCGAATTGATATTGCCTCCCACCCTCGTGGCCTGCCGACTTCAGTCGGCGGGGTCCTGTTTCCGTTTTCGCTCCTCAAAAATTCGCCGTGCCGACTCGATCAGGCGAGGGGAGGCGTAAAAGGAAGTTTGCGCAATAAGCAGATTTAAGGCCGAATCGAAGTCAATCAACCCTCAACCCCCGCCTCGATCATCACGCCCGGTGTACCGATGACTTGAATTCCGACGCGGCGTGCGATGTCACTGCCGGCACGCTCGTCCATCAGAACCAAATCGGCATGGCATTCTTGAGCAAGCGAAATTGCCGATGCTTCGCGTACATCAATTGTGTCCAGAAAATCGACTTTCAATGGCGATTCGATCTTGAGCCATGAAGGCAAGGTTTGCACCCACGCACGCACAGCTTCCGGTGCCTCAGCATGACTGAGTTCCTCAATCACCTGCGGCGTCGTCAGAACTTTCCCGTAGAGGGCCGGGAGAGCATCAATACATTGAATAAGGATCAGGTACGAGTCCGGCCACGGTGTTACCACGCCACAGATCGTTAGGCATTCCATGAAAGAATCTGCTGTCCCAAGGCAATAAGGGATGGGCGGATCGTGCGCGCCGTTGCACGCCGCCCACTTTAACGATTTGTAAAGCAATCCTGGGTTACACTGGCAAATGCTACGCATCATCCAAAACAATTCCGCCGCCGGGGCCATGAGCTATTACAGCACGGCGGACTATTACAGCGAGGGCCAAGAGCTACTCGGCCAGTGGCGCGGGCAGGGTGCCGAGCGTCTCGGGCTGGCCGGGGGCATCGACAAGGCGACGTGGGACGCCCTCTGCGATAATCGCGACCCGGCAACGGGCCTGCCTCTTACGGCCCGCCGCAATCAGGAGCGGACCGTCGGCTACGACTTCAACTTCCACGTCCCCAAGAGCGTGTCAGTGCTCTACGGTCTAACGCGGGATGATCGGATTCTGGAAGCGTTCCAAACCTCCGTCGATGAGACGATGCGGGATATCGAGCGCGAAATGAAAACCCGCGTGCGGGTGAACGGCAAGAACGAGGAGCGTACAACCGGCAATATGGCCTGGGGCGAGTTCACGCATTTCACGTCGCGGCCAGTGGACGGTGTTCCTGATCCCCACCTTCATGCCCATTGCTTTGTTTTCAACGCGACGTTCGACGAAAACGAAAACCGCTGGAAGGCGGGCCAGTTCCGGGAACTCAAGCGTGATGCCCCTTTCTTTGAGGCCGCGTTTCATTCTCGGTTTGCCCGCCGAGTTGAAGAATTGGGCTTGCCAGTCGAACGCACGAAAACCGGCTGGGAGTTGGAGGGTATGCCCAAATCCGTCGTCCCCACCTTTTCACGCCGGACGGCGCAGATTGAGCAAACGGCAAAAGAGGCGGGTATCACGGACCCGGCGGAAAAAGACACACTGGGGGCCAGGACACGGGATAGCAAAAAGAAGGATATGCCATTCGCGGATTTACAGCGGGAATGGCGGTCCCGTCTCTCTGGCGATGATCAGGACGCGATTGGTAGGGTCGCCGCAAACATCGGCGGTCCGGCGTTGCCGGAAGATCTCACATTGGCGAAAGAGGCGGTGACTTTCGCCGCCGATCATTGCTTTGAACGCAATTCAGTGGTGCCGGAGCGAACTGTTTTGGCGAAGGCCCTCAAGCATGGGGTAGGGAAGGCGAGTTTTCAATCGGTGGAATCGGCCTTTCGGAAACACGATCTGGTCTTTGGCGAACGCGATGGTCGTAAGCTCGTCACGTCGGAAGACGTGCTACTGGAAGAAACGCGGATGTTGAAATTTGCCCGCGATGGCCGTGGCACTTGTCCGCGGCTTGGGAACGGGCTGCATTATTTCAACGATGCCAAGCTCAATGCCGGGCAACGTCGGGCGGTTGCCTGATGATTCAATTGTCTTTCTTCCTGAACCATCTTTTTCCCTGACCCCGATGGTGGACAAAATTGCTTTCAGCGGAGCGAAGCGGGGTCAAGGTGGAACCGTCGGAGAAGAGGCTCCATGTACTCATGGAGTAGCACCTTGAGGCCGCTTTGTGGAGCGTATAATGTCGAAATTGGGGGCAGGGAAATCTTCTTGTTCAAGCGGCTACGGCTGTTCTGGAACAATGTCGAACGCACCACCGTCTGCGAGCCGATATACGCGAAAGTCGCTATCCAGAGTAAACACGTCCCGATCACCCAATGTTTCCGCTATAGATACGAGTGAAGCATCGGCGAGATCCATCGGGACATTCTGATAACGGCTCATCAACACGGCCATCTGCCTGCGTTCGATGTCGCTGTGCTCGTGCAATCGAACAATGCCCCGGTTCAGCAAAGCCCAAAGGTGCTCTTGCAGCGGGAATCCGCCAATGCGTCCGACAAGGTACATCGCTTCGACGAAACATGCCCAGGTCGAAATGACCGGCACCGTAGCGGCTTGCCGTATCACCGAAAATATGCTCAACCGGCTGGTAAGCGGCGCGGGATGGAAGGCGCTTTCGGAGATTGATGAACCGAGCACGCAAAAGATTCTCGCCAAACTGCAAGGCGAGAGGAACTACACGGTTGCCCACGTCAATAAATTTCTGACGAAACTGAAATCGTTCCTACACTGGTGCGTGCCTGATCGGCTGCCATTCAATCCACTGCGAAAGCTTAAGAAGGGCAACGAGCGAAAAGCCCTCAAGCGGCGGGCAAAGCGTCCGCTGACTCCGCACGAGGTGCTGACCCTCCTGCAAAAGGTGTCCTCCCGTCGCCGATTGAAATACGCCATCGCCATTTATGCTGGTCTGAGACGAAACGAAGCGGCGAAGCTGACCTGGGGCGATCTCAAGTTTAACGCCGTCATTCCGCATATTGTGCTTCGTGCGGAAACGACAAAAACAGGCCAAGCGGCGACATTGCCGCTGCACCCGTATCTGGTGAATGAATTGCACGAATTGACGCCTGGAATGCCTGGGGCACCAGTTTTTGACAGCATTCCCGACAAGAGAACCATCAAGCAAGACCTATTGGCGGCAAAGATCGAACCTTCGGACGAACATGGGCGTCGGGCCGGTTATCACGGTCTGCGGTACACGTTCGCATCCCTGCTGGATGAAACCGGATGCAGCCACGGAACCCGCCGCGCACTGATGCGGCACGGTGGAGGTGATATGACTGACGGCTACACTGTTGCCAGGCTGTCGGAAATGTACGAGGCGGTCAAGCGGTTGCCGTCACCGCTCGATGCGAAATCTGTCACGATAGTAAAGACTGGAACCGCCGATAGCGTTCTTCCCGATGCCAAACAGGTGGACACGTGGTGGACACGCGATGCACTTGCACCGACATTCACCGGCGCGAACGGGCGAAGTGATTCTGGCATACCGAATACGAGAAATCGCCGGAAAATACAGGGTTTTTCTGATGATCGGCGGTCTGCGGCAGTGTCCGTCTTGCTGAATGCGGGTACCCCCGATATTCTTTCAAAAACAGGTTCCCGTAGCTCAATTGGACAGAGCGTCGGCCTCCGGAGCCGAAGGTTGTAGGTTCGAGCCCCACCGGGAACATTTATAAGTGTCTATTATATGCGGTATTATACGATAACGGTTGTCCGTTGCCGTAACGAGTTTTCTTCGGCGCAACACCGGCGCAACTCCCGGTGGGTTTTGGGAGGATCAGGGGATCGCAGTGGATTCACATTTGGGGCAGCCTTTTTGGTGGGTTTTTCGGGAATATATTCTGTCAATTGGCACAGCGGGCGAGGCCGGCGGGCTGGGTAAAATCCGCCCGTTTCCATCTCACGAACCGTGAATGATATTCCGTGGCCATCACGGCATTTACCATTTCACCGGCCTCATTCGGGGCTGAGAGGCACCCTGTGCTCCCTTCGATCGACGTTGGCCTCATTGAACCAAAACGACACCACAAGCCCGGATCGCGCGCATTGCCACACGGCCGCCAGGCGAAAAAAACGCCTTCGATAACGTTTTTTAGAACGCATTCTGACCTGGTCGTTCGCGGAGGCATGTGTTTCGCCAGCCCTTCTGTGATCTGTCGATTTTCATGCCGACCATGTTTGACCCGACCGCCTAAATTTCGGCAATTTCGGTGGCATGATATGTGATGGGCCCGTAGGTATCAGAGAGAGTTCTTCGCCCGTTCAAATCGACTGTTTAGCCGCCTTCTCGACCAGAAGAATGCGCGGCGAGTTGGAAAATTCGCCCGATCCGATAATTGCTGAAATTCACTGAACGCGGCCAACCCATTGTGGCGGCCGCCCGTTTCTCTTTCTGCCTCGGCGCGTTGTCGGGGCGGTTGTGTTTTATCACACGACCGTCCCGGCGAGGGACGGTTCCATTTTAGAAGGAGCGTCCCATGAGTGCAGTTCCACAGTCATCGTGTAATTGGCAATCGGGATTTCTTGCCGTTTTGCCCGCCGTCGTAACCCATGCCAGAATCCGATTCCGCCGGCTTAATGCCGATCGGCGAGAAGAGGCGATCCAGGAAACCATCGCCGCGGCTTGTTTGAATTTCCAATTGGCAGCGGCACAGGGAAAACTGAACGTTGTCCGACCGAGCTGCTTGGCCGATTTTGCGGTACGGCATACCAGGACAGGACGACATGTCGGAAGCGCCGAGGATGCGGCCAGAGATGTGCTGTCGCCGTCATGTCATCGGCGGCATCAAGTGAAAGTCGTCAGCTATGACCGTGACCGATTGCCTGCCGGGCTCCGCGACGGCACGGACGGGTGGAAACGGATCGCCGTGGAGGATCGAAGGGCAGGAATCCCCGATCTGGCTGCATTTCGCATCGACTTTGCCGGATGGCTTCAGACGCTGACCCGAAGGGACCGCAGAATCATCTGCGCCGAGCAGTGGCGACAGCACCAAGGCGGTTGCGGAGCAATTCGGGCTGTCAGAGGGGCGGGTTTCGCAGCTGCGGCGGAAGTTTGAGAGGTTGTGGCTGATGTTCCAGGGCGAAACCGAGGTGGCCATTTGATGAACGCCAGCCGCTCAATCGGACGGTTGAGATTCGATGTGGCGGTTGAACTGCCGGCGGCGCCGGCATCGTCGATATTTCCGGCTTGGATATTCCCGCCCGGTTTCTTGCTGCTCATTGCGGCGAGGGCCGGGCGGGATTTTCTGCGGTGACGTGCGTATTCAATAGGGTTTTTTCTTTACCTATTTTGCCGCAGGGCACCGAATGATCACCGTCAAGGGTTGATGCCGTCGAGTCTGGATTGTCAGCTTGGATTGTGTCGCCGTCGTCGCGCCATAGCCGCCAAGGCGGCAATAGCCACAAGGCTAAGACCGCCGGGCTCGGGAATTGAATAGGTGATGGTCCCGGACAACTGAGCATAGGTAAAATCACCGGAACTTTGGAATGTTCGAGTTGCGGCCGATGGACTTGCCGTTCCGGTGTTATTGATAATCAACCGCAAATCGTTGACCGCGCCCGGTAGAAAACCCGAGGTGATTGTTGCCGAGGCTTGGTCGGTAAAGGTAAACGGCACATCCGGCGGACCCGGAGGGAATGACATGACTCCCGGTCCGCCAACTCCGCCCGTGCTCAAAAGATAGTCGCCTATGTTGGTTCCGTTGAGTTGCAGCACGATCCGATCGTCTCCGAGGAGACTTGAGAACGACAGCCTGGGGTCCGTCGCATTGGACGGAAGTGTAAAAGTGTAGTCGGCATACCAAAAGCCGTTGAAATTGGCCAGCGTGGCCCCTGAAACGAAAGCGCCTGTCTGGTTTCCGTTGTTGGTAATGCTGATCGTCCCCACCAAGTCAGATGGGTTATACGCTGGCGCGTCCACTGCCCCGGCACCGGTAATTAGCCAATTGCTTGCGTTTGCAGTGCCCACGTCGATTGAGGCGGCCGAAGTTGCACGGGTCAGCGCGAGAGAAATCACGACTGCAATGGCGTAAAGCGTCCGAATCTTTGCCATTTCCGAACCCCTTCATCGCCAGGAAGCCCAGCGGAATCAGCAGAACGATCGCCTTGCCGATCGTCCACGCGGCCTTCGCCAGCCGGCCCTCGGCCGAACCACTGAACGCGGGTAGGGCCGCCGTCATGAAGACG
Source organism: uncultured Phycisphaerales bacterium (assembly GCA_963791055.1). Classification (GTDB taxonomy): domain Bacteria; phylum Planctomycetota; class Phycisphaerae; order Tepidisphaerales; family Tepidisphaeraceae; genus PALSA-1353. Next base: position 1,819,746 of record CAWBQI010000002.1, on the reverse strand, counting down.
ACGGCCAAATCCTCGAAAAGCGTAATCCCGATCATTACCCGGCCATAGGTCGTCCCCATCGCGTTGCGATCGGTAAGAATCCGCGCCAGCACCATGGTGCTCGCGACCGAAACCGTCGCGCCGATCACGACCCCCTGCGCCAGGCCCCATCCCATCAGCCTGGCGACTCCCATCGCCAACGAAAGTGAAAGCGTAATTCCAATGGTTCCCCCGACCAACGCCACCCATTTGACGCTCAATAAATCCGCGATCGAAAATTCCACGCCGATGGAAAACATCAGCAATACCACGCCCACTTCGGCCAATTGTTCGAACGTGTGGATATCGGACAATTGAATTCCCGGAGTGAACGGGCTGATGACGATTCCACCAACGACAAACCCGAGAATGAGCGGCAACCCCAGTCGCCACGCCAACAAGCCTCCGGCAACCGCGGCCAGAAAAATATAGGTCAGGTCGAGAAAGAGATGGGAGTGCGATTCCATTTGCAGTCGAAGATCGGATCAGTTCACTTCATTCCCCTTTACCGTGATCCGCACCGGATGCCCAAACCATCCGTGGTGTTCGCCGCCCTGGGTTTGTTCGAGGAGCTGAATCACTTGCGTCATGTTTCCATCCGCCGCCACCCAGCCACCCTTGATGTCCGGAAAATCGACCGAGCAGTTCTCGCATTTCTTGCTGCTGTCGAATCGGATGGGGCACCAGAAGGATTCGACGTTTCGAAGCATTTCCGACCCAAGTGACCAGACACCCGTCATCCAGTCGCAATACAGGCACCAGATCATGTCGTGCCCGACCAGCCCGCTGAATTTGTGCCGCGACACCCTCACCCAATCGCTCCCCTTGTAGCTGGGAAATCCGACGAGTTTTTGAATCGGCGGATAGATGAGCACCTCCGCCATCCGGATCAGCGTGAACAGCGGCGTAACAATCGCGGTTAGCCAGATGGCCGTATGATTCCGCCATGGTCCGACGTATCGATTGATCAGCGACACGATTCGCGGCTCCCGAGCCGCATCTCGGCGGGCCATTTCGTGCAGAGCCGACCAGATCAAAACGCTGGCCACCTGTCCCGCGATCGCGCCAATCAACCCGCGCCAGCCGGAAACGATCAGCCCGACGATCATCGGTAGCACCGTGAAATAAATAATGACCCAATCCAATGCGGGAGCATGGCACAAAGCCGCCGACACGCGGGCGCCCATCGAGCCCAACTTCGGGATCAGGTGCAGGATCAGCGCCCCGGTCAAAAGCGATACGATTACGGCCACGGCCATTGTCAAGATTGGAATAAGAAAGTGCATAGGTCTGTCTATCCTACATGATTTGTCACTTCTTCGCGTCCTTCGCGCCTTCGCGGTCAATCTTAAATACAGACTACCGCGAAGGCGCGAAGAGCGCGAAGGGAGAAGATCGCGCACGTTCGCGGATTCGAATAGATTTGGGAAATCCACGCGCTTTACGGTAGCTTTCCGCCCATGCTGACCAACCAGCGATACATCACCGCCGAGATCATGGATGGTCCAAACGTGGAAGCCACTGCCCACGCCCTCGCGCTCGAAGGCCTGCGGCGGATCAACGCGGCATCAAAAGCGGCCGCCCGCATGGCGCGACCGATTCTCGATTACGCGCAGCAACAAGACTTCGCGCGGCTTTCCATGCTCGACATCGCCTGCGGCGGGGGGGATGTGCCCGTAAGCATCGCTTTGTTGGCTCGGCAGGCCGGTATCGAGATCGATCTGACCCTCCTCGATCGCAGCACAACCGCGTTGAAACTCGCGGCGGCTTCGGCCGATCGGGCCGGAATCTCCTGTCGTTGCATCCAGGCCGATCTGATGGATCGATGGAATGATTCGGCTTTTGACGTTGTGACGTGCAGTCTTTTCCTGCATCATGTTTCCGACCCGGCGCAGGTCGTTGAATTGTTGAACAGAATGCGGACGATTTCCAATCAAATGGTTGTTATCAACGATTTGCGACGATGTCGGATGGGTCTGCTCTGCGCCTGGGCGGGTAGCCGCGTTCTTAGCCGTAGCGGGATCGTTCATCACGACGCCCCCGCAAGCGTGCGCGCGGCGTGGACAATTCAGGAACTGACCAGCTTTGCCGCCCGCGCTCAAATGAAAAACGCGCGAATCGAACGATCCTGGCCATGGCGTATGCTCCTGATCTGGCGAGCGGAAGGGCATGCGGCGTGAATAGTTCAACCAATTATTGGGACGCGATCGTCGTGGGCGCGGGAATTGCCGGCGGCGCGACGGCCGCGATGCTCGCCCAGCGCGGCTGGCGCGTGTTGCTCGTCGAACGGTCCCCCTGGCCCCGCGAAAAAGTCTGCGGTGGATGCTTGAGCGCATCGGCGATCGACACCCTTCGCCAAATCGGGCTTGATTCGGCGATTGACCGCGCCGACCCGACCACCAGCGTCGTCTGGGAATCGGGAGCCAGAAAGTTCGAGCATCCGCTTCCCCGCGGAGCCGCCATTCTGCGCGGCGATTTCGATGCCTCCATCGTATCCGAAGCCGTTCGCCGCGGTTGCGAGTTCATGCCCGGCTGTTCGGCGTCGCTCCTTCCCGCGACTTTAAGTGATTCATGCCGGATTTTGAGATTGAAAACCGGCCATCGCACAATCGAAGCGCGTGCCGGCATCGTCATCGCCTGCGACGGAATCGGCGGCGCGCTGCTGGCGGGCGAACCCTGGGCAAAATGGACGATCTCGCGCGGATCCCATATCGGCGTCGCCGCGACGTACCAAACGAACTCAGATTCGATCTCCCCCGGCCGCATTTATATGTGCATGGGGAATAACGGCTACGTTGGAATGGTCAGAATTGATGGCTCATATGAGCATTTGGCCGCAGCGCTCGATCCCGCATCGTGCCGGCGCTCCGGCGGACCCGTCAATCTGATCCGCGAAATCCTCGCCTCATGCGGCAGATCGATCCCCGCCGCGTTGGATGGGGCGAAATTTCGCGGCACCGGCACATTGACGCGCCGACGCCAGCATCTCGGTGGTTTTCGCGTCCTGACCGTGGGTGATGCCTGTGGCTATGTCGAGCCGCTCACCGGCGAAGGCATGGCCTGGGCGGCAATCGGTGCCCGTGAACTGGTCAATATGCTCCCGAATCAACCCATCCGCTGGCGCGACGATCTTCCCGCTCGCTGGCGGCGACGTTATCTTGAAGTCATCGGACGCCAACAGCGCTGGTGCAGGGGCATGAGAACCACGGTCCGCCATCCGGCGTTGGCCGCCGCCGGCATCTTTATGGGCAGTGCCATGCCCGCGCTCGCCAGATGGATCGCCCAAACCATTTGTGAGCCGCCAACCAAGGAGTTCCGCAATGACAACCCTGGCCGTTTCCGCGTCGCACAAACTCCGTCCCGGCTTGACCCCGGCGATATTGGGCATCGGCACCGCCAACCCGCCGGCAGTCCCGCAGGAGTTGGCGCTTGAAGTAGCCATGGAACTGGGCTGCTTCGACAACGAGCAGCGGTCCTGGATCAAACGTCTTTTCTTGCGCAGCGGAATCGAGACCCGCTGCTCTGTTCTGGCGACCGGTAATGGAGATCAAATTCAGCAATCGCGGCGATTTTATCCGCCCGCGAAAACCCCCGAGGACCGCGGCCCGACCACGGCCCAGCGCATGGCGCGCTACGCCGCCGAAGCGCCGATCCTCGCCGAAAAATCCGCTCGCAACGCGCTGGAAGCCGCCCAGATCGAACCGGAGCGGATCACGCATCTGATTACCGTCTCCTGCACCGGGTTTTTCTCGCCGGGACTCGACGCGGAGCTGATCGAAAGACTCAATCTGCCTCGAACCGTGCGGCGAATTCATGTGGGGTTCATGGGTTGCCACGCGGCCTTCAACGCCCTGGCCGCCGCGCGGGACGCCGCCGCGGCAAATCCGGACGCCAGAGTCCTCGTCTGCTGCGTCGAGTTGTGCACCCTTCACTTCGCCTATGGAGCCGATCCCGGCAAATTGGTCGCCAACGCGCTCTTCGCCGATGGCGCCGCCTCGGCTATCGTCGGCCGCGCGTCCGGCGATGGTGATGGATCGTGGCAGTTGAACGATTTCTCCAGTTGCCTCCTCGCCGAATGCACTGATGCGATGACCTGGAACATTGGCGATCATGGCTTCGAGATGACCCTCTCGGCCGGTGTGCCCGAAATTATTCGGCGGCAACTCCTTCCCTGGTGTAAAAACTGGCTGGCGAGCCATGATCTTGACTTGACGGACATCGGCGGCTGGGCGATCCATCCGGGCGGCCCCAAAATCCTCGCCGCGACCGCCGAGGCGTTGTCGCTTGAGCCGGAAGACCTGCGCTTCTCTCGCCATGTTCTGGCCCATCACGGAAATATGTCCTCGACCACGGTGCTTTTCATTCTTCAGCAGATGGCCGACAAGGTCCCCGGACCCTGCGTTGCCATCGGTCTGGGGCCCGGCCTGATGGCCGAGGGAATACTGCTGAGCAGATAAACGGGGAATTCAGGATGTCCGACGATCTCGGGAACTTTATCAAAGAGATCCAGCTTCGCAACGCATCGACGGGCCGACCGTGGTTTTGGGAAAAAAATGCAGAGCGCTCCAAGCCTGTCGCCTATGCCCTGGAATATAACCCGTTCACGCTTGCGCTGAAAACGCGGCGGTATATCGGTCGCCGCCGAATGCTCGCGCCGCTGATGGCGTCCAATCGCCCGACGGGAATTCTCCGCAAGCCGGCGGATTTCCGGCTGCTGCGCGATGACCGCCATCCCAACTCGATGGAAATTCAATTTAGCTCCGCTCCATCTCCATCGGCGTTTACTCCGATCGATCGCGCCCCCAAACTCTCCAGCCGCCACCGCAAGTTGATCATCTTCCACGCTTTCTACGAGGATGAAGCCAACGCGATCATGGACAGACTGGATCAATTCACCGATTACGACCTGATGCTGACCACGCCGATTCCCGCGATCCGCGACCGCTTCCTCGCTCGGTTCGACGCGCGCCGATCGGCCTGTTTTCTGGCCGCCAACGTGGGCCGCGATGTCCTGCCGTTTCTCCTGCTTCTCGCCTATGCGGATCTCTCGGGCTATCAGCACTTCGTCAAGATTCACACCAAACGCTCGTCCCATCTTTCCCACGGCGGCAAATGGTTTTCCGCCAACGTCGAAGTCCTCATCGGCGATCACCGCATGACCGATCGCATCTTCGATCTCATCGATCCCAAGCAGCCCAGCATCTACGGCCTGGAATGCCGCCCCATGACCGATCATTTCAGGACCAATCGTCATTGGCTCAAATACCTGCTTCAAACCCCGGATCGAAATCTTAAAGCCCGCTTCATCCCCGGCACAATGTTCGCCGGCTCAGCCGAGTTTCTCCGCCAACTGGCTGCGCTCAATCTGCATCTCCACCAGTTCGAAGAAGAAAAAGGCCAACTCGACGGCTGCCTGATTCACGCGCTGGAGCGTTACTTCGGCCATTTCGCACAGACGCACGGAGGTGAGTGCGCACATTCAATTCGCTCATTTCCCGGCATTCTCAAATGGATTGAACCGCCAAGACGCCAAGATCGCCAAGAGGAAAATAAAATGCTGAAATACATTCTTGACCACGGACGAGAACCAGATACACACGGATAATTCGCTCAATAGTTTTATTACCGAATTCTTGGCGTCCTTGGCGTCTTGGCGGTTCAATTGCCTTTTGAAAACGACGTGACTGAACGGCGGACATTTCCAAATTGCCCGCGTAGTTTATAATTCGCGACCATGACTCCGCAGTTCGTTCGACCAACCGTGCGCGACATGACCGGATACACACCCGGCGAACAGCCGTCGCCCGGCGAGCGGATCGTCAAACTGAATACCAACGAAAATCCCTATCCCCCCAGCGAACGCGTGATGCAGGCCCTGGCCGCGATCGGCGGGGAAACGCTCCGGCGATACCCGAATCCCACCGCCGATCTGTTTCGCGACGCGGCCGCGAAATTGCACGGCCTGACGCGCGACCACATCATCGCCGGCAACGGCAGCGATGACATCCTCACCATCGCCACCCGCTGCTTCATCCCGCCCGGCGGAACGCTCGCGTTCCCGGAACCCACATATTCCCTCTACACCGTGCTGGCCAGACTCGAGGAAGCCAAACCTTTGCCCCTGCCCTGGGACCGCGACTGGTCGCTGCCGGTTGAAGCCTTGGCCGCCAGCGGTGCGAGCGCCATCTATCTGGCCAATCCCAACGCCCCCAGCGGCACGTTCGTCTCCCCGCTGAAAATCGCCGAACTGGCCAGAAACTTCCCCGGCTTGCTGCTCGTCGATGAAGCCTACGTCGATTTCGCGGATGACAATTGCCTTTCCCTGGTCGAGCAATTCCCCAACCTCGTCGTAAGCCGCACGTTGAGCAAAGCCTATTCGCTCGCCGGCCTGCGTTTCGGCTACGCCATCGCCCAACCCGAAGTGATCGCGCAAATGATGAAGGTCAAGGACAGTTACAACTGCGATGCGTTATCGATCATCGCCGCCACGGCCGCGCTGGAAGACCAAGCTTACGCCAGGGGCACGTGGGCCAACATCAAAGCCGAGCGCACTGCGCGTCACCGCCGAACTGACGGGCCTCGGCTGGGATGTCCTCTCCAGCCAGGCCAACTTCCTTCTGGCCACCGTCCCGTCGGGCCGCGGCCGGGAGATGTATCTCGGTCTCAAAGATCAGGGGATTCTCGTCCGGTATTTCGACCTGCCGGGATTGCAGGACAAACTCCGCATCACTATCGGTCATAGCCATGAAAACAATGCGCTGCTGGCCGGTATTAAAATGCTCACGGCATCTGAGAAGGCGGCGTAGACGGTTCTCGAATCGCGTCAAAAGTGTCCCATCGCCTCGCAGAATGTCCCCAAATATCCCCTGGGAGCCTTGCCCCAAAAGGTTAAAATGGCAGCCATTTGCCTTTTTGACCCAGCTTTGCCCATAAAATCAGAAATTCCGGAACGTCAGTTTTGTTTTGATTTCCGTTCATAGAGACGGTCGAATGGTTCAATCTCTACATAAAACTTTTGAAGTCGCTCCACAATTTCTCTAATACGATTAACAAGAACCGGGGACGAGCTGCTAGGAAGATCGTCTATCCCGCGATGGTCGCCTCCAATTGGGAGGATTGATTTTCTTAATTCAACAAAACCCCTACTTGCCGTATCGCGCAAATCGGTGGATAGGTCGGGATAAATTGATTCAGCAACCTCTGTGGCAATGGTCCGTACGAGACTGTAACGGATTCCGGTCGGCGGATGACTCGCAACGCTTATATTGTCTGACCTACAAGACAGCCCCCAGAGATGAAAAAGACCAGCCAGTGCGAAGTTCCACATAAAAAATCTCTTTTGTGGCGTGTCGATCAAAGGCTGCATTTCCTTCGGGTACGTGGAAATTTCTGTTTTTAGGAAATCCCCAACACATTGATGTGTTGCAAATACATCGGCATCGGCTTCCATGGCTTGACGCAGCAGTGCTTCTGGTTCAGAAAGTGCAGTTGCCTCGATAATTTCGCAAATAAGCGGAGTTTCGTTTGCCGCTTCGTAGTAATCCAGATGCCCTCTGGCAATGTGGCCATATTCATGCAGGAAAAGAAAATCAAACACAAGCACATCTGCCAACTGGGCAAAATCGCGCCGCAGTTCGTTTCTGGGTTGGATAATCGCGGTTAATTGGCTGCGGGAAATTCTTAGGCTTTCGAGCAAACTCCAGTCCTTCTGAATGCCATCAGAGTGTTGGGAATTGACGACCTCTTGTTCGCAGTCACCTATTTCCGGGAGAACCATCGGATGTGCCAGCATCCTTTGGAAAAGATCGAAGAGCAGCTTTATTGTTCCAAGGTTGATTGCAATGTATCCGTCACCCCCAATTAAGTCGGCATGGGCATTCAATTTCGGATTGTCTAGATAATCAAAAATTACTTCAATCGGCTTCTTTAACAGCGAAAATCCGCCCGATATGCGCCGACCAGCGATCTCTCTTTGACTCTCTAGGATGTTTCTCCACTCAATCGGGATTGGGTTTAGCCTTTTCCCTCGGCGCCATTTACTGCAAGCCGCATTAAATTTTTCTGTGGGAGATAGCATGGATTGCCTCTATTCTAATGTCGTGAATAACTTTGCCGAATTGGATGATCTGAAGTGACATCCACCGTTTCCACCCCTCCCATCGATTTTCGACGTCATTCTAGTCGTGGACTTTATCGTATCGCGGTTCTCAACGGCACCTGCGACGCCGCGTTGATGTCGAGGAGGTGGATCGAGTCGCCGGGCTACTTATGCCACGCGGATAAGCGGCTTGATTGGCCGTTTAACATGGGTGCGGCCCAAAATATATGCATTCTCAAGATTGAGCCAGAACTGCGGCGTGGTGCTCAGGGCATGGGAGAGCTTCATGGCCATCGCGGCGGAGATGCCGCGTTTTTCGTTGCAGATTTGGTTGATGACGCCGATGTGACGCGCCAGACGGGTTTGCGTGAGACCATGCTCCTGGAGGAGCTGGCGAAGGAACATTCCGGGATGAAAAGGGGACTTGATCATGTTGGCACTACTCACGCCGCGATTCCGCCTTGCGTTCGGCCATCAATTCTTTACTTAGGCTGACGCCGGATGGAATGTATTTGCGGACTTTTTTTCGGGCCTTGCGGCGGGCGGTCTTCGTAGTCATGACCAACTCCTGCTAAGTGGGAGACTATCATTGCCCGGGAACCGCCGCCATACCCAGCAGCCAGCGCGCAAGGTTCTCCGCCGCTTTGCGGTTTTCGATCGGCAGGACTGGCGTTTTAATATCGATATATTCGTTGTAGACCCACGGGTCGCCGACGGCGAAGACGAAGCCTTTGCCATAATGGGCGGTGGCCATGATGATGTCCTTGCCTTCGGCGCCGTCCTGTTTGTCGGCGATCAACAGAGGCTGGGCGGAGTCGTGAAGGGTGAAGGTGCAAATCTCCTTCATGAAGATCATTTTCACATCGGCGAACAGGGGTTCATTAGGGGGGAAATCGGTGAAGGTGCCGCGGGCTCGGTCGGCGGGGGTGGGGACGGTGTTGCGGAGATCGCCGTTGAAATGAATGCCGAATCGATCGGCCAGAATGTTAAAGTGTTCGAATTCGCAGTTGTTTTTGTCGTTGGCGAAGAGGGCGAGCACGCCGCCGTCGTTGACCCAGGCGGCGATGGTGTCGGCGTCGGCGGACTGAACGTAGTTGGGCTTGTGGTCGGCGGCGGTTTTCTCGGTGCTGGGGTTGACGATGATAAAGATGGAATATTGATCGAGGTCCTTGCGAGTGGGGGCGGTGGGCAGGCTGGCCAGGGTGGCGCCGAATTGTTTCCAGACATCGCCGAATTTTGAGTAGCCGGAGTTTTTGGTGTCATCCCAGATGTAATGGAACTGCTTGCCGTTTTTTTCCTGATGGTTGAAGAAATAATCGAGGCCGATGACTTTGCCGTGGCCGATGGCCTGGTCGGCGGGGGATGGCTGGGATGCGGGAGTATCCGCGAGAATCCCGCTTGGACAGATCAGCAGAAGAAAAAGCATCAAAGCATTTCGCATGGAGTCCTCGGATATTTATTGCGCCGGTTGCATCGGCGTTTCGGGGATGGAAAATCGGAACTCGGTCACCTGGCGATAAACTTCGCCCGGGCGAAGGATCGTGTTGGGGAAACTCGGATGGTTCGGAGAATCGGGATAATGCTGGCATTCCAGGCAGAAGGCTGAATGACTTCTGTACGTGACGCCGTTCTTTCCGACCAAGCCGTTGAGATTATTGCCCGTGAAGAAATGGACGGCCGGTTCGGTGGTGAGGCATTCCAGAAGCCGGCCCGAATCGGGATCGTAAATATCGGCGGCTTTCACCAGCTGGGCTTTGGGATTGCCAAGCACCATCGTGTGATCGTATCCGGTCAACGGCGCGGGCAGGGAAGCGATGTCGCGGCCGATCAGTTTTGGCTTAGTGAAATCGAAAGGTGTTCCGGCCACCGGGGTGATGTCGCCGGTGGGGATAAACGTCTGATCGACAGACAAATAATGATCGGCGTAAATTTTGGCGACATAACCCAGCACATCTCCCTTGGCGTTGCCGGCCAGATTGAAATAGCTGTGGTGGGTGAGGTTGATCGGCGTGGGTTTGTCAGTGGTGGCGTAATACTGGACCTTTAACGTATTGTCGTTGGTCAGGGTGTAGAGAACGGTGACGTTCAGGTTGCCGGGAAAACCTTCCTGGCCGTCGTGGTCGAGAATGGTGAAGCGAACGGTGGGGCCGTCGGGAGTCATGCCCATGTCGCCGGTCCACATTCGCTTTGCCAGGCCCTTGAATCCGCCGTGGAGGCAATTCATTCCCTGGTTGAGTGTGACGGCGTAAGTATTGCCGTCGATGGTGAACATGCCGTTGGCGATTCGGTTGGCATATCGGCCGGCGATGCAGCCGATAAATGGGCCGATCTCTTCATATTTCTGGACATCGTCGAATCCCAGAACGACATCGCCGAGTTTGCCGTTTTTGTCGGGGACGAAAAGATTGGTGACGATCGCTCCGTAATCGATGAGCCGGGCGGAAGCGCCTTTGGAGTTGGTGAGGATGAACTGATGAACGGGCCAGCCTTCGAGGGTCTGGCCGAAATCTGTTTGCTGGATGGGCTGTGCGTTCGCTAGCGGTGCGAGGAAGCATGAGGCAAAAAAAATGATGGATAGCAAAGATCGCCGCGCGGATGGGTTGTCATTGACCATATCCTTCTCCTGCCGAGGACCAGCGAGGATATAGATCGTATTTGGTTAACGTTGATCAGGCAACGAGTCCGCCCCGCGGAAAAAAGACGATCGAACCGCCAAGACGCCAAGGACGCCAAGAATTCAGTGCGCATTCTTGGCGTCCTTGGCGTCTTGGCGGTTCAACCAGTCTTGTTGTTTTTTCCACCGGCGCGGATAGGATCGCTCGTTCGTTACATTTCAGGATTCACATACAGCGGAGATACACATGCGAATGATTTTGAATGTCGAGATGCCGGCAGAGCCGTTTAACACGATGGTGCGGAAGGGCACTGCGGGTAAGACGATTCAAAAATGCCTGGAGGCGGTCAAGCCGGAAGCGGTTTATTTCACGGAGCAGGATGGCCATCGCGGCGCGATTCTGATCGTGGATGTCAAGGATCCGTCGGCGATTCCGGGCATCGCGGAGCCGTTCTTTCTAAGCTTTAACGCAACTTGCAAGTTACGGATCGCGATGACGCCTGATGAATTGGGTCGCTCGGGAATCGATAAGTTTTCGTCAGGCTGGTGATCTTCGCATTGCCGCGCTGGTTGCGGACTGAAAGCCTCAAAAAGGCTTGGCAGAAATCGCTTGCTGTAACTGGCGCGGCGTGGGATCATGCGGGAGATGAGAATCCACTCTAATTGGGTCGCCACGGCCGTTGCTGGGATTTTGGTATCGGTTGGAATTCCAGGTTTTGGGGATCAAACGCTGCCGTCGCAACCGTATGTCTGGAAGAGCGTGCAGATGGTCGGCGGGGGATTCGTCGACGGCATCATCTTTCATCCGACCGAACGGGGATTGCGTTACGCTCGCACCGACATCGGCGGGGCGTATCGGTGGGACGATCAGCAGCATATCTGGATTCCCATTCTCGATTGGGTTCCTTTCAAAGATACGAACCTGATGGGCGTGGAGAGCATCGCGGTCGATCCGGCCGATCCCGATCGCGTCTATCTGGCTTGCGGGATGTACACCAATGCGACCTCGCCGAACGCGGCGATTTTGCGCTCGGACGATCGCGGCAACACGTTTGAGCGGACGGATGTTCCGTTCAAAATGGGCGGGAATGAGGATGGGCGCGGCAACGGGGAACGATTGGCGGTCGATCCAAATGACGGCAGCGTAATTTATTTTGGATCGCGACTTGCGGGACTCTGGCGAAGCACGGATCGGGCTGTCACCTGGTCGAAAGTCGCGAGCTTTCCGAATGTGACCGAAGGTTCGGCGACGCGGCCGACAACACGGTCGGCGAATAGCGGGTTTGGACGGAGGCGATTTGGATTCTTTGCGAGGTCTTCGGGGATCGACTTTGTGATCTTCGATCCTGCGCACGGGAGGAAATGGGGAGCCGAGCGCGACGATCTATGCCGGGGTTTCGCTAATGAATCGGCCGAGCATTTTCCGCAGCACGGATGCGGGACAGACGTGGCAGCCCGTGCCGGGCCAGCCGACGGCGCTGCGGCCGTCGCATGGGGTGTTGGCGTCCAACGGGGTGATGTACTTCTCCTACGGGAGCGCGCCCGGGCCGACCCGGATGAATAGCGGAGCGATTTGGAAATATGATACGAAATCAGGGCAATGGACGGATATCACGCCGGAGAAACCGGGCGGCGGAACTGGGGCGTTTGGATATGGCGCGGTGGCGGTGGATGCGGCCAATCCCAACGCGGTGATCGCCAGCACGTTTGGGCATCCCAAGGGCGAGCAACTTTTTCGCAGCGTTGACGCGGGGAAAACATGGAAGCCGATCTTTGGCGCGAGCGATACTAACAAGGATTCGGTGGTGGGATACTTCGATTATTCCGGCGCGCCGTATGTCCATCACACGCCGATCCATTGGCTGCTGGATATTCAAATCGATCCGTGCGATCCGAACCATGCGATGTTCACGACGGGATATGGCGGCTGGGAGACCTTCGACCTGTCAGACGTTGATGCCAACAAGCCGACGCATTGGAGCGTCATGAGCAAGGGGATCGAAGAGACCGTAGCCCTAAAGCTTTTGAGTCCGCCGGAGGGGGCGCATCTGATTTCCGCGATCGGCGATTACGGCGGGTTCGTGCATTGGGACATGGATAAACCGGCGGCGGATGGAAATCTCAATCCGCGATTTGGGAATACGACCGGGGCCGCATTCGCCGCGAAAAACCCGGCGATTGTCGTGCGGGTTGGGATCGTCGCCGGCGGCGGGACGGACAAGATTAATCTCGGCTATTCAACCGATGGCGGGAAATCGTGGCAGCCGTCGAAGACCATGCCGACCCCCGGCAGCCGGCAGGGAAGCGTTTCGGTGAATGCGGATGGAAGCCGATGGATCTGGACCCCGGATAACAGCACCGCCTACCTCACCACCGATCGCGGCTCAACCTGGAAGAGATGCGCCGGCTTGCCGGTAGGTACGCGGACAGTGGCCGACTCTGTCAATCCGTCGAAGTTCTACGCAGTCGATCTCCCCGACGGAATCCTGTTCACCAGCGTCGATGGCGGAGAAAAGTTTGACTCCAAGCCCTTGAATCTTCCCGCCCAATTTTCGATTGCCAGCGATCCTGGCAACGGCGACCGCGGCGATGCCCGCGGCGGACAAGATCAAATCTATCCCGACCCGGCCAGCGAAGGCGGCCTGTGGCTCGCATCCTTCGACGGCTTATATCACTCAATCGATTCCGGCCAAACCTTCACCCAACTCCCCGCCCCCGGCCAAATCCACGCCTTCGGTTTCGGCAAATCCGCGCCGGATACGGACGTTCCCGCGCTTTATCTCGTCGGCACCATTGCCGGCCAGCGCGGCGTGTTCCGCAGCGATGATGGGGGGAAGTTCTGGGTGCGGATCAATGATGATGCACATCAGTATGGGTTGCTATTGCAGATCACAGGCGATCCGCGGATTTATGGGAGGGTGTATCTGGGTGCGCATGGGCGAGGAGTGTTGTATGGGGATGCGGCGAGGTGAGTGACTGAAGCGCTTCGACAAGCTGAAAAGGCGTTGGCCGTGTCCCCAATCCAACCCCGTAATCAGCGATGTCCTTTTTTCCTTTTTGCATACGCTCATTCGGCCGTGTCACGTTTAATTCGGCGGCCAAAAATAGATGTAGACCATTGGTTCGGCGAGTTGCCAGGATTTCAAACCGGTGCGGTTCGCGATTTCTAATTCATAACTTCCTGCCGACGGAAGATCAGCCCAAAGCAAGTCCCAGAGCAAAATCTTTTCGTATCCTATGAATCCACCAGGTTCCAGAAATTTATGGTGTTCGGATTTTAGAACTATTCCGGAGCGAAGAATCCTGGCGCTGATGTCACAAACGACATGAGGTGTAGTATGGCCTTCAATGCTCATGAACTGCTCTGCCATTTCCTTCATAGGCCCAATCGGTTTGCATTCGACCTCAACGATATAGCGGCCCGGTGTGCGAATGTGAAATGTCTGTTTTAGGACAGAACTAGGCTCCAAAGGCAATGGTGCCATAAGCGGTTGCGAGCTTGCGCAACCGGACAACAGTATGGGCAAACTTCCGAGAACAATGCCAAGGCCGCCGATTGACAAACCAATTTTCCCGAGTTTACTCATTATTTGCCCTGCCTAACGGGTTGATTAAATGGGACGTTGCTGGCTCTGCCGCGACCCTCATTTTTGATTAGCGGCGAGCATGATGTTGTGCGTTAGGCTCCAGAGCAGCGTTTCCTGTTTGCGTGGCTTGGGTTTAATGGAACGCATTGCACCGCCGAGGTTGCGCTTCATCATGCTATTGAGCGTTTCACTCTGGCACGCTGGCCATAAGGTTTGCGGTCGGCGTTGCGGGAAAAACTTTGTTTCATGAACCGACGATAGCGTCCGCTGGGCGACTTGTCACCGGGTCTGCCGATCTTGGGGGGAATGATCGATCACACGCCCCATTTGCCAAACGGCAGGGTGCAGATTGTGTAGGGGACACGAAAGAAAGTGCGGTTCACGTATCGGACACCTCCTTTGGCGATCTCGGCAGGCTCACTTCGCCGCCACGGGATGCCCGCTGAACGCCGATTCGAAATCCTGGATGGCTTCCATGGCTTCGGCGGGGGTGCTGACGCGGGAGAGGGCGCTGCGCAGTTCGCGGTTTTGCAGGGCGCGGCCGGCTTTGGCGAGGACCTGCAGATGGACGTTGGCGCCGCTGGCTGGAGACAATAGTAGGAAGGCGGCGGAGATCGGTTGTTCGGTGACGACGTCGAGCAGGCCGGCGCGGGTCAGGCCGAGGGCGACCTGGGGGGTGTCGAGCTTTTCCAGGCGGGCGTGGGGGAGGGCGATTCCTTCGTTTAAGAATGTCGAGCCTTGCTGCTCGCGCTCGGCGAGTTTTTGCATTACTACATCGGCGTCCAAGCCGGGGACGGTGGAGACGATCGTGTTCACGAGCGTGCGGCGAACGTCCTGCCGAGAGACGGGGTCGTCCCAGATGACAATGCGCTGCGGCGTCAGGAGACGGGAGAGCGTTCCGGCGGGACGGACGGCGGACATGGGGGCGCTGGTGGGCTCGACGAAATCGGTGGATCGGCGTTCCTCGCTTTCGGCATCGACGACGACGATGCTGAGGCCTTCGGCGCGGTGGATCAATTCCTCGGCGACGCTGCGGTGGCCGAGCAGTCGCTTCCACCAGGGGATCGGGCGCGGGCGGCCGATCACGATCTGGCCGATGCGGTATTCCTGGGCGAATCGCAGGATCGTGGCGGCGACGTTCTGGCCTTTGACCGGCAAGACCATCGCGCCGAGTTGATTGGCCAGCGTGAGCGTGTCGGCCAGAAGGCGCTGGGTGACGGCGTCGATATTGGTGGGGCTTTCGGACGGGGTTTGCACGTAGACGGCGTACCAGTTGCGATTGAGCCGGCCGGCAAGGCGCGATGCGAAGCGGAGGAGGCGGGCGCTGTTGGGGCCGCGCGAGGAAAGGCAGACCATGATCTGATCGGGGGATCCATCGACGGGGGCGGCGATTTTCTCCTGCGCGGTCTCGCGGCGTTTGAAGTCGATCTGACTGGCCAACTCGCGCAAGGCCAATTCGCGCAAATGTTCGAGATTGGAATTGGTGAAGAAATTTTCCAGCGAGGATTGCACGCGCTCGGTGGGATAAATCTTGCCCTCGCGCAGGCGCTGCTGGAGGTCTTCGGCGGACAGGTCGATGTTGATGATCTGATCGGCCTCGGCCAGGACCGAATCGGGAATTCGCTCGCGCACTTTCACGCCGACGAGTTGTTCGACGGTGTTGTAGAGGCTTTCGAGATGCTGGATGTTGAGGGCGGAGATGACGTGAATTCCGGCGGCGAGGATGTCCTGAACATCCTGGTATCGCTTGGAGTTTTTGCTGCCGGGGACGTTAGTGTGGGCCAGTTCATCAACGATGGCCACCTGCGGATGGCGGTTGATGACGGCATCGACGTCCATTTCCTCGACGATGATCTGGTGGTATTCGACCTTTCGCCGGGGAATGACTTCAAGGCCTTCGATTAATTTGGCGGTTTCGGCGCGGCCGTGGGTTTCGACGAGGCCGACGACGACGTCGATTCCCTCGCCCTTGAGGCGTTGGGCCTCCTGGAGCATGCGATAAGTTTTGCCGACACCGGGACCGTAGCCCAGGTAGACCTTCAAGCGGCCCCGCTGGGACTTGCGGATCATCTGCAGAAATGTCTGTGCGCGGTCGTCAGGCATTCCACCACCGACGGAGAGCGACGAGCGCCCAGATTACTTCAACCGCTCCAAAAGGCCACGCGCCCTGCAAAAAGCCATACGCCGAGCCCATGAGACACGATCCGGCAAAGGCCAGGACGAAAATGCGGGATCGGCGCTCCAGCGCGTAGAACACCAGCATCATACTGACTGCGACGAGCCCAAACGCTGTTAGACGATCCATATCAACAATCACCGCTGCCACAGCGGCGCTGAGCAAAAAACGGGACCGCGGGGACGGCGTTGTGGCGACGCCGTTGCCCCGCGGAACCTCGATCAAATCGGATGCGGCGGTTTGAACCGCTGTAACGGCGGTTCACGCATCCAATTGGGCCGATTAAAAAATTTACTTCTCCTGGTCCAGGGCAATATTCAGTCTGAGCACGTTGACGCCGGGATCGCCCAGAAGTCCCAGGTCGGGGCCATCGGTATATTTATCGACAAGCGTTTTGACCTTGTCGGGCGAAAGTTTCCGGGCGGCGGCGACGCGATTGATCTGCAGCGCGGCGTTGGCCGGGCTGATATGCGGATCGAGACCGGAACCGGACGCGGTGACCGCGTCGCCGGGGATCAGGGTTCCGAAATCGGCGGCGATCAAGCCGGCGGTTGCGCCATTATGGGGAAACGCGTCGACCAGGGCGATATCGTTCAGGCTGCCATCCTTGTTCAGATAATTCTTCAGCGGCACTTCAGTTCGGGTGCCGTCGGCAGCGACGTTATAGAGCTTGAAGGGAATTCCGTTGTCATTGGCGTAGTGGATGGTGCGGAGACGGATGCCGTCAAAGCTCAGCGTTTCGGGCTGAGTCGTTGGCTGGGTGGTGGCGGGTGTGGTTACGCCGTTGATCAGCTTATCGCTGAGCGGGCCAAGATTGCTCCCGCCGGAGCTGGTCGGGTCGTATCCGGCGCCGGCGGCGCTGGGCCGGGGATGGAAATATTTCGGGTCGGAGAAGTTCTGGCCGATCAACGCGGAGCCGACGGCCTGGCTGGCATCGGTGGTGTACTGACCGTTTTTGTCGAGCAATGATCCATCGGCCTGGACACGGAAGAAGATTTGTCCGAGGCCCCAGATGACAAAAGGATAAACTGCGCAGCAGATGACTCCCAGAACAATCGTCACGCCGATGGACGCCCAGATGTGGCCCAGCAGTGAGCCACCGGAGTCGGCGCTTCCGTGCATGACCATTGTTTTGCCAGTATTTTTTTCGCTTTGCATGGTTATCTCCAATCAATCTTGTTCAGTTGACCATTCGTTAATTAGTGCGGCATCGCCAGACCGGGCAGATGGATGAAGTTGATCAGCAGGTCGATGATCTTGATTCCCGGGAACGGAGCGATGATGCCGCCGACGCCATAGATCAGCAGATTGCGCCGGAGGATGGCGGCGGCCGAAGCCGGGCGGAACTTGACGCCCCTCAGCGCCAGCGGAATCAGCAGGATGATGATGATGGCGTTGAAGATCACGGCGCTGAGGATGGCGCTGTGCGGCGTGTGCAAGCTTCATGACGTTCAGCGGCGCCACCTGCGGGAAACGCGCCCATCAGCATGGCGGGGATGATGGCGAAATATTTGGCGACGTCGTTGGCGACGCTGAAGGTGGTCAGGGCGCCGCGGGTCATCAGCAACTGCTTGCCGATCTCGACGACCTCGATGAGCTTGGTGGGATTGCTGTCGAGATCGACCATGTTGCCGGCCTCCTTGGCGGCCTGGGTGCCGGTGTTCATGGCGACGCCGACGTCGGCCTGGGCCAGGGCGGGGGCGTCGTTGGTGCCGTCGCCGGTCATGGCGACCAGGTGCCCGGCGGCCTGCTCGTTCTTGCAGCAGGGCGAGCTTGTCTTCGGGCGTTGGCCTGGGCGAGGAAATCGTCCACGCCGGCTTCCTTGGCGATGGCGGCGGCGGTCAGCGGATTGTCGCCGGTGATCATGACCGTCTTGATTCCCATGGCGCGGAAGCGCTGGAAGCGGTCGGGCAGGCCGCCCTTGACGATGTCCTTGAGATAGATGACGCCCAGGGCCTTTTTGTTGGTGGCGACCACCAGCGGCGTGCCGCCCGCGCGGCTGATGCGTCTCCACCGTCTCGTCGATCTCGGCGGGAAATGCGGCGCCGCCGGCGAGGACAAATTTGCGAACGCTGTCGGCGGCGCCCTTGCGGATCGATGTCGCCGTTCAGGTTCACGCCGCTCATGCGCGTCTGGGCGGTGAAGGGCACGAACTCGGCGTGGGGCATCTCGTGAATCTCGCGGCCGCGAATGCCGTACTTCTCCTTGGCCAGGACGACGATGCTGCGGCCTTCGGGCGTTTCATCGGCCAGCGATGAAAGCTGCGCGGCATCGGCCAGTTCCGTCTCGGTCGACGCCGGGGGCGGGGATGAATTCCGTCGCCTGGCGATTGCCCAGGGTGATGGTGCCGGTCTTGTCCAGCAGAAGCACGTCCACGTCGCCGGCGGCTTCGACGGCCTTGCCGCTCATGGCCAGGACGTTGTGCTGCACCATGCGGTCGATGCCGGCGATGCCGATGGCCGAGAGCAATCCGCCGATCGTCGTCGGAATCAGGCAGACCAGCAGCGCGACCAGCACCGTGACGGAGAACGCCAGGCTGACCTTGTGAGTAAGCGTCAGTCGCTCAGATAGGTTGTGGGTGAACATCACGAACGGCATCATCGTGATGCAGACGACCAGGAAGATGATCGTCAAGGCCGAGAGCAGGATCGACAGCGCGATTTCGTTGGGCGTCTTCTGCCGTTTGGCGCCTTCGATCAGCTCGATCATGCGGTCCATGAAGCTTTCGCCGGGATTGGCGGTGACGCGGACCTTGATCTCGTCGGAAAGCACGGTGGTGCCGCCGGTGACGGCCGAGCGGTCGCCGCCGGCTTCGCGGATGACCGGGGCGGATTCGCCGGTGATGGCCGATTCGTTGACGCTGGCGGCGCCTTCGATGATCTCGCCGTCGGCGGCGATCAATTCGTTGGCGGTCGACGACGAACATGTCGCCCTTGCGCAGCGATTCGGCGGCAACGGTCATGATCGAGCCGTCGGGCATTGAGCTTTCGGCCGGCGCTTTTGGTGCGGCTCTTGCGCAGCGTGTCGGCCTGGGCCTTGCCGCGGCCTTCGGCCATGGCTTCGGCGAAGTTGGCGAAGATCACCGTGAACCACAGCCAGATGGAAATCTGCGCCACGAACGACACGTGAGTCCTTGCGTGAAGAACAGGTCGAGCGTCGTCAGCGCCGCGCCCACCTCGGTGACGAACATCACCGGGTTCTTCCACATGTGGACCGGATTGAGCTTCTTGAAGCTCTCGACGATCGCCGGCATCGACGATCTCGGGATCGAATAATGGTCGTGCTTTGGCTGCCATAACTTTCCTCTGTTCTTTCAATTAGTGTTGGTTAATCGATTTCAGTAAGTCGCTCGTCAGTACAAGATTCTGCCGATCCGTCATGATGAAGTGCTCGAGGAGCGGTCCCATCGCCAGTCCGGGCAGGAAGTTCAGTGCGCCGACGATCACGATCACGCGCGATGACCAGCAGACAGAACGTCGGCCCGACCACGGGGAAACTGCCCGCGATGACCGGGGCCGGCTTTCTTCTTGGCCAGCGCCCCGGCCAGGGCCAGGATGGGAATCAATTCCAAGTATCGGCCGATCAGCATGCAGAAGGTCTGCGTCACGTTGAACATCGTGCTGGCGTAGACGGTGCTGTCCGGCGCGTCGTTGGTCGGGTGCGTGGTCGGTGAGATAGCCGAACGCCGCCGAAGGCGGTGCCGTTGTTGGCCGTGCCGGAGCTGTAGGCGTAGAAGATTTCGCTGAATCCGTGCGGCCCGTTGTTGCCGATGTTGTCCTTGGCCCCAGTTGGCGACCGAACCCCAGGCGGTGAAGCCCACCGCGTCGAGACGACCATCAGCAGCAGGTACAGACAGCAACACTTCACGTCGTAGGCGTCGATCTTCTTGCCCAGATATTCCGGCGTTCGTCCGATCATCAGGCCGGCCAGGAACACCGAGACGAAGATGAAGACCAGCATCGTGTACAGCCCGCTGCCGATGCCGCCGAAGATCACCTCGCCCATGTGCATGTTGAACAGCAGCATGAAGCTCGGCCATCGGGCGTCATGGAATCGTGCTGGCAGTTGTTGGCGCCCTCGGCCGTGTCGGTCACGTCGTTGGCCCAAGCGGCCGAGTTGTAGATGCCGATGCGGACTTCCTTGCCTTCCATGTTGGCGTTGGCAGGATCGATCCCCAGCGCCGCCAGGTTGCGGATTGGGCTGGGCCTCGAAGTACCAGGTGATCAGCAGCGTGCCCGATCAGCATGAGGAACATGACCAGCCAGATGTTCCAGCCGTGCATCGTGTTGTTGATCATCCGGCCGTAGTAATAGGGCAGGCCGGCGACGACGGAGAAGAAGAGCATCAACTGGAGGAACTCCGACAGCGGCGTCGGATTCTCGAAGGGATGGCAGCAGTCGGCGCCGGTGAAGCCCGGGCCGTTCAGGCCCAGGACCTTGGGCGCGCAATAGGCTGCCATCGGGCCCTGCAGGATCGTCTGGGTCATCGGCTGGGTGGCCGATGCCGCGCCGGATTGGTCGATCGCCGTGGCGACCGTGTACGGCCGGAAGTTCATGGGAATTCCCTGCCACACGTCCAGCATGGCGAAGACCAGGCAGATCGGGAGGAACAGGTAAAGCGTGCTGGCGGGTCAGATCGACCCAGAAATTGCCGAGTTACGTGGTTTGCTTTCGTGCGACGCCGCGCACCACCGCCGCCGCCGCGGCAATGCCCACCTCCGAGGAAAAGAAAAAGTGGAGCAGCGTTGGAGACGGTCTGCGAGAAGTAGGTGAACATCTGCTCCGGCTCATAGCTTTGCCAGTCGGTGTTGGTGACAAAGCTGATCGCCTGGATGAAGGCGATGATCCCTGGAACTTTACCGCCGCCGTTGATGACGCCGGATCTTGTCAACCGTTTGGACGAGGTTGGACATGTTCGCCTTGAGCGGCAGGATGTCCTGAATGCGATACAGTCCGTAGCTGATCAGCGTCGGTTACCAATGCCCAGCATCAGCAGCGACAGAGCGTACTGCTTCCAGTTCTGCTGCCTTCTTGGGATCGATGCGGGCGATTTTGTAGACGAGCCGCTCGATCGGGCCGAAAATCTTTTCAAGGATGCCCAGCCCGCCTTCCTGATCGGGGTCAAGCACCCGAAGGAGATAAATCCCCATCGGCTTGGTGATTAAGAGGAGTCCGATGCAGAAGATCAGCAACTGCACCCAGTCCATACCGCGCATATAGCTCATAGAAACCTAATCCTTCCAGCCCTCTTACTCAGTTAACTTGACTAACTCTTTCCGCGCCTCGTTCGCCTCGTTTAGTTCCATTCAAAGGTCCGGCCCTTGGGAGAATCACTTTTCAGGTGAACCTGTGAAAACATGATTCGGTGCCGGATTTCATTTATTGGGTTCGCCAGGTCCTTCTTTTGATGCCATCGCCAAAAGGCCGACGCGGACCAAACGGTCGCGACGATTCCCAGCGGCCACGCACCCTGCAGGAATCCATAAGTCGCCAGTCCCCCCAGGCACGCCGCGAATACAAACGCGTGGAACCTCGATTTCACCGGATGCATCCAAACCAACAGCGTGAAGATTGAAAGGACGAATCCGGAAAACATCAGAACGTCGAGCTGTGGCGGTGGAGCGGCTGGGAAGCGGTGCAAAACCGGCGCTGCAGCGATCGGACCTAACATGCTTACGGTGGCTAATGTCATCATGGCCAAATACCTCAAGTGCGCGAGTCAGTAGGTCACTCCCGATCCCGACATCAGGAAATGTTCGACAATCGGTCCCATCGCCAGCGCCGGCAGGAATGTCAGCGCTCCGACGACAACAACCGTGCCGATCAGCAAAATCGTGAAGGTCGCTCCGGAAACCGGAAAGCTGCCTATGCCCTGGGGGGCAATTTTTTTCGTGGCCAGGTTGCCCCCCATCGCCAGAAGCGGAACGATCATGAAGAACCGGCCAAGAAGCATGTCGAAGGCCAGGGTGTTGTTGAATTGCGGAGTATTCGTGGTCAAGCCGGCGAAGGCGGAGCCGTTATTTCCAGCACAGGAAGTGTAAGCGTAGAGAATTTCGCTGAAGCCGTGCGGGCCGTTGTTGTTTAGTCCGGCCTGGCCCCAGCCCGTAAGGGATGCGATAGCCGAAAAGGCCAGGATGCAAAGCCCCGGCGCCAGGATCGCGAAGACCGCGCATTTCACGTCAAATCCCTCGATTTTCTTGCCGAGGTATTCGGGGGTTCGCCCGACCATGAGGCCGGCGATGAAGATCGCCAGGATGACGAAGATAAGCATTCCATACATTCCCGCGCCGACGCCGCCGAAGATGACTTCGCCGGTCTGGATATTGAACAGGGGAACCAAACCGCCCAGCGGCGTGAAGCTGTCGTGCATCGAGTTGACAGCTCCGCAGGAGGCGTCGGTGGTGATGGTGGCGAAGAGAGCGGAATTGAAAACGCCGAAGCGCACTTCCTTGCCTTCCATATTTCCGGATGCTGGATCAACGCCGAGCTGCGCGAAACGCGGATTACCCGAAGCCTCGGCGGGCCAGGCGACCATCACCCCGGCGAAGAACAGCACGAACATCGCCGCCCAAACGGTCCAGCCATGTCCGGGATGTTTGACCATTCGGCCGAGGTAATATGTAAGCGCGCTGGGGATGGCGAAGATGGAAAGGATCTGGATGAAATTGCTGAGGGGCGTTGGGTTTTCAAATGGATGAGCCGCATTGCTGTTGAAGAATCCGCCGCCGTTGGTTCCGAGCATCTTGATGACGATTTGGGAGGCGACGGGGCCCTGGGCGATGATCTGCTGAATCGGCTGCGAGGCGGTGGCGCCGGTCTGATCGATCGCATTGACGGTAGTGTACGGATGAAAATTCTGAAGCATCCCCTGACTGATCAGAAACATCGCGTAAACCACGCAGATCGGGAGCAGGAGATAAAGATGAAGCCTGACCAGATCGCGCCAAAAGTTGCCGATGGTTGAAGCACGGTTGCGGGCGATTCCGCGAATGACCGCGGCGGCGACGGCGATTCCCACGGCGGCGGAGAAAAAGTTGTGGCTCGCCAGCGCCACCATCTGCGAGAAATAGGTCATGGTGTTCTCGCCGCCATAGCTCTGCCAATTGGTGTTGGTGGTGAAGCTCGCGGCGGTGTCGAACGCCAGGTCGCCGGTCATGGCGGTTCGATTGGAAAGGTTATCCAGATTCTGATGCCAGGGCAGATGTTCCTGAAACCTGAGGATGCCATAGGTCATCGCGGCCGTGACGAGGCTGAAAATCAGCATCGCGATGCCGTATTGCTTCCAGTTTTGCTCCCGTTTGGGATCGACGCGAAGAATGCGGTAGATGAGCCGCTCCAGCCAACCCAGGGCTGGATCAAGAAACGTACCACCACCGGCCTGTTCGGGATCGAGGACCCGGACTAGATAAATGCCCAGCGGCTTGGTGATCGCCACCAGGATGAGGACGTAGAGCGCGAGTTGTATCCAACCGGAAACGGTCATTGAGCACAATCCTTAAAAGTGTTCGGGACGGATGAGCGTCCAGAACAGAT
This sequence comes from uncultured Phycisphaerales bacterium, assembly GCA_963791055.1. Lineage (GTDB taxonomy): Bacteria > Planctomycetota > Phycisphaerae > Tepidisphaerales > Tepidisphaeraceae > PALSA-1353. The sequence continues at coordinate 1,795,721 of CAWBQI010000002.1, read as the reverse complement.
AAATGAGCAATCCAACCGAAACGATTCCAACAATGATGTTTTCCGTCATCGCAAAATCTCCGAAGGTTAAATTTTTCCCAGGGCGTAAATGTAAAGGACGCTGACCGCGAAAAATCCAACGGTCATGCCGATGTATAAGAGATCCGTCATGAGTGGCTCCTGATCGAATGTTTAGGGTCCGAATGATGGCTTTCATGGAGTTCGAGAATGTCGGCGAGGAATGTTTCCTGGTCGCCGAGATCAACGTCGTCTTCGCTGGGGTTCGCATCAAGGTTTTCAAGCCGCGTGAGGTTCCGAGCGGCGGCATCACAGCCTGTGGGCGACTTGACGGCCTTCTGATAGAAGGTTTTGGCCGCGCCGCGATTTCCTTCGGCTTCGAAGACGGCGCCGAGCAGGTTGAACCAGGCCGGGTCGGTCCACGCCTTTCGGAACAGGACGCTGAGCGTGTGTTCGATGAAATGGATGTCCTGTTTCCAGACAGCCTGGCGGATTCTCGCCAGCCGGGGCGGGAGTTTTTCGTCGGCGTGAGCAGTCTGCTGTGCTTGCGGTTGCAACTCGGCGGCGTCGGCGGCCTCTTCCAGCGCGGCAGCGACGCTGATGCGCAGGTCTTCGGGCGTCGTTGGTTTTTCCAGAAAATCCGATGCGCCCAGACGCATCGCCTTCACGGCGACGGGCACCCGGCTGTTGGCGGTCAGCACGATCACGCGCGGGCGCTGCTCGGGGGGTCTCTGATTGAGATATTCCAGCACCATCATGCCGTCGCTCCTTGGCATCCACAGGTCGAGCAATACCAGCGCCGGTTTTCGGCGTTCGATGGAATCAATGGCCTCTTCGCCGCTGCCTGCCTCGGAGACGGCGAACCCATCCGATTCCAGAGACGACCGAAGAAGAAGGCGAATGTTTTGCTCATCGTCGACCACGAGAATGTTTTCACCGCGGCTTGGCATCGGCGTTAGTTCCGGGCTTCGGGCAACTTGGCGTACCAGATGTCCTCAGCCTCGTCGCCGAGCATGACAGCCTGCGAGCTGCGGCCATAACGGCGCAGTTCCAATAGTCGGCGCAGGTTGCTCCGGGCGGGTTCGTAGTGTTCGTCGGCATCGATGGCCTTGTCGTAGCATTTGCGCGCCAGCCGCCATTTCCGTTGCGCTTCGTAGAGCACGCCCAGGAGATTGAAATAGGCGGCGGATTGCTGGTCGTTTCGATCGGCGGCCTTCATGAGCAGGGTCATCGCGGTTTCGTAATCCGCCATCCGCAACAGTTTGCGGATGCGATCGAGCACGCGCTCGTATCCGCCGGGGACGTCGACCACAACATCGGGCGGGAAATCAAGCTCCGGTTCTTCGAGCACGCTTCGCACGGCATGGCGAAATTCGCTGGGGGTGATCGGCTTTTCGATGAAATCCAATGCGCCCAGGCGCGTGGCCTTCACGGCGGCGGGGATTGAGCCGTAGGCCGTCAGAATGATCACGCGCGGCCGATTGGCGGCGGCGAGGGATTTCATCTGCTCCAGGACCGCCATTCCATCCAGCACGGGCATGTTCAGGTCCAGAACCATCAGGTCGGGAATATTGGTCTTGATGGCTTCGAGGGCCTCGCGGCCGTTGGAGGCTTCCGTGACGGCAAAGCCATCCGACTCCAACGCGGTCCGGAGCATCAGGCGAATCGCGCTTTCATCATCGGTGATCAGGATTGATGCTGGTTTCATAGTTTCACCTCGGATTCAGCATTTACGGATTCGGCATGGGTAACGACTTTGTCGGGAACTCTTTGAAGCGTGAAAGTAAACCGGCTTCCCTGGCCCGGTTTGCTTTCCACTTCCATCGTGCCGCCGTGGGCGTCGACGATTTCTTTTGCGATTGCGAGCCCCAGCCCCGCGCCGCTGGGCTGGTTTTCACGCGGGACACGGTAGAACCGTTCGAAAATCCGCCCGAGATATTCCGGGGGAATCCCGATGCCGGTGTCTTCGACGATGAAGCGGACGTATTTCTCCAATGGCTCGGCGGAAATGCGGACACGGCCGCCAGGCGCGGTGTATTTCAGCGCGTTGGTCAACAGATTCGAAAAGACATGCCCGATGCGCGAAGGGTCGGCAAGCACCGGCGGGGTCTCAATCGGAACATCCACCTTCAGCGTAAGGCATTTATCGTGGAAGGACGTTTCCAGCGGCGTGACCGCATCGGACACCAGCCGCTCCGATGGCTCGGATTGCAAGTCAAGCTTCACCCGGCCGGATTCCAGGCGGCCCATGTCGAGAAGGTCTTCTATGATTTTCTGTAGCCGGTCGGAATCCTCGCTGGCGGCCATGAGCAACTCGGTCTGCTTGGCGTTCAGCGGGCCGACGCGTTCTTCCAGGAGCAGATGAGAAGCCATGCGGATGGAGGTCAGCGGTGTTTTCAATTCGTGCGAGACGACCGAAAGAAGCCCGCTTTTCATTTCATCGAGCCGGCGAAGATTGGTGACGTCGCCCAAAACGATCGTGATGCCGATCAGATGCCGTTCGGCGTCCAGAATGGGGATCGCCCGCGGAAGGAAAAAGCGAAGCTGGCCGCCCTGGTCGTAAACTTCGATGGCGGATTCATAACCTTTGGGCTGGGAAGCTGCGCCGTCGCGAACCACCTGTTGGTACAACTCGCCTAAACGATGGTCTCGCAACTGGAGGACCGATTGTTCCGGATATAGCTGGAACAATCTTTGCGCGGTTTCGTTGGAAATCTCAACGCTGCCGGCGGCGTTGACGACTGCCACGGCGTCGGGGAGGCTATCGATGGCGAGCTGGGTGGTGCGCTGGATGCGAACAAGCTTGGCGCGGTCGGTGCGGCGGAACTCGCGCAGCTTTGCGGCCATCGAGTTGAACGCCTCGGCCAGCTTGCGAAGCTCATCCCTTGATTTCACGTGCACAACCTGATCGAGATTTCCCCCCGCGATTTCCTCGAGTGAACGGGTGAGGGCTTCCAATGGCCTGAGAATGGCGCGGCTCATAAACAGGATCAGGACTACCGCCAGGCCAACGCCGATTACCGCCAGGCGAATGATCAATCGCGTGGCGTTGTCGGACATGTCCTTGATGCGGCCCTCAAGGGGCTGCATGTTTTCAAGGTTCAGATTGATGACTTGCTGGGCGTGGTCTTTGAGAAGGGGGGACAGGCGCTGGATCTCGGCGAACGCCGCGTGACGGTCGGTCAAGGGGGTCTGAGCGCTGAGCAATTCTTTCAATTGATCGTTATAAGAATCGTTGGTTGATTTTCCGATGGGTTCACCGGTGTGAGTATTGATTTCATATCCGGACCAAAACCGCGTTAATTCAGACGCCTTCACGTCCTCGGTGGGAAGCGTGATGTTGTGGTCTTCCGCGACGACGTTCTGGTCGAAGATATCGCGCGGTTTTTCGGCGGCGGCCGCGGCGGCGGTGATTTCGTCGTCGCTTGGTTGTCCGTTTTCGCCTGAAACACTTTGTGCGATGGAATTCAACTGCGGCAGGGCTTCGAGCATGTGCTGGCCGTATTCAACGCTGCGCCAGTTCTCATAGAGAAAGCTGTCCAGCCAGGTGCGATGCTGGTTGAGAACGGCGACGCCAAGGCTGCTGACCGCCAGGAGAATGGCCAGTAAGCCGCCGAAGCCGAAGAAGAGTTTTTGGCGAAGGCCGAACATACACCGTGGTAATGCGAATGGAATGCCACGAGTATTCGCGGTTGGGGGGGCAAAAAAGTGGGTTGGATCGGGGAATCAGATGGTGTTGTCGTGCAGAATGCACGGTGAGGGTTTTGATGCGATTGCAAAATGCACGGTGCGAATCGAAGAGATCAGAGTCCGTATTTTCGCCGCCGTCGGTAGAGCGTTGCCTGATCGATGCCAAGAATTTTGGCGGCTTCGTCGAGAGATTTGGTTTTGACCAGAACGCGGCGGATATGCATCTCTTCGAGTTTGTCGAGTGAAACTGCATCGCCGATTTCTTCGGCCGCGGGCGGCCGCGAGGCGAAATCAGTTGGAAGATGGGGGACGCCTACGAAATGATCCTGGCACAAGAATACGGCGCGTTCGATCACGTTGTGCAGTTCGCGCAGGTTGCCGGGCCATTGGTAGCTCTTGAGCGCTTCGATCGCCTCGGGAGTGAAGCCGGCGATTGGTTTGGCGCCCTTCAATTCGGTCAGGAAACGCTCGGCCAGCATTTGGGTGTCCTCAAGCCGGTCGCGCAGCGGCGGCAGGTCGAGCTGGATCACCTTGATTCGATACAACAAATCCTCGCGGAATTTTCCGGCGCTGACGGCGGATTCGAGATCAACGTGGGTGGCGGAAATCACGCGGACGTCGGCACGGCGAGTGCGCGCCTCGCCAACGCGTTCGTATTGGCGATCCTGGAGAAACCGCAGAAGCTTGGGCTGCAATTCCAGCGGCAGATCGCCGATTTCATCGAGAAGAATGGTGCCGCCATCGGAGGCGGCGATTCGGCCGAGGTTGTCGCGGATGGCGCCGGTGAAAGCGCCTTTGGCATGTCCGAACAGTTCGCTTTCGAGCAACTGAGGCGAAAGCGTTGGACAGGAGATGGTGGACATGGGCTTGGCGGCGCGGTTGCTCCAGGCGTGAATGGCGCGGGCGAGGACTCCCTTTCCCGTGCCGCTTTCGCCGCGGATCAAGACGTTGGTTTCGCTAGCGGCGACCTGCCGGGCGAGGTTGATGGTCCGCTGCATGGCGGGGTTGCTGGTTTTGAGGATCGGTTCGCCCTTGGATTGTCCTACGATTTCCTCGAGGCCGGCGACCTGGAGTTCGAGGGCGCGGACATGGGCAACTCGGTCAACGACCAGTTTCGCCTGCGCGGGGGTGAAGGGCTTGGTCAGGTAGTCGGTAGCCCCTCGTTTCATGGTTTCCACGGCGCTGTCGATTGACGCATGGGCGGTGATGATCACGATGCGCATCCAGGGGCTTTGGGCGAGAAGCTCGGGGATGAGATTGAGGCCGTCGTCGAGACCGAGCCGGAGATCGACGAAAGCCAGGTCGTGCGATTTTTTTCCAGCCTCGACGACGGCATCGCGGGCGTTGCTGACGGCGGTGACAGTGTGGCCGTCGGTTTCCAGGCTGATGGCCAGTGTTTTGCGGATGTTGATCTCATCGTCGACGACGAGAATATTGAGGGGTTGATGGGGAGGCGATTCCTGCATGATTGACGAGAAGATCATAGACTAGGATGCCCACGGATGGCTATCGGTAGGGTGTTGGAACATGGATATCGGGTTTGAAACCATCATCATTGGGGCGGGACCGGCCGGATGTGCCGCGGCGTATGATCTTGCTGCGGCGGACAGGAAAGTTGTATTGATCGATAAATGCGAGTTTCCCCGGCTAAAGCCGTGCGCGGGGGCGCTGACGACCAAGGCGGTCAACGCGCTGCCATTTGATGTCACGCCGGTCGTAAGGCGAACGTGTTCGGAAATGAAATTGTCGTTGGGGCAATCCAGCGGGACATTCACCAACCATCAGCCGATCGCGGCGCTGACGGTACGGCGGGAATTTGACCAGTTCTTTCTTGATCGGTGCATCGCCCGCGGGGTTAAATTCCGGGCAGGTCATCGCGTGATCGGGCTGGCGCGGGATTCCGATGGATGGAGGGTTTCGACAACTCGCGGATCGGTTCGAGGGAAGTTTCTCATTGGTGCTGATGGGGCCAATAGCCACGTCCGCAAGCTGCTGGTGCAATCGCATCCACTTCGATTCGGGCTGGCGTTGGAAACATGCGTTCCCAACGATGGTTTGGGCAACGGGGCGATGGAGTTTGATTTTGGGGCCGTCGATCGCGGGTATGGATGGGTATTTCCCAAGGACGATCATCTGAACGTGGGGTTGTACAGTTTGAATTCGACGATTCCCCATGCGGCCCAGAAGCTGGCGGAATTCGTTGCCGCCAAAACGGGCAAGAAGATCTCGGGGATGATTCACGGACATAAGATTCCCCACGATGGCCGTCGGCTTCGGCAAGTCCGGAGCGATGCGTGTTTGATTGGGGATGCGGCGGGGATGATTGATCCGTTCCTTGGAGAGGGGATATACAACGCGATTCGCAGCGGGCAACTTGCGGCCGGCGCGATCATCAAGGCCGAAGGCGCATCGGAGGCGGATTTCGCGGGTGCCCTCACGGAAATTACGCGGGATTTGGCGAGCTACGATTCGGAGACGCGGCGGTTTTATGCGAATATTCGGCGCGGGTATCGCCGGCTGGCGCGGACGCCGCTGGGGAATTTGCTGGTGAAGGGGTTTACGCTAGGATGGACGGTTCGCCGGATCAAGCGGAGGATTTTGGTATTGCCATTCGTTCAATCGACGCGGAAAAACGAGAGATGCAATTCCGCGTGACGGAGATGGATGTTTTTCCACTCATCGGGTTTGAGCCGGCCAAAGATGTAATGTTTACGAGTTGGGGTACTCGCCTTTAACCGGGTGCAGGCGCGTTTGAGGCGATTGAGTCCATCTTCGGTGGTCAAGGGGTCGGTCGCAAGGGTTCCGCCGGGAATGCGAGGAAGACTTCCGCCGGGGTTCAACCCTCCATAGATATACTTTTTTCTCGCACCTCGGCCAATAAGCGAGCCAGCCAGGAAAACTTTGCGGGGGTGCCGTCGAATCCGAAGTCGATCCAGCCGGCGATATGGCCGCAGGCTTGGCCGAGCGTCCAGTTGCCGAGTTGACGGAGCTTTTTGTTTCGCTCGGCTTGCGAGAGTTTGCCGGCATCGGTGGTGATGTCGTCGATCGAAGTGAATTTAAGTTTGCGACGTTCTTTGAGAGTGGGGTCGGGCATGGGAGACAGTATAGCAGAGCCGGGGCGTGCCGCCCCGGACCGGGCCGACACGGCCCGGCTCTCTTAGCTTTCTCATCTCCCTCCGAATTTATTGCGGGACTTTCCTTCCGGGTTTAAGAAGACGGACATTTACTTTATCGCTGGGAATCAACTTTCCGGCGTTGATTCGCTCGTCTGGATCGAAGGCGTGCTTGATCCTTGAAAACAGGCCGATCGTCGCTTCATCGAACAGATAGGGCATGAGATGAATTTTCTCCACGCCGACGCCGTGTTCGCCGGTGATGGTGCCGCCGACGTCGACGCAGAATTGGAGGACTTTCTCGGCCGCACGCAGCGTGTTTTGCACCTGGGATTCGTCGCGATCGTCGTAAAGAAAAATCGGATGCACATTTCCGTCGCCGGCGTGGAAGACGTTGGTGATGAGCATGCCATGCTCCCGGCCGATCTCGCTGATGCGCTTCAGGACTTCGACCAGCTTGCTGCGGGGAACGCAGGCGTCCTGGGTGCAATAGCTGCGGCTTATGCGTCCGATCGCGCCGAAGGCGTTTTTGCGGACTTTCCAGAGATATTCGCGGCGGCGGGGATCGCCGCTGCTTTCGACCGTGATGGCGCGATTGCGATGGTGAATGTCCACGATCGCATCCGCTTGTTCATCGAGCAGTTCGTCGATGCCGTCGATTTCGGTGAGCAATAGCGCTTCCGCGTTTTCGGGAAGGCCGAAGTTGAAAGCTTCTTCGACGACGCGGACCATTTGGCCATCGAGCATTTCCATGGCGGCGGGAAGTAGGCCGGAACCGATGATCTGAGCGACGGAAGATGACGCATCGGCGGAAGAGGCGAAAGTTCCGACGATGGTTCGGAAGGAAAGAGGCTTGGGCGCGAGGCGGACCCAAAGGGAGGTCAATATTCCGAATGTCCCCTCGCTTCCGCAAATGAGGCCGGGCAGATCGAATGGGCCGCGTTCGCAGCAGCCGTTTTCACCGCCGGTGCGGAGAATATTGCCGTCCGGCAGAACCAATTCCAGGCCGAAAACGTGATTGGAGGAAACGAAATCCTTGAGTGTGTGGATTCCCCCGGCGTTGGTGGCGGCGTTGCCGCCGATGGTGCTGGCGCGCTGGCTGGATGGGTCGGGGGCGAAATGCAGGCCTGATCCGCCAGGCAGGGCGGCGACGGCCTCGGAAAGCTGAGTGTTTCGCACGCCGGCCTGAACGTGGCCGACGCGATTTGGGATGTCGATCTTGAGAATCTTGTTCATCCGCGCGGTGGAGACGATTATGCCGCCGTTGAATCCGACGCATCCGCCGGCCAGCCCGGTGCCGGAACCGCGCGGGACGATCTGCACATCGTATCGGCTCAGAAGTTTTACGATCTGGACGACCTGCGCGGTTGTGGTGGGGAATACCACCGCCGACGGGCGGGCCTTGGCGATGGTGAATCCGTCGCTTTCGTAGACGAGCAGCTCGGAGGGATCGCTGACAACGGCGTGATTGGAGAGGAGCGAGCGAAGTTCGCCGATGAGGCGCTGGGTCATCCGCGGAATCCGTTAATGGCCTGAATCGTCGGCCAGCCGAACGGCGCGTATGAAGGCATCGATCCTTTCGGCGGATTTTTCACGGTGAGCGATTTCCACGCCGCTGCTGACGTCGACGGCGAAGGGATGCAAACGGAGAATGGCAAGGGCGACGTTGCCGGGGGTTAGTCCGCCGGCGACGATGATCGGCGGTAAATTGGCGAAGTGTCCGGCGGTTTGCATTTTGCGCATGTCGGCGAAATCGCCGGCGATGCCGGTTCCGCCGGGCGGACCGTCGGGGTGGGCGGTTTCCAGCAGCAGCCCGATCAGATTCGTCAGTTGAAGATCGCGAATCGCATCACGCCAAATCCGGAACGGCGCGGGGTCGCCGGGCGTCAGATGCAGCGCCTTGAGAACGCGGATCGGTTTCAGGTCGGCCACCAATTGCGGCGACTCTTCGCCGTGTAATTGAACGACCGCGACGGGGACGATGCCGAGGACGCGCTTGATTTCGTCGGCCGAGGCGTTGACGAAAACGCCGAGGGGCGTCACGAACGGGGGAACGACGGCGAGGATTTTCCGGGCGTCTTCGGGGGAAACGTATCGGCGGGCGCTGGGGTCGAGGATGACCCCGATGGCATCCGCGCCGGCATGTGCCGACGCGGCGGCGTCCTCGGGACGGCAGATACCGTCGATTTTTATCCGGGTTCGAGGCACGGTAAGATGATAGCCGAGAAACGATAGACCCGAAACTGGCGAGAGGTTATGGCGGCAGCACATTTTCTGGCGTTTGATATCGGAGCGGAAAGCGGGCGGGCGATTCTGGGCACGCTGGACGGGGCAAATCTGTCGCTGACGGAGAAGCACCGCTTCTCCAATCCCAACGGGAAAATGCTCGGTAGATTGCAGTGGAACCTGCTGGCGCAATGGGAAGAAGTGAAGACTGGACTGAGGAAAACATCGGCTGATTTACGGGGAGATTTGGCGGGGATCGGCGTGGATACGTGGGGGGTGGATTTCGGGCTGATCGGCGCGGGCGGGGAGATTCTGGCCAATCCGACGATGTACCGCGACCCGTACACCGATGGCGTGATGGAGCGGACATTCGCCAAAATGCCGCGGGAAGCGATTTTTCAATCCACTGGCATTCAGTTCATGCAGATCAACACGCTGTTTCAATTGATCGCGATGAAGGAACGGAAAAACGAACTGCTCGAGTCGGCCCGGACGATGTTGTTCATGCCGGACTTGCTGAATTATCTTCTTTGCGGATCGCGCAAGAGCGAGCTTTCGATTGCATCGACGAGCCAGATGTATGATCCGCGACTGAGGCGCTGGGCGACGGAGATGCTGGAGAAGCTGGAGATCCCCACACGGATTTTGCCGGAGATCGTTGCATCCGGGACGGTGCTGGGAAATCTGCGGGAAGATGTCGCGGCGGAATGCGGTGCGAAGATTTCGCCGGTCATCGCGCCGGGATGTCACGACACGGCCAGCGCGGTGGCGGCCGTGCCGGTGGAGCAGGGGGAGGATTGGTGTTTTATCAGCTCGGGCACGTGGTCGCTGATGGGGGTGGAGCTGAAAGAGCCGATCGTTTCGGACAAGGCGATTAAATACAACTACACCAACGAAATGGGCGTCGGGCCGTGCGTGAGGTTTTTGAAGAACATCATGGGCCTGTGGCTCGTGCAGGAATGCCGACGGTATTGGCAGAAGCAGGGGAATGATCACGGGTACAACGAATTGACGGAAATGGCCGGCCGGGCGGCGGCGTTTGGGCCGCTGATCGATCCGGCGCATACACCGTTTCTGACGCCGGGGGATATGGTCGAAAAGATCGACAGGTTTTGCGCCCGGACCATGCAGCGAAAGCCGGGAACGCGCGGGGAATATGTCCGGACTTGTTTGGAAAGCCTGGCGCTGACTTATCGGCGAACGATCGAGGGGTTGGAGGATATTCTTGGGCGTAAGATCAAGATTATTCACATCGTCGGAGGCGGGACCAAAAACGAGTTGCTGAACCAGATGACGGCCGATGCGTGCGGGAGGACGGTGGTGGCGGGACCGGTGGAAGCGACGGCGATCGGTAACGTGCTGGTGCAGGCGATGGCGGTTGGAAGAGTGAAATCGCTGGCGGAGGCGCGGGGGATCGTGTGGGAGAATTTTGAAGTGAAACAGTACGAGCCGTTGGATCGCGGGAAATGGGATCGGGCGTATCAGAGGTATATGGGGATTGTGGACGGGTCGTGATTTTCTTGCCTTGCGGTTACCAGCCGATAGCGACACCTTATCTACTGTGCAAACTGATCTTCTTCCTATATCTAGCGGTGGCCCCACGGTTTAGGGCAATGATCCAGCGATTTTGTGAATAATCGCAGAACTGACATTCCATAGGCCTACTGCAAAAATCCCCATAGCAGCGCGTTACCCACCTCCACCATCAAAAACATCGTCCAAGAACTCTCCAGCCGTGAAGCTTGTCCAAATCCCGGAAGCTGATTCAATGGAAATTCAAAGAGGGCCTGTAGCGATAAGATCGTATCGTCCCTTGTAACAACCTCGGCAAATACCATGAGGAGTACCAAGACGATATGAAGACCAGTGCAATAGATTAATCTACGCCACCAGTCAGGGTGAGACCCACGCTCAGGCCATGCATACATTGAATCTTTCAAGAGTCGCACCTGTCGCCCTTCGGGACCTACAGCGGAATTCAAAAGCTAAGCATCCCAAAAACAAAACATACATCATTCAGAACAGAATTCATAACTCCGGGATTCCGACCAATGCTGCTGAGGTTGAGTAAAGTGAACCTGACTCTTTTATTTGACCCTGATCCGGAAAAAATTACATGATTTTCACTTGCATTGCCGTCCAATCTTATATAATTTAATTCATCGTGATCTTCCGCTGGAATGTCTGGAATCTTGAACATGCGACGAAGCATGGGGTTTCGGTGGCGGAGGCTGAAAGTGTCGTCAGGCGCGCCAGCCGGCCATGGCCTCAGCGACGAGGCGGGAACAAATGGATGGTCGAGGGGCGCGGTCAGGGAGATCGACCGGTTCGCGTGGCGTGCGTGATCGAGCATGACGACACGCTTTATATTATTCACGCCATGCCGCTGACCACGCGGCGACGGAGCCAATGATGAAAAAAGGCAAACAATCGGTGATCGAAAAATTTCTCAGCCTTTCCGAAGCCGAGAAGGCGGCGGAGATCGCGCCATTTGAAAAGCCGAAAATCAAAACACGTCCGCTGACGCCGAACGAACGGAAACGATGGAACCGGATCAGACGGGGTCTGGGCCGGCCGAAGATTGGAGAGGGAGCCAAAATCGTCCCGATCAGCATCGAGCGCGGGCTGCTTGAAGAGGTGGACGCCTTCGCCAGGGCGAATCACCTCAAACGATCGCAGATGGTCGTCCAGGGCCTTCGGCTGGTTATGCGCAAGCGAGCGTCCTGAGGTTCAGCTCAGCGCCGATTACTTTTTGTGATCAGCGCGGCAGATTTTCGAGTTCTTCTTCGAGTGCATTCATCAGCGGCCGCAGGGTTTTCTGGGAAAAATCGAAAACGATTCCAGCAGCAGCAAAAAGCTGGGGAAGGGGGCGGGTGCCGCCGAGGGAGAGGGCGGAGCGGTAGTGGGCCAGCGCCTGGCGGGGGTTTTCCTTAGCTTTCATCCAGAGTTGTAATGCGCCGAGTTGGGCGATTCCGTATTCGACGTAGTAGAACGGGGCGTGGAAGAGATGGCCCTGTCGTTGCCAGAGAGATTGGCGGACGGGTTCCCAGCCGGTCCAGTCGACGGTGCCGCTGAAGCGATCCATCAGGGTGAGCCAGTGGGATTTGCGCTGGCCGCGGGAGTGGCCGGGGTGGGTGTAGATCCAGTGCTGGAACGAATCGATGATGGCCATCCAGGGGAAGAAATAGATGATGCCCTCGATCAGTTTTCGTTTGGCGCGTAGGGTGTCGGCTTCGTTGTAGAAGACGCCGAAATGTTCGCTGCCGAGGAGTTCCATGGACATGCTGGCAACTTCGCAGAATTCCATGGGGGCGGTGCGAAGGAAAACCAAATCCTCCTTTGCCGCGGCCAGTTGATGGAAGGCGTGTCCGCCTTCGTGGAGGAGTGTTTCGACATCGCGCTGCAGACCGGCGGCGTTCATGAAGATAAAGGGTTGGCGGGATTCTTCCAGGGGCATGAGATAGCCGCCGGGCTGTTTTCCCTTGCGGCTCTGGAGATCGAGATTTCCGTGTTGCTTGAGTTGATCGAAATCAGAAGCGAGCTCGGGCGAGAGGCGGTTGAAGATTTCGCGGGTTTTGCTAACGAGAACATCGATCTGATTTTCATCGAACGGATGAAGAGATGGCCGGCCCTTGGGATCGACGGCTGAATCCCAGGGGCGGAGGATGGGGAGTTCCATGTCCGCGGCCCGCTGGCGATCGAGTCGGCGGACGAGGGGAACGCAGGTTTCGGCGATGGAATCGGCGAAGCGGAGGCAGTCATCCGGGGCGTAATCGAAGCGTTTGTTGGCCTTCCATTGGAAGGCGCGATAATCGGGAAGTTCGGCGTTCTGCGCGACTTCGTGCCTCATGGGCAGAAGCGATTCGAAAATCGCTTCGACGGATTCGACGTCGGCGAGCCTGCGGCGCGCGGTGACCTCCCACGCTTCCTGGCGTGTCGTGCGATCGGGGTCTTCCAGGTAGCGGGCGGCCTGTTGCATGGTCAATTCTTTGCCGCGGAAATTGACGGTCATCCGGCCATTAATTTCATCGTATTCGGTGACCTTCTTGGTGATTTGGGTGTCGATGGGGACGTTGATCTCGCGGAAAATTTCCACCTCGGCCTGCCAGCGGCGATCGAGGGTTTGGAATCGCTTTGGATCCAATTGTTTTCGAGCGGGTGAATCAAGGTACTTTCGTTGAAGGGCAAATGCGAGCGGCTTGATGCCGGGCTCCACCTCTTCGACAAATTGCATGAAGCGTTTTTTGATGGCCTCATCGTCGGTGTGACAGCTTTTGTCGATGTATCGGCGGCTGCCGTATTCATCGACGACGGATGCCAGCTCGGAAAAATCCGCCAGCCAGTGTACGAGCTGGTCCAAAGTTTCGATTCGGCGGTCGAGGAGCTGGTGATAGAGCGACTCCGTTTTAGCGAAAACGGATGGATCGAGATCGGCGGGGACGAATCGCCGGGGGTGGGCATTTGCGGTCATCGCGGCATCCTTTACAGTTAGGATGTGAACACTAATGACTTATTGGGAGCGGGGCAACAGGCGGATGGGGGACTAGCGATCGACATGCGCGGCGTGGGGGTGATGCGGGACGGGCGTTGGATTTTGCGGGATGTGGATTGGCAAGTGAGAGCGGGGACATTGGCTGCGATTCTGGGCCCCAACGGGAGTGGAAAAAGCACGCTGGCGCGGATCGCGGCATGTCATTTATGGCCGACGGCGGGACAATGCAGCGTGCTGGGCGAGCGGTTCGGGGAGGCGAATTTGCCGGAGCTTCGGCGGCGGATTCGGCTGGTCCAGGCGGCGGGGCCATATGATGTCGATCCGGGGCTGACGGCGCGGGAGGTGGTTCTCACTGGATATTTCGGGAGCATCGGGTTGTATCAGCAGGCTGATGCGGAGATGACGCGGCAGGCGGATCAGTTGCTGAAGCTTGTGGGACTAAGTACGGTGATGGAGCATCCGTATTCTTCGATGAGTAGCGGAGAGCGGATGCGCAGCCTGATCGCGCGGGCGCTGGTGACACAGCCGGGGCTTTTGATTCTTGATGAGCCGACGAGCGGATTGGATCCCTTGGCGCGGGAGCAGGTTTTGGGGACGATTCAATTGTTGCTCGAATCGGGGCACGGGCCGACGGTTGTTCTGATAACACATCACATTGAGGAATTGCCTCCGTCGACGTCGCAGGTTTTGCTGCTTGGGGACGGGAAGTCGGTGGCGTCGGGATCGATGGAGGCGGTGCTCCGGCCGGAGATTCTTTCGCGGCCGTTTGGCATTCCGGTCGAGGTTCGCCAAAACGGGGGGAGATACTATCTGGAAGTTCATCCATTGGCGTGGAAAGAATTGTTGGAACATCCTGGCGCGGACGAGTCCGATAAAAGATGTTAATCGGTGCGGAAAGACCGGGTTTGACCGGTTCCGGCGAAGGGTCGGGGGAATCCGGCAAAAATTGCCGGTGGTGATTAAGTAAGCAACGTAGTGCTCCGATGAAATGGCAGCAATCGGGTCGATTCACCGGTTCGCGGGTGCGGACGGGAATCGACACGGAGGGGCTGTGCGGCATTTGGGCGGCACGGTCTTCGGCGCAAGAGCGCTTGTTTGCGTTAGACCTGACGGAGTTGATCTGGCGATCGACAAAGCAGGCCGAAGCGCGGAACTCATGTCGCCTGTTTGGGAGATTAATCATGAAGGCGATTTCGAATTTTGTGGCTGGTTTGATCAAGGACGAACAGGGTGGCGAAGTGCTCGAGTACGCTTTGATCGCCGGTCTGATCGTCGTGGCGGCCATTGCCGTCATCGGTTCTGTCGGCGGCAAGGTCCTTGCCCGCTGGAACTCGTTGAACAGCAGCATGTAAGTCGAAGGCCTTTGGCCTGAGACTTTACCTGAGGCTAAGTCGGCAAAGAGAACGACCGACAGGCGCGGCTACCGGCCGGCGTCGTTCGTGTCGGGATCTGTCCTCGGCAAGCCGACCCCAAGCCTCCAGGCGATTCAGACTGCTGTACAGCGGTAGAAGTTCCGCGACATTCGGGCGGTGGGGATTCGTGCAAGCGACCCCACCGCCCTTCCATTGGTATAGGGGTGTGAGAAGGAATGCATTATGAATTCCAAAATCACTGAAATCCGCCGATTCCTGGCTGACGACACTGGCGGAGAAGTCCTGGAATATGCGCTGATTGCCGGCCTTATTGTAGTGGCTGCAATCGCCGTGATCGGGAAAGTCGGCGGGAAAGTCCTGGCCCGGTGGAACAGCCTTAATTCATCAATGTAACTGGACGATAACCGGTTATAGATGAACTGGTCGGTGATGGTTAGTTGCGCACCGTTGATTGGCTCGCTGGCGTTGGCCGCGGGAATTGACGCGCGCGTGCGGCGAATACCGAACTGGCTGACGTTTGGATTGCTGCTGGGTGGATTGGGCCGTGCGACCGCTTCGGGCGGCGGAGAAGGCCTGGAACGCGCAGTGCTGGGAATGCTGGCTGGTGGGGCGCTTCCGCTGGTTTTATATGCGATATCAGCATTGGGCGGGGGTGACGTAAAGCTTCTGGCGGCCGTGGGAGCGTGGGTGGGAGCGGGGCCGGCGGTGCTGATCTTTATGGTTGAGGCGCTCCTGGGGCTGGGGATTGTGCTGGTGCAGGCGGCGGTCCAGGGAAAGACGGGCGCATTGCTGCGAAACAGTGCGCTGATCGCGGTAAATTTTGCGGAGATTCCGGAGCTTGGATTGCAAAACGCGGTGGAGACGGGCAAGTCGTCCAAGGCCATTGAAAGGCCGCTCCCCTTCGCGGTTCCGGTGTTCTTCGCGACCTTAATAGTTCTTTGGATAGGTCACCTTGTCGGGAGATAACAATGTCACGCATGAACTCACGAATTGGCGGTAAAGTTACGGGCCAGGGGCGGCTGATTCGCCGCCGCGGCGGCGCGGTGCTGGAATTGGCACTCACGCTGTCGATTCTGTTTTCGATCTGCTACGGCTTGATCGAATGCGGATACTATTTTTATGTCAAGAACACTCTGGAAGGCGCAGCTCGCGAAGGTTGCCGCGCTGGGATCGTGACCGGGGGTTCGACCGCCGCGTGCAACGCGGCGATCAAGAACCAGCTTCAGGCCGCCAACCTGGTCAGCAACACCACGACTGCATCGGGGAGCGGAGGCACCTACACGATCGGTAATTACACAGTGACCTATCAGGACAACGGCACCACCATCTCGGGCGACGTTTCAGCCATCCCGACCGGCGATACCCTGACGGTAAACGTTTCGGGAGTATGGTCGGTAGTCGGCGCCGGCTTCCGCCCTGCCGCGATCATTTCGGGAAATCACCTGATGGGGTCCTCGGCGATGCGCGTTGAAGGATAATTGCGCGCAACCGCCATTTGACGTGAAATAACCGCGATCCAATAAAGATGCCGCTCCTGGCATGACTTTTGGTCGCATCGCGCGATTCCAATAAAAAAGGAGTTGAGACCCGGTCCGCGCCGTGGCGGCCTAAAGGCTAGTCATATAACCCCGGCACGTCTCAAAATCTAAATCCCGACGTACCTTTCCTAAACCGAACAACCGATTCAACCGAGAAGAGAAACACAGGCAAAACGCCTAATTGGGAGATCACTATGAATGTGAAGAAGATCGCACCGTTGATTGTGGCTCTGATCCTGGGCGGAATCGCCGCCAAGATGGCTTTTGATTTCGTTCAGAAGCGACAGAGCGGAATAGTGTCTGAACTAAAGCACCCTCAGATGGTCGTTGCCAAGCGCGGTGTTGAAGCCGGAACGGCTTTGACCGAGGAAGATCTGGCGCTTGGAGACGTTGCATCTGATGCGACAGTGCCGGAAACGGCGTTCACGACCGTCGAGGAGTTGCTCGGCCGCGTGACCGTGGTTCCGCTGCTTCAGGGACAGGCAATCACCTCAACGCTTCTGGCGCCCAAGGGAATGGGCCCCGGCCTGCAGGCGGCGGTGCCGCTTGGGATGCGGGCGGTGACGGTTGAGATCAACGAGATGACCGGCGTCGCGGGATACCTGGTTCCGGGCTGCCACGTCGACGTGATTCAGACTCTGAAGGATGACAAGACCGGGCAACCGACGGCGCGTACGCTGGCGCAGAACGTGAAGATCACCGCGATTGGCGTTCGTCACAATCCTGTGGACGGCGACGGCGGTGGCCGGAGCATCACCCTGCTGGTGACGCCTGCCCAGGCGGAGTTGATGGAACTCAGCAGCACGATCGGTCGTCCTCGCTTCGTGCTCCGCAACGGCAACGATCTGGCCGTTTCCGAGCCCAAGGGCATTACGCTCGCGGAGTTGTTGGGACACCGCTCAAACCGCGAGGAATTTGAGACGGCGTTGGCGACAACGCAGCCTTCGACGGTGCTGACCAGCGCGACCGTCACCACTCGCCCCAGCAACCTCGATGCGGACAACGATCAGTGGACGATTGAGGTCATTCGCGGCGGGTCTGCTCAGGAAGTGAAATTCGCGCTGCATAACGGTGATGAGCAGTTCAGCAACACCGGATATCAGTACGCCAAATAAATCGGAAATATTTGTTTCCCCAAAAACGACCAAGAGCAAGGAAGATCACTATGTCGCAAAATAGATTGTTCAAAATCGGACGCAAATCAAGCGTGGCAATCGGAACGGCACTGTCGCTGTGGGCGCTGGCATGGCCCGCGACGAGCAATGTTCGCGCTGACGACACGCCAACCACGGCTCCGTCGGGTATGACCACGGACGATCCGTCGATTACGACGGTCGTTCTTCAGCCGGGCAAGGCGAAGAAAATGCACTTCGACACCCGGGTGACCAAGGCGAATATCCTGGCTCCGGACGTCGCGGATGTGATCCCTCTGGGGACCAACGATCTGCTTCTGACAGGCAAGAAGTCGGGCTCAACCCAACTGATTATCTGGGACGAAACCGGCAACACGCAGATTATGAACATTGAAATCGCGACCCCGGTGGCGATGCTCCAGAAAAGGCTGCAAGCGCTTTTCCGGAATCCACGATCAAGGTCGAGGATGTCAACGGGACCGTCACTCTGACTGGTCAGGTTCATGACCTCGAAACGGCCCGGCAGGCGGAAATGATTACGATCCCGTACACCGGCGCCAACAAGATCGTCGATCTGCTGGAAGTCGGCGGCGGCCAACAGGTGATGCTGAGAGTGAAATTCGCTGAAGTGAGCAAGCAGGCTGAAGAGTCGCTGGGCTTCAACTTCGGCGGAAATGACGGAACTTCGATTTATGGCGGCAACGTCGGCGCCAATACACTGGGGATCGTCCCCGGCAGCGCCGGCCCACCACCGACTCCGAATCTCCTTGCGATTCCCGCCGGCGCTCTGGCGCGGCGAGCATGTTTGGAACTGGTTCGTTCGGAGCCGTGGCGTTTGCATATTTTGTCGACGCCCTGGAAGCGAACAGCCTGTTGCGCACATTGGCGGAGCCGAACCTGGTGACCACGAGTGGTCAAAAGGCGACGTTTCTGGCGGGCGGTTCGTTCCCCTATCCGGTTCCGCAATCCGGCACTGGCGGCGGGTCAACCGTCACCATCCAGTTTCAACCCTATGGCGTCAGCCTGACATTTACTCCAGTCGTTCTTGGAAACGGTCGAATCCGGCTGGATGTCAATCCTGATGTCAGCGAGCTGGATTTCAGCCATACCGTGACTCTTGACGGAACCACGGTCCCGGGCCTCACCGACCGGAACGTGCATACGACTGTCGAATTGGCCGAAGGACAGACGTACGCCCTGGCGGGATTGCTGCAGGACAACATCACCGCGTCGAATTCGCAGTTCCCGATCTTGGGCGATATCCCGGTTCTGGGCGCTTTGTTCCGCTCGGTGCAGTACCAGAAGAATCAGACGGAACTGGTGGTTCTGGTGACACCGGTGCTGGTGCATGGGATCAATCCGGCGGACGTGACGGCGGTTCCGGGCGAGAAGTGGCGCGATCCGACTCCCGCGCAGTTGTATTTCCTGAAGGATATGGGCGGTGAAGTTACCCCGCCACCCCCGGCGCGTCCGTCACTTTCGGACGAGCAGACGCCGCAATTTGAAGGTCCGGCGGGATTCACTCCGCCACCGGCGACGACGCCGGCGACCAACTAGGCGGCGTTGGTGTAAGTAGCGGTCGGGAAATGGATGCGATGCGATCTCAACCCAGGGACGCAGTGTTATGCACGTGCAAATGAATTGTGTCATCGTCGACGCGGACAACACCAACCGGGAAGAGCTGGCGGCATTTCTAGTCCGTTTCGGCGCCCTGCCGGTGGCCCACTTTCCGAACGTGGAACCGCTTGCCGGAGTCCTGGGCAAACCGGACGGTCCGCTGCTGGCGATCATTAACCTGGATCCGAATCCGGGTGACACGCTGAAAAAGATCGCCACGCTCCCCCGGCAGTTCCCGGCGGTGAATTTCTTCCTGATGAGCCAGACCGTTGATTCGAATCTGCTCATGGAAGCGATGCACCTGGGGATCAAGGAATTCATCCCGCTTCCGATGAGCCCCGATAAGTTCACGGCCGCCCTGGAGCGCGTGGCGCAGGTCCACGGGATGGGCAAGCGGGCCAGGATCATCCACGTCATTCCGACGATCGGTGGATGCGGATCGACGACCGTAGCCTGCAACGTGGCCGCGGCGCTGGCGCCCGATGGGCAAAACGGTGCTGATCGACATGGACCTGATCCGGGGCGGTGTCGCGAGCTATTTCGACATCCGTTGCCGGTACACCATCGCCGACGTGATGGACGCGGCCGAGAAGCTCGACAAGCAGCTTCTGGACAACGCGCTGACGATTCACAAGAAGAGCGGAGTCGCGGTCCTGTCGCGTCCGGACTTGCCGGAAGACACTCAGCGAGTCAACCAGAGCGGGCTTGTGCGTCTGCTGAACATGCTCAGCCGCGTGTTCGATTACGTGGTGGTCGATTCGCTGATGAGCATTTCACCGATGTATTCCTCGCTGCTGCAGGCGTCGGAGACAAACATGCTGGTGATGCAGCTGAACGTCCCCAGCGCGAAGAACGCGGAGCGATTCGTCGGAGCGCTTCGGCGGATGGGAATCGACTCGGCGAAGATCTGCACGGTGGTCAACCGCTTTGTGAAAAAGGGAAATGACATCGAACCGGAGGAACTCGAGAGGTCGCTGGGGATCAAGGTCTCGTGGTTGGTTCCGAACGATTTTAAGAATGCGATGACGGCGATCAATTTCGGCGAACCGGTCGTGCTGCGGGCGCCGCGGAGCGAGATCAGCACAAGCCTGGTGCAGTTGGCAGGAATGTTGTCCTCCAAGCAGAACCAGGCAACTATCGCCGCGTGAGGCACGCGGCGGCGGTGATGAACCGCATGGAGTAGTCATGGGTCTTTTTTCAGGAAAACCCGGTGCGGCTCGTTAGCCGACGGCGGCGGATTCGTCCGCGGCCGCCGCGGTCAGCGCCGCCGCCAAAGTCAATGCCGTCGATGCTGCAAGCAGACGGCCGGGCACCGGCGCTGGGTTCGGAGCGAGGCACGCAGTTCGAACAATTGAAGGTGCGAATTCACCAGCAGT
The DNA here is from genome assembly GCA_963791055.1 of uncultured Phycisphaerales bacterium. Taxonomy (GTDB): domain Bacteria; phylum Planctomycetota; class Phycisphaerae; order Tepidisphaerales; family Tepidisphaeraceae; genus PALSA-1353. The sequence continues at coordinate 1,775,166 of CAWBQI010000002.1, read as the reverse complement.
TGGTTCAACGCCTGGACGTGCAGAACCTGCGCTCGCTGCCGCCCGGACACGGTTCGCGCCGAGGTTCGCATCGTCATCCGCGAGTTGTGCCAGAGCGAAGCGCGGCCTGCTCACGCAGCCAGGACCAGGAACGCCTCATGGACGAGGTGATGGACGAGACCTTCGGCCTCGGTCCGCTGGAGACGCTGCTGAAGGACCCGACCGTCACCGATATTCTGGTCAACCGCTTCGACAAGGTTTATGTCGAGCGCCGCGGCCGCCTGGAACACACGGATGTTCGCTTCCGCGACAACCAGCATCTGCGGCAGATCATCGACCGCATCGTCGGCGCTGGTCGGCCGGCGCGTGGACGAAACCAGCCCGATGGTGGACGCCCGTCTGGCGGATGGAAGCCGCGTCAACGCGATCATTCCGCCGCTGGCGCTGGACGGCCCGGCGATGAGCATTCGCCGATTCGGCTCCAAGCCGCTGCAACTGGAAGACCTGATCCGCCACGGCGCATTTCCGCCGCGCGGTGATGGATTTCCTCTCCGCGGCCGTGCAGGCGCGGTGCAACGTGCTGATCAGCGGCGGCACGGGTTCAGGTAAAACGACACTGCTGAACTGCCTTTCGCGCTACATCCCCGCCGGACGAGCGCGTGGTCACGATCGAAGACGCGGCGGAATTGCAACTCCAGCAGCCGCACGTCGTTCGCCTGGAAACGCGGCCGCCGAACATCGAAGGCCGCGGCGAAGTGACTCAGCGCGATCTGGTGAAGAACTGTCTGCGTATGCGTCCGGATCGGATCATCATCGGCGAAGTGCGTTCGGGCGAAGCGCTGGACATGCTCCAGGCGATGAACACCGGCCACGAAGGATCGATGACGACCGTCCACGCCAACACCACCCGCGACGCCCTGGCCCGTCTGGAAGTGATGATCGCGATGGCGGGATACGACATTCCGATCCGCGCGCTGCGGCATCAGATTTCCAGCGCGCTTGCAAATCGTCGTGCAGGCGGCGCGCCTGACCGGCGGCAAACGAAAAGTGACGCGGGTCACGCGAAATCACCGGCATGGAAGGGGACGAATCCAGACGCACGACATCTTTCGTGTACGAGCAGACCGGCGTGGATTCGCAAGGCGTGGCGACTGGGCATTTTAACGTCACGGGAATCCGTCCGCGGTGCTGCGACAAGATCGAAAGCCGAGGCATTCAGATGCCGACGGAGTTGTTCGCACGGAGGCGGATCGAGGTTGTGTAAAGGAAGATGGAGCGTCCCCGAGGGGCGGCTCAGAAAAGGAAAACGGTTATGAACGCAACAATTCTTCCCTTTCTCGTCGCGACGACGGTGATCCTGCTGATCTGGGGAATCTACCAGGTCCTCGGGGGACTGTCGGACGAGCGGAAAAAGATTCAGGAGCGCCTGAGCGGTGAAGGAAAAGCCACCGAAGGTTTCGATCCCGCGACGCTGACGGTCGTCCGCCGCGTGCAGAAGATCGGCGGAGTGTCGGGAACCCTGGCCCATCTGCCGTTTTTGGGTTCGATGGCCCAAAAGATCGCCCAGGTCTGGCCGAAATTCTCGCTGGCGAAATTTGTCTTCGTCACGCTCGGAACGGCGTTGCTGGGGTTTTCGATCATGTTTGTAGTGACGGGCTCAGCGTTGCTTGGAGGCGCTGCGCCTGGTGTTCGGCGTCGCCCCCACGCTGGTACTGAATAACGCGGTGAATCGCCGGCAAAGGAATTTCAACGACCAGCTTCCCGAAGCGCTGGACTTCCTGTCGCGAATTTTGCGTGCCGGGCATAGCTTGAGCACGGGGCTTGCAGATGATGGCCGATGAGTTGCCCCAGCCGCTGTCGGGCGAGTTCCGCCGGTGCTATGACTCCCACAGCGTGGGTCAGGCCTTGGAAGAGTCATTGAAGGACACCGCCATCCGCGTGGACAACCCGGATTTCGGGTTCTTCGTGACCGCGATTCTGATTCAGCGTCAAACCGGCGGCGATCTGTCGGAAGTGCTGACCAACATCAGCGACATGATCCGCCAGCGCATACGTTTACAGCAGCACGTGAAGGCCAAAACGGCCGAAGGACGTTTCACCGGTTATATCCTCGTGGTGTTCCCGGTCATTCTGTTCTTCGTGTCGTACTACCTGAATCCGAAATATGCGTCGGTGCTGTTGCACACGACGACGGGCCTTGAGCTGTTGGGCCTGGCGGCAGCTATGCTGATGCTTGGCACGTGGGCGATTCAAAAGATCACGACGATCAAGGTCTGATTGAGGTATCAATATGAGTCAAGAAGGATTGATCATTCTGCTGGCGTTCGGATCGATTTCGGTCATGGTCTATTTCGTCTCGATGCTGCTGTTCAAGGACGGCGGAGACGAAAAGCTGCGATCGCGTCTGCAGGGCAAGAATGAGGCGACCTCGGTCGTCAAAAAGGACGCCGGCTCGGGCACGAATATCTTCAAGCAGCTTCGCGAGCTGGCGGCCAGGCCGTTCATGCCCAGCAGCCGTGAGAAGCAGTCTTCGCTGCAGAGAGAATTGGCCAAGGCGGGCGTTTACAGCCCGGCTGCCCTGCGAACGGTTCAGGGTTCCAAAGTTATCGGAATCGCGCTGGGGCTGATCCTGGGATATGCCGGCGGTTGGTTCATGGGCGGCATGTTGCTGTATTTGGCCATCGGCGGATTGATCGGATATGTGGCGCCGATCATCTGGCTGAAGATGAAGGTCAAGAACAATCAAAAGCAGCTTGAATACGGTTTACCGGACGCGCTGGACTTGATGGTGGTGTGCGTCGAGGCCGGAATGACCGTTGATTCGGCGATGCAGCGCGTCGGTGAGGAATTGGCGCTGGTGCATCCGACGATCAGCCGCGAATTTGGCATCGCTCACATGCAGACTCGCGTCGGCATGCCCAGGTCGGAAGCCTTGCGCAATCTTGGAAGCCGGACGAGCAATGCGTCGATGATCTCGCTGGCGGCGATGTTGAACCAGGCGGAACGTTTTGGAACGAGCATCGCACAGGCGTTACGCGTTCACGCCGAGAGCTTGCGAATCGCCCGGCAGCACAAGGCCGAGGAACTCGCCGCCAAGAGCGTCGGTCAAAATGAGCTTTCCGCTGGTGCTGTTTATCTTCCCGGCGACGTTCATCGTCCTGCTTGGTCCGGTCATGATTCAATTGATGAACAGCGAATTGATGAAATAAATATGTGTCTGAAGTTCAAACCGAGGCGATAAAACGCCGATTTCTGAAATGGAGAACACAATGGTGCTTTTGAAACATCTCAAGACGACGTGCTTCATCACGGCGGCATCGACGATTCTGCTGGCGACCGGCTGTCAGACGAATGACACCCAGCAGGCGGAAAACGATGCGGCGCATTCACAGGCGGAGATCACGGAAACGTCCCGCCTGGAACACACGCAGATGGCCGCCGGGGCACCGCGCTGAATGCACCCTGTACGCCGACCATTTCGATGGGCCGCTTCTCAGCAGCCTGGGAACCACCGCGCTTGACCAGATACTGGCGGACACGCACAGTTGCAATCCGCTGGTCGTTTACCTGGCGGTTCCGGAAGACAGCTATGCCCAGGATCGCCGGCTGGCTATCGGACATTATCTGGAAGATAAGGGCGGTCTGAAGCCCGAGCAGATCGAATTCCGTTCCGGGCCTAACCCGGACACATATCACGCGGTCGATGTGCAGCTCGGATATTTATCCAAGACCGATACTTCCACGGACAGCGGTAGCGGTTCCTCGTCTTCCGCTTCAGGTTCCACCACAGGCCATTAACGGGTCTTCCGGATGGGAGAATCCGGCTGATTTCCGTGCGGGGCGAGCTTCGGCTCGCCTCGCTTACGTTGGGCGCGTGCCCATAATCTCATTCCAGCGTAACACCATATCGCCTTGCGATTTCGCGCTGGTCGTCGATTCCGGGCGTCCGCGCCAGCTCGCCGACCATTTTTTCCATGCCGGCGGGGGTCGCGATCAGCATGACGCGGGCCGGCTGGCCAGCGGGCTGGATTTCATGCGGCGTTCCGCGGGGGATTCGGGAAAAATCGCCCTTGCTGACGTCGACCATTCGATCTCCGATTCGAATCCGGACCGATCCATCGAGGACGTACACTGAAATGTCCTCGCGGGTGTGCGTTCGGGGACCGAGGTCGTCGGGGGAAGCGATGACGGCTTCGACCGCCGCGTAGGCCGAGCCGGTGTCGGCGGCGGCGGCGATGATCTTGTAGCTGTTTTCGCCGATCCTGAGTTCCTGAATGGCGGTTGCGGGCCAGTAAGTGAAAGATGCTGGAGAATTTGGCGCCGCGGATTCGGCCGGGGCGTTCGGGATCCTACTCAGGATTTCCGCGCGGATCTGTGCCGACGTCAGGCCGCGATCGGCGATGATCTGGGCCGCAACGCCTTCGCTGTCCAACAGACCCAGCAGCAGGTGCTCGGTCCCTAAATAATCATGTCCGAGATTTCGCGCGGCTATTCTGGCATCGTCGATGGCCTTACGGGTCCGCGGCGTCAAGGGCAACCGCACGTGCATGGCTTGCGCATTTCCCGGACCCACCAGGCGCACCGCCTCCTCACGGGTCCATTCTCGTTCGACGCCGAGATCGGCCAGAACCTTGGCTGCGAGGCCGGTGCCTTCGAGGATCAGCCCCAGCAGGAGATGTTCGGTTCCGATGAAATCATGCCGCATTCGCTGAGCCTCACTCTTGGCCAGGGAAATAGCCGTGCGGGCGCGTTCGGTCATTCCCAGAAATGCGGGATGGCCGAAGGGGCTGAACGAACGAATCGCCTGTCGCACCGCCTGGACCACGCGCCGCCTGCCCCAGAACCACCGGGGACCGCCGCGATGGAATGCCCCGCCCTCATGCCGGGGTTGGCCTCTCCCGCAGGACGTTCCCGCAGGCACGGCTTTTTCGGTTTCCTGGGATTGACCGGCCTCCATGTAGGATTCGGGGGGATCCAACTCGGCAAGAACGGCTTCGACATCCTCGATCGCAATCGGTTTGCCGCTCTGGCGGGCACGGTCTGAAAGCATCTCCTCGATCTGCTCGCGCAGATCAGCGATGATATTCTGGCGTTCATCAGCGGCCATACCGCTCAGAGCGTAATCGACCGCGTCGACAAACCGCTCGATTCGTTCGCGCACCCCGGATTGCGGGTCATTTGTGGATTCACTCATGTTCGTTCTCCGTCGAAGAAAAGATCGATGGCCTTGCGGGTTTGCCGCCAATGGTCGGCCATCTCCGCGAGGCGATTTTCTCCCGCGCGGGTGAGTTTGTAATACCGTCGGGGGGGGCCGTTTGGGCTGGGCCCGACGCGCACTTTCACCAGCCCATCGGCCGCGAGCCGGGCCAGGATTGGATAGACAGCGCTTTCGCTGATCGTTAACGCCTCGGCCCGCGAAAGGCGTTGAAGGATTTGATATCCGTACGCTTCGCCATCCCTCAGCGCGGCCATGACGCAGAGCTCGATGAGGCCCTTGCGCATTTGCGCTGCCCAACCGCGGACGGCCTGTTCGCCTGTACTCATTGGCGTAGTATAGTTCAATGAATGGTAGTGGTCAAATGAGAAATGTCTCGTCTATTATGTATTCCGATTTGTCGTCTTAAGGCTATACTATTTTATATGACAGCCGACAATTTTGATCGCTCGTTGCGAGCGTTTCAGCGGCGCAGGCCGTTTCGCTCATTTACGGTGGAGTTGGTAAGCGGGGATCGGTTCCATGTCGATCATCCCGAGGCGTTGATTGTGCGCGATGGTGTTGCGGTTTTTGTGGCAAAGGGTGGAATACCGACGCTCTTCGACCACGAAGGCGTTAGCCAATTCATCGGCGAGGCGCGAAGAAAGTCGGCGTAATCGGCCGTTGCTGACTTGAAGGAGCGATCGGTCAAGTCGTGTATGGGTCCGCATTGCGAATAATGATTCTCTTATGAGTTACCTGCAAGCAAAAGCTCGCAAAAAAGAGAAGGGCATGGAAGGGGTTGTCGCGGTAATCGCGCCGTGGTTCGATGGTCAGTTTCGCGTCCCCATGTTACGTGAGGGCGGGATGCCGTTCGGAAGTTCCGCCCCTGAAACCGTTGAAGAAGGTAAACGTAGATGTCTTGAACGCATGGGCATTCTTCCAGATGAGTGGGAAACGCACGAGGGTGAACCGTTTTGGCTTCCGATACTCCGTAGCGCGTTTGAGGATGCGATTGCCAAGTTTCCCTCCGAAGACGATGGTAGGCCGGTCTAGATTATTTCGATATTGGTACGATCGCGCAGGATTTGCCAATGAACCTGCGCGTTTGGATTAACGTTCATATCCCCGGCATCGGGCATTTGGCAAAGCACTTCGGCATCGCCGGATTTGACGAGCTCATCGATTCGATCGGCGCGTTCGGGAGAGAGATCGGCCACATCGGCGGGCAAGCCTGAAAATGAAATTAGATCGGAGGTCGGAGGTTGATCGATGTCGATGCTTGCGCCGGCAGCCAGGGGCTGCCCGATCTCGAAATTTCCCGAGGCGGTCAATATGTGAATGTCCGTCATAACGGTGGGCGAGGCGTTAGTTAGTTTGCCGATCAAATGGATGGAATGATCCGGCCGTTGTTGGAGGCCGAGATCGGCCCGCAGCAAAGCGGGGCCGAGGTTGGCGGCTTCGCCGTGCCAGGATTGGGGTTCGAGACCATTCAGGGCGACCCATTCGGGGCGGGAACCGGTTTTGTCCTGGTGGCAGTGGGCATCGACGAAACGGTCGGGGCCGAAAAGACGGGCGGCTTGGTTGGCGGGTTCCCACCATTCGTTTTTGTCGAGCGAAAGCGGGAGCCGAAGCGGATGGTTGGAATTCAGGGCGACGATGTCAGTGGCGGCGACGGTTGAATCATCCACCTGATCTATGAGGCGGAATGTCGAGATCGATGGGGATGGGGTGATTTCGTGGGAGATCGCAACGCCGCAGAGGGAGGCGATTAAACCGATCCAGCCGAGAAAGGTCAGCCAGGTTCGGGGGTGTTGGCCGAGGCGCATCAGGAGGATTGAATCTATCGGACCCAGGAGGAAGCAGATGGCCGCGATCGAAAGGAGGGAGGATCGCCAGTCGATCGATCGGCTGGATTCGGCGGCTCCCATCAGTTCGAGGACGTGGCGGATGGCGTCGGATTCGCGCTGGCCGCGGCCGACGCTTTGGGCAGCGTTGGGGCCGGGGACGAGCATTTCATCGGCATCGCTGACTTCGAGCGAGCTGGGTTCCTTGATCGACGTAATTTTGGCCAGTGGCTGCAAAAGGGATTTCCAGAAATCGTTGGCGGAATGGTCGTCGGGGAACTGAAGGGGAGAAACATCCATGGGAATGACGGCGATTTTTCCAAGGCCGAGCCAGCGGAAGTAGCCGGTTCGATTCATGATCTGGAAGGCCGTTGAGCCGGGCTTAGGGGAAAGGTCGCGAGCGTTTAGCCTTGTGGGAGCTGTCATCTGAGTATTGATGCCGATGACGCAGGGAAGGGCATCTATCAGCGGATCGTCGTGGCGGATGGGCGTAGTGGGGGGGATGAATAGGAGATTTCCGCCGCGAGAGATCCATTGAAGAATCGCCTGCTCCTGTTCGGGCTTGATTTGGTCCAGATCGGGCGCGGCCAGGATCAGCACGCTGATGCTGTCGTAACCTGCGAAATTTGCAGGCAAGCGAGGGGGATCGAGAGCGCCGACGGGAATGGCGGCGCGTCGGAGTTGGGCTTCCAACAGGATTGCATCGTCGATGTTGCCGCTGATGCCGATCAGGGTGTCGTTTGGCGACAGTAGTTGTTTGGGTTGGCGGCCGCCGGAAGAGAAGGATGAATCATTTTGCAGGACGCGCGTTCCCAGGGTTCGGCCGGTTTGCCGGTCGGAAACGATTACTTCGATGCGGGAGAGCTGAGCGTTGATTGGGAAGAGGAGGCAATAGGTATCCGGCTGCGGCTCGGCGACTGCGGTTTGATGCAGCCAGAGGGCTTCTGATTTTTCGCCGTAGGTTCCGTGGAGTTGGAGATCGATTTCGCGCAGCTGGGGGTCGGCGATGGTGACGTAAACGGGCGTCCATCGGCCGAGGCGAAGGGCATCGCCCCAGCCGACGGTGACGTTTTGGATTTCATCGGCGAAAGCATTGGGAACGAGAAGAAGCAAAAAGAGAAGAGTAAGCAGAAACCGCATTGGGATATTTTAGGTCAGATGTGGTCGTCTGGCACGACATATCAAGCCATGCGATTTCGTTTTCCGAAGGTTAACTTTCGCGGCTACGGGAGGGGAAGAATTATTATTATCGGTTGCGCCCTAATGCCGTCTGGCGGCGCTGGCTCGAATACGGGGAGGCGACGGCGCGGCGAACACTGCTGGCTGGCCCGATAGGATATCGCAAAATCCTTCGGCAGCGGAGCAATTGAGTCGAGGTTGCGCGTGAGCGCGAAAGTCCGCAGCATGGGGCGCGGCACGCAGCGACTCTGATTTGCTTCATTGCAGAAGGTCGTCGCGAATTTTGACGGGCCAGCCGGCGGCAGACGCAAGTTCAAAGTTTGCGGCGAAATAATCAGACCCTCACCCCAACCCTCCCCCGGAGTACCAGGGGAGGGGGGAAGAAGGATCAGATCAGGCGAGGGTGCCTAGTTCCATTTCGTGCAGTCCCTTGCCGCTGGGGACCATCGGGTAAACGTGCTCGTTGGGCTCGACGCAGAAATCGACCACGACCGGGCCTTTGTGGTCGAGCATTTCCTTGACGGCTTTGGGGACGTCGGCCTTGTCGTCGCAGCGGATGCCGCGGATGCCGAAGGCCTCGGCCAGCTTGGCGAAGTTGGGGTTCTTCATCGCGGTGTGGCTGTAGCGCTTCTGGTAGAACAAGTCCTGCCACTGCTTGATCATGCCCTGGAAGTCGTTGTTGAGGATGGCGACTTTCACGGGGATGTTGTATTCGGCGACGGTGGCCAGTTCGTACATGGTCATCAGGAAGCTGGCGTCGCCGTCGATGTCGATGACGAGTTTTGCCGGGGCTGCCCAGTTGGGCGCCGATGGCGACGGGCAGGCCGTAGCCCATGGTGCCCAGGCCGCCGCTGGTGATCATCTGGCGGGGATAGCGCCAGCGGATAGAACTGGGCGGCCCACATCTGATGCTGGCCGACGCCGGTGGTGATGATCGCTTCGCCGTTGGTCTGGCGGTTGATCTCCTCGATCACGATATTGCGGCTTGGCGTTCGGGGTGTCATCCAGATATTTGAAGGGATAGCGCTGCTTCCAGGCGTTGATCTGTCGCCCACCAGGCGTGGCGGTCGCGGTGCTCGATGCAGCGGCAGCATCGCTTCCAGCGACGCTCTTGGCGTCGCCGACGACCGGAATGTCCACGTCCACGGTCTTGCTGATGCTGCTGGGATCGATGTCGATGTGGATGATCTTGGCCTTGGGGGCGAAGGTGGCCAGATTGCCGGTGACGCGATCGTCGAAGCGAGCGCCGATGCTGATGAGGCAATCGCATTCCTGCACGGCATAATTGGCGGTGGCGCGAGCCGTGCATGCCGAGCATGAGCAGGGCGCGCGGGATCCAGTTCGTCGAACGCGCCCAGGCCCAGCAGGGTGGTGGTGCAGGGAATGTTTCCCTTTTCGGCGATCTTTGCGCAGCGACGGCGGAGGCGCCGCTGATGATCGCGCCGCCGCCGACGTAGAGGATCGGCTTTTCGCTGCGGTTGATCAGTTCGGCGGCTTCCTGAACTTGCCGGGCGTGGGCGGCCATGTAGGCGGTCTTGCGCTTCTGGATATGCGGGCGCGGGGCGTCATCGACCTCATCGGGTGCAGATGCCGGTGGTGACATCCTTGGGCAGATCGATCAGCACCGGGCCGGGCCGGCCGGTGGTGGCGATCAGAAATGCCTCGTTGATGACGCGCGGCAGATCGCGGACGTCCTTGACCAGGTAATTCCACTTGGTGCAGGGCCGGGTGATGCCGGTGACATCGGCTTCCTGGAACGCGTCGTTGCCGATCACTTTGGTGGCGACCTGGCCGCTGAAGACGATGATCGGGATGGAATCCAGCTGCGCGGTGGCCAGCGGGGTGACGGTGTTGGTCGCGCCGGGGCCGCTGGTGACGACGCAGACGCCCGGCTTGCCGGTGACGCGGGCGTAGCCGTCGGCGCAGTGGCCGCTGCCTTGCTCGTGGCGGTTCAGGATGAACTTGGCCGGGGTTTTATAGAGCTGGTCGAAGACCGGCAAAATCGCCCCGCCGGGATATCCGAACATGACCTCGACCTTGTGCGGGCCGATGAGCATTTCGTGGAAGATCTGGCCGCCGCTTTTGCCCTTGTATTTGGGCTTGGGGTCCACGGTGGTTGACGATGTCTGCGGGTTGGTTTGGATGGTAGCCATATTTATCTCTCAAAAGTCGTAAAAGCTTGTTGATTAAGGAAGCAACTGCTGAGGTGGGCCGGTTGCGGGAGGAGCATGAAGACTCCGAGCCGCATCGCCGGCCTATCGTACGGCGACCGTAAGTCGAATGGAAATTATGTGTGAAATCGCCATTTGGAACGGAATCTTACGATCTTGGGGGATTATCGTCAATGTTAAAGGGTGGGGTTTGGAAAATCCCCACGGCGGCGCCGTGGGCGTTCGGGAATCATGTTAAGCTGGGATGTTTTTGGGAAATGAACGGTTGGATTGCGCCGACAACTGGGCGGGTTTTTAGGGCGTGAGAGGGGGAGTTGTCACCGTCGCGTGACAACTGAAATCGAAAGGGAATTCCTACTGGTGCGGAAATCAAATCGATGCTGCGCAGCAATGTCTCCTCTGTAATTGGGTGCTCGGGGTGAAAGAATCAGGCGTGTTTTGGGGGAATCGGTGGATTTCTTTGGAAATTTTTTTAGATCCAAATTCAAATTCAAATCCAAATGCAATGCGGGGGAGGCGGGAGACAACCCATCAGGTTCCAAGGTTTTTCTCCCGCCTCCCCCGCACCGGCGTTGCCTTCCATTTAATTATTAGGCACATCCAAAAGGCAGAACCAAAAATTAATGGGCACAATCACAAACACATAGGAAATATCAACTTATGAATGCACGGAAAAAACTAGAAGTTGGCGAATCTGGACCGCGAAACATGCCACACAAAAAGGCGAAAGCCGCGTCCCCGGAAACATCCGAATATCTCAAATGGATTTTGAGGGAATTGAGGGCTGCGGAGAGGTTTCTCGGTTTAGCGCCTCTAAAATTACCCTAGCTTGAATACCAATTAGATTTGATTTTGCCGTTAAATGTGTTTCTTTTTCACCGATCTTAATCTTTTTGGAATCTGAATCTGGTCCAACTTTGTCGATAAGTTTTGCCGCAATTATTAATGCTTCTGCTGCCGCAGGTCCGCTGAAATCAATTGCCATTTTCGATCCTTTGTTAAGTTGGGAGAAGTATATCTGATTTACTGTCCCGGCGGGGGATTCACATGGAACGGATCGTATCCCTTATTGAATCCATCGACTTCCGCTTTTTGTACATCCTGCGCCTCTTGCGAATCAATTATTTTCCATCCTCAACTATGTGCTGGCGGTCGCTCCACCATCCACCAAAATAAAATCCAAACCAGAACATACCAAATACAATAATTATTTGAAGGAGTGTTTTGAGCAGATTCGATTCTTCTGATGAATATGGCTTATACGTGACTGATGTTTTTACTATTTTGGCCGCAGATACAGCCAATGTTTCTAGGGTATTTGTTGGTTGTGATGGTCTTGAAGGTGGCGAGTAAATTGGCTTTGTGCTGATTGGCTCAAGCGTATTCTTCAATTTTTCAAAACACCCGAAGCATACGAGATGATTTCCCCAGACAAATGCTCTTTCAAGGTTGCCTATTGTGGCATCGCAATTTTTGCACTGGCGCATGGCAGTCCCCCATCTATTTAATAATTTGGATCGGGATCGACCTCGATTATTCTTCCAGTAGAAGCGTCAAAAGTTACGTCATGTACTTTTGAGGGATGAGTTCCGACGATTACATTTTGGGTGCGATATTGCGGCCCGTAGATCGTAGATGGAAGGTCTTCGACCACTCTCTGGCCATAATCATTAATTCGCCCGGTGCTGACCCTGAATACTGTGCCGTTTGTATTCTCGCTGATTAGATCAATTCCGACGTAGGGTAGTCGCTTTACATCGGCCATAGTCATGCCAACTCGCGGCTCGGTCTCTCCTGCAAAATTTGGTCCCGAATTTTGTGCTGGCTGATTGGCCTGAACTTGCTGTTGAAGATTGTTGATGATGGCCATTAGCTGGGCGTTCTGTGCGGCCAAGTTCTGAATCATCTTTTGCATTTTCTCTACATCGGCGTTGGTAGCGCCGCTCGGCTGGGTAGCTGCAACTGCTGCCGCTTTCTCTTGAGCCAATTTGTCTGCGAGTCTGTCCGCAGCCTCTTGCGCTGACATTTGGGCGATGGCCGGAGTGGCATAAGCAAGAATGATTAGGAGGATGGCGATAGGCCGCATGGCGTTCTCCCAAATAAGAAACGGGGTCCAATATCCGACGGACTCCCCGGACTCCCGGCCTATCACAGCCACGCACCCGGTTCATCCGCCGGGAACCGAACCCCATTTGGGGAACGGACCCGGCGCACGTCGTAGGTACGAATCCCGGCGGATGCCGGGGTGATAGTTCGGAGTCCTGACGTTCGCTTGGTCAGCGAATCAAATTGTCGGCGAGCATATTACCGCAATTCCATCCTGAGTCCATAAAAAACGACGGCCCGCCAACCGGCTGGCTGCATCTAAGCTGTACCGGCTGGTCGGGCACGTCGATAGATCGCACAACGGCATTGCCATTATTGTTTTGCTGCACGAATTCCGGCTTAATGCCAAGCTCGTACATGGCATGAATCAGGCGGCAAATATTATGGCAGAGAATTTTGCAAAGTGCCTCGTTTCGCATGGCTACTACCGTCTTGCTGCGAACCCTATCCCCGAATTTGGCCTTAATCATTGAGAAGGTTGATTCGACATTAGATCGCTTGTGGTAATGATTCATAAACTCTTCGCGATTCAGACTGAAATAATGAAACATCTTTTCCCACGTCTCGCACCCGTTCCGTCTACGCTCTAAATTCCTAGTCCGCTTACCGCTGGCGTTTTTCTTGAACATTATGAATGGGGTAGCACCATACTTCGCAATCGCTTCATGGTTGTCGATTGATGAATAGCCCTTGTCTGCGGACACTTCCTTCATCGTGAAATTCTTGGCAGTCTGATTGACCAGTACGGGCAATTGTGGGGCGTCCGGGGCGTTACGATCTAGAATTTCAACACCCGTAACGATATTGGTTTTCACGCCACACATTAGATGCACTTTCACCCAATCGTGATCCTGTCGGACTACGTTATATTTGTGGTCGAACCAGCGGACAAACCGGGAAGTAGAAAAACCTGACGAATCAACCGCGAAATCTGTTTCGACGGCGGCAAGCGGTTTGGCGCTTTCCTCAATCAATTCAGTAAGGATCGGAGTAATTTCTGTATCTTCCAGATATTTGAAAACTGAGTTGTAATGCGGAAGGGTAGAAATTTTCCCGTCCGCGTGCGCCGAGCGAAGATCGGAAATAGCTCGCCGACCGCTCATCGTGCCGTAGACCTTCATTACCGCCGCGAAAATAACGTCTGGCATGGGGAGTCGGCGACGGCCAGCCCCGGATTGCGGAGGAGTTGGGATATCGGAGCAAAGATCGCGTAGCAGTTTTTGAAATTCATCCTGCTCATGCGTTTGTGCCAGATTGTAATTAGTCCAATCCTGTGTATAGGTTGTCCGCTTCGTCGCCTTGAACGCCATCGTTTCGGTGACGGTTGTTGAGCCATCAGGATTAGTAGTTGTCTCTCGCATCATTACTGTTTCGACTGCATAAATATGCTTGCACTTATTGCCGTTCTCGCAATCCGGGCAAGTGCATGTCGGCGTTTCCGTGCCGACCTTGACGGTATATTTTCCGTTGCCGGACATTGAGGGAACAAGCCACGATCCATCGTCCTTCCGATCAATCCGAGCAACCTTCGCAATGTCACGTCCTTTTTCTTCTCTCAAATTCTTCATCGCACACGATCCTTTCTTGATAGCCTTAGTATAGCTATTAAAAGTATCGTGTCAACACAATTCTTACTTGACTTAAATTTTTTAATGGCTATACTAATGCCATTATGAAATTAGGCCGTCCACCTAAGCCAAAGGCCGATAAGCGGGAGAAACCATTGCGGATTCTCCTAAGCAAATCGGAACGGCAGGCCGTGGACGATTACGCCAAGAGCAAAATGCTAGATACATCAACATGGGCACGCGCAACCATTTTGGAAATTGTTGGGTACAAAAACTGACAATTTTGGTTGCCGACTAGCCGATGATGTATTAGAATTTGCGTGGCTATTAAAAGCCAACTGGCGCTGCCGGGATACGACCCCGGATAATTCCGGTTTAAAGCCGGAGGCTTCTGTCTTAAGCTACAGCGCCGGAATCAAGGGCCGGTCGGTGACGCAATCACCTTCCGGCCCTTTTTCAAAACACTTCTACCCCCTTCTTTTTATATTTGACTGGTCGATCTTTATTTGCGATCTCCAATTCTCTTGGTTCCTTGTTTGCCATTTTCCAAAGCTCGGTGGAAATAACTGAACGGGAAGGGGGAGGCTCGCCCCGCATGTCATATTTCTCAATTTCAATCATTACATCATCAACGGAGAATTCTTCATGAATGAAAGCGAAGCCCTCAGTGATTTGACGCAACATTTTGCGAATTCCGAGAAAGGGCAGTCGCTTAGGTGGTAGTGTTAGAGGTGGATCACTTTTAACTTTTTGTCCGGGAGGATTTTCTAGTAGCTCTTTTGACCGTCGAAGAGAAGCTAGATCGGATTCATATTTGGCCTGTAGGGCCGTGCGCTCTATCTCGTAGTTCCGTTCCAGCCGCCCAATCAATAGATCAATGTCGCCGATCTGCATTTCCAGATTGTACCATAGACAATTTGAATTGCAAGCTAAAAACAATGGTTATATTGCTTTTTCTATTTATTGCGTAATATTTCAATAATTATTAGCAACAATTGGTTATGAGCCTGCGATGGAAAAAATAGAACCCCGGCTTATGCAGATCGGGCCGGGGTTCTTTGAGATGTACCGAGGTTTTAGCTATTAAAAGGCATTCGGATTAATTAAAATTGTTGGGCAAAATGAAGGGCAACGCCCCCCGCACCCCCTCCACCCTCTTTCCGCTTCCCCTAACCGTCCAGCGGAAGCAAACATTCGGTGTCAGCTAGCTCGGGGCCAGTTCGTATATGCCGGCGCGGATTGAAAGATCGGGGACGGCGGTGGCGATTCGCTCGGCATCGTGGCGTTGGTCGGTCAGGGTAAACAATGTGCTGCCGCTGCCGCTCATGCGGACGGGTTGGGCGATTTTTTGTTCGAGGCGGGTTCGCAGTTCGGCGAGTTCGGGGCTGAGGGAAAAGGCGGGGGGTTCGAGGTCGTTGATGAGGACTTTCAGAAGTTCCTTCGCGGCGAGCTTGGACCAGGATCGCCAGTCCGGGTGATGATGGATCGCGGCGTCCGAGCCCAAATTCATTTCGTCGAATTTTCGATAGACGGCGGGCGTGGACATTGAAAGATTTGGGAAGAACAAGATCACATATTTGGGGGCGGGGCGGGGGATTGGGGTGACGAATTCGCCGCGGCCTTCGCAGATGCTGCTGGGGCCGTGGAGGAAGAAGGGGACGTCGCTGCCGAGTTGGGAGGCGATAGTTGCGAGTTGATTTTTGGAGAGGTTTAGGTTCCAGAGTTGGTTGAATCCGGTTAGCGCGAATGCGGCGTTGGAGCTGCCGCCGCCCAGGCCGCCGCCTAGGGGGATTTTTTTTTGTAATGAGACTTCGGCGCCGAGGTTGGGGTTTAGGGCTCGGGCAGCGCGGATGATCAGGTTGGTTGCGTCAATGGGGACGTCGGGGCGATCGCAGGTCAGGCGGATGCCGGGGGCGTTGGTGGCGGTCATTTCTATTGTGTCGTGGAGGCTGCCGGTAGACATCCAACTGAGGAGGGGGTGGAAACCATTGGCGGCGCGGGGGCCGACGCGGAGGTGGAGGTTGATTTTTGCGGGAGAGAGGATTCGCATTAGGGGGATCGGAGAGATTTGAAAGATCTAAAATGCCCCACGGCGGCGCCGTGGGCGTTCGGGGGAGAGATTGATCTGACGTGGGTCATTTCTTGTTGCGATATAAGCCCTTTTCGCAACTGAGGACGAAGTGTTCGGCGCAGGCTTTGAGGTCTTCCCATTTCTGGCGGATTTTGTCGGCTTCGGTGGGATCGACCTGCTGATCGCCCTCGAGCGATTCGGTGACGGCATCGAGAAGCTCGCTGAAATCGCGGACCATGACGCGGGTTTCGTTGAAGATTGTTTCATCCGGGTTTTTGCGCAGGTCGGCAACGGGGTTGGCGGCGAAGAAGCCGCCGGCTTCGTTGCAGAGCCAGCGGATGAGGCGGATGTCCTTGGTGAGCTGGTACATTTCGCGGACGCGATCGAGGGGGTTTTTGGCGCCGGAGGCTTCGGGGTCGGCGTGCTCGGCGGGGGGCTCGCACCATTTATAGACAAGTGCGGCGGAAACTTTGAGGCCGGCCGCGACCGATTTGACGCCGAGGTCGTCCACGGCGTGGCGGATGATTTCGTAGGATTTCATAATCCGAATTGTAGCGGATGAGGGGGGTTCGTATATTGCTGGTTGGGTACTTTTTTTCGTGTGCTGGGATTTTCGGAAGAGGATGGATTGAACCGCCAAGACGCCAAGACGCCAATCAATAAAGACTGCTCACGCAGAGGCGCAGAGGCGCAGAGAAGATTTTCTTTTGGTTTTCTCTGCGTCTCTGCGCCTCTGCGTGAGGATTCTTTTTTTTGCCATTTTGGGATCACGCGGGTGGCGATATTAATTTTACTCTATTGCGGGTCGGTTGTTATGGGGGATGGTCCGACCAGCCAGCCGGCGGGGGCGGCGACGGATGCGTTTCGGGCGTTTTTGTTGGATATTCAGCAGGGGAATCCGGCGGATTTGGCCAAGCTGTGCACGGCGAACGGTGAAGATGCGCGAACATTGTTCCATGATTTTCAGGCGCTGGCGTCGGCGATGCGATATCTGCGGACGGCTGTGACGGCGAAATTTGGGGCGGATGCGGTGGATGCGGTTTTGCCAGCGTTGCCGACGCTTACGGATTTGGATGATGTGAACGAGAAGGTGACGGGCGATCGGGCGGAGTTGAGCGGGGAATCGGTTTGGCCGATTCATCTGACGAAAATCCAGGGGCGATGGGAGTTGGATTTGGATTGGCTGGCCAAGAGCGAGGATATGCCGGGGAATCCGCACTGGTTTGGACTCATGGCCCGGGCGATTCGGCGAACGGGGGATGATGTGGCATCGGGGAGGCTGGGGACGGTGGAGGCGGCGAGCATGGCGATGCAGGCGCGGGAGCAGACGATTCCGGATTCGAGCCCTTCCACTGAAGCGTCGACGGGGCCGACGACGGAGCCCACGACGGAGCCCACAGGGCAGCCGTGACATGGCGCAAACCAAACATCAAATCCAGGCGATATTGGCCGAGGCAGATGCGACGCCGCGGCAGCGGTTTGGGCAGAATTTCATGATTGATGGAAATCTTGTGCGGATCGTGGCCGAGGCTGGGCAGATCGAGGCGGGGGATTTGGTGATTGAAGTTGGGCCGGGGACGGGGACGCTTACGGAGGAGTTGCTGGCGACGGGGGCGAGTGTGCTGGCGGTGGAAATCGACAAGGGGCTGGCGGAGATGTTGCGGGGGCGATTTGGATCGACGGGGAATTTTTCGTTGATCTTCGGGGATGCGCTGGCGGGGAAGCATGAACTGAATGGGGAGCTTTTGGCGGCGATTGGAGAAGGGAAAAAGGCGGGGAAAATGGTGCGGCTGGTTGCGAATCTGCCGTACAACATTGCTTCGCCGTTGATTATCGAGTTGCTGATCGCGGGGGTGGATTTGCTGACGTTCACGGTGCAGAAAGAAGTGGCGGATCGGTTGCGATCCGGGCCGGGATCGAAGGAGTATGGGACGCTGTCGATTGTGGTGCAGCTTTTGTCGAAGGTGGAGGTGATTCGGACGTTGCCGCCGCAGGCGTTTTGGCCGATGCCGAAGATTTCGTCGAGTTTGGTGCGATTGACGCGGGAGGATCGGTTGGGGGAACGGGCGGGAGAGTTTGGGAAATTCGTGAGGGGGATTTTTTCGGCGAGAAGGAAGACGTTGAGGAATGCGATGGCGCTCGCGGGGATGGATGCGGGGGCGATGTTGGAGCGGCTGGGGATTGACCCGCAGTCGCGGCCGGAGGAGTTGGCGACGGAGGAATATTTGCGGCTGTTTGAGGATCATCGAAAAAGATAGCGGTGATTCTCCTTGGCATTCTTCCTGAATTGGAAAACGGGGTCTGACCCCTTTAATCTGCCCCCTAATCTCACGGAGACGTTGAAGCAGAAAGAATATGTGCGGTTGTTGGAGAATCATCGGAAAATCTAGGATTACTTCTTCTTCGCGGTTTTCTTCCGGAGAAAATCGGGGTCCGACCCCTTTTTCTCTCCGTGCTGGAGGTGGCGTCAGATCCGCCGGACTTGTATTGCAATATTCGTGGGCTGTTCGGGAAAATGGGATGGGTGATGTCCGGCGATGATTTTGACGGGTCGCTACGTTGGCGGCGGCGGGAACCCTGGGCCTTTGCCTTCTGGCGGGGCGCCGATGTGCGGAGCCGACGCGGGTATTTTTTGTTCTGGGATTCTCGGCGTGTTATTTGATGGTGTTTAATCCGAGGACCGAATCGAATTCGTATGTCATGCTGGCGCCGGTGATCGCGCTGCCCGCGGCGGCTTTGCTAAGCGTGTGGGACCGGCCGCGGTTGGCTGGGTGGCTGTATCTTCTTTCGTTCATGCTCATCTGTGACGCATGGGCGTATCGGCAAACGGAAAACTGGCTGAAGCCGCTGACGTGCTTTGTGGTTTGGTATCTTTTGATCCGTGCGCTGCTGCGTTATCCACCCCACGCTCGGATAAACCGATCTTGGGAAGCTGACGGCGACGATCAATCGCGAGCGGTTGCGACGGCCGCTAGTTCGATTTCAATTTGACGCCGCCTGTCTGGCCAGCAGGCTTGGGGGGACGATGCTGGCCATGACGGAGCCGTTGACTTTGGATTCGTCGACGGGCTGGGCTTCGGTCGGTTCGATGACGCGGAGGCTTAGTTGGGGGTCGGTGGACGTTGGGCCGTTGATGCCGATGAATTCGCTCATCAGGGCGGTAATCTTGGGGTCGCTGGTGCGGACGTAGATTTCGGTGCGGCCGGTGGAGGGATCGACCAGGCGATAGAGGGTTCCGCCGCCGATTTGGAGGCTGGAGGGCTGCAACTGGCCGACAGCGACGAAGACCTGGATTTGGGAAGCCTTCAGGCGTTCGGCCAGTTCCTGCTGCTCGGCCTGGAGGGCGAGTTGGCGGTCGGCGGCGACTTTTTCCAGACGCTGCATTTCAACGAGCTTGACCTTGTTGTCCTGGCGGGCCTGAAGGGTGGCGATGCGGATTTTTACTACGCTCTTCAATTCATCGGAAAGCTGATCGCTCTGGGCGATGGATTGATAGTCGGAGATCATCTGGTCGAGGGGCTGGGAATCGAGGGGTTGCTTGCTCATTTCGGTGAAGGCGGATTCATATTTGGCGAAAAGTTCTTCGGGGCTGGGTGGCGGCGCGACGGCCACGGAGGGTTGCGTGGCGGGGGTCGCGGCGGCGATGGAGGGATTGGTCGTTGGAGGGGTGGCGGCGGTTAAAATCGGAGAGGGGGCGGTCGTGGGGGCGGCGGTTACGATCGTGCTGGGTGGCTGGACGGGGGATGGATTTGCCTCTACGGGTGGAGAAACCTGAATGGGTGGAGTCGGGGCCGGGGTGGCGGCGACGGTGGGGCGCGCGATGGTGACGAAATCTTTCTTGACGTATAGGTAGGCGCCTGCCGGGGGTTTGATCTTCAGGTATTCCTCTTCCTTGCCGACGATTTCGATTTCGTCGCCCGCGTTGAGGCGGGTTTGGACGGTGGTCTTCATGGCGTTGACGGTGCTACCGGCGCGAATGTTGACGTCGTTGCGATTGATCTTACCGACGCTGCTGTCGCCGACGCGGTCGACGAATACGCTGCCGACGTAGGAGAAGCTTCCGGCGGGGGGGAGGATTTTGAGCCAGTCGAATTTAATTCCGACCACGGTGATGGGGGCGTTCTTGGCCAACTCCTGGGTGGGGTAATAGCCTTCGCCGGGACCGCTGCGGACGTAGACCGAATCCACGTTGATGACGCCGTCAATTTGGTATTTGGAATTGGCGACGTCGGGAAGCGGGACGGCGTCCTGGGCAAAAGTGGTGGTGGAAACGAGGAACAGCGCGACGGCTGCGAGTGGGATTCGGAAGGACATTGGGGCACCTCCATGTGCGAGTGGTCAATCCATTTACCGGCCAATCCGAGCCGGTGAGGCATATATTGCGCAGGTAGAATATCGCGTTCTGGTCAAAAGTAAAGGGGTGCGGGGCTTATAAAACGGGTGATCGGCAATATCCGCGCAGTGGGGGCAGAAAGGACGCGTATCGAATTGTGAGAAACTATAGGAGGTAGCCATGGGACGCCGAATATCATGCCCTGTTTGCGGATGGCGGAAGATTCGTGGATTGAAGTGTGGGCGATGTGGGGAGAGGTATCGGAAGCCGCAAGAAACGGCGCATCCGCCCATCGCGACGGATTTTCTGACGGGGGTGGTGATTTTGGTGGCGGCGGTGTGTTGTGTTTTGGGGTTGTTGATTTGATGTCGCGCGATTAGAGCCTTTCCCGTTTTATAGTAGCGTCTGCGTTGCCTCCAAACGGGCCGATCGCTAGGAAGAGCGACGAAGCGTGTCTCGATGGACCCATTGAGGAGCGATGACGCCGCGAGCGGCCCGTTTGGAGGCAACCCGGAGGGTCGCCGCCATTTGCGGCCCATGCGTCGTTGTTCCTCCTCAACGTATCGATCTTCAGATACGCCTCGTCGTCACGCCTAGCCTGTGCCGCAAATGGCGGCGACGCAGACGCTACTATAAAACGGGAAAGGCTCTAGCTGGCGATTTCGGTGAGGCGGGTGATGAATTTTTGGCTGATGATCTCGGCTTGGGAGGGAGGGAGGATCGCGGAGCGGTAGGTGAGGGCGATGGAGAGTTGGCTGCCGAGGGTGGTGGTGGCGAAAACAAGGGGTGTCATTGGGCCGGTGGGGGCGACGCGGATGTAATCGAGGACGGGGTTGCCCGAGTATTTGGCTGCCCAGCAGCGGTTGAGATTGACGTTGGAACTGGCGCCGGCGAGGGGGACGCGCTTGCGATAGAATTCGATGACGTCTTCACGGGAGAAATATTTGCCGACGACCAGGCCGTAGGCCATGCGAAGGCAACTGGCCAGAGGGAGGCCGCAGCGTTTTTGCTGGCGGGTTTGTTTGGCGACGGATTCGATCAGTTCGGGCCAGTGATTGAGTTGGTTGTTTTTGCAACAGATGCTGGTGAAACCGAGGAGGAGATCGAAGACATTGTTGAGTGGCTGATCGGCGCTGGGGCGGAGATCGACGATGCTGCCGATGGCCAGTTCGCGTCTTCGGTGGCGTCGCTCGGCGGGGACGCACTGATCGCAGACCTGGGCGATCGCGGCGAGAAAAAGATCGTTGACGGTGACGCCGAGCCGGCGGGCGGCGCGGCGGAGGGGGTCGATCAATCCGGGTGGCGTGTTGAGGACGGTAAATTTGAGGGACAGGTCCTGAAATTTATCGCGATCCTCGATTCGCCGGGCTTTTTTGAATTGGGTATGCCATCTGAGCGTGGAGAGGAGAACTTCCGTCGGCGTGCAGCCATTGCGTTGGGGGCCGAAGAGGGACAAATATCCGCCCGGAGAAAATCGGATCGGGCGGTGTGCGGCGCGCGATGGGTCGTATTGCCTGACGAACCACTCGTGGATGAGCATTCGGATCGAAGCGCTGTCGGCGACCCAATGCTGATAGCAGACGCCCATCCAGAAATGTCCTTTTTCCTGAATGACGAATGGGCGGAAGGGGACGCCTCCGGGGGGATCGAAGGGGCGGTTGAGATCGTCGCTGATCCACTTTTCGAGCTGGGTGCCCTCGGGGCAGAGAACGACGCCGTGATAGATTGCCTCGCCGTTGAGGCATCGGTGGTGGTAGGAGCCTTGGGAGACGGAGACGACGCCGAGGTTGAGGAAATCGAGAGCGTCGAGCCAGGACCTGCGGCAAAGATCGAGATCGACGGTTCCGTGAATTTTGAGGATCTGAGCGCCGTTGTAGGGGTGGAGGTTTTCCCATTGGCGAACGAGGCGTTGGAAGACGTTGAATCTGGTGGAATCGCGTTTTGAATCGGAGTGGGCGTGAGGCGGCGGCGTCAATTGGGGCGGATAGTCTGTCTGCGACCAGAGTTTGAGCATTTGGGGCCTAGAGAAGGAAGCTGCCATATTACAGCCGGTAAACGCCCGTCAGTTGCAAGTATTTGAGCGAGTTGGTGTTCATATTTTATGGTTCCGATCCAAAAAGGGGGCTTTGCGAGGCCGGTCGTGTTGCCCGGGAGAGGCGGTCTTTGACGGCGTCCCATTGCGTTTGGTCGGGAGGCTGCTGAACCCATATCGCGTCGGGGCGCCGGTCATCCGCTTCACGGAGTGCGGCATAAAGTCGCCGAGCGTAATCATCGGCGGACGCGGGCATTTCTATAATTGTTCCGGAATCAGTCCTTTGGCGTAATTGCGCGGCCAATTCTGTTCTTTCAATTATCAGGAATACATTCGATCTGCCAAGTCGGCTGGATAATAAATTTTGCAGACGGCCGAGATCGGAGTTGGTGAAACGAAAAGCGGGGGCGTTGGGGGCGTAATGGACGGGGAGTTGGCCGGGACTGGCGGCGGGCGCGGAATGATCGGTAGTGGAAGCGACGTCGATGGGGCCGAGGAGTTGTTCGAGGCGTTCGCGGCCGATAGCGCCGGGGCGCAAAATCGCGGGGCGGGATGACGTGAGGTCGACCACCGTGGATTCGATTCCGACGCGGCAATCGCCGCCGTCCAGGATCAGGTCGACATCGTTGCCCAATTCGCGGCGGACGTGGTCGGCGGTGGTAGGGCTAATGCGATTGGAGCGGTTGGCGCTGGGGGCGGCGATGGGGCCGGCGAATTTTTTTAGAAGGGCCAGGGCGATTGGATGATCCGGGCAACGGATGGCTACCGTCGGCAGGCCGGCGGTGACGGCGGGTACGATGGTTTGGGATTTGGGTAAAACCATTGTGAGCGGTCCGGGCCAAAAGGCCGCGGCGAGGCGTTCGGCTGATTCGGGCCACGTGGTGACGTATCGTTTGGCGACCGAGATGTCCGCGACGTGGACGATAAGCGGATTAGTCGGCGGCCGGCCTTTGACGGAGAAAATCTTGCCAATGGCGCGGGCGTTGGTCGCATCGGCCCCGAGACCGTAGACGGTTTCCGTGGCGAAGGCGACGAGGCCTCCGGATCGGAGAATCTCAACCGCTTTTTCGATCTCAGCCGATTCGTGCATTATGGATGATGCCAACCATGATCATCGTGCCAATAGTGATGATCATGATACCAGCCATCATCATGTACGATGCAGCCAGGCAAAACGAATGGGGAGACCAGAAGGATCACCGCAAACAACAGAATGACGATTCGTTTTGTAATGCTCATTCAGGCAGCATAGGGGATGTCCGTGGCTTTTGATAACGCTCAAAATCGCGATTTTTCGGGGGATTATGGCGATTCGATTAGGTCCTGATCCTTGAGCCACTGAGTCGCCTTGGGCTTGTCGCTGCAGATGATAAATACTTCCTGCACGGTGCCGGCGCCGAGATAGAGACATTTGAGGCCGGCGGGGGTTTCGTATTGGAGTTTGAGTTTGCGGGAGGAATTTCCGCGGCGAACTTTGATCCTGCCGGGGACGATCCGGGAGACGAAGGGGCATTGCTTGACGATGCGATCGAGAATTGGATCCAAGCCCGCGACGCGTCCGTGTTGCCGTTTGATCCGGCCGAATTTCATGATTGGGATATTAGAGTGCAATTGAAGCGGAATTAAAGGGCGGGGTGAAATAGGGCAATCGCATGTAGCCCGAAAAAGAGAAGGCCCTCACCCTCTCCCGGAGTACCTAACATTGTTGATCTTCATTGTGAATTTATGTCACTCCTGCTTCTGTGCATCGGTATTTAACCGCGGAGAACGCAGAGATCGCGGAGGCGAATGCATGGAATAATGTGCCGCAGCCGTTCCTCCGTATGTCTCCGCGATCTCTGCGTTCTCCGCGGTTAAATTTGAAGTTAAAATTAAAGGACTTACACGAAAGATCAAAAATGTTGGTAGTACCGGGGGGGAAAGAAAGTGAATAATGGCTACGGGCGATTGTCCCACCGGATGACATACAGGCTCAAAACGGGAAAATGATCTTGTGACTTCGATGGAACAGTATCGGCTTGGCAACGCCCTGCGGAACCAAGGGCGTCTGGCGGAGGCAATCGTCGAATATCGCCGTGCGATTGAGCTTGACCCTCATTTTTTTGAAGCCTTCCAGGAACTCGGGCTCGCGCTGAAGGACATCGGCAAATCGAACGAAGCGATCGGGGCTTTTCGTACGGCGATTGAGCTTCGGCCGAAATCGGCGGAGGCGTGGAACAATCTCGGAACGGCACTGCTGCTTAAGGGGCGGCCGGAGGAAGCCGGCGGGGCGTTTCTTACGGCCGTTCAACTGCGGCCCGATTACACCCAGGCCTTTTACAACCTGGCGATATCAGTGGCGGAGCGGGGCGATATCACGCGCGCGATCGCGTTATACCGCAAGGCGATCGAGATGGAGCCGGGGAATTCCAGAATTCACGGCGGGTTGCTGTACACGCTCTACTTTGCGGCGGGGATGACCAAGGCGCAGTTGATTGCCGAACATCGTGCGTGGGCTGCGCGTCATGCGGACCCGTTCAAAGCGGCATGGCGTCCGCATGCTAATTCGCCGGAACCGGAGCGGCGGTTGCGGATTGGTTACGTGTCACCGAATTTTAAGATGCATCCGGTCGGGCGGTTTATTCTGCCGCTGATAATCGAACATGATCGGGCGGGGTTTGAAACGTATTGTTACTCGGCTGTGGTTTCGCCGGACGAGTTGACGGCGAAGATCAAGAGCCACGCGGACGGATGGCGCGATATTCAGACGATGTCGGACGAGGCGACGGCGGAACTGATTCGGCGGGATGGGATCGACATCCTTGTCGATCTTTCAATGCACATGGGTTATCGATTGAGTATTTTTGCTCGCAAGCCTGCGCCGGTTCAGGTTACTTACCTGGCGTATGTGGGGACGACGGGACTTGATGCGGTCGATTATCGAATTACCGATCCTTTTCTTGATCCGCCGGGGGCGGGATTGGGGGAGGATTTTTGCGAGAAGCCGCTGTATATCCAAAGTTATTGGTGCTATGCGCCCACGATTTTGGATGTGGATCCCGCGCCGCCGCCTTCGATTAAAAACGGTTTTATTACATTCGGCTCGCTGAATAACTTTCGCAAGATCAGCCCGGCGGTGCGTGCGGCGTGGACTGAATTGCTCCGAGCAGTTCCCGGCTCGCGTTTGATGATTCATGCGCATAAGGGAAGCCATCGGAATCAGTTGTTGGATTCTTTTGCCGCCGGGGGGATTGCATTGGATCGGATCAGCTTTGTTGAAACGCTTCCACTGGCCGATTTTTGCGGGAGCATCGGTTGATCGATGTTGCGCTGGATACGTTTCCGTATACCGGCGGCACGACGACGTGCGATGCGCTCTGGATGGGTGTTCCGGTGATAACGCTTGCGGGTGATCTGGCGGTTTCGCGGAGCGGGGTGAGCATTTTGAGCAACATCGGGCTGACGGAATTGATCGCGAAGACGCCGGAGGAATATGTGCAAATGGCGATCGATTTGGCTGGGGATGCGAGTCGCCTGGGGCAATTGCGGGGGACGATTCGGGGGCGGATGCAACGATCGCCGCTGATGGATGCGAGGGGGTTTACGGCGGATGTGGAGGCGGGGTACAGGAAAGTGTGGCGGGGGTGGTGCGGTCAATGGGGGGTTGGGTCGAAGTGAAAATGTTTTGTGGGGCCCCCACGGCAGCGCCGGGGGCGTTCGAATGAGATCGGTCCGATAACGAAGTATTTGTGTTGAATTGGGCGATTCATTTTTTGCGTCATTGGACATATATTTTACGACACTTCGCTTATTTCCCACAAAATAGCTGTGTTCAGATCGGTCGAAATGACTTGCGTTATTTTTTCACGTTTGTTAATCTCCTGCGGCTGCGGTCGGTTATAGGGCTCGTGGCTCTCCCTTTTTGTTTTTGGGTAGGCACTGCTAATTGCGGTTGACGCGTGGCGTTATCGCAGGGTTCGGCAGTGAAGTGGTGTGTTTGTAATCGTGATACGCCTCGAGTGAGGCGTACGTGTCTTGAAACTTTTGGAGGGTTTCTCATGTCTCTTGAACTATCTTGTCGGGGAATATCTCGTCGGGGCTTTGGCGTTGCGTTCATCGCCGGTCTTGCTTCGTTCGCATTTGTTGTGCCGGTTGCGAGCACGACCGCGAGGGCGGATATGATCGAATTGGATTTCACCGGGGCAGGCCAAAGTTCAGGCGGCGTCGGGGTCTATCCGTACAATTTCAATTTCAACGGTGAGACATCCCCGAATTACCAACTGATGTGTGACGACTTCACGCATGAGATCATGGCGCCCAAGATTGGGAAGCCAACGCAATGTACGTATCGGGCCTGAATGGATCGAATGTGGCCAATCTGCAATTTCCTTCCATTGGCGTTACGGGCTATCTGGAAGTGGCGTATCTGTTCGAGGAGGAAGTCAACGCGTACGCGAGCAGCAATAGCGATCCCGAAGGGCTTTACAATTGGGCGACTTGGGATTTGACGGACTATCCGAACGATCCTTCCGGGTCACATCTGGATGCCGGCGATGAAGCTACGGTTCAGGGGTATCTGGCCGCCGCGGAGGCAGCGGGTCCTGGCTTGACTCCATCGGAATTCAGTAACGTAATCCTTTATACGCCGACACCTTCGGAGATGAATCCTGGTGGTCCGCAGGAATTTCTGGGGTTTGGGACGCCGGTTGGGGGAGTTCCGGAACCGACGACGTTTGCCCTGGTGGGCGTTGGCGCGGTGGGGTTGTTGTCGAGGCGTCGAAGAAATTCAGTGGTCTCGATCTAAATTTTTTGTGAACGACTCGTTGGGGTAATTGGAAAGAGCGGAGAGGGGGCGTTGCGCGCTTGGAGAGGGGTCCTCAGTTTTGGGTGAAGTCGAAATGCTGTAATCAGAAAAGGGATGGAAGATTTGGGTAAGGTTTGCTTCGTTCGAAAGAGGGAATGGAAGATTTGTATCGGTTGCGATCTCAGTGACGAAGGGCCCGGCTTACTCGAATATCACGAGCCTTTGCGCTGCGGACGCGTTGGGCTGGCCTGGTGACGATCGGATGGGCCGTTTGTGGCGGGGTGAGAGTCGCCGCGTGGCGCGGCATGGGCTGAGGCGTATCGAGTTCGAGCTCTCACCTCGACCGTCCTTCACAGCCCGCCTTCCCGACCTCCGTGAGGGGGTGATGCGCCTGAATGAGTGGCGAAATTTGGCAGGTCCGTCAAACATCTCCGAAACGGCGGCGACGTTGCGAGGCACTTTATTGATTACGTCCGGGAATGAATCAGGCGGCCTCGTTGCAATTCGATGGGATCGTGTAGAGAATCGGGCCGGAAAATCCCATGGATCGCGTGGCGGAGATATTTCGGGAGACGAAGGAAACCAAGGTCAAGCTGGCGCTGAACCTCGATGGGACGGGGAAAACGTTAACGCAGACGGGGGTGGGGTTTTTCGATCACATGCTGGAGCTTCTGGGGCGGCATAGCCTGATCGATCTGAGCGTGGAGGCACAGGGGGATTTGCAGGTGGATTCGCACCACACGGTGGAGGATGTGGGAATCGTCCTGGGACAGGCGCTGGACAAGCGCTGGGAGATAAGCGCGGGATTTTCCGCTATGGCTGGGCGATCGTGCCGATGGATGAAACGCTGGCGCAGGTGGCGATCGACCTGTCGGGCAGGCCGGCGTTTGTTTACAACGTGAAATATTTCGGGGGAGCGATTGGGAATTTTCCGGTGGAGCTGGTGGAGGAATTTTTCAAGGCCGTGGCGATTAATGGGAAGCTGAATTTACATGTGAATGTTCCGTATGGGGGGAATAATCACCATATCGCCGAGGCGATTTTTAAGGCGACGGCGAAGGCGGTTCGGCAGGCGGTGAGTCTGGATCCGCGGAATGCGGATGTGCCGAGTACGAAGGGGTCGCTGTAGACAAACATGGGCGGGACGCCCATGCTACTTATTCTAATCCATCCCAGCGATCGGGGTCTTTTTCGTAGGCATCCAGAATTGCGTTGAAAGAAGTCGGCTCATTGCCGTCGAATTCGGGCGGCGCGGTTGACGACGTCTCGACGACAAAAGGTGTCTGGGGGACGCTCGCGGCGAATGGAGTGGGGTCGTCGTATTCCAGGTAATTGGCCAAGCGAGGAAAAATCTGGGGTGTATCTGCGTTCCCTGTATGCATTTCGAACCTCTGATAGGGAGGAAATCCAATACAGAGGGGGCGGGGGCAAATGGGTCGTTGAAAATGGGGGCGGTTATCCGGACCAGGGCGGATAAACTGGGGGATTTGAAATGGCCAAGGAGAGCGAGCAGGGTGGCATCGAGTCCAAAAATTAGCGGCGCTCGGATCGCTTTTTTTGCGCAGTCCGGGTGCAAGCAACGGGTTCACGTCACTTTTGGTTTGTCCTAATACCTTTGAATCGATTAAGATTGAAACGCGGAAATGTCCTACTTAGCATTTCTCGAAACTGAAATCCTCTAAGCGGAAACGGCAACGGTGCATTCCGCGGGAAGGGATTGTGGCCATGCATCCCACGGCTCAACAAAACTGCAAATATTTCTTCGGTTGCTACGGGCCGTGGGTGGAAAAACTGGGGCAAGACATTCGCGTCGTCGAAGTGGGGTCGTTCGACATGAACGGAAATCTGCGCGGGTGCTGCTCCTTGAAATGTCAATACGTGGGCACGGACTTCGCCGAGGGAAAAGGAGTCGATGTCGTCCTGACGGATCCGTATATACTGCCGTTTGAAACTGAATCGACGGATATTGTCCTATGCAGTTCCGTTTACGAGCATTCGGAAATGTTCTGGCTGTCGTTTCTTGAAGTGATGCGGATCCTGAAGCCTCGCGGGCTTTTTTACCTGAACGTGCCGTCGAACGGCGATCTTCATCGTCACCCGGTGGACTGCTGGCGATTCTATCCCGATAGCGCAAAGGCCCTGGTTACGTGGGCCAAGCGGAACGGCTTGAATCCGGCGCTGCTGGAGACTTACACCAGTTTCCAAGCGGGCGATCAATGGAACGACCTGGTGGCGGTATTCGTCAAGGACGAACAAGCCGCGGCTCTGTATCCCCGGCGGATCGTCCATGTCAAACCCGACCTTTCGAACGGCTGGATATTTGGCGGCAAGGAACCGATCAAGCCGAGCGTTTTACCGGAAGACCGGAGAAAACTGGTGGTCATCAAACAGATCATTGATAACGTTACGAAGGTCATTTAATGGATTGAGCTACATCGGGGGACAAAGAGGGAAAGGCTCCAGTTCAATCAATTGACGCCGGCTGGCTCGGCGTTGCTGCGGGATTTGGTGGGTAAAGGGGCGACCTCGGTTGGGGAGCCGCTGCGGATGCGCATGCCGTAGAAGGAGCGGTAGACGAAAGCCAGGGCGATCAGGAAGAAGAGGGCGGCTAGCCAGTATTTGATGCTGCTGTCGATGGTGACGGCGAGTTCTACGGCTAAGAGGCCGAAGAGGGTGGTGAACTTGATGATGGGATTCATGGCTACCGACGACGTGTCTTTGAAGGGGTCGCCGACGGTGTCGCCGACTACTGTGGCGGCGTGGAGTTCTGTTCCCTTCTGGCGGAGTTTTACTTCGACGACTTTTTTGGCGTTGTCCCAGGCGCCGCCGGCGTTAGCCATGAAGATGGCCTGGAAGAGGCCGAACGTCGAAATCGAAATCAGGAAGCCTATGAAGAAGAAGGGTTCGACGCAGGCGAAGGCGAGGGTGATGAAGAATACCGTTAAAAAGATGTTGAGCATGCCGGCCTGGGCGTATTTGGTGCAGATTTCCACGACGCGACGGCTGTCGGCGATGGAAGCTTTCTCGCTGCTTTCGAGGTTCATGTTGCGCTTGATGAATTCGACAGCGCGGTAAGCGCCGGTGACGACGGCTTGCATGCTGGCGCCGGTGAACCAATAGATGACGGCGCCGCCGGCGATCAGGCCGAGGAGGAACGGGGCGTGGAGGATGGAGAGATTGGCGATTGCGCCCTGGTCGCTGAGGCCTTTGGTCAGGAGCATGATGATGGAGAAGATCAACGTCGTCGCGCCGACTACGGCGGTGCCGATCAGGACGGGTTTGGCGGTGGCTTTGAAGGTATTGCCGGCGCCGTCGTTGGCTTCTAGCAGGAACTTGGCGCGTTCGAAATCTACGTCGATGTTGAATTCACGTTTGAGATCGGCTTTGGCGTTGGGGAGGGTTTCGATGAGGCTGAGTTCGTAAATGCTCTGGGCGTTGTCGGTGACGGGGCCGTAGCTGTCGACGGCGATGGTGACGGGGCCCATGCCGAGGAATCCGAAGGCGACGAGGCCGAAGGCGAAGACGGCGACTGCAGCGCCTGCGCCGGGGGCGAGGAGGGATGCGACGCCGGTGGCTGTGCCGCCCCAGCTTGCGACGCCGTAGCCGATGGCCATCAGGCCGGCGATGACGATGCCGAGCCAGAAGGCGGAGAAGTTACCGGCGACCAGGCCGCTCAGGACATTGAGGGATGCGCCGCCTTCCTTACTGGCGTCGACGATCTCGATGACGTGGCGGCTGTTTACGCTGGTGAAGACTTTGACCAGTTCAGGGATGAGCGCGCCGGCGGCGGTGCCGCAGGTGATGATGGTGGAGAGTTTCCACCAGAGCTGGCCATGGCCGAGGTCGGGGATCAGCAGGTACGAGAAGATGTAGGTTGTGGCGATCGAGACGGCGCTGGTGAGGAAAATGAGCATGGTGAGGGGATGCTCGAAATCCATTTCATCGGCGTGGAGATATTTGGAGCGGGCGATGGCCTCGTTGATGAGATAAGAAATTCCGCTGGTGAGGAGCATGACCAGGCGCATGGCGAAGATCCAGACGAGGAGGGTGGCCTGGATGTTCGTCGGTTGGCCGACGGCTTTGGCTTGTACGGGGTTGAGACAGGCGAGAAGGATGAAGGTGATGAGTGCGACGCCGGTAACGCCGTAGGTTTCGAAACCATCCGCGGTGGGGCCGCAACTGTCGCCGGCGTTGTCACCGGTGCAGTCGGCGATGACGCCGGGGTTTCTCGCGTCATCTTCCTTGACGTTGAAGACGATCTTCATGAGGTCGGCGCCGATGTCGGCGATCTTGGTGAAGATTCCACCGGCGACGCGCAGGGCGGCAGCGCCGAGGGATTCACCGACGGCGAAGCCGATGAAGCAAGCGCCGGCCAGGTCGCGGGGGACGAAGAGCAGGATGAAGAGCATCATGATCAGCTCGACGCTGATCAGGACCATGCCGACGCTCATTCCGGCCTGGAGGGGAATGGAATAGCAGGGGTAGGGCTTGCCCTTGAGCGAACCCATGGCGGTGCGGCTATTGGCGAAGGTGTTGATTCGGATGCCGAACCAGGCAACGGAGACGCTGCCGAAAATTCCGATCAGGCTGAAAAGGAGAATGATGGCGACGTGCATCGGCGGTATGTGATTGCCGGCATCGTCCTTGGCGAGCACGCCGAAATAAACGACGAGGATGGCGCCGATGAAGACTTCGAGAATGAGGATGAATTTGATCTGGGTCTTGAGATAGGTTTTGCAGGTGAGATAGATGGTCTCCGAAACCTCGCGCATGGCACGATGCACGGGGAGGTTTTTCATGCGGCTGTAGATGACCAGGCCGAAGAGAAAGCCTAGGCCGCAGATGGCCATGCCCCAGGAGAGAAGGGTATGGCCGCCGATGGAGTTTCCGAAGAATTGTGCGGCGTTGAGGTCGGGAATTTTAAGACTGACGTCGCTAGCGCTGGCCTGTGAGGGGGCGAGCAGCAGAAGGAGCAGAATGGCGGCGATCGAAGCCGGGAGCGAGCGACGGACTAATGACCTGCGAGCGACCATGATGTTGGACCTTTCAGGGAGCGAGAGTTCTGGTACAGATTCTTCGACCAAAAGCCGCCTCAGCCTAACAGGGGCCGGCGGTTTTTTGCAACTCGGATGTACAAAAAGTATCAAAGCGATTTTGAAGTCAAATTGTCGCCTTCACGATCGCTTGCGCCTCGCCAATTATTTTTTCGGCTCGAGACCTGTCCGGGGCTTCAGCAATAATGCGCATGATGGGCTCGGTGTTGCTGGGGCGGGCGTGGAGCCAGGCGTCGGGGAAATCGATGCGGATACCATCGGCGGTGTCGATTTTCTCGGAAGCATAGTGTCGTTTGAGGGCTTCGACGGCGCGCTGGGCATCTTCGCGCTGGCAGGGGAATTTTGTTTTAACGATCTCATAGCGCGGAATTTGCGCGACGATCTGGCCGATTGATTGGCCGGTGGAGGCCATGAGTTGGAGGACGTAGGCCATGCCGACCAGGCTGTCGCGGCCGGGGACGATTCGGGGGTCGATGACGCCGCCGTTGCCTTCGCCGCCGATGGATGCGCCGGTGGCGAGCATGGTCTGGATGACGTTTGCTTCGCCGACGGGGGTACGGATAACTTTGCTGTTATAGGTGGCGGCGATGTCGTCGAGCATTCGGCTGCTGGAGAGGTTCGTGACGGCGATTCCGGGGAGGCGGGAGAGAATCCATTTAGCACAAAGGGCCAGGGAATATTCCTCGCCGATATAGACGCCATTTTCGTCGACGATGGCGAGGCGATCGGCATCGGGGTCCTGGGCGAAGCCGACGGCGGCGCGGTGGCGGCGAACTTCATCGGATAAGGAGGTCAGATTTTTTTCGGTTGGCTCGGGCTCGTGGGGGAAGCGGCCGTCGGGGACGGCATTAAGATGAACGAGCTGGCATCCGAGCTTGCTCAGCAATGTCGCTGTGGCGACGCAGCCGGCGCCGTTGACGCTGTCTAAAACGACCTTAAATCGTTTGGATGAGATTCCGAGGACGTCGACGTAGTCGAGGACGCGCTTTACGTGGAGGGCGTGAGTTTGGGTGTCCTGGCGCGGGGGGATCAGATGTTCGACGGGGACAAAATCGCTGCGGTTGTTATCGTAGAAATCCTTAATGATCAGGGCATCGGCGGCGGGAGGAGCGACGGCATCGCGGTTGAGGAATTTCAGGCCGTTCCATTCGATGGGGTTGTGGGAAGCGGTGGCGATGACGCCGGCGTCGGCGTGGAGATGGCGGACCATCATGGCGACGCCGGGGGTGGTGACGATGTTCAGGTCGACGACTTCGAGGCCGCTGGCGACGAGTGCGGCGATTGAAGCGTCGCGGACCCAGGTTCCGCTGGGGCGGCTGTCGCGGCCGAAAACGACTTTGAGATTGCCGGTGGGGGAAGTTCGCCGGGTTTTGAGAAAAGCGGCGAACGCGGCGGACATGCGGGAGACGACGGCGGGTGTGAGGGAACCGCCGATGGTTCCGCGCATGCCGGAGATGCCTATCATTAGATCCGATTGAAGCATATTGGCTGGCATTATGAATTTGTGAGTGTGTATCGCAAGGCCTCGTTTTTTGGGAAGAGGTAGGAGATTTTTATCGGTTGCGGTGTTCGTGCCGAATGAGTTCCCTTGCTCGAATGCGAGAACGGGCGTGCGCTTTGGGCGCACCTACGGGGCCTGATGATGGTCGGAACGGCCATTTGCAGAAGAACTGTTTGAATATGGAAACTGATGGGGATTCGGATAAGTTAGCGGGAAGGTAGTCGTCTATGGATCGAGAAGAACTGAACAAACAATTGCCGGGTGTTGTCGATGCGATGGTGAAGAGCACGCTGGGCGAGCCGCGGATGCAGCACCTTAATCGGGTGTTTCTGCCGAACCGGGATGAGATCGTTAAGGCGATCGAATTGCTGCGGCTGGTGATTTATCCTGGGTATTTCGAGCAGCAGGTTTTGACGAAGCAGAATATCTCACATCGAATTGGGGAATTGGTGACGGAATTGACGGAGGTTCTTTACATGCAGGTGCGGTGCTGCCTGCGATATCGACGGCAAATTCCGGGTTCGGATGGGGACAGCGATCAGTGCGATGAATGCGATGAGCAGGCGGGGGTCATTGTCGCGAAATTTTTTGAGCGATTGCCGGCGGTGCGCGAGTTGTTGTCGCAGGATGTTCAGGCGGCGTTCGATGGGGATCCGGCGGCGCAGAGTACGGATGAGACGATCTTCTGCTATCCGGGATTGCTCGCGATCACGGTACAGCGGGTGGCGCACGAGTTTTATAATCAGGAGGTGCCGCTGCTCCCGCGCATTATGACGGAGTATGCGCATGGGTTGACGGGGATCGATATTCATCCCGGGGCGAAGCTGGGGAGGAGATTTTTTATCGATCATGGGACGGGGATCGTTATCGGGGAGACAACGGAGATCGGGGACAACGTCAAGATTTATCAGGGCGTGACGCTGGGGGCGCTGGCGCCGGCGTTTGGGCAGCTTTTGCGAGGGCAGAAGCGGCATCCAACGATTCATAATGATGTGACGATTTATGCGGGGGCGACCATTCTTGGCGGATCAACGGTGATTGGGGAAGGGTGCACGATTGGGGGCAATGTGTTTATCACGGCGAGCGTTCCGAAATTTAATCAGGTGACGGCGGAGCCGCCGCATTTGAAGTATCGGGATCGACGGGCGAGGGAGCGGGGGGATTTTGTGGTGGATTATCAGATTTGAGATTTGAGATTTGGGATTTGTCCTGGCGGAGACTCGTGTGGCGTGGGAACCACATCGCGGTGTTGACTTTTTGCAACAGGTGGGACGGACGGAACTCATTGACGTGGAAATGGCGCGGGTTGCGCCGTTTGCGGAGCGTGGCACTGGATTTGTGAACGGATATCACATGCGACGGATTGGCTGGACACTTTCACTTCTGGCAATAACGGTTGCGGGTTGCGCTTCGCAGCCGCAAAGCGTTGTGCCGGTGCAACAGCCGATTCCTACATATTCCGAGGCGAATGCGAGTGCGCTGGCGTTTGATCCGCCGGTGCTAGCGGGGACGCCGCGGCTGGATTTGTCGCGCGATGGGCGGGAGCCGACGGCTTTTGAGGGCTTCGATCAGGGGGCGACAACATATTACTATTTGCAGAGTTACGATCTAAATTCAGGTTTTGCGGGCGGGTGGGACGGAAGAGGGGGAAATGGGGACTATTATCTGCGCCAGGCGGTCAGCCAAACGTTCGGGACTTCCTACCGCTAGTATATCAGTTTGGGTTTAATTAGGGATGTTACCAGCCCAAATTGTTCTTGCATAATTCCCACCGGCAAGCGATATTATTTTAAGTCTGTTTCCCATCGTACGTTAACTTCACTTCGAGGGAGCCATGGCTACGATTACGAAGAAGGAACTTATAGACCGTATAGCCGATAACGCGGCGCAACGCCGGGTTCAGGTAAAACGGGTGGTCCAGCAGTTCCTGGACGAGATTGTAAATGAGTTGGGTAAGGGCAACCGTCTGGAATTTCGAGACTTCGGGGTTTTTGAAACCAAAATCCGCAAGGTGCGCAAAGCCCAGAATCCCAAAACGCTGGAACCAGTGGAGGTTCCGGAAAAGCGGACGGTTAAGTTCAAAGTCGGCCGGCTGATGAAACAGCGGCTGGCGAATCTGACCGGCGCCGCTGTCGACGATGATGCTGGAGACATTGATGAGATGGATGACTCCGGTGACGACGACGACAAGGATTGAAGCACCGGCGGCAAATCAATGCCGGATTCTCTAGATTCACTTCTTGATGCCGAATTGCTGCGCCTGGAACAATTGGGGTTGTTGCGAATCGGCGCGTGGTACGGCCGATTGACGCAGTGCATGTAGAAATCGATGGACGGGTCTGCGTTAACTTCTGCTCTAACAACTATCTTGGCCTGACGCATCATCCGCGAGTTGTGGAGGCGGTGCGCAAATCAGTAGAAACAAATGGAGTTGGCGCGGGGGCGGCGGCGCTGATCAGCGGGTATTCGCCACAACACGCGGCGACCGAAACGGCCATCGCGCGGTGGAAGACGTCCGAATCGGCGATCCTTCTCCCCAGCGGATACCAGGCGAACTTGGCGGCAATCCAAACGCTGGCTGCGCTTGGTAGATCACAGAAGGGAGGAAAGGTTCGATTCCTGATCGACAAACTGGCTCACGCGTCGCTGCTCGATGCCGTTCGCGGATCGGATTCGGATTGGCGCGTGTTTCCGCATAATGGGATGGACAAGCTTGCGCGGCTGCTGGCGGATGGGGAAGAAAATCAGCTCCAGGTTGTGGTCACCGAATCGATTTTCAGCATGGATGGGGATGCGGCGGATCTGGAGGCGCTCGATCGACTGAAGCGGGAGCATTCGTTCGTTTTGCTACTGGATGAGGCGCATGCGAGCGGAGTGTATGGCCGGAATGGTGCAGGATTGGCGGTGGAACTGGGGTTGGCGGAGATGGTGGATGTTTCGGTCGCGACTTTTTCCAAGGCGGCGGGATGTTTGGGCGGGGCGATTTGTGGAACGGAAAAATTCTGCCGGGCCGTTATAAATCTTGGGCGGGCGTATTTATTTTCAACGAGTATGCCGGCGGCGACTGCGGCGGGGATTGAAGCGGCGATTGGTGTTATGCGCGATGAGCCGGAGCGGCGGCGGCGGGTTCGGGAATTATCGCGGGGATTTCGCACGAAGCTTCGTGAAGGGGGTTTGGATGTGTCGGAAGGAGATTCGCCGATTGTGCCGATCATCGTGGGTGCAGAATCGGCGGCGATGGAATTGTCGGAGCGGCTGCTGAGCAGGCGATTGCTGGTGGGGGCGGTTCGCCCGCCGACGGTTCCGCGGGGGACAAGCCGACTGAGGGTCACTCTTAGCTGCGAGCATGGCGCTGAGGAAATCGCGAATCTGGTGGAAGGGCTCGTGCGAAGAACGGCTTAAGGCTGCGGGCGCTGATCGCTGTTAGTGCAGGGCGACGTGGGCCGCAGAATTGCCGAACCATCGGCCGCGGACAGGGCATTGATCCTGTTCAGGGTGCGCCCGGTCAAGTCGGCGGAGGGTTCCTCGTCGGGTAATTGCTTGAGGAGGTCAAGAATCTGCTTG
Source organism: uncultured Phycisphaerales bacterium (assembly GCA_963791055.1). Classification (GTDB taxonomy): domain Bacteria; phylum Planctomycetota; class Phycisphaerae; order Tepidisphaerales; family Tepidisphaeraceae; genus PALSA-1353. Next base: position 1,737,784 of record CAWBQI010000002.1, on the reverse strand, counting down.
GCAGTTTTGACCCGATGATGTTCGACGTTTACAGATTTCACAAAAATCCCGCTATCAGAGAGATTGATAACTTGCTGGTCGAGGAGCAAATCCACCGCATTTTCGTCTTCGTGGTTGAGTTTTTTCATATGCATATCTGATCCCCTGTATCAGGGCCGGGCAAAATTGCCCAACCGTTACAAGCCGACCCATGTAACATACATGGGCAAAAGTCGTTAACCAGCGTACAGATCTGACCAAAGTCCAGTGGAACAACTTGTCACGTCAGTCGCTTGCGATGTGTTTCTTCCTGCAAGCCGGACGGTTCTCACGTATATTACGAATCAAATTCGCCATGGTTCAGCATTCGCCATCGATCCGCGAAAAAGGCGACGGCGGCATGTAAACGGGATTTTACAGTGCCGAGCGGAATATCGAGAATTTCGCCGATTTGTTTGTATGGAAATTGATGAAAATAGGACAAAAGCAGAATTTCACGGAAATTGGAGGGCATTTCCATGACGGTTTTTTGCACCAATTCCTGAAGTTCGCGTTTTTCCATCGGCTCGCTGGGGGATATTTCTTCGCCTTTGAGCAGATCGATGAATTCACCGCTATCGTCGTTGCTGGGGGTAATGGCGGCCTGCAATTGGTTGGCGGGGCGGCGCGACTGGGCTCGAAGATAGTCGCGAGCTTTGTTTGCGGCTATGGTGAAGAGCCAAGGACGGAAGCGGCGTTCGGGATCGAACTGGGCGGCGCTTTGATGCACTTGGAGAAAAGATTCCTGGAAAATATCTTCAGCCGCGGCGCGGTCGCCGACGAACCGGACCAGGAAATGGAAGAGCTCGCGCTGATACGCATCAACCAAGCGGGAGAAGGCGGCGCGATCGCCTTTGCGGTAAGCGGCCAGGAGATCTTCGTCGGTCTGCTTCGGAGCCGAAGCGGGAACCGTTAAACGAATTGGCGAGATGTTCGCCGGTTGGGGAGCCACAAGAGTATTATGCGAAAAAGCAGCGACGGCGGATTTTTCGGATTGCCGCACGGTGCGCCTGGCGGTTGTTGGGACCGCCGTTCGATCGAGCCTTTGCATTCGAGGCCTCCTTCGTCCATCCCCGACTTTCCCACGTTGTCAAATTTCCACTACGCCAGATAATGATATGCAGCACGTTATGTTGATTCCCGAAAAGGCAAATTTTTTTTCGTTGAATCCGGATGAGATCGATCTACGGCTCGGGGAATGGGGCTGGGAGAAATACCGGGGGCGGCAGCTTCGCGAGTGGATTTACCACAAGCTCAGCGCCGATCCGGGGGTAATTTCCAATCTGTCAAAACTGCAGCGTAAAACGCTTACTGAAGGGTTCGATTTTGGGCTTGGGGAGGTGACGCATCGGCAAATGAGCGCGGATGGAACATGGAAGATACTGGTGAATTGGGATTCGGGTGCAATGGCTGAATCGGTGGTAATTCCCGACGGAATCCGCCGGACTGCGTGCATTAGTTCACAAGTGGGGTGTCCGGTGGGGTGCCGGTTCTGCGCGAGCGGCATCAATGGCGTGAAGCAGAACCTTTCGGCGGACCGGATCGTGCAGCAGATTTTTCTTCTGGATCAGATTCTGGCGAAAAAAAAGGAGCGGATCGGCAACGTAGTTTTCATGGGGATGGGGGAACCGCTGGCCAACTATGCCAACGTGATGCGGGCGGTGCGAATCCTGAATCATCCGGAGTGTTTCAATATCGGGGCGAGGAAGATCACGATTTCGACGGTGGGCGTGCCGTCGAAGATGCGCGAACTGGCGCGTGAGAATTTGCAACTGAATCTGGCGATTTCGCTGCACGCGCCCAATGAATCGCTGCGCAAGCAGTTGATTCCGTGGGCGGAGCATTTTTCGCTGGCGGACATTCTGGACGCGGCGCGTTATTATTTCGACGAAACAGGCCGGGAGGTGACGCTGGAATATATTCTCCTGCACGGGGTGAACGACAAACCGGAGCAGGCGCGGCAACTGGCGGCGATCTGCAAAACGCTGCGCGCGAACGTGAACCTCATCCGTTACAACGAAGTGGAAGGTTTGCCGTTTGAACGGCCCAAGGCGGAGGATGTGGTTCGGTTTCAGTTGATTCTGCGGGAGGCTGGGGTGAATGTTCATGTAAGGAAAAGCCGGGGGAGGGATATTGATGCGGCGTGCGGGCAGTTGAGGAGGAAAGCTGGAATTTGAGATTTCGGATTTGAAATTTCAGATTTGAAATCTCGGTTACGGCCGATGAGAAAATCATGCGAACGCACGTTATTTCAGCCATCATGTTATCGGTCCTTTTCTGCGGCGGGTGTGCGACGGTGCTGCGGGGGTCGCGGCAAACACTCACGTTTCAGACGGTTCCGTCGGAGGCGCAGGTATTGGTTGACGGGAAGAGTTACACGTCGCCGGCGAAGGTCAGCCTGAGGCGGAAAGAGGTGCATCATATAATTGTCAGCAGGGAGGGATATCGCACGCTCTGGTTCGCGATGGATCCTGAAGTCGATGGGGTCAGCCTGGTGGGCAACATCATCTTGCCGGGTGGAAGCGTTGGATGGGTGATCGACCAGGTGGATGGAGCCAGCCAGACTTTCTTCAAGCTGGCGAAGATCGATATGGTTCCGTCGACGCAGCCGGACGAGCCGCCGCTGGTGCTTAACGATTTCAAGGGACATTTGCTGACGGATGATCAGCTCAGGCAGGCGGTGGCGGCGGATAAGCTGGATCGGGCGCAGTTCTTCCGAGGGGAACCATGATCTGGCGGGCGAGGGGAAATATGCGGCGCGGTGACTGCGGCGGAAGAAGCCCCCACCCTAACCCTCCCCTCTTCGAGCCTGAGCCTCAGAGCCGAAGGCCGGGGTACCAGGGGAGGGGAAAAAGCGATCGGCCTAATCGTCACTCGAGGTATGCGGGGAGGGGAAAAGGGGGTCGGCGGAATGGGTGTTGCGCTCGGGGATTTACGCTGATTGAGTTTCTGGTGGCTTTTGGGATTATCGCGATTCTCGTTGCGATTATCTTGCCGTACCTGGAGAAGTATCGGGAAGATGCGAGGCGGACGGATTGCGCGGATCATTTGCGTTCAATCGGAGCGGCGTTCCTGGAATATGGGCAGGTCAACGAATCGAACTATATTCGGCCGCTGCCGGAGGCTCCGTATGATGCGGTTCATAAACTTCAGGGATACACGGCTTTCACGGGGCCCGATGGGGGGGTGAAGGCGAACGACATCACGGCGTCGTTGTGGCTGCTGTTGCGCGGGGGGTATGTTAAAGATCTTTCGACGTTTGTGTGTCCCAGCACGGGCGATCAGGCGGATACGTTGACGGATGCGACGGGGAAGCCGGCGTCGGCCTTGCAGCGATGGAATTTTCGTTTGCCGGGGAATCTGAGCTATTCATACGACTCGCCGTTTACGGATGCGCTGAAACAGGCGTTCAGCGGAGACCGGCTGCGGGAAGAGTGCGCGGTACTGGCGGATCGGAATCCGGGATTTGACAGTGATGGGGATCGGGTTCTGGGGCCGGCGCGGATGCGCCGCCGTTTGAACTGGCGAAGGGGAATTCGCCGAATCACCAGCATGCGGGGCAGAATGTGCTGCATCCATCGGGGGATGTTTCGTTTGAATGGACACCGTATTGCGGGTTTGGGAACGACAATATTTATACGGCGCAGCGCCGCGTCCGAGTCCGGCGACTCGTCCATCGGCGGACGATCCTGGATATATCGGCACGGGAGTTGGACCGGCCTATAATGATGACAGTTATCTGGTGCCGACGGCGCGGGATGGATGGGCAAATTAGGCGGGGAATGGGCCGCGGAATCGCGGCAAAATGCCGGTAGATGGCTGCTTTTTCTTGACACTTAATTTACCGGCGGTTACGGTTGAATTTCTGGCCAGAATCTCGCCGGAGAATCCTCAGCATGAATGTACGTTTTGTTAACTGTTTCGTTGCCGTGATCGGGCTGATTTGTGTTGGCGCCAACGGCGACGTGACCGCGATGCCCTCGGATCCACCGATTTCGCCAGCGGCGCAAGGGGCGTTGGATATGACGCCGTTTGCGGATGAATTGGGGAAGATTGGTCCGGAGGTTGACAAGCTCATGCAGAACGCCGGCGATCAACCGACGGTGAGCATGGTTAGGAAATGGCTGGTCGACCAGGATCCCACGAGCGCGACAAATCCATATCAGGTGGCGTATGTGACGGCGCTCAATCAGGCGTTTATGAATGCGCTGGCGCAGCCCAACGCGCCGATCACGGCCAAGCTCAACATTGGGATCGTGATTTCGCAGCTCGCGGGTCCCAAGGCGAATCTTGCACCGACAATTACGAAGCTGCTCGGGGACGCGAATCCGGTGGTTGCGTATTGGGGTTTGAAGGCGACCGAGGCAATGTTGCCGTGGGCGCTTGCGGATGCGAATTTCAACAGCAGCGGGGCGCGAGAGGCGCTTTTGGCGGCGGTGGTCGGCGCGGTCAAATCACATCCGGATGGCGCGATGGCAGGACCAATTGCGGAGAGCGCCTATAACTCGATTAATCCGAAGATGCAGACATGGAGGGGTGCGGCACCGACTGGAGCGGCGTTTTCGGCGCTGATCGACGCCAATCTGAATTTGCAGCAGATACGTCTGACGATTTACCAGACCACGGGGACACCGGCGTCTCCAGAAGCCGATGCGGACCCATCGTATCTGCTCCTGTCCACCATGGGATGGCCGGCGATGACCCAGACGCAGCAGCTTCAGGCCGTGCAACAGGCGGCGGATTTTATCTCGCTGGCGGGGCAACGTGCTTCAACCCAGGCGGTCAATGTCAATCAGGAATTGATTTTGGCGCTGCAATCGGAGGGTAAGTGGGTGTCGGTGTTGGGGACGATTTTGAACGATGGACCAATTCATGACGTTGGAACCGCGGTCCGTAATATTACTCCCGGGACTCCGCCGGCGTTAATTGTGCAGACTTGCAACGCGGTATTTCCGGCAATTCAGAACAATCCGGCGTTTACATCGCTGAGACCGCCGCTCACCGTGGGCGCTCCGGCAGGGGCTGCGGGCGCTCCAGCAGGCGCGCGAGGCGCTCCGGCGGCTCCGCCGGGGCCGACTGTGCCCAAGAGTGCATCGAACAATCCCACCGGCGGTTCCTCCCCGACATCCGAAGCTCGACCATGATCAGGCTGCTGACGATCCCGGTAATCCTGGCCGGGTTGACGGCGGGGGCGGTGTATTGGTCGAACGACGCGGGCGGGAGCGGGCGAGCCGATTTTTCTTTTGTCAATCGCGGGGACAACAAATGCATTGATCCCAATGGTATGAGCTGGATGCAAGATATCCGCATCGCTTATGGGCTTTGGGAGGGTTTGTACACGCTTGATCCGGTGACGCTCAAACCGGTTTTGGGGACGGCGGATTCGGCGAGCGTGGATTCGACGGGAAAGGTGTGGACGCTGCATATCCGGTCGGATGCGCGATGGTCGAACGGTGATCCGGTGAAGGCGGGGGATTTTATTTTCGCGTGGCGTCGGTTCCTGGAAACGCCGGGAGAATATTCTTATCTGCATTTTTACATAAAGGGAGCCCGGCAATATTCGGCGGAGTTTGCGGCTAAACAAAGTGGCGGCGCTGCACGGCCGGATTTTTCGGAGGTTGGTGAAAAAGCGCCGGATGACCGGACGTTGATTGTGACGTTGTCCGACCCGGTGCCGTTTTTTCCGGCGTTGCTGGCGTTTCCGCCGTTTTTTCCGATGCATGAGGCTTCGATGCGGCCGTTCCTTGAAAGCGACGGGCTGCATTACGACCAGCATTTTACGCGTGCGCCTTATCTCGTGACCAACGGCCCGTATCGTTTGGCGGAATGGACGTTCAAGCGGCGGCTGCGGATGATCGCTTCGGATTTCTACTGGAATCGGGCCAACGTCAAAAGCAAAGTCGTCGACCAGATATATGCGGACGATGGTTTGGCGGCTCTTCGGGCGTATGACCGTGGCGACGCGGACTGGATTTCCGATCTGGATCCGGACATGGCGGCGGAAATGCTCGTTCGCGGCGGGCGAGATGATCTGCATATCTTTCCGGCGTTTGGAACGTATTTTTATTCGCTGAATTGCCTGCCGAATCTTCCGGATGGGCGGAAAAATCCGTTGACGGATGTTCGAGTTCGGCAGGCGCTGTCGATGGCGATCGATCGGGAACCGATTGTGCGCAACGTTGGGCGGATCGGTCAGCCGCCGTCGCTGACGTATATTCCGCCGCATGTGTTTGACGGGTATTCGTCGCCGCCGGGGTTGGCGTTTGATCCCGAGCATGCGCGGAGGCTGCTGGCGGAGGCGGGGTTTCCGAATGGGAAGGGTTTTCCGAATCTGACGATCTTATACAACAGCGATTTTGGATATCATGGCGATATCGCACAGATTATCCGAAGGCAGTGGCTCAATAATTTGAATATCCAGATGGATCTTCAGGGGGTAGAAATCAAAGTTTTCGGCGCGATGCTTCATTCGCAGCAATACGCCGTGGCGCGGGCGAGCTGGTATGGCGATTATGACGATCCTTCGACGTTCACGGACAAATATAAATCCGACAGCGACGACAACGATTCCAAATGGAATAGTCCGGAATATGACCGCATCTGCGCCGAGGCACAGAGGGAAACCGACACGGGCCGGCGGCTGGCGTTGCTCTCGCGCTGAAAATATTCTGTTGAACGAAGCGCCAATCATCCCACTTTATACTTATGTGAATGCGTATCTGTTTCGGCCGGAAGTGAAGGGGCTTCCGCTGGCGGCGAATGCGATGCTGATGTTTAACTCGGTGCAGGTCGCGCGATAATGACCCGATTCATCGCATGGCGAATCGCTCAGTTGCCGCTGATTCTGGCGGTGATCTATGTCATCACGTTTGCGTTGGTGTGGATCGCGCCGGGGTCGCCGTACGAAAACAACGACCGGGTGTTGAGCGAGGCGGCGAAGAATGATCTCAAAATGCGATTTCATGCGCAAAGCTGGGAGAAATTTTTGGGGTATTATCCGTGGCGAATTTTGCGGCATGGGGATTTCGGGCCGAGCCTGTCTTATGAGGGATGGTCGGTCAATGACATCATGGCCAGCGCACTGCCGGTATCGATTTCGTTGGGGTTGCTGGCGATCTGGATCGCGTTGATCCTCGGCAGCGCCGCGGGCGTGACGGCGGCGTTGCGCCGGGGGGGCATTCTGGATCTGACGAGTCTGGCCATTGCGCTGGTGGGCGTGAGCCTTCCGCCGTTTGTGGTGGCGGGGTTGTTCATCGCGGTTTTTTCGGAGTGGTTTCATTGGTTTCCCAGCGGGGGATGGGGCGGGATTCGGCAGATGGTGTTGCCGTCGATGGCGCTTTCTTTGATGCCGATGGCGTATATCGCGCGGCTGACGCGTGTTTCGATGCTGGATACGCTGGGCAATGATTTCATTCGCACGGCGCGAGCCAAGGGATTGCCGCGACGCACCGTCGTTTGGAAGCATGCTTTTCGAAATGCGTTTTTGCCGGTGTTTACGTATCTCGGTCCGGCGACGGCCTTCGCCATGACGGGGTCATTCGTCGTTGAGACTGTTTTCAATATTCCGGGTCTCGGACAGCATTTCGTGAACGGCGTGAAGAATCGGGATCAGACGCTGATTCTGGGAACGGTGATGGTCTATGCGGCGTTTTTGCTGACGTTGAATCTGCTGGTGGATATCGGATATGCGCTTGTCGATCCGCGGATTGAGATCGGGGAGAAGGCGGCATGAATTCCGGGATTTTCAAATATCGTCGCATCAGTATCGGCGGAGCGATTTTGTGCGTCCTTCTGGGAGCGTGCATCGTTTCCCTGCCGTTGACGATGCGGCCGTCGTCGAATTTTTATTATGATCGGCAGCGCACGGATTCGTCGCTGGCGTCGCCGCAATCGCACGAGGCTTGGATTTGGTTTGGAACGAGCAAGCTGGGGCAGAGCCTTCTGGGGCAATGTCTGGCCGGGGGGGTGATTAGTTTGGCGATCGGGTTGGCGGCGGCGGCGATCAGCGTGGTGCTGGGCGTCGGGGTCGGGCTGGTGGCGGGGTATCGCGGGGGGTGGATTGATTCATTGCTTATGCGAATTGTCGATGTGCTTTATGCGCTGCCGTATATTTTGCTGGTGATTCTTTTCAAGATCGCGATGGAAAATCCGCTGGGGAAGCTGCTGCATTCCACCATGGCGGCCAACCTGGTGGTGCTGTTTCTTTCGATTGGATTGGTGAGCTGGCTGACGATGGCGCGGGTGATTCGGGGGCAGGTTTTGTCGCTGCGGACGCTGCCGTTTGTCGAAGCGGCGCGGGCGGCGGGAGCGCCGGGGCGGCGGATTTTCATGCGGCATCTGCTGCCGAACCTTGTGGGGCCGATCACGGTGTATGCGACGTTGATGGTTCCGCAGGCGATTTTGCAGGAGTCGCTGTTGAGTTTTCTGGGGATTGGAATTCAGAAGCCGCTGCCGACTTGGGGATCGCTGGCCAGCGACGGTTTGATCGCGCTGTCGCCGGTGGCATCGTGCTGGTGGCTCCTGGTGTTTCCGTGTACGCTGCTGGGCGTGACGCTTTTGGCGTTGAATTTCGTCGGGGATGGATTGCGGGATGCGTTCGATCCCAAGCGCGAGGGGGCGAAGATATAGCGGCTGCGATTGCCGCAATTTCCGATGCGTAAGACGAAATGGATTTTGTATATTTACGTGGCGATCCTGGCGCTGTTTGTCGCGGGGGTTTCGATTTCTTTGTCGTTCACGCCGGCACGCGATCCGCATACGCTGTATGTCGAGGATTTCGCATCGCTGAAGTCGATGGATCCGGCGGAGGTGAATGACGAGGAGGGGGCGGACTTGCTGGGGGATATCTACGAATGTCTTTACAACTATCAATATGGAGTGCTGCCGTACAAGATCATGCCTGATCTTGCGTCGGCGATGCCGGAATATTCAAAGGATGGCACGCAGATGACGATTCATCTGCGGAAGGGGATTCATTTTTATGATCCGACGCACAAGGTTTGGCCGGACGGGGTTGGGCCGGAGATTACCGCGCGGGACGTGATTTATTCATTCAAGCGGATTTGCGATTTCAATCTGGCGAGTCCGAATTATTCGGCGACGTTTCAGGGGCAGATCGTGGGGCTGGAGGATTGGTGGGATTATACGAAGAAGGTGGGGAAAAACGGGATAGACTGGGATCGGCCGGTGGAGGGATTTCAGATTCTGGACGATCACACGATTCGGCTGGTTCTAGTGGCGCCGAACCCGCAGATGATCTTTAATCTAGCGGCGCAGTGGACGGCGATCGTTTCGCGGGATGCGGTGGACTACTGGCAAAAGGATTTTAGGTGGCATCCGACGGGGTCGGGATCTTACGCGCTGGCGCAGTTTCTTCGGCAGCAGCGGATCGTGCTGGAAGCAAATCCAATTTATCGGGGCAGGTCGGACATTGACGGGGATACAATCGTGCCGCCGGAACAGAAGATGCCGTTTGTGAAGCGCATCGAGCTGGATTTTTTCCAGGAGACGGTGCCGCCATGGCTGCTGTTCACGCAGGGGCTGTTTGATGTTTCGATCATTCCGAAGGAGACGTACGATCAGACAATCAGCCCGCGGACGGGAACGTTGAGTCCGGAATTGGCGGAGAAGGGCGTGAGGCTGCGGATCGCGGATGAGCCGGCGACGGACTATGTGGGGTTCAACATGAAAGACCCGGTGGTGGGGAGGAATAAGCCGCTGCGGCAGGCGATGTCGATGGCGTTCGATCGGGCGGAGTTTATTTCGATATTTCTAAATGGCCGGGGGACGGTGGCGATCGGTCCGATTCCGCCGGGGTTTGAGACGTATGATGCGAACTATATCAATCCCTATTCGCAGTTTAACTTGGCGGCGGCGCGGGAAAAGATGAAGGAGGCGGAGGCGATCAACGGGGGGCCGATCCCCACGCTGCATCTGCTGATGCGGGATTCGGACACGATGGAGCGGCAGATCGCGGAGAATTTTGTGATAAGCATGAGGCAGATCGGGGTGAACGTGGAGCCGGAATTTCGCGATTTCGCGCGGTGGCTGGAGATGACAGACAACCGGCAGACGCAGATATTCGATTCGGGATGGGTGGCGGATTATCCGGATGAGCAGGATTTCCTTCAGCTTTTTTATTCGAAGAATGCGCCGGCCGGGGGAGTCAATATCTGCAGCTATACGAATCCGGAGTTTGACAAGCTGTATGATCAGGCTGCGGTGATGCAGGATTCGCCGGAGCGGCGAATGCTTTACGTCCAGATGCAGAAGATCGTCATGGACGACTGCCCGTGGCTTTGCATTGAAAACCCCAGGATTTACTCGCTCAGTTATAACTGGGTCAGCGGCGGTTTTTACATGGCTTATGGGTATGGTCTGCATCAGCATGTGAAGCTCGACGTGGAGCTGTCGCGAAACGGCTGGGCGCGCGATGATGAAGGGAATGCAGCGGTAAATGCTGGCGTACATCATTCGAAAACTGTTGCTGTCGATCCCGATCCTGCTGGGGATCGTGGCGATTACGTTCTTGCTGTTTTGCGTCGTCGCGCCCGATCCGGCGCGGGTGCAGGCGGGGAAATTCAAAAGCGAGGCGCAGTTGCAGGCGATCCGGCACCAGCTTGGAACGGATGTGCCGAAAACGCGTCAGTTCTGGAATATCCTGACGTTTCATTTCGCCAACTCGACGCGGTATCAGGAATCGGTGTGGACGCTGTTTGCGCGGAAAGCACCGATATCGCTGGCGATTCAGCTTCCCGCGTTTTTTATCGAACTGGGACTGCAACTGGCGATCGCGCTGCTCGTGGCGTCGCACCGCGGGACATTTGTGGATTATGGAATAACGTTTCTGGCCGTCACGGGAATGAGCATTCCGGCGATCAGCATGTATGTGGGGACGCAATGGGTTTTTGGCGGATGGCTGAAATGGTTTCCGGTGGCGGGATGGAGCGCGGGATTTTTTTACGCCCTGCATTTCGCGGCGCTGCCGATCATTGTGACGGTGATCGGGAACCTGGGCGGGGGCGTGCGGTTTTACCGAACGGTGGTGCTGGAGGAGATCAACGCGGACTACGTGCGGACGGCGCGAGCCAAGGGAGTGAGCGGGGGAGAGACGCTTTTCACGCATGTGCTGGCGAACGTCATGATTCCGGTGGTGACGAATACAGTCGTGACGTTGCCGCTGCTGTTTACGGGATCGCTGATTCTGGAGAATCTGTTTCAGATTCCGGGGTTTGGGGCGCTGCTTTATGATGCGATTCACACGCAGGATCAGCCGGTTGTGATGGCGATGGTATACATCACGTCGGTCATATATCTGCTGATGTTGGTGGTGACTGATGTGGTTTACACGGTGGTCGATCCGCGGGTGGCGCTCAGATGACGATGGCGGCGCAGAATATTCCGATCACGGGAGTAACCGAGGCCCAGTCGTGCGCCGGGGAGGCTTGGGGAAAGATACTTCGACAGCCGCTGTCGCTGGTCAGCCTGATTGTGGTGGTGATTTATGTTCTGGTCGGCTTGGCGAGCCTTGCCCCGTTCATGGAGAGAATGATCGAAACTCCGGTAGCGGGGCAGAAGACGTTTGCGCCTCCGGCATTTTTCGCGACCCGCGCGGACGGGACGCGCGAGATTTCGCCGGCTCGATGGTGTGGGCTGGATATCGAAGGGCGGAGCGTGCTGTGGCAGGTGTGCTATGGAACGCGGATCGCGCTGCTGATCATGATCTGCACCAGCGTGCTGAGCATTTCCATTGGAACGGTGCTGGGATTGCTGGCGGGATATTTTGGGGGGTGGGTGGACGATTTGATCATCTGGCTTTATTCCACGGTCAGCAGCGTTCCATGGTTGCTGCTGGTGATCGCGATGGCGTATGTGATTCAGAATTTGCAGTCGGTGAATTCCAATACGCCGCTGGCGCGGCTTTGCGATGAACTGGGCGGTTTGCCGACGGTGGTGATTGCGCTGGGATTGACGGATTGGGTGGGGCTTTGCAGGCTGATTCGGGGGGAAGTCATCAAGCTGCGCGATCAGGATTTCGTGGTGGCGGCGCGGGCGATGGGGCTGGGGGGGAGGCGGATCATGACGCGGCATATTTTGCCGAATACTTTTCATATTGTGCTGATTACGTTCAGTCTTTCATCGGTCGGATATGTGCAGGCGGAGACGGTGCTGGCGTTTCTGGGGCTGGGGATTACGACCAAGCCGAGCTGGGGGAAGATGATCGATGATTCGCGGCTGGAGCTTCTTCAGGGGGTGTGGTGGCAATTCGCCGCGGCGACGGTGGCGATTTTGGTTTTGTGTCTGGCGCTGAATGTGCTGGGCGATGCGTTGCGGGATGCGCTGGATCCAAAGTTGCGGGGGGTCAAATAATGGCGCAGCCGCTGCTGGAACTTCGCAATCTCTCGATCGCGTTCGATACCGAAGGCGGCCAGATTCGGCCTGTCCAGGATGTTTCGCTTTCGATTTTTCCGGGGCAGACGTTGGCGGTCGTCGGCGAGAGCGGGTGTGGAAAGTCGGTGACGGCATTGTCGATTTTGCGATTGATCCCCAGTCCGCCGGGGCGAGTGCTGGGGGGGCAGGTTTTGTTTGAGGGGAGGGATTTGCTCAAGTTGTCGGAAAAGGAGATGCGGGGCGTGCGCGGGAAAGATATCGCGATGATTTTTCAGGAGCCGATGACTTCGCTGAATCCGGTGTTCACGGTTGGCGAGCAGATCGTGGAAGCGGTGCAACTGCATCAGAATGTCGGGACGAAGGAGGCGTACAAAATTGCCGAGGAGGCGATGCACGATGTCGGGATTGCCGATCCGGGGAAGCGAATCCATGAATATCCGCACCGATTGTCGGGAGGGATGCGGCAACGGGTGATGATTGCGATGGCGTTGTCGTGCCGGCCGAAATTGCTCATCGCGGATGAGCCGACGACGGCGCTGGATGTGACGATCCAGGCGCAGATTCTGGAGTTGCTGCGGAGATTGCAGGAAAAGCGCGGGATGGCGGTGATGCTGATCACGCATGATTTGGGTGTTGTGGCCGAGAACGCGGATGCGGTGGCGGTGATGTATGCGAGCAAAGTGGTGGAATATGCGGCCATCACAGGTTTGTTTGATTCGCCGAAGCATCCGTACACGGAAGGTTTGTTCCGCGCGATGCCGAGGCTGGGACATGCGGGCGGGAGGCTGCAGGCGATTTCCGGGACGGTGCCGAATCCGAGGCGGTTTCCATCGGGATGCAAATTTCATCCGCGATGTGCGCGGATGAACGGGGATGTGCTGTGCGCGCAAAACGAGCCGTTGTTGCGCGAGGTTGCGCCGGGGCATTGGGCGTCGTGCCATCACGTCGAAAATTTCGCGGCTAAGCCGGTTACACCGCCGACATCGGATGTGGTTCGGCCCCATACGGAGACCTGGGCATGAGCGCACTTGTGCAAGTCCAGGATTTGAAGACGTATTTCCCGATCCGAAGCGGGGTGCTTTCGCGAACGGTGGGATGGGTGAAAGCGGTGGATGGCGTGAGCTTCGACATCCAGGCGGGGAAAACGCTGGGATTGGTCGGTGAATCCGGGTGCGGGAAAACCACGGTGGGTCGGTCGATTTTGCGATTGATTCCGCCGACGTCGGGGAGCGTAAGATACAACGGGGAGGATTTTCTGGCGTATCGCGGGGAAGCGCTTCGTCGGATGAGAAGGAAGATGCAGATCATTTTCCAGGATCCGGTGAGCAGCCTGAATCCGCGCATGAGAGTCGGGAATATCATCGGGGAGCCGATCGAGGTACACAAAATCGCCAGCGGGGCGGAGAAGCGGAAGATGGTGGCGTCGCTGCTGCAGCGCGTCGGGCTGGATGAGAATGACGCGAGGAAATATCCGCATGAATTTTCGGGCGGGCAGCGGCAACGAATCGGGATCGCGCGGGCGATCGCGCTGTCGCCGGATTTTATTGTTTGCGATGAGCCGGTGTCGGCGCTGGATGTTTCCATTCAGAGCCAGATTCTGAATCTGCTGGCGGATTTGCGGGCGGAGCGGAATATCGCGTACCTGTTTATCGCGCACAACCTGGCGGTGGTGGAGCAGTTCTCGGATGAAGTGGCGGTCATGTATCTGGGGCGGATTGTGGAGAAGGCGGATGCGCGGGAGTTGTATGCGAACCCGAAGCATCCCTATACGACAGCGCTGCTGTCGGCGGCGCCGGAGCCGGACCCGCGACGGAAGCGGGATCGGATCGTGCTGGGGGGCGAGCCGCCATCGCAGGCGAATCCGCCGAAGGGGTGCCCGTTTCATCCGAGGTGCCAGTTGACGCGGGATGCGGCGGCGAAGGGGGCGGGGGATCCGAATGCGGCGGTTATGCTGTCGCCGCGGGGGATGAAGGGGTCGATTTCGCTGCGGGTGGTGGATTTTGGGGGGACGACTGAGGTGGAGAGCGGGGATCAAAAGTTTCGGGTGCTGAGGAAATGTGCGGTGGAGGTTCCGCCGTTGGAGGGTAAAGAGGGCGAGCCTGGGCATGTGGCGGCGTGTTGGGTGACGAAATAATTTTGGCCACAGATTTTTAGCCACGGCTCGACTGAGCTCGCCGAAGTCAGATTGAAATCAGATGCACACAGATGGGGAATCCCAAGTATTTTCTATGGATAGGTTGCTCTTAGGAAGTTCACAACGATTAGGGCGATTCCGAGACAGATCGCGATCAGGACCAGCCATCTGAACCATTTGGGTTCTTCTTTCACGATATTTATTATATCGGCGGCGTTGGCATTTCATCTATCTGTGTGCATCGGTATTCATCTGTGGCTAATATCTTGGCATGATTCCGATTTTGAATCTTACGAATGAAGAGGACCGTGCGGCGGTTGCGATGCTTCTGCGCGATCTGTCGCTCGATCCGGTGGCGCTGGCTCTGGGGAAGGGCGAGCGGGCGAAGCAGATTGCGGCGGTGGAGAAGATTTTGGCGGATGTGGCGCAGCGGGGGGATGCGGCGGTGGTTGATAGTGGGCGGCAATTTGACGATCCGGATTTTTCGGCGGGGCAGATTCGCGTTAGCGAAAAGGAAATGGCCGACGCGGCGGGGCGGGTGGCGAAGGAGCAGCTTGGGGCGATTCGGCGGTCGATTAAGCAGGTGAGGGAATATCAGACGCATGTGATGCCGAAGGATGCTGGGCCGTTGCGGAGGGCGGGGGTGGAATTGGGGATGCGGTTTACGGCGCTGGAGTCGGCGGGGCTTTATTTTCCGGGGGGGAAGGCGGCGTATCCGTCGAGTTTGATCATGCTGGCGGTGCCGGCGCAGGTGGCGGGGGTGAAACGGATCGTCGTCTGCTCGCCGCCGAGTAAGTATGGGAAGATTGATCTGGTGCTGGCGGCTTGTCATGAGTTGAAGTTGACGGACGTGTTTCGCGCGGGGGGGCGGCGGCGATTGCGGCGATGGCGTTTGGGACGGCTTCAATTCCGCGCGTCGATAAGATTGTGGGGCCGGGGAATATTTATGTGCAGTTGGCCAAGCGGGCGCTGGCGGGGTGCGTGGGGATCGATGGATTTTTGGGGCCGAGCGAGATTCTGGTGATCGCGGATGAAAGCGGGAAGCCGGAATTTATTGCGGCGGATTTGCTGGCGCAGGCGGAGCATGATCCGGGGAGCTGCTTTTTGTTGACGACGTCGAAAAGTCTTGCCGAGGCGGTGCGCGGGGAGATTGGGAAACAGTTGCCGGGGCTTTCGCGGCGGGCGGCGGCGGAGAAGGCGATAAACGATCATAGCGCGATCATTGTCGGGACATCCATGGATGAACTGATTGTTCTGGCGGATCGGTTTGCGGCGGAGCATGTGAATTTGCAGACGAAGGATGATTCGGCGGTGCTGTCGAAACTGAAGAATGCGGGGGCGGTGTTTGTGGGGGCGTATTCGGCGGTGGCCGCGGGGGATTATGTGGCGGGGCCGAGTCATTGTTTGCCGACGAATACGACGGCGCGGTTTTCTAGCGGGATCAGTGTTTATGAATTTTTGAAGAGGGCGAGCGTGGTGAAGTATGAGGCGGAGGGATTGCTGGGGGATGCGGGGGCGATTGTGGCGATGGCGGAGGCGGAGGGGCTGGATGGGCATGGGAAGAGTGTGGAGGTTCGGAAGAAAGGTTGATGGTTGCGCGCGGGCGTTTTTGAAGGCGGGAATGCATCGGGTAATCGTTTTGAATAAATGCAATAAATTCAAATGCAATGCAGGAGGGGCGGGGGAAAACCAGATACGGGCCCAACAGTTTTTCCCCCGCCCCCCTCGCACCCACCCCACTCCTTTTCCTTTTCCCCTCAACCGTCCGCGGGGCAACGACCGCATCTGCGTTTGCGCCGGGCAATAGTGGCAAAAGTCGGCTACGTTGCTAATCTGTCCCGATGGCTAGCAAGAAAAGGGTAACTCACTCGGCAATCACCGTCCGCGACCTCTCCGACTCAAAAGAATATTCGAAGTTTGGTGAGAATCGTCTCGGCGTATTGCCTCCTAACTCTACTGACGGCAAGCGAAGATCCAGATCATATTGCGGCGGAATCACTTGTCGGTCGAAGGAATGACAGGAAGATCGATTCGTTTCTCATCAACTTAGAGAATAAATCGGCCTACATCGGGCAGTTATACATTGCCCGGAAGTGGGGGAAGACAAGCGCGCCTGCAAACAAGGCGAGTGATCTGAACACTGCCGCCGCTTGGCTCTTTTCCAACGCTAAGGCGAAAAAACTTTCCAAGACAGTGGCTGACCGGTCTATCGAACTAAAGAGGCTGATAGCGACGGGGGAAGTGACAACCCTTCAGAAATGACCTTACTGCACGTCATGTTGCAGTCGTTCTCGCTTTAAGCTCTGCGATCGACGCGTTGAAGAAATTCTTGAAGGCACGCGTGGACGCGGATGAAGCGGCATCGAGTGAGAATGAGACCTATGAGGCACTTCGCTATTCGATGTCAAAGCATTTTATGATGAGTACAATTGGAGCGTTGTCGGAGGAGATTGTCGGTACGAAAATCGCGTCGCCCTATAGGCTTGAGCTGACGAAGGTTGAGGGTAATGATATCAAGAGTCTCGAGTCAGCGTGGTACGATGTTCTTCGGCTCTTGCTTCCATTTGTCAGCCAGGAAATTCAAGAACTCGGGGATCCATATGATGTTACTCGTGATGTCTCAAATGTGGCTAAAGTCGCAAAAAAGTGTTCGGCTTTTGTCGGTTTGGTCCGGAACTCAAATCCGAAGCCGCTCCAAAAGCTCAAGCACAAGATTTTTTAATCATTTGATGACCGTTCTATTGCAGGAAATCTTTGTTAGGTCAGCTTGACAGCTTAACTCAGCTGACTAAACTACTTCGCTTTTCCCCTATAGCCGGCGAAAGTTGCGGCGCAGGGTTGATCTGGAAGGTTTTATAGGCATGCAAGGCGATCGGATTCGAATTCGGATGGAAGCGTATGACCATCGGGCGTTGGATGCTTCGGCGAAGGAGATTGTGGAGCACGCCAAGCGGACTAACGCGCGGGTGTGCGGGCCGATTCCGATGCCGACGCGGATCGAGCGGTATACTGTGCTGCGGAGTCCGCATATTGATAAGAAGAGCCGGGAGCAGTTCGAGATGCGGACGCATAAACGCGTGATTGATATTTTCGAACCGACGGCCAGGACGGTGGAGGCGCTTAATCGCCTGGTCGTACCGGCGGGTGTTTTCGTGAAGATCAAGGCCTGAATTTTTAGATTTGATATACGCTCCTGATTTAAGGGGCGTTTTTAATTTTCCAGACCGTGGGGTTCATCCAAGAACCCGAGTCGCCCGAATGGGCCGCGTGTCGCGAGTGTGGTTTTGTCTTGAGAGGTACGGCCATGACGCCGGCACTGTTAGGAACGAAAGTCGGCATGACCCGCATGTACGACGAGAAGGGCGCTGTTGTGCCCGTGACCGTCGTGCAGGCCGGGCCATGTCATGTGACGCAGGTGAAGAACCGTGGAGAGCGACGGGTATAACGCGGTGCAGCTTGGGTTTTGGCGATATCAAGCCGCAAGCTCAGCACGGTTTCCGCTGATCGGCCATGCGGCCAAGGCGGGCGTCGGGCCGCATGCGGCATTTCCGCGAGATTCGGCTTAAGGATGCGACCGATCTGGCGCCGGGGCGCAGGTCGGCGTGGATCTGTTCAACGGAAGTGCAATTCGTCGATGTCATCGGCACCAGCAAAGGCAAGGGATTCGCCGGCGTCATGAAGCGGCATCACTTCGGCGGGCAGTGCGCTTCGCACGGAACCGAACGCAAGCACCGCTCGCCCGGCTCGATCGCATCCCGCGCGACCTGGCGCGGCCAGTGCGGCAAGCCCAAAAAGGGCGTCCGCATGGCCGGACACATGGGCATGGATCGGTCACCACGCGAAATCATCCGCTCGTGAAGATCGACACCGAAAATAATCTGCTGCTGATCAAAGGAGCTTTGCCGGGACCAAACGGCGGGCTCCTTTTCGTTCGGAAATCCATCACGGCCCGGGTGAGGGTTGCTGAAGCGGCTAAAGAAACCGCGCCGGCGGCGAAGGGATCGAAATGATTGAAGTACCCGTATTCGATCAGACCGGCAAGAAGCTTGAGAGCCTCCAGGTGGACGAAGCGAAGCTCGGCGGGACGGTGCGCAAGGCGTTGCTGAAGCAGACGCTGGTGGCGTACCACGCCAACAAGCGGCAGGGAACGGTGCAGACGCTGGCCCGCGGCGAAGTCGCCGGGTCCACCCGCAAGATGTTCCGCAGAAGGGCACCGGCAACGCCCGCACGGGCGGCATTCGCAATCCGATCAAGAAGGGCGGCGGCCACGCCAAGCAAAAGCGGCCCAAGGATTGGCGGCAGGCAATTCCCAAGAAGGTCCGCCGGCTGGCGCGCAACAGCGCGATTCTGACCAAGATGCAGAGCAAGGATATTCGGGTGGTGGATGAGATCAAGCTTTCGGAGCCGAAGACGAAGCTGATGGCCCAGGTGTACAAGGCGCTGGGGATCGATCGAAGCTGTCTGCTGGCGCTGAACGGCTCGGAATGAAGCATTGGAACGGTCGGCCCGGAATCTGGACCGGACGACGGTGACGACGGTTTCGCAGCTCAATGCCTGGGACATTATGCAGAACCGTACGTTGCTGATGACCAAGGCGGGTTTGGAAGAGATTCTGGCATAGGCGAGAACGCATGGATAACACGAACGTCATCATCAAGCCGCTGGTCACTGAAAAGAGCACGCATCTTCAGGAGACGCGGAATGTGTATGCGTTTCAGGTGACGCAGCACGCGAACAAGATCGAGATTCGCCAGGCGGTCGAGGAGATTTATAACGTGAAGGTGACGGATGTGCGGACGATGAACCGCAAGGGCAAGCCGCGGCGGTCGCGGATGAAGATGGCCAAGACCAGCGACTGGAAGCGGGCGATCGTGACGCTGGCGGAAAATTCGAGGATTGAGCTTTACTAAGGATAGAGTCATGCCGATTAGATTTTACAATCCGACATCCGCGGGACGACGAGCCGGGTCGGTGATCGATTACAAGTCGGCGATCACCAAGTTCGAGCCGGAGACGTCGCTGGTGGTGGGACGAATCCGCGCCAACGGGCGCAACCATCACGGCGTCATCACCGCCAAGCATCGCGGCGGGGGAAACAAGCGGCTTTATCGCATCATCGATTTCAAGCGGAACAGCAAGGATGGCCAGGCCGCGAATGTCGAGGCGATCGAATATGATCCCAATCGGTAGCGTGCATCTCGCCCTGATTAAATATGAGGACGGGGTCAAGGCGTATATTTTGTGTCCCAACGGCTTGAGGTCGGGGACGAAGGTGGTCAGCGGGCCGGATTCTCCGCCGGAACTGGGGAATTGTCTTCCGCTGGCGAATATTCCGACGGGGCTTGAAATACACAATATAGAGATGAATCCCGGCCAGGGCGGGAAACTGGTCCGCTCGGCGGGTGGAGTAGGCCGGCTGGGAGCGCGCGAAGGGGAATGGGCGGTCATCATTCTGCCGTCCGGCGAAATGCGGCGAGTACGCAGCGCATGCCGGGCGACGATCGGGCAATTGGGGAATCTGGACTGGATCAACGTGAGCATCGGAAAGGCCGGCCGGAGCCGGCACATGGGGATTCGTCCGCATACTCGGGCCAAGGCGATGAATCCGATCGACCATCCGCTGGGCGGCGGCGAAGGCCGCAGCAACGGCGGACGTCATCCGGTGAGCAAGACGGGCGTTCCGTCCAAGGGCGGCATCACCCGAAGCCCGCGGAAGAACAGCGAAAAGTTGATTCTGCGGCGCCGGAAGTTCGGCACGCATCAGCAGCGGCCGCAGACGGTGAATAATTGAGTAATCAGCCGGAGCAGCAATGAGCAGAAGCGCAAAAAAAGGTCCGTTCGTCGACGAGAAGCTTTACCAGAAGGTTTCCAAGCTGAACGAGAACCGCGCCAAGCAGCCGATCAAGACTTGGGCACGGGCGTGCACGATCATCCCGGAGTTCGTGGGCCATACGTTTGAAGTGCATAACGGGAACAAGTTTTTGAAGGTGTTCGTGCAGGAAGACATGGTCGGGCACAAGCTGGGCGAGTTTTCGCCGACGCGGATATTCAAGGGCCACAGCGGCAAGAAGGCGATGGCGGCCGCGGCGGGAGCGGCGCCGACGCCGGCGGCATCGTGACGGTTTGTGATTGGAGTTGACTATGCCATTTCAAGCTAAACATCGCTTTGCGCGAATCGCGCCGCGGAAGGCGCGACTGCTGATGAATCTGATCCGCGGCCGCGACGTGGATGATGCGATCACGCTGCTGCGGTTCGCCAAGCAGCGGGCCAGCGGGATGATCGAGAAGGTCGTGCGCTCTGCGGTGGCCAACGCGGCGGAGCAGGAAGTTCGGTCGCGGAACGCGTTGTTTGTGCAAGGAATGCTGGGTCGATCCGGGTCCGATGATCAAGCGGTTTCAGCCGAAAGATCGCGGCAAGGCGTATTCGATTATGAAGCGAACGAGCCATCTGGTGGTGACGCTGGATGAGCGCGAGGACAAGAAAACTTCCGCGGAAAAATCAGCGAAAAAATCCGCGGGGAAGAAATAAGGACGTTTATGGGTCAAAAGGTCAATCCAATCGGGTTTCGCGTTGGCATCACCGAGGACTGGAAGAGCCGATGGTATGCGCCGAAGGCGGCGTACGGCGACTTCCTGGTGGAGGACTTCAAGGTCCGCAAGCACATTGACCAGCAGCTGAACCGCCGGCCGCCGTTCGCGGCGGTGAGCGATATCCTGATCGAGCGGACGCGCGAAGAAGTGACGATCACGCTGAAGACCGCGCGGCCGGGATCTGGTGATCGGGCCCAAGGGGGCGGAGGTCGACAAGCTTCGCGAGGAGCTGGAAGACTTGATCAAGCGGAAAGTCGCACCGATCAAGGTCATCGAGATCAAGAATCCGGATTTGAACGCCCAACTCGTGGCGGAGGCGATCGCCGAGCAACTGAAAAAGCGGGCGAGTTTCCGCCGCGTGTTGAAGATGCGGATGGATGCGACGATGCAGGCGGGCGCGAAGGGAATTCGCATCGGCGTAAGCGGCCGGCTGGGCGGGGCGGAAATCGCCCGCAGCGAGAAGGCGACGGTTGGCTCGGTTCCGCTGACGACGCTGCAGGCGGATGTGAATTACGGTTACGCGATCGCGTTCACGACGTACGGGACGATCGGCGTGAAGGTGTGGATTTATCGCGGGATGTACGGTGAAGAGGTTTTGGAGACGGATGTTCGGCCGGGCGGTGGTCCGCGAAGAGGCCGCCGTTAATTCGAAATTTGAAATTTCACATTTGAAATTTCGAATTTAGGATTTGGGATTTGAAATTTAGAGGTGTTTTATGGCAATGATGCCCAAGCGGGTGAAATTCCGCAAAAGCCATCGCGGCAAAATGAAAGGGAATGCCACGCGTGGGAACACGGTTGCGTTCGGCGAATACGGCTTGCAGTCGCTGAAGGCGTCGTGGATCACGGCGCGGCAGATCGAGGCCGGGCGCGTGGCGTGCAGCCATTTTCTTCGTCGCGAAGGACGCGTGTTCATTCGGATTTTCCCGCACAAGCCGGTGTCGGGGAAGCCGCTGGAAACGCGCATGGGCAAGGGCAAGGGCGAGCCGGAATATTGGTGCGCCGTCGTCAAGCCGGGAACGATGATGTTTGAAATCACCGGCGTGGATGAGGCGACGGCGAAGCTGGCGCTGACGCGCGTGGCTCACAAGATGCCTGTTCCGTGCCGGTTTGTGCATCGCCGGCATGCGATCGCGTAGGACAATTTTATGAAGATGAAGGAAATTCGAGAAAAAGAGACGGGCCATCTGCTGCACGAGCTATCGGAGCAGCAGAAGCATTTGTTCACGCTGCGGACGCAATCGGTGACGGAAAAGCTGGAGGACCCGAGCCAGTTGCATAAGGCCCGCAAGGAGATCGCGCGATTGAAGACGGTGCTGCGGCAGCGCGAAATGGAAGCCGCCAAAACCGCGGCGGCGAAGTAACGAGAATATTTATGGCGACAACAACTGCTCAGAAAAAATCCAGCGAGACCCCCAAGCGTGCGCTGCTCCGTAAGGTTCTTGGCGTCGTGGCGTCGGACAAAGGGGACAAAACGATCAAGGTCGTGGTGAACTATCAGACCCGCCATGCGAAATACGGCAAGTACCTCAAGCGGCGGACGGTTCTGCACGCCCACGATGAGAAGAACGAAGCCAAGGAAGGGGACACGGTGGAAATCACCGAGTGCCGGCCGCTGAGCAAGACCAAGCATCATCGGCTGCTGCGGATCGTGCAGAAGGCACCGGAGCGTGCGGTGGTGGTGTCGGCCGAGGAAATCATGACGGGCAAGGCGCCGGAAGAAAGATAGAAGGAAGTGCGAGTGGCAAGTTGCAAGTGCAAGAAAAAACTTGCGACTTGGAACTTGCAACCTGGACTAGCGAAATATGATTCAGCAACAGACATACGTCGACATCTGCGACAACACCGGCGCCAAGCAGGCGATGTGCATCAAGGTGCTGCGCGGCAGCAGCAGCAAGGGCAAATTCAAGCGGAAGGTGGCGCATGTCGGCGACGTGATTATCTGCGCCGTGAAGAAATCGCAGCCGACCGGCGACATCAAGCAGGGCGAAATTATCCGCTGCGTGGTGGTGCGGACGAAGCATCCGACGCGGCGGGTCGACGGATCTATGTGCGGTTCGACCGCAATGCGGCGGTGGTGATCGACAAGGAAAACAATCCGCGGGGCACGCGCATTTTCGGAGCGGTGGCCCGCGAGCTTCGCGACAAGAACTTCATGAAGATCGTGTCGCTGGCGGCGGAAGTGGTTTGAGGAAGTTGCGAGTTGTGAGTCGCGAGTTGCTAGTTAGGAATCGGATATGCCGAGACATATAAAAACGGGCGACCAGGTGATGGTGATTGCGGGAGCTGACAAGGGTCAGACCGGGCGGGTGCTGCGCGTGTTGACGGGCAAGGACCGCGTGGTGGTTGAAGGGATCAACCGCGTGTGGAAGCACGTGAGTCCGTCGCAGCGGAATCCGCAGGGCGGGCGCATTCAGAAGGATGCGCCGATCCATATCAGCAACGTGATGCCGATCGATCCCACGACCGGCAAGGGTGTGCGATTGCGGTATGAGCTTCGGGATGGAAAGAAGCACCGGATTGCCGTCGGCAGTGGAACGGATCTGGGAACGGTTGGAAAGAAGTAGGAATATGTCGGAAGACAAAGACAAAAAGAAGCAGCAGAAGGGCCAGAAGCCTGAAGGCGGCCAGAAACATGATGGCGGTCATAAGGCCGAAGGGCAGGCGAAGGGTCCGCGTCCGGATAGTCCGAGCAAAAGGAAATCCAAGAAGCCCGCGCCCGAGGCACCGGTGGATGATGGCACTCCGCTTGAGCCGGCACCGCCGCCGCGGTTGCTGATTCATTTCCGGGAGAAGGTGGTGCCGGAATTGAAGCAGAAGTTCAATTACAAGAACGCTTTTGCGGTGCCGCGGCTGGAAAAGATCGTGATTTCGATGGGCGTGGGCAAGCTGGCGTCGGCGGGGGAGAAGGCGAAGATCGAGCAGGCGGAGAAGGAGCTGGGAGTCATCGCCGGCCAGAAGCCCGTGCGCTGCAAGGCGAAAAAGAGCGTGGCGAATTTCAAAGTTCGCGAGGGGCAGGAGACCGGCTTGAAGGTGACGCTGCGCGGGAGCCGGATGTATGAATTTCTGGATCGGCTGATCAGCCTGGCGATTCCGCGCGTGCGCGACTTCCGGGGTTTGTCGCCGGACGGGTTCGACAAGGCGGGGAACTACAATTTCGGTTTCACCGAACAGACGGTTTTCCCGGAAGTGAATGGCTCGGAAGTGACGTTCCAGCAGGGGATGAACATCACGATGGTGACAAGCGCGCCGAATCCGGACCAGGGCCGGGAATTGCTGAAACAGTTTGGTTTTCCGTTCCGTGTGGACGAAAAGCCCGAAGCCAAGAGAGCGTAAGAAGGATTTCTATGGCAACGATAGCATGGATCATGAAGCAGAAGCGTCGCGAGGCGTGCGTGAAGAAGTACGCGGAACTTCGCCGGCAACTGAAGAAGCAGAAGAATTTCGCCGCATTGGCGAAGTTGCCGCGGGATTCGAGTCCGACGCGGTCGCATAACCGGTGTCAATTGACCGGCCGGTCGCGCGCGGTTCTGCGGAAGTTCAAGGTTTCGCGGATCATGCTGCGGGAGCTAGCGCTGGCGGGAAAGATTCCCGGATTGAAAAAGGCGAGTTGGTAAGGGAGATTTCAAATTTGAAATTTGAGATTTGAGATTGGGATTTGAGAAGTGAGTGTCCTGTAATAAGAGATAGACCAGAAGAGGAAAACAAGTGCGATGAATAATCAAGACCCCATCGCGGACATGCTGACGCGGATTCGCAACGCCAATCGCGTGGGCCGCCGAATCGTCCTCGTGCCGCGGAGCAAGATCTGCAACGGCATTGCGCAGGTGCTCAAGGACGAGGGATACATCGAGGAATTCGACGTGATCGATGATGGCCAGCAGGGCCTGATTCGGCTGAAGCTGAAGTATTCGATCACCGGCGACAAGGTGATCCACGAGTTAGACCGTGCGTCCAAGCCGGGCCGGCGGATTTACCGCGAGCGTCGGCGATTTGCCCAAGGTGCTCAACGGCATGGGCATCGCGGTTGTGAGCACCAGCAAGGGCGTGATGAGCGATCGCAAGGCGCGGGAGCAGAATGTCGGTGGCGAGTTGTTGTGCACTGTTAGTTGAGAAAGGAAGTTGCGAGTTACGAGTTGCGGGTTGCGAGCGAAAACAAAGGCGTTTGAATTTGCTCGCAACTCGCAACTTGTAACTCATAACTATTAAACATGAGCCGTATTGGAAAAAAACCTGTTCCCGTGGGAACCGCCAAGGTGACGGTGCAGGATCGCCTGGTCAGCGTCGAGGGACCCAAGGGCAAGCTGGAATTGCAGGTGCATCCGGTCATCACGGTGGCGCTGGATGCGGGCAAGAAGGAACTGGTCGTGACGCGGCCGGATGATGAACGTCAGAGCAAGGCGCTGCACGGCCTGACGCGGTCGCTGCTGGCGAACATGATCGAGGGCGTCACCAACGGGTACAAAAAGTCGCTGGAAATTCAGGGCGTCGGTTACAAGGCGGAGTTGAAGGGAAAGACGCTGGTGATGTCGGTTGGATATGCCAACACGATCAGCGTGCCGGTCCCGGTCGGTGTGACGGTGCAGGTGGAAGGGCTGACAAGATTCATGTGAGCGGGCCGGACAAGCAATTGGTCGGGCAGTTTGCCAGCGACGTGCGCCGAGTGCGCAAGCCCGAGCCGTACAAGGGCAAGGGCATTCGGTACGAGGGCGAAGTGGTGAAGATCAAGCCGGGCAAGGCGTTCGCCGGCGCTGGCGCGGCCAAATAAAGGATCGGACCGTAGAGGATCGGAACATGGCTGATAAGAACAAAAAGAAGCAAGTACGCCTGCAGCGGCGCAAGTATTCGGTGCGAAAGAGCGTTTTCGGAAGCCCGGAGCGTCCGCGGCTGAGCGTTTTCCGCAGCGACAAGCATATTTACGCGCAGATCATCGACGATTACGCCGGGCAGACGCTGGCGGCGGCGTCGAGCGTGGTGGAAGAAGTGCGCGGCGGCGAGTTGAAAAACGGCGGGAACATGACCGCGGCCAAGAAGGTGGGGATGGCGATCGCCGCGCGGGCCAAGGAGAAGGGCATCGCGATGGTTGCTTTGACCGGGGCGGAAGGCGCTATCATGGACGGATCAAGGCGCTGGCGGATGCGGCGCGCGAAGGTGGATTGAAATTTTAGAGCGAGCGAATTATGGCTGAGAATGAAGAGAAGAAAGACAGTCAACCGGCGGCAGCGGAGCCGTCCCAACCAGCGCCAGCCCCGGCGGCGGAAGCAGCCGCACCGGCCATGAGTGGAGGCGGTGGCGGTGGCGGCGGTGGTGACAGACCGTCACGCGGAGGCGGGCGCGATGGAGGCCGGCGGGGCCGGCAGGAAGGCGGAAAATCGCGCGGCGGCGGACGCGACCGCGGCGGGGATGAAAGCGGGATCGAATCATCGGTCGTTCGAATCTATCGTTGCTCGAAGGTCGTCAAGGGCGGACGCACGTTCAGCTTTGGTGCGTTGGTTGTCGCCGGCGATCGCAAGGGAAATGTCGGCATCGGGTACGGCAAGGCCAACGAAGTGCCGCCGGCCGTCGAAAAGGCGACAAAGGACGCCCGGAAGCAGATGTTCAAGGTGAATCTGAAGGGCACGACGATTCCGCATATGGTCAAGGGGACCAACGGCGCCAGCACGGTGATTCTGGTGCCGGCCCGGCCGGGCACGGGCGTGACGGCGGGCAAGAGCGTGCGGCCGTGCGTGGAATTGGTGGGGATCACCGACATATCTGACCAAGGCGTATGGATCGACCAGCCCGAAGAATCTGGTGAAGGCGACGATGGCGGCGCTGCGGCAGCTTCAGAACAAGGATCAGGTGGAGCAGAGCCGCGGCGTGACGCTGGAAAAAGGCGCGGGAGATTTGGTATCGGCGTAGGGATATGCCGCATAGGGATATAATGGGTGACGACGATGAGCATGATTCACGACATCACGGCCGGCTCGCTTCGCAATAAGCTTCGCAAGCGCAAAGGGCGCGGCGAAAGCAGCGGGCACGGCAAGACTTCGGGCCGCGGGAACAAGGGTTCCAAGGCGCGCGTGGGAACTTACATCAAGCGCGGCCATGAAGGCGGCCAGACGCCGATCTTTCGGCGATTCCCCAAGCGCGGTTTCAGCAACTTCGATTTCGCGCGGCGATTCAGCATCGTGAATCTTTCGGAGCTGAATTTCTTCGACGACGGCGCGACGGTGGATGCGGCGGCGCTGCGGGAAGTGGGGCTCGTGCCGAATGATTCGCTGCCGGTGAAAGTCCTGGGAGAAGGGGAGCTGACGAAGAAGCTGACGATTCAGGCGAGTTGGTACAGCAAATCGGCCCATTCCAAGATTACGGCGGCGGGCGGAACGGCGCAGAATCTCAAGGGCGAGGCGTTTGAATTTCCCAAGCCGAAGAAGAAATTTGTTCCGCGCGAGCCGGTGAAGAAGAAGGTTGCGGTGGAGGAAGCTGCGGAGGCGAAACCCGGCGAGACGAAGCCCGAAGGGGCAAAGCCGGCGGCTCAGGCCAAACCGGCGGAAGCAAAGCCTGCGGCAGAAGTGAAGCCGGCTGAGGAGACGAAGGAATAGACGGTTGCGTGTTTTCGGCTGGGGAAGAAAAAGACCCTCACCCCAACCCTCTCCCGGAGTACCGGGCGAGGGGGAAGAAAAAGGTGATGAACGGGCAACGGATAGGGGACGGTGAAGCATGATCAAGTCGTTATTGAACATCTTCCGGGTTCCGGAGCTGCGAAATAAGGTGCTGTTCACCTTTTTCATGCTGCTGATTTATCGCATTGGGTTCTGGGTGCCTCTGCCGGGCGTCGATCAGAAGGCGATGCAGGAGATCGCCAAGAACCAGGATGACACCAGCGCGGCGGGCAGGATGGCCAGCTATGTGTCGATCTTTTCGGGCGGAAGCCTGACGCAAAGCTCGATATTCAGCCTGGGGATCATGCCGTATATTTCGTCGTCGATTATTTTCCAATTGTTGACGACAGTGGTTCCGGCGCTTGGAGAAATTGCAGAAGGAAGGGGAGACCGGGCGGAAAAAGATTCAGGAATGGAGCCGATACACGACGGTTCCGCTGTGTCTGGTTCAGGCGGTTTTTCTGCTCAATTACATGCAGTCGGGTCCGAACGGGACGCCGATGGTGATGCCGCTGTTTCAGCGTCACTATGCGCAGATATTCTGGTTGATGGGACTGCTGTCCCTGACGGCGGGGAGCATCTTCCTGATGTGGCTTGGGGAGCAGATCGACGAATATGGTCTGGGGAATGGCGTGAGTTTGGTGATCCTGGCTGGCATCGTGGCGCGCATGCCGGGGGCGATTGCGGAACTGGCGCGGCAGACGACACTGACCGGGCAGGCCACTGGGCTCAAGCAGATCACGATCGGAAAAATCATATTCCTGGCGGCCTGTTTCGTGTTCGTGGTGGCGGGTTCGATCCTGATTACGCAGGCGCAGCGCCGGATCACGATTCAGCAGGCCAAGCACACGCGCGGACGCCGGATTTACGGCGGGCAGCGGCAATATCTTCCGTTGCGGGTCAATCATGGCGGCGTGATGCCGATCATCTTTGCCCAATCGCTGATGCTCTTTCCGGGCGTTATTCTGGCGAAGTTGGTGCAGTCGACGTTCTTCGGCACGGGTTCGATGCACGGATTTATCGCGTGGCTGAACGATGAATTCAAACGCGGGCAGTTCATCTATCTCGTCACTGAAGCGGCGATGATTTATTTCTTCGCCTATTTCTGGACGACCGTGCAATTCCAGCCGAAGGAAATGGCCAATCAGCTTCGCGATTATGGCAGCTTTATTCCGGGCCTGAGGCCGGGGAAACGCACTGCGGATTACCTGGAAAAGGTCATGATGCGGATCACCTACGTCGGCGCGGCATTTTTGTGCATCATCGCGGTGGTGCCTGTGATTATCACGAGCAGCCTGGGCATCGATCCGCGCATTTCTGCGTTTCTTGGCGGTACCGGATTGCTGATTGTCGTCAGCGTGGCCCTGGACATGATCCAGCGCATCGAGGCGAACCTGCTGATGCGCAACTACAGCGGTTTCCTTGGCGGCGCGGGCAGCAAGGGAAAGAGGATCAAGGGAAGACAATATTGAATGAGTCGCGGGTTGCGAGTGGCGAGTTGCGAGTAAAAATGCAACTGCGATTGCCTTCACTCGCAACTGGTAACTCGTAACTCGCAACTATTCCCCCATGCCCATCATTATTAAAAGCCGCTTCGAAATCGAGCGTATGCGTCGCGCGGGGCGGCTGGCTTGGGAGATTCTGGCCAAGATGGAAGAGGCGGTGGCGCCGGGGGTCAGCACACAGGCGCTGGATGATCTGGCGCGGGTGGAATTGGAAAGGGCGGGGGCGAAGGCACTATCCAAGAATTATCCGACGTATCGGCCCAACGAGGGATTTCCGGGGAACACGTGCATCAGCATCAACGAGGAAGTCGTCCATGGTGTGCCCGGGCCGCGGACGCTCAAGGATGGGGATGTCGTGACGCTCGATCTGGCCCTGTCGCTGGATGGGTATTGCGCGGATACGGCCACGACGGTCGGGGTGGGAAAGATCAGCCCGGCGTTGCAGCGGCTGCTTGATGTTACGAAGGAGTCGCTGGATTTGGCGCTGACCAACATGCGGCCGGGGCGGCGGTGGTCGGATATCGCCCGGTTGATGCAGCATTTCGTGGAGAAGAACGGGTACAACGTGGTTCGGGAATTCGTGGGGCATGGGATCGGGCGGGAGATGCACGAGGACCCGA
This sequence comes from uncultured Phycisphaerales bacterium, assembly GCA_963791055.1. Taxonomy (GTDB): domain Bacteria; phylum Planctomycetota; class Phycisphaerae; order Tepidisphaerales; family Tepidisphaeraceae; genus PALSA-1353. Next base: position 1,707,882 of record CAWBQI010000002.1, on the reverse strand, counting down.
AGGTGCCGAATTTCGTGACGGCCGAGCAGTTGACGGGCGATTTCCTGCTTCGGCGGGGGATGACCCTGGCGGTGGAGCCGATGGTGGTGGCTGGGCGGCGGGATGTGGATTTGTATCGTGATGGTTGGACGGTCTTTACGGTGGATCGGATGCCGGCGGCACATTTTGAGCATACGGTTGCGATGACGGACACCGGCGTGGACATCCTGACCGATGGGCGGTCGGCGGCGGAAATCGCGCCGTTGGCGATTGCACCGACCGGTACTTGAGGCCTAGCAAGATTTGTGCTATACTCTTCGATTCGACGGTCGTAAGACCGTAAATTGCAATGTGACGTGAAACGGGTGATGCGAAATGAAAGTTCGGGCGAGCGTCAGACGTATTTGTGAGAACTGCAAGATCGTGCGCCGCAAAGGCGTGGTGCGCGTGATCTGCAAGAACACCAAACACAAACAAAAGCAAGGTTGATTATGCCGCGTATTTCAGGCGTGGACATTCCACCGGATAAACCGATCTGGGTCAGCTTGACCTATCTCTATGGGATCGGCCGAAGCAACAGCCGCGTGATTCTGCGTGAGTGCGGCATCGAATTTCAGCGGCGGGCCAAGGACCTCACCGAAGAGGAGTTGGCCAAGATCATCGGCATCATCGACCGTGACTATCAGGTCGAAGGTGCGTTGCGTCGGGCGGTGACACAGAACGTCGCGCGGTTGCGCGACATCGGCAGTTATCGCGGCAACCGTCATCGGCGCAGCTTGCCGGTGCGAGGTCAGCGGACCCGGTCCAACGCCCGGACGCGCAAGGGACCACGCAAGACTGTCGCGGGCAAGAAGGGCGTTAAGGAACTAGGTAAGTAAGGAGTTGGGCAAGTAATGAGCGAACAAGCTGCTAAACCACAGGTCGGCGCCAAGGCGGGACAGAAGAAAAAGAAGATCCGCAAGGGCGTCACGCGCGGCATCGCGCATATCAAGGCGACGTTCAACAACACGATGGTGACCATTACCGATCCGAACGGCGAAACGATCGCCTGGGCGTCGGCCGGTAAGGGCGGTTTTCAAGGGCGCTCGCAAGAGCACGCCCTTGCCGCCGGGCGCGCGGCGGAGAATGCGGCCCAGGTCGCCAAGAAGGCCGGGATGGTCGAGATCGAAGTCAAGGTCAAAGGGCCCGGCGCGGGCCGCGAGCAGGCGATATTGAATCTGCAGAACGCCGGATTGAAAGTCACCGGCATCGAGGACGTGACCCCGCTGCCGCACAACGGCTGCCGGCCTCCCAAGAAGCGGCGCGTGTAGTTTCGGACGAATTCAGAATTCAGGACTAAGATATTTAACAAACATTCAGGCATCCGATCGGCGAGGCGGAAGACAGATGGCCCCTAACGGTTGGGGCGGTAACCTTCCGCGATCCGGCGAGATGCATAGCTTCAGGAGAACCATATTATGAGAATTCGTTGGCGAGGTTTGGAATTGCCGTCGCGCGTCGTTCGCGACGAGCAGGTTTCCACGGATACGTACGCGAAATTTACCGCCGAGCCGTTTGAACGCGGCTTCGGCACCACGGTCGGCAACAGCCTGCGGCGAATTCTGCTGTCGTCGCTGGAAGGGGCGGCCGTCACGCACATCCGGCTCAAGGGCGCGGAGCACGAATTTTCCAGCCTCCCCGGCGTCATGGAGGATGTCACCGACATCATCCTCAACATCAAGAGCCTGGTCGTGAAGCTCGACAGCGACGACGACAAGGAAATGAAGCTGGTCGTCGAGCAAGGCCGGTCCGATCACCGCCGGCATGATCGAAGCCGATCCGTCGATCACGATCGTCAACAAGGACCTCGTCATCGCCACGCTGACCGAGGACGTGACTTTCGATATGACGCTGACGGTCTCCAAGGGCCGCGGGTATGTCACCGCCGTCGGAGAACATCGCGGACACCGAGGAGCAGGAAATCGGCCTGATCGCGGTGGACAGCATTTATTCGCCGGTGACTCGCGTGCGCTACAGCACGGAGGACGCCCGCGTGGGCCAGAAGACCGATTACGACCGGCTGATCCTGGAAATCTGGACCAACGGCACGCTCACGCCGGAGATGGCGCTGGTCGAAGCCAGCAAGATTCTCCGCAAGCACCTCAACCCGTTCGTTCAGTATTTCGAGCTGGGCACCGAGACCGCCAACGACGACGCCGTTGTCGGCGCTGCGCGATGCCAACAAGGCGATGATCGATCCCGATCTTCAGCAGAAGCTGAACATGACGATCCAGGAACTGGATCTGTCGGTCCGGGCCAACAACTGCCTGGAATCGGCCAAGATCACCACCGTTCGCGATCTGGTTCGAAAAGACCGATGCGGATCTGCTGAAGGTCCGCAGCTTCGGCAAGACCAGCCTGCGCGAAGTGAAGCGCAAGTTGGCCGACCTGGGCCTGAGCCTGGGCATGGATCTGGATGCGGTTCCGCAGGCCGCGGCCACGATGTCGGACGACGATGAGGAAGAAGTGGAAGCAGAAGAAGCCGGCGAGCAACAGCAGGCCAGCGCGGCGACGGATACTTCAACGAGTGAATAGTTTTGGCAGCGAATAACCGTGGCAGCGAATAGCGCCGGAGAGAGCAATGAGTAGTCACAGGCTATTTGGGCGGCAACTCAGCCGCGATTCCGAGCATCGCGCGTCGATGCGCAAGAACCTGGTGCAGAGTCTTTTCGAGCATGGCAAGGTTCGGACGACGCTGCCCAAGGCGAAGGAAGTCAAGGCGATGGCGGAAAAGCTCATCACCCTGGCGCGGCGCAACACCCTGGTGTCGCGGCGGCGGGTGATTTCGCTTTTGCGCGATCGCCGGCTGACCGACGAGGACCAGGAATTCACGGGCAAGACGGTCGTGCAGAAGCTTTTCGAGGAGATCGCCCCGAAGTTCAACGATCGGCCGGGCGGGTATACCCGCATCATCAAGTTAAGCGATTTCCGCATTGGGGACGCGGGGAGTCTGGTTTTGCTCCAGCTTTTGACTGAGGAGAATGTGCCACGGGGGACGATCCGCCGCAGCGCGGGCCTACGCCGGAAACGGAATGAGCGGCGGCGACAGTTTGCCTCTCGCGTGTTGAAGAAAGAGAAAACGAAGGCCGAAGCCCCGGAAACGGATGCTCCGGCGGCCGAGTCCCAGCCTGCCCCAACCGAATAATCCAGCAACTAAAGACAACCGTTTAACCGGTCCGCTCGCGGATCGTTTGCGCTGAAAATGCGCAAACGGCAGGATTTGCCGCGCCGATCATTGACACAAATTCGGTAAATCCTCTACAATCGCGCCGCCGTTGGGTCCGGTGGGACAACGGTAAAAGGGAACTCGGCGCAATTCTTTATGCTGGATCGCATTTTAGACGACGCTGTGGTGTTGGTTTACCTGTCGGTTCTAGCGGTTGTCGCGCTATACGGCTTCCATCGCTACCTGCTGGTTTATCTGTACCTGAAGCACCGCCACGAAAATTATCAACCCAAGAGCGAGTTCAACGAGTTACCGCGCGTGACGGTGCAGTTGCCGATGTACAACGAGCGGGAGGTTGCGGAGCGCATCATCGACGCGGCCTGCGCGATCGATTATCCGCTGGAGAAATTTGAAATTCAGGTGCTGGACGACAGCACGGACGATTCGGGCCGGATCGCGCGCGAGGCCTGCGAGAAGTGGATCGCCAAGGGTTATCCGGTCAAGTATATCCACCGTGAAAACCGCAAGGGGTACAAGGCCGGCGGCGCTGGCCGAGGGGTTGCCGAAGGCGTCGGGCGAGTTCATCGTGATATTCGACGCGGATTTCGTTCCGCCGCGGGACATCCTTTATAACGTGGTGGACTATTTCACGGATGAGAAAGTCGGGATGGTCCAGGTGCGATGGGACCATCTGAACCGGGACGCGTCGCTGCTGACGCAGAGCCAGGCGATTTTCCTCGACGGGCATTTCGTCATCGAGCATACGGCCCGCAACCGCAGCGGGCGCTTCATGCATTTCAACGGCACCGCGGGCGTTTGGCGAAGAAAAACCATCGAAGACGCCGGCGGCTGGGAGCACGATACGCTCACGGAAGATCTCGACTTGAGCTATCGGGCGCAGATGAAGGGGTGGCAGTTTGTTTATCTGCCGCAGTTCTGCGCCCGGCGGAGCTTGCCGCCGGAAATGATCGGGTTCAAGAAGCAGGCGTATCGCTGGACCAAAGGCAGTTTTCAGACGGCGATGAAACTGCTTCCCAAGGTCCTGCGCTCAAAGCATCTTCCGCTTCGCGTCAAAACCGAGGCGTTTTTTCATCTGACCAACACCATCGTTTATGTGTTGATGGTCATCCTCACGATCCTGATGTATCCGGCATTCTTGAGCTTCTACAGCCCGCTCAAAATGCTTTCGCACACGTGGGACCAATCGCTGTTCAGCATAAGCCTGTTCATTCTGGCGACATGTTCGGCCAGCACGTTTTTTATCGTGGGACAGCGTGAATTGCTCGGGCGCATGGCGGGGTGGAAGACGGTGCTGTATATGCCGCTGCTGATGGCGCTGGGCGTCGGTGTAAGCCTGAACAATTGCATGGCGGTGCTGGGAGCCATCTGGGGCGCGATTCGCCGCAAGCCCAGCGAATTCATTCGGACGCCGAAGTATGGTGTTACGGGAATCGCCAAGGCGGCCTGGCAAAGCGCCAGCGTGTGGACTTTGCGGAAGCTGAGTTTACCGATTATCGAAATCGCGTTTGGCTGTTACATGACCTCATGGATTTTCATCAGCATTTATTATCAGTTTTGCCTACAGGCCGTGCCGTTTTTGTGTATCTTCGCCGGGGGATATTTTTACGTCGGATTCAACAGTCTCTACGCGCTGTATCGGATGGCCCGTGAGGCCAGGGAAGCGGAAGCTGCCGCGCTGATTGAAGCTGTTGAGCCGCTATCTACCTGATCATGCCGCTTGAACTTCCACACACCGCCGGCTGCCTGGTGTGCGGACCGGGCAACCCCAAGGGATTTCGTCTGCGTTTATTCGTCGATCCGGAGACGGGCGTCGTCGTGACGCGCTTTGCCGCGAAGATCGAACAGATCGGCTTCGAGGGCGTCGCGCACGGCGGGGTGATCGCCACGGTGATGGATGAGGTGATGGTCTGGGCGGCTTCGTGGTCAGGGAAGCGTTTTTGCCTCTGCGGGGAAATGACGGTGCGGTATCGCCGCCGGACGGAGGTGGGGCAGGTGTTGATCTGCAGCGGGCAGGTGGAATCGATGCGATCGAAGCTGATCTCGACGATCGCCGCCGCGGCGGACGAATCGGGACGGGTGATCGCGACGGCAACGGGGAAATATGTGCCGCTTTCGGATGAGGATAACCGCAAATTCCTCCAGACGCTTCTGGACGATCCGGCGACGGCCGCGACAGCGGAGTTGATGCGGCGGGGGGCGAACTTCGAACGACGCCAGGCGTCTTCACAGCACATTTAGCTTGGAAAATTAAGGTTCACCGCTGAAATCAAGGCGAAGAATTATTGCCACAGATGAAAATCAGATGCACACAGATAATTCAAAACAAATTATTTGTATTCCATCTGTGTGCATCTGATTTATATCTGTGGCAAAAAAGCATTTCCCGGAGCCGAAAATGTCAAAGCTTTATCTGATCCTCGGCGAAATTGTGTTCATCGTTGTTCTTTGCGTCGCGGCGGTCGTCATCTTTCGCCAGCATCCGCCGATTGCCGGGGCGGTGCGCGCGGATATCAAGCTTCCGGATTCGAGCGCGCAGGTTTATCTTCAGCGGGATGGGTCGGGAGGTTCCCAATATTTTATCTGGCATCCGGGAGGGACGGCTGAAAAAGTCAGCGTCGAGCAACTCACCGATCAGCTCTACACGGCCGGAAAAAGCGGCGGAATGATGTCATATCTCGGCGGCGCGTCCCTGACGGTCCTTGTCTGGCTGGGTCTAGGGCTCTTCGGCCAACTGCTTTTTACGGGCCGGATGGTGGTCCAGTGGATCGCCAGCGAGCGCAAGGGAACAAGTATTGTCCCGCCGATGTTCTGGTGGATGAGCCTTGTCGGGTCGCTGCTGCTCCTGGCGTATTTTTTCTGGCGGCGCGATCCGATCGGGCTGCTGGGGCAGGCGTTTGGTTCGTTTATTTATCTGCGCAATATTATCTGGATTCTGGAGGGGAAACGCCTTGATCCCGTCCCGGCGACGCAAGCGGCGGATCCGATGCCGGAGTCGTGAGGCGCCTCATTTAACCGGCTGCTGAAAGCACAATTCATACCCATCCGGATCGGCGACGGTCACCTGCTTCATGCCATAATATCTTGTGACGGGCGGGGCCACGTCACATCCTTTGGCAAGCAGATGCTGATAGGCCTCATCGACGTTCTGGCAGTCGAAATATAGCGTCAGGTCGCTGTGTCCTTCGACGCGCACGGAGCGGGCTTCGAGTTGCACATCATCTTCATATTTGGCATTCAACATCAGAACCGAATCCCCTAGCTTGAGCATGGCCCAGTGAAGGTGCCCATCGGGTTCGTGGGTCTGTAGCACTTCGAATCCAAGGACATCGCGGTACCACGCCACTGAACGGCGCATGTCGAAGACCTGCATCAACGGCGTCAATTTGCGAGCGATGATTGGCATCGAAAACTCCTTTCAATTCAGCTTTTTTGATCCCGGTCCTTGCCGAGAACTTGGGCGGCGTTGAAAGTCAGTATTTGCTCATCATCCGACGATCGCTGGGAGGAATGAACGTATCTTCGTTTCCGACGCGGCGGAAGCAGGTTGATTCCGTGGTCGCGCATCCATGGGCGCACGCGTCGCCGGACCTTTGGGAGAATCCTCACCATCACGTTGATCGCCCGCAACGCGATCCAGGTGAGAATCCAGGCTCCGGCGATGGCGATGGCGTAAACCGTGCAGAGACGGGCGAAGGTCATCTGAGATGGATGAAGAACCGGCCAACGCTGAAATGCCAGGAACCAGAGGGCGGCCGGGGGCAGGAGCAGCGAGATCGCCGCTCGCCACCAAAAGGCTTTGCGGGTGTATATCCGGATGGGAATCCCGCGCAGGGCGCTGCTGGTGAGGCGCCGTTTGCCCGGCAGGGTGATCATCGCAAATCCAATTAAGAAAAGCGGAGTTCCAATCGGGACGGGGAAGAAACTTCCGAGCACAAGGGCCGACAACATCAGGGCCCAACCCAATACATTTTTGACGATGACGGCCGCGTATTTCGCGAGAAATCCCCCGGCCTCGCGCGCGGGGTCAGCGGGTTTATGCGGTGGAGGTTGTTCGGACATCAGAGTCGTCGGTCCACTTACATCGTGAAAGCCTGCGGTTCCTGCAGGCGTTGCCGCAGCGTGTCCATTATGTCGCGGACTTCCTGGGCCATGCGCGTGTTGGGAAAGTCGGTCATGATTTCGTCGCCCAGCCGGATCGCGTCGCCGATGCGCTGTTCCTTGACGGCCTGGGAAAAGCGGATGCGCAGGGCCTCGCGTTTTTCCTTGAAGACGTTGCGGGCGATCTCCTGCATGGATTCGGCCTCGGCGGGCGTGAGATAAAGGTCGAGCCTTTTCAAGATTTCGATGCTGCCGTCCACGTCGTGGCGGTCGATCGCATCCTGCCAGCTTTCGCGAAGCTGCTTTTTGCGCTGCTGCCGGCGCGACTCGATTTCCTCGGGCAGGCGCTGGCATTGAGGATCGTCGGGAAATCTTTCCATGATCTGCTGCGCTTCCTGAAGCGCGGTGCCCCAGGCCTCGGCTTGGATATGGCGGTCGACGGGGGCGAGCATTTCCGACAATTGTCGGCGCTGAATCTCCGTGCGGCGGCTGATGATTTCGGTGCGAAAGGCGTCCGCCTCCTGCTTGAACCCGAATTGGGTTTCGATGTCGTTGGCGAGCAGGTAGGCCATCTCCCAATTCTGCTGGCCGATTTCCTCAACCACCGCGCGGTGCAGGGCGTCGTGATCCTTCTCGCGGAAGGCGACGGCCTTGGCGCGGTCGCTAAGGAGTTGCTGTTCGCTGATGAGGTTCATCAGGATCGAAATTCCTTCCAGCCGATCGGTCAGCGTGGTCATGAATTGGGCCTGATGATGAAGGCTGCTGCGGCGGGCGGCGGCAAGATTCAGAGCGATCGGCAAGGTCACGAGGATGGCGATGAGACCCAGATATCCCGCGGCCAGAAAGGCGGTTCCGGTCGCGATGGACGACATGGGCGCGTCAGGATGCCTGAGGAGAATGACGCCCGCACCGAGGGCGGCCAAAACCGCCAAGAACGCGATTCCGAATATCCAGGTAAAAGTCGGGACGTGCCGTTGTTCCATTCGCGCCTCGTCAGGATTCAAAGAGATGCCGGAACTTACCCTATCATAAGGTTATGCCAGTGGATAGCAGCAAGTCAATGTTTGGGTTTGGGCGTTGTAGTAGCCTCGGCGGCGGGGGGTTGGGAGGGCTTTTGGGGGGCCGGTTGCGGGGGTTCGGGCTGGCGGAGTTGGGATTCCATATCCCTGACCATTTCGGACCGCTCCGCTCCTAATAGACGCAGCATCGCCCATCCGCTAACGACGCAACTGATTATCAGAAAATAGGGCATGGGTCTTTATGAAACTATCTACAGCATCGGACAAATTCGGACTGGAGGTTTACTTACAATTGTTGGGGGGGCGACGCGCTTGGCGGTTGAATCATCTTCGGTTTTGGATAAGTTTTGTTTCGTTCGAAAGACGGGATAGAAGAATTAGATCGGGCACGATTCCTGTGCCGAATGGCCCGGCTTACTCGAATACAACGCGCCCGGGCGTGCGGACGCGTTGGGCTGGCCTGGTGACGATCGGACGGGCCGTTTGCAGCGAAGATGAGAGTCATGCGGAGCGGGAGCTTGAATCCGGCCGCGTCATGGCGAAGATGGTTTTCGAATGAAGCCAACGCGCGGGCGAATCCAGCAGAGCGTTTGCGCGTGGTGTTATCAGAATATATCGCTCGATTCGCTGGCTCGCCGGGGGAAGGCGATTGGGCTTGTGGGGATCGATATCGTCGAACCGGGCCAGTGGGGGATCCTGAAAAAACATGGCCTGATCTGCACAATGACGCCAACGCATGCGATCGAAAAGGGGTTGAACGATCCGGCGAATCATGCGCATTGCCTGGAAAAAATCCGGGCGGCGATTGAGGTTACCGCGGAAGCTGGATTTCCGAATGTTATCTGTTTCTCCGGCAATCGCCGGGCCAAAATTTCTGATGAACAGGGTTTGCGGAATTGCGCCGTCGCCGTGAAGAAGATCGTCGGGCTTGCTAAAAAACGTGGGGTCACGCTCTGCATGGAACTGCTCAACAGTAAGGCGAACCACCCGGGTTATATGTGCGACTATACCGAGTGGGGGGCCGATCTGGTTCGGAAGGTTGGATCGGAACGGTTCAAGCTTCTTTACGACATCTATCACATGCAGGTGCAGGAGGGCGATGTGATCTCGACGATCACGAAGCATGCGAGCGCCATTGGGCACTATCACACAGCCGGGGTGCCGGGTCGGCATGAGATCGACGGAGGTCAGGAATTGAATTATCCCGCGATCATGCGCGCGATCGCGGATAGCGGATTTACAGGCTTTATCGCGCATGAATTTATTCCCAAACGCAATCCTTTTGGATCTCTGCGGGAAGCGGTGTCCATTTGCAGCTTGTGAGTATCTATGCGACGTTTCCAGATTGTTTTGATCGGACTTTTCGCATGGGCCTGCCTGGTGCGCGCGGCCTTCGGCGCGGATGTCGATAGTAAACGCGTTAATGAGGTTGCGGCGATGCTTTCCGGTGATACTTTCGCATTCGGCCCCAGGATCAGCGACCGTGCCGCGTGGGATGAGCTTGGGAAAAAAACCGAGTTTCATGCAACCATCGCCCGCGCACAGCGGCTTTTGGATGAGCCGATTCCTCCGCTGCCTGATGATCTGTTCCTGGAATTTTCGAAAACCGGCAACCGCGCCGATTATGAACATGTGTATTTCGATCGCACGGGCCGGCTCACGCCGCTGGTGATTGCTGAATGTATCGAGAACCGCGGGCGATTCATTCCCGCGATCGAGGAGCTTGTCACGGCATTCGACCAGCAGAAGACGTGGATGCTTCCCGCCCATGATTCAAGTCTCAAAAATTTTCATGGCCAGGCGAAGGACATCGATCTTTTCTCGTCCGAACTGGCGTGCAATCTCGCCAGTGCCGCCTGGCTGCTCGGCGATTCGCTGGGCGCGGAGGCGCGGCGGCAGATCGATCGGAACGTCCGCACCCGGGTACTCGATCCATTCCGGGAGATGGTGACGGGGAAACGCAAACCGGTCTGGTGGATCACCGGCACGAACAACTGGAACGCCGTCTGCCTCGCAAATGTGCTCGGCGCGGCGCTGGCGACGTTGCCGGATCAGCACGACCGCGCCATTTTCGCCGCCGCCGCCGAGCAGGATTCACTGAATTATCTCGATGGGTTCGACGACGACGGCTATTGCCTCGAAGGGCTTGGATACTGGAATTACGGGTTTGGAAATTATGTGCGACTTTCTGAACTGCTTTTTCAGGCGACATCGGGGCGAGTGGATTGCTTTGATCGGAAGAAAGTCAAAGCGATCGCCGAATTTCCGCCGAAACTTATGATTGCCGATGGGGTTTATCCCGCGTACGGGGATGTGCATCTCGATGCGGTGCCGTCGCCGGCTCTTGCGGATTTTGTCGATCGGCGCTTCCAACTGCCGGTGCGAGTACGGACGGGACCCGCGCGCTTTCAACGGACCTCTGTGAAGCATTGATGATGGCTTGCCCGAATTCCGCCACGGGCGACCCGGCTGTTGCGCCATCGGCGCCGGCGCTGCGCGATTGGTTTGGCGATGCGCAGGTGCTTACATGCCGGCCCGGGCCGGGCGGGAAGGAATCGTTGGCGGCCTCGATCAAAGGCGGCCGCAACGGGGTGAGCCACGGGCATGACGATCTCGGATCATTTGTTCTGGCGGTTGGCAAGACTATATTGCTGGTCGATCCCGGAGCACAAGTTTATACCGTGCGCACGTTCAGCAAAGATCGCTATAAATCCAATGTGATCAATTCCTTCGGGCACAATGTGCCGCTGGTCGCGGGGCAGCTCCAGATATCGACGTCCAAGGCGCAGGTAGAAATTCTTGACCGGGAATTCAGCGATTCGGCGGACACGATTTCGATGGATCTCACCAGCGCGTACGCGGTTGGGCAGTTGATTGGGCTTTCGCGCAGGTTCACCTATGATCGGGCCGGCGGCAGTCTGACCATTGAGGACAAGTGCAGTTTCGACTCGCCCCAATCGTTCGGCATCCAGTTCATCACTTTCGGGCAATGGAAGCAGATTTCGCCCACTCAATTGACGATTTGGCAGGACAATCAAGCCGTAACAATTGATCTCGACGCCAACGGAGCGGCGCTGAATATTGCTTCCCAGACAATCGATGAAGACCTGCCCGGCAAACAACGGCCTACTCACATCAGCGTTGATTTGAAAATGCCGACGATGAAGGCCACTTTGACATCCGTGATACGCGCTGCTTCCGAGCATTGACGCAATGACGACATCTTCCGTCGGTCTCAATGCTTCGGCTTCTTGACGGCATGCTTGGCCAGCATGTTGGCAACAATGTTATTTGGTTTTGCGGCCGCGATGGGTGATGCGGCTGGCGGTGTTGAAACCGGTGATGCTGTCGCCACGACCGGCGATGCCTGCACCAGAGGGGCCGCGGCAATCTGGTCGGACTGGCCGGAGTTGTCCGATAGAAACGTGAAGTCTTCGCTGTTCACCGTACCATCGTAGTTGAAGTCTCCATCGTCCCACACCATGCCGCTTTGGCCGAGGTTTTGTGAGAAGAGTGTGAAGTCCTCGGCGTTCACCGTCCCATCCAAGTTCGCATCGCCCAGCAGGGTGTACATGATTTTGATTTCGCCGGCGGGCAAATTTGCTGGGTTGCCCGAATCGCCCGAGTCGGCGTAGCCCAGGCCATAATTGGGATTGGTTTGGGCGATGCTCGAAATGATTCCATATCCGTTCCATGCGCCGCCGGCATAGCCGGTGTCGATCCAGCCGGCGATTGTGCTGATAGGCGATACCGCACCGTAGTTGATCAGGACCTGGTTGTTGGCGACGTCCAGTTGGCCGGCGGGTCCGATTGCCAGCGTGTTCAGAGTCAACGTGGTGGGGCTGTTGGTCGTCGCGGCCGTGATCATCGCGCCGGAGCCGTTGGCTACGGATAAATTGCCGAGATTGATCGTCCCGCCCATGTTGGCGGCGAAGGTGAGAATTCCGCTGTTGATGTTGATGGTTGAGTTACCGCAATTGACGAAGGTGAAGGGGAGCGCGAAGGGACCGTTGAAATTCAGGATATCGCTCAAAGCGGTATCGGTGACGGTGACGCCGGTGAATCCGGAGAGTGTGATCTGCACGCCGTTCTGGCTGGCGGTGATATTGCCGCCGCTGGCGGAGAGGGTGACGGGTCCGGCGGAGCCGAGATTGATATCCAGCGTGGAACCGGATGGCACGGCGAAGTTCTCGGCAATGACGGTTGCCATTCCCAGGGTGCTGCCATCGGTTGCATTGACGGTGAAGGAGCCGGGGTTTGAGCCGAGCGTGGCATTTCCTGTGCTATCGATCGAATTCCCGCTGCCGGTGATTCCCCAGCCAAAGCTTGGCGAGTTGATGGCGTTGCCGAATTGATCGGTGGCGGTGGCGGAGAATTGTTGGGCGAGGCCGATCGGAACGACGGGCGAAGTAGCCGGCGAGACGACAATGGTCGTGGGCGTTTGCTGAACCGTGACGTTGACGCTACTGGTGATGGAATTGTTGCTGGGATCGGAAATCGTGACCAGGAAGGTGTAGTTGCCCGCGCCGTAAAAAGTCGCCGTGGTGGTTGAGGCGGAGTTGTTGCCGTTGACGCTGTAGGTCGGATTGAGCACGCCGACGGGGACTGTGGTTGCTGACCAGGTGTAAGTAAGGCCGGTGCCGGTGCCGTTTTCTGATCCGAGGGCGGTGAGCGTTGTGGTCGTCCCGGTTACGGGGCTGGGATTGGCCGCGGCGGCGGTGGCGACGGAGAGCATCGGCGTCAGGTCGATCACGGTTATCGAGTATGCGGGAAAGGCGTAACTGAAGCTGTCGCCGGTGAAGCCGAGCATGGTGGAGAAATTCGCCAGGGATGCCGCGCCGGTCGGCGATTGGCTTTGGGCGTAGTCCTGCGCTTCGCCGTACTGCCAGAACTGGGCTTGGCCGTTGGGTGTGAATCCCTGAAGGTTGAATTGCTCGGTGATGGCGGCGTCGGGATTCTTGTTGATTACCATCAGGTCAAGATGGCCGTTGGCTTCCAGGACCGAATAGACGGCCAGTTCGTTGTAGTTGCTGACCGCGGAGACGCCGGTGGCGCCGGTTTGTATGAGCTTGGAGCCGAGTTCTTCGCCGAAGTAGGTGGGGTAGGTGATATACGGGCCAGTGGAGGGGGGATCGTTGAGATTCGGATCGCCCAGGATTCCCTCGTCGCCACCTTCGCGCCAGCCGTACAGAGTCGATGAGTTATTTCCATCGGTGGTCCAGCCGTTGCGCAGATCCCAGAACAATCCGCCGGTGTATCCGCTATCGAGAAGGCTTCCGATGGAGTCGGCGGCGAACAGGCCGTTGACCAGACTGGTCATCTGCTTGCCCTCGGTGCCATAGTTGGAGTTGTACTCGGTGGCCATGACGCGGACGCTTGCGGCGTCGGTAGCGCCAACTGTTTGGTTGAGGAGATTTTCGTACTCGGTGTAGCGCGTGGACCAGTCGAGGCTGCTGGAGGGGTTTGAAACGGTGTCGTTGAGGAGGACTGAATCGTTTTCCTGGCCGGGGCCGTACATGTAGCTGTGATCGGAAATGAATTCTGGGACGAATCCTCCATCAGCCAGCCCGTACGTCAGAACATTTTTCGTCCAGTTGTTGTCGGCAGCGCCGGTGGGGTCTTCGCTGTCGATGCCGATCAGGATGGGCGGCAGCGATTTGTCGGCCGTGACGAGTGCTGAAAAGGTCGCAGCGAATTGGGCATAGGCGGCGGGGTAGTTGTAGCCGCCGGGCGTGGTAGTGTCGCCGCCAAGGCCGGTGGGGCTGTTGTGATCGATCTCCCACGTTCCGTATTGTTCGTTGCCGACTTCCCAATAATTCATTCCGGTGTAGGGAGCGGGGTGGTCAACCCGCAGGAAGTCAAGGCCATCGTTGATCAGCAGAGGGGTTGCGCCGCGCAAGGCGGCCCAATAGCCGACGGTTTGCCAGTTGACGGTTTGCCATGAATTTGTGGCGTCACTCCATTCCTGGCCGGGGCCGATGACGGTTGTGTCGGTGGGTGAGCCGGTGAGGTAAGCGAGTTCGGCCTCGGCTTCCTGAGGGCTGCCGGACCCGTAGTCGATGGTGAGGAGGCCGAGGCCGCCGACGTTGTCTATGAACTGCGCATATTGAGGAATGGAATTTGCGGATGGATCGCCGTAGTTGTCGTCATCATCGAAATGGAAATCATCGGAAGTCGACCCGCCGGGGAAGCGAAAAATGTTTAGCCCTGCGGCCTCGACCATCGATTGTGTTTGGGCGGTGGTCAACTTGTCGTCCCAATATGCCAGGTTTATGCCGACGAGATTGGGGGTTGCAGCACCGACGACCGTGCCGATGTTGACTGCAGTGGTCGGCGAAGTAGGTAAGGCGCTGATCCCGAGATACGTGGGATTGACGGCCGGCTGGAAGGCGTAGGAAGTGCCGGATGGAAGCTGGATCGAGGAGAATGTGCCGGTCTCGGTGGCATAGTTCAAGAGGGTAAAGCCATCGCTGATCGAGGGGCTGTATAAGTTGACGATGACCGCCTTGAGCGTCCCGCCCAGGGTTGCCGCGCCGCTTGCGTTCAATGTCCCGAACAGAAGGCCGGCGGGGGGGCCGCCCAAGTCGAGGGTCAGGGTTCCGGTGCTTGTCTGCAAGAATGTTCCGGTAACATTGATGTCGTCGTTGGCTCCGACGGTGATCGCGCCGCTGTTGGATAAGCTGGCGGCGGTGACTGCGGCGGACGTGGCGGCGGTCGCGCCGAATTTCGCGTCGTCCCAGAAGACCGATCCTCCGTCGGTGCCGCCCAGTCCGTCGTAGGGTCCAACCTGCAGGGCCACGGTGACGGTGGCGGCTGTGCTCGGCGCGACGCCTGACGTGGTGTAAAAATTCCAGCCCTGATTGCCGACGCTGCCCGCGTTTGGTCCGCCGGTGGCGCTGTTGGCGGTGAGGACGGTGATTCCGTCGGAGCCGACCTGGGTGCCGCTCGAATTGTAAAAAAGCAGGTTCAGAATCCCCTCTTCCGCGCCGGTCAGCTTGGAGGTCGAGGGAGTCATTGCATAGACGGAAGCGGTGTAAGAAACGCCGGGGGTCGCGGCGAACGATTGATTCACGCCGGAGCCGCCGCTGGTTCCGGGTTCCTGCACGGATTGAAGGCCGGTGTGGGCGTATTGGGTGCTGATGTATGACGGCCCCCAGTTTCCCCAGATGCTGGGCGTCGTCGTTGTGCTGCTTCCAGCGGATGGAGATTCAAATCCCGGGTCGCCGAGCAAATTGGTACCGACGCCGGTGGTCAGCGAGCCGGAAGGGAGGGTTAGAGATCCGGTGGAGGTCTCGGTGTATGCGCCGCCGACGTTCAGGCTGCTGAGCGGATTGACGGTAATCGCGCCGCTGTTGGTCAGCGTCGCGCCGGATGCCAGCGTGAGTGTTGCGCTGCTCAGGACCAATGTGGCTGATGAGTTGATCGAAGAGCTGGCCGCGACAGTCAGGGTGCCGGCCGAGACGGTCAGCGTGTCGCCGGTGACTGAAATGCTGTGGACGGATGCGCTGCCGGTGAGGGTGACCTGGATGTTTCCCGACTTGCTGATGATTACGTCGTCGCCGGGCTGCGGGATGGTGTTGGTGCTCCAGTCGGCCGCGGTGTTCCATGATCCACTGCCCGCGGCGATCCAACTGACGGTGCTTAGGAGGAGCCGGGTCTCCAGCGGTTCGAGACAGCACCGCGCGCGACGGCTCAAGGTGCGGCGCGGTTTCTTCGTCTTGCCCCAATTGGAAGGGGGGAAGCCGACGGTGATACCAAATACTGACGGCATCGGTTTGTTCGATTCGATAATCGGTACTGCGCCCGGGACTAACAGCAGCGATATTTCATATCAATTTTACCGGATGAAAGCTTGCATTGCACTAAGATTCGCCGTCGAATTGTTGAGCCTCAGGAAAAAAATACAACTTGGGCGGCTAACTTTTTAACGGCGACGGAATGAACCCGGATGCCGAGCTTTTTGACGAAGACGCGACGTGCCGCCAAAAGAAATAAAAGTCCTGGTTGGATCAACTATTCCTTTATGAACCAGGGTAAATCGATGACGATCACGTGAGCATCCTGGCGGGCTCTAAGGGCTGACCGCAGCCGGAAAGCTCGCTGGCTGTGCAGCAAGTTGTTCCACCAGTGTTTCTCAACGATTTCCGGGATGATGACCGCGACGAACCGATTCGGATAGCGACTTTTGATTGCATCGATATGCGTTAGAAGTGGTGTCGTGAACTCGCGGTAAGGGGTCTTCACAAGTTCCAGCGTAGGCGGAGTAATGCCCGCGGCTTGAGCCGGCCTCGTTACCCGTTCATCCCATTCCCGGCGAATGCGCGATGCCTCGCCCCCCACGGTGTTGCCCTCCAGATTGCTGAGGTGTACCGCTATCACGTCCGGCGACAGCCACATCCCGAACTGCATCGATTTGGCGACCAATCGGTCCCAACCGTGAATCGGAACCAGAACGACCGGAGGCTCGTTACGTCTCACATCCAACGGGTCGTTGCACTCAATTTGCGCCTCGACCAAAAGGTAATGACGGTGAACAAGCCAAAACATCGTCAACATCAATGGGATCGCCAGAACCGTAATCCAAGCCCCTTGGGTGAATTTCGCAGCCAGTATGATCGTCAACGCAGCTCCAGTGGCGATCGCCCCCAGCCCGTTCACGCTCAATTTTGAATATAGACTGAAACTTCCACCTTCAGGCGGCGTATGACGAGCTTTTTCCGTGTCCCCGCTCGCAACCCCGATTTTTGCCGTGGTCGGCCCTTGGACTTGTTTCAGCCAGTGCACCACCATTCCAGCCTGAGACAGCGTGAACGCGAGAAATGCGCCCACCGCGTAAAGGGGGATGAGCCGATCGGTTATTCCCCGAAACGACGCCAACAGAACACCACTGGCGGAGGCAAGAAATATCACGCCGACCGAGTACACCAACCGCCTTCCCACTGCGGCGAAACCGCGCGGCAGGAAGTCGTCCTGCGCGATCAAACGGCACAAGCGGGGGAAATCCACAAAGCTGGTATTGGCCGAAAGGCAAAGCACCATCAGCACGCTGCCCATCGTCAGAAAATAGAACCATCCCTTCCCAACCACTGCAAAAGTCAATTGGGAAAGAACGCTCTGGTAACCGGACTGATCCTGATTCGTCGCGCCGATCTGATAAACATGGCAAAGGTAAGCGATCGCGCCGAGCAGTATTGCCAAAATCGACACGATTAGAGCCAGGGTGCGGTGCGCGTTCTTTACCGTCGGTTCCTTAAACGCGCTTACGCCGTTGCTAACGGCCTCTACTCCGGTCATGGCAGTGCAACCACTGGCAAAGGACCGAAGGAGAATCCAGATTCCGACGCTCGCGGCGGCCGCGGGCATTTTGGGTGGGATAACCAGCGCATGGGGATGTCCACCGCTGGAGATGGATTTGGCAACTCCGAGGCCCAGGACTACGAACATGCTGCCAATGAATAAGTACGTAGGCAGGGCAAAGGCACCACCAGCTTCACCGGTACCCCGAAGGTTAAGAAGCGTTATCAAGACCAGGATGCCAAGGCACATCGGAACGGTGTAGGAGTGCAACTGCGGCGCGGCGGAGACGATCGCGGCCACCCCGGCCGATATGCCCACCGCGACCGTTAATACATAATCGATCATCAATGCTGCCGCGGCAAACAGGCTTGCCCAGGTTCCGAGATTCTCTTTTGCAACGGTGTACGAACCGCCGTTCACCGGATATGCGGCGATGGTCTGTCGATACGAGAAATACAGCATCGCAAGAAGGCCGAGGATCGCTCCAGTAATAGGGAGTATGTAATTCAGGCCGAGCGCCCCAAGCGGCAGCAGGATCGTCAATGCCGCCTCGGGCCCATACGCCGAGGAGGACAACCCATCGAGACCGAGCGCGGGCAAGCCCGACAGGATGCCGATCCTCTGGCCGCGCTGCTCGTTTGAAGCGAGGCGGCGACCCAAAAGAAAATCAACTATCGACATTTAATCCTCGAAGCATGGCGATCCAATGTAGCAAACTTACCCGGGAGCCAGAACGGGCGGACGGTCGTCGCACGTCAGGGGAGTCTGGCGAAGTGAAAACGGATCAAGTAAGATCGCACGAAACGCCGGGGAAAACCGAAGAGAAACGGTGGTTTTTCCCAGCCAGAATTTGAATATGGGCCTCTTGGCGGAATTGGCAGACGCGTTGGACTCAAAATCCAATGCCCGTAAGGGCGTATCGGTTCAACTCCGATAGAGGCCAGCTTGTGACTTGCGTTTGTTGCGAATCACTCGGATTTTCTGAGTGATTTTGCATTTCAGCGAATTCCGTTTTCTTGTCGGTTCGGGTCGATTCTGACGTGTGCTGCGCCTCGATTCTGCGCCGCCTGTTCGGAATCGCCGATGGCCAACCGGAAATGTTCATCAGTGACTTGAAGGTAATGCGCCTTGGCCACCGCTTCGGTATTGCCCAGCCACTTGCAGACGACGTGTGCCGGGAATTTTTCGGCAAGCTCTGTCTGTCGGCTGGATCGCAAATTGTGAAACAGTTTCGGCCAGGGCGTGATACCCGCTCGGCGAAGGATTCGCTTCAAATGGGTGCGAAGGTTGCTGTTGGGGCTTCTGTAGCGATTGATGACGTAGATCGATCCTTCGGGGGCCTGATCGAAAACACCCTGCAGCGGCCCGTGTAGTTCAGGGAAGATCGGTATAAACCGCTCGCTCCGGCCTTCGATATGCTCGGTTTTCGGTGAAGGTACGCGGATTCGCCCGGCCTCGAAATCCACGTCGCCCCACTTCAAGGCCAAATGCTCGCTCGGACAGCGCAACCCTCCCCAGCAGCTCAGGGCAAACAGCAGCTTCCATTCGGCGTCTGGGCAGGCTTCCAACACCTTTCGCGCCACATCATCAGGGATGAAGTGCTGGCGGGCTTCATTGGGCCTTACACTCAGCCCCTTAAGCTTGGCAAAGGGATTGCTGGGGATGATCCGCTTGCGGACGGCAAACCTGAAGAATTGGCGGGCGCGTCCGCACAATCTCCGCGCCGTGTTCAGGGCGAGGCCTACACCTCCACCCGCCTTAGCAGCAATAAGGTGTCGCCAGTATTCTTCGGCGTCGCCTTCGTTGATGTCCGCAAGTGGCTTTGACTCGCCGAAGTACGCCACAAGATTGCGGCGGGCCTGCCCCAGCCCGATTCGCGTGTTCGGCTTGATGTCGGATCGCCCGGCAAGGTAGTCGTTGATGAACGACCCCAGCGTCGTCACCACCGCCGGCCCGGCCGGTTGGCGCGATTTAACCAGCCCGTGCGCAGCCAGCTTGGAGTGCATTTCGTCGGGCAGCTTGGCAACCCACGTCGAAACTTCGGCGTCAATAGGCGCGCGCGCCGGTGATTTTCTCGGCCAACAGCTTTTCGACGTAGCCGGCGAATGTCTCCGCCTGACGTCGGGACGCTTTACCCAGCCGGATTGCCCGGCGGTTGCCATCGCCGACCATGAATTGAATGCGTTTGCGTCCGCCCCGGTCATTTGTGATGCTCGCCATATTTCATCTGTCTTTCACGTGTCGCTTGGTGTGCACGTTCTACCGCCATACTGTTCAATCGTCAACTATCACCAATCGTTTGCCCAGCCCGTTGACGATCCGCTCCGCCGTGTCCAGCCTGATGCCTTTCATGCCGCGCACCAGCTTGGACAACACAGCTTGTTCAACGCCGGATGCCTGGGCCAGCTTGTACCGCGTAAACCCCCGCTTTTCGGCCTCGGCAATTGCCCGGCGCAGATCATTTACAATGCTCTTGCTTCGTTTGGTCATGGGCCACAGTCTAACCTTCATTCCATGTTATCCCATTCACTTTGCGCCTCGGCGGTCTGCCGTCGATTGGCGATGAAGGCGGGCAAATCATCCCGCGAATATAATACTCGGCTTCCAATGCGCACCACCGGAATTTCGCCTTTTCGGCGTAACTCGAAAACCGTACGGGATGTGATGCCCAGCAATCGGCCAGCTTCGCGCTCACTCACCAGCAGGGGCGGCACGGTCGGCGGTTGCGATACAGGTACATGGCTGTTCATGCCGGCTACGATGCCAAGTTTCGCGCGACGTCGTCAATCTTTTCTCTTTCGTGAATTTTGTCGGCGTGGATAGATGTCTGAAAAACGGGAGGATTTCGCATTTGTGAATTTTGGAAATTCACAAAATGCAACGAAAATGCAGACGGCGGACATGGTCATTTCACGATGGGTTTGGAGCGCACGTCGCCGGAGTCCGGCAGCTACGTCCTTTTCTCACAACGGCGACGAGAGCGTCCAGAGCGCGGGCTCTCAGCGCGGTGAGATCATGACGAGTAACGAGGTTTATTGCACAGCAACTGCCGCAATCGGTGCGGCCCAGGTGGTGGCGCTCGCTCTGCCGCGTGAAATCCCCCTGACCTTGGGCTTAGAGGTTTTAGCCAATCAGCCCGGTAATGCAGCAGCGTTACCTGCGACAACGTGCTTCAACGTTCGGCCCTGCCGGGGACTTGGCGCCGACAATTCTGGGTGTTTTGTACGAACGTGGCAGAGGTAGAGCCGAGCGCGATTCTCGGGGTCATCGCTGCTATTTTGGCATTCTCTACACGCAGAACGCGTAGGCGCTCACATCACTAATGAAGTCATAATCGCTGTTCGGAAGAATCTGCCAACACCTTATTGAGATATGAAGAATTGTCATCCGTCGGGGCTTGCGATTCCGAGCGAGATGATGCGACGCAGTGCGAAGAAGTGGGAATGGAGTGTTCACTTGACAATGGTCGTACCCAGTTGAGCAGTCGATTGCGTAAACGATGGGGTGGGACGGAACCAGTATTCGCTCAAAGTCAGTCCCAATAACAGCGTCAGCCACAGGAATGCAGCGCCGGCAAAAATCCAGGTCAGCCTGGAACTGTGGCGAACGTGCATGAAAAAGAGAATCACCAGGAGAGCCTTTACGACTGCGATAACGAGGGCCGTGACGACATTCCATGGACCCATGTCGACGCTGGCCGCGCTTACGGTAGCGATAAGGAGCGCCAAAAGAAGGCAGTAGATCAGGAGATACATTCCGATGCCTTCGATTTTATGTTTTGTTTCTTGCATCAGCGCACCAGATAGAGAAGGGGCAAAAGGAAAATCCAGACCAGATCGACGAAATGCCAGTAAAGGCCCATGATTTCGACGGAGGCGTGTTTTTGAGGCGTAAATCGTCCTCGGCGTGCTTCGACCAGAAGATATGTGAACAACCCGACGCCGATGAGCATGTGGAGCGCGTGAACGCCGGTC
Organism: uncultured Phycisphaerales bacterium; assembly: GCA_963791055.1. Classification (GTDB taxonomy): domain Bacteria; phylum Planctomycetota; class Phycisphaerae; order Tepidisphaerales; family Tepidisphaeraceae; genus PALSA-1353. The sequence goes on along the minus strand of CAWBQI010000002.1, from coordinate 1,686,289 downwards.
ATGAAGAAATAGAAGACCCAGAAGAGTTGAAATTCGCGTCGCAGGGTTTTTTCGGATAAGTGCGATTGGCTCGTCGCGTGGTGGAGATCGCTGGAAATTTCATTGTCGGGATGAAACAGGCTGTACCCCGGGACGACGCCTTCGTGATATTCATGAGTATATTCCGCCGCTTTGATTGCCAGGAAGGCGATGCCAAGAAGGAGCGTCACTGCAAGCATCTTTGCGAGGAGGCGGTTGTCGCCGAGTTTGGCGGCGCGGACACCTATGGCGACGGTGAGGCTGCTGGTGAGAAGGACGCCGGTGTTCCATGCGCCGCTGCTGACTCCAAGCCAACGAAAATTGTCCACGATCAGGCTTCCTTCGTGCCAGGCGGTGAAATAGAGAAGGCGATAGACGCAGTATCCGCAAATCATCCCGCCGAAGAAAAGCACCTCCGTTGCCAGGAACGTCCACATACCGAGGGTGTCGGCCTCCGATTGTTGTTCCAGATCGTCAAATTGATGTGCGACAAGTTCAGACATCTGAGAAATCCATTTCGTGATAGTTGTAGGGTTCGCCGGCGACAGGGGCTTTGTCGAAGTTATCTGGGGCCGGCGGCGAAGCGGTGGTCCATTCTAGGCCCGCCGCATGAAATGGATTGGGTCCCGCGGATTTTCCCGACCGCAGCGACCACAGCAGATAACCCAGCGGCAACAGATATCCAATCGCCAAAATCGACGCACCCGCCGTAGACATCACGTTATAAACCTGGAACTCCGGCGCATAAGCGTAGTACCGCCGCGGCATGCCCAGGTATCCCAACAAGAACTGCGGGAAGAATGTAAGGTTGAATCCGAAAAACAAAGTGAACGCGGCAATTCGCCCCCACATTTCCGGATAAAGTTTTCCGGTCATCTTCGGCCACCAGAAATGCAAGCCGCCCATGTACGCCATGACAGCGCCGCCGACCATGATGTAATGGAAATGAGCGATGACGAAATACGTATCGTGAACGTGCATATCGATGCCCAAAGTGGCGAGGAACAGGCCGGTCAGTCCCCCGATCGTGAACAGGCCGATGAAACCAAGGGCATAGAGCATCGGCGTATCGAGCTGGATAGACCCTTTGTAAAGCGTGGCGGTCCAGTTGAAGACTTTGATGGCCGAAGGAATCGCCACGAGGAAACTGAGGATGGAGAAGACGAGCCCGCCATAGATTGAGATGCCGGCGACGAACATGTGATGCGCCCACACAAGAAAGCCGAGGATTGCGATGGCGAGGCTGGCCATCGCGATGAATGCGTATCCGAACGGTGCTTTTCTTGAGTAACACGTAATCAGTTCGCTGATGACGCCCATTCCGGGAAGAATCATGATGTAAACCGCGGGATGGCTGTAGAACCAGAAAAGATGCTGAAAGAGAATGGGGTCGCCGCCAAGATTCGGATCAAAAATTCCCACACCCAGGATTCTTTCCAGCGCCACCAGGGCGAGCGTGATGGCCAGCACTGGTGTGGCGAGCACGAAGATAATGCTTGTCGCGTACATCGACCAGATAAACAGCGGCAGGCGGAACCACGTCATGCCCGGACATCGCATTTTGTGAATCGTGACGATGAAATTCAGGCCGGTGAAGATGGAGCTGAATCCGGCGATGAAAACGCCGGTGATGGCAAGCACAACATGAGTGTTGCTGAAGGAACTGCTGTAAGGTGTGTAGAAAGTCCATCCGGTATCGACTCCGCCGAGAATTAACGAGCTGAGCGCGAGCGAAGCTCCTCCGATGTACAGATACCAACTGAAAAGATTGATACGCGGAAAAGCCAGATCGCGCGCGCCGATCATGAGCGGCACTAGGAAATTTCCAAGCGTCGTGGGAATCGAGGGAACCAGAAAGAAGAAAACCATCACGATCCCGTGCAGCGTGAAAAGTTTGTTGTACGTCTCGGCCTCGACCAAGGCCGAATGCGGGGTCAGCAATTGCAGCCGCATGATTACCGCCGCCGCGCCGCCGATCGCGAACATGAGGGTAATGGAAATCATGTAGAGGACGGCGATACGCTTATGGTCTTTGGTCAGTAGCCACGAAGCGAGGGTGTGCCTTGTATTGAGATACGTTTCAGTGGTCAAGTATTCGGGGATGTAAGGGATAGATGCCATGGTTGTTCAACTCATTGATTTGTCCTGTAATTGGCAAACGGGGGATTTCCGATTCGCGGTTCGGCGCCGCTCGGCTGGGTTGCGGGTCCAAGCGGCGGCCCTTTATACGGCGCGGTTTCGGCTGCACCGGTCAGCGATTTGATGTACTGAACCAGATCGAGCAATTGCTCCTCACTGAGCGTGGATTTGAAGCTCGGCATCCTGTTGGGATACCCCACGACGAGCTTGGCGTCGGGGTAGAGAATCGATTCGCGCAAATAGGCTTCATCCGCGATGACTGTCCGCCGAACGCCGTGTTCGTCGATGACCTGCACCGGTGTTCCATACAACCCAGCCAATGTCGGGCCGTATTGGCCATGGCACGTGATACAACCATAAAGCTCGAATAATTTTCTCCCGGCCACGGCGGGCGGCTCGGCGGTTAAATCCCCCGCCAGCCAGCGCTCATAGTCAGCATCTGTGCAGACCACAACGGTGCCGGCCATCTCGCCATGCTTGGCGCCGCAATATTGGTCGCAGAAAAGGTGATATTCTCCAATCCGTGTCGGAACGAACCATTCCGTCGTATACATTCCGGGCAGGACATCCTGCTTGATGCGGAAAGCGGGTATCGAGAAATCGTGAATCACATCCTGGCTGGTGAGCGTCAACTTCACTGGCCGGCCGATGGGCACGTGCAGCGTGTTGATCTCCCGCCGGCCTTCGGGATGTTGAATCTTCCACATCCATTGCTTGCCGATAACGAAAATTTCCATCGCATCTGCCGGAGGTTGATGCGCGGTCACGAAAACCTTCGCGCCCCATGCGAACATCACCATGGTCAGCATAAAGGGAATGACCGTCCAGGTGATCTCGAGCAAAATGCTGCTGTGGATTTGCCGGGGCCGTTCCTCGGGACTTCTTCGGCGATAGCGGATCGCGAAATATGTGATCGCGCCAAAAATCAATAAAGAGAAAAAGACGGTGACCCCGACCATGAACAGCACGAGGTGGTCCACCTGCGGAGCCAGCTGCGACGCTTGCTGCGGAAATAGTCGGAAAGACGAATCCACTTCAACGCCTCACGATTGTTTTCGAATTTACGCGTTCCCGTCGGAGCATCGTTATCACGAAACCGCTCAGACCCAGTACCGTCAGAACACCCCCGATTTTTAGCAACCGGGCGATCGCCAGGCCATATTTCCCGGTTGCCGGGTCGTAACAGAAGCAGTAAAGCAGCACCGCATCCGCGAGGCCGCCGGTGTGCCCGTCACTTGCGGCCGTCAGCGCGATCCGAAGATCTTTGGCGCGTAATCGATGCCGAAGAAGTAGCGGGAAATCTTCCCCTGGGGAGTCAGCACCATGATTCCACTCGCGTGGGCGTAAACCTGGAACTTGGGATCCCAGACATAGCGAAAGCCGACCGCATCGGTTAACGCGGATATCGATGTCCGCTGTCCTGTTAGAAAATGCCAACCGTATTGTGCGTCGGGACGGTTGTATTGCGCCAAATATGTCTTTTTCTTTAACAGCGCGAGGTCCGACGTATCGCGCGGATCGAAACTGACCGTCAGAACGTCGAAGTCCTTGCCAACATTTTCCGGCATCGAGCGCATCGTCCGTAGAAGATCGTTGAGCACTATTGTGCACAACATAGGACACTGGTAATAGACCAGCACGAGAACAACCGGCCGATCGCCGAAGAAATCGCCCAGGCGAACGGCGCGGCCGTGTTCGTCATTGAAGACAAGTTCCGCGGGAATAACCGCGCCAAGTTTCTGATCGATGCCGACATTGTTGAGAATGGATGGTCGAATGTTCGGGGTGGGAACATCCTGCGCAGCCGCCATGGCTGGCGCGAGGAAAGAAATCAGCACCATCGTCAGAATCATCGACTTCATGGGACGCCTCCGGGTCCGTGGAGCTGCGCTGGCGGGCGGCGTGGTCGGTGGAGCGGATGGCTGCGTAGCCGGAAGGACGTTCGGCAGTCCGTGTTCCACCGCCAGATCAATCGCCTGTTGCACCGGAATTCGCGCGAATTGGTGCGAGAAATCCACCCAGCCCCAGGCGTCGGGCCCAATCAGCGACTGCTCGCGCGCTTTCACGTTGGTTAGATCAGCCAATGGCAGTACATCGTGAGATGGTTCTGGCTCAAGGCGCGGGTCCGGCGGAACGACTGGCATCTCGGCGGACAACGGGTGCGTCGGGAAATAAATTTGATTTTGAGCGTCCTCGTACCGTTGCAGGAATCGTAGTGACTTCCAGCCGATCCACTGAATGAATACCAGGGCCGCCAGCAGTGACAGCGCGAAAATGAGAACCGGGCGCGGCGTCGCATCGCGAAGCTCATGACCCACCGCGGCGTCAGGCTGGTTATGCTTCTGAGATTCCATAAATCGGTCCGGGACTTTCGGATGAAATTGCCAACAACGGCGCACGCTTCAGATAACGGGAAAACGCCGCATACCAGATGCCGCCGATGCCCACCCATGCCAGAATATCCAGGGGGGACAAAACGAAACCGCCATGCGGGTCGGCTTGTTTCTGAGGCCCGACGTTCCAGTAAAGATCAAGAATTCTCAGGAGAAACAGCGCCGCGCAGATCAAGCCCAGACGATGGATGTCCTGTTTCAGGGGTCGCATCAGCAGCAGGAAAAACGGAACCAGGAAGTGGATGAAAATGATGATTCCCGCCACCACGCGCCAGCCGCCGTAGGTTCTCTGGACATACCAGCCGACGTCAGGCTGCTCGTTGCCCGTCCATGTGATCAGGTACTGCGCGAAATTCATATACGCCCAGAGGATGACGAACATGAGCAGGAGGTTTCCCAGATCGACAAAATGCTGAGGTTTGGCGAACCCGGCGATGAGAGGCCGGTCAATCCTTTCGCGCAGTATGACGATCACAAAACAGAGGGCCGTCAGCGTTTGTGCGATAACAATAATGAAGCCGAAAATACTGCTGACCCAATGCGCCTGGCGAGACATGATCCAGTCCACGCCGCCGAGGGTCATCAGCACGACATAGATCACCAGTCCGCCGGCGCTGATGCGGCGCAAAAGTCCTTCATCAGAGACATGTGTCAGGCCCCAGGTCAATCCGATCCAGACGAAGAAATACAAGATGAATCGAAGGAAGAAGAATGAGGGATTCAAATACGCATGGGCGTGCAGAAGAATTGGATCGCCGGCGATTTCCGGCGCCGCGCCCACGGGAACAGAATAGACAGTCCCAGAAAGATGGGAAAAAACAGCGGGAAGAGCACCGGAAGCGCGCGCGCGGCCGATTCGGTGATCGGGCGAATCAGAACGCCCCAGTCGCCGCCGGTCAGATGATGCATCATCGTCAGGGCCATCGTGCCCAGCGAAATCCCCAGCCAGAAAAGCCACCCGAAAAGCCAGGCGTTAAAGAAACTCAGGCGCATCGGCGGCCAAACGCCGATCACCACGCAAAGCAGCAGGCACGCCGCTCCGGTCCGTAGAGCATATTGGTCGGCGAGTTCAAACCAACGTTTTGCCTGGAAGTTCATTGTGTAACCTCCAGACGCTGTTTTTGCGGGGCGTCGAGCTGTTGGGCGGGAATCGCGCCGCTTATTTGCAACGTGCGTATGTACGCCACGATCGCCCATCGGTCCGCCGCTGAAATGCGATCGCCGTATCCGTACATCGCGCCGTAGCCGTTGGTGATAACGTCAAAAATATGTCCGACGGGCGCTTGGCGAAGGCGGTCCAGTTGATAGGCAGGCATGGGAAAAAATCCCCGTTCCGCGATGATGCCGTGCCCGTCGCCGGCATCGCCGTGGCACATCGAACAGTAAATCGTGAATTGCTCCTGTCCGCGCGTAAGCGCCGATCGCAACGCTGGGCCGCGCGTCGGGAACGGCCCATCCGTCTCCGTCGGATAATGCTCGGGAAAGTTCAGCGCCGGCCTGCCCTCCACGAAGCCCCGGTAAAAATGCGAATCCAGCTCCAGATCGCCGCGGGCGACGGTTCCCTCCACCAGCGGCCGCGCGCTCGTTCCATCGGAGAAAAAATCGCTTTCCTGCATCGGTTTGGCTTTGGGTTGCGAACCCATGTTTTCTTTCCAGCATCCCCACAGCAGCGGCATCGCCACAACCAACAGAACACGCATGATTGTGATTCGCCGAATCATCGGGGCACCTCGCTCACGCTGATGGGCTCGAGGGAACTCAGGAATTCGCGCGTCTGCTCCGGCTGAAATTTGGAGTCGCCGGACTCTATCAGGAGGAAGAATTTGTTCTGGCTGGCAAGATCGAATTGAGGGGCATTGAACAGCGGATGATAGTGCTTCGGCAGGCCGTTCGCGATCAACATGGCGAATGCGCCGCACAGGCCGGCAGACAAAATCGTCAACTCAAACGTGATTGGAATAAAAGCCGGCCAGGAATAGTGCGGCCTTCCGCCGACGTTAATGGGATAGCTGTAGACGCAGGAATACACCTGCATCAGGAACCCGAATAATCCACCGCAAATTCCGCCGATCAGGAAAATCAACGGCACCCGGGTCTTGGGCAGGCGAAGCGCCTCATCCAATTCAGGCAGCGCGAACGGCGAGAGGGCGTCGATGCGGACGTACCCGGCGTCCCGGGTTTTGCGGGCCGCTTCGACAAGACGGTCGGCGGAATTGAATTCCGCGATCAGGCCATACATCGGGTGATGCGGGTTCATGCCGCCTCCTTGTGCACGAGTTCGCGCATCTCGGAGATGGAAATGGCCGGCAGAATCCGCACGAAAATGAGGAAGCAGAGAGAGAAAAATCCGATGGTGCCCAGCAGCGTCGCGTAATCCCAGAACGTCGGATAATACGTCCCCCAGCTCGAGGGCAGAAAATCCCGTTGCAGGCTGGTTACGATGATGACGAATCGTTCCATCCACATGCCGACTTGAACGATTAGCGACATAATGAACAGGAGCCAGACGCTGCGGCGAACCGCGCGAAACCAGAGTGATTGCGGAGCGATGACGTTGCAAAAGATGAGAACAAAATAAGTGAGCCGGTAATTGCCTTCGGCCCGGTTCACGTTCATGTACATCTCAAATTCGTTCCCGCTGAGCCAGCCGTAAAACGCTTCGGCGGCGTAGCCATAAGCGACAATCAGGCCGGTGACGAGCATGAGCTTGGCGCAGTTTTCCAGATGGCGGATTGTGATGAAATCCTGTAACCCGTACGCCCAGCGCAAGGGAATCGCCAGGGTCAGGACCATCGCGAATCCCGAAAAAATCGCGCCGGCGACGAAGTAGGGCGGGAAGATCGTGCTATGCCAACCGGGCAATTGAGCCGCGGCGAAATCCATCCCGACGACGCTGTGAACCGAAATAACCAGGGGCGCGGCCAAGCCTGCAAGCAGGAGATATGCCATTTGGTATCGCTGCCAGTGTCGCGCCGAACCGCGCCAGCCGAGGGCAAACCAGGCGTACAGCGTGCGCGCCAGCGACGGCTTTGCTTTGTCGCGCATCGTTGCCAGGTCGGGAATCAGCCCGACATACCAGAAAACTAGCGATATCGTTGCGTATGTGCTGACGGCGAAAACATCCCACACCAGCGGGCTGCGAAATTGCGGCCAGAGCCACATCGTGTTCGGATACGGCAGAAGCCAGAAGAACTCCCATGGCCGGCCCAGGTGCAAGAGCGGAAACATTCCCGCGCAGGCGACTGCAAAGAGTGTCATGGCCTCGGCAAAGCGGTTGATGCTGGTTCGCCAATCCTGACGCATCAGGTACAGCATGGCGCTGATGAATGTGCCGGCATGTCCGATGCCGATCCACCAGACGAAATTGATGATGGCGAATCCCCAGGCGACGGGAATATCGATGCCCCATATCCCGACGCCGCGGAGGAAGAGGTATGAGACGGCCGTTGTCAGAAGCATGACCAGCAACAGGGCGATCGCAAAGGCAATTCGCCACGGCAGGCCGGAATCGCGCTTCAGCACGACCGAGGTGATTTTGTCGGTAACGGTGGTGTAGTCGTGCCCAGCCGCTAAAACCGGGGAGCCACGGGACACGGCGATATCCGTTGTGGACGCGCTCATGTTCCTGATCGCTCCTGCGCCAAAGCGGGATTGGGATTCTGGATGCGGGCGAGATATGTCGTCCGCGGTTGAGTCGTTAATTCCGCGAGCAGCGAATAATTCAGCGGCTGGCGTTTAAGTTGCGCCACATCACTGAGATGCTCGGGCGAAAATTCATGGATAGGATCAACGGCCGCGTTGAGGTTGCCGAAAATAATCGCACGCGTGGGGCACGCCTGTTGACATGCGGTCTGGAGCGAATCGAGCTTCTTTTGGCGTTGCTCGGCGCTGCGGCGCTGAATCGCCTGCGCTTCGGCGGAATCGCCCGTATTTTTCGCCTCCGCATCCATCTGGACCTGCAGAATCTCCACGTCTATCCGTGTCGCGGTTATCCGCTGAATGCAATACGTGCATTTCTCCATCACGCCCCGGCTGCGAACCGTCACTTCCGGATTTCGCATGAGCTTGAGGCTCTCGGTGGTCTGGTCCGCGTATTGGAGGAAGTTGAATCGCCGGACCTTGTATGGACAGTTATTGCTGCAATACCGCGTGCCGACGCAGCGGTTGTAGACCATGTTGTTGATCCCCTCGTTGTCATGGACCGTCGCGCCGACGGGGCAGACGAGTTCACACGGGGCGTTTTCGCATTGCTGGCAGGGAACCGGCTGGTGAAAAGCAGCCGATGGAGATTCGGGACTTCCCTCGAAATAGGTGTCAACGCGAATCCAATGCATCTCGCGTCCCCGGGCAACCTGATCCTTGCCGACGACCGGGATATTGTTTTCCGTCTGGCAAGCGACCACGCAGGCGTTGCAGCCGATGCACGATTGCATGTCGATCGACATTCCCCAGGCTAGATTCTGCTTGTAGGTGTTCTCGTAACCCGGATAGAGCGTTAGATGATGCCGGTCCTCGGATTCATCGAGTTTTTTTACGAATTCGGGATTCTCGATGAATTGCTGAAGCGTCCCGACACGCACTAGCTTGCGATTGTTGATGCTGTCATTGCTGGGTCGCTGAACCGTCTGGTCATCTAAATCGCCCAAATGCCGGTCGGCGATGGTTTGATGCGTATGGGTGGCGACCAACGGGTATTTCCCGTCGATGCGTTCGACTTTCGCGCCGGTGGCAAACCATGGATTTTCGCTTGTGCGCAGAGCGTAAGCATTGAACCCCGTTCCGGTGCCGGCCGTTCCCGCGCCAGCGTCCGTATCCCAGATGAAGCGTGACGGTGTCATCCGGCAAGCCGGGGAGAATCCATGCCGGGATATCCATCGCTCTTCCGGCGCTGGTAATTCGCAGCATGTCGCCGTTGGATGCGCCGAGCTTTTGGGCGGTGTTTGCGCTGATCAGCGCGGCGTTGTCCCAAGTCAGCTTGGTGAGCGGCTTGGGCAGCTCCTGCAGAAATGCGTTGTTTGCGTAACTGCCGTCCCAAATGCAGGGATCGGGTCGGAAGACAATTTCAAAACCTTCGGTCGAAGTCGGGGCTGGGCCGACTTTTGTGGGATAACTGGCGGGCGGCTTCGGGGTGAAATCTCCCAGCCAAACTCCTTTTTCGAGCGATCGTCGCCAAACCGATTCAAAATCCGGCTGGTTATGTTGTGCGGCCCAGAATTCGCGAGCGATCTCATAACCGCCGCGCAGATATCCGGTCAGCATCAAATCCATCAGCTCCATCGCGGATCGGCCGGTATACAGCGGCGAGATCAGCGGCTGAGCGATAGAGACGGTGCCTTCGTGCGCGCGGGCATCGGACCACTCTTCGAGGAAATGAGTTTGAGGAAGATGCCACTGGCATTTATAGGAGGTTTCGTCGTCGTATACACCGAGCCGAACGGTCAGGTTGCGATCCACCCGTTTGGAAAAAGTTTCTAGCGCAGCGTCGAATGCCAAATCGGCCGGTGCGGTATAGCAAGGGTTTCCGCCGATGATGAATAGTGTGTCTACATCGCCGGATTCCATTCGGGGTATAAGATCCTGCAGCTCTCCGTCGGGATCTCCTTCAACCGGGCCGGCATAAATAGCCGCGTTGCCAATATTCCCCAATTCCGCATTGATTGAATGGACCATGAAGTGAACGGAAGGGGGCTGGTTCGCGCCCGCCAGTACCAGGCATTTGCCTCTGTTGGCCCGAAGGTCGTCGGCGATTGCCTTGGTCCAGCCTTGTGCGGTGGGGGAGTTTCGAATCGCCTTGGCAATTTCGTCGGCGATCCCGGCGATTTCCGAGGGACGAACCGCCCACCTGTGGTCGGCTATCGTTCCGGTGATCGAATGTGTGCTTTCAATGACGTAAAGTCGATTCATGCGCGGGGTTTCCTCGCGAATTCGCCGGCCGTCCTGAAAATCCCGGGCGTATCGGCTGTGGCCGGGTTCCTCGGCGAGAAAATCGCAATCGAGGGAGACGATCACGTCAGCCTTGGTGAAATCGTAGTGCGGCATGATTTCACCGCCCGTCGCGATGCGCAAACCGTCGCGGATATTTCGCCGGGACAGGGGGTCGTGCACGAACCACAAAGCGCCGGGATACTTCGCCTTTAGGTTGCGGATTTGTTTCAGCAGTGTCGGAGAGGTGATCGTTTCGGTGAGAATCGCGAATCCCGATCCGTTGGCGGCTTTCTGAGCCAACCGAGGCCGCAGTGCGCCGATGAATGTATCCCAATCGCTGATAATTCCGGCGCGGCTGACCGTTTGTGATCGATCGGGATCGTACATATCCAACAAAGCGGCCTGAAGAAAAACGTCGCTGGAGCCGAGATTGGCGGGATGATCCGGATTTCCGTCCAGCTTTACCGGTCTGCCCTCGCGGCTCGTGGCGATTACGCCCTGGGCATATCCGGATAAGGTCATTGAAGTCGCGAAAAACAGCGGTCGGCCGGGAATAACTTCCGCCGGCTGGCGAACATAGGGCACGATTTGTTCGTCGATTTTCGGTTTGCATCCGGACAGTCCAGCCGCCGCAACTGATGCTGCCAGCGCCTTGAGGAACGTTCGGCGCGATGGGCCACCGTCTTCGTCCAGGGCGCCTAGGGCAAATTCATCCGCGACCGACCGGCGAAAATCGGTGGAATCCGCATACTGGTCCATGCTTTTCCAAAAATGTTGGGAGCGAGGTTGGTTTGATGCGGTTTCCATGAGCTTTCAGCGATGGCACGTGTAGCAATTGGTGATGCGTCCATCCGTTGGAATGTGATAAAGATCGATGAGCGCATTGCCCAGGGAATCCTGGTCGGTCACTTGATGCCGGTCGTTGGAAAACTCATTTTTCACTTTGTCATCGATCACAAAATCCATATTGAACACCTGGTCGCGGGGACGGAGGTATTTCTGCGGGCTTCGATGGCAATCCAGACACCAGCCCATCCGCAGATCGGCGTTCTGGAACATCAGCGGCATCCGATCGACCTGCCCGTGGCATGTGATGCAGCCGATTCCCTTGTTGACGTGAATGTCGTGCGGAAAATAGACAAAATCCGGCAGGTTATGAACGCGAGTCCATTTGAGCGGAATCTCATCCCGCCAACTCGTGCGCACCGCCTGCAGGACAGGCGCATCCGTCCAAACGCGCGAATGGCAGGTCATGCAGGTTTTGGTTGCCGGCAAACCCGCGAAACTAGAATCGGTTACGGAAGCGTGGCAGTACCGGCAGTCGATCCCTAGTTCGCGAACATGGTGCTGGTGGCTGAAAGGCACCGGCTGATCGCGAACTACGCCTTGAAACGTCACGTAGGGGGACCCCTCTATTAACCATCCCAAAACCGGCAATGAACACAGCAGCAACACGCCGCCGCAGATGACCACCTTTGCGATGGTGTTCATACTCGGTTGGAAAATCTGCGACATTGGGGTGGAACCATAATGTGCGCGTTTGCGAAATCTGTGAACCATTAAAAACGCGATATTGCGGATGAATGTTAAAGCTGGTGGTTTTGACGTTGCGTAATCTTCCCTGAGGGAACTAACCTGTATTCACCTGCGTATCTCTCCGAACCGTTTATCCATGTCGACGGACCAGACAATGGCCTCCGATCTCCAGGCCCCCGCGGCCGGGGAAGAGACCCAGCCTAAACGAGCGCCCAAAGAAATCCTGCAAAGCGAGATTCATGAGGGGCTTGAGGTTCTGCACCGAACCACGATCGGGCTTTTTATATCCGGATTATCGGCGGGCCTGGACCTTGGTTTCAGCGTGCTTCTCATGGGGGTGATGTGGACTGAGGCGCACGGCCGAATGCCGGAGCCGGTTGTGCATCTCCTTGTGGCGAGCATGTATGCGGTCGGGTTCATTTTCGTCGTGATGGGGCGATCTGAATTATTTACGGAACAGACCACCCTCGCGGTGTTGCCGGTGTTGAACAAGAGCGCTTCCGTCGCTTCGCTCCTTTGGCTGTGGATCGTGGTTTATATTTCCAATCTGATCGGGGCGGCGATATTCGCGCGGCTGGTGACGATCGTTGGTCCGTCGCTGGGGAATATCGCACCCGAGGCGTTTGGTGAAATTTCGCATCGGGTGGTCGCGCATGGAAATACCGCCTTGTTCCTTAGCGCCGTGCTTGCCGGCTGGCTGATGGGATTGCTTTCGTGGCTGGTGGCGGCCAGTCGGGATACGATCAGTCAGATTGTTATCGTCTGGATCATCACGACGGCGATTGGTTTCGCCGGCTTGCATCACGTGGTGGCCGGGTCGATCGAACTCTTCGCGGCGATGTTCGCGCATCAGGGAGTCAGCGGAGTGGACGCGACGCGGGTAATCTTTTGGGCGACGCTGGGAAATATTGTTGGCGGTACGGTTTTTGTCGCCGTGATCAAATTCGGTCACGCCAAACCAACCGCCGGTGAAGCGGACCTTACTTGACAGCGTTATGGAACGCCGGGCGATTGCGATACAGGGTACGGTTCAGGGCGTCGGTTTTCGACCGTTCGTCCATAGGCTGGCGTCCGAATTGCGACTCGGCGGATTTGTAAAAAACCAGACCGGCGGGGTAAGCATTGAGGTGGAAGGGGAGGGGGGGCCGCTGGATGAATTTCTGGCGCAACTGGTGAGTAAATTACCGTCTCTGGCCCACATTGATGAAATCTCCTGGCACAGGGAGTTGTCGCAGGGCGATCGGATTTTCCGCATTGAATCGAGCGAGCAGGTTGCCTCCGGCCAGATTTTGATCCCGCCGGATGTGGCTACCTGCGAGGATTGCCTAGCCGAATTGTTCGACCCGCGCGACCGTCGATACAGGTATCCGTTCCTCAATTGCACCAACTGCGGGCCCCGGCTCACGATCGTGACGGGCGCGCCGTACGACCGCGAGCGGACGACGATGGCGAGCTTCCCGATGTGCCCGGCTTGCCGGGCCGAATATGATGATCCGGCCAATCGTCGATTTCACGCGCAGCCGACGGCCTGCCCGGTGTGCGGGCCGAAACTCTCGGCGTTGGATGGAGAGGGCCGGAAAATTGAAACGGAAGATCCGCTCCGATGGTTCGCGGCGGCAATACTGGCCGGAAAAATCGGCGCGATGAAGGGTTTGGGAGGATATCACCTGACGTGCGGGGCGGTCGATGCGGAGGTGGTCGCGGAATTGCGACGCCGCAAGAATCGCGATGAAAAGCCGCTGGCGGTCATGGTTGCGGATATCAGTTCCGCGAAGGCGCTTTGCGAGATGGATGCGCCGGAAGAAGAACTGCTGACGTCGTGGCGACGGCCGATCGTTCTTCTGCGCAAGCGCGCCATTTCTGCAGCGGCGAATGAGGTCGCGCCGGGAAATCCGCGGCTTGGGGTGATGCTTCCGTACACGCCGCTGCATCACTTGCTCCTTCGGGAAGTAAACGGATTGCCGCTGGTGATGACCAGCGGGAACAGGTCGGATGAACCGATTGTTTGCGAGGAGGCGGAAGCTGTTGAGACATTGCGCGGGATTTGCGATCTGTTTCTTGTCCACGACCGTCCAATTCATGTGCGTTGCGATGATTCGGTGACGAGGGTGATTGGCGGAATCGAATCGCCGGTCCGGCGATCGCGCGGATATGCGCCGCAGCCGATCGCGCTTCCAATCGAATGTGCGGCTCCGATCCTGGCGGTTGGGGGCCAGCTCAAGAGCGCATTCGCTTTGGGCAACGGTTCGCGGGCGATCTTAAGCCACCACATGGGAGACCTAGATCATTTCAAGGCGTTCAGGGCTTTTGCGCGAGATATCGCTTTATACGAAGAGCTTTTCGATCTGAAGCCCCGATGCATCGCCCATGATTTACACCCGGATTATGCCTCCACGCGATATGCCCAAAAACGCGGGATTGCCCGCATTCCGATTCAACACCATCACGCACACATGGCAAGCTGCATGGCTGAGCACGGTTTGAATGAGCGAGTTATTGGCGTGACCTTCGACGGCACTGGATTCGGCACGGATGGAGCAATCTGGGGCGGCGAATTTTTGGTGGGGGACTACAACGGATTCGAGCGTGTGGCTCATCTTCGGTATGTCGCCATGCCCGGTGGCGAAAGGGCGGTCCGCGAACCCTGGCGGATGGCTGCCACTCATCTGCTCGATGCCAAAGCGGAGTGCGGTGAATTTGCGGAGCGGATTTCCGTCACTTCGATGCGATTGTTGCAAACGATGATCCAGCAGAAATTTAATTCTCCGCAGACTTCGAGCATGGGCCGACTATTTGACGCGGTTGCATCGCTCATCGGAGTTCATGATCGCGTCAGCTACGAAGGTCAGGCGGCAATTATGCTAGAGACGCTTGCCGCTTCCGTTGATGTCTCGGGGAGCTATCCCTTTGAAATCAGCGCCGATCCCGGGGGCGTTTGGATCGTCGATGCGCGGCCAATTATTTTGTCCATTGTGCGCGAGATAAAGTCGGGGATAAAAAAGAAATATATGGCCCGCCGGTTCCATTCCACCATTGTTGAGATTGTGTCCGACATCTGTTCGAGGGTGATGAAAACCACCGAAATTTGCAATGCCGTGTTGAGCGGGGGTACGTTCATGAATGAATTGCTGGCTGCGGAGGTCAGTGATCGGCTCACCTCGCAGGGTTTTCGTGTGTACCGCCATCGTTTGGTGCCGCCGAATGATGGCGGCTTGTGTCTCGGACAACTGGTCATCGCGGCGAGTCAGATGAACTTGCCGCGTTGAGTGTTCGTTTTGCACAGGAGGCACTTATGTGCCTTGGCATTCCTGGAAGGGTTATCAAAACCTTCCGTGAACACGAAGTGCTCATGGGGAAGGTCGATTTCAGCGGGGTTGTTAAGCAAGTCTGTCTCGAACACGTTCCTGAAGTAAAAATTGGCGAATACGTCCTGGTTCACGTGGGTTTCGCGTTGTCCCACATTGACGAGAAAGAGGCGCAGCTTGTCTTTGATTTTCTCAAAGGCATGAACCAGCTTGATGAGCTTGAAACTGCCTCGCCGAGGGATGGTCCCTCATGAAATATCTGGACGAATATCGTGATGCCGACGCCGCGAAGAAACTCGCCGAGGCCATCGCTCGCACGGTGACGCGGCCATGGACCATCATGGAGGTCTGCGGGGGGCAAACGCACACGATCGTGAAATATGGAATCGATGAGGTATTGCCCAAAGGAATCGAACTCGTTCATGGCCCTGGTTGCCCGGTTTGCGTGACTGCCCTTGAGATGATCGATCGCGCACATTCGGTCGCGTCGCGGCCGGGAGTTATTTTCTGTTCGTTTGGCGACATGCTTCGCGTGCCCGGTTCGCGGGGTGATCTGCTGCAACTCAAATCGCAGGGCGCGGATGTGCGGATCGTCTATTCGCCGCTGGATGCGGTGACTCTGGCGGCGGCGAATCCGGACAAGCAGGTTGTGTTTTTCGCGATTGGTTTCGAAACGACGGCCCCGCCCAATGCCATGGCGGTGTGGCTCGCCAAGCGGCGGAATTTGAAGAATTTCAGCGTGCTGGTCTCGCACGTGCTGGTGCCGCCTTCCATCACCGCGATTCTGCAATCTCCGGGCAACCGCGTTCAGGGATTCCTAGGGCCGGGGCACGTATGCACGGTCATGGGATATGAGGAATATGTGCCGATCGCCAAACACTACGGGGTGCCGATCGTTATCACTGGTTTTGAGCCGGTGGACATGCTTCAGGGCGTTCTCTGGACGGTTCGACAGCTTGAAGCTGGGACGGCGACGGTCGAGAACCAATATAGCCGGGCCGTCCGGCGCGAGGGGAATCTTCAGTCTCGGAAGCTGATCGAAGACGTTTTCGAAATCTGCGACCGCAAATGGCGCGGGGTTGGAATAATCCCCAAAAGCGGCTTCAGGCTTCGCTACGAATATCGCGATCATGACGCCGAACGGCTTTTTGAAGTGGAACACATCGAGACGCAGGAGTCGGGCGAGTGCATCAGCGGCCAGGTGCTCAGAGGGTTGAAGAAGCCGCACGATTGCCCGGCGTTTGGCAAGACGTGCACACCGCAATCACCGCTGGGCGCGACGATGGTCTCATCTGAAGGCGCCTGTGCCGCTTATTACGCCTATGGCCGTCATCTTGCCAGCAGAAGCGCGAAGGCGGCTCCCGAGCGGCAGTTGGTGCAGATCGGAGAAGGCAAATGATCGACTTGGCCGAACGGACATTGGTATCCCGCCCGAAGTTTGCGGTCGGTGAGTTGGCTTCCAAAGTGATGCGGCAATGCCGCGAAGTAATGGCGTTGAAGGAGGCGTTCTTTTCCGCGAATGCCGATCAGATCACCGCGTGTTGCTCGGCGATGGCCAGTGCGTTCGACGCCGGTGGCCGGTTGCTGTCATTCGGCAACGGCGGCAGTTCGTGCGACGCGATTCACCTGTCCGTTGAGTTCATGCACCCGATCATCGACAAACGTCCAGCCCTTCCGACGATTTCACTTACAACTGATATCGCCGTGATGACAGCGATAGGAAACGACCAGGATTTTTCGCTGATCTACTCGCAGCAATTGAAAATGCTGGGCCGCCCAGGCGATATGGCGCTGGGGATCTCCACCAGCGGCAAATCCGCCAACGTCAATCGCGCCTTGCAGGCGGCGCGGGAAATGAAAATGCTGACCATCGGCTTTACCGGCCGCGACGGGGGGCGGATGCCTTCACATTGTGACTTTTGCTTTATTGTTCCCAGTTTCAGCATTCCTCGAATCCAGGAAACACACGAAACTTTGCTTCATATTATCTGGGATCTGATTCACGTGATCCGCGGTGAAGAGGACGTGGTCTGATATGACTGCCAGGCTGGAAAACATCGCACTTGAAATGCTCGGCTCATGTCCGCTGCCGAAATCCAATTACGACCGCATTCTTCTCGGTCATGGCAGCGGCGGATCGCTGACAGCGGAACTGATCAAAAATATTTTCGTTCCCGGCTTTGATAATTCTGTCCTTTCGGCCCTGGAAGATCAGGCGACGTTGCAGCTTTCGGGGGGGAACAATGGCCACAGGGGTCCGCGAATCGCGTTCACTACCGACTCGTTCGTCGTTCGTCCGCTCTTCTTTCCCGGCGGCGATATTGGAACTCTGGCGGTTCACGGCACGGTGAACGATCTGGCCGTTGGCGGGGCCAAGCCGCTGTTTCTTTCGGCCGCGTTTATTCTGGAAGAGGGTCTTCCGCTGGCCGACCTGAAACGGATCGTCGCTTCGATGCGCAGCGCTTGCGATGATGCGGGCGTTGCGCTTGTCACGGGCGATACCAAGGTGGTCGATCACGGCAAGGGGGACCAGGTTTTCATTACGACGTCGGGGATCGGTATCCTGCCCGATGGCAGATCCCTTTCGATCGGCAGCGCACAGCCGGGCGATAAGGTGATCGTCTCGGGCACTATCGGGGATCACGGCATCGCTATCATGTCGGTGCGCGAGGGGCTCGAATTTGAAACCGTGCTGGAGAGCGACAGCGCATCGCTGGCGGACCTGACCCGCGCGATGCTCGAAGCGTGCCCGTCGATTCGCTGTATGCGCGATCCAACCCGCGGCGGCGTTTCCAGCGCGCTCAATGAGCTTGCGGATGCGTCCAACGTCGGCGTGAAGCTGACGGAATCGGCCCTCCCGCAGCGCGCGGAAGTGCGCAGCGTGCGAGATGCTTGGACTTGACCCGCTTTATGTCGCCAACGAAGGGAAATTGATCGCGGTCGTTCCCGCGGCTGATGCGGATTGTCTGCTGGCGACGATGCGGGGCATCCCCGGGGCGAACGTGCGGCGGTCATCGGAGAAATCGTGGCGGAACACGCGGGCATGGTGGTGATGCGGTCGCTGGTCGGAGGCGAGCGAGTCGTCACCATGTTGGCCGGAGAACAATTGCCCAGAATTTGTTGAGAAATAAATGACGTAAGAACAGCATTCATTTTATGGAAAGGCGTGGCAGTCATGAGCGATTCAACCTCCATTCCTTATGGGCGTAAAACCCAGCGGCCGTCACCGGTGAAGGAGATTCACATTCTCTGGATTACTGCCGGGCTGGGTTGTGACGGTGATTCGGTATCGATCACTGCCGCGACTCAACCGAGCATCGAGGATGTGCTGCTTGGCGCAATCCCGGGACTGCCGAAAGTTCATCTCCATAATCCGGTCCTGGCATATGAGGTCGGCGATGAATTCATGCGGTTCTGGTATGAGGCTGAGGCTGGGCGGCTCGATCCGTTTGTATTGGTGGTCGAAGGATCGATTCCCAACGAAAAAATAAAGAAAGAAGGGTACTGGGCCGCGCTAGGCACGGACAAGGCAACTGGTCAGCCGATCCCCACCTGCGATTGGATTCAGCGTCTGGCGCCTGAAGGCGCTGGCCGTCGTGGCGTGCGGAACATGCGCCACCTACGGTGGAATACATGCGATGCAGGGCAATCCCACCGGCGCGATGGGATTGGCCGATTTTCTCGGATGGAAATGGAAATCCAAGGCGGGCCTGCCGATCGTTAACGTGCCTGGTTGTCCGGTTCAGCCGGATAACTTCATGGAGACACTGCTTTATCTGCTCTATCAGGTGGCGGGATTGGCGCCGATGATTCCGCTCGATGATCAGTTGCGGCCCAAGTGGTTGTTCGGCCGCACGGTTCACGATGGCTGCGATCGCGCCGGTTACTATGAACAGGCTGATTTCGCCCACGAATATGGTTCGCCCAAGTGCTTGGTCAAAATCGGCTGCTGGGGTCCGGTCGTCAATTGCAATGTGCCCAAACGGGGCTGGATGGCGGGGATCGGCGGGTGTCCGAATGTCGGAGGAATTTGCATCGGCTGCACCATGCCGGGGTTCCCGGACAAATTCATGCCGTTCATGGACCCGCCTCCGGGGTCCAAGCTTTCCAGTCACATGATCGCTCCTTACGGGATGATCATCAGGGCGCTGCGGAAAATCACTAACAACAGCGCGAACAAGGAAACCAAGTGGCGTCATCCGCAGCCGCCGCTGACCACTGGATATCAACCCAAGAGCTACTAAAAGAATTTTTTGCGCAGCCTGAAAGGAAACAGCCATGAGCGTAGCAACCTCGCGTCAGCCCTCGGCATCAACCGATTCTCGAAAACTGGTGGAAATGTCCTGGGATCCGATCACCCGAATCGTCGGAAGCCTCGGCATATATACCAAGATTGATTTTGATAAGAAGGAAGTCGCCGAATGCCACAGCACTTCCTCCATATTTCGCGGGTATAGCATTTTCATGAAGGGAAAAGACCCTCGCGACGCCCACTTCATCACGAGCCGCATCTGCGGCATCTGTGGAGATAACCACGCGACCTGCGCGTGTTACGCCCAGCAAATGGCGTTCGGCATCAAGCCGCCGGCGCTTGGCGAGTGGATCGTCAATCTCGGCGAAGCGGCCGAGTATATGTTCGACCACAATATATTCCAGGACAACCTGGTCGGCGTCGATTTCTGCGAGCAAATGGTCAAGGAAACGAATCCCTCGGTATGGGCCAAGGCCCAGCAGACGCCGGCTCCCAATTCCGACAAACACCATTTCAAGACGATCGCGGACATCATGACCGCGCTTAATCCGTTCACGGGCGAGTTTTACCGCGAGGCGCTCTCTATGAGCCGGATGACGCGCGAGATGTTTTGCCTGATGGAAGGGCGGCACGTGCATCCATCGACGCTCTATCCGGGCGGCGTGGGCACGGTTCCCACGGTGCAGTTGTTCACCGATTATCTGGTGCGGCTCATGAAATACGTCGAGTTCATGAAAAAAGTCGTTCCGCTCCATGATGACTTGTTTGATTTCTTCTATGAAGCGCTGCCCGGCTATGAAAAGGTCGGCCAGCGGCGCGTTCTTCTGGCGTGCTGGGGATCGTTCAATGATCCGGCTTATTGCGATTACACGTACAAGAACATGACCAATTGGGGCCGGAAGATGTTCGTCACCCCCGGCATCGTTGTTGACGGAGAACTGGTCACCACCGATCTTGTCGAGATCAACCTCAACATCCGGATTCTTCTGGGAAGTTCCTATTACGATAGCTGGGAAAGTTCGGAAATGTTCGTGAAGGAAGATCCGCTTGGAAACCCGGTCGATCGTAATCACCCCTGGAATCAGACGACGATCCCGCGGCCGCAGAAACGGAATTTCAAGGAGAAATACACTTGGGTCATGTCGCCGCGATGGTACGACAAACGCACAAAAACGCACTTGGCGATGGACACCGGCGGGGGGCCGATCGCACGGCTTTGGTCCACCGCGCTCGCCGGCCTGGTGGATATCGGCTACGTCAAGGCGACGGGCAATAGCGTCAAGATTTATCTTCCGAAAACCATGTCGCTCCCCGAGGTGGAATTCGAATGGAAGATTCCGAAGTGGAGCAATGCCATCGAACGCGACAGGGCCCGCACTTATTTCCAGGCCTACGCGGCGGGGTGTGCCTTGCATTTCTGTGAGAAAGCTCTGGCCGAACTGCACGCGGGGAATACCAAGACCTGGACCGAGTTCAAAGTTCCGGAGCAGGCGATTGGTTGCGGATTTCATGAAGCCGTCCGAGGCGTGCTTTCCCACCACGTCGTCATTCGCGATGGGAAAATCGCCAATTATCACCCTTATCCCCCGACGCCGTGGAACGCCAATCCTCGCGATATCTACGGCACGCCCGGTCCATATGAAGATGCGGTTCAGAACACGCCGATCTTCGAGGAGAACGGTCCGGGCAAGTTCAAGGGCATCGACATTATGCGCGCGGTTCGCAGCTTCGATCCATGTCTGCCGTGCGGCGTTCACATGTACCTCGGAAACGGCAAGACCCTTGAAGTCCGGCACGCGCCGATGTTCGGAGCGCACAAATGAAAACAGAATCCGCGCAGGATGACCGGGAGCTGCGCGAGCGGCTCCATCGTATGGAGACGCTTCTTCAGGAGGTGGATTCGCAGCCGGATTCAGCGGGCCGCGCCCGGACCAAGGAAATCATCCAGGTCCTGATGGAATTTCACGGCGCGGGTCTTGAACGCATCTTGGAGAGATTGTCAGAAGGGCAGGCGCAAATCGAGCTGCTCGCCCAGGACGATCTCATCTCCAGCCTGTTGCTGTTGTACGGATTGCATCCGCTTTCTCTGGAAGCCCGGGTCCGGCAAGCGCTGGATAAGGTCGCGCCATATATCCATTCGCACGGAGGAAATGTCGAATTGGCCAGCACTGAAGACGGAATCGTTCGGCTTCGCCTCCAGGGCAGTTGCAAAGGATGTCCATCATCGGCGATGACGCTTAAACAGACGATCGAGGAGGCGATTCACGAAAAGGCTCCAGACATCGTCGGAATTGAAGTTGAGGGTGAATCGCCTCAGCCAATTTCAATGGCCGAAACCGGGCGGGTTGCGCTTCCGATTCTCGCGGGATGAATTCATGGCCGTAGCTTCCAGTCCATTGTCAGCCCTTCGCCGGTTTGCGCGGCCGCAGCCGATGGTCGAGCGGTGCGAGCTTTGCTCCGCGGTTTTGCCTCTGCAGCATCAGCATCTCCTGGAACCGGCCAACAGAAGATTAGCGTGTGCCTGCGACGCATGCGCGATTTTGTTTGATTCGGCGGAAAATGGCCGTTATCGCCGGGTTCCGCGGCGAATTCAGATACTGCCGGATTTTCGTTTGACGGATGCTCGATGGGAAGGTTTGCATCTGCCGATCAATCTTGCGTTTATCTATCAGAGCACTCCTGCTAAGCGGGTCATTGCGATGTATCCAAGTCCCGCCGGAGCTACGGAATCGCTGCTGAGCCTCGAATCGTGGGATGAATTGGTTGCGGAGAATCCTATCCTTCGAGAATTTGAGCCGGATGTGGAAGCGTTGCTGATTCATCGCATCGGCGAAGCCCGCGAATATTGCCGGGTGCCGATCGATGAATGTTTCCGATTGGTCGGGCTGATCCGGACGCATTGGCGCGGTTTGTCGGGCGGATACACGGTCTGGGGCGAAATCGCCAAATTCTTCGGCGAGTTGAAAGAACGGAGCGGCGGCCATGCCTGATCTGAACTTCAGCGTGGAGAAAGCGGTCGCCGTTCCGTACGCCGCCGTGCCGATGTTGAATTTCGCGATGAAGATTTCCAATGCCGATCCGGGGACAATTCACACCGTCGCGCTTCGCTGTCAGATTCGAATCGAGCCGACCCGTCGGCGATATGAGCCGGCCGAGCAGAGTGGATTACGGGATTTGTTCGGCGAACCATCGCGCTGGGGACAGACCATGCACGCCATGCTCTGGACGCATTCGAGCATTGTGGTGCCGCCGTTCGAGGGAACCACCACTGTCGATATGCCTGTCCCCTGCAGCTATGACTTCAATCTCGCGGCCACCAAATATTTTCATGCCCTGGGCGACGGCGATGTGCCGCTGAATCTTCTGTTCAGCGGGACCATTTTTTATGAAGGAGATGACGGGGCTTTGCAGGTCTCGCAAATTTCGTGGGAGAAGGAAGCCACGTTTCGTCTTCCGGTGAAAACCTGGAAAGAAATGATGGACCTGTATTACCCGAACACGGCTTGGCTCTGCCTTCGCAGGGATGCGTTTGATGCGTTGAATCAATTTAAGTCCGGTCTCTCGTTGCCGACGTGGGAGTCGGCCATCGAACGATTGCTCGAGGAATCACGCGAAAAGGCCGGCACATGAACCGCGAACTGGCTGACAAAATCGCCAAGGCCACGCTTTACGAGGGATATATTCTCTATCCCTATCGCCCGTCCGTGAAAAATCAGCAGCGATGGACGTTCGGCGGGATTTATCCTCGCTCGTGGAACGAATCGGGGAACGGGACGGATTTGCACACGATGCAAACCGAAGTTCTTGTCGCGGGAAAGGGCGATAGTTCGCTGCATGTGATTATTCGCTTCCTTCATCTGGTCGATCGGACGGTCGGGAAATCGGAATCTCAGATCGTTGAATTGCTCGATGTTGGCGGCACGCGATATCGGCCCTGGCAGGAGGCGATTGAGCGTGAAGTGGATGCTGGAGATTTACATGTGGGCGATCTGATAAGCAGACCCGCCTGGATCGATTTCACCTTTCCGCAGGAGCGCACGATTGAGGCGTTAAAATCTCCGGGAGGAGAAGTGGCCGGTGTTCTCATCCGCGAGCGGCAGGCGATTGAAGGCTGCATCGAAATTTCCGCTGTGGAAACACGCGATGATATTCGCCGCATTACTGTAAAAGTTTTGAACCGCACAAATCTCGACAATGCCGGTTGCTCCAGCCGGGATGACGCCCTGATGCGATCGCTCGTTTCGATGCACGTAGTGCTTGGCGTGCGGGATGGGGAATTTGTTTCGTTGACGGACATGCCGGACAAATGGCGGGATTTGGCCGCGGAGTGCCAGAACACGGGTTTGTGGCCGGTGCTGATTGGAACGGGTAGCGAGCATGATACGATGCTGGCTTCGCCGATTATTCTTTACGACTATCCGCAGCTTGCCCCTGAAAGTCCGGGCGAATTATTTGACTCTACCGAGATCGACGAAATTCTGACCCTCCGCATCCTTACGCTGACAGACGAAGAAAAGCGCGAAGCGGCGAGTATCGACCCGCTGCTCGCGATCTTCTGGCTCGCTCGGAGGCGCTCGGCGCGAGCAGTTGATGAACCTTCACGGCACGATCCGGGGGCTTCAACCCGCGGCACAGGAGCAAGCCCATGGATAATTGGAATCCGTTTGAAGAGGCCGCCGAAACAACGCCGGGATTGGACCGGATTGTCGTCGGCGGCAATGAAATCAAACCCGGTGATCGCGTGAGACTGCGCCCGTTGGGCCGCGCGGATATTTTTGACATGGCGCTGGATGGCAAGATCGCGACGGTGGTTTCCATCGAGCGCGATTTCGAGAATCGGATTCATCTGGCCGTCATCGTTGACGACGACCCGGGTAAAGACCTGGGTCTGACCGGGAAGCCGGGACATCGCTTTTTTTACGGCGTCGACGAAATCGAGCCTTTGGAAAACGCACCAATTGGATGATCTGAGATGAAAGCGAGGATTCTGATCGCCGGCGTGGGAAACATCTTCCTGGGAGATGATGCGTTCGGCGTCGAGGTCGTGCGCGAGATGTTGGCCCATCCTGTTTCGCCCGAAGTGCGCATCGTCGATTTCGGGATACGTGGATTGGATCTGACGTATGCGCTGCTGGAAGATTATGAAGCGGCAATTCTTGTGGATGCCGTCCCGCGGGGCGAAGCGCCGGGGACCGTTTATTTAATCGAGCCGGAGGCGGGCGATCCGGCGGCTTGCGGGGAAGTCTCGGAAAACGATCTGCTGATCGAAACGCACGGTATGCACCCGGCGAAGGTTCTTCGGCTTGTCGTGGGGATGGGCGGAAAATTGCGGAAGGTGTTGATCGTCGGTTGCGAGCCGACGCCGTTTGATCCGGAAACGGACATGGACATGAACCTCAGCCCGCCGGTTCGGGCGGCGATACCCGAGGCGATCAAGCTTATCGAATCGCTTATTGCGAAGATTCTCGGCGGTGACGATCAACCAATGGTCAAAGAATTGAAAGGAGCATCTTATGCTGTTACCCCTGGCGCAGACGTTCGCGGAATCGCATCCTGATCTGATGTGCGCGTGGCAGACCATCTTTGATATTGCCGGCGTGATCGGCCTGATCGTGATCGTCCTGTTGATTATCGGCGCGCTGTCGATGCTGCCGGATTTCTTCCGTTACCTGAGACTGAGCAGTATGTGACAGCGGTGGATGCCATGCACGAATTGTCCATCGCGATGAGCATACTCGACGTCGTCGAGGAGGAATCCGCCCGTCATGGCGACGGCCGCGTGGCGGCGGTGCATCTGAAGCTTGGGCCGTTATCGGGTGTGGTCAAGGAATCACTCCTTGCGGCATTTGAAATGGCTCGAGAGGAAACGCCGTTGAAGGATTGCGAGCTGCTGATCGAGGAAATCCCGATTGTTGTTTATTGCCCCGTCTGCGCGACCGAACGCTCCGTGGTTTCGATACAAAACATGTGTTGCGCCATTTGCGCCAGCCCCACTCCGGAGGTATTGACCGGCCGGGAACTTGAAGTGTCCGCGATGGAGTTATGTCAATGAAAACGCTGCCACGATTAGTCGAGGTTCGACAACGCGTATTGAAGCAGAACGATCTGGTCGCGCGTGAAATGCGGCGGCGATTCCAGGAAGCGGGAATGTTCGTCGTCAGCCTTGTTTCCAGC
This sequence comes from uncultured Phycisphaerales bacterium, assembly GCA_963791055.1. Taxonomy (GTDB): domain Bacteria; phylum Planctomycetota; class Phycisphaerae; order Tepidisphaerales; family Tepidisphaeraceae; genus PALSA-1353. Next base: position 1,660,547 of record CAWBQI010000002.1, on the reverse strand, counting down.
CCGGGGTCCGGCAAAACAGCGTTTCTGGAGCGGACGCTTTCGATGGTGCGCGAAAATATCGCACGGCCGCTCTGGTTGGAGACCTGGCGACCGACAACGACGCCGTTCGTTTGGCGCGGAGCCAGGTCCCCGTCAAGCAGATCACCACCGGCACGGTTTGCCATTTGGAAGCCGAAATGGTTCGCAGTGCATTGGATGGCTGGATGGACCCGGAACTTGAATTGCTTTTCATCGAGAACGTCGGGAACTTAGTTTGTCCATCGAGCTACGACCTGGGCGAAAATTTGCGGCTGGTTTTGATGTCGGTAACGGAAGGCGAGGACAAACCGCTGAAGTACCCGACGATCTACAACACCGCCGATGTGGCGATCATCACCAAGACGGATCTTGCCGTCGCGGTGGAATTCGATTCGGCGGCCGCACATTGGAATATTCTGGCCGTCCGGCCGGGAATGGAGATTCTGGACGTATCGGTGAAATCCGGCGAGGGAATGGAACGATGGATTCAACTTTTGGAATCCCGGATCGCGGAATCGCAGGCTGTCCGCGTCGAGTCGGTTTTGGAGAGTCAAAATGAGTTCCGCACCAGTTGGCTCGAATCTCAAACGCAAAGTCATTCTCACGTTCGTGCTTCTTGCCGGAGTCAACGTGCTGGTCTGGTGCACCGCACTGGCAACGTTTCATCACTTCGCGCTCTTGCTGGCCACGGTATCGCTGGCTTACACGTTTGGGCTTCGCCACGCTCTGGATGCGGATCACATATCGGCCATCGACAACGTGACGCGCAAGTTGATGCAATCGGGACAACGTCCGTTGCTGGTCGGATTCTTTTTTTCGCTGGGGCATTCCACGATTGTCGTTTTGCTTTCCGTGGGTATTGCGCTGACGGCCGCGCGCATACAGTCGCATTTTCCCGCGCTTGAGCGCGTCGGCGGCCTCATCGGAACCGCGGTGTCGGCGCTGTTCCTGTTATTGATTGCCCTTATCAATCTTCTAGTTCTGCGCGGCATCGTGGCGACATTCGCGCGCGTCAGGCGCGGCGAGCCGTTCGACGATCAGGATTTGGACGCGGCGCTCGATCAATTTGGGATTATGGGCCGAATCTTTCGTCCGGTTTTGCGCCTCGTGGATCGCAGTTGGAAGATGTACGGGGTGGGATTCCTTTTCGGGCTGGGATTCGATACGGCGACGGAAGTTGGGTTGCTGGGAATTTCGGCGGCTGCGGCGACACAGGGACTGCCGATCTGGTCGATCCTTCTTTTCCCGCTGCTGTTCACGGCTGGGATGTGCCTGGTGGACACGGCCGATGGCATCCTGATGCTTGGCGCTTACGGCTGGGCGTTTGTCCATCCCATTCGCAAGCTTTATTACAACATCACTATCACGGCTGTTTCCGTGCTGATTGCTTTGATCGTCGGCACAATAGAGATTCTGGGCATCATTGGCGATCAATTGACCCTTCACGGTCGGTTCTGGGACGGCATCGGCTCGCTCGGCGATCACTTCGGACTCATTGGAGTAGTCATCATCGGTATCTTTATATTCAGTTGGGCGATTTCGATCGTTGCCTACAAGGCGATGGGATATCACGAGCTTGAAATCAACGGCGTTCGCCCCATTCCGGTTTCGATTGCCGAAGACGGGTCTTCTCTGGCTTCGTAAGAGAGATGGGTTTATTGCGACCCGACGGCGGTACGCACCGTTTCGGGCGCCTGCGGCAGAGTCGCATCGGTCTTACCGCGATCGGAATCATCCGGCTGGATCGGAATCTTCGGCGCCCAGTCAAACCATTCTTTTTTGGAATCGTCGTGGAGGACGAATTCCGATCCGTTTTGCGCCTGATCGCCCATGTTCTTGTCCGGAGTGGCAAACGCGATCCCGCCGGAGAGCACGGAACGAAGGGATTCCACTTTCATTTGGACGCCCGTGAAGAGGCCGCCTTTCACGTCTACGGCACTGACGACCCAGAACTGTGAGTTTGATTTCACGAGCGCGCTATAGCGCTTACGGATGACGGCAAGAACGTCGACGCTGGCCGCATCGCTGCTTAGCTGGGCATCGTCGATCACGCCCACCTGGACATCGCGGTAATAGACTGGTGACCCGGATTGCAGATGCTGGAGCCCAGGGGCCTTGAGCACGATGTGCAGTCCTTCTTCGAGAGTGGCCGGGGCTTTTTCCAGGCCGGTGAATTCCGTTTGGGATTCGCCGCTTCCGGCGGTCGAGTCGATGAAAGGACCGCTCAGGACGGTGCCGAGGCCGGAGATCGACTCGGTCGAAATTTCAGGACGCACAACCCAGAAGCTCGCGCCTTTTTTCGCGAAAGTAAGTGCCGAAGGATGCAAATGGACTCGAACAAGGACATGCTTCTGATCGGGACTGAGTTGTATATCCGCCACCTGGCCAATTTCTACGCCCAGGTGCATGATCTTGGATTGGCCGGCCTTAAGTCCCGTGCCGTCATTGAATGTTATCGTAATCAGCAACGCGCGATCGCGCAAAACACCGTAGCCATAAAAGCCGGCCATGACCGCGGCGAAGACCGGAACAACCCAGACGAGAAGCACCGGCCATTGCCGGTTCTTTATCCTTGGCTTTGGAGGAGACGCGGAGTGATCCGATTTTTCGGCGATCGCGCGATTCATGGCATGTCCTCCTCCTTTTCCCAGATGAGTTGCGGGTCAAAGCTTGCCGAGGCGAAAATGGTGAAGACCACCACCGCCGTGAAGGCCAGGAGGCCGTTACCGGGGATAATCGTCGCCAGCCGCTGCAATTTCACCAGCGATACGAGCACCGCCATGACGAACACATCAAGCATCGCCCAGCGGCCGATGGTGTCGATGACCCGGTAAACCCAGGTTCGCAGCATCTCCCCCCGCGTGATTCGCAGCTTGGTGGAAGCGACCAGAAAGAATAGACCGACAAGCTTCAGAAACGGGATTAAAATGCTGGCGAGGAAAACGATTACCGCGATCACATAATCGCCATCGGTAAACAGCCTGACGCATCCTTCCCAGACGGTGTTCTCGGAGGTTGCGCCGTACATGTCCAATCGAAGGATCGGAAAGATGTTAGCCGGGACGTAAAGGATAAGCGCTGCAAGGGTGAAGGCGGCGGTCATGTGCAGACTGCCCAGGGTGCGCCTGGCGATCATCGATCCACAACGACGACACCGAGCCGATGTGCCGGGCCGCAGCGGTTCAAAAGTGTGTAGGAGGCCGCATGTCTTGCACGCAATGGTGGCTGGCGTATTTTCGTGTTCCATCAGGTTCCGGCGTCTTTCAGCCAGCGGTTGTGTGACCCGTCTCCTGTAAAACAATGCCAGTAATAAAACTGGAATCGGCGTCGGAAGCAAGGAAGACATAAGCGGGCGCGATTTCTTCCGGTTCGGCGGGACGACCTAACAGGGTGTCCCTCCCGAATTCGCTGACTTTCCCGCGTGTCATGCCGCGATCGACGATGTTCAACGGGGTCCACACCGGACCGGGCGCGACGGCATTGACGCGAATGCCCTTTTCAACCAATTCCATCGCGAGCGTTTTGGTGAATGCGTTGATCGCGCCCTTGGTGGATGAATACGCCAAAAGGTGCTTTGCCCCTTCCAAGCCGGTCTCGGAACTGGTGGCGATGATTGCCGACCCTGGCTTCATATGCGGAACGGCGGCGCGGCACAGGCGAAAATAAGCATAAATGTTGGTCTTGAACGTCTTGTCGAATTCCTCATCCGTTACCTTATCCAATTTTGGGATGCGATCCTGATAAGCGGCGTTGCTTACGAGAATATCCAACCGCCCCAATTCACGGATCGTTCGATCGACTACTTTCTCGCAGAAATTGGCATCGGTCAGATCGCCCGGAAGCAAAAGGCATCTGCGGCCGAGCGCTTCGACGGTCCGCATTGTATCTTCTGCGTCCTGTTGTTCGGCGGGCAGAAACACGATTGCCAGATCGGCGCCTTCCCGGGCAAATAAATGAGCGACGGCGCGACCGATCCCACTGTCGCCGCCAGTGACGATGGCGACTTTATCCAAAAGTTTCCCTGCGGCCCGATAACCCCGCCCCTGATACTTCGGCGGCGGGCTGATCCTGGATTCCAGTCCGGGTTTTTGTTGGTGCTGGCGCGGATGCGGCGGTTTGGCGGCTCGGCCATTGTTCTGATCGTGGGTTTGGTGAGTTTTCATAAAAATCTCCTGCCTAAGAAGCTCACTGATGTCATTTGTTCTAATGAGCAGCCGCGCCGAGGCCGGGACCGTGGTTTCCCTCACTGAATTCCTCAATCATTTTCCGGTTAAAGGCTGGAATATCGTCCGGCTTGCGGCTTGTGACCAAGCCGCGATCGACCACGACTTCCTTGTCAACCCAGGTGGCGCCGGCGTTGCTAAGATCAGTTTTGAGCGAAGGCCAACTGGTCATGGTGCGGCCCTTTACCACGCCGGTTTCGATCAATGTCCAGGGGCCGTGGCAAATCGCCGCGATTGGTTTGCCGGCCTCGACGAACGACTTGACGAAATTTACCGCATCCGGATTTGTTCGCAGGTGGTCCGGATTGGCGACGCCGCCGGGGAGAACGAGTCCGTCATAGTCGTCCGGATTTGCCCGTTCGACGGAAACATCGACGGTAAAGCTGTCTCCACGTTCATCGTGGTTCATGCCCTGAACCGTTTGATCCTGAGGAGATATCAAATCGGTCTGCGCCTGGGCGTTTTCCAGAGCCTCGCGCGGGCCGGTCATTTCTATCTGCTCAAAACCATTGTCTACGAGTATCGCGATCCTTTTACCGTTCAGTTCCCTGGCCATGGAACACCTCCATAGATGATTTGATGTTGGTTCATCGGGCAGCGAAACCGTCGCTGTCACATCCGATCGATCAGTCGATGTCATTTTAAATGGGCCACCGTGTAGCGAATGGTTAGGAATATGGCCGCCGCTTTCCCGATTCCAAACGCTGCGCCAGTGATAAGACCAATTCTGCCTTCAAGTTCCAAATTACCTTCTTAACGACCGTTCCGAAGTTGCAATTCATTTTTTACGAAGTGTTATGCGATTGGATGGCCTCCGGTAATGCCGTAGATTTCGCCGCTGACATAGCTGGACTGTTGAGAGGCCAAGAGAACGTACGTTGCCGCAAGTTCCGCTGGCTGGCCTGGTCTACCCATGGGCACAGTACTCCCGAAGGCCACGAGGTGTTCCGGGGACTGGCCACCGCTGGGTTGAAGCGGCGTCCAGATAGGTCCCGGAGCCACACCGTTGACTCGAATCCCTTGGGAATGAGTTGTTTCGAGAGCCCTTTGATAAAAATGGCGATGGCGCCCTTAGTCATTGCATAATCCAAAATGCCAGGCGACGGATCGTAAGCATTGATCGAAGTTGTGCAGATGATGGACGCCCCCGGCTGCAGGTGCGGCAGGGCAGCTTGGGTAATCCAGACCATCGCGTAAACATTTGTCCGGAACGTCGCATCCAGTTGTTCGGTAGATATATCCAGAAGAGATTCTTGATAGACCTGCTTCCCGGCATTACTGACCAAAATGTCGAGCCCACCCAATTGATTAACCGCATCCGCAACCAACCGCTTGCAGAACTTTTCGTCGCGGATGTCACCCGGCAATGGGACAACTTTTGCGCCCTTCATCACGGATCAGCTTGATTACTTCATCGGCATCGGGCTGTTCAACAGGAAGATAACCGAAGGCCACATCAGCCCCTTCACGGGCAAATGCGATTGCCGCGGCCCGACCAATTCCTGAATCGCCGCCGGTGATCAGTGCTTTGCGGCCCGCGAGCTTGCCGGAACCTTTGTAACTCGTCTCGCCATGATCGGGGCGGGGTTCCATCTTGCAGGCCAGCCCTGGCGCTTCCTGATGCTGTTGTTTGAATGGCGGCTTTGGGTATTGCGTTAGCGGATTCTGCATAGGCGGCGCGCCAGCTGCGTCCGCTGTGGGCTGATTATTTACGTCTGCCCCCGAGCCTGACGGCGCCCCCAGCGCCATAAGCGCTGAGCCGGCCAGCAAACTTGTTCCGACTCGAACCATTTTACGTCGCGATAGCATTGATTGATCGCCGTTCATCTCTGCCTCCATCATGTAAGCAGGCCGCCTAATACCGTGGTAAGCAATTCAAGTGCTACGGCAAAAGCTTTTCACTGAAATCCATAGAATTGGCGCTCCGGCCCTCAGGCACAGCCGGTAATGTTCGCGTATGGGCAAGCCTATGAGACAATTGTCGAACGGCTCGGAATTGATCGAAGCCTATGATCCTGACGAGAAAGAATGGCGTGTCATTATTGAAACGCCCAAGGGCAGCCGCAACAAGTACAAGTACGCCGACGACTTTTGCTGCTTTCAACTGGCGAAGGTGCTTCCCGAAGGGATGGTTTTCCCCTTTGATTTCGGCTTTCTACCCTGCACGCTGGGCGCGGACGGGGATCCGCTGGATGTGTTGCTGTTGATGGATCAGCCGACCTTTTGCGGTTGCCTGATTCTTTCACGATTAATAGGCGTAATCGAAGCGCAGCAGACGGAGAAAGATGGCACAACCGAACGCAACGACCGGCTCGTTGCGGTCCCGCTTGAATCCCGGGAGTTTGAAAAAGTTCGTTCGCTCAAAGATCTTGACCAGCACATGCTTGATGAGATTGAACGATTCTTCGGTTCTTATAACGCGCAATCCGGAAAGAAATTCAAGCTCATAGACTATCACGGTCCTCATCGGTCCGAATCACTGGCGCAGAAAGGGATGAAGCTATTTTCCAAGCGGCATCGCCCGCGCCGGCGAGTCAACAAATCAAATTCGAAAAAACGGTGATGAAGAGTATCGGCATCATTGTCCATTGAGGTCGAGTGCGTTACCTGGGTTCCGAAATAGGGATAGGCGTTCCTTTCGGTTCTGACTGATGCGATTCTGATTCGGCAGGAAGACCTTGCGGTTTCCATTGAACCCCCAGGACATGAGCGTTCTCCGCTAACTGCGCGATGAAGGCCGGAGGTCTTGTCTCACTCGGCAGCACGCGCCATTGGATCTCACTTCGTATCTGCCGCCGTTTTCCCTGATCCATGTAGCTGATGCCCCACGAAATAATAGTGCATGCGCTTTGAGCGATGCCGGCGCGAATTTCATCGTCGGAAGGCCCCGTCTTCGAAAGGACCACTGTTAATGTCGCGCGCACATCTTGCCGAAACATACTTTCCACATACTTCAGCCCCCAAAGCGTCCCCAGGCCAAGGATAAGTGCCGCTACTCCCAGGCCGAGTTGCCCGCCACCGAAGCAGAGGCCCATCATCGTTGAGAACCAAAGCGTGGCGGCGGTGGTTACGCCGAGCACCAGACTGTCCTTGCGGAGAATCGCCCCAGCGCCGATGAATCCCATGCCTGAAAGAATTCCCAGCGGCAACCGCATCAGGTCCAGGACGACAAACGAATCCTGAGCCTTGCCCACACTGTTCATCAAAAGATTGGCCTGGATCATGGAAAGAGAAGCGGCGAGGCAGACCAGTAGCGTCGTTCGCATTCCCGCCGGCCGGCCGTGCTCACCGCGGTTGAAACCGATCACGAGTCCCGCCGCCACGGTCAGAATCAATCGGAGCGCGATATGTTCCCAATCAAGGGTTACCGGCATGATGGCATCACTTCAAAAACAGCCCAAAGAGAATTCATTTCGCTAACGGATAAATCGAGATTATTTTGCCGCCGGCAGATCATCGAGGGCGGGCCCCATCAAGACCTTCCCATAGGCATCAAATCGGCTGCCATGGCAGGGGCAATCCCATGTTTTTTCGACGGGGTTCCATTGAACCACGCATTGCAGATGCGTGCAGATAGCCGATCGTCGAGAAATCTTTCCCGCTGGATCGCGATAGACGGCTAGCTTTTTCAGACCTTTTCTGATTATCGCGCCTTGACCGGCAGGAATGTCATCGGCCGAATTAACCTCGCCGGGTGTTACCAGGTCCCTGTATTGCAGCAGCGCGTTGGCATTTTGTCGCAGGAATTCCCGGTTGAGAATTTTTCGAGACGGATCGTAGAGTTTTTCCCAGGGATTTTTGCGCCCATGATTAAGTCGGTGATGAGCAACCCCGCAATGGTGCCGTGGGTCAGCCCCATGCCGCTGTCGCCGGTGGCGACGAATACATTTTCTTTGTCAGTCAGGGCGCGGCCGATAAAGGCGACGCAATCAGCCGGCTCCTGAACCTCGCCGGACCATCGATAGCAAACTTCGCCCATCATCGGAAAATTCTGTCTTCCCCAGGTTTCGAGTTTCATAAAGGGGGCAGCGCCCTCAGGGAACTGGCCAGTCTTGTGGTCTTCTCCCCCGATGAGAAGAAAATCACTCTTCTTGCCGCGCAAGCGTTGTAAACGGACGTAATGATAAGGATTGCCTGTGTCCCAATAGAGTGCGTCTGGTATCGCCGCGCGCGGAACGGCCGCCCCGACCACATAGGTTTGATAGGATGCCTGTTTAGTGTAAATGCCAAACCAGTCGTTAATGGGAGAAGGCGTGTTGGTGGCGACGACCATGTAATCCGCCGTTACTTTGACGCCTCCTTTAATCTGCGCAAATCCGGCAGTCTGCTTTTCCGGGTCCGCGCCTTGAACATCTTTGACACGCTTTCCGGTGTGAATTCTTCCGCCCATGCGCGTGATCGCGCGGGCCAAACCAATCAAATAAAGAAGCGGCTGGAATTTTGCCTGGTTGCCGAACCGCAAGCGGGGACCATGATGGAGACCGCCCCGACTCAACTTCTCCACATCAGCGAATCCCGCTCGTTTTGCGGCCTTCAATTCCTGATCCAGCAGATCGGGAGGATCAGAAGGCATGGAGCTGAGAAACGCCTCGACCCGCGCGAATTGGCATGCGATCTTTTCCAGGCGACTGATTTGTTCGATGGTGTCGATCGCGGCGGCATGGCTTTCATAAGCCAGTTGCGATCCCTTGAGGCCGTGCTGCCGTTCAATTTCGATGAACCGGTCATCGATTGCGCTGGCCAGATGCGCGCTGGTATGGCCGGTTTGGCCACTGCCCAACGGCGCTTCATCTAGGACGATCACGGATCGACCCTCCCGCAGCAACAGATATGCGGTGGTCAACCCCGCGATCCCTGCGCCCACGACGCATACGTCTGCATGCGGTTTTCCGTGGGCGGGACGATATTTGGGAATCTGAACCCCCGTGAGCCAGATCGGTTTGGTGGCAACGCGGGAATTCTTCATGAATGACACCGTACCTGATGCGGTCGGCGGTGAGAGCGCTTAAACAGATTGAAGGAAAAGAAGGTAACGTGAATGAGGACATTGATTCCGGCGTTGCCAGCATGATCAATGGATTCCATTTGGATTTCATGTGTTCCTCGCCATACCTCCAATAGGGGGTCAAATCCTTACCCGTCGTCGCGAGACAGATGCGGGTAGTTTTTCCTACTGACCGATATGAGCCATTCCTGTATCCTGCGTGGATGATGAGATCTGCCCACGGGGCCAATGCAAATAACGTTATTGATCTAGCGCCTGCCAATCGTTTTCGAAGTCACAAACCCAGGTTGTTTTGGAAAGTTTTTGGCGAAGCCTCAACACTCTAAAACGCGACGGAAATTCAAATTCGCAACGCTCCAAGGTCGCACTTCCTCAAACACGCTTTCTAATGCTGAAAACCGTGCTAGTAATGAACATTCTCAATCGCCGAAATGGAATAAATTGGCCATCTTGCAGTGCAAGCGATCATCTAACTCCTTTTATTTAAACAAATTAGTTGCCGTGCGCGCTGTGGGACCCGTTAAGTGAAAGCTAAACTTGTTGTCACGGCCTGAATGGCCAGCTAAGTGTGGGCACGCGTACCGGATTGGGCGGTCAGAATAATGTGATACCCCTAAACTCGCGCATGACTTCCGGGTTAAGCTAACACTTAATTTTCGCGCCGAAGTTACCTCGCCAGTATGACGCTTTTCGATCATTCGACATCAACTAAGCATATTCTGCGACGCGAACCTTGCGTTTCCGATTTAATGGTGATCGTGGACGATTTAATGGCTCAAAAGTGAAAAAAACGTGACCTTCAGACACTCATTGTCTCCGATAAAGATATCAGGGCCGACCTGACTAACACGGGAGATTCCCAGCCCTGGCGGTTGGATATGCCGAGCTGGCACGCTCAACCGGCTGCATCGTCTCAATAGTATTATTGAAGGCGCTGGTCCGGGTACATTACGATCCTTTTTTGTGCAGCCCTTCAGCGAGCACCGGGCCGACGCAGGAGGCACCGGATCGCAGCGCAGTTGGTTCCTGTATGGAACTTGTATGGAGAATAGGAGAGCCGAGTGCTGGCAACGACTTACAGCAGATTCAGATCACCAGAATGTCCGGTTTATGAGTAACACGGGCTCCGGAATGTCCGTTTTTCGTGTAACGCCTTCTCCAGAAGATCACCTGCCCCGTAACAGTTCGGCTCTAAAAAGCCGGTACGGGCGCCGGAAGAATCCATCCCCAATCGGGTAAACGGATCGGTGGATTCTGCGGATTAACTTCCTGCCGCGGCCGACGGTGGGTGCGAATAGGCACTGCGGATTGTGTTCAGCGCCTTATCCTTTTCCGCTGAATCGGTTGGATCAGCCTCCTTGACCAAGATGTCTTCTGCCAGGTCCTGCGGCACATGATGGTCACGGCACCACCGCGCACACCTGAACAATCGATCATTCCAATCGTGGTTATTGGTGTGGGCATGTTCGCCGCGTATGAACTCGGCAACGTCTCCAGGCACGCGCTGGCTGTTGAAGCTGCTGAAGGTCTCGCTGAATCCACCGCTGCCTTTGATCGTGGGCGCCGGCAGCCTGACTGCGATGGGGATCCTTTTTCGGCTGGCCTGCAGGGCTTCCAGGATCACCGCCGGCGTCTCCATCAACGGAACCCGCCAGATAGCCTGTCCCTTTATCCAGGCGTATGTGTTCTTGCCGGTTTTGTGAACGCTGGGGGGAGCAACGATAAGGCCGTTAGTGCCTCGGATCTCCAACTGCTGGTGCAGACTCTTATTCGATGCTCGTGTTGCGAGCGCTGGGTGCTTGAAATAGTAGTGGTATTTGCCCGGCCCCCGGCTGCCCGAAGCCGCCTTCGGGCAATGTTTGAGCACATCACCAAGCAATTTCAGGAGCAGATTGTTAGCATCTTTGCTGTCGCTGTCGATTACCAGCAGGCCACTGATCGGACCAAGGACAATGCCAATCGAGGCATCAGGCCACATCTTCCACCACTTGCTGACCTGTCTTATCGTTGGCAGCGCGATCTGGAACGGTTTCCAGTGTTTCAGGTAACTGGCTCGAGTGCCTGGAACCAGCGGAATCACGCACCAGCCCAGCTTACGATAGGCCACAGCAAATTCCGCCAGCGTCTTACAGCCGGAAAACAATGCAAAGGCGGCGGGTCCACCGAGGTTTTGGCAATCCATTACCTGCTGCCGCACCTTCGCAACCGCGTGGATGGACAATCCGCGGCCGTGCTTCAGGTAGGTGGACAGATGGCTGGCGGCGGTGTGAGTATCCCTGGCGATTGTTCTTAACCCCGCCTCCAACACGCGCTGTCTGAGGATTTCGCGATCGGTTTCGAACTCCGGTCTTTGGCCTTTGCCATCAACGTTGGCGCTATCAAGCGGTCGCCAACGCAGTACCGCCGCCCAACGCCTGCGGTAATCCTTTTCGGAGTAAATCCGGACCGCCACCTTGTCCCATAGAGCTGCCGTGCCGGCCGACAGAGCATCCAGATCGTAAAACTGGCTCTCCCGGTCAACGCCGACAACGATTAGCCCCAGGGGGTCCCTGGCTGCTGCCAGCCGCTTCAAAAACGTTTTTATATCCGTGTGCAACATCCTCGCCCAGATCGCCGGGCGGTAGCCACGTGCGCCTTGGTTGCCGGCGAACGTCGCATAGGATTTCGTTGGATCGAGCAAAGAGCAGGTGACGTTATCAGCAAGGCTGCGCGAGGCGGCGAGCTTGGCGTCGGTTACGCTGCCTCCCCACCGCGAACGGTTGTCCACGAGGACGTTTACCAGTGGGCCCAGCTCTCGGCAGACGTGCTCATCGCCCAGCAGCGCGGGAATGAAGATCGTCCGGTAGCCTCCCGTCTCCTGCCGCGCATTGGCGATTCCTTTCAATGTCGGCACCGATGCGGCCTCGTTGCAAAAATCTCTCACGATCGCCCGCAGACGGTTGTCGCTGCCATGCCTTCCATCGCCGACGTCCTCCCAGCCGTGGTCCCGCAAAAATGCCAGCTGTCTCCTGCTGATCCTTTTGTCGGGGTCGGGGTTGCGCTTCAGCAGCATCAGTCGCTGGTCCTTGCGAGCCAGAACTTTAAGCGACCTCAGGAAAGAAGGCGGAACTCGCAGCAGGTGGGCGTGGTCGTTTCGCTGGTATGTGCTTTCTATCGAACTCTCCGGCGACCAGGATTTGGCGGCGGCGGCAGCTTCATTGACGGCGGCCTTCAGCATCGATCGCCAGTGCTGCGGCCGGTGACCGCCCCATACAAGCTGCGATAGTTCCTGCTCATCTATCGCAAAGCCCAACCGGCCTTCACGGCAACATATATAATGAACCGCCAGCAGCAGCCTCCGCACCAGATGCTGGCGGGAAAGCCCCATGATTTTATCGAACTGAGCGGGGTCGATCGGCACCTCCGGGGCCACGGCCTCGACTTTGAAAATCGGGTTGGGACCCCAGACCACCGCCTGCATCGCATCCATTTGGTTCAGGTTGTTGGTGGCCATGTTCTATTCCGGAAAATAGTCGAATTTTTCGAATGCATCTTTGCCCAGTTGGTCGAAACGTTAGTCAAGCAAATGGTCTTCGGCATCGAGCGGCGCAGCACTCTTCGCATTTCGACGCTCTTTGGGTTTTTCGATTTTCGCGAGCCAACGCTTTTGCTGGGAAATCTGGTCGGTGACAGCCGCGTCGAGTTTCATCGCAGCACCAAGAAGGACGACCTTGTCGAGATTGTGGACTGTCATCCGGCCATTGGCGTCAGTGACCACTAGCTGCGGCTGTCCGTCGTTGCTGGTCCAACATCCGCAGACGAGGCTCGCACACTTCGGGTCAGCCAACGAAACGGCGAAGTCGCGGCCCACATTGACGAAAACCACTTCGTTCAGTAGGCGCGAGAGGTGAGCGTACCTCCCACCGGGTAACTGGTGGGTGATCATCGGAGACGCTTTTGGTTTCTGGTTCATGGGGCCTCAAAACGAAAAAAGTCTGATCGACGGAGCCGACACGGCCCCTGCCAATCGTTGGTTCCTTTCTCAGCATTAGCGCTATTCGGACGCGGAAGATGTTTTGGAGCCGCCCTTTACAGGAAATAGGCTCCGCCAGAGAACGAAAATGTTCCTTAAGGCAATATGAAAGCCTTTGCGCAGCTCATCGGGCACAAAAGCCAACTCATCACCTAGTGCCACTACCTGCTCGATCGCTTCAGTAGCGGTGCGAACCTTCGATTCGGCGGTGTTGTCGCTGAAATCTGATCCTGAATCGTCAGCGTTGCCTTCAACGTCGGGCGATCGATCACGACCGGATTGTTCCGGTTCGTTTATTGGAGAGTCAGAATTGGTATTGGCTGTTTCTGCATCGTCAGTAGTGTCGTCGAATCCGTCAGATTCATCGGGAATGGAATGTTCCGGGCTTTCGGGAGAAGATCCGGTTTCGGTATCGGCTGGTTTTGTCTCGGACGGAGTCGTTGGGGCCGGTGCCTTGTCGGATTTGACCTTAAATTGGCCGACGGTGCCGTGTCGGGTGTCGAAGTTGCGTGTTTCTCCGTTCGGATTTCCGAACCGAGAATTGCGAATATCCGCTACGAGTTTGTCACTCACTCCACATCTACGTGCGATCTTAGAGTCGTTCCATTTCTTCCACTCCGGGTCATCTAGCAGTCGGTTAACCGCCCGGCGCTTGTCAGCGTTAGTGCGCCGCAGCCCATGCGCGACATTTGATCCTGCGGCATGCAGCATGGCTTCGCGGCGAGTGCCCACATACATCTGGACGTGCACCTTCTTTTGGCCAGCCTTTTTGTGGGCTGCGATTCGGTGAAACCCTTCCGCTAGCCAGAGGTCGGTGCCATCATCGAATACGACCAGAGGGGGGAATTGCTCTTTACGTTCTATCGCCTCTGCATAGTCGTTGACCACGCCGCTATTAAGCTGTGCGCGGGGCTGGATTTCTCGATCGACCGTGATCTTGTCGATTGCAATCTTTGCCAATTTTGGTGTTTCGCTCTCCGCGGTGGTCGGACTGTTCAGGGTCGGTTGAACCGTTCATGGATTGGATATTTTCGTTTTTAGCGTTTTTCATTTTTAATCCTCGGTTAAACCAATCAAACATTTGGTTATTTCCGTCGTCGGCGACAGCCGACGGCTGCGCGTATGCCGGTCATTCACTGGCTGCCTTATGGTCGATCTCATCGCTCGGGATCCCGAAGAGTTTGCGCCAATCTCCGCCTGGGCGCTCTGACACCGTGATCAGATTCGCCACCGTGGTCTGCAGTTTTTTCAGCGCCGGCAGATGCTTGGCGACGGTCGGTCCGTGTAGTTGGTCGGTTTCCACTTCCGCCAGTTGACCCGCGAACTTCTCCAGCATCGCCATCGCCTTCGGCGTGTGGCGTTTGATTCGCGGGGAACGAGGTCGCACGCCGTACTTCCGAATGAATATGGCAATGATTTCTCGGATTTCACTTTTGTGAGTGATGCCCCTGATCGCCATCGCGACCTCCTGTTGCTCGTCCGGATTGAGGGAACCAACCCGGGCAGCGTGGTTGAGCAGAATATCGTTGCGCCGAAATGCGGCCTGGATTTCGGGCGGTGCGTCGGTAGCGTGCAGGTATCTTTGCGCATTCCGGAGGGACATTCCGAAAATCGCCATGACCATCTGGTCCATCGCTCGAAGATCGACGCCATTGAGCCTGCGGCGACGTTCCAGTTCCTTTTGGCGTTTTAGGTTGATGACGAAAGAGAGCGGATCGAGTTGTCGACGATTAGCATTGAAGCGCAGAAATGTGGCTTCGACATCCGCGGCAGTAGCATGCTGCAGATCATATCGGATGATCACTGTCGCGTGAGTTTTGCCAAGGCGACCGAGCGCGGCGGCGCGGCGGTGCCCATCGAGAATAGCATTTGCCGGGAGTTCGGCACGGTTTCCGGCCGGCATAACGTGGATCGGTTCACGTTGGCCGGTCTTCAGATCCTCGTCCAGACGCGCATCTTCGACGGCTGAAACTGGCGGGTTGTATTCGGCTTGCTGTGGATGCGAAACCAATTTCGCTATTTCCATGCGGACCGGCGCCAATTGCGGCGGGGCGTGAAGTGCAGTCGGATCCGAAGCTGTGGCATTTGGGGTAGACGGCACCGCGGCGAGAGCATCCGCACCTCTAGGGACGGCCGCATCCGCGGCGGTGTTGGAATCCGTTGTGGATCGCAGCTTTTGTGCGGCGGCCCTGGCGGGTTTCTTTGCAACTGGAACATTAAGTTTACGCATGACATATCTCCTGCGGGCTTTCGCCGCATTTAGGTCAAACATTTCCTGAATCATTGAGCTTGTTTTTGGGCGCGATCGACTCGCTTTTCTTGCGTGAGATGAAAACCTCCACGTCGCGACGGTCGTACAGGACGCGGGTTCCTATCTTTACCGCCGGAAGCTCACCACGTTGGCGAAGATTGAATACGGTCCGGGGGGTGACGCCCAGCAACCGCCCGGCCTCGCGTTCGCTCACCAGCAGGGGCGGCGCGGCTGGCGGTGACATTGAAAGTGCATACGTGTTCATGTTGGGGGCTACAATGCCAACTTCTGCGCGCAGCCGTCAAAAATGCATTTTCGGAATTTCGGCGGTGCGCAAGATCGCTGGACAAAACAGGGGGATTTCGCATCAGTGAATTTTGAAAATTCACAAAATGCAACGAAAATTCATTCGACAGAAATGATGACTTCGCGGGGGGATTCAGGGTCGCTTGCATTAAAAGGGATCTGCCGCGATTGATGCATCTCTAGGAGCGGGTCCTGCTTGTAATTTCCGGTCCGTCACAAGTGGGGCTTTGCCATATCGCGGCCTCGGTCGGCTTCGAGCGGTTCGATAGTAATGTTGATCGCGACAACTATTAGATCGGTATGGCTGGCGCCGGGATCGAATAGCGATGATAAAACAGGCGCTGCCACGATGCTTACCATCATCGCGGGAATCGGCAAGCAAAGTCCATCCGAAAGGCCATGCTGTTGAAGCGCATCGCAAGGGGGAGATAGTGCGGATATCCATGCGCTCATTTGGCGGATTTCACCATTGCCATAATGGCCGCCTTGATCCGTACTGACAGCGTCGGCCAGACCGATACGATTTTTGCAAGGTCCGAGTCTTCCGGGTTTGATGATCCGCGCGTCAACTGCGCCGCGATTTTGCGCCGCGCCGGAGCCGGAAAGCGCGGTTTTCAGGGCTTTTTGCGAAGTGTTCAACTCCGATAGAGGCCATGGATCGTTCTGCGTTTTTTGCGAATCGCTCGGATTTTCCGGGCGATTTTGCATTTTGGGATTTTCACTTTGAATGTCATTGAACCGTGTTCAACAATCGATAATCAACGTCAACTCTTCCCCCCCGTCATCGCGATATTCTCGACGAAGTATCTCTGCGCCGCGGCGAACAAAAGCAGGCAGGGGATCATTGTAACGAAGCTTGCGGCCATCAGTTGGTTGGCGTTGGCGACGCCGTGTTGGCCGTTGAAGGAGGCCAGGGCGAGGGCAAGCGTGTTGTTGCTGGGGGAATTCAGATAGATCAGCGGGTTCATGAAGTCGTTCCAGGTTCCCATGAATGTGTAGATCGCGGTGATGGCGATCACGGGGCCGCTCAGGGGGAGCATGATCTGCCAGTAGATTCGCCAGTTGCTGGCGCCGTCCATCCGGGCGGCTTCGACGAGTTCTTCGGGAATTTGGGCGAAGAATTGACGGAACATGAAGACGAAAAACGGGCCGGCGAGCCATTGTGGGATGATCAGGGGTAAGAAGGTGTCGATCCAGCCGAGCCAGCGGAAGATGATGAACATGGGAATCATTGTGACCTGGGCGGGGAGCATCATCGTGCTGAGCATGATCAAAAACAGTGGGCCGCGTCCGCGGAAACGGAAGCGGGCGAAGCCGAATCCCACCAGGCTGCTGGAAATAATCTGACCCAGGACGCAACATACGGTGACGACGACTGTATTGGGCAGCGTCTGGGCGAGGTCCATTTTGTCGCGGCCCAGGGAATCGGGATAGTTGTGCCATTCGATTTGTGATGGCATCAGGCGCGGTGGAACCAGGTGGATCTCGGCTTCGGGTTTTAGGCTGCTGCTGATCATCCAGGCGAACGGCGTCAGCATGAGGATGGAGCCGAGGATCAGTGGTCCGTATACGGCGAGGTTCGCGCGGGATTTGTCGGTGGCGGCGGTGCTCATGCTTTGAGTCCCTCGTAGTAAACCCAACGCCGGCTGCCGCGGATGATTATGCCGGTCAGGATCAGCACGATCAGGAACAGGATCCATGCCATCGCGCTGGCGTAGCCCATGTTGTGGTTCAAAAACGCCTGACGATAGAGGTAGAGCACGTAAAACAGCGTCGCGTTTTTCGGGCCGCCGTTGGTCATTACATAGACCTGGGCGAACACCTGGAAGCTGGAAATGATGGCGATGACCAGGTTGAAAAATATCAGCGGAGAAATCATCGGCATCGTGACGGCGAAGAACTGGCGGACCGCGCTCGCGCCGTCGATTCGCGCGGCTTCATATAGGGATGCCGGCACATTTTTCAGGGCCGCGAGATAGGTGAGCATCCCGCCGCCGACGGTCCAGAGTCCCATGATGACGAACGCCGGTACGCCCCATCGCAGGGCATCGTTGCCAACCCAATCGGGGGGCGAGGTGCCGAACCAATGTGCGATCGGGGCCAGGATGCGATTGACCAGGCCGTAGTTGGGGTCGTACAGCCAGAGCCACATGGTCGCCATCGTCACGCCGCCTACCAGCGTGGGAAGATAGTAGATCGAGCGGAACAATCCGATGTTCCGCACCCGGGCGTTCATGAGCATCGCCACTGCCAGGGCCGCGATTTGCCCGATCGGCACCATCAGCAGGGCGTAGTAGGCCGTCACGCGCAGGGAAGGGACCAGATCATCATCGAACTTCAGCAGGTGCTTGAAGTTGTCCAGTCCGACAAACTGGGCGTAGCTGATCGGATTCATCCCGGTCCATCGGGTGAATGAAAGCAGCAGCGATAAAACGATCGGGCCGAGGGTCAGGGCGATGAAGCCGATCAGCCAGGGGGAGATGAAGAGCCATCCCTCGCGTTCGAGCTTGCGGTCGAGCAGGCCCAATTTTTGCCGGCGCAATGCAAACCAGAAGGCAGCGGCTATCACCGCGATCGCGGCCAACGTGATCTCCTCGACGCGCGTCCAATCCATCAATTGATATGTGCCGCTTTTCAGCGGCGATGCCAGTTCGGCGAGCCAGCGCCTTTTCAAATTCTCCGCGGCCTCTTTGGCGGTTCCATTGTTCAACTCGAGATAATTTCCGAATTCTTCGTTTGAGAACTGCTCGAACTCCTGCTCTGGCGGTAAATCGGCGACGCGGCCGATCGATATGTCATCCAGAAAAATTCGCACATGATCCGGTTTGCCCTCCAGGAACGCCGGGCCTTCTGAGACATTTTTCAATGAAGGGACTGCGAGGCCCAGCCGCGCCATCCGCGATTGTCCCTGCGGTCCGCAGAGAAACATCAAGAGATCGAACGCTTCCTTGGGATGTTTGGTTTGGGCCGACATCGACCAGGCGACGACCGAGATGTCGCTGACCGCGACCTTTTCATGCGGCAGGGGAACGACGTCCCAATGGAACGTCGTAATTCCCGGATCGCCCGGCCCGGTGCCGCGATAACGCGCAGTCGTCCATCGTCCGAGCGGCCCGATGCACCCAATCCGTCCGCTGAAAAACATCTGGGCGCCCTGATCATTTTTCTGCGGACCCACCGCGTTGAATACGGAATGATCGACAAACCGCACGCGATGGATCATCTCCAGCGCGGCAAGGGAATCCGGATCGGTGAAACGAACGTCGTGGTAATTTGAATCATTGAAATAATCCCCGCCAAAGCTCCAGGTGATGTTCCCCAAAACTTCCAGCCAGGTATTGAGCACCGCTCCGTAAATCGGCCCGGCTGGGTCGTCGGCACGGGACAGCGCCGCGATTTTTTTGCAATCGGCTTCAAATTCATCCCAGGTCCATCCGTCAAATGGCACCCGCAGCCCCGCGCGCTGGAACAGATCGACGTTGACGTACATCAACATCGTCGTGAAATCCTTGGGAACTCCGTATAGCGGTCCGACGCCGTTCTGTTTGCCGTCGAATCGAAATGCGTTCACCAGGTTCGGGTAATAGCCGTCCAGCCAGTGCTTTCCATCGGGCAGATTTTGGATCAGCGGATCGAGATTCTCCAGCAGATTCAATTGGGCGTAGGACGCGGTGTTGTGGTGATCCAGATAAAACAAATCCGGCGGCGTGCCGGCGGCGAACATGGTCTTGAATTTTGAATCGTAATCCGAAGCGTGAATGCGTTCGACGGAAATATCGGGATGATCGCGCTCATAATCCTCGGCGAGGTCGCGGACGATGTTGTCCTCCGAGGAATCTCCCCAATAAAGAATGGAAAGCTTGACCCGATGATCGTTGGGATCGTGTTCGCGCCAGAGCCGCAGGCCCACCGCCAGGAATGACCAGAGGACCACCAGCGCAGCTACCAAGCCTAGAAGCCAGCGAATGACCCTTGTGAATGTCATGGCCCTCCGGGAGGTGTCACTGGATCATTATATCGGAAATGGACAGGATCATCGCGGTGAACAAGATGAAGATCGTCGCCGCCGGGCGAGCAAGCCGAAACCGGTGATTGCCGCGAGACCAATCGACGCCGGCTCGGGCACACTCGCAAGGCTGATGCTGCTCTGTTCATTCAAAACTCCCGCCTGAGCGTCGGACTCGCCGAGATTGCCTGAGAAGAGTGTGAAGTCCTCGGCATTGACCGTTCCATCGTAATTGAAGTCTCCAGCATCCCAGCCGCCGCTCTGACCGAGGTTTTGCGAGAATAGGGTAAAGTCTTCGGCATTAACCGTTCCGTCAAGATTAGCGTCGCCCAACAGCGTGTACATGATTTCGATGGTGTCGGTGGGTAATCCGGCGGGATTTCCCGGATCGGCTGAGTCGGCGTAGCCGAGAGAATACGACGGATTGGCGGCGATGAAGGAGGAATCGATGCCGGGGCCGTTCCAGGCGCCGCCGTTGTAGCCCGAGAGCAGATACGCGCGAATCGTGGCGATGGGGTCGGAGCCGGGGGCGTAGTTGATGATCAGTTTGTCGTTGGTGAGATTGAAGGCAGCGGTGCCGTTGAGGGTCAGGGAATTAATGAGACTGATTGTCTCAGGAGTCGACGAGACCGCATCAGCGAGCGACTTTTGCGCATCGGGAAAGTCGAGATTATTGATATTGCTCGACGTCTGATTCAGCACTGCTTCCTCAGTCGAATTTCCCAGGAATTTCTCGCGTGCCTCGTAGAGCTGGTAAACCAATTGCAACTGCGAAAGGCCGTAGGGCACGCCTGTGAATTTCTGAATCTGCTGCAGGGAAGAGAATCCATTCTGAACGGTCGGCTCGATCATGGTGCCTTCGCCGTAGTCGTTCCACGTTGCGATCTGAATCGCTGCAATGTTTTTGGAATAGGTTTGGTCCTGATTGAGAGTCTCGGTAAGAGTCTGGCCGTTGCTGTCACTTTCCGGGATGACGAAACCGGAGGCGGCGGATGGATCGCCGCCGGCGGTATAGTAGTCGTTGTAACCTACATAGGCGTCGCCGATGGAATTGCTGAACTTTCCGGCTTCATTGGCGAGAAAATTCTTCTGAACGGTCAGGTCGTCCGTGGTTCCCTTATCCTGATAGATCCAGGCAGCCTCGCCAACGGCCGGCGGTGGGCCCACCGGCGGATTTGGATTAACCTGCGAAGCCTGATATTGCAGCGGCACTAGCGCCGGCGTCTGGCTTACGCCGGAAAGAATCGTGGTCCAGTCGCTGGGCTGCGTTTGCGTTATTGGGCCGAAGAGCAATGTCAACGGCTCGTTATTCGGTCCCACCCTGATGTAGTTGGACTGGGTCGCGTAGTTCTGCTCCATGTAGTTGATATTGTTGGTTACTTCGCTGGTTGAAGTGGCAAACCGATCTTCGAGGCAGACCCCGACTCCCAGCCCGTAAGTCTGCGTTGCACTGACAATCTTATTCGAAGCGCTCAGTAGTGAGGCTTCATCGCCGTTTGATCCCTGCTGGCCGTACCAATCAACAGTTGTTCCTGAGATTCCACTGAGCTTCATCAGCAGCATTTGGTATTCGATGACGTATGGATCGCTTGAATCGTATGTGCCGATGAGCGGGTAATAGTATGAGGCGATTTGCCGCTGGCCGTTGGGCAATATCGTGTTGGGATTACAATTGTTCATCGTCCAGTGCCAGCCCCAACTCGTGCCCCCCAGCGTTTCGGGGGTCTGGAACCAGGGCATGATTTGCACGTAGACCGGAATCGGATTTGTCTTAGGGACGACAGCGCCCTGGGCGAGCAATCGACAGGGAAGAGCGACCATGTAGCCGGTGGCAACAAATACTGGCAGCTTCATCACGGTTCCTTGTCAATTCTAGGCCGGCCCATTACGGAAAAATCTGATCTCCGACGAAGAGCGTCGAAGATCAGATTTATTCCGCAGGATCGGAAGAGATATTTCTTCCGCAACCTGACCGCGGCCGGGTGGCCGTTATGCGGTCCGACGGCGCCGACGAGCGGCCAGAAGGCACGTTGCGATGCCCATTGCGCCGATGCTGGCCGGTTCGGGCACCAGGGCAATGCTGTTGAAGGTGATGTCGTAGGGCCCGTAAACATTTGCGGGATCGATCTGCAAATTGAAGCCGTTGACGACATTTCCCGGGGTGTTCAGATTTGTCAGATTGGGGTCCACTAGGGGAACGTAATAACTGTAGGTCTGACCAGCTTGCGGCGTAAGGTCATAACCGTTCGTGGGAAAGTAGTAATCGGTGCCGCCTGCACTGTCATCGAGCGCGTAAACCACGTTGATTCCGGCGACAGCATTACCGGAATTCCATGTGAACGTGATAACCGCCCCGGTAACGGGAACGTTAGGAGTTGCCGGGGTTGGAATATAGGAATAAAAGGTGCTGAAGCTGTTGGCATTCTCTCCACCGGAACCGTTCGGCCCGTTATTGACTTGGAATTCCAAGCCCTGGTCTGTGCCGGTGGTAACGTCCAGAACGTTGGTGGTGTTCACATTATTCCAATCGCCTGAGTATCCGGCGCCATTGATGTCGATATTGTTGAGATAGGGGACGCCCGTAATTGGCTGGGCGTGGCCCGTGGAAACCGCCAGGCCCAAAATAGCCATCGCGGCAAATACAATGGATGCTCTCATTTGCTTTCTCCCTCTAAACGTGGCGCACCGTTGAGCGCGAATGTGACAGTTCGAAATGACCCGAAATCATTTCCTCGAGAACTAAATTACCCCACATATTTGAACTCGTCAAGAGAAATTCTAACGCGCATGTTATATGTCGCAAACTGCGAATTATAATCGATATGTTATGGATTCCTTGGCTGCGATTTTATACGTCTAAAAGCGGCTTGTCCGAGGCCGCGGACAAGCCAATTAGTCGCAATACCCGATAGCAGCGGCAGGTGCATTCACTCAAAAAATTAAATTTTGGCGGCCATGGATACCTTTGATGAGTTGAGGTCCCAGACCAATTCCGATGTCGAGAAAAAGGCGAATGGTGACGCATTTACACCACCATTGCACTATTAATAGATATGAATCAGGCGGGTTTGAGGAAGGGCCCGGTCGATTCCCCCTGGACGAACTCCGCGCGGCTGGGCTCCAGCCGCGTGGTACCGGTCCAATCGCGGTCGTCACTGAACCATTCAAAGCACTTTCCCAGCGACTTTGACAGGTTTGGCGTGTCCAGTCCTGTTACCGACGGTGTCATAAATCGCGCGGGCGATTCGATGTTGATCGCGCAGATCGAAATATCTTTTCCTACCGTCAATCCGTGTTCCCAGCAGGCGCGAATGGCGCCAACGGCCGCTGGGAACGTTGTACCGACAAACGCGGTGCATTGGAGCGGTCCTTTGCTGAGCAATTCGCGCATCGCGTCATAAGCCGCGGGCGTTGCGTCATCGAACGAGCGAGTGGGGCGTTCAACAAGCTCCCCATTTATCTGGTGACGTTCGAGGTAGTCTCGCCAAAGTCGGATTCGCCGGTCAATCTCGGGGTTGTGGTGCTGGGTGCTGATGCAGCCGATGCGCTCGTGGCCGAGTTTTCGCAGGTGGTCGAATACATTGACAATATGAGCGTCCGGAAAAAGCCGGATGGAGGGGATTTCCTGGTCGCTCAGGTCAAGGTCCAGCGAAACGCATTTGCTCAAACGAAGCATGGTCAAAACATGGGCAGGCACGTCAGCAGCGCTGGATATGAAGATCAATCCGGCTGGATTTGCCGCGGCGCTGGCGACGACGGGATCGTCCCAGTGCACGTATTGCACGGGTCGCATGCTCAAGCCGTGGTCCCGCGCCGCTTCGAATACTGTTTGTCGCAGGTGAGTGAGGTAGGTGGACGCATAGGCGGGATAGAGCAGAAGGAAATGGCCCGATCCAATTTCGCCCTGCTCGCTGGGGTAAATATCAAGCGATCCGTTGGGTCGGCGAATCAATACCTTTTGGTCGATCAGCACGCGCACGGCCTTGCGGGCGGTCATGTGGCTGACACCGGTTTCCTCGGCGATTTTTCGCTCGCCCGGGATCGGGCTGAGGACGTAATCACCCTGGCGTATTCGCCGCTCGATTACCGACATAACGTCTTTGAATTTCTGCCTGCGGGGCATTCGTGGATTCCTTTATTGAACGATCACCAAAACTATCTCAGTACCGCTATATCTTACTCGCTAAAATGCTATTCCCTAAGGAAAATAGTTGACAGGGCTCCGGCTGGTGATATAGTACATCAGTGTTATAGTTGCGAATATCGTGTTGCCCTGAGGAAAGAATGAGCATTTGGCGTTTGCTGTTCGGAATTGCGGGTATCCTGGCGGTAGTTTGCCGCGCGGGTGGTGCAGCGAATGAGCGCGGGGCGGTTGTGCCATGGGTGACCTACGAGGCGGAACAGGCGACCACCAACGGTAGTGTGGTCGGTCCGGATTATACCGGTCATACGGCTGCGCGAGAGGCCAGCGGTCGGCAATGTGTATGCCTGGCTGGAATTGGCCAGTACGTGGAATTCACCGCCAAATCGGATGCCCAGGGGCTGGTTGTCCGGTATTGCATTCCCGATTCACCTGATGGCAGCGGAGTCAGCGCGACACTTAGCCTTTATATCAACGGCAAATTCCACAGCAAGCTGCCGATGACCTCTAAATTTGCCTATCTATATGGCAATTATCCATTTAACAACCAACCTTCTTCCGGAACGCCTCGCCATTTCTGGGACGAAGTGCGGATTATGCCTGGCGCAGTCCATTGCAGGGATGTGATTCGCTTGCAGAAGGATGCGCAGGACACGGCGACTCAATATCTGATTGACTTTGTGGACCTTGAAACCGTTCCGCCGGCGCTCGAGCAGCCGGCGAATTCCGTGTCGGTGACTGATTTTGGCGCGAATCCCGTCAATGAATCTGATGCTCGGGGATCCGATGCCCGACCGGCGTTCCAGGCGGCCATCGTGGCGGCGAAGGAGCAGCACAAGATTATCTGGATTCCACGCGGTCAGTTTGTGATGAAGGGGCCGATCGAGGTCAGCGACGTTGCCATTCAAGGCGCGGGTATGTGGTACTCGACACTGGTCGGGGTTGACGACTACACGCCGGATAACCGCGTCGCCATTTATGGCAGCGGGTCCAATGTCACGCTTGCGGACTTTGCCATCGTTGGAAAGCTGAATTATCGCAACGATTCAGAAGCCAACGACGGGATCGGTGGCTCGTTCGGGACGGGGTCGAGTATTCGAAATATCTGGGTGGAGCACACAAAAACTGGCGCATGGCTGGTCAATTCCGATGGCTTGGTAGTCGAAGGATGCCGATTCCGCGACACCATCGCGGATGGCATTAACCTTTGCGTGGGTATGAGCAATACAACGGTGCACGACTGCACGGCGCGCGGTACCGGCGACGACTGCTTTGCCATCTGGCCGGCATCGTACGCGAAGTCGACCTACGAAGCTGGGCACAACCGCATCGTCAATTGCACGGCGCAACTTCCATCTCTGGCCCAGGGCTTCTCGATTTACGGCGGTGACAGTAACAGCGTCGAGAACTGCCAGGCTATCGATATTCCCTACGGCGCGGGGATTTTGGCCAGCACGATGTTCCCCACCGAGTTTGGGTTTCGCGGAGTGACGAACTATCGCGGGATTGACATCACGTGCTGCGGGGATCGCGACGGGGCTATTGCGGTGATGACGAACCTTTTGGAGCTGGTAGGAGTACATTTCGAAGACATCAACGTTTTTGACAGTCCTACGGATGGCATCAAATTCCAATCTATTGCGGGCCGGTTGCTTGGCGATGCCACATTCAATCGGGTTCGAATCGTCAATCCTGGCGTGGCAGGAGAAGGTAGCGGCATTGTCGCGGCGCGCGGGGCTGTGGGCTTGGCGACGATTACGAACGTAACGGTGCTTAATCCGAAGACAAGCAGCTACAAAAATGATGCTCCCGGCTTCAATTTGGTTCGAGGTGCGGGAAATGAAGGAGTTGAGGACAACAGGGCGTCGGACGCGGATTATTCCGCCGGGCGGCGCGCTCCGTGGGGCCGTGACCTTACGGGACCGGCGCGGCGGCGTGTGGCCGTTCGATAGCCGGATCATTCGGAACGGGAACACGGCGCTGCGGCGTCGGTTATTGAAATATCTTCTGTGCGGAGGCTCATATGCGTAAGAGAGCTGGATTTACTCTTGTGGAACTGCTGGTAGTGATCGGGATCATCGCGATCCTGGTCGGCCTGCTATTGCCCGCTTTGGGCAAGGCCCGGCAGCAGGCGAACTCGCTGTATTGCATGTCGAATCTGCGGCAGATTGGGATGGCGATGACCAATTACGCCCAGGACTTTAATGGAAGCTATCCGATTTACTATTGGAACGGCGACGGGGATCCTACCGTACCAACAAACGGCGCCACCGATTGGAGCTTCCTGCTCCTCCCCTACTTCAACCGCGCCGGCGCGACCGGCACCTATGGCGGGAACACTGCCGGCAGCCTGGGAGCGATATACAAAGACAAAGACACCATCGATGGCACATACATTCCGGCAAGCTCCACGGCTCCGATGGCAACCTATAATCCGTCGTTGCAACAGAATTACAGCGTGCTGACATGGCCTTTCCATTTCACCCCAGGGTATTTTTGGACCGACGGGTCATATACCGGCAACACTGCGGGTAATTCTCATGGCGGAGTGGCCCAACCTGGGCCACAAGATGATGGTGAAGTGCCTTATAAAATGGGAATGGTCAAACGTCCGAGTGAGATCATCATGGTGATGGACGCGGCTCAAATTGCCACTGAAGGAATATCAGCCTCTCCAGGTCTTACGGGAACATGGATGGCCGACGCGGACCTTTGGGAGATTCAGTCCGGCTTTCAAAGCAATTTATTCAACCATCCGAATAACCTTCAGTCGTGGTACATGAGTGCATCGGGAGATGGCATGGTGAACGGGCCCGACGCGGGATTCAACACAGATTGGCAGACCTATGCCCAGATGACGGGCAAAAGAACGAGCACGCCTTATTTTTCGCTGGGTAACGATCTCCGTTTCCGGCATGTAAATAACACTCAGGCGAACGCGCTGTTCTTCGACGGCCACTGCGACAGCTTCCACTATAAGCACCCCGGTACTGGCGGTACGGACCTGCAATTTAAGAACTTCATTCTCGACGACTATCGCTGGGGAGACATCAAATGGGCTCCTGGCACCACCGGGAATCCTTCATAAGGCGTCCCTAATCTTTTGAATCTATAACAGTGATGTTAAAATTTGTTTGACTTTCAGCATCGGTAGGGTAGTTTGGCAATGGAGGAAATTGTCGCCGTATCGTCTGAAGTGGCTCCAGATAAACACCAATTTGAGGGATAATTATGCGTAGAAAATGCCGCCTCGCCATTCTTGCCGCGTCGACTTCGGGTTTAGCTCTTTTGCCGTCTTTGGGCCACGCCCAAGTAGAAATCGAGAACTTCCATAATTTCAACCCTGATAACTACTATGGCTCTTGGCTCACGGCGAACGCGACGATCACCTCGGCGCCGACGTATTGGGAAACGGCTTCGCAGAGCGGGGGCTATGGAAGCTGTTACTACGGCTATTACACCGACAACGGCGGAGCCCATATCGACACGACCGGGTACTCGATGCTTCAACTCAGCATGACCGTGAACTCCGGCGATGCGGCATGTCAAGTTGATCTGGACGACGGTGAGGGGGACTTCGTGCAATGGACCATGGGGGGTTATGGATTGACGACGGGCACGTACGTGCTCGACGTACCCTTTAGTATTCCCAACGCGCATTTGCTCACCGCCGGCAGGAACGAGCCGCCGGGCGGATTTGATCAGAGCCAGATCACTGGGATGAACTTCGAACTGGATCCTGGCGCCACCCCACCTGGAAGTCAAAATTTCAATCCCTACGACGTGAGTTGGCAAGACCTGTCGGCGGTCAATCCCAGCCTAACGTGGAACAACACAAATGCGGCGGCTCTCAACGTCACGTTTGGACAAAACGGTGCGGGCCCAGTCGCACCATTCGATGGCGTGACTTGGGATAGCGCCAACAACGTCAACTGGAATAACGGTACGAACGCCTCGATGTATGCTGACGGCTCGTACGTGACCTTCAATGACAATAACAACGGCAGCAGTGCCGTCACGTTGAACAGCACCGTTCGTCCCGGGTCGGTTACTATTAATAACACTCTGGCAAATTACACGTTCAGCGGTACCGGCAGCATCGCGGGCACCACGTCGCTGAGCAAGGCCGGCACTGGAACGGCGACTTTGAGCACCGCCAATACGTTCACCGGCGGGACGATGGTCTCCAATGGCAGCCTGGTACTGGGCAACTCCAAGGCATTGGGTTTCGGCGGGATCGTCACTGGCAATCCCGGCGGCACCGGCGTCACAACGAACGGAACCATCGATCTGGCCGGTCAGACGATTACCCAGCCGATCACGCTCAATGGCGGATCACTCATTAACTCCAATACCGGCGCTACAGCAGGGATTACCAGCGGCGTTCTTGGTGACGGCATCGTTAGCACCACCACGCTGTCCGGCGACGCCAGGGTGACGTTAACCGGCTCGGGAACGGGCGCTACCGCGATACCAGTCCTGGGCATTGGCGTGGAAACGTTCACCCTCACGAATGGCGGCTCGGGTTATAACGATGTTGGTAGGGGTTCCACGGCCGCCAATCCGACGGTAACCGTGACCGGCGGCGGTGGCAGCGGGGCGGTTCTGGGCGCGGTCACCAGTACTGCTGGAGTTGTCACGGGCATCGATATCTACAGCCCCGGCATTGGATACACCAGCGCTCCCACGATCACGATCAGCGCCTCGAGCGCTGGTGGAACGCAGGCGATTGTCACCACCAATGATCTCTTCACGTTTCTGGGCATCGAGCAAACCGCCCCCGGCACGGGCTATTACACTGCCCCCACGGCAACCCTCACTGCTTCCTCTGGAACCGCCACCTTGGGAACTCCTGTCGTTTCGGGCGTCATCCTCGCCGGGACGGGAAACATCGGCGGACCGGGAAACATCAACCTTGCCGGCACCGTTTCGGGCGTCGGGATGCTCAACAAGATCGGCTCGGGAACCGTCGACCTCACTGCCCCCAACAGCTATAGCGGCGGGACGACCGTCACAGCCGGGAAGCTGCTGGTCGGCGTCGCCGGGGCATTGCCAAGCCCAAGCGCGGTTTCCATCACCGGCGGAACGATGCAACTGGCCGATAACGTCACTGCGGGAACTCCTTTAGGCACCAGCAACGTGAACCTCACGTCGCTTTCGATTACCGGCACCGGCACGCTCGATATCGGCAACAATCGCGTCATCATCGACTACAGCAGTCCCGCGACCGATCCGATCGCTTCGATTGCCTCGTGGATCAAGAATGGCTTCTATGATCTGGCCGGTCCGCAGATTATCAGCAGCGACATCGCGGCGGACGATGCGGCCAGCGGCCTGAGTTATGGCGTCGGCTACGCCGATGGCGCTGATGGCACTGTCGCCGGCCTGCCTTCGGGCGAGATTGAGATCATGTTCACGCTGTTGGGCGACGCCAACCTTGACGGGATCGTCAACAGCGAGGATTTCACACCGTTCTCGGCCAACGTGGGAAAGAACGGCGGCTGGGATAAAGGGGACTTCAATTACGATGGGACGATCAACAGCGAAGACTTCACGCCGTTCTCGGCCAATCTGGGCAAATCGGCCACTCTGGCTGCAGCGGCTGGTGGTTTAATCTCAGCGGATGGCTTGGCGAATGTGCCGGAGCCGGCTTCTCTGGGTCTGTTAATAGTCGGGACGGTGGGTGTGTTGAGTCGACGGCGCCGGCGTCAATAGCCGACGGGCAGATGATCGGCGGCACGAGCACGGCGACCCTTTACCACGGCCAATACCCATGGCGGTGGGATATGTCTCCGCGCCAGCATAATATTCAAAGCGGGCTTATTCTATAGTATACTGGAGCGCAATCCCGCAAGTTGGGTTGATGCTTTTCTTTTGAGCATTCCGGGCGGCTTACGAATCCGATTTAAGCGGGTGAAGCTTTCCGGTTAAACTAAACAGCCAGATATGACGACGCGAAAATTACGTGTTGGAATTGTTGGGTACGGACGAATGGGCCGGGGCTTTGTCGCGGCCATGCAGCAGAGCGAATTTTGGGAAGTGGCGGCAATCTGCGATGTCTCGCCCGACGCGCGGGAGCTGGCGGCGAAGTCGGTGCCGGGGGCGCAAATTCAGGCGCGGCCGGATGCGATTTTCTCGGACAAATCGATCGATGTTGTTGGATTGTTTACCCTGGCGGATGCCCGGCCGGCGCAGATTCGCGCGCGCTGAAGGCGAAAAAACATGTCATCGCCGAGAAACCGCTGGCGGCGGATGTCAAGACGGAATGGCAACTGGTCAAGGAAATCGAGGCGAGTGATCGGCTGGTCGCGGTTAATCTGTTCAACCGAAACGCGTGGTATCACAAGGATATGCGGGCGTTCATCGCCGAGGGAGAAATCGGTGAACTGGCGATCCTGCGGATTTGCCACATGACTCCGGGCCACATGCCAACGGAGGGGCACGAACCGGAAGGTCCGCCGTTTCACGATTGTGGAATGCATTATGTTGATGTCGCCCGCTGGTACGCTAAGAGCGAATATGAGAAATGGCACGCCCAGGGAATCCGGATGTGGAATTACAAAGATCCCTGGTGGGTCAACGCGCATGGGCAATTCGCCAATGGCGTCGTCTTTGATATCACGCAGGGATTTGTCTACGGCCATCTTGCCACGGAGAAAACGCATAATTGCTACGTGGAAGCCATCGGCACAAAAGGAATTTGCCGAATGAGCCACAACTTTGTCGACGCGACAATTGAGATGCACGGAATCCATACGACTTACAAAAAAACGGCGCTGTTCAACGATAAGAAACTGGATGTCATGGTGGACAGCTTTGCGCGATCTGTGTCGGCGGAAAAGAATCTTGGACTGCCGACGGCGCGGGACAGCGTCATCGCTTCGGAGGTCTCGTGGGCGATGTTGCGCGATGCTGTCGCCAACGACCCACCGGTGAAGGGGACGAAAAGAGACATGCAGCAGATTCTGCGGCATCGGCGGGAATTGCGATCGGGGTATGGGCTGCCTTCGCAACCGCAGGGATGCCCGCGAACGCCGATTCCCGCCGGCGAACCTCCGCTGGCTTGCGGCGAGGAATTTTGTGGTCTGCAAGAGCGCGATGCGGCTGCACTGAAATCCTCCGAGCCGGAACGGCTTAAGCATTTGCGCGAGGCATGAACGGGTATTTATCGCTGGGGTGCGCCGCGTTTTGCGGTGAGATAGCGGTGTCCCGCAGGAAATCCTTGTCAATCGCTTGCAGGTAATGCGCCTTTGCCACGCCTGGGTATTGCCCAGCCAATTCCATGTCTATTTTAGCGCTGTTTTTTCCCGGGGGACCGGCTAGATTGAAAAGCTCCCTCGATGTCACGTGGCGAACGCGGCAACGGAACTCATCGGATGGATCGGACGGAAGCGAACTATGAATCAAGTTGGAAATCGAACGCTGGAACGGTCCCAAACCGGCATTCCAGGGCTGGACGACGTTCTAAACGGCGGCCTTATTCCGCATCGGCTTTATCTCGTCGACGGCGACCCCGGCTCGGGAAAGACAACGCTATCGCTTCAATACCTGCTCGAAGGTGTAAGGAAAGGCGAGAAATGTCTTTACATCACCCTTTCTGAGACCAAGGAAGAGCTGATCGCCAGTGCGGAGTCACATGGCTGGTCGCTGGACGGCATCGAGATCGTCGAACTCATCGCGGACCAGAAAGACCTTGATGGTGAAACACAGGTGACGATGTATCACCCGTCCGAGGTGGAGCTGACCGAGACAACAAAGAAGGTTCTGGAGGCGGTCGAGCGGATCAATCCGACGCGAGTCGTATTTGATTCGCTTTCAGAGATGCGGCTGTTGGCACAAAATTCCCTGCGGTATCGGCGTCAGATTCTGGCATTGAAGCAATTTTTCATCGGCCGGCGCTGCACGGTTCTTTTGCTTGATGATCGCACATCGGAGGGCTCGGACCTGCAACTGCAAAGCATCGCGCACGGGGTTGTCTCCCTGGAGCAGCTTGTGCCGCTGTATGGGTCTGCCCGCCGCAGGCTTCGGATCATGAAGTTTCGGGGCACGAGTTTCCGCGGCGGATACCACGACTTTTCGATTGTGTACGGGGGCCTGACGGTTTTTCCAAGGCTCGTCGCGTCCGAGCATGAAGAGCCGTTTGACGCGGGACGCATCAAGAGCGGTGTGACGGCGTTGGACACCCTGCTGGGCGGGGGTCCCGATCGGGGGACAAGCACTCTGCTGGTCGGACCGGCCGGATCTGGGAAGTCAACGATCGCGGTGCAATATGCCATTGCGGCGGCCCAGCGGGGAGACCATGCCGTCATCTTCGCGTTCGACGAAAGCATGGCCACGCTTGAGGCTCGAACCTCGGCACTGGGCATCAAGTTTGTGGAAGGAAGAAAAGCGGGTCAAGTTCGTGTCACACAAGTGGACCCCGCTGAGCTATCGCCCGGAGAGTTCGCTTTTTTGGTGCGGGAAGCGGTTGAAAAGGACAAGGCTCGGGTCATCGTGATCGACAGCCTCAATGGATACATGAACGCGATGCCCGGGGAGGGGTATCTGACCGCCCAACTGCATGAGCTTTTGACTTATTTAGGACGACGCGGGGTGACGACGCTGATGGTAGTCGCTCAGCATGGCATGTTGGGGGCGAACATGCAGTCCCCGGTCGACACGAGTTATCTGGCGGATTCTGTCGTCCTTCTGCGATATTTTGAGTACGCGGGAAAGGTGAAGAAGGCGATCTCCGTCGTGAAAAAGCGCAGCGGAGCCCACGAGGAAAGCATCAGGGAGCTTCGCTTCGACGCGAACGGCATCCATCTCAGCGAGCCTCTTACGAAATTCCGCGGCATATTGACGGGAGTTCCCGTCGAGATTGCGTCGGAAACGTCCAGGTCCTGATTTAGTCCGATTCGAGAGCGACCACTGTGCACACAGATTCTGAGACGCGCGTGTTGCTTGCCGCCGCCACCATGAAAGATGGCGAGATCACGCGTTCATTGCTGTCTCGCGAGGGATTGGCCTGCGTGGTTTGTCCGAGCCTTCGCGAGTTGGCGGCGGAAGTTGACGCGGGGGTGGGCGCGATCGTTCTGACCGAGGAGGCTTTTGGGGCGGAAGGTCTTGATGAACTTCTCGCGAAATTGGAAAAGCAGCCATCGTGGTCGGATATTCCGGTTGTTTTGCTGATGCAGGGCGATCGCGGCTCAGCGGCCGCGGCCAGGATGCTGCGTTCATTGCGAAACGTGACGCTGCTGGAACGTCCGGCTCCGATGAGGTCGGTCGCCAGCGCAGTGCAAGCCGCGGTCAGGGCCCGGCTCCGGCAATACCAGATTCGCAGGCAAATTGAGGAGATTCGCGAAGGTCAACAACAGTTCGAGGCATTGGCGAATTCCATTCCGCAACTGGCGTGGATGGCGAAGCCTGATGGCTCGATATTCTGGTACAACCAGCGCTGGCACGATTACTGCGGCACGACGGCGGGGCAAATGGAAGGGTGGGGCTGGCAGAGCGTCCACGATGAAAAGCTCCTGCCTCGAATCATCGACAAATGGAAAGCCGCTTTGTTTTCGGGCGAGCCGTGGGAAGACACGTTTCCGCTGCGGCGTCGCGATGGGGAGATGCGCTGGCATCTGTCGCGGGCCATGCCGCTGCGCAATGCGGAAGGGAAAATCGTCTTCTGGTTTGGGACGAACACGGATATTGAAGGGCAGCGAAAGATAGCTGAAGAGCGAAAGGAATTTTTGGAAAGCGAGCGGGCCGCGCGCACGGATGCGGAACGCGCGGGCCGGCTCAAAGACGAGTTTCTTGCGACTTTATCGCACGAACTGCGCACTCCGCTCAACGCGATTCTGGGGTGGGCGCAGATTCTTCGTCGGCAGAACAATGAAGACAAGGAGCTGAACGAAGGACTCTCGATTATCGAACGCAATGCGCGTGTTCAGGCTCAACTGATCGAGGACCTGCTGGATATGAGCAGGATCATCTCGGGAAAACTTCGTATCGACGTGCAGCAGGTGAACATCGCTGACGTTGCCAACATCGCGATCGAGTCTATTCGTCCGGCGGCGGAAGCGAAGGGGATTCGACTGGAAAAGATACTCGACACGCAAGTTGGGCCGGTGCGCGGTGACCCGGCCAGGCTGCAGCAAATCATTTGGAATCTGCTGTCCAATGCCGTCAAGTTCACGCCCAAAGACGGGAGGGTGCAGGTGGCGCTGGAGCGAGTGGAGAGCCACGTGGAAATCACGGTGACGGATTCGGGGATTGGAATCAAACCGGAGTTTTTGCCGTTTGTATTTGACCGATTCCGGCAAGCCGATGCGTCGACGACTCGGAAGCATGGCGGCCTGGGTTTGGGCCTTGCTATTGTGAAGAACCTGGTCGAGCTTCATGGGGGCAAGGCGCAGGTAAAAAGCCCGGGCGAGGGTTTGGGCGCGACGTTTATCATTGAGCTTCCGCTCATGGTTGTCCGTCGCGGCCAGACGAATGAGACATCTGAACATAGGCGACGTTCGCAGCCGGTGGAGATTAGCGAATTGCCCGATGAACGTGATGCGCTTTCGGGTATCTCCGTTCTCGTTTTGGACGATGAGGAAGACGCACGTTCGCTCATTTCGCGGGTTCTGGAAGAATGCCGGGCGACGGTCGTCGTGGCATCCAGCGTTTCGCAAGCGATGGAAATTTTGCAGCGTGAGCGTCCGACAGTGCTTGTGAGCGATATCGGGATGCCGGACGTGGATGGGTATGAGTTCATCCGCAGGGTGCGGCAACTTTCCCACCAGCAAGGGGGGAAGACGCCAGCGGCGGCGATTACCGCGTTTGCGCGGTCGGAGGATAGAACGCGTGCTCTGCGAGCGGGATATCAATCGCATGTCGCCAAGCCGGTTGAACCGAGCGAATTGGTGGCCGTCGTGGCCAGTCTTGCCGGCAGAACACTTCCGAAAAGCATGTCCGGGCGGTAGCAACCGAGATTGACTCCATGGCTCGCATTCTGCTTGTTGACGATCACCCGGAAATGCGGAAGTGTTGACGCGCATGCTGCAATGGCATCAGCACGATGTGATTTCCTGCGAGTCGGGCGAGGATGCGATGCGGTTTTTGGCCCGGGAAATCCCGGATGCGACGATTGTCGACGACCGAATGCCTGGGGTTTCGGGTTTGGAACTTGTCAGGCAGGTTCGGCAAGATCCGCGTTTGGCGAACATGGTGATCATCGTCTGCAGCGCCGATGGCGAGTGCGCCCAGCTGGCGCGAGGCGGGCGCTGATGGGTTCTGGCTTAAGGGGTCGGATAATATATTTGATCTGATCGAAAGATTGACGGGGAAGCTGATGTGAAAAATCCTCTTACGATTTCCATGTGAGAAACATGCCTGCCGAAGCGACGGCCATTACTGCTGTCGCCAGCCAGCCGAAAATACGCAAAAAAGGAGAAGCTCCTGCGAAATTGCCCATAGCTTTTGGATTGGCGATCATCAGCATCATGACGACCATGATGGGCACCGCGACGACGCCGTTGATCACCGCGCTCCAGAAGAGGGCGCGGATAGGGGTAAGGTGGGTGTGTTGCTGAACGAGGGGGAAATTCATCGCCAGTCCGAGCAGCGTCGCGACGGCCAGCACAGCGTAAAATCCCTTGGCGGCGAGTGGTTTTCGATCCAGGCCGGTGGGCCATTTCAGTGCTTCACCAACGGCGTATGCGGCCGATCCCGCGAGGACGGGGACCGCCAGCAAGCCGGTGCCGATGATTCCCGCGGCGAATAGTGTGAAGGCGAATCGGCCAGCGAGCGGTCGTAGTGCTTCGGCTGCCTGGGACGCGGTGTCGACCGTGGTCACGCCGCTTTTATTGAGTGTTACCGCCGCCGCCAGGATGATGAAGAATGCGATGATATTTGAGAGGAACATGCCG
The DNA here is from genome assembly GCA_963791055.1 of uncultured Phycisphaerales bacterium. GTDB lineage: Bacteria > Planctomycetota > Phycisphaerae > Tepidisphaerales > Tepidisphaeraceae > PALSA-1353. The sequence continues at coordinate 1,624,694 of CAWBQI010000002.1, read as the reverse complement.
GTGTAGGTATCCATGCGGATGCGGGCGAATTGCTCGCGCGCCTGTTCCGGCGCATCGTTCAATGCGTGGTCCAACGGCTTATCGCGAATCTCTTCGGTTTCCTGGGACGCCTGCCAGAAGAACAGGTATGGGCTGATGGTTGTGCCCAGGATCGCGATGAAGGTGGCCCAGTAATCGCCAGATTTGGCGAATCGTGGGATGATCGTCTTTTGCAACGCCTGGCCCCAGGGCACATGGACGACCAGGACCGTCGCGACGTAACTGAACAACACCGGCGTCAGCCACTTCAGGTAGACGGAATATTTCGCGTATGGAACCAGGATTTGCAGAATCACGCACAACGCGGCAAACGCGATCGCGTAAAGCAGGGCGTTTCCGCCGATGAGTAATTTCAGAGCCTCGCCCATGGCGCCGATATCAGCGCCGATGTTGAAAGTATTCGCCAGCACAAGCAGCACCACCAGCGGGTATAGCAGCCAGGCGGGATAGTAACGCCGGATGTTGCCGGCAATCCCGCGTCCGGTGACGCGGCCGATGCGTCCGCTGATTTCCTGGATGGCGCACATCAACGGATACGAAAAAAACATCGTCCACAGGAGGCCGAATCCGTAGGCGGCGCCAGCCTGTGAATAGGTGGCGATTCCGCTGGGATCGTCGTCGGATGCTCCCGTGATAAGGCCGGGGCCGAGGCGTTGCAGCAGGGTTTTTGCCGGTTTGTCGGCGCTTCGCAGGGAGTTTTGGGATAGATCAGATGTCACTTTGTTCGAGCCGCGTCGCGGAGATCTTTTACGCGATCGTGAACTCTCTGGATTTGTTCATATTGCGACTCGACGAGAGTTTGCAGGGTCGGCGAAAGATTTCCGGCGATCGCTTCGCGGTACGCCTTGACGGCGGAGTCTTCTCCGCGTTCGCACTCGGCGAGAACAGCGTAGCGGTCGTTGCTGGCGATGGCCGCCTTCAGGTTCATCCAACCGCGATGCAACGTTCCGGCGATGCTGCCGGCATCTCGAAATGGTTCGCCCATGGTGTCAAGCGCGACTTCAAGGTCGGCGGCGAAGACCTGCCGCTGCATGCTGTACTGCGTAAGTTCGGCCTGGAGAGAGGTGTCCTTGATTGCGTTGGCGGCGGTTTCGAAACCGATTTGGCCGTCGCGGCAAATTTCAATCAGATGATTGACCGTTGTTCCGACTTCATGAGTGGTCTGCATGACTTGCTCCTTAAAAAATGTTCGCGTTCGAATGCCTTGACTCCGTGCCAGGGCTCCTGCAACAGATGCGAGCATAGAACGTTGTGAAACGCCGGGATATCGGGGAATCGCTGATTGGCCGAGGAAAAAACACTCATGGCGTTATCAGATTCGGCCCCAAAACCGAGATTTCGTACGTACCCAAATTTCGGGGGTATGGCTAACTTGTTTTTAATGGACAAGAAAAAGACGAAAAGTCGGGTCATGCTGGTGGATGACCATCCCATGCTGCGACATGGAATCGCCGAGTTGGTCAACAATGAAAGCGACCTTGAAGTCTGCGGCGAAGCGGGAAACATGCAGGATGCGTTCACGCTCGCGGGCAAGCTGAGGCCGGACCTGGTCATCATCGACGTGTCGCTGAACGGCAACAACGGCATTGAATTGATGAAGAATCTTTCGAATCGGTACGCGTCGATGCCGCTGCTGGCGTACTCGATGCACGATGAAACGATTTACGCGGAACGGGCGCTGCGCAGGCGCGAGGGGATATGTCATGAAGCAGGCCAGCGCGGACGTGCTGCTGAGCGCGATTCAGCAGGTGCTCACGGGGAAGATGTATCTGAGCAAGCAGATGTCGGAGCATCTTCTGGGCAAGCTCGTGGGTGCGGGAACATCGACGGCTCCGATTGGGTCGCCGATCGAAAAGCTGTCCGATCGGGAGCTGGAGGTGCTGCAACTGATGGGGCAGGGATTGGGCACGTCACAGATCGCCGATAAGTTGTGCCTGAGCGTCAAGACCATCGAAACATATCGGGAACATCTGAAGGAGAAGCTGAATCTGTCCGGCGGACAGGAACTGTTGAGATATGCCATCGAATGGTCCCTGGCGCAGGCGTGAGATCAGGAACCGAATGATGTCCCGCGATAATAAAATTGAGGACCGCGAGCGGCCTGACGCCTTCGAGACGCGCGAAGCGGAACTTTGCGCGCTCAACGAGATGTTGGAAAAGCGCGTTCAGGAACGAACCGCCGAGGCGGAAGTGCGTTCTCGACAGCTTCGGGCTCTTGCGCTGGACCTGGCGAATACCGAGTCGCGCGAGAGGAAACGCCTGGCGCAATTGCTGCACGATAATTTTCAGCAGCTTGTCTCGGCGGCGAAGCTGAAGACGGGGTTGGTGCGGCGCACAATCACTGAAAGCAGAGCAATTGAGGCGCTGAGCAGATTGAGAAGCTCTTGGAAGATGCGCTCAAAGCGTCCAGAACGCTGGCCACGGAGCTTAGCCCTCCGGTGCTCAACGACGGTGGATTGATTCCAGCGCTGGATTGGCTTGCGCGAAAGATGGAGGAGGATCATGGGCTTCGAGTGAATGTCGTGACCGAACCGGCCGCCGAGCCGGAAAGCGAGCAGGTGATAACGCTGCTGTTTGAATGCGTGCGCGAATTGCTGATTAACGTCGTCAAACATGCTCGAACCAAAGAGGCCTCGGTCAGGCTCGCGATGTCGCGGGAGGGTTTGCTTAGCCTGGTTGTCGCCGACCGCGGGGTGGGATTTGATAGTTTTGAGCTGAATGCCGACCGGCGGGAATCGGGAACCTCATTCAGCCTGTTCAGGATCCGCGAGCGATTGAGCTTCATCGGCGGACTATTGAATATCAGGAGCGCTGTCGGTGAAGGCGCCCGCATGGAGATATCCGTGCCGGTGGGCGTTCGCAGCAGGCCGGCGTCGGCAGCAAGCGAGGGGGGAGCGGCTATTTCCGCGGATCTTCGGCCGTTGCCCGCCGGATTGGATCGTCCGGCCCGGGTGCTGGTGGCGGACGATCATAAAATGTTTCGCGAAGGGGTGATACATTTGCTCTCGCAGGAACCCGACCTGACGGTGATTGGCGAAGCGGCGGATGGTCAGGAGGCCGTTGAATTCACCCGTAAGCTGAGACCCGACATCCTCATTCTCGACGTCAGCATGCCTAAGTTGAACGGCATACATGTCGCCGCGCAGATATCGCGCGAGCTGCCGGAGGTTCGCATCATCGGCCTGTCGATGCACGAAGATAAGGACATGGCCAAGGCGATGCGCGCGGCCGGCGCTGCCGCTTATCTGACTAAGGGCGGCTCGTCGGAAACGCTACTCAATGTCGTTCGATCGTTCACCACGGCGAATTCAGCACATCCGCAACAGGCCATGAGGGTTTCCCCCATGGCCCCTCCGTCGACGCTCGACGGCAGTTTGCGCCTGCCGCCCGATGCCGCCGCTGGCGCAACTCTGTGATGATCATTTCGGTTTAACCAAGGAGATCTGAAATGATCATGCAAACAGCGTTGCCGGTCGCGGCGATCGGATACTCGCTACTCTATCTGCTCTTCGGCGGAGGCATTGGCGGAGCGTTTGTAATCTTTGTCGTCGCAAAAATGCTGGGAAAATAATCCCGGCGAAGGAAATCTTTCACCCCATAGATTGGAGTCGATCATGAATTCTCGAATTGCGGGCGGAGCCGTTATTTTGGTCGTCGGCGTGGTGCTGCTGATCGTCGGAATGCACTCGTCCAATTCGGTAGCCGACCAGGTGAGCAATACGTTCATTGGACGGTTCACGCAGCAGACAATGTGGTACATTATTGGAGGAATCGGCCTGGGCTTTCTTGGCCTGGTGATGATGCTGTTCGGCGCCGGTGGCCGCAAAGCGTGAATCAGCAGCCCGTCCGTCAAGATGATCCAGGCGGCAAGAGAGACGAAATGGCACGTACGGGCGGCAACGAAATCGGTTCGAAAATCGGCTTGATGCCGAGTCTTTGCCTTACCGTTGCCGTCCTTTACGTGACGCGCGAAGTCCTGATTCCGCTGTCGGTCGCGATCTTGTTCGCGTTCTGTCTGACCCCCGCGGTGACATGGTTTGAGCGGCGTCGGTTTGGGCGGTTTCTGTCGATTTTCCTTGTTGTTGGAGCTTCATTGGCCGCGGTCGGCGCGGTCACGTGGGTTGTTGAGCAGCAGTTTGTGGAGTTTGGGGCGCGTCTTCCCAATTACCGGGAAAACATTCAAAGCAAGCTGCGCCGAATTCGAGGCGCTTCCGAAGGCGATCTGACCGCCGCAGCGAGGGCGGTGGAATCTACGCTGAAAAGCGTCGCGACGACAAATCCCAGCGCACATCCGAAACCAACCGCCGGCGCTGCTCCTGCAGCGACTCCGGCGCCGGTTGTGGTTCAGGAGCCTTCGGATCCATGGGCGTTTCCTCTCTTGGTTGGACAATACAGCGGACTGGTTCTCAGCCCCTTGGCGACGATGGGCTTGATGCTGGTTTTTGTGATATTCATCCTGGTTAACCGCCGGGATTTGCGGGATCGGATTCTGCGGCTCGTCGGCGACGCCCGGCTGCACTTGACCACGCAGGCGCTTGACGATGCCGCCACGCGAATTACCCATTATTTGTTGATGCAATCGGCCGTAAACGCGGTTTATGGGGTGTGCGTGGGGATCGGGCTTTGGACGATCGGTGCGTTTTCGTTCGAAGGGCGATTCCCCAACGTGCTGCTTTGGGCGTTGCTCGCGACGCTGTTGCGTTTCCTTCCGTATCTGGGTCCGTGGATCGCCGCGGCGCTGCCGATTTTGCTTTCGTTCGTGCTGTTCGGCAATGCCGGGGTTTTTCTTGCCGTGGTGTGTCTCTATGTCGGTTTGGAGCTCGTGACGAGCAACATCCTCGAGCCGTGGCTTTATGGATCGAGCACCGGATTATCCGCGCTGGCGATTCTGGCCTCGGCGGTCTTCTGGACGTGGCTGTGGGGGCCCATTGGGCTTTTACTCTCCACGCCGCTTACGGTCTGCCTTGTCGTACTGGGTAAACACGTTCCGCAGCTCCAGTTTTTGGCGGTGATGCTTGGCGACGAACAGGTGCTTGAACCTTCGGTTCGCACTTATCAGCGGCTTTTGTCGCTCGACCAGGAAGAGGCTGGGGAGTTGCTTCACACGTATCGTAAGGAGCATGGACTGCAAGGTGTCTACGAAGATGTCCTTATACCCGCGCTGGTGATGGCGGAAAGAGATCGCTATACCAAAACACTCGATCCCGATCGCGAAATATTTTTGTGCCAGTCGATGCGCGATTTGATCGACGAGTTGGGCGAAGCCGAAAAAAAACAAGCTCCGCGGACGCCTGCCACCGACGAAGCGACGGTGACCATTCTGTGTCTTCCGGCGCATAGCGAGGCCGACGAAATTGTCGGCTTGATGTTGGCCCAGTTATTGGAGATGCAAGGCCAGCGCGCAATAGCGGCGTCGAAGATGTCACTCGCAGGCGAAATGATGGAGAAGGTCCAGGAGCAACGGGCGGCGGTCGTTTGCATCTCTGCGCTTCCACCGGCGGCGCTTTCGCATTCGCGCTATCTTTGCAAACGGCTGAAAATCAAATTCCCGGATTTGTCCATCGTGGTTGGCCTTTGGACGAACAAGACCGACTCCAAAACATCGCTGGACCGCCTTGGTTCCGACCAGCGTGTACGCGTGGCGATCAGTCTAACCGAGGCCATCGCGGAGCTTCGCGAGATGGTTCAACCGCTTCAATTGGAGCATAATCGCGCGGATGCGGATTCTCCGGCTTCGTCGGAAGCCGCGCGAGTAGAAAATATCGCCCCTTCCGCCTCGCGCCTAAACCGCCCGGCATGATCCCACCCGGTCGTTTCTGATGTTTCGCGTACGGGAAAATCGACGCACCCTATCAGCGTTTCCCCGATCCCCGAATTTGTGCGGGAGTCCTAAGCTTAAACAAGTGAAGAGTTGGTGATCGGTTGAGTTCATCCGTTTGCCCGCCCGGATGAACTTTGGCCAAGATGGAATTTGGCAGGGCCGGAATGAAAGAGAGGCATTTATGCTCCGCTGGACATTGATATTTCTGGTGATCGCCCTGGTCGCCGCGCTGCTCGGATTTGGCAATCTGGCGGGAGAGGCATCGGACATCGCCCGCATTCTCTTTTTCATTTTCCTGGTGCTGACGCTCGTCGGAATATTAATCAGTCTGCTTACCGGCCGGCAGCCACCGGTGCCGCCGGCGCTTTAGGCCAATTTTTACGAGAAATTTTTAACCCCAAGGAGTATTGCTCATGTCAACAACGCACAAAGTATCGCACCCGGATGCCGTAGATGTATTCACCTCGGATCTGGGCGAACTGAAGGAGAGTTTCAGTCAGCTTCGCTCGGATGTGAATGAATTGGTGAAAAGCGCGCTGGAATCCGGACATTCGGGCGCTGAAGGCGGTGCGCAAAACGGCCGCCAATGCGGTCGAAGGTTTGAAGGGTTCGGCCTCGGATTCGCTCGATTCCCTTGGTGAGCGAATTGTCGAGCGTCCTCTGGCTAGCGCATTGATCGCATTGTCCGCAGGTTTCATTTTGGCCAGGTGGATGAGCCGGCGATGAGCCGGTGCATTAACGCTTTTCTAGCGGCTGGCCGTGAAAGGAGCGTAACTTTACCGTGAAAAATCCTCGACGGATGTTGTTGTGAAATTGATCCAGAGTTGGCCGAGCGCGTGACTCGGCATCTGACGTACCAAAGTTTTATACATAGGAGAATTTTATGAAAGCGGCAACTTTTATCATGGCTCTTTTCGGACTGGGTGTATTTATGATTCAAGCGGGTTGCCAAACGGACGAGCCGGGAGCAACCAACACGTTGGGTTTCTACACCACGAATGTTGATGCGCGGCCCGACAAGGTGACCACCGCGGCGTACAAAGCCTGCGAGGACCTGAAACTCAGCAATATCAATAGTGGCAGCGGTGGTTCCACGGTTGACGGTGAGGTGACCGCCACGACCGCCCAAGGTACAAACGTAACAATTGACATCAAAGAGAACGGCGACAACGTCAGCAAAGTGACGATTCGCGTCGGCACAACCGGCGACAATAGCGTAAGCGAGCAATTGGTTGACCGGATCAAGGCCCATTTGTCCTGGTTCTAATCGCTTCGTATCAAATGCCGCGACCCGAAAATTGAGGGGCACGCCCCTCGGTTTTCGGGTTGGTGTGTAATTTCACTTCTTCAACTTCCTTCAAATGAATAATCAAAATTCCAACGACATTGAACTCTGTCTCTTCGCGCCCCACAACGACGAAGTGAAGCTCACATCCAGTTGGAACGACTGGAAAGCCCAGCCGATGGCCAAGAGAGACGACGGCTGGTGGCAAATAAAGTTCAAAGTTCCCGATGGCCAGCATTTTTATAAGTTCGCGGTCAAATCGAAGAGCTATTTCGCGATGGACCAATGGGTGGAGGTGTTCGATCCGTATGCGGCCAGCATCACTGACGATGAACATGAGAATTCGATCCTCCAGATCAAGGACGGCAAACGAATTTGGACGGACTACACCTGGCGGCACGACGATCGACCTCTTCCGACCAATGACCAACTCGTGATTTACGAGTTGCACGTCGGGGATTTCAGCGGCGGCGCGGGGGATCGCGGTAATCAGCGGCTGAAAGGAAAATTCTCCGATGTGACGGAAAAGCTGAATTACCTGAGCGATCTTGGAATCAACGCCGTGGAATTGATGCCGGTCAAGGAGTTCCCGGGTAAATCGTGGGGATACAATTTACGCAGCCTGTTTGCCGTGGACAGCGGATATGGGCCGCCCGAAGAGCTTTGCCGCCTGGTGGATGAGTGTCATGGACGGGGCATTCGCGTCATTATCGACGGCGTTTACAATCACGCGGATGCCGATGCGCCGCTGGCGAAAATCGATTATGAATATTGGTTCCACCGGGAAAATCCAGATCCCGAGTACATGCGGTGGGGACCGAAGTTCAACTACGGACATTACGATTCAAATCTCAAGCTCTACCCGGCGCGCAAATACGTGATCGAGTCGATCATGTTCTGGGTGGAACATTTCCACATCGACGGCATCCGTTTCGACGCGACGCGCGCCATCGGCGATTTCAATATCATGCGCGAATTCACGGATGCCGCGTTTAACAAGGTCGCCAAGCGCACGCCGTTTTTCACGGTTGCGGAACATATACCGGAAGATCCGGCGATTACGGGTTATCCCAAGGGGCCGATGATTGCTGCGTGGCATGACGCGTTGTCGAATCAACTCCGCGCGACGGCGATGCAGCGCGAATACGAGGGCGCACAGCCGGATAATTTCGATGCGCTCGCGCAAATAATGAACCCGGCCACGAACGGATATGGCAGCGGAAATCACGTTGTCAATTACCTCGGCAATCACGACCACAAACGAATTCTGCGCGATATCGCGGATACGGTTCATGTGTTTGGCGAAGCCGCGTTCCGGCGGGTGAAACTGGCCCTGGGGCTTTTGCTGACGACGCCGGGACTGCCGATGATCTGGATGGGGCAGGAATTCGGGGCGGCAAATCCCAAATCGCTGGAACCGCAGCCGATCGACTGGGCTCTCTTGGCGAACAAGGATAACAAGGACCTGCGCGACTTCACGGCAAAGCTCATCAAATTTCGCCGTGAACATGCGGCGCTTTGGAACGACAATTTTCAAGTCGTGCTCAAAGATTCAAACAGCAAGATTTTCGGCTATAAGCGATGGAATGACGCTGGCGGGGTGGCGGTTGTCGTGGCGAACATCAACGATGCACCATCCGGTGAATTTATCGTCGAAAAGGCGGGTCTGGAAGACGGCCGTTGGCGCGAGCACATCAGCGGTCGCACTTTTCAAATGACAGGTGGGCAGATCAAGGACACATTGGAGCCGAGCCAGGTGAAAATCTTTGTGAAAGAGTGAGGCTAAATATAATGGATCTTCGAAGCGGGCAATCGCTCTGGATCAAGCTGGACCGGAAACGGCTGGTTCGCCCGAAGTTGGAGAAGTCCATTCGCTGCGATGTTTTGATCGTTGGCTCGGGAATTTCCGGCGCGTTGATTGCGCATGACCTTACTGAACAAGGGCTGGAAGTCGTGGTGGTGGACCGCCGCGATCTCGCATCGGGGAGTACGCCTGCATCGACGGCTTTGCTTCAATATGACATCGATACTCCGCTGGTTAAATTGCGGCGAAAAGTTGGTCGGAAGAATGCCGACGCCGCATATAAGCGATCGCGCAGGTCTGTCTCCGATATGGCGGCATTGGGGAAGCGGCTTGGATTGGCTTGCGGGTTGGCCCGAAAACCCAGCCTCTTTCTCGCTAAAAGCGAAAAAGATGTGCCGCTGTTGAAGGCAGAGTTCGCGGCTCGCCGAGAGATCGGGCTGGAGGTGGAATATCTGGATGAGGCGGCGTTGGCCAAGCGGTTCGGAATTCCGCGCGGGGGCGATTTTGTCCCGAGTCGCATTTCAGCTCGACCCGTGGAGTTTTACAAAACAGCTTCTGGCTGCGGCCGAGCGATTGGGAGCGAGGTTATTCGCACGAACAACGCTCTTGCCGACGCCTGGCAACCATCTAGTAAACCGAACCGAAGACGGCCGTCTAATCGAGGCAAATCACGTCGTCTGGGCGACGGGATATGAAGCCCCGGAGCAGTTCCCGGAGATCAAAGGACTTTGTCAGCTCAACAGCACTTTTGTCGTCGCGACGCGCCCGATTTCGGCAGGCCGGCTTTGGCAGAAGTTGCCGTTGATCTGGGAGACTGGAAGTCCTTATCTTTATGCGCGTGCGGCGCATGACGGCCGAGTCATCATTGGCGGTAAGGATGAGTCGTTTCAGAATCCCGCAAAGCGAGATGCCATGATCCCCGCAAAAACGCAGCAATTGCTGCGCAGCTTTTAGGCGTCTCTATGCGATTGGCGAGATCGATGTGGAAACCGCCTGGGCGGGAACGTTTGCGCAGACCAGGGATGGCCTTCCGTACATCGGTCAATTATCCGCGTATCCGTGCTGCTATTTTGCGCTCGGATACGGCGGCAACGGCATCACATTCAGTTTGATCGCGGCGCAGATTATTCGCGATGAAATTCTCAAACTTCACAATTCGGCCAGCCGGCTTTTTTCCTTCGAACGCGCAGGGAATGTGAAGCGTAAGTCTCTTGCGGAGTTTGTTTAATGCGTATTTTTCACTGCGATCATTGCGGGCAGGCCATTTTCTTTGAAAACACATTTTGTGGAAAATGCGGTCACAAGCTGGCGTATTTGCCGGACCTGGAGATTGTGGCGTCGCTTGATCCCGCCAGCGGACGGTCCAGCGAGGTGGGGGGACCGTTGCCGGTCCTTTGGACGCCGCCTATTCCGCGGGCCAAGGGAAGAACTTATCGGCTTTGCGGTAATTACATTAATCACAACGTCTGCAACTGGGCGATTCCTGCGGAGAAGCCCGATACGTTGTGCGCATCGTGCCAACTGACGCGGGTGATTCCAGACCTCACCAAGCAGGAGAATCGGGAGCTGTGGTGCCGGCTTGAAATCGCCAAACGGCGGCTGGTCTATTCATTGATGGAATTCAAATTGCCCGTGGCCCCGAAGTCGCCGGACAATGTGATGGGCCTTGAATTTCGCTTTGTCGGCAACCCCCCCGGGGGGCCGCGAATTCTGACGGGTCATGACGATGGGGTCATCACGGTCAATATCGCCGAGGCTGACGATGTGGAGCGCGAACGGGCGCGTGTCTCGATGCACGAGCCATACCGAACGCTTTTGGGACATTTCCGTCATGAGATCGGACATTACTATTGGGATCGCCTCATCAAAGGCACGCCAAGCCTTGACGCTTTTCGCCAGCGGTTTGGCGACGAGCAAGCGGACTATAATCAGGCGCTCCAGACTTACTATCGCGATGGTCCGAAACCGGATTGGCAGCAGAATTTCGTCACTCCGTACGCATCGGTTCATCCATGGGAGGACTTTGCGGAAACCTGGGCTCATTATCTCCACATGTCGGACGCGCTGGAGACGGCAGCTGTATGCGGCCTGTCGTTGCAGCCCAGCCGCCGTGACGAGCCGGCGATGAAAATACCGGACGTCAAAGCGTCCAGCGAAACGCCGTTTGATAAGATCATTACTGATTGGTTCGCGCTGACTTATGTCCTTAACAATTTGAACCGTAGCATGGGACTTTCCGATGCTTATCCGTTTGTTCTACCGGGGCCGACGATCGAGAAGATTCGGTTCGTGCATGATGTCGTGCGTAATGGGGGTGCTGGCCAAAATGAGCGCGCATCAGAAAAAATGTGATATTGCCAAAGAATCTCAAAACGCGCAATTCGTAAGAGAAATGAATTTATTGCGGCCCGACGGCGGAATGCACCGTTTCGGGCTCTTGGGGCAGGGTGACGTCGGTCTTTCCGCGGTCGGAATCATCCGGTTGGATCGGAATCTTCGGTGCCCAGTCAAGCCATTCCTTTTTGGAGTCGTCATGTAGGACGAATTCCGATCCGTTTTGCGCCTGATCGCCCATGTTCTTGTCGGGAGTGGCAAACGCTATCCCACCGGAGAGCATGGAACGAAGAGATTCCACTTTCATTTGAACGCCCGTAAAGAGGCCGCCTTTCACGTCCACGGCGCTGACGACCCAGAATTGGGAATTTGATTTCACGAGCGCGCCGTAGCGCTTGCGGATGACGACACGAACGTCGACGGTGGCCGCATCGCTGCTGAGCTGAGCGTCCTCGATAACACCCACCTGGACATCGCGGTAATAGACTGGAGAACCGGACTGCAGATGCTGGAGCCCTGGGGCCTTGAGCACGATGTGCAGTCCTTCTTCGAGAGTGGCCGGCGTCTTTTCCAGGCCGGTGAATTCCGTTTGGGAGTCGCCGCTTCCGACAGTTGAGTCGATAAAGGGGCCGCTCAGGACGGTGCCGAGGCCGGAGATCGACTCGGTCGAAATTTCAGGACGCACCACCCAGAAGCTGGCGCCCTTTTTTGCAAACGCACCCGCCGAGCGCTGCAGATGAACTCGAACCACCGCGTGTTTCTGATCGGGACTAAGTTGAATATCGGTGACCTGGCCGATTTCCACGCCGAGGTGCATGACCTGGGATTGCCCGGCCTTTAGTCCCGTGCCATCGTTAAACGTCACCGTGATCTGGAGTCCGCGATCTTCGAAAAGATCATAGACGTAATAGCCCGCCATGATCGCGGCGAAAACTGGAGCCAGCCAGATGAGAAGGATCGGCCATCGCCTTTGCTTGATTTTTGGTTTCGGCAGGGCGGTTGAGTGCTCGGGTTTGTCGATCGTCGCGCGATTCATGGCCCGGCCTCCTCCTTTTCCCAGATGAGCTGGGGATCGAAGCTTGCCGAGGCAAAAACAGTGAAGACCACCACGGCCGCGAACGCCACAAGCCCCTTGCCGGGAATAACCGTCGCGAGGCGCTGCAATTTCACCAGCGATACCAGCACGGCCATCACGAACACATCAAGCATCGCCCAGCGGCCTATCGCCTCGATAATCCGGTAAATCCATGTCCGCGGCAGCTTCCAGCGTGAGAAATGCAACTTCGTGGAAACGACCAGAAAGAACAAACCGACAAGCTTCAGAAACGGAATCAACATGCTGGCGAGGAAAATGATCACCGCGACCACATAATCGCCGTCGGTGAAAAGCCGGACGCATCCTTGCCAGACGGTATTCTCGGAGGTCGCGCCGTACATGTTCAATCGAAGGATCGGAAAGATGTTTGCCGGAACGTAAAGGATAAGCGCCGCCAGGGTAAACGCGGCAGTCATGTGCAGGCTGTCCGGGGTTCGTTTGGCGATCCGCGACCCGCAGCGGCGGCACCCGGCCACCGTGCCAGGAAGTAGCGGCTCAAAGGTGTGCACCAGACCGCAGATCTTACATGCGATCGTGGCTGTCGTGTTTTGTTCGTGCATGGTGAACGGGATTAGACCTTCATCCTCAACGCAATTTCGGCCCAGCGGATGTTCGTCATCTTAGCCATCGTCAGTTTTTCGGGGGAAGGTCAATTTTTCCAGTTCTCGCCATGCAAACCGCCTGATAGGTTTGGCTTTGCGTAATCAGCGGCAAAGGAGATATTTATGCCTCGTGGCGACAAAAGTTCATATTCGGCCAAGCAGAAGCGACAGGCCCGGCATATTGAAGAGAGCAGCAAGAAGCGCGGATACAGCACCAAGCGTGCCGAGGAAATCGCCTGGGCGACCGTCAACAAGCAGGATGGAGGCGCCAAGGGTAAGGATGTCGGGCGTTCGAAATCGAAAAGCCGGTGATTTGACGATGGATCCGCGCGAAACCCGATCGGGGGCTTCGTGAAGCGCCTCAATATTGTCCGGCATCTGGCTGAATTTCAGCCGCTTATGCAGTCGACTGACGTTCAGGCGGCGATGATGTCTCTCAAACCCGGGGCGTCTTCCAGCGACAAGGTGGAGAACGAACATCCCCACGCCGAGCAATGGCTGTATGTCGTTTCGGGAAGCGGCGTGGCCAAGGTTGGTAGGCGTAGCGTGCGGATCAAAGAAGGGGATCTGCTGCTCATTCCAAAGAAAGCGCCGCATCAAATCACCAACACCGGCCGTGCACGTTTGACCACGCTGAACTTCTATTGTCCACCTGCTTACATGGGCGGGGGAAATGTGAAATCATCGGTGAGCGATTAGCACGAATTTTGCAGTGGTTGCTGCGGACCTTTTAACCCCGGCAATTTGTCTGGAATCATGAGAGTTGTTGCTATAAGGAGAGCCAAGTGACAACCGTGGCGAATGACATTCGGGACACGATATACAATGTGATCAAACTCTGTCGTGATGGAGAGCAGAGTTTTGCCGCCGCCGCCCAGGTGTTTGATCGACACGAACTCGAAAATGAACTGCTTTGCCACAGCCGCGAGCGTGCCAGATTTGCCGCCGCCCTTTCAAATGCGATGGCCCAAAGGGGATATGCCGGTGAGACGCTTGGCTCCAATTCTCCGGGCATTCTGGGTGGGGGGATCGGCTTGACCGATGGGATGCCAGGGGACAACCAAGATGCCATGCTTGCTGCCTGCGAGCTCGGGGAAGATTCGGCGGCCGAGGCATACGCTCAGGCTATGACGGCTCAACTGCCCGGCCGTGTTGCGGACCTGGTCTCAATTCAATATCCGATTGTCAAGGCAACCCACGATCGTATCCGACGGTTGTGCGACATGGGTGATCACCCTTTGAATTTTGCCCGCAGCGCAACGCCGAATTCAAGAGAGATTTAGGTTATCATGGGGGTATGAAACAACTGCTTCCCACATTATCGATCTGTCTGGTGTTGCTGATCGCGACGGCCTGGTCCCGGGGTGACACGGGCCCGGCTACGCAGCCCACCACGAGAACTACCGCTTCGGGATTGACCATCATTGAGGTGAAACCGGGCGACGGCGATGTGGCGGGGGCGGGCGATACCGTTTCGGTCCATTACACGGGAAAGCTCAAGGACGGAACCAAGTTCGATTCTTCCTACGACCGCAACCAGCCGATTCAGTTCGTCCTGGGCACTCACCAGGTCATTCCCGGCTGGGACGAGGGCATCGCGGGGATGAAAGTCGGCGAAAAGCGGCAACTGATTATCCCGCCGGACCTGGCATACGGAGCCAACGGCACGCCGGACGGAACCATTCCGCCTAACTCTACTCTTTATTTTGATGTGGAGTTGATGGGCGTTACGCACCCGTAGACGACGGGGCATTCCGTCGCTGGGCCGACTGCCGCCGCTGCGCGAAGATACCCGCCAATACGATCATCCCCGCGCTCATCGGCTCGGGCACATTTGCCAGACTGGCGCTATTCGCTTCCAAAACACCTGCCGCGGCGGCCAGCGTGGCAGACTGGCCGAGATTGTGCGAGAAGAGCGTGAAGTCCTCGGCGTTGACCGTTCCGTCGTAATTGAAATCCCCCTCATCCCAAATCATGCCGCTCTGGCCGAGGTTGTTCGAGAACGGCGTGAAGTCTTCGCTGTTAACCGTTCCGTCAAGGTTGGCGTCACCCAAAAGCGTATACATGATTTCGACGGTATCGGTTGGCAAATTGGCCGGATCGCCGGGATCGGCTGAGTCGGCGTAACCGATGCCATAGAAAAGCCCGCTGGCGGCGTCGTCCGTTGCGATGTCGCTGCTGATGATGGCCGGTCCGGGCAGTCCCAAGTAGCCATTGCTGATCCACGCGGCGATCGAGGCGATCGGGTCGGTAGCGGGACTGCTGTAATTGATGATGATGCGGTTATTGCCGATGTCGAGCGTGCCCGTGCCGGTGATCGACAGCGACGTGAGCACTACGTTGCTCGTGCCCAACGCGTTGCCGGCGGTGACGTTGTCGGCCAGTTGCACGATGCCGTTGCCGCTGATGGACAATGAGCCGCTCGCCAAGGCGCTGCTCGAAGCGCCGGTCGGTTCGATGATGAGCCGGCCGGCGGTGACGTTTGTGCCGCCGCTGTATTCGTTCGCGGTGGAAAGCGTCAGCGTGCCAGCGCCTGATTTGGTGAGCGATCCGGTCCCGGAGATTTCACCGGTGCCGCTGATTGTGTAATTGCCGGAACTGTTGACCGTGACCGAGGCGGGATGGACGAAATAACTATTCAAATGCACCAAATAGTTACCATTGTTGTTGTCGTTAAAAGTGACGGAATCGCCGTCGGTGTAAGCGGCGCAGGCGGACCCGCTATTCCAATTATTGTTGCCAGCGAAATCCCAGGTGCTTCCATCGCTCGGACCGTAAGCACCGGCATTGTCCCAAGTGAGGGCCGCGGGTTCGTAGGTGACGTTGAATGCTGTAGCCGTGGAATCGATTGAAGTGGGCAGCGCTACGATAGCGGGCTGTATCAATTCATTTTCGACGCAGTTGAGCGTTCCCAGCGCGGCATCGCTGCCACCATTAAGCGCGGCCATATCGCTCGAAAACGTGACGCTGCCAAAATTAGCGAGGGTTGTTATCGAATTGTCGAGGGAAGGCGCTTCGGCGATCCAATCCGCCGATGTCCGTGCATCGTTCTTCGTCGTATATTTTGTCATGTCGTAGCTGGCGTCGGTAGTTTCATCCGCCAATTCGAAGGTATATCCGTAACCGGACGAGCTATCACCTTTGTAAGTGACCTCAGCAGTGATGGTATCTCCCGCGTGGAAGGTGAAACTGACGGTTTTTTCGGCCGCGGGGGCGAACTCGTACCAGGCGGAGTAGGCTACAACGCCGGAGCTTGAGATGTTCTCGGACACGCCGCATTGTTCCACGTTGTTGCCTGAAACGCCGTCGAATCCAATCCAATATGAGGAATAGGTTTCGCCCGAAGAGCTCGGCGTTAAGGTTGGAACTACCCAGGTTGAGGAGATATCGGTAAACGCTTGGCCGGTCGGCGCGGAAGCGTAATAGCCCGACCAATTCGTCGATTCGTCAAGCTCATTTTGGGCAATGGCCAAACGTGCTTCCGCCAGACTTGCTACCGCAACGGCAACAGCCAAGCCCATGCCGCGTCGATGGCATCTATCTTGCCGAACGGTTTTCCTGGCAGCTCCAGACACGACGGACACCCCTCGTCAAATCAATCCGGGTTTTCCATTTCAATCTATCGCGATGATCGTCGTCGTCGCCGGAGAATTCCAAATCCAGCCATCGCTATCATTCCCGCGCTCACCGGTTCCGGAACATTTGCCAGGCTGGCGCCGTCCGCTTCCAAAACGCCCGCCTGGGCGGCCAAGGTGGCGGCTTGGTTGAGATTTGCCGAGAAGAGCGTGAAGTCTTCGGAGTTGACGGTTCCGTCGTTATTGAAATCGCCCTCGTCCCACATCATGCCGCTCCGGCCGAGGTTGGTAGAGAATGGCGTGAAGTCCTCGGCATTGACCACCCCGTCAAGATTGGCATCACCGAGCAGGGTGAACATGATTTCGATCGTGCCACCGGGCAGGCTGGCTGGATTACCGGGGTTGGCCGAGTCGGCGTAACCGATGCCATAACTGAGACCGCTGAGGGCGTCGTCCCTGGCTAAAAGGCTGCTGATGATGGCTGGACCAGTCGCGCCGGAGGCGCCGTTGGCGATCCACTGGGCAATGGACGCGATCGGGTCGGGACCGCTGCCGTAGTCGATGAAGAGTCGATTATTCGTAATGTCGAGTTGCGCACTGCCGGCGATGGTGAGGGATGAGAGGAGGAGGAGTTTTCCGACGCCGGGCGCAAGCTGCATCGTGCTGGAGCCTGAAATATTTACGGCGGTGTTTGCCGGCAAAGCACCGGCACTAGCGATTACAAGCGTGCCGGCGCTTACGATGGTTGGCCCGCTGTAATTGTTGGTGCCATCGAGAGTCAGCGTGTGCGCGCCAGCTTCGTGAGCGAAAATGCCCCGGTGATTGCTCCGCCCATCGCAAGGTTACCAGACGCCGCGTTGAAGCTCGTATTCGACTGCATTGCCAGATTGATGTTGATCGTTTGCAGGCTGGTGCTGTTGTTAACGACATTTCCGGTAAGTTTGATTCCGTTCCCACCGATCACGAACGCGCCGGCGCCGGCGTCAAACGTGATCCCCGCGTATTGGGCACCGGCCGCGATATTGTTGGTTGACGCCAGTTGAGTCGTCCCCGCGAATTCCAGCGAATCGTTGGCCGCAAGCGCCGTGCTTCCCCAGTTGCCGGCCGTGCCCCAGTTGCCGTCGGTCCCTCCGCCGTTCCAAATGGCGGCCGTTGACCCGGCGCTGTAAGTGCTATTGGGATCGTAAAGAACGAGTTGGCTTCCCGGCCCATCCAGGTACCACTCGGAAAAAAGCGGTGCATATGTTCCCTCTGGCGCTGCCGGTTAGAGGGTTGATCGTGTTGGTGGACTGCATCCAGAGATTTTCCCCGAGGATTCCGGTGAGCCCGGCGGGAAGTTCCACGTTCATGGGAACGTAAACAACCGGATCATTGAACACCAGGCGATCGCCGTTGCTCAGGGGAAGGGCGATGTCGGTGATCTGGAATCCGTCAAAGGTAACGGTCGTGTTACCCACGCCTTGGCCCGTGATCGTGCTGACGGGGTCGTTCATGTTGATCCCAAGTTGCGCTGCATAGGCGGAGCTGATGATCGTAAACTCGCGCCGGAATCGAAAACCCAGTTATTGGCGACATCGGTATTACTCGGGCCGCGCCGGTGACGCCTTCGACCACCGGATTGAGCCCTTCACTGGGAGGGGGAGTGCCGGTGACAAAATTCGTCCAGGTAATCGGCACGTGATAGGTCCCCTGGCTCGGCAATGCCGGGGCCGTCGACTGCAAAGTCGTTTGCGCGGTCAAGGCACCCAGCGTGCTCTGAAACAGGTTTGCGGTCTGGCCGGGAGTTACGACCATCACCTGGTTTTGGATGATCGGCGTACCGATGACGTCGAAAAAAACATAACCTTCAAGCGGATCGCTTTGACGTGATTCAAACGTATAGGTGCCGTACGCGGTCATTGTCGAGGTTGTGTCGGGGTCCGAATCGCTAATTGGCGCATAGTACGCGGTAAGCGGCTCGGTAATGTTTTCTACTTCGGAGCCCCCGATGCCGGTTTCGGTATAGGTTACGCCCGGTTGGAGAGGGACGCCGAATTCATCCGTCACCGTTTCGCTCATCAGGAATGTGCTGGACCCCGAATCGAGAATCACGGCGTAGCTGTAGTCGCCCTGCCCATCATCGTAGACGCTGCCGTTCGACGGGTTGGCAACGGCGCCGTATCCACCGGTGATTTCCGTGGCCTGCGAACCCTGCGACGTGTATGACCAGTCAGTGGCGTACGCGCTGGTTGCCCAAAGGGTAGGAACTGAAACCGACAGGAAACAAACTTTACGAAACACCTGTTTTCTCCTGTGCGCGCGCCTTATCAATTTGCAATCTCGATATATAGATCGTCGCGCGCGCAATCGCAACAAAAATCGCCTGCTGGATTTACCTATTTCCCACATTTTTTGCGGTCAAAATGCGACGGCTGAATGGGGCATTGCGACAGCGTGATATGGATTCGCTTGGTGCAGCGGGAGAATATGAGCGGAAACCAATCTCGGCCTATCACGCAAGAGGGTTATCTTGAACACACCGCTTACCCGTTATTCATCGTGGCAAATCCCTTTAATTCGCAGGCTGCCCGTTGATCGTTGTATTTTTATAAACCACGCCCTCCGCATAGATCACGCTGTCGATTTCCGAGATGTCGCTGAACGTGCAATCGTTAATGACGAGATTCCTGATCGGATTGTTGTACAGGCCGGTCAGGTCCAGCACTGTCATTGCTGACGTATCGGTGATGTGGCTCAAATATATGTCCCGCACGATCGGATAATTGGTCCCCATCTCAAAGCCGTTACCGGAGTATTCCAGTGTCCCTTCCACAACCGCGCCGTTGAATTTACCGGTGATCTTGTCCAGGTGGATGTCCCTGATAAAGCCGCCCCTCTTCGCATTGGTTTTGAGGTAAAGTGCGTTGCGCACGCCAGTCCCATGCTTGGAGTCGGGAATGTTGTCGATGGTCGATAAATTGTAAGCAAAGATATGCTGGATTCCTTCGGTCTGTTCGCTGCCGCACGCGATCATTCCGCGAGCCGTGGAATCGGCTGTTCATGATGACGATCCGCTCGCTGGGTTTGTGGACGCGTTGCGAATCCGGGTTGCGGCCGGCTTTGATGGCAATACAGTCATCGTCCGCTCCCAGTATGCAATTCTTGATGACCACGTTGCTGCACGATTCCGGATCGCATCCATCGGTCTGGCTTCCGTGGCTTTGGGTGATAACTCCATCAACCGTGACATTATCGCAAAGCAGCAGATGGATCTGCCAGAACTTTGATCCCCGAATGGTGATCCCCTGGATTAAAACGTTGGTGCAGTTATTCGGCTCCAGGCAGGTCGTGCGAAGAGGGCGCGCGGGGCCGAATTTTCGATCTTCGATCGGCGTTCCCGAATCTCCCATTTCGACCAGGGTGTACCAATTCCCCGGTCCGTCCTTGTTCCATTTGCTTGTGGCGGTCGCGTCGAGAACGCCGGCACCCGTGATCGAGAAGTCCGTCTGACCGATCGCCCCGACGAGCGGGGATGTATTCATCAGGTCGATTCCCTGATACCGCGTCAGCTCCATCGGATATTTGGTGACATCGGCGCTGAATTCAATGACCGCGCCCGAATCCAGATGCAGATCGACATGGCTTTTTAGTCGGATGGCGCCTGTGACGTAATTGCCGGGGCCGACGGTCAGGTGTCCGCCGCCTGCTGCGGAGACTGCGTCAATCGCTTTGGCGAAGGCCTGGGTGTTGTCGGTTTTGCCATCCCCGTTGATGCCGTAGTCGTCCGCGTGGAATGTCTTGTCGGGAATTGATGGCAGTTTTACATGCGCAACGATATCGGCCGCCTCCGGCCAGGGTAGCAGATCAGATGTTGCGCGGGCCGGACTGATCGCGCGGCAAAGCAAAGATATCGCCACGAAGCGCATCCATTGAGAATTCATCAGTTTCGCTTCCGTCCGCCCTGTTATTCTATTCCCGTCGATTCCATCCACGCCCCTAATTCGGGCATACAGTAACAGACCCCGGTCGGCAATTCGCTTCCGGTCACGGTAGGCCCCTATACTTTCCGATCTTCTCTTCAGTCATATAGGTTTTTGGCTGGAAGGATGTTGTAAGCAAATGGGTCGCTGCCCGGAGTGTTTGGAGACAATGCAACGCGTTCCGCTCGATTATCGGCCTGAGGGGGACGTGTTGGACAGTCCCGTGGCGGTGGACATGGTGCCACCGTCGCCGGTGCAGATCGTCGCCGCGGCCAAGACCGGGCCGCGATTGGACCGCCGATGGGTGACGGCGGCGGTCATGCTGGTCATGGTCCTGGCCTCCATGGAGCAGACTGTTACCAGCACCGCGATGCCCACGATCATCGGTTCGCTGCATGGGCTGGAACATTATTCCTGGGTTGCCTCGATCTATCTCCTTGCCTGCACCGTCAGCATGCCGCTCTATGGGCGGCTGGCTGATGCCCTGGGGCGGAAACGGGTCATCCTCTTTTCGATTTCACTTTTTGCGATCAGTTCCATGCTGGCGGCGACCGCTCGCACGATGCCTGAATTGATCGCCTATCGCGGGTTTCAGGGTCTGGGCGCGGGCGGGATCATGCCGGCGGTTCTCACGATCCTTGGCGACATTTTTACCCTCGAAGAACGGGCTCGCATTCAGGGCCTGTTCAGCGCGGTTTGGGGGACCGCGGCCCTCGCGGGACCGGCGCTGGGATGGTTCCTCATCGCTACTCTGGGATGGAGATCGATCTTTTTCGTCAATCTGCCGTTTGGTGCATTGGCGATGCTGGTACTTATCCGGTTCTATCACGATCAGGAGAAGCCGCGCGCGGTCGATCTCGATCTGGCCGGGATCGCGTCCCTGGCGGTGGGGTGCATGGGATTGCTGATGCTCGTGTCGCGGCTGGGACCCGGTGGATGGTCTCTTCGGGTTTCGCTTGCACTAGCGGCTGTGGCGGTCGTTGCCATGACTTTCTTTATTCTGAGCGAGCGAAAATCCAAGAACCCGGTGTTGCCGGTTGATCTTCTGATGAATCGGGCGATTGGGCCTTCCTTGCTGGGAAGTTTGCTGCTGGGAATCGGGTTTCTGAGTCTGGACACGTTTGTTCCGCTTTATGTGCAGGGCGTTCGCGGCGGCGGGGCGGGGGCGGCGGCGTGGGTGGTTACGCCGGTCATGCTTACGTGGGCACTCTCGGGCATCGCGGCGGCGCCGCTTGTCGTCCGATGGGGATTCCGGAACACATCGCTCCTCGGATCGGCGCTGGTTGTGGTCGGTTTCGCCGGGTTGCTGGTGTGCACTGCCTACGGCGTGCCTAAACAAGTTCTTGCCGCCGTTCTCGCCGTCACGGGCCTTGGTTTTGGCCCGGCGTCCATGGCGTTTTTTCTCTCGGCTCAAAATGCCGTCAGTTGGCAGCGGCGCGGGATCGTGACCAGCAGCGTACAGTTCTTCCGCACCGCCGGCGGATCGTTGGGAATTGGCATTCTGGGCGCGATCTTCAATATCATCACGTTGCCCAAGCTTGCCAAGCTCGAATCCGCGAATATCACCTCCGCGACTTTTCTCGATCCCAGGCTGCGATCCCAGTTATCCCCGCAGACGCTTCACGCGGCCGGGTGGATGATCGACAGCGGCCTGCATTGGGTCTTCATCGCCATGCTGGCGGTTGCGATCCTTCAATTGGTCGTGTCGCGTTGGATGCCGGTGCATGAGGTGCCGAGGAATCTGAGCAAAACGGAGATGGCGGAGGCGATGGTGGGGTGATGGAAATTTGAGATTTGAAATTTCAAATTTGAGATTCGGCTTTTACTCGCCTGCCTACTGGAAAATACTTTCGCTTTCGACCTCTTTCTTCAACGGGTCTTCCTGCAGAACGACGTTGTCATATCGCAATATCGTTCCCTTGGCCTTTTCCAACTGTGAAAGGGCGATGTTGTAGTTGGCGACCGCCTGGGCTTCGCTTTGTTGCGATTGAGCGAGCGAATCCTGAATCTGCAGCTTGAGCTGGACAAATTCCGGGGTGAGGGGCTCGCCGCTCTTCTCGCGGGCGTTGATCCGGGTGAGGGCATCCTCGGCGGCGAAGCGCGACCGCCGGCTCGAACGGATCACCTCCCACGTCGTCACCACCGCCCGGGCGCTGGTCTTCACGTCGACCGAGATCTGTTCGACGAAGGACCGATATTGCTCGATGGCCTGCATGTGCTGGAGCATCGAACGCCGGTAAATCGACCGGGCCGCGCGGTTTCCCAGCGGAACCTGCAATTTGAATCCGACCGAAAAGTCCACGTTATTGAATTCAAAATTGTTTTTGACCGCATCCCCCAAATTGCCCGCCACGCCCTGCGGGCCCACCGACCCGATGAAATCAAATTCCGGAAGAAGATTATTCTTCGCCACTCCGATGGTCACCACGGCTGAATCGACCTTTAATTGCTGCTCGCCCAGCTCCAGCCGGTTTTCCATCGCCGTGTTGATCTCGTCCTCAAAATCGAACTGGATCCCGTCCTGCACCGGCTCATCCAGAGGCAGAATAATGACGTTGGAGGTCACCGGATATTCCGGATCGCTCATCAGTCCCTTGAGCTGGTCCGACAGATCGCGGGCCTGGGCCTTGAATTGGATCAACTCCGTGCGGCGCAGCTCCAATTGCGTCTGCGTTTGCGCGACCTGCAGCGGGCTGACGTCGATCTTTTCCTCCATCCGGTTGTAAAGCTGCTTATAGGTTCTCTCCGTCTCATCGACGAGTTGCTCCTGGATTTTGATGTCTTGCACCTGCTGGACGAGTTCCCAATACGCCTTCTCGATATCCGCGACGTTTTGTTCGACCGCCTTGCGGAACTCCAATTGGCTGACGCGCTCATTCAGGCGGTTAATGACGATCTGGGCATGATTGACGTCATACCCGAAATTCCTGAGCAATGGCTGGGTCACCGAAAGGGTCAGATCACTCTCATAGAACGGATTGAACTGTGTCGTTGGGGGAAAGAAATAATTGTAAGTTGATTGGTATTGAAGCTGAACCTGCCCGCCGCTGCCGAGGTTTTGCTGAATCCCGGTTTGAAATGTTCCTTGATTGCTGTCGCTGACGAACGAGGTGAAGGGAGCCCCGCCACTGAAACTGTTGAAGATTTCCCCTGCGGTCATGTCATTCTTTTGGGCGTATTGCAGATTGGTGAAAAAAGTTGGATCGAAATTGGCCGCGGCTTCGATCACGTGCGCCCCCTCGATCGCCGGTTGATACGCGGCGACTTGAACGTCGTGATTATTCGCCACCGCGCGATGGATGATCTCCTGCAGGCTCATCCGTATGATCGGATCGGTGTCCAGATCGCGACCGGTGGAGGGCTGCACGGGCTGGCCGTCAATGCTGGTTTCCCCGTTAGGGCCCACGTCCGAAAACGCACCCTCGCGCGTCGTCGGCAACGGGCGCAGGGCCTGCGTCGTGATTTCCGGAGCGTGGCTGCGTTCATCCTGCTGGAGTTGCCGCGGGTCGAAAACCTCCGGCGGCTCCGCGTCGCAACCGATCATTCCCAATCCTAACCATGTTACCGATACTCCCACGCACAGAAGGCTTCGAAAGAGCATTTTCGCATGATAACAAATCATCCCCCGATTTCCCGCCTCCTTGGGTGGGTTTTCGACAATAAAAATTGCTATCTTGGCGATTTCCCAATCTTCATGTTAGACTTTCTGCTATGCCGCCATCGGGAAAGATGGAAATTGAGACGGTGCTCGAACTGGTGGTCGAGGATCTGGGGGTGTACCCGGTCCAGGCCTACCATTTCGTTCAGGATGGCCTGGAATACACGGTCAACCGAATCTACGGTTCGGCGAAGAAGCCGGGGCGGTGCCGCCATGTCACCGGCCAGCAGCTTTGCCACGGATTGCGCGAATTCGCGGCCAAGAAATGGGGCTATCTCGCCCAGACCGTGATGCGCCGGTGGAATATCACTGAAACCATTGATTTCGGCCGGATCGTTTTCAGCCTCGCCCGGCATAACGTGATGGCGACCACACCCGAAGACACGATCGAGGATTTTCGCAACATATACGAGTTCTCAAAGGCGTTTGAAGCCGCCTACCGCATTCCGACGAAATGCTGAAAACCCCCGCCAAAGGGCAATCGTCCGACACCAAGCCCGATCCCCGGCTGACGCCCCGGCCGATCTTGTTTAAGGTTCTGTGCGTTGTTTTTGCGCTGTGGATTGTTGCGCTTCTTGCGATGTATTTTCTGACGGTTTATCCACTTCGGCATCATTAGTCCCCTGCGGGGATCGGGGCGACACGCCCCGGCTCTGTGGGGTTAATTGAGCAACCCTCCTTTGCAGGTTAATCTCCCATCATGCTTTCATCCGTGCTGCAAACCATCGATTCCCGACGCGAGCAATCCGTCGCCGCCCTCAAGGAATTCCTGGCGATTCCCAGTATCAGCGCCAAACCAGACAATCAACTGGAGATGCGCCGCTGCGCCCAATGGCTCGCCGACCATCTCGCGTTTGCCGGGCTGGATGTAAAGCTTATGCCCACCGGCGGGGGTAAGGGACAGCCGGTGGTCGTGGCCAGAAACAAACACGTTACCGGCCGTCCCACGGTTCTTTTGTACGGCCATTATGACGTTCAACCACCTGAACCGCTGGAATTATGGACGTCGCCCCCATTCGAGCCCGTGGTTCGCGACAAAGCGATCTATGCCCGCGGCGCGGCCGACGACAAGGGACAGGTCTGGGCCCACGTCGAAGCAATCATGGCCTGGCAGGCGCATTCGGGTCTGCCTGTGAATCTCATCGTGCTGGTCGAGGGGGAGGAGGAAATCGGGTCGTCCAATCTATCGGAATTCATTCGCGAACATCGCCAGGCCCTTGGCGCCGACATTGCCGTGGTCAGTGACACCAATCAATACGCGCGAGGCATCCCCGCCATCACCTACGGCCTGCGCGGCATCGTCTATATGGAAGTCACCGTTACCGGCCCATCACATGATCTTCACAGTGGCCTATACGGCGGGGTGGTTCCCAATCCCGCGAACGTGCTTTGTGAATTGCTTGCAACCCTCCACGACCGCGATGGCCGGGTCAACGTCCCCGGATTCTATGACAAGGTTCGCCCCATCGCCGCCAACGAGCGGGCCATGTGGGCCAAGCTTCCGCAGGATGAGGACAAACTTGCCGCGGAGCTGAAATTGAACGGCCTGGCCGGCGAGGTTGGTTTTTCCGCCCTCGAGCGCAGTTGGGCTCGGCCAACCTGCGACATCCACGGTCTGACCTCCGGCTACCAGGGTCCCGGCGGCAAGACCATCATCCCATCCAAGGCTTCCGCGAAGGTCTCGATGCGACTGGTTCCCGATCAGGACCCGGTTGCCATCCGCGATGCCTTCGCCGAGGCCCTTCGCCAGAGATGCCCCAAATCCGTCGCCATCGAGGTAACCTGCGATGCCAGCAACCCGCCAATTCTGGTCCCTATGCACAGCCGGGCGATGGAGCTGGCGTCCGACGCCGTCGAAACCGGCTTCGGCGTTCGCCCAACCCTCGTCCGCAGCGGCGGCAGCATCCCTGTTGTCGAAGTGATCAAATCGATTCTTGGAATCGATACTCTGCTCGTCGGCTTCGGCTTGCCCGACGATCGCCCGCACAGTCCCAACGAAAAGTTCGATCTCGATGCTCTTTACTCCGGCGCACGCTCGGCCGCGGCACTGTACGAACGCCTGGCTAAACTGCCGGTTAAGTCGAGTTGAGCGTGCCTTAGTATTGTCGTTCGCGGCTTTCTAAACCTTACGCGGTTTTTTGTTGACAGCTTTTTGCGAGGTCCGCAAAATGGCGGGAATCAAGGAGATTCTATGGTCGTCGTGCGCGATATTTTCCGGCTTAAATTCGGGCAATCAAAAGAGGCGGTGGCTCTGTGGAAAGAAGCCGCGGCTTCACTCCGCACTTCGGGATACGGAGCGGTCAATGTTCGATTGCTCACGGATATGGCAGGCGCTGCATATTACACCGTGATCCTCGAGTCCACGTTCAACTCTGTTGCCGATTGGGAAAAGGCTCACCTGGCCGCGCGCGATAACGCGGCGTGGAAGGGGCTCTACGCCAAAATCATTCCGTTTACGAAGATTGGCCATCGCGAGATTCTTTCCGTGATCGCGTGAACCTTGAAATATCGGTAAGTCGTTTTTCCGGGAGGCGCGCGTGGAGCCGGTGGGGCGTCCAAGGGTCAAGGTTTGCTGTATTGGCAACGCTCGCGAGGCACGCGCTGCGGTGTGGGCCGGAGCGGCGGCGCTTGGATTCGTGTCACGGATGCCGAGCGGGCCAGGCGTTATCGATGAGGCTTTGATTGCTGAAATTGTGCGAGGGGTACCGCCCGGGGTCGGAACATTTCTACTGACTTCCAGCCAGAACGCTGATGAGATCATTGCCCAGCAGCGGCGTTGCCGGGTAAATACGGTGCAGATTTGCGATCGACTCATCACCGGCAGCTACGCCGACCTACACGCGGCTATGCCGGGGGTTTCAATTGTGCAGGCTGTACACGTTGTCGGCGAGGAAAGCGTTGCCGAAGCCGAGGCGGTTGCATCCGTGGTCGATGCGATACTGCTGGATTCCGGGAAACCAAATCTGGCGGTCAAGGAACTGGGCGGAACGGGTAGGCGACATAACTGGCGAATCAGCCGCCGTATCCGTGAGTCGGTTGCGGTACCGGTGTTCCTCGCCGGCGGATTACGGGCCGAGAACGTTGCCGAGGCAATCGAAGTCGTTCGTCCGTTTGCTCTGGATGTTTGCAGTGGTGTTCGCACCGATGGAAAACTTGATGAGGCGAAGCTGGAGAGCTTCATGAATGCGGTGGAATCTGCTATTTCCGCATGACGATCGTGTAGTCCCCGTTGCGGTTGGAATCATCGATAGCCACGCTTCACTCTTGGTTCAATCTACGACCACTTATCCCGACTGCCGGTTTAGCCTGCTCGCCGGCCTGCCGTGGGCCTGTCGACGATAATTGATGCGGGCGCTAACGTCGCCGCTTGTGCAGTAAGAGTTACCGGCCCACGGGTTTCGATATAGAGCAGGAGCCGGCCGCGATAGGCCTTGCGATGGGCTGATTGCGGATTCTCCGTCGAATTCGCATCGCCGGATTCAATCCCCAACAGACGCCCGGGACCATCCAAGTTAAACGCGATGTCCGTCGTCGCGCTGCGATTGCGGATGCCGGCGGCGTCGGTGATCGCAAGTTCGATTTGCGCGACATTGGGGCCATCGCCGGGACCGAGGGTCGTTCTGTATTCCGAAAGCACGATCTTCACCGGAGCGCCGGACGGGGTGTACTGGTCTGTGGCGACGGTTTTTCCGTTGGCGCGGCCGAAAGCGATGATCGGGCGTCGATAATCCGCGGCGGGAACGTAAATCATACGCGTCGCCGGCGGCAATGATCTTGAGCCGAGGCTTGTGCCATTCTGAAAAAACTCCACACTCTCGCAATTGGTGTAACATGCCAGACCGAGGCGGCCCTGTTCGATGTGAACCATCGGCGTGTCGATCCATAGCGACTGGCGGAAGAAGAACCACGGCTTTGGATAACCGGCAAGATCAATAAGTCCATCGGGGCTGGCATGGTTTGGCCAGGCGCGGGCCTCGCCCAAGTAATCAATTCCGGTCCAAAGGAATTGCCCCGAAATATACGGGTTGTTTTCCACCGCCAGCCACGCCGCCAGGGTCGGCTTATTTTCGCTGCCATAGATTACCACGTGCGGGTTTTTGGCGTGATCATCGGCGTAGCGGGACTCCTGATAGTTGTATCCCACGATATCCAGCTCCGGGTAGAACAGGTTGGACGCGATCGACGCGCACGCGGCCGTGACCGGACGTGGGGTATCGAGGGACTTGACGTCCTTGATCAACCGGGTCGCGATCTGAACTGGTTCCGGTGCGTTACGCGGATAGGGGTCGTTCGGATAGTCAATCTCGTTGCCGATGGACCACATGACGACGCTGGGGTGATTGCGATCGCGCAGGACCATGTCCCGCAAGTCACGGTCGGACCATTCGGCGAACACATCGTGGTATCCATCGAGACTGAATCGAGTCCCATTCCACCGGTCGATCCACTTCTTTTTTCCCATCGACCATTCGTCAAACGCTTCTTCCATGACGAGAAAACCCATGCGGTCGCAGAGATCGAGAAACTCCGGAGCGGGTGCGTTGTGCGATGTCCGGATAGCGTTAACGCCTGCCTCTCTCAGAATGCGCAGCCGTCTTTCCCATACCTGCCGCGGAACGGCCGAACCCAGCGCGCCGGCCTCCGCGTGGATGCAGACGCCCTTTAACTTGAGCGATTGCCCGTTGAGAGAAAATCCGGAATCGGGATAAAATTTGCACTCGCGAACGCCAAACGGCGTGGAATAGGTATCCAGGATGGCGCCATTCTTAACGACTTCGGTGATCGCCGTGTAAAGCACCGGGTGGTCAACCGACCAAAGAGCCGGCTTGGGAATCGTCAGAGTCTGCGTCAGACCGTCGGCTGTTTTTGGTTCGACCGTCAATGCGTCGGAGATGACATTCGCCACCTCCGACCGACCGGCATCAAGAATGCGCGTTCTGACCGCCACGCCCGTGGTAGAGGATAAATCATTTCGCACCGAAGTTTCGAAGTTGATCGTCGCGGATGCCGCGCTGATCTGTTTGATTGTGACGTAGACGCCATATCGATCGACATGGACAGCGTTCGTAGCCGTCAGATAGACGTTACGATAGATACCTGATCCGGTGTACCAGCGTGAGTCGGCGAAATCGTGATGGTCAACGCGAACGGCGACGACGTTATCGCCCGTTTTTAGATTTGGCGTCAAATTGTATTCGAACGAGGAATAGCCGGATGGCCGATTGCCGAGCTTTCGGCCGTTAAGATATACCGTCGAATTTTTGTAAACGCCGTCAAACCGAAGGGTGATCGTCTGATCGGCGCGGGCGAGAGGGTGAAATGTTTGCGATACCAGCCGACCCCCGCCGGCAAAAAGGCCGTGCAACTGGCCCACTTCAAATCAAAGGGACCTTCAATCGACCAATCGTGCGGCAAATCGAGCTTTCGCCACGATCGATCATCAAACCCTGTCGCTTCGGCGCCGGCGATATCCCCTTTGGCAAACAGCCAATCATCGTTGAACAGCACCTGCGCGCCATCACCCGGCGCCAGCGTTGCCGCTTGCGAACGGGCGATGAACATTATCAAAACGGTGATATGGACAATGCTGGTCGCCAGAGATCGATAACGCATTTCCTTCGGTTCCCTCAAAAAGGGTCTTGCATGTCTTGGGGTACTATTTCCTCATGACGACAGTGCAATCCCCGTTGCGATAGGAATCATCCACCGCCACATCCCCCGTCAATGAATAGGCCAATTCCAGCACAGCGGTCTTGCGGTGCCAGGTGAGATGTTTGGCGGACGCCAGCCGCGGGGAGCAGAGAAAATTGAAAGCCAGTTCGCTTTGGGTAAATTCCCAGCCGAGGCGGAGAGTTTGGTAAAACTCATCCGAGGAAAGCGTGTTCAACGATCCGCTAAAAACGATCACATCGGCTTTTTGATCCAAAATCGTCGGCTCACCGATGAAATCGCCGCGGGTGATGACGGTCCGAGAGGGATTTTTTCTTTCGGCCGCGGCCGCAAGCTCTTCGACGGCTTCGATTCCGAAATATTTCGCCGGTTTGATTTGCCGTTCGAGCAGGTATTGCAGAAAATCCGCTCGCCCGCAGCCGGCGTCCAGCACGATGCGGTCTTCGAGTTCACACCATCGCGCCAGCGCTGCAAACCGCGCTGCCTGAGCCGAGGGATTTGCCCACAAAAGCGATTCGAATCTCGCCCCATGCCGGCCGACGGCGTCGAGATAGGGGCGGAGATATGCGGGAGGGGACATTCCGAGTATTCTACCGTGGAAGTTAAAAGAAGTTGCAAATGCAAGTTGCAAGTTGAAAGTTTTTGGAGGTTTCATGTCTCTTCTGGTTACCGGTTCCATTGGCATCGACACCGTTGAAACTCCGTTTGGCAATCGGCCGGATGTCATCGGTGGATCCGCCGTCTATTTCGCGCATGCGGCCTCATTTTTCACGCCGGTGCGGTTCGTCGGAGTCGTTGGCGAAGATTGCCCGCAAAATCTGCTCTATGCGTGCAAGGGTCCAGGCATCAACACCGCCGGGCTGGAAATCCGCAAGGGGTCCAAAACATTCCGCTGGCATGGCTCATATCTCAAGGACATGAACGCCGCGGAAACGGTCGAGGTTGATCTGAACGTTTTGGCCGAGCGGGCGGCGAAAATCCCGCAGGAGTTTCTCGATAGTCAGTATGTTTTCCTGGCCAACACGCATCCGGCCCTGCAACTGGAAACGCTTGGAAAATTGCCGGCCGTGAAGCTTTCGGTTGCCGACACGATGAACCTTTGGATTCAGACCGAGCGGCACCACCTGGAAAAATTGCTTACGAAGATCGACGGGTTGGTTCTCAACGACGGGGAAGCGCGTCTGCTGACGGGTCAGAAAAACCTGATCGTCGCCGCCCGCGAGGTGCTGAAGATGGGGCCGAAATTCGTGGTCATAAAAAAGGGCGAGCATGGCTGCATTCTCGTCAGCCGAACCGACACATTCGTTTTGCCGGCGTATCCGGCGGACAAGGTCGTCGATCCGACCGGCGCGGGTGACAGCTTCGCTGGGGGAATGATGGGATACCTTGTCACCCAGGGTCGCCTGACCAGCGCGACGCTGAAGCGCGCCCTGGCGTTCGGCACCGTTGTCGCCAGCTTTACGATCTCCGATTTTTCGCTGGCGGGACTCTCCTCCGCCACGCGCGAGCAGATCGACGAACGATGGGAGAAATTCAAATCGGCGATGAGCTTTTAGGGCTTGCCTGATGAATCGAGCCGAAATCGTGCGCGGTTTGGCGATTTTTCTGGCGGCCGGCGCCGTTGCCATGGCGGCGATTATCCACCGCAACCAATTATTCGCCCAGCCCGCTTTTGAAGAGGGCAATGTTGCGATTCACCTGCTCCGCGGCGAGGGATTTGCCAGCCCGTTTTACCTCGGACCGGGACCTGCTCCGCCCTCGGCCTATTGCCCGCCGGTCTATCCGCTCATTATCGCCGGATGTTATGCGATCGCGCCCGAACATGGCGGCGTCATTTTATTTCTGATCAATTCCGCGTGCATGGGGATTATTGCCCTGGCTGTCTACCGATTGGGGAAATATTACACCTCGGTTGCTGCCGGCATTTTCGCCGCGATTCTTATCTCGCTTCATCCATCCTTTTTGTTTTATGCCGGCGATCTGTGGGATGCCTTTGTATCGCTGGCGTTGTTTATGTCGATCCTCATTTTCGCCGTGCGCGGGCGTGTTTCCGGCCGACCCCTGCCCCGATCTGGTCTGATCGGCGCCGCAATGGGGCTGCTTGCCCTGACGAGTCCATCCTACGCGCTGTCATTTCCGCTGATCGCGGTGGTCAGCCTGCGCGGCCGGAATCGGGCGATCTTGATGCGGGGGATTTGTGCGATGATCCTCGCGGGAAGCGCGATGATCGCTCCCTGGATCGTGCGAAATTTCGAAGTTTTCCATCGCTTCTATTTCGTTAGAGACGAGCTTAATTTCGAATTATTCGAGGGCAGTCCATCGTTTGCCACGGGTTGGATGGGATCGGAACTCCGCGACCGCAACTTGTTTTTCAACGCCGATGAACGGCAGCGCTTATTGTCGCTGGGAGAGGCACGCTATTTCGATTTGTGTGGCGAGAAATTCTTGCAGGAATACCATGCCGATCCGTCGGCTTTCTGGCTCCGAACCGCGCGTCGGACGATTTATGTTTTCATCAGCGATCCGACCGTTGCACAGCTTAAATTCCCCTTGCTTCCCGAAATTCGCGGCCACGGCATGGTGATCGATCGTCTGTTTCTCCACGGTTTTTTTGCGATTGGCGGAATCGCCGGCGCGTGGGTTGC
Organism: uncultured Phycisphaerales bacterium; assembly: GCA_963791055.1. Taxonomy (GTDB): domain Bacteria; phylum Planctomycetota; class Phycisphaerae; order Tepidisphaerales; family Tepidisphaeraceae; genus PALSA-1353. The sequence continues at coordinate 1,592,206 of CAWBQI010000002.1, read as the reverse complement.
CTGGAGACTGCGTCTCGGCTGCACGTGGATCTTTTTTGCCGGGTTCCTGACTACCGTACCCTTTCTTTTTTGCACCGTGGATGATCGCTATGTTCTTCCGTTCAGGGCGGTGTTGATTCTGTTTACCGCCATCCTTCTGTGGGCCGGGTGGGAACGAGTGTCTCGAGGCGAATGGCCTAGTGGCGCGGATTCACGATAGAGGCTTTTCGATGGCCACTCGTCAATCGATATTCCGCGAATCGGCACCTGCCGTCGGCGTGTGCGCCGCGCTGATCGCAGTCTCGGCGATTCTTCAGTGGCAGGCGTGGCGCAGCAAATGTGCCACATTCGACGAGCCGACGCATCTGATCGCCTCCTATATCCAGACAGCCGAAAGCGATTTCCGCATCGATCCCGAGAATCCGCCGCTGTGGCGGTATTATATCGCGGCCGGGATGGCCCATGTACAGATCGATCACGCCAGTCCGCTTTGGGATGCGTTGCTGCAGACGCGCGCGGCCGAAGGAACGTTCGTTCGCAATACCCTCTATTCCACGGCGGCAAATGATCCCGATGCGCTTCTGAGAGCCGTCCGCGCGCGAATGATTCTGTTGGGATGCTTTCTGGCGGGAATCACGGGCTGGTGGGCATGGCGGTTGGCGGGCAATGTGGCCGCCGTCGTGGCGGTCTGTGCCCTTTGTTTCGATCCCAATTTTCTCGCGCACGCTCCGCTCGTCAAAAATGACGTGGCGACCGCTCTTGTTCTGATGCTCCTGATGGCCGGAGTCTGGTTGTTGGGCGAGAAGGCGACGATTTTTCGCTTTGTCGCGGTCGCCCTGATGTCTGCCGCGGCAATCGACATCAAATTCTCGGGGATACTTGCCGTTCCGATGGTCGGTTTGGTGTTGCTATTCCGGGCGGTGATGAAAAAGCCCTGGCAGTGTTTTGGGCGGTGGTTGCCGTCGCGTCCGGGGCGCGTAAGCTTCGCCGCCATCGTTGTGACATGCCTTTTGCCCGTGATGTGGGCGTCGGTCTGGGCCTGCTATCGCTTTCGATTCTCGCCGACGCCGGTGACCGATCAGCATTTTGGATTGACGGATATTCTCAGGACGCAGGCCAGAGGAGACTGGATCGCGGCACACGACGGCCAAACACCGCCGCAGGGCAACGTTGATGATCTGGTTCGACAGTGGCATCCCAAATTGGCCACGCGATTGACGCTCGCCGCGATTGACCATCATCTTTTGCCCGAAGCTTTTCTCGTCGGCCTGTTGCATCAATCGGGCCAATCGGAAAGCCGGGTGATGTTCGTCAATGGCTCCGTTTCATACTCTGGATGGTGGTACTATTTCCCCCTGGCGATGTTGTACAAAACGCCGCTGGCGACGCTGATTGCGCTGGCGTTGGCCGGGATTTACTGCATCGCTCGCCGCGGGCGGTTTGAAAACGCCGATCCGTGGGCGATCGCCGTGGTCGTAATGACGCCCGCGTTTTATTTCGTGGCCGCCGTGGCCTCCGATGTCAACGTGGGAATTCGCCATCTGCTGCCGGTCTATCCCTTTTTCTATGTGCTGGTGGGCGTTGTGGCGGCGCGATCGATTCGGCGTTTTCCAAAATTGACCAAAGTGATTCTGCCACTGCTGGCGGCGGGGCTGGCGCTCGAAACCTGGACCTCTTTCCCAGACTTCATTCCTTTTATTAACGTCGTCGCCGGCGGCTGGCGGCAGGGCGTCAACCTTTTGGGTGATTCCAACGTCGATTTGGGGGAGGATCTTCCGGCCTTGGCCGACTGGCAACGGCAAAATCCGGATCAGCTTTATCTCAGTTATTTTGGCACAGCCGATCCGCGCTACTACGGAATCCATTACATCAACCTGCCCGGCAGCATGGCGCAGCCGGACCAGGATCGACCCACCGGCTTGCCCGGCGTAATCGCGATCAGCGCCGGTATGGTACGGGATCCGCTACTGCCACCCGCGCAGCAAAAACTTTTCCAGTATTTGCAGACGCGTCCACCGCTTGCCGTCCTCGGGCACACGATTTATCTCTACGCTGTTCCGTGATGCGGTTTTGATCTTCGCGCAGGAGAGCGAAAATTTTTTTTCGATTTTTTAAATTTCCATTTGCAATCCATCCGATGCTCGATACTATTACCGAACAAACACTGAACAGGGACGGTATGGTGACTTCCGTCGAGTTCAGTTTGCGGGGCTTGTTCTGACGGCCCGCCTCGGTGGCGCCGTCGCTTTCGCCCGCTTTAAGTCACCGTTAAATACCGCCGGCTGAACAAGATACCCGGCGAAAAGGAGTCTCCCGTGGTCAAGTCCATCGAAAAGACGGACGCGAAGAAGGACCAGTCCGCGTCTGCATCAGCGTCATCGTCAGCATCCGCAACGGCCACCCGTCCGAGCCCCGCTCGCGAGGCTGTTGTGCGCGAAGTGAAGGAGAAGGAATCGCCCAAATCAGCTTCGGAGAAAGCGGCTGCGGAAAAAACCGCCGCGCACGATGCGGCCCGTGATTCAGCGCTCAACCGCGCCGTTCAGCAAATCGAAAAGCAATTCGGCAAGGGCGCCGTCATGAAGCTCGATGGCGATGCGAAGGCCAACGTCGACGGCATTTCCACCGGCGCGCTGAGCCTGGACATCGCCCTGGGCGGCAACGGCGTTCCGCGCGGCAGGGTGCTCGAAATCTTCGGCCCGGAATCCAGCGGCAAAACAACCCTCACCCTTCATATCATCGCCAACACGCAAAAGATGGGCGGCGTCGCCGCGTTCATCGACGCCGAGCACGCGCTCGATCCATCCTGGGCCAAGCGGCTGGGCGTTCATCTGGACGATCTTCTGGTTTCCCAGCCGGACACCGGCGAGCAAGCCCTGGAAATCTGCGAGCTTCTGGTTCGATCCAACGCCGTGGATGTCATCGTCATCGACTCCGTCGCCGCTCTGATCCCCCGGGCGGAAATCGAAGGCGAAATGGGCGACTCGCACATGGGCTTGCAGGCCCGGCTCATGAGCCAGGCGTTGCGCAAGCTCACCGGCGCCATTTCCAAGAGCCGGGCAACCGTCATCTTCATCAACCAGATTCGCGAAAAGATCGGCGTGATGTTCGGAAACCCCGAAACCACCCCCGGCGGCAGGGCGCTGAAGTTTTATGCCAGCATCCGCATCGACGTTCGCCGGACGGGAACCATCAAGGAAGACGAAGTCTCGGTCGGCAACCGCACCCGCGCCCGCGTCGTCAAGAACAAGATCGCTCCCCCGTTCCGCGATGCCGAGTTCGACATCATGTTCGACCGCGGCATCAGCTACGAAGGCGATATCCTGGACCTTGGCGTTCTGGCCAATGTCGTGGACAAGAGCGGTGCGTGGTTCAATTTCAAAAACGTGCGATTAGGCCAGGGTCGTGAGAATTCCAAACAGTTCCTCAAGGACAACAAGGAGGTCGCCGAGCAAATTCGCCAGGCGGTGTTGGAATCCAAGGGCCATTTAGCGGCCAAGCGAATCGAGCCACCAGCCGGGGAATAGGATAACCCTTCTTTTCCCCTCCCCTGGTACTCCGGGGGAGGGTCAGGGTGGGGGTTTCGTCGGTCAATCGGCGTTTGACCCCCACCCCAGCCCTCCCCCTGAGTACATTGGGGAGGGGGAATTTGTTTTTGGTTCCACGTGATTTGGAGGTATTGACGCCATCAGGAATTAGAATTGCAAGGTGCTGCCCCCGGATGGCCGATAATGCCCCAGTATGGCACATCGTCTGTTCGGAAAAGGGCGGCTCTGGACTGCGACCCTGGCCGGCTTCGCGCTGGTGATTGGTGCATCGATGCGGGTGAGGTACTCCGCGTCGAGTTACGCTGCCTCCACGGGCCCGGATGCGCCGCCGATTGCATCGGCTCCCCGAGCCGACCGGGTGGCGATCGATCCGAATGATCCCGGAGAGACGATTGAAGATTCTGATAGCTCGGAGTTGATCGCTCTGCAGCGGAAGTTTGAATCGGTGGGCCGCCGGGTTGCGCCGGCCGTGGTATCGATCTCGGCTGCTGAAACCGCTAGCGACGTTGATGCGACGGTCCGTTCGGACGAGATGAATCCCCAGCGGCTCCAGACGTTGCTGGACAAGACGACGCGAACGATCGGCACAGGCTTCATCGTCGATTCCGACGGGTTCATCGTAACCAACGAGCATGTGATCGAGGATTCGCAGCAGTTCTGGGTCACGACGGATGACCACAAGGTTTATCCCGCCATCGTCGTCGGCGCCGATCCGCGCGGCGACCTGGCGATCATGAAAATCCCGGCGTCGCATCTGCCGACGGTTCAATTCGCCGCCGTGCCCTGCCAGCGAGGGCAATGGGCCGTCACCATGGGAAACCCTTACGGCCTGGCGACCGAGGGGCAGATGTCTCTCAGCGTCGGCGTCGTCAGCGCCACAGATCGGTCGCTTCCCCGCCTGGCAAACAAGGAAGATCGCCTCTACTCCGATCTCATCCAGACGACGGCGCAGATCAATCCCGGAAATTCGGGCGGCCCGCTTCTGGACCTCGACGGCCGGGTGATCGGCATCGATACAGCGGTGATCCTTCCGCAAAAGCAGACCAACGGAATCGGATTTGCCCTTCCGGTTACCTCCGATCTTCTTCTTGAGATCAAGCAACTTGAGCAGGGCCGCGAGATGGTTTACGGCTATATGGGCGTGACCGTGGCCGCGACCACCCCCCAGCAACGGCACGATGCGGCTCTGACGCAGTCCATTGGCGTCTGCGTTCAATCGGTTGAGCAAGGTTCACCTGCCGCCGCCGCGCTGCTGGCGGGGGATTTGATTGTTCAACTCAACGGACTGACGATTTCCGACACGGATCGATTTGTCCGGCTGGTCGGGGCCGCATCCGTCGGCCGATCGACGTCCCTCGGCATCGTCCGTGACGGCAAGCGGATGGTTGTCAGCCTCGTTCCGGTCAAACGGCCTGTTCCGTACGCCGTTTACAACGCAAACCAGCGCATGTACTGGCGGGGGATGGTTCTCGGCCCGATCCCGACGAATTGGCCGGTCGCTGCCGGCGACGAAAAACATCGGGCGGGAATTATGGTCGTGGGCATCCAGGACGACAGCCCGCTGAAAAAGCAGGGGGTCTGCGCCGGCATGTTGATCACCGCGATCGCTGGTCACCCGGTGGCCACCATGCTGGAAGTTCAGCGGATTCTCAATGATGTTTCACCGGAGCAATGCACCGTGGAAACCGCGACTGATACCACCGAAGTCGCGGTCGCGAAGAAGTGAATGACTGTGAGTTCGTTTTAGATTTCATCATTCGAATTTGATTCCGCTCCACCGAAATCCTCATTGCGTTTTCCGGAACGTTGTTCGCCTGAAGGGAAATCGAAAGGCGAAGAGGATGATCGGTTATGGGTTTCGCGCCGACGGAGGCTCCCTAACTCGAATCCGTGAACGGGCTGGCGCTGCGAGCACATCTGGCCGGCCTGATGAAGGTCGGAACGGCCATTTGCAGCGGAGCAATGAGATCCCGCCTGCGGCAGCGGGTTTGAAGGAGTTTCGAACCCGAGTTCGACCTCAACCGTCCGCGCAGCCCCGCTTGTCCGACCTGGTGGCCGGAAGATGGCAAAAGTGGCCGTTTTGCATTCAGCGCGGGAGGTCGGACGAGGCGGCGTGAAGGACGGTTGAGGTGAGAGCAGGGGCTCGAAACTCCTTCATACCGGCCGCCGTAGGCGGGAGCTTCCTTATTTCATTGCCGAAGGATATTGCGAACATTTTCAGGCCAGCCAGGTGCGCTCACAGCGTCCGCCGATTCACGTATTCGAGCCAGGGATCGCTCATCGGCACGAACAGGATCAACGATAAGAATGTTCTGGTGGTGGAACGGTCGCTTGTGAAGATTTCAGCAGAGAAATACGATTTGTCCCCGGCGCGATGGGATTTCGCTCTGCTCAGCATTCGAATTTCGAATCTTGTCGCCGGTATTCATGGCAATGGCACCAAAAGATACGGGTCGCCCTTGTCTTGTAATCCCGGCACCATGAATGACTCGCCGTTGCCATTCATATAGTCCTTCGCCACGCCATAGCATTTCGCCCGGTTGGTCGGGTCGGTCGGCAATTCGACGACGATTCGGAACGCATCGCCGTGGCCGTTGATGTCACGGTCGGTCTGGAACCACACATTCGTCGCGCCTGCGGCATACCAGGCGTCGATGCTGCCGCTTTCCGCTCGTCGCCCATTATCCGAGGCATATTTGCGGGCTTCATGCAAAACGTTTTGGGCCTTGGCATCCTCGATCTCGTCGACGATCGGGTTGGTGATCTGGCGCTGCCCCCCATGGATGGCAGATTGACCGCCGAAGCCCCGATTCCGCCGAAGCTCAGGATTAGTTTCAACAACAGCAGCAACAGAACGATTCGCAGAATGCGGGAGAAGACGGCGAGGACGATGACGACCAGCCGCGCGTCGCCCGGGTCCATGCTGAAGAGATAAGTGAGCAGCGTCCAATAGACCGCGAGGGCGACGGGAAAGCCGATGACGCCAAAGCTCATCAACCCACCGCTGGCCATGTGCCCGGCATATTTCGCGAAAAGGCCGTCAGCCCAGGTGGTTAATCCGTCGCAGAAGACCGCGATGGCGGCGAGTTTCAACAGCGCGGTTCCGATGCCGCCGAAACTGACGCCCAGCGGGCTCGCGATCGCCAGCGCGAATCCAAACAGCACGGCGGTTTCCAGCACGGTCATGATCGTCAGTCCGATGCTCGTGGAAATAATGGCGATGCCGCCGAGGTTGTAATGGATCGCGTAAAATCCGATGTAGAGCACCGTGCCGACGAGCAGCAGCCCGATGGGGACGTACAGATCGCGAGGCGGATCGATATGCGAATTGGCGGCGGCGCGACGGGCATCACCGGGGGTCGGGCCCTGTTGATAAGCCAAGGGAATTCCCGAACGAGAAGGCTTCTTGGCCGCAACAGGCGCGGCGGCGACAGCCTCGACGATCGTGGGCGGCAGACTCGCCGCAGCGGCACGCGCATCCGATGCCAGATCGGATAGCGCATACAGATCATCTTCCTGCGGTTCGGGTTCCGATTCTGGCCGCCCTGGCTGGGCGGGGACTACCATCGCGTGCCCGCATCGCTTGCATTTGATTCGCCTACCGGCAAATTCCTGTTTCCAAGTCATGCCGTGCTGGCAGCCGCCGCAGTAAAATTTTTCGGTCGATTCCGACATGTCCGGCCGCTCCGCAGAAGTGCGCGACCCCTTTTCCGATCAGTTTATTATCCCAGCAGTAATTCGAAATGGCAAAAGAAATCGCCGTTTTCGCCAGGATTAACTCGCGGTCCCAATGAAGGCGAGAAATCGCTCACATCGGCCGGCTGATGACGAATTCCGCAAGGGTATCAAGGATCTGCCTGGCCGGAGAATCCGGAGTGTGCCAATCGCGGCCCGGCGCGTTCGATCAGCATTTTCGATCGCGCAGCCGCGTATTGCACCGAAGGGCTGGGAATAATCAGATTGCGGATGCGCTCGACCTTGTCGGCATCGTGGCTCTTGAGCAGCGAACGCAAAAGAACCCGATGTTCCTGCGGAGCGTTGCGAAGGAAGTGAATGGCCGGCAGGGTCAGCTTTCCCTTTTGCACGTCGATGCCCAACGTTTTTCCCACAGTCGATTCCTGCCCGATGATGTCGAGGATGTCGTCCTGGATTTGAAATGCGGTCCCGACGCACAGGCCGTAATGCCGCAGGTCTTCGGTTCGCGCTTCGTCGGCTCCGGCGAACGATGCGCCGAGCATGCAGCAGGCCGCGCACAAAACCGCCGTCTTGCAGGTGATGATCTGGATGTAAGTTTCTTCGTCGAGGTCGAGATTGTTGCGGTTGTGGATTTGCAGAAGCTCGCCCTCGCACACCTGGTTGGTCGTGCGGCCGATGATCCGCGAGGCAAACTGAGAATCGAGACTGGAGCAAAGGTGAAAGCTGTGGCTGATGAGGTAATCGCCCAGAAGCACCGCCGCCTCGTTGCCGCGAAGATGATTGATCGTCGCCCCCTTGCGGCGCAGCTCAGCTTCGTCCAGAACATCGTCGTGGACCAGCGTGGCCATGTGAACCATCTCGACGACGGTTGCGAGCACGACGTGCGCATCTTCGAGTTTCCCGCAGGCTTTGCCCGCAAGCAGCACCAGCATCGGGCGCAGCATTTTCCGCGGAACCGGCCGACGTGCTTCACGAGCGAGTTCACGCATGGTACGGAACTCGTGAGTTCGCGGGTAAAAAGCTCTTCCACCTGTTCGAGCTGGGGTTTGACGCAATCGGCGAGGGCATCAATTGCTAGGGCCATCGGGTGCGGATTATTAGGGATTGCCGCCCAAGAGCAAGTTTGGTGTGGTAAGTTTCGAAAGAATTGAAAGTTGGATAAGCGCGCTTTCTTGGCTCCATGAAAGAGGATTTTTATCGGGTTTGATTCTCGTGCCGGCCGGCATCTCCGGCTCGAATAGGTGAAATTGTAGGCGCTGGGGACACCGCCGGCTGGCCTGTTGAAATCTGTGAATGCCGTTTGCTAGGGGGCGAAGGCGGGAGCTGCCAGGCAATTTTGACCTTTATCGAATTGCGACATAGTTTAACGAGCCTGATGAGTGAATCCGCGTTTCAAAAATGCATCAATCCGGCTTGTGCGGCGACGTTTGACGTAGCGCAGGTGCTGGTCTCCTGTCCGGAATGCGGGGGGCTGCTCGATATTCTCTACGACTGGGAGAAGCTTCCGAGAATCAAGGGGCTGGGTTTTTTCGAGCATCGGTGGAGCACCAAGGGCGTCGGCGTCGAAGGCACGCTGGATTTTTCCGGGGTCTGGCGGTTTCGCGAACTGCTTCCGTTTTATGGCCGGGAAGATCAGATCGTCACCATCGGGGAGGGGCGCACGGTTCTCCAACAGGCGGATCTGCTCGCCCGTCAAATGGGGATGGAAGAAGGGAAACTGCTTTTGCAATATGAGGGGCTGAATCCCAGCGGCAGCTTCAAGGACAACGGCATGACCGCCGCGTTCACCCACGCGCGAATGGTCGGGGCGAAAAAGGTGGCGTGCGCGTCCACGGGAAACACCAGCGCGTCCCTGGCAATGTTCGCCAGCTTGGCGCAGATGCGCGGGATCGTCTTCATCGGCAGCGGAAAAATCGCCCTCGGAAAACTGAGCCAGGCGCTTGATTATGGCGCACTCACACTGCAAATCCGGGGGGATTTCGATGATTGCCTCCGCCGGATCAGGCAGATCGCGGTGGATGTCCCGGCCTTGGGCATTTACCTGATGAACAGCGTCAATCCGTTCCGGCTCGAGGGGCAGAAAAGCATCATGTATCGCGTCCTGGAAGCGCTGGATTGGCAAAGCCCCGACTGGGTTATCGTCCCCGGCGGAAACCTGGGAAACTGCTCGGCGTTCGGAAAGGCTTTCGCGGAACTGAAAGAGTTGGGGCTGCTGAAGAAAATTCCCCGCCTGGCGATCGTCAACGCCAGCGGCGCCAACACGCTCAACGAGCTGGTCAGCCGGCGCGGACTGAAATGGAACGGCGGGACGTACGATGCGAAAATCGTGCAGGGACATTACGCCGCCCTGGACGAATCGAATTATCGCCCCCACACGATCGCCAGCGCCATCGAGATCAGCCGGCCGGTCAATCTACCCAAGGCGCTGCGGGCGCTGGAGATCATGAACGGCGTGACGCTGGAAGTGAGCGATGAGGAGATTCTGGAACATCGCGCGATGGTCGCCCGCTGGGGATTCGGCTGCGAGCCGGCCAGTGCCGCCAGCGTCGCCGGCCTGCATCGCCTACGCGAATCGCAAACCATCGGCCGCGACGAGCAGGTCGTCTGCATTCTCACCGGCCACGAATTGAAGGATGCCAACGCCACGGTGAAATATCATACGGGCGTCGATCTGAGCGCCGTACAGGAAATCGCGCCGCGGAAGAAGCCGGAGGGCAGACTCGCCAATCCACCGGTCGAGGTGGAAGATGATCTGGATGCGATCATTCGGGCGATGGAAGGTGAAAAGTGATGCCCAGGAATATTTACCGCGAAGGCGCGAAGTACGCGAAGGCGCACCGGAGCTTCTGGTGCATTTTGCCGAATTCTTCGCGCTCTTCGCGCCTTCGCGGTAATCTGTCTGGGATGGTTTCAGCACGGCAAGTTCCAAGTTTTGACCGGGGAGGCGATCATGGCTGCGATTAAACTTGCGATCACCGGCGCCTGCGGCCGAATGGGTAAGCGTCTGATTGCCCTGGCGAAATTAGACAAGGCATACGATCTGGTCGCCGCGATCGACAGGCCCGACTGTGAAGAGTTGGCTCGCGACGCGGGCGAGATCGCGGGCATCGGTCCTATCGGCCTGCCGATTACTTTCGACCTTCGCCCGACCCCGGATGTTTTGATCGATTTCACCGTTCCGGGTTCGACGCGGCGATGGCTTAAGACCTGCCACGACCGCGAAATCGCCATGGTCATCGGAACCACCGGCCTGAAGGACAAGGACCATGCCGCCATCGACGTTGCCTCCGCAAATATTCCCATCCTGCAGGCCCCTAACATGAGCGTCGGCGTGACTCTTCTGCTGAAGCTTGCCGCCCTCGCGGCACAGGGCCTTGGTGAAGATTACGATGTCGAAATCACCGAGCTTCATCATCGCTTCAAGAAGGACTCCCCCAGCGGCACCGCCCTGGCGCTGGCGGATGCAATACTGAAAGCCGCGGGGAAAACGCGCAAGTCTCTCGTCTATGGCCGCCACGGCGATGATGATGTCCGTCAGCCCGGACAGATCGGAATGCACTCGCTGCGTCTTGGCGATGAAGTGGGCAGACACACGATCAGCTTCGCGGCCCTTGGCGAGCGGGTGGAGCTTGGCCATGTCGCCACCAGCCGCGATACTTTTGCGATGGGAGCGTTGCGAGCCGCCAAATGGCTGCACGATCGCAAGCCGGGCCGGTATTCCATGAACGATGTTCTCGGATTTAAGTGATTGAAGGTATAAATGAATTGGAGTAACGCCATCGTGAAAAAAGCCGCGGGATTCGCTGGTGTATTGATATTTATTTTTGTCACGAGCGGTTGCCAGTCGGGCGTCTCCGACATTGCTCCAACGCCGCCGGCGGCGATTCCGGGCAATTTCAGCAATGCCGATTGGGCCACGGTGCTGTCGGCGGTCGTTACCCCCGATGGATACGTGAAGTGGACTGATGTGCAATCCAACGCCAAAGACGTGCGTGCGCGGCTGATGGCTTATATTGGTCTGATCAACGTCGTTTCGCCCGGAAATCATCCGGAACTTTTCGCGTCCGCCAATGATCGCGTAGCGTATTGGATCAACGCCTACAACGCCATGTGCGTCTATGCGGTGGTCCAACACAATTACCCCGCCACGATGCTCGCCGGCCAGCCGCCGGGTTCGATCCTTTCGGACCAGGAATTCACCTTCGGCGGTCAAATGATGTCGCTGGATGAGCTGGTTCGAGCGCAGCTTGAGCCGGCGGGCGATCCGCGGATATTCTTTGCCTTGAGCTTCTGCGCGATTTCCAGTCCGCCGCTGCGTTCGGCCCCGTACGATGGAGCGGTGTTGGATGCCCAGCTTGTTGACCAGGGCCAACGATATCTGAGCGACCCGCGCGCCACAGTGCGCGATGGCGACGCGGTGAAGCTCAATGATCTGCTCACGTCGATGCACGCATACGATTTTGTGGCCGGATTCAGAAAGATGCTTGGCGTCGCGCCTACCGGACTTCTGCAGGCGCTGCAGCCGTACGTGCAAAGCGATTCGCCGATCGTGGGTGCGACGCGGGTTGAGAATCTTGGATTCGATTGGAGTTTGAACCGTCCGCCGCGCTGATAATAACCGTCACCGCAATTTAATCGTTGCCAGCGCCAGCATCGCCAGCATCGCGCCAATCAGCCAAAACCGCACGACCACTTGCGTTTCCGCCCAGCCTTTGCGGGTGAAGTGATAATGGATCGGGGCCATCAGGAAGATCCGGCGGCCTTCGCCGAAGCGCTTTCGTGTGTATTTGAACCAGCCGACCTGCATGATGACGCTCGCCGCTTCGGCGACGAAGATGCCGCCGCAGAGGATCAGGAGGAGTTCCTGGCGAATCACGACGGAGATGTAGCCGAGCAAACCGCCCAGGGCGAGGGAGCCGGTGTCGCCCATGAAGACGGCGGCGGGGGAGCAGTTGAACCAAAGGAATCCAAGGGATGCGCCACCATCGCGCCGGCGATGACGGCCATCTCGGCGCTGCCGGGGATTCTCGGGAGGAACAGCACATCGACTAGATATCCGCCGCCGACGCGATAGCCCTGGAGAAGGGCCAGGATCAGGAACGTGAAGCTGACGATGCCGGCGCAACCGGCGGCCAAGCCGTCCATTCCATCAGTCAGGTTGACCGCGTTGCTCGTTCCGGTGATGACCACCGTTCCCAGAAGGATAAAGATCGCCGGCGACAGGGGACGGGCGAGGTTTTTGAAGAAGGGGAAATAAAGCGTATGGCTGTGCGGGTCCTGGCTGTAAAAATAGGTGAAAAATGAGAGCAAAATTCCCAGCCCGAGTTGAAACAGGATTTTCTCCAGCGATGTGAGGCCCTGCCGGCTCACCTGAACGCCGGGCGGCAAAAGCCTTGCCCGGCGATGGGTAGTCAGTTTCAGCCAGTCATCGACCGCGCCGACCGCGCCGAGCCAGATCAGGCAGATCAAACCCATCGCCACATAAAAGTTGTCGAGATCGGCCAGGAGCAGGGTGGTCAGGGCGATGGCGAAGATGATGAGGATTCCGCCCATCGTGGGCGTGCCCCTTTTTCCGCTCATCATTTCGTCCATCTGGGCCTGATCGAACGCCGGTTCATCGCCGATTTTCTGGCGGCGAAGCCATTGAATCACTCCCGGGCCCAGCAGCATCACCAGGGCAAAACTCAGAATCACGGCAGAGGTGGATTGGAAGGTCACATCGTTAAAGACGCGCAAGAAACCAAACCGGTGTGATTCGAGCCAGGCGTAATGCGATTTGACGAGAAGATAAATCATGGTCTCACGAGGCGGCCGCCAGCGGTTGCGAACGGCTGGCCAGGATCGCCTTGGCGATCGCTTCCAGCCCGACCGCGCGCGACGCCTTGAGCAAAACCAAATCTCCCGGCATTAGCCGCGACGCCATCGCCTGGGCCGAGGCGGCATCAGGGAAATGGGCCACGCGATTGGCGGCCATTCCGGATTTCACCGCCTCGGATGCGATCACCATCGCTCCCGGGCCGACGCATATCAGCATGTCGGGCGAACATTTCTCCGCGACGAACCGGCCGACTTCGCGATGGCATTGAACCGACGACGTGCCCAACTCGCGCATTTCTCCGAGGAATGCGATTTTTCGTCCGCCGGCCGGCAAAGTCGCTAGGGTTTCGATCGCGGCCTTCATCGAAGCGGGGTTAGCGTTGTACGCATCATTGAGGATTCGCACGCCGCCTGCTTCCATTCGCTGGAGGCGCATGTCCGGACCCGTGGCAGTCGCGAGGCTTCGGACAATATGCTCGTCTGACAGGCCCATCACGCGTCCGACCGCGATGGCGGCCAGCGCGTTGGCGGCGCTGTGTTTTCCGAGCAATGGAACGAACGCCTCGACGCCCGCGGGCTGGATGGTGAAATGTACGCCGTTCCAATCGCATTTGATTTTCGACGCCCAGATTTCGTTCGCGGGCGAAAGTCCGAATGTTACGCAATCGCCGCGAAAACCGGCCACCGCCTGCAGCAAATCCGGATCGTCCCCATTGACGATCAGCGTGCCTTGGGCGTTCAGCCCCTCGAGGATGCTCGCGTTTTCCCGCGTCACGCCTTCCAGATCGCCCAATCCTTCAAGATGCTCGGCGGAGCAATTGGTGATGACGGCGATGTCCGGCAAGGCGATCTGCGTCAGCGTTCGAATCTCGCCGGGATGATTGGTGCCCATTTCCAGAACGAGATAATCCTCGTTCGGATCGGCGGGGAAAATTGCCAGGGGAACGCCGATGTCGTTGTTGAAACTTTTTGGGGAGATCGATCCGTCAAAACTGTCGCGCAGGACGCAATCGATCAGATGCTTGGTGCCGGTTTTGCCGTTGCTGCCGGCAACGGCGATCACCTTGCCGCGCAATTGCCGGCGGACATGGCGGGCCAAGCGGCCCATCGCCAGGCGCGTGTCAGCGACCCGAATCAAATCGCATCCCGCCGGGTGATTCAACGGGGTGATCCACCATCGCCGCGACCGCGCCGCCGCGGCCGCTTCTTCCAGAAAATCATGCCCATCAAAGTTTTCGCCTTTGATAGCGATGAAAAGCGATCGCCGCGAAATCTGCCGCGTGTCCGTGCAGACGGCGGCGATTTCGGCGTACCCGGCACCGTCCGGCAAATCCGCCGCGTCGGTCAATCTGCGAATCTCGGCCAGCGATAATGGTTTCATGTTGCGGATTTCGATACGCGTTGCGAGTGCCATTTTGACTTCCTCCACATCGTCGAAATGATGCTTGGTGTCCCCGATGATCTGATAATTTTCGTGCCCTTTGCCCGCGACCAGAACCACGTCGCCGGCGTCGGCGTCCTCCATCGCTTTGCCGATGGCGGCGCGGCGATCGGCCTCGACGATGACGGGGTGTTTCCTCGGCCGCGTAAACCCATCGGTGATCTGGCGGACGATCTCGCCGGCGTCTTCCGTGCGCGGGTTGTCGCTGGTGACGTAAATGACATCGGCCAGCTCCTCGGTCGCGCGGGCCATGAGGGGGCGTTTTTTGCGGTCGCGGTCGCCGCCGCATCCGAACAACACGCGGAGCTTTCCACGGGTGAGCGGCCGAAGCGCGAGCAGGGCTTTTCGCAGCGCATCATCCGTGTGGGCGTAATCCACCAGAACGGCGAACGGCTGGCCGCAACGCACGGGCTGCAATCGTCCGGGAGCGCCCTGGGCGTCGTTGAGACCGGCGGCGATCTGCTGAACTGAAAAGCGGAAAACTTCCCCAACCAGGGCCGCGGCCGTGAGGGCGTTGGCGATGTTGTGGCGTCCGATCATTCCCAGCATGACTTCCGCGCTGCCATCGGGGGTGTGCAATATGAACCGAGATCCCTGGCTGGTCAGCCCAAAATCGCGGGCGCGATAATCGGCCCTCGGCCCGAAACCAAAACCAATCTGCCGGGCTTGGCAACTTGCGGCCATTCGATCCGACCACGGATCATCCGCGTTCAATACGGCCACCGCGTCCTCATCCAAATTTTCAAAAAGCTTCGCCTTGGCCGTGCCGTATCGATCCATATCCAGGTGATAATCCAGATGATCCTGCGTCAAATTGGTGAACGCGGCCCCGGCGAATTGGACCCCTGCGACGCGGCCCTGATCCAATGCATGGCTTGAGACCTCCATCGCGCAGGCGCGGCAACCGTTATCCCGCATCGCCGCGATCAGCTTGACCACATCAATCGCCCCCGGCGTCGTGAGCGTGGCCTCGCGGCATTCCCTGCCATTGTCCGTTTGCACGGTCCCGATCATTCCACAGCGATGATCGATCTTGTTGAGGATATGCCGAACGAGATATGCCGTGGTGGTTTTGCCGTTGGTACCCGTGATTCCGACAACTCGAATTTTTCGGGACGGACGCCCGTAAAAGATATGAGCGATCGCCGAAACCGATGCCCCGGGATCGGGCATGACAATCTGCGGCAACGGGCAATCCGGTGATTTTACAGCGGTGACGATGGCCGCCGCGCCGCGCTGCACGGCTTGACCGATGAATTTCGCTCCTTCGGTTTTCTTTCCGGCTCGCGCGATAAACAGATCGCCCGGCTCGGCCAGCGCGCGAATCCTCGCAAACGCCGCGGATTTCGACGTTGACGATTCCCTCCAGATTTATGGTCGGATCAAGCTCGGAAATGAGCTGGTGAAGCAGCATCGGGACATCCTTTTCCCAGCAACCAAAGGGCAGCCGTGCCCATCAACAGGAATTTACCATCTGGGAGGGGAAATGCAAATTTGATGAACCGCCAAGACGCCAAGAATCCAGTTATGAAGCGAGTGCTCACGCAAAGAGCGCAATAGCGCAAAGAAGATAATTCACCTGCGCCTTCCGCCTCTGCGTGAGATTATTCTTTCTTGGCGTCTTGGCGGTTCAATCATTCGGCCGCAAATAGAAACGTCCCTTGCCTCGCGCGACGAGATCGTATGCCTCGGATGCGGCTGAAAGGGGGCGAGATTGACCGGGGGACACTTGGAATTTTCCGGATTCGAAGCTAGGCCGCATTTCAGCCAAAAGTTTGGCGCAGGCGACGACATCTAATGGCCGACTGTCGACACCGAGAACGCGCAATTCTTTGCGATAGACGCTTCGCAGGTTGAAGGTTGATTTACCATCGGCGGGGGCGGTGATTACGGAAATACGGCCCATTTGTGCCGCCGCCTCCACGCTTTCCGCGAACATGAGGCCGCTGGTGTCGAAAACGACGGATGCTCCACCCTTGGTGATCGCGTGAACAGCTTCGGCCAAATTTTGCGAATGGGTGTTGATGGTCTCGTCCGCGCCGTTCTCGCGAGCGTGGGGGGAATCCTCGTCCGACCGAACTGCGCCGATGACCCTGGCTCCGCGCGATTTGGCGATCTGGACGGCGGCCGAACCGACGCCGCCACTTGCGCCGATCACGAGAACCATATCGCCTTGCGATACTTGGGCGGCGAGGATCATAGCGGACCACGCGGTCACGAAAGTTACGCCGGCCGATCCGGCCGCATCCATCGAAAGGTTCGCGGGTTTGGGCGTCAACGCCGCCAATGGCAGGAGAATATACTGGGCGTGCGAGCCGTCTCTTGTAAAACCGATGTCCCCGCCGGTGCCCCAGACTTCCTGGCCGATCGCCTCCGCCGGGCCGCGGACGACAACGCCGGCAAAATCCCGGCCGGGAATCCGCGGCAACGTGGTGCCGTGCATGACACCTTGGATATTTTTGACGTCGCTGGGATTGATGCCCGCGGCCTTTACTTCGACGAGGGCTTCACCGTCGCCGGGCTGGGGAGTGGGGACTTCCTCGATTTTGAGGAGCTTGGGATCGCCGAATTGGCGGACGAAGAGGGCACGCATCAGGATTCCTGATAAGGGGTCGGAAATTTGCATTCGTGATTTGCAACTTTCCTGGCGTCTTGGCGGTTCAACCGCCTTTCTTCCCGACCACTGGCAGCCGCACCGGTGGCACGATTCGCTCTATCTCCGCGCGGTTCCGTTCCAGCCACGGCGGCAGCATCAGCCTCGTGCCAAATTTTTCCGCCGGTTCGTCGGCGGTGAAGCCGGGATTCTCGGTGGCGATTTCAAACAGCACGCCGCCCGGTTCGCGATAGTAAATCGAGTGGAAATAGGTGCGATCCATGACGGGAGAGACGTTGAGACCCAGATGGGCGATCTCCATTTGCCAGGCTTCCTGCTGAGGATCATCCGGCGTTCGGAACGCGACGTGATGGACGATGCCGGCGCCGAGATCGCCGCGGCGTGCATCGGGGACGCAAAGTAAATCGACGATCGAAGCAAATCCGTCGCCGACGCCGGCTTGGTAGCGATAGCGATTCTGCGCGCTGCCGACAGATTTGAATTTCATCACGTCGGTTAAGAGCTTGGCGGTATCGTCGTGTCCCTCTTCCGAAATCGTTATGCCGTGAAAACCGCGAATGGCGTGTTCCACGGGAATCGAGCCCGCGGCCCAGGGCTTGCCCTTCGGCTCCGCGACGGCGGTCAGTTCCAGGCGCATGCCGTCCGGGTCGGTTAATCCGAGAACACGTTCGCCGAATCGGTCGTCGCCGGCTTGTGGTTCGACGGAATGCTCTTTCAATCGTTTCGTCCAGTATTCGATTGCGCCCCGCGGAATGGCATACGCCGTTGCGCTCACTTGCGGCGGCCCGATTTGGCCACGGTGCGCACCGGCCCAGGCGAAGAACGTCATAATCGTCCCGGGCCGGCCGAGTTCGTCGCCATAGTAGAGGTGATAGCTGCCGGGATCGTCGAAGTTCACGGTCAGCTTCACCAGCCGCAAACCCAGGACGCCGCAGTAGAAGTCGATGTTTTTCTGAGCATCGGCGGTGATGGCGGTGACGTGGTGGAGGCCGGCGAGGGATTTGTCATTGGTAGCCATGGTTTTCCTCACTCGCGAGTCGCGATAGCGCGCTCAATCAATAATCTGGCCGCATCGAGTTCATCGCGATCAATCGTATGCGGCATCCCGGGATAGCGACGAAGTTCGACTTCACCACCCATTCGCTTCAGCACATCCTCCGTCTCCTTGACGCGCGCGAACGGAACATGCGGATCGGGATCGCTCGTTCCGAGAAACACTGGTGTGCCGGCGAGCGAGCCGGGATATTTCCGTGGGGTGCCGGGCGGGCCGATCAAGCCGCCGGTCAGGCCGATCACCGCTCCATAGCGGCGGGGGTGTCTGGCGACAAATTCTGTCGTGAGGCATGCGCCCTGCGAAAAGCCCAGCAGCGCGATCCGTTCGCTTTGGATGCCGCGGGCGATGAGGCCGTCGACGAGTGATTCAATTCGCCGGAGCGCGGAATCGAGATATGGCTGATTCGATTTCAGCGGCGCCAGAAACGAGTTTGGATACCAAGTGAAGTCCGCGGCCTGCGGTGCGATGGCGGAAACCGTTTCTAAGCCAAGTGCGCCGTACACGGACAATATATCCTGGGCCGTGGCTCCGCGGCCATGCAGGAGGAGGAGGACGATGTCCGCATTCTCGATGGCCGGGCCGGCAGTGAAGGTGGGCTGATCGCCGTGAGGGTCAGTTGAATCGCCGGGTCTTTGCCGGGAATTGCTCATTCCGCACCAAGATACACCGATGCCCCGTTTTTGACCTGCCGGAAGGGAAGCGATTTTCCTTTGAGATCTTCCGGGGAGAGTGCCCTGAGGGGCGAAATCTCGATGGTGGCGTCGGGTTCGCTGCCGCGGTAGGGGACATCAACGCCGGCTTCGCGCAGCCAGCGGCCCGAGCGGCGAATCTGATCGCGGCGGCATGTTTCAGGCGAATCCGGGCCCTCCGCATTTTTTACCGGCGAAAATTCCTCCGCTCGATCGGTGGTGTAAACCATCGCGTTCTTCGCCAACGGAATCGCGTCGAAAACAAACTGTTCCAGTTTCACGCCATTCGGCTTGTCGGGTTTCACCAATTTCCCGGCATCGTTGACGTAGGGAACTTTCTTGACGGCGCGGTGCCAGGGAAGACGCAATCGGCCCCCTTCATTGAGCCGGTGAATGAAGCTCACGCGCAGCGCATGAATCGCGATCGAGCCGGAATTGAATCGCGGCGATCCGTCCGGATTGGTTTGCAACGCCAGCGCTTCGGGCAGATCGCTGTACTCGATGACCTGAAGAAGTCCGTCGCCGACGACGAAATTGCCGACCCTTTCCGTGGGGTTGGCTTTAGAGACGGTTTTGCTGGACATTTCGCTGCCGGTCAGGTCGTGCAGGCCCAGGAACAAGGGGTCGATGCAGTGGACGAGCGGGTTATCCACCTGGAAGTAAGACAGGTGTTCCACTTTTCGGCGGTGCATGTCCGCCAGCGCGCCGCTTTTGTCCAGCGCCCGCAGGCTGCCGCCGTGACCATCGGGGGATAGGGCCAAGGAATCCCCTTCCGCCAGCAGCAGTTTTCCATCCAGCGAAAAGGCCGGCATCATTCCCTGCTGAAAAAAGAAAACGGCGTCTTCGGGGTATTTGAAGAAATGATGCTTATGAAAAAACGCGCGGGTCTGCACGTCGTTGTTGTCGCTGGTCATGATGTACCAGGGAATCACCGCCCCGGCCCGCCGGCCGTGCGCCAGCAATTGCTCGGCGAAGACCTGAAAGAAGGGCTTGTTCTTCACCGGCGTGATGGGATATTCACCCTTGGGCCCGTCATACCCAAGCCGGGTTCCCTGCCCGCCGGCGACGAGAAACGCGGCGACTTTGCCCTCGCTGAGCAATTGCCGCCCCCGATTCTCGGCCTCCTGATACATCGGCCGCCGGGCCGCGTCCGGTATCCGCGGATAGGCCGGCACGGGTTCAAACGTCGTCGGCAGCGAAACCGTCGGTGTATTGCGGACGTACTGCTCGACCAGTTCCGCGAGATTCTGAAAATCCAGCGCCTGCAACTGCCGGATGAGGTTCTGCCGAGCCACCTGATCCAGCGAATCGTAGAACCTTAAGACGTGCGTTTGTCCAAGTTCGGTCAATTTCCGGCGCAATCCGGGAATGTCCAATGGCTTTCTCAAGATGATGGTACGAATATCCCAAATAGCGCCTGCTGGCAACTGTGTCGCCGATTATTGACGCGGGAAGGCTTTTGAGTTTTGCTTTGCGGAATATGCAATCACGCTTGACCGCGGTTTTGTTGGTTCTTCTGTTCTTGCTCACGGGTACCCTGATCGCCCAATGGACCCCGCCTGTCGATAATAGATTTACCGAGGCCCAACTGCAGACATATCTGGATACCCAGAAGGACTGGCTCGACGAAAGCGCCAGTCCTGACTCTGCCGACGCGGCGGGGGACATTGCCAAGCGATATCAGGATTGCCTCGATCGGCATCACATCAGCAAGCTGGAATTCGAATGGGTCGGCTTGCGCCACCGACGCCTGGAGCGCCCTGGCATATCTGGACGGCGCGTACAAGACCGAGAAGGATCGCCTGGATACGGAATCGGCGCAATTGGATGGCACGATTGCCGCCGCCCGGAAGCAACTGGCGATGTATCAGGAAGCGAAGGACAACGGGTGGCGAATTTTGAACGACGACGACCGCGCGGCCGCGATCAAGTCGGCGCAGGACGATCAGAAGTCGGCGCTGGAGCAAGTCAAGCGATACGCGGATGACGCCGCCACCGCCGAAAGTGACGCCGCCCAGCATGATGCCGATGCCAAATCCTGCGACGATCAATCAGCCAATCCCCCGGCGGACGTTTCAGCCGACGATCGCGCGGAGTATATCCAGAACAAGAAGAACGAGGCCCAGGCCGCGCGGGCATCGGCCATCGAAGCTCGCGTCGAGGAAGCGGAGGCGAAGAAATCGCAGGCCGACGCCCAAGCCCAGGCCGACGCCGCCGGGCAGCGAGCGGCGCATCCGGAGGTTCCGATCACCGACGATGAGAAGAATCAGGCCAAGTCCGACAACGACGCAGCGATCCTCGCCGCCAGAAACGCGATCAACGCCACTAACCCGCAAAAACAGCGGATTTCCGCTGAAGAGGCCAATCTCGAAAAAACGAGTAAATTGGTCACGAAGGGTGTCCCAGCGGAAAACATCGTTCTGTTGCGCAAGTACGAGGATCAATATAAGCAGCTATTTCCCGTGGCTGCGGGGACGACGCAGGCTTCTTCAAGGTAGGATTGTCCCTCGACCTTGCGATCATCTGATTTGGAAAAGAAACTCCGCTTCCACGGCAGCGTTCATCGGCAGCGAAATTGCCCCGACCGCCGCCCGCGCATGCCGGCCGGGGTCTCCGATGACCGCCTGCAAAAGCTCGCTGGCTCCATTAGCGACCTTAGCGTGGTCTTGAAATCCCGCTTGGCATTGCACGAAGACGCCGATTCGCACGACGCGAACCAGGCGATCCCAATCGCCATTCAATTCGGCGCGGACGATGGCCAGGGAGTTCACCGCGCACTGAGCCGCCGCTTTCTGCGCCTTCGGCACGTCCACTTGCGAAGGGACCATTCCCTCGGCGATCAATTTGCCGTTTGACATCGGCAATTGGCCGCTGACGAATAGTAAATTCCCCACTATGACCGCGGGAACGTAGGCACCGACAGGTTTGGGCGCCTCGGGCAGAACCCAACCGAGATCGGCGAGCTTGTTGGTGATATCCATGGCGCAGATAATAACCTTGCCAATTCCGAAATTCGAAATGTGGAAGGAATATCAATGTCCCCCATCAACCGATGCCCGTGGGCAACAACAGAATCGATGATTGCCTATCACGACAAAGAATGGGGCAAGCCATTGCATGATGATCGGAAGCTCTTTGAATTCCTGATTCTGGAAGGGGCGCAAGCGGGCCTGAGCTGGAGCACCATCCTGAATCGCCGTGAAGGTTATCGAAAGGCGTTTGATCGCTTCGATCCGGTCAAAGTGGCGGCGTTTGGCCGAAAAGATGTTGCGCGGCTGCTTGAAGATGAGGGAATCATTCGTAATCGGCTGAAGATCGAGTCGGCGATCCGAAACGCCAAGGCGTTTCTGGAAGTTCAGGCCGAGTTTGGGAAATTTGATTCATATATCTGGCAATTCGTCGGCGGCGAGCCGCGGGTGAATCGCAGGCAAAACATGCGGGATTTACCGCCTCGGACGGCCGAATCAGATGCCATGAGCAAGGACCTGAAGCGGCGCGGATTTAATTTCGTCGGTACGACGATTTGTTACGCGTTCATGCAGGCCGTCGGTATGGTGAACGATCATATCGTTACTTGTTTTCGTTATCCGGCGGATTGAGATGTGTATTGCCGACCTCCGCCAGCGCTTGCTGGATCGCGTCGTATTCATCGACATCATTCGTGCCGTGCGCCGTGATGCGGTCGTACGCTTCCTGAACCAGTTCGGATTGGTCGCGCACCTGGATCATGTAATCATCGGTGATTTTCTGGGCGGCCTCTGTGACGGCTTCCCTGGCGGCGGATTTGGCGTCGGGGCCGGAGGCGGTTAAGGTTTTTCCTACCCAGCCCCGGGCGATTGAGGCGGCGACGACATCCGCACGCCGATAAAAAAGCAGGGCGATATCGCGGTGGCCATTCTCGTGCGCCAGATTTTCACGGGGGCGAGTTCGTCCATCCATTCGGCGATTTTTAATTTCAGGGTGATGTGAATGATCGCCATTTTTACCGTGACGGTCGCATCATCGGCGACCTGGGCATGGTCGACGATCTGGCCGCTGACTTCGGCGACGCAGGAGAAATCCGAGACGGTGACGCCCGCTTCGTCCGGTTGCGTGGCTGGCATTTGCCGCGGGGGCTTGGCGGGGTCGTAGGTATGGGTGGAAACGGCGGCGTCCATACGCTGAACCGTGACGGGATCATCGTTCCCGTCGGCGGCGAACACCGACGCGGCAAGCAGCAAGAGGATAATGCAGCCGATTTTTCCGACCATGGATTTTGACCTCGGCGGAAGAATACTCGAAAATCAAAAGCGGTAAATCTTTCGAATCCTGGAAGGAGCATAGCGTGCCGAAATTAACGGTTGAAAGTGTTGGAACATTCGAGGTCCCGGCCGGCAAGCGGCTGGTTCTGGCTTTGGTGGATGAGGCGAAGATCGATCAGCTTCATTCCTGCGGCGGAAACGCCAAATGCACAACCTGCCGGGTCCGTTTTATCGAGGGCGAGCCGGATAAAGTCACGCACGCCGAACGAACCGTCCTGGAAGCTCGCGGCCTGGGCGGGACGCACGGGCTTCGGCTCAGTTGCCAGATTACTTGCGATCACGACATGCACATTGTCGCCGAAAGCCGCTTTGCCGGCAGCGGGAAAAAGGATGCGGGGCCGCGCCCGGCGGATCAGATCGAACCGCCGCCGGTTTGGACGTGATTTGATACCATCCCGGTCTTCGCGTTATTTTGATGGGCTTTAAGCGACCCACTTCACTTCACGAACGCGCACAACGCCAGGTGCATGACGCTGGGTCTGCTTTTTCCGGCGCACGACGATATCCACATCAACCTCCAGTGCGTTCAGGAGCGCGATCAGTCGATCGGTGGGATATCCCGTAAATCGCGCATTCATTAGTTTCGAGACATCCGGCTGACCGATACCCAGTCGCTCGCCAGCCTGTACCTGAGTCAATCCTAGCACCTTAATGCGGTTATAAATCTGCCGCGTTAACTCTGCCTTTACTTGCAGTTCGCGTGCGTCACCGGGAGCAAATCCAAGATCCGCGAAGACGTTTCCGCTTCCGTGCGCTAAATGACTTTCGCTCTTTCGCTTGTTAGTTTGATTTGTTTTCATGATCCTTCGTATCCTTGAGCCACTGCTCGTAATCTGATTGTGCCGACTTCAATCGCGTTTCGATAAGTTCAATTTCGTGCCGGGGCGTCTTTATCCCGCGCTTACTTTTCTTCTGAAACACATGCAACACATAGACCGCCCGCGCAAATCGCACTGTATACACCGCGCGGTAAGTGCATCCGGCGTGATCCTCCACCACTTCCAACAGGCTCGCGCCCCCTAAATCCTTTGAGCGGCTTGGCCGTTGGATGCTTTTCACCCACCTGGGCAAACCATAACGCAAAACCGAACTCTCGCATCACCTCTTCTGGAAATTTTCGCAAATCATTGCGACTACTTCCCATTCAGCGGACCGGCCTCGGCGGCCGCGTTTCACCTTGGACCATTATGGTAAATATACCTACAGGGCAGACCAACAAGGCCTCATCTTCGCGGTAAGAATGCGGTTTCAGTCGAACTGACGGCGATCCTGGTAAGTCCCTCCGGCTTCCCGCCCCATGGCCGATTGCAAGGCCCGCCGGCGGCGGCCGCCAAAGCTATCCCTGATTAACTCCGCCCCTATGTCCCATTTCGCCCGCTTCGGCTGTATTAAGGTGTATGATAAATGACACCATGAACGACCCGTTGGGTGAATACGTCCGGACCGGCTCGGCCGAGGCGTTTAAATGCCTTGTCGAGGCCCACTTCGACGCGGTTCATTCGCAATGCCTCCGCCAGTTGCGCGATCCCGCCGCCGCCGAAGATGTCACCCAAATGGTTTTTATATCGCTGGCCCAAAAGGCCTCCAGGATTTCGCCAGATGCGATATTGGACGGTTGGCTCTTCACGGCGACCCGCTATTGCTGCGCCACTCATCTGCGTGCGGCGGCGCGACGTCGGTCCGCGGAACGCAAGGCGGCTATCATGCGCAACGAAGCGGTTGAATCGGGTTCCTTTGGGGGTGATTTTTCTTCGCACGCCGAACCGTTTTTGGACGATGCCATCGCCAATCTAGGCAATCGCGACCGGGAAGCGGTGCTCCTGCGATTCTTCCGCGGAAGGAGTCTGCGCGAGGTGGGGGATGTTCTGGGTGTATCGGAAGATGCCGCAAAGCATCGCGTTTTGCGCGGTGGAAAAGCTGCGGGGCTATTTTGCCCGTCGGGGCGTTTTGGCGTCGTCGGATGCCCTGGCGACATTCCTGGGTTGCGCGGTGAAGCCCGCCGCGCCCGGAGCGATTCAGGCGGCCGTTCATGTTGCCCTGAATCCATCGGCAATCGCCGCCACGGGCCATTCCGCTGGATTGTTGGCAAAAACGATTTGGACCTGGCCGAAGGTCGCCGCCGGCTTTTTCGTTGCCGGCTCAATCACGACGGCCGCCGTGATCGCAGGCCACGAAGTGTTGGCCCAAATGCCCGCGGCGCAGCCGGCCCCGGTGGTCCAATCCGCGCCCCAGAATAATCCGGCCACTCAGTCGTCGTCGCAAAACACTCCCCTGGATACGCTCGCCAAACTTTGCACCGCCATTGAGTCGAACGATGTGGGCGCAATCGACGATTGTCTGTGCGGCGATGGCAACGACGCCGCCAGTGCGGACCTGGGCCGGGCGTCAATGGAAGGAGAGGCCGCTGTTTATCGCATTTCGAAAGACTGGCGTGACAAATTCGGCCAGCCCATGTCCGTTTCGGGGTTTGCTTTCGCCACCTTTGGGAAGGAATCAATGGAATCGGCGCTGCGGGGCACTCTGGATTTTCCGGGTGGTCCGCAAGTGACGATCGACGGCGATAACGCGCAGTTGCGCATCCCGTTGCCGCCGGAGTTTTTCGCTGGCGCGGGACCCACTCGCGCGTCGTTTTTGGCCCGATGGTCCGGCGCGATGATTGTGTTCAACAGGGTGGGCAGTGACTGGAAGATCAACACCGATCGCACTGTCAACTTTATCATCAATGTCGCCAGGATGGATGGAAATAACACCGACATAATTCAGCTCGGGGCCAAAATCGAACAAGGGGTTGGCGACGCTCTCAACGCAGTCGCCGCCAAAATCGAGGACGGATCTATCGCTTCCCGCGCAAAGCGGTGAAAGCAGTGCAAGACGACCTGATGCGAGCATTCCGCGACAACCACGTGCAGGGCGCCAGTTTCGCCTTGCTGCCCGTCATCGGTGGATAGATGAGGACGATCGACGGCGCAGAGCCGTCGAACCACCATCCCATTTCGCAGCCTAATCATTCGTCCGCCAAGGCGCGCTGAAGCCGGGTTGACCGGCCGGTATGAGATTCACGTTAAACCCGCTGATCTTGTTGATGTCATCGTGGTAAACCGAGACGCTGAACGCGAACGCGTCGAATCGGCGGGTCACCGTCAGGTAGGTCACGGCGGCGCGGGTGGCGCCGAAATCGAGGGCTTGATTAAAATTGATGCTGTATTTGCTCGTCAAATTGTAGTTGGCGTTGAAACTGAAGACTTGGGATTCCAGGTCCTGAACATAGGCGTCGCCCACGTAATAGCTCAGACGCGAACCGCGATTGATGGCCAGGCCGGCTTCGGCGATGGCCGTCTCGCGTTTGTCGAGATTCCATTGAATATCGCCAATGAGAGCGTTGTCGTCGCCGATGTGCCAGGTGGCATCGGCATTGATTGCCTGACGGGGGACGGAGGTTTGCGGCTCGGAGGGGAAGAACAATCCGCGGAATGACTGGGGCGTGAGAAATTGCTGCGGAATGGAATGGGGGTAGAAATCTCCTTCGACGTTCACGTCGAGAATATCCACGCTTTGCCAGCGGCCGGGGCCGCCGCGCATGGTTTCCCAGTGTTGATGCAGCGCGACCTGGGCGGCGGTGATATCGCTGATCGCGTCGACCTCGGGATCGAAGATGAACACCTGGCTTTCATCCACGGACGTCGCCGACGTGAAGATATTAACTTCCGGCTCAATCACGTGGCGGATTCGGTGGAGATTGAAGAGATCCGAATCGACGGAATCATCGACGTGCCAAAATGTGGTTGTAATCCGCGTTCCGACGCCGCCGTACAGCCGGGTTTGTTCGTCAGTGTCGGGGGAGTCGGAATAGGCGGTGACCTCGCCCATGACATAAGGGACGACCTTCAGTTGACCGATGGCGATGGGCCAATCAACTTCCTGCCGGGTGTCGCCGCGGTAGACGACGCTGCCGGTCGTCCCGGTATATCCATCGGAGGGCAAGCCCGGCGAAAGACCGGGATAGAAGCCCTGCTCCTCAAGGGTGAAATTGCTGCGGTCGAATTTAAGAACCGCGCCGCTGTTGTTGCTGTAGAGAGTGAGCTGGTCATCGAGGAAGCTGTCGCCGATGCGCTGATAGGTGATTTCCGGTAGCCGCGCGACGTCGAACTGTTCCTGCTGCCGGTCGGCGTTGGTGGTGAAATCGGTGGTGTCGGTATTGACGAGAAATGTCAGGACTTCCGTATCGCGTTGGCGTTTGACGTAAAACTCGGCGTCGTACGGAAGCGCGTTGTCGAAATCCGACTGATAATATTCTTCGTCGAAGGTCGGATCGGAGACATATCCGACGCGCACTTGGACCTGCCAGTCATCCGGCAGGAAATGTTCGTGTTCCCACAGAAATCTTCCGCGTAATTCGGTGGGGGGGTCGACGTCGGTTCTCAGGCCACCGAGTTGGTCGATGCCTTTGTCGCTCATGATGTAGGATTTGAAATCGCCCTGAAAATCCCAGGGATCGGCGGAATCGGTGATGAATCCGCCTTTGTAATTCCCGTCGAATCCACCGCCGGGTCCGCGCTCGGAGAAATAGTCCAGGCGATAGGAAATATCGAGGTCTTTGGGCGGCGTTTTGCCGAGGGTTTCGAAAAGGCCCCAGTCGGTGTTAACGGTAAATCCGAATCGGCTGGAATTGCCCGTTGAGAAAGTGCGCAACGGAAATGGCTTGGTGTCGATGGTCCCCGAAAGCGCCGGCCAGAAAAAAACGGGAATTCCGAATACATGCAGCACGTCGTCCTTGCTCTCGACATTGAAATATTCGTTGTCCTGCGGCTCCTGGTGGATGTAGGCGTAGCTGGCGCCGATGCTGTAGGTGGGGACGGCAAATTTGCTTGTGGTGAACTGCGCGTTCTTGGCCGCGAACTCGGCGTGCGAGAGGCGCTGCATCACTTTCGCCCGGACGGTGACCGGCATCTGCGATGTCGGGTCGATGGCATTGAAAACGACATTGGTAAGGATTGCGCCCTGCGTTTTGAAATCGAAATAAACGCGATCGGCCGTCAGGCGCTGCTCGGGCTCTTTGGCCTTTGCCGGGACGAAATTCATCCGCACATCGCCTTCCAGATATGCCGCCGAGGGAGCGAAGAGATGCCCTACGTCGGAGGGGGACGTCGCGGAGGATCGGCCGGCCGGTTCATCGCTGAACAACACGACATCCCGCGCGAGCAATGCGAGAAAATCACCGTTGGCGGAGGTCTGGGTGATGTTGACTCCACCGCTTAAGATCAGCATGCGCGTGCCATCCTCGCCTTCGGTTTCCTGTATGAGCTTGGCCCCGAACGTGATGGAGCCTCCCTTGGTGGATGGGGGCTGAACGACTCCCGAGGCGTTCGTTCCGCCGGGTGCGGGGGATGGTGGGACGGAGGTGGAGGTAATCGGCGCAGCCGGGCCCTGATTGGGCGCCGATGAGTCTGCGGATGGGGAATTCCCCGCGTCGCGAACAGCCTGGGCCTGCTGATACAAAGCGGATTGCGACTGATCCTCGGATAGCTTGGACGCAACGGTCAATTCGATTGTTCCACGTACGACCGTGCTGACGAGCAACGTGCCGGCGGTCCGGGTCAAATGATTTTCCTGTGCGGTGAGCTTGGCGTGGCCGAGGAGAACGATGTCGGCCTGTTGTTCGGCGAGCAATCCGTTGGCCGATGGAGTCAGCCAGATGACCGCCTGGTCCGCGGAGCATTTGACATCATCCATCGTGATGACGACGGGACCCTGAAGCTGAATAATATTGACGTTGCCGGTTCCCCAACTCGAGGCGCTGGCGGCATTGATCAGGAATTTTTCGCTGTAAGAGACGGTTTGAGCGCCTGCGGGAAACGCGGCGATGCTGCTATAGAGGGCCGTCAGGAGAATCCAGCCGAGGCCTTCCATCCATCGCACTGACAGGCTCCTTCCCGATGCAGCCACGGAACAACCGTTCGAATTCGAGCGGTCGGCGGCATTATAGAAGTGGGGCACGGAGCGTCAAACTGGTGCTGGTGCTATAATCCCTCGCAAGTGAATTCGATCGCTCGGGTGTTTCAAGGAGATGTTATGAAATGGTGGACGGTCTTGTTGGTCTGGGTCGTTCTCGGTTTGTCCGGTTCGGTGATGGGGGATCAGGCGACGACCCAGCCGACAAACAAGTTTCCCACCCCGGCCGAGCTGATGGCGAAAATTCAAGCTGCGCAGAAAAAAGATGGCGACGATGATCTCCCGAAGGTCCCGTATTTTGATCTTTCCGATGGGGTGACGGAAAAACCGGCAGATTTCAATTTCTTCGGTGGCGACCAGGCCGGCGTGACCCTCCGCGTTTTGATCGATCGGCTCGAAAAAGCCCGCCAGGATTCTGACGTGAAGGGTGTGCTGCTCCGGCTGGAAGAGGGATCGCTCAATCTATCGCAGGCAATGGAGCTTCGCGATGAGTTGAACGTTCTGCGGAAGAGCGGGAAACGGGTTTTTGCCTACGCCGATTCGTATGACACGACCAGCTATATCGCCGCGAGCGGGGCTTCGGACATCTGCATGCTCGAAGGGGGCGACATCATGGTGCCCGGCGTTGGGTTCGAAACCATGTTCGCCAAGGGGCTTTTGGACAAGGTTGGCGTGAAAGCGGATTTTGTGCAGATCGGCGAGTACAAGGGCGCGGACGAAGAATTCACCCGCACCGGCGCCAGCGATGAATTGAAAGGCCAACTGAATGGGCTGGCTGATTCGCTGTACGGGCAAATCGTGGCCACGATCAGCGCCAGCCGCAAAGTGCCGGTGGAGACTGTGAAGGCGCTGGTGGATGATTCACTAATTCCCGGCCCGGAGGCCAAGAGTAGCGGGCTGGTCGACTATCTGGTGGATGCCGGGGGCATGCGCGATTTGATGGCCGACAAATTGGGATCAAAAGTCGATCTGGTCGCGGATTACGGCCAGGATCAAAAGGATTCGGTCGATTTATCCAGCCCGTTTGCGTTCTTCGCGATGCTCACGCGTAAGCCCGAGGAATCGACCCGGCCGGGAATCGCGGTCATATATGCCGAGGGCGTCATTGTCGACGGTGACGGCGGATCGGGAATCTTGAATGGCTCGGGCAATATCGGATCGGACACAATGCGCGAGGCCCTGCGCGACGCGGAGAAAGACGACAAGATCAAAGCGGTTGTGATCCGAATCGACTCGCCCGGCGGAAGCGCCTTGGCGAGCGAAGCCATGTGGCAGGCGGCGCGGCGGGTCGCCAAAACCAAGCCGGTCATCATTTCCGTAGGGTCGATGGCCGCCAGCGGCGGGTATTACCTTGCATCCGCCGGCGATTATATTTTTGCTGATCCGACCGCGATTATCGGCTCCATCGGGGTCGTCGGCGGTAAATTTGTCTACACGGATTTGTTCGCCAAGCTGGGATTAAACACCGAATCCTTCGTTCGCGGCCGAAACGCTGATTTATTCAGCTCCAGCACCGAATGGGACGACCACCAGCGTGCGCAGGTCACGAGCTGGATGAAAAAAACATACGACCAGTTCACCGAGCGGGTGATGACGACTCGGCACGGGAAGATCGCGGATATCGACGCGGTCGCCCGCGGACGGATTTTCTCGGCCGACCAGGCCAAGGATCGCGGCATGGTCGACCAAATCGGCGGGATACAGGAAACGATCAGTTACGCCGCCGGTAAGGCGTCGTTGAAAGCCGGAGATTATGACGTCCGCGTGTTTCCACCCGCGCGTACGCTGGCCGATCTTCTCAACGGCCAAAGTGATGATGATTCCTCGACGCGGTTTTCTTCCCGCATGATGCCGTCCGAGGCGACAGCCTTGCTCGGGATGCTGGACCGCCCGACCCGGCAGGCGCTCGGGACGGAAATGAACGAGTTGATGCTTTTACAGAAAATGCCCGTCATTTTGGCTTCGCCGGTGGTGTTTGTCGTCAGGTGAGAACTTCTGCCAAAACTCGCCAATAAAATTTTGGGGTTCACGCTCATCGAATTACTCGTGGTGATGGGGATCATCGCGGTGCTGGTGGGGCTGTTGCTTCCGGCACTCAGCAAATCGCGCAAGGAGGCGAATCGAACGGCCTGCCTGGCAAATCTGCGGCAAGTTTATCTCTGCTATCAGATTTACGCCCAGAATTTCAACGATCAGATTCCAATCGGATACGACGGGCCGGCTGGTGCGGAGCAGGCGGATTTTTATGTGCATAACAGCGCGGTTCCGCCATTGAGTCCGGCAACGACGCTCTTTGGATTGCTTTACGACGCGAACTTGATGAGCAGTCCGCAGATTTTTTATTGCCCGAGCGAGGGGAATCCGCTGTATCAGTTTAATACGCCGCAGAATCCCTGGCCGCCGACGACGGGCGTTGATACGGTTGTGGCGTATGGATGCCGCCCGGTGCTGTACTGGGCCAACAGCGTCGTCCCGGTCCCGATGCAGCGGCTGACAAAGATGAAAAGTTTGGCCTTGGCGGCGGATATCGTGTCGACAACCAGCATCGTAGGGGCAAGGCACAGCAGCGGGGTGAATACAGTGTACGGGGACGGTTCGGCGCATTACGTTGAGAAGGCGGCGTTCGCGGCGGATTTGGCAAGCGTGGGCAATGGGGCGTTTTCTCAAGCCAAAAACAATAGCATTTTGAATTTAACTGTGACGCCGAACATCGGCATTTGGGGCGATCTGGACCGGAATTGAATCAATTATTTGGCCGTGTAGCGGATGCGCCAAACGCTGTTGGAGCCGTCGTCGACCACGAGAAGCGAACCTTGGGAATCTACGGTCACCCCCACGGGGCGAGCGTAAGGATCGCCGGACGGCGTGACGAAGCCGGTCAGAAAATCGTCATATTCACCGGCGACGGATTTTCCATTTTTAATCGGGACGCAAATGACTTTGTAGCCGGTTCGTTTGGAGCGATTCCACGATCCGTGTTCAGCGGCGAAGGCCCAGCCGCGATATTTTTCGGGGAATTGGGTGGCAGTATAGAAAGTCATGCAGAGCGACGCTGAGTGGGCTTGCAGCAGAACATCGGGCACGGTGATCTTGTCAGCCAGTTCGGGGTGTGCGCCTTTGTGGCGGGGATCCTGATGATCGCCGAGGTAATACCACGGCCAGCCGTAAAATCCATTCTCCTCGACGTGGGTGATGTAGTCGGGGGGAAGATTATCTCCGATCTGATCGCGTTCGTTGACGGAGGCCCAGAGGACGCCGGTTTGGGGTTCGATCGCGATGCCGACGGCATTGCGAATACCGGAGGCATAGATTCTGAATGCGGTTCCGTCGGGGTTAAATTGCAGAATGTCGGCGCGATGAAATTCAAGGGCATCGTCGTTGATGTTGGAATGCGAGCCGACGGAGACGAACATCTTTTTGTCGTCCTGCGTGAAGACGACATCGCGGGTCCAGTGCCCGCCGCCGCGCAGGCGTCCACCGCCGGGGATGTCCGGGACGATCATCTCACGGGCGCCGCGGGCGATGAGGTCGCCGTTTTGGTAGGGGAATCGGACGACCGAATCGGTGTTGGCGATGTAGATAAAAGTCGGATTGGGGCCGGGTGGGTAAAAGGCGATGCCGAAGGGTTGGTGGAGATTGCCGACGAAGATATTGCTGCTGGCGATCGTGCCGTCGGCCTTCTGGCGAAGAACTTTAATGCGGCCGGGTTCGCTTTCGGCGACGAAAAGATCGCCGTTGGGGGCCGTGATTATCTTTCGGGGATTTGTCAGGCCGGTCGCGAGGAGATCCACGGTGAAACCGGGAGGTGCGACGGGCCACATGGATTTTGGGCGCGGCACAACGTGGGGGCCATTGTCGGACGATGGCGTGTCATAGGGGGCGGGCAAGTCTGCGACGGTGATGACTCGGCGCGTGCCGGGCGAGTCGGTGGACCAGTCGCCCATCGCGGATTTTCCCGTGAGAAGGGGTGTATCGGCGAGGGTGGTCAAGTGAACCGTCAGAAGCACGCAGAAGGCGATTGAGGGGATGATTTTTCGGTTCATGGTAGTGCGCGAATTTAGCAGGAATCGTTCTTTTTGTCGCTCGCGTTGATCGAAGGGTGTTGGTATTTGCGTTTTTAACGCGCGGCTTTATCCTTCGCATTGAACCAACCGCTTAGCTTGAAGGATATGGTAAATGCTCGGGTTCGGTAAGCGCAAGGGCGCCCAGGGCGTCCCGAGCGTCAGCGCCAAGCTCTGCACGGACCGATTCAACGGAAAATATCCGCACGTGGGGCTTTACGATTGCAAGCAAGGCAAGGTGTGGGTGGCAAAGCCGTTGAAGGGCCAGGCGATCCGCACCTCTCACGCCGCGCTGATTACCGGCGTGGACAACGCCACCTCCACGGTTTGGAAAGACCGATTCCTCTGTTTCTGGTTTTATACGCCGCGCTCCGGCGAGGGATACATTCTCGGCTATCCGATCGACTGGGACGAGGCGCATCTGCTGGTTCGGATCGACCGTCAATGGGATTATGACCGCCAAAGAGTGATCCTCCCGGAATTGATCGACCAGATCGAAGAAAACCTCGGTCGGCAATTGCGCCATGCGGAGCGGATTTGGGAGTTCTTCAAGCGTGGCTCCTTCGACTATCCGATGAACCTCCATCTCATCGGGCAACGGGCGACCGATTCCCAGTTTTATGTAAAACGGCGGGAACCGGCTCCCAAGAGCAAATAATTGGAGTAGGCCAGGTCACACAAATGTGAACCTGCGCCGGATTGGCGGTTTAAGCCGTCTTTACCGGCGGCGTAAAATAGTCGATTATATGAGGGCAGACTGTTTATCCTCAGGAAGGCAAAGACATGGATTTCGTGCCCCCCAATTTAAAGACATTTCAAGTATTCCCCGAATTGCCCGCCCAGCTGGAGCCATTGCTGGAGATGGCAAACAACCTCTGGTGGGTTTGGCATCCCGACGCGATGGAATTGTTTCGCCGGCTGGACCGTGACCTCTGGGAAGAGGTGCACCACAATCCGGTTAAGCTGCTGGGGATCATCGACCAGAAGAAGCTGGCGGCCGCCGCCGCCAACGATGGTTATCGCGCTCAGCTCGCCCGGGTCTACGAAGCGTTTAAGACTCACCTGAAGGAAACAGGGTGGTTCGGCAAAGCGCACGCGGATCTGGCGGAACAGAAAACGCCGTTTTGCGTGGCCTATTTCTCGGCGGAGTTTGGTATGCACGAATCGCTGCCGATTTATTCCGGCGGTTTGGGCGTGCTGGCCGGCGATCATCTCAAAAGCGCCAGCGAAATCGGGCTGCCATTGGTCGCGGTCGGGCTGCTCTATCGCAACGGATATTTTCAGCAGTATCTCTCGGCGGATGGCTGGCAGCAGGAAGCCTATCCCGAGCTGGACTTCTACAACCTGCCGATCGAGCCGATGAAATACGCCGATGGCTCCGCCCGTGCAGGTCCGGGTCGATCTGCCGGAGAACTCCGTTTTCTGCAAGGTCTGGCGTGCCAATGTCGGCAGGGTGCCGCTTTATCTGCTGGACACCAACCTGCAGGAAAATTCCCCCGCGGATCGCGACATCACCAGCCGGCTCTATGGCGGCGGGCCGGAAATGCGCATCAAGCAGGAAATCGTCCTGGGCATCGGCGGCGTGCGGGCGCTCGAAGCGCTCAACATTCAGCCGACCATATTCCACATGAACGAAGGCCACAGCGCGTTTCTGGCGCTGGAGCGAATTCGCGTTCTGCTGGAGAAGAGCCAACTCACCTTCGACCAGGCGCGGCAATTCGTGATGGCCACGAACGTCTTCACCACGCATACGCCCGTTCCGGCCGGCATCGATACCTTCTCGCCCGACATGATGACGAAATATTTCAAGAACTATTACCCGTCGCTGAAGCTGGATGAAGAAGGATTCCTTGCCCTGGGCCGCGAGGACGTCACCAGCAAAAAGCAGGGGTTTTCGATGGCGGTGCTGGCGATCCGGCTGGCCGACAGCGTCAACGGCGTCAGCGCAGCTGCACGGCGACGTGAGCCGCAAGATGTGGCACAACCTCTGGCCGCGAGGTGCCGCCGGATGAAGTGCCCATCCAACACATCACCAACGGCATTCACGTCCGCTCCTGGCTTGCGCCGGAGATTGTTTACGTTCTGGACCGCTATCTCAGCAGCAAATGGCAGACAGACCCGACCGATCAGATCGGTCTGGGAAGGCGTCATCGCAGATTCCCGATGAGGAACTGTGGCGATGCCACGAGCGCTGCCGCGAGAAACTCGTCGGCTGGACGCGCTCGCATTCTGAAGGATCAGCTTGCCCAGCGCGGGGCGTCGTTTGACGACATCGCCATCGCCGAAGAGGTGCTCGACCCCGAAGCGCTCACGATCGGCTTCGCCCGTCGATTCGCCAGCTACAAGCGCGGAGCATTGCTCCTGCGCGATCCGGGCCGCCTTCAGCGGCTGGTGGAAGATACCAAGCGTCCCATCCAGTTCATCTTCGCCGGCAAGGCCCATCCGGCCGACCACGAAGGCAAGGAACTGATCAAGGCCATCGTGAACTTCGCCCGCAATCCCGCCGTTCGCCGGCGGATTGTCTTCATCGAAAACTACGACATCAACATCGCCCGCGTGCTGGTGCAGGGCGTGGATGTCTGGCTCAACACGCCGCGCCGCGGAATGGAAGCCAGCGGAACCAGCGGAATGAAAGCCGCCGCCAACGGCGTGCCCAATTGCTCGATCCTGGATGGCTGGTGGGTCGAAGGCTACGCCCCCGACCTGGGCTG
The DNA here is from genome assembly GCA_963791055.1 of uncultured Phycisphaerales bacterium. Classification (GTDB taxonomy): domain Bacteria; phylum Planctomycetota; class Phycisphaerae; order Tepidisphaerales; family Tepidisphaeraceae; genus PALSA-1353. The sequence goes on along the minus strand of CAWBQI010000002.1, from coordinate 1,556,349 downwards.
GGCCATCGGCCGCGGCGAAAGCTATTCCGACGGCAACCTTCAGGACCAGCTTGAAAGCCAGCAGTTGTACGACCTTCTCGAAAAGCAGATTGTCCCGCTGTTCTACAAGCGCAACGTGGACAACATTCCGCGCGAATGGATCGGGCGGATGAAGAACTGCATGCGCAAGCTTGTGCCCGTGTTCAACACCAACCGCATGGTGCGGGACTACGCCGAGAAATTTTACGTTCCCGCCGATGAGCGGGGCCGAATCCTGGTTGCCAACAACCTGGAGCGATCCATCGCCCTGGCCAAGGCCAAGGACATGCTCCGCTCGCGCTGGGGCGGCGTGAAAATCGTCGGCGTCCACGTGGCCGGCAACGGCCATTACCGCGTCGGCGAGGACATGCAGGTGGAAGCCCTGATCGATCTCCCGGACATCGATCCGAAAGAGATCGCAGTGGAACTGTACGCCGGGCCAATCTCGGCCACCGGCCAGATCGGCGCCCCTAAGGTGATGCGAATGAGCCATTCCAAACAGATCGGCGGCCCACGGCACGTTTTCAGCGGCCAGATCGAATGCCGCTCCAGCGGGCGGCAGGGATTCGCGGTGCGCGTAGTTCCAGGCAATGCGGATCTGGCTACGCCGTTTGAGCCGGGATTGATTGCATGGAACTGAGATCTGGCTGGCTCATTTGCGGATTTTGATTGTATAGCTCAGGGTTTGCTCCGATTGCGAATCCGAAAGGGTTGCGGTATCGCCGTCGACGCCGTAGTCAAACGGCAAACCCGTCGCCGGATTATCCGGGACGGGGGTGTCCGAGACATCCTCCAAACGCGCCGGCAATTTGCCGCCATTAGCGGCGGCATATGAACGAATCGCTTCCACTGCCGTCATCGCCGCAAGCTGCCGATCCGCCCGCGCAAAGTCCAAGCCGCCCGGCTGATCGACGGAACCATCTTCAGAAATAAATTTTGCGGCTGCTCACGCTTCAGCTTGATAACGTACTGGTTGCATTCACGGCTTTTCTCCAAAAGAGCCGGATACGGCAAGCCAAGAAGCTTATACATCTCGTCGCAGGCAAGATCGTATTGATGAAAGTAAAACTCGCCAATGACAATGATTGGATCAACCGTCGCCGTCTGGTCCGGTGTAACATGATGCGTTTGGCTGTACTGTGCCCGCGCTAGTTGCATCAATTCGGGGCCGGCCTCCGTCGCGGGATCGGGACCCCTTTCGCGGGAAGAATCGCTATATGGTCTGTCCGCAACCATATCTTCGATATAGTCGAGTAGCTCACGCCACTGACTCGCCGAAAACTCCTCGCCCTCTTTCAATTTCGCCAGATTGATCGGCGGCGCAACCCACCACAGCGGTTCCCCATCCATCCCTCGGCGGAAAACCGTATTCCGGCTCGGAAAGTTACTCAATGCCCAATACAGATTCGGCGCATCGGGCCGATTCATAATCTGCCAAAGCCCATCATTCATCAAATTCGTGATCCCGACCGACACCAGCCCGGAAACGAGAACAGCTTCCCGTCCCGTCTTATCGGAAAGCTCATACCCCAATCGCATCGTTTGCAAGGCCTGGTCGATCTTGCCCTGGTTGACCTGCCGAAGCGCGCTGACCTTGATGATCTGAGCAATCCCGCGAAGATAATTGAGATGGGGCAGCAGTGTCATTGGTCCCTCGTACCGAACCGGGGCCTGCCAATCGCAATCCTCGCACCGTCCCGCCAATTCGAGTTCCCGCATCAATGCCGGCCGTTCGAGAGCATCGGCCATTGAATTGAACCCCGCTATGTCGCCTGCCGAATATTTGTCGAGAGCCTTGTTCGCCTGGTCAAGTTCTTTCTGCGTGGTAAGCAGGGCCGCTTCCAAATAAAGATTCGCCGCATTTCCCGGATGACGATCGTAGGTATTTTGGAAAAGCAACTGATATTTCAATGCTGGCGTGGGCGGTGCGACGGGAGTAATCTCAAACGCCTGCACTTCCGGCTTTAGAGCTGGTTGCGCCATGGCAGTTGCCGAGAGAACGGGCCAAAACGCCATCAATAACGCAAGTGGTCTCATGGTTCTCCTCGTCTTTACCATCTAAGACGGCAAAGACGATCGAAATTGCATTTTTGAGAAAAGAGGGGACTTACCGGCGTTTCTTCTTATTCCGGTCCTTCTTCTCCATAAACCCGGATTTCTTGGTGCGGATCGTCGGTCCCCCGGGCATGCCGAGGTTATTCAGGCCGCCGGACATGACTGATTGCATGAAGCGCATTTTCCCCATCATCCCCTGGCCGCCGATCGCCCGCATCATGTCGCGGGCGCCCTCGAATTGCTTGATGAATTGGCCGACTTCCTGGACCTGCACGCCTGCCCCGGCGGAGATGCGCCTGCGCCGGCTGTGTTCGAGAAGGTCCGGCTTTTTTCGCTCCTCGCGGGTCATCGAATCGTAGATCGCCTGCATGTGCGACATCTGCCGCTCGACGTCGGAATCGTTCATGTTGACGGACTTGGTCAGATTGCTCATGCCGGGGATCATTCCCATGACCTTGCCGATCGAGCCGAGCTTTTTGATCTGGCCCATCTGCGACATGAAATCGTCGAGAGTGAACTGCCCTTTCTCCATCTTGGCCTGGAGCTTGGCCGTTTCCTCCATGTCGAAGTTTTTCTGCGCTTCGGTGACCAGGCCGATGATGTCGCCCATCCCGAGGATGCGGGACGCCATGCCTTCGGGGCGGAATTCCTCAAGGGCCTCGACCTTTTCCCCGGTGCCAAGGAATTTGACCGGCTTGCCCGTGACCATCTTGGCCGAAAGCAGCGCGCCACCGCGCGTGTCGCTGTCGAGCTTCGTCAGAATCAATCCGTCGAGTTCGAGTTGCTCGTTGAACGCCTTGGCGCTGTTGACGGCGTCCTGGCCGCTCATGCTGTCGAGGACCAGATAAATCTGATGCGGCTTAAGCTGGCTATTGATCTCGCGCAGCTCGCCCATCAATTCATCGTCGATATGCAACCGCCCGGCCGTGTCGAGAATGACGACATCCCGCCCCAAAGATTTGGCCTCCGCGATCGCGGCCCGGCAAACAGCAACAGCCGCGCCACGTTGTACCTGCCCGTGCGGAGCGATTTTGGAATCATCGGTATAAACCGGCACGCCGATCTGCTGCCCGACGACGCGAAGCTGCTCGACCGCCGCCGGACGCTGCAAATCCGCCGCCGCCAGCATCGGATGATGGCCCTTGCCGACGAGATATTTGGCGAGCTTTCCGCAGGTTGTCGTTTTGCCCGAGCCCTGGAGCCCGCACATCATGATGACCGTGGGGCCGGGCTGGACGAAATAAATCGCCGTGTCGACCGGGCCCAGAAGATTCAGGAGCTCGTCGTAACAAATCTTGACCATCAACTCGCCGGCCTTGAGGCTCTTGATGACCTCCTGGCCGATCGACTTCTGGATGACATGGTCGATGAAGTCGTTGACGACTTTAAGATTCACATCCGCTTCGAGCAGGGCCGTACGAACATCCGCCATGGATTCGCGGATGTTCTCTTCACTGATCCGCCCCCGGCCCGAAAGGGACCGGAATACGCCGCTGAATTTGTCCGTGAGGGTGTCGAACATAGGTTATCTGGTGGGTAATGATATGCGGCGAAACCACCAGGTTGAAGAGATCGCAACGGAATTAATTTGGTACAATCAGGACGATGAGGACTCGTAGCGGGTATGGATATCTTCTTTATCTGCTTCTCATCCCGGTTATTTTGCTGGGCAACGCATTTCGCTCGGAACTGACGCTGGGGGCGGGCTTCACGGTTATCTGGTTGCTTGTGTCGGGTCTTGTGGTTGTTCGTGGCGTCATTCAAATAAAACGCCGGAGGGCGTGGCGGCGTTATTATGCCGGGCAGTGCGTGAGATGCGGGTATGACTTGCGAGCGACGCCGGAACGATGTCCGGAGTGTGGGGCGGTTCCATTCACTCCGAAGAATCTCCCGGCCAAGGGACAACCACGTTAACGTTCGACCAAGCGGCCGTGTTCTATTTTCCGGTAGTAACATCCCAATCGAAATTTGCCTAGGCTATCCTTCGTGTGACAGGCGCCGCCTTTTTGAAGCCGGACGCGATATAGCAAGGAATTCTGTTCACAATTCACGCGAACTTCGACCAGTTCGAGGGTATTGCCCGAGGTTGCCCCTTTGATCCAAAGTTCGTTTCGCGACATGCTCCAGAATGTGGCAGTTTTTGTTTTGAGCGATTGTTCAAGCGCAGCCTGACTGGCGTGGCCAATCAAAAGCAGTTCGCCTGTATCGACATCTTGCACTGCTACCGGAATTACACCCGTGCCGTCCTGGCTTCGGAACCTGCCGAAGTTAAGCCGCAATTCCGATCCTTCTTCCAATTCAAACAGGTCGGGATGCGGTCCTTTGATGCCCATATCTCATTTCCTTCGCATATTCTGTCGGGGGTTCAAAACGCTGCTGCGTCGCCAGCATCCGTCACGCCCCGAGTAACCTGACCCCAAGTTTTTCCCCGGCTTTTCGCAGTAGATTGTCCAATGTCGCCAATGGAATCTGGCGGCGCAGCGCCAGATCCAGATAAAGCGCGTCGTAACTGGTTAAATGATGAGAGCGGCAGAGTGGCAATAGATGCGTGAATGATCTTCGGGAACCTTCTTCGTCAATTTCGAGATCAAAGCCTTCAATCAACGCGATAAACTCGGCGACCTTTGCCGCCGTGATGCGGCGTTTCCGCTCAGCCAAGGCCAGGACATCGGTCAACTCAAGGAACCACCATGCCGGAACGAGGACCGTTTCCCCGCCCATACGTTGCAGTAGCGCCCTCGTTGCCGATGTGGCTTCGTCCTGAAAGCACCATGCGAGGGCGACGGAAGAATCGACCACAAAGCTGGGCTTCAAGGCCGCCCCTCATTGATAAGATCGCGGATTTTCAAGCCGCCGAGAGTGATGCCCTTTGACGATTCCTTCCATCGTTCAATGGCTTCCTTTCGCTCCTGCGGTGTCGCCTTTTTTTTGACAGGCACGAGCCGGGCGACGGGCGTGCCATGTTTGGTGATGGTGATTTCCTCGCCTGATTGCACTTGGTCCAAAAGCTCGGAAAAGCGCGTCTTGGCGTCGTAAGCGCCAATGGTGTTGGAATGGTGAACGGTTGCCATAAAATTTCCTGCCAAAGATGTTTAGACCAGATGCCGACCAGTTTAACTATCGGGCCTTCTGATATCAAGAATAACTTCGATTCGGCTGAGATGGGAAGCCTAGCTGGAGGTTTGGGAGACCGAAGAACTATCGAAGCTGATCGATTGGATTCGACGCGGGATCGTCGATCAACAGCAACGGCCAGTTATGGTGTCGATCTTGTAGCCTTGCGCTTCGCGTAAGCGGTCAAGACAAGTGCAAAACAAGCGCCGCACCCAATCGAGACGCTTGCGACAACATTCATCAGGTGCGCCAATCGCATATACGAATTCGGATATTACGGCACGGTTGCCACAGACAGGCTGGAACATGATTACTACTTCATTTCCAAGAAGGGATGCATCTCATATGTTTGGCTACATCAGCCCCCCCACGGCATCAGACCTCGATTAGCGATATACAAATCCCCGGTCTCTAGCGCTGGTCCGGCGAGTGCACTGGTGCTTGGCTTCGGATTTCAGACCACGACCACATCCCCACCGTCCTCCCTTCTCGGCTGGCAAGAACTGATTGTCCCGTATTGGTTCATCGGCTTGATTCTTGCTGTAGTTACCCTCATCGGCTTTCGAAATGAAGCCTGTCTCCGGCGGAAGATGCGGCCGGGGCTATGCACATTCTGCGGCTACGATCTCCGCGCCACCCCCGACCGATGCCCGGAATGCGGAACCGTGTCTCCCAAACCATAAATATTCAAAGGAACCCACTACCCCCAATGCGGCTAACTTGCGATCCCCCGCCCATTTGCTATACTCCCCAATTCGCAATAATTTACGGATTCTGGAGATCGTACATGTCAGTAAAGTTGAGATTGAAGCGGATGGGCCGGAGCAATCTGGCGTTTTTCCGGTTGAACGCGATTGATTCGCGGTCGCCGCGCGATGGACGCGTGATTGAAGAGCTTGGATTCTACGATCCGCGCTCCAAGGACGCGGCCAAGCAGTTTGTGGCCAAGCTGGATCGGTGCAAGCATTGGCTTGATGTCGGCGCGGTGCCGTCGGAGACGGTTTCATCGCTGCTGAAAAAGAGCGGGTTGGAACATAAGCAATTGAGATTGCCCAAGCCGGGCAAGCCCAAGGCCAAGGCGCCGGAGCCGGTGAAGAACGAGCCCAAGAAGGAAGAGCCGAAAAAAGAAGAACCCAAAGCGGAAGAGGCGGCGGCCGAAGCGAAGTGATCTTTGCGGGAAGTGAGAGGGTGTCGTGCGAATTGACATTCTCACATTGTTTCCCGAAATGTTTGACGCGGTGCTGGGAACCAGCATTCCCAAGCGGGCCGCACAGAAAGGATTGGTTAGCTATCACCTGACGAACATCCGCGATTTTGCGACTGATGCGCACAAATCGGTGGATGACAAACCCTTCGGCGGCGGACCCGGAATGGTCATGATGTGCCAGACCATTTTCGACGCCGTTGAATCAATCGAACGGCAGGATTCGGCGCAACAAAGTTCAAAACAGTGCGTTCGTATTCTGCTGACCCCGCAAGGACGCTTGTTCGATCAGTCAGTGGCCGAGGAATTGGCCGCGAAGGATCGGTTGTTGCTCATTGCCGGGCATTACGAAGGGTTCGACGATCGGATATCGCAGGGATTGCAGCCGATGGAATTGAGCATTGGCGATTACATTCTGAGCGGCGGAGAATTGGCGGCGATGGTGGTTGTGGACGCTGTGGTCCGACTGTTGCCGGGCGCGCTCGGGGCTGAGGATGGAGCCGCTGACGAAAGTTTCGCCGATGGGCTGCTGGAATATCCGCAGTTCACCCGGCCGCGGGAATTTCGGGGTATGACGGTGCCGGACGTATTGCTCGGCGGAAATCATGCCGAGATCGCCAAGTGGAGGCTGGAGCAGAGACGACAGCGGACAGAACAGCGCCGGCCGGATTTGTGGCAGGCGTATTTGAAGAAAGATATCGAGCGGCGGAGCCGATAAGTGATTACAATGAAACATCCCGCCCAGGCGGTAGATCGGAGCTGGTCATGATGAACAAACTATTACAACTCGTGGAAAAGCCGCACCTGAAACAGGAGCCGCCGCAGTTTGAGGTGGGGGACACGGTTGATGTCTCCACGCGCATCATCGAAGGTGAAAAAGAACGCATCCAGGTTTTCACCGGCGTCGTGATCATGAAAAAGGGCGCCGGGGTCAACGAGACATTCACAGTCAGACGAATCGTGAACAACGAAGGCGTCGAAAGAATCTTCCCGCTGCATTCGCCGTTCGTTTCCCGCGTAACCGTAAAGCGCAGCGGCGAATCGCGCCGCGCGAAGCTCTTCTATCTTCGCGGTCGTGTCGGCAAGGCCACGCGGCTTACCGAGAAGCGCAAGGGGAAAAAGGAAGAGAGCCCGGCGACCACGGAGAAGCCCGAGTTGGCCGCGTCCGGCGCGTAATCGCGGAAATTTGAGATTTGGAATTTGAAATTCCCAACGGGAGTTGCAGCCACGCGGCCCGAGGGCATAATCCCCCATCATGTTTGAATGGTTGGCCGCCTGGTTCAAGCCGTCGCCGCCGAGCGATGCCCTGGGGCAGCGTGGTGAAAACGTGGCGGCCCGGTTCCTGCGCAATCAGGGCTACAAAATCCTCGAGCGAAATTTCAGGTGTGAAATAGGGGTGGTGGACATCATCGCCCGCGATGGCCGGACGCTTGTGTTCGCCGAGGTCAAAACCCGCGAGCAGGATGATCCGATGCCCGAAGATCAGATCAACGAGGCAAAACGTCACCAACTGACCAAGGCCGCGAAGTTTTATCTTTCGCGATATGGCATTCCCCAGCCACCCGCGAGATTTGATGTGGTCGCCATCGTCTGGCCCAGCGGGCGCGAGCCGCAGATTCGACATACGACCGATGCGTTCGAGGCGACCTTTTAGGTCGTTTTTTGCCGTGATCGATACCCATTGCCATCTCACCGATCCGAGGCTCTTTGAGCAACTCGATGAAGTTTTGTTGCGCGCGGCCGCTGCTGGGGTAAAGCAGATCGTCACCGTGGGGACGCAGCCGGGCGATTGGGAGGCCGCGTTGGCGGTCGCCAAAACGCGGGCCAATGTCCGATGCGCGGTGGGGGGGCATCCAAATAATTGTCACGAATTCCAATTCGAGGAATTAGCGCGGCTTCGACAGTTTTGCGAAGATTCGGCGGTGGTCGCGCTAGGCGAAATGGGATTGGATTATCATCACAAGTTCTCTTCGCGGCAGACGCAGGCGAAATATTTTGAAGCGCAGTTGGAACTGGCGCACGAATTGAATATGCCCGTGATCATCCATTGCCGGGAGGCGATGGACGATTGTCTTGCCATTCTCCGCCCGTTCGCGGGCGTGAAGGCTGTTTTTCACTGCTTTACCGGAACCGCGGATGAAGCGAAAAGGATTTGGGATGCGGGACATCTCACCGGGTTCACTGGCGTGGTGACGTTCCGCAACGGGCAGGCGCTGCGCGACATTGCGACGGCCGCGCCGTCAGATCGGATCCTCGTCGAGACAGATGCTCCATATCTGACGCCCGAACCGATGAGAAAGCAGAAAACCAATGAGCCGGCGATGGTGGTTCACACGGCGGCGGCCGTTGCGACGGCGAGAGGGATGAGTGTTGGGGAACTGGATGAACTTACCACTGAGAACGCGTTGGGATTTTACAGAAAATTCGAACCTTAGTTTTAAATTTCGAATTTGATTCGAATTTCGAATTTCAGATTTCGCCGCAGGCGCCTCATCCCTGCATGCTAATGCTGGCTTCCATGCGGGCGTCGGGGGCCGGGATGTCGATCGCCGATGCCGCGGCCGCGGCTTTGTGCTTGCCAAGCTGCTCCATCAGCATGGCCCACGTCTCGCGCTGAAATTTCAGCACGTTTCAGCGCTTCATCCAGCGATTCGATGCGATGATGCAGGTTGGCGTCTACCAGCCGCCGATACGCGAAGGTGTAAAGCCCTTTAAGCTTTTTGCAGAGATCGGGCGCAATGTCGCTTTTGAGCGCGCAAATGAGTTGATTCACGATGGCCTGGGCCTTTGACAGCGACTGAAAGCTGCGCTCGTAATCCTTTTTCTCCAGCGCAATCCGGGCCTGCTCGCACGACCGGACCGCACCGTCAAACAGCATCATCTGCAACTGCTCCGCCGTGGCGGTCATCACCTTCGTCTTAAGGTATTTCTGCGCGGCTTGAGGATTCATATCGCCCTATTCTTTTTTCGTTAACCGCCGGAACTGCTCGACGAACCGGAGGACGTCGAGCCTTCGGAGCTTACGGCGCTGGATGTAGTCGTGGCTTTGATGCTGCTCAGCGCGGACAGAAGCGTGCCCTGACTTTGCAGCGTGGCGAGGGTCTCCTCCATATTGTTGAACTCATTCTGCAAATACGTTTTCTGGTCGGCGAGAATCGAGTTGAGACTGTTGATATTGTCCTGGTATTGCTTGATCTCGGTGCTGAGAGTGTTGTTCTCGAGGGTAATCGCACCGTTGACCGGATCGGTCAGGGCGTTCACCGAATTGTTGATGACGTTTCCCAGTCCTACGGTGGCGGCGCTGAAGAGATCCTGAACCGCGTTGGGATCGGTGGCGAACGCCGTCTCGAAGGTGCTCGCATCGAAATTGAGTGTCGTTCCTCCGGTGGGATCGTCATTCACGTTAACGGTGATGCCGATGTCTGCAAAGTCCTGATATTTGCCCGTGCCTTTTACCACCGTATTGACCAGATTGTAAATCGCTTCCTGCACCTGCTGGGTGGTGCCATCGCCCAGGAGAATGCCGCCGGTGTTGTTGGCGGTGTTGTATGCGGTGTCGGTGTTGATGGTGGTGACGAGTGAATTGAAATCCGTGACGAAATTCTGGAGCTGCGCCGAGACATTGGTCGGATCGGGCGTGACGCTGAGGCTGACCGGACTGCTGCTGGCGCTGATGAGATTGACGGTGACGCCTTTGATCACGTTAGTAAGCTGGTTTGTGTTCGAGGTGATCAACAGCGGTTGGGTACCACCAGACCCGCCATAAAACACGGCGGCGTCCTGCGCGTTGACGAGATTGCGGAATCCGAGATTCGTCGTGCCGCCGTCAACGACGACTTGTCCGGCCGTGCCCGAATTGACTGAGGTGAGCGAGAGGCGATAGGGCGCTCCACTCGATCCGTCGTTGACAATGTTTGCGGTGACGCCGAATCCGAGCTGGTTGATCTTGTTTTGAAGCGTTGAGAGCGTATCCGTCGCGGAAACGTTGATGGTCTTCTGCTCCGCGCCGTCGATGGTGGTTCCCGTGGACGTGCCGGCAATGTTGAGATTGGCCGCCGCGGTGCCGCCGCCAAGGTCGGAGACGGAGAGCTTTCCCGCGCCGCCGGAGGTGTCGGTGAGCAGGATGCCGTTGCCGTTGGTATTAATGGACGCGGTAACGCCGGCGTTTTTGGAATTGATGGCGTTGATAACGTCGCCGATCGTGTTGTACGTCCCCTGCGTCAGGTCGATCTGCGTGATCGCGCCGGTGGAATTTTGAATCTGGAACTGGCCCAATGCGACGCCGGCGCCGTTATTGTAAGTGCTGAGCAAGGTGTTGGCGGAGACATATTGTCGCTGGAGATTGATGCCGTTGTCGGACTCGGTGTTGGTGAAGGTGCCGGCGATTCCAAGAGCGGCGGCGGTAGTTGAATTGACATCGCCGACGACGAGATTACCGGTTCCACCGCTGGTGTCGGTGATTTGAATGCCCGTTCCTGATGAATTGAGAGAGGCGTTCACGCCAATGCCCAACGTATTGGAGTTGATGTCATTGATGACATCGCTGAGGGAAGTTGCGCCGGCCAGGTTGATGTCTCCGGAATTTCCGGAACGGTCGCGTGATGGAAATCTGCCCCAGCGGGACACCCGATCCGCCCTTGAGGGAACTCACCAGGACCGAATCCAGCCCACCAATGACGGGTGCGCCCTGGATGGTGTTGCCCGTGACGGTGGTGAGCCCAAGGCCGGATGCCGCTCCGGAGCCGGTCGAGGGTGCGATGCTGAGCGTGCCGCTTCCGCCGCTGGTGTCGGTGAGCTTGATGCCGTTGCCGGCGGAATTAATGGCCGCTGTGAGTTTCGATCCGCCGACGTTGTTGATCGCGCTGATCACGTCGCCGACGGTGGTTGCGCCGGTCAGCGCGACGCTGATGTTCGACCCGTCGGAGGTGGTGACCACGAAATCCGAATTGCCCCCGCCGGCGATCGCGATGCCATTGCCATCGTTGAGCTGGCTGAGCGATGTGCCGGCCGTGATGTAATTGATGTTGGAACCGGTCAGGGTGTTCCCCGTCGCGGCAACCGTGAGTCCCAGGTCCTTGGCGGCCGTTCCGTTGTTGAGGTCATGGACCGAGAGTGTTCCCGTTCCGCCGCTTTCATCGGTAATGGCCAAACCCTGATCGGTGACGCTGGCTTTGACGCTGATGCCCAGGGCGTTGTTGATCTGGTTGACGACGTCGTCCAGGTTGATGTCGTTTGAGGTATCGATGACGGCGGAATTTCCGCTGCGATCGGTAATGCGGAACTGGCCCTGGGCGACGCCGGTACCGCCATTGAGCTGCGAGAGCGGGGTCTGGGAATACGCCTGGCCGCCCCCGGCTTCGAGGGTGATCGTGCCCGCGCCGACTGGCGCCGTGGTGGTGTTCGCGAAGCCGTTGCTGATCGTCTGTTGCGTGGTGACGAGCTGTGCGACCTGGAACTGGTAGCTTCCGACTGCCGCGCCAACGCCGGCGGTGGCGGTCAGGACAGTCGGGTTGCTGCTGTTGGTTGTGGCATTTTGAAAGGTCTGCGGCAGTGCCAGGCTCTGCCCGATCTGCTGGAGTGAATTGAGCGATGTTTCAATCGTCTGATACGCAGCCTGCTGGTTCTGCGCGTGGTGACCTGCGTCTGCAGCAAGTTGACTGGGGCCGAGTCGATGGAGATCAGCCCATCGATGATCGCGCCGGTATTGATCCCGCTGATGAGACCAATGTTGGAGGTAATCGCGCCCATGGATGTTTAATCGTCCAAAACGCTGCCTCGATATAAGACCGTCCAATCTCTATTTGCGGGATCAGCAATCTCGGCATCGGTCTGGGTCTGAACGTCCCCGGCGACGCGATCGATCGCGGAGGCATCGGAGAGGAGATGGCCGATAGCCCATCGATCCAGAAACTGTAAACAGGCTTGCCGGACCTCGCGCAATCGTCGCGCGGCATCAATCCATTGCGGCTCGGGACAAGTTAGTTGGCTCATCATATTGATTATCGGAACCCGCGGTTCGAGAACATGAACCGCCGTTGGCAATCCCTGGCCGTTCAAAATGCGAAAAGGGGCCTTGGATAAGGGTTTTGCATTTTCTTGTGTATAATGCCGTATCCTTCGGCAGTGGAGCAGATGAATCGCTGCCGAAGGCCGTCGCGATCCGCTATCAAGCCAGCCAACAGTGTTCGAAAGCGCCGGCCCATTCACGGATTCGAGCCCGGGATCGAGTTCGGAACGAAGGTCGAAACGATAAAAAACTCTATTCCATTCAGGCCCATTGTCGAGGTGTTTGGCTGTCCGTGAATCCAAGCATGTACATCCGGCAATGGCGGCGGTAGCCTCTCACGACGATGCGATCAGACGGCCGAAAACCAAATCAACTTCGTCAAATTTCTATCAAGCGCGGATTCACCCAGACTCCGGCGGGATCGGTGCTCTGGCAGCAGGGGAATACGGTGGTGCTTTGCACGGTGTCCATATCCCTCGATTTGCCGCCTTGGTTCAACGAACAACGGGCGGGAGGATGGACGACGGCCGAGTATGTGATGTTGCCGGGGTCCACGCCGCAGCGGAAGCCGTGGCCGAAGATCGGGCATACCGATTCGCGCGGGACGGAGATTCAGCGATTGATCGGCCGGTCGCTGCGAGCGGCGATCGATCTCGGCAAAATCGGGCCGCATACGCTGGCGGTGGATTGCCAGGTTCTGCAGGCGGATGGGGGCACACGAACCGCGTGCATCTCGGCCGCCTACCTTGCCCTGCACGATGCGGTGTCGAAATTGCCGGAACAGATGCCGATGCCGAAGATGCTGTCCAAGAGCGTGACCGACCCGGCGACAGGCGCGACGCTGCCGCGATATGATGCTGCGCTCTATTCGCCGCAGGCCGCGCTGGCAGAACAATTGGCCGCGGTCAGCGTGGGGCTGGTGGATGGGGAGGTTCTGCTCGATCTGGATTATCAGGATGATTCGCGGGCCGAGGTAGATATGAACGTCGCATACACCGCGTCGGGGAAATTTGTCGAGATTCAGGCCAGTGCCGAGAACGGCTTGGGATTCGATCGGAGACGATCGAACGAAATGCTCGACATGGCCACCGCGGGCTGCCTTGAGATTATGGAGCGGCAGAACAAAGCTTTGAAGGAATAACGTTCTCACGCAATATCCCGGAGGGGAAACGCATTGCTTTGCATTCTTCGCGTCCTTCGCGCCTTCGCGGTTTTCTTATTGGATAACCGCGAAGGCGCGAAGGACGCGAAGAATTCAAATTCAATTTGATTTGCATCATTCTCTGCGCCTCTGCGCCTCTGCGTGAGACATCAGGAATTCGACACGCATGGAGCCGTAGTCCCGCGTATCGATTATCGCGAGATTCGGAAGTTCAAGGCTGTCGCGCGTATCGTGACGAAAAACGATCTGCCCGCCCGAGGCGAGATGCTTTGAAACGATATTTTCCGCGAGCGTTCGCAGATCGCCAGATCGCTCGGCCAGGAATCGGTAGGGGGGGTCGAGAAACAAAATATCCGCGCGCCCCGCGGCAGCGGTGGGACCTACAAACCAGGCGAAGAGATCACCCGCGATTACCTTAGCGCGATCTTCAAGTTTTAAAACCGTAATATTCTTCTTGAGCAGAGTTAGTGCGGAACGGTCAGATTCGAAGAACAACGCGTTTTTGCAGCCCCGGCTCAGGGATTCGAGGCCCAGGCTGCCGGTGCCGGCGAAGACGTCATAAACCACTGCATCCGGCAGCGATGGCGACAAAACATCGAACACGGATTGCTTCACCCGGTCGGTGATGGGCCGGGTCTGCTCCGACTGCGGAGAGAGAATTGTTCGGCCGCGAAATTCGCCGGCGATGATGCGCATGAAACAAATGTAGCGAAGATTGGGTAGGTTCCGCTAGAATTTCATCCGAATGGCGGATCGAACGATCCATTACGAGGCGGCATTCGAAGCCTTTCTGCGCGATCGGGGCATTCCATACGTGGCGGTGGATGAAGCCAAGAAGGCGCTGTTCGCCAATGCGCGCTTGAAATCGTTCGATTTTGTAGTGTACAGCAAGAAGGGGCCGAACCTGCTGATTGATGTGAAGGGGCGAAGTTGCCGGAATCGCACGGATCGCGCCGGGTTTGAGTCCTGGGCGACGGAACAGGATGTCAACGACCTCATGCAATGGGAGCAAGTCTTTGGCGAAGGTTTCAAGGCCGTGCTGATGTTTATCTATTGGATTGAACCGCCGCTGAACGCGGGGGATGGGATGTTTCAGCATCGGGACCGGTGGTATATGGTCATGGGGATCGATCTGGCGGAATACCGCAGCCGGATGCGGAGGCGGTCAGCCAAGTGGGAAACGGTCTGTCTCCCGGCGCAGGAATTTCGCACGCTTGCCCGCCCGCTGGAAAACTGGGTATGATAAGGACATGAGACGCAAGCTGATTATTTTGACGATTGCCCTGCTGGTGATGGGCGCAGGCCCGATATCGGCGTTTGCCGACGACAATTCCAAGAGCTACGACGGCCGGCTGGATGATTACAATCGCAACGTGACGCTCGATAGCAACGGAAGCGCGTTCAGCTATGTCGTCTGGGGCCTGCTCGGCTTGCTCGGGCTGGGCGTGCTGTTCAAGGACGCCAAGCGGTCTCACTTGGATTAAAATTCCAACGGGATAATTTTTCGTAACTGGTCAAACATCAAGAGGAGGCATCGATGAAATCGACTGTCCTATGGAGCCTTGTGGGCCTCAACGCGGTTTTGTTGTTTCTTTTCGCCGGGCAATTCAATCATTTGAATGCGGCCCAGGCGCAGGCGTTCCGGCGGCCGGCCGATTATCTGCTGATCCCCGGTGAAGTGACCGGCGGATCGACGGGTCTGGTTTACATCATCGACTCGACCAACGGCCGGGTCGGCGCGATGGCGTACGATGATTCGAGCCGGACGCTGCAAACCATGCCGCCGATCGATCTGAACCGTGTCTATGCTGTCGCCGCCCAAAATCAGGCGCGCTGATCTTAAATAAATCCGAACTGATGAGGCTTATCATGGATCGAAAACTGATTGCAATTTGTGTTCTGACAATTTCGGCGGTCGCGTTGATGATCGCCAATTTTCTCACCCCCCCCGCGAAGGCGGACGTGGCTGTCAACAGTCACGATTACCAGGCGGCGACGGCCCGTTGCTCCACCGGCGGTGATGCACTGTACATCGTCGACAACCGCACGGCTCTGATCGCCGTTTTGACCTATGATCCGAACACGCGAACGGTCGTTCCCCGCGCCGCCCGGCCGGTTACGGATGCCTTCAGGTGATGATGATGCCTGTTGAGCTTCGTTACGACTGGACGCTGGAACAAATTCGCGACTTGGCCGGCCTGGGGCTGCTGGAACTGGTCTATCGCGCCGCAACCGTGCATCGCCAGTTTCATGAGCCGGGGGAAATCCAGATTTGCAAACTGATCTCTGTGAAGACCGGAGCCTGTCCGGAGGATTGCGCGTATTGCTCGCAGTCATCGCGATACGAAACCGAAGTGCGCCCAACCGGGCTGATGCCGCGGGAAGAGGTTGTGAAAATCGCCAGGCAAGCCAAAGAGGCCGGGGCGAGCCGGGTATGTCTTGGAGTCGGCCTGGCGCGAGGTGAAAGACAACCAGCAATTTGAGCGCATCCTGGAAATGGTCAGCGACGTCACCGAAATGGGATTGGAAGTCTGCTGCACCCTTGGCATGCTCAACGAAAGCCAGGCCAAACGGCTCGAAGATGCGGGGCTGTACGCCTACAACCACAACATCGACACATCCGAGCGGTTCTACGAAACGATCATCACCACCCGCAAATTTGCCGACCGGCTGAACACCATCGAACAGGTCCGCAAAACCAATGTGACCGTCTGCTCCGGCGGAATCATCGGCATGGGCGAAACGATAGAAGATCGGCTGTCGATGCTTCATACGCTTGCGACGATGCGGCCGCATCCCGAATCGGTGCCGATCAACATTCTGGCGAAAGTACCCGGAACCCCGATGGGCGATCGGCCGGACCTGCCCGATCTGGGAAACCGTTCGAATGATCGCGCTGGCGCGACTACTCATGCCGGCGAGCGTCGTGCGCCTCTCTGCGGGGCGGGCGCAATTGTCGGTAAGCGATCAGGCCTTATGCTTTATGGCCGGGGCGAATTCGATTTTCTCAAGCGACAACGGCCAGATGCTGACGACGGCCGTGCCGTCGCCGAAATATGATGCGGATGCGAAGCTGATGGATCTGCTGGGGTTGCGGGCGATGGAGCCGTTCAAGAATTTGCCCGAGCGAATGGAATCGCAAGTGTAAAGGGCAAACGGGGCCTCTTTGAACCGCCAGTGAAAAACCTATCCTATTGCAATTGAAACAAAATTAGAGGAAAGAAACTGACCTCCTTTCATCGTGATTCTTCGGAGACGGCATGTTCCTGACCGCGACAAATTGGATCGGCAAATTATTTGAGGGCGACTCGGTCGCCGAGGGGCTGGCGGTCCTAGCCCTGGCGGTCACCATTGGATTGTTTCTCGGCGCGATTCGCATTCGCCGCATAAAACTCGGCATCCCCGGCGTTCTCTTCTCGGCGCTTCTGTTTGGACAGATCGGCCTGACGATCGATCCGAAGGTGCTGCAATTCCTCCGCGATTTCGCGCTAATTTTATTCATGTATGCGATCGGTCTTCAGGTCGGGCCCGGATTTATTTCGTCGCTGCGAACCGAAGGGCTGCGGCTCAATTTGTTGTCGGTCGCCGTTCTGGTGCTCGGGGCGGCGATGACGGTGGCGATTGGTGGAACATTGGGTCGCGCAACGGCCCCGGGCCTTTATACCGGGGCGTTTACAACAACAGCCGGTTTGGCCGCCGCGCAGGAAACTTTTCGCGACGAGCCCTCACCCGCGGCCAAAAATGAATCCGCGGCCACCCGGACGGGAGTGGCATACTCGATTACCTATCCTTTCGGAGTCATCGGACCGGTGTTGGTTATCGTGTTGCTTAGGCGGGTATTTCGCGTTCGTATCGAGGATGAAAGAATCGCGCTGGTTGCGTTGGAAGACAAACGCCGGCCGCCCATCGAAGTCGTTGATTTTGAAGTCACGGAACTCGCTCATGCGGGCAAACCATTGCGAGATCATCCCCTGTTTCGGAACAACGGCGTCGTCTTGAGCCGGCTGCTTCGCGGTGAAGTGATGAGCATTCCCACTGGCGAAACCGAAGTGATGATCGGAGACATCTACCGCGCGGTAGGTTCAAAAGTGCATGTGGAAGCGATTGTGGCGGCGATGGGCAGGCGCAGCAAGTCCGACCTGGCGACCATCGCCAGCGACGTTGAGCGGATGGATGTCATCGTCACCCGCACGAAGGTGCTGCGCAAGACGCTGCGCGAGTTGGATCTTACCCGGCGAAACGGCGTCGCCGTCGCGAGGGTGAACCGGGCCGGCGTCAATCTGGAAGCGTCCGCAGGACTTCATCTGGCGTTCGCCGACCAGGTTACCCTGATTGGGCACAAAGTCGGCCTCAAAGCCGCGGAAAAGGAGTTGGGGAATTGCCCCGATACGCTCAACCGGCCCCGGCTGGTTCCGATCTTTTTGGGCATTGTCGTGGGAATTGTTGTCGGGAGCATCCCGCTGGCACTCCCGGGCCTTCATGCGACGCTCCGCATCGGTCTTGCCGGCGGCCCGTTACTGGCTGCCATCGCTCTTTCGCAGTTCGGAAACATCGGAGCGATCGTCTGGTACATGCCGGTCTCGGCCAACCAGCTCTTTCGCGATTTCGGGTTGGCGGTGTTTCTCGCCTGCGTCGGTCTGCAAGCCGGCGACCATTTCATCCAGCGCGCGGCACAGGGGTCGGGCCTGATATTGTTGCTGTGGGGAGCGGCCGTCACCATACTGCCGGTGTTCGTCGTCGCATGCTTCGCCCGGCTGGTGCTGCGAATGAATTTTATCACGCTTACAGGATGGGTGGCCGGCGCGATGACCAGTTCGCCGGCGCTTCTATTTGCCGACGAGATGGCGAATTCGGATGCTCCTGCGGTTGCTTATGCGGCGGTCGCGCCACTGGCGACGCTGGTGCCGATTTTCTGCGCAGATGCTTGCGATCACCACTCGGTAGGTATTTATCGCGCCGGCCCGTGCGTATGCGAGGGATCCGACATCGTCGCCGAGAAAACCGGCAAGCGGATCGTGAACGTCGTCCCTTCGCCCTGTTTGCTTTTGACACTGATGGAACCATCGTGTTCGTCGATGATTTTCTTCGCGACCGCCAGACCCAGGCCGGTGCCGCGGTTGCCCTTGGTGGAATGGAACAGCTCGAACATGTGATTCATCATGCTTGGCGGGATGCCGACGCCGTTATCGATGACTTCGATGATGGTCTGCTTGTTTTCGCTGTCATATCGGCCAACGACTCGGATCAGCCCCTTCTGCGGCTCGACGGCATCGAGTGAATTGATCAGCAGATTCATCAGAACCTGGTGCAATCCGTCCGGATCGGCGGGAACCGCGGGATGGTCGGGCTCTACGTCGGCGACGGCCATGACACCCTTATCGCTCGCGGCCGTGGCCACGAGTTCCAGACATTCTTCAATCAGGACCTTGGGATTGATTTGCTCCATTTTCGGTTTGCGCGGACGGCTGTAGGCGAGAAGATTCATCGTAAGGTTATAAATTTTCTCCAGATTGCGATCGACGACTCGCCAACCCTTGGCGGCCTGCGTGAGATTTCCACCTCGGAGGCCCATCTCGACGACATCCGCGCCGCCGCGAAGCGCCTGCAAAATGTTCTTGATCGAGTGGGAGAGCGCGGCCGTTGTTTCACCGACGGCGGCCAGACGCTCGGCCTGTAGCCCGGCGTGGTATAGGCGGGCGTTGGTCACGGCCATGCCGGCCTGCAGGCCGATGGCGGTTAGAAGACGAAGCTGGTCGGTCGCGTAAGTGTAATTTTTGACGGAGCTGTCGATGTAGATAACGCCGAGGTTTTCGAATTCGTTCTTGCCCGAAAGGCGGGCGGCTTTGATCGGAACGCACAGGGCGCTGCGGATGCCGAGGTTGTGAACGCTTTTTCCCGCGGAAAAGCGCCGGTCGGCCATCGCGTTGCTGGACAGCACGCCCTCGCCGCTGCTCAGGACATGATTGATGATGGTTCGGGATGCATGGATTTTTTCGGGCGGGGACTTTTGGTCCGTCTCGACCGCGATCAGTTCGGAGTTCTTGCCTTTGCCGTGGTCAGTGTCTTCGCGGGTACGAACAACCTTGGGAATCAATTCCCCCTTTTCCCCCAACAGAAAGATAATCCCGCGATCGGCTTTGACGTTTTCAAACACGAGGTCCATGACCACTTCCATGACCTCATCAATTCCAAAGCTGCTTCCCAGCGCCGCTCCAAGTTGATACAGAACCTTGAGATTGGTCATCGCCACCGCGGCCGGCTCGGGGACGGCCAGGACCATCGAATCATCCGCGGATGAAACGGTGTGCATGATGGAGCTGTCCATCCCGGCCTCGATGCCCGCCAGCGCGACGTTTCCGCCGCTTGACCGCGTGACGCCCGGCTGCGCACCGAAGACCATCAGCGTTCGCCCGACGCGAATCTGATCCCCCAGTTTCAATGGGAATGTGTTGTTGACCCGAGCCCCGTTGACGTATGAGCCGTTGGAACTGCCCATGTCCTTAAGAATCCAGTTTCCGGCTTCGGGCAAAAGCTCGGCATGGCGGCGGCTGACCGTGTTGTCGCTGATCGGCAGTTGCCGGCTCTCCCGGCCAATCAACACTGGAGCATCGGGCAGTTCAAATCGACGCCCCTTGTCCGGACCTTGCAACACGAGAAGGGTGAGCACGTTATCAGTTTATCTCCTGTTCCGATGGTTGACCAGAAATCTTATGACCATAAGCTGGGTGGGAATTGTCGGCGACAACCCGGCAATCGTTTATCCAAGGAGCCCACATGAGCCTTCTGGCCGGTAAAAAAGGATTAATCCTCAACATCGCCAACGATCGCAGCATCGCGGCGCATATCGCCCAACATGCCGTTCGGCAGGGCGCCAAATGCGGATTCGGATTTTTGCCCATGGACAATCCGGAGAAATCCGAGCGGCGCGTTCGCAAAGCCATGGCCGAAGGAGGATTTGCCGATGAATGGCTGCATCCCATCGACGTCAGCAATGACGATCAGATCGAGAAATTCTTCGCCGCCGCGCGGGAACGGTTCGAAAAGATCGATTTTCTGGTGCACTCCCTCGCGTTCGCCGATCGCGCGTATCTGCAAAAACAGTACGGCAACTTCACGTCAACGCCACGGGCGGTTTTCGCGCAGGCCCTGGACATCAGCGCCTACAGCCTGATTGCGCTGGCGCGGCGCGGCCCCCCTCATGCCCGAAGGAGGGTCGATCATCGCCCTGACCTATCTCGGCGGCGAAAAGGTGGTCCCCGGATACAACGTCATGGGCGTTGCCAAAGCCGCGCTCGAATCCACCGCGACATATTTGGCGTTCGATCTGGGCCCGAAGAAAATCCGCGTAAACACGATCTCCGCCGGCCCGGTCCGCACGCTGTCCGCGATGGCCGTCGGCGGCATCGACGAAATGTTCGCCCACGTCGAACGCAAAGCGCCCCTGCAACGTAACATCGACGGCGACGAAGTCGGCAAAACCGCCGTCTATCTCCTCAGCGATCTCTCCAGCGGCGTCACCGGCGAAAACATTTATGTGGACGGTGGATTTAATACCGTCGGCCTGTGAGCCGATAAACGTCGTTAAGGCTGATTGCTTGCAAACATCGGAGTCGATTTATAGACTTTCGCAAGAATTCGCGGGCGTAGCTCAGTGGTAGAGCGTCACGTTGCCAACGTGAATGTCGAGGGTTCGACCCCCTTCGCCCGCTTGAAACCCCATCCCAGCCGGATGGGGTTTTGTTTTCTATCCCATCCAGTTGCACGACATAACGACGAGTCGCCATGGGTGCCGTCGTCCACCACTTTCTCCGTGACAGAGCGCCGCTGAGGCCGTAGAATTTACGGACGTGACAATCGGAGGCTAAATGCCCGAAGTTCGACTAGACGATCAGGTATTCAAGGTTGCACAGCGCCGCGCGTCGGAAGCTGGCTTTGCCAGCGTCGAAGAATACATCGCTGATGTCGTGACCCAGGATGTCGCCGATGACACGGAAAATTTTGACCTTTTGTTCACGCCGCAAGTGGTAAACGAGCTTGAGCAAATTTCCGCGGTGGCCAGGGCCGGTGGAAAAACATACACGTCCGAAGAAGTTCGCGAACATTTCCGAAAGAAATCGGACGCATGGCGAGCAAGTCACCCGGAATGATCGTTGACTATACGCCGGAAGCTCTGGCCAGTCTCGACGAGATTTGGGATTGGAACGCGGAGCAGGCGGGGACGGTGGCCCGTCCGTAACAGCGGCTGCTTATAAGTCCTGCCTTTCGTCGTCGGCGCGGGAGACGCGAATCACCCAGTCCGGGCTCTCGCCCCGCAGATAGTCGGCCTCGCTATTGATTGACCAGTGTTTCGATTCCGCTTCACCATTTCGCGTGAAAGAAACATAATACGTTCCGGGGTCAACACGGAGAATTGGCTCCGTTGCCTTCCCGAGATCGCCGAGACACGATACGACGAGACGGCCACTCGGAACTCGGAGCGTGGCTGCTATATGGCCATTGCCGAGGCTTTCGATTCGCGCCGAACGTGAAAGCATGTTGTGTGCGAGTTGAGCATCGCACTCGAAAACTCCATCGAGTAAAAGCATCCAAGGCAGTAGTTCGCCGCGACGCGCACAGTCCATCAGGTACTCGTTGAAGATGAACAAGGCGCCGCTGGGGCCAATCGAACTAATGCGGGGGTCGCTCTTTGCACGCGACAACAAGTCGATCATGAAGTGTTCAACATTGACGGGCGACTCTTCATCGTAAAGAGTGGCGTACATGCTTTGCGTTTTCACGAGCATCGATTATCTCTGCGTTGCCGCATCTCGCGGTTTCAGGCTCTTCGCTGCGATTTTAGCGGAATCAAAATCCATTCATTTCACCGCATAAAGAAACATCAGAAAATTCGGCACGCGCGGCTGCCACGCCGCCTCGTTGTGTTCCGTGCCATCCACTACCGCGGAGAAATAGTCAGTTCCCTTTTTCAACCCGGCCGAGTCGAACAATCCAGTGAGTTGGTTAAGATCCGAGAGTTCCGTCGTCCCCGGGTATTGCGCGCCGCCGTTGGAGCCCATGTCGACATAGAATCGCATCCCCTTCATCCAGGCGTCGTCTTTCCACGCGTCGAACAGCGAGTTCTGCGAATCGCGAAGCCACGGATCGAGCACGGCGACGCCGCTGAAAATGTCGGGGTGATCGTGGGCGATCGCCAGGGTGATCAATCCGCCTTCTGAGGAGCCGGCGATCGATGTATGCGCCCGGTCGGGGATCGTGCGGTACGTGTGGTCGATCATCGGCTTCACTTCCTCGACGATGAATCTACCGTACAAAGTGCCGCGACCATCGACGCCATTGGGCGTCTTGCTGAACGGCGTGAACTCGGCGGTGCGATCCGGAGTGTTGTAAATCCCGACGATAATGACCGGCTCGATTTTATTTTCGGTGATCAACTCCTGAGCGGATTCATCGACGCGCCATTCGATCCCCGCGAACGCGGTCGAGCTGTCGAAAAGATTCTGTCCATCCTGCATATAAAGGACGGGATATCGGCGATCAGGCTGCGTTTCATAGTCCGGCGGCAGGTAAACGATGATGGTCCGGGAGTTGCCAAGGAGTTTTGACTCGAATTTTTTATGGAGGCGAAAGGTGCCGGTCAACGTGACTTTGCCAGGGATGGACTTGCCGCCGTCCACCCAGGTCAGGACCGAGGATTGGACGACGGTTGATGGATCTCCGGTGAATTCGCGGTCCGGGATCTCGACGCCTCCGGCGCCGCGTTCAACCGAACCCCACGTGCCTCGGGTGATTTTGAACTTGTGTGGAATCCCGCTGAGAAGATCGACGGTGGCGCGATACTTGCCATCGTCATCGCGATGCAGCGGAACGCCGGCGGCATCCCACGAGCCCATCTCCGACGCGTCTCCGGACAAATAGAGAGTCTGGTCGGCCGGCGTTTCCGGCGGGGCGGTGATCTCGAATTTGACGGACACCATCTTCTGGCTTTGCGCCCACTGAACATATTGGTCCGCGGCCGCCCGGCTGCGCTGCGTCATGTTCAGCGTCCAACCCCCGATGCCGGCCAGCCCAGCCGCCAGAAGAATAATCAACGCAAGCATCGTTTTTCTCATGGCCCTGTCTCCCGATTAGATGTCTGCCGTATCACCGAGCCTCCGCAAGCCCCGGCGAAGTTGAATGGAGTCATTTTAACATCGGATCCGTCATTTCGGCAATTACTGGGGGATTTGGGTACTAGTGCAGTTTTGAATTTAAATAACCAAAATCCATTGATTCCAGTACAATTGGAGAAAACGGCTCGGCTTATTACGCGCTTGTCCGACGAATGTTATCCTCTGTCAATCGCACTATGTTACAGTTTCGCTCGGTTAAACGAGAAGTCGCTGCACTAGAGCCACTCGGTGCTGTGATGCTGGTTGGCGATTACGGGGGCTTTACTTATATCATTCGTCTGGCCTCGGATGTTATGGCGGACGATAAAGTGCTTCGGCAACTCGCAATTGATTTGGATGTCGCGTTTGGCCTCGTGTATCACGAATCTACTGCGGTCAATTGGGGAATTTCTAATCCTTGGACGGAATGGGACGGCGGTCCGCCGGTCTTTCCTGGATTTTGGATGCATCCCAGACTTATTACCCACGGCATTATGCCATCGGCTGTAGAGGCAGTCCTATCCGGGGCGGTGGATCGCCTGATTCACACTCGATGACCACTGTTGATGCATGGGATCGAAGGAGGGTCTTCAACATTACAGGCGGGCTGGATCTCATCGCTCATAACAACCGGGGATAAATCAGGACTGGGCGATTCGCAGCAATTTTGGCCGCTTTGCCGATAGGTTGATCGGTTCCCGGCATCGGAATATCCTACGAGACATTGGTCAGGGGATATCAGCCAATTTTCCGGAGCATGATGGCGCGAACGAAACGTCGTCGACGGCGATTCCATCTTCTGCCGGCGACGATCCTGTTGCTCGGCATCGAATGCCTTTGCGGCGTTTGCCGCGCGGGCGGGCAAGGCGCATGGGTCTACTTCGATTCCCATCACAAGCTGGCCTACCGGACTTTGCCGGCCGGCGATCGCATCATGGACTTTTCCTTCGCCGGCTACGGCGGTGGGGGAGTGGCGATCCCGGATGTGCCCGCCAAAATCATCGTCAGGCCCGGAGGTGACGATTCCACGGCCATCCAGAAAGCTATCGACGAAGTGTCGGAAATGAACCTCGTCGACGGCCACAGGGGCGCTGTGCAGTTGACCGCCGGAACTTTCGACTGCGAGAAAACAATCAACATCAATGCCGGGGGCGTCGTATTGCGCGGCAGCGACGGAACGATTCTTCATCTGACGGGATCACCGCATCTTGGCATCCGCGTCGCGGGAAAGAAAATTGTCACGGCGAAGGGCCGGCCCACTGCGATTGAGGATGCGTACGTTTCCTCCGGCTCAGATACTTTCAGCGTCAGCGGCGTCTCGGATTTCAGCGTCGGAGATACCATACAAATTGTGCGGCCGGTCACGAAAACGTGGGTCGATTTCATGGGTATGGGAGACCTGGTTCGCAGCAATAAGGACGAACGCTGGCTTACCGGCAAGATCGACGCCGAGCGAGTGATTCGAAGCATTTCGGGAAATCGCATTACGGTGACCGTGCCGCTCAGCGACAGCTACGATTCGCAATATCTGAATCCGCCGGGATCGACCGTGCAGAAAGTGGAGGTGTCGGGCTTGATTTCGCAGGTGGGAATCGAGCATCTGCGGATCGAATCTCCGCCGCAGGCGATCAGCATCGATAAACCGCAGTTTGGGGCGCTGCATCTCGATGATTTGATCGATTCATGGGTCAGGGACGTGAATGTCGTCGACACCATCGGCTGCGTGGATGTCGGACCGGGCGCCAGTCGTGTTACGGTCGAGCGCGTAAATGTGAGCCACAGCGTCGCGACGCTCGGCCACGCCAAGCCCGGCGATTTCGGCGCCAACGGAACGCAAACACTTTTTGACCATTGCACCGGAATTGGAAGCGATCTGTTTTACGTCTACACGCTTGGCCGCTTGCAGGGTCCCAACGTCGTTCTCAACTGTTCTTTTCGCGGTGACGGACACATCGAACCGCACATGCGCTGGTCGACCGGATTGCTGGTGGATAACTGCCATGCGCCGACCGGTGGCATCGATTTCGTGAACCGCGGCATCATGGGTTCCGGCCATGGTTGGACCATGGGCTGGGGCGTCGTCTGGAACTGCTCGGCTAAAGAATTCTTGATCCAGCAGCCCCCGGGCGCAACGAACTGGGCGATCGGCTGCAAGGGAACTCCGCTCAGCCAATCGATGCCGGGCGGCACTGCGGAAATATTACCCAATGGCGAGTTCGACTCACCGAATGTTCCCGTTACGCCGGCGAGCTTATATCTGGAACAACTTCGCGAGCGCCTGGGACCCGGGCGCTGAAGAATATCGGCTATTAATTCGCCGCCGACGCCGGGCAAATAGCCCGAGAACCACCACCGTCATCGCGCCAGCCGAAGCCGGTTCGGGTACGTTTGCGAGGTTGATGGCGTTGGCCGAATTTAAGACGCCCGCCTGGGCGGCTAGCGTGGCGGACTTGCCCAGATTGGCTGAGAACGGCGTGAAGTCTTCGCTGTTGATCGTCCCGTCGTAATTAAAGTCTCCCTGGTCCCAACTCCCGTCCTTGCCCACATTGGCTGAGAAGGGCGTGAAGTCTTCGGCGTTGACGGTTCCGTCAAGATTGGCGTCGCCGAGGAGGGTGAACATGATTTCGATCTCGCCGGAGGGGAGGCCGGCGACTACGCCATCGGCGCCGTCGGCGTAGCCGATGCCATAACTCAGACCGCTCGCCGCATCGTCGGCTGCTATGGCACTGCTGATAATCTGCGGACCAGACGAGCCATAGAAGCCGTTGGCAATCCACTGTTCGATGGACGCGATCGGGTCGGGACCGCTGCCGTAGTCGATGAACAAACGGGTGTTGGTGATGTCGAGCTGGCCGCCATTCATCGTCAAGGTGTTGATTATATTGTCCGAACCGCCGGTGATTTTCAGGCTGCCCATCGTGTTGATGGTGACGAAGGATTGATTCAGCGCCGAGACCGTCATGCTGGCCAACGTGCCGTTTTGGCCGATCTCGCCGACTACCAATGTGCCGGCGCCGCTGAGAGGCCCGAGATTGGCCACGCCAAGGGCCTCGTAGTAAGTACCGTTGTTCACGGTGTTGCCGGTGGTGACGGTTCCACCGGCCTGGAATACATCGCTTTCCCTGATGTTGGCAATATTGAGTGTTCCGCTGACCATCAATGCGGCGCTGCCGATGGTAAGAGCGCCCTGCGCACTGGAGCCTCCCACGTAGACATTGGCGACGCCGAGCGAACCGCCGTCAAGATAGAACAACCCCAGATCGCCGCTGCTGCTGCCGCCGATGTATAAATTCGAGCCGATCGTGTGCGTCCCGCCGTACTGGCTGAAGGTTCCTTGGCTCAGTACGCCGATGTACTCGTTGCCGGTAACGTTCAATGACGCCCCAGTGTAAAGGTTATATATCCCAGTGACCCCCGTGCTGCTGTAGCCGACGTCCAATTCCGGCGTTTTGTTGGAACCGCCGTATTGGTAGAAGTCTCCCTCGCCGCCGGAGCCGGTGAATCCGTAGCCGACGTATTCCGGGATGCTTGTGCTGGTCAGCGTGCCGCCATTCATAGAGTAGATGGCATCGATACCGCCACCGGACGTGTTGCCGATGTAAAGACCTTCGCAGGTATTGCTGCTGCCGGTGTTCTGCGCGACGGAGGCGCCATTGCCGTAGAGCCATTCCCAATCGTCCACGATCAACGTCTGGGCGGAGCCGAGGGTGAGCGAGTCGCCGAAGCTGGCATAAACATCCGAGCCGCCGGTGAAATTGAGGGGTTGAGCGGTCAGTTGGAGGATACCGGCGGTCCATTGGAAGCTCGATGGATTGCTGTTGGTGTTAAGCGTTCCGACTGTGAGCGTGCCTCCACTCTGGGCAACATAACTGCCGGCACTGTTGGCGATATCGAGCGTTCCGTTGGCGGTTATCGTGCCGTTGAAGAGGTTGATAACACCTTGGCCGGGGGCGGAACCTCCAACATAGATATTCGTTGCGCCGAGTGTGCCGGTTCGGAGGTCGAGGACCCCCAGAACGCCGCTATTGACGCCGGAAAGATACAAGTTACCGGTGATCGCGTGCGTACCGCCATATTGATCGAAGATTCCCTGGCAGTAATCGCCGATATATTCGTCGCCGGAAACGGTCAGTGAAGCGCCTGAAAAGAGGTCGTACTCTCCTGTTACTCCGCTGCCGCCATAGCCGATGTACAGTCCCGGCGTGCTATTGGAGCCGCCGGTTTGAGCGAAATACCCCTCGCCGCCGGTCCCGCCGAAACCGTTGCCGACGAATTCACCTTCGACACTGACGGTGAGTGAGCCGCCGGCGAGGCTGTAGATGGCATCGCTGCCCGCGGTGTTGCCGATGTCGAGGCCTTGACAGGTATTGTTGCCGCCGGTGTTTTGCGTAATACTGGCGCCGACACCTTGAAGCCATTCTATGTTGTCGACGATCAGCGTCTGGCCGGAGTTGAGGGTCAGGGAGTTGCCGAAGGAGGCGTTAGAATCGGTGGCGGAGGTAAAGTCGAGTTCCTGATTGGTCAGATGGAGCGTTCCGCCGGTCCAAGTGAACAGTGAGGGCGTTCCGCTCGTGTCGAGCAAGCCGACGGTCAGCGTGCCGCCAGACAGGGCGGCGCTGGACCCAGTGCTATTCCAAATCTTCAGCGTTCCGTCGATCGTGACAGAGCCGCTGGACTCCTGAAAATCTCCCTGATTACCCGCCGCCGTGGATGAGCCGCCGACGTAAAGGCCGTCTGTGACGTTCAAAATGCCACCGCTGAGCGTATAGGTGCCGAAACCGCCGTTGGTCTCGTTGGCGAGATCGCCGACGAAGAGGTCCTTATCTGCCGTATTCGTGCCGCTAGTCTGGTTGAAGGTTCCTTGACCAGTGTTGTCGCCGCCAACGTATTCATCGCCGACGACCGTGAGTGAGCCGGTACCGCCGAGATTGTAAGTGCCCGAATCATCAGGGGTCCCATTGCCGACGTAGAGGTCTCCGCCCGGGGCGTTCGTGCCGCCGGTTTGGTTAAAGGTTCCCACGGCTGCGCCGCCGTCTCCGCCGAGGGATTCACTGCCAGTGACCGAGAGTGAACCGGCGCTGAGTGTATAGGTGCCGGCTCCGAATAGGCCGACCGTGAGGTTACCTAATGTGCTCGTGCCGCCGGTCTGGTTGAAGGCGCCAGGACCGGATCCGCCGTTGAATTGGAAAGTGCCGCTGAGGACTTCATACCCGCCGACCGAGAGCGTGCCGCTGCCGAGCGTGTATTGACCCGAGACGCCCGCCGCGCCGCCGATTAAGAGATAGCCTGGTGTTGAGTTCGTGCCTCCGGTCTGATTGAAGATTCCAGCGCCGTAATAGCCGACGTATTCATCGGCGCCGCCGGTGCCAGAAGCCGAGAGCAAGCCGCTGCCGCCCAGAGAGTAAGTTCCGGTGCTGTCGGCATTATTGCCGAGAACGAGAACACCACTAACCGTATTGATGCCGCCGGATTGGTTTAAGACTCCTTTGCCGGAATTACCAACCGTTTCATTACCAGTCGAAATGTCATTGCCCGACATGGAGAGCGAATCAGTGCCCGTGCCGGAATTATCAATCGTCAGGGAGTTGAGCGTCACGCTGCCCGTGTAATTGTAAGTGATGATCCGGCTGGTGGCGTCGTTGTTGGTGATGTCGACAGTCGCCCCGTTGCCAGGCGGCCCGGCTGGCGTCCAGTCGCCACCCGTCGCGGCACTCCAGGTGCCGCTCCCGGTATTCCAACTATATGTTTGACCCGAAGCGGCGTGGTCCCAACATCCATAAGCCGCCGACACCGCTAGAAACAGAGGATAAATCCGTCGACCTGCCAGTCCCTTTTTCTTCCCACCCATTGGCTCCCATCTGTAAAAGCTCACAAAAGCCCGCACAGAACAAGAGTTTGCAAGCGACCGGCTTATACTCCTGTAAGTTGACTGCCGTCAAGGAAAATATCTTGCAGATTGCGAGCCCCCGTGAAGCGCTATGCCTACCGTCGCGGCCAGGTCGAACCGACTCCCCAAATTTGCTCATTGCCGACACTTCATCTTCAGTTCATAAACAATCTTCGGCTGGACGTTCAGTAGTTCAGCCCCACATTCAACTTCGTGGTATCACGTTAAGTGGAAAACGTCCGAGCGACCCGCCTCGATACTTCCGACTGGATCGCCGCATAAGAAATCCCATCCCCGCGACAACAAAGATCGTGCCGCCGATCGGCTCCGGCACATTCGCCAGGCTGATGCCGTTCGCCGCAACCAGAGTACCCGCGGCCAGCGTGGCGGACTGACCGAGATTATGCGAGAGCAGCGTGAAGTCTTCGGAGTTGACCGTTCCATCGTAGTTGAAGTCCCCGTCGTCCCACATCTGTCCGCTCTTGCCCAGGTTGTGCGAGAATTGCGTGAAGTCTTCGGCGTTCACCGTCCCGTCAAGGTTGGCATCGCCGAGCAGTGTGTACAGGATTTCGATGGTGCCGCTGGGCAAGTTGGCCGGATTACCCGGATCGGCCGAATCGGCGTAACCGATGCCATAACTGTAACCACTGAGCGCGTCGTCCGTTGCCACGTCGCTGCTGATAATGGCCGGCCCGGGCAAATCATAAAAGCCATTTTTAATCCACGCGGCGATTGATGCGATCGGGTCGGGACCGCCGCCATAATCGATGAACAAAGCACCATTGACGTTGACGACTCCTCCGGTGGTGATCGAAAGGCCGCCCACAGTGGTCTTGCCGCCATCGATGTTCAGGGTCCCGGTATTGTAGACCGTTAGCGTGCCGGTGACGTTGAGCTGCCCGGTGCCGCTGACGGTTAATGTTCCGGCGCCGCCAGCCTCCGTACTGGAACCGCCAACGTAAGCGTTGCCGGTGACCGTCGCGGTCCCGCCGCTGAGCGTATAAGTTCCGGTCGAGCCGCTGTCATAACCCAGATAGAGGTAGTTCCCGGAAGTGATTGTGTTGGTGCCGCCGGTCTGGGTGAAGGCTCCCTTGCTGTCATAGCCGATGTATTCACCGCTGTTGACAGAGAGTGTGCCGGTCTCGCTAAGCATGTATGTCCCGCTCGATCCGCTAAAACCACCGACAAGAAGTGCGCTTCCGCTGGTAAGGGTATTGGTGCCGCCAGACTGGTTGAAGGTTCCCGTGCTGCTGTAGCCGACATATTCCCCGCCGCCGACCGAAAGTGTGCCGGTGCCGCTCAGCGCGTACGTCCCATTTGATCCGCTGAACGTACCGACAAGCAGGGAAAACCCGCCTGAGATCGTGTTTGTGCCGCCGGTCTGCGTGAAGGTGCCGGTGCTGTCATAGCCCACGTATTCACCACCGATACCGCTTCCGTTATCAGTAAGCATGCCCGAACCGCCCAACGAATAGGTGCCGATCGAACCCGTATTCTGGCCGATGAGCAGGGAGTTACCCCCGGCAATCGTGTTTGTACCGCCGGTTTGGTTGAAGTCGCCCGTACCGTTGTAGCCCACGTAGACATTGCCCGTGTTGGATAACGAACCCGTGGCGCTGAGCGAATAGGTGCCGGAACTGCCGGCCTGGTAACCGAGATAGAGAACCCCGCTCGCCGTGTTCGTGCCGCCGGTCTGTGTGAAGGTGCCGGTGCCGTTGTATCCGATGGTTTCGCCCGCGGCTCCCGCGGCGCTGGTCACCGAAAGTGTGCTCGTCCCGCCAAGAATATAATTGCCGGAACTGCCCGCCTGGTACCCGATATTGAGACCGCCGGTAATTATATTGTTGCCTCCGCTCTGGTTGAAAGTTCCCGCACCGGAGACGCCCACCAACTCGTTTCCGCCCGCGACCGAGAGCGAGCCGGTGCCGCTTAGCAGATACTCTCCGTTCGATCCGCTTTTCTCGCCAACGAAGAGACCATTTTCGCCATTGATGGTGTTGTTGCCTGCGCTTTGATTGAAAGTTCCCGTGCCCGCGTTGCCCACTTCCTCAAAACCGTTGACCGTCAGCGTGTTTGCCGACATGGATAATTCTGTCGTCGCGGCGCCGGTCCCGTTCGTGAGATCGATGATCACGGAATAGAGGGACGCCGCGCCGGTGTTGTAGTTGATGTTTCGATTCACACCGTCGGTGAACGTGAGATAAACAGCGTCGCCCGCCGCCGGCACGCTGCCGGGATTCCAATCGCCCGGCGTGCTCCAGTTACCGCCTCCAACGCGATTGACGATTTCAGTTGTCACCGCGTGGAAGCCGATCACATCCATGGCCGCTATGTCAACCGGCGAGATGTCGTTTTCCACGCCAGTCGGGGAGAAGGCATTGAAAGAATCGTCGGTCTCGCCGGCCCAGTCCTGGAGGTCGCCATTTGGGTCCGAGTTGTAATCCATGAGGTCGGTAACGCCGCCGTCGATGGAGAAATAGACGCCGGTGTCGGTGGTGTTCAGGCTCCGCACGCCCGGGGCGGTGTAGCGGAAGAGATCGTAAGCCTTGTAAGCCCCCGCTGAGAGCCCCTCATACCGGCCCAAGTCCTCGGTGATTTCGTGCTCGGCAAGCCCGATGAAATCGCGTTCGCCGGGAACCGCGCGATTGTTCGGATCGTACGTGTACGTTGCGGCCGTGGTGCTGAACGTAAACGTGCCGTCGATGCCCGGCGCGTTGGCCGGAACGAGACCGAACACCTTCTCTTGTGAAGTAGAAAGAACGAAGGTGCTTCCGCCCGTTGGATCGGAAGACGGCAGATTTGCATAGGCGGTCGTGTCGATGGAAGTTTGGGCGCTGGACATCAGATCGCCGCGGACAGTGGCGTACGAATATCCTCCCGCGCCCGACGCGTCGCTCTGGCCGACGAAACTCGGATCGGATGACGCGATCACTTCAATGTTGATGGTAATGTTGTCGCTGAAAAGACTGTCAAGCTGCTGGGCGGCGTCGGCGGTCGCGTTTTCGATCGCCTGATAGTTCGAAAGGGTGGTAACTGAGGAATCGTAGGAAAGATCGATGGTGATTCCATGAACGGGCGCGTCCACGCCAAGCCCCAACCCCGTGAGAATCACACAATTGCGCAGAAGCGACAGTTTTCGAGCGGCGCGATTTCTGCCCACCTTTGCGGACATCTTCTCTCCTCAGAACGACAGGAACGGCGTCCTGAATTCTGCGCATATCTGCACACCGCCGGAGCTCTGGCCGGACACCCAAATGCTCGATGACCAATCCCTCGGAGACAACATTTTAATCCGCCCCATATCGTAGTTCAACA
Source organism: uncultured Phycisphaerales bacterium (assembly GCA_963791055.1). GTDB lineage: Bacteria > Planctomycetota > Phycisphaerae > Tepidisphaerales > Tepidisphaeraceae > PALSA-1353. The sequence continues at coordinate 1,523,439 of CAWBQI010000002.1, read as the reverse complement.
TAATTTGGCGGTCATGACCGCTTTCGCCGTCGGCGAAGGATTCCCGACCCGAACACCACCATCATCCCCGCGCTCATCGGCTCCGGCACATTCGCCACGCTGAAACTGTTCCCTTCCAAAACACCCGCTTGGGCAGCCAGCGATGCGGTTTGGCCGATATTGGCCGAGAACGGCGTGAAGTCCTCGGAGTTGACCGTACCGTCATAGTTAAAATCCCCGTCATCCCACATCGTGCCGCCTTGGCCGAGATTTTGGGAAAATGGCGTGAAGTCTTCAGCGTTAACGGTCCCGTCAAGATTAGCATCACCCAGCAGGGTAAACATGATTTCGATCTCGCCAGACGGAAGGCCGGCGACCAAGCCATCAGCGCCGTCCGCGTAACCGATGCCATAACTTAAACCGCTGAGGGCATCATCCGCCGCGATGACGCTGCTGATGATGGACGGACCTGACAGCCCGTAGTAGCCGTTGGCGATCCATTGTTCGATGGATGCGATCGGGTCGGGTCCGTCGCCGTAGTAGATAAAGACCTGATTGTTGGCGATGTCGAGCTTACCACTGCCGGTAATGGAAAGTCCGGCCCAATCCTGCGCGCTGGCGATGGTCACTACTCCGCCCGTGATGTTGACGTTGAGCGTTCCCGAACCGGACGAGCCTGCGTCAGTTTGGAACGTGGCAGTTCCGGCCGTGTTGTTGAAATTGGTTCCGGGCAACCAATCCTGGGATCCGCCGATCGTCGCGGTCGCGTTGTTGGTGAAGTCAGCCCCCTGGACCAACGAGCCGGTTTGGGAAAAGGTTCCGTTATTCGTGGTTGGAACGTAGTTCGCGAGCAAGCCTGTGTTGGTAAACGTACCGCCGTTGGTGACTGTTGTCCCGCCGGAGACATAGAAGTTCGAATCCGAACTGCCGGTCATGGAACCGCCGCTCGGAATAGTCACGTTATTCTCGAAGGAGTTATTGGAATCCGTGGAGCTGTAGGACGTGCCGGTATAGGTTCCATCAAAGACGACATAAGCGCTGTTGGCCACGAATGTGCCCGCGCCGCCGACATTTCCCGTGAACTCGGCCGATCCGTTTGTCACCGAAATGGTGCGAACGTTGGTGACATTTCCATTGATGGTCGAAGGCCCCCCAGACAGGGTCATGCTCCCGGCGTGAGTAATGGCGATCCCATTGGTCAGCCCGCCGGAATTGAAAATGCCGTATCCGGTGATAAGGCCCGCGTTGGTCACGGGCTGGCCGTCGTTGTCGAGAGTACCGCCGGCAAGCGTAATGGTGCCGCCGATATTCTGCAGCCCGTGGCCGGCGCCGACGACAAGAAGCGTACCGCCGGTATCGACGACTAGGTTTGAGCCGCCCAAAGTGAGAACACTTCCGCTAAGCGTGAGCGTGCCGTCACCGGGCTGGATCGTGCCGGTATTACTTATGCCGGCGGAGACGGTTCCGATTCCCTCTATCGTTCCCGAGTTGGCGACGCCGTGGGTACCGGCAAGAATGGCCGCGGGATCGGTGAGGTCGATCGTGCCGGAGTTGTTCAAGACTGGGACGACGTTCAGCGTCCCGGCGGGAACAGATACGGTTCCGCCGGAATCGTTCACGAAATCAGCGGTGTTGATCTTGCCGGTTCCTCCGACCGTTCCGCCCGACGCGTTTTCCAATCCTCCCGATCCGTCAATCACCGCGCCATTGATCGCGATTGATCCATAATTGATCAGCCGGTCGGTCGTCGGGCTGTTGGGCGTGCTGATATCAAGTTCGCCAAAAGTCGGCTCAAGCGTGATCGAGTCGTTGTTATAATACGGGTTTCCATTAAGCCCAAGGACGATGGGGCCGAACGATTCGGCGATCGTTCCGTCGTTCATCAGCGCGCCTGTACCAGAAATCGTACCCGTTCCTTCGATGATGTCATTGTTGGTTTTGGTTCCGCTACCGTTAATCGTGCCGCCGGAAATGTTGATCGTGCTTTCGTTGTCGAGGCCGGAGCCGTTGAGAGTGAGCACGCTCCCCGTGGGCAGGTTGATCGTGCTCTGATTGTCCAAACCCGTGCCGTTAACGGAAAGCGTGATGCCCGAAGTCAGGCTCACCGGCGCCTGGTTCAGCATGCCGCCGGGAATATTGAGGCTGGCGTTGACGTTCATCACGCCGTCGTTCGTGAAGCTTCCGCCGAAGAGTCCGGCGGTGTAAGTGAAGGTGCCGCTTTCGGTGTTGTTGAAATCACCCCCGAACAGCCCGCCGCTGAAATTGACATTGCCCTCGTTGGAAATCGACGCATTGCAAATTCCTTCGCTCGTCAGGTTGAAAGTTGATGAACCATTGACGAACACGGTTGAGGTGTTCAGGGTACCGCCGCTTTGGGTGAAAGTGGTTGGCCCGAGGTTGAAATCCGTGTTGTCAAGTTCCACCGTCGCGGCGTCGAGGGTGCCCCCCATCAGTTCATAGGTTCCGGTTCCATAGCCATAGTTCTGGGCGAGGATTAAAGATCCGGTAATTGTGTTGAGCCCGCCCTCCTGCTCGAAATCGGCGGAGCCGGCATAGCCGACGACTTCGTCGCCCACGACCGACAATGTGGCGGTCCCCTCCAGAAAGTACAAGCCGGAACTTCCTCGCTGATTCCCCACCACCAGAGAAGGCGTCGAGACGTAGGAGGTGCCTGATTGAACGAGTTCACCATGCCCGGCATTGCCGACATAAAGCGTTTCCGACTCGGCGGAATTTCCGACGATCACGTCGCCGCCGGAGATTTCGGCCAGACCGTTGGTGACACCGGCGGCATCGCCGATGCTGACCGGCCCCTGTGCGTAAACTTGACCCGTGCCACTGACGAAAAGCGAACCGTCCTGATTCACGAGCAATCCGAAACCGCTGCCGGTGACCTGACCGGAATCGCTCAGTTCGAGAAAGCCCGCGCTGACGGTCATTGACTGCCCCATATCTGAATTGGAAGCAAGAGTGAAGTTTTCGCCCGGGGTAAAATAATGATACGCGGTGGATTCGGAATTATTGATCACCATCGACGCCCCGTGGAATGGATCCAGCGAGGAACTGCTGGAACTGGACCAGTTTTGGCCCGCCAGGAAATCGAGTGACCCGGTTTTGAATGTCAGATTCGTGGACGAGCGGTTGTACCCAAGGACATCCATCACGGTGCCATCGACCACCGAAAGGGTATTGGCATAGCCGTAGGAGCTTTGCGCGTTGTAAGAATCCGGAACATAGACGTTGTTGATGTCCTTCCCGTTGTCCCAGTCGGTCAGGTCTCCGTTTGCGACGACGGAATTGAAGGCCTTGAGATTTGTATTGCCGCCGTCATCGGAAAAATAATCTCCGCCCGCGGTGTTCGTCAGGTCGCGCACTCCGTTGCCGATGTAATGGTTGAGATCGTACGGTTCATAGGACGGATTGTGGTTGCCATCGGGCGCGCCTGAAAACCAACCCGGCCCATGAGTTCGGAGAACTCGTGCTCGGCGGTGCCGATGAGATCGTACTCGCCGGCAACGGCCCGATTGTAAGGATCGAGATCCCAGGTCGTGTTCGTGTTGTTGAAAGTGAACGTTCCGTCACCGCTGGGATAAGTGAAGTTCATGCCCAGCGCTTTGGCTTCGACGGAAGGAATGTACCAGTCGGAATTGCCGCCGGTGGGATCGGTCGCGGGCCAGTTAAATTCGAGATTGACCAGTTGGTCCTCAGTCGTCGCATCGCTGTTCAGCGTCGAGCGAATAGTAGAATAGCTTGCGGCAAAGGTGGGCTGGGAGAAGCTCTTGCCGAGGCCAGTGGGCCCTAGATTAGCCGCGTTAACCGTGAAGTTGACCGTGATGGGATTGGTAAACATCTCGGCGTATTGCTGCGCGGCGTAGCCGATCGCCGATTCGTAGGCGCTGGCGTTAATCAGGCTCGTGACATTGGCGGTGTATGTCAGGTTGATCGTCATTCCGCGTCCCGCCGCCGGTGTGGCGGCTGCCACGGCCATCGCCAGCGCGAAACGCCGCTTGAGGTGTTTGGATTTCGTCATGGCTCACCCTCCTTGTAAACCCGTGGATCATAATCAGAACATTGCTCGCGGACATACCTATTTCTAGGGGGTTGGTATTATTTACCACGAAGAAACTTGGCAGCCAGCGCCGGCACGGATCTCACGCCGAAGTGCCCAAAGAGCGCTTTCACGTGCTCGTTCACGGTGTGCTCGGAGATTTCCAGGGAGTCGGCCATGAGCTTCCGCGATTGGCCGTCGAGAAGCGAAAGCAGGACCGTCCGCTGGCGGTGCGTCAGGCCAAGCATCATCCCGGCGGGGAGATCGCCGTCGGTTTCCACCGAATGCAAAAGGGTGACATGGCGCAGAATAAGATCGAGGATCAGGCGGTCGCGCTCGTCGAACGGGGGTTTGCCGATCTTTCGCGAAAGCCAGAAATTACACCAGGTGTCCGGGCCGCAATATCGCACGGCATGAAGCCACTCGTCCATTCGGATGGTGTCACCGATCGCGGTTTGCAGTTCGCTGCCCGCCCACCTGGCATCGGTGAATAAATCCCGGCGCAGAGTCGCCTGCTGCGGCCGAGCGAGTGGGGCGACTGGCGCATCGAATTTCACGATCTATAAGAGGAGACAACGCCAGCGTAGTCCAACCCCGCATCGTTGCCGCGGATCCGCCAATCGAAATCACGGCGACGGGGACCACCGGCCCGCGCAAAGGATGACCGCGGCCCCAAGCCCAGAATGTGAAATCGGAGCCGACCAGCTTGGCTAGTCCTTTTACCAGCGCACGACGCCGGAGATCGGGCGGCGAATGATCGGCGGTCAGCGGACCGATCAACCCCACAACTTGTTCAATGGTCGATGCCCAGGTCGAAGCGGTTTGGCCCATTCGCTTCTTTTACCCCGAGATTGCTACGCAATCAAAAATGCAATTCAGGTAGATTTCGCTGCCCTGCGACGACGGCTCACCAGAATACTTGATGCGCCCAGCATTGCCAATGCTACCGTCCCAGCAGGCTCCGGCACATTCGCCAGACTGATGCCCCCGGCCATCGCAAGCGAGCCGTCGGCCAGCGTGGCGGATTGGCCGGCGTTGTGTGCGTACAGCGAGAAGTCTTCGGAGTTGACCGTTCCGTCGTAATTGAAGTCCCCCTTATCCCAGACCATACCGCTCTCACCGGAATGCTCCGAGTAAATCGTGAAGTCTTCAGAGTTGACCGTTCCGTCCAGGTTGGCGTCACCCAATAGGGTGTACATGATTTCGATCGTGTCGGTGGGCAGACCAGCCGGATTGCCCGAATCGGCGGAGTCGGCGTAGCCAATGCCATAACTAAGAAAGCTGCTCGCATCGTCCGCCGCTATTTCACTGCTGATAATCTGCGGACCGGACAGGTCATAATAGCCATTTTTGATCCACGCTTCGATGGACGCTATGGGGTCCGGTCCGCTGCCGTAGTCGATGAAGAGGTGGTTGTTGACAATGTCGAGCACCGAGCCGTTGTTGATGGTGAGCGAGCCGACAGAACTGCCGGCGCTCCCGGCGGCCAATTGCAGCGTCGCGGAGTTGGTTCCATCTCCAATGATGAGGCTCCCGCTGCCGTTGACGCCGCCGATTGTGGTCGATCCCGTTCCGGTGACGTTGAGCGTTCCGTTATTCGTACTGCCCGTCCCGATTGTCATGGTTGCCGAGGAATCGGTGAAGATGTCCAGGGTCGAGTTGGTGTTCACGTTTAAAGATGACTGGGAACCGCTGCCGCCGCTGCTCGTGTTAAGCTGAACGGTAGTGGCGTGAGTGCCGTCGCCCACGATAAGCGACCCGATACCCGTAATTCCGGCGACCGTCGCGGTTGATGATCCGGAACTACTTATTGTTAGCGTACCACTATTGCTATTTGAAGAGCCGAACGAAACGGTCGTTCCGCCGGGGCCGCATCGAACATAGGCATACGCATAGCCACCCGCTCCGTTGGTGCCGGGACCCGCGTATTGCTCAACAGTGATCATGTCGACCGTGGCCGATGCGGAGGCATTGCCGCCTTGCCCGACAAGCGCAGTCGGGTAGAGGCTAAAATCTGTTCCGGCCCCGCCTCCGGTTGCCTGGGCCGAGGCGGTTGCTGTTCCAGACGAACTGCTGGCAACGGCAGCTGCTATGGCTCCGCCTCCGTCGTCGCCACCATTACCCCCAGGCCCCCCCAAATATTCGCCGCCACTGCCGCCACTAGCGACAGCGTTTGCGGTCGCATTTCCCGCGACTGCAACTGCGGTCGCGTCTGCAGTGCCAGAACCACCCGGCGCACCCGATGTCGAAACCCCTGCGCCGCCGTTCATGCCACCACCCGATGCATCAGCTTCAGCATTACCGCTACCATTAGTTTCGGCGACGGCCACGCCTGTCCCATCGCCACCGTCGCCAGGGGCCACGCTACTATACCATCCGTGGCCTCCCGTTCCGCCGCCGCCTCGAGCAGTGGCACTAATGTTTGTCGACGAGCTGTTTGTGACGAATACCTCGGTGGTCGCCGATCCCGCGCCGCCGTTACCTGCAAATGCGGCACCACCTCCCGGGTAAGCGTCTGAATCTCCGCCGGGGCCGCCCGCAGCGCCAGTGGTGGCGGAATAATTGCTCTCCCCGTCATTGGCGTATTCTATTAAGCTCGAACTTGCGCTTCCGCCGACCGCTCCATTTATGCCTTCATCGTCGTACGCGTTTCCCACCTCTGCGTCCTGCTCCAGAGAGACGCTTCCGCCCGTGGAGGTTGCGCCGACGTTGTTCGAAAGATTTACGTCAGGATTTGTGCCCCCGTTATAAATAGACATCCCGCCGATGGCCTCCAAATAAGCGGACGCGTTTCCGCCGTAGTAAGCGGTAGCGCTTGCGGAGCCAACCGCAATTCCACCGTCACTGCCCAAACCACCCTGAGCGATGGCGGATGCGCTGGCCCCGGGTGAACTTTCCGTACCAACTGCCGTGGCGGTTGCGTTGGCTGACCCACCGTTCCCGCCGCTCTCATCGTCTAATTCACCGCCGGCTCCGCCGGTGGCAGTAGCGCGCTCTGGCTGGTTGATGTTCCTGAAGCTGTCGCGGTCGCGTTGCCACCGTCGCCGCCATCGGTACCGTCGCCGCCAGTAGCCGTAACAGCACCATTACCGGTTTCGGTGTCGTCCGCGCCGTCGGCTCCTCTGGCTGATTGGGTCGGTAAAACCGAAAAAATCGTCGAATAGGCGAATGCCGCGGCGCTCACAAGAATAACTCGCTTTATCTTTTTCATGACGAATCCCTCGGCGACGGGCTGAAGCGATCTCTGCGGCCGAACCCTCGCTCACAGATCCAAGCCCGTGGACGGTGGTACTCTACATTTGTCGTATTAACAGCAGAATACGAATTCGTGTTGTTATCAATATCAATGTCCGCAAGGCATGTTTTTAGAAAAGGCTGGAAACGAGGAAATATAAAAAGCAATGCGACGCCACGGTCCAACTACCGCCCTTGACGTTCGTCCAGCGGCGAACCCTCGGCTTGCATTTGTAGAACTCTCGGCGTGTGATTGACAGGCCGCAAAGACCTTCGCCGTCGCATTAGCAGCCCCATTGCAAACGCGGCCATCAATCCCGCGCACGCGGGTTCGGGCACATTCGCCAGACTGATGCCGTTCGACGCCCCCAAAACGCCCGCTTGGTCGGACAATATGGCGGACTGACCCAGATTGTGCGAGATCATCGTGAAGTCTTCAGCGTTTACCGTTCCATCATAATTGAAGTCCCCATCATCCCAGTTGCCGCTCTGGCCCAGATTGTGCGCCAACGGCGTGAAGTCTTCACTGTTAACCGTCCCGTCCAGGTTGGCGTCACCCAGCAGGGTAAACATGATCTCGATCTCGCCCGAAGTTAGGCCGACGACCACGCCATCGGCGCCATCGGCGTAACCGATGCCATAGCTGTAACCGCTCACGGCATCGTCCGTCGTCGTATCGCTGCTGATGATCGCCGGGCCGGCCAGATGATCAAAGCCGTTCCTGATCCACGTAACGATGGACGCAATCGGATCGGATTGGCCGCTGTAATTGATGATCAGGCTATTGTTGCCGATGTCCAGGTCCGAATTGCCGACGAGCGAGAAGCGAATCGAGCGTACTGACGCCGCCGTTGTCGGCCAACATAAGCTTATTGGCTTTTGTTCCATCGCCGATGACCAGATTGCCCGTGCCGGTAATGCCCGCGATTGTGGAATTGACATCCGCGACCGTGAAAGTTCCGTTGTTGACGATTGCGACATGGTTGCTTGAATTGGTCGAATCGGTGAACGGATCGACCGAGCCGCCGACAACAACGTGCGACCCGGCAGCGACATTCAGGACCGAGCCGGACGAAACCGCAACGGTGCCGCTGGTCTGGGCGATGGACATTGTCCCCGTATTGGTAACTTTCAGCGTTCCGCCCGACCAGACCAGTGAATTGCCGATGCCGAAGGTGGTCCCCGGCGCCACGTTGACCGTACCCCCGGTTGACGCAACTGTGATTGCCCGGCCGGAAGTGAATGACGATGTCACCGACAGCGACCCTCCGGAAAATGAAAGTCCGCTGGAAAGGCTGCCGCCGATATCGCCATCGGCCGGGACCGTCAGTGCAGACGAGTACGAAAGCACTACCTCGGCCTGCGAGATCGGCAGGGCATCGGCATACGTATCCGCCCAACGAGCCTCGTCGAAAAACTCTTCCTGCTGGGTATCCTGGATGGGACGGTATGGACCGAGGAACACGTCGAATTTTGTGTTTGGATTGGCCGTGCCCTGCGGCGCACCATTGTATGGAATGGTGGTGGGATTGTATCCAACCGCGCCGGTCCAGTTTACGAGGAGATTTCCGTTTTGCCAAAGCTCGATCTGGCCGGCGCCGTTGTAGTCCATGTCAGTCATCACGACGAACGTGTTCCAGGTATCGAACGCGATCGTGCCGCTGAGGATCGTGACCGGGACCGACGATGGGTTCCCCAGCGTGGTATCGTTGTGCACCGCCAACGAATAATTGACCATCCCGTTGGTCTCGCCCGGCTGAATGTCCAGGGCCAGCGGGGGCGAATACGGCGACCCCTGCCACCACTGTGCAATCTGCACGCCTGACAAACCGGGTCCCTCGCTGGCCGCGGTCGGTGGCGAAAAACCCGCCTGCGGAATGTTGACCGCGAACCCAAGATATTTCGGAGCGTCAAATCCCAATCCGTTCGAATCGTCCGCGTGCGAAACGCGCGTATCCACTTTGTCCGTGCTTGAAGTATCCCCGGACGGCGACGGCTGAATTTCATATCCAAACGCATCGTTGCTGGAAAACCCGCCGTTGGTGCCGATCCACGGCCCGATCACGTTGCTGGTCGGAGGCACCGGTTTATAAACGGTCAGATAAGTGACGCCGTTTTCGACCACGTCATTGCTCGCATCAAGCGTCGCGTTATTGGCAGTAATGTCGTGAAAAAGCGTGGCGTACGCGCGGGATGCGGCCAGATTGGCCGCGGCGAAGATGAACGAGCGAAGGAGAGGCGAATGCTTCATGGGGTTTCATTGTCAGGTTCAACAGCGGATTGATACGGCAAAGAAGATCAAAACTTATCCAGGAACCAGACCTGAGTGCTTACACTTTGGTTGGTGAATAGATTTCCGGTATAAGCAGGATTGGTCGTATTACTGTTGTTAACGCCAATGGCTTCCGCGTGTCCGTCGCAAAATAAAAGATTCGTCAAAGTGTTATTATTATGCGCGGGCAGCCAGCGAGTCCCGGGGCCATTCCGCACGTTGATCGAATTTCCTTCAAACACCAAAACCAGATTCGAAGAGTGAAGCAAATTTCCCGATTTCGGCCAAAACTGTCCAGAAAAGTATGACAGATTGGTGGCACTCACGACTTGAACGGCCGAAGGCGTATGGTTTCCCGCCGTCTGGTATTTCTGATCCTCTCCATTGATGTAATACCAACTGTCGATCCAAATCGAATTATCGAATTGGCTCGGCTGTATGTCGTTGTCAGTGGTATGAAATTGTGTGACATCATTAAAGTAGTTATTCTGAGGGCAGTAGAATACATTCCCGTCGATATATTGATTTCGGTCTGCCGGAATCCCCATATACTGATTTGCATAGCCCGATCGCCGCATCGTTTTCGGGCGAGGGAGATAGTGTCCGTACACCAAAATCGTTTCCCATGTATCAGCCGCCGTTGCGTTCGGTGAATACGTACTCGGTGGCGTGAAGCTCCCTTTAATCCACTGCGTCGGCACCATGTAACCGTTGTAATCATTGGAATAATTGAGCGTTGCCATCCCAATCTGCCGCAGATTTGAAAGGCATTGGGTTGTATTGGCCTGCTGCCGCGCCTTGTTGAGCGCCGGTAGCAAGATCCCAACCAGAACTGCGATGATTCCGATGACCACCAACAGTTCCACCAAAGTAAAAGCGCTCTTCCTTTCGGCTGCGCTCATCTGATTTCTAATCGACTCCGGCATTCGCCGTCCTCCGAAGATTTGTCATCCGATCAAGTCTCGGCACTTCGTAAATTCCGCCAAACACCCTTCAAGCGCCATAACCAGTCTACCGCGCTTTTTGGGCATCGCGGTCGCAACCTCAATCCGCCGAATTGCGCATATTATGCTGAATTACTGCCATGTCGGAATACATCATGCGCATACTTTATCATTGTGACGGTATTCGTGTCAATTGAATAACGCGCGAATTTCCAACTAATTGATCGATGCCTCGCACTCATTCCGGGCTCGGATTAGCAACGGAGATCGGAATATCCGCATCAGTCTCGGCCCAAATTCTGCCCACCGCGATTGTCTGTATTGTGCGTCAGGCTTTCTCCGTATGCGAGGATTTAGGGGCAGAACCCGTCAACTCAATCCCGCCCTATTGATTGTATAGAATTGCCCCATAACCAGTTATATTAGTATATGGTTCAATGCAGATTATATTCTATTATATTCATTTTTATGTTGAGATAATGCGCATTATCTGTATATTACAGAACGCCTCTGGCGGAGGCCTCTGGTTCAAAAATACGCAGGTTTGGACGCGTCGCCGGCTTCGCCGTATGGCAACTTTTCAATGGAGGGTTCGATGATTCGCGGGAGAATTTGCAATCGGTGGAAAGATTTCAATCGGAGTTCCTCGATCGACAAGAACAATCCGCGAGGCGCGGTTCCCTTTCGCGCAGAATTAATTCTCGCTTCCGCGCTCGTGATTGTGGTCGGGGGTCATCGCGCCAGTGCCTCTACGGCCTCATGGATTGGCACCGACAGCGCGAACTTCAGCGACACTGTTAATTGGTCGCTTGCCGGTGGAGTAGGCGGTGCCACTTCAGCCAATTTGCAATTCGGCGCCACGGGGAACGCTGCTCCAGTCAACGATCTGACGTCACAAGTGTGGCCTACGATCACATTTCTCAGCGGCGCCCAATCGTTCGTGTTGTCCGGCAACGCGTTTTCGCTCGCGACATCCAGCGCATCGGCCATCGTCAACAGCAGTTCGGTGCTGCAAACAATCCAAAACTTGGTCACGCTTGGCGGTGGTCGCACCGTTGATGCGGCGACTGGACCGATTTCCTTCTCCGGCGGACTGGCCGGTACCGCCGGCGCATTTTTCGGATCCAATCCAAAGCTCACGACACCCGGTCCGGTTTCAACCGCGGCAGTCATTCTTAACTCGGCCGCGACCTACACCACCACGTCTTCCGCCACGCCCGATACAACCGTGGATAGCAGCACGCTCCAAATCGGCGCCGGAGGAAGCCTTCCCAGCGTGGCGTCATACGGCGGCAATGACACCGGCTATGTCGTTCTCGGCAACAGCACCAATAATACCAGCGGAGTGCTTGAATTGGGCGATTCCACCACGCCCGTCAATCAAACGATCAATGCCCTGGCTGCGGCAGGAACCGGCACCGGCAATGCCGTTATCGGCGGCAACAGCGCGACATCAACCCTGACGATCAACAACCTCGTCACCACACCGACTGATACGTACAGTGGATCTCTTGGCGGTTCGGGAACCAACCAGAATAATCTCGCCATCATCAAGCTGGGCCCGGGCACCCTGGCGCTCAGCGGAACCAACAATACCTACAACGGCAGCACCACCGTCAGCGCCGGAACCTTGGTCGACAACGGCGACATCACCGCAAGCGCGGTAACCGTCAATGCGGGCGCCGTCCTGGCCGGAAATTCCACCAGCGGCGTCACCGGCACTTTTGGCGGCGCCGTCAGCGACGGAGGCCTTATCGCTCCCGGTTCATCCGGCGCGGCCACGGGAACACTCGGAACATTGAGTTTTCTAAGCAATTTGGGTTTTTCCGGCGGCTCCGCCGCTTACGACTGTGACATCGAAAACGCCGGCAGCGCCAGCGATCTCCTGAACGTCTCCGGCAATCTGTCGCTCGGAAGCGGAACCACGTTGAACCTCAACGTCATCGATTCGGCGAGCGGCTCGACATACACCATCGTCAACTACCTTGGCAGCCTGACGGGAACCTTCGCGGCGATGAACGGTCTTCCCCCCGGCTATTCAATTAACTACGGCACCGGAAGCGATAGCGCGATCACGCTCGTAGTGCCGGAGCCGACAAGTCTGGCATTCGCGGCAGCCATCGGCTCCGTCATCTTCCTCCGTCGTCGGCGGGCGGTTAGTGCATAACCCGTCCACGCGGTTGCAGGCCGCCCTGTTCTTGAATTCAGGCCGTTTGCACCCAGCTTCTTGATTGTATGCATTTTTATGTTGCATTTATGCGCATTTACAGTAATAATCAAGGCATGAAGGCACCCGTACAAGCCGCTATCGCGGAAAAGCTCAATTTGTCCCAGGGCACGGTTTCACGTGCTTTGCGCAACAGGCCGGGCATTCGGCCCCAGATTCGCGCAAGGTTCTCGAGGCCGCCAGTGAATACGGCTATCAGTTACCGAGTCTGTCCAGCGATGCAACGGACGCCCAGATCCTGCCGCAGGGACATCTCGTCGGAGTTCTCGTGCATTCACCGCACGCCCGCTGGCGTCGAGAGGGATATCTCATCGGCATGAGCGCCGCCGCGCCCGAGCTTGATGTCACGCTGGTCCTCCAGCACATCCGCACCGAAGAGTGCCGCCAGATTCTCTATCCCCGGTTCCAATCGCCCGTCATGCGAAACGGATTGATGAAGGCCATCGTGCTGATGTTCCGTTGGCCTCACGAGGTGGTTCGCGAGCTCTCGCGCCAATTCACCTGCATTTCGATGCAGCACGAATACCCGGGCATTCCGCTCGACGTGATCGGCGTCAATCACCGCGAGGCGATGCAGGCGATGATGGAACATCTCTACGAGCTGGGTCATCGCAAAATCGGTTTTGTCGGGCGATGCAGCGATCTTTCCTGGTCGCGGGCCCGCTTCGCCGGATACGTCGATTCGCAGTGCCAGCTCGGAATGGAATATGTGCCCGATCAGGTCGTCGATGTTTCCGCGGAAAATCTGGCCGGCGTCGAAGAGCAAATCGATCAACGATGGTCGGGATACGTCGACCGGATCGAAGCGAAAATTTGCACCGGCGTACGAGCGTGGATGGCCTCCAGCGACTGGGCCGCCGACTGCATCCGGAAGGGTTTGGTCAAACGCGGTTTGCGAATCCCCGAGGATGTCTCGCTCACCGGGTTTGACGCTCAGCCTGATGTCTCCGTGGATTGCCCGTTCGCAACCGCCGCGGTCCCAATGGAAGCCATGGGAGCGGCCGCGTTGAAAAGGGCGGTGGAGCGGTTGAAAAATCCGTCGCTGGAGCCGTCCCACGTGACGTTCTCGTGTTCGCTTCGCCCGGGTAAATCCACGGCGCCGCCGCGGTCCGTTTGAAAGCGACTCAGTCAAGCGTTTTTTTGGTTGGAGCGGAGAGGTATGCCATCTCAATTCGCGTCGGCTCACGCGAGCCGGGCGAAACCATCATTGAAAAGTCGGTCAATATAGTTCTCACTCGGCATTCAAAACTGTGGAGGGTTCCATGAGCGTTCAACGTCGATCTGGTCGGAAATCGGGTTATTGGATGATAGTGGCGGCCGCGATCACCTTCGCTCCGAAGGTTCACAATGCGCGGGGCAGTACATTTACCTGGTCGGGTTTAGGCGCGGATAACAACTGGCTGACGCCGGCGAACTGGACCAGCACGATGGCCCCCAGCGGCACGGGCGCAAATTTGTATTTCACCGGTTCGACTCAGTTGACCAATGCGAACAATAATCCTGGGGGAACGCAGTACGCCAGCCTCAATTTTCAGTCCGGCGCGGGGCCCTTCGTCCTGACGGGAAGCGCACTGACTGTGGCCGCCAGCAGCGCGCCGGTTATTTCGGACGCCAGCACCAGCCTGGAGATAATTGATATTCCTCTCACCGTGGGAAGCGGCAGAACTATCGAGGCGTCCGCGGGAACACTTTCGATTGCCGGTGGTTTGGCGGACAGTAACGGTGGCATCGATTTCGGAGTGAATCCGGCTCTCGCGAATCAACCGGTGGCAAATGGAGTAATTGTTCTGAATTGCGCGACGAATTACACCACCGCTTCAGCTTCCACCGCGGATACCGTTATATTCAGCGGAACGCTGGAGATTGGCGCGGGCGGCAGTCTTCCAACCGGCGACGCAGCCGGAAGCGCAAACGGCTGGGTCGCCCTGGGAGCCGCGCCGAACGCCACGACTGACGAGCCGTCCGCTGCCGGCTTCCTGATTTTGGGCGATGCCACAACGCCGATCAATCAGACCATCTCCTTTTTGAGGGTCAACGCGAACTCCACGGCAGGCAGCGCGGTCTACGGCGGCAACAGCGCCGTTTCGACCCTTACGATCAACGATCTGCAAACGGCGACCGACAACTACGGAGGCAATCTCGGGGGATCCGGCACCAACCAGAACAACCTCGCCTTGGTTATTACCGGCGGTAACACCGTGAATTTTTCCGGCACCAATTCCTACACCGGTGGGACAACGATTGGGTTTGGCACGCTCATGACCGGTTCCAACAGCGCTATTCCCACGGGCTCGAGCGTTACGTTCGGCGACGGTACCACCGATAACGCCACGCTGGATTTGGATGGAAATACCGCCACCGTCGGCAAACTCTCGGTCAACGGCTCGGGAACCTACACGATTGGCAACAGCAGCCTGACCGTCCCCGGCACCCTGGTGTTCAACAGCGCCGGATCATCCACTTTCGGCGGCGTCATCAAGGATGCCGTCAACGGTGGTAGTCAGACCTCAGCGCTCACCGTCAACGGTGGAAGTTTGACCCTCACCAATGCGAATACCTATTCCGGTGCAACCACCGTCAACGGTGGTGTTCTGCTGGCCGGCGCTTCCAATTCCCTCTCCCACAATTCATCGATCGACGTTGCCGGCGGAACGTTGGATGTCTCCGGTTCTACTCAAACGATTCCGTCACTAACCGTGGGCGCGTCCGGCACGTTAAATCTGGGCATCGGTAATCTGCTGACCGACATCGGAGCCGCGTCTTTCGGCGGCACCTTAAATGTGAGCGGCACGCCCAGCGGCCCAACTGTTGAATTGATGTCTTACACTTCCGACTCCGGCACATTCGCGACCATCCCAACCTTCGCGGGCTACAACTTGGTCTACGGAGCGACGGAATTGGAATTGGTTGTTAACGCTGGTCCCGTCAACCTCACCTGGAACAACGCCGGCGGCGCCACCCCAAGTGACGGACAGACCTGGGACAGCAGCAACAACAAAAACTGGAACAACACTTCATCCCCCAACACCGTCTACACCGACGGAGCCGGCGTCACTTTCAACGACGCCAACAATTACCCCACCAATCCCAACGCTTATAACGTGACTCTAAACACCCTCGTCAGCCCCGGCTCGGTGACCGTCAACAACAGCGCTGCAAACTACACCATCAGCGGCACCGGCACCATCGGCGGAACAGGCTCGCTCACAAAATCCGGTACGGCCACGCTCACGCTCTCGACTCCCAACACATACAGCGGCGGAACGACGGTCAACGCCGGCAAGTTGTTGATCGGGCAAGCCGTCACCAACGCCACGTTTTCAGGCCCCACGCTCGTGACCGCCAATACGCTGACCGCGTTGCCGACTGGCGCACTGTCAATCAGCGGCAACGGTATAGCCCAGTTGGCCGACGGTGTCACCAATCAAACTTTCGTCACTCCCAACGCCCACAGCGCTTTAGTCACCAGCAACATCAATCTCACTTCGCTGTCGATTACCGGCAACGGCACGCTTGACATCGGCAACAATCGCATCATCATCGACTATAGCAGCCCCGCGACCGACCCGATCGCATCTATCGCCGCGTGGATTCACAACGGCTACTCCGACAATGACGCGCCCGGCGCTGGTCCATCCATCATCAGCAGCGACATAGCTGCCGATGACGCCGCCAGTGGGTTCAGTTATGGCATTGGATACGCCGACGGCGCCGACAACGTGGTCGCCGGCCTGCCTTCGGGCGAGATCGAAATCATGTTCACCCTCCTGGGTGATGCCAACCTTGACGGGATCGTGAACAGCGAGGACTTCACGCCGTTCTCACAAAACGTCGGCCAAAGCGGCAAGGCGTGGGATGACGGGGACTTCAATTACGACGGAACGGTTAACGCCGAGGACTTCACGCCCTTCTCGCACGATCTCGGCCAGCCCGCCGCCTTGGCCGCCAGCGAGCTGGGCGCATTGAATTCGCCGCTCGAAGTGTCGAACGGCATCAGCCTCGCGAATGTGCCCGAACCGGCGTCGATGGGTCTGCTAACACTGGGCGTCGTCGGTGTACTGGCGCGGCGACGGAGGATATGATTCGCCGGACGAAACAGTCCTCCTCTAAACCCGTGATTCAGAGGCGCCCTCCATCCAATTTAGCGGCGGTGCGAAGCACGGCGGGTTTCCTCATCGCTGTTTCCGTCCTCCTCGCGACATCAATTCGGGTCGCCGCCGCCAACGAATCCCCAGCCGCGATCGGCGATGTCGTCTGTTCCGATCTTCTTCTGCCCCCGCTGCCCCAGGCGCACGCCGGCAGCTTCGCGGGCGTCAGCGGTAACGCCCTCATCATCGCCGGCGGCGATCAGTCGGACCAGGTCTTTATCTTGCCCGCCGGTGAAAAACAGTCCTGGCAAGCCGGCACACTCCGCGAAAAACTCGCTTGGGGCGCATCGGTCACAATAAACGATTCGCTCCTTTGCGTCGGCGGCATAGGATCGAACGGCTGCCAGGGCACGGTAATCCGTCTGCAATGGCGCGCCGGCAAGCTGAGCGAACAGAATCTTCCCGATCTTCCCGTTCCGCGAGCGTGGGCCGGCGCCGCCGCGCTGGGAAATATCCTGTTTGTCATCGGCGGCTCCGCCAATCCCGACGGTTCATCGCCCTCCAACGATTTATATTCACTCGATCTTTCCGATCCGCAAGCCCGCTGGCAAAAGCTTCCGTCGATGCCTGGCCCCGGCATCATCCAGCCGGCGGTGATCGGACATTACTACGGCTTGGAAGTGTTCGGCGGCAGGACGTGGCGCGCGGGCAGCGCATTCACAACAATCTCGGATTGCTGGGTATATCGCCCAAAACCTCTGGATTTCACCGAAAAGAAAGGCTGGATTCGCCTCGCGGACCTTCCCGTGCCTCTGGCGCAAGGCGCAACCATTGCCTCCGGGCAAGCACATACGATTCTGGTCGGCGCCGACATGCAGTCACGGTTATCTGATCCGCAAACCGCCTGGCTTACCGCCAAACCCTATTTGCCGATTCTCGCCTATCACGCCGTCACCGACACCTGGTCCGTCAAAGGTGACCAGGCAAACAGCACAGCCGGCGAGATCGCGCTCCATTGGGGCGATCGTAATGTGCTTGTCGGCGGCGCGGCCTTCCAGCAGCTTGTGATCCATCCCGTAATTCGAGGTCTGCACGTCCTCGATTACGCCGTGATCGTGGGATACATCCTGCTCATCACCGCGATTGGCCTCACATTCTCCCGAAAACAAAAATCAACCGTGGAATTTTCCCTTGGCAGCCGCGAAGCCCCTTGGTGGGTCGCCGCTCTGAGTCTTTATGCCACCGCGACCAGTTCGATCAGCCTCATGGCCGTACCCGCGCTCACGTATGCCACCAATCTCGTCTGGCTTTTCCAACCGATCATCAGCATCGTCGTCCTCATCCCGCAGGCATTTCTGGTCATCCCCCTGATCCGCCGGCTGAATCTCACCTCAACGTACGAATATCTTGAACAGCGCTTCAACCCCGCGCTTCGTCTGTTGGCGTCGTTCCAGTGCATTGTCTTTTACACCATCGGCCGGGCGAGCGTCGTTATTCTGATTCCTTCGATCGCGATCTCCGCCGTGACCGGGATGAACGTCTACGTCGCCATTTTCGGCGTGGGATTGCTCACGACGGTCTACACCTCTCTCGGCGGAATCGATGCCGTCATGTGGACCGACGTCCTGCAGGCCGCCGTCATGCTCCTCGGCCCGCTGATCACCATCGGAGTGGTGTTCTTCTCCTTCAAAGGCAACTTCGGCGCGATCGTCGACATCGGCTCGCATTACGGAAAATTCGATCTCGCCATCTGGAGCTGGACCGCCACCCAGCCCGCCGCGTGGATCATGATTCTAACGGTTGCATTGACCATAACCGGCTTCGCCGGCGATCAGGCGCTGGTTCAGCGCGTGCTCTCCACCCCAAACGACAAAGCCGCCACCAAGGCGACGCTGGGAAATTGGGTTGTCTGCGGCGTGGGCGCCGCCATCGTGCAGATCATGGGCATTTTGCTCTTTGTTTATTTTCACGCCCATCCGGCCAAGCTCGATCCGACCATGCAAAACGACCGCGTCGTGCCGCTTTTTGCCGTGCAGGTGCTTCCCATTGGCGTTGCCGGGATGATCCTCGCGGGAATCTTTGCCGCCTCGATGTCGTGTCTCTCTGGGACGATCAACAGCGCCGCCACGCTGATGGTGCAGGACTTCTATCTCCGCTGGCGTCCGCATTCAACTGATCGCGTGCGCCTGCGCCTGATGAAAATGCTCAGTTACGTCGTCGGCACCATCGCCACCCTCGTCGCCGCGTGGCTCGCCAAAATGCCCATGCGTTCGCTCATGGAAACATGGACGACCATCTTTTCCCTGTGCGGAGCCGGATTTGTCGGCGTCTACACCCTTGGCATGTTCACCAAACGCGCCAATGGAATCGGCGCCATAGTCGGCGCCGTCACCAGCGTCATCGTGACATTTTTCGTCGCGGGATATACCCCGTTGCATTGGACGCTCTACACGCCGCTGGCCGTCGTGACGTGCATGGTCGTCGGGTATGTCGCAAGCCTGTTGAGTCCCCCGCCCCGGCGAAACCTCAGCGGCCTGACCGCCTTCACCCTCGGCACTCCCGCCATCGGCCTAAAAGCCCAAAACGCGGGATTGGCTTCAGTCGCGTAATCAGGGGAATAAGGAAATGATTCGCCTTCGCTTTTTCGCAGCCCTTCTTGTCTGTTTCGTATCGACGGCCTTCGCATCGCAATCGCCGAATCCGCGCCATTTCCCTTCCACAGGTTCTTTGCAATTTATATTGCATGATGACATCAACCTTCCTTTCTACTCCTGGCCGCGAACCCTTCTTTCTTATCCCGTCGATTTCTCCAGCGTGCGCATCCGGCCGGATCAAGTACAACTTGTTGACGATGCGACCAACCAACCCATCCCCATCCAGCTTTCAGATGTTCTGGAAACGCCCAACGGCAATCTTAAATCCGCCGAGGTCTGTTTCTTCTCCGACTTAAAACCGGTGCGACTGCTTCGTTCACTCTGTCGTCCCCCAATCAATCGGTCGCGGCGACCGCTTCCGTCGTTCAAGAATCCGCCGCCAATGGCGTCCTCGGTGTGGATGCCGGAACCCTGCAAATCCGGCTCCCGCAAACCCGACAAATCACCGCCGGCGAACTTGTCCCCGCTCCGATCATTTCCATCAACCGAGGCGGCGGTTGGATCGGATCAAACCACCTGACAAGTCCCAAAAAGCGGGTTCTCAGCGTCACCACCAAACCCCTGGCCCAGGGCCCGCTTTTCCGAACCTATGAAATTCGCTACGACTTCGACGATGGCGGCGTTTACACAGCGACGGTCAAAATCGTCGCCGGCTACACATTCGTCGAACTTACCGAAGACATTCACGGCCTCACAAAAGATGATGCCGTCGAAATGGACATGGATTGGAACGGTTTCAATCCAACCCTTCGGTTCCCCGCCGGTTGTTTTGATCTCACGACCAATTCGCATTGGCTCGGAATCGACGACCCGGTCATCACGCCCGACATCGAAGAAGACCCGAAATGGATGCCCGGCAACGAAATCGAAGACCCATCCACCAACATGGCATTCGAGCTTGCCGCCTATTCCGGCAACGGCGTTCGCGACGCAACGCCAGTCGCCAGTTTTTGGGAGAATCACCCCGATGGATCAGAATTAAGCGTCTTCTCCCTGAACACCCTGAAATGGCAAGATCATCAATACGGCGTCTGGCAACCGACGCCCGATCTGCAGGTCCATTTTCGCCACGACCCGGTCAGCGGCGTGCTTCACTGGACCTGGCCGCTTCTGACCGGATCGCGCTCCACGGGAATTTCACTCGACGATGCCGCCCGCGCCGAATCCGCGACGGAAAAATTCGTGAAGTTATATCTCGAAGAATCTCAGAAATACGGCGGCAGCAGCCAGGTCCAGGACATGCGCGAAGTCCGCATGCGCAGCGCCCAGTTGCTCCGCTCCTGGTACGGCACGCTCTCCCTGAATCGTGTGAAGGACATGGTCCTGACCTATCCCGATGACGCCAGGCAAGCCCCGCCGTTCATCGACTTCGGCGAGATCAAATCCATCGACCAATTCGACGCTCGATTGCAGCACTCCGCACTCGCGCTCTATCCGCTGGGAACGAATCTGGTCGCCATGGATATCCGCCATCGCGAACTCTACGACGCCCTGATTCCCGCTTACGACCATTTCCATAGCGACCTTCCCGACGCCGACAAAAAACTGCGCGGTGGCGATGATTCTGCTGGCCGCTTATATGAATTCCACCGACGACATGGCCGCCGTCCGCATCTGCCTCGGCGGCACGCCGAATATGTGCGCGATGGATTCTCCGTTCCCGCCGAGGCGACATTCCTTTTTCCCGACCATCCGATGGCCACTCAATGGCGCGATCAATTCGGAAAAACGCTGCGCCTGATGGCCTGCTACTACACCCGTCCTGATGTCCCCGCCTGGGACGCCCTCGGCGGACGCTGGACCGAAAGTCTGAGCGTATATAACTGGGCCTATCTCCGTCCCACCGAGCAGGGCGAGTATTGCGCCGAATCCGGTGATCACCAAAATCGTTTCGCCAATCCGTGGATGGCGATGCGCGGACGCTGGATGGTCGATGAACTTACCGCGCCCGTTTTTAACCCGATGCCCTATTGGCGCCAGCCGAAGGATCCCAACCAGCCGGCGGTCGCCAAGCCTCCGCCGATCTCTAAGGATTGGAAAACCGGCATGCCTCTCTCCGCGGAATTTGGCTTCGACCGCCAATATCTATCCCACGGCGCCCATGGCAGCGGGACCAGCATCCTCGTCCCCTGGGAGGCCGGCAACCTCGGAGCTTTACTTCGACATTATGATCCAATGACCGCCGAGCATCTCCTCTGGGCGTCAAGTCAGGCGCGATCCAAAGACAACGGCGAAATGTCGCCCGACAATCTCTGGACCCGGCAAATCCTCGGCTCGATCCCCGAAAACTCCGGCACCAAACCGCATTTCCAAAGCTGCAAATATACCGGCCACGGAATCATCCTCCGCGCCGGGGTCGATACCCCCGAGGAATTGTCTATCCATCTCGATCAAATCGACGCCGGCCCCAATTATCGCTGGGGCGATAATGGCCAGGGCGCAAACGGTATTCTCTATTTCTACGCTGCGGGAAAAGTCTGGACCGGCCACGAACGCGAGAACACCGGCGATCATTACGACGAAGACACCGTCGGAACCACCAATTTCGGATTCATGAAAGGCGGCAAATACCGCGACATCGGCGCCAATACCCTCGATCGTCCGCTCTACGATCTGACGATTGCGCAATTCGCCCAGCTCAGATCCCTTCGCGGACCCGGCGCTTATTCCTGGCCGCAATACGACTCGCGCAGCATCCTGCTCGTCGGGACCGATTATTTTGCGATCCTCGATCGCACTGCCGCCCAGCCCGTCGCCGGCTCCGGAAGATTCAGTTGGTTTCAGGCCCGCGATCTTCCCTTCCCCAAGCTCGTGTTTCTAAAACCCCTGACCGCCCGGTGGGACCACTGGAGCGAAGTGCAGACCGAATGTTCCCACGGAATCCTGCGCGACACCGACGGCTCAAGTCTCGTTCTCGTCACCCACAAAGGCGATGCCGTCGAAATGCGGGACATGACCTCCACCCCTATTTCGTTCATCAAGTCCGCCGATACGCGAACCTACGCCTGGCGCAAAGGCGTGAAACCCGTCGCCGGCGTCTGGCCGGTCAAAGCGCCCAACTCCAACGATCTGCTCTTCATCAACGATCAACCCATTTCCTGCGCGCTGCCAACGGGAGAAGTCTTCAACGGAACGGCCGGCGTCATCCGCAATCGCGATGACGGTTCCACCGAAATGGCCATTTTCCAGGGCTCGCGCATCGGATCGAAGGATTTGACGATCGACGTCCCCGAATCTAACGAAACCGGCGTCAGCGCCGTTTTTCTTAGCCCCGGCGAAATCTCCGGACAATATTATTCCCCTCACGGCGTCTCGACTCTAACCTTGACCTTCGCCGACCCTTCCCAACTCAACGGCTCATTTCTCTTTATCGACGGTCAAAAGCAACCAGCAAAGATTTCCGGCGCATCGCTCGTGATGCCGCTTTCCGCCGGGCATCACCATTGGCAACTGACCGCGCATTTGCCCAAACCTCTCCCCGCCAACATCTCTCACACGATCAACTTCGCCGGCGGTGCCTCCATCTATTTCGACGCAGTCCCCGGCGCTGATTCATATCAATTGCAATCCAGCACAGACGGCGGCCAAACCTGGCAACCGGCGGCGACTTCGCCCGCTTCACCGATCAAGCTAGAAGGCCTGAAACCCGATTCCAAAATTCACGTCCGTCTGATCGCCGCCAACGCCGAACAGACTGCCGACCCTGGTGACGCCTACCCGATCTACGTCAACGACCAACCACCCGCTCCACCCGATGGGCTTTATCTACATTTGTCCGCCAACCGCGTCGACGCCTCGTGGGGCCAGAACCTAGGCGTCGGCGAATACCGTCTCTTCCGCCGCAAGCTCGGCGAATCCGATTCATCCTGGAAATTGTTATACGCCGGCCTCGCCCAATCCTTCACGGATCGGGACGCCCAGGGCGTCGTCCCTCCCAACGAACTCCCCGGACCGGAATACGCCGAATCCGCGCCGTCCACGATTTACGAATACGCCATCGCCGCCGCCAACGGCAACGGCCAGGGTCCGATGAGCCGGCCCGCCAGCACCGATCCCTCTGATTGGCGAGTCTGGTGGCCCCTGAATCAGCCCGAGCAATTCAAACGACAATCCGCCTATTGGCGGCCGCCCTATGTCCCGGCAGATCAGACGCCACCGCTTCGCTATCCGTAGGCTCTGTCTGAAAACTCCCCGCGCGGCCAGGCGCAGTGGCTAAGGCTGCGAGGCAAGGAGCGACGACGAGCAATATTGAACTGAAATACGGCAAGGAGGAGCGACGCTGCCTCGCAGCCTTAGACACAAGCATGGCCCGCGCGGAGTTTTCAGACAGAGCCTCGATCAGATTAATTCCCCGCCGGTAGCAACTCTCCCAGATTCCATCCATCGACCTGCGCCGGCCCCGCGGTATGAACATCAACCCCATTTGATTGACGAACAATCGGCTTATCGCTCGTCGAATCCAGCGCCACTTCCAGCGATCCGTACTTCGCCCGCCACACGCTCTTTCCCCTCTCGATTTCCACTTTCGACAGCGATTGCGAACGCGCTAAAAACTTCGCAAACGCGTCGTCCGTATCACACGGCTCCACGTCGATCACAACCGCACCGGGAACATGCTTATCACTCAACTGCCGCTTGTCCCCTTGATACGCGTACGCCACCAGCCGAAAAGCGTTCCCCTTCGCGATATCATGCTTCAAAAAATAACCCGGCTCCAAGTCCTCAAACCCGCCGACTCCGAAGAGTCTCGCCGCCAGCACAGCCTTCCCTTCCCGCACGACCACAACGGATTGTTCCGTGCATGGATGATCGGTCGTATCCGAATCATCCACCTTTTTTCCATCAAGCCACAACCCATCGGTATGCGCCGGAAGGATCAAATCAAGTCCCAGCGTCGAGTAACCCGTCTTCCCCAGATTCGTTGCCAGATCGTAAACCGCCAGCACCGTCCCCTTATCCTGCGCGATGGCCTGAGTCAGCTTGATATGCCCCGGCTTGGAGTGATTTTCCTTGTCCAGAACTTTCACCGATCCATCCGGACTATCGAACGGATCGAGAAACACCGACACGATCGGCAACTTCTTCCCGCTGCCAAACCGTATCCCGATCTCCCGATCCTGTAAGCCGTACGGAGCGCCCGCCGTTCCCACCGAAAACGCCGGCGTGACATACAGCGTCCGGTCCATCCACTCCTCCGGCCCATAGCCGCTCACCAGGCTCTTATTCGTCTCCCGCGCCAGCGCCAGCATCCGTTCCGACGGATGATATTTGCCTTCAACCGCGTCGCAGAACGGTCCGCTCATGTCATTGATCAGCGTCGACGTCGGCAAATCGCCGCGAAGCCCTTCAATGTAGAAATAGCGATCCAGCGGCCCCGTTCCGTACACGAAGTCGTAATCCCGGCTCGACGCCCCCGCGACCTGCTGCGTTGGCGGATAGTAACTGGCACAGTCATCAGCCCAGAGATAATCAAGCACCGCCCCCAGCCCCGCCCGCGCTACCGCATTGGATGTATTGCTATACGCGACGTTGGCCGAATTGATTTGTGTCTCACCATAAGTCGGGCTGTTGTATTCCCCGACGCCGTTCTTCCGCGTGTAGTCGATCCATAGGTTCAGATTGCTCAGACCCAGCTTCACCGCATCGTCGTCGCCAACCGCCTCCCCCAGCAGAAGCAGGTTGGAAATCCTCATCAGGTAAATATTCGTATACGCCACCGAAATATTATGCCGGCGGATCGCCGCCAGCGCCGCGTGCAGATGAGGCGTGATCTCCTGCACAAACTCGGGCGAAAGCTGCGCCGATATCGCGTCATGATCGCGCCCGTCGGCAGACACGTGAATTCAATGGCGTTCGCATCCTCCTTTTCAGCCCGCACTCCCACCGCCCACGGCACGGTGCCATATTCGGGCGAATCAACATCCATCTGCTGCTCGGCGAACGCCCGCTCAACTAGAGTCTCCGCCTCCTTCGTGTCCCGGCCCAGCACCAGCAGATCATGCGCGACATGCGTCAGCTCGCGAGTGGAGTGCCCGTGAAGTTTGTCGCCGCTCACAAGTTGAAGATATTTCCCGCAGACATTTTCGATCTCTTCGCGCAGGACTCCCACGCGGCGGTCCCTGTCCGCGTCATCCGCTGTGGTTTCGGCCGCGAATGCTCTCATCGCGAGCAGGAGAACAAGCGTGATCTGTGGAATTAATCGTTTCATATCCGCCTTAGTTAAATGACCCCGCCGCGAAGCCCGAACCCGCCCGATTTCCCGTTATTTTCCCATCTCCGGAGTCATTTGCAAGGCTTCGTCTTAACTTAGGGAGGCCATTTTCCCAGTTCAAAGCCCGGGGAGTTTGCTCCCCGAATATTCTCGATTTTCCACCAGATTTTCGGTAAGTTTTATTCTTGGGTCGCCTATTGTCGCAGCACAAACCCCATCACAAGCCGATGCATCGCGCCCTGGAGCATCATCAGGCCGGCCGATTAGCCGAGGCGGGGGTGATTTATCGCGAGATCCTGGCCGCCGACCCGCGAAATGCCGAGGCATTGCGCCTGCTCGGAGTCATCGCCCGGCAAGAAAGCCGGATCGACCAGGCCATCGAATTGATTCAGCGTTCGATCGAGATCGACCCGAAACGGGCCGAGGCACATCACAATTTCGGCGATGCCCTTCGAAGTCAGGGCAAACCGGATGAAGCGATCGCGGAATATTCGAAAGCCATCGACCTTCGCCCCGATTGGGCCGAGGCCCACGGCGCTTTGGGTACCGCACTCAGGGAACAGGGCAATCTCGACGCCGCCATTGAGGAATTCAAAAAGGTCGTTCGACTTAACCCGGGTTTGCCCGCAGGATACCTGAGCCTCGGCAAGGCATTTCACATTCAAGGCAAACGCGCCAAGGCCCTGGCCGCCTATGCAACCGCGATTCGGCTCAAGCCCGATTGGCCCGATGCCCACGACAGTCTGGGAAACGCCCTGTGGGATGAGGGCCGGCTTGACGAAGCGATTCACGCTTATTCCAAAGCCGTCGAACTTAATCCCGGCCAAATCACCGCAAATTGGAGCATGGGCAAAATCTTCTCCCGGCTGGGCCGGCTGGATGATGCGATCGCCTGCTTCCGCCGGGCGGTCAATTTTCATCCCGACAACGCCAAGGCGCACTTTTTTCTCGGCCACATCCTTCAAAAAGCGGGGCGGCTGGATGAGGCTTCGGCCGCGTATCGCGAAGCCACCCGGCTCCGGCCCGACACCCCCGAATGGCACTTCAAACTCGCGGCATTGACCGGCGACGGCTCCGCCTCGACCGCTCCCGCGCAATACATCCGCGATCTTTTCGACGAATACGCGGCCAAGTTCGACAAACATCTCGTCGACAAATTGAAGTACCAGGCTCCTCACCAATTATTGCGGGCCGTGCAAGCCGCGACATCGCGAAAGGATTTGGACATTCTCGACCTCGGTTGCGGCACCGGATTATGCGGCCAGGAATTTCGCCCGCTGGCAAACCAACTCGTCGGTGTGGATCTTTCACCGCTGATGATCCAAACCGCAAAAGCGCGCGGAATTTACGACAACTTAATTATCGGCGACTTGATGCCCACACTCCGGAGCGCTTCCGAATCTTACGATTTGATTTTGGCCGGCGATGTTCTGATTTACGTCGGCGATCTGACCGACTTCATGCCCGCCGTCGCCCACGCTCTGCGAAGCGGGGGGATGTTCGCCTGTTCGATCGAAGATTTCGAAGGTTCCGGCTTCTTTCTGCACGCCGAGCAACGCTTTGCACATTCCATCGGTTATTCCCGCGCCATGGCATCCGCCAGCGGTCTGCACGAGATTTCCGCCTCCAGGGTCGTTCTCCGATGCAATGCCGGCGTCGATGTCATGGGCTGGATTGTGGTTTTGGGAAAACCCTGACACGTTTGACGTTTCCAATCCCCAGCCGCGATGTGGAAGCCGGGTGTATAATGGATGCGGCCCGCTATAATGCCGTCATAGGACGTTGGAGCGACCCGGAGGGAATTGAGAATGCGTTCAATCTTGATGGGCTTCCCGACCGCGCCGAGAAATTCAAAAACTCGGCGTCAGCGGCTTAATCGCGCCGTTTTAGAGGCTCTTGAGCCTCGTCGTCTGCTTTCCACGGATATTGTCACGAATCTCAACGACAGCGGGGCGGGGTCATTGCGCCTAACCCTTTCAACCGCCGCCGCCGGGGATACCATTCAGTTCGCGTCCAATTTGAACGGCCAGGCGATCGTCCTGACCAGCGGCCAACTCTCCGTCACGCAAAACGTCACCATCGCGGGACCCGCCGTCGGCATCACGATCAGCGGCGACGGCGCCAGCACCGTGTTCAATATCGCGGCCGGTATCAATGTCGGCATTTCGAATGTCACGATTACTTTGGGAAATGCCGGCAGCCGAGGCAACGGTGGAGATATTTTTAACAGCGGAACGCTGACCCTCGCTGGCGATACCGTCAGTTCCGGTGGCGCCGAGCTCGGCGGGGGTTTGTACAACAACGGCGGAACCGTCACGATCATCAGCAGCACGTTCTCAAATTCGCAGGCCTTGCAACAAGGCGGCGCGATTCTCAACACCGCCGGCGGGGCGATCAAGATCACCGCAACGACGTTCTCCGGAAACACGACGGCCCAGGAAGCCGGCGGCGCGATCTGCAATGAAAACGCCTCAATGACCCTTACCGGATGCACGTTGACCAACAACCGGGCCGGAACATTCGGCGGCGCGATCTGCAACTACGCGGATGGCACGCTTGTCGTCACCGGAACCTCCATGTCCAACAACACCGCCGATCTCTGGGGCGGGGCCATCTTTAACTATATCGATGCCACGCTTGACCTCTATAGCGGATGTTCGATCACATCAAACATAGCGGAGGGAACATTCGGCGGTGGATTATTCAATGATGGCGGCACCGCCAATATTTCCGGCACGTCATTCACCGGCAATCTTGTTATCGACTTCAGCGGCGGTGTCGGGGGCGCGATCGCCAGTGAACTTGGAACGATCAACATCAGTTCCTCCACCTTCACCGACAACGGTGATTTCCTCGTTGTGGCCGGCGGCGGGATTTATGTCGACGACACCTCGAGCACCATCAATTCCTCCACTTTCACCACCAACGATGCCGAAGAGGGCGGCGGAATTTACCAGGACTCAGACGACACCCTCGCGATTTCCGGATCGACCTTTGAGGACAACAACGCGGGCCTGTACGGCGGCGGAGCCCTTATCAATGGCGCGGCTTATATTTCCAACAGCACGTTCGCCGCTAACGAGGCCCAGGACGGCGGCGGGATCGTTGTCTTCCAGACGCTGACTCTGGCCAACTGCACGATCTCCACCAATGTCGGCACGGCTGGCCCCTACGCCGGCGGCGGCCTGTACGCAAATTCGGGCGACACGACGATCTTTAACACCATCGTCGCCCAAAATACTCTTGGCGATGACACCACGCCCAGCGATATCACGGGAGCCCTGGACACCGACTTGGCCATCGGGCAAACGCCCAGCTCAAATAATCTCATCGGCACCGGTGGTTCCGGCGGACTGACAAACGGCGTGCGGGGCAATATCGTCGGCGCAAATCCCAATCTCGGCCCCCTGCAAAACAACGGCGGCTCCACCGACACCTTTGCCCTCCTCGCCGGCAGTCCTGCAATCGATTCGGGAAACAACGCCGCTCGCGCTGGACGCCAACGGTCATGCGCTAACCACGGATCAGCGCGGCCCAGGCTTCGCGCGGATCGTCAACGGCGTCGTCGACATCGGCGCATACAAAGCGCAGACATCGCACGGGAAATTGGCCGGCCGAATATCGCTGGTGTCGGCTTCCCCGCTCCAGCCGTCCGGACATTTACCCAAACCGTCCGGGGTCCCAAGCGCGAGCACGGCAATTCCGGGCGTCGTGACGGCCGTTTCAGCCGCCGGGAGCCCATATCTCCCGACTGAAATCCGCGACGCCTACGGCGTCAACGACATTTTTTTCAACGGCGTCCCCGGCACTGGCGCGGGCCAAACCATCGCGCTCATCGAGGCATACAACGATCCCAATATCATCACCGATGCCAACACCTTCAGCACCGACTACGGCCTGCAAACGTTTAATGTCGCCGGCGGACCAACGCTCCAAGTTATGAACGAAAATGGCGGCGCCAATTTGCCGTCCAATGCCTCGCCCGGAACGTGGGATGTGGAGGAATCCCTGGACGTGGAATGGGCCCACGCGATCGCCCCCGATGCAAACATCGATATTTTCGAGGCGAACGCTCCTGACAACACCGATCTCAACGCGGCGGTTGCGACGGCCGCCGATACGCCCGGCGTATCAGTCGTTTCGATGAGCTATCTTTCCTACCAGCTCATCGATTTTGCCTCCGGGGTCTCCGAGACAAGCACCGATTCGCTTTACACCACCCCGGCCGGGCATCAGGGCGTGACATTTCTCGCCGCCACGGGCGACCAGGGTTCGCCCGGCACTGGTTATCCCGCCATTTCGCCCAACGTGGTTGCCGTGGGCGGAACTTCTCTGCTTGTGGGAACCGACAACAGTTATCTCGGCGAATCCGCCTGGTCCGGCAGCGGCGGGGGCCTCAGCCTTCAGGAATCGCAGCCGGGTTATCAAGCCGGAAACGTCAACGGCGCCAGTTCCACGGTTCGAACCGCGCCGGATGTTTCCTTGGATGCCGATCCGCAAACCGGCGTTATCGTGATCGATTCATATTACGGCGGCTCGCTCACCGTCGGCGGAACCAGCCTGGCAACGCCGATGTGGGCCGCGCTCATCGCCATCGCCGACCAGGGCCTCGCCCTTCGCGGCCAGCCATCCCTCGACGGCCCCAGCCAGACTTTGCCGATGCTCTACGCGCTCCCCAGTTCCGATTTCCACGACATCACAACCGGCGACAACGGATTCCCCGCGACCGCCGGATACGATCTCGCCACCGGCCTCGGCACTCCCATCGCCAACCTGCTTGTTCCCGCGCTTGCCGGATTTTCCGGGACGGCCGTCTGGACCGGGCTGCAATCCAACGACTGGTATAACGCCAATAATTGGAACACCTTCTCAGTCCCCAACGCCACGACCAATGCCATCATTAACTTCGGCAACCCAACCGCCGCGACGGCCATCGACATCGCCGGCCTCACGATCAACGGCGGCACCCTCCACCTCGACACCAACACCGGCAGCTCGATCGTCACATCGCTCACGATCACGGGCCCCGGAACGCTCGACATGACCAACAACGCTCTTTTTATCGATTTCGGTTCCGCCGCCGACCCGATTTCGACCATCGCCGGATATCTCCAGTCCGGCTACCACAGCGGCGCCTGGACCGGAACGGGAATCGATAGCTCCAGCGCCGCCGCCAATTCGTCCTATGCCCTTGGTTATTCCGACGGAGTCGACGGAGCCGTTGCCGGCCTGGCCCCCGGTGAAATCGAAATCGCCTATACCCTCTACGGCGACGCCAACCTGGATGGAACCGTTAACGCCGAAGACTTCACGCTGTTCTCGCACAACCTCGGCCAAAACGGCGCGTGGGATGGCGGCGACTTCAATTATGACGGAACGGTCAATGCCGAAGACTTCATGCTCTTCTCCGACAATTTGAATCAGTCCGCTTCCCAATCCGCCGCATTCGGCGCTCTTGCACCGGCCGCCAGCGTGTTGGCGAGTACGACCACGACCACTGTCAAAACATCCGCCGCGCCGATCGTTTCGACCCCTCCTTCAAACTCCCGGCATCACGCCGCAAAGCGGAAATCGTTTTAGTTAACGGTCCAGATGCAACCATAGTTGCTCGGTATCGTGATAGTCTGCAGCGCGTTCGCTACAACGCTCTGTAAATTCTGCGTCCCCTCAATCTGTTCTACATAGTTGCCGCCAATAGGGAACGCGAAGCTCGTTGATTGCTGTTGACCGGTGAAATTCACCACGACAAGGCTGAAAGTATTTCCCTGCTGCCGCGAAAACGCCAGCAATCCCTTCGAGTTAAAATTGTTGTAGTCGTTAAAAAAGAAATGCGTGCCGTCGCTGAACTGCACTCCACCCCGGCGAATCTTCGTCAGCTTGCGTATCAGCCGAATGATCGGCTGCCCGTCGTTGTCATAGAAATAATTCCACCGCACCGGCCGATACAGCATCACACGTCCATACCCGGTCTCAGGAATCCAGTAGTTCTCACAAAACTCCTGCCCCTCCGCCAGTAGCGGCGTCCCCTTGGCCGTCAGCATCGCAATCAGATACGGCTGCACCCTCGGCCAATTCAAATCCCGGTTCCCTTCCTGCAACAGCACATTGTCCGGATCATTGTCGATCGGAACGATGCCGAAGTTGCAGATGAACCGCTGATGATCATGGTTTTCGATATATTGAAGACCAGTCTTGGGAAGCGTGTCCCCACTCACCGTGACGGATGCCGGATATCCGTTGAGTCCCAGTTGCAGCCCCAATTGCTCGATCGCCCCGGCACTCCCCGCCGCGCAATTCGCCGCCGCCGACAGCGTCCCATCCTGCCATGTGCCGGTCGTATAGCTACCGTTCAGAATATCCGGCGGATTGGGAAGATATTCCGCGATCTGAATCAGGTTGATATTCCCCGCCGCATCGAAGAATCGTTGATAGTGATCCACCGACCCCGCCTTGGATTTGACGTATTGATACGTCGTATAAACGAGATTGGCGTATCCCGATCCCGCTGGTCCATCCCAATATTCCGGGACATCATCGAACCTGAATCCGTCGACATGGAATGTATCCAGCCAAAACTGATTGACGGAATAGAAATAATCCTGCGTCAACTTGTTGCCAAAGTTGCAGGTAGTGCCGAACTGACCTCCGCCGCCGTTAAACGGATTGGGCAGATCTCCCTGAAGCGCGCCGTAAAGCTGCGTGTACGCAAAATCCCCACCGGTATGTCCGTAAACGGAATCAATGATGACGGCGATTCCATTATTGTGGGCCGCATCGACGAATCGCTGAAAATCGGACCGTTTGCCGAATCGTTCGGCGACGCAGAAATACCCGATCGGATCGTATCCCCAATCGATCGCGGCCAGCACGTTCGAGACCGGCATCACCTCGATGCAGTTGATTCCCAGGTCCGCGAGATAAGGAAGCTGCTTTATCGTCCGATCGATGTCATCGCGGAATTCGCTGATCATCAACTCATAAATAATGGCGTTCTTAAGCGCCGGCGTTTTCCATTTCGTTTCATTCGCGCTGAAGGTATACGGCTGATATCCGACGGTAATGGCCGACAACCGACCGACGCCAACTTCACGCGAAAAAGGATCGATGATGAAGTCGATGTCTCCGCGCGTAGGGCTGTGAACGACATAGTTATAGACATACCGCCCCGGCATTCCGAAAGCCGTCGACCCTGGCGGCGGGGCGGCCGTGTTCAGATCGATCTTCCCGGACCAAAAATCCCCATAAACAGGATCAACCGAATGCACCTGCGCCACCACGGCCGGCTGGGCCGCCTGGAGATACTGGTCGGTTTCCTGAATAATCTTGACCGAAACCGCATACCCCTTGCTCGGATCGACCCCCGGGAAAAATATCCCGAACTGGATCACCTTGGGCGAAATCTCCTGGGCGCCCAACGTATTCATTGGCAGATAGTTCATGACATCACCTTAATTCGCGGCAGAAATGACCACGGGCGCAGACCAGGTGGAGTTCCCGCAAACAGCATAGCCGATCGTCGATGATCTAAAAGAAATGGCCGCTGGCGCGACAGGGGTGAATCTTAATATGGACTGGAATGACGCCCCGCCCACTATCTTTCCCCCTCGCCCTGTACTCAGGGAGAGGGCAGTGGTGAGGGTTCTTTCCCCGCGTTCAGAGGATTTTCAACAGAACTTTAACACCCCCCACACCAGCTAAATCAATCCCCTCTCAATTCGCCCGTCGCCGACGGCGGAGAATCCCCAATCCACCCACCACCATCACCCCCGCGCAAGCCGGCTCCGGCACATTCGCCAAATCAATTCCATTCGCCGCAACCAGAGCACCCGCGGCCAGCGTGGCCGACTTCCCCAGATTGGCCGAAAACGCCGTGAAGTCTTCGGCGTTGACCGTCCCGTCGTAGTTGAAATCTCCTTGGTCCCAACTCCCGTTCTTTCCCAAATTGGCCGAGAACGGCGTGAAGTCCTCGCTGTTGACCGTCCCATCCAGGTTGGCGTCACCCAAAAGGGTGAACATGATTTCGATCTCGCCGGACGGCAGACCTGCGACCACGCTATCGGCGCCGTCGGCGTAACCGATGCCATAGCTAAGACCGCTGGCGAGGTCGTCCGCGGCGATGTCGCTGCTGATGATGGACGGACCGGCGCCGGGCGTGTCACCGTCATCGAAGCCGGCCTTGATCCACGCGGCGATCGAGGCGATCGGATCGGTCGCCGGGCTGCTGTAGTCGATGATGATGCGATTGTTGCCGATGTCCAACGTACCGTTGCCCGTGAGCGACAGCGATGTGAGGTTCACGTTGCTGGTGCCCAAAGGGGTGCCCGCGGCGACGTTGTCTGCCAATTGTACGATGCCGCTGCCGCTGATGGACAATGCGCCGGTCGGCAACGCGCTGGTCGTTGGGCTGGTCGGCTCAATGAGGAGGCGGCCGGCGGTGATAACGGTTCCCCCGCTGTAATTGTTGGATGTCCAGAGAGTGAGCGTGCCGGTGCCGGATTTGGTGAGCGAGCCGGATCCACCGATGCCGCCAGAGCCGGAAAAGGAGTAGTTGCCGCTACTGTTGTTCACGGAAATCAAATTGGGATTGACGGTGGTGTTGAGAGTAACGGCATAATGGCCGTTGTTGTTGTCGGTGAAGTTGACGTTGACTCCACTGACAAAGTCGGCGGGGGCCGATCCGTTGTTCCAGTTTTGGCTGGTGGTGTCCCAATTAGCGCCGCTGCCAGTGCCACCGGCGTTGTTCCAGGTGAGATAGAGGGCTGGAATAACCAGCGTCTCTATCGTTTCAAGGGGTATTGAGAGAGAAAAGGAGGTTCCAAGATTTGTCAACGTTTGCGAGGTTGGCGCTGTCGTGCTGGAACCGCTGATGTTGGAATTACCGAAAAGATAGAGCGTGCCACTGCCGGTCAGCGGCGAAGCGCCATTGAGAGTGACGGAGAGATTGTCGGCGGAGGTTGTGCTGTCGTTGATCAACAGGAGGGCCATGCTGCCATCGGGTTTTCTGTCGGCGTGGATGCGCAGGGAGGAGTTGTTGGAAGAAGTTGAGACGAAGGTGTCGCCGGTGGCGGCATATTTGCTGACCATTTGAATGGCGTAGTAGACCTCGCCGGGGTTCCCAGCGGTGCCGTTGCCGTTCAGATAATGGGAGGTGCTCATCTCCTGGAAATTCATATTTTTCAAGCCGTTCTCGAAACCGGTGGCATAAGCGTCGGCGGCGAAGAGGGCGTTTTCGATGGTGGGTGGGGAGGAATTTCCGTCGCCGAACTCAGTAACGTCGATCTCGATTCCATTGTATCCCTTGTTGGTGTTGTTCTGGACGCTGGTGCGGAGATTGGCGATTTCGCCGGGGAGGGTGCTGGTAATCATGGTCGGGAGCGAGCCTGTGGGATACCAGTGGATGATCCCGAAGTCGATGTAATTGCCGGCGGTCTGGAGGATGGCCTTGTCGCCGGTGCTGTTGGCCTCGGCATCGAAGCCCGCGCCGATTTTGATGTTGGGATCGACCTCTTTCATGAGAGTGGCGAATTGAACCAAGTTCTGCGCGTAAGCGGTGGGCGAAAGGAGCGGGTTTCCGTCGCGGCCGACGTTGCTGTTGGTGTTGCCCTCGTAGTAGGGGGCATGGAGATCATATTCCCATTGGTATCCGAGGTATCCGTTACCGCCGATCTCATTGCCGATTTCCCAGTATTGGATGTTCTCCGGGGCGGAATGTCCGATGGCCAGAAAGGCGTAGGCGGGGTTGTAGTCGCCGGCGGCGGTGGCCCAGGATTCGTATTGAGCAGGGGTGGAGGCGCGGAGCTTGGCCCAATAGCCCGCGGTGTACCAGTTGACCCCGGCCGCGTCCGTGCCCAACGTCACGTCGCTTGAAGTTCCGTAAATGTTGGGGTTGGCGTCGGCGAAGGCGACCTCGGCGGCGGCTTCCTGGGGTTGAGCGCCCATTGTGTCGGTCGTGTTGGAGCCGTAGTTGACGGTGATCATCGCCTGGGTACCGGCCGAATTGATGACGTTGAAGAAGTTGCCCATGTCGGCGTGGGCGCCGACATAGCCGCCTTCGTTGGCGGTGTTGAGGGACCAGTTATAGATGTCGGAGTAGCTGCCGCCGGGGTATCGGACGATTTGAACGCCCGAGGCGGCGATATCGCCGGGGAGATTTGGGTCTCCCCACATGTTGGCATAAACGGAGGAGCAGAGTCCCAAGCCGGTTGCGGGCATGGTGGCCGTAGCCGCGCCATTTGCGTAGGTGATCGGCGAAGATGCGTTGATGGACACGTTGACATTGACTTGGGCGTTGGCCTGGGAATCAACCAAAACGACGCCGGAGACTGCGAGCGTAAGAGCGGCGATGCGGAATTTTTTTGTCTTGTAGCTCATATTCTGGCTCTTCATACAGAAAACGCTTTCTGCATCCCTTCAATAAAATCAGTTCGGATCAGGCGGGCGAGATCCGAGAGTGAATCACGCCTACGGTCTTGGCTGGATTTGGAATCGTAACAATGGAGTCCGACGCCGCTTATCACATACCGGCACGTTTAGATCAGCGGTTCTCCTCACACGCCGGCAGCCATTTTATGATGCGATTGGAATTTTCACAAGCAAATTGTGTGGCTCGGCCCGACACCACGGCTATGCAAAATCGGCAATGCGCCAGCAGTTCCGCCATGGCCGCGGGCCATTGTCTGATCACCCAAGAGCCCGTCGCCGCCGCCGGAGAATCCCCAAACCACCCACCATCATCACCCCCGCGCAAGCCGGCTCCGGCACATTCGCCAGGCTGATGCTGTCCGCTGACTCCAATGTCCCGCCCTGGCCGGCCAGCGTGGCCGACTTGCCCAGATTGAGCGAAAACGGCGTGAAATCTTCGCTGTTCACCGTCCCGTCGTAATTGAAATCCCCCTTGTCCCAACTCCCGTTCTTTCCCAAATTGGCCGAGAACGGCGTGAAGTCCTCGGCGTTGACCGTTCCATCCAGATTGGCGTCACCCAGCAGCGTGAACATGATTTCAATCTCGCCCGATGGCAGCCCGGCGACCACGCCATCCGCGCCGTCAGCATACCCAATGCCATAACTCAAACCGCTGGCGAGATCGTCCGCGCCGATGACGCTGCTGATGATCTGCGGACCGGCCAGATCATAGAAGCCATTCTTAATCCACTGCGCGATAGAGGCGATCGGGTCGGGACCCGATCCGTAATCGATGAACATGCGATTGTTCGTCAGATCAAGCTGGCCTGATCCTGTCATCGATAGTGTTGAGACAGTATTAGCGAAATTCGAATTGGGCAGCACGGTGAGCAGACCATTGCTGCTGATGCTGATGGAGCCCTGCGTAAACTTCGAAACGGTCATCGAGGCCGCGGAACTCCCGCCGCCGATGGCAACGGTGCCTGTGCCGCTGAGAGCGCCCAGGCTCGCGGTGCCTCCGGTTTGGGTCATTGTGGCTGCGTTGAATGTCGACGGACTGGTCAGCACCCCGCCCGACTGGTGGAAGGTGCTGCCGCTGCTGTAAAGTTCGATCGAGCCGGAGACCCCCATGGTGCCCGCGGAGAGGCTGTAAGTGCCGGTGCCGGAATTTCCAACGTAAAGATAGATAAAAGACGAGGTCCCGCCCGACTGACTAAAAGCACCGGCGCCGGGCCCGGGGTAAGCAGATACATAACCGACATAGGCATAAGCCGTAGAGTTGAAGGCGCCGCCGGCGAGCGTGTACGTATCCACCGTCGCATTGGTGCCGGTGCTGCCCAGGTAAAAAATCGGCGTGGTGTTGCTGCTGCCGGTATTCTGGGTGACCGAGCTGCCGCTTCCGAAGATGTATTCCCCATTATCATTTTCGTTTAGCGACATTCCGCTGTTCAGCGTGAGCGAGCTGCCGTCGACGAAGCCGTTGTATGCCGTGTCCGCCACCGTGGAGACATCGAACGGCTGGCCGGTGAGGGTCAGCGAGCCGCTGGTCCATTTCAGATTGGAGGCGGTGCCCGTGATGGAGCTGGTGGTGAGTGATCCGCCGGAGAGGCTGACGGTGCTGGAGGTGAGGTTCAATCCGGTGTCGAAGTTGGCGGTGCCGCCGGACTCATTGAACGAGCCGAAAGAGAGGCTTCCGCCGGACTGGTGGAAGATGCTGCCGCTATAAAGGCTGATCGAGCCGGAGACACTCATTGTGCCGGCGGAGAGGCTATAGGTGCCGGTTCCGCCCTGCCCAACATACAGATTGTTAAAAGACGAGGTCCCCCCCGATTGACTGAAAATACCGGCACCGGGCCCGGGGTAAGCAGTTATATAACCGACAAATGCAGAAACCGTAGAGGTGAAGGCGCCGCCGTTGAGCGTGTACTGATCCGCGGTCGCGTTGGTGCCGGTGCTGCCCATGTAAAAGTACGGCATTGAGTTGCTGCTGCCGGTATTCTGGGTGACGGTGCTTCCACTTCCAAACACATTGTCCCAGGGCAAGGTCCCCCCGGACAGGGTTCCGGTCACGTTAAGCGTCATGCCGCTATTCAGCGTGAGCGAGCTGCCGTACACAAAGCCCCCGTTGTAAGGATCAGTTCCATTGGTGACGTCGAACGGCTGGCTGGTGAGGGTCAGTGAGCCGCTGGTCCAATTCAGGTTCGAGCCGGTGCCCGTGATAGAGCTGGTGGTGAGCGATCCGCCGGAGAGGTTGACGGTGCTGGAGGTGAGGTTCAATCCCACGCTGAGGCTGACGGTTCCGGCGTTCTGGGTAAAGGTTGTGAAAGTCATCGTGCCGCCGGTCTGGTCGAAGTTTCCGTTGGCGTTGACGGTGACGGTCGTCGCCTTGAGCGTTCCGCCGTTGAGGTTGTAAGTTCCGCTGCCGGAACTCTGGGCGAGAGATCAGATTGCCCGTTTGGTTGGTGCCGCTGGCCTGGGTGAACGTGCCGCTGCCCAGGTAGCCGAGGACCATGGTTCCCACACTTAGCGAGCCTGTGCCGGTCGTATTGCTCAGGTTGTAGACGCCAACGGAATTGGCGTTTTCGCCAACGTCAAGCTCGTTGGTCACTGAAGCGGTGCCGCCAGTTTGTGTGAAGGTTCCGTTGCCAGAATAGCCAACTGCGCCGTAATTACTTCCGGTGTCAATGAATTGACCGGTGCCGGACAGGTTGTAGGTGGAGGATTCTCCTGAGGCAAAGCCGAGGGCGAAATTGTTTGCGCCATTGATCGTGTTGGACCCGGCTGACTGAGTGTAGGTGGCGCCTCCATCGTCCCCCAGGAGCTCGGTGGAACAAACCATGGCCGTGCCACTGGAGGATTGCGTCAGGGTGTTCCCCGAGTCGATCTCGAGGTCATTAATCCCCGTGGTGTAGGTGTAATTGAATGTGACGTTGGTATTGCTGGTGATATAGTGGGCGATGCCGAAATTTCCAAGCACGGCGGTAGCCGTGCCGGTATTGGGCGGGAACGCGACGCTTAGCGGGTTCGTCTGGTCGTACCAGGGCAGAGTGGAGGTGTTGTCCCAGGTTGTTCCCTCGCCGGAGACAAAGCAGTAAGTATCGGCACTGGCCGGCCGGCCGATCCATACCACCGACGCCAGGGGGACAGTGGCCAGACGCAACAACGCGAGCTTCTTCGATCTTCTCTTCGACATGTTTTTCCTTCCAATAGATGCGAAACCAGCACCGCTCAAACAAGGGATTTCCTCAGCACCGTTCGGCGACGCGAAATGGATCGACGGATGCCGACCTGAGAGGCACCGACACGTTTTCAAGCCAAGCCCCACGTCGAGGGGAGTTTACAGTCGTGCGATGTCTATGGCAACGAAATATTTCGAATTTAACCTACCGCTAGTGGAGCGATCGGCGGGTGCTGACTGCGTCGTGGTCTATTGTCCACACCACATCTTCAATTCGTAAACAACTTCCGGCTCGACTCGCAGCAACCCCGCGCCGTCAAAATCAGCTTCGCCTCCAGCCGCCCGCAATCTCGCCCGCCGATCATCCTGGATATAAATCGGCGAACCCTTCGGCGTCGGCAAAATCTTAAGCGTAATCCCAGCATCAAAAACATTCGGAGCAAATCGCTTCAGCCCAATTTCCCAGGGTTGCCCATAGTAAAAATCATCGTCGATCAGCCTGTCACCAATGTACGCTCGGGCCACATCGCCCGCATACGCAATACGCAGCCGAACATCCGCGACCCCATCGAGCGCATCGCGCGGAACACTCACTTGCCAGATGCCCGCCGAATCGAAATCCGCATCCGACGGCGGTACCGGCTTTTTCCTCGACCCGATCCGCATCGGCCGCGCAAGTCCCGCCGCCTGAGTTTGATGAACAGCCAGTTCAATGTGTTTGGCCGATACCGACGCTGAATATTCCGTGAATATTCCCTCGGACCGAGCCGTCAATCCCATCCCATCCACGGTCGGCGGCTCCGGCGGCGGAGGATAAACCGAAACGCGCATGTTCTTCGGATCACCCGTCTGCAGTCGAACGGTTGAACCATCGACAATCAAATCCGCCGGCGAAATCAGCAGCCGATCCGCGCCCCACAGTTTTGCCTTCCAGCACCGCAAAGCCAATTCCCGCGGAAGCACCAGCACGTTGGCCTCGCGTCCATCGGCCGCGCGAACCGTGAACCACGGCGCGCCGCTCCAATTGGGAACGTCGCCATTTTCCAGATTGAATTCCGGGGCGACGCCGGGAATCTCGAAGAAAACGAAACAGGGCACGGGCCCGTCGAGCCTGCATAGCGGCTGCACCGTCGCCGATTTCAACAACGTCCCATTCAGATCCATGTTAAACGGCCAGATCATGTACGATCCGCCGGGGATTTTGACGGGCTTATCCGGAACGGCTTGCGTGCCATCGACCAACTTCAGCGCGAATTGCACATTGGAATGATCCGGCATCTGCGTGCCACGCTGATAGTTGTTGATGAAGACGAATCCCGAACGCCCATCCGATCGCACCGCCCAGCGCAGCGTTTGCGTATCCGACAACGAGCTGGGCATCGTGCTCGGCAAAAACGACCGCATCGGCGCCAGTTGCGATCCAAAGTCCGCCAGGAACATATGCAAAAGCTGCAGCAGGTGATACGAATCCCGAATCTGGCCGAACTGCCCGATCGGAGCCTGAAAATCGTAATTGATGATCGGCAGATCGTTAGGATAATTCGTCGCCTGCGATTCTTGCAGCGTCGAAAGTTTTCCAATCAGATCCCCGCCGCCGTGATACATATAGTATCCTGGCGCATTCGCCCCCGATCCGATCTTCACCAGCGGCAACGTCGCGATGTCATCCGCGCTCATCAGCGGCCGCCGCGCATACGCGATCGCCATCCCACCGCCGATTTCACACGTCAGATACGGATACCGGCTCTCGCCGCTCAACGTCAGGCTTCCCGGCCTTCCCGTGAGATGTTCGGTAATATTGGCATCGTCGAGGATATGCGT
Source organism: uncultured Phycisphaerales bacterium (assembly GCA_963791055.1). Taxonomy (GTDB): domain Bacteria; phylum Planctomycetota; class Phycisphaerae; order Tepidisphaerales; family Tepidisphaeraceae; genus PALSA-1353. Next base: position 1,482,382 of record CAWBQI010000002.1, on the reverse strand, counting down.
GAACACATATTGCCGCCGCCCGGATTTGGATATCCCCGAATCGTTCAACCAGAACCCATCCGGATATCCCCCATACATCGGCAGCATCTCGTCCGCCGGCCCGCGCGAGCGGTTCCATCCGGTGTACGAATACAGCGGCACATCGAATCCAACCCCGACGGCCATATTTTTCAGGGCCCCCAGATACCGCGGATTATTTCCCGTCTCATTATCGAGTTGTATCCCGATGATCGGCCCGCCGTCCTTGTACAGCAGACCGGCAAGTTGCTTGTGAAGTTCGGAATACCACGTACGCGTATATCCAAGAAACGTCGGATCAACCCGGCGAATCACCTTGGATTTTTGCAGCAGCCAATCCGGAAGTCCGCCGTTGCGCACTTCCCCATGACACCACGGCCCGATCCGCAAATAGACATACATCCCATGTTTCGCGCACAACTGCACAAACCGCCGAATATCCCGATCCCCGCTCCAATCAAATTGCCCCTCGATTTCCTCATGATAAATCCAGATGCAATATGTTGAAATGACCGTGATTCCCCCGGCCTTCATCTTCAGAATCTCATCTTCCCACTCATCGCACGGCGCCCGCACAAAATGGAATTCACCCATCACCGGCGTCCAGGGTTTGCCGCCGAGGGTCAGATATTGGCTGTTCGCATTGATCTCAACCCCCGCCGGATTCGATCCTCCCATCTTGAGATGCCCGGACATCGGCGCGGCAATCGGAGTTGAAAGATCCGCGCTCAGGATTGGAACGGGTACTGGCGCGATTGGCGTCGTATTGGGCGCCGCAGTCTCGCGATGACCGCACGATATAACCGCCAATAGAATGACGAAAACCAACGGCGCCGATCGAGCAATTTTCATCGCGATTATTGATAGCTTCGCCGCTGAAACGTCGCGCTTATTCGAATGTCTCAATTATTGACCGCCTGAAGGTTGAGTCGCCGCGCCGCCATCCATCTGGTTTTTGAGACTCTCAGCCTTCTCCGCTTCTTCCTTTGCCCGGCGTTCTTCCTCGCTCGCCTTTTTCTCAAGAGCCGCCTTCGTGACGAGATCATCAAGCTCTTTCTTCTGATCGTCCGTCAAAACGTCCGCGATCTCGTCGTGCTCTTTTTGCTTTAGCGCCTTTTGCTCTTCAAGAATCTCGGAATGAATGTCCTTGATCTTGGATTGCTGATCGTCGCTGAGATCGGGAAGCAAATTATAAGGAGCCGGAATTCTGACATGAGGAGCCGGCTTGGGTTCATCACTGGACGCATTCGTCGTCGCGTCCTGCGCGATCGCCGCCACTCCCATCCCGAGCAAAAGTGCCGCCACGGAACCCACAAGACAATTTCTAAGACTCATGATCGCGACTCCCATTAAATGTGATTAAGCCATCCACCCAACGATTTGCACCACCAAAGAATAAACTTCGGAACCCCCCGAAAGCAAAAGAAATAGGCTCAACTGACAGGGTGGTCCGACAGACTGCAAATATGGACAAATTCAATGCTTGCGTGCCGGAGAGCTTTCAAACAGCGGATTGGTGATTTTCATCTTGCCAGCAGCCTGTGCAGCCGGTGGAGCATTTACCGCAACCACCGGACTCGGCGTGGGTGGCTGAACAGGCGCAGGCGGCACATTCCCCGGATCCGAATCATCCGCCACCACATCCGCCGGCGCCACATCCGGCCGATACAATCGCCCGTTGAACGATTTCTGCCAATCCGTCCAATTTGATTCCGATGCCCCAAGTTCTCCCCGCGTCATCCCCAGCGCCGGCATCAGCTTCGCATCCAGATTCTCAATCACATGAACCGCAATCGCCTCGGGGGTCGACGGAATGCGCGCCGCCCCAAACTCCGGCTCGCCATGATGGCTCAGGATGATGTGCTGAACGACATTGATCAGAGCCGGCGGAATCGGATCCCCAAGAATCTTTTCCGCATCCTGCGCCTTCTTTTCCACCCAGATCGCGCCTTTGACGATATGCCCCACCAACTGCCCGCCATCCGTATATGAAAACGCGTTCTCGTACGAAAGCTCCCAGGTCTTGGCCAGATCGTGCAGAAATATCCCCGCCACGACTAGGTCCCGATTCAGCTTCGGATAAAACTTGCAGATCGCATCCGCCACTTCCATCGCGTTGAGCGTATGCTCGAGCAATCCACCCACAAACGCGTGATGAAAATTCATCGCCGCCGGGGCCCGGCAAAAGTTGTTCATCAACTGTTCATCGTCCAGATACGCCTGCACCAGCGCCGACAGATGCCGGTTCTGAATGCTGGAACAAATTTCAAACACCCGCCCGCACATCTGATCGATGTCGCGCTCCGTGTGGGCCATCAGATCGGCGGCATCAAACGTCCCCTCCTTTGCCGGCCACATCTGCTCGACAATAAGCTGAAGATTATTCTGATAATTTTCAACCCGCCCGCGAATGCGGAGGAAACCCCCATCCGGCATCGCCGAAAACATGTCGCGCGTCGCGTTCCAGATCCGAACGTTCAACTGAGCCGTTCGATCCGAGCAAAACGCCTTGATATAGTGCTTCCCCGAACTCGTCGCCGCCAACTGCTTGTTGGTGATAACGAAAACGTCCTCGATAACATCCCCGGCCGCACAATCACGAAGGAACAATCGTCGCATGACCCGCTGTTATAATGTCTTTCCAAGAGAAGGCCAGTTTCCTCCTTTCCCATTTTTGAAACCGGAAGAATTCTATCGTTTCGACCTTCATGCCGATTACGATGCCTGGCTCGAATCCGCGAACGGGCCGGCACCGCGGACGCATCCGGCCGGCCTGATAGGAGATCGCGGCATCCTTCAGCAGCGCCGGAGGAAGAGTCGCCTCCTTCGGCGGCAAATGCGAAGGACTCGCCCGCTTTTTTGCCGGAAGAAGCCAAAGGAGGCGACGCATCCGCTCCACTGCCGAGGGCTGTCGCGATCCCTATCAGGCCAGCCCACAGCGCGCATCGCCGCCCCGTTCACGGATTCGAGCCAAGGACTTTGTTCGGCACGAAGCTCGAAACGAAAAAAATTCTATTCCAAACTGCTCCACTATCGATATTCGACTATCGTTGAACCCACCCTCATAAAGCGCTACACCCTTGAAAATAACCGAGATTTGAACTCACCCCTTGGCGTTCTTGGCGTCTTGGCGGTTCAATATACCTGCACCCATGCTGAAACCTTCCCCCATCCCCGGCCTATTCATCACCGGCACCGACACCGGCGTCGGCAAGACGCTGGTCGCCGCCGCCATCGCCGATTGGTTTCGCCGCCACAGCCTTCGCGTCGCCGTTTCCAAACCAATCGCCACCGGTTGCGCCAAGCGGCGAGAAGGCCTGGTCAGCGAGGATGCCGAATTTCTTGCCCATCACGCCGACGCGAAATTTCCGCTCAACACAATATGTCCTCAGCGGTTTGCCGAGCCACTCGCCCCCGCCATCGCCGCCGAACGCGCCAAGCAACCCATCGAATGGAACGCCATCGACTCCGCCATCCAGTCGATGTCCGCACAAAGCGACGTCCTAATCGTCGAAGGCGTCGGCGGCATCATGGTTCCAATCGCCAGAAAAATTCTGGTGCTGGACATGATCGGCTGGTTGCGACTGCCCACCATCATCGTCGCCCGCCCAGGCCTGGGAACGATCAATCACACGTTGCTCACCGTCGAAACATTGAGAAAGTGCGGCATTCAGATCGCCGGCGTGGTCATCAACAAATACCCTCCCGAAACCCCGTCCATCGCCGAGGAAACCAATCCGCGGGCCATCGAAAAATGGGGAAGCGTTCCCGTCCTGTGCATGGTTCCCGAATTCAAAGGCCCGGCCATCCCCAAACTCCCCGGCGAGGTCGCCGCCGCCATCAATTCCGTCGACTGGCTCGCCAAATCGCGACCACCTGAATGATGTGACATTGCCAACGCGGTCGTTCGCGCCATATAACGCATGACAATGCAGGGCATCGAGATAATTTTCCTCGGCACGGGCACCTCCGCCGGCATTCCCATGATCGGTTGCCATTGCCCGGTCTGCTCCAGCACCGATCCGCACGACAAGCGCACGCGTCCTTCGGCCGTCATTTCCTATGGCGACTCCCGCATCCTCATCGACACCACCCCCGAACTGCGCCTGCAATGCGTCGCCAACGGCATCGACATGATCGACGCCGCTGTCTTCACCCACCCTCACGCCGATCACATCATGGGCCTGGACGATCTCCGCCGATTCAACGTCCTGAAAAAAGGTCCGCTGGATATTTGGGCCGACGACGCCACGCACGCCGCCCTCACCCGCTGCTTCGGCTACGCCTTCAAGGAACACGAGCCGGACCTGAAAGTCTTCCGCCCCCACCTGATTCGCCGAACCATCACCGCCCCCTTCGAAATCGCCGGCCGCACATGGACTCCCATTCCGCTGCTCCACGGCGAAATGCCCATCCTCGGCTTCCGCATCGGAAACCTGGCCTACTGCACCGACACCAACCACGTTCCCGACGCGAGCTACGAACTACTCAAAGATTTAGATCTTCTGGTCCTTGACGCCCTGCAATTTAAACGCCACACGACGCACTTTTCCGTCGAGGAAGCATTGGCCGTCGCCGCGAAGATCGGCGCCAAGCAAACATTTTTCACCCACATCGGTCACTCCCTCGCCCACGAAGCCACCAACGCAACATTACCGCCAAATATCCAACTGTCGCACGATGGCCTCCGTTGGACTATTTGAATGTCCACGCCGCCAATTTATCCCTTTGCAAAAGGAATTTCCGAACATTTTCAGGCCAGCCCGGTGCGCTCGAAGCGACGGCACCTTCCCATATTCGAGCCGGAAACACCCCGACGGCACGAAAATCGTAACCGATAAAAATTATTCGATCCCGATTTATAAGAAATCTATCGCGATAATTTATTCCCTCGCCAACCAAACCAGAGTCGGTGTATGCTAAAAGCTTACGCAGGAAGGAGTGTCTCCCCCATGTCACAAAACGTCGCCGACATTATGTGGGAAATGCTGGCCAGCGCCGGCGTCAAACGCTGCTACGGCATCATCGGAGACGCGTTGAACCCAACCATCGACGCTCTCCGGCGCAACGGCAAAATCGAATTCATCCACGTCCGCCATGAAGAATATGGCGTCTTCGCCGCCGTCGCCGATTCCTATCTCAGCGGCAACCCCGTCGCGGTATGTGGAACCGCCGGACCCGGCGTGACGCATCTTTTCAACGGACTGATGGACGCACGCAAAGAACGAGCCGCCATCATCGCCATCGCCGGCGACGTCGAGACTCAACTCATCGACACCGCCGCCCTGGAGGAGCTGAACCCCTACAAATTTTTCGACACCGCCTGCCTCTACGTCGGCCGAGTCGTCAATCCCCAGCAGGCCCGGGCCGTGATTACGACGGCGATTCTGACGGCCGTCCTCGACAAGGGCCCAACCGTAATCTCACTCCCCGGCGACATCGCATCGTCAAGCGCGCCGAGCGATTCATCCCACGAGATCACCATTCCCGCGCCCGCCATACTTCGCCCGGCCGAAACCGATCTCGATAAACTCGCCGATATGATCCAGGCCGCCAAAACCGTGGCCATCTTCGGCGGCGACGGCTGCCGCGATGCGCACGATGAAGTCCTGCAACTCGCATCCAAACTGAAGGCCCCCGTCGGCTACTCCTTCCGCGGCAAGCAATGGCTCGAGCATGACAATCCCAATGCCGTCGGCATGACCGGCCTTCTCGGCTACGGCGGAGCCTACAAAGCGATTCACGGCGCCGATCTCGTCCTGCTCCTTGGCACCGACTTTCCGTTCTCCGAATTTCTCCCCGGCGACGACGTGAAGAAAGTCCAGATCGACATAAACCCCAAACACATCGGACGCCGAACCGCCGTCGATCTGGCGCTGGTGGGCGACGTTAAAGCCACCGTCGCCGCGCTGCTCCCCAGAATCCGCGAAAAGACCGACACCCGCTTTCTCGAAAAACACGTCGCCGAAACCAACTCGTTCCACGAGCTTCTGCAACATTACGTCGATAAAGGCCCCGGCATCAAACCAATCCGCCCGGAATTCCTCGTGGCCACGCTGAGCGAACTCGCCTCCGAAGATGCCATGTTTTTCGCCGACACCGGCACCGCCTGCATCTGGATGGCCCGCCACCTGACCGGCGGAACCAACCGCCGAATCTTCGGCTCATTCTCATGGGCCTCCATGGCCAACGCCGCCCCCAACGCTTTCGGCGCCCAACTCGCCTTCCCCGGCCGCCAAACCATCGCCCTCTGCGGCGACGGCGGCTTCACCATGCTCGCCCTCGGCGACCTGCTGACCCAAGTTCAACGCAAAACGCCCGTCGTTCAAATCATCCTCAACAACGAATCCCTCGACTTCGTCAACATCGAGATGCAGGAAGCCGGCGTCGTCCCCTTCGGCGTAGATTTCAAGAACCCCAACTTCGCCAAAGTCGCCGAAGCGATGGGCGCCAAAGGCATCCGCCTCGAAAACCCCGCCGACGTGCGAGCAGGCCTCGCCACCGCCCTCGCTTACAAGGCCGGCCCAGTCGTTGTGGACGCCGTCGTCGAACCCTACGCATTATCGTTGCCATCTCACGTTCCCTTCCACACCGTCAAAGGCTTCACCCTCAGCATGGCCAAACAGGTGTTGAATGGGAAGATGGATTCGGTGATCAAGACGGTCGCGCGGAATGTTGGGTTGGTTTAATGAATTGATTTCGACTCAGAAAGATTTCATTCATCCGACGGCGATTCCCATTCCACGATGGCGACCCCAACAGCGAAACGACAATTATTTTCTTTTAAAATGAGGTGCCTCAATCGGCCCACAAATAACGCAAATTTATATCCCTCCCCATCGAGAATCCCAAGGGAATAGAATGTAGTAAAACTATTTCAGCAAACTACCTCGTAACATTACTCAAGGAGAATCAACATGAACAATCTCGACCACATGTTGAAACGTAACAAAGACTTTGCTGCTCGGCAGTCTGCTGCCGGCACACTTATGCCTTCGCTTCCCCGCGCGTTACCGAAGGTAAAGGCAATCATCATCGGTTGCGCCGATATGCGCGTGGATCCGGCAGATATACTTGGAATTAAACTGGGCGACGCCGTCGTGATCCGCAACATCGGCGGTCGAATCACCCCTGCATTGTTGGAGCAGTTGGGGTTGCTCGGGGCGAATCGGCGAGGTTGCCGCGGAGATTCCAGGAGGCGGCGGGGAGTTTCACATCATCGTGCTTCATCACACCGATTGCGGCATCACTCGCCTTGTGGATGACCCTGCGATGCTGACGCACTATTTTCAAATAAAGGAAAGCGAACTCAAGGCAAAAGCGGTCACCAATCCCCGCGCCGCGGTTGCCGTCGACGTCGCTTTGCTCCGCGCGATTCCCGCGTTGCCGGCCAAGTGGTTAGTCTCCGGCCTCGTCTATGACGTAGCGACTGGACTTATTGAGGTCGTCGTGCCGCCGGCGCCGATTCGCACCGCGTAAATATCAAGGTCGGAGCAGGGACGCGAATCTTTGAATGGCAATAGCCGCGTTGCGCGAGTAATCAAAGATTCGCGTCTTCCAACCAGCCCACTAAAAAAAGTAAGGGTAATTGTATTTCGCCCACCGTTTTTTCTAACCCCCTCCACCCCAAAGGAATTCCCGACCATAAACAGGCCAACCCAATGCGTTCACAGCGCAAACGCGCCCCCGCATACGAGCCTGAACCTGACCCCCTTGACCCTCCGTGGCAATAGCTCAATTCGTCTCCGTCAATTAAATTGAAATGGGCAAAAAACTAAAGTTCCGCTTGATCTAATGAATATGACTCGCAGGAAATTTCTCGCGGGGGCCGGGCGTGCGCCGCGGGGGCCGTGGCATCAAGAGTGCTAAGCGGTTACGCCGACCAGTTGGCGCCCGCGAAGAGGAAGGTGATTCGCCCTCCAGCAGGCAAGGTGCTGTTCATCACCGGGCAGACTGCGGACCAGTTGGGCGGCCGCCCGGCCGACGGCTTGGGGAATGGATATCTCGATCACATGGGGACAAAGCCCGGTGGATTTACCTTGTACTGCTCGGTGGCGACGGATTTCACCCCTTTGGATGAACTGGCCCAGGTTTGCAACCTGGAGGCGCTTAAAAATTCCGTGCTGCATCTTTCAGTGAGTTGGATTTCGGATTTCGGTCCCACGACCCGGGAAAATAATCGGGCGATTACCAGGGGGGCGTTTGATGACAACATCGACCGATTGGGCCAGTGGTGCGCGGGCCAGCCGCGGCCGATTTTGATGCGGATCGGGTACGAATTCGATCGGGGAATTCCCACGCCGGATTTTCATTATGACCCGCGCTATTTCGCGGATGCGTTCAGGCGGATCGTGGATCGCCTCGCAATCGCGGGGGCCAGAAATGTTTCGACCGTCATGGCCTCAACAAATTTCCCGAGCCTGATAAAGCCGCTGACAGCCGAATCCTTCAACCGGTATTATGCGGGCGATGAATATGTGGACTGGCTGGGGTGCTCAATGTGGAACCCGACGGATGTGGACAAGACGATGCTGAATGAAGCGCACAGCGCGACAAGCCGGTGCTCCTGGCGGAGACCACGCCGGTGAAATTTAACATCGGGCGAATCGCGTTTTTTCCATACTATTGGGGCAAGCCCCGGAGGGCCTCGGCGCGGCAAATCTGGGACGGATGGCACCAGCAGATGATCGATTTTATCGAAGCAAACATCGATGTGATCGGCGGGTGGCATTACATCGCGGCAAACTGGGCTTCCGATGTGCTATGGAAAGACATTCCCCCATTTGTGAATTGCGACGCGCGGCCATGGTCGAATCGGCAGTTCCTCGATATCTGGAATCGGCACATGAATTCCCCGCCGTTCATGCAGGCATCGGAACGGCTGTTTGAGGAATTGGGATATTCATAGCAAGTGGAACGTTTTCCGGGAGAATCCACAAGCGAACCGCATCGTTTTTGTCCTTGAGCAATTGGCCCTGGCCGATTTCGGGAACTGCAAAGATTTGAGTGGACAACAAGTAGGGAATGGAAGGAGGTCGGTTTCCTTTCCAGTAAGCGAACCTGACCTCCTTATTTCAGTCTAGCTACTTCCCATACACGCTGGCAAGCGCCTTTCCAGCTTCGGCGTCTTCAAGCACAGGAGTAATCTGAAACTCGAGCAGGTGTTCCCATTCGGCGACATGCTGGGCGAGAGCAGTTGAGTTATTTCCGTCGACCACGGCCCATCCGTATGCGGAGCCAGGCGCGTGCCAACGCCCAATCAGGGTCAGTCCCTTGGGGGTCGGGGCGCCGCCTTTCAGGAACGCCTCTGCCGCGGACTTGATGTTACCAGGAGCAATCTTCCAGGCGAGCATGTGTTTCATGGCGCTGTTTGTATCGTGTTTTTTCAGAATCTACAAATTGGTGGGCTACTTTCCGCAGGGCAATCGCATGTTCAGTGGGTGAGGAGCCGTAGGAGATAGGGCTCGTCCCAGCCGGCTTTTAGGCGTTTGCCGTGCACGCCGATTTTGACACTTCGGTCCTGCTTCAAAAGATTCAGAGCGATCCGGCAAAGCCGCGAGTAGTTCTCCGGGCCGTGGTCCTTGCGGATTCTTCGTTCGTCTTCACGGAAGCTGACATCCAGTTGCCAATGCAGTTTGTTTTCCACGGCCCAATGGCCGCGCACCGCCGTTGCCATTTGTTGGGCATCGAGTTCTTTGAGGCTGCTGATAAAGTAGCGACGCTCGATGCTGGCTTTTCCGGCCAACACCTGGCGCGTTGATTCCACCACTGCAAAGCTGGAAAGGCCGGGCCATTGTTCCTTCAACGAACCCAGGTGATTCACTTCGTCGGTGATCCAGATACGCCGGTTTTCCACGCGGCCATGATTGTCGTCGCTCGATTCGTGGCTGGCATGCCGCATTCCCTCAAAGTTTTCCAGAATCGCCTCGTCCAGCAGGCTTGAGACCTTGGCGTGCAAGGCCGGCTGGTTCTCCTTCACCGCCAGAACGTAATCGCCGCCAGCTTCTCTGATCTGGCGGGCAATCTCTTTCTGGCATCCCAACGCGTCGATGGTCACGGTGGCTCCTTCCAGATCCAGCAGCCCCAGCAGACGCGGAATCGCGTCGAGTTCATTGCTCTTGTCTTCCACGGCCACCTGCGAAAAAACCAGATGATTTGCGTCGATAAACGCGCTGACCAGATGAGCCATGCCGCTCTTATCCCAGGCATGCTCAAAAGAACGGCGGATCGATTTTCCATCGATGGCGATCAATCGGCTGCCGTCCGTTTGAACGATCGCTTTTGTCCAGGCGACGAAGCAGCGTTCAAAGGCGTCAGGATTCAGGCGGGCAAAGACGCGGCCGAAGGTGTCGTGGCTGGGGATGCCTTGTTTCAAATCGAGAAACGTGCTGAACCAGGCGATCTTGGCGTTGGCGAACACTTCGACTTCCGCCCAGCCATCAGCGCCACAGATCACCGCGCACAAGGCGATAACCAGAATATCGTGCAACCGATGAATCGAGTTCTTGGCACGTGGGTCGGGCAGGTCCATAAAAAAGCAGCAGAATACCTCCGGTCGCTTGGCCGTCCATGAGCAAGCTCCTTGCGTGAAAGTGAATTTGAAAACGCGAGGCCTCGCGACCGTTGCCAGGAAGTGATATCAGCAGAACACGAAAAGCGCAAGCCTAACAGCGCCGAACTCTTTCGGGGCGTCACATGCGATTGCCCTGCTACTTTCCGCACTGGAACCAGGTTTTTTGGCTTGCCACTATTGAAACCGCGATAACCATCGCTGACGATCCCCGTGTTGCAACCAGTTCGGCTTCATGATGGTCAATACCGACCGTCGCAAGGAAAAAAAGATGCCAGAATCTCGCGCTGCTGTTGGGAATGTTACGCCGAACAAATCGCTGACAACGATGGCGATGGGTTACACGCGCAGCCGAATGCTCTGTGCCGCCGCCCGATTGGGATTGGCGGATCTTTTGGGCGATGACCCGCGTTCCGTTGACCAGCTAGCGGCATCGTGCGACGCCCATCCAGGCTCCTTGTATCGGCTGTTGCGCGCTCTGGCCAGTTTCGGCATCGTCGTCGAAACCGCTCCGCATCACTTCATCCTGACGTCGGTTGGCAGGCCGCTTCGTAAGGATGCGCCCAATTCAGAATGGGCAGCGATTATATTTTGGGCGGACCTGCTCGCCGACAGTTGGTCCTATCTGACGGAATGCGTTCGCACCGGCGAAAACGCCCAGCGCATCATGGATCGCCAGGGCATCGCCTCGCGCTGGTCAAAGGACCCGAACGCCAAAGCCATCTTCGGTGCCGTGATGGGCACCGCGCCGGCGGAGGATTATGCGCCCTTCGCGCGTGCCTGGGATTTCTCGAACTACCACACCGTTGCCGATCTTGGCGGTGGCGGTGGCGCTTCTGATTGCCGCGGTGCTGCACGCCTTTCCCAACGTTCAGGGCATGCTGATCGATCGCCCGGAATTTATCGACAAGGCCGCATCCCGTTTAGAAAAAGAAGGACTTGCCGCGCGCTGCCGGATGGTCGGCGCCGACCTGCGACAGGGTGTGCCCGCCGGAGCGGACGTCTTTATATTGAAACACGTGCTTCACGGATATGACGACCAAGCCGCGATCGAGATCCTCCGTCATTGCCGATCCATTCTACCGGCTCAAGGCCGGCTCCTGGTGATCGAATTTCTGCTGCCGGATGTTGTCGATCGTGCCGACCCGAAACTGGAACACCGTTTGGGCAGTGACCTGAATATGTTGGCCGTTACCGGAGGCAAAGAGCGAAGCGCGATCGAATGGAAGAGACTCCTCAGCGATGCCGCGTTTGAATGCCAACGTATCATCCCCGTTCCCGGCGAATTAGCTTCGATCATCGAAGCAGCCCGGCGCGATTGAATTGATTTGGCGGGGATAGGAACCCAGCGATTGACCCATGGCATTGTTTTGTTGCGTATGGAAAGAAGGGGGTAAGGCTTCACCCTCAGCCTCACCAAGCAAGTGTTGAATGGAAAGATGGATTCGGTGATCAAAACGATCGGACACAATGTTGGGTTGATTTGAGGATCCGCTTTCGATTTAAAGAAAGCAAAATCCGGCTGCCCGAGAATGAAAAACGGGACAGGTCCAATTCGATAAAAACCCTTTGATTTTCGCGGACTTCATACCGGGCCCGTCCCGGAGTTGTTTTTTACATTGGCGAGCGTGTTTTGCGTCGCAAGAGCAGCGGCGCGGTGACAGCGAGCAGGGTTACGCTTGTGGGCTCGGGGACATCAAGCAGGGCTGCTGAAAAATCCAGCCCGGTGTCGGTGTCGGTGTCCCAAAGGGTGGTGGTGTCGGCGGAAAGGGGCTGGTCGATGGAGAGAGTGTCTGAGCCGGTGTCATAGGAGGCGGAGTAGCCAAGGGACGAATAGTCGTCGGTGAAGATCGTGGCGAGGGTGGAGAGAACCTGGGAATCGTTTAGGCCGGAGGTGGGCTGGTAGGCGGCGAGATAATCGACGGGGTTGTTGGGGTCAGTGTCGTCAATGAAACCGAAACCGACGACAGATTGGTTGCCGGATGGATCGAGGCCGATGGAAAGTCCGGTGGATGAGCCGGTGCCTTGGTCTATTCCCTGGGTCTTGGTGCCAGGGCTGCCCGCAGTGTGAGACTTTTTACCGTTGCCGCTTTCTTTGGTGGGATCGACGCCGCTTTTGGTGACGCCCGGGCCGAGTCTTGCGGTGGGACCGGTATAGCTGGTTTTGCCTTTACCGTTCGAAACGCTGGAATCCTGATTGCCGAAGCCGTCCCAACAGCTCTCGCGGGTTCCGTCGACGGTGTAGGTGGTCTGCTCGAATTCGGCAGTGACTGCGACATTCATTCTGGATTGCGGGTCGTATTTCGTGGCTCCGGTGGGGTATTGGCTTTTGACGGTGGCGGGGTTGACCGAGGCGGTGACCCCCGGAAGATTGGCTTTGTTGATGGCAGCGACGATGGCGGCCGCCTTGGCGGCGGAAGCGGCAGCGGCCTGTGCGGGGGTTGGATTCACTGGCGCGGCTTGGATGCCTGGAACGGGGACTGTGGCGCTGGCGAGTGTGCCGTCGGCCGCGAAGTAGTAGATCTTGAGGGTATAGGTGTTTTTATTTCCGTCGGGGGAATTTCCCGTGGGTATGCCGGCGCCGAGCGTGTCACTCCCAAGCGTTGGGGTGACTGTGCCGGCATGTGCGATGGATGTGATGACGGTGAGGACAAATGCTGCGATGGATTTAAGCCGGAGTTGACGACGCATGATTCCTCCCATTTCCGTTTTTACGACGTGTGGCGATCAGCGGGCATTTTTGGGAATGACCGGGCACCTGGATGCGCGGGGGGAGAACATAATCGCGCAGGGTTAAATCGTCAAGATAGAAGTTAGTTGATTGATTGAAAAAACAGTTTGGGTCGCAAATTGGGATCAGGTGTGCGAAAAATCGGGCGCGAAAGATGTTTGAACTAGCGGGTCAGGTTCCCTTATCCAGCAAGGAAATCTGAGCCTTTGATCAGTTACTAACGATCGTCGGGTACCAGCTATTAACTCTTCCCTTTTTGTTTCCCATTTCCCGACGATTGAAGATCGGAAAATTCCAGCATGTGCGCGATGGAAACTGTGCGCCAATCGGTCGTCACCCGGTGCCCCTTTTCATCTCGGATATTTTGCGTGGCAACAACCGCACTGCTGTCGCCGACGAGGATCATTCCGGGATCGAGAATGTCGTAGACCGAGTTATTGACCAGCCGAATTCGAAATGGCCGAAACGGCTGATCATCGAGTTTGCGGATCACATCGCGGTGCGTCATCGGCAGATATTATAGCTGAGCGGATTTCAGATATAGATAGCGCCCCCCAGCCAATTTACGGGTCGAACTCGTCACAGCCGATCGACTCCATCCCCTTCGCGTCCTTGGCGTCTTGGCGGTAATATGATATGTCAAGTTTTCGAACAGTTTCGTCCGATAACCAATGAAAGGGCCGGAGTCTGCGCTTCGGTGCTTAAACCAATATGAGTTGTTCAATCGAATTCATCCACGCCCGCCAAATCCTCGATTCGCGCGGCAATCCCACGATCGAAGTCGACGTAATTCTCGAAGACGGCACGCTGGGCCGCGCCGCCATCCCCAGCGGCGCCAGCACCGGCGAGCATGAAGCCGTCGAGCTGCGCGATGACGACAAGAAGGTTTATCTCGGCAAGGGCGTTCTGAAGGCCGTCGAGAACGTCAACGCCAAGATCGCTCCGGAATTGATCGGCCTGGATCCGCGCGATCAGGAGGCGATCGATCGCCTGATGATCGATCTGGACGGCACGCCCAACAAGGCCAAGCTCGGCGCCAACGCGATGCTGGGCGTTTCGCTGGCCGTCGCCAAGGCGGCGGCGGAGTTCAGCCAGCTTCCGCTCTATCGCTATCTCGGCGGGCCCGGCGCCAAGACGTTGCCCGTGCCCGATGATGAACATTCTCAACGGCGGAAAGCACGCGGACAACAACGTCGATTTCCAGGAATTCATGATCCAGCCCTGGGGCTTCGAAACATTTTCCGATGCGATGCGGGCCGGCGTGGAGATTTATCACGCTCTGAAGAAAGTTCTGCACAAGAACAAGATGTCCACGGCGGTGGGGGATGAAGGCGGATTCGCGCCCGATCTGAAGGACAACGAAGACGCGCTGAAAGTGATCGGCGAAGCCGTCTCGGCCGCCGGATATGAATTCGGCAAGCAGGTCTTCGTCGCCCTCGACCCGGCCGCCAGCGAGCTGTGGGACAGCCGAGAAGAAGGGCTACAAATTCTTCAAGAGCAATCCCGGATAAAATTCTCGTCCAACGATGAAATGATCGATTATTGGGCGAAGTGGGTCGAGAAATATCCGATCCGGTCGCTGGAAGACGGCCTGGCCGAGAACGATTGGGAAGGCTGGAAAAAACTGACCGATCGTGTCGGCAAGAAGATCCAGTTGGTCGGCGACGACCTGTTCGTGACCAACACCAAGTTCCTGGAAAAGGGAATCAAAACCGGCACTGCCAACTCGATTCTGGTGAAGGTCAACCAGATCGGCACGCTCAGCGAGACGTTCGAGGCGGTGAACATGGCGATTCGCAACGGTTACACGGCCGTGCTGAGCCATCGCAGCGGCGAGACCGAGGATTCCACCATCGCCGACATCGCGGTCGCGACCAATTGCGGCCAGATCAAAACCGGCGCGCCGGCACGATCGGATCGAGTGGCGAAATACAATCAATTATTCCGCATCGAGGAACAACTGGGCGGACAAGCGCTCTACGGCGGCAAGCTGTGGCGCAAATAAGCCGGCCTAAGTTGTTTCTTCGGCGGCCAAGGATGGCCTTATGGTGTTGGGTATCGGTCGAAACAAGTTGGGTCGTGGCATCGCGCTGCCGTGGAGTTCCATCACTCCGCGCGAGGGTGCTGGGGATGCGACGACATGGGAACAGGAGAACAAAGGTCAATGGTTTCTCAAATCCCCTCCCGGCGATTGGCAGATGGAAGCGGCACCCCAGCTCGCGGCGAGCGAGAGTGACCAGGCGGAAGATGATAATTTGATAGCTCCTTTCGAGACCATCCCCGAGGAGGTCGAGCAAGAGGAAGCCTATCCACCGCGCGCTACCGCCGATAGCGGGGCATGGACGATCTCCATGTTGTGCATGGGCCTGGGCCTCATCGCCGCTTGCCTCATCATCCCGCAGGCGGATGCCAACCGCCGATTGGTTTACGAACGGCAGCAGCTTCGGATGGAACTCGCTCAGGTGCAGAAACAGACATCCGTAAATCAGGAATTCTTGTCAAAGATGGAAAGCGATCCGCAGCTCACCGAACGTCTCGCCCAGCGTGAAATGCACGCCGTCGAGCAGGGCGAGGCGATCGTCAACGTGAAAAATGACGGCTCTTCTTCCACCGGCAGCATGTCGCCCTTCACGCTGGTAAACGTCCCTCCGCCGGCGGCGCTTGTTCCTTATCGACCAGTAGGCGGCATCTTGGCCCAATTGTGCCTGGATCCCCGTTCGCACATTTACATTCTCGGAATGGGAATGTTTTGCGTCGCCGGCGGATTGGTCCTCGGCGGCCCCGCGAAGATGAAAGGCCCAATCGAACCTGACCTCACATAGCCGAGCCAATAAATTGCATCGACTGGCACATGGCCACGGTTAACAGCAGCAGGGCGGCATAAACCGCCAATCTCTGCCACGGCCGCCACATGGCCAATTCCAACCCAACCGGCAACATCAGCATCGGATACATAAATATCCAGATCCGCGCCGACTCAGTCTGGAGCAATCCAATCAACGCGATAACGACAAACTGCGAAACGCTGACCAACGCGATCCGCGCCCGAGGCGTCCAGCCGTCTCTCGCCACCGACACGAAATAGAATCCCACCAGCACGAAACTGATCCATCCCGATCCCAATGCGAAATCATAAAGATCGGTAAAAAACGTCCACGGCAGCGAATGATGGGGATAGTGATAGACGTTGATCAGCTTGTCCCAAAGAATGTTGACCTGCTTGGCGCACTCGCGCAGCATGGAGATGGGGTCGAAGCCGGTGATCGCCCAAAGCACGATGTAAAAAGCCGCGAACGCCGCCGCCGAAATCGCCAGTTGCCTGACGATCCGCCGCCAGCCGCAACGCGGGTCGCTTCGATGCTGCAAATACGTGAAGCCGACCAGAAAGATGGGCAACACACCCGGCAGATAGGTGATCATACCCGTGATGGCATACGCCAGGCCGAACGACACGGCATAGCGCGTCTGATTCTTTCTCAGCGCGAGCGCCCAGAGCACCGCGACCAAGGCCGTCAGATTGGGGAAACAGATATCGAAATCCGGAAAAAACATCAGCAGCGACGGGCACAAGGCGAAATAACTGGCCCCGACGAATGCCGCATCGCGGCTTTCGGTGAAGCAGGCGATGAACAGATAGGTGCTGATGACCGAAAAGCTCGCCACCGCCGCGATCAGCCAGCCCGAAGCCATTGCCCCGGCATTTCCATCGCCGAAAACCCGAATGATCGCCATCTCAAAAAGGATCAGACCCGGCGGTTTCTGGCGCGGATGCAGGTAGAAGTGATCCAGCAACGTGGGATATCGTTGCAGCAGTTGGCGAACGGTCATTCCCTTATGCATCAGCAGGGCGGCGGTGTCGAAATACCCGGTGGTGAAGCGGCTTTGCACGACGTCAGAGATGCGTGAAAAGCTTGGCGGATCCTTCAGCACGACCGCGCCGCCGATCATCAGGCAAAATGTTGAGAGCGTGACCGCCGCCAGCGCGATCCAAACTCGGGAGGGACTTCTCAGATACGCAATCTGCCCTAGAAAGAACGGTATCGCCAGCGGGATAAGGACGGGATAAACGGTGCGTGAAGGAACCCAATGCCAGGTCCAGGTGTAGTAGTAATAGCTGTTCACGTTGAACAGATGCTGATGAACCGCGATCAGAAAGAAAGCGGCGATCACCAGAACCAAAATGACGCGAAACGAATTCCCCCGTGCTTTCCCGCGTATCACATCATCAGTCGTCGTCATAATTGCCCGGCCAATTTCATCGCCTCTTCTTTTGACGCAACCCTTCCCTCAAGCTGCGCATCGTAAATCGCATCTAGGATTCGTTTGTACTTTGGTCCCGGCTGGAATCCGGCGGCCGTCAGATCATCGCCGGTTACAAACGGAATGGGCGCAACCTCGTCTTTGCCCAACTCCTCCAATTCCGGCCGTAGCTGCTCGACGCGCAGCTTGTGCTGGCCAATCTGCGCCATTGCATCCATCAGGACGCGCGAAAGTCGCGAGGTCGGCCGAGCCAAAAACCGCTTCTTCCCAGCCAGCCCGGGTGGCGTGGATTGCAAGAGCGGTTCGATGCTCGCCAAAATCTCGCCCATCTCATCGCTTTCCTCGTTGCTGATCCGCAATGCTTGCCGCATCGCGCACGGACCGGGAAACTTCCGCCTTCACCAGCAGCGGCAAGACATCCGCGGACGATTCTCCCTGCATGCGTATGCAGAGCGTCGCCGCCGCCAGGCACAATCCCTTCGAAATCGATTCCCCGATCGCGAGGTTTAGAAATATCGAGCGAGCTGCATCCATCCGACCTGGGATTTTCGGTAAAAACCGAAAAATCTCCGCCGCAAGGCCCAGATGCCAAAGCAACGTCCACGCGACGTTGCGATTGGGCGCCGTCAGCATGAGGCGCAGCTCCTCGGCAATTCGTTCCGGACTGATTCCCTTGATTCGCGGCGCCAGGGAACGAATCGCCTCGGCCGTAGCGGGTTCAATGTCAAATCCCAATCGGCTGGCAAAGCGAACCGCCCGCAAGAGCCGAAGATGATCCTCCCCAAATCGCTCGGCCGGCAAACCAATCGCCCGCACCTTTCGGGCCGCCAGATCGTCGCGCCCGCCGACAAAGTCGATCACCCGATTCTCGATCGGATCAAGGAACAGCCCGTTTATCGTGAAATCCCGCCGTCGGGCATCTTCCTCCGCAGAGGTGAAGCGAACGCTGCCGGGCGCCGGCCGTCTTCGTATTTCCCGTCGGCTCGAAACGTCGCCACCTCGACGATGCTCTTCCCGCTTCGGACCAGAATCACGCCGAACGCCGCTCCCACCGCCTGGGTCGATATGAACAGTTCGCGCACCCGGTCCGGCGGAGCATCCGTGGCGACATCCCAATCCTTCGCCTCCAATCCAAGGATCGAATCGCGCACACATCCGCCCGCGAAATAGGCGATGTGCCCCGAATCCCGCAACCGCTTCAACACGGCCATCGCATCGGCGGGGGGGTTAAGTCTGGGATCGTTGGGAATCATGCTGCGAGGGGATTCTATCGGAAACGTGGGTGTTTTTGTTAAGATGGAACGGCCCACCTATGCCGATGGGTTTTGTAAGGGAGTCCGAACCATGAACCCATATTTCCCGATTTGGTTGGCGGTTGGTCTGGCCATTTGTTTCGGAGCGGCAGGCTGCGCCAGTCCCCCCGCCCCCTCAAGCCCCACGGCCGCCGCGCCTACCGAAACCAACTCCACCATATCCCAGCCGGCCAACGAAGCTTCCGACATGCCGGTTCCCCCGCAGGGGGCGTTGTACAGTCTGCGTTGCGCCGAATTCACCAGCCAGACTCACATCATGGATGCCAAGCGCGTCAAGGACATGTTGATGCGCAGCACCGGCCTGAAGGATTTCTATATCGTTCACAGCTCGGAAGAAAGCGATCTCTATTACGGGTTCTACAAGACCTTCGACGACCGCTCGCAATTGGCCGAATACACGCGGGCCCAATCGGATCGGGCGAAACTCGCGTCGTTGGTTGACGGCAACGGCGATCCGATCTTCGCGCAAGTGATTTTCGGCTCGATCAACCTCCCCGATCCCCCGGCTCCGAGGGAATGGGACCTCGCCAGCAATCCCGGATATTGGACCCTTCAGATCGCGGTATACAAGGGCAGTCCCGAGCGAAAGCAAGCCGCCGTCGATGCCGTCAAGGAATTCCGAGCCCGTGGCGTCGAAGCCTATTTCCGGCACGGGGCCGCGACCAGTGAAGTTTACATCGGGAGCTGGCCCAAGGAATCCGTCGCTGAGCAGGATGATTCGGTTGCCCAGAGCGACAACCCCGACCAGCCGCTTCTAGTGGTGCCCGGCCCGCTGCCCAACGGCGTCGACGGCGACAAGATTTACGATTCGGCCGGCCGCAAGGTGAAGGTCGTCATGCCCAAGCTCCAAATCGTCGATCCAAAACTCAAGGTGGCCACTGAACAATATCCCTATTACTACGTCAACGGCGAAGTGGCCGGCAGGCGGGTGCAGCTTGCGGATCACACCTGGCAGACGGTTCCCTGGTCCTCATATCTAATCCAGGTTCCCCATGAGAACACCGATCAGGATCAGCCCGACAAGCCCGACCTTGGTGGTCAGAACCAATCCGGTCAGCAGAATGATAACGGAGACAGCACCGCCGCGCCGGTCGTGCCCGGATTGGGCGGATTGCGGTAACAACACCAAGTCTAGTTAGCGGCGGTGCGCGGCACCGCGGGTTCCCCCACGAGGTCCAACATTTGCACCTTCTGATCGCCAGCACCAACCCCGGCAAGATCCGAGAATTCCGCCAAATGCTCGGCGACCCAGCGGACCTTCAATTCACTGATCTAACCGAACACCCCGGCCTGCCAGTTGTCGAGGAAACCGGCCCCACTTTCCTTGCCAACGCTTGTCTAAAAGCGAGTCAATACGCTCGAACCCTGCATCTCTGGAGCCTCGCCGACGACAGCGGCCTTGCGGTGGACGCCTTGAATGGCAAACCAGGCATTTTGAGCGCCCGCTGGGCAGCCTCCCACCAGGCCGGAGCCGGGGATTCGGACAACAACGCCCTTTTGCTTCGCCAGCTCGCGGAAATTCCCGCCGAACGCCGATCCGCCCGATTCGTTTGCTCCTTGGCTCTGGCAGACCCCGCCGGAAGGGTCATCCTGACCGCCAGCGACACCGTTGAAGGGCAAATCCTCACCGAACCCCGGGGCGAAGGAGGGTTCGGATACGATCCACTTTTCTTCGTCCCGAGCCTGGGAATGACCACCGCCGAGCTGTCGCCGGATCAGAAACACCGCATCAGTCATCGCGGTAAAGCCTTGCGCCGGCTGGCCATATTAATGCAGCGCACGAACCTGCCCCTTTCGCGCCGAACCAATCCGATCTAGAATTTGAACCCATGAGCCGGATTCTGGTCGCCGTCAGCAGTCCCTGGGCCGCCGAGAAGGTGGTCATTCCGCTGGCCGATCTGGCCCGCCGGCTGGAAGCCGAAGTGCTGGTGGTCCATGTCTCGCGCCCCAGCGGGGGGCAGATGCGCGAGCAGGAGCAAGCCGATGGCGAAGCAGCCATCAGTTTCCTCCGCAGCAAGCTCCAGGAGCGGGATGTCGCCGTGCAAACCCTGCTGATGTTCAGCGACGACATCGCCCGGGCGATCCTGAACACCGCCGCCGAGCGTGATGTCAGCCTCATCGTGCTCGGATTGACCGGCAAAAACATTTTTGCACGCCTGCTGGCGGGAAATGTGCCGGTGGAACTGATCAGGAACACAAAGATTCCGGTCATTCTCCTCCCGCCGGATTGGAACGGGGCGCTTTAATCTCTTCGACTCAAAATTATTTTCGAAATTCTGTCATCAATTTTAAAGAATATCTTTTCGTCCGCCACAATGACGATATAATCCCAGCGCGCGGCGGAGTTTAGCCGTCGCGGAACGAGAAGAGTTTTCAGGGAGTCTTAATAAATGGTCAACGGCGACGATTTCATGCCCAAGGAATGCTTTTTCACCAAGGGCGTTGGACGCCATGCTCAAAAACTGATGAGTTTCGAGTTGGCGCTGCGGGATGCGGGGATCGAAAAACAAAATCTGGTGCGAGTTTCCTCCATCTATCCGACGAGCTGCAAGATCACCCCGATCAAAGAGGGCCAACCCAAACTCAAACCCGGACAGATCACCTTTGTCGTCCTGGCCGAGGCCGCCACTGATGAACCCAACCGCCTGATCTGCGCCGGCATCGGCCTGGCGATTCCTCGCAATCACGCTCACGGCTACATCGCCGAGCATCACGGCTACGGCATGAGCGAAAAGAAGACCGAAGACCTCTGCGAAGACCTCGCCGCCACCATGCTGGCGACCACGCTGGGCATTCCCTTCGATGCCGACAAAAACTGGGACGAGCGCGAGCAGCAATACAAGATGAGCGGCGACATTGTCAAAACCCGCGCCGTCGTCCAAACCGCCGAGGGAGACAAGAGCGGTCTCTGGACCAGCGTGATCTCCGCCGTCGTTTTCATCCTCGATAAGAACGGCAACGGCAACGGCATCGAAAAGCCCGCCGGGGAAGCCATCGCGATAGCCGCAGCGCCGGTGGTGGAAAAACCAAATCCGGAAAAGACCATTTCCGATCGAATGGGCGGGACCTGAACAGATTTCAAATTTCAAATCTCAAATTTGAGATTGAGATTTTATCTCGGCTGCTGCTGGCTCAGGCAGTGAATCGCGCCCAATCCCCAGATCAATTCGACGCAATCGATGCCGATGACCTTATGCTTCGGAAGATGTTTTTGAAGAACCGCCATCGCTTTGCGATCATTTCGGCGGTCGCGATAAGTGGGAACCAGCAACGCCCCATTGATAAAATAGAAATTGACGTATGTGGCCGGCAGCCGCTGGCCGTCATAAACGATTGGACGAGGCATCGGAATCTCGACGATTTCAAACGCCCGGCCATTCTGATCAGTCAGATATTCCAATTGCCGCCGGGCATCGCGTAACACGCGATAATTGGCGTCCTCGCGATCGGCCTCCATCCCGATGACGATCTTCCGCGGCCCGATGAATCGGGCCAGATCGTCGACATGCCCATCGGTATCGTCCCCGGCGATCCCACCGCTGAGCCAGCAGATCTTTTCCTGGCCATAATAATCCTTCAAATATTTTTCGATCCGCGTTTTTCCCAGCTTCGGATTGCGATTTTTGTTCAGAAGGCAATCGGTGGTGGTAAGAACCGTTCCGGCCCCGTTGAAATCGACCGCTCCGCCCTCCATGACGATGCCCGGATAGAAAACCGGCAAGCCAAGCGCCTCCGCAATCCGCGTCGGCACCGCATCGTCATCATCGTACGGCGGATATTTCCCGCCCCAGGCATTGAATTTCCAATCGACGACCGCCAGCGACCGCCCCTTTTTCACAAACGCCGGCCCATGGTCCCGGCACCAGCTTTCATTGGTCGGAATAGGATGGAAATAAATGTTCCGAAGCGGACAACCGTGCCGCATCAATTGCTCTCTGACAATTCGCTCATAATTCCCGTTGGGAACATTGATATGCACCTTTTCCCGTGGCGCGATCTCACGGAAAATCCGTGCCAGATTTTCCGGAACCGTATGATATTTGTCCGGAAACGAAATCCCCTCCGGCCGCGGCCAACTGAACCATGTGCCCGAATGCGGCGCCCATTCGGGGGGAAATGTGTAACCAAGCGCCGCGGGCGTCTGCTTAAGAGTTTTGAGTTTTCCCATTTCCTAGGATGCTTTTCTGCGCCGATGATTCCCACCCGCCGGCCGCCGTTCGATGCGCAGAATGTCTTCAAAGACGTACGTGGTATACCCTTTCGCCTGCCGAGTTCCTCGCTTCAGCCCGATCAAAACCAGGAGGCCCGAACGCAATACATGGGCGATGTCGCGAAAAGGAATATCGATTTTGTTGCCGTTTCTCAAATGCAATCTCAAAGGCACGAACGGCTCGCGTCCCAATTCCGCTTTCACTTCTTCTTTTAACATGGCAGTCACCATCAATCGGGAACGGATTCAAGACGCTCCAGGCGTTCGATATTCCGCAACGACACGATGTTGTAATCGCCTTCATTCTCGGCGTCCACTGGCACCCCAGAATCAGCAGCGCATTCTGAAGCAATGCGACATTAGTGACACTTTTTACGTCCAAGGTCTTACCGCTGACCAAATGAACCCTGAACGGAATAAACGGCTGCTGCTCGATTTCCGCTCGAACGTCTTCTCTGGTCATCTTCGATCCTCAAGACCCCACGAACCGCTTCATCAAATCCCCATACGCATCAATCCGCCTGTCCCGCAAAAACGGCCAATGCATCCGGCTGAATTCCACCTTCTCCAGATCGCAATCCGTCACCAGAACCTCTTCCTTGCCTGTGTGAGCTTTCGCAATGATTTGCCCGTTTGGACCCGCCACGAACGATCGGCCCCAGAACTCGATCCCATCCGCGTTCACAGGTTTGCCGCTAGCGTCCAATATTTTCTCAACCCCAATCCGATTCGGAGCACACACATAACACCCATTCGCCAGTGCATGGCTCCGCTGAATCAATTCCCAGCCATCATGCTGGGCCTGCCCATATTCCGCTTTTTCGCTGGGATGCCAGCCGATGGCCGTGGGATAGAAAAGAATCTGCGCGCCCTGAAGCGCCGTCAATCGCGCGGCTTCCGGGAACCACTGATCCCAGCAAATCAGCACGCCGATTTTCGCATATTTTGTCTGCCACGCACGGAACCCCGTGTCACCCGGCGTGAAATAAAACTTTTCGTAAAACAGCGGATCGTCTGGAATGTGCATCTTCCGATAAAGTCCCAGAATCGATCCATCGGCATCGAAAATAACCGCTGTGTTGTGATAAACGCCCGCCGCTCGCTTCTCAAATAATGATGCGACGATCACGATCCGATATTTCTTCGCCAGCCTGCCCAGCGCATCCGTGCTCGGCCCCGGAATTTTCTCGGCCAGCTTGAAAAATCGGTGATCCTCCGTCTGGCAAAAATACTGCGAGCGAAAAAGTTCCTGCGTGCAGACGATTTTCGCCCCGCCTTTTGCCGCGCGCTCGATGAGCTGAAGCTGATTCTTCAGATTGATCGCCGGATCGGCCACGCACGCCATCTGCGTGAGCCCGACTCGAACAAGACTGTCTTTACTTGCGTTGACCCATTTTTTCATTACAACTCCGCAGTGACCAAACTGGCCAATTCCGATCGTTCGCTCTTGCCGAGCGTAATATGCCCGACGATCGCTTTTCCCTTGAGCCGCTCGACGAGATAAGACAAACCATTGCTGCTGCTGTCCAGATATGGGTTGTCAATCTGCGTCGCATCCCCCGTAAGAACCAGCTTGGTTCCTTCCCCAACCCGACTGGCAATGGTTTTCACTTCGTGCGGCGTCAAATTCTGAGCCTCATCCACGATCATAAACTGATGCGGTATGCTTCGCCCGCGTATGTACGTCAGCGGCTCCAGAACCACCTGCCCGCTATCCATCAGTTGCGAAATCCGCTGCTCCACGCTTGACGGCGAAGAGTGCTGCGGATGGCTCCCACCATCCTGCGTCAAACGATTGGACATCAGATACGCGATATTATCGAAAATCGGCTGCATCCAGGCCGTGAGTTTTTGATCCTTATCGCCCGGCAGATACCCGATATCGCGCCCCAACGGCATGATAGGCCGGGCACAAAGCATCTTCTGATAAACTTCTTCATTGAGCGTCTTCGCCAACCCCGCTGCAAGAGCCAGGAGAGTTTTCCCTGTCCCGGCCGAGCCGATCAGCGAAACGAGTTTGACAGAATCATCCAGCAATAGATCAAGCGCCATCGTCTGCTGAAGGTTCCGCGGCATGATCCCAAACACCGGCCCGCGCCGCGGCCGCACCGGCACAAGCATATTGTCGCCGCGTACGCGTGCGATGGCCGTGTGATTCGGGTCTTGCTCATCCTTCATCAGGACGAATTCGTTCTGATGGGCCTTGTCCATTTCAAAATGAATCTGTTTTTCGGAAAACAGGCGATCGATCGTCCCCGCCGGCACGGCTAATTCGCGCCAGCCGGTGTACAAACGCTCAAAATCCACCTTCTGAGCCTCAAAATCCTCCGCGGGAAGGCCCAGCGCATCGCTCTTGATCCGGGCGTTAATGTCCTTAGTGATGAAAACGACGCGCTTCCCCTCGTGCTGCAGTGAAAACGCGCAGCAGATGATCCGATTATCCGGCGTATTGGCCGTCAAACCGGGACAAAGCTTCTGGTCTTCCTCCAGAATCACCCGCACGCTTCCGCCCGTTTGCGGAATCTTCACGCCATCCGCCAGGTTCCCCTGCAACCGGAGCGAATCGAGATGCCGAATGGCGGTCCGTGCATTTCGCCCCAGGTCGTCGCTATTGGTCTTGAACTTGTCCAATTCCTCGATGACATCGAGGGGAATAATCACCTCATTGTCGTCGAACATGAATAGCGCGTTCGGATTGTGCAGCAGCACATTCGTGTCGACGACAAAGGTTTTGATATGGCCGTTCGTTTCACTCATATTGAGAATCCGTTCCGTGTGCATCCGCCGTTCGTCTATGGCACAATGCAGTTATGTCTCTCTATCCTCTTAAATTCAAGCCGCGTTATGTTCAGAAAATGTGGGGAGGAAGAAAGATCCAGACGATTCTAGGCAAACCCCTGCCCGCCGGGCCAATCGGCGAAAGCTGGGAGCTTTACGATTTCCCCCCCGGCGTAGTCGATGGATCAACCGATTGGATCAGCAGCGAAGTCGCCGAGGGCCCATTGGCCGGCAAAACGCTGCACGATCTGATGGGCCAATTCGGCCGCGAACTGCTCGGCGACATCCCGCCCGTCGGCCCGCATGGCCAGTTCCCAATCCTGATAAAATTCCTCGACGCCCGCGAGGATTTGTCCGTCCAGGTCCACCCCGACGAGGCCTACGCCCGCGCCAACCCCGGCGCTCATCTAAAAAACGAAGCCTGGTTCATCGTCCAGTCCGATCCTGGCTCGCGCCTGCTGATGGGCCTGAAACCCGGCGTCACCCGCGACAAATTCGCCAAATCCATCGCCGCCGGTTCCGTGGAATCAACGATCAATTCCATCCCCGTAAAATTCGGCGATTGTTACTATCTCCCCAGCGGCACCGTGCACGCCCTCGGCGCCGGCATCCTCGCCGCCGAGGTCCAAACCCCCAGCGACACGACCTACCGCGTATTCGATTTCAACCGCGTCGATCCCTCCACCGGAAAACTGCGAACCCTGCATATCGACCAGGCCATGAAATGTATCGACTTCTCCGCCCCCGCGCCAGCCATGTCACACGGCCCGGAATTGGTGAAATGCGATCACTTTACGATCCGAAAAGTGACGGCGAAAAAAGGTCAGGAGCATTTAATTTCCTCGGGCGAACCGATCATCCTCATGTTCATCAACGGCCACGGCGAGATCATCACTTCGGGACGGCGAGCCAATTTCGCCTGTGGCGAAACAATCCTTTTGCCGGCGGCGCTGGATTATATTATTACGGCGAAAGCCGAGGCGGATTCACTGTGGCTTCAGGTCAAACTCGTTTCCAGTGGGTGATATTAGAGAGGGGATCAAGGTGAGTCCTAATTCGAATTTTCCTTCTGCATTTCTCTGGCCCTCTGTTTAGCCGCCTTTTTGGCCCGCCATGTCTTTATGCCCAGCAGAGACATGACGATTTCATAGATGATCTCGAAAATTAGTTTCCCCATGCCCCCATTCTATCCTCCGCGCATGAAAAATTCGTTCGCAATCGGCAGTATCGGTGCAACGGAGATAGGGTCCGCCCTGAATGCCAAGTTTGCCGAAATTTCGGTAAGGGATCAATTTGAAATAACTTCTCTTTTCGGCGGGATTGTGCCGCATTCTGGGCATCGGTCGGGCGTGGCGCGGAGATCGTAGCTGCAGTGCAGGCAACATCCAGATTGGCGACGGTGCCGAGCAGTTACGACTATCGCTCGAATTGGGAGAAGTGAAAAGACTCCGGCCAGAAACCACAAAGGCAATTCGATTCGCAATGTCGGCGGGGCGGTCACGGAAGTGATCGGAAGCGGACCAGGAGCTACAGGCATAGTTCCGCCATCGCTTACGAACCATTCAAAACCGGCGACGCGCCAATCCCGGACTATCCCAGGGTCCGGCAACACGATACTGGAAGGATTTTCGACCTCTGGTTCACCTGAGTCATACTCCCAGCCAGCTTGATCGGACCCATAAAGTTGGTTCGTGGTTCTGTCTGCGCAGAATATGCCGCGATTCACGCACAGCAACCTGCTCTTTTGGGCTGTGCGGTAAATCAATATATCTTCCCGCCAGTAGCTTCTCGCCCAAATCGCTATGGTCGAAAAAAATAAGAGCGACGATAGCGCTACTATCACACCGAACCATCGGTTCTTCACAGTTCCATATTACTGCCAACTAACCTAGCAATGCCACCAATTTCTCAATCTCCCTAACCTTCTTTGACAGGCCAGCGGCAAATTGACGCTACACCGACTTGCGGGCGGCCTTTTTCGTGCGCGCAGGGTAGAATGCGGGCATGAATTGGCTACGCGATCATGTCACAATCGTCTATGCGAAGCCGAGCGCTTTGGATATTTGGCTCGTGTTCGCAGGAGTGATATTCGCTATCAGCGTTATTTTGTGGGAGAGGCGCAAGGCCAAGCGCAGACCCCGATAGGATTATAATTTCAATTTTGGGTGACCCGTTTGGTTCAGGCTGACACCGATCCGGAGCCTCCGCCGCGCGAGGCGGGGATGGCCCGCTTCCAGACGAGCAAGGCGATCGACAAGACTACGCCGATCAATGCGGCCGCCGAGGGCCACCAATAGGAATCGGTGGATAGGGTCATCGGAATACTACTCGTCCCCTCGTATGTGCAGCAGCAGATCACGAGGGCGAGCAGGCCAAACCGGCTGATGGTGGCCATGATGATCAGGACGGGCAGGAGGAACGGCAAGAGGCCGAGCCAGGTCGGCGGGGTAAAATAATCTAGGTTGACGAACATGAAAATAACCGGGAACGCCAGGAGAAAGCTGAGCCATGTCTTGCCGACCCACTTTCGAATCAGTGCGATCGCGAAGACGATCAGAAAGGCGACATTCAAGTTTCCGATGGCGGATCCGCTGAATTCCGCCAAGGCGTGCGGAAAAGACTCGTAGCCGCCGGCATCATTATAAATGGAGACGTTCGTCATCAGATAGAAGGGAAAGTTGCACAAGACCCGGCATATGGATCCGCCGGCGATCCCGATAAGAATCTCGCCTGACACAAAGCGGTCGCCGTGACGACCTTCGAGAACGCGGCTCCAGGCGATCAGCTTCTCCGGCCAATGGGACCGAACGAACGGCTCCAAGGCGATGTAAGAAGCAAAGATCATCAGCCCGAAGATGGCGGGATATCCCAGCCCATTGATCAAGTGCTCGGCAGATTTGGCCACGCCACTGGGAAAGTGTGTCGCGAGCAACCACGAAAAGGCCAGGACTGCGAACGCGAACGTGGCAAGCTTTGTGCCGCTGCGGATATCGG
The DNA here is from genome assembly GCA_963791055.1 of uncultured Phycisphaerales bacterium. Classification (GTDB taxonomy): domain Bacteria; phylum Planctomycetota; class Phycisphaerae; order Tepidisphaerales; family Tepidisphaeraceae; genus PALSA-1353. The sequence continues at coordinate 1,453,508 of CAWBQI010000002.1, read as the reverse complement.
CAATGCCGTTCCGCATGTGTTGTACGGCGAGATACGCGCAGGCGAGGATCACCGCCACCATCAGGGCATATCCGCTGGTTCGTATGATGCGTTGCATCCAGGCGAAGAATATCCCAGCCCCATGGAGCGCAGGAAGCTGCGGCAATTGATACCCCATCGCCGCCTGTTCGCCTCTGGGCAGGTCCCACGGGGAGATGACTTTCACATAGATCATTCGGCCGCCAAGGCGTCCCGCCTCGACTCGCACGGGGAGGTCGTTGGGCGCGGGGTATTTTCCGACCCACGCCAGTCGTTCGTCGACGTGTTCTCTGGATTGATAGATGGCTGGGACAGGCGACATCTTCGAAAGCGGGAGGCCGGTAAGACGCGAAAGCATGGGCAGGTCAACGGGAGCGGCGGCGGGTTTGGTCACTGGAGGAGCGACGACGGGTTGGGTGGTCGAACTCGGATTGCTTTCCGACCAGGGTCCGGTGGTGACCTCGAAGAAAGTGAGGTCTCCTGAGCCGGAGAGCTGCACCACGATATCGCCTTCCTTGGCCTCGGGGACGTTGATATCGAATTCTGTAAAATTGCCTTCGATGGGCGCGAGCGGAGCGGAGCTCTGGCGGTACGTGTACGACCATGTCGCGGGAAATTCCGCCTTGAGCCTGCGGCGAAACTCGTCGGGCGAAGTTGAATAGCTGTATTGACGGTTTGTACCCCACAATGCCTCAAGCCAACCCACGGAGTCAACCGCATTCGTACCATAGCCCATCTCCTTGACGGCCTGATGCGACAGTTCCATCAGGGCTTCGGGCGACTTGGAGAGGTTGCCGCGGCAGGCGATGCCGATGGCATCCCAAATCCAGAATGAGACAAATGCGCAAACGAAGACGGTCACAAGCGAAGCGTTGAGGAGCGGCTTGGAGAACGCGGCGTTTCCACCGGCCTCGGCGACCATTTCGGGGGAGGGTGTCTCGCCGGCGGCAAGGGCGGCCTGTAGTGGGTCTCCGCCGGGCAGTGCCGCCGCAACGGCAAACGCCGTGTTGGGGCGTTCGGTGGGGTCGTGTCTCAGGCACCGTGTCAGGACCCGACTGATCGCGGGGTCGAGGACAAAGCCTGACGAACTGGCGTGGGAGCCTTGCGCGGAGCGCGTTGCACTACCCCTCTTGGAACCCGCCGCAACGATGGCGCCCGGATCGTAGGTCTTTCCAGTGAAGACTTCGTACAGCACAAGGCCCAGCGAATAGATGTCGGACTTTCTTGTGACCTCACGGCCCTCGATCTGCTCCGGAGCCATATATGCCAGAGTGCCCGAACGGGATTCGGGGCCTTCGAGTTTTTCCGTCAATGCGGCCAGACCAAAATCGGTGATCTTGATGCGGCCCCGTCCGTCGAGCATGACATTGGCCGGTTTCAGGTCGCGATGAAGGACACCCTCTTCGTGGGCGGCTGCGAGGCCGAGGCAGATTTGTCGGGCGATCTCTAGGGCTTTGTCTTCGGGGAAGCGACCGATGCGAAGCAGAAGTGAGGAGAGATCTTCGCCGTCGATGTATTCCATCGACAGAAAAAACTGGCCGTCGTGTTCCGCAAGATCGAAGACCCGGCAGACGTTGGGGTGTGTGACCTCCCGGGCCACTTTGACTTCGCGAAGCAGGCGGTCTCGCCAGACGGGGTCGAGCGATCTTGAAGCCGGCAAAAACTTCAGGGCGACGGATGTACCCAGCCGCTGGTCGTCGGCACGATATACTTCTCCCATTCCACCACGGCCCAGACGCGAAACGATGCGATACCGGCCATCGATGGAGAACCCAGGGGCAAAGCGTTCGGGCTGGCTGGAAATGTTGGAATCGGACCCATGAGCGGGCTGAGGCCTGTAATGGTATCCCGATGATTCATCAGGCGGCGGCAGGGTCTCGTCCATACTGGTGGCCAAGATACCGGCGTGAGCAAGCGAATTCTATCGGATACAAACGCTGCGATGGACGACCCCCTGACGGACTAAACGCCGCAATACAGTTTCCATATCGACCGATACGCCGATTCCACATCCTTCGCAAACCCCGCCCCATCCAGCAGCGCCGACCTCCGCATCCGCTCGCGCAACGTCCCGCGAAGCTCCATCAACCGCGCCAAATCGCCCGCGAGCCCGGCCGCACATTTCACGAATTCATCCGGCGTCCTCGCAACCAAATCGGTCAACCCCAGATTCGACAACTGGCTGAACCCCGCGCGTCCCACAACAGTTTCGCCCACCATGGTCACCACCGGCACCCCCATCCAAAGCGAATCCAGCGTCGTCGTATGCCCGTTATACGGCAGCGTATCCAGCCCAACATCAACGCGATGATAGTATTTCAAATACTCAGACCGATTCCCGCGCCGACGAAATCCACCCGCTCCCCGAGCGTTTCCCGCACCCATTGCCGGCAGGAACCATGCGGCGTCAGCATCAGCATCCGCGATTTCGGAACCGCATCCAGCACCCGCTTCCAAAGTTCCAGCAGCGGCTGATTCACCTTGCAGAAATTGTTGAAGCAACCAAAAGTGACATGCCCGGCCTCGATCGCCGGCAGAGCGTTCACTTCCGGCACATTCGGCCCTTCCATGGCTTCGCGATCCAGGCACCAGAACGTGTGCGGCAACCGCAGCGAATTCTCGCTGTAAAACTCGTCGAACTCCCGCGGCGGGTCGAGATACGGATCGGTCAAACGATAATCCATCGTTTCCAGGCCAGTCGTCCCGGGATATCCCAGCCAGGTCACCTGCAGCGGCGCGGGTTTCAGGGCGAAGAGCCGCATCCGATTCTCCGCCATGTGGAGGTTGAGATCGACGAGGATGTCGATGCGATCCTTGCGGATCATCTCGGCCACCTGATCGTCACTCATCCCCACGATGTTATGCCACGAATCTGCCCAGCCGCGCAATCGGCCGGTAGTGGCGTCCGGAACCTTTACATCCGAATAGCAACGAATCTCGAAATTCTCGTGATCGTGGTTGGAAAACAGCGGCACCGTAAAAAAGGCCTGGCAATGCCCCCAGAAATTCGGCGAGACATATCCGATCTTCAATCGCCGATCGGGCGTTCGGTCGTTTTCATGCGCCTTGCGCGCCAGCCCAAGTGGTTTTGCGGCCCGCTCGTTCCATTGCCGATGCTCCTCCAGAATTTCCTTCGCGCTGAATCGGGGGCTGTAGTAAAGCGTATAAAGCCTGTTGCTTGCCGCCAGCTTGTTTTCGGGCTCGATCCGCAGCGCGTTGTCAAATTGTTCGATGGCCTCATCGACCTTTCCGCTTTGGCGCAAGACATTTCCGAGATTGTTATATGCATCGGAATAATTCGGACTGATGCGGATGCAGTTTCGCAACGCCTCGGCGGCGTCATCGATCTGATCTTTTTCGTAAAGAGCCCGGCCCAGGTTGTAGTGCGCAAATGGATGGGGGCCTATGGCGACGGTCCGTCTCCACGCGGCGATGGCTTCATCCATCCGGCCCATGAGCCGCAGCGCGTTGCCAAGGTTGTTCCCGGCGTCGATGAATTTCGGCGACAAATCCAGCGCCTTTTGGAAGCACGCGATCGCGTTTTGAAGATCTTCCATCCGGACTCCGCCCACCTCAGCGCCGGGAATAATGCGGGTCGCCTTGCGGAACCAGCAATTGCCCAGGTTGTAGATAATCCCCGGCTCTTTCGGTTGCGCTTGAATTGCGTGCTGGAAACAAATGATCGCCTGATCGTATTCCCCAATATCGCTCAATGTATTCGCCAGAACGTTCAGCGTGCTGGGCTGGTTCGGTTGAATGGCCAGAGACGCACTAAGCGCCGCAACCGCCTCGCGCTCGCGCCCATCGTCAGCAGCGCCAATCCCAGATTGCTCTGGTAGACAGCCTGCCCCGGGTTGAGTTTCACCGCTCTGCGGATCAAATCCACCGCCTCTTCCGGCCGGTTGAGCTTGCAAAGCGTGCAACCCAGCAAATGCAACGCATCGGGCAGCGATGGTCTTTCCGCAAGCACTTCGCGAAAAAGAGTTTCCGCCTCGCCGAGCCGGCCGGCCCGCATGGTTTCGCACGCCAGATTCATCGTTTGAGCGGGGTTCATCATCATCACCTGTCGATCATTTCCTTCAGCGCCTGTGCAATTTGCGCGATCGGCGTCTCCCAGTCATCCATCGCCGGCTGCCGAAACAGACGCATTGTCGGATACCACGGCGAATCATTTCGATCCAGCATCCAGCGCGAAGCCGGCACAAATCCGACAAGAACCCAAACCGGCTTCCCCATCGTGCCGGCAAGGTGCGCCACGGCGGTATCCACCGAAATCACCAGGTCCAGATTCTCGATTGCCCCGGCTGTTTCCGCAAAGTCGGGAAGCCTGTCAGACAGATCGATCAACTCCATACCTGCCGGAACGCCGGCACTCGCCTGCGGCGTCCGGCTCTTTTGCAAACTGTAAAATCGAATCCCCTTCACCATCGCTAGTGGCTCCAACTGTTCCAAAGTAACCGACCTTCGACGATCCAATCGACGCCGCGGATTGCCGGCCCACGCCAATCCGACGCGGAGTTTCCCATTCTTCGCCCCCAATATTTCCCGCCATCGAGCCACAGATTCGTCCGGGGCCTTCAAATAGGGCGTCTTCGCCGGAATCGTCTCCAGCCGGGTTTTGAAAACGAAGGGTAAACTCAGCATCGGACAGTGACAATCAAACTCCGGCAAATCGTCGCCGTCATGCACTTCCGCAATTTCCGGAATCTCCCGAAGCAAAGACGCCAATTCCGCCGGGCAGCTCAGAATCACTCGGCCGCCGCGTTCCGCCACTAGCGGCGCGTACCGCACGAACTGAATCATATCGCCGAAACCCTGTTCGTGGTGCAGCAGAATTGTTCGCCCATGCAAATCCCCTCCATCCCACATTGGCTGCTCAAACTCGCGTGGATGGGATTCGACCGTCGTCCTCCTTCGCCATTCATGCTCCGCCCAGCCGTTCTCAAAATCTCCCCACAGCAGCAAAATCAGCGAAAGGTTCCAGTGCGCCAGCGCATAATCCGGCTTGAGTTGAATCGCCCGCCGAAACGCGACGGCCGCTTCGTCATATCGCCCCCGGTCCGCCAGAAGATTTCCCAAAGTGTTAAATCCCTCCGCATAGTCGGATTTCATCTCGACCGCGTCTTCGCGATGCTGATGGCTTCTTCGAGTTTCCCGTTCGCTCCAAACGCCATCGCCAGATTATTTCTCTTCATCGCGCTGGCCGGCTCAAGTTCAATTGCTTTTTCAAACGCCACAATGGCTTCGTCGAATTCCTCGCGATCGTAAAAAATGCTCCCCAGAACGTTGTACCCCTCGGCATTCCCAGGCTTCAAACGAATCGCTTCCGCGCCCGTCTTCAGCGCTTCGTCGAATTTTTTCATCTGCCTGAGCACGCTGGCCACGCTACTCAAAGTCTCCGCGTGATTCGGCTGAATGCGCAGCGCCTCCTGATATTCCGCCAGGGCCTGATCGAATTGCCTTTGGTCCCCCAGGACGTTGCCGAGATTCACATGCGCCTCGGCCAGATTCGGCTTGAGCCTGATCGCAATACGATATTCTTCGATCGCCTCGTCGAGCCGGCCAAGATCGCGCAGCGCATTTCCCCGGTTATTGTGCGGATCGGCGTACGCGGGATCGAGGGCGATGGCTCGTGCAAATTCCGCGGCAGCCGCTTCAAAATCCCCCTTAAACCTGAGCGCGATGCCCAGCTTGTTGTGCATGATCGCCGATTCCGGCTCAAGCTCAGCGGCTTTTTGAAACGCGGCCAGGGCTTCATCGTTACGCCCCGACCGCCTTTTAAGTTCACCCAGATTCGCATACAACGCCGCGATATTGGGATCACCCGCAATCGCGCGATTGAGATTCTCAACGGCCAGTTCATCACGTCCCGAGCGCGCCGCGATCATCGCCAGAAGATTCCACGCCGCCGCCGTCGATGGATATTGTTCGACGATGGCCCGGCAAATCCTTTCCGCCTCGGCCAGCCGCCCGGCCCTCTCATGTTCGATAGCGAGGTTGACTGCGTCTCCGATTAACATGGCTTGAATTCCCGCAGGGCCTGCACGATCTGTGTGATTGGCGTAACCGTATCCCCAGCCACCGGCTCACGAAATAACCGCATCGTCGGATACCACGGCGAATCCGTACGGCCTGCGAGCCACCGAAAATCGCTTTCAAATGGAATAATGACCCAGACCGGCCGCCCCAGCGCCACCGCAAGATGACCCGCCGACGTATCCACGGTGATGACCAAATCCAGGTTCTGCATCAGCGCCGCTGTATCCGAAAAATCGTGCAGTTCCGAAGTGTAATCCGCCCAGTCCATTCCCGTGGGTGGAGTTTGCCCGGAATCCGGGCCTTTTTGCAGGCTGAAAAATCTGACGCCATCCACCGCTGCCAGCGGCGAGAACAATTCGACCGATCGAGTGCGTTTGTCACCCATCGCCGTATTGCTCCCCGCCCAGACCAGGCCCACGCGCGGCCTGCCATCGTTCGAAACCCGCGACGCCCAATGCTGGACGCGATCTGCCGGCGTTTTCAAATACGGAACCTTGTTTGGAATGTTATCCAACCTGATTTCGACAATTCTCGGCAAACCCTGCAGCGGAATCTGCACGTCGAATTCGGGCAACGGCTGTCCTCGATGGATGATCCGTTCCACTCCAGCCGTCCCCTCAAACAGCGAGGCCAATTCGGGCTGACATTCCAGAAACCATCTTCCCCCACGCGCCGTCACGGACGGCACAAGACGAATGAACTGAATCGCATCGCCAAATCCTCCCTCGGCATGGAGCAGAATCGTCTTCCCCGTCGGATCCGAGCCATCCCACTGCGGCTGCGCGAATCCCCGGTTTAATTTCATCGGCGCAAACTTCAGCCGCCATTCGAACTCTTCCCACCCTTCTGCGAAATACCCGAGGCGCAGAAGGAGCCGACCATAATTCCAATGCGCGTGGACCGAATTTCGATCGTCCACAACCGCCTGCCGCCACGCGTTAAGCCCCTCCTCCAATTTTCCCTCATCACACAGCAAGGCCCCCAGATTATTCTGCACTCCGGAGCAGGCCGGATCGATTTCGGCAGCCCGGCGAACCGCCGCCATCGCCTCCGCATGGCGACCGATTTCGCGCAATGCTGCCGCCTTGTTGCAATGCGCCGCCGCCAGATTGGGATTCAATTTTAATGCCTGTTCGTACGCGTTCAGCCCCTCCTCAAACTGGCCCCATTCGCAAAGCATGGTTCCCAGATTGTGCCAGCACCGTACATCCTCCGGCGCCAGCCGGGTTCCTTCGCGGAGTTCCGCTACCGCCAAATCCGGACGATTGGCCTTCGAATACATCGCTGACAGCGTTCCCCGGTAATTGAGGTCGCCCGGTTTTAGCGCCACGGCCGATCGGAGCGCCTCTATCGCCGTACCAAGCTGTTCATATTTCGCCAAAATCACTCCCAATTGGAAAAACGCGGCGTGATTGCTCGGCTCCAACGCCACAATCTGCCGAAAGCACGCGATCGCCTGATTCCATTGCTTCGATTGGACCATGGCCTCGGCGAGATTCTTGTAATAGTCCGGCGTGTCCGGCCGCAACGCGATTGCATGCCGGATCATCGCTTCCCCCTCCCTGAATTTCCCGCGCTGAAGGCAAATGACGCCCAGAAGCTGAATCGCATCCGAACTATCCGGCGCGTTGGCAATAGTTTGCCGGTAAAGCGCCTCCGCCTGGTCGAGTTGCCCCGCCTGATGAAGCTGGAACGCCGTTTGAAAAGTGTCCTGGGTCATTTGCCCGCCGCGTATCTCCACGGCGTTCGCGAAAGAATACTGCCACCACCATCCGGCGCAAAATAATAGCGCTGGCGTTTTTCTTTCCAGTCCCCTCGCCCGGTAACCCGGGAGAGGGTCAGGGTGAGGGGCCAAATGGAAGTGATCGCTACAACCAGATGTTACATCCAATCGACCAACGTGAATCCATCCCCGTTTGACGCCGACTCCGGGCTTCTCTACCATCCTTTGGCCAATCCACCGCAGGCTTTGCGCACGGAAGCGCCGCAATCACGCGGCTTGTGTGGATTGGATTAGGCGGTTGAATTGGCACGGGCCGGCTCTTGCCGGACAAGGGACGTTCGGCATGTTCGCGATTGTCAGCGATATACATGGAAACCTCGAAGCCTTTACCGCGGTACTCGCGGAAATCGACCGCCGGGGCATACAACATATTGTCTGCCTTGGCGACATCGTCGGATACGGCCCCAACCCCATGGAGTGCCTGGATTTGGTCACCGTCCGATGCCGGGCCTCATTGATGGGTAATCACGACTTTGCCGTTTTTTACGAACCTTTCAATTTCAACCAGGGCGCCGAACAAGCCTGCTATTGGACCCGCAAATGTTTCGAGCAGGATCCCGACACTCAGCGCCGCGCCGCGCGTTGGAAGTTCCTCGGTAATCTTCCCGTCCGGCTTCGAACCAACGATTTCGTGGCCGTTCACGCCTCGCCGCGCCGGCCGATCAACGAATACATCTTTCCCGACGACATCTACACCAACCCCGGGAAATTCGTGAGCATCTTCGAGCGGTTTGAACGCCTCTGTTTTGTCGGACACACGCACGTGCCAGGAATTTTCCTCGAAGGACCCGATTTTTATAGCCCGGACGAATTGGATTACAAATTCGAATTGACCAACGAAAAAGCGATCATCAACGTCGGCTCAGTCGGGCAGCCGCGCGATCGCGACCCCCGCACCAGCTTCGTGGTCGTCAACGACACGCATATCGAATTCGTTCGGCTCGTGTACGATGTCGACACCACCGTCAAAAAGGTGGAAGCCATCGATGACCTGGACGACTTTCTGGGGAGCCGGTTGCTCGATGGAAGATAAGACTTAATCGCATGGCAAATAAAACGACGATCATCGGGATGGGGGCGTGTTTATCCTCTGCATGGGCTACTGGTATTTCCTGGTCCATTTTGTTTATCCCAAACACCCTGAATGGGATTTCAACGGCACTCTGAACCAACCGGCCCAAACGTCGACGGTCAGCCCCACGACCGTTGCCGACAACTCGACCGGTTCAACCACCATTCCCTCGATGGGACCCGCGACCGGAACATCGCTGGCCGTGGTCGCGACGCAGCCGAGCCAGCCCGTTTCGATCGGCTCCGACAACCCCAAAGATCCGGCCTACGCTCTGGGCTTGCAGATCGTCCCGCAAGGAGCCGCGCTTGGCTCCGCGACGATCAACTCCTACAAAAATGCCGATGCCAACGGCCTTTATATTTTCCAGCAGCCGCTGGAGGAAACCGATTACGCCTCGCTGGCGACGCGCAGCGTGACCATCGACGGCCAAGGCATCGATTTATCCAGGGCCAACTGGCAGCTTCATCCGGGAGCCAGTATCGCCTCCGCCAGTTTCGGCGTGGACCTCTTTGCCTCGGACCACAAGCCGCTCCTGCACATCGAAAAGACCTATCAATTGCAGGAACGTGGCCCCAGCAAAAACCGCGATAACACGCCGGCCGGGTATGTGGTCGCAGTGAGTTTTCATCTGACAAATCTCTCCAGTCATCCCTTGAAAAGCGTGCGCCTGGAATTCGACGGCCCCACGATGCCGCCGCGCGAGATGGAACGCAGCGACGACCGCCAGATCGTCGCCGGCTATGACAAGGGCAACAGCACGGTCGATCTCACCCGCGATTATCTCGCCGAATTCAAACCGGGCGCCGCGTCAGACAAGGACATCTCCGCCCACAACGGTGAAAATCTGCTTTGGGTCGGCACATCCAGCAACTATTTCGCGGCGATCGTTCAACCCGACAAAGCGGGGCTGATCGACAAAGTCCAGATTCATTGCCCTAATCCCGATCCCGACGCGGACAAGCGTGTGGTCGCTCTTGATTTCCAGAGCTCTGACATGTCGCTGGCTCCGGGTGCATCGGCCGATCTGCCGCTGAGCGTCTTCTTCGGCCCCAAGGAACGCGATCTGTTCGAAGGCGATTTTTTCGGCCAGTTCCCCCGCGCCTATAACCAGCTTTTGGTCAGCTCCAGCGGCATGTGCGGAATCTGCGCATTGCCCTGGCTGATCGACCAGCTTGTCAATCTCCTCCGGGTTTTCCATTTCGTCTTCCGCGACTGGGGCCTTGCCATCATCGCCCTGGTGGTCCTCGTCCGCGCCCTTTTGCATCCGATTTCGAAGCATTCCCAGGTCTCCATGCTCAAGCTGCAAAAGATGGGCCCGGAGATGGAACGCCTCAAGAAAAAATACGGCGACGACAAGGAAGCCCTTAGCAAAGCCCAGATGGAAATGCACAAGGAAATGGGCATCACCCCGTTCCTTGGCTGCCTTCCGATGTTCCTGCAAATGCCCATCTGGATCGCCCTCTATTCCGCCCTGCAAAATGATATCGCTCTACGCCAAGCCCCGTTTCTCTGGGGCCTGACATGGATTCATGACCTCGCCCGGCCCGATAGACTCTTTCACTGGGATCAGCATCCATTCATCGTTCCTTTTTTCGGAATGAAGCTTGTATCGCTCAACATTCTGCCGCTTTGCGTCGCTGTGGTGATGTTCCTCCAGCAAAAGCTCCAGCCCCAGCCGCCCAGCCTGACGCCCGAGCAGGAATCGCAGCAGAAAATGATGCGATACATGTCGCTCGCCTTCTCGCTGTTCTTCTATTGGATGCCCAGCGGCTTGAACCTCTACATCCTGACCAGCTCCACAATCGCTATCTTTGAAAGCAAAATCATCCGCAAACACATCAAGGAACGTGAAGAGCGCGAAAAGGCCGGCAAAGTGATTGTTGACGCCAAGCCGACCCGGCAGGGAAAACAGAGGCTGAAACAGGAGCCGGTTGTGCAGGCCTCCAAATCCGGCTGTCTCGGCAGCGCCTGGGCCAATCTCCAGGAAAGAGCCGAACAAGTCCGCCGCGACGCCGAACGCAAATCGAAGCGATAACATTTTGTTAGCGGCCGGGCTTGCCTGCCCTGAGCTTGTCGAAAGGCCCGGCATATTGCCGCAATTCATGTTCGCCAACGACACCATCGCCGCCATCAGTTCCGCCACCGGCCCCGCCGCGCAATGATCCTGCGCATCAGCGGCCCATCCGCGCAATCGCTCGCCGCGACTCTCGATATTCCCGCGTCCGACCACGCCTCAGCCAAACGCCACCCGATAAAATTCTCCGGCTTATCCTGCCCCGCGTGGATCTACCAATTCATCTCGCCGCGAAGCTTTACCGGCGAAGACCTGTTCGAACTACACATTCCCGGAAATCCTCTGCTCGCGCGAATGCTCCTAGATTGGCTGACCGCAAACGGCGCACGCCAGGCCGAACCCGGCGAATTCACCGCCCGCGCCTACTTTCACGGCAAGCTCGATCTTTCCCAGGCCGAAGGCGTCGCCGCCGCCATTTCCGCCCAAAGCGAACAGCAACTCCTCGCCGCGCGCCAACTCATGGCCGGTGAACTCGCAAACCGCCTTCGGCCCGCCATGGAACTTCTTGCCGAATCCCTCGCCTTGGTGGAAGCCGGAATCGACTTCTCGGAAGAACGAATGGAATTTCTATCCTCCGCCCAAATTTGCGAACGAATCGATACGGTCCTCAACCAACTCCAAACGCTCGTTTCACAAAGCCGCCAGTTCGAGAAACTAGCGCACGATCCCTCGATCGTTCTCGCCGGCCGCCCCAACGCGGGCAAAAGTACCTTGACGAATGCCCTCGCCGGCAAAAATCGATCCATCGTCTCTCCCCAGCCCGGCACCACCCGCGACGCATTATCCGCCGAAATCGCGCTCCCCCGCGGCGTCGCCCGTCTGATCGACATCGCAGGAATCGACTCCCCCGACGGCGAAATCACCCAACAGATGCAAAATCTCGCCGAGCGCGCTATCAAACAGGCCGACGTCCTCGTTCTCGTCCGCGATTCAACCGATTTGCGCCCCGATGTCCCGCTTGCCCGAACGCCGGACTTGCGAGTTTTTACCAAAACCGATCTGCTCGAAAGGAGTGCCATGTCAGACGACTCCATTGCCGTCAGCGCCAAAACCGGCCAAGGCATGGAAACTCTCCGCAACAAGCTCGATTCCATCGCCTTCGGCTCCGATTCCGCCGGCGCCGCCCTGGCTCTCACTAGTCGCCATCTTCAATCGCTGGGCGAAGCGACCACCGCCCTCGCTCGCGCTCGCAGCGTCCTGGATTCGCTCGAACTTCTCGCCGCCGAGCTGCGGGAATCTCTCGACTCCCTCGGCCAAATCCTCGGCATCGTTTCCCCCAACGACATCCTGGGTAGAATCTTTTCGAGATTTTGCATTGGTAAATAACAGGTATATTTCACATTGACCCCACAGAGCCGGGGCGTGTCGCCCCGGTTCTTGATCGATATATATGTTCGGTTCCCACCTCTCCATCGCCGGCGGCCTCGAAAACGCCCTCATCGCCGCCGAATCCCTCGGCTGCGACACCGTCCAGGTCTTCACCAAAAACCAGCAGCAATGGAAATGCAAACCCCTGACCCCCGAGGCCATCGAACCCTGGAAATCGCATCTCAATCGCCTCAAATTTCGCAAAACCGTCAGCCACGACAGCTACCTGATCAACCTCGCCTCGCCCGATGACCGCCTCTGGCACGCCAGCATCGATCTCTTCATCGAAGAAATCTCCCGTTGCCAGGCCCTAAACATTCCCTATCTCGTCACCCATCCCGGCGCCCACGTTGGCACCGGCGAAGACGCCGGCCTTAAACGCGTCGCCACCGGCCTCGACCGCGCCCACGCCGCCACCGCTGCCCCCGACGTCACCACCTGCCTCGAAATCACCGCCGGCCAGGGCTCATCCCTCGGCTATCGCCTCGAACATCTGGCCGAGATCATCTCCCAATCCAAGACGCCGGATAGGCTTGCCGTCTGTCTCGACACCGCCCATCTCTTCGCCGCCGGCTACGACTTCCGCGGCCAGCGTTACGCCACCTTCCGCCGTGAACTCGACAAAACCGTCGGCCTCAAACGCGTGAAAGTCCTCCATCTGAACGATTCCAAGAAGGAATTAGGCAGCCGCGTCGACCGCCACGACCACATCGGCCTCGGAAAAATCGGCCGCGAAGGCTTCATCCCCATCGTCCGCGACGAGGCTTTCGCCGACATTCCCAAAATCCTCGAAACGCCCAAGGATAAGCACCCATCCGGCCGGCTATGGGATGAAGTGAACCTCCTGACGCTCCACTCGATGCTCAAGTAATCCCGCAAAATCCCCCACGCAACGTCCCTCCCCCCAAAGCTGCAGGACGACAATCCCTATGGTTACTTAACCATATCTTCATCATAAAAGATTCACGCGCCGCGATTTTTTTTCGCAATCCGGGAATAACTTTGCGCCATTCGGGGTCTTCGCGAGGGATGGTTCACTCAGGAAAAGGAGAAAACACATGAATCGACGGCATAACTACCGCGTATTAGCCCTGTTAGCACCCGTTTGTTTAGCGGCCACTCAGGCCCAAGCTCAGTACACTGAAACAAAAATGATTTCCAACGAGCCCGGCGTGGCGCCGATCACCGATCCTAACTTAATAGACCCGTGGGGCGTCGCCTTCTCCGCGACCAGCCCGCTTTGGGTCTCCAATCAGGGTTCAGGAACCGCGACGGTCTACAAAATCACCGGCACCTCCAGTTCAGCGACTTCGTTGACCGAGGGCGTTGCAAACATCGGTGGTGCTGCCGCCGAGCCACGCGAACGGCCCCACGGGCCAAGTAAGCACAGCCGCACCGGGAATCACAACCGGTGCGACCGACTTTCAGGTCAGCGGCGGCAAGGCATCATTTATTTTCGACAACCTGGACGGCTCGATCTCAGCTTGGCGCGGAGGGCTATCCAGTTCGGCCATCACGGCGACGGTCACAGACGGATCGTTCACCGGCCTGGCGATCGGAGATACCACAGGCGGCGCAGCTCAGATCTATGCCGCCGATCAGAACAGCGGCAACGTCGATATATTTAACAACCAGTGGCAACAGGTCGGCGCTCTCACCGATCCCAGCCTCCCCGCCGGCTTCACGGCTTTCAATGTCCAGAACATCAATGGCACCCTGTTCGTCACCTACGCAAACCCCAATACCAGCCATCGGCGGAGTCGTAGACGAATTCACCACAAACGGCACATTGATCACCCGCTTGATCACCGACCCCACCGGCACGCATCTTCAGGCGCCGTGGGGCATTGCCCTTGCCCCTGCGAATTGGGGACCATTCGGAGGCGACCTGCTCATTGGGAATAACGCCGGCGATGGCACAATCAACGCCTATTCCCTCTCCGGCGTCCAGCAGGGTCAGATCAACCTCGACACGGATTCACTCTTTAGTGAACAACAACTATGGGCCATCACGTTCGGCAACGGCGCCAGCGCCGGTTCACCGGACATCCTCTATTTCACCGCGGGATACACCGCCGACGCGAACAACGGCCTCGTCGGGGCCATCTCCGTCCCCGAGCCCAGCACCGTCGTCCTTGGCCTGCTCGCCATCAGCCAGCTCGCCGGAGGTCGGCGGCTAAGGAACTACCGGCGCACCGCAAGATCGTGACCGGTCCCGCACAATTTCCGCTTAATGGCCAAGTGATTTCCCCCTCGCCCGGTACTCCCAACATTTTTGATCTTCACTGTAAATCTATGTTACTCCCGCTTTTGTGCATCGGTATTTAACCGCGGAGAACGCGGAGATCGCAGAGACATCCGGAGGAACTGCTCTGGTACATTATTCTCTGCATTCCGCTCTGCGATCTCGGCGTTCACCGCGGTTAAATTTGACGTTGAAATTAAAGGACTTGCACGAAAGATCGAAAATGTTGGGTACTCCGGGAGAGGCTGCAAGTCCCGACCCGTTCGGGGGTCGGGGTGAGGGTTATTCTTGGTTCGTTTATCTCCAAATCCGCTTCAAGGTCGTTCCAGAACTCCCGCCCCAAATGTCGAGCCGCCCACCAAAGCTTGTAACCATCCAATCCCGTCGCATAAACTTCGTCGCCGTTGGAAATACTACTTTTTATCGTCTACCTCGCGGTCGGTCCGCTGCTCTGGATCTTTTTCCACTTCTTATTGGCGTCCACCCAACGCGGAATGAATTTACTCCGCAGATCCACCCAGCCGATTCCAGAGCCTCTGCCCAAGGTCACCATCATCGTTCCCGCCAAAGATGAGGCAAAGCGAATCCGGCAATGCCTGGCTTCGGTATTGGCTCAGGATTACCCCCAATTTGAACTACTAGCGATCGATGACCGCAGCGGCGACGCCACCGGTCAAATCATGGACGAGATGGCCGCGACCGAACCGCGAATGAGGGTCATACATATCCACGAGCTTCCCACCGGATGGACCGGAAAAAATAACGCCCTGTATCACGCCGTTTCGCGCGGACGGACAATGGCTCCTCTTCATCGACTCCGACGTCATCCTCCAACCCACCGCCCTGTCCACGACCCTGCGCGTCGCCGTCGCCAGGCATTACGAAATGCTCAGCCTGATTCTCAGGCTCGAGACCCGGGGGTTTTGGGAGTCCGCGATTGTCCCGCTCGCCTCCGCCGGAATCGGCGCCGCTTACATGATCGGCCGGAGCAATCACGACTCCAACGACTACTACTTCGGCAACGGCCAGTTCATGCTGTTCAATCGAAAGACTTACGATCAGATCGGCGGCCACGAAGCAGTCAAATCGCAATTCAATGAGGACATGGCACTGGCCAGGATAATGAAGCAACTGCGCCATCGAACGCGGACGGCATGGGGAATCGATATCGCTTCGGTTCGAATGTACGACTCCCTGCCGAAAATCATGTCCGGTTGGAGCCGCATCTTTTTCGGCGCCGGCAGCGGCTCCCCCTGGCGCAGCCTCGCCGTGATGTTATTCGTTGTGATCGGAGGCTATTCCGCTTTCTTCGCCGCCGCCTACGGCGTTTACGGCATTACCCACCGCATCGGAATTTTCGACTCAATTCCCTGGCTCGTCGTCGCCGTAATTCATTGGATATTGATGACGGTCCAGATCGGCAAGATCTACCGCTGGCTGGGAGGCCGCGCCATCTACGCCGTCGCGTTTTTCATAACCGGCCTGTTCATCCTGGCCATTCTTGCCCGCGCCCTCTGGATGTGCATCACCGGCCGCGTCCTCTGGCGCGGCACCAGCTA
Organism: uncultured Phycisphaerales bacterium; assembly: GCA_963791055.1. Lineage (GTDB taxonomy): Bacteria > Planctomycetota > Phycisphaerae > Tepidisphaerales > Tepidisphaeraceae > PALSA-1353. The sequence continues at coordinate 1,437,350 of CAWBQI010000002.1, read as the reverse complement.
TTCCCACAAACTTGAAGCCGAGCCATCCATAAACCGCGCCCTACCCTAGCAGACAAAAAATCCGTCCGCCCCAATCCAAAGCCGTGGGAGCTTGCTCCCCCGGAAAATCCCACCCAATTCCATCTCCACTCACCCCCTCCCCCCAAAGCCGCAGGATGGCCATCCTGCGGGCTTCGATCGAAAAAACCATCCAAATCCGCACCAAAATTCCTTAAGTAAGCCGTCACTGCTAAAATATGAACGCGCAACCACAGTTGCAAACAAATAGGGCGGAACCTTTCGATTACCGGGCGCTGTATTATGGGTGATAAGATTCCAGGCATTAATCGCACTTCGTTGTGGAAGGCCTGGAAAGCGATTCGACCCGAACTCAAAAAATCGCCGATTCGCGACGTGGTTGATTTTCTTGAATACGACATCAACCCAGAAATTTGGATTGGGCGTCTCCTGACACGCCTTGAGATTGGGCTATATGAGCCAGAAACACCAACCCGCTTTCCTCTCGCAAAGTCTAAGGGATTCAGCCGTCGCATGACGCTGCCCCATGTGCCAGATTTGGTCCTTTACCGTGCGATTGTGGATTTTCTTTACGTAAAGGTTAAGCGTTTTGAGCATAAATATGTCTATTTCGAACGTGGTACGCTTCCAAAAGATACCGAAACCACAAAGGGACTAAAGACGCCGACTATATCGACATGGGCGCGAATCACGAGCGCACCATCCGAGTACGACCCGACTAGCAAAAAGCGGTTCAGGGCGTGGTTATACTACAATCAGTACCGAAAATTCCTCGTCTTCAAAAAGGTCTATCCCTTTATTGTAACTACGGATATCACCAACTTTTTCGATAGCATCCTTTTTAGCCGAATTTCAGAGTTCTTACACGCTGTAAGCGCACCGCCACGAATGATTGGCTTACTATTTTTCATGCTTGAGCGAATTTCTATTCGCGATGCTTTTGTTGAATGTCCACGCATCGGCCTGCCCGTAGATCAATTCGACTGTTCACGAAAATTGGCTCACATGGTGCTGTTTCCTCATGATGATCGGATCGTTAAAGAGTTTGGTGAAGGGGCGTTCATCCGTTGGATGGACGATCAAAATGTAGGGGTGGATTCTTTCGCGGATGGGCTTCGAGCCCTCGGATTCATCGGCAATTCGTTGGGACGTCTCCACTTGACTCCTAACGCGAAGAAATCCGACGTACTGTCTTTGAGCGAGGCACGAAGGCATTACCGCCGGGTTCTCGCTAACGCCCGCATCCAGCTTTACTCCGCCGCCACGGATCGTTATCAGATTCTTCTGGGTCGCGCCACGTCCATCCTCGCCAAATTCCTCGACGACCCGGCCGAGCAGAACCGTTTCCGCGCCGCTCTGGCCCTGTTGAACATGGCCGGATGTTTTCGTCCGCTTTCGCCCAAGTATTTTCCCCCGGCCCCACCGCCGGACGATTCGCAGCCCCTTTTGCCGCCGAAGGTGGGATAATTCGCCGGCTCTTTTCTTCGCCGTCGGCTGTTTTTTATTAAACTGGTGCTATGCCAACCGCCCCCGAACAAAAAATCAAAAAGCTCCGCCAGGAACTGGAGCGTCACAACTATCTCTATTACAGCGGCAAACCCGAAATCGACGATCGCCAATTCGACGCGCTAATGCGCGAGCTGATCGAATTGGAGAAAGCCCATCCCGAGCTGCTCACACCCGATTCGCCGTCCCAGCGGGTGGGGGCCGAGCCAATCGACGAGTTCAAAACGGTTGAGCATGCCGTGCCGATGATGAGCATCGATAACACGTACGATGAGGAGGAGGTGCGCGCGTTCGATGCGCGGGTCCGCAAGGGGCTGGGTGAGGAGAAGGTCTCCTACGTCATCGAGCCGAAGGTGGATGGCGTGGCTGCGTCGCTGCGGTTCGAGAAGGGCGCATTCGTGCTCGCGGCCACGCGCGGGGATGGGCGGCGGGGGGATGACATCACCGTCAACGCCCGGACCATTCAGTCGATTCCGCTCCGCCTTCATGGCGAGAATGTTCCCAATATCCTCGAGGTCCGCGGCGAAATTTATATGTCCAGCAAAGTCTTTCAGGAGATCAACAAGCAGCGCGAAGCCGAAGGAGAGGAGATTTTCAAGAACCCGCGCAATCTCGCGGTCGGGGCGCTCAAGCAACTCGATCCAAAGATCACCGCTTCGCGCAAGCTGCGGTTTGTTTCGCACGGGCTTGGGCAGGTCGATCGGCTGGCGACCAAAAGCTATTGGGAATCGCTCAAACTTTTTAAAAATTGGCATTTGCCGGTCGGCGAACACACTTCGCTCGTGCATTCGGCGGACGAGGTCATCGCCGCCATCGAGAAATTCGGAGAGATTCGCGGCAAGCTCGCGTATCAGACGGATGGGGTGGTCATCAAGGTCGATTCATTCGAGCAGCGCGACCGGCTCGGCGCGACCAGCAAGGCCCCGCGATGGGTGATCGCGTTCAAATACGCGGCCGAGCAGATGCAGACGATTTTGCGCGAAGTGGATTGGCAAGTCGGCAAGGGCGGCACGCTGACGCCCGTGGCTCGGCTGGAGCCGGTTTTTCTCGCCGGGACGACCGTCCAGAACGCCAGCCTGCACAACATCGATCAGATCCGAAAACTCGATCTGCATCTGGGCGACACCGTCGTTGTGGAGAAAGCGGGGGAGGTAATTCCCTACGTTCGCCAGGCCATTCCCGCTAAACGGCCCAAGGGCGCTAAACAAATCGAACCACCGACAAAGTGTCCATCCTGCGGAACAAAAGTCATCAAGGAAGCGGACACGCCTTACATCCGCTGCGAAAACCCCGAGTGTCCCGCCCAATTCCGCGAGCGGCTTCGATGGTTCTGCGGCCGCGGACAAATGGACATCGAAAATATCGGCGAAGCATTGGTGGACCAGCTCATCGACGCCGGCCTGGTCAAGACGTTTGCCGATCTATACCGCCTGAAGAAGGATCAGCTTCTGGAGCTGGAACGAATGGGGGACAAAAGCGCGCAAAATGTCATTGACGGAATCGCCCAGAGCAAAACGCGGCCACTGGACCGATTGCTGGCAGGGCTTGGCATTCGCCATATCGGCAGCCGAGTTGCATTCGTGCTGGCGCAGAATTTCGGCAGCATCGCGGCGTTGCGGGATGCCACCGTCGAGAAGCTTTCCTCAATTCACGAAATCGGCGATGTGATCGCCCAATCAGTTTTCGACTTCTTCCACAGCCCCGCGGGCGAGAAAACGATCCAGGCACTGAAACAAGTCGGCGTCGATCCCAAAATGGAAATGCCCGCGCGCGCGGAGCAGCCGCTGGCTGGGTTGACGATCGTCGTGACGGGCACATTGCAAAAGCTCAAGCGGGATGAGATCGAGCGTCTCATCACCGACCTCGGCGGCCGCGCCGCCGGCAGCGTCAGTCGCAAAACAAGTTTTCTCGTCGCCGGTGAAGATGCCGGCAGCAAATTGGATAAGGCGAAGGAGCTTGGCATTGAAGTTTTAAGCGAATCGGAATTCCTTAAGAAGATCGGAAAAAACTAGGCTCCGCCTGAAAACTCCCTCATTCCTTGATTCGGGCCAAGCCATGGCTGGCGCGGCCCATTAGAGTTTTCACACAGAGCCTAAAAAAAACCCACGGATGGTCCGTGGGTTCGGAGGGGGGACGGGGTTGTGATCGTCCCGGTTTTTACAGGTCCGGTTTTACAGGCCGTTGTAGTTAAACTTCTGGCCGCCGACGGAGGCGTCGCCCATCAGGCCGCCTTTGACATTGATGAAGACGGCGACGTCGTTCGACCATTTCACATTATCAGCCGCTCCGGCTTTGGCCGCCGCGGCGGAAACGTCAGCAGTAAACGTCGCCTGGCCGGATTGGAAATTTTGGAGCGCCTGCGGTGTTCGGAACACAATCAATTCGGCGAACGTTTGCCCGCCGATCGAGGCACCCACGCTGGCCTGCGTCATGTCGGCATATCCGACGAGCTTACTGCCCTGGTAAACCTCGCCCTGCCCATACGCGCCGCCGACCCCCACGGCACCTTTTCCAACCGATGGGAAGATTGCGTACCCATACGAATTACCGAGGAGGTTATCCAGCGAAGGATCCTGAGCCTTAAAATCGTTAATTGCCGCCTGGCTATCGTTGTTAAGCTCGGTTCGACCTGTATTGTTTTCAGGAGCGGTCGAGCAACCACCGAGAAACATGGCCGCAGCGCCGACGGCAGCGAGGCAGAATAATGGAAATCGCATGGGGTTATCCTTTCATTAATTCCAACATCTTTTTCTTGTCGGCCGGATTCGCATCCGACACATCCGGCGTTCTGAAGAGCAAAGAGCGTGCGAGAAGGCTTGGAAGGCTCAAAAATTGGACGGAATTGTCGTCGGACGAGTTGTCGTTTCCCAGCGTTCTGGGCTGTTAGGATCGAGTTGGCCCGTAATGCGCAGTAAATCGAGATAAAAAATCGATCTGCTGATCTGCTCGCTGGAATAGTTCAGTTGGGCCGACAATAAGGTATTCTGGGCCGTCAAAACGTCTAGGGGTATGGCAAGTTGGTTCCTCAACAACTGCTCAGACTGGTTCAGCGAATCCGAAGCGGCCTGGACCTCTTCGTCGAGGCTGGTCAATTCCTGCTGCGATGTCATGAGATTGTCGTACGCCACCTGAACGTCGCGATCGATCTGCCGCAGCAGCTCGGATTGATACAGCGCCGCCTGCCGGAGTTTGGACCAGGCATCGCGCACGTCCGCCTCGATGATTCCCGCGGAAAAGATTGGAAGGTTCGCAATCAGGATCGCGTCCCATTTGCTGGCGTCCGAGAAATACTGGCGGAAGAGAAACCCAGCCACGTCGATCGAGACGGACGGATAATATTCGGCGATCGCGGCGTCCACCGCATATTTGGCCGCCCGGATGGCGGATTCAGCTCCGAGAAGGTCCTGCCGATGCGTCGCCGCGTACTGGCGGAAATCATCCACCGACGCCAATTGGTTCGGTACGACCACCTCATCGACCAGCGGGCCGCCGATTTCCCCGACGCCGATCAGAAACGCGAGCATGTGCCTGCCGTTGCGGACATCGCTTTTCGCCTGCGTCAACTGGGCTTGGGTGGAAGCGACCAGAGCAGCAGCGTCTGGGATACTTCCAACGCCAGGGCCAGACGATTCTCAAAACGGCTTTGCGCATCAGCCAATCGGGCGTCCTGCACCTTCAGCGAATTTTCCAGAACGCGCACCTGCTCTTCGGAGAGCAGCACCTGGTAATAGGTTTGCGCGACATTCAGCAGAAGCGTCGCCTGAGTGTCGAGCAAAAGCTGCCGCTGCTGGACGATGGTTTGTTCGGTGCTACGGATGTTGGGATAGGAGACGAAGCTGAGGTTCATACCGCCGGTGACAGGCGCTTCGAATCGTTGCCAGGTGTCGCCGCGGACGACAAATCCGCCCGAAGACGCGGCCACCTGCGGCGTAACCGTTGGGCCGGCGGATGTGACGCCGTTTCGCGGCGCCTGTTCGATCGTGAAATTCGGCTGAAACGAAACAGTCGGTAAAAACGCCGCGACGGCACGACTCTTGGCGATCATCGCCTGCACATAATTTTCGCCCTGCAGGCCGATCTGCTCGTTGTCCTGATTTGCCAGCGCCATCGCCCGGTTCAACGAGAGCGGTTCGCCCGCCTGATAAGACAAAGGCCTTGGCAGGCCGGCATCCACGACCTTGCGGTAGGATTGAATCTCCTCCTGCTGGGTAGGGCAACCCGCCAGTGCGAGAAGGCCCACGAGGAAAATTCCCCTCGAACACCCGCGGATGGAAATGAGCGCGTTGACCAACCGTGAACTCACCGGGCCGTGCCTCCTGATCCAGCGCCCTCAGGCGGATCGGCATCGGTCTGGGCAAACCGCGTGGTGGGCGCCGCCGGCGGATTGGCCGGAGCCACATGCGAGTCATTCGCGCCGGCAACCACGGGCGCGCTCGGCTGAGTGTCCTGGGCGATCTCAACGGAAGCGCCTTCAGTCAATTTTTCACCCGGATTCGTGATCACCTTTTCATCGGCTGAGACACCTCCGACGACTTCAAGCCGCTGCCCCAGGTCCTGGCCGACGGTCACTTTCCGAAAATGCACATGGTTGTCGTCATCCACGACGGCCAGTTGGGTGCCATTGGCCTCAAACAGCATCGCAGCGGTGGGGACCGTCAACATCGGGTGTTCCCGGCGAGCGGTGATGTGAACCTCACCGTACATTCCCGCCCAGAGCAGATGATCCTTGTTGTCAAAATCCAATTCGGTGAGGAGCGTCCGCGTCGAGGGATCCAATGCCCCGGCCGATCGGGCGACGTATCCGGTAAACCGCCGCATTCCGTAATTCTTTTGCGAGAGAAAATCGACGGACTGGTTCGGCTGAATAAGCGTCACGTAAGCCTGCGGCACGTTGACGTAGATGCGCAGCCGATCCGTGTCGGCGATGTCGAACATTTCATGCCCGGCCGTGGTGTCGCTAGCGCTGATGCGCGCTCCGTCGTCGTAATTTCTAAACGTAATCGTCCCGGAAAACGGCGCATAGATTTTTTCGAAGCCCTGCTGCACCGTCAGGCGATCGACCATGGCTTGGGCGCTTTTGACCGCGGCATCGGCTGCGGCTTTTTCGGCGGCGGCCTGGCTGGCGGTGGACTGGCGCGTGTCCAGGTCCTGTTGCGTCACGCTGCCGGTTGCGAGCAGACCGTGATACCGGTCGTAGGTTGCGTTGGCCAATTGAAGGTCGCTCTGGGCCTTGGTGACATTCGCGATCGCCTGCTGGAGCGCGGCTCGCTGTTGATCGAGTTGGGCGTCCGTGTCGGGGGCATCAATCTCTGCCAGAAGCTGGCCCTTGTCGGCGTGATCTCCGATGTCCACATGCCAGTGCCCCAGAAAGCCATCGACGCGGGAATAAATCGCCGTCTGCGCCATCGGTCGAACATCCGCCGGAAGATTCAGTTCCTCCTGAATGGCCTGTGGCTGCGGTAGGGCGACGTTCACAATCGGCGCGGCATTTTCGGATTGATCGGCCTGGGCTCGCAGCTCGCGCTCGTGAGCCATCATCGGCACAATTCTGGCAACGAACGCGCCGGCAAACAGCAACACCACAACCACCAGGATGGCAGCCATTTTTCCCTTGCTGACGCGGGGTAGATCGTGGGGCACATCATGGGACTGGCCGTGTGATTGATTTTCGTTTGATTCCATTATCTCAACTCCTCCTCCACATGTGTCTGCGGAGGCTTCTGGCGGAGCTTGCTGTACACAACAGGAACAAAAAACAGCGTGGCGAATGTCGCCATGGACAATCCGCCGATCACGGCGCGGCCCAGCGGGGCATTTTGCTCGCCCCCCTCGCCCAATCCAAGCGACATCGGCAGCATTCCGATGATCATAGCTCAGCGCGGTCATGATGACCGGCCGCAGTCGCGTGATGCCCGCCGCCAGCGCCGCATCATGGGAATTCTTGCCTTCCTTCCGCTGGTCGTTCGCGAAAGTGATCATCAGAATGCTGTTGGATGTCGCCACGCCGATGCTCATGATTGCCCCCATGAGCGACGGCACGCTGATCGTCGTGGCGGTGAGGAAAAGCATCCACAGGATTCCCGCCAGCGCCCCGGCAAAGCCATCAGGATGATCAGCGGATCGAGCCACGATTGAAAATTGATCACCATCAGCAGATACACGAGGACGATAGCGAAGATAAGTCCCAGGGCCATGTCGCGGAAAGAATCGCGCATGCTCTGGACTTGTCCGCGAAGAACGATGTTGCTGCCGCGCGGCAGCAATTTGCGGGCGTCGGCCATGATGCGTTCCACGCCAGTGGCGACCGAACCAAGGTCCGTATGCCGCACCCCGGCCAGGACGTCAAAGGTGTTGCGAACCTGATAATGGGTGATGTTTGACGGCGAACGGCCCGGCTGAATGTCCGCCAGATTGCCCAGAAGCTGCGTGCGCTCAACCAGTGAAGTCGTCTGATTCCGGCCCGGCGGCACCACCGGGGTGTTCGCCAGATCGGAAATCGTATCCATCTTATACTGCGGCGTCTGCACCAAGACGTTGTATTGAATTCCGGTTTGCGGATTGATCCAGAAATTCGGGGAAAGCTGCGCGGTTCCGCTGAGAGACACCAGCAGGTCGTTGGCGACCTGCTGCTGCGTTACGCCCACCTCGCTCGCCAGCGTTCGATCGACATTAACGCGCACGTCCGGGGCGTCAGGGACTTGCGCCAACCGAACGTCCGACGCGCCGGGCAGCGAGCGGATTTTGTCCAGCATTCCCCTGGCGATTTGGAGATTTTTCGCCTGGTTGGCGGCGGGCCCGTCGATCTGAACGTCGATCGGCGCCGCGATTCCGAAATTCAAAACCTGCGTGACGATATCCGCGGGCTGAAAGTAGAAGGTCTGCGCCGGGAACAACCTGGGCAAATCGGCGTTCAGACGGTCAATATATTGTTCCGTCGGATGATGGCCCGGTTTGAGCGAGATGAGGATTTCCCCATCGGCTGGCGACATCAGCGACCCATCACTCAGCGAAAGATTGATCGAGCTGTTGGGGATTCCCATGTTATCGAGCATGGTGTCGATCTCGGCCGGCGGAATGTCCTTGCGGATCGCACGTGCAACATTCCCAAAGATCACTTCAGTTTGCTCGATGCGCGTGCCGGGCGGGTTGCGCACGTGAAGTCGGATTTCGCCCGCGTCCACCGTGGGGAAGAAGTCCGTGCCGATCAGGAAAAAGAGGCTGCAGGAGACAAGCACCATGGCGGCAAATCCGCACACCGTTGCAAATCGATGTTCCAGTGCCAGGGTCAGCATTCCCCCATAGAAATTGCGAAGCTTCTCAAACTGGTGATTGAAGCCTTCGTGAAACCGCCAGATGAAATTGTTGCCGATGAAATAATGAATCAGCACCAGCGACACCAACGCCAAAAACAGATAGATCAGATCCCATTTCCAATCCAGCGATTTCACGAAGCCCTGGACCTTGCCGATGAAACTACTCCATTCATGCGGCAGCAGCGCGATGACGCCAACCAAAACGGCCAATGCCAGAAGCACGGTTCCGACGCGGCTCAGTACCCACCAGACGCTCGCCCAAAGCGTCACGTAAGGGTGATAAACATGCGGATCGAGCGCCTTCGCTTTTTCGGGATCGGCGTGCGGATCGTCCGGATCCAGCTTGCCGCCGTAGATTTCGACCTCGCTGGCCAGAAGATAGTGCACCATCGTCGGCACAAGCGTGCGGCTCAGGAGGTAGCTCGTCAGCATGGCGAAGACGACCGCCATCGCCAGCGGAGTAAACAAATATTTGGCGGCGCCGCTGATGAACAGCACCGGTACGAAAACGATGCAGATGCACAGCGTCGAAACAAACGCCGGAATGGCGATTTGAGATGCGCCGTCGAGGATGGCCTGCACCAGCCGTTTCTTCTGGCCGAGATTGCGGTGAATGTTTTCGATTTCCACCGTCGCGTCGTCCACCAGGATTCCCACCGCCAGCGCCATCCCGCCCAGGGTCATGACGTTCAACGTTTCACCCAGCCAGCTCAGCACGATAATCGACACCAGAATCGAAAGAGGAATCGAGATGATGACGATCAGCGTGCTTCGCCAACTGCCCAGGAACACCAGGATCATCAGGGCCGTCAGCCCGGCAGCAATGGCCGCCTCGCGCTCCACGCCGTTGACCGATGCTTCAACGAAAATCGACTGATCGAACAACGGAGTTATTTTCAAGGAAGGGGGAACCAGAGCCTCGATGCTCGGCAAAGCGGCTTTGAGGCCCTTCACCACATCCAGCGTGGAAGCCCCGTTGGCCTTCAAAACCACCATCAATCCGCCGCGCTTGCCGTCCTGATGCACGATGCTCTGCTGAACCTGAAACCCGTCCCGCACATGAGCGACATCCTTGATGTAGACCGTGGTGCCGTTGACGGTTTTGATCGGGAGATTGTTCATCTCCTCAACGACCTTCGGGCTGGCGTTGAGCATGATCGGCATTTCATTGTCGCCGAACTTCGCCGTGCCCGCCGGGAGAATCAGGTTCTGAGAGGTGATCGCAGTGACCACGTCGGATGGAGAGATGTTCCAGGCATAAAGCCGATCGGGATCGAGATCAACCATGATCTGCTTCTGTTTGCCGCCATAGGGCCACGGGACCTGGACACCCTGCACGGATGCCAGGCCGATTCGCACCACGGTGTTGGCGATGTCGAACACATCCTGCTCGGCCAGGCGATCGCTGCTCATCCCCAATTGAATGATCGGAACGTCCGAGGCGCTATATCGAATGATCAGCGGCGGCTGCGTGCCCGGCGGAAGCTGGCGCAACGCGGTCTGCGAAATAGCCGTCACCTGTGCCACCGATTCCTGAATATCGACGTTCGGATGGAAAAATATCTTGATCACGCTGATGCCGTTCAGCGATTGGCTCTCTGTGTGCTCAATCCCGGCGACGGTGGTGGGAAGGATGCGTTCAAACTGGTAGACGATGCGCTGTTCCATGTCTCCCGGCGTCATGCCGGCATAATTGAACGCCACCGCGATGACCGGGATATTGATCTCAGGGAAAATGTCCGTCGACATGCGCAGGATCGTCAGCACCCCCAGGATGGCAACGAGCATCGCGGCCACCACGAAGGTGTAGGGACGACGCAGAGCAAGACGTACGATCCACATAATTACGCTCGATCAGGTATTATTGGCGGTCGATTTCCCGGCCCCTTCAGACGCCGCCTGGGCATCGCTGCCGAATATTTCCCCAAGCCACCGCATGGCTTCGATGACACTCTCTTTTTTCTTGGGCGAAAGCCCCGCGAGCCTGGTTGCCAACTGAAACCGCGTCGCCTGGCGGGACTCCAAATACGCCTCGCGGCCCAGCGGAGTCAACTCCAGCGACACCTGCCGGCGGTCGCGGCAGCATTGCTTCCGCGCAATCAGATTTTTGGCCACCAGCCCATCAATCATGCGCGAAGCGGCCGGCAACGAGGAACCGACATAATCCGCCACCGTGGACAGGCATGCATCGGCGCAAAAGCTCAGCAATGCCAACGTCCTGAACTGCGGCACCGACAATTCCGGCAGACGATGCTCGCGCATCATCTTGCGGATCGCCCGAACCACCGGCGGGGCGTTGTTCAGCACGGCCTCGGCACACCCATCGCTGAGCGCCGAGTCCTTGCCATTGGACCCCTTCGAATTGATTTCGGTTCGCAACAATTGCATGCGCTAACTGTATGCCTGTTATCGGCCACGGGCAACCAGGGACTTAATTGGCTTATATCTATCGCCATCCATCCGCGGTCGCCCGTTCAAAAGCCGTTTATTGATAGAGGTTTACCTATCTTTCCCGCCGCGCGATAAATTTGATGCTTTACCATATAGATTTCGTCAGTATTGGAAACAAAGTCCACATTTCTATCGTATATTCCAATGTAACGATCCTCCTTCCCTGGGTGCCGTGGAAAGCCGAGAGGTCCACGGCACCTTTTTTTATTTTTTATCCCCGCCGGCGTTCGGAATGCGGATTTGGATCCCCGAAGACAGGCGAAGCACCAGCGAATCGTCACGATCCGCTTCCACGCTGCAAACTCCCGCCTCTATGCGAGCTACCTCACCCCGATTCCCCGAAACCGGCCCCTCATATTCCAGATAGGATCGGCGATGATCGCCAATCCGCTCGATCATCATGCCCTCCACCGGCGGCCAATCGGAACATCGCACCGTTCCCAACGCCTCGCACGAATTTCGCTCGAACATCAGATCATAATGCGGCCGATCGATCCCCGTGTGATGCAGAACGACATATCGCAGGGCGGACATTTTTACATTTTGCCTTAACGGCTTTCGGAAACCATAACCGGCGGCGGAACATAACCGCTGCGAACCGATCCCTCGGGCGAAACGCTGCTCTTCAAATTGCACGGATGCGCTTCATCGCCCAAACCCCAATCGCGGGCGTAATCCTCGGCAAGCTGAGTCATCTCCGCTTCCGATAGCGCGGGCTTATCCACCGATTCAACCGCCTCGCGGATTTCCTCCTCGTTCAGCAGTGTGCCGGTGATGCTCGTCAAGGCCGGGTCCATCAGCAGCCATTTGCAGGCAAGCTGATGGACGTTCATTCCATGATCCGAAGCGTAATGCCGGACCAGTTCCAGCTTCTTCAGGCCGTAAACCTTCCATGCCTGATCGCGGAATTTGCGGTGATCGTTCGGGGCGATCTGCGTGTCGATCCGCACCTTGTCCTTGAGAATGCTGCTGTTGTCGTGAACGCGCGCCAGGACGCCAGCGCGCGTGGCACGGGCGGTTTCGCAAAACTCACGGCCGGGATTCTGCTCGAAAAGATTATAAACCGTCTGAACCGCCTTGGCGTTGTGCTCAGTCATCGCCTTGATCCCCTCCTCGCGCCAGCCGATGGCCGGCCCCAGCGACACGCCCCAGACCTTGATCTTCCCTTCGGCTTTGATCTTCTCCAACTCCGCGAACAAATCATCCCGAAACTGCGGCAACTTGATGTTGTGCGCCATGTACAGATCGATGCAATCCGTTCCGAGCCGCTGCAACGATTGCTCCAGCGCGAAGCGGAGGAATTTGGGCGAGAAATCCTGTTTGCGTTCGCGATGGCTGCCGGCTTCGCCGGGGTCGGAATAGAAGTCGTAACCAAACTTCCCGCCGATCTCGACGCCGTCCCGGGGGACGGTTTTGAGGAACTGTCCGAGCAACGATTCCGCCCGGCCGTTGCCGTAGGCATCGCCGGAATCGAAAAAGGTGATCCCCTGATCGAAAGCGAACTTCATCAGTCGAAGCGCCTGGTCGTCGGTATAATGGCCCCACCAGTCGACGCCGAAGGGCCAGCAACCGAGACTGATCGCCGAGACTTCCAGATCCGAATCGCCGAATTTCCGTCGTTGCATGGTGATGGGAAATGATACGCGAAGGCCGCGGCCATTGGATAGGGGTTGGTGATCCGCGGGTGCCGTGGCGTAACTCCACCCGTGGCCGTAACCTGCCGCTGTTTCCGGTGTGAACTGAATATTGCGTCAGGGCCAATGATATCGACATAAATAATGTCTCAATCGGGACGCGTCGCAAGACGTGATGCTTTGAGGAACCCCCGCAACAGGGTCTGCCGGGTGCGGGCGGCGTTGACGGGCACAGCCACGCGAGCCAGTAACCGTTCAACATCCTGCGGGCAATAGTTTGCCCGGTCGTTGGTCGTGGAGTGGCCCCACCCGCATTTGTTGGGATTCAATTCCGGGGCCCAAGGCAGCAAGTATCCCACCGTGATCCGCGGCAAGATGTGAAGTTGACACCGACCCCGTCCCGGCCGAACATTCGCCGCCTTATACCGGCCGGAGAGACGCCGGCGAAAACATCGCCTCGATTTTAAGGCTTTTTGCACTATCGTCGGAGGGCTGATCACGCTGGCTCCGACAAACACTCGATACAGCCGGTGTCGACTGGTTCCGCATCTGGCCGGGCCAATGAATATTGAACTCCTGTTTCTGCCGTCGTACTCGATCAATCTCACCCTGATGGAACGCCTCTGGAAGTTCGTGAGGCAAGCGGCACTCAATTCGTCGCATCACGGTTCATTCGCCGCGTTTCGAGATGCAATCGACCGGTGCCTGGAGCAACTGCCGACAACGCATCGGCCGCAGATCAGCCTCTTGATGACTACACCTTTTCAGGTCACTGGAAGTGTCCCGATGCTGCCCGCGCAAATATATGTGCCGGAGGTCGCTAAATTCCCGCCGTTTCCGCGTCATGATCAGTGAAGGGCATATCGCCATTACCGACTGCGATCCGTTTGTTCAAACCCGCTGTTTCGCCGCCTTAAGAAGCGGAAGCAGCGAGGCGCAGTGGAGAGTCCGTCAGACCAATTAATCGCTGAAATTGACTGGCGGGGATGAACCCGTATTGGGATGGCCGCCCATCTCTGATTTGCCCCGGCAATGTGCTGGGGCGGTTGTGTTTTGTCACACGACCGTCCCCGGCATGGGGACGGTCCATTTTTAAGGAGCGTCCCATGAGTGCAGTCACCCAGTTACTGTGTGATTGGCAGCAAGGTTTTCTCAAGGTTCTGCCAGCGGTCCAACAGCACGCGAGGGTCCGTTTCCGGCGGCTTGCCGCCGAACGGCGAGAAGAAGCGATCCAGGAGACCATCGCCGCGGCCTGCGTGAATTTTCAGTTGGCGGCGGCGCACGGAAAGCTGAACGTCGTCCGCCCTGGCACTTTGGCGGACTTTGCAGTGAGGCACGTCAGAACAGGCAGGCACGTCGGCGGCAGCCAGAACGCCGCACGGGACGTGATGTCACCGGCGTGTCAGCGCCGGCACGGCGTTCGGGTTACCAGATATTTTGAACATCGATCAGCCATCGGAGCGGACGGGTGGAGGCAGGTAGTCCTCGCCGATCGAAAGGTGCCGGTTCCAGATCTGGCGGCACTTCGACTCGATTTTGGGCGGTGGTTTGAGATGTGCAGCAGACGGGACCAGTCGATCATCTCAGCTCTGATTGCCGGAGAGCATCCTTCCACTATTGCAGACCGCTTCGCCATCAGCCGCGGCAGAGTGTCGCAATTGCGGCGGCGTTACGAACGAGAGTGGATGGATTTTCAGGGCGAAGCTGGAGGGGAAGTTGCCTGATCAGCGATCGGCCTTGGCGTTCGGCGCATTTGCTGCAACGACTGCGAAAAAAGAGATGAGGGGTGAAACTCACCGAGAAACCCATCTCTCTTTTTTTTAACTATTCTGGAGTCGACCGCGCGGAATTATTGCTCCGCTCGCCCGACAGTCCAGACCTGCGGTTCGCCAAATGGCCCAATACAACAGTCTTGACAGGGTCGAATCGACGTTGGCCAGCTTCCTTCTTGCATGTGGGCTGCGCGGCCGACACAAGCGCGGGCGTTGCTTAGGGTAACTACCTGTTCGCTGGAAAGGTGGTTTCGCAGATATAATTGTCGTCCCGGAACGAAATCGTTGTGAGGGTGCTTTCTGCATCAAAGGTTAAACATCATTTTTGGAGGTTCGAATTTCTTTTTCGTCCCTGATACATCGCTCCAACCTCCAGTTGCGGGATTTCGACTGGAACCGTCCCGAAATGCGACATCGACTCTGCGTTTTGGAATGAATCCGATGCCGCGGAGGCTAGCAGCACCGTAGCGTTACAGGGCGAACTAATTTGCAAACGAGGCAGTTAGCACTATGCGAATGCTAGGAATTCCGTCGTTGGATACAGGGACCTGTGGGCTCGCGTTCGATCCATGGCGAATCCGGAGTGATTTTGTCCAATTCAGCGGGACTCGCACCGACGCTCGCATTAGGTATTGGGCCGACTTGAGCCGCCCAAGCTTATCGCCGGCCCAACTGCTTCAGCTTTTTTTCGATAGCGCGCTCGATTCGCTCCAAATAGCCATACAAAGTCATCAGTTGCTGCGGCGCTAACGCCAATTGCTCTTGGGACCTCCAATGGAAAAACTTCATTCTACCTACAATCTCTTCCTGCGCTTTATCCTTCCGCTTCAGACTTTCGCAGATTCGCTCCAGAAGTCCGCGCAGGCGCCGACCATCGCCGACCTGCGGCTTGGTCGCGCCGCAAAGAACGCTTGCCACGTACGTTTGGTCCCCGAGACGTCGAGACGCAGAGCCTATGAGCTTGACCACCTCGTCGAATTCACGTTCTTCCTTCTTTTCGAATTCGATATCGGCCCGACTCGATCGCTTGGATTTGGGCGCATCGTTCTTAGTTTTTCCAGCCCCATCGACCGGGGTACCGGCGGGTCTTTCGCCTTTGGAATCAGTGGGAGCATCGTTGGAAGGTGGAGGAAGCGGGATTTCGAAATTTGCCCCTTCAAATTTGGCATCGAATTTGGTCTCGTGCTGGGTAAATTGAACGTTCGTAACCATTTTGACGACATGCTGTGCAATCCGCCCAGCCTCCTTGGGTCTGAATGCGAAGGGTGCTTTGCTATCCGAATGCCTGATAAATTGATTGATCACCGTCATGTCGCGGCGCGATAACTCAATCTCCCGCCATTTTTGGTCTTCGTCCACCGGGAATTTCGGGCCTCGCTCCAGCAGTTCCATCATTTTGGACACCCGCGCCAGACGAACGTACTCGCTTGCGAGGGAATCGATGATCAAACTGTCAGTGAAACCCTGAGGGTCGAACTCCGCGATAAGTTGCCTTCGGATCTCCCGATACAGGGTCTTCTGGCTCCGGAAGTCGGATTGCGCCGAAATGACGCGCGCGAACAATCCATGCTTCATGGCATTGACGCGCGATCTTTTTTTTCCTTCGGAAGTCACTGGCCCGCGGCTACGGCTGCCGTTGAGGCGTGAAGCCGCGTTCTGCGCGGGTGTGCGCCCAACGGGTTTGGGCTGCTCGGATAAACTGGATATTCTATCGGTGGGGTAATTTATGCCAACCATAGAGCCTCCATGCTCTCAAGGAACTCGAATTGCCGCGGCCATTACGTTGGGGCGAATACTGATTTGCGAATTCCATTCGCACTACTTAAGAAATCAGTATGCAACACTATAGCTTATGGAAAGGCAGTTCGTCAAGTTAGCGGCCGCGCACTGTTTGCCGACAACCACAACTAGGGCGGTGTTTTCCTCTACGTTCTTGGAACATAACGCCCGTTATTTACGGCATTCATCATTCATGTCCGACGTCGTGAACAGATATGATGCATGAAAAATACCGTCGCGGCTGCCAGAAACGATGTCCGCACAGTGGGCCTGATTTCGCGTTGCTTTTCGCGAGGAACTTTGGGAGTTGGCATCTCCACGGTGCTCAATCATTCGGCACGGTCAGGGTTTTGAGGAAGCGGGTGTTGGGATCGCCGTTGATGGCACTGCGATCGACAATAAAGGCGTAACGACGAGTGACCATGGGCTGAGGATTTGCTAAGCCAACGTTCTGCCAGCCCTGGACCTCGATATAAACCGTGAATGTGTCGGAACGGGTGGTGATGAGATTGCTGATGCGATTTAGCACAGCAAAATCGGATTGGTAATCTTCTCCAATGCCTGTAGCGGTTGCGCCGAAGGTTTCTGCGCCTGGCGGAGTCGCCAGCACTGGGATTGTCGGAGGCGTCGTGGCGCTTGGAAACGCCGGGTCCGGGGGGCTAAGCAGGCCGTTCAGACTACTTACTCCACCGGCAGCACCGCCGTTAGCAATCATGAGAAAACCTTCGGCGTTCTGAAATCCGTTTGGCGCACCTTTAACATAATCAATTACTGAATTCAGGTCGTAGATAGAGGTAAACGGCCCGTGCGTAATGCGCCATGCCACAATGGCCTTGGCGAGATTTTCGTTGTCTGTTTTCCAGCCCGTGGGGTCCTCGTTTATCGTCACCATCGGCAACAGACTGAGGACCTTCCATGACGCCGTGTTGATATTGATAAGTCCTTCGACGCCGACGCTCCCCTGGGAAGTCTGATGCGAAGCTGTCGGATCGGCCGTTAGCACCAGCGATGGGGATGAAACCGCCGGGACTGGCGGGACCACGGTATTGTTGCCGGCGCTAACGGGCGGATATTTGTAGGTGTTGGGCAATGGGTTTGGTGCAACGCTGTAGGTCGTAACAACATCAGCGATATTCGGATCGAAGTTGGGCAATTCAGCGTCGCTCGGTGATTGCACTGTCAGATACGAGAACAAATTCCGCGTCCAGGCGTAAAAGTCCCCCGGACTGCCCGCAGGGGGGGCGGCCCGCGCCCACAGGGGACAGAAGCGTCCGACGTTTTCAAGTTTCTGGTCCGCAGTGTCCGTATCTGCGTAGGCATCCGCAAAGGAAATGTCCATCGGCAACGAATTAAGCTCAACAAAATTTATCGGCTCGGCGGGATTCGGATTAACAGCAGCGTTCACTTGCGAAATTCGGTATGCGCCGACGAACGGAATGTCGAGCATGTCTCCGTTGCGGGCGAAAGTGCCGAACGGCGCCTGAACCGGCGTCGCGGTGTTGTTAAGAGTTGGGGTCGGATTGCTTTGCGCAGCCGCGTTCACGCCTTCGGTAATCGTGGGGTAGATCGTTGCATTGGGGAAATGGTTTGCCGCGCCTGTGGTGGCACTCACAGGGCTAGTGTTGTAAACCTGAATCGGGGGTAAGTTGTTAGTATAGCTCGACGCTCCAGGCAAAACGTCAACTCCGAAGGATGGAGCACCGGTGCCAGCGGCCCAAACGGGCACCGGTTCACCTTCGCTGAGCGTGCCCGACTGACGAGCCGGTGGGGTAGTGGGAACCGTAGTGTAACGACCGGGATAAAACTGCTTAAACCAAGTTGCTGGAGCAGCACCTTTGACTCGGACGTAACTAAATCCTGTGTTGGCGGTCGTAGTAATCGATACCCCAGTGAAATCATAAGAATCCACCGGGACTAAATCGTAAAGATTCGGCGCGAGAGGCGTTCCCTCATTGAAGGGGTTTAATGGATCGTTGACGGTAGAACTCACCGCATTGGAAGTGTAAATGCCGTCGGAGCGGCGAGGGCGAAGCAATACCAGTTCCCCGCCAGTGGACGCGGTCGGTTCTGATGCGCCAGTTGCGCCTTGGAGCACAAGCTGTAAGCCCGGCACATAGACGTCACAAGTGTTTGGCGATGCCTGCGAGCCCGGACCATACCATATTCCGGTTGCGGGGAGTCCGGAGCTTGGCGGTCGCGCCACGGCATCGCCAGTCGCCGGCGTTGCGGCTGCCGCACCGTTGTAGTTTTCAAGCAGCGCATATCCATGAGCGGGGAGAATGATGGTTCCAGGAGCAACAGTTTGGTTTGTTGCATAGGAATACGTCTCAGGAACCACGGGAGGCACTGTCGGTATCGGCCTCGGATCGTTCTGCGCCTGGAGCTGCGTGGTTGTTGAAGTCCCCGGCGCAATAACAGATGGACCGATGGCATTGGCCGGATTAGTTGTAAATACAAGATTTGGATAGGTACCGCCGGTTGCCGCGCGATTGACTAGGCCAAGCTGCCAGTTCTTCAATATCATTGGTGTCGAATATGGGTTATACAATTCCACGGCGACATAACCGTCCGGATTAGTTGACAAGACGGTATTCACATAAACCTCGCTGATTACCGGCTGGGGAGTATTGCTATATACGCGCGCCATCACCGGAGTTTGAACGGCCGCGCCGCCACCTGCAGGCGCGATCCACGCCATCAAATAGACCGTGCGGCTGATCACATTCTGTGAGTTATCCCGCAAGCCCAATGTGTTTACCGCGGCCAGTGCCGCGCGTAGCAACATCGTATTCTCCGGGTCCAGCCGGGTCACATTTCCACTTGCCGTTCCAGTGGTATAGGTAGGATCGCGCAGCGGAGATCGGAACTGGTGCTGGGGACTGTATGCGGGATTAGGAGGGGCGGGCGAGGGCGCCGATGCGTCGGCTCCATACGGATCATAATAAATGTTCGTGTTCGCTCCGAACGGACCTTGATTGCTCGGGTTTCCGGCCATCACCGACCAGAAAGCGCGATAAAGCTCGCGGAACGTCGCCGTATTCACGTTTGCCTTAACCGGCGACTTTGTCCAAGGTTGAAAATTCCATTGCGTGTAGAACCCCAGTCCAGCAGGCCACGATGCGGATGCCGGCGGAAGAGTGTTCAAGGTCGGCGAGGTGGCGGTGTTCCCCGGGGTCTGAGAAACGTAAATATAGGTATAACCGTCGGTGCCCACGACAATGTCGTTGAATTGGTATGTGACTCCGGCTGTACCACTCCACGGTCCCCTATAGTGCGCATAATTTGGGGTTGGCGGCCCGATGCCATAAGGAAGCATCATTCCGGAAATGGTTCCGGGAGGCGCGGCGTATGGATTGGCCACCGCTCCCACCAGTGGTTCCAAAGGCTCCCCGATGTTGTTTACATTTGAATCATAAACCGGCGTAATCGAGTTCGAGACTGGGTTCCGCGAGACAAGCAACGGACGGATCGGCTGCGAGCCCGCTACAGTTTTATTGTAGTCGGCCGGAGGATTGTCATAGTCAAAATTATCATTGAACCACTTGTTCACATCGGCATTCCCGGGAGTGCCAGAATTGCCGAACGGGAGAGAATTGTAATACTGCGCAGCAGTGGTGCCGGACGGGGCCTGCCAGTACGAAAGAGAAAACGGCAGAAGATTCTCAATGAGGCTCGAAGGCGTTCCCGAAAGGGTCGTTTCCGGATTGACTAGGCAAAAATGATATGCGAGCGCAGCCTCGTCCGAAAGTGGAATTGCCTTGTAATTGTTGCTCCCAGCAGTGCCGGCTCCGTCGAAACCGGGATTATTGATCCTGCGGGTGAGTTGGTAATAGCCGGCATCACTTCCAGTTAGAAATTGAAAATCGGGCCGCGCTACGGCCGTAGTGGGCGCGGTGGCGCCAGGGGCCGCATCTGCGTAAGCCGCCTGAGATGGGGTCGCCAAATTGTTTAGATATGTGAAGAACGCGTTGGCGTTATCACTCGTGTTCAGCATCTCCAACAAGCCCACGCCGGACTGGAACAACGAATAGTAGTTCGAGTTTGCTCCCAATGACCCAAATGCTCCACCGGGCCAACCAAATTCCTGGTCGCGGCTCACAGCCGTGTTGGCGTTCACTGCGGAGTTGTTATCGATGATACGCACTCCCGCGTACCAAGTGAGGCCGTCGTAGCTCGCGCCGGGAATCCGAAATAGGAAACAATCGGCAGCGCCATCTCCGTCCGCGTCACCCGCAACGATCTGCGTGGCCTTGGGGCCCCCCGTTGGCAGGTAAGTCAGTGTCGGCACATAGGGGCCGTTGGCGCCGCCAATTTGTTTAAATCCTGGTTGCAAACTGCCATTGATTTGTCCGGTCAGAGTATATCCGGGACTAAAGGTGGCTGGCATTGGGGCGGTCGAGTCCGGCGATTCGAATGGCGTTCCCAGGATTGAGGTCGGCGTATTACCACCGGTCGGCACGGCCATCTGCGTGATGTTCGGCCAATAGGCCAACGTCGCGGGCGTGCCGGTAACGCCGTCCGGCGTCGGAATACGCTCGGCCAACCACGGCTCAATCAGGCTTGATGTTATGCCGGCAACATGGGTGGTCTGCAACCACGGAGTAGTAGAGCCAACAGCCGGGGTTGCGGATCCGGGCGCTGCAACGGCCACGTAAAGGTTCGTCTGGATGAAAGGTGGCGCTGTCGCCTGGGCCGGATAACTGACGATATCGCCAATGTTGTAAGTTTGACCCGCGACAAATGTCCCTTGATATGCGCTGTGGACATTTTGAGTTGCACCTGGATTAAGTCCCTGCAGATTCCCCAGTCCATCATTCAAATCATCAACAATAACCCCTTCGCTGATTTTGGAGATGCCGTTGAGCATGTCGTCGACATCCGAACTCAGAACATTCTGAGCGGAGGCGACGCGGGCGGAACGCGTGGTGGAAATGTAGGCTGCGCCGAGGATGGCCAGGAGGAGGAGGAGGACGATTACGATGATGAGGACGGAACCGGGGCGCGATTCCGCGGAAATTCGAAACCAGAAATTCGAATGACGAATCAAACCCGAATGACCAAATGACCGAATTCGGGACAGGCGGCCGAGGGGCTTTGTTTCGGATTTCGGGTTTTGAATTTGATTCGTCATTCGAGTTTCGGGTTTCGAGTTTTTCATTTCAACCTGAACACATACTCATACCAAGGCCCGTCCTTCACCTTATTATTCGGGTCGTCCACCTTGATCAGGATGCGAACCATGGCCGGCATGTCGTCGTGCCAGGCGGCGACGTAGCGGGGGGGATTGGCGGGATTGTTGAACGCGTTCTTGTTGGGGCCGGCAGCGTTGGGTGTGGCATAGGTGGTGCTCCCGCATCCATAGTCGTGCGTGGGATCGAAATTGATGTCCGCTTCCCATGGCGGGGCATAAGCGCCAATCGGCCCGGGGGTGGTCGGTGGATTGGTGTTAAACCACAGACTGTAATAATCGCGCAGCGGGATGACATCGGTGAAATAGTTCAGCATGAATGTCATCGGCGGGGGAGATGCCGCAGTCGTTTTTTCGGTAAGTGTGTCGGGTGAGGCGGCGCTGGCATCGAATCCGCGAATCAGGACATTATTGCTGGTGACGCCATCCGGATGAGGCGCACCAGTAGAGCTTCGTGGCATGCCGTACCAGCGGATGTGCTTGTTGCCGTTGGCGTCGAGATAGAAATCTATTTGGCCGTCGGGGCCGAGACCGGTCATGTTGCCGTTGACATCCTGCTGCATGTAGTCGCCGGCATATTCGACA
The DNA here is from genome assembly GCA_963791055.1 of uncultured Phycisphaerales bacterium. Lineage (GTDB taxonomy): Bacteria > Planctomycetota > Phycisphaerae > Tepidisphaerales > Tepidisphaeraceae > PALSA-1353. The sequence continues at coordinate 1,415,104 of CAWBQI010000002.1, read as the reverse complement.
ATGAACTGGCTGCAATGCTGCAAGAAATAGGGGGCCATCTGGGCCAACGTCGCGGCGGTGACGGGGGTTTGCACGGTGGGATTGCACTGAGGGCGAGCGTACCAGAGGCCGGGATCGGTTGTGGGATTGGTGGGCGCGATTGGGGCAAAGCCGGTATTTGCAGGGGCCGCATTGATGTAGGGAATGACATAAGGCGGCATTACCAGCGGCGTTGTTGCGGAACTCATCGAGTAATACTGCGGGGTGGTGGCCGTCGATTGAGTTAGCTGGGAACTATAAACCAGTGGGTTCCACCATAAGGACGCGCCGGTATAACCACCCGACTGCCAGCCCAAAATTGCGTTGGCGATGACGCGATCAAAATTTTCGGGTGTGATGCCCGCGAGATCGTAGCGGGACGATTGGAATGCGTTGGGCGGCGGTGTTCCCGTGTCGGCGGGGTTGTTATCCGGACTACCGTAGCTGAGTGGGGCCATGTTGACCGTGAACGGCGCAGGCGCTGCTGCTGCGACCGGGTAATAGTAATCGCCCGTCGCGATTCCCGGCGGTGTTCCAGACGGATTCGGATCTTTCAAGAGCGTGACTCTTCGCGCGAGCACCCAATCGGAAGCATACGCGCCTACGCGCGGGTAGCCGGTGAAGGTAACGGCGTTAAAAACGCCCGAGGCGGTATTGGGCAAACTGCTTGGGCCGTAATAGGCCGTGAGATCATTGGTCGGCAGCGCGGCATGGCCGAATTCGATGAAGGCATCATTGGAGGATTCTGGGCCGTAATAGGTGCCATCGTTGCCAGAGCGGCGATGGTAATTGGCATGAGCGATGAATTTCAACAAATCGGCACGGTGACGTCGGCCATCGAGGATCGCGGGGGAGATATAAGTTACGGTCGCGCTCGACGTGCCGTTGCCGATGATAAAATTGCTGCCGGCGTTTTGGCCGCCGTTGTTATCCGTGACGATGACGGTCGGGTCGGAACTGGTTTTGGCGTCGTCGCTATTGAGGAATTGGGTGACGAGCTGACTGGCGATGATGAAGCAGGGGGGATTTTTGGAGACGTTGCGGAGATCGTCGAAGACGACGGGCTGAGCGGATTGCGCGTCGGAGTTGATGCCGTTGAGAGCCTGCCCGGCGCCGACGGCGTCGGTGGCGCTGCGGAAAACGAAATTGATGCCCAGGATCAGGATGAGGACCATGGCGAGGGAGATCATGAGTTCTACAAGCGTGAAGGCTCGTCGCCTAGAGACGTAGAGAAGTAGAGACGAAGAGACGAAGTGGGAGGAGCGCACGTTGCCCGCCACTTCGTCTCTTTGTCTCTTTGTCTCTTTGTCTCTATTCGTAATTTCCGATGGGGAAGAGAGGGGGCGAGAGGAGACGGAGGGATGGAGGACGGGGGAAGAGACGGAGTGACTGAGAGACGGAGAGACGAAGTGGGGGGAGCGCACGTTGGCCGCCACTTTGTCTCTTTGTCTCTTTATCTCTTCGTCTCTTCTTTTCATCTCACTCATTCCTCAGTTATTCGTCGTATTCACCCGTATAAATCCCGTGGCGACGCCGATGTCCTGGTTGGGGCCGGAGAAGGGGCCGGTGTATTCGTTGTTGGCGTCAACTGTTGGGCCTGCGCCGATGAGCCAGACGTTGGCGGTGAACGCCGAGGAGCCGGCGGTGAAGCTATTGGTTTGAGCATCGGCGGGGGTAATGTCCGAGCCGGGCTGAATCTGGAAAATTTGATATAGGCCGGACGAGGGAGGGGTAAAGGAGGTTGGGAGATTCGCGCCGTTGCTTACGACCCCGAGGCGGAAGAATCGGCCGATCATGCTCGCGGGCGCCGCACCTCCGGCGACGAGAAGATAAGCACCTGTGGTTCCGTTGGGCGACGTTTGAGTTAAAGGATAAGTGATTACGGCGCTCGTCGAGCCATCGGTGTTGTAATAAAACTGAGCGGTGATCGTGGCTGTAATTCCGGCCGTTGGAGTGGTGGGTGCGACCGTTGGGGCGACGTATGCCGTTCCCGGCATCGCGTAATTATAAAGAGCCGGCGGGATCGGCGGAGCGACAGTTGGCAGGATTGGCGGCGTGGGGCTAATGGCCGTCGACTCGCCCGGCGGTAAATTTGGTCACATAGTTGGGAAAATTCGGGTTCTCAAGAGCGATTATGTAGACCAGTGCGAAAGGGCTGGTGGCGGTGTCACGACGATAAAAACCGACCCAGCCGAAACGACGGTCGCCGGTGAAGACCGAATCGGACCCAAGAGCCTGCATGATATTCGGCGAGAAGGCTTCGATGGACGGAACGCCGCCAACCATCGTTGGCTGGAAGAGCGAATTGGTGGCACCCGCTGCCGGCGGGGCATAGCCGGTGATTTGGGCATCCGCGACCGCCTGGATTTTTTTGATGGCGTCGCGGGCGAGGGCGGTGCCCTGGGTCTCATCCGAGACCGCGGAGGTTTGCTGAATGGCTACCGGGAAAACGGCGGCGATCATGATGAAGCCGATACCCAGCAGAATCACGGCGAAGAGGACCTCGATGAAGGTGAAGCCCTTCGACCCGTTCGACCGACTCACGGCTGGCAAACTCAGGACAGGGCGGGGGGAATTGCCAATTGCCGATTTCCAATTGCCGATTTGAAGACGGGGGGAAACGATCACGCGGGCGCACGCTTGCTGGCCTTTCAATTGGCAATTGGCAATCGGCATTCGGCAATCTCTTCTCATCATTTCGCCTTAATCAATGAGCCGTTGAAGGGACTGACGAGGAAGGCGGTGCCGTTCTGGTCGATCCAGGATTCTTCGATGAATTTGTCCTGGGCCTGAGCGCCGCCGTTGGGCGGAGCGCCGGCGCCGACGAGGGAATAATCCATGTCAATGTCGGTGAATTGCGCACCGTCGCCGATCGTGGCCTGCGTGGGAGGGGAACTCGAATTATTCGCGACCTGCGCCGTGGCGTGCTGGTTGAGATATTTATCGTGATCGAAAACGACGAGGCCGACGGAGGACATCAGGGGAAGATAAGTGGGCGTTTTTCCCGCACCTGGAGGAGCCACAATGCTACCAAAATCGTTGCCGGAAGTCATGCCGACCTTTTGACAGAGCAGGCTATAGGTATTTGCACTTGCGGAAGTGAATTGTTCTTTTTCAGGGATGCCGATGGGGATTGATGCGAGTGACCCGTCGGGATTGAACATGATCGTGCCGATGCGCACGTAACGATCGAGCGGCGGCAAACCGTTGGCATCGGGATATAGCCAGAGGGCGTTGGAGTTGTATGTATAGGTGTTGTTGTTCAAAGCAACGCCGACGCCCTTTGGAAGAAGAACGGCATCGCGGTAGAAGACATAATTTCCCGCGTTATTGGGGTCGGGGTTGTTTACAAGCTCAAGCGAGTAGGTCGGGCCGTTGTTGGGGCCGTTTGAGCCGTTGGCGTTTGGTTGAAAGAGCGACGTATAGCTTTGGGTGCTGCCGACAGCAGCGCCATAAGGAACCTGATACAGCGTCTGCACCTGCACTTCCGCCATCGCGGTTTGCAGGGTTTTGGAGTCGATGTAGAAGGAAACGCCGATGGTTTGGCGGTTGTAGATGGCGTCGGCTCGAGCGTTGGAAATGAAGGCGGATATCTGGTTCTGGGCGGCGGATAAATTGGTGCCGTTCATCAGTGCGTCCCAGATCGGAATGGCGATGGCCAGGACGATGATGATGATCGTCAGAACGGTGATCATCTCGATGAGGGTGAAGCCGCGCTTAGAAGTTGCGGGTTGCAAGTTGCGAGTTGCGAGCGGGGAGCCTGCGTTGAACTCGCAACTGATAACTCGTAACTCGCAACTGTCTTCACACATATTCATCGCTCAGTTGTTGAATGAGTAAACATTGTCGTCGGTCTGGGTACTGGAATTATCGAAATCGCCATCGGGACCGGCGGAGACGAAAAAGGGTTGATTGTTGAGCGGAGTGTTCGCCGGCGGGTAGCTGCTTAACTTGTACGGAGTGGAAGTAGCGGTGATTGGCCCAACGCTGGTAATGATGCCGACATTTACTCCATCCAGCCAGACCAACCCACTGGCCACATTTTCTCCAAGGCCACCGCCGGGAACGAAGAGAATCGGATTTCCCCAGCCGTCGAGAACCAGCGGTACATTTGCCGTTATTGGCGGAGTGGCATTGGTTGTGGAAGTCGGAATAGTAGCCGTTACCGTCACGATCTTATTTGGCGGGAGGCTCGTGATGATTTTCTGGTTTTCGGGAATGGCTTCAATTGCATACATGATGATGGCTGTGTCCTGCATCAACGTGGCCGACATTGAGGGGGGGCCGACGGGCGGAACCTCTTGCGCGGTGTACCAGGTGGTAGTTGTGGCTGAAGGAAGCGCGTTCGGTCCGAACGAAATCCCGGTTGGATAGCGATTCAAATGAGTGGCCTGCTTGTAATTCTCGAACATCGTTTTGCAGGTTTCGAGCGCGGTTTGGGTGTCGCGTTGCTTGGCCTGTGCGGTGACGACTTTTGCGCCGGCGAAGAAGAGGCCGATCAGGATCAGGATGATGCCGATTACTACGAGGAGTTCGATTAGAGTAAACGCGGTCCGGCGATGGCCGGCGCTAACTTGCTGGCTGGCTGAATTCAAATTGAAATCCAAAAGATTCTCACGCAGAGGCGCAGAGGCGCAGAGTTTAGCTCTCGAATTCTCCGCGCTCCGCGCCTCTGCGTGAGGATATTCTTTTGGCCTTTTGCTGGGCCTGCCATTTGTTCAAAGGATTGGCACATAATCGTTCCGCCTGCGTCGAGACTATCTCAATGATTCGTGTTGTCTTGTGGATTGGGAACCGGATATTGTGGGAAATCAGTTGGAAACGCTGCCGAAACTCGTGATGTCATCAGCAGTTCCGTAAATCCCATCGGGGCCGGCGGATATCAGGATAAATTGATCGACGGCACGCGGGCGACCGGTGAAGTTTGGATCGTTCGAGTTTGTCGGAGTGATTGAGGGGTTCATGAAGTACGGCCCGCCGTTTTGCGTTTGCATTGGGTGCGGCGCTTTGGTCGCGCTCTGCACGGTCGCATTGGGTGGAAACCCGGCGGGGGTGCCGATGATGCCGATTAGATTGTGAGTATTTGGCTGGGCTGGTGAGTTGTTGTCGTACGCGGTTAAGCCGATGTGAGACCAGGTGTATGGATAGATGTCGCGCAGGTCGTATTGATAATCCGCGGGCTGGTTTCCATTTCCATCATAATTGACCGTGATGTTATCCCAGACAACTCCCTTGGCTCCCGTCCTCGCACGGAGATAAAGGATGGGCAATGGGCCGGGAGAGGGAAAGCGGTCAACTAATACGGGGATGGGGCAGTCGAAAGCGGCGGTGCCGGCCGGGTCGGTGAAGGGAGTGCCTGTAAATGATCCGGAGACCGCGCTTTGATATGCGCCCATAGTCTGAATGGTCTGGCCACCGCTGTTTGTCTGGCACCACATCAAGTAGTTCGACCCGGTGGAAAAGAATGACGGCGTGCGGGATGGACTGTTGGGGTTGAGGCTCAGAGGGCCAAGGCCGACTTCGGCAGGAGCAAACGCGAGATTGTTTGGCGCTGCCCGGCAGCGACCGTGTCTACTCTTAAGCCACCCATCAATCCCAATACCAGATTCTCGGCCCCCGTGACGGCCCATGGCATGTTGGGGATTGCGACATAGTTGCCGCCAAAATAATAGTACGTGAGCGTAGCTGGTCCTGCGCTGGCATTGCTGCCGCTGCCCTGATATCCGTTGGTACGCCCCAATCCGCCGCCGATGTCATCATTACTAAACGGCCCCGGATACGCGTGATACGTCGAGTAATATGAGCTGCACGCATTAGAAATCTGGCTGATTTCGTTTTGGGTGTCGGCGTTGTACGCGGCGTAGCGGATCTTGCCGATGACCGGGAGCAGGATGCCGACCAGGATGATGATGATGCCGATGACGACGAGGAGTTCGACGAAGGTAAAACCTTGGGAAATTCGAAATTCGAAACCAGAATGACGAATCAAATTCGAATGATCAAATGACCGAAACGAAATCGTCCGCGCTGTCTTTGTTTCGAGTTTCGGGTTTTGAATTTGATTCGTCATTCGAGTTTCGGATTTCGGGTTTTGATCTTGGCTTTCGCGTTCCTACGCCTCTATCGCATTTTACGCTATGTCCACCGGCTATGCGACCTTGTTTATCATTCCATTGCGGCCTGAACGTCGCCGAACAGGAGGTTTTTCATGTCCTGAGTGATTTCGGAGAAGGGGATCGCTTTTTGTTTGGGTTGATCGAGTTGGCCGGTGACCTGGACGGTGAAGGCGTCGTGCTGGATCGCGCCCAGGGCGGCGTCCAAATCGGCCAGGCCGGGGATATGGAGGGAGGCCAGGGGGCGGGCGGAGCCGACGACGATCAGGTTGACGGGGCTCTTGGGGAGATTGGGAAGGTCCGCGATTTCGCCGCTAAGGCGGATTTCGCTGCCCTTGTCGAAATAGTGCATGGCGGTAATGGTGGCGTTGCGGTTCTGAATCGTGAAGTCAATCTGCCCCGAACCCGTGGGCTTTTTGGCGTCATGAGTGAGATGCATGAGGTCATAGACCAGGGCGATGGCGCCGGTGCCGGCCAGGTCGGATTGGGTAAGCTTTAAAGTGCCCTGGCCGAGGGCGAGATCCAGATCCTGGGGTCGGCCAAGGATCGTGATTTCACCATTGAGAAGGCCGGGTGTGGCGGCGGTTTTGGCGCCGGCGGGCACGAGCGTGTCGAGCTCGAGATTCTCAAGTTCCAGTTGCAGGAGGGATTGGTAGACATCGGGCTCATGTTTGGCGACGCGGCCCCAGAAGCGGATGGTTCCGCCGGCCACGGCGATTTCGCTGGGGCGCTTGGGAGAATCATCGAGAACGACCCGGTCCGGGCCGACGAAGGCATGGGCCTCGAGGTCGCCGATACGGAAGTCCTTAAACCGGATGCGGCGGGATGTCACCTGGAGATCGACGGCCAGCGGGCCCAGCGGCCGGCGGATGGTGGCGGGTTGGATTTGGAGGAAGCCGTCGGCTTTGCCGGAGATTGATGCGAGGCGGGGGGCGATTGGTTTGAGGGCGGCGAGGTCGAGATTCTTCCAGGCGAGATTCAGGCGGGACGTGAAGGGTTTGTCGAGATCAAAGAAGCCCGCGCCGGCGGCGTTGCCATCGAGCGTTTGGATTTGAATGTCATTGATGTCGGCGGAGCGGCTATTGAGGATGATGGAGGCCTCAAATTGGCCGATGGGCTGCGATTCCCAGGAAGTATCGGCATGCAGATTCAGATGACCGGTTGCGGAAACGGCGGCCAGGTTGAGATTGAGATTTCCGGTTGCGGAGAGGAGACAGGAGCCGGGGATTTCGGGGCCCGCAGCGGGACCCGGAGTACCAGGAGAGGGGAAAGTAGCAGAGGAGGGGAGAGTCGTTGATTGCACGGGCCAGGATTTGACGTCGACGCCGATTGTCAGATCGTGGGGGTGTGCGAGCGTTGTATAAAGGGTGAGGTTTGCATGGCCGGTGTTGGGTCCGATTTTGCGAACGAGGGAGATGGGTTTGATGTCGATCGTGCCGTATTCAAGGTGGCGCTGGGGGCCTGAATTTCGTCGAAGGTCAGGTATTGCGCGGCGGCCGTGCTGTGGGGGTTTCCGATGACGAGATTGTGAACGTCAAACGATCCATCGACGGCGATTCCGTCGGAGGTTAGATCGCGAACGTCGATGGAGCATTTTCCGTCGAGCGTGCCGGCGATGTTGCCAGTGTCGGCGGCGAGGGGAAGCGAGAGATGTTCAACGGAAAGGTTGTCGATGTGAAAGAGGCTGTCAGCGGCGGGCCAATAGCCGCTGACGTTCCAGTTTCCGCCGAGAAGCTCGACGTTTTGGGAGGAAATATAAATAAGGTTGTCGCGGAAATAGCCGGCGATTTTGAGATTCACATCGCCGAGCGGGCGTTGGCCGAGATAAACGTCGTTACCGCGCGCGGTTCCGTCGAGAACCAGATCCAGCGGAGCGACGGTTCCGTTCAAATCGATGGTTGATTGGAGCAATCCGCGAAAGTGACGGGAATTTTCTTCTGAGCCGAAGGTCGGATTCTCGGCGAGATACGCGTGGGCGGTGAGCGGTTTGGGAATATTGAAAACGTAATCGCCGTTGGCGTAGGCGCTGACCATGCCGCTGTCGAGATAAAACTCCTGAAGGTGTATGCGACGGGGATTTGACCAGAGGTTGAGATCAAGATCGAGCGTATGGGCTTCGCCGGGCAACGGCCAGTCGTGACCGTCAAGGGAGAGCCATGTGGTGTGGTCGGCGATGGAATAACCGCCGTGGCCTTCGAGGGGATGAGCATGGCCGACGTGCAGGTCGCGGAGAAGCAGGCCGCCGGGATAAGTGCCAACATTGGCGGTGAGGCCAGTCAGATCGAGCGATTTGCCGTCGTTGGCCTCAAACCGCAGTTTCTGGGCGAGCAGCGAAAGAGAAAGTGTATGGAGATCGTTGCCGGTGCCGCTCAGAGAAAGCTGGGCGTCCCATTTCCCGGATTTGGCGGTTCCCTGGTTTTGGAAGGTGGCGGTAAACCTCGGCTGTCCAAGCAGGGCGGTGTAATCGAATTGCAGATCGCCGGATTGAACGATCTCGGATGGCACCGCCATGTCGCGCCAAATCGCGTGCAGGGATGCGGAGCCGTCCGCGAAAGTGTATTGGCCGTCGAGGCTGGCGCGGCCGCGGGCGCATTCGAGGCCGAGATTTTGAGATTCAACGCCGGTGGAGTTGAAGAGGATGTCGCCGCCGACCATTCGCGTGTCCAACGAATGCGATGGGTCGTGTGAGACCAAAACGCCGGCGGGGCGAAGGGTGGCGGTTGTGCCGTCCGATTTGAATTCGAAGGGGCCGGCGACAGAGACTGAATCGTAATTTCCGTGAAGAACTTCGAACCGGCCGCTCAGATTTCCGGAATCGATTCGGCCTTCCCAACTGGCCTGAAGTTGCGCGGACTCGGGCCAGGAAGAAATCCACGGGGTCAGCCAGGATCGAGCGTTCTGGATTTGGATGTCCACCCGGTGCGCCGAGCGCCGCCGGGGGCCAGCTTGCCGGTGAGATCGAGCTGATTCGGGACGGCCGCGTGGTATTGCCAGACGAGTGCGCCGTCGGGCCGGCCGGTGATTTGCAGATGTTCGATGGTGGTGGAGTGTTGCTGGTTGTCGGCGACGGTGACATCGGCATCGGTCACGTCGAGCATGGGCAATGAGGGGATTTCATTGGGCTGCGGGTTGGATTTGGCCGCGTTGTTGCCGCCGCCGGCGCGGGCGAGCAATTGGGCGACTTCCTGAATATTCCAACTGCCCGATGGGTCCTGGACGACTTCGAGGCGCGGGCGCTCGATCGAAATGTCGTGGATGGTTGAACACACCGAAAACAACGCCGGGAAGCCAAGTGTGATCGAGCTTAAGGACGGGAATTTCGAGGAACGCGTTGTCGGCCAGCGGAAGGGTGGCGGTGACATCTTCGAGGGTGGTGTGGCCGAAGATTCCGGTGGAAAGGGATTTGGCGGTGATGCGAAGGCCAAGCTGTTTTTCGACAGCCGCGATGACGAGATTGCGCGGCAGATCGGTGGAGAGGATGATCTCGGCGGCGATAAGGATCAGGACGATGAGGGAGACGACCAGAGCGGGAACCCAGAAGAGGATTCGGCGCAATAACCTTTTGGAATGGGAGGATGGCGTTGCGGAGTGAAGCATTTATTCGTGCGCATCGGGGTTCATTTTACTTCTGGCGGAGGGGAGAGGGCGGGAGGGATATTGCCGACGGTTCGCGGGCCGAATCCGAATATCCAATAATCCTGGCGTGCGGTTCGACCGACGAACGGGCCGGACATGGAGACGATTTCTCCCGAATTGCGCGAATATGCGACGATTGCGATGCTGGCGAAGCCGAATTGCTTGGTGGTTTTGAGAATCGCCAGTTCGGGGGTCGTAAATGGAATGCTGGCGACGCCCTCGGTTGGGACAGTAACGTTGGCGAGGCCGATCAGGAAATCCTGCTGGTTGACGCTGACTCCGCCGGAACGGGTCTCAAGGATGATATCGGCATTCTCCCGCGTATCGACCAGGCGAACGCCGTCGAGCAGAAGCTTGCGGCGCAGCTCGGCGACGAGGAACAGGAATTGCTGGGGAACCGCGCGGTAGGTGACCGACCCGGCATAGTCCCGGATTTCGGAAAGGTATGTTGTGTCGACATAAACCTTTCGGTCGCGAAGTTGGTCGGCGGAGATGCGCTGGACGGCCAATCGAGTGGCCTCGGATTCGAGGTATAGCTCGTCGGCGGTCTGGGCGGGAGAGGTAACGCGAATGGTGGCGCAACCGCCCAGGGCCAGGATTGGAACCAGTAAAAAAACGATTCTTGTGAGCCAGCGGAGCATTGGAAACCTAAATCTTAATCGACAATCAAACGGCCTGTTGCATCAGAAAATACGGAAAATGGACGGGTAGTGAACAGGGATAAAATACGGGCAGGGCAAAACATGCCCGGATTGCCCGTGCAGAATGTTAAAGTCTTTTCCGGGCTGCGTCCATGCCGGGGAGAAATGGGCGCGAATTACGCCAATTGTCAGAAATAAGCGGGTGGGTTATACGTTGAAAATAAGCTGGCCGTGTTCGGGGCAATGGGCCCTGATCCGGATCGGTTTATAGGAATAAGGAGCGAGCGATGATCGGATCGAAATCTTTGCTGTTGGCCCTGATCTCCTGTGGCTTGGCGCGGGTACATTGCAGATCGTCCACGCGGCAAGCGCGGCCGCACCGGCGGGGGTGCCGGCGATTCAGAAGCTGGACAATGATGAATATCCGCACATGCAGCAGGCGTTGCATGATCTTCGAGTGGCGAAGGATTCGCTGCTCAACGCCGAGCCGAAATTCCACGGGCATCGCGAAAAGGCGATCGACCTTGTGAATCAGGCGATCCAGGAGTGCGAAACCGGACTTGCCGAAGGCTGATTTAATCCGCGGATATCAATCGCGAGGCAGTGATCCTGGACGGCACCCACGGAGTGGAGATTTTCTCCACTCTGTTTTTGTTTTCTGAGTAAAGTCGTTTGACGCCGGGGAGTTAAGAGTTGACCAGATCGCGATGTTGCGCCATCGCGTGAGACTTTTGATTTCTCCGGGGATTTTGGTAGGTTTATACGCTTCATGCAATGCCCATTTTGCGAGGCCGAGAAAGAACGTCTGAAGGTCATCGATTCGCGGACCTGCGAAGGGGGCAAAGCCATCCGTCGGCGTCGGCAATGCCTGCAATGCGGGAAGCGATTTACAACTTACGAAAAGATCGAGCCGAATGTCCGCCTGAGCGTCGTGAAAAAGGACGGCCGGCGCATGCCGTGGGACCAGAAGAGGGTTTATCAGGGTCTGGAGCGGGCCTGCTTCAAACGGCCGGTGCCCGAGTCGGATTTGCAGCGGATTGTTGACGAGGTTGAGGAGGAGATTTTCAAGACGTACGATCGCGAGGTTCCGACCGAGGCGGTGGGGCGATTGGTGATGGGCCGGATTCGGCGGGTGGACCAGGTGGCGTATGTGCGGTTCGCCAGCGTCTATAAGCAGTTCAAAACATTGGAAGATCTGGTCGAGGAGGCCAAAGCGGTGATAGAGGCGCGGCAATTTGAGGACCCGAGCCAGGGCGTATTGTTCGTGGATGCGGCGCATCCGGCAGGCAATGGTGACGCTGCCAGGGGAGATGCAGTTGGGGAAAATGGCGTCGAGGGATCCGGTCGCCAACGGGCGGCTCGGCGCGGGGTCAAGGCAGTCAAGCAGCCCGGAGTGGTGGTTCCATCCCAAGCGTGAGTCCTTCCGGCTGCGAATTCCACGGTTTGGGCATGCCTGAACGGTTAATGAGCAACGGCTCAACAGTCCGATAATTCGCAGGAGACCATGATGCGTCGATGGATGTTTTTCTGCGCTGCGATGCTGGGATTGGCTAGCTGCACCAAAGCCACGCCACCGCCTCCGACGGAACCGCGCTATCAGTCGCTGCCAATGCCGCAGGTTCCGAGTTTCATGAAGGGGACGCTATTTGAGCGGGTGCGGTTTCTCGATTTGCAACCGATGTCGGTCTTCGGATACAGCCTGGTCGTCAACCTGCACGATACAGGAGACAGCCGGTCGCCGGGGTTTGTGCGGGATTACATCGTCAAGCAGATGTTGCTGCGGGGATTCGACAGCTATGTCATGGGGACATATCAAAACGTGTCGCCGGACCAGATGCTTCGGGACAAACGAGTGGCGATCGTGACCGTGGAAGGGCACATTCCGGTCGGAGCGCGGCAGGGCCAGACCTTCGACGTGACGGTGCGGGCCCTGGAACATAACAATACGCGAAGCCTGGCGCATGGGGATTTGTATCAAACGGATTTGAGCGACCTGGGACTGATCGAGCCGCAGTCGATAGGAGCGCGCGCAACAGGCTTACGCGCCGGGTGGTCCAGTGTTCGTGAACCCGGCGTATGCACTGAACGAGGTCGCGCCGACGCAACGGGGGTCGCCGGGCGAATTGAGTTCGCTGCGGGTGGGAACGGTCCTCAACGGCGGAGTGTCGCGGCTTGACCGCGCAATCAGCCTGCAGTTGCGGCGTCCGCAGGCGAGCACGGCGCGGCTGATCGAGAGCATTATTTCGCAGCGATGGGAAGCGCCGACGCAACTGGGAATGGTTCACGGGGACGGCAGCGACATAGTCGCCAAGGCGGAAAACGAGGCGCTGGTCCTGATTTACGTTCCGCCGCAGTACAAGGGCAACTGGAAACATTTTCTGGGCGTGGTGTCGCATCTGTACATGAATCAGTCGCCGGATTTCCTGGCGAGGAAATCGCGGGAGTTGGTGGAAATGGCGCAGAAGCCCGGCGCGCCGCTGGCGGACATTTCGCTTTGCTGGGAGGCGATGGGTGAACCGGCGCTGCCGACGTTCGAGCAATTGATCAGCGATCCGAATCCGGACGTGGCGTTCGCGGCGGCGCGGGCGGCGGCGTTTTTGGGCGACGAAGCTGCGCGACGGGCGCTGCTCGACATGGCGCTCGATCCGCAGCAGCACAATCAGGTCGATGCCGTGCGGGTCCTGGCCGAACTGCCGGATTCAAGGGAAGTCGATCAGATGGTGACGCAGCTTCTGGATTCCGACCGGGCCGATGTGCGGATTGAGGCGTATCGCCTGCTGGTCGCCAACGGCGATTCGCAGGGGGATTCCAGGATTATGACTTACAACGTCAATCACCGGTTCCTGCTGGACATCGTTCAGAGCGACGGCCCGCCGATGATTTACGCGACCAGCACGGGAGTTCCGCGGATCGCGGTGATTGGGCGCCAGATTGCGCTTCGAATTCCGGTGACTTTCACCGCGATGGATATGCGGCTGAGCATCAGTTCCGCGGACGGGACGAAGCTGCTGACGATGTTTTATCGCGATCCGCTGGCGCCCGATCCGGATCAGTCGCAGACGCACAACGATCTGCCGGAGATTCTGGCCCGCCTCGGCGGCCGGGGGCCAGATGACGCCCAACAGAGTTTTGACCTGAGCTTCGGAGATGTGGTCGCCGTTGCCGAACAATTGATCGAGCAGCATGATGTTTACGGCTCGAGCGTGACGGCCAACGGATCCCGGGAATGCATTTTTCAACTGGAGCATCCAAGCGCCGGCGCGGATGACTGGAACAGCCTTCCGAGTGATAACCGGGAAGGACGCCCGCAGGGCGAAGGCGGCTTGCTGACGACGTCGTCGGGGGGATGAATGTGGCCAGGAAGGAAGATTGAGCCGTGGAAATCGTGTTTGAGATCGGTTAAGCTCTTTACGGCCAGGGATTTGGCCGGAGCCGTTTCGATCATGGAGGATCGCAATCAATGCGCCTGAAAAAGCTCATCCTGCAGGGTTTCAAGAGTTTTGCCGACCGTACGGAGTTCGTATTCGACCGCCCCATCACGGGGATCGTCGGTCCCAACGGGTGCGGCAAATCCAACGTTGTCGACGGTTTCAAATGGGTGCTCGGCGAGCAATCCGCCAAGAGCCTGCGCGGCGATGCCATGATGGACGTGATCTTCAACGGCTCATCCACGCGCAAGCCGGCGGGGTTGGCGGAAGTGGTGCTGGTGTTTGAGAACCCGAAGTCCGCCGAGGGAAAACGCGCGTTTAATATTGAAGCCGATGAAGTCGCGGTGGGGCGACGGCTTTTCCGCGACGGAACCAGCGAATACCAGGTCAACAATTCAACCACCCGATTGAAGGATGTCCGCGAGTTGTTTCTGGACACGGGCGTCGGCGTGGATGCGTACAGCGTCATCGAGCAGGGCCGGGTTGCGGCCATGCTGGATGCCAATCCGGAAGAACGCCGGCTGATTTTTGAAGAGGCGGCGGGAATTTCGAAATTCAAGGCCAGAAAAAGGGAATCCGAACGCAAGCTGGAGAAGGTGGATCAGAACCTGCTTCGCGTCAACGATATCGTCGAGGAAGTGGAGAAGCGGCTGCGGAGCGTGAAAATCCAGGCGACCAAGGCCCGGACGTTTCAGGAACATTCGATCAAGCTGGCGGAATTACGGCTGAGCTACAGCCTGCAGGAATATCACACGCACAGCGAATCGAAAAAAGATCTTGAATCAAGGCGCGAGGAATCGCAATTCCGACTGGATGATGTCAGCGGCGATTTGGCGACGGCGCAGAACGCGCTGGCTGGGAAGAAAGACGAATTCGAGAGTCTGACGCAGACGCGGCAACGGTTGGAATATCAGCTCGTTGAAGCGCGGTCGCAGATTCAATCTGCGAAACAGCGGCAGCAGTACGCCGTGCAGCAGCTTGAGCAGATCGCGGAGCAGACGGCGGGTTTCGAGCGGGATAAATCCGAGATCGAATTGAAATTGACTGAAGCGTTGAAATCGCTGAAGTCCGACGAGGCGGGCTTGTCCGCGCTGACGTCGGAACTGGAAGAGCAGCGCGAACTGATCGAACGCCGGCAAAAGGAATTTGCCGAAGGGCAGATGCAATTGAATTCCGGCGCGGCCCAGATCGAAAAACGGAAATCCGCGATCCTGGACCTGATGCGCAACTGGCCGGGATCGGAAGCCGGCTGGGGGCGATCGAGATCGAGCGGAAAAATGTGTCGGCGCAGGAATCTCGCCTGGAACAGCGGCGCGGGCAGGTCCGGCAGGAGATGGATGTCCTGCATACGGCGAGCGAGGAACTTGCGGGGAAGCTCCGCGAACTGGCGGAAACAATCGCGCGGCAGCAGGCGGAACTGGATGAGAAACGCGGCAGCGCAACGGCGCTTGGGAAACAAATCGAGCAAGTCGGCGAGCGATTGGGCGCGGCCAAGGAACATCGTTCCGGTCTGATCTCCCGGCAGAAATTGCTCGCGGACATGGAGGCCAAGCGGGAAGGCGTCAGCGAAGGCGTCAAATCGGTTCTGCGGCGGCGTGAGACGGATTTTCCGTTCATCCGGGGATTGGTCGCGGATGTGCTCCGAGTGGATGTCGAACATGCGCAGATCATCGAAGCGGCGCTGGATGGGAAAGACCAGTATCTGGTGACGGATAATTCGGCCGGTGCGCTGGCATCGCGCGAACAATTGGAAGATCTGGAAGGTCGCGTGAACGTGCTGTGCGCGGATCGGCTGAGCGATGAAGAAGATTCTTACGACTGGAACCAACATCCGCAGGGCATTCGGCGGGCGATCGATCTGGTGAGATTTGAGCCGGCGGACGCGGCGATCGCGCGGCATTTGCTGGGGCGAACGATTATCGTGAACGATCTGCCAACCGCGCGCGACCTGCAGGCCGCGGCGCCGGCGGGTTATCGGTATGTGACGATGAGCGCGGAGGTGCTGGAGGCCGATGGCGTTCTCCGCGCCGGCCCGCTGACGGCGGCGATGGGATTGCTTTCCCGCAGGTCGGAACTGGAAGTGCTGGGTCAGCAGATCGCGGAAGTCGATTCGCGAATCGAGAAGCTGGGACGCGAGCTGGCCGAGGGAAATTCGCAGGTGCGGTCGCTTGAAGAAGACATCTCTTCAATGCGAAACGCGGTATATCAGTCGAATACGACGAAAGTGGAACTGAACAGCGCGGCCGCCCAGAACGCGGACAGGCAAAACGCAATGGGACGGGAGTTGCCGATCCTGGACCGGGAATTGGAAGCGCTCTCGGGCCAGGGCAAGCGGCTGGAAGGGGAACAGAATTCGCTCCTGGAACAGCGCGCCCGGCTGGATTCCGAGCAGGCTGCGGCGACCGCCGCCGTGGAGGACCTGACGCGGGAACAGGCCACGATCGGTCAACGGCTCACCGCGCTGGGTGAAGAGTTGACGGGCCTGCGTGTGCATCTCGGGCAGGTTGAAGAAAAACAGCTTTCGCTTCGCCAGGCCGTTCAGCGGCAAACGGCGGCGCAGGCGGAATTAAAACAGCAAATCGACCGGGTGGAGCGCGCCGGAGCGGCGGTCGCTTCGCGGCGCGCGGACGTTTTGGTGCAAAAACAGGCCGCGGCGCATGAGGAAGAAACGCTCGCGCAAAACGTCGCGGCCGATGAGGGCAAATCCGCGGACCTGGCCGACAAAATCACCGCTGCGGGGAGACTCGTCGGGGAGCTTTCCACCACCGTGGAAAACGCGCGGCAACAACGCGAGCAGGTCGATCAGGAGATCCACGACCTGGAACTCAAGGCCGGCGAAGTTCGCGTCAGGATCGAAACCCTCGTCCAGCGGACGATGGAAGAATCGCAACTGGATTTGCCGGCGAAATATGCGGATTTGACGGCGGACGGCAAGGCATATGATCCGGGCGAAATGGATTGGGAAGGCGTCGCCAATCAAATCAAGGAATTGCGCGAGAAGATCCAGCGTTTGGGTAACGTCAACGTCGAATCCATCGGCGAACAGGATGAAATGGAAACACGCCGGCAGTTCCTGCAAACGCAGATGGACGATCTCGTTTCGTCAAAGGCGCAATTGGAACAATTGATCAACGAGATCAACGTCGAGAGTGGCGTGCGGTTCGAGCAGACGTTCAACGCCGTCCGCGAACATTTCCAGGGCATGTTCCGCAAACTATTCGGCGGCGGCAAGGCGGATATCTATCTGGAGACCGAACTCGATCCTCCGAAGAACGCGCCGGTGCAACTCGACGAAGCCGGCCAGCCGATTCCGCCGCAGAAGATCAAGGTGGATATTCTGGATGCGGGGATCGAGATCATCGCGCGTCCGCCGGGCAAGCAGCCGGTGAGCATCAGCCAGCTTTCGGGCGGGGAGAAGACGATGACATGCGTGGCGTTATTGATGAGTATTTTCAAATCCAAGCCGAGCCCGTTCTGCATTCTGGACGAAGTAGACGCGGCCCTGGACGAGGCGAACAACGAGCGGTTCAACCTGATCGTGCAGGAATTCCTCGATCAGAGCCAGTTCATCATCATCACCCACAGCAAGCGGACGATGCAGATCGCGGATTTGATGTATGGCGTGACGATGCAGGAACAGGGCGTGAGCAAACGAGTTTCCGTGAAGTTCGATCAGATCGATTCGCATGGCCAGATCAGCGAACACGCGGCGGCGTGAGAATCCTTGCCAAACAGAAGAAATGATCTCACGCAGAGGCGCGGAGGCGGAGGCGCAGAGAAGAAAATGCCTTTGATTTGATTTCTCTGCGCCTCTGCGTGAGATTCTTTCTTCCCGTTTATCTGAGGCGCATCTGATTTTCATTTCTGCGGCTCCGGCCGAGCATCGACCAGTGAACCAAATTTGCGGACCTGCGGCCAAATGAATGTTGTCAGACCCACGACGATCAGGGTGCCGATGCCGCCGCCGACGACGGAAAGGACTGGGCCGAAGAAGCGGGCGGTGACGCCGCTTTCGAAGCCGCCCAGTTCGTTGCTGGCGCCGACGAAGATGTTGTTAACGGCTGAGACGCGGCCGCGCATGGAGTCGGGGGTCAGAACCTGCACGAGCGTATGGCGGACGAGGACGGAGACGTTGTCGAATACGCCGGTGAGGAAGAGCATGGCCATCGAGAGCCAGAAATTGCGCGAGAGGCCGAAGATGATGGTGGCCAGGCCGTAGCACGTGACGGCGAAGAGGAGGGCGCGGCCGGCGCGTTTCATTGGGGGCAGGTGGGCCAGAACGATAGCGCAGAGGATCGCGCCGATCGCCGGTGAAGCGCGGAGCCAGCCGAAGCCGCGGGCGCCTACGCCGAGGATGTTGGTGGCGAAAATGGGGAGGATATAGGTTGCGCCGCCGAGAAGAACGGCGAAGAGGTCGAGGGTGATGACGGCAAGGATGATCTGGTTGTCGATGACGTAGCGGACGCCGGCGGAGAGGGTTTTGAGAGTGGCGGGTTCGCGGCGGGATGGGGCCGGGCGCTTGCGGATGGGAATGATGGTGGCGATGAAAATGATTCCGCAGAAGGCGGTAACGAAATAGGGGACGGTGTGGTTCCAGGCGATCAGGATTCCGCCGAGCGCGGGTCCAGCCATGGAGGCGGATTCGAAGGCGGTCGTGTTCCAGGAGATCGCGTTGGCGAAGATGTGGGTCGGGACCAGCGACGGGACGATGCCGAACGGGCGGGCCAGCCGACGGCTTTTCCGACGGCGGACATAAAAAGAATCGAATATATTGCCAGGAGCGGGCCGGGACGGAGTGAAAGAACTCCCAGCGCGACGGCGCAGGATGTGGTGAGAATCTGCGTGGTCACCATGATTCGACGGCGATCGAAGCGGTCGGCGATCTGGCCGGCGGGGAGGGCCAGGAGAATGATCGGCGCGGCGCTGACCAGGCCGACCCAGGCGAGGGAGAGGGCGTTTTTTGTGCGTTGATATAAATCCCAGGCGACGGCGACTTCGAGAATCTGGCTGCCGATCACCGAGACAATCCAGCCGACAAGATAGAGCCGGAAATCGCGGAATCGCAGCGCGGCGTAGGGATCGTGCGGTGCGGCGGGGTGTTCGTCCAGGATTTGCGGCGGTGGAACGGCGGCGGACGCCGGGCGCTGATCGTCGGGGTGTTCGTACGCCAGATTGGAGGGGTCGCCAGGGTCGGACATTGCAATTGCCGGATGCCGCATGTTTATGATTTGGCGGGATTTAGCAAGTCGGCGGGACGTGCAGCCGCTTGCCTGGGAGGGGCTGAACAAGCATAATTGCGCCCTCGAATGGGCGTCTCTCTGGCAAACAGCGCTGCGGAAGGTTTCTCGGTGGAAAATCCAACTGTGACTTTGATGATGCGGCAATCGTTTCCGGATTTGGCGACCGCAATACGAAGCCGAACGTCTCGAATTCTGGAGCACTTCAGGGCGATGGTGAAAGAGACGTTGCCTTCGGCGGACGAGCTGACGCTGGCGGAATTGTGGGACCATCTGCCGCAGATGCTGGAAGATCTGGCGGTGGCGCTGGCGGCAACCGGGGCCACGCTGCAGGCGCGTTTCGTGAGCGATTCGCGAGAGCATGGGGTTTGCCGATATCACCAGAGCTTCAATCTGAGCGAATTGCTGGTTGAGTACAGCATTTTAAGATCGCTGGTGATCGAAGAGGTGAGCAAGGGGATGGATCGAGCGCCATCGCTGGAGGAAATTGCGGCACTAAACGCCGGCCTGGACGCGGCATCGCGGCGGGCGGTGGAAAGTTTTGTGAATCATCATCAGCGCCAAGTGCAGGCCGGCGCCGAGGCGTACAGCAAATATCTTTCGTTTTTAAGCCATGATTTGCGGGGAAGTCTCAATGGGATTTTGCTGACGGTGGAGGTTTTGCGGAGGGAAGAGGGGGGATCGCCGGACCGTCAGGAATTCGTCAACGACCTGGACATGATGCGGCGGTCGATCCTGGACACGGTGTCGGCGATGGATCGGTTTCTCCATGCCGACAAATTGAGAATGGGCAAAGTGGACGTGAAGCTGCGAGAGGTGGATCTGGAAGAGCTGATTCGGGAGATCACGCCGCAGTTTGCGGAGGTGGCCAGGGAGAAAAGGATCGCGATCGAGGTGGAGACGACCAATTGTCCGAAGGTGGTGAGCGATCGGGAGTTGGTGCAGTTGATCGTGCAGAATCTGTTAGGCAACGCGGTGAAGTACACGAGACAGGGCAGCGTGCGGATTATCACGAGTCATTTGCCTCACGGAGGATGCCGGATCACAGTGGCGGATAACGGCCCGGGAATTTCGAAAGAACAATTGGAAAAGATTTTCCAGCCGTACACGCGTGGAACGACGCACGGGCAGTCGGGGATGGGATTGGGATTGACGATCGCGCATGAAGCGGCGGTTCTGCTGAAGGCGCGGCTGTGGGCGGAAAGCCAACTGGGGAACGGGTCGAGTTTCCATCTTGAATTGCCGGGGTAAATCTGGAAAAGCGTAAATCTAATGAATGCCGGTGCTTAGCTTCTGGCATAAATTGTCTATTAAATTGAGGGAATTTATAGGTTGACAAATCTACCCCAACCGCCGATAATCTACTTATCCTATAGGATTAGTAATTTTATCTGAAAAGGAGATTCGTTATGAAGTCGAAACGGGTATCGGGATTTACGTTGGTTGAGTTGCTGGTTGTGATTGGAATCATCGCCCTTTTGGTGGGGCTCTTGCTTCCGGCGCTGGGCAAGTGCGAGAACAGGCGAATCTGGTCAAGTGCTCGTCGAATCTCCGGCAGATTGGGCAGTCGATCGCGATCTATGAAGCGAATTACGGCGGGGCGCTTCCGCCTTCAAACTTCTACGTTGGGCTTTCGATCAACAACAGCGTGCAGTTGCCGGTAGCGCCGACATCGGGATACGTCCACTGGTCGAGTCTTTTGTTTAACCCCCAGTTGGCGCAGTACGACCAGCGATTTTATTCGACCTCCGGCTGGGAAGTTTTCCAGTGCCCCGATTTACTCAACGGTGGTGAACCGCCGGCCAATACTTATCCGGCAAACAACGACGGTCTCGCCAACGAAGCTGCGCCGATCAACGGACAGCCAGTGATTGATCTCCAGGCGCCCCGAATGTCGTACATGCTGAACGAGGCGTTGACGCCGCGAAGCATCTTCACATTGAACTTCCGTAGCGCCAACACGCGTTACTATTACTTCGTCAAGGCGGGGAGCGTCAGCAATAGCGCTTCCACCATCATGGCGACGGAAATGTGGGGAGTTCAGTCGATCATGGAAGCATCATCGAATGTCGGCGGATCGGCGCCGGTAAGCAACAGCCGCCGTCCGGTCAGCGGAATCAGCGTCAAGGAGACCGCAGCGTTGGGATTTACGATTCCCAAGGCAGATTCGGCCTATAACCTGGTTGTCGGCGGCGAGTTTGGATGGGCGAAGATCGACGATATGACGCCAGATCCGATCACAAAGTTTGGGTCGCTGACAACCGTTCCGAATCCGGATACGACGCTGGATTTCGTCGGGCGAAACCATGGCGGGCGGTCGCTGGGAAATGTTCCGGGCTCAACGCAGGGCGGCTGGGATCTTCGGCAATCCAATTTCCTGTATGTCGACGGGCATGTGGAAACCAAACATGTGTCGGAGACGGTTTATCCGATCAGTCAGTGGGGCGCGAAGTTTTACAGCTTGCCGCCGTACTAACGTTGGCATCGGAAAAATAATTGTTCAGGCGGCGGCGTCTTTATGGCGTCGCCGCCTTTTCTTTTTTCTGAGTTGGCATAAAGTATCGCCGATGGAGAACCTGGAAGACCTTCAGCGTCGGTACGGGGTGAGCGGGCTTGTGAAATTCGAAGAGGGTCGGGGCGGGTTGCCGAAGATCGCGGTGAACAGCGGGCTGGGGTCTGCAGAGATTTATTTATACGGCGCGCACGTGGCCGGGTTTCAACCGCATGGAGCGGCACCCGTGTTGTTCCTGAGCCGCCGAAGTGTGTTCGACGGTCACAAGCCGATCCGGGGCGGCGTTCCGCTGGTGTTTCCGTGGTTTGGCCCGCGGGCGGATGCGCCGATCTTCCCCTGCACGGCTTTGCACGGACGCGTACTTGGGACGTCGAATCATGCGATGCGCGGACGAACGGTTCGGTGCGGGTTGTGCTTACCACATCGAGCGATGACGGAACGATGGCAGTGTGGCCGCACGCGTTTTTGATTAGGTTCATCGTAGTGATTTCCAACATTTTGGATATGACGCTGGAGATGCGAAACCTGTCGCGAGAGCCGGTGGATTTTGAAGAGGCGCTGCATACGTATTTGTCGGTGGGCGATGTGCGGCGGATTTCGGTCGAAGGATTGGCCGGCGCGGAATATATCGATCGGGCGGATGGCGAAAAGCGCAAGAAGCAGGGTGACGGCACCATCCAAATCGTAGGGGAAACGGATCGGCTGTATTACAGCTCTGCCCCGCGGGTGACGGTTCGCGATCCGGAACTGAACCGATCGATTGTCGTCGAAAAATCCCGTTCGGATGCGACCGTGGTATGGAATCCGTGGAACGAAAAGGCGTCCGCGATGGGGGATCTGGGCGGCGACCAGTGGCAGTCAATGGTTTGCGTCGAAACCGCCAACGCCAGGGATTGCAAGGTGCATTTACCGGTGGGCGGTATTCATCGCATGAGCGCGCGAATTGGGGTGGAGGCAATGCAGGCATGAGTGAACAAGTTGCCATCGTAACCGGTGCGGGCCGGGGCATCGGGCGGGCGGTGGCGATTGACCTTGCGACAAAGGGATTTCAATTAGCGCTGGTCTCTCGGACCAAGGCGGAATTGGAAGCGACGGCCGGGTTGTGCGGGGGCAAAGCAAAGACTTTTATCCGCGATGTTTCGGATTCCCAACAGGTTGATGAATTAATCGAGGACGTGCTCGGCAATTTCCGACGAGTAGACGCGCTGGTTCATTCGGCAGGCGTGGCGCTGATGCGATCGATCGAAACCATCACATTGGACGAATGGCGTTCGACGATCGATACCAACCTTTCATCCATCTATTTCCTGTGCCGGCGTCTTTGGCCTGTCTGGCGGCGATTGGGCGGCGGGGTGGTGGTGAACGTTTCATCCTACGCGGCGAGGGATCCATTCGCCGGCCTCGGTGCCTACGGCGCGGCCAAGGCAGGAGTGAATCTGCTGGGACTGGCGCTGGCGCGGGAAGGCGCGGAGATCGGGGTGCGCGTGCATACGGTGGCTCCGGCGGCGACGGAGACGGTGATGTTGCGTTCGCTGATATCCGCCGATCAGTTGCCAACCGACAAAACGCTCGAGCCGGAAGCGGTGGCGCGGGTCATTGCTCAGTGCGTTTGCGGCGATCTGGCGTGCACGAGCGGGGAAGTGATTTACGTGCATAAATGAAATAAAAGATTGCTCACGCAGAGGCGCGGAGGCGCAGAGAAGAAAATGCCTTTGATTTCTCTGCGTCTCCGCGCCTCTGCGTGAGATTCGGCTTTTGAATGATTTGTGTTCATCTGATTTATATCCGTGGCAAAAATTTCCGCCTTTGTCTGCGCAACAGGCCAATCGTGGCGATGCCCACCAGCGCCAATGATGCCGGCTCGGGGACGGCAGTGAGGGTGACGTCATCCAGAGCGTCGGCGGCCGGGTCATTGCGCATCCCGAACTCAAGTGTGTCGAGTCCCGTTCCTGTCACGTCAACCATGTACTGCGTGTAGGGTTGGTTGGGGATTGGGCTGGAGATGCCAGAGACCAAAAGGTTGTTCCAATAAACTTCCAAATTACTGGGACCCGTGCCGTTTCCGGCCACCCAGTAGGCGAGTTGATAGGGCGTACCCAATGTGTCAGTGACGGACTGAGAAACGGTGCTGTCACCACCGATCGGGCCGAAGTAGCAGTAGTAGTTGCCTGAGTGGGCGCCATAAGCTTCCCCCTGCGCACCTCCATAACCGTTTGGCTCCACGTATAGACCCGTTCCATTTATCTCTGTGCCCCCATGGCCCATGACGGTCCAGTCGGTGAAGTCGCCGGTTTCAAATCCGCCGTTCTGGACCAGATTGTTTCCGTTGACTTGTCCTGCACCAACCATGAGTGCAGCAGCCACTGCAACGCCGATTCTTCCCCACATTTCAAAACCTCCATTGGTTAACGAGTCCAAATCGGGCGTTCACAAGTCGCCATTACAGCCAGAGGCATGACAAATTTCGATTGAAAATCGTCGGGGACAAAGGAAACTGATTCGCGCTTTTTAATTGAGACCCGGCTCGCACTTTTTTCCCTCTTTTCAAGTCCAAGAAGCCGATTGGCTACACTTATATTCTTGCACAGAGAATCACAACAAAAATTATGTTGATTTTCCGGCTCGCATTCAGAATTTCTGTCGGGCGGAATGCGACGGATTATGGGAGCGTTGCGACACGAAAAACGGAATTCATGCTGTCACTACGAGAAGTCGAGCGGAGATTGAACTTCGGCATGGCCCTGCGAAATGGTTATCCTGACCACGGCGACTTTCATTCAGTTGCAGGACGCTGGGAAAATGGGGGATTTGCATGAATGATGCCGCGCGTGGTGGAGGCGTTTCGATTCAATCGAGATGGAAAACTTCTTCCAGCACTTCCAGCGAAGTATCGGCCGCGCCGGAGCCAAGGGTCGTGAAGAAATCCTTCATCGCCGCCTGCCAGCGTTGGTTGACTTCCTCGATCTGCATGCCATCCACCGCTTTTTTGAAGTCGGGAGTTTCGACGTACCCGACCAGCAAGCCATCGGATTTGAGGAAGAGAGAGTAGTTCGTCCAACCATGCCGGCGAAGGGCGGCCAGCATTTCCGGCCAGACGTTGCGATGAGCGGCCTTATACTCTCCAAGGCGATCGTTTTTCACCCGAAGCAGGAAACAGATGCGTTGCATATATCCTCTCGATTAATGCGCGGCCAGATAGTTGCCATAACCGACCAGCACCATCGCCCCGACGAGCAGCAAGAGGCCGATTGCAATCAGACCGTGGGTTGACTTGCTTGTTCCCTTCCATTCGTGCCAGGCGATTCCCCACAGGGTACTGAAGATTATGATGCTTGCCATGTGAAGGGTCCAGGAACTGAAATCATATTTGCCCATCTTGGTGGTTCCCATGCCGTAGAAAAAAAACTGAAAGTACCAGGTCACCCCGGCAAGGACGCAGAGGAGAAGGTTTCCGAGAATGGGCGCACCGGGCTGGAAAATCGTGGCGGTCGATTTGTTCTTTGCCATGAGAATGGCACACCAGACAAAGTTGGTGGCGAATCCGCCGAACATGATGAAGATAAAGATGGGAAGATTTTGCCAGAGGGGTTGCGCTCCGCGTGAAATGGCGAGATCGGCGATGGGTTTTCCCGCGGCGATGGCGAAGGCCATGGCGGCGCTGGCGACTCCGCACAAAATGGCGACGGCAAGTCCGCGTCCGAAGCGGAATTCCTTCACGCTTTTTTGCTTTTGCTCGGTGGACAGCTCGCGTTCTTTTTGGATTCCCGCCCATCCGCTGAAGGCGATGCCGATGAGGCAGGTCATGACACCGGCCAGGACCACCCGTCCGCCGGTGGTGGAAATGAACTCGGGGAATTTGCCCTGAAAAATGGGCGGGATGAGCGTTCCGCAGGCGGCGCAGAGTCCCAGGGCGATGGCGTATCCGAGGGCGATTCCGAGGTATCGCATTGTGAGGCCGAAGGTGAGGCCGCCGACGCCCCAGATGATGCCAAAGATTACCGTCCAGAAAATCGCGTCGGGCGGGGAATGGCGCAGCACATCCGGTGTTTGGGGGACAAGCCACAATGCAAATACCCAGGGGGCGATCAGCCAACTGAAAACACCGCCGATGATCCAGAAAACTTCCCAGGCCCAATGTTTGACGGCCTTGTAAGGAATATAAAAACTCGCCGCCGCCAGGCCGCCGATGGCATGGAGAAGTACCCCGACCGGAGGGTTTGCGCCCATGAATGTTTCCTTTCCGCCGAAAGCGTTTCAACAGACCTGGACGACTTCCATCCCGAGCAGTTGTCCGAACTTTCTGATCTTCGAAGCAGCATGACCGACGCCGACGGCACAATGATGGGCGGGGCCGTGCCGGTTCCATTCGTTCACGAATTGGCGAGCGCCGATTTTGAAGCGATATCGACTGTTGGTGTTTCCAATCTCCAGGATCGGTCCGGGGACGGATTCCGCTTCGGCGACGAGAAGCTTGATCGCGCCATCAACGGTCTGAACGACGCTCAGCAAAGTAACCGGACCGTGGCGCACGGACATTTCCACGCTCAATCCGCGGCCGACTTTGCCGTGGTAAACTTCGAGCGGCCTCACTTTGATTTTGCCCTGGGCGATAGCGATGTGTCCAGGTCCGTCGTGGCCCATGAGCACAACGTCGTCATTGAAATCCATGGCGTAATATTCCGTGAAACTGCCGCCGATGCCGAAGCTGTCCATGATTTTCATGGCTTGGGCATTCTTAATCTCGAGTTCGCCCGCGACGGGAATGCCGCGCGCGGTCAGGAGCGAATTTCCGAGGATGATGGAGCTGATGGCGTCCTCGTTTTCAGGATTCCCCACGCCCATATAGTAATAAGCCATGGAGCCAAGCTGGTGGGACTCGACGAATTCATCCAGAGCGAGGCTGGTGCGTGCGGAGCGACGGAGTTCATCGCGCGGGCAGTCTTTTTGAACGTCGAAGACTTCGTGGAATTCATGAACGCGCTTTTCGATTTTGGAAAGCGGGATCGTCTTGCGAAGGGCGGCGAGTTCGTCCACCTCGACAATCTCGACATGGCCGCCGAAATAGGCGCATTGCTGAGTCAGATCGCTGTAGATGTCGAGCATTCCGCAGTAATAGTGGCCCATGACGCCGAGGCGATTGTGTTCCATGATGTGGGCGACGCGCACGGCGTCGATCCACTCGTCGATTTCATTCCAGGCTTGGGAATCGTTTTCGAGCATTCCCGTGATCTGGAAAAAAGGGATTCGGCATCGGTTGAAGACGTTGGCGATTTCGGGAACGGGGCACGACTGGCAATAGGCGAGCCATTCACCGGTCATTTTCGTTCGGTCGCCCATTGAGTTGAAGCTCGCGTAATCAATCGCGGGACCGGGGGCCAGATTGAGGATGACGACCGGAACTTTGGCCCGGCGAACGACCGGCAAAACGGTGGATGATAGCGCGTATGTGCTGACGTAAAGGAAAATCAGATCGACATCTTGCCGGCGAAACTCGTGACCGGCGGCGGCGGCTTTTTGCGGTGTATCGATAAGGCCGAGATTGATCACGTCGACATCTCCGCGCGAAAGTCTGCCGGCGACGAGCGCGAGAGATTTTTGCAGTCGTTGTTCGAGGCCGGGAAACTGCGGCCAATAAGCGTCCAGGCCAATGCCGAAAATGCCGACGTGCAGTTTTGGTTGTCCGATATTAGCTTTGTATTGCTTTCGAACCGCCATGGTTCAGCCGATGGTAGCGAGCAAAGTCCCGCATGTACACGCGGAACGACGTTTACTATGATCGGGCGATTATGAACGAACGGATTCGGGTTGGAGTCGTCGGTTGCGGGGCGATCAGCGGGCGGTATCTGCAAACCAGCAGGATGTTTCCCATCCTGGAAATGGCGGCGTGCGCGGATTTGGATCGCTCAGCGGCCGAAAAGAAAGCTGCGGAATTCGGCGTGCCGCGAGTGCTTGAGGTCGAAGAATTACTCGCGGATAAGTCGATTGATCTCGTGCTGAATCTAACCGTTCCCAAAGCGCAGCGCGCCGGTGACGCTGGCGGCGCTGGATGCGGGCAAGCATGTCTATCTGGAAAAGCCGCTGGCGGTGACGCGGGAAGATGGGCAGGCGATTCTCCGCCAGGCGAAAAAGAAACGGCTGCAAGTCGGCTGCGCGCCGGATACTTTCCTGGGATCGGGTTTGCAAACGGCCCGCAAGGCGATCGACGATGGGTCAATCGGAAAGCCCGTGGCTTTCCTGGCGTTCATGATGTGCCCGGGCCACGAGCATTGGCATCCGAATCCGGAATTTTACTACGAGCGCGGCGGGGGACCGATGCTGGATATGGGGCCATATTATTTGACGGCCCTGCTGAATTGCCTCGGTCCGGTCAAGCGGCTGATGGGGTTGGCGTCCGTGGCCATCGGCGAGCGGACGATCAGCAGTTCGCCAAAAAAGGGCAAGAAGATCACGGTCGAGACCCCGGATCATGTGACCGGGTCGCTCGAATTCGAAGGGGGAGCGGTAGGGACGATCGTCACCAGTTTTGCGACGCGGTTCGCTCCATACGATGGAAAGAACCCAATCACGATTTTCGGCACGGATGGGACGCTGCTGGTTCCCGACCCGAACGGGTTTGGCGGGCCGGTGAAGTTGCGAACGAAGGAGGACGCCGATTTCGTCGAGTTGCCCGCGATGTTTCCGCATCAGTATGAACGATCGGTGGGGCTGGCGGAGATGGCCTCAGCGATTCAACAGGGCCGGGCGGCGCGAGCGAGTGGCGAGCAAGCCATGGCGGTGTTGGATTTGATGCTGGGATTTCTGGATTCGTCGGAAAGTGGAAAGGCGTATAAACCGGTTGTGAAGTATGTGCGACCGGCTCCGTTGGCGGGGGATGGGGCGTTGGGGTAGGGGCGACGGGACGCATAATCTTCTAAATTTGTTGTCCAACCCACGGCGGGGCTTACATATATTGGCATTGTGATGACCGCGCTGGCTCCATTATCCGATGCCGAGCTATTGGCCGAATTCCTGGCGGGGTCGCAAAGCGCATTTGCCGCGCTGGTTTCCCGACATCTCAACTCGGTCTATTCCGCCGCGCGGCGGCAGGTTTCGGACGTGCATCTTGCCGAAGATGTGACGCAGGCCGTTTTTATTTTGTTGTCACAGAAGGCGGCTTCACTGGGACCCCGGACAATCCTGCCGGCGTGGCTTCATCGCGCGACGCGATATTGCGCGGCGAATGCGCTGCGGACGCGGGCGAATCGCCGGCGCCACGAAAGGAGGGCCGCGGAAATGACGGTCCATCGAACCGTTGTCAATGAGGAACCGATTGATTGGCCGGAGGTTTCAGCGGCTTTGGATGAAGCGGTCAACCGCCTGCCGGAAGCGGAACGACAGGCGATCATCCTGCGGTTCTTTCAGGGCAAGACACATGCTGAGGTGGCTGCGGATCTGGGAGTTTCGCCGGAGGCGGCATCTAAGAGGACTCAGCGAGCGCTGGAGAAATTGCGAGATCGCCTGGCGCGACGCGGGAATGCGACAACCGTTGCGAGCCTCGGCGCGGCACTCGTTTCGAACGCCACCGAGGCGGCTCCCGCTCGACTGGCGACATCGATTGCTTCAAGCATCGCCTCCCCGGCGGCCGTGCCGTTGCACCTGCTGACTATTTCAAACGGAGCTATCCGAACGATGTTCTGGACCCAGATCAAATTTCTTATGGGAGTCTTTGCGTCCGTCGTGATCGTCGCAGCTGCCGTGGTGGCCACGACACGCGCGGCAGCGTCCCCCGGTAACACCGCGACGCCCGGATCGTCACAGTCCGCCCCCGGTGCCGCCGCGCCGATCAAAATCGGCGTGCTGGCGATTCATTTCGAGCCTCGTGAGGACAAGCCTCAGGGCGTAAGCCGGCTAAATATCCTTAAGAATTTTCCGCGCGGTATGTTTGACATCAAGCTTATCGTCGATTCCGGTGATCCGCCCAATGATCTGGATACGCAAACGCTTCACCGCCATTGCCCCGATCTTCCGACAATCGACGGCGCCGATGCGGCCGCGCTGGACTCGCTTGATATTATCGTTTCCTCCCGCGAGTGGAGCATCCGCCCGGCGGTTATCAGCAATATTCACGACGCGGTGAGCAAAGGCGTCGGGCTTCTGCTGCAAACACCCATCGCCAGGAGCGCTCCCGGCCTGGACGATCCCAAGGTGCTCGACCTGCACGGCATGTCCGCTGAGACATATTTTTATTACGCCACCGGGCGTGGCTGGATCAAATGCGACAAAGTCAACGATCACGCGATCATTACAGGTGTTGCGTCGGATCAGACGTCATTTCACGGATTAAACGGCGTCATCGGGCACTTCAATGGAACGGGGCTGTTTGCCGCCCCCGACCTGGAAGACGCTTATGACCCGCTGCCGCCATCGGCGAATCAGACCGTACCCGAGCCGATGATTTTCTATCCCCTGTTTACCGCTCAGCTGGGCCGCGGCAGGATTGTCGCCTGCCAGTGGTATACTCCGGTGCCGCCTCCGCTTTTGGCCCATCTTCCGGGCGATCCGTTTTACATCCGCTGTGCCAAGTGGCTGGCCGAGGGCCGAAAGCTGGCCGACGCGGGCTCTTCCTCACGTCCGGCTCAACCATAGCTGAAATATTCAGGGCGGCGGTTGCCGATCGAGATTTTGCAGCAATCCGCCGACGGTCATCTGCAGCACAGGGTGGACGGCTTCCGGGGCGATCTCGGCCAGGGGCTGAAGAACGAATCGGCGTTCGTGCATCAACGGATGCGGGATGACCAATTCCTGGCTGCTGATGATCAGATCGCCGTAAAGAAGAAGGTCGATATCGATCAGGCGCGGCTCCCATTTCTCGCGGCGAACGCGGCCGAGTTGTTTCTCGATTTCAAGAACCCGGTGAAGCAGCGCGTGCGATCCAAGCGTGGTCTTTATCTCGGCGGCGGCGTTGATAAACGGAGGCGCATCCGGCCCGCCGCCGATGGCGGGGTTTTCGAGGAAAGAGGATACGCGGTTGACGGTTATGCCGTCGATATTGCCAAGGTGTTCAAGAGCGTCGCGGATATTCCGTTTTCGGTCGCCGAGATTGGCGCCGAGGGCCAGGTATGCGGTCACTTCGGTGGGGCTTCGCATGGTTTGGGTCCGACCCAGCAGAAAATCGTAACCCACGGGCGCTGTCCGAACAACGGGACGCGAAAGCGAATCAGAACTCAAACGCCGCGCCGGCCAACCTGCGGTCGATTTCAGAGAGGACGCGCTGCTCATCGGCAACATCCTTTGCCGCGAAGGTCACGCTGAAACGCACGTACGCCCCGGCGTCGTCCCAGGGGACGGTGCTGATGAGCTTGTCGGCGATCAGCCATTGGCTGAAATTTTCGGCGCGCTCGAAAGTAACGCGCTTGCCATCTTTGCCCGTGGCGCTGCGAGGGGATTTGACGTAGAGGAAGAACGATCCGCCGGGCTTTTTGGCGGGGAGGTTATGGCGATTGAGAACGGCGACGAGGCCATCCATCCGCCGGGAATATTTGGCGGCGATTTGTTGCGTGATTTCGGGATGATCCAGGGCGTACGTGCAAGCCTCCTGGATGGCCAGGAATTGGCCGGAATCGGAATTGTCCTTCACGTCCGCGTAAGCGTGGACGAGAAGCGGATTGCCCGCGACAAAACCCAGCCGCCAGCCGGTCATGTTGAAGCCTTTGCTCATGGAGTGAAGTTCCAGGCCGACGTCCATGGCTCCGGGCGTGGAAAGGAATGAGACCGGTTTACCGCCGAAAACGAGGGCGGCGTAAGCGGCGTCGTGAATGACGACGAGATTGTTCTTCTTGGCGAAGGCGACGACCGAGGCGAAGAATTCCGGCGTGGCCGATGCGCCGGTGGGATTATTGGGATAATTGATCACCAGAGTCTTGGCGCGTCGCAGCTTGTCCGCGGGAATTGAATTCAGATCGGGGAGGAACTGATTCTTTTCCAGCAACGGAAGATTGAAAACCTCGCCACCGTAATATTTGGCGTGGGTTCCGAAGACGGGGTATCCAGGCGTGGTCATCAGGGCGACATCGCCGGGGTTGATGAGGCAAGCCGGGAGAATGGAGAGGGCCGCCTTGGAGCCGATGGAATGGACGATGTTGGTGGCCGGGTCGAGACCGGAAACGCCGCAGACATTTTTCATCCATCGAGCGGCGGCCTCCTTGAAGAGTGCGCCGCCATTGTCCGCATACGTGCGGTTGTCTGATTTGGCGGCGGCGCGGGCGAGGGCATCGATACAGTCGGGGAAAGCCATCTCATCCGGCTCACCGACGCCCATGTCGATCAATTCCGCGCCGGGATTGGCTGCCAGGGCCGCGCGCTTGGCGCGCTTGATCTTCTCGAATTTGTAGATTTCGGTGCCTTTGCCGAAGGACTTGCCGCCGATGCGGTCGGCGAAGAGATTTTGGATAAAGTCGTCGCTCATTTGGGGCAGACTTTATACATCGAGAGCGACGAACTTGCGAATTGAATCGACAAGTTCGGGCATGTTGTACGGCTTACCGAGATCAATAGGGAGAAAAACGCCCTGGTTGTGCTCCGAGGCGATGATGAGGTGATGTTCGCCGTTGACGAAATATCCGGTTTCCTGCGGCTGGTGGCCGGTGACGAGAATTTCGGTCTCAACCTTCTCGGCGAACTTGGCGGCGGTGGCGGGGGACATGTTTCGGCCCCAGATCAACTGATAGACCGGGCCGGTTTTTCGCAGGTAATCGCGGCCGGTGAGGGCGCGATCGAACACCGTGAAATCGAAGCTGCCGATCTGGCTGTCGGTCGGCAAGCTGTGACAGAAAAATAGCCCGTGCGGGCACCGAACCGCAAGCGGAAGCGACAGAAGAAACTCGCTGATGGAGAAGCTGACCGCATCGCCACCGGCGTCGAAATCGCGCTTGACCCCCGCGGTGAACGCCTCGCAGACGCTCAGCCCGGCCTTCATGATTCCCTCGCCCTGAATCTGCGCCAGGTCGTGATTGGCCAGGAGAAAATGCACCTGGCGCGGAAAGGCGCATTTGAGTTCGGCGGCTTTGTAAAGGGTCTGCCAACTGTCATCCGCGCCGTTCTGATCGTAATGATCCCCGTGGATCAATTCGTGAAGAACCAAATGACGATCCGGATTGTTGGCCAGATCGGCGGCACGCAGCAGTTTGGCAAAATTGGTGCGATGGTCGTGCATGTCGCCGGTCATCCAGACTTCGCCGGCGGCGGGAAGAACGACCGTTTGTTCGTGACGCAGGACGGAGAGCCGATTTTCCTCGGCGGCGGCGTCGAAAGCTTCGGTCACCTCGGCGAGGCTGGGCATGCGGTAATTCGTAGGAGAATTGGGGGGATTCGTCAAGCGTGATTGAAGAGGCATTTAATGTGTTCGAGTATGGTGTATACTATTAAACATGCCCTCCACGATCAGGCAAATTGTGACGGTTCGACCAGGCGGCGTGGTCGAGGTTCGTTCACCCGAACTCCGGGAGGGGGACCAGGCGGAAGTCACCGTGGTCGTAAATCAGCCGTCCAACGGGAAAGCGCAAGATTCGCGGCCCGGTAATTGGCAACGCTATGCAGGCGCGGTGAATGGGAAGGACGCGCGAGCCGCGGACAATCAGCGGATCGATGCGGACCTGGCCGATGAGTACGGCGGCGGCTCGAATCCGGAGCGATGATGCTGCTGGATACCTCGGGGTTGTACTGCTATCTGGACGCCGGAGATGCGCGGCATGGTGAGGCCGTGTCCCTGCTCGATTCCGCGAAGGTACGTCTGACGCACAATTACGTGCTGGCCGAGCTTGTGGCGCTTTGTAATGCTCGCGGTCTTGATCGCGGCGTAACCCTTGGATTTGTCACCGAGCTTACGGACGACCCTGGCATTAATATTGTATGGGTTGGACAAAAGGACCATCGGTCCGCTGTGGAACTGCTGCGGGCGCGTCCTGACAAGAACTATTCGTTGTGCGACGCGATGAGTTTTCTAGTGATGGGGCAGCACGGATTGACAGAGGCGCTGACCACGGATCACCATTTCGAACAAGAAGGGTTTACACGGCTATTGCGGTCGTAAGTCACGGTCTTTCACGCATACCGGGCGGCGAACGTGTCCGGATGTTTTTGAGTGATGTCTTCCCGGAATTGGCGGTGGATCAGCGAGCCGTAGGCGACCATGTCGCGGGCGGCCATGCGGAGGCGCGAGGAGAGCGCGGGGTTTTCGACGTGACCGTCGATGGTGAGATCATGTTTGCCGTCGATCGATACGCCGTAGGGAAGGCTCCAGCCGTAACAATTCCAGACGGCGATGCGCATACCTTCCATGACTGTCAGGCCTTTTTCGTGCGAGGCGCAGAGATAGCCGAAAAGTTTGCCGCTGAATTCGTGCCAGTGATAGTCGAGAAAATTCTTCATCGCGCCGGACATGGAGCCGTGATAGTCGGGTGAGGCCAGAACAAAGGCTTCAGCCCAGGTGACATCGGCCTGAACTCGAGTGACGCGGGCATCCGGCTCGGCATCGGGGTTGTACATCGGGAGGTCGGCCGTGCGGAGATCAAGAAGGCGGGTTTCAGCGCCGAATTCGCGGGCGGCATCCAGAAGAAAGGAGAGGCCGTGGAGTCCCGTGGATTGGTCTCGCAGGCTGCCGCTGACGCCGAGGAGTTTGAGGCTCATGGGTTGGGGGAAGTTGCGAGTTGTGAGTTGCGGGTTGCGAGTTTATACAAAGCCCCTTGCATTTGCTCGCAACCCGCAACTCGCAACTCGCAACTAAGAATTCTCATGCAATGTACTGTTTTTTCTTACGGCCGCTGAGATAACTTTCCATGATGCAGGAGGCCAGCTCGCCGCTGCTGGTGTAGAAGGCGACGCCCTTGGTCAGTTTGGTCAATTGGTCGACAAAGCTCACCCAGTCCATGCCCCAGTAATCCTCGATCAGTGCGAAGGTGCTGATTCGGCAGCCTTCACGGACGGCGGTCACGGCCTCCTTGAGCGTGGCGACCGTGCTGCGCGGATCGGGGGGATAAAGAAGATAAACAAAATCTCCCTCGACGTGGGCGGTGGGCTGGCCATCGGTGACGATGAAAATCTGTTTGTTTTCGCTGGTGCGCTTCCGCAGGATTCGCCGGGCCATCTGCAGGCCCATGTGCAAGTTGGTGAAATGCTGGGGGGCTTTGTCCAACTGCGAGATCGGGACGCGCAAGCGGACCTGGTAATCGTAAATCGTCACCGGCTTGGGCATGGTCAGCGGAAGCATGACTTCGGGAATCTTGGCGGCTCCCGAATAGAACCCGACGAAGTCGATGCTGTCCTGCGGGAACCGGCCGCGGACGAGCGCCTGCATGGCCATTGCGACACGCTTGGCGGAGAGAAACCGTCCGTAACGCATCATCGACCCGCTCATGTCGAGCAGAACCACCGTCGAGCAACTGGTGACGCCTTCGTGAAGGTGAAGCTCAAAATCCTTTTCATCGAAGCGGATTCGGCGGCGCCCCTCGATGGATTGGGGCAAGCCATGACGCGTCAGGGCGTTGTGAAGCGTCTGGTGCATATCCAGTTCCGCAACGGGATCGCCATATTGGTAGGGCTTGGTTCCCTCGATGCGTTCGCCGCCGGGGCCGGGGGTAACGC
Source organism: uncultured Phycisphaerales bacterium (assembly GCA_963791055.1). Taxonomy (GTDB): domain Bacteria; phylum Planctomycetota; class Phycisphaerae; order Tepidisphaerales; family Tepidisphaeraceae; genus PALSA-1353. The sequence goes on along the minus strand of CAWBQI010000002.1, from coordinate 1,379,902 downwards.
GTTCGTGGCCCTCGCGCCGGCCTTCTTTCAGATTGGCGAAGACCTCCATGAGCGCTTTTCGCTGCATTTTGCTCACGGCCCGGGGAGTCAGCCGAAGCCGGCCTTTGCCGTCCTTGTCGAGCATCCCGTCTTTCATGAGTTGCTCGAGCATGTCCGACTGGGCCTGATTTTTCGGGTCGTTCATCATTTGCTCGATGGCTTTGAGCGCCTGCTCGCCATGCTCCATGATGAACTGCATGAGCTGATCGAATCCAAAGAGGTTGTCGGGCGTGGGAAAGTCTTCGCCGTCGAATTCGCCGTAGAAATACTTCATGTCGGGTGGATTGTATGAACGGTACCGGGCAATTGCCAATCGTGGCAGGGAAGGAAAACATTCTCAATGGTGCGGTTTCGCCTAGCGGGGTAAGATGATGGCCTGAATGGATCGGCTGGATACCACTGTTTATTTCATATCAGCGGTGCTGCAACTGGCGGCGATGGTATTTGCCATTCGCATGTCGATGGAGGTCACCGATCGGCGTCCCTGGCTCGTGCTGTTCGCGGCGTTAGCTGTGATGTTCGCAGCGCGCATCCTGGCGTTATCTGTGCCGCTGCAAGTTCGCCAGCATCTGAACCCTTTTATTGCCGTTGCGATTTCACTGTTGTTGCTGATCGCGTTGTTTGCGATCCGGCGGGTGGCGACAGCCGAACGGCTGAGCCGGCTTTCGGCGGCGACGAACGCGGCGGAGCGCGACGCCAGCGAAGGAAGATATCGCTCCCTCGTCGAACTTAGCCCCGATGTCCTGTTCGTCAACGCGGACGGCCGGATCGCATACGCCAACACGGCGGCGGTGAAATTCTTCGGCGCCAAAAATGCGGAGGAACTCATCGGCCGCTCGCCCCTTGAATTTGTCGCCCGTGACAGCAAACCCCTCGTGGAGTCGCGCGTTCATCAATTGATCGCGCAGGGGGAATCGCGCCGCCGGTGGCTGAGGATTGGCTGAGGCTGGATGGATCGAACGTCCCGGTTGAAGCGATCGCGGCGATCGTGCCGTGGCGGAATGGAAGCGCGATCCAGGTGATCCTGCGGGATATCTCCGAACGCAAGCGCGGAGGAGGAGAAATCGCGGCTTCTGGCCAGCGAACGGGCGGCGCAGCGCGGCCGAACATGCCAGCAGGATGAAGGACGAGTTTCTGGCGACGTTGTCGCACGAGTTGCGGACGCCGCTGAACGCGATCGTCGGCTGGTCGCACCTGCTCCTTCGGGGCGATCCGGACGACGCGGATTTCGATCAGGGCCTTTCGACAATCGAGCGCAACGCGCGCGTGCAGACCCGGTTGATCGAGGACCTTCTGGATATGAGCAGGATCATATCCGGCAAGCTTCGCCTGGACGTTCAGCAGGTGTTGCCGGTGTCGTTCGTCGAGGCGGCGATCGACTCGGTAAAGCCGGGGGCGGATGCGAAGGAAATCAGGCTGGAGCAAATCCTGGACGCGCATGCGGGTCCGGTGGCGGGCGATCCGAGCCGGCTTCAACAGGTGGTGTGGAATCTTCTTTCCAACGCGATCAAATTCACACCCAAAGGGGGCCGGGTGCAGGTGATTTTGAAACGGGTCGACTCCCATATTGAACTAACGGTGGCGGATACCGGACAGGGAATCACCCAGGAATTTATACCGTTTGTTTTCGACAGGTTTCGGCAGGCGGATGCCTCGACCACGCGAAAAATGGGTGGATTGGGAATCGGGCTGGCGATTGCAAAACAACTAGTGGATCTGCACGGGGGCACCATAAGCGTGAAGAGTCCCGGGGAGGGGGAAGGGTCGACGTTCGCGGTCCAGCTTCCCATGATGGTGGTTCATGCAAACAAAGAGGAAAGCAGTTGGCCGCCCGCGAATGTGGCGGGCGTGAAGAGCGGGAATCACTCCCCCATTGCACTGCAGGGCGTGCGCGTGCTGGTCGTGGACGACGAGCCGGATGGCGCGATCTGATCCGGCGGGTGCTGGAGGATTGCAAGGCGGACGTCTCAACCGCCGGGTCCGCCGCCGAGGCGGTGCCGATCCTGGAGTCGCAGCGGTTCCACGTTCTGGTGAGCGACATCGGCATGCCGGTGGTCGACGGGTACGAGTTCCTTCGACAAGTCCGATCATTGAAACCGGAAAATGGGGGCAGAATTCCGGCGATTGCCCTGACGGCTTTTGCGCGGTCCGAAGATCGGACCCGGGCGCTCATGGCCGGATATCAGGTTCACGTGGCCAAGCCGGTTGAGCCAGCGGAATTGGTCGCGACGGTCGCATCGGTGGCGGGATTGACCGGGGGTCGAACAGCCGAATTACCGGCAGTTCAGTAAGCGAAACCGCCGGGAAGGTTTTTTGCGCTCATGATGAAAATCGAAAGTTGCTTTTCGAAAATCAGTAAGCTCCGATTGTACATCCGGGGCTACATTATATTAGGTTTGATGGCGTTGGTCGGTTGTTCGGAGACGCCCAAACCCCCCTCGGAAAATGGCGGATTGTTTCGGGAGCGCAATGAAGGATACAGCCTGCTCTACAACCTGATGAGCGATGAGAGCAAAGCCAGCCAGATATTCATCCTCAAACACGCGGATGAATCGGTTGGCGGTTTGGTTAAGGAGATCGCCGCGGCCTGCCAGGCCGCGAAGAAACAATTGGACGGTTTTCCCATGGCGAACAACCGGATCGAATATGATGTCCCCGATTTGCCGCGCCTTGAGCAGGAAAGCCGCGATCTCGAAGCCAAGCAGGAAGCGAAGGATCTTCTGACATCCAGCGGCAAAACATTCGAGCTGCGATTGATCTTTACCCAGGCCGAAGCAATGGGGTATGCGGTGAATCTTTGCCAGGCGCTTTTGGCTCATGAGGATGATCCGGGCCACAAGCAATTTCTGACGAATCTTTCGAACCAGTGCGCGGGATTTGAGCAACGGCTGATGGAATTGCTGAATGTGAAATCATAAGTGCGAATCCGCAAAAATTGGGGCACTCCAACCCGCCTAATGACTGAAAGATGCTTGTATCGCTTTTGTCGCAGATGGGTCGATTTTCGAAACATTCTGTCGCGGTCGCCGCTCTGCTGTCTCCAATTTCAAGCAGCCACAGCGGTTGGAACGTAGTTTGTTTGCCTGATGGGTTTGGGGGTTCTTCAATTCGTTGTGGTGTATGTTACCTGGAGCTGCGCGGGAAGCTCAGGCCGGTGAGGAACATTTCGCAAAGGGGCAATGGGCAACCGTGCGCACGCATTTCCTTGAAGCAATTCGTCTTGAACCCAATCGAGCGGATTACTATTTCGCGGCGGCCATGTGCGACTGGGCCGGCGGACAAGTCGAACAGGCTGGAGAATATCTCCAGATGGCGGTGCAGCTCAATCCGGGCCTGGCCTCTGCTCAAGCATGGCTGGGCGAATGGTATCTGGTTCAGGGGATGATCGACCAGGCTCTGGAAGCCACGGCCATCGCGATAAAATTGGCTCCGGATAATCCGGCGTTCATGCAATCGCGGGCGTGGGTTCTGGAGGCGGCGGGAGAGCCTGATGCCGCGTGGGAAATCGTCAAGAAATTGATTGCCAGCGTCCAGATGACGCCGTCGCTGGCGCGGCTGTATGGACGTCTGGCGGGTCGATACGGCGAACAGGCGCAGGCGCTGGCGGCGATTAATCGACTGCTGGGGGCCGGCCTGGCGCCGGGCGAATCATCACTCCATTTCACGGCCGCCGAATTGCTCGACCGCGCGGGAAGCTACGACGAAGCATTTGCGATGGCGGTCCGGGCCAACGCTTCGGCTCAGGGACCATCTTACGATCCGGCCGGTCAGGAGCGATGGGTCAATCTTCTCATTGAATATTTTACGAGGGAGCGCATTGCTTCGCTGCCGAAGGCCACGTTGCGCGACGACAAACCGGTCTTCATTGTTGGAATGCCGCGGTCGGGGACGTCGCTGGTCGAACAAATCCTGGCTTCGCACCCATCGGTCCACGGCGCGGGAGAATTGGATTTTGTCTATCGCATGTTGCTCGGAATGCTGGACATGCTTCGCGTAGAGATGGGAGCCTATCCAGCCTGTCTGGACAATCTGACATTGGCCCAGGCCGACGGGATGGCCCATTTCTATCTTGGGCCGTTCATCGCGTTGAAACCTGACGCGGTGCGCATCACCGACAAAATGCCGTTGAATTTTCTTCACCTGGGGCTCATCGCGTTATTCTTCCCCAAGGCGAGAATCATTCACTGTCGCCGCGACCCGATGGACACGTGTCTTTCGTGCTTCCTGACCTATTTCAACAGGGGGCATGAATTCAAACGGAGCCTAGAGCATCTTGGACATTTCTATCGCCTTTATCAGCGCCTGATGGCGCATTGGAAGAACGTGATCGATCTGCCGATGCTGGACGTTTCCTACGAGGAGGTCGTCGCCCAGCCGGAAGCACAATCGCGCCGGATGATCGAGTTCCTCGGCTTGCCATGGGACGATCGCTGCCTGAAATTCCACGATGTCAAACGCCCCTGCGCGACGGCAAGCGTTCTCCAGGTTCGCCAACCGATCTACAACTCATCCGTGCAGCGCTGGCGGCGCTACGAAAGGCATCTGGGCCCGCTGAAGGCAGCGCTTTGGGGGAACTGAAAGCCACCTAATCCAACGGAATCACGGCTGGGCCACCGAGACATTGGGAAACATCATCTCCTGGTTCCAATACGAATAAATATCAACAGTATCCGTCGCGGCTTGTTTGCTCGGACGGAAAACCAGATCGATTTTCGCCGGCGGCGGATCCGCGAAGGATCCGGATATTCCATAACCGCCGATGCCGGCTGGAGAGTGATACACCACCTCGCCAAGCGAATGCTCCTTACCCCCATAAAGAGCGACGACATCGAATGCGAGGTTCATGGGGGGATTATTGAACTGGATTGAGCCCTCAAGCGAGTGATATTTCAGGCTGTAATGGAAGTCGCGCGGCGACAGCGACGCTTTTACCACCGCCGACAATTTAGGATCGTAAATCGGCCGGATAAGGTTCACCGGAAGAACAGGCAAAACTTCGAACTTGCCGGTCAGCGTTCGGTCTGTTTGGTATTGGGAGATGCTGGAGCCGGACAAATCCATCGGACCAGTGAAAATTTCGATCCGCAACATCAGGCTGAGTTCATGTTTCCCGGCTGATGGGCATATCGTGTTTGTGCCCCAAGATCCGCCAAAGCCGCTGAATGAGGCTGATCCGCCGGACGGCCCTTCGATCTGATGGCCGTCGATGGAAACCGATCGAGAGGTCAATCTCGTCCAGAAATTGTTAGTGGTCGGTCCCAGCCCGTCGTGAATCGCGAGGTAGGGTACGCGATCCCCAGCGACGACCGTGGGGCGGACCACCAGTTTCGTTTTCAATAGCTGATCGAAAAACTGGTTCAACTGATCCGCCGGCAAGTCCTTTAATAGACATCTGGCTCCAAGATAGTGGATCGTGTCAATGTCCAACGGACTATACGGCTGGGTTGCGTTTAGTTGCGTGCAGCGCAAAACGAGTCATCACGTCGCGCGTATCGGCGGAAAGGGATTTGGCCGCGTCGCGCCGCGCCAGTTCGGTCCAGGCCCGCTGCAGGTCGGCGCGCGTCCGGAATTCAAATTCCGCAGCACAAAATATGCCGGCTCGTAGTGATACCAATCCACGCTCTGAAGCTGAGATATCCCCCCGGTGAAGGCGAGAATTCCGGCCAGCAGCAGCACCAGCCAGCCGGCGAGAAACGACTTCCAACGTCGTCGCGGCTCGCCGCGCACAATCGCGGCGGACGAAAGCAAGCAGCCGCATTCGGGGCACCGCTCGCTGGAAAGGCCGTGCAGCAGATAATTGCAGTTCAGACAGTGCGGAGCATCCCCAACGCGCCGCCTGCGGCCCGCGTAAAGCAGCAGGCTGCCCACGATCGCCAGGAATACGACGTTCAAATTGGCGGAGAGATCGGTCAATGGAGGTGTAATAGATAGCTTTTTTGGTTTCATATCAATGTCCAGCGGAATAAGCGGATTGCCGATTGAAACGTGGAGGCTTAACATTTACCGCAAGCCATGATTGTATTTCCATGCCATATCTGTCGGACGTCGCTGTCGGCAGAAGAGACGCAGGCGGGGCAGATGCTGCGTTGTCCGGTTTGCCGGACGACGCTGCGCGTGCCCGTGCCGGAGGCGGCGATGGCCGGGGTGGCGGGAGGAGCGCCGGTTGAGTCGGTGCAACCGATGCGGCCGTCGCCGACGCCGCGGTTTGCCGGAAAGCGGTATGGGTTCAACTGCGGATATTGTTCCAGCCGATTGGAGGCCACCGAATCCATGGCCGCGCAGGAAGGGCAATGCCCGACCTGTGGGAATCAGATCACGATACCGATTCTCGACCGTTATGGCCGGCTGATCGACCCCAAGACCCGGCAAATCATCAAGCAGGACCCGCATCCGGTGCACGCATACGCGGCGGCGGGATCGTGCGCGCCGAAATCCGCCGCGCCAAGGACGGGAAACAACTCATCATCTGCCCCCGATGTTCGGCCAACAGCCCGATCACCGCCAACAACTGCAAAAGCTGCGGCATGCCGTTCACGATGGAAGGAACGACGCTGGAGGCGGCCGGCACCAACAGCGGATTCTGCGTCGCGGCCCTGGTGCTGGGAATCATCGGCATTCCGACATTCTTTTTCGTGATTCCCGCGCTTCTGGCGATCATCTTCGGAATCATCGGCCTGAAACAAATCGGTAAACCCGAAGCCGCAACGCGCGGGGGGCGGGGCATGGCAATTGCCGGAATAGTTTGCGGCTCGATCTCCTGTCTGATCGCGGTGATCGCGTTTCTGCGGATATAGCGCAGAAATCCGCAATCTGATTTAACGCATTTCAGGAACTACGATCGGATTCGCCGTGTCGCCGAACCGTTGAATGCCCACGCCATAAACGGGCGACAGTATTTCAGGACGCAGCACCGCATCCGGAACGCCGGATGCGGCCACCCGGCCTTCATGCAGCAGAATCAGCCGATCGGCAAACGCCCCGGCGATGTTCAACTCGTGGGAAGCGACGATGACCGCCAGGTTTTTGTTTCGGGCCAAATCACGAAGCAGACGCCAAAGGTCGATTTGATGTTTCAGGTCGAGGAAGGTGTTGGGTTCGTCGAGCAGCAGCGCCTCCGGCTCCTGTGTCAGGCACCGGCCGATGAAAACGCGTTGGCGCTGCCCGCCGGACATCTGTTCAAGCGGACGATCGAGCAGGTTGTCCAAACCGAGAAGCCGGGCGACATCGAGCGTAACCCGTTGGTCGGCGCTGGATTCAAGCCCGAACGCACCCCAGCGCGCGGCCCGGCCAAGCCGCAGAACGTCTGAGACCGATTGCCCCGGCTCATGGCGCGGTGATTGCGGCAAATACGCCGCGATGCGGGCGAGATCGCGCAATCGCCATTGCTTGAGATCTTTTCCGCCCCAAAGAATTCGCCCCGAAGCTGGGACGTGACCGAGCAGCGCTTTAATGAGAGTGCTTTTTCCGCTGCCATTGGGGCCGATGAGGGCGATGATTTGGCCCGGTTCCAGCGAAACCGAAACATCGCGAATCGCCGGGCGGTCGCCGTAGGAAAAGGAGACATCGCCGGCTTCAAGAATCATGGGTGAATCCGAAGAACCGAGATGGAAGCTATTTCGGCGGCGTCGACCCCTGGCTCGACTGCTTAAGCCGCCTCATGCGGGCCTGAACGTCTTTGAAATTGAAGTCCCATTGCGCCACCTTGCTGTAGTGGGACATGGCCTCCTGGGCCATTCCTTTTTCCTCAAGCACGCGGCCGCGCCAATAAAACATTTCCTTCGAGCGATCGTCGCCCTGAAGCTGATAATCCCGAATCAACCCGGCGAGCGTGTCATCCGCCTCGTCCAAAAATTTGGCGTTGAGAAACGCCAGGCCAAGCAGGATCCCGGCGTCAACGCGGTATTTCGGATCGTTCCTCGCCTGCTGCAAAACGGGAATCGAGCCCAGAAAATTGGACAGGCTGAACATGCGCTTGCCCATTTCAAATTTCCATCGCATGTCCGTTGGATAGGCGTCGGAGGCAAGCTCGTATTCCTTGAATTCAAACCCGATCTGCTCGCGCCTGAAATCGGTGTATTCCTTTCGCAGGTCCTCGTTCTTGGGATCCAGCGTGAGGGCCTCACGCTTGCTCCGTTCCATGCGGGACAGTTGTTTCATGTGAATCAGGCCGATGCGCTGGCGGTAGCGGAACTGCTTGGTCTTGTCGTACCAGCCCTGGAGGATGTCGATCGCCTTGCTCTCGAAATCGGGATGCTCGGTTTTTTCCAGAGCGTCAACGAGCTTGATCGCCTTGCTGGGATCGTTCGGCTCGGCCTTGTAGTCGATCTCGGCCTGGTGAATGACGGCGGTCTGGGCGTCGAGGTCGGCGAAATCCTTGTCGCCGGTTAGCAGCAGGGATTGCTTGTTCATGTCCCTGATCTGATCGCGGAAGCTGCCGCCTTTTTCGTAGCCGGCGGTTTGCATGGTGTCCATTGCGCCGAGGTTCTTCAACTCGGTCGCCAAATCCATGTCGTGGGGCCGAAGCTTCAGGGCGTACTGACACGCATCGGCGGCCAGTCGCCAGCGCTTCAGGCCCTTGTAGACATCGCGCAGCAGAATGAATTTGGCGAAATCGGATTTCTTGTCGTCGGCGTTGGCTTTCTGGAAGATGGGACCAACCCATAAAACGGTATCCCAATATCCGCCGCGGTAGGCGCTTTGCAAAAGTGACTGCATGTGGTCGGTGTTGCCGGGATCATACGACATCAGCTTTTCGGCATGGAGCATGTTGACTTTGTCGTCGCTGTTGGGGCGCTTGAGCTTCATCGCCTCGAGAAAGCCTATCGCCTTGCCGCCGCTGGCCTTGCGCTTGAGGGAGAAGTCGCGCAGTTCCTGGTGGGCGTCAATCGCGTCGGGATCGAGGGCAAACCCCTGCAGGTACATTTCGATGGCGTACTCGTACTGTCCCGTCCCGGCGACGGTCTTGCCCTTTTCGAAGAACCCTTGTGCCTTGGCGCGATCTTCTGGCGGTACTTCTTTATATCCTTCAGGAACTTCAGCCACGTGATCTTTCCTTACGTTCAATAGAAAACGGAGACAGGGCGATTCATCGGGCGATTCATAGCGCGGTTCATGGGGCTTTGCGCACGCGAATCTATCCGAGGCCGGTTGAACCTGTCAACCAATTCATCTAATCTTGAGTGCGACAAATTCTAACCGATATCTGGTTCCGGAGCGAGCCGCGGCATGTATGAACAACTAAAGATCATCTCTTACCCAGACCCCCGATTGCGTAAAATAAGCACAGAGGTGCAAAAGTTCGACGAGAGCCTCTCGGCCCTGGCCAAGCGGATGTTCGAGTTGATGCGCGAGGCCAAAGGGGTGGGCTTGGCAGCACCGCAGGTCGGGAAAAATATACGGCTCTTCATTACAAACCACAGCGGCAAGCCTGAAGACGATCGCGTCTATGTCAATCCGGTTATTTCCGATGCGGAAGGGGAAGAATCCTCCCAGGAAGGGTGTCTCAGTCTACCCAACATCACGGTGGACGTCGGCCGGCCCGTCACCGCGATCATCCGGGCCAAAGACCTTTCGGGAAACCCGATCGACCAAACCGAATCCGGCTATATCGCCCGCATCTGGCAACACGAATTGGACCATCTCAACGGCGTCCTGATCATCGACCGAATGGGCCCCACGGCCAAGATGGAGAACCGCAAAATCCTGAAGGAATTGGAAGATAAATACGAGACGGAGCACCCGGTTAAAAAAGAGCGCCAAAAGAAGCCGTGAACGCAGGTAAGGTATCCGAAACGGATAAATTGAATGCGTTTCCTTCGCATACTTCGCGCCTTCGCGGTAATCTGCATTTGAGACTCGCCCGCGCATTCGATGAACCCCGGATTGGAAAAACCACGAAGGCGCGAAGGTCGCGAAGAAGATAGGGAATTCAGTACCCATCATGCGCATCATTTTCACAGGCAGCGGCGAATTTGGGATTCCGACTCTGGCCGCGCTTATCGATGCCCGTCATACGATTCTTCCCTACACGCAGCCGGACCGACCAGCGGGCCGGGGAAAGAAATTGACGCCGACTCCAATCGCCCAATTTGCCCAGGAGCGAGGATTAGAAGCGACGCGAACCGCGAATCTGAACGTCGAGGATTTGCCGGTGGCCGACCTGATGATCGTGATCGCCTTCGGGCAGAAAATCGACCCAGCCGTCGTCAACCAACCCCGACTTGGCAGCGTGAATCTGCACGCTTCTTTACTCCCCAAATTTCGCGGGGCTGCGCCAATTAACTGGGCCATCCTGAGCGGCGAAACCGAAGCGGGCAACAGCGTCATTCGATTGGCCCCGAAGATGGACGCCGGCGCGATCCTCGCCCAATCAAGATTTCCCATTGGCGAAGTCGAAACGGCCGGCGAATTGCACAACCGCCTGGCAAATGACGGCGTCGGATTGATGATCCGGGCGATCAGTGATCTTGATAGTGGCCGCGCCAAGGAAATTGCGCAGGACGAAACGCGAGCGACCATGGCGCCAAAGCTTACGAGACAATCGGCGCAAATCGACTGGAATTTGTCAGGCGCTCAGATCGCCAGAAAGATTCGTGGGCTGTATCCGTGGCCCGGATGCCGGGTACGCCTGCTGGATGCGGCGGGGGGAGAAATCGTGCGTCTCACACTCGTTCGCGCCGCGCCGCCGAAGGCGAAGGCCCGCGCTGGCATCGAGGCGAAATCGCCATCGACGGGTTCATCGCGTGCGGAGAACAGGCGGTCGAAATTCTCGAAATTCAACCGGATGGCAAGCGGCCAATGGCTTTGGCCGAGTTTCGTCGCGGAAATCCCTGGATGCCGGGGATGAGGTTAGAATCGATTTGAGGAAACACAACATCATGATCCGGAAAATCCACAATCGATGGTTGGCGATATTAATCACCGCGAGCTTCGCCATGCTAAATCCACCAGCGCGCGGCGATGATGATTCGATTCCGCATATCGTGCACAAGGACGGCCGATACGCGCTGTTCGTCGACGGCGCCCCATATCTGATGCTCGGCGCCCAGGTGAACAATTCCAGCGGCTGGCCGTCGGTGTTGCCTAAGGTCTGGCCCGCGATGGAGTTCATGCACGTCAACACGGTCGAAATCCCGATTTACTGGGAGCAGTTCGAGCCGGAATATGGCACGTTCGATTATTCCGTGCTGGACACGCTGCTGGATCAGGCACGCGGCGAAAACGTTCATCTGGTGTTGCTCTGGTTTGGCACGTGGAAAAATGGCAGTAACCATTACATGCCCAAGTGGATGAAACTCGACCCCGATCGGTATCCCAACATGATCGGAGCCGATGGGAAATTTATCGATTCTCCGAGTCCGGTGGCGAAGGACACGCTGACGGCCGACATTCAAGCGTTTACGACCCTGATGCGGCATCTCAAGGAAGCCGACCCCGAACACACGGTCCTGATGGTGCAGGTCGAAAACGAGCCGGGAACGTGGGACGGCGTGCGCGACTATTCTCCCGCGGCACAAAAGCTGTTTGACGGCCCCGTGCCCGCCGAGGTTCTTGCGGCCATGGGCAATACCGATGTCAGGAAATCCCTTTCCTGGCACGGCGCTTTTGGCGACGACGCGGATGAATATTTCCACGTCTGGTGCGTCTCAAAATTCATCGGCCAGGTAGCGGCGGCGGGGAAGACGGTTTATCCGCTGCCGATGTATGTGAACGCTTCGGTGCGCGATCCATTCAAACCGGGCCGTCCGCCGGGTTACGAATGTGGAGGCCCCAACGACAATGTCTTTCCGATCTGGAAGGCCGAAGCGCCGGCGGTGGACCTGCTGGCTCCGGATATTTATCAGCGGAACACGGCCAAATATCTGAAAATACTCGACCTTTATCAGCGACCGGACAATCCGCTGTTCGTTCCCGAGACGATCGGGCAGGGCCCGTACGCGCGATTCCTTTTCGCGGCGCTGGGACATGATGCGATTGGATACTCGCCATTCGGATTGGATTACACCCGGACGTTTGAATCGCCATCTGATCCGAGCATGACCGCGGAAAAAGCGCTCGCCCCCACCGCGCAGAACTACGAACTGATCGGCCCGATGATGCGAGACATCGCCCGGCTCAATTTCGAGGGAAAATTGCAAACAGCGGTGGATCAACGCAATCCCCAGGAACCGCCACCGGAAACGCCGACGGCGGACGCCGAGAATCCCCGCCTTGTGCCGCCGGACCAGATTCTCCATTTTGGAAACTGGGATGCGCCCGTGTGGTTTCGGCCCATTCGGCGTTTTGAGGCCGGCCCAACGACTCAGCCCGCCGCGCCGCCGCCGCCGCCCAACGGTCGCGCTTTGGTCGCGCAGCTTGGCGATAATCAGTTTCTCGTCACCGGCTTGTACAGCCGCATCGGCTTTCTCCCCGCGGGTTCGGCTTCAAACAAACCGTGGCAATACCTCAGCGTGGAAGAAGGCAGATATGAAAATGGAGCATTCAAAACATCCCGAATCCTCAACGGCGATCAGACCGATTGGGGCCTGATTTTCGGCGCGAATCCGACAGTTTTACGGGTGACTCTTTATTTGCGTTAGGAGCTAAAGAGGTGTCGGCAACTCCGGTGGATGATTCGATGCCGGCAGCATCCGGAGACGTACGCCGCTGGCTGCGGCTGGAAGGTCTGACCGTATTGTCCGCGGCAATCCTGGTCTACTTCCGAAGCGGCCATTCGTGGCTGTTGTTTGTGGTCTTTTTTCTTGCTCCGGACATCAGCTTCGTTGGATACTTTTGGGGGCCGCGAACCGGCGCGGCCATTTATAACATTTTTCACAGTTATATCCTGCCCGTGACGCTCGGGTGCGGAATGTGGATGGCCGGTCGTTCGATCGCGATTCCTTTGATCTGGGCGGCGCATATCGGATTCGATCGTTTGCTGGGATACGGATTAAAATACCCGACGGGTTTTGGGGATACCCATCTCGGCAAACTCGGTCAACGCCCCGCGGGGGCTCGAAATTCGTGAACGCACGCGATTTCGCACTCATTCTTCTGGACAAAAAATGGCTTCCGGGATGGAAGCAGAATCTCGTGCGCCAGAAAAAGCCGTCGGTGCCGCTAGACCCACGCGATTGGGCGCTGGCCGAGCAGATCGTTAACGGCGTGGTGAAAAATCTGCTGCTTTTGCAGGAGGCAATCGAACATTATTCCGGAAAATCCCTGGCGAGCGTCGATCCAGTCGTTCAGAAGATTCTGGCGATCGCCTTATATCAACTGAAGTTCCTTGATCGCATCCCGGCGTCGGCGGCGGTGGATGAGGCGGTTAAGCAGACGAAACGATTCGGCCAACGGCGGGCTTCGGGATTCGTTAACGCGGTTCTCAGGAATTTCGAGCGTCAACCGGCTCCGGTCGTTCCGGATGCGAGCGCCGATCCGGAGGGTTATGCTGAGCTGGCGCTTTCGCATCCCCCTGAACTATTCCGGCGATTGGTTGTGCTCCTGGGGGCCGAGCGGGCGCTGGCGTTTTGCCGGCACGACAACGCCGAGCCGCCGACGATTCTCCGGTTGTTCAAAGGAATCGAGTGTGCGGCATTGATCGAGGAATGGGAACGGCTTCGCGATCGATGGAAAGCGAAAGGATTGCCCGAACTGCCGGCGGTGGAGATCGGGCCGCATGAATTGCCGGGATTGCTCGTCGTCCGGGGCGCGCGTGGGGCGATTTTGGCCCATTGGGCGAAGCTGGGGTTGGCACAAGTACAGGATGCAACGGCTGCGGGGGTCGTGGAGAAAATGCGGATAACTCCCGGCTTGCGCGTTCTTGACCGCTGCGCTGGATTGGGAACCAAGACGATGCAGATTCAGGAAAGGATCGACGTAGACGGCGAGGTTTTTGCAATGGATTCATCCATCTTCCGAACGGTCGGGTTACGGCAATTACTGCTGGACCGCGGTATCACAAACGTCCGGGTCGTTCTCGGTTCAGAACTTTCCGAAACGGGGGCCGAGGTTCCGGATTCCTTCGATCGTATTTTGATCGATGTTCCCTGCAGCAACAGCGGCGTCCTGGCGCGGCGGCCCGAAGCCCGCTATCCTCTCGCGGTTGACAGCATCGCAAAAGTGCAGCGACATATCCTCGACGATACCGTGCCCCGACTGGCGAGCGACGGCCTCCTGATTTACAGCACTTGCAGCGTCTGGCCCGAGGAAAACGAAATGCAGATCCGAGATTTCCTGTCGCGCAATCCCGGCCTTGAACTGGTGGAAGAGCATTCAACCTTGCCGAGCTTCGACGAAACCGCGCCGGAAAAATATCACGATGGGGGCTATACCGCGGTGGTGGCCAGAACGGTTTCGATTTAGGTCAATCAGGTATACTTCGGCCGCGCACGATGCCCCAACCGATTCAAATCGCGATGCAGCACCACCAGGCGGGGCGCTTGGCGGAGGCGGAGAAGTTCTACCGACAGATCCTGTCGGGTCAACCAGATCATGTGGATGCCTTGCATCTGCTGGGAACGCTGGCGATCCAAATGGGCCGGCCGCACGAGGCCGTGGAATTGATTCGTCGGGCAATCCAGCTCAATCCCAATTTCGCCGAAGCGCACGCCAACCTCGGCACGGCCCTGGTGAAAATCGGGAAATTGGATGAGGCGATCGCCGCCTTTGGCGAGGGCGTTCGGCTCAATTCGGGCGTGGCTGAGATGCACGTCAATCTCGCCAGGGCCTTGAACAGCAATCGGCAGATCGACGAAGCGATCGCATCTTATCGCCAGGCCATTCGGCTCAAGCCGGGGATCGCCGCGACGCATCACAGTCTCGCCCAGGCGTTGGCGAGCGTTGGCCGATTCGACGAGGCGATCGCCGCCTTTGGCGAGACCATTCGCCTCAAGCCGGATGACGCCGAAGTTTTTTACAATCTCGCAAACGTCTGCAAGGACACTGGCCGGTTTGACGAGGGGATCGCGTTCTATCGGGAGGCGGTCCGACTCAAGCCCGATCTTGCCCAGGCCCATGGAAATCTTGGCAGCGTTCTAAAAAGCGTCGGCCAATTTGACGAGGCGATCGCCTGTTTCGGGCAATCTCTCCGGCTCAAGCCGGATGACGACATTTCCCACAGCGCCCTGGTTTTCGCGATGAACCATCAACCGGATCGTGATCCCAGCGAGATACTGGCCGAACATGTGAAATGGTCGGATCAACACGCCCGGCCGCCGTTGGACGAAACACTTCCTCATTCCAATGATCGCTCGCCGGACCGGCGGCTTCGCATCGGCTATGTCTCCGGCGACTTTCAGCGACACCCGGTCGCAAATTTTTTCTTCCCGCTGCTGGAGCATCACGATCGGCGTGCCATCGAAGTCTTCTGTTACGCGAACGTGCAACGTCCGGACGACATGAGCGAGCGAATGAAGGGCGCATGCGACGTCTGGCGCGACATCTTTGGTCTTGCCGATGACGTCGTTGTAAAAATGATTCGATCTGATGAGATCGATATTCTGGTCGATTTGTCGGGGCATACGGCCGGGAACCGCCTGCGCGTCTTTGCGAGCAGGCCGGCGCCGATTCAAGTGACTTATCTTGGATATGCGAACACCACGGGAATGACGGCCATTGACTATCGTCTAACGGATGCCCATGCCGACCCGCCGGGAATGACCGATCATTTAAACGCGGAGAAACTCTGGCGGCTGCCGGGATGCGCCTGGTGTTATCATCCGCCGGAAGAACCGCCGGACATCCAGCCGCGTGCCAATGGGCCGATCACGTTCGGATGTTTCAACGCATTTGCCAAGATTAATCCCAAGGTGACGGCTATCTGGGCGGAACTGCTTAAACGCGTACCCGGGTCGTGCCTGCTGCTGAAATCCGCTGGGGCGGGCGTGGCCTCCGCGCGACAGCGATTAACCGGCCAATTCACCGACCACGGCATCGCAGCCGAACGGATCGAAATGCTCGGTCATATCGTCGATCCGCACCGGCATCTGGAACTCTACAGCCGGGTTGATGTGGCGTTGGACACTTATCCCTACCACGGCACGACGACCACCAGCGAAGCATTGTGGATGGGTGTCCCCGTGGTGACGCTCGCGGGCTCCACGCACGTTTCGCGGGTTGGCGTGAGCTTGCTGAATTGCGTCGACCTGCCGGAATTGATCGCGCAATCCGCCGAGGAATATGTCTCGATCGCCCTCGGCCTCGCTGGAGACTTGCCACGATTGGCCGACCTACGCCGCACCCTGCGGCCGCGGATGCGGGCGTCTCAGTTGACGGATGCCCCTCGGTTCGCCCGAGATGTTGAGGCCGCGTATCGTGAAATGTGGCGGACTTTGTGCATGGCGGTCGGAAATTCAAGCTTATAACCTGCAAGCCAATGAATTTTCAGGAAAAACTCAAATCCGGCGTGGTCCATCACCGGGCAGGCCGGTTGGCGCAGGCGGAGAAAATCTATCGGCAAGTGCTGTCGAACCGCCCGGACCAGGCCGAAGCGCTTCATCTGCTCGGGATATTGTCCGTCCAGACGGAGAAACTGGATGAGGCGATCAAGTCGATCCGCCGGGCGGTCACGGTTTGTCCGAACAACGCGGTGTATTGCAATGATCTGGCGAATGTTCTGAACAGCGCGGGTCAGGTCGATCAGGCGATTGAATTTTATCGGCGGGCCATTCAACTGAAGCCTGATCTCGCGGAGGTGCATGCCAATCTCGGCCTCGTATTGGAGAAAAATCGACAACTTGACGAGGCGATTGCCTGCTTTCGCGAGGCGGTCCGGGTCAAGCCCGCCTATGCCGATGCGCACATGTTTCTAGGCAACGCCCTGACCACGAAGGAACAATTTGCCGACGCCTCGGTCTGTTATCGGGAAGCCATTCGGCTCAAGCCTGATTTTGCCGAGGCGCATAAGAATCTGGGCGATTGTTTCAAGAAAGCGGGGCGGCTTGACGAGGTCGTGGCATGTTATCAAAAGGCGATTTCGATCAAGCCCGATTTCGTCGATGCACTCATCAATCTTGGAAACGCGTTTAAGGACACGGGGAACCTGAACGGCGCGATTGCCGCCTATCGAAAGGTCATTCAGCTCAAGCCCGATTTTGCGGCTGCGCACAGCAATTTGATTTACACCCTGCATTTTCATCCTGGCTTCGATGCAGGCGCGATCTTTGAGGAACATCGCCGTTGGAACCAGCAGCACGCCGAACCGCTGAAGAAACTTATTCAGCCGCACGCCAACAACCGCGACCCCGAGCGCCAACTGCGGATCGGATACGTGTCGCCGGACTTTTGCGAGCATCCGGTCGGGCGGTTTATTCTGCCGCTGTTGGCCGCGCACGACCACGATCGTTTCGCGATCTATTGTTACTCGGATGCGCAGCGATCCGATCGGTTTACCGAGCTTATTCGAGAGCACGCCGGCCAATGGCGAAATATCGTCGGACTCTCACACGAACGTGTCGCGCAAATGATCCGGGAAGATCAGATTGATATCCTGGTGGACCTGACCATGCACATGGCCGAAAACCGCATGCTCATGTTCGCCGGCAAACCCGCTCCAATCCAGGTGACCTATCTGGCGTACTGTTCGACGACAGGATTGGACACGATGGATTATCGTCTGACCGATCCCCATCTCGATCCGCCGGAAATGGATGACGCCTTTTACAGCGAAAAGTCCGTACGCCTGCCGGAAACTTATTGGTGTTATCCTCCGCAGGATCAGAGTCTCGAAGTCGGCTCATTGCCGGCGCTCACTTCGGGGGAAGTGACGTTTGGATGCCTGAACAATTTCTGCAAAGTTTCGGCGGATGCGTTAGAGGTGTGGATGCAGTTGCTGCGCGCGTTGCCGAAGTCTCACCTCATTCTCCACGCGCACGAAGGCAGCCACCGTCAGCGCGTGCGGGAACTACTGCAAAATCAGGGAATCGATCCGGAACGTCTGAAATTTGCGAGCAAGGCTTCCCTCTCCGATTATTTCGCGCTGCACCAGCAAATCGACATCTGCCTTGACCCGTTCCCCTGCAACGGCGGTACAACCACTTGCGACGCTCTATGGATGGGCGTCCCCGTGGTCACGCTGGCCGGCCGCACAGCCGTCGGCCGAGGTGGCGCGAGCGTTCTACGCAATATCGGATTGCCGGAGCTCGTCGCTGAGACAACGCAGCGGTACGTTCAAATTGCTACCAGCCTTGCCAACGATCTGCCGCGATTGTCGGAGCTGCGCCGAACATTGCGCGGGCGAATGCAGGCATCGCCGCTGATGGACGCTCCAAAATTCGCCCGAAATATCGAGGCGGCGTATCGGCAGATGTGGCGGAATTGGTGCGCTGGCTAGCCAATCATTTCGGCCGGATCACCAGATTTTTCAAGTCCACTTCCCCGACAATATCGAAGACATCTATTCGAGCCGCGAAATCGATATCCGGCTCAAGCCCGGCCTTGATGATATTTCGCCCGCCCTGGCATTCGCGAAGAACGGCGGGCAAGTTGTCGACCGCGCCGAGAAAAAGCCGACGGGCCATTCTGGTGACATCGTTCGCCGGGAGATAACCAAGCGTTTGAAGCAAGTTGCAAACCGCCCCCGCGCCGATCGCATCTTCCATGGAGATTTCATGATTGGTCCCCGAACCCAGGAGCAGAATGGGTCGCCGGGTAGCTGCGGCGGCCATCGCGGCGGCTTTGGCATTGACCAGCGCGGCAACGAACATTTGCGACGCCGATCGCGCGGCTTCAATGGCTTTGGTGCCGTTAGTAGTCGACATGAAAATCTCCCGCCCGGCGTGGGCGGGGGTGAACTGCCCCGGGCTGTTTCCCAGATCGACGCCGGGCGCGGAAAGCGCATTAACTTCGCCGCAAAGGATCGGCCGCGGATCGTGAGCCGCGGCGGCGGTTTTGGCATCCGCGAGATTGGCGAATGCCCGCACGCTGGCGACGCCGGCCGCGAACGCAGACGTGATCGTGGTCGTAGCGCGCAGCACGTCGAAGACGATCACCGTCTTCCCGGACAGGGATCGTCCGTCCAGATGCGCGGGAATTAGAACGACTTCGACGTCCATGTTGGTTTAGCGCAGAGGACGGGCGTCTAAACCCCTTCGTGCAGCATTTTTTCCATCAGCGCGATCGCCCCGAAGCTTGTCGAATTCGTCGCTGTAGGCCTGATACTTCTCCATGAGCGTTTCATGTGATGCCGCCCCGACATCGTAGTCGCTGCGGGCCTGAATTAATTCCATGCAGGAATCGATGAACGGTTGAATTCGGATGTCGGAAATCGGGCGAAGGTGTTTCAATTTCATGATCGCGGCATTCACGGCGGCCGGCATCAGGTGCTGAGTTCCCGTGGCGATATCCTTGTCCGTCAGCACAGGAATGACGCTGCTCAGTTCCATTTCCGCGTAGTATTCGGACGCCCAGGCCGTGAGCCGTCGCCGCTCCGTATTTTGCGCGATCTGAAGGAGCAGTTTTGCGGAGAGATGATTCGGCGCCAGTTCCGTGACGTGTTTGAGCTTTTTCAAGGCTTCATCACTGTGAAGGTAACCGGGAGATGCCTGGATCGACTGCTGGATCTCGCTGAATAGATCGATCGCCTGTTGTTCTTTGGGACTGCGGTCGGCGCGCGCAATCGCCGCGGCATCGTCAAGCGTTGAGATTCCAATGACCTGGATGTCCTCAATTTCGCTGACGCCGTTGAAGATCACGGCATCGATCAACTCCTCTAAATCCTCATTGGGCACGGCTATCAGCGTGCATCCTGCGTCCTTGGCCCCGCGCAATTTCGCTCCAACGCCACCGATGACGCGGACCTTACCCTCCGCGCTGACGTCTCCCGTTACTGCGAATTGCGGATCGATGTCGAAGCCCTGAATCGTAGACAGCATCAGCGTCCCCAGCGCCGCCCCGACCGAGGGACCATCGTAGTTGGTCCTGTCCTCAAACGAAAACTCCATCTTGCGGGCCGCAATGTTGGGATACCTGGCTTCAATCGCCCTGGCCACGTCGCCCAGCACCTGGTTCATTTGTTTGCCGACGGGGATGGAGAACGTCACCGGTATGCTGTCGTCCTTGGGTGATCCCGGCGAAACCGTCAGAATCAAATCCGTCGCCGAACCAAGCGCGTCGCCGTTGGCCTGTTCCAAAACACATAGCATCTTGATCGAGGCCTGTAATTTGGAGATCCGAATCGCCGGGGCATTCGAATCGCTATTTTGCAGGGTGACATCGGATTGCGGAACGTTCTTAAAAGGGTCCGTGTCCGTGGTCTGTTCCGGCGGCGTTTGATCATTCGGCTCAGTAGGGGTTAATACGTCCAGTTCCGAGGCCATCACAATCGCGCCCAGGGCCCCTGTGTGCGAAGGGACGACCAGGTGCTGCGATGAAGTGAAGGTCTGATTGTAGACCCTCATTTTCCGGGCGTCACTGCCCAGCGTATTAAGGTCGCCGATGGCCTTCCAACCCCCGGACTCGAGCGCAAGGCGCGAATCCTTTGCCGGTGCACCCTCGCCGACGACAACATAGACGGTGCTTCCCGATGGGGCGTCGATGGCGACGTCCGCCGCGTCGGGAAACGCCCGGCGGGTAAACTGCAGATTCGCCAGTTCAGCGGGGAATTTGTCCACTGCGGAGTCTACAGAGCTGAAGAAGTTGACGCCCTTGGCGAAGGTGCCCACCTCGGTATCGCCCGAGGCATATTCGACATGGACGGCATTCGACACACCCGCCAGGCTAAAACCTGTATTTGCCCATCCCGGCAAATTGCAAAGCAACACGATCCCCATCGCCGACAGGATGATGCGATACGACAGGTGTCTCATCGAGTCTCCCTCTTTTGGGTGCAAAGTACGTCAGTTTCTTGAGCTTCGCCCGCGACTCTGAGTACGATACCGAGGTCTGGAACCGGAAACAAGATTTTGTCTAGGAGATCGCTTGTCTAATCGAGTTTGCGTGATCGATATGCCGGGATTGAGCCGGGAGTTTCTCGCGGAGATTCCTCCGGATTCGGCACTTGGAAAATGGCTGGCGAAGAATCGCATTTTATCTCTTACGCCAAGCTTTCCAGCCGTGACGTGTTCAGTTCAGGCGACGCTGACAACTGGGACCGACCCGGCCCGCCACGGGATCATTGCCAATGGGATTCCGACATTTCGATCGGTGGATGACCAGGCGTTGATCGACGCAAGCAACTTCGCGGAGAATCGCCGGCAGATCAGCTTCTGGGAGCAGTCGAACCAATTCCTCGATGTTCCGCGGTTCTGGCAGGATGGGTCCGGGAAAAGCCGTTGGAAAACATCCCTGCTTTTTTTCCAGCATTCGATGCCGGGGTTTGCGGGGCAGTTGAAACCCGCGGCGGATATCGTTCTGACGCCCAAGCCGGATCATGGCCCGGACGGAAAACTCGTGAGCCTTTGCTGGTCAGAGCCGCGCGAGCTGGTGGGGCGGCTGTTCGGCGAATTGGGTCCGTTTCCTCTGATGAACTATTGGGGCCCGATGGCGGGGATCGCTGCCAGTCAGTGGATCGCTCGCGCCAGCGCGATCGTCTGGCGGGAGCATCTTCCGCAACTTCAGTGGGTTTACATCCCGCATCTGGATTACGATCTGCAGAGATTCGGGCCTGCTTCTCCGCAGGCCAAAACCGCCGTGCGTGACGCGGCGGCGGCGGTCGAGCCGCTGGTGGGTGAAATCCTTAATTCGGGCGGCAAACTCGTGCTTCTCAGTGAATATGCGATGCGCGCGGTCGATTCCGGGATTCAGCCCAACGTCATCCTGAAGGAAGAGGGTTTGCTGCTGACGAAGAGATCCGCGGCGGGTCCGGTGGTTGATTTCGAACGATCGAGTGCGTTTGCCATGGTCGATCACCAGGTCGCCCATGTTTATGCGAAGTCGGCCGACGAAATTAACACCCTCGCGCGGATTTTGGATGTGGAAGGTGTGGAAGCCGTGGAACACCCCGCATCGGCGAAGGCGCGGCATCGCCGAAGCGGAGACCTAGTGCTGCGGGCCGAATCAAACGCGTGGTTCGACTATCGCTGGTGGACCGAAGCCAATGACGCCCCGACATTTGCCAAGATGGTCGATATCCATCGGAAACCCGGGTACGACCCTCTGGAACTGTTTTGGGATCGTGCGAGCAACGGGATATCGCAGAATTCATCCCTGATTAAGGGAAGTCACGGGATCGCTATGGACGGAGAAGCGGTATGTATCGGGCCGTTCGAAACGGCAAGCGGGAATGCGATAGCGGCCAATCAGATTGCAGGCATGATCGAGCGGATTTTAGATAGGGCGGAATTTCGATAGTTAGCAAAAAAAGCCGCGGGGTGGCTATCCCGCGGCTTTCGGAGAGCAAGCGAGCATCATGAGCTAAATCGATCGGCGTTTTCCAGGATCCCGCCGGGCCGAGCGTAGCGCTCCCATGAGCGCGAATGACATTTGGGGCAAATTCTCGGCGGCACCACCGCCTCTTCTGGTTCAAAACCGCAGCAGCGGCATTGAAGCCTCACAACGGCGACCCGCGACTCGGCAGAGATATGCGGATCAAACTTCGCAAAATGACCAGCCGACGCGAAACTTTCCATATTGATTGACATGCTCGCTCCTTCTTAAAGGAACCTCGAATTCTTCTATGGAAGAGGTTGGAGCAATGGCCATACCGTCAATCTGAAATTCGAGCTAGGGAGCCTGAGAAGTGGGTTTTTCGGCAGAGAGTGAGGCAATTAAAACGCAAAACTAACTATTCACGGCGTGAATTTTTGTCGCAGTTACGGCAGAATGTCGGTCCTGCGTCAAAACGTCGCCAGGAATCCGCTTTGGTGGGATTTCGCCCTCATATTGGCGTAGTTTGCGTTGGAGAGTGCGAACTGAGATGCCGAGTTTGCTGGCCGCATGGGTACGATTGCCGGAAGATTGCTCCAGGGCGTGGACAATCGCCATCCGTTCGAGTTCCTCCATCGTCAGCCCGGTGGGCAATTCCTTGGATGCATTGGCGGCCATGGCGCCGGCAAGAATCCGGTCGGGAAGATCACGCTCGGTCATGATATCGCCGTCGGCAAGCACCAACATGCTTTCCAATGTGTTTCGCAATTCACGGACGTTTCCCGGCCAGCGATAAACCAGAAGACGGTCGATCACCTCCCGCGAAATACGGCGGCTGGCGGTGTGCTTGTTCTCGCTGATTTCCTTCAAAAAATATTCCACAAGAATGGGAATGTCGTCCGTCCGGTCGCGAAGCGGTGGCAGGCCAATCGTGACCACATTGAGTCGATAGAACAAATCCTCGCGGAATGTTCCTTCCTCGACCATCTTGCGAATATCACGGCTTGTCGCGGCAAGAACACGGACATTGACCTTGTGATCCTCATGCCCGCCCACAGGGGTCAGGGTCAGCGATTCAAGGACCCGAAGCAGCTTGGCCTGCAAGCCAAGTTCGAAATCACCGATTTCGTCGATAAAAAGCGTCCCCCCGTCAGCTTGCTGGAATCGACCGATGCGCCGATCGGTCGCGCCCGTGAATGCGCCCGAACGTGCCCGAACAATTCGCTTTCCACCAGGGCCGCCGGAACGGCAGCGCAATTGACGGCGACGAACGGACCTTTCCTTCGCGGGCTGTTGTGGTGCAACGCCTGCGCGACCAATTCCTTTCCGGTTCCGCTTTCGCCCAGAATCAGCACCGTACTATCCACCGGGGCGGTGCGCTGAATTTTGGCGAAAACCTCTTTCATCTGCCGGGATTGTCCCACGATTTGGTCCAGCCCGAATTTTTGGTCCAGACGCCGGCGCAGATGATCGATTTCCTTGTCCTTCTTGATCGAATCGATCGCCCGCCTGACCAGCAGGATCAGCTCATCCGTATTGACGGGCTTGGTGACGTAGTCAAACGCCCCCGACTTTATGGCCTCCACGGCCGAATTGACGCTGTTATGTCCGGTGAGAAGGATGAACTGCACATCCGGCTTGCGTTTTTTCCACAGATTCAACAGATCGATGCCGCTGACGTCGCCCAGATTGAGATCGCTGAGGACGACGTCAATGTCTTCATCCACATACCCGATCGCTTTGTCGGCGCTCTCCGCCTGAAAAACGCGTAACCCTTCGGATTTCAATATGGAACTGAGCGCTCTGCGTTCGGTTTCATGATCTTCCACCACTAGAACGCTGCCCGCATTGGCCATCGTAAATCCTCAAATGGCGCCACCCAAATACAGACACTCGCGACGCTCCCCGTTAATATCATACTTGAGAATACGCGGACAACGCACGAATTGTCCGACAAAATGCCGGATTGAAAAAAGATCGAGTCGGATACATGGTTAAATGGATTCGAAAACTCCGAATATCCCTGGCAGCCAAATGTCAGATTCTTTTCGGCGCGGCTGTGGTGCTGATCATCGGGGCCGCGCTCTATGTCCCGTGGCGGCGTATGGATGTGTTAATCCGCGAGGTCAACCTGCAAACTGCCGAGGGGCTGGCGAATCAGGCAAAATTGGAGCACATCGTTCGGGAGCGGCAAAGGCTGGAATCGCCCGGCCAGGCGGCGGAACTACCGGCTGATCTGGCGGCCGCGACAACCCAGGAATCCCTGGCCCCCGGTTTTGTCTGGCCCCGGTTAATCCCCGTTAACCCGCCCAAATCAATGCCTTTGGGACGTTTCGAGATCAAATCTCTGGAAACATTTATTCAGCATCCGACCACCCTGTATCAGGACACAATTTACCGGGTGAAGAATTCCGATCGGTATCGTCTGGCGTTGCCGCTGTACGCATCGGAACAGCCTTCCTGCATGGAATGCCACGGCTCGCCGGAAACTTCCGCAGCCGCCACCGCGCCCTCAACGGATGCCCTTTCACCGGCACTCCCGGCGGCGGTGAACCTTCTGGGCATGGTCGTGGTCGATATCCCTTCGCAGGTGAACGAAAATCAGTTGTTCCTGAACCGCGCGTTCATTCTGCTCGCCGGGGTGATCGCTGGGACGTTGGCCACGGGTGTGCTTTACATCATCACCACGCGCCTGATTCTTCAACCCGTGCGCGTTCTTCAGGAGACGGCGGAAAAGGTGAGCCAGGGCGATCTCAACATCCGTTCGGATATCAGCACGGGGGATGAATTCGAACAATTGTCCGAAACGTTCAACACGATGCTGGCCAACCTGAAATCCGGCGACGAGCAGTTGCGCGACATCAACAAAGCGCTCGATTTGAAACTGGTGCAGCTCGGCGAAACAAACGTGGCGCTGTACGAATCGAACCGATTGAAGAGCGAATTCCTGGCCAACGTCAGTCACGAATTGCGGACTCCATTGAATTCGATCCTGGGTTTCGCCGAGCTTTTGCGGGAAACCGTGCGCGAAAATCCCGATCCGAAGGCCGCGAGATATCTGCAAAACATTCTCGCCAGCGGGCGCAACCTGCTTGAACTGATCAACGATCTTCTCGACCTGGCCAAGATCGAAGCCGGGCGCATGGACGTGCGCTCCGAGCCGTTGTCGCTGAACGACCTGTTCGAGGGATTGATCAATCTTCTCAAACCGCTGGCGGAGGGCAAAGACCTTTCGATTATGCCGGCCATCGAAGCGGATGTTCCAATCATGGAGACCGATCCGTCGAAGCTGCAGCAGGTTCTGTACAATCTTCTGTCAAACGCGATCAAGTTCTCGCCCAGCGGCGCGCGTATCGACCTGATGGCGGAAATGAGCGGCGCGGATAAAGTCCGGATCGCCGTGAAGGATCGCGGCCCGGGAATCGAGCCGGAAAAACAGGAAGTGATTTTTGAAAAGTTCCGCCAGATCGACGGATCGGTCACCCGCCAGCACAGCGGAACCGGATTGGGATTGGCGATCTCACGAGAATTGATTTCACTGCTCGGCGGAACGATGGGCGTCGACAGTGTGCTGGGCCAAGGCGCGACGTTCTGGGTGATTCTGCCACTGAAGATTCAGCCCGGCCAGCATGATGTGCGCGAGAAGATGGTGCTTTCTTAAGTGGACGAGGTGGCCGCGATGCGAATGCGGATTCGAATCCTAATGATGATCGGAATCTGCCAGTTGCTGATTGGCGTCAGCGCCGCCGCCGGGCACGGCACCCCAAATCCAACAACCCGACCAACACTTTACGTCGTCGGCTACTCACATCTCGACACCGAATGGCGATGGAGTTACCCGCAGGTCATCCGCGAATTTCTACCCAACACGCTTCGCAATAATTTCTCCCTGTTCCAGAAATATCCCGACTTTATCTTCAATTGGACGGGAGCCAATCGATATCGGCTGATGAAGGAATATTTTCCGGAGGACTACGCCAGGCTGAAAGCGTACGTCGCGGCCGGGCGCTGGTATCCAAACGGTTCGGCCCTGGAGGAAGGGGACGTGGACATCCCATCCGGAGAGTCGGTCGTTCGGCAGGTTCTTTATGCCAACGATTTTTTCCGGCGGGAATTCGGCCACGCCCCGGCGGATTTCATGTTGCCCGACTGTTTTGGCTTTCCCGCCTCGTTGCCGACGATTCTGGCTCATTGCGGAATCGCCGGTTTTTCCACGCAGAAGCTGACGTGGGGATCGGCCGTGGGAATTCCATTCAACGTCGGCGTCTGGGTGGGACCCGACGGCCATTCTGTGATGGCGGCTTTGAATCCCGGATCGTACGGCGCGGGGATCAGTTCGGACCTGAGCAACGATCCCGTCTGGATTCGCCGACTGCAGCGCGACGGCCAGGCGTCCGGCGTCTACGTGGACTACCGATACTTCGGCACTGGCGACCGAGGCGGAGCGCCGGATGAAAAATCGGTCGCGCAACTGGAGAAAAGCGTGGCCGGTACGGGGCCTGTGCGGGTCATTTCAGCTCGGGCCGATCAAATGTTCAAGGATCTGACGCCAGAGCAGATTTCGCGTCTGCCACGTTATCGCGGCGATCTGCTGCTGACCTGGCATTCCGCCGGTTCGGCCAGTTCGCAGGCGCAAATGAAACACTGGAACCGCGAAAACGAATTGTTGGGCGATGAAACCGAGCGGGCATCCGTCGCCGCGGACTGGCTCGGAGCGTTGCCCTACGAACACGACCGCATTACCGATGCATGGTGGCGTTTTCTCCCCGGGCAATTCCACGACCTGATGGCGGGGACGGCGCTGCCGATGGCGTACCACTTTGCGTGGAACGATCAGGTTCTGGCGATCAACGAATTTTCCGGCGTGCTGGGTGAAGCGGCGGGTGGGGTGATTCGTGCGCTGGACATGCGCGGGCAAGGAACGCCGATCGTGGTTTACAACCCGCTTTCCATCGAGCGGGAGGACGTGGCGGAAGCGACGATCAGTTTTTCCGGCGCGCTGCCCGATTCCGTCGCGGTATTTGGTCCGGACGGCTCGCAGGTTCCGTCACAGATTCAAGGCCGAGAGGGAAACGCGCTGACGATATTGTTTCTCGCCCGCGTTCCGTCTGTAGGCTTCGCGGTTTATGACGTGCGCCCCGGCGCGACGGCAAACGCCGGCGCAGATGTCATCGCCTCGGCCTCACAATTGGAAAACGCGCGATACCGCGTACGCCTTGATGAACACGGCGACATCGCGAGCATTTATGACAAACCGAATCATCGCGAGATTCTCTCTTCGCCCGCCCGCCTCGCGTTCATGCGCGAGCGGCCATCGCTATATCCGGCCTGGAACATGGATTGGGAGGACCAGCAGAAGCCGCCGTACGCCTATGTCGATGGATCGGCAAAGGTGACGGTCGTGGAAAATGGCCCCGTTCGCGCGGCCCTCCGCGTCGAGCGCGAGGCGCAAGGGTCGCGATTTGTCCAGATGATCTCGCTTTCAGCCGGGTCGGCGGGCGACCGAATCGAGTTTCAGAATCACATTGAATGGCAAAGCACCGGCTGCGCGCTCAAAGCCGTTTTCCCGCTGACCGTGTCCAACCCCATGGCGACCTACAACTGGGAACCGGGCGCCGTTTCGCGGGGAAACAACGACCCCAAAAAGTACGAAGTTCCTTCCCATCAATGGTTCGACGTGACCCACACCGATGGCAGTTATGGCCTCAGTGTGCTGACCCGCGACAAATATGGCTCTGACAAACCCGACGATTCGACGCTCCGTCTAACGCTTCTGTACACGCCCGGCGTGCACAATCAGTATCAGGATCAGGCTACCCAGGATTGGGGCGAGCACGATTTCGTCTACGGCATTTCCGGACACGCGGGAGATTGGGCCGCCGGCGATACACCGTGGCAAGCCGCGCGGTTGAATCTGCCGCTGATTACTTTCCAAGCCCCGGCCCATCCCGGAGGCGCTGGGGAAGCAATGGTCGCAGCTGCAGATCAGCGATCCGAATGTGAAGGTCGAAGCGCTGAAGCAGGCCGAACATGGCGGCGAAATCATCGTGCGCCTCGGCGAAGTTGACGGAAAACCTGTGCGGGCGGCGCGGTTGACGTTCGCCGCGCCTATCGTGTCGGCGCGGGAAGTGGATGGACAGGAACAATCGCTTGGACCCGCGAATGTGGAAAACGGCGCGCTCGTGCTGGATATGGATCCGTATCAGTTACGCGCGTTTGCCGTGACGCTCGCCGCACCGGCGGATCGCCTCGAAGCGCCGACTAGCACCCCAGTTGATCTGCCATATAACGTCGACGCGGTTACCGATTTTAAGGGGAATGGCGAAGCGCTGGCCGGGAAAATGGTTCCCCAGACAATCGATTGTGACGGCGTATTGTTCAAATTTGGTCCAACGGCATCGGGACAGAAAAATGCGGTCGCATCCCATGGACAGGTTCTAACGATACCCGCCGGATTCGGCCGCAGGTTGTACCTGCTCGCGGCTTCCTCCAACGGCGATGTGCAGGCTGATTTCGGCATCGGAAAACGCACGATCCAGGCATGGGACGGTTTGATCGGCCAATGGGACACGCGCTTGTGGCAGGGGGATGTTCCGCAGCTCACGTATAATTGGAACAATCCGCTATTGGGACTTGTGCCCGGATACATCAAACCGGACACGGTCGGATGGTACGCCGACCACAAACGATCGCGCGACGGCTCCAACGACCCGTATGCGTTCACATATTTGTTCAAGTACGAATTTGACGTGCCTGACAACGTCCAGACCTTTCGATTGCCCGATGATGATCGCGTCAAAGTGATGGCCGCCAGCGTGGCCCGAAACCCCAATGCGGATTCCGCGCCGCGCAATCTCTTTACGATCGCCTGGACCACAAGGTCGCCGGATCGGTAACGATCGTTCCGGCGGGGGGGCGGTTTGACAGCATCCAGCGCGTCCAGATCATCCCGCCGCTTTTTAACTGGGGCGATATTCGATACACGACCGATGGAACAGACCCAAGTCCATCGTCGCCCAGGTACGAAGGCCGATTGAATCTCGCGCATCCGGCGATCCTGAAGGCGGCAAGCTTTTCTCCGGATGGACAAAGCAGCGATGTCGTCGAGGCTCGATTCGACATCGACAATAAAACGCCGCCGCAAATCGAATCTATCCGGCTCGAACGCGCCGGGCTGCGCGTGATCTTCAACGAGCCGCTTGAGAAATCGACCGCCCAGAACGTCGCGAATTACGCACTAAATCCACCGGTCCCGATCAAATCCGCCAAACTCTCAGACGGAGGCGACGAGGTTACGCTGGAATTGGCCGGAATCATGGACGACGTCGTTCAATACGCGCTTTTGATAAGCAACATTCGCGATTTATCAGGCAATATCTCGGCCGCCGGAACGCAATATTTCGTCGAGCCGATCGGTCCCGTGATTCGCATCGGCGGCGTGCGTGACTTCGACGGACGAGGAGATGGAATCGAACAAGGCGAGGAATTGATCAGCGATCCATCGTCCCCCCATCCACATCTGCCGGTTGAAGCTGATGCGTCGTGGACAATAAATGTTTTCGTCCTGGCCGACCGGACGCCCGCGCCGATGACGATCCTCGCCGGTTTCGGCAACGCTTCGGATACGGCGCGCACGCAACGATATTTCGCTGAACTTCGCGGCGGCGTTGGCTTCTGGGCAAGCGATGCCGAAATGAACGCGGGCGTACCGCTAGACCTTGGGAAATGGCAAATGCTCACGGCCACTTTCGACGGAAAGACCTTGCGGATTTACAAAAATGCCAAACTGGTCAAATCCGGCGACATGGATTTTGACAACACCGCTCCGATCGCCCGGCTGGCGCCGTTGGGACCGTGGGAAGATGCGCATCGATTCGCCGGAAAACTCGCGGGATTCGCCATCTGGAACCGGGAGCTTGATCCCGGAAGCATCGAACGGTTGATGGGACAAATGCCGCAAGATCAGCGTTAGGACCTGGGAATAAATCTTCCGACGCGCTGGCAGTAATCGAGATATGCCTGGCCGTGCAACCGCGCGAGGTATGTTTCCTCGCGCCGAGCTTCCAGTTGCAGCAAAACCAGATGGACAATGGCGACGGCGATCATCAGCGGCGACGGTTGAGCGGCGACTGTAGCAAGCATCAGGACCGACGAAAGAGCGTAGATCGGATGGCGGACGCGGGCGAATGGGCCGGTGACGATCAATGAAGTCTTTTCAGACGGATCGACGCCCATCCGCCACGATTTTCCCATTTTCTTCCAGCAAATCAGGGTCAGGACGAAAGCCGTCACGGCGACGACAAGGGCGGTCCATGCAAGCGTCTGCGACAAGATCAGCGCGCGAAGAATCCACGGCGGATTCGCAATGAATGGCACGGACAGCGGAATCGCGATCCAGAAAAACACAACCGGAAACCAGATCGTGCGCGTGATGCAACCCATAATTCCCGGCGGGATAACATTAGCGGTATGACCGACCTCCCGACGTATTTTGCGGGCGAGATGCAGGACGCGCATCCAATATGCGGCAAGGATAATTCCCGCCAGCACCGAAGGCAGATTGCCCGGCATCACACGCTCCGTCCGGATGGCGAAGAAACAACGGAAACCATTCCCGCGACGATGCGATGAATTTCGGAACGTCGGCGGATCAGCAGTCGGCCGGTGCTGTCTAATCCTTCACATCGTCCCGTGATCGGGGATTCATCCCCACCGGCGGAGACGGTGATCCGGCGACCGGCCAGCGCATCGTGCCGCGAATATTCGCGAACGAACGACGAGAAGGGGATTTCCATCCGCCGGCGAAGATTGTGCCGAAGATGACGCGCGACGGCGAGGAGAACATCCGTCATATCGAGCGGACTTCCACCGATGCGAAACAGTGAGGTGATGTGGTTGTGCAGTTCGCGCGGGGCGTCCTTGGGATCGACGTTGACGTTCAGGCCAATGCCGATCAGATCCACATTGCTGACTCGCTCGCACAGAAGCCCCGCCAGCTTGCGGCCATCGTGAAGGAGATCATTCGGCCATTTGAGGAGCATCCCGTCGTAGCCGGTGATTTCGGCCGCCGCATTTCGCAACGACAGCCCCGCGATGAGCGGCAATTCCTGCGGCGGCAGCCGATCATGCAGCGGTATCGCGAACGTGACTGTCAGAACTCCGGGATCCGACCACCAGGTATTTTTCCCCCGCCCGCGGCCGGCGATTTGCCGGCCCGTCAGTACCGCCGCCGGCCCGAAGAGCCGGCCCGCGCGGCGCAATCGTCCGGCATGATCGTTGGTGCTTCGCAGCCGGGGAAACCAGTAGAGGCGGTAAGGCTTAAGGCCAGCGCGGAGGCGGGGAAGATCGAATGACAATTCGTTACCCTTCTAATACGACCAGCAAATCGCCGGCGGCGATGATCGAACCCTGCTTGACCAGAACATCCCCAATGCTGGCATCCCGCGGACTGTAAACCGCGGTCTCCATCTTCATCGCCTCGATCGAAAGCAGCCGCTCGCCCGCCTTGACGACTTGCCCCTTGGCGACCGCGACGGTGGAAATTTTCCCCGGCATCGGCGCGGCGACATGATTGGGATTATCCGGATCGGCCTTGGGATGCCGCGGCATCGTCGCCTCGCGCGACCGGTCGGTCACGACCACCTCGCGCGGCTGGCCGTTCAATTCGAAAAATACAGTGCGGGTTCCATCGTCGCGCACATCGCCGGTGGTGAGATATTTGATGATGAGCGTCTTGCCCGGCTCGATTTCGACGGAAATCTCCTCGCCGCTCTGCAACCCGTAAAAAAATGCCGTGCGTCGGCAGAACCGAGGTGTCGTCATAGTCGCGCAAATGCTTCTCGAAATCCAGGAACACCTGCGGATAGAGAAGATACGAAAGCACATCGACGTCGCGCACATCGCCGCTCAGTTTGTCTTCCAGAAGCTTTCGAGTTTTCTCAAAATCGGCCTTCGGAAGCTTGGCTCCGGGGCGGCCCTTGATCGGCTTGACGCCGGCCGTATCGAGGATGATCTTCTGCAGCACCTTGGGCCAGCCGCCTTCGGGAAATCCGATCGCGCCCTGCATCATCTCCACGACGCTTTTGGGAAAATGAAGTTTCTTGGTCGGATTCAGGACATCCATGGCGGTCAGGCCATTGGTGACCATGAACAAAGCCATATCGCCGACGACTTTGCTGGACGGCGTGACCTTGACGATATCGCCGAACAGCTCATTCACCGCGGCGTACGCATCGGCGATCTCGTTCCAGCGGTCTTCCAGGCCAAGGCTCTTGGCCTGCTGGCGAAGATTGGTGTACTGGCCGCCGGGCATCTCGTGCTGATAGACCTCGCGCGGTGCCGGCTTTCAGATTCTCCTCGAAGGGATAATATTGATCCCGCACGGCCTCCCAGTAGTCGGCCAACCGATTGAGTCCCGTCAAATCCAATCCGCTGTCGCGTGGGGTATGCTGCAAGGCGGCGACCAGCGAATTGAGATTGGGCTGGCTGGTCATGCCGCTCATGCTGGCGATGGCGGCATCGGCGATATCCACATCCGCGTCGCAAGCCCGAAGAATGCTTCCGGAATTGATGCCGCTGGTGTCGTGCGTGTGGAAATGGATCGGAACGTCCACTTCCTCCCGCAGCGCCTTGACCAGGGCGTGCGCCGCATACGGCCTGCACAGACCCGCCATGTCCTTGATCGCCAGAATGTGCGTTCCCATCCGCACCAGTTCCTTGGCCATCTTCACGTAATATTTCAGGCTGTATTTGCTTCTGTTGGGATCGAGAATATCGCCGGTGTAACAGATTGCGGCTTCGCAGATTGCGTTGGTTTTTTCCCGGACGGCGTCCATCGCGACCGTCATATTTTCGGTCCAGTTCAGCGAATCGAAAATGCGGAAGACGTCGATGCCGTGCTCGGCCGAACGAACGACAAACTCGCGAACGACGTTGTCGGGATAATTGGTGTAACCAACGGCATTGCTGGCGCGCAGAAGCATCTGAAAAAGAATGTTGGGCACTTTTTTGCGCAGCTGGTCGAGCCGATCCCACGGGTCTTCCTGAAGAAATCGCATGGCCGTGTCGAAGGTCGCCCCGCCCCACATTTCCAGGCTGAAAAGCTGCGGCGCGAGGTGCGCGGTCGCGCTCGGCGATGGTGAGCAGATCGTAAGTCCGGACGCGCGTCGCCAGCAGCGATTGATGAGCATCGCGGAATGTGGTGTCGGTGAAAAGCAGGGGCTTCTGGCGCCTAACCCATTTGGCAAAATCCTCGGGGCCCAGTTTCTGAAGTTTCTGCCGCGTTCCATCCGGCGGGGCGGTGCTGCGAGGATACTCGGGGATTGGCGGTTCGATGAACTCGCGATTCGGATCGACCTTTCCTTTCACATCCGCGCGTCCGTTGACGATCACATCGCCGAGATAGCTGACGATTTTCGTCGCCCGGTCGCGTTTGGCGCGGAAGCGGAAAAGCTCGGGCGTGTTGTCGATGAACGAGGTAGTCGCCTCGCCCCTTGATGAACGTCGGGTGCTGGATCAGGTTTTCCAGGAACGGGATGTTGGTCTTGACGCCGCGGACGCGGAACTCGCTGAGCGACCGGATCATTCGATGCACGGCCTCGTCGAACGTGAGGCCCGACGCAGTCACTTTCACCAGAAGCGAATCGAAATAAGGCGTGATGACCGCGCCGCTGAAAGCGGTGCCGCCGTCGAGGCGGATGCCAAATCCCGCGGCCGAGCGGTAAGTCGTCAATCGGCCGTAATCCGGAATGAAATGATTCTGCGGATCCTCGGTGGTGATGCGCGCACTGGATCGCAAATCCACGCGGCTCGATCTTCGTCCTGCGAAGGAATATTAACGGGCGCTCCGTGCAGCTTGTGGCCCTGGGCGACGAGAATCTGGCTCTTGACGATATCAAAACCGGTGACGACTTCGGTAACGGTATGCTCGACCTGGATGCGCGGATTGACCTCGATGAAATAAAACTCGTCCCGGTCCAGATCGAGAAGGAATTCGACGGTTCCGGCGTTTCGATATCCCGCCGCCCGGCAAAGCTGGACGGCCGCATTGCAAATCTGCTCGCGGACATCGCGCGGAAGATTGATGCTGGGGGCGACTTCCACCACTTTCTGATGCCGCCGCTGCACCGAGCAATCGCGTTCCCAGAGATGGACGATGTTTCCGTGATGATCGGCGAGGATCTGCACTTCGATGTGCTTGGCCCGGCGGATATACCGCTCGATAAACACTTCGGCCCGGCCGAACGCGCCGCCGGCTTCGCGCTGGGCCTCTTCCAGTTTGGGAATAAGTTCATCCGATTTCTGGACGATCCGCATCCCGCGCCCGCCGCCGCCGAAGCTGGCTTTGATGATGAGCGGAAATCCGATTTCCTTCGCGGCGGCGCGAACTGCCGACAGGATCAGCGAGCGCTTCATCGGTGCCGGGGATGGTCGGGACGCCGTTGTCGCGTGCCAGCTTTTTCGCGGCGGTCTTGTCGCCGAAGATCGTCAGCAACTCCGGCGTCGGCCCGACGAAGGTGATGTCGATTATCTAGACAAGCCTGCGCCAGGGCGGCGTTTTCCGATAGAAATCCATATCCGGGGTGGATGGCGTCGACGTCGTTGGCAATGGCGACATCCATCAGCGCCTGGATATTCAGATACCCCTTGACCGGCTCGCCGCCGTGGAGGCGGGCCGATCTGGTACGCTTCATCCGCCTTGAACCGATGCAGCGAGAATCGATCCTCGTACGTGAAAACGGCGACGGTTGAGAGTCCCAACTCGGTCGCGGCGCGAAAAACACGGATGGCGATTTCACTACGATTGGCGACGAGGAGCTTGCGCATTACCGTTTCCCGGGGAAATTGCCCGATCCGCTAGAGAAATCCGGCGGTATTGTGGGCAGATGCAAGGGATTTGCAAGCGGGGCGATTGCGGCTTCCCCTCTATTTTCCCTCCCCCGGTACTCCTAACTTACTCCTGCTTTTGTGCATCGGCATTTAACCGCAGAGAACGCGGAGATCGCAGAGACATCCGGAGGAATTGCTCTGGTACATTATTCTCTGCATTCCGCTCTGCGATCTCGGCGTTCTCTGCGGTTAAATTTGAGGTTGAAAATAAAGGACTTGCACGAAAGATCGAAAATGTTGGGAGTACCAGGCGAAGGGGAAATGCTATGATCTGGCGGACATGACTGAACTGGCAGATAGCCTCAAGGTATCGGTGTCGGCCGCTTCGTCGCGCCCGGAGGTGCGCACGGAAATCCGCAGCCTCTACGCCGATCTGCAGACGGAAATCGATCGGCGCCGCCCCCTATGCGTGATGTCCGGCCGATGCTGCCGATTCGATGAATACGGCCACCGGCTATTCGTGACGACCGCCGAATTGGCGACATTCATGGCCGACTTGGCCGAACTTGACCCGGTTCCGACCGGCCCTGGGCCAGGCCCCGGCGGATGCCCATTCCAAACCGGCAAAATCTGCCGGGTCCATTTAATCCGGCCCATGGGCTGCCGCCTGTTCTTTTGCGACCCAACGGCTACCGAATGGCAGCAGGCCGTTTACGAGCGGTTTCATGCCCGGCTCAAGATATTGCATAAGGAGCTGTCGATACCCTATTCCTATGTGGAATGGCGGTTTGCCTGCCGGTCGATGGGATGGCAGTTGTGAAGGATTAATCATTTTGACACGACCGCCGGACCGAAGTTACACTGTGGACGGCAATTGTGGCTGGAAGCGGTAAATTTTGCGAGGAAGCGGTTATGAAGCTTTTATCAGGTTTGTTATTGGTGGCTTCAGCGGTATTTGTGGGAGGGTGTACGTCGGACACACCTGCGCTTTCCGCCAAGGAACGCTTTGCCCAGATCCATCGCAATGATGTTTATCAGTTTGAGGCGGCCAACGACGATATCGACTGGTTTCTCCTGACGCGTCCGAGCAATCAGGAAACCATTTGGAACGTCTATCACCGCTGATCGCGGTTTCATAGCGGAAGTTAGAAGTGCTTAAATGCAAACGGCTTCGCCCGCCTTCAATGGCAAAGGGGCGGAGCTTTTTATTTGGAGAATGCTTGAAACTGGGGTTCTTACGATACCAGCCGCATCCTCGGAGTCTTGCGGACCCAGGTCGCGAGCCGCATATTGCGCTTTTTTGCCCCTTCCAGATGTTCCAGGTATTGCCGGAGAGCTGATTCGTCGAATTGGGACAGGAATTCGAGCGCAACCGTGGTATTGTACCGGCGAATCTCTTCGATGAGTTGACGTTTGTTCATGTCAGACTTACTTTCAAATTGGTACGATTGGATTGCCAAACATTTGGCTCCTTTTTTGATCGGTTATTCGGACGTTCAGACTTGAAACGAGCGGGCAGGCAATGACGCAGACCAATCCAACAGCGTCCCAAGGGGCTACTGTCGATCCGGCAACAGACCCCGATCCGCTGCTGCATCTTCATAAAATGTCCACAACCGCGGGCCTCGGAAGCCAGGAATATGTCGCGGTCAACGTGACTTCCGTGGTCGCAGTCCTGTTCGGACTCGCGAGCCTCCTGGCGATCGCCAGCCCCGCTTTACTGGTGTTTCCAATTGTCGGCGTGGGGCTGAGCCTGATCGCCTTGCGGCAGATTCGCAACAGCAACGGCACCCAAACCGGGGGCGGCCTGGCCATTCTCGGCCTGGTCTTTTCCGGGGTGATTACCGCAGTTATTTTTTCCTACCAGGGCGTCCAGGCTCTGCACCGGCGGGCCGACCAGCAGGCCATTGCCGGCCTTTGCCAGAAATATGGTGAGCTGCTCGACCAGCGCAAGTTCGCCGAGGCGTATGACCTGTTCGATACCGACTTCCAGAATCGCGTCGGCAAGCAGGCGTTCACCAGTGCCTTAACAGCCATTCAAAACCAGGGCACCCTTGTGCCACCAATTGACGCGATTTCCTGGAACGGCCTTGCCGAATTCCACGCCGACGATACTGGTACCGAAACGGCGGACTCCGTGATGAAGATCCATTTCAAAGGCTACGACGCCGGCGAAGAACGCCAACAGATCCACTTCAAGCGCTCCGGCGACGGCCCTTGGCTGATCGACAACATCCCCCAGCAATTTCCTCCCGCCAGGCAACCCCAGCAGTGAGTTTCTCGCGAGCTAGCTTCCGCTGGCTCAAGGCATTGGAGCAAGTCGTCCGATAATCGGTGATGCGGGGATACTCCGTCGGCGGCTCACCCGGTCGCGGATTCCTGCCGATACCGCCGATGGGTCTCTATCCGATGCGGTAGGCCCAGCGAGGATAATAAATGCTGGATTGGCACTGGAAAATCATACGTTGGATACTGGCGGGTGGGGCCGTGCTGACAGTCCTCAATGCCGCCGGGTGCATGTCGACGGACTCGACCGCGGTAAGCCGGGACGCCTCGGGCACTCCCACTGTGGCATCAGTTGGGACGACCAACATCGCCATGTCGGTTGACCCCGCGGTCCTTTCCACATCATCCAGCTCGCCCGACACCGGCGAACCTCCGTCCGTGAACATCTACGGCGAATTCAACGGCGTTCAGCGCCCGCAGGCCAAAGCCCACGGCAACGGTGGATTCCAGGAACACACATTCATCGATGAAGGATTCGACAGCGATGTCACCGTCGATTCCACCGGCAAGTGGATGGTCTTCACCAGCACCCGTGACAGCGATCACCCCAATATCTATCTCCAGAAAGTCGACGGAATGTCGGTCATTCAATTGACCAACGATGAAGCCGACTACGCCTTCCCGACGTTCAGCCCGGACGGAAAGCAGGTCGCCTTTTGCTCGACCCGAGCGGGCCAATGGGACATCTACACGATGGACATCGACGGCAAGAATGTCGTTCAGGTGACCAACGATCCGTTGCAACATATTCATCCCAGCTTCAGCCCGGACGGCACTCGCCTGGTCTATTGCTGCCTCGGCGGCAAGAGCGGGCAATGGGAGCTTTGGACGGTCGATCTGGCCAGCTCCGAAAAGCGAATGATTGGGTTTGGACTCTTCCCAACCTGGTCTCCCGCCAAGGACGTCGATCGCATCGCCTTTCAGCGGGCCCGCCAGCGGGGGGGTCGGTGGTTTAGCCTGTGGACTCTGGACCTGGTCGATGGCGAATCACGCCGGATCACTGAGGTGACTGCCAGTTCCAACGCCGCCATCGTCTGCCCAAGCTGGAGCCCCGATGGCAAGGAAATCGCGTTTGCCACGATTGCCGAACCCAACAATTCCGCCGGCAACAAGCCGTTGGGACAGGAAGATATCTGGACGATCTCTTACGACGGCTCTGCACGTACGCGGGTCACGGATGGCGTCGGATTGAACCTCGGCCCCTACTGGGCCTCGGACAACCGGATTTATTTTGTGAGCGACCGCGGCGGGGCGGAATGCGTCTGGTCCGCAAGGACCGGAAGCGCCGACCAGCCTGCTTCCAAAGTCGCGGATAAACCAGCGGACAAGAACGATAAACCGGCCGAGAACGACGCGGTCGGTTCGACAAGTGAATAGTCATTGGCAATGAGCCGTGGCTTCAAGGATGAAGCGATGAAAAAATTTAGATTCGGTGTTTTGGCGGTTGCGTGGCTTTGGATCGGCGTCGGATGCGCCGCCTGGCATGATGAGCCGTACGGGGAGGAGCAGCAGATGTTCCTTCCGGGCCAGCATCGCCAGATATGGGCGATCGCTCCCGCGATCAACATCAGCGGGGAAAGCCAGATCGATTCGTTGTTGCAAAGCGATCTGGTCTACCAGGAGATGCAGAAAATTCACGGCCTGACGGTCATCCCCGTGGATCGCGTCGTCGAGGTGTATGTCAGCCTCAAGATCGACAAGATCCAGAACGAGCGGCAGGCGTATCAGATCTGCACGGCTCTGGGATGCGACGGGCTGATAGTTCCCACGGTGACGGCGTACGACCCGTACGACCCGCCGAAATTTGGAGCGTCCCTGCAGTTGTTCACAAAACCCGGGACGTTCCAGCGGATGCCCAGGATCGATCCGCACGCATTGGAGCAGAGCGCCACGACAACCGCGCTGCCGCCGATGCCTCAGACGCAGAACATGGCCCAGGTGGTCGAGATATACGATGCGGCGGACGGAAGCACACGTGACGAGGTACTCGCCTATTCACACGGCCGCACCGATCCGAACGGACCGTTGGGAGTTAGCGAGATCATCCAGAGCATGGATCGCTATTGTGCATTTGGCTACCACCAACTGCTGAATGAGCTGATCGAGAATTTGACGTACGCGAACGAGATATAAGAACCGAACTCTGAACCAGAACAGACCCTCAGATGAGAAAAGCCAATGGCAAAACGCACGTCCGATAAACTTCCTCCGTCCGAAGCCGGCGCACTGAAAACCCTCAGCCTGGTCAAGGGCCGCCATCACTTCTGTTTTCGCTACGAGGTCGGGCAGGAGGCCGGTGTGCTGAATTCACTGGTGGATTTGGTCCATCGGCGTGACATTCCATTCGACTGGTTTGATGCGGCGATCCTCTCCCATCAGCTTGGTCAGCATTTGGCAAAAGAATTGAAGGCATATTTGCCGAAGAAGGTTGCATGAGGATTATCGGGTTGTCAGGACAGACTCCCGAACCGTGAGACGGTTTAAATCTCACAGTGAGACGGGGACCGTCTTACTTGCGGGCCACCGGGATACGCCGGCCGGGTGGCAGATACTCCGTGTCTGAGTTCTCGCCCGAACGACCGGTTTTATGAACCCCACCAACGAATTGCACGTCGCCGCTGCGCACAGCGGCACAATGGTCCTGGAAAAAATCTTCGCACCCCTCGTTAAGCAGTTTCTCGACTATCTCAAGCTCGAGAAACACTTCAGCGACTACACCATCAAGAGCTATGGTGCGGACCTGATCCAGTTCGGCCAATTCCTGGCCGGCGAGATCGGTCAGCGCCAGCCCGTGTCTGGTGACAGCGCCGATGACCGGCACGTCAAGTGCGATACGCTGACTATCCGGGAATTCCTGAACTATCTTTACGGGCAGAACTACACCAAGAGCACCACGGCGCGCAAGCTGGCGACGTTGCGCAGCTTTTACAAGTTCATGGTCCGCCGCGGCGCGGTCAGCGCCAACCCGCTGTCCACCATCCGCACGCCCAAGCAGGAAAAGCGCCTGCCCAAATGCCTGGACCTCGAACAGGTTCAGAAGCTTCTGGAAGCCCCCGGCGACGGCGACCTCCTCAGCGCCCGCGACAAGGCCATGCTGGAAGTTCTCTACAGCAGCGGCATCCGCGTCAGCGAACTGGTCGAACTGGACATGGCCGACCTGGATCTACAGGAAGGCGTTCTGCGCGTCCGCGGCAAGGGCCGCAAGGACCGCCTGACCCCCATCGGCAGCCAGGCGATCAAAGCCCTGCAGCGTTATTTCGAGCTTCGAACGGTCGATTCACGCTGCCAGGGCCCGCAATCCCATCGCGTCTTCCTGAACAAGCACGGCGACTCCCTCTCCACTCGTTCTGTCCGCCGCAAGCTCGACAAATATCTCCTCTCCGCCGGCCTGGATCCCGGAATCAGCCCGCACACGCTCCGGCACAGCTTCGCCACGCATCTGCTGAACAACGGTGCCGACCTGCGCAGCGTGCAGGAACTGCTCGGCCATCAAAGCCTGAGCACCACGCAGATTTACACGCATCTGACGACGCAGCGGATGAAAGATGTCTACGATGCGGCTCATCCGCGGGCCAAGGAAGATTCGATCCCGCATCCCGCATCGCCCGGAGAAAAGACGCCGTTCTATCCCGCCAAGGTCGGATAGAACTTCCCTTTCTTCCCCCTCTCCCTGTACCCGGGGAGAGGGTTGGGGTGAGGGGCGATTTACATACGGGGCTACTCCGCCCACATCCCCACCTTCCGCTTCCGCGCCTGAGTTTGCGCTCGCTCGATCGCCGCGAGAAACGCTGAATTTGAACGGCGATCCGCCAGCGCCAATCCCTCCGCCGCCAATTCCCCACTGAGCGGCTTCCCATCCTCCATCAGCGCATCCGCCAATAACCGCCCGCGATCATCTCGTGTCTGCGTCGGCCCAAGATGCAAAGTAATCCCCTGACCCGACAATTCGGAATCGACGCGTTCGATGAGCCTTTCATCCAGCGGCGAATCAAACGGTCTGACCCCCAGCAATTTCACAGTGACAACGTCTTCCGACGATTCCTCACTCACGGCGATGGATTCCCCGTCGATCACGCGTACGAACCCAACCTGCCGCCCGTCGAATCGAGCCCAATCGTCGCGAAAAAAATTATTTGCTCCGAGATGGTCCGTGAGAATTGAGAGCAGAACCAGCGCGATGATAATGACGGCCGCGACGCGCAAACGGCGTCTGTACCGCAGCCACTTTGCCGCGGTCTCCGCGTCCCATTTGTCAATGGAAACGCCCATGGCTGGTCACGATACCCCGACGCGCATACGATGTCGATCATGAGCGATCGACAA
Source organism: uncultured Phycisphaerales bacterium (assembly GCA_963791055.1). Lineage (GTDB taxonomy): Bacteria > Planctomycetota > Phycisphaerae > Tepidisphaerales > Tepidisphaeraceae > PALSA-1353. The sequence goes on along the minus strand of CAWBQI010000002.1, from coordinate 1,338,148 downwards.
GATTCAATCCAGGTTGGCGGCAGAATCGACGGCTTCGTTGTCAAACGAATCACCCCCATGGAAAAGCTCCGCGGCACCGCCTACGAGCTGGCCCATGAAGCCAGCGGCGCGCGCATCCTCCATCTCCACAACACCGACGCTGAAAATCTCTTTTCCGTCACGTTTCCCACTCCACCCCCGGATGACACCGGCGTTCCGCACATCCTCGAACACAGCGTTCTGGCCGGCTCGCGGCGATACCGCGTGAAAGACCCTTTTTTCGAAATGGTCAAATGCTCGATGGCCACCTTCATCAACGCGATGACCGGCAGCGACTACACCGTCTATCCCGTCGCCAGCAACGTCCGACAGGATTTTTTTAACCTGGCCGAAGTGTATTGGGATGCCGTGTTCCATCCGCTGCTGACGGAATCCACATTCCAGCGCGAGGGCCATCACCTGGAATTTGCCAAGGCCGGGGATATTTCCAGCGATCTGATTATCAAGGGAATCGTCTATAACGAAATGAAAGGGGCGCGCTCCGCCCCCGAGGCCAAGGTCTACGACCTGATCGAAAAAAAGCTCTGGCCCGATACCCCCTACGGTAAGGATTCCGGCGGCGATCCCGAAAAAATCCCCGACCTGACCTGGCAGGGCCTGCGCGGTTTCCACCAGCGGTTTTATCATCCGAGCAACGGATATATCTTTCTCTACGGCGATATTCCGACCGCCGACCATCTGAAATTTCTCGGCCCCCGTCTCGCGGAATTCAGCAAAACCGACATCCGCCCGCAATTGCCGCCGCAGCCGCGATGGGCGCAGCCAAAACGGTTCGACGGCCTCTATCCGGTCGCCCCGACGGATGCGATGGAGGGAAAGACGTTTATCGTGCTGAACTGGCTCACCGGTTCTGGAATCGACGCCGATGAAATCTTCGCATTCAGCGCGCTCGACCGGATTCTTCTGGGCAATCAATCCGCGCCGCTTCGCAAAGCCCTGATCGATTCCAAACTCGGCGAAGATCTGACCCACACCGGATTCTGGGCCAACGGAATCGACACTTCCTTCCACATCGGCCTCAAAGGCAGCGAATCGCAACGTGCTGATGCCATGGTCGATCTGGTGACAAAGACGCTCGCTGCCGTAGCCGAACAAGGCGTCACTCAGAAGCAGTTTGATGCCGCCCTGCAACAATTGGCGTATCGGTATCTGGAAATCACGCCTTCTTTTCCTCTGCACCTGATGGGGGCCGTCAACGGGATGTGGTTGCATGGAGCTGACCCGCTCACATTTCTCCACGCCGAGCGATATATCCAGGAATTGAAAGACAAATTCGCGGCCAATCCGCGTCTGTTCAGCGATCTGATTCGACGAAAACTGCTGGAAAACACGCATCGGCTTTTGCTGGTCGTCGGCCCGGATCGGGATATCCAGAAGCGCAACGATGCCGAGTTCGCGGGAAAAATGAAAAAGCTGAAGGCCTCTTTCGCTCCGGCGAAACTAGAGGAAATCAGCAAAAATCAGGCGGAATTGGAGGCGTTGCTGAACGCCCCGAATTCACCCGAGGCCCTCGCATCCTTGCCGCAGCTTCGCGTGCGCGATCTGCCCCCCAAGCCCAAACACATTCCCACAACCATCGAGAAACTCCCAGGTGGCGGCGTCCTGCTGAACAACGATGTCTTCGCCAATGGCGTGAACTACCTGCAAATCAGCTTCGATCTGACCGGGCTGCCCAGCGAATTGATCGAATATCTCCCGCTTTACGGCGACTGCGTGCAAAAGATGGGCGCCGCCGGGCAGGATTACGCCGCCATCGCCCAGCGCATCGCCGGATTTACCGGCGGCGTCGGGCTCAGCACGGGAATCAGCACGCGAACCGATGATCCACAAGCTATCATTCGGCAAGCCGTCTTCTCAACCAAATTTCTCGACGACAACGTCGACCCCGCGCTGGACGTGCTCCGCGACCTGATGTTCGAAGTCGATCCGCGTGATGTGCCGAGGTTGAAGGACGTCCTTCTGCAATCCCGCGCCCGCCAGCGGATGCGCCCGGCCAGCGATGGCTTGACGCTGGCGACGCGCCATGTCAGTCGCGGAATGAATCTGGAAGCCCATATTCACGAGATTCTCACCGGAGTTCCGCAGCTATACCTCTTCGAGAAAATCACCGAAGCCCCGGCCGATCCGCTGCTGGAAAAGATCGACGCGATCGGGCGATTCATCCTGAATCGCAGACGGCTGACCGTGAGCTTCACAGGATCAGCGCGAGTGGGTGAAGCTGTGCGCCGCCGACTCGGCGAATGGTCCGCCGCCATGGCGGACGACCCGATCGTCGAAAAGAAAATCGATTTCGTTCCGTGGACAACTCCTCCGCGCGAGGGCCTGGCCGCCCCAATGAACGTCGCGTATTGCACCATGTCGATGCCGTCGCGTCATATCTCGCATCCCGACGGCCCACGTCTCGCCGTCGCCGGCAGATTGCTCAGCCTCGGATATGTCCTGGAGGAAGTCCGCTTCAAAGGCACCGCCTACGGCGGCGGCTGCACCTACAACGGCCCCGGCCGGCTCTGGACATTCCACTCCTACCGCGATCCGTGGGTGAACCGCACACTGGATGTCTATTCCGCCGCATTGGATCACGTTCGCTCCGCCGATTGGTCGCAGGCGGATGTAGACCGTTCCATCATCGGCACCGCCAAGGAAGGCGAACGCCCCATCCGCCCGCCACAGGCGACGGGCTTGGCTCTCTGGCGTTACCTGACCGGCGAAACCCCCCAACGCCGCGAGGAGCGGCATTCAACGATGCTCGGCGTTACCGTCGCCGACGTGAAACGCGTCCTGACCGAACAGTTCGAACAGAACGCAAAATCCGCCGCGATATGCGTGGTGTCGAGCCGGCAGAAGCTGGAAGAGGCGAATACGCAAAAGCCCGAACGCGCGCTCGAAACTCGCGACATACTTGGTGGTTAAAAGAATTTAGCCTTCCCCCTTCGCGTCCTTCGCGCCTTCGCGGTTTATCTGAATCGGATTTTACCGCGAAGGCGCGAAGGACGCGAAGAAGAAAGAGGCCCACATCCATCGTCAAACGAGCCGCGTATAACTCCGGGAGTTCAAATATGAGGAATATCTCTCGGTTTGCCTCGATTCTCGTTTTGTTCGGCAGTGTCTGTTTTGCGGCCTCCGCTGATCAGCCGGTAGCCTGGCAAGACTGGTCCCCCGACATTTTCCAGCAAGCCGCGCGCGAACATAAATTTGTCCTGCTCGATCTCGGCACCCAATGGTGTCATTGGTGTCACGTCATGGATGTCCAGACGTATGCCGATCCAAAGGTGAGAAAGCTTTTGGCCGATAAGTATATTTCCGCACGGGTCGATGCCGATTCCCGTCCCGATCTGGGAAACCGATACGAAGATTACGGCTGGCCCGCGACGGTCGTCTTCAACGCCCAGGGCGGCGAAATCGTCAAGCGGCAGGGGTTTCTCGCCCCCGATGAAATGGCGTCGATGCTACAGGCTATTATCGACGATCCCACGCCGGGGCCGTCCGTGAGAGGGACAAAGAAATTGCAGTACGGGGACCAGAACGCCCTGGCAAAACCCATTTACGATGAGCTGGTTCAACGGCATCTCGAAACGTACGATTCTCAACAAGGCGCCTGGGGCCACGGCCAGAAATTTCTCGACGGGAACAACGTGGAATGGTCGATGCGACAGGCCAAACGCGGCGACTTCACCGAAGACCGCATGGCCCGCCAGACCCTGGCCGCGCAGTTGAATCTCCTCGACCCGGCATGGGGCGGCGTCTACCAATATTCCACCAATGATGATTGGCAACATCCACATTTCGAAAAGATCATGCAGATGCAGGCCCAGGACATGCGGATTTATTCGCTGGCCTATTCGCAGTGGCATGATCCCACTTATCTGAACGCCGCCCAAGCGATCCATCATTTCCTGACGCGATTCATGTTGGGCGCCGATGGCGGATTTTATACGAGCCAGGATGCCGATCTCGTCGACGGCGTTCACAGCGCCGATTATTTCAAACTGTCCGATGCGCGGAGAATGTCGCTGGGAATCCCGCACGTCGATCCGCACCAATACGCGCGAGAAAACGGCTGGGCCATCCGTAGCCTGACGACTCTGTTCGAATCAACCGGCGATGAATCGGCCTTGAAGCAGGCCATCGCGGCCGCGAACTGGGTTTGCGCAGAGCGTTCGGCCGGCGACGGCGGATTTATTCACGATAAAAAGAATTCTTCCGGGCCATATCTCAGCGACACGCTGGCGATGGGTCAGGCCTTTCTCGAACTTTACGAAGCCACCGCTGAGCGCGCGTGGCTGACACGAGCAGAGATGGCAAGCGATTTCATCTCGGCCCATTTCCTGCGAAAAAACGAGCCGGGAATCATGACGGCAGAGGTGCACACACCTCAGCAGTTTCCGCCGGAACAGGAATTCGACGAGAACGTGGAAGCGGCGCGATGGGCAAATCTGCTTAGCCAATATACCGGGCGCGATGCAGATAAAGCTCTGGCGAAAACCGCGATGCGATATCTCGCCACGCCGGAGATCGCCTTGAGCCAGCGGGTCGAAGTCGGCGGAGTCCTGTTGGCCAACGACGAGTTGGCGACGCCGGCTTTGCACATCACGGTTGTCGGCGTGAAAACCGATGCCGTCGCCTCCGCGCTGTTTCATGTCGCCCTGACCTTCCCCACGACCTACCGGCGAGTGGAGTGGTACGACGTTGCTGAAGGCCCGCTGCCGAATCCAGACGTCCCTTATCCCCATTTCGCCAAGCCCGCGGCCTTTGTCTGCACCGGCACCACATGTTCCCGCCCGGCATTTACGACGGACGATCTGGGCCAGCGGCTGGCGCGCGTGAAATTGTAAACGTCAGCGGTTAGTGTTAGCCGCCATGCCGGATCAATCCATCGGAATTTGCCTGCTGGGCTGCGGCGTCGTCGGAACGGGCGTGGCGCGAATCCTTCACGATCAGGGCCAGTTAATTGCCGCGCGAACCGGGCACCGCCTGGATATTCGCCACATCGTCGTCCGCGATCTGACCAAACAGCGCGCCGCATCCGCATCTTACATTTCACACCGATGCCGAGCGCGCGATCGACGATCCACAGACAAAGATCGTCGTCGAATTGATGGGCGGCACCGACGCGGCCGCGAAATACGTCGAGCGCGCCCTGCGTCTCGGCAAACCCGTGGTCACGGCCAACAAAAGCCTCCTCGCCAGTCGAGGTCCGCACCTGTTCGCCCTGGCCCGGCAACACAAAACCTGCATCGCCTTCGAGGCAAGCTGTGCTGGCGGAATTCCGATCATCGACGCCCTGACCCGTGGCCTCGTCGCCAACCGCATCGACGCTCTCGTCGGCATCGTCAACGGAACCTGCAATTTCATCCTCACCCAGATGACCCGCAACGGCACGACCTATCGCGATGCCCTCGCCGAAGCGCAAAAGCTCGGTTTCGCCGAGGCCGATCCCACCATGGATGTCTCCGGCCGCGACGCCGCCCAGAAGCTGGCGATCCTGGCCTCCCTCGCATTCAACGCTTTGGTCAATGAAAGCGATATTGATCTCGAGGGAATCGACAAGCTCCAGGATGCGGAGATCAAATTCGCCGGCGAATTGGGATACGTCGTCAAGCTCCTGGCCATCGCCCGCCGCCACGGCCCAAAGATTTCCCTCCGCGTCCATCCGACGCTGGTCAAACACGATGATGTCTTGGCCGACGTGAACGGCAGTTTCAACGCCATCAGCGTTTTCGGCCACGCCCTGGGCCACGCTCTTTTCTACGGCCGCGGCGCCGGCCAGATGCCAACGGCCAGCGCCGTCGTCGCCGATCTGGTCAACGTCGCGCTGGGAATAGCCCAATTATCGTTTTCGCAACTGAGAATTTTTCCCGATCAGATTCCCGCCGCCCAGGTCTTGCCGCCGACGGAGGTAACGGGCCGATATTATCTCCGCCTGATGGCCCGCGACGAACCCGGCGTACTGGCCCAGGTCACCCGGATTCTCGGCGAAAAAGGGATCAGCCTCTCGGCCGTTCTCCAACATGAAGCCAACGACGGACACACGGTTCCCGTGGTGATTACGACGCACATCGCTCGCGAAGGCTCCGTGCGTGCCGCGCTTAAGGAGATCGACAAGCTCGACGCGATCCATCCGCCGACGGTTTGTCTAAGGATTTTGGATTTGCCGGAGGAGTTCTCAAATGTTTGAGAGACCTCGAAAGCGATCATTTCGATACGAATCAAGCGGTCGATCGGGTATAATGTTTCAAGGATAACTATGGCGGCAGCACGACGAATCACGACAAAGGTTTTGCCCGGCGGTCGAGTTGAAGTGGATTTCCCGGGATTGACGACCGGCCAAAGCGTGGATGTTTTGGTGATTCCACATGCTTCGAAAGAGCAAGCAAAGCAGTTTCTGGAATTGCTTCGGTCTCTGCCGGGCCGCAGTCTGGCCGACTGGGAAAAATTTGAAAAAGATTTCCAGGCGGAGCGGGACGCATGGGATTTTTCCGGGGACGATTATCGTGCGCTTTAAATATAAGCCCACGTGATTTGCGAACTGATGTGCGACCAGTCGGGTTTTGTTCTATAATTAGGCCCCATGGATGCGTTGATACTGAAGGACGTCCGATGCTTTACTGATCCTGATCCGGCACCTCTCAGGCCGCTCACTCTTTTGATCGGGGAAAACAGCACCGGAAAGTCTACTTTTCTCGCGGCCCTCCGCCTGGTCTCGCAATTGGCGGCGAGAGTTGATACTCCAGATTTTAACGAGGAGCCGTTTGCTTGGGGCGCGTTTGACCAAATCTCTAATAATCGAGGCGGGCGAGTTGGCCGTGCCCGCGAATTCACGGTGGGCGTGGACTTGAAGATTCGTGGTGAATTGTCTCAGCGCATTAGGAACCAGCTGCCGACGCACCTTAGGATCTCCGGGACATTCGGGAATTCCAGTTCTCAGCCATTTTTGCTTAAGTGGAGCGCAATCGCGGGTCCGTACGGTTTGGAGTACGAATGGAAGAATCCGGGAAGACTGATTGCCATAAGAATCTTCTTCCCTGGCGGAACCACGGTAATTTCGCCCAAGGAGACAGCGGTTTTTTCACCCGCGCTTTTGTCAGATATTGTTTTTGTCCTTCATATCTTGCCAAGTGATCGATATCAAGGTGACGGCAAAGTTACCGTTTCCGGCGAGGTTCCATCTGAAGTCCATAGGTCGGTATTTGCGGCAATATTTCACGGAGCGAATCAATCGTTACCTGGCGAAATCCAAGCATTGGCTCCAATTCGGACGGAGCCAAAGCGGACTTATGAGCCGAGTAAGGATACTCCTCGGCCAACTGGCAGCCACGTGCCAATGATTCTTGCCAAGAGATACAGAAAAGATTCATGGCGCGAAATGAAAGAATCGTTAGAACGTTTTGGAGCGGCGTCGGGCCTTTTCCACGGATTGGATGTGCGACGGCTCGGTCGACAGGAGAGCAGCCCATTCCAAATACTGATTAAGATTGCAGGGCCGGCTTTTAATTTGGTCGACGTAGGATACGGTGTCAGCCAAGCATTACCAATTGTGGTGGATTTGTTGCAAGGCAGGAAGGGCCAGATGTTCCTCCTTCAACAACCCGAGGTCCACCTGCATCCACGCGCTCAGGCTGAACTTGGGACGCTTTTAGGACAGGTAGTTAAATCAGATAAAAAGCGTGTCATTGTTGAGACGCATAGTGATTATCTGCTTGACCGTGTTCGTATGGATGTTCGCGACGGAAAGACACTGCGGCCTGAGGAGGTGAGCATCCTATATTTTGAACGAGGACAAACGGGGGTGGCGATTCACCATCTCTCGATCGATGAGTCAGGAAACTTGGAAGGGGCGCCTCAATCATATCGCCGCTTTTTCCTGGATGAGGAACAGAAGTTTCTCGTTCCAACCGCTTAAACCATGTGTCTGATTGTCGATGCAGATGTTGCAGCACTGTTTTTCCGCATGCCTCCGCATCCGGACGCTAAACCAGCTTTTGACTGGGTGAACAAAGGCGGTGGGTGCCTTGTTTACGGCGGGAGACTTGCCGAAGAGCTTAGTAAGATTACGAATGCGCGAGGATATTTGCGGTCTTTGGTCCAAGCTGGACGGGCACGTCCAATGCCGAAGGAGTCGATAGACGCTGAAGTTCAGCAGCTAGTAAGGGGACGGCGGTGCCGCTCAAACGATCATCACGTTCTCGCCTTGGCGCGAGTAAGTGGTGCGCGCCTACTTTTTTCACATGATATGGAATTGCACCGTGATTTCAAAAATCCCCTTATAATCAATACTCCCCGGGGAAGCGTATACTCCAAAGCTAATCACACAAAGCTGCTTAAGCACACTGCCTCTTGTGGTCGTGGTAATCGCGGTAGTTCGCACAGGACGGTTCCATGAAATACGCCATCATCATCCCCGACGGCGCGGCCGACGAGCCGCTGAAAGAACTCGGCGGCAAAACACCGCTGGAAGCGGCCCACACGCCCAACATGGATCGCGTCGCGGCCGAAGGCCGGCATCGGCCTCGTGCCGCACGGTGCCGGAGGGATTCGAAAGCGGCAGCGATGTCGCGACCATGTGTCTGCTCGGCTACGACCCGAAGATTTATCACACCGGCCGCGCCCCTCTGGAGGCCGCCGCCCAGCAAATTCCCCTGTCCGCGACCGATTGGGTCTTCCGCTGCAATCTCGTCACCGTGACCGACGGCATCATGAAGGATCACTCCGCCGGCGGAATCACCGACGCCGAGGCCAAGCGGCTCATTGACGATCTCGCCAATCATCTGAAGCTCCGCGGTTTTGAATTTCACACCGGCGTGAGCTATCGCAACCTGCTGGTCTATCGCGGGCACGAGCAGTTCGATCTGAAAACCCGCCCGCCGCATGAAATCCCAGAAGAACCGATCGCCAACAATCTGCCCAGCGGCAAGGGAAGCGAGATTCTCCGCCAGATCATGGACGAATCCGCGCGATTATTCGCCGACCATCGAGTCAACCGCGCCCGTCGCCAAGCCGGCAAAAACCCTGCCACCCAAGTCTGGCTCTGGGGCCAGGGCCACGCGCCGGACATGCCAAAATTCGAAAAGAAGTTCGGCGTCAAATCCGGCTGCATGATCACCGGCGTCGATCTTCTCCGCGGCCTGGCCGTTCTGCTCGGCTGGGATGTTCACGAAGTCGAGGGCATGACCAGTTTTCACGACACCAATTACGCCGGCCAGGGCCGCGACACGGCCGCCATGCTCGACAAATACGATCTGGTTTTCAGCCACATCGAAGCCCCCGATGAAGCCAGCCATCAGGCCGATTGGAAAACGAAGGTTGATGCGATCGAACACATCGACAAATTCATCGTCGGCCCCGTGCTGGAAAAGCTAAGGACATTTCCGGATTGGCGAATCCTGGTCATGCCGGACCATCCGACGAACATCGCAACTCGAAAGCACGGATATGCCCCGACACCGTTCGCAATAGCAGGATCAGATATCAAATCCTCTTCACCGGCCACATACAACGAAAAGAACGCCGCGGCGGGGGGGTTGTTCATCGAACGCGGCCACGAATTGATGGAATACTTCCTACGAGGCGGGAATTGACGATTCATTATCAAAATACGCCGGACGAATATCTTGAGGCTTCAGAAGCGTTGGCCATGCGACGGGCCAGGAAAAGCGTTGCCACGCGATTATTTTTTGCTGGGGCCTTTGCGATCTATGTAATGATATGCACTGTCATCATGGCTATAACCGGAGCAGCGAATTCACCTACGCTGGCGTTTCATCTATGGTTCCCGATAGTGTTCTGTGCAATAGTGATTTTCGTCGCTGCGTTGGTCAAATTATTCAGGAGCAAGATTCCCGGAACCCGATGCGCGCGGGAGTCGCGCTATCATGTCTTGGGCTGGCTGTGACGAGTCTATATGTGATGGTGGCCCTGAGCCATCAAGGAAATCCGACGTCCACCGCAACTTGGGAATGGGGCTGGCTTGTGCCACACGCGAGTTGGTTGTTCCTGACAGCGACGGTGTTGGTAGTAACCGTCGTAAATCAACGCGCTTTGCGAAAGAGCATGTGGGCTGGACAGGCGACGCTTCATCGAGCCAAAACGGCCGACATTTCCGCCGAGGGACTTTGCATTACCGATGCCGTGAGCCGTCTCGAATACCGCTGGCAGGCCTTTGCCGGTTGGCAGGAAACCAAATCGCTGTTTGTGATATTCCTATCTCAATATCAAGTCATATTTCTCCCAAAGCACGCATTCGAATCAGCGGAAATGCTGGACGCAATGCGGGCGTTGGCCAGCCTGATTCCAGCTAGCGTCTCGTCGGCATTTCAGGTTGTCCAGCCGAACGCTATCCCGCCTTTGCCCGCAGACCCACACGCCTGATTACCCGCTGTCCGCCCACAAACCGAATTCCCGACCCCAAATCCAAACAGAACTATCCCTTCCGGCAGCATTATTCATTTCCAAGGAATACCAGCTAACCCAATATTTTCCACCCGGCTGGAACTTCTGACCCTGTTGATACGTTATTCTATTGGATGGTTGGCGCCGCCAAGTTTTACGCTGGTGCGGCGCCAATATGGGCTCTCGGCCGAAAGGCATTCCATGCCCCTTATCGACGATCCCGCACGTATGCGTCGAATCATATTGTGGGTCATGCTCGGAACCCTGACCGCATCCGGGCTTCTGGCCGTCCTGGGGGTGCTCGGAACCGATACCGATCAAATGTCCCGCATCGTTGGTACCGGGATCTCCGCTACGATCGCATCTGCCCTGCTTTTGGCCGCCTGTAAGTTTCTCGATTCACAAACGTATCGCAGGACCGGCCTCTTCGTGATGGCCCTGATTGTCGTGCAGTTTGTTCTCACCATGGTCGCCTTCTGGGATCCGCTGCGCATCGCAAGCGCGGTACCCCGTTACCGTAGCGACGAGACTCTGGCGCTTACCGCGCTCACCTTTCCCGTCGCCGCCATCCCCGCGGCAATCTTTTTTCACGTCATTCAATTCAAAGGGGCTCAACTCGCAGGAATCGTGGGAATCGCCCTTTGCGCTGCCACATATAGCTTCTTCCTCTTCGCAAGCTGGATCGGTGTTTTCTACCAAGACAGCGGTACATACGAAGAGGACTTTTGGGTCACCGGCTGGGCGTGCTGGTTGCTCGGTTTTGCAGCGGCGGCTTCCACCGCCGGCATCGGGATCAATCGCAATCACTGGCGGTGGATCGGACTGATCTCTTCGCTCGTCGCATTTGCCACCGGGCTTTTTGACCAATGGGCCGGCAAAAGTGCGTGGACCAACCTGTTTATTATCTCGACCACACTGGGTGCGATCATCGCTCACGCCAATATCCTGTGGCTTTGCAAACTGTGCCGGCGCCAGGATTGGTTGCGACTAATGACGGTCGCCTGCGCCGGTCTTGCCGGCGCGATTTTTGACTATGCGGCGATCGGCCAACTAGGCAATTTCGATCCGATCTGGCGGCTTGGAATGGCGGCCGCCATTTGCGCCGGTTGCGGCACCGTCGCCGTCGCAATTCTCGCGGCTTTCAATCGAAAGCCCGTTCCGGCTTCCAGCGCCTTCATCGATGCCAAGGATATTTCCGTCATTTGCCCCGTCTGCCGCAAAAAACAATCCGTGCCCATTTTTAATGGCGATGGCGAATCCAATTGCCCGGGCTGCGGCGTCCAGTTCTCCATCCACATCCGAACACCGCGCTGCCCGACATGCGGCTACCTGCTCTTCATGCTACAAAGCGAACGTTGCCCGGAATGCGGAACCCCGACAAGTCAAAACGCCTCCGTTCCGATTCCCAATCCGGCCTGATTTCCACGATTGACAAATCGAATCTCTCATTGGCTCGCGCGATCCTGTCGAGACAGCCTCCGTTCGTCAGCCCGTTGAGTCTTCCCATCCCATCCCTATAATCCCCTCACCCCAACGGAGACCAGGAAGCATTTACGCAAATGGGTTTGATCGTCCAAAAATTCGGCGGCTCCAGCGTCGCGGATGCCCAGAAAATCCATCGCGCCGCCGACCGCGCCATCGCCGCCAAGATGAAAGGCAACCAGGTTTGCGTCGTCGTCTCGGCCATGGGCGATTCCACCGACGATCTCATCGAACTCGCCGAGGAAATCTGCCCCAACCCGCCCAAGCGGGAAATGGACCAACTTCTGGCCACCGGCGAGCAGGTCACCATCGCCCTGATGGCCATGGCCATCCACGCCCAGGGCCACGAGGCCATCAGCTTCACCGGCGGCCAGATCGGCCTGGTCACCGACAACGCTTTTCAGCAAGGCCCGAATCCAATCGATCAACAAACAACGGATTTTCGATCAGCTATCCTCCGGGAAAGATCGTCATCATCGCCGGCTTTCAGGGCGTCACCCCCGAAGGCGATTACACCACCCTGGGCCGCGGCGGCAGCAACGCGACGCTCGTCGCCATCGGCGCCGTGCTCAAAGCCGATGTCTGCGAAAATTACACCGATGTCGATGGCATCTTCACCGCCGATCCGCGGATCGTGAAAAACGCGCGTCAAGATCGACCGGATCAGTTACGATGAGATGCTGGAATTGTCCGGCCTGGGCGCCAGCGTGTTGCAGACCCGGGCCGTGGAATTTGCCAAGAAGTATAACGTCCCGATCCACGTGCGCAACAGTCAGAACGAAACCGAAGGCACCTGGATCGTCGCGGAGACCCCGACACATGGAACACATCGTCGTATCCGGCGCGGCCCTCAAAAAGAACCTCATCCGCGTCACCATCAAAAACGTCCCCGACCACCCCGGCGTGGCCGCCAAAATCTTCGGCGACATCGCCGCCGCCAACATCGTCGTCGACGACATCATCCAGAACGTCATGGACGACAACACCGCCAACATCAGCTTCACCGTCGAACACGGCGACCTGCACGACATCAAGCCCGTCGTCGACCGCCTCGTGAAAGAACTAGGCGGAAAAACCACCCCCATCTATCAGGACGACCTCGCCAAAGTCAGCGTCGTCGGCGTCGGCATGCAAGTCCACACCGGCGTCGCCCAGCAAATGTTCAAGGCCCTGGCCGACGGCAAGATCAACATCCAGAACATCACCACCAGCGAGATCAAAATCAGTTGCATCATCAACAAGGAAGACGCGAACCGGGCGCTGCAGATCGTGCATGATGCGTTTAATCTCGGAGAAGCGAAATAAAAACGAGGCGCGAAACGAGGTTCAAGCCATCATCCGCTGAAAGACGTGTTCGTCGGCGCGTTTGCGAAGCACTTAAAGGGGCATGAACAATGCAGGACGACACAGCAATCGAAAAGCCGCAACAGCTAGAGGCGATCATGCGGGACACCGCCGCCCATGGGTTCGGTATGGCGTCCGAACCGCTCACGGGGGCTTTGCTCCGCACACTCGCAGCGTCCAAGCCGCAAAGCCAATTCCTCGAGCTCGGCACAGGGACTGGCGTCGCAACCGTATGGCTTCTCGACGGGATGGATTCGGCGTCTACCCTTCTGACCGTCGATTCAGACCCGGCTGTTGTCGCCATTGCCCGCGGGCACTTGGGGCACGATGCGAGAGTTCGCTTTCACGTTAGTGCCGGGGACATTTTCCTCGCTTCACTCGCCGGGAAAGGCGCCTTCGACCTCATTTTTGCCGACACCTGGCCGGGAAAATACGATCACCTTGAGGACGCCCTAATGTTGCTCAAACGGGGAGGTCTTTACGTCATTGATGACATGCTACCCCAGCCGAATTGGCCCGAAGGACATGCCGCAAAAGTTTCCGCCTTAATTCGGCGATTGGAAGCCCGCCCCGACCTCGCGCTGGTGAAAATGCGCTGGGCCACTGGTGTCATCATCGCCGCCAAGGCATGAAACGGGGACGTAACTGGTCGATTACGCTCGACTGTCGATCAGCCAAAAGTCAGCCGAAACCTCTTTGCGTCGCCTGCAAAATGTCCACCCGATCATCGACAGGCCCCGGGACTGGCTCCGAAGCGACCACGTCGTACCGAATTCGGATGGACTAAAGGTCCCAAGCCCTTCGAATTCGCCATGCGCCCCGCTAACGCCCCCGCATCACTTGGCATTCCGCGCCTTTCGTGTTCTTTTGTATAGGTAAAAACCGATCCCGGCAATGCCGCCCACAATCGCGCTCTGAAGAGTCCCGCTAAAGAGGCTACTGTCCTTGAATACCGCAGAGTGCTCGCTGTCCATATAAAAAGATCCTACTATTGCCTGAGCTGCCGGCTGAAACGTGCTCCAATCACTGGGAAAATCATACAGGCAGAGCTGCACAGAATATTTTGGTCCGATCAGGGCGAAACATTCCGCCCGAACATCCCCGGCGGAGGTCTTCAGCGCCTCGGAGAACCGAAATCCCGGCGGTTGGAGTTGGTACGATGCGCTTGGCGCCCCCTCAAAATCAACCCCGTTGTTTTTCAAGACAGTCAGACTCTCCGGGCTCGCTCCCGTTGCCCCTGTGACCATATCCTTCAGTTCCTTCTCAGTTATTTCCGCGTACGTTACGCCGTTGGGATACGAGACTTGTTCGACGAGCACGTACGGAAATTGCACCTCGCTTCCATGCGCCCCCGGCTGATAAGCCTCAAGGCACTTGATCGTGTTACCGCCGGCAACGGTCGGGGCTTTACTCTGCACTTGTTGAATGAAAGAAGCATCCACTTCATTCCAGTCATCAGGAACCGAAAACGAGATCCCCAAATCCGCATAAGGACAAAACTTCCCATCGGCCAAACCCACCGGGGCCACCACCAAAAGAGCCCAGGCAAGGGCGCGCCATCGGAGCGAATTAACAGTCATGCAACCCATTATTCCGCTGTGGCAACCGGCTGGCAATATGCTCGTCAGTCCAGAGCGCGAAACGGGAATGTCGCCAGCCTTTTGGTGCGGGCGCGAGGCTCTTCATGCAAGGTAAGCCCACCCCAGGCGAGTCAAACATCAGCAGAAATATCTCGATGCGGTCCGCAAAATGCCCGCCCGATCATCGACAGGCACCGGGACTGGTTCCGAAGCGACCATGCCTCGCCGAATTCGAGCCGGGGATGCCGTACTCGGCATTCGGCAATCGGCACTCTCCCCTTATGTCCAATAAGGTTAAAGTTATTCCCCCCATCTTCCCGATTAAACCTCCGGGATACGCTCCGGTGCGCGGACCGTGAATGGGCAGAAAGCGCATCAAAAATTCGAGTCGAGGGATCGACTCTGGGCGTCTCTCGTAGCCGGCTACCAAGGAAGGTCGCTCACATGCGGACCATTGCCATCATCAATCAAAAGGGCGGATGCGGGAAAACCACCACGAGTATCAATCTGGCTGCGTGCCTGGCCCGACTCGGCCAGAAAACGCTTCTGGTCGACGTCGATCCGCAGGGACACTGCGCCGTCGGGCTGGCGGTGCCCGAAGAACAGATCGAACGCACCATCTACGATTGTCTGATCGAAGAACGCGATGGAAAGCCGGTGCGCCTGGCGGACATCGTCTGGCAAATCGCCAGCGATTTCGATCTCGCGCCGTCCAACATCAAGCTGGCGGCGTTCGAGCAGGTCTTTGCCGGCCGCATGGGCCGCGAAGACCGCCTGAAAAAGGTCGTCGAATCCGTCAAACAGAATTACAAATGGTGCATCATCGACTGCCCGCCGAGCGTTGGGCTGATCACCTTCAACGCGCTTCGTGCCTGCGATGAGGCGATCGTTCCGGTTGAGACCGGATATTTCAGCCTGCACGGCCTGGCGAAGATGATGGAAACGCTGGAGATGCTTCGCGACCGGTGCGACAAGGAAATCCTCATTCGCGTTCTGCCGACGCTGTATGACACGCGCACCAAGCTGGCTCGCGAAGTGTTGTCGGAGCTGCGAAACAAGTTCCGGGAATACCTGATGGAGAGCACGGTCAATTTCAACACCAAGTTGAAGGAGGCCGCGAGCTTCGGTCAGCCGATCACGGAATACGATCCGGGTAGCCGAGGCTACAAGGATTTTGTGAATCTCGCCCGCGAATTGATGGGTCATACTCCGGCGGAGCTGGAGCCGACACCGATGGACAAGATGTCCAGACCCCAGGAACTGGTGCAGCGTGCCAAGCAACTGGCCCAACTGACCAACCTTCAATTCGGCCGTAACGCGATCCCCGCGGCCGGTCCGTCGCCCATATCTTCGCCGCCGGTCCAGCCGACTCGCATCGAGCCGGCGCGGATCGAATTCCCAAAAATCGAGTCGCCCAAAGTCGAATCTCCCCGCATCGATCTGACGCCCTCACCGATGCCATCCGCCGGATCGTTATCACTCTCCCTCTCTCGCGGCCAGATGCAACTCGGCGGGCGATCAAGCGAAGAACCCGTGGCCCAGGCGGTCCAGGGATCAACGGCGCTTTCGTCTGACGAGGAGGAAATCCTCGATTCCGCGCCCGCCCCGCGCGTCTTCCGTTCGCCCGCCAATGGCAACGGCAATAGCCATGGAAGCGTCAATGGAAACGGTAACGGTAACGGTCATGGAAATAGCAATGGCAATGGGAACGGCGCCAAATTCGGCGGTCTCGTTCAGCCGTTCAAACCCGTGACTTCCAAAACCGATGAATTTTACGGCGTAAAAAAGGTCGGCGACGAGGTGATTTTCGCCGCCCGCTTTGACAGGGCCAAGAAAGTCCTGATCGCCGGCGATTTCAATAATTGGTCACCGATGTCCACGCCGATGGTCAACCGCGGCAACCCAGGCGAATTTTATATGAGCCTGCCGTTGCGGCCCGGCCGGTATCGCTACCGGTTTGTGGTGGACGGAAAATGGATGACCGACCCGCACAATAAATACGTGGAAGTGAATCAGTTCGGAGAACTGAATAACGTCATCGACGTTGAATAGGAGCGCGGCCATGGACCCCAAGCGACCGCTCAGCGAAATCAGCCATCTTTTTCTCAGCGAGATTCGCGCCCGCCAGCCAGGCGCCCCACGCCCGATGCGTGTTGCGCCGCCCAAAAGCGAAGATGTAAGCATCGACATGACACCCGAGGAATTCGCGGCGTCGTTGGACGCCGGACCCGATCAGGTCGAGCCGGCGCCGGAATCCTCACCGCATACCAAACCCGCCACCGTTTCAGTCGTAATCTCCGCGCACCTGATGGAACAAAGCGTCCCCAGCGTGCGGCAATACGCCCGCCAGCTCGCCGCGGAGGCGGGACACATCGGTTTGATCGAAGCCGACGAGACTGAATTCATCGTCACATGCTTCGAAAAAGACGGCGGACCAGCGGCGTCTCCCGCCTCCGTCGAAGTACAGGATGCCCGAAAAATTTCCGAGGTCGTAAACGAGCTGGCCTACGATGTGGATCGCTGGCTGATTTGCCTCCCCAACGCCAGGACGCCCGAATCGCGCGAATTGCTTCGCGCCGCGCCCCATTGGGTGATGCTGACGACCGCCGACCATGAGGGGGTTGTCGCCACCTACCGCGCCCTCAAGGGCTTGTCCGAGCTTGGCCGCCGGCGCGTGTCGCTGGTGGTGCTCGACGCCCGCGACGAGGCTCATGCCGATGCGGTGTTTCGAAAGCTCGATGCCGTCAGCCGGCAGTTCCTCCATT
Organism: uncultured Phycisphaerales bacterium; assembly: GCA_963791055.1. Taxonomy (GTDB): domain Bacteria; phylum Planctomycetota; class Phycisphaerae; order Tepidisphaerales; family Tepidisphaeraceae; genus PALSA-1353. Next base: position 1,320,552 of record CAWBQI010000002.1, on the reverse strand, counting down.
GCGGCCTCGAAACCGGATCACTCCTTCGACCTGCGCAAAATATCACCGAACATTCCTTACTGCATTGCCGCCAGGCTGCCGACCAGGCGGGCTCCGGGCAAAATTTTCAGTGGCGGATCATCCGGGAACTGATGTCAAACGCATCCGGACCAACCCTTCAACCCAAAAGCGAGCAATCCGAAACCATGAAACTGAATATCCCCGAAAATCCGAAAATGCCGGCCGTCGACAACACGCTGCCCGAAGTGATCGATCTGCCGAACGATGCGAGCGAGCGTTCGATTCTGGATGCAATCATCCGCCAGGGCGGCGCCGATGGCCGATGGGTCACATGCCCGATTCACCCGCCGATGTGCCCCGATGCGCTGCTGGCCGTGGGTCGCGATCAGCGACTGATGCTCCTGGCCGTCGCCGGCCGCGGACTCGGCCAATTGCTCTCGATTGGCCAGGCCCATCGCTGGATGTCCGAGAACGGCGAACTAATCCGCATGGCTCTCCCGCAACTGGCGATTGACGCCACTTTGACGCCAGCCGTGACTCTGCTGGTGGATCACAACGATCTATCCGCCGAAGTTCTTCAACCGCTTCTGCAAACCGGAACGGTTACCGTTCAGGCCTATCGCAAGGTCAAATGGGGCGGCAAGACCGGGTTGCTCCTCGAAGCGGCGTGATAGATCAAACTTCAGTTTGCGGCCGATTGGGGAGTTCTGGCGAAAAAATAGGATTTTTTGCGACTTTTTTGCGGGGTGACTTGTCGCATTATCCGACGACCGGATGGTGGCACTGCCAGCCGATCACGCGGTCCAGTTGGCCTCGATGTCGGATTTGACGTAAGCGGATGTCGTTCTAAACAACCATACTTTATTCAAAACGGTCATGCTTCCGATGGAGTCCGTGCGGCCCATCAAGTCCGACACCAGGAATTTGCTTGTAACGGCTCACTTCGCTTTTAGAATCTGATCAAGAGCCGGGGAAAACCCGGGGATCCATTCGGTTGAGTTGTAGTGGCGCGTTGCCCTGTGCTAGGCGAATCCTGCGCTATGCGAATAGGGTGCCTTGGCGAAAGGTGATTGTAATGTCGAGAATGATTGGGTTTACTGTTTTTATATTTTTGTCGGGGGCGATGGCGGTCACTACGTTCGGACAACCGATTACCGTCAACGATGCCATCGTCGGCTCGGCGAATAATATTTACGATGCAACCGGAGCCTACGGTGACGTGGTCGCCAACCCGGGAAACGACGCCTATTTCAGCTCCGATATCGGAGCTGGCGATGGAATCGCGCCGTATGTGATTAATCTCAATCCCGATTCATCCATATTGGAGATGTCCGGCGTCACGGGTTCATTCACCGGTCCCGATTACGGCAGCCCGCCCCTGGGCGCCGTTACTCTCAGCAACGACGGTGGATTTAACGACCCTGACGGGACGGTGGTTGATGGAAGCTACGGCGGTCCAACTATCGATCAGGGCTATTCGGATAACCCCGCCACCAACGGCCTCTCCGGAATTTATGAACCCGGCGCCGGTGGATTATGCGGCGTGTTCATCAACTCAACCATCACTTCTTCCAGCACGGCACCCGCGACTTTGAACTTTACAACCCAAACCCTGGGAGGCATCTCCGGTATGGAGGACAGTGAATCCTCCCTGTCGCCGCTGCTCGGTCAGGTCTTTCTCATCGGCGACGGACTAATTGGCGATGGTTCGGGCAGCGTCCAACAATTCATCGTTCCTGACGGCGCAACGGAATTGTTTCTTGGCGTCTCCGACGCACCCGCCTTTGATGGCGGCGGCAGCGGCGGCCCGGGCGCTTACGACGATAATCTGGGGTACTACGATGTCAGCTTCACGATAGTCCCGGAACCGACCACAGTCGCGGCGGTGCTGACAGCGTTGATTTGTTCGCTGGTCTCTCGTCGGCCTAGAGCATATTCAGTTCACCCGTAGCGTCTGCGTTGCGATTAAACAGGTCGATCCGCTAGGAATCGCGACGAAGCGGGTCCATGTGGACCCTTTGAGGAGCGATGACGACGCGAACGACCTGTTTAATCGCAACCCGAAGGGTCGCCGCCATTTGGGCCTCATGCGTCGTTGTTCCTCCTCGCCGTCCCGGTGCGCCGAGACTACTCGTCGTCTCGCCTAGCCTGAGGCCCAAATGGCGGCGACGCAGACGCTACGGGTGAACTGAATATGCTCTAAGCGAACACACCCATCACGCCCGTGATGTTTTCGGATATCCTGGCTTTGACCTGATCGAGCACCGAGGGGGGATTCTTATCCTTAAAGATAAATAAATGCGGCAAAAATCTCGCGATGGTTTATTTATCCCCGAAACCGACGAACCTCCCGCACGAAATCGTCCGGAACCCCAAAATCGAATCGCTCGGCGTTTAACATCTCCAGCGCGACATATCCTTCCCGCTGCCGCTGAATCTCCTGCGCCCGCGTCAACTGAAATTCGCCGTTGTCGCGAATATCGTTTCGAATCATTTCCTCGAGAATCTCAAAAATCGACGGTGCCAGCGCGTGCATTCCAAACCAGCCGAGATAAACATTCTCATCCAATCCATCCACGCGAAGTTTTTGGCGGGCCACCGTCAAATCAGGCTTTTCGACGATGAGTGAAACGTCGATCAAACGGGAGTTTTCCGGCCGACGTTTTCCGGCGATTGTCCCAAATCCCTTGAGATCTTCCGGGCCGATTCGATTGACCGCCGAGACGCTCTTGCCGCCGCACTTGCCGGCCATCTCCGCCAATTCGCGATACGGTGAGATCGGCGTTCCGCGAAACAGATGATCGCCCAGGCAAAGCAGAACCATGTCGCCGCCGGCAAATGATCGGGCTTGAAAGACCGCGTGGCCATATCCCTCCTGCTCGTGCTGCACGACAAACCGGATGCGCTTGGCCAGCGATCGCATTTCCACGGCCTCTTTTTCCAGCGCCGGGTATTTGCGTAGGCGTTTCAGATATTCATCATCCGGCCCGTTGAGATAATCCTGAATGGGCTTGTCATCGCCGGATTGGACGATCAGACAGATTTCCTCGATGCCCGCGGCGACAAGGTCGCGCAAATGATAGTGGATCATCGTCCGATTGATGCCGTCCGGCCCGACGATGGGAAAGAGTTCCTTTTTCACCGCATGGGACGCCGGGAAATGCCGGGTACCCAGTCCCGCCGCCGGAACCACCGCTTTGCGAATCGGCCGCACTTGTTGCGTCATGGCGGATATATATCGGCGATCCGCGCATAATCGGCAATACCAGCCCAGGTGCGTCATTTACAGAAGGAAGTAACGAATCTCAACAGGCCGGCCAGGTGCGTTCGCTGCGCCAAAGCGGTCTCGCATTCGAGCCAGCAAATCTGGACGGCACGAAACCCGCAACGACAAAAATCTTCTTTATTGAGAGACGCCGAAGCCTCCGTACCGTAAACTAACTACCACACAGATCGAATCCGGAGCGCGCAAATATATGGATTTTCAAATGCTGATGAAGTTTGCGGCCGATCGCGAGGCGTCCGACATCCATCTTCAATCCGGCCTGTCGCCCAAGCTGCGGATGCAGGGCGTTCTGCACACCGTCGATCAGCCGATGCTGACGGATGAGGAAATTCGCCAGTTCGTCGCGTCGATCGCGCCGCCCCGGATGCGCGACAAGCTGGAAGAACGCATGACGGTCGGCATGGATTTTTCCTATGCCGCCCCGGGAATTTGCCGGTTTCGCTGCTCCGGATATCGGGCGCTGGGAGTGTCCGGCCTTTCGATGCGCCTCATCAAAGGGAAAATCCCCAGCATCGCCGAGCTGCATCTTCCGGCTGTGATCAACGAAATAGCCATGTCAGGACGAGGACTCACGCTGGTCACGGGAACCACCGGCTCCGGAAAATCGACGACGCTGGCGTCGATGATCGAGCTGATCAACTCATCCCGTCCGACGAAAATCATCAGCATCGAAGACCCCGTGGAATATCTTCACACGCCCAAGCTGGCGCTGATCGCGCAGCTCGAAGTGGGAATGGACACGCCCAGCTTCGAACAGGCCCTGCGGCAGGCGCTGCGGCAAGATCCGGACGTGGTGCTGGTCGGAGAGCTGCGCGACATGGATACGCTGCGGATCGCCCTGCGGGCCGCGGATACGGGGCACCAGGTGTTTTCGACCGTTCACTCCGCCAGCGCTCCGCAGACCATCGAGCGCATCATCGCCATGTTTCCCCCGGCCGAGCAAAAGCTTCTGCTGACGCAACTGGCCGGCAATCTCGAAGCGATCGTTTCACAAAGGCTGGTCATCGCGCGCGACGGCACCCGCCGACCGGCCGTCGAAATCCTCCGCGGCGGACCCGTGACCCACAAATACATCCTCGAAGGCAAAGCCCTGGAATTGGGAGACTACATCAAGAGCGGCGGCAGCGGCCAGCAGACTTTCGACCAGGATTTGGTCTCCCTCTTCCGGCAGGAGCTGATCTCCCACGCCGAAGCGCTCCGCAACGCGACAAACCGCGAAGCCATGGAAATGGCCATGCGCGGCATCGGATCCGCCAAACCCCCAACCGATCAGGGCGGCGGGGCGCCCGCCCGCCCGAAGGGTATTTCACCACCATCTGCCCGGCCGAGTTCGCAATAGGGGGCGGATGCCGATGCTGAAACGCTTCCATCGATGGCTGTTCAGCGAACTTATGGCACCGCGGACTATCCCAGCGTGGATGCGTCCACGCCATCGATTGGCGGCAATATTTGCTGGTCTGCATCTGGCGTTTAGCGCGCTGTTCTTCATTTTGTATTTCAAATCAAATGATCCGAATAAAGGGATGGCCTTTATACTCTTTCTTCCTGTTGATCCGTGGATAATACTTCTAGGTTTTTTATTGATGCCACTGACGGAAGTCGTGGAATGGCTGCCAAACCTTCTACTTGCCGCCAGTGTAATAACAATTGGCACGCTCCAGTGGTGGTGGATTGGCCGATTGATCGAGAATGCCTTCAATCGGATATTCAGAAAAAAGTCATTGCCATCCTCCAACCTCTGTACCCATTGTGGCTACGATCTACGTGCCTCTCCCGATCGTTGCCCAGAATGCGGCAAAATCCGGCCGGAAAGAGAAGTTGTTTCAAAATGAACCATTACCTTCCATTTCGCCCCCATTTTCATGGCGGTGTGCCAACGATTTGTTAGAATTTATAAAGATATGACACAACCCCTTCCACCCGGGCAGAATCCGGTCGATCCGCGCGGGACGTTTTCGATGCCGCCGTTGCCGGGGATGGCTCCGCCGGGAATGCCGCCATCGGGACCGGTGATTTATCCTCCGATGATGCCCATGCCGCCATTTCCACCGCCGCCGCGACGCGGGGGGAGGTGGGTGCTGGTCACGCTGTTAATCATCGCATTAGTGGTTTCGCTGTTCATTAATATCGTTCAGCTTGGCGTTGCAGTCGCGGGGGCGGCGGGGGAGGTTCGTCAAACGGTCATCTCCGGCGAAGGAAGCGACAAAATCGCGGTCGTCCCCATCAATGGCATCATCGACGATAACAGCACGCAGACGTTCGATACCCTCTTAAAGAACGTGGAGAAGGATTCGGCTGTCCGAGCGCTCGTGGTCGAGATTGACACGCCCGGTGGATCGGCCACCGCATCCGACGAAATGTATCACCGCCTGGACCGGTTCAAAAATGACAAGCACGTGCCCGTGGTGATCGCGATGCGCGGGATGGCGACCAGCGGCGGATATTACGTCTCATCCGCCGGGGATTTTATCTTCGCCGAACCGGGCTGCCTGACCGGAAACATCGGCGTCCTTTTTCCGCGGTTCAATCTGAGCAAATTGGCCAATGAATATGGCGTTTACGAATCCACCCTGACCGCGACAACCTCCGGACATTCATATAAAAACGCGGGATCGATGTTCCAGCCCGAAAATCCCCAGGATGAGCAGTATTTGCAGGGATTGGTCGACGGGACATTCGCCCAGTTCAAATCGGTCGTGGAAACCGGCCGCAAGGGAAAGCTGAGCGACAAAGAGGGCGACATCTTCAGCGGCAAGGCGTTCATCGCGGCCGATGCGCTGACGCGCGGACTGATCGACCAGATTGGCTATCCGGATGCCGCATACAACTATGCCGCTCACTTGGCGGGGATCAGCAGCCGATCCATCGTCAAATACACGCCGAACCCGACATTGATGCAATTGCTGACCGCCCGTTCAAACCTTCCGCAAGATGAGGCGAAGGCGTCGGCCCAATCGATTTCGATCGACGGTTTCTGCATTGACGGCCACACGGCCGCGGATTTGTTGTCCGCGCGTCCGCTATTGCTCTGGCGAGGAAATTAGCATGCGTGGATGGGTTGTGTGCATGATGGCGTTGGCGATCCTGTGCGCACAAGTCGTCGATGGCCGCCACCCCGGACGAAGTCCAGAACGCCATCGACAAGGCCGAGCATTATCTCTACGCCCAGCAGAGAACCGGAAGCTGGGAAAGAAAAAAAAGTAAAAAGTCCGTAGCGCACATTTCCGACCAGCCCGGCGGTACGACGGTCACGGCAGTCTACGCGCTTCTCTCCGCCGGTGAACGTCCGGACAATCCCAAGATCGCGGCCGCGATTCAATACCTGAAAGGCACCGATTTCACGGGCGTCTACACACTTGGGATGCGCTGCCAGGTATGGCGGATGCTGTTGCCCGATGATGAAATAAAAGCAGCCCTGCGCCGCGACGGCCAGCTTCTGGAGAAAAGCATCTCATCCGATACCGGCATGTACGATGTCGGACCTCGCCAACCCAGCCAATCCACCGAATCACACCGGCAGCTATTACGGAATCCTCGGCGTCTGGGCCTGTGCGCAGGAGGGAATGGAGATCCCAACCGCTTATTGGCAGGGCGTTGACCAGGGATGGCGAGCGGCACAGAAAGACGATGGAAGCTGGTATTACGGCAAAACGCCAATCGACAAATCCATGACCTTGCCCATGACCGCCACCGGAATGGCAGCGCTGTTCGTCGCCCAGGACCAGTTGTCCATGGGCACAAGCCCATCCTGCAAGGGAAATGTCAGCGATTCGCAGATATCCAGCGGGCTGGATTGGCTCGGCGCAAACTTCAGCGGCGTCTTCAAATCGAAACAGGAATATTATGCGCTCTACGCCCTTGAAGAACTCGGCGCCGCCAGCGGACGAAAATATTTCGGCAGCACCGATTGGTATGCGCTGGGCGCCGATTCCCTCGTTCGCACGCAGAAAGACGATGGCTCCTGGAACTCGAGCGTCGCGGACACCAGCTTCGCGATTTTATTTCTGACCCACGGACGCGCTCCCATCGGAATGAACAAATTGCAGTATTTCACCAGCTCCGGCGATCAGCCCGGCGAGGGAAACTGGAATCAGCGGCCGCGCGATCTGGCCAACTTCGATCGGTGGATGGGCAGGCAGGTGGAATTGGACCGGTTGCTCAACTGGCAGGTGGTGAACCTGAACGCCCGGGCGGGCGAACTGCACGATGCATCAATCCTGTACATCACCGGCGACAAGGCGCTGGCCCTGTCGGATCCCGACAAAGCAAAGCTCAAGACGTTCATCCTGCAGGGGGGAATGATCGTTTTCAATTCCGATTGTGGCAGCGCGGAGTTTTCAACATCCGTGAAGCAACTGGCCGCGGAATTGTTTCCGGAAATCGGCGAGTTCCGCGAATTGCCGATGGATCATTGCATCCTGAAAAATGAACAATTCCTCGGCTCCCAATGGGACGATCCGCCGACCATTCTCGGTCTAAGCAACGGCGTGCGCGAACTGATGATCTTGTTGCCCAAAGCGGACGCCTCGCGAGCGTGGCAGGCGCAGCTTTCCTCTTCACACGAGGCCCTCTTCGAGCTTGGAGCCGACTTGCTTCTCTACGCCTCCGACAAGCAAAACATCCGCGAAAAAGGCGATTCATATATCGTCGAGCCGAGTACCCGAATCCAGGCCACGCGGACGCTCAAGGTGGCGCGGCTCAAGTACTCCGGGAATGTGGGACCCCGAGCCCGGCGGCTGGCCGCGGTTGTCGGCCGTCCTGCACAACCGCGATCAGCTTGATCTCCAGGTCGTGCCCGTCACGCTGGCGCCCAATGTAGATCTGACCGACTATAAGATCCTCGACATCACCGGCTCTGGCCACATCAAGCTGGACACCGACCAGTGGATTCAATTGCATTCATTCGTGGAAGGTGGTGGCACCCTGATCATCGACGCCGCCGGCGGATCGCAGGTCTTCAACGACGATGTGCGACCGCAACTCCAGACAACATTTTTCGACGAGGCGGCCCAGTTAGACGAGCCACTGCGTCCCGGCCACATCCTTTATTCCCAAATCGGCAGCAAAATCGACGAAGTGGCCTATCGCAACTTCGCCCGACACGTATTGCAGGACAATCTGAAAATGCCGCGAATTCGCGGAATAAAAATCGGCGACCGGATCGGCGTTTTCTATCGCGCCGAGGACATCAGTGCCGGCTTGGTTGGCCAGCCCGTGGATGGAATCGTCGGCTACGCACCCGACTCAGCCACGGCCCTGATGGAACACATGATCCTTTACGCCGAAAGCGGTGGCCGACCGACGAGCGGAACCGGGGATACCAGCGGGAACTGACAATGCGCAAAATAATGTCCGAGCGCAATAGACGGGGTGTGAAATGCCGGGACTATAAACAAAAAAACCCCGGGCCAGCGTGTCGTCCGACCGACCGCCGGTCGGACGACACTGCCCGTGGGAACCAACCGCGCTCCATGAATTCGAGTGACTCGCTCAGCCACTCATAACCGCCACAATGACGATTACGCCAAACCTAAGAACAAAGTCGATACCAAAGCGCTCCTGAGGAGAAAAATTGTTGGGAATCGGCGATTCCACGCGATATGCGGCGTTGACCGCCTAAGCAATCCCATAGCGAACTAAACATTTGTTCATCATTTCACTTGCCGGGACGGAAAAAACGCGCAGTTGATAGGCAGCCAGAGTGGCTGTGATGCAGCGACCCTTGGTTTGACAACCTTTTGCCGAGTGGTGGATTAGCCAACGGGCGGACGCCCTATTTTCCTGCTGCGGAGATCTCGGAAAATCCCCCGGCCAGGCCCTCAAGTTCACCCTGATTATCCGAGAAATGAGAATCCTGCGTCCATCCAACTACCTGGATGTAATGCGTTTTGGTTTTCATGATGGTCAGCACGTACCCGACGGAGACGTTGGAGTTGGGAAGCTGGCCGTGCAGTTCGAAACGCATCGCGTCAAGGCCGTTGATGGTCAGCCGTTGTGCCGCCGTCATGTGCGGATTGTCCAGGCTCATCGCCATCGTGTCGCGTTTTGCCTCCGCATACTGATCGAGCGAATCGACATAATTCTGCCGATCCTCGACGATGAGCTCGACATAATCGCCCGAATGCTTGTTGACGGCGCCGATCTGAACCGTGTCCACGTGAAAATCCGTGGATTCCCAACCCTTGGGAAGAACGAGTTGATATTGGCCATCGGCGCTGCGGAACGTTTTGCCGTCGCCGAAGTCGGCCGGCGCAATCCCCGGTGCCAGGATTGCAATCGTCACGATGATTAAAGCGATACGCTTCATGAATCCTCTTTGATCAGGATACCCCGCGACCGGATGAAGGGTCAATCCGAAGATCGATAATGGATCAATATGGAATACAGTTTTTATCGTTTCGATCTGCGTGCCGAACGAAGTCCTCAGGATTTGCCGCCGAAGAAGGCGACTCATCTTACCCATTGCAGAAGGACATCGCGATCTCCTATCAGGCCAGCCGAATGTGTTCGCAGCGCCGGCCCGCTCCCATATTCGAGCCAGAAATCATATTCGGCACAATGATCGAAACGAAAATATTCTGCTACTTGCCAAAAATCGGAGAGAAATTAAAGAAATTCTAAAACCCCGGCGGCGCCGGCGGTGGACTATTAGCGATCATCGGGTTGCTGTTTCGGTACGGCGATGGAAGCGACGGCGTTCTGTTCATCGGCGGGTTCGGCTCGGCCGCCACCACCAGATGCGGCGTATGAACCACGATAAGCGGGCACGTGCTGCCATCCCCGCGTGCGTACCCGCCGATTTCCAGCGTATTGACGAACTCCGGCGGTTTGGTTCCCGGTTGGCGGAGGTACGAATCCGGTACTGCCTTCCGACCTTGAAGACGATCGATGGCCGAGTTCAGCCAAACATCCTGCGCCATCGCGACCAGTTTTTTGTTGTCGTAGTAATCGCCGAACAGAACATTCGGATTGAACCCGCGCGGTTCGAGCATGAATACCGTTTTGTAACTTCCCGCGGCCGTCAGATATCGCACAGTTTTGGTGACCACCAGCGGGATCGGAATATCGCAACAGCTTTCATCCACCTTTCCAGCGGTATCGATTCCGCGAATCCAGACCGGACTTACGATGTCATCGACATTGTTGTCCGATTCATCCAGCCAGACAATCATGTTGTTATCGTCGACAACGTTGATAATTCTCGCGTCGATAAGAATCCCGCTCGCCCCAATCCGCAAATCCGCGGCATGCAGGGGAGAAAGCGCTGACTGCTCATGTGCAGCCACTCGAATTTCACATCGGCGATATCCGAGTGTGAGTAGCTGATTTGATATTCCACCGCATTTGTTTCCTCCCCGAATATCCTGAATCGAATCGCGTTCCACGGGAAAGGGGAATCGCTCAGCGTTTCCAGCACCGTGCCGATATTGTTCAGCGCGGCATCCGCCATCGCGCCGGGCTTGTCCTGGTATACCGGCGCCATATCAACCTGGAGATTCCATTTGTCCGTGTCGAGTTGAACGTCGTTAATTTGGCAAAGCGTGCGATCCGAGACCGAGACGATCTCCCGATAAATAAATTGCTCCAATTGCTTCTGCTGATCATCGATCTCGACATTCATATCCTTCAAATCCTGGATTTTTCGACTGACCGTCGGGTCGGTAGCCACCGCGACTTCTTCCATTTTGGTGAGTACCCCAACCTGCTGCGCCCAGGCCACGCTCGCTGCGCGGACGTTTGCGCCATCCTGATCCGTGTCATTCCCGGCCGCGTTGTCTTGCCTCAATGCACTAAGGGCGTCGTCTTTCGCTTTCTTCTTCACCTCCAGGTCCGCTTTCGCTTCCAGATAATCGGGTGACCGGTGCAGTTTATCGATCGCAGCTTGCCTCGCCGGAGCGAGATCCTTCTCAGTCTGAATCGCGGCTTCAAGGGCAATCCGCAGCCTCTTGATCATTGGGACACAGGCCGGCACCGGCGGGTTGGCCGCCACGACAACTTCCGGTAGCTGCAACGGCTCCACGGGCACCTGGACCACTTTTGGCGGCGGCTTTGCTGCCGGGACAAGTTTTGGCGGAGATGGCTGCGGCGCGGGCGGCGGGCTTGATTTTCTACAACAATCGTCCGCTCTATCACCTGCGGTTTTTGATTCAGATACAAGCAGACAGCGACCACCGAGCCCAGAAGTGCCAGAAACGCGAGGACTTCGCCTCTGCCAACGCCATTACGCCAAGTTGGTCGCACCATTTGCCTTCCAGCGATCGAATGTGAATTGTCCGAAAATGAAACGGGTTTGCGTCGATTCTAGGAGGCGGCTTTTGACTGTCAAAAATCGACCCCGTAATGAACAGGCCGAGCGTCGAGCATGTGCTCCAATCCGCTGCAATTGCCGCCGAAGGAGGCGACTCCATCTTCTGTCGCTGCCAAAGGATGCTGCGATCTCCTATCAGGCCAGCCGGACGCGTTCGAAGCGCCGGCCCATTCCCGGATTCGAGCCAGGAATCGTGTTCGGCACAAAGGTCGAAACGATAAAAATTCTTCTGCCTTTAAAAATAGGAAAGGTTGAAATTGAAACACGCGACCATGCGATCAGTTCGTATTCGATCCGCTACAATATTCTCCCATATGCGTATTCTCATCACCGCCGGCCCAACGCGCGAGCCGATCGATCCCGTGCGATTTATCGGCAACCGAAGCACCGGCAAGATGGGCGCGGCCTTGGTTCGGGCGGCCTTAAAAGCCGGACACTCCACAACCATTATTCTCGGTCCCGTCGCCGAACCCTTTCCAAAGGAAGCGCGAAGGATCGACGTAGAGACCGCTGCCCAAATGCTCACAGCCGTAATTCAAGAATTCGCCGCGCATGACCTCCTGATCATGGCGGCTGCCGTATCCGATTACCGTCCCGTCGCAACAAGCGCGCAAAAGCTGATGCGCGACGGAGCGCGGACTCTCGAACTCGAACCCACCGAAGACGTCATCGCCGCCGCCGGCCGCATCAAAAAACCCGGCCAAAAAACCATCGGCTTCAGCCTAGAATCCACCCCCGACATGGATCGCGTCCGGGACAAGATGCGACAAAAAAATCTCGATCTGATGATTTACAACCCTGTGAACACAATCGGGTCCGATTCGATACAACCCTCGCTCCTGCACTCCGATGGGAGGGTCGAAACGCTCAAATGGGGGTCCAAAGCCGACTTCGCCGATATGCTCATTGGCCGGGCGGTTCAGTTGTTTGTTTAACTCCCGCCGCCGGCTGGAGTTTATCGCGTGCCTCGTCCGATAACAGTAAAGGTGAAACGTCTCGCCGGCGGTGACGGTCTGCCCCTGCCGACCCGGATGACCGGGCAATCGGCCGGTTTCGATCTACCCGCCGCGGTCGCCGAAGCGACAACGCTTCAGCCGGGTGAGATTCGATTGATCCCCTGCGGCTTCGCCATCGCGATTCCGAAGGGGTATGAGGCGCAGGTTCGGCCGCGCAGCGGTTTGGCAAGCAAACATGGGATCACCATGATCAATTCGCCCGGCACGATCGACTCGGATTATCGCGGCGAAGTGCAAGTCCCGCTGATCAATCTCGGCCGATCCGCTTTCACGATCGAGCGCGGGATGAGAATCGCCCAGATGCTGATCAATCAGCTCCCGGCCGTGAAGATGGTCGAAGTCGCCGAACTGGATGAAACGCCCCGCGGCAAGGGCGGGTTCGGACATACTGGCCACTAGAAAAAAAGAAATATGCTGCAACGTTCCCACATCGTCCGGCCGCTGATTTTATTCGTGACCACCGCCACGTGGATATTTCTGTTTTGCGCCGTTGGGAGTTTCCATCCCACCGACTGGCCGAGTCACGCCGTCTATCCCTATCCGCCGATCCAGAATATCTGCGGCCCGGTAGGGGCGTTCATTGCCTATTGGTGCTTCCTTGCAATCGGGCAGGGCGTTTTCCCCCTGATATTTTTCAGCGGCGTCTGCCTCGCGCTCACCTTCTATCATGCGAAACTGAGCGACCCCTGGCTGCGCGTCCTCGGTCTGGCGATGCTCTCAACGGCCTTCGCGGCGCTGGTGCATCACTTCATGCCCGGCTCCGCATCCGGTTTTCCCGAAGGACACGGCGGAGTAATCGGCATCTCCACCGCCGCGTTTCTGCAATCCCATTTTCACACCGTCGGAACACGTCTGATTCTGATGGCGGCAATTCTGATCGGCCTCTTACTCGCAGCCGACGACCTGGTCCTTAAAGCGCCCGGCCTTGCCGCACAAGCCTGCAACACCGTTGCCACCAACGCCCCAAAGGTCAAATTCTCATTCGCGCTCCCCACTTTTCCTAAAATGTTCAAGCGTAAGCCGGCCGCGGTTGTGAAACTACCCAAGCCAGCCGCTGCTCGAACCAAACTGCTTGAGCCGGATGATGATGACGACGACGCTGAAGCCACCCGTCCTTTTGAAACCGGAAAAACCCGCCAAACCCGCTCCGCCAGATGCGATTGATCTCGATGACGTGGAAGCGCCACCAACGCCTCCGCCAACACCGCGCACCGACATCATCGTCAAACTCCCCAACATGGTGAAAGCCCGGCAAATCAGCCCGCCATCCACGCCGCCGCCCAAGGAACTGGGCGAATATCACCTCCCGCCGTGGGATTGTCTGGCCGAAGCCGAACACGGATTCGCCGAAAGCCAGGAAAAATTCGTCCGCGAAAAAGCCGCCATGCTCGAGCAGGCGCTGCGGGAATTCAACATCGACGCCCACGTCGTCGAGATCGACACCGGCCCGGTCATCACCATGTACGAATTGGAGCTGGCGCCGGGAATCAAGGTTTCGGCCATCACCGCGCTGTCCAACGACATCATGCGCGCGCTGCAAGGCCGAAAGCGTGCGCATCGTCGCGCCCGTGCCCGGCAAAAACACCGTCGGCATCGAAGTGCCCAACGAGCAGAAGGAAAAAGTCCGCCTCAAGGAACTGATGCAACCGCCCCCGACGCCACGCAGAAGATGGCGATCCCGCTCTTCCTCGGCAAGGACGCCAGCGGCGAGCCGCTGATCACCGATCTGACCGCCATGCCGCACTGCCTGATCGCCGGCACCACCGGCTCGGGCAAATCGGTCTGCATCAACACCATCATCATGTCCATCATCTACCTGCAGCGCCCGGACATGGTGAAGCTGATCCTGGTCGATCCCAAGGTGGTGGAAATGGCCCCGTTCAAGGACATTCCGCACCTGATGTGCCCGGTCATCAACGACACCGGCCGGGCCACCAGCGTGCTGGAATGGGCCTGCGAAAAGATGGACGAGCGCTACGAATTCCTCGCCGAAGCCGGCGTGCGAAACATCAAGGGCTACAACGCCCTGACCCGCGAGGAATTGATCGAGCGCTTCAAGCCCGCATCGCCGGAGGAAGAAGCCAAGATTCCCAAGCAGCTGCCGTACATCGTCATCATCATCGACGAACTGGCCGACCTGATGATGACCAGCGGCAAGGAAGTGGAAGCCTTCATCGTCCGCCTGGCGCAGAAATCCCGCGCGGTCGGAATTCACCTGGTCGTCGCGACGCAGCGTCCGCAGGCCAACGTGGTGACGGGCCTGATCAAGAGCAACATGCCCAGCCGCATCGCGTTCCGCGTCGCCAGCAAGATGGACAGCCGAATCGTGCTGGATCAGAACGGCGCCGATCTGCTGCTGGGCCAGGGCGACATGCTCTTCCTGCCGCCGGGCGCCAGCAAACCGATCCGCGGCCAGGGCACTTTCATCGACGACAAGGAAATCCGCGAAAGCGTGAAGCTCGTGCGAGGCCTTGGCCGAGGCCCAATACGAGCCGGAACTGGTGCAGATCCAGCGCCGGCAACAACGTCGACGATGAAGCCGCCAAAGACGAACTGTTCGACGACGCCGTGCGCGTGGTCCTGGAAACCAAGCGCGGCAGCGTGAGCCTGCTGCAGCGCCGCCTGACCATCGGCTACAGCCGCGCCAGCCGCCTGATCGAAGCGATGGCCGCCTCCGGAATCGTCGGCGCCTACAAAGGCAGCCAGGCCCGCGAAGCGCTGATCACGGTGGAAGAATGGGAAGCGATGCAAGCCCAGCAGACAAGCCGATGCGGCGAGCGGGATGACCGTGTAACGGCTCAACGATTCCGCGACAGGCATTCAACACAGGACCCACAAAACCGATCAAAACGAACAGCTTTTCGCGATACGATCCGAAGCCAGTCAAACCTGTTGAAGTATCATCTATTTGCTTGACAATTCCACGAAAGTTTTGATAATAACGCACCACATTTTGTCGCGTTTTGTCCTAGTCGTTTCGCTTTTTCGGAGGAGAAAATGCCAGCGATACTCAAGAACCGCATCGTTTCGTCGCGTCGGATTTCGAACCTGGCATTTGCAGTCGCCGCATCCCTGGCGGGGGTGGTCTGGGCCGATCAGGCGGCCAACAAAATCGTTGACTCCGTCGGACTGGAAACTGGCCTGGGCGCTGCGCTGGATGGCAGCGGCGTAAAGATCGTCGTTGCCGAAGCTGCTGGGATCAGCTCAAACCCCGCCGGCGGCCTGCCACAGCTTGGCAATTCCGCACCCGGTAATCCGAACATGCCCAATTCCGGTCCAGCGGCTGGTCAAGATGGAACCATTACCAACGTCACCAACACTTTCCTCCCGCCTCCCGCCGCCGGGCCACCCGCGGTATTCGCCCCTTCGATCGCCGATCATGCAACCATGGTCAATGGTGTCATCATGGGACTGGGCACTGTTTCCGCGGGCATCGCGCCAAACTCCCAGGATTTCGCTACCCCCATTGCCAACGATCCCGATGAAATCCAGGATGTGCAGGGCTTGCTGCGCAGTGATGTCGGCCCCAACGCGTCCATTATCAATTTCTCCTGGACCGACTCGGGTACGGCCAACAACGGTAACGAACTCGATACCAGTTGGCAGGATTGGGCGGCGCTGACCAACACCACCTTTCTCATGCACAATAAACTGTTCGTTACCGCTGGAAATGAAACCGGCGGAAACCCCAACCGCACCGCGCCGTGGGACAACTTTAACGGCATCAACGTCGGTGCCACCGCCGGCACCGGAACTCAATACCTCGCCAACTACAATCTCTCCGACAAAACCGCCGACGGCCGCTTTAAAACGGATATCGTCGCGCCCGGTGGGGGCACGGCAAACACCGGTGGGGGTGGAACGGCCACATCCACCATGCAATCGCCGGTCGTCGTCGGTGGCGCTAATGATAATTCCGCAGCGCCCGTCGGCGCCAACGACGGGGTCAATTCCAACGCCCAGTTCGCGGGAACTTCTTTCGCCGCTCCTCTTGTCACCGGCGCTGCCGCATTGCTCACACAGGAAGCAACCGCCGACGGCTACGCCAACATTGACCACGACGCCCTCAAGGCGCTGATCCTCAACGGCGCTTCCAAGAACGTCTACAACGGAGCTGCCAAATGGCAGGCGTTCGGCGCCAACGGCGTCAAGGGACCCGGCAACACCCCGGTCAACATCGGCTGGGACGCCAATCTCGGAACCGGTCTGCTCGACGTCGGCAACTCCCAGGTCAACCTCGATGCCGGCCAGTTTGCTCCCGGAAACGTGCCCCTCGAAGGCTGGGATTATGAAAGCACTGCCACGACCAACATGAAAGCCGCCACAAACGTCGCGAACTACATGTTTCAAAATACCGGCCTCGACTCCGTCACCGCCACGCTCGCTTGGGACCGGCGCGATCAGCTCGTCAAGGGCGCCGGGAACACCAATCTTCAACTCTGGCAACCCGGCGATACCTTCACCACGCCGGGCCTCAATGATCTGGACTTAAAGCTGATCGACCTGACTTCAGGCATGATGGTCTACCAGTCCGACAGCGCCTTGGATTCAATCGAACATATTTATTACAACGTTCCCCAGGCGATGCAGGCTGACCAGTTCGACCTGCAGGTCTATTACTTCGCGGTCAACGACAATAGTTTCATCGGCTCCAACGTGACCCCCTATGGCTTGGCCTGGGCCGCGACCGTTCCCGAGCCCGCCACGGCGGGAATGCTCCTTGCCAGTGGAATGCTCCTATTAGCCCGCCGCCGACGTGCGGCCCGGGAATAAAGCGGAACCGCGGCGAAATAAATCGAAATCGAGCGATGCGGCAATTCGTTGTCCTCGCGAGTCGTTCTTTTCAGCTCACCCCAACCAACTTCAAAAAACCCGAATCTCCACCAGCGCCGTCGCCGCATCCCCCTGATTCCGGAACACCGCCCGGAGTTTAGACGTCTGCAGCGGCGCGAAATCGGCCGTGTTCAGTCCATCGCCAATAGGAATCTGCGGCGTTCGCCGCATATTCGGCACCGTCGCCCATTCTCCGCCCGTCCAATATTGCAAGCTGTACCTAATCGGTGCTTTGAAATGAGTTCCATCGTCATAGAAATAAAGCTCCGCTGAACGAATGGAGATTTTGCGCCCGAAATCCAAGGCATACCAATCCTCCGCGGCCTGAGAGCCGCTGCTCGACCAGAAATTTCTCACGTTCGGGTAAAACCACACGCGGCCGTCGATCGCCTGATACAGCGCGGCGGGATCGCTGTTGATGGAAGCGGTCGGAACAGGAAACCCCGATTCGCGAATGTTCACTGCCACGTTAACCGGATGGGTTACTGATCTCGCGGCCGGCGGCAGCTGGATTTCTATCAGCTTTTTTCCCAAAGCCGACGGGGCCACCGATTGCTCGCCGTTGACATATACGGACAGCCCCGCACCTTTTCCGTAGTGCTTTCCATCGCGGTCATAGAGGATCGTGACCAGTTGCCCGTGATAGAGAACGTTTTCAAGACAGAAGTATGCAATGCCGTCGGCAGTACCAGCATCCGCCGGCACCAACGGGTTGACTTCCAAGGTGTTGTCGGGTCTGGGACGCAGCCCGGCCAGCCCAGAAATCACCAGGTCCACATATCCGGAGTGGTTGTAGTGGTTACTCCGCGGCAGCCCCACGATCACGTTTCCCGTATCCGGATTGTAATCCTCCTGCAAGTTCAGCTTCCCATTCAGATAATGCTGATGGGCATATTGCTTGAGAAGTCTTACATAATCTCCGGTATGAACCACATCCTGTGAATAGTCGTTCAAAAGATTGGCCATCCCACCAAGCACCAGCGTTGTATCGAATGGCCAGCACGGCCCGTTCCATTGGCATTCCGGCTGTCCAGTTGGACCGTCGTAACGGTGCTGCACCATGTAATATTGATAAGAGGGTTCGACCGTCCGAAGTCCGTACGGCCCGGCAAACTGATCCGGCGAAAGCAAATGACGCCAGGACGCCGCGAACTTTGGATCGTTGTCGGGCAAATCGAAATACCAGGGCACATACCCGGCCAATTCCCGGCCCCGGATGAAATCCCAATAGTGGACAAACCGGTTGTCAGCCTTGAATCGGTCCACAAAATGTGTCATCTGCTCGTTCCATAAGTTCCTCTCCACCGACTCCCGGATAGATTCGGCCATCTTCGCAAAATATCCGGCTGTCCCCCGATCCCCCGCGAGCGCGGCCAGCTTACCGATCGCGACCGCGTTGGCGAACATGAAACTGTTGATCGTCGGCCGAAACGCATGGCCGCCAAGAAACCCGTCCCTTCCACCGGAGGCATCCATTGACGCGATGGAATATTCCGTGGCGTCGAGGATCGGCTCGATGAAATACAGGTCTTTGGAAAAATCGTAATGATCGTCCCAGAGATGGAAATCATGCTGCATCACATCCAGATGCTTCGTGGCAAACACGCGATCACCGTTAACCAGGTAATGCGCATAGACGGCATCGGCGATCGCCTCGCTGAAATGCCGGTCATTACCGCCGCCGGTGTACATGTAGTCGATATAGTCGTCGACATAGCGGCGGTCCTTGAGCCAGCGCCCTTCACGGATATGAAAAGCCGTCGCGTCATTGAGGCTCTGATAGGGGGCCTTGGCCCACCCCACGTCATTTAAAAACTCGATGACAATAAAGCCTCGGTCGCCGAGGTCTCGGATATGCGATTTATAGAGTTGCCAGCGATAGTAATAAACCTGCGTGATCTCCGGATCGGAGCAATCGAAGAACGGAATGTTGGCTTCAAACCACGGGCCGTCGTTGCCGAAATGTTCCTTTGCCAACTTCTCCTGGGAAAGGATGTGAGTTTCGCCTTGTTGCGCACGCCAATGCAGGCATCAGCAGGAAGAAAGCGGCCACGCACACCAAACTTCGCAGTCGAGACTGTCGCATAAGTAATAGTCTATTCAGTGCGATCCGTTTCTACAGCCTTGCGAAGTTCATTGAATTTTCCCGCACATACGGATCGAGCTTCATTGCAAAAGTCTCATCCAGTTTGAGAATGCGAATCAGTTCCTGAACGTCCGCCAGATCTTTCAATCTTCCCGGATTTGTCATCCCCGAAGCCAGCTTTAGCTCGATCAGCTTTTCGAGACGAAGATAATTGATTCCATCGATGTTCACAGCAACGGCTGCCGGATCGGGAAATGCCACAGGCTTGGGTTTGCCATCCCCCGGGAATTGGCCGGTGACAAGAAATTCGATCCGAACCCCGGTATCGGCGTCGCGCAGTTGTTTGCTGCCCTTAAACGGAACGACATATCCAAGACCTTCAAGTTGCTGATGGATATTCCGCAAGCCCTCGGGGGATACGAGAATGTCCACGTCCTCCGTGAATCGCCGCAGTCCGTGCGAAAATAAGGCCATCCCGCCGGCCACGGCGTAAGGAATCTGCAATTCATTAAATCGCTTGGCGATAGCTTTCAGAGATTTGTGAACGGCGCTGCGTTCGTCGAAGTGCATGCTGCCCTCCCGCAACGCCCATTCATGGTCGGCGTTGAGTTTTGACTCGTAAGAAGCCGAAGGTCTGCCGCGCATATTTGCCAGTATAGCATTACAATCCCGGCGTGCGGAATGTGAACGTCAATCTTCCAGGCGGGAGTTATACGATCTCAATCGAGCCGGGCCTGCTTCTCGCGCCGGGCCGGAACTGCGCCGGATCAGCAATTCCGCCAAAGCCGGGATAATGACAGATTCCCACGTCGGCGAACTGCATCTGCGTGAATTGGAAAACTCCCTGAAATCCGCCGACTTTGAAACGATTGCGGCCACCGTGCCGGCCGGAGAACAACATAAAAATCTTTCGATGCTTCTGCCGGTCTACGACAAGTTCCTTTCCGCAAGGATCGAGCGATCAACACCAATCGTTGCACTCGGCGGTGGGGTGGTAGGGGACATGGCCGGGTTCGTGGCGGCCACGATCCTGCGCGGGGTACCATTCGTGCAAATACCGACGACATTGCTGGCGATGGTCGATGCCAGCATCGGCGGAAAGACCGGCGTCGATCATCCGGTCGGCAAAAATCTCATCGGCGCCTTTCATCAGCCGATCGCGGTCCTCATCGATCCGCAGACTCTGGCCAGCCTGCCGGCCTCCCAACTGCAAAGCGGGCTTGCCGAGTGCATCAAGCACGATCTCATTCGCGATGGGCAGGCGTTCAGCCAACTGGAACAGAAAATCGAACGAGCGCTCAAGCTGGATATGGAAGTGTTGTCGGATCTGATCGCCCACAACGTTGCGATCAAGGCACACGTCGTGGAGGCCGATCCGTTCGAAAAAGCCGAGCGAGCGCACCTGAATTTTGGACACACTTTCGGCCATGCGATTGAATCGACGTCCAAATTTTCCTATTCCCACGGCCAATCAGTGGCTCTTGGAATGTGCGCGGCCGCGTTCGTTTCCGAGAAATTGGGATACATCAACCCCGTCGAGCGCGGAATGATTGTTTCGACAATCCACAAAGCGGGCTTGCCAACTAGTGGATTGAAGCTCGACACCAGCAAAGTATTCGACGCGATGGCGTTTGACAAAAAAGTAAAGGATGGGCGGATTCGATTGGTTCTCTTAGAAAACATCGGCAAGGCGACCATCCGCGACGATGTTTCGGCCAAGCTGATTCGTGAAGCGATCGAATCGTTGGTATAGAGTTCGAAGAAAAACGAACCTCACGCAGCGGCGCAGAGGCGCGAAGAAAAAACTCTGCGCCTTTACGCCTCTGCGTGAGATATATTTCGGATCTTTCTCCATGGCCGTAACGCATTGGCTCCAACTCGCATTGACCGAAGGAATCGGCCCGATTCTCACCTCGCGGCTTGTGTCCGCGGCCGGAACCGCACAGGCGGCGTGCGCCGCGGACCGCCAGATGCTCAGGAACATCGAAGGAATCGGCTCCGCTAAATCACAGCAAATTTACGACGCTCTTCGCCTCGCCGCAGACCTCGTAGACGGCGAGCTCGAGCGGGCCAAATCCGCCGGAGCCACCATCATCAGCCTGGAGGACGACGCATATCCCCCGATGTTGAAGTCAATTTCAGATGCGCCGCCGGTATTGTATATCCGCGGAAATCTGGAACCGCGCGATTTGAACGGCCTGGCGATCGTCGGCAGCCGGCGATGTTCGCATTACGGCCGCGAACAGGCGGAGCGTTTCGGCGCGCTGCTCGCACAGGCCGGTTTCACCGTCGTCAGCGGGGCGCCCGCGGCGTCGATTCATCCGCGCATCGCGGGGCGCTTTCCCTTGCCAACGGCCGGACGATCGCGGTGCTCGGCAGCGGGGTGGACGTGCCATATCCGCCGGAGAATGCGGCCCTCTTCGACCAGATCGCCGGGCGCGGCGCGGTGGTCAGCGAATTTCCGATGTCGTCGTCACCCCTGCGGGAAAATTTTCCGCGCCGAAATCGGATCATCAGCGGGCTATCGCGCGGCGTGCTGGTCGTCGAAGCCGATATCGCCAGCGGCGCGCTGATCACCGCACGGCTGGCGTGCGATTCGCACAACCGCCCGGTCTTCGCCATTCCTGGCAGGATCGACAACGCTATGTCCGCCGGCCCGCACGCCCTGATCCGCGATGGCGCGGTTCTCACGACCGGGCTAGAAGAGATCATCGAAAATCTGGGCCCGCTGCCGCATGATATTTCCGGATCAGAGCCCCAAAACTCGGAAGATTCCGAACCGCCCCTGTTGCCGATCCCGCTGGACGAGCGGCAGCGAAAAATCGTCGAGACGATTGACTCCGAGCCGACAGCGCTGGATACGATCATCGCGCGAACCGATCTGCCGGCCGAGCTGGTAATGCAGGGTTTGACGATGCTCTCCCTGCGCGGCGTCGTAAAACGCGTGGACGGACAAAATTACGTCTGCACCGCCAGATTCAGGGAGAAAAGCGCCGAATGAAGCCACCGAATAACGAGATCGAACCATCGCTCCAACGCGCGATTGACCTCCACCGGGCCGGCCGCGTGTGGGAAGCGGAGAAAATCTATCGCGAAATCCTCAGTCGCAAGCCAAATCACCTCCAGGCCCTGCATCTGCTCGGAGTGGTGGCGGGACAGGTCGGCCGGCCCGACGCGGCCGTGGCACTGCTCCAGCGGGCCATTCAAGTCAAGCCTGATTTTGCCGAAGCGCATAGCGACCTCGGTAACGCTCTGAGGGAAATGGGCCAGTTGGATAAGGCGGCAGCGTCTTATCGTGAAGCGATTCGCCTTAAGCCCGAATATCCTGAAGTTCACATCAATCTCGGCAACGCCCTGATGGAGACGGGACGGCTTGACGAAGCAATTGATTCTTATCGACATGGCATTCGGCTGAAGCCCGATTTTGCCGATGTTCACAGCAATCTGATCTTCGCACTTCACTATCATCCCGGCTACGACGCCGAGATGATCCGCGCGGAGCTGCGCCGCTGGAACGAGCGGCACGCAGGTCGTCTCCGGAAATCCGTTCAGCCGCACGGCAACAGCCGAGACCCTCGTCGCCGGCTGCGTGTTGGTTACGTGTCGCCGGATTTCCGGGAACACGCCGTCGGACGCAATCTGTTGCCCCTGTTTCGCGAGCACGATCACAAGCAATTGGAAGTATTCTGTTATTCCCACACGCTTCGCGAGGATGCGCTGACGAAGGAATTCCAACAACACGCCAACGAGTGGCGTAACATCGCGGGGCTGTCCGATTCGCAGGCCGTCGATCAGATCCGGAAAGATCGCATCGACATCCTCGTGGATTTGGCGCTCCACTCAGCGAACAATCGTCTCCTTATTTTCGCGCACAAACCGGCGCCCTTGCAGGCAACTTATCTGGGCTATTGCTCCAGCACAGGCCTGGAGACGATAGACTATCGCTTGTCCGATCCATATATGGATCCGCCAGATTCGGATCAATCACAATACAGCGAACAGACGATCCGGTTGCCGGAAACGTATTGGTGTTACGCTCCCGGCGGCCCGACGCCGGAGCCATCGCCGCCGCCGGTCGAGACGACGGGACATATCACCTTCGGCTGCCTGAACAATTTCGCGAAGGTTCCGCCGGCCCTGGACCTGTGGGCGGAGATTCTGCAACGGGTTCCCGCTTCGCGGCTGATCGTCCATTCGCCACCGGGCGCGCATCTCGATGTCATCCGCGAACGATTTGCCGGCAAGGGCATTTCATCGGATCGCCTGGAATTCCCGCCTCGACAATCGTGGGCGGAATATGTTCAAACCTACGGCCGGATCGACATCGGATTGGATCCATTCCCGTGGGGCGGCGGAATCACGACATGCGATGCGTTATGGATGGGCGTACCAGTCGTGAGTCTTGTCGGGCGAACCGCGGTAGGACGAGGCGGCGCGAGTATCCTGAGCAACGTCGGCGTGCCCGAGCTAATCGCCCACACGCCCCAAGAGTACGTGCAGATCGCGACCAACCTCTCCAAGGATTTGCCCCGATTGGCCGAACTGCGCCGCACTCTGCGTTCGCGGATGCAGGCGTCGCCGCTGATGGATGCGCCGCGTTTCGCTCGCAACATCGAAGCGGCCTACCGCCGGATGTGGCGTCCTTATGTGAAATAACCGCATAAGATTCAACCGCTCATGGCCCAACTCACGATTCAACAAACATTTGATCTGGCGGTAGGGCACCATCGGGCCGGTCGATTGGCGGAAGCCGAACAGCTATACCGGCAAATTCTCGCCCTCCAGCCGGAGCATGTCGATGCGATGCACCTTTTAGGAGCAATCGCGCATCAGGCCGGAAGGAATGACGATGCCATCGATTTGATGCGCCGGGCAATCGCCCTCAGGCCAGCATTTCCCGAAGCCTACAACATTCTCGGCTTTGCGCTGAACAACAAAAGACTATTCGATGAAGCCATCGCCGCTTTTCAGCAGTCGATTGCCCTCAATCCCAACATCCCCGAAGTCTACAACAATCTGGGCAATGCCCTGAAAGACAATGGGCGATTCGATGAGGCAATCGTTGCCCTTCGCCACGCCATCGCGCTCAGGCCCAACTTCGCCAGCGCCCACTACAATCTCGGCAATTCCCTGGCCGCCAACGGACAACTCGACGAGGCCATCGCCGCCTTCCGTCGGGCCATCGCACTCAAGCCCGACCACGCCGACGCCCACTACAATCTCGGCATCGCCCTTAGAGACAATGGACAACTCGATGAAGCAATCGCCGCGTATCAGCAGGCCATTGCCCTTAATCCCAACTTTCCAAAAGCCTGCAACAATCTCGGCAACGCCCTGAAAGACGCAGGAAGGCTCGATGAGGCAAATTCGGCTTATCGCCAAGCCGTTTCGCTCGATCCCGGCAATGCCACGCGGGACGGTAATCTCGTCTACTCTCTACACTTTCACCCCAATTACGACGCCCGGGCCATCGCCCAGGAACTTCGACGCTGGAACCAACTGCATGCCGAGCCGCTGCAGAAATTCAATCAGACCCATTCCAACGACCGCAACCCGGACCGTCGCCTGCGTATCGGCTACGTCGGCGCGGATTTTCGCGACCACTGCCAATCGCTGTTCATGATTCCCCTGTTGTCCAACCACGATCGTGCGCAATTCGAGCTCTTCTGTTACGCCCAGGTTGGGCGACCCGATGCCGTCACCGAGCGCATTCGCGGTTGCGTGGATGTCTGGCGGTCGATTCTGGGCATGACCGATCAGCAGGCCGCGGACCAGATTCGTCAGGACCACATCGACATTCTCATAGATCTGACGATGCACATGGCCCACGGCCGCCCGCTGGTTTTCGCGCGAAGCCCGCCCCCGTGCAGGCGGCATGGCTGGCCTATCCCGGAAGCACCGGCATGGCCGCCATCGACTACCGCTTCACCGATCCCTATCTGGACCCGCGGGGATTAAACGATCATTTTTATTCGGAGAAGTCGTTCCGCTTGCCCCACACTTTCTGGTGTTATGATCCCCTCGTCGCCGAGCCGGCCGTCAACGCGCTGCCCGCGCAATCGCAAGGTTACCTGACGTTCGGCTGCCTGAATAATTTCTGTAAAGTCAACGAATCGGTCCTGCGGCTCTGGGCGCAGGTTCTGAAAACAACCGCTCGATCCCGAATGATGATCCTCTGTCCCGAAGGAAGCCATCGTCAACGACTCCTGGACCTGATGCAACAGGAGGGAATCCATCCGGATCGGATCGAGTTGATCGCCCCCCGGTCGCGTCAGAAATACCTTGAACTTTACCACCGCATCGACGTCGGCCTGGACACCTTCCCTTACAACGGCCACACCACCAGCCTCGATTCGTTTTGGACGGGCGTCCCCATGATAACTCTCGTTGGCAAAACAGTGGTGGGGCGTGCCGGGTTGTCACAATTGACCAATCTCGGCCTGACAGAACTGATCGCCAATACGCCGGAGGAATACGTGCGCCTTGCCGCCGAGTTGGCCGGAGACCTGCCGCGATTGGCGGAATTACGACGCACGCTCCGTTCGCGAATGCAGGCTTCGCCACTGATGGATGCGGCCTGTTTTGCCCGTGACATGGAATCCGCCTACCGTCAAATGTGGCGCTCCTGGTGTGAAATGGCTGTATAAGAGTGAATCGTCCATGGCCCAGCCCACGATCCAGCAAACCTTCGATTTGGCCGTCCGGCATCATCTCGCCGGGCGGTTGAAAGAGGCGGAGCAACTCTGCCGCCAGGTGCTCGCAAGTCAGCCCAAGCACCCGGAAGCATTGCATCTTCTTGGAGCGATCGCCTATCGCGTCGGCAGGTACGACGCCGCCCTGGATTTGATCAGTCAGGCCGTCGCCCTCCGGCCTAACCGCGTCTCGGCCCACAGCAATCTCGGCAGCATCTATAAATCCAAAGGGCAAATTATCGAAGCCATCGCCGCCTATCGGCAGGCCGTCGCGCTCGACCCTGATGATGCCACAATCGATAGCAATCTTGTCTACACGCTGCATTTCAGTCCCGCTTGCGACGCCCAAAACCTCGCCGAAGAACATCGCCGCTGGAATCGCCGCCATGCCCAGCCGCTGCAAAAATTCATTCAGCCCCATCCCAACGACCGCAACCCTGATCGCAAATTGCGAATCGGCTACGTCTCCCCGGATTTTCGAGACCATGTCATCGGCCGAAATCTTCTGCCGTTGTTCGAGCATCACGATCGCGAGCAGTCGGAAATCACCTGCTATTCTCACGTTATGAACCCGGATGCCGCGACCGGCCAGTTTCAGAAAATGGCCGATGGTCTGGCGCAACATTGTCGGCCTCTCCGATGAACAGATCGCCAAGCAAATCCGCGAGGACCGGATCGACATTCTGGTCGACCTGGCCCTTCACATGGGCAAGAACCGCCTCCTGGTTTTCGCCCGCAAGCCCGCCCCAATTCAGGCGACCTTCGCCGGCTACCCAGGCTCGACCGGACTGGAGACAATCGACTATCGCCTTACCGATCCCTATCTGGACCCGCCGGGACTAAACGATCAATTCTATTCCGAGAAATCCTTCCGCCTGCCGCACACCTTCTGGTGCTACGATCCGCTTGGCGCCAACGTGGCCGTCAATGCTTTGCCCGCGCATTCGCACGGCCACATCACGTTCGGCTGTCTGAGCAATTTCTGCAAAGTCAACGACCCTGTCCTTAAACTCTGGGCGCAAGTTCTGAAAGCAGTCGATCGATCTCGAATGGTGATCCTCGCTCCCGAAGGAAGCCATCGTCAACGGCTCCTCGATCTGCTGCAGCGCGAAGAGATCGCACCCGACCGCATCGAGTTCGTCACGCAGCGTCCGCGCGTGCCATACCTTGAGCTTTACCACCGCATCGACGTGGGACTAGATACCCTCCCCTACAACGGCCACAGCACGAGCCTCGATTCATTTTGGATGGGCGTTCCCGTAATAACGCTGGTTGGCAAAACAGTGGTCGGACGAGCCGGGGTATCGCAACTAACGAATCTCGGCCTGACGGAACTGATCGCAAATACACCGCAGGAATACGTGCGCCTCGCCGCCGAACTCGCGGGGGATTTGCCTCGCTTGGCCGAACTGCGTCGCACGCTTCGTCCACGAATGCAGTCGTCCCCGCTGATGGACGCCGCCGGATTTGCCCGCGACATCGAAGCCGCGTACCGGCAGATGTGGCGAACCTGGTGCGCGGACGGCGAGAATTTGGGAATACAAAGCCCTGCAAAATGACTCTTCACCACCAACTCGAATCCGCCCAATCCCACCACCAGGCCGGCCGACTGGCCGAGGCGGAGAAAATTTACCGCCAAATCCTGGCCCAACAGCCGGACAATCCATGGGCGTTGCATCTGCTGGGAGTGCTGGCCGTGTAGGTCGGCAAATTGGACGCGGGGCTGGACTTGATCCGGCAAGCCGTTCAACTCAAACCAGATTTCGCCGAAGCGCACAACGATCTCGGCGTCGCCCTCAAAGACCTCGGGCAATTTGACGAAGCCATCGCTTCGAGCCGCCGAGCCATTGGAATCAAACCTGAATACGCCGAGGCCCATTGCAATCTGGGAATCGCCTTGAAGCTGGCCGGTCGACTGGACGAGGCAATCGCTTCTTATCGGCTGGCCTTAAAGCTCAAGCCCGATTACGCCGACGCATTTAACAATTTGGGCATCGCCCTGGCAGACGCGGGGCAGCTTGAAGAAGCGATCGCTTCCAATCGACAAGCCGTCCGGCTCGCGCCCAATTACGCCGATGCACATTACAATCTTGGGAACACTTTATGGGGCAACAGGCAACTTACGGAGGCCGTCGTTTCTTATCGGCAGGCAATTGCCCTCAAGCCAGATCATGCCCAGGCGTTTAACAATCTCGGGAATGTCTATAAGGAAACGGGAAACCTTGACGAGGCCATCGCATCCTATCAGCAGGCCCTATCGCTCAAGCCCGATTACGCGGAGGCTCACTACAACTTGGGCAGCGCCTTCCAGACCCTCGACCAACTTGACGATGCGATCGCTTCATATCGCCAGGCCATCCATCTCAAGCCCGATTTTGCCAAGGCGTACAACAATCTCGCCAACACCTTGCGGGATGCCGGGCATATCGACGAGGCGATTTCCTGCTATCGAGAGGCGCTTCGGCTCAAACCTGATTACCCCGACGCGCACAGTAATCTGGTATTCGTCATTCAAAGTCATCCCGACTCCGAACCAAAGATGATTCAAGAGGAGTATCGCCGTTGGAACCAGCGGCATGCCCAGCCGCTCAGGAAATTCGTCCGGCCACATACCAATGACCCGAACCCCCAGCGGCGTTTGCGCATCGGATATGTCTCGGCCGATTTTCGCAACCATTCCGTCAGCCGGTTTCTACTGCCTTTGTTCCGCCATCACGAACATGGAGCTTATGAAATCATTTGCTATTCCGACGTATCGAAATCTGACGGCGCGACGGATCGCCTGCGAGCCTGTGCCGATGGGTGGGAAAATATCGTTGGCTGGACCGATGAACGCGTCGCCGACAGAATCCGGAAGGACAAGATCGACATTCTGGTCGACCTGGCCGGCCACACGGCTGGCAATCGCCTGCGCGTCTTTGCACGGAAACCGGCGCCGGTACAGATCAGCTATCTTGGTTATCCGGGGAGTACAGGCTTATCCGAAATGGATTATCGTCTGACCGACTCCCTTGCCGATCCGCCGAACGAGACGGATTTGCTCCACACTGAAAAACTGCTGCGGTTGCCGGTGTGCAACTGGTGCTTCAACGAACCGGATGACGCCCCGATGGTGGCACCGTTGCCTGCGGACGCGGCGGGGTCGATTTGTTTCGGAACATTCAATAATTTCACCAAGGCATCGCCGGCCATCATGGATCTGTGGGCCGCGATCTTGAACGCGATTCCTTCATCCCGCCTGATCATGAAATTCCGAGGACTGGGGGAGAAAAGCGTCCGTCAGCAAATCCACCAATGCTTCGCCTCGCGTGGTATCCGGGCCGAGCGGCTGGAAATCCGCGGACATGATCCGAATCCCGTTTCGCACCTCAAAGCCTACAACCAGGTGGATATTGCCCTCGACACGTTCCCCTATCACGGCACGACAACAACGTGCGAGGCGATGTGGATGGGCGTACCGGTGGTGACGCTCGCCGGTTCCACGCATGTTTCGCGCGTGGGCGTGAGTCTGCTGAGCAACATTGGCCTGCCGGAAATGATTGCGCAGACGCCGCAACAATACGTTGAGATCGCCGTCAGCCTGGCGAAAGATTTGCCGCGATTGGCCGAGCTTCGCCGCCAGCTTCGTCCGCGGATGCGGGTGTCTCCGCTGATGGATGCTCCACGATTTGCCCGCGACATCGAATCGATGTATCGGCAAATGTGGCAAAATTGGTGCGCCAGCGGCGAACCCAAATAGGCCAACTCGGCAACCGCCGTCTCCTCCGGTATAATTCCTCGCATGAACAGTGCATCTCGGGTGGCCCGATCGGGCGGGTCATCGGTGGGTCGCCTTCCCGGCAACGCAAAATTATCCCAGGAGCCCGCGGGTGGGAACGGGGATTCCATCGTCAAATTGAAAAACGCGCTGCGCGTCGGCCTATGCGGAATCGGCGCGCGGGATTGGGAATGGTTCGGCGGGATTTTCAGAAGCTCTCCCAGATTAAAGTCGTCGCTGGATTCGATCTCTTGGAGGAACGCACCCGCCAACTGGCGGAGATTTGCTCTTCTCGCGTCTACGCCAGCTACGCGCGGATGCTCAAGGATGAGGAAGTGGAACTGGTAATCGTGGCTACCCGGTCCCACGAACACGTGCGGATGGCCATTCAGGCACTCAAGGCCGGCAAAGACGTGTTGGTGGAAAAGCCGATGGCTTTGAACCTCGCCGGGGCCGACCGACTTATTGCCGCCGCAAAAAAGTCGGGTCGAAGATTATTCGTACGGCAGAACCGGCGGTACGACGTGCCATTCCTGCAGGCGATGGAAATCGTCCGAAGCGGAAAAATCGGAAAACTGTTCGCGGTCCAGCTACGGCAGGGGGGCTACCACCGGCGTTCCGATTGGCAGGCCATTAAGAAATTTGGCGGTGGGCAGCTCCTGAACTGGGGTCCGCATCTGGTGGACTGGGCGCATCGATTCATCGGCGGCCGCGCGGTGGACGTCTGGTCGGACTTGAAGCGGATCGCCGCCGTGGGAGATGCCGAGGATCATGTGAAGCTCATGATGCGGGGCAAGAACGGTGTGGTGGTGGACATCGAAATCAGCGGCGCGGCGGCGATCCCGCAAACCCCTTGGCGATTGTACGGAACTACGGGGACGCTGGTGATCGATGCGAAGAATCAATGTCGCCTGAAATATTTTGACCCGGCCCGGCTACCCGAGATCAAAGCCAGCGATGAAACGCCCACGGGCCGCGCGGGCTCACATTTTGCCGGCGGCGAAGAAATTAAATGGATCGAAGAGGAATTCCCGGCTGCGCCAATCGCCCCCGGTAATTTCTGGGTGGATTTGCACCGGTCCATTCGGACAGGAACGCAATTTCCGATTACACTGGAACAAGCCAGGGAGAACATGCGGGTGATCACGTTGGCAAAAAAGGGAACCGGGTTTTGAATCCGGCATCAGACAGGCCCTAATATATTTGGTGCGGCCGATGATTCAGCGGCCCAGGAGTTAACTATGGTCAGGATAGCGGCGGTGGTTTTGAGCGTATTTTGCCTGATGGCCGTAATCGGTTGTTCGCAATACGACGATGACTATCAATTTTCCCCCAGGCCGGTGACGGCGCAGATTCCCGCGACGCAGCCGCAGGACCCGCCGCCGGTCATGGTCCAGGCAACAGTCGTCGGCGTGCGCTACGGGGACGAAGACAACCATATTCCACAAAGCGTGGAAATCCGACTGCAGATGGATAACAACGGTCCGGACACCGTGATGTTCGACCCGATGTCAATGGAACTGCGCAACCCGCAATTGGTTCGGCTGGGGCCGCCCATCGTCCGGCCGCCGACTCCGATCACTCTCAACCCCTCGCAGTCCGCGTACCTTTCCGCTTATTTCCCATTTCCCTCGGGCGTTTCCTACGACTCGATGGATTTGAGTTCGCTGCAGCTTCGCTGGCGGGTTCAAATCGGCCCGCGTCCGGTCGTGCAGGTCGTCAACTTCACGCGGGTGTGGGCGCCTTATTACGGATCTGGGCCGGGACCGTATTGGTACTATCCGCCTCCTCCGCCAGTAGTAATCTACGGCGGCTGGGGTTGGGGTTATGGCCATCGCTGGCGATAAAATTGCGGCGATGAAGAATTTTACGAATCGCATGATTGTTCACCTGCCACCCTTCCCCGCAGCCTGCACAGCCGCGGCCAGGCCCGCTTTAGCTTCGATAAAATTCGGCGCTAAATCCAGCGCCTTGCGATAAAGGACAATCGCGCGCTGCGAATCCCCATGGGCATCACATAACGCCGCCAGATTGTTGTAAGGCACCGCGTTTTCCGGTTCAAGCTGAATCGCCCGCTGGTAGGCATTCGCCGCCTCTCGCCAGCGATCGGTCTTCGATAGCGTATCGCCAAGATCCATATATCCTCGCGAATCAGTCGGATACAACGAGATAATCGCTTTCGCCTCAACCTCAGCCCCAGCGAAATCGTCATGGTTCATCGCCAGTTGCCAAAGATGGCTGTGGCCCACTTCGCTCCTGGGATTCACATCAAGCACGTGTCCAAAGGCCACCCGTTCCGACATCCACATGAACGTCTGCGCATGACACATCACGGCCAAAACCGCCGTCACCGTTGCAGCCGGCGCAACAACGAATGACCTGCCGCGAACCTGAAGGAACGCTGCGACCGCAATCGCCGGCCCAAGCATCGCGAAATAAAAATAATGGTCCGCAACCGTCGAGATATTCTGAAAATTGAATCGCGCCAAACCCAACACCGGAAGAAGAGCCGCCAACGAAACCATCGCCGCAATCCCCACGCGCGGCCATTTCTTTCGTTTCCACCAGAGCAGAATCCCAACCGACGCAGGAATGATCCAAGTCCAGTATGCCTGCCCATTCCCGCCACTCAATACATTCGGAGGACTTCCGCCATAATCCAAACACAATGCTACCGGCCACACCAACTTGCGGAGATAGAACGCTAACGCATCGGTTGCAATCAATGGCCGACTCCAAAATGGGAAATTAATGGAGCTATCGTGAGTCGGCTGCACCATCGCCGCGATAACGGCAACCGCAACGGAAACGCAAACCCACGGCATCAAATCCAACACCACGCGCCGCCACGGAACGCGCACGATGCCCACCGCGACGATTGCGCAAACAACAGGCACAATCACCGCGCTAGGCTTGGACAAAGTCGCCGCAACAAACGCGGCCGACGCCGCGAAATATCGCCACGAAAACCGACCCGATCCGCCGGAAACATGCGCGAGATACTGCCAGACCGCGATCAATCCAAACAGCCCCGCCAGCACATCCTTCATCCCGCAGACCCAACCGACCGCCTCGACCTGCAACGGATGAATGGCAAAAATCATCGCCCCCATCCCCGCCGCCAGATCGGTAGTAAACACGCGGAGAATATTGAACACGACAATCACCGCCAACCCATGGCCGACGATATTCGCAACGTGAAAAATCGCCGGGTTCAAGGTCCGATCGCCCGGCATCTGGCTGATCACTGCAAGCCCCGACCAGACCGTATATGTCACGGGGATAAACAAACTAAGGCTCGCATGCGACCAGTAATACCCACAGTTGCCCCAACTCGGCGGCAACATCAGCGGATTTTCAAACAGGTTCTTCCCATCATCCCACTGCAGGAACTGCGCCAAACGGAGCGGGCTAAAAACCCCCGCCACTACAACGGCGAGCACGATGCGAATCAACCACGGCCTCCAGAATCCTCTACCGCTCGCCGACATTTGGATGGACACTAGCCGAAGCGCCCCACACGGGCAAAGCCGGCCACGGTACGATACAATCGGCCCAGTGCCCGACACCAGCCGCAAAAAAAATTCCCCCTCCCCTTGCGCTCAGGGGGAGGGCTGGGGTGGGGATCGAACGCTCAATTGCTTCAAAGGCGGATTCACTTGTATTCTTTTATTGGTCATCGTGGTTGATATCTCACTTGTCCCCAAGAGCCGCGCCGACTCGAAAATCGCTCCGCCTACCCCAGTTGTAGTAACTGACGACGGTGCTGTAGTGCAGCAAGGCGACGGCTGGCTAAAAATACAGGCTATCTCCGAAGACATCATCCGAATCGCATATTCCAGAGACCGGAATTTCTTCGCCCATCCCAGCCTCGCCGTATTGCCACAGGCGCTTCATTCCGCGAAGGTCCGGACCGACTCATCGCAATTGACCGTCTCGACCAGCCGGATCAACGCACGCCTTGATTTGGCAACGGGCAGTATCACCTTCCTTCGCGCCAACTCGAAAGTTCTCCTGACTGAAAAATGGCGCAACCTCGTCCCCGCGTCGGTTCAAGGCGAAAACACTTTTCACGTCCAGCAGCAATGGAACCCGAATCCGGATGAATCGCTCTACGGCCTCGGCGAAAACCAATTAGGCTTGACCGACATCAAAGGATACGACCTAGATCTCTGGCAACACAACGGCACCATTGTCATCCCGCTGCTGGTCTCAAGCCGCGGCTTTGGCCTGTTCTGGGATAACCCCTCTTTCACCCGCTTCGGAGACCTCCGCCCGTTCGACGCGATCCCGGCCCAGAATCTTCTGGATGCGAACGGCGGCAATTCGGGCGGACTAACCGCTTCTTATTTCTCCGATCCACAATTCCACAATCTGCGCATGCGCGGCCCCGAGAATCAGATCAACATCGAACGCCGCCGCCGTTCGGACAGAACCCCCGCAGTTCCCGCTTCGCCATCTAATGCGATCCTGCCTTCGGACGAAAGCGTTTCTTGGCAAGGAAGCGTCCTCGCGCCCGTCACCGGCGATTACCAATTTCAGGCCTTCTCCGATGGACAGATCAATGTCTGGATCAACGGCAAAATGGTGATGGATCACTGGCGGCAAGGCTGGCTGCCCTGGAAGGATTTGGCCCGCGTTCATTTCGAGGCCAATCATCGGTATCCCATCAAAGTCCAATGGTCCCGGCAGGGCGGTTCAAACATTCAATTTCAATGGAAAACGCCCGGCCCCGAGGCTGAGCCGCCGATTTCCCTCTGGTCGGAAGTAGGGGAGGGAGTCGATTACTATTTTATCAACGGCCCGAAAATCGACGATGTGATCGCCGGATATCGTCACCTCACCGGTCGCGCCCCAATGATGCCGCAATGGATTCTCGGCCTCTGGCAATCCCGCCAACGATACGAAACCCAGGACCAAAGCCTCGATGTCATCGCCGGATTCCGCCGGCGAAAAATTCCATTTGATAATATCGTTCAAGACTGGCGCTACTGGCCCGACGGAACCTGGGGATCTCACAAGTTCGACCCGAGTCGATTCCCCGATCCCAAGGCCTGGATCGAACAAATCCACCGCGATCACGCCCACCTCATGATTTCCGTCTGGGGAAAATTCTATCCCGGAACCGAAAATTTCAAGCAAATGGAAAAGGGCGGATACCTCTATTCAAACAACCTCAAGGAAGGCATCCGCGATTGGCTTGGGAACAGCTACACCTTCTTCGACGCGTTCAACCCCGAGGCCCGCCACCTTTTCTGGCAACAACTGCTCCCGACCCTGTTCGACAACGGCGTTGACGCCTGGTGGCTTGATGCGACAGAGCCAGACATCCTGCCCCGGCCCACGCTAGACGGCCAACACACCCACATGACTCCCACCGCCTTGGGAACCGGCGCCAGCGTCCTCAACGCCTATCCCCTCATGGAATCCCGCGCCGTATTCGAAGGCCAGCGGCAGGCCGCGCCCGATCAGCGCGTTTTCATCCTGACGCGCTCCGGATTCGCCGGCCAGCAGCGTTATGCCGCCGCGAGTTGGTCCGGCGACACTTCCTCCACCTGGCAGGCCATGCGAAAACAAATCGCCGCCGGCATCGGATTCTCAATCTCCGGCGTCCCCTGGTGGACAATGGACGTCGGCGGATTCTCCGTCCCAAATTGTTTCAACGCCGACTCACCAACGCCCGACGACGTTGACGAATGGCGCGAGCTGAACACCCGCTGGTTCGAATTCGGCGCGTTCTGCCCGCTTCTCCGCGTCCACGGCGAATTTCCCCACCGCGAGATGTGGGAATTCGGCGGAGATTCCAGCCCGGCATATAACGCCCAACTCAAATTCGACCGCCTGCGATACCAACTCCTGCCGTACATCTATTCGCTGGCCGGCTGGGTTACGATGAACGATTACACGATCATGCGCGGACTCGCGATGGATTTCCCCAACGATTCAGTCGCCCGCCAAATCACCGATCAATTTATGTTCGGCCCAGCGTTTCTCGTGAATCCTGTCACCACCTACCGCGCCCGCACCCGCGATGTTTATCTACCCGCCGGCACAAATTGGTACGATTTCTGGACCGGAAAATCCTATGACGGCGGACAGATGATCACCGCCCCCGCGCCTTTTGATGCCATTCCGATATTCGTCCGCGCCGGATCGATCATTCCCCGCGGACCCGACCTGCAATACACCGCCGAAAAACCCGCCAACCCGATTTCGCTCGATGTCTATCAAGGCGCCGACGGCGATTTTAATCTTTACGAAGACGACGGCCTCACCAACGCCTGGGAGAAAGGCGGCTTCTCGCTGATCGATCTCCACTGGAACGACCAGTCCAAAGTTCTCACCATCGCCAAGCGGCAAGGCTCGTTCGCCGGCATGTTGCCGCAGCGGACGTTCAATGTTTTCTTCGTTTCCCGTGAAAAAAGTGCAGCCCCGTCCCCGCAGACCCTAAGCTACACGGGCGACGTAATTGACATCCACCCGCCGCAATAATTTCGAACCAGCAAATCACTCGTCATCTTCATCTTTCTTTCGCCCGCTGGTGGTTGGGCGGAACCGCCGTCGATACGCTGACGCAGTCATGCCGACTTCACGCCGAAATGCCGTGGCGAAATTGCTGAAGGAGCTGAAACCCGCCTTGGCCGCGATATCGGACAGCGATAGCCGCCCGTCCATCAGCAGCCATTTGACGTGATTGATCTGCACTCGGCGGATTTCCTCGGCAGGGGATCGGCCAAGGTGCGTTTGAAACAAGCGCTCCAGCGATCGCCGCGATGCCGGGACCGCCTCCAGCAAATCGGGCACGCCGAACGGTTCCGCCGAATGCTCGTGGATGTATCGCATCGCCGAGGCCATTCGATCGTCAAGCAAATGGCGCGGCTGCGTGGACTCCCGAACATTCACCGCCTTGGGAGGCAATAAAATCGGCCGATCGTCCAGCAAATGGCCGGACAGGATCTGCGCGAGCATCTCCGCCGCGCGGAATCCCACCGTCGATGCGCCGGGATCAACGCTCGTGAGACTCGGCCGGCAAAGCT
This sequence comes from uncultured Phycisphaerales bacterium, assembly GCA_963791055.1. Classification (GTDB taxonomy): domain Bacteria; phylum Planctomycetota; class Phycisphaerae; order Tepidisphaerales; family Tepidisphaeraceae; genus PALSA-1353. Next base: position 1,283,537 of record CAWBQI010000002.1, on the reverse strand, counting down.
CGGCCAGCAGTGGATCGTTGTCGACTCCGACGATTCCCACCTCTTCGGGAACTTTCAATCCCGCGTCACGGCACAGATCCATCAATGCCGCGGCACGCTGATCGTTGTGCGTAAATAATCCCAATGGCTTGGGAAGTTGCCGCAGCCAATTCACCGTCAGGGCATGAAGCTCGCGCGGCGTGGCGGCAGTATGTAAACCAGTGTCGAAGACATGGAACTCGCGTCCCGCCTCCCGCATCGCTTCACCGAATCCCAGGCCTCGTTCCTTCGAAAAGTAGACCCGCGATTCCATGTGATAGGCGAAGAAGCGATATCCCTGAACGATCAGATGTTCCGCCGCCAACCGTCCCAGCGCCGAATTGTCGATCGCTACCGTCGGAAACGGCACGGGAAAGGCAATCGTGGAGACATTTACCACTGGCGTGGAATGCCGGGTCGATGGGTGGTTCGGATCGGGTCGATCGACGATGGCGATCACCCCATCGATCACCTCGCTGTCTTCCATCATGTTTGCCTCCGTCGAGGCCGTGCGACACCGAAATCCGGGGTGGTCATGGCAATAGCGGGTTGCTCCGATTGCAATCTGCCGTTGAAACTCCGACAAGGGGGCAAAATCTACTAACAAATTGATGTGTTTTCGGTCGGGCATAGGACCTGATTTGCGATTATTCTTCAATCATTTGTGGCGCAAAAACAGATAGGCAATATTCATTTGACCGGATTCTACACGCAATATTGACGCTTTCTCAATCAAATTACCCCTACGTCTGGATTTGACGTATCGGCATACCTCCTTTGACGCAAAATGAAGTAGTTCGATTTCAATGCGGGATTATTGTTTAGTTCGTTGCACCTCGACGAAAACCAACGGAGGAAGATCATGCGGAGAGAATCACGGGCTCTTGCGGCAATTGCCGGATCGCTTATTGCGGCTATCTCAGCGAGTTATGCCCCAACCGCGCCCGCGGCGGTTCTGCTTTACCAATGGAATTTCGACCAGAACGGCGGGACGGGAACCTCGGTAAGTCCGGCCGTCACCCCCAACGGTCTGGCCAGCGACGGCGGTGTGCTGACGATGGCACAATACGGGGGCATCGGTCCATTCACCCCGACCAATCTTTATACCGCCAGCGGTGGCGGTGTCTCCGGCGCGGCGGGGGACTACGCCGCCGACAATTCAGCCAGCGTATCCAACAATCCCACCCCTGGCGGTATCGTCTACAGCAGCGGTGTTGCGGCCACAAACAACGTGAACACCGTCAATGCCCTTCCGAATTTCGGCGGCGTTTCTGCCAACCCAACTTTTACCCTGACGATGTGGGTCAAACCCACCACGGCTGAGTTGGCCGTTCAATCGCGATTGATGGAGATCGGTACCACAAGCACTTTTGACGAATCGACAAACGGGCTGTGGGTGGGTCTGAATACCGGCAAGGTTCAAGCCGGTGGAAGCTCCGCTGGCGCCAGTTTCATCGCCGGCAATACGCTCGTTGCCAATACCTGGAACTTTATCGCGCTCGAGGTTGACCTTACCGCCGCGAACGTCTTTTTCGATCCCACGATGCAGGCGGCCACCGGTAGCACCCTCATCGGCGCTACCGCGGCGCAAGACAGCTTCGTCATGTATCAGGGCGATCAGACCGACGACAATTATGCTTACACCTATCAAAACGGCTGGGCGAACGGCACCATGAATTTCAGCGGCACCCAGGATTATCTCCAGTTATTAAACCGCGCCAGCAATGCAACCCGCGCGTTTCAAGGCCAGGGAGACGACTTCCGAATCTACAGCGGATTGCTGACAACCTCGCAGCTTCAAGGCATCGCCGCCGAAGCGCCCGTGCCTGAACCTGCGACCTTCGCCAGCCTGGCCATGGCCAGCGCCCTCTTGATGCGCCGCCGTCGAATGGCCATTTAAGCGGCCAAGATCGAATTAACCTCACTCCCCGCCTTCATCCGGCATCTGAGCCAAAGTATCGATATCCCCCGCATCGCTTGACCCTTCAAAATCCATCAGGAAATGAATGTTCCTCATCCGCTGCTCGCCCAGACGCCGGCGCATCAGATTGCGCGCTCGGCGAACGCCCGTGCGGCGGGAAACGTGGATCAAAACGATGTCCCTGTTCTTCAGGTTGCCGATCGCGTCCAGAAAATGATCCAGATGAAGATGCCGGCCCGCCTTCGCCTTGTGCTTGTGGTCGGCGTCGAAAAAAGTGCATTCAGTGATCAAAACTTCCGCATTCTGCACGTCCGGATGATCGAAAACATTCCCCATGGTCGTATCGCCCAGATACGCTACCAACGGCACCTCGACGCGGTATTGAATCTCCACGCCCTTTCTCTTGAGAGCCACCAACTCATTCGCCGGCAGTCCCAGATATTCCTCCCGCAGCTTTTCGCGCACGCTGATGAGCGAATACCCCAGGCTCGGCCCGCCATGATGCGTCGCGAAGGCGCGGATCGAGAAATCCCGCCGTACTTCATACACCTCCCCGGGAGACATCCCGATCAGTTCATACGGCGTCGCCTGCCGCTCGATATCCCGCCAGCAGCGCAACAGCGTATCCACCGGCCGCTCCAATTCCCTCGGCAACAAAATCGTCCCCGGCTTCATTCCCTGAAACGACCGCTGCGAAAGGTAGTAGGGCAGTCCCGCCACATGATCCATGTGCCCATGCGTCAAACAAACGATATCGCTAGTCAGCGCAAAATACGGCGACCGCCCAATATCAAAGCAGACATTCAGCTCCGGAACCTGCACCAGCGTCTCCTCACCCGCCACGCTGTACCCGATCAAATGAATCTGCCCAAGCGGCAGCTTGGCGAATCGCTGAACAAGAAAAGATTTTTCCGCCATGACAACCTGATCCGCTTCATTCACCGCCGAGACCGCAGAGAACGCAGAGATGAATGCAAAAATTCACTTCTCCGCGCTCTCTGCGTTCTCCGCGGTAAAACTGAATCTCCCGACCGAAGACTGCGCTCAAAACCGAATCTCCCGATCCCCAATCCCATGCTCCTCAAGATAACGCGACAAGAGCGAAATGTAACCCGTCGAGATCAACGGCAACTCCGACAAACCTAACGACGCCCGCGCGGCCGAGATGCTACCCTCGCTTTTCCCCTCTATTTCAACATACGTGCCCAGATACGGCATCTCATCCAACGCGATTTCGCACCCCGCGAACAACCACGTCTCGCGCCGCTTCTGAAATGATAACGCGGACCTGAATCCAAGATTCTCAAATATCTTTCGCACCGATTCCGGCTGATCCGCGGAAAATTGGATCTCCTCGCGCGTTTTGAACTGCCCGGCCTGCAGCGGCCCTTTCATCGTCACAAGGCAGCGGCTCGATCCGCTTTCGTCAACGGCCACCCGAATCCGCAATCCCCGGTCCCCCGATTGTAGGCGATGGTCAGGACTATCGAAAAACGCATTCGTCTCCAACTCCTTCCGAACGCGCACCGCCGCCGCGGCCTCCAGCCTCTTTCGCACAGCAGCCAAATCCGCCACCTTCATTTTCGCTTCAATCTCAGCACTCATCGACAGCTTTCATTTGACCACAAAGCTCACCAGCTTCTTCGGCACGTAAATCTGTTTTATGAGGGTTTTCCCCGCGATCCACGTCTTCACGCCCTCCAGGTCCTTCGCATCCGCCAGAATCGAATCCTCCGCCGCATCCGCCGAAACCCAGATCGTTCCGCGCAGTTTGCCGTTGATCTGGATCGGCAATTCGATCTTGGATTCCACGAGCTTCGCCTCGTCATATTTCGGCCAAGCCGCCCGCGCCAAACTGCCGTCGTGTCCCAGCCGGCTCCAGATTTCCTCCGCCAGATGCGGCGCGAACGGCGCCAACATCAGCGTAAATGTTTCCGCCAGTGACTTCGGAATCACCGGCAATTTGGTCATCTCATTATTCAACTTGATCAATTCCGCGATGGCCGTGTTAAAGCGCAGCGCCTCGACATCCTCGCCAACCTTCTTGATCGTGCGATGCATCTGCCGGTCCACGGCCTCGTGGATTTCCTCTTCAACGATCTGCGCCACTTTCCCCGCCTCTTCATCTCCAATCAGATTTCGATACACGCCATTGAGAAACCGCGACATCCCCACGATATCCCGCGTATTCCACGGCTTCTGCTGCTCCAGCGGGCCCATGTACATCTCGTAAAGCCGGAACGTATCCGCGCCGTAATCACCGACGATCTCATCCGGATTGATCACATTCCCGCGGCTCTTGCTCATCTTGAAACAACGGGCCTCAACGGCTATCGAAGGATCGGATTTCAGCACATATCGCTCCCCGCGCTTTTCCACCAGATCGGCCTCGATCAATTTACTGACGAATTTCTCCCCGCTCTGCCGCTGCGTTCCAACCAGCCGCGGGCCGTCGGTGTGCGCTTCCTCAACAATATTCTCCAGATCGGCCGCGCTGATATACCCGCCATCCGCCCGGCTGAACGCATTAAACTCCATCTCACCCAAAATCGTCCCCTGATTGACCAGCTTTCGAAACGGCTCCGCCCCCGAAACGTGCCCAAGATCAAACAACACCTTGTGCCAGAACCGCGAATAAAGCAGATGCAGCACCGCGTGCTCGGCCCCGCCGACATAAAGATCGACCGGCATCCAATATTTTTCCTTGGCCGGATCGACAAACCGATCTTGATTGTGCGGGTCGATAAACCGCAGGAAATACCAGCAGCTTCCCGCCCATTGCGGCATCGTGTTGGTCTCGCGCATCGCCGGCCTGCCGTCGAGCGTCACATTGACCCAATCCCGCGCCTTGCTCAGCGGCGGCTCCAGCGTGCCCGTCGGTTTAAAATCCGCCATCTCCGGCAACGTCACCGGCAATTCGCTCTCCGGCACCGCCCACGGATTATCCTCCCCATCCAGAATGATCGGAAACGGCTCACCCCAATATCGCTGCCTGCTGAAAACCCAGTCGCGAAGCTTAAATTTCACCGAACGCTTCCCAACGCCCTCGGCCACCAGAACGTGAGTAATCTGCTCCTTCCCCTCGGCGGTCGTCAGGCCGTCGATCGACAGGCTGTTCACGCAGATGCCATCACCCTCAAACGCCCGCCCGGCGGGGGGCTCGCTGCCATCCGCCGGCTTCACGACCGTCCGGATCGGCAGCTTAAATTTCGTCGCAAAATCAAAATCCCGCTGATCATGCGCCGGCACCGCCATGATCGCCCCCGTGCCATACCCCATCAGCACATAGTCCGCGATCCAGACCGGAATCTTCTCATCGTTGACCGGATTAACCGCAAATGCCCCGGTGAAAACGCCGGTCTTATCCTTCGTTTCCGCCACCCGATCCCGTTCCGATTTCGCCGCCACCGCCTGCCGATACGCATCCACCGCCGCGCGATTCGCCGGCAACGTGATCCGCTCCACCAGCGGATGCTCCGGCGACAACACCAGATACGTCGCGCCATACAATGTATCCGGCCGCGTCGTATAAACCGTCACGCCCAAACCTTCATCCCCATCGTCGTCAGCGGCGGGGGGGATGACCTCCGCGTTCGGCCGGTAGTCGGCAATCCCCGGCGCCGAAGAAATGCTCGCCAGATCAATATCAAAATCCACCTCCGCCCCCACGCTCCTGCCGATCCAGTTCCGCTGCATCTCCTTCAGCGATTCCGGCCAATCCAACTGATCCAGATCGGCGACAAGCCGCTCGGCATACGCCGTGATCTTCAACACCCATTGCCGCATCGGCTGCCGAACAACAGGGAATCCACCCACTTCGCTCTTTCCATCGATCACTTCTTCATTCGCCAAAACCGTCCCCAGTTGCGGGCACCAATTCACCGGAATCTCATCCGTATACGCCAATCGCTGATTGTCGATGACTTCGCGCTGCTCCCCTTCGTCCAGCTCGCCCCATTTCCGTTCAATCCCGACCTGCCCTCCGATGGCGTCCAACGCCTCATGCGTCGGATTAACGTGTACCGACCCGTCCGGCCCAACCACGAAGTTCCCGTTCTGCAATTCATTGATCAGATGCTCGATCGGCCTCGCCCGTTTTTCCACCGGATGGAAATAGCTGCCAAACAGTTGCAGAAAAATCCATTGCGTCCAGCGGTAGTACCTCGGATCGGTCGTGTCGATTTCCCTGTCCCAGTCATAGCACAACCCCAGCATCTGAATCTGCCGCCGAAAGTTGGCAATGTTCTGCTCCGTCGTGATTCGCGGATGAACGTTCTGCCGGATCGCATACTGCTCGGCCGGCAATCCAAACGCATCCCACCCCATCGGATGCAGGACGTTAAACCCCTTCATCCGCAGATACCGGCAATAGATATCCGTCGCCGCCTGCTGTTCCACGTGCCCCACATGCAATCCCGCCCCGCTGGGATAGGGGAACATATCCAGCACATACGCCTTGGGCATTTTCCCCGCCTCGCCCGGCTCCAGCGCCGGAACGACCCGTTTTTCAACCAATACGCCTGCCATTTTTTCTCAATCGCGGTGAAGTTATAGGACATGCCGGAAATATAACGCCAAAGGAGGGGAAAAGGCACGGAGGCACGAAGGCACGAAGTGTAAAGGCGGCCCAGAACAGCCTTTTCCCTCACTCCGTGCCTTCGTGCCTACGTCCCTCCGTGCCTTTCTTACCCATTTTATTTCAACTCCCCAGTCCATCGGCCCGATAACCCTGATGTAGCTCAGAAACCGTCATTAAGGGAACGGAGGTTGCCTTCAATGTTGACGTTAACCCAAGCCATCAGCGAGCAGGAAGCACAAGCCGAAGAGGGCATCGAACGCCGTCGCGGCCTGCGGATTCAGCAGACCCGCCCCATCAAGGTCTTCGAAGCCACCGCCTCCCGTTATTTCGGCGGACAAACCCAGGACGTCAGCGCCACCGGCCTCCGCGTTGAACTCCCCGTCTCCGCCTCCCTGCGCCCGGCAAAATCCTCAGCATCCACGTCGGCCTCAGCGCCACCGGCCACGCCCTGGCCAACCGCCGCAACATGATCCCCGCAAGAGTCGTCTGGGTCAGCCGCTCCCCCCAAAGCGACGCCAGCACCATGTCCGTCGGCGTCGAATTTATGACAAACATCTCCGCCCAACTAGACGCCGCATAATCCGGCCGATTTCCGCAGGATAAATTGAACCGCCAAGACGCCAAGAGGAAAGAATCTCACGCAGAGGCGCAAGGCGCAGAGCTTCTTTCTCTGCGCCTTCCGCCTCTGGGTGAGCACTTTTCTATTCGAACTTGTCTTTTCCACCTTGGCGTCTTGGCGGTTCAATTGCATTTGCCTATTGGCAATTAAAATCCGACATCTCTATCATCCGAAATTATGCCCGAAAAGATCATCCGCGATCCGGTGCATGATATCATCGCCTTCCGCCTCGAACGCCCGGTCGATGCGCTCCTCTTCAAACTCATTAGCGCCCAGGAATTTCAACGCCTCCACCGAATCCGCCAACTCGGCATGGCCTCCCTGGCCTATCCCGGCGCCGAGCACTCCCGCTACAGCCATTGCCTAGGCGTAATGGAAACCGCGCGGCTGATCCTCCACCAACTCACTCAAAACACAAAAATCGACGAAGCCGATTTAATCGCCTGCCTCCCCGCCGCGCTCCTGCACGATCTCGGCCACGGCCCCCTGAGCCATGTCTTCGAAGGCATCAGCCATGTCCACCACGAAACTCAAACCGCCTGGATCATCCAAAACCCGCAAAGCGATGTCCATCGAATCCTGGCCGAACACGACCGCGCTCTGCCCGAAATGGTCGCCAGCCTTTTAGCCGGCAAATCCAACCGCCGATTTTTGACCGACATTCTTGCCAGCCAGCTCGACGCCGATAGGTTTGATTATCTCCTCCGCGACAATCTCATGACCGGAAGCCACTACGGCGCCTTCGACCTACGTTGGCTTCTTCACGCCCTGATCGTGGATGAATCCAGTTCCCGCCTGGCCGTCACCGCCAAGGGCCTCAGCGCCGTCGAGGCCTACCTGCAATCCCGTTATCACATGTATCGCAACGTCTATTTCCACAAAGTCGTCCGTGCCTCCGAGGGAATGGTCAAGCTGGCCCTTCGCCGCGCCTCCAGGCTAGCCGAACAAAATCGCCTTCCCGGCCTCTCGCGAACCGACGCAACCTTCAAAGCCCTGGCGGGGGGGCAACTGACCCTGTCGGAGTTCACCGCTCTGGACGACATCTCCCTGATGCAATGCCTGAAAATCTGGACCACCGCCCCCGACCCCATCCTGGCCCACCTATCTCACGGCCTACTCTATCGCCGCCTATACAAAACCATCGACCTGACCCCCCTAAACGATCCCGCCAAACTCCGCTCCGCCATCGACCGCGCCGCCCAAGCCGTCACCACCGCCGGCGGCGATCCCGACTATCACCTCTTTTACGATGAACCGCGCGACACTCCCTACGAAATCTACGATGGCCAGGACCCCGCCTGCGACATCCCCATCCAAACCCCCGATGGCCACCTGACATCCTTCGCGGAATTATCTCCACTGACCCCGGCCCTGAGCCGGCAACTAATGTTCCGCCGAATTCACGTCGCCGCCGAATACCGCGCGGCGGTGGAATCAGCCGTAAAGTAATCGCGAGTCAAAACCCGGCGCGATCACGCTCGTTGCCATCGCATTGCTCGTGATCTTGCGCCCATGCTCGCGATCTTGCGCCCATGACGACCTTCTCAAAAACCCCTGAAAATGCGGCCTTTTTCAAACATTCTGAACTCCCCCACCACGTCCGATAATGCATGTTATGTTAAGTTGTGCGGCACTGGTATCATTTGAGTAACGCATCGATTAAATCCTCGATCTCCCACAATTTGTTCGTCAAACCGGCTTGCATCGCGGGCGTGACGCGCAACGTCTGGTGAATCCGGCACCAGTTGTAATAGGTGAACCAAATCGTGCTCATCGCGACATGGTTCTCGAATTTCTTGCTGTGGCCATTCGTGAGCCGGGTGTATCGTCGCATCCCCATCCGAACGGACAGATTCGACCGCTCAACAAAGCTGGTGGAGATATGCTTCGGATCGCAATTACCCATCCGCTCGCCTGCTCGTTTTTGCTTAGCTTGTTCATGGAAATCATTGTAGGGACATAATGTGGGCTTGTCAACAATAAATTCGCTTGACAGCACACATTTTGACCGTACAATACGTTCCATGAAAACAACAAAGAAGATGGGACGCCCAAAGAAGAAATCGGAAGCCGTGAAGTCGTCTTGGCTGGAAGTCCGCTGCGAGGAATCGGAGCGGGAAGCGTTTCGGGCTGCGGCGGAAGCGTCGGGCCTAGGAATGTCGGCGTGGATACGCGAACGCCTACGCCGTGCGGCTCGGAAAGAGTTGGAAGATATGAATTTGCCGGTTGCATTTTTAGAACGATTATCGCCGTGATTTTCCTTTGCGAATCTCTCGACATAGTTCCTTCAAATTAGCAAATAGCAGCAGGACGAAAATACAGATTGCCACAAAGACAAGGGACATTGCCAGTGTCAGCATCAAACGGCCCCCCGTTTCTGCGAATTACAAGAATAATCATCCGTATATTTGCTGTGGTGGCAGCGATTATTGCTGGATCGACCTATTTCATATGCACCATTCTGAAAGACAACAATCCTTACGCTAGGCAACTGTGGATTCTGTCGGCGTCCACTGGACTTTTTGGCCTCGCGCTCGACTGGGCATTGAAGTGGTTCGACAATCGCGATTCCAAAAAAGTGGAGGAACAGCTTAGCGATGCCAAAAAAACCATCGACGAGTTGGTCGATACTATTGAGAGGCAACGAGCGGCTTGGACGCTTACACCAATACAAAGCGAAGCGTTGGAAGGCGGACTGTCGCCGCTTGGGGGAAATACGTTCCGAATCTGTCGCGATGAGAACGTCAATGGCGAATCTATGGCCGTGGCGATTGCTGCCGTGCTTATAGCGAAATGTCGGTGGATGCCAGAGGGGGGAGGAATTGGAATTTTTGCAATTCAGTCTCTTAAGATGACCCCCGGTATAATGCTTTCTCCCCCGCCCCCGCCCGCAGAATCGAGCCAAGAGGCCAAGAACCAATGGGCAACCAGGTTCAGAGAAATAAGCGATTGCTTTGAAAGGGCCGGAATCTTTCAGAAGAAAAACTACGTTTCCGAAATGATGTCCGGCCGAATGAACGTTACCGTCCCTCCCCAGCAAGCGGCCATCATTACGGAATACGGCGTAGCGATCATCCCCAAGAACGAATTGTCCGATAGCGCAATCACGATTTTGGTCGGAGCGAAGCCCCCCAATTGAATTGCGCGTTATTTCCGGTTCGCCAGTTTCCCCCCAATGATGTGTTCGACCATCGCCAGCGACGTTTGAGCGGCGTCCGGCTCCGGCGGTCGCTTCGGTTTCGATTTCTTTTTCGCGGTTGAACGTCGCGCCTTTTTCTTCATATCGAAAATCATTGCACGTCTTTCCTAACATGTCAATGCCCCCTTGATGTGGGGACATCCAAACGATACCAGTGCCAGTTGTGCCGATATTGTGAACATGGGCGTAGTGATGAGGTGCGGAAAATGAGGTGCGGAAAACCGCAGCGATTCGCCTATCGCCGGACTCGTCGCTGAATTGGCGAAGAAGATTTTGTCCGCGGCGAATGTGACCAACTGATTCGCCCTCTTCGCCGCAAATAGACGATCATCTCTGCGGTCTCCGCGCCCTCCGCGGTAAAAAAATCCGGATCGACCGACCAACAAAATCCCCCGAATTCCTAGACAGAGCCAAAACACGCCCAAATCTTTCCTTTGGACCCAATTATAGAGGGCGTTGCGTCCGGCCATTCGAGCGAACAATTGCCTCAGCCGAAAAGTTCCCCGCGCGTCCAACACTGTCGCGCTGACAGTGACAGTGAAGCCGCTGGCGCTAAAAGAAACACGGTCACTGTCACAACGTTGTGGAAAAAATCGGCCAGAAGCCCCCTATTTTGACGCGCATTCTTCGGCCCCGCATCCTCGAACAAACCGCCGAAAAAAAACTGGGCTCACGCAGAGGCGCAAGGGCAGAGAAAAAACTCTGCGCCTCCGCGCCTCTGCGTGAGATCCATTCTCCGTATTTATTTATACCGATCTGAACTAAGAGAACTGCTGATACGCCCCAGCATACCGCACATGCTGACCCGCCGAATGATCGCGATGCGAATCCATTCCACTGATCGGGATTCCACGCAATGGAGTCTCGTGAGCGGTTATAGATGGAACGATCCCGCGCTTGCTGGACGTGATGAACTCGATCAGTTCACGAACCTCCGGCAAATCCGGAACAGTCTCGCGGATTTCGTCGAGTGCCGCTGAGACAATGCGATGCTTGTGCAGGCAATGATACGCGCCGCGAATGGCCCGAATCGCCGCTTGGGACAGTTCGGCCCGCTGACACCCGCGTGCATTGTACGCTTTAAGCCCGCCATAGCGCATGGACGCAAACGGCGGAATATCCTGGCTCGCCGCTTCATTGCCGGCGATGATCGCCAACCGGCCAACGCGGACGAACTGATGCAGCGTGCACCCTCCGCCAAGGAACGCCCTTGCGCCGATCTGGCAATGCCCGCCCAGCAGTGCGCAATTCGCCGCGATGACATGTTCGTCCAGTCGGCAATCGTGGGCAACGTGTACGCCGCCCATGATGAAGCAATGGTTTCCCACGCGCGTGGCATTTTCCTCGCCGGGATGCGTGGCCCGATGAACGGAGGCCGTCTCGCGGATGATGACATGGTCGCCGATGATAAGTTGCCCCGCTTCAAGGTCCGCCCGCAGATGCTGCGGCGGAAGCCCCACAAACGCCGCCGGCCCGATCTGACAATCCCGCCCGATGACCGTGTTCCCCTGAATATGTGTCTGTTCGTGGACGACCGTCCCGGGTCCGATGCGAACGGGACCTTTGATGATGCTGTAGCCCCCGATGCTGACCCCGTCGCCGAGTTGCGCCCTGGGGTCGACCAAGGCCGTTGGATGTATGTTGACCATCACATCTGCTCCTTGAGCGCCTTCATCTAATTTTAATGGGGCGGTTTTCCTTACCCGAAACAGCCGCCCTTTCGGGGGTATTCTAGCCCTTTCATGCGAATTTCATCAACCCAAATTCTTTCCGCAAGTTTGCGGCCGGCCCGGACATAGGATTCACGCGATTTTCGCGGGGATTTACGGCTTGCGCAGCACTAGGCACCCCGCCATCATGTCATGCAAAGCCTGCTTTTGCTGGGTCCACCCCGCCATCATGAAGCCGATATAGAGGGTGAGATAGCGTGAAATGATCTTGCCGAAATTCCGGCCGGTGGCCCGCCCAAAGCTGATCGGCTGCCCGTTCAGGTCCGTCACGATCAGGCCCAGCGCCATTTTGCCCAACGTTCCCTGAAATCTGGACGTCTCCATAAGGGCGTAGTAAAGCCATTCCAGGACAATTCCCACCGCCATCCCCGAGAGAACCAGCCCAAGATTAAACGCGGCCGGGTTCCCAAAGCCAGGGCGACCGAACATCGGGCGTTCCAGGCCCATGGCCATATTCAGAACAAAACCAACGACGCCCAGAAGAATCCCGTCGATAAGCACGGCCGCAAACCGAAGCCAGAACCCCGCATAAACCGGCTGCCCCGTTGAGCCGATCTGGCCGACGCCGGGGTTCAGATAACTCAGCGTACTCCCCGGCGCGGGCATCGCTGCCGACAGTTCTGGCACCATGCCTGCTGGCTGCCAGTTGCCCATCCCCTCCCGCCAGACAAGATCGGTCGGCTGAACATGCCCCTGCTGGAGCATGCTGACGAGGGCTTCGACCGTGACGGGTCCGTTCTGCTTGTTGTTCTGAGCGTAGAACCAATCCATGGGCGGGGATTATAGCAGAACTGGTCAGGGACTCAAGAGACCGACGACTACCAGCGGCCCCCGAATCCCGTGAAGAAACGCTTTTTCGCCACAGATAAAAATCAGATACACACGGATGGGTAATGGGTTTGTTCGAAAATTCATAGTTGAAGTTCGGGGCAATCGGTTAAAATTCTGTGCCCCGAATGGCCTACAAACCCGAATTCTCCGTTTCGTCGCGTGTACGCATCGCCGATGCAAGTGTCCTCCGCAAATTCATGCGACCAGATTATCCGTATCACCATCCGGTCACAGATGGGCACTTACAACATGCTGGTGAAACGCATTCTATAGTGAGTGTTGGAATGTATCATGGCGGCGATCAGCTATATGTTCTTGATGGCATTCCCGGAATTGTTTGGCATGAAGAATGTCTGTCCGAAGACCGAGCGGGCTGACACTGGCCGATCTGTGTGCATCTGATTTTTATCTGTGGCAATAATTCTTATTTCTTTCTCTGCGCTCTCCGCGTACTCTGCGGTTAACAGTCTTGGCTAGCAGTTGACTAGGCTAATCGCCGCCAGCGGCCCCCCGAACCCCGCGGCCACGGCGACGCTACGGCTAATTCGCGCATTAACCACGTCCGCGGAAAATCTCAATCCGTTCATCGCCAGCGGTTCAGTCGATCGGATGTTCGGTGGCACCCTTCCATGCAAATGTGAAAGACAATTCAAAACCACCGAAACCAACCCCGCCGCGCCCAGGCTGTGGCCCAACGCGCCCTTATGAGAATACAGCCATGGCCGCGAGGCAGCGGCGGCTTCGATGGCGGCAAGTTCTACCGGATCATTCACAACCGTTCCGGTCGCGTGCGCATGCACCAGGTCGCAATCGGGACCCACGACGCGCTGCAGCAGCCTTCCCAGCGCCTTGCCCGCCGGATCGCCGCCGGTCAGATGCGTCCCATCCCCGCCCGCGGCCCAGCGGTCGATTCGCACAATCGGCCGGCCAACCGGTTTTTCCAAAGATTCCAGGCAAACCGCTGCCGCCGCTTCGCTGACGACAAATCCCCCCCGCCTGCGGTCGAACGGCCGGCATCCATGCCCCTCCGGCGCCAGAACGCCCAATCGTCTGAAGCTGGATATAAACAGGGGGTGCACCGATGCCTCGACCGCGACCACCAGCGCCCGGCGGATTTCCCCCGATTCGATGGCCATCGCCGCGCAGCAGCGCATGCAATCCGCTGGAGCAAGCCGATGAAATCGTAAGCCGAGGACCGTTCCCGAATTTGAATTCGCGCGAGAGATCGAAGGCGATTTGCGACAGTCCACAACGCAGCCCCGGATGTACATCGAGAGCTTCGCTCGGCAACCAAGATTCAATCGCCCCTTTGCTCGTCCCGACGAAAATTCCGACATCCGCCGCCCCGCGATGAGCACTTGTCCACCCCGCCTGCGCGATCGCTTCCGCCGCCGCGCCTCAGCCATCGCAATCGCCCGAAGCGGCTCCGAAAACCCCGGCACGCGAGCGTGATCCACAATCGCCCCCCCCGCCAGAAGCGCGTTCCATGTCTCATCAGTCGATAGCCCCAACGGCGTAAGCAGCCCAATTCCCGTGATGGCCGGCGACGGATTTATAGCGGATTCCATTGCCGTTCGAGATCAACGATCTCGCACCCGCGCGTGATCTGCCGGGACAGTTTGAAATACCCAAGAACCGCATTTTTGGCGATGCGATCATTCACGACATCATCGATGGAGCAATTCAGGTGACCAAAGATGAGATCCAGCGGCCGCTGAATCTGGACCAGCTCCGTGCCGATCAGGGCACTGGCACTGGGCCGAAGTCTCGACATGCCAAATCCCATCACATCGCTCATGCCGACCTGATTCTATGCGAACCCGGCCGATGTTTCAGCATTCAGAAATATTGGGCACCGGCGCAGTTCGATCTTATTTTGTCTTATTCCCCAATTTCTTCCAAACCATCCAAACCCAGAGCAGGCAAAATAGGTCAAGTCCGATTAGCAGAAAAAATCGTCCATCATTAGCAAGTCCCCGGACAACGCCGACGATGGTGGCCGCAACAAATAGGATCGTCAATGTTAGAGATGTGACTCGCTCAAATGCGATGTCGACGGGATGTCGTTTTCGCGGAGTCTGCACACTTTCATTCTATCATCAGGCGATCAGCTTCTGAGAATCGCGGAAATGCTGCCGCCGTGCACCGGCTGCGGGAGGTTGGACAAGAGGGCGTGACTTGACGGTTGAGGTCGAGCATGTGCTCGAAAATCCCCTGCAATAGCCGCGGAACGCGGCAACTCGCTTCCGCTTCGTTGCCGAAAGCCGCCGCGAATCTCAACAGGCCAGCCAACGGTGTTCGTATCGCCAGCGCTTAATCGCATTCGAGCAAGGGAAGCCAGACGGCAAGAGAACCGTAACGATAAAAATCCCTTATTTCTCCCGCTTAAAGTCGCCCTACTTCCAATGATTCAACTTTCCGGTCTTTCAAACTCTACCGGCGCTGCAGGAAGTGGACTCGAACAACCAGTTAAAGACGCCAAAATTCGATCCGTATGAACATGGCAATTCTCGATAAACACCTGATATCTTCCCTGCGTTCCCGCGACCGCCGTCCCTGCCACATAAACACCCGGCACATTCGTCTGCATCGTGGCCGGATCAAAAACCGGAACCTGACCCGCATCATCCTTCAATTCGACGCCGGCCATGCGAACCAGAGACATATCAGCCTCGTAACCAATCAAAATCAGCACGAAATCCGCCGACACGTTGATCACATTCCCATCCGACCCATTCAAAACCGCCTCGCCAGGGCGAATCTCTTTCAGAGTCGAATTGAAATGAGCTTTCAATTTTCCGGATTGAATCAACCCATTCATTTCCGGCCACAGCCAGTACTTGATGCTGGCAGAATCAAATTGCGCCTTACGATAACTGATCGTCACCCGCGCCCCGGCATAGTGGCATCGCAGAGCCGCCTCGACCGCCGAATTTCGCCCGCCGACGATAAGGAGGTCCTTGCGGAAATACGCGTGCGGATCCTGAAAATACCGGCTGACATGCGGCAACTGCACGCCCGGAACATCGATGCGCCGCGGCCGCTCCGTTCCGCCAGTGGCGAGTACCAATTTGCGAACAGAATAATTCGCCTCATCACCCCCCCGCCGGGTAGTCAACATGAACTCGTCGGCGTCACGCCGAATATTTACCACCGGCTCATACGTGTTGATCTTCAGATCAAACTGTTCGACGACCGCGCGAGATATGCCAGATACTGTTCCCGCGTACATTTAGTCTGGTCCGGCGTGACCAGCGGAACACCCGCGATGGCGATCCGCTCATTAGAACTGAAAAACCGTGTCTGCGGCGCGAACCACGAAATGGTATAGCCGATCTGCCGGGCGTCGAAATGCAGGTAATCGATCCCCGCTCTTTTTAGCGCAACCGCCAATTCAATCCCAATCGGCCCCGCCCCCACGATCGCAACTTCAGCGGATAATCCTGCCATGGCCGGATTTTATAGGAAATCGGGGAGATAGACTGCGCAAAGCCCCAAAAACAGCTATAATAACGAGACATGACCACCATCAGCGTCGGCGAGATCGAGAAAGACCCCGACGGATATCTTCGTCGGGTCGAAGCTGGCGAAGCCTTTCTCGTGGTTAGAAACGAGCGACCGGTCGCCGAGATCAAGCCCGTTTCGACCCGGACGGCCAGTCCGCGGCCATTCGGGCTGGCTCACGGAGAGTTTACCGTGCCTGCCGATTTCGACGCTCCACTTCCCGAAAGCGTCCTTCAAGAATTTGAGCGCGAATGAGGCTTCTGCTGGATCCCCAAGTTTTCCTATGGTATGTAACGGCCGATCCGCGGCTTCCGCAAACGTTTCACACCGCTATTCAAAATTATGAGAACGATGTCTATTTGAGTGCCGCATCCATTTGGGAGGCAGTAATCAAGCACGGTCTGGGCAAGTTAGCGTTCAGTGATCCACCGGCGGAGTATCTGCCTCGCTTGCGCGAACGGCACCGAATTTCGAGTCTCGCAATTGACGAAGCCGTCATGGTTTTTCTTGCCAAGCTACCAGCATTGCACCGCGATCCATTTGACAGAATACTTATTGCGCAGTCGTTACAGCATGATCTAACATTTCTGACCGTTGACAATGCAGCCAAGGCGTATCAAGTAAAGCTTCTTCCATCTTAAGACTTCAAGCGATCGATCTCCCCCCATCCAACCGAAGAATCTGCCCGGTAACATACTGCCCCTGAATACCGAGATACGCCACCGCCCCCGCCACATCCTCCGGCGTTCCGGCCCGTCCCAGCGGAACTCTGCGAAGATATTGCTCGCGTTTATCGGCCGGCAAATCCGCCGGCCATTCCACGACGCCCGGAGCGATGCCGTTAACCCGAACGCGCGGGGCCATCTCGCGAGCCAAGCCCAGCGTCAGGTTCCACAGCCCGGCCTTGCTCGCGCAATAGGACAAGTAACCGGGCATCGGACGCTCAGCCAGCAGATCGAGCATATTGACAATGCTCCCCCCCGCTGATTGGAGCATGGGCGAAAATTCCCGGCTGAGAAGCAACGGCGATTCAACATGAATCGCCCAGAACCGCCGCATCTGCGATGTCGCCTGCGCTGGGGTGCCATCCGGTTGGTAAAGCGACGCACTATTCACCAGAACGTCCAACCGGCCAAATTTCGCTGACACCTGCCCGGAGATCGTTTCGACCGCGGCCTGTGAATCCGTCAAATCCGCCGAAATCGCCAAACAAGATCGCCCTTTTTTTTGAATATCGTCGCGCAATTCGCCGGCGGCAACGCCGCTCGTCAGATAGGTAAACGCGATATCGAACCCCTCATCCGCAAGGCGTAGCGCGATGGCCCGGCCGACGCGCCGGGCTGCCCCCGTCACCAGTGCAACGCTCTTTTCTTTGCTTCCGTTCATTGGCATGATTCACCCAGGAGAATTCGATTCATGACGGATCATTCCGCGCCTCATCTTAACGCCTTCGTCTTGCTGGGGATATTGGCCGTAGGCTTGGGGTCGCACGTTCTGTTGGCTCAAGAAAATGGCGGCAAAGAATTCCTGGCCCCTGGTCGCCGGACAACGGCGATGGAACTTACAAAAACCCCATCATTTTCGCCGACTATTCCGACCCCGATGTCATCCGCGTCGGAGATGATTTCTACCTGACCGCTTCCAGCTTCAGCTCATTTCCCGGCTTACCCGTGCTGCGGTCCAAAGACTTGGTCAATTGGACGATCATCGGACATGCGATCGACAAATACCCGATCGAACGTTTCAAAACCCCGCTGCATGGCGGCGGGGTCTGGGCACCGGCCATCCGATTCCACGATGGATGGTTCTATATTTTCTTCGGCGATCCGGATTTTGGCATTTTCATGGCCCGGACCAAGGACCCGGCCGGTCCCTGGGAGCCGCTGGTTCAGGTCAAAAGCTCCAAGGGCTGGATCGACACCTGCCCGTTCTGGGACGATGACGGCAAAGCCTATCTGATCCACGCATTCGCCGGCTCCAGAGCGGGCGTCAGCAATATCCTCCACATCAACCGCATGAGCCCCGACGGCACCCGACTGCTGGATGATGGCAAACGGGTGGTCGACGGCAAAGCGGCCGGCTACACGACGCTCGAAGGCCCCAAGCTCTACAAGCGAAAGGGATTCTATTTTATCATGGCCCCCGGTGGCGGCGTGCCCGGTGGATATCAAATCGTCTTCCGATCCAAAAATATCTACGGCCCCTACGAATCGCGCATCGTCCTCAAACAAGGCGACACCCAAATCAACGGCCCCCACCAGGGCGGATGGGTACAGACCCAAACCGGGCAGGATTGGTTCATCCATTTTCAGGAGGTTCTCCCCTATGGCCGGATCACGCACCTGGAGCCGGTGAAATGGGTCGACGATTGGCCGGTCATGGGTGACAACGGAAAACCCGTGCTCGCGCATAAAAAACCTGATGTCGGCAAAACTTGGCCGACCGCGATTCCGCAAACCAGCGATGAATTCGATCAACCAAAGCTTGGCCTGCAATGGCAATGGTGGGCGAATTATCAGGATAGCTGGTATTCCCTGACCGCTCGATCCGGGTTCCTGCGTCTGAACGCGGTTGAAAGCGCAAAGGCGACGCCGCTGTTCGATCATCCGAATCTGCTTTTGCAAAAGTTTCCCGCAGAAAAATTCACCATTACCGCAAGCCTCGATCTTGCCGGCCTCGCCGATGGCGAACACGCCGGCCTGGTGGTGGCCGGCCTCTTGACGGCCGCGTTGCAGGTGGAAACCAATCCAGCGGGACTCCGAATCGTCCGCACAACATCGCTCAGCACCCGCGTGCCGCACAGCGATCCGATCGCGGGGGCTGACATAGAAAACGCAACCGCATCTCTGCCCGGAAAGACCATATTCCTTCGCCTCACCGTCACATCCGGTGGAGAATGTTCGCTAAGCTACAGCACAGATAACCGGCAATTCACCGATCTTGGCCCAACATTCAAAGCGATCAATGATCTCTGGATCGGCGCCAAAGTCGGCCTGTTTTGCAACGCCGCCAGTGGTATTTCACCGCGAGGATTTGCGGACATCGATTGGTTCCGGTTCAGTTGGTGAGCGTGCGATAAAAGGCATTTCTTCGCGTCCTTCGCGCCTTCGCGGTAATCTATAATAGGTTGAACCGCGAAGGCGCGAAGGTCGCGAAGAATACATGATGAGAATACTTCTCTACGTGACGTTGCTGATGGCGATCATTTCTCCCGCCGCGCACGGTGATGACTCCGCCACCACGCGCCCCGCCATTTACGTCGATCATGCCGGCCTCTCCAAGCTCGGCTGGCAACTGGCGTGCATCGGCTCGACATTTCAGGACCGATCAGCCTTCGACATGATCGACCTGCTTCGTTCCATGAACTTTCACCACATCGAGCTTTCGACGGGGCAGATCGATCCAACGGACATCGCCGCGTCCGATGCTCTGGTCGCCAAGCTCAAAAGCGTCCACATGGACATCGTCAGCATCGGCATCGTCAACCCCGGCAAAACCGAATCGGAAGCGAGGACCGTTTTCGATCTCGGCAAACGGCTGAAAATCAAAACGATCGTCGCCGACCCGGCGGACGAAACCCTAGAGATGCTCGACAAACTGGCCAACGAATACCATATCAACGTGGCGATCGTGAATTCCACAAAGCCGGGGAACCATTGGGACCCGGAAGCGTTGCGGGGCCTTCTGGCGGGTCGATCCGCCCGAGTCGGCGTCTGCGCCGATATCGCCGCCTGGCGCGAATCGGGGATTTCACCGGCCCAAGCCGCGAAAACACTTGCCGGGCATATTCTGGAAGTCCGTCTCGGAAATTTTGGCGACTCCGATCCGGCAGATGTTTTGGTCGAACTAAAGGCTGACAAATTCCGCGGAATTTGCGCGGTCGGTTGTCCGGACAAGCCTGCGGATGATCTGATCGACCGCTTCACCCGTTCGATCAACGCGTTCTCCAAGATCGTGGGGGATTTAAGTGGACTCGAATAGCGAGAAGCCCGTTGATCGGCGGCGATTTTTCCGCCTGGGGCTGTCGGAATTGCTTCGTCCTCTTGCATCCGCCGCCAAACCGCTGGAGCGCATGGCTCACGAACTTGGCAAGCTCGATCAGCCGCGCGTCCGGCCCGAAGTCTGGCTGCGCCCCCCCGGCTCGCTGCCGGAAACGCGATTCCTCCAAACCTGCCAGCGCAACGGCGATTGCGTCGCCGCCTGCCCCGTCAAGGCGATCAAGCTTGATCCCACCAAGGCTGGCGGCGCGCCATATATCGATGCCGATTCATCAGCCTGCGTCGTTTGCACCGGATTGAAATGTATGTCCGTCTGCCCGAGCGGGGCATTACTCCCCACGTCGATCAACGACATCGACATGGGCACTGCTGTCTGGAATGCGGCCCGTTGTCTCCGCACCAGCGGAGAATCCTGCACGATCTGCATTGACAAATGTCCGCTCGGCTCGGCCGCCATCGAATTGAAATCCGGCCGGGTCGCCGTGAATCCCCTGGGCTGCATCGGCTGCGGAGTTTGTCAGCTCGAATGTCCGACAGCGCCGAAGAGCATCGTCGTCATCCCGGTTGCGGCGAAGACGGCGTGAGCCGCGCGATGATGACCCGCCGCATGATTTCCCGCGGCGCGGGTTTTCCCGTCCACGTCTCAAATTGCGCCGCCGCCTGGCGAACGAACATCTCCACGCCGCCGATCGTCTTCGCTCCGCTTGCCTCGGCCTGAGCCAGCAATCGCGTTTTCATCGGATTGTAAATCGTGTCGAAGACGAGAGTCTTCGCCGAAAACGGCGGCTTGCGATCCGACAGGGGATTCTCATCAATTTTCGGATACATCCCGACAGAGGTAGTGTTGATGAAGACATCGAAGTTATCGCGGCAAAGATCATCCAGCGACATCGCCGACTCCTTAAACTCGTCGGCCAACAATTTCGCGCGGTCGGCGGTTCGATTGGAAACGATGACTTTCGCGCCGTAATGCGCCAGCGCCGCGACCGCCGCCCGGCCTGTGCCGCCCGCGCCAAGAACGGCCACGCGCAGATTCTTCAGTTGATCGCGGCCGATTCCCAGGCTTTCGGTGATGCTGTCAAGAATCGCCGCGTAATCGGTGTTCTTTCCGCTGAGGTTTCCAGGACGCTCAATCGAAATCGTGTTGATCGCCCCGATGCGTTCGCCCAGTTCCTCGATTTCGGACCCAGTCTCCTTCAGATATCGCAGCGCGTTCTCCTTGTGCGGAATCGTCACCGACAGCCCCGAGAGATTCATCCCGTCGAAGTTCTGGAAACCGTCAATAAACAATTTGAAGCTCTCATAATCCGGCTCGACGAGCATCGGCAGATAAATTCCGTCGAAACCAATTTCCGTGAACGCCGCGTTATGAATCGCCGGCGACATGGAATGCCGGACCGGGTGGGCGACAACACCGAAAACTTTGGTGCTCGGTTTTATCGCGTCCCAGCGGTACAGATTTCTCAGATCAGAAATCGTCACCTGTCCCGGCGCTGTTGCCTCGGAATCGTCGAGCGACGCGAACGTCAGAAATGCTCCGAATTTTTTCGCCAGGACTCTGCTGATAAGTCCCGCTTCGCCCATGCAGAGGGCAATCGTTGGCCGCGCGGGCTTCTTGAGCAATCCGAACGCGTCGAGATTCTCACGGATATTTCGGGCGGTCCAGACAAGTTTGTTCACATCCGCCGAAATCAGGTTCATCTGATCGATGATCTTGCAAAGATCATCGGGAATCGCCTTGAAATCATGAAAGCTGAGAATCAGAGGCGCGGAATGTTCGCGCCGGAAATCGGCGATTAAATTCTTGGCGTTACTGGCGGTTTTGATTTCTAAATCGGCGTAGCGTGCGCCGCTTTCAATTCCCCTCGCAAGGCAGGCCGCCCGGTCCAGATCGCTTGATTCGGAAAATCCACCTTCCCATTTTGCGCGGCACGTCACGATGGCTGGTATCGGACAATCTGCCAGTACCGGCCGTAGGTCTTCACCCACGGGAAGTTTGTCAACCCTCAACTCGATAAGATCTGCGCCGGCACGTGCCGCCGCGGCTATATCACGCCGGGCTTTGGACATCTCCGTCACGAAAATAGGAACGCACAGATGGGTCATGCGCCACCGATCAAGCGGAGATCGGCGTGCCAATATCCCTCATGCACTGCTCGATCTGCTTTTTGGTGCCGTCGCTGGCTTCCCAAAGCGGAAGCCGAAGTTCGCCCGTGTCCAGCCCGGCCACTTTCATGGCGTGTTTGATCCCGACCGGATTGCCGTCCAGGAACATCGCCCGCATCAGCGGAAACAGTTTAGTATGCAATGCCGCGGCCTGATCGTACTGATTCGCCTGGCACAATTTCGTCAGCGATTTAATCTGCGCGGGGATAACGTTGGACAATACGCTGATGACTCCGACACCGCCGATGGACATGATCGGAACCGTCAGCGAATCGTCGCCACTGATAACGATGATGTCGCACAACGCGCGGATTTCCGTGGCGATATTCAAATCGCCCGTGGACTCCTTAACCGCCACGATATTCCGATGCTTGGCCAGTCTGGCCACAGTCGTCGGCGACATCGTGACGCCTGTCCGGCCCGGGAATGTTGTAAAGCACGATCGGCAGATCGACACGATCCGCCAGCGTCATAAAATGCCGGTACAGCCCCTCCTGCGTGGGCTTGTTGTAATACGGATTCACCGATAAACACCCCGGTGCGCCCGCGCGTTTGGCAATCTGATGAAGTTCCAGCGCCTCACTCGTCGCATTGGCGCCAGTCCCCGCGATAACGGGAACCCGGCCAGCGGCGTACTGCACCGTCAACTCGATCACCCGGCCGTGTTCCTTGAAATCCAGCGTCGGCGATTCACCCGTCGTGCCCACCGGCACGAGGCCGTCGATGCCGTTCTTGATCTGGAACTCCACCTGCTCGCGCAGGCGCTGCTCATCCACTTTCCCTTCGCGGAAGGGCGTAACCATAGCCGTCATTGCGCCTTGGATATTCATAGCAAGGTAATTCTAGTTCTTTTGCAGGCATTTCTCAAAGTAATCGAAATTCATCTGTGTGAATCTGAATGTCATCCGTGGCAAAAACTCTTGATTCAGATCGCGACCGCAGCAACGTACTTCGCGACCGTTTCGGATAATCCAAACTCCAGCGCATCGGCAATCAAGGCATGGCCGATGGATACTTCCAGAACATTCGGCACAGCCTGAAGAAACGGGCGGAGATTCTTCAAATTCAAATCATGCCCCGCGTTCACGCCCAAGCCAAGTTCGTGCGCTCGGTGGGCAGTGGCGGCGTAAGACTCGGCGGCCCGAGGTTTTCCGGAGGTAAAATCTTCGGCATACGGCGCGGTATACAATTCAACCCGGTCAACCCCCAATTTCGCGGCCAACGCCATCGCTTCAGGCACCGCATCCATGAAAATCGAGACTCGACAGCCGAGGGATTTTAGTTGATCGACCACCGGTCGCAGGCGAGCGCCGTCACTGTCCAGATCCCATCCATGATCGCTCGTGGAAGCCTCCGGCGCATCCGGCACCAAAGTACATTGGGCCGGGCGGAAACGCTCGGCGTATTGCATGTAGTTGTGGAACGGATTGCCCTCGATGTTGAATTCAACGCTTGGATAACCCTTGAGCATTTCGGCAAGATCGGCCACGTCGCCCGGCCGGATATGGCGCTGGTCGGGACGCGGATGAACCGTGATGCCGTGCGCTCCCGCGTCCAGCACGATCCGGGCTGCGTGCGTGACGCTGGGGATGCCGATCGTGCGCGTGTTGCGCAGCGTGGCGATCCTATTCAGATTGACGCTCAGTTTCGTCACGCGCCGCCTCCGCAATCAACTCAATCGGACAACCAATATCCCCAACCGATACCTGACCAAGATATTTCCTCGCCTCCGGCTGGTCAAAGCCGATCTTTTCGGCGACGAACGTGATGGTGCGGGTCGCGGCAACGCACGCCGATCCCAGAGTGCGCCCGGTATCGCAATCCAGTCCGCTGGGGATGTCGATGGCCAGGACAGGCGCCCGCGCCTTTTCGATCGCCGCGACGAGATCAGCAAACGGCGGCCGCGGCGGTTGGGTCAACCCCGTGCCGAAAATCGCATCGACGATCAGGCCCGCCCCGCTTCCGATGATCGCCTCGGCAGTCGCGTCGGCCGAAGGCAGATTCATGGCGTGGCAAATGTCCCAGTTGGTTTTCGCTTCGCCGCCATATTTCGCCGGATCAGTTGTGAGGAGAATCCGAACGATATATCCGCGATTATGCAAATGCCGGGCGACGGCCAAACCATCGCCACCGTTGTTGCCGCCGCCGCAGAGGATCAGCACGGTCCCGGCATCAGGGCGAATCATCCCCCCCGCCATGTTGGCCGCGGCGATGGCCGCGTTTTCCATCAGGACCACGCCGGGAATGCGGTATCGCTCGACCGCGAGGCGATCGATCATGCGAACTTGTGCTCGTGTGAGGCGAATCATGGTGACGCCACGGTCGTTTACTTATTCCATTTGCGGGGGCAGCCGCGGATTGAAATCCTGGCCGGTGTCCGAGCCGATGCGAAGGACGGTGATCTTCTGCAAGATCCATTGATCGCCCGATTTTTCAAATTCCATCTGCCAACTGCTCGTCACCGGGCGGTCCAGGCTGTCCTCCTGGACGCTGTAAATCTCCAGTGAAACGGTTATCAGCGTTTCGTTTTGGATGCTGTCGATTCCGATGATTGAGACGGACTTGACCTTGAGTACATCGACCGCCGCTTCGGCCGCGGAAACGATCGCGTCTCTTCCTCCCTTGAGAACCTGTGATGGGCTGCAGACAGCCGTTCCTGGGTCGAGCAATTTTCGCAGGCCATCCCAATCGTGTTGATCGACGGCCCGGATGATGGCGCGCGACCGATTTTCCATCCTCTCGCGCGGCGTCGGAAAAAAGAACCGCAGAAACCCCAGAATCGCCGCCAGGGCAATTACCGCCAGGCCGATCCGCTGAAGGTTTTTATCCAGCCTGCGGTTGCCGGCGATGAAAATCCCGATCCCCCCCGCCACGACGCAGGCCAGAAGCCACCAGGATGAATGAAACAGCAATTCGTTCAAGCGACTCCCCCTCTCCAGATATTCCGGAGGCGGGGCAAATGCAGAATATTTTTATCGTTACGGTTCTCGCGCCGTCCGTCCGCGCCGGCTCGAATACTGTGGGGCACCACCGCTGCGAACACGGCTGGCTGGCCTGTTGACATTCGAAGCAGCCTTCGGCAACGAAGCAAAATGTGAAATCGCCGCGTTCCGCGGCCATGCTGCCGAAGGATGTTCCGAACATTGACAGGCCAGCCAACGGCGTCCGCATCGCCGGCGCTGCACCGTATTCGAGCCAGCGCGGCCGGACGGCACGAGCGACACCAACGATAAAAAGGATTTTCTGCCCCTTGACCTATTGGAACGTTGGCCCCCGCCGTGGGAACAGTAATCTCAAACTGCCCGACTACCGAAACATCCGATTCCCGTAATGAAACAATGATGGATTGGCTCAACATTTCCGCCTCATACGTCCGATAAGTATAGCTGAATCCGCCGGTTCGTTGGCCTCGGCGCACACGCTACAACCACGCGCGGCGGATCGCAAGCGACCATTCATGACCAGCGCGGCCGATCCATCCCAGCGGTTCATTCTCCCGTCGGATGCGCCCCTCCTCTCCAATCTCGCGGCGTTGTGGGCGACCGAACCGAAACTCGCCGAAGCCGTCGAATTGTCCCTGGAGGGCGAAGGTTATGTCCTGGAGCCGAGCAAATCGGGTTTGCCGACGGTTTGCGTCCAAACGGCCGATGGACGGACCGCGTATCTCCACAGCCGATACGAACCAATCAAGGAAGCCGAGCGGCTCATCGAATCCATCGCCATCGAAAAAAAAACCACGTTTTACGTTCTGGGATTGGGGCTTGGATATCACCTGGAACTGCTGTTCGAAAAAGCGAGCGACGAGGCGATCTTCTGCATCTTCGAACCCGACATCCGCGTCATCCGCGCCGCGCTGGAAAGCCGGGATATTTCCGAAATGATCGCCAGCCATCGGCTGCTGTGGTTCTGGGAACCGGACAAATCCATTTTCTTCCGCCGGCTGACGCCGCAGACGGCGTTGATTTCCATCGGCGCCGAAACGGTCGAGCACGCGGCCAGCGTTCAGCTCCACGATCCGTTTTTTAGTCAGGTGCGGCGTCTGGCTCGGCGAATTCGCATCGTTCTGCCGGACGAACATGAACACGTTGCTCTTCAACAGCGAGCAGACCGCGCGCAACATCGCGAAAAACATCGGATGGTACGCTGCCGCCGCCGGGATCGATCGGCTGGGGCAAAGCTACAAGGGTTCGCCCGCCGTGATCGTATCGGCCGGTCCCTCGCTGCGGAAGAACAAGCATCTACTCAAGAATCTGGATCAGAGCGCGGTCTTGATCGCGGTGCAGACGACGCTTCAGCCGCTGCTGGAAATGGGATGCCAGCCGCACTTCGTGACCTCGCTTGATTATCACGAAATCTGCGCGCGATTTTTCGAGAAGCTGCCTTCAAAGATTCGCACCGAACTGGTGGCCGAGCCCAAAGCCACGCCGCGCGTGCTGGAGATGATGACCGGCCCGCTGAGCATTCTCGGCAACGATTTCGCCGAGGCCCTGGTGCGCGAAATGAAAATCGCCAAGGGAGGCCTCACCAGCGGCGCGACGGTGGCGCATCTGGCGTTTTATCTTGCCGAGCATCTCGGCTGCGATCCGATCATATTCATCGGCCAGGATTTGGGGTTCAGCGATGGTCTGTGCTACACGCCCGGCACCAGCTACGAGGACGTTTGGCGTCCGGAACTCGGCCGCTTCTGCTCGGTCGAGATGAAGCAATGGGAGCAAATCGTCCGCGACCGGCCAATCCTCCGAAAAATCCCGGATTACCAGGGCCGCCCGATGTTTACCGAGGAGCGGCATTTCACCTATCTCCTCCAATTCGAGCGCGATTTCGGCAAATGCAAATCGAAAGTCATCGACGCCACGGAAGGCGGCGCGATGAAACGCGGCGCGACCGTCATGAAATTCGCCGATGCGATCGCCGAATTCTGTCAAAAACCGTTGCCCAAGGTTGAGGTCCAGAACCCCGATTTGCGATGGGATCTTCTGGAAGACTGCCGGAAAAGCGTTTTGCTGAGGAAAGCGGAAGCGGAGGAAATCGAGCGGATCAGCCGGCAAACGCTGCCGCTGCTCGAGGAAATCCGCGGAGATCTTCAGGACCAGAAACGCGTGAACCGCCTGATCGCCCGGATCGACGAGTTGCGGGCGAAGATGGATTCGTTCGGCCGGACCTATGACCAAGTGATGCAGTTTTCCCAGCAAACCGAATTGAAAAGATTCGAACGCGACCGGCTTCTAAAAGCGGCAAGGCTGGAAGGAATCGAACGCCAGAAATGGCAATTGGACCGAGACATGGAAAATGTTGCTGCCGTCGGAGTGGCGGCGCGATTGTTCATCGAAAACATGGACGAAGTCGCCGCCGACCTCGACCGGCAATGCCAGCGCCGGAAGGAGGCCGCGTGAAAATCGCCGCCGTCCTCTCGATGCTGCACGAGCGCGCGGGCAAGCCCGATAGCACAACCCGCAGGTTCCGCGGCGAAGCACCACTGGCGTGGACGCTGTTTCGGCTGCGACGTTCCAAGTGTATTGCTGAATCGGCCGTGATCTGCTGGGAAGATCAATCATCTGCGGTTCGGCCGATCACGGAGGAATTGAAGTCGCGGCTCTGGTCGCCTTCGCCACGAATCCCCATCTCACATCTTGACGGCGTCTCAGCCGCTCGGCGATGGGCGGATGGCTGGCGTGGTGGATTGCTGGGCGCGTGCGAGTTCGACCGCGGATTTCACGGGCCGTCAGTCGCCGAAATCCTCAGACAGACAGATTCGGATGCCGTGCTGCTTGTCGATCCTTCGGCGGGTTTGGTCGATCCGGACCTGATCGACCGCTTGATCGAACATGCCGAATCCCGTCCGGATCTGGACCTCTGTTTCTCACAAGCAGCGCCTGGCCTCAGCGGCGTGCTCCTGCACAAGCGGCTGATCGAGCAACTCGCGGCCGGCGGATCGCATCCGGGAACACTCCTGGCCTATCGACCGGACCTTCCAATGCACGAGCCGATCTCCACCCCAAGCTGCGCTGAGGTGGCGACAAGTCTGGCGCGAACATGCCACCGATTCACGCTGGATTCCGAGCGGCAAATCGATCGTATCGCCGCCGCAACGGTCCACCTCAACGGACAACTGATTTCTACCGAGGCCGAGCAATTGGTCCGGTTTCTCGACGCCGCTCCGGCCGCATCGGCACTTCCGAGGGAAATGGTGCTTGAACTGACGGTCCGCAGGGCATCCAAGCCGATTTATTCACCGCTATCTTCGGTCGAAATCAATCGGGCTGATCTGACGCTCGATTCAGCGCGAGCGGTTTTCGAGGAGATATCCGCAGCCGACGATGCCCGAATTGTTTTCGGCGGCATCGGCGATCCGCTCCTGCACCCGGATTTCGCGGCGATGGTCGAATCCGCGCACCTGGCCGGGATCGGGGCGATTGCCGTCGAGACCGATCTGCTGGAAACAACCGCCGAACAAATCGACCAACTGGTGGATTTGCCGATCGATATTGTCAGTGTGAATCATCCAGCGATCTCCGCTCAAACGTATCAGGCCGTCATGGGCGTCGACGGCCTGGGTCGCGTAATGGCCAACCTAACCCGGCTGGTTCAACGCCGGCACGCCGCCGCACGCGGGACGCCGCTGATCGTCCCTACGTTTTTCAAGACGGCGGCAAATTTCGGCGAGATGGACCCATGGTACGACCATTGGCTGCGAGTTCTGGGATGCGCGGTAATTGCCGGACCGTCGGATTACGCAAGCCAGATTGCGGATGTTTCGCTGGCGCAGATGGAACCCCCCCGCCGGCGGCCATGCGTGCGCATCGGCAACCGTCTGACGATTCTCAGCGATGAGCGCATCGTTTCCTGCGAACAGGATTTTCTCGGCCGACAATCGTTGGGAACGATCGGCGAGAAATCGATCAAGGATATCTGGAGCGGAGGCATGTCGGCGTTGCGCCGTGATCATGCGGCCGCGAATTGGAATTGCAACGGACTGTGCGCCGCGTGCAAGGATTGGCATCGACCATAAAGGAGAAACCATGAACGTTCTTGGAATCATTCTGGCCCGCGGCGGCAGCGAAGGATTGAAAGGCAAGCACCTCCGCCCGGTATGCGGCAAGCCGATGATTGAACACACATTCGATCACGCGAACTCTTCCCGGATGCTGACCCGCACGGTGGTTTCGACGGATTGCCCGAATATCAAGCAATTGGCGCGGACACGTAATTTTCAGGTCATCGACCGCCCCGCGCGCCTGGCGACGAGCAGCGCCAGCGTGCAGGATGCGATGATTCACGCGATGGACGCCGTCGAGGTGGTCGGCGGTTATTGGGCGGATGTTCTGGTGGTGCTTTACGGCAACGTCCCGATCCGCGGCGAAAACGTCATCGACCGCGCCGTTGAACTGCTCCAGAAAACGGATTGCGATTCGGTCCGGTCGTTCTGCACGGTCGGCAAATGGCATCCCGCCTGGATGTGCCGGATTGACGGCGACCGCGCCCAGGCCGTGGTGCCGGGAAGCATCGATCGCCGGCAGGACCTGGCCCCGCTATATCTGCACGATGGAGCCGTGGTGGCCGTTTCGCGGGCGTCGATGCTTCGGGGCAAGGAGAACCCGCGCGATCCGCACGCATTTTTCGGCATCGATCGCCGCGCGATCATCACCGAACCGGGAGAAACCGTTGAGATCGATCATCTTCGAGACCTCTATTTAGCCGAGGCAATTTTGCGGGAGCGGAGCCCATCCAGCATCCCGCAGGCGAGGGTCGCATGAAAGCCATGGAAATCGCGGATTCCAAATTCTTCCCAAAGCGTGGAACGATGGTGATCGCCGAGATCGGCGTGAACCACGATGGAAATGTCGATCGCGCGATGGAACTCGTGCGTGCCGCGGCGGATTGCGGCGCGGATGCGGTCAAGGTCCAAGTTTTCCGCGCGGATCGGCTTCTGCACGCGTCATCCTCGCTGGCGGAGTATCAAAAAGGCTCAATTCTCGATCAATCGCCGCGGGACATGCTGCGTCGTTACGAACTGGACGAGCCAGACCTTCGCCGGATCGTGGAAGAGATTCGCCGGCTGGGAATGATGCCGCTGGCGACGCCGTTTTCGTTGGAAGATGTCGAGTTGATTCGATCGCTGGGTTTGCCGGCGATCAAGATTGCCTCGCCGGATGTGGTGAATTGGCCGCTGCTGGAATGCTCGGCCCGCGCCGGAGTGCCACTGCTGGTTTCGACCGGGGCGGCGAATCTGAACGAGATCACCTCAAGCATCGCCTGGCTGCGGGGCTGGAACGCGCGGTTCGCGCTGCTGCATTGCATCAGCAGTTATCCGACCCCGCTGGCGGATGCGAATCTCTGCTGGATTGGAGAATTGGCAGAGAGATTTAACGTGTCGGTCGGGTTTTCCGATCACACGACCGAAACAATCACCGGCGCGCTCGCGGTCGCGGCCGGGGCGGTGATTCTGGAAAAACATCTGACTCATGATCGCGCCGCCGCCGGACCGGATCACGCGGCCAGCCTTGATCCAGCGGGATTCGCGGAATATGTGCGTCTAGCCCGGCTTGCTGGAGAAATACGCGGGAAGGAAGGCAAGCGCGTGTTGGAAATCGAGCGCGACGTGCGCCAGGTCAGTCGGCAAAGCATCGTCGCCAAGCGCGATCTTCCAGCGCGGCATCGCATTCAACCGCAAGACCTGACCGTCCAGCGGCCAGGAACGGGAATCCCCGCTTCGGCGTGGCCCTCCATCATCGGGCAGCGAACCAGCCACGCGATCAAAGCCGGCGAGATGTTGAGCTGGCAAGTCCTTTCCGATGCCGCGTAAATTACCCCGATCATCGCGCCGTCGGATCTGTTTCGTGACCGGGACGCGCGCTGAATTCGGGTTGATGCGATCGGTATTGGCATCAATCGAATCCAATCTACGGCTGCAATTGCAAATCATCGCCACGGGCATGCATCTGGACAGGCGCCATGGTGGGACGCTTCAGCGGATTCCCAAGATCGATGCCGTTGTGGATTGGCCGAAATCTTCGCGTGCCATTGCCGTGGGCACGGCGATTTCCAACCTGTCAAAAGCGTTTGAAAAATTGAAGCCGCATATCGTGTTGGTCGTCGGCGACCGCGTGGAAGCCTTCGCCGCGGCGACGGCGGCGCATCTGGCCGATATCGTGGTGGCACACATTCACGGCGGCGACCGTGCGCTCGGCCAAATGGACGATTCACTCCGTCACGCGATCAGCAAACTGGCGCACATTCATTTTCCCGCGACCCGGGAGAGCGCCCAGCGGCTGGAGAAAATGGGCGAGGATCGACGGCGAATCCATCGCGTCGGTTCTCCTGGAATTGACGGCATCCGGCAAACAGCAGACGATATCTCCGCGGAATTCCCCGACTTGAGGTTACGGAGATTCGCGCTGGTAGTTCTGCATCCGATGGATGCGGATGAATCGTTGGAGTTCCGCCGCGCTGCAATGATTTCGGGCGCATTACGGTCAAGCGGCGTCGAACGGATCGTCATCATCTACCCGAACAACGATCCCGGCGCGGATGGCATTATCCGCCATTGGCAATCGCTCAGGAATGACAAACGTTTCATCATTCGCCGCGATATACCTCGGCCGATGTTTCTGGGACTTCTTCGAGATGCCGCGTTGCTGGTCGGAAACAGCTCCAGCGGGATTATCGAAGCCGCGAGTTTTCGGACGCCGGTGATCGACATCGGCCCGCGACAGCTTGGTCGAGAGCGATGTGAAGATGTGCGGAATGTGCCGTATCGGCAATCCAGCATCGCGTCGGCGATTCATCGGATATGGAACGCCGGACGCCCGTTACGGGGCAAACACGCGAACATCTATGGGTCTGGCAGCACCGGGGCGAAGATTGTCCAAACGCTCGGGCGGATAAAAATCGACTCTCGGCTGTTGCGAAAGATCATTAGTTATTAGCCCTTGATCCGCCACGAATGATTAATGGGCGATGACCTTTGATTCGATATTTCACA
This sequence comes from uncultured Phycisphaerales bacterium, assembly GCA_963791055.1. Lineage (GTDB taxonomy): Bacteria > Planctomycetota > Phycisphaerae > Tepidisphaerales > Tepidisphaeraceae > PALSA-1353. The sequence goes on along the minus strand of CAWBQI010000002.1, from coordinate 1,250,990 downwards.
ATATGCCAACCGCCGCCCCACCCCTCGATCCACAAACGATAGTTCGCGACGCCATCAAGAACGTGAGCGCCCTTTCGACGCTCCCGGAGATAACGACGCGGATTATCACCACGGTGGAAAATCCGCGCAGTTCCGTCGGCCAATTGCACAAGATCATCGCGCACGATCCCTCGCTGTCGTCGCGAATTCTGAAGGTGGTCAACAGCGCGTTCTACGGAGTTTCGGGTCAAATCGGCAGCGTCGAGCGCGCGATCGTTTTGCTGGGCCTGACAGCTGTGAAAAATATCGCGGTGGCCGCGAGCCTTGGACAACTCTTCCGCGGCGCGAAGCTCGGAGCGGGTTTTTCCGCGAAGGATTTGTGGACCCATTGCATCGCGGTCGGAGTCACCTCCCGCGAACTGGCCAAGAAAATCAAAGCGACCAACACCGATGAGTATTTCCTCGCCGGCCTGATTCACGATGTGGGGATTCTGGTCGAGTTGCAAACCTGGCCGGAAAAAATCGAAAAAATCTGCTCGACGGTCAAGAACACGGACGCGTATTTCTGCGACGTGGAGCGTCAGGTTCTCGGGGTCGATCATCAGGCCCTGGGCCGCGGCCTTGCGGAACAATGGAAGTTCACCAAAGCCTGCCAACTGGTCGCGGGGTATCATCACAATCCAGCCGAACTCGAAGAAGATTGCCCGCAGGCGTGGGTGGTGCATATCGCCGACACGCTTTGCTGCCAAAACGCGCAAGGATTCAATCTGACCGCCAAAGGCCGGGAAATCGATCCCATGGCTTTGTCCAAGCTGGGGATCGACGCCTCGGTCATCGATCAGATCAGGGATTCCATGTCGGAAAGCATCTCCGGCGCGATGGGCGTATTCGCGTAAAGTCGGCTGCAGCCTCGCCCACCCGCGCTTCCTCGAACATCAGTTCAAAACAACCTCCAGATTGTGTAATCGATCCACCCAAAAGGATAAGCATTAAAGCTTGTTCCCGAATTCCGTTGTGATTTATATTGTTGAAACATTTGAGTCGCAAAAGGGGACAGGCTATGCGCGATTCGTCGTGCGTTGCGAAAGGCGGAGATTTTGCGTCTCACGAAAAATCGGCGTCCGATTTTGTCGGCGCTGCTAGCGCTGACGGCGGTTGGGGTTCCTTCAGCAATGGCGTTGCCGGCATTTCCCGGCGCGGACGGCTTCGGAGCCAACGCCCTGGGGGGGCGTGGCGGAGCCGTCTATCACGTCACGAATCTTACAGACAACACAACTACTCCCGCGGCGGGGTCATTCCGAGCCGTGCTCGCCCAGATTGCAAACGATGAGAAGAAAGGGACCGTCTCCGCCGCAACCGTGGTCTTCGATGTCGGCGGAACGATCCAACTCACCAGCAACCTGGACATCAAGAACGTCAATAATGTAACCATTGCCGGCCAGACCGCGCCAGGCCCGGGAATCACCATGGTTGGTTACAAGTTCGACGTCACCAGCAGCAGCGGCACCAAACCAACCGACCCAACCAGCAACATTATTGTCCGCTATATCGCCGATCGGCGTGGAAACACGATTAGTTCGACCAACGATGATTCCATCGGAGTTCTGGGCAGCACCAGCGACATGAATAACAACACGCACGACATCATTATGGATCACGTCACCGCTGCCTGGGGAATGGACGAAGATCTCTCCGTAACCGACTCGGCCACGAATGTCACCATCTCCAACAGCATCATCGCTGAGGCGTTGGAATCCGGTCATCAGTTCGGCTCGCTGATTCGTCCGCGTTACGGTGCGAGCGTCTCTTACATCGGCAACCTTTACGCCAACAACCAGAGCCGCAACCCGCGGCCGGGCAGCTACAACAACAGTTTGCTCAATTTCGATTTCCGCAATAACACCGTCTACAACTGGGGAGACCGAGCGGGTTACACGGGCGGCGCCACCGACAACAACACCGAGTATGTGAACATGAATTACACCGGCAATTACCTGATTGCCGGCCCTTCAACGCCCACGGATTTTCGTCAAAGCGCCGCGTTTATCGTGGACACATCGCAGGGAGTCAAAGACCCCCTCGACATTCAGGTCTATCAAGCCAACAACCTGGTGGACACCAATCGCAATGGCGTGGCGGACGGCGCCAACATCGGTTGGAGCGCGTTCACTCAATACAACGGAACGACGACATCCGCCTTTGGAAGCAACCAGAGTTCGATCCTCACCACGGTGCAGGAAGCCTTGCCATTTTCGTATCCCGTGGCGGCTTCCACGACCACTGATCCCACGATTGCGTATGAGCAGACCTTGGCCTCGGCCGGCACGACGCCATGGAACCGGAATCCGAGTGACGCACGAGTTATCAACGACGTTGTGACCAACGGCGGGGCGATTCTTCAGACCGCGCCCACAAATGAATATAACGCTCTGGTTAATAAAGCGATGGTCAGCCGCCCCGCCGGCTTCGACACCGACGGGGACGGAATGCCCGACTCCTGGGAGGCAGCTCGCGGGCTCAATGCAAACCTTGCTTCGGATGGCAACGTCGTCGTGACCACCGCCGAAAGTTCCGCAATGGCGGGCTACACCTGGCTGGAAATGTATCTGAACGACCTGACACTTCAGGCCAACTGGGCCGGTGGGACCAACGGAACCTGGGACGGGATCCTGAACTGGCAGGGCCAGTTGCCCAATCTTCAGGACTCCACCGCCAACTTCTCAAATATCGGGAGCGCGGCGCAGGTGTCGGTCGCCTCCGACGAGCACGTTGGCCAACTCGCGTTCGATAACCCGGCGGGATATTCGCTGACCGGGGCCGGCGACATCAGCATGGACGTACTCTCTCATATCGTCGGAGGCACGACGACGGGGTATGCCACCATGACCGTCAACTCCGGCACCCAAACGATCGGGGTACCGCTGAATCTCCTCAGCAATACACACTTCACGATCGCCGGCGGCAGCCTGTTGGATGTCACCGGCAACCTCAACGCCTCCGGCCGAGTCATCAATAAGGATGGCGCGGGTAATTTAAGATTTAACAACATTCTCGCCGCGGGTCTAAGCATTACGAACGGCGACGTCCTGATTCGCCAGAGCGCGACGGACAACGCCGCCACCGGCACCAGCGCCGTCGGCAGCCTGGGGATCGCCAGCACTTCTTACCTCGACTTGACCAACAATGCCCTGATCCTGCCGTACGCCGCGGGCACCGGCGCAGCGTCGACGGCGGCCGTTCGCGGATTGCTGGATGGCGGAGAGCTCACCAGCAGCCTCGCCGACGCCGGTCATCGCCTGGGGTATTTCGACAACGCCATTTTGGGTGATCACAATCTCGGTGGAGCAGATCCAGGTACGAATAGCGATCTTGTGTTGTTCCTTTACGCTGGCGACCTAAACGATAGTGGAACTGTGGACGAAACAGACTTCCAGACGTTCGAAGCCAACTATGGAACAACCAGCGGCGCGACCTGGTCGATGGGCGACTTGGACTACAACGGCACGGTTGATGCCAACGACTTCCGCCTGTTTGTTGCCGGGCAGCAAGCATCTGGACAGACGCCCAGTGCCGATGAGATCGCGTTCGGCAATAGCATCGGCGTACCTATTCCCGAGCCCACGGCTATGGCGGTTCTTGGCCTGAGCGGCTTGGGCCTCATTCGCCGCCGGCGGAATTCCGCAGGGGCTTGATCACGACGCCGTAAGGTTTTCGGGTATCTGCCGCACCTTTCCATCCCGCCCAACGCAAGCGATGGTACTCGTCGCCTCGGCGATGAGGGTTTTCTCCCGGGTCAATTCATAGGCATGGTCAAATCGGACGGTAGTGGCGCGGGTAATCCGGGTCGCAAGGGTCAATTCTTCATCGTATTTGGCCGGGGCTCGGAAGCAGACCTCAATCTTCGTAACCACGAAAAAGACGCCTTCGCGTTCCAATTCCGCGTAGCTGAACCCCGCCGCCCGCAGCAACTCGATCCGGCCCATTTCGAAATACTGCAAATACCGGCTATGATGAAGATATCCCATCGGATCGACTTCGGTATAGCGGACTCTTATCGAAATCGTGTGGTTATTGAACATTTGAGCGTTGGAGTTAGACTATCGGTTTTCGCAGTACGAGGAAAGGACTGTGTTTCGATGATCAAGGTGAAGTCGCGAGGCAACGAAACAGCCGAGCAGATGTTGCGTCGGTTCAAGAAGATGTGTGAGAAAGAGGGTCTCACCAAGGACATCAAGCGAATCGCGTATTACGAGAAGCCAAGCGAAAAGCGGCGGCGTCAGGCGCGCACTGACGCGCAAACCGCCCATGGGTCCGCGACGCTGAAACTTCCGGCTATGCAACTTCTTATATCTTAGCGCATTTCTTTTTATCATCGGGAGTCGGTCCCGGCGCGCCAGCGGACGCGATTTTTTTTAAAATCATGAGCGCAACCAATAACGAAGCGGTTCATACCGAAAATCTCACCAAGGTCTATAAGGACTTCTGGGGCCGGGACAAAGTTCGCGCGTTGGACGATCTGAATCTGACCATTCATCGCGGCGAAGTGTTCGGCCTGCTGGGGCCTAACGGTTCGGGGAAAAGCACGACGATAAAACTTCTTCTGGGTTTGATCTTCGCTTCGCGCGGGAAAGCGAGCGTGCTGGGCTATCCCGCTGGTAGCACGGCCATCAACGAACGCATCGGATTTCTTCCCGAAGAGTCCTATCTCTATCGGTTTCTTAACGGTGAGGAGACACTCCGGTTTTACGGCCGGCTGTTCAAAATCCCCCGGAGGGAACTGAACCGCCGGATTCCGGCCCTGCTCGACACCGTCGGCCTCGACGCCAAAAGCCGCAAGAGAAAGCTGCGTGAATATTCCAAGGGGATGGCTCGCCGGATCGGGCTGGCGCAGGCGCTGATCAACAATCCCGATCTGATTCTGTTGGATGAGCCGACGACGGGTCTCGATCCTATCGGGACGCGCGAGATGAAGGATTTGATCCTCTCGCTGAAACAACAGGGAAAGACGGTCCTGCTCTGCAGCCATCTGTTGGCTGACGTGCAGGATGTATGCGACCGGATCACGATTCTTTTCCGCGGCGCGATGCAGACGATCGGTCAGGTGCGCGATCTGCTTCAGGTTAAGGACATCACGCAGATTCAAACCCGTGGGATGAACGACCAGCAGATCGAGGAGGTCAAAGCATTCCTTTCACGAATCGGCGTCAATGGGGCGGAGGTCACGCATCCGACCACGACGTTGGAGGATTTGTTCATCCGCATCGTGCGGGAGAACACCGCGTCGGGGCAGACTTCCGTCGGATCGGGTTAGAAATTGTTCTTCCACCCTCACATTTTCAGTGTCCTGGCCGACACCGAGTGGCTCAGCGACAACTGGGGCTGGATCGCCACCAGCGCGATCGCGGTATTCGGGCTGCTCATCGTCGGCTTCGCCGATACCCGGCGGTTCAGCCTCACCCGCGCGTGGGCCATTTCGAGCGTTTGTTTTGCCGAATCGATTCGAAAGCGCGTGCTTTGGATCACGCCGCTGGCGATTGTCGCCGTCATCGGCATCACGCAGTTCCAGCGCGCGATTGATGAACAGGACGCGGTCCGACAATCGGTGAAAGTCTGCCTGTTCGCCACGGGATTGGTCGTGATGCTGACGAGCATCATTCTGGCCTGCACGAATCTACCCAAAGAGATCGAAAGCCGGGTGATTTACACGATCCTGACCAAGCCCACGACCCGGCTGGAATTGGTGCTTGGAAAAGTAATCGGATTCGCCCGCGTATCGCTGACGATGGTGGCGATCATGGGGATCTTCACCTGGGTCTACATGCGGATCGGCGCTGAACAGAAACGGCAACAGATAGCGTACCGCCTCCAGGAAGGAGACGTCAGCGACACCGAGCGTTCACGCTTGAACGAATACAACTCCGCTGGGTTGCTGACCGCGCGCAGCCTTTGGTCGGCGGATGAATTGAACATGTACGGTGAACCGCCGGCGATCAACAGCCCGGTCCGGGTCATCAGCAACGAGGCGGATCAGGATGTGGTCGTTGGGTTCATCGTGAACCGCGGCGTGGTTTTTGGCCCTCCGCAGGAAGATGTCCAGGATTGGGCGCACGAGGGCGTCGGACAGTCCGGCCTGGTGATTCGAGTAACGTTGAATGCACAGCGCCTGCCGGGATCGGTTGACGAGCAACCGCAAAACCCCGGAACGATCGGTCCGGTTTTCGGCAAAAATCCCGCGGCCAAGGTGTCGCAGCCGCATATTTCCATCCAGCTTCTGGACGAGAATCTCTTCGACATGGCCGCTCCGAACCTGATGGTCGGAGCTTCAACCGCCGCCGAGTTGATTCAGAACATCGTGGCCTTTGAACGGACGACAAAAATCGATCCGCAAAATAGCGCGGGCTTTATTCAGCTCAGCGAGCCCAAACCGCTTCCCGAAGGAGGCATTGGGCAATACGCCTACGCATGGCTTCCGCCGACGCAGGCGATGCCCTTGTTTAACCACACGAGATTTTTTGTTCGGGTCGCCGGCGCGAGTCCTTTGGTGAATTACATGGTCGGCGCCAAGCCGGTGAGCTGTTTTGTACCGCGGATTAAACCGGATCAGTTTGATGTCGAGACGCCGGGCGCGACCGAGATCGATCCGTTGCCGGGGCATGGGGACGCGCCCGAACTGGTAAATTTCCGCGGTAAATTGGGATTGCATTACGACCAGGAAATGGGCGGAGGAAAGGACGCCCCCGGGGCGACGGCCGATTTCACGTTCTTTTCGGCTCCCGCCGCCCGTCAGGTCGACGGTCAAATCCCCTTTCAGCTCAACCTTGAGGTGGATCGTTCCAATTCCGAAGTGGAATCCGGCCAGGAAAATGCGACGAGAATCGATGCGGCTGTAATTGACAGCGCAACCAAAAAAATCACGCCGATCAAGCAGCCCATTTTTGTCGAAAGCCGCCTGCCGGCGTATTTCAGCATTCCCGCGGATTCGATCACCAGCGGGGATTTCCACATTATCCTCCATTGCGATAATGCGGAGCAAAGCATCGGGCTTTTCCCCAATTCGCTGCAATTGGTCGCCGCCCAGCAACCGTTTGAGTTCAATCTGGCGAAGAGCCTTTCGATTATCTGGATGATGAGCATTCTGGTGATCGTGTTGGCGGTGTTCTGCAGCACGTTTCTCTCCTGGCCGATCGCCATTGTGCTCACCGTGCTGCTCTTGCTGGGGCATTGGGGAGTGAATCAGGTGGCGGATTCATCCGGTCCCGGGCTGGGACGGCAAATCGTCAACGATTTCAAATTCACGGACGTGGCGATTTCAAAGGTATTCAGCACCGGCGTCGATTCACTTACGCGCATGCTGAATCTGTTGTCTCGCGTTCTTCCCGATACTTCGCGGTTCGACGCCATCGAAGATATCGAGCAGGGAATCAGCATTACCGCCGATACGCTGCTGGGAGCGGCGTCGGTTCTGGCCGGATTCGGCATTTCGGCGATTGTGCTGGCATACGTCATCCTCCTCGGCAAGGAGGTGGCGCCATGAGTACGCCTTCCACGCTAGAGAGAGATGCCCAGGTTGGAAACGGCACGCGCAACCGTGGCGGCCGCGTATTCGTGGCGGTGCTTCTGATCGTCTCGCTTTTCGCGACCGCCTGGACCCGCGACCTCGTGATCGCCGACCATGACGCCATCCGCAGCCGCGGCCGCTTGGTTGCTGCATCCGCGGCGAATGAGAGCTCGCTAAGCTCGATGCCCAGTTTCGCCACCGCCCTGCTTCTGGGCGGGTTGCGTGGCCCGCTGGTCATGATTCTCTGGACCAGCAGCGAGAACCAGAAACAGCAGCACGACCTTCAGGATTTCGACACGAAGGTCGAATGGATTCGTCTTTTGCAGCCGGAGTTTGACACTGTCCATCTCTTTCAGATCTGGAACAAGGCGTACAACATTTCCGTCCAGATGGCGAGCCTGCGGAACAAATACGTCACGATTCTCGACGCCATCGACTACGGCCAAAAAGTCGAAAAGGAACGTCCGGACGACCTGAACATCATCACGGCCGTCGCGATGTTGTACGGGGACAAGCTGGGTACCAGCCAGGAGCACGTTTACTATCGCGCCCGGATTCGCCGTGAAACGCAAACATTAATTCGCATCACTTTTCCGACCGCGCGAGTGGATGAGTTCAAATCCCTGGCCGGAAAATTCGGTTGGAGTGAGAAGGATTCCCCGCTGGAATCCGATCCGCGGAATCAAACCGAGCAGGTTGTCATCGAACCGATGATCGCGCGGCAATTGCAGCCGGTATTCACGGGTTCTGGGGTCGATTATTCGCCGGAAACCCGGCGGGAATCACAGCAGAACGATCCGAGCTGGCGTCGAGTCCGGCTCGATCCGCTGTTGGACGAGAACGGCCGGATTCTGCCGGCGCTTCTCGTCCCGCGATATCCCCGCCCCGCTGATTTGGACGCATCAGCTCCCTGGTATGACGGCTCACAACTGCAATTCCTCAAACAATACGAGCCCTTTCCTTACGGGCTCTCCACCTTGGCGCTGGCGTATAACGATTACAAACGTGCGCAGCTTCTTCAAACCCTTTGGAATCAACACCATATCCAGACCGGCGACACGGTCGTGGACGCCCGACCCGCACTGTCGCTCAAGGACTGGGCCCACGATGAATGGGAACGCGGCCGGCGGTTTGAATTGCAGATGTGGGGCCAGTTTGTTCCAGAGGCCGCCGATCCGAGTGAGTTGGAACGCCCGACCGCCGGCGCTCCGTTCGATACGCCGATTCTCAACCGGGCCGCGTATGATGCGGCGTTATACAGCTACGCGCTGTCGACTCGCCTTTTCGGGGATGCCCTGGTGGAATATCGCGCTCACATCGAAAAATACAAATCATTTGCTTCGGTCTACTTCGTCCACGTCGACGATGCGTTCAGCGCGGAACGCCTGATGCTGGCGGACTACGATTATCTGGCCGCTGCCACCGCGACGGGATCGGAGCGCACCCGGCTTCTTAATTCCGCCGGCGGCGCATACTTCGCGGCGATGCAACACTTCGCCGTCACTGTTTTGAAATATTACGTGGATGAACCCGTGATGGCCGCCGCGTATCCCAGGGATCCCAAGACCGGCCTGCAATACACGCGAGCGACGATCGAAGATTCCGATCCCAAAACCTGGCTGCCGACCCTCCAGGCGGTGGAAGAGGCCAACGCCCGGATTCTGGTCGATCCGACCACCCATCGGTATCAGCGGATGCGGGACGCCTATGCCGATGATCGGGACAGCTATATGGCGTACATTTCCCGCTGCAATGAACGAATTCGCCTGGTGCAAGCCGCGTTGGCCGCCAAGCCCTGAAATTGGGGTGAGTCTTGCCCATATTGGCGGTGGATCGGGCGACTTTTTCGGGTCGATCCGCTATACTATTTGGGAACACTGAACTATCGGCCCAGCCGGGAGTTGAGTAATTTCCCGGTCCGGCCGATAAGAGGGATGAAGCCCTGAATTCCCTGCCCACTAGGAAGGTCCGCGGGAATCCAGTACACTCCGCTTTCCACCGGAATCGGAACGCGTGGTTGGACTCACCCGATTTCACGATGTTGTAGCGCCCATGACGACTCGTACCATCAATGGAGCCGTTGAAATGACAATAGCCGATCATGTGGAACGGCGTTCCCCAATGAAAAAGACCGATGGCCGCCTTGAGCGCGACCGGCTCAGGATGATGATGCTCATTCGGCGGTTCGAGGAACGAACCTACCAGGAATACACCCGCCCGGGTCAGAAAATCGGCGGGTTCTGTCATTTATACAGCGGTCAGGAAGCGATAGCCGTGGGGACGGCCTCGATCTTCGATCAATCCCGCGATTACCTGATCAACGGTTATCGCTGCCATGGCCACAGCCTGGCACTGGGGATGTCGCCGCACGCGGCGATGGCCGAACTTTTTGGCAAAGCCACCGGCTGTTCCAAGGGCAAGGGCGGGTCGATGCATCTGTTCCAGGCCGAAGTCGGCAACAATGGCGGCCATGGAATCGTAGGAGGCCAGATTCCCCTCGCGGTAGGGATGGCTTTCGCGCAATGGTACAAAAAAACCGGAGGCGCGACGTTTTGCTTCATGGGGGACGGGGCGCTGAACCAGGGGACACTCAACGAATCACTCAATCTCGCCAGCCTTTACAAACTCCCCTGCATTTTCATCGTCGAAAACAACGGCATCGCCATGGGAACGCAAGTCGAGCGGTCCAGCGCGGAAAAAGACCTCACCAAACGCGGCAGCGGATACGCGATGCCCCACTATGCCGTGGATGGCAACGACCTGGATATCGTCATCGCGGAATTCTCCAAAGCCAAGGAACGCGCCGTCAGCGGAGAGGGTCCGAGCTTCATCGTCGCCAACACCTACCGATTCCGCGGTCATTCCATGTCCGATCCGTTGAAATATCGAAGCAAGGAAGAGGCCGAAAGCGCGAAGCTTCGCGATCCGATCACCCTTTACGCCGATCGGCTGAAAACCGCGGCCCTCGTCACCGCCGAGCAGCTTCAGGAGATCGAGCAATCCGTGGCCGAGGAAGTCGATCGGGCCGCCAAAAAAGCGGATGCCGATCCATTCCCGGCGCTGGAGGATCGGTTTAATGACGTGCTGACGGAGAAATATCCGTATGAGCCGGGGTAATCAGAGATGGCCGAGGACGTTAAGTTTGAGGAAGTGCTTGACCAAAGAGTGAACAGCATCCCATTCGAATCGTTTGCACTGACAGCGACAAGTGGAGAACGGTTTGAAATTAACAACCAAACCCAAGTTGCGATTTGGAAGAGCACCGTTACCCTTTACCACGCGCGATCCGGTTTCACGATGCTGCGAAAGAACCAGTTGGTGGCTCTTCATGCTCCCTAAATAGGATTTTCAAGCGGTATGGCAGTTACGATAAGAATTAAGAATCTTCAAGATGAATTGCGCGAATTGCGGATAAGCCAACCTTTTCGCCCATTCAAGGTCGTCATGAAGGACGGCAAGAGTTACACCGTCCGGCAGCGACTTTGGTACGCTTTCAACGACAAAGGAATGGTCGTGCTGCCTGATGGCGACACTAACAAACATTTAAAGTTTGATGATGTCGATTCTGTGAAGCCAGTAAAAAAACGTAAGAGCTAAAACTTATGCCCGTAATCCAATTCCGAGAAGCCCTGCGAGCCGCCATGACCGAGGAGATGGAGCGCGATGAAAACGTGTTTCTGATGGGGGAAGAAGTTGCCGAATACAACGGCGCGTACAAAGTCTCCGAGGGAATGCTGGAAAAATTCGGCCCGCGCCGCGTGTTCGATACGCCCATCAGCGAAGCCGGATTTTCCGGGCTGGGCGTCGGGGCCGCCTGCTGCGGTCTGCGGCCGATCATCGAGTTCATGAGCTGGTCATTCACGCTTGTCTGCATGGATCAGCTCATGAATAACGCCGCCAATGTCCGCTACATGTCCGGCGGTCAGTTCAAGGTTCCCGTTGTCTTCCGAGGCGGCAACGGGATCGCACACCAGCTTGGCGCGACGCACAGCCATCGAATGGAATCGGTCTACTCCCGAGTTCCCGGCCTCGTCGTGGTCGCCCCCAGCACGCCATACGACGCCAAGGGACTTCTCAAATCCTCTATCCGCTGCGATGATCCGGTCATCTTCCTCGAATCTGAAAAAATGCTCGCCGAAAAAGGCGAAGTGCCGCTTGAGGAATATCTGCTCCCTATCGGCAAGGCCAATGTCGAGCGCGAAGGCGCTGATGTCACCGTGGTCAGCTACGGCCGGCCGCTGCAGCGCGTTGTCCGCCCGGCCGTCGAACATCTCCATGCCGATCACGGCATCGACGTCGAGCTAATCGACCTTCGCACCCTTCGCCCTCTGGACGTTGAAACCATCGCCGCGTCCGTCGCGAAAACCAATCGTTGCGTCATCATCGACGAGGACTGGGGCTATTGCGGCATGGGCAGCGGAATCCTCTACAAAATCCAAAAGCGATGTTTCGACGATCTCGACGCCCCCATCGAATACGTTCACAGTGACGAAATTCCCGTGCCTTTCTCCCATCCGCTCGAAGAGGCCATGCTGCCCAGCGTCGACCGCATCGTCAGCGCGGTCAAAGAGGCTTGTTACAGGTAATCTCTCTTTAGGTAATCCACATGTCAGCCGACATCACCATGCCCCAGCTCAGCGACACGATGACCGAGGGAACCCTCGTCAAATGGCTAAAAAAAGAAGGCGAGAAAATCAGTTCCGGCGAAACCATCGCCGAGATCGAAACCGACAAAGCGGTGATGGAAATGGAAGTTTTCGACGCAGGTGTGGTTGCCGCGCTGGTTATCGTCGAGGGCCAGAAAGCCGCGGTGGGCTCATTGCTGGCAGTGATCGCCACGGGCTCGGAAAACCCTGCGGAGGTAAAGAAAAAAGTTGCCTCGCGATCGCAATCGCCCGCGGCGGCAACGCCGGCGCCACCGGCTTCAAGGCAGGAAGTCGCCGCCTCGCGAAAGCCCGCGATGGCGGTAGCGGCTTCCGCGCCGAGTTTCCCTCAAATCAGCGGCCGTGAGATTCGCGAGCCCGACAACGTCGGGCACGGCGCCACCCGCGAAACCGCCGTCGCCGTCCCTCCCCTTCCGCACGGCGAAAACGGCGGCCGATTCCGCGCCTCGCCTCTGGCCCGCCGCATCGCGCAACAGAAGAATATCGATCTTCACTCCCTCTCCGGCTCCGGCCCCGGCGGCAGGATCGTCCGGCATGATGTGCTTACCGCCCAGCCCGCGCCGCGACGGGCTGCGGCCGCCGCGCCAACCTCGCCCGCGCTGATCGGCAACGGCCAAACACAAGTGATTCCGCTGACCAAAATGCGGTCCGCGATCGCCAAGAGTCTCCAGGCCTCCAAACAGATCATTCCGCATTTCTATGAAACAATCGACGTGGATGTCGAAGACCTTTCGAATCTCCGCACCGGAATGAACAACGCGCTGGAAGCTGAAAAGATCCGTCTGAGCATCGGTGATTTCGTTTCCAAGGCCGTCGCCGTCGCCCTCCTTCGCCACCCTGCTCTCAACGCGACATTCAACGGAACGGAGATCACCCGGTACGGCGACGTAAACCTCGGCATGGCCGTCTCCATCCCCGATGGATTGATCGTCCCGGTCCTGCGAAATATTCACCTGATGGGCCTGAAAGAAATCCGCCAGCGCAGCGTCGACCTGGTCGATCGCGCCTGCGCCCAGCGTCTCAAGCAGGATGAAATGACCGGCGGCACATTCACAGTCAGCAATCTCGGCACCTTCGGCATCCGCGAGTTCTCCGCCATCATCAATCCCCCGCAGGTTGCCATTCTCGCCGTCTCCGCCGCCGAAAAACGTGCGGTTGTTCGCGGCGACCAGATCGTCGCCCGCACAATGATGAGCCTGACGCTTTCGGCCGACCACCGTGTCGTCGACGGCGCCACCGCCGCCGATTTCCTCAGAACCCTGAAAACCCTGCTGGAACAGCCGGGGATGATGCTGATTTGAGCGGGCGTGATTGTCCCGATAGATCCACATACGCCCGATCCACGAGCTGAACGTCACCAATTCCCAAGTCGGCCATCAAATTCTGCGCGATGGATGACCCTTCTTCCAGAGATTGCCCATCGCGAAGCACTACTTCCAGTTCTAGAAAATCCCCAAGATTCTCGACGCGATCCAGATGAATGCGGGTTTGGCCCACCATATACAACCAGCGAGTTTTTCGGATAGTTCCCCGTTCGCCATGAATCAGCGCAAGCATTTGTCGCGCGGCGACTTGATCAGGGATCGGTACCCGGAGATATCTTGATTCGCGCGGCCCCGCCGTGTTTTCCCGGAAATAGTAAATCAGTTCGGCCGAGCCATTTTGCGTCCGAAGCTTAAGCCGGCCGCGCGGCACCGTGAAAAATACGTCTTCCTGTTCGAGGATTTCAGGTGGCCGATCCGCGATGGCCGCGGCTCTTTCGTGCATCCGCTCCCAGCCAACCACGCGAGCTTTAATTTCCACGTTCCACGGCATCTTGGCCTTCATTTCTATCCGGTTACGCGGCGTTGTAAAATTCCGCGATGGAAATTCGGTACAACATGGTCAGTTGTTACGTCGCCCGCCCCACCGCCGATGGGATTGCGCACGAGTTCCTTCAACTCCGACGCGCCAAGGACGATTTCATGGGCGGAACCTGGCAGGCGGTGTATGGCCAGAGCGAGGCAGGCGAAACACCCGTTGCTGCCGTGCTGCGTGAGATGAGGGAAGAAAGCGGCTTGGTTCCGGCTGAGCTGTATCGACTCGACCAGGTCAGTGTTTTCTACATCGCGGCCACCGATACGATGTGGCATTGCATTCCATTTTGCGCAATCGTCACACGCGAACAGTTGGTGGTTCTGAACGATGAGCACGATGCCGCGCGATGGGTCCATATTTCCGATGCCGAGCGGCTGTTTATGTGGAAGGACAATCGCGACGCGATTCAGGATATCCGGAACCACATCCTTACGGATAGCCTCGCCAAGCCGTTTTTGAGGATTCCCCTGCCGACAACCAATTGTTAAGAACATATTTGCCCCCGCCGGCCGCAAACGGCCATTTCTTTCCGATCCTGATTTAATGGTATATTCATTGTCGATGACCCTGACGGCCGCCTCATCGCGCGTATCCCACAAACACGACAGCCGCGAATCGCTGCGTCTCGCGGCCATCGATGTCGGGTCCAACAGCATCCACATGATCGTCGCCCAGGCGGATGCCGATGGCGGAATCACCACGCTCTGGCGTTTGAAGGAACCGGTCGGACTTGGCCGGTTAAGCTTTCCGTCGCGCCGGCTGACGGCCGATGCGATGAGCCGCGCGATTACGGTGCTGGAGCGTTTTCAAAAAGCGGCCCAGCAACGCCAGGCGGAAAAAATCGTCGCCGTGGCGACCAGCGCGGTTCGCGAAGCCGAAAACGGCGGCGATCTGATCGAGCGCGTGCGACGGCAACTGGGCCTGCATATCCGCGTCGTCAGCGCCCGCGATGAAGCGCGTTTGATTTACCTGGCGGTGCGGCATGCCATTCCGATGCGGTCAGCCGCATCTCATGATCGACATTGGCGGCGGCAGCGTGGAATTCATCGTCGGCGACGACAAGAGCGCCACGCTGCTGGAAAGCCGCAAGCTGGGCGCGGCCCGCATGACGGCACGGTTCGTCAAATCCGATCCCATCAGCGCCGACGACCAACGCCAGCTCGTCAAGCATTACGACAAGGAATTGTCTCCCCTGATGAAGCAGATCGAAGCGCTTCATCCCGTGAAAGCGATCGGCACCAGCGGCACGCTGGAAAATCTCGCGGCCATGTGCGGGTCTGAGCCGCATCAGAACGGGGACAAAGACCACCATCCGCAGGTGATCGAACGAACGCGATTTGAAAAGCTCCTGGCTGAATTGCTGGAAAGCAGCGCGAAGGACCGGGCGCGAATCCGCGGGCTGGACGATCAGCGCAAGGATCAGATCGTCGCCGGAGCGGTGCTGGTCAGCGAGCTTTTTCGCCGACTCCGGCTCAAGCGAATCGAGATTTGCCCATCGGCGCTTCGTGAGGGAATTTTGCTGGATTATCTTTCGCGGCATCTGCCCGATCTGGCGATTCGCCGGCAGCTTCCCGATCCGCGCCGCCGCAGCGTGATCGATCTGGCCCGCCGATGCGATTGGCACAAAACCCACAGCGAGCAGGTCGCGAATATCTGCCTGAAACTGTTCGACGAGCTTCGCCTGCTTCACGGCATGAGCGCAGCCGAACGCGAATTGATCGAATACGGTGCCCTCCTGCACGACATCGGCTGGCACATCGGCCGGGACGGCCACCACAAGCACAGCATGTACCTGATCCTGCATGGCGATTTGAAGAATTTCACGGATGATGAGGTGAAAGTCATCGCCAACATCGCCCGATATCACCGAAAAGCGACGCCAAAGGCCAAACACGACCCTTACGCGGATTTGCCCGCGCGGCTGCGGCGGGTGGTCGATGTCGGGGCGGCGCTGCTGCGGCTTTCGGACGGGCTGGATCGAAGCCATAGCTCCGTGATTCAGGACATTCGTTGCAAGATTGAGAATAAAAAGGTGAAATGTACGCTTACTGCCCGTTCGGATGCCGAACTGGAGATTTGGGGAGCCCGTCGAAAACGGGATTGGTTTGAAGAAGTCTTCGGCCGGTCGATTTCATTCGAGCTGGCCCGAAAATGACAAATATGGATTCGCTGCTTGCGCCGCATAACTTCGCCGGAAAACTGATCGTCGTCGAGGGGATCGACGGCTCCGGCAAAAGCACGCAACTTCAACTGGCCATGCGATATCTCCAGGCCAAAGGGTTGCCGGTCTTCTTCACGGAATGGAACAGCGCCGATCTTGTCAAAACCGTGACCAAAAGAGGGAAGAAGAAGATGTCGCTCACGCCGATGACATTTTCCCTGCTTCACGCCACGGATTTTGCCCACCGGCTGGTGCACAATATTCTGCCGCCGCTGAAGGCGGGGATGATCGTGCTGGCGGATCGATATATTTACACCGCCTTTGCCCGAGACGTGATTCGCGGCTGCGAGCGCGATTGGGTCCGATGCGTCTACGGTTTCGCCCCCCGGCCCGACCGGGCGTTTTATTTCAATGTCCCGATCGACGTCAGCGTCTCGCGGCTTCTCTCGGGACGCGCGAAGTTAAAGGACTACGAAGCGGGAATGGACCTGGGCCTCGCGCCAGATCTGGTCAGCAGTTTCAAACTTTTCCAGGGACGGATTCTCGACGAATACGCCAAGATCACCACTGAATACGGCCTGACCGAAATCGACGCGACCCAAAGCATCGGCGAACAGCAGCAAATCGTGCGGAGCTTCATCGATCAAACATTGGAAGATTATCGGGCCGTCCCGGCCCAGCAAACTATTTGAAGGACGACCGTAACGGTGAACGATGGCCACTGAATCTCCGACAAATTCCGAATTCCGCTATATGGGCCACGCGATGCCCTATCTGCCGCGCGAGGGATGCACCGGCAAGCTGATCGTGATCGAGGGCACCGACGGCTGCGGACGCAGCACGCAGGCCGTCCTGCTCAAGGAATGGCTGGAAGTGCAGGGCCACGCGGTCATCGACACCGGCTGGACCCGCAGCAAACTGGTCGGCAAGGCGATCACCGACGCCAAGGAAGGCCATTCCCTGCACCGCCTGACCTATTGCCTGATGTATGCGACCGACCTGGCGGATCGAATGGAATATCAGATCATCCCGGCGCTGCGCAGCGGATTCATCGTGCTGGCCGACCGATACATTTACACGCTGCTCGCCCGCGGGGTTGTGCGGGACGCGAAAAAACAATGGCTGCGCGATCTCTTCAGCTTCGCGGTTCAGCCCGACCTGGTTTTTTATCTTCAGCTTGGCGTGGAAGATCTCGTTCCCCGCGTGCTTGAAGCCGGAAAATGAACTACTGGGAAAGCGGCCTCGACATGAGTTGGGGCGACGATCTTTATGACAGCTTCGTCGCCTACCAAACCGAATTGATTCAACAATTCAACGGCATGTCCGAGGAGTTCGGATTCCATTGCGTCGACGCCCGCCAGGACCCGCGCAATTCAACGTCAGCTTCGCCGCGAGGTAACCGCCTATCTCGACAGCTGCAACCATTCCGCCCCCTGGACGGTTCCAACGGACAGATGATATGGTGACACGATGTCGGCCAATCGAACGCCCACGCCGCCGGCGTGGGTCTTTGCAATCGTAAGTTCAATCTGTTTTCTCTGTATAGCTTCCGCCGATTCCCTCCCCACCCCGCCACCCCAACCCACAACCGGCCCAGGCGGCAGCAACTATCCATTCGCTGACGTGGCCATGCACAGCTACGGCGAAGGCACCGCACGATATTGGATCTTCGAACCCGCCAACCCAACCCCCAAATCCGCCCCCGTAATCGTCTTTTGCCACGGCTGGGGCGTCATGTCGCCAAACACTTACGGTGCCTGGATCAAACACCTCGTCCGCCGCGGAAATATCGTCATCTATCCTCAATATCAGGTGGTATTGCTTGCTTCGATGAAGGACTTCACGCCCTATTCGATCATCGCTGAAAAAGCCGCATTCGCGGAACTACAAAATCCCGGCCACGTAACACCCGAGCTTGATCACGTCGCCATCGTCGGCCATTCCATGGGCGGCGCGATCGTCCCCAACCTCGCCGCCCTGGCCTCCAGCGAAAATCTCCCCATCCCCAAAGCCATCTGCTGCGTCGAGCCTGACAACCACGCCGGCTTTGCCCCGGCGATTCAGATGCCCATGGCCGATTTCACCAAAATCCCCGCCCAAACCCTGACCCTGATCATCGTCGGCGACCGTGACATGGTCGCACGCGAGGACACCGGGAAAGAAATCTTTGCCCTCCTCGGCCACATCTCACCCGAAAAGAAAAACTACGTGATGCTCGTTTCCGACAACCACGGCTCTCCGCCTCTGATCGCCAATCACGGCGCTCCCGTCGGCCGTGAAATTCTCGATCCCGACGCCGAAGATTTCGACAGCCCCGTGCGTCATCGCGTCCCTAATGCGCTGAACTATTACGGAATCTGGAAACTCTTCGACGGACTTACCGACGCCGCGTTCTTCGGGAAGAATATAAAATTCGCCTTGGGCGATACGCCGGAACAGCGCTATATGGGGAAATGGAGCGATGGGACGCCGGTGAAGGAATTGAAGGTCGAGAACTGATACGTCACATCCTATATCGGATATAATATATTCGATTATGGAGACCCCGCTCAGTCCCAACGACTTTTATGATTATGCAAATACTACCATCGTCGAAATGCGGCTGGCAGGGATGAACAAGGAAGCCGAACATCTCGACTTCCTTCTTCACAAAGTAGCGTGGACTACAGGAGATGAGTTAACAGTAGAGCTTGGCCAAGCGATTTTGAAATTCCTAGACTGGCCGAACCTTTCTGCGCCCATCCGTTCAAGACTCCAGAATTTTCTCGCCGGAATACAGGTTATTTGGCCGGGCATCGGAGGAGATCCGATGAGATTGCATCGTCGCATCCGTATGCGGGATCAGAAGGAAAACCCGGGAGGGCCGCCAGCTTTGTGAGGTCAGATCACCCGAATACTCACACCTCGATCGGCCAGGAATCTCTTGACTTCTTGAATCGAAAACGTCCCAAAATGAAAAATACTCGCGGCCAGAGCCGCATCCGCATGGCCAGCAGTTAGAACATCCAGCATGTGCTGCGGACTTCCCGCCCCACCGCTGGCGACAACGGGGATTTTCACGGCGTCGCTCACGGCGGCAGTCATTTCCAGGTCGTACCCGGCAGTTGTTCCATCAGAGTTCATGACATTCAGAACGATCTCCCCAGCGCCCAGTTTCTCAGCCTCTTTCGCCCAATCCATAACGCCGATTCCCGTGCCCACCCGGCCGCCGTTGACGAAGACTTCCCACATCTCGATGCCGTCCTTGGTCACGCGGTTAGCGTCGAGGCCCAGGACAGTTGCGCAACGTCCGAATTTCCGGGCGATTTCCGCAATGAGCCGGGGATTTTTCACGGCTGCGGAATTGACGCTGACCTTTTCCGCGCCCGCTTGGATCAGTTGGGTGGCATCGTCCAGCGTCCGGATTCCACCCCCCACCGTCAGAGGCATGAAGATTTCATCCATGACCCGGGCGACCAGCTCGGCCATGATCTGCCGGCCCTCGTGGCTGGCGGAAATATCGTAAAAGACCAGCTCGTCCGCGCCATCCTCCTGATATTTCCGGGCCTGTGCGACCGGATCGCCGGCATCCACGTGATCGAAGAACTTAACGCCCTTCACAACTCGACCGCGATCTACGTCCAGGCAGGGAATGATTCGTTTGGTCAGCATATAACGCGATTGATTTTAGCCTGAATGAGCGTCCAAAGCACTGCTTGGCGATTCATCACCGCGCTCATATCCGGGCCGCGCCATCCAAGCTTTTTTCGCAGCGCCTCGGCCAAAAGCTGCACGCACAGCGCCGTCAGGCAACCGATCACAACACCAAAAAGCCTTTCCCAGCCTGTGGTGGCGACCATGCCGTTATCGCTTCTGAACATAATGACAGCCACGCTCACGCAAGCGGTCCGGAGCGCCAGATCAAACCGAAATATCTCGCAAATCAGCACCACCAGCAACAGCGCCAGCAGAAACTGCCAGATTCCATTGCCCAGAAAAGTTCCGACGACAATGCCCGCCACCCCGCCCACGGTGTTGGCGGCGATTCGCACGGCCGACGCGCCGATGGATTGCTCCATCGCCGGCTGAACCACAAGAATCGCCGAAACCACCGCCCACAGCGGCGATTGCGAGCTCCACAAATGGTAGCCTCCCATCACCAGCGTTACGGCCAACACCACCTGCCCCGCATATAGTGCTGCCGTTTGCAGCGTCTCGCGATTGCTCGGACGATCCGCCTGAATCAGCCGAAGAATCGAAAATCGCTCATGCGGCTCCAGCATCGGTCCAATCAACTCCCGGGCTTCGTCGCATCGGCGATAAACGCGGCCACATTGGCCTTCAACTGCTTCCGCGCATCCGGATTGTGATAGATCATGTGGCCGCTGTGATAAAACGTCTGCGTCACGTTCGATTGCAGCCGATCCAGAAGGTCCAGGTGATCGAAGGTATATCGCGTCGCCAGAAACGGCGTGGCTAAGTCTTCGTACCCACTGCAAACCAGCACTTTCATGTGCGGATTTTCCATCATGGCCGAACGCAGCGCATCCGTGAAATTCAGATAGCCGCCGAATTCGTCCGGCTTGAACTCCCACGGCTGGACGTCGCCGCTGAGAACCTTGTAATCGAGATCGGAATCATATTTCAGTTGCCGCCGAACGTAATCATTGAACGCGCCCGAATAGACTGGCTCAAAAAGCGACAGGCTTGGATCGTACGACGTATAACTAGCGGCCGGGTTTGGGTCGAGCCCCGTGACCCGCGCGTCAAACCGGCCGAGAATGAGCCGCTGATCCGCGAGGAGCTGCTTGCGGAACAAATCCGGATCGATGCGCAGGTCGGCCCGGTCGATCAAATCCGGCGGCAGACCCGTGTACCGCGCCAGATGAGCGACCACATCCGCCCGGGCATCTTTATCCAGCGATCCGCCTTTTCCCAGCGCGGTCAAATAATCGTGCGTCGCATACTCCCGCACTTCATCGAGCAGTTTGTCCTCATCGGCCGACTGAAGCTTGTGATGATAAAGGGCGATCGCGGTATACGATGGGAGGTAAAGCGCGAACGCCAGATCGTTGCTGCCGGAGGTATCGAGCGTCTGAAAATTCAGCACGGTGGAGATCAGGATGATTCCATTGAGAGAAATGCCATAGCGGTCCAGAAGCTGCGAGGACAATCCGACGGCCCGGGTGGTGCCATAGCTTTCGCCGGCGAGAAACTTGGGGCTATCCCATCGCTGATACCGGTTGAGAAACAGGCGAATGAAATCCCCCACCGAATCCAAATCCGGCTTGACGCCGTAAAAATCCGTCGCTTTCTGCCCCTCGGCCGGTCGGCTATACCCGGTTCCGACGGGATCAATGAAAACAAGGTCGCTGTCATCGAGCCAGGTCTGATCGTTGTCCATCAGTCCGTATGGCGGCGGCCCGGGAAGTCCATCAGGGCCAAGAATAATGCGTTGCGGTCCCACGCAACCGAGATGCAACCAGACGGCCGCCGCGCCGGGACCGCCGTTGAAGACGAACGTGATCGGGCGATCCGCCGGGCTAACCGCCGGCTCTTTCAGATAGGCGACGAAAAAGAAATTGGCTTTGGGCTTCCCCGATTCATCCTTCATCATCATCGTCCCGGCCAGCGCCTGGTAATCGAGCTTCGCCGTCCCAAGCGTCAGCGAGTGATGAGTGACGATCACCTTGTCATCGGCGGTGATTTGATCCGAACGAGTCGTCGCGCCCATCGATGGCTGACTGGAAGGCGCCGACTGCGCCAACGCCCCCGCCGCCGTCAGACATATCACCGCGATTGATATCCATTTCATGCGCATAGCTCCTCGTTGAAATTCCCAGCTTCAAGTTTTTGATCCTCCGCAATGATAGCCGGAACCGGGCTTCGCGTGGTACATTCGCGTTAGAGCCTGCTTCAAAATCTAATGACCCCGCGACGACGTGATTTTCGCCACGCATCAAGTAGCGACGACGAGTCGTATCTGATAAACGATACGGCGAGGAGGAGCGCCGCCGAGGCGGGGCGAAAAGCACGTCGCCCCGAAGGGGTGGGCCGGAAAAGGCCCGCCTGCTTCGTTGTCGGGCCTCAACGTATCGCTAAGATACTTTTCGGCCCTCCGCCTCGCATTCGGGCCTTTTCCGGCCCATCGCGGGGTCATTAGATTTTGAAGCAGGCTCTCAAAGATGATCGTCACTCAAACCATCGCTGACTGCCGCCGCGAACGCGAGAAACTGGGACGCCTCGCGCTAGTTCCCACCATGGGCGCCCTGCACGTCGGACATTTGTCGTTGATTGATATCGCTAAAAAACACGCAGACAAGGTGGCAGTCAGCATTTTCGTCAACCCCACCCAGTTTGGCCCGCGCGAGGATTTTAAGAAATATCCGCGTCCCATCGAATCCGATCTGGCCAAATGCCGCGACGCCGGCGTCGATCTGGTTTTCAATCCGTCCGAAGCCGAGATGTACCCGCCGAATCTGTCGGCCCAGGTAAATTTGGCCCAGGTGAACCTCGACATGCCCGGCCTCAGCGCCGTTCTCGAAGGCCGCATCCGGCCCCATCATTTTGAAGGCGTTTGCCAGGTGGTGGCGAAACTGTTCAATATCCTGAATCCCCAGGCCGCCTGTTTCGGGCAAAAAGATTATCAACAGTTCATCATCATTAAGTCGATGGTGACGGCGCTGGACTGGCCCATTGAAATTGTCCCCTGCCCGACGATCCGCGACCCGGATGGCATGGCAATGAGCAGCCGCAATAAATACCTTTCCCCTTCCGAGCGCGAACGCGGGTTGTCGATCAGCAAGGCGCTGTTCGCCGCCCGCGACGAATTCGCCAAGGGCATCGTCCAGACCAATCGACTGCTGGCAACGATGCAGCACATTCTGCTCGACCCCGGAAGCCAGGGGCGTGTTCCCATGGCGGTGGACTACGTCGCGGCGGTGGACGCCATTACCCTCAAAGATGTCCAGGTCATATCGAAGCCGACGATTCTGGCCCTGGCGGCCCGCGTCGGGGCCACGCGATTGATCGATAACGTCATCCTGCAACCATAGAGATTCAACAGATAATCAATGCGCCAAGTGCTTTTCCGCTTCGATCTGTTCGGACACATCATCCCGGTCTACGGCTACGGCCTGATGCTCGTGGTCGCATTCCTGGCCTGCGTGATAACTGCACGCTATCTCGCCGTGCGCAAGGGAATGAACCCCGAACATTTCGTCGATGCCACCCTGATCGCCGTCGCAACCGGCATCATCGGCGCGCGCCTTTGCAGCGTTCTGGAAAACCTCCACGAATACACCCGCCACGATCGAACCATCGGCCAAAATCTTCTCGCCATCCTCAACACCCGCGAAGGCGGACTGACGTTCTACGGCGGATTCCTCCTGGCGACCCCATGCGTAATCGCCTACGGATTGTTCCGCCGTGCCAAGATCCTTCTGGGAATGGACATCGTCGCTCCGCTGGTCATGATCGGCCTGGGCTTCGGCCGAATCGGCTGCTTCCTCAACGGCTGCTGCTACGGCGAACAATGCACCCTCCCGTGGGCGGTGCGATTTCCATATTATTCCAACGCATACCTCGATCAACATTCCTCCGGAAAACTGAGCGTCCCGCCGGAATTGCAAAACATGGGAAATCCCCTGAATCCCGACTTCCCGCCGGTCGCGGGAAACGCCCGCCTGGCCGCGCTGGCCGCCAGTTCTTATGCCGTTCCAGTCCATCCCACGGAACTCTACAGTTCTCTCACCGGCTTTCTTCTGGCCGCCCTGCTGATCACATACCTGGGCCTTCCTCACATCGATGGCCGAGTATTCGCCCTGATGCTGATGCTCGAAGGCGTAGCCAGATATATTCTGGAAATGATCCGCGTCGAGCCGGCGGTTGTGACGGTCCCGTGGCATGGCCAAACTTATGGCCTCAGCATCAGCATGGTTCTGGCGCTGGTAGTTTTCGTCGCGGGGATCGTGATGTGGAACGTTCTGGCGCGCGTCGCCAAATATCTGACAACAAGGCGTTACCGGTGTGTCTTGCCGAATCCCGAATACCCGGATAACATCGAAAAATCGAGGGCGATTAGCTCAGTTGGCCAGAGCACCAGCATGACACGCTGGGGGTCACAGGTTCGAGCCCTGTATCGCCCATTTATAAATCCAGCCGGACGTTAAAGTAACGTACCTGTCTTCGATGAGACAGAGCGGCCCAAAGCGCGGTTTGTGTGTCACTGACACAATAATCCCGATTGGAGTTTCGCTATGCCTCGTCCCAGAAGTTTGAAACCGCGGTATTGCCACCACAAAACCAGCGATCGCGCGCTCGTCGCAGTTTCATTAGATTTTGAAACAGCTTCTAGACCATCAGCGTCACGATCGAGTCAGCCGGTAAGTTGAATTCCGCCACCTTGTTGTCTTTGGCGATGCGGATTGCACGCGCGGCGCCGGTGTTGCTCAGCATCAGCACAATCCCCCCGCCGGGTAGCCTGGCTGCGATATGTGAGACGTCGGAAACGTCGCCGCGCGTGGCGACGATTTTTGATCCGGGGATAAACGCGCGGGAATAATGCTGCATCGTCCAGTAAAGGCCGCTACGAATGATTTCGCGGGTGCCGGAATGGATGGTCACCAGCCCGCCGCAGTGGGCGGGGCCGATATTGGGTTTGCCGTTCTCATCGAGCGCGAGGTTCCAAGTCGTAATACTGCTTGGGCCGTTTCGCAAGATGTGCGTGAACTTGGCAGACCAGGAAGCCCAGTCGGTCAGATAATCCTTGGCGTCGAAATGGTCACCCCATTCCGTGAATCGCATTTCCATGCCGGGATAGGTCTGCCAGAGAAGCTTCATCTGCTCGGGTTCGCCCCCGTACCCGTGCCACGCGACGGCGTTGACGTATTGCCGGACCTCTGGTTTGGCCATTTGATCGAGGACGCGGCCGATCAAATCGTAATTGTGATCGAGGATCCAGATCCTGGTGGAGGGAGATTCCTTCTTCAGCAGCGGGCCGAGATGCTCGGCGATGTATCGGTCCTCCACCTCCTGCGACCAGGTACAAGCGGGCATCAGGCCGTTTTGATCGGTGTCCGTTTCATTCTGTATGGTAATCGCGTTGACATGGACTCCTGCGGCTTGGTACGCCTGGAGATATTTCAGGATATATTGAGCGTAGGCGTCGGAATTTTTAGGCTGAAGGCTGCCGCCGCACATCGAGCCGCCGTATTTCATCCATCCGGGCGGGCTCCAGGGGGAGGCGAAGAGGAACAGATTCGGATTGATTGCCAATGCTTCCCGGAGGATCGGTATCACACGGCGCTGGTCGTGATCGATGGTGAAATGGTTTAGATCCGGGTCGGGCGCACCGTCATCGTAGCTGAAACAATCGGTGCTGTAATCGCTGGCGCCGATGCAGAGCCGGCAAACGCTGAGCCCGATCTGGTCTGGACTGAATAACTCGGTCAGCAACTGGTCCCGGGAAGAATCTGGCAACAGAGCGAGGTTATAGCAGGCCGCGTCGGTTAAGGCCGAGCCAAAGCCGGAGATGGTCTGCGCCGTCTGGTTGGGGTCGATGGTAATGTCTGCATGATCGGAGGCGTTGGTCCAATTCAGAGCCGGCCCCGGAGTGAATCGTTTACCGCTGCCGTCGGTGATAATGCTGCCGGATTGAGCCGACGAGGAGCTTGCATCGGCACCCCAGGCACGAATGGGATTGAGGGCGAGAATCCCCGCCGTGGTCGCCACAGATTTAAGGAAACTCCGCCGGGAGAATGAGGTTGATTCCATCTCCGCTGGTTTTAATAAGTTCGCATCGAAATGAAAAGGAAAGTTGTTGTTCACGGCGGATTCACCCGCCAGGCGAGTAATCCACCGGCAATGGCGGGCGAGAAGAGAACTGGAGTTCATCGACGGATCAGATTGTGGACAGTCAAGGCGAAGCAATCCAACTTTTCCACATTTGCCGTAGCGCCGCCTCGAAATCACGGGCGAAGCGCCGCGCGTCCATCAGCGGTGATTGCTGCATACGCGCTCGCAAGCCCGAGCGAAGGTGGGACAGGCGCGGCAGATCGCCCGCGAACCGTGCTGCGATTGCGATGTATTCGTCCTGGCTATGTGCAATCAGTTCGGGCAGCTCCAGGTTCATCAGGATGCTTACGCCCGTTCTGCCGACGGCGGTGCGGCCCGCGAGCGTGATCAGCGGGACTCCCATCCAGACCGCATCGCAACTTGTTGTGCCGCCCCCAAACGGAAACAGGTCGAGTGCGATGTCGATGCGGTGGTATTGCTCGAGATATTGTCGCATCGGGAGACGATCGATGAATTCCAGCCGCTGCGGGTCGACGCCGGTTGCAGCCACGGTGCCGCGCATCTCCGCTCGGCAATTGCCCAGTGGCGCGTGGAGGACCAGCCGCGATGTCGGCAATTGCTTCAGCAGCCGGCACCAGGTTTGAATAGTCGCGGCCGTGATTTTGCAGAAATTGTTCAAGCAGCCGAAGGTGATGAATCCTGAAGATTCTGCCGGGAGCGGGTTGGTCGCCGGATCGCTTGGCGCCTCGTAGCACCAATAGGTAGCCGGCAGACGAAGCGAGCGTTCGGAGTAATTCTCATCATCCTGGCCAGGCGGATCGAGATAGGGGTCGGTCAAACGGTAGTCGATGGTGCTCATTCCGGTGGTTCCGGGATATCCAAGCCAGGTGACCTGGACCGGCGCCGGCTTACGCGCCAGCGCCAGCAGCCGATTGCCTCCGGTGCGCAAGGCAAGTTCAACGACGAGGTCGATTTTGTCGTTGCGAATCTCTTGTGCTAACTCGACATCGCTCCATTGCAGGGAATTTCGCCAGGCGTGAGCGTGCCGCCGGATTTTGGCGGTCTGTTCGTCCTCAGCGCGGGCATCTGAATAGCAAAAGACTTCCACTTGCGCGGGGTCGTGGTGGGCGATCAGAGGGGCCACGAGCCTCCCCACCGGATGCCAGCGAAGATCGGCCGATACATAGCCGATGCGCAAACGGCGCTGCGGCGAGCGATCGTTGTCGTACGGCTTGATTTCGCCTGCCAGCGGTTTTTCAAACCGTTCGGCCCATTTGCGGCTTTCGGCCAGAACCTCATTGACTTCATAGCCCGGCAGATAGTTGTACAAAAGCACCAGGTTGCCGTGCGCTTCGGAATAATCGGGCTTGAGCTCAATCGCGCGGCGATAGGTCTGGGCCGCGTCCTCCAGATGCCCGAGCGCCTTTGCGCATCACCGAGAGTGTTGTAAGCCGGGGCCAGATCGGATTTGACGGCGATGGCACGGCGGGATTCGACGGCGCCTTCCTCAAACAGGCCCATCACTATGAGCGCTCCGGCGAGATTACAGTGTGTCTCGGCGGATGCAGGCTGCAATTGGAGAGCCCGGCGGTAGGATGCGATGGCTTCCTCCATTCGCCCCTTTTTGGCGAGAACCACACCCAGATTGCTGTGGGCCAGCGCATCGTTCGGCCGGATCCGCAGCAAACGCCGGCAGACTTCGATCGCCTCGTCCGCGCGCTCAATGTTGGCGAGCGCGCCGCCGAGATTCGACAGCGCTTCGACATAGTTGGGATTGATCGCAAGGGCGCGTCGGTATTCGGCGATGGCTTCGCGATATTTCTGCTGATCGGAGAGTGCTGAGCCAAGGTTGTTGTAGGCCTGCGCATAGCCGGGAAGAAGTCGGATTGCCTCGCGATATTCAGCGATGGCGGCCTCGAGATCGCCTTTGGTTTTCAGTGCGTTGGCCAACTGACAGTGTGCCAGCCCCAGGTCAGGCTGGAGCTGCACCGCGTGCCGGCAGGCGGCGATGGCGTCATCGGTCCGGCCGACGATTCGTAGCGCATTGCCAAGATTGCTGTGGTATTCCGCAATATCTGGGCGGAGTCGAATCGCCCGGCCGATGAAATCCAGGGCCAGCTCGCCTCGATCCGACTGCCCCGCTAGAATTCCACGCAGGTACCAGGCATCGGCACGCTCGGGGAATCGCTCGAGGATTTGCCGGTAAATTTGCTCCGCCTCGGCAAAGCGACCCGACCGCTGGTGCTGGACGGCCAGTTGGATGGATTGATCGATGTCCATGAAATTCACAAAGAGTCTACTGGATTGAGTGCGGACGTTGGAGAAGCAGTGCGCACCACTTGAAAAGTATCGAGGCACACTGCGGGTAAATATAACCAAGCTTCGGCCGGTCGTTACAGATAAGATGAGGGTGAGATCATGCCGCATCTGCGTTCCACAGGCGTCCTTGCTGCCGCGTCGGCGTTGGCTGTCGCGGTATCATCCGCGTCAGCGGCCGTGCAGGTGTACGATGCCGAGGCGGCAGTGCAAAGTCCCAAGCGAGGCGTCGCAGTAGGCGGCACTCTGAACGCGAGCGATTTCACGGCTCTGAATCCGGGCGTTTCGTGGTGGTACAATTATTCCCCCACCCCGAATCAGACCGTGCCGACGAATGCCGGCATGACTTTCTTCCCAGAGGTGTGGGGCAGTGACTCGGGAGAGTTGTCGAGCCTCAGCAGTTACCTGTCCGCCGGCAATCGCCCCCCGGAAATTCTGACCATCAACGAGCCCAATATCAGCGGTCAGGCGGTTATGACGCCGGCACAGGCGGCGACCACGTACGCAAACGTGGAGGCAATCGCCGGCCCGTATGGCATTCCGGTTTCCGGACCACAAATGCCCGCCGGTGGAGACACCGGTATCACTTCGACGAGCCAATATCTGACCGATTTCTTTCAAGATTGTGCCGCAAACAACACCACCGTCGCGGGCACGGGTGCGCACATCTACGACAACTTTGGTGGCTTCACGTACAACCTCCAGCAGGCGGAAGCCGACGCGGGTGGCAGGCCGGTTTCCGTCAGTGAGTTTGCCTACTACGATGCGACCAGCGTAAAACAGCAACTCCAGTACATGGTCCCGGCAGTGGATGAGCTGGAGAACGACCCGGACGTCCCGTACTACTCCTGGTTTATTGCTCGATCGAGCAGCCCATCCAGCTCGCCTTACATTTCACTGCTCAACTCGGCCGCGGGTTCATTGTCTACCTTGGGCCAGGCATATGTGGGCATGCCTGTCCACAGTACCAGCATCTACTATCGCCCCAACGGGCGCCTGCAATCGGACCGTTATACAACGACATCGAATGCTACGATCAGCGCGACGAACGATACCAATGCTTTCAGCTTCGCTGACATGAATGCTTCCGCTTCCAATGCACAGGTCGATTACAACCTTTACGTCGCGCAGGCGGGCATCTATACCGTTAATTTTCGCGTCGGGGGGGCGAGTGGCTTGTTCACATTGCTGGATGGTTCCGCCACCTTAGGCAGTGTCAATCTGGCTTCCACCGGCACTTATCAGACGCTTGGCACGGAGGTGAATCTCCCGGCCGGTTACGATTCGATCACTCTGCAAATGCAGAACAGCGGCGAGGCAATTAACTACCTGCAGTTCGGTCTGTCTATCCCACAGCTCACGTGGGACAACGCACCGGTCACGAATCCAAGCGATGGGAAGACCTGGGATATCGCGAGCAACAACAACTGGAACTCCGGCACGGCCCCAACAGTTTACACCGACGGCGCCGATGTCATCTTCAATGACGCCAACAATGGAAACTACGCCGTTACTCTAAACACAGTCGTACATCCCGGTGCGGTGACGGTAATCAACTCCGCGGGCGACTACACCATCAGCGGCGCGGGTGGAATTGCCGGTACCGGTTCGCTCACCAAGTCAGGCACCCGCACGCTGACCCTCTCAACGCCCAACTCCTATAGTGGCGGAACGAATGTCAGCAACGGCCTGCTGTTAGTTGAGCCGACGGGTTCCACAACGAGCGCCTTGCCGACCGGCGCATTGTCCGTCTCCGGCGGCGGCGAAGTGCAGTTGGCAGACAACGTGACCACGGGAACCGCGTTGGCCACCAGCAATGTGGTTCTCACCTCGCTGTCGATCACTGGCAACGGCACACTCGACATCGGCAATAATCGCGTCATCATCGACTACGGCAGCCCCGCGACCGACCCAATCGCATCGATCGAACAGTGGATCGCGAATGGATATTATGGCCGGCCCGGTCCGTCCATTATTAGCCGTGACATAACAGCAGACGACGCTCTCAGCGGTCTTAACTATGGCATCGGCTACGCCGACTCGGCTGACAATGGCAATCCCGCCAACTTGCCCAGCGGCACCATCGAAATCATGTTTACCCTGTTGGGTGACGCCAACCTTGACGGGATCGTCAACAGCGAAGACTTCACGCCCTTCTCGCAGCATCTCGGCCAGAGCGGCAGTTGGGATGCGGGGGATTTCAATTACGACGGAACCGTCAACGCCGAAGACTTCACGCTGTTCTCGCACAACCTCGGCCAGTCCGCCTCGTTGGCCGCCCAGGACGGTGCTTTGCAGGCAGCCAACGGCCTGAGCTTGGTAAACGTGCCTGAGCCGATGAGCGCCGGGATGACGGTGGTGGCGGGATTAGGGATTCTCCGACTGCGGCGAGGACGATCTTCGTGACGGTCGGATCAGAGACTTCAACTACCGCCGCTACCGATGCTCTGCGGCAGCCGATGCGAAACTCCATGAATTCGGCCATTTTGAGAAAGCTGTTGTCGCAAAAAACACGGGTAAAGAATTTCACTTTCGATGCGCCAATCCTATTTCAGCAGTCTACGGTTTCGCAAACGTGCGATTGCTGAAAATTCCTGAGAAACCAGGCAAACCATACGAAGGCTTGCGAATCGGATTCAAGTTTATAAAATGCCTGAAAATCCAGTTGTTTTCGAGTTTTTCGGTGGGTTGAAAGCTTCAAATTCCCCAGCTGTGTGTCGAGCGTTCGAACCTCTTCATCCGCTTTTTAGATGTGCTTGGCTTGTCGCCGATTCATCAAGATGAATTTCCATGCGATATCCAAAGTGGGTTTCAACCTTAGTCTTGTTCTGGTTTGTCTCTGCCGCCGCTCTTGGCGCCGATCCCGTTACCCCGATTTCCCGTGGCAAAGTTATTCGTGACGCCGGAAGTGTGGCCGATGCTCAACTCCGGTTGCTAAACGACCAGATCAGCTCGGGATGGATCGGAGCGGTGCTGCAGGCCGGTTTGGCTGATTTTTCAACGGCCTCCCCGAAAGGTGACAGTTATGTCCGGATCCTGACCCTGCTGGCGGAAAAAAATGGCTGGAAACCGGGCGTCGCCAAACAGCATGTTGATTTGTTTCACGCCGATGATCTGGCCATCGGTCAGACATATCTCACCCTTTATGCGGCTCATCCCGAACCGGCGCGGCTGGAACCGCTTAAGGCACGTCTCGATCCGCTGGTCGATCGCCTCAATAGCGAACCTGTCAATGCAAAGCTGACCTGGTGGTGGTGCGACTCGCTCTTCATGGCTCCGCCTGTAATGGCCCGCATGTCGCTGATTACCGGGGATCCAAAATACATAGACGCGATGGATCACGAGTTTTGGAGAACGGCCGCGGCGCTCTATAGTCCGAAGGATCACCTTTTTTATCGTGACAATCGTTTCGTCAACAAACCGGACAAAAGCGGGAAGAAGATTTTCTGGGCACGCGGAAACGGTTGGGTTGTTGGTGGGCTCGCACGAACTCTCCAATTTATGCCCGAAAATTATCCATCGCGCGGCAAATACCTCAAACTCTACAAAGACATGATGGCCGAGTTGCTCACCTTGCAAAGTTCGGACGGCACCTGGCATTCCAATCTTCTGTACCCCGATGAATTTCCGGGACCTGAAACCAGTGGTACCGCCTTAATTACCTACGCAATGGCCTGGGGGATCGATAACAAGCTGCTCAGTGTCGAAACCTATGAGCCTGCTGCCGTGAAGGGATGGAATGCCCTTATTGCCGATCGAAATTCCGACGGTGTGCCCGGCTTTGTTCAGGAAGTTGGCTTTCAGCCGGCCGCAGCCAAACCTGCCGATACCCAGCAGTACGCCACCGGCGCTCTCCTGATGGCTGCCGTCGAGCTGCAGAAGCTTGCACCGACGCATTAAGCGGAACAGGAACAGATGCCATCCATGGGGTTCTGATTCGCGACAACATGGGCCAGTTTGGATCGCTCCTGCGAATTCCGCATCAATCAACTCGCGCGATCCGCTTTGTTATTACGGCAGCGCCCTTCCCATTGATGACATGTTCAATGCCGCTACCCTCCACCCCGCCAAACCGAAGCGTTACCATATGATGTATCCTGACCCCAGGGGTCTCGGGCGTTTCGATGGCATTCTCGGCCACCACGGGCGCGTCTACAAATATGCAGTAAACACCAAGCCCCCATGCTTCATGGGTAGTCACCGAATCCGCGATCTTGTAGGAAGCAAATCCTCTGAACTGCCCGTGCCGCCAGGCGGCCTGGCTGGGCGGATCGTACGGCATTTCCGACTGATAGAAGTAGACGCGCCCGCCGTTGCCGTTCCAGACTGTTTGATACCCCTGGCAATGTTCCACGAACAGACCATAAAAAGTGACGTTATTTCCGTTGACGTTCAAACCGGCGCGCACCGTGTTTCCATTCCAGTCGACGCCGTCGCCATGATCGGCGCGCCACAGCCAGAAGTTTTCAGCCACCACGTCGTTGCTGTTGATGGTGACAAAGCAGCTTGCCTTTCCAATCGCCGCGCCGCCGGCCCGGCAGAAGATGTCATAAAAAAATGAGGGATTGTTCGCATGAGATGCGGAGCTGCCCGGCTCGCCGATCTCCAGCATATTGGGTGAGTTGATGGCGCCGGCTTCAAAGAGGATTCCTCCCACCTCGATCCCATCGGCATCGGAAATCATCATCGCGGGCGCTCCGTTGTCCGGAATCAGCGTGGGATATCCCAATCCAAGTACAATCGTACCCGGGCGTGCGACGCGGATGCTGTTTTCCAGGTGGTACACGCCCGGCGTGAAGATCAGGTTCTTCCCCTGGCTCAAAGCGGCGTTGATGCTGACGGCATTGTCCGTTCCCGGATGGGCCAGATAGAAGCGTTCAATCGGCTCCGGAGTTCCGGGCGTGGTACCACCAGACCAGGTGATTCCGCTGGAGCCGCGGACTTGCAGGCTGGGAACCATGACGAAATAGTGCCCGGTCTCGTCGATGAAAAGATACGGCTTCTCCCGAATCACCGGGATTTGATCGATGACCGTGTACGGACGCTCGGGCCAAGCGTCCCGCGGAGGATTGGCGACGCCAAGAAATACCATATTCCAGGCTCCGCCCTTCCAGCCGCCCCAGTCGGAGTTTCTGGAAAGCCACTGTTGCTGGGAGCCGGAGTTCACCTGACCGTCGATTTTGCAGTCGGCCATGAACCCGCCGCTGGACCATCCGTGGTCCCAAAGATTCAAATCCCCTTTTATATGCGTTCTGCGGAGAGCTGTTCCCTGCGAGACGGCCCAGACGTTGACGTTGCCGTCCCGAGTGGGTGTCACGGAGAGATTTTCCACGCATCGCCAGAAGTTACAGGTGGCATTTCCCTTCATCCAAGTGGCCTTGGATCGGACGGCGCCGGTTATGGAGACCGCATCGGGCGACCGGCCCAGACCCAGCACTTCCATATAAAACCCGATCTGCACGTCCAGGTTGTAGGCTCCGGGCTTGAAGAGATACGCATAGCGGCCGGATCCGAACTCACTGCTTTCCTGTCGCTTGAAGATGTCGTTGATCCGGCTCTGAATCGTCGTCATCGCAGGATCGAAGATCAGAACATTGGGACCGAAATCAGGGGCGGCGGGCTGAGCTGAACCGACGGAGCCGATGACTCCGCCGGGGAGTGAAGCGACTATCCCTGGAATAGCAACGATTGCCAGCAGAACAGCAAATGAGGCTGATTTCATTTTTCTCCAAGAGGCAAAGCCATATCCCACGAACAAAATCAATTTGATCGTCCGTCGGAATAGGAGTCATTGTAATCAGAAATTTGGTGACCCGTTCAACATTCGCGCCAAAGTGGTGCAGTTGCAAAGCAAATCGGCGTTGGCGTACGGGGGGCGGTTCGGGCTTTGTGCGCACGATCGTTGTCCCGTTGTTTCTCGAATTGGCATAACAACGGTCGCCAGCCGGTTGCCAATTTTGGCGCATTTTCCTGCAGTCAACTTTACTCAAGACCGCGTCATCACTGGCGGTCCATGAACAAAGTAAACTCGGTGCCCGAGGCTTGCGTCATCGCGGACATGCCATCGAGGCCGGCGAGTATTCCGGGAAGCGGCGGCTGGGAATCGATCGGATATGTTGGAAACAGGTCAACATGACCATCCATAAAGGCGAAGTTTGTGAAAGCATTTCTGCCGTCGCGCGTACGGCTTCCATGCCTCGCTCCCAAACGCGGCGCGTAATGGTGCTGTCCGGTAATGACGTCGGTCGTCGCTGTCTGTGTAACCCAGTTGATGTCCGATGCTTCTGAAATCATCACCATATATGCGCTATGTTTGATCATTGAAATCGTGCGCGAGTAGTGGAGATCAACGATGTCGTTCGCTTCCGTTTCGCCGGCATTGTCGGTTCCGCCCACGAAATATACGAATGGTGGATTGAAGAGGCCCGTGCCGGGAGTCGTCGGATATGTGTAATTTGAGGCGTAGCCGGTGGTCCTGCAGTTCAACATATACCAGGTGGCGGTCCCATAGGCTGGCTGATGATCAACACGCGGATCGTCGTCTATGCAGTAGCACCAATCGTTGTTAAGCGTGTCCGTGGGATACTGGCCATAATTGAATGATTGACCGTTATCGAGGGATCCGGTTTGGTCCGGAGTAAGCCCCTCCGGACACTGGAACACCGAAGAGACGCCCGGCGGAGGCGCCCCGTTGTTGGGGTTACTCGGTTGATGCATTATGTTCGGCGCGTTGAGGTAATGCTGGTGCACCAACTCCGCCGCCCAGAAAAAGCCGTCCGGATATAAGCTTGCGTTGCCCGTCGGCCAGATCATTGCCGGCATAAGATGGCCGTTGTTGTCATTGGTATAGTTGATCACCGCAAGCGCGATCTGCCGCATGTTACTCGCGCATTGCACGGTCGCAGCTTGCCGTCGCGCCTTGTTGAGCGCGGGCAGAAGGAGGCTGATTAGAACTGCGATCACCCCGATCACCACCAACAGCTCGACCAAGGTGAACGCTGTTAACCGACTCTTGGAGGAAAACCGATAATGAACGCTCGCCATTCGCTGGCCCATCGAAACCTCCGCGGATTAAATACTTAGCGCGATCCAGTGTGCGAGAAATGACATGTCGCGCTCTTTAAGTGATTATCGCCCATTGCGAGACGAGATGCCGCGCAATTTGTCGCCAAAGTTTCTAGATTTTACGACAAATATCGCATTTTTAGGCTAATATAGCCCACAGTGATAGAGGGTGGGTTTTGACCTGTTATGCGTGTTATGAACTTAAGGGAGGGACGAAAAAGTGTAATCAAGCCAATTGTTCTCGATTTTGCGGCATATAATTTGGATATTGGTGCTATATATATTGATATGGCGAAGTCGCGTGCAATTGGGTTGGCGGTGGACACGATCGGCTCATTCGGCCGGGAGGTGATCCATGGTGTGATGGAATTCTGTCACCGAAATCCGCATTGGGTGATCGCCATGGAGCCGCGGTTCTGGGCTTACGAGGAGATGCCTGAGCCGGACAAATGGAACGTGGACGGATTAATTATCCAGGCTTACCGCCCTGAACTGTTCGAGAAAATCCATGCCATGGGAAAGCCGGCCATCAATGTGTCGAACTTCTGTCGCGCGGACTATGGGGTTCCCACAATTGTACCGGATGATCCGTCGATCGGAGAAATGGCTGCGGAATATCTGCTTTCGTTGGGGATGGCTCATTTCGGATACTGCACCAATGGACGTTTCGAATATGGCCGGCTGAGGGGCGAGGCATTCAAAAAACGGTTAGCGGTAGAAGGCGCCATATGCCATGAATGCGACACAGCATCAACCGAGATCGGACCATGGTTGGTCTCGTTGCCTAAGCCTGTCGCGGTGTTCTGTTGCAACGACGCCTGGGCGCATCGGCTCCTGTCGGCGGCTCGGAAATACGGGATACCCGTTCCAGAACAGGTCGCGGTGTTGGGTGTCGACGACGATGAGTTGTTGAACACAGTGGGAGCTTGTCCGCTGTCGAGCATCGCGATACCGGCGGCGAAGGTGGGTTTCGAGGCGGCACGATTATTGGAAGCGGCTCTGGACGGAATCGCCGCGCCGCTGCTCACCACTCTGTCCCCGCTTTGCGTCGTGCCGCGAACAACAACGGACGTGGCATGTGTCGACGATGCCTACGTGGCGAAAGGTTTGCAGTTTATCAAAGCGAATGCCGCGCAGACGATTCAGGTGGACGATGTCGTGGAGCATCTCTTCATATCTCGCCGGTCGCTTGAACGACGGTTTCTTCAGACAATCGGACATTCGGTGGGCTCTGAAATTCGCCGCGCGCACGTTGAACGTGCCAAGCAGTTGCTGATCGCCACGACGCTGTCGATCGAAGAAGTCGCCACTGCGTCGGGTTTTACAAGCGCCACTTTGCTAGGAGTTGTTTTTCGCAAATATGTCGGAGAGTCGCCGACCGGTTTTCGCAGGCAAATCGGATTTGGAATGCCAAAAACAGGCGGAAGGGTCGTGACCGAAAAACGCGCGGTGAGCCGTCACTGACTGACGGCATTCAGCACGATCTGCCAGGTGGGGAAGCGCTTTGCCTTCGATGATGCCAGGTGTATGACCAGCGGCAATAACGAAGAATCGAACAGTTCCGCCTTGTCGAGCGTTGGCATCGCGTCGCGGGGATCCCAGATAGTACCCGACTTGTATTCGGATTGGCCGTTCTCGGCTCGCTTGCGGTCCAATGGAACCGTTGAATCTACGAACTCCGCGTGCGTCTGACTGCCGTTGGCGAACGGAATCAGGAACGCGACCGCAGCCGGCAGCGAACTCCCGCTGGGCGCGTGGTAGTTGTAAAGGTCGATGCCATTGTTACGGGCAGCGATCGCCACCGTGAGAAGCGGCGTCAAATCATACGCGTGATAGCGCAGCGCATCCCGTTCGTGAAAGTCGATTGACGAACCATCGGGCAACAGATTGACCTGTATTTGCCGTTGATATGCCTTGATCGTATGGTCGATCAATGCCCGGTCGTGCAGAATGAAAGCGATCAGGCCAACGACTTTAAGGCGATGGCTGTTCCAGTTGTTTATGTTCGTGTGGGCATCGGACTGGCCCGTTTTGATTTCGGCCTCGGCAACGCCGCGTAAGTACGGGTCAACCATATTCCGGTCGCCAGCGGACAAGCTATCGCGCACCATGTCGTACCCAATCAGCAGTCCCTCTAGATTCGTATCGTCGATGGGATCGCCGGCGGAGTGATTAGTCCCGGCCCATGCCAGGGCATATTCGCGGATTTTGTCGGCATACACCGGATTTTTCGTGACTGCCAATGCGTAGCCCAGGCATTCGAGGTTGGCCATATCGCCCAGACTTTTCCAAGTACGCTTCTTGACCGGATCACCAGCAAGCCTGCCTTGGGTTTGGATCAATGGGATCGGGTCCGGCTTGGCCGACAACGCGTTGTCGGCGGTTTGTTGGATGTTCGCAAACTGCGCGGCAGCCTCGGGATCGTCGCGCACCAGACGAATAAGCTTCACACATTGGGCATCCGTGAGCGAAACTGAAGAACCGATTGCTGCCCCGGCCGGGAACTGGAACATAAAACTGATCGCCACGAATAGCGGGAGTGTTTTCAACATAAATGCTAATCCCCGGCTAAATCATCAAAATGAGTCTCATTAATCGCCACGAGGGAATTGTTATTCTAAGGAAGGTGTTCCTAAAAGAAAAAATCGGCAGCATGCGGTCCTTAAAATTATCACCGTCGTCTTCGTTTGTGCAGCACACCGAGTCCGGCCAGGACGAGCAGACCGGCGCAGCCGGGTTCGGGAACGTTCGTCAGGCTGACGCCGTCCGCTGTCTCCAAAGTGCCCGCCGCGGCGGCCAGCGTGGCCGACTTGCCCAGATCGGCCGAGAACGGCGTGAAGTCTTCACTGTTGACTGTTCCGTCGTAATTGAAGTCTCCCTTATCCCAGCCGCCGTTCTTGCCCACGTTGGCCGAGAACGGCGTGAAGTCCTCGCTGTTGACGATCCCGTCAAGGTTGGCATCGCTCAGCAGGGTGAACATGATCTCAATCTCGCCCGAAGGTAGGCCCGCGACCACGCCATCGGCGCCGTCCGCGTAACCGATGCCATAACTGAGACCGCTGGCGGCATCGTCCGCCGCGATGTCGCTGCTGATGATCTGCGGACCGGACAGATCGTAGAAGCCGTTGTTAATCCACGCGGCGATGGATGCGATGGGATCGTTTCCCGGGGTGTAGTTGATAATGACACGATTGTTGCCGATATCGAGCGTGCCGGTGCCGGTGATCGACAGCGACGTGAGGTTCACGCTGCTGGTGCCCAAGGGAGTGCCCGTGGTGATGTTGTCCGCCAATCGCGCGATAGCGCTATTGTTGATGGTCAATGTGCCGGTCGGCAACGCTCCACTGGCGCCGACAATGAGTTTCCCCGAGTTCACTATTGTTCCGCCCGTATAGGTGTTGGTTCCAAGCAGGGTCAGGGTTCCCGATCCGTTCATGGTCAAACCCGAGCCGTTGATCCCCGATCCACCGAGGTTTTCCAGCGTTGAGGTGTCGCTGCTGTTGGGAGCCAATTGAACACTGGTGATCGGGGCATTATCGCTGCTGGCCGCCCCTCCACCGCCGATAGCGTAACCTTCCATGTTCAGCACGCCGTTGCCGGCGAGGGTGAGGTTTGAGGTGATGGTTCCGGCGGAAGTGGTGTTGATGACGGCAATGTTGGCATACATGTTCACGACGCCGCTGTTGATCGTGAAGGCAGGCGAAGCGGTGGCGACAACATTGTTGGTGAAATAGCCGAGGTCGAAAGTGCCGGGCGTGCTGACGCTGCCGACTGTGAATACACCGGTTGCGGCACTATTCGGGGTGGCGCCACCGACGATCAGTGAGCCGATCGGGCCCGTCGTGCTTATTCCACCGGTATCAGCGGCCAAGATCACGGACTGCACCGCGAATTCGCCGGCGTCGAACGTCACGGTGCTGTTGGGACCATTTAGAGCATTGCCCGTGGAATCTCCGATCGTGAGCGTGCCTGCCTGCACGGTAGCATCATGCCCGGCGAGCAGGAGCTGCGAAAGTCGGCCCGCCGTATAAGTGGCCGCGTTGGCCTGTCCGAGCGTAATGTTCGCGACCGTAATTCCGCCACCGGTGCCGGCAATCATCACTTGCGACATGGGGCCGGCGTCACCCACCCAGGCGATCGCACCTCCGGTCTTGCCGAAGCCAATGTTAATAACGCCGGCCTGAAGTGTGTTGGTTCCCGACCCAAGATTCAGCGTGGATGGACCGGCGTCGTTGTTGAATTCACTATTGCCGACGTCAATCTCACTGGCGTTGATAAAGTTGCTTGGAGCAATGGACGCAACAGTGGTATCCGCGAGCGTCAATACTCCGCTGCTATTGATACCGTTTCCGATGCCAACCGTGCCGGTCGTGTTTACGCTCACGCTGTTCAAGCCCGATAGATCAACAGTCGTGGCGTCCTTGCCGCCCTTGTTGTTGCTGGTCTGCCCGATGCTGAAGCTTCCGCTTCCGGAAACAACTAGCGAACCGCCGCCGGTGACAGTAAGGGCGCAATCGTAAACGATCGCGCTGGTGTTGTTGTTGACGCCGCCGACTACAAACGCTCCGGTATCGGTCATCACAAAGCCCGGATTGATCGTGATGAGGTTGGCCGTGGCGTTGTTCGTGGTGCTGGAAAAGCTCCCGACGGTCACGCTTGTATTGAGAAACAAATTGCCGGTGGGCGTGGTCGTTCCATTGGTTGCAGGCACCGGTGTGCCCAGAACCAAACCGCCTGTGGCCGCGCCGAGCGTACCGCCGGCGTTGACCGTCAGAGTGCCGCCGTCGACGCTGGTGCCGCCGATATAGGTGTTTCCGGCGGAAAACACCAACGTGCCGGCGCTGGTGAGCGACGCCCCGCCGCCGATTGGCGCGGAAAAAACGAGGGTCGAGTTGGCGTCGGTCTCAAAAGTAGTGTTGTTCGGCAGCGTCACGGGCGCGGTGACGGTGTAAGTGAGTGGCGCTGAGCCGGTCGTATTGGAGAGGCTGACGATCGGAGTCGTGCCGCCATTGGATTGGAGGGTTAAGCCGACGGTTGAACCGGCCAAATTACCGCCGGGGAGATAAAGACTAACCATGGAGGTCCCCATGGCATCGAACCAACCGGGACTGGAGCCGGACAGGGTCACGCCGGATAACTGCACTTGAAGCGTCATCTGCAGATTCTGCGGGCTGGAAGCATCCAGCTTTAGCACGTCCGGTTGGCGTTCAAGCATCACTGCCGAAGGTGCATTGGCTGCGACGGTTTGACCGGAGACTATCGAAAACGAATAGGGCGTATAAAACGCGGCCTGCGTGATGTCGAGCGACGTTTGTTGGACCGCCTGCACCTCCGCATTGTTGCTGAGAACCTGGATTGGATCGTCTGCAACATAGGCGCTCATGCCCGCAGCCGTTGTGTTGGGCACGACGATGTAAAAGTACGAACCGTTGGACGTGTGTGAGCCGTGATCAATATAGAGCGAAAAGACGTTCTCCGAGACGGTGCTATTGCTGTACTGCGAGTTGATTTCCTGCCAATTCCCGCTCTGGGCAACGGCAGATATGGTCGCGTTGCTGACAGGGGTGGGGAAGTAGTAACCGACGCCGCCTTGGTAGACCCACTGCAATCCGGCAGGTGTAACGGTGCCGGAAGTCAGGGTTTGAACCGTCGAACTCCCGGTAGTCTGGTACGTGACGGTGCTGGTAAGCAGGCACTGGTTTAGCGTCGTGTCCACTTCGGAAGTTGCGTTGGGAGCGTTGATGGCGGCGCCAAGCGCGACTTCCTCATTATCGAAAAAAAACCAGGATTTCTGGGCCGCGACGTTGAAGCGATTGTAAGCGAGGGCTTCGGCGCCATACGTGCCGTCGGACACGCCGCCGGCGTAAGACGTCGAACCCTTGTCCGCCGAACCGGGCTGAAGCGAGCGGGTATTCTGTTCGACGGTCGTGCCCGGCAATCGCCGCCAGTTCCAGACCGGTTCAATGTTGTTGTATTCGTTGCCGGTGACCATGATCTCGTTGACGCCGTCGGCCATGTACAGGCCTTCAAGATTCTCACCGTTGATTGACTCGGGGTTGACCGTGCGGGTGGAGGTGACCTTGGCCGACTCGAAATAATTCGGCCGCTGCTGGACCATGATGTCCGAATCGAAGAAGCCCTTATTGCCGGAAAGCCCCAGGCTGGAGCTGGCCGAACCGGAGGAGATTGCTCCTTCCTGACGATTCAGGAAAGCCTCAAGTTCACTGGAGCGATAGCTTCCCAGACTCAAGGCGTATTGAATCGCGCTGACGAAAGCAGTGCCATCGGTGTCAAAACCCTGGCGCGAGGCATCCCGGCCGGAGGCGGAAAAATCAAGCGACTGGCCGTAAACGAACCATTGAGAACCGTCGAGCAGCGTGTTCACCAGGATTTGCTCCTGCGCCTGTCGATGGCAAAGGATGTTCCCGCCGCGATCGATGCATATTGCAGCGGATCGGTCAAAGCGGTTGTTCCATAGTCGCCGATGTAAAGCTGCGGGCCGTGAAACTGATACGTATTGTCCGGTTCGATCCCTTCGCCCGGCCCCGGGCTTACCACCTGAATGGTACTTTGAATTTCCCCAAAGCCCTGGCTGACGTCGGCGGTATTTCCGTCGACGATGCCCTGGTTAATTCCCACCGTGGCCAGAAGAACAAGGTTTGATCCGGTTGCAATCGAAGGAACGCTCAATTCCGAGCGGGCCTGGTTGAGGATCGTATTGCCTTCGGATAATTCGGTCGCCGACATGTCCGATTCCATCAGGACCATTGTGCTGCCGATTCCCTGCGGCGTTCGAATGTCGTTGTCGTACCAGTTCGTACTCTGGGGATTGACCGACATCCAATAGTTGTACGCATTGAGGATGTCAGCCTCGAGCGTCGTATTCCGATACAGCGAACTACTGCTGTTCGAATACGATTCCGCCATGTCGAGCATCTGAGTCAGGGCGGTTGCGGGTGTCCAGTTCGTCTGGGACGTGTTCGAATAATTGATGTAAGACCAACTGCCGTTGGATTGCAGGCTGGACATGTATCCTTCGACAGTAGAGTCGGAAGGATCGGCGGCAATAAGTTGAGCGATGACTCGACTGGTGACGGTATTAAGATCCGTGGCGATAGCTGAACGCGAGTCCACGGGTGCAATCAACCACGCGGCACCCGCCAGGAATACTAACGAGCGCTTGCCTTCGCAGTGGATCACTGACATTCACCGAGGAAAAAAGCGGCGGCACGCGGCCATTTTAGTGTTCACCTTCGTCTTCGTTTGTGCAGCACACCGAGTCCCGCCATGACGAGCAGGCCGGCGCAGCCGGGTTCGGGCACGTTCGTCAGGCTGATGCCGTCCGCCGTCGCCAAAGTGCCTGCCGCCGCGGCCAGCGTGGCCGACTTGCCCAGATTGGCTGAGAACGGCGTGAAGTCTTCACTGTTGACTGTTCCGTCGTAATTGAAGTCTCCCTTATCCCAGCCGCCGTTCTTGCCTACGTTGGCCGAGAACGGCGTGAAGTCTTCGCTGTTGACGATCCCGTCAAGGTTGGCATCGCCCAGCAGGGTGAACATGATCTCAATCTCGCCCGACGGCAGACCGGCGACCACGCCATCGGCGCCGTCCGCGTAACCGATGCCGTAACTCAGACCGCTGGCGGCGTCATCCGCCGCAATGTCGCTGCTGATGATCTGCGGACCGGACAGATCGTAGAAGCCGTTGTTAATCCACTGTTCGATGGACGCGATGGGATCGTTTCCCGTGGTGTAGTCGATGATGACGCGATTGTTGCCGATATCGAGCGTGCCGGTGCCGGTGATCGACAGCGACGTGAGGTTCACACTGCTGGTGCCCAAAGGGGTGCCCGCGGTGATGTTGTCGGCCAATCGCGCGATGGCGCTGTTGTTGATGGCCAATGTGCCGGTCGGCAACGCCCCACTGGCGCCGACAATGAGTTTCCCCGAATTCACTATTGTTCCGCCCGTATAGCTGTTGGTTCCAAGCAGGGTCAGGGTTCCCGATCCGTTTATGGTCAAACCCGAGCCGTTGATCCCCGATCCACCGAGGTTTTCCAGCGTCGAGGTGTCGGTGCTGTTGGGAGCCAGTTGAACTGTCGTGACAGGACCGATTGAATAGCCCTCCATATTCAGCACACCATTGCCCGCCAGGGTCAGGGTAGAGTTGGTGCCTCCTCCGACCACCTCGGTGCTGGCGTCTGCGATGTTGGCGTAAATATTTGCGACGCCGCTGTTGATGGTAAAGCTCGCATTGACAGTGGTGATAACGCCGTTGTTTGTATAATCGCCGAGGTCAAAAGTCCCGGGCGTGCTGATGCTGCCGACCGTGAATACACCGATGGCCGAATTGTTCGGATTGGCGCCGCCGATGACCAGCGAGCCTGTTGGGCCCGTGAGGCTGTTACCGCTGGCGTCCTCGCCCAAAATAACCGTCTGCACATTGAACGCCCCGGTGTCGAATGTCACCAGGCTGTTCGGCCCATTGATGGTGTTTCCCGCACTATCCGCGATAAGCAATGTGCCAGCCTGCACCGTCGCAGAATGACCCGCGAGCAGGAGCTGCGCAACGCGGCCACTGGTATAAGTTGCCGCGGTTGCCTGTCCTAACGTGATGTTGGCGACCGCGCTACCGCCCCCGGTTCCCTCGATCGTCACCGAGGAACTCGCGGTCGCATCCGCAACCCAGGTAATGATCCCACCGGTCTTGCCAAAGCCTACATTGATTGTATTGGCCTGCAGCGTGTTGGTTCCCGAGCCCAGACTCAACGTGGACATGCCACCATCGTTGTTAGCCTGACTGTTGCCGACATCGATCTCACTGGCGTTGACGAAGTTGCTTGGAGCGACGGATGCAACGGTGGTATCCGCAAGCGTCAATATTCCGCTGCTGTTGATGCCATTTCCAATGCCAACCGTGCCGGTCGTATTTATGCTCACGCTGTTCAGGCCGGAAAAATCAACCGTCGTGACATCTTTCCCACCGGTGTTGTTGCTGGGCTGACCGACATTGAAATTTGTCGTCCCGCTGACCGCCAGCGAGCCGCCGCCGGTTGCCGTAAGGGCGCCGGTATAAACAATCGCGGTCGTGTTGCTGTTTATCCCGCCGACGTTGAAAGCGCCGCTATCCGTCAGCGTGCTGCCCGGACTGATGGTCAGGATATCCGCCGTGCTGTTGTTGGTCGTGCTGGAAAAGCTTCCGACGGAAAGATTCGTGTTC
This sequence comes from uncultured Phycisphaerales bacterium, assembly GCA_963791055.1. Classification (GTDB taxonomy): domain Bacteria; phylum Planctomycetota; class Phycisphaerae; order Tepidisphaerales; family Tepidisphaeraceae; genus PALSA-1353. The sequence continues at coordinate 1,206,400 of CAWBQI010000002.1, read as the reverse complement.
AGAGTCAGGTTTCCCGTGGCCGTGGTGCTTCCACCAACCGCCGGAACCGGTGTCCCCAACACCAATGCTCCACCGGCGGCACCAAGTGTGCCGCCCGCGTTTACAACCACGGTGCCGCTGTTGATGGTCGTCCCCCCGGAATAGGTGTTGGCCGTGCTGAGCGTCAACGTGCTGGTGCCGCTCTTGGTCAGCGTCGTGGTGCCGGCGATTTTTCCGGTCCCGCTGATGCTGTAATTGCCGGCGCTGTTGTTCACCGTCACCGAGCTGGGGCTGACGGTGGTGTTCAACGTGACGTTATATGCATTTGGGTTTGTGCCGCCGTTTGATGTGGCGTTGTTGGCGTCGCTGAAGGTGACGAAAGCCCCATCGGTGTAGGTCGCCGGCGCGGAACCGTTATTCCAGTTCTGGCTGCTCGTGTTCCAGGTGACGCCGTCTCCCGATCCACCGGCGTCGTCCCACGTAAGGTTGAACGAGGTCTCAATCAAGTCCAATTGGGTGGCATTGTAAACGAGATTGTAACCCGCAAAGGTCGGGACGCTGGCGAATGTGCCGGTCTCCGAGGTGTAGGACATCAATTCCACGGACGGGCCGACCGGGGTACCGCTCACGTTCAGTGTGCCGGCAAGCGATGCAATTCCGGAGTCTGTCAGGAGGTTCCCGATTCCCAGGTTCAGCGTACCACCGGAACCGACGGTCAACGAATGGACGGTGTTGGCATATCCGGATACGTCCAGCGTGCCGCCGGTGATGTCGACGGCGGCATTAATCGACATCACGCCGGCAGCGCCCGCGAGGAGGGTCCCGTTGCTGACTGTGGTGGTACCGCCCCAAGTGTTGGTTCCCAACAGGGTCACGGTCCCTGCGCCAGACTTGGTCATCCCGTGACTAGCGCTGACGTTGCTATCGATTTCGCCGACGTTTTCCAGCGTGCCGCTGGTCGCATTGAATGTGATGGCGACGCCGCTGCCGCCGATCTCATCACCGTTCATATTGAGGGTGCCGCCCTCGAGATTGATCGTTCCATTGGTCACGTTGGAGCTAACGGTGCTCGAGAAAATGTTGGAGTTGATCAGCGCGGTGCCGCCCATGATGTTCACTGTCGCGTTGGCGGTGTAGCCGCTCGTGCCGGTGCTGGTGTTGCCCAACTGGAAGTCGGACGTGTTGGTTTTGTAGGTCGATCCGTTGACGTCGAACAATTCAGTGCTGCTGGGCGAGCTGCCGATATTGATCGTCGCGTTACCTGTGCCGCCGGCGCTTGAGCCGTTGACGTGGGACATGTAGACGGTTCCCACGTTGATAGTGCCCGTGTCGAACGACAGCGTGCCCGACGCATTATTGGCGCTGCCGGAGGTGCGTTGTCCCATATCCAGGCTGGCGGCATTGATGCTGACGCTGTGCCCGTCGAGGTTGAGGTTTCCGTTTACGTTGGTGCTGCCGCTTCCGCCCACCGCGATGTTGATGAACGGCCCCAGCGCCTGCGCGCGGTAGCGCCGGCCAACGGGCCAATCATCAAGGTTCCGTTCGATCCCGCGAATTGAACCGTTCCACTGCTGATCTGAGAGCCCGGTGTGCCCGATGCTCCGTTGATCGAGCCTTGCCCGGTAGTGCTGCCGCCACCGATGTTGATGACTCCGGCATCAATTACCGTGCTGCCGCTGCCCAGGTTGAGGGTGCCGCTGCCTGCTGGCGATGTTGTCCCCTCGCTATCCCCCACACGGACGATCGCAGCCGTGATGCTGCTGTTGTTGGCCAATGTCACCGTTCCGTTGCCCGCCGAGTTTATTCCGACATCGAATTCCGCCCCCGCGGTAGAGTTGGTGAAGGAAAAATTCGCCAGTCCTCCCATTTGCAATGTGGCCGTATCACCGCTGCCAACCGTGAAGCCCGTGGTGCCCGTCGGCGTCGCGGTGAAGGTGCCTGCTCCACTGACCGTCAACGTCGTGGACGAGAAGTTGCCGTTGCCAATCGTCGTGATGCCGGAGTTGGTAAGCGATTCGCCCGAGCCGATTGAGAGAGTGGGACTACCACCATTGACCAGCAGACCGCTTGTGCTCAGGAATATGCTGTCAACGCTGGCGTTAATCGTGTAATTACCGGCGGCGGGGTTATTCAGAATCAATCCACCCGCGGGAATATTCGTCCCAAGGTTTATCGTCCCGGCGGTGCCAGTCGTGCCGACAGTTCCAAACGGATCACCAAATTGAGCAACGGTGACGCCATCGTTCGGCCACACGACATCGCTGCCGCCCGGCGTGCCAGGCGCGGCGTTGTACCAATCGGTTGCGGCGTTACCCCAGGTTCCAGCATCGTCAGCGGGAACGCCCGTCGAGGGACCAGTGTTGTCGGGATCCCATGTTTCGGTGCTCGCCGAAACCGCTCGACCGCCGCCCGCTACTAAAGCCACGGCCACCCATTGCCAGCAGGAAGTGGGTATACGAGGGGCATGTACTCCCGCGCCCAAAATACGAAATACATTCCTCCGATATCCACGCGCAATCCTCATTTTTCCTCCGAATCCGGTGAGATATTCAGAAAGGCCTAAAGCACTCCATTTGGAACATAGAACAGGGTCATTTTCCCTGCCACGTTATTTTGCGCAAAAGGTTCTAGGATTTGCGTCAGCGTTATGGGACTGGCCGAATTTTCGTGGATGGTTGCTTAAAAACGAGGATGTTTGCAGTCAGGCGGAGGTCGAGCCCTCACTTTGTTGCGGTCCGTCGGCCGGGTATTTTGGCAGCTCACCATGTTCAATGTTCCTCTCAAGATCGTGACCGCCGCCCTTGCCCTCGCCTCGATCCCCGCTATCGCCCGCGCCGATTGGCCCAAACGCGTCTTTGCCCCATACGTCTATCTCGGCAATGGAGACAATTTCAGAATCACCGATTGCAACGATGCGATTGGACTCAAGCATTACACCCTTGCGTTCATCATTGCCGACAAACACAAAGACCCATCATGGTTTGGCGAAATCCCGATGAACCGCAACTTCTACGCCGACCAGATCGCCGCGATCCGGCAACGGGGTGGGGACGTTATTTGCTCATTCGGTGGCGCGGACGGCACGGAGATCGCCGTTGCCGAAAAGGATCCGAATGTTCTCCAGGCGAAATACCAAGCCGTTATCGACCGGTACAAATTCACCTGGCTTGATTTCGATATCGAAGGGTCAAACCTCGACAAAAATCCCGAAGCGAGCAAACGCCGGAACTCGGTGCTTGCCGCGCTCCAACGTAAAAACCCCGGGCTTGTTATCTCCTACACACTCCCCGTGGACCCGAATGGAATCTCCCAAGCGTCTCGGGATCTCCTGGCCGACGCCAAAGCCAAAGGGGTCGCCGTTCACTCGGCAAACATCATGGTGATGTTTTTCGGCACTGATTTCCTTCGCGGCGGGAAAAAAGAAGCGGATCTCGGCATCGCCTCCGCCAACAAAGCACGCGAGCAAATCTTAACCATCGATCCCAACGTGCTGATTGGTTTATGTCCCTGCATCGGCACCAATGGCGGCCGCGATGAAATCTTCAATCTCGACGATGCTAGGGTACTAAGAGCTTTCGCTGACAAGACCGATTGGGTCTGTTCGCTGTCTTACTGGTCCATGAACCGCGACAGCGAAAAAAATCGCGGCGAAGACACCACCTCTGACTTACCGCTGCCTTCGTGGGCGTTCGCCAACACTTTCAAATCCTTTACCAGTCCCGCCGATCTACGCGGGCGCGCAAACGACAGCCGCCACCAGTGATTCGATCGGATGCGAAATCACTCTACCCAAAGCAATGGCTGTCGAATCGGTAGATTTCGCAGGACCTCCGGCAACGTTGGATTCGCATTCAGTGATTTCCAAAGATCCAGGTATGCGGCTCTTCCATAAGCCAGACCCGCAAACAGCCACGCACAACTGCGAACAGGCCAGAACTCAAAATACATCACGTCCGGTTTTAGCGGCCAAGTCGATTTGTCTTTTACATAGGGATACATAAACTCAGCGCCCTTTTGCAGGGACTGCCCGTCGGGCAATGCGACCGCCCAGAGGTTGTCCGAATCCGTAGACAGGGTCTGACAAACCGCTGTCATCTGGTCGAGATTGAACAGCGAATATCCGTACGGCTTGGTTCGTTTCAGTTCCTGCGGAAAGGACCCGTCCTTGGCCATCTGGGGAAGCAATTGCTCCTTAAATCGCTTCCGGCAATTTGCAAGCATCGCTGTATCTCCGGTTAGATCAGCAAAAGAAGCTACCTGTAACCAATAGCACGTGGCGTGATTGTTCTTGGCGTTGCCTTCGGTGACGCCGTATTTGTGAGTGGTCATCCATTTCATGTAATCGCCGAACCATCGGTAAATACCCGTTCGCTCCGAAACTTTGAGCATCGAATGCGCGTCCAGAACCGAGACCGCACGAACAACCTCAACCAGGTGCAGGGTGTCGATTAGACCGTAGGATCGCCCGGTGCAAACGCCGTGGATGGCCTGGGAATAGAGCAGTCGCGGATACATCAGGGTGGATTCATCGACAAACCATGCGTTCAGGTGCTCAGCCGCGTGACGGGCGTATTTTTGCTGGTCGGTTAGTCGAAACGCCGCGACAAGCGATGGGACCATAATGCTCATGCTGATCAGCGCAAGACGATGGTCGTTAAAATTGTCCGGGTTGGACATGCCATCCCTGTTCACATACGGCCCCTGGGGATTTTCCGGATTGGGCCAGAAATAATCGGCTTCGGAATAATAGTCATGCGAACCACCGGCGCTACGGGTGGCATGGAACGCGGTAATGGTTACCGGCGGCAGTTTCATGAAACCGTCGGCGGCGGTGAGGACGCGGACGCGGTCGATCTGCGAGATATCCAGGCCTGATTGTGTCGTGGAAGCTAAGCGCAAGATATTAATCTCCCCATGAATCTCCCCACGCGCCATCCAGATTGCGAGCACCGCAGCATTTTAATCATCATTTTCCCAAGTCGGTGGTGGTCAGCTTGACGATCGCAACACTGGCAGCGGGAACGGTCACGTTAACGGAAAACGGACCTCCGGGCGACGAGGACTGCAATGGCGTCCATTTACCCTGCCAGCTGCCGTCATCTTCGATCGGCGACCCGCCTAGCGTGATCCCGCTTTTAGCGGCGATATCTTCGCTTTCGCAAGCGAGGAACATTACCTCGCCACGATCGTATGACTTGCCGGGATTCAATGTGACCGCGACATCGCGCCCACCCTGGCCATGTTCTTTGTTGATGACCGTGACGAATAAATCGTTGTTGGCGGAAAGCACGTCGTAGACACGAACATTGGCATCAGAATTTGCATCAACCGAGGTGGGGACCATCCGGCCCGGCGCCGCCAGAGTGAATGCCTTGATCGCATATCCCAGAGGATGAACATTGTAGCCCGTCGGCGAAGTAACGAACGCAGCATAATTGCACGTAACCAGAATCTGCCCGGCGGCGACTTTGTCTCCGGTATGGAAATTAACCCCGGCCGCGCCTTCGGAGGCCCACCAATATAAATAGTCCAAGCCCCAAAGCGCCGAAGCGAACGTATCACTTACGTCCTTCGCGCCCGCATTGGAAAAAGTGTTCGTCTCCTCGAGCCGAAATTGCAGCTTGTCCTTCTGGACCACCGGCACGAATTTATCCGCGAACGCCTCATAGGTTTTGACCATTTCGGGGGAGAGAATCTGGTCGCGGGCTGCGGCGGTATCCTTCACGTTATACGAACTCCCTCCGACGTACCAATGCTGACTGATGAGCTTAAGGTGGGGATTGCCCGCATCGTCACCAGCTAGCTTTGCCGACCATCTCGGCCAATCCGGCCTGGCCCCGCTTGCGCTGGGGCCGGCAAACATTGCCTCCGGCGCCGCGCCCGGCGCAGTGAGGTCGGAAATGTACTTGTTGAACAGAGGAAGAAACGACGAATACGGATAACTATCGCCGGGCTGTATGTAATGCGTAGGCTCATTGCCGACGCCAAAGCAGGTTAACTGCGAGCCGTAATGATCCATGATGTACTTGACCGCAGGCAGGGCGCATTCCTCCGGACTCGTTTGATTCTTGAGACGAAGTCCATAGATCACCTTAACATTCGCCTCTTTGGCAAACGCGAAGAGTTGATCGATGTCATGCGAGTCGGGGATTTTCACGCCGGGCTTGTCGACGCTGTTGCCGCCGACGCGCAGGCTGCGCAAACCCAGCATCTGGAACATCGCGATCAGGGGTTTGTTCTGGTCGGTGAAATAATACTTGCCGTCCTCGGGAAGAACGCGGGCAGTTTCATAACTGACCCCGGCGAAGTCGGACGGGATGTCGATCTGACGCGCGGTCCAATCGGGCGCGACCGTCATCTGCACCTGGGCCACGAGCGATGCCGGAAACATGATCCCGACGAACTGCAGGAAAAACCATAGCTTTGTGAACAACCGCGTCATGAATACCCGCATAATCCTGCGGGAAGTTGCAAGTTTGTTAGATAGAACCTTACCGTACCCGCCGTCGGCGAATCCCCAGGAGTGCCATGCCTACAACGCCAACCGCGAGAGTAGCAGGTTCAGGCACCACGGTTTCAGTTAGACCATTAACTCGAATATCGCTTCCGTCGCCGCCGTTGTTGTCGTAGATCACAAAGGCAGCCGGGCCGCCCGTCGACATGTCGATCTGGCCTCCATCAGCGAACGTGCTCCCTTCGTGACCGGTGGACGTGATCGTGAAGTCGCCGGAGTTGTCGTTGAGGGTGATGGTGATCGTATCGGCGGCCCCTGAATTAATGGTCAGGGCTCTGGAGCTGCTCCCCGAATGAGCTGCGTCTGTTGAGAACAACTGAAAGCCGGTCTGGTTCGCATCGGTCACGTCAAATCCGGCCCCGCCACCATTGGCGTACAAATTGAGCAACACATCGCCCGAGGAGTCCAGAAGCTCAAAGCCGAGCTGGCTCGTGGGGTTTCCGCCGCTGGCCGCGCGAAGACTGGCGAGCGACTCGATGAAGGAAAATGATGATCCACTACCGGTGAGCGGCGTCACGAAGGAGCGCGTCGCCGTCTCGATGCTGCTGCCCAGGGCGGCCCCGGTGGCGGAACTGCTGTTCGGATTTCCGTTGTCGTATATGTCGAAGACGGGCGCGGGATTGCGTGTTGCGTCATTTGTCGTAGAGTTGACAAACGCGTCGCCGTTGCCAGTGTGGCTCGGGTTACTCGTGGTGGTGCCGGCGCCGCTATAATTCTCCGTTTCGGTGACCACCCATGCCCCAAATCCAGAGCCACCATTCAACCCATTGAATTCAGTGCTGGATGTGTCCCCGCCTGCTGTGTATGGCGGCGAATTGCCCGCGCTATCCGAACCAACGATACTCGCCCGGGTAGTAACGGCAAAACTGGTTAAGACCGCACCTGCGGAAAAAGATCTCAGTATGACCTTGCGAGAAACGCTCACAAAACCCTCCATTTGGGCGTCACCCAAAAAATGAAATGCTGCAAAAACCTGACGTCCGATTCGAGAAAAATAGCGACCGAAGCAAAAAACCGGCAAGACTATCCCCGATACCGGCTACTAAGCCAGATCGAATGTGAACGACAAACTATTATTCCAAAATACCTTATCGCGACAAATGAACGTTGTTTACGTCGCCTCTACCACCAAACACGATGATTTGAGGTTACCTGAACGCGACTCATTTCAAAGCAACCTTAACGAGAAGGAGACTACATGGGGAATCCAATGGCGGCCACACCATTTCGCGCCAAATACCCTCGATTTTGCGTCAGATAGTTTTCATGCCGTTTCACCAAACCTCAAAAACGGGAGCCCAAGCCAAAATGGTAGACTTCCTTAAGTCAGCGAAAAGCGATTTATAACCCAACCCACGACGCCGGATATTGGACCGCCTGCTAATTACCCTTTCGCACGCGGGCCCAGTCGAGCCCAAATCGCGCTAGATACTTACGGATCCGGTTTGCGTCGTTCAGCGTTCCCTTTTTGGTTCTCGAAACCGCAAATAGATGCCGCCCCGCTTCTGACAACGTGTGATTTGCCCTGCATACTCGCACCACCTCTGACAGTTGAACACGGTCGAATGGATCGATATTCGAAAGTGTTGCCTCCTCCAGAATTTCATCCAGCTCTGTTGTCGAATGGTCCATACCTGAAATTGACCACGACGATCGCAGACGAGTCACCTCCCCGTCTACGATTTCAACCGTAATCCGTCCGCCGGCAGCCAGAGTAGCCATGCGCGTGACGGCCGCGTTCAGATCTCGAAAATTCCCGGACCAAACCGCATCCGATCCCATGGCAAACTTCAAGAATCGCTCGCGGGCCTCTTTATTTAAAGTCACTTTCATCCCATGCGTGAGAGCAAACTGTTCAAGCTCAAAATCCAGGTTGGGCTCAATATCTTCATGCCTGTCGCGCAGGGCCGGAAGGTGAAACGTCCACATGTTGATTCGAGCGAGTAAATCCTCGCGGAATCTTCCCTGCGCAACGGCTTGCTTCAGATCGCGATTGGTGCCGGCGATCAGTTGGAACTCGCTGCGGACCTCCTTGTCCGATCCGAGCGGCAAAAAACGCTTCTCCTCGACGGCTCGAAGCAACGTCGCCTGTTCATCGGGCCCCAGTTCCGCCACCTCATCCAAAAAGAGCAGGCCGCCTTCGGCGCTGCGCAAAAGCCCCGGTCTTTCTTGAACGGCGCCGGTGAACGCGCCTTTCACGTGGCCAAACAGCGCGCTCATCGCCCCATCCCCACGGACCGTTGCGCAATTCACCTCGACAAAATTCCCGACGACTTGTCGCCGATGTTTCTTCAGATCGAATATCCGCCTGGCCAACTGCGATTTCCCTGCGCCGGTTGGCCCCATCAACAAGATCGGCGTCTTCGATCCCACGGAGACCTGTTCAATCTGCTCGATCAACGTATTGAATCGCTGATTTCGCGTCTCGATTCCGCCTTTGAGCAATGAAGTGCTTTGGCCCTGCTCATCGACCCGCTTGTCGTTCACCCGCGGCTGACATACCTCGATCGGCCCGTTGCCCGACTGAATCTTCCGAGCCGGATGATGGCCGTTGCGGACGACCAGACGATGACCGGCCGAATCCACCTGTTGATGGTTGCGCTCGATATAGTCATCGACTTCCCGTTCGATGGCCGACTGCAACGCCCGGCGGGCGCCGTTGCGCAAGATGTCATCAATGACCGGCGCCGTTGCCAGACGTATGTGAAATGAGTTAGAGTCCATGAGGCGTATCCTTTCTGTCCCGTGTGGGACGCTGGTGAACCGTTAAGCACGATCCACCGAAGGTACGCCGCTTTTATTCAGCCGCCAACCATCCACGACTTTCGGTTATAGCTCGTGTCAGTCTAACGGTGGATTCTGTCCAAGAGAGTTCGCTGATCGTGGACGGAGACCTGAAAATTTTCACTCCAGCGGCGGCGGCGCAGAATCAATCCCGTGTCAGCAGAGTTAATTCCTTGAATATCTCCGGCGGAACTCTTGACTGACCTTTCCCCCTAAACCCGATCCGGCCGGAATGTTAGTATTTCGGCCCGATCAAGGAGGATTTGGTCATGAGTCGCAAACGTTTTTCAGCAGAGGAGATCGTCAACAAGCTTCGCCAGGCCGATGTGGAATTGGCCAGGGGCAAGACGGTGTCCGTCGTGTGCAAGCAAATTGGCATCACGGACCAGACCTACTTCCGCTGGCGAAAGGAATACGGCGGTTTGAAGGTCGATCAAGCCAAACGCTTCAAGGAACTGGAGCAGGAGAACGCCCGCCTGAAGCGTCTACTAGCCGAGGCGGAGTTGGACAAGGCGATATTGCGTGAGGCCGCCCGCCCAAACTTCTGAGCCCGACGCGTCGACGAGAAGCGGTCAATCATGTCCAGCAGGAGTTGGGCGTGAGCGAGCGTCGGGCATGCAAAACGCTGGGCCAGGCCAGGGCGGTGCAGAGGTATGCACCGCAGGTGCGGGAGGATGAGAAGCCGCTGACGGGCCGGATCGTGGAACTGGCCGCGGTTTACGGTCGATATGGCACGCCTCGCATCACGGCGATACTGCAGCACGAAGGGTGGCAAGTGAACCATAAGAGAGTGGAACGGATCTGGAAGGAGTCGGGGTTGAAAGTGCCGCAGAAACAGCCCAAACGGGGAAGACTGTGGCTCAACGATGGCAGCTGCATCCGTCTGCGTCCGGAGCGGCGGGATCATGTTTGGGCGTATGACTTTGTGAGCGGCCGGACGCACGATGGTATCGGATTCAGGATGCTGACGATCGTGGATGAGTTTACGCGGGAATGTCTGGCAATCGACGTGGCCCGGAAGCTGACCAGCGACGACGTTCTGGAAAGATTGGCTTGGCTGATGGCGACGCGCGGCGTGCCGGAGCACATTCGCTCGGACAACGGGCCGGAGTTCACCGCTGAGGTGGTGCGGGATTGGCTGAGCAAGCTGGGAGTGAAGACATTGTTCATCGAGCCGGGAAGTCCGTGGGAAAACGGATATGTGGAAAGCTTCAACGGGAAGCTGAGGGATGAGCTGCTGCAACGGGAGATATTTTACAGCCTGGAGGAGGCGAAGGTGCTGATCGAGATGTGGCGGAAGCATTACAACACGGTGAGGCCGCATTCGTCGTTGGGCTACAAGCCGCCAGCGCCGGAAACGGTGTGCATCGGAATAAAGGACGGCGGAGTACCGCCGGCAATTGAGGGCTTCTCCTCCCCCGGAAGACACCGTAGCAAGCAAGCCATTGTCTTCTGAGGTGGAAAAACTAGTCAAACTCTCATAGCGAGTGGTATGATTTCTGGGGGAAGGTCATCTGGAGGTGTGCGGAATTGGCGCATAGTTTGAAATAGAGTCTCGCGGCAATAGATAGTGATGCGAACACAATGCAACAATTGCATGGGTCAGTGCGAGCCGTTTACAGATAGACTTGCCCAGTGAGATTACTGATTGGTGAGGCGTGTCTTAGCCATTGGACACATACTGGTTTAGATGGACATACTTGAATATAGACCGTTTAGAAAACCGGCTCGCGTGCTGTGGCGGCGTCGGTACCGCGTTTTTGTTCCTATTGTTGCAATTAGTTACTGCATGTTACTACTCGTTGTATTAGTGGGGGCCGTATCTCTAGCGGACGAGCCTCCGAATTCGACACCGATTTTTGACCATTTCTTTGCAGTGGTAACATTTCCTATGTTCGCGTTTTATGACCGAATGGGAAAGGGACTTTTTAATTTCGTCCTTTTGGGGCTTGTTAATGCCCCAATTTGGGGTTTTTCCGCGGTCGGCTTATGGCACGCCGGTTATGTGATTATTCACCGAGTCGGCCGATCTCCGCACGAAGTAAATTGAAGACGACGAACTAGTTACAGCTCTTATAATGCGCTCGGTAAATGAACAGTAAAGGGTGGCCATCGTTTTTCTCAGCATTGCGAGATCGGCTCTATGCATCAGGTCGCAAGTTCCGGCCGATCGCGGGGGCGGGTCAAAACAGTTCTCTTGCATAATTGGTTAAGGCATAGTGGTACAATGGCGGCATGCAGATCAACGGAACGATTCAAATAACCCGTGAAAGATCGAGGTTAACGCCATTCACAGTAGGTCCTACCGCAGCTGGGGAACCAGTTGCCGCACGCGGTATTTAGAGCAATGCGATCAGGCTCAGGCCATAAATCGTCAGAGTGGGCAGGCACGGCAATCCCTGCCAAAAGTACGTGGAGTTGTATTTCCGGCAACGGCCGACTATGGCGCTGATCAAACCGGACCGCATGGCCGAGGCGATTGTGTATTGCGATGCCACGCTCAGTTCAAGGTCGACGTAACGACGTATTTTTGGGCATTGACGTTAGCGAGCTTCCTGCAGGCCAGGCTTGCGGCGTAAGACGCAATCACCACCAGGAGCAACACGTGCATGCCGACGGCCATTGCCAGGTATTGCAGGAATCCGCCGAGAGTTGCGCCGATCAGGTTGGCCGAGAACGACAGCGACGGGTCGCGGCTTTGCCGGAAAGTGGTGGAGAAGATCAGTCCCGCGAAAAAAATCGGTAGCGGCATGCCGAGCAGAGCCCACCCCAGGCGGGCCGCAAATGGAAGGCCGAGGATAAAATCAGGGCGGAGAAAATAGACAAGGGCAAGCGAGAGGAACAGGGCCGCATACACATATCGCGGACAATGAGAGAGCCGCATCGCCACAAAATTGGCCGCCAAAACCATGAGCAGCACCCCGGCGACAACAATCGTCGTGACCAGCCAGGTGGTGCCGAAGTAAAGCGAGCAGTTGCTGATACTCGTCGTTTCAAGAAGAAGAAATGCCAGCCCGAGGAAAAAGAAATGGCCGTCCAGAGCGTTGAATTGAGCAATGATCGGGCCGTTGGCGCCTCGGACGACGAAGACCGCTCCAACGGAAACGATCATCAGAGAAGCAATTACCAGGAGGTAATCCATCGGGATGGAATGATGGGAGATGTAAAGATAAGGCCAGTCGTCCGTGGATAGGTCCACCGAAAGGGGGGATCGATCCTGGCGCACAAACGGACCAATATTGCCCGGAGCGGACGCCAGCACTTCCGGACTTGGTGACGCGAAGAACAGGAAATTGAAGCCGTTGCAATAAACGATCGGTGTTGTTCCGGTGGCTTTGGCCATCATTCCCTGAAGTTTGTCGACCATCCATGGCTTCACGACGGCGAAAGAGACCGTGAGAACGCCATCGGGCTTGAGCAGTGAATAGGCGCGACGAAAGCTCTCGACGGTGTAAATAAAACCATCGAGACGAATATTGGCGGAATAGCTGAAGAGGGCCTGCGAATCGAGCAATCCGAAGACCACGGCGTCGTATATTGGGAGCGCCGATTGAAAGAAGGCCCGCGCATCGTTGACGTGCAGCCTGACGCGAGGGTCGTCATAAATATCGGCGGCGTTGAAACGGCCGGCGATCTTGACCAGACCCGGATCGATTTCGACCGCATCGACGCCCGCGGCGCCGGAAAGAATCGCGGCCTCAACGTCGATTCCCCCGCCGGCGCCGACGATGCACACCTGTTTCGGATTGGGCCGCAAGATGTATGGCATCCTGTACTGATAGGAAATGAAATCGCGAAGACGGTCGAGCCTGGGACCGGGCGTATACCGATTCGGATCAATGGTGCCGTCAATCTGGTAAAAGTCGTTATTGACCCGCACTTTGTAAACCGGCGGGTTCTGCATGGTGCGGACGCCTGAAACAGGCTCGGCAACGGTGGCGTCGCTGACCGAATGGCCGGGTGCGGGCCTGCAAAACCCGACAAACAGGTTCGATTCCTGTCGTGGTCTATGTGGCCGTAGCTCAACTGGACAGAGCACCGGGATGTGACCCCGGTGGTTGTGAGTTCAAGTCTCACCGGTCACCTTTGTCATGAGGACCGTCCCCATGCCTGGGACGGTCGTGTGATGAAACATAAACGCCTCGGCAACGTGCCGAGGCGAAACGAGAAGTAGGCGGCCATCCCGCGAAGAATTGGTCGCCGTTTATGCGTCAGCGTTCAAAATGTCGGACGAAATCTTCACTAGACCCGCTCTTCCGTTGAAGATGGCGGAAGAACCGTAAAGTTGAACGAGAAAGAGCTCGCTCTGATATCTATAGGCCTTTCATTTATCACGCTACAGAAATGGCCGAAATTTAGGCGGACGGGTCGAACGCAGGAGGCGTGAAAACCGACGGATCTAACAAGGGCCGGCGAACCAGGAATGATTATAAATAACGTTATTTAATATCAATCGCCCAATTGTTTGGTATGTGCCGGGCGATGCTTGCGCCAAGGGCGGAAATGCAGATACGGGTTGACTAGAGTTGCGGAGAGACTGCTGATCCGGACGGCGGCCACGCTGTTGTTAAGGACATCAAGCCCCCCTACTCACCTTCAACACCCTCTGGTTCGACCCCTGTATCGCCCATTTCTACTTCTTAGCACTGCGTCGCGTCATCTCGCGCAGAATCGCAAGCTGCCGCAGAAGCGGCGTTTGCGGAATCTGAGCCGGAACATGGTGCGACATCCTGCGACGCCTTGCGAGCAGATGCTGCGCCGGATTCCGGACCGATCATCTCAGACGCTGCTTCTGCGGCCTTTCCAAAATGCTCATCGGCGATTTGCAGGTAGTGGCCCTCTTCATGGCTCGGACGAGATAGATGGTTCAACAGTGCGTAATGCGACGATTAACTTCCAGACAAAAATGATAACATGACCAGTTCAAGCGTCATGAAAGCGTACTTTATCGCGATTTTGTCCACCGCACTCGCACCGGTATTTTCCGCAAGCGCCGCTCTGACGCCGGTAGATTTGCGCTGCGATTACGCCGTGAATCCGCTAGGCGTGGATTCGCGAACTCCGAGATTGTCGTGGAAACTGCAAAGCGACGAGCGGGGGAAGTTGCAATCCGCCTACGAAGTTCTGGTCGCGTCCTCGGAAAACCATCTCGCGCGCGGCGAGGGTGATTTATGGGACAGCGGAAAGTTTACTTCCGATGAGACAATTCAAATTGATTATTCGGGCAAACAATTGAATTCCGCGCAGCAAGTTTTCTGGAAAGTGCGCGCGTGGGATGAAAATGGAAAAGTTTCCGCGTGGAGCAAATCCTCGACTTGGTCGATGGGAATCCTGTCACCGGCCGATTGGCGGCCGGCGCAATGGATCGGCGCGGCGGACCCAAACATCCCGTCGCTGCTCCTGCGCCGCGAACTTTCCGTTAAGCCAAATTTGAAACGCGCGCTCATCAATATTTGCGGTCTGGGCGAATATGAGCTGACCGTCAACGGCCAAGAAATCGGCGATGATTTTCTGTCGCCCGGCTGGACAAAATACGACCATACTTGCCTTTACGACACGCGCGACATTACGGCGGAATTGGCGCGCGGCAAAAATGCCATCGGCATTCAACTCGCCAACGGAATGTATCGTGTGCTGAAGACTCGGTTTCGCCCGCCCGGTTGGTCGCCTTATGCGTTCGGCGCCGCAAAAAGTTATTGCACAAATTCGGCTGGAATACGGCGACGGCTCGGTGGATTTCGTCGGGACGGATGAAAATTGGAAGACTTCCGGAGGCGCAATCACATCTTGTTCGATTTACAGCGGCGAAGATTTTGACGCGCGACGTGTGCAAAAAGATTGGAACAAAGTGAATTTCGACGATTCAAAATGGCAACCCGCGCAGGTTGAAGCCGGGGCAAGCAGAAAGTTGAAGGGGCTTTCCTGCGCCGCGCCGCCGATCCGATTTTGTGAAACTCAAAAACCAATTGTTTCGCGCACTGGTCACAAATGGCGACGTGATTTTCGACCTTGGCCAAAACGCATCGCACGTCCCGAAGATTTCCGTCGCCGGACCATCGGGCAGCCGCGTTCGCATCATTCCGTCAGAACTCGGCGATGGCACGGTTCGGCAGCTCAAGGCTCGATGGGTGAAAACCCGCATAACGCGATCTGGTGCGATTACACGAAAGCAACAGACGGCGTGGAAACGTGGTCGCCGAAATTTTTCTACATCGGTTGCCGTTACCTGGAAGTGAAATCGTTTCCGGCGGAGGGCTGAACAGAACTGCCCATCGTGAAATCCATCGCGGGCATCGTCGTGCAATCCGCGTCCGAATCCGTGGGCGAATTTGAATGTTCCAACCCTTTGTTCAACCGCATCCACAGCGCTCGTCCGCTGGGCGCAGCGCGCGAACATGATGAGCGTGATGACCGACTGCCCACAACGCGAAAAGCGCGGCTGGCTTGAGGAGGATCATCTCAACGGCCCGGCGTTGCGCTACGAATTCGACCTTGCGCAGCTTTTCACCAAAATGTCGAACGACATTTCCGACTCGCAGTTGGCCGATTGATCTTGTGCCGACAACCGCGCCGGAATACACGGTCTTTCGCGACCGGGGACAACACGGCGATCAGCGCAACATATTCGGCGATTCGCCGGAATGGGGCAGCGCGTTCATCCTCGTGCCGTGGCAGCAATACGAATTTGACGGCGACCTGAATTTGTTCCGCCTGCATTACGATGCGATGAAAAATTACGTTGGGTTTCTCGGCAGCCGAGCGACGAATTACATCGTCAACTACGGCCTAGGCGATTGGTGTGATGTTGGCCCGAAGCCGCCGGGCATCGCGCAACTCACGCCCATCGCGCTGACGGCCACGGCGTTTTATTTCCAAGACGCGAAGATTCTTGTCGCGTGTGGCGGCATTGCTCGGTAAAAAGAAAGACGCGGAAAATATTCCGAGCTTGCCGAAAACATCCGCGCCGCGTTCAACAAACATTTTACAATCGCGACGAACCATTTTTACGCGACCGGTTCGCAATGCGCCAATTCCATTCCGCTTGTCTTGGGTCTTTGCGAGCCAATCCAACCGCGCCGAGGTGTTGAACGCCATCGTCGCCGACGTCCGAAAACGCGGCAACGCGCTCACTGCGGGCGATGTTGGCTATCGCTATTTGCTCCGCGCGCTCGCAGACGGAGGACGCAGCGACGTGATTTTTGACATCAACAACCAGTCGGATAAGCCCGGCTATGGTTATCAACTAAAAAAAGGCGCGACAAGTCTGACTGAAACCTGGGACGCCGCGGCCCAGCGTTGTCGCAAAACCATTTCATGCTCGGCCAGATTCAGGAATGGTTTTATCACGACCTCGCCGGAATTCAAAACGCGCCCGACAGCGCGGGCTTCAAAAGAATTGTTATCGCTCCGCAACCTTGCGGCGACGTGGATTGGGTCAATGCCAGCTACGATTCCGTTCGCGGAAAAATTGTGAGCGACTGGAAACGCGAGAATGGGAAATTCATTTTGCACGTGACGGTTCCCGCGAATACGACTGCGACGGTGTTTATTCCCGCAAAATCCGCCGATGAAATTTGGGAAAATGGCAAACCGATTCCGCGAAGTGGCACTGTGAAATTGTTGGGAGAGGAAAATGGCCGCGCTGTTTGCGAAATCGGCTCCGGTAGCTATTGGCTTGAAGCCGCCGATTAGTCGTACGCGAGATCCGTCAGATTTACTGGATGCTGCCGCTGATGGGCTTCGGGCAGTTTTCACTGTTCGGCGTTTTCGCGATTTATCTGGCTGAACTCTTTTCCACCAGCTTTCGCCTCACGGGCACCAGTTTCTGTTAGAAATTTGGCCGGCTGGCCGCGGAGCCGGCGCCTTTTACGATCGGCCAAATCACAAGACGCCTGGGCGGCGATACCGAGGGGTTTCGCGCGGCCGGGATGTGGGTCAGCCCGGTCCTGCTGCTGGGCATTGTCGTGCTTCCATTTCTTCCGGAGACGAAGGATATGGGGTTGCCCGAGTGAGTTCATTCGTAGCGATCCGATCGAATTAAAACGACCCGGCCACATTATTTCTCCGTCATGGTCTTCCCGGATTGCCGTCGAGTTGGCAAGATGTCCCGCTTCAAAATTCGATTGTCGGCGGAAATTACGGAGACAAACATGCGGAAACTGATCGGCGCACTGATATTCCTCTCTATCCTCGGATGCCAATCTGCCAAAACCGGCAACGAAACAAGCAGTCAGCCTGGCGCCCCACCCGAAGCTCGCGCGGAAAAGCTCCTGAGCCAAATGACTCTTGAGGAAAAGATCAGCCTCATCGGTGGAGACAAGGACGCGTATTCCACGCACGCCATTACCCGTCTCGGTATTCCCAAACTCGTTATGTCCGATGGGCCGCAAGGCGTCCGCAATTATGGACAGGCATGCTCGTTCCCCTGCGGCGCGGCCCTGGCGGCGACGTGGGATGTCTCGCTCGCCCAGGCCTACGGCCATGCCATGGGCCTCGAATCCCGCGCCGGGGGGTTCACTTCATTCTGGGCCCCGGAATGAATATTTGCCGGGTTCCGGTCAATGGCCGCAATTTCGAATATTTCGGCGAAGACCCATTTCTCGCGGGACAAATGGCGGCCAACTGGGTGCAGGGCGTCCAGAGCGAAGGGGTGATCGCTACCGCCAAACATTTCGCCGCCAACAACCAGGAATGGCATCGCGACGACATCGACGAGCAGATCGACGAGCGCACGCTCCACGAAATTTATCTCCCGGCCTTCCGGGCCGCGGTCACGCAGGGCGGTGCCGGCGCGGTGATGGCCGCCTACAACCAGGTCAACGGCGATTACTGTGCAGCCAACGATGTTCTGCTCAATCAAATCCTGAGAAAAGAGTGGGGCTTCACCGGCCTGGTGATGTCGGACTGGGGAGCCTGCCATTCAACGAGCGCGCTCGCCAATGGACTCGACCTTGAAATGGGCACGGCCGTCTTTTTCAAGGAAGACAATATCAAGCGGGCGCTGGCCGCCGGCACAATCAAGGAATCGGACATCGACACGGCAGTCCTGCGTATCCTTCGCACCGCCATCGCCATGGGATTTCTCGACCGCACGCAAAAGCGATCTGACGTTCCTCTGGATTCCCCCGATTCCGATCGCACCGCGCTGAACATCGCCCGCTCGGCCGTGGTGCTGCTCAAGAACCAAGATCAGACATTGCCGCTGATGCGGTCTTCCGTTCATCGCATCGCCGTCTATGGTCCAAACGCCGAAGACACCCCCACCGGCGGCGGCGGCAGCGGCGCAGTGAAAACCTTCCACAACGTCAGCTTTCTCAAGGGAATCAAAGACGCCGCGGGCGATGGAATCGAAGTCACCTACGTCCCCATGACCCCTATTGACGACAAGATTTTCGAGAACCTCGCGTGCGCCCGGACCGCGACCAACGGCCAGCCCGGCCTCATGCTCAACATCAAAGTCACCGGCAAGGGCCCAGACCTCACGCTCGCACCAACAGTCCAGCAATCTGTCGACGTAAAGTGGAAGCCCGGAAACTTGCCTTTTTCCATTCCCGCCGGGCGCGATGCGACATATGTCTACAGCGGCGTGCTCGCGGCCCCCGAAGACGGTGATTGGGAAGTCATCACCCGCGGCCGCGCCACCGTCACCATCGCCGACCAACCCCTGAACTGGTCGAGCGGCTACATACTTCATCTTCAAAAAGACAAGCCCATTCCGATCGAGATCAAATTAGACTTGCACGCTCGCTGGACCCACCCCGGATCATTCAAATTCGGGCTACGCCCGGTGACGATCCCTGACGTAACAGCCGCCAAAGCGGCCGACGCCGTGATCGTCTGCGCCGGCTTCAACGGCGACGCCGAGCACGAGGGTGGCGACCGTGATTTCGAATTCTCCGAAGCCCAGCAACGCTTGATCTCTGCCGTGACTGCGGCGAATCCAAAGACAATCATCGTCGTCAACAACGGCGCGGGCTTCGACATGCGAGACTGGTTTGACGCCACCCCCGCGATTCTCCAGGCATACTACTTGGGTCAGGAAGGCGGCGCCGCCCTCGGCGAAATTCTGTTTGGCGACGTGAATCCTTCGGGCCATCTTTGCTCGACATTTGATCGCGACTTCAAAGACAACCCCGCTTTCGCCAATTACCCCGGTGAATTCGTCCAGGATCAACTCTGGCCCATCGCCAAATATTCCGAAGGGATTTTCGTCGGATATCGCGGCTACGACAAAGCCGGCAAGGACCCCCTCTTCCCGTTCGGATTTGGCCTGAGTTACACCAGCTTCAGCATCTCCAATATGAAATTGCAAAAATCGACGGACCAAGGCATCAGCGTTTCCGTCGACGTGACCAACACCGGCCAACGCGCCGGCGCGGAAGTTGTGCAGGTTTACGTTGGTCAGCCGCACTGCTCAGTCGAGCGGCCCCTTCGCGAGTTGAAAGGCTTCAGCAAAGTTTCGCTTTCGCCCGGCGAAACCAAAACGGTGCAGATCATGCTTCCCCACGATTCATTTGCGTTTTGGAGCACCGCCCCAAAAGCCTGGACCGTCGAACCAGGTACATTCACCATCGAGGCCGGCGCTTCCGAAAGGGATATTCAATGCCGGGATCAAGTCGATGTGCACTGAGGTGTCGCCGATCTGCTTGAAACTTGTTTAAGGATCGCCAGGGCCTTACAATCGTCGTTCATATATATGAATCACGAGACTTATAGAGTCGTGGCCATGATGATGGCGCTGTTGGTTTGTCTGGCGGGCGCGAGCTTTGCGGACGATCTGGCAATGACGCCGCCAATGGGTTGGAACAGTTGGAATACTTTTCAGACGCATATCGATGAGAAGCTGATCGAGTCGACCGCCGATGCGATGATCGCCAACGGAATGCGCGATGCCGGGTATGTCTATGTGAATCTGGATGATGGGTGGTCGACCAAGGATCGGGATTCATCCGGCAACCTCGTGCCGGACCCGGTGCGGTTTCCCAATGGGATGAAATCCCTGTCCGATTATCTGCACGCGCGGGGATTCAAATTCGGGATTTATAATTGCGCGGGAACGATGACATGCGCGGGATATCCCGGCGGGCGCGATCACGAAGAACAGGACGCGAAAACATACGCCTCCTGGGGCGTGGATTATTTGAAGTATGACTGGTGCCACAGCGAGGGTCTGAAAGCGCCAGAGGCATATAAGAAAATGCACGATGCTCTGGTGGTATCGGGCAGGCCGATTGTTTTTAGCATTTGCGAGTGGGGACAAAACAAGCCATGGACCTGGGCGAAAGGGATTGGTCAGCTTTGGAGAACAACCGGCGACATCGCACCGTGTTGGGATTGCAAGTTGCAGTGGCAGACTGGCTGGACGCTGTTGCTCGAACAGAACGTGGATTTGGCGCCCTGTGCCGGACCCGGGCATTGGAATGATCCTGACATGCTCGAAGTTGGCAATGGACAAATGACGCCTTCGGAATCGCGGGCACACTTCAGCTTGTGGTGCATGCTGGCTGCGCCGCTGATCGCGGGGAACGACGTGCGGAACATGAAGCCGGAGATTCAGGAAATCCTCACGAATCGAGAGGCGATCGCGCTGGATCAGGATCGGTTGGGCAAACAGGCGACCCGATTTCGCGCCGACGAGAATGGCCAGGTATGGGTGAAGGAACTGGCCGATGGGCAATGGGGAATTTGCCTGTTCAACACAACATCGGCCACCGAGCAAATGAAGCTGAATTGGAGCGATCTGGCAGCAATTGGAACCGGGAAATACCGCGTGCGTGATTTGTGGGCCAGGAAGGATTTGGGAGACACGGGAACGAATCTTTCGGCGGAAGTCGCATCGCACGATGTGGCGCTATTGCGGCTTGAGCCGGCGAAATAGGATTTCGCCACTCCTTGGCTGTTCACCGGTTGCCAAACTAGCCAGGCGCGCCAGTTTCAACAGGAAATAATAGTGATTTTCGAGCCAACAGCGGCCGAATCGGCTCCCATGCGGTCCTCCCCGGCGAATTGGTCAGCAATTCAAGTTCATCCTCGCGCTCAGCCAGATAGTCATCGCGCCCCACCAATGTCGGATCCCGAAATCCCGGATGAACGATCCATTCAACCACGCCGGTCGCCGGCAAACGGTCGAGAAACCTCTGCCATTGAAACCCAATCTTCCCGCCCGGCTTCAGCATCCCAATAAAGAAATCGTTGCTCCGGATGTGATGAGGGGCAAATTGCCCAGCCGCTCGCTGACCGATCATTCGAGCAGCCAGACGTTTGGGCCGCCCCCCACCGACTTTTCGTAAAACCCCCGGCGGCTCGATCGTCGTTCGCGTTACCGCCGGCAAAAGGCGGCTGCCGATGACCTCAACGAGTGCCTCGCAAATCGTCGGAAGCTGATGCGCATGATGGTGGCAATCCACGTACGCCGGAGGCCGCCCCAGTAGTTTTCGGAACATTTCAGCTTGCGCGGCAATCTCCTCCGCCACGGCCACCCGGTTCAGTTTGCCGGAAAAGGATCTCATCCAAAGCCGGCCGTTGGAATGAAAGTGACCGTCTTTGGCCACGAGACCCGATGAATATTTCGCGGTCAGCGGCTTATGCCCGCATCGCGTCAATACCAGATGCAATCCAACGTCAAGGTCCGGTGCATTCGCGAGCAACGGAATCGATGCCTGCAGGTGATCCCCGGCGATCGCCATCAAGCTCGTCGCCGTCACCGGGCCTTCCAGATGTGCCTTGATAATTCCTTCGCTGGTTCGGCGGCCAATCCCAAAATCATCGGCGGTGACCACCACGGCCAACGGAGTTTTCGGGGTCGTCATGCGTTAAGCCATAAACGAAGTTTGACGCAAAGGAAAGCGTGCTTTTCTATACGGGGACCAAACGACCGGGCATCGGCTGCACTGGAGGAGCCATTTGTTCCAGAATCTCTTTCACTTCCGGTTTCGCGGCCCGCGCCGGTTTGAGACGCTTGGCTAGTTTGACACATGGGGTCTCAACGTACTTATAGAGAATTTCCGCCGCGACAATGCTGATCAAAGACGCGGCAACGAAAGCAACCGCCGCCAGGAAACCTGATTTGTCGCCGTACGCAAGGAGCGCGTCCATCACCGCAAGACCGACCGCGACGTGGCACAGATAGAGGCTGTACGAAATTCTCCCAAGCTTCTGAATCCAGCCCCACGACAGCCACGTCGACATTTTGCCGAGTTTGGCGGCTGCAAAGATCGACAGCACCGTGCCCACAGCGATTGAGGCGCGAAAGTCAGGCTGCCAAAGCTGGCCGCAGACAGCCATGGTGAGCAGCAGCCAAAACCAACGCTCGCGGATTCGCTTTGTGATAATCCAGGCCAGCGTGGCGCCCATCGCGAACATGTACCAGGCTTGAATATAACCCCCCACGTCGCCTGTGAAACGATAGATCATCGAAACGATCGTCAACGGAACGAAAATCATGGCAAACGCCCACCCTCCGGCCCGCGGAGAAATCCATCGCTTGACCTGATTAGAAATCACCAGCATCAGAATGATCGAAATATAAAACCGGATTTCGAGGCACAGGGTCCAGGCGACTCCCACGATGGGCGGATGTTCAACGTTGTCCGTCAGATAGAACGCGTTGATGAGAAGATTTCCGACGCCCATGCTTTTAAGAATTGCGGGCGCATAGCGGTGCCACAGGATGCACTTGTAACCGACCGAAATGGCGATCATTGTCCAATACGGTGGATCCAGACGGATCGAACGCCGAATCATGAAATTGGCGGCAAATCCCGGCGTGATGTCCTCATTCAAAAGCGTGTAAGCGATAACAAATCCGCTTAGGACGAAGAATATTTCCACTCCGACATAACCCGACAACAAAACCCATTCCAGCGAAGCAGGCATCCAATCATGCATCAACGCATAAAGCGGAGAAACTTTTGGAGTATAAAAGTGAAAGAGCATTACCAGCAGCGCCGCGACGCCGCGCAGGCCATCGATGAAAAGCAGGCGGCCTTCGCCTTTCTTGGGAGAAATGAGAGCCGCGGAGGACTTCGTAGCGGCGACATCTCGCGACACCAGCATAGATTGGCTGCCGATCTTCCCAAGCTCGCTTGCGGATGCATTGATTGTGCTGCTCATGGTTACCCCTGCCTGCCTCAAAATCGATACGTGAGCGTTGCCCGAAACCCACTGCCGGAGTAATTCGTAAACGAACCCGGCACATCGCTGTAAAGATACTCCGCGGTACATTCGAATCGCTTATCCCAAAAATGTACCGAGGGTCCGACCGTGACATTTACGCCCCAGCCTGGTGCTTCAGGCACGAAGACCGGCTCGACGCGAGCATGGACCGACAGCCAACTCAGCAAATATGGCTCCGCCTCGATCAACGGTCCGTAAGTCTGATACCAATGCGGCGAGTTGTAGTCCGGCACCGTCTCTGCATAGTCGATGACCTCGTAGACAAAGCCGACACGCAATTGAGCAAGCGGCCATAGCATGTAGGTGGGCTCGAAATGGATGAAATTGCGATCATTGCCGTCAGAATAAAATGCGTGGCTGGCGGTGATCGTTGCCGAAATGTCATCCGTAAACTGATATCCACCGCTCACGCCGATCACGTCTTGGGTAAATCCTTCAGCAACAGTCGTAATGCTGTCGTTCACCGGATCGTTGAATCGATATGACGCGTAAGCCCACAAATCCTTGGTGGGTTTCCAGGTCGCGCCCACGTTGAATCCCGCGAAATCGTAGCTGTTTACCTGGAAGCCCGACGCTCCGCCCTGCAGCGAAAGCTCGTTGTTCAGCCGGTCTTCCACACCGAGCGCTTCGTCAAATCGAGTGGCCGTCTGAAAAGTGCTTTCGTTGTTTTCAAACCAGCCGACGTCGAATTCCGCGTTGACGAAAATATGATCGGCCACCGGCGCGGTCAGCGAATTGAACAAACCGGACTGATAAAAACCATCGGTTCCCTTGAAAATATAGTACGTCGGTTGGAACTGCGGCAATTGGCTGCGCTGAATGTCATTCAGGCCGGCCTTCGCCGTGTAGTAGCTGGGATCGTTAATCATGGCCTGTGCGTATTCGGCCTTGGCCTTGTCCAGATTCCAGTTCGCACGGTCGATATCGCCCAAAAGAGCCAACGCGCCGGCGGATTTGGGATGGGCCGCAAGCACGCCTTTCGCGATCGTCTCGGCCTCTGATATTCTTCCACGAGAATAGAGGAAATCGGCGTATCGCATGCTCACCCATTCATCACCCGGGGCGAGTATTACCGCATCCTGAAACGCTCGCTCCGCCTCCGCGAACCGAGCGGCCTTGGTCAGCGCATCGGCCAAGTCAAGCCGGGCCCACGGATCGCGCGGATTACGCATAACCGCGTCCTGCAGCACCTGAATCTGACGACGCGTTCGGCCCAGTTCACCAAGGTCTTTCGCCAGCAACTGGCCCCAGCCCGGCGCTTCCGGCGTCGCCGCGTAGACCGCTTCCAAATGCGGATACGCGAGTTCCGGCTGATTCAATTTCTCGAGATACAGATATCCCAGCGAACGATGCAGCTCCAAATCTTCCGGATGAACGCGCGAACAAGCCTCCAGCGCGGCAGCAGCTGCGCGATAGCCGGAAATGGATTGCGTCTGATACGCCTGTCCTTCCAACGTCTGCGCGGCCAGGCGTTGCGCCGCGTAATCGCCGCGGCTGGTGGCGGAGCCGGCTGTCGTCTGCCCAAATGCAGTCGTCGCGATCATGGCGATCCCGAAACCAAGAACGATCGCCGCCGCGGCCGCCCAACGCGATCGCGCCGGCAATCCGTTTGCCGTATGTGCGATGATTCCGTTAATGTTGCCGAGGCGTTCCATATCGATCTATCCTTATTTCTTGGATTCATTTGGAATCAGAATCCTTTAGGAAGATCGGCACATTGGCCTCATCCATTCCGGAATTTCCCAGAACTTTCAGTTGAATCCGATACCAACCGGGGGTCGCCGGCAGCTCGATTAATGCTGAATCGCCTTCGCCCACGGGCGTGACCTGACCCGCGTTGGTGCTAAAGCCCGGCCCCGTTACGCTCCAAACGAACCGCGGATGATCGTCGCCATACAGCGCGACGCTGGCTCTTACGATGAAAGGTTCGTGAGACCATTGCGGCGCATCCGGATATGAAACGTTCAGGATCTTCGGCCCCGTATATGGAAAGCTGCCGTCCAGGTGCCGAGCCGGGAAGTACCAGGCATTTCGGATTGCCGCCATCGCCGGCTTTGCGTGATGATCGAGGTCCGTCATGCCGAACCACGTTGCCGTGCCTTCAAACCGGTCGCTCCAGCAATAGGCGATACCCCCGAGGTTTCGCCCGCTATTGGCCTGAATATATTGGCGCCAGCGGTAGGCGTACTGCCACGCCTTTTCCATCGCCGTGCTTTCAAGAATGCCGTGTTGTGAGTCGTAATGATTATGATCGTTGTCCCAATACCCATCCGGGCCGAATTCACTGACAAGATACGGCCGCGATGGATCGAACCGAGAGAAGACCCGGTCCAAATTGGAAATGTCCGTGTCGTAGTAGCTGTTGACACCGATCGCATCCACCGAGGGCGCGCCCGCCGCATAATCCGAAATCGCTCCGGCTATTTGCTTGGATTCCTGCGCGCTGAACACCGGATGATTTGGATCCAATTCCTTGATTCGACGCGCCATTTTCTCGATGAATAGCACATGCGCATGGCGAACCTCCGTGAGATACGGCTGCCCATAGTCATGCTTCAGCAATCCCCACACTTCATTGCCCAACGTCCACCCCAACAGCCCGGGATCATTTTTATATTCGCGCACCGTCTGTTCGATCTGCCGTTCGTATGACTGTTCCTTGGCGCTATCCGTGACATAGTCGACATCCTGGTCAAACCAGAAACCGTACAAAACCTTCAATTTGTAGTAGGCGGCCGCGTTGAAAATATTGCGATCCGACCAGGTATGCCCATACCGCCGAATGGTGTTGCCGCCCATTGACGCGATGGTCGAAAAATCCTCATTCAGCTCGCGCCGGCTGAGCGGCACGTCGGCGTCCCGCCAATCGTGTCCGGGGTTGTACGCGACGCCCTTGATGTAGAATGGCGCCCCGTCGACCATCAACGTGAAATTGCCCGGTCCGCCCTTGATATAAGGCGACCGCGCGGCAGTCTGATGCAGATCAAACCAGAGTGGCTGATCCGTCGTCGTTTGCCCCGCCCCGCCGTCACGGAACGGCCTCAACTTCAGCCCGGTTCGCACGGATGACAGCGACCCCGCCGGTGGTGACACCGGATTCGCGCCGATGGAATCACCATCACCCTTGAAAACAACGCCTTTGATCTCCGGATAGCGATTGGTAAGGTTCGACAGCGCCCATGTCCACCATGCCTGGCCGCTTCGATCGACCGGGTTTACGCCCGTCAACATGACCGGCAAATGCCAGGGGGCGACTTTCGCGCGTATCGCATCGTACTTCTCCGAAAACGATTCGCCGTCAGGCGCGCTGTTCTCCATCGAAACCGCGATCCAATCGACATATCCACCGGTCTGACTGGGAAAGTATGCGTCAAAATTTTCGAATTTAGCCGGATTCCAAATCCATCCCGCATTGCTCGCTCCCTCGATTTCAAACACCGACACCGCGTGATGCCAGGCTCCGATAAAATCCTGGGCGGTGTTCCCACCCGATTGCGACCAGGGCATCTGCGGGTTGTCCGCCTGCGGCGCGAAACAAATCAGCACCGGCTCGCCAAACGCGCGAATCCGGCCGGCGAACTGCCGCAGGTAATCATCGAATTTGCCGTCCTGGATCGATTTAAGAATCGCGTGGTCGCCTGCTCCGACTTGGAGCTGCCCCTGCAACGAACCAGTCGTGGGCAGCCACCGGATCAGCGGTACCGCTCCATCCCGTCGCATTTGTTTCAGCGTCTCCATCGGAAATGCCGCTATATTTCCCCATCCCTGGTCGAGCGAGACGATCCGGAAATGGAAATCAAGCTGCTGTTCGAGAGATTCAACTGCTCCAAGCCTGCTCGCGTCGCCGGCGTCGATCCCGGTATAGAAACCTCCCACATTAATGTCCTTGGTGAACAGGGTGGATGGTTCGGTGTTGGTATCCTGCGGCTGGACAAACGCAAAGAGATATCCCGCAACGATCATCAACGCGATCGCTCCGGGCAAAACCCGCCCCTCGCGCAACTGCCTAAGCGCTCCGCGATATATCGCGGCGACTACTGCGCCAATTCCCCTAATGGGCCGGAGAATTCGCCGCGCCAGCTCCAGCCGCTGCCAAAGCGTCAGCAGCATCACCTGTTGAGAAGCGATCGAAACATACGTCAAAGCCGCCGCGCTCAAGCATGCCATAAACGCCATCAGCATTGCCGACGGCGATGAGTCACGGTAAAGCCCGATGCCAGCCGCCGAAACGAGAATTCCCGCGGCGATGACATTGGGCAGGGCGAGATCGCCGGCATCGATCGGCTTGTCTTCCTTGGGGGTCGGAATATATGGGACTTTAATGCGAAGAAAAGCGCACCCGACGCCGATGAGATAAACCCACCAAGTCGCGATCGCCAAGAGCCCCCCCGCCATGTGCATGCCGCGCTCATGCGGCTCCAGCAGCCATCGCTGAGCCCGAAGACGCACAAGCGCTCCGAAAACCAGCATCGGAACAAACCACGCCACGATCTGCGGCAACGTCGCGCGCCATGCCACCAGCCCATAGCAGAGACAAAGGATCGGCGTCAGCATCTCCAGCAATCCGACAAGCCCACGAAGAAAAAACACCGGGCAAATGAGATAATGGAGTTTCTGCCTCAGCGTGAATCCATGAAACAGGCGTGGATATTCCTGAAAAAGCAGGTCGAAAACGCCGCAGGCCCATTTGATCTGCTGCTTATAAAATGCGCCGAGCGTCGATGGGACCAAACCTCGCGTCAATATCTCCGGCAGATAGATCGACCGCCAACCCTTGGAATACAGCCGCATCGCCGTGTGCATATCCTCCGCCAGGCCGGGAGCATGACCTCCAATGCTGTCGAGGGCTGCGCGACGAAAAACGCAGTTGGCCCCAATCGCCTGGGTTGTGCCGCAGCCGTGGGTGCCCATCATGTACGGGCCGTAAAAATGATACGATTGTTCCGCGGCCGCCCGGGCGACGAACGAATCCTTCTGATTTCGGTATGCCTGGACTGACTGAACAAACCCAACCGCCGGATCCTCAAAATACCCGAGCGTCCTTTCGAGCAAATACGGCGCAGGTTCATGATCCGGATCTAGAACGACCGCGATCTGGCCGGTCGCCTGGGTCAGGGCATTGTTGATGTTTCCAGCTTTGGCATGCTTCTTTTGATCGCGCGTTACATGAATGATGCCCAGCTCGTCACAGACACTCTTCAAATACGGATCATTGCCTTCGTCACAAAGATAGTTTGTATGCGGGAAACGCACGGCCGTCATGGCTTTGAGCGTGCGAACGATCATTCCCGTCGGTTCCCCGGGGCAGGCGGTCGTGAACATATCCACGGTCCACTTCCGTCGCGGCTTGATGACCGCCGGAATCGAAATCGCCCAATAGTTGTACCATTCAAATAACCAGCAAATCGCCCTGAGCACCACTGCCGCAGTCAGTCCGAAATAGACCACGGGATCGCCGATTCGCAACGGGTTCATAAGCCAAACCAGCAGCCCGATCAGCGACACCGTTGCCGCGATGATTAGCACCCTCAGCTTCCATAGTTCGCGCGAAGATGGCGGCTGGATGCGGACCGGTTGATTCGGCCACTTCATCGCCGGCCAGCTTTCAAGCTCCTCCTCCAAATTCCGCGCAGAAAGCCGCTCGGAGGGTTTAAGAAGTGCTGGATGATTCCCTGTGGCAATGGACATCAATTCATCTCGCATGAATTGCGAGAACAATTCTCCAAACAAAAATCTGTATTACCCACATTCCGATCAGGTAGACGTTTACCCAACCGAAAAACAACATCGGTGTTACCGCGGCTGTATCAGCTTGCCGTTAACAACGCTCGGGGTCAGATCGACATGAGCGAAGCCCGTCTGAACCCGTATTCCCTCACAAAACTCAAATGATGCACATAAGCTCTATTCTTCATAAACTCGTCACCCCTCAGCATTTCATCTTCATCAGCATTTTTCAGGATGCGACTAACCCATAATCATGGATATCGCTGTATGTTTCATTTGGCGCTCTTCGGTTCTCACGCGGCGGTGGTTGATTCTTGAAGTACTTTCGGCGTCCGTCGTTGGGTAGCGCGTTCAGGATCGCCACCACTTGCCTGGTGCGGTTCTGCTTAAGTAGCAGCCTGGCCTCCGTGGCACTGGCCAAGTCCGTACTCTCGGCATGGAACACCAGCAATGTCGCGTTGCAACGTGACGCCACCGCAAGCGTGTCAGGATTGCCGAGCACCGGGCCGGTATCGTAAATCACGTATCGATGATTTTCGCGAAGCTTCGACATCACGTCCGCAAGCGATCGGCTCTGCAATTTCGCCGCCGCCGCAGAGGACGCCTTGCCGCAACTCAGCAGACTAAGGTTCCGCACGTGCGTCGGCCGGACGAAATCGCTGGCGGCCAGGGGATTGTCCAGCGCTTCGCACAATCCCAGTGACGAATCTGAATCCGAGAATAACTTGTGCAGAATCGGCGACTGTATGTCTGCATCGACAAGCAGCACGCTTTCCCCGGCTAGCGCCAGCGTTACCGCCAGGTTCAGGGCCACGGTAGACCGCCCCTCGCCCCCGGCGGGCGAAGTA
Source organism: uncultured Phycisphaerales bacterium (assembly GCA_963791055.1). Lineage (GTDB taxonomy): Bacteria > Planctomycetota > Phycisphaerae > Tepidisphaerales > Tepidisphaeraceae > PALSA-1353. The sequence continues at coordinate 1,176,373 of CAWBQI010000002.1, read as the reverse complement.
ACCGCCAACGACCCCGCCTGTTGGCTCACGGTGGTGCCGAAGAGCTTGAGCAACAGCGATCGGCAAAGCACCGCAACTTCAGAATTCGGATCGATATGCGCTGCAAGTCCGCGCCCAGCCTGCGATAATTTCGATGAAAGCAACGGCAAATATCCCGCCGTGCGAAGCCCTGTCGTTTGTTTGATCTGGCCCGGCGATTGAATCCGCCGATCACGAGCTCCTCGGTAAATGGCAATCAAGAAACCTATCAAAAGTCCCGCTCCGGCCGACAGCAGGATCATCAGCGGTGCAGGCAATCCCGCCGGCTGCACATCCGCAGTCGCGGAATTGATTTGCACCACCGACTGAGGATCTATTGTTGCGGGCACAATCGCGCCACCGGCATCTGACTTATGCGGCGTCAGCAACGACTCAATCACCGCGTTGACAATGGCTGCCCCTTGATGGGGGAACGGCGAATCCAAACTAATCACCAGTCGTTCGGCCGCTGAATTATATTTGGCGTGCAATTGTTCGCGTAAGGCGCCGATCGGGTCACCAATGGTTCCGAAAATCGCGTATTGGGAATCATTCATTCTGCGAACCGCATCGGAAAGAACGTTGACCGAAGACACAGCGTCAATGAGATCGGCACTGAGGACTGCGGGTGGCGCATGGCTCGCGGCGGATTTCGCCGTCACATCGTCTAAGCGAAAATCTATGCTGCCCCGAATTGGATAAACCACCGGAGCGTATCGAAGATATACGACCATACCCAGAATGCTCAGCAGGGTAGTCAGCATGACCCATCCGCGTTCAAGCTGGATGTATCGGCAGATGCTGCCCCACATCCCGCTGTCAAGACCGCCAGATTCCGAATCTATTTGGACCAATGCGCTCATATTTTTTACGCGGACAGTTCAACCGATTTGATCAAAGCCCACGTGAACATCCTAACGCGAAATCAAAAACTCGGTCGAGCTAAATCAGAGATAACCCGCTCATATCCACGTCTGTTTCCTAAATGTGGGGAAATTCTGATTACTCTTCCGGTCGTGCGATTTTCGATTGTCATAGCGGCCGCGCGATTTTCAATTGATGTAGTGGTTGTGCACCCTTCGCAAGGCGTAACGGCGATGCGAACTTCAATCGGTGTAATGGCGGTGCGCCCTCTAATGGCCGTAGCGGTTGTGTGACTTTTATTCCGTATAGGGGATTTGCGGCCTCCGATTTGTGCAGGGGGTATGCCACTTTTAGTCGGTTTGAGGGTTGCGCGACCCTTGACGGGTGCGCCGGTTTAATGAATATGCCGCGAGTTCCGGAGGTCAGAAAATGTTTATCGAAGCATTGGAATCGCGAGTGCATTTCTCGGTCGTTACGCTCACGTCAAATACAACGGGCGTGCTTACATTGAAATCGGGTGAGATACTGAACGGCAATGGCCACAAAGTCGGCGGCCTGACGGGAGATGATGTCAGCTCCGTTACCGTGGAAAACCTGAACGTCGTTGGAACCCGCGGGAGCGGCATCAACATATACGCGGATAAAGCCGGTATCACCGGGTTGACGCTCAGCAATGTGACCGTGTCAGGGTTCACTTCCGGCGATGGGGTCCTCATCGGAACGGTCGGGCTGGGAACTTATTCCAATATCAGCCTGAACGACATCACCGCGTTCAGCAATGGCGATGCCGGCATTTCGACCTACGGAAACACGGGTTCGATCTCGCAGTTCTCCCTTACCAATAGCTCGGCGTACAACAACCCCGGCATCAGAGGAAGCAATTCCCCCTCGGGGAGCGGGATCATGCTCGGCGGATTGAACAACGCAACCGTCGAATATTGCGTCGCATATAACAACGGCGCCAAGAACAATTCCAGCAGCGGGCCGGTTGGAATCTTTGCGTACGATTCCAATGCCGTCACCATCAGCAACTGCACCAGCTACAATAACAAGACCCAGTACCACGATGGGGGCGGTTTTGATCTTGACGGGGGCGTGACCAACTCCACGATTATCGATTGCACGTCATATGGCAATGTCGGTTACGGCTTCGCCGCGTTCACTTATGCGGGCAGCACCGCTAATTCGGGGAACTACTTCATTAACAACATTTCAACCGGCGACGGCGAGGGATTTGAATACTGGTCCAACGGACCTTCCATCACCAACTTGACCGTGACCGGTAACCAGTTTTTGACCCCCACTTCCGGCTACGCCGTCATCGGTGGCACCGGATCGGCCTACGTCAATATCGTACTGAGCGGCAACACCTATTCGCCCGGGGCGCTGACCTGGATAGGGACCTGACCCAGGCAAAACGGGGATTCTGGACTACCGATCGGCCACAGCCTGGACCTTTGCAACGTCCGTCTGCGTCTTTGCAGCTTCGGCCGGCGACATTCGCAGATAATAGATCAGGAACCCGTCTTTCTCCCATCGCGCGTAACGCGTGTCCAGGACCGTGGAAAGTTCCTCGTACGTCTCATGATGTTCGCTCGGCATGATGAACCACATGGGCGCCGGGCCACCGTGTTGAACGAAGCCATAGAAGAGTTCGTAATCGCCCGCGTCCAACGATTTATCGAGTTGCTCAACGGTTCGAATGCCGGTGCGAAGCTGGCGGTCGGAATAGAACCACAGGGCCGGTTCACAATATCGAACCACCGGATCGCCGGCATCGGTGGTCAATACGCCCTGCCCGGCGGGAACCGTCCGGCGGATCACCGATCCAAAATCCGCGTCTGTATAGCTGTTCCGTTTGATATCGAGCCCCTGGTCGTTCAGGTGCCTGGCCTCCAGATAAGATGAGACGAGGAACGCCGCGGCCAAAGTACCCGTAAGATATGGAGTGAATGGGCTGAACCGAACGGTCGGCGGAAGCGCCAGCCAAAGCGCTCTGCCCCCCAAAACCGCGGCCGCACACGCGCCGGGCACAAGCACGCACCAAACCCACATGTGCTGGTAGCTGCTTTGGAACCCAACCAGCACATGCAGCAGCCCCCAACTCAGCATCATCAAAGTGGTGTCCTGCGCCGAAAGGCCCTTGATGCCTTTTCGCGCCGTCTGGACCAACGACACCAGATATATAAGGCATGCTGCGATCACCGGCAAAGTGAACGTGTGATAGACGTAATATTCAATGCCGACCTTCCACCATTCGGCAAAGCCGATCTTTTGACCCAAGTCGGAAGGACCGTCGACGCGATGAAAAAATTGTGAAATAACGCTTGTGTCGCCCCCTTTAGTCAACCAACCCACCTGCGCGATCAGAACCAGGCCCGCAAAGAAGCAGAACGGGACCATATGCAACCAGACTTTGCGCGGATGCGTCAGAATAAAATGCGCACATAGAACGGGAACCAGGAAAAACGCCGGCCAGTCGCACAATGCGCAGAGCAACCAACTGGCGACGCCCCAATAAATCCACTGCTTGGCGCCGTTGTCGGACCAGCGGGAATAGCATTCGATCGTCAAGAGCCCAAACAACAGCAGATTTGGCCCCACCACATCCGGCATATCGCCGAACATCCACGTGAACGGAATGAACGAGTAAAGCAACGCCGTGCTGAATCCAACGCGCCAATCAAACTTGCGCAAGCATCAAATAGAGCAAACCGCTGGTAAGAACCGAGGTGATCGCCCCCGGCAATCGGTACGCCCACGGCGCATCTCCAAAGAGCTTGGCGGATATCGCCAACAGAATCGGCACCAGCGGCGGATGATGGTTATAGTACGTGAATTGAGCCGGATCGACCCAATCGGTGTTTTCAACGTATCCAAAGTGACACGCGAAAAATCCGTATCGGACCATGTTTCGCGCGGCACACACCATGGGCCCGCTTGCGCTGCTTTCATGGTTACGCGTAAACGGCTCGTTCAGCGTTGAAAGCCGGCCGATCGACGCGGTGAGCAGAACTGCGAACAATGCCCAACGCGCGGAAATTGTGCGTTCAATGTTTTCTGCTTGCATAGTATTAATACCCCACAAACGACTTTATTCGGCAAAACGTCGGAGAAACTACTCTACCCCACGAATTGGTCAGCCTACCGAACAGATCCCGGTCAAGTTGAATGAATCGCGCTTCCCGGAGGTCGACCTTTAACTTCTATAACGAATGATCGATTTTTGTAATTTATGAACGGCAAATTCAGCGCGAAGAAACTCTAACAAAGCTTGGAAAGTTCATTCTTAATCCGAGATTTCCCAGATGAAACTCCGCCGACGAACGTCGCCGGCGATTTTTGCGTAAGATACCGAGGTCTGGAACGCGGAGCAACCATGTTCTTGGTTCGTAGTCACCGTGATTGCGACGATTTGGAGGGCCATTGTCTCCATTGTGACGCTTTCGACGGTTTCCCGACGCCCTACGAACAGACCGGCACTGTCGCCCCCAGCCTTTTCGCATGTTTTGAGCGCTATACGTCATCATCCTGATGCCGCCATCGGCGGCCGAAGTCGCCGGATTCGCTCCAAGATGAGGCGGAACACTTTTCGAGGGACGGCGACTTCCGCCATCTGGAAGACCACCGAACGGGCATGATGCACCACTTTCGCTCCAATTTTGATCAATTTCTCCCGCAGCGTGGTCATCGACCAGTGCTTCACGCCAACGGGCAACGCCAATCGCCGCAAAAAGTTTCCGATATTGTACGCCAAGGCGAACAGTTGCAGCCGCACGTGGTTGTCCACGAAGTCGTGGCAGCTCAACCGCGTCCATTTCACCGCGTTCTTGCCCTCCTTGATCCACTGTTCCGCCGTCCCACGACCGTTGTAGAACCAGGTCACGCCAGCGGCACCGCCCCCGAGGTTGGTGACGATGAAGCCGACGCGGGGGAACAACTCGCCCTGATGCCACTCGACCTTGGCCGCCACGCGGCGGGCCTTGTCCCAACTGGCGGCCTGATACATGAAGTCGTGATACCGGACGATGGGTTTGTTTGGCGGTCGGCCCACCGGACGCTTCAGCAGATGCTCGATTTCCCGCTCCAACAGGCTGTTTGACTTTAAGCGGATCGCATAGCTGTAGTGCTCGGCTTCGAGAAAGGCATACAACTCGGGAACGGCGAATGCAGCATCACCGCGAAAGAACTTCTTGACCGTCATGGCTCGGTAGCGGGCGACCACCGGTTCCAGAACAGATCGCCAGTCATCAGCGCTATGAACATTGCCATGGCGAAGCAGGGTGTGTTCAAGGTCTCCATCCTGATTGAAACAGAACAAAGGGTGGTAGCAGGTGCATTCATAGTGACCGTTGTACGCCGAGCCTTCCTGATGCCCATGCGTCTCGCTCACCGAGCTATCCATATCCAGGATGATCCGGTCACCGGGCTTGCGCTGCCGCAACCTATCGATCCACTGGCCAGATAGGTCGGTCAGGGCTTTCAGATTGCCTTGTTGCGTCAACACGTCGGTCTCAAACCGGCCCATCTGGCTGGTGGAGGCGGCGGTGCGTTCTTTGGCTCTTCCGCCCACCACCTGCCGCATCGTCGGATCAACCGCCAATCTTTCGGCATCGTTGGTATCCTCGTAACCGGCCAGACGGCTGTAGATAGATTGACGAAGTAGTCCCCCCATGGTGTGCTGACTGTTCTTCCCCGTGCGCCAATCCTGGAGCACAGTGCCGGCCATGCTCGTCAGGCCCAGCGCCTCATCCAGTTCCCGGTAAACCAGTAATCCCGCGTCGCTGGTCACTTTCGAGCCGTGGAATTCGAGCTTGAGACTGCTGTCAAAACCCACCCGAAGAGCGTCCTTGCTGCTTTCACCCATTGGATTCTCCGGACTTCCTGACCTGAATGTTGAAAAAGGGCTTGATTTGTGCGGCCAAACGACAATTCATTATACGTGGAGTCCAGTGCCATCCGGGAAATCCGGGCTTAATAAGACTCCCCGTGGTTAAAGACTCATCGGAACATCGCTGTAAGCTATACTCTATACAACCCGCCTAAACCGACCTTCATTCGTCCGATTCTGCAGATTGCTGCTCAGTATTTCTTTAACGCATCCGATCCGCGGTTTATGATTTGGGTCTTGCGAAACTACTTCGGGTCGCGGTCCTATGGAACATGCAAAAGAAGTCAATCCCGTCTGTACGTTGGTAATCCCAACCTACAACGCCTCCGCTTTCATCGAGAAATCGGTGGCAAGGCTTGGCACGTTTCTCGACGCCGAGCCGGCGTTTTGCGCGCTCTTCGTCTGTGACGGTTGCACCGACGACACGGTTTCGAAGTTGGAGACGTTGGTAAAGGTCCATCCTCGGCTAAGCGTTCACTCCTACGCGCAAAATCGGGGCAAAGGCTATGCCGTTAAGCGCGGCTTGTCTCGGGCACAAACGCCCTATCGCATCTTCACCGATGCCGACCTTGCCTACGCTCCCGAGGAGGCGGTAAAAGTTCTTGAAGTGCTGCAATCGGGGGCGGACATGGTGGTTGTAAATCGCGCGAATCCCGATTCCAGATTCCTCATCAGCCCCATGGATTTTCCCAATATTTATAAGCGCCATCGAATGAGCCGGGCCTTCAACGCGTTTCTGCGTCTCATGCTTCCGATCGAGATTCTTGACACGCAGGCCGGCCTTAAGGGATTTACCGCAGACGCCTGGGCGAAAATCGGTCCGCGGATTCTCACCGATGGTTTCTTCTTCGACGTCGAAGCTTTGGCCTACGCCGGTGACGCCAAGCTCCGCATCGAAGAGACCCCCGTCTACTTTGAGTATGTCGATCCCAGCACCGTCAAGCTCGTTTCCCATGGCTGGTCGATGATTCTCGACACCATCGGTTTGTGGTTCCGTATTCGAACGGAACGTCGCAGCATTGAAAGGGCCATGTCGAACCATCCGTCAGAAGAACCCGACCAGCTGGATTTCCTGTCAGAGCGCATCGGAACCACGATGGTAAAACTCCCGGTGAAACTCTGGAACCTTGGCGGCTCTATGCGGGATCTCTACCGTCGTCTGCTTGGCCGCCGACAACACGTGGCGCACTCTGACCGTTAGCGCATGCCCAAGAATTTCAATCCGACGTCGCCAGCACCGTTGGATTGAGCGAACGATTCCATTTCTTCATCAACCCGTGATCCGTCAGATCGAATTGCAAAGGAGTGACGGTGATATATCCATCGCGAAGCGCGGCTACGTCGGTGTCGTCGTCCGTTGCGCCGAGCATAAAAACGCTGTTGTTCCAGAAATATTCGCGGCCGCGCGGATCTTTCCGCCGTTCGTATGTGTCGGTCCACGGGCGCGTGCATTGCCGGACGATTTTGATTCCCGCCGGGTTTTGCTCGGATTCGAGACACGGAATGTTGACGCTCGCAACCTGCCCCGGTTCGAGTCCCGCCTCCAGAATCCGCTCAATAGTCTGCCGCGCCAGTTTTGCAGCGCGTTTATAGTCCGGCGGAGACTCAGCGCGCAAATGCAGGGAAACCGCGACGCTAGGCAGCCCCAGAAACGCCGCTTCAATCGCGGCCGCGACCGTGCCACTGTAAATCACATTGATCCCCACGTTCGCGCCGCTGTTTAGCCCGCTAACAACCAGATCGGGGGCGCGCCCAAGCAACTGCGACACCGCCAGCTTTACGCAATCGGCCGGCCGCCCTTCTACGGCGACGCCTGTAAACAAATCCGCGATCTTCATGCGATTGGTTAACAGCGGCGTCGAAAGCGTAATGCCATGCCCCGTCGCGCTCTGCACCGTCGCCGGAGCAACCACCTCGACTTCAGCGAAGTGAATGAGTTCGGCATACAGCGCCACCAACCCCGGCGCGGCGATCCCATCATCGTTGGTCAGGAGTATCAACATAAGCGGCATCATATAATGGATCGTCCGAAACAAAACCGGCCGCTTGAACTATTGCTGCCATCCACTACTCTGGCAGCACCTCGGCACATGATGCAAATTGTCCTCACTGGCGGTCCCGGCTCCGGAAAAACAGCGGTCTCCAACGCAATCGCCCAAGCCCTGCCATCCCGGTTTGTCGTCGTTCCCGAAGCCGCGACACAGGTTTATTCGAAAGCGCGCACGCGGTGGGACCTAGTTGACACCATCGGCCGCCGTGAGCTTCAGCGGCAAATCTATCACCTTCAACGCCGGCAGGAAGACGCCTTCGCGGCACAGCATCCCGATAAGATTCTGCTCCTGGATCGCGGGACGATCGACGGCGCCGCCTACTGGCCCGACGGCCCCGAAGCATATTGGGCCGATCTCGGCACTTCCCTCGCCGCCGAGCTGGCGCGATACGGCCATGTCATTTGGATGCAAACGGCCGCCGCCATCGGAATCTACGACGGCCGCGATTCCAATCCCTGCCGCTTCGAGGACGCCGCCGCCGCCGTCGCCAGCGGTGAAGTTCTGGTCAGTCTGTGGTCCGGCCATCCCCATTTTCACAGGAGCGCCGCGTATCCCTCGATCGACCACAAGATCGCCGAAATTCGCAAGATGCTGGATACAATTTCGCTACCCCATTCGGTTTAGCGGCTGGGCTTGCCCAGCGCGTCCTCTGGAAGAAAACCGCCCAATTGGTATTGTGTCCGACCGTGAGAGCATTCGTTACCGGACAAGTTGGAGTCGACAAGGGCCCCTACCTCGAAGCCCTGAAAACCGAAGCCATTCGGAAGGGCCTGGACGTTGAAGTCTGCCACGTCGGCAAGATGATGTACGCCGAGGCCCCCGACGTCCCCGCGGGTCGAATCCTGAATCTTCCCATCACCCGCCTGAACGCCTTGCGGCGATCGGTTTTCAAGGAAATTATTCGCGTCGCCGACCAGCACGAACACATAATCGTGAACTCCCACGCCACGTTCCGCTGGCACCACGGCCTGTTTTCCGCGTTCGATTTCGATCAGATCAAGGCCCTCCACGCCGATTTCTACCTGACTCTTCTCGACAACGCCGAGATTGTGCACCAGCGATTAATTAAAGATCACGTGCTGGATCATTCGCTGAAGGACATCATGGTCTGGCGCGAGGAAGAGCTGCTGGCCACCGAGATCATCGCCAACATCACCAGCGGCTATGGCCATTTCTTCATGGTCAGCCGCGGCCGCAAGGCGATGACCACCAAAACGATTTATGGACTGCTGTTTGAGCCGAACAAGAAACGCGTCTACCTCAGTTTCCCGATAAGCCACGTCATGGACCTCCCGGCGACAATGGCCGAGATCGACAAATTCAAGGCCGACATCGCCGAGCATTTCGTTTGCTTCGATCCCGGCGACGTCGATGAATTCATATTGCACACCCTCGCTCTCAAGGCATTGGAGGAAGGCCGCACCCTCATCGAAGTTCCCAGCGATGAAGGCCCCATCACCCTCAAGACCGCGGAGGTGGCCGCAATCAGCGGCGACATCATGGGCCAGATTTACGCCCGCGATTTCAAAACCGTCGATCAGAGCGACATGATCATCAGCCTCGTCCCCGAATTACCCAATGGAAAGCCCGGATTATCCAGCGGCGTCGAGCGCGAACTCCATCACGCCTTCGAAGGCGGAAAAGAAGTCTACGTGATCTGGGCGTGCCGCGGCGTGCCGTCCCCATTCATCACCGAAACCGCCACCAAGGTGTTCAACCGGACAGATGAGGCGATCGCGTATTTCCGGCAGAAGAAGTATATCCCCTAATTCTCTTTGGCGATCTGATCGAGGACCGCCGCCAGCCGATATCCCGCCAGCGCAATTCGTTCATCCGCCGTAGCCAGTCCCGTTTGGGCATATCCCGCCGGAAGCTCCGGCGCCGTCGTCGGCAGCGGCGCTCCACCAGGTTCTCTCGTGGCATGGGGCAACTTGCCGTTCAAATAAACCACATTCTTGGCTAGCGCAAGGCTCTCCTGCGCCCAATCGACAACCGACAAATCGGCGGTCCGATCCTTAAGCGTCGAAGCGGGATGTTCATTTTCAATCCGGTTCGCGATTTTCCGGATCTGTTCCGGATCCATCGACATTCCTTCCGCGCTGTCCCAATAATAGTGCAGGTTCACGACCTGTTTATTTTCGAGTTCGATCACATCCAGATTGCCGCCCTGATCTCCCTGTGGAAATTCCTTGGAAAACCAGCTCGTCGCGTGCAGAGGCTGATGGATATCGCCCACAAGATGCTCGACCCAGCAAATATCGATCGCTTTTCGATCCTTGGCTGTCTGCGGGCTTTTCAATTCCGTCAGAGCCTTCTGCATCGCTTGCACCAGATTCGCCGGATCGCTTTTCCCATCCCATTGCAAATTCGGCTGGGGCCCCTTCTCTCCTTCGGTATCAATCGGAAAATCCACATAGTGCCACTTTGGATGATTCTCCAGGTGCGTCAGCGGATGCGCCGGAAAGCGGACCATGTCCGGCCAGGTCGCGGCGCGAAGAAACATCGCCAGATCATCATCCTTCGCCCTGACCTCGTCGTGCAGCAAATCTTCGTTGAGACGCGGATGGCCTTTAAGAATCGTTATGATCGCGGTCTTCGTGCCGGGTGAAAGCTGATCAAAAGCAATTTGCGCCACAATCTCATGGCCCGTGCTGTTCCACGCGTTGCAGCGGGATGCACACACCATCAAAGCGCACAACATCGCCGCCGCACCGACAAACCGACTTTTAAGCATTTCGCATTTCCTTCTGAATCGCGATTCCCACTGACCCGGCGAAAATTGTATCCGCATCCCGCCGCCGCACCAACGCGCCTGAATTGCGGATCACCGCAAATTTCATAATCCTGTCTCCAACCAGACGTTTTGCAATCCGGGCAAAAATAGGCGACAACCCCCCCAAATCTGTTATATAGAATTTGAGGCCAGTGAGTTCGTTTGATCTAAACCCAATTCCGTACGCCGGCAAATCAGCGGACCCCACGGCACCTTCTAACGCCAAGCTTGCCGCGCCGCTTCCATATCCCGTCGGTTTCCGCCCCCGCCGCGGTCTCAATTGGGGATATCTCGGGCTTCTCTACACCTCCTTCTATCTCTGCCGCTACAACATCTCCATCGCTAACAAATCCATCGCGGATCAGTATCACTTCTCCTATGTCCAGATGTCCGAAATCCTCTTCACCTCCACCCTCGTCTACGCGTTCGGGCAAATCTTTAATGGACTGATCACGGATCGAATTGGCGGCAAAAAAGCGATGCTCATCGGCGCAGCCGGCACCGTCACCATGAATATCCTCTTCGGCGCCGCCTCCGTCTGGGGGATCCTTGGCGTCTTCATCGCCATCCGCGCCATCGACGGCTACTTCCAATCCTTCGGCGCGCCCGGTATGACAAAAATCAAAACTGCATGGTTCACTAAAACCGAACGCGGCGGCTTCGCTGGCATCTTCGGCTTCATGATTAACCTGGGACGCCTCGGCATTTTCAACTTCGGGCCCGCACTTCTGGCAGGCTTCACGCTCTTTGGCATGATCCGTGTTGCGCCTCTCCACTGGAAATGGCTCTTCTGGGGGCCCTCCATTGTCTGTGCGATCGTTGCCATCGCCATGGCCCTCGGCGTTGAGGAAACCCCCGAAGAAAGCGGCTTTCTCCCCGTCGAGGACTACACCCCCGCCCTACCCTCGCGCTCGGTCGTTATCCGCCGCTGCATCATCGGCTCCGGCATCGCTTGCGTCTTTGGCTTCATCTTCTGGCTCTACCACAAAAACAAAATCGGCACGATGGACATGGGAGTTGCCATCGTCGCGGCGATCATCCTTATTTTCATCGTACTCCACATTATGGCCCGCGCATTTAGACCCGACCCCAATACTATTCGCGCCGCCAAAAACGATGTGGTTACCTCAACCCGCGCCGATTTTCATACCGCTCTCAAGCTTATTGTCGTCAACCCCGCGGTGTGGATCGTCGCCGGCGCCTACGCCTGCACCGGCGCTGTCCGCAATCCGATTGATTCCTGGTTCGCCCGTTACATGCAGGAAGCGCACAATACAGATCTCAAATCCTCGCTCTTCCAAACCCTCGCGTTCTTGATTCCTTTGGTCGCCTCGGCCGGTTCCCTGGCCTCCGGCTTTATCTCCGACAAATGGTTCGCCGGCGCCCGATCCCCCGTGGCGGCTGCGCTCTACCTGCTCGAAATCTGCATCGTCATCTTCGCGAGTTTCTTCGCCAACACCGCTGCGTCGGCAGCATTTTCTTCATCGCCCTCAGCTTTACCTGCAACGCCACCCATTCCATTCTCGGCACCGCCGCCGCCATGGATATCGGCGGACGCAAAATGACCGGCTTCGCCTCCGGAATCATCGACTCCTTCCAATATTTCGGCGCTACCATCGGCCTCGCCCTCCTCGGCGAACTGGTTCAACATTTCGGTTGGAAAGCCTATTTCCCCTACATGATCCCCTTCGGCATCATCGGCTTTTGCCTCATGGTCTTCGGCCGAAAGACCATCTCGCGCGGCTCAAATCGATGAGTGTTTGCGACGCCGGCGGACCAACGCGCTGGCCAGACCCAACGTCAGAAGACCCATCGACGCCGGCTCCGGCACATTCGCCAGGCTGATGCCGCCGGCTGACTCCAACGTCCCCGCCGCCGCGGCCAGCGTGGCGGACTTGCCCAGATCGGCCGAGAACGGCGTGAAGTCTTCACTGTTCACCGTCCCGTCGTAATTGAAATCCCCATCATCCCAACTCCCGTTCTTGCCCACGTTGGCTGAGAATGGCGTGAAGTCCTCGCTGTTCACCGTTCCGTCCAGATTCGCATCACCGAGCAGAGTGAACATGATTTCGATCTCGCCGGAAGGCAGGCCCGCCACCAGGCCATCGGCCCCGTCGGCGTAGCCGATGCCGTAACTCAGACCGCTCGCCGCATCATCCGCCGCGATGTCGCTGCTGATGATCTGCGGACCAGCCAGGTCATAGAAGCCGTTCTCGATCCATGCCGCGATGGATGCGATCGGATCGGTCGCGGGGCTGCTGTAGTCGATGATGACTCGATTGTTGCCGATGTCGAGCGTGCCGTTGCCGGTGAGCGACAGCGACGTGAGGTTCACGTTGCTGGTGCCCAAAGGAGTTCCCGCACTGACATTGTCGGCTAACTGCACGATGCCGTTGCCGCTGATGGACAATGCACCGGTCGGCAGCGCGCTGGTCGTTGGACTCGTCGGCTCGATGAGGACCTTGCCGGCAGTGACAATGGTTCCCCCGCTATAGGCGTTGGCTGTTGAGAGGGTCAGAGTTCCCGAGCCGGACTTGGTGAGCGAACCTGTTCCGCCGATTGTTCCGGTTCCGGAGATGGAATAGTTTCCGAGGCTGTTGTTGACGGTCACCGAGCCGGGGCTGACGGTGGTGTTGAGGGTCACCGAATAGTTGGCAGACGTGTTACTGGGATTATTGTCGTCGAAGGTGACATTGTCCTGGGAATTAAAGACGGCGGCGCCGGTGCCGTTGTTCCAGTTGGAACTGGTCGTGGTATCCCAGAGGTAAGTGCTGCCGGCATTGGTCCAGGTGATGTTGGCGGGGCCGGCGAGAACCAGTTCCAACTCATTCGATCCATAGACCAGGTTATATCCCGCGAAGGTCGGGACGCTGGCGAATGTGCCGGAGTCCGAAGTGTAGGACATCAATTCGACGGGCGAGCCGCTGGGCGAGCCGCTGATGTTCAGGGTGCCGCCGAATGACGCGGTTCCGGTATCGGTCAACACGTTGCCCAAGGCCAGGTTCAGTGTCCCATTCGCGCCGACGTTCAATGACGGGATCGTCTGACTGGAGCTTGAAACATCCAGAGTCCCGCCATTGACGTTAATGGAGGAATTTGGCGAAAGGGAATTAGCCGCGCCCCCAAGAAGCGTGCCGTTGTTGATTGTGGTCGTGCCGGAATAAGTGTTGGCATTGGTGAGCGTCAGACTTCCACCGTTGATGGTCAGACCCGTTGTCGAATTGCCACCGCCGATAGCATCCTTGATAACGCCGCCGAAAGTGGATGATCCCATGCTGTTGAACACCAGAGTCGCAGAGTTACCGGCCTGGGTGCTATTGCCAATGACTTGGCTCGAGAGGCTTCCCGATGGCACGGCCGCAGCGACCGCAAGGCCGCCAACCTGTTGGCTTTCGCCGTTCAGATCGAGAACACCGTTGGTCGTCTGCGAACCAAAAGTTACGGTTGTCATCGTGGGCAATGTGTTCGCAGCGCCGACCTGGAGTGTTCCATTGGCGATTGTCGTTCCGCCGCCGTAGGCGTTGGCGCCGCTGAGGACGAGGGTATCGCTTCCGGTTTTGATCAATCCACCGGCGCCGGTGATTGGAAGGCCAAGACTGATATTGCCCGCGTTGCCGCCGATGGAACTCGTGGATGCAAGCGTGACCGAGCCGATCACCGGAGTAAGCGTAACAGTTCCTGTGCCGCCGTTGTTGATTAGAGTTGCAGTGGGAGCGGAAGTATATCCGCTGCCGCTTGCGGTCGTCTGAATGCCGACGATGGCAAAGTTGTTCGCGTTGCCGGTGGCCGCCCCGCCGGACCCATTGCCGCCAAGAAAAGTAATGATGGGTGCGGCGTCGTAACCGGAGCCGGGATTGATAATCGTAACGCCCGTCAGTTGAGTGCCGGTAAGAACCGCGATCGCCAGCGCGCCGGAGCCGTTTCCATCCGAAGGTGTAATCACGACCGATGGATCGGTGACCGGGCCGGTGCTGGAACCGGAAGAGGTATACGTCCCGGTAAAGCCGCTGAACGATGCCGCCGTGATTCCGAAGATTGGCGTGGCTGACGCGGTTCCGGAACTGAAGCTAATCGTCGAACCCGCGCCAAAGCCCGCATTGGTCGTCGTGTATCCCAGGCCCTTTACGCCCCCGACGACGCTGGCGGTCGCGGCCTTGCTGTTGGTCAGCGTTCCGCCGTTGAGGGTGATTGGTTCGGTAAGAGACAATCCGCCAAGATCGAGCGACCCATTTGCGTTGACGGTTGTTCCCCCAGGTTTCGCGCTGGTTCCGGTGCCCAGGGTTTCAAATGCCCCCAGAGCGTTGACCGATCCGACGGTCAACGTCCCGCCATTGATAATGGTTCCGCCGGTGTAAGCATTGGCCGTGGAAATCGTTGCCGTATTGGTGCCGGTTTTGGTGAGCGATCCGGCCCCGGCAATCGTACCTGCGCCGCTGATCGAATAGGCGCCGGTACTATTGTTGATCGTGGTTGAAAGCGGGGAAACGGTGGTGCTCAACGTCACATTGTAGTGGCCGTTATTGGTGTCGTTGAAAGTAACGTTCGATTCATCGGTATAAGTGGTGAAGCTTGTTCCCGTGTTCCAGTTTTCGTTTACGACTGTGTCCCAGGTAACACCGTTGCCGAGCGCGGTTCCAGCGACGGTCGAGCCGGTGTTGTTCCATGTGATGCTGACTGATCCTGGTGCGGTGACATTGGTCAGATCCGCTTCCCCAAGGCTTTGGTTAGCCGTCAGCCCTGAAAGATTGATGTTCGTGCCCCACCACATCTTCGATGCCGAACTGGTGTTGAGCGAGACGTTGTTGAAGGACAGCCCCTCAAGATTGCTCGGAGTCGTATTCAAATCGTAAAGCACCGCGCCAGCCGATGATCCGATGATGTCGACGTTATTGAAACCGATGTTCTCCCACATAGGGGTAGTGGTATCCACGGCGCGATTGGTCTGCGTGGCGCTGGTCGGGTAATTATTATTGCCATCGTAAAAGCTATCGATGACGATCGGATTGGCGACGCTGTTCATCACAATGTTGGAGTAAAGCACACCCACGACCGGATGGAGCGTACCGCCGCCGCTATTACCGCCGGAGGCATCTTCGGCCTTGAGGCGAAGGCCGGTATTTGTGCCGTTGAAAGTGATGTTGCTGACGACCATGTTTGAAAGGCCGTCGGTGCTTCCGCCGCCGACGGAAATGCCGTGACCCGCGCCGATCGAGTCATTAGTGATGAGGATATTTTTGCACGTGCTTGAACCGGCCTTTGCGACGATATCGTCGTCCCCGTCGTTGATGCTGCAATTCTCGATAGTGAAATTGCTGCCCCCAAAATCAATGCCGTCCGTGTTGCCCAGATAATTGCCGCCGGTGTTGGCGGCAAGGGTCCCCGGATCGGCGATGGTAACGTTGTTGATCGTCACGTTCGAATCGTTTTCAACAGCGAGGTGTTCCTGTGCGGCGTTCTCGATGGAGACGCCCGTGATTTCCATCGTCGTGACGTTTTGAAGATTCACCAGTTTATCGTTGCCCGTCGCGGTGGTCGCGGCCCCATTGATGATGCCGCTGCCGCTGATCTCAACATTACTGATCGTGCCGCACGTGATAAACGTGTTGGTTGGGTTGTTGGCGGTTGTGAGGTCATAAAGAACCGCACCGCTTGCCAGTTGCAGGTTGACGTTGCTCTTCATCGTGATTTCGGCGGAGTTGAAAGTGCCGTTAGGAACTACCACCGTTCCACCCCCGGGGAGAGAGGAAACGTAAGAAATATATGCGTTGATCGCGGTCGAATTATCCGTAGTGCCGGTGCTGGCGGGAACACCGCCATCGATACTCGAGTTGGCCGTCGTTATGTTGTAAACATTGTTCGCGTTAAAGCTTGGAAGAGAAGTTGCCTGCGCCCAGGCGTGGGAAGCGGAAGCTACGACGGCTGTCGCGGCGATGAGGATAGAATCCACCCGTCCAGACCTTTTGCCGGCCACATATTTAAATCGCATGAATTCTCCACCGCGCCCCCGCCAAGAGCATCACAAATACAAACGGCTACCGGCGGGCTGGAGTGCAAATCCTCGCAGCCTCGTCATACAACATATACGCCGCCCCCACCACGCGGCCAATTCTATTTCACTTTTCATAAAAGGAATGACAAAAAGCGACAAAAAATCCTTGCGCGACGGCTTAAACCGCGATTTTGGACTGCTACGGCTCGACCCTGCGACGCCGGCGGACCAACGCGCTGGCCAGACCCAACGTCAGAAGACCCATCGACGCCGGCTCCGGCACATTCGCCAGGCTGATGCCGCCGGCTGACTCCAACGTCCCCGCCGCCGCGGCCAGCGTGGCGGACTTGCCCAGATCGGCCGAGAACGGCGTGAAGTCTTCACTGTTCACCGTCCCGTCGTAATTGAAATCCCCATCATCCCAACTCCCGTTCTTGCCCACGTTGGCTGAGAATGGCGTGAAGTCCTCGCTGTTCACCGTTCCGTCCAGATTCGCATCACCGAGCAGAGTGAACATGATTTCGATCTCGCCGGAAGGCAGGCCCGCCACCAGGCCATCGGCCCCGTCGGCGTAGCCAATGCCGTAACTCAGACCGCTCGCCGCATCATCCGCCGCGATGTCGCTGCTGATGATCTGCGGACCAGCCAGGTCATAGAAGCCGTTCTCGATCCATGCCGCGATGGATGCGATCGGATCGGTCGCGGGGCTGCTGTAGTCGATGATGACTCGATTGTTGCCGATGTCGAGCGTGCCGTTGCCGGTGAGCGACAGCGACGTGAGGTTCACGTTGCTGGTGCCCAAAGGAGTTCCCGCACTGACATTGTCGGCTAACTGCACGATGCCGTTGCCGCTGATGGACAATGCACCGGTCGGCAGCGCGCTGGTCGTTGGACTCGTCGGCTCGATGAGGACCTTGCCGGCAGTGACAATGGTTCCCCCGCTATAGGCGTTGGCTGTTGAGAGGGTCAGAGTTCCCGAGCCGGACTTGGTGAGCGAACCTGTTCCGCCGATTGTTCCGGTTCCGGAGATGGAATAGTTTCCGAGGCTGTTGTTGACGGTCACCGAGCCGGGGCTGACGGTGGTGTTGAGGGTCACCGAATAGTTGGCAGACGTGTTACTGGGATTATTGTCGTCGAAGGTGACATTGTCCTGGGAATTAAAGACGGCGGCGCCGGTGCCGTTGTTCCAGTTGGAACTGGTCGTGGTATCCCAGAGGTAAGTGCTGCCGGCATTGGTCCAGGTGATGTTGGCGGGGCCGGCGAGAACCAGTTCCAACTCATTCGATCCATAGACCAGGTTATATCCCGCGAAGGTCGGGACGCTGGCGAATGTGCCGGAGTCCGAAGTGTAGGACATCAATTCGACGGGCGAGCCGCTGGGCGAGCCGCTGATGTTCAGGGTGCCGCCGAATGACGCGGTTCCGGTATCGGTCAGCAAACCACCAGCGATGCCCAGATTCAACGTGCCACTCGCGCCGACGGTCAGACCCGCGATCTGCTCGGGAGCGGCCGATACATCCAAAGTACCGCCGCTGACGTTGACCGATGAATTGGGGGAAAGGTAATTGGCCGCGCCGACCAGAAGCGTCCCGCCGCCGATCGTGGTGGCGCCGGAATAGGTTTCTTGCGCGTTCAATGTAAGCGTTCCGGCTCCGAGCTTGGCGAGCGACCCGCCGGAACTCGTCAAGGCTGTTGCCCAGGTGACATTTCGCCCATTGGTGTCAACGCGGAACGCCTGATTCACCGCACTGCTGAAGCGCGAGGAATAGTCGGTCGTATTGCTCGAACTGTACTGCAATGTACCACCGCCAAAGCTGACGACCCCGGTCGTGCCGAGCGCGCCGCTGCTTCCGACATTAAGTACCCCACCGTTGATATTGGTGCCGCCGGTATAGGTATTGGCCGTTGAAAGGGTCAGCGTGGCGGTCCCGGACTTAGTGAGCGAACCGGTTCCGGCGATCGTGCCCGTTCCGGAGATGGAATAGTTTCCGGAGCTGTTGTTGACGGTCACCGAGCCCGGGCTGACGGTCGTGTTCAGTGTGACAGTGTAATGGGTGTTGTTGGTATCGTTGAAGGTAACGGCGTTGCCGTTAACAAAGGTTGAGGCATTGCTGCCGTTGTTCCAATTGAAAAAGTTATTGACGTCCCAGGTCATGCCGTCATTGCTCAGCGTAGTGCCCGCATTGTCCCAGGTGAGGTTTGCCAATGACACACCGACGCCGTAATCCGCGACAATCGGCATGTGATCGCTGCCGTACGGCTGCATCAGGTCGTTAAGTACAGCGGTGCGGTTGGACAGATCGCCTAGCGCCGTGTTGCCGCTCGCATTGGTTTCTCCGCCGGACGGCGTGGTCCCGTTGTTTCCGAAGACCTGGAACGAGTTGGCGACATAGTCGAGAGGGCCTGTATCGTTGAGAACATTCGAGGTCATCATCTCGTAGTCATCACGGTATAGAAGGTCATCAGTCGATTCAGACCACCACTGGGTGCTCGTCGAGAAGTTTTCCGGGTCAAACGCCTGTCCCTGTCCCGAACCCGTCAAAACGGTGAACTCCTGCTCGGGTGGAGAAGAGTTAAAATCACCGGTGTAGATCACTGAAGAGTTGGCGGGCAGCGTTGCCTCGTCATTGCGGATGACGGTCGCCTCCTGGCCGCGCTCCGTCTTGTCTGACGACGATTCATCCGCTTTCATGTGCGAAACGTACATGTAGAAATCGGCGTTTGACCCGTACCCGATCGGTTGAAATTCGGCGCGCATCGGCGCGACGGATTCGTATTGCTGCTGTTACCGCTGTACAGCAACGACGCTGCTCCAAGGCATTGCACGGTTTTCGTGTTGTAGACAAATCCGCTGGGCCCGTTGAACTGCGTGCCACCCGATGTGGCATCGGGAGTGTTGACGTAGGCATAGACGCCCGCGCCATAGATGTTATTGAAGGCGGTAACCAGCGCAGGCAGCGTCGTGGAAGTTATGCTGTTGTTATTGGTGTCCAGAAGCTCGGTGAGCGCCAGGATGTCAATTGGCTGGGCATTGCCGACCAACGTGTGAACTCCCATGGCCTGAAGTATCGTCGGAACTCCATTATTAGGGCCGGTGATATTGTTGTTATTCCCCTGGTCGGAACAGTCAATGTTGTATTCGGCGATGCGCAGCGTCGTGGCGATAGCCGGCGTAAAAGCGCCCAGCGGCCAAAGCGCAGCGGTCAGCGCGGCTAAAGACATCGGCGCAAGAGGACCATTTTTTCGCAGTTTCTCTCTCATCTCCTATTTCCCTTTTTAAAAATGCTCGACGTTTAGTTCCTACTCGAAAACTTCGGCGCGCCATGATCGTTAACGGCTCGTCCAGGATCGCCGATCCGTTTGGACAATTTCCATCAACATTCCACCAACTTGAGGCAAATACATCGGGGGGCGCTGCGGCAGTATCCCAATACCTGCCATTTGCGACGACATCATAAACACAATTTGTGATAAATCCCATCCCAAATGCCGAAGGGGAGGAAAAAATCGCGGGGAGCTTCAGGCTTGATCCCACGAATTTGATAACCAAACTCAACCCGGAGCCGCTCGTCGCCGCGTCCTTTACATAGTCCACACATTAGAAATGATAATCCCCCCATGAATTTTATCGCTCGAAGAATCTCTCGACCGCTGATTTGGCTCTTTCCGCTGGCGTTGGGCGCCTGTGCGCACGAGGCCGCGACACCGCTGATTACCGGCAAGATCATCACCCCCACTACCCAGACGAGTTGGGACGTCGGCAATCTGCCGATGAATCTCGCGCTCACTACCGACGGCAAATACGTTCTGGCCAGCGATATGGGATACCGCGAATCCCTCTGGTCGATCCGCGTGTCTGACGGCCAGGGTGTTTCGCATCTGGATTTTAATTATCGCGCCCCGAAAAAGAAGCACACTGCCGCAACCGAACCGGCCGGCGAAGATGCCGAAGTTCCGACCCTTCCCGGATCCGCTAAGTCGAACGGACTGTACTATGGCCTGGCCATTGGACCGGATCACACCGCTTATGCCGCCCAGGGCGCTCACGACAGCATCGCCGTGCTTAACATCGGTGACGACGGGACTTTGAAGCCCGATGGTTCCATTAAAACCCGCCTCTACGATTTTCCCGCAGGCATTGCCCTTGACGGACGCGGGCTGCTTTACGTCGCCAACAACGCTTCAGGCGGCAACGGTTTTGAAGACCCCACCAAAATCTCCGGAAGCGTCGCCATTTACGATCCGGTAAAGAAAGAGGAACTCGGCCGGGTCACATTCTCCGACAGTTACGGCGGAACGACCGATTTCCCATTCGGCATCACGGTGCTATACAGCGGCCAGCGCGCCTATGTTGCGGCCGAACGCGACGATGCCGTCTACGCGCTGGACACCAGCGATCCATCGCATCCGACCCGCATCGCCAAAATTGCCACCGGCTCCCATCCCGTATCCGTATTACTGTCACACGATCAGTCCCGGCTCTACGTCGCTAATTCCCTCAGCGACACCATTTCGGTCGTCGACACCAATTCAAACCAGGTTGTTGGCACGATTCTTCTCAGGCCCGATATGGCTCGCGACCTCCCCGGCGTTACGCCGACCGCGATGGCGCTTTCGCAGGACGGCGATACGCTCTTCGTCACCCTGAGCGATATGAACGCCGTCGGCGTGATCGATGTCGCGGCAATGCAATTGCGCGGATACATCCCAGTAGGTTGGTATCCCAGCGCGTTGGCTGTCATCGACGACGATCATCTCCTGGTCGCTAATGCGAAGGGAACCTCCGTTCGCAATCCAAACAATTATCCCGATCTCTACGACGCGAAGCGGAAAAACGCCTATATCCTGAATGTCATCCACGGAAACGTCTGCACCGTCCAAATTCCCGAGGCGGATGAACTTACAAAGGCAACCGAGCGAGTGCTCGAGGACAACCGCCTAACCGTCCTGACCCATCACGACTCAAACCCCCTAGCCAACATCGACCTTGCGGCCGGGAAAATCACTCACATCTTCTACATCATCAAGGAGAATCGAACCTACGATCAGGTCCTCGGCGATTTGCCTCAGGGCAACGGCGACAAATCCCTAACGATTTTCGGCACGGAAATAACCCCCAACGAGCACGCGCTGGCTCAACGATTTGTCTTGCTGGACAACTTATATGCGTGCGGAGAAGTCAGCGGCGACGGCTGGACCTGGAGCACTCAGGGCATGGCCGACGCCTACGTCGAGCGAAACATCCCCTACCACTATTCCGGCCGCGGACGGAAATTTGATTTCGAAGGACAAAACAATGGATACATCACCGGCGGGTTTCCTGCCAAGGATGAAGACGGCAAGCCGCTGACGACCATGCCCTCGCTTCAAAACGGCGCGCCCGCCATTCCGGACGTCGCCAGCACAGGTCGAAATCTTTGGGATACCGCCCGCGAAGCCGGGATTTCCCTGCGAAATTACGGATTTCTGTTGAGTTTTAACGATCGCGTCACGGGTCTGGCCGCTGCGCCGGATAATTATCCCGGCCCCAGCGGCCTGCAACCTCCCGGCCACGATCTGGCCGGCGTCAGCGACATCGACTATCGCAGATTCGATCTCGATTACCCCGACAGCGATGCACCCTCCATTTACGCGGGGCAAGACAGCAAAAGCACCGCCCTTTTCAAGAAAACCGCCTTCGGCAAATACAAAGCCCCCAGCCGATTCACGGAATGGAACCGCGAATTCCAAATGATGCTGGCCAAATCATCGGATGGGTCGGCCGTCCCGGCGCTGACGATGATTCGCCTGCCCAACGACCACACGAACGGAGCGGTGCCGGGTAAGCACACCCCCCGCTCCTACGTCGCCGACAACGATTATGCCCTCGGAGAAATCGTGCAGACCATCAGCCAAAGCCCGATCTGGCGCAATTCGGCGATCTTCGTTATCGAAGACGACGCCCAGAGCGGGGCCGATCACGTCGATGCGCACCGCACCATCGGATTTGTCGTCAGTCCCTGGATCAAGGCCAGCAGCGTCGACCACCATTTCTGCAATACCGACAGCCTACTCAAAACGATCGAACTGATTCTGGGCCTCGGTCCGATGTCGCAATACGATGCCGTCGCCGATCCAATCATGGATTGGGATGGCTCCCCGGCGAACGACGCAGCGTACGAAGCGATTCCTCCTTCCCGGCAGATGATCGCGGAGCGGAATCCCAAAGAGTCGGATCTGAGCGCCCGCGATCCGCGCCTCAAGATGGCGCTGGAATCAGAAAAAATGGATTTCACCCATCCCGACGCCGCCCCCGCGCTGGAGCTTGATCAGATCGTCTGGAAAACGATCAAGGGTCCGCATTCGGTCATGCCCATCATGCACCGAACATTGCCCGGCGGCACCGCCGGCGGTGACGATGACGACGACAATTAGCGACGCCGTCACCTCGTCGGCTTCTCACACCATTGCCGCCACATCGCGCGGAACGCCGATTCGATGCTTCTGGCAAACCTCGGCCCATCGCACAATGGCGACGCCATCATGCGCGGCCGCAACGTGCGGCGCACTTCGGCCAGCCGGGGCGTGTTCTCCGACAGCGATACCGCAATTTGCACAAATTGTTCCCGCGTATGAGCGATAAATTCAGGCAGGCCCAGATTGGTCAATTGCGATAAACCGGCTCGCCCTACCACTGTTTTGCCAACCAGCGTTATCACTGGAACGCCCATCCAAAATGAGTCCAGGCTCGTGGTGTGCCCGTTATAGGGCACAGTGTCCAGCCCAATGTCAATTCGGTTGTAAGTCTTCAAATACTCCGCCCGCGATTGTTTCGCCACAAACTCCACCCGCTGGCGGTCGATGCCTTCCCCATCCAGCCTATCGAGCAGGCGTTCGCGCGAATTTCCAACAGGCGCCATCAGCAATAGGCGCGAGTTAGAGACGGACTTGAGAACCCGCGCCCAGAGTTGCAGAACCTGCTCGTTGATTTTGCAGAAGTTATTCAGGCAGCCAAAAACAAGAAAGTCTTGCGAGCTTGCCGGCAGCGCGTTGATGGGGATTTCCGCGACGAGCGGATCATAACACCAGAAACTGTCAGGCAGGCGATACGATGTCTCTGAATAAAACTGATCGTTCAATCCCGCGGGATCCAGATACGGATCGGTCAGGCGATAATCGATCGTTTCCAATCCCGTAGAGCCTGGATAGCCGGCGAAGCTGGCCTGAATCGGGGCGGGCTTACGAGCGAAAACTCCGAGCCGATTTCCCCCTGTGTGCAGCGACAAATCGACAAGAATGTCAATTCGGTCCCCACGAATTAGATCGACTGCCTGCGAATCGGTTAACTCCAGGATGCCGTGCCACTCATCCGCAAAGCGCCGGAGTCGCTCGGTAAGTCCATCGGGGCGAACCACGTTGGAGTAACAGAATACTTCCATTTGGCCATGGTCGTGGTGGCTCAGAAGCGGAAGCAGATTCCGGCCGACAACGTGCTGGCAGAAATCCGGCGACACATAACCAATTCGAAGCCGGCGCTCGGGGTCGCGATCGTTCGGGTATGGCTGGATGAATTTCTTGAGCGGCTCGCCGTGCCGCTGGTTCCACCCCCGCAATTCCCCTTGAATCTTCTCGGCGTCGTAGCCGGGATGATAATTAAAAGTAAAAACGAGATTGCTGTGCGCTTCCGCAAAATCGGGCCTGTGCAAAATCGCCTGCCGATAGGCATCCATCGCCTCGTCGAGGCGCCCAACGGCCTTCAATGCGTTGCCGAGATTGTTGTACGCCCCGGCAAACGCGGGCCGGAGTTGAACGGCCCGTCGATAGGCGGCGACCGCCTCGTCAAGTTGACCGTCGCCGTGCAATGAGATGCCGAGGTTGTAGTACGCGTCGGCGTAATCGGGTTTGAAACCAATCGCCAGCCGATAGGAAGCGATTGCTTCATCAATTTGCCCCATTTTTAAAAGCGCGTTACCAAGGTCAGTGTGCGCGGCGCGAAATCGGGCTTGAGCAGAATGGCCTGCCGATAGGACGCGATGGCCTCATCAAGCCGTCCCTTGGCGAAAAGCGCGATTCCCAAATTGTACTGTGCCTCGGTGTAATCAGGCTTCAACCGGGTTGCCTGCCGATAGGAAGTGATTGCCTCGTCAAGCCGTCCTTTGTCATATAACGCGACGCCGAGATTGTTATGCGAATCGGCAAAATCGGGCCTGAGCCGGATGGCCCGCCGATAAGCGGCGATCGCCTCGTCAAGTTGTCCCTTGGCCTTCAGGGCGATGCCCAGGTTGTAGTGCGCGTCGGCGTATCCCGGATTGCACCCTATCGCCCGCCGCAGCAATTCCATCCCCGCATCCAATCGGCCGGCCTGCACCGCGAGCGTTCCCAATAAAATCATTGCCCCGATATGATTCGGATCCTGCGAGAGGATTTGACGATAGGCCGCCTCCGCCTCGGTAAATCGCCCCGCCTGATGATGCGAGACGCCCGATTCCAGTTTTTCCTGCGGAGTCATCTGTCCGGGCATTGTAATCCGATAAACCCCGCTGCGGCTTTCACATCGCGCAAATGCGGAATAACTCTGTCTATCTGGGAACCATGTGGTGGAAGGCTATAGCCTGGAAAGTCGGATATTCATTTCACATCGACAATTGACTTCCTCCAATACGACAAGCCGCTACCGTCATTGCGACGGATTCAATCTTATTCAAACGCGAATAATAAATAAATTTGACGTAAATCAGCCGAGTTGATAGTTTGGTAATGAAGTTGGGCTCGTGGGACTTTGGCACTCGTTTTGATATGTTACTAACAGCGTCATTTGACCCGTGAAAAACGTCTTGTGCTGCGCGATGAAGCAGCAATGGGCCTAAGTGTGCTAATAGTTTTAGCAACCGGAAACATCTAACAGGAGTGGACTAATGGAAAAGGTAAGTAAGAAAACAAAGCGTAGATTGACGCGAGTCAATCCGTCATCGGCAGTCGCCGCCTTGGCCGTCATGGGCTGTGGTGCATCGGTTTTCGGCAGCACGATCGCGTCAATCGAGTCGGCGTACGCTGCCGAGGCTACGCCAAGAGCTAACCTCACTGCTCAGAGCGTTGGTACCCCCACCGATCCCGCCGCCGTCATCACTGCGGTGTTGTCGGTGCCACAAACACTCGACGGTTACACTTACACCAGTTGGTCGTTTCTTACCAACGACGGCACTGGTTCCATGGATGTCTTCGGTAAGCTGCCCACACCCAACACCGAGCCGACGCCAACGGTCGGCGATGCGATTTCCGCCACCGGAACCTACACCGTCTTTGATGGCATCCCGGAAATCGAAACACTTACAGCCCTGTCCAATGTATCAACTGGAAACGCTGTGACGGCGCCTGCGGTCGTCACTATCCCCCAGGTGAACGCCACAGCGTTATCAGAGCCTCCCGATAATAACGGCATCAACGAATATCTCGTCACCGTCGACAACGTGCAGATCGATACCAACGGCACGTCGACGCAGGCAACGGGCAACTTCCCAACACACGCCACCGCCACTTATACCCTGTCCGATGGTGTTAACGCACTTACTATGTTTTTTTGGGCCAGTTCCTATTCTGTCGACGGTGCCATGGGCGGTACACCTATCCCACAGGGAGACGTGGACATCACCGGTTTCGCCGATTACTTCAGCCCAAATGCGGAGTTCGTCCCTGTCAGCATCACCGCAGTGCCAGAGCCGGTAACGCTTGGTGTGCTGTCCCTGGGCAGCCTGCTGCTTCTGAAGCGTCGTTCTCGCAGTGTTTGAGCGGGCTCGGTCTCGTGGAGAATGATTGACAACATCTTGCCGGAGGGCTAGGCCCTCCGGCTTTTTTCGTGGTGTCGATGTCCAAACGTTTAGCTAACTGTATTTGAAGACATGGCCGCATGTGGATGAACTGTTTATTTGGATTGTGTTAATTGACAAAACCAACGAGCGAATTTACATTCACCCCTACACCTTCGCGCGACGTGTTTGAGAAGCTAATTGAACCTTAATGTTTCGTTGGATGATGCTGTTTAGGTAAGCAGAGGCGGCTCAGCATGCGCACGCTGGCTAGGCGACGACTGCAATAAGGGAACTCGATGGTCTGGCTGACGAACCTCTTGGAAAGACCTGCTGGAAAGACTGTGGCGATCGTGCTCTGCGTCGTGGCGGTTGCCGCGGCCGGATATGAACTCAAGGATTCGCTGATGTCATCAACCGTCTCTCAGGAGCGGGATCGCATCTTTATTGATTCCACCAATGGAAAAGCGTTTAACCATTACTTGGAGAAGGGTGAAAGCATTCCGATTGACGCGCCCAGTGGTGGTAAGACAGGCTATCCCGCGGAATTGTGCTACTGGACAAAAGACGGGCAGCCCAAGACCGATCCCACGCCAGTTTTGCTTAATTTGTGGATCGGAAAACCCGGGCCCACATTTTGTCCGGATTGCGGCCGCCTCGTCGTCCCAAACAATCCAGTCGCCGTTCCGGGCCGCAGGCCCCCGCCAACGCAGGAGGAATACAACCGTTACCGCGGAATGACGGGCGTCGGCCCAGAGCTTTTGCATTCCGTGGCTAGTGGCAGTAACTGAATGGAGTAAATCATGATCGCAGGAAAACTGATAAAACGGCTAACGACAAGGCGCGGTTTCACGCTGGTTGAGTTGCTGGTAGTCATTGGAATTATCGCATTGCTGATTTCGGTTCTTCTCCCGGCACTGAGCAAAGCGCGTAAAGCGGCTAACACGGTGGCGTGTGCTTCGAACCTTCGTCAAATTGTCCAGGCGATGTTCGTCTATGTGTCTCAGAACAACAACTACATACCCGGTAGTCCCAACACCACAGGAGCGTTTCTCTTTCTTCCTCAAGGCACCGGATATCCAACGTTCGGTGGCAATTCGGGTGGCGCGTACAGCGAGACAAATTGTCCCGGCATCTCCCAGACATGGGATTGGGAATCACCAATTGCCTCGATGATGGGCGTTTCTTTCAATCAGAACCCAGATGCGGTGTCCCGCGCCCAGCGATTTCATTTTTTGAACAACTACGGCGCCTTTATTTGTCCGGAGAACCAATATATCGCGACGGAGTATACCCCGGACCAGTCATGGCTCGGCGGCGCGGGGCTCACCGCCGTCACCGATTTAATGCCATCATATATTCTCGCCGAGGACTTCCTATTGCTGCCGCTTCCCAAAGGGGCCCAGGACAGAGTGCCCGTGCGCTATGGATCATTGGAGGGGGGAGGGACCGGCACCACGTTCTATCAGGATTTTGTTCTGCCCAGTAACTATGTACCCAAGATCACTGCTATCGGACACTCTGCTCAGAAGATATATATTTCCGACGGCGGTAAGTATTCTGAGGGGGGTGGTTTCGCATCCAACACTTACCCCAATTATGTGTTGAGTTTCAGTTGTGATGCCGCCGGTGCCAGCGGAGGTGTGGCCAGCAATACAGGCGCAACCGAAGGCGGCGCTTACGCCGATTATGGCGCGTGGGATCACTATTCGCGTGCACTGTGCCGGACAAACGCTCCGGGCAATGGCGGCCCGGGAGGCGCGATCGACGGCCGGGTTTATGGGTTTCGGCATGGTAATCAACAGCCGTTTGGAATAGCGGATTCCTACAAGTTCAACGCCGGGTTCTATGACGGTCACGTGGAAACGTTGGGAGACCTTGAGGGCTCGAATCCGAATTTTTGGAATCCATCAGGAACGCTCTGCGCAACGGCGCGGGCGGAGATCAGGCGATTTGCAATGACACGGCCAGAGAATTTTTCGCCGGCTCTGGCCTTACATACACGGTTCCATAACGCACAAATTCGCAAACGAGTATTAATATGAAACTAACCTGCTTCCTATCAAATATGTAATGAAGTTTCGCTCGGATGTTTAGTGGTCTTAATTAGAAGGAGAGATCTATGCAAATTTGTTCAAAATCCCGTAAGTATCGTGCTGCCGCAGCGCTCGCGGGGGCAGCCATTGCAACCGTCGGATCAATCGAAACTGCGCGCGGTCAGTCGATGGCTGTAAGCACCTCCGCTTCAACGGACTACCAGTATGAAACTCAGACCATCGGTCAAATGAGTTCAGATGATACCTACATCAATGGAAGCGGGCATTTCGAGATAGACGGTTCGGGATATCAGTATTCGGATTGGGGAGTGATGTCATTCACTGCCCCCCAGTTGGGCGCGGGCCAGTTTGCAACCGGCCTCGCCTCGGATTCTGTTGTCCTCCAGGTCACCAATTACGGTTCCGCTTACGATAGCCCCACCCCGGTGACGCTTTCCTTCTTCATGACCACCGACACCACGACAAATGTGACTGCCGCATATCCAACGGCGGGAGCGCTGACCTACGATATAGGCAACAACAGCCACGGAAACCCAATAGTCGGGGGATTTGACACGGTTGCTGGCGATCCGGGCACTTTTACCAGCGTCATCCCGGTTGGGACCGCCACCTATTCGCAACCGACTGGTGCTGCCAGCGACGGGCAGGTCTTGACCTATACCATGTCTTTCGCCGGCAATTCCGCGCTCGCGAGCTATGTTGCGACGCAAGTGAATAGCGGCGGCCTAATAAATCTCATTGTTGCTACCAACGAAACAGACAGTGATATGGCGGCCTTTTATTCTGGTAATGCGGGAACCGTCACACAAAGGCCTGAATTGAACTTCACCGTGACCACTACGAACCAGCCAAGCAATTCATCGGTGCTTTATGCCGGCGCGTATAGCCCGAGCAACACGAGCAAGGCGATCAATGTCACAATCGGAACGCCGGAAATCATCCCGAGCGTCAATGGTACTGGTACCGTTTATTGCGTCCTGGCGAGCGGCAGCACGCCAACGACGGCGACGGTCTCCCTCAGCAACGGCGGCCCCGCCGGCAATAGTTTGACGTACAGCCTCACCGGTAATGGCGCAACTGCGAATACCCCGGGCGGTCCAATTTCATCGCAATCGACAGGGTCCGCAATCGTCGGCTTTAACCCAACGGACTTCGCTCCGCTTATCTCGGGAAACACTCCCGCCACCGGGTCGGTCACGGCTACCAACCTTTCTGCTTACTCCCCACAGGATCCGGCCGTAACGATCAACATCAACAGCACTGTTACCTCTTTGGCGCTTCAGGAACGTTTCGTGGATTCCGCCGAGGGAGCCACAGGCAGCTCGACGCCCACGCCAAGTCTCGGCAAAGTCCTTGTCAAGAACTCCGGTGGAACCTTTGCGACATACTCGTACAACCAATCCTCCGGAATCGCGATTCCCATCAGCACGACCAATCCGGTCGGTCTGACCGACTACGGCCCCGATGCGTTGACCACGCTGACTTTGCTGAACAATTCTGTTACTACACCAGCCCCGTTTGCTTACGATGCGCCTTTTTACAACACGACTGACCCTGAAGCCGCCGCTCTGCAGGCCAACACAAACGGTATCGGCAACCAGCTTTTTAACACAAACAACACAGGCTACGTCAATGTCGCCATTACTCCCATGCTTTCCGGCACCTACGGTTCGGATACGAGCCAGACTGAGGGCGCTTTCACCTCCGCAAATACTCCCCCATACATGAGCTTCGCTCAGGCCTCGATTACTGGCATGGGCTTGGTTGGTGAGAACGACTCGATGCGCGTTTACGTTCAATGGTCAGCCTACGACCCCGCGACGGTGACCTCCACTGGCCCCGCCGCGGCCCTCAGTAGCAGCAACGGATTTACGACCACCGCAACTCTTTCCAATGCAGTCGATATGACCAACGTAGTCACCAGCGACGCACAGACCTTCAATAACGGTTTGGCTGCGGCCGCCTGGGTGAGCGGAACCCCCACCTTCAACCAAACCTGGTCCGGCGGACCCGGTTGGGGCACATCCGGACTTACGGCGGACACAGAACCCGGTGGTTCGACCATCACCAACGGCACGGTCCTCAACCCCGATGGATCGACCACCACATTTAACGTCAATTTCAATCCCACCAACCAAATGATCAACGGAACCTACGGATCGACATTGTCTGTTCCGCTCGAAAACGAGCAGGACATCACCGGTGCCGCTCCCAATGATCTTCCGGCGGCGACCTACAGCGTTCAGGCGACGGTCAACGACGCAGGCGGAACAGGGTCGGGCACATATACTCTCAATGGTGGAACGCTATCGGCGCCAGCGACGACGCTTGGCGGCAGCTTCACGCAGACCGGTGGAACGTCCATATTCGCGTCGATTGCTAACTCCGGCAGCGTCTCGATCACTGGCGGAAGTGCCACCTTCCAGAGCGTCAGTGGCAACGGCACTTTTGGCCTGGGCGGCAGCGGCTCTGCCACCATCGGTGGCGGAAAAGCGAAGTTTTCGGCCATGAGCACCACCGGCGGTCTCACGGTTACCGGCGGTACCGCGGCCCTTGTTGATAATGTCGGAACCGCCGTGCTCGGGTCGCTGGCGATTGGCAGCAACGGTACACTCGACATCGGTAACAATCGCATCATCATCGACTACTCCAGTCCCCTGACCGACCCGATTACGTCGATAGCCGCGTGGATCAAAAATGGCTTCTATGGTCTGGCCGGTCCGCAGATCATCAGCAGCGATATCGCGGCGGACGACACCGCCAGCGGCTTGAGCTATGGCATCGGTTACGCCGATGGCGCCGATGGTACCGTCGCCGGCCTGCCTTCCGGTGAGATCGAAATCATGTTCACGCTGCTCGGCGACGCCAACCTTGACGGAATCGTCAACAGCGAAGACTTCACGCCGTTCTCCGCAAATGTGGGCAAGAACGGAAGTTGGGACCAAGGGGATTTCAACTACGACGGAACGGTGAACAGCGAAGACTTTACGCCGTTTTCGGCAAATCTGGGCAAGTCCGCCTCGTTGGCCGCGGCGGGTGGTTTGGAGTCAGCGGACAGCCTCAGCCTGGCAAATGTTCCTGAACCAGCTTCGATTGGATTGCTTGCCGCCGGCACATTTGGCCTACTGGCCCGCCGACGCCGGCAACGCCAATAGAGGCGAAGCTGGAAAGATTAACGAAGACCCCGGACGGCCACGAGAGGCTGTCCGGTGTCGTTTTATTTGGGACCGCGCTGCTGATCGACTACGATTTGCTCAGCCCGTGAGCGCCGAGCCCGAGCTTGCGTCGGCGTTCGTGTTCAAACATATGGATCAGACTTGACCCCAACAAGCGGCCAGACTTCATCGCTAATCCAGCGGCTTTGGTTCTCGGTCGTCTGCATGAGATTCTGGCAATGGGGATTGCTCAGCATATTGCTCGGCGGTCTGGGGATTTGGCTCTATGGCCAGCGCGACACCGTTCCGCGAAATCCCGCCGATCGCGTGACGCTCGAAGACTTCCTCTCCGATTTGAGCGGCGACCGCCTGCCCAATGGCAATTCGCCCGTCAGCAATATCGAAATTTATCCCTGGAACGACGGCGTTCGCCTCGTGACCTTCAAGCTCGCGACGCCCAACGGGAAATCGATCGACTATTCGAATCGTTTTCTGTACGAGATATCACGCGCCGGAACGCCACCCGCCAAACTCAGCGAAATCGCGACCTCCGCGGGGGTGCCCCCCAAGTGGTTCATTGGATCGGACCGCCCATCAAGCTGATCGCCCTCTGGGGAGGCGGAGCAGTAGTCGGAATTGGCGTGGTTTGGCCGCTAATGCTGTACCGACTAAGAAACAAGGGATATGGCCCGACGATACCCGACCCGATTGGACCTCCAACCGATGAATCCCCGATCGAGCAGCTTGCGCCGATTACGCCTGATTCTCCGGAAACCGCGACCGTAATTCCCCCGCCGGACCAGCCGTCCACGGTGAAATTGTCTTCGGAACCCCTGGTGGAATCAGCCGCCGCCCGCCTCGAGAAAGAGAAGAAATACCGGGGCGAGTTCTACCCAGTAGAACATCCCGGTGAAGCCCCCGGCGGCTTTACGCTGGTAGAGCTGCTCGTCGTGATCGGCATCATCGCAATACTGATCGCCATTATCCTGCCGACTCTGGCGGGGGCCCGGCAGGCCGCGGAGCAACTGCAATGTGCCTCCAATCTGCGCAGCATCGGTTTGGGTATCGTGATTTATCTGGATCAAAATCAAGGCACCTATCCGCCCGCCTATTTGTACCTTGACGAACAGATCGTCAATGGCGTCGAGACGCCCCCTTCCGCCAGTACCGGATACGTCCACTGGAGCACTTATCTCTACTCGACCGGAACCGTGCCGCAAGCTTCGGCGTTTCAATGCCCCGCGCTGGATCGTGGCGGCCTGCCGCCAAACGATACGACGCCGGACAATCTCGATCCGGGCCAGGTTTCGGGGACCACCGGCGTGGTGGATCAGCAGGTTCCGCGCCTGGCTTACACTCTGAACGAGGCCCTCTGCCCCCGGAATAAATTTGTCCTGGGCTTTCAGGGTGCGTTGCGAATTTACCAATACGTGCGGGCGACGCAGGTCGCCAATTCAAGCGGAACCATATTAGGCACCGAATGGGGCCCGACAGGCGCCAGAGTCATCAATGTCCCCCCCGACAGCGGATTCCAGTCCGTCAGCCATCGCCCGGTCCACGGTTTCGTCGGACTCGACGGAACGCTCGACATGTACTTGCTGAATCCCAACACCCAGTTCAGACAGATTACCGCTGCCGATCTCGATCCCGACCCCACCAGCGGCTCGGCCTCGACGACGCGCCTGGATTGGGTCGGCCGCAACCACGGCAAATTGCAGGGATATCCCGACAAGCGCCGAAGCAATTTTCTCTACGTCGACGGCCACGTCGAGACCAAGAGCATTTACGAAACACTGACCCCCTTCCAGTGGGGCCGGCAGTTTTATACCTTGAACCCGAACGATGATTTGCAGTCCCAATAGTTTAGCGGCCGCACTTGAGCGGCGTTGACGGCTACAAATGACGATTGCTTTTTTCAGACCGGCGCCGCCGGTTCCGATTTCCACCGATAGTGAAGAGATTCGTCGCGGGTTCGCATACTATCGGCCCCGCATTCTTTTCTGGACCACCCTCGGGTACGGGGCATTTTATTTTGTCCGCAGAAATATCTCCGTTGCTCTGCCGGTAATGGGCCGGCAATTGGGGATGGACAAGGAAATGTTGGGCCTGATCCTGACGCTTCACGGGGTCTTCTACGGCATCGCCAAATTTTTCAACGGCATCATCGGCGATCGAGCCAACGCCCAAACATTTATGGCGGCAGGACTGGCCGTTTCGGCGCTGCTGAACGTCTGCTTCGGATTGAGCAGCGGATTCGCCGCTTTAGCGATCTTCTGGGTTCTCAACGGCTGGTTCCAGGGGATGGGCTATCCACCGTGCGCTCGCCTGCTGACCCATTGGTTCACGCCCAAGGAACTGGCGACGAAAATGTCGTTCTGGAACACATCCCACACGCTGGGGCTGAGTTTCATCTTCATCCTTTGCGGCTACCTGTTGAAATACTTCGGCAGTTGGAGGATCTGCTTTTTCGTTCCAGCAGTCATCGCGTTGGCTGTAAGCGCGGCACTGTTGATCTGGCTGCGCGACACGCCCGCGTCGGTCGGATTGCCACCCGTGGATGGCGAGCCTGATGTCGACCCACCCGTGCAATCGCATGCACCCGGCGAGTTCCGGAAAATGCTATGGGAACAAGTCTTCTCCGACCCATTTATCTGGATCGCCTCGATGGCAAATTTCTTCGTCTACACCCTTCGTTACGCAATCGTGGATTGGGGCACGACGATGCTGACCGAAGCCAAAGGTGTCAGCCTGATGGGCGGGATATGGATGGTAGTCGCGTTCGAAGCAACGGGCCTGGTAGGGATGCTCTGCACAGGCTGGCTCACCGACCGTCTGTTCGGCGGCCGCGGTGCGCCATTGAGCCTCCTGGCCATGACGCTTTGCGGTGGCACCATTATCATGCTCGCCCGAGCCCCCGCCCACGCCGTTTTGCTGAACACCGGCCTCCTCATGGCCGCAGGCTTTTTCGTCTACACCCCGCAGGCACTTGTCGCCGTGATCGTCGCCAACCGCGCCAGCAAACGCGCCGCCGCCACCGCCGTGGGACTGACCAGCATCTTCGGATACGGCAGCACCGTCCTGTCGGGTTGGGGCCTGGGCATGCTCGCCCAGCACCACGGATGGGGCAGCGTTTTCAACCTGCTCATCGCCGCCGCATTCGCCGGGGCCGTCCTCTTTGCCGCCGCCCTTCCGGCGACCGTCCAGAAGCCAGAAAGGGGAAAATAAAGCGATTCCGGCGTACACTATTGTCCATGTCCTTGTCCGCACCATCTGATTCCCTGCCCGACCTGTCGCGCTCCCCTGTCATCGACCAGATCGGCGTAGAGGAGCGCGTCGATCGTCTTCAAAAACGCAGCATCAAAAAGTCCTCCAAAGTCCACGCCCTCAAGCTGGCGTTGTCGATGATCGACCTCACAACCCTTGAAGGGGCTGACTCCGAAGGCAAAGTCCGCCAGCTTTGCGGCAAAGCCAAACATCTTCATGACGCACTGCCCGATCTTCCACACGTGGCCGCGGTTTGCGTCTATCCGATGCTGGTCGAATGCGCCAAAACAGAGCTACAAGGAACCGGCATCAAAATCGCCGCCGTCGCCACCGGATTCCCCAGCGGACAATATCCACGCAGCACCAAGCTTGCTGATACGAGATTTGCGGTAGAACAGGGCGCTGATGAAATCGACATGGTCATCAGCCGGGGACATTTCCTCGCTGGCGAATACGCATACGTTTTCGACGAGATCGGTGCGATCAAGGAAGCGTGCGGCTCCGCCCACCTGAAAGTGATCCTTGAAACCGGCGAACTTGGCGCCCTCGATGCCGTCCGCAAGGCGAGCGACCTCGCGATGCACGCCGGCGCCGATTTCATCAAGACCAGCACCGGCAAAGTTCAGCCGGCCGCCACCCAGCCGGTAACGCTGGTGATGCTCGAAGCCATCCGCGATTTCTATTACGCCACCGGCCGAAAAATCGGCATGAAACCCGCCGGTGGAATCTCCACCGCGAAAACCGCCCTGCAATACCTGGTCATGCTCCGCGAAACGCTCGGCGAAGATTGGCTGACCCCGAATCTATACCGCATCGGCGCAAGCCGCCTGGCGAATGATATTTTGATGCAACTGATGAAAGAATCGACGGGGGTGTATCAGTCCGGAGATTACTTTTCGAAGGATTAGCCAGAGCCGTTCAGCCATGCACTGTTAATCGCGAAGTGCATTTGAGACCGAGGAGCTTCGATTAAAATGAGCCAACAAACAGAGAAACTAACTGGGAAAATTGCGCCGCGAGCCAATTTCGCCACCACCTGGTCCTACGCCCCCGCCCCGGAGACCGCGAAGGTGGCGATCACCCCCCGATACGATCTTTTCATCAACGGCAAATTTGTCCCACCGGTCAAGCGAAAATATTTCCCCACGATCAATCCTGCCAATGAAAAGCAGATTTCCGAGGTCGCCGACGCATCCTCGGAGGACGTGAACAAGGCGGTAAAAGCGGCGCGCGGCGCTTACGACAAAGTCTGGTCGAAAATAACGGGCAAAGAGCGGGGGAAATATCTTTTTCGCATCGCCAGAATTCTCCAGGAGCGCGCAAGGGAGTTCGCCATCATCGAATCGATGGATGGCGGCAAGCCGATCCGCGAATCGCGCGATGTGGATATTCCGCTGGCGGCCGCCCATTTCTTTTATTACGCCGGTTGGGCGGACAAACTGGATTACGCCTTTCCGGGAAGAACCGCGCGGCCGCTGGGCGTCGCCGGACAAATCATCCCCTGGAATTTCCCTCTCCTGATGGCCGCGTGGAAAATCGCCCCGGCCTTGGCGACGGGTAACACAGTTGTGCTTAAACCGGCCGAGACGACCCCGCTGACCGCGATGAAACTCGCCGAGGTCATTCGCGACGCCGACCTGCCGCCTGGCGTCGTAAACATCATCACCGGCGCGGGCGAGACCGGCGCGGCGATCGTCAATCATTCCGACATCGACAAAATCGCCTTCACCGGAAGCACCGAAGTCGGAAAGATCATCCAGAAATCCCTGGCCGGTTCGAAAAAACATTTCTCGCTGGAATTGGGCGGCAAGGCCGCCAACATCATTTTCGAGGATGCCGCGATCGATCAGGCCGTCGAGGGGATCGTCAACGGAATCTTTTTCAACCAAGGCCATGTCTGCTGTGCCGGGTCACGGCTTCTGGTTCAGGAGAGCGTTTATAAATCGGTGGTCGGCAAACTGCAGGACCGCATGCAAACCCTAGTCGTCGGCGATCCCCTGGACAAAAACACCGACATCGGCGCGATCAATTCAAAAATGCAGTTGGAGAAGATCAATCAATACCTCCGCCTCGGCGAAAAGGAAGGAGCGAATCTGTGGCAAACTTCGTGCGATATTCCGACCCACGGATATTTCTGCCGGCCGTCGCTGTTTCTCAACGCCACTCAATCGCATCGCATCACGCAGGAGGAGATTTTCGGCCCCGTATTGGCGATCCAGACCTTCCGCACCCCGGCCGAGGCGATCGAAAAAGCGAACAACACCCAGTACGGATTGTCAGGCGGCGTCTGGACGGACAAGGGATCCAAGATTTTCAAAATCACCGGAAAAATTCGCGCCGGTGTGATCTGGGCCAATACCTACAACAAATTCGACCCGAGCAGCCCATTCGGCGGCTTTAAAGAATCCGGCATTGGCCGCGAAGGGGGGCTGCATGGATTGATGCCGTATTTGCAATTGAATTGAAATTCTAAATGCGACCGCCGAGGCGCCGAGAAGCGCCGAGGAAGACGCCGAGAAGAAATTGAGAGTGGATATGAGTTACTTCGAAGAAATGCGGAAGCGCCGTTTGCCCGAGGGGGAAATGCATGACGAATTGACCGAGTGTGTCATTGGGGCGGCGATTGAAGTGCATCGACATCTTGGGCCCGGGTTGAACGAGGGATTATATGAAGCTGCGCTGTGTCATGAATTCGACCTTCGCGGCATTTCATACGCGCAGCAGGTGGAGTTCGACGTGAAATACAAGGATAAGATAATCGGTAAGTCTCGCATCGATCTGCTTGTCGCGGATAGCCTGATCGTCGAGCTGAAGGCTTGTGATGCCATTAATTCCATTCACAAAGCCCAGTGCATCACTTATTTGCGCGTGGCCGGAAAATCGATTTCTCTCCTAATCAATTTCAACATGGAGATACTGAAAGACGGCATAAAGCGAGTGGCTCTCACAAAATAAATTCTTCTCGGCGTCTGCCTCGGCGTCCTCGGCGCCTCGGCGGTTGCCTTTGTATTTTGCGACCGGAACAAAACATGCGAAAACAAAACGGACAAAACGGTCATCCCGCAACAGCCGCCAAATCGCGATTAACGCCACAAGATTCGACCGAAACGGCGACCCGGTTGCCGGTCCTGAAAACCTACAAGATTTATATCGGCGGCAAATTCCCCCGCACCGAATCCGGCCGGTTTTATCTTTTGAAGAATCCCGCCACCGGCGAGCCAATCGCGAACATGTGCCTTTGCTCGCGCAAGGATTTCCGAGAATCCGTCCTCGCGGCACGGTCGGCCCAGAGCGGCTGGGCAGCGCGATCAGCCTACAATCGGGCGCAAATCATCTACCGGATCGCGGAAATGCTCGAGGGACGAACGGCCCAATTCATTTCTGAAATGACCCAGATGGGAATACCGGAGACGGATGCGCGAGCCGAAGTCGAGGC
This sequence comes from uncultured Phycisphaerales bacterium, assembly GCA_963791055.1. GTDB lineage: Bacteria > Planctomycetota > Phycisphaerae > Tepidisphaerales > Tepidisphaeraceae > PALSA-1353. Next base: position 1,138,093 of record CAWBQI010000002.1, on the reverse strand, counting down.
GTCGATTGATCGGTTGGTCTATTACGCCGGATGGGCCGACAAGTATCAGCAGATATTCAGCAGCGTGAATCCCGTCGCCAGCTCGCATTTCAACTTCAGCGTACTGGAACCGACCGGAGTGGTGGCGCTGCTGGCGCCGCAAAACAGCGCCCTGATCGGCCTGATCTCGACGCTGATCCCGGCCGTAGCCGGTGGAAATTCGGTAATCGCATTGGCGGCACGAGATCTTCCCTCTGCGCCGTAACGCTGTCGGAGGTCTTAGCCACGAGCGATCTACCGGGCGGAGTCATAAATATTCTCACAGGGGAACCAAGCGAGTTGATCGAGCATTTCGCGAGCCACATGGATGTGAACACGATCATTTATTGTGGAGACGATAAAGCCGAGCGAACCACGGTCGAGGCCAAATCAGCGTTAAACGTGAAGCGGGCGATTTGCTACGACCGACCCGATTGGATGGTCCAGGACGCCCAGAACCCATACCTAATTCTGGATGCGCAGGAAATCAAAACGACCTGGCATCCAATCGGAACGTAGAGTTAAAAATCGGAGTATTAATGCGATATTTTTTCCAATTTGCCGTAACGTCAGCGCTGCTGATCTCCCTCGCAAACTCGATCGCCGGCGCAGATTCCCCAACAACGATGCCGGCCTCCATGCCAACCACCGCCCCCGTCAGCATCAACTGGGACCAGGCCAAGAATTACATTGGCCAAACCGTCACCGTCACCGGCCCCGTCGTCGGTACCCACGATTTCGGCGGCGCGGCCGTCCTGAACGTGGGCAAGGACTATCCCGATCCAGACCGCTTCACCGTTTACATTTCCGCTGACAACCACCCAGGCATGCCCGCCGACCTCGATAGCGGCAAGACCATCAGCGTCACCGGAACGCTTAAGACGTACCATGATGTCCCCGAAATCGAAGCCGACTCCGCTCACATTACCGTTATCAATCAACCCACCACGGCCGCCACCACCCAGCCGTGAATGTTCACGATTCCCGCGGCGTCGCCTGTTTCTGGGAACGCGACCACCCCAGCATCGCAACATAAACAACACCAAGCCCAGTCCACGTTCCCAGCGGCAGCCGCGGCGCATCATCCGTATCAGCCGGATCGAGATATCCCGTCTCCAGCCGCATCTGATGTTCCTTCGACCAATTTATTTGCGTTACCCCCGCATACAACAGGCTTCCCGCCGCGATCAATGCCCAGAAGACCGCTGCCACGGCAATGACTTCCGCCCGCCGATGTCCCCGTGACCGCGAGATGACTATCAACACAAACGCCATCGCCGCCACCAGGGCAATGACGAACGCACCACCGAGAACTATTATGAGATTCGTTGTGCTCGAATCGCCCGATTCCGCATAAGCCAGGGCGCTGAACATGGCGTCTAGAATATCAGGGTGATCGACGGGGCTCGAACCCGCGACCCCAAGGACCACAACCTTGTGCTCTACCAACTGAGCTACGACCACCGTTTCCAAATTGACTTGGTTGATTTTAGCAGACCCGTTGTTTCCTTCAAGTTTAGCGGCCAAACTCTTGCGGCGCGATCCGTAACGCTCATTTTTTAGAAGCAAATGAATTGTTTCGTTTCGACCTTCGTGCCGAACAAAATCCCTGGCTCGAATCCGGGAATGGGCCGGCATTTCGAACGCACCAGGCTGGCCCGATAGGACATCGCATCTTCCTTCTGCAGCGAAGAAGATGAGACGCCTCCTTCGGCGGCAAATGCTAAGGACTTTCGAGCAATGTTTCGACCTCGGCCCATAGCCCACCAAACAGAATGCAATTGCCACGGCCGCCGATCACTGGGATGATCTCAACAATGCTCGCGACAGCCTCACAGCAATCCCTCCACCCTTCCTCCCTTCCCGCCGCCGAAATCACAGGCCTTTACGTCCACATTCCCTTTTGCTTCCACAAATGCCATTACTGTGATTTCTATTCCATCACCCGCCAGACGCCGGATCGAATGACCCGCTTCGTCGATCTCATTCTCCGCGAAGCCGACTTCTGGACCAACGCCCCTCAAACCCTCCGCCCACTTACCGTCTTTTTCGGCGGCGGAACCCCCACGCTTCTCCCCGCGTGCCGAAATGCGGCCGTCTCATCCATGGCCTGCGCGAGCGATTTGATTTCACCGATCTAACGAATGGACCGTCGAAGCAAACCCCGCCACAGTCACCCTCGAATACTGCCGACACCTTGCGCATCCGCTGGCGTCAATCGCATCAGCATCGGCAGCCAGAGCTTCAACCGCCGCGAACTCGCCGCTCTCGAACGACACCACGATCCCGACGATGTCCCCCGCAGCCTCGTTATCATCAAATCCTCCGGAATCGCCCGGCTCAACCTCGACCTCATCTATGCCATCCCCGGCCAAAACTTGAAATCCTGGCTCCAATCCCTCGACAGGGCCATCGCCCTCAGCACCGACCATCTTTCCTGCTACGGCCTCACCTACGAGCCCAACACCCCCCTCGCCGTCCGCCGCCGATTCGGCCGTGTCAATTCCATCGACCCCGAATTAGAGATCGAGATGCTCCGCCCGAAACCCGCGACCGCCTTCGCCGCGCCGGCTTGCTTCCTACGAAATCAGCAACTACTCCCGCCCCGGATGCCAATGCCGGCACAATCTCCTTTACTGGCATGGCGGCGATTACCTCTGCCTCGGCCCCGCCGCCGCTTCCCACGTGCAGGGTGTCCGCTGGAGTAACCGCCCCCATCTCGGCGAATGGGAAAACGCCATCGCCGCCGGCCTCCTTCCCGCCATCGAAGTCGAAACCCTCACCCCGCGCCACGCCACGGCGAACTGGCCATGCTCATGCTCCGCCTCTCCCGCGGGATCGTTTATGCCGACTTTGCCGTGCGAGTGGGCCTTGATGCCCCCGCCATCTTTGCCGAAGTGATCGGCCGCCTAACCCCCCTCGGCCTGCTTGACGTCTCGGAAACGTCGATTCGCTTATCGGAGCGCGGCCTTCCCGTCGCCGATTCCATCGCCGCCGAATTCCTAAATTCCGTCCCCGTCTGACCCGCAACCGTCGATACGAACCCAGAGCAGAGCCCTGATCCAAATATGTTCGGATTTGTCCAAAACATCTTCGCTCCCCCCGCGCACCCGATCGGCGTCGATTTCGGCGCCGGCACGCTTCGCCTCGCCCAGGTCCAGTCCGAGGGCGATGATTACAAGCTCCTCGCCGCCGCCAGTGCCGAGGTTCCCGCCGAAGTTCGTGACGACCCCGATGCGCGTCTCCAGTTCTTCGCTGAAACCGCGCACAATCTTCTCGTCCACGGCAAATTCCACGGCCGACGCGCCGTCCTCGGCCTGCCTTCTTCCGTCGTCCACATCCAGCACCTGACCGTCGAGCACGTTGAAGAACAATTTCTCAGGAACGCCATCCAGGCGCAGGCCAAACTGAAGCTCCCGTTTGATCCCGACCAGGCGCTGTTGCGCCATGCCGTCGCCGGCCAATCGCCCGACAAGGACGATCCCCGCCTTCACGTCGTCGTCATGGCTGCCGACACTCGCTGGGTCAATCAATACATCGCCGCCGCGAAAAAAGCCCGGCTCGATGTCGTCGGCATGAACATGCCGCAATTGGCGCTCATCGACTGCTTCTCCGCCGTCTACCGCCGGGCCGCCGACCAGCACTCCGTCCGCATGTACGTCGACATCGGCGGCAGTGGCACCCGCGTCACTATCGCGCAGGGAACACGACTGCTTTTCGCCCGCAACCTCCCCATCGGCGGCGATCATCTCACTGCCGCCGTCGCCGAATCCCTGGGAATCAGCGTCCAGAACGCCCGCACGCTTCGCATCAAACTCGGCGCCGGCGGCGGTGAAAACACCGATCGCGTCGAAGCGGCCAGCATTCAGGGAATCGAAAAACTCGCCGGCGAACTCGATCAGTGCCGCAACGAACACGAATCCCTCTTCCCGAACCTCAAAGTTCAGCGCCTCATCTTCGTCGGCGGCGAGGCCCGCCTCGAAGCCATGTGCGGACAAATCTCCGACCGATTAAAAGTCCCCGGCCAAACCGGCGATTCCCTCTGCCGAATGGTGCGCAACAGCCGCGTCGGCATCGAATCCGCCATCGACCGCCGCCATCCCCAGCCCGCCTGGGCCGCCGCCGTCGGCCTCAGCATTGGCCCCCCGCATTCCGATTGACAATCGTCAACCCCCACCCCCCGCAGGCCGATAAACACTTAGCCGGATGATCGACCAGATACTTCGAACCGCCGTGGAAGCCAGCGCTTCGGACGTGCATCTCCACGCCGGATCGCCCCCGCTCTACCGCGTCCATTCCCAAATCCAACCCAGCCGATTTCCCGCACTGACCGCGCAAGAGTGTGCAAGCATCGCCAAGTCATTGCTCGGCGATCGTCGCTGGCCCGAATTCCAGGCCAACCGCGATGCCGACTTTTCTCACGAAATCCCCGGCCTCGGCCGATTCCGAATCAACGCCCATTTCCAACGCCAAACCGTCGCCCTGTCCATCCGCATCATCGCCGGCACGATCCCGCCGCTGGCCGAGTTGCTTCTCCCGGAAATCGTCACAAAATTAGCATCAACCTCTCGCGGCCTGATCCTCGTCACCGGCCCCGCCGGCAGCGGCAAGAGCACCACGCTCGCGTCCATGATCGACGCGATCGGCCGCCAGGAAAGCGCCCACATCATCACCCTCGAAGACCCAATCGAGTACGTCCTCACCGGAACCACCTGTGCGATCGAGCAGCGAGAAGTCGGCGCCGACGTCCCGGATTTCGCCGCCGGCCTTCGCCACGCTCTCCGCCAGGACCCCGACATCATCCTCGTCGGCGAAATGCGCGACCTCGAGACCACCAGCGCCGCCATCACCGCCGCTGAAACCGGGCACCTCGTTCTCAGCACCCTGCACACGTCCAGCGCCCCCAGACCATCGAGCGAATCGTCGACATCTATCCCACCACCCAACAAAACCAAATCCGCTCAATGCTGGCCAATTCACTGCAAGCCGTCATCAGCCAGACCCTTCTTCCCCGTTCCGATCAGCCCGGCCTCGTCCCGGCCGTCGAGATCATGATCTGCAATCAGCCCGTCAAAAGCTGCATCCGCGACAACCGCATTTTCGAAATCCCCAACATCATCGAAACCAGCAGAGCCCTCGGCATGCAGTCGCTCGACTATTCAATCCAACAACTATTGCGCAACGGCTACATCACCCGCCAAACCGCCATCAAACATTCCCTCCATCCCGAAAAGCTAGACCGCGCATTGGTCGCCTGATTGTTGTGGTTGTGGCACGGCCGTCTCGGCCGTACGATAATTCCCTGAGATTTGTGCGCCGTCTATATGGGCAGGATGCCCATGCTACCTATGAAATTCAAACGCCCCCCGCTGCGCATCCAGCCCACAACCCTCTGGGATTACCCCTCCCAGGATTACGGCGACCAGCAGCAGGGCCGCGCCGGATACAAAGGCGCCACTCCAAGCTACATCATCTGGAACCTCCTCCAACGCTACACCAAGCCCAAAGACCTCGTCGTCGATCCCTGCGCCGGCAGTGGCACCACCCTGGATGTCGCCCGCGATCTCGACCGCCGCGCCCTCGGCTACGATCTCAGTCCCACCCGCAAAGACATCTTCCGCGTCGACGCCCGCAAGCTGCCGCTGGAAAACGAAAAGGCCGATTTCGTTTTCATCGACCCGCCCTATTCAAACCATCTGGATTATTCCGACGACCCCCGCTGCATCGGCAAGCTCGACGCCGCCGGCCCCGAATATTACAAAGCCATGGATCAGGTCATCGCCGAGATTCACCGCATCCTTCGCCCCGGCCGCCACATGTCTCTTTACGTTTGCGATTCCTTCGTGAAAGGCAAAGGATTCTTCCCCATCGGCTTCGAACTTTTCGCCCTGCTGCAAAAGCGTTTTGAGCCGATTGATATCATCGCGATCACCCGCCACAACAAAACCCTCGACCTGGGCAACTATCGCGCCGCCGCCGAGGAGGGCAATTTCTATTTGCGGGGATTCAACTACCTGTTCGTCATGCGCAAGACTTCGGCTCCGCGCACTACACCCCACCCCAAAGCGCACTAAGCAATCGCAACTTCCCCTCAACCACCGACATCAAACAACAAAACCGCCCCTCATGAAATCCCCGCACCGGCGCACCCGGCTCAGGAAACCCCGCCGGCAACTCCCAATCCGGCGGCAACAATTCCCCCAGATCGATATCCCGCCTCTGCCGCAACTCCCCCACTTCCCGATCCGTCAAATCCCGCACCGCCGCCCACGGCAGAACATCCCTCCCGTGCATTTCCACAACCCGATCCGGCCCCGGATCGCTCCACGGCCCAATCGCGCTCCGATGCAAACCGCTCAAATGCGACTCCGCACCCCAGCAACCGGCCAAGATCGCGCGCCAGCGCCCGAACATAATACCCCCCGCGAACCACCATCCGCATCCGGCTTTCCCCCGGCAAATGGTGACCGAGCCACCGCGCCTCGTGCAGATATACCCGCGACGCCGGCATGACAACGGTTTCCCCGCGATGTGCCTTCAGATACGCCCGCTCCCCGTCGATTCGTTTCGCACTCGTCGCATGAGGGATTTGATCCTGCCACCCGACAAACGTCGCCAGTGCGGCATCAAGCTGTTCGACATTCAATCCCGACGCATCCCCGGTAAAAGTCTCCTCCCCCCCCGGATCGCCATTATCCGTTTCGATTCCCCATCGAACCGTTGCCTCATAAACCTTCGGAATCGCATGGAGATGATCGAACAGCCGAGTCGCCGGCTCCACCAGGATCAGCAGCAACCCGCTCGCAAACGGATCAAGAGTCCCCCCATGGCAAACCCGCGGCCTCTTCCCGCCTTCCATTGCAGGCGTCGATTCGATGCACTCCTGCACCAACGAAAAACTCGTCGGTCCTTCAGGCTTATGTACAAGGTGAATTCCCGGACTCATCCCCCGATAGATTACACTAGGCACCGATCACGCGACACCGGATGCGATTTCATTTCGGTTGAACAATGTCCTTGCGAGTCCCCTCCACCAGCGCCATCAATTCCGACGTTTCCCTCGCAGGCACATCATATTTCGCCAGCGACTTCGCCAAGTCTTCCTCGATTGCGTCGAATTCCGAACTGGTGATTCCCATGTTCGCGTGAACGCTCCGCATGTCCCGGCCCTGATATTCCTGCGAGCCTCCGGTGGCCGCCTCGATATATTCCGTCAGATGCACTTTAAGTTTCTCGACGTTATCCGGCGTCGCGATCCATTCCATGCTCGTTCCCTTGCGGGTGAAATTCACCCTCGGATCGCTCGCCGCTTGGCCGATCCAATCCTCCACGATGGCCGAGATCATCACGTCCCCGCCCAATCGCTGATAAAGCGGTTGTGGCGCGTTCGCCTGGCACGCGGTCAAAATCAGACAGATTCCCACCAACCCCCAAACACCCAGCGATCGGACCATTCGACCAGCTCCTTCGATAAAGATACCCCACCAATACTTGAGACCGCCCCCTCCCGCAACCCTCTCCCCCATTATTTAGCGATCCCGCGCGGCCCGTCCCGAGTCCGTCAAGGGGCCTGTCCCGAGTCTGTCGAGGGGCCTGTCTCGAGCTCGTCGAGAGGCAGCACGCCGAGTTATCTCCTACAATCCCAGCCATGAGTCTCCCCCATCTGACCCCCGACCACCCCGGCGTCGGCGGTGTCATCAAACAACGCCCCGAAGATTTCTTCGTTCAGGAAATTCCCCTCTACGAACCCTCCGGACAAGGCGAGCATGTCTACTGCGAAATCGAAAAAATCGGCCTCACCACCTTTGACTCAATTGATCGCGTCGCCAGCGCTCTCAACGTCTCCCCCCGCGACATCGGCTATGCCGGCCTCAAAGACGCCGCCGCCATCACCAGCCAGATTTTCTCCATTCCCGGCGTCACCGAATCGGCCGCGATGAACCTCCATCTTCCCCAAATGACCGTCAAATGGGCCGCCCGACACGGCAACAAGCTTCGCCTCGGGCATCTTCGCGGCAACCGATTCGCTGTAAAAATCCGCGAAGTAACTCCCACCGATGTCGTCAAACTAACCCCACTGGTCAAACGCCTACAGGACCGCGGCATGCCCAATTATTTCGGCCAGCAACGCTTCGGCCGCCGCGGCAACAACCATCTCCTCGGCGCCGCCCTTCTCCGCAACGACAACGCCGAAGCCCTCAAAATCCTCCTGGGATATCCCGACAACTCCCTCGACAATCCCCAGCAGCGCGCCGCGCGCGAAGCCTTCGAACGCGGCGATTTCGCCTCTTCCATGAAACTCTGGCCCCGCTCCAGCGGCATGGAACGCCGCATCCTCGCCCGATTCATCAAATCAAAGAATCCCGCCTCCGCAGTTCGCACCGTCGACCAGCGCATCCGCCGCCTCTGCATTTCCGCCCTGCAGTCCGATCTTTTCAACCAGGTCGTCGCCCGCCGAATCCAATCCCTCGACAAACTGCTCCCCGGCGATCTCGCCGAGAAGCACGAGAACGGCGCGGTCTTCCGCGTGGTCGATGCCGTCGTCGAACAACCGAGATGCGATGCTTTCGAGATCAGCCCCACCGGCCCCCTGATCGGCTACCGCATGACCCTCCCCGAAGCCGAACCCCTTCAAATCGAGCAGGAAATCTTCGCCTCCCGCAATCTACGCCCCACGGATTTCCGCGTCGCCGGCCATTTCAAAATCAAAGGCGCCCGCCGTCCCCTGCGCATCAAGCCCGCCGACGTCGAACTCGCCGCCGGCGTTGACAATCACGGCCCCCACATCACCGCCGCTTTCACCCTTCCCGCCGGTTCATTCGCTACAGTTTTCCTTCGGGAGCTGATGAAAACGGATGTTGACGCATCCGAATGACCGGTTTTATCGTATGCTTTATCCTAGAAAGGACCTGATGACCACCACTACCACAATCCCTGCGCGCTCAACTTCAACCATCGTCGCTCTTTACACACTCCTGATCCGATTCGCGAACAAGCTCCAATCGCCATTGCTCCTCTTCATTCGCCTCTACATCGGCTACCAATGCGTGATCTCCGGCTGGGCACACCTCCACAACGTCGACAAAACCGCCTCCTTTTTTTCCAGCCTGCATATCCCCTTCCCCAAGGCAAACGTCTACGCCTCTGCCTCTACCGAAATCGCCGGCGGCGTCCTCCTGTTAGTGGGCCTCTGTTCACGCCCCACGGCTCTCGCTCTCACTTTTAACTTCCTGGTCGCCATGTTGACGGTCCAACTCAGCAACTATAACTTTTCTTACAAGGAACTGGGCCACCAGATCTGGGCCGATCAAAGTCCCATTCTCGGCGACACTGCATTCCCATTTTTAGCGACCGCCTTGGTAGTCCTGATCTTCGGCTCCGGCAGCTTTTCCCTCGACGGACTCATCAAATTCATCCGCAGTAAATAACGTCGCCCCAAAAATGAAAGAAGCACCGGATGTAAATCCGGTGCTCCGTGCAATTTCAAAGAAGCGGCCCGACGCCGGAGTTACTTCAACTCCACCGTCGCGCCCTGCTCTTCCAGCTCCTTCTTGAGCTTGTCGGCATCCGCCTTCGGCAGAGCCTCCTTAACGGTCTTGGGTGCGCCTTCCACCAGATCCTTGGCTTCCTTGAGACCCAGGTTGGTGGCCGTGCGAACGACCTTGATCACATTGATCTTCTTGTCGCCCGCCGCCTTAAGGATGACGTCGAACGTCGTCTTCTCCTCGGCCGGCGCGGCCGCTGCCGCGGCGCCGCCGCCAGCGGGGCCGGCCATCATCGCGACCGCCCCAGCCGCCGGTTCAATCCCATACGCTTCCTTGATGTATGCGCTGAACTCAACCGCTTCCTTCAGCGTCAGTCCAACCACTTCATCCGCCAAATTCTTCACTTTTTCAGCTACTTCTGCCATGACAAAAACTCCCGGCCGTAACGTGGCCATCACCGTGTCGATTCGCGTTCCCGTCAAAATGCCCGCCTCACTGCGAAGCGGTTTAACCCCTTCGGGGCATCCAGATCAGCCAAACGCCATCTTGTGTTTCATCAACTCGCCGCCGCCTCCGGGGCCGCGGCTTTTGCCTTTTCTTCGATAGCCTTCAATATCCCCGCCACTTTTCCAGACGGACCCTTCACCGCGCCAAGCAACCGTCGCCCGGGCCCAAGCACGGACGCGACAATTCCGGCGATCGCTTCCTCGCGCGTCGGCAGCTTGCTGACGGTATCCACGCCCTTTTCGCCGGGATAAATCTCACCGTCGAAGAACACGCCGCGAAGCTCCAGCGTCTCATCGTTCTTCTTCTCGTCCATGAGCATCCGCGCAATCGCCGAGATGCTCGCCGACTTTCCATAAACGACCGCGCTCGGCCCATCCAGCAGCTTGTCGAAACCCTTCAGCTTCGTCCCGCTCGCCGCACGCCGTGCCAGCGTGTTCTTCACCACCGTGATCTTCACGCCCTTGGCCCCCAGCCGACGCCGCATCAGATTGTTCTTGGTCCCGTCGATCCCCTTGGGGCTGATGACCGCCACGCCATCCAGCGGGCTGAATTTCGCCGTCAGTTCCTTCTCGATCAGATTTTTGACTTTCTTACTCATGATTGGTTTCCCGTTAGATTCCCGCTTCCAGATAAACCGCCGGCGTCATCGACCCCTTCAACACGACTTTCCGGATGTAGGCTCCCTTGGCCGTCTGCGGCTTCATCTTGCGGATCTGATTCATCATCGCGTGAATATTGTCCGCCAGCTTCGACCCCTCAAAACTCATCTTTCCCACGACGCTGTGCACATTCCCGCCAGAGTCGTTGCGAAACTCAACCTTACCCGCCGCATATTCGCGAACCGCCGCGCTCACGTCCGCCGTCACCGTCCCCGCCTTCGGCGAAGGCATCAAACCCTTGGGACCCAGCACCTTTCCCAACCGGCCGACAAACCGCATCATGTCCGGCGTCGCCACCGCAACATCAAAATCCGTAAAATTCTCGTTCTCAATCGCCGCCACCAGCTCCGCCCCCCCGGCCCGTACCGCGCCGGCCGCTGTCGCCGCCGCAACCAGATGTTCCGGACAAAACGCCACCACGCGTTTCGTCTTGCCAACCCCATGCGGCAACGACAAAGACCCGCGAATCATCTGATCCGCCTGTTTGGCGTCGATCCCCAGCGAAAAAATCAGTTCCACCGACTGATCGAACTTCATCGCCGGAAAGCTCTTCAAAACCTCAATCGCTTTATCCACCGGCAGCGTCTGCGCAACCGCCTTTTTCGCCGCTTCTTTATATCGTTTGGATCTTTTGACAATGACAGGCATGAGATATTCGCTCCTTTGGAAGCTCCCACTGTTTCAGCCCGTGGTACGGCTCTCGAAATCGGAACAACAATTCTAGATATCGCGGCTTAATTGTCAACCGGCGCGTCGGCGGCCATTGCGCCGCACACGTTTGGGATGGGTAGCAATCTTGGTCACCAGAAACACGTCAATATCATGGACCCGGAATTCATTCTCTTCCGTGGCGTTTTCCATAATTGGGACAGAGACCTGCATCGTTCGGCCACCCGGCATTAGCCATGCGAACTCGCTAGATAGAACGTCGACGGAACTTCCATCGCCAGTGTAAACCGTAAACGGCTGGAAAGGCTGGGTGTTCAGAAGTTGTCGAATTCGATCGGCGGTCATAATCGAAACGGTTATCCTTCCACCGTAATCCCCATGCTCCTCGCCGTCCCCGCGATAATCCTCGCCGCATGATCCTCATCAAACGCGTTCAAATCCTTGATCTTTTCTTTCGCAATGGCCTTGCACTGAGCCATCGTGACTTTCCCAATCTTATTCTTATTCGGCTCGCCGCTTCCCTTCTCAGCCTTGACAGCATCCTTGAGCAGCACGCTCGCCGGCGGGCTTTTCAGTTCGATGTCAAATGTCCGGTCCTTGTAAACCGTCACCAGACATCCGATCACTTTCCCCTTCATGTGCGCCGACATCGCGTTGAACCGCTGGATAAACTGCCCCGGATTAACGCCATGCTGCCCCAACGCCGGACCGATCGGTGGCGCGGGCGTTGCCGTCCCGCCGGGGGCCTGAAGCTTGAACTGAACCGTGATTACTTTCTTTGCCATCGCTTTACTCCGCTAATTTCGATTTACATCTTCTCAATCTGCCAATATTCCAATTCCAGCGGCGTCGGCCGCCCGAAAATCGTCGCGATGATCCGCACCATTCCCTTGTCCGCGATGATCTCGTCGACATCTCCCTCGAAATTCACGAACGGGCCTTCCGTGACCTTGATGCGGTCGCCGCGCTTGTACGCCGTCTGAATCGTCGGACCGCTGTCGTCCGGACGCTCGGCCTCTTCCAGCATCTTGGCCTGGTCCTTGGGGCTCATCGGCGTCGGTTTGCCGTTGGAACCGATGAAATCCCCCACCCCGTCTGTCTCCTTGATCATGAACCAGACTTTTTCCGGAATCATTCCGTTCTTGTCCAGTTCCAGTTCGATGAACACATAGCCGGGATAGAGCTTGCGATCGGTATCGCGCCGCTTGCCGTCCTTGATCTGGCGTACCTTCTCCACCGGCACCAGGATCCGCGCCGACCTGCGCTTCCAACGCCTCGATCTTCACCTTCCGCGCCAGCGATTCCCGCACGCGGTCTTCCTTGTTGCTGGCCACTCTCAATACGAAAAATTGCATAAGCGCACACCCGATCTAATGCCCCATGAAAAACGGCGGTGTCTTCAGAACTCCCACGAGATAAAATATGAACTGGAAGAACAGGTCATAACAAAACAGCACCAACGCCATCAAAAATACAAATCCAATCACGATCTTGGTCGAACCGATCAGTTCTTTCTGGGTCGTCCAGTTGACCTTCTTCATTTCGCTGTCGGTGGCGATCAGAAAATCCGCATACGTCGGCTTGTTCATCAGGTGAAACGCCAGCACCGAGTACGCCGCCGCGAATAGCGCGACCAGCAAATACGCCCCGCGCGGGTCCTGCAGATGAATCTTCGTCATGAACCCCGCGACCGACGCCATCGACAACTGCCGCTCGATCTGCGTGTACAGAAAATCCCCGGTCAGCAATCCAAGCAATCCCGCTCCCGCGACCGTCCCCATCCGCGTCCAGTATCCCTGGCCCTTTTTGTAAATGTGGAAATACCCGCCCGAATCGCGCCGCCGCCGGCGGGGCCGGACGCTCGGGTCTGGGCGATTGCTGCATCTTCCGCGTCACTCATCGCGTCTTTCGTCTCTGGTTTGATCTTCGTCGATTCCATATTTCTCACACGCCAGGAGGGAATCGAACCCCCAACCTGCCGCTTTGGAGACGGCTGCTCTGCCAATTGAGCTACTGGCGTAACGTTGCAGACGCAGTCGAAACTCGCATTCCGCATCGCTACTTCCTCTTGATCTTATGCAACGTATGCTTCCGCAGTCGCTTGCAATATTTCTTCAATTCGATCTTCGGCGCACCACCTAGCACCTTCAGTTCCGTGCGGTAGTTCAAGTCGCCCGTCTCCGTGCATTGCAGCCAGACCATTTCTCGGTTTTCTTTTGCCATAACAACTCACTTCCAAGAAATCAGAAGCCAGCGGACTAGATCCACTGGCCACCGATCCGCACTCCCCGTGTTCAGCGGTCCCGCGCACCGGGACGCGTACTACGCCAGAATCTTCGTCACCACGCCCGATCCGACCGTCTTGCCGCCTTCGCGGACGGCGAAGCGCAGCTTCTCTTCCATGGCGATCGGAGCCGCAAGTTCGACTTCCATCGTGACGTTATCGCCGGGCATCACCATTTCGGCTCCGCCCAGCAGCTTGGCCGCGCCGGTCACGTCCGTCGTCCGGAAATAGAACTGCGGACGATATCCGTTGAAGAACGGCGTATGCCGGCCGCCCTCTTCCTTGGTCAGGATATAAACCTCCGCCTCGAACTTGGTGTGCGGAGTGATGCTCTTCGGCGCCGCCAGAACCTGGCCGCGCTCCAGATCTTCCTTTTCAACGCCGCGCAGCAGCACGCCGACGTTCTCGCCGGCCTGCCCTTCGTCCAGCGTCTTGTTGAACGCCTCGACGCCGGTCACGACCGACGTGCGTGTTCGGCTTGAGCCCGACGATTTCGATCGGTATCGCCGACCTTGCACCTGCCGCGCTCGATACGGCCGGTGCCGACCGTGCCGCGGCCCTTGATGCTGAACACGTCTTCGATCGGCATCAGGAACGGCTTGTCGATCTCGCGCTGCGGAATCGGAACATACTCGTCCAGCGCCTTCACCAGATCGTCGATCGGCTTGCAGGCCTTGTCATCCTTCGGATTCTGGTACGCCGGCAGCGACGACCCGCGAATGATCGGCGTCGTATCGCCGGGGAAGCCGTACTTGGTCAGCAACTCGCGAATTTCCATCTCCACCAGTTCGAGCAATTCCGGATCGTCCACCAGATCGATCTTGTTCAGGAACACGACGATCTTCGGCACGCCCACCTGGCGGGCCAGCAGGATGTGCTCGCGGGTCTGCGGCATCGGGCCGTCGGCGGCGGAGACCACCAGGATCGCGCCGTCCATCTGGGCGGCGCCGGTGATCATGTTCTTGATGTAGTCCGCGTGGCCCGGACAGTCGACGTGGGCGTAGTGACGCTTGTCTGATTCGTATTCCACGTGCGCCGCCGAGATCGTCACCGTCTTGGTCGCGTCGCGTTCGGTTCCGCCCTTGGCGATCGACTTATAATCCTTCGCCTCGGTCCCGAACTTCGCGCCGACGCCGCGCGCTCAGCGCCGCGGTCAGCGTCGTCTTGCCATGGTCGATGTGACCGATGGTGCCGACGTTCACGTGCGGCTTTTTACGTTCGAATACACCCTTTGCCATGTCCGTAACCTCCAGAACAGTTTGTCCGAAAATTCCTACAAATCTCTGACGCTCGAGAACAACGTCTCCAAAAAACCAACCGACGCGAGAACAACTTCTCAACAGCTGGCACAGGGGATTGAACCCTGGACCTCCACATTACCAATGTGGCGCTCTACCGCTGAGCTATGCCAGCGCTCAGCGCCGCCCCCCGACCGCTTCCTGAAAAACGCCGTTACCAGCGCGTACCGGAAGCTCGGAAGGGGCAAGAGTATAAATCGCTGCAAACCAATGTCAATGATGCGGATGAATCAAAAATCACGCGCCATCGGCCAACCCCTCGGTGAGCGCTCAAGCTGCCTCACTGTGGATTCTATGCTAATATCCCTTCATGTCCACCGTCGCTCACGTCGACCCCGAAATCCTCGGTGGAGTTCCCTGTTTTGCGGGAATGCGCGTGCCTAGGTGCCTTGGCCCGACAATGGAAGCGAACAGACTTCCATGGCTTGAATCACGCCGTTCGTCACCGTAAACCGGTGACCGACGTATACATCGGCAAGAACGGTTCCGGCCAGGTCACGCACGACTTGGTGCACCTCGACCAGAACACGCCCGTCACCTTCCCGATGAAAGGAAACCGGGTCGACATGCGGATCAATCTCGGACCATTGCTCCGTCCAATAGGCCCGGACCGCTTCATGGCCATGCGCGACACCGCCTTTGAAGGCTTTCGGCCAAGACACGTCAGGAGCCATCGTCGCAAGGGCAGCGTCAATGTTCCGTGCGTTGAAGGCCGCGTAGGCAGCCTTTAACAATTCGATTTCTGGTGCACGATTGTCTCACATATCTGGCTCGCGATCTCCTAAAACGCCCCCTCCCCCTTCACCTCCGGCACTCTTTCCCTTCGTGCCTCCGTGCCTCCATCCCTTCGTCCCTTCCCCCAAACTCTTTTCACCGCCGTTCCCACAATCACATACGTGCAAACCAGCATCCCCACGATCAGCCCCGCACTAATCAGCACCGAAGTTACGACCCCATAGTCCGGCGCGCTCTTCGCCAGTTGCGTGCTTAGCGTCAGTTGATGCCCCACCAGCATTTCAATCGCCGCCGTCGTCGTTGTCGTCGCCACGAAAATCATCGGAATCGCCGTCACCCACAAATATTTCCGCTTCCCCTCGTGCGCCAGCACCGCCGTCACCACCGCCAGCGCGATCACCGCCAGCATTTGGTTGGCGATCCCGAACATCGTCCAGATCGCGCTGAACGAATTCGCGTTGATGAAATACGCCCACCCCGTCACGATCAGCAGCGTGCTCAAAATCGAGCCCGGCCACCAATCGGTCCTCCCGAATTTCGGATTCACCAGCCCAAAAATCTCCTGCAATAAAAACCGCCCGATCCGCGTTCCCGCATCGATCGTCGTCAGGATAAACAGCGCCTCGAACATGATCGCGAAGTGATACCAATACTTCCACATTGCCCGCATCGCCGCCCCGCCCGAATCGGCAAACTTTCCCGTTGAAAATTTTGTTGTCGCCTGCTGAAAAATATTCGCCATCCCCACCGCCAGCGTAACCGCCCCGCCGCTTCGCCCGCGCAAAGATTCCTTCGTGTAATCATCGTAAACATTCAGATGATCGATATCCGCCCCGATCCGCGTCAGCTTCTCATGAAACGCCGGAGCTTTCGCCAAATCCATATTCATCGCGTAATAATCCCCCGGCGCAAGCGTCGCCGCCGCGATCATCGCCACTACGCCCACCAATCCCTCCACCAGCATCGCCCCATACCCAATCATCCGCGCATCGCTCTCCTTGCGGATCATCTTCGGCGTCGTTCCGCTGCTCACCAGCGAATGAAACCCGCTGATCGCCCCGCACATGATCGTGATGAACAAAAATGGAAATATCCGCCCCGGCACCGACGCCGATCCGCTCCCCACCACCGGCCCCCCACCGGCGAAAACCGAATTATACATCGGCGCCTGCATTTTCGGATTCGCCACGATCGTCCCAATCACCAGCAACAGAATCGTCCCGATCTTCAGAAAACTGCTCAGATAATCCCGTGGCGTCAGCAACAACCAAACCGGCAACACACTCGCCACAAACCCATAAATCGCCATCGCCCAAACAATCTGTTTCGCCGAAAGGTTGAACCACTGGCCGATCTGATGCTCCGCCACCCATCCCCCGAACACCGTCGCCGCCAACGTCAACACCCCGCCAATGATGGACGCTTCTACCACACGTCCATTGCGAATCCGATACATATAAAGTCCGACAAACAGCGCGATCGGAATCGTGCAAGCAATCGTAAACGTCCCCCACGGACTCCCCGGAATCACCCGCACCACGCCACCCGGCATCACAAGCCTGCTTCCCCCCAGCGCATTGACGACCACCCGGCCCAATCCCGCCAGCGCGATCACCAGAATAAACAGAATCGCCAATATCGCCGCCCAACCCGCGACCTTCCCCATTTCGTCATATGCGATATGCGCCAAACTTTTCCCCCGCGCCGAATGCTCATCGACAGCACTAAAAAATCCTGCACCGCCCCCGCCAGGCAAACCCCGATCACGATCCAGAGCAACCCTGGCAAGTATCCAAACTGCGCCGCCAGCACCGGCCCAATCAGCGGCCCGGCCCCGCTGATCGCCGCGAAATGATGTCCAAACAAAACCCACTTATTCGTCGGATGATAGCTGTTCCCATCATTAACGATCTCCGCCGGCGTCGGCCGCGCATCATCCAACGCCGCCACCCGCGCCGCCAGAAACGCGCTGTAATACCGATACGCAATCGCCAGCACGCACAGCACCGCGATTAAAATAGGCATGGCCGACATAAGAGAAATGCCGAATGCCAAATGCCGAATTAAATACTCGGCGATCTGTCGTTTCCTCCACTCAGATTCAGCGCTCACATTATCCACATTCTTCCCATCCATTCCATTCGCTGCCAAGGCAATCGCATGTTCCCCTTTTTCCCCCTCTCCCTGTAATCGGGGAGAGGGTTGGGGTGAGGGGTCTCACGCTTTTTGGAGGAACATGCGATTGCCTCACATTCGCTATTCCCCAATCGGCATTTGGCCTTCGGCATTCGGCATTCTCCTGTTATCTTCCCCACATGCTGAACATCTGGACCAACACTCCCCTCCCCGCTTCGTCCTTGTCCCGTCTCCGCACCGGCATCGGCTCCAACCACCTCATCATCAGCAATCAGCTCACCAACATTCTCAGTGCCGCCGGTCCCGACCCATCGCTCGCCGATGCCGACATCGCCTTCGGACAACCCGACCCCGACCAACTCCTCGCGCTCACGCGCCTGAAATGGATCCACCTCAGCACCGCCGGTTACACCCGCTACGACCGCCCCGATCTCCGCCAATTCCTGGCGAGCCGGAAAATCCTCGTCACTAACAGCTCATCCGTTTTCGACGAACCGTGCGCCGAGCACGCCCTCGCATTCATGATGGCCGCCGCCCGCGATTTTCCCGCCGCTCTGACAAACCAGTTAAGCTCCCGAGGTTGGCCCCAGGACAAAATCCGAATGAATTCCCATCTCCTCACCGGCCAATCCGTCCTTCTCCTCGGCTTCGGCGCCATCGCCCATCGTCTCGTCGAATTGCTTCAACCCTTCCGCATGACCATCCGCGCCGTCCGCCGAAACCCAGGCCAGAATGAGCCCATCCCCGTCCACTCCATCACCGAACTGGAAAAACTCCTCCCCGCCGCCGATCACGTGGTCAACATTCTCCCCGCCCACCCATCCACCAATCACTTGATGAATTCCCAACGATTCGCCCTGATGAAACCCGGCTCATTTTTCTATAACATCGGCCGCGGCTCAACCGTCGATCAGCCCTCCCTGATCGAATGGCTGACCAAAAATCATCTCGCCGCCGCCTACCTCGACGTCACCGACCCCGAGCCGCTCCCCCCCGACCACCCCCTCTGGACCACCTCCAACTGTTTCATCACCCCCCACACCGCCGGCGGCCACGCCGATGAATTCGATCGCACCGTCGACCATTTCCTTGAAAACCTGGGCCGATTCCAATCTTCCAAGCCGCTGCTGGACAATATTTTCAGATAAAATTCCAGCCCGTCCCCAAAACACGTCCAAATCCTTCACCCCCAGCACACAATAATAGAGGGAGCTGCGATTAACTGTAGTGGCGCAATCAAAATGAGAAATCGACGTACTATTTGAGCCGTCAATTCAGCGCAGCATAGAAGCCCGATCGTAAGTCGGGCACTTTTGTCACACAATCAATTGTCAATCGAAAAGCTCGGTTAATTGGCTCTTCGATCCCCCCTAAAACCCGTCGAAATCAGCCCCGGAATTCTGGTCAATTTCTTCCCACACCGCGCGGCCTCGACGTTTAGCAGGTATACCGCCACGCGGGCCATATCCCGCAGTCCAGGGCCGGTCAAACGATTCGCCCATTCACAAATGCGCCGTCGCGTTTCGGCATCGCTTAGAATGCCCCATCGCAAATCGAAGAGGCCGACGATGCCATGTTCCTTATATGCCTTGCGCCAAGCAAAGAGCGTTCTCGCGCCGACCAGGGGAGGAGAGATCGAAGCCATCCGGGCAATGAAGGATTTGACTGTCTCTGATTCACGCAGTCCGGCGGCCCGACCGACGATTCGCGCCGCATCCCATTGCCCGATGATCCAAAGGCGTCGATCCACGATGATGCGTTGCGAATTACTCAAATTCAGAAATAGACCCCGATCGTGGTCACTGAGCTCCGCAGGAAAATGTTCGATGCCGTCGCTCACGCCTTTTGCTCCGATGCGGACATGACCGGCTGCGCAGGCTGCAACGTTGCCTTGAAGGAATTGTGAAAAGCGGCGATAAGGTCGGTATCAGAGGTGCCCGGAGGGACGGCCACGCCAGTACGGAGCCTGATATCCTCTTCGAGGTATTTTGCGCGGCGGCGGGTCCCAATTGTGGCGCGGAGGCAACGGTCTTTGCCTGATTGCTGGCAGGAACATCATGGATCATCGCGGCGGCTTCACCCGCACGATGCGGGGCGGCTGGACTTACGGCCGCCTGGCCGACGCCAGGAGCATCAGGGATCGCTGCGGCGGGCGATTTTGGAGATTGAGGCGTCCGCACCGCCAAGGCCACAGCGCGACAGATTCCCCTTGAATGGGCGATGTAGATTTCCTTGGCTTTAACCGCAATGGCCGTCGCCACTCCTACCAGTTGGCTGAATCCCCAATTCGCTAAATCGACGCTCGATTCTCGGATCAACGGGCCGATCAGCTTTTCTAGTTCAGGCCGATCCGCGTCGGTGATGGAATCACCGCTGAGAATCTTCTCAAGCAACTCGCGGGAGGCGCGGGGCGGAGGATCCACGATGAATTGGTTGCCGGCGACGGACACAGACAAATCCCAGCCGTCAATCGAGTCCAGAAGCGAATCAATATCAATGTGCATTCGATGCTCCGGTAAATCCCGCCCTCGTTTGAATTCCGTCGCTTCTATTTCTTGGGAAAGCTCGGCTTCGATAGTTTCAGCCCGGCCGCAATAAGCTCCTTCCCACCCATTTTGCTCATGTCGATCAGCGGCGGCTGAACAGTCGATGGTGCATCGGCCGACCCGGCCGGCGGCGTCCATCCCATCGCTTTGGCGTGAAGCGGAACGTGAGTGGCCATTTCATTGCGGTATTGCGCCCGGATGTCTTGCTCCGCCGCCGAAAGTTTGTCCTGGTCGATAGTCTTTGGAAGCAACTCACGATAGGTCGGAGGAAGATCACTCATGAATTTCATGGCGTAGATTGTGCGTGCTGAGTCGGCGCTGATTGCACCCACCCTATCCCGCACGATTCGTTCGATCTCCGGGCTGTTCACTTCCAATTGTCCGGGCTGATTTGGGTTCACGGGCATTGGCATTCCTTGCGCCTCCGGCGCTGTTAGAGATTCCATTCTCGATTGTTTACTTATGGGCGAACGGCCGCCTCGGGTCCGTAGGAGGCCGATTGGCCGGCGAGGCATCCGCCGTTCCCGCCGCCGGCCCATTAATGGGGATCGGCGCCGGCGCTTCGTTCTTCGGCCAGTTCATCGCGGGCTTTGGCCTCTGCGATTCAAGATCATCGGCAGACAGGCCGAAAAGCTCGGCGTTCTGGGCGTTCAACTCATATAGTTTGTTGGACGCGCGTGAGGCATTGAAATATTGAGTCTCAGCGGTGTGTGATTCGGACAAGAGAAGTCTCTGCCTCTCCCTGATCTTCGCGATTTCCTTTTCGGCCTCTTCGTTATAGGTGGCGTAGGCCTTCCTGGCATCCTGCATTGTACGCTCAAGCTCCGGCGCTGAATCCGCCAGTGCTGTAAGCGTCCGACGTGAATACAACGCGCGAGCGTGCGTCTCTACTTGTTCCGGGGACAGACCCAAATGTGCCATCAGGGATTGCAACTCTGCAATCTCATCGGCATTGGCGGAATCGCCCCGACTGAGCAGTTCGCGATAGCGGGCGATCTTTGAAGCACGCGCCGGGCTTCGTCATTCCGTAGTTTTTTCATCATCTCCAGCATAGGTAAAATCCTTTCGTGTTTGCCGTCCGTGGTTTCATTTATTCCGGTTCATGATCCGGCGACAGACGCCTGGACATTCGCCAGCGATTGCGCTTGTTTTATTATTTCTCGCATCTTGCGTCCCATTTGGGCGTCCGTCATGTTTGGGTCTATATGCACATTCATCGTGCCGATGTGAATGTCGCCGCCCACACCGTGGGTTTTTGCGTGCTGTGAATGATGCGCGTGAGATCGAGACGGCGAAGAGTCCGCTAGATGTGCCGCAATCGCATCCGGTGTCGTAGGTCCCATTGGCCCCGCCGTCGCCGGATGCCAATCCGGTGCTGGTGTGGACGATGCACTCGCTGTGCCGGGCGTCGGCGGCCCATACGCGGGAGCTTGAGCTTCCGCCAGAAGCACGGCATTCGGGTGCGAGAAGGCGGTATATGACCCGGCTTGCTTTTCTCTCGCCCGCGCGGCCATGCGTTCCACTTGTTCATCGCTCCAGTCGGGCGTGGGCCGCTTACCAAATTGCCGGAAAATCAAATCTTCATCCGACGATCTGGATTCAAAGGGTTTCCGGTTGGGGTCATGCTCGACGGGGCCGCTGTGCATGGTCTGCTGTGGAACCTCTGGCCCCCAATTGATGCCGAAATGCTTACCGCCGATGGTCAAATGCTTCAAATCGGAAGCACTCATTTCGTTCATCAAGAAATTAACATCCTTAAGCACGGTATCGAGTTCCTGGAGTCCCTTAATGAGGAGCGGGATACCATCCACCGCCAAATCCCCCAAATCCTTCCCCAGCGCCCTGGCGGAAGCGGAATCTCCACTCAGCGCCGCTTCGATTTCAGGGGAGCGATTGACTATCTCATCCATGAAGCCGCTGCCGATGGCTTTCTTGATCCCCTCCACGGCCATCGACCATTCCGCTTCCAGTTTCTTCGCGGCCTGCCCCTGGCGAGCCTCTTCGTCATCAGTCACATCACCGAGCTTCTGCTGCATCTCCATGATGTGCTGGATGTCTGCGGCATTCATGGAGAAAATGGGCGCAAGATCGCGTACCGACCTGCCGAGTACCTCTTGTGCCGCGGCGTTTCGCTTGGTCTTGTCCTCCATGGACGACAGGCGCTTTTCAACCTCTTCAAAAATGGCGGCAGTATCATTGGAGTGTTCCCCGAGCCATTGCATCGAAATTCCGAGGTTCTCGAAACCTTTTTGGGCCGCCTTGTTGCCCTCCAACGCATCGCCAACCTGGCGAGTCAGCAAGAACATGCCGTTCGTGAGGCGATCCTGATCGACGCCAACAGTTTTGGCCACGCCCGACCATTGGCTCAGCCATTCAGCATGAACCCCGATTTTCTCCGCGTTGAATCCGGTTTGGGATGCCTCGTCGATGGTGCTGGCGATGCTCTCTTTCACGAAATCGAAAGTCTCTTTGACAGTATCAGCCAGCCCGAGCAGCGGGCTGGCGAGGAAGTTTTTCACCACTTCCGGAAATAGCTCGGCTATACCTTCGGCCTTCAGCATTCCGGAGGTAAAGCCCTCTGGGTCCAGTTCGAGCTTTCCCGAGATTGATCCCGCATCGAAGGACATTATTTTTCCTCCACCGGATTCGATGCCGCCCGCTTCGCCAGATGCGCCGCGATCTGCCTCAATGCCGCATTTTTGGCCAGCGTGAAAACCATTTCACGGCCTTCGCCCGGCGCGCTGAAGATTCCGATTACCACTTCATCCCCATCGCGTTCCACTGGAATCATCGCCTTGCCCATCAACAATGGGGGAACGGGCCGTCCCCGCAAATCATCCGTCGCCGATTCCGGAGAGCGTTTCTGTAGGGCGATTTTTTGGGCCGTGAGCAGCGCCAGTTCGTCCTTGCCTTCAATCCACGCAACCGGAGAAGGCAGGCGAGTCCTAGTCGCCACAAGAAATCCCTCGATGCGCCCGCCGGAGCCGGGAGTAAAGACTCCCCACACCTCGTAAGGCCTGGCGCAAGGGGCCGGTGTGGCCGATACAGACGTTGGCGATTGCGGATCGCTCATTTCCCCTCCGCAGTTTTGCTCGCGGCGGTGGCAAGCATCTGGACATTTTGATGCTCAGGACCGGATAGAATGGCAGATTGGCGGTTGCCCCTCCGGAGATCCAACTCGCGACGCGCCCTGTCTTGTTTATCCTGGCGGCCAAACGAGGTCATAGCCCGTTCGACGTAAGCCCCGTTGTACATCACGGGGATTTTCATCATCAGTGATTCCAGGCCGGTCCAGGTGAAAATCGAAAACTGTGCGAAGCCCCGCGCATTGGCGGTGTAGCGGGCGGCGGCGCGATTGGGATCAGATTCGTCCACCGATTCAAGCGAGAATGGTTTTAATGGAAAAAGCAGGTTGCCGTCGAGCGCATCGGAGATGTAGATGCCGCCTTTAGTGAGATCGCTTGATGCCCATTCTTCGATCGGATCGCCCATGATGATCCGTTCGATGGCGCGGCGCGATGCGATGCCGTCTCCGGAAATCCACGCGAGCGGGCGGGGCATCTGCGCGTCATCGGTTACGAGTATCCCCGGCTCTGCCGAGTCACTATGTCCCCACTGGGTCAGCCAAAATTGAAGGCCCTTGCGCCTCGCTTTTTTAGTTCGATTCATTCTACGGTCTCCAAAGTTGGTTCTGAAAATCCAGCGATCCCGCCGCGTCTGACCGCGATGGGATGCTGGTCGAAAGGGCCGCAACGCCTGGCCGGCGCTCGGCTGAAAACTGATTCGTGATATACAACGTGAATTGCATTCCGTTCTATCCCGCTCTCGCGATGGCCGTAGTTGCCGACGCAGGAGATTCAAACAAATCGTCGGCGTCCCGATCAGCGCCTCGGCCATATCGCCCGCCACAAGCTCTAGTGCCGCAACCACGTCGCGGAGCGTGATGGCCTGTAGGTTCGGATTCGTGCTGAAAATTGTGTCGGCGAGATTCTCGACCAGACGCAATCGGCCGCGGTGGGCGAGGTTGGCCAGCTTGAACATCATCTGCAAACCGTCGCGGGTGATTCGCATCTTTTTCATTTCAAAAAACTTGGCGATCTCCTGCATGGAGAAGAGCACCGCTGGGCGCGACGCCCTGACTTGCCAAGCTCTTGCGCAGTGATTTTTGTAAGATCGCATCGCAGACACCTGGACGACATTTGCCCGGCACCGTGATTTCTGTCAGCGTCGATCTTGTTGAGGATTTCGCATGTCCCGGCCATGACGATCGGCGTCTTCGCTAGATCAAAAATGGGCCTCAAACAACCGATGTGTGTAGCAAGTAAATTTGCTTCATCCACATATAGGATGCGTTTACTGCCGGCCAGTTTTTCCACAATGAGGTCGAGAAGCTCCATTGTGGTCGTTCGGCGTTCACGATTGATTCCCAGAATGTCAGCGATCTTGCCGTAGATATGCCGGGGTCTCATGCCGGGTGTGCAGGTCACAAAGATTCCGTTCGTCTTGTCGCACCAATACCGAAGCACGCGCGTCTTGCCCGCGCCCGAGTCAGCGATGATCGCGAGCATACAGCACAATTTGTCCACCAACTGAATGAACGCCGCCATCGTCTCCGCCGCCCTTGTGACGATGTAGTCTTTTGGGAGCTTGGCGGCGCGGCGGCGAGCGTCGCGCTCCATGCCGTTGTTTACCTTCCGCGCGACTTCGGAGTTGTCACCGGGGTATCGGTTGGAAAGGAATTGGCTGATGGTCCCTTCGGATAGACCCGCCAGGCCAGCAAGGTCTCTGTTGGAAATCCCGGTGTCCTTCCGGTAACGCAGGATCGCGCTTCTCACTTCCGCGATTCGATCCGAAGACAGTGGGCCATCCGTAGCCAGCATAAGTCCCTCGATTTGAATTTTGCTTGTGTCGATCAGGCCATCCAATGCCTGATCCCCCGATGCCTGATCCCCGGCGTCTTGCCCCTGCGTAGATCGCTGTAGACAGTCCCGTCATCGGGCATATCGTGTTCAGTGCCCATGGGAAAGCTCCTGTAAAATATCCAGCGGGTTGCGCCGCCGATCTGCTCGCAGCGCTCGCGCGGAGCGATGTTGCGGCGCAATGATTCAAGCATGCTCGGTCCTGACGGTCGATCGGTGTTTACGGACTCGGCGCCGACGGCCTTGCGAAGCTGCTGGCGGTCAAGGTGTTTCGCCTGGCCGTCCAGCGGCGTCGTCTGGATTCTCATTGGGCGTGGTGGATCATCGCGCTGCTGTTGTTCCTGGCGATTGCGAATGCTGGCGTCCCTGGCGTGTTGTTCGGGGGTGAGAAGATCGGTGTATTCATATTCCCGTTTGATGCGGACGGCCTTGTCGTACTGGCGCTTCTCACGCATGGATCGCTTCAACCCCTCGCGGTCGAATGCGGCGTGATTGGCCTCAACCCGGCAGACGAATTTGTAGTTCATCCGGTGGACGTAGGCGACTGATGGTTTGTCTGGATCAATCGAGACCCGCACCTGCGTCCGATCCCGCTTCAAACGCCCCTTAAACTCGATTAGCGAGGTCTCATATTGGCCGAATCTGATTGTGCGGCCATCCATCTTCACGCTGATGCCATTGCGGCCCACCCAGCAGGGCGGGAGCCATCTGCGGCATATCTTGTCAAGCGAATTCGGATCGGCCATCACCTTCACGCGGGGGCAGAACCGAGCGTAAAAGTCATTGGGAGAATATCGCACACCGTCAACGACCAGATCGTCGATCTGATGGTCGGAGGATGCGTTGTAGGTTGCGACAAAAGCATCGAGCCGCTCTTGCACGGACGCCAAGGTCGGAGCGGATTTTAAGTTCTCAGGCAACGATTCTGGTTTGGTATCAACGTCGCGGCCAGTATAAGTCGGGAACAATTTGAAGAATGGCTCTAGCGTCCGGAACCAACGCTCAAGCCGCGCCTTACCTTGTGGGTTATATCGCTGCGCAAACGACGCCTCGATCCCGATTAGGCTGTACAACCCGGCGTCATTTATTGGGGCAGCGTGATCCTTAATCTTCACGCGACGCTGTTTTTTAGTTGCGCCGACGAGTTCGTAGGATTCGTAATTTTTACCGTGGTCCAGATGCATCCGGTCCGGGCCTCCGAAGTTCGATTTATCCCTGATGGCCCGCGCAAGCGTAGACCTGGCGGCGTGTGAGTCGTCGCTGGTGAAGAGTCTGGCCGCGACTGTTTTTCGGGAACGCCAGTCGAACCACGCGACGAGAACGGGACGAAGGAGCTTGCCGCCGTCGCTGCATATCACATCGCACGTCTTGGTGTCGGCGTGCCAACACTCCCCGGCGGCGTAGCGCTCGGGATCTTGTTCGATGAAGGGCGCGATGCAGTTGCGATAAGTTTTTGGATGCGTGTGCCGGTCCAGCGTGGCGGCGGGAATGCGTTTCTTGATTTGCCGTTTGAATGAGTCCTGGCTGCACCAATCGAGATTGTTGTCGGACGCGAATTGATTCGCGGCGTTCCATACTTCCAGGAGGGGAGGATCGGTGGGCGATAGCTTGATGCTGATCGCGAATTTCCAAACCTCCGGATGGCCCTGGCTACGGCGGTCCCCGCCACGGCGGTCAACCAGTTTTTCCAGGTCGCACGGGAATGCGTAAACCCTCAGCCATCTATCCAGTGTCTTCATGCTGATGGCCAGTTCGGAACACTCACCACGCATCCGCAATACCACCTGAGTCTTGATATGCGCCATCCTCACCGCGGCCGGCAAGTCTTCCATGGCCTTACGTACCCGATCGCAGGCGAGGGCGCGCAGATGTGCTTCGTTCTGTTGCTCCGCGTTGTAAGCACTGAGGTCGGATGGTGTGTGAAGGTAGGAATTCACCGCGATGCGCAGCTTGGGGTGAAACGCGGGGGAGACGAAGAGTTTTTCCTGTCCGCGACCGCCTTCACGTTCACGCTTGACGATCCCGGCCTTTATCAGTTCCGGGCCGCAGATTTGCTTGGCGAGATTGCCTGGATGCATGCCGATGATCCTGGCGGCCTCCCGAAGCGGGAACATGACGGAATGGTTTGAGGCGATCGCGCTCATTTGCCGCTACTCTGCCTCCGTCAAGATCTGCACGTCGATCAGCACCAAATCCCCCATATTTTCCGGGTCGTTTTGAATTGCGAAGGAGTGTCCAGAGGGACAAAACAGCGAGCGTTGCTCATGCAACCGATCCATGTAGACGCAATTCGGAATGGCGAAGATCGTGCCGCATTCTGGACATTCCGCCGCTCGCAGGCGATTCAATGTTTCCAGTTCCGGCGCGTCGATGGACGTGGAAATTTGTAAAGGCACGGCGTTCATTTTTGGATCAAGTCTTTGGCTCAGCCGCCGACAACCAGGCCTCGGGATTCAGGGATAACCACAACCTGTCGAAGTCGCCCATTTTTGATCCGCTTTCGACTATCAGCGTCCCAGCATCGATCATCTGGCCGAGAATCGCTCGATATTCGATGTCGTTTTCAAACGTGACGCCCCCCGTCCGGAGTCCCTCATAAAGCGTCTGCGCATTGTGCTGCCTTTGGTTTTGGCTCCACCCTTTGAGGCATTTAACGACCGCCTCTTTGGTTGATAGGTCTTTATCGAAAGCCATGTTCAAACATCCTTCCAAAAAAAATCCCGGCTGGTCTGCACCCTCACCGGGCGCTCGATTCGCTCCCGATCAAAGGGGCGAATCCGAAATCCGTTCATGCCGCGATCGGCCTTGCGCGTGATCGCCGTCCTCCGGCTGTTCCACGCGGACTGGCGGCCATCCCTTGCTGTCGTCAATGAGCCAACCGGGATCGACCCCCAAAGCGCGGGCGATGCGCACGGCGATGTTGATTCCCGGCATGTATCCCTTGTCGAGGTAGCCCGAGATTGCTGTTGGCGCAAGACCGGCACGGATGGAAACCTTTGTTTTGTGCATGTCCTGGGTCAGACGGTTTAGCTTCTCGTGGAATGTCATGGCTATCTCCAAGATTCACAGAGCATAACTAGAACTTTATAAAGATCAAGTGTAGTTCCAATGCAAACAAGAAATTTTCGCGAATTGATACTGTCGGAGAAAAAGGTTAAAAGATTCGAGCATGGCGAAAGGTCGATCCCGCGCACGTGTTGCGGGCAAGCGCACGTCCACTCAGGGTTCAGATACTCCCTTCCTTCATTGGGGAGAGTGGATACGCAGGCGTGGATTGTTTGTGGGATTTCGCAGCCAAAAGGGGTTGATCGACGCAATCGGCTGCGAGCAAACGACATTCTATAACTGGGCGCGTTCGACCATCCCTCCCGACCGAATGCAAAAGGGATTTGATCTCGCACTCGCTCGCGCATTGAGGGTCGATCGGCAGACTCTTTTTACCGGGTGGCGAAAGAAGCGCCCGAAAATGTTCCCGTCCTCGACGCAGAGGCTGGGGACACGCGCTTCATCGAAGATCGGCGTATGCGCATTGCCATTTCGCGTAACGTGCGTGACCTTGAGGGCGATAGCCTCAAAGCAGTCCTTGAAACTTCACGGCGGGAGATTGAGAAGCTCAGCGACCTTGTATTTGAGCGCGTGCGCATCGAAGAATTTGGTCGCGAGCCGTCCTCACCAAAATAATATGAGGGTGGAAATGGCAAAGGCAACAATCGCGATCATCGCATTAACAGCCTTAATTTCAGCCGCGATCTTCACCACGGGCAATCGCGCCATCGCGGACGATTCGACAACTCAGCCATCCGCGACAACCGATCCATCCGCGACTCAGGCCGACAATGGCGGCATTCCCATCATCGACGCCGACACCCTCAGAGCCGCGTATGTGAACAACGCTCTTCGCGCCGATTCTATCTATGGCCAGAGCGCTATTGAGGTAAGGGGCGTCGTGAAAGGCGTCGGCTTTTCGACTGACGAAAATCCAGTCATCGGACTTTGCGGCGAAAGACCGGAGGTTTCCGTGACCTGCATTTTTTCCGCCGATGATCGGCCCGATATTCTTGCCCCCGTCCGATCCCTCAATGCGGGCGACAAGATTCTGGTTATGTGTGAAGTCCTTCATGTAACCGATGGAATCGTTCGCACCCGTGGGCTTTGCATTGATCCTCGGATGTCCGCGAAGTAGATATTTGACTCCGCCGCAGCGCGTGTTAAAATCCCCATCGCTCGATTCGCACGTCCTGGCGGACACAAGTTCGCCGATCCCGATCAAAATGCCCGGCTGAATCCGCACGATCATTGCGGCCCGCGATCTTCGCCCGCCGCACCGGTATGCACGGCCCGCTGTGGTGAGAGTTTCAAGGCTCGCGGGCTTCGTCTCTCACCACGGCATTTTTTTTCGATGGCAAACGCACCTGAGCCGGAAGAGCACATACCGGGCATGCAGAAATGCTTCTCTTATCCCGTTCCTCTGAATCAGCCGGACTCGCCCGAAGAGATCGCGAAACACATCGCCGAGTGTCAAGGCCAGGCGGGCGGCGTCACGCAAGACCTGGCCCAGGCGCAAATGGAAGAAAATGACGTGGTGATTTGGCGTCCAAATTTCCCCGACCGGATATATTGTAACTTTCGTAGCGCCACATCACGGCACGTTTTGGATAAATCGTGCAAAAACGAGCGCGTAGCTTGCGCGTATCCTTTGTGAATTGTTTCACTTATGCCCGTTGAAGGCATCGTAAACAGGGTTTGAAGATCAAAAGCTACGCGCTAAAATCGCCATTTCGCCGATCCGGCTCATTTTGATCGCTCCAGCAAATTTACGCCAATCTTCTCCTAAGTCTTTGCCCCATCCGTCCGCCCCCATTCGTGTGTCAATCGCCTCCAACCGCCGCTTTGATTGCGCCTTTACATTAACCTTTCCACTGTTTTTCCCATCGACAACTTTTCCGACCAGCCGTTTTCAGTTGTCAGCGCCGACGCTGACAGCTGCCCCGCTGGCGCTATTAAAACCGGGGTTACTGTCAGCGCTGTTTCGCAAACGCCCGATCCAAAATCACCCAATTTAACGCCGCTCCGACCACGCGATCTCAATTGACCCCAGCCCGCGCCTGTGCTGAAGACCCCCGCCCCGGACGAACCGTGATGGCATAGTTGCCGCCATTAATCGACGGCTGCAGCCACCCCGGCCGAATCGCAAATCGCAATATGTAATCACCGGGGATCGCCGGTGGTCGTAGCTCGATGGTTCTATTGATATCTCGTTGCAGCGTAATTCCCGCTACGACGTCGCAGGCTTCCCAACAGACCACTTCCGGCCCCTTGAAAAAATAATACGTGATCATCGGGGCCAGTTCCGTATGTCCCTTAAACGCAACCGGCCCAGCAGAGCGATTTACGAGCCTAACCGGCAGTTTGAAAGGCATTTCAGCCACGCAGCTCAGTGGACCGCGTCGGCAAGTTGTATCTCCACCTTTGAATAAGCTTCGAAATCGTCCACAAACCGATACACGATTTCCGCTCCGTTCCTCGCGTATGCGGTCTTGAACTGATCGAACGGCATGCCATTTACAATCATCGCCCGTTTGCCGCGAAAGTTTTCCTCGATGGGCCAAATATCATGCTGGGTGCTCTGGTACCACATCGAGTTGTAGGAATGCGCCGTTTCACCAGTGTAATACGTGTACTTCGCCGCGCTCCCATAATCGTCAAGAAACACCACGTTGCGCCCGTCCGCCAACCGCCGGACGTCTTGCGCCGACTTGTCCCATCCATGCACGATCTGCATCTTCCGATCCACGAACGCCGGCAAAAAATCCCACGCCAGATAAATCCGCACCGGTATGAATGCCACGGCCGACCCAACCGCAAGCAACATCAAAATCTTCTGAAGTGCTTCACGGTCATAAATATACGGGATCGCCAGCGCCAGCATCGGGATAATGGCAATGCTTAACCAGTGCATATGAATGCGCACCCCAAACGACGCGATAAAGAAAAACACCAGCGCACCGATCAGGTTGAACTTCAACGCCCTGTCAAATCGATCGCGCCCTTTGACGAGCAACGCTGCGGGCAGCAGCAACACCCCAACCGCCGGCCCAAATATAAACGGCGGCATAACCAGATAACCAAGGACGTTTTTCAACAGGAACCCGGAATCCGTCCGTCCGCCAAGGTGGTAACGGATCGTCACAAAGTCGTGCATGTAAAGCCAAATCGCGTGCGGGAACACCAAAGCGAGCGACAGCATCGCAATTATCCAGAAGGAGCCTCGCTTCATCAGCCCGGGATTGGAAAGCAAAGTAAAGCCGACGATAAGAAGGCCGTGGTATTTGCTCAGGAGCATCCCCGCGATCGCAATCGGTAGGATCGCGATGCCGACGCGTTCTCGCCCTCTCAGATATTCCCTGTAAAAGTAGAAGAACAGCGTGGCAAAAAACAGCAGCGGCACATCCGTTTTAACCAGAAAGCTTCCCGCTTGAATCAGCACCAGCCCCAAAACGGTCGCGATGAACAGCGGAATCTGCTTGTCCTCCACGAGCCGTGAACCGATCCAGAGCGTCGCCGTGCTCAGCACCACCATCATGAACCGCGGCCCCAGGTCGCCGGAAAAAAGCATCATGCCCAGCCGGGCAAAAAACGCGACCGCCGGTGGATGATCGAAGTATCCCCACGCGAGATGTTTTGCGAATAACGCATAATACGACTCTTCACCGTCAAGATTTGTGAAGATAGCCTGAACGACCCCGGCGACGAACCAAATCGCCAGGAACATCCAAAGCCGCCGCTCATTTTTCGCGGAACTCCGCCGGAGCGCAGTGTCACCGCCGGGAGAGAGGAGATCGAGATTGTCCTCTAACTGACCATACAACAACGAGGCCTCCCGATCGGCCGGCGATGAACCACACCGGCGAACCAAATCGGTTTTTATCCCCTTTGAAAACGACTAATCCCGCGGCCGAGATCCCATTTACCTCCGGCGTGCCGGCAGATAATGGGGGGCGGATTAGAATGGGCGCGGAAGGATTCGAACCTTCGAAGGCAGAGCCATCAGATTTACAGTCTGACCCGTTTGTCCACTTCGGTACACGCCCGATGTACTTTGTTCATCGCCAGAATCATCAGAAAATCCGCTGTTTTCCGCGGTATTTTCAACCGACAAATGCGATCCTACAACATCGGTTTTCAATTCGCCAGCGTTCGCCGCCGCGACCGATGGAACTATTGTCATCGCCCAGACCATCGCGGTGCTGAATTAAAAAGTCGGATGATGTCTGAATGTTCCCTTAGAATCGTATCGCGCCGAAGATGCCGACGTAGAACGCGCTCAGTTCGCCGCGGGCGTTATTGGCGAAATCCATATCGCCGCCCCTCAGGTAGGAGAATTGCAGACCCGCCATTCCATCCGGGACTTGCATGCCGATATTCAAAAACGCGCGGCCCTCAATGGTGGATTCGGATTCGTTGACCGATTTGCCCCCTTCGACCTCGGGATTGATCGTCAGCCAGCCGAAGGCGCCTCCGAAACTAATGCCCGGCTCAATGAAGAATTGTTGGCTTTTTCCAAACGTCTGACACCAGCTCAATCGCGCTTCGGGTGTGAAAAGCACAAAGGGAACGTCGCTGTTGCCGGCGATGACCAACCCTCCGTTGTCGAAAATGATCGTCCGCTGCGTGTTGTCGAGCACGAATCCCACATCAAACGCCACACCGAGCCGCAATTGAGGAAGCGACCCGAACGGCGATATGCTGAAGGCGGGGTCCAGCATGACCGCATTCTGTGAATTCAGCACCGACGACGAACCCCCAACGCTGATATTGGCGTAACCGATGCCAAGCAAAAATTCCGGCCCCCCCACGGACCCGGTTTGCGCCGACGCCCAGGCGGGGAAAAGAATCATGGCAGCGAGCGATGCGATCAGCGATCCGGTTCTCATGCTGGCGGCTCCCGTTTGATGATATTTCAATTTAACCGCTCCACCGCCCCGCGGCCAGCTTATTCGCTTGTGAACGAACAACGAATATGATCCGGCGGTTCAGATGCACGGATTATTATGGATACGCACCAATCCAATTGGGCCGGCAATCTCCGCTATAGCGCGGCGAGAACGCACTATCCGCGTACATTGGATGAGCTGCGGGAAATCGTCGCTCGCGCCGACAACGTGAAGGCCCTTGGCACCCGGCATTCATTCAACGAAATCGCCGATTGCGCCCAGGACCAGATTTCCCTGTCAAATCTGGATCACGTGGTCGGAATCGATCGCGATCGACGCACCGTGACGGTCGAAGCGGGGGTGAAATATGGACAGGTCGGCGAATACCTGCACCGCGCGGGATACGCGCTGAGGAACATGGCCTCTCTGCCCCACATTTCGGTTGCCGGTGCGTGCGCAACGGCGACACATGGCTCCGGAATCGGGAACGGCAACTTGTCGACCGCGGTGGCGGCGATGGAAATAGTTACAGCCGATGGAGAGACAATCGAATTTTCCCGCGAACACCACGCCGAGCGCTTTGACGGAATGGTCGTCGCGCTCGGAGGATTGGGGATCGTTACCAAGCTCACGCTCGAAATTGTGCCATCGTTCATGGTCCGGCAGGATGTCTACGAACATTTGCCATGGAAGCAACTTCAGGAAAACTTCGACGCCATAGCCGCCAGTGCTTACAGCGTCAGTGTCTTCACCGACTGGCGAAACGATCGCGCAAACCAGGTCTGGCTCAAGCAACGTGTCGATGACGGCGACAGGCCCGAACCCGCCGCGACATTTTTCGGCGCGACGCTTGCACGGAGCGATCGTCATCCGATCTCAGGCGTCTCGGCCGAACACTGCACAACCCAGCGAGGAATCCCCGGTCCATGGCACGAGCGGTTGCCGCATTTCCGAATGGATTTCACGCCCAGCAACGGGGCGGAACTGCAAAGCGAGTATTTTATACCGCGGCCAAACGCCGCACCTGCATTGGCGGCGGTCGCGCGCTTACGCGACAGAATCGGTCCCCTGCTGTTCATCTCGGAGCTGCGCACGATCGCTGCCGACTCGCTCTGGATGAGTCCCTGCTATCAGCAAGCGTGCGCGTTGATCCATTTTACCTGGAAACCCAATTGGCCCGGCGTTCAGAGCGTCCTTCCATTGATCGAGGCCGAGCTTGCGCCGCTGGCGCCCGGCCGCATTGGGGAAAGCTTTTCACCCTCGCCCCGTCAAAACTGCAATCGCTCTACAAGAAATTGCCCGATTTCCGGCAATTGCTCCTGCAATTCGATCCGCGCGGGAAATTCCGCAATGCGTTCCTGGATCAATATATCTTTAGTGAGCGGTAAGACCTACTGACTCGACAGGGACTTAACCGATGATAAACTTGAGTCATCTGATTCGTTCGACTTCATTCGCGATTTGTTCACGGGCTAAAATTCTCCCCTCTCATGAAGAAGCTTAGGATTCCCATTTTCGTTCTAATTCTGGCCGCCATCGTCGGCGGCATTTATTATGTCACCGCGCGCCAATCGAGCGAGATCATTTTAACCGGCATCGTCACGACCGATGAAGTGATCGTCAGCCCGGAAATTCAAGGCCGCTTGCAACAATTGCTCGTGAAGGAAGGCGACACCGTCAGCAACCAGGAACTGCTCGGCGTCATTCAACCCGAAGAACAACAAGCGGACGTGGCATATTACTCGAACATCGTGCAGCAATATGCCGCGCTGGTGATGCAGGCCAAGGCCCAATTGGAGAACGCCCATCTGACTTTCCAGCGGGACGAGCCGCTGTACATGCAAAAAGCCATTTCGGAGCAGGATTACGTGCAGGCCAAAACGGCCTACGACGGGGCCCAGGCGTTTGTCGATTCACTGAACAAACAAAAAGATGCGGCCGAGGCGCAACTCGACAAGGCCCGGATCCAGCTTGGTTACACCCAAATTCTCGCGCCCCTGGATGGCATCGTCGACACCCGCGTCGCCTTGCAGGGCGAAGTCCTGAATCCCGCGCAGCCGATCGTGACGCTCATCAACCAGGATGATCTTTGGGTGCGCGCCGACGTCGAGGAGACTTATATCGACCACATCCATCTCGGCGACAAGCTGCAGGTGAAGCTCCCATCCGGTGCAGTTCGTGAAGGCACCGTATATTTTCGCGGCGTAGACGCGGATTACGCCACCCAACGCGATGTCAGCCGCACCAAGCGCGACATCCGGACATTTGAAATCCGTCTGCGCTGTGACAATCGCGACCGCAGCCTCGCCGTTGGAATGACCGCCTACGTAACCCTGCCGCTGGCAAAATAGAGATTCATGCTCGATATCGAAGTTGAAAATCTGACCAAGCGTTTCGGTGATTTCACGGCGGTCGATGCCCTGAATTTTTCGGTCGGGCACGGCGAAGTATTCGGGCTGCTGGGACCCAACGGAGCCGGAAAATCCACTCTCATTCGCATGTTGACGACCCTGGTCCCGCCAACTTCCGGCACCGCCCGCGTCAACGGCTTTGACATCGTCCGCGACCCCAACGGCGTGCGTCAATCCATCGGCGTCATTCCCCAGGCAATGACCTCCGATCTCGATCTGAGCGCACAAGAAAACATGAGCATTTTCGCCAAGCTCTATGGCATCCCGCGCGAAAAACGGCTCCGAACCATCAAGCAACTCCTCAAGGACGTCGACCTGGAACAATGGGCGGACAAGCCCGTAAAAATGTTTTCCGGCGGAATGCGCCGCCGCCTGGAAATCGCCCGCGGCCTGGTGCACGAACCGAAGCTGTTTTTCCTCGACGAACCCACGACCGGCCTGGACCCAGTTTCGCGCGTGGCCGTTTGGGAAATGCTCACGCGGCTCAAGCACGACCGCGACCTGACGATCCTGGTCACAACGCACTACATGGACGAGGCCGACAAGCTTTGCGACCGCATTGCCATTGTGGATCACGGAAAGCTCGTCGCACTCGACTCGCCGCTTAAATTGAAGGCTTCTATTCCAGGTAAAAACATTCTCGAAGTGAGTTTTTCAGGCGCTCCGCAAAATTGGATCGAGACGTTGAAATCGCTCCCCGAGGTCGCCGACGTCAAAGCGGATGACAATATTTTTCGAATCTCGTCGAACAACGGCCCGCGCACAACGGTTTCCCTGCTGGAAGCCGCAAGAGACGCCAATGCCAGCGTAAAATCGCTATCCGTGCAAAGCACCACGCTCGACGATGTTTTCGTGCATTACACCGGCCACGTATTGCGTGATTCGTTGCAGGCTCCGACGGGGGCGAACAGCCCGTTCATTCTCCAGCGCGCGTGAAAGAGAAGACGATATGCACCGAATCTGGGCCATGATTGAACGCGATCTGCGGCGATTTCGCCGCAGCCCGGTTCTGGTCATCGTTTCCATCATCATGCCCCTGGTGCAGCTCGTGATCCTCGGCTATGCGTTCGGTGGAAAAATCAAGCACCTTCACGTGGGGATCGTGGACGAAGACCATGGCGTGCCGGCAATCAAAATCAGGGAGATGTGCCAGGCCGTCGCCGCCAACGCCGCGACCTTTGACGCGGTTTCCTATAGCGACAAGGCCATCGCGATACGCGATTTGCGCAATGGCGTCATCAACGGTGTCCTGAATATTCCGCCGCAATTCTCGCGCAAAGTTCTGGCAGGAGTGAATCCGCGCATCGCCCTGGTCGAGGACAATACCGATCAATTTTCCGCCTCCGCGCTCGAGGGCAGTCTTGATGGCTTGCTGGTGACCTACAATGGAGCGCCCGTTCCACCACGCGTAACGGCTGATGTGGTTCTGTCCGTCGTCGAGATTTATCCCTACGTCCCCTACATCCAGTTCCTGCTGCCGGGCACCATCACCCTATCGGTTTTCGTTTCGGCTATGATTGGCGGCGGCATCATTTTCATTGACGACAAGGCCCGCGGCCTGCACGAAGGCTATCTCGTCACGCCCATCCGCAAATTCGAATTAATTCTGGGATTTACCCTGGCGGGCGCGGCCAAGGCCATCATCGCCGGGATTGTTTTGATTACCGTCGGATCGCTGATCGCGGGAATTCCCGATCCGTTGAACCCCCTGCGAATGGCCAGAATGTTTATCCTGGTGATAGCCACCGCAATGGCATTGATCAGCATGATGTTCCTGATCATGGTTCGCATAAGCGACCCGCTGGTGCCTCGCGCCATTTTCGGAATGTTGAACACCGTGTTGTATTTCCCCAGTGGTGCGGTTTATCCGACCGAATCGTTTCCCGCCTGGATGAAAGCCATCGCGGTCGTCGACCCATTCACCTACGCCGTTCATGGCTTCAAGGAACTGGTCTTGAAAAACACGGGCCTCGCGGCAATCAGCTTCGACCTAGCTTTTCTTTTCGGTTTCACCGCGCTGACCCTCAGCGCGGCGACATTGCTGTTTCGCCGAACACTCTGATGTCTATATTGGTAAAAGCCGCGGCCGTCTAAGCAACCGGGCCCAAAGCCCGAGGATCGAAGATCGGCCCCTCTTCCACTTCAAGCTGGTCGGCCAGAAGCAGAGCTCGGGTCTGGTAGTCGTGCCCAATCTGGTGAAACTCGACCTCGTACGCAACCGATGGTGCAAACCATGTGCTGCGGACAACGCCAATTTCACCCCGGTTGAGCGACAATTCCGGGATGTCCGACGTGAGCCGAACAAAATCATCGACATGCGGCGATCTCATGGCATCCTCCGTGAATGCTGAGTAACATCCCCACCGAGGCCCCCCGAAGCCTAATGCCTCAGCGGAACCTGATGTTTCGAAATAAAATAAACTAATTTCCATAGATATCAACAGATATCAACGCAAAATCGGAAAAATCATCCCAGATTAACATCCGTGGCACTTCGAAATCACAATCATGTTCAACATGGAGTACCGGGCTTGGCAAGGATCCTCAATCGCTGGTACGCGACCAATCGCCGGGATTTACCATGGCGGCCGCCGCTGGGGAAATCGGCACCCGTCGATCCGTATGCCGTGCTCATCAGCGAGTTTATGTTGCAGCAAACCCAGGTGGCGACCGTGGCCGGTTACTTCCGCCGGTTCATGGAGGCCTTCCCCAATTTGGCCGCTCTGGCGGACGCTTCAGAGCATGATGTGCTGCGTCTTTGGCAGGGCTTGGGTTATTATTCCCGAGCCCGCAATCTCCACGCCACTGCCCGGCGGATTGTGGCTGATTTCGGCGGCAGAATTCCCCGCGAGGTGGACGAATTGACTGCCCTTCCCGGCATCGGCCGATATACCGCGGGCGCCATCTCCTCCATCGCATTCGATCGCCGGGCTCCGATTCTCGACGGCAATGTCGCGCGCGTTCTCTGTCGATTGGAAAAAATCCAAACCGACCCTCGCGAACCGAAGACCGTCAAGCGTCTTTGGATTCTGGCGGAGAAAATCCTGCCAAAGCGCCGGTACGGCCAATTCAATTCAGCGCTGATGGAACTGGGGGCGACCGTCTGTACGCCGCGACAACCGCAATGTCCGATCTGTCCCGTCCGACGTTTCTGCCAGTCCGCCGCCGCGGGATTGCAGGAAACGATTCCACTTCCGCGCAAATCGCGCCCGACGCCGATCCTCGCTCGTTGGACAGTCTGCGTTCATCACAAAAACCGCTGGCTCTTGGAGCGCCGCCCCCGTTCCGGCCGCTGGGCGGGACTTTGGCAGTTCCCCACGATCGAGGCCGATGATGTCGCTCCCGCCTCCGATGCAATCGGCCGGCGGATCGGACTTCCGATCCGCGATCTGCGTGAGATCGGACAGGTCCGCCATGCGCTGACTCATCGGCGATACGTCTTCACCGCGTTTATCGCGACCGCGTCCACCGCGCCGCAATTTTTAAATCGAAAATGGATTCGACTGGAGGAACTAAACGATTTCCCGCTGTCCCGCCCGCAACTGAAGATCGCGGAAATGCTCGCTTCTTCGCCGGCATCGGCTGAATGACAATAAATTCGGATTACTGGTTTACAATATCCGTCCCAATGACCGTTCGACAACAACTCGATTCCGCGATGGCACATCATCGAGCGGGCCGCCTGGCAGAAGCGGAGAAAGCCTACCGCGAGGTGCTGACGCACGATTCAAATCAACCCGATGCCCTGCACATGCTGGGCGTGCTGTCCGGTCAGGCAGGCCAACTGGACGTGGCGGTGGAATTGATCCAACAGGCCGTTCGCATCAAGCCCGATAGCGCTTTAGCGTTATTCAATCTCGGCACGACTTTGGCCAAACGCAGGCAATTTGACGAGGCGATCGTTGTTTTTCGGCAGTCCATTCGCCTCCATCCGCATTATGCTGACGCATGCTACAATCTGGGGAATGCCCTGAGGGAGACTGAACGGCTGGACGAGGCGATCGTCGCATTTCAGCAGGCGCTTCGGATCAAGCCCGATCATGCTGAAGCCCTCAATAATCTCGCTACCACTTTGAAGCGAATGGGGCAGCTGGACGAGGCCATCGAAGCTTTACGGCAAGCGATTCGGCTTAAGCCTGACTACGTCGATGCGCATTGCAATCTGGTCTTTGCCCTTCATTTTCATTGCGGCTATGACGCCGAGATGATTCAGGAGGAACTGCGGCAGTGGAACCAACGACATGCCGAGCCGCTGAGGAAAGGCATCCGGCCGTTTGGGAATGACTTCGATCCCGATCGGCGTTTGCGCATCGGATATATCTCCGCCGATTTTCGCAATCATTCGGTCAGCCGGTTTCTTCTGCCCCTTTTTCGCGAGCATGATCATGCGGGTCAAGAAATCATCTGCTATTGCGATGTATTGCATTGTGATGAGGTGACGGATCGGCTGCGCCAGTGCGCCAATCAGTGGCAAAACATCGCGGGGTGGACCGATGAACGAGTGGCCGAGAAGGTGAGGGAGGACAAGATCGATATTCTGGTGGACCTGGCGGGGCACACGGCGGGAAACCGCCTGCGCGTCTTTGCCCGCAAGCCGGCGCCGGTGCAGGTCAGTTATCTTGGTTATCCGGGAAGCACCGGTTTACCTGAAATGGATTACCGCCTTACGGACTCTTTTGCCGATCCGCCGGGAAAGACGGAGTCGCTGCACAGTGAAAAGCTGTTGAGACTGCCGGTGTGCAACTGGTGTTTCAACGAACCAGATGAGTCGCCTGCTGTGGGGCCATCGCCGGCGGATGTCGGTGGATCGATCTGTTTCGGAAGCTTCAACAATTTCGCAAAGGCGTCGCCTGTCATCATGGATTTGTGGGCCGCGATTTTGAGAGCCATGCCTTCGTCGCGCCTGATGATCAAATCCAGAGGATTGGGGGAAAAACGCGTGCGTCAGAGAATTCATCAATACTTCTCCTCGCGCGGCGTCGAAGCGGAGCGGCTGGAAATTCGCGGGAATGAGCCGACTGTCGCTTCACATCTTGCCGCGTACAACGGAATGGATATCGCGTTGGATACATTTCCCTATCACGGCACGACGACGACTTGTGAGGCCCTTTGGATGGGCGTTCCCGTGGTCAGCCTCGCAGGCCAAACGCACGTTTCACGCGTGGGTATGAGTCTGCTGAACAGCGTCGGCCTGCCGGAATTGATCGCGCAATCCAACGAGGAATATGTATCGATTGCCGTGGGCCTGGCAAGAGACTTGCTGCGCTTAGCCGAGTTGCGCCGCACGCTGCGCCAGCGGATGCGGGCGTCCCTGCTGATGGATGGGCCGCGTTTTGCCCGTGATATTGAAGCTGCATATCGGCAGATGTGGCGAATCTGGTGCGAACGGAGCGGGAGATGACCGTTCAGCAGCAACTCGAATCCGGATTATCACATCACCAGGCCGGCCGCGTTGCCGAAGCGGAGAGGGTCTATCGTGACATCCTCGTACAACAGCCCGATCATACAGATGCCCTGTATCTCCTGGGCGTGCTGGCGGGACAGAGAGGCGGACTCGGAGAGGCCGTGGAATTGGCCCGGCGAGCGATCAGTCAAAGGCCCAACTTTGCCGAAGCATATAACAGCCTCGGCAATGCGCTCGCGCGTTCCGGAAAATCGGGCGAGGCGATCGCCGCCTATCGGAAGGCCGTCACGCTCAAACCTGATCTGTTGGAAGCGCACAACAATTTGGCCAACGCTTTGCTGGCCGATGGGCGACCTGACGAGGCCATCCCTTTCTATCGACGGGCAATCCGCCTCAAGCCCGATCTTGCCAAAGCGCACAACAACCTCGGCAACGCCCTAAAAGATCTAAGGCAACTCGACGAGGCCACATCCGCCTATCGAAAAGCCATTCAGTTGAAACCCGATCTCGTAGAAGCGCACAACAATCTCGGGAATGTCCTGCTCAGCACCGGGCAACTGGATGAGGCAGTTTCCGCGTATCGAGAGACCCTCCGGCTCAAGCCGGACTATGCGGATGCACACAGCAACCTGATCTACGGTCTCCAAATTCATCCCGTCTGCGATGCTGACGTGATTCACGAGGAATTGCGCCGCTGGAACCGGCGGCATGCCGAACCGCTCAGGGAGCTCATCCGACCGCGTACCAACAGTCGCGATTCGGATCGACGATTGCGCATCGGCTATGTCTCCGCGGATTTTCGCGTTCATTCGGTCAGCCGATTTCTATTGCCTCTATTCCGGCAACACGATCACGGCGCTTACGAGATCATTTGCTACTCAGACGTTTTGAAATCAGACGGGATGATGGATCGTCTGCGGTCCTGTGCCGATGGATGGGAAAATACCGTTGGATGGACCGATGAACGATTGGCCGACAAGGTGAGGGAAGACAAAATTGACATCCTGGTCGACCTGGCCGGCCACACAGCGGGAAACCGTCTGCGCGTCTTTGCGCAAGCCGGCGCCGGTGCAGGTCAGTTATCTCGGATATCCGGCGACCACGGGTTTGCCGGAAATAGATTACCGGTTGACCGACTCGCTTGCCGATCCACCGGGCAAAACAGAATCTCTGTACACCGAAAAACTGTTGCGGCTGCCAGTGTGCAACTGGTGTTTCAGCGAACCCGAAGACGCCCCGCCAGTGGGGCCTTTGCCGGCGGAGGCGGGATCAATCTCCTTCGGGACATTCAACAATTTCGCCAAAGCGTCGCCGGCCATCATGGATTTGTGGGCCGCGATTTTGATCGCGATGCCTTCATCCCGCCTGATCATGAAATACCGGGGACTGGGCGAGCGAAGCATCCGCGAGCGAATCCGCCAACATTTCGCATCGCGCGGGGTCGATTCGAAACGGCTGGAAATCCGCGAGCATGAGCCGAGTATCATTTCACACCTCAATGCGTACAACCATGTGGATATCGCCCTCGATACGTTCCCTTATCACGGTACGACGACAACGTGCGAAGCCTTATGGATGGGTGTTCCCGTGGTAACGCTCGCGGGTTCCACGCATATGTCGCGCGTGGGCGTCAGCCTGTTGAACGGCGTCGGGTTGCCGGAATTGGTCGCACAATCGGCTCAGGAATATGCGTCGATCGCCATCGATCTGGCGAAAGATTTGCCGCGCTTGGCCGAGTTGCGTCGCATGCTGCGTCAGCGCATGCGCGCCTCCCCGCTGATGGACGCTAGGCGCTTCGCTCGCGATATTGAAGCGGCGTACCGCAAGATGTGGCGGTCATGGTGCGCAGGCGGCGGGAATTTGGAAATTTAATGCCCGAAAACATAACGCTTCAGCAGCAATTTGAATCCGGCCTGGCTCACCATCAGGCAGGCCGCCTCGCGGACGCAGAGAGAATCTATCGCCAAATTCTCGCGCAACAGCCCGATCATGCCGATGCCTTGCACTTGCTGGGAATGTTAGTCGCGCAAACCGGTCAATTGGCCGCGGCTGTGGAATTGTTCCGGCAAACGATTCGGCTCCGGCCCGACTTTGCCGTGGCGCACAGCAATCTCGGCAACGTGCTTGCTCGCTCGGGTCGAATCGACGAGGCCATCGCATCGTATCGGCAGGCCGTCCGGGTCAATCCGGAATACGCCGAGGCATACAGCAATCTCGGCAGCGCTTCCAGAAGCGCGGGGCAACTTGACGAGGCCATCGCATCCTATCAAAAGGCTAATGGGCTCAAGCCTGATCTCGCTGAAGCCCAATACAATCTGGGCAACGCGTTAAAGAGCGTAGAGCGACTGGACGAGGCCATCGCCGCGTTTCGGCAGGCCATTCGGATCAAGAGTGACTACACCGAAGCGCACGTCAATCTCGGGAATGCCTTGAAGCAAACGGGACGGCTCGACGAGGCCATCGCATCCTTTCGGCTGGCCATTCGGCTCAAACCTGATCTGGCCGAAGCCCACGGAAATTTGATTTACACGATGCAATATCATCCGGGTTACGACGGCAAAATGATTCGCGAAGAACTGCAGCGGTGGAACCAGCAATGCGTCGCGCCGCTCAGGACGTTTATCCAGCCGCACACCAACGATCGTGATCCGATGCGTCGCTTGCGCATCGGATACGTCTCGGCGGATTTTCACGATCACGCCTCAGCCCTCTTTCTGCTGCCGCTTTTGCGCCACCACGATCAACGGCAATATGAAATATTCTGTTACGCCCAGGGCGCTTACAACGACAAGTTGAATCGGGAAATGAAGGCTCTGGTGCAACATTGGCGCCAAATCGAGGCGATGACCGATGCGGACGCCGCCGCCCTGGTGCGTCAGGACCAGATCGACATTCTCGTCGATCTGAAACTGTTTACAGCGGGCAACCGTCTCCTGATCTTCGCGCAAAAGCCGGCGCCGGTGCAAGTCAGTTGGCTGGGCTACCCCGGAACGACCGGCCTAGACACAGTTGACTATCGGCTCACCGATCCATACCTCGACCCGGCGGGGCCTTTAGACGATTACTATTGGGAACAGTCGGTTCATCTTCCGGATACGTTCTGGTGCTACGATCCTCTGGCTGATGAACCGGCGGTGAACGCACCCCCCTTCCTGCAAGCGGGATTCGTTACCTTCGGCTGTTTGAATAACTTCTGCAAA
Source organism: uncultured Phycisphaerales bacterium (assembly GCA_963791055.1). Classification (GTDB taxonomy): domain Bacteria; phylum Planctomycetota; class Phycisphaerae; order Tepidisphaerales; family Tepidisphaeraceae; genus PALSA-1353. The sequence goes on along the minus strand of CAWBQI010000002.1, from coordinate 1,093,888 downwards.
GTCAACGAGGGGGTTCTCCAACTTTGGGCGCAGGTTCTCAAGACCGTGGAGCGATCGCGATTGATTATGCTTTGTCCCGGGGGGAGCCATCGTCAACCGCTGCTGGAAAAACTGCAACGAGAAGGAATCGATCCCGATCGCATCGAAATGATCGTTCGCCATCCACGTTCGCAATATCTCGAGCTATACAATCGGATCGACGTTGGGCTGGATACATTTCCCTGCAATGGTCACACGACAAGCCTCGATTCACTTTGGATGGGGGTTCCCGTCGTGACGCTGGCAGGACAAACCGTGTTCGGGCGCGCGGGAGTGTCGCAATTGACCAACCTGCAACTGCCGGAGTTGATCGCCCAGACGCCGCGGCAGTATGTGGAGATTGCCGTCGGACTGGCGAAAGATTTGCCGCGATTGGAGGAGCTGCGTCGTACTCTGCGTCCGCAGATGCAGGCGTCGCCGCTGATGGATGCGCCGCGATTTGCCCGAAATATCGAAGCTGCGTATCGGCAAATGTGGCGGAATTGGTGCGAAATAGGCGGTGAGTCAGGTTTACAATCCACAGCCCGATGACTCTTCAGGAACAATTCGAGTCCGGCCGGTCGCACCATCTTGCGGGCCGTCTGTCGGAAGCGGAAGCGCTCTACCACCAAATCCTCGCACAACAGCCCGGCCATGCTGAAGCCTTGTACATGCTCGGAGTGCTGCTGGAACAAACGGGCCAATTCGATGCCGGTGTGGAGTTGATCCGGCGGGCCATTCGAATCAGTCCCGATAATGCCGAAGCGCACAATTTTCTCGGGCTTGCGCTGGACAAAAACAAACAAATTAAGGAAGCGATCGTGGTCTTTCGGCAGGCTATCCGGCTCAGACCGGACTATGCCGATGCGCACCACAATCTGGGAATCGCGTTGCAGGAAATGGGGCAAATTGCCAGCGCGATCGCAGCGTATCAGGAAGTCCTTCGGCTCAAGCCGGATTATGTCGATGCATATTACAATCTTGGCATCGCGTTAATGCATAGCGGACAGTTTGCGGATGCGATCGCCGCGTATCGTCAGGCCATTCAGCTCAGGCCTCATTACACTGCAGCGCACATCAATCTCGGCAGTGCGTTAATCAGCACGGGGCAATTGGAGGAGGCTGTCGCCGCGTTTCGCCGCGCCATTTCTCTGAAGCCCGACTATGCCGAGGCGCACAACAATCTCGGTAACGCCCTGAAGCGCAAGGGTCAACTTGAGGAGGCGATCGCGGCGTATCGGCAAGCCCTTCGGCTCAAACCCCAGTACCCGGAAGCGTTCAACAATCTCGGCACCGGCCTTAAGGAAATTGGCCGGCTCGACGAAGCGGTCGCCGCATATCGAGAGGCGATCCGGCTCAAGCCGGACTACACCGATGCGCACAGCAATCTTGTCTGCGCCCTTCAATTCCATTCCGGCTACGGCGCGGACATGATTTTTGAGGAACTGCGGCGCTGGAACCAGCATCATGCCCAGCCGCTCAGGAAATTCATCCCACCACATACCAACGATCGGAATCCCGATCGCCGATTGCGCATCGGATATGTGTCCGCCGATTTTCGTAACCATTCCGTCAGTCGATTTCTCCTGCCCTTGTTCCGGGAACACGACCATGGCGCTTATGAGATCTTTTGCTACTCCGATGCATCGAAATCTGACGAAGTGACGGATCGGCTACGCGCCTGTGCCGATGGATGGCAGAATATCGTCGGATGGACCGATGAACGGGTGGCCGACAAGGTCCGGCAGGACAAGATCGATATTCTGGTCGACTTGGCCGGCCACACGGCTGGCAACCGACTGCGCGTCTTCGCGCGGTCCGCGCCGGTCCAGGTCAGTTACCTAGGTTATCCGGGAAGCACGGGTTTGTCGGAAATGGATTATCGTTTGACCGATTCACTTGCCGATCCGCCGGGCTTGACCGAATCGTTACACACTGAAACGCTAATGCGATTGCCGGTGTGCAACTGGTGTTTCAGCGAACCCGATGATGCTCCGCCGGTTGGGCGTTTGCCGGCGGAAGCGAACGGATCGATCTGCTTCGGCACATTCAATAATTTCGCCAAGGTATCGCCGGCCATTGTGAATTTATGGGCCCAGATTTTGAACGCGATGCCTGCATCCCGCCTTATCATCAAATCACGAGGGCTGGCCGAGAAAGGAGCGCGTGAGAGAATCCACCAGTCTTTTGCCGCGCGCGGCGTTATGGCGGATCGGCTGGAAATCCGCGGGCATGAGCCGAAAGTCAGTTCACATCTCGAAATGTACAACCGAATTGATATCGCTCTGGACACCTTCCCGTATCACGGGACGACGACCACCTGCGAGGCCTTATGGATGGGAGTTCCCGTGGTCACACTGGCCGGCCGGACGCATGTCTCGCGCGTGGGTGTGAGCTTATTGAGCACCATCAGTCTGCCGGAATTGATCGCACAGGCGCCCAATGAATATGTTGAGATCGCCGTCAGACTGGCGAAAGATTTGCCGCGATTGGGTGAACTGCGTCGTATGCTACGACCGCGGATGCGGGCGTCACCGCTAATGGATGGTCGACGCTTTGCCGACGACACCGAGGCTGCGTACCGCCAGATGTGGCGGAACTGGATTTCGCGATAGGGCATGAGACCGAACCGAGATTTCGCCTTCACACGGCGCTGTTTAGCTGTTCCATCACGATGGCCACATTCACGTTCGCGTCTAGATATTTCTCCGCCCGAACGATCGCTTCGATGGCCGAGCACGCGCGTTCGGACAGATTCGCCTCGACCAGCCGGCCGCGAATCCGTCGGGCGGCGATCCCCAGGTACATGGCCAGCCCGTTTCGCATGGCCGAATCCTTGCTCGCAAGCTCGTCGCGTGCCAGCACCTTCTGGGCATAGGCATCGGCCCGTTTTCGCAGCAGATCTCCCAGATCGTTTCCTTTGCCGGCAAGCGCCGAATCCACGGATTCAGCGACGTCCGCGGCGGAATTGAGAATGTCGTCTTCGATCCAACGCAAAGCGACGCCCAATGATCCGTCCGCCAACTCCGCGGCCGTGTTGGCCACGGCCGTCTCGATCCCCCGCCGCTTCAATTCGCGAGCCACCAATTCCATGTTCAGGGCCGCGAAGGGAAATGTCTGGCATCGGCTGTGAATAGTCGGCAGAAGCTCATTGCCGTGCGTCGTCAGCAGAATGATCAACGTTCGTCCCGCGGGTTCTTCCAGAGTTTTCAGCAAGGCATTCTGGGCGGCGGGCGTCATCAGTTCGGCTTGCTCAACGATGAACACTTTCCCTCTTCCCATGACCGTCTTTCGACCGGCCGGCTCAGCCAGCGCGTGGCGGATGACGTTAATCGGAAGCAGCGTCGCTTTGCTGGTCCCGGATTTGTCATACTGCCGGGCGAGCTCTTTTGAGATTACGTGGTAATCCGGATGCGTCCCCGCGGAAATCGCGTGGCAACTTGGGCATTTCCCGCACGCATCATCAGGCTCCGGCCGCTTGCAGAGGAAAAACGCCGCAAGCGCCGCGGCGCACGTGGCCTTTCCGACTCCCACCGGACCCGCGAAAATCAGCCCATGGGCGAGCCGCCCCGCCGCCATCGCGCCTCGAAGATTCGCGACGGCCAAATCCTGCCCGAAAATGTCCTTGAGTCGATTCATAAAGGGGATTTGATCGAAGAAAGTAGGCGCATCACTTCCGCGTGGACTTTCTCCGGACCTCCAACTGCTTCCAATATGTGATATGTTCCACGACGAATCTTTGATTGCCGAAGATAATTCTGCCGTACTTTCTCATGATATTCCATCGATCTTAATTCGATGCGATCCTTCTTGTCGCCGGCCGTGGGATCGTCGGAAAAAAGTGCGAACTTCGGGCTTTCACGCACGGGCAAATCGAGAATGATCGTCATGTCCGGCCAATGCTTGTTAATGGCGACTTGCCCCACGGCCAGAATATCCGCTTCGGTCAGACCGTCGCCCCCGAGTTGATACGCAAGCGTACTGGAAATGAATCGGTCGCTGATCACGGTCCGGCCTTCTTCAAGCGCAGGCTGGATGATTTCCGTCATCATTTGCGCCTGCGCCGCCATGTAGAGCAGCATTTCACACCGCATCGACATGTCCGTATTTGCGGGGTCAAGCAGAATCTCGCGGATGAGTTCCCCGATTCGCGTGGTTCCCGGATCACGCACCAGCTTTGTTGGAATGCCCGCCTTCTCAAGAGTCTGTTGCAGCATCCTCGCCTGCGTGCTTTTTCCGCACCCCTCGTTGCCGTCGAAGACGATGAACTTTTTACGGAGATGATCCATGAGGGAAAACTCGAAATCCGAAACAATTTCACATTTCGGAGATCGCGTTCTAGTTATTCCCATTCGCCGAATCAAGCAACCCGCGCAGGAGTTTTTCCATCGCGGAGGGCTGTTCCGGCCGGATCGTCAAGTCCCAAGCCAGATTCCATCGGGTAGAGGTCGGGGAAAAGCCCATCGCCTCGAGGCGCTTGCTCATATCCGTCATGTGAGCCGCGCCGTAAAAAATCGCGATCTTTTTCTTTCCGGACGCGAGCGTATCCGACAAAACCTGGAGCGCGGCTTTGTTTCGCTCGGTCACCAGCACGCTGCCGTTGGGGCCGTCCAATCCCATGGCCGACAGATCGATCTGACCAAGTTGCCGGGCGACGACCAGTTTCATTTGTCGTTCCATGTCCGGATGGGTGAGCATTGCGACAAGATCGTCTCCGGAGTCTTCATTGCCGGCGTTGTTGAGAACGGGCGGATCGGTAAACGCTTTCATAATCATGCGCATGAAAATCATTTCAAATGTTTCGCCGCGCTCTTCCTGCATTTTTTCGAAGGTCTCCTTGTCCAGATCGGCGTGGATGAAATTGGGGGCCGTATAGTCGATGTCGTCGAGCTGGAAATCCAAATCCAGGGCGTCCTTGAGAAACCGCTGAAACTCGCTGATGGGGCTGTCGCTCTTCTGTGCATCGCCCGGCCCCGGCGGTGGCGCGTCCTTGGGCTTGACCATCTCGTACAGCACCGCGTCGTAATTCTGGAAATCCCGATTGAGCGAATCGTAATACCCTTTTTCACCGATATGAATCGCCCCGATAAGATGCACGGTGACGCCGTTGCCGTTCGTGAATTCCACATCCGCCGTCTGAAGCGATCCGCCCTGGTGGCCGTCATCGACGTACCGCATGAACGATTCGGGCACGGCTGGCTGCGTCGCCGGCTCCGCCCCCCAGACTGAAGACCCCAGAACCAACAAAACCAAGGGAATGATCCGGCCGCCAATCCTTCGTGTCATCATTTGCAACTCCTTTGCCACGAGCTTTAACCCAATCAGTATAGCCCGTCCGAGACACGTAAACAAAAAGCAATGGGCGCTTAACGAAATACTTTATGCGCACGCATTTCCGCACGCCTTGACCGCTATTGTCTATGGTTTTAGAGTCGGGCAATATGCAGGAAGACCTTGAGCAACTGAAAGACCGCTTTACGCAGCTTTTCGGCAACGGAACCAAAATTCGGGTCGTACGCGCGCCCGGACGGGTCAATCTCATCGGCGAACATACCGATTATAACGATGGATTCGTCTTTCCCATGGCCATCGAGCCGGAGGTCAAAGTCGTCTGCCGGGGGCGCAAGGACGAGATCATCAGAATCGCCTCGACGGTTTATCCCAACGAATTCGTTGAATTCTCGCTCCAGAAAAAAATCGAGCGAAACAAACCGGGATGGGGCAACTACGTGCGCGGGGTCGCCGCGGAGTTGATCAAGGCGGGGATTCCGCTTTCCGGAATGGACGCGATGATCTCCAATTCGCTGCCCGTCGGCAGCGGCCTTTCCAGCAGCGCCGCCATCGAAGTGGGCGTCGCGCGGGCGATTCTTCTCCTGGCCGGCCTGGAAATTGAAGCCAATCGCCTCGCGTTGATCTGCCAGAAAGCAGAGCATGAATACGCCCAGGTTCCCTGCGGGATCATGGACCAGATGATTGTCACAGCCGCTCGCCCCGGGCAGGCCATGATGCTCGATTGCCGCGATCTCAACAAGCAATTTGTCCCCCTGAACCCCAAGGAGTTGCGAGTTGTCGTCGTCAACAGCATGGTGAAGCACGATCTGGGCGACAGCCAGTACGCCATCCGCCGCAAGCAATGCGAAGACGGCGTGGCCATTCTCAAACGCGACCATCCCCAGATCAAAGCCCTGCGCGATGTCTCGTTGGAGCAGGTGGAGGCTGCCAAGGGTCGGATGAGTGAAGTGGTCTATCGCCGATGTAAACACGTCGTGACGGAAAATCTCCGAGTGATCGAAATGGCCCAGAAGCTTCTATTGCAGCGTTATGAAGAGGCGGGTGAATTGATGGCCAAGAGCCACAATTCACTTCGGGACGATTACGAAGTGAGCTGTGTCGAGTTGGATTTCCTGGTCGAAGAGGCGATGAAAGTCAAAGGCGTCTATGGCGCGAGAATGACCGGTGGCGGGTTTGGAGGATCGATCGTCGCATTGATTCAGCCGCGTTCGTTTGAGGCGCTTTCCGAGCATTTGCATAAGACCTACACCGCCAAATTCGACCGCCAGCCAAGCGTTTTTGCCACTACCGCCACCGCGGGCGCTTCGGTGTTGGAATAGCTGGCCATGCCCGCTTTCCGCGACATTCTCCTGAAACTGTGTCGGCGCGAGGACCTCACCCGCGACGAGGCCCGGTCCGCGTTCCTGCACATCACGTCGGGGCAAGCATCTGATTCCCAAATCGGAGGTCTTCTCGTTGGCATGGCCGCCAAGGGAACCACCTTCGATGAACTCGTGGGCGCGGCCGCCATCATGCGGGAAAAAGTCATCCCGATCGATTCTGCTGGAATGGAAGTTGTCCTCGACACATGCGGCACCGGCGGCGACATCCGCCATACGTTTAACATTTCCACCGCCGCCGCGTTGATCGCCGCTGGCGCGGGAATCAAGGTCGTTAAACACGGTAATCGCTCTGCCTCGAGCAATTGCGGCGCGGCCGACGTTTTGGAAAAACTGGGATTGAAACTCGAAATCACCCCGGCGTATCTTCGCCGATGCCTCGATCGCGCCAATATCTGTTTTGCATTCGCCCGAGCCCACCATCCCTCGATGAAATTTGTCGCCGATGCCCGCAAGCAGTTGGGGATTCCCACGGTTTTCAATCTCCTCGCTCCACTACTCAATCCCGCCGGCGCGAAACACCAATTGCTTGGCGTATTTGCCCCGGAACTGACTGATCGCCTCGCGTCCGCCTTGCGCGAGCTTGGCAGCACCCGCGCCTGGGTCGTTCACGCTGATGACGGCCTCGATGAAATCTCCACCATTGGCCCCACGCGAATCAGCGAATTGCGCGATGGCCACATCCGCACCTGGGCTCTCGATCCGAAGGAATTGGGGGTCGACTATGCCCTGCTGTCTGATCTGCAGATTTCATCGCTTGATGATGCCGCCAAATCGCTGACTTCGGTTCTGAAAAACGACCCCGGCCCCAAACGCGATATTGCCCTGTTGAACGCCGCGGCGGCCATTGTCGTTGCGGAAAAGGCGAAGGATTTGAAGGAAGGCCTGGAAATCGCGCGGAAATCGCTGGCTGCGGGAAATTCGGCGAAGGCATTGGAATTGCTGATTGCGGAATCGAACGCGAAATGAAGATCAAGCGGCATCCAACGCCGCATAGACCTTTCCGTGTTGCTTCAGCCACTCCACATCACCCGATTTAGCCCGTGCTTCCACCTCCCGCAATAATTCCACCGTCTTCGGCTCATAACATGGTTCGCTGGGATCGGCATCGGGGATGACCGCTTCGACCTCGACCACCACCACAAATCGGTCGGTTCGCACCAGGCGATTTTTTCGAATTCGTTTGCCGGGCAACATAGCGCATTCCTTACTTGTCCAAATAGTATACCGTGACCAGCTTCGCAATGTCAGCGTTAACCAGATGAGACCAAACTGCCCGAGCCGCTGTTCCATCGACCAGCATTTGTTGAACTTCTACGGATGGATTAGGCATATCGTTAGGTCGTTCCGTCAGCAATGTTCCTTGCTCAATGCCGTCCACAACCTGCCATTCGAGAATACCGCGTTCTTCCAAGCGTTCCACGGCATGATCGCCAACAACGTAGCGACCATCGAGTACGAGACTCCTGATCGAATCGAAAAGCTGCCCCATCGACCTGCATCAGACAGCGGTATCAACGGCGAGTCAAATTCGGGGACTAATCGGATGCCAACGCCCCTCCGTTGACGTACAATATAGACATGAGGTTTGCGAGGGTCTGGTCATTCGTAATCTGTATCCTCACCTTGGCGGCGCACGCCGCTCGTGCCGACACCCCCGCCACCAATCCCTCCTCCGCCGCCGTCAAAACCGTGGTCATCACCATCGCCGGTGAAATCGACGATTACAATCGCGATCAGCTTTTCCGGAAATTCGACGATGCCAAAAAGCTCGGGGCAAAAGCTGTTATTCTCAACGTCGATACATACGGCGGCCTGCTCACCAGCGGGCTGGAGATTTCCCGGTTCATCAAGCGGCAGGACGATCTTCATGTCGTCGCATACGTCCAGGACAAGGCGATTTCCGCGGGCGCGATGGTCGCCATGGCCTGCGATGAAATCGTCATGAGCAATTCGGCTTCCCTGGGCGATTGCGCCGATCATCTTCGGCCCCGGCGGTTTGGAAGCCATGCCGGCTGCCGAACGGGCCAAGGCGGAGGGGCCGGTGCTATTGGATTTCAATGAGAGCGCGGTTCGCAATCATCACGATCCGCTGCTTGCGGCCGCGATGGTCGATGTTGCCCGGGTCGTCTATTGGGTTCAAAGCGACAAGGGCGAGCGGCGATTCGTCGATCAAAAGGATTATGATGCTCTGACCGCAACGAAAAAATGGGCCTCCGTCCCGGGCGAGGCTGTCCCCATCGATGGGCCCGATACGTTGCTTACCGTTGATAGCGATCAGGCCGTGCGGTACGGGCTGGCCAGCACCAAATATGACACGATTGAGGACCTGGAGCAGGCCCGCAATTATGACGTACTTGCCGACTTCACGCCCGGCTGGGGCGAAGAGGCGGTTGAATTCCTGAGTGGCGCGATCGTCCGCGGACTTCTGATCGTCATATTTTTGCAATGCCTCTATATCGTTCTACACGCTCCGGGGCACGGCGTGGCGGAGGTTTGCGGATTGATCGCCCTGGCCCTGATGCTCGGGGTTCCGCTTCTAACCGGCTACGCCCAGTGGTGGGAGATCCTCGTCATCTTTCTCGGCTTAATGCTGGTTTCATTGGAAATCGCCCTGCCGGGGCATATTTTCCCAGGGGTCATCGGTGGGATTCTAGTGCTTTTCGGATTGGTAATGACTTTCGTTCCCGCGGGGTTCGGCGGCCCGTCGTACGTTCCCAGCCAGACCAACCTGCCACTCATGGAAAAAGGCCTTCTCGTGGTCGCCGCCGCTATGGGCTCGTCGATTTTCCTGTGGTTTTGGCTGGGCCGATTCCTTCCGAAAATGCCGCTGCTTAATCGTCTGATTCTGACAAACGCATCCGGAAGCGGCGCGGTGGCAGCGGGCAACACGAGTACGGCTACCGATCTCTGGCCCCGGCCCGGTGCGATCGGAAAGGCTCTTTCGGAACTTCGGCCCGGCGGATCGGCGGAATTCTTCGATCCCGCCATTGCCGATAAACGCATCGCCTTTGTCGTCAGCGAATCGGGATATCTCTCGGCGGGAACCGATCTCGTCGTCAGGGAAGTTATTGGCCCCAGCGTCGTCGTGCGTAAGAAGGATTGAAACAAACCCATCCCTTCCGCATAATCTTATTGACGCGACGGAAGGCCGTTGGAAATATTTCTTTATATCGTCTATTTGGCAATCGGATTGGGGCTGTGGATTCTCCTTGCGGTCGGAATGGCCTCCAGCCGAAGCCGGATGAATCTTCTCAACAAATCCGCTGAGCAGATTCCCCAGCCGCCGCCCAACGTCACCATCATCGTTCCCGCCAAGGATGAAGGAGAGCGGATTCGGCAGTGCCTGTCTTCGGTCCTCGCGCAGGACTATCCACAATTTGACGTCCTGGCCGTGGACGACCGCAGCGGCGACGACACGGGTCGAATCATGGACGAGATGGCCGCTGCCGACCCGCGCATGAAGGTGCTGCACATCGACGAACTCCCGGTGGGATGGACGGGAAAAAATAACGCTCTGTTTCGCGCTGCTTCGCGCGCGGATGGACAATGGCTGCTCTTTATCGATTCAGACGTGATCCTCCAACCTCCGGCCCTGTCCACAACCCTGCGGATCGCGCTGGCCCGAAGATACGATTTGCTCAGCCTGATTCTCAGGCAGGAAACTCGCGGGATTTGGGAATCGGCCCTGATGCCAATCGCATCCGCGGCATTCGGCACCGCCTACCTGATGGGGCTGAGCAATTCTGAATCCAACAAATGCTTCTTTGGCAACGGCCAGTACATGCTCTTCAATCGAAAAACATACGACCAGATCGGTGGCCACGAAGCCGTCAAATCGCAATTCAACGAGGACATGACCCTGGCCCGTTTGATGAAACAAGCGGGTCTGCGACCCCGCGTGGCATGGGGAACCGATTACGGATCGGTTCGGATGTACGATTCCCTGCCGACCATCATGAGGGGATGGAGCCGCATCTTTTTCGGCTCCAGTTGCGGATCACCCTGGCGCAGTCTGGCCGTCATGTTTTTCATCCTGATCGGGTGCTATTCCGCCTTCGCTGCCGCCGCGTGGGGCATTTATCGCATCAACCAACCCGCCGGAATTTACTACGGCATCTTTTGGACCGCCGCCGCCGCGATTCATTGGACTTTGATGACCGTCCAGATTGGCATTATTTATCGATGGATGGGCGCCCGCGCCATCTATGCCGCGACGTTTTTCGTGACCGGACTGTTCGTCCTGGCGATCCTTGGCCGCGCCATCTGGATGTGCATCACAGGTCGGGTCCATTGGCGCGGAACGAGCTATTCGCATCAGATCGAACTGGTGAATCCGGACAAATCACAATAAACTCTTCCATCGTGAATCCTTCGATCGATTCCCCCGATATTGAGCCCACCCTTACCCCCATTCAAATCGACACGATGTTGAATCAGGGAATCGCGGCCACCGTTGAATACGCCCGTCAGCATTCGCCGTTCTACCGCGCGAAACTCGCGAAAATCACTGGCGTCAATGACCTGCATCTCCTGCCCATTACCACCAAGCAACAGGTTTCCGAACACAACGAACAATTCTGGTGCGTCGACCGCGAAAAGCTGGTGGACCTCTGCACCACCAGCGGCACTACCGGCATCCCGACGCTCTATCCAATCACCCAGGCCGATCTCGACCGGCTGGGTCTCAATGAATATCTCTGCTTTCGGCGGGTGGGATTGTCGCCCGCGGACCTGGTCATCTTGGCCGTGACCATCGACAAATGCTTCATGGCCGGCCTCGCGTATTTTGAAGGCCTTCGCAAACTTGGCGCGACCGTCGTCCGCGTCGGGGCCGGTTCGCCGGCCATGCTTTTGAGCATGATCGAGCGGCTGAAGCCCACGGCGATCGTATCGGTCCCCTCGTTTCTCAAACGCGTAGCGGCCTACGCCTCGCAGCAGGGTTGCGATCTGACGCGGTCCACCGTACGAAAACTGATCTGCATCGGCGAGCCCGTGCGAAATTCAGATTGGTCGCTTACGCCGCTGGGCGCACAGATTTCCACGGCTTGGCGCGCTCAGGTTTTTTCCACCTACGGCATCACCGAGTTGGCCGCATCCCTCTGCGAATGCCAGGCTGGCAAAGGCGGCCACCTCCATCCACAGCTTCTCCACATAGAAATTCTAGATGACGCCGGCCACCCCGTCCCCGATGGCCAGGAAGGCCAGTTGGTCGCCACGACCATCGGCGTGCAGGCGATGCCGCTGATCCGTTTCGCCACGGGTGACATCACCTTTATGACCCGGGAAGCGTGCGATTGCGGCCTGCGCACCCTCCGCATCGGGCCAATCCTCGGACGCAGGGATCAGGCGATGAAAATCAAAGGCACGACTGTCTACCCCTCGGCCGTCCAGCGGGCGCTCCAGGGCCTCGAATCCGTGATCGACTATCTCATGATCGCCACCGCCCCAACCGCGCTCTCGGATGAACTGGAAGTCCTCGTCGCCTGGCGTGGCGACCCCACCGACGCCCCAGAAATCCTCCGCGAGCGCCTCCGCGGCGAACTCAAAGTCTGCCCGAACGTTCGTCTGGCCACTTTGCAGGAAATCCAATCCCTGGGCGATTCCCGCGAACTCCGCAAGCAACGGGTGTTTCTCGACCGGCGTGGAAACACCAATGGCCCAGCCATTGCAAAAGAGTCGCCAACCGGATTACGATGATCGGACAGAATATTTCAAGGCGGTGGAGTCCGCCGTAACCGCTCTTGGTTGAGCCAATGACTCCTATCGGACCAATGGTCCGCTGGGAGGTCATGAAAACCGCCCTGGCAGGCCGATTGGCCTCTCAGGGCGTTTTCGTTGCCAAGGCGACGGATCAAGGAGAGACGGATGAATATTTTACTGTGGCGATATTTCGCCATCGGCGTTGCGGGCTTTGTTGGGACAATCGCGCGGTTCGTGGTCGCGACCCTGTTCGGACGATTGAATTTCCGCTTTCCGATCGGCACGCTTTTCATCAACGTCACCGGCAGCCTTTTTCTCGGCTGGTTCCTAGCCCACATCGCGCTGCGAAACGTGTCGGATACCACCCGGCTGGCAATCGCCGTCGGGTTTTGCGGCGGATATACGACGTTCTCCACCTTTATGTATGAGTCCAACAAACTTGCCGACGACGGCGCCGGCCTTCAGGCCGTCATAAACCTGTTCGGAAGTCTAATCTTGGGAATTCTCGGCTTCCGCCTGGGTATGATTCTGGCACGGTGGATATGAGCCTCCTCGGCGAACAAATCCTGTTACGGGTTTACCTGCAAAGCGCCGACCGCGCGCCGCGAATCCCCTCCTACGAGCAAATCGTCGCCGCCGCGCGCAAAGACAAATTGGCCGGAGCCACCGTCCTCCGCGGCATTCTTGGAACCGGCTATCACGGCGTCATCAAGCATTCAAACTGGTCCATCGTCGAACACGTTCCCATCATTGTCGAAATCGTCGACAGCGCCGAAAAAATCGTCGCCTTCGTTCGCGGACCGCTAGACGAAATCATGGTCGGCGGAATGCTGACGCTGGAGCGCGCTGCTGTTCTGATGTATCGCCAGCGATCCCAGGACGAGCCCAACAGCCTGCATCTTGCCGCCCCCCTTGAACCACTTTCCACGGTTCCTCACATCGAGCCAGGGAGTAATATGAAAATCAAAGAGAATGGCATTCTGCTCCGCGCGTTCATAGGCGAATCCGACAAATTCGAGAACAAGCCGCTTTACGAAGCCATCGTGCAGAAAGTGCGCGAGCTGGGCCTGGCCGGCGCCACGGTCCTGCGCGGCAGCGAGGGATTCGGCGCGAACAGCGTCGTTCACAAAGCCGCCCTGCTGGAAATGTCGTCCGACTTGCCTGTGGTGATCGAGATCGTGGATTCCGAGGACAAAGTGAATCTTCTTCTGCCGCATTTGGAAAAGATGGTTCGCGAGGGAATGGTGACGATGGAACATGTCCTTGTGCTGATGTACCGGCACGAGGCACAATGAAGATCGAAACCGAATGATGGAATCAAACAGGCCGGTTCGCGACTGCCGGAGTCAATTTCTTGGGTCGTTCGGCAGGTGATGGAAGCCACGCCTCGGCCGATTCTTCCAGCCACAAAGCGGAAGTGATGATCCGGGGGTAATACCGGCTGCCCTTGGCTTCGCCGTTGACAAATTGATCGGAGCAAGCCCAATAGCCGCTGCCATCGGTTTGCCAGCGGACGTGGGCGGCGTCGGATTTTTGCAGGATTGGGCCGATGCGCGGATCGGCGTCCTGGAGCCGGAGTATCGCGCGGGCGACGAACTGGAAGATCGCGATTTTGCTCAGCCAGGAATTGCTGGACGTGGAGGATAATTTGATCCCACCGTCGGCGAAAAGGTTGGCGGTTGCGGGATCGGTCAGCAGGCGCAGGCAATGTCGCCGCACGGCTGAGGTGAGCGGACTGTGCAACTGCTTTAGCAGCATTTCCTCGGCATCGCCGGCGGCGCTCGACGGCCAGCTTTTGATCAGGCTCAACCAATAGGCCGGATAAACTAGGGATTCGGCGATCGGCAGGATGCAGGAAGCATGGCCGGGGTTATTTTTTTCCAGGACGGCCGGAATGATTCCATCGACGCCGGCGTTGATGAGCGTTTCGGCCAGCGGCTCGGCCAGGCTGCTCAGGGGTTCGGCCGGGATATCGCCGGAGACGATTCGGAGCCGAGACATCAGTTCCAGGCCAAGCCACGTTGCCCAGCATTTGCAGCCGAGATACGTATTGGCCCGCGCCTGGCCGAGGGATTCATCCAGAGAATCGTAGGTGGTGATTTCCTTTCCGTCGCCGCATCGGGCGCTGTCGTAGGCCATCAGGCCGGTGCGCGGATTGGCGCGAGCGGACATGCTCTGGGCGCAGGCGTCCAGCAAATGTTTGTTGGCGAGCAGCCAGCCGACATCGCGCGTGGCGGCGACATAGCTCGCGGCCATCAACACCCAGTTGCAAAGCTGCTCCTGGGTCATGTAGGAAAAGCAGCCCTTCAAATTCGATAATTCGTAGCTGCTGTTTCCCGGACTGGAAAAATTATTGTTGATTCCCATGTCGTGGCTGAAGGATATTCCGCCGGGAAGCGAGACAGGGCCGCGTGCTTTGACCTGATCGTGATAGCTGTATCGCCGCGCGAAAATGGACAGAATATTCCGGACGACCCAGGGATTGTGTTTCAGCTCCCAGAACATCTGGTCCACCGAGAGGTCCAGAGTGTTCATCATACAGTATTCACCTTCATTGACGATCCAGAGCGGTTCGCCGCCGACGTCAAGAAGCTGGGTATTTCCGTAATAGCCGCGGGTGCCGTGGGCGATTTGAAACTGCTGATCGGCCGACAGGCCCGAACCAAGAAGACGGGCATCCAACGCCGCGGCATTCGCGCGAAGAGTGGCGGACCGCTCGAGGGCGGAGACAAGCACTTCGTCGAGGCTCGTGTAATAGCGATTGTAGTAATATCTGCCTTCAAGGCCGGTAGTGACGATGCCGTCCAAATGCACGCCGATGGCCAGGACCATGGTTTTTTTGGTTCCGGCGGGAACTTCCATCGCCAGGCCGGCGCAGGTTCCAAGCGCATGAACAGGATTGACGTCCGAAAGCCCTTCGGCAACCAGCCAGCGTTGCAGGGCAAAAAATTGGCCGGGCTGATTGTCGTCCTCGGAATCGGCTTCGACTTGGCCGAGAACGCCCATATTTCGGCGCCAGGCAAATCCGAGTTTTCGATAATCCGTGTCGGAAGATTCGAATTCAAGGATGCGGGCGCCGGGATTGATAAAATCGATGGCGAAGACAGCGGTTTTCATCTCCGTGCCGGCACGATTATCAACTTCCAGCGTGGCGATAACCGCTGGAAGAAGGCACGCCTTCAACGCCTCGGAATCGGCATTGGGCTCGGGAATCGGCGAAAACGGAGTATGGATTGCGAATTTGAAGTCCGGGGTCTGCCAGAGATCGGTTGCCCAGCCGAAACAACGGCTGATCTGGTCCGCCGGATAAAGCTGCAGCGAATGATGGACCGTCGGGAGGACCTGATGATCGACTTCATAGGAAAGCGCGGGAGTATGCAGTTCGGAACCGGGCTTGAAGAACGGCAGGCATCGGATGGGGTTCGATGATTGCCGCGCCCCATCCTTCACACCAATGTAAAGGTTTTGCTCCGCAGGCTTCCCAATCTCGGCGCCGATCCCACCGCCGGTATTGAAGTGCCCGCAGGTGAAACTCATGAACGCGCCAACAGGCGAATGCTGTGCGTTGAAATTGATGTTCCCTGAAAAGGGCAATAGTTTGCGAACCACGATTATTCCTTGGGTTCCCTTCGGTAAACGCTTACTAAGCCGAAAACCATTTTAGCGATTTTTGGCAGTAAGGAAAGTAAAATCGCTGGCGGACATTCAATCTTATTGCTTTACAGCACCGCTGGTTAACCCACTGATAAATTCCCGCTGGAGCGAAAAGAAGAGTATTGCCGGGGGAATCATGGCGACGAGCGTTCCGGCGAGAAAAACGCCATATTGCTGCACGTAGGTACCCATATACTGATTCAGAACGACCGGAAGGGTCAATTTGCTCTGCGATTGCAGGAATATGTTGGGGGCCAGAAACGCGTTCCACGCCCCCATAAAGCTTATTAGGCAAAATGCACCGCTCATCGGTCGAACCAGAGGCATGATCAGGGTCAGATAGATGCGGAATTCCCCACACCCGTCGATTCGAGCGGCCTCAAGCAGTTCGTTGGGAACGTTCAACATCGCCTGCCGGAAAAGGAAAATACCAAAGGCGCTGACAGCCCCGGGAATAATCAGAGCTTTATAGGTGTCCATCCACCCCAATCGCCAGATGACTTCAAAATTGGGGGCGAGGAGAACCACTCCCGGGATGGTCATGGACGCCAGCATATAGATCATCACCATGTTCCGGCCGCGAAAGCGGTATTTCGCCAGGGCGTACCCACCGAGGGAACTGAAGAACAGAGAGACCACCGTCATGGTGGAAGCCAGGAAAAGCGAATTGGTGACGTAGCGCCAGAAACTCACGGACCCGTCCAAAGTTGGCTGTTCCTTGAGAAGAGTGCGGAAATTATCGAAGTTGAGCGTGGTCGAGGAGATTTGAGATGGCGGAGGTAAAAAGGAATACCGATTCATCGCATCGACATTTTTGAACGCTGAGCAAATCAACCATGCGAACGGCATGAGCATCACCGTCGCCACCAAAAGGAGAACTGCAAAGCGCGCGTATTTGACGGCGGCCTTGGGCGAGAACGGCAGCAGAGTGATGAATATGGCCGCCAGAAGGAGTAGAAATAGATGGAGTGAATTCATGTTTCACTCCCCACTTTGCCAACAATGCGGATCTGAATGATGCTGATGGTCAGGATAATTAAGGTAAGGATCCACCCCACCGCTGCGCCCGTGCCGAGATCGCCATTGCTGAAGGCGTTTTGATAGAGATAGCCGACTATTGTCAGCCCGCTGTTGCTGGGACCATAGCCGCCGCCGTTGTTTTGCAGAAGGTTATAAGGCAACTCGAAAAGCTGGTAGGAACCGATGGTACTGGTGACTACAACGAAAGTGGCGACGGGTGCGATCGCCGGAACGGTGACGTTCCAGAAAATGCTCGCGGGTCCCGCGCCGTCGATTCTGGCGGCTTCGATCAGGCTTTGATCGACGTTCTGTAGCGCGGCCAGGAAATAGATCATGTTGAAACCGACGTACATCCACATTGCGGCAATGATGATGGCGGGCATGACCAGCTTGGGATCTCCAAGCCATTGCTGCTCCAGCCCCCAGCCGATCAGGGATTGCAGGCTGCGGTTGAACAAACCATATCGGGGCATGAAGAGGACCGAGAACATGACGCCGACGAAAACCTGCCCTACCAGGTTGGGGGCGAAGATCGCCAGGCGAAAAATGCTTTTGAAACGGTCATTCTTCGAATTCAGGAGCATTGCCAGGCCAAGACTTAGAGGAAGCTGCAGCCCGATGGAAAAGACGGCGAAAAGCGTCGTATTCCAAAGCGCTTTGTGAAAATCGGGATCTTTCAGGACGAAGGCGAAATTGCCCCAGCCTACAAACGCGCGGCGAGCCGGGCCGTTCGTCTGGTAAAATGCGAGAACCGTCGCGTAAATTAGTGGGTAAAGGAAAAAGACTAGATTTATCGCGAAATAAGGGAGCAGAAAGAGATACGGTGCGCGGAGGTTACGTGATCGTCGTCGCGGACCGACCGAGGAGGATGCGACAATTCTTGGGGGAGAAGTTGCGAGTTGGCCGGCGCTCATGGATTGGCGGACTCCGATGCCTGTGCGATCTGGGGTTTCAGGAATACGTTTCGACTCATCGCAAGCCGTACGCGATCAGCACAGCGTTTCAATTCTGTTCGCGCATATTCGCGCAGGCCCACCTCTCCGTGCCGTTTGTAATAAATCGACGTATTGGAGAATGCTTCTGAAAGCTTTGCGTTAGCCAGGGTGTTGTAGGCCGTATCGTGTTCTTCCGGTACTTCCGGAGCTAACTGGGAATAAACCTGTCCCAGCGAGATGTTGCTGAAAAACGGATCAGGTTCCAGGAATTCCGGATGAGTCCAGGCGGATTTCAGCGGCGGCAGAATGTGAGTGGAGGCGAACCTGGGGCCGAGTTGATCGGGATCATAATAGAGATACATCGCCAGCTTCCAGGCGAGATCAAAGTTGCGGCACTGCTTCGTGAACGCCAACCCGCATCCACCCCATGTGCTGGTGCGAATTTCGCCCGGCTCCCAGGCCGGGAGCGGCATCAACGACAGCTTGCCGGACAGGCTGGGAATTTCGAGTTCGATTCGATTTGATCGCCAGTCGGGGCAGAAATAGAAGAGACATAAGCCGTCGATCATGGCCTTGGCGAAGTTCTGGCCCTCGCCGCAGGGGAACGAGATTCGGCCCGGCCCCTCGATTTGCCGGACATACCAGCAAACGACATCGAGCGCGGCTTCGCGATCGAAGGAAACATTTCCGTCGGCGTCGAACAGGCCGATGCCGTGTTGCAGCAGGAGAAGAATCAGTTGATCGTTGCCGTCGGTGGGCAGGTCCATCATGTAATGTTCGGGCACGCCGTCGGGCCGCATGGTCTTTTTGACGATCTCCCGGCCGACGCGGGCAAATTCGTCCCAGGTGGTCAGCTTCGTCACATCAATGCCAAGCTGCTCGCAAAGATCGCGGCGATAGACGAGCATGACGGGATGAACATCGTGCGGCAACGCGAAAACATGGCCGCGCGATGACCATTTGCTGAGACGATTGGTGACGAGTCGATCGTAAAGGCCGGTGTCTTTGATCTTTTCGGTGAGGTCGACAAGGGCGACATCCTCAAGAGGGCCTTTGGCGAAGTAGCCGATCGTGCCGTACATCAATTCAACGATATCAGGGACATCAGCGCCAACCTGCAGGGCCGATTGGAGGCGGCTTTGAAGGGCTTTCTGATCGACGAGCTGCACCTGGACGTTGCAATTATATTGCTTGTCGAAAGCCGGGATGGCTGCGCGATAGACGGCAGCCTGCTCGGGGACGAAGGTTGCCAGGACCAAATCGGGTGGACGATAATCCGTGGGGCGGGAAAGGGGTGTCCAAATCAGGAGGCCTATGCCCGTAAAGGCGGCTACGATAAGAATCACAAAGGGCGCTGGGCCGTAGGGAAACCTCATTGTCCTCAAACTCCGCCTGGCATCGGGCTGTCGAATCAGGCATTTCCGATCATACCGGAAATCGCCGAAATGGACGAAATACAACCGAGTAACCGCTTACGTAACCGTTCCGACAAAAAACCCCCACTATCGGAGCAGGGGTTCCTCATGTGAATACTTTACTTTACCGAATTAATACGGCAAGACAATTGTCGAAGTGCCATTTTTCGCTCTATCGCGTTACCGCTCACCATCAAATTTCACTTGACGCCGCAGAATGGTCCAAGTTATAAATAGTAAACGGTTACTTAGCCGGTAGAAATCCGGTTGGGCTGTGAATTACGAAGTTCGAGACCGGCCGTGGTTTGGCGGAGCCCCCCGGGAGATTGTGCCTTTATAATCATCACCTCCTGCATGCCCTATTCACTTCGCAAAGCGATTCGCCATGGTGTCCTCACTTTACTCGTGATGTTTGGGGTCATGGCTTGTGTGATCCAGCCTCCAATGGCATCCGCGGCCGCCCCGCTACCCGATGGGCGTTCGATGTCGCCGGAGCATTTGCTGGAATCGTTCAGCTTTGATGGGACGCAAGCGAAACTTGGAAAGATGCAAATCGTGGACGTGAAGGGAGAGCCGTTTCAACGGGCACTGCGCGTTGAGACGCTGCCTGGGGCGTTGGGGGAATATAATGTGACGGCTATCGCGCCCGTTGCCGGTAAGATGAAACAGGGCGATGTGCTGCTGGCACATTTCTGGTTGAGATGCACCGACTCGATGACGGGCGAGGGATATACCACCTTTTGCTGCGAATTGAATCACCCCGAATTTAGCAAGGCGGCACAATTCAAGATCAGCGCCGGTAAGCAGTGGAAGGAAGTTTTTGTGCCGTTCGTATCGCCGCGAAATTTCGCGGATGGACAAATGCGCATCGCGTTCTGGGCCGGATACGACCGGCAGACAATCGATCTCGGCGGCGTCGAGGTCATTAATTTTGATTCGAAGGTGAAGCTCGACGATCTCCCGGCGACAAAAGTCACTTACGTCGGCCGGGCCGCCGATGCGCCTTGGCGAGCGGAGGCATTGCAACGGATTGAGCGGATTCGCAAAGGGAATGTCGACATTTATGTCACGGATGCGCATGGATCGCCGATTGCGGGGACGACAGTTCACGCGGTCCTGCGCCGTCATGCGTTTGGGTTTGGAACCTGCGTGGATGCCGATCTGCTGAACTCCAATACGCCCGATGCCCTGCGTTATCAGAAAACCATCCTCTCGCTGTTCAATCGGGCGGTCTTTGAAAACGAAATGAAATGGCAGGCAACCTGGGACGGCGTGCCTCCGGATGTGGATCGCGCGTTGGCCTGGTTACGTTCGCATAACATTGAGGTTCGGGGCCACAATCTGGTCTGGCCGGGTTGGCGGTGGTTGCCGACGCAATTACGCAAATATGAGAACGATCCGAAGGCGCTTTGGGAGATTACGGCCAAGCACATCACGTACATGGTATCGCATTTTCGCGGCCAGCTCGTTGATTGGGACGTGGTCAACGAGCCGTTCACGAATTACGACTTGATTCAATTGCTTGGGGGCCGAGCGATCATGGTGGACTGGTACAATTTGGCGCACCAGGCGGATCCGAATTGCAGGCTGTTTATAAACGATTTCGGGATTCTGGACGGCGGAACCAACAACGAGCATCGCGAGGATTTTTACAGCAATATCAAGTTCCTGATCGACGAAGGCGCGCCGCTTGGAGGCATTGGGATGCAAGCGCATTTCGGGACAGAGTTGCCGGCACCGGAAGATATCATCAAAATACTCGACCGATTCGGCAAATTTGGTTTGCCGATCGAAGCGACGGAAACGAGCTTTAGCCTGCACGATAAGCAGTTGCAGGCAGATTATCTTCGCGACTTTATGATCGCGATGTTTTCGCAGCCCAATGTGCAGGATATCATGCTATGGGGTTTTTGGCAGAAGCGGCATTGGCGCCCTGAAGCGGGTATATTTGCCGAGGATTGGTCGCCAACGCCGGCGGCGAAGGTGTGGATCGATCTGACCCAAAAGCAGTGGAGCACCGACCTGACGGCCGTTGCGGACGAGCGAGGCGAGACAACCGTTCGCGGATTTTACGGCGAATATGAGGTTACCGCGACATCCGCAGGAAAAACGAAAGCCGTCCCGGCCCGGATTGTTCCCGGCGGTTCGCGGCTGGTCATCAACATGGAGTAGGCAGCGTTATGCGAAGCGCTTTATTCGCTTTTTCCATGGCTTGGATGGTTCTGATGATGGGCGCGAAAATTTCTTTGGCGAAGGACGAGGTTGCGGGCAACCTGATTCAGTTCAACGAGAACGGCGCGTGGTGCTGGTATCAGGATCCGCGGCTTGTCGTCGATCCTACGAACGATACACTGCTGATTTCCTCGGTCGGCGCCGCGGAGGGAGTCGACGGCGACGCGCGATCCGGCGATGTGGATGTGGTGACGTACCATTTCGACAGCGGGGCTACCACTCGCTCGGTTTTGCACAACCATTTCGATCCGCAGGACGACCACAATGCCGCGGCGCTGTTGATCCGGCCGGATGGGCGATATCTGGCGATGTACGCGCTGCACAATCACGAGAATCTGTCCTACTGGCGGGTTTCGACCAAACCGCATGACCCCAGTGAATGGGGACCGGAGCAAACCTTCGATTGGTCCCCCGCCATCAAGGCCGCCGGGGCTCACAGCCATGTGACATACTCCAATTTGTTTTATCTGCCAGCCGAGGGAAAGACGTACGATTTTTCGCGGGCGATCAACGATGACCCATCAATACTGGTCTCCATTAACCAGGGTGACGAATGGACATACGCGGGCAAGCTTTTGACGGAAGAAAAGCTCGGCTATGTGAACGGCTACACAAAATACGCTTCCAACGGCGTCGACCGGATCGACTTCATCACGACCGAACATCACCCGCGCGATTACAACAACAGCATTTATCACGGTTACATTCAGGGCGGGAAACTGCATCGTTCCGACGGCAGCGTGATCGAGGGCGATCTCTCCAATTCGGCCGGGCATTCGCAGACCGAATTGACGAAAGTCTTTTCCGCCAATTCGATGTTCGACGGCACGATCATGACGCACGCCTGGACGATTTCACTGGCGATCGACGCGAGCGGGAATCCGTACGGATTGGTTTCGGCGCGAGCCAACGATCAGCCGGAGAATTCGAATTTCGACGACCATCGTTTTTTCTACGTTCGATTTGACGGCAAAACGTGGCATGCGAATGATCTTGCCAAGGCCGGGGCTTGTCTGTGGGACGCGGAGCAGGACTACACCGGGCTGGCGGCGCTCGATCCGTCTGATCCAAACATCGCCTACGTTTCGACAACGATTGATCCGCGAAATGATTCACCGCTCGGCGTTCACGAGATTTTTCGCGGGCAGACGAAGGACTCGGGAAAGACATGGGCCTGGACGGCGATCACTTCAAATTCGTCGATCGAAAACCTGCGGCCGCTAGCCGTTTCGCGAGGGGATTCCACAGTGTTGGTCTGGTTTCGGGGAACGATGACGCGATCTCAGCATTACGATTCGGCGATGGTCGGCACGATCATCGGGAAAGATGAGACCGATGAGAAGATTCAGTATGTCCCGATGAAATCGACGCTGCCGAACCTCGAATTGGGCAGCTACAACATCTACGCATTCTTCTGGGCAAACCCCGCTGGAGACGACCAATTGTCCGCCGGTCTGACTCCGGATCGGATGATGGTATTCCGACCGCGATCCTGCCAGACGGCAGAGGTTTCCCAATTTGCCCAGCCGGTTCAAGTCGCGAAAGACAACCGATTACTATATCGAGCATTCCTGGGGCGGGTGAAGGCGGGCGCTGAGCAGCCCATTAACGTCTCGATACAGGATGGCGCGGCGCATCCGACGCTCGCGGGCCTGGGATATCAGAGGACAAATTAGCAACTGGAAGGGAATTGGCACAGTTTTGAGCGATTTTGTGTATAATCAGGACGTGAACAAAAGGCCGACAATTACGGACGTGGCTCGTCTCTGCGGTGTGACCGCTGCGACGGTGAGCCGGGTCCTGAATGATCGGAAGAAGAATTTCTCCACGACAGAGGCCGTCCGAACGAAAATCTGGGACACCGCCCGGCAGTTGGGATATTCCCCGGACTTAAGCGCACGAAGCCTGAGCTTGCGAAACACCCGAGTGATCGGCCTGTTCGCGTCGCCGCAAACGCACGTCGCCGAGGGTATCAACGAATCATTGCTGGAAGGAATCGCCGAAACGCTGCACTCGGGAGGATACGACGTATTTTTTGGATTAAGCCCGGTGCGCAGCACGAAGAACGCCCTTCCCTTCTGGCGTTTTGACGGCGCGGTGTTGATGCAGGCCCCCAAGCCGGAAACGGTGGCGGAGATGGATATGCGGCGGGTGCCGTATGTGTGCGTCAACGAACGTATCGGCAAACCCGCTGCATTTGTGCTGGCGGATGACGCGATGGGAATGATGAGGACTATCTCGCATTTAACGCAGTTGGGCCACAAGCGGATTGCTTATGCCAACGCTCGCGCCGCCTATTTCAGCCATTACAGCGTGAACGAACGATATGCGACGCTTCTATCGGCCGCGCGCGAACAAACGATTCGGCTGATTCCCGGTCACGACACGCCATTTCATTCTCCCGCCGAATTCGTGCGATCGGCGGTGATTGAGGGCGGCGCCACCGCAGTCATCACGTACGACCATCAGATTGCCGTTATGGTTTTGGGGGCGGCATATGGCCTGGGTTTGCGGATTCCGCAAGACTTCAGCCTCGTTTGCTTCAATGACGTCTTCCCGGTGTCGATGTTGTACCCCTCCTTGACGGCAGTTGCGGTTGCCGGTCGCGAAATGGGACGGCTTGGCGCCGATCTGCTTTTGAATCATTTGCTCTCACCGCAGCAGCATGTTGGACGGGACATTCGAGTGGCGGAGGATCTGATTGTCCGCAGCTCGACCGCCCCGCCACCAATCAGTTAGACCAGCCGTTTTTTTTTATCGATCCCACAATCCAAGCCCCTTTTTTACGTGACACGACGGTGCTGGTACGCCGAATTATTTGTTTTTTTCCATCGACGATTTTGACTCTCCCGTGGGTCAATTTACGACAGGCTGAAATGGAAATCACCGCAACTGTCATCGCCTAATTCCTTGCTGGGCAGGCGGTTCGGAAATCCGTTCTTTTCTCCCGTTATTATTCCGGTGCTAAAACTTCATATTATTTTGTTGAATCTAATTGCAGGCGTGATATTCTAGGTAAACGATTACTTAAGGGCAGAGGGTTCAAATTACTTATTGAGCAATTGTTTGTTAGATCGTCAGAAATGTAGTTAGTCCACAGGCTGTTCCCGCGAAATCGGGACATTGGCGGAGGGTTAAATGTCGGCACGAGATGTTCTTGGCGCACTCTGCGCGCATCGGTATTTCCTCAGGGGCTGGTCTTCTTTCAAATCAACATTTTATGAGCAACTGCGGTCGAATAACACCGCGTTGATCGCCGGTTCCGCGATTCTTTTGGCATCGGCGACCGCGGCTTCGGCGCAAACGTCGATCACCGGTGGCAACTTAGCCTACAAATCTCTGGGAACTCAAAGCACGACCTTGAGCGCAACCGGATATATCGGCACCTACCTGACCATCCCGGCCGGCGGTGCCACGGTCAATTTCGATGTCAACGCGAACGCCACCTCCGCCAGCGCGCACCGCCCATCTGGAACTGGCACTCGACAATACAAATTTTAACTTCAACGTCTCCGGCACTTCGGCGACGAACTACGACACGCAGAACGTTACATTGCCGGCAGGCACTTATTTCGTTCGTGCCGAGCGGGATTATGACAACGGGGTTAATCAATCCTTGGCCGTCAACAATCTCAGCGTCAACACCGTCAGTGGCTCCAGCGCGACGTTTGCAAATGACGCAGGCTACACCTCGGCGGCGGCCACCGACGCGGTAAATGCCGCCAATACCTACATCGATAATTATCGTGAGGGTCAGATGAACCTCACTGTTCACGGCGTCGCGGCCGGCACGCCGGTCCAGATCAAGGAAACAAGCTCCGCATTTTATTGGGGCACGAACGTTCCGGATAATCTTAGTACGACCCTCGTACCGGGGGGCACCTATGAGACGGATCTCCTGCAGAACTTCAATAGCATCGAGCCTGAAAATGCCGGGAAATGGGCAGAGAGCGAAACGACCTCACAACTCAATAATCTCGATATTTTGACGAACTTCGCACAGCAAAATAATCTCCGCGTCCGCATGCACAACGTGGTTTGGGGAAGTCAGCAACCCACGGATGTTAACACCGATTTTACCAACGCCCGGAGCAGCAACCCGACGACAGCCGCCGCCGGGAAAGCTGCAATCACCACCGCGATCACCAATCGCATCGCCGGCTATGTCAGTGGCACCAATAGCCTCGACGGCGCTGTTCGCGCAACCCAGTATGCCGAGCTTGATGTGTACAACGAAAGCTACAACACCGGCGCTAACGTCTCCGCTTCCACCGGCGACAACTACTGGCAGGTCATGGGCGGCGGCACCGCCGCTGGCGGAGCGGCGTGGACGGCGGGGCTATACAACCAGGTCCAGGCTGCCGTTACTGCCGCTGGCGCCAACACCAAGCTGTTCACCAACGACTATAACATCCTGAATAATAGTTCAGATCAATACGGACAAACTTATTCGCAGCACGTCGAATCCATTCGCAACGGCAACGGCCCGAATACCGGCGCTGTCTCGGGCATCGGCACCGAATGGTACAACACCCCCGGCGTTGGAACTGACGGCAGCGAAGTGGATCCCGCCCGCTCGTATGCCACATGGCAAAACCTCTCGGCACAGGGTCTGCCCCTTGAGGTCACTGAATTCGGCGAATCCGGTACACCCAGCTCCACTACCGCGCAGTCGTTGACCACCGCGATGACCCTGGCTTTTGGCATGCCGGGCATGACCGGGTTTACCCTTTGGGGAATGTGGAATGACGGCGCCAACCAGTACTCGGGCTCCGCCGGTTCGGTCCTTTACAACAACAACTTCACCATCACACCAAATGGGACCGCTTACCAGGCTTTGCAGAATTACTGGACCACCAACGATACAACCGTCGTGAACCCCAACGGCACGGTAACCCTGCCGAGCACGTTGAACGCTGACGGCACCACGACCGCAGCGGACACGGCGTTCTATGGTACTTATGAAGCCGTTATCAACGGCCAGGATTATCCTTTTACGTTTAACTCTTCAACAAATAGTTACGTGGTGAACGTTCCGTCCGTTCCGGAACCTACGTCGCTTGGATCGTTGGCATTGAGTTTCCTACTCATGTACAGGCGTCCTTCAAGGCGGACGCACGACCAGTCCTCGCTGCGCGATCGAGCCTTGCGGAGAATCTCCAGGGCAAATCTCTAACGTAGTCAACAATAGGCAGGATACGCGAGGTTTGCTTTGAGGTATTTGCTGGCAAGGAGAAAAGTTATGCGAAAGAACGAAAATATGCGTCGCTCGGTGAAAATGCTTGGTTTCGCGGTTGCGGCACTGCTGCCCTTGCGAATGGAAGCATCAGTCTTTACGTGGGATGCCGGCTCGGCGGGTGGAAACGGCTCACATCCGACTTCCCCACAGGATGGCTTGGGCACGTGGAGTACGGCGAATTCGAACTGGTCGTCGGGAGCCGCTGATGCAAATTGGACAAATTCGACCAGCAATAGCGCCATCGTCGGCAGCGGCAACAATACCGTCTCCGGCGTCCAGAACATCACGATGGGAAGCGCAGTCACTCTTGGCAATATAACATTCGGTACTGTGAACGGCGGCTCTTACGACATCGTCGGAACCAGTGCGAATACCCTTGGCATGACCGGCAGCACACCGACCGTTACCGTCAATTCCAACGTGACTGCTGAAATCGATGCCGCGATTGCCGTCACCGGCAGCCAGCCTGATTTAACCGTCAATGGCGCCGGAACGCTGGACATGAGTCCCACGGTGGAAGGCAGCAACTATCATGGCTTGATTTTGGGGGGCACGTCGAATGTCGTTCTGCTTACTGCCGCGGCCGTTCCGATTGCCGTCCCAAACAATAATACCGCGGCGAATTTTGCTGGCGGCACATTAACTTTTGCCGCGACACCAACCACGGATATTTCTGGTCGGTTCACCAACACCGGCAGCAACGCGACAAACATTGGCGTGACAAACGGTGCCGTCGTGACTTTCGCCAGCCCACTCGTTGGCTCAGGCGGTCTCAATGTGACCGGCAGCGGGACAGGCAGCACGTTGAAATTAACTGAGGGCAGCGGAAGCCAGGTCGGTTTTAGCGGCTCCGGTGGAGTCAACGTCAACGGCGCCACTCTCTTTCTCACCGGAAACAACAATAACGAATTGGGTTCAAATGCGGTTACGGTCGGCATCAACGGAGTGCTGAGCAGCAACTCAACCAAGTTGGTAACAACCGGCACCACAACGGTAAACGGCGCCATCACCGGTGGAAGCGGCGATGTCTCCGGCAATACCTACGGAAACATGCACCTTTCCGCTACGACATTCGGCGCCACCGGAGCGTATGACTGGAAATTGAACGTCGCTCCGGGCACCGCTTACCACAGCGGCTCGGTCGTCAATTCGGTCATGACTGCTGGAGCGTTGAACGCAAATAGCCTCACCAATTTTGATACGCTGTTCATGTCGAACCTGACCGATACGGCATCCGGTTTTGGAATCAAACTGATTCCAACGGGCGTGAGCAATCTTGCCACCGGCACTTATGAGTTCGCCATTGCAAACACCGTCGCCGGCACGTTCAACCCCTCGAACTTCAACTACAGCGGATTTACTCTGACGGACGTAGCGGATTCCAGCCTGTCCGCCACCAACAACGGCGGCGTGAACAGTGAACTCGACGGCGGCACCGGTCAGGATCTTATTCTCGCCTACACGGTCGCTCCCTCGGTGCTACCGATTTTCTCGCTGACCACGACAACCCCCGGCGCCGCCTACGGCAGCACGATTACCAATGGCGTCGGCAATCTGCAGGGCACGTTTACCGGTCCGGGCGCCGGCGTGAACAAGCTGACTGTTACAGGTGGCAACGGCTCTTACGTCCTTCAGCAGGCTACGGGAATCAAAGATGGATCCGGCAGCAGCAACGGCCCAAGCCAGGCCAATATCGAAGCGAACGGATTCAGCCCTGCCGCGGACAAGGAAGTGATCGCTTTGGATATTGAGGTCGGTGGCGCTCAAGCCAGCACGAGTCAGCTTAATACCCTTGTTGCTGAAGCCATTGCCGATGGTCTGCCCGCCGGCATGACCGTCTCGGCAACAGCGCCTTCGCAGAATCCGTTCGCGAGCAACTATAACCTCTTCCTGGATGTCAATCCGGGCCTCGCCTCAGACGTGTTCCTCGGCTGGGATTTGTCTTCCGGCAACGACTCAAACCTGACGGGCGGCTATACGGTTTCCGCTGTTGCCGTGGTGCCTGAACCAATGAGCCTGGGCGTGTTGGCTCTGGCCGGATTCGGGATGATGGCGCGTTGAAACCGCCGCAAAGCCTAAATTCAGAGGGTGGTTTGACCGTCCAACGACCAACGAGACAGGCGGAATATCCCTACCTCAGGCCCCGTTTCCGGGGCTTTCCGGCCCGTTCGCATCTCGCCAGAGCTCGGCGTAAACCAATTTTAACGAACTCCAAAAAAGCAGGTTATTTTGATATGTTTTTTCTTGCCTTCCCGAGCAGATGGCGTTATATTCTGCTCTAGGTAAGCGATTACGTGTTCTCGCAATCGCGTCGCGGAGTGTCAAAATTGCGTCTCATTTCTCTTTTTCCGGAGGGTTCTATGCGGCGGTTTGAATTTCTGTCAGGGCAATCGCGAATTCGTAATTTTGCAGTTGCTGCACTTTTCTCATTCGGCGTGGCATCAGCAGCTAAAGCGGCTGTGTTGCTTGGCGGCTTTCAAGGCGCAGGCGACCCCACCAATGCGGGATGGAGCGATCTTCAAAACAGCCAGCCGATTACTACGGATCCCCTCTCCAGCTTTCCGGCGGCTGGTGTGCCGGGCTACCCACTTAGTCTTCAAATGACGTATCAGGGACTGGCATCAGGCTTTGGAAATCCCAGCAGTCTTCAAATTCAGCTTAACCCTACCCAGGTAGCGGCCTTTAACGCCAACACCTATCTCACGTTTACGTTTTCTGCCCCAACGGGTTCAGCCACTGGTGGGTATAACCAGATCTACAACCTTGTCGTCAATGCGCCAGGATACGGATACAACAACTTTATGAGTGGTGGTAATGCGGCGGCGACTTGGGGGACGTATTCTCAGTCGGAAAGCGTCGCCGGCGTCGGAAATTCCCAGAACCAGAACGGGATGCCCAATTTCTACCTGTACAGCGGCGACCCAGCGCTGGACTCCCAAACAGTCACCATCAACTATTCGAGTATTCTGCCTGCGATTATCGCCGGCGGAGAGGGCTATGTCCAAATAGACTTCACGGGCAACACCGGCGGCGGTGCCCCGGGTATTCAGGACTTCAATAATGTCGTGCTATCGACCGCGCCCTTCGGCGCTGACGCGGTTCCGGAGCCAGCTACCCTCAGCATTCTCGGGTTAGCAGCCGCCGGACTAATGAGTCGTCGTCGTCGCGCATAAAGCTTTACGTTTGAGAGACAACAGGGCCAGCGGTTTTTGAAAACCGTTGGCCTTTTTCTTAAGCCGTCTCGACTCGAATGGAACTCCTGCTTGCGCGGCGTTCGAAAAAGGCACTCGCAGCGACTTTAATTTCGGACGCGATGGTACATTACTCATCCAGGTCTTTGGAGCGAAACCTCCCGAAGCCCTGGATGAGTTGCTTTGAAAAGCTGTCCAGGCTTTTGTCAACGCGAGTCGTATTTCTGAGCGTGATTTCGCTTTTGGCGGCGCATTCCCTGGTTTTCGCCCAGGTCACCACCGTCCATTTCTCAATTGATGTTGCGCGGGACGTCAAGCCCATCTCGCGATATATCTACGGGGTCAACCAATTTCACCTTTTCCTTGACGGCATGAACGGTCCGTGGTCGAACCTCGCGTTCACTCGCCTCGGCGGGAATCGTTTTACCGCCTACAACTGGACCAACAACGCATCTCAGGCCGGCGCTGATTATCACTTCCAGAACGATGATTACCTCGTCGCCGGTGATGCTTACAAGAGAATCACCGATATCCCCGGTGGAGCGCTGATCCCGGTGATCGACCTGGCTAGAGCCCACGATGCCGCATGTCTTCTGACCGTGCCGATCAACGGCTACGTGGCGGCGGACAAGAAAACGGACGGCGACGTTCGAAAGACACCGGATTATCTTGAAACACGTTTTAAAAAAGAGGAGCCGCGTAAAGGTTCGCCATTTTCCCTTACCCCTCACCCGACCGCGCCGGTGGTGTACCAGGATGAATTCGTCAACTGGGTAAAGGCCAAATATCCCTATGGCCAGGACGATCCAAGACATCCGATCTGGTTCTCCCTCGATAACGAACCGGACTATTGGCACACGACCCATCCGGAAATCCATCCGAAAAACGCGACGTACTCCGAGTTGATAAACAAGTCGATCGCGTACGCGGATGCGCTCAAGAGTGTTGAGCCGAATGCTTTGGTCTTCGGGCCCGCCAACTATGGATGGCACGGGTATATCAGCCTGCAGGGTGCTTCGGACGCAAACAACCGAGACTTTCAGGAGGTGTATCTGCGGGCGATGTCGGCCGCCCAGAAGGCCCGAGGCCGGCGATTGCTGGATGTGCTGGACGTTCACTGGTATCCCGAAGCCACCGGCGGCGGGATTCGAATAGACCAGGACAAACCAATTCCCGCTTTGATCGAAGCGCGATTGCAGGCGCCGCGCTCGCTTTGGGATCCGACGTTTGTCGAGACCAGTTGGATCACGAAGAGTTCCATTCCCGGCCAGGCGATCCGGCTCATTCCCCGATTGATGGATAAGATCTCCCGCAACTATCCCGGCACGAAGCTGGCGATCACCGAATACGACTATAACGGCGGCGCCGATATTTCCGGCGCAATCTCGCAGGCGGACGTGCTGGGAATTTTTGGCCGCGAAGGCGTATTCGCGGCGGCGATTTGGACGATCGACAACGTCCCATTCACTGCCGCGGGGTTTACGATGTTCCGCAATTTCGATGGAAGAAATGGAGCCTTCGGGGATTTGTCGATTCATGCCCAAACCGACGACATCGCGGACACGTCCGTTTATGCAAGCTCGGATTCGAAGGACCAGAACAGGATGGTGGTCGTGGCGATCAATAAGTCCGATCATGCGATCCGGGCAGTCATGAATCTGGATCATTCCAAACACTGGCGACGGGCCGACGTATATCAACTGATGGCTGATGTCGCAGTTCCCAAACCGGCTGGACATCTTTCCTTGTACTATCCGAATATTGCGGAATACCTCATGCCTGCCCGGAGTGTCAGCACGATCGCATTTTTTACCCGGCCATGATTAGAGCCGTCAATTTGGGAAGGTCCGGCCGGAATTCGTCCAAATAGGTGAGATTTTCCTTGACCCCCAAAGCCTCGGTTTATACTATAGGTAAGCGTTTACCTAACGTATTGGCGGCATTTCTTGGGAGCTTGCGGCAGAGATAGAAATGGCCGTGCGAAAAGCAAGGATGGGTCGCGGCAACAGGCGAAGAGGAAGGTCATAATTATGGGAAACAAGCGGCATCTGCAGAGGGTTCACGGGCGATGCTTCTCCGGCTCTAGCGCCTTTACACTGGTGGAGCTGCTCGTTGTCATCGGAATCATCGCCGTTCTGGTCGGACTTCTCCTTCCGGCCCTCCAGCGCGCCGCGCCCAAGCCAACTTGGTCGCCTGCCAATCCAATCTCAGGCAGATCGGCCAGGCGATCGGTATTTACGTTATCGACAATCAAGGGATATTACCGTACGGGTATTGGAATGGTGTCTCGCCCATCGTAACTGGCAGCGATCAAGCGACGGCCAATTACAATGTCGCCGCCGACTGGACAACACTAATCCAAAACGATTTGAATGGCTCGATCTCGTCGGCCTACAACCTCGGTAACGCATCTTTGCAACAAGCGCAGATATTGAGCAAAGTCCGAGCCGTCTTTATGTGCCCGGATGCGCCTCCCGGACCCACGTATGATCCCGGCACCATCATTGGGGGCCAACTGGTACAGAACCTGATTTATCAATACATTTGTCATCCACGCCTCATGCCCGTCTTGGGGCTTCCCGATATGGGATCCTCATCCTTCATCAAGCCACCTTTGCAGGTATACAAAGTCAGCGAAATTAAGCGAAGCAGCGAGGTCGCGTATATCATGGACGGTTCGTTGGTGGAATTGTCCAGCGGCGCATGGCGTGTCGCTGGAAATCCAGTTGGAACAGGATTGAGCAACGGCTACATCTATTGGTCGCACAATTTTGGTGCACTCACCGACAATTATGCCGTCATGAGCGGAATAGTTCCCCCTCCAACACCGGCAACTCCTGTCATTATGACTTCCAATTGGGGCACGGCTAGCAATCCCGGTATTAATACGGACGACGCCAATCCAGCCGCTCAGTACAACCCGTTCAATATTCGATTCCGCCACATGGGCAATACCGCGGCGAATGCACTCATGATCGACGGTCACGTTGAAAGCTTCACCTTTAATCCGAGAACGAATGTGACTAGCCTGCTCGACAAAAATATTTTTGTAAATACGCAGTGGTAGTAACGTTGAAGCCGTTGCCAGGAGGAACGAATTCAGGGCATACGACTGTCAACTATCTCATTTACCTGGAGGGTCCATGAAGCGGAAAAATAAAAATCTGGCGGCGGTGACGATGGCGGCAACGATGGCTTGCGGAGCTTATGCTCGCGCAGGCTCGGTCATCGGCGATTGGCAGAGCAGCAGCCCCCTCATCACCAACAACCCGAACAATGCGATCCCCGCGAACAACCCGGGGAGCCCCGTGGTCCCCGGCCAGAACAATGGCTGGTTTGATTGGCAGGCGAGCAATGGTGGAAACGGGGATACTAATACTTCCGATACCGTCACCTTCAACAACCCCGGCACTCAGCCCGGAACTTACTTCCCCCCGCCGTATTACACATACCCAACCGCCCCCGCCCCAGTGGCCATCGGAACTCAAGCTCTCCAGGCGGAAGTATACCAAAGCGGCTTTTATCAAAGCCTGTCCCTCAAAACCCAATATGAAATTGATGGCGAGGGAAACAATGAGATGTCGGATTTCTTCAACAACACTGAATTTACCGTCCAGGTGACCTATAACGCCGAGGAGTGGCAGTCTACTGCCGGTATACAGAATGGTTTGGCTATCAATGCCTCATCCTATGGCTTCGAGGATCAGAATACCAACTACGCGAACAACGGCTTCGGTCCGCCAAATTACGATACGGGCAATCCTACGAATCCCGGTAACTGGGATGCGACGGATTATGCAAGCCCCGGCACCAATGGCATTACCACCCGGACGATGACTTTTTCTTATGGGAGCATATTGCCGGGCGGAACTGGGAATTCGGCTTCGAAGGGTACAACTACAATTCCCGCCAATGCTTCGTACGTCGAATTGATCCTGGCGACCAATGCTTACAGCACCAACGGCACACTCGGCGACATGTATTTCTCCAACGCCCAGTTCACTAACACGCAGGTGAACACCAGTTGGCAAGCCGAGCAGCATGCTCAGGGTACCTCGTACACTTGGGGGAACAATCTCAACTTCGCCCCCTTTAACGAAGCGGCGGTGGTCGCCGGTGCGCCGGGAACGGCACGCCGACCGGCGGTATGCCCTGCAATGCGGGTGATATCGTGACGTTTGGAAACGATATTCCAACGGGCATTAACGAAGTCATAGATCTCAACGAAAATCAGGATTTTCAGATCAGCGTCGGGACGATGATTTTCGACAACGTGAACTCCTCCTATCTCATTGACCAGGGGACGGGCGGTACGTTGACGCTCAACGGCAACGTCTATAGTCCATCAACTAATACGACTACCGCGGGCGCTTCCGCAATCGTCGACTCGGGCGGCAATCACGCGATTTCAGCGCCCGTTGCCTTGGCGACCACGACGAGCGTTTCCGTCACTACCGGCAGCGTATTTACCTTGTCGGGCAGCGTTAGCGGCACTGGCGCACTGGTGGTCGGCCCACTGACTCTTCCCAACAGCGAAGGCGCTGCGGACGGCGGCGGCACTCTCGTCCTGAGCGCCGCTAACTCCTATAGCGGTGGTACGGCTGTCTCGTCCGGCAAGCTCCTTATTCAACCGACTGGTCCATCGACCAGCGCCTTGCCGCATGGCACGCTTGGCATCAGCGGCAGCGGCATCGTTCAACTGGCCGACAACGTCAGTGCGGGAACTCCTCTAGGCACCAGCAACGTGAACCTTACGTCGCTTTCGATTACCGGCAACGGTGTGCTCGACATCGGCAACAACCGCGTCATCGTCGACTACAGCAGCCCCTTGACCGACCCGATCGCTTCGATCGCCTCGTGGATCAAGAATGGCTTCTATGATCTGGCCGGTCCGCAGATCATCAGTAGCGACATCGCTGCGGACGATCTCGCCAGCGGCCTCAGTTACGGCATCGGTTACGCCGATGGCGCCGATGGCGCGGTGGCCGGGCTTCCATCCGGCGAGATTGAAATCATGTTCACGCTGCTCGGCGACGCCAACCTTGACGGGATCGTCAACAGCGAAGACTTCACGCCGTTTTCGGCCAATGTGGGCAAGAACGGGAGCTGGGACCAGGGAGACTTCAACTACGACGGAACGGTCAACAGCGAAGACTTCACGCCGTTCTCGGCCAACTTGGGCAAGTCGGCCACGTTGGCTGCTGCGGCGGGCGGTTTGGTCTCAGCGAATGGCTTGGCGAACGTGCCGGAGCCAGCCAGCGCGGGCCTGATGGTGGTTGCCGGATTGGGCGTTCTACGCCGCCGGCGCAGACCTGCGCGAGGTTGAACGGGTCTGAATAACGCACCGGCGTGACACTGTCGCCGGCGAAACAAGCGGAGTTCCAAGGGGCTATGGAGTTCTGAGCAGGCGCTGGAGGTCTCTCCACAACGCACCCGGCAATTGGTAAAGGTCTGGGTCAATGAAAAAGATTGTGAAATACGTCGTGATCGCCGGCGGGATCTCCTCGCCGGGCTGGGCGCAGACCACAATCAACGGCAACAGCATGGCGCTGCAGTCCGGCGGCGCCGGTGCTGGTAACGGCTGGACGCTCAACAGCGATGGATACGTTGGAACCTACATCAACCTGAGCACGGCCGCGCCCGTCACCTTCACTCTGAACGCTTCGGGTACCGCTTCAAGCGGTCTTAACCCGGACATGACCCTGTCCATTGCCGACAGCACCCAATCTTTTAACGTCAGTTCCAGCAGCCTCTCCAACTACACCTATACGACCCCGACGCTTGCCGCCGGCACGTATTTCGTGAGGACCCAGTTGGACAATCAGACGGCGACGCAAACGCCGAGTCTTGACGTGGGAAGCCTTACTGTCGCTGGGACAGGCGTATCGGTGCTCAATAGCAATACAAGCACCAACGCCCTCAATGCCGCCAATACCTACGCGACCAACTACCGTGAAGGCCCCGGTTTGATTTCATTGACGAACGCAAACGGCGTCCATCTGGGGGCTGGGACGTCTGTGCAGGTCAAGCTCGTCAGCAACGCCTTCAATTTTGCCGCTGCTGTCTACGGACAAAGTCCGTTTTACCAACCCTCGTCTTGGCTCAATTACAACGCAAACACCGGCGTAAATTCCGCGCCCACCACCACGGAGCAAATCGATTATCAGAACGCGATCAAGGCGAATTTCAACATGATCGTTCCGGCCAACGCCGGCAAATGGGTCAACGACGAATACACCCAGGGCAGCCCCGACATGAACATGGTCGACGCCATGAGCCAGTTTGCCTCGCAGAACGGGCTGCGGATGCGAATGCACAATCTGATCTGGAACACCGAGCAGCCAACGTATGTAACTAATCTGTTCGCGTCAAATGGAACATTGACGGCCGCCAACAAAACAACGCTCAACAATTATGTCACCAGCCGAGTAAATTATTACGTTTCGGGGGTTAATTCGAACACGTTGAACACTCCTCGGACGGATAGTTATACCGAGATGGACGTATTGAACGAGCCATGGCACGGGCAGAGCGCGCAGGACAACTACATCGGCAGCGGAGCGCTGGGCGTATCGGGTGTCGCCAACGTTTACTCGCAAGTTGCCGCCGCGGTGAGCGCCGCGGGGGCAAACACGCGGCTTTACACAAACGAATACAACGTCCTGCAGTTTTCCCCGCAATCCATCAGCAGCACGGGCGTGGAGAGCCTCGCCAAGGATCCGTATGCCAACTGGTATCTCAACGGCGTTCAGGGCCTGCAGTGCGCCGGTGCGCCGATCGGCGGCATCGGCATGGAGCTTTATACCAACGCGGGCAGTAACGTCGACCCCATCCAGATGCAGCAGGCGATGCAGAATCTTTCCGTAGCGAAGGATCCCAACGGTAATCCAATTGCACTCTCACTGACGGAATTTGGTGACTCCGGGGGACAAATTCCGACCGTCGCCAATTACGATGCCGATCTTACTACTGCCCTGACGATGGCGTACGGAGACCCGCAAACAGACACGTTCGGCTATTGGGGTGGGATCGGAGGACCTAACGATCAGGCTGTGACCACGTCGGGCTCGCTGAGCTTTGATTCTTCATTGTACAATTCAAGCTACCAACTGACTACGACCGGAACCGTCTGGCAGAACTGGATGAACCAGTACAGCACCAATCTGACGCTCACGACCAACACCGCGGGGCAGATTTCATTCAACGGCACCTATGGACTCTATGATGTAATCGTCGGCGGGCAGACGTATCAACTCAATCTGCTAAAGGGTACGACCAATTATGGGCTGATGACGCCGATCAGCACGGACACCTGGAACGGCGCGGGGGCCGACAACAACTGGAGCACCATCGGCAACTGGGTAAGCGGATCTTTCGCCGCGAATGCTCCGCTGGTGTTTGCCGGAACGACCCGGCTCGCTCCCATTAACAATTCCACCGCCAATACCGAGTACGACGGGATCACATTCAACTCCGGAGCGGGACCATTCGTCATCGGCGGAAATGCGATCAACCTGGGCGGCGACATCGTCAACAACAGCGCAAACCTGCAGACGATCAATACGAATCTGGCGATGCAGACGAGTACGAATTTCAACGCGGCTTCCGGCGATCTGGCGATAGGCGGGGCAATCAGCGGTTCATTTTCTTTGACGAAAGTGGGCACGCATACGCTCATTTTGAACGGCGCCGACATTTACAGCGGCGGAACCGCGATCACCAATGGAACGCTCAGAGTCGGTGCCGCCAACACGTTGCCCACTGGCACAACCGTGACGTTCGGTTCGGCGACCACCAACGGCGTTCTCGATCTAAACGGCCAAAGCCAGCAGGTTGGCGGCCTGGCGGTGGCCGCGGCCGTCCCAACAGCAAGCATACCCCTGCAATTTATCGGCAACAGCAGCCAGACCAGCCCCGCTACACTGGTGTTCAACAGCACGGGATCTTCCACTTTCGGCGGCGTCATTGAGGATGCCATCAACGGGGGCAATCAGACGACCGCTCTTGCGGTTGGCGGTGGACTTTTGGATCTCACGGGCGGGAATACTTATTCCGGCGGAACCGGGATCGCGGGTGGAACGCTGCAAGCCGGCGTTACCAACGCCTTGCCTACGGCGACGACCGTGACCTTCGGCTCAGCGACCACCAACGGTGTCCTCGATTTGAACGGCCACATTCAACAAGTTGGCGGCCTCGCGGTCGCTACGGCCGTGCCATCGGGAAGCCTGTCGAGCCAAGTGATCGGCAATAGCAGCCAGACCAACGCTGCTACACTGGTGTTCAATAGCGCGGGATCATCCACTTTCGGCGGCGTTATTAAAGATGCTGTCAGCGGCGGCAATCAAACCACCGCGCTCACCGTTAACGGTGGAAGTCTGACTCTTACCAATTCAAATACTTATTCGGGCGGAACCGTTGTCACCGCCGGCCGGCTTCTGATCGAACCGACCAGTTCCATGACCAGCGCGTTGCCGACCGGCGCTTTGTCCGTCAGCGGCAGTGGCATCGTGCAGTTGGCCGACAACGTCAGCGCGGGAACTCCTTTGGGCACCAGCAATGTGAACCTCACGTCGCTGTCGATTACCGGCGGCGGTGCGCTCGACATCGGCAACAATCGCGTCATTATCGACTACAGCAGCCCCGCGACCGACCCGATCGCGTCCATCGCGGCGTGGATTGAGAACGGCTTCTATGACCTGGCTGGTCCTCAGATCATCAGCAGTGACATCGCGGCGGATGACGCGGCGAGCGGTCTGAGTTACGGCATCGGCTACGCGGACGGCGCCGACGGTTTGGTCGCCGGTCTGGCTTCCGGCGAAATCGAAATCATGTTTACCTTGCTCGGTGATGCGAACCTTGACGGGACGGTGAACAGCGAAGACTTCACGCCGTTCTCGGCCAACGTGGGCAAGAACGGCAGTTGGGATAACGGGGATTTCAATTACGACGGCACTGTCAACAGCGAAGACTTCACGCCGTTCTCAGCCAATCTGGGCCAATCCGCCACTTTTGCCGCCGCGGCGGGTGGTTTAGTTTCAGCGGACGGCCTTAGTTTGGCGAATGTGCCTGAGCCGGCCAGCGCGGGCTTGATGGTCGTTGCCGGACTGGGAATTCTCCGGCGTCGACGACGAAAGTCCTGTGATCCCCGCTGAGCGGGGGATTCCAACTTACCGAGGAATGACCCGCTGGCCGTCGGATTCGATCGACGCGCTGGCAACTTTTACGCCATCCGGATCCATCACCGAAACTGTGATATCGGTAAAAATATCTTTTCCGGTGTAGGGGCCGTCGATCTTCCAACTGAGCGTTCGCGACGCGTCATTCCAGGCGAATGCGGTGCGGCGGATTTGTCCTTTCAAATAGGCGGTCGTCAGCCCATCATCTTCGACAAGCGTGAATTGACCGTCCCGGCCGGGATAAACCTGAACCTCCAGCGGACCACCCGGAAGATCGTCGGTGTGCTGGATGACCGGACCCAGCGGAAGAACCGCACCCGCGCGAATATACACGGGGATTTCATCGAGCCGCGCGGTTGCATCGATGCTGCGGCGTCCCGCGAGGGGAGTGCCACTGTTCAGTGCATACCACGTGTCGTTGGGCAGGTAGACACGTCGGCTCTCAGTATCGTCAAGGATGGGTGCGGCCAGGAGGTTTTTCCCCATGAGCCACTCGTCCGAGAGATTGGCGCAGCGCCCGTCGTGGGGAAATTCCATAGCCAGGGGCCGCATGATCGGCAGGCCGGTATCGTGCGCCTCGTGGGCCACGCTGTAGTAATACGGAATAAGACGATAACGCAGATCGAGCGCCTTTCGAATGGCGGATTCGGCCGCGTCGCCGAATAGCCATGGGAAGTGCGGAACGGCGTCGTCAACCGAATGAGCCCGCATCACCGGAAAGAAAACGCCGGCCTCCATCCATCGGGTCAGGAGGTGTGGAGTCGTATTGCCGGAAAATCCTCCAATGTCGCAGGCACCGTATGGCATTCCGGCAACGCTCCAATTCAGAAGATGCGTGGGCGTCCTGGCGAATTCGGCCCATGATGCGCGGATGTCGCCGGTCCAGGCGGCGATGCCGAATCGCTGCGATCCCGGCGCAAATGCGCGGTCGATCGTCCATAGCCTCGCGTCCGGGCGAACCTGCGCCAGAGCGTCGGCCTCCGCCTGGTTCCACCAATAATATTGTGTGTAATCTATTTCGCCTTCATCATCCCACCATCCGTCGATGCCCTGCTGCAGCAAGCCGGTCAACTGACTGGCGTACCAGGCACGGACGGCGGTATTACTGAAATCGAGGCAACGCGTGTCGATCCTTTCTCCCGATTTTCCCGGCGCCAGAATCCAGCCTTTGGATCGCGCTATCGCCAGAAGATCGGACCTACCCAGGCGCGGCTTGCGAATGCCGACGAAATGCACGCCCTGAGATTTCATCGCGGCGATCTGGGCAGCTGGATCGGGAAACAGCTTGGGATTAAACGAGAAGTCCGTGAAATCCGGCAGACCCTCGGGCTTCACCGTGTAATCGGGAGAGGTCGTGTACCACTCGAAATCGAAGATGAACGCGTCGATTGGCAATTTGCGGGAGATGAACTGGTGCAAAGTATCTTCAATATAAGCCCGATCTTTCCATCCCCAACGACTTTGCAGATAACCGAACGACCATCGCGGCGGCACGGCCGGTGCGCCGGACAATTCGGCATAAGCGCGGGCGGCGCTTTCGAGCGACTCCGCTGGCATCAGATATAAATCGGCCGAGTTCCCGGCGAATACCCAACTGATCCGACCCAGATCCGTCGACGCGGACCAGGCTGGCGGAGCGTTGTCGTCCGAGCTGACGGCCAGCACCGCGTAACCGACGCGGCTCCAGTAATATGGAACCACCGCATGGCCGTTGCCGACACTCGGTTGGGCATGGTCCTGAAGCAGCGCATCCGCCCCGTCGCCGCAGCCGTAGACTTCAAACGCCCGGTCCGAAGAGCAGCCCGCGTTGAGAATGACGAACGGCTTGCCCGTCTGCACATTTCGTGTGGTTTGCCCAATTGGACCCGGCGGGATCAGAGTCTTGCCCTGCGCATTGCGCAGCGTCCAAAGTCCGTCGGCCTGATTGATCAGCAATTCACCCGCCGCACTCTTTACCCCGGTCCAGCCACTCTCATTTACGGTTGTCCACGAAACCAGACCGGGATTGGGAGCCAAATATACGCTCTGGGTTGCACGGGGCTTGCGGTCGTAGCTGACAGTCAGTCGAAACGCGGTGTCGTTTACCGCGGCGATTTCGATCGTCGCGGGGCCGACCTGCATGTCGACGCCCGACTTCGCGTGAGCAATTCCGCCGGTGAGCCAAGTAAAAAGCGCAAGGAGAATTCCCGTAAACAGGCGGCGCGGTTGGTTCATTCCACGAGTTTTCCCGCCCGCCGTTCGGGCGTCAAGATGAGATGAGGCACTTTGGGATAAGACACTTCAAGTATCTTATTGGTACGCATTGGCCGCGACACCAACCAAGAGGTCAGACTTCATTATAATAAAACCGATTTTCTTAAGGTGGTCGATGCGCGTCGCACCTCCATCAACAGCGATCGCGTGACGATCGTCGCCGACGGCGAAGAACTCCCAATCCCGCCATCACCATGATTCCCGCGCTCATCGGTTCCGGCACATTCGCCAGGCTGATGCCGTTCGCGGCCTCCAAAGCACTCGCTTGCGATGCCAGCGTAGCGGACTTGCCCAGATTGGCCGAGAATGGCGTGAAGTCTTCACTGTTGACGGTCCCATCGTAATTGAAATCCCCGTTATCCCAGAAGCCGCTCTTGCCGACGCTGGCTGAAAACGGCGTGAAGTCTTCGCTGTTGACGATTCCATCCAGGTTAGCATCACCCAACAGCGTAAACATGATTTCGACCGTGCCGCTGGGCAAATTGGCGGGATTGCCCGGATCGGCCGAGTCGGCGTAACCGATGCCATAACTAAGACCGCTTGCGGCGTCGTCCGCTGCGATGGAACTGCTAATGATCTGGGGACCGGGCAGGCCATAATAGCCATTGGCGATCCACGCGACGATGGATGCGATCGGGTCGTTCGCGGGGCTGCCGTAGTTAATGAACAGTTTGTTATTGGTGATATCCAGCGCAGCGCCGCTGGCGATGTAAAGGACACTTTGTGAACTCGGTGCGCCGTTCGGGGCCAGTTGAAGCATTCCGCCATAAAGGGCCAGACCGCCTGCAGTGCCTGTCTCGGTAATCTTCCCGATGGTGCCGCCACTATAAATCGTGAGGTCTCCTTCGTTATCCACCCCAGCAGCCTGGCTAATGGACGTGGCGACGACATTCTGGCCGGCGGTCACAGTGGTTGTTCCCGAGCCCGTAATCGTTCCTACGGTGACGGAGTCATTAAGAATCAGTGATCCGTTGTTGACTGCGTTGCCTCCGGATGGAAACGTCATGCCGGTGGGTGCAGCGGTGGATGTTATCCCAAATTGCAGGGTCGCGCCGTTGTTAACCGTCGTGACGCCGCCGTAGGAATTAACACCGCCCAGCGTGAGAGAGCCGCTCGCAACCGTGAGTGCGGTCGTGCTGCCACCGCTGCCGGAGTTATCCGTAATATTGCAGTTGTTCAGCGTGCTGGGATTGGCGTTGCTGCCGGCGTAGGTGAAGGTCACGGTGTTCGGCGTGGCGCTGGTGTTGATGATCCCTGCCGTCGCACCGGTTCCGGCGGTTTTCGGACCGGTGAGAATGTTGATGGAGGAGACAGTGGCGCCGAATCCGTTGAGATTCAGCACACCGGCCGGGACGTCTTGAGCGCTCAGAGTCAGCGCCGATCCGGTTGGAAGTGCCGCGGAAGAACCCAATTCCAGGTTGCCTTCAACGACGGTAGTGCCACCGCCGTAAGTATTAGTGCCGGACAGAAGAACGAATCCATTGCCGGGGTTATCCACTG
Organism: uncultured Phycisphaerales bacterium; assembly: GCA_963791055.1. GTDB lineage: Bacteria > Planctomycetota > Phycisphaerae > Tepidisphaerales > Tepidisphaeraceae > PALSA-1353. The sequence goes on along the minus strand of CAWBQI010000002.1, from coordinate 1,050,881 downwards.
ACAACCCTCCGGTTCCGCCAATGTTGCCTGAAACGGTGAGGGTATCGCTGGTGTTGATGACCGTAATCGCCGCGTTGGAGCTCAGGGCGACGGGCGCGGAAATCGTGTTGCTGCCGCTGTAGTTATTAACCGTGGCCGTGCCGCTGGGGTCGCTGAGAGTCAAAACAGTCGAAGGCCCACCTGAACCGGCGGCGATCGTATATGGATTAGCGCCACTGGAGAAGCTCATCGAGCCGACAGTGCGCGGGGCATCGAGTGTAACCGTCGAAGTCGCGGTAGCGCCGGCAAAATTAGCGGCATCACCCGAAACACCGGGGATATGGCTATTGGACCAATTGGCCGCAGTGCCCCAGCTGAAACCGGCGACGGGATTCAGCCAGGTGCCGTTTGCAACGCCACCCGTCGGAACTGCAAAAAACTCATTTGGCGTGCTGCCGAAGTTAAACGCACCTTGGCTGCCGGCGACCGAATAGGGGCCGGGGCCGGGAGGCGTGCTGGTCGCGATATTCCCGACGCTGATTGTTCCAGCCGGCAAGCCGGGCAGGAACTGGTTTGACATAAAGCCATCATTGCCGCCATTGACCGCGGCCAGAACTTTGATATTTGTGGGATTCCCCAACGCGCTCATCGGAATGCTGATTTCAAGACCGGTGCTGACCGCCTGAGCCACGCCGGCGGTGGCAGCACCGCCGTTTACATCGCCCGTCACACCGGCGGTATTGGAGTTGTTCAATCCGAAACCGATCCCGCCCAGAGTACCGTGGCCAATTCCCGAAGCCAGCGCCACCGAGCCAAGATATGAGTTCGTGCTACCCGTCGGGTTCAAATTGTACTGATCAACATACATTTGCTGTGAATAATCATTCGCGTCGAGCAAAAGGTCCGCATAGAAGCCCGAACTGAATACCGAGTTGTTCATTCCCGCCGCCGTCCAGCCGTTGGAAATGTTCAAAATGTTTTGACCGCTCGGTGAGCCCCCGCTCATGGCACCGTCATCAATAAAGACGGCGAGGTGATTGCCATTGCCTTCATAATTGCCGGCAAAAAACAGGTCAAGGTTGCCATTCTGAACGACGCCGTATGCGGCATCCAACTCTGAGCCGTTGGCATCCGGGGGGGTGCCGGCGTAGGTGCTGTCACCGAAAGACGTATTGATGGTCTGTATCGCCAGCGCTCCGGTGCCCGGCACGTTGGAACCGTAATTGGCCGGCGTGGTGGACAAGTTGCCGGTCACGGCAACCTGCGCGAAACCGCGTCCCGCCAATCCCGTCAGAGCAAGACCACCGACACATATAGATAAGCTTTGAATCCTCGACCGCTTCCGCATGGGTTTCTCCCTTCAAGACCGCCTATGAAATGGCACCTGTTCAACTCTGGAGAATATTTTCCGCTCCGTACCACCGCAAACTTAGGTTAATCGGTTAACCTCGTCCGCGATAAAAAAACAGACCGCCAGTCTGCCAAATCTCCAACCGTTAAAGCCGACGCAAGAGCATAACTGTCAGATTCGAAAATCACAAGCAAAAATTTCGCATTCTTTCCAAAATGTCGCAACTTCTGTAAAGGCAAGTTAATCGGTTAAATCCATGCGTGTTAGTTCATATTGCAAACGACAATTCCCAGGGCATAACCCGCGGATTGGGTTGGATAAGGACGAGCCCTGAACCGCGGCCGCTACATGCTAAAAATCGAAAATATCTTGAAGTTAACCGCTTAACTTATATGCTAGGCAACATTGCGTTGTGAACCCACGCGACGCAAGACCCGGGCTCACAGCGGACCGAGATGATCAAACCCAACCTATCCATTCGATCCGCGGGAATTTTACTCCATCCCACCAGCTTGCCCGGCGCTTTTGGCGCCGGCGATCTTGGCCCGGCAGCTTATCGCTTCGCGGATGATCTCCAAAACGCGGGACTGCGGTGGTGGCAAATGCTGCCTATCACTCCGCCGGGACCGGCGCCCGAGTTTTCTCCTTATTCCTCATGTTCCGCTTTCGCCGGCTCATCTTGGCTGATCTCCCCCGAACTGCTTTGCCGAGATGGACTGATCTCCAAACGCGAACTTGCAAACGCACGCCGGCCTGCGAACGGACGGATCGACTTCCCTTCATTTCGTAAAATGCGCTCGGCGCTGTTGCGCCAGGCGTTCGAACGCGCGGCGACGTTCGATCGTAAACATCACAGGCAAATGGAACAGTTCGCCGAAGCAAACGCAAATTGGCTCGATGACTACTCTTTGTTCGCCGCTTTGAAGGAATCGTTGCGAGAAAAATGCTGGTCGCGCTGGCCGGTTGAACTGCGCCTTCGCAAGCCGTCGGCTTTAGCCGCCGCCCGGCAAACCCTCGCCGGCTCCATTTCTTTTCATCGATTCGTCCAGTGGCTCTTCGATCGCCAGTGGACCGCACTGAAAACATATTGCAATGACCGCGGCGTTGGACTGATTGGAGATATCCCCATCTTTATCGCCCACGACTCGGCCGCCGTCTGGGCTCGGCAGGATCTTTTTCTTCTCGATCGCAGCGGTAATCCCGTCGCCCGTTCCGGATATCCGCCCGATGTCTTTTCGCCGTTGGGACAGGTTTGGGGACATCCTCATTATCGCTGGCCTGCCCACCTCGCCGAGGGGTTCAACTGGTGGACCGCGCGATTCAGACGGCTCCTGCATCAATTCGATGCCGTCCGCGTCGATCATTTTCTAGGCTTCCATCGCGTCTGGGCCGTGCCAGAAGGCGCGAAAAACGCGGTCCGCGGCAAATGGCTTAACGTCCCCGGAAACGAACTGTTTGCCGCTATCCACAAATGCCTTGGAAATGTTCCCATCATCGCGGAAGACCTGGGTAACCAAACACCGCAGGCCATCGCTCTGCGCGATAAATACAAATTCCCCGGCATGCGTATCCTTCAGTTCGCCTTTGGTGAAGGCGACTACCACAGCCCCCACGTCTACCCAAAGGCCTCCGTTGCGTACACGGGTACGCACGACAATCAAACCCTCGTCGCGTGGCTCGAAAATCTCAGAGTTTCGCCCAACGGCGAACTCACCCGCGCGATGGGGTACGTGGGTGCGCAAAAGACGCAAACTCATTGGAGTTTCATTCGCGCACTCTTCGCCAGCCCTGCTCAAACCGTCATCGTCCCCGTTCAGGATGTCCTCGGCCTCGGAGCCGAACACCGAATGAACGTCCCGGGTATTCTCCGGGGAAACTGGGGCTGGCGCATGAGCAGCCCGCTGCCCCAAATGGTCGTTCGAAGACTGCGCGAAATCTGCGATGCCACGCGCCGGCTCTCAACAGAACAGGAAATTCAGGTCCATGAAAAATTCCCGCGGCGATCTCGTCAAAAGGCTCACTAAACTAGCCAACAATCTCTGGTGGTCTTGGAACGACGATGCCGTGGCCCTTTTCACCAGCGTCGATCCCCCGCTTTTTGCCGCCACCAATCAGAATCCCATCCGCATGCTCAAGCTTCTCGCCCCGCATCAAATCACGGCGATCGAAAGCGATCCCGACTTTATTGCCCGGTTGGAATCCGTCGAAGAACAACTGTCCCGATATCTCTCGGCCCGGACCTGGTACGAATCAATCGCCCCGAAAACCGGTCGAAAACTGAAGATCGCATATTTCTGCGCGAATTCGCCGTGCATGAATCGCTCCCGCAATATTCCGGCGGCCTGGGCGTGCTCGCGGGTGATCATCTCAAATCCGCGTCCGATCTCGGGATTCCCCTTGTTGGAGTCGGTTTGCTTTACCGCAACGGATATTACATCCAGAAATTCGCGCCCGACGGCTCTACGCGAGTCATCTACCCGGAGCTGGATTTCGCCGAACTACCGATCACCGACACCGGAATCATCATCGACGTTCCCATGGCCAACCGCGTCATCGCCGCGAAAATCTGGCGGCAAACCGTCGGCCGGGTGAATTTGTTTCTCCTCGATACCGACATCCCGCGAAATAAACCAGCCGACCGCGCGCTAACACATCACCTTTATGGCGGCGACCGCAGATACCGCATCGAACAGGAAATCCTCCTGGGCGTTGGTGGGTTGGCCGCCCTGGACGCCGTCGGCCAGACCCCGACCGTCGTTCACATGAACGAGGGGCATGCCGCCTTCGCCGCGCTCGAACGCGTTGCGCGCCTCACGCGCCGCTCCATCGATCTCCCCATTGCCTTCCGTAGCATCGCTGGTTCCAGCGTCTTCACCACGCACACGCCTGTCCCGGCTGGCAATGACCGCTTCGATCCAAAGCTCGCGATGAAATATATCGGTCGATATGCCGACGATCTTGGCATCGACAAAGAGGAGCTTCTGGCTCTCGGCCGCGAGGATCCGAAAAATCATCGTGAGGAATTTTGCATGACAGTGCTCGCCCTGCGCCTTAGCGGCCGTTGCAATGGCGTCTCAGCCCTCCATGGCCAGGTTTCGCGAGATGTGGAAGAAGGTTTACAACACCACCAACGCGAATCGCGTCCCCATCAAGCATGTCACCAACGGCGTCCATGTCCAAACCTGGCTCGCGCCGGAAATGAAGCGAGTTTACGACAAATATCTCAAACCCAACTGGTTGGACCCCACCGATCGCCCGAAATATTTCGCTCGCGCCGACCGAATTCCCGATTCGGAGCTTTGGTCCGTCCACGCGACCCTGAAACGCAAACTGATCGGGTTCGTCCGCCAGCGCCTGATGAACCCCGATCTTCTCCGCGAGGATATCCTGACCATCGGCTTCGCCCGCAGATTCGCCACCTACAAACGCGCCCCGCTGATTTTCCGGGATGCCAAGCGGCTGACGAAAATCCTCGGCGACGCAGAACGCCCCGTCCAGATTCTCTTTGCCGGCAAGGCCCACCCCAAAGACGACGGCGGTCGTCAATTCGCGCAGGAAATCCATCGTTTCGCCCAACAACCCGCGTTCAAAGGCCGGGTTGTCTTGATCGAGGATTACGACATCAACGTCGGCCGCCACCTCGTCGCCGGTTGCGATGTTTGGCTCAACAACCCTCTGCGTCCACAGGAAGCCAGCGGCACCAGCGGCATGAAACCCCCGCTCCATGGCGGTCTGAATTGCTCAATCTTAGACGGCTGGTGGCCCGAATGTTTCGACGCGAAAAACGGCTGGGCCATAGGAGACGGCTCACAACTGAAAAACCTCGAACAACAAGACCGCCAGGACGCCCAGAGAATTTACGAATTGCTGGAAAAACAAATCGTGCCGATGTACTACGCGAGCGATTCCGCCAATCTCCCCCGCCGCTGGATAGCGATGATGAAACATTCAATGTCAACCGTCGGCGCGACGTTCAACACGCATCGCATGGTCGGACAATATCTCCGCGAGTTTTATCTCCCCGCACATCGCGCAAGCGCCACGTCCGTTTAACGGAGGATTCACTGTGTCATCACGTCTGGCGTGGACAAGATCATCGCGCCCCACGGCCCAAGCGATACGTTCACAATGCCGTGTCGCGCAATCGCGGATGGCGCGGCGCCTTCGATTGGAGTGATGATCGGCCGGCTGTCTCGTTCGGCGGCCGAGGCACCGGACAATCGCGTTTCGTTCGGATCCAGCCAGTTAATCAGCGCAACATTTTGGTCGGGCGGACCAAACCTTAACCGCTCCTCACGCTCATAGGGACTGCGGTTAACCACCACGCAAATGTGGTCGTTGCCCAAGTCGCGGCTGAAGGAGTACACGCCGTTCTCATTGTCCGCCACGACCGTGTGGGCAAACCCCAGTTGCAGCGCCGTTAGCCGCCGATGAATGGCGATCAACCGCTGATATTGATCGAATACGTCCTGCCGGAATCTGACCTGCGGATCATCGTATGGTTCCAGATCCTTCCAGATCATCGGCTCGCGATCCGATGGATCGCTCGGACCCCACATGCCGGCCTCGTCTCCGTAATAAATCATCGGCGCGCCGGCGTACGTCATTTGCACCACCAGCGACTGCTTCATTCGTGTCCATTGCTGTTCGTTGGGAGCTGAAACGTTGTAATCGGGATTGTTGTCCTCAATCCGGCTCTTAGTGTTAAACGGCAGATCAGGATTGACAAAGCGAGACGCCCATCGATCGGTGTCGTGGCTGTCGAGAAGATTCATCTGCACGAGCGACACTTGGAATGGATAGACGAACGTCAATTGCTGAAGCCGCGCGGCGAACGCCATCGGGCCGATGCCTCTGCGGCCATCGACAAAAAACGACTCCATCGCCTGAGCGAAGGGATATTGCATCGTGGCGTCAAACGTCCGGCCGTCGAGCCAATTTGGAGCGATCGACCAGATTTCACCGGTCAGATAGGCGTTGGGGTTGATCGACTTGACAAGTTTGCGCCAATCAACCCAAAACGGGCGAGGTACATTCTCGCAGGCATCGAGCCGGAAGCCGTCGACCCCGCGCGAAGGATCGCCATCCGGCGCCAGCCAGCGGCGAGTGATATTCATGATTAATTCTCGCGGGCCATGCACCAGACCAAGGACTGGATCCTTGCGGAATTCCGGCAGCGCGCCGTCCGGCGAACCGCCCCACCCTGTCCAGTGAAAGGGATTCCAGCTCGTAATCTCGAACCAATCGGCGTATTTCGAATTTCGCCCGTTCTTCTTCACGTCCTGAAACGCGTAGTTCGCCGTGCCGACGTGGTTGAAGACGCCGTCGATGATCACTTTGAATCCCTGGGCGTGCGCTTGTGCTAAAAAGTCCAGAAAGAGCTTGTCTGTTTTGGTCCATTGCCAGGTCGCGGGATCGTCGGTTTCTCCCCGCAGTTGATCGATATCGCCGGCGAATCCAAAGTGATCGTCCACATGCCGATAGTCGGTCGTGTCATATTTATGCAAATCCCGGGCTTTGAAAATCGGGTTCAGATAGATGCAATTGACGCCCAGGCTTCGAAGATACGGCAATTCGGAAATGATCCCCTGAAAGTCACCGCCGTACCGCCGGGACCAGACATCGTGATAAAACTGGCCGCTTTCACCGATCAAGCCTCGAAAACCAATTACTCGTCCACTTTTTTGTATTCGGCGGGTCGTTGCCGGGATCGCCGTTACGAAATCGCTCGGGGAAAATCTGGTACCAGACGGCATGTTTTGCCCAGTCAGGAGTTTGAAAATCCGGCTTCATGTCGCAGAAATAGGCGTGCGATTGCGCCTCGCTAATCGATGAAAAAAGCTGACCGCCGGCAAAATAGCCCGTGGTCGGACCGTCAACCATCCGAAAAAAGTACGACACCGGCCCGTGATCGACCATAATCATTCCGGCAAAATCCTCGAAACCAAAATGCTGGCTCATCGGGTACATATCCTGGCTTTGCCATGAGCTGCCTTCCGTTGTCCAAACGATGGCGGCCTTCTCTATATTGTCCGCCTGGCGCGAAAACCCAACCGAAGTTGGCGCGGCGAGACCACATCGCGCTGGCGAATATCGGTCAGGTCGTGTTGAAGCAACTCCGCCACGATCCGCCCCGGTGGCGGCGGCGGAAATCGCCGAGCGTCGGGGCCGACCAGAAGGGCCGAATTCTTCCCGCCAAATCCATCCGACTGTTCCAGGTTGGGGTCACTTTGTGGATCGTTAACCCATTTCCCGTCCACCATGAATTTGTATAAATGAACACCCTCAGTCATCTCGATCGAAACGCTGAAGAGGCCGTTGCCTCGTCGGATCATGGGCGTTGCATCATGCGACCAGCCGTTGAAATCTCCCACGACCATGACCCGATGCGGCGAAGTATCCCCCGCATTGTAAGAAAACAGGTGCGGATAAAGTTTGAGTTCCCCCGGCACATCAGCGGCCACAACAAAACGCGGGTGCGATCCCCACGCGATCCACGCCAGGACCAGGAGCATCGACACTGGAAGACAGGTATGAAGCAACCGACTGAAAGTTTTCATTGGATTTGAGGGAAAGTTCGCTGCAACGGTTCTTGTTACCACGCCGAGAATTCAATCCTCCGCTTAGTGCTGGGCGACCATCGCCGTGGACTCGCGCACGACGAGATGTGTAGGAAGCGTTTCCGCCACACGATCGACTTTTCCGCGAATGCGTTCGATCAGCCGTTCGCACGCCAGTGCGCCCGCCTCATAAAGCGGAAGATGAACGCTGGTGAGTGCAGGATTCACAAAAGCGGCCTGCTGCATATCGTCGAACCCGATGATCGAGACGTCATGGGGAATTCGGATTCCGCGATGACTGCAATAGTGCATCGCGCCCAGCGCCATTTTGTCGTTTCCCGCGAAAAGCGCCGTCACATCGGGCGCGGCCTCGAGGATTCGTTTCGCCGCCAAAGCGCCGCCCTGCTCGGTGAACTGTCCATCTCCCATCCATTCAGGCTTGATCTGCACGTCGATGCCTCGCAACCGATTTTCGTAAACTTCCTGCCGGTCGCGAGCCGTTCGGACTTCGGGGGCCGCGTTGATAAATCCGATTTTCCGATGTCCCAGTTGCAGGAGATAATTCATCACCTGCTCCGTTCCGGCCCGGTAATCACAAACCACGTAATCCAGATTCCATTGCTGTAAATAGTTGTCCACGACGACCAGCGGATATTTTCGATCGGTAAAATCCGCCAGGAAATGATGGCGATCGTTGCAGCCCAGGCAAAGGGTTCCATCCACAAAGCGGCGTTCATAGATGGCGATATGGTCGCGATTCTTGATGAAATCCGGCTTCGCCTGTTCCAGCATTATCTTGTAGCCAAGCTTTCCAGCCCGGTCGCAGATTCCGCTGATCAGCTCTCCAAAATATGCATCGCCAAACCCGTGCCGAAGTGCAGGCAGCATCACCGCGAGAACCCCGGTATACCGGCTGGACAAACTCTGCGCCAGACGATTGGGTCGATACCCCATCACATCAATGATCTGCTGAACCCGCATCTGAGTCGCGCGGCTAATTCGCGGATTCTCGTTCAGAACCATCGAAACAGTTGCCACGGAAACCTTGGCGCGTTTGGCAACGTCACGCAGATTGACAGGCTTAGTAGAGATGGACCGACTTAGTTCCATCTCAGCTTCTTCTGATGAAACGCTACCCTGCATCATAACCGGCCCCGATGGTACCAATAAATTCAATTACCGCTTCTGTTTATCTTAAGGTTAAATCAGTTTAACAAACCGATTAACAATTTCAACAATCAAATAAAAAAGCCCGAATCTCGATGGTAAAGTTAATACATCTGCTTGGCAATAATTCACTTACGGCAAGCTATCTTTGAGTGACGCCATCTTAGATGTTGGCGGGGAGCATTCCGGTACCGCGTGAACGCTTGAAATGCGGCTTTTTTGTTTGACATTCATTCGGAAAGGATTATTCTATCGCAAAATAAGTGGCGATTGTCGCTTTTGGCGGTATATACATTTCGGTAGGCAATAGCGGCGATTTTGAGCGGTTTCGACTGGAGAACGAATTGAAGTGCGGTTTTCCTTTTTTTTGAATTTGTAGATTAATCGGTTAACCAAGACTTGAAGGAAATGGCTGCCGGTATCAGGAAACTTCACGTTTTTGAGAGGCGGAATTTGAGATCATTTCATCTTGGCCGGCGGAATTATCCGACCCGGCGGAAAGGGAGAAACATGCGTGGAACGTTGAATCTATCTGTGAGGACATTGCGAGCAATGGGTGTTTCGGCCTTGGCGGTCGCGGCACTCGCATGCTCGAGTTCATTAACCCGCGCGGCGATGGTCGCAAACGACAATGCCTCCAATTACTCGTCGGGTGGTTGGGGTAACACCCCGCCGAACAATGGTACGGGGTTTGGTCCATGGAACATTGCGATCACTGATGGAAATAACCCGCCATACGTCGGCACATATTTGGACAGCTACGGAAATGCTCCCAATATTGCGACCGCCGGATATACCTGGGGCACATATTCCAACACGCCCGACTCCAGCAATGCCAATCGCATTGACATGATGCGACCGCTTACCGTCAATCCGACCGGCTATCAGGATCCATCAGGCCTTGGCACGCTTTACAATCAAACATTTAGCGTTGCCATGCTCACTGGGGGGCTGGGCAATGGAAACGGCGGTCCGCCAAACTCGGCACTCGGGTTTAGTCTTGAAACCGGTCAGGGCCCTTCAGCTACGCCCGTTTTGACGTTCGAAGGCATCGGCTACAACTCCATTGACGCGTCGGTTCTGATCGACAACGACGGAACCAATAATACCACTGTGCCTGTCACTTATTCCGAATTCAACGGTGGCATAGTCGTTTCGGTTCTGGTCGGTAACAGCCCCGACGGTTTGAACCCATACACGATAACGATCAGTCCCGCAGTCGGTGGCGCACCCTACTTCACTTACAGCAATTCCACCTCGGGGCCGATCCAGCAGGTCGATCTTTTTGATGCAAACACGACCGGAAACGGTTATTTTAATAGTCTAAACGTTTCCGCGGAGGCAGTCCCTGAACCGGCGTCGATCGGACTTCTATGCGGAGCTGCCGTGATGCTCGGTACTCGCCGCCGCAAAGCATGAATCGGTTAACAATCTGCAAATTGATCGAACAGGCTTTGACTCGGTTCCGGCGCCGAGTCAAAGTTTTCTCAAATTAAAAACTTCCAATCTTCCCAATGATGTGGTTATATTATCTCAATCCAGGCGCGAGGGCTTGAGGGTATGTTGAAGCGGTTCACCAGATTTAACCTTAACCGTCGTACGGAGGTCGCTGGCGGTACATTGCCAGACTCCCGGGTCGCCCGCCGCCGGTGGGCTCGTCTGGCTCCGGTAGTCGCCAGCGTTATTACCGTTTCGTCGATGCCCGTTCATGGCCAAAGCTACAACGTCTCGCAGCCCGTCATCCTCCAGGATTTCGACAGCAGTTATCTATCGATCGAAAACAAGATGCCCGACATCTTTCAGAGCGGATATGGCGCCGTTTATCTCCCGCCGCCGGGATACAGCATCGACAAAGATAGCAACGGGGTTCCCAATTCGGTCGGATACGACGTCTACAATCGTTTCGATCTGGGCACAGCGGCGCAGCCCACCACCTACGGCACTCAGGCCGAACTACAGTCGGTGATTCAGGGCGTCCATTCGTTCGGCGGTAAGGCATACGTCGATCTGCTGTGGAACGATACCGCCCCCATGAACAACAATACTTCCGGGTTTGCAGCGTCGGGCGGATATCCCGGTCTGGCGGTCGTGTTGCAAGACACGAATCCGAGCGCTCCTGGTTACAACACTCTGGGATATAACGAAACCGGCACTACAGGCGGCGCGACATATACCGACAACGGTACAACGTACCACTACGTTGGTGATTTTCACGATCCCACGGAGCCGGCCAACGGCATCGACGGGACAGTAGCGGGCCTGGACGACATTGCTCAGGAAGAAAATAACCAACTCATCCGTCAACCTACCACTGCCGGGAATCCGCAGAACATTCCCGCCGGCACCACGCCGTGGAACGGATATCTGGCAAATGTTCCGACCGCGTCCAATGCGCAGTACTACCCTGATTTGTCACTTACGCCCAAGACTGTCTATGACGCGGCTTTGAACCAGAACTTCACGATTTATCCATACAGCACGAGCAATCCTATGGCCGGGACTCCTGTGGCCGAAAACGCCACCGGCTATCTGATGCGATATACGCAATGGATGATTCAGGAAATGGGCGTGGACGGTTTCCGCATCGACGCGGCGCTGAACATGCCGACGGGGGTCCTGAATGATTACGACGCGGCCGTTTACGACGAATCCAACCGCACGCTCCTCAACGGCGCAGGAGCAAATTTACGGCTACTCCGAAATCTATTACGGGAGCACTTCGACTGACAAGGCATACATCAATCTAAGCGATACCAACGGCGGAGCTGGCAACACGGTCGAGGGAAATCGGGACGCCATGGACTTTCCTCTCTACCAGGCGATGTACAACAACCTCAACGCGTTTAACGGCACCTACGGAAACTCCTCGGGGAACAACTGGTACAACGTCGTCACATCCAGTCTTGACTACTCCGACGACGGACTCCTCAACGGCAGCGAAGGTGTCAAGTTCGTCAACGATCAGGACGGTGGAGTGCCTGCTCCCGGGTTGGTTCAAGTAGCCTATGCTTACTCACTGATGTTGCCGGGCCAGCAGGAGGTTTATTACAACGGCCAGAATATCAACAACGAAAGCGGCAGCGGCAGCAGCGGCTACTTCCCCGAGGGCGGCGCCAGCGATCCCAAGGATTCCGCGATGGGAGCGCTCGGTGGCAATTTCGACACCAACGTTCAAAACTCCGCCTATTCCAATCTCAACATCACCAATCTGGTGGACATTCGCAATCGCTATGGCCGTGGCAACTACCGGGAAGACTGGATCGAGACAAACCTTCTGGCTTACGAACGCACCGGCTCGGCCATTGTGCTTCTTAGTAACGCCACCACGATCGATACGTCCCTTCCCACAGGTGTGGACTACGAAACCCGAACCATGAGCGTCTCGTTTGCGCCGGGAACCTGGCTGGAGGAACTCACCGGCAACGCGACCAGTTCCTACGCCGATCCCAATGGGGAAATTCCAGAATTTGTTCAGGTTCAGACCGGCGGCGTCATTCCCGGTGGTGGCCTGTTTACCGCGAAATTTCTTGGAAATGCCGTCTATAACAAGGGCAGCACCACCAGCCACTATTCAACCAATGACGGCTTCCTCATCTATGGCCTGCCGACGCCGACAGGCACCCTTTCAACAACCGGTGTTTCGTCCGTCATGGCAAGCCAGACCGGAACCGGCACAACCCCCGGCGGATGGGAACCCAATGCCAATTACAGCAATGGCACCGCCAGAAATACCGCGGTCAACGTCGTGACTGGTTCAATGTTCACCTTGAACCTCAACACCGTGGAGGCCAACCTCCAGGTCACCCCGACGCAGATCTATCACGATCAAGATGCTGACGGCGACAACGCGCAGTTCACGATCGATGGCGGCGCGATCACCGTGGCGTCAAATGGGCAGACTTCCACGACGCCCGGCTCGAACGGAGAGACAATCGACCCGACGAGCGTTTCTTACGGATATCAGAATTTCGCGAGTTCCTCGCCCGGATACTACAACGCCAATGGCAATGGGGCCTATTCCCAAACGATCGACACTGCCGGGCTATCCATCGGATATCATTACATCGAAGCGATCGCCTTCCGCCATAATTCCAATACCACCGCTCCTCCTGTCTACAACGACTGGTATGAGACGATTTATGTCGATCGCGGAACGCCTTCATCGGGCATTCAGAGCTTCGCCCCTTTCGCGTCGGCCCCCACGACTTATGAGAACCGGCAACTCGACGTCCAATCGGATGGAACCACCAACAGCGAATACGCCTTTTTGAATCTCCCCGTGGGGATCACCAACGCCCAGATCCTCAACATGATCACCACCGGGAATTACGCAGTGAACGGCGTGACCTACAAGGGCGGATTGGCCACTCAAATCGACCAGAATCTTTTCTCATACGGATTCAACGGCTTGCAGAATGGCAATAACGTCGCGACCGTCGTCAGTTATCGCCCCGACGGAAACGAAACCATCCAACGGTTCACCGCCAGCCAGGTCCCCGATCTTGGACACTCGACTCTCAACGGACTTGGCCTTGGCGATTTGAACGAAGACGGGCACATCAATTCCACCGACGTAAACCAATTCTTCCAGGTCGTCCAAAGCAACGGCCAGCAATTCAATCCCTCCGCGGACATGACGGGCCAGGGAATCAATGATGTAAACGACTGGCTTTTATTCGATCAGGAGCTGCAACAAAACAGCCTACTCAATTCGTCGAATACATATTACGTTTCGCCCGCCACGATTGCCGCTTTCAACGCGGCATCTCCAGACGTATCGGTCCCCGTGGCCACCGGGGCCAGCTACAATCTTCAAGTTCCCGTTTCGTCAGCGACGCTCGGTTCCGTATCCATGGGCGCTGGCTCAACTCTGACCGTGAGTGGCACCAATTTGAACGCGCCGTATACCCTGACGCTTGGAACAACCAGCGTGAGCGGATCGGCTAGTTTTATCGCGTCCAACAACGGCACCGGAGCCGGGGTGCTCAACCTCGGGGGACTTAATGACGGCGGCGTCGCCAGCGCCCTGCAATTCGGCGGAAATGGAACGATCAATCTTAACGCCGCCGGTAGTCTTTCCGGAGCCACGACCGTTTCCATCAATGCCGGCGCAACCCTTCAGATCAAAGCCAACTCGGCGCTCGGAACCAACGGAGTCGCGATTACCAACAATGGCTCGCTCCTTGTCGCCGCGAACCAGACCATCGGCGGTTTGAGCGGCGCGGGCGCCCTCACCATCGGCAACGGCACGATAACCAATACGCTGAAACTGGTCGCCAACAGCCCTGCCAGTTCAATCGCTTCGCTATCGATTCTGGGGACTTCCTCGCTCGATATCGGCAACAATCAACTCTTCATCAATTACGGCAGCGGTCCCGATCCGATCGCGTCCATCGAACAGTGGATTAGGAATGGCTACTATAGCCTGCCCGGTCCAAGCATAATCAGCAGCTCCATCGCGCTGGACGATGCCATCAGCGGTCTTAGTTACGGCATCGGTTACGCCGACTCGGCCGATCCAGGCGATCCGGCCAACTTGCCCAGCGGCACCATCGAAATCATGTTCACCCTGTTGGGTGACGCCAACCTTGACGGAACGGTTAATAGCGAAGATTTCACCCCCTTCTCGCAGAACCTGGGCCAGAGCGCCATGTGGGATGATGGCGATTTTAATTACGACGGAACGGTCAATGCCGAAGATTTCACCTTGTTCTCCGCAAATCTCGGCCAATCCGCCGCTCTGGCATCATCCGGCGACGTGATGAACGGCGCGATCTAATAAATGCTGCCGACTCAAACGGCATCAACCTTGCGAATGTGCCAGAGCCCGCGTCAATGGGCTTGCTGACGTTGAGCGCTGCTGGCGTGTTGCGCGGAGGCGCCGAGTCATTGGGAAATAGGCCGAAATGGAGTCTCTTATGATCCGACGCAAAGCGTTCACTCTCGTTGAACTCCTGGTCGTGATCGGCATCATTGCGGTGCTGATCGGGCTACTTCTGCCGGCGCTTCAGCGAGCGCGATCTCAGGCGCAGCTTGTCCAGTGTCAGTCCAACATCCGGCAGATAATCCAGGCGGAGATGCTGTTTGCTCAGGACCACGCGGGCTGCATCCAGACGTGTTCCGACCAGCAGTATGCTCAGTTGGCTGACACCCTTCCAACCACCAAATTTTCCTACCGCACGGCGACCCCCAACCCGAATACTCCGGGCCTCCCGATGGTCGTGCTTGATTGGGCCAGCGCGCTAATTCCATATCTGGGTCAGGGTAGCGGCTCGGCGGGAAATAATACTTTCCTGACTACGGCCGGCGCTCAGAACCAGACTAAGGTTTTCCAATGCCCCAGCGACGTATGGCTTACTGACGCCATGCCCGGCTACGCCATTATTAACAATGTCAATAATTCCTCGCCCTATCCGCCCAATGAAACCCACTTCAGCTATCAGCCGATTTCATATGGCATCAACGCGGATATTGCCATGGTGACCGACACTACCGGAATCGGTCGGTTCAACCCGGGCAGCCCTGCCATTAACATATGGGCTGGGCCAACCAATGGCACATCGAAATTGGGCCAGCCTCTCAACTGCCGCCTCGATCGCGTGTACAAGTCCGCGGAGACCCTGCTCGTCGCCGACTGCGGCACTCGCCCATATAATGGTGCGGGTACCTTTGGCCTGGACGAAAACTCCTGCTTGTATTACACCACAGATGATGCCGCCCTAATACCGCTCAACGGAGGATACTTTGGCGCACTTATACCCGGCACCGGCCCCGGTGGACGTATGTGCAATATTGCCAATATAAAGCCTGGGGCCACGGAATCGTGGCTTGGTAACAGAATTCCGCTGGCTAAAGCCCCTAATAATCCCTCCAAAGTCGATCGACATCAGGGCGGGCTAATGAACATCGGCTTCTGCGATGGACACGTCGAGGCACTGGGCTTCGGCGATTTCATCAAAGTTCGCATCTCGCCTTGGCGCTTCTGAGACCTCGCCCGCGATGGTTGAACGTGGCAACGGCCCGCATTTCTCGGAATCGATGGGACTTACCGAAGTGGGCGATACAGGGCTCGAACCTGTGACCTCACGGGTGTGATCCGTGCGCTCTGGCCAACTGAGCTAATCGCCCTTCACACCGATAATCGTATCGCTGCGCGCCGCGGGCTTCAAGTCGGTACATCTCTTGCGGGATTGGAAATGGCCGTTGTATAAACCGGCCTATGCTTGATCCACGAATCGATAAACTGGCCAAAATGCTCGTCAATTATTCCTGCGCCCTGAAAAAGGATGAAAAGATTCTCGTTGAGGCGATTGATGTGCCGCATGAATTCAGCGCGGCCCTGATTCACCACGCGGCCGCGGCGGGAGGTTATGCACTGGTGATGCTGAAGAGCAATCAGATCAACCGCGCCCTTATGCAAGTCGGCCAGAAGCCGCAATGGGACACAATCGCCCGCGTGGAAAAACTGCAGATGCAAAACGTGCAGTGTTATATCGGTGCGCGCGGCAGCTCCAACGTATCCGAGCTTTCCGACGTAACGGCCGACAAGCAGAAGCTGTACGAATCCACCGTCTGGGAAAAAGTTCATCGCGACGTGCGGATCACGAAAACACGCTGGTGCGTGCTGCGCTGGCCGACGCCGTCCATGGCCCAGATGGCCGAGATGAGCACCGAGGCGTTCGAGGATTTTTATTTCAACGTCTGCACCCTCGATTACGCGAAAATGAGCCGGGCCATGCAGCCGCTGAAGAAGCTGATGGAAAAAACCGATCGCGTTCGGCTCAAAGGCCCGGGCGAAACCGATCTTTCGTTCAGCATCAAAAACATCCCCGCGATCTGCTGCGACGGCAAGGTGAATATCCCCGACGGAGAAGTTTTCACCGCCCCCGTCAAAACGAGCGTTAACGGCGTGATCCGCTTCAACTGCCCCACCATTTATCGCGGCATCACCCATACCGACGTCCGCCTGGTTTTCCGCGACGGCAAAATCGTCGAAGCCATCCAGCATCGGCCACCGATAAACTAAACGAAGTTCTAAACACCGACCCCGGCGCCCGCTACGTCGGCGAATTCGCCATCGGATTTAATCCGCACTGTCACCAAGCCAATGAAGGACATCCTCTTCGACGAAAAGATCGCCGGCAGCATCCACTTCACCCCCGGGGCCTGCTACGACGAAGCCAGCAACGGCAACAAGAGCAAGATTCACTGGGACCTGGTGATGCGCCAAACCCCCGAAGTCGGCGGCGGAGAAGTTTGGTTTGATGGAAAACTGATCCGCAAGGATGGACGATTTGTGGTGAAGGAATTGAAGGGGCTTAACCCCGAAAAGCTGCGATAATTCCGCTTTCAGCGGCACCGTCACGAAAAATCTTCCCCAACTATTAATTTATTAATTGACAAAGCTCGGCGATCCCACTATCTTTGAGCTATTAATTCGTTAGTTGATCGACCTGGAGACGAACATGGCCCGTGCGAAAACACCCCATCTCACCGAAGGCGAACTTCGGCTGATGAATATTCTCTGGCGGCAGGGCCCCGCCACTGTCAGTCAGGTCGTGGATGCGCTTCCGGCCGATCCGCCCGTCGCCTACAGCACCGTGCTCACGCTCCTGCGGATTTTGGAAAACAAGGGGTATGTCCGCCATACCAAACAAGGTCGCGCCTTCATCTATCAACCGCTCGTTGGGAGCAAAGAAGCCAGCACCAAGGCAATCCATCATCTGGTCAGCCGATTCTTTGGCGGATCGACCGGCCAACTCGTTATGAAGCTTCTCGATGAACGCCAGATCGATGCCGCCGAACTCAAACGGATCAAGAAGAAAATCAGCGAAAGCGAATGACGTCAAACGCACGCGGTGCCGTAACCGGAGACAGTTATGACAAATCTTTTGAATAGCTTGTGGCAGGGAGTTGTGCTGACCTCGCTCATCTGGACTCTGCTCAAACTCTTTCCCCGCCTGAATTCTGTCGCGCGTTACGGCATCTGGTGGGTTACGATGCTTGCCGTTGCCTTGCTTCCCTTGCGGCCGCTTCTAACTCATTTGATATTTAATGCTCGCAACCCTGTCGCGCTGGCGCAGCCGCACGAGATACTGAATCTCACTTCCTCGACACTGGATAAGACTTCCGTCCAGCTCGATAAGCGTTCCGTCCCGCTGGCTCAGTTGCAAATCCCGACGCCGGTCGTTCGGCCCACAGCCCCTCCGAACGTCCTTCCAATGGAACTTCCAATCCGTCCCGTCACCAAAACCGTCGAATCGGTGTGGCTCATTCTATCCCTGGTTCTGCTGATCCGCGTCGCGTTCTCCTACGCCGCATTGCGCCGCCTGAAACGCACCGCTTCAAAGCCGCCGGAATCCTTACGCGCACGCTTAACGCGCATCGCGGCGGCGGCCGGCGTCAATCGCTCGGCGCGATTGCTGGTCTCCCATGAAATCACCGCGCCGTTGGCCTTAGGCTTTGTCGATCCGGTCATTCTCATCCCGCCATCGATTGCCGATCAATCCTCAGCCGATGAATTCAACCACATGGCTCTGCACGAACTCGCCCACCTGGCCCGCTTCGACGATTTAACTAACCTGTTCCAGCAGCTTCTGATCGCGCTCCTGCCGATACAACCCGCTTTGTTTTGGATCGGGCGGCACTTGAATCTCGAGCGCGAGGCCGCTTGCGACGATCGCGTTGTCGCCCTCACCGGCACTCCCAAGCCCTATGCGGTTTCCCTCACCCGCCTGGCCGAGTTGGCGTTCTCGTCGCGCTGCGGCAACCTTGCCAGCAGCGCAGCGGGCAATCGCTCCCAACTCTATCTCAGAATCCAACGACTCCTCGACCGCCCGGTGACCAAAAGGCCCGCAAATTCAACCCTCCCGTTACTGGCGGCGACCATTGCGATCGCCTGGCTTTTCTCGCTCACGCTCAGTGCCCCTCAATTGATCGCCTTGACCGATGCCGTGCCAAGCGGCCGGCAAGCTCCATCTTCGAACGCTCCTGATACGGACGTGACCATTCAGGAGCCCGATATGCCACCCACGACTCTGCCGTCCATTCCCGGCATCCAAATTCGCTCCATTCCCGCTCAACCCGGCGAACAACTTTCGGTTGATCTCGATCGCGGTGACGTGAAAATTGGCTCCTGGAGCCGGAACGAAGTCCGCTTCAAAATTATCCGCCAAGGCCCCGACATAGAAAAATTTCTGCAAAACCATCAGATTTCAATAGGCCGGCAAAACCATGAGATATCTCTCCATGCATTTGGCGATGAATTCAGCGGATCGGTAGAGATCGCGTACGAAATCACGGTTCCCGCCAAGTTTGATCTGCGGCTCAAGAACCAGGCCGGCAACGCTCAGTTATCCGCCCTCACCGGCGCACTGACCGCCGACATCCAAAGTGGAAACATCGACGCTTCCGCTTGCGGCGGTACACTCGAGGCCTCGACGCACGATGGCAATATCACGCTCCATGGAATCTCGGCGACTGCCCAGGCGACCGCCGCCGACGGGAACATCGAAGCCGCGGAATGCCAGTCTCCGCTGACGCTCAGCACGCACAACGGCAATATCTACATTGCCAAAATTACCGGTGACGTCAACGCTCAAACCGTTGACGGCAACTTCGCGTCGCTCGCGGTCAGCGGCGCGATCGACGCTGTGAGCAAAGCCGGCAATATCGAAATTCGTCGGTTCAGTGGGCCCGCCGTCAAGGCTCACGCCACCATGGGCAACCTATTGGCCGAGATTGACAGCTCTCCAAAATCGGACTGCTCTCTCGTCACGGAAATGGGAAACGTGGAACTCAACCTTGTGCGCACTGCCGTGGTGACGCTCAAGATCGCCGCGAAAGAGGGCAACGTCGACTCCGATATTCGCGGTGGCGACCTCAACGGCGGCGGTCCCGAAGTCGAAGTCTCATCGCTAATGGGAAATGTTGCGATCCACAGGAAATAATGACCGCAACATTCGCGCAAAGGAGCCGATTAAATGCTCTGGGCCCACCTGAAGATTGTTTTGTCCCTTGCAACACCTCTGTGCACCATTGCCTACGCGCGCGAACTTCAACACTCACGAGACGTCCAAGCCATTGAGAGAACCATGCAGCAACCGCTGAACTTCCAATACTCCTTCTCCCATCCCAGCCAGGCCCTTCGCCGAGACAGAACAGAGATCCAATACATCCATGGGTTGATCGCCGATTTGGACAGTTGAGGCTGATCGGTTTAATGTGGCGGCGGCGATCCATGACCCCCCTGCCGATCGATTCACATCTGCCGGAAATTGTCTGGCACCTCCGCGACGCAAAATCTCTCGTAATTGTCGCCGAACCCGGCGCTGGAAAAACGACGCGGGTGCCACCGGCGATTCTGCGAAGTGGAATTCTTTCCGTCGAACACCCGAATCTTGTCATCCTCCAGCCCCGCCGTGTCGCGGCGCGGGCGGCGGCGCAGCGAATCGCTGAGGAGAATCAGTGGCAAATCGGCCGAGAGGTCGGCTATCACATCCGCTTTGAAAAGAAGATCGGCCGGGACACGCGACTGCGTGTGCTTACCGAAGGGGTGCTGACCCGCCAAATGCTGGATGATCCGTTTCTCGAAGGCGTCGGAGCGGTGATCCTCGATGAATTTCACGAGCGTTCGCTCAATATTGACCTAGCCATCGCCATGTTGCGCGAGATACAGCAATCGGTTCGGCACGATCTATTGATTGTCGTCATGTCGGCAACGCTGGAGGCCTCGCCGGCTGCGAAGTTTTTGGGGATTTGTCCCGTAGTGAACGTCCCAGGGAGAACGTTCGGCGTCGAGATCGAATATCACCCGCATGGGAGCGCGCCGATTGTGGCCCGAGCCGCGGAGGCGGTGGAGGAAATCGTCGGGCGAAAAGAATCGCCGGGCGATGTGCTGGTGTTTCTACCGGGCGCTGACGAAATTCGCCGGGCGATCGCACGCCTGGAGCCGCTGTCGAATCAACTCAATCTCGCCCTGCTCCCGCTTCATGGCAGCTTGCCGCCGGAAGAGCAGATCTTGGCGCTGCGGCCCTCGACCCGTCGCAAAATCATTCTGTCAACCAACATCGCCGAGACCTCGCTCACAATCGATGGCGTTCGGTGGGTCGTCGACAGCGGATTGGCTCGAATCCCGGCATTCGATCCACACCGGGGACTCGATCGGCTGGAACTGAAACGCATCAGCAAGGCCTCGGCCACCCAGCGCGCCGGCCGGGCGGGCCGCACCGCGCCCGGTCGATGTTTGCGGCTCTGGTCGGCCAAGGAACAGGCCGCCCTGGATGATTTTGAGCTGCCGGAGATCAAGCGCATCGATCTCTGCGGCGCGGTCCTCGATCTCCACGCCTGGGGCAAGCCAATTGCGGCTGAGTTCGGGTGGTTTGAGCCCCCACCCGCCGATGCGTTGCAGTCGGCGGAGCGGCTTCTTGAAATGCTTGGGGCACTCCGTGGTACGATGATCACTCCGCTCGGGAAGAAGCTCAATTCGCTGCCGCTACATCCGCGAATCAGCCGATTGCTGGGCGCGGCCGCCCAAGCCGGATGTCCTGATGAGGGCGCGACGCTCGCCGCCCTCCTATCGGAAAAAGACATTCGCCGCCCCGATTTTAGCCGGCCGCGGCATTTACGCGGGCCGGCTACGCAGAGCGACAGCGATTTACTCCTCCGAATGGATGACCTGGCCGAGGCGGAGCGGCATCGCTTCGCAACTCACCTGCGAGACGGCGGAATCGACACAACCGCCGCCCGGCAAGTCGTGCAAATCCGGAATGAACTGCAACGCATGGCACGAAAACTGGATCCCGCTCCGATCCAGCCGCCGTCGCGGGACACGCTGCTGAAGCTGATGCTTCAGGCCTATCCCGACCGTGTTTGCCGGCGTCGCCGAAATGATCTTTCCGCGGGCATCATGACCGGCGGCAGCGCGGTTCGGCTCGACGCCGAATCGGTCGTCGGACAGGATGAGTTTTTCCTCGCTCTTGACGCCCGCGACGATCCTCGCTCGCAAAATCGTGAAGCGATCGTCCGCATTGCCAGCGCCATCCGCCTCGAATGGCTGATGGAGATGTTTCCGCAATTCATCACGAGAGGGCGCACAACCCTGTTTGACGAAGACAGGCAGCGTGTCGTGGGCCGCGGTGTCGTGCGCTATCGCGATCTGGTTTTGTCGGAAGAAAGTGATGCCGCCGTCGATTCGCGCGAGGCGGGCAAAACCCTGGCTAGAGCATTGCGGCCGCGGGCGAAAGAGATTTTCAACAACGACGAGCGCGCCTTGAATCTCCTCGCGCGAATTAGCCTTCTCCGGCGATTTATGCCGGAGCATTCTTGGCCGTCGTTTGATGACGCCGAACTTGCCGATGTTTTGGAGAATTTGTGCGATGGCAAATCAAGCCTTGCGGAGATCACGCGAATGCCACTGGCCGATGCTCTCGCGGCAAAGCTGCAATACCCACTTGACCCATTGCTTCGCCAGCATGCTCCCGAAACGTTGGGCGTTCCCAGCGGCAGTCGAATTCAACTGCAATATCGGCCAGATCAGGCCCCGATTCTGGCAGTTCGGCTTCAGGAAGTTTTCGGCTGGCTTGAAACCCCGCGAATCGCCGCCGGCCGCGTACCGGTGTTGCTGCATCTGCTGGGCCCAAACTTTCGGCCCGTGCAGATCACAGACGATCTCCACAGTTTCTGGGCCACCACGTATTTTCAGGTCCGCAAGGACCTGAGGGTCAGGTATCCGAAACATTCCTGGCCGGATGATCCGATCACCGCTCCGCCAGTGGCGAAAGGAAAGGCAAGAAAATCGTGAAAATAGAAATCCATTTTCATACTTTGGCAAACTGACTCAATGCGACGCGCTCTGATGGCAAAGACGCAATTATTTCAAGGTCGCCACCTAATGCTTTTACGATCCGGCGAAGAGTGCTTATTTGCATGTCATCCTGCGACTCCAATTGAGAAAGAGTGGGCTGTTTGATTCCGATTGATTTAGCGAGATTGACCTGGGAAATGCCTGCCACCCGGCGCAGTTCCGACAAGAGCATTTTCCGTAACTGAGTTTTGACCGCCCGCTCGTTGTGGGCGCGGCGCCGCAGGGACATCCGCTTGCGGAGATCGTTAAAGTTATGTCGGCCAGACATTAGATCAGCCCTTCCTTTCGCAGTTGTCTCAAATGAACATCGTACAAATCATCGGCCACAGGGATCATGCGGTCGTAAAATCGCTTGTCACCCGCCTTGCATCCACCTATCAGTAGAACGGCGGCGCGTCGAGGATCGAAGGCGAAGAAAATTCGGTACGGTCTACCGCCTCGCTGGACTCGCAATTCCTTCATGTTGCCGTGACGAGAACCTTTTATCGCATCGACGTGCGGCCGCCCGAGCGATGGCCCCAGTCTTTCCAACAACCCAACGGACCGATCAATTGCATCCTGCACTTCATGATTCAAATCATCCCACCATTGGCCAAATTCGTCGGTATATTCGACGGTCCACATTGGCATTATAGGTTATCGTCAATATAGGTCAACGACAATAATGTTTCCGAAGCCGTTGCATCAAAACTCGGCGCTTGCGATCATTTCCCCTTTACCGTCGTAACCGTCACCGTCCCATCCTGATTTTCCGGCGATTCGACGAATTGCGGGTTGGCTACCGAAATCCGGCTGGTATCGATCGCATGGCGACCGGTGCCTGTAAGAAACCCACGGATCGTCTCGATTCGCGCCCTGGCAATGGCCAAGGTGGCCGCCCGCGTTCGGCGCATCGCCTGCCGATCGGCGCCGGGCCGAAGAAGATCATAAGCGTAATCCATCGCATTTTCCGTATATGCAAGCTGACGGTTGATCGTCCGCAGCCGCTCGATCGCGCGGGCGGCGTCATCCGTATCCGTCGAGGCCAGAAGCGCCCGAACCTGGCTCGTCGCATCCAATCTTGCCGCCAGGAGCGCATCGCGCCGGCGCGACAACGCATCCGCCAATACCGCCGCGTTCTCCACGCCGGGGTTGACGCGCTGGCTGGCCAGCCAGACATCGTCCCGCCCGGCATCCGATCGCAACGTTACGCGCAATGAATCCTCTTTTTGAAGACGAGTCGCCAGTGCCTTAAGCTGCGCGAATTGATCCGGCCCCAAGTCAGAATATGCCGCCGGGAAGGATATTTTGACCGGAACTTCCGCTTCGCTCTGCTTCCCGCCCAAGAGCAGTCCGGCCAGCTTCAACGGTGCGGACGCCACCGCCGTCGTAATAATTTCCGCCAGCGCCCCCACGCCCGCGCCGACAACGGACGCCGTGTTAAGCTGTCCCTGTTTGATGGAGACATTCAGCGGAATTGTGATCGATCCGTCCTGATCCTGGAGTGCTGCGATCACCACGTCGAGCGGGGCCGGCAAGCGCAGATTTTGGGATATGAATCCATTGGGCGGCTCCGACATGGAGAGATCCGTCAGAACCAACCGGGTGCTGGTGCCGACCGTCCCGTCGCCGGCAAATCGCAGGTCTATATCTCCGTCAAAGGTACCGCCACCGACGGTGATCTTTTCTTCGTGAGCCAGACCGCTAACGCCAAGCAACTCGAACCCGCTCAGCGAAAGTTTGGTCCATCCCTTGAGGTTTGGATATAGGGAAACAACTCCGCTGCCTGCAATTTGCGAGAAGAGTTCGCGATTGGCTTTCTCATCCGGCTCGCGCCCGGAAGCGGAACCTTGTCCGCCGACGCCAGGAGGTTGAATCGAACGGGTTTGTCGTCCGGCGTGGGCTGGCTCGACAGATTCTGCACCTCAACGTCGAGACCGTTGATCGGAATAAGGGCCGGCGGATCGCACTTCTGATCCTCAATCCGGCAATCGATGCCGCTGACCAGCAGCCGATCGATTTTGATGACGCTGGATGCCGGTCGATCGACGGAGGCCACCTGCGAAGACGGCGGAGCGACCTGCGCGGCTTCCGCCGGGGCGGTCGACGGCTGAGTAGTCGGTGTTTTCACGACAAGGCCCAGAACATGAAGCCCATCTTTTTTCCGTTCGGCTCGCGCAGTCAGATTGTCGATTTCCAGTTCCTTGAATTCCACGCTGCTCAGGTTGGGCGACAGGACGATTCCATCCGAATGAACTTCGCCGACTCCCGCCAGAACCGGCCCTCCAGGTTGACCACGAAAGGCGGTTTTCGTCAGGCTGAAATCCAGCTTTCCCCCATGGGAGAAATCAAAATCGGTCGGCTGAGTCGTCTGCAATTTTAGCATGGCCACCAGCGATGCCTGGAACTGCCCATTTGTCATTCCCTCGCCGTCAATTTTGGAAGCCAATTGCGGCGCGACAGCGGTAAGCGCTGCGCCGTGAATTCCCGAAACCGTCAGGTCCAGGCCTAATGCCTTCTGCCGGGCAAACGGCGTCGCCTTGACGTCGACCGCAAACTGATCTGCAACCGGATCGATTCCGCCCGTGATCTGAATCTCCGTTTGGGGATTTGATTCCGGGTCGCGACCCAGCAGCGTGACCGGCTGAATATTTCGAATCTCCAGATTCGACATGACGAGGGGCGCTGCCCCCGCGTTTGTTTCATCAAATACCGTGATTTTCCGCGTATTCAGGTCCAATTTGCTGAGCTTGACCAACGGAAATTTGCTGCGCTCCGCCGCGATTTGGCGCAGAATATCCTGATTGCTCGGCTGGGACGCCGCCGTCACAGGGACGGAAACCGGCGGCGATGACGATGGCTCCGTCGTCGCCGAGGGTGTTACCGCCGGGGACGACTGGGGCGCCGAGACGAGTTCCACGCCCAGCAAATTCGTTCCCGCAGTGGTTTTTTTAACGTTTGTTTCCAACCCGCTGAGCGTTATATCGTCGAGAGAAACCACTTTGGCGTCCGGATCGAGCCGAGGCGCTTTAAGGTGAAACGAATCGAATTGCAGCAAAGGAGCGTTCCCGGAATCGCTATAAGCGAAGTCCTTCACACCAAGCTCAATCGCCTGGCCGCCGAACGGGTTTTGCGATATGTCCCCGGCGAAAGCCAGATGGAGCCAGCCATCCTGCAGGGTCGAACGCATCGTCCGGGGCAAATACGCCGCCATGGAACCGGCGCGAAGTCCCTTACCATCGAATGTCAATCGCACGCTCTGCCCGCCAGGCGACGCTGCCACTGTACCCTCAACCGTTAACGCATCCAAGGAACCATCGACGCTGGCTAACGCGTGGAAAGCACCGGGATGTGGATGATCGCTGAATTCAAAACCCGAAAGCTCAGTCTGGGCATGGATCGTTGTTTGTACATTTGGCTGCACCGCCTGATCGATCCAATCGACGCCAATATCCGAAATAGTCAACGAATTGACCGCGGCGGCAAACGCCGTCGGCGCCGGGGGCGATGACGGAGCCGCCGGTGGTGGATCAGCGACCGGTGCCGTCGCCTGCTCCGGCGGTTTAGCTATAAAGTGAAGCCCAGCGGTTTCAATCCCTCCGTCAAAGCGGCGAACCACCCGGGCATGCGGCGATTTCACGGCGATGGAATCCAGCGTAAGTTTCCCAGCCTCGGCGCTTACTCCGTCGACCTGTATACCTGCAACCGAAATTAATGACCGGTCCGCATCGTTATATTTCAAATCGTCCAGTGCCAAAGAAAACCGCGGATGGTCGCCAATCTGATCTAGCAAGGCCTTTCCGCGGACCATCAGTGACCCATCTTTCAATGTCGGCTCAATTCCCAAAGGCTTGATATACATTGCCACCGCGTCGCCGCGCAGGCCTTCACCGCGAATCGTGAAATCGCAGCCCGTTTTGTCCGTCGCCGGCGTGATGACTCCGTCAAATGAAAGCCCAGATGCGAGATTCGGCGCGACCAGCCACGCCCGAAATTTTCCCTTTTTCGGCGCAGCACCATTCGGCTTCAGATGAACCGCCAGATCATCCACCGAAATGCCCGCATCCGAGATCGACAAAGCCGCCGGTGGCTTGACACCGTCATCAGTCAGGCTGACATGCACGTCTTTCCACGCGAAATGGCCGATCTCGAAATTGTCAAACGGCGATGGGGTCGGTGCAGCTACTTCGGTTGCCACCGGTTTCGCCGGGCTTGTCACGGCCGCCGGCGCGACAGCAACGACAGCCTTCGTCTTGAACGCAAACAAGTGCAGATTGCCTTCCGCATCCCGATGGGCCGCGAGGCTTGGCCCGGAAATATCGATCGCATCCGCGCGAAGCGTGCGCGTATTTGGATCGATACCGACGCCCTTGATCCGCGCCTCTTTCAACGCAAACAATTCCGAATCGTCGGCAAGCCGAAGACCGAACAGTCGCGCGTTCGCGGTGACGGCGCCGCTGTCGCCCAGAGACATATCCCCATCGGCGGAGACCGAAAAGCTCCCGTTCTTCCATTCCGATGAAAGTCCCGCGGCATTCAGGTACGGCTCGGCCGCCGACGGCGAAATCCCGTTGGCTCCGACGGTCAGATTGAACGATTTGGTCGCCGCGAAAGGCGTGGCTTGCCCCGCAACTTTAATTTCGCGAACGATTCCCGGCGATGTAAGCATCACCGAGAAATCCGCCGGCGAATCCGGATGTTCCGAATCCAATTTTCCCAGCTCGATGCGCGGCGAATCAAGCGACAACATGACGGGCGGTGACTCCGCCTGATCCAGGAATCCAACGTGCAGGCCGGTCAGCGTAAATTGATCCAGACTCCATCGAAACGGTGTCGTCGTTGCGGGTGGTGCCGGCGCCGGCGATGGGACCGGTTCACTTGATTCCTTCGGCCCCGCGGCATTCGTCGTCGCCTTCACAATCTCGACGCCGGCAATCGCCAACGATCCATCGGCATTTCGCCCCGCATCACACCGCACACCTTTGATGGCGATTGTTCCAAGTTTCATCAGTCCCGGCGTCAACGAATCAACGCCCAATTCGAAATCATCAAGCGCCGCCGCTTTTTTTCCGTCGCTTGTCAGCCACGCATCGTTAAACGTCAGATTCGCTTTAATCCCGTCGCCAGGATTCGGGCCAACCGACGCGGTCAATTGGCCCGTCGCCCTAGCGGAAATATCGTTCGCCGTCGCCCGTAACCCGATCGCAGATAGATATCCCTGCGCAGGCTTCAAATGCAGGCCGCGCATCAGCACGCGAAGATTCGCCGTCAACTGTTTCGCATCCCCGCTGGCATTTCCCTCGATCAGAAGCGAATCGAGCATGGGATCCGAGGAAAAATCGAACTCGAAATGCGTCGGCTCTCCCGGAGTAGCCAGATTCGATACTCGAAAATCCAGTGCCAGCCGGGCATCGATTTGCGGGTTAACGCTCAAATCGCGCACCCGCGCACGGACATGCTCCAGCCGAAGGGCGTCAATCCGCAGGGGCGGTTTAAGATCGATCGGCGCTGAAGTATTGGTTGTAGACGTTGCCTTCGGTTGCGGAGCGGGGGACCCACTCGACGCGAAGCGATCCAGCAACGGAATATGTCCATCCGCTTCGCGCTCGAACGTCGCGTCCACGCCATCGGCAGCCGCGCGATAAACCACAAGCTGTCCCCGGAACAGCGCCAAAACCGAAATATCCCCCTGAAGATAATCC
Source organism: uncultured Phycisphaerales bacterium (assembly GCA_963791055.1). Classification (GTDB taxonomy): domain Bacteria; phylum Planctomycetota; class Phycisphaerae; order Tepidisphaerales; family Tepidisphaeraceae; genus PALSA-1353. Next base: position 1,022,279 of record CAWBQI010000002.1, on the reverse strand, counting down.
GCCCGCAAAACCGGATCGCCCCCCTCTTGCGGAAGAAGCTCAAAACCCCACATCGCGGCGGTCCCGCCTGAAAGGCTCAGGTCGAGGCGATCGTAATGGCATTGGAGCTTGTATACCTTCGCTACTTTGTTCATGACCGCCGGCAGAAGCAGAACGAGCGCGATTCTGAGAATCACCGCCAGGCCCAGCAACACGAACAAAACGATCGCGCTTTTTCGCCGCCACCAGCGGGGCTTCTCTCGAACCTTTTCAATCTTCTTTGATTCGCCTGATTCGCGTTGTGTCATTGCCCACCCCCGCTGGACAACGCCTGATCCAACGCCTGCCGCCGCTGTTTTGGAGATCCCAGCGGATCGAACCCCGCCGGCGCCAGTTTCTGCGCCGAAGCCATTCAAACGCCCTGACCCGCGCTGCCGGGGAGCTATCCTCTAGATAAATATAGTTTTCACTGACCAATTTCTCGTGAAGCTCGCTCCCGTTGGTGGTGCCGCGCATGATCTCGTCAATCGCCGCCGAATGACGGCCCGGTTCGCCGAAATGTTCGGTCAGCACCGCGAACAGCTCCGGCGGTAACGCTGCTTTCGCCAGCAGCGGTTGCATTGCGCCGATCGCCGACCGATCCAGAATCCATGCGTACGCCGCGAGGTCCCCGCCGTTAATGGCCGCCGGCGCATCATGCTTTACCGCTGTCGCAATCTGATTCAAAAGCGCATCATCCGCCAGCATTGCCACATCTTCGCACAAGCGGGCGTCCCCCTGCCCGGCGAGATAAACCAGGGCCGCGCCGGCGGAATGGATCGTCCAGCTCATTCAACGTCCGCAACAGTCCAAGCGTCCACAGTGGATTGACCGTCGCCGATTGATCGATTGCAAGATCAGATTTACATCGAGCAACCGCATCCTTGAACCCCGCATCGTTAACCGCGCGCGAAATCGTCACGAACGCCGCCACCGCCTGATTCGGCGGACCCGAAAACCTGAACGGCACGATCAGCAAAAGTGACTGCGGAAAGGTTTTGATCGGATCATCAAGCAATGCCATTTCGAATTGGTAAACCCCAGTTGGCCAGTTAGAAGAATCAGAATGCGACGATTGACGATCCGCCGAATCCTCGATCCCCAGCGCAATCTGCGGATTTCCCCCGGAGATTCGCGATAAGCTCACCTCCACGAAGCGAGATTCCGGGCGGATCAGCGTCTGATCTTTAAGACCCCCGGCATCAAATGCACGGAATGAGGCCGTTGTGCCGTCAGGCAACGCGGCGCGCAACTGGCCAATTTCGAAAAATCGGCTTGGGTTGGAGTTGGCAATTGCCTGCTCCGCCGTCTTGTTTTCGAACCAACCGACACGAACATTGCTCGTCAGCGAAGCCGCGGGCAAAACCGCTTGATCCGCCAGATTTGCCGTGATCAACGTCGCCTTGCTCGCCAGGAGCGGCAAATCGCGGCAGTTGAATCGCTCAAGCGCAAACCATCGCACCTGAACATCCAGCGCATCTCCGTAAGAAATCGATTCTTGTTTCCCCGCCACTGGCCCCGATAGTGCCGTCCCCAGATGATGCGCCGTAAGTGTCCCGGCCGAGTGAATTTCAAACGGCGGCGGCTGGCGGTTCGACGAGCATGCCGACGACAGCAACGCCAGCGCCGACGCCAAAACCAATCCCCGAAAACGGGTTAGCACAAATCTCTCCGATTTCTGACCGAGGCCGCGACGACGATTCCGCTGCCTCGATCCCCAAATTCTATTGTTCACCGCCAACATAGTAAATCCGTATTTTGCCGGATGACCCGCCCACGGTAATCTTATTCTGACAATGCTCTGGTTTTCCCTCTACCTGACCTACGCCGTGATCGGATGGGCGATTCGCGCGGGTATGGTCACCGTGGTTCTGCGGCGGCAGTTCGCCCCCGGGGCCTCTATCGCCTGGCTGGGAATTGTTTTCCTCCACCCCTACATCGGGCTGGCCCTGTACCTTCTGGTCGGCGAAAGCCGTCTGGGGCCGCGGCGCACCGAGCGGCATCGGCAGATCATCGCCAGATTCCGCGATCCGTCGCGGAACGTGGAGCGCGCCAACATCAGATAACGCCCGATTTTCCCCAGGCCTACCAGCCGATGATCGCCCAGGCGGAAAAAATCAGCGGCTTGCCGGTGCTCGCTGGAAATCAGATGGACTTTCTGTCCGAGGCCGTGCAATTCCGAGATCGTCTATGCGCCGATATCGCCGCGGCTCAAAAGTCGGTTAACCTTCTCTATTACATTTTCGCCGGCGACGAAACTGCGCGCGCCGTGGCGGATGCGGTTGTCAAAGCATCCCAGCGCGGCGTGAAGTGCCGTGTGCTGGCCGATGCGATGGCGTCCCGAAAATTCTTCCATCACAGCGGGCTTTCAACCGAACTCATTGCCGCGGGCGTTGAGGTGGCCGCCGCCCTTCCCGTCACGCCCCTGCGTCGCCGAATGGTGCGCATGGACCTGCGCAACCACCGCAAGCTGGCGATCTTTGATGACAAGGTCGCCTTCAACGGCAGCCATAACCTGATCAACCCCGACTATGGCGGCCGGCGCGGAAACCCCTGGATCGATGTCACCGGCCGATTCACCGGTCCCATCGTCGGCGAACTGGCATCCATCTTCGCCGAAGACTGGGCGTTCGAAACCGGAAAAGAAATCGAAATCCCCTATCCCGATCCGCACGATGCTCCGAAGGACCAGAACCCCGCCGATGTTTTCTCAGCCCAGGTCGTCCCGACTGGGCCGTCTATCCCGAACGCGACGTTTCGCCGCCTTTTGCTCGCCGCCGTTCAAACGGCCCGACAGGAATTGGTCCTCACGTCGCCCTATTTCGTCCCGGACGAAACGACGCTGCTGTCGTTGATGATGGCCGCCGATCGCGGAGTGTCCGTCAAGCTGATTCTTCCCGAGACCGCCGATCACTTTTTCACCGCTGCAGCCGGTAGATCGCATTACCGTTCGCTGCTTCGAGCCGGCGTCGAGATTCATCTCTATCAGCCCGCGCTTCTCCACGCCAAGACAATTACCGTTGACGATGTATTCGCCATTTTCGGCTCCGCCAATCTCGACGTCCGCAGCTTCAGTCTGAACTTTGAATTGAGTGTGCTGCTCTACGGCCAGTCGATCACACATCGCCTGCGCGATTCAAGCCGAATATCTCGCCCATTCCCGGTCGCTGGTGTTATCCGATTGGGATCGTCGCCCCGCCACCAGCATATACACCGAGCGCGGTGTCATTGCTTTCGCCGTTGCTGTGACCTTATTGACCCTGGTCCGGAAGCGTATTCGGAGTACCTGGCAAGTCCCAAGGGTCCAGCAAATACCCGGCATCCTCCGCGGTGATGATTTCAGCCTGGACGTGCATGTCGAGCATGAGATAATTGGATCCGATTTGCGGGCCGTGCCGGAATTCGTCGACCTTTCCCGCTGAGTAATCGCCCGCGTTCATATAATAATCGCCCACTAGAGAAACTTTTTCGCCCATCAAAATCGCATCCGACGGAGAAACGTCGTTCGGCAACGGCGTGCCGTATTTCACATATTTTGCACCCGATTCCGCCAGGTGATCGTTCAATATATACGTGTGCCGGGCATTGGGCGGTGGGTCAGTAGCATCAGTCGGACAGATCATAATCGGCGGGTCCCACACGCCGTTGAAGACTTTGGTGGTCCAGACATTATAAGTGTAAGACTGCCACAGATTGGGCTGCGCCAGCACCTGCTCTGTGCCGCTCGCCACCATGCTGCCGTCGTTGGGCGCGTTGAGGTACACGTTCGCATTTCCCCACCCCATGCGATCGGGAAACAGATAGCCATCATTCTGATCAGCATACGCCAGCATCGCCAATCCATCCTGGCGCAGATTGCTGGCGCATTGAACCTGCATGGACTGCGCCTGTGCGCGATTCAGGGCCGGCAAAAGGATGGCGATGAGCACCGCGATAATCCCGATGACCACGAGAAGCTCCACCAGCGTGAACGCCCCAGGTGCTTTGGTGCAGCGTCGATTTAACATGCTGGAAACCCTCGCCATCACAGTAACAGACTGGCAGTGGGCGCTCAACCTCCCGTTAAATTCTCATGCTTACGATGAACTTAAGTAGCACCGGCGCCGTCAACTGGTCGCCCGTAAAATGCTGCCAAACGGGGAATTCGGCATCGAAGTAAAACATCCACGGATGAACGTCGAACTCGATCCCCGGAGACAACAAAAGGCGCGTATATCCCGAAGCAACCGGATTGGATGCCTCGTTGCCGGAATCTTGCGCCCTATATGAGACCAGCATCTGCGCAAGCGGGGAAACTCGCACGCTGTGAAAAACCAGCCCGTTGTAATAGACCCCCAGAGCGCCGTCGACTTCGCAGCCGGGAAGATATTGGTCTCGCCCGGTGAACGGCAGATCCGATTGCAGTTGTGCGAACCAATCCCATCGAAGGCTGTCGCCGATTTCATTTCGATAAAATCCGCCCAGAAGAACATCGGTGCTTCCGGTACCCAGTTCGGAATCCCGATCGATATCGTCGTATGCGTCGTTATGCGTATAATTGCCAGAGGGCAGTTTGAATCCGAACGTGACACCGGCGGACAGATCAGGAAAAAATCCTGTGTAAATCCCCTCGACGCGGATATCACCGAGCGCGGCCCAGGTATTTCCGACGATTTCGGTCCCGGTGGCGCCGCCGGTCGTTTCGAAATATCGATAATCGAGCGGGAGTTCCGCCTGAATCCCCCAGTTCCGATTGAAAAAGTACTGAAGGCCCGCGGTGAAGAAACTGGTCCGAATTTCCTTGTCGTCATTGTCGGCGGCCGGTGCGCGAGCTTCCGCTCCAATTGATGTTCTGATCCTGAAAGTCGTACTCGAAATAAACCGTTGCTCCCGTGCCCGTGGGAAGCATGGAGCTTGTGCCCACCTCGAAAATCCCGCAGCCGCAGGCGCAGGCATAAATGGGCGAGTCTTGCGAATCGTCGTTGTCCGTTAATTGATGCGCCGGATCTGTTGTTGAAATAGCATTTTGTGCACAGCCGCATTTTGGTGCGGTCCAAAGACCAAAGATTACCGCGCAAACAAGAATCAGGGATTTGAAAATTCGCATTTTATTCCTTTGATTTGGCAGCCACTCTCGGCGGCACTCAAAAAAGAATGGAAGCCATGCCGGCGCGATATATCGCAACAGGCGGTGGCCAGATAGGTGTTATCAGGCGCAAACTGTGCGGGGAGGAGGCGTGGGAGGCTGTAGGGAGAGTGATTGAACGATTCTTCCGGAAACAGTCATCAACGGAGCGCAATCCAATTGCGTGAAGGCAATTGATCGTGTTAGCGGGATAAATTCAAGCCTCATTACGGGCGGAGTCAATTCCGATTTGCCCTCAGACTTCTTGCCCGCCGCAATCGCTTTACAAAGACTGCACGGATGTTGTCCATCAAATGTTTGGGTTACGGCCAGAGAAAAAGACCCCGTGCGAAGATTGCCCGCGAGCATCGTGGTCCACGCGACCAATTGCATGGCCGACCACGGCCCGCCCGTGACGGCGAGCAACATGCCAATGACGAGAATGCCGCGAAGAGTGCGCATTCGAATTTCGGCACTATAGCTCAATCATCGCTTTCAGCACACCCAAATCCGGATCGAGCCATTTGGGGAATTCTTCGACAGCCTGATCAAATCGGGCCCGATGCGTGATCCAGGGTTTGGTATCGATCTCACCGCGCTCCACCATGCCGATGATGCGGCTGAAATCCCCAGGCCGCGAATTGCGTGATGCCAGCAATGTCAGCTCCCGCCGATGGAAATTTGGATCATTGAACGTCAAATCGCCCTGAAAAAGCCCGACAAATACGATCCTCCCCCCGCTCGCCGTCGATTCAAAACATCTTGCCATCGACTTGGCGTTGCCGGTAGCGTCAATCACACAGGTTGGCAGATCATCTGAAGTCAACTTCTTCAACTCCGCGATAGGATCGGTTTCGCTCGCGTCAATGGTGTTCCTGACACCCATGCTCGCGCGGCAAAATTCCAATCGCTTGCCGCTGATATCCATCGCGATGATTTGTCCTCCCGCCGCCATGGCGAATGGAATGACCGACAATCCAATCGGCCCAACCCCGATCACCAGCACCCATTCACCGCGAACAATCTTCGCACGATCCACCGCGTGGGCACCGATTCCCAGCGGTTCCACCAGCGCCAGTTCATCCAGCGAGAGTTTTTCCGACCGATGCAGTTTTCGCGTCGGCACAACTATCCGCTCGCACATTCCGCCATCGATATGTACCCCCATCACCTTCAGATTCACGCAGCAATTTGGCTTCTCATGCCGGCATGCCACACATTGACCGCAATTCAAATACGGCTCGACCACGCAATGGTCGCCGGGTTTCAGAACGCTATGCGGATCATTCACCCGCTCCACCACGACGCCCAATTCGTGTCCCAGAATCCTCGGATAGGAAAAGAACGGCTGCTTGCCCCGATACGCATGCCAATCCGTTCCACAAACTCCGATGCGGCCGACCCGCACCAGCGCGCACCCTTCCGGCACTTCCCCCGGCGCATCCGTCCTGGCGTTCCGCAGCAATCCCGGCTTCTCCAACACGATCGCATCCATCGGCTCAGCCCAATCCATATGCCTTGATGGCATTCAACGCGAAAAATCGCTCGATCTGTTCCTTCGGCATTTCCGCCGTCCATTGCCGGAGGATGTCCCACCATCTTTTATATCCGCATGCCACCAGACACACCGGCCAATCCGATCCCGCCATCAATCTTTCAATTCCAAACGCCTCCAGCGCGACGTCAAAATATTCCCGCAGTTGCTGCTGGGTCCAGTTTTGCCAGTCGGCCTCGGTGACCATCCCCGAAATCTTGCAGTAAACATTGGGCCGCCGCCCAAGTTCCCGGATGTTCTTCGCCCACGCTTCGCGTTCGCCCGTTTTGATCTTTGGCTTACCGAGATGGTCCAGCAAGAAAACCTGATCGGGATGGCGGTCCACGAATCGGGCCGCCGCGGACAATTGCCGCTCGAAAATCAAAATATCGAACGCCAGGTTGAATTCCTTCAGAAGCGAAACGCCGCGGTTAAAATCCTCTCGCGCGATGTATTCATCAGCTTCATCCTGGAGCACGTGCCGCACGCCGCGCAGTTTTGGGTCCGCCGCCACGGTTTCCAGGTCTTGCTTCACGCGTTCGGAAGCCAGTGGCACCCATCCCACGACCCCGCGGATAAACTTGTTCTCGTTGGCGATGCTCAACAACCAGTGCGTCTCTTCCAGCGATTGCCGGGCCTGCACGGAAATCACGCCGTCCACGCCCGCGGCTTGAATGGCCTCGCGTAAATCCTCCACCGCAAAATCGCGCCGGATGACCGACATGGATTCGTCGATCCATCCATACTCGGCCGGATTAAATTTCCACAAATGATGATGTGAGTCGATAACCATGTTGAACAACGTCGTTAGAATTCCTGGCGTTAATTATTTTCCGGCCGCCCCGACGGCCACGTCAGATTGTGAACCGGCTTCAAAATCGACAGCACTTCATTCAGTAATTGCCGATCAATGGGCTCGTTCGCCCATTGAATGTTCTTTTCCATTTCCGCCGGATCGGCCGAACCGACAACGGTCGTCGCGACATCCGGATTGGTCAGCGTAAATTGGATCGCCAGCTTTTCGATGCTCGCCCCGTTTGCCCGGCAATGTGCCGCCGCGCAGGCGCAAACCTCCTTCAATTCCGCCGGCGCAGGATGCCACGGTGGCGTCTCCCGGCTGCTAAACAACCCCATAACCAGCGGAGAAGCATTGATAATCCCCACCCCTCGATTTTTCAGCAGTGGCGCCAATTCCAGCAGTGTCGTGTCATGCAACGCAAAGTGGCAATAGCTCAAAACGACATCCACCGGCACGGTCTCGACAACTCGCCGGATCGCCTTCAGCGGCAATCCCGTCACCCCTACAAACCGCGCTTTGCCGGCCTTTTGCACCTTCCGAAGAGCCGGAATTGTTTCCCCGATCACCTGGTTAAGATCGCCAAACTCAATGTCATGCGCATGGATCACGTCCACATACTCCACGCCGATCAGTTTCAGGCTCTCGTCCACGCTCGCCGTCACTCGCTTGGCCGAAAAATCAAAATCCTTCCGCTCCGAGCCGTACCGCCCCACCTTCGTCGCGAAGATATATCTGTCGCGCGGTATCCCTTTCAGCGCTTTTCCCAAAATCGTTTCCGATTTGGTCAGCCCATAAAAAGGCGAAGTATCAATGAAATTGATCCCCTTCTCCAGCGAGACGTGAACCGTGCGAATGCAATCGTTTTCGTCAACCGCCCCAAAGACGCCGCCCAGGGGCGATCCGCCAAAACTCAGCGCCGAAACTCTCAGCCCCGTACGGCCAAGCACGCGGTATTCCATGTCGGGAAATCATATCACTGGCATGCCCCTTTGGCGATTTGAGGGAGAACGCGCCGCCGCCTCCCTCAATCCATTGCAGACGGCCGCCGCGACCTTCAACAGGCCAGAAACTATGAAGCCGAGCCTTTCTCGGGACGTTGTTTTGGGGATTAAAATCCCCAATGGATTAACGAGCTGATCGCGTGGATCGCTCAGACGTCACTTTATTTGAGAAAGGACTCGGCGATGAAGATTCTGGCATTGGATCTCGGAAAGAACAAGAGCGTTTTTGTGGACTATTGTGTCGGCGGCGAGCGGATCTTCGGCAAGACCGCCACGAACCCCCGCGAATTGCGGAAGCTGCTGGAACGCAGTGCCCCGGACCGGCTGGTGATCGAGGCGGGACCCGCGGCGGGATGGGTTTGCGACCTGGCCGAATCGATGAAGATTCCCGTGCAGGTCGCCAACGGCAACGACGAACGTTGGCGATGGAAGGTCGTGAAGGAAAAGAGCGATCGCAAGGATGCGTTGAAACTGGCCCAATTGTCGGAGATGGAATCGTTGCCGACGGTGCACGTGCCCAAGGCTTCGGTTCGGCAATGGCGGTCGCTGATTGAATACCGTCACGCTCTGGTGCAGCGGCGAACGGCGATCAAGAACTCGATCCGTTCGATATACGAAAGGCAGGGCGTGGGCCTGCCCTGGGCCAAAAGAGCCTGGACTGACGCGGCGATGGAGGAACTGAAGAAGGAGGCGTCGGACTATTCCTCCCAGCGGTTGTGGCTGTTCCAGGTGCATTGCGAGTTGCAGCAGTTTGAGAGTATTCAGCGGCAGATCCAGGAGGTGGAGCAGAAGCTGGAAGAACGGGCAAAGGCTGATGCGCGTGTTGAACAACTCAAGACCGCGCCCTGCGTCGGTCCGCGATTGGGAGAGACGGTGGTGGCAATCCTGGATGATCCGCATCGCTTCGGGAACGGCCGGCAGGTGGGTTGTTACGCGGGTCTGACCCCGCGACGCTGGCAGAGCGGCGAAAGTGACCGCCAAGGTCACATCAGCCATGCGGGCAACGGCCTGCTGCGTCAAATGCTGGTGGAGATTGCCTGGCTGGGAGTCCGCCACAAGACTTGGATGGCCCAAGTCTACGAACAGGTGCGTCGCGGCAGCGACAAACGGAAGAAGATCGCCATCGTGGCGGTGGCCCGCAGACTCCTGGTGAAGCTGTGGGCGATGCTTCGGGATGGCACCCAGTGGAAAGAACCGTTGCCGACGGCGCCAACGTGAAGAGACGGGGCAAAATGACGGGTAAAGCGTCCGGATGAGTCAAATGGGAAACAGGCGATCGGAGTTCGACGGTTGGCAAAAAAGCGGCAAGCCCGATGTTGGCTTGAGCACCAAACTCGAAGGCCAGAGTGGGTGCCGCTGTTGTACAGTTGAATAGGCCCGCGACCCAAACAGATCTTTCGCGGAAGCTCTGAATAGAAGACTGAAACAACGACTCGCGTTCCGAACGCCAGAATCCCGCTTGACAAGGCTCGGCTCATAGAAGCCAGCGATTTCCACAGCACCAACGCCGCACAGCATTCGAGCCGACGAGGCCAAACGGCGCGAGAACCGCAACGATAAAAATCTTTTATTTCTTCCTCACGAATCCAGACAAGGGCCCGCGAAAAACCCGCTTCAAGCCGCTTCGTTCTTTCTTTCAGGCGGATCGCGCCGATCGTGTTCTTCTAAGAAATTCTCAAGCTCGGCGATCGCGTCTTCATCCTCGTCGGACTTGGTCCGAACTTCCGCCAGCTTCGCTTTCGTATCTTCCAATTCCGAGCGCATCAATTTGATCTCCTTTTCAAATCGCTCGCGCTGCTCTTTTAATTCCTGCCGCTGTCTCTCGATAGACTGTTCCTGAACGACCAGCAATTCCTTAACGCGGGCCAGAACTTCATGCGTTTTCCCGTGGTGTTCATGGCTCTGCCGGACGGGTTCCGCCGCGGCGGGGACCACTTTCTTCGGGACCTCTTTTTCCGGGATCTCTTTCTCCTGAATCTCCACTTTCTTTGGAATCTCTATCACCGGCTCAGGCTCGGTTCCTATCTCCGACCCTGGTTCCGGCTCGGCCTCCTCTTCCAGCTCGGGCTCAGGTTCCGGTTTTCGCTCGGGTTCTGGTTCGGGGTCCGGCAACGGAACGTCCCGGAAAACCGGCGTGGCCAACTCCGGCGCAGCCTTCGCGGCGGCTGGCTGCGGCGCAACGTCGGTCTGCTGACCCTCCGACCAGTATTCTTCCGACACCGGCTTCGCCTCGGTCGGATCGGCGGCCTTGAATAGCGCCGACGATTTCACCGGCGCGGGCGCGGCCGGAACAGGCGCCGCCGCCTGCGGAGCCGTTTCCGTTTTTTTCAATTTCTCGGCGATGCGCGTCTGGTCCTCGACGGGCGCTGTTTCATCCGTCAGCGTCATTGACGGCACTGCCGCCACAGGCGCAGCGGCCGCATGCTTCAGTTCCTGGGCCGCAAGTTCCGCCAGCTTCGGCGTCTGGACCGGCGCTTCCACCGGCAGCTCTTTGGTGAGCACGGCATCGAAAGACGCCCCCACCACAAACTGTGCTCCGCCCGATCCCCCCGCCTCGCAGCGGACGACCGCGCAATGCAGTTGCACCGGCCGGTCCTGGTGCCCCTTGAATTCGATCAGGATCGGCGTCCCCACCTTCAACGCCTCATCGTTCAAAAAGCTGACACCCCCCAGTGAAACATCGCGCAAGATCACCACGGCCGGAGTGTTGTCGTACCCCTTGCGCTCCGGCGAAATGATCGCCTTATGTCCAAACGGAATACGGCGATGCTTCCGGCGTTCGTAATCCGCCTCATCCACCGGAGGTGGAAGCTCGGCCAGACCGGTTATTTCTTCATATATCCGTACAGGGATTTCCACAAACAGCTCCTCCCGATCGCTCTTCGTATCTCATATCCAATTCATCGCCTTTAATTCCAAACAACCTCCGCAATCCGAAAAGCTTTCCCCCCTTCCCAGCGACCGAATATTCCGTTTATTCCGATCAAGACCGGTCGCAACGACTATCCAGCCCGATTTGCCCCCGGGATAAAGTTCGGCGTATCATCAAATCATGACCAAACCCATCATTCAAACCGCCAAATTCCCCGCATCCGCCCAACAATTATACGACATTTATCTGGACCCAAAACGTCACGCCGCCTTCACTGGCGGCCCCGTAAAAATCGGCCCCAAGCCCGGCAGCAAATTCGACGCCTTCAACGGCATGCTCAGCGGCTCAACCGTCATCACCATACCGGGCAAACTAATCATCCAACACTGGCGCAGCATGCACTTCAAACCGACCGATCTCGACTCCGTTCTGATCCTGACGTTCTCCCAGGAAGGCAAGCAGGGCCGTATCGACATGGTGCACGTGAACGTCCCCGTTCAGGATCACAAAGGCGTCACCAACGGCTGGAAGAAATACTATTGGACGCCGCTGCGCGCCGATTTGAAGAAACCGCGCACCATGAAAGCCCACGGATAGCCATCCGTGGGCTTCTTATTTTTCCCCTCCCGATCAAACCGCCAAACCTCAGCCCCCTTCTTTTCGTGTGCCAGAATGTAACGAAACGTGTTCAGCTGATGTGCCCGATCCGTAATCGGATCTTCTCGTGCCCGTTTTGCCCATAGCCCTCCGGAATCGTCGCGCAGGCCGCCCTGCCGCAGACAATGGGACGCGTGTTTCTTCGCAATCCCCACCCAATGTCGCGGCTGATGATCCCGAAACCGCCCAAGCAAATGCAAATGCTTCGCGTCAACCGATGCAATCAACACCTCGATCCCATTACTCCGAAGCTTGTCAACAAATTCCTCGACCACAATTCGCTGAATTTCTCCGCCAATTGACACGGACTCTCGTTTCATCAGCGACTTTGAACTTGCATATACTCGATCATATTTCCCCCTGGGCGGCGGGTTTTTGTAATCCCCATCAACATGCTCGCGATGGTGTCGCGCCCGCCACCCGCGCGATCCCCGCGCAGCCATGAGCCGTAGACGTGAACGATAACGTGATACCAATCATTCCACGCCTTCCCCATGCGCGTAAAGTTTCTCGCAACCCAAATCCCAAATCAACAAAAATAAAAAGGAACCCCACTCTCCCCAAAGCCCCTCCTAGAAAGCCGCGGGATGGCTATCTCGCGGTCCCCTTCAATTCACGACGCCCGCCACCCAGTTCGACTTCTCCCACGACCCACCGCCTTTTCCAGCCTCGTGATCAGAAATAAATCCAGAATCAGAAATCCCTCGTCCGTCGCGACTGAAATCATTCGCCCGCTGCGCAACGACGCCAGACGCTCGGGATGTTCTACATCATAAGAGCGACCGTCGGCAACGAGAAGCCTGAATGGTTCGAATGGGCGCTGGGTGTGATGCAAATGAAGTTCTTGGACGGTCACAGTTCCATTTCACCGCGGAACACTTGGTTGGCATGGTTTGAACATTAGCTGCGTTCAAGTTGCATTCATCGGAAAAGGTGGATGTCACGAATCGCGCCTAGAAACCGATGTTGAAACGGTTGAACTGGCGGATGTCACCATTATCTACTCGTGGATCACGCAGCGACATTGTTCGCTCGAAACCAAGTCGGAACACTTCCATCGTCTGGAACCTTGAAAAATGTGGTTTCAACATTCGAGTTCATTGGCACCGAACGACTGAGACGTTCGAACGGCCCTTCAGGATCGACGTCGATTATCGCAAGATGCTTCAGTTTCCCATGAGTACCGATTGTGTGTTTTAGTAGTTCCACGATATGATCGTCTGAGTCTGGCACGGAAAATCCGAAGATTACGGCAGTTTCCGCTGAGCTAAGAGCCGCTCCCGCAGCTGTCCACATGCGCTTCAGCTGATCGAGTTTCTCAAACGACTTAAGCCGAGTGGGAGACACTAGCGCGGGGCTACAGTGTTCTCCGCAACAAGGGCATGGTTCGTCGTGACGTGGCCGGCATTGTCGATCCGGAAGTAAACAGGTCGCTCCGTGACAACTAACCTTTGTACACATCCGCCACGCGATTGATCCGTGCAGCTTGAGCAAAGCTCCCTTCCAATATGTCGCGGGGTCGCCCCAATGCTGCGTGGTGCATCCACAATCGGCTTCAAGGATGGCACACATTTTGCAGTGGTGGCAATTGATCTGGCCACATCCATGTATCGTCGCCTTTTTGGATAATATTCGTTCTGCGATCGTATCGTAGTTGGCGGTGATCACGGTTGTTTCAGAGGAACAGTCCCACAACAACGACTTCGCCCACGAACCAGTCGGTATAGGAAGATTGCGCAGGCGGTCTATGACATATTGATCGAACTCGCGTCGTATGGCATCGGAATTTTGGCGTAAAAGATCCAACTGGTCGGCAATTCCTCCTAAAGGCGCTTTAGTTAGCTGATCTAGCTTATGAAGCACCGCCTCAACATTACATTTCGATATGTCGCTCGCAGAACAATACTCAAGAAAATCGTTTAGGTGGGGATAGGGCATCAGATCGAAGTTGTAGAAGAAGTTGCGCATCAGTGGCGCTTGGGGTGTAATACTCCTCAAGAACCCCGCGCCCAAGAGGACAACATCGACTTTAGATAAATTCCATTCTTCCATTGACCCGCCTCTTTTTCAGGGTATTCCCGGTCAAATAGGTAGGCCGGCTGGGGTTGCCAGCCGGCCTTCATGCTGAAAGTCAGTTGGCCCTTGGGGACCAATTTCACTTTTTAATACATCCCACCCATCCCGCCGCCCGGCGCACCGGCGGGTTCGGGCTTATCTTCCTTGATCTCGCTGACGATCGCATCCGTCGTCAGCAGCAGCGATGCGATGCTGGCGGCGTTTTGCAACGCCGTGCGTTCCACCTTCGTCGGGACGATCACGCCCATCTTCATCAGGTCGCCGTATTCGTGGGTCAGGGCGTTGTAGCCGAAGTTGGTTTCGGAGCTTTCCTTGACCTTCTGGGCGACGACCGAGCCGTCGACGCCGGCGTTTTCGGCGATCTGCTTGATCGGGGCTTCGATCGCGCGGCGAACGATTTCGATGCCGAGGCGCTGGTCGTCGTCTGGCGGCTTTCTTGCGAAGGCCGTCCAGGACCTTGGCGGCGGCGCGGATGACGGCTGACGCCGCCGCCGGGGAGGATGCCTTCTTCGACCGCGGCCCGGCAGGCGTGCAGGGCGTCTTCGACGCGGGCCTTCTTTTCCTTCATGGCCACTTCGGTGGCTGCGCCGACGTGGATCTGGGCGACGCCGCCGGCGAGTTTGGCCAGGCGTTCCTGGAGCTTCTCGCGGTCGTAATCGCTGGTGGTGTTGTCGATCTCGGTTTTGAGGGCTTCGATGCGGCCCTTGATGGCCTTCTCGTCGCCGGCGCCTTCGATGATCGTGGTGTTGTCCTTGTCGATGCGGATTTTCTTGGCCCGGCCGAGCTGGGAAAGCTCGACGTTTTCGAGCTTGATGCCGAGTTCTTCGAAGATGGCGGTGCCGCCGGTGACGATGGCGATGTCTTCGAGCATGGCCTTGCGGCGATCGCCAAAGCCGGGGGCTTTGACGGCGGCGACCTTCAGCGTGCCGCGCAGCTTGTTGACGACCAGCGTCGCCAGGGCTTCGCCTTCGATGTCCTCGGCGATGATCAGCATCGGCTTGCCCTGCTCGGCGGCCTTGCTCAAGCACGGGGACCAGATCGCGGGCGGAGGTAATCTTCTTCTCGTGGATCAGGATGTAGGCGTCGTCGAGGACGGCTTCCTGCGTCGCTGGATCGGTGATGAAATGCGGGGCAGAGATATCCCTTGTCGAACTGCATGCCTTCGACGAGTTCGACGGTGGTGTCGAGGGCTCTTGCCCTCTTCGACGGTGATGACGCCGTCCTTGCCGACCTTGTCCATGGCGTCGGCGATCATCTTGCCGATCTGTTCGTCCTGATTGGCGCTGGAGGTGCCGACCTGGGCGACTTCCTTGGTGTTTTCGATCTTCTTGGACATCTTCTTCAGCTCGGCGACGATGGCGTCGACGGCCAGGTTGATGCCGCGCTGAATCTGCGTGGGATTGGCGCCGGAGGCGACGTTCCTCATCCCTTCGGCGAAGATGGCCTCGGCATAGACGGTGGCGGTGGTGGTGCCGTCGCCGGCGACGGTGGAGGTCTTGGAGGCGACTTCCTTCACCATCTGCGCGCCCATGTTTTCGTAGGAATCTTCCAGTTCGATTTCCTTGGCGACGGTGACGCCGTCCTTGGTGACGGTGGGCGAGCCGAAGGATTTTTCCAGAACGACGTTTCGGCCCGAAGGGCCGAGGGTGACTTTCACCGCCCGGGCGAGCTTGCGGACGCCGCGAAGGATCGCCTCGCGGGCTTCCTGATCGAATGCGATTCGTTTTGCTGCCATTGGTATACTCCTTGAATTAGATTGAATTGCATGAAGTTAGCGAACGTAGCAAGTTCGTCGACGTTTATTCGACGACGGCGAGCACGTCATCGACCGATCATGATCATCAGTTCTTCGCCGTCGAGCTTGATTTCGGTGCCGGCGTAGCTGGCGAAGATGACTTCGTCGCCCTTCTTGACGTTCGACGGGGGCGCGTTCGCCGGTGTCGAGGCGTTTGCCTTCGCCGACGCTCAGCACCTTGCCGCGCTTGGGTTTTTCCTTGGCGGTGTCGGGCAGAACGATGCCGGATTTGGTTTTGGTTTCGGCCTCGACACGCTTGACGAGGATCTTGTCTCCGAGAGGACGAAGCTTGGACATGACTGGCTCCTTAAAAAGTAGGTTAAAAATTTGAAATTTCAGATTTCAAATTTGAAATATCAATCTGTTCCTTCGCTTGCTGTGCCTTCTGCCGGCCAGCGATTCTCATGGTATCTCCGCAGCACCCTGGCCAGCGCATCCAGCAGGACGTTGAAATCCACCGGCTTGCTCAGGACGCTGAAGACCTGCATTCCCAGTGCCTCGTGAAGCAGATGGCTGGTCAGATGATTGGTCAGCAATATCGCGGGCGTTGCTCGGTGCAGTTCGCGCAACAGGCGAATCACCTGCAAGCCGCCCAACTGCGGCATCTGGGCATCCAGCACCGCAACGTGAACGGGGATCGTTTCAATTAAATCCAACGCTTCGCGCCCGTTGTGGGCACTGACCGTATGCACGCCCTGCGGCTGCAACAATCCGCGGACCGTTTGATGCCAACCCTCCTGTTCGTTGGCCAACAGCACCGTAAATCGATTTGTGGGCTGAGCCTGTACCATCTGCGCTGCTTGTAAATCTCCGAGAGAACCCTAAACAATTGGCGTGCCGAAAAAAGGGGGTAAATTGACGAGACGGTGGGGTTATCCTAACCGATTTATTTGCAGATACTTAGATAGCAATTTTGCCGCGATGGCAATAGCCCGCCTGGAAGCTTCATCTCGTGATGCACTGCCAAAGCCAGTGGGCCGCTGGATTCGGCTGCCACCATGGCAGGAAATCAGGGGCTCAGCACTTGACTGGCATTGGCCGGCGATGACCTGCCCGCCGAGCCATCATGAAGAGCGGGAAAGCCGCGAGCAGAATGAATTGCGTTGGCTCGGGGACGGCGGCAGACGGAGACAGCGAAATCCCGTTGGCGGCGGCGAACGCGCCCAAGGCGGCCCAGTCGGCTTGTGACGCTTGACCGAAATTCTTGGACAAGAGCAGGAAATCGGAGGCATTGACGGTTGATTCGTAGTTGAAATCTCCATCTTCCCAACCCTGCGGGGCGACCTGACCAAAATGGGTCGCCATAATCAGGAAATCCTCGCCGTTAACAGTTCCATCCAGGTTGCAATCGCCGTAAAGGGCATAGGCGATCTCCGCCTGACCGCTGGTTAGACCAGTAACGATGGGATCGTTCGTATCTGCGAACGCGACGCCATAGGTCATTGAGCTGGCGCCGGCCGTGGAGCTATCGATCCCCGGGCCATTCCATTGCCCGCCGTTAAAGCCCGTGCCGAGGCATTTCAAAATCCAGGCCTGGGAGGAGGAATAGGCTCCCCCATCGATGATGACGCGATTGTTGGTTATGTCGAGCCTGGAACCGGACGAAATAGTGAGTCCGGCAATCTCGCTGGTTCCGCTGTTGGGCGCGATTTGTAATGTCGCCATCGTGCCGTTTCCGCCAATTTCAACCGAAGCATTGCCGGTAATGTCGCCCGTGGTCAGGTTCGAGTAAACGGCCATCAGCCCATCATCGTTAATGGGGAGCGAGGCGGCGGCGGCTGAAGAAATTGTCCCACCCGCTTCGCCGATGAAGTTCTGCTTTGGAGAAATCTCCGTGGCAAAGGAACTCTCCGGCGTGTGGGTCGTAATCTGCATGGTCGAGCCAAAGTTCTGGTAATAGTAGCCGTAGGTATCGTATAGGGTGCCGGCGACTGGATTCTGGCCGGTGGAATCGGTCACCGGGGACACATAATCACTGCCTCCATATGGGATCCTTACACCAGTAAAGCTGTTAACTCCAGCCAATTGGTACTGCCCATTGACCTCAATAAAAGCGCCACCGCCACTGTCAAACGGCGTGAGCATACATTCATTAGGATTGGAACTTCCATTATCGAAATCGTATTGAAGAAAATCACCTCCCATGGAACTGGAGGTGCCCAACTGCACGTCTGTGTCAACGGCGGATACCGTGTTGGTGCCCCAGGACAAGGGCCCCTGGCTTCCACCATAACCCCAGCCGCCGGTGATGGCGCTGCCCCGTGTATATCCACGGCCAAGGTCAACGACCGTAGACCCAAGTTCGCTGCTGCCGGTGTAGATTGGCGCAACATTGGAAAATGTTGCGGTCTGATTCGGCGAGATCTCCCACACCGCCAGATCGTCCAATGTCGCGACCGCCTGGACGTTGTATGTCGTGGCGGTGGTCGTGCCGTTGTCGTATACAAAAGTGGAAGTCGGGCCGGGAAAAACGTGGGCCGCCGTGACCATCATGTTGGATGAAATCGGCGTACCGGTAAACCCGCCGTCGAATATCCCCTCATACGCCCCGACATTTCCAGGGGCTGCACCAGAATTGTAACCCGTACCCCCGAACGTAACTACGGCATTGGCTGCTGGAGCCAGCGGACCCATGCCGCCGCAAAGCGCGAACAATAGAAGACGAGATTGCTTGGTGAAACGCATGTCGGTGTTCAAAGGCGGACAATAACACCACCGAATCACTTAAAGTAATCGCATTCCGTTAATTCTGAAAAAAAATCGCGAGAGTCAATGCGCTCTCCTCCATCGCATGACACGTTGCCCGGTCGAATCAAATTGCTCAGAATGACAACATGCTACCAAGGAGCCGATATCGAAGCAATGTTAATGCCATCTTAGCCGAGCGGTCGCGGACCATTTCGCGATCGCCGGGAAACTTGAAGGTTCGTGCAACGACACCCATGGGGTGGGCCAGGGCGATGCAGACAGTTCCAACAGGCTTGGCGGGGGTTCCGCCGTCGGGTCCGGCGATACCGCTGATCGCGAGGCCAAAATCCGCGCCGCTTTTGCGGCGGGCTCCGTTGGCCATGGCGCTTACCACCTCCTCGCTGACCGCGCCATAGCTCGAAATCGCGTCTGCGGATACTCCCAACATCTCCGATTTTGCCTCATCGCTATAGGTGATCCAACCCCGCTGAAAGTAGCGGCTTGAGCCGGGGATGTCCGTCAGCAGCTTAGTCAGCAACCCACCGGTGCAGCTTTCCGCGGTCGAAACGCGGCGCACCGCGCTTGAGTTAATAATTCCGCAACCACCAGCGGCAACGTCTGCTCGTCGCTGCCATAAATCAGATCGCCCAAAATGCGCCGGCATTGGGCGATCGTCCCAGCCAGTTTTTCCTCCGCTTCAGACAGATTGGATTCGCGCGAAGTGATTCGAAGCGAAACACCTCCTCCTGAAACTGTCGTCCCCACGGACGGATTCCGCGACCGATCCATCAGGTCGCCCAACAGTTCGCCCAGGGCGCTTTCGCCCATGCCAAACGTGTGCAATGTTCGCGAGCGGATGACCCTGCCGCCGCCTGCCGAAGCCAACTCTGGCGCGACGGAGCGTTGAAACATGGCCCGCATTTCCGATGGGACGCCGGGCATCGCAAATATCCGGCACCGGTGCGATGAACCCGACGAAACAAAATCGGCATCAATACCGGCTGCGGTCCCTTCAGTGTTTCTCATCATGCGGGCTCCACGGGGGATCAAAGCCTGCGCACGGTTTGATTCGACCATCACCCGACCGAGGCGTTGAAACATCTTCTCCATCTGCCGCAGCCAGGGTTCGTTCATTTCCAACGGTTGATTGAGAACGCCGGCCAGCGCCTGGCGCGTCAGATCGTCTTTGGTCGGCCCCAGTCCGCCGGATATAAAAAGAAGATCGCAGCGCCCGGCGGCGTCAACGATGGCAGACACGATCGCCTGTTGATCGTCTCCGACCGCGACATGTGCGGTCACGTCGCATCCGAGGGCCGCGAGTTCCCTGCTCAACCAGGCGGAATTGGTGTCGACGGTTTGACCAAGAACCAATTCGTCTCCGATGGATAACGCGATCGCATTCATATTCGACTGAGATTTGCGCCATCGAGCGTTTGCTGAATCCGGTAAACGACCGTGGAAAGATGCCGGCGCGGGTGTGCCGGCAGAGTTACTCCCCCATATCGGATGCGATAGAACAGTTCCGTCAGTCGATATATATCCCTGTAAACCTCCGCGGGAAGGTAAGAAAGGGAGCGGCTGAATTCCAGCGGCGTGAGATTGCGAGGACGTTCGATGTGGTGCTTCGCCAAAATCCGAAGGACATCATCGTAAAACCGAAGCTGCCGGGCGAGACGATATTGGTCCGGAGTCGAGAGCAATTCGATTCCGATTCGACGCGCCCGGCGGTGAAGCCGTAATCGTTCGAACACAAAAAAGCTTACGGCGACAAAGCACAGAGAGATCATCCCGGTTATCACGCAGCTTAATACTGTTGGGGAGGCCAAACCTTCACGGACCGTTTCCAGTCGCTTCTGAACCCACGTGACCCAATCGGCCACGTTCTGACTGCCGTCGACCGCTGACCTGGTCATCTGGACATCCAGGGCGTCGATCAGATTTCTGCGGTTGCTCGTATCATAAGCGACAATGCTGCTGGCCCATTTGAATTCCAGGTAATCGAAGAATTTTTTCAAATCGGCGATGTAGGGATGGCTCGCCTTTCCCTCGGCTCCGCGGCCGCTGGTCGGATCGAATGTTTCCCATTTTTCCCCCGTGAACACTTCACACCAGGCGTGGGCGTTTGATTCCTTGACAACGAAATAATCTCCCAGCGAATTGAAATCCGCCGGCTCGCATCGAAATCCGACCACGAACCTGGCGGGGATGCCTAGGCTCTGGCACATCAGGGTCATCGCGCCGGCGAAGTACTCGCAGTGTCCGCGCCTGAAATCGGTCAAAAACGCGGCCATTGGGTCGCGATCCCCCAGCGGTCCGATATCGGTCAAATCGAGCGTATAACCGAAATTGGTGCGCAGATCACGTTCGAAATTCGCCGCGATCAGGTGGTCATACTGGTGATTTCCCGCCAGGGGATATTCAGCCAGCGATTTCCCGGTCGAATCTTTGCCGCAGACCGCGGGCTGACGGGCGTACTTCGCCACGGCCGGATCGATCTCCGAACCGTCTGCGGCATCCACGGCCGGCGCAACGGTCGTCGGTAATTCATTGGTCGAAACCACCGTATATTGGATGGGTTGCAAAACCGGTGGAACGGCTTCTATAACCCCATCGTCGCGGAAGAATCTGATCTGCATATCGTGCGACGACGCAATGCGAACTGGCCCCGCCATGGCGAAAAGCTTGTTCGTGGCGGTGGGCTGAAGATTGATCACCTGCGACCAAAGGTTGTCGGATCTTCCAGGATCCGCGAGTCTCAATCCCGAAAGAACGCTTCCTTCACCGGAGTCACTGTCCGTCTCCGTGTTGCGCAAGCGCGTCCATTGCCAGCGGCCGCGGCTGACATCAGAGCCCGTGTATGCGTCAAGGACCGATCCGCGCAGCAGCATTTCCGTCGGGTGGGTCACTTTCTCGTTGTTGTGATACAACTCGACGCGCGCCACGACATCCTCGCTCTCGGTGATGCGGGAGACATCCTGAAATCCGACCTGGTCGTTGAACCCCGACAAGGCCTGCGAGGGAGCCGCCTGCATGGGCCCGAGAAACGTCGACCCGCGCCGCGCGGGAAGAATATAAACACCAGGACCGCCATCGTTATTCCCGTCAACGCGATCAGGCCGGTCAATCGGCGCATCGACCGCGGCAAATCCTGGATGTCCTGCCGCAACAGCGCGGGATTCACGTGATCCGCGGGCTGCCGGTAGAGCGCCCGGGCCTGATCGACCTCCACCTTCAGATGGAAAAGAAGGCAGCAGTGCAGCGACACAAACAAATATGCGATGAACAGCAACCCGAACAGTAAACTGGCCGTGCTGATTGCCGCGGCAACCATCAGCAGGAGGCTGAGGACCAAAAGCTGGCCGTAATCGCGGTTGGCCCGCTGCTCGAAAAGTTTCACCAGGTGAAGAAGAACAATGAAATTTCCGATCGTCAGGATCGGCGTCGAATCACCGGCGCGGACCTCGATGGTCACCACCGCCAACGCGGCAAGAGTGACCAAATTCGCCAGGATGCGCGACATTGGAACAAACTTGCCGGTCTTCACCAGCCACGCGTTCAGCAGAATCCCCCCCGTCGCCACGATCCACATCGCCGGCGATTCCGCCGCCAGCGCAAAGCCGGTGACTCCCATCAGAAGCAGGAGGTAAAGGGTGGGCCGAAATTGGCGGATGTCATACATGATCAGAGGACCTGTCATTGACGGACCATATCCATCTGATTCGCGGGCATCGACCTTGAGAAATCGACCGCTGGATCGAAATGGAACCAGGATCGCGCTTCGCCGGAACCCGCGGATACCGCAAGCATCGATCCGCGGGCCTGCCCCGCCAATGTTGGTTGAAACGGCCTTGGCGTGAAAAAGACGGGGGTGACTCCCTGGCCAGACTGTCCCTGCGCCTGTTCGACCAGTTGTTGGCCTGGAACGGTGCGATTAATGGGCAAGTCGCCCAGCGCGGCGAGAATGTCGCGGCAATGCCGCTTGCCCCGTTGCGGCGCAATGGTGATCCAATCCCCAGCCCAGGCGCACAGTCCCACGGCCATGCCGGAGTCCATCGCGCGATTCACAAGCGACGCCGCCATGGCAATCGTTTCTTCGACGAGCGCATATTCCCGCTCGGTCGGCATTTCGATAAAGGTGTCGACGAGTACAAGAAGGCGCGGCGGAGAGATCTGCACCATCTCGCGACTCACCAGTTCGCCGGTGCGGGCGCTTCGCTTCCAATAGATCCACCGCGGATTGTCTCCCCATCGGAATTCCTTAACACCGAAGAATTCGTCCGAGCCGTCTCGCCGGGGTTTCATGTTCGCACCGCCCCGCTCCGCCGAGCGGCAAAGCGACAACAGCTTTGGACTCACCACGCCGATCGCCGGGTAAATCATGATCGTATCTTCCGAGCGGCCCGTCAGCGCAGCTTGACGAACCCGAACGGGAAGCTGGTACTGATTTGAAAATTCGTCAATTTATGCGTTCCGCGCCGCTTGGGAACAATGGTGATTGGAACCCCGGCTGACTTTCCCGGGGCGGCGTGAAGCATGAACGCGTGCGGCTGCTCGGTGAAGGCCTCGGACCCATCCAGTTCGCCCAGACACACAGACAAGCTCGGCCAGAGTTTCTTCATGTTGGAAAATTTGTATTGAATTGTCGCCGACTGCCCGACCGCCGCGTATTCGGGCAACAGGCGTTCCACTTTCAGCTTCGAAAGCACGACCCGGCAAATCATCGCGCTGATCAGCAATATTCCTATCATCAGCCCGAAGACCGCGAAGAGCAGGTTTGCCTGGCTGTTGATCGCCGCCAGCCCCATGAAGAGCATCATCGAGCAATAGACCAATCCCGTCAGGGAAAAGTCCACGGAAGGCCTGCGGCGAATCGGGGTGTTAGGACCGCGGTGTTCATCCGGCCGCGGGAATCGATGCCTATGCGAGGTAACCCAT
Organism: uncultured Phycisphaerales bacterium; assembly: GCA_963791055.1. GTDB lineage: Bacteria > Planctomycetota > Phycisphaerae > Tepidisphaerales > Tepidisphaeraceae > PALSA-1353. The sequence goes on along the minus strand of CAWBQI010000002.1, from coordinate 998,800 downwards.
CGCCACATCGCCAACCCGCGTGGGCGCAATCGCTCAATCACACTGGCATTCGTCGCGGTGGACATAGAAATCCAGGCTGCGAAGTCGTAGTTCCGGGCCGACACGGCCCGGCTCCTTCAGCGCGGAGATGCCGTAATGTCCAAGATCGTCTGAAGCACCCGGGTCGTCGCCACCATATCGCCGTTGTGAAGATACGTCTTGCTCACCACGCGGTGGGCGCAGCAGGGAATAAACAGGGTTTTGACATCATCCGGCGTCACATAATCGCGTCCGGCAACCACAGCGGCCGCCTGACACGCCTGGGTCAATGCCAGTGCGCCGCGCGGCGAGACGCCCAGATGCAGATGGTCATGATGCCGGGTTGCTTCCGCCAAATCCAGAACATAATCCACAATCGATGAGTCCATCTTCGTCTGGCTGGTAAAATCCTGGAGGGCGACCACCTCCGCTGCGGTCATCACCGGCTTGAGCTGTTCCAGGGCGCCCCGCCCGGGTTGCGTGGTTATGATCCGCTGTTCGGCCGACCGGCCCGGATATCCCAACGTGATCCGAAGCAAAAAACGATCCAACTGATTCTCGGGCAAATAATATGTCCCCTCGAACTCAAACGGATTCTGCGTCGCCACAACCATGAACGGACGCTGCAGGATAAGGGTCTGGCCCTCCACGCTGACCTGCTCTTCGCTCATCGCCTCCAGCAGGGCCGACTGCGTCCGGGGCGTCGTCCGGTTAATTTCGTCCGCGAGGACCACGTTGGCGAAGATCGGGCCCGGTTTGAAATCGAAATTCTGCGTATGTCCGTTAAACACCGACACGCCCAAAACATCGCTGGGCAGCAAATCGGGCGTCAATTGAATTCGGCTGAACTTGCAATCCAGGCTGCGCGCCAAAGCCCTTGCCAGAACGGTTTTACCAACGCCCGGCACATCTTCGATCAACACATGTCCGCGCACGAACAGCGCGGTCATCAGGAGGTTGATCGAACGCGTATCCCCCAGGAAAACGTTACCGATATTCTTTCTAAGCCGGTCGATCAGCGCGTTGGCCACGGAGTTTCCTTAGAGGCTATCTCAAAACCTAATGAGCCAGCGATGGCCAGGAAAAAGCCTGGATGCAAGGCGGAGGGCCGAAGCGTATCCGCAATGGATACTCTGAGACCCGACAACGCCGCAGACGGGCTTTTTCCTGGCCACCGGAGGCGACAATATTTTGGGCCGTCCTCGGCGTCGCTCCTCCTCGCCGTATCGATTTTTAGATACGCCTCGTCGTCGCTTCTTGATGCCGGCCCAAAATAGTGTCGTCGCTGGCTCATTAGGTTTTGAGATAGCCTCTCAATGTCGGCCCGTTGGGTTTCATAGCTGGCAAAGATTCTAGCACAGCGGCCGTGGTCAAGGAAATCCTGCACCTCATTTCTTGGCCGACCGAATCCCGGATCAATTGCGCTGGAACAGCGAATTGTCTTGAGGACCGAAATATCCTAGATGCAATAGGGAATTATTTGCCCCGTAAACATTCAGGCCAGGATAAGTCCAGGTGAAGAGCTCGCTGGTGACATGCCCATCCGCCCATGCGACATTGGCATGGTTGCGGTGACGAAAGTGGATCGATGGAGAGGATGGACCAAACATGGGCTCCCCAGCGCTATCGAAGTAGCCTTCGAAAAAAGTGGGCGGCTCCGCGAACGAGTATTCGATCAACTGGTTTCCAGCCTGACCCATGGCGGCATCCGCAAAGGCAATTTTAGACGCGCTATGAAGAATCATGTTCATCTTGGCGGGAACATTGTTGACATACTTTTCCCAGGCGGTCGGGCTCATCATGCCCGTCTGGATCCAGGGGACATCGCTGCTTGTGCCGATGTAGCTGCTGTTGTAGCCGTACCCTCCGGCCGATGCCTCGTAGGCGAGAGGTCCGCTGGTAATCGCGGGAACAAAGTCGGGACAGGCCCGGATGGCCGCAGTCGCAAGTGATCCGCTGAGATAGGGCAACAGGCAGGATCCGGAAAAGTTGAACGGAGTGTTCATGTTCGGGCGGGTTCCGTGCCAACGATTGAGGTCAGTATAAATATCAACGCTCGCCGGCGGCCAATAGCCTTGCCAGTCACCGGCATAGTTTATACAGGCGGTCACAATCTGTCGGAGATTGCTCTGGCAGACCGTGGAATTCGACGCTTCGCGCGAAGCCGCCAGGGCGGGAAGCAGCAAACCAACCATGATCGCGATGATGCCGATCACGACCAGAAGCTCGACGAGTGTAAACGCCTTGCGTTGTCGCCGGCGGCGGAGAATTCCCGATCCGATAATCGTCAAGAGCATCGCGGCACTCGCCGGTTCGGGGACATTCGCAAGGCTGAAATCGTTCGCTTCCAAAACGCCCGCCTGGTCGGCCAGCACCGCGGACTGGCCGAGATTGTGCGAGAAAAGCGTAAAGTCTTCGGCGTTAACCGAGCCGTCATAATTAAAGTCCCCGTCGTCCCACATCCCAGTCTCGCCGAGGCTTTGCGAGAATAACGTGAAGTCTTCGGCATTGACCTGCCCATCGAGGTTCCCGTCGCCCAACAGGGTGAACATGATTTCGATCTCGCCCGAAGGCAGGCCGGCGACCACGCCGTCGGCGCCGTCAGCATAGCCGATGCCATAAAGAAAACCGCTGGCGGCGTCATCCGTCGCCACGTCGCTGCTGATGATCGACGGACCGGGCAAACCGTAGTATCCATTGTGAATCCATTGTTCGATCGACGCGATCGGATCGGGTCCGCTGCCATAGTCGATGATGATGCGATCATTGCGAATATCGAGGGTGCCATTGCCGGTGATCGACAGCGAGGTCATTTGGGCCACGCCGGTGCTTTCGCCGAGTTGCAGCATTCCACCGGTGATGCTTACACCTCCGTCGGGCAATCCGCCCTTTACACCGATGACCAAAGTGCCGGCGTTTACGGTCGTTCCGCCGCTGTAGGTATTGACCATTGACAAGGTGAGCGCGCCGGAACCGGATTTTGTGAGCGATCCGGTCCCGCCGATCGTGCCGGTGCCACTGATGCTGTAGTTGCCCGAACTATTGTTGACGATTACCGAACTGGGGCTGACTGTGGTGTTCAACGTGACTGCGTAGTTATGGTTGTTGTTGTCGTTGAATATGACGTTGCAGCCATCAGTGTATAACGAATTGCCGGAGCCGTTGTTCCAGTTGGTACTGGAAGTGTCCCAAAGATTGTTGGCGCCGGCGTCGCTCCAGGTCAGGCTGGGGAGAACGCCGCTGATGACGGCGATCGCGTCAACGTCCGCACCGCTACCCGGGCAGTAAATGATCTTTCCATTGGAATCGGCGCTCGTGCCGTCAACAACATCGACGATGCGGGCATACTGGATGTCGTTGAGATTGAGAAATCCCTCCTGCTCAAGGGTCTGGGCGGCCGGAAGAGTCGCCAGGGTTGACAGACTAAACGCATCGCCGCCGGCGGTAGTGGGATCGAAGGGGTTGATGTCATTGCCACCATCGGCAGCGGAATTAGTATTCGCGTAGACCGGCGTGACCCCCGCAAACCCGCTGATGTTGCCGGGGTTGATATTGCCGTAGGGGCCGGGATCCGAGATTGTCGACGAATAGTCGGGGAATCGGACAAAGTGAACCCCATCGGTCGAGACCTCGACAAAACTCAACTCGGCGTAGTCGGCATTGGGATTTCCGCTGACATAAAAGGGATTGGCGAAGACGATGAAATCTGGGCCGGGAGCATCGGTGATGGCCCCGCCGCTGAAGCCGAGGGTGATGGAGCCGCCGTTGCCGAGTTTGTAAACGTCGAAGCTTCCCTCGTACGATCCCGCGCCTGATGGTCCACCTAATGCCTGCGAGGGATCGCTGAACGCGATGGGTTGGTTCGTGCCCACCACGGTGTTGATCACCTGGGACGCGAAGAATTGCGCGCCCCACACCGGCGCGGAGGCCCCGGCGACGAGGAAAACCGTCGCCGCCGAGGGCCTTAAGAATCTGAATTCGCTCATCGCTTCGCCCCTCGCCGGCGCGGCCAGCAGCATCGCAATACCTCCGATCATTCCGATCGATGCCGGCTCCGGAACAACGATCGCAAATGCTCCGCCTTCGTCGCCGTCATTGACGATCAGCGCGCCGGTGTCGCCCGCCTCGCCCGCGTTAAAAGCTCCGTCGGTATATGAAATGCTCGTGAGGAACTGATTGGGGCTGTCGTCCGATCCGAATTCAGAAACCAAAGGCGCGGCGGAGTCGATTCCCGTAATCATCGTGATCGTGTTATCCGTGGTGATGTAGCCGTTTCCCGCAGAATCAAAAGCGATACCGTATGCCTCGCCTAATCCATTGCCGTTGTCCAGGGCATCGTCGGCGATGGATGCTCCGTCCGGCGTATAGACATGCGCGAACGCCGAGCCGGATGAACTAAGACCTTCCAGGAGTACAAGGTTACCGCCGGGAGTAACTGCCGGATTGCCCGGATACCCGCTGCCTACGTTTGTCACGACGCTCGAAACGTTGCCGCTGGTCTTGGTCAGGTCGACTCTATCCAAATAAAGCCCTCCGGCAAATGTAGTCGGCGACGGGATCTGACCGGAGACCAGCGCGTGAGTGGGATTGAGGACCGTAACGCCTTCGACAAACGGAAGGCTGCCGGTTGCGGTCATCTGCGTTGAGGTCGTGGTGGAGAAACTCACCGACCAGAGCGCGTCGGTGTTTCCATTCTCAACGAAGAGAACTGTCGAATCGTTCAGGAAAACCGGATCGGTATCGTACATCCATGCCGAATTGGTCACGGTTCCGATGACCATCCGGCCGTTCTGCCAAGTGTTGTAGAGAGTAACGGTGTTTCCATTGGTGACAGCCATTTCTCCGTCGGGGCTTACAGCCAAACCTTCGGGTGTCAGCGGCTGATTGCTGGAATCGACCAGCGGAATCTCTTCATAGCCGGCCGGCGGTTGATACTGCCCGCGAGCGAGGGCGACCAATCCCAGCGTTGAAAGGGAACCCAATGACGCAATGAACGAAAATCGACGCATGATGGCGTCCTCCACTCTGAGCCGGTCGGCGCAGGCAAAAAATTCTGCGGCGTTCCAGCAGCCTTAAATTGAGAATGGTTTTCCGAAAGCTGATTCGCGCAGCCAAATCGGACATGACTTCGGGAGGAGCATCAGCTCAACCCACATGGCAGGCAGGTCTTCTGGCTTGTGACATCCGGACTCGTCTTCCCGGTGTTCTCTCGTAGAGATCACCAGTGACTTATTGAGTGCCGGTCGAGCTTGGAAGCTCGCGAGGGTCACTTACAGCGGCGCGTCCGCGGCGGATTCTCACCGCCTTCCCTGACGCCTGCTACAAATCAGAAAACCACATTCCATCCGGCAAGTCAACAGACATCGGGGAAAAAAATGGGAAAATGGGATCAAATTGAATAGAAAAATACTCGCGATGATCGGCGCGCGATTGCGCGGGCTGCGCCGGTGCAGGAGCGGCGGTTGCGGCTGATGTGCCTTCGGCAGATGCGCTCGCCGTCAACGCGAAGGCTGGATCGATCTGGCCCTCCAAATCGGTGGCGGCCTGGGTGTGCGTCTGCGCATTGGCGGTGTCGCCCATCATTGAGGCGAACTGCGCCCATTTACGGTTGGCTTCGGCGCCGTCCATCAAGGCGACGTTGCGGCGTTGATCGGCCGCAGGACCGGAATCCGTCGCGCCGTATTTTTGTGGATCAAACGCATCCACCGTTTCCTGGAATGCCTTGTTGACGTCATCCTTAGATTGGACCAAATCGTCTGGACCGATCTGCGGCAGGTCGTCTAAAGCCTTGGGCCTGGCCATCCCGGTCTTTTTGCTGTCCAGCAAATCGTTGAGCCCGGGAACTTTAATCACGTTGCCTTTGAGCGCCGTAACGTCCAGATTCTTAAAATGGGCCGCGGCGTCGGCAGCCGACACCTGGTCGCCGCTCATCAGGTGGTAGATGAGCTGGTCGATCCGCAGTTTCTCGGCGGCAACCGTCGCGCGAGTCTCCAGCGCGTTGGCCACTTGCAGGCCGAAGGTCATCGGGTGGAGCGTTTCCTGGGCCTGTTTCCAGATCACGACGTCGGGATCGTCCATCTTTTCCCGTTCATCCGTAAGCCATTCGTTGCGAAGCTGCTGGCATTGGGCGACCGTGGCATTGAGCTGCGCGATCACGGTGTTCAACTCGTTATTGATCTTCTCGCGAAGCCCGGCCGCATCCTGAAGCCGTCCGGCGAGGTCCTTGGCCAATGCGTCAATCCCCGAAGAACCGGAGGCATCGCCAATGAGCTTCTGCTCGACTTTCTGCTGCGCCTGAATCTGATCGGTGATCGCCGACCAACGGGCCTGATCCGACTGGATTTGATCGTTGACTAATTTGATGGAGGCTTCCAACGCGGTTGCCTGGTCGGCGGCGCGATCACGATTTGCCTTCATGCGGTCAAGGTCATTGGAAAGAGTCGCGGCCTTGGCGTCGGCGAGAGCGGCGTCCCTGCGGTCAACCGACGCCGCCGTCGCATCATTCACCTGCTGATCGCCGGTCTCTCCCTCGGCTCGCCGCAAATATATTTCCGCCTCATCGCCCTTGGCCGCGCTGAGTTTGTGGGCGGCATCCGTATCGGCCTGATTTTTCTGAATCTGCGCGGTCAGCGTTTCGATCTCCTGTTTCGCTCCGAACAGCGTGGGCAGACTGACCGACCCGTTCGGATCGGCGGCTGTCGGATTGGGCATCGTCCAGGTCAACTGATCGGCTGAGCCTTCAATCTGCGCGGCCTGGGCTTTGAGTTTCTCGACTTGATTTCCAGGATCGTAGGATTTGAGTGCGTCGACGCTCGCCTCCGCGCTGCCGGCCTGCATCGCCAGTTGCCGGATGTCCTGAATATCCCGGCCGACGACCAGTTCCTGGGATCGGAGGTCGGCGACCATCATCGAAATCCGCTCCTGCCGGAGCTGCGCCTGCCGCCCGCGAATCACAATCTGCATTTGCTTGGATAGACCGGAGTTGGCGGCCAGATCATCATAACTTTTTTGGACAGGGGTCAGATCGTCGATGCTCTGAGCCTGATCGCGCTGCTGATCCGCTTGCTGAAGTATATCCGCCGCGTTGCGGTCGGCCGAGGCCTCGCCCGCCCCGCAGCCGGCGAGAGAGAGCATTCCGGCGCAAACCAACGCCAACGACAATCGGGCAGCGGACTTCAACTTGGACATCGAAAAATTCTCCGAATGAATCATCCTGGGCACCCCAGAGTCCTTAATTTTCTCTCTCAAAGCGGGTTAAGTCAAATCGAGTTTCGTTGTCCGGTAATGTCTGTTTCAGAACCCGGGCGGGACGGTAAAAACCAACGGCGGCGCCGCAGGCGTTCCGGCGAACAGGGAAAATGTCCCATTGCGCCCCAGAATGTCCCATTTACCGGGGGAGGGTAGGCGCGAAAGCGCCATTTCCAATCGCACTAACTTATACCTAACTGACGCCGTTTTTGCAAGGGAAAAATGGGTTGCAGCTTCACACCCCGAAAGTTTCGGCAGCCGCAAGCTTTGGGAAGCGTTTCGATATTCCGCGGGGAAGGTCAGCCTCTTCCACCTTCATGTTCTTGGAATCTGCCGCGATTGCGGCGGGACATCAGACAGATGCCGCCGAGAGCCAAAAGACCAAGAGTTGCAGGTTCGGGGACGGGCGCGGCCTCGACATCAATCACGAGATCCGGCAGATTGTTGAACTTGTCAGAATTAGAAGGATTAGTCTCGCTATATTCGGACAACGAAGTCGCTGAACCCGCGGTCGTCAGACTCCAATAAGACACGGTGCCGGGGCCGAAAGGGCTTGGAGTTAAGGTGACCAAACCCGGGCTCAAACCCTGAAAAATCAAACTGTCATAAAACTCCGTGGCGTTGTCATACGAAGCGACATCATTCGATGCCGCAAATTGTTCAAGCTGTTGAATTCCCGTGGTTCTGTTGGACTCAGAGTTGGGTCCCAAACTATCGGGTCCATTTAGAACTAAGCCACCAGGGTCAAAGAGGTCGACGCTGCCGCTGGCCATCGTACCTGAATCGAACCCAGGCTCATTTGGTTCGATCTGAGCTTGGCCAACCGCGTTCCAATTGGGCACGACATTGTAAGCCCCGCCGGTACTGCCGCCGTTGGCGCCAAGATGGGGCGTCGAACCTTGGGTATTCATCGTCGCCGTGCTGTAATAGAATGTCCCACCATTGCCACCATCGGCGAAGGCGTATACTCCAGCGGGCCCAACGGTGTTGTTAGGGCTGATTGGGGTCAGCCTCGTAGCGTCAGTATCGGAGGAAATAAATCCAAAGCTTAAGGATGACAGTCCAAGATAGCTGGGCTGAATCTGGTGGTTGCTTGGTTTTGTCCCGGTGCCGGTATTCTCGCCGCCGTCCGGGTTGACGTTGCCCGTAAGCATCGCGTCAACGGCGAGAGAAAGATAATCGCCGACGGGCAAGGTGATGGTCGTGGGACTGGTTTGGGAAACGGCTACGTTTGTGTGGTTCGCGAAATATTCGGGCCAGCCGGTTTTATCGAAAGAGGCGGCGCTGTACGCAGGGGTGAAACCGCTTCCGATGATAATCGCGTTGTTGCTGTTGGAGTAATTGGGATCGTTCCCATAATACATCGTAAGTGTGACGCCGTATGCGGCGTTAGCCGCAAGTGCCGCGACGGCGGCCATGGACAGAGCGGAAGCTATTCTCTTGGTTTTCCGGGACCACTGCATTTCACCCCTCTCCTTTCGTTTCCATATTCTCACGAACGGCCGCGATTGCGACGGTGCAGCAGACCGATACCGCCGAAAGCTAAAAGAGCCAGACTCGCTGGCTCGGGTACAACATCAATCACGAGAAGTGGCACATTGTTAATTCTGTCAGAGCTGGGATGAATAGGGTTCAGGCCATATTGAGATATTGAAGCACCTGAACCCGGAGTAGTCAGACTCCAATAAGTCGTGGCCCCGGTCTCAACGATGGGGCTCAAGGTAACGAGACCTGGACTCAAACCCTGATAGATCAGACTGTCCAGGAAATCTGTGGCGTTGCCATACGAAGCGACATCATTCGATGCCGCAAATTGTTCAATCTCCTGGATTCCGGCAGTCGTGTTGGAGGCGAGCTCGGGTTGTCCGGGGTTAGTAATAGCGGCGGGGACGCTAATGATTCCGACTTTGCCGCTGGCCATCGTGCCCGAATCGAACCCGGGCTCATTTGGTTCTACAAAGCCCGGCGAAATTTGGCCGACCCAGTTAGGCACAACATTGTAGGCTCCGCCGCTACTGCCACCGTTGGCGCCCAGATGAGGCGCCAAAGCTTCCGGAGTCGGGCCTTGGGTATTAATCGCGGCCGTACTGAAATAAGTGGTTCCGTCATTGAAACCACCGGAAACGGGGGCAAATCCCTGGGGCGCGCTGGTGCTGATTGGAGTCAGTATCGTGCCGTCAGAATCGGTGGATGGAACTTTAAGCCCCAATCCTGCCAGCCCAAGATAGCTGGGCTGGACTTGGTGATTGCTTGGCTTTGTTCCCGTTCCGGTATTCTCGCCGCCGTCCGGATTAACGTTGCCCGTGAGAATCGCGTCAACGGCGAGAGAAAGATAATCGCCGATGGGCAAGGTGATGGTCGTGGGACTGGTTTGTGAGACGGCTACGTTTGTGTGGTTAGCGAAATATTCAGGCGAGCCGGTTTTATCGAATGAGGCGGCGCTGTACGAAGGGCTAAAACCATTTCCAATGATAACCGCGTTGTTGCTGTTGGAGTAATTGGGATCGCTCCCATAGTACATGGTGAGCGTGATGCCGTAAGCGGCGTTGGCGGCGATTGCCGCGGCGGCAGCCATGGAAAGGGCCGATGCGATTCTCTTGGTCTTTAGGGACGATGGCATTTCACAACTCCCCTTCAATTTTCGTGTTCTCACGAACTAGCGCGATTGCGGCGGTGCATCAGACAAATACCTCCGACAACCAGAAGGCCCAAACTCGTTGGCTCGGGAACGGCTACCACATCAATCACAAGAAGCGGCAGACTGTTCACTGTGTCAGAACTGGTGAAATACGTCGCACTATACTGGGGCAAAGAAGTCTCAGAGCCGAGAGTCGTCAGGCTCCAATAATTCGTGGTGATGGGGTTAAAAGCGTCCGGACTCAAGGTGACCATACCCGGACTCAGCCCCTGATAAATCAGACTGTCCATGAAATCCGTGGCGTTGTTATACGAAGCGACATCATTCGATGCCGCAAATTGCTCTAGTTCCTGAACACCGGTAATCGTGTTAGGAGCAACTCCGACAGCGTTGTCGGAGGTTCCGCCAAAGGGGAATTGAGAAACCACTCCGACTTGGCCGCTGGCCATCGTGCCCGAATCGAATCCGGGTTCATTTGGTTCGACATAGCCCGCCTCAACACGGTTGACCCAGTTCGGCACGACATTGTAGGCTCCGCCACTGCTGCCACCGTTAGCGCCTAGATGCGGCGCCGAAGCTTCCGGCGTGGAACCTTGGGTGTTGATCGCGGCTGTGCTGTTATAGGTTGTTCCGTTGTTGTAACCACCGGAAGCGGGAGCGAATCCCTGGGGTCCGCCGGTACTTATTGGGGTCAGCGTCGTACCGTAAGTATCAGTGGACATGAGTTTCAACTCCAATGATGACAGCCCAAGATAGCTAGGCTGGACCTGGTGGTTGCTGGGTTTTGTTCCCGTGCCGATATTCACGCCACCCTGCGGGTTGACGTTGCCTGTGAGAATCGCATCAACGGCGAGAGAAAGATAATCGCCGACAGGCATGGTGATGGTCGTAGGACCGGTTCGGGAAACAGGCACGTTGGTGTGGCTGGCGAAATATTCAGGCGATCCGGTTTTATCGAAAGTGGTGGCGTTATAAGACGGACTGAAACCATTTCCGATGATGATCGCGTTGTTGCTGTTGGAGTAATTGGGATCGTTTCCATAGTGCGTGATGCACCACTTTCGCCCCGATCTTGATCAGCTTCTCCCGCAGCGTGGTCAGCGACCAGCGCTTTACACCAACGGGCAACGCTAGTCGCCGCAGGAAGTTCCCCAGGTTGTACGCCAGGGCGAACAGTTGCAGCCTCACCTGGTTGTCGGTGAAGTCATGGCAACTCAACCGCGTCCAGTTCACCGCGTTCTTGCCTTCCTTGATCCACTGCTCCGCCGTTCCGCGACCGTTGTAAAACCACACCACGCTGGCAGCTCCGCCGCCAAGGTTGGTGGCAATGAAGCCGACGCGGGGAAACAGCTCGCCCTGATGCCACTCAACCTTGGCCACGACGCGACGGGACTTGTCCCAACTTGCGGCCTGATACATGAAGTCGTGATACCGCACGATGGGCTTCTTCGGTGGCCGACCCGCCGGGCGCTTCAGCAGATGCTCGATTTCACGCTCCAAAAGGCTGTTGGACTTCACGCGGATCGCATAGCCGTAATGTTCGGCTTCCAGAAACAAATACAGTTCGGGAATGGCGAATGCCGCGTCACCGCGAAAGAACTTTTTCGCTGTCGTTGTTCGATAGCGGGTGACCACCGGCTCCAGCACCGAACGCCAGTCATCGGCACTATGGACGTTCCCGCTGCGGAGCAATGCCCGCTCCAGGTCTCCATCCTCAGTGAAACAGAACAACGGATGGTAGCAGGCGCATTCAAAGTGGCCGTTGTACGCCGAGCCTTCCTGATGTCCGTGGGTTTCGCTCACCGAACTATCCATATCGAGGATGATCCGATCGCCGGGCTTGCGCTGCCGCAACCCGTCGATCCATTGCCCGGACAGGTCGGTCAGGACTTTCAGATTGCCTGGCTGCGTCAGCACGTCGGTCTCAAACCGGCCCATCTGGCTGGTTGAGGCGGCGGTGCGTTCCCTGGCTCTCCCGCCCACGACCTGCCGCATCGTCGGATCAACCGCCAATCGTTCGGCATCATTGGTATCTTCGTAACCAGCCAGGCGGCTGAAGATCGACTGACGCAAAAGCCCCACCAAAGTGTGCTGGATGTTCTTTCCGGTGCGCCAATCCTGTAGCAGCGAACCGCCCATTGTCGTCAAGCCCAGCGCCTCATCCAGTTCCCGGTAGACCAGCAATCCCGCGTCGCTGGTCACTCTTGAGCCGTGGAATTCGAGCCTCAAACTGCCGTCAAACCCTACCCAAAGAGCGTCCCTGCTGCGTTCACCCATTGGAATCTCCGGACTTCATGTCCTCAATGTCGAAAAAGAGCCTGATTTGTGCGGCCAAACGACAAACCACTATACGTGAAGTCCACTGCCATCTGGCAAATCCGGGATAGTACATGGTGAGCGTGACGCCGTAGGCAGCATTGGTCGCGAGTGCCGCGGCGGCGGCCATGGAAAGGGCCGATACGATTCTATTGGTCTTCCGGGATGACTGCATTTCACGCCTCTCCTTCCATTTTCATGTTCTCACGGACTGCCGCGGTTGCGACGGCGAAACAGGCAAATACCGCCGACAACCACAAGACCCAAACTCGTTGGCTCGGGTACGCCAACCACATCAATCACGAGATCAGGCAGATTGTTGATCGTGTCAGAACTGGACAAACGAGTCTGGCTATATTCGGACAACGAAGTCTCTGAACCGGGAGTCGTCAGCCGCCAATAGTTAGCAGTGTCAATGCCGGTAGCGGTCGGGCTCAAGGTGACCAAACCCGGACTCAAACCTTGATAAATCAAACTGTCAAAAAAATCGGTGGCGTTGTCGTACGAGTCGACATCATTCGATGCCGCAAATTGCTCAAGCTGTTGAATTCCCGTAACTGTGTTGGACACATTGTTTGCAATGAAATCCAGGCCACCGGGACCAAATATGAGGAGGCTGCCGCTGGCCATCGTGCCTGAGTCGAATCCAGGCTCATTGGGTTCAACTTGAATCGGATTAACCGTGTTCCAATTAGGCACGACATTGTATGCCCCGCCGCTGCTGCCACCGTTGGCGCCAAGATGGAGCGTCGAACCCTGGGTATTCATCGTCGCCGTGCTGAAATAGAATGTCCCACCATTGCCGCCATCGGCAACTGAGACCGTTCCTGCTGGCCCAACAGTTTCGTTAGGGCTGATTGGTGTCAGTTTCGTGGCATCGGTATCAGAGGATATGATTTCCATGGCCAGAGACGACAGACCAAGATAGCTGGGTTGGACTTGGTGGTTGCTAGGTTTTGTTCCCATGCCGGTGTTCTTGCCGCTGTCGGGGTTGACGTTGCCCGTCAGGATCGCATCAACGGCGAGAGAAAGATAATCGCCAACGGGCAAGGTGATGGTCGTGAGACCGGTTTGAGAAACAGGCACGTTGGTGTGACTGGCGAAATATTCAGGCGATCCGGTTTGATCGAAAGTGGCGGCGCTATAAGACGGAGTGAATCCGTTTCCGATGATGATCGCGTTGTTGCTGTTGGAGTAGTCGGGATCGTTCCCATAGTACATCGTGAGCGTGACACCATAGGCGGCGTTGGTCGAAAGTGCCGCGGCGACGGCCATGGAAATAGCCGACACTATTCTCTTGGTCTTCGGGGACGCCTGCATTTTTTTACCTCCCTGCCAAGCCGAGCAGATTTCGCCTCGGTCATGGCTCAGCCCCCCTATATTGAGTAAACACGTTGAGCAGTCAGGGTAGCACGCTCCGAAACGTTTACAAGCTAAAAGCAGGTTAGTTTAAGATGCAATTATCTAGGTTAAATGCTTACTGCGGCCGGGTTTTATAGGGTTTTCATGTATTAACGGCCGATTTTGTCCCGTCTGATCTTTCGCGTTTTGCGAAATGCGGGGCTGATTTTGCAACACGGACTTTCGATGATTGCGGATCATTTGCTTTGCGATTTCACTTTCGTCGAAGGACGCGATTGTTGCGCATGGTACGTGTGTTTGTCGCGTAAATTGTTGGAAGTTCAGTTGAGATATTTGGATGACGAAATGTTCCGTCAATTGAAGTCGGCACGCCGCGCGGGAATTTCGGAGGGTCCGGCTCGGCATGATGTAGTCTGGATGAGGCGCGTCTACGGTGATACCGTTGGCGGGGAATTAATCGGAGGCTCAGGCACATGACGAGACTTATTCTATCGGCGATGTTTGCCTTGTGGACGCTGGCGATGATGCCGGCCGGCTCACGGGCGGATGTGACGGTTGCTGATCCGGGCGCGAACACGCCGTCGCGGTGGCCGATGCATGTGACCAGTGCGGAAGGCGCGGATGTGACGATCTTTCAGCCGCAGTTGGAGGATTTTAGCGGCGATACGATCACCGGGCGGGCGGCGGTGGCGGTGATTCCGGCGGGACAGCAAACGCCGGTGTTTGGGGCGATCTGGCTCCAGAGCCGCGTGGAAACAGATCGCAGCGCGCGGACGGTTCAAGTGCTGGATGTACACGTGACCAAAGTTTTGTTCCCCGATACTCAGCCGATTTCGGTTCAATCGTTGTCAGATTCTGCCAGGCAGGCGATTCTCGCCCAGCCGATCACGTTGTCGTTGGATCATCTGCTGGCATCGTTGGAGACGATCAAAAAGGTGCAGGAAGCGGCGACGGATTTGCAAACGGCTCCGCCGGAGATCGTTTTTCGGGATCATCCGGCGGTGAAGGTCCAGTACGACGGCGATCCGCGATTGGTCCAGACTGGTGACAACGGCGTTATGCGGGCGGTCAATACGCCGTTCTTTGTCGCGCTGGATCCGGGGTCGAGAACGTATTTCCTCAAAGGGGCGGGCCATTGGTTTTCGGCACCGGATCCGATGGGGCCGTTCCTGTATACGACGCAGATTCCACAGGCGATAGCACAGCTTGCGGATCAAACCGGATATTCCGATCCGCAGCAGGCGATTCCGGATGATGAGGTTTCGCGGCTGGAGATTGTCACGGCCAACAGCCCGACGGAATTGATTTGGACGGACGGTCAGCCGCAGATGTCGACGATTCCGGGAACGGGTTTGCTCTATTGGGCGAACACGGATTCAAACGTGTTCCTTGAGATCAGCTTGCAGCAGACGTACGTGCTCTTGTCCGGGCGCTGGTATTCGGCGGCGAATACCACTGGGCCGTGGACATACGTGCCGCCGGGGCAACTTCCGGCGGATTTTGCGAAGATTCCAGCGGACAGTCCCAAGGCCGGGGTGCTCGCGCAGGTGCCGGGGACGCAGGCGGCCCAGGATGCGGTGGCGGATACGGTCATTCCGCAGACCGCGGCGGTGGATTCGACGAACTATGATCAGCCGCCGGTGAACTACGACGGCGATCCAAATTTCCAGCCGATTCAGGGGACGCAGTGCAGCTATGCCGTCAACACGGATTGTTCGGTGCTGTCCGAGGGCGGGTTTTATTACTGCTGCTACAACGCGGTGTGGTATCAGTGCCCGACGCCCAATGGGCCGTGGGTGATTTCGTATCGGGTTCCAGGGGACATTTATGCGATCCCGCCGTCGTGTCCGATTTATCCGGCGATTTTTGTTCGCATCTATGGACACACCGGCGCGGTGGTTTATGTGGGATATACGCCGGGGTATCTGGGATGCTATCCGTTTGACGGCGTGGTCGTGTACGGAACGGGGTATCGGTATCAGCCATGGTATCGCCAGCGATATGTGCCGCGGCCGAGCACGTTTGGATTTGCGGCGCAATATCATCCGTATTCGGGACGATGGGGATTCAGCTTTGGGCTGGCATCCGGCGGCGGGCAGACATGGATCGCGGCTCCGGAAAAATCGCACGCGGACGGCGGATGGTTCGGATATGGCGGGTATCGGCCTTCGCAGGCGCCGACGACGCTGAAGATTAATCGGACGATCATCGATACCAACAACGCTCAGCGCACGACTTATGATGTGAATGTGTACCAGCGCCGGAAGGATTTGCATCCGGAGACCCGTGGGGTTACGCCGTACGTTTCGCCTCCGCCGCGTGAGAATCCGAATCCCAAACCGCCGGTCGTTAACAACGAAGAGCTGAAGTCGAACAATGTCTATGTAAACCAGCAGGGGGATGTATATCGTCGGACCGATTCCGGGTGGCAGAAACGCGAGGGAGATGATTGGAAAGAGCAGCCGCCGGAAGAGCCGAAACAGCCGAGCAGTGACGAGCACGCGAAAGCGCCGCCGGCCGAAAGCAATCCGCCGGCCCGCGAGGAACCGGCAAGACAGGAGAATCCTGCCCCCGCGCTCCCCCACCGCCACCGCCGAACAATGAAAGGAATAACAGAAGTGCGACCGACAACGGCGAACAAGGCGGAGCGCCGGAAAAAGATTATCAAGCACGTCAGCAAGGTGAGGAACGCAGCCGGCAGAGCAGCCCGCCTCCACCTCCACCGCCTCAGAATAGGGGATCGTCGCACAAATAGAGACTTGGAATCGCGCGGTCTATATTGCTCCGAGCGAAGGCGAGGCTTGCTCGATTCGAGGCCGATGGAGCGCGCTTCGGAGCCAAAGACGCAATCGATCCATATAAAGGTAGACCACCGGGGTTGTGTAGAGGGTCAGCATCTGGCTGAAAATCAAACCGCCGACGATGGCGATGCCCAAGGGCTTGCGCAATTCCGAGCCGGTTCCGTGGCCCAGGGCCAGCGGCAGGCCGCCGAGCAGTGCGGCCATGGTGGTCATCATGATCGGGCGGAAACGGAGCACGCAGGCCTGGAAGATGGCGTCCCTGGGTGATTTGCCTTCCCGGCGCTCGGCCTCGATGGCGAAGTCGATCATCATGATCGCATTTTTCTTGACAATGCCGATCAGGAGAATAATTCCGATCATTCCCATGACATCCAACTGAGCGCCGAAAAGCAGGAGTGCCAAAAGAGCCCCGACCCCCGCGGAAGGGATGGTCGAGAGAATCGTGATCGGATGGATGAGGCTTTCGTAGAGCATTCCCAAAACGATGTAGACGGTGACAATGGCGCCGACGATCAGGAACAATTCGCCGGACAACGAATCTTGAAAAGCCTGCGCGGTTCCCTGAAAACTGCCATGAATCGACGCGGGGACTTCCATTTGCGCTTCGGCTTTATTGATCTCGGCGGTGGCGTAATCCAGGGATACGCCGGGCAGAAGATTGAACGAAATCGTGACGGCGGGATATTGGGCCTGATGGTTGATCGATAGCGAGGTTGTGTCCCGGGTGAATTTCGCGATCTGGCTGAGCGGCACCTGCTTTCCGCCGGCGCCGGTTAAATTGATGTAATCCAGACCATGCGGTGACTGCCAGAAGGACGGGGCGACTTCCATCACGACGTGATACTGGTTGAGCTGAGTGTACATGATCGATACCTGGCTCTGGCCGAACGCATCGGCAAGGACCTGGTCGATCTGTTTCGGGTTGATTCCAAGGCGGCTGGCGGCGTCACGGTCGATGGTGACCATGGCCTCCAAACCGTTCACCTGCTGGTCGGTGTTCACATCCGCCAGGCCGGGGAGCGTCTTTAGCTTATTGAAAACCCGTGGCGCCCAGGTAAGGAGTTCTTTGAGATCGTCACCCTGGAGGGTGTATTGCCATTGCGCATTGCTGGACCGCCCGCCGATGCGCACATCCTGTGGGGCCTGGAGATAGAGCGTGGCTCCGGCGATGTGCGACAGCTTTGCCCGCAGGCGGTTGACGATCTGGTCGGCGCTTACCTTTCGCACGCTCAAGTCCTTAAGGCTGATGAACATGTTGGCGGTGTTTGTGGTGCCACGGCCACCGCCGGACGATGCGATGGCGTCGCTGACGCCGGGATCGGCGCCGACGATCTTCGCCAATTTCTCGATCATGCCCCGCATGGCCTGAAAACTGGTGGCCTGGTCGGCGGTGATTGAGCCGATCAACCGGCCGGTGTCCTGCTGGGGAAAGAACCCCTTGGGCACAACAACGTAAAGGGCGGCGGTCATGGCAATCGTGATCAACGTCACGATCAGCATCACGAACGGATGCCGCAGGACGACCGTCAGCGTTTTTTCGTATATCGAGAGAATCCAATCAAACGTGCTCTCGCTGGCGCGGTAAAACCAGCCATGGCGTTGTTCATCCTTGTGACGCAGAAGGATCGCGCAGAGCATCGGCGTTGTGGTGAGAGATATGAACAGCGAAATTGCGATCGCGGTCGAAAGCACCACCGCGAATTCCCGGAAGAGGCGGCCGACAATCCCCCCCATCAGCAGAATGGGGATGAAAACGGCTATCAGCGAAGCGCTGATGGAAACGACCGTGAACCCGATCTCTTTTGCTCCGACCAGCGCGGCCTGCATGGGCTTCATGCCGGCCTCGAGGTGGCGGGTGATGTTTTCGATAACGACGATGGCATCATCGACGACAAATCCGGTGGCGATCGTCAGCGCCATGAGCGAAAGGTTGTCGACGGTGTAACCGGCCAGATACATGACGCCGAACGTGCCGACGAGCGAGACCGGGACGGCGACGCTGGGAATAAACGTCGTCCGCCAATCGCGCAGAAATAAATAGACCACCATGACGACGAGCATCACGGACAGCATTAGAGTGATCTGCGTATCGTGGACGGAGGCGCGAATCGTGGTCGTGCGGTCCATCACAACCTTGAGATTGATTCCACCCGGGACGACGGCCTGCAGTTCCGGCATCATCGCCCGCACACGATCCACGGCGTCAATGATGTTCGCGTTGGGCTGGCGGAAAATGACGATCACGACCGCTGGTTTCCCATTGGCAAGCCCTTCGGTGCGAAGATCGGCGACGGAATCCTCGACATCGGCGACATCTTCCAATCGAACCGGATTGGTGTTGGAAAAAGCCACGAGCTGTTTCTTGTAATCCGCGGCGAGAAAGAGCTGATCGGTGGTGTTCAGGGATTCAGTGCGATGATCGTCCTCCACTTCCCCCTTGGCCAGGTTGGCGTTGGCCTTCTGCAAGACCGTGGCCACCGTGCTCAGCGCGATGTTGCGATCGTTCAGCGCGGCGGGATTGACTTCCACGCGCACCGCCGGTGACGCCCCACCGCCGACAAACACCTGCCCGACGCCGGGAACCTGCGAAATCTTTTGCGCCAGAATCGAATCGGCGATGTCGTACATCCGGCCCATCGTGTAAACGTCGGAGGTCATCGCGACGATCATGATCGGCGCATCGGCGGGATTGACCTTTTGGTATCTCGGCTGGGAGGGGAGATCGGCGGGAAGATTGCTGCGGGCCGCGTTGATCGCCGCCTGAACGTCGCGCGCCGCGGCATCGATGTTGCGGTTCAAGTCAAACTGGAGGGTGATCCCGGTATTGCCGAGCGAACTGGAAGAGGTCATCTCGGTGACGGATGCGATGCGCCCAAATTGCCGCTCCAGCGGAGTCGCGACGCTGCTGGCCATCGTCTCCGGGCTGGCGCCGGGCAGCGAGGCGCCCACCGAAATCGTGGGGAAATCCACCTGCGGGAGCGGCGAAACCGGCAAAAATCGATACGCCAAAATTCCCGACAATGCCACCGCGATTGTCAACAGAGTCGTCCCCACCGGGCGCTGGATGAACGGCGTGGAAAGGCTCACGAGATTTCCTCCGCCACGAGCGTCTGCGGAACAGGTTCGGGCGTCACCGCCCCGCCGAGATGTTTGGCCAACCGATCAAACGCCAGGTAGATCACGGGCGTTGTGTACAACGTCAAGATTTGGCTGAAGATCAATCCCCCAACGATGGCGATGCCCAGCGGTTTGCGAAGTTCCGCGCCCATTCCGGTGCCGAGCGCCAGGGGCAATCCGCCGAAGAGCGCGGCGGCGGTCGTCATCATGATGGGCCGGAAGCGCAGCAGGCAAGCCTGGAATATCGCGTCAACCGGCGACTTGCCTTCTTTTCGCTCGGCCTCAAGGGCAAAGTCGATCATCATGATCGCGTTTTTCTTGACGATGCCGATCAACAGGATTAACCCGATCAGTGCGATCACGCTGAAATCCGTGTTGCAAAGGAGAAGCGCCAGCAGAGCCCCCACGCCGGCCGAGGGAAGCGTGGACAGAATCGTGATCGGATGTACATAGCTTTCGTAAAGAACCCCCAGCACGATGTAAACGGTGACGAGGGCCGCGAGGATCAGCAGCGGCTCGTTGGTCAGGGACGCCTCGAACGAAGCCGCGGTCCCCTGGAATCCGGCCTGGATGCTGGGGGGCATGTTCAGCTCTTTCTGAGCGGCGTTGATTTTGCTGACGGCGTCTCCCAGCGACGCATCCGGAGCGAGGTTGAACGAGACGGTTACCGCGGCGAACTGGCCCTGGTGATTCACCGCAAGCGGCGCGGCCTCTCTCTCGAAATGCGTAAATTGCCCCAGAGGCACCATGTTTCCGTTGGAAGCGTGCACATAAATATTCTGCAGATCGCGGGGGTTTGACTGCAATTTCGGATCGACCTCCAAAACCACGTGATATTGATTTAACTGCGTAAAGATCGTCGAAATCTGCCGCTGGCCAAAGGCATCGTACAATGTGTCGTCGAGTTGCTGGGCGGTGATTCCCAGACGAGAGGCGGCGTCACGATCGATGACGAGCGTCGTGGATAATCCCAGATTCTGCTGGTCGGTGGCGATGTCGCGCAGTTCCGGAATATCTTTCATTCGCGCGATCAGGCGCGTAACCCAGACAGCCAGTTCATTCGGATCAGGGTCTTCCAGCGAATATTGGTAAAGCGTCCGGCTTACACGATCTTCGACGGTCAAATCCTGGACAGGCTGCATGTAAAGCGTGATTCCGGTGACGCGAGCCAGCTCCGGCTGCAATCGGCGAATGACGTCGCTGGCACTGATTTTCCGCTGTTCGATCGGTTTGAGGTTGATCTGAATCCGACCGCCGTTCATGGTCGTGTTCGTGCCGTCGATTCCGATGAACGACGACAAGCTATCCACGGCGGGATCTTTGAGGATCACATCGGCGAGGTCCTGTTGCGCCTTGGCCATCGCGGGGAACGAAATGGTCTGCGCCGCTTCGGAGACGCCGAGGATCACGCCGGTATCCTGGACCGGGAAAAATCCTTTGGGAATAATCAGGTAGAGCCAGACCGTAACTCCAAGCGTCGCCACTGCAATCATCAACGTGGCGAACTGATGCCCTAGCACCCATCGCAGCGTCATTCCATAGAACGCGATGATGCCTTCATAAATCTCCTCGGATTTTTTGTAGAGCCATCCCTGCTCGCTGGCGGGCGTGTGGCGCAAAAGCATTGCGCACATCATCGGCGTCAGGGTGAGCGAAACGAACGCCGATACGACGATTGTTACGCTGAGCGTGACGGCGAATTCGCGGAACAAGCGGCCAACCACGTCGCCCATGAATAAAAGCGGAATCAACGCCGCGATCAGCGAAACGCTCAGGGAGATGATCGTAAACCCGATCTGCTCGGACCCTTTGAGGGCGGCCTGCAGCGGCGCATCTCCCTCTTCGATGAAGCGGATGATGTTCTCGATCATGACGATGGCATCATCCACCACGAAGCCGGTTGAAATCGTAAGGGCCATCAGCGTGAGGTTGTTGATGCTGTATCCCAGGAGATACATCACGGCGAACGTGCCGACGATTGAGAGTGGAACCGCGATGCTGGGGATGATCGTCGCGCGGAGGTTGCGAAGGAACGCGAAGATGACCATGACAACGAGCCCGACGGTCAGGCACAACTCGAATTCCACGTCCGCCACGGATGCGCGAATGGTTACAGTCCGGTCGGTAAGCGTTGTTATCTGGATCCCCGCCGGCATCGAGGCCTTCAATTGCGGCAACAGTTTGTTGATCCGATCGACCACATCGATGATGTTGGCGCCCGGCTGACGCTGGACGTTCATAATCACGGCGGGTTGGCGATTCATCCACGCCGCCTCTTTCACATCCTCTGCGCTGTCCACGACGGCTGCCACATCGGACAGGCGGATCGGTGCGCCGTTTTTGTAGCCAAGAATAATCGGCTTGTAATCCTTGCTGGTCTGAAGCTGGTCGTTGGCGCCGATGGTGAACGCCTGATGCGGCCCATCAAAACTCCCCTTGGCCTGATCGACGTTGAAATTGGGAATCAGGGTCCGCAAATCCTCCAGGGTCAAACCGATCGTCTCCAGCTTGGCCGGATTGGCTTGAATCCTTACCGCCGGCTTTTGTCCCCCGCTGATGCTGACCAATCCGACGCCGCCCAATTGGGAAATCTTCTGCGCCAGCCGCGTGTCGGCCAGGTCCTCCACTTTGGTCAGCGGCATCGTGTCGCTGGTCAGGCCGAGGGTCAGGATCGGCGTGTCCGCGGGGTTGGTCTTGCTGTAGACGGGTGGGTTGGGCAGATCAGCCGGCAAATAGCTGGTCGCGGCGTTGATGGCGGCTTGAACTTCCTGCTCGGCGATGTCGATGTTCAGATCCAACGAAAATTGCAGCGTGATCAGCGAGCTTCCCTCGCTGCTGGTGGAGGTCATCTGGTTCAGGCCCGGCACCTGGCCGAATTGGCGTTCCAGCGGCGCGGTCACCGATGAGGCCATCACGTCCGGTCCGGCGCCCGGATAAAACGTCACGACCTCGATCGTCGGGTAATCCACCTCCGGCAAGGCGGACACGGAGAGTTGTCGAAAGGCGACGATGCCGACCAGCAGGATGCCGGTCATAAGCAGGGATGTGGCTACAGGCCGCAGTATGAATGGCCTGGACGGGCTCATTCGCCGTTCCTCGGGGTGTTCTGCTGATCCGAATCGCTGGTGAGGGCCCGGCGCACGTGCCCGGCCGGGCGCGTGGTGCTGGATCGTGTCGTCGGCCCGGTCATCTTCTGCACGGTCGGGTCCACCTTCGAGCCGGCCTGGAGCTTGTCCACGCCGTTGGTCACGACCAATTCTTTTGGCGACAGGCCGTCGTTGATGGCCGTCAGGTCCTGGCCGTTAACAATTTCATCCTGCCCCGGCTTGATTTTGCGGACTTCAACGGTGTTATCCGATTTGATGACATAAACGAATGAAAAATCCGGCCCGGTTTGGACGGCCTCGGATGGAACCAGCACCGCGTTTCGTAATGTGTTGACCTTGAGCCGGATCGTTAAAAGTTGGTTCGGAAACAGTTCGTTGTTTTTGTTATCAAACATCGCCTTCAGCTTGACCATCCCGGTGGTGACATCCACTTGGCTGTCGATCGACGCAAGTTTTCCGGTCGCGAGAACTTTATCTCCATCCAAGGCGGTGGATTCCAACGGCGGAATCCTATCCGAATGGGTGACGACATCGGGAATCACATCCTGCTGAACCGAGAACGCAACCGTGATCGGCTGCAGTTGCGTGAGCACTGCCAGGCCGGTCGCGTCCGTCGTATTGACAATATTTCCCTCGTCCACCAGTCGAAGGCCGATCCGGCCCGTTACCGGCGAAGTGATGGTGCAGTAATCCAGATTCACTTTGGCATTGTCCACCGCGCCCTGATCGCTTTTGGCAATGCCGGCATCCTGTTCCACCAGGGCTTGCTGTGTGTCGATCTGTTGTTGGGTATAGGCAAGCGGAGCTTGCTTGAAGCGATTCAGATCCAATTGCGCATCCGCCAACGACGCCTGGTCTTTGGCGAGTTGCCCTTGCGCCACTTCAAGCTGGGCCTTAAAGGGATTCGGATCAATCTGAGCCAGCAAATCACCCTGATGGACAATCTCTCCCTCGACGAACGCGACCTTCACAAGCTGCCCATCCACGCGTGTGTGGATCGTCACCGTTTGCAGCGATGTCACGGTTCCGAGCAGGCCGTCGATAAAGATCGGAAGATCGCCGCGCTCGGCGGCGACGGCGTCCACGGGGATCGCGGCTCCGGCTGCGCCTCGACGGCCGGTGGTGCTGGTTTGGTTCGTCCGCAGGCGATAAACAACCAGCGCGGCGATCCCGCCTAGAACACAAACGATGACCAGCCACAGAATCCAAAGCGAACGCGATTTGGCCCCCTCAACCGGGGGCTGCGGTCCGTTTTGACCTGACGCCGTGGGCGCTGGTGTGAAAGTTGTTTCCGCCTTCATCATCCTCTGCATGAAAAACGTCAGCCTTTATGGACTATCTCTCAATAATATCGGTCCCCGGCATCCCCATACAATATATGGTAGTCCGACCATTTTACGCGATATCCAATCGGCAAATCCGCATCGCATCATCTTGTGCCGAAGGCTTTTGGCTTCTACAGTGCCGCAAAGTGAATCCGGCCACCACGGAACAACCGCCTCCCTTATCGTCCGATCGCATCGTAAAGCTCCGAATTCGTCGGCAAGACGGACCTGGTCAGGCCTCGCGCTGGGAGGAATTCGCCGTCCCCCGCCGGCCCAATATGAACATTATATCGTGTCTCCAATATATCGCCGCCAATCCTACAACGGTTGATGGGAAATCGACTACTCCGGTCGTTTATGACAGCGGATGTCTGGAAGAAGTCTGCGGCGCGTGCACCATGGTAATCAACGGCCGGGTCCGCCAGAGTTGCTCGGCGCTGGTGAATAAGCTCGCCACCGGAAATGCCATCACGTTGGAACCAATGGGTAAGTTTCCCGTGATTCGCGATCTGTTTGTCGATCGGTCCCGCCTGTTCAACGATCTGAAGCGGGTGAGGGCATGGGTGCCGATTGACGGGACGTACGATCTTGGCCAGGGTCCGCCGATTTCCCAGAAGCTGCAGCAGGAGCGATATCCGCTGTCGCGCTGTATCAGTTGCGGATGCTGTCTTGAGGCGTGTCCGCAATATACGCCGGTCAATCAGTTTGTCGGAGCCGCAGTAATCAGCCAGGTTCGGCTCTTCAACGATCATCCAACCGGCGCGGCCCTGAAAGAAGATCGCCTGGACGCGATGATGGAAGAAGGCGGCATCGCTGATTGCGGGAAGGCCGGCAATTGCGTGCAGGTCTGCCCGAAGGAAATCCCGCTCCTGGAAAGCATCGCGACGGTTCAACGCCAGACGACCGTTCACGCGATCAAGCGATTCTTTGTCGGCTGATCAAACTGTGAGTGACCGCGTCAAAAAGTTTCTCGTTCCTTTCCTAGTCGTCGATATTCTATTCATGGCCGCGCTGGCGTTCTGGTTGATCCGTCCGCGAATCCGTGCCGCGGGGGGAAAGCCGGATATGCAGGTCCAACTGCGACATCCCGAAAGCAAGCTGACGGAGATCGACCTTATCAACAACGGAACCGCCATCGGACCGGTTAACGTGAGCGTCGACGTTTCCTGGCCGGACGCCGATCTGGTCGATGCCAAAGGTCTGTCGCAATTCGATCAGACCGACACGGGCCGAAGAAGCCTGCGGCTTTTTCCGCAGGCATCGGCCACCGGGGCCACGCTTTCACCCGGCCAGACTTGCGCGATCGGGTGGGTGAAATTGACGGATGATGTACCGGTGCATGCGGAGATCACGACCGATTTCGGCAGCGCGACGCAACCCTAAAGCTTGGATGTTTGGCTTGCCATTAGCCAACGGCTATAATTTGTGTCCCGAAGTGAATGGGACTTGTTGGAGATCGCCAATGACTTCAAGCGCTGCCATCGTGAAGGAGCATATCCGAGCCTCACGAAAACTAATGAAAAAGACTCGTTCGAAGCGGGAAGCCAGGAAATTCCTCATTCGCGCCGGCATTCTAACCAAGAACGGCGACAAACTCTCCAAGCCATATCGTTAAGTCATGTACGATGTTCTGCCTTCATTCGTCCTGGGCTTCCACGGCTGCGACGAAACGTTGGCTGAGCGCGTGTTTGCGGGCAAGACAACGCTCAAAGCAAGCCAGAACGATTACGATTGGCTGGGGCATGGAATCTATTTCTGGGAGAACAATCCGCGACGAGCGTTGGATTACGCCAAATCTTTGAAGCAATTCCCAAATCGGTCAAAGACGCGGGTCAATTATCCCGCGGTGGTCGGGGCTGTTATTGATCTGGGACTGTGCCTCAATCTGCTCGATGCGCAGTTCATACGCCTGATGAAAGAAAGTTACAAAGACCTCAGGATAAAACATGAACAGTCCGGAACGGAGTTGCCCGTCAACAAGCCGGTCCGCGGAACAAAGGATCTTTTATTGCGCCATCTCGACTGTGCCGTCATCGAAACGCTCCATTCGACGCGTGACGTCCAAAAACTGACCCCGTTCGACTCCGCGCGAGGCGTTTTCGTCGAAGGACCGCCAGTCTATCCGGGCGCCGGCATACGGAAACTTAACCACATCCAAATCTGTGTCCGCAATGTTCGGCGCATACAGGGTTATTTTCGCGTTTTGTCCTAATTCGCCCAATGCGGCGCTGTCGGCTTCACGCAAAAACCGGCGGGCATCATCAGCATCACCTGTTCCTGTTGAATCATCTCGAGCTGGCCCAGCGCCATCTTGATGATCTGGGTATGTTCGGGATCTAATCCAGCCAAATAGGGTTCGGCCAGCTTGCCGATCCAATTGCCGGATGAGCCGAGGGCGACGTGATCTGTGTCATCGTCGCCGCCGGCGGATTGTTCCATCAGCTTTTGCAGGACGTTCTTTGGTTCAGGAACCGTGCGAACAATGTAATCAGATACCTTGGCCTGATCCGCCGCGAAAGCGATCGCGTCATCGAGAGTACCGATACGATCGACCAGGCCCAGGTCAAGCGCTTGTCTGCCGGTGAAGACGCGGCCCGCCGCCAGTTCGTCGATCGGCTTCTTGAGCTTGTTGCCGCGGATGGTGGTCACATGGTCTTTGAAGACGCCGTAGATGTCGTTCATCCAGTTTTGCATCTGGTCGCGCTCAGCGGGGCTGAAATCCGTGTCGGATGAAAGGATCGCGGCATTGGCGCCTCGCTGATAGGCTTTCCAGGTCACGCCGATCTTGTTCCACATGTCGGTGGTCACGAGCTTACCGCCGACGACGCCGATGGAGGCGGTGATCGTGGCATCATCTGCGAAGACGGTGTCTGCCGCGCAGGAGACGTAATATCCCCCGCTGCCGGCGACGTCGCCCATGGAGACGATCAGCGGCTTTTTGGCTTTCACACGTTCGGTGGCGCGCAAAATGATCTCGCTGGCGGTCGCCGACCCGCCGGGAGAATCGATCCGCAAAACGACAGCCTTCACAGAATCATCGTTCGCGGCTTCGTCGAGAGCCTTGGAAATATCCGTACTGGCGGCCGTCTCACTGCCCAAGAGGCTTGAATCGGCTTTGCCCAGAACGATCGGACCATCGACGTACACCACCCCCACCGCCGCCTTGCCGGCTCCGGGCTTGGGGGGATTCATCAGTTGCGCGAGAACGCTCATCATCGCGAACGGATTGGAGAAATTCAGATCGGGCGGCTTTTCGACGCCATATTTCTTTTCGAACACCACATCATCGCCGTACTTCCCCTTCAGGAAGCTTTCGAGCGTCGCGCGGTCTTCGACGGCGTCGATCATGCCGTTGCCCATGGCCTTCTCGGCCGTGTACGGGCCGCCATCGATCCATTTCTTCGCCTGATCCGGGCTGACGTTGCGTCCCGAGGCGATCAGATTGATCGCGGTGTCGTAAACCGAATCGAGCAGCCAGTTCTCCATCGCATCGGCCTCCGGGCTGGGGCCGTCGCGCATGAAGATTTCAGAGGCGCTCTTGTACGCCCCGCAATGCAAAAAGTCCGGCTGAATCCCCATCTTCAGCAGCAAGCCGTGGAGATAAAGGGCATCTCCGGCATACCCCATCGCCCAAACCTCACCGGTTGGCGTCACGCTGAGCCGCGTCGCGCCGCTGAGGAGAACAAATTGTTCCATCGCGAGCCAATCACCGTGACCGTAGACCTCCTTGCCGGCCCCGCGGATTTTCCGCAGAGCCTGGCGCAATTCCGCAGCTTGGGCGTGGCCGAAGGCGGCGTCATCGGCGAATACCACGACCGCCTTCACCTGCGGGTCCTTCGCGGCCTTGTCCAACCGATTGACGACATCCCACAACGACAGAGGCGGCGGGCCGAAGATGGCCAGGGAATTGTCCACCGGCTCCTCGTTCATCGGACCGCCGAGATCGAATACGGCGATCACCGGCTTTTGGTCCGGTTGGGTCGTCGGGTCGGCGTTGGCGAAAGAAAGTCCCGCAAACAGCAATGAGATTATGCAAATGATGCGCGCAGTCATGGTTCGCTCCTTTTCGATCTATCTATCAATGACGGTTCAACTCTAACAAACTTGCACAATTCCCGGCATGAGCGAACCCGTTCAATCTATATAGCCGCCGGTGGCGGATTTGGGACACGTCAAGGCAATTGTTTGCGGCGGCTGGACAGCATTTCTCAAGCGAGACTTCTGAAAAAGTCCCATCGCGTACCAGAATGTCCCAAATACCCCCTTGGTAGGCCGAGTACGGGAAACGGCTGCGCGCGGAGACGGTTTCTTCAGGGTGTATTAAATCCAAAAAAGGCCATCAATTGCACCCGAATTCACGTCTTCGAGCGGCGTTAAAGTTCGACACGACTACCCGCCCAATCTCCCCCAACGCCGGGAGAGCATCAGTGCGCCGATCGCCAAAATCGCTACAGACGCTGGTTCAGGAACCACCGGCGTCAGTAAAAACCCTTGCGACTCGCCGTCCAAATAGCCCGCTCCAACTATCTGCCCGGCATCGTTAATGCCGTTCGCCATGGTGAGTATCCAGTCGGAATTAGGATCGATCAACGAGTTGAGGTCCTGAAGCTGCCCGCCCATCCAGATTGCCGCGTGATTATAGTTTTCCGATCCGCTTCCGCCAAAATATGAATAGCCAACAATCGCGCCGTTGTCGTTGATCCCCATCGCGGCGTTATCTCCCTCACCCTGGAAAGTCGCCAGCGGCTTAAGACCTGTGCTGGCAGTCCACTCATAGGACACTTCACCATTAAAGCCGGTCTTAAACATAGACCCCACGACCTGTGTGTTGTCGTTAATGCCGGATACGGTTCCACCCGAATAGATGGTCCCCAGATCGCTCCAGCCAGAGGTCGCGTTCCATAAGGCCGCTTCATCATTCTGCGCGGAGTTCCGAGCCCTGCCCACAACCTGCCCAAGATTGTTGATCGCGGAGCCCTGGCTATATGTTCCCGTGCCCAGAAAACCAAGCGCCGTATAACCCCCTGGTTGGCTAAATATATAGGCTTCGTTGGAGACAGTGCCGCAGATGGTTCCCGAGTTGTTGATACCGGTAGCGCCGTTATCCACACCGAAGAAATTATGAAAGTAAGTCAGCCCGCCTTGCGCTGTCCATTCAAATGAGCCGTTGTTGCTGTCCGTTCCCACAACGGCTCCGAAATCGTTGATTGCAGTTGCCCTTGAACTAAGCGAAGAGTCAATCACTTGCAAGCCATTCGTCGAGTTCCAGACGAATGCAACGTTGTTACTGCTTTGAGATTCTTGATAGGATCCGGCAATCTGCCCCGCGTTATTAATTGCCACCGGGTCTACGCCGGTCCCGACCGGATCAGGCAATTCCGTAATCGTGTATTGCACAGAACCAGCGCTGACCCGCACTGCCGAGAGCAACAACGACACCATCCACGAACCCATCTTGAGATACGAACTGCATTTCCCGACTTGAACACTACGATTGTTGCGAAAAATTGGCCGCCTTCTCCCATTCATTACATGCGTCATAATTCCCTCCTCAGTCAGAACTGAAATATTACAATAATTATCCGCTTTGAATATTCAAAATGATACCCTAAATCAGCTACAATTTGTACAGAAAGCCTCCTTTCAGCCTGGAATCGAGGAGATGTCCGAGCCTGGAAAGCGCATTAATTTGCCCGATTTGCGACACGAACTCTGGAGCTGAAAGCGCGTATTTCGACTCAACGCAATAAGCGAGTTTCGCGCTCGGCGATCGATTCCATGATTCGGGATAGCAATTGAAGGGCATCCAATCCGAGCCGTAGGCAAAGCTTCTGGCATCGGCGAGAATCGAGGAGTAATGCTTGGAAATGCGGATTTGATCGCGTTCGTGCCGACGCGTGACCCTCAAACATCACGACGTTTCTATGAGCAGACGCTCGGGCTAGAGTTTGTCAGCGAGGACCCATTCGCCCTCGTGTTCAAGGCGAACGGCATCATGCTTCGCATCGTGAACGTCTCAGCCACGGCGGAATTCAGGCCGGCTTCGTTCACGATACTGGGTTGGCGTGTTTCAAGCGTCGAAAGCACCGTGCGTGCGCTTCGCGAGAAGGGGATCGAGTTCGAGCGATATCCGGGGATGCAGCAGGATGCCCAGGGAATCTGGCGTTCCCCCAGCGGCGCGCAAGTGGCGTGGTTCAAGGATCCCGACGGTAACGTTCTATCCATCACGGAAATCTAAATGCGCGTTTGCTTATTACAACGCCGGCGCAGATAGAACCGGCAGCTTTGCCGTTTCCCAGCCCGCAAGCCCGCCGGCAATTTCGCTGACGTGGTTGAATCCGATTCTTTGCAATAAGCTCGCCGCGATGGACGATCGGTAGCCGCCGGCGCAATAAACCAGCAGGGGACGGTCCTTCGATAGTTGATTTACATTTTCCGTCAGATGATTGAGAGGAATACCGAGGCTTCCGTCGATGAATTTGCGATCCCGTTCGCGCGGCGAGCGAACGTCGATCGCAAGTGGCGGCTGGGGCGAAGACAACAACTCGGCGGCGAACGTTGCGCAGAGGCGTTCGGTCTCGGCGGTCAAATCCGGATGCGATTTCAGGCTCTGTAATCCATCGTGCAAAAACCCGGCGATATGATCGAAGCCGATGCGGCCGAGACGAATCGCGGATTCTTTTTCCAGGCCCGGGGCGGCGATGATTACGATCGGATTAGTTCGATCCAGCACGGTTCCAGCCCATGTCGCGAACTGGCCGTGCAGGCCGATGTTGATGCTGCCGGCGAGATGAGCCGAAGCGAATTCGGCGGGGTCACGGGTATCGAGAATCTGCGCGCCGTGCTCCTGCAACTCGAGCACGCTTTCGATCGTCAGGGGGTTCATCTCATACGCCAGTGCCTGGTCCAGCGTAGGCCGCTCCTGGCTGTTAAGCACGGCGTCGTAATTGAAGTAGGCCGGCGCTTCGGGCTGGTCGGCGGTCACCAGTTGAATGAACGCCTCCTTGCTCATGGGTTGCAGCGCGTAGTTGGATTTGCGTTGTTCGCCGAGGGTCGAGAACGTTTCCTTGCTGATCGCCTTTCCGCAAAGGGAGCCTGCGCCATGAGCCGGATAGACGAGGCATTGATCGGGCAGCGCCATCAGCTTGTTGTGGAGTGAATCGAACAGCATGCCGCCAAGTTGGGCGGCGGACCAGCCAAGCGCGGTGCGCAGATCGGGGCGTCCCACGTCGCCGATGAACAATGTATCACCCGTGAGAACGGCCTGCGGTTGGGAATCGGCGGCACTTTCGTCATCAACGACGATGGAGATTGATTCGGCTGTGTGGCCGGGGGTTTCCAGTATTTTCAGACGCAAGCGGCCGAGCTTGAGATGGTCGCCATCATCGTGGGGAATAAACGCGTACGTCGCTTTAGCCGCGGCGCCGAGATGGATGATCGCGCCAACGCGATCGCGCAGCTCCAAATGCCCGGCAACGAAATCGGCGTGGAAATGCGTCAGGAATACGTGCTTGATCTTGAGCGAATGCTCTGCCGCGAAGGCAATATAGTGATCCGTGTCGCGTTGCGGGTCGACAACGACGGCGGCGCCGGTCTCCTCATCGCCGATGATGTAAGAGGCGTGCGCTAGGCAGGGAAGATAGAATTGCTTGAGGATCATGATGCAACACCGTCGGTTGTGGAATGTTTCGTCCGGGAAACATCCCGCGAATTTGTGGAGAATAGCAGAGTCCGGCGTATGGTTAAACCTTTTTTTGATTCGGTGGGCTGATTTACGCTGTCAAAGGTGCGCCTGGTCGCCAATTGAACTGCGAAGGAGCGAATGGTTCGGTTCCGGCCGCAAATAAGCCGCGAACCTCCTCAACCGCGGCCCAGCAGCTTTTGACCAGTTCATCGGGATAGCTGAATTTTACGCGATGCGTTTCGAACTCGTCGGCATCGTCCAGATGTACGTTGGAAGTTCCGTGCCGCACGATCAAATCCAAATCCAGATCGATGTATCGAATCGTTCCATCGGCCCAACTCGTGGCCGTGGCGATGTCGACATAAAGAAATTCCGGCTGCCAGCGGTTGTCCCATCGAACGTGCAAGACATGAGGCTTTTCACGCCAGAAGAAACTGAGGAAATGTTTTGCGCCTGTCCAGGCGCCGCGATAACTTTCGATGGGAACACCCGGTGCGCAGAACGTGACCAGCCGTTCTTCGGAGCGGTGAACCAGGCCAACGGGGTAGCGATAGTGCGGGCTGCCGTCGTATTTGGTGGAGTGAAGGATGAGGTTACTCATGGGCGAGTCATCAGGATATCGCGCCGCGGCGTCCGGCGGCAAGGCGACGACGGCTGTGCCAGTCCATGTTTCTAATGAACTGGAAGCGGGAATCTTACCGGGGCGTGGTCGCGCTGCGAGCGATAGATGGCCGTGAAAAGTTCGACGGTTCTTCTTCCGTCTTGAGCGGTGACGAGCGGCGGGCGATTTTCGATGATCGCGGCGAGAAAATCCTGAATTTGCAGCCGGTGGTAATATTCCATCGGATTGATTTTGGCGAAGAAATCGGCGTCCTCCTTCTGCCAAGCGGGGCGAAGTTCGGATTGGCCGGGGATGGTCCAAAGGTCGTTGTAGGGAGGCTCGGCGATGCTGGAAACACCGGCGATGAACATCGCGCCACCGTCGGTCTGGACGCCGATTGACGCGCCGTTGCTGCCGTGGATTTGGACTTTGCCAAAAAGGGCGGGGTTCTGGGAATTGCTGACGACGATCTGGCCAAGAGCGCCGCTTTGGAACCGGAGGATCGCGACGGCGGTGTCCTCGACTTCGATAAAGGGATGATTGAGATTGGCCCAGTAGCCGCAAAGCTCGGCGACCGGTCCCATGTACCAGAGAAGGAGATCAAGCTGATGCGGCGCCTGGTTGACGAGAACGCCGCCCCCCTCGCCCTGCCAAGAGCCACGCCAGGGGTCGCTGGCGTAATATTTTTCATCGCGCCAGCCGTACATGGCGACGGAACCCAGGATCGGCTTGCCGATTGATCCCTGCTCGATCGCGGTGCGGATGCGGCGGCAGGGTTCGTAGAAGCGTCTTTGGGAAACCGCGCCGAAGGTGACGCCGGCTTCGCGTGCCGCGGCGATCATGCGGTCGCAATCGGCCAGCGACGAGGCGAGGGGTTTTTCCACGAGGACATGTACGCCACGGCGTGCGGCCGCGACGGCGGATTCGGCGTGCTTGGGATGGGGTGTGCAGATGCAGACGGCTTCGACGCCGGATTCTTTGAGCATTTTTTCGACGTCGCCAAATCCGCGGACGCTGTATTTCGCGGCAAATGTCGCCCCTTTTTCCGGCGTAGATCCGCAAACGGCGATGAATTGCGACTCCGGCAATGAAGCCAGCGCGGCGGCGTGAAGGTCGGCCACTTTTCCGCATCCAATCAGACCGGTCTTAATGCGTTTCACGGCGAATCCCCTCCTACGGCTTCAGGATTACTTTCACCAACCCCTGCTCGCGCACGTAAAGACGACTAAACCATTGGGCGCCCTCCTCCAACGGTACCACCGCGTAATGAGCGGCCGGACGTCAATCTTGCGGCGAGCCATCAATTCGAGACATTGCGGATATTCTCCGCAGGATGCGCACGATCCAAGCAGCGAAAGCTCGCGCGTGACGACCAACTGCAGCGGCGTTTCAACATTGGGAGATATGTTGCCGACGAGAACGACCGTTGCACCCTTGCGGGCAGCGCCGACGGCGGTACGCATCGATTCGGAAACACCGACGGCATCAAATGCCACTTGCGCGCCGCCATTTGTAAGTTGCTGAATTGCGGCGAGCAGATCGGGGGATGCGGCGTTGATGACGTGATCAGCGCCGAAATGTTTGGCGCGTTCGAGGCGACCTTCGTCGAGATCGACTGCGATCAGCGTTGCGCATCCGGCCGCGCGCGATGCCTGGATAATCAGTTGCCCGATCATTCCGGCTCCAACAACCAGGGTGATGGCGGATTCAACTCGGGCGCGGCCGACGGCATGGACCGCGACGGAGACGGCCTCGACCATCGCGGCATCCTCGAATGTCATCGCGTCAGGAAGCCGATAGGCGATTCGCTGCGGAATTGCCGCGAATTCCGCGAAACAGCCGTTCTGACGATATTCGGCACAAGAGACCCCCAGCACGCGGCGGCGGTCACACAGATTGAGTTTGCCGGCGCGGCAGAAATCACATTCGCCGCAGTAGATCGTGGAGTCGAAGGTGATGCGATCTCCGAGCCTGAAGCGATCGACGCCGGGGCCGATTTGCTCGATGACTCCGGCGGCTTCGTGTCCCATGACAACCGGCGGGATGCGGCGTCCGGTGCTTCCGTCGTAGCCATGGACGTCGCTTCCGCAGATTCCGCAAGCTTTCACACGCACGAGGAGGTCGCCGGCGCCCAAAGATGGGAGGGGCAGGTCGGTCAGCTCGAGCTTCTTTTTGTCGACGAGCAGCAGCGCTTTCATTGTGCTCCTCAAAGTCAATGCGCGAGAAGGTTATATACCAAAGCATGACGAAAGCTTCATGGTTTTGCCGCGGTTTCGCCTGCGCCGGTGCCCGTCGCGGCGGCGAGCAATGCGGCGGCGGCGAAACAGGCGGCCTGGAACATGAATGCTGCGCCGTTGGAGTGAAATTTGTTTTTCAGAAGCCCGACGCCGATGGTGCCGACGAATCCGCCGAAAGCACCGAAGCTGTTGACCAGGGCCATGGATTCTCCGACGACATTTCGCGGGAGCATCTCCGTCATCCAGGCCCAGAGGGGCGCGGTCGGCATGTAGTTGCCGGAGGCGACGACCATCAATCCGAGAAATGCGATTGCAAAATGTCCCTGCCCGGCCAGCATTGCGACGCAGAAGGCCGCGCACCCGAGGGCCATCGACCCGACCACAAATCGCTTCCGTCGCAGAATGCGGTCCGAGGCCCAGGAGACGGCGAGCGTTGAAAAGGTGGCGGTGACGTAGGGCAAGGATGTGAGGAATCCCGCCGCGGCGGGACGCTGCCGGGTGCCCTCGGCGACGATTCCCGGGAGCCACATGACCAGTCCATAGCTGGCGGAGCAGAAGCAGGCGAACATGGCGGCGAGCTTGACGACGCGCGCGTCGGAAAACGCCGCTCGATAGCCGGAGACGCGGCCGATTTCGCGCTGCTCATCGTCCAGTTTTCGCTGGACGGCCGCCTGTTCATCCGGGGACAACCAGTGCGCATCGGCCGGCTTTTCGTCGGCGAGCATCAGCCATAAAAATGCCCAGATCACGGAGGGGAGCCCCTCGAGAATGAACATCATTTGCCAACCGCGATAGCCGGCGAGGGGATGGGCGTCGAAGAATTGGATCAGGACGCCCGACAGTGCCGACGCGGTCGCGACGGTGACGGGATTGGTGACCATGAGGATCGAATTGGAACGCGAACGCTCGGGGCGCGTGAACCATCGAGTGAGGTAGATCAGCATCGCGGGCAGAACGACTCCTTCGACGGCTCCGAGGACAATGCGATCGGCGACAAGAAGGGGAACATTTCGAATCACGCCGGTGAGGCCGGATAATCCTCCCCACAATAGGAGCGCCCAGAAGACCAGCCATTTCACGCTTCGCCGGGAGGCGTAGATCGCGCCTGGAATCTGAAAGAGGCAATATCCAAGGAAGAAAACGGCGGAAACGGCCGGCCCCACATGGGACGACAGGTGAAGAGACCGGCTGAGGGCCGGCTCGGCGGAGGCATAGTTGACGCGATCCAGAAACGCCAGGCCGTAGGTGATGAACGCCAGAGGGAGGACTCGCGCGAACCGGGCGACCATTGCCGTTTCGTCCACGTTTACTGGAGCCGCCTGTGTCAATTTTCACTCCGTCACGCGCAACTCGCGCCCTGGTGCGACAGAACATTGTAACGAGGCGAGAAGCGGCGGCGATGATTCGAAGAATTGATTCGCAACTTCAAAGGCGGCAAGCCCGTGACCCTGTCTTCCCCGCCGTTACACTTGATGGTCCTTAGCGGTGGAAAGGATACGATGGAAAATTTGGAAATTGAGCCAGGGAAAGTACTCGCGAAAGTCGTAATTGAGTTGCTATTTTTGTGGGGAACTGCAAGCAGCGCATTCGCCCAGACGATGCCTGATTTCCCCGGGGCGAGCCGCGTGGTTTACGGGCCGTTTGGTACGCCGGGGATTGCGCTGAAGCCATTTACAATAAATCCGCGTCAGACGGCGGATTCGCTGGTCGATGTGTCGTTCCTGCTCGACGCCCCCGCCGGGAAAGAAGGATTTGTGCGCGCACAGGGCGGACATCTGGTCAAAGGGGACGGCACGCCGATCCGGCTATGGGGATTTGATCTGACGGAATGGAGCCCCGGCTCGATGGAAATTCCGCCCAAGGCGGATGCGCCGATTTACGCCGCGGCGCTGGCGAGATTTGGGGTGAATTACGTCCGGCTGCATTTTCTGGATTTGCCATCGCCGCGCGGGATGATCGACGGGAAGCGAAATGACAGCCAGCATTTCGATCCGGCTCAGTTGGACAACGAGGATTTCTTCATTTCCGAAATGTTGAAGCGCGGGATTTATATCGACATGAATCTGAACGTTGGGCGGCAATTCAAAGCGGGCGATGGGGTGTTGTCGATGCGCGTGGGAAAAGGCCCCCTGCTGTTCGACAAACGGCTGATCGAATTGGAAAAGGATTATGCGAAGCAACTGTTGACGCATGTGAATCCGTACACTCACCGGGCGTATGTGGACGAGCCGGGCATGGCGATCGTGGAGATGGTGAACGAGGACGCGATTTATGTCGGCTGGACGTCGAACAACGCGTATAACCAGGAGCTGACCAGTCTTTACAACGACTGGCTGAAGGTGAATCGCACGCCGGAACAATTGGCGAAGCTGCGCGAAATGGCGGGCGTGGCGGCGGATCAACCGATGCCTCGCCTGCGCGGGCGTGCCGCGAACACCGCGCCCAGGGAACAATATTACGCAGAATGTGAGTTCTTCACGCAGTTGGAATCCGGCTTCTTTAAGGACATACAGCAGTACCTGACGAAGGAACTGGGCGTGAAATGCCGGATCATCGCGACATCGGATCATGCGCACGCGGGATCGAGTTATGCCCTGCTAAAAGATACGTCGCAATTGGACGTGCTGGACGGGCATACCTATTGGCAGCACCCTGGCGAGCGGCCGAAGAATTGCCGATGGTCAACGATCCGCTGAATTCGACGGTGGTTGAGCTTTCGCGTACGGCTTTCGTGGACAAGCCTTTTACGTGCAGCGAAGTGAATCATCCGTTTCCGAATCAATATGCGTGCGAGGGGATTCCGATCCTGGCGGCTTACGCGGGGTTTCAGGGCTGGGACGGGATCGTTTGGTACTCATTCGAGCAGAAGAAGGATCCGAACTGGCAGCCGTACGTAGGCGATCCGTTTGATATGTCGCTGGATCCGGTAAAGATGCCACAGATGGCGGCCGGTGTGCTCATGTTCGTGCGGGGCGATCTTGATGCGGCGAAGCAGACGGTGGAGCGTTCTTATACGACGCAGCAGGTTTGGGACAGCCGATTTTGGCGCGGACGGAGCGGCCGTATTTCACGCCGGGATTTCCGCAGTTGACGCCGCTGTTGCATAGGTCGCGGATTAAGTCGCTCGATGGCGATCCAACTGCGGCGGTGTCGGAGGATGTCAGCAGTCCGCTCACAAGCGATACGGGGCAATTGGTTTGGTATACCAGTCCTACGGACGATCCTGCCCCGACGGGGCTGGTGACGATCGACAGCCCACGATCGCAGGGGTTGATCGGATTCGTGAAGGTAAACGGCAAGCGCGTGACGAATCTTGCCGCGGATGTAAAAAACGATTTCTGTGCGATCGTCGTCAACTCGTTAGAGGATAGGCCGATCGCCAGTTGTGGCAAGATGCTGTTGACCGCGTGTGTGCGCGTGGAGAATACCGACATGAAGTGGGATGCGACGCGGACGCACACATTCCGGCAGGGGCATTCTCCGTCGCTGATCGAGCCGGTGACGGGTCAGATCATCCTTCGGAACCTGGACTCTGCCACGGCGGTTTCCGCAACGCCGCTTGATGGGTCCGGCAAGGCGTTGGGCGAACCCATCGTGGCCGCGAAGACGACGCGCGGCTGGGAGATTTCCGTGGGTGATCCGGCAACGACGTGGTATCTGGTTACGGTGAGCAGATAGGCGTCAACTAAGTTCTCTAATTGAAAAGGCAAATTTAACCGCAGAGTACGCGGAGATCGTCGAGTCGAAATGCGCCAGAACGCATCACGACGGTTCTTCCGTGTGTCTCTGCGATCTCCGCGTACTCTGCGGTTAAACTTTTGCGTGGAGACATAGAGGAGCATAGGTTTTCAACGAAGATCAAAATGCTGGGAATTCAGGAGAAGGGGGAAATAAGCATCACATACCCGGCTATGCGGTAGTCATTGCACCGGGCAAAGCGCCAAGCGAAACCCGCGGTAGGCGCTGGCCTCGGCGGACGGATTTTCGCGCGAGCGGCAGAGCGCTCGGAACTCGCGCCGCTGCCAAAGCTTCCGCCGCGATTTACGCGGTCGGTACCGGTCGCCGGGCCGGTGGGGTTGGTCTGATTGCCGCCGGGAAGGGGTCCGTACCAATCGCGGCACCATTGCCAGATATTTCCCGTCATGTCGTACAGACCCCAGGCGTTGGGTTGCTTTTGCGCGACAATGCGCGGGCCGCCGGTTCGGCCGGAAACGGAAAAGCCTTTACCCGTGTAGCCGTCGGGGCTGTCGAAATCGTACCAGGCGATCTTGTCCAGAACGGGCGAGTCGCGCCCCTCCATTATCAGGGGACCAAGATAAGTGGCGTCAGTCGTTCCCGCGCGGCAGGCGTATTCGAATTGGGCCTCGGTGGGAAGATTATATTCATATCCGGCCGGCAAGCGTCCGGCGGCGCGTTCGCGTTCGTTCAACTTTTGGCAAAGCTCCATCGCGTCGTTCCAACTGACGAAAGACATCGGCAGCTCCAAGTCCTCTCCGGCCAGATATCGGCCGGGGTCGGCATCGCGAGAGAATCGCATGAAGTCGCGGACGGTCTGCTTTTTTCCGCCCAGGTCGTAGAGTGTGTCATCATTGATCACTTTGTTGAGCTGACTGCGAACGTCCAGGCCGGTCACGCTTTTCCATTGCCCGATGGTGAAAATGGTTTTGCCGAGCCAGAAGCCGTCGGTGAGGGTGACGTGGGTTTGTGGGCGTTCATCGGTCTTAGACATCGGTTCGGATTCAGGGCTGCCCATGTCGAAGGTGCCGGGTGGAATCCAAATCATCTCAATTGTGGTATTGGCGGTCGTCGGCAGATGCCAGATCTGGCCCTTTCGCGGAATCGAAGGGGAATTCTCCTGGCCATGTGAAGCGCACACGGCGGCCAAAACCAGCAAGCCAACAAGCAGCCCAACCGCAATCTTTTTTCCTCGGAACATTCTTGTTTCCCGACTGATCGTCTCAGATTCGTGATGAAAATTCACCCGCCGCATCTTTTGCTCCATAGACAGACCGCCATTTGGTCGATAGCATGTGTACGGTTGGTATCCGGAAAGAATCGGATTTAGCGACAGTTTGAATTCTGCCCGCAGTCTTGTTCCTCTCTGCCTCCCACCTTTTGGGCCTAAATGTTGGCCTCTTTTCCTTCGACCTGGAAAGTAAAATACGGGTCAAACGTTAGATATCAGAGGAAACTCTATGGGCAAGAAACTGTATGTCGGAAACCTGAGCTACGAAGTGGACAGCTCGGCTTTGGAACAATTGTTTACGCCGCACGGCACCGTGACCAGCGCGCAAATCATCAGCGACCGGGAAACCGGCCGGAGCAAGGGCTTCGGATTTGTCGAGATGGGCAGCGACCAGGAAGCCCTGGCGGCGAGCAACGCACTCAACGGCAAGGACCACGGCGGCCGCGCGCTGACTGTCAATGAAGCCAAGCCACGTGAGAACCGTGCGCCATCCGGTGGCGGCGGCGGGTATGGTGGTGGCGGTGGCGGCGGGAATCGAAGCGGTGGCGGCGGCGGTGGACGCCGGTACTAACGCAGGACGCGCAAGCGTTCGGGAGCCCAATATTTGGAAATCCACTCTACCCCGTTGGCAACAGATCCTGGTTGCCCGGTTGGAGAGCGCCCTCGGCAGGGAACTGGTGGTGGAGGACCTGGATTGCATCACGTGGAACACGGCAACTCAGGCTCTGATCGTCCAGACCTTGCCGTTGCTGCGCGAGTTGCGATCCCGTAACCTCATTTCCAATGTTTTTCGGACGTGAAGGCCAGGAACGGTCAGGAAGTTGAGGTTTAAATGAACCAAGAGATTGGACGTCGCGGCGGGCTATCGGCAAATCCCAATGCCGACAGCGTACGTAAAGTGATCGAGGACGTCTGCAAAGTCGCGGGCACATCCGTTGCGATCGAGGAGCGCCTCGGCGACGCGGAAGAAAGCCAATCGACGCCGCGCGTGTTTGTTCATATCACCTACAACGGTGAAAAGCCGATGCCGTATCCTAACTGGTGGAAGCTGGTGGACACGATCGATGAGGCGCTGGACGCTTCGGGCCTGATCGACTGGGAATCCAGCGAACTCAGTGCCGAAAATGAGGAAGAGCGAATGGCCACGTGGGGAATCGCCAGCGGCGATGACGGGGCAGGGCAATAGGATTTTGAACGCCTAACGGAGATGCCTGGATGACCAAAGAAAATGGAGTTTCGAAAGAAAACGCGACACCGGTCGAATCACCCGCCCGCGCCGCGGACGAGGACTTGTCGGCCCAGATCGTCCTGGCCGTCGCTAAAAAGCCAAGCGAGCGCGTCACCTGCACGCGCATCACGCGCGATCATTACCGCTGCAACTGGTGGACGCGCCAAAACAACGGAAAACGAGACGAGCGATCCTTTGAGGGGTTGCTGGTCACGACAAATCGAATCTGCCAGAGTCATTTCCTGCATGTTACCAAGAACGCCGACGGGCTAAAGATCGACGTGGTGTCGGCGGATGCGCCGACGGTTTCTGAGTAGCCGAGTAGTCCCGGCCGGCAGTTTAATCAACCTTCGCCCATCGCAGTTTCGCCGACCTCGATCGGGGGTTGAGCTTCTGCTCCGCATCATCCGCAAGCATGGGATCGGCACTGATCCGGTTGTAGACACCGGCACGCAATCCATCGCGGAATGCGCTTTTGACGCGACGGTCTTCGCCGCTGTGAAAACTGATGACAGCAGCCGCCCCACCAGGGTTGAGATGATTCGGAACGACGGCGAGAAGCCGGTCGAGATTTGCCAATTCGCGATTGACCAGAATGCGCAGAGCCTGGAATGTGCGCGCGGCGGGATGAAGTTTCGCGCCGGCGGCGCGCTGCAGCGTGAAATCGCGGGCCTGGCAGACGATGGCCATTAAATCCTGCGTGGTCGCGATGGGCAGGATTTTCGGCGCTGGACGATCAGGTCGGCGATCTGCGGGGCATCGGTTTCGTCGCCGAGTTCGAGCAGGGCCGATTTCAATTCATCGCGCGGGATTTGATTGATGATTACGGCGGCGGAGCGGCCGCGCGTGGGGTCCATCCGCATGTCCAGCGGGCCGGGCTGACGGTAGGAAAAACCGCGGAAGGGATCGTCGATCTGCGGGCTGGCAACGCCAAGATCGGCCAGGACCGCATCCACCCGTTCAATGCCGGCGGCCGCCAAAATGGTGGGCAGTGCGGCGAAGTTGCCGTGATGCAATTCAAACGCGTCGCCGATAGGCGCGAGCTTTTCGCGGGTGATTGCAATATTTGCGGGGTCGAAATCGATTCCGATCAAACGGCCGGTTGGTTTTATCCGCTCTAGGATCGCGGCGGAATGGCCGCCGAGGCCGAGGGTGCAGTCCACGATGATCTTTCCCGGCGCAGGTCAAGGATCTCCAGGACGGCCTCGAGCAGGACGGGTATGTGGCGGGTATCACGCTTCATGCGGGCTGAGGGCAATTGTATCGACTGATTGCATTTCGCGCTGATTTCCAAAGGATAGGGCCGACGATGGCAACGCTGAAGCTG
Organism: uncultured Phycisphaerales bacterium; assembly: GCA_963791055.1. Classification (GTDB taxonomy): domain Bacteria; phylum Planctomycetota; class Phycisphaerae; order Tepidisphaerales; family Tepidisphaeraceae; genus PALSA-1353. Next base: position 956,825 of record CAWBQI010000002.1, on the reverse strand, counting down.
CTGACCGCACCGAATCATGCCGATGGCTCTCATCGAATCGGTTCGCCGGGAGGATATGAGTTCTGGCATTTCCACGCCGAGGATTCGTCACGAAGCGTGCGGGTCGCTGCCGCGTTTCATGATGGATTCGGGTTGCATCCGGATTACGTCAGGCGTTATGCGGCGTATCGCCGAAGACCGACTCGAAATACACCGCCTACGCCGTCGCAATATCCCTGCCTGCAAGTGAGCGTTTTCGAAAAAGAGAAAAGTCTGGGAAGCTGGACGACGTACTTTCCATCCGGCTCTTTTAATGTCGACGACGGTGAATTGCTGACGCTAGGATCCAACCGCGCGATTTTCCGGCAAGACGAAATCACACTGGCGTTATCTGAACCGCAACTCGCGATGTCCGTTGATCTGACTTTCAAATCTTCGCCGGCGATCACAACGCCGGTGCCGGAACAATCGTTTCCCGCCGGCAAGTCCGGCGACGCCGAGCATCATTGGATTCCCGCCCGCCCGCTGTGCACCGTCGATGGCCAAGTCCGCCGCGGCGAACGAAGCATTCCCCTCACGGGGCTGGGACAGCACAATCACTATTACGGCACCGGTCCGGTTTTCGCAGTTGCGAGGCAATGGATTCGTGGATGCGTCTTGTTCCCGCACGTCGCGGAGATGTTTCAAGCCGCCGGCGAGCAGGCCATCGTGATTGGCGCCGAGGATATGGGAGTCCAAACGATCGAGAAGCCGCTATTCGCGGCGGAGTGGAAAAAGCGCGCATTCGGGCCGTCCTATCCGTTTACGATGAACTTCGGTGACCGTTTGATTCTGCGCAACCCGCGTATCGCCAGGGCGATTGATGCGCAAATGCAATTGGTTTACGACGCGTACGTGGATGGCGAACAGGCGACAGCGTGGGTGGAGATTGAGGGGAGGTGATTTAAGGGACGGCTGTCGCCTCGAGAACAAATATCTTTCCAGTGCCGCTTTCCGCCTTCAGTTGCCCTTGCTTATAACTTGCCTGGCCGAAATCCAATAAATACAGATTGCCGTCGGGGCCGAATTTCAGGTCTACCGGCCGCTCCAATCCCACGCTTCGGCCTTCGTTCAGCATGCTGGCCGGGCCGCCTTCAGTATTGAAGATAAAATCCGTCACCTGGCCCTGGCCGTTTCGGCTGTTCAAATCAACCCGGACGATCCGGTAGCCCGGCAAGGGGGTGGGGATGGGCCGGCCGCTGGTCGAAAACGGAGCGCGATCGCCCCACAACGCGACGAGAGCCTGCCCCTCAAACCTTGGCGTATGGAACGGGCCGGTCCTGGGGAAGAAGGCCATTTTCCCCGCGCCGGATTGCCAGGCAAATGTGGCTCGCAGCAGGTCGTGATCCGGCGGAGACAACTTGCTGGCCTCATGATCGATCACAAACCGCACATCCGGATACCCAGTCGGAAGCACCATCCAACGGGGAGGTTGATATGTCTGATATTGCGGAGAATAAACCGGCTCCAGGCTGCGCGAATAATCGGGCCAACCAAGCCACGATCCACGCAAAGTTAATTGGTAAAGCGCGTCGGGATCATTGTCGACCGGCCTGGTTCCGCGCAATTCCATGCCGCGGTCGGTCAAATAAATCGAACCGAAATCATCGAGGGCCAGCCCTTCAGGGTCTCGGACACCCCAGGCTTCGACCTTCAAATCACCGCCGTCAAGCCCGACGCTGAAAATCGCTCCTGTCGGTTTTTGCAGAGGAAATTGCATGCCCAGGATCTGGGTCACGTCACTGGTTCCCAGCGGCGCATACGGCACAGTCACGAGCGAGTTCGGCGCGAAGAGGCTTGCTTCCGGGTTAACCACGTCGAAGCGGAACCCCAGGAGATTCAGCGTCTGGTATGCCAGATCGCAGGCCTGCCGATGTTTGCGGGCCCAGCCTTCGTCCCAATTGTCGAGACCTACCACGCCACTGTTCGTCGCCGCGCCGACGCCGAAATATAATCTCGGCTCGACCGGAGCCGGCGGAATCGCCAGATCGGTGACACCGAAATCTCCCTGGGCCGGAAGGTCGGCAATGACGGTTTTGTGATCGCCGCTGTAAGTGAAAGCGGTAATGACGCCCTTATCGTTCCAGTCGCGATGGCTGACGTAGATGGTTCCTTTGTACGCCACGATTCCGCCGACGGGGCCGTAAATCCGGAATCCGGGTCTTACAATGGGAATTCGAGTTTCGATGGGGTAGACGCTGAACATTGATCCATCCGGTTTGACCACGCGGATGTGCGGATCGCGTCCGTCGATTCCTCCCTCGGCGACAATCAGGTTCCCCGAATCATCAAAACAAAACGCGGTTGGGCAGGTCAGATTGGTCATGAACGGTTTGATTTCAAAACCGTCTGGGCATTCCATGATCCGCCGATCGATCGCGCGGCGCGATGCTTCGGGAATGAAAACGGGGTGTGTCGCGCACCCGGCGGCGAGCAAACAACCGGCCAACGCCAGCAGCCACCAACGCGACGCGGATTTAAGGTGAGGTTGAGCCACGGACTTATATGTATAACCCAGCGCCCCGGCGATGTCACTTCGGCATTGAAAGTCCGATAAAGGCGTCAAATCTTGACCGCTTTGACCAGTTCCTTCACGTGTTGCACGCTGGTTTTGAACATTTCACGCTCGGCCTGGTCGAGTTCAATTTCGATGACTTTGTCGACGCCTTCGGACCCGAGAACACAAGGGACGCCGACGAAATATCCTCCAACGCCGTATTCGCTGTCGCAGTAGGCCGCGCAGGGAAGAATCCGCTTTTTGTCGCGGACGACGGATTCCGCCATCGCGACGGTCGCCGCAGCCGGTGCGTAATAAGCACTGCCGGTCTTCAGCAGACCGACGATCTCCGCCCCACCGCCGCGGGTGCGCTTGACGATCTCTTCGAGGCGCTGGCTGGGAATGAGCTGGGAAACTGGAATCCCGCCAGCGAAGGAATATCGCAGGAGGGGAACCATGTCGTCGCCGTGGCCGCCGAGCAGAAGGGCCTGCACGTCTTCGACGCTGCACCCGATCTCCATCGCCAGGAACGCGCGAAACCGCGCGGCATCCAAAACGCCGGCCTGTCCGAGAATTCGTTTGGTTGGAAAACCGCTGGCTTTCCAAGCCACGTAGACCATCGCATCCAGCGGATTGCTGACGACGATCATGATGGCATTGGGCGAGAATTTCGCCACGTTTTCAGCCACTTGCTTGACGATGCCGGTGTTGATGTTGATCAGATCGTCGCGGCTCATGCCGGGCTTTCGTGGGAGGCCTGCCGTGACGATCACAACGTCGCTGCCGACGGTAGGCTCGTAATTTGTAGCGCCGATTATTTTCGAATCGAAGCCCTCAACCGGCGAAGCCTGAAACAGGTCCAACGCCTTTCCCGCCGGCATTCCTTCGGTCAGGGGAATATCCACGAGAACGATGTCTCCCAGTTCCTTTGAGGCCGCCCAATGAGCCGCTGTCGCTCCGACGTTGCCTGCGCCGATAATGCTGATCTTCGCGCGTCGCATGAAATAGCCCTTTCTGAGTTAGAGCGAGGAATTATGGGTAAACCGGCAGAACATTCAAACCCGACGCCCCGAATGTCCTTCCCAACCGGGCCGGGCCTAAGATCACCACACCCATGACAGAAGCCATCGCCATTGCCGACACGCACGACTTGATCCGATCGCGCGAAACCAATAGCACGCTGGTCAAGCAGTTGTTTGCCTTGGCCGGACCGGTCTGGATTGAGCAAATTTTGCACATGCTTGTGGGGTTGAACGACACATACCTCGCCAATCACCTCCCCAACCATGCGGCAGACGCAGGGGCCGCCGTTGGCACGATTACGTACTTTATCTGGTTCATTGGACTTCTGGTGGCATCTATCGGCACCGGGAGCGCCGCCCTGATCGCACGAGCAAAGGGGGCCTTGCATCGGTCCCTCAGCAACAAAGTGACGGGCCAATCCGTCTCGGCGGCCGTCATCCTTGGCGCGGTCGTTGGATTGATCCTGTACCTCGCTGGCCGGCCGATTGTCGATGCCACACAGCTTCAGGGAATGGCCAAAGGATTTGCGCTGCAATATCTGCAGATGCTCAGCGTGGCATTGCCATTCACCACGGTGATGTTCATTGCCGGGGCCTGCCGTCGTGGTGGTGGCGATACGCTTACGCCCGCCATTGTCATGGTTGTCGTGGACATCGTGAACATGGTCAGCAGTTTTGCCCTGACTCGCGGCTGGTGGGGATTGCCGGTCATGGGTTTCACGGGCATCGCGGCAGGAACGATCATCGCATACGTCGTCGGAGGGGTTCTGGAATTTCTCGTGGTCTGGTTCGGTACCAGCGGCGCGCGGCTTTACATCCATCGCATGTGGCCGCATTGGCACACGATCAAGCGTTTGCTGCGCATCGGGATCCCGGCTGGGATCGAGGGCATTCTGGCGTGGATCGCCAACTTCGGCGTCATCGCGGTCATCAACCGCATGGATGCCACCAACGCCAGCTCGGCCGCGCACATGAACGCCATCCGGCTGGAAAGCATCAGCTTTCTGTCCGGCATCGCGTTCGCGACCGCTGCCGCGACGATGGTCGGAATCAGTCTTGGCCGCAAAGACCCGGCTCGAGCCGCACGATGCGCTTTCCTCGCCTACGCTGGCGGCGGCGGGGTCATGATCGTTTGTGGAATTCTTATGATTACCCTGGGGCATTACCCCGCGGAATGGCTGTCGCCCAATGATCCCCATATCATCGCGCTCACGACTCGCTGTCTACGAATCACTGGATTTGTCCAATCCGGCTTCGCCGCAAATCTTATTTTCGGCGGCGCCCTCCGCGGCGCGGGCGACACTTTCACGGTGATGTGCCTGAACCTGACCACGATCATCAGTCTACGATTCACCGGCGTCCTCATTGTGGGATTATGGCTCAAAATGGGCCTCGCCGCTGTTTGGATCGTCCTGGCAGGTGAACTGTTTATTCGGGGATTGCTGATCTTTGGCCGATTTATTCAGGGCGGCTGGAAAAAGCTGCTGATCTGATTCTGCGACCGCGTTCACCGATTTTCGTTCAACCGCTTCGCGATCGCGGCGGTCGCCCGGCGGGGAACAAAGCGGGTCCCGAACGCGGACACTTTGTTGGAAAAGCCCGTGACAATCGTCCGTTTTCCGGCCATCATCGCGTCATATCCAAGTCGCGCCGCTTTTTCGGAACTCATGGCTCCCCTCTCGAATAATCGCGAATTAGCGATTCCAGCGCGAATCTGAAATTCTGTCTTCGTCGGACCGGGACACAATGCCGTCACCGTCACCCCACCGCTGGCGATTTCGCTGGCCAATGCTTCGGAAAACGAAAGCACGTACGCCTTGGTCGCGTAATAGACAGCCATCAGCGGGCCAGGTAGAAACGCGGCAACCGACGCGACGTTCATGATCCGGCCGCTGCCCCGCTTCAGCATTCCGGGCAAAAACAAACGAGTCAGATGTGTCAGAGCCACGACGTTCACCTGCAACATTGCCAACTGGCTCGCGATGTCCGCCTCGGCGAACGGGCCGTGTGTGCCGAAGCCAGCGTTGTTCACCAGGTAGTCGATCGATTTCGATTCCGATTGCTCGAATATCCGTTGGGATGCTCCGGCAACGGAAAGGTCCTGCACGATCACGTCGACATTGATATGATATTGATCGCGCAGTTTAGCCGCCAATTCCTGAAGCTGCGATTCATTTCGCGCGGTGAGAACCAAATGATGCCCATCACGGGCAAGCAACTCGGCCAGATCACGGCCGATGCCCACGGATGCTCCAGTGACGAGCGCGGTTTTTCCGGGCGAATCCTTCATGGCTGGAGCCGCTTGATTTGCCACGAACCATCCGGTTGCAGTTCATACGCAACGCGGTCGTGCAACCGTCCCGGCCTCCCCTGCCAGAATTCGATCGTCGACGGAATCAGCCGAAACCCGCCCCAAAAGTCCGGAAGAGGCACCGGCTTTCCGGCGTATTTCGACTCGATTTCCGAATCGCGTTTTTCCAATTCAGAGCGCGATGCGATCGATTGGCTCTGCTGGGAAGCCCAGGCTCCGATCTGACTTTCGCGCGGCCGCGAATGGAAATATTTTTCGCTATCCTGGCGGCTGTTCCGCTGGACGCGCCCCTCGATCCTCACCTGCCGCTCCAGTTGACCCCAGAAAAACACCATCGCCGCGTGCGGGTTGGCATCCAATTCCCTGCCCTTGCGGCTCGTGTAATTCGTGTAAAACACGAACGCGCCATCTTGAACTTCCTTGAGGAGCATCGCCCGCGCCGACGGCGACCCCGCCGCATCCGCCGTCGCCAGGACCATCATATTCGGCTCGATCACCCCGCCAGCCTGGGCGTCGGCGAACCACCGCGCGAACTGCGCGAATGGGTCAATCGATACATCCGACTCCAGCAATACTCCACGCTGATAATCCTGGCGGAGACGAGAGGGGTCTATATCATTTGATTCGTTCACGGAAGATTCTCAATATCTGCGAGATCTTTGGTCCTGCCCGCGGCTTTCTTATTGATTTTCAAATCCGGCAACGAAACAAACGGTACGCTTACGCCCTCCAAATCCGCGACTACTCTGCGCTGATAGCATTCATCGAATTGAATTCCCGCGGGGTCGGTCAATATATCGACGCGCCAAGGAGGATGACCGAAGCGAAGTATTTTTCCCTTTTCTTGGAAATCCTCGGCTCCAACGGAAGTCGCCGAAAATCCAAATTGTCGCAAGGTTTCCGAAATCTTTTGAGCGTTCTGTGGATCGATCGCGATCCAGAGGTCTATGTCCGCAGTGTTGCGATGGTACCCATGAAAATTAACCGCGTAGCCTCCGATCACGAGGAACTTAACGCCGGCGGAGTTCAACAATCTCAACAACTCTTTGAAATTGGGGTCGAGACTCAGCATCGGGATTATAGCCCCAAGCCATGCCGCGAATGCGTTCCAGTGCCTGCATTCGTTCCAGCGGCGTCTTGGCTCGCCAATATTTCCGGTCCGCCTCGTCCGCCTCGGCAAAGCTGTTGAAAACTTCCATCGTCAGTTCAGGACGTTTTTGCGACTTTAGCTTCTTACGGCTCATTTCTTAGCTTCCGAAGAGAATTTTACGCCACCTTCGCCTTCCTGTAAAACCCCGGCATCGGTTTCCCGAGCTTTTCCCACCGCTGGTTAATCGCATCGGCCTGGCCGGCGCTGTTCAGGACGTGCAGCTTGCGCTGGACCATTTTGGTGATCGCGTCGCGCGCCGGGCCGAGATAGTTGCGGGGATCGAACTCGGCCGGTTTGGTCGCGAAAACTTCGCGGATTTTGGCGGTCATGGCCAGTCTCAGATCGGTGTCGATATTCACCTTGCAGACGCCGTAATTCCGGACAGCCATGGAAATCTGGTCTTCCGGCACGCCGCGCGCGTTGGGCATTGCGCCGCCGAATTTGTTCACCAGATCGATGAACTCCTGCGGGACGCTGGAGCTGCCGTGCATGACCAGCGGCAGTCCCGGGCAGGTTTTCATGATCTGCTCGATCCGATTAAACGCCAGCTTCGCTTCGTGTTTGAATTTGAAAGCCCCGTGGCTCGTTCCGATCGCGACGGCAAGGCTGTCGATGCTGGTCTTCTCCGAGAAATCCGCGGCCTGTTCCGGATCAGTCAGGAATTTCTCCACGTTCTTTTCATATTCCTCCGCGTCCAGACCGACGACGTCCTCCTCGATGCCGCCGAGCATACCCAACTCCGCCTCGACAACCACTTCGGCCGCATGGGCGATCTTCACCGCGTCGGCGGTTAGCTTTACGTTTTCATCGTAGGGATGATGACTTCCGTCGATCATGACACTGGTATATCCATCATTAATGCACGCCTGAATCAAATCAAGGGTGTCCCCATGATCGCAGTGGATGGCGATCGGCAATTCAGGATGCTCCTCAACGGCCGCGTCGATAATGTGCTTCAAATACCGGATATTGGCGTACTTTCTGGCCCCCTTGCTGATTTGGAGAATCAGCGGCGATTTTTCCTTGGCGCAGGCATCGACGATCGACTGGGCCAGTTCCATATTGTTGACGTTGAATGCGCCAACGGCGAACCCCCCGCCGTAGGCGAGATCGAACATTGGTTTGGTGGTCATTAACGGCATAGAAAAACATTCCTCTCAAAACAGGTTAAATTCGGGAGCATGGTTTAGGGGCACGCGACAAATCCGCGGTGTCTTGCACCGCTGCTACTTGATAAAGTCGGCTGATCGCGCTTAAGCCACGGTTATTCCCGGTTCCAAATACACATCCTGAATCACGTTCAGCAACTTCACTCCATCGGCCATCGGCCGCTGGAAGGCTTTCCTGCCGCTGATCAGGCCCATGCCGCCGGCGCGTTTGTTGATCACGGCGGTTCGAACGGCGTCGGCGAAATCGTGTTCGCCGCTGGCGCCGCCGCTGTTGATCAGGGGGCTGCGGCCCATGTAGCAATTGGCGACCTGATAGCGGCACATTTCGATCGGATGATCGCCGGGGGTCAGCTCGCTGTAGACCCTCTTGTCGGTTTTGCCGAATTTCAGGGTGGTGTAGCCGCCGTTGTTCTCAGGCAATTTCTGTTTGATGATGTCGGCCTGGATGGTTACGCCCAGGTGATTGGCCTGGCCCGGTCAGGTCGGCGGCAAGATCGAAATTCTTGGCCGGGGTGTTGAACGCGGGGTTTCGCAGATAGCACCAAAGCACCGTCACGAGGCCAAGCTCGTGGGCCTGGGCGAAGAGTTTTGATACTTCCACAATCTGCCGATCGGACTCGGCCGAGCCGAAATAAATCGTTGCGCCAATGGCCACCGCGCCCATGTCGAACGCCTGCTTGACGCCTGCGAATTGAATCTGATCGAATTTGTTCGGATACGAGAGAAGTTCGTTGTGATTGAGCTTCACGAGGAATGGAATTTGATGGGCGTATTTCCGCGAACAGCGCCCAGCACGCCGAGCGTCGAGGCGACCGCGTTGCAGCCCCCTTCGATCGCCAGCTTGACGATATTCTCGGGATCGAAATAGATCGGGTTGGCGGCAAAGCTCGCGCCGGCGGAATGTTCGATTCCCTGATCCACCGGCAGGATCGAAACATAGCCCGTCCCGGCGAGCCTTCCCGTGTTCAGAATCTGGTTGAAATTCCGCAGAACGTTGGAAGAACGATCGGTCGAAGTCATCACCCGATCGACGAAATCACCGCCGGGAAGATGAAGCGAATCACGTTTAAATCCCTTGGCGGTGTAGCTGAGCAGGCTGTCCGCATCGGAACCCAGAAGATCGGTCAATTGGCGATTTGCAACCGGCATATAAAACTCCTTGGATAAACTGGTAAAGAGTGTATGAACGCGCGCGGCCGATGCAATGGGGAAATTCTACCATTAATCATTTACCCCCGTGGATGGATTGGGGATATGGATTGGCCGATTTACGCGCCTTCGCCCTTGAGCAGCTCGGGCAAGACCGTCACAAACCGGCTTCGCGCCAGCACTTGGTCCAATCCGGCGGCCTTGGCCTGGGATATCGCTTCGGCATCAACATGCGACACAAACCCGACCACGGTTCCGCTCGTTCGGCGTCGCCACTCCGCCGCCGCGAGGATCGCGCCGGGAAGGTTCAAATCCGCGATCATCAATAAGGAATCGATGTTTTCCAATTTCGCGATTGCCGATGGGTCGCGAATTACTTTGACGTTCGCGCCGCGGCGCGAGCCTCCGCAAGAATCCGTCCCGAAAACATCAGGTCGCGCACCAGCACCAAAATCAGGGGAGGATCACCTTCGGGCATTTACGTCTTCTTCTCGTCCGGTTGGCCATGTGGTTTGACGACCGGATAAAACTCGCCCTGATAATCCCTCGGCTCGTCCGGCGCCGTGGGCGGCGCTGCCGGCGCTTCGGCCGGCCCGCCGGCAAGCTTTTTCACCGCCGGCGCGGGCTCGGGCGATTTTCGGGGGCGGGCGCCGTTGCGGTGGCTCCCGCCTTTAGATTTTCGGCCAATGTGGCCTCAAGATCACGGAGCTTGTCCATGTCGCTCTGTGTTACCGCTGCGGTCGACGCCTTGGGCATGGTCGCGGGATCGGTTCCACCTTTGAACCGGCTCAGGTCGTATTCCTCCGACGTCATCTTTCCCAAGCCGCCACGAACCATGACGCCGAGCAACGTCGGCCAGATCACTCCCACGATCAGAAATGTTCCGATCATCCAGGTTTCATACCCGAATTTTGACGACTCCCACCAGCGATAATGGATTGAGAGCGGTATGGCCGACGCGCCCTGCTGCTGCTTGTTGAAATTGTCGACCGCCAGAAGGAAATCGCTGACAGTATGGCCATCCGCCGGGTTCCAGGGAATCCAATACGCACGGCCGGGTATGATCCGCAAATCGGCCGGCCCCTTGGCATCGCGAAGAATCGGATTTGCGCCGATGATCGCCCTTACCCCCTGGATCGAATCCTTTTTATAGAATCGGACTGCGAGGGAATTCAATGTATCGCCCGCCGTTCCGAGATACGGGCTTGCCGCCGGATAGGTCGGCTGACGACCGTCCCGTCCCCGCCGTGGCGTCACCTCATAAGGAAACATCGCCCAGAAATATTCGGTGGAAGTGCTTCCGGACGGATGCTCGCGGGTTGGGGCAAGGAACTGCGTATAACTGACCAACTGGCGCTTGATGATCTGGCTGCCGGAATGCAGGTCGTCGACCGGGTGGACGACGAAATCGCTCATCCAGGCGATTCGACGATTCGGATTGTTTGGATCGACCCACGGCTTACTTATCAGCCCCGTTTCAAAAACGACGGGCGAGACCGAGCTATGACTGACGGACGTATCCGCCGCGCCGGAATTCAGATAGGCCAGCAGCGCGCCAAGCAAAAGGCTGAGCGCCGCCCACTGCCACCATTTCATGCGTTCCACGAAGCCCATGGTTCCCGGTCCCGCAATATCTTCCCATAATAGAACATTCGACGCCAAGATTCGTTGCAGTCGGAACCTATCTATAGTTGATGTCCGGACCGGATCCAAACAGGACAGCCGGAACCCCCCTATTTTCGCCGGATTTTTCTGGATCGCTTCTTCGATGCTGGCTTGGTCTTCTGTTTTTCCAGTTTGCGAATCCGCTCGACGATCTCTGGAAGCTGGGTCCGCAGCATCAAAGCCTTTCGTCCATGCGGCGCGGGGGTCGCGGGAGCGCCATAAAGTACGGCCCCGTCCGGGACATCCCCAATTACGCCGGCCCGGGCGGCAATGGTCACTCGATTCCCAAGAACCAGATGCCCTGCCACGCCGGCCTGGCCGCCGATTGTCGCATGATGTCCGATCTTCGTGCTGCCCGCGATGCCGACCAGGGGGACGAGCAATCCGTGTTCTCCAACGCTTGCCCCGTGACCAATCGCGACCAGATCGCTGATCTTGGTGCCCGCCCCGATCACCGTTTTTCCGAGGGTCGCCCGTTGAATCGTGACGTTGGCCCCGATCTCTACGTTGTCATGCAATTCGACGATTCCCACCTGTGGGATTTTGTGATGTACACCGCCGTGCGTTGCGTAGCCGAATCCATCTTGGCCGATCACCGCGCCGGCATGGAGGATCACGCCGTCGTGGAGAATGCAATCGTCGTACACCACCGCGTTTGGATAGAGAATGCAATCGGCTCCCAGCGACGCCCTCGGCCCAACGTATGCTCCCGGATATATCACGCATCCGCTTCCCAGTTTGGCCGAGGGATCGACATGTGCCAGCGGATGAACGCCGGTATGTGGATGTTTCCGATGTCCGTGCAGAAGCACCATCGCCTGCATGAAGGCGAAATAGGGATCGTCGCATCGCAAAATCGTCACGCGGCTGCTCCGCGTCGTCTTGGACGCGATCACGGCCGTGGCGCGGGTTGCGCTTAGCAGCTTTTCATATTTGGGATTTGAAAGGAAACTGACCTGGCCGGGCACCGCTTCTTCAAGCGATGCGATCGAAGAAATGCCGGCCGCGCCGTCGCCGACGACAATCGCGCCGATCTTCTCAGCAAGTTCGGAAACGGTTATTGTCACGGGTCATTTGTTATCCGCAATCTTTGCAAATAACAAATGGAAAAAGGCGATTGAACCGCCAAGACGCCGAGACCGCCAAGGGAAGGCTCAATTTGCAACTCCCTTGGCGATCTCGGCGTCTTGGCGGTTCAATCCATCTTCTATCAAGGATTACCGGCATGGCTTATCTCCTCGGCATCGACATCGGCACCAGCGGAACCAAAACGCTCATCTGTGACGAAAAAGGCAAAGTCCTTGCGACCGCCATGGCGGAGCATCCGATCTCTTCGCCCAAGCCCGGATGGTCCGAACAGAATCCCCTGGACTGGTGGAAGGCAACCATCACCGCGACGCGCGCTGTTCGTAAACACGCCGGTCTCAAACCCGCCGAAATCAAGGGCATCGGCCTGTCCGGCCAGATGCACGGCAGCGTGTTTCTGGCGGATGGACCCAACCCATTGCGGCCGGCGCTGCTCTGGAACGATCAGCGAACGGCCGAGCAATGCGCCCTGATCGAATCCGCGCCGGCGGTCGCGCCGCCCTTATCGAACTGGTCGCCAACCCCGCGCTGACCGGATTCACCGCGCCGAAAATTCTCTGGGTGCGCCAGCATGAGCCGAAGATTTACGAAAAGACCAAACATATTCTTTTGCCGAAGGATTTCATCCGTTTGGTGCTCACCGGCGATTATGCGACGGAAGTCAGCGATGCCAGCGGGACGCTACTGCTGGACGTGGTCAATCGACGGTGGTCGGATCGGCTGCTGGAGCTTTTGGAGATCGACAAGGCTTTGATGCCGCGATTACAGGAATCGCCGGAAGTCACGGGAACGCTGACCCCAGCCGCGGCAGCGGAACTCGGCCTAGCGGCCGGCACACCGGTGGTCGGCGGCGCGGGAGACCAAGCCGCCGGCGCGGTCGGCAACGGAATCTGCTCCAACGGAATCGTCAGCGCCACGCTCGGAACCAGCGGCGTTGTTTTCGCCCACAGCGATCAGCCGACGCGCGATCCGCTTGGCCGCGTGCATACCATGTGCCACGCCGTCCCCGGCAAATGGTGCGTTTTCGGCTGCATGCTCTCGGCTGGTGGCTCATTCCAATGGTTCCGCAACAATCTCGCGGCCGCTGAAGTTGCCGAAGCCAAAAAGAAGAAAATTGACCCCTATGCCCTTCTGATCAAAGAAGCCGAAGAGGCTCCGCGCGGCAGCGAAGGCCTCCAATTCCTTCCCTATCTCACCGGCGAACGCTGCCCCTATCCCGATCCCAACGCCCGCGGCGGATGGATCGGCCTGACCTCGCGCACCACGCGCGCCATGCTCATCCGCTCCCTGCTCGAAGGCGTCACCTTCGGCATGCGCGATGCCCTGACCATCATGCAATCCATGAACATCCCCATCACCCAAATCCGCGCCAGCGGCGGCGGCGCCCGCAGCCAATTCTGGCGGCAACTGCAGGCGGACATCTACCAAAAACCCATCGTCACCACCAACGCCACCGAAGGCCCCGCATATGGCGTCGCCCTACTGGCCGGCGTCGGCACCGGCGTCTGGAGCAGCGTTGAAGAGGCCTCCCGATGCATCAAGCAAACGCAAAAGCTGATGCCCCACAAGAAATCGGCTGAGCTGTATGACCGGTCGTATGCGGTTTATTCCAAACTTTATGGCGATTTGAAGGATCGGTTTCCGGAGATGGCAGGATAATAGTTTTTGCTCGTCCGTCGACGCGAGGATATAATTTTTATGTGGGCAATGCCCTGGAAATCGAAGTCATCGACGACGGAGCCACACTTTATGTCAGACAATTTCCTCACAGCCAACGACAACGAATTGTCGTCCGCTATTGAAAAGGCGTACACTCGTCTGGACGTATGTTTTCATGTCGATGACGATCCGCATGTCGTGCGGGTGCGGGGCGAAACAGGTCGTCAGGCGAGAAAAGCACTGGAGCGTTGCCGTTCGAACGAAGATAGGCTATTCCGAGTCGTTGGAAACGAGAACTGCTCCAGATACTTTACGCAGATTCGTGCGACTTACCAAACGAGGCAAAATGAAGCGGTTTTTGGCGTATGCAAAGCAAGCGTTAATAGCGAAGGACGCCTTGTGCTATGGCTTGAGAAGGATGATACGATAAGACCGTTGGAAGACGGCAGCGTTCACCCGATGATCTTGGTCATGCGAAATCAGCAGGACCAAAAAGTGTATCGGTTTGCCGAGGTGAGTAGGGAATCTCTTAAAGAATGGAAATCCACGAGCCATTGCAACAACATTGTGACCATGACAGACAAAGCGGGCAGAGTCTTCAGAAGAATTATTACGAAAGAAGAATTTGAACATCAGTTAGAGCAGAACCCCAATACGTTGATAATCGAAATTAATGGCAATGGAATTGTGTCAGAAGATGTTCATCCGTAGGAAATCGCCGACAAACTGTCATCCGTCGACTCAGCTTACAGTGAGAATATACTACGCCGACTTCTTGCCGATCATTCGTCTCAGGGCGTCGGAAACCAGCTCTGAAAATGTGATCCCATGGTCGGTAGCGTATTCGTCGGCCTGCTCGATCAAATTTCCCTCCAACGCCAAGGCGATGCTGAATTGGTTTTTGGTCGCTTTGCGCTGAACACGACGAAGTTGCGCTGATTGCCGCTTGGTCGGCTTCCGCGCCGGCGGATTGTAAGTGGGATCGTCGAACTCCCTGGTCGCAGAGGCCAGTTCCTTCGTCGTCATTTCGGACCATCGTTTGCGTTCGGTCTTCATCGTCATCGGAAGATAGGTTCAGGCCAAGTGATAGGCGAGACGCCCACGCTACCCCACCAGCGCCTTCCCGCAATGCTTCTCCAGCACCCTCAACGGACACCTCTCCGGCGTCACCATCGCCTTCACGGGAATGATGAACGTCTGTTCCGTCATGAACTGCCCCGACATGGCCGCGTGGGGAACCTGATCGGTGTAGACCATCCATGTACTACCGGCCGGAAATTCCATGCGAATCTTCGGCCATTTGGTTTGATACTCGGTGCTCTCTTTCAGATAGTCGTGAAACTTAAGCATGAACCGGTCGTAGGCGCTGCGGTCCATTCCCTTTACGCCTACGGCCTTGAAGACCGGGGCGAATGTTTTGCGGATTTTCTCGCCGGTTGAGCCGGATTCGCGCGAACGCCGGAAGTCCCGCGTCATCGGCGAAAGTTTTCACCAGCATTGGGAATTTGTCCGTTGTCTCCCAAACCCTCGGCCGTTCGGGGTTGATGTTGGTGAAGACGCGTAAAATTCTTCCGCCGTAGGTCGGCCGGCTGGGAAACGCATCCACGTGCATCAGATCATTGCGCTTATGGATCGGCAGGTCGCGGCCCTTTTCTTCCAGCGGGCGATAGCTGGCAAAGTCCAACGTCCAATGCGGAGCATAAGGGGCGAGAAACCGGCTCATGAATTTCGTCACTTGCATCGAATACCGACGCATGATGTCGTGCAGGCGTTTGTTGTCCTCCGCCGTCTCGCACGCGTCACCGCGGAGGATGTCCTCTTTGGGGCGATAGGAAACGTTTTTGTGAACCTTGAGTCCGCTCTGTTTCTGCGAGAGGAGGAATTCGCGGTCTTCTTTTGAGAATTCGAAGGGGGTTGATTCGAAGACGATAATGTCGCCGTCTTCGATTCGTTCGCAATATTTCCGGGAAAGTTCATCAGCGCGGGCCGGATCGTTCCATCCCAGCGGATAACGGTAGTCGGTCACATTGACTTCTGCCATGGATTTGGTGCCTCCGTAAAAACGGACATCCCTGTCAAGCTTGCCCGGGGCCTCCAGCCCCGCATGGCAGCGGTATTTTAGCAGAATTCCGGGCGTTGGCCATACCGCAGGCTTCGGACGTATATTACCCCCCATGCTCCAGAAGCTGGCCGTGTGTCTCGTTTGCATCGCCTGGGCCTTGTGGTTCGGCGGGCTTGGAGCGCTGTTCCTGTTCGTCACGCGATTATTCACCGTGGATCGTCCCACGGCGCTCAAAGCCGCGCCGATTCTCTTCCTGGTTTTCGAGCGATATCAGTTGCCGCTGGCGGCGGCGGCGCTCGTGGGAACGGTCTGCTGGAGGATTCTGGGGGCTTCAACGCGCGTTACGGTTCTCTTTGCGCTTCTGGCAACGGCGACCGTTCCGGCGGCGCTCAGTCCGATCCTGATTACCTCGCGAATGGAGCAGCTTCGCTTGCAAGGACAATCCTCTTCTGAACAATTCAAGAAATTGCATGGGATTTCGATGATCGTTTACAGCGGCCAGACGCTGATCTTGCTGGCGGCCGGCCTGACGTTACCCTGGACCCTGCGCGAGGAAAACAAACGCGATGCAACAGCTATCCCTGGACGAACAACTTGAAGCGGCGCTGCGCCTTCACCGTGAAGGACATCTGGACCAGGCGGTGAAACTCTACCGCCGGATTCTGGAACAGGATCCCGATGATGTGGATACGCTCCATCTTCTGGGCGCTGTCACCGCCCAGCAGGGCGACGCCCAGGCCGGACTGGAGTTGATCGATCGCGCGATCGCGCTGGATCCGGCGTGCGCGGATTTCCACAACAATCGGGGGTTGATTCTCGCCGGGCTTGGGCGGGTCGACGACGCTATTGCCGCCCATCGCAAGGCGATCGAACTCAATGCGGATTTCGCCGAGGCGCACAATAATCTCGGCAACGCGCTGGTGAAACTCGGCCGGTTGGACGAAGCCGAGGCGGAGTTTCGCAGGACGCTGGTTCTGCGGCCCGATTATGCCAACGCCCATAGCAATCTCGGAGTAGTGCTGCATCGGCAGAACAAATTCGACGAAGCGATCGCGGCGTATCGCGGCGCATTGGGCGTTCAGCCGAATCACGCCGAGGCGCAGAGCAACCTGGGCGCCGCGCTGCGCGAGATCGGCGAAATGGACAAGGCGATCGAAGCCTTCCGTGCGGCGATCGCGATCGACGACACGTGCCTGGACGCTCACGCCAACCTCGGCGCTGCGTTGCATGACCTTGGGAAATTCGACGAGGCCATTGCGCCCCTTAAGCGTGCGATTCAATTGAATCCGCAAGCCAATTTTCCGCACTACAACCTGGCATTGTCGTTGCTGCAGGGGGGAGACTATGAACACGGTTTCGCGGAATACGAACATCGCGCCCATGCCGTCGTCTCGCGACAGAGATTTGCAACGCCCCCGTGGGATGGTCGGGAGCTTGGCGGCAAGACGATCCTTCTTCACGCGGAGGGCGGATTCGGCGATGCCATCCAGTTCGCCCGATTCGTCCCGATGGTTAAAGCTTGCGGCGGTGTGGCGACTCTCCTGGTTCAGCCGGAATTGATCCGTCTTTTTTCCACGCTGGACGGCGCGGCGTTGGTTCTTCCCAAAACAAACAACCCCCCTCCGTTCGATGTGCAATGCCCGCTGCTTAGCCTGGCGAGAGTCTTCCGGACGACGATTCAAAACATCCCGAATAAACCGTATCTCTCGGCCGACCGCAAGGCTGTCGCCTTTTGGTCGACCAGGCTTGGGGGTGACAAACGCCGCAAGGTCGGCCTTGCGTGGGCGGGATCGCCGGTACATCGAAATGACCGGAATCGTTCGATTCCCATCGCACTGATCGCGCCGCTTGGCGAGATGGCGGACACTCGTTTCCTGAGCCTGCAACCGGATCAACCCGGGAAACCGCCGCCGGGCGTGGACGTTGTGGATTGGTCTGGCGAATTGCGTGATTTCGCCGACACCGCCGGATTGATCGCAAACCTGGATGTGGTCATCAGCGTGGACACTGCGGTTGCCCATCTCGCCGGGGCGATGGGAAAGAAAGTTTACCTCCTTTTGCCCCACGTGGCCGATTGGCGGTGGCTGCGCGAT
This sequence comes from uncultured Phycisphaerales bacterium, assembly GCA_963791055.1. Classification (GTDB taxonomy): domain Bacteria; phylum Planctomycetota; class Phycisphaerae; order Tepidisphaerales; family Tepidisphaeraceae; genus PALSA-1353. The sequence continues at coordinate 938,944 of CAWBQI010000002.1, read as the reverse complement.
CGCACGGACAGTCCGTGGTATCCCACGATGCGTCTATTTCGCCAGCCGAGCGCGGGGGATTGGAATTCGGTCATCACGGAAGTCGTTAGGGCCTTGAAATCCGAAGTTTCCGCGCCCGGATGAAAGAATCACAGATGGCGATCTGGAAACGACCGACCACATATATTTTGTTTTTTTTATTGTGCGTGGGTGCGTTTCTTCGCTTCGATCAAATTTCGAAGACGAATCTGTGGATAGATGAATACTGCACACTGTATCTTACGACCGGCCGCGGAAATCAGATTTTCGATATTCCGCTGAACAGGATCGTCCGTTCTCCGCCGGCGGTAAATTTCACGAATGCTCCGCACTGGTGGCATATCTGGACACGACTCGGCCGCATTTGTCATCCGCCTCTTTATCCTCTGATGTTGCGGGCATGGGTTGATCTCCTTGGCGACGGCGATCTGGCGACGCGCGGCATGTCGGCGGCATTCGGATTGGCGAGCATTCTGCTGATCTTCGATGTAGGGAGAGCCCTTCACGGCAGGCTCTCCGGAATTTGCGCCGCGGCCATGATGACCTTTTCCGCGGCCCAGATCGATTTTTCCCAGCAAGCCAGGCCATACGCCATGCTCGCGTTCATCGGGCTGTTTCTCTGGAGAATTCTGATTCTTATCGAGCAAAAAGGGTGCTCGCGAATTCGCTTGATGGCGCTGGCACTGGGGGTGACGGGGCTGGCGTTGACGCATTACTTTTCGCTCGGCGTGATCGCGGCAGCGGCGCTGTATGCGGGCCTGCGACTGCGCGGCGGGAACAGGCAGTCGGTGTTGCTGGTAATGGCCGCGAGCATGTTGTTCTTTGCAGCGATTTGGGGGCCGTTCGCGTGGATGAGCCGTCATGAGTTCATCGCGGGTCCCGATTTTGGCAAATTGGGCGTCTCCCTCGTCACGGCCGTAATTGACGCCCCGCGCAAACTCGTCTTCGGGGAACTGGGCGATCCCGGCGGCAAAACCATCACGGGATGGGCGCTGGCGCTGTTGATTTATCTTTCCCCGATATTTCGGATCGGCAAAGATCCGAAGCTTCTGGCGCCGTGGCTTTGGGTGATCGGTGGCATTGGGTTCGTTGTCGCGGTCGATCTCGTCGGGCATACCCAGTTTGTTGATGTCTCCAAATACACTTTTCTTTGCTCGCCGGCTTGTTATCTAGTACTGGCGACGCCATGGGGCAAAGGCGTCGGCAGGCTGTTGCCGCCGGTTTTGCTTTTGGCGACGATTCTCTTTGGACTGGACCGATGGCAATCGGGTCCGCAGATTGATGAAAATTCGGCCACCGTGGCACGATTGATCGAGAAGAAAGTCGGCGAACACGATGCGGTTATCATTATCGGCCGGTTCGACATTGAGCCGGCATTGCAATATTTCGCGATCTCCCATTACCTGGGCGATTGGCGGCATCCGGTGATGTTCCTGACCAAGCCGCTGGACCAATCGGCGGATCGAGACCTTTCATCGTTTCATCGAGTATGGGTTATTGGTCTGGAAACCGGTGAAATGCGCAGCGCTGTTCCCGGGCTGGCGGATGACGGAATTTCATGGAATCCGCCCCTGGCTTTGCTTTTGGGCGATGCAGCGGGACATCAGGCCCTAGTTGGACGATTTCTTTCGCCGAACAAGTCTGATGACTCCCCACGCCGCCAAGGCGAAAATCGCCAGGATCGCTATCCACTGAATGAGCGGAGCATCATCCATTTGATCACAGATTATCGATGAGAAACTCGCCAAGGTCAAGCTGACTTTTGAGTTGACGAGCGGGCAAAGTAATGCTGCGGCACTTCTCACCGCCGCAAATAGGATTACAATTGACGGTCTTGATGAACAAGCGTGTAGCGATCCTTGGGTCCACCGGTTCAATCGGATGCAGTACGCTGGATGTCATTCGGCATCTGGGCGTGCCCTACCGCGCGGTCGCGCTGGGCGCTCACCGCCAGGTGGAAAAGCTCGCCGAGCAGACGAGAGAGTTTTCGCCTCATTCCGTTTCCCTGACTGATAAATCCCAGGTCGATCGACTTAAGGAACTTCTGGGCTCGCGCGGCCCGCGCATTTTCGCCGGTGAAAGCGGGCTGGTCGATCTCGTCAGGCATGACGATGTGGACATCGTCGTCGCTGCGGTGGTCGGCGCAGCGGGGTTGCCGGCGGCCCTCGGTGCCGTCCGAGCGGGAAAGACACTGGCGCTGGCGAACAAGGAAGCCCTCGTCGTCGCGGGGTCGCTGCTTATTCCCGAAGCCCGCAAACGGGGCGTTCGCATCCTGCCCGTCGATTCCGAGCACTCCGCTATCTTTCAGGCGATGGCCGGCGGCCGATCCCACGAGGTGCGGCGAGTTATTCTCACCGCCAGCGGCGGTCCGTTCCGGCACGCGTCTCTGGAAAAAATCCGCAGCGCCAGCGTAGCCGATGCGCTTAACCATCCCACCTGGCGCATGGGAAACAAAGTCACCATCGACTCGGCGACCATGTTCAACAAAGCGCTGGAGTTGATCGAGGCGTGCTGGCTTTTCGATCTTCGGCCGGAACAGGTTCAGATCGTGATCCATCCCGAATCGGTGATTCATTCCATGGTGGAATTTGTGGATGGGTCGGTGATCGCCCAGCTATCGCCGCCGGACATGCGTACCCCCATCCAATATGCGTTAACTTATCCGGATCGTACGGATGGTTGCTCCCGCCGCATGGATTGGACGCGATGCCAGACCCTCCATTTTGAACCCCCGGATTTTGAGCGGTTTGGGGCCCTGAAACTCGCGTATCAGGTTGCCGAGGCCGGTGGAACGGCCGGGGCGGTGTTAAACGCGGCAAATGAGGTTGCCGTTGCCGCCTTTATGGACGGAAAAATCCCCTTTGGGGAGATTTGTTCGATCGTTGAACTTACAATTTCCAGCCATCGTATTCAGAGTGCCCCGGCTCTGGACGATTTGCTTCAGGCGGACAGTTGGGCCCGGCAGACCGCGGAAGCCGCCATTGCTGCGCGCGTGTTGGCTCCGCTGGCGTAATAGTTCGCTTAAGGGATGAGGTAACGGAATCAACATGACGGTAATTCTTCATCAGGCACTCGATTATTCGCTGCTCGCGCTCGGTTTAGGATTTGTCATCTTTTTCCATGAGTTGGGGCATTTCCTTGCCGCCAAATATTGCGATGTGAAGGTCGAGCAATTCGCGGTTGGATTCGGGCCTGCGGTTATCGCCTGGCGGAAGGGAATTGGATTCCGCTGGGGAACAACTGGGCCGGCGTATGACAAACTGGTTGAGGCCCACATTGAAGAGGATCAGAAGCGCGATCATCCCGAAAGGACCGGCCATACCCTGAACTATGCCGCTTCCACGGCCAAGATTCCCGGCGTTGGCGAAACCGAATACCGCCTCAATTGGATTCCCCTGGGCGGCTACGTGAAGATGCTGGGTCAGGACGATCTGCGTCCCGGCGTCACCGCCGAAGACCCGCGCATTTAACAAGAAATCCGTCGGGGCGAGAATGATCATCGTCTCTGCCGGGGTCGTCATGAACGTGATCCTGGCCGCGATCGGATTCATGATCGTTTTCATGATCGGCTATCCCGTTCCCCCGGCGACGGTCGGCAGCGTGGTCGCCAACAGCCCGGCGGCACGCGCCGTCAGCGCGGATGGAACTCTCGTGGGATTACAGCCGGGCGATGTGCTCGTCACCTACAACGGCAAGGAAATGGGGGGTGATTTCAGCCGAATCCCGCTCAATGTCGCCCTGACACCCGAGGGCACTCGCGTAGAGATCGTCGTTCAACACGTCAACGGAAAACAACAGACGCTCTATGCAACCCCCGAAAAACCTGGCAGCGATGGAAAGGGATTGCTTCAATTAGGCGTCGGCCAACCATTTGAATTGGCCGGACCGGAGTCGTCCAGTCCCGAGGACGATGACACTGCACTGCTTGCCAAGACCGATTTGTCGGATGTGCGGGCCCTTCAGCCGGGAGATTCGATCAATCAGATTGCCGGCCAGCCCGTGAATAAAAACGGCGCTGCCGCCATCGCGCAGCTCTATTTGGCGATGGAAGCCGCTGGGGGCAAACCGGTGCCGTTGACGATCAGAACCGTCGAGGGCCAAATCCGCACAACAACCGTCACGCCGCATTTTGGCGATCCATTTTCGGGCTCCGATCTCAGTTTTCTGGGAATGGTGCCGCGCGCGGGCATCATGGGACTGCTCGACACCTCGCCGGCGATCGACAAGCTCAAGCCCGGCGACGCAATCCTCTCGGTGGACGCGGGCACGGATCATTTGAAAAATCCGACGTGCAAACAGATTCACGACACGCTTTTGGCCGCGGGAGATAAAGATCTGAAAGTGTCGCTGACAGTACTTGATCCGGGCCAGAGCGCGCCCCGATCCGTGGAAGACCTTTCCACGTACCACCTTCCGCAGGGTGGTGGTCACATTGGTCTGGGAATCTCGCTCGGGACGGACGAGCAGCATCTCGTGGTAGCCGAAACCCTGCCCGATACCCCGGCAGCCGCGGCAAAAATTCCGACAGGGGCGACGCTGACGGCCGTCAATGGCAAGCCCATAGCCAATTGGTTTGAAATTCGCCGGGCCGTCGCGGATGCCAGCCCGGGCGATAAGCTGGCCATTTCTTACATCCCTCCGGACACGGACGGCAAGCCATCCATCGCCGTGATCGATCTCACGCGCGACGACATCGACTCCGTGAAGCAGATCACCCTCGCCCAATACCTGCCGCTGCACCCGATGGTCAGCGCCCTCAAGACGCACAATCCCCTGATCGCCCTGGGCCGCGGCGTCGATGAAACCCGCGATCTTATCCTCCAGTTTTACGTGACCCTTCAGCGGATGCTCACCGGCGATGTCGGGCTTTCCAATGTAATGGGACCGGTGGGAATGGCTCACGAGGGCGCCCAGGTCGCCAGCCGAGGAATCAACTGGCTGCTCTGGTTCCTCAGCCTGATCAGCGCGAACTTGGCGGTGGTGAATTTTCTGCCGATTCCGATTGTGGATGGCGGATTGTTTACGCTTCTCATCCTGGAAAAAATCCAGGGGAAGCCGTTGTCGCCCGATGCGCAGCGGATTGTTCAGATGGTCGGGCTCGTTCTGATCCTAGGGGTGTTCTTGCTGGTGACCTATCAGGATATCGCAAGGATGGCGGGATACTAATCCCGCCCGGAGCCGGGCCGTGCCGGCCCGGTAGATCCCCCGCGAAGCGGGGGACCGAGGGAAGAAAGAACCTCTCGCTGCCTCCGTGTCCACCACCGCGCCTTATTCATATCCAAATCATTAATCCCCAGCCGCAATCGAACCGCCCCGCTAAGTTCCTCGCAACCCTCTCCCGTTTTCGCAGAAATTCGAATCGCATCCGCCGCCGATACATCCCACCCCGCAGGTTGATCGATCTTGTTAATCACGACGATTCTCCGCTCTGCATTTTCCGGTAATTTCACCGGTCGCAGCCCCGTGGCATCCAATACCACGATCAACAAATCCGCTTCCCGAATTTTCTCGCCACTGGCAACGATCGCACCGTGTTCAATCGGATCATCCGTTTCCCGAATCCCCGGCGTATCGATCAACATCGCCGCCAGCCCGCCAATGTCAGCCATCTCGCCGACCCAATCGCGCGTTGTGCCGGGGAGATCAGCCGTGATCGAACGCTGTTGGCCAAAGAGCCGGTTCGCCAGCGTGGATTTGCCGACATTCGGTTCCCCGATGATCGCGATCTTCGGCGGATGCAAAAGACGCCAGAGCGTCATGTCTTTCAACACCGCCGCTGGATCGATCTCCTTGCGCAAGCCGCCGGCTGATTGAGCAGCATCCGAATGGCCGGCTCGGTCAGCGCCATCGGCAGATATTGCAAAACCTCGCGCTCCAGTTCGCTGGTCTCCTCATCCAGCGCTTCGACCGGCACCGGCAAGATTGGATCTACAATCTCAAATCCCTCGCGCCGGGCGAGTTTCAACGTCGATTCGATCACCCACGCTCCGCCGTGGAGACAAATATCCGCCCAATCGCCGCTGCCATCGAGCGTAACCAGGCAATCGTCGATGACGGAATTGCCATCGCGAAGTTCGCCATGCACACACATTCCACGCAAAGGCGGCCTGGAAAAGAATTTTTGAAGGAATTCAGCCACGCCCGAGCCGCGAATCCGAACGACGGCGATTGCCGATCCCCCCACCGATGGCCGAGGCGTTAGCAGAATCGCACTATTGGGCGGTTTGGTCACGTTCCATGCTTGATGTGATGTTCGGCGTATGCCAGGGCGATGCCATATAGCCCAAGGTCGGGCGCGATGGCGTGAATCAGTTCCCAGTCTTTGAATAGCCGGTCGGCATCCCCGCCCGTGGCGATGATTTCAGGCCATTGGCCAAGTTGCTCCGCATAAGTCTCGGCCACTTCACGGACGAGGCCACGGATGGCGTGGTAAACGCCCTGCGACACAGCCGAGGATGTCGAATCGCCGATGGCCCCGGCCGGTGGCGAAAACGAAACGCGGCCGATCCCCGCCGTTTTTTCCGCCAGGGAATCGAGCATGAGCGACACGCCGGGCGCAATCGCGCCGCCGAGGAAATCGCCATTATCGTTGCAGCAATCGACCGTAACCGCCGTGCCCGCGTCCACGACGATGCAAGCCTTGCCTATCTGTTCGAAGGCGGCGGCCACGTTCAAGATGCGATCGATGCCGGTCTCACGAGGGTTTTGCGTTTCAATACCGATGGGAATGTCGATCTCGCGGCCGATCCATTGCACGGATTGATCCGCGACGGCCCGGATAGCCTCATCAATGGTTGGATTGAGTGGAGGATTAACACTGGCCGCAACGACCGCCGAAGCGCCGCGAAGCCGGACCAACCGCTCGCGATTGCCGCTTGCCATTGATCGCGATCGGCCAGAGGAATCCGATCAACCTTCCGAAGTTCGCCCGCGGCAAAGACGCCGACAGCCAGCCGCGAATTACCGATGCCCAGGGCGAGAAGGTTAATGTCCATCAGTTCAGAATTTTTTTATCATTGGATGAACTGGTGGTGTCAAGCAGTTGCGAATCGGCGCCGGAATCGGCCGCAGTCGAAGAGGATGTTCCAACCGGCGCGACGCTTGGCGCGGCATGCACCACCGCCGGATTCAGGCTTTCAACCAGCGGAACATGGTTGTTCTCCTCGAGAACCAGGTTGGTCTCGGCCGTGGTCGGAGGACTCTTCGTCACCACAACGGCATTGCGGTCTTGCTGCAGTTGGATGCTCGGCGGACTGAGGACTGCCCCGTTCAATGTAAAGCGTTCCGTGACGGGAATGGGAACGACGACGAACGGAACGGTCACAAGACTCTGGAATCCGTTTGACGACACGGTAAGAGTATAAACTCCCGGAGCAGTTGCGGAGATGCCGCTGAACGTCGCATTGGCGTTGGTGGTGGTCACGGTCGTTTTTCCAAGCAGCACGCCTCCAAGCGGCCCGGAATTGATGCTGAGAGTCACGGGAATGCCGCTGCCCGAAGCGACGTCATCGAACTGATCTTCCAGCAGAACGACGATTGACGAGATCATCGAACTGGTTTGCCAGAAGGAGGTGGGCTGAGCGACGATCACCATGTGTGTCGCCGCCGAGGGGAACACATTGAAGGCCAGGGTCGTCACCGGATCAACGTTGGAACTGCTGATTTCAAGCTGGTAAACGCCCGTCTTATTGATGGAAAGATTGGAAAAGGTCCCAACCCCACCGCTGGCGTTCACGGTTGTGGTGCCGATCAAGGTGCCGGCTTCAAGCAATCGGATCGTTAATAGGCCGTTAAAGCTGGTATCCACACCGTTGGTGGTAGGAGAAAAGGCCGCGACGGTAATGATAGGAAGGGCCTGGCCGACGTTGGCGTTGCCCGGCTGCTGCGTGATGCCCAGATGGTCAAGTGTGTCCGAAAAGATCGTGAGACCCACGGGCCCGCCAACCATGTCCTGAATGAATCCACCACGGGCCGAGAAAGCCGGGTTTGCGGCGTCGTCCAAACCGATGTTACCAGAATCATTGTTTGGAAATCCCCATCCGGTATTGTTATTCGTTGGGGTCACCGTGATATCGGGGACAGGAACTCCGGGGCTTGGCGATGTCGTTGTGGTCGTAATGGTGCCGACCGTTACCGAATTTGTCATGTGGCCCCAAAGGGGGAAATTCTTGTCGTTTACGCCGCCGTCGTTACCACCAGGAAGTTGGGTAAAGTCGTCGTTGGTCGCCAAATCGTTTTCCGCGAGCCCGAGGATGCCAAAGCCCGATGCCGGATCCCCAAGTACGGTAACGGTGGCAGGAGTCGTCGACGAATCCGACGTTATAGTCGGCCCGGTATCACCAGGGGAGGTCGCACCTCTTTCGTCATAAGGCTGTTCGCCCAAGACCTGCTCATTGTTCATGGAGCCGAAGCCCCTAAGGTTCAGGCCCTGATCGATTATCGCGATCGTGGACGCCCACACCGGACAGGAAAAACTGGTGCCGCCGATGACAGCCCATCCGCCTTGAATAACAGGGCCGTCCGCCGGGTCGGGACTGGAATCATAAACCCAGACGCCTGTCGCCGGGTTGGCATCCAGTGCGACGATGGGATTGTTGTAAACCGGAGCGGTAGTTGAGGGTCCGCCGCCGCTGCCTGCCCATGGACCTATGTTCTGGATCACGCCATTGAGGTCGATGGTGTCGGTCTCGCCGCCGACGGACAGTACATTGCGCGAAGCCGCAGGAAATTCGTCAGTGCCCGTGTCCCCAGATGAAGCCAGGAACACGACACCGCCCGACATGCCGTTATTGTCCATGTGACCGGTCGGTGTAACCAGATCACCGTCCAAGGTCGCGGGTTCGTTTGACGGCACATAGGGCGGTACATCAGCCTCCAAATCGGGGAGATCTATGCCCCAACTATTCGAGACGGCGACCACTCCCTTTAGTTGCGCGGCGAAAACATCGGCATCCAGCAAATCTGTTATCGAATCCGACGCGGCCTCTATGAGCAAAATGTGGGCGCCCGGCGCCATGGCATGCGCCCATTCCACGTCCAGGGACGTTTCCTTCGACCACCTCTGAATATCCGCAGTGGTGTCGACGGACGGCGGCAATTCTGCCCCGGTCGGATTCAATTTCTGAACTGTCAGGAAAAAATTCCCCTCCGCATCGAAATCGCTTATTCCAACCCCGGCGTTACCGACGCTTTCACCGGGTACCGTATAGGTCTCCGCGTCAAAGGTCTCGGCATCCTGGATAATTGTCGGACTTCCAAACGCATCAACAATCGCAATAGTCTCGCCCGCTCCATTGGCTGGAGTAATTGTGCCGCTGATGTCGTAAGACAAAGACGTTGAAACCAAACGCACTATTTATCAAAAAAGGGTCCAGGCTGTTTGGAGTCCCCACCACACCCTGCAAAGGCGTGGGCTGGCTTGGCAACGGGGGAGGAGAGATGGGGTTAGTTGTCGACAGCATGATCCGCTGCTCGAGAACCTCAACCTCTATCTTGCTCGCCAATCGAATGAACCGGGATCGCTTTGCCGCACTATGCCGTAGGACACGTTTCCTCAACATCGAACACCTTCGTTGGGTAAAGGACCGTCGATCCGCAATCAACAAACACAATTCAACAGACACCTGAGGTCAACAAACTCTTGGGGAAGCAACTGGTGGGATAGCCCCATTTAACACTGGAGCACGCACATATCCCCAGTAAATCTTTCCTCCGACCGTTTTCGCCGTCTGGCGGCGATCCAAAATTATACCGACCAGATGCCCAGGCTGGCAACAATTCCGCCGTTACATCACAAATCGCCCATTACGCTACTACGGACGATACCGACCTGCATGTTCAGTCAATCAAAATCGGTAATACAAGTCGACCGCAACGTTGAACTGGGCCTGATGGCGTGAAGTCAAATGCAACGTGGTCGGCGCAATCGTATCGAAGTTCCGGGCGGATCGTGAAAGTCTGAAGATAAGGGCTGTCGGGCATCGGAGTTATCTGGGCGCCCAACGTCACTTCAAAATAGTTGATATCGTTGCCGCCGACGCCCGTCGTGACGCCCCGGCCGTCGTGGTAATACTCAAACCGGCTGCCCAACGCGACGTGGGGGTCTAATTTATATTGCACGTATCCCGCCGCGCCGAACCATTGCGTCAGAGCCGGCGCAGTCCCCGTAGAGAATATCAGCCGCCATCGTCAATTGATCCGAGAGCCTGAAGATCAGAATGGTCTCCGGCACCCACCACCAGTGGGCATTATCCGGCGGTCCGTAGGGAAGTACGCCCTCGGGCCCAATCATCTGGTTGACGATCCAGTCGAAGCCGTCGGTGTGGATCTTGAACTGCATAACGCCGTCGATGTCACCGTTGTTGTCATCGGTCCCCTGATTCCAACCGCGGCTGATTCCGCCGGTAAGGCTCGCATAGCTGGTGGAACTGACGTCGGAAAAGGTGTAGGAGCCAAGAATACCGGTCATCGTATACGGCTTGCCATAACTAAACTCATAACTGTGCGTATAAAATATGTTCTGCGTGGGATCGATTTTTTCGTATCCCAACAGCGAGACAAACTTGCCGGCTTCCACCGTCAATCCGGTGCCAACCGGAATTCCCAACTGCACGTAAGCCTGTAAAACATCCCACTGATCGTCATTTCCCGTGCCGCCCTCCTTATTGTGGTTGTCCAGAATTCCGTTGGCGTGGGTGTAGAAAAAGTCCCGGCCATAGCCGCCCTCGACGTCGAATCCAAAATCCCACTGACCCTTGGGCAGATTGATCATGTCCCGTTCGATGGATAGATCCGCCTGGTTCAGCATGAAAGCATTCTTGTAGGGGCCGGGGAAGAAAATAAGATTACCCGGCGCGGTCTTGGCCGGGGTCAGGTCTTGAGGAACGGTTGTGTCGTAGAGATAACCCGCTTCGACGTAACCATGGATGTTGAACCCAAGGTTCTCCATCGGTTTACCGATGCCGATTTGTTCCAGGCCTTGCATCAGCGGGCCGTAGCTTGTGGTCGGCGTCGGGGCGGCCGCGGCGGCGGGCGTCTCCTCGGCCGGAGGTGCTTCAACCTGATCCGAAGGTGGAACCTGATCGTTACCGCTGCCCATCGAATTGGAATTGGTGTCATCCGCCAGCGCCACCGCTCCGGAACATGCGAGCATCAACACCGCGAGGCCGACAAAACCTTTCCAAACCCTCATGTTCACTCCGTCCCTAATAATTAAGGGAAAAACGAACCAACTTTCGCGACGGTGGTACGACAGTACCGCCGGACCCCTTCTCAACTTACCGTTCTCCTAACCAAATTCAACTTTCGCGCCCATCTGTAACAGAGGAGAGGGTCGGCACTTCGGCAGAAAATGCCGATTTGTGCCCCGACCAATAACCAGATCGCGGACCCTTCACCAAACCTCATGGCAAACCTCGTTTTTGCCAAACCGAGACAATTGTCGTGGAAATAAAGGGGGATTTCGCTTTTTCAGCCAGTGGGAATTGACCGGAACTGGAATATTTTGCCGGCCGGTTCAGTTTATTTGTGCGATTTTCGGGCACTCGGTATGACTATTTCGGTTCAATGCCCGGCGATACGTGATTCTCGTCCCCCTGCCATTTCGATGATCCCTTCTTTGGGCCTGACGCATCTTTCCCAGCATCTCGCGAAGCGTTTTCTCAATCTTCCGCAAAATCTCCCCTTCGCTCAAACCGGACAAATCCATCGGCGGTCCATAGACCAGGCGAATATTTGTCGGTCGAAACATGCTTTCGTTTATCGGCCACGCCTGAAACGAACCGTCGATCACCACGGGAACGACCGGTACCTTGGCGCGGCGGACGATGAGGCTCACGCCTCTTTCGATTGGCAATAGTTCCCCGTTTTCGGTGCGCGAACCTTCGGGAAAAATCGCCAGCGCCCGCCCGGCACGCAGCCGAGCAATCGTTTCCCTGACCGCGCCGACGTCCGCCTGCCCCTGATGCACCGGAAAACTATTTAGCCAGCGCAGCAGCTTTGCGAATTGGCGATTTTCAAACAGCTCGCTCTTGGCGATGTAATTCAGCGGGCGATCAAGCCGGACGCCGACCAGCACGGGATCGAGATAACTTTGGTGGTTGGCCACCAACAGCACGCCACCCTCCTGGGGGACATATTTCTGACCGGAAACTTTCAGATCAAAACAGCAGGTGGTGAAGATTCGGCAAAAGACCTGTGCAAATTTCCAGGCGACCGTTGGATCGTCCAGATTTCCGCGCTTCGTTTCGCCAACTCGCCGCGCGAAGGCGGACAGCATCGGTCCGACGATGTCGCTTTGCAAACGCATTGGACGAATTCTACCCGCAGCTTTTGGCCATGACGTCTTTCACGTCAATTTTTGCGAAAACCAGACGTTTTGGGGCGTCACAATAGCGAATCCCGCTCGCTAATTCCGTCTCGGTGGCGTATGTTCATCGACGCCCATGCTAATTGAGCCGCTTTTCGCCCACGCCGCGCGGCAGCCGCAGGAGACGGCGATCATCGACGACCGGGGTCGATACACGTACGGGCAGCTTACCGCGATGGCCGTCGGGCTGGGAACGTTTATTTCCTCGCAGACCCGCCAGCCGCGCGTGGGGATTATGCTGCCCTCGAGCGCGGGGTTCGTCGCCAGTTTCTACGGAGCGCTTCTGGCTGGAAAAGTCGTCGTTCCGATTAACTTTCTGTTGGGGGACAACGAGATCGCCCACTGCATTCGGGACAGCGAGATCGATACAGTAATAACGGTTCCGCAACTCGGCGGCAGGCTGGGGAAAACGCCCCTCAATGTTCTCGACATCACGACGCTTCCGACGTCCGACCCTCACCCCGGCCCTCCCCAGGAGTATCAGGGGAGGGGGAGAAATAAAACCGCTGCTGATGATGTCGCCGTGCTGATGTACACCAGCGGTTCCGTCGGTCTGCCCAAGGGTGTACTCCTCACCTACGGCAATCTCCAAAGCGACGTTGACGCGGCCATCACCGCTGTCGATTTCCAGCAAAGGCACAGATTCCTTGGCATCATTCCCCTCTTCCACGTCTTCGGACTGACCGCGATGATGCTGGCACCCATCCAGCTTGGCGCGACGATCGTTTACATGGCTCGATTCAGCCCCGGCGCCGCGTTGAACGCGATCCGGGAGCATTCCATCTCACTGGTTTTGGGTGTGCCGAGCATGTTCGGTGCCATCCTCCGCCTGAAATCTGCTTCGCCGGAAGATTTCAAGGCGATCCACGCCATCATCAGCGGCGGCGAGCCGCTGGCGCGCGAATTTGCGCGAAGCATTCCTCGCTCGTTTCGGTGTGCCGCTGCTGGAGGCGTATGGAATGACTGAGACGAGTCTGGCCATTTCCCTTAATACGCCGCAAATAAACCGACCGGGCAGCGTCGGTAAACCGATTCCGGGGATGGAGATTAAGATCGTGGATGACGCCGGCCGGGATGTTTCCGCGGAGGAAACGGGCGAGATTTGGGTACGCGGCCCGATGGTCATGAAGGGGTATCACAATCTCCCGGCAGAAACCGCCGCTAGCGTGACCGCCGAGGGGTATTTCAAAACTGGCGATCTCGGCCGCATCGACGCCGATGGATTTCTTCATATAACAGGCCGAAAAAAGGACCTTATTATCGTCGCCGGGGAGAAGGTCTCTCCCCGCGAAATCGAGGAGATTTTGGCGTTGCATCCATCGGTCGCAGAGGCGGCGGTTATTGGAATCAAGGACCCCACCCGCGGCGAGTCCATCGTCGCCTTTGTGATCGCCAGGGAATCGCGGTCGCCGGATGCGGAAGAACTTCGGGATTTCTGCCGGCAGCGAGGTCTGCCGAACTGGAAAGTCCCGCGGCAGATACAAATCGTGCCCGACCTGCCGCGTTCGCCGACAGGAAAAGTGCTGAAGCGACTGCTGGTCGCCCCTGCGGCGAATTGAAGCAGAAGGGCATAATTTTGGATTTCTGGATTTCGCGGGGTGCACAGAACGATATAATGTGTATAAGAATGGGATTCCCGCCAGAGGGAATCAGCCGTAACCCCTTTCGGTTCGTGACCGACTCGCATGGTTTTATGTCGTTCTTATGGTGATACCGCCGTCTGGCTTGCGGAAGATGGATCGGAGCAAGTCCTCGCATGACAAGTCCCACGTCAGTAACCATTGGAAATGTTGCCGAAGCGAAAACTGATGATCGCCATGCCCCAAAACTAAAATTCAACGGCAGCGACCGTTTCCTGCGGGAACTGCGCAAGCGAGTCGACGCCTATTTCGAACGCACCGGTCGCAGCAAACGCGATTCCGCCAGGATGTACTTCAAGACCGCCACGATCCTTGCCTGGTTTTTCTCTGCATACATCCTCCTCGTGTTCGTTGTCACGAGTTGGTGGCTGGTCGTCCCATTGGCCATCGTGCTGGGGCTCGCGCTGGCCGGCATTGGTTTCAATATCCAACATGACGGCGGCCACAAGGCTTATTCCAATTACCCTTGGGTCAACAAGATCATGGCCCTTACGCTCGACCTCATGGGAGGCAGTTCCTATCTTTGGGACTGGAAGCACAATTCATTTCACCATACCTATCCCAACATCGAAGGGCACGACGACGATATCAACCTCGGCTTTCTAGGCCGACTTTCGCCGGAGCAGCCGCGATTCTGGTTCCATCGTTTCCAGGGGATATATCTATGGCTGCTATACGGCTTCATCGCCATCAAATGGCATCTGGTAGATGATTTTCACCAGCTCATTTCAAGCAAAATCGGTAACCACAAAATTCCCCGCCCCAAGGGCAAAGACCTGGTGATTTTCATCACCGGCAAGGTCTTGTTCTTCTCCATGGCATTCGGCATTCCGATGCTCCTCCATCGCTGGTGGGTGGTGCTAGCCGTTTACGCGCTGGCTGCATTCGTCAGCGGCGTCGTCCTGAGCGTCGTCTTCCAGCTCGCACACTGCGTCGGCGAAGCATCCTTCCCCGTCCCCGTCCACACCGAGGGCGGCGGCGATCGAATCCAAAACGAATGGGCCATCCATCAGGTCCAAACCACCGTCGATTTCGCCCGCAACAACAAATTCCTCTGCTGGTTCGTCGGCGGATTGAATTTCCAGATCGAGCATCATCTCCTCCACAAGATTTGCCACGTCCATTACCCTGCGCTGTCGAAAGTGGTCGAGGAAGTCTGCCACGAATTTGGCATTCGTTATTCCGAGAACAAAACCTTCTTCTCGGCCATCGCATCTCACTTCCGCTGGTTGGTGGAAATGGGGCGGCCGATCAGTACGGTGAATCAGCTTCCGGCGGTGTGATGGGTTTGATATCGGTCTCTGGAAATTGAGCGGTAGCCGCGAGTCCAAACACCGGGCAATCGTAGCTGCTAAAGTTTGTTATTTCGTTACCGCGACCGCCGCCGATTTGGCCGCTTCCCGTTTTTCCCGATCCAACTTCCTCCCGCGTCCTGCGAGAATGCGCGAAACCAGCGCTGTCCATCCCGTCTGATGGCTTGCCCCGCAGCCCCGGCCGGTTTCGCCGTGAAAATATTCGTGGAACAGGAGCAATTCCTTCCATTTCGGATCCTCCGCGAAGCGCACCTCGTCGCCATGGCACGGCCGCCGGCCATCTTTATCCGCCACGAACGGCTTGATCAGCCGCGTTCCCAGTTCGTCAGCCACCTGCTGGAGGTTCAACATTTTCCCGACCCGGCGGGGCATTCCACCTTGAATCCTCTCCGTAAAAATGGTGATATTTTTCCAGCGATTCCAGCAGGACAAAATTGAGGGGAAACCAGACCGGCCCTCGCCAGTTGCTGTTGCCGCCGAACAAGCCGGTGTCTCCCTCGCCGGGACAATAGTTAACGCGATATTCCTTGCCGTCGGCATAGAAACAGTATGGATGATCCAGATGAAACTTCGACAACGAACGAAGTCCGTACGGCGACAAAAACTCGGATTCATCCAGCACATATTTTAATACGCGAACCAGACGCTCCTGCGACGGGATCGCCAGCAGGTATTGCGCGTGATCGTCGCCCGAGGGCTTCATATAAGAAATGTGTCGGGCCAGGTCCTTGCGGTTTGCCAGGAACCAATCCATGCGTTTGCGGAACCCCGGCATTTTGTCGATCACCCCGCCGTCCAGAACTTCCACGGCAAAAAGGGGAATCATTCCCACCATCGAGCGGACGCGCAGCGGAATCGCCTTGCGGTCCAGATAGAGCTGATCGTAATAAAACCCGTCCTGCTCGTCCCACAGTCCGTTGCCGCCCAGGGTGTTCATCGCATCGACGATGGCGACGAAATGCTCGAAGAATTTGGAGGCGATGTCCTCATACACGGCGTCCTCGCGCGCCAGTTCCAGCGCCATCGAGAGCATGGTGGAGCAGTAGAACGCCATCCAGGCCGTGCCATCGGCCTGATCAAGCACCCCGCCGGTGGGCAGGGGTTTTGAGCGATCGAACACGCCGATGTTGTCCAGCCCGAGAAATCCGCCGCCAAAGATATTTCGCCCGTTGACGTCCTTGCGGTTCACCCACCAAGTGAAATTCATGCAGCAGTTTCTGGAAAGCGCGCTCGAGAAACAGGCGGTCGCGCTTGCCGCGCGGGGCGGTCATCTTGTAAACGCGCCAGCATGCCCACGCGTGAACCGGGGGATTCACATCCGAGAATTCGAATTCATACGCCGGCAACTGGCCGTTGGGGTGCATGTACCATTCCCGCAGCATCAGAACGAGTTGCTCCTTGGCAAATTCCGGGTCGATGACGGCGAAAGTAATCGTGTGAAACGCCAGATCCCACGCGGCGAACCACGGATATTCCCAATTGTCCGGCATGGAGATCACGTCCCGATTGAACAGGTGTCATCCAATCATGGTTGCGTCCTTTCCAGCGGGAATCCGGCGGCTTGGGTTGATCGGGGTCCCCCTCCAGCCATTCGCGCACCACATAGTGATAAAACTGTTTCGACCACAAAAGCCCCGCGAAACCCTGCCGGCCGATCCGCCGAGCGTCCGTCGGGAGCAACGGGGAAAGTTTGCTTTTATAAAATTCATCCGCCTCGGCGATGCGCGCCTGGAATATCGCGTCGAACTCCCTTCCGAATGGCTGCGCCAAAGCTGCCTCCTGAGGAAACAGCCGCAGCCGAACGACAGCTTGCCCGCCGGGCGGGATATCGAGCATGTATCGCATCGCCGCCTTCGTGCCCACGCCCGCGGGATTCACGGCATCGATTTCGCCCTGCACGACGTATCGGTGAAACGCATCCTTTACGAAACGAGCGAAATTGGGAGAGTTGAACAATCGCTCGTTATTTGTCTCATTCTCCGTGAACAGCACCTCCGGCTGCTTCCCATGCTGCTCGGCGACCAAGCGGAATTTTCCCAGGCTAACGTGATCCGCATCCACCGTCGCCGGCCCAGTCCAGGCCATGTGCGGCTTCATCTCGCACCCCTCGTGCAGGCAGCCCCAAATCCAGGAATTTCTCGCCCACAAAGTCGGAAGAAGATGAATCGTCGCCGCGTCCGGGCCACGATTGCAAACCGTGATGCGAATCAGAATATCATCAGGCGCGTTCTTGGCGTATTCGACGAAAACGTCGAAATATTTGTCCTGATCGAAAACGCCCGTGTCCAGAATCTCATATTCCGGATCGAGCCGCGTCCGTCGGGCGTTCTCGCGAACAAGCTGATCGTATGGAAATGGAGCCTGCGGATATTTATACAACCCCTTCATGTAGGAATGCGTCGGCGTCGAGTCGAGATAAAAATACTGCTCCTTCACGTCTTCGCCGTGGTTCCCCTCTGGGCCGGTCAGGCCGAACAAACGTTCTTTCAGAATCGGATCGCGTCCGTTCCACATGGCCACGGCAAAACAGAGCCGGCACTCGCGATCGGTGATCCCCAGGATGCCATCCTCGCCCCACCGATATGCCCTGCTCCGGGCATGGTCATGCGGCAAATAATTCCAGCAGTCCCCGTCGGCCGAATAATCCTCGCGCACCGTGCCCCACTGCCGCGCTGAAAGATACGGCCCCCACCGCTTCCAGTTGGCCTTGCGCGGCATCGTCGCACAATCGGTTATGTTCAGCACCATCGCTCATTGCAGGCTCACCACGTTTTTGATCCCATCCACGCCGCCGGTCAGCAAATCAACCGCCTGTTCGATTTTGAACCGGCCGGTAATCAGCTTCCTCGCTGCATCCGGCCATCGTTTGCAAAATTCCGCCAGGTCCTTGATCGCATCCATGAATGCCTGCTTTCCGGCGTTCACCGTGCCGTAAGTCACTTGATTCTTCAGCACGAAATCGCGCATGAGCAAATCGGTATCCACGGAGATCGGCGCCTTCCGGCCAGGGACACCCGTGAAAATAAACACGCCGTTGGTGCCCAACACGCGCATCACGTCAAACGCAAGCGAAGACGCTCCGACGGCTTCGTAAACAAGGTCAATCCCGCCGACCAGCTTCGCCATGTCGTCCACGGAGGTC
Source organism: uncultured Phycisphaerales bacterium (assembly GCA_963791055.1). Classification (GTDB taxonomy): domain Bacteria; phylum Planctomycetota; class Phycisphaerae; order Tepidisphaerales; family Tepidisphaeraceae; genus PALSA-1353. Next base: position 920,464 of record CAWBQI010000002.1, on the reverse strand, counting down.
TGTTCCGAAGAGATATATTGCGCCCCGATCGCCTTGCAAAGATCGGCCCGGGAATCAGGCAGCGGGTTCTTGGAATAGACGTAAGTCTTGAAACCTTGCACCAACAGTGCCATCGCCCCAAGCAGCCCCACCGGCCCCGCGCCCAGAACCACCGCGTTGTGACAATATTGCGGCGGTTCACCCGCTTCGATCGGACACGCCCACGGCAGCCGCGACTGCACCTGCCACAATTGTTCGATCGCCTTCTCGGCAATCGTCAGCGGCTCCACCAGCACGGCCACATCCCGCAGATCGGCTGGCACAACATTCATATACTTCGCATCATCCACCACATATTCGGTCATATATCCGTGCCTGCCCTTGATGCCGCGTTCCGTGAAGTCGCCGGTGTAACAAAAATCCTGCCGCCCGGCCCGGCATGCCACGCATTCCGGATGATCGCACGGCCGTCGAACCATCGTCACCACCAGATCTCCCTTCTTTAGCGTCTTAACCGCCGGGCCGAGTTCGATCACTTCCCCCAGCGATTCGTGTCCGATCACCAAATATTCCGACCCCGCCGGCGGCGTGCCGTATTGAAACGTAACGATCTCCTTGTCCGTCCCGCAAATGCCCACGTCGATCATGCGCAATTTCACATCCGTCGGCGACGAAATAGAGGGCTCGGGATGGTCGATGACTTTGACCTGCTTGGTTGACGGAAATACAGCCACTGCCTTCATCGAAGAGTCCTTCCGTGATTGGCAGCACTATACTCGGATTGACCGAATGGGAAAGCGGCGCGACGAAACTGAAAAGTTTCCTTATGGCCGCTTGAAGATTTTAGCAACCGGCAACGCGAATCTCGGGAGCGCCGGCTCGGCGTCGATCTCGTCCCGGACCGTCAATCGAACCGGTTTTTGCCCGGCTCGGTGAATCGTCAACGTCATGGCAGTCGGATCCGCCACCCAAACTGACGTGGTACCGTGCGCCAACCACATGTTCACCTTTTCGGCGATCTCCCGCTTGGTGTCATCCGGCGAAATCACTTCGACGGCAAGATCAGGAACGCCGGGAAAGAACTTGGTCCACGCCGTTTTCGGCACTCTATCCTTGCGGACAAAGCTGGCATCTGGAGTTCTAACAAGATCGGGACGGCGTTCGACAAAAAAACCGGTTCCTGCCGCAAGCACTACACCCAATCTGTGCTCTCCAACAAAATTCCCTAAAATATTTCCGATTCGCGCCGTCATTTCACCATGTTCAAAATCCGCGAATCTTAAGGCGATAAGTTCTCCATAAATGAGTTCGCATCGGCCAATGTCGCCCATTTTAAGCAACTCGTCGGCGGTGATCGGTTTAGCGACTATGTGGGACATCTGTAGAATTCCATCGTAAATCAAAATCTGCTGGGTGCCTAAGCCACGCCTATAGTCCATCAATGAATATCCTATACCATCGCGCTTTCGGAGCGGTAATGCTCATGGTCGCGGCGCCCCTTTTCGCCGGCAGTGATTATTCGGGATTCGAAACAACGCTCCCGGAGAAAGGCGCAATCATCGACTTGTCCGCGCCACGCCCTTTAGCGGTATCGTCCGACGAAGTGAAAGACTGGGTCCAACGCGCCGCCACCGCACTCACCCATTTCTACGGCCGCTATCCGGTCAAACACGTATCCATAACCGTGCTTCCCGGCGACGACGGCGGTGTGCAGGGAGGCGTTGAATATGACGGCAGGCGCATCGAAATTCATCTCGGCCGCGACACCACGCACGCAGATCTGATTTCGGATTGGATGATCACACACGAAATGTTTCATCTGTCCCAGCCTGACGTCGAGGGCGACCATTCGTGGATGAGCGAGGGAATGGCCGATTACCTCGAGCCCGTGGCGCGCGTCAGAATCGGCCAGATTACCCCCGAGCGGTTTTGGCGCGATCAGGTCGAAGGTTTGCCAAACGGTTTGCCCAAGCCGGGCGACCAGGGATTGGATAACACGCATACCTGGGGCAGAACCTATTGGGGCGGCTCACTTTTCTGGCTTCTCGCCGACATTCGGGTTCGCCAGCAGACCCGCAATCAAGAATCCGTGCGTGACGCTGCCCGTGCTGTTCTCGATGCAGGCGGGGATGGTTCCCAAACCTGGGACATCGACCGCCTTCTTGACACTTACGACCGTGGCGTCGGCGTCTCCGTCTTCAAGGATTTGCACGATGAAATGGGCGATAAGCCGGTCAATACCGATTTGAACGCACTCTGGAAATCGCTGGGCGTCATTTATAAAGATGGGAACGTCACGTTTGACGATGCAGCTCCTCTGGCAAGCATCCGGCGCGGAATAGTCGCCCCCGAAAAATAGTATTGACCCTTGGCCGAGCGCTTCATTTAATTTCCCTCGTCGACTCTCTCACGATTAATTTCACCGGCAATTCGTCATGCTTCCCGCTCCCGCGCATCTGTCCGCTCGACCTCCCCAGCACCACCTTTGCCGCGCGCATTCCGATCTCGTACGCGGGTTGGCGAACCGTCGTCAGCGACGGGGACATCTCCTGCGCGAAATCGTCATCAGAAAAGCCCACCACCGATAAATCGCCGGGAATATTCAGGTTGATTTCTTTGGCCGCCTGGTAAACCATCTTCGCGTAGAGATCGCTCGCCGCGAAGATCGCTGTCGGACGGTCCTTTAGCGCGAGCATTTCCCGTGCCTGTTTGATCCCCAGCCTGGTATCGCCATCGGGCGCCTCCATCGTGACCAGGCTTGTTCCCCGCATTTTGTTGATCGCATCTTCGAACGCTTTGCGTCGCGCCGTCGCCCACGTCGCCACCGAGGGCGCTGCCAGGTGACCCACCCGCCGATGACCCTCGGCGTAAAGATGCTCGGCGACCATCCTCCCGCCGGATGCTTCATCGCTCCCAACAAAATCCGAGTTGTACTCCTCAGGAAGCTGATGATCGATCGTCACCACTGGCAAATTTCGCGACGAAAACTCATGGAGATGCTCCAAATAAAGCTGCGCAAACGGCGGCCACAAAATCACCCCATCCACTCTCCGGTCCAGCAGCCGATGAATTTGCGGCAACCCGTCGCCCGGCCCATATCGATCCCGCGCATGCGTGCCCATGTGGGCCGTCCACAGCGTGATCGGCACATGATCCGCGCCGGTCAGTAAATCATGAATCCCGCACAGCACTTCCGACCAGTAGAAATCAAACGGCGGTATCAGCACGCCGATCGTCCCCGTCTTGCCCGTTTGGATTCCCCTGACGAGCAAATTCGGCCGGTACCCCAGCCGCTCCGCCGCTTCCAGCACCCGTCGGCTCGTCGCATCCGAATTGAGCCGATGCCCCGCCAGAACCAGCGACACCGTGGACTGGGAGACCCCCGCCTCCTCCGCGATTCGCTTCTGACTGGCCAGTGGCCTAGACGGCTTCATGATGTTCCACGGAGTATATCGGGAATGCCGCTTGAACTAAAATTCGCGTGCATTGCAGATTGGGGTCGGTTTGCCGGCTTGGGTATCGGCAGTCGTAAAGATGGTCTTTTGCTTGAAGGGACCACTACGCGCCGGCGGCGAACAGCGCTCTCTTGGCTTTTGGCGGAAGATCGACAGGAACGAACCAATCGACGGGGTAAAGATAGTCCTCCCCTTCTTCATCAACCACGCGAAAGAAATACGCGGGGTCGTTGGGCTCCGGGCGAATGACCTTGTAGGCCTTTCCCACCTGTAACGACACTTTGTACGTTCCGCGTTCAACGCAGATGGCGAAAAACGGATGGGATCGTTTGACGCGATCACGGCTGTTTAAGCGGGCGATTGATCCTTTCGAGCCGGCGCCCGATACCGTCCGCTTCGAACCGATGAATTTCTGCTTCGTAAAGCGGATGAGGCAGAACTCAATGCCCCTTCCCAAAAAACGTCTTGATCGAATCGTAAATATCATCCTTCGAGTTCACCCGGCTGGTCAGCACTTTTTCGGTGATTCCGCAGATGCTCGTGCAGCACGTTGATGAAATTGCCCGCAGCCATAGGCGCTGGCGACCTGGCAATAGCCGAACATGTTGCAGATCGGCAGAAGCTGCTCCTTGAGCATCTTCACGCAGTCGCGGCTGTCGGCTTCGGAGCTGTTGTCGCCGTCGCTGAAATGGAAGAGGTAAATGTTCCATTCGTCGGCTGAATAATGGGCGTCCAGAAGTGCCTTGGCGCAGCGGAAGGCGCTGCTGATTTTCGTGCCGCCGTCTTCGCGGAGATGATAGAACGTGTGCTTGTCCACTTCCTTGGCGTGAACATCGTGGACGATGTAGCGGCTATTCGATTCCCTCGTAATTCTTCCGCAGCCAGGTGTCGATCCAGAAGCTTTCCAGGCGAACCAGTTCCTTCTGCTCTTCGCCCATCGAGCCGGAGACGTCCATCATGAAGATGATGACCGCGTTGGACTGCGGGCTTTTGACCTCCTTCCAGCTTCGGTAACGGATGTCCTTTTTCTGCGGGATGATGATCGGGATGTCGGGATCGTAATCGCCGATCATGATCTGCCGCTTGAGGGCTTCCTTGAACGACCGCTTGAAATGGCGAAGCGATTCCGGCCCGACGCGGCGGATGCCGCTGTATTTGTCGCGGATCGTCGTGATGCGATGCTTGCCCTTGGGCTCGATGCGCGGCAGTTTCAATTCCTCGGCGAGAATCTCCGCCAGCTCATCCAGGGTGAGATCGACCTCCATGATGTGCTGGCCGGCCTCGGTGCCGCCCTGGGCTTTGCCCTGCCCCTTGCCGACGACATCCCCTTCCTTGCCTTCGCCGGTCGCCGACGCCGCCGGAATTGTCGCCGTAGCGAAAATGCGGCAACTCGATCCCGCGCACGGGGATGCTGATCAGGTGCTTGCCTTCCTTGCCGATCAATTCACCCTTGGTGAGGAATTTGCGCAGATCGTCCCGGATCCGGCCTTTGACGATCTGGCGGAACCGCTGATGATCTTTTTCGATCTTGAGGATCATGATCGTACAAACCTGTCACGTCAGCCTTCGTCGACAGCAGATCACGCTCGCGATCAAGCCAAACACCGAGCATCCGACCGACCCGGCCACTCGCCAGAATCGTTCCGCGGCAAATGCCGAGTTGGCTAGATCGACCGGTGTTCTCGATGACATCACGCCAGCCGCCAGCGACGCCGCAGAGCCGTACCGCGGATCGGTGATCCAGAAGAAATGCGATCGCCCAGACGCGTCACCAGCGAGCAGCCAGCGACAGTGTCCGGAACGGCAGCAACTAGCAACTCATCGACCAGCAACTCCTATTCATCCTGCTTCGTATCGCCCGCGGGCGAAAATGCTGGCGACATAATTCAGCACATCCGTCGCGCTGGTCTCGTTGTAGCCGAAATATTTGATCAGCCGCTGTTTGACCACGTCGATCTTCTGCTGCGTCTCATCGTCCACGACGCTGCTGACCAGGTTCTTCAGCTTGATCGTGTCGCGCTGGTCTTCAAACAACTTCAGTTCCAGTGCCTTGAGCAACCGGGCGTTGGTGTTGTATTCGAACTTCTTGCCGTCCAGCGCCAGGGCGCCGATGTAATTCATGATCTCCTGCCGGAAATCGTCCTTGCGGCTTTCGGGGATGTCGATCTTTTCCTCGATCGAACGCATGAGCCGTTCGTCCGGATCCTCGTCGCGGCCGGTGTAGCGATTGCGCACCCGCTCGTGCTGGGTGTAGGCCCGGACGTTTTCGATGTAATTGGCCGCAAGCCGCTTGATCGCGTCCTCGTCGGCGCTGATCGCCCGCTGCACCTCGGCCTTGAGAATGTCTTCATATTCCTCGCGCACCACGGCCAGCAATTCCTTGTATTCTTTCTTCAGCTCCTCATCGGTGATCAGCGAATGATGGCTCAAGCCCGCCTTCCAACTCGTTCATCACCATGAACGGATTGATCGCCTTGTCGAGCTGGGCCTGATGGCTGACCAGCGCGTTGCTGATCTTGTCCTGAATATACCGCGGGCTGATCCCCTGCATTCCTTCGCGCGGGGCCTCTTCCTTCAGTTCCTTGATGCTGTCCTCGGTGAAGCCGGGGATGCTCTTGCCGTTGTAGAGCTTCAGCTTCTGCAGCTTGGTGATGCCGGCCTTTTTCGGCTCGGCCAATCGCGTCAGCACCGCCCACATCGCCGCCACTTCGATCGTGTGCGGGGCGATGTGCATGCCCTTGATCTTCTCGGGGCCGAAATCCTTCAGATAAATCTTGATTTCATCGTCGAGCCGGATGTTGTAGGGAACGTCGATCTTGATGGTGCGGTCGCGGAACGCCTCCATCATTTCGTTGCCCTGAAGCTTCTTGTATTCCGGCTCGTTGGTGTGGCCGAGAATCACCTCGTCGATGTAGGTCTGGGCAAATTTCTTGGGCTTGATCAGATGTTCCTGGCTGGCGCCCAGCAGGTCGTACAGGAACGCCACGTCCAGCTTCAGCACTTCGATGAACTCGACGATGCCGCGGTTGGCGATGTTCAGTTCGCCGTCGAAATTGAACGCGCGCGGATCGGAATCCGAGCCGTACTCGGCGATCTTGCGGTAGTTGATGTCGCCGGTCAGTTCGGTGCTGTCCTGGTTCTTCTCGTCCTTGGGCTGGAAGGTGCCGATGCCGCGGCGATCCTTTTCCGAAAGGATCAGGCGTTTCACCTTGACGTGCTCCATCACCTTCTTCCAATCGCCGCCGTAATCCTCCATCAGGTCGCCGTAAATTTTCCGGCAGAACGGGCAGACATCGCCGTAGAGACGGATCTTGCGTCCATCGGGAAGTTTTTCGTTGATCGCTTCCAGCACATCCTGCCGCGCTTCGCGCGGAATCAGCAGCAGCGGCTCTTCGTGCATCGGGCATTCGAGATATTGCTCGCCGTCGTCGCCCGCCGGGCCGCGATGATGGCACGCGCCACATGATAGGTGTAGCACTTGCCCGCGTCGGTCTTGCTGTAGTGCTTCCAGACCTTTTTTCAGCAGCCGGGCGATGGTCGATTTGCTCGATCCCACCGGGCCGTGCAGAAGCAGAATTCGCTTTTCGGTGCCGTAGCCCTGGGCGGCGGATTTGAAGAAATCCACCAGCTGCATGAGCGGCCGCTCCAGCCCGTAGATGGCATCGGCTCCGTGATCGATCGGATCGGCGAAGAATTTGTAGCGGTTGTATTCCTGCTTGAACTGGGTGTACGACTCGTCTGCCGTAGCTCAGGATCATGTCGTACACCCGCTGAAATGCGTTGCGGGCGACGACGGGATTCTCGTTGACGATATCCAGATATTCCCAGAACGTGCCTTCCCAATGCTGCTCGCGGAAATTGGTGACATCCAGCTTCTTGTCGATCAATGAGACCAGGTTATGTGGTTTTGAAGGCATGGTCAGCTTTCTCCTTAAAGGCCAGCCGTCTCAATCAGGACCAGACAGGTCTGGCACTAAAATATACCATTCCACTCCGGGAACGGAGTTGCACGATGGTCGCCCCAATCAAACATCGACCGGATCGCGTGAAATTCATTGCGAAAGAGCGTGACCGGCGCGAAATTACCGGCTTCGGTTGGTACCCGTTGGATCAATCTCAGACCCGAATAGATAGCTTACCGTTCGTCTCTAACAGTGTCTACGACGAAATGACCTATCCGGTTTCCCCTACAGCCGTTATAAAGCTCCAAAAAGAAAAAAAGCCCCGCGGCGCACGCGCCGGGGGCAGTCCCGCAGGACTCAACCGTCCCCAAATGCCGGTAAAAATCCCCTGGCAAAATATTATCAGCATTCCATCATGCGTTCTTCACCAGCGGCAACAGCGGATATTGATCGCCCAAGATCGGTTTGCTTGGCGTATTTAGCCAGTTCTGCAGCACGCTCGCATATACCGATCGGAAATCCACGACATACTTGAGATCGCCCTGATCCAGGTCGGTCATGGATGGATGCCGGCTGACGATCCCCTGGCGAATGCTCGAACCCATCACAAACATCGGCGCCGCGGCGCCGTGATCGGTGCCGTTGCTGGCGTTGGCCACAACTCGCCGGCCAAATTCGCTGAAAGTCATCAGCAAGACCCGATCGTTGTTTTTCTGCTGTTTCAGATCCTGCCAGAACGCGCCAAGCCCATCCGACAACTGCTTCATCAGCGCATCATGCCGGTTCAACTGTTGCACATGGGTGTCGAAGCCGCCGAGTGCGACATAATAAACGCGCGTCGGCAAACCGCCGGCAATCATCGCCGCGATGGTCTTCAAACCGCTTCCGAATTCGTTGGCTGGATACGGCGTCGGCGATTGATGGCTCCGCGTCAGGCGCAAGATCTCTTCGCTGCTCAACTGAGCGTCCATCGCCGTGCGATGAAGGAAATCAAGCTGGTCGCCGGCCGTGACCACCTTGGCCTGTGAAACCGGCGGTGGTTGCGAATCGACTTGATTGAGTTTCAGGTAATCCGTCTTGTCCCGGCCGGTGTAGCGATAACTGTCGGGCCGTTCAAAACTCAACGGCAACACCTTCTCACCCTGCATCGCCAACGGAAGCGTCTCGCCAATCGCCACCCCCACATGCGGATCGCATCCGGGGCAAGTGTTGTCGAAATATCGGCCGACCCATCCGGTGCTGGGCTGCTGGATTTCGGGCTGCGCGCTTTGCCAGATATCCATTGATCGGAAGTGCGACCGATTGGGGTTCGGATAACCGACGCCCTGAACGATCGCCAAATCGCCGCCGTCGTACATGGATTTCAACGAGGTCAGGCTTGGATGAAGGCCGATATAGTCATTAATTTTGAGGACCTGATTCGCCGGATGGGAGATATTCTGGCGCGCCTGGTAATAAACATCATCACCATAGGGAATAACCGTGCTCAGCCCGTCGTTGCCGCCGGAAAGCTGGACGACAACCAAAATCTTTCCATCCTTGCCCGAAGCCTGCTGGGTGAGGCTCGAATCCAGCGGATTATTGAGGGCCATCACCGTCTGATCCAGAAATGTCGGGATCGTCGGCGCAACCGCCAAAAGCGTCAGTCCCTTTTGCAAAAACACCCGGCGAGTCGATACAACTTTTTGCATAAAAACTCCGTTTTCTTTAGCACAACTGATATTCAGGCATCGAAACGATAAGCTGAACGACCTTCCGCACCGAATCGGTGTTCACTCCATCGGCCAGCACATTCACCAGAACCTGCTTCTTGTCATCGTCAACAGGCCGTTGGATCATCCGCTTGAGCCAAGCGTCGGCAACAGCTTCTGGATCTCCGTTGGCATTCGGATCGAAGTCGGTCGGCCGAGCAATCCTTTCGGGCAATGGGCCAAGGGCATCACCCTTGCGGTTCAAACGCTCCAACGCCGGAACCTCGCCACCGGCCAGCCAAACTCCGGTGTTGTAACGAATGAACAGCGTGCTGGTGTTAATCCACATCCGCCCGCCCGGCCAACCGCGTACATTCGGCGGCATCAAGGGAAGCTGACCCATCTGGTTCAATGCCGACGCCAACGCCTGCGTCGGCGGCATCTGTAGCCCCAGCATCCGGATTGTTCCCACCACAAGCTGCACCGGACTCTTAATCTGCACCCCCATCGCATCGGGGCTGTAGAAAGCCTTGCTCGTCAGGATTGTGCGATACAGCGGACGAAGCTGATAATGATTGCCGTACAAAGTCTGAGCCAGCGCGGTGGACAACCCCGTGTCGATATAGTCGTAGGCGAAAAGTTTAAATATCTCTCCCGAAATGAACCGCGAACAGGCGGGTTGTTGGAGGATAATCGTAATAACGTCATCCCCGTCGAAATGTCCCGCTTCGGCCGAGGAATGTTTTGGTTCCCTCATCGTGCTGGTTCACTCGATAGACGAAATCCGTTCCATCGTGGCCCCAGCCGGTGAATGCCCGCGCGCCCTGCTTAACGTCATCCTCGGTGTAATTGCCGATTCCCAGCGTGAACAACTCCATCAATTCACGGGCATAGTTTTCGTTCGGATGCGCTTTTCGATTTTCGTTGTTGTTCAGATAATCCAGCATGGCCGGATCGCGCGAGATGGAGCGGACAAATGTCTCGAAATTTCCGGCCGAATTTTGCCGCAAGAGTTCGTTCTGTTTCCACATCAGCAGCGCCGCCCGCTCGTCCTTGGCGCTGGTGGTGAAATGACCGTGCCAGAAAAACGTCAGCTTTTCCTGCATCGGATATTTGCCGAACGCCAGACGATTCAGCCACCATTGGGTCGTCGCCTCGACCGCCTGGCGATTGGCCTGCATGAGCTGCTGCTGCAACTGCTTTTTCTCGTCCGGCGATTTGCCGCGCAACTGGCGGTAATATTGCCTGAAATCCGAAGGCGATCCCGCGATGGAACTTAGGTCCGGCGTATTGTTATCGCCGTCCTCTTCCTCCGCCGGCGCATCCGGGAAATCCATCAGCCAATCCACAGCCCGCTCCGGACCGAGCTTTTTCACCCGTTCAATTTCCTCAGGCGTCCCCCCGAAACATGCCCGGTTCAACAGGTGGGCTGCCTTCACATCGTCAAAGGGGTCCGAATCCGTTGGAACGTACGGTGCTAACAGTGGATGAATAGTGGCCATCCCGGCTCCTTAATCCAGTACCGACTCAATCCTAAAACGATCCGGCCGCATGCTTATTGTCGCCTTTCGCAAGACTTATTTCATTCATCGGCGAGTTCCAATCGCCCGCTTCCTGTTATACTCCCACCCCCCATTATCGGGTGCAAGACTATGGAAAAAAAGCTGCTACACCTCGGCCATTCCCCAGACCCCGACGACGCCTTTATGTTCTATGGCCTGGCCAAGAATCTGCTGGATACGGGTCCTTATGCTTTTGAGCATGTTCTCCAGGACATCCAAACCCTGAACCAGCGCCACCGCCGGGCCGAATTGGAAATCACCGCAATTTCCATCCACGCCTATCCTTATGTCGCCGACAAATATGCCCTGACCAGTTGCGGCAGCAGCATGGGCGACAAATACGGGCCGATGGTCATTACCACCAAGCCAACAAAGATCGCCGACCTGAAAGGCAAAACCATCGCCATCCCCGGCGAACTGACGACCGCCTTCCTGGCCCTCCAACTCTGCCTCGGCAAAGCCGGCCAAGCCTTCAACGCCATCCCCGTCCACTTCGACCAAATCCCCCAATTCGTCAAAGACGGCAAAGCCGACGCCGGGCTCATCATTCACGAAGGCCAACTAACCTATCAAAACCTCGGCCTGCATCTGGTGATCGACCTCGGCGTCTGGTGGCACGAACAAACCGGCCTGCCCCTGCCGCTCGGCGGGAACTGCATTCGAAAAGATTTGGGAAAGTCGGTTTGCCAGGAAGTGACGAACATTATCAAGCGGTCAATTCAGTTCAGCCTGAATCATCGCAAGGAGGCCGTGGACTACGCACTGCAATTCGGCCGCGATCTCGACCGCAAATTGGCGGATGAATTTGTGGGGATGTACGTGAACGATTGGACGCTGGAATATGGGCCGCGAGGACGAGAGGCGATTACGACACTTTTGAAACGCGGGGCGGACGCGGGGTTGGTGCCGATGGTAAATCAGATTGAATTCGTTACCGCGTCGGACGGTGACCCTTCTCGCTAAACTCGGCTGGAATAACCTCCCCCATCGACCGCCTCGAAAATTCGTTTATTCCCCCAATTGACACCTGTAACGTATCGGGTTACAATCTCTGTCCGAAATGATCCGGTCATTCAGGCACAAAGGACTGGAAACATTCTTCGTTACCGGAAGAACGACGGGAATTCGCGCCGATCATGCCAAGAGACTTCGGCTGATTCTCGCACGACTTTCCGCTTCGCAACGACCGGGTGACATGGCGATTTCCGGGCCTCCGGCTGCATCCGTTGAAAGGCGCTTTGGAAGGATATTTTGCGGTCGATGTAAGCGGCAATTGGAGAGTCGTCTTCCGATTTGACGGACAAAACGCGGTCGACGTCGATTACGTGGATTATCACTGAGGAACAGAACATGAGCTTGCACATGCACAACCCGCCCCATCCCGGCGAGATCATTCGGGAACTCTGCCTCGCCCCGCTGGGAATTTCCGTTACGGCGGCAGCGAAGGCTTTGGGTGTGACTCGCAAGAGCTTTTCGGCGTTGCTCAATGGCAGGTCGGGGGTCAGTCCGGAAATGGCCGTTCGACTTTCGATTGCTTTCAAGACTTCGCCGGAGTCGTGGTTGAACCATCAGATGCAATATGACCTGTGGAAAGCTCGATTGAAGCTGAAGAAGCTCAAGGTCTCGACGATTGCCGCGTAAAGTTCCGCCTCACGCCACCGCGCTCATCGGTACCACCGTCGTACTCTCCTCTTTCACCCGTTCGATATGCGCTCCCACGGCCGCGAGCTTCTGCTCGATCTTTTCGTACCCGCGATCGATGTGATAAACGCGGTCGATGCGGGTCGTCCCCTTGGCCACCAATCCGGCCAATACCAAGGCGGCGCTGGCGCGAAGATCGCTCGCCATCACGGTCGCCCCCTGCAATTCGCGAATGCCCTGGATGATGGCCGTCGGGCCTTCCTTGCGGATGCGACCGCCCATGCGGTTTAGTTCGCCGACGTGCAGGAATCGGTCGGGGAAGATTCGCTCGGTGATTACGCTGATGCCGTCCGCCAGGCAAAGAAGGGCCATGAGCTGAGCCTGCAAATCGGTGGGGAATCCCGGGTATGGCTGCGTTGTCATCTCCACCGGATTGATCCGGCGGGCGGCCGACACGAAGACCGTTTCCGTTTCGTCCTGCGTTCGGACGCCCACCTCTTCCAGCCGATCGGTCACCGCCATCAGGTGATCCAGATTGCAATTCTTCAGTTCCAGTTCGCCGTTGGTGATGGCGGCGGCAATCATGAATGTGCCGCATTCGATGCGGTCGGGAATGACGCGATGTTCGGTGCCGACCAGCTTTTCCACGCCCTCGATTCGAATCTCCGGCGTGCCGTGCCCCTTGATCCTGGCCCCCATCTTATTGAGCATCTCGGCGCAATCCGAAACTTCCGGCTCGCAGGCGGCGCCGACCAGGACCGTCTCTCCCTCGGCCAGCGCGGCAGCGCACATCACGTTGATCGTCCCCAGCACCGTCGGCCCCTGCGCCCCGCCGAGGTACATCCGGCACCCCTTGAGCCGGCCGCGCACTTCACCGACGATGTTGCCGTTTTCGGCCCGGAATTCCGCTCCGAGTTTGCGCAAGCCCCGGACATGCAAATCGACCGGCCGGTCGCCGATCGCGCACCCGCCGGGCAAGCTGACCACCGCCTTGCCCCGCTTGGCCAGCAGCGGCCCCAGTACGCAGATGCTGGCCCGCATCGTTTTGACGATCTCATACGGCGCTTCGCACGGCGTCTCGTCCTGAACTTCAATATCCAGCGCCCCGTTCAGTGCAGGCCCCACCAGCTTCCCGGAATTGGTCGACTCGTGGCGAAAGACCCGGCAGCCCAGCCGGCCCATGAGCTTGGTCATCGAATCGATGTCCAGAAGGCGCGGAACCCCTTTGAGCGTGCTTTTTCCCTCGGCCATGAGGGTCGCCGCCAGGATTGGCAGCGATGAGTTCTTGCTCCCGCTGATTTCGACTTTGCCCTTAAGCCGACGCCCGCCGTGAATTAGAAAGCTGTCCATCTCTGCCCGTCCTTGGGCCGGAAAAATCGCCGTCAACAGCCAACCGCGGTATTTCCCTAAGCCCGAAACGTTCCGGAAAAATGTCCCGGAAAAACCGTTCGGTCTATCGGCCAGTCCATTGGCCGACCATCAATCTCAATATTGGCCTCGAACACCCAGCCGGTTATCGGTCGGGTTTCCAATTCCAGATCGCATTGTGGACTCACGTCTCCTGAAATTCAAGGCGATGGGAGAGGGTTTTTCAAATCATTTTTAAGATTCGTTCTGCACCGTCATGACTACACTGGGCGGTAAGGACATCGTGGACTCGGAGAAAGAAACTCATTTTTATCGGTTACATCGTTCGTGCCGTTCGGCGTCGCTGGCTCGAATCCGAAACGGCATGGGCGCTTCGAACGCCGTTGGCCGGCCTGTCAAAGTTCGCGGCCGCCTTCGGCAATGGAAAAGAAAATTGAGTCCCCCCTTCGCTTTCGCTCCGATGCAGAAGGCCGCGGCGAATTTCAACAGGCAAGCCGGCGGCGTTCGCCGCGCCAACGCTGCACCGCATTCGAGCAAAGGCAGCCGGGCGGCACGAAAACCGTAACGATAAAAGTCTGCTCCGCCTCTTTTTCAACCCATGAGCAATAGACTCGCCGTTTTCAAGGCTTGCGGAAATGAATGATCGGATCTCGAAGATTCGTCCCCACGTCCGGATTTACAATTTCGTACCCGACCGATTCCAGCATCGCACACGTCCGTTTAACGCCGGCATTAAACCACCGACCCGGAGCCGGCTGTGAATCCTCCTCGAGAGAAAGCTTCTGAACTCGTTCCGTCATCTGTTTGAGTTGCGCAAGCAGCGGCCGTCCCAGAGCCGGAACATTTCGCGAAAGGGAATCCCAGAGGCTCGGCCGGGCATGGGCCGCGTTGAATTTCTCATAATCCGCAACCATCCAGAAGCAATTGCCGCCACTCTTCATTTTGGAAATGTGTGCCTGGCGTATTGGCTGATCCCGTCAAACGAAACGTGGCAAAGGCAGCCGTGCGAAAACATAAAATCAAAGGAATCATCCGGCAAAGGCTCGCACTGAAAATCCTGTACTTGGAAATACTTCACATTCCGGGGATGTCCAAGGTATTCAAAAAACTGGTTGTGCTCAGCCGAGAGCGCGTCCAGGACATAAACCTGCTTCGATGGCAACAAACACCGCGTCCAGGCCCCCCTTCCCGGCCCGATCTCCAGCGCTACGGTCTGAGGCGTAATGTACGGCTTAATGCAAAGAAGATAGGTCGCATGGAGGATGCTGATGAACCCAAGCTGGACATAAGCCGAGGACGCCAGAGGGTCCAGGGGGTTCCCCTCAAAATATCCGCCTCGCCAGAGCTTCTGAAATGACTCCAATTCGTCCTTGAGACGGTCGTCTACCGTGGTGGAATCCATTCACACCTCTCTAATCTTGGCGGTTGGAGCTATTTCCCCTTCGTGAACCGCTCGTCAGCCACCTTCCAGTTCACGACGTTCCACCATGCCGTGATGTAGTCCGGCCGGCGGTTTTGGTATTTCAGGTAATATGCGTGCTCCCAAACATCCAGGCCGATCACCGGGTAGGCACCGTCCATGACCGGGCTGTCCTGATTGGCCGTGGAAATGATCTCCAGCTTCCCTGCCTTCTTGATAAGCCAGGCCCAGCCCGAGCCGAACCTTCCTGTGGCGGCGGCGGTAAATTTCTCCTTGAACTGATCGATCGAACCGAACGCATTGCTGATGGCCGTCCCCAACTGACCCACCGGCGCCGGGCCGGGCTTTCCAGCGGGATTCAGAATCTCCCAAAAGAGGGAGTGGTTGTGATGCCCTCCGGCATTATTGCGAACCGGCGTTTTGATCGCTTCGGGCACGATCGCCAGATTGCTCGCGAGAAGTTCCTCCAAAGATTTTCCCGCGAGTTGGGGGGCCTGTTCGAGCGCCTTGTTCAGGTTATTGACATAGGCCGCGTGGTGTTTTCCATGATGGATTTCCATCGTCTGCTTATCGATATTCGGCTCAAGGGCATCGGACGGAAACGGCAACGGGGGAAGAGTGAATGGCATGAAATATCTCCTTCAGACGTGACATTATCCCGGCGGCAAAGGTACGTCAACCTGTTTAATCGTAACGGGTTGCCGAGCTTGCCGATGGGCGCAGGCGACGACTTATGCGCGACTTACGTTTTTTGATTCCAGCCGAAATCGCGCAAAGTCCGAATATTTATGTGGATGCGAGGATTCGCAGTCAGGCGTTAGACTTGTGGCGAGGATCGATGCCTTTGACGTGCGAATGGCCGGTCCTTAGACTACGCCCCGTAGTGATCTATGATCGTTGATTGTCACACGCACATTTGGCAATCGCCGGAGCAGCTTGGACAGCTTGACTTGGGCGATATATGCCGCTCGATTGGGAAACGGTCTTCGCGTTTTTCCCCGTCGGGGAAGTCCCATTGGCGCACCCTGCCCGCCGCCGACCCGGATCATCATTGGGCCCAGTCGGCTGTCGTGGACAAATCCATCGTTCTGGGCTTCAAGAGCAAATACCTTCAGGCGGAAATCCCCAATTCCTATGTCGCGGAATACGTCAATCGCTTTCCCCAGAAGCTGATAGGATTCGCCGGCATCGATCCCACCGAGCGGTCGGCGATCGACGAATTGCATGCCGCCCGCGACCACCTGCAGCTTCGGGGAATCACGCTTTCGCCGGCCAATCAGGATTTCCATCCCTGCGACACCCGGGCCATGCGCCTGTACGCCGAGGCTGAGAAGCTGGGGATGCCCATTTTGATCCACCCGGTTGGCCAATTCACCGAACAAAGCAAGCTTGAATTTGCCCGGCCGGCGCTTTTCGACGAAGTCGCCCGGACCTTTTCCCGCCTGCGAATTGTTATCGCCCAGTTGGGGCAACCCTGGCTGGAGGAAACCATCTGCATGCTGGGCAAGCATGCAAATGTTTTTGCCGATGTCAGCGGCCTCCTTTCACGCCCCTGGCACGCCTACAACGCCCTTGTGGCCGCCTATGAATCGCAAGTGATCGAAAAGCTGTTATTCGGCAGCGATTTTCCATACACTTCTATTACCGAGTGCATCGAAGCGCTCTATAGCATCAATCAACTCGCGCAGGGGACGAATATGCCGGTTGTTCCCCGGGAAGCGCTCCGTGGAATTGTCGAACGTGATGCCCTGGGACTTCTTGGCATCGCCTGATGGAGGATTCACCATTGCAGCCCGCATCCCCCGCCCGACTCCTGAGGCGATTACCTGAAATTCTCTTGCCTTTGCTGGCTGCGCTCATTGTCGGTTGTTCCAGCCAGGCCGGAAATTTGCATCTGGAGAGCCTCGACCAGAAACACGAATTCTCCCAAAAGTTCACACGGGCCTATATCACCCGCAACGAATCGGGCGATGCCGATATCGTCCTAGTACAGGACAACATTCATCCCAGCGACCAGGATCCGTCCAAACCGCAGCATCCGGATGCTTGCGTGATGCCGCGCGAGTTGGTCCATATCCGAGTGTTCTGGACGCCGATGAACGGCGTAAAGCCGGATCACCCCGCCAACACCAATGCGTCGATTCACTGGTGCTTCATCTGCGACAACATGGGTCAGGCAGGCGTGGTGGAATACTGCGGCTCAGGGCTGGTGCAGGTCGCTAATTCTTCAAGCGGTGCAAATATCACAATCCGTAAAGCCTGGATGAAAGTCGGATGCCAGCGCGGCGAAATGATCGATCCTCTGGGTCCATCGATTCTGAACGGTTCATTCCAGGCCGTGCATGACGACGCCCAGGTGAAGTCGATCATATCTCAGATCAAGTCCGCCGCGACGAACACCGCCGAGGCCCAGGCCGCGAACACAGTCAGCCCCGTGAATTAATCCGCGAATTAATCCGCCTCATCGCGGCTCTTCATAAACCGACGCATCTTCCGCGTGGCCAACCGAGCTCACCATCGCCTTGCCGCTCGGCCAGAGGGTCACGAAAAACATAAATGCGATCAGAGCCGGCAACAGATTCGGCAAAAGGGATCCCTCCACGAAACATCCCAGCAGCGCGATGATTCCACCAAATTCCAGCGCCGACCAGATCGCCAGCATTCCATGCAGATACTTTGCAGGCGGAATCGGGTGCCCCGACCAATACGTTTTGAAAAGTCTTCCCCGCCAGAAAAATGACGCCGGCGCAACCACCAGCAAATAGGCCGAAGACGCCAGGAACCACGAATGCTGCTCAACGCGCACGCCAGTCGACTCGTGGAATGTGAGCGTCCAAACCACGCCCAGAAACAGCAGAAACGGAAGGACCAGAAGAACCACCCACGTGGCCCACGCGAGGTTCAGCGCGGTCCTGACCGAAAGGCTTCCCGTTCCCGGCGCCGCGCTCGCCCCGTCCTGGATCGCGATATTGGCCATGGTCGTTCTCCTTTTGTTGGTGGCCTTGGTTGTCCTTCTATTCTATCCCACCATCGGGCAAATCCGGTACGGAAAACCAAGGGATAATGCGCCAATCTTGAAATATCCCTCGTGATAAACTTCACGAACTAGCGTCGCGAGCCGCAGCGATTCTGTCCTCCAAACGAGCGATATGGTAAATCTTCGACCATCATGTCGAACGACCGCATGCCCCCTCCGCTTCCGCCATCGGACGCGTCGATTCCATACGCCGCGCGGGCCAGCCTCGCATCACAGTTTCCCCCACCGCCCGATCTTGGCGAAAGCGCCGGGATGCGCATGCTTCTGCCCGTCGGTCGCTCCGGTCTGGCGATCGCGGCCGGCTATCTCGGGCTTTTCAGTTTCCTGGTTGTTCCCGCTCCGATCGCGCTATTTATTTCGGTTCTGGCGATCCGCGATATCCAAAAGAATCCCAAGGCACACGGCATGGGCCGCGCCGTCTTTGGATTAATCATGGGCGTTCTCGGCACGATCGCGCTGGTATTCTTCGCCGTGATCCTCATTGCCAATCGTTGAGCGTTTTGCGCTACGAAGGAAGGAAAGCATGAATGATGCGAACGGAGTCAAGCAGATTTTGATTCACGGGATGTTTTTCATCCTGGTTGGACTTTTGTGGGGGCTGGTCGTGCCGCATACGCCGTATCCCCGACTCGCATTGAGCGCTCACATTGGATTTGAGGGCAATGGACTTCTGTATATGGTTCTGGCCATTGTTCTTATGAAATTACCGCATTCTGTCGGACGCAAGTCGATTGGGGTCATGCTGTTGGCCGTCTGGTTGACATGGGTCATGATGTTGTCGGAGATAGCCAACGCGTGGTGGGGCGCAACCCAGATTCTCCCCATCGCCGCCCGTCAGGCCGGCGCGACGGGGGCGCACCTTGGCAGGAGTACACGGTAACACTTGCTCACATTGTTTGTGGACTGGCATTGATCGTCGCGTGGATGTTGCTAATTTTCGGATTCGTCAAGAAACCCGTCGCTTCGTCTGCTGATTAGGAAGGTATTTAGGTGTCCTTACCGAAGGCGGTTTCTCCGGCCAGAATTCGGAGTGAGGGCACGCCTCACCCGCGCAAGGCGTGGTATTTCCGCGCCAGCACGCGGCGATAGCCTGCAAGCCGGGGTTGGGCCGATTCCTTCAAAAGCGCGTCACCAAGCTGGCGAATCACCAGGTGGCGCTGGCCCGCATCGTAGTACGCCAGCGCCAGGAACATGACCACAACCAAGTCTCCGGGAAACAGCCGTCGGGCTTTGCGAAGAGTCGTAATAGCGGCCGGCGTATTTCCTACGGTGCGCAGCGATGAGCCGAGGCCGATTAGCGCGGTATGCAAATTTTCGTTTTTCAACCCGCGTGCCAGGGCGAGTCGATACAGCGGAATTGCCTGTTTTTCACGTCCCGCCGCGTCCAGAGATATAGCCTCCGTCAAAGCCGCCAGCGCCGATGACGATTCAACCATGTCGGAATATTAACAAGCCGCGACGACAGAGAAGTGGTGTTGCATGCACCACCCGCCGGATCGATCGGATTCCCCACTACCAACCGCGCAGCTTAACACCCCCGGCACGAACCATCGCCGCACCGGCCCTTTTTCCGCTTTAACGGGATAACCGCCCTGTCGATGAACCAGTTGCACCGGGGTGTATGAGCTTCATTACGGGAGAGAGAGAGATTATGGGGCGCAAGGCTCGAACTAGAATCGAACTGGTCTGCTGGCTCGGCATCGCGGCCGATCTGCTCGTGGTATTCACCAGCCGCCCGCAATCACCGTCGTCGGCCCAGGCAAGCCCCATTTCCAAAACGACGACGGCCGCAATCACCCCCCAGACCTGCCAGCCGGTAATCGACGAGATCGTGACTATCGCCAAAGACGAGAGCGCCCGCCCCGAACCGAATAACGGCCTGACGCTCGCCGGCATGGACCAATGCGTCCGGCGCGAAGAACAAATCGATACCACCGGTTGTCCCGCCGATTTTAGAATGGCTGAGAACCGATTCATCACCGCCGAACAATCTCTCTGCCGCGACGCCCACGCGGACTCCGCGAGCGATGCCGGTGTGGTGCGGCGTGCGTTCTTCGACGTTTATTCCCACCGATCACCCTACGACACGCTCGATCCGATGTCGGAGAAAATCAAACGCGACCTGGATAGCTTTCAAACCGCCACGTTCGATCTCATTCAGGTTTCAAACGCCGACGGCGTGAATTGACCGATCACGGTTGCGTGGTCGGCGCGGGATGAGTTGTCGGCGTAATCGTCGCGGCGGCCGCGGCATCGGCGGGCGCCGAAGCCGCCAAATAATCATCTAACCGACAATCTTTCAGTTGCAGCAGTCCCAGCACCACGCAGGCGGCGTTCACCCGCGCCCAGCTGGATTCGTGTGGGTGTTGTCCATCGGGAAATACATCGCCTTGATGATCGGCTGTCCAATCGGATCGTAGCGATCCGCGATCAGGCCATTGAGATCGATAAACGGCACCCCCGCGGCAGTGGCCACCTCCGCCGCCCATTGCCCGTGATTCTCCTCGCCGCGCACGATCTTTCCGTTGGCCCACTTGCATCGGGGCACCGGCGAAAGCACGATCGGCTCCGCTCTGCTCGTCAGCGCTTCCCCGATCATCTTCCGCATATACCAACCATACGTGTGGATCACGATCGGTTGTTTCGTCTTGGGATCGACCGCATCTTCTGTCTCCTCGCCGAGACCGGGCAACGAATACCGATTGGCGCTGATCGGCGCCTTGGTATCGTTGTGACCAAACTGCATCAAGACAAAATCGCCCTTCCGCAGTTTCGCATGCACTTTCTCCCAAAGGCCCTCGGTTACAAATGTCCTGCTGCTGCGGCCGGCCCAAGCATCATTTTCGACGACTATGCGCGTTCGGTCGAAAAAAGCCGCGATCGGATCGCCCCATCCCTGGATCACCTTCCCATGATTCTTAACAGTTGAATCGCCAATGATGAAAAGCGCGGGCATATCCCGCTGGGTCGACGGTGGCGAAGCATTCGCTCCCCGGCTCTCGCCTAAGCAAATCGTTATCAGTACTGCGACTTTTAACCATTGAGGAATATTCATGACTTTTCGGTTATAGCCGCAGCCTTTTCGGCCGGTACCGATTTGCTGGATTGAGAATCAGAAGCGTTCTCGCGCTCCCACGCCGCCTTCAGCAGATTCCGCAAAATCATCAATAAAGTATCCGACTCCATAAATGACTTCGGCAAGCGCAGATAAACCGTCTTTTCGTCCAGAACCGTCAAGCGGCCCGGCGATCCAATCAACCCGGCCTGAGCGCGCGAGGCATCCCGCACCGTAAGGATCACATCCGGTTCCTTTTTAATGATGCTTTCAATTCCAAAGATCCCGGCCAGCAACCGCAACTCGGTCAGCGCCAGCAGAATCACCGCCGGCCGGGGTGGTTCGCCGAAGGCATCCTTCAAATCCTGCTCCAGCATGTTGAGCATTTCCAACGACGTGCAGCGAGACAATCGGCGATATACATCCATTCGCTGCCGATCGGCCGCGATCCATTGTTTCGGGAACCAGCGCCGACACGCCGATATCCACATGCGCTTCCGGCTTGGTGGGTTTCGGCTCGTTCTTCAGTTGCCGGGTCGCCTCTTCCAGAAGCTGGCAATACATCTCGTAACCAACGGTCGCGATATGTCCGCTTTGCTCGGGGCCAAGGATGTTGCCCGCTCCGCGAATTTCCAGATCGCGCATCGCGATCTTGAACCCCGCCCCCAGATGGCTGTATTCCTCGATCGCCTTCAGCCTCTTGGCCGCCACCGGCGTCACCGGCCGGTCCGACGGCAACAGCAGATAACAATACGCCCGATTCTTATACCGCCCCACTCGTCCGCGAAGTTGATGCAACTCGCTGAGCCCAAACCGATCCGCCTGGTTGATGAAAATCGTGTTGGCGTTGGGAATATCCAATCCGCTTTCGATGATCGTCGTGCAGACCAGAATGTCCGCCTCATGCCGGATGAATTTCAGCATCACGTCTTCCAGCTCGCCCTCGGCCATCTGGCCGTGGCCGATGATGATCCGCGCATCGGGCACCAGCTTGAGGATTTCATCCGCCATTTCCGCGATGTTGTAAACCCGGTTGTGGACGAAATAGATCTGCCCCTCGCGATTCAGCTCGCGCACGATCGCCTGCTTGAATCCGCTGTTTGTCGTACGGCGATCACCTCCGTCACGATGCTGCGGCGATCCTGCGGCGCCGTCGTCAGCGAGCTGATATCCCGCAGCCCCAGCATGCTCATGTGCAGCGTGCGCGGGAATCGGCGTGGCCGACATCGTCAGCACATCCACCGTGCGCCGCATCTGCTTCAATCGCTCTTTATGCGTGACGCCGAAGCGCTGCTCCTCGTCGATCACGACCAGACCCAGATCGGCTGAACTTCACATCCTTGCTCATCAGCCGGTGCGTGCCGATCAGAATATCGACCTCCCCCGCCGCCGTTCGTCGGATCGTTTCCTTCTGCTCCTTGCCGCTCTTGAACCGGCTGATGGATTCGACATGAAACGGATAATTCACCATCCGCTCGCGAAACGAGCGTTCATGCTGCTCGGCCAGCACGGTCGTCGGGACCAGCACGGCGACCTGCTTGCCGAATTCCACCGCCTTGAACGCCGCCCGCATCGCCAGTTCGGTCTTGCCGTATCCCACGTCCCCGCACAGCAGCCGATCCATCGGCCGCGGCTTCTGCATGTCCTGCTTGATCTCCTCCGCGCCGATGATCTGATCCCGCGTCGGCTCATAGGGAAACTCCGCTTCGAATTCCTGTCTGCCATTCGGTATCCGGCGGATACGCCACCCCCTCCTGCGCCGCCCGCGCCGCCTGGACCTCCAGCAATTCCGCCGCCATATCCATGACGGCTTCGGAGACCTTGGCCTTCTGCTTTTCCCACGCCCCGCTGCCCAGTCGCGAAAGCTGCGGATGCCCGTGAAACCCGCCGATGTATTTCTGAATCAGGTTGATCCGCGCTGCCGGAACGTGCAGCGACGGCGTTGTCGGCAAATCGCAGCGTGAGATACTCCTCGCTCTTGCCATCCTTGGTCATCGTGTGCATGCCCGTGAACTTCGCGATGCCATGGGCGACGTGAACGACGTAATCGCCCTCCTTGAGATCGAGAAACGAATCCACCGGCCGCGAGGCGATCACCTTGCTCACCCGCCGCCGCTGCTCGTAGCGGTGGAACAATTCGTGATGCCCGAGCAGCGCCACCGGCTTGCTTCCATCCCCGAAATCCCAGACGAATCCGCGATGCAGATAACCAAGGGCGATTTCGATCTTGCCGCTCAGCCCCGGAAACTCCGCAGTCGGCAAGCTCGGTGAACCGCTGTTTTTCGCCCGGGTTTTCGCAGAAGACGGTGACATCGTGAGTTTCCGCCAGTTCCGCAAGCTCCTTGACCGCTTTTTTCGCCTCGGTTTCAAATCTCTGCAGCGAACCGACGGGCAACCGCAGATGCGGAGCGTCCTTCTGCCAGCATGCATCGCCTGCTGATCGAACTGGCTCAGTTCCATCCGCGTAAACTGCGCCGCGAGTTTCAGCAATGCCGCAAGCGGATAAATTCCCTTCGTATCGGGAAGGCGGTCGAAATAACTCTTGGATTGCTCGGCGATCTCCAGCGGCGCCCACAGCGCAACGATTCCATTGGCCGGCAGATAGTTGAAAATGCTGGTGGATTCCCCCGTCGCGGGCAATTGGCCCTTGATGTCCATGACCGACACGGACGGCATCGTCTCCCCCGAGCCCAGCGAGTCCAGATCAAACCGCCGGATGGATTCGATCTGATCGTCGAAGAAATCGACGCGCACGGTAAGCCCCAGTTGCTCGCCGGCGATCGCGAATACGCCCGGCAGATAAATATCGATGATCCCCCCGCGCACGGCGAAATCGCCGGGAACTTCGACCTGCTCCAGCCGGCTGTAACCGTGTTCCGACAACCAGACGATCAGCTTTTCCGCCTCCAGCTTTTGTCCGGCGGCAAGGGGGAGAATGAGTTGGCCAAGTTGTTGCCGTGATGGCACCGATTGCATCAGCGCCTGAATCGATGCGATCAGGACCCCCGATTCGGTCCAGCGATCCTGTTCGGACGCCAATCGAGCGATCAACCGAAGCCTATTGGAAACCTGCTCTTCAGAGACCCTTCCCAGGCTGCCGGCCAATTCCAGCGCGGGCAAAATATCCGGCCGCGTTCCCGAAAAAAGCTCCACATCGTCGGCAAGGTCCTCAGCCTCGTCGAGATGCCCGCAGACCAGCAGCATCGGCCGCTTCAGTTGCCGCAGCGTCCCCGACACAACCGCCGCCACGCTGCCGCCCCAGAGGCCGGAGACCGCCGCCGCGTGCTTCTGCGCGAGCGTCTGGGCCAAATCCGCCATTTGACGCGCAGCGACAAGCCGCCCGATCGAATCGGGAAGAGTGGTTCGCATGATGCTTTCATCCTAGCGCCGCGCCGTCAAAACGTAAAGCCCGATCAATATGAAGCGGATCAATTTCGACGCATCTAGATACGTCTCGGCCCCCAAGCAGATCCGTTATGAGCGCGCTGCAAATTGCCGATTAAAGTCGCGGGAGCTAACCCTATATTGCGAGAGAGACCATTTTGTTAACAGCAGAAACCAAGCAAACCACCGCTCGCGAAATCATCGAATCCAACGCTATCGTTACGTATTTCCAGCCGATCCTGTCAGCCCGTCAGCGAGCCGTTATCGGAGCCGAGGCGCTGTCGCGCGGCGTCGTTGGCGTGGAAGCGCTGACTCGCGGCACAAATGGATTCGGATTGGGCGCAATCACCGAAGGTGGACAATTGATTCCGCCCAACACCCTCTTTCGCATGGCCGCCGCGGAAGGCCTCACCCTCGCGCTCGATCGCCTCTGCCGCGAAACCGCCATTCGAACCTTCGCCGGCATGGAACGCCACGAGGACCTAATCCTTTTCATCAACGTGGAGACTTCCACCGTCGAACAGGATTTGACCGGGCCGGACGAAATCCTCAAATGCGCATCTCAAGTTTCGCTTAGCCCGCGCAATATCGCCGTTGAAATCCTCGAAAGCGCGTTTGAGAACGCCGATCGATTAGCCGAACGGCTCACGCAATTCCGGGATCATGGCTTTCTTTTGGTTCTGGACGACATCGGAGCCGGCTATTCCAATCTCGACCGCATCGCGCTGATCAAGCCCGATGTTCTCAAGCTCGACCGCAACCTGATCCGCGGAATCGACAAGGATTATCACCGGCAGGAGACGTTCAAATCACTGGTGCAACTGGCCCGGCGGATCGGCGCGCTGGTCGTCGCCGAAGGCGTCGAAACGCAACAGCAGGCGATCATTGCCCTGGAATTGGGAGCCGACCTTCTGCAGGGATTCTTCCTGGGAAAGCCGGGCAACCCCGGCACCCTGGAGTGCGCCGATTCCGCCGCATGTATCGAGTCGTTGGCCCGCCGCTACAAAAATCACATGATCGAACGGATCAATCAGAAGAAGCTCCAGCATCGACGGTTCAACATTATTCTCAACGAAATGCTTTGCGAGCTTAGCAAGTGCGACCACGACGATTTCGATGACGTGCTGCGAACGACGGTTTCACAATACGACAACGTCGAATGCGTTTACGTGATGGACGAATCCGGATCGCAAATCACGTCGACGATCTGCAATCACCGCGTTCCCCAGCGAAATAAGGGCGTCATGTTCCGTCCCGCCCCCAAAGGAGCAGATCACTCGCTCAAGGAATATTATTACGTGCTCCTTGATGTGGAGTTGAACAAATATACGACCGACCCCTACGTCTCGCTGGCAACCGGTAACCTCTGCCGCACCATCAGCACCTGTTTCCGGGATGCCCACAACAACAAGATGTACATTCTGTGCATCGACGTGCTCTGCCAATAATCCGGCTCAGAAACCAACCCACTGATCGCTTAGAACAAATTTAGCCGCCTCAAGATAACACTCGGCCAGGCCAGTTACCTTTGCCGTTGTGGTCAGGCCGCGTAATTCCTCAGCCAGCCGACCAACGTCGGCGTCCTTGAACCATGCGCGGCGATATACGTTCAGCACCCTGCGTGAATGGTCCAGCCCTCCGCGAATATCCGAGTCACTGGTGTTCTCCGAAAGTGACGTTGCAAACGGCACTGTCACATACGCATTCAATAACCCCTGACCGATCTGCGTCCGCAAAAAGATGTCGATCGGCATCCCCTCGGTCCAACGTCCTCCGATCAGGCCCAGATATTTGGCGATCGACTTTGCGTTGATCAGCAGCGATGAAGTCCCCGCGAACGGATAGCCTTTCATGGGCAATAAGTTCAGCTTACCGCCTTGCCGGTAGTCCTCCCGGCATTTGGTGAGCAATTGAAACATCACGAAGCTCAAATCCACAAAAATGTCGGCGAAGATCACGTCCCAATCCGGCAAATCCTTGTCGGCCCTGGCGAGCACATCGCCGAGGCAGACATTCGCGTCCTTGGGAAGAACCGCATCATCCTCAAGCAGGTGCAGATGTGATTCGGATAATCTGTGAGCGGAAAGCAGTCGCTCGTGCGTGAGCCACAGGCCGAGATTTCCGCGGTCAAGCGTGGTGACGTATTCAGCGCCCAGCGCCCGCCCATCCACGGCCGGGCATCGCTGATACTTGTCCGCCATGCCGGCATCCGCCAGTTGTTGCGTCATTGACGCTGACCGCGCCTGGTTTCTGTCGAGATTGATGTAAAAGCCTCGGAACGCGGACATTTATGATCTCCGCTATTTCGGTTGCCGGTCCGCCCCTCAAGCGGCCGTTGCCCCGTGACACTTCTTGTATTTCTTACCGCTTCCACATGGGCACAAATCGTTGCGGCCGACCTTCGGCGCTTCCCGGACAATGGTCTTGACGCGGGCGGCTTCTCCCTGCGCCTCCTGCATCTCACCGGCCGGCTGGTCATTCACGGCCGACGCCGTCTCAGCCACATTTTCGGCAACGCCGTAGCCGGTGGGAGCCTCGTGGACCGCGGTGGTTTCCTTGTACGCGCTGCGCGTCTGCGTTGCCCCTACGACTCGGGCACGGAAGATCAAGTCCGTCACCTTGTCGCGCACGCCGCGCCATCATTTCCTGGAAATAGCGGAAGCCCTCCTTCTTGTACTGCATGCGCGGATCCTGCTCCGCGAACGCCAGAAGACCGATGCCGTTTTTCATCATGTCCATCGCGTAAAGATGGTCCTTCCAGCTCTGGTCGAGAATCTGGATGAGGACGAATTGCTCCAGATCGGTCAGCTCCTCGCGCAATACCTGCCGGGCGCGATCCAGCAGAAGTTGCCGCACCTGCTCGGGCGACGCGGGCTGGGTGACGATCCGCGTGTCCTTCGCGTCGGTCTCGACCTCGATCTCGAAATCGCGCTTCGTCAGTTTCGTCCCGAAGCGTTCGTTGAACGCCACGCGAAGCGATTCACTGTCGCCGTTGGCCGCGATGAGCCCTTCCACCGTCTTTTCCATCTCACCGCCGACCAGAAACCGCCGCTGGTGTGCCACCAGCCCAAGGTGCAGCTTCTGCAGCGTGCCGGACCGAATCTCATCCAGCGTCATATCGATCCCGTATTTTCGCTTAGCCCATTTCTGGATGTACTCGGCGGAATAGGGGTGATCGGTGAATCCCTCGGGGCCGCCGTAGGCGAACGTCAGTGCGTGCTCAACCGGATATTCAATTTCGCGACAGCGCGTACGCGCTGCGCGCGCGAGAGTCGATCAACTCGACAATCTGCTCGGCCGGGAGAAGATTATGCCCCCGGGGATCGAGGACAAATTCCTCAGGCTTGACCTCGATGCCGAACTTCTGACGCGCCCAATTCGCCAACTCCTGCTCGGCATAATTGGGATCGAGATATTTCATGAGCCCGTCGCAATTTCGCTGATCGATCTGCTCGATCGCCGCGGACCGCAACGTCTGCTCGATCTGCGTCATCGCTCATCTGCCGCAGTTGGTTCTGCGAAAGGTTCACCTGGAACCGGCTCATCGCCCAGCTTTGCAGGCCCTTGGTATCCCACTTGCGAGTTGTCTCGCCGTCATCCTCGCCCATGAATTCGCCGAGCGTGGCCGTGATGTTCGTCTCGGCTTCGGCCCGCGCCTCGTACTTGATGTACGCTTCCAGTTCGTCGATCTTGCGTTTGCCCGTGCAGATCGTCCGGATCGATCGTCACGTCGAAATTCACGCGCGCCCATTCGGCAACGGTGGCGGCGATGTAATCCTGCGTGATGTATTTATCGACCGCATCGGCGATCGCCTGCCCGATCATGTCCCAGATGATCCCGTCAATATTCGTCGCCGCGCAGCACTTGCTGCCGCATGCCGTAAAACGTCGTGCGCTGATGGTCCATCACTTCGTCGTATTCCAGCAGATTCTTGCGCGCCAGAAAATTCCGCTCCTCGACTTTCTTCTGCGCGCGGAGGATTCCCTTGCTGATGCGCTTGTCCTCGATGGCCATCCCCTCTTCCATGCCGAGCCAGCCGAGGACTTTGATGGTCCATTCGCCGGCGAACATCTTCATGCAGTTCGTCCTGCAGGCTGACGTAAAACCGGCTGGAACCCGGATCGCCCTGCCGGCCGCCGCGGCCGCGGAGCTGGTTGTCGATTCGGCGGGCCGTGTGCCGCTCGGTGCCGATGACGTGCAAGCCGCCGGCCGTGGTGGTACTTCGCGGCGATCAGCTTGATGTCCGTGCCGCGGCCGGCCATGTTCGTGGCGATCGTCACGTTGCCGACCATTTCGCCGCGGGTATTTTTGTGCTGCTGCCCGGCCAGCGCGACGATCTGCGCCTCGCGCTCGTGCTGCTTGGCGTTGAGCACTTCATGGTCGATCGCCGTATTTCCGCTTCAGCATGTTGGAAAGCATCTCGCTCTTTTCCACGCTGGTGGTGCCGACCAGAACCGGCCGGCCCTTGTCGCTGATGCTTCCTTGATCTCCTCGATGATCGCGTCCCATTTTTCCCGCTCGGTGCGATAGACGCGGTCCTCGTGATCGGCGCGGACCACCGGCCGATTGGTGGGAATCGTCACCACGTCCAGCTTGTAAATCTTGTTGAATTCCTCCGCCTCGGTCTGGGCCGTGCCGGTCATGCCCGACAGCGAATCTTGTACATGCTTGAAAAAATTCTGCAGCGTGATCGTCGCCAGCGTTTGCGTTTCCTCCTTGATCGGCACCCGTTCCTTGGCCTCGACCGCCTGGTGCAGGCCGTCCGACCATTGCCGGCCGACCATTTTCCGGCCGGTGTATTCATCGACGATGACGACTTCCATCTGCCCCTTGGCGCCGCGCTCGACGACGTAATCCTTGTCGCGCTCGTAAACGACGTGGGCGCGCATCGCCTGCTCCATCAGGTGCGGCCATTCCATGTTGTTGCCGACGATAGAAGCTGCCGACGCCCGCCGCGTCCTGGGCCGCGGCGATCCCTTCGTGCGTCAGATGAACGCTCTTGCGATCCAGCTCCACTTCGTAATATTGCGTCAGACCCTGCCTTTCGCTTCTCGGCCTCGGCAAGTTGCTGCTTCGGCCTCGGCCTGCCGCTTGCGGGCGGCTTCCTTCTCCGCGGCGTTCTTGGCCTTGTCTTCATCGCCCTCGGCGGCCTTGATGGCGCGCTTGGCCGCATCGACGGCGGCTTCCGGCGGCGTCCCACGGCTTGTTCAGCTCGATCACCTTCCGCGCCACCACATCGGCCGCCCGATATTTCGCCGCGTCATCGTGCGCCGCGCCGCTGATGATCAGCGGCGTCCGGGCCTCGTCGATCAGGATCGAGTCCACCTCGTCCACGATCGCGAATTGCAGCGGACCCTGCACCTGCTGGGCCGACGCGTTCTTTCATGTTGTCGCGCAGAAAATCGAAGCCGAATTCGCTGTTGGTGCCGTAGGTGACGTCGCATTGATACGCCGCCCGGCGAGCTTCGCCGCCCGGCTCCATGTCGGCCTGGATGATAGCCGACGGTCAGCCCCAGATTCTCGAACGCCGGACGCACCCAGGTGGCGTCGCGGCGGACCAGATAATCGTTCACCGTCACGACATGGCAGTGATGCCCCTCCAGAACGCGCATGAAGCACGCCAGCGGCGCGACGAACGTCTTGCCCTCGCCGGTGGCCATTTCGGCGATCTTGCCTTCGTACAGCACCAGCCCGCCGATGATCTGCACGTCGAAACACCGGCACGGAACGGCGGCCGGCTTTCGGGATACATCTCCCGGATCGCATCATAAATTTTCGGCGGGATCGGCACCTGCTGCCAGGAAACGCCAGTGCTGATCAAATTGCCGCTGCACCTCGTCGTAAGCCTCCAGCATTTCGTCGTCGAGCGTGTCCGGATCGAAATTGTTTTCCGGATCGAAGATCGAGCGGATGCCGATGTTGCGATCCATCGACTCGCGGATGATCGCAAACGCCTCGGGCAGGACTTCCGCCGAGCGGATCTTGCCGCTGGTCAGCAGCTTGCGCATTTCCTGAGTCCGGTCGCGCAAATAAACATCCGACTTGGCGCGGATTTCCGGCTCAAGATTGTTGATCTGATCTACCATCTTCTGGTAGCGCTTCAGCATCCGCTCATTGCGGCTGCCGAAAACCTTGGTCATAACTTTCGCGAAATTGACTGCCATGTAGCGCCTCTAAAGAAAGAGTACGGCGACGAAAAAGAAAACGAACAAACAGGGGGGAATCAGCAAACCGGAGGGGGCAATCGGAATTGAAATGGGGAGAGGGGTGCGGGAACGTAATCGACTATGAGACTCGGCCCGGCTGCTGACATCTCCATTGGAGGCAGCCCAAACCGTTGTGGCCGGTAAAGCTGGCCCGCGGGCACAACCCGGCGAAAGTTCACGCTCAGCCGTTCGATTAGCCGGCCGGCAAAATGCGAATTCACCGGCTCCACGCGCGCGGCCGGAAGCGAGCGATCGGCGCATATGGCCGTCGCCACCAGGGTCACCGCGAGCAATTGACGGGCATTTTTCATAAAAACGGCTGATTCACTATCGTTCCACATTATCCTAGCGTCAAGCCAACACAAAAATCTCCTCCCCGGATATAATGGTTATCGGTATTATACTGCGGAAAACCGGCATCAATGACGCGTATCCTAATTGTGGAGGTCTCTTATGCACGGCCGATCCTTGCTCACCAGCGCGGTTTTGGGACTTTTGACGGTTGGCGCAGCCAGCGCCCTTGCCGATGCGGGCCGATCCCCGCATCGCGGCGGCTTCATGCCCTGGCAAAGCAATGGGTTCGGATTCGGGCCCGTTTACCCGGCTGGCGTCTCCACCGGTCCCCAGCAACAGGCTCAGGTGTATGATATTGCCCCCGCGCTGGGCCAGGCCGCGTTTGCCGAGGCGGAATTCGACAACCGCTGGGCCGGGTTGCAGGTCCTGGTCGATCGCGCACGCGTGGACTTCCAGATCTCCTCTGAATATATCGCCGCCAAAGATGAACTGACCGATGCACAGCATGCTTATGATGCGGCCGTCGATGCGGTCCTGGCCCGGCTTCAAACCGACCAGCAATACAAAGACCTGATCGAAAAGCGCACCGAAGAACAAATCGCCCTGAAATCAACCGGCGTCGGCACCGGCCTGCGCAATTCCGTCGCCACGGAAAAATTGCACACCGGCTCAATGGTCACCCAAATGGAGGCCGTCGCCCTGACAAACGACCCCTCCGTCCAGGACGCCCGTATCCGGCTCGTGTCCGCCGATGAAACACTCCGGCTCAAGGAAAAGCAGTTTGAATCGCAGTTATATAACCGCCCGGAAGTCGTGGCCGCCCGAGGACAGATGGAAACCGCCCGCGCAAACAAGGCCGGCGCGGATGGATATCTCCGCGGCGCTTTTATCACGCGTGCCGATCAATTGAATTTGAACGCCCAGAACAATTCCGGAAACAATGTGTTTCTTACCGGGATGGATCCGTATTTCCGGGCGTATTATGGGGGCGGATCGTTCTGACGCAGATCCCCGTAGGTCAATTGCGATCGCAGACGCGGTACGAAGCAAAGAAAACCGTGGATTAAATTGGGGAAATGCCTGGATACGTAGATTTTACGCTTTTAAAACGCCGAGGCGAACTGGCCAAATTGCGGATCCGCCAATAGCCTCCATCGCGAGCCAAACACAAAAAACAATCGGATTTCCGTTTCTACCGAAATCCGAGTCCCCGCTCAATATGCCCAATTGACCGGACCGGTGTAAGTGGCGTTCCCCGTTTCGCTGGGATAGTAAAAGCAACGATTATAGAACGGCGATGCCAGATTCCCGGGAAGCTGCCCGGAATAACCCTGCGTCTCAGCGGCATACCCCGGAAGCGCCATCGCCGACGATTTGCCGGTCCCAATGGGATTTCTCCCATCCGCCTCGGTCTCCAATATATCCAGCGCATCATCAAACGCATTAAGTATCGCTTGGGGCGTGTTACCCGGAATAATGGCAGTCCCAGTCGTGAGACCGTTGGCTCCTACGTTAAAGTATTTTGCAATGTACTTATCGTTTACTGCGATCACATGCCCATCGGGGAGCAAAATGTTCCAATTCGACGTTCCGCCCGGTCCAGGGTGGGAGATCGAGCTCGCACCTCCGTACTCGAAAGGATCGAAATACATCTCGGTCAGCATTGCCATCGTCTTGGGATAATCCGTGATCTTCCGAAACCATGCGACGTGAACCCCTAAATGAGGGGAAGCATTCGCAATCGCCGCAACAGGGCCCGTAATCCCTACACCGGTAATGTTGGTGGCGGTAGTAAACGACCAGTGCGGATTCATGTAGTAAGAAGACTGGTTGATTTCCATGAACCCGAGCTCCTGCGCGGGACACCAGCGGACGGGCGCGAAAGTGGCGTTCGCGACGTTGGCCTGCGCATTCGCAGGCGAAAGATCGTAATTCCCAAGGTAGCCCGCCATCATAAGCCGGCCAATATTCGCGCCTGGATCGATGTGCCCGTTAACATTCACCATCCAAGCGTGGCTTTGACCATTCCCGCACTGCATGAGATCATTCCAATCGGTAACCCCATCCTGCATGACATCGCTGCCCGGCTTTGCACCTGATCCCTGCCAAGGTGAATCGCTGTATGAATGCTCAGGAAGATAATTCCTGTTATCCGCAGCATAATTGATCATCGCCTGACCGATCATGCGCATGTTGGAAGCGCATTGAACGAGTCTCGCCTGTGCTCTTGCCTTACCGAGTGCGGGAAGAAGCAGCCCCACCAGAATCGCGATTATTCCGATCACGACGAGAAGTTCGACAAGTGTAAATGCTTTCCTCCGATTCATGGGACGCTCCTCGTTCATTTGCCGCTC
Organism: uncultured Phycisphaerales bacterium; assembly: GCA_963791055.1. Lineage (GTDB taxonomy): Bacteria > Planctomycetota > Phycisphaerae > Tepidisphaerales > Tepidisphaeraceae > PALSA-1353. The sequence continues at coordinate 887,115 of CAWBQI010000002.1, read as the reverse complement.
CCTCGAAATGCCGACGCTTTGCCAACGGATATATACGTCGCCCGACGCCTAACTTTGGGTAATAGTTATTTTACCTATACACACGCCATCTTACAAGAAATTAACCACATGGGAATCGAATTTATTTCACGATAATTACCACAAACAGTCATCGAATTTCGTTCGCATAAACGATTGTCATACATAGCTTTATATGCCATGAATATTTTGACTGCCTAATTGCCATCAAATCATTGTGCAGAAATCACGTCTTCGCTTGCTGCAATTGCCAAAAATTGATCATGGCGGCTCGATCAGCAGCGGCTCCACCATTTTCCTGATCCGTTCTTTCACGTCCGCATTATCCAGCCGCCAGATAAGTTGCTCGACCCCGCGGCGGCCGATGCTCTCGGCGCGGATGTCCAGCGTCGCCGGGGCGGGACGGAGCCGGTTGAGATACGGCATCTCGTTGTTACAGGAAATAAGATGGACTTCGCCGCCGGCGCCGAGCGTGACCCCCGCCTCGGCCAAGGCGGAATAAACCGTCGGAGCGTGGCGATCCTCGGCAACAAACAAACCCTGCGGACGCGGATTGAGCCGCACGAACTGTTCGGCCAGCGAGCGCGCCGCCGCGCCGTCGAACTCCCAGAAATCCTGCGGCGAATCCAGCGCCGCGCCGAAGCACCTCCACGCGCACGCCGGCATCTTCAAGGTACTGGCAAAACGCCAACTCGCGCACCTGCAATCCCCACGCGGGCGCCGATGCGCTGAGATACGCCGCCGATTTGCATCCCTTTTGATGCAGATATTCCGCGGCAATTCGGCCTATCGATGAATTATCCGGCATGACCTGATCGCCCCACCGCGGCGGAAAACGATTGGCCATCAGCCAGACCGTCGGGAGCCCATGAAGCTGCGCCTCGACCGCTTTGCTCGGCTGCTCGCCATGAAGAAGAATGCCACCGACGCGCTGCTCACTGATTCGCCGGGGCAGTTCATCGGGATTGGAAACAAAACTGACGAATAGATCGAAATTGCTTTCCCTGGCTCCGATGGAGACGCCGCGCAGAAGATGCGTGAACGCCGGCGCCGTATGCTCACCGCTGGTTCCGAAGACCAGAAAGCCGACGGTCCTGGCCTGCTCGCTTTGACCGTTGGAACCTTTTTTGGCGCGGTGGCGGCGCGTTTGCGGCGTGAAAGAAATCTTCCGCATCGCGACCCGGACCGCTTCGGCGGTATCTGGGGCAACGCCATGCTGTTCGTTGAGAACGCGCGAAACCGTCGAGGCTGAGACTCCCGCAACTGCAGCAACTTCGGTCAAAGACATAGCGGACTCCGACTTGATTGCGGGGAATTATGGCAAATCACAACCGCAATTACCACTATCTTTCTGCAATATACCAGCGGTAATGCAATAATTCCAGTGGAAAACGGAGCGGCTCTATTGATTTGAACGTTTATTGTATCTGCGGAACCGGAATCTGGATGGGAGTTTCGAAGTCAAGGACCAGCGGTTCGACCGCACAAATCAGCCGTTCCTGAAGGTGGAGATGGGCAAGCCGCCAAAGCAACTGCTCGACACCGCGCCGGCCGATGGACTCGACCCTGATATCAATGGCAGCCGGCCGCGGCGAAAGCCCCACTCGGAACGGAGATTCATTGTTGCATGAAATAATCTCAGTATGGCCGCGTCCCAGTTCGATTCCCCGGGCCTGCAAAGCGGGTTGAATGAGCGCAACCTGCATATCGTCGGCAACGAAGATGCCGGTGGGTCGAGGGGAGATCGCAAGAAACCGCTCGACGACGTCTGAGACACCCTTTTGACTATGCCGATGCCAGTAGTCCGGGGAGTTCTCCAATGGCTGCTCGATGGCAATCACCGGCGCCGAATGGTCCGCCGCCGCCGCGGTAAAGCTCTGGCAATACAAACGGAACGGCCAGAACCCGGCATCGAGATTTACAAATGCCAGATGCTTGTGGCCACGAGAAACGAGATATTCAGCCGCGAGATGCCCGATTTCGTAGCTATCCGGCATGACTTGGTCGCCCCAATCCGGCCGGCGCCGGTTGCCCATCAGCCAAACTGTGGGAATTTTTCGCAATCGCCGCTCGATTTCACCGCTGGGCCGAGTGCCGTGAAGAAGAAGACCGTCCATGCGCTGGTCGAGAATCCAACTGGAAATCTCTTCCGGATCGGGCACGAAATGGAATGCGATATCAATGCCGTTATCTGCCCCACCGAGTGAAACACCACGCAGCAGCCCGGCAAACGCCGGCGTCGCCTGCTGCCCGGATGCGCCCAGGACGAGGAACGCAGCCCGTTTCTTTTCGGTTTTCAGCCGCCCCGCCGATTTCGGACCCGGCCGCCGGTCGGATGGGGTATAGCCCAATTCCTGCATCGCTTTGCGTACGGACCGCTCCGTTTCCGGCGCGACGCGCGGATGATTGTTGATCACCCGAGACACGGTGGAAGTTGATACGCCCGCGAGTTTAGCAACCGTGCTGATCGACATAGACACCCATTATAACAATACCAAACGAGATTTTCATGAATTGCCACCCTATATTGCCGCCATGTTCGAAACCAGGACAGCCCCCCTCGCGATTTCCATGAGAATAAATGCCTTGTTTTCCGTCATATTCACATTGGTCCTTATCCAGATTCCCCAGGGCTTAGCCAAAGCACAAACGGCAAAAGCGTCTCCGGAGATCCTGGTGCGGGCGTTTGGCGCAGCGGGTGATGGCAAGCACAAAGACACCGCCGCCTTTCAAAAGGCACTGGATGCCTGTGATGCGCAAGGCGGTGGAACCGTCGTGGTGGAAGCGGGAAATTATCTGATCGGCAGCATCCAGTTGCACCCCCATACAACGCTGGTTCTTCAAAAGAATGCGATTGTCACCGGGAGCCCCTCGCCCGATGACTATCCTCTCGTTCCCGTGCGGTTTGAGGGCGCGATGGTTCAGGGCCACCGCGCTCTGATCTATGCGGATCACGCCGACAACATCGCGATCATCGGGCCAGGCTCCCTGATCGGCGACAACAAGATCGGCAACCTGCGAACCCGCGCGGACCGGTGATGGTTGAGCTGGTGAACTGCGCGAACGTCGAATTGAACGGATTCACGGACCGTTATCGCAGGCTCTGGTCGATCCATCTGCTCTACTGCAACAATGTCGTCGCTCAAAATCTGACGATCCGATCGACTCCAACGCTATCTAATGGCGACGGCATCGACGTTGATTCGTCGACGCACGTCCTGGTCGAGAATTGCGACATCGACACGGGGGATGATTCTATTTCGCTAAAATCCGGCCGCGGGCTGAGCGCAGTGCGGCTCGCGCGGCCGACCGACGACGTTCTGATCCGCAATTGTTCCCTCGCCAGCGCCTATGCCGGCCTTGGCATCGGATCAGAAATGTCAGGCGGAATCCGCAACGTCCGGATCGAGAATTGCTCATTTCCAAAAGGCGCCAACGCCATCTTCATCAAAGGCCGAACCGGGCGTGCCGGGTTCTTCGAAAACATCACCGGTGATTATCTCCAGGCTAAGGCGCGCACCTTCCTCGGAATCAGCCTGCGAGATACCGGAATCATCGGCGTCGATCCCGTAAGCGGCGTGGACGGCATTCCTCAGGCGTCTCATATCGTTTTCAATCACGTTACCGTGGATTGCCAGACGCTGGTGGACGCATCGCGTGTCTTGCCGATCAAACCAATTGACGGGCTTTCCCTCTCCAATATCAGCGGTACCAGCCGCCGCGGAATCACGCTGGCAAACGCCGTGAACGTCTCTCTGAGCAACATCAAAGTCACCGGAACCACCGGCCCATTTCTGCAAACGCGCGATGTATCGGGAACAGGTTTGGAAGGGGCGGTGGCGCTGCGGGTGCCCATGATGGAGGATTCCGATCAAATGCGTAAAGCCTTCGAACAACCGCCCAATGACACACGTCCCATGGTGCGTTGGTGGTGGTTCGGCCCCGCCGTCACGAAACCGCAATTGCAGAAGCAATTGGAGGCGATGAAGAAGTCCGGGTTCGGCGGCTTCGAAGTGCAGCCAACCTATCCCCTGGCGCTGGATGGTTCAGTCCCCGGACTGGTGAACCTGAAATTCCTCTCGCCAGAGTTCCTCGACGATCTGAATTTCGTCGCCGCCAAAGCCAAGGAATTGGGGTTGCGCATGGACCTCACGATGGGCAGCGGATGGCCCTACGGCGGCGCGCAGATTTCTCTGGACGATTCCGCCGGTCGATTGCGCGTCCAGCGCACCAGCGTCGGCGCGGATGGGACCCTGAAACCGCCGCAACCGCGCGAAGGTGACACAGTTCTCGCCGCTTTCGACGATTCACAACAACAAATTCCCCTCAAGGATGGCGCGGCCCAGATTCCCACAACCCAACCCGCGCCAAAAGCCATCACCTATTTCATCTCCGGCCACACCGGAATGAAGGTCAAACGCCCGGCATTCGGAGCCGAGGGCTATGTTCTGGATCATCAAACCGCCACGGCGGTGCAACACTTCATCGCGTCGGTTGCCGAAAAAGAGGTTGCCGCCTGCGGCGACAATCCGCCCTACGCCATCTTCTGCGACAGCCTGGAGAGCTACGGCGAAAACTGGACCGAGAATTTCCTCGACGAATTCCAGAAACGCCGCGGCTACGATTTGCGCCCCTTGCTACCCGCCCTCGTGACCGACATCGGCCCCAAAACCCTCGATATCCGCCACGATTGGGCGAAAACTCTTACGGAACTTTTGAACGATAATTTCATCATACCGATGCGGAGTTTCGCGCAGCAACACGAAACGCGATTCCGAATCCAAGCCTACGGCCAGCCCGCCGCGGCAGAATTTAGTTACATCAACGCCAACCTCCCCGAGGGCGAGGGATACCAATGGCATGACTACCGAGCCACGCGATACGCCAGCTCGGCATGTCATCTGCTCGGTGTCCCCGTAAGTTCGTCTGAGACGTTCACATGGGTGCATACCCAGCCGTTTCGTGCCACGCCGCTGGACATCAAGGCCGAAGCCGATCTTCATTTCCTCCAGGGAGTGAATCAGATCATCTGTCACGGTTGGCCTTACACCCCGGCCGGCGTGGGATTCCCCGGCTGGAGTTTTTATGCGGCCGGCGTCTTTGACGATCAGAATCCATGGAACATCGTCATGCCGGATGTCACTCGTTATCTGCAACGGGTCAGCTTCATCCTCCGCCAGGGAGCGCCGGCCAACGATATCGCGCTTTATCTCTCCAACAGCGATGCCTGGGCAAGATTCTCGCCCGGCGACGGCAGCCGGTTGCACAACAGCCTCACCGACGAAGTCGGCGAATGTCTGGGCCATCAAATCGTCGGCGACCTCCTGGACTCCGGATATAACCTCGATTTCTTCGATGATGGCATACTGGATGGCGCGGAAGCGTGGACAACACCGGCACTCTGATTTTCGGCGCCGGCGGTCGCGGTGATCGCTCGCAATCCGATAGCGCCCGGCCCTTGGGCGCGCGATATCACGCGGTCATCCTGGCCGGCGTCGAACGAATGCCCCTGTCGACGCTGCGAAAACTGGCGGATTTCGCGGATCGCGGCGGAACCCTGATCGCAACGCGGCGACTGCCGGCGATCGTGCCCGGCTTCAAAGCCACGGATGCCGACCAAAAAACCATGCACGATCTCGTCCATCGCCTGTTCGACGGCCCCGACGCCCCGGGCATCTTCGTCGCCGATGAAAGCCAGATCGCTCAAGCCCTCGCGAAAGATAAAAAGATTCGTCCCGATGTTCAGTTCTCGCCGCCATCACCGGAACTGGGATTTATCCGCCGAAGTTTAGACGGCGCGGCAATCTATTTTGTCGCCAACACCAGCAATCACCCCACGAGCGTGACCGCCGATTTCCGTTTTGAGAGCATCACCGCCCAGCAGTTGGACCCGATCACCGGCAAAATCACGCCGCTGGAAATCATCGGGCATCCCGAGAATTACACAACCGTCAAACTCGATCTCGCCCCCTACGCCTCGACAATTCTGCTCTTCAGCAATCGCATGGCCCCCACCCCACCAACGACGCAGCCGAGCACGCACCAAACCATGGATATCAGTTCCGGCTGGACAGTCGCATTCGGCCCCGATGGAAAACCAATGCCAATGGACAAACTACATTCCTGGGCCGACGACGGCGCAACCCGTTCATTCTCCGGCGTCGCCACATACTCCAATCACATTTCCGTTTCCTCCGACTTCTTGTCGGCCGGACGAATCTCAATTGATTTCGGCGAAGGCTCCCCCGCCGCCGCTGCTGGTCGGCGGACGCAGGGGTTCTCCGCTGATCTAAACGCTCCGGTCCGCGATGCCGCCGTGGTGTATATCAACGAAAAACCAGCCGGTTCGGTCTGGTGCGCGCCGTATAGATTGGACGTAACGGATCTGTTGAAGCCGGGTGACAACACCATCCGAATCGATGTAGCCAACACGGCCGTAAACTATCTCGCCAAACAAGGCTTTCCGAACTACGACTATGCCGCATTGGTAAAGGAATATGGCTCCCGCTTCACCCCCGCCTCCGCGGCTCAGTACAAGCCGCTGCCATCGGGCTTGCTGGGACCGATAAAGCTGGTCACGTCGCCATAAACGATTCGGCCGGATTACGTCCGCAGGCCAACAGCGGTCTCACTGTCACCAAAGTTCAGTAACGGGGCTATGCGCAGGACCCGGACGGCTAGTCCATTCACAATTTTTCCCGCTAATTTTCTGATGAGGAACCGCATCCGCGGCGGCCAGATTCTCTCAAATTCGAAATCCGCGTTCCAGTCCAGAAACCACGCCGTGGTTTTGCAACGCTTGCGTTGGCTGGAACTACCCCCCACAACCACCTTTGGCAAAAAAGCGGCTAACTCCGCGTTTATCCCACCATGCCGGATCGCGGTCAATTACCACAGCCATTCATGACAAGTACCCGGAAAATCCTGATAATTGTGACAAAAGTACCATTGACGGTTACATCATTTCCTTTTCGCGGGCAAAACGTGGTGTATGTTATCCCTGCGAGAAAGGCGTGGAGAGTCTGGAGATTCTCCCGCCAGGAGGCGTTTTTCATTTTTCTAATCTTAGCTGCGGCGTTCCTTCCGTTCTGGAAGTACGTTGCGGTTTTTCGGAGGGTTTGCGATGAGCGTTACTCGTTCCGCGCGGAAGAATCGGTTGTCCGGCAAGTCCACCCGTAATCAAGCCATCGCCGCTATTTCAGCTGCGACCAGTTTGGTCGCCTGGGCGGCCGTTTCCAAGGCTGACACTTTTGGCTTCAACAACAGCGCAAACACGCTGAATACTCCCGCCGCATGGACCAACGAAACCAGCCCTCCAGTTGATGCCGCGCCTCCGGGAGGAAATGACACCGCGCAATTTGATTCGCTCGCCGGCCTCTCAAGCACAACCACCCTCACGCTTGGCCAAAACACCACTTGGGGCGGACTTACCGTCCTCAACCCCGGTGCCGCCATCGTTATCGGAAATTTGGGAGATTCCGGCAACACCTTGACTCTCGGCGCCGCCTCGCCTGGTCTGGCGAACGGCATCAACATGTCTGCGGCCTCGCAGAATCTCACCATCGTCGATCCTATCGCGATGGCGATCAACCAAAGCTTCCTCGTCGATGCAAGTCAAACCCTCACGCTCAACGGATCAGTCGGCATCAGTACAGCCACGCTCACGTTCGGCGGAGGCGGTACGCAGATCGTTAATGGTGTCATTAGCGACGGTGCGGCCGGCGGATCGATCTTGCAATCAGGCCCGGGGACAGTAATTCTCACCGGATCAAATAACTATGCCGGCAGCACTCAACTCGCCGGTGGAGTCATGGATTTAAATTTCAATGCCGCCGGTGCGCCGAGTTCGAACATTCTTCCTACGGCTGCTCAGCTCAGGCTCGAAGGTGGCACTCTCTTGGTCAACGGGAGCGCCAGCAGCGCCAGCACACAGTCGTTCTCCAGCGCCGCGACCAACGGCCCCACTTTTGTGACTCCCGCCTTGTCAACCATCCAAATGGTGGATAATTCAGCTGGTGCCCACATACCCACGGTAAACCTTGGCACGATTACCGCGAACAACATCAGCACCAATCAGGGCGGATTGATCAATTTCATCGGACCGGCGACTTCTACTGACGGTAACAACGCCACTCCAGTAGCTGCAACCGGCGTCATCTCTGCCGTCGGGACAACCACCGGAACGGGCGGCGTCATTCTCGACGCCGGCGGTAGCGCTTATGCCGTTGTTGGTCAGACCAACGGCCAAGTCACCGACTATGCCGCTCTTAATGGAAGCGGTAATGTCGTTGGAGGGTCCACGGTCGCCAGCTTTTACACTGGCGGCACTACTGCGTTGACGGGGAATGGTGATGTCAACACCGTCGCCGAGTATCGGTACAGCGGCGGCACCGGCCTAGCCGTGACCACCCTGCGATTCAATACCCCCACGGGTGGGCTCTACAACGGCTTCGGCAACAACATGGACCAGATTATTTTGAAGAACAACGGCAAGACGCTGCAGACCGGTGCAGTTCTTGTCACGCCAAACGTCGGAGCCAACAACATCCTGATCTGCAATGACGAAAACGGTACCACGACAACATTGAACTATCAAAATATTCAGCCCGGAGGCACCGCCGAAGATCTCAATATCTTTCAGTACAACACACAGGCTGCACTTATTCTCAACTGCGGCATTCGTTCTTCCCACACCGCCGGCTATGCGCAGGCCGGGCCGGGCACCGTTGAAATAAACGGGCAGGGCGCAGCAGGCACCACGACCGGATTTATTTTGCCGACCAATCTCTATGGCGGCCTTACCATCCTCGGCAATTGGGCTGGCGGCTCAGCGCTGGGAAGCTCGTCAAACATCAACATCAACGGTGGAAACCTCAACGCCGATTTCACCGGAAATCTGGACGACAACATCGCGGGCACCACCGGTGCCGCAGCCAGGCCCATCTCCGTCACCGGCACCGGGGGCAGCATATCGGCGACCACCGGAAACGTCATCACCATCGATGGCGTAATTAGCGGTAGTGGAGCTTTGAACATCGGATATGGCGCGATTGCCACCAATGAAGCCGTCAGTGAAGCCAACAACACCGTAATTCAGAATTTCCCGTCCGCACCGAATACCGCGGGCAACGGCACGATCATTCTGACTGGAGCGAATACCAACACCGGTCCGGTCAACATCAACGCTGGAAGACTCCAGATTGATACCGGCACCGCCGGAAGCGGTTTTATCACCGTCGGCGGTAGCGGTAATTTGTCCGGCACCGCGACTTTGACCAATAACGCATCCGTGGCATCCGGCGGCCAATTAACTCCTGGCGATCCCATCACGCTTGGCCCGACCGTCGGAACTTTGGGTCTTAACAGTCTCGCGCTCAACAGTGGATCGATTACCAACGTTGCGTTTGCATCCACCACGAGCTTTAGCACGGTCAACCTCACCGGCAATCTCAATATCGCGAACGGCGCGATATTCAACATCGTTCAATCAGGTTCCAGCAATCCATTCACGTTCACGGGAACCTACGACATCTTTAACGTCACCGGCTCGGTCACGTTGGGCACCGCCAGTTTTACGAGTAACGCCGCTACCTATTCGTTGAGCGACCCCACAGGCCACGAGGTTCTCCTGACAATAGCGGGCAGCACACCCGAAACATGGAATACCTCGGCCGGCGGCTCTTGGGCAGCCGCTGCTTCCTGGTACCCCAACGGCGTTCCCAATTCGGTTGGTGCTACCGCCGAATTCCTCGCTGATGTCGGAAATACCGCTAACCCCGCCAACGGAGGCGTTGTGACCCTCGACGGAAATGAAACCGTCGGCGCGATTAATTTCCAGAACAGCAATTCCTACACGATCGCTCCAGGCAGCAGCATTCCGTCGAGCGTTCTCCACATTCAGGCAAGCGGCTCCGGCACCGGCGCGATCACCGACACCGGAGGATCAGACACGTTCACCTCTACTGTGTCTCTTGACAGCTCCAGCACGAACGTGACGGTGAGCAATTCCGGCAGCACCATCACATTTAGCAACACAGTCGAAGGAGTGGGTGCACTGGTTATTAATCCAACCGGCGCGGGAACCGTTCTTCTTGGCGCAAACAACACCTACGCTGGCGGAACCACAATTAACGGCGGTACGTTGCAAGTCGGCACCGGCGGAGCCGCCGGCAACCTGGGCACCAGCACCACCCCGATCATCAATAAGGGTGCCCTGATAATGGACGTCTCCACCAACCAGACTCTCTCCGTTGGTCCAACATCGGCCAACGGCACCGGAAGCATCACCCAGAACGGCGCCGGTACGCTCACCTTCACCGGCGCCAACAACGCCAGCGCGTTCACGGTCAACCACGGCGCGGTGGTGCTTGGCACGTCCGCTTCGCTCACGACCTCCGGCGATCTCACGATGGCCGGCGGCACAACGCTCGACCTAAACGGCAACAGCGCAACGGTCGGCGGACTTGCCGGCTCCGGCACGATCACCGACGTCGCTGGCGCCGGAACGCCAACCCTGACCTTCGGTGGCGATGGAAACAGCAACACCTTCAGCGGCGTCATTCAGGATGGCTCGGGTACCGTTTCGGTGGCAAAGGCCGGCAACGGGACTGAGACGTTTTCTACCGTCAACTCCTACTCCGGAGGCACAACGATCGGCGGAGGCGCTCTTCTGGTGACACAGGGCAATGGCACCACCAGCGGCGTCGGCACCGGGGCGATTACTGTCAGCGACCCCAACGGGCTGCAACTGGGCAACGGCGTCACGTTGAACAACCCTATCAGCATTAATATCGGCAGCGCTGAATTCGAAGATGTTCCCACCGGGTCCGCCACGCTGGGTGGCGCTATTGTCGCCACCGGCAGTAATCAATACCGAGTCGGAACAATCAGTCCCACTTCCACCTTGACACTCACCGGAGCTTCCACGGGGGGAACGTCCAGCATCTTTATCATCACGCGCGGAAATATCGTGGTTGACGGCAGCGGCGCTTCAATCACCAGCAGCCATACCACGTCCGCGATGCTCATCGGCCGCCAAACGACTACTTCCACATTGAACCTGACCATTGAAAACGGCGGCCAACTCAACAGCGCCGACGGAATGGACTTCGGCAGCGGAACCGCCACCAGCGACGACCAGAATATCGTCCTGGCGGTACAAGGCGCTAGCTCCGTCAATGCCGGTGGAACCTTCAACCTGAACGATGACTTGAATACAGGTCAGACTCCGGCTGCCGGCTATTCCTACGACGTTAATCTCGCGCTCAGTGGTGCTTCCAGCCTCACGGCTGCGGCGTTTACATCGACCAGCACCGCTAACACCAACACTGGCGTGACAATTAGCGGAGGCAGCAGCATCATCGCTTCGGCCAGTGACGCTCTGACGAATGCGACTCCCGCGGGAACCATCTTCATGCCCGAATTCACCAACGGCAACCTCGTCACCGCCGCAGTCTTCGTAAGCATCGGCACTGGTGGCGCCATCATCAACAACGGTGGATTTAATATCACCATCGGCGAGGCGCTGGCCGATGGCGGCGGTACCGGCGATACCTTGGGTTTCTCTGGAACCGGCACTACGGTCATTGCCAATTCCAACAGCTACAGTGGTAATACGACCATCTCGGCCGGAACGGTGGTTGCTGCTAACGGAGGCGGATCAGCATTCAGCAGCGGCGCGGTAAATGTTACCGGCGGAGTCCTCGCCACCGCATCTGCCAGCCGCATAGCTCTTCTGGCAGGCGTCGGAAGCTTGGTATTGGACAGTTCCGGCCCTGGAGTTATTACCGGCCCAGTCGTCGTCGGCGCAGCCGGCACCCTGGCCCCTGGCGAAGTTGGAGCTGGAAACTTTGGCACCATGACCCTCAGCGGGCTCACCACAGTCGCCAGTTCAACCATTGATTTCGATCTGAATACCGGCACCACTTCCGCCCCCACGTCGGCCACGGGTGACGAACTCCTTCTCACTGGCACCGCGACTATCGGCTCGGGAACTGACCTCACGTTCGACGGCACGGGTACAATCGGCGACTACTACCGCATCATGGGCGGCTCCGCGATCAGCGGAAACATTGCCGCGATCGCCGCCGACTTTGTTCTCCCCCCTGGATATACCCTGAACACGGCCATTGATCCCGGATTTATTGACGTGCTGGTTTCCGCCTCCGGCCCGGCCAGCCTCACCTGGAATGATGCCAGCAGCAACAACACGTGGGACACCGCGTCCAGTTCCAACTGGAACAACGGCAGCGCGACGACTGTGTTCCACGCCCAGGACAACGTCACCTTCAACGACAGCAACGGCAGCGCCGCAGGCCGTTATGCGGTAACTCTGAACACCACGGTCAGCCCCGGTTCGGTGCTCGTCAACAACACGACCGGCAACTACACCATCAGCGGCACCGGCACCATCGGCGGCACGGGCTCGCTCACCAAGTCCGGCACGGGAACGTTGACTCTGTCGACGCCCAACACCTACACCGGCGGGACGACTGTCACCGCAGGCCGACTCCTCATTGAGCCAACCAGTCCATCGAGCAGCGCGCTGGCGCATGGTGCGCTGAGCGTCAGTGGGAGCGGCATCGTGCAGTTGGCCGACAACGTCACGGCGGGAACCGCTTTGGGCGCCAGCAACGTGAACCTCACGTCTCTGTCACTCTCCGGCAGCGGCACGCTCGACATCGGCAACAATCGCGTCATCGTTGACTACACCAGTTCCGCGAACGATCCAATCACCTCGATCGCCGCGTGGATTAAGAACGGCTTCTATAATCTGGCTGGTCCGCAGATCCTCAGCAGCGATATCGCGGCGGACGATGCCGCCAGCGGCCTTAGTTACGGCATCGGGTACGCCGACGGCGCCGATGGCCTTGTCGCGGGCCTGCCTTCGGGCGAGATTGAGATCATGTTCACGCTGCTCGGCGACGCCAACCTTGACGGGATCGTCAACAGCGAAGACTTCACGCCCTTCTCGGCCAATGTGGGCAAGAACGGCAGTTGGGATGACGGAGACTTCAACTATGACGGAACGGTCAACAGCGAAGACTTCACGCCGTTCTCGGCCAATCTGGGTAAATCGGCCACGCTGGCTGCCGCAGCGGGTGCTTTGGAACCAGCCAACAGCAGCATCAGCCTGGCAAATGTTCCCGAGCCGGCATCAACCGGCCTTCTGACCATGGGCCTCGTCAGCGTACTGGCGCGTCGGCGAAGAAAAGCCAAGGCATAACGACGTCCATTACAACATCTTTCGAAAGCCCGCGCCCTTGGCGTGGGCTTTTTTATCTCGCGTTTGGCAACTTCAAAAACCCGCACGCCGGGGGCTGCAGTGCCCGCCAAGATTCAACCATCTCAAGCAAATTTATGTTGGATTCAGATCCAACAGACTGGCAAGATAGGCGGTATTTCCAATTCACGAGGATCGCTCAGGATGTATAGAGCGATGAGCGGTTCAATTCCAAAAATCGCCGATTTTATCGTTCTTCCGCATTTTTGTGCGACCATACGACCATCAAAGCACGTGGGAATTGCCGCGCAATTGCGAAGCCTGCCGAACCCCGGAGGGCTCCATCGTGTATATTCCATTAAGCCCTAACGAGGTCCCTCGATTAAGTGCTATTATATCGATCATGCCGCACAGGCGGAGCGGCTGTTGACCGGAGGAGAGATGCGACGAAAGTGGCCCATTTGGGCTGGATCTGGTTGGGTTGGATCGGTTCCGATCCTTTTTGGAGCGACCAATGTCGGTCTGGCCGCGGTTGGGGCTCAGAACATATACTACAGTTCGAATTGGTCCGGCTATGTCGCGACTCCGCCGGCTGGAGATACGTTTACCGATGTCGACTCCACCTGGGTGATTCCCACCGTAGTTGGCTCCCCCTCCAGTTCGACTTATTCCGCCGACTGGGTCGGATTCGACGGCGTATCTGACGGCACGGTCGAGCAATGCGGGACTTCGGGGGACTTCACGGGCGGAAGTGCCTCCTATTACGCCTGGTACGAATTCTATCCCCTGAACGAAGTGCAGATTACGAGCCTGGCCGTCAATGCCGGCGACACGATGACCGCCAAAGTCACCTATGAGGCCCCCCAAAGCACAACCGGAAATTACGCCTACTTTTTCGACCTGGACGATGTGACCACCGGCAACTCCTTCTCCGAGACGCTCTTTACCTCCAGCAACGACGCCCGATCGTCCGCCGAATGGGTCGCCGAAGCGCCGACCGTGAACGGATCGCAGGCAACCTTCGCCAACTACGGCAGTGTCACGTTTGCCAACGATGTGGCGGCGGCCGTACCTGCTGGATCCACAAGTACCGGCACTGATCAAGCGATGGGTTCCTTCAGCACCGCCGAGGTCTTTGGGGAGCAAAGTAGCGCATACGTTTCGGTGCCTACGTCGTTCGATTCCACCGGGGAGTCGTTCAACATCATTTACGGGACGAACCTCATTTGGGACAACGTCAACGCCTCCAGCCCGGACAACGGACAGACCTGGGATATCGGCACCAACAGCAATTGGAGCAGCTATTTCAATCCTCACACCATTAGCAGCACTCCCGCGGTCTACACCAATGGCGTCAACGTCACTTTCAACGACATCAACAACGGCCATTACGCCGTCACGCTCAACACCACTGTCAGCCCGGCTTCAGTAAACGTGGCCGCCACCGGCAACTACAACATCAGCGGCTCCGGCACCATCGCCGGCACCGGCTATCTCATCAAGACCGGCACCGGCACGCTGACTCTCTCAACCGCTAACACATACACCGGCGGAACGAGCATCACCAATGGCCGGCTCCTCATCGAGCCGACCAGTCCCACGACCTGCGCGTTGCCCACCGGCGCATTATCCATCAGCGGTGGCACCGTCCAGTTGGCCGACAACGTCACCGCCGGCACCGCCTTGGCCGCCAGCAATGTGGTCCTCACGTCGCTGTCGATGACCGGCACCGGCACTCTCGACATCGGCAACAATCGCGTCATCATCGACTACAGCAGCCCCGCCACCGACCCGATCGCATCCATCGCCGCGTGGATTTCAAATGGCTTCTACGGCACACCCGGTCCGACCATCATTAGCAGCGACATCGCGGCGGATGACGCCGCCAGCGGTCTTAGCTATGGCATCGGTTACGCCGACGGCGCCGATGGCGTTGTCACGGGCCTGCCTTCCGGCGAGATCGAAATCATGTTCACCTTGTTGGGTGACGCCAATCTTGACGGACAAGTAAACAGCGAAGACTTCACGCTATTCTCCCACAACTTGGGCAAAGGCGGCTTTTGGGATCAAGGGGACTTCAATTACTCCGGAACAGTCAACGCCGACGACTTCACGCCCTTCTCGCACGATCTCGGCCAATCCGCCACACTGGCCGCCGCGGCGGGCGATTTGCAGATGGCAGACAGCATCAGCCTGGCGAATGTTCCCGAGCCGGCAAGCGCGGCGATGATAGCCGCCGCAGCGGGCGTGGATTTCTTCGCCGCCGGCGAAGATCTTCGCGATAACTTCGATCGACTTTCCTTCAATTCCCCGCCGGCGCCGTTGTTGAGATCTTCGGACTCGCCGGAATCGCGATGCTTCCGATCGCATCCGGAAGCGCCGGATCGAACGGCTGAAAATCATCCACGATGAACCTGGCCAGATCGAGCTTGTCATCCAGAATGCACTGGACCACGCATTTGGCAATTTCATAACTTCCATAGGCATTGTGGTGCGTTCCATCCACGAACGCCTTCGACAGATCCTTCGCGCCGATCGCTTCGTAAAGCGTCTTGGTCATCGCGTTGAGATCGATCAGCGGAACATTCTCTTCCTTGGCCAATTGCCGCACGGCGTCGGGATATTCTTTCAGGGAATTGGTGACGTGCCCGGCCGAGTCCATCGCCTTGCGATTCACCGAAGTCACCAGAACCGGGAACCCCCCTTTCGATCTCGCGCCATCCACGTACATTTTGAGATTGGCCGTATAGGACGTGTAAGGGCCGATGCCCGCCCCCCTTTCCTTCATGTCATTATGGCCGAACTGGACGAAGAGATAATCGCCCGGTTGCATCGTGCTGAGCACCTTATCGAGACGATGGGCACGTATTGAATCATCAGCGGTTTCGCCGGATTCCGCCTGGTTCGAAATCGCCACGCCCGGTTTGAAAAATCGGGTCAGCATCTGCCCCCAACTATTCCATGGTTCCAGCGGCTGGTCACAAACCGTGGAATCCCCCAGAAGATAAACCGTCGGCACGTCCGCCGGGGAAATCTCCATCGAATCCACGCATGGCCGCGTGCCGTTAAATTCCAACGTCAGCTTCCCGTCCCACGCCCATGCTTCGGTCGTGGCTTCGCGCGCCTTCAAAACGACACGGCCTCCGGTCGAAATCTTCGGCGTTCGAATGTTGACGGTAATGGTTTTCTCGAGCGTCTGTCCGGTATCGGTATGAATGTTTTCGAGCATCAGCCGGCGCAGTTCCGCCTTCACTGTTGTCGTTGATTCCCCCGCCGGATCGCCCAATTTCAAATTGACATTGTAATTCCCCTCCGGAAGAGCAACCGAAAAATAGAATGGCTTATCACTCGTGACAAACCCGCCCTTTCCACGATTCACCGCGACAATCGTTCCGCCCGGCTCAAATCCATATCCCGAATCCGCGGTATATTCCTCGTCCGGCGAAACGCCCAAATACCCAGCCGCTGCATCGCCCGGGGCGAAACTGAACCTGTATTCAGACCTCGCCTGCGCGCTCAGCCGGCAAAACGCCGAGCACCAGTAGCAAAAGGCCGGCGATTGTCCGTCGCATCATCCGCTCCCAAATTCTACGGTTGCGCCGGCTTCACCGGCATCTGATCGGGCGCCAGTTGCAAAAGCTCAATTGCGTTCAAACACCATTGCCCCGTGTTGTTGGTTGAGACATTTTTAATTTCATCAATCGGCTCGGCCACGTCAGGACCGCTCACGGGACGCGAATTAAAATGCACCGCCCCCGAGATCGGCGACGGCCTGAGGAATTGCTGCCATGCTTCCGCCCCTTGCTGCGGGTTCTTATTGACATACGCCGCGTAAGCCAAAAGCCGGGCGTTGTACGGCTCCGGCCGACCACTGTTGGCGCAGTATGCCACCCACGCCGCCTTCCACGCGGGATCGCCGATCACCGGGATTATCTCGAAATTCAGCTCCGGTCCCCCAAACAGCGGCAATAGCGAAGGCGTCCGCCCGTCATCCCTGAACCGATGCAATGTCCGAGTTTCCGGGTCATATCCAAAATTCTCCCCCGACATGATTTTATTCGGCATCGCCGTGATGCTGTCCATCCCGCTTCGGATTCTCGCCAGGTACTGCGGATCGCCCGTTCGTTCCCAGGCCGCGTACCAGTTGCTCACCAGCGCAAACCAATCGGGGCCGATGCGAACATGCGTCGGATATTTCTTGTCTTGCGCGATCCCCGGCAATTCACGCAACGGATCGACCACCAGCAACGCCTTGTCCGCATCGATCTCCTCATTCATCAGATCGCCGATCCGCTCATCCGTCGTCAGATAATAATAAAATCGCTTGAACAACGACTGGCTGATGCGCAATTCCTTAGCCCCATCGCCCCAATGCCGGACATTATGCCTCGACCCCAACCCCTTCCACGGCCCGATATGATAAACATCCGATTCCTGGCTTTGCCGCGTCAGCGCCTCCGCCATACGATAAATATCCGCCCTGCCGGTTCGCAGAAAGCTGTACCAAAGCCACAGATTCGGCACCAGTTCCGTATCATCCCACGCAAACCCACCGACATCATATTTCCATTCATGCCGCGGCGTGTCGTACGTGTGCATCACGTCGCCAAAATCCCAAAAGCCATACCATCGCCGCTGTTCAACCTGTCCCTGATAAAATGCGAAAGCTTTATCGAGTTGATCCTCCAGCCAACGTTTCGCCGCGGTCGATCGATCGGGCAGACTCCACAACCCAAAAACACCGACCCAATGGTAATACTCCGGCGAGCAGACGAGCAGCGGCGCCTGCTGATCCATCTGAACCTGCCGAAGCAGTTCGGCATTGCTTGGAACTTGCGGCCAAGGCCGGATCGCAAGCTCGCTTGTCCGCGCCACGCCGTACGCATTGCTATATCCCGGCTGAACATCCTCGTAAGAAGCCTCCAGACCATGAGCGACGGTATCGTAATGCCGCATGTCCATCGCCTGGCCATCGGTGGACCAGAGCCAAACCGTCAATTGCGCCGTATCGGAGCTCGCCCCTTTTATTTCCAATTCGGTCGGCCAGAGCTTCCAGAAATTCTTCAAGTCGATGGAAAGGCCGCCCAATACATCGCCGACAAACGCCGCCCCCAGGCTGCGCCGACCGCCAAGTACGTTGATCCACGCACTCTTTGGATTGGTGCGCTTCTGTATCTCGAATCCATCCGGAGTCAGTTGAGTCAGTTTGTACGAATCCCACACCGCCATTTGGCGAATAAGACTGGCCATGTTTCCCCTGATGGCAGGCGGAGCGGCCTCCCCGTTCGGACTCGACACCATGGTCGTCGGGAGCATTCCAAGATTCGGAATCCTTATGCCCTTGATTTGCCAGTCATACAAATACGGCTGCGGGTTTCTGCACCGGCGATCAACTGCACTGGCTCCGCCAGAAAACCCTGATCGCCTGCGAGACGCACGTGTCGATTCTGAAATTCCTCGTGCATCGGCACGTCAAATCGCACGCCAATTCCACGAATGAAATCCTTCTCCTGATCTCCATCAAAGATGAACGTGTGCACCATCCGTACCGAACCTTGATACACGTAAAAATAAAATCGCACGACGAACGGTAACCAAGTCCGATCCGATTTCTGAAATTTGTGTTTGCCCTCCACCTTCACAACTATCCGATCCGTCCCCTCCTGCTCAACTTCTGCAGATGTGATTTCACTCACGAAGCTCTCGACCCGCAGCACATGATCCGCATCCCAATCTGACCGGTCTTCAACCTCCCCTACCAAGCGGCCTGCGCGGGCAACACATGTGCCACCAAACGATATCGACCTCACCAGGTCCGTCCCACTTTTCCCAATCATCCAGACGGATTGCCCATTATCGATCTCAATCGCGTCGCCAGTCTCTTGCACATAGAAGTCACGTGGCGACCCAGAAACAGAAGATCTTCCACCCGGTATTAGTTTTAATGTCTTTCCCGACTCCGGCCCGACAACTGCCGAAACTCCCGTCCATTTGAGCGAGTTGTCTGGCCAATATGCCAGCGGCCAGGTTTGAATCACAACATCCTTTCCATCTGCTCCCGTTAGCTCGTACATTGTATCCTTATGAACCGCTCCCTCCGGCCACGGCACACCCCAGCTTACGCCGCGCGCAACCGGCGGCGGCGTTCCATCCAGCCAATGCAATTCCACCCCTTTGGAAACATCAAAAGTCTCCGGCGCAGCCGGCGCAATCACTTCCGGCGCAGGAACCGGCGCAACCGGCTTTTGCACGGCATGGCTCGAACAGCCGGCAAGGATACAAACCAAAAGCGCTGCGACCGCGTTTTTCATAATCATCATCCAATATGCGTAACACCCCACAACACCAGCAAAATCGCCCCCACGATCACCCAACAACCCAGAAACCCAAAAAAATCATTCCGATCCCATTTCGTGAATTGCCAATTCGATCCCTTGACGATTTTCTTGTCGTCAAATCGGTGCGGCATCTGAAAGCTCAACTGCACTTCCTGCTTATCAAGTTCCGGCGTCGGCGCAACCGGCGTGCGCATCTTCGCGAAAAACCGATCCGCGCGCTCCAACTCCTCCGGCTTTGTCAGCCGGCTGAAAACGATCAAAACGATGAACGGAAACAAACCGTCAAACGCCCATCGCGCAGTCGTCATTCCCGAGCCGGTGAATCGCCAAACCGGAATTCCCAGCAGGTGCAGCGAATAATTCTCGATATTGAACCGCCCGATCCCCTCCTCGGCCGAATTCGGATCTTTCGGATCCACTCGCGCAACGCTGTCAAAATAAACCGCCATCGGCAGCACAACCGTCGGCTTCTTAATCGGCTGTCCGACTCTTTGGGCTTTTTCCCCAGCCACATCCTCCGGCGTAGCCCCTACGGTCACCTCCATCGTGGATAGCGCCGTCTCCTGTAGCAATGCCGGAATACGCCGAAAAGACGCGCTTTCAGGCAATATCCACGGGAATATCCCCATCATAAACACCCATACGATAAGCCCTCCGAGAATTGCCTTCGACGTGATGCGGCGCCAGAAAATGATCAAAAAAATCGCCGCCCCGAAAAAAATATTGAACGTCACCTGCATCGTGTACGCCGCCCCCACATCCGTCAGGCAACTGGCAAACACCACGGCAATCGCCAGCACCCCCCCAATCGCCCACTGACCCGCCCGGAAATAGTGCTGCTCCGATTTCCCCTTCACCAGCGGCTTGTAAATATTATTCGTTGCCAGTCCCGCCACCGAAACCGCATACACCCCCATCGACGGCATATTCCCCAGCAGCATTCCCGACAGCATCAATCCCATCAAACCCGGAGCCAGCAACTCGCGCGATAGCGCCCCCCAGGTATTATTCGCATCAGAAATTCTCGCGTGTCCAGTCAACACCGCCAATCCGATCAGCCCGCACAGCGTCCATGCGATTAATACCAGCCGCTTGGTGAATCCTCCGGAAATCATGCCAAACCGCGCCGTCTTTTCATCCCTGGCTGATCCCGCCGTGGACATGTTGTGAAGCAATCCGATGATCTGAACCAAGCTGCCAAACGTGATCGCCAAAATGGTATGCCATTGGGTCGTAGAAATGGCGCTGAACATGTATTCCGGAACGATCCGGTGCAACCCCGCGAATCCGCCGATTCGGTGCAGCCCCACTGGAATCAGCATCAGCGACATGATGAGGATCAATAGACCCTGAACCGCGTCGGTAATCGCCGCCGCGCGAAGACCCCCCAGCACGATGTAAATGCCGACAACGCTGGAATACCCAAGAAAAAAAGGAACCGGCGACAGGTACGAGATGAAGGACTGAAGCTCCCTCCGCTTGCTTTGCTCATTCAAGTTTTTGAATCGTTCAGTATCCCCGACGGCCACTTGCCCGTTCTCAAAGTGAGCCTTGAGTTGCTGATACTCCTGATAGTCCGCGATCTTCTGCCTGTCCCGTTCCGTGTATTCCGACTCCGGCTTCACCATCATCGCCTGAGCCACCTGATACGAAAAAAAGTTGCTCATCCCCATCGTGAAAAGCGCCATGAAAATATTGAAAGCCGCGTACGCGCTGGCCAGTGATTTGCTATTAAACCGGTCGACGAACAAATCTCCCATGGTGATCAAGCGCGCTCGCCGCCACCACGGTTGCGTAAACCAAAAGAACGGCGTGATGAACAACGTCTGGAATCCGTTCGCCCAGATTCCACTCGCCCCGCTTTTATAAACCGCCGTCGAAATCGTCACCGCGCCGGTGGCATCAGTTGAGTTCCCGAAATTCAAAAAGAATTGCAGCAGCCGCCCAAGTTTGCGCCCGCCCAGGTAAAAATCGGCTTCCTTGTGAACCGTTCTGGAAACGACAAACCCAACCGTCAGGATCGACACCAGGAACCCGGCGAGAATCGCAACGTCCCAGACGTTCAGTCCCCAGACCATAAGACCCTCTAACCAGACTTGCTTCCCTCAATTTCCACACGATAATCGCCGCTTATGGGAATTACCACATTGCGCGGTTCAATTCAAATATCCATCTGTTTTTGCTTCTCATGTCTCGTTTGGTGTTCCACTACTTCGGCCGCGACGCCCCTTCCGAGCGACGGTAAATCCCACCAATTTTCCGCACGAGACGGCCAGTTCAAAATCGACGGCCAGCCCATCGAAATCATCGCCGGGGAAATCCATCCCTCCCGCATACCCTATCAGTTCTGGGAAGACCGCATCAAAAAAGCCCGCGCGATGGGCCTCAACACCATCAGCGTCTACATTTTCTGGAACCAGCTCGAGCCGACCGAGGGCACGTTCAACTGGGAAGGCTGCAACGACATTCGCCGGTTCGTCAAACTTTGCCAAATCAACGGCCTCTGGGTCGCCCTTCGCCCCGGACCGTACGTCTGTGCTGAAACCGAATTCGGCGGTTACCCCGCATGGCTTCTCAAAAATAACCAGTTCAAAATCCGCACTGATGATCCGGTCTTCATGAGATATTGCCAGAGCTACATGACCGCCCTCCACGATCAGATCGGCGACCTGCAAATCACGCACGGCGGCCCAATCCTCATGGTCCAGATCGAAAACGAATACGCCAACATCGACAAATACCTCGACGATCTCCGCAAGATTTTCATCACCGCCGGATTCGACACGCAGCTTTACACCTGCGATCACAGCGGCCCGGTTTGGAACATCATCCAGGGTATGCCCGGAATCCTCCGCGCCATCAACGGCTTGCCGAATCCCACAAAACTTACCCTCGCCCAAAAAGTCGCCGGCGGATTTCCCGTCTACGGTTCCGAAGTTTACACCTCCTGGTATTCCGTCTGGGCCGACAACGTCGGCGGCCCGCACAACAAGCAAAAAAGCGTCGCCACCCAGATCAAGGACACTCGATGGCTTCTCGACCGCCATCTCTCCTTCTGCTTCTACCTCTTCGACGGCGGTACCAATTTCGGCTTTTCCAACGGCGCCAACGGCTGGCAACCCGTCCAAACCACCTACGACTACGACGCCCCCGTCGATGAACTCGGCCGAGTCAAACCAAAATTCAAGGCCCTCCGCGATCTCTTCATTCAAACCCTGCACATCGCTCCCCCGCCCATCCCCGCCGACCCAAAAGTCATCACAATCCCCAAATTCCAAATCTCAAATCATCGCCCCCTCCTGAATTCCCTCCCCAAACCCACGTTGACCTCCGATGATGTCGTCACCATGGAAGACCTCGACCAATCCTACGGCCTGATCGACTATCGCAAATCATTCCCCAACGGAATCAAAGGCAAGCTCGACCTGCGAAAAGCATTGGATTACTCCATCGTCATGATTGACGGCCAGGTCATCGGACAAGCCTTCCACGGCTACGGCCCCGAAAGCTTCCAAATGAATCTCAATCACTCCACTCCCTGCACGCTGGACATTCTCGTCTACAACCTCGGCCGCAACAGCGTCGGAATCAACCAATCCATCAGCCGCAAAGGCCTCAACGAAAATCCCACGCTCGATGGAACCGAATTAAAAGGCTGGCAAATCTATTCGCTCCCAATGGACGATCCCAGCCTGCCACCTCTTTCCCCCTCGCCCAATCTTCCGCCGGTTTCCGCAGGATCTGGTCATGCTCTTTCTCTTTCCCCCTCTCCCGGTACTCCGGGAGAGGCTGCAAGTCCCGACAAGCTCGGGAGCAGGGGTGACGGTCTTCCTCAGGATGTACCACCAATTAAGACCACACCCCCCACCACCCCCCAAATCTACACCGGCTCCTTCAACCTTCCCGAGACCGGCGAAACCTACCTCGACATGCGCAACTGGAATTTCGGCGTCGTCTGGGTCAACGGCCACAACCTCGGCCGCTACTGGGACGTCGGCGCCGACCGCGGCCTCTATCTCCCCAGCATCTGGCAAAACCAGGGCACTAACCAGATCACCATCCTGGAACTCGCCGGCCCGCCCAAAAGCACCGAAATTCAGGGCGTGGCGAATATGGTCGTCGAAACTCCTGAAAAATATTCATCTTATCCTCACACGGAATCAGCCGAGCCTAAATCAGCTGGAGGGGGAATTAATCCAAATGCTGAATAGACGCGACACAACCCTGTAAGTGGTGCTTCAGCTGAGTCTCAAGACGATGACCGCCGAATGACGGAGTGGATTCCTGTTTCGCTTATGAGGCGCGGCAGGTGAAGAGCTACGGCCGCGCGGAAGTCGCCTGTGTGGAGGGCGGCTGCGCCAACCATCCACCGACGTGGGCGTCGCTCTTGGCCGCGTCGTCGGCGTAGGCCTTCAAATCTGGCACGTCCGGATGGAGCTCCAACTGGCGGTTCCAGAACGCCACGGCATCCTTCGACCAGGCGGAGACTTGCTGGCGATCGTTCTCGTGCTCGGCCGCTTCGACTCTACCGTTTAAGACCTCCACAAGTTCCTTGGTAAATGTCGCCACGGTCGGATTATGTTCCACTAAATCCTTGTAATACTGTGCCGCCTGGGCGTCCATTTCGGCGTCATGCGGCCAATCGCCCTGCGCCTTATAAAGATCTGCCAGGAATTCGGAATGCAATGCCGACGTCATATTCTGCCCACATGGGACTTATGCTGACTATTCTCGCTTCATCCCCTTCCGGACGCTCCGGTTGAAATATCTCGGGGCGGCCGGCCTTCATATCCGCCCAAATTGCCTTATGCAGTTCCAGACCTCGGGTACGAAAAGGCATGGCTGCCGCCGTCGACTGCGGAGTTGGATTGCGCCTATCAAAATCTGCGATTTCACGAATAGCGCGTTGGCCAGTTCACGCCGAAATTCCGCCGATGCGGGATACTCCTGCACCAATTGCTCGCCGAGGGAGATGGATTCGTTCACATCCTGTAAGGCCTCAGGCAGTGACGAGGTATCGATCGATCCGCCACAGAGCCCACACCAGATCGTCGCGCACGAACGGATCGCTGGGGTTTTCCGCAACCAGGCTTCTGAAAATGTCGATGGCCTGCCTCCCGGCTTGCTCCGGCGTGGGCGATAGCGTGTGCGGCTCGCCATTCCTCCAGGATGCACGTCCAGCCCAGGTTTTCGCGCAACATCCGATCGCCCGGATGTTCGCTGAGCAATTGCTCCTGAAGCTTCCGTGCCTTTTCAAACTCGTCCATGACGCTCTGGTCGAAAACTTCCGTGCGCTCCAGCATCAATTGGCCGTATTGCGCGTAGAGCCGGGCCAGTTCTTCGCGCGGGGTCGGATCGGCGATGGGCTGTGATAGAAAGGGCTCGTATCGGTCGATGGCTGCCTTCATCAGCTCGATGCGCAGCGGTTGCAGGCCGGCCTGATCCTTGAGGCGCTCGTCGGAGATTCGCAGCAGGTCCTCGACGGCCGCCCGAGCCTCGCGAAAGTTGTCGTCCGCCAGCGCCCGCTGCTGTTGCGCTTCGGCCAGCGCCGCCACCACTCGCTCGCGCTCGATGTCGGCGCGAATAAATCCGACCGTTGCCAGTCCCAGCCCAGCCAGAAGCGCCAGCACCACCGCCGCCGCCGCCCCGAACGCCAGCTTGTTCCGGCGGACCGTCTTTCGGAAGCGGTATGCCGCGCTGGGAGGCCGGGCGGTGATCGGCTCGTTGTTCAGATGACGCTGAATGTCCACCGCCAGTCCATTGGCCGTCTCATAGCGCCGGGTCCGGTCCTTCTCCAGGCATTTCATCACGACCCAATCCAGGTCGCCGCGCAGGAGCGTGATGAGCCGTTGCGGCTTCCATCCCGCGGCGTTTGGCCGTGCTGGTCGAATCCGGCGCCGGTCATTCCGCTGAGGCGATTCGACGGCCGCACCGGCTCCGTCTCGCGAATCCTCCGCCGCATCTCATCCATGCCCGCCTTCATCAGTTCCTTCGCGTCAAACGGCGTCGTCCCGGTCAGCAGTTCGTAGAGCAGCACGCCCAGGCTGTAGATGTCGCTGCGGGTATCCACGTCCAACGCGCTCATCTCCGCCTGTTCGGGACTCATGTAAGCCGGCGTGCCGACGAACTGCTGGAACTGCGTGTAAATCGTCTTGTCCGTCAGGTCTCCCTGCGTCGCCTTGGCGATGCCGAAGTCGATCACCTTGGGCACGGGAACGCCATCGTGCAGCGTCACCAGAATATTCGACGGCTTGATATCGCGATGAATGACTCCTTTCTGATGTGCGTGCTGGATGGCGTGGCAAACGTCGATGAACAGACCGAAGCCGCTGCACCGGCGGCAAATTGTTTTGATCGCAGTAGTCCGTGATGGGAATGCCGCGCACCAGTTCCATCACGAAATAGGGCCGGCCCGTGTCCGTCGCCCCCGCATCGAAAACCTTGGCGATGTTGGGATGATCCATCATCGCCAGCGCCTGCCGCTCGGCCTCGAAGCGGGCCACGACCGATCGCGTGTCCATCCCCAGCTTGATGATCTTCAGCGCCACGCGCCGGCGCACGGGAGTCTTCTGCTCGGCGACATAAACGACGCCGAACCCTCCCTCGCCGATTTTCTCCAGCAGACGATATCGGCCGATGACCGTTTGGACGCCTTCCGATAAAGGAATCTCGGTGTTCGATGGAACGGGTGATTGATCCTTCGCCTCCTTCGGTGGATCGGAAGCGCTAAAAAAAACGGCCCAGCGTTAAAAACCGAGTCGTCAGGATTGGGATTTTGCGTTTCGTTCATCGCCGATCACTTAAAAATCAAACCCGTCAATATTATCGTTATCAAACGTGAACGGCACACCAAGCATCACATTGTCCCCGACAACCTGAACCGTTTTCAAACGCCCCGCTTCCAAGGATGTATCCCCCGGTTTAAGCGTCCCATTCTTGACCGCTTCCGCTGCATAGACCGTCAGATACCCCAAATCCATCGTATTCCACAGCACCACCGCCGTAGTAATCCCTTCATGCACATATTTCTTGTTCTCATTGGGCAAACCCAGCCCGACAACGTGCACGTCGATTCTGCCGGATTGCTTAACCGCCTCAGCCGCGCCGGAACGCCTGGTGAGCAAATCGCCATGATCAGCTTCACATTCGGATACGCGTTAAGAATTGACTGCGCCTGATCGAACGCCTTGCTCTGCACGTCTTCGCAGGGAAGTATCGTATCCATCTTGATATCCGGATATTTGTCCGCAAGTCGGGCCTTGATGTACTTCAACCATTCGTTCTGATTCGCAGCCGTCAGCGAGGACGTGATGATCGCGAATTCACCCTTGCCGCCAAGAGATTTGGCGGCGTCGTCCATCAGAATGTCGCCGATCCCCTCGGGCGTCGCTTGATTCACGAAAAAGCCGCGGGCGTCCGGCTCGGCATCCGCGTCGAATGTCACGACTTTAATTCCCGCCTGCCGCGCCTTACGAAGAACCGTCGAAAGTCCTTCCTTGTTCTCGCATGAGACTGCGATCGCATCCACGCCGCGAGTGATCCACGTCTCGACGATCTCGTTCTGCTTCGCCGGGTCGGGATCGGTCGGCCCATCCCAGATCAGATCGACCCCCAATTCCTTCGCGGCTTCATCCGCCCCCTTTCGGCACGCGATAAAATAAGCGTTCCCCTTGCTCTTAGGCATCATCGCGATCGTCAGCGCCTTGGGAGCAACCGGCGATTGTGCACCCACCACCGGCGTCGAAATCTGTCCCGCCGGCGTGACTGGAAGATTCTTGATCAGAAAGTAATTCCCGCCGGTGACGATAAACGCCGCCGCCAGGATCACGAGGCACAACACCGCAAGCTGCGAGTTCTTCATATCAAATTCCTCCGCGCCAAGCGGCGCATGCGCCTTCGTCGCCGGGCGATGCCGCCAATCGGCGCCGATAGCCACCAACAATAATCCCCCGGTCAGTATCCCCGCCAATTCCGGCGGCAAATCCGCCAGCCTCAGCCCATTCTGTAAAATCGCGATCGCGAATAACCCCAACAGCGTCCCGACGATGCTACCCGTCCCGCCGAAGATCGAAGTTCCCCCCAGCACCACCGCCGTGATGGCCGACAGTTCATACCCCGTGCCCGCATCCGCCTTCGCCTGTCCGACTCGCGCCGCATAAACAACCGCCGCTACTCCCGCGCACAGTCCCGAAAGAATATACGCCAGCGCTACCCGCCGCTCGACGGCGATCCCCGCATGCCGCGCCCCCTCCGGTGAATACCCAATCGCCGAAAGCATCCGCCCGATTGCGCTGCGATGCAGCAATATCCAGAACCCAATCGCCGCAAGAACCAAAATCGGTAGCTGCGCCGGCAACCAATTCCAGAAATATCCCTGTCCAAGAAAAACGAACCCAGCCGGGAAATTCGTAAAATTGTCGACGCCCTTCGTAATCCCCTCCGCCAATCCCCGAAACAGCGAATATGAGCCAAGCGTGACAATCAACGGCGGAATCCGCAGCCGCGTGATCAGCATCGCATTCAGCCCCCCCGCCACCGTCCCCAGCGCCATCGCCCCACCCGCCGCCATCCACGGATCTAAATGGGCATCCCGCCAGAGCTTGCCGAACACCACCGCGCACAGTCCGAGCAACGATCCCACGGAAAGATCGATTCCCCCCGTGACGATCACCGGCGTCATCGCCAGCGCGAGCAATCCCAATTCGACGCTGATCCGAGGAATCTGTAAGAAATTCCGCGACGTGAAAAAATTCGTCCCGATCAACGCGAAGACGACAATCTCCACGATCACCAGCGCCGCCAGCACCGCCTGCTGCGGAATATGGACGCGAGGCGTTTGCCCGGAAGGATTTGCTGCCGCAATCGTCATGACGCGTGTTTCCTCCGCCGGCTGAATCCATCCGAAGTCACCGCCGCGAGAATGATGATTCCCTGTATAGCCTTATCCCATTGTGCTTCGCTCGTGAGAAACACCATGGCCGCGCCGATCGTTCCCAGCAACGCCACTCCGACGAGGCTGCCGAACATCGTTCCCCGCCCGCCGGAGATGGCCGTTCCGCCGACAACCACGGCCGCGATGGCCTGCAGTTCCAATCCATCCCCGCTCT
The DNA here is from genome assembly GCA_963791055.1 of uncultured Phycisphaerales bacterium. GTDB lineage: Bacteria > Planctomycetota > Phycisphaerae > Tepidisphaerales > Tepidisphaeraceae > PALSA-1353. Next base: position 858,430 of record CAWBQI010000002.1, on the reverse strand, counting down.
TGGGGTCCACCTGCGGAAATCGCACGCTTTGCAGAATCGCCCCTAGTCCCACCAAAACTCCCATCAACACAAATACGCCGAATACGATGACTCCCGGATTGATCCCCGCCAATCGAGCGGCCTCCCGATCCGATCCCACCGCATAAACCTGCCGCCCCGCCGCTATCCAGGAGGAGCCGAATGCGAACACCAGCAAAACCGCAATCGCCACAAAGATCACCAGCCATTGTCCAGCCGCCTGCCCCTGACCAAACCATTGAAAACCATCCGGCATATTCGCGACCAATTCGCCCTGCCGCGCCCATGCCAGCGATTGACGAAAAATCACCATCGTCGCCAGCGTCACGACAATGGACGGCAAACCCAACCCCGCGACCAGCCAGCCGTTGATCGCCCCCATTATCGCCCCCGCCAGCAGAGTCGCCGCAATTACCGCCGGCATCGGCAATCCCGTCTTTGCCAGCAGCCCCGCCGCCACGGCACAAATCGAAAACTGCGAGCCGACAGAAATGTCGATATGCCGCGCCACGATCACCAGCGTCATCCCAATTGCCACGACCAGCGTCGGTGCCGCGCTTACCCACGTATCCCGGAATTCCACCTGAAAAAAACGCGGCGTCACCACCGCCAGCACCACCAGCAGCGAAAGATATGCCCCCGCAACAGAAAGCTCCCGCTTATATCTTCCGATCGCCACACTCACGCAACCGCTCCCAAAGTCGAATGTCCCAGCGCCATTTGCAACACTTTTTCCTGCGTCGCCTCGACCCGGTTCAACGTACCGACGATTTCACCCGCGTGCATGACCGCAATCCGATCGCTCATCCCCAAAATCTCCGGCAACTCAGACGAGATCATCAGCACCGCCAACCCGCGCTCGGCCAGTTCGCTCATCAGCCGATGAATCTCCGCCTTGGCGCCGACATCGACCCCCTGCGTCGGCTCGTCGAGAATGATCACCGCCGGCTCGGTCGCCAACCATCGCGCCAGCGCCACCTTCTGCTGGTTCCCCCCCGAAAGCTGTCCCAGCGGCGCATCCAATGACGGCGTTTTCGTTCCAAGGCGCGTGACGAACGCCTCGGTGATCTCCCGCTCCTTCGCGAAATCAAGCAATCCCCCCCGCGAAATCTGCCGCAATATCGCCAGCGTAGTATTCGCAGTAACAGGCATTTCCAGAATGACCCCATATCGCCGCCGATCTTCCGGTACGTACGCGATCCCATGCCGAACCGCATCCGCCGGTGAACCAATTCGCACGGCCTTGTCTCGAAGAAATACCTGCCCCTCATCCGCCGGAGTTAGCCCGAACAGAATCCGCGCCAGTTCCGATCGACCCGCCCCCACCAACCCCGCCAGACCGACAATTTCCCCGGCTCGAACTTCCAGATTGATCCCGTGCACCCCCGATTCCGCGCACCCGAGATTCGTCGTTCGCAGCAGAAATTCCTTCGGCTCAACCGGAACCTTCGGAAACACGGATGACAATTCGCGTCCCACCATCATGCGGATCAACTCGCCAGTATTTACTTCACTCATCCGCTGCGTCCCCACGCATTTGCCATCCCGCAGAACCGTTACCCGATCGGCCACCTTGGCCAGTTCGTCCATACGATGCGAAATATAAATCATTCCAACCCCCGCCTCCCGGAGTTGCCGAATGACACCAAAGAGATTCTCCACTTCCCGTTCGGTGAGCGACGAGGTGGGTTCATCCAGAATCAGAATCTTCACATTCCCACCCAGCGCCGAGGCAATTTCGACAAGCTGCTGCTGCGGCATCGTCAGCTCGCGCACCAGCGCATCGGGGGAAATCTGTGCACCGATCCGCTCCAAAAGCCGGCGCGACGTTTCGCGCCGCTTGCTCCAACTGATGAATCGCAGTCCGCCCGAGGACTCCAATCGCAATCCCAAATTCTCCGCCACGGTTAAATCCGGGAAGAGCGCCGGCTGCTGATAAATCGCCGCGATCCCCAGCCCGCGGGCGATGGCAGGATCGTTGCCTTCAACCTTTCGGCCAAGTATTTGTATCGACCCCGCATCCGCTTCAACCGCCCCGGTAATGATCTTGATTAGCGTTGATTTCCCCGCCCCGTTTTCTCCAACCAGGGCAAGCACTTCGCCAGCGTTCAGTTCCAGCGATACCCCATCTAAAGCGCGCACCCCACCAAAGCTCTTCGAGATCGAGGTCAACTGTAGCAGAGCTTCCGCCACTGTTTTCATTTCATGAAAATCGATCAAAGGAACGAATCGTCAATTTACTGCGACAATTCACATGGCCGCACATAAATATGACATTTCCCGACCGGACCAATTGCGTTCAATTCGGTAATCTATCGCCCGCGCGATATTTGGCCGCATCTTTTTAATCAACCATGCATTAAATGATGCTATAATGGGCGTAACCAACGCACAGAATTGAAATTATCATTATAATTCCCATCATTGCAATGGCAATCTTCGGTCCGTATCGTTATACTGAAACGCGGGTGGACCGTTCGGTCGCGTGGGGGCGGAAATTCGGGAGACGCTGAATATTCGCGGGCAACCCCTTTTCAGCTACTGATCGGAAATGGAGCCGGTATAAATGGATGGCGTCAGAACCGTAGCGCTAGTGGGACTTGGAGGCTACGGTCACATTTACGTCAACGCTCTTCTTGATGCCGGCTTTGCCTCCCGGGCCTCCTTTGTCGCTGGGATCGATCCCGCGCCAGAAGGATGCCTCCGGCTCACCGAACTCCAGGAAAAGCGGATTCCCATTTATCGATCTCTTGAGGAATTCATTGCCGCCGGCCGGGCCGATCTGGTCATTCTTTCCACCCCATTGCAATTGCACTGCGAGCAGGCCTGTTTCACCATGGCCCACGGTTGCCACGTGCTTTGCGAAAAACCGCTTGGCGCGCATCCCGACCAAGCCCGGCAAATGATCGAGGTTCGAGATCGCTCCGGTTTACAGTTGGCCATCGGCTATCAATGGTCCTTCTCCGCCGCGATCCAAAATCTAAAACGCGATATTTCCGCTGGACGTTACGGGCGGCCCAAGCGACTTCGAACGCGCGTCTACTGGCCCCGCGACGAAAAATATTACACCCGAAGCTCCTGGGCCGGGCGGCAACGCGACTCAGCTGGACGGCCGGTTTTCGACAGCCCCGCCAACAACGCCTGCGCACATCACCTGCACAATATGTTTTACGTGCTCGGCGAAACGCCGCAGCGCAGCGACTGGCCCAGCATGGTCCAGGCCGAGCTTTACCGCGCTCACCCCATCGAAAACTACGATACAGTCGCCCTGCGATGCCGGACCGAACACGGCGCCGAGGTACTCTTCTTCGCCTCTCACGCCACGCGCGAGCAATGCAATCCCATCTTCGTTTACGAATTTGAAAACGGATCGGTGCATTTCGGCGGGAAATATGGCGACGACATCATCGCCGAACGGACCGACGGAACTCGAATCAATTACGGCTCCCCCGCGTCCGCTGAATCCGCCGAGAAACTCTTCGACGTCCTCGAATCCATTCGAACTCAGCAACCGGTGGTCTGCGGCCCCGAAGCCGCCGGCGCTCAGACAGCCTGCATTTATGCCGCCCAGCAATCCACTCCCGCGATCGTCGATTTTCCGCGCGACCTCGTCGTGGTCGAAGGCGAAGTCGGCGAGCGCCAGACCCATGTGAAGGATTTGGAAAAGGTTCTTGACCGATGCTATGAAAAAGCTCTGCTTCCCAGCGAATTGGGGGTCAGTTGGGCGGCCCGGAGCGCGGAGATCGCCGTTTCACGCCGCTCAACGCCGGGCGGCGCGGGGGCACTAAATTCATCGGAAATTCTGCATCCGGTCAAGGGCGCGCGGCGGATGGCCCTCAAGAGTTGACCGGCCGTGCGGAGGAGCTCGGCAATGGCGCGTCTTTCCGCATTAGTCGCGACGCTCATCTTCGTATCCAGTTGCGCCGCCCAGTCCGTTCCACGCCCGTCCACCCCTGTTGATCCCCCCGTCACCCTTACCAACGATGGTAACTATTTCACTCTCTCCAACGCCTACTCCACCGCACTAATCGCCATGCACACAGGCGAGCTTTCCTCTCTCAAATATCGCGGCATGGAGACGATGGGATTCGTGTCCGGTCACCACGCCGGTTACTGGGAACAATTGCCCCGCCCCGGCGTCCCGACCGTCACCATCGATCCAACAACCAACGCCGGCGATCGCGCCGAAGTTTCCATCAAGGGATATTTCAACGGCTTCACGCTCGAAGAGCGCTACACCATGGGCCGCCACGATCACGGCCTCTACACCTACGCCATTTTCGGTCACCCCGCCGACACCCCGGCCGGAGGAATCGGTGAAAGCCGCTTCGGCGCAAAGCTCAACGGACAAATCTTCGACTGGCTTTCCATCGACGCCCAGCGAAACAAAAAGATGCCCTCCGGCTTTGATTGGGATCACGGCACCCCGCTCAACATGAAAGAAGCTCGCCGCTTGACCACCGGCATCTACGCCGGGCAACCCGAACACAAATACGATTATTCCGCCTGCCAGTTCAAAATCCCCGCCTTTGGCTGGTCCAGCACAACCCGCCACATCGGCCTGTTCTTCATCAACCCCACAATCGAATACCTCAGCGGCGGAGCGACCAAATACGAATTGACCGGTCATCTCGACGACGGTGCCGGCGGCGATCCAACCCTGCTGAACTATTGGCGAGGATCCCATTACGGCGGCGCGATGTGCTACATCAACACCGGCGAACAATGGCAAAAAGTCGTCGGGCCGATGATGATCTACCTCAATTCCGGCCCCTCCAACGATGCCATCTTCCAGGACGCCCTGGCCCAGGCCGCGAAGGAATCCCAAAGCTGGCCGTACGCATGGGTGCGCGGTGTGGACTATCCACTCGCTTCCCAGCGCGGCGTCGTTCGCGGCCGGCTAATCGTCGACGATCCCCTCGCGCCCACGCCCACCACCGAAACCAAAAACCTGTTGGTCGGATTGGCGTATCCAGACGCCGCCTCCGGCTCGTCCGGCTCGGGCGGCCGCTTCGGTGCCATTCCCCTCAACTGGCAAAACGACGCCAAGCATTACGAATTCTGGGTTCGCGGCAACCCCGACGGATCGTTCAGCATCCCCAAGGTAAGGCCCGGCACCTACGAACTCCACGCCATCGCCGACGGCATTCTCGGAGAATTTTCCCTCGGCAACGTCACTGTGACCCCAGGCAATACGCTCGATCTCGGCTCCCTGCAATGGAAGCCCGTCCGGCTCGGGCGCCAGCTATGGGACATCGGCATCCCAAATCGCGATGGCTCCGAATTCCTCGACGGCGACAACTATTTCCATTGGGGCATGTACCTGAAATACGCCACTCTCTTTCCCAACGATGTGAACTTTACCATTGGCAAAAGCGATTACCGCAAGGACTGGTATTTCGAGCAGGTTCCCCACGTCGTCCGGGACAACGGCACCGGTACCGGCCAGGGCCGGGCCACGACGTGGACCATCCATTTCACCCTCCCTGCCGCAACGCATGGCAAAGCCATTCTTCGTCTGGCGATCTGCGGGGTCGGCGCCCGCCACATCGCCGTGGATGTCAACGGCCATTCCGCTGGCGTGGTGACGGGCCTTGTTTATAATGCCACCATTAACCGCGACGGTATCGGCGGATATTGGGTTGAAAAGGATTTGGCCTTCGACGCCTCCATGATGCAGGCGGGTCAAAACACGATGACATTGACAATTCCGGCGGGTGGCTTGACCTCCGGCATTATTTACGATTATATCCGGCTGGAATTGCAATGATGCGGTGATACCATCTCAACACCTCAGAGGGACCAACACCATGATCAAACGAATCTCCTGTCTGTTTCTCGCTCTTGCCGCCATCGCCTGGGCCGTGAATGGCAACCCCAAAATTGGCGGCCCCGCCTCCGCCAAAGCCGACGCGGGCAAAAAATGGAAGCTGGCGTTCGTCACCAATAACGCCTCCGACTTCTGGACCATTTGCCGGGCCGGATGCAACAAGGCGGCGAAGGAGAACCCGAACATCGACATGGACTTTGAAATCCTCGGCGACGCCACCGCCGCCGGCCAGAAGCGCGTTATCGACGACCTCCTCGCCCGCGGTATTGATGGCATCGCCCTCAGTCCCGTTGACCCCACCAACGAAACCCCGATGCTCAACGACGCCGCCAAACAGGCGCTGATCTTTTGCGCCGACAGCGATGCCAAGGACAGCGACCGCACCTGCTACATCGGCACCAACAACGTCGACGCCGGCAAACAGGCCGGTGGCCTGATCAAGGAGGCGCTGCCCAACGGCGGGAAGATCGTCCTCTTCGTCGGAACCCTCGACGCCCAAAACGCCAAGGACCGTTACGGCGGCATCAAGCAGGTCCTCGACGGTTCAAACATTCAGATCCTCGATGTCCGCACCGATGACACCGACCGCGTGCGCGCCAAGGCCAATGTGCAGGATATCCTCACGAAATATCCCGATGTCTCCTGCCTTGTCGGCCTCTGGAGCTATAACGGCCCCGCTATTTTGAACGCCGTCAAGGAAGCCGGCAAAAACGGGCAGGTCAAGATCGTCTGCTTCGACGAAGAAGACGAAACCCTCGCCGGCGTTAAGAGCGGCGACATCTACGCCACCGTCGTCCAGCAGCCCTTTGAATTCGGGCATCTTTCCATGATTAACATGGCCAAGTATCTCGATGGCGACAAATCGGTCGTACCTGACGGGAAACAAATCTTCATCCCCACCCTGCCGATCAAGCAGGACAATGTGGACGAATATCAAACGAAGTTGAACAAACTGCGTGGCCGTAGCTGACCCCGCGGCCGCTTCATCTCTATTTTGGCCGCGCGTGCTGCATGGCGTTATCGGTGATTCTTCAGCTCAAGGACATTTGCAAGCGTTTCCCCGGCGTGATCGCGCTGCAGAACGTCTCGCTCGACGTGGGAGTGGGAGAAGTCGTCGGACTCATCGGCGAAAACGGCGCGGGCAAAAGCACGCTCATGAAAATCCTCGGCGGCGTTCATCAGCCGGACGAGGGTGCCATCCTGATCGAAGGTTCGCCGGTCCATGTCCGCTCGGTGGCCGAGGCCGTCAGGCACGGAATCGGGTTCGTCCATCAGGAATTGAACAACCTGGATAACCTCAGCGTTGCCGCCAATCTGTTCCTCGGCCGTGAACCGCTTTGGGGCGGGCCGCTGAAGCTGATCGACCGGCGAGCGATGGTTGAAGCCAGCCGGCCCCATCTCAAAAGATTGGGTCTCGATATTGACCCGCGCACGCCGTTGAGCAAATTATCCCTCGCCCGCCAGCAGTTGGTGGAGATCGCCAAGGCCCTGTCGCAGCAGGCGCGCATCCTGGTACTCGATGAGCCGACCAGTTCCCTCACCGCCGCCGAGACCAAATTGCTCCTGACCACCGTAAAGGAGTTGAAAACGCAGGGGGTGAGCATCATTTACATTTCGCATCGGCTTGGCGAGATCACGGAGATCGCCGACCGGGTGGTCGGGCTCCGCGACGGCCGCAACGCCGGGAATCTTCTGCGCGATCAAATCAATCATGAAAACATGGTACGACTGATGATCGGCCGGGATTTGCAAAATTTCTACGTCCCCGGAACCGGTGAGCGGCAATCCGCGCGGTTGCAGGTTCGAAGAGTTCAAACCGCGGCCCGCCCAGGGAGGTTTATCAGTTTCGATGCCGCCGGCGGCGAGATTCTCGGCTTCGCCGGGCTCGTCGGCGCGGGACGCTCCGAGCTGGCTGAATCGATCTTCGGAGTCGCGCCGATTCTATCCGGTGAAATCGTCCTGGACGGAAAACGCCTGATTATTCGTTCGTCGCGCAACGCCATCCGTGCGGGAATTTTCCTGGCCACCGAAGATCGCCGCCGAACCGGCCTGGTCACCGAGATGACCATCCGCGAAAATATCACCCTGCCGGGTTTGTGGGGATACACCCGCCTCGCGCTGATCAACCGCGGGCGCGAATCCCAGGCCGCTAAGACGCAAATCGACGCGATGCGGGTCAAAGCGCCCGGCCCGGAAACCAAAGTAATGAACCTCAGCGGTGGAAACCAGCAGAAAGTGGTCCTCGGAAAATGGCTCGCGCTAAAGCCAAAGGTATTCATCGTCGATGAACCCACGCGCGGAATCGACGTCGGTTCCAAAGCCGAAATCTACCGCTTGCTGCGCGCCCTGGCCGATGCCGGCGTTGCCGTCATCGTCATCTCCAGCGATCTCGAGGAGGTGCTTGGCATCAGCGACCGCATCGCCGTCATGCACGAAGGAAATCTGGCCGGCATCGTCGAACGACCGGATTTCTCTGAAGAAAAAGTAATGAACCTGGCGTTTGGAAAGTCCGCCGCGTAATCGAATCGGAAACCGGAAAATGAAGAAAAAGGAACTGGGAATCGGAGCGCTTCTGCTGGTGCTGTGCATGTACGTCGCCTGGAGGAATCCCCGCTTCCTCTCGGCCTATAACCTCCAGAACCAGGCGCAACTCATCGGCATGTACGGAATCTTCAGCATCGGCATGGGGATCGTCATCATCACCGGCGGGATCGACTTGTCCGTCGGCTCCATCTTCGCGCTCCAGGGTGTCGTCTTGTCGATCCTCCTGGTCGACCGGCACTGGGCTTGGCCGCTCGCTGCACTGGCGGCAATTCTCGGCGTCGTCGCACTTGGCATCTGCCATGGATTTCTCATCACCAAGGTTCGCCTGCAGCCATTCATCGTCACGCTCTGCGGGCTGCTGATTTATCGCGGCATGGCGCGGTGGATCGCGAACGATGAAACCAAGGGCTTTGGCGCGGGCGATTTCGGCTGGTTACGCCCGATCTCCACCGGACATTTCGGACCGCCCGATTGGGTCAGCCATATCTTCACCGCCCTCGGCAAAGCTTCCTGGCTTCCCGAGCGGCTGACTTACCTATGCACCTCCCTCGGCAAGGTCCGAGTCCCCATGGCTTTCGACGTTATGCTGGTGATCGCCTTCATCATGTTCATCGTGCTTCATCGCTCTGTCTACGGACGATATCTGTACGCCGTCGGACGCAACGAGGAAGCCGCCAAATATTCCGGCATCAACACCAAATTGATCATCGGCAGCGCCTACGCACTTTCCGGCGCCTTGGCGGCGATATCCGGAATCGTATTTGCCTTCTACACCAATTCGATCTCCCCCAGCTCGCACGGCAACGCCTACGAACTATACGGCATCGCCGCCGCCGTTCTGGGCGGATGCAGTCTCCGCGGCGGCGAGGGCTCCATCATCGGAATCCTCTTGGGAACCGCCGTGCTCCAGGTGCTCCAGAATCTCGTCGTACTGCTGGGCATTCCCAGCTCACTCGATCTGGCCGTCATCGGAACGGTCATTCTGATCGGCGTGCTAGTCGACGAAGTGGGATGGAAGACGGCCGTGACGCTCGTCAAACTGCCGGGGCGCCTTCTCAAAACCGCGCCCAAATGAAAATCCTGGTGCTCATCGGTGGTTTCACACCGGCCGTACAAAGAGCGTCTTGACGGCATGACCAATGAAATACAACCCGCCGAGCACGATCATCGCGCCAACGGTCAGGAATTCCGTTTGGAGAAGTGCAAACGCCCCGTCATGTTTCATTTTTGCCATCGCGGGCAAGACAAATGCTGTTCCAAATAGAACCCCAACACATCCCACGAGCCAGGGCCAGCGCGATCCGATCAAACGCGACGCGAGGTTGTTCCTTTGAAACAGATGTCTGAACACCAATACTACAATCAGAGCCAAGCCTCCAAGAAAAACCTGTTCACTTTGAGGAAAATGGAAAATGTCTCCAATCACCATCGCGACGACGCCGACAATCCACAGCCAACGCGACATAAATGTCTCCTTTCGATCGAGACAGAGGAACAGCATACGTTCGAAAAAAGGGACGGACGCCTGCAGTTGCAGCCGAAGCTCATCGGCACTTCCGAGTCGGGTGATCGCCGCCTCAATGGCGGCAGATTCATCCGCCTGACAACCCAGTTCCATCCGATAGCTTTCCTGCAAATGATCGAGCAGGTCAGCGCGCATGATGCGTTTGCGACCGGGACTGGCCATGATTGGCTCGATCACGCCAGAGAGATAGTCCTCAAAATCCTTCAACCGCGCATCGCTCATGTCGCCCTCCCCAGGATGCCGCCGATGACGGTCGTAAACTGATGAAATTCACCGCGTGCCTCGGCGAACCGCCGCTGGCCCTTTTTTGTCAGCCGGTAGATGCGCCGCCGCGGCCCCCGGCGAGGAGTGGCGCCGTCCTCCCATTCTCCTTCGACCATTCCCGCCGCTTCGAGACGGTAGAGCGCCGGGTAGAGCGATCCTTCCTTGAGTTTCAGCGCCTCCCGATCCGGCCTCTTCCAGCCGGCGGAGGATTTCAAAACCGTGCGCATCACCGCGCCTCAACGCTGAAAGCACGAGAGTTTCGAGATGGCCACGCAGGGCATCGCCACTAATTGTTGCCATGTCTTAATATATAGACTGTCTATGTATATATGTCAACCAATTAATGCCGGCTATTTTGGAACGGCCGCCGGCGTCGCACCGCTTGCCCCGATCAAAGGAGCGAGGAAAACCCCTCCGCCTTCACCGACCATTTCCCATCCCGCGGAAACACCCCGCCTACAGCCATCATCGCCACCGCCGCCAGCAAGCCTCCGTTAGCCGGAAGATACGCCGGCAGATCTTGTCGTTGATAAACATGTCCGTTCGGCAAATATCGATTCTTCGCCGATTCAATCACCAGCGCCCGCACCGCCAATTCCGGCTCGTTCAACTTCGCCGCCGTCATCGCCGCCATCGGAAAATCCCAACCCCAACAACGGTCCCATTGCCAGACATCCAAAACCTTTTGCAGCGACCGCCGCATCGTTTCCGGATTCACCCCGTCGCCCGGCTGCATGCCGTACGTCCCCAACAGCGATGGATGCTCCCAATTCCATTTTGTGTACGTGTCGGTCATCCCCTCCATCATGAGATACCGTCCATCATCCTGCGGCAGCGGAGCCAGCCGATCCAGCACCTCCTGCCATTTCGGCTCCACCACCATCCCCAGCCGTCGCCGCCAGTCCTGCGCAACCCGCAACCCGAAACGCCAATACGCCAGCTCAAACGTCGGATTACGCGTCTCCATGGTTTCGGTATGCTCCGGGACCGATCGCAGCGGCGGCCCCAGCACATATCGCCCATTCCCCAAAGCCGCAAAACTCGCCATGAAATCGGCCGATTCAAAAACGATGTTCGACCATCGATCCAGCGTCGCCTTCGTCGGATTCCGGCGATAACAAAGCTCCGCGTAATAAATCGGATGGGGCTGCTGCCAGATCAACAGCGGCGCAATCGGCGACGGTGAATCCCTGCCCTCCGGCCCCACCATCTTCGGCCACCGAACCCCGTCATATCCCTGCCGCTTTGCGGTCGCCTTTCCCACCGGAATGATCCTCTGATAGAAATCCAGACTTCGCTCCAGCAATTCAAACCGATTCCACGCCGCGAAATGCACGGCATGCCACCAGTGCATCTCCAGATGCGATTTCCCGTACCATGTGTTGAATAACAACCCCGATTCTTGCGGCGGAATCGTCCCCGCGCAATGCACTGCGGTGTTGTATTGCGACAGCACGATCCGCCGTTCCAACTCGCTGGCGCGATTATCCGTACTGTCGCCCAAATCGATTGCCGCCCCACGCGTCCAGTAATCCTCCCAATGCGTTTCGCTTGCCTGAAACGTCTGATCGACCGACGGAAGATAAGGGGCAACGCCGTTGGGCGAAAAGAAGAAAATAAGATCAAGCGTTTCATTGCGCACATTTTCGACAATAAATTCATGACGCCCGATCTGCCGCAGATGCCCGCTCGACCACGAAACCCCGGCGAAATACCGATCGCTATCGATCGTGCGCGTAAAGTCCGCCCCACCCTCTTTCAAATCACATTTCGTTTCGTGCTTGTCCGGAGAATCCCAATCCGCCATGTCCATCCCCGAAGACGGATATGGAAACGCGATTCTCGCCCCAGGGTCCGCCGAATCGATCCTGATCGCCAGCGCATCCATCTCCGGATGACACGCCGTTCTCACGCGAACCGTTTGCCCGGCGAACTTAAACCGGCTGTCGATTATTCCCGTCCAAAGATCGAGCGTCTGACTGATACCGGCGATATCCCCCGCCACCGCCTCGGAACCATCGGGCTTTTTCAAGATCAATCCGATTCGCCCCAGGTGCATTCGATGCGGATTCTCACGGAGCCAATCGAAAAGCGCCTCCTGCCCTTTCCGCTCCGTGGCATATCCGACCATCCGGCCATGCGATTCGTATTCCTTAAACCGAAAATCCTCCACTCGCGCGCCCGGCGGAGCCGGAGTTGTATGCCACGCCCAATGAGCGCAAGTGCACAACGGGAAATCGCGGCGATATTCCCCGGTAAATGTCTGCAACCCCGTCACATCCCCGGTGAACGCGAAATTGCCATTACCAACCGTCAACGCGCTGAACGGATCGAGCTTCTGAACCAGCGGATTATGCCTGCGAACCAGCGCCCGGCGGTCAATCCCCGTGATCGTATTCGCCCGCAACAATCTCCCGCCCAGTAATTTGCCGCCCGCCAAAACGCCGGCCGTCAGCAATGTTCTGCGGGTGATCTTCATGGCGCATTATTGGATTTCCACAACCACGACCGACTTTGCCGGCATGCGTAATTTCACCCCGCCATCGATCATTTCAAATGCTGAAGAGTTTTCCGGCTTCACCGCATCCGGCCGGTCGAACGTATTGTGGGCATTCATCACATCCGCCGTCAGAACCCTTCCCGAAACATTCTTGGCTGTGAGCCCAACGATCCTTGCCGAAACATCGACCGGATGTTCCGGATCGAGATTGACCACGGATACATGTACCCTTTCGGAAGTATCCCGCGATGCCGACACGCTTAACGCCGGAATGCTTTCGTCCCCGAATTCATATTCAGGAGCCGACACATCCACCGGAATCAGCGTCGCCCCCTGATGAACCTTAAACATCTCAAACACATGATACGTCGGCGTCTCGATCATCCTTTCCTTGTCGGTCAGGATCATCGCCTGAAGCACGTTCACCATCTGCGCGATGTTGGCCATTGTAACCCGATCGCAATGCCGGTTGAAAATATTGAGGTTCACCCCCGCCGCGATCGCATCGCGAAGCGTGTTCTGCTGATAAAGAAATCCCGGAGTCGTGCCCGGCTCAACGTCGTACCACGTGCCCCATTCATCCACCACCATCCCCACGCGCTTCTGCGGATCATACCGGTCCATGATCTGCGAATGCTCTGTAATCAACCCCTCCATCCGCGACGTCTGCCGCAGGATCGAATGCCACTGATCCTCCCCAAAATTCAGCGCCGACCCTTTTTTCGCCCAAACGCCTGTAGCCAGGGAATACCAGTGCAAAGACAGCCCATCCATTTTCCGCCCGGCCACATCCATCAAAACTTCGGTCCATTTATAATCCGCCCCATTAGCCCCGCAGGCGATCGGATGCACATGGTTGCCGGAATAATCTTTGACGAACGTGCGATACCGCCGGAAATTATCCGCATAGTATTCCGGCCGCATATCGCCCCCACATCCCCAGCTTTCGTTACCCACCCCAAAATAATGCAGCTTCCACGCCTTATCCCGCCCATTCTGCCTCCGCAGATTCGCCAGCGTCGAATCCGAATCGCTGGTGATATATTCCACCCACTCCATCATTTCCTGTGGCGTACCGCTGCCGACGTTCCCGCAGATATACGGCTCAGCCCCAATCTGCTCGCAGAAATCCAAAAACTCGTGCGTCCCAAACTGATTCGTCTCAATCACCCCGCCCCAATGCGTATTCACGCGCCTCGCCCGCCGATCGCGCGGCCCGATCCCATCCCGCCAATGATATTCATCCGCAAAACACCCCCCCGGCCACCGAAGCACCGGCACATCCAGCTTCTTCAGCGCCGCCACAACATCGTTGCGAATCCCTCGCGTATTGGGAATCGCCGAATCCTCCCCAACCCAAATCCCCTCGTCTATGCAACGCCCCAGATGCTCAGCAAACTGGCCATAAATATTCCGATTAATCGTCGAACCCGGCTGGTCAACGTGAACAGTGAGATTAGCCGCCATCGGCGTTCGCGTCATGCCTTCGCACCATATCCCAAAAACCCCAAACACCACAAGCCCCGCCATCAACCCCCAAAGTCCTCAGCATTTGCCGCCGAAGGAGGCGACTCCTCTTTCCGCTGCCGAAGGAAGCCCCGATCCCTATCAGGCCAGCCGAATGCGCTCGAAGCGCCCGCCCGTTCGCGGATTCGAGCCAGGGATCATGTTCAGCACTCAGGTCGAAACGATAAAATTGAACTATACCCTGGATTCCCATCTGCTCTTTCCGCAATTTTGTTGTCCCCCATTCCCCCCGGAATTATAATCACATTTGATCGCTTACGTCAGCATAATAAGTCCTTAAGCCAGCTCCCTAATCGAGGCAGGACAAGAGATGAAGCGGCGGATCATTCTTCGAATCGCGGTGCTGGCCCTCGGCGGTTTGATCGGCCTCGGAATCACCCTCTTTCTCATCGCCCGCCACATGGGTTCCGGCACAGTCCAGGAGTGGATCGGCTCGCAGTTTCAGGATATCGCCAACGCTTACCTCAATCCCAAGCTCACTTTCACCGATCTCGCCTACGAATATCCCCTGACCGTATCGCTGAAGAATCTACACCTGACCGCGGATGATCCCGCCCACCCCGGCCACACCATCGACATTATCGCCTGCGACAAAGCAGAAGTTTCGCTCGCCGAAATTCCCTCGATCGGCAAACCCGTCGTCATCGAAAGAATCACCTTAAACGAACCGCTGATTTCCGCCGTCGCTATCGAGCCGCGATCCAAAAAGTTCGTCGGCTTCTACAAACTCATTCGCGGCGCCTCCGACAATACATCCACCGGCACGTCGTCATCCGCCCCCCAAAAGCTTAGCGACGTTTTCCGAATGCGGCTGGTTCAGATCATCGACGGCAAAGTCGTCTACGACCCGAGAATTCCCGGCACCGATCCGATGATGCTGGACAAGATCAACACATTGCTGAACTTCGAGCCGGCCGAACAGGGGTGGTACAAGCTCGATACCGACATCGCGCGAAGACCAGTTTTCGACTTTCAGGTCAAGGGCGAACTCAATCTCGATTCGTTCGCCGTCAAAGACGTGGACATCAATATCCTGGCCGACCTTGGACAGGACAAACTCAACTATCTTCCGCCTGAAATCCAGGCTTTGCTGAAACAGTACGATGCCAAGGGAAAGCTTGCCATCGAACTTACCGGCGACATGCCGGTCATGGACCCCATGAGCGGACAGGTTCAGGCGACGGTGAAGCTCGATCGCGCAAACCTTTCATTGAACGACTTGCATATCCCCGTCGACAACCTCAATCTTGATGCGCGTTTTGAACACCACAAGGTCTACATGCCTCTGTTGAGAATCTCCGCATTAGGCGGCACCGCCGACCTCACCGGCTCGGTCGACCTGAACGACCGCCTCGACGCCGCGCTCCGGCTGAACATCGCTTCGATGGTTCCCGGAATGCTTTTCATCGATCCCGCGCGGGCGGCGGCATCGCAGGACAAGCTCGATCTAGATCTCAATCTCGTTGCTTCCCTCAAGAGCCTCATCGGCAAAGCGCCCGCTCCCCGAAACTCGCCCCTGGCGTCGATCAACCTGCGAAATTTCCGCCTGTCGGCCAACGATCCCGTGAATCCCAAGCAACGTCTGGATCTTGTCGCCTGCCGAAAGCTCGACGTGGACCTGACAAAGCCGATCGTTTCCGGCAAACCGCTGTGCATCGACGGAATTAGTCTGGATTCTCCCGTGATCTCGGCGGTCTCCATAGCGCCCGGCGCCATGCAGTTCGTGGGAATTCCAAATTTTCCTTCGCGGCCCCCCGCCCAATCGCCGGCGAATCCCGCGACTCAACCTTCCGCGCCGAGACCCAGATTTGCGAATTTGGTCCGGGTCAAATCTTTCCAGCTCAGCAACGCGAAGATCATTTACGACCCGCGCCTTCCCAATACCCAGCGGATGTGTGTCGATCAGATCAACGCCTCGCTCAATGTCGATCCGAACGATCCCGGCAGCTACAAGCTCAGCACCACCGTCGATCACTTCCCGATTTACAAAATCGGCGTCGATGGCGAGATCAACATCGATAACCCGGGCGTGCAAAATCTGGTTTTCGATCTTCAGGCGGACCTATCGCAGCAACCGCTCGATTACCTTCCCCCGCAACTGCAACTGGTTCTGAACCATTTCAACGCCAAGGAAAAGCTCGACATTCACGCGGCCGCGTCAGTAGCGATGTCCGATCCCACTAGAGCCGATGCGCAGCTCAATCTGCACGTTCAGAACATCGATCTCAGCCAGGGCAATCTGAAGCTTCCCGTGCAGGACTTTTTAATGTCCGCGCGCCTGCAAGACAAAACCGCCATCCAGACCATCAAAATCGTGGCCCTGAACAATGTGTTCGAAATCAAGGGGAAAACCGCGCTCAACAGCCGGCTCGACACCGATGTCACACTTGACCTCAACGATATCACGCTCGAACCGCTTTTAGCGTCCTTGAATCCGAATGGGCCTGCCCTGAACAGCGCGACCACGCTCAATGCCGAAATTGAGTTGCAGTCGCCGCTGATGGTCGCTCTTGGAGGCGTCCCCGGCACCGCTGACGAGCCCGCCGCCGCCGTAACGGTTCGCAAGTTCCGGCTCACAACGCAAAATCCGCTCGACGCCCAGCCACTGGATTTCTTCGCCTGCGACAGCATCGCGGCCGTGCTGCCCCATCTGGCCAAGCCCGGAGAACCGACCGAGCCAAGCAGCATCGATATCGTCCATCCGGCGATTCGCGCCATCGCGATGACCCCGCAGTCCAATCGATTCGCAGGTTTTTCCGCCTTGCAAGACATGGCCGCAAGCCAATCCGCGTCCGGCCCCGCCTCCGATGTCCCCGCGACGATGCCCGCCGAACCGGCCGCCAAGAAAAAGCTGAACGATTTCTTCCGCGTGCAGGCCCTCGCCGTCTCCAACGCTTCGATTTATTACGATCCGCGCATCGACGCCACTACTCCGTTGTCGCTCGATCAGATCACCGCCAAAATCGACCTCGACGTGGCGGCCACCAACGCGTATTACTTCGACTTGTTAATTCCGTCCAAGCCCGATTTGAATCTTGAGCTTGCCGGCCGTGCCGACCTCGACGCCCTAAAGCTCAATCCGCTGAAGCTCGACCTGACGACGCGGGTCGGGCAGGATTCCCCCAACTACAAATACCTGCCTCCGCAACTGCAGGTCATGATGCGCCCCTACGACCCCATGGCCGCGATTCAAATCGACGTCACCGGAACCGTGCCGATGACCAAACCCACGGATGCGGATATCACCGCTAATATCGCCATCGACCACGCCGCGGCCACCGCCGATGGATACAGAATCCCCGTCGATGAAATCAGAATGCCCGTGCGCTACACGGCCGGGCAGGTTGAATTCCTCGACTCAACGTCGATGGGCGCTCCGACCATCACCGCCTTCGATGGCATCGCGGACCTGACCGGAACCGTAATGCTGAACGATCGCCTGGATTCCACGATTTCCCTGAAAGTAGACGGCATGTTGATACAGGCGTTGATGGCCGACAAGATCGCCGACCCCAAGCAGGAGAATTTGATCGGCGACCTGAAAATGGACCTCGAGCTTGTGGACGCGCCGGTATTGCAGGTCATCGCCGACGCTGTACCTCCGCCGACAACCGAGCCTTCAGCACCCGCCGTACAACCCGATTTGCAATCCGCGTCGTCCTCCGGCGCGCCGAAATACATGAGCGATCTCCCCGCAAGCTGGGGTTCCGCCGAGATCGAGTTAACCCACGCCCGCCTCGCCGGCCTGGAGGTAATTCAGGGAATGGGCAATATCGCCAAATCTGCGTTTGTCGATCTTTTTGACAAAAAGGACAAGGACGAGAAGCGCACAGTCACCCCCAAGGAAAACGCCCTTGTCGTCTGCAATTTTGTCAAGGATCACGTCGAATTGACGAAGATCCATTACGAAGGCGAGGCGCTTGCCGCCGATGGCAAAGGCTACATCACGCTCGAGCAGCAGCTTGACCTCTATCTCACCGGCGGTGTCTTCCAGAAATTCGGCGGTTTTATGAAGCAGGTCAGCGATTCGCTTCTGTACTATCACGTCTACGGATCTCTCCATCACATCCAATACGACGTCCACCGCGGCGACGGCAAACCAATCGTCGAAGGCGTCAAGACCGTCACCAAACAGGCCGAAAACGGCGTAAAAGTAGGCTTCCAAAAAGCCGGCGAGGGTTTGAACAAAGCCGGATCGTTCATCAACGGCTTATTTCACAAGAAACAACAGGATCAGAATCCAGACCAGAATCAAAACCAATCCTCGCCGTCGAATTGAATTTGTTTCGTCCCCCCGGTGGCCGAAATTTATCAACATTCGAGTTTCGTTAGTATCCTAATTTAGGTAACAACATACTTGACACGCCCAACCGCCATGGGCCCCGAAAACGCGGGCGCGATCTGCGGAGGATGTTGAATTATTCGACGGTTCCCGGCTCTAAATTTGGTTGAACTCGGTAGTAGTAGGTGACATCACCGATGGCATTAGCAAACCACATCTTGTCGCCGGAAAAGATTAAAGTCGATGGGGTGGGGTCCAGAGCATCGGGGAGATAAAGTTTCCCGTTCATAACTTTGTATTTGCCGCGCGACAATTCGCGCGATCCCGTTGGCATCGGCCAAGAAACGATAGAGCCATCTGCATAAAAACGAACAAAAAACGTCGTGCTTGTCGCAACATTCCTGCCAGTCGATTCACGCGTAAATGAGTCCCATCGCCACGTACCAATCAAATCGTCTTGTGATGGTTGGGGTATAGAAGATGAAGCCGAGCCGACAATGTTGGATTGGTGAACACAGCCCGGCGATATGACGACGGAAAGAATGAGGGCGAAAATTTTCATCTTATGCTCCCACGGTTAGCAATGCCGGTTCGTTATCTCAATGACCGTTCTTTTTTCTCCCTTCGGTTTGCTCGTTTTCTCTGGGCGCTTTGCAGGAGGTTTTTCGTTGGCTGAATACACGGTGGGCTAGGTCGTCAAATTTCTGGAATGGCGTTCGTTGGTCCGTCGCGTCCGGGGGTGAGGATGCTTTCGGTGCCATGATATTAGTATACCTTCCTTCGTCATAATTCTGGGGATTCAAATTAAGACGCTACCCGAGTTTCGAGTTTTCCCATGCCTCCTTGCCGAACCCGTCCAAACCCCGATAATTGAACATTTGTAACCATGGCCGAAAGCGCTCAACCGGATGAATCCATTGCCCAACGCATTGGCGGCGTGGCCGTCGAGCGCCCGCGCAACGACGCTACAGTCGGCCTCCCACTCTCCCTGCGAACCGTTCAACACGTCAAGGTCTCCGCCGGGCGTTTTGGCCAACCCTGGTCGCGGCGCATCGTCCTCGCCAAGTGGGCCGTCTCCGGCATGGGCTGTATGAAAGTCGGTTCGCAACGGCTTAATTTCGGTCCCGGTACGGTCGCCATCTATCTTCCGACGATCCCCCATCGTTTCTGGGCTCTCAAACCGGTCAACGAATTCTGCTGGTTTTCCGTTGATGGACCCTTGGCCGAAGAATTCGTCCTGCAATTGGGGCTCAACGCCGGCGTTTTTAACTGGCCTTCCCCGCCGCTGGAAAAAGTGTACCAACTGATGGACTCCCTGAAAGACCACACCATCCAGGGCCGCCGTCACGCCAGTCTGGCGGCCATTGAGATGCTTTACGATATCGCCAACGCGATCCGCTCGCCGCGAATTGCCCCCCTGGTTCAGCGCGCCCGGCAGATCATCGAGCAGGAATTCGCCGATCCAAACCTTTCCGCCGAACGCATCGCCTCCGAACTTAGCTATCACCGCGGGTCGCTCAGCCGGCTCTTCCACAAGCAGACCGGCGTTACGATTATCGAATATCTGACTCGCGTCCGCCTTCAGGAAGCCAAAACGCTCTTGCGTTACACTTCCGACAAAGTCTCCGGAGTCGCGGAAAAATGCGGGTTCCGTGAAACCACTTATTTCTGCCGATGGATCCGTAAACACACCGGCAAAACCACCCGCGAATTGCGGCATACCGAATGAATATCAGCATCCGCCAAATCTTCGACTCGCGAATCGATCTCGAATCCGCTGATGGCTCGCCCATCGCCAGCTACCGGTTCGACGAAAAACTCCCCAAGCCCTGCTTTTATCCGCTCCACACCGCCGCCGGCCGTCAGATCGCCGGCTTTCAGATGTCCGATCACACCTGGCATCGAGGCCTCTGGTTCACGATCAAGTTCATCAACAAAACAAATTTCTGGGAGGAAAGCCCGCCATTTGGCATCCAGCAAACGCAATCCCAACCCAAATGCGAATTTATTTCCGCACAGGCCGTGACCATCTCGCACAAACTGTGCTGGACCTCGCAGGCAACCGATGCCGTCATAGATGAAGACCGCGCCGTCAGCTTCACGGTGCATGATGAAGGCACCCGCGAAATCAACTGGCGAACATCGCTGCTGCCCCTGCAGGATCTCCTTCTCGACCGCACGCCCTACAACACCTGGGGCGGCTACGGCGGCCTCGCCTTCCGTGCCGGCCGCGAGGTTCACAATACCAGCTATCTCCTCCCCGACGGTCAGCCCACCGCCGCAATCCTCGGCCAGCCCCACCCCTGGGCGCTCTTTCGCGGCTCCGTAGACGGCGATGCCGACGCAAAAATCTCCGTCGGCATCATCAATCACCCGTCCAATCCCCGCAGCCCCCAGCCCTGGTACGCCAAATCCGGCCAAAGCTACGATTTCATGAACGCCGCTTTCCTGTTCCACGAACCCCTTTCCGTTTCGCGCGGCCAGCGTCTCGATTTCCGCTACCGCATCCTCTACCGCGACGGTTGGTGGGAAGCCCCCGAGTTTGCCAAACTCGCCGACCAATTCACTCACTCCGCGCCATGAACATCCAGCAGTCCATCGACCAGGCGACCCAGCTTCACCGCGCCGGCCGTCTGCAAGACGCCGAACGCATCTACCGCCGGATTCTCGCCGTCAACCCAAATGTCCCTGACGCCCTCCAACTCCTCGGCATACTGTTATCCCAACTCGGCCAACACGAGGCCGCCGTCGATCTGATTCGTAAAGCGATCGCCCTCAATCCGGGCGCCGCCGTCTACCACGGAAACCTGGGACTCGCGCTCCACAAGCTCGATCGGCTTGACGAGGCCATCGCATCCTTCCAAACCGCCGTCGATCTCGGCAGCGCCGACCCAAATATTCTCACCAACTTCGCCGACACTCTGCGCAAACGCGGAAAACTCGAAGCCTCGCTTGCCATCTCTCACCTGCGCTGACCCTGGCCCCGAATTTCCCCGACGCCCGAAATAACCTGGGCATCACGCTGGCCGACGCCAGCCGCTTCGACGAAGCCATCGACCAATACCGGATTGCGATTCGACTCCACCCGCGATTTGCCGAAGCCCACAACAATCTCGGCAACGCGCTCGTGAAAAAGAAATTGTTCCTGGAAGCGATCGCCGAATTTCAAAACGGCCTGTCGCTACGTCCCGATTATTTCGAAGCGATGATGAACATGGGCGTCGCTCTTCAAGCCCTCGGCGAAACGGATCGCGCCATTGAGGCCTACCGCCGTTCGCTCGCCTTACGCCCCGAATTTCACGCGGCCCTGATCAATTATGGGCAGGCACTTTGCGACACCCACCGCTTCGACGAGGCAATCGCCGCCTTTCGAAAAGCCATCGCCGTTCGTCCCGACGATCCCGACGCCCACATTCACCTCTCCGGCGTCCTCCTGCTGACCGGAAAGTTTTCCGATGGATGGGGCGAATACGAATGGCGTCTGCTCAAGCCCTCGGTAGGCCATCCCCAATCGAAATTCCCCAAACCCCGCTGGACCGGCCAGGAACTGTCCGGCAAACGCATCCTCCTTCATTCCGAGCAGGGAGCCGGTGACCTGATCCAGTTCTCCCGTCTATGCGCCACTCTCACACAGCGCGGAGCGCACACAATCCTCGGCTGTCCTTCCCAGCTATCCCGACTCTTTCGCACCCTGCAGGGCGTTTCCCAACTGATCGGCGTTGCCGACGAAGGTGTGGAATTTGATTACCACTGCTATCTTCTCAGCTTGCCGCTGTACCTGAAGCTGACGCTGGAAACGATTCCTGCCAAACTGCCCTATCTCCACGCCGAGCCTGCGCTTGCCGAACGATGGCGGGCGCGCCTTGAGCCGCTCGGCTATCGAAAGAAAATCGGCCTCGTCTGGGCCGGCAACCCGATGCACACCAATGACCACAATCGCTCCATCCCGCTCGCATCTTTCGCGCCGCTGATGGAGATTGAAGACGCGACATTTGTCAGCCTTCAAAAAGGCGGTCCCGCGACGCCGCCGCCGCCGGGCCTCCAACTGTTCGATCGCACGCCCGAGCTTTCCGATTACGCCGACACCGCCGCAGTGATCGCCAATCTCGATCTGGTCATATCCGCCGACACGTCCGTCGCCCACCTTGCCGGGGCGATGGGCAAGCCGGTCTGGACATTGATCCCTTTCTACCCTGATCTGCGATGGCTGCTGGATCGATCCGATTCTCCGTGGTACCCGACGATGCGTCTTTTCCGGCAAACCCGCCTGGGCGATTGGCAAACCCCAATCCGCGCCGTTACGGATTCGCTCGCCTCTTTTGTTCAACAGGAAGCCCATGCCCGGCAATGAAGATCTATTTCTCGGCCTCGACATCGGTGGAACCAAGTGCGCTGCCATCGTCGGCAGCGCCGACGGCCAAATTCTGCGCGAACCCAATGGCCATCCCAATCCAGTCGCGGCCCGCAACCCATGCTCGATGATCTCTGTACCCACGCCGTGCGCCTCATCGCCGCCCACCCGCAAATTGTCGCCGTCGGGGCAAGCATCGGCGGCCCCCTCGACGCGGAACGGGGAATTATTCTCTCTCCGCCAAATCTTCCGAACTGGGACAACATCCCGCTGCGGGACATGCTCCACGAGCGCCTTCGCCTTCCAGTGCGAATTGAGCACGATGCCGCCGCCTGTTGCCTCGCCGAATTCCGCTGGGGCCGCGGAATCGGAAAGTCCCGCCTGATTTACCTGACCTGCGGCACAGGCTTCGGCGCAGGCATCGTCTTCGACGGCCAAATCTACCGCGGCGCTGCCGGCCGCAGCCTCGAGATCGGCCACGTCCGCTTCCGCGAAGATGGTCCCGAAGCCTTCGGCAAGATCGGCAGCGTCGAAGCATTCTGTGCCGGCGCGTCCCTGGGCAAACTTGCCGTCTGGAATTTTCCCGATCGTTGGAGAACTCCACCAACCTCCGAACAACTCGCCGCTCTCTGGCTCGCCGGCGACCCCGACGCCGCCGAAATCATCCACATCAACGCCCACGCCGTCGGCGAAGTCTGCGCCAATCTCGGCGATCTGCTCCGCCCGGACGCAATACTCCTGGGAAGCCTCGCGACACATCTCGGCGCAAAATGGCTGGAAATCGTCCAAACCCAATTCCGAGCCGAGGCTCTTCCCGACACAGCCACCTGCCCGATCGAACCCGCTGGCCTCGGCCCACGATTACAGGATTGCTCCGCCCTCGTCGTCGCGGTATCGGTTCGTTAACCTTTGAGTACCTGCCCCTGCACAAGATCCCTGAAAAGCCCCGCCTGCCCCACCAACTCATCATACTTCCCATCCTGAATGATCTGCCCGTCATCAATGACCAGAATCCGATCGCAATTCCTCACCGTCGCCAGCCGATGCGCGATGATCAGCGCTGTCTTTCCCGCCACCGCATTTTCCATCGCCTCCTGAACCAATCTTTCGCTGACGGTATCGAGCGCGCTGGTCGCTTCATCGAATATGAAAATATCCGGTTCCGCCAGCAGCGCCCGCGCGATCGCCAGCCGCTGCCTTTGACCGCCGGACAACGTCGATCCCCCCTCGCCCACCGGCGTATCCAGACCATCCGGCAGGCGAGAGATAAATTCCCACGCATTGGCCCGCTCGCACGCCCGGCGAATGTCCGCGTCCGTCGCATCCGTCCGGGCAACGCAAAGATTGTCCCGAATGCTCGTCCTGAAAATAAACGGATCCTGCGGCACCACGCCAAACCGACGCCGCAATTCCGCGCCCTGGCAATGCCGGATATTCAGCCCGCCGATCAAAATCGCCCCCTGATCCGGATCGTACAGCCGAAGCAGCAACTGCGTGATCGTGCTCTTCCCCGCCCCCGACGGCCCAACCAGCGCAATCCGTTGCCCATACGGAATCGTCAGATTGACATCCTTCAACACCTGCCGATCCGAGTCATATCCGAAGCTCACATTGTGCAACACGATCTGCCCATCATGCGGAATAACCGCCTCATCACCGATCGGATCAGGCGTAGTGCTCGCCGTCTTCAAAACCGCCGCGATTCGCTCCACCCCCGCCTGCGCGGCCGCCTTGAAGTTGGACATCTGGAACAGGATCGATAGATTCGCCTGCAACGACGCGAACGCCGTCAAATAAATCTGCAGTTCCCCGATGGTAACGCGACGGTCCGGCGGCTTGTGCGATTGATCGTAAAAATATCTCCAGACAATAGCCGCGCACAAAAACGCGAAACAAACATACCCCGTGCCTTCCCACTTCATCCACTGGATATGCGCCTTGACGTCGCGCTGATAGCTCTTCTGCCCGACTTCCCACACGCGGTCGTCGAAACTGGCCGCCACCTGATCTTCCATCGCGTAAAGTTTGACATCTCGCGACCCGCGCAGCAGGTCCGCCACATAGCCCGTCACCTTGGTTTCAGTCCTCTGATAATCGCCATGCAATTTCTGAATGCGCGATCGCGTCCGGTGCATGACCCATACGGTGCTGAATACGGTGACCAGCATCACCAGCGTAAGCACCCAATCCCATCTCCCCACCCAGATGAGCGTGCTGATGACAATAAACAGCGCCCCGGCGCCGCGAACGTCACCTGCTGGAAATAAGTCTGTATCTGGAGCAGCGGGCTCCCGAACAGATAGCTGAAAAGCTCGCCGCTGTGATGCTGGCGATGAAACCGCACGCAAAGATGGTTCACATGCCGGAAGAAAGTGGCCCGGATATTGAACAGCACCTTCTCGCGGACATAAGTGAAAATCCGATACCCCGAATGCCAAACCAACATCCGCCCGAAAATCGACGCCAGCAGATACAAAACCAGAAGCAGCGCAAGCCGATGCCACCGCTGCTGCATGGTGATCCCGTTGACCAGGATCACGTCGTCGATCAGATATTTCGGAGCGACCGTCTGCAGCGTGATCGAAAACCCGTGCATCGCGTTCAACGCCAGCGCCGCCAGCACCAGCCAGCGATATGGATACATGCTCGGCCAGAGGAATCGCCAGAAATTGACCCGATCGGCGGTGGGATTCTCGGCCGCGGCGACGACGGCATCGGTGGATTTCGACGAGAAACGGGCATTTGCAGCTCCCACCGCCGCCGGACGCCCGGGCGCTTTCTCCAACTTCACCGTTGATTCACCCATTCCGACAGCCATCCATCCATACTATTTGGCCGCGCTAGTCTCCGTCTTCGTCTTCAAATCCAATACCGCAGAGTTCATACAATATCGCTTACCCGTCGGCCGCGGTCCATCGTCGAATACATGGCCCAGGTGCGACCCGCATCGCGAACAGGTCACTTCCGTTCTCCGCATCCCATGCGAACTATCCACCCGTTCATTAACGGCATTCTCGGAAATTGGCTTGAAAAAGCTCGGCCAGCCCGTTCCCGATTCGAATTTCGTGCTCGCGTCAAAAAGCTCCTGCCCGCAAACCGCACAGCGATAAATCCCCGGCCGATGCTCATTCCAATATTTTCCCGTGAACGCACGCTCCGTGCCAGCCTGCCGCGCAATCGTATATTGCTCCGGCGTCAATTTCTTCCGCAATTCCTCGTCGCTGACCTGCCAATGGCTAACCCCACACGTATCCTCGCAACCCGCCCCCCGCTGTTTCGCCGCCTCGGCCGACAGCTTCGTATGCACCTCGGCCACTCCAACGTGGCAACTCTCCGCCATCCCGCGGCTCTCGAAATATTTCTGGTGATATTCCTCCGCCGAGTAAAATTTCCCCGCCGGCACGATTTGCGTAACGATTTTCCTGCGGAAGACGCCCGACTGATTCACTTCATCGAGCGACGCCCGCGCAATGCGCTCCTGCTCCGCATCATGCACAAAAATTGCCGAGCGATATTGCGACCCCACATCGGGCCCCTGCCGATCAACCGTCGTCGGATCATGGGCACTCCAGAACACATCCAGCAGCTCCGCAAAGCTGACCTTTTCCGGATCGAACGTAACCTGCACCGCCTCCGCATGCCCCGTCCGATCAGTGCAAACCTCTTTGTAAGTGGGATCTTCCTTTTTCCCGCCGGTATATCCCACCTGCGTTTCCAGGACACCATCGACCTTGCCAAACGCCGCCTCCACACCCCAAAAACATCCTGCCGCAAACGTCGCCAGTTCAGTTTTCATATTTGCCTCCAGTATGGGAACAGTAATATTCCGCCATACTATAGGCTTTTCAACCCTTGTTGGCTCGAATCGGCGATCGTTTGCCAAAGCGGCCTTTGGTTTGTTTTTCGTTCCTTGCGGGATCGCATGGAGACCTCTAAACTTCACTCTTCCATTAATGGAAAGGAACGCCGACGCATTGGAACCTGTCAAGATTCGATCGCTGGAAGAGATAAAGGAAGAACTCAAAAAGCTGTTCGTGGAGAACCTTTCGCTCGAAGACCTTAAGCCAGACGATATTAAGGACGACATGGAGCTTTTTGGCGAAACCGGCATCGGCCTGGATTCGCTGGACGGCGTCGAGATTGTCGTCCTCCTCCGCAGGCAATACGGCCTGGATGTCAAGGCGATGCAAAAGGGCCGGGATATCTTCCGCTCGATCAATACACTGGCCCCCTACGTCCTGGCGAACGCTACTAAATGAGGAATGGGCTGCCCATGCCGCGGACTTCCGTCTGCATCACCGGCATCGGCGTTGTGTCCGGGGCGGGAGCCAATGTCTCGGCCACCCTCGACACATTCACTTCGGGCCAAAGAAATCCCTCCAATTCGCTTCCGTTCGAAAGCACCATCGCCTGCCCCACATTCCAAGTCGATGCCCACCTGCCTGATTTGCCGCCGAGTTATAACAATTGCCGCAGCCTTCGACTGACAATGCTCGCGGCGCGGGAAGCCCTCGGCGATGCCGGAATCGGCGGATTCGACTCCGTCACACGCGTTGGCATCTGCATCGGCACCACCGTCGCCAGCCAGTTAAACAACATCCAGTTTTATTCCGCCTACCGCCGCGATCCCAATCAGCCAATGGACGCGGTGATCGATTATCTCCATGCCAACCTCGCCTGCGCGGTCGGCGATCTGATGCACACCACCGGCCCGCGAATGACCATCGTTAACGCCTGCTCCTCCGGCACCGATGCCATCGGCGTCGCATCCAGTTGGATCAACGCCGGATTATGCGACGTCGCCATCGCCGGTGGCGGTGACGAATTAAGCCGCGTCGCCATCGCCGGGTTCTGGTCGCTGGGCGTCATGAGTTCGCAACCCTGCGCGCCGTTCGATCGAGATCGCTCCGGCCTGAATCTCGGCGAAGGGGCCGGCATCGTCATCCTGGAATCCGCCGCCCACGCCCACCGTCGCGGAAAATCGCACAGTTTTGAAGTCGCCGGCTTCGGCGCCGCCTGCGACGCCCATCATCTCACCGCCCCGCATCCCGAAGGCCGCGGACTCGACGCGGCAATCCAAACCGCCCTGTCCCAGGCGAATATCGCCGCCAATCAAATCGCTTTCATCAACGCCCATGGCACCGCCACGACCGACAACGACCGGGCCGAGGGAAAAGTGATCGCCCGGATTTTCGGCTCCGATGTCCCATTTCTCTCCACCAAAGGATTCACCGGCCACACACTCGGCGCGGCCGGCGGTCTCGAAGCCGTCTTCACCATTCTCGGCCTTCAGGAAGGTTGGCTCCCCGCCAGCCCCGGTTTTGTAAACCAGGCCGACGACGTTCCCATCGCCCCGACCCGCGCGAACCAACATTCGCGGCGAATATGCGATGTCCACCTCCCTGGCCTTCGGCGGAAACAATTCCGCCGTCCTTATCCGGAGGATCGCGTGATCCCCCCCGCGACCATTCATGGCGTCGGTGCCGTCACTCCAATCGGCCGGGATTTGAACGAAATCTCGCGCAAACTCGGAACCGATCCCGGCCCACCCCCAGGAATTCTTCGCGTAAATGATGAATTGCTGATTGAGCCAAGCATCGCCCGCTCAATGCGCCGGGCCGACCGGTTCATAAAAATGGCCACGATCGCCGCGCTGGACGCGTGGAATCCCCCTGAAATGTCCTGTGCCGGCGTCACCAACGAACAAATCGGCCTGATCGTGACCTCCGGCCTCGGCCCGCATTACCGCGGATTCAAATTCCTCGACGGCCTCCTCGATTCCGGCGACGACAACGCCCTACCCACCGATTTTTCCCATTCCGTCCACGGCGCAGCCGCTTCCTACATCGCCGGCCAACTCGATCTCCGCGGCCCGTCTCTCACCACAACCGATTTCGAAATCGGCTTCGAACAGGCCATCCTTCTGGCCCAATGCTGGCTGCATCAGGGAACCTGCCGGCGCGTGCTGGTCGGAGCGGTGGAAGAACTGGGCGATACCATGATTCAGATGACATCACGGATTCCCCAAGCCAAAGATTTGTCCGCCGGCGAAGGAGCGGTTTTTCTAATGCTGGGAAACTCCGACGTACCGGGCTTCGCAACTATCAACGCCGCCGCTGCCAACGAAAAGACCGACCTCATCGCGATGGATGACCCGGCCATCGTTCCAGAGAAGATTTCTCTCAATCCGCCTGCCGCGCAACATACCGTGACATTCACCCCATATTTCGGCCATAGTGCAAGCAGTTCCGCCTTTCAATCGCTCGGCCTTTTGCTTTCCCTCGCCGCAAAGCGTCCGCTGGGCAAACCCATTGGTTCGCCGACGGAACCAACAACGCCAACGGTCGTTGACAACGCCACGACCTTCCGGACATCATGCGGTCGACCGGCGACATTGCGGCTTACGACAAGGTGAGAAATGCAAATTTCAAATTCAAAATTCACTCCCGAACAAATCCAATCGCAACTCTGCATCGAGATTCAGACCATCATGTCCCTCAAACCGGGCAGCGTGACGACCGAAACCCACCTTCCGTCCCTCGGAATGGATTCCCTTCGCTTCGTTTCGCTGCTCCTGGCGATCGAACAGAAATTCGGCGTCAACCTCATGAAGGGCGGCCTGAAGCCTGAAGACACCAAAACCGTCCCCAACTTCGCCGCGGTGATTTTTGCAAGGCGAAACGCTTGAGTTGGTCCCTCCCCTACTCCCGCGATCGCCGATATCTGACGGGAATGGACTGGATCCTCGGCGCCCTCGACCACGGCGCCCGTAAACGCATCGGCCTTGGCGGATTCTCCCAGGCGATCCTCGATCTTGACGGTGATCTCTGTCCCGAAATCCTTCTGCCCGCGCTCAATCAGATTTCAACCCGCTTCCCCCTGATTCACGGCCAAGTCGCCCGAGACTGGCTCAACCTCGCCCCCTATTGGAAAGTCCCGCACGAAACCCAACCCCCTCCGATCCCTCTAAAGGTCGTGGACCTGCCTGATGAAAACACCGACGCCGCCGAGCGGCTTTTCGACGATCACGTCAACAAGCCATTCGAATCCGAATCCCAGCATCTTCGTTTTCTTCTGATTCGCCTCGGCGGACGCCGATCGCGCCTTGGAATGGTTTTCGATCATCGCCTTCTCGATGCCTTCGGCGCCGAGGCCCTCTTCCGCCTGATCGACCTTACTTACCGCGGCCAACTCGACGAATTCGCCCCGCTCGTCAAACAAACCGAGCCCGCGCATCTCGACCATTGGAAACGCCGCCTGACCTCCGGCCGAACGCTCAATCATTTCCTCTATCGCCTGAACGAACGCTCCGTCTGCGCCCTGCAAATGCCACCCGAAGGAATCACGCGTCGAATTAAATTCCTGCACGACAGCCTGACCCAGGAAGAAACCGCCGATTCCAATCGCCGCGCCGTTGAGGAAATCGGCATCCCCATGACACTTCCCTCCGCCGCCGCCCGCGCCATCGCCGCCATGCAACAGGCAATCCCATCCCCCCCCCTCCCCGGCCAGGATTGGCTCCTCTTCACCTCCGCCAGCGCCGCCTTCCCGGCCAGGAATGGGAAAAGCTCTTCTTCAATCAGTTTTCAATGATGACCTTTTCGTCCGAATCCAAATCAACCGACTCCCCCCCGCAAATCGCCCTGAAGCTGCGCGATCAGGTCTTCGAACAGATGAAGCTCCAAATCCCCTTCGTGATGCAAGACGCCGGCGCCCTCGGCCGCATCTGCCCCCACTGGTTTGGCAGCCGCCTGATGCGTCTCCTCTGCGACGGCCGCTTCTGCTCCTTCTATTTCGCCTGCCTCCGCGACACCGGATTTTCCGGCGAATCGTTCCTCGGTCTCCCGGTAACGAACCTCTACCACAAACCTCTCGTCTTCGCCCCGCCGGGATTGAATATCTGCATGACCACTTTCGCCGGACGATTTAATTTGGTGATTTCGTATGTGGAGGATGCGCTCAACGATGGGGTCGCCGAGCGAATATTAAGAGAATTCAAATCGTTGTTACTGACGTAGTAATCAATCGGTTCGTTCCAACGGACAAATCAAAAAAACACCCGCAGGAGAAATCTCCTGCGGGGAGGCTGCTCATCTTGTGTAATAGTCCCGGTTCGCGCCGTCAAAAGCGTCCTGACTTAAGGCAACATTTCTTGAAAGCATTTGCCGGAACCACACGGGCACGGATCGTTACGACCGAGTTTTTCGATCAGTTCCTTGTCACCGTGCACGATGCGCGTGCCAGGCTTGACATGCGTCTCTGAAGGATAACCTTTTCGCCGCTTGCTCGTAACCTCAAAACCCAAACTCCTCGAAATTGCTGTGTTCGTATGCCATACGAACCTCCTTTCTCTCGAGGGGAGTGTAATCGTTATGACGTGCACTGCAAAAAACGGTCCGATGGTCCATTAACCCGGATTTCCCGGATGGCATTGGACTCCACGTATAATGAATTGTCTTTTGACCGCGTGAATGCAGGCTTTTCTTGATATTCAGGACATGAAGTCTGGAGAATCCAATGGGTGAAAGCAGCAAGGATGCTCTTCGGGTGGGTTTTGACGGCAGTCTCAAACTCGAATTCCAGGGTTCGAAAGTCACCAGCGACGCGGGATTACTGGTCTACCGGGAACTGGATGACGCGCTGGGTTTGACGAGCATGGCCGGCACCCTGCTCCATGACTGGCGCACCGGGAAGAACACTCAACACACGGTGGCGGGACTACTTCGTCAGTCTATCTACAGCCGCCTGGCCGGTTACGAAGATACCAATGATGCCGAGCGATTGGCGGTCGATCCGACGATGCGGCAGTTGGTCGGTGGGAGAACCAAGGAACACACCGCCGCCTCAACCAGTCAGATGGGCCGGTTTGAGACCGAGGTGCTAACTCAACGAAGCAACCTGAAAGCCTTGACAGAACTATCAGGCAAGTGGATCGACACGTTGCGGCGGCGCAAGCCCGGCGACCGGATCATTTTGGACATGGATAGCTCGGTGAGCGAGACCCACGGCCAGCAGGAAGGCTCGGCGTACAATGGTTACTTTGAATGCACGTGTTACCACCCGTTGTTCTGTTTCAATCAGGATGGAGACCTGGAACGGGCACTGCTTCGCGATGGGAATGTCCACAGCGCCGATGATTGGCGGTCGGTACTGGAGCCGGTGGTTGCCCGCTATCGAACGATGTCGGTGAAAAAGTTCTTTCGCGGCGATGCGGCGTTCGCCCTTCCCGATTTGTATACGTTTCTCGAAGCCGAGCGCTACCTTTACGCGATCCGTCTGAAGTCAAACGGCCTGCTGGAGCGGGAGATCATGCCCCTGTTGTCGCGACCGGTGGGCAGACCGCCAGCAAAACCCATGGTCCGGTATCATGACTTCATGTATCAGGCTGCCAGTTGGGACAAGGCCCGCCGCGTGGTGGCGAAAGTCGAGTGGCACAAGAACGAGTTGTTCCCCCGCGTGGGGTTCATCGTCACCAACCTCGGTGGCGGAGCCGCTGGCGTGACTTGGTTCTACAACGGCCGCGGGACGGCGGAGCAGTGGATCAAGGAAGGCAAGAATGCGGTGAAGTGGACGCGACTGAGTTGCCATGACTTCGTGGACAACCAGGTTCGCCTGCAACTGTTCGCCCTGGCGTACAACCTGGGGAACTTCCTGCGGCGATTGGCGTTGCCCGTTGGTGTGAAGCACTGGTCGCTGACCACGCTGCGGGAGAAACTGATCAAGATCGGGGCGAAAGTGGTGTCGTCCGCGGTACGTGGTGTTCCAGATGGCGGAGGTCGCGGTTCCCCGCGAGCTGTTCCGGTTGATCCTGGCAAGAATCCGGCGACTTCGGCAGCCGATGACGGCATCGGGATGATGACGGGCAGCGCGAAAACATGCGAAAAAGGCCAGAGCGAGGGTGCCGGTCTGTTCGTGAGGCGTCGAGTAAGGGTCAGGAGTGTCAAAATAATGAAGATGGCGTTGCAAATCTCCATAGTCGAGACGGCCGCGAACCAGGAAAATCGTTGTTCCGCGCTCCAAGCTTCGGTATACTCCGCAAAATCACCGACGACGTTCGTCGACGGAGTTTCATCTGGGAAATCCCGGATTAAAGGTAAATTGAACCGCCATGACGCCAAGACGCAAAGGAATTCTTGAGATTCGCGATTCCATCTTGGCGTCTTGGCGGTTCAATCGACTTTTTTTGCAGAGGAATTGCCGGTCCTAACCAATTTCCCACTCGCGGTTTTCGGAAGCGATTCCACCGCCCTGAATTCCACCGGCACCTTGTAACTCGACAGCCGCGCGCAGCAATGGGCGCGAAGCGATTCGATCACGGCCTCCGGATCATCCACATTTCCCGCCACCACCACCTGCGCAACCGCCGTCTGCCCATATTGCGGATGGTCCCGTCCCGACACCAACGATTCCTTCACGCCGGGAAGCGAATTAATTACTTCCTCCACCTCTTCCGGAAACACCTTCATCCCCGCGCAAACAATCACCGTCTTACTCCGCCCCAGCAAACTCAATCGCCCCGATTCATCCACTCTTCCAAGATCCCCCGTCTGAAACCACCCGTCCACCAAATATTCATCCCGCAGTCGCCACGGCCAGCAATACGCATCGAACATCCCTTTGCCCTTTATCTCCACCTCTCCGACTCCATGTTCATCCGGATGCACAATCCGAAGCTGATAATCCGGAAGAATCCGCCCCACCGTCTGTCGGCCGCCGACGCCGGGTTCAGTGTTAATGAACGGCAAACCGATCTCAATGATCCCGTACGCCTCGGCCGGCGCAAATCCGAATTTCTTGACGAACGATTCTGAAATCTCCGCGGGCATCTTCATCGATGTGCTGATCGCCATTCGCACATTCTTCAGCATGTCCGGCGAAACGATTTCCGCACACGCCAGCAGGTAATAATGCACCGGCGAGCCATAGACAAAATTGATCGGATGTTTCTGAACCGCCTCCAGAACCGAAAATGGAAACTGCCGGTTGGCCACGATGATCGTCGCCCCTCGCCGCAGGAAAAGCAGAATGGAAACAACGAAATGATGGCTCATCCCCAAAACCCAAAGGATCACATCCTCCTCGGAGATCGCCAGCCCGCGATTCGCGGCATCGGTTCGTTCCACAACCGAACGATGCGAAATGAGGACACCCTTGCTTTCACCCGTCGTCCCCGAAGAAAAACGAATGAACGCCGCCCCCAGCGCCCGGCACCGTTCATCCATCTCCGAACCACTTTTTCGTGAATGCCAGCGGAAAAGCTCGCCGACCGGCTCACCCCCCTCATCCCCGCACAAACCCGGCAGGCTGACATGTGTCAGCACCCCCGCAACATCAATCCGCTCGATCGTTTCCCGCGCTTCCGCTTCCGTCAGCGAATCCGCCACCGGCACGACCGCCGCTCCGCATTCCAGCAAGCCGAGAGACCCGATCACATAGTCGATCCCATCCGCGCATCGCAGCGCAATGCGCTGACCGGCCACGATTCCCTTTCCGGCCAGAAGATCGCGCAGTGCGTCGATCTTATCGAGCAATCCCCCGTACGTGGCAGAGCGATCTCCTTCGATGATGGCGGTCTTACCCCGCAAAAGGCTCGTCTCGCCCCGGATGGTTTCGACGATATTCATGTTCCATCCGATCCCGTCGCCGGCGCGAGCGGCTGAAATCGCCGGGCGATCGAATACACCAGCACCGCCGCAAGGGGCGCAGCTACAAACGCCACGATATGCGCCCCCACGAACCGAGCCCAGCCCGGGCTGGCCACGGCTTGACCAACTCTCATGCAAAAATCGGGCAATGATTTGGGGATGCACAACGCCAGAGTGCCCAGAGCCGCGATCTTGTTCAGATGCAGCCGGATGGCGACATATCCCACTGCAATCACGCCCCACGGCCAAAGGAGAATTCCGAGCAGCGCGCTCACCGCCACCGCCGCCGCCAGACCCAACGGTGTCGAATTCTGAAAACAGATGGATCTGAAAAACGAGGCGTCGAACAATTTCCCCCTCCCCTTGTATTCAGGGGGAGGCTGCAAGTCCCGACCAGCTCGGGGGCCGGGGTGGGGGTCGAACATGGAATCGCTGGCGATCCCCAACCGCCGATGCGGAATCGGCATCAATTGCCGCACCACCAACCGCGTGTGCATCAGTGAAATCCT
This sequence comes from uncultured Phycisphaerales bacterium, assembly GCA_963791055.1. Classification (GTDB taxonomy): domain Bacteria; phylum Planctomycetota; class Phycisphaerae; order Tepidisphaerales; family Tepidisphaeraceae; genus PALSA-1353. The sequence continues at coordinate 823,435 of CAWBQI010000002.1, read as the reverse complement.
CGCATTATCCGCAAACGGCCGAAAGCTCGAGACCCTATTCGAGCCTTCCAGGTACTCAACGCGAATCGGCACGCTGCCGATCTTCAATCCCGCCCACACCGCTCGCGTGACGACTTCCACTTCCAAATTGTAATGCCGCGAGCGAAGTTGCAGCCCCCCAATCGCTTCCAACGGATAAGCCCGAAACCCGCTCTGCGTGTCGCTCACCACCGCTCCGGATTCGATGCAAACCCAAAAATCCGAAAACTCCCTTCCGAACCGGCTCGAACGCGGCATCTTCCCGATCACCTCCCGGCGAGATCCAATCAAAATCGTGTCCGGTTCAAGCCTCGAAACAAACTGCGGAATATCCTCCGGGAAATGCTGCCCGTCGCCGTCAAGCGTGATGAAATATTTCCCCCCGCGCGCGGCAGCATAATTGAAAGCCGTCAACAGCGCCTTCCCCTTGCCGAGATTCTGCGAATGCCGAATGACCGGCACATCCAGCGGCTTGAGCAACTCCCGAAGATCCGCATCCGTGCTGCCATCATCGATCACCACCACATCCGCGATCTGCCGCCGACACCGGCTCACCACATCGGCGATCGTGCCGGCGTTATTAAAAACCGGAATGCCGCACCAGATTTCGCTCATTTTCGCCGCACCAGCTCCTGCAGCTTTCGGCAAGCTCGAATCGGTAACGCCGAATGCAGGGCATCGAGGCTTCCACCCGCGCCCGGTTCAATCAACAGGCAAACCGCCGCCTCCGAATCGCTCCACAATCCGAGCATCCCGCCCGCCTCGCCATCCGAAATCATCTGCCCACCTATTCGGCCAAGCGATACCACCGGATCATCGCCTTCGTGGATAAACATGCACGGCCCCGTCAGGGAGAGCGCGATCGCCACCTCCCCGAGCGCGCTGGTCGGCAGAGTATAAATAAACAAATTTCCCCGCCCAAGCGTGCGGCCGTTCGCCACATAGTCCTGAAAATATTCCCCATTAGCGCGCAGACACCCGTCAGAACCGGCGGAAAGTAAACCGATTTCCCGCGTATTGGCATCCCACCGGGCGTTTTTCAGCGCCAGGCTCGCCGCAAACAGGCAGCATCGCGTCTCCGGAGTCATCCGCGCGTAATACTTCACCGGCCTGCCAACGAGCGCCGGTATCTCGGCAGTCGTGGAAAACGCGGGCGAGCGTTGCTCCAACGACCCACCGGCCGGCGCGTAAACGCCGCAATGATCGGCACAAAACCAACTCGCCGCGCGAATCATGCCGATTCTCCTCCGGCAAGAAGTACGGCCGTGTTCACGCCCCCAAATCCGGAATTCGTGGACAACGCCAGACGAGATGCGCCCAAATCGACGGCCGAACCGTGCGCCCACCCGGCGGCACTCTCATCGACGTTTGCTAATCCCACGGTCGGCGGCGCTTGCCCGCGAGAAATCGCCCGGCCCGCCACCAGAATCTGCACCAAACCAGCCGCCGCCAAAGTATGACCCACGCCGCCCTTGACGGAGAACACTGGCCGCGGCGCGGCAAACTTTTCCCGGAACGCTGTCATTTCCATCGCATCGCTGTAGATCGTTCCCGTGCCGTGCGCTACGATCAACCCGATTTCGTTCGGCGAACGACTGGACATCGCCAACGTCTTGGCAATTGCCCGCGAAAGGCCGCCGGCATTGCGATCGGGAGCAGTCATGTGAACCGCATCGGTCGTGTTTCCCCATCCGAGGATCGGCATACCCTCACCGCTGCGGCTCACCAGCGCCCACACCACCGCTTCACCCAGCGTCAACCCGCTTCGCTCGGCATCGAACGGACGAGCCGGACCGGAACACAAGGACATCAATGTGGAAAATCCCGAATAGACAAATTCCGATACCATATCGCAACTGACCACCAGCACGTCGGCCGCATCACCATGCCGGACCATGGACGCCGCCCGGGTAATCGCCGCGGCCGACGATGCGCACGCCGATGACATCGCCATCGCCGACCCCCGCAATCCCAACACGCGCTTGACCCTTTCCAGCAGCGCCTGCGGCCGCGATTCAGCGATCAGCGATGAAACTCCTTCTAGAATCGCCCGCTCCAAATATTCGATTTCGCCAACAGTGCTTGCCAGAATCAGCGGCGTCATCGGGTCGAGCTTTCCAACAATTGGCGAAAGAATTCGCCGAATCGCCGCCATCGCCCGCGATTCGCCCGGTTCCGGCGATAGATCGGGAATCATCGCCGCCTGATCGCTGAGAAACCCTCGCTCGGCGAACCGCTGGGTCGAACGAATCGCCGTCTGTCCGCTCATCAGCCCATTCCAAAGCGCATCCAGACCCCAGCCATAGGCAGTCGCAACATCGGATTGGGTAATAACGGCGTTCATTGCATCCCACGAAATTCCCCGCAGCGCCACCGTGCGCGACAACTTTCCAAAAGCGGCGGACTTGCCAGCAACGGCAAACCCGATGCATCGATCAACATCTGAACGGTATACCCCGCCGCCGCCAGAACGCCCGATTCTTTGTTTATCTCAAATTCCGTATTGATGCGGGCGCTGTCGCTCCAGACCATTTTGGCGGCGATCGTCACTTCCTCGCCAAGAGTGATCGGCGCGAAATAATCCAGATGCAATTGCACGATCGGAGCCTGCAGTCGCTCACGATGAAAATCGGCATAGCCCATTCCGCACGCCCGCCCCAACTCCTCGCTGGCCTGCTCGAACAGCCTCGCATACCGCCCGTGCCAGAGAACCGCCATCGGATCGACATCGCTGAATCGCACGCGATATTTTTGCCGCGCGATCACCGGCTTGGGCGCATCGGCGTCCACCGAAAAATATCCCCCTCGTCGCCGTCGCGGAGTCTGCGGCATCAATGTTCCCCTTCCGCCGGCGCGGGCCACGCCACCAGCGAAACTTCCGCGCATCGCTTGTCTTCGACCGACAGCTTCGCCTTGATCGCAAAATCCCCATCCCCAACCGGCGTCATTTGCGCATCGATCGAAACGGACTGTCCCGGCCGAACCGGCTGCATGAACTTCAGATTCTTCAACACACGGATGCGCAATTCTTCCAACCCCTGGCTGGCCGCCCCAGCCAACAGCACGGCCTGCACCAGGCAAATCCCGGGCAGAATGGCCTGATCCGGAAAATGATCCGGAAAAATAGGCAGCTTGCCATCGACGGCCAGAACCGCGCCAAACCCGCCTTCACGCCGCTCCAGTTTCAGCATTTTTCCAATTTTCGTGCGCAGCGGGTTCATCGATCGATCTCCACATCCCGATTCTTCACGATAATCCGGTAGTGATAATGTCCATTGTCCATGACAATGCCGCGCGGGTAAAGCCCGCCGAATTCGGTGGAATATCGAAAATACCGCACCCGCCATTTAGTCCAAAACCATCCATCCAGATGTTTGTCCAGCAGAACCAAAGGACCGCCGCCAAATTCGTAAACCAGCGTTCCACCGGATTGTTTATCGCTGAAAACAATCTTGTTCGATCCGACCTCCGTTTTCGCGCCGTCGGTCGGAATCTGATCGAGATACATATTGGCAACGTCGTGGCCGATCGAGATCAATATGTCCTTCTCCCCCATCAGCGGCGGCAGCACATAACCGACCGACACATTGTCGCGATCCCCGCTCAAATCAAACAGCTTGATCCCCAGATGATTAAGCGCGATCAATTCAAATTTCCCCGCCACCCGATCCACCCGCAGCACGTCAAGAACCGCCAGATCGTCGTGGAACGGAGCCTGAATGATAATCGTGTCATCGGATATGAAACGATTGGGCAAAGCCCGCGCGAAATTGTCGCGCATGGCCGACGGATCGGGATTCGCCAGCGCCGGCAGCGGCTCCGCCGAAAACGGCAGCTTCGCGCAGCCAGCGATCATCGCAAGCAAAATCAAATAGGTGAACCGCTTTTGCATGCCGAGGTCAGATTTAACCGCGGAGATCGCAGAGACCGCGGAGAGGAACGCATGGAACAATTCACGAAGACGGTTTCTCGGCATGTCTCCGTGATCTCTGCGTTCTCCGCGGTTAAATATCCGCGCACAGAAATAGAAATGTGCTTGCCTAACAACGAAGGCGACAGATGCTGCAAGAAGGGCAGAAGAGAGTTGTTTGGTCGAACATGTCACGCATCACTCGTTTTCTTGCGCCATTCCCGCAGATACTCGATTCCCGGAATCATGATAAACGCCGTAAGGAATCCCGCGAGCAACCCAGATGTCAGGCTCACGCCAACCAGCCACAACCCCGGATGCCGCGCCAAAAGCATCGCGCCGGTTCCCGCCAAAGTCGTCAGAAACGACAGCAGCACCGAAGACATTCCCTGTCCAACAATCGGCTCACCACGATCCCACGCGTACGCGGCGAAGACGCCATAGTCGCTCCCCAGCGCCAGGACCAGAATCGCCGCCACCACGCTGACAACGCTCATCCCCTGCCCGACGAGAACCAGCACCGCCAGCATCGCCGCCATTCCCGTGGCGGCGGGAAGCATGATGATGATCGACTGCCGGATGCTGCGCGTCAGCACGAGCAGAGAGATGACGATAAACGCCACGCTGATGCCGACCAACACCCGCGTTTCGGACGAAGCCGACTCGGCAAAAGCCTGCGCAAGCATCCCGCGCGAAACGATCAGCGTGTCCGCTCGGCTGTCAGTCTGCGATCTCACGCGCGCGATATTTTCCGGGGTATCCTCAAAGTAGCTCAGCATCTGCCAGTCGCCGTTCTCATTATCGCGAGCGGTAAACTGATCCTCAACGGCCTGGACGATTTGCTGTGATTGATCGCCCGCAGACGGATTGGCAAGGCTCTTGAAAAACGGCTCGAACGCCTCCGCGGAAAAACCAAAGGGCTTGCCCGCCGTCGCCAGATCAGCCCGGAATTTGGTGATCCGCGCATCGCTCCAGAACGCCCGCCATCGCGCCAGATTTGCTTGCCGCGTCGCCTCCGACGGCCAGAAGCTGCTTAAGGAAACAAATTGCCCATCGTCAAATTTCGGAGAAACATCCGCATACACCTGATCGTTCGCCTCCTCGGCAGCCGCACGCGTTTTTCCAGTCACCACCAGCATTGCCATAGCCTTATCGCTTCGGCTCCAGGTCTTCTGAAAATCATCCTCCGCGTGCTTCACGCGGGCGCTGACTCCGTCCAGGCGAGTGATGTCCGGATCCATTTTGATCCTCATCGCTACAATCGTCGCGCCGACCAGAACCACGCTGCAAACGATTGTCGGCACAACCATCAATCGTCCCCATCGTTGCAGCGACATTCCACGCCCCAAAAACGCCAACTTTCCTCCGGGCCGAATAACTTTCGGCAGCAGAAACAACGCCGCCAGCAGGGACATGACCAGCGAGATACAGGTCATACATCCCAATTGCCTATACGCCGGAATCCTGGAAAACAGGAACGCGAAAAATACCCCCAGCGTTGTGAGATGGCTGATGACCAGCGGCTTGCGAACCCGCCGAATATCCGATTGGAAATCCCGTCCCATCGTAACGGCCGTGTACACGAAGATGCCGTAATCGACCGCGCTGCCGGCCATCGTCACCGTCAATCCGATCATCATCGTGGAAAGATGCGGATAAAAAAGCGCACACCAGCCAATCGTAATCGCCGTCGTAACCAGCGGCAGCAAAAACACCGCGCCCACCCTGAAATCGCGCGACACCACGAAAAATAGGATGATAAACGCCACCGTGTTGATCGCCCCCGCCACCTTCATGTCGTGTTCCATCAACTCGTCATTCTGCTCAGTGTGAATCTGCGCGCAGATGGGAATGATCTCCACATCCGCTGGCGCGGCGGTGGCCAAATGTTCGAAATGATTCGCCAGCGCCTTGGAACTCGCCAGGCTCGTCGCCGTCGTCGAGGTCTCGACGATCAGGAGCAACTGCCGGCCGTCCGGGTGCATGAATCGCCCATCCTTCACCTCGACCTTGTATCCCAGCCCTGCCGTCAGGGCGGAGAGCCGCGAGAGAATCCGCGAACTCACCCCCAGCGGATCGCGCCGAGTAATCATCGTCGTGAACGATCCCTGCGGCTCGACCAGTTGCAAATAACATTCCCGCATCCGCTTGCGCAGCGCATCCGGCGATGTCGCCTTTTCAAGATCGTTTAAATCACCCGCGTTAAGCAGTTCCCCCGCGTTATCCAGAAGCGCGAACGCCTCATCCAGCATGTTCGCTTCCGCCGGTGGATGAATAACGCTTTTGATGAGCTGCGGGTCCAGCCTTTTTTCCGTGGCATCCGCGGCCGCATACAGATCGGTCACCGGACGCGCCTCGCGCAATCGAAACCACAAAACCGCCTTGTCGGCGAAACTGGAATCGCGAAGAAACAGGATCGTCTGCCTCGCCGCGCTATTTTCCGGCAGCAGCGGTTCCAGCGAACTGTCCATCTTCAGGCGAAACCAGCCCGCGCAGGAGATCACCACTGCCGCCAGAATGCAGATTGCCACCCAACGCTTGCCCTGCCGGCCGTCGCTTCCGTTAGCGCTCATTCGGCGGCATCTCCCAAGCTCCCTCGGGGATTGGTTGATTCACCCGCGTGTTGATGAAATGGATCGTCGTCACATCTCCCCCCGTTTCCCGAAGCACCATCGTGTCGATGTACGTCTCGTCCGAATTGAACATAAGATCGATCCGCTTAATCAATTTGGAAACCATCGATTGCCCATTCGGAATAAACGCCAGCGACACCGGCTGCGCCTGCGTCAAGTAAACATCATAACTGTCCCCAAGCACCTTATAGTCGCCCAGAAACCACGCCTGAATCTGCTCGGAAACAGCCCGAAACGTGGGATCGCCGCCGAGGTGAATCACATCAACGTGATTCGTGTCCTCATCCCATTGGCGAACCTCGTCGCCCTCAATGCGAATGGCATATTTTACGGGTTCGCGCACGATCCAGATCAACCGGTCCGGCTTTGCAAGCCCAATATGCCCGCTGATTACGAGCGTATGATCGAGCATGGCGAGTTTTTTATGCTCCACAAAATCCGACTCAACTGATGAGATGCCATGCAATTGTTTCTGGATATGCGAGATCACGTCCATCGACGCCCGCGTCGTCGGCAACCCAGGCGCATCATCCGGCTGAGTACTTTGGCCATCCGCAACAGCCCCCATCAAGATGAGGACAAATCCCGCGGCGAAGATTTTAAGGGCAATATTATTCATACAAGCATCGCCTCAACTTCAGAATCACTCGGCCGCCAGATTTTGATCTGCCCGGTGGCGACGGGCTTTCCATCCTGACGATAAATCGCCCCCTCGACCACTCCAAAAGCGCCAAAACGCGTGACTTTTCGCAAATGAACGCTGAGCACGTCGCCCACCCGCGCCTCACCGCAAACCGCCAAATCTTTCACGCCCAGCAGAAGACCGCGATGCAGCTTGCGTTCCTCCGGCGAAAGGTGAAATCCATGCGTAGCCGCGAACGACTGCGCAATCATCTCCACATACGCCAATTCATCCAATCGACCGGCCGAATCAACCAGCAGACATTCCTTCGTCACCGCGAACGTGATCCGAGCTTCCCGCTCCCCGATCTGAACGAGCTGATCAATCATTCGCATCGTCTTGCCGTGCGGCACCAAGCCCGCGACGCCGACCGGCAACGACTCAATCGCAACGCCCTCTGCCTTCCAGCACATCTGGTCCCCAGTAAGATAATCTCCCGTCAGTTGATACGCCGCCCCCCGGCAGCCATAACAATCCGTCGTCTTGCAACAGCTTCCGCACGGCTCCTTCACCTTTTCGTCGAACGCCCGCAAATTCTCGAGCACTTCGCTCAGCTCCAGGATTTCCCGAAGCGGCTCCTTGCGCACGTTCCCCAATGGAATCGTGACCCCCACGCAGGCAAAGATGGTCCCGCAGGGCGTCACATGACAAGCGAAAAGATGCCGCTTGCACGACCGGCCCGTAAGCGCCGGCGGCAATTCCCAAACCCGATGGAACTCTTCCCGGTCTATCCGTCCCAACTCTTCAAACATCGCCCGCGCCCGATTCGGATGCACGATCCGCGCGGTTTTCCGCTCCCCCTCGCGCGGCGTCATTATCTGAACCCGTGGCTCTATCCCCTCCTCTATTATCCTTCGCCAGATCGCCGGAATCTCGGAAATATTCTGCTCCGAAACTTCGATTGCGATCGACAACGCCGGCGCCGATTCCCGGCAATATCCCGCTTCCTTCAGATTGACGATCGCGGCACTGGATTCACCTTTGATCACGACCACCGTTTCACGCTGCCGCAAAAACCTGGCCATCGAAGCATCAATTGCGCCGGCCGAGACAAACACTTCAACTTCCATCCCCAAGCCGCGCGCGAAGTCGATCATTTCGCGCAATCCCGGATGACTCACCGGTTCGCTGTCGACGAAAATACATCGCCGCGCCGCCTCCTCGCGAGCCCGACCCAGCAATTCACGAATTTCCTCCAAAGAAAGCGGCGGCTGCGGCTCGGCGGCGCAGCCGGCGCAGCGGCACTCGCCGACGGCAAGATCGAGCTCGATCGACAACAATCCCTTCCGCGCAACGCAAGCCGCAATCTCGTCCGAATCGAAACCCAGGCCGTTCACTCGAATTGAGCAATCTCCGCGCAAAAATGTCCTCCGGAAATAAATCCGCGCGCTCTTCAGGCGGGTTGCGCCTCCAGATGATGACTCTCGACGTCCTGCGCCTCCAGATGCCGCTGAATCGTCTCCCGCACCCGGGTCTTCAATGTGAAGGCGTTCATTCCCGCATACTGTTCCGATGTAATCGACCGCAGCTTCGTCACCACGATCCGCCCCGGATGCATCACCAGCGAACCGCGCAATGGAATGTTCTCGCTGCCTGAAATCGTCAACGGACAAATATTCGCTCCGGCGCGCTGCGCCAACCGGAAAGCAGCGCCGTGAAACGGGCCCAGGCTCCGCGATCCTGATCGCGTCCCCTCGGGAAAGGCAATAACCGATACGCCCGCGGCGAGCAATCGAGTTCCCTTCTCCATGAATTCCTCGAACGGCAATTCCCTCACCCGCAAATATCCCGCCGTTCGAGACAAATAATTGACCAACGGCATTCTCGATGTCCAGACATTCAACACCTGCACGCATTCTCCTGGCAAAAACGCCATCAGGAACGCATCCGACGTGGACCGATGATTGGCCACGAACACAAACGGCGGCTTGTCATCCGGCGCAGCAATCCGCGAATTGCACCCGCACCAGCGGCCAGCCGGATCGAATGACGGCCGCCCCATAATGCGTGATCGTCCGCCGAATCAATCTGTCTGATTTACGTTGATCGCGCAGCACCAGATTGAACGAAAAATGATAGGGAATCGCCGCCAGCGCCAGAAAATGCCGTCAAAACCGCAAAAACGATCCAGAATGAAAAATTAAGCCAGACAACCCCAGCCCATGACAGGACCGACCTCGCTTGTGCCTTCATCGGCTCCATCGGCTCAAGCCTTCTTCTGCTCATTCCTGATCACGATCAGGTAACTGTAAAGGTCCTGCATGGTGCGGATCGAACGGACCCGTTCATCGTCCCTGACCTGAACGTTAAACCGCTTCTGGATCGCCGCGACCAGGTCCACCACATCAAGGCTGTCCAAACCTAAATCAGCAAATATCTGCGCCTCCGGCTTGATCTTCTCGCGCGGAATTTCAAAGGAATCGGCAAAAACATCGTTTACGGCTTCAATCAACTCAGAATCTGTCATCAATTAACCTCTGGCGGCGACCCGAGGAAAAGTTTACAGGTCCATCCCAATGAACACAAGATTTACGTTCAAGCCGGAGCACCGGATGTACATCCCGCGCTTCCGGCATTACGCTAAAACCCAATCGCCTCCCCGCGAGTGAAACGGGTATGTCCACCGCCAGCACGCCACAAGCGCCGTCACCAGCCCCGCCCGAACAAACCCAGCAATGGGCCGAGCCCGGTATAGGCCCCGCCTGGAGATACCGTTTCATGGCCTGGATCATCCGTGTGGGCGGCAAGACACGCGCTTATCACATCGCCTACATCGTCACCTTCTGGTACATCCTGTTTTATCCCTCGATCCGGCGTCGATGCCAGTTTTATCTCAAACGCCGATTCCCGCGCGAAACCGTTGGTTCCAACGCCTTTGGGACGCGTATCGCCTGGTCTGTTCATACGCCATTACGCTGGCGGACGTCATGATCCTCGACGCGCTGAGCCCCGGCGTGATCAGCGCCCGATGCCCCCAACACGATCAACTCATCGAACGCTGCACCCAAGAAAAAGGATTCGTCCTCGTCCACGCACACGTCGGCTGTTTTCAGATCGGAGCCTCCACCCTTACCCAGTTTCCCAAGCGCGTCTCAATCGTGATGATTCCCGAACCGGGGTCAAAGGCGCCCGCCAGCATCATCGATCCCCGTTCCGGACTTGAAGGCGTCTTGCTCATGACCAACGCCCTTCTCCGCGGCGAAATCGTCACCATGATGGGCGATCGAATATTCGGCAGCGACCACAACGTCGTCCCCGTACAATTCCTTGGAAGCCCCGCTCTTTTTCCCATCACCCCCTACCGCCTCGCCTCCGCCACCGGCGTGCCCGTGCTGGTGATGACCGCCCCCAGAATCAGCCGAACATCCTACGAGCTTCGCCTGGCCAAAGTTATCGAAGTCCCCCCAAACCTCGGCCGCAACGCCGCCGATTACGCCCCCTACGCTCAGCAGTTCGCCGACTGCATCGATCAATTCACAAAAGAATTTCCCTGGCAGGTCTTTAACTTCTACGACATCTGGGGACAGGGGCGACCCGTTGTTTAGCGGCGTCCCGGTGCGCCGGGACGCGCATTCTTCCCGCAGCCCCTCTACACCTCCGTCCGCTCCTCCTCCAGCACCCCAAACCCCAGCAATCTTTCCACTCCACACCGCATCGCCCACCGGAAAAAGATTCGCGCATATTTCTCCCCCGACAGGATCATCCCGGTGATATAGCAGACATGCGAAAACAGATATACCGGAACAATCAGCGCCGCAATCCACGGCTTGTGCAGATGCAACGCCAGCCCCGCAAATACCGCCACGATCACCGGCCAGCACAGCGCCATACTAAAAGCGATGAGGAATACTCCGGTCAGTATCCGAAGCGTCGGCGGCTTCCGAAACTCGCTCAGGTCCGCCGCGAATCCATCGCACGACGCACGAATTTTATCCGCGACAGCCTCAACCCAATCTTGTATAGCAACTCGTTCAAGGGTATTTTCTTGCACGAGAATACCGGATTCTCGCACGGCACTCCATAGCGCGAGGCATTATCGGTGACCACCGCATCCCCCGACATATCGGCCAAACAGGCGGCCGAACATCGCCCCGCCAACGATTGGCGCACCTTCGACCGCATCTATTGCATTTCGCTGAATAATCGCCCGGATCGATACGAAACCGCCCAGGCTCAGTTCCAGAGCGTCGGCCTTGGCGGCCTCGTCGAAGTCACCCTGGTCGACAAACATCCGACCAACAGCGAACTGGGAATTTTCGAATCTCACATGGCCTGCCTTCGCGCCGGCCTTGCCGCCGGGGCCGAGCGAATTCTGATCTTCGAAGACGACATCCTCTTTTCGCGTTTTTCCCCCGAACGCCTCCGCCGAGCCGTGCGGTTCATGGATTCCAACAACGACTGGCAGCTCTTTTTCTTCGGCTGTTTCGTCAACTCCTCCCGCAAAACCCCGTTCCGATCGGTCGTGAAGGTCTGCTACCGTTGCTGCGCCCACGGCTACGTCGTGAGCCGGCAGTTCGCCCGCAAGCTCGTCGAAACGCCCTGGCAAAATATCCCCTACGACGATCTCCTGCGCTCGCTCAGCCCCGACGGCGTTTATGCCGTTTACCCCGGCTTCGCCTTCCAAAGCGCCAGCGCCACCGACAACGACAATCTCCGCGGCGTCGACCGCGCCGCCGCCTGTTCGGCGGACTCCAACGCCTCCAACAATGGAACGAATTCAGCACTCGCCGGCTGATCCCCCTGATCGTCGGTCACGTTGTCGTTCTGCTCATCGTGGCGTTGCTTCTCCTGCGTTATCACGGCCTGCTCTGGCGATAAACCAGACCAATTCCGGATTTCCACCCGACAGCTCCGATTTCTCCACATCAAATCCCGCACGCGAAATCATCTCCCGAATTTTTTCCACCGTCCGATGACACGCAAACCCGCCCGTCATCACCCGGCGGATTTTCGCGAACTTCCACGGCCACGATCCTCCGCCCACCGGCGGAATAATCGCCCGTATCACCAGAGTTCTGCCCTCTTCCATTCTCCCGCGGATTTTTCGCAGCGTCAGGTCGACCGCAGAATCCGTAATGAAATGGATGACATCGAGGACAAACACCGCATCAAATCGATCCGGAAATCCCTGCATCTCAAATTCTGGCGCGCCCCTCACAAACGCCTGCCCCCGGCTTCCAAACACCGCCCCAGCCACGCGCACCCGGCCCGGATCCGGATCGACCCCGAAAATCTTCATCTCACCCCGCCATTCCAAAAGCGCGCACCCCGCCACTCCATACCCGCACCCGATATCCAGAACCGTGCGAAGCTCCGACTTCCCATCCAAAAACCCCGGCAGTTCTCGAAACATGGGATCAAGTCGCAGCTTGAACCACGCAAACACCCACGCAAACGTCCCCGGAAGGATCGCCAACCCCCCTTCCGAGCACAGATTCTGATATCGAAACAAAACTCGTTCTCGCCAGTCCTTCGCCGCGCCCGGCGCAATGCCGATCGCAGCGCGCACAATTGCCGGAACCACGATAAATACCCCGAAAACTGAAATCCCCGCGATGACGGCGACGATCAATATTGCAACAGCCATGTCGAGGGGATTATCAAATTGTTGAACCTCTTGGCAATCCGAAGCATTTTAGCCGCCGCGCTTGTGCGGACGCTCGAACGTGAAGAAGGATGGTTGAGGTCGACCATGAACTCGAAAGTCCTCAGCATTTGCCGCCGAAGGAGGCGACTCATCTTCTCCGCTGCCGAGGGATGCCCCGATCCCTATCAGGCCAGCCGGGTGCGTTCGCATCGCCGATGCCCGTGACATTCGAGCCAACCAGGCCGTCCGGCACTGGGATCGCACCCGATCCAAATCTTCTATTCTTTTTTCGAACAGAACAAACCTCATCCAGAACTGGGATTGAATCAGCGGTTCCTCCGTCTTGATGCACAGCAACCGAACGATATACTGACCACCCTCAAGTTAAGAAGAGATGGGCACCGGCTAGCCGGAAAGGGCGCGGAATTTTGTCGGAAGCAAATCCGGGAATCGCATTAATCGTTGGGGGCAGCCGAGGGATTGGCAGGGCCATCGCCCTCCGACTCGCCCGATCCGGATGCGATATCTGGCTCACCTATCGCAGCAATCACGAACAGGCCCGCCAAACCCAGACGCAAATCGAATCGCTCGGCCGGAAATGCGAACTGTTCTGTTTCGACGTCAGCGATTTCGAGGCCACCGAAAAAGCCCTTCGTCCCCGAGCCGAAGAAACAACCCCTTCGATCGTCGTCTTTAACGCCGGAATCACCCGGGATAATCTCTTAGTCTGGATGAAACCCGAAGAATGGAGCGCGGTCGTCCGGACGGATTTGGACGGCTTCTACAACGTCATGAATTCCGTTCTGTTCTCGATGTTGCGCGCCCGCCGCGGGCGGATCGTCGCCGTGGCTTCTATCTCCGGGCAGGTTGGGCAAGCTGGGCAAGTTAACTATTCCGCCGCCAAGGCGGGATTGATCGGAGCCTGCAAAGCCCTCGCCCGCGAGATCGGAAAACGCAACATCTGCGTCAACGTCGTCGCCCCCGGCCTGATCGAAACCGACATGACCGCCAATTTCCCCAAAGAACAGATTCTTCCCATGATCCCGCTGGCCCGAATCGGCCAGCCGGACGATGTCGCATCCGTCGTCGAATTTCTCTGCCGCGAGCCGGCGATGTACATTCATGGCCAGGTGATCGGCATCAACGGCGGACTGGCCACCTGATTCGGGCTAAACCATGAAGCACTATGATTCCATCGTCGTCGGAAGCGGCATCACAGGACTAACCGCCGCACGTATCCTCGCCCAAAACGGCAAGCGCGTCCTCCTCCTGGAAAAAGCCTCCATCCTCGGCGGGTCACTCGCGCGATTTCGCGTCGAGGGAATCCCCTTCGACGTCGGCTTCCATTTCACCGGCGGTTTCAACGACGACCGCAACGGCGTCCTCGACGAAATCCTGACCATCCTCGGCGTCCGCGAGCGTATCCACCCCATTTATTTCCCGCGCGATGCATGCCACAAGATGATCTTCCCAACCGCCGGCGTCGAATACGTCGTCCCCTGCGGCACCGATGTCGTCCGCGAAAAACTCAAACGCGATTTCCCCGCCGAACGCGACGGAATCGATCGTTACTTCCAAAGGTTCCACTCCGTCATCGACGCCACGCCAACTCTGAACGTCTCCGGCTTCGATACATTTCCTCCCCCCATCGAGGAAGACCGCATCACCCTACAATCCGTGCTGGATGAATGCGCCCACGACCGGGTCTTGCAGACCGTCCTCGGCGGATTGTGCATGTGCTACGGCACCAAGCCGGATGAGGTATCCTTCTCCACCCATTGCCGCGTCAGCTTCGGCCTCCACGAATCGCTCGCCCGCGTGGAAGACGGCGGCGACGCGTTCGTCGATGCCCTGGTGGATGTCCTCCGCTCCGACAACGTCGACATCCGAACCCGCTGCACCGTGTCGCAATGCACCGATGTCGCCGAAAGAAAAGTTGGCCGGTTCATCCTTAGCGACGGCTCCGAAGTCTCCGCCGGTTCCTGCATCTTCACCATGCACCCCAACACGATTATGTCCGTTCTGCCAAAAGAACATCTATCCAAAGCATTCCAGAGCCGCATCGGCGATTTCGAGGCCAGCAATTCCTTCTTCACCGTCTACGGCTCCCTCGATGGTCCCAGCGTCGGCGGCGCCTGCACGCTCGCGTCGATCCTGCCCGATGCCGACCTGAATACCATGTTGACCTGCCAATCGCCGGACCCGGTCGACGGCGCTATGATGGTTCTCCGCAGCCACGAGCGCGGCTCTGACGGTCCCGTCAACACAGTCACCGCCCTTGAGGTCTCCTTCCCCGAAACGACCCAACATTGGGCCCAGACCAAGCTGAAACGCCGGCCGCCCGAGTATTACGAATACAAGCGGCAACGCACCGAATCCGTCGTCGGACGCATCCGCGATTTTATTCCCGAATGCCGCGACGTCCGCGTCATCGACTCCGCCATCCAGCCTGACCTATCGCGATTATCTTCATAACCCCGACGGCAGCGCCTACGGCATCCGTCAAAAGATCGGACAATTCAATCTCGTCGGCCGGCTCCCCCTCTCCAACCTCTACGCCGCCGGCCAAAGCGCCCTTCTCCCGGGCGTCATCGGCGCGATGACCTCCGCGTTTTTCGTTTGCCGCGGCATCCTCGGCCGCGAAGCCTTCCGCGAATACCTTGCAGCCGGCAAATCATGCTATTCAACCGCGCGGTGATCACCGGTTACGGCGTCGTCACCCCCATCGGTTATTCGGTGGCGGAGATGATGCAAAGTCTCGACGCCGGCGTCTGCGCCACGCGGAAGATGCCGCCCGAGTGGAACCGTTTCGGCCGCCTCCGATGCCAGGTCGGCGCTCCTATCGAACTCCGCGATCCCAAGGCCATCCCCCGATCCCTCCGCCGAACCATGAGCCCCATGAGCATCCTCGCCGTCCAGGCCGCCATACAGGCCCTCCAGCACGCCGGCATCGACGCCGCCGGCATCCCCGAAAATCTCCGCTTCGGCTGCATCATGGGCTCCACCACCGGCAGCCCCCAGGCCATCACCCAAACCTATGAAACGCTCCTGGCCAAAAACGAATACGAAATGCTCGGAGCCTCCGAATTCTTCCGCTGCATCTCCCACACCGTCGCATTAAACGTCGCCCAATACTTCGGCATCCGTGGCGTCGTCTCCGCCACTTCCGCCGCATGCGCCTCCGGACTCCAGGCCGTCGGCGCCGCCTATGACCAGATCCGCCTCGGCCGCCAGGACGTTGTCATCTGCGGCGGCGCTGAGGAACTCCACGAAACCGTCGTCGGATCGTTCGACATTCTTTACGCTGCCTCCTCCCAATTTAATGATTCCCCGTCCAACACCCCCCGCCCCTTCGACTCTAAACGCGACGGCCTTGTCGTCGGCGAAGGCGCAGGCGTCGTGGTGATCGAGAATCGCGAACACGCCCTTCGCCGCGGCGCCAAAATCCTCGCCGAAGTCGTCGGCTACCACACCTGCAGCAATGGCATCCACGTCAGCCAGTCCGACGACATCTCCATGGTCAACTGCATGAAAACCGCGCTCGATTGCGCCGAGCTTTCCCCCCGCGACATCGGCTACGTCAGCGCCCACGCCACCGGCACCACCCAGGGCGACTCCGCCGAAGCCCGCGCCATCGGAAAAGTTTTCGGCTCCGACATTCCCGTCAGCAGCCTCAAAGGAAACATGGGCCACACCCTCGGCGGCTCCGGCCCCATCGAACTCGCCGCCACCATCGAAATGATGCACGCCGGCGTCATCCATCCAACCCACAACCTCGAAGACATCGACCCCGCCTGCGCCGGCATCGCCCACGTCCAGAAAAAGCTATCCCGCAAATTCACTACCTTCCTCAAAAACAGCTTCGCCTTCGGCGGAATCAACTCCGCTATTGCCTGCACCCTCCCCCGCTGATATATTTTCGACAACAACTTTTGGGAAAGGATACCCTCATGCTCAAGCTCCTCCTCAGTTCATTCGCTTTGATGGCCACGCTGGTTTTTTTCGCCGGCTGCGGCTCCAGCAGTTCTTCTTCTTCCGACAGCACCACCCAGGTTTCGGCGGCCTCGACCGAGCCGTCGATTCCGCCCGACAGCATTTTCGCCAAGGTCAAAATGGGTGAGGAACGCGACGAGGTGTTCGCCACCATCGGCCAGCCAAATTCCATGAACAGCTATCAGACCGGCAAAGCCTTCATTCCCTTCCATTACGGCGGCGGCGACGACGTTCGAATGGCCGCCCACTACAAAGGCGTTGGCGTCATCACTTTCGGAAACGACAGCGCGTACACCTCCGGATACAGCGTCGTCGACATCCATTATGACCCCAACGAGCCGGGCTACTGATCGGTTTGATGTTGCGATCATCGGCGCCGGTGCCGCCGGTATCGCGGCTGCATCAGCCGCCGCGCAATCGGCTAGCGTTCTTCTCGTCGAAGCCTCCGACCGTCTAGGCGGCTCCGTCACCGCCGCCATGCACCGCTGCATGTGCGGGCTTTACTCATCCGCCCCGAAGGACCCGCTCGATACTCTAAACGACTTTGCCCAGCGCGATCTCGTCCGGCGCATGTTGCGCAAAGAACCCGCCCGCGTCATCCCCCGCCAATTCGGCCTAGCCCACGTTCTCGAGTTTCCGCGACCGTCTGGGAAAGCTCCCTCGCCGAAATCTGTTCGGAATCAAACGCCGACCTGCGCCTCGCCTGCAAACTCGTGAACATTCGTCGTGAACGGGATCGCATTACCGCCATTCAAATCGCCGATCCCGACCCGCGTTGGATCTCCGTAAACGCCATCATCGACTGCACCGGCGGTGGCCACGTCCTGAAACTCGCCGGCTCCGACGCTTTCCAACCACCCGAAGGCTCCGACGGCCGAACATTCGCAGGATTTGCCGTCCGCCTAACGGGTTTGGCCGGCGACCCCGAGATGCTCCGCCTGCAAATCCCATACGCCTTGGCAAAAGCCGTCGACGCCGGCAATTTACCCGCCAGCGCCCGATTCACCGTCTTTTACCCCGGCCCCACCCAAGGCGAGGGCATCTGCAAACTCGCCGTCAATCCTGCCGAAATATCCCCCGCCCAGGCGGATGAACTCGCCGAGCAAATTGTCCAGCTTCTCATCTCCGAAATCCCCAGTTTCACAGCCGCACGCATCGCCGAAAAGTCACCCCGAATTCTCCCTCGCGACGGCATTCGCCTCCGCGGCCGGTACACCGTCACTGAACAGGACGTTCTCCAGGCCCGCCAGCATGACCCGAATTCGGTTCACGCCTGGTGGCCGATTGAAACATGGGATATTTCCACCGGCCCAACCTACGCCTATCCCCCGCCCGGCCGACATTATGACATCCCGGATGATGCGCTGCGCGGCGAGGCTATTACGAATTTGCTGGCCGCCGGCACCTGCATCTCGGCAACTTCCGCCGCCGCCGCCTCAACCCGCGCCAGCGGAATTTGCCTCGCCACCGGCTACGCCGCCGGACGCCTCGCCCTGTCATGCCTCACCGCTTGAAACCCTCTGGCATTAAATCCCGCATCTAACTATCATTCCACCCGTCTTGATTCATGGAAATGTCTCCAACCTCAAATCTGCCCAGGTCAGCCAGGTTGATGATCCGCCCTCGATAACGATTGGTTCATCCAAACTCCGAATCGAAGATATCATGGCCGTCGCAACTGGTGCGGCCCAAATTCTTCTCGACGATTCCCCGGCCTTCCGAAAAAAGCTCAGCCGAAGCGTCGAACTGCTCGACCGCCTGATCGCCAGCGGCGAAATTATTTACGGCGTGACCACTGGCTTCGGCGCCTCATGCGAAACATCCGTACCCCCAGCACTTTCAACCGCGATGGCGACCAATCTCGTCCGCTTTCACGGCTGCGGCACCGGTCGAATTCTCGACACCACCGAAGCCACCGCCGTCATGGTCGTCCGTCTCGTCAGTCTCGCCCAAGGCCGCTCCGGCGTTCGCCCAATGCTGTTGGAACGCTTATGCGATCTTATTAATCGCCGAATTCTCCCCCAAATCCCCGCCGAGGGATCGGTCGGCGCCAGCGGCGATCTTACCCCCCTGTCCTATATCGCCGCCGCCCTGATCGGCGAGCGCGAAGTCTCCTGCAATGGCCGGATTATGCCCGCCGCCGATGCCCTTGCCGAAGCGCGCCTCAAACCCATCGAGCTTCGCCCCAAGGAAAGCCTCGCCCTGATGAACGGCACCAGCGTCATGACCGGCCTGGCCTGCATCGCCTACGATCGCGCCCGCCGCCTCGGCCGCTGGGCTGCTTCCATCACCGCGATGGCCGCCGACGTTTTGCACAGCAACCGCTGGCATTTCGATCAGCGCCTTTTCCTCGCCAAGCCCCACGCCGGCCAACTCGCCTGCGACCGCTGGATCGCCGATGACATCGAATACACCCGCAGCGAACCAAAACACGACGGCCGAATCCAGGACCACTATTCCATCCGCTGCGCCCCGCACGTCATCGGCGTCCTGCTCGATTCTCTCACGTTCATCCGCACCCTGCTCGAAACCGAAATCAACAGTTCCAACGACAACCCCCTGTTCGACCCCGCCACCGGCGACGTCCTGCACGGCGGTAACTTCTACGGCGGCCACCCCTGCATGGCCATGGACCTTCTGAAAATCGGCGTCGCCAACATCGCCGATCTGATCGATCGCCAGATGGCCCTCCTGTGCAACCCGCACACCAACAACGGCCTCCCCGCCGATCTCGTCGCCCGCGCCGGAACCGATCAGGTCAGCCATCACGGCTTCAAAGCCATGCAGATTTCCGCCTCCGCCCTGGCCGCCGAAGCCCTCAAGCTCACCATGCCCGCCAGCGTTTTCAGCCGTAGCACCGAATCCCACAATCAGGACAAAGTCAGCATGGGCACCATCGCCGCCCGCGATGCCCTGCGGATCATCGAACTAACCGAAACCGTCTTGGCCATCGTCCAGCTCGCGGTCTGCCAGGCCGCCGACCTGCGTCCTACCGAAGACCGCCACCGCCGAACCCGCGAACTGCATCAAGCCATTCGCGCCCACATCCCCATGAACGAAGCCGACCGCCGCATGGACGTCGACATCCACCGCATTTTAGAACTCCACCGCGCCGCAAAACTCCCCATCGGCCAAATCGATTTCCCCGCGGATTAAATGTTTCCCCTGAAAGCCGCGGGATGGGCTCCGGCGAGCCTGGTCGAGCCGCTATCCCACGGTCTTCGCATTACCCCCCGCCCCCTCAATCAACCGATCCAACCTCTCAAATCCAAACCCCCTCAATTTCAATTCCCTCACCGCCGCCCCAACAATCTCCACAACCCGCCCCGGCGACGTCCCCCCATCATGCAACAAAATAATACTCCCATCCCCCGCCAGCCGAACAATCCGCTCCACGGCTCTTTCCGGCGTAGCCACCGTATCCAATGACCTCACATCCCACCCCACCAACATCAGCCCCACTCTTTTCAACGCCCCCGGAAAATTCGGCCCCGTCGTCCCGCTCGGCGGCCGAAAATATTTCGGCGTCACCCCCGCCGCCTTCTCGATCGCCTCCTGCGTCCGCTCCATCTCCCTTCTCAGCGCCGGCCCCATCAACATGCTGATATACCACGGATGCGTATAACTATGATTCCCCAATAAATGCCCCTCCCCCGCAATCCGCTTCGCGATATCCGGATTCGCCTCGACATTCTTGCCAATACAAAAAAAAGTCGCCGCTATCCCTTCCCGTTTGAGCAACTCCAACAACTCCGGCGTCGCCTTCGGATCAGGCCCATCATCAAACGTCAGCGCCACCTTCATCCCCCCAGTCTTTCCACGACAAACCGCCCGGCAGAAGAAATTCATCCGGATCAGACACAGCCCGCAAACGAAAATCGTCAGATACGAACCCCAGAATATCGCCCCCGACCAGTAGATCGTCGAAAACGGCAACACGATCGCCACAACGGTCCCGATCCCAATCCAAACCCAGGTTGTTAGCGCAAACCGGCTCACGATTTACGACAAACCTATCAGATCGTCCTCCGGATCGGAATCGAGTGGATCGACGCCCCACGCGGCGAATACTTCGACGAAAATCTTAACGAACTCTTTTTGGACGCCCCGGAATGCCATGTTACAACAACCATCGCACTTTCAGGGCGGATTTTGTTCTTTGCATAAATGATTGTCTTTTGGCGGGAGGACAGCACATGCGCTCTCAATTCATCCTGGCATTTGGAACTTCTCTCGTTTTCGCCGCGGCCGCGTTCGGCCAAAACTGGATCAACCCCGCCGGTGGAAACTGGGGAAATCCCAGCAATTGGAACGGCGACGCGGTACCAGGGGCTCCCGTCTTCGACCTCAATTCCGCCTCCGGGTACACCGTTACGCTTCCCTCCAGTGAATTCGGTGAAACCGTGACCGTGCAGACCGACAACGTAACTGTCGACCTTGACGGCTACAGCATCATAACGACCGCTCTAAACGTGGCGACAACCGCCGGCCAAACCGGCTCACTTATGCTGGTCGGACCCGGAACTATCAGTATCAATAACGGCCAGACCGGTGGATCCGGCAGCTTGGATGTGGGTGACCAAGGTGGAACCGGCCAATTGATTGTCAGCGATGCAACCATTTTGCTTAGCGGGGCCGGAGCAGGCCACTTCGACGCCAACGGCCTCGTCGTGGAGAACGGCGGAAAAGCTGAACTCGATTCTTCCGGCAATTACACGGTTACCAACGCCACTTTTAACGACGGTACTTTCGGAGCGGGGCTTTTGTCTCTCGGCTTGGACCAAGTGGCGCTGACAAATGGCTCCAGTGTCGGAGGCTACAACGTAAGCATTGGCAACGCCATGCTTGACGACTCTACCATCGATGCCGCGAACACAGGAACCATCGAGGGCACCGTCACCCTGTCCAATGATGCTTGGTTGAATATTCCCGACGAATCCTTGTCCGGAACGCTCTATCTGGCGGCCGGAACGAGGAATGCGGCGGCTGAACTAACGATGGGGAACGGGACTATATCTGTGGAGCTCAATGGACAAATTTCTGATCCGATATCCCTCCCCCTCACTCAAGACAACGGTACACTAGACTTCACTTTACAGAATGGCTTCGAACCCACGATTGGCGAGCAATTCGCCGTCTTAGCTTTTTACGACCCCAACGCCCACGGAACATTCGCCACCGTGAACCTGCCCTCCCTCCCCGCTGGAGGATCATGGAATATCAGCAATCTTTACACCACCGGCACTATCAGCGTTGTTCCCGAACCGATCAGCATGGGAATGATGATATTTGGAATGGCAGGATTAGCCCTTCGTCGCCATCACAAATCGGCTCACGCTTCAGCTTAAATTTATCAGAACCGCCTTTGCGGCGAAACCAATTGAATTGCACGCCAATGGTGCTCCTATACTTCCATCGGAAAAGGTAGCACATGCGAAAATCCGGGCTTCGATTCTTTGTCGCGATCCTGGTTCTCGGGTTGGCGATCGCCACATTTCTTTGGCATTGGGAAACTCTGTCCCGAGCCGATGGAAGCGGTTCTGACACGCCAACGACGGTTGCCCCGGCTTACGTCGGGAAACTCCGATTTTTGGCATTGGGGGACTCCTATACCATCGGCGAAAGAGTCCCGTCAGAACAGCGTTGGCCGATGCA
Source organism: uncultured Phycisphaerales bacterium (assembly GCA_963791055.1). Taxonomy (GTDB): domain Bacteria; phylum Planctomycetota; class Phycisphaerae; order Tepidisphaerales; family Tepidisphaeraceae; genus PALSA-1353. The sequence continues at coordinate 800,957 of CAWBQI010000002.1, read as the reverse complement.
ATTGGCTAAGCGAGTGCGAATCGACGGGCTCGATTTAAGCGATCCTCTGATCATTGCCCGAACGGGTTGGACCACCGACGATCTTCTGGCGCGATCGACAAGGCAAAACTGACGGACAAATTCGATCTGGTCACGTTGCTGATCGGAGTCAACAACCAGTTCCAGGGTCGCAGCGAGGACGAATATCAACGGCAGTTCGTCCAATTGCTGACGGAGGCAATTTCGCTCGCGGACAAAAAAGCGGGACGCGTCGTCGTCCTGTCGATTCCAGATTGGGGCGCGACCCCGTTCGGGCAACAATACGATTCAAAAAAGATCGGAGCGGAAATCGATCGTTTCAATGCGATCAATCGCCAGGAGACAGCCAAAGCCGGCGCGGCATACGTGGACATCACGCCCCAGAGCAGGTCGGTCACCACTCAACCGGATTTGGTCGCAGATGATGGTTTGCATCCAACGGAAAATGAATATGAGGTGTGGGTAGATGCTGCGCTCGATGCGACTAAACATGCCCTGAGTGTTCATTAGCTGTTCTATTCGAATACATATTCACACTTAAATATATCGGCGCCGACTACTTCATTACTCGTCATTCGATGCCCGATCATCCCGCGTTCCAAAAATTTCCTGTCGATTCCAAAAAATTTTCTTGTTTGCTTTGCGCAAACTTCTTAGACTCCGCCGCCTGAGCTTTGGGCACCAACCCCACTGCTCCGCCGATCTCCGCTACAAGATCGTCGCTGCCAAACCGCCGCTCATATCTGTCGATTCACACCTGAAGGTAGGATTGCGCGATGAAAGTAAAAGATAAGAAGAAGGAAAAGCACGCATCAACCAATGGCAATGGCGATACGCACCCCGAACCGCATCCAGATGCGCTGGGCATTCATCATGGTGACCTCCGAGCGGAATGCCGCAAGATCAAAAACAAAATTTATCTCAAAGAACTCGCCCGGATGCAGATCGAGCTGGTCAAGCTCCAGCAATGGATCAAGGCCAAGGGCTTGAAGGTCGTCGTAATCTTCGAAGGCCGCGACGCGGCCGGCAAGGGCGGTGTCATCAAGCGAATCACCGAAAGCCTCAATCCCCGCATCTGCCGCGTCGTCGCCCTCGGAAGCCCCAGCGAACGAGACAAGACAAGCTGGTATTTCCAGCGCTACGTCCCCCATCTCCCCGCCGGCGGCGAAATGGTCCTCTTCGACCGCAGTTGGTACAACCGCGCCGGCGTCGAGCACGTCATGGGATTCTGCACGCCGGCCGAATATCAGGAATTTCTGCGAAGCTGCCCCGAATTCGAAAACATGCTCATCCGCTCGGGAATCATCCTGCTCAAATACTGGTTCTCCGTCAGCGATGCCGTGCAGGAAGAGCGCTTCCAGGGCCGGCTCAACGATGTCACCCGCAGTTGGAAGCTGAGCCCCATGGACATCGAATCCCGGTCCAAATGGATCGAGTATTCCCACGCCAAGGATGCGATGTTCAAGCACACCGACACCAAGCAGGCCCCTTGGCGGGTGGTCCGCGCCGACAACAAAAAGGCTGCGCGACTCAATTGCATTCGCCATCTGCTCAGCATCATTCCCTACCAGGATCTTAGCCCCGCGGCTCCGCCCGAACTGCCCGAACGCCCCAAGATGCCGCCGGATTACGTTCGTCCGCCGCTCGAGGATCAGACCTTCGTGCCGCACATCTACTAGAGAAAATCTTCATGTATAAATACGTCATCATGGGCATCCAGGGCTGCGGCAAGGGCACGCAGGCCAAGATGCTCTGCAAGGATTTCAACCTTGTCCACGTCAGCGTCGGCGACATTTTCCGCTGGCATATCCAGAGCCATACCAAGCTGGCCGCGAAAATCGGCCGCAGCACCGCCGCCGGCGAACTCGTCTCCGATGACATCGTCGAGGAAATCGTCCGCGGCCGCCTCGACCAGCACGACTGGAACTTCGGCTTCATCCTCGACGGCTTCCCCCGCAACCGCCGGCAAGCCGAATTCTTTCTCGAAAGCTACGACATCGACGCCGTCATTCAGATTGACCTCGCCGATCAGGTCGTCCTCGACCGCGTCCTCGGCCGCCGCCTCTGTTCCCGCTGCGGCCTGGATTACAACCTGATCTTCCACCGCCCCGCCAACCCCGCCGTCTGCGACGTCTGCGGCGGCCAACTCCTCACCCGCGCCGATGACAACCCCGAAGCCGTCTCCAATCGTCTTCGCGACTATCACGAGCAAAACCAAGCCGATTCTCGACCTCTTCAGCCGAAAAGAACTGATCGTCTCCGTCGACGGCGCCCAAGCCATCGACGCCGTCCAATCCGAAATTCGCGAGAAGCTTGGGTTGGAAGCGAAAAAAGAACCGGAAGTAAAAAAGAGGGCAGCGGTGGCGATTGGGGCATGAAGGACAGAAGATTTGCCACAAATTTAATTCAGATTCAAACAGGTATCGGCATACATATTTTCCCCTTCGCGATCTTCGCGCCTTGTATGTTCAAAAAGCATTCTATCGGTTCTACTTCCCCTCGTCGTGTTCGCGTGACGACGAGCGTAGCGAGGAGTCATGCGAACACGACGATCGGCCCAAAACCGGTCGTGCCTCGGCCTTTCAAGGCCGTCGCGAAGCGTGGTTCAAGCCGATCTCGTGTTTCGCAGCCCGAACAGCCGACTGAGCCTCTGGTTCTTTTGGAGCCAAGCTCGCATTTGCAAGAAAGGGCCGACATGACTTCCGGTTCCGATGTGAACGCGCCGATGCCTTATCTGGGCATTGATGTCTCCAAAGACAAACTCGATCTGGCCGTCGAGGGCCAAGCCGAGGTTGTCGTCTTCGTCAACGATCCGGCGGGAATCACGCAACTGATCGAACGCCTGCGGCAACTGCGTCCCGCCCTGATTGTCGTGGAAGCCACCGGCGGCTACGAGCGGGCCGTCCTCCACGCCGCCCTGGACGCTGCTCTGCCCATTGCCCGCGTGCAACCGGGCCGGGTGCGGCACTTCGCCAAGGCCCAGGGCCTCCTGGCCAAGAGCGATGGGATCGACGCTCATCTGCTGGCAGTGTATGCCCGCTGCCTTCAACCGGCGGTGACCGAAAAACGCTCGAAAAATCAACTGGAACTCGATGCCCTGCTGGTCTTGCGTCGCCAGCTCATCGACACGCGCACCACACTCACCAATCAGCTGCAGATGGCCGACAGCGCCTTCGTCCGCGACTCGCTGGCCCAACTGGCTCGACAGGTCCACGATCGGGTCAAGCGAGTCGATCAACGCATCGCGCGTCTGATCGATTCCGACGACGACCTTGCCGGTCGACGCGATCTGCTTCTGTCCGTTCCCGGCGTCGGCAAAACCACCGCCGCCACTCTGGCCGCCCAGTTGCCCGAACTGGGCAAGATCGACCGTTGTCAGATCTCGGCCCTGGTTGGCGTGGCGCCGTACGATCGCGATTCGGGAAAATGGCAGGGAAAGCGTTCCATCTTCGCCGGACTGCGCGGCGGTTCGCAGCGTACTTTACATGGCCACGATCACCGCGATCCGTTGCAATCCGCAGATACAAACCTTCGCCAAGCGGTTGCAGAAGGCGGGGAAAATGCCCAAGGTCGTCATTACCGCGTGCATGCGAAAATTGCTCACCATGCTCAACGCCATGGCGCGTGACAACATCATCTGGAGCCCTAAATGCCAACTTCAAAAAGCTTGACAACTAACACAGCCGCTTCGCGGTAAATCTTCTATGAGGATTACCGCGAAGGCGCGAAGAGCGCGAAGGGAAAGCTCCGCAATAGCTTCCCGTTCGTATTTCCCCCCTCCCCACCCTAAAATACCCCCGTCCCACAGAAAGGATATGAATGCTCCTAATGTTCCCCCTCGCCGACGATCAGACCCCCACCTCGGGCGCAAGCGTCGTTTGGATCGCCGTCTCAGTGATAGTCATCATCGCCTGCCTGGTCTTCATGGTCTTGATCGCCAACTTCATCGGCCTGTACGTCCGAGCCTATTTCAGCGGAGCCAAAGTCAGCTTCTTCGAACTGTTCGGAATGCGGATGCGGAAAGTGAACGCCTCGACGATCGTCGTCGGCCGAATCCAGGCCACGCAGGCCGGCCTGCAAGTCAGCCAGCGGGAAATGGAGAGCCATCTTCTGGCCGGAGGCGACGTGCAACGGGTGATTAACGCCATGATCGCCGCCAGCAAGGCCGGGATCGATCTCCCTTGGCGGATCGCCACGGCTATCGACCTGGCCGGCCGCGACATTCTCGAGGCCGTCCAGACCAGCGTGAATCCCAAGGTAATCGACGTGCCCAATCCCCAGTTCGGCCAGCCGACCATCGACGGCGTTTCCAAGGACGGCATTCAGCTCAAGGTAAAAGCCCGCGTGACCGTGCGCACCAATATCAAAAGTCTTGTCGGCGGAGCCACCGAGGAAACGGTAGTCGCCCGCGTCGGCGAAGGAATCGTCAACGCCATCGGATCAGCCGAGGATTACAAGCACGTTCTGGAGAATCCCGACAAAATTTCCAAGGCGGTGCTGCTCAAGGGCCTCGATGCCAATACCGCCTTCGAGATTCTCTCGATCGACATCGCAGAGATCACCGTCGGCGAAAACATCGGCGCAAAGCTCGCGGCCGACCGCGCCGGATCAGATTTGCGCCGCTTCCAGGCCGAGGCCGAACAACGCCGCGCCATGGCCGTCGCGCAAGAGCAGGAAAACGTCGCCAAACAGGCGGAAAACCGCGCCCTGGTCGTCCTCGCCGAAGCCGAAATCCCCAAAGCGATGGCCGAGGCCCTCCGCACCGGAAACATCGGCGTCATGGACTACTACAAACTTAAAAACATCCAATCCGACACATCGATGCGCGAGGCGATCGCCAAGCCCGGCGATGGCTCGAAGATTTCATGAACCTGTGATTCGATGGACACATTGATTGAATTAATAGTTCAGGCCCTGATCGCCCTCTTCCGCGGTCCGTCGCAGCAGCAACTGCCGCCGCCGCGATCCGTGCCAAGAATTCCGCCGATTGATCAGGCTCCCAGCCAGCAGCCGCGAGGAGGTCAACAGGTGACGCAGCGGCCACCCCCGCGCCCGGGTCAGACTGGATCGCGCCCGCAAACAAATCGCCCACAGCCAACTCGCCAGGCGGCGATCCGCCGGGTCGCCAACAAATTGAAAGCCCCCCCGCCAATTCCGCGCCCGACATCGGCCACACTGCCGTTGCCACGGACTGTCGCAGCCCGAACGCCGGAACCGCCAAAGCCGCCGGTGGTTTCCAAGGCACAATCCACCATATCCGCATCCGCGATCCGCCAACTGATGCTGTCGCGCCGAACGGCCATGCGAACAATCTACGCATTGTCCGAAGTCGTCGGTCCGCCGGTGTCGCTACGGTGAAGCAGAAGATTATTGCCACAGATAAAAATCAGATGCACACAGATAAACGCTTTTAATATAATTGAATTATCTGTGTGCATCTGATTTTTATCTGTGGCAAAACCGCATTTCTTATCGCCGATCCAGATGAATCGCCAGCACCGTCACATCCGCCGGCGTGATCCCGCTGATGCGCAGAGCCTGCCCCAGGCTGCGAGGAGTAAACTTGGCCAACTTCTGTTTCGCTTCGTTGCGCAGCCCAACAACGCGCAGATAATCGGTCGCAGCCGGTATCAGCTTCGATTCCAGTTTGGCGAATCGCTCAATGTCGCGATCCTGACGAGCGATATACCCTTCATATTTCACACGAATCTGTAGGAGATTCGCGATTGCCGGATCGATCGCCGACAACTCCGGCCAACGGCCCGTCACCTCACTCCAATCCGTTTCCGGCCTCCGCAGAATATCCGCAGCCCGAAGCGTACGGAGCATCTCCGCCCCTGCCAAAATCGCTTCGCGCCGAGCATTAAACATCGACCATCGCTCATCGTCCACCAACCCAATCTCCCGCCCGATCGGCGTCAATCGCTCGTCCGCGTTGTCCGCTCCGCAGATGCAGCCGATGCTCGGCCCGGCTAGTGAACATGCGATAAGGCTCCGTCGGCGGCTTTGTCACGAGATCGTCAATCAAAACCCCGATGTACGCCTGATCGCGACGCAGAACAAAATCCGCCCCGCCCCCGGCCGCGTATCGCGCCGCGTTGATCCCCGCCATCAATCCCTGCGCCGCCGCCTCTTCGTATCCGCTGGTGCCATTGATCTGCCCCGCCAGAAACAACCCCGGCACCCGCTTGGTTTCCAGCGTACTTTGAATCTGCGTCGGCCAGACCATGTCATATTCAACCGCGTATCCATATCGCAGAATTTTCGCGTTCTCCAATCCCGGAATCAGCCGGACGATTTGCTCCTGCACATCCCCCGGCAAAGAGGTGCTGATCCCATTGCAATAAATCTCGTCCGTATCCAAACCCTCTGGCTCCAGAAAAATCTGATGGCGTTCCTTCTCGGCAAATCGCACAACCTTGTCCTCAATGCTCGGACAATATCGCGGCCCAGTGCTTTGAATCTGCCCGCTATACATCGGAGCCCGATGCAGATTCTCCCGGATGATTTCGTGAACCTCAGGGCCAGTCGCGGTGATCCAGCACCCCACCTGCTGCAACGGCGGAGACCAGTCGGAACGATATTCATTCAGATACGAAAACGGCGCGGGCTCGTCATCCCCCGGCTGTGCTTCCAACGCGCTGAAATCAATCGTTTGCTTCCGCAGCCGCGGCGGCGTCCCCGTCTTGAGCCGCCCCATCTCCAATCCAAGCTTTTGCAAACACCCCGATAATCCCACCGCCGCCGACTCGCCGACCCTTCCCCCCGGTGTCTGCCGTTCGCCAGTGTGCATCAACGCCCGCAGAAACGTTCCCGTGGTAACGATCACCGCCCGGCAATCGAGGCGCGTTGCCGTCTTTCAAAACGACGCCATTCACTTCCGGCGCAGCGCAAATCTCCGCGACTTCCCCGCTCAGGATCGTCAGCTTGGGGCAGGTCGCCAAAAGCTCCTGCACTCGCCGCGCATATTTATATTTATCCGCCTGCGCCCGCGGCCCCCACACCGCCGGACCCCTTGATCGATTCAGCATCCGAAACTGAATCCCCGTATCATCCGTGGCCAGCCCCATCAGCCCGCCAAGGGCATCAATTTCCCGCACCATTTGCCCCTTGGCCAATCCGCCGATCGCCGGGTTGCACGACATCTGCCCGATCCGCAACGGGTCCATGGTGATCAGCGCAACGTCCGCCCCGACTCTGGAGGCCGCCCACGCCGCCTCCGCCCCGGCATGCCCGCCCCCGATCACGACGATGTCATAGCTCGTCTTCATCCTGCTGCGGGGAATTGTCACGCCAAGACAGCTTGCCGACAAGAGGCGGACGACCCAGGTCATCCCCGGTTTTAGACGAGGTTTGCTCTAATCAGGAGAAGGGATAGAAGATTCGGATCGGTTCCGACCTCCAAGGGACCCGCAGCAAACGGCTTGTCCGATCGTCGCCAGGCCCGCCAACCGCGTACGAAGCGAAAGCGAGTTCCCGAATTCGAGCCAGGGAACGTGTTCGGCGCAAAGCCCGCAACGATAAAAATTAGCGGTCATTCACATAAACCACATCAAGATCGCCTGCGCGACTATTTGGTTGATATTACAACCGCCCCATGAGCATCAGGATGACCACAATAAGCAATACAAATCCCAACCCTCCACTCGGACCATAGCCCCAATTCCGGCTATATCCCCAATGCGGCAGTCCCCCGACAAGAAGAAGGATCACGAGAATCAGCAGTATCAATCCCATATAAGGATCCTTTCAATATTCCAATCATTCACGCAAAAAAGGTCACCAGGGCGCCGGCTGAGCTGAAACAACATTGCACGACGACACCCATGGTGACCTCGGTATTCCTACTCAAAGCCAGGAGAGATGGCTTTTGATTTTGTCGATCAACTGCTTGCTGACCGCTTCGTCGCCGGTTGTGCCGACGTGGATCGTTACCTTGCTGACATTGTCGCCAGCCTGCGCGATCTCGATGGTCACCACATCGCCTTGGGCGTCCTTCGCGGTGACCTTGCCGTCGATCGCAGTTCCGTTGCCAACGATCTCCGTCAGCTTGAGATCGGCCGCGGCCTTTTGGGCGGCGGCGGTCACCTTGTCGGGATTACCGTCAACATTCGTCGAGTAAACACCCAGCGTTTCCGTAGCGCCTGGTGTTTCCGTTTCGCAAGCGGTCAGACCTGCAAAAGTGAAGCCCGCGCCAAGCAAACTGATCGCAAGAATTGCCTTTTTCATAAACTGTCCTTTCATAAATTGCCGTTGCCGTGAAAAATGTCTCGGCTTCGGCACAATGCACTACACAAGTCCGTGTCGCTGAATATCAATCCGGCGACTCAAAATTCTCTCGCTGTTTAATTTCCGTTAAGCGTTTTTACCTCCGGGGCCGAACAGAACCATCAGCAGTCCCAACAGGGCAGCCGCGGCTCCGCCAAAGATGTACCAGGCGGTGTTCTGGGTGAATCGCCCGGTGAAGGTATTGCTGATTTGGTCCGCCGCCGAGTGGGATGCGTTCATCCCGACGATCAGCAGAATAACTCCGACCACCAGCAGGACGATTCCACAAATACGTGGCATACTCATAATCGACTCCAATAGTGAAAAAGATCTTCAAGGTCAGGGCATCGGCTCAAATTGCTTTCCTTATTGCGAACGACGATCGCAATTCCGGACTTTTTTCAACACGTCGATTGGCGCACGTCAGCAGGCTTCGCGGAAATACGAACCGTTCCCAGGAATTTCCGGCGCACTTCGGGCAACTCGGCGGCGGAATCATCCCATCCGTAGGCTCGAAGCCGCACGTGCGGCATTGCAGTCGGTAGGGAAACGCCGAGTTTTGCAAACCGCTTGCAGCGGGCAATTCCGATGTTTGTTCATTCGATCCAAATCGTTCCATTGAGATAGACATTTTGCATTCCTTTCTAACTCCCTCCGTAAAGTTACTGCGTCATTAACGGCGGAGGCTCGTTTGGCGGACCGTCGGGGTTGTATCCCGCGCGGATTCGCTGCCAAACTTCCCAACGATTGACGGGGAATTTGGCCGCGCCCTCGAATCCCAACCGCACTCTGCCCCGGCCTATCTCAAGCACCGTGACCTTGAGCAATTGGTCAACCTGAGCGGCGGGATCTCCGACGACCACCGATTCGCAGCTCCTTCTCGACAAAATCAACATGACATATCCTCCATGTGTTAAAACCGAGCGGTCAGTTCACCGAAAGATAAATTCAAGAGCGATCCAACCCGCGGCCCAAAGCGCCGCCAAAACGGCCAAGCCGACGTAGTAGTCAGCCCATCGGGCAAAACTGGTTTCGATAACGTCCATGATTTCCTAATAAAGTCCGTCAAATGAATGAGGGACACGATTCCGATCGTGCTCAGGTGGCCGTTTTCCAACGCCAGCCGTGGAAGGCCACCAGGACGACGACGGCCGCGATGGCAGCGAAGAAAAGGCTTTTCGGGTTGAATGATGTGACGGCGGCTCCGCTGAACATGCTGTAAAGCCACCCCCCGATTAACGCCCCAATTGCAGCCGCGCAAATGCCCATCTTGGGGTCATCTCCTCGCAAGCTGACAACCTTGCTGGCGATAAAGCCGGCGATTATTCCCAATACGATCCAACCGACGACGCCGATCAACATGATGCATCTCCTTTGAAAAACGATGCTTTCGAGAAACACAAAAAAATTGACGCAGTTGAAACCGCTAGGCGGGCACAAAGTAAATGCGGTGCTGTGTACCTGGCTGCAGCGTATCCGAGACAATGTGACCGTTGATCGTGATGGAGTTGGTGCCCGGGTCCACTGTAACCAGTTGGTTCATTGGCAGCGGACCGGAATAATCAATGCGATCGTTGGTTACATCGTAAACCCATATCCGGCCATACGACGGCGCGGTGTAGGAAAGATGATCGTTGCCCGAACTGCCGATCGTGGCATTGGCCGGGATGTTGCTTAACGCATCCATCGCGCAACCACTCAAAATCGGTAGAGCCAGCGCCCACCTGATGGACAAAGAAAAAACCGTGTGCGAGTCATAAATATCTCCAAAAAAGACACCGTTGTTCGAGGTGCTCGTATATTGGCCATGTCTAGGCCAGGGGCCTGCGTCCCTGAAGAAGACGAACGACGATGACGACCAGGGCCACTACCAGCAGGATGTGGATCAATCCACCGGCCGTGTATGAGGTGACCATTCCGAGCAGCCACAACACCACAAGAATGAATACAAGGGTCCAAAGCATTACAACGCTCCATTCATTTTTCCGGACCGTTTTTTGGACGGTACCTCGAGAAACAAAAAAAGCCGACGCAATTGAAACCCCATGTTTCGGGGATCAATTGCGTCGGCTTACTCGTTAACGGGTGTTTCGGCCGGTGGCCGAACAACCCTTTAGTTAGTCATCCGAGGACTTCGATATTTCGCGAGGAACTGACTCGTTAAGTAATCCTCAACGGGCACCATACGCTTATCGGCTGGATAAGCAAGACAAATCCGAGAATAACTGATATCCTGTTTTTCCTGATGAAAACGCAGGGTGAAATTGAAAGCGCTGTTGCCGAGGGCATGAGCCGCTTCGAACAGGAATACATGGGCCGCGGCCCAAAAGATGTTCGCGCGCACCTGATTGATGATCTGCTTGTCGTCCGTCTAAAGGGCGTTCTGACCGCCGCCGAGCAGCATCTGGTCAAGACACTTCAGCCCGAAAAAGGCAGAGACCTGCTCAAGCAGGTGCGAAGCCATTTGATCGAGATAGCGCGGCCGACCATGGAGACCATGGTGCAGGAGATTACCGGCATCAAAGTGGTGAGCCTGCATCACGATATCAGTACAACGACCGGCGAAGAGGTGGTGTTATTCACGCTGGCCGAATCGCCATTGTTCAGAGAGACGAAGAAGAGATAGGCGTTATTTTCGCGATTTCGCTCAACATTCGAATTTGCTCATTGCTATTTCCGAGTCGGAGTTCTAGGGTATTGGATATCGCGGGGACAATCTGGTCCCGCATTAAAAGTAAATAAGGTCGTCGGACGACTAAATAAATGGCACCTCGGAAATCCGCGGGGCCGGTTGCAGAGTAAGCCGACGTGATTGAATCCTGAGTCCTCGGGATTGGATCACGTCGGTTTTTTTCGCGCTCGCGAATTTGGGTTTTGAAACGAAAACGGGCGCGGGTTGGAAGTAGTCGACCTAACTGAGTCGGGAGTGATCAAAAATGTTAAGCATAGATGAACTGGCGAACGGCGAGACATTCATCCTGAAATTGAAGGATGCGAACGGAACACCGATTCAGTGGATGCAAACACTGCGCGGCGTCGTTGCCCAGAGGTGGTACGACATTTACGAGAAGTCGGACTGGGTTGCGTTGCGATTGGAAGCCGCGAGCGTATTTCTCAACCGCGTAACCGATGCCGAAGCTGAGCTGAGTTGCAAGTCGAGGCGCTGCTTTGTGATCAAAACGGATGCGGTGCAGGAGAACGAGTTGGTTCAGCCGTCAGGGGCGCTGCCGGCTTGATTGAGGTTCAAAATGATCTAGCGGTCTCATACTGGGCCACGATCCGAGAGGATATGCCGGCAAATCGGAGGGTTTGCCGTCAATCCTCCCACTTTCAGAATATGCCGGGCGCAATTCACCGGCAGAAAAAGAATACGATGCTTCAATCCATTCCAACGATGGCCCAGCGAATTGCCGAAGCGGCAACCGCCTTCCAACGGCAACGAACCGGACGCGCGCAAAATCTGTAACCGTGGTGCTCAGCGGGGATACGCTGGTCATCACGCTGCACGGCGCACTGTCACCGGCCGAGCAGGCGATGGCGCAAAGTCCCGACGGCGCCGCAAAGATGCAGGAGTTTCACCGGCAGTTGTTTCTCAGCGCTTCCGACACGCTCCGGCAGGAGATCAAGCGGATCACCGGAATGGAAGTGCGTGAAGCCACCGCGGAGATTGAGCCGACAACCGGTGCCGTTGTCCAGGTATTCACAAGCGGCACCATGGTGCAGGTATTCCTGCTCTCCGGGGAGGTGCCTTCCGGAAGCTTCAACGAAGGAGACAAAACATGAAACGGATAACAATGTTCAAGACAACGCTGACGGTTTCGATCGGACTGGCCATGTTGATGGCAATGGCCGCATGCACTGTGGACGGTGACGACCATCATGACGGCTGGGATCACCACGATGACCCTCATGATGTCCACCAGGACATTCACCAGGACGATCATCAACCTGGTGGCCCCGAAAACCATTGAAGAAAATTATTAGCCGCCGGATTTGTATTCGGCGGCGCAAATGCCCCGGTTATTTTTCCGGAGCCAGAATCCAGTTATGGCAATTGTTCAATCAAAAGGACGCTTTATGAAAGCAACATATTTTGCAGTAGCAGTTTTGAGTTTTGGTTCACTCGTGGCGACTCTTGGCGGTTGCGCCGCAGAGGAGCGTCCCGACGTTCCGTCTGATGCGATGCAGGTCTCCAGCGGCGGCAAGGTCGTCGCCTTCGCCGCGCCGCATGATGGCAAGGCTTATTTGCACGACGACACCGATAACCGCGTCGTCTATTCCACCGACTTGAAAAAAGACCAGGTGATGAAATTCGATCCCGTCGCCGACACGGTGCAGATCGACGGCAGCACCGCTCCGGAAGGAATCGCCAACCCCAGCCACGATCACTCCATATATTTCTCGCGTTCCGCGCAGCCTGATCGAGCCGACGCCGCGGCCAATGCCGCAAGCAACCCCAACGGCATGACGACCGTTCATGTGCCAATCGGAGTCCAGGTCGACGTGCAGACGCAACCTTCAACGCCGAACTAATCGGCTGCCGGAGATTCAGATGATTCGGTTTTTCGGCATGATCGTTTTTCTATGCGTTTTGATTGCCGGTGTCGGGTATTACCGCGGCTGGTTCCGCGCGGCAACAAGTGACACGACTGGTCAGAGCAACGTCACCGTGACCGTGGACAAAAACAAGCTTGATCAGGACAAGGCCAGTGCGCAGCAACAAGTTCAGGATTTGACGCACAAATAGGCAACTGTTTTCAGCGAGTTGCAAAATGTGGTTCCTCGCGTCCCGCATCTGTCGAGAACCCAGCGAAATGAACGTGTGAAATGGCCCGCCTCATACAAGTTAGTAACTTGCCGGTTTACATCGGCAGCCTCGTCCTGCAGCAATTGTTCGAATCGCATGGCGCCGTGCGAAGCGCAATGATCGCCCGACACTTCGAAACAGGCTGTGGCACCGGCTTCGGGTTCATCGAAATGGAATCTGAAGAAAGCGGTTGGGAGGCCATTCTGGCGCTGAATCATCGGGAACATTTTGGTAAACTGCTTTCGGTCTGCTGGAGCGAAAGCTCGGATGGCTGGGCCGCGGACCGTCCGCGGAAGTCCGGTCCAGAGAATGCGATGAGCGACCAGATGACTATGAAAGAAAGCGATCAGTAATAGGAAAATCAAAATGGAATCACAACTATCCGGCACTCACCAGAAGACTTATCAGCACCTCTTCCAGCACCCGATGCCGCATAACCTGCAATGGCGGGAGGTATGGTCGATGCTCGGCGCGATGACCGACACGACTGCCGTCGAAGACGACAAAGGCAACCTGAAAGTCACGCGCAACGGCCAAACGCTGCAGCTGCATCGCCCGCGTGGCAAGGACCTGGCGGACAAGCAGGAATTAATGCAGCTCCGCCACTTTCTGGAGCGCTCTGAAACCCCAGCGCCGCCTCCCGCGCCGGTAGGCACGCATCTGCTGGTCGTTATCGATCATCGCGAGGCCAGGATATACCGCACCGAAATGCGCGGTTCAGTCCCGCAACGCATTACGCCGTATGACCCGTTCGGTTTCGGCCGCGATCTGCACTATAACCAGGACGATGGAGATGGCCAGCGAAAACCGGAGCAGAAGAGTTTTTACGAAGCCGTAGCCAAAACATTGCAAGGTGCCCAACAGATTCTGATGTTCGGCACCGGCACGGGCGCCAGCAGCGCGATGGAACATTTGTTGGCCGAGCTGAAAGCGCCTTCACCCGGAAATAGTAAAGCGAGTCGTCGGATCCAAAGCCGTGGATGAGCATCATCTCACGGACGACCAACTACTGGCCAAAGCACGGGAATTGTTTGTCGCGACCTGATCTCGTTTCTCGGGCAGCCTACAGTTCACGGCCATTCCCTGAAAACCGCCGCTCCCGACGAATCCTGCCATAAAATCGGCTTGCCACCGCTCGATCCGACATCGCCGATCTTCACGATCATCATGTCCGGCAAATCCGGCGCGAGTTTCCCAGCAAGGACCTTGGGAATCCAATCTTCCGCTTGCTGATATTCGCTAACCGGCTCCGAAACCGGCAAAGCAATATGGGCCGGCTTTCGCCAGCAGAGATACGTCATCCATCCACCCTTGTTGTCAACGATCGCATTCGGCGGCGTGTTGTGCTGAATCCAATCGCACGCATCCAGCAATTCCGGCGGAAGATTGTAAAGGCTGAACATTTCGATCCAGCGCTGATAATCGCCCACCGGAGCAGCCACCACAAAAACCATGATGGCCCACTGCGGAATGCGAATCCGGCGCTGAAGATAAAGAATCGCCCCGGCAGCGAAAATCGGCAAGAAATAATTCAGATCGGTCAAGAACCGAGACGGCGTGAAAAATGTGAACGACGTCCGATGCAGGGCGCGAAGCGTCAGCGGAATGATGTCTTCGCCAATGACGAACATGCCCAGCAGAGCAAAAGAGGCGATTCCCACGACCGGCGGGCAAGGAATCAATCGGGCGATGCACAGAACGACCCCAACGGCCGCCACGCAAGCCAGCGCGTATCCGAACTGTTGAGGCTGTCCCAGAAGCGGCAGCAGATCCTCACCGCCCATCACCATCCCCGTCGATCGAAAATTCCCCAGATGCAAGGCATACGGCAGAAGAAAGAACGCATCGAGCAAAAACCCCGCCGCCACCGCGATTGCCAGGGGTCGCCAGGGTTTGTCGTGAAACCATTGCCAGAGAATGATCAGGAACAGAATGATTGAACTGACGACCATGACATGATGATGAACCAGAACCGTCGCGGCGAAACAGATTGTCATCGCCGATATGGAACCGCGCGACGATCCCCCAATGGATAACATCGTGATGAACAGAAGCATGGCCAGCTCGTTCGGCAGACCGCCCCACCGGAAATAATCGATGCTGCCGAACCATGCCCAAAGGCCGTAGATGGCCGCCGAATAGAGTGCAGTAAGCGAGTTGTCCGTCATTCGCCGGGCAAACACATACATCTGGGCCGTGGTCAATACGCCGAGTAATGGGATCAGATTCTTGAAAACCGTGTGCAGCGGAAGCCCCGACAAACCAGACAGCACGACCACCAAAACATTGCTTCCCGTCGGATAATTCAAGGGGATATTAGCGAACGGCCAATGGTCGATCGCGTGATGGGTCAACTGGATCTGCTTCGACAGAATCAATTGAAACGTAGGATCCAGCGGCCCCGCCGGCAGAACGCGGGGCAAGGCGATCGCAAACCGGCTGATTCCCACCAGCAGCAGAACTAAAACCATCCAAATCTGTACGGAGCTATCCGCCGTCGATGGACTTCGATGTGGTGACTTCATCCAGATTACGAGGCAAGTCAATCCGATGATTGCCCAGACAGGATAGAACGCCCGGAGATCGACGTGACTGAGAACCGAAGTGACGAACACCGCCATCGCCAGGCCAACCGAGCTTCCCGTGGCCCATCTTTCCAATCGGTTGTTGCCCAGCGAAAGCGCCCCGGCCAGCCAGATTCCGGGAATCAGCACAATGAGCGAGCCGCCGATAAAGCAGAGGAATTCCACAGCCATTTTACTGGCTGGGCGGGGTAGTGGGAGTTATTCCGGCCGCGAAATCCCATGGATCCAGAGACGCTTCGGCGCTGGCATCGGTGAGAATTAGCTTGGTTTCGACATGCATATCCAGCATCAGGTAATTCGACCCGATTTTGGCCCCATGGCGAAGATAATCAACCTTTCCAGAAGAGTAATCGCCGTACTCCATGTAGTAATCGCCCACCGCCGAAACCTTCTCACCCGCTAGGATCGCATCCGAGGGCGACGTGTGATTGGGAAGAGGCCTGCCGAACTTCTCGTTGTAGTACGCCATGTACTCATTGAGGATGTATGTATGCCGCGCGTTGGGCGGCGGGTCGACGTCTTCCGTCGGACAGCTCATGATCGGAGGATCCCAAACGCCGTTGAAAACCAGGGTCGGCCAGCAACCATAATGGTACGACTGCCATTGGTCCGGCTGTGCCAATACAAGCGAATTCCCAAATCCCGTATTGTTCATGCTGCCGTCGTTGGGACTGGTCAGATAAACCAGGCTATTGCTCCAGCCGAGATTCGTTGGAAAAAGGTAGCCGCTGTTTTGATCCGTGTACATCAGCAGAGCCATTCCTAACTGCCGCATGTTGCTTGCGCATTGGACGGTCTTGGCCTGTCGATTGGCCTGGGAAAGCGCAGGCAGCAAAATCGCGATCAGAACCGCGATAATCCCAATCACCACCAGAAGCTCAACAAGCGTGAAGCCTCCAGTGCCCCGATGTTTAGTTTGTCCGGCCATGGCGAATGACCTCCCTGGAAAGTGAATTCTACCCTATTTGACGTTGACCGGTAGAGCCTCTTGCAAGTAAATGGCCGGCCGAACTCCATTTGGGACTCCGGATGGGCGATTTTTCCGTATTTTCGCCCGCCTCCCGATCTGGGAGGGTCCTTGTTACCATTCCCCCGTGAAAGTCCCTCCCCGATCCTGGACCCCCGCCGCGCTGGCCGCTCTCGTCGCCTCGGCCCTTTACGCCATCACCCTCGGCGGAACCTACATCTACGACGATGCTTATATCGTCGGCCAAGACCCCCGCGTCCACCAGCCCAAGCTCTGGGGACAATTCTGGACCCATGATTGGTTTAACGGCGGCTTGGACAATCTTTACCGCCCCCTGGTCTCGCAAAGCTTTGGAATCCAGATGTGGCTCCACGGCGACCGTCGATGGACCTTCCATCTGGTCAACATCCTCCTCCATGCCGGCGCATCCGCCCTGGTCGCGGAATTGGCCCGGCGACTGGCAGGCTGGAGGGTCGGCCTCTTCGCTGGCCTGCTTTTCGCCTGTCATCCGATTCATAGCGAAGCAGTCGCCGGAATCGTCGGCCGCGCCGAACTCGCCTGCACCGTCGGCGTTCTCGGCGCGATGGTTCTGTTCCTCAAACAACCCATTACCACCCCGCGGGCGCTGGCGATCTGCGCGGTCTCCCTGGTTGCGATGCTCTCCAAGGAACAGGGGTTTCTCCTGCCCGTGCTGTTATTCGCGCTCCTTCCCGTGCGCAGACAGCTTTTTCCAGATGCGTCCCAGCGCCAAGCCGAACGTCAGGCCGTATTGCTGGCATTCGCGCTCGTTATCTGGTCGGCCGGCGGGCTGATCGCTTTGCGAGAAGAAGTCCTGAAACTCCGATTCGAATGGTCGCCCGGATTCCTCACCATCGCCATCCAGCCGCTGGCCAAATCGCCGTTTCCCGATCGCTGGCTCATTCCCCTGGCGCTCCTCGGCAGATATTTCCAACTCCTCGTGGCACCCGTCAAACTTTCAATTGACTACGGCGCGGCCGTCATCGGATCGACCATCAGCCAGCAGGACCCATATCTCTGGCTGGGCGCCGCCGTCGCAACAGCGTGGGTCATCACCACCGGCATCTGCCTCCTCCGCCGCCGATGGGTCCCTTTTTTCTGCCTGGTGGCGATGGCGTTCACCTATTCACCTGCTTCAAACATCGTCATGATCGCCACGATTTTCGGCGAACGCCTGATGTATCTTCCCTCGGCGTTTTTCGTCATCCTCATCGCGTTGCTCCTCGCCCGGCTTCCCGCCGCCGGCGGAAATGTGTTGCTCGTGACACTTCTGTTGCTCGCGTGCATCAGAACATGGACCTACGTCCAGCGATGGAACGGCCGCGATTCGTTCTATGAATATTCCCTGATACAGCAACCGAAATCGATGGCCATCCATCTGCTCGTTGCGGACGTCGATTACGAGGAAAACAAATTGCCCGAGGCACGCCGGATCGCGAGCGAAGCCGAATCAATCGACCCCGATGACTGGCAGATGTGGAAAATGTCGGGGCTGATCGACGAGCGACTCGACGATTGGCCGCAGGCCGAGTCCGACTGGAAACAGGCATTCGAACTCTATCCCACCATGGGATTGAATGAGCAATGGGCGCACGCGATGGGAATGGCACGAAAACAGCAAGCGGCGACGCGAAAATAAAAGAAAAAGTCTCACGCAGAGCGGCTGTGTTAGTTGTCAAGCGTTTTGAAGTTGACATTTTGGACTCCATGTAATGCCGTCGCGGGCCATGGCGTTGAGAATCGTCAGCAGCTTTCGCATGCACGCGGTGATGACAACCTTGGGCAGTTTGCCCGCGTTTTCCAGACGCTCGGCGAACATGCGGATCACCGGATTACAACGAATGGCGGTGATCGTTGCCATGTAGAGCACGCTGCGGACCGCAGCGCGTCCGGCGAAGATGGCGCGTTTTCCCGCCCACTTTCCCGAATCGCGGTTGTACGGCGCCACGCCAACCAGGGCGCTGATCTGACAACGATCGATCTTGCCCAATTCGGGAAGTTGGGCGGCCAGAGTGGCGGCGGTGGTTTTGCCGACGCCGGGAACGGACAAAAGCAGATCGCGTCGGCCGGCCAGATCATCGTCGGAGTCGATCAGACGGGTGATCTTTTTTTCGACCTGCTTGAGCCGGTCGTGGATCTGCCGGAGAAGTTTGTCCAGCGTGGCGCGGACGAAGGAGTGGTCGGCCGTCTGCCTCTGATTGGTCAGGGCGGTGCGGGTGTCGATGAGCTGTCGGCGCAGGACCAGCAGGGCGTCGAGCTCGAGCTGGTTTTTCGAGCGTTTTTCGCTGACCGCGGGCTGGAGACAGCGGGCATAGACCGCCAAGAGATGAGCATCGATCCCATCCGTCTTGGCCAGGAGGCCCTGGGCCTTGGCGAAGTGGCGCACCCGGCCGGGCTGCACGCGGGCGATGGGCAATGCCGCATCGAGGGCGGTGTTGAGAAGAAGCTTCTCGTAACCGCCGGTGGCTTCCAGGACGATCAGAGTCGGCCGCAGTTGCCGCATGTGTTCGATCAGTTGCGTGATCCCGGCGGCATCGTTGGCGAAAACGACAACCCCGGCTTGGCCCTCGACGGCCAGATCGAGCTTGTCTTTGGAGACATCAATGCCCAGATAGGGCATCGTCGCGTGAACATCGGAAACGGAAGTCATGGTGGCCCTTTCTTGCAAATGCGAGCTTGCGGGATGCAGAGGCTCAGTCGGCTGTTCGGGCTGCGAGACACGAGATCGGCTTGAACCACGCTCTGCGACGGCCTTGGAGTGCCGAGGCGCGACCGGTTTTGGGCCGATCGTCGTGTTCGCATGACTCCTCGCTGCGCTCGTCGTCACGCGAACACGACGAGTGGAAGTAGAACCGATACCGGGCTTTTTGAACATACAAGGCGCGAAGGCGCAGAGAAATCAACTTGCTCCACTGAAATCCCCCGGCCTCCCTCTCTCTTTCCCTCAACTCACCAGCTTTCTTCTCTGCGCCTCCGCGCCTCTGCGTGAGGCTCTCTTGTATTTCATCCGCCACGCGCGATCCACCCGCTTCGTCGTGAGATCATGATCTTCGCCGGAAACAATTGCCGCCCCGGCGTCGCAGCGTCCACGCACATCTCGCGAAGGCGGTCAACAACATCGACGTTGATTTGTGCCGCCGGCGCCCCTTGACCTTTGAGCCAGCGCCGCGCCGATTCGCGACCCAATACCCGTGGCAAATCGGCCAGCACGATTGCCGGGAATTTATCTTTCAATTGGGGAGCTGTCCGGCCAATCCATCCCGAATATTCCGCCACGCCCGGCCCACCCCAAGGATGGCTTCATGCAACTCCGGCCGCGATTCCAGAAATCGCCGAACCCGATTCCGAGCATATTTGTCCGAACTGTTGCTCGCATCCTCCCGCCAATCCTGCCCGCGCTGAACAAGAAATTCCCTCAGCTCGCTCCGACGAATCGAAAGAAGCGGACGCACAATCGTTAATCCGCCGATCTGCCCGCGATCTTTCATTCCCGCCAAGCCCATCGGTCCCGAACCGCGCAGCAACCGAAGCAAAATCGTTTCCGCCTGATCGTCCGCCTGATGGGCAAGGATAACGCCCTCAAGTTTCTCCCGCTCAACGACCCGGCGAAAAAGCTCAAGCCGAATCGCCCGGTACCGCGCGGAAGGATTCTTCGGCAACGGCCCCATTCCCGGTTCGACCTGGTCAAGACGGAGAATCGTGGCCGGGATCGCGAATCTCTCCGCCAGCGCCGCGACAAAAGCCGCATCATCCGTGCTGGCCTGCCCGCGCGTTTGATGATCGAGATGGACGATATGCAGAGAAACCTCGGGCCGCCCGTGCGCCAGCAGCAGCAAAGCCACGCTGTCCGCCCCGCCGCTGACGCCGACGGCCCAGCGGCCAATTGGGATTCCAATCGTGCCAGAAAACAACCTCGGATTCACGCAAACATATT
This sequence comes from uncultured Phycisphaerales bacterium, assembly GCA_963791055.1. Lineage (GTDB taxonomy): Bacteria > Planctomycetota > Phycisphaerae > Tepidisphaerales > Tepidisphaeraceae > PALSA-1353. The sequence continues at coordinate 780,360 of CAWBQI010000002.1, read as the reverse complement.
ACAAAAAAAAGCCCCCGGCGTTTGCCGAGGGCTTTAGAAAGTCCGCTATCCTGGCTATCAGCGGGAATTCGCTTTGGCGCGACGCCGGTGGAGAAGCCCCAGACCAGCCAAGCCCAGCAGGGAAGCGCTGGCGGGTTCGGGAACCGCAGTACCCGAGACGATGACATTGTCATAACGCCAGTTTCCTGAACTGTTGTTCAACGGGTTACCGCTCGTGTTCACATCATCCGCGCCCGTCGAAGCATTCACGATCTCGACGGCGAAGTTCGGATCCGAGTTGGCCGAGGCCGGCACACTCGCGGTGATTAGGTTGTTCCAGCCTGAGCCGGCACCGCTAAGCTCGAGGTAGTTACCGGTGATGGTGTTTGGACTGGTCGAATTGGTTTCCAGCGTCGCAGCAGAACCAGCCGACGTGATAGTGGCGACCGACCAAACCGGCGTGGCTTGGGTGTCATCCAAGGTATACAGAATGGCGAGGTTGCGTTCGGCCTGTCCTGTTGCATTAACGTCGGCCGAAACCGTAATGGTATTGTAACCGGCGGTGCTGACATCGAATTGCGCGCCTTGGCTGGCAAGGGGAGCTGTGGAGTTCCAACCATTGGCCACGCCAGCACCTGAGTTTGCACTATTGCCATTTCCGCGGACACGCCATCCGAAAGAACTGGATCCCGTAGAAGCGCCGGCGGACGCCAGTACGTCGCAGTTGGCGACGCTTCCGGGGCCTTCGCCACCGGCAAAGATGTAGCCATTGGTCATACCAAGCTGAGTCGCCGAGCCGGTTCCCGACGTCGCCGCCGGCGTATTGTACGGTGCAGCTATTGTGCCGCCGGCATCAAAGTCCCAAGACGCAATCACACCCGCAGAAGCGCTGTGCACACCCAATACGCTAAAAGCGGCGGTGGCAAGCACTCCGAGTACCTTCTTTGACTTATTCATCTGATCTCCCTCCCCAATGGATGGGGATGTTTTGTCCCACGTAGGCAGGATGCGTATTCCGAACATCCCGGAATCAACCACCCCCCGCCTTTCGCTCGACTGTGACGCAATCAAGTCCTGCGACACCGCGAACTGCGATGGTGGTACTTTATCGAATCGTGTTAGGTGGAAATCAGAGGCCAGTTATGATTGAGAAAATATTCCGCTAGCAAGAGATTAAGATGTGGGCGATAAGGATGACTGGCAAACTTGGGCAATCTTGTTCACGATTCAGCTTTTGGATGAATCGGTCCAGTCGCTCCACATTTTTACAAATGCGCCTTCGACATCGCGCAAAACCAGTGGCATCCATCAACGGCGATTTCAACATTCGGCCCCGAAGCGCCGATCGCAGCTCCCACAGCATCCCCACATGTCCGGCCAGCGCTGTGGCCACTGAAACGTATTGTTCCGATGAACGGGCCACCAACTCATGCAAATCCAGACTGCCAAGGATGCTGGTTCCCCCCCGCCCAACGGCCGTATTCCCCCGTAACGTGACGACAGGAACCCCCATCCAAAGCGCATCGCACGTTGTAATGCCGCCGCCGTACGGAAATGGATCCAAGGCGATATCAATCCGCTGATAAGTCTGAATGTATTGCGGCCACGGAAGCCGGGCGACAAATTCGATCCGGTGAGCAGCCACTTCAGATCGCTCGAAGATTTCCAGCAATTTCATCCGGCAGGCGCCCACCGGCGCATGTAATAGCAAGCGGCTGCCTGGAACCGCACGAAGTACCCGTGCCCACAAATCGAGCGTCGGACCCGATATTTTCTGAAAGGCATTCAGAGATCCAAAAATAATCTTTCCCGTGGAAAGCACCGGCGGCGGTACAACAGCCGGAGCCGGTCCACCAGGCCGATAGCACCAATACGTCCGAGGCAGGCGAAACGTACGTTCGGTGTGTTCGGATGTTTCCTCATCCGATTCCAGAAAAGGATCGGAGAATCGGTAGTCCATCGTTTCCAGCCCCGTGCTTCCCGGATAGCCAAGATATGTGGCCTGAATGGGCGCGGGTTTGCGGGCGAAAACGAGAAGCCGATTTCCGCCCGTATGAAGGGACAAGTCAACCAGAATATCGATCTGATCGTCGCGGACCATTTCGGCGACGTCGTCATCGGAAACACCGTTGACTTCACGCCATTGGGTAACGAGGGACCGCAGTTCACGCGTCATCGCATCGGGACGTTGGACTCCGGAGTAGCAGAAAATTTGAAAGCGACTTCGATCGTGCTCCCGCAATAGCGGCAGCATGTTCCAGCCGACAACGTGCTCGCGGAAGTCGGCGGAGACGTATCCGATTCGCAAAGGTCGATGGAGATCGCGGCGGTTGGTATGCGGCAAAATAGCGCCCTTCAATCGGCGCGCATGGCGATCATTCCATTGAACCGACTCCCGACGAATCGCCGCCGCATCCCAGGACGGATGAAAATGCAGTGCGTAAATGCGATTGCTATGGGCAGCGGCATCCGTCGGATTGGACGCCAAAATGCGGTCAAAACAGGCAACGGCCTCGTCGATCCGGCCGAGAGTCAGCAACGCCATGCCGAGGTTGTTCAGCGCGTCGGGAATCTCATCCCGCAGGGCGATCGCCCGCCGATAGGCGCCGATTCCATCGTCGAATAATTCGCTTCGACACAGGGCGTTTCCCAGATTGAACAGCCCTCCGGGAAAATCAGGCCGCAATTCAACGGCCTTGCGGCCGGCAGCGATCGCGCCGGCAAGATCATTGAGATGAAAGAGAATCCTGCTCTGATCGCAGTGGTACTCCGCGACCTCGGGATTAAAGGCGATCGCGCGGCGAACCAATTCGGCGGCCTCGGAACCACGTCCCATTTGGAACATCGCCAGCCCGAGAAAAAACAAACATTGGTCGTCCTCCGGCTCAAGATTCAGCGCGCGCTGGTAAAGCTCGACGGCTTCCGCAAATCTGCCGGCAATGTGGTGCGCCTGCGCCGCGTCGAGGATTTCATCGACGTTTTGCGACATGAAAATTCCCCAGGGCGTCGGCGGCCGCTTGAATTGGGGTGCGCAATCTCCCGGTTTCGCCTGGCGAAACAATCGCATCGTCGGATACCACGGCGAATCATCCCGATCCAACAGCCACCGCCAATCCGGCACAAACGGCAAAAGCAGCCACACCGCCTTCCCCATCGCTCCCGCGAGATGCGCCACGGCTGTATCGCAGGAGATCACCACGTCGAGATTCGCTATCAGCGCCGCCGTCTCCGCAAAATCCGTAAGCTCGCCAGTCCAATCGGTGATCGGAAACTTCGGTTGCGATTCCGCCCCTTTCTGCAAGCTGCAATACCACGCATCCGCGACCTCCCCCAGCGGCGCGAGATCCTCCGTTGACAACGACCGCACCCGATCCTGCAAATGCTTCGGGCTTCCAGACCAGCACAAGCCGATCTTCTTCCGCTCATCTTTCGGAATGCGCTTTCCCCACGCTTCCGCAGCCGCCTTATCCGCGGACAGATAAGGCGCCTTGCCCGGAATATTCTCCAGCGTCGTCCCAAAAAGATACCCCAAACTCAGCAGCGGACATTGCACATCAAACATCGGAATTTCTTCCGGCGGAGCGACCACCCTTTCCAACCCCGGCACCGTTTTCAGCAATCGCCGAAGTTCCGGCTGCGTCGCCAGAATCGGCTGCCCGCCACGCTCCGCAATCAAGGAGATATATCTGGCGAATTGGATCGAATCGCCAAATCCCTGCTCAGAATCCAACAGAATTCTTTTCCCCCGCACGTCGCCGCCGTCCCACATTCCGAGTTGCGCATATCTCGTCGGCATCGGAATCGACCTGGCCTTCCAGCGCGATTCGTACCCGATCCATCCTTCCTTAAAATCGCCCTGCAGCAGTTGGATCATTCCCAGATTGAATCGCGCCAGCGGAAAGTCGCCCCCAACCGTCAACGCGCGCCCAAAACATCCCGCGGCCTTTTCGTACCGCCCAAGCTGGTGATGAATCGCGCCCAGATTATTGTGAAGGCGGGGATCAACAAACCCCATGGCTTCCGCGGTTTTGTATTCCGCGATGGCCTCTTCGCACCGCCCGCTTTCCCACAGCGCGCCGCCGAGGTTGTAACGGCCTTCGCCCGAAGGCTCGATCTTCAGCATCTCGTTAAATGCTTCGATCGACTCGTCATACCGCTTCATGGCCAGAAGCGCGTTCCCCAGCTCGTTGTAAGCCAGATAAAATCCAGCGTCGATGCCCAGCGCATGCCGGAGAGCGGTCTCCGATTCATCGAAACGATTCTGTTTATGAAGCGCCCGTCCAAGGTTGTACCAAGCGGCCACCGAATTCGGCAGGGCCGTCAGCGCCCGCCGGGCGAGGTCGATCGCCTCATCCATCAGACCCTTGTCGATCAGCAGCCCCGCCAGGCTGCATTGGACCGCCGCGAAATCCGGACGCAGTGCGAGCGCGGCGCGATATTCCACGATAGCGTCGTCGAACCGATTCAGCCGAACCAGCGCGTTGCCCATCGTATGGTGCGTCGGCGCGAAATCCGTCCGGATCGCGAGCGCCCGCTTCAAAATCCTCACCGCGTCTTCCTGCCGCCCATTCTGTGAAAGAGCGCTGCCCAGCGAATCCAGAATCTTGAAATCGTCCGGCTTGGACTTGACGGCCCTTTCCAGCGATTCCACCGCATTAGCGAATTGCCCCAGCCGCATCTGCGCGATCCCCATATTCGCATACGCATCCGGCAAATCCGGTTGAAGCAGCAGCGCTCGCTGATACGTCTCAATCGCTTCCTCAATTCGCCCCGCCGTCACCAGCGCCGCGCCCAGGTTGCACTGATATTGCGCCGCCGTCGGATTCTGCGCGATCGCCCGGCGAATATAATCCACCGCCGAATCATTCTGCCCCACCTGGCTCGCCAGCACTCCAAGCAAATGCAAAGCATGCGGATTATTCGGATCCCCCTCCAAAATCCGCCGATAAATCCCTTCCGCCTCGCGCAGCGCCCCGCCTGGTGATGCTTCACCGCAAGGTCCAGCGCCTGCTGCATGGTCAATGTTGTTCCGGCGGGACGTTCCATTACTTCGTGATTGTGCGTTCTACGCACCATTTTTGCCACATCTGGTCGTAAGCTTTCTCCAGATCGTGTAAAAAAACGATCAAGTTCCGGGCGTTTGTCCAGCTCGCAACGCCGCGCTAGAATACAAAATGCAAATCGGAATCGACAGTTTCATCGCCAACCCACCCGACTCGGCCACCGGGAAGAAAATCACCTCGGCCCAGCGAATCGCCAATCTCCTCGCCGAGATCGAATTAGCCGACCAGGTCGGACTAGACACATTCGGCCTGGGAGAACATCACCGCGAAGATTTTCTCGACTCAGCCCCGGCCGTCATCCTCGCGGCAGCCGCCGCGCGCACCAAGCGCATCCGGCTGAGCAGCGCCGTCACCGTTCTGAGCGCCGCCGACCCCGTACGCGTATTTCAGGAGTTCGCCACGCTCGACCTGATATCCGGCGGACGCGCCGAAATGATCGTAGGGCGCGGATCGTTCATTGAAGCCTTCCCCCTGTTCGGCCTCGAACTGGATGATTACGACTCCCTTTTTACCGAGAAGCTGGAGTTGCTGCTCCTCCTTCGCAAACAAACCCACGTGACCTGGAGCGGACACCACCGCCCGGCGTTAACCGGCCAGGGCGTCTATCCCCGGCCGATACAAGATCCCCTCCCAATCTGGCTCGGCGTCGGCGGCACGCCCGCGTCATTCGTGCGGGCGGGAAAACTCGGGTTACCCCTGATGGTGGCGATCATCGGCGGCGAGCCGCACCGATTCCGGCCGCTGGTGGATTTATACCGCGAGGCCGGGGCAAAGGCCGGACACAATCCTGAGAAACTGCAAGTCGGCGTCCACGCACTGGGCTACGTTGCCGAAACCGATGACAGGGCGGCAGACGACTTTTTCCCAGGCTATGCCAAAGCGTTCACCGAGATCGGTCGCGAACGAGGCTGGCCGCCCGTCACAAGAGCACAATTCGACGCGCTGCTGGGTCCAACCGGAGCGTTGATCGTCGGCGACCCCGACTCGGCCGCTCGGAAGGTGCTGGCATACAGCAAATCTCTTGGCGGAATATCACACCTCCGCTTTCAGATGAGCGTGGCCGGTCTGCCGCACGAGAAAATGCTGCGATCGATCGAATTGATCGGAAGCAAGGTCGCGCCGTCGGTGCGAAATTCCGCTTCTAAGGTTTTGCAGGAAGATTAGAAGTCAAAGGAAGGCTCAACCGGAATTCGCTGCCGGATTTTTTGCCCGCAGATAATTCGATGGACCCGCCGTGTGCTTCAGCGATGTCCCTGGCAATCGCCAACCCCAGCCCCGCGCCCGTCGGCCCATCTTTTAACGGGACTCGGAAAAACTTTTCAAAAATGCGTCCCGCGTATTGTTCGGAAACCCCCGGGCCGCTGTCAGCCACGGCAAACGAAACCATATCGTTTTCGATTCCCGCGTGTACTGTCACCTCACCACCGGCGGGCGTGAATTTCAGTGCATTGGAGAGAAGATTCGTCAGCGCCGATCCAATCGCCACCGGATCGGCCAGAACGCTGGGCAACCCCGGCGCAACATCCACCTGCAATTTCAACCTCTTTTCCGCAAACCCCGCCCGCATCGGATCAACAGCATTGGCGACGATCTCCGCCGGAGAGATTTGCCGAAATTGAAATTGAGCCCGTCCCGATTCGATCCGGCTGATGCTGAGCAGATTTTCTATGATCCGGTAGAGCCGCTCACTATCCTGCCGGGCGGCTTCCAAGAGCGCCGACTGCTTCGCCCCCAGCGATCCAAATCGCGAATCCGACAAAAGATTCATCGCCATCCGAATCGAAGTCAGCGGCGTCCGCAACTCATGCGACACCGTCGACACCAAATTGCTCTTGGCCTCGTCGGCGGAGCGCAAAGCCGTGACATCAATAAGAATCACACAAACCCCAATCACAGCTCCTTCAATTCCGAGCATCGACACCGCATGCGGGAGCAGAAACCGCTCATTCCCGTTTTCAAAAAGCTGAATCGCCGACGCATATCCCGGAGACCGCGGCGGCTCATGATTGCTTTTGACCGACTCATAAAGCGGTAGCAGCCATTTGAGCTTCCCGCCCAGAACCTGCACTTCCAGCCCCGGCTTGATGCCGAAATTCGCGCCGGCCATCCGATTGGAGATTTCAACAATTCCGGTGGGACCGATGATGAAAACAGCATCCGGGAGACTGTCGATGGCCAGTTGCGTGGTCTGTTGGGTTCGTAGCAAGCGATTGTGATCCAGCCGGCGAAACTCACGCAACTTGGCCGCCATGGAATTAAATGCCTCGGCCAGTGCCCCGATTTCGTCGTGCGACCGCACGGGCAGGTTCAATTCGAGATCACCCCGTTCAATTTGGCGAGCGCCAAGCATGAGATTGCGCACCGGACGGAGGATCGACGTTCCAGCCGCGCCTACCGCCAACGCCGCCGCCAGCGTTCCGGCGAAACTCAATACAAGTAGCCAGTTTCGTACCTCAACCAGCGTTCTCTTCACCCTGCCATCGACCGAAACCATATTCGAGATGTTCGCATCCGCGATCCATTGCGCCGTTTCGTGAATTTCTTTGAAGCCCGGGAGAAGAGAGGAACTATATATCTGCGCGCTTGGCCGCGGGAACGACATCGAATTGCTTGAGGTCGGTCTGATACTGCTGCCAAAGATCATCGAGATGATCGGTGTGCTCTCGTTCGCCGGGCAGCGTGATATTTCCTAATTCGCGATCGAGATTGATCTGAAATTTCTTACTTTCCCCCTCGGCGTCGATCTGGGCCGCGGCGCAGGATTCCAGATCAGGAGCAGCGCCCGGAGATTAAGCTGATCCATCGCATCCTTCATCTGATCGCAATAGGTGACGCTGTCGTAGTTTTCGCGGAAAACGCGCTCGAGGGCGTGGCTGTAACGCGTCAGCACAACCGCCGTGAGGAGACTGACCGCCAGCAATATAAGCAGCAGGGTTCCGAAACCGATCCACAGTTTATGCCGCAGGCTGATCATCGCGGACCCCGTATCGCTTCATCCAGCGGCAAAGGGTACTGGAATCGACGCCCAGAATCGACGCCGCCCTGCGAAGCGACCGGGTCGAAGCGACCACCTGAAGCACGTGACTCTTCTCGATGGTTTCCAGCGGCACAAGGTCGCCGACCGCATACGCGGGATCGGTATTGAGCAAATTCGGTGGAAGGTGTTCGATGCCAATCTTCTCAGAGCGGCACAGAAGAACCGCACGCTCGATGACGTTACGCAGTTCCCGAATATTCCCCGGCCAGGAATATTTGTTCATCGCAAAAAGGGCATCAGACGTAATACCGATCGCCCGCGCATGATTTTGTGCCTTAAACAACGCCAGATAGCGTTCCGCCAAAAGCGGAATATCCTCCGGCCGATTGCGAAGCGCCGGAACGGCGATTTCCACCACGTCGAGGCTCATCAACAGATCCGATCGAAATGTCCCCGCCTTGACGGCCTCCTGCAGATCAACGCTGGTGGAAGCGATGATCCTCACATCTGCATGCCGCGAATTGGTTTCATCCACGCGCTCATACTCTCGGTCGCGAATGAGGCGCAGCACCTTGGCCTGCAACCGCGCGGGGATTTGCCCAACCTCATCAAGAAACAATGTTCCACCATCGCAAAACGCCGCCCGTCCCGGCGACTCCCCACCCGCGATAGTCTGGTTGGGAGATTGCCCAAACAGCTCAGCTTCCAGGGCTTCGCCGTCAAGGGTGCACGAAACGGCAGCGAACGGCGCTTCGGATCGCTTGCTCCACGCATGGATGGCTCGTGCGAGCCGCCCCTTGCCGACGCCCACTTCCCCTCGGATAAGCAAAGACGCCTTGCTGGGCGCAACCTGCCGAGCCAGTTCAATCGCCTCCCGCATCACCGGGCTGTTGGTAGGCAGATCGGCTTCAACATCAAGATTCCCCATCGCCAATTGCAGCGCCTGCAGCTTAAGTTCGAGTTTCCGCCGCTCCGCGACCTTGCGCGTGACCATTTGCACCTGTGCCGGCTCAAACGGCTTGGGAAGATAATCAGTAGCCCCCTTTTTCATCGCCTCGACCGCAGTCTCGATCGAAGCAAACGCCGTGATGACGATCACTTGCGCCCACGGGCTTTCAGCCCGGAGGATAGGAAGGAATTCCAAGCCATTGTCCAGGCCGAGGCGGACATCGAGAAAAACCAAATCGAACACCCGTCGGGTAATTTCCTCGAGGGCATCGTGAATATTGGCGTGGGCCACAACGGTATGCCCCTCCGCTTCCAGGCACATGCCGAGCGTCAGGCGAATGTTGGCTTCATCATCCACAACAAGGATGCGCAAAGCCGAATTTGAACCGTTTTCATCAGGCATGGGATCGCGGACTGCTGCCGCTTTGCTTTCCATAACGCATTTTACGTACCATCGGCGTTTGCTTCCTTGTGAACCGCTGCATTTTGCAATATCTTTGGAGCCAATTGAAATTACGCGCGATGAGCCATTTGACGATGCGATCTTCATTCCTCCGACAGATGCGTAATATAGAGGCATACCGTGATAAAACTGTTGATCGCTGCCCCAAATCAGGCAGCCTCACTATCGCGGTCTTCGTATAGCCCATTGAAAGACAGGTGTTTGCATTTTGCAACAGTAGCCATGTTGACTGCCTATTAATTGAAATATATACGCCTAACAAACAGGCCATCAATTTTTAGCACGCATAAAACGCTGCGCGGACGCATCAAAGGATCGACACTTTTTTTTCTCGCCAACCGATTTGCGAATCCTCCCGCATCGGATTTATTTCGCGTTTGACCGCCGACGCTTATGCCGCGATTAACAATCAAGATCGCCGTTTGGTTTCCGATCAAAAATCTCTTCCAATCAGAATCTTTCCGGGTCGCTGCTTAATTCCGCGCTAACGATATCCACGTGACGACGCTTTTGTAGGCGAAGTGATCGCACCTCGACTTCGCGCTGCAAGAAACGCGCACGGAAATCTTTGTCGGTGTTATTGGCATTGCCTTTGCCAAAGGGAGTACGAAGCCAGATCGGTTGGATCGCCGTTCCGTTGCGTAGACGGATCGGCGTCCCGATGGTTCTCGCATCGGCGCGAAATGCGCCGGCGATCTTTCACAAGGACAACGGATATGACAACGGAGACCGCTTCACCCGCGAGTACAAAGGCGACATTGGGACTCACTGGACTCACTTCCAACGCCATGGCGCTGATCGCGCCCGGAGCATTTCTTTGGCTGACATTCGGCGGTCAGGTGTTGACCGGCTCTCCCGCCGCGGGAATGTCCATGTGGCTGGGAATCCTTTTCGCCCTCATGCTTTGCCTCGCGACTGCGGTGGCTTACGCGGAGTTATCCAAGCTCTACCCCGGCGCCGGCTCCAGCTACTTTTTCGCCGAGCAGGCCTTCCTCTCCAAGAAGGATGCCTTCAAATGGGCCCGCCTCTCTAAATTCGTCGTCGGTTGGGCCAGCCATCTTTACTATTGGGTCTATCCCGGCGTGATGGTCGGCGTCACCGCCATGATCGTCGGTTACATGATCGGCCAGGTCGATTCTCACTTCTCGGATGGCAGCCACTTCAGCGCCAGCATCCCCAGCCCGATTTTCATGTACGTATTCTGCATCTTCTTCGCATTTGGAGTTTCCTATATTGCCTACCGAGGCGTGGTAGGTTCCACCGGTGTCGGCGTCGCCATCAATGCCACGCAGATCACCGCGCTGCTCATCTTCTCCTGTCTTGCGATCGCTCACCGAGCCAACCATCCCGAGGGCAGCACCATCTGGGTATTGAACTCCAACGGCGTCCCCACCCAGTACGTGCAAGACACTGTGCTGGATACCACCAAAACAATTCCCGACCCGAAGGACGCTACAAAACAGATTCAGGATCCCAACGCCACCATTCCCAAGGTTGATTCCTCGGGCAATGAAATCGATGTGGAAGTCGCTGCCGATGCCAAGGGAAACCCCATCAACGGCGCCGACGGCAACCCGATCGTAATTCCGACCGATGCCAGTGGAAAAATCGCCGGCGCTTTGCCCGCTGGCGCTGCCAAGGCCGTCCCGCAGCTGGTGACCGTCAGCTATCTCGGCGGCATCACCAAAGATCCTCAGTCCGGTATCGAAACATTCAATTACCACAATACCGCCAAGTCAGTCGTCGCGCCGCACAAATTCGGCTACATGATGATCCAGGCGTGTATCGCCATTCTGATCCTGGTCGGCTTCGAATCCGTCACGTCGATGGGCGAAGAAGCCAAGAACGCCAAGCGTGACATCCCCAAGGCTGTCATTCTTTCGCTGATCATCCAGGGCGGCTTCTGTTATCTTTTCGAATACTTCGCGGCAAACTACTACCTGAACAGCGGGTATACCGCCACGACCGCCGGCGGGTCTTCCGCTCCGATCGGCGACATCATGCAACTCGTCGGCGCATGGGCCTTCGGCAGCGCCAACGCCGGCTGGTGGTTCATGATGATCGAGGCCGGCACCGTGTTCCTCGCCCTGATCGGTACGACCCTTTCCTGCGTGAATACCGGCGCTCGCGTGACCTACGCCATGGGCCGCGATGAAGAAGTCGGCACCCACTTCGGTCTGTTGCATGGCAAGAACGCCACGCCGCACCGGGCGATCTGGACTTTGGCAACGCTTTCCGCGTTCTTGGGCATACTGACGGTCATGTTCTGGTTCTGTGGCCCCGCCGCCCAGGCCGACAGCGCCATCGACGCCCTGCCGAAGAATTTCCTTTACAAGATCGGATTGTTCCACAACGCCCTGGCCTCCAAGATTCCCCAAAGCTTCCTGTGGGTCACGCTGGTCAGCAACTTCGGCACGTTCCTGCTTTATATGATGAGCTGCATGGTCGCGATGGTGGCATTCCACGAGCACCACATGCACAATTTCCTCAAGCACAAGGCCATCCCGCTGTTTGGTCTGCTGGCCAACCTGCTCTGCATGATCTTCTATCTCGTCGGTCCGTTCTTCGTGAACGGCATGAGCTGGAAGGAGCCCTACGTCGCCCTGGGCGTCGCAGCCCTGTGGGGCATCTATGGCATCATCTACTTCCTGGGACGAAGCAAGAAATTGGGTCGGCCCGCGATTCTCAAGGCTCCGCCGACACCGGCGGGGGCCTGAGTCCCGGATTTACTTTCTGATTACCGATGCGGCCCCGGCGAAATCGCCGGGGCCGCTTTCGTTGGCGCAGAACCCATCGCGCATTTAAGATGTGAGTGTGGTTACCAGATATTTAGCGGCCTGTGTTCTTTTAATCGCCGCGACAGCGTCCATCGCCCGGAGCGATGATGTCAGCCTGCTCTTGGATGGCCAGGCGGCGAAACCGGCCGAGTACGCCCCTGCGGACATCAAAACACTTGTGATCTCCAACGGCGATTTATCAATCACGTTCGGCAAAGACGTCAACGGAGATTTCAGCGCCGTCTCCGTCGTGAAAGCCGGCCAGGAGCTGGCCCACAATCTTCACGGAGTCGCAGGGCGCGACGTGGATGGTGGCCGCACATTTTATCTCGACTACGGCGGCGGACGCGGACGAATGGTTGTGGATACGGTGAAGATTCTCACCAACACGCCGAAAATGGCTCATTTCGCCCTGATCGATCATGGAAGGCACGGGCCGTATTATCTGGAACACCATTTCATCATGATGCCGGATATCAGCGGAGTGTACGCATACGCCATCGTGAAGTCGCGGCCCAATGCCGGCGGGGAAATGCGCACGATGTATCGGTTCGATCGCGATATTCTCGATTTTGCCTATACGGATGAACGAACCGGGCAGCAGCCCAAATACGCCGACCTGCTCACCTATCCGAAATTGCAGGATGAGACCTGGAAATTGCCCGATGGAACGATCTATCAGAAGTACGACTATTCCACCTATTTTTCCGCGACCAAAATGTGGGGCCACTATGGCCACGGCTTCGGCGTTTTCTTCATCCCCGTCAGTGCCGAATATTACGCCGGCGGCCCGCTGCGGCAGGAATTGATGGTCCACCAAGACGCCCTGATCCTGAATTACATCGGCGGCGGCCATTACGGTGGCGGCGGTCGAACCACCGACTCAACCGGCCAGAAAATGTTCGGCCCGTGGCTCCTCTATTTCAACACGGGAGATTCGCCCCACGACATCATTGAAGACGCCCACGAGCATGCGTCCGCCGAGGCGAAGAAATGGCCCTTTGAATGGGTGGATGAGCCGCTCTATCCGCTTGAGCGCACAAACGTGTCGGGTCAATTAAAGGTTCTGGACGGCCGTTCCGCCGGAGGAGCGTGGGTCATCCTGGCCAAGCCCGGCGGAAACGTCTACACCCAGGGCGGCGACTTCATTTATTACGCGCACGCCGACGATGCCGGAGGATTCTGGCTGCCCGATGTCCGGCCCGGGAAATACGCCCTCTACGCCTATGCCACGCAGGGCACGATCACGCACGAATTGGAGCAAGACGATATCGTCGTCAGCGGCGACGCCCTCAACCTGGGCGAAGTCGATTGGAATCCTCCGCACCATGAGAATCTTCTCTGGCAGATCGGCAAATCCGATCGAATGTCCGGAGAATTCAAGTTCGGCAACCAGCCGCGAAATCTGAAATGGATTCAGATGGTGCCCGCGAACCTGACCTTCACGATCGGCCAAAGCAAAGATCCCGACGATTGGTATTTCGCCCAATGCAAAGTCGGCCACTGGCTCATCAAATTCACTCTCGCCAAAACCTACACCGGCAACGCCTACCTATCAGTCCCCCTCGCCGGCGGCGGAGGCGGCGCCAAGGTGACCATCAGCGTCAACGGAAACAAGGTCCTGAACATCGCTCCCGACAACGATGCCTCGACCTACCGCGCCGCCAATCGCAGCGCCCGCTATCTCCTGCAGGAAACCACCTTTCCCGCCTCATATTTGCTACCAGGCGCCAACACAATTGATTTCAATATGACATCCGCCGGCGGCAGATGGAACGGCCTGATGTACGACACGATAATTTTGGAGGCGGATTAATGGAATTCAAAAACCTCGGAAAAACCGGTCTAAAAGTTTCGCGGATTTGCCTCGGCTGCATGAGCTTTGGCGTCCCCGAACGCGGCAATCATCTTTGGACTCTCGATCTGGACAAGACCCGCCCGTTTATCAAACGCGCGCTCGAAGGAGGTATCAACTTCTTCGACACCGCCAACGTTTACTCCGACGGCACCAGCGAAGAGATCGTCGGGCGATTGATTCGGGAGATGGCGCAGCGCGATGAAGTGGTCGTCGCGACCAAGGTTCATGGTGAGATGCGGAAGGATCCAAATGGCCGAGGCCTTTCGCGCAAGGCCATCCTCACCGAAATCGACAATAGTCTGGATCGGCTCGGGATGGATTACGTGGACCTCTACCAGATTCATCGCTGGGATTATCAAACCCCAATCGAGGAAACGCTCGAGGCCCTTCACGATGTCGTGAAAGCGGGAAAGGCTCGCTATATTGGCGCGAGCAGCATGTACGCGTGGCAATTATGCAAGGCTCTTTATCTAGCGAATATGTTCGGCTGGACCAGATTCGTCTCGATGCAGAATCATTTTAATCTTCTCTATCGCGAAGAAGAACGCGAGATGATGAAGCTATGCGAATCCGAGGGCGTCGGCGTCATCCCCTGGAGTCCCCTGGCCCGCGGCCGATTGACCAGGCCGTGGGACCAGAAGGGAAGCACCGAGCGGGCCGGCTTGGACGAGTTCGGGAAAAAGCTTTATGCCGCCACCGAAGCATCCGACCGCGCGATCGTGGATCGAACCGCGGAGATCGCCCGCCAGCGCGGCATTCCGCAAGCTCAGATCGCGCTGGCATGGATGCTGCATAAGCCATATATCACTTCGCCGATTGTCGGCGCAACCAAACCGCAGCATTTGGATGATGCGATCGCGGCCCTGTCAGTAAAACTTTCGAACGAAGAAATTTCCCGGCTGGAAGAGTTGTATGTGCCCCATCCCGTGTTGGGTTTTGAATAATCCTCACGCCGCGGCAACAAATCTTGCGACGACATCCAGCGGAATAGGCACCAGGATGGGTTGCGGCTGCTGATCCGCCGACCCGACCGAACCCTCGCACTGATGCACAAGCCACAGGATCGGCAACGGAGTTTTGCAGGCGACCTTGAACGCTGCGATGTTTTGCGAAGCGAACGGCCCCACGAACGCATCCGCCGCCTCGATCACCAACGCCTTGACAGTCCCCACTTCTTCCGGCGTCGGCAGCCTGTGTTTCGACTGAACCTTGCACAGCGATTCCAACGCCACTTCCACCGGATCGAGTTTCGACAAACCCGCCTCCCGCGCGAGCCAGACGGCTGATTTTGTCGGAGGAAACAGCGATGCCGTCAGATTGGGATCGCTCATTTGCGACAGGAGTGCCGTGAGCGCAAGAATTTCCCCCCGGATTTTCGCCCGATCCAGATTCGGAAGTGCGTTCTTTTTCAGTGCCCCATCGCATTCCGCCGTCGTGAACCCGCGCACCGGCGATTTGGGCGACGCCGCCAAAAGCATCCCGTTGGCGTAAATATCGGCGAGACACAGGATCGCCCCCACCGGTTCCTTGGTCGGCGCAGGCCCGTGCATCGCCTCGATCGGACCAAGTATGGCATCAGGCAATCCCAAACTTCGCACCGTCAGGCTTATCAGTTCCGATGCCGGCATTCCCAACATTACTTTTTCCAGCTCGGCTATCGAATGTCCGGTCCGTTCGTGTGCTTCGTGAATCTTTGTGCACTCATCGCCAAAACAAGTTTGAAAAAGGATTTCACCCAGATCGTGGCACAATCCCGCGAGATAACCGATGGCCGCGGCGCTCTGGTTGCCGTTCTGCGCCGCCGAAACCAGCCGCTCGGCCAGCATGGCGACGGCGAACGAATGCTGCCAGCTTCGGATCGGATCAAACCCATCCCTC
Organism: uncultured Phycisphaerales bacterium; assembly: GCA_963791055.1. Classification (GTDB taxonomy): domain Bacteria; phylum Planctomycetota; class Phycisphaerae; order Tepidisphaerales; family Tepidisphaeraceae; genus PALSA-1353. Next base: position 764,417 of record CAWBQI010000002.1, on the reverse strand, counting down.
CCGCGCCCGGCCGGCATCGCCTCGATGATCCCCACGGTCGCCGCTATGTTTCGCACTGTGGAAAATCCGATCTTCTTGATCGCATCGAACACGTTCGTTACCGGGCCCCGGCTGGTCGCATACGCCGTGCTGTTGCCCACGCGAAGCACCTTCGCCGAAAGAATCGGATCGTGACTGATGCTTTCCCCCAATTGCGCGGCATCGCTTCCGGACGACGTCGCCAGTTGAATCACCTGCGCGACCACCCCCGAAAGCGCCTTTCCGTGCAATGCTTTCTTGGCGTGCTCGAGACACGTCTCGCGCGTAAACAAAATGGAAACCCCCATGGATTTCGCCAGCGCCTCGTTGGGATCGAGAGCCTTCGAGTCGGACGTTTCCGGCGCTTTTGGCACCGATTCCACACGGGGCGCGGCACTCGCCGCGACGACTTGCGGAGCAGGTTGGTTCGGCACGTCCGTCGACGGCGAAGGCGACGCCAATACCCCAAGGTTTTGACGCGCACGCGCCAGCAAATCGTCGAGCGAAAATCGCGTTTTCAGCAAATATCCACGTACTCCGAGCTTGGCCGCTTCCATAATATGCTTCTTGTCAGACACGGCAGTCAGCAGCAAAACAGGGATTTTGCTCGGCGGATTCCGCCGATGAAGATTCCGGAGCAAAGTAAGCCCATCCATATCCGGCATGATGAGATCCAACAGAATCAGATCCGGCGGCGCCGATTGAATCGCCGCCAGCGCTTCGCGGCCGTTCGCCGCGCATGTAACTTTGAACCCCGAGTTGCTGAGGAAGTAAGCGACTGGCTCTCGGCAGATCGCCGTATCTTCAACCAAAAGAATATGGCTCTTCCCCCCCATCGCCGTTTCTCGCGGCGCGCTCCCCTGATCAGCTCGCCCGAATTCGCGCGCGCGGAAGGTTTATCGATCTTCAATGACCGTAGTTCTGCACCCACTCGCTTAATCTCGGATGTTCCATGGAAGCAAATTACTATTGCCGCAGATTGGCGATGACGTGTTGAAGAGTTGGGTGTTCCGCATCACACCCGCCGGCGCGCAAGCGAACAAAGCCGCGAAACTGTGTGATGAGTATCACGTCACGCGCATGTGCCGAATACTCCCATGACTTCTTCGCGTCCTTCGCGCCTTCGCGGTAAACCCCATTTAAGATTTACCGCGAAGGCGCGAAGGACGCGAAGGAAAACAAGGCGAACAAAAGTTGTGATCGCGCGAAGAACGACTATAAATACTTCGGAGCGTCAAATGCAAATACTCCCCGAAATCACGCCTGAAATCGAAGAGTTCATCCGCGCGCAGTCCCTTTTCTTTGTCGCCACAGCGCCACTCGCCGGCGATGGCCATGTGAATCTCTCCCCCAAGGGACTCGATACCCTGCGCGTCCTGTCGCCGACGCGCGTGGCCTATCTGGACCTCACCGGCAGCGGCAACGAAACAGCGGCCCACGTCTCCGAGAACGGACGCATCACGATCATGTTCTGCGCGTTCGCCGGCAAGCCAAATATTTTGCGGCTCTATGGCCGCGGAAGCCTGGTGCTCCCAGGGTCAGTCCAGTGGCCCGCGTTGATCGAGCGGTTCACGATGATCGCCGGGGCGCGGCAGATCATCGTCTGCGATATCGATCGCGTGCAGAACTCGTGCGGAATGGCCGTTCCGCTCATGCAGTTCGAAGCGCATCGCGATGCGCTGGCCAAATGGGCCGTCGTCAAGGGCGAGCAGGCGATCAAGGAATATCGCGCGAAAAAGAATCGCCGCAGCATCGACGGAATCGCGATCCCTTCGGGCGATTAAATATTGGAGAGTAAATGTATATCGTTACCGTGACCCTCTGGGTGAAGCCGGAATCTATTCAGCCCTTCATCGACGCAACCCTCAAGAACGCGCGCAATACTCGGCGCGAGGCGGGAAACGTCCGATTCGACGTCTCGCGCGGCGAAGATGACCCCACGCGCTTTCCTGCTCTATGAGGCCTATCAGACAAAAGACGATTTCGTCAAACACCAGCAAACTGCCCACTATTTCACTTGGAAAAACGCCGTCGCCGATTTCATGGCCCAGCCCCGCCAGGGCTTCAAACATCAATCCCTCTTTTTCGGGGACGGCACGTGACACATTCCGCACGCGTTCTTTCCCCTCCCCTGGTACTCCCAACATTTTCGATCGTTCGTGCATGTCCTGTAATTTCAACGTCAAATTTAACCGCAGAGAACGCGGAGATCGCAGAGCGGAATGCAGAGAATAATGTACCAGAGCATTTCCTCCGAATGTCTCTGCGACCTCCGCGTTCTCCGCGGTTAAATGCCGGTGCTCAAAAGCAGGAGAAACATCGATTTACCATGAAGATCAAAAAATGTTGGGTACTCCGGGGGAGGGTCAGGGTGGGGGTTTGTGAGGACTGAATATGATTCCGCCATTCGAGTTCAGCGGCGTCGCCCGAATCATTTTCGGCCGCGGTAAATTCGCCCTCGCCGGTGAACTCGCCGCCGGCCTGGGCCGCTCGGCCCTCGTCGTCTTTAACGGCGGCGGAGCCAACGAACATCTCATCGAACCCGTCACCAAAGCCGGCGTAGCCGTCTTCCTCTGGCGACAGCGCGGCGAACCCATCGCCGCCCAGATCGACGAAGCCGTGGAAGAAGCGCACCGCCAGCACTGCGATTGCGTCATCGGCCTCGGCGGCGGCAGCGCCATCGACGCCGCCAAGGCCGTCGCCGGTCTCCTGACCAACGGCGGATCCGCAATCGACTACATGGAAGTCGTCGGCAAGGGAAAAAAGATCGCCCGCCCCGCTGCCCCCTGGATGGCCATCCCCACCACCGCCGGCACCGGCGCCGAAGCAACCCGCAACGCCGTGATCGGCCTCCCCGAAAAACGATTCAAAGCCAGCATTCGCAGCGAACTTTTGTTGCCGCGGATCGCACTGATCGACCCCAATCTCGGCGTCACCGTCCCCCCTACAACAACCGCCAGTTCCGGAATGGATGCCCTTTGCCAACTGATCGAATCGTACACATCAACCGGCGCATCGCCGATGACCGACACCCTGGCGATGCAGGCCATTCCCATCGCGGCCCGCTGCCTGCCCAAGGCATACCACGATGGCGCCGACCTCGACGCCCGCGAGGGAATGGCCCTCGCCGCCCTTCTCAGCGGCATAACCCTGACCAACGCCGGCCTCGGCGCCGTTCACGGTTTCGCCGCCCCTCTCGGCGCAAACTTCCCCGCCCCGCACGGAACCATCTGCGCCGCTCTCCTTCCCCACATCATCGCGGCCAACATAAAAGCCCTGCGCGAACAAGCCCCCTCCGAATCCTCGCGCGCCCTGACTCGCTACGCCGCAGTCGGCCGAAAATTCCCGGGCTTCGAGTCGGCCACCGATGCCGAAGCTGTCGACGTGTGCGCACAATTCACGTCCAAGCTTGCACACGAGTTGAATATCCCGCCGTTGAAAACATTTGGCATCCAGCCCCAACATGTTCCCGAAATGGTTTCATTGGCTCGCAAAGCCAGCAGTATGCGGTTTAATCCGGTGGTGTTGTCCGATGAATCACTAGCCGCAGCGCTGACAGAGGCAATCGCCTGACCACCGCCATCCCGGTGAGTACGTTAATCTGGGTGATTTTTGGAAGCGGATTTTCATGCGGCGCCGACAACTGGCCCGTTTTTCAAAGCGCCAGCGGGGGAGTTGTCAGCGTCGGCGCTGACAAGTGATTCGTTTTCCGATGCGTCAATGGGGTCCGCGCTGACAACTGAAATCGCAATCCGATTGCCCTGGCCAGGCGAAGATTCGCGGTGCGCGCATTTCGCCCTCTGTAATTGGGTGCGCGAGGTGAAGGTTTTGGGCGTGTTTTGGGAGATTCGCTCGAATTGTTTGAAAATATTTTTCCAATCCGGGACTGATCCCGCGCCATTGCTAGCACTGATTTGCCGGCTGCCGGCGACGCCGCCGCAAGGACGCGGCGCCAAACGTGGCGACCACCAAAAGTAAGCTGGAGGGCTCCGGGACAGAAAAGCTGTATCCCCACTGTACGCCGCCATACAGGACGTTGTAGGTCGTGCCTGCGATGACCTGTTGACTTGAAATGAAAGTCTGAAATGTGACGGTCTCGCTGGTAATCGGGCTGCCCGGTACATAACCGGGCGCAACGGTGGCGGGATCACCGAGTTCTGGGGTGTAAGGAATATCGAGTTCCCAAGCCGCCGTGTTGGCCGCGCTCACCAGCGGACTGGTTCCCGATCGGGGAGTCGTGCCCGTTCCGGCGGCAAACACCTGGTTATAGAAAGGTTTGCCGGCAGTATTGTTGTTATCTATCGTCCCGGTCGTGAAGGCCCCGCCATTGATACTGTCGATGTATGCCTGCATGAAATTCACGCTTGTTGGATCACCCATACCGGGCGTATAGGAGATCACGATGTCGCAGCCACCGTCATCCTGGTTGGTAACACCCCTGTTGCTGTTAACTGCTGTCCCGCCGACAACGCCCGGGCCGGTGATATTGTTTGTGGTGTTGTTGTTATTCACGACCCACGGAGCGTATTGGCTGATTGTGAAATCGCTGGGGCTGATGCTCGAGATTCCGCTGGCTGCGCCCTGCCCGGCGAACACGAAATTCATACCGCCGAAGTTTTGGGCGGCGATGCCATTGGTGATGAAGTAACAGGAAGTAAAGTAGCTCATGTTAATTGTCGTGGAGGTGTCGGTAAAATTCGGCCCCGGCCCAGAAACCGTGCTTCCCGTAATTGTCCCGTTAATCATGGCGCCACAAACTACTAGCGGCATGAAAACAACCATTAACGCCGACCCCAGCGCCACAACCAAAACAGGGGATATCTTCGGTTTTCTCACGGCATTTCTCCTTCCATCAAGGTCAACCCGGTGCGGAATCCGCATCCGGGCCGTCCAGAATAGTGCATGACCAAAGTGCGCGGTTAGGCCACATCTGATCATTCACTCCTCAGGAAACTAACGCAATTTGAGAAATGAAAGCCGTAAATGCAGCCAAAAGCATTTATACAGGCTATGGGAAAAAGCACAATAAAAAAATCGGCGTCGGCCCCTTTGAATTTCCGAAGGAAGAAAACCGGGCGAAGGTCGAAATGCTTCCAAAAAGCCTGATTGCTCCCGTCACTTTTAGTTCGCCCCCACGTCTTGATGTTGCGACACAACGAGCGAATTGGCGGACTGAAGAACATCCTGCCATGTCTTGTATGTTCCAGCTTCGACGCCTGAGGTCAGCCGCTTTAAGTACGCGTCTTTCCAACCCAGCTTGGCGATCATCCACCGGACCTGCCTGGCGTTCTGCGGGAAGCGCAGGCCGATTCGCCACAGGCCATCGGCGCAGCGCCGCATGATTGGAACGGGCACGCTCTGGTTTATGATCGTCGGGATGTTATTGACCAGAACCGTCGTTTGGATTTCCGCCCCGCTGGGCAACGCCAGGTCTGGATACATTGCGGTAATCGTCCAATCGTCTTCGGAAAACTCTTGCACCGGAAATGATTGCTGCACTCCGCACCAATAGCACACTCGATCTGCATCATCGGATTTAAAGTGAGCCCGCAGGGCCTTGAGGAACTGGAATCCGACCAGGTAATCCATGGCCAGTGCGTTCCGCCCCTTGCCGTCTTCATCGTTCGGCATAAAAAGGTCCTTGACCACCGCCGCAACGTCGTTGTTGCTCACGCTGTTCATGAACGCATTCATGCACCCGGCTGGGGTCGATGGATCCATTGTTGGCAGCCCGTGCGGCGGGTGTCTTTCCGGAGCGGGCAAAGCGGCGCGGATTTCCGGGTCTAAAAACATATTGTTCAGGACGAACATTGGATCAGGCTCGGCGTTTAACATCGCAGCGCCGAGCGCGTCCCGCACCTGGAATAGCGTGATATATCTTCCCGCGACAATCCCGGCAGTGATTCGTGCGACGGCGGCGTTATCCTCTTCCACCGCGTCCGCGCGGTCGCCCAGCGTCGGTGGAGAAGCCGGCGTGATATCCTGTTTCCAAAGTCCGTTGACTCGCTTAAACGCAATCGTTTGTGTCTGCGGCCCGAACTGATGGGTGTAGACAGCCCGGTCGCCATGTTGTTCGATATTTTGCGTATCGTAAAACTGCAGCAGATCGGGCAGCAGTCCAAACTCCCGCACGAGGTTGTCCGGGCCGTCAGAGTGGATGTATGTGGCGATAGCGTCCTGAAGCTCAATCGCCGAAACAATCCGCTGCGCGTTGGCCCGTGAGAAGCGGCCGCTGGTATCGTTCGTCGCGTAAAAACAATCCGCCAGTGCCGCGACATCTTTTTTCTGTATGGCTTGATCGTATGCCCCGGCTGCGCCGTCGAACGTCGATGTGTCGAATTGCAAAGAGAGGAAATGCTTGCGCTGAGCGTCGCTTTCCTCGCGATCCTTTTGCGCCTGCTCCCGCATCCGACGCTCGTCGGCCTCGCTCATCACCAGCACTGGTCTTCGCGGCTCGATATCGCGAGCGAGATCGTCGGCCGTAGCATATCTGCCGCTTTTGATGTCGGCGATGAGATCATCGTATTGCACCAGCAACTTTTGCGAGCTTGCCTTCATCGCGATCACCAAGCCTGGAGGTTGCGGCGCAGTTGGCGTGATGCGGCCCATTCGCCAGATGCCGTCCGTCCCGTGCTGCATATCAGGCGTGCCTGCACCATCGAGTGGGGAGGAAATTCCAAGAGCAAGGTCGGGATGACTGGCGAGATTGGCCCAATCGCTCGGCAGATATTTCCGAGACGTATCGGTGATGGGCGCCCGGCAATCCTCGCAAATTCGCACCGCCGTCAGTCGACCAAATGGCCCTTCAACCGCTCGATAAAGCTTCAACCCGGAAATCTGCTTCGCCGCCCGGACATAGGATGCTGATCCCGGGAGGTTGTAAGAATCGGCAACCGTGGCGAAATCGGCGCTGTCCAGCGCCTGTTCGAACACATTCATCGCCCGGGCCGGAGTGTCGCGACTGGTGATTGCGGGCTGTGCGCCTGGACCCTGCACCGCCGCAATAGAAAAAAGGGATAGAAATGCAGCCAACAGGAATATTATCGTCTTGCACATCGACCATATCCTCGGGACGAAAGGGGCAGCAGCCTTTGCGGTCAAAAACTATCAACTTCTATATTTTTTCAAGTGGCGGTGTCACAAATAGTTTCACCATTCCAAAATACAGAATCGCTGTTTGATATTCTCCAAACATCAAGCCGCCTTCTTATAAGTTAGCAAACACTCATTTAAAATGCAAGAAGTGTTCAGTTTTGTCCAGTTCTGTTCAGTTTATCCAATCACTGCCCCGAAAATGCGTAAAAAAGAGGTGAGGTCAAACCCCCTCCCGCGACTCAACCAATACCCCTGTTTTTTCGCCAAGGATCGGATGCACCGGCGCCACACTCGTCTGCAAATCCACCATCTCCCGATACCGCCCGCTGGCCCGCATCAGTTCTTCATGCCGCCCCTGCTCGATAATCCGCCCATTCTGCAACACCAGAATTCGGCTGGCGTGCGTAATCGTGCTGAGCCGATGGGCGATCACAAAGCTCGTTCGCCCCGCCATCAGGGTTTGCAGACTGCCTTGGATGAGACGTTCGGATTCCGTATCGAGATTGCTCGTAGCCTCGTCCAGAATCAGAATGCGCGGGTCCGCCAGAATCGCGCGGGCGATGGTGATCCGTTGGCGTTGCCCACCCGAAAGTTTTACCCCGCGTTCCCCAATCAATGAATCGTAGCCATCCACAAGTTTGGCGATAAATTCATGAGCATTCGCGAGTTTCGCGGCATGGATAATCTCATCGCTCGTCGCGCCCCGGCGGCCGTAAGCGATATTGTCCGCGATCGTGCCATCAAACAAAAACGTATCCTGCTCGACGATGCCCAAAAGCCGGCGATAACTGTCAGCAGTAATATCGCGCAGGTCCACCCCATCCAGCAAAATCGCACCCGATGTCGGGTCGTAAAAACGCGCGATGAGATTGCAAAGCGTCGTCTTCCCCGCTCCGCTCGGGCCGACCAGCGCGATCATCTCCCCGGGCTGCACATCCAGATTGACCTCGTGCAACACGGGTACCGGCGAACTTGGATACGTGAAAGAAACATCGCGAAGCGTAATTTGCCCGGCGACGCTATCTCGCCGAACGATGATCGCCCCCGGTTTGGCCGGCATTTCCAGCGATTCCGAAAGCAGATCCAACACGCGATCCAATCCGGATAGACTGTTCTGCAAGGCGGTCGCGCTACCGGCCAGCGCCGCAATCGGGCCAAGCAGCGCGACGAGATACGAGAGAAACATCACCAGATCGCCGACGGTCAGCGCTTGTTTCGGAGCAATCAGCCCGGCTTTCAGCTTCTCCATATCGCTAAGCACCCGGCCACCTCCCCAATACAAGAGCAGCGCCGTCGCAACGGGGATCAGCACTGACCAGGTGAAGTCGATTCCCCGGCTCCACCACCAAACGTAAATTTCCTGCCGGGCCATCATGTGGCCGTTGCGCGTGAAAATGCCGGCCTCGGATTGTTGCCGCGAAAACGATCGCACAATCCGCATCCCTCCGAACGCTTCGGTGGCATGCGAATCCATCTGCTGCCGCGTCCACCGGATGTCGCGGAAGATAGGCCGAATCCGGCTGATCCATGTCCGGTGCGTAAGCCACACCGTCGGCAAAAGTGCCAGCGATCCAAGAAGCAGTTTCCAATCGACCGATGCAAGGATGATCAAACTTCCGAGTAATTGAATAATCGCCCGCCACGGATTGTAGATCATGGAGAAAATCAGGTCGGCCACGCCACCGGCGTCTTCGCGCAGGATCGACGCGACGCCGCCGGATTTCAGTTCGTACACCCGATGCAGCGGCAGCCGAACCGCGTGGTCGAACACGGTCTTTCTCACCGAAACCTGCACGCGCTTGGTCACGCGTGTCGCCTGCCATCGGCTCCAAAGCCCCACGACTTCGGATGCCACCGCCAATACGATCATGGTCGCCGCCACGATCCCGAGCAGCTCGCGCGGATTATGCGGCAAGTGAATCCACCCAGGCACCCGCGGCGGAAGCGGCCGCTCGCGAAGCACGCTGTCGAAAATAATCTTCGTTCCATAAAGCGGAATCAGCCCCAGCAACGTCGAAATCGCCACCGCGATCAGCACCAGGACCAGCATTCCCCGAAACCCGCGCACCATTCCCCAGAATTCCCCCAACAGCCGCAAAAAAGGCCGCGACCGCGGCTTACGCTTTTTCGGATCGGCCCCCCCATGGGTCGGGCCATGAATACTTGCATCCCCAATGCCCAGTTCCCCGCGCTGACGGCGCTGCTTGAGCTTCTTCCGATATTCCCAATATCGCAACCTGCTGGGGCGTGGAGTCGATGGCATCTGTACAGCATATTAGGCAGGTACGTGGTGGGGTAGAGGATAATGCCGAATGCCGAGTGCCAAATGCCGAATTGGAGAGGGAAAGCCACAATGCGCCATTGCCTTGTTTTTCATTCGGCATTTGGCATTCTTCCACCGTTTGACCAGTCGCCATTGCAGCCATAAAGTTCCCTAATGCTTGCGATGCTGATGTTGCTTGCCGACGACGACGACCCCCTCAGCGTCTTTTTCCCGTGTCTGTTTCTCCTGATATTGGTGGCGGGCGGCGCCTACGCCGTGATGTGGCTTCGCAAGCGATATTGGGGAACGGACGATGATGAGGTTCCATTCGTGGGCTTTACCCTGGGCGATTTGCGGACCCTGCACAAGTCAGGACGGCTTTCCCAGGAAGAGTTTGAGAAGGCAAAGGAAAAGATTGTTGCCGCCGCCCAGCGCGCCGCCGAGCGTGATGCCAAGCCGCCCAGCGCGAACGTCCGTAATCAACCGCCGGGCGGCCAATAATGTGCCCCGCATCAGCGCGGAATTGACGGAATAAAAAGAATTTCCGATGCCGCTAAATTAGCGTTTTCACTTTCGTGGCAACTTCTGTAAGATTGCGTGTAAGGAGTGGATTGGCAATCAAGTCTCCACCCCCTAACGTTCGATACTTAACATGACGTTAAGTTTCGGATAGATGGGTGTTTGTCGTTCGGATAAAACTATTGACCGGGCCAAAGTGAGGCCCCGAGGATCGAAAGTCGATGGCCACTACGAATCGTACCGGCAATGGTGGAGGCCCTGGCAATTTGCCTCCGGGAAATAATCCGAATTCCCAGGGGGGATTTCGCGGCCGTCGCGTCACCACCTGCAGCTTCTGCGGCAAATCTTCCCGCGATGTCGGCCCCATGGTCGAAGGCCCCAGCGACGTCTACATCTGCGCCAACTGCGTCGACCTGGCTCACAACATCATCCGCCAGGAAAAGCGAAAACTGTCGGCCAGCCAGCCGCTGTTCAGCATCATTCCCAGCCCCCGGCAGATCAAGGAATTCCTGGATCAGTACGTCGTCGGCCAGCCGTATGCCAAAAAGGCGCTTTCGGTCGCCGTCCACAACCATTACAAGCGATTGACGACATCCGCCCCCGAAGTTCCCGCCGCGCCCGGTGATCCGGCTCCGGCGGCTCCGCCGGTGAGCGATGTCGAAATCGACAAGAGCAACGTCCTGCTGATCGGCCCGACCGGCAGCGGCAAGACGCTGCTGGCCAAGACGCTGGCGCGAATCCTCAATGTCCCCTTCGCCATCGGCGATGCCACCACCCTCACCGAAGCCGGATACGTCGGCGAAGACGTCGAAAACATCCTGCTCAAGCTGCTGCAGAACGCGGATTACGATCTGGAATCCGCCCAGCGCGGCATCGTCTACATCGACGAAATCGACAAGATCGGAAAAACCCAGAACAACGTCAGCATCACCCGCGACGTTTCCGGCGAAGGCGTCCAGCAGGCTTTGCTGAAGATGCTCGAAGGCACCGTCGCCAACATCCCCCCGCAGGGCGGACGAAAACATCCCGAGCAGCAATACATCCAGATGGACACCTCCCAAATTCTGTTCATCTGCGGCGGAACGTTCGTCGGACTGGAAGACATCATCCGCAAGCGCCTGGGCAAGCGCCAGATCGGTTTCAACAGCGAGACCACCGTCGCCGAAACCTCCCGCGACCGCGCCGAGATTCTGGCCCAGGTTCAGCCGGAAGACCTCGTCGAGTTCGGCATGATTCCCGAATTCGTCGGCCGCCTGCCGGTCGTCGCCACGCTTGAGCCGTTGGACGTGAAGACGCTGATCAACATTCTCACCGAGCCGAAAAACGCGCTGGTGAAGCAGTATCCAGAAGATTCTTCCGCATGGAAGGCAGCGAACTGGAATTCACCCCCGGCGCTTTGGAACTGATCGCCGAACGGGCGCTCAAGCGCGACACCGGCGCCCGCGCCCTGCGGGCCGTGTGTCGAAGAGATCATGCTCGACCTGATGTATCGCCTGCCCGACCAGGAGCAAGGCGGCAAATACATCATCACCGAAGACGTCGTCGAAGGCCGGCAAAGCATGTTCGACGTCAAGCCCGAACGACGCAAAGAGTCGGCATAAACTTCAAGCTCAAGCTCGAATTTCACGGCTCAAGAGTCACCAGCAAACGCGGGCCTACCCACGAAAACCGTTGCTCCGAGCATCGGTAGGCTCTGCAAAATTGCCGTCGACGTTCGTCGGCGGAGGTCCATCTGGGAAATCCCGATCTAGATATCAACAAGGATTCCCCACGCGTTTAGAGACGGCTCATGAGGAATCATAATAGCCCATTGTGCGAGGTCGTCCTTCTTTTCAAAATCGCCGAAAAAATTGCGCCACTGCTATCGCGCTTTACGACAACTCTCGCTCGCGCATAGAATCGATTCACGACGTTCATCAACTATTAATTGGACGAGGATCCACTTACTTCGCAATCAGGAGGAATGTCGCAACTGGTTCATACGAATAGTATTGTGCGCTTCTCATGTCCTATCCACTGCGAAACGCGATCGAAGGATCAACTCCTCATATCCGATTATCGCGGGATTTTTCTTGAAAATCCCCACCCCTTTTGGCATATTCGTTTCAACCAGTTCCGTCCGTTAAATCAGGGACCTTTGTTTTCATCCCACCTTTAAGCTGCTTTTGGCGTTTTCACGCCGGAATCGGGAGGCCGTCAATGCGCCGGGCTATTGGAAAAATCCGCGGGGAATCTATGCGACGCCAGTTCCGATGGATGCTTTGGGGAATATTAAAAGCGGATCGAATCGCACAACTGTTAGCGGTCATCCTCCTCGCCCTCGGCCTACTGCTATCCCCGCGAACCGCCTCCGCCGCGATGGTGCAAAACTCCGGTCCCACGCCTTTTGGTGACGACATCTTCACTGGGACGATCAGTCCATTTCCTGCGATCCCCGTCAGCACCATTACTAACCCCCCAGGACAGTGCGCCTGGATCAACACGGGTCTCAATAATTTTATCACAGCTAATCCAGCAAACGGCACCGGCCCCTCAGGCCAGGGATGGAGTTACTCCTGGGCTGGCGTTGCCGCCGAGGCCAAAGTGGAGGCTGGCATCAACATCCTCGACTACCAATCCTACGTGGTCAACAAACCGCCCGTCACCGCCGGCAACGGCACAACCTACGCCGGGACCGGCCCTGGTGAGTTCGGCGGCGCCGCGATGAATCTCTCCTACACGCCCACCGTCGCCAACGGCGCGCCGGCCCTTCCTAATCTCCATTGGATCCAGGGTCTAACCGGAAGCCTCTGGGGAACCACAATCCCAACCGGGTTGGACAACTTCACCAGCTTTACCACCTACGCCCGCGACAACACCTCGCCTTTCTACGATGGAGGATTAACCCCAGGTCTCGCAGGAACGTTGCCCGGAGGAGGAGGGTGGTTTGTCGATCGACCACTCATTAGTGAATTAAACCCCAATACAGGCACCGAATACGAGAACAATCCCGTCGCCTCCGTCCAGTTTCAGGTGGTTCTGGCAACCGACGCAACCTCCGTCGTCGATGGAATTACCCAAAATGCCATCACGCTCTATGGCGGCGAGTGGTGGGGATTCAGCTACTCCGCCACCGACGTCCCCGAACCCGCGACGGGCTTCCTCGTCGTCACGCTAAGCGCTTGCGGGCTCTTCTTCCGAAGGCCGCTAGTCAAGCGGCCCTAAAAAACTGGAAGAAAAAAGCGACCCCATTGGGATCGCTTTAACGTCAAAGGCTGAGCATCGCCTGAAAATCTTCGCTGGTGCGATCGGTGGGCTGCTGGCTATCCTTCAGATTCACCCACCGGGCAAATCGATAGGGTGAGAGCTGTTCGAACATCGAGTCGGGCGCAGCGAATGCCGGCTTCGTCTTTGTCCGACATAAACCAGTCAAGGCAAGCGCATCTCCCCCTCTTTTCCCCTCGCTCGGTACCCCGGGAGAGGGACGGGGTAAGAGTTCTTAGTCTTTTTTTACCAAGATACGATTAGCCCTGGCCTAAACTTTCCGGCATCGTCTTCTTCGCGCAAACCTGCCCCGATCCCCGTATAATCTCGATCCCTCTATGGACGCGCAACTTTTTTCGCCCCCGCAGCCGATCCGTGCTAATCTGCGCACCGATTTCCTGATCGACCCCGCCCTGGCCTTCCTCAACCACGGCTCCTTCGGCGCGGTCCCGCGAGTCGTCCTTGATGAACAAACGAAATGGCGCGACCGCATCGAAGCCGACCCCATCGAAATCCTCGGCCGCCAAGCCCCGCGTCTCATCGACGAAGCCAAGCGCCAAATCGGACAATCCCTGGGAATGACCCCATCCGATTTCGGCATGGTCACCAACGCCACCGAGGGCATCAACTGCGTCCTGCGCTCCCTGGAGTTCTCCGTCGGCGACGAGTTGTTGACGACCAACCACGTCTACAATGCCGTCCGTCAGGCGATGAGATACATATCCGGAAAAACCGGCGCGGTTTACAAAGAAATCGAAGTGCCCGTCCCCATCAATTCCGCGGCCGATATCGAGCAACCCATTCTCCGGGCGATCTCCCCTCGAACAAAACTCCTGGTAATCGATCACATCACCTCCCCCACGGCTCTCGTATTTCCAATCCGAAACATCCTCGCCGCCTGCGCCGATCGCGGAGTCGACGTTCTTATCGATGGCGCCCACGCCCCCGGAATGCTCCCCCTCGACATCCAAACCCTTCGCCCCGCCTACTACGCCGGCAACCTCCACAAATGGACCTGCGCTCCAAAAGGCAGCGCCTTCCTATGGGTTCGCCCCGACAAACAATCCCGAATTCATCCGCTCGTGGTAAGCCACTTTTTCGAGCAGGGCCTCGCCAAAGAATTCGGCTGGCAGGGAACACGCGACATTTCCGCGTGGCTGTCCGTGCCGCGCGCCCTCCAATATATGTCTGAAATCGGCCGGGACGAGGTGATGGCTCACAACCACGCGATGGCCATTTGGGCCAACCAATTCCTCTGCTCGCAATGGAATGTGAAATCGATCAGCCCAATGGATGGCTCACTGCTGGGTTCAATGGCGACAGTCCCGCTCCCCCCACCGCTAGATCAGTTGCCGAATAAAGATGTCTTGGAACTCCAGCAGAAACTGCACGACCAGCACCACATCGAAGTCCCAATCATGACCTGGGCCGGCCGGAACTATGTTCGGCCATGCTGTCAGATCTACAACGTCGCCGACGATATTCATCGTCTCGCCGACGCGATCAGCCGCTTGCTCTGATTAGTCCGTATTATTAACCGCAGAGACCGCCGAGCACGCAGAGTCCCGGCGCGCCGGGATTACCTTAGCCGAGATTTCCCAGATGAAACTCCGCCGACGAACGTCGCCGGCGATTTTTGCGTAAGATACCGAGGTCTGGAACGCGGAGCAACCATGTTCTTGGTTCGTAGTCACCGTGATTGCGACGATTTGGAGGGCCATTGTCTCCATTGTGACGCTTTCGACGGTTTCCCGACGCCCTACGAACAGACCGGCACTGTCGCCCCCAGCCTTTTCGCATGTTTTGAGCGCTATACGTCATCATCCTGATGCCGCCATCGGCGGCCGAAGTCGCCGGATTCGCTCCAAGATGAGGCGGAACACTTTTCGAGGGACGGCGACTTCCGCCATCTGGAAGACCACCGAACGGGCATGATGCACCACTTTCGCTCCAATTTTGATCAATTTCTCCCGCAGCGTGGTCATCGACCAGTGCTTCACGCCAACGGGCAACGCCAATCGCCGCAAAAAGTTTCCGATATTGTACGCCAAGGCGAACAGTTGCAGCCGCACGTGGTTGTCCACGAAGTCGTGGCAGCTCAACCGCGTCCATTTCACCGCGTTCTTGCCCTCCTTGATCCACTGTTCCGCCGTCCCACGACCGTTGTAGAACCAGGTCACGCCAGCGGCACCGCCCCCGAGGTTGGTGACGATGAAGCCGACGCGGGGGAACAACTCGCCCTGATGCCACTCGACCTTGGCCGCCACGCGGCGGGCCTTGTCCCAACTGGCGGCCTGATACATGAAGTCGTGATACCGGACGATGGGTTTGTTTGGCGGTCGGCCCACCGGACGCTTCAGCAGATGCTCGATTTCCCGCTCCAACAGGCTGTTTGACTTTAAGCGGATCGCATAGCTGTAGTGCTCGGCTTCGAGAAAGGCATACAACTCGGGAACGGCGAATGCAGCATCACCGCGAAAGAACTTCTTGACCGTCATGGCTCGGTAGCGGGCGACCACCGGTTCCAGAACAGATCGCCAGTCATCAGCGCTATGAACATTGCCATGGCGAAGCAGGGTGTGTTCAAGGTCTCCATCCTGATTGAAACAGAACAAAGGGTGGTAGCAGGTGCATTCATAGTGACCGTTGTACGCCGAGCCTTCCTGATGCCCATGCGTCTCGCTCACCGAGCTATCCATATCCAGGATGATCCGGTCACCGGGCTTGCGCTGCCGCAACCTATCGATCCACTGGCCAGATAGGTCGGTCAGGGCTTTCAGATTGCCTTGTTGCGTCAACACGTCGGTCTCAAACCGGCCCATCTGGCTGGTGGAGGCGGCGGTGCGTTCTTTGGCTCTTCCGCCCACCACCTGCCGCATCGTCGGATCAACCGCCAATCTTTCGGCATCGTTGGTATCCTCGTAACCGGCCAGACGGCTGTAGATAGATTGACGAAGTAGTCCCCCCATGGTGTGCTGACTGTTCTTCCCCGTGCGCCAATCCTGGAGCACAGTGCCGGCCATGCTCGTCAGGCCCAGCGCCTCATCCAGTTCCCGGTAAACCAGTAATCCCGCGTCGCTGGTCACTTTCGAGCCGTGGAATTCGAGCTTGAGACTGCTGTCAAAACCCACCCGAAGAGCGTCCTTGCTGCTTTCACCCATTGGATTCTCCGGACTTCCTGACCTGAATGTTGAAAAAGGGCTTGATTTGTGCGGCCAAACGACAATTCATTATACGTGGAGTCCAGTGCCATCCGGGAAATCCGGGCTTAGATAAAATTCAATCGGTCCAACAACATGCGTTCTGATTTGATCTCCGTGAATCTGATTTTCATCTGTGACCAACACTCCCTTTATTTATCTCTGCGACCTCCGCGATCTCCGCGGTAAAATATCCGGGTTGTTTACCAAACGTGCGACGTAATCCGTTCCGCACGGTACAAATAGATCATGGCTGAGCGCCTTCCCCTCGTAGTCTTCGACGGCCAATGCTCCTTCTGCCGCCGCTGGATCGAACGCGCCAAATCAATCACCGGCTCGTCCGTGGACTACGAGCCATTCCAGCAAGCCGCTCCCCGCTTTCCGCAAATCGATCCAGCCGCATTCGGCCGGGCAGTGCATCTGATCGAACTCGACGGCCGCACTTCGCGCGGCGCCGAGGCCGTCTTCCGCACCCTGAAACTCGGAGGACGATATCCCTGGCTTTTGCGGTTCTACAAATATATTCCCGGATTCGCCGCAATATCCGAATCCGCCTACCGCCTCATCGCCACCCACCGCGAAGCCACCGACCGAATCGATATGCTCCTGATCGGACCCGGCACAAAGCAACCCAGCTACCTCCTCACCCGCCAGATTTTCCTGCGATTGCTGGGCCTGATCTATCTGGCCGCCTTCCTTTCCCTCTGGCCACAAATCGACGGCCTGATCGGCAGCCGTGGAATCCTTCCCATCAATTCATTCCTGAGCGCGATTCAATCGGCGGTTGGCAAAGGCGAATATTGGGAATTCCCCACCCTCTGTTGGTTCAACGCCAGCGATACGTTTCTGCATTTCCTCTGCGTCGGCGGAATAGTGGCGGCTCTTCTGCTTGTCGCCGGCATCGCGCAGTTCCCCGCCCTCGTGATTCTGTTCGCGTTTTATCTATCCCTCGCCGTCGGCGGACAGGATTTCCTGGAATTCCAATGGGACTATCTTCTCGTCGAAGCCGGATTCCTAGCGATCTTCCTCGCCCCGGTTCGTTTATTTTCCTGGCGACTGAACCGCGAAGCCGAACCCTCCCGCTTAATCCTCTTGCTCCTGCGCTGGCTTCTCTTCCGGCTCACCTTCATGTCCGGCGTCGTAAAACTCGCCAGCGGCGATCCCACCTGGCGCAACCTGACAGCCCTGCGATTCCATTTTATGACCCAGCCCCTCCCACCGTGGACCGCCTGGTATTTCAATCAACTCCCCGCATGGTTTCAGACCTTTTCCTGCGGCGCCGTCTTCTTCAGCGAGCTGGTAATTCCCATTCTCATCTTCGGCCCCCGTCGCGTCCGGCTTATCGCGTTCTGGGCCACCGTCATCTTCCAATTGCTCATCGCCGGCACTGGAAACTATGGATTCTTCAACCTCCTGACGATTGTCCTCTGCTGCCTCCTGCCCGACGACACGTTCTGGCGATGGCTGCTTCGACGCCCACCTCCGTCTCGGACCATCTCCCCACCCCCGGGCTGGCGCGGCTGGATCATGCTCCCAATCTCCGCCGTCCTGTTGTCTCTTACGATCCCCATCTGCATCGAAGCCTTCAGCGTCACCGTTCCCCTCCCATCACCCGTGACCGCACTGGCAACCTACGTCGAGCCCTTCCGAATCGCCAACGGCTACGGCCTCTTCGCCGTGATGACCACGCAACGGCAGGAGATTATCATCGAAGGCAGCGACGACGGCTTCACTTGGAAACCCTACACCTTCAAATGGAAGCCCGGCGACATCAACCAACGCCCCGAATTCACCACCCCGCACATGCCTCGCCTAGATTGGCAAATGTGGTTCGCCGCACTGGGCGACATCAACAGTAACCCATGGATTGTTTCATTTCTCCATCGCTTGCAGGAAGGATCAGAGCCCGTATTGCACCTTCTTCAAACCAATCCCTTCCCCAATCATCCGCCAAAATTTATCCGAGCGGTTCTATACGATTATCAAATGACCGACTTCGCCAGACGCCGCTCAACCGGAGCCTGGTGGCGGCGACAGCCGTTGGGAATCTATTACCAGCCCTCGAGCGAGCCATAACATTCACGGGCCCAGAGACCAGACTCGCAACTTCGCTAACCGAAAAAAAAGCATTTGATTTAACCGCCGAGATCGCGGAGAACGCAGAGACAAATGCAGGAAATTTTGCCACAGATAAAAATGCAGATGCACACTGATCAATCAGAACCACGCGAAGGCGCGAAAATAATTTTCTGCGCCTTCCGCCTCTGCGTGAGATTTAATTTTTGTTCTATTTGCGTGCATCTGATTTAGATCTGTGGCAATCCCGCGCGCCGGGACTCCGCGTTCTCTGCGTTCTCAGCGGTAATCAATCCGAGCCGGAATTAAAGTTTGCCGCCCTAATCCGAATCCCTTCACGACGTCGGCTTCCGCCCCACCATCGTCCGCTTGCTCTTGGCCGACCTCGGCCTGATGCCGTACCGCGTCCCTTCCCCTGTGTTTTTCGAATCCGGCCCCGACATCGGTCCATCCTTGCCTTCACCGATTTTAGCGATCGCCTTCATTCGCCCGTTGCTCGGCTTCCACCAACGATGCTTCTGTCCCTCCTTCACGATGGCCACCGCGTCCTGGGGCCGGTCCACGATCCGGAAAATATCGATGTCCTCCAGATCGATAAAATCCGGCGCGAGCTGATTGCGCATCCATTCCACCAGCCCGGTCCAGTGATCCGTCCCGAAAAGAATCACCGGAAACGGATCGATTTTAAGCGTCTGAATCAACGTAAGCGTCTCGAAAAACTCATCCAGCGTTCCATATCCGCCTGGAAAACAGATAAACGCCGACGCGTATTTCACGAACATCACCTTGCGCGCGTAGAAATAGTGAAAATCCATCCCGACGTTGATGTACGGATTGCTTTCCTGTTCATGCGGAAGCGAGATATTGAGCCCCACGCTTGTTCCCTTGCCGTCATGTGCTCCCTTGTTGGCGGCCTCCATGATCCCCGGTCCGCCTCCGGTGATCACCGCGAATTTCGCCTTGGCCAGCAGCCGGGCGGTTTCTTCCGCCGCCTTGTAATAGGGATCCTCCGGCTTGGTCCGGGCGCTGCCGAAGATCGTCACCGCCTTCCCGACTGTTGACATCGTCTGGAAACCCTCGACGAACTCCGCCATGATGCGAAAAATCCGCCAGCCATCCACGCTGTCCCAGTGTTCCTTGTTTTCCTTCGCCATTAAAACCCCAGCTTCTCTTTCTTTTCAAGCCATTCCGCGTTTTCACGCTTGTTTTCCGATTTGAGCGCCTCACCCGATTTGATCGCCTCGACCTCCAGGCGAGTCAGATGCAAATCCCCCAACTGATAATCCATAAACGCCTCCGCCGCGATCGGCACGATCGGCTGAATCAGCGCGAACATCGCCGTCGCATAATCCCGAATCTCCTGCTGCGCATGCGCATCCATCCGCAATGACAAAAAATGCATCATGTTGTGCAGATCGCATTTCCAATACCACTCCGTGTAAGCATTCACCGGCAGCGCGATCCGCGCCAGCTCCCGCGAAACGCCCTTCTCCAGGAACTTCTCATATTCCTGATAAGTATCCCCCGCCCGATCCAGATACTCACAAAATTCCCGTGCCGTAACCTCATCGGCCGGCTCTTCTCCCCCCTGCCGATTCTGCGCACTCTGCTTCCGCACGTTCTGCGGCGTCGGATTATAAAAACGATCCTTCACCACCGAATACCGCGCCGAATATTCGTTCACGTTGGCCGTCCGATGCCGAATCCATTGCCGCGCCACAAAGATCGGCATCACATGATGAAACTTAAACTCCACCATCTCAAACGGCGTCGTATGCCGATGCCTCGCCAGATACCGAATCAACCCCCGGTCCTCGTTGACCTGCTTCGTCCCCTGCCCATAAGAGACTCTCGCCGCCTGCACGATGGCAAAATCCGCCGTCTTCCCCACCGGCACCAGCCGCGGCATCACATCGCACAGCGCCACCAGGCCGTAATCATGCACCTTGATCTCCCACCGCGCCGACCCGCCCATGATGTCAAACATCTCACCCTCGGGCGCCTTCTTTTCGATATTCAATTTGGAAACGTCCACGTTCATGTCCCGCATCCTACGCCAATCCCGCTGGAAGTCTCAAGGCCGCAGCCCGCAGGGTCATCGTTGCAAACGGCTCACCCGACCGTCATCAGGCCAGCCAAGTGCGCCCGAAGCGCTAACGCCCATAACATTCGAGTAAACGAAGCCATTCGGCACTGGCATCGTCCCCGATCCAATTCTTTCATCCCTTCTTCCGACCAAAGCAAACCCTTTCCAAAATCACGAAGACGCGACCCTCATCGCAAACTCGCCGCCGCCTCCATCAGAACATAAACCCCATACACCGCGATCAGCGCCAGCCCTTCGACGAATCCCAGCTTCCACCGCCCCATCGCCGCCGGAAGCAGCGCAAACGACAGCACCACAAGTACCACGCTGTCCACTCTCCAAGTCACCCACCCAAACGGCAACGGCAACGCATTTCGAACCGCGCCGAGCTCCAGATGAATCGTATGAAACGAATTCCCGCCAACACCCTGGGCCAAATACCAAAGCAACGTCGCCACCGGCAGCAGCAGGCAAATATTAAGCAATACGACAGCGATCGCCGTCGTGACCGCCTCTGAAGACTTATTCTTCTTCGCCAGCGCTGCCCCACTGGTCAACATCGGCAAAACCAAAATCGGCGACAAAATCGCCACCACAACCGTAAGATCCGGAATTTCCGCAAACTCCCGGCTGAACCGCCGCGCCCCAATGTCCCCCGCGATCGCCCCGACCAACCCCATCAAAACACAAAGCCCCACATCAACCATTCGAAATCCCCGTGCATCTTCTTCTCGCGGCCGTCCGGGCCCGATCCTTTCATTCGCCGCCACCTCAGCCTTGCCGATTTCCAGCCAAACAAACAAAAGCGCCCCCCCTTCGATCAGCAGCATCACCGCCCCTCTCCAACTCAAATTCCCCGCAAACCCGACCAAAAGCGCCAGCAGCGCCGCCGGCAGCACAAACGGCCAGAATCGCCGATACGCATCCGAAGCCTCCGAATTAGGACTCACGATGCAAATCGACCCCAAAAGCAGCGACAGACATCCAACGCTGGTGGCGAAAATAATCGAAATCGCCCAATCCCCTCGCCGCATGACAATCGCCACGACCACCGCCGCCGCGATCGGCAACCAATGTCCGACCGCCCTGCGACCCGGCGAATCATCCAACCCCGCCAGCGCATGCGCCCCAGCCCGCGATGCCACATAAAGCAGTACCGCGCCAACCAGCAATATCGCTCGTCCGGTTCCGAACAACTCCGAGAGTTCCACCATTTCCCGCGCCAGTGTCGGGCGAGGCGCAAGAAATGTAAAGTTTAGAGGCCGGGCTTGCCTGCCCTGAGCTTGTCGAAGGGCCTGGCGCACTTTTTATCCCACCTGGATCGAGTTTGGCCTATGGCCACATTCGGGACAACAATCTGGGGTCGCGCAAATCATAACCACATTCGACACATTTTCCAGCCAACATCCGCCGCCTGGTTATAAAGCGATCAGGCAGTGTCACGAGCCGTTTGATCGCCAATCCCGCGAATACAAGGAACCAAAGGAGAGGCAAGATAAGGCTTACACGCTCTATTTCCCAATCTTCCACGCGCCAAGTGGAGATGTTCACGACAAAAGGAATCAACGCCGAAACACTTCCTGGAGTCCAATACTGTCGCGAAAGCGGTGCCGTCCGATCCGCCCGAAGCCAAAGGACCACAGGCCGGCCTGGCGCGGCACCCTTGGACACGTTTGCCTTCGAGTCGGGAGCAAGCATCAGACCGAAGGGCGGCCCTTGGACACCAATTGAGCCCCTGTACCAAGAAGCCGGCAGATCCTTCCCGGGCCATTTCTCTATAGTGAGCACGTCGGTGCCCTTGGGTATATGGGATATTTCTACGCAGAGGCCTCCCGACCTGGCATAGACAAAGTAGTCTTGTCCATTCCCACCAAGGAACAACAACGGGACAAAGGAAATCCCGGCGCACCATGTGAAAACAGTAAACAGCTTCCGCGGTTCAATCCAAGTTCTGATTGAATCTAAAAACTTAACTCGGCCGACGTCGCCCGGAGCATTCATTTCTCGCAAGCTCCCTACCCCACCGGCATCACTGCCCGCAACCTTGCAATCACCTCCGGAACAATCTCCAACGTCCGCTCAATCTCCCGCTCAGTCGTAAACCGCGACAAACTAAAACGAATCGCCCCATGTGCCCGACGCGAATCAATCTTCATCGCCTTCAAAACATGCGAAGGTTCCAGGCTCCCACTGCTGCACGCCGCACCGGCGCTCGCGCAAACATCGCGCTCGCTGAGAAGCAGCAGAATCGCCTCCGCCTCCAGCCGGGCAAAAGAAATGTTGGACGTGTTCGGCAATCGGTGGTCCACGTCGCCATTCACCGAAGTATCCGGGATATTCTCGAGAATCCCGCTTTCCAGCCGATCCCGAAGCTCCGCGACCCGCGCCATCTCCGACAAATACTTCCCCGCCAATTCCGCCGCCTTTCCCATCCCCACGATCCCCGGCACATTTTCCGTCCCCCCGCGTTTCCCACGCTCCTGCGGCCCCCCGATCAGCAGCGGCCGAATCCGCAGCCCGCGCCGGACATACAACGCCGCCACCCCTTTAGGCCCGTGAAATTTGTGGGCCGCAAAACTCATGGCATCCACATTCGATTTCGCCGGAATCGCCGCGATCTTCCCCACCGCCTGCGTCCCATCCACATGCAGCGGCACCCCCACCGAATTGCAGATTTCGCCGATTACCGGAATCGGAAAGATCACGCCGGTCTCATTGTTCGCCCACATGAGCGTCACTAGCGCCGTCTGATCCCCCACCGCCGCCGCCAACGCATCCAGATTCAGCCGGCCAAGTCCGTCAACCTCGACCTCACAAATCTCAAACCCCTCGCGTCCCAATTGCTGGCAAAGCTCCCGCGTCGCCGAGTGTTCCACCGTGCTGGTCACAATTTTCTGCCGCGGCGATCGCCCCGCCAGTATCCCCCGGATGGCCGTATTAACCGATTCCGTACCCGACCCGGTAAAGGTCAATTCCGAATCCCTGCACCCAATCAACTCCGCCACCGCCGCCCGCGCCTGATCCACCGCCGCCCGAGCCAATTGCCCAAACCGATGCACGCTGGATGCGTTGCCATAATATTCGGTTAGAAACGGCAGCATCGCCTCCACCACTTCCGGCGCAGGCCGCGTGGTTGCGTTGTTGTCGAGATAAATCACGTCCGTGGAGCTCATTGGATTAGATTAAACCGCCAAGACGCCAAGAACGCCAAGTATTCAATTGTTTATTCTGAATTATCCGTGTGAATCTGATTTATATCCGTGGCAAAAACGCTTTTGAGCTTTGTCTTCTCAGCCTTGGCGTTCTTGGCGTCTTGGTGGTTCACTTGCATTCATTGAAACCGCGACATCTCCGTCTCGCGCCGCCGCTGCTGCTGGGTTGTCTTGCGAAGCGTCCGCCTCTCGATCCACGTCAGCGAAGTCATCCCACCCGCCGATACCTTCGCCAAGATCGCGTCAATCCGATCTCGCGCCGCTTTTTCGGCCTGCGCGATCTTCCGCGCTTTGCGAATGACTCGCCGGCTCAATCGCCGACGCCTTGGCCGTTCATCGGCGAACAGGCTGCTGCTGAAATCAAATGAATCCTTCCAATCCTCCGACATGTTTTCGTGAAGCAGCAGCCGGCTCTGATACGACTCATAGCAGCAGAAGATCATCCCCGCCGCCAGAAAATATTCCGGCAACGCCAGCGACACCAATCCCATCGCCACAGCCCCCGCCATGCCGACGGTCGATTCAATCATTTGCGAACGGAAATGACCGACCATGGGCCAAAGCACCGATTGCAAAAGTCGCCCGCCGTCCAATGGAAAAATCGGCAGCAAATTGAGCAGCAGCAACCGATAATTGATCAGGAAGACCCACCAGCAATAAAACGCCGGATCGGACCATTTCCAGGCAAAATCCGGCGACGACCCGTGAAAAGGGGATAACGAAACGATGTTGTGCCCCCCACCCGCCACAGCCCAATGCAAACCCGCCGTCGGCGTCAGCATGTATACGCCGATCGCCCCCCCTGCACACAATATAAAATTCAACACTGGCCCCGCCAACGCCGTTATGAATGTCGCCCCAGCGCGATTCGGCGGTTCCGCCGGCGTCAAACCACCCGCCGGCCAGAGCAGCGCCTCATCCCCCTGCCCACCCAGTCGCCGCGCCACCAGACAGTGCGCCAGACTCATGCGCCACCAGCATCAGCACCCAAACCCCCATGCTGAACGCGCGCACGAGCGGCGAATATCGCTTGTCCGACCAATCCAGCAGGAGCATCGCCGCGATAAAAATGATCAGGGAGGAATGCGCCCGGATGCGAACGCCAAAGATGGTGGCCACCGGCGCCGACCCGCTGACGAGCCACCGAAGCGGGTTCGTCGAAGCGCCGCTTCGGTCGCGGTAATGGGGTCGGTCTTCCCAGGCCATACGTGGGGTCCTCACGTCGGGGCGCGGTGCGATCTCTCGTACATCAAAAGCGTCGCGATGGTCTTCGCATCCACGATCTCCGCGGAGTCGATCATCTTCAACGCATCGTCAAACAACACCGGCATTATCTCAATCTCTTCGTCTTCCTCCAAGGCCGTCGATTTCTTCTCCAGATGATAGGCCGCGAACGCGTACAACTTCTCAGAGAGAATTCCCGGCGACGAGTAAAACGCGCCGATCCGCTGAATCTTACCCGCCAGGTATCCCGTTTCCTCCAGAAGCTCCCTCCCCGCGCAGTTCATCGGGTCTTCACCTTTTTCCAACGTACCAGCCGGCAACTCGATCAAAACCTGATGCACCGAATACCGATGATTGCGGATCATCAACACTCGCCCATCATCCATCACCGGCAAAACTACCACCGCGCCGGGATGCACCACCACTTCAAAGCGAACCTCCCTCTGACTCTCCTCATCCTCAACCCGATCAACTTCAAGCCGAACCTTCTTTCCGTTGTAGACGACCTGTTTTTCAATCAAGCGGTAATGGCGCATTGGACGACTTGGCTCCTCGACGCCGATTATAACGTCCGCTCCACGGCTGAGGATGCCGCAAAATACGGACCACGAAAGATTGGTTTTACGCCAGGTTTAGCATGGTCAGGACGTTCCGCCTTTGCTAGCCTATTTCCTTGACGGAGCCAACTTTGCCTTCTGCCCTGAATCGTGCAAATTCGGTTTATCTCAGTCTATTTGCCGATTTTGTCATCGGAGTCCCGGTAATCCTCGATCCAAACTCGTGGCTTCTCGCCGCCGGCCGTAAACCGTCCCGCCGACCCTTCGGATTTGCCATCAATCGACGCCCCGAAACATATTGACAAAAACGAATGGGACAAAAATACTTGCCTCGACTACGATCATTCGCTCAGCCGCCGCAGCTTTCGCCCCCTAATGCAGCCCTCTGATTTCATTCTCCTTCTGGTCGTTCAGGTAGGCCTGATCCTCGGCCTCAGCAGGATCATGGGATTCCTTTTCGTTCGCCTTCGCCAGCCCCAGGTCATGGGCGAAATGATCGCCGGCATCATGCTTGGCCCAAGCCTCTTCGGCCTTCTGATGCCCACGGCATTCAAGGCGACCTTTCCCGACCAGAGCATTCAATATCTCAACGCCCTCAGCCAGGTCGGCGTGATTTTCTTCCTCTTCCTGATTGGCCTTGAACTGGACCCCAAGCTCCTCCGCAATCGCGGCCACGCCGCCGCTGTCATCAGCCTTGCCAGCATCCTCGCTCCCTTTCTCGCCGGCGGTCTCTTGGCTGCGTATCTATATCCCCGCCTTTTCCATGCCACTCCTGCCATAAGCTTCACCTCCGTCGCCCTGTTCATGGGTGCGGCCATGAGCGTCACCGCATTTCCCGTTCTTGCCAGAATCCTCACCGAGCGCAACCTTCACAAAACCCAGGTGGGCGCCATCGCCATTACCTGCGCCGCCATCAATGACGTCACCGCCTGGTGCATGCTCGCCTTCGTCATCGCCATCGTCCGCGCCACCGGCGTCGGACCCGGCCTCCTTACGGCCGCCAAAGCCGTTCTTTACATCCTCGCCATGTTCTTCGTCGTTCGGCCTTTCCTGCAGCGCCTCGAACTCATCTTCGAACGCCGCCATAATCTCGGCCAAAACCTCCTGGCCACTATTTTCATTCTGGTCCTGGCATCGTCGTTCGTAACCCAATGGATCGGCATCCACGCCCTCTTCGGCGCATTCGTCGTGGGCGCGATCATGCCGCGAAATACCGATTTCATCAGCAAGCTCACCGAAAAACTCCAGGACTTTACCGTCGTATTCCTCCTCCCGATTTTCTTCGCCTACATCGGCCTGCGAACCCAGATCGGACTGCTCGATCACCCCTCTCTCTGGTTCTACACCGGTCTGATCATTCTGGCCGCCACCGCCGGTAAATTCGGCGGCTCCGCGCTGGCATCCCGCGCCTGCGGAATTTCCTGGCGCGACGCCTCCGCCATCGGCATCCTCATGAACACCCGCGGACTGATGGAACTGATCATCCTCAACATCGGCCGCAACCTCGGCGTCATTACCGACACCCTCTTCGCCATGATGGTCATCATGGCCATCGTCACCACCGCGATGACCACCCCGATCCTGCATCTCGTCCATCCCGCCGTGGAATCCGAAGCCGAAGAAACCGCCGCGCACGAACGAGCCGAACGACGCGGCTTCACGGTCCTGATTCCCATTTCCCTGCCCGCCAGCGGCGGCCCCCTCGCCGCCATGGCCGCGGCGCTCTCCCCTGCCATCGAAACCGGCCGGAAGATCGTCGCCCTTCATCTGCAGCGCCTCGCCGACCGCGATCCTTATTCCGTGCGCGCGCCGACGCCGCCGGCGAACGCGCCCACGTTCTGGAACCCCTGATTGCCGCCGCGCGAGATTTGGAAATCCCCGCCGAGCCGATCGCCTTCGTCAGCCGCGACATTCCCAGCGACATCGCCCGAATCGCCCGCGTGCGCGACGCCGATTTGATTCTCATGGGCTTCCACAAACCCGTCTTCGGCCAGGCCATCCTCGGCGGAACCGTCCATCGCGTCATGACCGCCAGCGACAGCGACGTCGCCGTCTTCGTCGACCGCGGAATCGAACACGAAATCAAAACGATCCTGGTCCCCTACCTCGGCGGAAAACACGATCTGCTGGCCTTGGAATTAGCCGGCCGAATCGCCCGCAACACCCGCGCTTCCCTGACGGTCCTGCACGTAGTCCCCCCGAAACGATCGGAAAGCGACGCGGTCCTGCACGCCAGATCGATTGTCGACCGCACCTTCTCCGACCCCACCCAACCGACCCCAATCCATTTCCAGGTCATCGAAGACCAATCCCCTGTAGCTGCCGTCATCCAAACAGCCGGCCAATACGACCTGCTGGTCATCGGCGTAGAAGAACAATGGGGTATGCAATCCCAACTCTTCGGCTTCCGCCCCGAACGCATCGCCCGCGAAGCTGCGACGTCACTCCTGATCGTCCGCAAATACGCCGGGCCCGACGTGGCGCCACTCGACTCCTCTTCCCAGCCCGCCGCTGCGGCGCACGCTTAACCCATACGCGAGCCAATCAATGCGACGCTGCCCGATCCGCCGCCGCTTGTTCCAACGCCCACGGGTCCACCCCATTTTGCCGAAGAAGAGGATCAGTCCATATCCGATCGTTGTAGTAATTTTTCGCCTGAGCGCACCTTTTGAAGTATCCGACTGCCTCGGCGGTCTGATTGTGATTGTTAAGATATAGGCCCATCAACGAGAAAATCGTCATGGCTTCGGACTCGGGAATATCCTTCACTAGCTTTTCAATCGACGCACCATCCGGCGCAGAAGCCGCGCCGTTTTTGAAGGCATCACGAAGCATCGCCCCGAATCGGCCCAACGGTCCATCCTTCCCGGGCAACGTTTGAATCAGATCCAGCTCGGCGTCGCGGGCAGCTATATCGTGCAATTCATCATCTAAGATCGCGATATGCAAAGCGGAATTCGCGCCGGGAAAAGACCCCATCCGTCTCTTGAAAGTCGCCAGGGCACTGGCCATGTCATTCTGAGCAAGCTCCACACAGGCGAGATTAAGCAAGTCATCCCGATCAAGGGGATCTCTTTTGGTCACATAGTACGACAGCAATGCACTTCGGGCTGAACCGATATCGCCATGGCCCGTTCGGCTGCACCAGCAGTACCACCCGATCGGGCTTGCCGAGTAATGGTTCTTCTCTTCGACGATTAACTGCTCCGCCGTCGCCCAATCGCCCAAACCCGTGTGAGCGTCCGCGGCGGTTAGCAGCCCCAGCCCCGAGCCCGTCGCCGCGGCCGCATCCGCGTAAGGCGCCGCACTCTTGAAATCCCGCTTGATCATGTAGTATTTCGCGATTTCCTCCTGTACCACTGAATACTGCAGACCGTAATCCTGCCCGTGGACCAAATAATCTTTGAGCATCGCCAGCCATTGATCGTTCATCTGCTGACTTTTGTAGACCTTGGCCAGGTCTTCATACCCTTCGTAATCAGGGGAAACAGCGATATATCTTCGAAAGCACCGTTCAGCATCCATCCAACGTTGCAAGCCGGCATATTTCTTACCCAGTAACAGGGCGATCATGGGATAATCCCCATGCTCGGCTTCCCAATTCACCGCCTTGGCTGCATCCCAATGACTGTAAATATCCGCCGCGATCAGGAACGGCGATTCCGGACTCACCCGCCGCAAGCCAGTCAAGCCCTCTTCTGCAGGCGCATGTTTTCCGTGCATCACCGTAGGGGCTAACAATTCTTCGATATCGAAAGAATTGCTGTCCGAATTCTTGAATATCCAGTCCCAATAGTTCTGTGCGCTCGTCGGCCCATTGGACTGAACGTCCATTTCGAGCCAGCCCACCGGAACCTGACGTAATGTCGTATTCATTTTCGCCGATGGCGGCGGGCTCAAAGCATTTCTAACCGTCGCTAAATCAGCGGAGTGGCGCAAACCATAAGTGTCGACGACATATTTAAATGGATGATCGGCGATCAACGGCTGGACCTCATTCACATAATCACTGGCATCTACACCCCATTGGACGCAAATCAGATTCGCCCTGCGCCACACGTGAGCAAACGTCGTCTCCTGAATGAGCCGTCCCAACGCCGCCCACGAAGGCTCTGTCGCGTCTCGATCGGGAGCTCCTGTCTGGATCAACTCTTCACAGATCGTCTCACGGCCGTTTGGGTTCCCCTGTGGCCGGCGGAATCCATCGATCTGATCGCTCAATGCTTTTGGAAAGGAAGGAAGCTTCTGCAATTCGCTGCCAAGCTCCTGGCTGAAAATCTTGGGACCGGTCTCGCTCAATTCATTCAGCATCCCGGGTCCGGTTTCGTTGCACATGGCGTCAACAATGCGAAGGCAGCGCGGATTCATGGTAAACGCGGCCCGCGCGATGTTCATGATCGCGCCCTGGCAGGAACATTGTTCGACCGAGAGGAACGCCAGATACATACCCAGAGTTGAGCGCCTGGGATCGCCAGTCGCAAGATTGACCAAGATCCCCGTCTGGTATTTGCAGAACGGCTCCAGCAATGCCACCCATGCCGGCGGGGTTTCTCCTTGCAACTGGTTGGCCGCTTTCAAGTCGTCCAGCGCGCCCCACTGCATTCCCGCCATCGCCCGCGCGTAAGCGCGATGCCACAGCGCATCCGCTGAATCAGGATATTTCACCACCATCCGTTGGGCATAGAGCAGCGACCGCGCCGCATACACCACGTATTCCGAACTCCAGTGATACCGCGTCAATTGCCCCAGATTCGCGTAGGCCCTCACCAGTGCGCCCAGCCGCGGCAAGGATTCTCCATCCGTTCGAATAGCCGCATCTGTCTCCCGCAGCACACCGAATTGCGGCAGCTCTTCCATGTCCATCACCTGCGCTTCCGCGTCCGCCGGCGCCGGCGCGTCGGCTTTTATCGAATTCGCCGTCCCGGCCCAGCCGGCTTTTTTCAGAACGCGGACAAACTGCCCTCGAGATTTCTCCTCCATCGATACTGCGATCGAATCGAGATCGTTCGGCCAACTATTCTGATCGTATGAATGGTGCCAGCGCGGATATGATGGGGCCTGAATGTCATGCAGAGTGATGCCGTCCTTCTCGAAATCCATGCCCAGACCGTTCTGGGGCGAAGGATCCACATGCCACTCGCGCAGCGATCCATCCCGCGTTTCCAAACCCAATTCATCCCGCGCCGCAATCAGTAATGACTGACGGAATAATTCCCGGGCGAGCAATCCCTTGTAGAAATAGCCCTCCTGCGCCTCGTTGGCCTGCAACCAGACGACATTCCCCCGCGGTTGCGCGGGAGAGTCCGCTTCCGTTTCCAAGGGTTGCTGTTTTTGCGCCGGAAGCCCTGGGGCCTGACCGAAATCCCGGGCGAAATTAAAAGCCGCCGCCCCAGCGACAAGAATCAGGACCACCGCCCAGACCGCGTTTCTGCCGACGCCAACATGCCTCGAATGCATAACGCCTCCCGAAAGCTGCCTCGCCAACGGCCCCCGAAAACAGAAGGGATTCACCCAATTGTAAATCGAGCGGGTATCCCGTCAAATCTGGCTGACGCCGCACGCTTTGCGCGGTATGATCTCCCCGAATGAAACACCTCCGGCGCATTTTCCTGACTACGGTTGCCGTCGTCGCCTCTATTCTCCTCTTTGCAACTTGCGTCCTCTGGATTCACAGCCGCAAGAATATCGATCACGTCCTGTTCACCGGCTCCCAGCAATCCGTTTACCTGGAATCCAGTTCCCGCAATGGCCTGCTCCTGCGCGTCACCGATCTGACCCCGACGATCAGCGCACGAGTCACCGGCATGACCGCCACGCCAACCGGCTGGGACGAATTACCGGGACAACCCGTCACGATGCGAATGGCAAATCTGCCCGCCGGCACAAACGTAGCGCCCGCCTCGCCCAACGATACGGCAACCCAAACTCAGCCCGGTCCCTTGGCAATCAGCCGATTGAAAGTCCAATTCCACGGTTTGGTCTGGTCCACCGGTTTCACCGCCAGCACCCAATCCTGCCCGGCCCGTTCCCCGCCTGCCAGGTCGATACGTTTACACTCACCTACACGACCGCGTTTGTTGTCCTGACCCTCACAACACTGATCGCCGGCTACTTCGGCCGCCGCGCCGGCGGACGACCCATCGAAGGCCAATGCCAAAGCTGCGGCTTATATCTCCCCCTCGGCGCGGACCGCTGTCCACAATGCGGAACGCAGGTTAAAGCTGCGGTATAATTCCCTCCAATGTCACGTTTCTGCCGCGATACGCTACGCTGGGCTGGAGTGATGTTGCTGATGATGTGCCTGATAGCCGGGGCCGCGTGGCCATGGAGCTATCAGCGGGTGGAAATCGTGGGTTTTCGTATCTGGCCCGGCCGGAAATTCCTCATTGCGATCGAACGCGGATCTTTCTTGGCGGGAATTCGTCACCCGTGGCAGAATGAAAAGAACATCGAGTGGGTTCAAGAACCGCCCACCAACGAATTGAGTTCCCATTCGATTTTGAACTTTGTTTTTTTTCCGTTGACTAAAGGCGTGGCGGTAGGCGTGCCGCTTTGGCTATGCTCATTGCTCTCCGGCTATTACGGAGTCCGCTTAACGCGCCGCACCGAGAACCGCTGGCAGGGCATTGCACTGTTTGCGGCTACGACCTTCGCGCCACGCCCGACCGTTGCCCCGAATGCGGCACCATTCCACAATCGTTGACCGTAGCGCCCAAGTTCCGCAAAACACAATTAACGCGAAATCCAAAGGAATCCGATCTGCCATCTCATTCTGCCGACCAGACAATTCAAAGAATATCTCACGCAGAGCGGCTGTGTTAGTTGTCAAGCGTTTTGAAGTTGACATTTTGGACTCCATGTAATGCCGTCGCGGGCCATGGCGTTGAGAATCGTCAGCAGCTTTCGCATGCACGCGGTGATGACAACCTTGGGCAGTTTGCCCGCGTTTTCCAGACGCTCGGCGAACATGCGGATCACCGGATTACAACGAATGGCGGTGATCGTTGCCATGTAGAGCACGCTGCGGACCGCAGCGCGTCCGGCGAAGATGGCGCGTTTTCCCGCCCACTTTCCCGAATCGCGGTTGTACGGCGCCACGCCAACCAGGGCGCTGATCTGACAACGATCGATCTTGCCCAATTCGGGAAGTTGGGCGGCCAGAGTGGCGGCGGTGGTTTTGCCGACGCCGGGAACGGACAAAAGCAGATCGCGTCGGCCGGCCAGATCATCGTCGGAGTCGATCAGACGGGTGATCTTTTTTTCGACCTGCTTGAGCCGGTCGTGGATCTGCCGGAGAAGTTTGTCCAGCGTGGCGCGGACGAAGGAGTGGTCGGCCGTCTGCCTCTGATTGGTCAGGGCGGTGCGGGTGTCGATGAGCTGTCGGCGCAGGACCAGCAGGGCGTCGAGCTCGAGCTGGTTTTTCGAGCGTTTTTCGCTGACCGCGGGCTGGAGACAGCGGGCATAGACCGCCAAGAGATGAGCATCGATCCCATCCGTCTTGGCCAGGAGGCCCTGGGCCTTGGCGAAGTGGCGCACCCGGCCGGGCTGCACGCGGGCGATGGGCAATGCCGCATCGAGGGCGGTGTTGAGAAGAAGCTTCTCGTAACCGCCGGTGGCTTCCAGGACGATCAGAGTCGGCCGCAGTTGCCGCATGTGTTCGATCAGTTGCGTGATCCCGGCGGCATCGTTGGCGAAAACGACAACCCCGGCTTGGCCCTCGACGGCCAGATCGAGCTTGTCTTTGGAGACATCAATGCCCAGATAGGGCATCGTCGCGTGAACATCGGAAACGGAAGTCATGGTGGCCCTTTCTTGCAAATGCGAGCTTGCGGGATGCAGAGGCTCAGTCGGCTGTTCGGGCTGCGAGACACGAGATCGGCTTGAACCACGCTCTGCGACGGCCTTGGAGTGCCGAGGCGCGACCGGTTTTGGGCCGATCGTCGTGTTCGCATGACTCCTCGCTGCGCTCGTCGTCACGCGAACACGACGAGTGGAAGTAGAACCGATACCGGGCTTTTTGAACATACAAGGCGCAGAGGCGCGAAGAATAAAGCATTGTCTTCTCTGCGCCTCCGCGCCTCTGCGTAAGACTCTTTTTTTATTGAAGTTCGAAACCGGCCGGTTTGATCAGAGCATCAATCGGAACAGATTTCAGATCGGCAAAAACGACAACCGCCCCCGCCGCTTTCAATTCCGCCGCATCATGCGTCGTAGCCACCGCAACC
This sequence comes from uncultured Phycisphaerales bacterium, assembly GCA_963791055.1. Classification (GTDB taxonomy): domain Bacteria; phylum Planctomycetota; class Phycisphaerae; order Tepidisphaerales; family Tepidisphaeraceae; genus PALSA-1353. The sequence goes on along the minus strand of CAWBQI010000002.1, from coordinate 730,699 downwards.
GCCATCATCCCCGCGGCAACCGTCGCGCGAATTCCCGCCGGAGCATCCTCGATCACCGCGCATTGCGCAGCTGGCACCCCAAGCCGTTGGGCCGCCAGCAAAAAAACATCCGGCGCCGGCTTGCCCCGCTTCATTTCGCCGCCATGCACAACCGCATCAAAATATTGACGGATCCCACCCGACCCAAGGATAAGATTCACGTTTTCCGCCGGCCCCGACGATCCCACCGCAAGCTTGATTCCTCGCCCGCGCAGTCCCTCAACCAGCGGCACCAATCCCGGCGCAAGCGGAACATTCTTCCGCACGATGTCCCGAAACGCGTTCTCCTTCTCATCCGCGATCCGGTTCGACTCTTCAGTCGAAACATCCGGCCCAAACATAGTCGCCACGCAATCCGCGTTGATCCTCCCAAAACACGAGACAAACGTGGCATATTGCAGATGAACCCCCCTCGCCTCCGCCGGAACGCGCCAGCTTTCCCAATGGGCCTGCTCTGTCAGCACGAGCACCCCATCCATGTCAAAAATCACGCCCGCCTGCTCCATCGAATTATTTCTGCCCGTACGTGGCTTTCGGACCATGCTTCCTGAAGAAATGCCTATCCAGCAACGTCCGTGAAATCGGCGCTAGATTCGGCGAAAGCGAAAGGCTGTTCAGCGCCATGTGCGCCGCGAACTCCAGCACCACCGCATTCTCCACCGCTTTTTCCACGGTCAGCCCCCACGCAAACGGCCCATGGCTCGCGACCAGAACCCCCGGCACCTGTTCAGGATCGATCCCACCCTTTTTAAAACGTTCCACGATCACCCGGCCCGTATTCAACTCGTAATCCTGATTGATCTCCGCATCCGTCATCGACCGCGTAACCGGAATGGCCCCGTAAAAATTGTCCGCATGCGTCGTCCCGAAGCACGGTATCTCCCGCATCGCCTGCGCAAAACTGGTTCCGTAAGTGGAATGCGAATGCATCACCCCGCCGATCCCAGGGAATTCCCTGTATAGATGCAGATGCGTCGCCGTATCCGATGACGGCCGGGTCGAGCCTTCAACAATCTCGCCAGTCTTGATCGACAGCACGACGATGTCATCGACCTTCAGCCGATCATAAGGAACACCGCTCGGCTTGATCGCCATGACCTGCGCATCCCGATCCGCCCCGCTGGCATTTCCCCACGTCAGCAAAACCAGCCCTGCCTCCACAAGCGCCAGATTGGCCCGATGCACCCGTTCTTTGAGCGATTGATATTTCATTTACATTCGTCCCAGCCCCAGGCCAATATGAAAATAAATCTCGGCATTGCGCAGCGATTCGCGGAAACTCTGCAATTCCGTTTTGGCGTCAATCGTCGCGATCTCCACATTGGCGATCGTCGCAAAATCCCGCAGATGCTCCGTCGTAAGCGGATGGCTGAACACCGTATGATGCGATCCCCCCGCGTAAATCCACGCCGCGCACGCGGTCTTGAAATCCGGCCTGCACGACCACACCGCCCGCGCCACCGGCAGCTTCGGCAACGGATGCGGCGGAGCTACCACATCCACCTCATTAACCACCATCCGAAATCGATTGCCCAAATCCACCAGCGACGCATTGATCGCCGGCCCGGGACGCGCATCAAACACCAACCGCACCGGATCAGCCTTCCCGCCGATCCCCAGAGGATGAACTTCCAAAGATGGCTTCTTCACCGCGATTGATTCACACACTTCCAGCATATGAGCCCCCAAAACCAGATACCCGCTCGGATTCAAATGATACGTGTAATCCTCCATGAACGAAGTCCCCCCCGGCAACCCCGCCGCCATTACCTTCATCGCCCGCAGCAACGCCGCCGTTTTCCAATCCCCCTCGGCCCCAAAACCATACCCATCATTCATCAACCGCTGAACCGCCAACCCCGGCAATTGCTTAAGCCCGTGCAAATCCTCGAACGTGGTGGTGAACCCCCGAAACCCGCCCGATTCCAAAAATGATCTCAGCCCAAGCTCGATCTGCGCCCCATCCCGCAACGATTCGTGCCGCGTAGCCCCTTTTCGCAATTCCGCCGCAACTGAATATTTCTCCTCGTATTCCGCGCACAGCCGAGTTACCTCCGCATCGGAAATCTCATTGATGCAGCCAGCAAGATCTCCAACGCCAAATCCATCGACCGCAAACCCAAACCTCGCCTCCGCTGCGACCTTGTCCCCCTCCGTGACCGCCACCTGCCGCATGTTGTCGCCGAACCTGGCAAACTTTGCCCCCTGCAGATCATGCCATCCCGACGCCGCGCGCATCCAGGATGCAAGCCGATCCTGCACTTCCGGATCCGACCAATGCCCGACAACCACTTTCCGGCCCAGCCGCAATCTCGTATGAATGAACCCCGCCTCCCGATCGCCATGCGCCGACTGGTTCAGATTCATGAAATCCATGTCGATCGTGTCCCACGGCAAATCGCGGTTGAACTGCGTATGCAGATGCGCAATCGGCTTACTAAGAGACAACAACCCCCCGATCCACATCTTCGACGGCGAAAACGTGTGCATCCACAGAACCACCCCCGCGCAATTCGCCGCACTGTTAGCCTCCAGACAAACCGCCCGAATCGCCTCCGGCGTCGTCACCACCGGCTTAAACACCAGATTCCCCGGCAACCGCCCGCTCCCGTTCAAACCACCGACCACCTGCCGCGCATCTTCCGCCACCTGACGAAGCGTCTCCTCGCCATACAAATGCTGGCTTCCAGTAATGAACCAATATTCTCGTGGCGGAACTTGAATCATAAATGAAACCGCCCTGTCAAAACCTCTGCCACTTTAAGGCCCACCAATTTGCCGTCGAACGTGATTGCTTTCCCGATTCTTCTTCGCGACCTTCGCGCCTTCGCGGTTTATCTTCTTGTGCGTTCCCGAACGCGCTGGTGATTCTAAATATATATTACCGCGAAGGCGCGAAGGACGCGAAGGAATTGGATTGAAATTGGAAAACACTCACCGCTGTCCGACGGCATCCCGAATATCCAAAAGGTCCTTCATCACATTCGACAGCGATGCCTTCGAATCGCGCACGCCGAAGGCATTGTGAAGCTGCACGTACAACCGATAAAGTCGCTCGTAAACCGGCACGCTGTCAGGCTGCGGCTTATACACCGCATTGGGAGTGCCGCAAATCATTTTGATGGCCGACGCGAAATCCGCATGACCGCCTCTTTCAGTTCCCGCCACGACCGACGCCGCGATCGCCGAGCCCAACGCACACGTCTGCGTACTTCGCGAAACCTCCACCGCCCGGTTCATCACATCGGCATAAATCTGCATCGCGAGCGGACTGCGCGCCGCAACTCCCCCGCAATTGACGACGCGCTTTACCGGCACGTCATATTCTTCAAACCGTTCCATGATCACCCGAGCGCCAAACGCCGTCGCTTCGATCAGAGAGCGATAAATCTCCGCCGGACTGGTGCTCAAAGTCTGACCCACGGTGAGCCCAGTGAGACGTTGATCCACCAAAATCGTGCGGTTCCCATTATGCCAATCGAGCGTAAGCAACCCGCTTTCCCCCGGCCGGATCGACGTAGCCAGCGCCGTCAGCGCCTCATGCGTCGCCTTCTCCGGCCCGCCCGGCGAAATCGAGCGCACAAACCAGTTGAAGATATCGCCCACCGCCGATTGCCCCGCCTCCAACCCGTAATATCCCGGCAAAACCGAATCATCCGCAATGCCGCAAAGTCCAGGAATATCCGGCAACTGCCGCGCCGCCGGCACCACCATGATATCGCACGTGCTCGTCCCCATGATCTTAACGAGCGTCCCCTCCCTGATCCCCGCGCCGACCGCACCAAGATGCGCATCAAACGCCCCGATGGCAACGGGAGTTCCCACCGGCAAACACAATTTCGCCGCCCATTCCGCGCTAAGCCCCCCTGCCGCATCCGCGACGGTATGGCAAGTGGCCGGCAGCGACCGCCGGACCTTTGTCAATCCCGGATTCAGTGCGGATAAAAATCCCTCATCCGGAAATCCTCCCCATCGCGTGTTAAACATGCACTTGTGCCCCGCCGCGCACGCCCCCCGGCGGAGCTTCTCTAGCGACGTGGTTCCCGACAAAACCGCCGGAATCCAATCCGCGATCTCCACCCAGCTTTGCGCCGCCTCAAACACGCGCGGCCCCACCCGCGCACATCTCAAAATCTTCGCCCAATACCATTCCGACGAATACCGCCCCCCGCATTTCGCCATATACGCCGGCCGTTCCCTCGTTGCTGCCGCCGTGATCTCATCCGCCTCGGCATAAGACGTATGGTCCTTCCACAACCACGCCATCGCATCCGGCTCATTTTCGAATTCCGGAAGCAACGCCAGCGCCGTCCCATTTTTATCAACCGGCAGCGGCGTACTCCCGGTCGTATCGATCCCAATCCCAATCACATTCCGCGCCGAAAAGTCATGCGAACTATCCGCCGCCGCGAATTCCATCGCCTGCGTCACAACCTTTTCGATTCCATGCAGATAATCCGCCGGGTGCTGCCTCGCCAGATTCGGCTGATCCGGCCGAAGCACAACCCCCGCATCGCCGTGAACGTAATCGCTAACGTACGAAGCCCGTTCGTGCCCGTTATTCACATCAACAATCAAAGCACGGACAGAATTGGTTCCGAAATCCAAACCCAGGGTATATTTGCTCTTCATATCGGTTCGCTCTTGATTCAGTACATTATTTTGCAGACTGATCCAAAGTATTGCCTGCCGCGATTTATTGTCAATAAGTTTAGCGGCCGCACCCGCCAACTCCATTCGCTAAAATCAATTCTTGACAATTTTACCTTCCGCTGCTTTAATATCGCGACCTATGCATTCGGCGATCCTGCTTTCGACACAGCTTACCCCGGCCCTTCCGGGCCTTGCTGACGCGCGATCGTAGGATGCCTGATTTATCAGTTTGATTTCAAGGCCCTGCGATCAAAATCGCGGGGTTTTTTTATTGGTTTGGTCGATATGCTTTTTTAGGAGTCCGCCATGGAAAACATGGACACCGTGCGAATCTTCGACACCACCCTGCGCGACGGCGAGCAATCGCCCGGCGCAACCCTCACCCGCCCGGAAAAGCTGGAGATCGCCAAGCTCCTCGAATCCATGGGCGTCGACATCATCGAAGCCGGATTCCCCATCAGTTCCAACGGCGATTTCGAAGCCGTTCACGCCATCGCCTCCGAGATCGGCAACAGCGTCGTCTGCGGCCTGGCCCGCAGCACGCCCGGCGATATCGACCGCGCCGGCGAAGCCGTCCAGCCCGCGGCCCACAAACGCATTCACATTTTCTGCGCCACCAGCAAAATCCATCGCGAGCACAAGCTGAAAAAAGGAAAAGAGCAGATCATCCAGATCAGCGTGGATTCGATCAGGCAGGCCAAACAATATACGGATGATGTTGAATTCTCGCCCGAAGACGCCAGCCGGACGGAGCTGGATTTTCTGGAAGAGATCGTCCACGCCGCCGTGGAGGCCGGCGCGACGACGGTAAATCTGCCCGACACCGTCGGCTATGCCACGCCCAAAACCTACGGTGAAATCTTCTCCCATCTGCTGGCCAAGCTGCCCATCCTCAAACAGAAGAACGTCGTTCTCTCCTGTCATTGCCATAACGATCTGGGCCTGGCCGTCGCCAATTCCCTGGCCGCGATCGAAAGCGGCGCCCGGCAGGCCGAATGCACGATCAACGGCATCGGCGAGCGCGCCGGCAACGCCGCCATGGAGGAAATCGTCATGGCCCTGCGCACGCGCCGGGATCATTACCAGCATCGATACCCGCATCGACGCCACCAAAATCTATCCCGCCAGCCGAATGGTCAGCACATTGACCGGCCTGATCGTCCAGCGCAACAAAGCCATCGTCGGCGAAAACGCCTTCGCCCACGAAGCCGGAATCCATCAGGACGGCATCCTGAAAAAACGCGAGACCTACGAAATCATGGACCCCGCGACCATCGGAATCCCCAAAACCTCCCTGGTCCTGGGCAAACATTCCGGCCGCCACGCTTTCCGCGACCGCGTCAATTTTCTGGGCTACACGCTGACCGATGTCGCAAATCGAATCCGCGTTCGAACAATTCAAAGACCTGGCCGACAAGAAAAAGGAAGTCTTCGACGAAGACATCGAAGCCCTGGTCGACGAACAACTGGAAATAAAAGACGGCCTGTGGGAACTCGTCGGCCTGCAGGTCACGGCCGGCAGCAACGCCATCCCCACCGCCACCGTCACCCTGCGCGACACCAACGGCCAAACCGTCCAGGACGCCAGCGTCGGCGACGGCCCCGTCGATGCCATCTATTCCGCCATCCAGCGGCTGACCGGCATCAAGATGTCCCTGACCGATTATCGCATCCGCTCCGTCACCAAAGGCAACGAAGCCCTCGGCGAAGCCCATGTAGAGCTCGAACACAGCGGCCGCAAAATCCGCGGCCGCGGCCTGAGCACCGACATCCTCGAAGCCAGCGCCCGCGCCTACGTCGCCGCCGTAAACCGCCTCCGCAGCCTGAGTAATCGCGACAAAACGGTGACGCAGCACACAAGCGTTTAGGAGGGATAGTTGCGAGTTGCGAGTGACCGGTCGCGAGCAAATTCAGAACTCGCAACACGAAACTCGCAACTCGATTTGATCTTTGCAAATATGCTGTTATTCTGCGCCGGTCCGGGGTGTAGCTCAGCTTGGTAGAGCGCTTGGTTCGGGACCAAGAGGTCGCAAGTTCAAATCTTGTCACCCCGATTGTAAGTGTCTTATTTGCCGTGGTTTGCGTGCAATTATTCGGAGCAGATTTTGGGGGATGAGCGTTTGGTCTCGGCCCAAGCGCTCGCTGATCATGAAACCGGCAATGATAATCAATTAAACATGCGGAAAACAAGATGGTTTCGTTTATCTAACGATCTCCATTGGATCTGAAGTTCGATTCATTCACGACATTTTCGCTCAAAACATCACTACAATTCCCTTCCGGGCGGATGGGGAGGCACGGAAGGCGCGGGTGAAGCAATGTTCGTTGAGGCCAGCTTTTAGCCTTGGCAACGCGCCGCCAAAATGTGCCCAACACTCACGGCGGCGTAGGCTTTGGGGGTCTGCATGATCTCAATTCTTCAAACGTTTCTGTCGAGGGCGCCAACGTCGTCCCAGAGGTGAACAACGGGGTGGCTCCGGTCGTATTCGTATCCCAGAATGCCGACGCTGGCGGTTTCGGTATAGAAATATTTTGCGGCCAACGGCGGAAGGCCAAGCCAGCGGGCTGCGATCATTCGGATGATCTGGCGCTGGAGAACGCGGCGACATCGCCGTCGATGGGTCGCACGAGGTCGATGAAGCGGTCGGCGCGAGCGGCGACCTGCTCGGGTGATTCGCCGTTCGGGGCACCGTCGCGATAAAGATACCATTCAGGACGCGTGCGATGTACTTCCGTGGTTAGAATGCCCTCGTAATCGCCGTAGTCCCATTCGGTCAGGTCTGGATCGACCTCGGCACGAGCAGCGAATCCGGCAAGTTGGCAGGTTCGACGCATGCGTAATAGCGGGCTGACGAATACTCGGGCAAACGTCTCACCTTTGAGTCTTGTCCCAAGGAGCAGAGCGTGCTGTCTCACCGTCTGCGTTTAACGGAATATCGGTGCGACCGGTATGTTTGCGCGAATCAGACCAATCGGTATTGCCGTGGCGAAGAAGGAAGAGCCGTTGAGGTCGATCTGTTTCTTTCGCGGCCATTGCCCTAGCCCTTCTTGTCCTCGCTTGATGATTCGCTGGTCAGCAACTTGCCGATCGATTTCAGTTCCTGCTTTCGCTTCGGCGTGGTCTTCGGGTATGCCATTTTCAGTTCCCCCATGGCATCAAGAACAATTCGGGAAACGATCAGCCGGGCGTTTTCTTTGTCATCCGCGGGAACGACATACCAGGGCGCATGGTGCGTGCTTGTGGCGCTGAGGCATTCCTCATAAGCCACCATGTACTGCTTCCAGTATTTTCGCTCATGGATGTCGGCGAGGCTGAATTTCCAATTCTTATCCGGCTGATCAATTCGCTCCAGAAATCGTTTGCGCTGCTCTTCTTTCGAAAGATGCAGGAAGATTTTGATTGTGCGGGTGCTGTTGTGAAACAGGTGGCGTTCCAAGTCTACGATAGATCGATACCGGTCTTTCCAGAAGGATTTGTCGTCACGCAATTCTTCAGACAGGCGCTGGCTTGCGAGGATCTCCGGATGTACGCGGACGACCAAAACTTCCTCGTAATAAGAACGATTGAAAATGCCGATTCGTCCGCGTTCGGGAAGTCGGCACGTCGAGCGCCAGAGAAAATCGTGATCCAATTCTTCGGCGCTGGGCTGCTTGAAACTAAAGACTTCGCACCCCTGCGGGTTGACTCCGGACATGACGTGCCGGACTGCCCCATCTTTGCCGGCAGCATCCATTCCCTGAAAGATGAGAAGCAACGCATAACGGCTGGACGCATAGTGAAGGTTTTGCAGTAATGACAACTCCTCGACGTGTTTTGCCAGCAGATCTTGATACCGCTTCTTGGACTTGCAAAACGGCTTCACTATCGTCGGCCACTTCTTAAGCTCTACATTGTGGTCAGGCTTAACGCGGAAATCTTCTGAATTGATTCTCATCCTGATCTTTCAGCTTCGGCGAACGGCGTCGTTACACGGCTGGAACAGCGACGGGCGGATTCGGCACGACCGGCTTTTTACAATCGACGTGGCATTTGTTGGATCAAAGATTCGATACGCAAGCAGCTTGATGCGGTCGTTAAACAGGAACCACACCAGGGCGTAACCCCAGACAAATGCTGCCCAACCCCAGCCGAGGGGCGTCATAAAGACTCCGTATACCGCGATCAAAGTTGCAATGGCTTGCGTTCCGAGAACTGCGATCCAGAGAATCTTCGCGGGCTTGATGGACCAGAATGGGCCGCGCGTGCGCGTCAGAAAGATGGTGAGATGCCCGGCCACGGATAATTTCAGATACATGAGCGTCTGAATATGTGGGCGGTCCAGTTTAAAGACGCGTTCGCCGAGGTAAAAGAGGCCGAAGGCCGCGACGACGCCTATGACGCCGAGCACGGTGGAAATGCCGAGCACCAAGTCGCATGTTCCACGCTTCGGGTTTGTCCTTGTAGTGAACATTGTCATAAGCGATGGAGAGGATAGCCCCGTCGTTGAGCAGGGCCAGCATCACGATCATCACGGCAGTCAGCGGGTAGAAATTGAACACGAGGATTGCCAGGGTCATAAAGAACAACACGCGGAGCGTTTCGGCGATGCGGTAGATGGCATAGCTGTTCATGCGCTGAAAGATCCGGCGGCTTTCCTTGATCGCGTCGATGATGACCGACAGACCGTCGGTGAGAAGGACGATGGATGCCGCCGCGCGGGCAGCGTCGGTTGCGCCGGAAACGGCAATGCCGCAGTCGGCTTTTTTCAAAGCGGGTGCATCGTTCACGCCGTCGCCGGTCATTCCGACGATGTGGCCACGCTTTTGCAGAATGTCGACGATATGAAACTTATGCTCGGGGAATACTTCGGCGAAGCCGTCCGCCTTCTCGATGAGTTTTGTTTCCTCGGGGGTTTCCTTTTTTTGAGAATCGCCAAGGCCGCTGGCATCAAGGATATTGGAACCCAGTCCCAACTCTTTTGACATTTCCCGCGCGATAGCAATCGAGTCGCCGGTCACCATCTTGATGCTCACACCCATCTGCCGAGCACTGGCGATGGTGGCTTTAGCCGACTCGCGCGGCGGGTCGGATAACGGGAGTACACCCAAGAATCGCCACTTGCCTTTTTCATCAGCGCGGGCGACGCCCAGTGAACGGAAGCCGCGAGCGGCGAAGTCATTGACGGCCTTTTCCACGGCGGTCTTGACCTGGCCGGCGTTTGTCGACATCTGCAAAATCACCTGCGGGGCACCCTTGGCCACGTCGAATTGCTTTCCGTCACTACCCTTTACTGTGGCTTCAGTACGTTTGTGCACCGGGTCGAACGGCTGAAAATGAACGACTTCAAAGCCTTTCAACGCCTTATCGTCTTTCACGCCGCCCAGGACCGCCAGATCGATGGTGTCCTTGTCCTCCGCGCGTGAAGCAAGAGCTCCGGCAAGGATTACCTGCTCGGCGGGGATGTTATCGACGGTGAACGTCTCGCCCAGTGTCAGCTTGTTTTGAGTCAGCGTGCCCGTCTTATCCGAGCAAAGCACGTCTACCCCCGCCAGTTCTTCAATCGCTACCAGTCGGCTGACAATCGCCTTTTTCCTGGCAAGCAGACGAGCCCCGACGGCCATTGTCACCGACAACACCGTAGGCATCGCGACGGGAATCGCGGCGACAGTCAGCACCAGAGCGAACTGGAGCGTGGTGAGAATTCGGTCCCCACGGTAGATCGCGACGGCGATAATGATCGCCACCAAAGCTACGGCCAGGATGATGAGGTAATTGCCGATCTTCATGACCGCGCGCTGAAAGTGGCTGACAGTCTGTACCTCTCCGACTAATTGCGCGGTCCTGCCGAAATAGGTATGCGTGCCGGTGGCATACACCAGCGCGTCTATTTCTCCGCGTCGCATGATCGAGCCGGAGAAGACAGCATCGCCTGATTTATGCGTTGCCGGCAACGACTCTCCCGTCAGCGCGGACTGGTCAACGGCGATTTCATCGCCCGCCAGCAAGCGTGCATCGGCGGGCACAATGTCGCCCAATCGCAATCGAATGACATCGCCCGGGACAAGCTCGCGCGCCGGTGGCGTGATCCATTTGCCATCCCGCTTGACCTTTGCCTGAATGGCCAGCTCTTTCTTCAAGGCCGCGATGGCATTGCCCGCCTGCCGTTCTTCCCAGAATCCGACCACGGCGTTGGCAACAAGCAAAAGAAGGATGATGAAAAAATCCGGCCAGTGACGAACCACGCCCGACAGAATTACCGCCACCTCGATCATCCACGGGATCGGACCCCAGAAATAAGACAGAAATTTCAAAAAGAGATTCGTCTTCCTTTCCGTGATTTCGTTGGGGCCGTATTGCGCCAGCCGCTTCTTAGCCTCAACGTCGGTGAGACCGTCGGGGGGTGAACTTAATCGTTTTTCAACTTCAGCGATCGGGAGAGTCTTTAGATCATCCTTGGGATCGGGCTTCGGCTGAGTAGTTTTAGATTTAGTAGGATCGGAAGACATATGGGTTCTCTTTCTTGTCTAAGTGCCAGCCGCGACCAGTGGCGCCGGGGCCGAGAGACGTTCCATTTCGGAATTGTATTTGCCGCGACGGGCGGCACGGCTGCACTCGGACCGGTGGATTAGGGCTTCTTGTGCCGCATTCACTTCTGATTCGTGACCGGACCAGATATCCAGCGCGGGGTGCTGGATCGCCCGTGCAAATGAGAATGTGAGGGGCCAAGGCATCTTGGAGGCGAAGCGAACATTCATCGCATTCAGTCGAGCGCACGCCAATTCGCCTGACTGACCACCGGAAAGAAATGCAATGCCGGCAACCGCGGCCGGAACTGATCGGAGAAGGAATCGCACCGTTGCTTCGGCCACTTGTTCGTCGTCCTCCTGATGCGGACAATCCGTTCCCGGCAGGATCATGTTCGGTTTGAGAATCATGCCTTCGAGCAAAACGTGCTGGACATGAAGTTGATTGAAGACAGCATGAAGAACTCGTCCGCTGACTTCCATGCATTGTTGTGAATCGTGCGATCCATCCATGACGACTTCCGGCTCCACGATCGGAACCAGTCCGGCCTGTTGGCAAATCGCAGCATAGCGTGCGAGCGCGTGGGCGTTGGCATCAATGCATGCCTCGCTGGGACTACCGGCGCCGATCGCGATTACCGCGCGCCACTTGGCGAATCGAGCGCCCATCCCGGCATATTCCTGAATCCGAGCGGGTAATCCGTCCAATCCTTCAGTGACTTTTTCGCCGGGAAATCCGGGCAGGTCCATTGCGCCAGTGTCGACTTTAATGCCGGGAATGATCCCCGCTTCATCCAATACCCCAACGAAGGACTTCCCGCTTCTGGTTTTCTGGCGTATTGATTCATCGAATAAGATCGCGCCGCTGATGGCCATCCCCAGGCGAGGAGTCGTGACAATCAGTTCCCTATATGCACGTCTGAAAGGCTCCGTCGGGGGGATGCCCAGCGGCGCAAATCGCTTGTTGCACGTGGGATTGCTCTCGTCCATGGCTAGAAGACCTTTGCCATCGGCAACCATCGCCCTGGCGGTGTCGATCAAGTTTTGTGCTCCCATCTCAGCTCTCCTTTGCGATCAAGGCTCCCAAACCGGGAAGTGACGCCTTCTCGCTCACTTCTCCACCTCGGCGAAGGTTTCATCCGAATAAAGCTCGTAGCGCTTTCCATTGACCTCGACTATCAATGGGAAATTACCTTCCTTCTGCTCCTCCAAAGATTCCCATCGCCGGTCTTCCCAATCCAGCCGGAACGGAATAGTCCGGCCTTCGACTTCAATCTCGATAGTCATGTTCGATCTCCTTAAAGAGATTCAACAAAATTCTAAGCGGCACGCGAAGGCTCTTGCCATTCATTTGGGGTTGCCCCATTTCCAGTTGCGAATTTCCGGCAGGTCCTCGCCATGTTGATCAATGTAACTCTTATGCTCGATGAGCTTGTCTTGCATCATCTGCTTGAGATAGGCCCCCTTGGCGCCCAGACTCGGCAGGCGATCGAGCACGTCCTGCACCAGATGAAACCGGTCCAGATCGTTCTGCACCCTCATGTCGAAGGCCGTCGTGATCGTGCCTTCCTCCTTGTAGCCGCGGACATGCAGATTGCGATTGGTCCGGCGGTAGGTCAGCCGGTGAACGAGCCAAGGATATCCATGGAATCCAAAGACGATGTGTTTGTCTTTTGTGAACAATGAATCGTAATCCGTCTCGTTCAGTCCGTGCGGATGCTCGCTGGCGGATTGCAGTTTCATCAGGTCGACGACATTGATTACCCGGATTTTCAGGTCGGGCAGGTGCTGGCGCAAAATCGAGACGGCAGCGAGAATCTCCAGTGTGGGCGTGTCGCCGCAACAGGCCATGACGACATCCGGCTCGGCGTTCTGATCGTTGCTGGCCCACTGCCAGATGCCGATGCCTTCGGTGCAATGGACGGCGGCCGCATCCATACTCAGCCATTGCGGGAGCGCATGTTTGCCCGCGACCACGACATTCACGTAATTGCGACTGCGCAGGCAGTGATCGAAGACCGACAGAAGACAGTTGGCATCAGGCGGCAGATAAACCCGCACGATGCTCGCCTTTTTATTGATGACATGATCGAGAAAACCGGGATCCTGGTGCGTGAAGCCATTGTGATCTTGCTGCCAGACATGTGATGCGAGCAGATAGTTCAGTGATGCGATTTTCCGGCGCCATGGCAATTCGGATGTGACCTTCAGCCATTTGGCATGCTGGCTGAACATGCTATCGACGATGCGAATGAAGGCTTCATAACTATTGAAAAGCCCGTGCCGGCCAGTCAGTAGATATCCTTCCAACCAGCCTTCGCACTGATGCTCACTGAGCATCGAGTCGAGCACGCCACCCCCAGGGGCGAGGAATTCATCGTTCTTTACCTCTCGGGCGTCCCATTGACGATTGGTCACTTCGAATACGGCTCCGAGCAGGTTCGAGAGGGTTTCATCAGGCCCGAAAACGCGGAAGTTACGTGGCTTTTCATTGAGCTTGACGACGTCACGCAGAAATTGGCCAAGCACCATCGTGTCCTGACCATTAACCGCACCCGGTGAAGGAACATTCACGGCGTGATCGCGGAAATCGGGCATCTTTAGATCGTGCAAAAGAATGCCGCCATTTGCGTGGGGATTGGCGCCCATTCGACGATCGCCCGTCGGGGCAAGCTCGGCCAGTTCTGCATTCAGGCGCCCGTTAACGTCGAAGAGTTCCTCGGGCTTGTAACTCTTCATCCAGCTTTCAAGCTGGGCGACGTGCTCGGGATGATCGGCATCCACGAGCAGCGGAACCTGATGCGCGCGAAAGGTGCCTTCGCATGGAAGGCCGTCGACAACCTTTGGTCCGGTCCAGCCCTTGGGAGATCGCAAGACGATCATGGGCCAGCGCGGGCGGCTCGGGTCTTTCGTCGCTCGGGCGGCAGTCTGAATGTTCTTGATTTCCCCGATCGCTTTGTCCAGCGCCGTGGCCATGAGTTGGTGCATCGTTGCCGGGTCATCCCCTTCGACAAAATAGGGTGTCCAGCCGCAGCCGCGGAAAAATTGCTCCAGTTCGTCATGTTCGATTCGAGAGAGCACCGTCGGGTTGCTGATCTTGAAACCGTTGAGATGCAGGATTGGCAGCACGGCCCCGTCGGAGATTGGATCGAGGAACTTGTTCGATTGCCAGGCCGTTGCCAGCGGTCCGGTCTCCGCTTCCCCGTCGCCTACCACGCAGGCTACGATCAGATCGGGATTGTCGAACGCAGCTCCGAATGAGTGACTTAGCGAATACCCCAGTTCGCCTCCTTCGTGAATCGAACCCGGCGTCGTCGGTGCGACGTGACTCGAAATCCCGCCCGGAAAGGAGAACTGCTTGAACAGCCTTTTCAGACCCGCTTCATCCTGAGTCACATTCGGATAGATTTCACTCCAGGTGCCTTCGAGATAAACATTGCCCACAATTGCCGGACCGCCGTGACCCGGACCGGCGACGTAGAACATATCCAAGTCATATTTCTTGATGACCCGATTCAAATGCACATAAATGAAGTTCTGGCCGGGCGTCGTGCCCCAGTGCCCAACCACGAGCGGCTTGACGTGTGAAAGTTTGAGCGGCTTTTTTAGCAGTGGATTGTCGTACAGATAAATCTGCCCAACAGAAAGGTAATTGGCGGCACGCCAATACGCATTCATCTTGCGGAGTTGTTCGGATGTAAGCGGACCGCCCGCTTCGAATGACGAGGTGCCGTTGTCGAAAGCTTCAACCTTGGGCTCCAATACATCGATCGACATAATTATTTCCTTATAGCTAAACGATGAGACGTCCTAAGGCCCATTTGCCTCGGGGGTTGGCTGCAACGGCACGTTTGCCGGGTCTGAGGGACAGGTTGTCCGTTATTACATAGATAAGCATCGCAAGGAGCATCAGCAGTACAGTGATCCAGACGCGCCAATCTTTGTGCGCATGTTTCCAAAAATGGTGGCGTGGGTGAGCGTGATCCCGCGGCTTGGCTCCTTCGCTTTCAACACCTTGATTGTGTGCGCTCATATTGCTTCCCATCGACAGAGCTGCTCCAAGGTGGTGTCGGTCTCGACAACCGATCGAGCTTCGGTCATCTGAGTAAAGCCTGCTCTTCAGGCTCGCCGTTCGCGGGAGGAATCACGACACCCTTTCCGTTTCCCTTCGCGCCGTCCTGACCGATTCCCATGGTCAGGGCGGTCAACCCGGCGAGTCCGCCCAACTGCATGCTTTCGACGGCCGTGCTGGGAACGATCACGATGGTGGAATTCTGCTTCAACCCCTCGTAAAGCATGTTCATGGCCCGGAGATGAAACGCGACCGGATTATGCTGGTAGCTCTTGGAGGCTTCAGCGAATTTCTCCGCGACCTGCCGCTCGGAATCTCCCAAAATCACTCGGGCTTGGCGCTCTCTTTCAGCCTGGGCCTGCATGGACATGGCATTCTCAAGGGCTTGGGGAATCAAGACGTCCTTCACCTCTACAGAAATAACATTGATGCCCCATGGTTCGGTGCGTTCGTCAATGATCTTCTGCAGCACCGCGCTGATTTTGTCGCGGCCTTCCAGCATGTCTGAAAGCATCGTTTTTCCGATCACATCGCGGAGGGCGGTCTGAGATGCCCAACTTATCGCGCTTCGATAATCAGCTACGCCCAAGGCCGCTTTCTTTGGGTCGATGACTTTCCAGAACAGCACGGCATCCACATCGACGGGCACGGTGTCTTTGGTTAGGGTCTTTTCAGCTTTAAAACCGGTCGTAATAACGCGAGTGTCGATCCAGTAGGGAATCGCATCGACAATTGGAATTATGAAGAAAAGTCCCGGCCCCTTGAGGGAGTGGAACTGACCCAAGCGAAGGATCACCGCTTTATCCCACTGATCGGCGACCCTGATTGAGCGAGCAGCGACAACGGCGATCACAAATGCAATGATCCCGATAATTATGCTCTTTTCCGGCGCTGCGGCGCTGTAGCCGGCGAAGGCCAAACCTCCCCCAATGGCGAGAATTACGACAAAGATCAGTGCCGCGAAAGGACTGGGTGTTCTCATATGGAGTACCTTTGTGAGTTCGACATCTATTTTCGCGAAAACAAAAAAGCCGACGCAAACCAATCCCGATATTTCGGGATCTACTTGCGTCGGCTTACTCATTAACGGGTCGCCCGACCGATGGCCGAGTTACCCTTTATTTAGTCTTCCGCGAACTTCAATCTGGGTCAGTCTAGGCTTTGAACTCCTTTCACGCTAGGGGAATTCCAATGTCGGGATGAGAATGGCTCGAACTCTGGCCTGGTTTGCGGTTCATGATCCGACCCATCGGTGAGTAAGATACCGCCGACGCCAAGAAACTGGCAAGTGGTTGCAGGCTCTTCCGTAATCAAGTACTTGGCAATAGCCAACCTCCGTCAAATCCGGCGCGGTGCAAGCCCTTGGCAATATAAGGCAGTTCCGCATCAGTTTCCACAGCAAACCGCTTCGATAGTTTTCGATCATCAGAACGATCCGCATTTCTAACGCGGGTAGAACATGCCTGCCCAACCTGTGAGATAAATGCGCAGGATATAACCCGATTTTGCCCGCCGCCTTTGAACTGGTGTGATAAAAAATCAATTGGGGATGCGCTTCTTGCCACGGCGGAGGCGTTTTACGGCGGGAACTACCACCACCGGGCATGGCGCCTTCCGCACCACCGCTGAGCTGACGCTTCCCATCAGGACGTCATGGATGAGTCCGTGCCCGTGAGAGCCCACAACGATCAAACCGGGTCTCACCCTGGCGATTTCCTGGAGGATCTTCCGGACTGGCTTGCCGTGCGCCGAGTTACTGCGCACCAGGAGTGAAGTCGTATCGATTCCCGCATCGCGGTAGTTGCTTTCGAGCTTTTGAAGCTTGTGGTGATAATCGCGCATTTCATCTGACACACCCTCGCGTGAAATGTCCGCCCGCATCGTGTCGCCCTCATAATCAGATTCGGGTGTTGCTACGTGCACCAAAAAGAGCTTTGATTTGAACGCGCGGGCGAGGTCGGCGGAAGTCTCCACTACCGCATCGGTCACGTCGGAGAAGTCAATAAATGCCAATATGGTTTTCATGAATGTCTTCCGGGCGTACTTGCCTGACTGGCTCAATCAAGCCATTGTATGCCGTCACTATCAGACTTGGGAAACAAGAAGGAGCATCGTACTTTATGCCGAAGCTGGAATTCGCATCCGATCCTGAGCGCAATGACCCGGCTAAATCTCCCAAAATGCGCGAGACACCCGTCACGGCGTTGATGACCGGTATCGCTGAAGAAGAGGATCGCCTGCCACGGCGCCCCTTACAATGGCTGGGGCTAATGGTGGCGGCGGCATTCGTCGGCGCTGTAGCCGGACTGGTCGGTGCCGGATTTCGCATTGCTCTCTTCTGGCTCAGTACGTTGCGGACATCCGTCGTCGCCTTTGGTCATTTGCGTGCGCCCTCGTGGGCCGGATGGATCATTCCGACCGGCCTTTGCGCTGCAGGCGCGGCGGCCGGGTCTTGGCTCACGCAGCGGCTCGCGCCCCAAACCGCCGGCAGCGGTATCCCGCGCGTCGAGGCCGTTCTCCGCAATCACCTGCGCCCGCGGCGCACACATCCTTTTGGTAAAATTCATCGGCGGCTCCCTGAGCATCGGAAGCGGCTTGGCCTTGGGTCGCGAAGGGCCGACCGTTCAGATGGGAGGCACCATTGGCCGGCTCGTCAGCGACCGCTTGCGCCGTTTCGTCTCCGAGCCCTGGACGCTCATAGCCGCGGGCGCGGGTGCGGGCTTGGCCGTGGCATTTAACGCGCCACTAGCAGCGGTCATTTTCGTGGTCGAGGAATTGCTGCACCGTTTCTCCGCCCGCGTTTTCAGTGCTACGCTCGTCGCATGCATCACCGGCACGCTCGTGTTGCGCGCGGTGATCGGCAACAGGCCGGATTTCGGTGTCGCGCCGCAGCCTTACTTGCCGGCGGATGTCTTACCCGAATACCTGCTTTTAGGGATGGTCGCCGGTTTGGTGGGCGTCACGTTTAACGTGTCACTATTAGCGTCGCTACGGCTGTTCGATCGCGCCCGCCGGTGGCCGCCAGGAACCAAAGGAGCCGTCGTCGGTGCCGCTGCGGGATTGATCGCGTGGTTCGCGCCAAACGCTGTTGGGGGCGGCGAGAACCTCGCTCAACTGGCGATCGCCGGACGCCTGGCGTGCGGAGCGATTCTTAGTTTGTTAATCGTCCGATTTGCGCTCACTATGGCATCATACGGCTCCGGCGCCCCCGGCGGAATTTTCGCGCCCTTACTTGCCTTGGGCGCTTTGCTCGGAAACGCATTTGGCGCGGCAAACGCGGGCCTGAGGCACGTACCGTCAGACCCGGCCGCCTTTGCGATCGTCGCTATGGCGGCCTGTTTTACCGCGATCGTCCGCTCCCCGTTGACGGCTGTGGTTCTGCTCCTGGAGATGACCGGCAGTTGGACGTTGATCCTCCCGATGATGGCCGCTTCTGTCACCGCATATGCCGTGCCCGAACTATTGGGCAACCCACCCATTTACGACTCGCTGCGGGAGCGCGACGAGAAGTTGGAACGGCGGGAACTCGGTTAAGCAGCCATAGGGACCGAACGGCGTGATTTGTGCATGTGTCGGCAGCATGCCAACCGCTCGCCAAGAGAGCGAAGTGTCGATTCTTCTAAGTCGCGGCTGAAGCTCATAACCAACCCCCACGAAAACCTGCTCTCTTCAAGCCGCTGACGATAAAAGGGCAGCTTCGCATTAACCGCCACAATAGCCCGGTACGATAGTTTTCGATCATCATAACGATCGGCCCCTGGTTGATCCCAAAATGCCACGGCGAAACCCAGCCATACGGGTTACTGGATTTTGACGGGTAAGTTGGATTGAACGTCGCTTTGAAGCCGTACGGATTGCCGCTCTTCAGGCCAACTTGGTTCACGAAATAGTCAACGGCTGGCAACACGATCTCGGGCGCGAACGGAAGCGATGCGACGACCGCCCAAGGTGCGACGCTGCCGTCATCCGGCCCGTACGGCACGCCGCGCGCAAGTATCCGAAGAATTGCCGCTCGACACCGGCTACTTTGATTGTCTCGGGGCCGGGGCCGTCGCTGGCGGTGATCCCAAAGCAATTTCGCCCATACTCGGCGAACTTGAGCGGGTTCTCGATCGCGTACTGTTGTTGCACGTAAGTCGCGCGACGGCTGTTCTCGAAATAGTCGATCCCCTTCGTGCGCATGAACGCATCTTGTATACCGCGAAAATCGATCCACAGATGCGAGAGCTGGTGCGTGAACAACGGACCAGCGTAAAGATAGTCGTAGCCGTGACTATGTTCCCACTTGTAAGTTGAAACCCACGCGGGGTAGCAACTCTCTGGCAGCGGATGTGTGGGCGAACCCAAGCCTAGAATGTACAGAACCAGTGCTTCGTCATAGCCCTCCCAACGGTACTTGAGAAATCCGTTCTCGGGATTCCAGCCGTGCGTCACCGTCGTTCCGCCGTTCTGCGCCCATTGCCAATCCGCGCGGCGATAGAGCGCATCGGCGAGCGAGCGGATTTCATTTTCATCGGCTGCATCTGCGGCGAAGTACACTCCCGCGGTCAAGACTCCCGCGAGCAGCAGCGCGGTATCGACGGTGGACAGCTCGCACTTTCCGACGCGCTCTCCGCTTTTCATGTTCAGAAAGTGGTAATAGAAACCTTTGTAGCCGGTTGCATCGGGATCGGTGCCTTGTGGGCTGTTCCAGAAAAAACGCAGGGTCGTCAGTGTGCGCTCGACCGCCGCGGCGCGCGACATGAAACCGCGCTCGACGGCAATCGGATAAGCCGCCAACGCAAAGCCGGTCGCAGCGATGCTGGCCGGGGAATCAGTTGCGGTCTTGTCGATTACCAGGCCATTTGTGGGATTCGTCTCGTGCAAAAAATAGCTGAATGATTCTCGCTGAAGCTTTTCCAACCCGACATCGCCGATACGTTTGTCGGCGCTCATGATCTCTCCGTCAGCCCCAATGCGGCGAGAGCATCACTAACAATTGTCTGCGCCTCGGTCACGATGGCCTGCAGATGTTTTTCGTCACGGAAGCTCTCGGCGTAAATCTTGTAGATGTTTTCAGTTCCTGAGGGACGGGCGGCGAACCATCCGCTCTCGGCTACCACTTTCAATCCGCCGATGGGAGCGCCGTTGCCGGGCGCGCGTGTCAGCTTGGAGGTAATCGGTTCGTCGGCCAGCTTCGATTCTTTCACAACTTCGGGCGAGAGTTTAGCGAGGCTCGCCTTCTGCTCTAGTGTCGCCGGCGCGTCGATGCGCGTGTAGCTCGGCGTGCCGAACTCGGTGGTCAGGTCGCGATAGTGCTCGCTGGGATCTTTGCCGGTGCGCGATAATTTCCGCTGCGAGCAAGTCCATGATCGGGCCGTCCTTGTCGGTCGTCCACACTGTGCCATCGAACCGCAGGAAACTAGCTCCGGCGCTTTCTTCTCCGCCGAAACAGAATGAGCCGTCGAAGAGTCCCGGCGCAAACCATTTGAACCCCACCGGCACTTCGCAGAGCGTGCGACCGAGCTTCTTCACCACGCGATCGATCATGCTGCTGCTCACAAGTGTCTTGCCGACGGACGCGCTGGCCGACCATTTCGGTCGATGCGTCAGCAAATAGCCGATGGTCACGGCCAGGTAGTGGTTGGGGTTCATCAAGCCGGCGGAAGGCGTGACGATTCCGTGCCGATCCGAATCCGGGTCATTAGCGAATGCGACGCGGTACTTGTCTTTCAGGCCGATGAGACCGGCCATCGCATAGGGGCTGGAGCAATCCATGCGGATTTTTCCGTCATGGTCCACTGTCATGAACGCGAACTGCGGATCGAGTATCGGATTGACGTCCGTGATGTTCAGGTTGTAAATGGAATTGATCGGTTCCCAATAGGGCAACGAAGAGCCGCCGAGTGGGTCCACGCCAAGCTTCAGATCGGCGCCACGAATGGCGTCCATGTCCACGACGTTCCGCAGGTCGTTGACGTAGGGCAAAATAAAATCATCCTGATGCGTTGTGGCGGACCTGAGTGCGGATTCATATGACTTCCGCTTCACTCCGACGTTGTTCCCGCGAAGGAGTTCATTGGCGCGATCTTGGACCCAGTTCGTCACTTCAACATCGGCGGGGCCGCCATTGATCGCGTTGTATTTGAAGCCGCCGTCCTCCGGCGGATTGTGGGATGGCGTGACGGCGATGCCGTCGGACAGACCTTGCTTTCGTGCGCGATTGTACACAATGATCGCGCGAGAAATGACCGGGACCGGCGTCACGCCGTCTTTGGGCTGAATGAAAGTTTCAACATCGTTGGCCGCCAGAACTTCCAGCGCGGTGCGGTGGGCATGAGCCGAAAGGGCGTGAGTGTCCTTGCCGATGTAGAGCGGGCCGGTAATCTTCTGGCCGCGCCGATAATCACAAATGGCCTGCGCAATGGCGAGTATGTGCGCTTCGTTGAAAGTTCCTCGTAGCGATGAACCTCGATGGCCGCTCGTGCCAAAGCTGACCAATTGATTCGGATCGGCCAGATCAGGCTTGCGGTCGTAATACTCGCGTTCAAGCTGATTCAAATCGACCAGCATTTCCCTTGGAGCCGGTTTACCCGCGAGTGGTGAAATCGCCTCATTTATGGCTGGTTTCTCCATTTCAGGAAGGAGCTTGAGATCCTGACTGGCTGCAATAATGGACTCTTCGGTGGTGTGCTCGCTGGGCGTTTGCTTCTGGCAACGCCGGCAAACAGACCAAGAACGACCCCAGCGATGATACTCGTCAACATGGTCAATCTCATCTGCAAAACAACGCTTCAACAAAAAAGCCGACGCAACCGCATCCCGAGACATCGGGATTCAATTGCGTCGGCTTACTCATTAACGGGTCTTCCGGCGGCAGGCCGGATTACCCTTTATTTAGTCATCCGAGGACTTCGATGATTTTGGGAAGCTGGTTCATCTCGGCTCCACGATTGACACATCCTAGGCTTCCCTGCCTGCGAAGCAAAGAAATTGCCGGAAAAATAGCTATACTGTTCAGCTTCATGAAGACTCAGGGCGAAATCGAGAGCGCCATTTCCGACGGCATGAGCCGCTTCGAGCAGGAATACATGGGCCGCGGACCCAAGGACATTCACGTTCACCTAATCGACGATCTGATTGTCGTACGCCTTAAGGGTGTTTTGACCGCCGCCGAACAGCATCTAGTCAAGACGCTGCCATCCGAGAAAGGTAGAGACCTTCTCAAGCAGGTGCGCAGCCATTTGATCGAAATAGCGCGGCCGACAATGGAAGCAATGGTGGAAGGGATCACCGGTGTCAAAGTGATCAGCCTGCATCACGACATCAGCACGACGACCGGCGAAGAGGTCGTGCTGTTCACGCTGGCTGATGTGCCGCCATTCCGCGAGATGAAGAAAAGATAGCCTGCCGAACTTTGACATTCGCGAGTCGCGGGCCAACGTTGTCGACGAACCTCGATGGGCGATAACGTACGCTGTGATACTTGCACAACGCAGGTTCTAGACGGAGAAATCGCAATCGTGTGCCAACATATTCGCGACTTAGGAAATCCTATTTCTCCCACTCACGACAATTCGGGTCGAACTGGCACTACATAGGGCGAATTTTCGTCCCTTCGCGAATCTTTTAGCCTGCTATTAAGTGCTGATTTAACAGTTGTTTATATCGAATCACGAAAGCGGTTTTGTCGTGAATCCGTTCTTTCGGGACCAAGAGGTCGCAAGTTCAAATCTTGTCACCCCGACTTTAAACTCCAACGGTGGTCGCGTTGTCTGGTCCATTCGCGATCTGGGAGTTTTGCAATGGCGTTTTCCAGACCAGACCCGCAAGTGCCTGCGCCGTCTGCATGAGTCATATTTGGGCAACAATAAACTTGCGCAACCAAGCATAAATAAACTTGCGTAACCACGCATGGTTGGGTAGCCTGAGAACGAGGGAGAAAGAAGCGTTTCTGCTACGGCAGATCATCTCTCTTTTTTTATTCGGCCTCTCTTCTATTAGTTTGGTAGGCACTGCCTTTGGTAAGGGTGCGCTGGCTCCTTGACGTTCGGCAGTTGCCTTGGGTGCTATTTTGAACCTTTCTCGGAGATTCCTCATGAAAACTGTGCGATTCGCGGTTGTGTGCTTGATAGGCGGTTTGAGTGGCGCCGCGCAGGCGGGCCTTGTAACGGTTGACCTGGGAAAAGCGCTCCAGCAAACGCAGGTCTCTTCCGGCGGCGCTATGGCCAACACGAACGATTATTTTGCAGCACGCGCCTTTTACCAAAACACGGGTGATTTCAACAACGCCACGCTGACTTATCCAGGTCCCGCCAGTCCTGCCGCGATGTCGGACGTTCCGGGAACTTACACTTTTTTAAACGGTGCGACGGCAGCGGGTTATTACATAACCCAAAGCCCATCGTATTCCACGCAGGCGGCGCTCGATTCCGCGTACCCGTTTGGCAGTTACACGTATGGTCTCACGGGCGGAACCGGCGGGCCGGCCGCAAGCACGATCAACTATTCGTCGAACCTTTATACCGCGAATGCGCCGACGCTGACGGCGGCCAGTTTTACAGGGTTGCAGGGAGCGAATCCGGGCCTGCCGATCAATGTCGGGTTCGCGGCGATGCAGGATAACCCAGGCTTCAGCGCCGGGGACAGCCATTACGTGTTTCTCGACGTGTTTACTTCGGGCTTTGGCGCGGATGTCTACTCCACGTTCAGTGATCCCGCCGGCCTAACTAACTTTGTCATCCCCGGGAGTGCGCTGGGCCCAATACCAGCTACTCGGCGGTGTTGACGTTCGACGACCGCATCAACACCACCGACGGCAATAATGTGGCACAATTCCAGTTATTCGATACCAAGACGGAGGTGGACTTCACGACGGGCGCCGCCAGTGTTCCCGAGCCGGCGAGCTTGGGTCTTGTTGGGATTGGGATTGGCCTGATGGCGGCGAGGCGGAAGTGGGCGAAACTAACTAAACCCGGATTTCCCGGATGGCATTGGACTCCACGTATAATGAATTGTCTTTTGACCGCGTGAATGCAGGCTTTTCTTGATATTCAGGACATGAAGTCTGGAGAATCCAATGGGTGAAAGCAGCAAGGATGCTCTTCGGGTGGGTTTTGACGGCAGTCTCAAACTCGAATTCCAGGGTTCGAAAGTCACCAGCGACGCGGGATTACTGGTCTACCGGGAACTGGATGACGCGCTGGGTTTGACGAGCATGGCCGGCACCCTGCTCCATGACTGGCGCACCGGGAAGAACACTCAACACACGGTGGCGGGACTACTTCGTCAGTCTATCTACAGCCGCCTGGCCGGTTACGAAGATACCAATGATGCCGAGCGATTGGCGGTCGATCCGACGATGCGGCAGTTGGTCGGTGGGAGAACCAAGGAACACACCGCCGCCTCAACCAGTCAGATGGGCCGGTTTGAGACCGAGGTGCTAACTCAACGAAGCAACCTGAAAGCCTTGACAGAACTATCAGGCAAGTGGATCGACACGTTGCGGCGGCGCAAGCCCGGCGACCGGATCA
This sequence comes from uncultured Phycisphaerales bacterium, assembly GCA_963791055.1. GTDB lineage: Bacteria > Planctomycetota > Phycisphaerae > Tepidisphaerales > Tepidisphaeraceae > PALSA-1353. The sequence continues at coordinate 705,919 of CAWBQI010000002.1, read as the reverse complement.
TTTTGGACATGGATAGCTCGGTGAGCGAGACCCACGGCCAGCAGGAAGGCTCGGCGTACAATGGTTACTTTGAATGCACGTGTTACCACCCGTTGTTCTGTTTCAATCAGGATGGAGACCTGGAACGGGCACTGCTTCGCGATGGGAATGTCCACAGCGCCGATGATTGGCGGTCGGTACTGGAGCCGGTGGTTGCCCGCTATCGAACGATGTCGGTGAAAAAGTTCTTTCGCGGCGATGCGGCGTTCGCCCTTCCCGATTTGTATACGTTTCTCGAAGCCGAGCGCTACCTTTACGCGATCCGTCTGAAGTCAAACGGCCTGCTGGAGCGGGAGATCATGCCCCTGTTGTCGCGACCGGTGGGCAGACCGCCAGCAAAACCCATGGTCCGGTATCATGACTTCATGTATCAGGCTGCCAGTTGGGACAAGGCCCGCCGCGTGGTGGCGAAAGTCGAGTGGCACAAGAACGAGTTGTTCCCCCGCGTGGGGTTCATCGTCACCAACCTCGGTGGCGGAGCCGCTGGCGTGACTTGGTTCTACAACGGCCGCGGGACGGCGGAGCAGTGGATCAAGGAAGGCAAGAATGCGGTGAAGTGGACGCGACTGAGTTGCCATGACTTCGTGGACAACCAGGTTCGCCTGCAACTGTTCGCCCTGGCGTACAACCTGGGGAACTTCCTGCGGCGATTGGCGTTGCCCGTTGGTGTGAAGCACTGGTCGCTGACCACGCTGCGGGAGAAACTGATCAAGATCGGGGCGAAAGTGGTGTCGTCCGCGCGGTACGTGGTGTTCCAGATGGCGGAGGTCGCGGTTCCCCGCGAGCTGTTCCGGTTGATCCTGGCAAGAATCCGGCGACTTCGGCAGCCGATGACGGCATCGGGATGATGACGGGCAGCGCAAAACATGCGAAAAAGGCCAGAGCGAGGGTGCCGGTCTGTTCGTGAGGCGTCGAGTAAGGGTCAGGAGTGTCAAAATAATGAAGATGGCGTTGCAAATCTCCATAGTCGAGACGGCCGCGAACCAGGAAAATCGTTGTTCCGCGCTCCAAGCTTCGGTATACTCCGCAAAATCACCGACGACGTTCGTCGACGGAGTTTCATCTGGGAAATCCCGGATTATAGAGAAAAAGACCCATTCGCTTCATTTCACACTAAAGGGTTCACGACCCCACAGAATTCAGTCCAAGCCAAAATCCTCGATTTCGCGCAGAAACGCGCAAAAAGTTCAACTGGCGTCTCGTCATTTCGATTTGAAGTAAATCCCGTCGGACGTCGATGTAATGCACCCGCCGGTAGGGTTTCCGGAGTCGAAGAAAATCTATTGCCGGCACCAATCCTCCCACATTCGCCGGTAAGCAGATTCCACATTGCCGGCGAATCGATGGCTGTCCATCAATACCGAGGCTCGCATCCGATCACGCATTGTTTGCCGAAGATCGACGAGCCGCTGCACGTCGCCAGCGAGGTTATGGGCAATCTGAACCAGTTGTTGCGGTGATTCGGCGATCAGGTCCGGCAATCCGACGTTGCGGAGCAGGCTGACACCGCTGCGGCCAAACGCGGTTGGGCCAGCCAAAGTAATCACTGGCACACCCATCCACATCGCATCGCACGTTGTCGTCCCGCCGTTGTACGGGAAAGAATCGAGCGCAATATCAATCTCGTGGTGAATTCTAAGAAACTCGAGAAATGGAATCCGCCCTAAAAATCTTAGACGTTGTGGATCAATGCCGCGGCTTTGGAATTGCTCGGACATCCGCTGACGATGGCTGCCCTCAAGCGCGTGGATAATGAATCGCGACTGCGGAACGGCCTGCATGACCTGTGTCCACGTTTCAATCGCAACAGGCGAAGTTTTGCAAAAGTTGTTCAGGCAACCAAATGTTACGTACCCAACTTTCTTTAATGGCAGCGGATTCACATCGGGAACTGGCCCGTCCAATTGATAGCACCAATATGTTTCGGGCAAGTGAACTGACTTTTCGGAGTAACTACTTCCATCAACCTGGGGCGGGTCAAGATGCGGATCGGTCAAACGAAAATCCATCGTTGCCAGGCCTGTCGTTGAGCAATAGGCGAGATACGTCACTTGGACGGGCGCGGGCTTGCGGGCGAACAGATTCATTCGGTTGTCCGGCATGTGCATCGTCAAATCGACCAACACGTCAATTTGATCCTCCCGGATCGACTGGGCCACGGCATCGTCCGAAAGCCCGACAATGCTTCTCCACTGACTGGCACTCGCGCGGATTCGATCCGTCCAGCCATCCGGTCGGTGAACATCGGAATAGCAGTGGACTATAAATTGATCGCGGTCGTGTGCCGCAAGCAGCGGATGAATAAACCGTCCTACGGGATGGAACGTGAAGTCTGGTGAGACGTAGCCGATTCGGAGTGAACGATGAGGGTCAACATTGTTGCGGTGGGGCTGAATTAGTTTGCGGAGCGGTTCCGCGTGCTTTTGGTTCCACAGCCGATGCTCTTCGTAGATCGTGCGGGCGTCGTGCGACGGTGCAAAGTGCAAGGCGTAGAGTAGTTTGCTGTGCAACGCGCTATCGCCCAGTCTCAACTCGATTGCTCGTCGATAAGTTGTAATGGCCTGTTCCAACTGACCGGTATCCCTCAACGTGTTGCCAAGTTGGCCGTAGGTTTTGGCTGACTTGGGGTTAAGCTGAATCGCTCGCTGCAACAATTCGGCTGACTCATCCATCCTTCCCTGTTTTGCCTGCAATGCGCCTAGGTTGCCTGGTGCTACCGCGGAGTTTGGATTGAGTTGGATCGCATGCTTATAACTCACAATAGCATCGTCATATTGCCCTTTGCGCTCCTGTGCGTTGCCAAGATTGTTGTAAGCCTTAGCGGAGTTGGGATTAATCTGGATCGCTCGATTGGCCGAAGCAATCGCGTCGTCCAATCGTCCTGAATCTTTCAACGCGGCCGAAAGATTACAGTGAGCGATGCCGTGTTTGGGATTCAACTTGATTGCCCGCTGATACGCCGCGACGGCCTCATCGAGCTGGCCTTTACGGTATAGGGAATTGCCAAGATTGCTGTGGGCATCTGCGTAGTCCGGCTTAATGCGAATAGCTTGGCCAATCAATTCAATCGCCTCGTCATAATCTCCACGCTCAATTGCGATCAACCCCAAAAGATTGAGAACTTCCGGATGTTTCGGGTTCGCTAAAAGCACTTGGTGATAGATCGTTTGTGCCTCCTCAAGACGGTTGGCACGATGCAGAGAAGCGGCAAGGTCAAACTGATGTCGGAGATTCATGACAGACGATTGTATCATCCGTATTGAGACACAAATCGTCCGACATAAAGGGTGATATGCGCCTCTGCGGCGCTCTCCTCTATTTGCCCTTCTGAGCAAAACACGCAGAAAAGTTCAACTGGTGTCTTGTCACCCCGACTAAATTCGAGAGAATCGATGTTTTCGAGGATTGCCGACGCTTTTCTTTGTCCAATCAGCACTTATGGCATGGGTACGAGTTCAATCATCCTATTGAGAAACTCCACAAAAAAAGCACTTGCGCGAAACGGGTGACGGGATTTGAACTTCTGTTCAGGTAGGTTTACCCGCGGTGTTCATCACAAACACCCGCAACGACCCGATCGGTGCAAAGCCCAAAGCGACCGCCTGCTTCAGATCGTCATCGCGCTCGTACCCAACGAGTGGGAGTTCGGATGGAAACGACCGCATCGCGGCGGAGACGGCGCCATGCCACAACTCCGCGGCGCTTATGCCCGGCCCAAAGATGTTGGACAATCCAATCACTTCATCGGTTCGATTGGCGATGGCAACGGCCTTGACCCCTGCATCCGTATCTTTTCCAGCCAGAAACGCAATCGCCGGGTCGGCGAGAAGGCCGGCGGGAAACTGGCGAGGCGTGCCAATTGCGGTGTGATTCGCCTGATCGTTGCGCCACGCTCGCTCGAAATCCAAAAGTTCGGCGTCAGTCTCGATCCGCGTCCAACGCAGGTGAACTGGCCTCGGCACGAACCGCGCGGGGTCAAGCCAGATCCACGAAGCTTCGAACAGCAAGTCAAATCGGCGACGCCTTTCCGCTGTCGCGTTGTCAAGACACGCCAGCGGGTCGATGCACGAGAAACTGTCCTTGAATGCAAACGATCGACCGGGATTCTCCGCTAAAGTCTCTCGGATAAGTCGTTGCTGTCCGGCGGCACTCGATCCGCCGCGCATCGCGACCATGTTTGAGTAGTATGGCGGCGGCGTGCCGCTATTGAACCAGGCGTCTTCGATGAATTTGCAGGGGCAACCGTGGGCCTGACAGACCGCATTGCACCAACGGGCGTTGTTCTCGGCAGCAACACGGACTTTGTCGTCGCTCATAGACCATTGATCGTATCTGGATTTGCCAGAGATCGCTGCGCCGCAGTTCCCGGTTTCCGAGGACGCCGCGCCGGGGATTCGTTCAGTTCGCCGCCACCCGTCGTCGGCGTCCGCTGTGTTCATGTTGCAGGAACCGCTACTGAGTGCCGATCCTTCAACAAAAGAAGGGGGACCCGGTTCAGCGCCGTAAGCCCAATTCCCGAGCAGAAAACGCAGAAAAAGTTCAACTAGCGTCTTGTCACTCCGATTTGACAAAAATGCAGATGAACCCATTTCAGGCTTCGCCCCCAAAAGAACCTTCTTGAGTTACCCGGGGCGGGCGACGAAGGCGGTCTTTTCGCCTCGCCGAAAGCCTGCTCGCTCATAAAAACGCAGCGTTCCTTCTTTAATCGAACCAGTCATCAGCATGACTTTGTAGCAGCCGTGGCGCCAGGCCATATCCAGCGCGGCTTTCAGGATTGCCGTTCCCAGACCTTTTCGGCGGTGTTCCTCGTGCGTAACAACATTTTCCACGAAACCGTAAGGGCGGGCGGAACGGGTCAGATTGGGGACAAATACAACTGTACATGTCGAAACGATCTGCCCGTCCACTTCACCAACCAGGCAATGAAACGATGGATTGCCCAGCAGCGCCTGCCATGCATCTCGCAGCTGCGCAGTCGCCAGCAATGGATCCGAAGGATTTAGATGCTGATAGAGCACCCGGATTCCTTCCAAGTCAGATTCTTTTGCTTCGCGGATGGTCAAGCGGCCAAGTATCGCTCGAGTTTCAACATCGGGCAACGGTCCGCGAAAAGGTCAACTGGCGTCCAGTCAAAGACTCTCGAATTCGAATTGTCGCACTGCGGTCTCCTGATCTACTGTTCACCTGCTCGGCATGCCCCGCCTTCTGGGCCCCACGGGCGTCCGTGGTGGGATTCCAAGCCCATCATGTCCACGTCAGCCCCGCCGCGCTGCCTCCCGCGCGCCCTTGTCGAACCAGAGGCAGATCGTGTTCTTTGGCTTCATGTTCGCATGCTCCTTGCGCTCAAGTCTGCGCGAATACCGTGGTCCGGGCATCTTCCGCATTCTATTGGGAAATTTGAATTGTGCGAAGCACTCCCAAAATCATTGATGTCATCGCCGAAGCGCAGTAAAAGTTTGATTGGTGTCCCGTCACCCCGATATGTTTCACGTCTGCGTTCTAAGGAGCGGCAAGACTGATCGGCGATATGTTGGCTCTGGTCGAAGTCTTTTTCAAGGTGACCGATGAATCATCCACTTCGCGCGGCGACTCCCTGTTTCCTAACGATTCTCGCTATGGCAATATTCGCCCACCCGGCGAACGCGGCAGACTCGGCACCGAGTGCGACGCTGCGGATGACCCCCGCAATGCAGTTCGATCCCGTCCTCAATCAAAACGCCTACTCCATTTTGATCCCGACAGGATGGAAATTTCAAGGCGAAATCGTCTGGGTCAATGGCTCCCCCAACCCATGGCCGCACCTTTCTACTTCCGATCCGGTCCAGCACGCCGCGTGGCGGCGGTTTCCTCGCTTTTTTTATATCGCCGGCTTAGCCAATCCCAACTACCCCGAGGGAAGCACGCTCCCCAGCGGGTTTGAAGTTCGCCCACTGCCCGCTTCGCCGATGTATTATGTGAAGTTATTGTTGATTCCCAGGATGCTCGCCGAAGTCGCCAACGCGACCGATGTGCGATTGATCTCGCACGCGGATATGCCTGACGTGGATCAGATGATCACTGATCATGATCCGCTGCATCGCAAAGCCACCACTCAGCGGTTTCGGATCGGATACACCGCGCCGGACGGGCCCGTGGAGCGAGAATTCGTGACCACGATTCTTGAGAGTCAACCCAAGGGCGGGAATGTCACATGGATGGCCGATACAACCACCGTGCGAGCACCGGCCGGGCAGCTCGATAAATTGCTGCCAATCTTTGCGACGATCAGTTCCTCCGTGAAGATTCAGTTGCCCTGGTTTAACACTCTGACGCAGGTGCAGCAGGCATTTCTAACCCATCAGGAGGAGATCGAGGCACAGGCCCTTAGGAAACAGGCCGACGCCATCAATCAGCGAATGGCCATCATGCGGCAATATGCCCAGCAGTCGAGCCAGATGGTTTCCGATGAAATTCAGCAGCGTTTCGCCGAGCAGATGCAGGCCAAGAACCAGGAGCAGACGCGGGAAATGCACTACATCACCAACACCGGCGGATATAAAAATCCAAGCGACGGCTCAACCGTAACGCTGTCGGAAGAATATAAATATCACTACGTCGACAACGAGCGGGATATTACCGAAACCAACGATCCATCCTATTCCCCCGTCGGCGGCCCCGGCACAAACTGGCAGCCGATGGACCGGGTGAATTAGGACCTTAAACGAACCCACGGTGACCCAACGTACCCGCTAAAACGGAACGGCGGTCTCACATCAAAATCGGCTTCCCCAGTGCTCGGCGCGTGACCGTGAATTGACCCATGTGCATGAACGGGTGCGAGGCGAGGAGGATCGCTACATTGGCAACTGTCGGCATGAATGTTTGCATGCGTTCGGGTGTTGGCTTGGCCAGATCAGCATCGCTAAGTTTCGCTACCCACGCGGCTGCGATGTCCATTGCCTTATCGAATCTACCAACAAGTTCCGCTTTGCCGGGGAAAAAAGCGGGATCGTCGATCGATGCCTTGCTCTTGCCAAATCGCGTGTCGTCTTCGAACGGGAAAGCGACGCTCGGATCGCAGGTGGTGACCATGCCGCGCACCGAATTGGCCAGATGCCCCATCTGCCAGATCGCATGATTGGCCGTTTTGGCGGGGCGGAAAAGCATGTCTGCATCCGAAAAATCCTTGAGGAACGTGTTGATCATTGCTTTAGTCTGCAGGATATTCTTTGAATACAATTCAGCGTTGGACATTGAAAGCCTCCGTGGGTGTTTGTGAGATTGCGGGCAAAAAACCGTTGCTGCGGATTCTCATAGGTTTTGCATGCCGATGCAAGTTCATTCACGTACCGTTTAGTTCAGCTACACGATCTCTCCGCGCCGAGCTCGATGCACCGCCGCCTCGCCCTCGGCGGCCTTTTGGGCCCTCAGCACACCGATGGTATGCTCGTGTCATGTCCGATGAGACGCCAACGTCGCAACGTCGGTCGTTGCACTTCGACCGGATCGACGACGCCCTGGCCGAGGTGGACCGCTTGGCCGCCGTCGACGCGGGCGGGACTCTAACGACGTCGGGTCGTTGGACGTTTGGCCAGTCGTTGAACCACATGGCCACCTGGGCGGATTACTGCTACAACGGCGTACCCCTGGTGCTCCCGCTGCCGGTCCGGCTTTTCATGCGGCTGCTGAAGAACTCCATGCTTCGCAAGCCGATGCGCCCCGGCTCCCGCATCCCCCGCGTGCCCGACGGCACCCTTGCGACCGCCCCGGCGTCGTCGGTGGACGGGCTGGCGCATTTCCGCCGGTCGTTCCTCCGACTGCGGGACCAGCCGCCGACTCGCCCGCACATGGCATTCGGGCCGATGACCCACGCCGAATGGATCGCCCTGAACCTGCGGCACGCAGAGCTGCACCTGTCGTTCTTTCGGCCTGCATGACCTCATCGGTCCGTCAGGTCAGCGGAACCTTGTTTCTCGAGCAGAAAACGCAGAAAAGTTCAACCGGTGTCTTGTCACCCCGAGTTTTCGCCATGCGAAAAATAGAACAGTGGAGCAGTAGACCCAATCAGCGCTATAAGGAACGCAAGCTTGAACGCGGCTATTTGGAATTGTCGGCAGTTGGCTTCACCAGCGAACTGCACGATACCCTCTCGCAATTCGCGCTGCCGGATCATCAGCCGATGAACCCTGCCGTTGTCACGCTTGTTGAGCCGGCCGGTGGTCATGGGGACCGGAGCGGGCTTGAGCATTATAATGCCCCCGCCGCATGACCCTTCAACAACAACTCGAATCCGGAATTTCGCATCACCGGGAAGGAAGGTTGGCCGAGGCACAGAAGATGTACCTGCAGGTCCTCGCCCAGCAGCCTAATCATCCCGACGCTTTGCATCGAATGGGGATCCTGGCAGGCCAGAGAGGTCATCGCGACGCGGCCGTGGATCTGGTCCGGCGGGCCATTCAGGTCAAGCCTGATTGGGCTGCGGCACATGGAAGTCTCGGCAACATTTTTTTGGATGCTGGACGGCTTGACGAGGCCATCGCTTCATACCGTCGAGCGATTTCGTTCAACCCCGAACTTGCCGGGCGCACTGCAATCTGGGCAACGCCCTGAGGGACCTTGGACAACTTGACGACGCCATCGCCTCCTATCGGCAGGCCATTTCCCTCAAGCCTGACTTTGCCGAAGCGCACAGCAATCTCGGAAACGCGATGAAAGACATACGGGAACTTGACGAAGCGATCGCCTCCTTTCGGCAGGCCATTGCGTTCAAGCCGGATTTTGCCCAGGCCCACAATAATCTGGGCGGCGCCTTGGTTGAGAAGGGGCAACTCGACGAAGGCATCACCGCTTATCGGAATGCGATTCGGATCATGCCTGATTACGCCGGCGCGCATTACAACCTGGGTATCGCCCTGCAAACCAAAGGAATGGTTGACGAGGCGATCGGCTGTTATCGCCAGGCCATTCAACTCAAGCCGGACTACTCCGAAGCGCACAATAATCTGGGCGGCGTTTTCAGAGACCTCGGGCGATTTGACGAGGCCATTGCATGTTTTCGACACGCCATCCGGCTTAAGCCCGATTCCGCGGAGCCGCACAGCAATCTGGCCAACGCCTTGAATGACAAAGGAGAACTTGATGCGGCGATCACTTCCCATCGCCACGCCATTCGGCTCAAGCCTGATTACGCAGAGGCGCACAACAATCTGGGCAGCGTCTTAAGCACCCTGGGGCGATTCGACGAGGCCATCGCTTCCTTTCGCCAAGCCATTTCCCTCAAGCCTAATTTTGCCGAAGCGCACAACAATCTCGGAAGCGCAATGAAAGATGTCGGCCAACCTGACGAGGCCATCGCGTCGTATCAAGAGGCCATTCGGCTCGAGCCTGATTATGCTGAAACACACAGCAATCTTGGCAGCGCGCTGACGGCCATTGGGCGACTTGATGAGGCGATCGCTTCCTATCACGAGGCCATTCGACTTCGGCCTCATTACGCCAAACTGCACAGCAATCTTGTTCTCGCTCTCCATTATCATCCCGGATACGACGCCGCGATGATTTTCCAAGAAAGCAGACGTTGGAACCAACAACACGCCGAACCGCTCGGAAAGCTGATTCAGCCGCATACCAACGACCGCAATTCCGGCCGCCGCCTGCGAATCGGCTATGTCTCCCCCGGTTTCGGCGACCACCCTGTCGGGTGGTTTCTTCTCCCGTTGCTGGCGAATCACGATCATCAATGCGTCGAAGTTTTCGCATACGCTCAAGTTCCCGCTCCCGATAAAATGACCCGGCGTCTTCAAACCCACACCGATGCCTGGCGCAATCTGGTAGGTGTCTCAGATGCCCAGGCGGCCGATCTCATCCGCCAGGACAGCATCGATGTTCTGGTGGACTTGGCGTTGCACACCGCCAACAACCGCCTGCCGATTTTTGCCCACAAGCCCGCTCCCGTGCAGGTAACTTATCTGGCTTACTCCGGCAGTTCCGGATTGACCACGATGGATTACCGCCTGAGTGATTCGTATATGGACCCACCGGGCGAGGACGAATCGGTCTACAGCGAACAAACCGTCCGTCTGCCCGAGACCTACTGGTGTTATCATCCGGTGGTCGACTTGCCGCCCCGGCCGCCACCGTCGCTAGACAAAGGCTTCATCACCTTCGGCTGCCTGAACAATTTCAGCAAGGTCAATGAGCCGCTGCTGACCCTGTGGGCTCGAGTGCTGCTGGCGGCGCCGACTTCCCGGTTGCTGCTGCACTCATACGAAGGCAGTCACCGGCAGCAGGTGCTGGAACATTTGCAACGGGAGGGCGTCAATTCCGAGCGGGTGAGCTTTGTCGGGAAGACGCCCCTGGCGGACTACTTCAATCACTATCAGTCCATCGACATCGCCCTGGACACGCTGCCCTATGGTGGAGGGACCACGACCTGCGATACTCTATGGATGGGCGTCCCCGTGGTTAGCTTGGCCGGAAAGACGGCAGTGGGCCGGGCCGGGTTAAGCATCCTCTCCGTAGTGGGCGCGCCGGAACTGGTCGCCCGAACGCCCGAACAGTTTATTCAGATCGCCACGGACCTTGCCGGGGATCTACCACGGCTCGCCGAATTGCGCCGCACGCTGCGTTCGAGAATGCAAGAATCCCCGCTGATGGATGCCCCGCGCTTTGCCAGTAATATCGAAGCTGCGTACCGGCAGATGTGGCGAAATTGGTGCCAGGCGCCGGCCGAACAGTTACGCTGAACGGGTCGGATTTTGATGCTTCCAACTGAGATCGCGAGAGGAAAGAAATGAGAATATTTTACAGGCTTCTTTTTCCGACCGCTTTGATCGCACTGATTGCGTGCGCTCCGGCGACCGCAATTGCCGACCCCGCCAGTGACAGCGGGAATGTTGAACTGCAAATTAATGACCTGATCGCCAGGATGACACTCCGGGAAAAGCTGGGGCAAATGTCGCAGACCGGATTTCGGGACAAACTGACCGACAAAGATAAGAACGAGCTGCGCGAGGGCAGATGGGGATCCTTCTATGGTGGCGCGCCCGCCGCGATGAAAGCGGAAGCTCAGCACATCGCAATCAAGGAAAGCCGGCTCGGCATTCCACTGATTTTCGGAGCCGATTTGATTCATGGATTCCGAACCACATTCCCGATCCCGCTGGGAGAATCGGCCAGTTGGAATCCAGAATTGATCCAACAGGCGGCGCGTGTGACGGCTATAGAAGCCTCTCGTGAAGGCATTCACTGGACCTTCGCCCCGATGATGGATATCTCGCGGGATCCGCGCTGGGGCCGGATCGCCGAAACCCTGGGTGAGGACCCCTATTTATCCGGCACATTGGCCGCCACAATGGTGCGTGGATTCCAGGGCGAATCGCTGGCGGACGTCGATTCAATCGCCGCGTGCGGAAAACATTACGTCGGTTACGGAGCGGCTGAAGCCGGCAGGGATTACAACACAACCTGGATCCCCGAACCGCTGCTGCGCAACGTCTACCTGAGGCCGTTTGCGGCCGCGCGGGACGCGGGAATCGCCAGCTTCATGTCCGCATTCAACGACCTCAATGGCGTACCCGCGAGCGCCAACGAGTTCACTTTGCGCCAGGTGCTGCGCGATGAATGGAAATTTGATGGACCCGTCGTGAGTGATTACGAGTCAGTCAAGGAGCTGATTGAGCATGGCTATGCCGCCGACGCTCGTGACGCCGCGCTCAAGGGGATCACCGCCGGCGTCAACATGGAAATGGTGAGCACCACCTACTATGACAACGGCGAATCGCTGATCAAGAGCGGTCAACTTGATCCGCGCCTGATCGACGAAGCCGTCCGGAATATTCTGCGAATTAAGCTGCGGCTTGGCCTGTTCGATCAGAAGGGAAATCGCCAGCCCCAAGGGCCCGCGGTTCCGACGCCCGAGGCGTTAGCCGTCGCCCGACAACTGGCCGAACAAAGCCTGGTACTATTGAAAAATGATCATGGAACCTTGCCGCTCGCGAAGTCCATCGGAAGAGTTGCCATCATCGGCCCCTTGGCGGATAGCCCGAGGGATCAGCTCGGCGCATGGGCGGCTGACCGCAAAAGCCCGTCGGTCACGCCACTGACGGAGTTTCGCAAAGTCCTGGGCGATGCGCGGGTAATCTATGCGCAAGGTTTGAAGAACAGCCGGGACGACAGTCGGGAGAACTTTCCCACGGCGTTGGAAGCCGGCGCGGCGCGGACGCGGTAATCCTCTTTCTCGGCGAGGACGAAGGCATGAGCGGTGAGGCCAGTTCGAGGGCATATTTAAATTTGCCGGGGCGCAGGAGGAATTGGCGACCGAAGTGGCTGGCATCGGCAAGCCGACAATCGCTGTGATCATGGCAGGCAGGCCGCTGACATTCCATTCAACCGCGCAGAAAATGAACGCCGTTCTATGGGCATGGCACCCCGGCAGCGAAGGCGGCCCCGCGATCGTGAATACAATTTTTGGAGATTTCGTCCCTTCCGGAAAATTAACCGTCACATTTCCCAGGACCATCGGACAAGTCCCGATTTACTACAACCACATGAACACCGGCCGGCCGGCATCCGTCACCGGACCCTACGCCGACGAAAAATATACCTCCAAATACATCGATGAGAGCTTCACCCCCGAATACCCGTTCGGATACGGCCTATCCTACACCGCGTTCAAATATTCGAATCTGAAGCTTTCTTCGCCGCAGTTGGAAATTGGCGGCCAAATCACGGTCTCCGCCGACATCGCCAACACCGGTAATTTCGAAGCCGATGAAGTGGTGCAATTTTACACCCGCCAACTCGTCGGCAGCCTCACCAGGCCCGTTCGCGAGCTAAAATCCTTTCAACGCGTTCACCTCAACTCCAAAGAGAGCGGGACTGTCCAATTCCTCCTTAAATCAGACGACCTGGCCTACTTCAACGCGAAGGGAATGCGGCTCATCGAGCCGGGTAAATTCAATGTCTGGATCGCACCCGATTCGGCTTCGGGTCTTCAGGGCGAATTTACCCTTCGAGGTCCAATCAGCCCGTGAGGGGGCCAAAACGCGGCTTTTTCGCATGTCCCCGATTTTTCCGGCCGCACATTAGTTAGATGAGAGCGCCGATGATAATGAACAATTCGCAAATGCCGGCCTGCGACGCCCAAGATCGGGATGGCGATGCGTTCCAGCGGATTGTTGAGCGGCATATCGACTTCGTTTACGCGACGGCGTTAAGGCAAACTTCTGATCCTCACATCGCCGAGGATATCACGCAGGCTGTATTTCTGCTCTTCTCGCAAAGAGCCCACCGGCTGAAGGCGGGCACGATGGTAAAGGGATGGTTGTTTAACGCGACACGCTATGTCGTCGCCAACTATCGAAGGGCCAAAGCGCGGCGGATATTCCATGAACGGGAGGCTGCCGTCATGCGTTCGGAAATCGTTCGTGAAGATCATTGTTCCGATATCCTGGCGCATCTGGACGATGCGATAGGCGGATTGTCCGAAAAAGACCGGCGGGTTTTGTTGCTGCGATTCTTTGAGGATATGCCGCTGGCGGCATTGGGCCGGATGCTGGGCATTTCCGAGGACGCGGCCAAAAAGCGGGTGGCGCGGGCGGTTGAACGGCTGCGGCATTTGCTGGTCGGGCGCGGCGCGGCTGCGACCGGGGCGTCCCTTGGCGCGATACTCCAGGCCAGCACCGCGCAGGCGGCCCCCACCTATCTGGCGAAGGCAACAGTGGATTTGATGCGGAACGGCGGTTCCGGATCAGCCAATTCACATTCGGCATCCACTTTGGCAAAAGGAGCGGCGAAAATGATGATGCGCTTGAGTAAAATTATTGGCGATTCAATGTGCGATTGCAGGAATATCGATCGGGACGGCGGTCGTGCTGGCCGCCTCGCAGTCGCGCCCGGTCCCGCCGTCGCCAGTTCAGCCGGCGGCCGTGGCGATGGAAGATGCTGCCGATACGTCCAAGGTCTCCGATGAGGATTTCAACGCGTGTTGCCAGGTGCTGAAATCGATCGTCGCCGCATTTGACCACAATGACCTTGCGGCCGTGCAGGCGGCTTTCTACTACAAACCGGGAAGCGATCCCAAAACGATTGATGTCATGAGCCTGGAACTTGAGATGCAGGTCGCGGCCTATCGGCTTAAGAATGCGGCCGTATCCAGGTTTGGAATGCACGGGACGATGCTCGTCACCGATTGCGGCACCGCAGCGGAAGCCTTCCAGGAATGGCTGTCGCGCATCAGTCCTGAAAACGCGCGGGTCCTGGGTGATACCCTGACCATCACGCCAGCGGCCCATACCGGCCCCGATGCTTGGTACTGGAAATCGCCAATCTATTTCGTACGCGATCAGGGTGCGTGGAAGCTGGATGCGGGGCGGACTTTCCGAGTGACTTTCCGCGCATTTCGGCGCCAGCGAATCGCAGACGAAAGTCCGGAACAGGAATTCGCCGCGGCGATTCATCTTATTTCCGGACATTTTGGCGCGATTGCCGACGACATCGACAAGGGCAACATCCCAGATGAGGCCGAAGCTCAAAAACGGGTAAACGCGGCGTGGGCCAATTTGAACTTGCAGTTCCGCGACTTCAATTGCAACTTGGACCCACGCTGAGCGGGTGGGTGGCGAAGAGCCAAGCATATCCCTATCGAATCCTGCATAGCGGCTGGAGCGTCTACATTGTTGTTCGGGTACCTGAAAATCGCCGTGTCGTTCGCCGTGCCGATCGTGGTCTTGCTGTATGCGAAACAGGCCCGCCATGAGCGTGATCGTCAGGCGATTTTGTGGGAAGTGCGGCATCCGCCCGATTTGCACTGGGTAATGGATCATCTGCGGCAAGCTCAGCAAATGGATCGAGTGGAAGCGAGATATCTTCGACAATTAATCTGGGATTTGGATCACTGAAGGTCAAATATGCAATTCGAGATTGATAAAATGGATAGGCAACGGGTTCGGGGTCGTCCTGTGTGAACAGGACTGGAAGAGCGATAACAAAATTTGTCCGCTTTTCGGTTCTCGAGCCATAACAAAATAGAATGGTTGATCGGATGCCTGATTCGCAATTGATCGTGGAGTTTACCCATGCGCAATCCTCCGAAGCGTTCGCGGCCATCGTCCAGCGTTATGTCAATCTGGTTTATGGCACGGCCCGGCGAATGGTTGGGGATATACACGAAGCGGAAGATGTAACACAGGCGGCGTTCATCGTCCTGATCAGGAAGGCGCAAACAATCGACCCTTCCACGCTGCCAGGCTGGCTGGTCAACACAACGCGGCTGGTGGCGAAAGAAGCAATTCGATCGAAACATCGCCGGCGGCGGCACGAAATACGGGTGGCCCAGATGAAAGGCGAAACCGAGCGTTCGACATTCGAGCCGACGATCGAGGAACTCACCCCGATGCTGGACGATGCGTTGTCGCGCTTGAATGCGTCCGACCGGACGGCGGTGGTGACGCGATTTCTACAGGGTCTGAGTTTTGCCGACGTCGGGATGACGATGGGCGTCAGCGAAGAGGCGGCCCGTAAAAGGGTGGCACGGGCAGTGGAAAAACGACGGACGATTTTCATGAAGCAGGGAATCGCTCCGAGTACCGGCGGCCTGATGGTGACGTTGGCGGCGCAGCAGGCGTCTCGAGCCCCGGCGATGCTGGCGAAATCAGTTTCGGCCGCGTGCGCAGCCGGTGGAACAGGCCAGAGTCTTGCCATGGTGAAAGGAGCGATGTCAGCCATGACGTTGGCAAAATTGAAAACGGCGGCAGTCATTTTGCTGTTGCTCATGGTAACTGGCGGATTGGGGGTGGGCGTTCAATCGCTTCGTCGAGCGATGGCCGACGAGCCGGCGGCTTCGTCCGCACCGGCAGCACAGGTCAATTCGATTGACCTGCTCAAACGGTATCCAACTCAATTGACGCAAGGGGACGACGTGCCGGAGCACGCGCGGTCGTGGGACTTCACCACGGCGGATATCTTCCGAGTATCGCGCTTCGGCCTGAATGTTGGCAATGACTTGCGGGTCGAACTCGGACCGGCTGACTTGGGCATCGGCCATTGCGGGGATGGGGCCGTCTGGGCCCTGTTTATACCGCGTGACGGTGGAACCGTTGGCAGCCGAATCAACAACCAGGAAGCCATTGCGAGCATATGGCTGAGGTTTCACCCCGGGGAGATCGACCGCCTGATTCCGCCTGATACGGTATTCGCCGATGGCGCGGGCGCGTTGGTGGGTCCCATGCGTATGATCGCTCGCGTCAAAATGATCTCGAGTTGGCAAGCGGGTGGGAAAGCGATGATTCCGGAGCCCAAGGACCTAATCGTGGATGTCGACGTGAAAGCGGGTGTGCGGCGTTTCTTCGTGGTAGACAGGCAGGCACGGACTGCTCGGTACATGGCGGTATTCGAAAAGCGACCCGTCATGGCCTTGTCACCCAAACATAAGGAAGATTCCTCAACGGACGGGAACGATTCGCCCTCGATTGAATTCGGCGCCACGGTTTTGTTTGGCGGCGTATTCTGCCTTCTCACGGTCGTCGGCGTCGTCGTGAACCAGCGCCACCAGGCCCGATCGCGCTCAGGTAAGTCTTAAGTGCTCGGCTGATTTGGTTTCTCGACGACATGCTCTAGGCCGATGAACGCCATCAGCCTTTCAATCCCGTCGTCGCAATTCCCTCAATGAATGTCTTCTGCGCAAGGAAAAACAGCAGAATCGCCGGCAGGATCACGAGAACGCTGGCCGCCATAAGCAGATGCCACGAAGTTCCGCCCGATTGGCTTTGGAAATTTTGCAGTCCCAGAACAAGCGTGAATTGCTCCGGCCTTTGCAGGTAGACCAACGGACCCAGGAAATCGTTCCAGATGGCCAGGAAAGCGAACAGCGCGACAACCGCCAGCGCCGGCTTCGCCAGGGGAAGAATGATCCGGCAGAAAATACCGAATTCACTGCATCCATCGATGCGTGCCGATTCAGATAGCTCCGTGGGGATGGTCATGAAGAATTGCCGCAGGAGGAAAATATTGAACGCCGATCCGAACCACAGGGGCACCCAGAGTGGTTTGAAGCTTCCGAGCCAGATGATTCCCGTATGATCCCCCAGCCAGCGGAACAGGGAGAACAGCGGAACCATCGTCACCGGGAAGGGGATCATCATGGTGGAAAGCATCAGCACGAACAGCGCGTTTCTTCCGCGGAACCGAAGCCGCGCGAAACCGTATGCGGCGATGGCGCTGGAAAGAGTGGTGCCGGTGACGCCCAGAACGGCGATCACCAGCGTGTTGCGCGTCCAGAGCAGAAAATTCGCTTTTTCCAGGCGGAAAACATCCCGATAATTGTGCCATTGCGCCGGGTGGGGCAACAACGTCGGCGGGGAGGCTTCGGCGCCCCTGAGCGTCTTCAGGCTGGTCGAAAGCATCCAGAGAAATGGCAACAGAGCCCCGGCGCAAATGATGATCAGCAAAACGTGTGCGAAAAGACGCTTTCCTTTATTTTTTTGCTTGCCGCGACGAACCACGCTGCCGTCGTCTCGGACGTTTCTATCTGCCCCGACAGCCGAGTGGGATTGCGTTGCAGAGGTTTGATTTCGAGTCGTCGAAGTCATATCGATTTCCGATTAATTTCCCGCGTAATGCACCCATTTTTTGCTCGACCACGCCGCCAGCGCGGTGAGCGCGAGGACGATCAGCAATTGCACCCATGCCATCGCGCTGGCATATCCCATTTTGAGATAGCTGAACGCGTTGTCGTAAAGATACATCGTGTAGAAGTAAGTGCTGCGCGCGGTCCGCCTTTGGTCATGATGAATGGAAGGACAAACACCTGCAGGGTCCCGATGATCGCGATGATGAGATTGAAGAAGATCACCGGCGAGATTGCCGGCAGGGTGACATGCCAGATTTGTCGCGCCGATGAGGCGCCGTCGATGCTGGCCGCTTCATAAAGCTCCCGCGGCACATCCTGCAGGCCCGCGAGGTAAATAACCACCGTGTTTCCCAGGCTCCAAAAGCTCATCAGGACAAGCGCCGGCATCGACCATTTGACATCCATCAGCCAGTCGGGCGGATCCGATATGCCAAGATGATGCAGCGCGATATTCACCAGTCCCAGCTTGGCGTTAAACAGCCAAAGCCACAGCATTGCCGAAGCGGCGGCGGGAACCAGTGATGGCAGGAAGATCAGCGTGCGGTAGATCGACAACCCGCGGATCTTCAGGTTGAGCAGCATCGCCACGCCCAGGGATATCAACATCGCCGCCGGAAGCGCCAGGACAGCGTAGATGGCCGTATTGAGCATCACCTTCCAGAAGATCGCATCGTGAACCAGCAGGGAATAATTGGTAAGGCCTTTAAAAAGCGGGGGCTGAATCAGCGTATAGTCGCAAAAGCTGTAATAAAGCGACATCGCGATCGGCACGAGTGTGAAGACAAGGAAACCGAACAACCACGGAGAGAGAAATGCCAAACCTCGCAACACCGCCCGGGTTTCGGAATGCAATCGTGCCATATTATCCACCGACGCCGAGGCGCGCCGACCTTCGTTCATTGCTCCTGAAGCTTTCGTCGTCGCTGGTCCTCGATAAATACATCGTATTTCTTTTGCAGCCGTTCCTGCACCTGCCGAAGCCCATCTTCGGGAGTCACCTGCAGCAGCACCAGCCGATCGGTAAACTCCGTCATCTCATCGTTCACTTCCGGCAAAATAGGAACCGGCTCCGTGGGATGGGCATTAGGACTTGCCGCGAGCGCATCGAAAACGCGGATGTACGGATTGGCGTGATGAGTCAGAAACGCCTCGCTGACCTGGGACAGCGGCGAAATCTTGTTTTGAAGATTGGCCAATTTCTCCATCTCGTCTTGCCGATTGACAAACGCCACGAACTCAAACGCTTCCCGCTTGTGTTTCGATCCGCGGGGGACGACCAGCACATCGCAATTGCAATACGTGACATCGTGCAGCCTGAGATCATCCGATGGAAACGGCGCCGCGGCCCAGTCCCCGTCCATAGTGGGCATCTGATGATGAATGAACCCGGCGAAGAAGGTTCCGTGTTGCACCATTGCCACCGTGGGGGATAGGAACGCATTTGTCGGTGAATCGATGGCTCCGAACCCCGATCGAAATTCCGATATCGCGCCGGGAGTAAGCCGCTTGGAATAACTTGCGATCCACTGGTACGCCCGAACCACCGCCGGATCGGTAAACGTAAACCGGCGATCTTTCTGGTTCCACCAGCTTCCCCCAAACCAGATGCCAGTGTAATTGATGTACCAGCCCGGCTCCTGCGGAATATATCCGGCGAAAATGATCCGGCCTGCCGAGTCAATCCGATCCAGGGCCTGGGCGTACTGATCAAATTCAGCGATGGTCCGAGGCGCGCGATTGGGGTCGAGCCCCCGAGCTCGAAGGGCCGGGGCGCTTTCAGCGAAAATCTTTTTGTTGTAATACAGGGCGAGGTCATAGGCGGTGCTGACAAGCCCATAGAGATGGCCGTCGTAATGCCCTTCGTCCCAGAACACCTTTTTGTATTTGTCCGAGGTGATGCCGCGCTCGGTGGCCATGTCCTCAAGCGGCTCAAGAGAATTCATTGCCCCGAATTGCGGGATGTCCTGGTTATATAGTCCCGCCACATCGGGCGGCACGCCGGCCGCGATCGCAACCAGCGTCTTCTGTTCGATGCTGCTTGTGGAAAGGTATCGAACATAAATGTGCTTCTCGCGGCCCACCGTGGAATTGAAATCATCCACGATTTGCCGCATCGCGTATTCTTCGGCTCCGGTCCACTTCTCCCAGTAATCCACGATGACGCAATCTTTGGGCACTTCTTCGCCCGTGCGCGGGCCAAATGCAAGCAGCGCGACCGCTGAAACAATCAGCGCGCCCGAGATAACATATTTGATTCCGCCAAATACTTTCCTGCTGAACGATGCCATGCGTATTTCTGTCCTCGCTCGCCGCCGATGACTAATGGTGCGGATTATGCTCTGGCTGGCGAAGTGTGTGACCGACTTTCTTTTGCGGATCGAGCACGCCGGTTGAAACCGTATCGCTCGACGCACTGCTGCTGATCGAGGAGCTATCCGTCAAACTCGTAGCTGCAACTATGGGGGCTCCAACGATGGGCGTCACGGCAGCAGCCGCATCGGACTGCTGGCCGAAATTGTTTGAAATCAGCGTGAAGTCTTCGGTGTTGACCGTGCCGTCGTAGTTGAAGTCCCCCTCATCCCACGTCATGCCGCTCCGACCGAGGTTTTTCGAGAACAACGTGAAGTCTTCCGCGTTGACCACCCCGTCAAGGTTGGCGTCACCCAGCAGGGTATATTTGATTTCGATCGTACCGGCCGCCAAACCGGCTGGATTACCGGGGTCCGAGGAGTCGGCATACCCCAGGCCATAGCTTACGCCGTTGACGACCATCGGCGCGGTGGACATGATTCCCGGCCCGGTCCACGATCCACCGGCGTAGCCGCTATTGATGCTCGCTCGGACTGATGCGATTGGATCGGGTCCGCTGCCGTAATTAATCAGCACCGTGTTGTCCTGCAAATTGAGGGTACCGCCACTCGAGAAACTGCCCAGTTCCAGCACAGTCCCTTCGCCGGTCACCGACGCGGTTGCCCCCGGCGCAAGAGAAAGCCCTTGGGCAAATGTGGACTGGGCAAAGACGACACTCCCGCCGGCCACGACGTTGATGATCGACTCATACGTCACCACCCCACCGCCGGTCTGAGTCAACGTGACGCCCGAATTAATGGTCAGCGGGTTTCCGATGATCAATGTAGCGCCGGCGGCGACATTAAAGACCGTATTGCTCGCGAGCGTTATCGGAAGATCGAGGATCACGGTCCCCTGATCGACCTCCACCAGCGCGCTGTTTGAGCCGGTAGCTTGCAGCGTTAGCGATCCGGTTCCGGCGAGTTCATATTCGTTGGTGCTGTTGAAATGCAGCGTGCCTTCAGTGATGGCCACGTTGGAATAAACTGTCTGTGCCGGAGGAGTGATGTTCAATAGTTCAGCCACCGCGCCGACCCCGTTGGGGATCGTGCCATTGGTCCAGTTGGCCGCAACGTTCCAATTCCCGCTGCCGTTGACGGCCCACACCGCGGTGGATGCCGACGGGAACGCCTTCGCCACGGCCTGTTGGGCCGCGGAGGTTTGCATGAAACCGTTCCACACCAGATTTGAACGGGAGTTTTCTGCGGCGATCAGCATAGGGCCGAGATCGATTCCAAGGTCCAGCGAACTCGACCAGTTTGTGAGCGGATTAAACGCATCTATGAGGCCGTATTTCTGATATTCGGCCGGGTAGGTCTGCGCCATATTTTCCAGCACGTCGATCGAGAGGCGCGGTTCAAACTCAAGGCTGCCGCCAGCCGCCGCAGGCACGACGGTTCCGTTGATCGGCCCATTTGCCGGCGGACCGCCCCAGACTGTGTATCCATTGACGCCCTCCGATGGCGTCAGCCCCCACAAATTTGGGCCGTAATCAGAGTAGCTCGAACTGAGATTAATCATGAACTGACGCTGGGCGAGGGTTGCCGTTTGCGAATTGGTGTAATAATTCAGCCCCGTCTTGTCGGTCAGGCCCTGAAGGTTGAACCAGTCCTGCGGATATTGCTCCGTGAACAGCGCCGCATCGTCGGCCTCGACAAACTTATAGCCAGAGTATGTTTCCACGGGAGTCCGCGACCAGGAATACCAGGACGCGACCGACGTGGGATACGTCGGCGAACCCATTGCGAGCAGATAAAGAATGGCAGCTTCGCTGAAGTCGCCATAATTGCCGGAGAATCCGCTCTCCGGCGTCCACGCGCCGTAGAACACACCGCTGCTTTCCTGCATCCAGGGCCAGTCCACGCGATCGTAGATCGCCAGCGCCGTGGTCTGCAGCGGGGTTCCCGCCCAGTATTGGGCGGCGCTGAGCACGCCGGCCATGAGTTCGGCATTGTCGACCGAGGAAACTTCACTGGTTCCATACCGCCCGCCGGACGAATTCAGGAAGTGATAGAAAAATCCATTGACGTTCGCACCGCTGTTGTAAAGGAAATCTATGGTGGTCAATGCCCGCTGATAGGCGTTGGCGTGAGAAAGCCAGCCGCGAGCGTCCCCGATGGTCAGCGCCGAAAGGCCAAAGCCGATTGCTGCGATGCTCGAATCGGCCGACGGATTTCCGCCGTTGGCGTTGGCATTGTCGGGAACAAGACCCGTCGTGGAACTGGATTCATCCCAGAAATACTGCAGTTCGTTGTCTTCCAGACTGTTCAGGAACGACTGATCTGCGGAACTGTAGACACCCGCGCCCGGCGGTGGGCTGCTTCCGATACTTACGCTGCTGAACGCCGCGGTGCACAGAGCGCTCGTATTGTTGGATGTGACGGCCAAACCCGCCAGCGCGGTGCCATTGAGCGCAACCGTCTGGCTGGAACCAACCTGTACCCAATTGATGCCATCCGTGGAATAGTACGCGGTGAAGGCGTTGCCCGCGCGCGTTAATTTCAATCCCACCGGCGCGGGAGTCGCGCCTCCGGCTTCAATTTGCTGGTTGGTAGTCCCGCCGGCGGTGGATCGCCACACTAAACTGATGCCGGTGGTGAGCGAATCCAGCAGCGCAACGAATGCGGATCCGGCGGTGGAATCGTTTCGGATCATGACCCCGGCCGTCGCCGATGTGCTGTTGATGGAATCGAGGTACGCAATCGCGCTACCGTTGCCGGTCATGTTCGTGCTATTGAAGTTGAACTGGTCGGATGTCCCGGAGATGCCGGCCCCCTCGCCATTGATCGTGGTAGTGTCGCTGGGTGCGTCATAATCGGCCGATCCTCCGATTGCGGGGGAGCTGATATCAGCGTCCGCCCATCCGCCTTGCAAAAGGCTCACGCTGGAAAACACGGCGGTATTGAGCGCCGAACTGTTATTCGATGAGGCCCACAAGCCCGCCAAAGTGGTGGCGTCCGGCATGGCGATCGTCTGGGTCGTGCCGATCTGCGTCCAATTGATGTCATTGCTGGAATAATATCCGGTGAAATTGCCGCCAACGTCAGAAACGCTTAGCCAAACCGGGCCGCTGACGGACACGGGAGACGACGTGAACGCCCCGCCGCTGGAACGTCCCGCGAAAACCACGGTGTTCTGCGCTGTCAGATCCACTTCGGCAAAGAGCGATCCGGCGGTTGTATCCGCGCGGATCATAACGCCGGCAGCGGCTGAAGGATTTGTGTTCGTCACGGAATCCACCATCGCCGTGATCGAGCCATTTCCGGTCAGCGCGTAATTGGCGAAATTGAATTGATCGGACGTGCCGCCGACGCCTGTGCCGCTGGCTAACACCGTAAAGGAATTGCTTGTCGGGTTGTAGCCGGCCGATCCGACCAACGGCGGTGAGCCTATGTCGTTGTCTGACCAGCCTGACGGGAGGACCGTCAAATAGGAAAAACCCGCCGTCGTCGTCTGAGCGGCGTTGGCGGAATCGGCGGCCAATCCAACCAGGGCGCTGGCGCCGAGGGTAATCGTGTGACTCGAACCAAACTGAGTCCAGGCTGTGCCGTTGCTGGAGTAATAGGCGGTGACCGTGGAACCGGAAAGTGTGAGTTCGAGATATTCCGGAGGAGGTATGCTGCCGATGGTCGTCTCGCTCGCCGCCCCACCATCGGTGGTTCGGGTGATCAGCTCAATTCCACTGGATGGGGTTACGAAGACTCCTACTAAGGCGGAGCCGACGCTGACGTCGTTTCGGATCATCAACCCGGCCTGAGCCGGAGTACCCATATTGGGCAGCGAGCTGACCTGAGTCACAAGCATGACGTTCCCGAAGTATGTCTCGTAGGCGAAGTTAAACTGATCGGAATTTCCAGCGACGCCGGTGCCACCGGCGACAATGGTGTATGAGCCATTGGAATAAACCGCCGACCCTGCCTGGGCCGGCGCGCCTATGTCCTGATCGGTCGTAAGCAGACCAACAGACAAAAGCAGCCTGGTCTCCAGGGCATCAATCGTGGCACGGTGAGCGGATGGCAGTTTTCGACGGTTCCAAGGCACAAATCACTTCCTCAGAGCATAGCCGGTTTGGGCCGAAATGTCCGCCAAAAAAGGGTGCAAATCCCCCCAACGGCGCCTGCAATTCAGCGAAAAAACGCCAAGGGAGGCGCCTGATCATACATCGTCGCGTCTGCTGCGATGCACATCAGTGCGCTTCCCCCGGTGTCGGAGGGAGGGTTTTTCGGGGCGTCGTACCGCGAAAATCTCCACAGTGATGCGAGACGCCGTTATTTCAGAACAGAACCCGGAGCACGGCATGCACTTATTTTGCCGTGCAGGCGGGTTGAAATTCAAACGCGACGACGACGACGCAACATGCACGGAATTCCCATCGCCAGCAAAGCCAGCGTGGTGGGCTCTGGAACAATGCTGATGTTCGAGAAGACCGCTTGGCCGGACTGAGCCGGATTGTTGGGATCGTTCTGAATCTGGAAATAGCCTCCCAGGTAGTCAGGAGGGGTGTTACCCAACCCTGCGCCAGGACCAAGGTCGAAGTACGGGTCACCAGGCGCCGATGCGGCGTACTGCCCGTTCACAGCATACTCGAATGCATTCAGGTGGGTGTTCGGGTCGACGGTATAGTCAATCAGCATGGTATACGTTTCCCCTTCAACGTAGTTGGGAACGCTACCGCCCGCTCCGGGGTAACCGCCCGCAGCGGGAGAGAATGGATAGTAAGACGGACCGCCTCCTTGGAAGACGACACCGCCATTGGTGACGGGTAATTGTATATCGCCGCCGATACCGCCGCTTGGATCGCTGAGAAGAATGCCGGCTTCCAGATCGAAACCGGGAGTTCCGCCGGTCAATGTCACGCCAAAGGATGCCTGAAAGTAGTTATTGAACTGGAACTGGTACGGGCTAGCTCCCCCATTGTTGGAAAAGTACCAAGCGTCTCGATCGGCGTATCCGGATGGCTGGCTGACACCGGTTTCGCTGAGAGTAATCGACGACGGATAGGCATTGACCGAAGCGAAAGTGGCGCCCGGGACATCATTGAATAGACGCGGAACAATGGCCGCTGAATTGATCGAGCTGACCTGGGCCAATCCCGATGCAGGCAGCGCGCATAGCGCCTGCGCAAAATGACCCGCCCAAAAGAGCGGTATATTTACCTGTGAGTCTACGCATACTTCCTCCTAAACGTGATGAAATGGCCAGCCAATTCGTCCCAGGTAAACATTACCCGGATCCTCTCGGCTGACTGAAGTGCATTTATTAAAATATATACTACCACTCTTTGAGTAAAACGCTTCTCAAAAAGCGACGACCCAATTTCGCGGACACCTCCTTTCGGCCGGTTGTTATGCCGGCCGCTACCTATCCCTGAGCCTCAACCGCCGCTACCGGCGGTTTGATTAACGGTAAATAGAGACGTTGTCGGATGAGTATCCGACGGATCAAGAGGCCGGAAACCCGCGGCCTTCAATGCCGCGCGGGCCTCTGGACTCGACATGAATGTTTGCCACACGAACCCGCTTCGGCAATTCTCGGCCATCAGCACGGATGGCCCGATGTCTATTCCAAGCACGTCGGTGTCGTACCAATCGTTGGTGGGATTAAAGGCATCGACAAATCCATATTTCAAAAACGCCTTGGCGCCGTAATGAGCCCGCATGTTCTCCAGATCATCCAGACACAGCCGCGGCTCGAAAACCAGACTCCCCGCCGCCGCCGCCGGGGTCACGCTGCCGTCAATCTTGTCGTCGGCTTTGCGATGCCGCTCGATAGGCGGGCCACCCCACGCCGTGTATCCATCTTCGCAGTCCGACGCGGTAAGCCCCCACATATTTGACGCATAGTCACCAAACTGTGCGCTCAATTCATCAACGGTCCATTGCCGTTGGGCGAGCGTCGCGAGCTGCGAATTTCGGAAATAATCGGCGTAATCATCCCGAACGCCGCGAAGATCGAACCACGCCTGCGGATATTGTTGCGTGAAAAGAGGCGGACATTGCATGTAGGTGAGTCCGGCATAACTTATGACCGGCTCTCTGGTCCATGCGTGCCACGCTTCGGGGGACAATGGATGCGAACGAGAACCAATTGCCAGCAGATAAAGCAACGGCCCTTCGTTAAAGTCGTGCCAACGCGCCTTGCTGAAGCCCTTTTCCGGCTTCCAATCCATGGACAATGTTCCACCGGAACTGAGCATCCACGGCCAATCAACACGCTGGTATAACTCATCAGCCAGACTTGCCAATTCGGTTCCCGGAAAATGCTGTCGCACGGTGAGAACGCCCGCCATCAGCAATGCCGTGTCAATATCGGATACTTCGCAATTCCAGGCCCGCTCGCCAGTATGCATGTTGAGGAAGTGATAGAAATAACCGTGCTCCTGCGGTCCATGATCGCGCAGAAACCGCAGAACCCGCAGCGAGCGATCGTATGCCTCCTGATGCGAAACCCAACCGTGATAGTCCCCTATGCACAGAGCCGTCAGGCCGAATCCCACCGCGGCAGTGCTGGCGATCTCGCCGGGGCCGCTGCCATCAGCTTTGCCGCGATCCGGCATCAGACCCGTCACCGGATCGGCTGAGTCGATGAAGAATTGGATTCCCCGCAATTCCAGATCGTCGAGGAATTTTTCGTCGGAGGGAGTGAGAGTGGATTTCCCCGGCACAGACGCCGGATTCTCTATAGCCGCGTCCCCCGCCGCAAGCTGTACGGCAGTTATCGCGGGGGCAACCGGCGGGCGCGTTTCATCCGCTCGTGCAGGCGCTGTCAGCGCAGCCACCGCCGCAGCGAGTGTCACCGCGGCAAACCATCGAAATGTCGCATTTCCCAGCCCCATCCGCTTCGGTTGCTCCCTATGGGTTTACGTTGATATTCCCTCTCAAAAGATCCGATGATTGCGTGACTTTGTTATAAGTGAACGTCTGGACATGGCCGTCCAACATCAGCACGTTCGCCTGCGTGTTTCCAGAATGGCGAAAACGAATGTTGGCCCAGTTTGCCAGATCGTCTTGATTAATATCCGCTGTCGTGGGGACCACCGTCTGGTTGCCGGAAAGGAGGTTAATTGGCTGGCCCGCGTTGGTGGTAACGCCGGAAAGAGAGTATGCATCAGTCATATAAGTTTGGTTGTATAGGCCGCCATCGTCCAGTCCGTCCGCATCGGCTGAGGCATTCCATCCACTTTGCGACCGGAGTGACGCATCAAAAATAACAGCAATGTTGGCGGAGTGGTTGACATGCGCCAGTTTGTATGGCCTCAGGTAAACCGCGGGAGGCCCGTATTTGGGATTCGAGGTTTCATATTTCATAGTAAGCTCGTCTAGATCCCCCAAGTCAGGCATCAGACGAGGATTACATGAATAGTCCGTATAGTAAGACAAAGCGCCGGTATATGTAGGTGCCGTGGGGCAGACGAAGTATTGGCGGTAGCCTTGATCATTGGCGAGTTGCGTTTGCGAACCGGCCGTTGGTGTTTGTAAGGCGGCGTTACTCAAACTCGCATTTGTGCTTAGCTCATGGGACAATTCCATCGTCCAGTCGGTGAACGCGTTCTGGTTGGTTGGATTATTAATATCCTTATAAATGTTTGTGCCGGCGGGGGGACCGTTATTCACGCCGGGATTGTATAAGTCAGGCGCGATGGTCTCGTTGTAAAAAACGAAGCCAAACGGCATAATCCCCTGGTAATCCCCCGCATAAATAACAATTGCCTGACCGATCGTCCGGAGATTGGACATACATTTGAGTTGGTTGGACTGTTCCCTCGCTCTATTGAGCGCCGGGAGTAAAAGCCCAATCAATATCGCGATAATTCCAATGACCACCAAAAGTTCAACAAGCGTGAACGCCATGTCCGCCGGCCGGCGGGCGCTGGTCTCATCCTTGAATGACAAATGGAGTGCTTTTTTTCCTGCCATCGTTTTCTCCTGCAGAACTGACCTCTTCCCCGCGCTCCGCCCGAAGCGCCGCAAACATCGCGGCGCGTCCTTCTCAACCGGCATTACCTCGGCCCGCACTTAAAACCACTCCAACTACATCCGCCTCTAATGCAGCGGAAGAACATGCGCCTTCGATTTCCTGGCCGCCGTCGAATGGCGAACCACCAACCGAACTTGAAGCCGATGTCCAACCTGATTGTGATCTCGATTCACAAGGTCCACCGCCCATCGCGCCGCCACCTGGCCCATCAAACGCATGGGACATGCGACGCTGGTCAATGACAGATGCTCGGCGGCATCCACGTTGTCGTAGCCCGCGACGGCAACATCGCCGGGTACGGAGATCCCGCAACTGTGAAACTTGTTGATCATTCCAATTGCCATCGCGTCATTGAAACAGAAGATGGCATCGGGCAGCGGTGACTTCGAATCCAGAAGTTCCCTCGCGGCATTTACGCCGCTGCTCATCGTAAAGCCGCCCGTCCAGATCAGCTTTTCATCAATGTACAGTCCAAGTCTCGCAAGCGCCTGCCGGCAACCCAGCATTCGCTGCTCGGAGTCGTAATTTCCCTCGGGCCCCGTCAACAGCGCAATTCGACGATGCCCCTGTTCAAACAAATGCTCGATCATCGCTTCGGCCCCGCCGACGTTATCCATTCCCACTACCGGCAGATTGGAACCGTTGATCTCGTGGTCAATGAGAATGATCGGCAACTGCACGACATCTTCGGCCTTGAGGTCGCGAGTATCGTCGAGATTCAACACCAACAACGCATCGGCACGCCCCTGACGAAGCAGCCTGTTAACCAGTTCCGGCCGGCTGCGACGTTTTCCGACGAACGCAGCCAGAACATCAAAACCGTTCTCCGCCGCGATCTCATCGATTCCCGCCAGCACATCCGCGTAAAACCCGCTCGCTATCTCGGGAAAGATCGCCCCCAAAGTATGAGTTTTTCGCCCCGCTACGCGCCCTGGCGGCATGACTCGCCTCGTACGAAAGCTCCTTCGCGGCATCTAAAACCTTGTTGCGAATTTCTTCGCTGACGCGAGTCGTTCCGCTGAATACGCGCGACACTGTGGCCGTCGAAACGCCCGACAAACGACTGACGTCGTAAAGAGTCGATTGCTTCTTACGTAAAGGGGCTGTTGTGATCATGTACTTGGAATCCGCAATGAGAACGCCATGTAACCGCTTACATTTTCCTTGGGTGCGCCTGATTTGTCAAGCAAAATGTTTGTTTTAACTATTGAGAAATTACCGGTACCGAAATGGCTTTCCAGCGATCTCAACCGAATTGCCGGGATTTCCGCCGATCAAAATGCGTCAACCGCTCCGGTACCAGCGCACATCATGTGTCGATTTGAACCACATTCTCCGGCATCGCAAGTGCCGCTTCGAACTCGGTTTTCAGGATTCGGATGCCCCCCGGCCTGTAACGGTGCGGCACCCTCGTAATTGAAGCAATCTCAATTCCGTTGATCGAGATGCGCTTGGCTGACGCGGCACCATCTCCCTGCCGGAACTGGTAACGCACCTTGTGGCCATTATGCGGCAGGTCGCAGCAGATTCCGTTGAATTCGCGCGGCAGGATCGGATCGAATTCCACGCAATCGAAGTAGCGGCGCAGGCCCAAAAGGTGTCGTATCACCAGATTCGTATAAATCCCCGGTCCGCTGGAATATATCCGCCATCCGCCGCTGACAGGCACTTCACCGGCACGGAGCTTGTCGTAGTCTCTGGATGCCTCATATCGATCCTTGAACGCCGCGTCCGAGCTGCTGAAATAGCAATTTCGCTGTCGCGGCAACGCGTTTTTTACCACATCCGTCGCCGCGATCGGATTGACCACGGATAAGGCGTGCAGAAGCTCCTCCGAATGCCCCATGGCCGCCAAGGCCTCCGCATAACGCAGATGCGCGTGCACGTATTGAAGCCCGATCTCGCGGCCGAAGAAGGAAGCCGATTCAGACCGCCGGAAAACCGATTCTCGCCCGCCGCGATACTTCGTCGGCCGGTCCATCAAGCGAGCCCCATCAGGAAAAACCAGGTATTTTTTCACTAAATCGAGGTGCCGTTGCGCCTGCTCCGCCGAAAAGATGCCGCTGAGGATGCCCCGCGTCATCGAAATCAGCCGGTATTGCAGTCCGGTCCGTGAATCCGAAGGATGCAGCAGGTAGTGGTCGACCTCTCCCGGTTCGGACCCGAAAACCGCGAAACCGGCCACGATACCGTCCGGCACCAAATATCGCTGAAAATCAGCCTGCATCTGGTTGGCCAGATTGGCCGCGGCGTTCGCCCGCTGTTCCGCTCCGAAACGACCCAATGCGACGGCATATCGCCGCAGCGTTTGGTAAATGAGCGACACTGTCCATGAACTTGCCATCCGCTCGGCGAGGTCCTCACATTTGGGCTGGAGCGAATCGTCCCAATCTCCGCCTCCGAAACGAGGCAAAGTTAAGCCGGGCAGAAATTGCTGACGCATCCTTTCGAGCAGTTGGTCCACATGTTCCAGGATCGTTTCGGATTCCTTGCCTCGCTCGAGCGTCTCATCGTCGGTATATGGCAATCGGTGGTGAAGGATGTCGCCATCGTTGGTGTCCTCGAGATAGTCGCACAAAGCCTTGAGCGGCCAAATCAGAATGTCGCCATGACAGTCCCTCGATTGGATCTGCTGAAAGGGGCGAAACATGAACCATTGGGGCCAATCGCCGCGACGCCGATATTGCTGGGAAAACAGCTCGTGAAGAATCGTTTTGACGATGTCGGCCCGGTCATGGCTTAGCAGGAATTCCACCGGGCCCTGGCACACGTCGCGAGTGCCCCATGCGCCACCGTTGGCTTGCTCCAGGCCACGGGGAACACTGAAATGGATGATCGCGTCCCGAGCCATCCACACCAGAGCATCCTGAAGCTGGGCTGCTTTTCCGGATAAAGCCGAGGAGATTCGTATTTTCCCGCTCA
This sequence comes from uncultured Phycisphaerales bacterium, assembly GCA_963791055.1. GTDB lineage: Bacteria > Planctomycetota > Phycisphaerae > Tepidisphaerales > Tepidisphaeraceae > PALSA-1353. The sequence goes on along the minus strand of CAWBQI010000002.1, from coordinate 675,024 downwards.
CATCTTTCCAAAACGCGCTTATCCCGGCGATTTTAGATGACGATTCGGCGGCAATTGTTTCATACTTTGCACAAAGCGATCCGGCGCGACGGTTATCATCAAAACCCCCCAGAAAACTGAGCGAAAATCGCTTTGTCGGACGACTTTGAATCGCGAAATAAGGCAGCGAAGGCGACTGGTTCATTGACCCGATCAATTCATCGCCGCCGATTGTCTCGACCGCGTCTGGCGTGGCGGTCACCACGTGAAGGACAATATTGGGCTGAGACTGCGCCAGCAGCGAATTTTGATCGGGTCGAATGGTAATTCGCGACAGTCGAGCGTCGATCGACAGCCGCGGACAGGATTCATATTCCTGGGGACCGGCCGATATTTCGCCGCAAACCAGCAGTTCCACCGGATGTTCATCCGCGCAAACGTCAAAAACAAACGCCGGATCTTCATCCGATGCGCTACAGGTCACGGTCAAAAGACCTCTTTTTCCCTTGTAATACCAGCGGCAAAAATCAGGCGACATCTCGAATGCCGAAGGAACGCCCAACAGTTCCCACGCATCGGAAGAACGCGTTCGCACAAATATCCGCAGCCCGCTTGATCGAATGATGTTGAGTGGATCCCTCGCGTTAGAAAGAAATTTTCCGAATACGGTGTTACCCACAGCCAGTTGCGAGGCGAAAACGCCGGCGGCATAGCAGGTGCAGGACATGACCTCCGCATCAGGCATTAACCCTTGTCCGGAACGCATGATGTGACCATGGGGACGAGCAAGCGCGATCTCCTTCGATTTCAGCACAACATGACGGGAATCATCGCCGAAAAAGAAGGAGTGCCGCCTCAGGCCGTCAAACTCCTCGTGTCTGAATTTGCCCGGAAAATGCCTGCGAATATCAGATTCGCTAAAATCCCCTGCCTCATAAAGCGCGGCCGTCTGGAACAGACTGCGCATTTGCTTCGGTCCGGTGGGCATCAGCAAATCTCCGGACGTGGCGGTCATCTTTTCGCAGGCCTGGCGTAGATTTCGCAGAGAGAGATTTTCAACATCGGCCGCGGATGATGGCTCCCGATGATCGGCCGAAAACTGGGAAAAGAAGCTCCAGGCATGCGAACCTCCCGCCGCCACTTCAGCACCGCCGGATTGCATCGCGACAAACGCCGCCTCATATTGCCGAACGCTCTGGCCGATCATGCCGGACGAAAGCCCCTTCGCAACGCCGTCCGACCTGTAGCCGACGCCAAAGAAGTCGAAACCATCCGTGCAAAATCCAGCCGCCCGCGGAAAGCAACCCTGAACCAGCCAGGGATAATTCCCTTCCTCCTGTGGCAGGTTCTGCCGGGTCATCACAAGATGGCCAAATTCAGCGTGCAGAACGGAAAAATGATCGAGATATTGTGAAGTATATCGCTCATTATTCCGCACATGGGCGCGTGTTGCCAAGCCAATGTCCTGAACCAATACGGCGTCGCAATTGACCGTTTTTCCGGTCCGATTTTCAATTTTGACCTGAAACATCCAGGCGTCGGCATTATTCGGCAGCCAGCAACGGCACGAGTAACTCAAACCGCGCCACGATCCGGTCCAGAGGAATCGATCCGCAGCCGCCCAGAACTCGCTCATCGCGCCAGGTCCCACGATTTCCGTGGACAGGACCGTGGCTTTATCGAAAATACGCAGATATATTCGCTGGATCCCCCCGGCCAGCGGGCTCGCCAGAATCTGATTGATCAGAATGTTCCCACGCTCAATCGAAAAGATGCAGCCGTTTGGAAGCGCTTTGATCAACAAACCATTCGGTTTGCCCAGAACATGGCATTGAAACGCCGATTCATCCGCGAGCTGGGACTGCGTGGGCTCCGTTAACACTATCGAAGATTTGTCCGCGATTGCTATTTCGTCCAAACTCTACCTCCAGACGACGGATGCTTAGTCGAACGAAACGAAACTTGTTCAGCGATTCGAGTTCAAGCCGCAAGTCCAGGACGATCGGGTTGAGCAACCCACCGCCAATTCTAGTCGGGAGGTAAGCGGTTACAAGTTAATTCATGGTTTTAGACAATCGGCCGCGCAGTTCGAATCACCATTTCGGTCCCCTCAAAGTTTGCCGTGACTTGGCGAATGAATCACGATTTACCGGTAGAACCGAGACTTTTATCGCAAATGCGCGAGGACTTGGTTTCCCGATTGAACGCGCTGCCGCACTGGCCGTTTTGCCCGGCAATGTCCCTTGTCCCATAATTTTTCCCTTGACAGAACATCGAATAATGCGAAAATGAAAGCGGTTACATTTGCGGTAGGAGCGGCAGGAGAAACTAAAAAAGCGTGCTTCACCACGCTGGATTCACTTCATAAATGATAGAGGAGGCCGAATGCGTAGTCGTCATAATCGCTTTGGTAAGAATGCCGGATCGCTCTCAGGCGCGGCGGCGTTAGTCGTTTCCACAATGGTTTTGCCGGCCCATGCGACCAATCTTTTGATTAATCCCAGTTTTGAAAGCCCTGCCAGTAGCATCACCCCCACGAACGATACGGTTACCGGTTGGACGCTTTATCCCACCCCGGGATCAAACACCTCTGGAAATGGCGCTCTGAGGGCAAACTACGAAGCCCACTCCGGCACGTGGAGTATCTGGTTGCAGACATTTCAGCCGGACGGCGGGGTCTACCAGAACGTCAGTGGCGTTCAAGCCGGAACCGACTACAGTTTGACTGGCTGGTTTTATTTCGAAGGCCAGTATGCGAGCACTGGTGCGGTTTCGGATCTGGAATTGACGTGGTATGGCCCCGGGACTATTGGGCCGTCCTTACCCATTATCGGGACATCCGAGACGCTCATTGAACCCGGTTCAGTAGCGACAAATGTTTGGACTCAATATTCAATCACCAACGCAGTTGCTCCGGCTGGGGCGACCCAGGTGCAGGTGAGTTTCGATTTCGTCGATGGCAGTAACCAAGCCGGACAGTTGGCTGCGTTCGTCGATGATGCGGACCTTGAAGGGGCCGGGAGTCCGCCGACCAACGCCGGGTGGGCTGTTAACAGCAGCGGTGACTGGAACGCCTCGGGGAACTGGAGTACCGGCTCGGTACCCAACTCGGCCGGAGTGGAAGCCGATTTTTTCAGCGTGGTTACGTCGCCTACCACTGTCTATACGAACGCTCCGATCACGGCGGGCACCCTGCATTTCAATAACGCCAACGAGTACGAAATCACCGGAACGGGAAATCTGACGTTGCAAGCCATGGGATCAGGCAGCGCACTTGTGCAGGTCGATCAAGGAACCGACGAGATCAATCTTCCAACCACTATCGCCAGCAACACGACCCTCAATGTTGCCTCCGGCGCAACTCTCATCATCGCCAATCCGATCACGATCAATTCCGGGGAGTCTCTGACGCAAACCGGCGCCGGTACGGTGACTTATCAATCGATCATCACCGTGAACAGCAACGCAAGCATCGCGTTCGCGGACTCAACGCATGCCCACGAACTGTCGCTGGCATCCGGAGCAACGGCGACCCTCGGCGGCCCCGTCCTCGAAGTGGACTCCCTCTCCAATTCCGGAACCATCAACCTTCTGAACAACAAGATGCTGATCAATTACGGCAGCGGGCCCGATCCGATCGCATCCATCGCCGCGTGGATCAAGAACGGCTTCTATAACTTGGCCGGCCCGCAGATCATCAGCACCGACATCACAGCCGACGACGCCGCCAGCGGGCTTAGTTACGGCATCGGTTATGCCGACTCCGCCGATCCGGGCAATCCAGCCAACTTGCCCAGCGGCACCATCGAAGTCATGTTCACCCTTTTGGGCGACGCCAACCTCGACGGAATCGTCAACAGCGAAGACTTCACGCCGTTTTCAGCCAATCTCGGCAAGAGCGGCGCGTCATGGGATCAAGGGGACTTCAATTACGATGGAACTGTCAACAGCGAAGACTTTACGCCGTTCTCGGCGAACCTGGGCAAGACCGCCACGCTGGCCGGCGGTGCGCTGACAGGCAGACGGCCTCAACCTGGCCAACGTGCCGGAGCCGATGAGTGCGGGAGTGATGGCGATCGCCGGATTGGGAATTCTCCGCCGAAAGCGGCGATCATCCCGCTGATCCGATCTTCTCGAAATGATTAGTGGCTGCGGCGGACCGCTGCTTGGCATAAGCACGACGTTTGCACCGTGCGCTGTACTTTAATTCCGCGCGATTGAGCGGCGCTATCGCTTCTCCCCCTCCTCTCCGTGTTAACTGCTTTAACAAGCCCCCGTTCAAGTCTAAGGGCGCCGTAGATGCGGCGAACGTGAAGTAATGGCAAAAGCGAGTGCTATCAAAATGCCATCAACTTATCTGTCATCCTGCGCCGCCGCCTGACCCTCCTGTAGCTTCTGGATATCCTCCGGCGTCAATTGCGGTGGCTCGATCTTGAACGTCAGATTGTCGATCTTGCCCGTGAACGTGAACGGCAGTTGATAATCGTCGTCGTCCACCGGAGTGCCTGTCGCCGACCCGATATCGAAGGTCTCGTCAATCGGCAAGCCGATCGGGATGGTCTTCTCCATCGTCTGCGTCGAAACCACCTGTCCATCCACCGAGAACGTTCCGGTTCCGGAACGGCCAAGCCCGCTGATGTTGTTGAACGCCAGCGTGGCGAAGCCAAGGCCGTCATATTTGAAGTCGTACACCAGCGTGTGCTTGCCCGGAGCCAGCGCATTGGGTCCTTCCCACTTCACGCGCTTCAGGTCGAGCAGATTCCAGGTGAAGACCGGTTTTCCCTTCAGCAGATAAAGCCCCCATCCGCCGAATCGACCGCCGTCTTTGACGATGACACCCTCCGCGCCGGCATCGGGTATCTCAATGTCCGCGGTGATGGTATAGGACGTGGCTATCAGGCTCGGCGCCGTACTATCGGGAATTCCGACAATTGGCTCACCCGAATAGGTAAACACGCGTCGACCCGCAACCAAGCTCGGACGCGGCGTCACCAAACGCGTCGCCGCCGAGGCGTCCAGCGGGAAGACCTGATATTTCCTGAACTCGTCAAACATCAGCTTTTTCAGTTCCACGACCTTATCCGGATTGGCGGCGGATACGTCGGTGTTTTGCGTCCAGTCGTGGGTGACATCGTATAACTCGAATTTGAACGCATGAGCGGGATCCTGAGTGACCGCCCCAACCGTTTCCCACGGTGCGCGCTGAGGAACGGCGCTCAGCATCCACCCATCGTGGTAAAGTCCCTGCACGCCGAGCATCTCAAAATATTGGGTGTCGTGGTGAGTGGGGGTATCGGCGTTCGCTTTGTCGAACGTGTAGGCAAGGCTCACCCCCTCGATCGGCTTTTGCTTAATGCCATCCACCTCCCGTGGCGCGGCAATGCCGGTCGACTCCAGAATCGTGGGCACAACGTCAATGACGTGTCCGAACTGAGTCGCGGATTCCGCCGGTATCGGTAATATGGCCCGGCCAGGAAATCGCCATCCCGTTGCGCGTGCCTCCGAAAAAGGATGCGATCTGCTTGGTCCACTTGAACGGCGTATCCAGCGCCCAGGCCCATCCCACCGCATAATGGGTGTAGGTATATTCGTCGCCCCAATGGTCATAGAATTTCATCTGGGCGGCTACCGGCAGTACGATGCCGTTGACCAGCGCCAGATTCTCGTTGGGCGTTCCGACGGGCGACCCCTCCGCCGAAGCCCCGTTGTCGCCGCTGATGTAGATGATCAGCGTGTTGTCCAGCTTCCCCATGTCGTCAATCGCCTGAATCACACGTCCGATTTCATGATCCGTATAGGCTAAATATGCCGCATAGACGTCTGCCTGCCGGATAAACAGCTTCTTTTCTTCCGCCGTCAGATCGTCCCAGTTCTTCAGCAGATCCGAAGGCCACGGCGTCAATTGTGCATCCTGCGGAATGACGCCCATCTTCTTCTGGTTGGCAAAGATGGTGTCGCGCAGCTTGTTCCAGCCATCGTCGAACAGATGCATGTCGCTGATCTTCGCAATCCATTCCGGCGTCGGGTCGTGCGGTGCATGTGCGCCACCCGGCGCGTAGTAACACAAGAACGGCTTGTTCGGATCGAGGTCATTCAACTGCCGCAGCCAGTGGATCGCATCGTCCGCCATCGCGGTCGTAAGGTTCCATCCCTTATGCCCGATGTAAGGATAGATCGGCGTCGTGTTCCGAAACACGTTCGGCTGCCACTGGCTCGTCTCACCCCCGACGAACCCGTAAAAATATTGAAAGCCCATCCCGATCGGCCATTGGTCGAACGGGCCGGCCTGGCTGGTGGTATAGGTCGGCGTGTTGTGGTCTTTACCGAACCACGCCGTTGAATATCCATTATCGCGCAAAATGCGGCCGATGGTCGTGGTGTCCTTGGGAATAATGCTGTCGTAACCGGGGAAGCCCGTCGCGAGCTCGGAGATCACGCCGAACCCGACCGAGTGGTGGTTTCGCCCCGTAATCAGCCCCGCGCGCGTGGGCGAGCACAACGCCGTCGTGTGGAAGTTGATATATCGCAGCCCGTTTTGCGCGACCCGATCCAAGGCCGGCGTCGGGATAACGCCGCCAAACGGGCTGGGCGCTCCGAAACCTACATCATCCGTAATAATCAGCAGAACGTTCGGTGCGCCCTTGGGCGGAACGATGCGCGGCGCCCACCACGCCTTGGATTGCGCTGCATTGTCCTCGATCACACCGCCGAATTTCGGATCAGGCGGCGGCAATTGCTTACCGTCGATGGTGGTGGTGGCGTCCGGCGAGCCCAGCGTGCCGGTCACCTGCACCGCCACGGGCTCAGCCGCCGTTGGCGCGGGTTGATTATTTTCACCGCTCTTGCAGCCGAAGAGTAAGACCGTAGCAACCACAGCAGACGTAGCAGCGCGAAGCCAACTTGGTCGATGCCGAGTCATTGATCGCCTCCTAACATTGAATAGATGTCTGACGTAATAGCGAGGTCCGGACCCTCCCTTTCCGTGAGCGATCAATTTACCCTTGGGGTGACGGATTTTGCAACTTTTAAAGGTCTAGCAATCACCCTTTCCAGGCATAGAAGGCGCTGTCTTTGAGTCTGCTCGCAGGGCGATACCGGCAACGCCTCCCAGCAATTACTGAATCGTTGGGCAATTCTCTTGCCCGGTGGTACCCTACCCGACCTAACGCGATCTTTTGTATTAACCAACACGAAGGATGCATCCCTATCCCTTTCACCAGATTGGCGACCTCACTTTCCGCAGGAGTCATGAGATGAAACGAGTAATACGCCTATTAGTGATTTGCATTGGATTCATGACGGCCCCCCAACACGGCTTCGCCGCTCAGGAGCAACCCCTTACGGAAGAAGAAGCACTTCAGGTTGGCGTTGACGCTTACATCTATGGTTATCCGCTGGTCACCATGGAAATGACCCGGCGCGTGACGACTAACATAGCTGCGTCAGCTGGGATGCGTGCTCCGATGGGCCAATTCGCTCATGCCCGGCAGTATCCACCGATCACGTACCGAGACATCCCGGGTGCTAATGCCGACACGCTATATTCCGCGGCGTGGTTGGACCTCGCCAGGGAGCCGTACGTCCTCAGCATCCCCGACGCCGACGGGCGCTACTTCATGATTCCAATGCTGAACGGCTGGACCGATGTGTTTCAAGTCCCGGGCACTCGCACGACCGGAGACAAGGCCCAGACTTACGTCATCACCGGCCCGCGCTGGAAGGGTGAATTGCCCGATGGCGTCAAACAGTATAAATCAGCTACCAACATGGTCTGGATCATCGGCCGCACGTACAGCACCGGCACGAATGAAGACTACCAGAAGGTGCACGCCTTCCAGGACAAGCTCTCCCTGGTTCCCCTGAGCGCATATGGGAAGGACTACACCCCGCCCAAAGGCTACGTCGATCCGGACATCGACATGAAGACTTCGACGAGAGATCAGGTCCTCAAAATGGATGCGGCGGCCTACTTCAAGCTTCTGGCGACCCTGATGAAGGATAATCCGCCGACGCCTGCCGATGCTCCAATGGTCGCCGAAATGGCGAAGATCGCGCTTGTGCCGGGCAACGACTGGGATATTGGCACGCTCGATCCGACCATCGCCCAAGGCGTAGCGGAGGCTCCCAAGGCCGCTCTCGCAAAGATCATGGCCCATGCGCCAGCGCCGGAAAGATCGTAAATGGCTGGCAGATCACAATGCCGGCCGGAGCCTACGGCACTAATTATCTGCAGCGAGCGTTTCTTAACTTGCAAGGGCCCGGCTGGAACCTGCCAGAGGATGCCGTTTATCCCATCGCGCGAGTGGACGGCGATGGAAGAAAGTTGAACGGCGCCCACGAGTACGTGATTCATATCGCCAAGGGAGAACAGCCGCCTGTCGAGGGCTTTTGGTCGCTGACGATGTACGACCCGGATGGGTTCTTTGTGCCCAACCCGCTTAACCGTGTCGTCCTGAGCCAGCGAGACCATTTCAATTTCAATGACGATGGGTCGCTCGACCTCTACATTCAGAGCGACTCGCCCGGCACTGACAAGGAGGCCAACTGGCTGCCGTCCCCCAAGGGCGACTTTGGGATTATGTTGCGACTCTACTGGCCAAGCGAGAAAGCCCCCTCAATCCTGGATGGGTCTTGGGTGCCGCCCCCAGTGCGATCCGTAAAATAGTCTTAGGACGCGCCGGAAATCTAAAACGGCTTCCTCCTCCTGTTCGTCGAGCGGATTAGGGTAGCCGGTGCCGCAAATAGCGGCGACGCAGACGCTACTATAAAACGGGAGAGGCTCTTACAAGCCCAATGCCTACCTTCTCGGCTCATACCGCATCGCCACCGCCCCCGAGCCGAACTCCAGCCGGCTCACGAGCTTCAAGTCGACATGCTTCGATAGCCCCGCGAACAACGTCGGCCCGTGGCCCGCCAGCCTTGGATGCACGACGAACTCGTACTCATCGATCAATCCCAACTCCGCGAGCGCCATCGGGAGCTTCACGCCTCCCACGAACAGCCCCCTGCCCGACTCCCGTTTGAGCTGCTGAACTACCGTCCCCAGGTCCCCGCGCACAAGCTGGGCGTTCCAATCGACCCGGTCCAGAGTGCTCGACACGACGTACTTTTTTGCCGCGTCGATCGTCCGGGCGAAGGGTTCCATCCAATCAGGCCTCGCTACCGTCCGCGCCGGCGGCCGGAACGCTGCCTCCATCATTTCGTAAGTTACCCGGCCAAAAAGGATGGCATCGGCCTGGCCGAGGATCTCGACCGCGTGACGATGCAATTCTTCGTCCGCGGGTATTGCACGGTGATCGCAGCACCCGTCCAACGTGACGTTGATGGAATAACGAAGGGGTCGCATTGTCCAAGAGTATCGCCGACGGGATAGCCACATGGAATGGAGACGCGACATGAGAAAGATCAGGATCTTCGAACACACCTCGCTGGACGGCGTGATCTCGCCCGACAAACGCAACGAAGGCGACGACGACTTCGCGAATGGCGGATGGTCGGCGCCGTATCGAACTCCGGCCGGGGCAGCGGCCCTCGCCGAGGCACAGGGCAGCAGCTTCGATCTGCTGCTTGGCCGCCGCACCTACGATCTCTGGGCCGATTACTGGCCGAAGATCAAGGGCGGTCCGTTTGCGGACGGTCTGAACGCCGCGACGAAATATGTCGCGACCCACAGGCCGGAGAGCCTCGGATGGGGTCCGGTCGGGGACCTCGGCGCGGACATCGTGGAGGGTGTTCGCGGCCTCAAGTCAAGCGACGGCCCCGACCTGATCGTCTGGGGAAGTTCGACGCTGACGTCCGTGCTGCTTGAGCAGGGACTGGTCGACGAGGTTGTGCTGCTCGTCTATCCGGTCTTGCTGGGCCGGGGCAAACGCTTCTTTTCCGACAGTGCTGACCCGCGCGAACTCGCTCTCGTCAGCACGAAGGCCACGCCCTCGGGCGTGCTCATCAACACGTATCGACACGTTGGATCGGTTCGAACGGGATAATCCCCGGGACAACAAGACGGCTATTGAACTATCCATTCGGGGATTGGCCGGTTGGAAATTGAAGTTCCCGGAATCACCGGGTTACTGTCGAGAGGAACCAATCGACAGCATACGTCTCGATTTGCCCGCCGGGGCTGTCAAAATTGACCAGATCAAAGGCATGCGCGGCCCAGGGAAGCAAGACAAGCGCGTGCGGTACCCCTGCAGAGGCCAGTTTCTCGTCCAATAATTCGCCTTGCCTCTTGAAAACGTTGATATCCAGTTCGCCTTGGAGAATCAGCGTTGGAGGAGCACCGGCGTTTACGAGCAGAACGCCGCTCGCGCTGTCGTAGGAAGCGCTTGCGCGGTCAGGGGTGCCGCCGTGAAACATTTCAAGATTCAATCGGTGGTCGAGGTTGCCGGGATGCGTCGCGGATTCCCATGTCAAATGGAAGTCGGTCGGCGGGTAAATCGCAATCACCCCGCGAATTCCCGGATCGTGCTTCCAATAGGCAGTTGCTGTCACCATTTGGCCTCCCGCTGAACGGCCGAGGAGGACGAAGCGTGCGGGGTCGATTCCCAACTGCGCTGCGCGGGCGCGCAAAAAGGCAATGGCGGCTAGAAGATCGTCACGCTGCGCCGGCCAAATGAACTCCGGAGCCAGCCGATAGTCGATAGACGCAACGGCGTATCCATGTAGTGCTAGCCAGTCGTTCAGCCACGCGGCTTCCTGGCTGGCGCGATCGTGGAGGTGTGGGTGGCGCTGCGCCTCAATTGGGCCTGTGAACTTCCCTTGAGCCGTTCAGGCCTAATTTATGAAATGGTGAATTGCCTCGTTGGCGTTATCTTGAAATGAAGTATTTTTCAAATCAGTAAAAAAAGTGCTCTGGTCCACCATGTCCCCTGATAACTTTCCCTCTTTACTGGCATAAAAAACGCCGCTTTTATACCGCTCATCCGAAATGCCATCTACAAAGCGTTTTGCACCTACTTCCAGCTTATGCACCATTCCGCCCATCAATGGGAATACAATAGGCATCATGACATACTTCAACATAAACCGCATTGCCGGGGGAAGATAATTTGGCGCCTGAGTTCCTTTTGTATTCCCTGGGCTCACAACAATAAACTTGAGCTTAGGATATTTTCTTGCCATGGATAATGTCCACATGGTTTCTGCATACTTGACATATGCGTATGCTTGCAATGCATTGAACTTATTACCAAAATATGATCCATCAAGAACAGCAGCAAACTCATCTACAGAAGAAGTCCTCATTGAAACTGGTTTTACTCCGAGCATCTTTACTCCTGGAACAGCTTCCGCACTGACTGATAGAACTGTTTTCCTTAACTTGTCCCGTTTAATTAATTCCTCCGCTAGAATTACATTACCTAAAATATTCGTAGCAGCTAATTGATTCATACCGGAAGGCGTAGATTTCGCAGCCGTTTTCCCAATTACTCCACCTGCATTTAAAACTATTGCATCAACAGGTTCCTTTATTTTTTCTACTGCCTTTCTTACAGAATTTGCATCCATAACATCCCCAATAATAATTTCAAAAATCGTTTTCCCCGTTTTCTCCTCAAGGTCTTTTTTTGCTGCCTCTGCTCTCGCTTGATTTCTGCAAAAAAGAATTACCTTTTTTGTTTCTTTTTTCAATGCTAACTGTCGGGCAGTCTCTTTCCCAAGCCCAGCATTTGCTCCGGTTATTAAGATACTTTCGTTCATATTTTCTATCCTTTTTAGGGGCCCCGCGTGGGCAGAGGCAGCTTGCTAATTTCGAACTATTCGGTTATATATTGCTATGATAAACAACAAGTGTCAAGGAGTTTTGAACTAAATGTTTCAAAATACAGCTAGACCGCGGGGACGACCGCGCAGCTTCGACGAGACAGGGGCGCTGGAAAAGGCGACTCAGGTATTCTGGTCGAAAGGCTACGACGGAGTGACGATCGACGATCTCGTCGCCGGGATGGATGTCGGACGGCCGAGCCTGTATGCCGTCTTTGGGGGCAAGCGGGCGATATTCTTGCGCGTCCTTAGGGCGTACGCAGAACGGAAGGGCGCATCAGCCGCGAAGGCACTCCTCTCGCCACCGGGTCTTCGCGACTCGATCGCGGGTTTTCTGAGGTACGCCGTCGAAAGTGCGACCGAGAAAGGGTCCGCCCGGGGCTGCCTTCTGGTGTGCGTCGCGCCGCTTGTGAATGACGCTGAGGTCCGGCAGTTCCTGCAAAACGCGGCCGCCGGTGGCGCCGCGCTGGTGGAAGGTCGTTTCCGGGCCAGCATCACTGCCGGAGAAATCCCGTCCGACTTTCCGGTAGCCGCGCGCGCGATCCAAGTCACGGATTTTGCTCGTGGACTGACCATGCGTGCGCTGATAGGCACGTCGCGCAAGACGCTCCTCAGAGATGCCGAGGAGGCGGCCGACTTGGTGCTCCTGCCGCGGCATGAAAATGCGGCGTCAGAACGTTGATGCTTGAGGCACATTTTTCTAACTCTTACACCATGTGTTGATTTTGGAAGTTCAAATCCCGTTGCCAGTCTCGCGCAAGTGCTGGTTTTAGAGCATTTCTTCCGCGAGTGATTGAACTTGCATTCCCTTGTTAACTATTGGTCTGACAATTACTTCCGTGGGCAGTATTTGGAATTGCAAATTCTGCCGTCTAAACTCGGGACGACAGGATTTGAACCAATCGCCGGTAATATAATGCCCACGACCAATCACGCTGGAAGCTTTTACCCATACTGACAAAAAGGAAAAACCATGCACTACAAAACTCTCGGCAACACAGGACTCCAGGTCTCCACGCTCTGCTTCGGAACCATGACCTTCGGCGACGGCAGAGGGTTCTTTAAGGTCATCGGCGCCGTTGGCCAGCAAGGCGCCGATGAACTGGTGAAAGCCTCCATTGATGGCGGCATCAACTTTTTCGATACGGCGGATGTTTACACCGAAGGGGAAAGCGAAAAGACCCTCGGCCAATCACTTAAAAACCTCAACATCGCCCGCAAGGATGTCGTCATCGCGACCAAGGTCTATGGGCGCATGGGTCCGGGCCGTAACGATGTCGGCGCTTCGCGCGGACACATTATGGACGGCGTCGAAGCCAGCCTGCGTCGTTTACAGACCGACCATATCGATCTTTATCAGATTCACGGCAATGATTCGGTGACGCCCGTGGAGGAAACCCTTCGCGCGCTCGATACGCTGGTCCAGCAGGGCAAGGTGCGTTACATCGGCTGCTCCAATTGGCACGCATGGAAAATCGCCAAGGCACTGGGGATATCCGAAGCAAAGAATCTTGCCCGTTTCGATACGCTGCAGGCTTATTATTCCATCGCGGGTCGCGACCTCGAACGCGAACTGGTTCCCATGATGGAATCCGAAAAGATCGGCCTGTTGGTCTGGAGTCCCCTCGCGGGCGGTCTGCTCTCCGGAAAATTCAGTCGCACTCAACAGAAGCCTGCGGATTCTCGTCGCTCCGGATTCGATTTCCCGCTCGTGGATAAAGAACGCACCTGGAAAATTCTCGACGTGATGGCCCCCATCGCCAAAGCGCATGAATGCAGTGCCGCGCATGTCTCTCTTGCATGGCTCCTCGCCAAGCCCGTCGTCACCTCGATCATTATTGGCGCCAAACGCCTCGATCAGCTTCAGGACAATCTTGCCGCGGTTGAACTCACGCTCACCGCCGACGAGCTTAAGCGGTTGGACGATGTCAGCGTTCTTCCGCCTGAGTATCCGGGATGGATGCTGCCGTTTCAGGGAGCCGATCGTTTGCAGGTCGTTGATCGCCTGGCACTCGTAAAAGGTGCGAAAGATTGACCCTGTCTCCTAGAATGCCTCCTTATGATGAATCCGACATTGCCCACCCCATGGAAACCCACCAAAGCCCAGCTCCTCGCCGCGCGCAACAAGGCCATTCCCGATCTCATCGCCAAAAACCTCATCGTCCTCTTCGCCGGCATCAATCCCGGCCTCTACACCGCCGCCATCGGCCGCCACTTCGGCCGCCCCGGCAACCGCTTCTGGCCCGCCCTCCACGATGGCGGATTCACGCCGCGCCTCTTCTCCCCCTTCGAAGAATCCCTCCTTCTTGACCTCAAGCTCGGCATCACCAACATCGTCGAACGCGCCACTGCCCGCGCCGATGAACTCACCGACGACGAACTTCGCGCCGGCGGCCAGCGACTCCAGGCCAAAGTCAAACGCTGGCGCCCCACCGTCGTCGCCTTCGTCGGCATCCACCCCTACCGCGTCGTCTCCGGCATCAAAGACGCCCGCGTCGGCCTCCAAAAGCCCCTCTTCGGCGGCAGCCACGCCTGGGTTCTCCCCAACCCCAGCGGCCTCAACGCCCACTACCTGCCCGCCGCCCTCGCAAAACTCTTCGGAGACCTCCGCCTCTGGGCCATTGCAGAGCACAACCACCGGCGATATACGAGGCAAAGTCACGTGGCACAAAGCCGGTCCGCGAAAGTCACAGGCTGAGGTCCACCTTGAAAAAATCGAAGGAGTAAAACAATGGCAGCCCCCGACAACCTTCGCTATACAAAGATGACGCTCAACAACGGCTCCGGCGCAATGCCCGCACTCGGCTTCGGCACGCTCATCCCCGACCCCGTGGCAACCAAAAACGCAACTAAGGCCGCGCTGGAGGCAGGATTTCGCCTGCTCGACACCGCGGAACGTTACCGAACCGAAAAAGAAGTCGGCCAAGCGATCCAGGAAGTCTTCAAGGCGGGGAAGATCAAGCGCGAAGACGTTTTTGTCATCACGAAACTCTGGAATACAAATCATCGTCCCGAACGCGTCAAACCCGCCTGCGAGGCCAGTCTCAAGAAACTCCAACTCGATTTCGTCGATCTCTATCTCATCCACACCCCCTTCGCTTTCCAACCCGGAGACGACCAGGATCCCAGGGATGCAAACGGCAAAGTGATTTATGACCAGGGAGTAACGTTGCTCGATACGTGGAGGGCGATGGAAGGCCTGGTGACTGAAGGCAAGTGCAAAGCCATCGGATTATCCGACGTCACCCTGGCACAGGTCCAGGATATCGTTAGAAGCCGCGAGAATTAAGCCTGCGGTTGTTCACGTCGAATCCCATCCGTATCTGCCGGAATGGGACCTTTTGAACTATTGCAAAGAGCAAGGCATCGTGCTGCAAGCTTTCGCAGCCCTGGGCCACAGTAGCGAGCCCAAGTTGATGGACGATCCTGTCGTCATCGCTATCGCCCGGCGAGTCAACAAAACCCCAGCGCAAGTGTTGCTCGCCTGGGCCATCCAGCGGGGAACGGCCCCCCTGACTACCTCGAAGACACCCAGCCGCATCCAGGAGAACTTTGAAGTTTCCACCCTTCCTGACGACGCCGTGCGAGAGATTAATGGAATCAAGTCGCGGATCAGGTTTAATGCCGTTGTGCAGACCGGCGTTCCCGGGTTCATTCCCAGAGGAAAGTGACGTTGAGCGATGTGGGCCGTCGCAAATAGGTCAACGGATCCCCACTTGCCGCCCCTTCACTCGCAACTCACAAACGCCGCCCCGTCGAAAGCATCGGCGGGGTAATTTGCAACCTCAACCGCCAGCTTGCGGCCCGAGTTGGCGATGAAGTTGAAGCCTCCGACGACAAACCGCTCAGTTTTGGCGAGCGCTTCCAAACGGTCCGGACTGCGCGAGATTTCGCCGTCGGGTTGCGAGCGATCGTCGTCGTCGACTTCCGCCTATTCGTTCAGAACGGAACGTCCGCGAGTTTCTCCTTCGTCACCATCGTTCCCGAACCGGCGGCCGCAATAATCATTCCCGTTGCACTCGCATGCCTCCTCCTTCGGCGGCGAGTCGCCCGCTAATCATCCAATCCCTTCCCCTTGAGAATTTGCGGCATACACTTTTCCACCCTCGACTCCCGAGTTTTGGATTGCTTCGCTCCCGAGAAATAAAAAATGTATCCTCTTTGCCGTCCCGGCGTCAGTGCCTCAAAAGCAGCTTTCAAGGCAGGCATTTCATCCAATTTCTTTCGAAATTCTTCAGGAATGGGTTCCGGATTCGTTTTGCGCTTCACCTTCAAACCGGCTTTTTCCACTTCAATCGCTTCTTCAATATAGGCTTTCAGGACCGGCTCCATCTCGACGATTTGTCGAACATTGGTAAACCGAATCTGCCGCCCCGCCTGTACGTGCTCAGTTTGTTGAATCAGGATGCCCTTGGCATCACGCAGCAGGGCGCCATTGATAAACAAAATCGCACAGTATTCCTTGAATCCATGGATTAAAACTACATTTCTTCCCTGAGATGTGTAACAAGGATGCCGCCACTTCACTTCTTCGGTCAACTGACAGTCAAGAATGATCTTTCTCAACTTCGTCAGTTCCTCCCGCCATTTTGTGACTTTTCTTAAAAATCCATCAACCTTGGGATTCATTCTGTTCATCGATCGATACTCTCAAGATTACGCGACCTTATTGTATCCCCGCCACCACTCGTTCCAAACTGCCGATAAACTTCTGCCAGCCATAGTTGGCGCCGCGGTAGTTGGCTTCCTGATCAGGACCAAAACCAGTCTGCTCCATCCGCACAAGCGTTCCGCCTTTTGTCGCCGCCAGCGTCCAGATGACGGCGCTGCTCAGCCCCATCGAACCCCAGGTATAGGATAGCTTTTTACTGGGTTCAATAACCAGGACTTCGCAATCAATTATGCCATTCCAATTAGGCATGGGCGTCGCCCGAAAATTAAATCGATGTCCAACAACAGGCTGAAAATCATTATCCATCAGCCACTCTTTAATCAGCGCCCCTTCCGTGAGCGCCCGCCAGATCTTTTCCGGCGGATAAGGCATTTCCTTTTCGATCACCAGTGAGCGTGTACCAGCCGTAGTCATTGGTCCATCCTTTTGAGTAAATCTTCCAGGCGGTCAAACCGATCGTGCCAAAACCTGCTGTAATAACTCATCCAGTCCACCAGCGGCCGCAGCGCCCGCGGCTGGGCTCTGTAATGCGTCTGCCGGCCCCGATGCCGAGCCCGCACCAAACCAGCCCGCCTTAGGACTCTCAAATGTTTTGACACCGCAGGCTGCGAAACCCCCGCGGTGTCCGTCAACATCCGCACCGTCTGCTCCCCGTCCCGGCTCAAACGCTCAAAAAGCGAACGCCGCGTCGGATCGGCAAGAGACTTAAACACCGCATCACGCATCGTCGGCATAAAAAATCCATAACATTCTGGCTATGGATTAAAGATAACCATCTGGTTATGCAATGTCAAGCCCCGATCCTTCCGTTGCCGCCCTTCCGCTCGCGCCGAAATAAGGGGAATAAGGGGTCAGAAGTGCCCTGATAACGAGTGAGATTCACGCGGGCCCAGCGTCATCTTTACTCGCCTCTTGGCGGATGACACCCGTCCGCGGTACCCGAGGTACCTCGAAAAACAGCCTGAACAGCTCTCCCTCCCCCATCGCGCGGCTAATCTCCTGCAGCACCAGATACAAACCGACGACCAGGGTAAACAGAAGCGTTATTCCCAGAAAACGGCCCAGACTCGCATTGGCTATGACATGATTGATCCCCCCATGCAGACTACCCGTCTCGCGAACCCCGTGAAAAATCTTCTCGCCCACCGCAAGCACAAAGACGGCCAGAAAATAGATGAACGTCTTGAACGCGACCACCACGGCCCGGCGCTGGGTCGCGACGCGATGACCCGACTGCATCCAATCGACCAGCGGAATCATTTTCCCCAGAACCAGCGCGCCGATTGCGGCTTTGGTTATCGCCGAGTAATCGATCGAATACTTCTGGTCGAAAAGCTTGAACATGACAAAGATCAGCCAGAAGGCGAAGAAAAAGAACAACACGATCGGCACAATCTCGCGCACTAAACCGATCAGCCCCCGCTTAATCGCCGAAGGCGCAGTTGAAATTCGCTCTCGAATCTTGGGACTACTCACTTTTAGCAAACTCAGATCGAATTCCTCATTCGTACTACGGTGACCAGAATCTTCCAATCGCCTACTTTCGCTTCATCGCGCGGATTTCTCCAGTTCCTCCGCCAAAATGGGCACGCCCTTGGCGCAGGATTGAACACCCATCGAAACGCAGATATGCAGGACTTCCATGATTTCCTCCGGAGTCGCCCCGAGCTTGAGCGCGGCCTTAATATGCCGACGCGTGCCGGGCGCATACATGTGCGTGATGGACGCGTCGAAGGCGATGCTCAGCAACTCGACGAATTTCGGCGTGAAGACGCCGCTCTTATAGATGCTGGCGCCGAATGCGAAAAATTGATCCGTCCACCCTGGTGAAAGCTCAAAGAAAGGATCCCACGCCGTGTTCCATTGGCCCATCGCGCGCATCGCGTCGCAAGCCGGTGTCGCGGGCTTAGGACCACCCGCCGATTTCACTCCCGCCGCTTTCATCTCTTCGACAAGAATGGAGACGCCCAGGCTGCACGAATGCACCGCCAGACCCACCCCCATTTTCAGCAGCGTGAGCAGCTCGTCGCGCGTCGCCCCCGCGTCCAGCGCGGCCCGGATATGACGACGCATGCCCATCTCGTCCAGGTTCGTGCAGGCGCAATTCAGTGCCAGCGAGATCAGCTCAACTTCCTTCCGCGGCAGAACACCGCTCGTCCACGGATTTGCGCCCACCGCCAAAAGCAGTTCAGCTCCCTTGGGGTCCCATTCCTTGAACTTATCCAATGTGGAGCCCCAAGGGTTCGAGTTATCCGACTTCATTATTGCACCTCCGTTGTAAATTTCGATTAGATTTCATGTGGCAGTTATAGCGTCCAATCGGTCTAAGGACCGAGGTTCATACGGTCGTACGCGACCTGCTTATGCTCAGCCAGTTCTTCAGCCGGAATCGGCACCCCGATCGCGCGTGATGGAGCACCACTCGAAACGCGGATTTTCTCCGCCGCGCGATACGCCGTGCGCCCGAGGACGCCCGCATAAGTTGGAAACGAGAACGGAATCCGGGCAAGCTCGTGTACCGGCATCTTCGCGGCGATGGCTATGGCCGCCACCTGGACGATCTCAGCCGCCCACTCGCCAACCACGTGGCAACCAAGGATCGCAGACGTCGCGCGATCAGCGATCAGTTTACAGAATCCGCCCGTACGGCCATCGATAATCGTCCGCGCCGTCTCGTTGAAGCGCACCACCATGACGACCACATCATGGTTTTCGCGAGCCTTCGCCTCGGTCAGGCCAACCGAGGCATATTCCGGGTCGGTAAAGCTGCCGGTTGGGCTCGCCTGTTCTGGAAGCGTCAAGTTTGCGCCTCGCACGGCGTTACTCGCCGCCACGAAACCATCCTGCATCGCCTGAGGAAGCAACATCATGCGCCCCGTAATGTCGCCGGCCGCGAAAATGTGAGGTGACGACGTTTGGAGATGGGAGTCGACCGCCACGAAACCCCGTTGATTCGTCTCGACGCCTGCTGCGGTCAGGTTCAGTCCCGCGGTATCCGCCACCCATCCCACCGCCACAACCGCCATCGTTGCTTCGGTGCTTTCCCGTACGCCTTCCTTCGAGAAGACCATCCGTACACCGCCAGTAGTCTTCTCAAAAGACTCGATAGTCCCAAAATTCTCTCGCACCAAGGTCCCCGAATCGCGAAGCGCATCCGCCACCGCCTTCGAAACATCTTCGTCCTCGTTCACCAGGATGCGACGGCCGGCTTCGAAGAGTTGGACCTTGGAACCGAAGGCGTTGAAAACCGATGCGACCTGTACCCCCGTCGCTCCCCCACCAACGATCAACATCGAACGCGGGACCGAAGTCAGACTCCAGGCATCGCTATGGGTGGCGGTCAACTCAAAGCCCGGGATTGAAAGACGTCCGCTTCTGCCGCCTGCGCAGAGGATGATCTTTGCGGCTCGCAGCCGGAGACCGCTCTCAGTTTCAATCGTATGCGGATCGACGAAGCGAGCCGTGCCCGCCTTTTCGTGGATCGTGACCCCGAGGAGGTCCAGACGCTCACGCCCCAGCGATTGCGTGCGTATATCGGCGACCACCTGCCGGACGCGCGCGAGCAGCCGCGGATACTCCAGCGCCGGCTCCCTCACGGTGATGCCGTACTGACCGAGCTGTCGAGCTTCGCGGATCAGTCGGGCCGCATGCGCCAGTGTCCGCACCGGCACTGGTCCGTCATTGGCCGCCATGCCGCCAATATCATCGCGGGCAATCAGTATTGTCTTTGCGCCCAATTCGGCTGCCCGGCTGGCGGCTACGACACCGGCTGGCCCCGCGCCGATGACAATGACGTCTACCATCTCGAATCCCATTCCCTTCCAACCTAAGGATTGCGTACCAGGTCTTTTTGGGCACTACTTGCCGGCCGCAACGCCCTTGCGACCATGCCATCGGTAATTGCATTCCAAAGGGACGTCGGCGTAAGGCGGTGCATCCAATAGGTCAGCTTTACCTTGAATCCGGGAATGATCAGGAACCTGTCGAGCCGGATCCCATCAACGAGCCCGCGCACCGCTGCCTCCACCGGCATCGTCCCGCCGATGCGTTTCAGCGCCGCGCTCGCCGGGTGCAGCGACTTGCGCTCGCCCGCCAGCCCGGGCGTTTCGACTTCCCCCGGACAGAAGCAGGCGACGCTAATACCGCGCGGCTTGAGTTCGTAGCGCAAGCATTGTGCCAGCCCAACCACGGCAAACTTGGATGTGCCATAAGCGGTATAGCCGTAAACGGGAATAATTCCCCCCATCGAACCCACAAGAACGATCTTGCCATTGCCGCGCGCCGCCATGGACGGCAGCACCGCCGCGATGAAGTTTCTCGTGCCGTAAAGGTTGACCCGGATGACCCGGTCAAAGGTCTCGTATTTCATGTCGATGAATTCTTCCGTGCCGCCGATACCGGCCATGGCGATGACAATATCCGGCGCACCGACTTCGGCGATGGCAATTGCGACAGTGCGAGCAACTTCGTCGTGGTCGGCGACGTTCATCTTATAGCGAGCGACGCGCTGGTCGGGTGCCTGGCGTGCCGATTCGACGTCTGCCAGCGCCGCATCGGTGGGATTGAGATCGAAAATGACAATGTGCCGCGCCCAGCCCGGCCAGCATTTTACCGGCCATCAGCCCCATGCCGCTGGCGCCCCCCGTAATGTAGATTGTTTTCGTCGCGATGTCGCCCATGGCATTGTCATTTCCGCATGCGTCGGCGCGGCGTTAGATCACAAGCCCGCCGTTGGGGCTGATGATCTGCCCCACAAGGTAATGTTCGTCTGAGGCCAAATAGACTGCCAGCGAGGCGTATTCCTCCGGCTCACCGAGCCGGCCAAGCGGTATCATCGACAGAAGATTGTGCTTCTCCTCTTCGGACGCCTCGGCAAAATACTTCTTGAACGGGGGCGTCATGACCCCTCCGCACGCGATGGCGTTCACGTAGATGTTCGCGCCGGCAACATCAAATGCCGCCGTCTTGGTGTAGGAAATGACCGCCGCTTTGGTGGCCGAGTAGGACGGGCTGAAGGAGCTTTCGGTAGAGATGCCCGCGATCGACGGAATGTTGATGATCTTGCCGTAGCGCTTTGGCTCCATCAGCCTCAGCGCCGCGCGCGTGCAATAGAAGACGCCATGTACGTTGACCCCCCAGAACCGAAGCCAGTCGTCGTCCGTGTGGCTCGTCGTGATGCCCAGCGAACCCTGCGTCTTTCCCGCCTTGGCCGCGTATACCCGGTTGCGCCGCTCAGTGTCGGCCGGTCTGGCCGCCAGCATCGCGGCGTTGTTAACCATAATGTGGACCGTGCCGAGCCGGTCGACAGCCTGCTTGAACATCTGCTCGACGCTCTCGACGGAAGAGACATCGCAACGGACGGCGAGGCATTTTCTCCCCGTCGCCTCGATCTCTTTGGCCGCATCCGGCAATGTTTTTTCGTTGATGTCGCAAACAACGATGTCGGCGCCTTCTTTTGCCATCGCCAGGGCAATAGATTTCCCCAATCCCTGTGCGCCACCCGTGATCAACGCCACCTTGTTTTGCAGTTTCATATTTGTTTCCTTTTGTTATTCCCGCCTTGGTTTGCATGTCCGCTATCACCGCGACTCAATCTACTTTCTAACCCGACCGCAGCGCGACGAGGATCTTCTCGTCAACAATTTTCACCGGGTAAGTGGCGACGCCTGACGCGGCGGTACCCGCGAAACAGCCCGTCGTCACGTCAAATTTCATTCCGTGCGAGCGACAGGTCACGACGTTCCCATCGAGCTTTCCCACGCCCAGTGATGAGCCCTGGTGAGGGCAGGTGTCCTCGATCGCGTAAATCGTCCCGCCAACGTTGAAGACGGCTACGCTCTTGCCGGCCACGTTGAAGGTGAACCCCGCGCCCGGCGGAACCTGATCGAGATTCCCCACTTCAACAAAGTCCGTCATGTCGCCGCTACCTTTTCCGACGGGCTACGAACGTCACTTGTTCATCACGACATCCGTGGCGACCATTTCCTCCCACTCGCCGGCGTGTATATGCCCGCAGCCGCCTTGCGCAGCCGGGTGAAATTTCCCGTCGGTTTCGTGAACAAGGAAGCCCATATTGCCGGGCTGGCGGTTGGGCGGCAGGCCGAGGTTGGCGAGCGTTTCGGCGGTGGACTTGTACGTGACGCCAAGCTTCAACATCTCCCGCGCCTGTTCCGGCGTAGCGATCGCGCGACCCAGCTCCTTGGCCATGCGGACGTGACGCTCGATCATTTCAATCGAGGTCATGCGCACACCTTTGGTGGTGTTCCAGAGGTTGTCCTCAATGCCGGCCCGGGTGTGCTGACCGAGCGCGATGCAGATCGCCGAGATGGGATGGGTCAGTCGAAAAGTCGTCTGGTAGGTGAAACAGGAACCGTGCGGCGTGCGGCGGATCAGTTCCATGAGGTCAAACGGATTGGCGCCAACAATTCCTCCGCCGCCGATGCTGAAGAAGCCGTTCACCGGACCCATATAGTAGCCTTTGCGAATCAGCCGCTCGACCAGTTCGAGGCTGTGGACGTGCCCGAGCGCGAAATAGGGCTGGATCCCATGCTTAACCATCTGCTTGATGTTCTCAAGATAGAAATCCGGCGTCGAATCGGCCACCAGGTTCGCCATCGCGTGAATCATGGCCGGATTGGTGAACCGGGTCCCCTCAAACGCATCGATGGGGTGCAACGCCGTAAGATCATACAGGCCGGTGCCGCATGTGATCGTGACCTGATCCGGCTTGGGATCAATCTCGGCCAGCTTGTGGCGCGAATCATAACTCTGGAACTTCGCTTCTTCGCCGGGCTCCGGCGCAAAAGAGATGGACCCGCCGACCTGTAGGATCATCTTGGGCACCGCCTTGCGCAGGCGGGCGATCTGCTCGCCATATTCCTTCAGATTCTTGGAAATGTGACCGGTCTTCGGATCCCGCACATGGATGTGCAGTATCCTCGCCCCGGCGTTGAAGCAATCCACCGCGATCTGGGTCTGCTCTTCCCAGGTAACCGGAAGCTTCTGTTCGGGCGTACAATCCCCGGGCATCCACATCGGCCCGTACGGGGCCGCCGTGATCATCAGCGGCGCCTGGTTCTCAGGCAGCAGTGAGTCATCGGTGAAATACATATGCCACTCCTTTTCTGCAAACCGTTGGATTTACGGTGCGGTAAAATCGGGGGAACAATTCGGGAAGCTCCAGCATTATACAACATAGGCAAATCACCGCGAGAAATTCTCTTAATTTCACAACACCCGGCCGATGCAAATCAGCTATTGGCGAAACACCGCCGCAAGAAAACCAAGAATTCCCAGACCCGCGATCAGGCCGGCCAGCACCGCCGACAGAGAAAACGGCGCTTCGGGGTATGCCGCGCGCAGCGGCTTCATCAATTGCCGGTGTTGCCATGTCGCCATTGCCAGCGTAAAGACCCCGATGCCCATCATGATCAGCCCATACCCGCGCGCCCCGATGAGTTGGTGAGGCCGCGGGAGATGCTCTATCTCCTGAAGAGAGTAAAAGAATTTGTAAAGCGTGAACCCGAATGTGATTAATGAAGTCGCCGTCCTGACCCACGCCAGCAATGTCCGCTCATGCGCGAGGAACGTGCGGTCCAACGCGAGTTTCGCCGCGTCGGATGGGGAGCCGCTGTTTGCCGGGGCTGGTTGGCTCATGCTCACACACTCCTGCTTTCAGGTTATGGTTTTGGTCGGGTGCGTCGGGCAATACGATTAGATACACCGCGAACCAATGTGTATGGAACAACAGCCAGCAACGTCGCAACAATCAGCGACTGAACCGGGTAAACCCAGCGGTGAGCAACCAGCTGGTAAATCACATCCAGAACGAATGCGACGATGAATAGCATTCCCACATCCCTCCATCCCTTTCTAATCAGGTGAGGGCGTGCCGCCGAATTGGTGACGATGCTCCAGCCGTACGGATGCTGTCTTTCCCGTGCATCTCGCATTCCCGAGCGAATCGCGAAAATGATCGCCACCAGCGGCTGAAGAATCAGCCGGAAAGTAAGCGGTCCACCGGGTCGATCGATGAGCTGCTTCCAACCGCGTGAAAACATGCTTTCAAGCACGTGGGCCAATCCTACCTGCTCGCAACTCACCTGGGCAAATATAGCCGCGACAAATTCAATTTCGGCTTCCCTCACCGCCCGCCGACCAATTGGACACCGTTTCAATGTGCAGATAGCGTGTGCGGCGCAAGCAATGACCTGGCTGCAACGATATCGTCTGCGCGAACATTTGGAGTCGGCATTCTGGCCCGCGCCCGTGGCGTCAATAGTTCTCGCCATGTGTTTTGCACAGCCGGCCCGATGGATCGACAACCACTATCACTGGTCTCTGCTTAATTTTACTCCTGACGGCGCCCGCGCGATTCTTGAAGCGTTTATCGCCTCGATGCTGACATTCATCGTCTTCGTTGTCTCCTCGCTCCTCGTCGTCGTCCAACTCGCCAGCGCACAACTTACGCCGCGGATTATCGCTCCCATCATCCTTCATCCCATGGTGCGCATCGTGCTCGGTCTCTTTGTTTTTTCGTATACGTTTACGCTGGCGATTCTGGGGCGTGTCGAATCGGTCGTGCCGGAGTTCTGCGTGCTCACGGCGATCATTGCAAATCTCGGGTCCGTCATCGTCTTTATTTGCGTCGCCAGTCGTTTAGGCTTGGCCCTTCGGCCCGTCGTGATCGTCGCGACCATCGCCCGGATGACGCGCAAAGTCATTGAGGAGGTCTATCCGTTCCAGCACGATTCCAAGGAAGAAGCGGCACCCATTGATCTGCTTCATGACCCCGCCAACGCTACGATCCCTTCGGGATCCTCGGGATTTCTGCTTGCGTTCAACGTTTCAGGACTTGTGGAGTTGGCCGCTAAATCCGAATGCGTTCTGGAACTTGTGCCTTGCGTTGGCGATTTCATCTCGAGCGAAAATGCGCTCTTTCGTGTTCATCGCGGCCGTTCTCCTGAGGCGGCGCTGCTTCAACAAACTGTGGCGATCGGAACGGAGCGCACACTTCGCCAAGACCCCGCCTTCGGATTTCGCATGATCGCGGACATTGCCTGCAAGGCACTGTCGCCGGCCATTAATGATCCGACGACTGCCACGCTGGCGCTGGACCAGATCCACCGTCTTCTCCGGTGGGTTGGCGGCCGGCGATTGGGAGTCGGGATCCACAGAGACGCCGCCGGGCAAGTCCGCTTGATCTATCGATCACCGGATTGGGAGGATTTTGTACGTCTGGGTCTCTCCGAGACGCGCCGCTATGGCGCCAGCAGTCTGCAGATCGTCCGCAGACTGCGCGCGCTGTTGGATAATCTGATCGATGTTTTGCCCGCATCTCGATCTGTTGCCCTGCGGGAAGAATCGCGCCTGCTTGCTCTGGCTGTCGAACAACAATTCACCGATAGCCGAGAACGGCAAAGTGCCGAGATTGGCGATTACCAGGGACTGGGATGCCCCATGAAGCCGGTTGGTCGGACAAGCGGGGCTGTGAAGGACGGTTGAGGAGCGCTTTTATTTTTTCCCTTGACATATTCCTATATCAGCATATACTAAAAACATGGCTCGCGCAGCAACAACATCCGATGTCTTCAACGCCATCGCCGAACCCCGCCGCCGGG
This sequence comes from uncultured Phycisphaerales bacterium, assembly GCA_963791055.1. Taxonomy (GTDB): domain Bacteria; phylum Planctomycetota; class Phycisphaerae; order Tepidisphaerales; family Tepidisphaeraceae; genus PALSA-1353. The sequence goes on along the minus strand of CAWBQI010000002.1, from coordinate 648,990 downwards.
AGATTGTCGATCTGCTCGCCCTCGGCGACGAGCGCGACGTCACCGAACTGGTCTTCAACCTCGGCCTCCCCCAGCCCGCTGTTTCCAAACACTTGGGCGTGCTTCGAAAGGTAGGCCTGGTTGCCGTTCACAAGGCCGGGCAACGCCGGTTCTATCGGCTGAACCCGCAGGAGCTCAAACCCGTGCACGACTGGATTCATAATTTCGAGCGTTTCTGGACCGACCAACTGGACAGCATCAAGCAAGCCGCCGAACAAAAAGCCAAACAACTTGCCGCGCACAATCGCGCTGCAAATAACCACAAACCCTTTTCCAAGGAGCAACGTCATGATCGCTGAAGAAACAAGTTCCCCCATTAAAACCCTGCACTTCGCCAAGGAGGTGCAGATTGCCGCCCCGGTCGACATCGTCTTCCAAACCGTGCTGGAACCCCACGGCCCCATGAAGGAAATGAGCATGAAGCTCGAACCCTGGGTCGGCGGCCGCTGGTTCCGCGACCTCGGCAACAACACCGGCCACCTCTGGGGCCACGTCCAGGTGATCAAGCCCCCAAAACTGCTCGAGCTGATTGGCCCGACGATGATGTCCTACCCGGCCATCTCACACATACAGTACCGCGTCACCGAACAACCCGGCGGCACCCTGCTGAAACTCACCCACCAGGCCATTGGCCTGATTCCCCCCGAACTCCAGCAAGATGTCAGCAAGGGCTGGGGACAGATGCTGGACCACATCCGCGCTGCCGCGGAGAAAAAACGCAACTAGAAATGATTTCGCAACCGTATCGCGACACGATTTGATTCAACCCACTTTTTTCCAAGGAGTACCAAATGTCTATCTCACAAAACATGCTCGGCGAATTCGAACACGAGTCCAAAATCACCCGCAAATTCCTGGAGCGCGTTCCCCAGGACAAGCTAATGTGGAAGCCGCACGAAAAATCCCACACCGCCGGCGCACTTGCGCTTCACATCGCCAACGTACCGGCCGGCGTGATTCGGGCCGCGGTGCTGGATGAGTCCCCGCTGCCCGATTTCGACGCGTTGTTCAAACAGCCCACCAACGTGCAGGAGATTCTCAGCAGTCACGAAAAAAGCATCGAGACGGTGCGGCAGATTCTTCCCACGCTGGACGATGCCCGCCTGATGACCAACTGGTCCGCCATGCGCGATGGAAAGCCGGTCATGACCATGCCCAAGGTCATGTTTCTGCGATCGATCATGCTGAACCACTGGATCCAGCATCGCGGACAATTGGGCGTCTATCTCCGCCTCGTTGGTGCAAAGGTCCCCGCCAGCTACGGCCCCAGCGGCGACGAGGCCTAAACCCTGGACGCCGCGGGCAGATTCCGAGACGACAGACCCCTGAAGAAAGGAGCAGATTTATGAAAGCCAAAAGCGAAAACGCAATTCACTTTCCGAAAATCGTAGATCAAACCGAATGGCAGAAAGCGCGCGACGCTTTTCTGGTCAAGGAGAAGGCGGCTACCCGAGCCCGCGATGCCCTCGCCGCCGAACGCCGCCGTCTCCCAATGGTCCGGATCGACAAGAAATACCTCTTCACCGGACCAAACGGCAAATTGAGCCTTCTCGACTTATTCGAAGGCCGTCGCCAGCTTCTTCTGTACCATTTCATGTTCGCCCCGCCCGTGCCAGGCTGGCCGGACGCCGGATGCGTCGGCTGCTCCATGGTAACCGACCAGTTCGGCCACATCGAACATTTCCACGCCCGCGATACTTCCTTATGCCTGGTCTCTCTCGCCCCCTTAAAGAATATCGAGAAATTCAAGAAGCGGATGGGTTGGACCTACCCCTGGTACTCTTCCGAAGGCACCGACTTCAACAAAGATTTCGGCCTCACCACCGATAAGGGCGAAAACTATGGCCTCAGCGTCTTCATCCACGACGACAAAGATGTCTACCGCACCTACCATACCAATGGTCGCGGCATCGAGGCTTTGAACATCTGGACATTCCTCGACCTGACACCATTCGGCCGGCAAGAAGATTGGGAAGACTCCCCCGCCGGCTTTCCGCAAACCAAAAAGTTCGAATGGTGGCGTCGCCACGATGAGTACGCAAAGAAAGACTCCAAAGGACCACTGGGATGAGCAACTGCCCATTCTGCAATCTCGACTCAACACGAAGCTCCGCAGCGCCAAACTCTGCGGAGCCAAACCCAGGCGACGGCAAACGACCACCCGGCCTTCTCCGTCGCGCCTGGCGAAGCATCCAATGGCTCTTCCCCATGGCCCTCCTGGTGTTGATGCCCAAATGCCCACTATGCGTAGCCGCCTACGTCGCGCTCTTCACCGGCGTAGGCATTTCCGTCTCAACCGCTCGATGGATCCAGATTCTAATGCTGGCGATCTGTGTAACTTCACTCGCATACCTTGCCGTCAGATTCTATCGCAGGCGCTCCCAGGCCCGAAGACTATCAACCCCTATGATCTAAGCTTGAACGCGGTCAACTTTGCCCTGCTCCGACGAAATCCCCTGCGGCCGCTCCTCCTTTCTCCCTCGCCCGGCACTTCCAATATTTTTGATCTTCATTGTAAATCTATGTTACTCCCGCTTTCGTGCATCGGCATTTAACCGCCGAGAACGCGGAGATCGCAGAGCCGTCCGGAGGAACTGCTCTAGTACATTATTCTCTGCATTCCGCTCTGCGATCTCCGCACTCTCGGCGGTTAAATTTGAGGTTGAAATTAAAGGGCTTACACGAAAGATCGAAAATGTTGGGTACTCCGGGAGAGGGTCTTCTCCTTTTTTCGGGCTAGATGCGATTGCCCTGAGCCGATCCGCCAGTTGCTATTTCATTGGCGATGAATAGCCTGCTCTCTCGGCAGGAGGATCCATGAAGACTTTTCGTAAGCGACAAAAACGAGTTTGGTTGTCCATATTGCTCGCCGCAGGATCAATCGTTTTCACGTCGCTCTTCGCCACAGTCACCGCCTCCCCCACGACAAACCAATCCCCCGATATGAGCCTCTATCCCCCCCAGGTCAAATTCACCGGCGATGGCGACCATCAGAACATGATGACCCAACTCGGCATCAAAGCCCTCCGCCCAGGCGCCAACCCAAACGACCAAAGCACTTTCGACGAAGCCACCGCCAACAAATATCCCCTTCCCGACCTCATGACCATGAAGGATGGAACCAAAGTAGTAACCCCCGAAATGTGGCCGGCGCGTCGCACCGAAATCCAGGAAGACTTCGAACGTGAAATCTACGGCCGAATCCCCGCAAATGTTCCAAACGTAAATTGGGAAGTAACCAAAACAGCGACAGGCCTCACCGCCGGAATCCCAACGATCACCAAAACCCTTGTCGGTCATGTCGACAATTCTTCATACCCCCTGATTAAGGTGGACATTCAGGCGAGCGTCACCACGCCGGCCAATGCAACCGGCCCAGTCCCCGTGATGATCGAATTCGGTGGATTCGGACCGTTTCGTTTTCGTCGTCGCACCCCATCGACGGCTCCCGGCGCACCGGTCGGACCACCACCCGGATTCCCCCGCCCCCCGACCGGCCCCAACTGGCAACAACTATTGATCACCAAAGGCTGGGGATACGCCACCATCACTCCCGGCAGCATCCAGGCCGACGGCCCCGCTCTCACTTCAGGCATCATCGGACTAACCAACAAAGGCCAACCCCGCAAACCAGACGATTGGGGCGCACTGCGGGCATGGCAATGGGGCGTAAGCCGGCTCATGGACTATTTCGAAACCGACAAAGCCATTGATGCCAAACAAGTCGGCATCGAAGGCCTCTCCCGCTACGGCAAAGCCGCGCTGGTAACCGAAGCATTCGAAGAGCGCATCGCCGTCGGTTTCATCGGCTCCTCCGGCGAAGGCGGCGCCAAGCTCCACCGCCACATTTTCGGCGAATCCGTCGAGAATCTCACCGGCGGCGAATATTACTGGATGGCCGGCAACTTCATGAAGTACGGCGCATCCGACGCCGTCTTCGGATCCAAAAACGCCGGCGACTTGCCGGTAGATTCCCACGAACTGATCGCCATGTGCGCCCCCAGGCCCTGCTTCATCAGCTATGGCATCGTCGAAAAAGGCGATGCCAAGTGGGTCGATGCCCACGGCAGCTTCATGGGCGCCGTCGCCGCCGGTCCCGCCTATACGATTCTGGGAAAAAGAGACCTGGGCACCCCCGGCAATTACTTAACCGATCCAATGCCCCCGGTGTTGACGTTAATCGGCGGCGAACTCGCCTGGCGTCAACACACCGGCGGCCACAGCGTCGCCGAAAACTGGCCCTCTTTCATCGCCTGGTCCAGCCAATTCATCAAAGGCCCGTCCCTCCCAACAACCCAGCCCGCCAAACCGTAGATTTTCGCGGACAGGAAAAAAATCACTCGAGCCCGCAGGCGACGCGAAAGCCCATGCTGTCCGCACGCTTGAGATGATGAACCGAACCCCGCAACCCGCCCCCGCGGACGACGCGCCACATGATGGCCTTGTTTTGCTCCCAAGCCGATCCGTCAGACGGCGCGCCTTGATAAGTCTCGTGCCACGCATCGGCCACCAGTTCGTTGACATTGGCGTCCACTTCAAACAAACCAAACGAATTGGCCCGGAACGCCCTGGCAAGAGAATCATCCCCGCTCCCCGCACGCCAACAGTATTCCCATTCCGCTTCACTGATCAGCCGATACGGCCGCCCCGCCGCGATGGAAAGCCACCTCACATACAGTTCCGCATCTTCCCAGCCCACATTAACGACCGGCCGGCGACCCCGGCCCAACCCGCCGTCTTCCGGACGATGCACATCCGGATCCCCCTCCGCAAAGGCGTCCCATTGTTCGAATGTGATGGGGTTTCGGGATACAGCCAACGGATATGCGATCTGCACCCAATGCCGCGGCAAATCCACCGCGCCGGTGACTTGTCTCCTTCGTCATCCGCCCCCATCCAAAACTTCCCCGGCGGAACCACAACCATCTCCGGCAACATCGGACCATCAGAGAAGCACGCTCCCGGCAAGCGCACTTCCTCCGCAAACTGGGACGCCGGCACGGATTGCGGTATCACGTCCTTCATGCCTCTTACCAGCCTGTTCCGCAACTCTGATGCCACCGACCAGAATCACGCCAAGTGACCGTATTCTAAAGAATTACGCATTTCCCACTCCGTTACCATTTGCACATCGGCTGGGCATTGACGGTGGAAACCAACTCCGACTGCAAGCCATTTGCGCAGCAGATACGCACCGCCGGCTTTGAATAAACTTGCCCTCAATCGCCCTGTAGCGCCGTCTTCAGCCGCCCGAGATGCTTTTCGTAGTGCCGCCATCGCCCCACGGACGAATCATAAAGCGGCCTGCGAACCTGCATCACGCTCGCAGTCGCGCACGGCCGTTTGGTCCGATGGAAATCGAGACACCGATCATCCCAAGGCAAATCAAGAAACTCCACCATCCGCCGCGATTGTGCCTCCGGGTTCGCAACCACCTCTTCATACGAAACCTCAAGCATCGGCAGATCAATCACGCCCTTCCAATGCCCCATCAACTTTTCATACAGCCGATAGAAATGTCCAAGGTGCGCCAGATCATGCTTGAACGGCTGCGGATAATTAAAGTGAGTCATAAAACACGAAAGACATATATCCATCGGATCACGAACGCAATGAATGATCCGCGCCGATGGAAACAGCGACGAGATCAACCCCAGATGCAGAAAATTCAGCGGCATCTTATCCGTAATCCGTGCCGCCTCCGGCTTCAGCGCGACGAGCGGCGCCAGATAAACCTCCGCCATCCCATCCACCTGTTCGGCCGTAAGATTGTCCAGGCACTTCGGATACTCTCCAAAATTCGACCGCAGCATCTCCAGCATTCCAACCCATATATGGTGAATGAAATCCAGTTCCCCCGCCCCGTGCACCGCCGGATGCGACGCCAAAATTTGTTCAACCAGCGATGTCCCCGATCGCGGCATCCCCACAATAAACACCGGCTTATCACTCCGCACCCTCGCCTTCGGCATCGACCCAATCCGCTCGCGCGTGAAGTATTCAATCTGCCGATACGTCAGATGCTCATACGCCGCCGGATCGTACGCCGCTCCCCGGTACAACCCATTCCCCTTCGCCGCCAACGCAAACGCCTCATCATATCTTCCCTCCCGGTCCAGCAATTCCGCGGCCGTAAAATTTAGTGACGCTTCCCCCGGCGTCGCCCCCGCCTTCAGCAGTCTTTCAATCGCCCCCAACGCCTCGGCCCCCTGCCCAAATCGACTCGCCAGCATTCCATACAGCCGCGCGAGCGACGCCGTCATCGGCGTCCACGCCACCAGCTTCTGCACGATTTCCCACGCCGCATCCGGATCCCCCGCCGCCAGAACCCAAGCGCGCGCCCGCAAAATCTCCGAATTCCGCGGCTCCAAATCAATCGCCTTCGCGGTCGCCTCTAACGCCGCTTCAATCATCCCCTGACTCAAATACCATTCCCCCAGCCACGCCTGCGCCGCGCCCAGAGTTGGCTTAATCCGCACCGCCGCCTGCAGATACTCCCCCGCTTCGCGCACCTGTCCATCCGACCAACAACAGATCCCCGCATTGAAATAATAATCCGCGCAATCCGGTTCCAACCGAATCGCTTCAACAAAGTGATCCCGCGCCGCCCCCCACTGCCCACGCAGAAAATCCTCGCGCCCCTTCAGAGATTCCAGCTCCGCTCGCCGTAGCATTTCCAGATTTTACAACAATCTCACAACCAAATCTTAACGAAAGCTGTAGTTCTTTTACCCACCCTTCACGCTCGGGCATGTGCTCGAAAGTCCTTTGCATTTGCCGCCGAAGGAGGCGACTCACCTGCTCCGCTGCCAAAGGACGCCGCGATCTCCTATCGGGCCAGCCAAAAGTGTTCGCATCGGCCGCCCGTTCACGGATTCGAGCCAAGGGCTTTGTTCGGCACAAAGATCGAAACGAAAATGAATTCATTCCAAAAAAGATTCCCCACCAAATATTCGTCTGTCCAAGAAATAACTTACAAAGCTTTTATATATTCTTAACGATATTCCACCCCGATTTTCTATTGACACCGCCGCCAAAATCTCGCAAAATAAACAGCGTAAAGCCACCATGGTCCGCAATGGCGGGTGCCGCCGGAATTCCGGCACAGCACACCGTAGCGGGCCACAGTGGCTTTTTTTCGTTTGTACATTTTGACCAATTTGAAAGGAACAACCCCATGGCCAACAAACACGACTATCTCAAGGAAACGATCGAACACATCAGCATCGAGCGGCACAACGTGGTCCCGCTCGTCGACTCCATGCGCCGCATGGCCTTCACCGGCCGCGATCTCTACCGCGCCTCCGACATTTATCACCGCATGCTCAAAGACGAAGAATGCGGAGTCATCCTCTGCCTGGCCGGCTCCCTCATCAGCGCCGGCCTGAAAAAAGTATTTTCCGACCTGGTTCGAAACAACATGGTGGACGCCATCGTCAGCACTGGCGCCAACATCGTCGACCAGGATTTCTTCGAAGCCCTCGGCTTCCGCCATTACCTCGCCGAGGAACGCTTCAAGAGCGGAATGTACGATGAGGAATTGCGCGACCCTGATGATCGACCGAATTTACGACACCCTCATCGACGAGGACGAACTGCGGATTTGCGATGAAACGATCCACAAGATCGCCGATGAACTTGAGCCGCGTCCCTATTCATCCCGCGAATTCATCCGCGAGATGGGAGGCTACCTCAAACGCACCAACTGCCGCGCCACCGACAGCATCATTTACGAGGCCTACAAAAAGGACGTCCCGATCTTCGTCCCCGCCTTCAGCGACTGTTCCGCCGGCTTCGGCCTCGTTGCCCACCAGCACGGCCGCGGCGATCGCCCCAAAGTCACGCTCGACAGCGCCAAGGATTTCTATGAACTGACCCAGATCAAGATCAAAAACGCCGTCACCGGCCTCTTGATGATCGGCGGCGGAGTCCCCAAAAACTTCGCCCAGGACATCGTCGTCGCCGCCGAAATCATCGGCAACGAAGCCCCCATGCACAAATACGCCGTCCAGGTCACCGTCGCCGACGTCCGCGACGGCGCCCTCTCCGGCAGCACCCTCAAGGAAGCCCACAGTTGGGGAAAAGTTGAAACCGTCTTCGAACAGATGGTCTTCAGCGAAGCCACCGTTGCCGTCCCCCTGATCGCCGGATATGCGTACCACAAGGGGGCGTGGAAAAACCGCGCTGCCCGCCGCTGGGCACAGCTTCTGGAACCGGCAAGCGTCGCCTAAGACTCTCAGCGGCTGGCTTATCTGACGGTCTATAGGTGGAATGAACTACAGGTGACGCGAACCTTTAGTTCATTCGCGTGCCTTTCCGCCGAACCAGTAACCCTACCATGCTAAAGGCGACAATCCCGAATGGTGCTGGCTCAGGAACCTGGGAGACTCGAAATGCGACGTCGCCTCTCCCGACTGACGGGATGCCCAGACCGCTGTCGTCGGACTGCAAGCTGCCTGAGCCGCTGAGGAACGACCCACCCCGCCGCCCGCGAGCCTCAGTGCCGGCGTCTTTGATCGACTCGTTCCACTGAAACAAGTCCCCGCCTTGATCGTAAGTGCCGTAATAGCTCGGATAATCATAGGAACCCACGGGGGTCGTATCACCCACGACATCGTTGTAGTTGGCTTGCGAGGTGGAGATTGAGTTGCTCTGGGTTGGGTAAAGCCAGTAGTTTGCGTTGCTGTTCCCTGTACCGCCCAGAGGGGTGTAGAACGCTGCCTTGTACCATTCATTCTCGCTCGTCACCGCCCACGTCGCGTCCGCGTTACGGGTCACCGTATTGTCGGCGATGGCGGTGGCCGTCAGCGTGTAGGTTCCGGTCTCGGTGGTGCCGGGGCCTTCCGCACCCGTCGGCTCGCCGTTCGCCAGCCAATTGGCAAAACGACAGGCATCCCAGAACGACACGTCCGTCACCGGATAATTGCCCCGGCCTCCGGTCACGCTGTAGGTGTAGCCTCCTGGAGAAGGGCTCTGGATGATTCCGGGACTGCCCTCGGCGGTGCCGGACATGTTCGAGTTGTATAAACCATACGTGTCGGCCGCGGCCACGGCGTTGAGGAACGCTGTGTATTGGCTGGACGTCACGTCGTACTCACCAATGTTGTAGGTGTAATCCACTTCCCCGAAGCTAGTGGTATCCGGCGCGTTTCCCGGATTGCCCACCTGCACGGTCTTGATGGTAACCAGTTGTGCCCGGACCGTGCCTATCCCAAGCAACAGCACGCATGGGAGTGCGAGTAACACCAAAGCCCGGCACCAAATTTTACTGAATTTCATACCCACTCCCTCCCATCGTCCCGCTTGCTCAATTCCACCGCACTACATGATATCTTGTCATCCCGAAAACGCCCGACAAAACCGGCCTGATTTTGCCCCCCCCTTTTTTCGGTTTTTTTGCCGGATCGAATGCGACAAATCACGGGGTCGTTAAAACAATCGCAGATGAATTCGCCTGAAAGTCGCCGGAATTTCAGCAACCACCTATCTCCATCGATTGCGCTTATGCGATTGTTTTGACCGCAACACATTTCTTCGGTTGCTGGGAAGCTGCGGTATTTTTGCGGTCTACGAAGGCGTCTGCAATCGCTTTGAAAAAGAAGACGTGATGGGCCGTGGCTCCGCGACGACGAAGTATTCGATGTAAGCGCTCCCTGGATCAAAGCAGAAACCTAGTGTGCGATATGCGGAGTGCACTTCAGACACCGCTCACGCCTACGGCCCCTTGCCCCCCGGCGCCGCCAACACCGATCCCACCATCTTCTCCGCCGTCTTCACATAAATCGCCCGGTCATCCGGATCTTCCGCGAATATCGAAAAATTAATCAAAACAATCTGATTCCCCGGCAACCCCACAATCCCCCACATAATCCAATTCTTCCGGTCCGACACCGGCCCCGGTACCGCCTGCGTCACCGCAGCCTGCACCGACGCATCCCCATTGACGTCATGCCAGACAAACGCCTCCGGAAGATTAAATCTCGCCTGAATCCCCCGCGAGATGCTGGCCTCCGCCGTGACCAGCGCCGTTCCCTTCGGCAGCTCCCCAAATTCAACCGTCGCTGTAAACTCATCGTGATCGAGTTGAAAATTCTCCAACCCGAACCCAAGACGTCTCTCCGGATGCTCGCTATCAAATGTGTACATTGCCGCCGGATAATTGATTGAAACCCGATTATTAAAAATATTCACCGGCTGATCCCGAAACTCAAGATGTTTGATCGGCGGATCAATCGGAATCCATTTCCAACTCTGCCGGATCGATTCGATCTGATCGTGACACGAATGTCCGGCCGTCACCCCTCCCTCGATCAAATAAAGCCGCCCCTCATGAATCGTCAGCAATCCCTCAACCGGCTGCAAACTGACGTGGGGCTCCGCCAGGATTCGCCAGGCCATTTCCCCGTCCAGACTATCCTGCTTGTCCACCAACCGTCCGCCCCATTCCTGAGCCAGGCTGCTGGCAATCTGCCCCGCATCCGGAAGCGCCGGCTTCTTCATTTCAACCATGATAATCCCCTGCACATTCCCCGCCCGCGATCCCGGACTAACCCATCGCGTGGCAATCCCCACTCTATCCGGCGGCAACTGTTGCCATCCAACCGGCGAACCGACCGCGATCCCAAACAAGGGAATGCTGAGCGGAGCTGGCCGCGTCGAATTTGTTTCCCCAGGCCCCTGCTGCGCCATACTTTGTCCCACAACGCTCAGGCAAACGACCCCAACGATCACCATGAAACCCCGCCTGCGAAGATCGCTACACGCCATCCAACCCAGCCCAAACGAAATCAATATTCCGCCAAAAATTCCACCCATAAAATTGCCCACGATAAAATCAGAATTCATGCCGCTCCCTCCTTTGCACGCCAATATTTAACCGCGGAGTGCGCAGAGATCGCGGAGACACGCGGAGCAATCACTATAACGCATTGCTCTCCACATTCCTCTCTGCGCTCTCCGCGTTCTCCGCGGTTAAATTCAACCCCCAAAACGCCCACGCCCGCCTCGACTGCCGCCACGCCTCTGGTATACTACCGCACAACCAACCTCGACCCTGACCGGCGGATACAATTGCCGGGTTCCCAAACCAGATCGTGTAAATCATTATGCCGATTCGTGTTGCGCTAAATCATAAAACCAATTACCGTTTCTCCCGCGATGCCTGGCTCTCCCCCCACGTCGTTCGGCTGCGGCCGGCCCCCCACGCCCGCACCCCCGTCCTTAGCTATTCGCTGCGCGTCGACCCCCAGGACCATTTCATCAATTGGCAGCAGGATCCCTACAGCAATCGCCTGGCTCGCCTGGTATTCCCCAAGAAGACGCGCGAGCTTTCCGTCGAGGTCGATCTGATCGCGGAATTGACCGTCATCAATCCGTTCGATTTCTTCCTCGAAAAATACGCCGAGGAATTCCCGTTCAAATACGATGCCGTCCTCGCCCGCGAGCTGGCCCCCTATCTCGAAGTCCAACCCGCCGGTCCGAAACTAACAGAATATCTCAGCCAGGTTCGCCGCAAAGGCGTCCGAACCGTCGATTTTCTCGTCGAACTGAATCAGAAACTAAGCCAGCAGATCAAATACCTGATCCGCATGGAACCCGGCATCCAGACGCCCGAGCAATCGCTCACGCCCTGCAGCGGCTCCTGCCGCGACAGCGCCTGGCTGCTCGTGCAAATCCTCCGGAACCTTGGCCTCGCCGCCCGCTTCGTCTCCGGCTATCTCATCCAGCTCGTGCCCGATGTGAAATCCCTCGACGGCCCCAGCGGCACCGAAAAAGATTTCACCGATCTTCACGCCTGGGCCGAAGTCTATCTTCCCGGCGCCGGATGGGTCGGTTTCGACGCCACCAGCGGCCTGCTCGCCGGCGAAGGCCACATCCCCCTCGCCTGCACCGCCGATCCATCAACCGCCGCCGCCATCACCGGTTTCTTCTCCTACGAAGACGAACACATCGCCGAGGCCGACCCCGAAGACGGCGAACCCCACGGCAACGGCGAAGACGACGGCTTCAATTTCTCCATGTCCATCACGCGCATTCACGAAGACCCGCGCGTCACCAAGCCCTATACCGACGAACAATGGAGCGAAATCGAAGCCCTCGGCCATCGCGTCGATGCCGACCTCAGCCAGTCCGACGTCCGCCTGACCATGGGCGGCGAGCCGACGTTCGTTTCCGTCGACGACATGGACGGCCCCGAATGGAATTCGATTGCCCAAAGCCCTCGGAAATACGAACTGGGCGACAACCTGATCCGCCGCCTGCGCGACCGCTTCGCCCCCGGCGGCTTTCTCCATCACGGCCAGGGCAAATGGTATCCCGGCGAATCCCTCCCGCGTTGGGCGCTGGGCCTCTATTGGCGAAAAGACGGCCAACCCATCTGGAAAAGCCCCGCTCTGGTCGCCGATGAAAAACGCCCCAACCGTTTCAGCGAAAACGACGCCCATCACTTCGCCACCCATCTCGCCGAACGCCTCGAGAGTGAATCCGCGCTTCGTCCTGCCCGGATTTGAAGATGTCTGGTATTACCTCTGGAAGGAACGCCGGCTTCCCACAAATGTCGATCCATTCGAAAGCAAGCTCGAAAACAAGGAAGAACGCGACCGCCTCGCGAAGATTTTCGAACAGGGCCTGGACAAAATCGTCGGCTACGCCCTGCCGCTGCGGCGCGAACATTACACCGATGGCACCGGCGAATGGGTCAGCGGCTCATGGTTCTTCCGCTCCGAGCGGATGTACCTGATCCCCGGCGATTCGCCGATGGGCTATCGCCTGCCGCTGGATTCGATCCCCTGGGCTCCGGCCTCCGATCGCCCCTTCACTGAGGAAATGGACCCCTGGGCCGACCGCGGCCCCCTCCCCGCGCGCGATTCCATTTCGCGCCAGCGATATCTCCTCGGAAATCCCGAGGCCGCCAACCCCCAGGGATTCGTCGAACAGACCCTCGACGATTCCAAACCGCATCGCCGGCGGCGTCTCCGCGCCGGTCGAAAACGAACGCTGATCCCCGACACCGACCTCCCCCTCGCCGTCGGCGAACCCGCCCCCTGGATCATCCGCACCGCCCTCTGCGCCCAGGTGCGCGGCGGAGTCCTGCGCATCTTCATGCCCCCGCAACGATATCTCGAAGATTATCTCGAACTGGTCTCGGCCGTCGAAGACACCGCGAACGACCTCGAACTCCCCGTGCTGGTCGAAGGCTACGCCCCGCCGCACGATCACCGGATCAATCGGATCAAGAGTAACCCCCGACCCCGGCGTGATCGAAGTCAACACCCAGCCAGTCGGCAAATTGGGACGAACTGGTCCAGAACACCACCGCCCTCTACGAGGAAGCCCATTTCGGCCGCCTCGGCACCGAAAAATTCATGCTCGACGGCCGCCACACCGGCACCGGCGGCGGCAACACATCATCATCGGCGGCGCAACGCCCGCCGATTCCCCGCTCCTTCGCCGCCCCGACCTGCTCCGCAGCCTGGTCGGCTATTGGCACAATCATCCCGCCCTTTCCTATCTGTTCAGCGGCATGTTCGTCGGCCCCACCAGCCAGGCCCCGCGCGTGGATGAAGCCCGAAACGATCAGGTCTACGAGCTTGAGATCGCGTTCAAGCAGGTCGCCGAGAAAACCGCTGTCCAGCCCTGGATGGTTGATCGCATTTTCCGGAATCTTCTGATCGACGCCACCGGCAACACCCACCGCGCCGAGTTCTGCATCGACAAGCTCTACGCCCCCGAATCCGCCGCCGGTCGCCTTGGCCTGCTGGAAATGCGCGCCTTTGAAATGCCGCCGCATGCCCAGATGAGCCTCACGCAACATCTCCTGCTGCGCGCATTGGTCTCCCATTTCTGGAAGCAGCCCTACAACGACCGCCTCGTCCGCTGGCGCACCGAAATCCACGACCGATTCATGCTGCCCCATTTCGTCCAACAGGATTTCGACGACGTGCTAGACGATCTAAAACGATCCGGCTACGATCTGAAGACCGAATGGTTCGCCCCGCATTTTGAATTCCGCTTCCCCCTATACGGCTCGATCGAACAGCGCGGCATCACCGTCGAACTCCGCCAGGCCATCGAACCCTGGCACGTCCTCGGCGAAGAACCCGGCCCCGGTGGAACCGTCCGCTACGTCGATTCCAGCGTCGAACGCCTCCAGGTCCTCGTCAACGGCATGACCGATCCGCGCCACGTCATCGCCGTCAACGGCGTCCGCCTTCCGCTCCACCCAACCGGAACCAACGGCCAATTCGTCGCCGGCGTCCGCTATCGCGCCTGGCAGCCGCCCGCGTGTCTGCACCCCACCATCGGCATCCATTCGCCGCTGGTGTTCGACGTGGTCGACACCTGGCAAAGCCGCTCCATCGGCGGCTGCACCTATCACGTCGTCCACCCCGGCGGCCGCAATTTCGACCGCTTTCCAGTCAACGCCTACGAAGCCGAAAGCCGCCGAATCTCTCGGTTTTCCGACTTCGGCCATAGCCCCGGACCCCTCCGGATCGTCGAATTGCCGATAAGTCCCGAGTTTCCATTTACTCTGGACCTCCGGCGGCAATAATATTCTTGGGCTGACATCTCCCGCCGATAATGAACAATGAACAGCGGCGATTCGATAACCACGGTTGATTCCCCTGATGGTGCTGACCCACCCATGACCACCGAGGCCCCGCAACCCACACTCGATCGCGTTCGTGGCCTGGCCGAAGCCTACTCCCCGCGCCTCCCCGCGATGGACGAGATGCTCGAGCCCAGCGGCTCCATCCGCCCCCACTGGAAACCCTTCGTCAACATCATGGACGACCTCGGCCGGGAAGAAATTCTCTCCCGCTCCGATCAGGCCCGACGAATCATCCGCGAAAACGGCGTCACTCATAACGTCTACGGCGACACCGACGGTCTTGCCCGCCCCTGGAGCCTCGACCTCCTCCCGCTCGTCCTGCAAAACGCCGAATGGTCCGCCCTCGCCGAATCCCTCTCCCAGCGCGCCCGATTATTGAACGCCCTGGTCCGCGACATCTATGGCCCCGCCACTTCCGTCGCTAGCGGCGTTCTGCCCCCCGAACTCGTCTATGGAAACCCCTGGTTCCTGCGCCCCGTCCATGGCGTCTCGCCGCCGCTCGATTGCTGGCTGCATCTATACGCCGCCGACTTAGTCCGATCCGCCGACGGCCAATTCCACGTCATCAGCGATCGCACCCAAGCCCCCTCCGGCGCAGGATATTCCCTGGAAAATCGCATTGTCATCTCCCGCGTCCTTCCCAACGCTTTTCGGCAATGCAACGTCCTGCGCCTCGCCCCATTCTTCATCTCCCTGCGCAAGATGCTGGCGTCCCTCGCCCCCGCCAACCGCGAAAACCCCCGCGTCGTCCTCCTGACCCCCGGCCCCTTCAACGAAACCTATTTCGAACACGCGTATCTTGCCCGATATCTCGGCTACACCCTAGTCCAGGGCAACGATCTCACCGTGCGCGATTGCCGCGTCTTCCTCAAAACTCTCAGCGGCCTCCAACGCGTCGATGTCATCCTGCGCCGGGTCGATGACGATTTCTGCGATCCGCTCGAATTGTTCGCCGGCTCCTACCTCGGCGTCCCAGGTCTCCTTCAGGCCGTCCGCGAAAAAACCGTCGCCGTCGCCAACGCCCTCGGCACCGGCGTCCTCCAAGCTCCCGCCTTTCTCCCATTCCTTCCTGCTCTCTGCCGCCATCTCCTCGGCGAAGACCTGCGCCTTCCCTCCGTCCCGACCTGGTGGTGCGGCAACGCCGATTCCCGCAGATACGTCCTGGACAACCTCTCCACCCTCGTCATCAAAGCCGCCGTCCCCCTCAAATATTCCAACCCGATCTTCGGCTCAGGCCTCTCCAGCGAAGGCCTGTCCGAACTCGCCGCCAAAATCGAGTCGCGCCCCGCCGACTTCGTCGCCCAGGAAAACGTCTCATCATTCTCGACCCCCCTGCTCGTCGAAGATGAGATCCTTTCCCGCCGATTCGTCCTCCGCGCTTTCCTCGCCGCGTCGGATGATTCCTACACCGTTATGCCCGGCGGCCTGACCCGCATCAGCAAATCCCCTGACGCCCTGATCGTCTCAATCCAAAGCGGCGCCGGTAGCAAAGACACCTGGGTCGTCGGCGACCACCCCGTCGACGAAGTCAGCCTCCTGACGCCCGCATCCCAACCGCTGGAACTAACTCGCGACGGCGGCGACCTCACCAGCCGCGTCGCCGACGATCTCTTCTGGCTCGGCCGCTACACCCAGCGCGCCGAATCCGTCGTCCGCCTCGCCCGCTCCCTGTTCACTCGTCTTTCCGATCCCAACTCCCTCGAAGGCCTCCGCGCCAGCGAACGTCTGGTCCGCCCCCTGATCGGCTGGACCCCGAAAATCGACGCCGGCCTCTCCCGCCTCGTCGCCGTCGAGATGTTCACCAAGGCCGACCCCAGCGGCCTCATGTCCTCCATCAACAACGTACACACGCTGGTTCGCGTTCTCCGCGATCGCATCTCCGTCGATGCCTGGCAAATCCTCCGCGAAGTCGATCGCGAATTCCCCGCCATCGACAGCGCCATCCGCGAAGACCACATCGCCGATGTTCTCGAACTCCTCAACCGCCTTGTTCACGGCTACCTCGCCTTCGGCGGAATGGCCGCCGACTCCATGACCCGCGGACTCGGCTGGCGATTCCTCGACATGGGAATGCGAATCGAACGCGGCCTAGCCCTCGCCCGCCTCATTCGCGCGACCCTGGTCCACGTCTCCAAGGACGAACTCCCCCTCCTCGACGCCCTGCTCGACATCGCCGACAGTTCCCTCACCTATCGCCGCCGTTATTTCACCCGGCTTGAAACCACCGCCGTACTCGACCTTCTGCTGGCCGATGAGACCAATCCCCGCGCTATCGCCTATCAAATCGCCGGCATCGACGAGCACCTTGCGCATCTGCCCCGGGAATCAACCCATCCCCAGCGCAGCCCCGATTATCAGCTCATCGTCAAGCTCCGCTCGACGATCCGTCTCACCAACATCGCCGCGATCTGCCAGTCCACTAACGGCGTCCGCCTCCAGCTCGAAAGTCTTCTCGCCGAAATCCTCGATTCTCTCGGACGGATTTCAGAACTCATGGCTGAAATTTATTTCAGCCACGCGCTTGCTTCCAGTCCCGTCTCCCGCATTAATCTTGAGCAATGCTCGTGATGAAATACCGCATCAATCACCAGACCGAGTATTTCTACGCCGACCGCGTTCCATTATGCCACAACGTCATTCGCCTCCGGCCCCGCGACACCGCCTTCCAAACCTGCGAGCGCAGCGAGCTTTCCATCCTCCCCGTCCCGGCGGATCAGCGCGAACACCTGGATTACTTCGGCAATCACGCCATCTGGATCGCCGTCCAGGAACCTCATCACAGTCTGAAAATTGAAATGACCAGCGAAGTAAACGTCGCACCCAGTGCGCTCCCCCCGACCTGACCGGCCCCCCCTGGGATCAGGTCCCCTCCCTGCTCTCTTGCAACCTCGATCCAACTGTCCTGGCCGCCCGGGAGTACACCTTCAATTCACCTCACATCACCCGCTGCGCCGAGTTAGCCACCTACGCCAAGCCCGATTTCCCCCCCGGCGCTCCGCTTCTCACCTGCATCATGAACCTCACCCATCGCATCTTCGACGAATTCATCTTCGACACCGACGCCACCACCATCGGCACCCCACTGCTCGAAATCCTCCATCACCATCACGGCGTCTGCCAGGACTTCGCCCATCTCCAAATCGGCTGCATGCGCTCCCTGGGCCTCCCCGCCAGATACGTCAGCGGCTACCTCGTCACCAAACCCCCGCCCGGCCAACGCCGATTGATCGGTGCCGACGCCTCCCACGCCTGGATTTCCGCCTATATCCCCAACTATGGCTGGATAGATTTCGACCCCACCAACGACACATTACCCAGTGATCAACACATCACCATCGGCTGGGCCCGCGACTACGACGACCTCAGCCCCGTCAAAGGCGTCACCATCGGCGGTCACGGCCACACCCTCGAGTTCTCCGTCGACGTCGAAGCAATGGCAACGTAGCGCGTTTTCGAAAACCCCATCGCGGCCTGCCGACTTCAGTCGGCAGGGCTTTTCTTTCCCCGCAAACCCCGTTTCAATTTGAAAACATTCCAAGCGCCCCAACACCTACGCCTTATCGTGTGCGATACGTTAACCGCACCGTCATGTCCGTCGCGGGAACCACGACGATTCGAGGAGGGATATAATCATTTAAAAGACGTCATGGTAGCATTCCCTCATGCCTCATCCATGGTCGACACCTCGTCTTCTGATTCGACGATTTGTCGCCGGAGATTGGCAGGATTTCCACGAACTTCAGGGCGATCCGGAGGCGACCACGTTTATCGGCGGCACATGGTCTGCCGAAAAGACACGGGAGGTTATGAAAGCGATCGCCGAAAGTTACCCTTCAAACGAGTTGGAATGGCTTGCGGTCGCCCACCGCGAAACGGGCAAGGTCCTGGGCACGTGTTGGCTTGGCAAGCTCAATGCCAAGTGGTGTGAAGCGCTCGGAATCAGTTTCCCGATTCAGCTTGGTTTTCGCTACGCGAAGCGGCATTGGGGCAAAGGTTACGCGACGGAAGCAGCCCGGACGATGCTTCATCGCGGATTTGAAGAAATGAACCTGCAGGAAATTGTGGCTATTGTTGATATTCGCAATGGCGCTTCCGAGCGCGTCCTTCAAAAGCTTGGAATGAAACACCGAAGCGATGCAGAGTGTGACTGTGTGAAAATCCACTACTACTCGATAACACGAGATGAGTTTTTTGCCGTCTCTTATGCGAACCGCGCTTTGCCCTGACGATCCCAAATCTCAAATCTGAAATCTCAAATCTGAAATTCATTTCTCCCCCATCATCTGCCACTCCGCCACACTGCTCGGCGGCAACGGACTAACCCCCAACTGCCGCAGCATATTCAAACACTGCGCCCGATGATGCATCCCATGCGTAGCAACATGCGTCACCACCGCCCCGCGCGTGTACGCGAACGTCTTCCCATCCCGAACCCGATAAACAAACTCCTCCAGCGGATATGCCCCCGCCACCGCCTCATATTCCCCCGCAACTTCATCCTGCAACGCCAAGAGTTCCGCCGGCGTCCGTTGCCCGCTGTTTTCCAACCGAGGCCGCAGTTCGCGCCCCGCCAGCAGGTCACTCCAGAACCGTTGTGCCGCGAGCATATGCGTGATCGTCGCATGCAGCGATCCCGGCCCCATCTCAAACTTCCGATTGAATTGCTCGTCCGTCAGCGCTCCACACTTTTCCAGAATCTGCCGCGTGGCCCAACGATCGTGTTTCAGCATGATCTCAATCAGGTTACTTGTAGCCATCTATTTCACCTCGAAAAAAAATCCTACAAACTTTTCGCGAACCCCGCAAAACGCGTACAAAACCTTCACCCGTCCGACACATCTATAGAGGAGCCTGCGCACATCCGATCCATCGTCCCACATCCCACATTCGCAATTCACACGCAAAATGCTCCCACCCATTTTGATTTCAGTGTCGCGCTGACAGTGACAGTAAGCCCCCTGGCGCTATGAAAAAGCGTTCCACTGTCAGCGCCCGTCGACAAAGACTCTCCCCAAAACCACCCAACTTAACGCCACAAATCCTTCTCGCGGCGCGGCGACTTCAGTCGCCGTGATCCCGTCCACCCAACCCTATTTATGCTTCACATTAATCGGATCCCCAATCGGCGCAAAATGCCCGATCGACTGGCTCGAAGCCGCCAGATACCCAAGTCCAATGATCGTCATCGCCATCAAAAGCACGATCCCCAGCGCCACGATGGTAACGATCATCCGAATGTTACGCCTTGCCACGCGATAAGCCCCCTAATAACCGTCCCGGACGGCTACCCCCATTTTATCACGGTGGCAAAGAAAATTCCCCGTCGATCCTCCGTCCCGATGCCGGCCGCGGCAACCGCATATTCTGATTTTGCTCCCAATCCCGGTTTAGCGGCGTCCAAACAAAAAGGAGGAAACCCGTCGAGCAACACAATTGTGTTCCTCGAACGAGTTTCCTCCGCTGCTGCGAATTACCAAATCAAAATCCGATTACGAATTCGTCGCCGACCGCGCCCTCCTTCGACGGCTCAAAATTCCCAATCCCGCCGCAACCATCAGACCCATGCTCGCCGGCTCCGGCACGTTCGCGAGGCCGATGGCGCCCGCTCCCGTCAGAGGACCAGCCTGATTGGCCGATTGCCCCAGGTTATGAGAGAACGGCGTGAAATCTTCCGCATTGACCGTCCCGTCATAATTGAAATCGCCTTGATCCCACGAGGCACCGCTCGCGCCAATGTTCGTCGAAAACGGCGTGAAATCTTCGGCGTTAACAATCCCGTCGAGATTTGCATCACCCAAAAGGGTGAACTTGATTTCAATCTCGCCGGAAGGCAACCCCGCCGGATCGCCCGGATCAGCCGAATCCGCATAACCGATGCCATAACTCAGGCCGGTAGCAGCATCGGCGCTTGCGATGGCGCTGCTCGTGATCCCCGGACCATTCCATGCTCCATTGTCGTACCCGTCTTTGATCCATGCCGCGATGGACGCGATCGGGTCGGTCAATGGGGTGCTGTAATCGATGATCAGAGCGTTGGTTCCAAGATCGAGCGAGCTGTTGGAAGCCGTATTGATCGTCAATCCAGCCATGGTGAACGTGCTGAAGCTCTGCGTAAGCTGCAGCTTGGCAGCGGTACCACCGGTGGTCCCAATATTAACGCTGAGGTGATTGCCCGCCGTGGACCCGGTTCCCGGCGCGTTGTTGTCCGTGAACGGATCCATGGTGCCGCCGGCTTGGACAGTTCCAGCATTGATGTTGAAAGTCGCGCCTGGATAGACCGTAACGGTTCCGCCCGTGCGTGCCCATGTGATGGTGCTTGGCCCGCTCTTTACCAGAGGGATGGGTGCTACGACCGTTCCTCCGTTGTACCAATTGGTGTTGCCGACGCCGGTCATGGCCGTGTTGATGACATTGACATCGGCCTGCCCAATCGTGCCGCCGCCGTCGACTTGCTGGGCCATGTAGAGGTTCAGCGGGATCGTCTGGCCGGTGACGGGAGCGACTTGCGTGGCAGTCGTCTGGTCGGCAAGGGTGGATGGATTTTTGCCACTAACGTTGTCGGTGGCGACCGCGTCGTTGAAGTCAACCACGCCGTCCTGATTGACGTCGCTCTTGTTGAACGTGTTTACACCGGTCGGGTCATAGGTGAACTCGGCCAAGCCCGTGACTGGGTCGATCACCGGCTGGCTACTTACCTGATTGGTGACCGCCGTGGCCCCGAAGGGAACGGTGCTCGCTTCCAAAATCGCGGCTCCGGAGCTCCGGATGTAATCAGTGGTGGCGTTGGCGCCGACCATGGTAGGCTCTGGAACGGCGTTATTGAAATAATCCATGGCGGAGTTCTTATTCAGGACACCAGTCTGATACATGGTGGCGCTGGAAGTGAGACGATCGGTTGAATAGTTGTCGGACAGGGCAGCGCCTTCCGCCATTGCCACCAGGTCGGCTCCGTCGAAATGTCCGTCGCCGTTGAAATCGCCCATAACAATTAGGTCACCCTTGGTGACCGTGTGGGGATTGCCCAATGCATCCGTATACGTGACACTCGCCGTGTTCAGTATGCCGTTGGTTCCACCGGCGGTGTTTCCGCCGCTCCAGTTAAGGTTATTGTCACCCACTGAAGTAAATTCACTGCCCGGAACAGACGCGGGGCCTCCAACCTCATTTATATCCGCGAAGATAAGAGCCTCGTCCGCGTTGAGGGCTGACTTCACCGCATTGAAGTCCCGGTCGCCATTCTGGTTGAAGTTACCGAAGAGATAGTTGGTGTTGGTGATGGCGATCTTCCCGCCGTTCAAGACTGAATTGCCGATGGCGAAAGTCGCCCCGCCTCCACCGTACGTGCTTCCGGTCCCGGTCGTCGGCTCCTGGGTCGTAAGGTCAGGGAGAGAACTGGGTCCGAAACCTCCCGGCGCCGAATAAGAGTTATACAGGGTTTGATTAAAGCTGCCGCCGTCCACGGGAAGATTCGATTGGCCGACAATGCTTCCCGTGGCGATTTGTCCGGGCGCACTAACCAGCCCCTGACCGTCAACATTCTTGAAAACCTGCATCAGCTGCGGAATGATGTAGCCTTGGGAAAGCAGGCCGTCGGCCGGGTTTGCCAGGGGATTCGTCGCGTTCGCCGTGGCCACGGAATTCGCGGAATTATTTAGAATCGCGACCACGTCTCCATGGGAATCGTCACCCTGAATCGTGCCGGTAAGGTCCTGAGCGCCATTCGCTTCAATGGTCACGCCGCTGGCGTTGTACGCCGCCACCGAACTCATGTCCTTGATGGTGAAAGCCTCCTCCTGCTGGTAAAGCGCGAAAGTCCCGTTGCTCATGGTCGCATAATCGGGGCTCACCGGATTGGCATAGCCCGCCGCGGTGTCCGCATATTCAAGGACACGCACCGGATTGGGCACACCTTGGGTATCATGGGTGCCCGCATCGTTAATGGATAAAGTTCCCACGGCCATTCGATTGTTTATAACGGTCGGCCGAAGCTGATGCCGCCGGCGGTCTTGTTGGAGAAATGCTGGGCAGGTCCAATCGACACCTGGTCGAACTCGGCGTTGTTGACGCCGTTGGTAAGGTTACCGTTCCCGGCATCGTCCTTGCCGGAGGCCCAGCTTGGGTCAATGCCCACATTATTTGCGAATGCGTTGCGAGTCCCCGAACCGGTGTCACGCGTGCTCATATTGAACTCGGCACCGTTCGCCAACCGGCTCGTCAAGTCCAGCCAGTCCGAATCCGCGCGGTTAACCTCTGTCAGACCGGTTCCTGGATTGGCCACTAATGGTGTTGCGGTAATGGCCAGCAACTGGTTATTCAAGTTTCCCAAACCGCCCTTGGCTGCATTGTTCCACGGGCCAACGCCAAACGCCGCACCCGTGCGGGGATCAGTGTTGGTCGCTGAAGCGTCAATAAGCGATGGCGACTGGTAGGTCACCGCGCCACCCTTGGTTCCCAGGGGCGAAAGTACCAGCGACGTATTGCCTCCACCGTAACCTAGATCGAGTGAATTGGCGCTAAAAGTGTTGTTGTTCGCACCGCTGACAGTCACAGTGCTCGAACCTGTCACATAAGTATTGCTCTGGTTGCCGTAGTCATTCTTAAAGACTTGCTGGGGAACAGAGTCTGAAAGCGCGAATTGAACTGCGTTCTGACCGCCGTTCGCGTTCACGCCAGCCGTATTAAATGTCGGCGTTGGATTGCTCGCGCTACCCGGCACCCAAACAGTGGTGGTTCCGGAAGTGGCGGCCTGTCCCACGCCTTGGGCGTAAAAGTTACCCAGGGTCAAGCCATTGCCGGCATTTGCATTTACATTGGTGGCGCTGGTCGCGTTGAACGCCACGCCCGGAGTGAGACCGCTGGCCCCTATCTGGTTATAATTGAGCCAAACTGCGTTGCCCCCTTCGGGGTTACGGTCCACATTGGCAGTGATGTACGGGACCGTCCCGATTTGGTCGTTCACCAGTTCCAGCGGGCCTTCAACGGCACCCGATTCGTGATAGATAAACTGGATAGCCGGAGACGCGTCAGCCAACCCCGTGCCTTGGACTGACATGTTGTTCTTCGGGGCCAACTGGTAGGAAACACCTCCGTTGGTCCAGAAAGCGTCACCGCCCCCCGACGGGTCGCTGGCAAGAGGATAAGACGTACCATTGATGCTCAAGGTTGTGCCGGGCTGAACATCCGTGAACGTGGTGGTCTTGGCCACGATCCAATTTTTCAATGCGGTGGAGCCCGCGGCCGAGATGACGACCTGCCCCGCCGCCACGTCGGATTGGGCGAAGGCATTCGTAACCAGCGCGAGCGATGCGGCCGAGGCCGCCGCCGAAATAAGCGCGAGACGTTTCTTGTCAATGTGAATGGAACTCATGATTTTCTCCCTGATAAGTTGAATCCCGTAGATAGGGATTCGGCCAAGCCGTTCACCGCTCACACTTCGGAGCAGCCATCACGGCGGTTGTTTCCTCGGGGGCGATCCCCCAAGACGGTTTTTGACTCAGATGCCGGCGAACAAATCTCGGAAGCTCTAATGGCTGCCGATCACTGCTTGATATCGCTGCCCCAGGGGTCGAGGCTGTACATTCGATCGCCCCACTCCCATGGGTTTAGCGTCTCTGAAACATTTTTGGTTTCAACGTGACCATCGCAGTAGAGGAAGTTTGTTGTGCGCATATCCCAGCCGGGAACTGGCGTGGACGTCTTGGTCGCGCCCGGAATGGTGCTGACTGTCGCCGCGCCGTGAATTCGTCCCACCCAATCCAGCGATGTCTGCGTTTGACCGATCCCGGGCATGTTAATATTGGGATACGGCGTCATCATGTTTACGTTGACACGCACCAGATTGGTCTGACCGGAGACATAAGATGCGGCATACACCTTGTAGGCGCCGGGAGAGCCAAGGCCCCCGTCCAATCCCTGCTCGCATTCGTATGGGCAAACAGGTTGATGGCTTTTGCAGACCCACACCCCCGGGCTGAAATCCGACGGGCCATTTACAACCTGCCAAGCCGGATTGAATTCGGTGACCAGGATGGTGCTGGCAGAATGTTGGATGGAAGAAGCCCTGACCCAATGATACGGTCTAATCGTATCACCCTGGAACATGGGGACGAACTTGTTCCGGCCCATGACCGCTTCATTGGCCGTGTACGCCAGGCGGGGGGCCTGAAAATCTGGTGTTCCAGTCGGTCCGGGGTTAGTGCAAGTTGAATTCGCGGGGTCGGGCGTTTGACCCGTTTCGACATTGCCGGCACTTGGCTCGCACGCAGGCAATCCTCCGTTGTTCATATCCGGGCACTGGAAAGCTTCCCACCCGAAGGTGCTTTGATAAATATTGGGATAATTGACGCCAAGATCCTTCCGGCCGTAGATAAAACTGGACCAATGAACATACCCAAGGTCCGCGTAGGCTGGCGACTCAATTCCCGCGGGGATGTTCAAAACATCGGGCGGATTCTTCGTAAGAACCCTGTTATAGTCGTATGACACCGGATAAAACTGGTTGTAGTCAACCAGGTATTGGGCCAAGCCCTGTCCGATCGACCGGAGATTGCTCGAGCATTTGATGGTATTGGCCGCTTCCCTTGCTCTGCTTAGCGCCGGCAATAATAACCCGACCAAAATCGCGATAATCCCAATAACCACCAGCAGTTCAACGAGAGTAAAAGCCCTTGAACGCATCCGTTGCATGTTTGCTCCTGACCTGCGCGGCTTCCAAGCCGCGATCTTGCCTGTTGAAACTTCAACACAACTGATTGCCGAGCCCTCCCTGAAAAAGCTCGACAATCTAAGCATCCGGCAATTTCTGCCGCTCGCTGAATTGACGGATGGAATTAAACCCATCCTTTGTCAGCGTCTGATGTGCCGAATAAAATGGTTTGTTGAAAGAATGGTTAAGATGGGAGACATACGCGGAACGAATTTCTCCGCGTAAAGCTTGCGCCAGCCTGCCTGTATCCAATTTTCGCCCAGATGTGGACGGCTGGCCAGTCCCGCTACGATTTCGATCTCGTGGCCAACCGCCCGGATCTTCGCCGTCGGAGAATCGCCAAACCAGCCACCCCTATCAGTCCCGCGCTAGCCGGTTCAGGCACATTGCTAAGGTTGTTGATGCTGCTCGCCCCCTCCAAAACCCCCGCCTCGGCCGCCAGCGTGGCCGACTTACCCAGATTGTGCGAGAACAGCGTGAAGTCTTCGGCGTTGATAGTTCCGTCGTAATTAAAGTCCCCCTCATCCCAACTCCCGCTCTGGCCGAGATTCTGGGAGAAGGGCGTGAAGTCCTCGCTGTTGACCGTCCCGTCGAGGTTGGCGTCGCCCAAAAGGGTGAACATGACTTCGATCGTGCCGCTGGGCAAACCGGCCGGATTCCCGGGGTCGGCCGAGTCGGCATAACCGATGCCGTAACTAAGGCCGCTGCTCGCGTCATCCGCAGCGATGACGCTGCTGATGATGGCCGGACCGGCCAGGTTATAGTAGCCGTTCTTGATCCACTGCGCGATCGACGCGATCGGATCTGTTCCGCTGCCATAGTTGATGAGCAATTTGTTGTTGGTGATATCCAAGTCCGAGCCGTTGGGAATTGACAGCGATGTGATCTGGCTAACGCCGCTGTTGCTCGCGATAGTCAGCTTCGTGTTGCTCCCGTTGCCCCCCAGCGCAACCTGCGCCCGCCCGTAATCGCGCCGGTCGTCAGGTTGGTATAAAGCGTCAACAGGCCGGTATCGTTGATTGGATAGGCCGCCGCCTGCGAAGCGGAAATCGTTCCATCCGCCAGATTCACAAAGTTCTGCTTGGAAGAAATCCGCGTCGAGAAGGAACTCTCCGGTGTGTGCGTCGTAATCTTCACAAAGTTGTTCGGACTCACCTCATTGTAATACCCATAGGTATCGTCCAAGGTGGCGTCTATTGGATTGCCGCCTGAGTCGAACACCTGATTGTACTCGGTGTTGATGGCGGCCAACTGATACTGACCATTGTTGTTGATGAAGACGCCTCCCCCGCTGTCAAACGGCGTCACCATGCACTCATTCGGATTGGAACTCCCGTTGTCAAAATCATATTGAAGAAAATCGCCTCCCAACGAACCCGATGTGCCCAACTGTGTATTGGCGTCTATGGCTGAAACGGTGTTCGTTCCCCACGTCAACGGCCCCTGGCCTCCGCCCCAGTCCCAGCCGCCGGTAACCGCGGTACCCCGCAGATAACCGCGCCCGAGATCGACGATTGTCGATCCCACTTCACTGCTCCCGGTGTAGATCGGAGCGGTCAATGAAAATGATCCCGACTGAACCTCCCAAATCGCAAGATCATCCAGCGTTGCGACCACCTGAACCGTGTAGGTCGTGGTCGTCATGGTTCCGTTGCTATAGGCAAATGACGTCGTACTCCCCGGAAAGATATGCGAGGGTGCGATAATCATGTTTGACTTAATGGGCGTGGCGGTAAACCCACCGTCGAAAGTCCCTTCGTAGTCTTCAATTGGGTAGCTTCCGATATCGATCGTCTGGTTTGCGATGACCACCGGACCGGAGTTATTGCCGGTCCCCCCGTAGGTCACGATGGCCCTTGCCTCCGGCGAGAACGGGCCAACTCCCGCGCACACCGCCAGCCACAAGAGCCGAGATTTTCTTATGGATCGCATCTTAAAGTCCGCCATCGCAAGCATATCACGCCAATTGGCTTCGAGAAGAATAAATCCG
This sequence comes from uncultured Phycisphaerales bacterium, assembly GCA_963791055.1. GTDB lineage: Bacteria > Planctomycetota > Phycisphaerae > Tepidisphaerales > Tepidisphaeraceae > PALSA-1353. Next base: position 621,645 of record CAWBQI010000002.1, on the reverse strand, counting down.
CAACTTAGGCAAATCCCAGCGCTAAATTGGCCTCCGCCTTCGTATTAATATGCCCAGCTTGACTGCGAGGTTCAGAAATCCGCTTTGACCCCGTTCTAATAGCAATTTTAATAATAACCCTGCGTATCCTGGGTTGGCTTTACCCTGCCCCGATAAAACCGCACGATGAAGAAAAAGTAACCAAGCGCGAGCACCAGCGCGATCGGCCACCAGATAAACGCGACCGCGAGGCTTTGGCGGCTGGCCGAGCTGTTGAATGCCGTCAGGGAATGTTCGGAACCGAGGGTGGATTGCAGGATGAACGGAAACATCGCCGCCGCCCCAGCGCCAATAAACCGATGATCAACAGCCATGAACCCGTGAACGCGCGCCGTTCCCGATGGGTACGAAAGCCCGTGAGAATCAAGACGCCTCCGGCCAACGCGACGATGATCGCCAGCGCCACCAGTGGTCGATGCACCACGCCGACAACCAAATCCGGGCGCACATACCACGTTTCGACGGAGACGATGACGAAACCCAAGCAGACCGCCGCCCAGAGCCGCCGCGCCAAATGTTCGCTCCGGTCATGCACGGCCCCTTCGGTTTTAACCGTAAGATACGTTGCCCCGTGCGCGCTCAGGATCAGGAGCGTGAAGACCCCCATCGAAATCGTATACCAGTCGAGCAACCCAACCCTCCCCCGCACTCGGAAGTTGGTGAAAAAGGCCATCTGAAAATCGCCGTTGCCATCCAGCGGCACCCCGCGCCACATTCCCCAGCGCCGCGCCGAACAGCACCGCCAGCACGATGCTGGAGGCCGCAAAAACGAAATCCCAAAACTCCTGCCAGAGCGGATTGCCGACATGCCCGCCGACTTCCAGCGAAATACCGCGCAGGATCAACGACCATAGCACCAGAAACAGCGCCAGATAATACCCCGTAAATGCCGTCGCCAAAACGCGTGGAAACGCGACGAACAACTCGCCCCCGAAAGCGATCAGCCACACCTCGTGCCAGGACCACAGCGGTCCGATCGCGGCCACGATCTGCCGCCGTTCGACCGCGGTTTTGGCCACGATCATCTGCACGGTGCCGGCTCCAAAGTTCCGTCCGTCCAGGACGAGATATATCGCCAGCGTAGCCGCGAGGATCGCATACCAGATCTCAACCATGGGCCGCCTCCGGACCGTGCAGGATTTCGTGTCCGACCAAAAATAAAAACAGCAGGCCCAGGACAAAATAGAGACCGCAGAAACCCATCAGCGTGAAAATGGTGGTCCCGGAATCCACCGCCTGGCTAAACCCCTGCCGTGTGCGGAACAACCCATAAACAAGCCACGGCTGGCGACCCAACTCGGTGGTAATCCAACCCGCGGTGTTGGCGATGAACGGAAACGGAAAAGCCAGCATCAAAACCCAGAGCAATCCGCGATTCGATTCCAGACGCCCAAAGAGAAGATAAATCACGGACAGCGCCATCAGCCCAATAAACATCGTCCCCAATCCCGCCATGATATGGAAGGAATAGTAGAGCAACTCAATGTTGTCAGGCCAAACATCTTTCGGAAACGCGTCCAACCCGCGCACGTCACTGTGGAACGTGCCGTAGGCAAGAAAGCTCAGCGCCCCGGGAACGACGATCGGATTGTCCAGACGATGCTCCGGAATATCCGGCTGGCCGATCAAATCGATATCCGCCATCGGCCCGCTTTGGAATCTCCCCTCCATCGCCGCCAGCGAAACCTCCTGGTATCGCGCCACCATCTTCGCCTGCCTGTCGCCGGTCGGAAAAGCGACGAGGAACGATGCCACCAATCCCACAACCGCGCCATATTTCAAATAAATTCGAGCCTGTTCGTGATGCCTGTCGCCAAGCATGTAAAACGCGCCCAGCGACGTCACGGCAAACGACCCCGTGACCAGCGCCGCAGCCTGATTGTGAGCGAATTCCACCCACGCCCACGGATTCGACAGATACACACTGATGCTCGCCAGATGCAGCGATCCATCCGGCGCGACCGCATACCCCACCGGATGCTGCATGAATGCGTTGGTGACCAGGATGAAATACGCCGAGGCCCAGCTCCCCACCGCGACGCCGACAGCGACCAGGAAATGATTGCGCGGCCCTAGCCGTTTCTCGCCCCAGATCAGCGCGCCGATCATCGCGCTTTCCAGCAGAAACGCGAACATTCCCTCCATCGCCAGTGACTGACCAATTATTTCGCCCGAGTATCTCGAAAACGCGGCCCAATTCGTACCAAACTGGAACTCCATCGGAATCCCCGTCACCACGCCGACGCTGAAACCGAGACCGAAGATTTTCGCCCAGAATCGCGCCGCCTGCGCATAACGTTCATCGCCGGTGCGAAGCGCTCTCCATTTCCAGATCACGAGGAACCACGCCAGCCCCATGGTGAGCTGCGGGAAGAGATAGTGATAGGTCACGGTGAATCCGAATTGCAACCGATGCCAGAATGCGGGATCGCTGAGATTCTGATTCATCTTTGGCGAATCGTGTACTTATCGCGCGCGACGTCAACCTTTTCATCCGTTTTAGGACATAATGCCGCATTATGATTTCCCGGATCACCAATCTGATCGCAATCGGTTTGCTTACGGCGGTCCGAAATTTACGTCATTCCAACTTGGCTGAACCTCGTCATCGCGTGGGTGTTCTGTCTGGTCGTGATCCTGATCGCAATGGCTCGCAGGAAATGATTGCCCGATGCTCCCGGGCCGCGGTTTCTCAAATCAGCGCACTACTTGGCTTTGGAAGATTGAGGATTTACTGAAACTTGTCGATCAAGGTGTGGTACAATTCCCACACATGAAACGCTTCCTTCAATGGCGTTTGATCTTCTGTTCGTTTTTTGTCTTGCGATGTTTTCCACATTGATGCGGTTCTGGTCGCTATTCAGCGCTACCCAGGCGACGTGGAATGCATTTCATAGAAGGGCGTGGCAACAACAGCGTGGGCATCTCTCGAATTATTGTGCTGCAAAGTCAAAGTTCGTCGGTACGGTCGTTAATGCGCGCCGTCGCCGAAACGGGAGTGGAAGTCTTCTCCCTGCAGCCGCGGTCCGTGCGCTGGATCATGCGTCAGAAGCGCGGTCCGCGCGATAGGGGCCGATCGACACCGCCGGAGGGGCCGTACGTCGAGCAAGTTGTCATGGTGCCGGGACTTCAGCGCTTTCCGCGATTGTCCCGTGCCATCCTCGCTCGAAATGTGCGCCGGCTGGTGCGCGGCGACGGTCGGAATGACGCGGTTGTTTACATCCGGCCCCTGTATGCCCCGATTGCTGAAGCAATTCGCGGCCCGCTCTGCGTGTACGATGCGCACGATGCTTTCCGCTTTTACACGACCTGGGATCCGCGAACGACACAGCGGCTGGAACAGCGGATGCTCGATCGCGCCGACTTGGTCCTGAGTGTTGCGGAGGCGCTGAGCGAAGATTTCCGTAAGCTGACCCGCACGCCCATCGTCACGTGCCGGATGGCTGTGTCCCGGGAATTCATCGAGCAGATGGCACAGCCTCTGCCCATTCCCGTCGATCTCGCCGCCGTGCCCCGACCGATCGTCGGATGCACCGGCTTCGTCGACTCAAATTATGACTGGGATCTGATCGCCGCCTTAGCGAGGATGCTTCCGGAGGTTTCGTTTGTTTTTGTCGGGGGCATTCTCAAAGAGCCCCCCCACATGCGCCAAAGATGGAAATCGCTCTGGCGATACCCAATGTCCGTTGGCTTGGACCCAAGGAGCATGAAGAACTTCCGGCATACCTGAAGGGATTTGACGCCTGCTTCAATCCCGTGGCGGTCAATGAACACGGCCATCACCGCTGTCCTTTGCGGCTGTTCGATTACCTGGCAACCGACAAGCCGATTCTTTCCACCTGGATCCGGGAAGCATGTTCACTTGAAGGGTTGGTCGCCACGTTCAAATCCGCCGACGAGGCCGTTGCGTTGATCAGGCGCATGGTCCAGGGGGGATATCCGCTCGATCTCCCGGCGCGATCGGAATACATCCGCAAGAACACCTGGGAAGCCCGCGCGGCTCTGGTGCGGGCGAAACTCGATGAGTGCATTTCTTCATCCGCCTATAGCGATAGTAGAAAGCGCATTAACAGCTCGCGCTAATGACCCGCGGCGCGGCATTCGCGCTCGGCTTTGATCAATCGCGATTGAAACACCGGTTTCTCGCGCATGCGGCTGTAAATGAATTCGCCAAGAATTCTTCCCGCTTCGATATCGCTGGGGAAATGCATACCGACTTTCACCCGCCGCGCGGGAATCTCCGCGGCAAGACGGCACAGCGATTCCTTCTGGCCCCGAAAGATTTCCGCCAGCGTGCTTGCAAGGATGAGCAGCCGTGCCGTATGGCCACTGGGATAACCGGGGGTCTTCTCCAGCTCAATGCGCGGTGTGAGCTGCGGATCGATCTCGTAGGGCCGCTTGCGGGCGTAAAAGTCCTTGATCGGTTCCACCACGGCGGCGTCGGCCCACATTAACTCTTGAAGGAATGCGAACGTCCTCGGCAGAACATGCGAGTTGAAATGCGGGCCGAGGACCCGCGCGAAAAAGTCCGGCCTGACAAACGCCTCGTCGGCGGCATGCTCCATTTCCTCGGCGGTGAGAGTTTGCTGCAGGCGACGCACTTCCTGCAGCTCGGCCTGGAATTGCGGTGAATCCGGCGGATCCGGCTTCTTTAAAAGAGACCGATAATCGATTTCCTCGAGACGGATGAATCGCCGGCCCTGCGCGGCACGCCAGCGCTTGCGCGCATCGCGGGCACGACCGATAATTGAGTCGGGCAACATCGCCGCAATGGCCCGGCGGGGATTCAATCGATCTAAGACCTCCAGTTGTCCGATTCTATATGGCGTATGTTCGGGGCGGAACGGTACAGTCTCGGAGCTGACAATGTTGAAACGACTCTTGGGGTCCGCATCGCGGTTCTTTCAGCGCCGGTTGCCCGACGGACCGGCGATTCGCCTGCTCTACTATCGGCGGATGGGACGCCGGCTCAACCTCAATAATCCCACGACTTTCACCGAAAAGCTACAGTGGCTGAAGCTTTACGACCGCCGGCCAATTCAACATCAATTGGTCGACAAGTATGCGGTTCGGCAATTCGTCACCGAGAAGATCGGAAGCCCGTTCTTATGCAAGCTGTATGGTGTCTGGGATCGGCCGGAAGATATTCCAATCGATTCCCTGCCCAATCAATTTGCGCTCAAGATCGTTTCGGGGTCGCACTGTAACGTCTTTTGCCGGGACAAGGCGATCTTTGACTGGGAGGAGGCCAAGGCGAAGCTGCGGCATTGGCAGACCATGGATTATTACAAACCGTTGCGGGAGTGGGTCTATAAAGGGGTCAAGCCGCGAATCATTGCCGAGGAATATCTGGATGATGGGACCGGACAGAGCCCGGCGGATTATAAATTCTATTGCTTCGACGGCGAGCCCAAATTCGTGGAAGTGGCAATCGGACGTCACGAGCGGCGCGACCTTAATCGGAACATGACGATCACGCTGCTGGGGATGGATTGGCAGCCAATGCCGTTCACCTATCCGGGCTATCCGCCAAGCTCCAAGCCAATTCCGCAACCCACCAATTTCGCGGAGATGGTGCGATGCGTCCGGACGCTTTCGCAGGGCTATCCATTTCTGCGCACGATCTCTATTCCATTTGGGAAAAGACGGTTTTCAGCGAACTCACGTTCTATCCCGGCGCCGGCTTCGCGCCATTTCAGCCGATCGAATGGGACGAAAAAGTCGGCCAGATGCTGCGCCTGCCCGTGCAAGCGGGAACTTCATAGCGCCATATCCTGCCATTGCGCCGATTACGCCGGCCGAGGCGCCGAAAATTGCACGGGAGCCCGCGGCAAAGAACAGTTTGTTGGTATTCTTCATTGGCTCCGGCGCGCCCTCCACTTCCAGATCACGATGAACCATGCCAGGCCCATCGTGAGTTGGGGGAAGAGATAGTGATAGGTTACGGTGAATCCGAATTGCAACCGATGCCAGAATGCGGGATCGCTGAGATTCGGATTCATCTTCGGCGAATCGTGTACTTATCGCGCGCAACGTCAACCTTTTCATCCGTTTTAGGACATAATGCCGCACCATGATTTCCAGGATCACCCGCCTGATTGCAGTTGGCTTCGTCGCGGCATTCCTCGGCGGATGCGCGAGCTCCACGCTCTTGCATTCCCCCGAAATCATCCGCGAGCATGTCATCGCCGTTGACGGCGCCGGCCGGCCGCACGATCCGATGTCGCCCGATGGCCCCGCATACACCGTTCAGGAATTTCGCAGCCAAATCAAACAGATCTTCAATGCCATGGACGCGTTTCACAAGCAACGTCCGGATCGAAAGATTCTCATATTCGTCCACGGCGGATTGAATTCCCCAGCCGATTCGCTCGCCAGCGCCGATTCCGAAATGGATGGCGTGATGGCGGCCGGCTATTACCCGATCTATCTGGATTGGAATTCCGATCTGTTCAACGCCTATGGCGAACACATCGCGGTGATCACACAGGGCGAAACCGACAACACCGTGGTGCGAGCCCTTCTGACCCCCATATATGTCCTGGCAGACATTGGCCGAGCCGCGACCCGCATCCCGATTGTCTGGTTCAACCAATTCGCCTCGGACATTCAGGCAACCGGCTCGGACTTCGCCGCTTTGCCCAAAGACGGCCGATATGCGGCCACCCGACCGGCGGAATATCCCCAGTACCAACGTTGGGCCGCCGGTCCCCACGGTCAGGCGCTAGCCAAGGTTTACCACCAATTGTGGCTGGCCCAGAAAGACGATGAAAAACAACCGGTCCGGCAGCAGCTTCGCATCTACATTGGACCCGACTTTGATGTGAACCCCGGGCACATGACGCAATTGGGCGCACTTTACGTCCTGACCCTCCCCACAAAACTTCTTTCCGAGCCGCTGATCGACTGGCTGGGCACTCCCGCCTGGCAGGTCATGTCGCGGCGAACCCTGATCGCCTTCGACGGCGACCTTGGTGGTAATCCATCCAATCCCGATCTCGATCCCGCCGCCGTCAGTCAGCGCGAACAACGCCTCGACAAAGCGACGGACTATTCCACCATCGGCGCCATGGAAATATTCCGCGACCGATTGCAGAAGCACACTTCCAGCACAACCCAACCGACGTCCGCCGCGTACGAGATCACTCTCGTCGGCCACAGCATGGGCACCATGGTGCTCAATGAATGGCTCCGACGAGACCTGCTCGAAAGCAAGCACGAGGCATATGCCAACATTGTCTATATGGCCGCCGCCTGCTCCGTGCGCGATTTCAGCCGGGCTGTTGTCCCCTATCTGATCGAAAATCCCCAAACGCAGTTTTACGATCTGATGCTCCATCCCCTGGCCGACCTCCGCGAGCGCAGCCGCGGCTACGACCTGCCCCCGCGCGGAAGCCTGCTGGTCTGGCTCGATGATTTCCTGACCGACCCGCAAACTCCGTTGGATCGCACGCTCGGACGCTGGGACAACATGGTGACAGCCACCGAGGTCATTCCCAAAACCGTTCGCAAGCAGATAAATCTCAAGGCCTTTGCCCTGGCCCCTTCCAACGGTCAGCCCCCTCCGCCCGGCCAACCCAATTATGGCCCACAGGAACACGGCCAATTCCGCGGCAATCCCTACTGGACCATGGATTTCTGGGCTGACCAGCAACCCATCGTCACGAATCCTCCGTGCCCGACGACGCAACCCAGCCCCTGATCCCGCATCGCCGAAGCGGTCTGGACGGCAGCCCCTGCTAATATTTGATCCGCTCCGCACGTTGTGCCGATAACCATTGCAACGCCAACACAGGATGGACCCTTGGAAAACGGACACGAAAACGTCAAATTGAGTTCTCCCCCGATGCAGTCGTCTTCAAGACAGCCCAACGGCGGATATCCGCTGACCAACCACCGGTATTTTCCGCTCTATCTGTCAAACAACGAACGGGCGGTTCTATATGTTCCCTCCGCCATAAGTTCGAAGGATTTCGATCTGCTCAAAAAGCAGATCGAGATTCATCTGGCTGTTGTCCAGGCGACTTCCGTGACCAGCGACGACGGGAAGTAAATCCAAAAAGGCTGACTTCTAGCTCCCCGCATCGGGTCGGCCCCCAGCGTCCCCACTAGAGATTCCAGATAAGCCCCAGAACTCACCCGCCCCAATTCCGCCGCCGCGTACACCCGCCGCGCCGGCAAATCCAGATCGCTGTAGGCCTCGCCCTGTTGCCCACAAACATCCAGATACGCCAGACGCCGTCGCCAAAACGCGATGTCCTTCTGCTGTTTGGTCGCCAAACGCCGCCGATACCAGTCGCTGGCCAGCAAATATTCCAAAGTGAACATCGCCCGAATGGCCGGATCGTTGGCATCCTTCCCCTCGAACGATCCCGTGGCCATGATCATCAGCAACGCCTTCAGCGGCGGGCACGCATCTGCAATCGACCCATCTTCCAGATATCCCTTGGCGACGCGCTCCTGCGCCTGCGTGATATTCTTCACTCCGTCGATGAACGCCATCCGATCCTGAAGCTCCGGATGAAGAATCTCCTCATCAAAAACCTTCCCCGGGTTATCGAAAATTCGCCCGAAAAAAGTCTGCACAAATTTGGCCGTTATGCGATAACCAAGCCGACTCGCCAAAATCGTTTCGCCTTCATATTCAAAATCACGCAGCGGTTCGAGATGTCCCATCTTGATCAAATACCGCGGATCGCGCTCCTCAAGAGTCAGCCTGCACCAGATTTCCGGAACCAGCAGGCTGATGTCATGATCCACGCGCACCTTCGGACCGATATATCCCGCGGCCGTCGAGAATCCGCCAAGCCCGGTCAATATGTAGCTCACCAGCGCGTTGTTCAGATCGATCGTCGGGCGCAGCGCGTTGAACGGACTCTTGGTGAGCGCCCCTTCGCTTCCCGCTCCGGTCGTTGACGGACTTTTCCCGGTCAGCGAGCAGATAAAATCCATGAACAGCTCGGGAAGCTCCTGATAATGAATCGGGTTGTAGACCGCCAGCCCGCGGATATTCGCTGCCGGCTCGGCAGGGTTGTTCCGCCGGCCGACCAGCACCGCGTCCACCGGCCAAAGCACCGGCTCTTGCGCTGGAATCGCGTAAAACAGCCGCATTCCCCGCTCGGCCACGTGCAGACTCATCGGGTCGATCAGGTCCGGCCGAATCTGCAAATAACGCGGATTCTTACTCGGCTTGCCGTCCACCAGCTCGTGGAATTGATGATGACACCACCAACCCATTTCCCGCATCGGCGCACTTTCGAATCGTCTGCCTCATCGGCATGGTGAATTGTTCGAATTCCGTCACCTTCTCCACCATCGCCTGCGCCGTCTTCGACGTGAGCGGCTCAAAATTGGAAATGAAATTATCCGAACGCGCCAGGTCGATCTCCGTCTGTTTATCCAGCCCGCGATGCACCGCGTCGTCCGGCCTCTGAAACAGCCGATATTCGCAATTGATGACAAACTTCCGGCTCATTCCCTCCACGGCCGGCACCTCATGGGCAAGTTGCCGCGGTAGGAACGACAACCGATGCCGAGATATCATCCTCGGTTTGAACCTTTGACGCCGTCGCGAAATCCTGCCGCGCCTTGAACGTGCGCCACGCCGCCGGGCCATGCAGCCCGACGCGCAGATAGGTTCCCACCAGTTTTCGATCGTCAAACTTAAGCTCATTTCCCGGATATCCATTGACCATGTCCACGCCGAAATGCGACCGCCAATCACCATCCCATTCCGGCTTGTAAAACCGCTTGATGATGAAAACGATGGGATAAATGTAGTTGGGAATTCGCTCCAGCCACTGATTGTAACTTTCGCTGTACTCCGCGCTGGGCGAGAGCAGTTTGATCACGCTCCCCAGCGACCGTTCCGGACTTAGCACCGATCTGGATTTCCTCTGCCGATATCCCGGCTTGGCCGCGTTATCCTCGCTCCACCGGTGCGAATAATCCTTCTGGAAAATTTCGTCCACCTTATCCAGTTCCCGCTGAATATCGCCGACGAAAATCGGGCCATAGATCATGTAATCGCGCAGGCTCTTGCTGATCTCGCTTTTCCCCCCGCCGCTGACCGTGCATGGCTTGTGGCAAAATGTCCCCTCCCCGCGCGAGCCGACGATGCGCCAACTCGGCGCACCCGGATGCTTCTCCATCCGCACCTTGAACCCCGACGGCGTCATGTAAATCTTCCCCGGCAATAGCGGGATCTGCTGCTCCTTCCCATCCCGCGTCCACCAAAGCTGCTGGCGAACGGTGCTGGCGCGCGTGTCCTCCGGCACATAAAGCAAATCGGAAAATTCTTTGTCTATCCCGTACCCCTCCGGCTGCACGTCCATGTACTGCGAATAATCCCGCACTCACATCATCAAAGCGTCCGGCCGTTGACCTTCTTGCTGTACGCCTGATATTCGTCGCCGAAACTATAGCTCGCAAATGCGATCGCCCCGCCGGCGTGTTCCTCTTCAACGTTGCCGTATAAATTCGCCGCGTAACTGATCTGCGTCTTCACTTCCTTTTTGCAGTACCCGTAATAATTGTCCGCCAGCAGCGTGACGATCACCCCCGCCGCCGTGCGGCAAGTCAATTTGAACGCCACGCCGTCGTTGTATCTTTCACCCTCATTTTTCCAGCACATCCCATCGCGTTTCTGGCGATCGGTCGCATCCTGGTAACGCGGCAGGCCAAGCTCTTTCTTCGTGACCAATGACAAATGCGGCGCCAGGATCACGCATCCGGTGTGGCCCGTCCAATGTTCCACGTCCAGCCCCGCGTCGTTGGGAGCCAGAAACGGATCGCCCGCATTCCCGAAAATCGATTCAACAAAATCGAGATTGCTCACCAGGCTGCCCGGCGCGAAGAAACGAACCTCCATCGACTTCTGCGGGCAAACGCCGGGAACTTCCGGGCAAACAATCGGCCGCAACAGCAACGACACAAACGTCCGCACCGGTGTTTGCTCGCGCGCTCCAAACGGCAGCGTCAGCGATTCGACCGGAGGCTGCATCGCCCGGCGAAACAACTCCGCGAATACATGCTTCGGCACCGCTTTCTTATCCCCGGGAATCGGCAATCCACCCTCGGTCACGTGGAATGTCCCCTCCGTCGTTCGCCGATCGTTCTTCGGATTGTGCAAAACCCCGTTGAACACCCGGTAAGACGTCAGCAATTCGCTGGCGATCGAATCCCCATCCGCCGGCAACGAAAGCTCCCGCGAAATCCCGTGCTGATCGAGAATCAGCGACCGGTCCGGCAACCGCGGCGTCCATGAAAGATTCAAATCACCAAAATGCGACCGTAGAAATGCTTCGATCCGCTGATCCGCCGGGCAGCGATGCTCCCCCAGCAGCCGCGCCTTTGCTCGAAACGAATCCAGCAGCCCCTTGCAAAGCTCCTCAAAATCCGGCTCCCCATCCGCCGGCGCAGGCAAACCGTTGGCGAGCAGATGCAGCGCCACCTGCCGCCGCCGTGCGCGCGATTCAAGCTCCGGTGATTTTCCTGCCGAATCAGAACCAAGACCCAACGCGGAGGCCAAAACCATAGCCGACCGTCTTTTTTCAACCCTGCAAACAACCATCCCGCGGCATCTCTCTCCGCACAAACCGTCCCGAACCACCCGCATGATCCGGGACAACGCCGCAGGGCCAAAAGTGTCCACTTTCGGGCTAATTAAATCAAGCGAAATGCCGGATCGCCAGATGTACATCCGGTGCTTCTGGCGGCACCAGAGCGTGTCGTAGATACTAAGACCACCCCATGCGACGCCACCACGATCTCCGCAACGCCCTCCTTTGTGCCGCTGCAATAACCCTGGCATTCCTGATCGTAAACCCATTCGTCAACATGCCGTTTGACGATGATTGGTCCTACTCCTATACCGTCCGCCAATTCCTGGCCACCGGAGCAATCACTTACAACGGCTGGAGCGCCCCGCTCATCATCACGCAGGCCTTGTGGGGCGCGATGTTCTGCAAGATATTCGGATATTCCTTCGTCACATTGCGCTTCAGCACGCTTCCATTTGACATCGGCTCCGCCATTTTCTCTTACCTTCTGGCTCGCGGCGCAAATCTGCGGCCGGCGGCGGCGGTTTGCGTTTCGTTGACCCTCTGCCTCTCGCCCCTGTTCCTGCCGCTTGCGCTGTCATTCATGACCGATGTGCCCGGCCTCTGCTGTACCCTGATCTGCCTCTACGCCCTTATGCGAGCCGGCCAATCCGCCGGCAGCCGGCCGGCGCTGATCTGGCTAACCATTGGCCTCCTGGTCGGCATCCTCGGCGGCATGGCCCGGCAAACCGTTTGGCTTGCTCCTCTCTGCGTCATTCCTTACCTCATCATCCTTCGACGATCCGATCGGCCGTTCGCCGCCGCCGCGATTCTTGCGTGGCTCATTGTCGTAATCGACATGGTCGTTTGTCTTCGCTGGTTCGTTCGGCAGCCCAATATCTATATCGACCCTCCCCTGTCCAAATGTATCCGCAAGGGACTAGATCAGCCGGGAATCGCCGTGACGAACCTGATCATGGTCGTCTTCACCATCGTGATGTTCTCGCTCCCGGCCGTTTTGCCCTTCACTTTAGATTCCCTGCGAAGACTCTGGCGGCAGCGAAATTCCTGGCGAGGAGCGCTCACCGCGGCCGTGGTCCTGGGTCTTTCCGCAGCCATCTCCGCCCATCCCGCGTTCGGAATGGGACCCTGGTTGCACAACATCGTCACCCCGAGAGGCGTCATCGGCCCGCTCGAACTGTCGGGAAACCGCCCCGCCGTCTTGCCGCTGTTTGTCCGGGGAATCATCTCCGCGCTGGTGCTGATGACGACCTATCTTCTGGCAGCGCGAGCCATCGAATTCGCCGTCGATTTCCGCCGGTCGCTCGCGCGGCTTCGTCACTTCTTCGCCGTTCCCGACAGCCGGCCCATCCTGGCAATCTTCGCGTTTTTCTATTTCGGGTTGATGGTGATTCGCTCCGGCCAGGACCAGGTCTTCGATCGCTATTGCCTGCCGCTGATGCTGTGCCTTGCGATATTTCTGCTTCGCGGGCGTTCGCTTGTGTTCGCGTGGCCGCTGGTGGTGATTTTCGCCGTCTATGCCCTCGCTTCGACGCAAGACATTCTGGCCCTGGCCGCCGGCGCCGAGCCGCCGTCGACCGGCTCGAAACGCATGGCGTGCCCCGCACCCAGATCGCCGCCGGATTCGAATTTGACTTTTACACCCAGCTCGAAGTATTCGGCCGAGTGAACCGCTACGGCATGACCAACCCCACGCGCCCATTCAATGATTTTGAAGGATACACCCCGGCGCTGATATGCAAATACCGCCTGGAATATCCCCGCGCGGTAGATACCGACCCATCACCCTTTGGCGTGATCGATTACGTTTCCTGGCTTCCACCATTTCACCGGCGGGTATACATCGACCAGTTCAAATCGCCGTGGTGGCTCGATCCAAACAGACCCGCCAGCTCGATCATTCCACTGAATTTTGAAACGGATTACGAAAATTAGTGCCTGTCTGATGAATCCTCGTGCGGCCAGACGAAGTGGATTTCGCTCGCGTGCAAGGAGCGACGACGAGCAGTATTGTCAGGAAATACGGCGAGGAGGAGCGACGCCGCACGCGAGCGAAAGACGCGAGTATGGCCCGCGAGGATTCATCAGACAGGCACCAGTCTTAGCCCGCAAGGCGTTCCGGCCCCGGCTCGGGGGGAACGGTTGCCTGGACCATGGACATCGCGCCCGCTTCGTTCTCCAGCGTGACACCGTCCAGAGCGGCCTCCGCGGCGCTGCCGACCGGCGTTGCCGATCGCGACGTCCGAAGCCGGTAAGTCCGAACATAATACATGAGAAGAGAAACAACATGAGAAATGACGTGAGAAACGATCGACAAATAGATCGACAGCTTCTCCCATAGATCCATCAGCAGCGTCCGAACCGTCGCCGCCGGCAATGACGCGCGGCCAAATTTCGCGCATCCAATTGTCAAGCTGAAAAACAACAGGACACTGCCGCACGCGAGGACTTCCGCCGGGCGCCATGATCCCCTGGCGAATATTGCCGCCCCCACGGACGCCACAAGCGTCGCGAGAATCAGCGCCGCCAGCACTGATAGCTGCGGCACGCACAAATCCAGCGCCAACGTCATAGGCGCGATTTTCCGTTTGTGAAATCCCGCCGAAACCAGACGCGGAGCCTGCCTCAACACGGTCATAAGATGACCCTGCCGCCAGGGCGTCTGTTGCATCCGCGCGACGTGCTCGCCGCTCCGCGGCTGCGCCACGACTCGCGCCTTATCGCAAAATGCCGCCGGGCAACCGGCTAAAGCCAAGTTAATCCCAAGCCGCATGTCTTCCACCCGGTTTCCGCTGCTCAATTTCGCGGCGCTCAGAACATGCCATGGGAACGCCATTCCCGACCCAGTCACAAGACAAGGCAACCCCATCCGGTTCGCCCCGCCGGGTCGAATCCCGTTGCGGGTAAGGACCACCAGCTCGGAAAAAAGACTCTGCCAAGTACGGCTGCCAACGGGTTGATCCGGGAGATAGATCGCCTGAACGGGCCGGCCGATGGCGATCACCCGCGCCGCCAGCGCCTCGATCGCGCCCGCTTCGACAAGACAGTCGGCGTCAATAAAGATCGTGACTCGCGGCATCCGCCTTGTATTTTTTAAGTGTTCCACGCCGAAGCTCAACGCGTGGCCTTTTCCTGGTTCCAGCGGAGCAAGTCTTTCAACAACCTCGGCCCCTTCTTCGCGCGCAATATCGGCGGTCCGATCAACACAGTTGTCCGCCACCACCAAAATCTGATCGTCTGCTCGCAATTGCGATTTCACGCTGCGTAATGTTTGAGCCAGACATGATTCTTCGTCGCGAGCGGGAATCAGAACCATCAACGGTTCGCGCTCGTGAAGGTGCTGCTGCACGACCTTCTTCGTCCTTTTCCAGGTTTTAGGCAGCAACCAGGCCAGACATTCAATGCAAATGACTCCCACCGGTATTAACAGCAGGATCGTCGCCAAAAGAATAAAGAAAGCAGACCAGCGCATCGTCGTAGTCGTGGTATCGCCCTTTTTTTGGCGCGACTTTCGACGTTTTGCGTACTGAATTAATGCCGGCGCATATTATCGGGTCCGGCAACAGAAAAGGCCTAAATGATGGGTTATTTCAAACTTTCCAGGACCGCCGCCTTTACGTTCGCCGGTACCTGCGCATAACGCAACGGCTCCATCACCGAACTGGCCCGGCCGGTGCTCATTGAACGAAGCTCGGTCGTATATCCGAACATCTCGCTCAGCGGAACTTCCGCTTCCACGATCCGGGTGTGCCCACGCTGATCGCTGTTGACGATCATCCCGCGCCGGCGATTGAGGTCGCCGGTCACGTTGCCGACGAAGTCCTCCGGCGTCGTGACCACGACCTTCATGATCGGCTCCAGCAGCGTCAGCCCCGCCTTCTGGCACGCATCCTTGAACGCGATCTGACCGGCAAGCTCGAACGCGATCTGCGAGCTGTCGACCGGGTGATAGCTGCCATCCGTCAAAGTCACCTTCACGTTGATCAGCGGATAATTCGCCAGCACGCCCGTTTTCGCGGCCATGCGGCACCCATATTCGATCGACGGAATGTATTCCTTGGGAATCGATCCGCCGAACACCTTGTTCTCGAACGCGAAGCCGTCTTTCCATCCCCATTTCTTCAGCGTCTCGGCATCCACGCCGGTCCCATCGAACGGCTCGATATTGATCGTGCAATCGCCGAACTGGCCGCGACCGCCCGACTGCTTGACGTGCTTGCCGCGAATGTGAAGCGCCTTGCCGACGATCGTCTCCTTGTACGCGACCTTCGGCCGCCCCACGTTGACCTCGACGTGATGATCGCGTGTCAGCCGCAGCCGCAGAATTTCCAGGTGCAACTCGCCCATTCCGGCGATAATCGTCTGGCCCGTCTCTTCGTCGTAACTCGCCTGGAACGTCGGATCCTCGCGCTTTAGCGTCGTCAGGGCTTCGCCAAGTTTCTGCTTGTCCGCGGCGGTCTTGGGTTCGATCGACATGCTGATGACCGGTTCCGGGAACGTCGGCCGCTCCAGGATGATCGGGTGGTCCATATCGCAAAGCGTGTCGCCGGTCAGTGCTTCCTTGATGCCGATACAGGCGACGATGTCGCCGGCTTCGGCAACGTCGATCGGGTTCCGGTCCGCCGCGTGCATCTGGAACATCCGGCTGATGTTCTCTCGCTTGTTGCGGTTGCTGTTGAGCACCCGGCTCCCTTTTTCAAGCCGGCCGCTGTAAATCCGCACATAGGTCAAATCGCCATGCTGGTCGTTGACGATTTTGAATACCAGCCCGCAGAACGGCTCATCAGGAGTCGGGTGCCGCTCGATGACCTTCTCCGGATCTTTCGCATCGTGTCCCTTGATCGGCGGCATATCCAACGGCGACGGCAGATAATCGATGACCCCGTCGATCAATCGCTGAACGCCGACATATTTCAGCGCCGATCCCGCAGAACACCGGATGCAGCTTGAAGGCGATCGTCGCCGCCCGAAGTGCATTGCGCAGCTCCTGCTCGGTCGGTTCTTCGCTGACGAGATACTTCTCCATCAGATGATCGTCCGTCTCCGCCACCTTCTCGATCAGATCATGCCGCCATTTTTCGTATCGCTCTTTTTCCTCTGCCGGAATCGGCTTTTCGACAATGGTCGTTCCCTGGTCCTTTTCGTCGCCGACCGTTGTAATACAGGGCGACCCCGCGCAATCAGGTCGATCATCCCCTTGAAAGTATTGCTCTGTCCGATAGGAATTTGCACAGCCACCGCCGGCGCCCCAGGCGCTCGCGGATGGAATTAAAGCTGAAATCGAAGTCCGCCCCGACCTTGTCCATCTTGTTGATGAAACAGACGCGCGGAACGTTGTATTTCGTGGCCTGCCGCCAGACCGTTTCCGACTGGGCCTCCACGCCTTCCTTGCCGTCGAACACCGCCACCGCCCCGTCCGAGACGCGCAGCGAGCGTTCCACCTCGGCGGTGAAATCAACGTGGCCGGGCGTGTCGATCAGGTTGATGGTGTATCGTTCGCCGTTTCGGTCCCACGGACAGGTTGTCGCGGCGGAGTTGATCGTGATGCCGCGCTTTTGCTCTTCCTCGTCAAAGTCCATGACGGCGGTGCCTTCGTGGACCTCGCCCATCTTGTGGATCTTGCCGGTGTAATAGAGGATTCGCTCGGAAACGGTTGTTTTGCCCGCATCGATGTGGGCGGCAATTCCAATATTTCGTATTTTCGATAGATCCCGAGCCATAAAATCCCTCTTCAATGCTGGTCAAAGCGATATCGACAGTACGACCCCGCTGCGGTCAAAGTTTCGACCTTGACGCACCCGGAGCCCCGCCGAAAGAGCGGAGTAATGTAATCGGCACGACTCAATCGTCAAGACAGCGCAAGAAAACCACCCCGCCCCGGCAGGGCGATCGCATGCACCATTATTCCCTTTCTTTCCCCTCTCCTGGTACTCCGGGGGAGGGTTAGGGTGGGGGTCTCTCTTCCTTTTTTCGGGCTATATCCGATTGCCCTGCCAACCCGGATGTACATCCTAGGCTCAATTTTGTATAAATTCATTCGGCAATCCCCGTAGCCGTCCCAAAAACGGCAAACACCGGAAAAATCAGGCGCAAACCCCTTGTGATTAATTTTTTATATTCGTTCCCCGAACCCCGTTTTCGTTTAACCCCCTCGCAAACGCAGGCCGATAAGACTACAAGCCGAAAAAACCATCGCAACGGATTAAACCGCCGACTCCTGTTCAGTTGGACGGAACACCCGAGTAGGCGGATATATTGTCCCAAGTGGATTCCACCGCAGGGTTTGCAGCGATGGGCAGGTATTCATCGGCGAACTCAGCCGGATGACCTGCACCGAGTTGATCGACGTATTACTCATGAAGGAACCTCATGAGAAGGTTGCTAATCATATTCGCCGCCTGCGGTTTGCTGATCGGATGGTTGGCATACCCTTATCTTACAATCGGCGACATTCATGGCGCAACCACCCGGCCCGTCGTCTTGGCCGAACCCGCCCATTCCAACCCCCTGCACCAAATTCATGGTCAGCCCGGATTTTGGCGGCTGGCTCAGGATCAGAGCGGTGTCTGGTGGTGGGTTTCCCCGACCGGAAAGCTTGAATTCCTCAACACCGTCACAACGGTGCAGCCCGAGCAGGACGGCCGCGAACGTAACTCCGTCCGTTTCGTCTCCACCGACTGGAATGGCAAATACCAGCCCCGCGACCTCGACCGATGGGCAAATGCAACCCTGAGCCGCGTCTCCGACTATGGCTTCAAGGGTCTTGGCGCGTGGTGCAATCCGGCCTTCCATTCGCTCGACGTTCCCATGAGCCAGGACCTCAACCTCTGGGCCTGGGTCACCGACTCTTCCAAACGCTTCTATTCCCCCGATTGGGCACCCATGGCGGAGGAGGCCGTCAAGGACCAAGTTCCCCCGCTCCGAAACAACCCCAATCTCCTTGGATATTTTCTCGACAACGAGTTGGACTGGGGCGACGGATTTTCCGGTCCCAGCGCCTATTTCGATGATCTGCCCAATTCAGACCCCAACCGCCAGCAGGTCATGCAGACGATTCATTTCGTCTGGCCGCATCTGGATGAATTCAACATCGCCTGGAACACCAAACTCACCAACTGGTCGCAGCTTGATTCCTGGTCGACTTTCCCGCGCGAGCAGGCCGACGCCTACGATCGCCTCAGCGCCGCGTGGCTCTCCCATCTCGCCCGGGATTATTTCCGCGTCACCACCGGGCTGGTTCGCAGGTATGACCCCAATCATCTGATTCTGGGCGTCCGCTTCAAAGGCTTCGCGCCCGAGCCGGTCGTTACCGCGTCGCGCGATTACACCGACGCCCAGTCGCTCAACTATTACGTCGATGACGCCCAGCTCGATGCCGACATGTTCCGCATGATGTATCAGCGCTCAGGGCAGCCGATCATCATCAGCGAATATTCCTTCCATTCCATGGACGGCCACAGTGGTGATCAAGATACCGTCGGATTCAGCGCCCAGGTGCCCGATCAACAGGCCCGCGCCGAGGGCTACCATCTCATGACCACCCGGCTCGCGCGTGTTCCATATATCATCGGCGCCGATTGGTTCCAATGGTGCGATGAACCACCAGCCGGCCGCAACAGCGACGGCGAGGACGTCAATTTCGGCATCGTCGATGTCCACGACAAGCCGTATAATCTTCTCGTGAATTCCATCCGCCAGACCGCCCCGCTGCTCAATCCGCTGCACGCGCAGAGCGCGACCGATCCCCAAACCGATATCTGGCGTGAAAGCTATGCCGTCAAACCGGTCAAGCACGTCCCGTTTCTTGTCCATCCGCCGATGCTCGACGGCGACCTGACGCAATGGTCGCAAAGCTCGGTGCTCGACGGAATCCGTCGCGACCAAACCGTCGGCCTCGAGCGCTGCAACATGCGGAGCCCCGATGTTTACCTGGGCTGGACGCACGAAGGGCTGTACCTCGCGCTTCAGGTCTACGATCACCATATCGAAACCGCCCCAGCCGACGCCTGGTGGTGGACGCGCGACAACATCGAACTGTTTCTTTCCACCCGGCCGGTCACCAGCAACGAAGCCACCTATGATGTGAATTGCCATCAATTCTTCGTTGTCCCGTCCGACCCCACCGTTTCCAACGCCGCCGTCGTTGGCCAATGGCATCGCGATGGCGACGCTCTGAAGGACAACCTCATCCCCGATACGCTTATCCATAACGTCGTCAAGGTTCTTCCGGACCGGTACATCGTCGAAATGTTCATTCCGGCCGAGGCGATGCACAATTACAATCCGTCCGTCCAACCACAACTGGCGTTTAACCTGCATGTCCGCGATTTCACCACCGCCGCCGATTTCTTCTGGTCGGCCCCGAAAACCGCCCGCACTGAGCTTCGCCCCAACACCTGGGGCACGCTTCTGCTCGATCCGCCGCCAACCTCCGCCATCGTCTTTCCGATCGCTCAGGCGCGAATCAACTAAAGATTCAGCGTAAGATGGTTCGATCATGCGCGCGCCCGACATCGAAGATCAAATCCATCGGATCGGCCACGCCATTTTTACGCGCGCCAACGGCCTGAGCGGCCTCGCCTCGCCGATCGAAAACATCGACCAGGCGCTCATGGGCTGGTCGATGCGCAACGAATCATTCAAATCCCAGCTCTTCCGCTTCGTCGATTGCCTTCCATCGCTTCGATCCTCTGACGAGATTGCCAGGCATCTGCGCGAATATCTGAATATCCGCCTTCCTGGGTTTTCCCCGCTGCTTGCCGCCGCCGCCAGATTCGGCGCCGGCCGCATGGCCCGCAAATTCATCGCCGCCTTCGATCTCGATCATGCCGTAAAAACCATCAAGCGCCTCCGCCGGAATCACCTTGACTTCACCATCGACTTGCTCGGCGAAGCGGTTATCTCAGAATTCGAGGCCCAGCAGTACCAGCAAAAATACCTGGACCTCCTGGCGGTTCTCCCTGCCCGGCTGCCAAGTTCCACTCCCCGCGCCAATGTTTCAGTCAAACTCTCATCCCTTTACAGCCAATTCGATCCCCTCGATCCCGGCGGCACCATCGACGCCGTGCTCAAACGCCTGCGTCCGATCTTACGCGTGGCCCGCGAAAATGGCGTTTTCATCAACCTCGACATGGAGCAATTCGCATTCAAAGACCTGACGATCCAGATTTTCAAAACCGTCCTTCTTGAGGATGAATTCCGCGATTGGAAGGACGTGGGAATCGCGATACAGGCGTATCTCCGTACTTCGCTCGAAGATCTGCGCGATCTGGCAAACTGGTCCGCAAAACGCGGCACGCCCGTTTGGATTCGCCTCGTCAAGGGAGCGTATTGGGACTACGAGACAATCATCGCTGCCCAGAACGGCTGGCCCGTTCCCGTCTTCACCGAAAAGGCTGACACGGACGCCAATTTCGAGGCCGCCGCGAGTTTCCTGATCGAGAATCGCCGCCTGCTTCATCCGGCCATCGCCAGCCACAACGTCCGCAGCATCGCCGCCGCGATCGCCGATGCCCAGCGATTCGGAGCGAAAAATTCGGAAATCGAATTCCAGATGCTTTTCGGCATGGCCGACAATCTCAAGACCACTCTCGCCGAAATGAACTATCGCGTCCGCGTCTATTGTCCCGTCGGCGAACCGTTGCCCGGAATGGCATATCTCGTCCGCCGATTACTCGAAAACACTTCCAACGAATCCTTCTTACGAGCCGGCTTCATCGATCACGCACCCGAGGAGCAATTACTCATGAACCCCACACTACTGAAACCAACATCTTCCCCTCGAAAACAACCGATGCCCGATTTCCTCAACGAACCCCCCACCGACTTCTCGCGTTCGGAATCCCGAGACGCCATGGATCGCGCGCTGGCCAAATTCTCCGTTCAATCGACTGCCGATTACCCGCTGCTCATCGCCAACCGCGCGATCTTCACCGGCCAGTGGATCGAATCGATCAATCCCTCCCACAAATCGCGCATCGTCGCCCGATGCGCCTGCGCCTCGCCGATCACGTTGAACAAGCCATCGCAGCCGCCAAGTCGGCCTTTTCCACTTGGCGCGACGTTCCCCCCAACGAGCGGGCAAGCCTGTTGGATCGTGTCGCCGACATTCTTCGGCGCGACCGCTTCGACCTCTCCGCCATAGAAATCATCGAATGCGGGAAACCTCGACGTGAAGCCGATGCGGATATTGCGGAGGCCATCGACTTCTGCCGCTATTACGCGATCCAGATGCGAAAATTATCATCCCCTGCCGGCGCGGATATTCCTGGCGAGACCAATCAATGGCTCTACGAATCGCGCGGCCCCGCTGTAGTGATCGCCCCCTGGAATTTCCCACTCGCGATCCTCACCGGGATGGCCGCCGCCGCCGTCGTCGCGGGAAACCCCGTCATTCTTAAACCCGCCGAGCAATCGCCCCTGATCGCCTACCGCCTCGCCCGTGCTTTTGAAGAAGCCGTGCGCCCGCCGGGGTCGTCAATTATCTTCCCGGAATCGGCGAAGACATCGGACCAAAACTCGTCTCCCATCCCGATATCGCCCTGATCGCATTCACAGGTTCGCGGGCCGTCGGCCTGTCCATCAACCATTTGGCCGCCGAGCCGGAGGACCATCAGCAGCTCGTCAAATGCGTCATCGTCGAAATGGGCGGCAAAAATGCCGTCATCGTGGATTCGGATGCCGACCTCGACGACGCCGTCAGCGGCGTCATCGCCAGCGCTTTCGGATATTCCGGCCAGAAATGCTCAGCCTGTTCGCGTGTGATCATCCTGGCCCCGGTCTACGATGCGTTCCTGGGCAGGCTGATCGAAGCCGCCGCCAGTCTCAAGATCGCTCCGGCCGAAGATCCCGCCTGCCGCGTCGGTCCGGTCATCGATTCACAGGCGCAACAGAAGATTCTAGCAGCCATCGAACGCGGCAAGCTCGACGCGCGGCTCGCGTTCGCCGGTGATGTCGGCCCACTGGCCGATGAAGGTTTCTACGTCGCCCCGCACATCTTCGCTGAAGTCCCGCCGACCAGCCCACTGGCCAACGACGAAATCTTCGGCCCGGTCCTGGCCGCCATGAAAGCCCAAACTCTGGATGAAGCCCTGGCGATCGCCAATGGCGTTCAATACGCCTTAACAGGTGGAATATTCTCTCGAAGCCCCGCCAACATCGCCCGCGCCCGGCGTGAATTCCGTGTCGGAAATCTCTACATCAATCGCAGGATCACAGGGGCACTTGTCGGTCGGCAGCCGTTCGGCGGGTTCAAACTCTCAGGCGGAGGCACCCAGGCCGGCGGGCCTGATTACCTCCGCCATTTTCTAATTCCGCGTTGCATCACTGAAAACGTTTTGCGCCACGGCTTCGCCACCGAGTCCGACGTGAAGGCTTAACTTCACACGTTACCGATGTGCGCCGCCTATACCACCGTGGAATCCGCCGCCTCCGTGGAATCCAACGCTTCCATGGAATCCCCAGCCGGGACGCGGCCCAATCGGCCGGAATCCGGGATAGGAATGATAATAATACGGCCGGCCCCATCCCCAACCACCACCGATGAACACTGGATAAGAGCCGTAATAGTACGGATAGCTATATCCATAATAGTACGGAGACGTGTAAACATAATTCGTCGAATAATTCACCGGCGGCGATTGATACACGTACGTCGTCGCCGGCTGTGCATCGGTCGCGGGCGCCGCAACGGTCACCGGCTGATCGCCCGCATAAGCAGGAACAGCCGATTGATCCGGCGGCCCGTTCACCACGACCGGCAGATTGCTTGGCGGCTGCGGCAAAAGCGCCTGAAGCTGAGCCGATAGCGAATCCTCAATCTTAAACAGATCGATTAACGCCCCCGTCGCCTTCAGCGTTCCGAGCACGCGCCCGACGTTCACATCCGTGATTTCTCCAGTGACCCGCAACTGGCTATCCGAATATTGATAAGCGCCGAATACAACCAGCGTTGCTCCGGTCCCCCTCGCAGCGGCCGTCACCTGCGACATATCACCCCGCGCCAGCGGCTTATCCAACGCGACTGCCCACACCGTCGTATTTCCGGCCGCCTCGGTCATGAGGCTTTCCTGGATCGCGGCACCCACCCATTCGTGGCCCGTCGTATTACCGATCTGCGCGAAAGGAATCACCAGGACCTTCACAGGCGGGGGATCGGCCGGCATCGTCGTCGCCTGCCCGAACGCCAATGAACCCGCCCCCAGAATCACCGCAATGAGAATCGAAAGCCGGTTCATATATACACTCCTTAAATTCGTCCGCCGCCATTATTATACGCGCCGTTCTTAAGCCGACTCCGCATATCCTTGAAATCATCCCGGTATTACATTGGATTTGCCTATTTAACCAACCTGTTCCAGAGGGGAACCCCCAAAACCAGCACGCCCACCACAATCGAGGCCAATGCCGCCAGCAAAACCATCCCCGCCGCCACATCCTTGCAGACTTTTGCCAAAGGACGCCGCTCAGGCGTGAAAAGATCGACCGCCGCTTCAATCGCCGTATTGATCCCTTCAAGGCAAAGAACGAGCGCGATCGTGATCGTCAATATTGCCCAATCGACTCGTCCGATGCTCAGCCACGCTCCCAAACCGCACACGGCCGCGCCGGCAACCAACTCAATCCGCGCGTTCCGCTGCGTCCGCAGCAGATACCACAGTCCCGACCATGCAAATCCAAACGAGCGAAAGATTCCGTGGCCCCGTTCACATTTGTCCGTCCGAATATCGCTTACTGGTTCAATTGCCATGATTGCCCCACTTCTCGAATGACGATCCGGTCCGATTCGGTCCCGGATGCGTTCATCAGTCGCTCGATCGGTTCACTCATCGGCTCATGACTCAGCCGAAACGTGCTGTGATGCATCGGAACAATAAAATCCGCCCGCGCCTGGTTCACCATCGTCCAAACCTCCTCCGGCGAAGCGTGCATCCTGATATATGGGTCATACGCCCCGATTCCCAGAATGGCCAGATTCAGCGGGCCGATATCCTTGAACAATTCCTGATAGGCCGTGTCACCGCCGTACAGCACCCGATGATTGCCCGTCTCCAACAAATAACCGTTGTATCCACGATACATGTCGATGAACGTGCGTGCTCCCCAATGTCGAACCTCCCGAGCCGTCAGCGATAGCCCGTTGAATTGCGCCTTCTCGCCCCAGCGCAATTCGGTCACGTTCCGAAACCCCAAATCCCAGACGAGATCGCGCGTTCGAGGCGCCATCACCACGGGGATCTTCTTGTCCAGGCTCGCCAGCGTCGGCCGGTCCAGATGATCGAAATGCGCGTGAGAGCTGAGGATCAAATCGATCTTCGGCAATTGGCCGAGTTTCAGCGCCGCCGCGATATGCCGCCGGGGCCCCAGCGTCGTGAGCCACAGCCCCAGGCCGATCCGATTTCCGAACACGGGATCGGTCAATACGGTCATTCCGCCGATGCGCAGAAGCAACGTCGCGTGACCGATCCAAACAACGGACAACTCCCGATTTTCCCAGCCCGAAAGATCCGGCTTAAACATCGCCGTCGGCGGCGGATTAACCGCATCAAGCCAGCGCATCTGCCCCCTTCCGCGCCCCAGCTTTTCCGCCAGACGCAGCGCCGACTGTCTCTTCTTCAACCAATCGGTGTAAACGCGCCAGCTCACTCAATCTCCACCATGACCGGAAAATGATCGCTCGCATATTTCGCCAGCCGATCCTGTTCCACCTTCGCGTTCTTCAATCGATGGGCGTCGATTCCGTATGTAAAAATATAATCGACCCGCTGTCCCGGCTCCTGCGTCGTGAAACTCCCAGTCTTCTCTGCCTCCGAACGCAAAACCGAATGCAGGGTATCCAAATATCCCGCGTCCAAGAGCTTACCGATGGCTGTCCGCGGCAACACACCGCCGTTGGCGGCCATCTCCTCGCGCGTCCGCACCTTGCAAGCCTCAGGCACGACACGCTGAACCGGCGAATTCGCATTAAAATCCCCGGCCAGCAAATGCGGCCTCCCTTGGGCGCGGTGCGACGCAAAAATCTCCAGAATCCCCGCGATTTCGCGCTCCCGTCGATCTTCATCCGCCAATCGCGCCCGCGGATGCAGGTGCGCCGCCGCCACCGTCCATTCGCCCCCGGCCGTATCTAGCGTCGCTTCCAAGACCAGATCCGAAAATTCATCCCGCAAAATTGAATGATTGACCGATTCGACAACCCGCCCCCGCGTCAGAATCGCCCCTCCATGCTTCCGCCCGTCGCCGATCACGAAATCCATCTTCAATCGCCCCGCGATCCGCTCCACGACCGCCGGGACATCGGCTTCGACCAACACCACGATATCCGGTCGCTGAGATTCGATGACTTCCGCCAACGGATCCGCCCGTCCCTCGCCGCCGTCGAGAATATTGTAGCTAACCAAACGCAACGGAATGATCGTAGCGCACCCTTATTCAAATGCAACAGATAAGAATATTTGCCACAGATAAAAATCAGATGCACACGGATAGAACAATAATTAGATCTCACGCAGAGGCGCGAAGGCGCAGAAACATTTTCTCTGCGCCTTCGCGCCTCTGCGTGAGATTTCTTTCTTGGCGTTTATCTGTGTGCATCTGATTTATATCTGTGGCGAAATTCCCCTCTTTATTTTCCCGCCGGAGTCATCACATTCCTATCCGTGGCAGGCGCGAAGATCGCCTTGGGCCGAATCGACCGAATCCGTTCCGCGAGCGCCATTTGCTGGGCGAACAATTCGCGATTGACCGACGCTACCGCCCGATCATCCGCGCGGAAAATATCGCCCGTCAAAGTCCGCGCGATGGCCGATTCCACGTACTGCATCTGGGCCGTTTCCTGCCAGAGGGCTTTTACGACGACGCTCACGCCGGTCTCGCCATAACTCAGCAAACCCCATCGCGGGGCCAGATCGCTTTTTCGCACCACGCCGGCCGGGGCCAGAACATAATGCAGATTGGCCATCGGCTGCATCAGGCAGGAATCGAATTTCCCCAGCCCGACGTTTCGCCGCAGCTTTCGCCGTTTTCGCCGGCGATTTCCCCTGCGCTCCATGATGCAGAATTCCAATTGGCCGTCGTTGGAACAATCCCGCAGAAAATCGCCGCGCGTCGCCTTGCATTCAACAAAACAAACCTGCGACATCTCACGCGGCACAGCCAGATAATTCTGATAAGGACGGAAAATCCCCGTCCCCACCGCATCCACAATCCCCACCGGTGGCACCCTTACCTCGGCGGCAATGCAGCGATACCCCATCCGCAAAAGCCAGCGGCACCCTTCCTTCTTCAGCGTCTTATGCAATTCCGTCTCACCGGCCATAGGCACTCCTTTGCCAATCGAATTGAAGATTTTATTTTACATCATTCTTTCCGCGCGTAAAAGATCAGCACCGACCCAATTCCCAGCGCCCAGGTCCCCCAATCTAAAGTCGTGCTGATGCACGTCGTGAGGCCGCGCACAGCCGGTGCCAGCGGACCCAGGAACGCGACTCGTTTGGTAATGATGTCGTTCTTGAATTCCGAAGTCGTCTCCACCTTCATCACCCGCAAGCCGTACTTTTCGCTGACACGGCTCAGGCTCCTGGCATTAAAATGATTCAGATGGTCCGGCGGAATGAAATACGGGTCGTGCGTCCCGCCAAGCAGACGATAAATGCTGTCAAAATGCGGCAGCATGATCGCGAGGATTCCCCCGCGGGTCAGCAATTTCGCGGCCTTTTCAATCCATTCGCGCGGATCGTGTACGTGTTCCAGCACATGGCTCATCAGCACATAGTCGAACGATTCCGACGGCGAATCAAACCCCTCGAACATCCGCTCGACAAAATGGATGCCGGGAATCGACTTCAGCGCCGGCAGATCGTCCGGATCGATCTCCAGCGCGGTAACTTCCAACCCCGCGCGAATGGCGGCCAGAGAGAACGCGCCGTCCGCAGCCCCCACGTCCAGAAAGTGTCCCGGTCCGGCCCGCAGTTGAAGAATTTGCCCGATCGCTTTGGTCGGCCACTTGCCCGGCTGACGCTGATCGATCGGGATGACGGGCTGCCCACCCCCCGCATCGGGAATCGGCGCTGAATAATACCGGGATAGCGCGGCCATCGTCGGCCGCGGATTGACGAACGCAAATCCGCAATCGCGGCAGCGGTCGAACTGAAACTCTTGGCCCGCCCGAACCTTCGCCGCCCACCAACTAATCGGCCCCGCACATAGCGGGCATTTCTGAACGCGCAGGATCAAGTTCCATGGACGTGGGTGTCGATTGGGAAGTCATCGCTATCTAAAGTTTACAATAAGTATCCCACATCTCGCGGTATGCCGTCTCCATATTCTGCGCAAATCGTCGCCCATCCATCAGCGGCGATCGCTTCATCCTGTCACGCAAATTTTTCCGCAATTCGCCCAGCCGCGGCAAATCCCCGGCCAATTCGAGCGCGATCTTCGCAAATCGTTCCTCGCTTTGGGCCGCAAGCTCTTTAAGGCCAAGATTGCAAAGCTGGCTCCATCCGGCCCGGCCGACGACCGTTGTTCCGATTCGCGTTACAACCGGCACCCCCATCCAGAACGAATCCAAGCTGGTCGTATGCCCATTGTAAGGCACCGTATCCAGGCCGATGTCAATCTTGCGATAAACGTCCAGATAACTCCGACGGGGTTGGAATTCGAAGAATTCGATGCGATCCGGATCGATGCCCCGATCCTGATAAAATTTCCGCACGCGCATTCGATGCCCGCCCAGCGGGGCCAGCAGAATCAAGCGGGAGTTTTCCCGCGCCCGCAGAATCGGTTCCCAGAGATGAAGAGTCGGGCTGGTGACTTTGCAGAAATTGTTCAGGCAGCCGAAAGTAATATATCCATTGGCCGCGGCGGGCAATGGGCCTACGTCAATATCTTCGCAGAGAGGATCGTAACACCAAAACGTTTCCGGAAGGCGAATCGATTTTTCGCAATACAAATGATCGACGCCGGGTGGATCAAGGTAGGGATCGGTAACGCGATAATCGATGGCAGCCAATCCGGTGGTCCCCGGATACGCCAGCCATGTGGCCTGCACGGGAGCGGGCCTGGCGCAAAAACCAACCGGCGGCCGTGAGCCATGTGCATCGTCAGATCGACCAGAATATCGATGCGGTCCAGGCGGATCTGGTTTGCCGCCTCCTGATCGGTCATCCCCTGGATCGACCGCCAGTTATCCGCGCATCGACGAATGCGCTCGGTCGTCTCATCCGGCCGGCTTACCTGCGCATAGCAGAAAATCTCGAATTTCTTGCGATCGTGGTTGGACAGCAGGGGAATCGTAAACAGCGACTGGCAATGCTCGCGAAAATCGGCGGCGACGTAACCGATCCGCAATCGCCGATCGGCCCTGCGCTCGTTATCGTGCTGGCGAATCTCCGATTTGAGCGGCTGGGCGTGCAGGACATTCCACCGCAAAGCTTCGCGCAGGATTATTTCCGAATCGCACTCCGGATGATAGAGCATCGTGAAGCAAAGATTGCTGTGAGATATAGAATCCCTCGGCTGAATTTCGACGGCCCGACGATAACATTTCATCGCCTCGTCCAATCGGCCGGCATCCTTCATCGCGTTGCCGACGTTGCAATGCGCCGCGTGATAATCAGGACGCAATTTAATGGCCTGTTCAAGCGCGGCGATGGCGTCGTCGGTTTTGCCCATCGTCCGAAGAGCGTTGCCGAGGTTGTTAAATCCGACGGCGAAGTCCGGCTTGATCTTCAGTGCCGCCAGATATGCCTCGGCGGCTCCCTTATAATCGCGCACCGCCTGAAGCGCGTTGCCGAGATTGTTGTACGCATCGATATAATTCGGATCGAGCTGCAATGCCCGCCGGTAAAATTCCAATGCTTGCGGAAATTCCCCGCGTCCGGCGAGGGCGTTCGCCAGGTTATACGCGGCGGCGGCAAAATCAGGCTTCAACTCCAGCGCCCGGCGGAGGACAATCTGCGCCTCATCGAGCCGTTTTCGCGCTAGCAGAGCATTCCCCAGATTGTTACAAATCACGGGCGAATTGGGCTCAACCAACAGCCCGCGGCGAAAAATCTCGATCGCCTCGTCGATCCGTCCCAAAGCACTGAGCGCACTGCCCAAATTGGCGATCGCCTCGACGCGATTCGGCTGGAGTTCCATCGCCCGCCGATATTCCCTGGCGGCCTGTTTGATTTGCCCCAGCCCAAAAAGGGCGTTCCCAAGATTATTGCGCACATCGGCATGATCGGGCCTGATTGCCAGCAGCCGCTGATAGGCCTCGACCGCATTTTCCCTCTTCCCAACGCTTTGCAGCGCGATCCCCAGTCCAAAGAGAGCCTCCACCAAATCCGGACGGATCGCCAGCGCCCGCTCGAAAGCGGCGATGGCTTCCGGCGCGCGGTTCGCCGCCGAAAACGCTTGTCCAAGGCTCGCCTGAATATTCGCCGATTCCGGCCGCGCGGCCGCTGCCCGCCCGACCAATTCGATAGCCGATGAGATATCCCCCTTCTGCATCGCCAGCACACCAAGCCGATGCAGGGCGTCAGCATTCTCCGGCTCGGCAGCGAGAAGATCGCGATACAACCCCTCAGCCTCGGCTGACCTCCCTGCCAGGTGGTGCTCGATCGCTAGTTCCAGAATCCGTTCTGTCACGATGACTGCAAGTTAAAACCAACGGGTGCAAAGTTGCAAGCTTTGTCTATCGCTGTTGGATTGTGTGCAATCTCCACGCCATAAGAACCATCGATATTAATGGTAAGCCGAGGATTGGAGATCGGATCATGCTCACGACTCCAATGGCAACGGCGGGCGCCAGTCCGATCACGCCGAATCTATTTCGCCAGCTTATCCCCCCAACGATAACAGAATGACAGCCGCAAATCTGACCGACGATGAGCGGGAGGAAAACCACCAGCCAAAACACGATTTTCCACGACAGCGGCAAAGTCCCTGCTATTTGGAAATGGCGTCG
This sequence comes from uncultured Phycisphaerales bacterium, assembly GCA_963791055.1. Taxonomy (GTDB): domain Bacteria; phylum Planctomycetota; class Phycisphaerae; order Tepidisphaerales; family Tepidisphaeraceae; genus PALSA-1353. Next base: position 591,099 of record CAWBQI010000002.1, on the reverse strand, counting down.
CTCTGCCCAAAGAATGGGTGCAACCGCGATCGCCCATGAAATCTGAGCGATCATGACGACGAACGCTACGACGCCGGATACAGGAACACTCCGTGGAGCTTTCTCTGTACCGGGGCGCGCGTAACTCAAAACTCCTGAATTGCTGCCGATCGGATGGTCGTCAGCTTGTTGGGTCATGTCGCGATGCGCTTAAACTTAACTCTCGTCCTGTTCCTTCAATTTGGCCACGACGCTGAAATCCTCAAGAGTGGTGATGTCCCCTTTCACTTCGCCGCCGGACGCGATCTCTTTCAGGAGTCGCCGCATGATCTTGCCGCTGCGCGTTTTGGGCAGGGATTCGGTGAATCGAATCTGATCGGGGCGGGCGAGACTGCCGATCTGCGTTGTCACCGTTGCCATCAATTCTTTTTTCAGCCCATCGCCCGGTTTGATTCCGCTGCGAAGCGTTACGAACGCCGCGATCCCCTGCCCCTTCATTTCGTGCGGCATTCCCACCACGGCGGCCTCGGCGACCGACGCATGCGAAACCAGGGCGCTTTCAATCTCGGCCGTTCCCAGGCGATGGCCCGACACATTGATCACATCGTCCACCCGGCCCATGACCCAGAAATATCCATCCGAATCGCGGCGAGCGCCGTCGCCGGTGAAATAGCAATCCTTCACGTCGCTCCAATATTGGCGGACATAACGATCCGGATCGTTGAAAATCCCGCGAAGCATCGAAGGCCAGGGCCTGCGAATCACCAGCAGACCGCCTTGATTGGGCGGCATCTCCTTGCCGTCGCGGTCGACGATTGCGGCGTCAACGCCGAAGAACGGCAGAGTCGCAGTGCCCGGTTTGGTGGGCGTGACGCCCGGCAACGGCGTGATCATGATCGCGCCGGTTTCGGTTTGCCACCAGGTATCGACGATCGGACATTTCGCGTGTCCGATGACTTCGCGATACCACATCCACGCCTCGGGATTGATCGGCTCACCGACCGTTCCCGAGCAGGCGCAGCGAAGACAGATCGTGGCCATCGACAAACTGCCGTCCTGCTCGCATGAACGCGCGGATCGCCGTCGGCGCGGTATAAAAAATGCTCACGCGATGACGGGCGATAATCGACCAGAAGCGGCTGAAATCCGGAAAATTCGGCGCGCCTTCGTACATCAGCGTCGTCGCGCCGTTGGCCAGCGGGCCGTAGACGACGTAGCTGTGGCCCGTAATCCATCCGACGTCGGCGGTGCACCAGTAGACGTCCTCATCGTGAAGATCGAAAACGTATTTGCTGGTGATATACGTCCCGACCATGTATCCGCCGGTGGTGTGGACGATTCCCTTGGGCTTGCCGGTCGATCCGCTGGTGTAAAGCACGAAGAGCGGATCCTCGGCATCCATCGGCTCGGCCGGACATACCTCGCTTTGTCCTGCGATAGCATCGCTCCACCACACATCGCGACCCTCGACCCAATCAATCTTCTCGCCGGTGTGTTTGAATACGATCACCTTTTTCAACAGTGATGTTTTTTTCGCGGCCTCATCGACGTTGTGCTTCAGGGCAACGACCTGCCCCCTGCGGCGGCCGCCATCGGCGGTGATGAGAATTTCGCATTTGGCATCATCCACGCGATCCGCGATCGCCTGGCTGGAAAAGCCGCCGAAGATCACGCTGTGCGGCGCACCGAGGCGCGCGCACGCCAGCATCGCCACCGCCGCCTCGGGAATCATCGGCATATAAATCGTGACGCGCGTCCCCTTCTTCACGCCCAGCTTCTTAAGCCCATTGGCGAATCTGCAAACCTGATCGCGCAGCTGTTCGAAGCTGATCCGACGAATTTCCCCGCCCTTGCCGGCGGACGCCTCCGGCTCGCCTTCCCACAAAATCGCCGTCTTTTTCCCGCGACCGTTTTCGATCTGATGGTCCAGACAGTTAAACGAAAGATTCGTCGTCCCGCCGATAAACCATTTGGCGTTGGGAAGCTTCCATTCGAGCACGCGATTCCATTTTTTGAACCAGTGCAATTCGCCGGCGATTTTTCCCCAGAAATCTTCGGGGCGATCGATCGATTCGCGATACATCTGATCGTACTGCTGCCGCGATTTGATCCAAGCCTTGGCGGATACCGCCGGAGACGGCGGAAAAACGCGGTTTTCCTGCTGGGCCGATTCGATGGATTGATCGGACATAAGAACTCGACCCGCAAATGGGCCCGCCAAACGAACGTCAGGATTTCTTCGACGCAAAATCCTTCATGAACTGCGACAGCGCCTGGCATCCCTCAACCGGCATAGCGTTGTAAATGCTCGCGCGAATGCCGCCGACGGTGCGATAGCCCTTCAGCGCGGCCATACCGTTCTTGGCCGCGGTCTTGATGAACTCCTCCGTCAATTCCTCGGTCGGCAGGCGATAGGTGACGTTCATGTGCGAACGCTGCTCCTTGTTGGAGACCGTCCCCTTGTAAAACCCGTTGCTACCGTCGATCACGCCGTAAATCAGTCCGGCTTTTTCCGCGTTGCGTTTTTCCATCGCCGCCAGTCCGCCCTGGGCTTCCAGCCAGCGGAAAGTTTCCAGCAGAATATAAACGCCGAACGTCGGCGGCGTGTTGATCATCGACTTGTTTTCCGCCTGGTCCTTGAAACTCCATAGCTTGCTCAGAACCTTTTTCTGCTTCGCATAGATATCCTTGCGAACGATCACCACAACCACGCCCGCCGGTCCCAGATTCTTTTGCGAGCCGGCATACACGAGCGCGCAATCCTTCACCGGATGCGGCCGCGACATGAACTCGCTGCTGGCGTCCACAACCAGATTCTTATGCGACGGCCAAACCGGCAAGCGATGCCCATGAACGGTCTCATTCGAACAGACATGGAAATAATCCGCCTTATCCGAAAGCTTCCATTCGCCTGAAGCGGGGGAATGATCGAAATTGCTCGCTTCGCTGCTGGCCACAACGTCCACCGCGCCGACTTCCTTACCGAACGACACCGCTTTTTTGCTCCACTCGCCGCTGACGAGATAATCCGCGCTGCTTTGCAGAAGATTCATCGGGATCACCGTGAACAACAGCGTCGCTCCGCCCTGCAGAAACAGGACATCGTGAGTATCACCAAGGCCCAAAAGCTTTTTGCAGCGGGCGTTCGCCTCGTCGTTGACGGCCTCAAATTCCTTGCCGCGATGGCTCACCTCGGCAATGCCATACCCCTTGCCTTCATAGTCCAAAAGCGCCGCGGCCGATTTTTCCAGAACTTCGGTCGGCAACATGGCCGGCCCGGCGCTGAAATTGAAAATTCGTTTCGACATAATTTGGTTCCTTGTTCAAATAAATCTCAGGCTTCATCCCACTGACGGTGCAGGAAACCGATCACGCGTTTCCCAACCGTCTCAAAATCATTAAATCCAAGGGCCTCGACGCAGATCGCGCCCTGATACTTCGCGCGTTTAAGAACGCGGAAAACCGGCCGATAGTCGGCCGTGCCGCTCTCTCCGGGAGCAACGCGGCCGTCCTTGTCGGCGACGTGCACATGGCGAATCCACGGCATCGCCTGCTCCAGATCCTCCAGCGGCTCGTTCTCCACCCAGAAATGATACGTGTCAATCAGGCATTGAAAACTTCGATGGTTCACCGATTTGACGTAAGTCATCGCCTCGGCCACTGTGTTGATGATGTTTGACTCCCCGCGATTGAGCGGCTCAGCCACCAGCGTAATGCCGGCCCGGTCGCAAATCTCCGCAGCCATTTTGCAAAACGCGACGATCTGCCCCTGCGCCCGTTCACGTTCAAATCCATCCGGAACATTCCGCGCTCCCCCACTGCCGAAGACCAGGATTTTCATCCCCACTTTCTGCGCCGAGCCACCACCTTGCCGATGTATCCCCGAAGTTTCTCGAAGTCGACCGCCGGCCCGACGATCTTCACATCCGCCGGCACCAGCGAATTGGCGGCCAGGATCGGCAACGCCGACCCGCGGGCGATTTCCATCCCCTGCCATTCCGAATCGGAAATGAATCCCTGCAGAAACGCCTGGATGTTTTCCTCCACGAAATCCGCGCCGGCAGACCGCAATTCACCGGCGCGCTGAGCTTTTGCGCAAATTCCAAAACGCATGGTTGGGATTTTAATGGGGATGGCGGGTTTTACAATATGGAGGGAAGGCACGAAGGCACGGAGGGACGAAGGCACGAAGTGAAATACCAGCCGGCGAGATCCTTGCCTTCCCCTTCGTGCCTATGTGCCTACGTGCCTTCGTGCCTCTGTTTTCATCCCCTCACCGCGATCCCATCCGGCGTAACCAGCAAAATCTCATCGGTGATCTGATGCGGCATTTGCGCGAAATCGCGTTCGATCTGCGGGCGCAAATGGGCGATCGTCGCCTCATCGTCGCGGAAACAAAGCAGGATATCCCGATTCGGAATCGCGGCCGCGAATGGGCTGCCAAGATGCTCCCGCAATTTTTCGTTGAGATCGGGCAACAGCACCCGGCTGGCGTCGTAGCCATCCATTGTCTGGAAAAGGATCAACTCCATGTTTCCATCGTCGTCCTGTGCCGCATGGGCGGCGATAGCGTTGCTCCTGGCGGAGAGGTTTTCGATCGCCGCTTCGTGCAGATCGTCCAACTCCACTTTCCATTTCTCCATGCGCTTGCGGGTCACATGCGAGATCGTCCGATCATTGTCAATTCCGTATCCGACCACCAGCCCCGGCACCAGCGGCTGCTTTATCGACAAATCCTGGGGGTCGGAATTCTCGGCGACGACCATTGGCATGATCCGCGGGCGCAGCTCCTCGAACGTTCCATCCAGATCGGGCGTTCCCTCGGCAGCCCGAAGCAACTCCACCATCCACCGTTCCGCATGCCGCCGGGTCGATTCCGGACGCAGCATCGACATCCGGTACAGGTTTTCCAGGGAAGCCACATGCCCGTTCACACGGATTGAAAACGCCTGCTCGGAGCGAGAGACCTTCGCCAGGGGAAAGCGATCCCCGACCAGCTTCAGGATTTCGTTGACGAATTGCTCCCGGGTCGGCGTGCTCATGTCCCCATACTATAGGCGCGAAATCCCAAATCTGAAATCTGAGATTTGAAATCTGACAATTGAGATTTGTCGCTATCCCTCGCCGCCGCCCAATTCACGCCGCTGAAAGCTCCACATCCCGGCGCACAGCACGAAAGTGGCATACGAAATGGCGTACAGTGCCGCCAGCCCTACATATCCCCACAACGGCCCAAGCGATATCGCCTCGGGGTCGCTGGCGAAGCTGCCCACCTTAATCGTTGACATTACGGCCAGGTCCTTCAGATCAAATGTTCCAAGATAGGGAAGCAGCAACCCGATTATCTTGCCCAGAAACTGAACCACCTGGGATTTATCCGCCAGCGGCCCGGCCGCAATGGGGAACAAAAACCGGGTCAGATTTCCAGCAAGGTAAAGAAGGATTACCGTTGGCAAATTCACCACCAGCGAAAACCGGGTGGACAGTGCCACTCCCACGGCCGCCAGCACGCTGACCTGGAGCCAGGTAAGCACCAGTTGCGGGATAAGGCCGGAAATGTGCATCAACCGATAGTTCCAGATCTGCTCGCGGACGAGATCATTCAATGAATTCGTCTGAAGTAGATAATCCGATGGAATCCGTATCCATGTCCCCAGGATCACGACGGTTCCCAATATGAAGACGCCCAGCGCCGCGGACAGGACGATCCCCAGGTATTTCCCCAGCATGACCTCCCATCGCCGCACCGGCTTGCTCATCAGCGTGAGCATCGTCCGGTCCTCGATCTCTTCATAGATTGACTTGCTGGTCGCAAACAGGGTGGCGAGCAACACCAGCAGGAGGATGACGTCCAATCCCACCGATTTGTACATTTTGACGTCTTCGCCCAGAGTGAAAAATGGCAGCAGGCCGAAGATAAATAGGATCGCGGCCCCAAGGGTCAAAAGCAGCGAATAGATCGGTTGCTGGATGGCTTCCAGAAAGGTGTATCGAATTATGACGAGGGTGCGGTACATGAGCAGCTGCGGCGACGATCAGCGATAAATATATAGATGATCAGTGTCGAATTGCGAATTGATCGAATTCCCCGGTGGCACTGGCGACGGTCTGATCGAGACCTTTGATAAATTCGTTCATCTTTCTATTCACGTCGTCCAGCAGACCGTCCATTTCCTGATCCGGTCCTTCCATTACAAGCTCAACCCGGCCATCTGGCAAGTTCCGCACATAACCCAGCACATTATACTGCATCGCAAGATTCTGAACAATGTAGCGAAACCCCACCCCCTGCACCCGACCCCTGAAGCGACATTCCCTTCGATGTTGCTCGTGCGATCCAGCGTGCATAGCGCAAATATAACGCGATGTAAGGCTCATACCAATACAAATATTTTCGGACAACAGTCATCGCATCTGAAATTGTTCTGTCATTTCGTCGTATGCAACCTTGTGTATGAATTGCAGGTAATCCGCCTCAATGATCGGCAAGTCCGCCCCCAGATAGTGCTCAATCAACGGCTGAACCCCCGCCGGGTTCCACCCCAGATACGGCAATCGAAGCGAACCCGTCGGATCATAAATCGTTCCCGCGGCGGTATCAGCCAGCAGCTTCTGCAGGGCCGGTCGATTCTTACCGTTGTCCCCGTCCCACAAATACCGCGCAAACGCCCAGTTCTGGGAATAAAACGCCTCAATGCGGATGGGGGGCAACCCCACAACATTCCCCGCGTGCAGCGTGATCAGCTTGCTGAGCGGAAACAACTCGTTCGAGTCCACTACTCTCCGCAGCGATTGCGCCCGATCCGGATTTATCGACAGATTAAATCGCGGCAAGCCGTCATTAGACCACTCCACCCCCTCGAACATACAGGCCAACCCCTCTTCCAGAAACGGCGGAAGCCGCCCTTTGAAATGCCGGGCCACAAATTGATGCCACCCTTCATGGGCCGCCACCGAATAGGTCGACACGTCGCCGATGTAATACGCGACATACCAGTCATGGATCGTGTACCCACCGCGGCTGATCTGCAAATAAACATTCGAGTCCAAACCGGTGTGTTCACGGGTGAAATCCATCCATTGGTTGCGATCGCCGAACATGTAACAGCGCATGCGATGGTCCGTCGGCGTCACCATCGGCGCCAGCGTCCGGTACATGCCGAATGCCCCTTCCATCAGCTGCGCAAGCTTGCTCAACATCTCCGGCCGATCCTGAATGGTCGAATATATTTCGTAGTGTTCGGAGCGAACCACCTTGACCGTCTGATTAGTGGCCGAAGCATCCTCAACGGTCACGGAAGCCATGATCGTCGGCCCGGCCCATTGGTCGGAGGGAGCGGAGGCATTTTGCGACGAGCACGCGGCCAGAGCCGCGAATGCGGATGCAACCAGCCAAATCCGTCGGTTCAATTTCAACATCGTCCCTGCATTCTAGATCGAAGTACCGGATTTGGCGAACGGTCAGATCACCCTGTCTAGTAGGTCAGCCAGCACGGTCTTTGAATCGAAAAAACGCTCGGCAACCCCCCTTGCCGCGGCGGCGTGACGCGGATAATCCTCGGCGATCACATTCAGTCTGGCGGCCGCTTCATCGACGGTTTGATAGGAAAACAACCCCTCCCCCGTCGGAAGCCATTGGTCGAACCCGCTGGCCTGTGTCACCACCGGCCGGCCGCTGGCCAGATAAGCACTGCTGCGATCGCTGAACCATCCGCTGGGCAGCCCGGCGTAAATCTCCTTGGCAACCGTGAACTCCCCGGCGCTTTGCAAAATGAACTCAGCGAAAGCGTCACAGCTCAGCGTCGATTGTTCGGCATCGACGATATTCCAGCCATGCTCGGTAAACATTTGCGCGGTATCCCGCGGCATCGCCAGCATTCCCAGCGTCATCTTCCAACTCGTCCGGCGCGGTAGATCGATCATCTTCAACCATTCCACCGCTTTGCTGCTCCGGAAACTCTTTCCGTTGAATTCCAGATTCCGATCGGACGTATGCTCCCATTTCCCAATGGTGGTGAACGCCGATCCCGTCCGGGGAGCGACCGGCCAATGACGCAATGAGATCGGCTGATTAGTGCCGATCCAATTAAAACCATGCGTGGGCAATGGACAATCGCTTCGCCCAATCAACCGGCCAAAAGTCGCCACGCGATCGAATTGACGGTAATAGTCCAGAAACTGCGAATCATGATTCATTCGAAGCTGGGTGAAAACCGGGTCAGTGTCGATCACGGCCGTCCGGCGCGGCCGGGGCCGATCCGGCCGGATCGGCGTCACGCCGCTCACGCATAGCAGCAAATCAGCCCGGCTCAAAAGTTCGTTCAGTTCTCCCTTCGACAATCCGTAATGCGCGTCCTCAAACTCCGAGTAATAGCAATATCGCCTCGGAAACCCATATCGCGCAAACGTCCGCTCCAGATATTCCCGGCCATATTTAGAATCCGCCGAACTCTGCCAGGTGACCGGATTGTAGGGATAGGAATAACTTCCGCTGTCTTCCAGAAACCAGACCTCATGACCCAATTCCTGCAAGCCCAGCAGATAATTCAAATGATGCCACGTCATGCCCCCGAGGGGATAGGCGACGATGTACCCGCCGACGACGATGGTGAGAGGCTTGGGCATGGGTCAGACAGGTTTTTTCGGTTCCGCATAGATCGATTCGATCATCGCGGGCAACACGCGATCCGGCGCCAGGTATTCCCGTGCCACATCATACGCCCCGGCACGATGTCCCGCTGGGTCGGCAGCAATGGCGTCCATCCCCGCGATCGCTTCGTCCATCGTGCTAAACGGAATCAACCCTTTTCCCCCCGGCACAAATCTGCTCCAGCCCGTCTCCTGCACGACCGCGGGCCGTGCCCCGGCCAGATAACACGCGGTCCGGCAACTGAACCACCCCGTGCGCGTCGCCACATACACATTCTTGGCCACCGACCATTCACCAACGCTCTTGGCGATGAACTGCTGATAGCTGGCCGGCGTCAAAGTCACCTCGTGCGCATCCTCGACCCGCCATCCTTCGGCAGCGATCTTTGGCAGCGGCGCCTTCATGCCGTTGATCGCAAGCGTAAGCGGGTGCCTGACCCGCCGCGGCAAATCCCAGAATTTCTCAAACTCCACCGACTTGGAAAAATATTCCGAGCCTTGGTGCGTCAGCTTTCCCTTAAACCAGTCCCAGGTCATGATCGTTGTCCACGGCGCATCCGCGGGCGGTGGCGCATCCCGCACCGTTTGCCACTCCGGCAACGTCACCACGCAGCGCGTCGGCCGCCAATCAAACTCCATCCGTGGAACCAGGCAATCCGGGCTGTAAATATTCTCCGCGTATGTTAGATGTCGATCGTGCTCCGCCACGGATCGGCACCAGCGTTCGACGTTCTGCGACCAAGCGAATTTCTCGCTCAGCATGATCTGGTTGTAGCCCGGATCGGTATCCACAAACACTTTGATACAACGACTCCCCAATTCTTCAGGGATGAAACACGCCCCGCTGACGTTCAGAAAAACATCCGCAGTCCGCGCAACGTCCGCAAACGCCTCGCGCGACATCCCAAAATGCTTGTCGTGGAACAGCATGTAATGCCATTTGTCCTTCAAATGCGGCGCGTATGTCGCGAAGAAATCCTCGAAGAATTTCACTGTGTAGGCGGGATCGTCGCTTGGATATCGCAGTGGCGGATTGAACGGCCAAACCCACGTGTCCTCGTGGTAATAAACATCATGCCCAAGCTGATCCAACCCCAGAACGTAATGAAAATAATCCCACGCAACTCCGCCGAGGGGAAACTGGCCCACGAGTCCGCCAACTATGATGCGAAGTTTCTGACTTGGCCCGGGCATCGATGTCACGGCAATAAATCCGCGACAGCAATTTCCACATTCGCTGACAACGGCGAGACGCGATCACGGTCTTTCAAAACTCGGACTTCACCATAACTGGCGATGCCGCCCTGCGATCGCGGATTTCGGTGAACTTCCAGGGTGCCGGAGACAATGTTCACAATCCAATATTCCGGTACGCAACTGCCGGCGTAGAGAGAAGCTTTCCGGCGATCATGCTCTAAAGTGGTGTCGCTGATTTCGACGATCAAAACCGCCGAGGACGGATGTTCGGTCGATGCGCGGGGATCGTTGCCGGCAATCACCGCGAGGTCCGGCTCCGGTTCGGAACCGTCCGCTGAACGAAACGGCAATTGCACACAAATGCGATGTCCCGTTTGAAAAGCCTGCCGAAGATATCGATCCACAAGCTCAACCGCGACCCGATGAGTTATGCGCTGCGGAGACATGCGAACGATTCTCCCTTCGATCAATTCCAGACGCTCCCCGTCAAAGAATCCCATCTCGACAAGGCGATCCCACTCCTCGCGCGTCCAAAGACGCTCGGGTTCCTTGAATGATCGTTCCGCCAATGTCATCGCCGCGATCTCCTGAGTGTTCCAATTATAGCATTCTACGCTCGCGACGGCTCTTCAATCCTCAACTGCTGCCGGGCCATCGCGGCATAAACGCCGCCCTTGGCGATCAGTTCTTCATGCGTGCCGCGCTCCACGATCCGTCCCTCATCCATGACGAAAATCTGGTCGCAATCCATCACTGTGCTCAGGCGATGGCTGACAACGATAATCGTCCGCTGCCGCCGCAGATCGCGCAACGTCTGCGTGATCATCGCCTCATGATGTGCATCGAGCGCACTGGTCGGCTCGTCGAAAACCATGATCGGCGCCTCGGTAAGCAATGCTCGCGCGATTCCAATCCGCTGTCGCTGCCCGCCGGAAAGGTTCGAGCCGCTTTCGCTGACAACCGTCTCATATCCCTGCGGCAGCTTCTCGATGAAAGACACCGCCCCGGCCATTCGCGCCGCCTGTTCGACTTGCGCCCTGCTCGCGGCCGGCCGGCCGTAGGAAATATTCTCCGCCACGGTGGTCGGCAAAATCAAGTTTTCCTGAAGAACCAGCGCGACATGCGCGCGCAAATCTTTGATCCTGACTTTGCGGACGTCGATGTCATCCAGCGTCAGCGCCGCCGAGGTAGGATCGTAGAACCTCGGCAATAGACTCAATAAGGTCGTTTTTCCCACCCCGCTGGAGCCGACGAACGCCACCATCTGTCCCGGTCGAATCGTCGCTTCTATCTCACGCAACACCGGCTCGCCAGGACGATATTCAAAGCTGACATTTTTCAGCGCTAGCACTCGGGCGGCTCGCGGCAGGTGCACCGCATCGGGCGCATCCTTGATGATCACATCGCGATCCAGCACGTCGAACACGCGTTGCGCTCCGGCTACGCCACCTTGAATGCTCGCGCCGCTACCGCTCACTGCCTGCAACGGGCCGTAAACCTGATTCACGTAAACCAGAAAAGCGCTGAGCTTGCCCAACGTCAACGTTCCGAGAATGACCTGGCGTCCGCCGTACCAGAAAATCGCGGCGTACCCAAGCCCGAACGTCGCCCCCACAAGCAACCAATACCACGAATCCTGCCACGCCTGGCGGAGGTTTGCGCGAATGCTGCTTTGCGCGGTGGATTGAAACTCGTTGAATTCATCCGCCTCGCGGCCGAACGCCTGCACGAGGCCGATCGATGAAACCGAACGCTGGATCACTGTGGTCAGCCTTGAATCAACTTCCTTGGCCTCCAGCCATCGGGTCTTGAGGGGATTGGCGAATAGCTTCGTGGTGATGAGAAGAACCGGCGCGACCGACAGGGTGATTAGCGCGAGCACCGGATTCATCCGCACCATCAGCCAGGTCATAATAATCAGCGTAATCGAGCTGACAAAAACGCTGTTGATCAGCACCGTGAGAATGGTCTGAAATCCGGCCGCATCGTAGCTGAGACGATAGATCGCGTCCCCTTGCGGCTGCGATTTGTGGTATCCCAGGCTCAGCGCCTGCAGCTTGCGGAACAGGTCGCACCGCACGCGCAGCAACCCGTTGTATCCGATGTGAATCGCCAGAAGTCGCTGACCCATTGCCAGAATCTCCTGCAGCACTCGAAGCACGAGGGACATGATCGCCAGCGCGACGACCTGATGGAGCGGATCATTGGAAGATATTCCGAATAGCTGGGTGAGCCGGACGAATCCGCGATTGACCCAAAAAGACGACGGCGTCTTGGTCAGAATGGTGTCGACCAGAATCGTGAACATCAGCGGCTGAAGCAGCGACGCCAATGTCGACAGCGCGATCAGAACCAGCGACGCCAGAATCAATGGCAGATCGTCGCGGAAATATGCGATAGCCCGGAGATAAAAACGCATAGAGTGGAAATCCGAAACCAGAAACCAGAAATCAGATTGAAGACCTTGCGATCGTTTTGACTTTCGTCATTCAGTCATTCGGACTTGATTCGTCATTCTGATTTCTGGCTTCTGATTTCTTCACAAGGGTTCACGCCACGGAGAATTCCCCATCCTCTGCGATACCGGGCTCCACGACCGGCGCCTGCGGCTTCGGCCCGTCCTCCGCGGCCGCCGCTTTCTTACCCGGCTCGGCGGGAACCGGGATAAATCCTGCCTTCTCGGCGGCGTGGTCGATCAATCCCAGCACCGGCCCCGAAACACGCTGCCGATTCACCAGATACATCGCCCACCATGCAACGGGGATCAGCACCGCCGGGCGGCTGAACGGCCAAAGATGCAGCAGAAGCAAACATGCCAGAAGCATCGTGCCCACCATAAACACTTGGCCGAAGCGGCTCTGCCGCAGTTCCACGCGGACGCGAGTGAGCATGCCGTTGGCGTTGTGGTCTTCGGTCGCAGTGGTCAGGCGCACCTTCACATAACGGCTTCCGTAAATTTCCATGTCCCAGTTGTGCCAACCGCTGTCGAGCCTCGCCCGCCAGCCCGCATCCCGCACTTCTTCCCTGATCTGCTGCAGAAGCGGCAAGCGATCATGGTTCTGATTCCAATACCGCAATGTCCCCGGCTCGGCCGGATCGAATGGAAGCATCCTGCTCCGCTCATATCCGCGCGCTTCGTGTTTCAGGACTTTGGCCTTGAGCCGAACACTGTATCGCGCCCATCCGCGGGCGATTGGCTGGCGGAAATGCAGATACGCGATGAGCGGCCGTGTCAGCCAGTGCCGATGCCGCGGCATCGGAGACTGCATCGCCGCCACAGCCGCCAGCGCCACCGGCGTCAGGAACATCGCAATCGCGACAAAAAACAACGGCGAAAACGCCAGCGCGAGCACCAGCGTGAACCCCGCCAGCAAATGCCATTCGACGCTCATCAGCATCATCGCCCCAATCGATGCCGGCCGGCGATAGATTGTCTGAAAAAGCCCCGTGCCGAACACGCCGTGATAAACTACATCTCCGCCCAATTTCACCCCGATCCGATCCCCGCCATAGATTTTGCCTCGCCAATGGCTCGCGCCCAGCGTGTTGAAATGGTCGGGGTGCTTGTATTTCAGCAATGCCTCCGCCTCCCCATACCCGCGCTGTTGTTTCAAATACGCCTTGACGGTATTTCGCCGATAGTGCCAAACCTGTGCCGACGGCGCAAACCCGATCGCCTGCCCGAGGTTCTGGATTCGCCAGATCAAATCCACATCATCCCCCGCCTTGCGGAACTGCGAATCGAAACCGTTCACCTGTTTCAGCACGGCGGTGTAAAACGCCATGTTGCATCCCGGAACATGCTCGGCCTGGCGATCGTCAATCATGACATGCGTCGGCCCGCCTGGCGAAAGACCCACGCAATCGGCCACCCACGATCCCTCATCCGGAATCAGGTTCGGCCCGCCCGCTCCCGCGTGACCGCTGCGCACCAGCGACAGCGCCAGAAAATAAAGCCAATCCTCGTCCACTTCGCAGTCGCTGTCGGTGTATACGACGACCTCACCCAGGGCCGCGTTCATCCCCACGTTTCGCGCGACACTCAGGCCCAGGTTCCTCTGCCGGATGTTCCGAACCCACGGAAATTTCCGCAGAATCTCCTGCGTGTTGTCCGTCGAGCCGTCGTCCACGAAAATCACTTCGTAATTCGGATATTTCAGCCGCTCCATCGACCTCAAACACGATTCCACCGTGCTCGCGCCGTTATACGAGCAGATGACGATGCTGCACATCGGCAACTTCACGTCTGCCGTCTGCGGAGCGCGTTTGAAAACCTCGCGCACCGCCGCGAACGATGGCTTAGGCTGCCGATCGCGCGTCGTCAAACCAAACGCCCAGTCCTCGATCTGATACCCATGCCGGTTCCAGTCATCCGTGAAACTGAAAATAAACGCCCCGGCCAATCCCTCGTCGAACACCGCCCGCATCTGATTCCCCAAAATCGTCGCCTGACTCTCAAGCGAATGCTCGCGATGCGTGTCGATTCCATATTCCCCCAGCATCAGCGGCTTATCTCCCGCGATGTTCTGCAATCGGGCCAGATAATTCCGAAAAACGTTCTCTTCATGCAGATAAACGTTGTAGCAGACGAAATCCACGCCCTGCGGATTGAGGTATTCCGTCGTCGGGAAATTCGCGAAAGTCACCAGACATTCCGGCGCTTCCGCCTTGGCCGTGGCCACCAGATCGTCGATAAATTCCTCGATGGCCCGGCCGCCGACATATCGCACGATGTCCGACGGAATTTCGTTGACGACGCTAAGGGCAAATGTCGCCGGATGATTTCCGCACGCCCGCGCCGCCGACCGCACGGCTTCATGCGCCTGCCGGGTCAGCTCCGCGATCACCGACAAACGCCAGGTTCTTCGCCCACGCCACGTCCAGGAAAATCTTGAGACCCATTTCCTGAGCAAGATCCAAAAACCAAATCGGCGGCGTGTGGTAAATCCGCACGCAGTTCGCGCCAAGCTCCAGCATCTGCTCGAAATCCCGCCGCGTCTGCGCCGGAGTCGGCAACGTCAGGCCATCCGAATCCGGTTTGAACGGCCCATACGTCACCCCTTTGACAAAAAACTTTTCGCACCCCACCCGGAAAAACTTCCCATCCCGGCGAACGCGGTTGGTCGCTTTTTCCGCACGGCGCTGCCGCCCCGAGCTTCCCGCCGACCCTGACGGTGTCACGGTCGATTGATTTGTCTGTGAAACCGCTACGGACATACGGACATTCCTTGACCTCGCGCGGAAGTTTTTGCCCACACCGCGCAGGTCCACCAATCGCTTCGCAAACTATACTATTCTCGTGGCCCGATATTCTAGACCACAATGCCAGCGCAGGCCACGTAAATTCCATGCCCGCTAAATCCTTTCGTCGTCTGAGAATACGCGATGGATGAGGTTAGAAAGCAACCGCGCTCGGATTATCCACAGATTTGTCCGATAACTCTCGCGCCCGTGGCATAATCTGGCAGTTATCCCGCATTTTCGCACCAAATTCACGCGGCGAAGCGGCCCGATCGCTCGATCATCTTCTCGGCAATCGCTTCGCCACCAGCGCGCTCAGACGTTCGTCCATCGCCTTGCATGCGGTAATCGCGTCGAACCCCTTGATCGATTCCATAAACGCCGACTCAGACCCGCCATCTTCTTCGGGATGCAGATGCCACACATCCTGCACCCGGCTCGACAGCGCATCCGCGGTCGCCTCATACAGACAACTCTTCCGAAGCTTCTTGGGGATGATCTCCGGATATACACCATCCTCCGGCACGACCGGCCAGCACCCGGCCGTCAATGCGCGCACGGCGTGCAAATCCACCGGCGCCCAACGTTGCGTGCTTAGAAATACGTCCGCCCGCAACAGAGCGGATGTTTGCGCATATTCGTCATTCTCGTCAATCGCCAGGCGCGGAAAGGCATTCGAAAGCTTATCCAGCGGCCCCACAGTCATCAGCTTAAACCGCTCGCCGCGCATGGACAGCGTCGACAAGCCAAGGTTGAGCAGCTCCATATCGGCATCGCGCGTGCTTACGAAAATCGTCCGCGGTTCGCGCTTGATCGGATTGGCCATCTGAATGCTGCTCGTCAAATTCAGATCAAACGGCGGCAGCATCAATCGCGATTTGGCCAGCATCTCCGGCACCGGATTGCGGCTCGACAATTCCGAATGCCGCTCCACCATCGCGGCCGCCCGATACGCAAACAAATTGATGTGAAACTCACTGTTGAACCACAATTCATTGGCCGCCTGGGCCGTATTCAAATTCACCAGATCATTCGACGCCTGGCTTTCCCGTGCGTCGGGATCGGGAAGCTGATTGTTATGGAAATAGACAACCGACACCTTGTCGTCGAGTTCGGGCACAAGCCGGATCAAATCCGCCAGATTGAGCGCTTCGCTGGTGAACAGCAGATCAAGCCGCCCCGCCCAATGCCGCGAAAGCTGCTCGGCAAACCAATGCGCCGCCGCCGACAACCGCCGCTCGATCCGCCGCGGCGGCAACTTGAGAAGCGTCCACCGATGCCGGCTGCACCGCATCACCGTTTCGAGCATCGACTTGCGCACCCCCCCGTAAAACGGCTCGAGGGCCAAAATGTCCAACTGCGACGACATAGCCAAAACAGGATAGATTGCCGATTGCCAAATGCCAATTGAAGGCATTCCAATTGTCAATTCTCAATTGTCGATTGTTAATTGCTTACAGTCTTTGGCTCAAATACCCCTTCACCAGATCCAACCCCACGCGTACCTGCGACATCGCATCCCGATCCCGCACGGTAACGGTCCGGTCCTGAATCGTCTGCCCATCAATCGTCACGCAAAACGGAGTCCCAATCTCATCCATCCGCGCGTAACGCTTCCCGATGGATTGCTTCGCATCATATTCGCTCGTGAATTGCGTCCGCAGATCGAGATACAATTTCTCCGCGATCTCCGGCATTCCATCCTTGTTCACCAGCGGAAAAACTCCAACCTTGATCGGCGCAAACTGCGGCTTGAACTTCAAAAACATCTTGCTCGGCCGCGCCTCGTCCGGCGTAAACGCCTCACACAACAACACCAATACCGCCCGCGTCAACCCCGAAGCCGGCTCAATCACATTCGGAATATACCGGCTCTTCGCCTTGATCTCCTCCGGACTGGCCCCCTGCTCCTTCAACTTCAGTTGCAACTCCTGATCAAAATAATCCAGCTTCTGCCCCGAATGTTCCGAATGCTGTTTCAAATCAAATCCCCCCCGATGCGCAATCCCCTCCAACTCCCCAAAATCCGGCGATGTAAACGGATATTTATATTCAATATCCACCGTCATCTTCGAATAATGGCTTAGCTCATCCTTCGCATGATCCCTGAATTTCAGGTTGCTTTCCGCCACTCCCAGCGACCGCCACCATTCCATCCGCTTGGCTTTCCAGAATTCGTACCAAGTCGGTGCTTCATCGGGATGGCAGAACCATTCCATCTCCATCTGCTCGAATTCGCGCGAACGGAAAATAAAATTCCGCGGCGTGACTTCATTGCGGAAGCTTTTGCCGATCTGGGCGACTCCGAAAGGAATTCTTACACGCGACGTATCGACGATATTCTTGAACTCTAGGAAAATCCCCTGTGCCGTCTCCGGACGGAGATATGCCTTCACCGGATCGACCGCCCCAACTTCCGTTGAGAAGCATCAAGTTAAACTGACGCGGTTTTGTTAGTACTCCCACTTTTTGAGTAAATGGGCTTGGCAACGATTCCGGCCGATCATTGAGAACTTGCATCGGAATGCGTTTAAATGCCCAAAGTTCCTTCCGGAGCTTCTCTCTTTTGTTTCGAACGACGCATACTGCGGAACCGCTTCCGGAGTCGTGCAAATCCTCCACAGTTCCGGCTAGCGGCTCCAGCTTTTGGCTTTTGCATAGGTCGGACATGAACATCTCTGCAGCTTCGCTGATGCCAGATGCAACGACGGTCAGATTTGGCGCATACGCTTCGATATTAAGGATTGCCGTAACATCTACCTCCTGGTAACGCTCGTCATCTTTCAAATCCGTCCTAATGCGCCAAATTCCCCAAAGGTGGTCAGCGCGAAATCGCTGCTTCGATTCTTTGTCGTCCACCATCGGATCCGAAAACCCCCCTGCATGTCCCGACGCCACCCAAGTTTTCGGATTCTGAATAATCGCCGAATCCAGCCCCACCATTTCAATCGGATGCCCATCCGGCCCAATCGGCGGACACAGCACCATTTCATGCCACCACCAATCTCGAATATTATTCTTCAGCAAACACCCCAGCGGCCCATAATCCCAAAACCCATTCAGCCCCCCATAAATCTCGCTGGCGGGATAAATAAACCCGCGGCGTTTACAGAGGGAAACAATCTGTTCCATCACCGATGCTTCAGCCATGGCAACTTTTCCTTTTCCCTCTCGCTCTCTCGCCCCGTACTCAGGGAGAGGCTGCGAGTCCCGACACGTTCGGGAGTCGGGGTGAGGGCCTAAACATCCCAATAAAAAAACGTGAAACGTGAACCGATTCGCCCGTTTCACGTTTCACGTTTAATTGTCTCATTTGAACGCGAACGCTTCAGGCGGTGGCTTTCGCACCTTTACCCGATCCGGCCGCCTTCAGCGCATTCAGCCGCAGCGTCAACCGGCTCCGCCGCCGCGAGGCGGTGTTCTTATGAATCGTATGTTTTGAAGCCACCTTATCCAGCCGCGACACCGTCTTTTTCAATTCGGCTTCCGCCTTACCGACATCATGACTCGCAAGGGCCGAGAGGTAGCTTTTTGTCTGGTCCTTGAGCAACTCCTTGCGCGCCGATTGCGCGCACGCCGCTTGATGCTTTGACGGATACGTTTCTTCGCCGACAGTGAATGAGCCACGGATCATCTCCAAAATTCAGTTAATCTACCCCGCGCCGCAGTCGCGAGCGGGCTTGGAAGTCTAGTGATTGGTGGGGATTTGTAAAGCGCGCCTGTGGCACTGTGGCATGGCCGTCTCGGCCATACGATCGATCACGAAAACTCTAATATCATAAAAAATATGGGCAGGATGCCCATGCTACCGTTTCACCCGAAACAACAACCACAGAAACACCGGCCCACCTAGCAGTCCCGTCAACACCCCGACCGGCAACAGGTTCCCCAACAGATTCTCCCCGCTGAGATACCGGCACAGCGCATCAGCGGCCATCAGCAAAATCGCCCCAATCGCCGTCGAAACCGGCAGCAGCCGTCGCTGATCCGTCCCCACCAACAGCCTCCCAACGTGCGGGCAGACCAGACCGACAAATCCAATCGGCCCGCTGATCGCCACCGCCGCCGCCGTCATAAGAGATGCCGCGACCAGCGCAATCCACCTCAGCCGATGAATCCTCACTCCCAGCGATTCCGCTTCCCCATCATCCAAACCCGCCGCGTTGAGTTGCCCGCAGAAATACATCAGCGCGATCCATCCCAACGCGATCAACGCAAACGCCGCCCAGCGCTGTCCGGCGGTGATCGCCTGAATCTCTCCGACAAGAAACCCCATCGCGCCCCCATTGCCCGGCAACTCATGCACCAACGAGTTGATCAGCAGAAACACCGACCCATTGACCGCGTTGACGATCACGCCCACGAGCAAAAGCGTCACCGGCTCAAGCCTCCCGCGCCGCCCCGCCAATCCCAGCACGATAGCAACCGCCGCCAACGCCCCGATAAACGCCGCCGTCTCCTCGCTCAACGGCGCCAGCGCCCCGAGCCCCTTCACCACAACAGCGAACGCCGGCAACTGCCACGCATACGCGAAGAGCGACGCCCCGCTGCTCACGCCCAGCAAATACGGATCGGCCAGCGGATTGCGGAGAATCGCCTGATATGCCACGCCTGCCGCTGCCAGGGCGGCGCCGATCAGCGCGGAGCTTAGCACCGCTTGCTCACGAAAAGCGCGAACCTCAACCCCCGGCCAACCCGTGCCGCTCGAGCCCACCGCGATGCAGAGCAACAGCGCCACCGCCACGCTTATCCCGCAAGCGAGCAGAGTGATCGTTAATTGTTTACCGCTCCAGCGATTCATAATAACTCAACCCAGAGTCTGAAATTTTCGCCGCGGAGATCGCGGAGAAATGCAGTTTTGCCACAGATTGAAATCAGATTCACACAGATAATTCAATTAAAGTTTTTGCATTTCATCCGTGTGAATCTGATTTCCATCTGTGGCAAAACCTCTTGTATTCATCTCCGCGTCCTCTGCGATCTCCGCGGTAAAAACTCCCGGCGCCTTCACTGTCGCGTGGTCGCAGTTTCCGGATGCAGCACATCCGCAAACCTTCCCGCCAAATCTCCAATCCGGAATCCCGGCAACTCACCATACCATTCAGTCAAAACATAAACCCGATGGTTTTTCACCGCCGGCAAATCGGCCATCCCTTGCCAAATCGCATCGCCCTGCTGGACCACTTGCGGCTTCTTATCCCCATCCGGCACGAGCCGAATCACCACCTCCGGAGACATCGCCAAAATCATTTCCCGATCCACCGCAGGATATGGCTTGCCCAGCGAGTCGGCCGCATTTTGTCCACCGGCGATCGTCAACAATTCATCCAAAAACTCCCCCGGCCCGGCCAGCGAAAGGCTCTCATCGCTCGTCACGACCAGGGCTCGCACGCGCGGCAAGCCTCTCACGCGCTGGGCGACCGCGGCCAGTTTCCCGCGCAGCGCCGCCACTGCTTCCCGCGCCTCGTTAGGATCGCCTACCGCATCACCAAGCGTCGTCATTCCCGCACAAATCTCGTCAACCGTATCCAGCTTAAGGTTAACGACGCGAATTCCCATAACTTCGCACTGCTGCTGGAGGTACGGCGGTATGCGGTCCGGGGCGTATTGCAAAACAAGCACATTCGCCCCCAGCCCGGACAGCTTCTCCCAATTGATGGTTTGATAGTCCCCGATGCGTGGCTTGCCGGCCATTCCCTCCCGATCATCATCGAAATTGCTGACCCCCACCAACCGATCAGCCGCCCCGATGCCGATCAGCAAATCGGTCCCCGCCGGGGTGATCGACGCGACGCGCACAGCGGCCGATCTCTCCATCCCCGGCTTGGGCTCTCCCCGCCATTCAAGCGCCAGCGCGGCGACGAAAATGATCGCCACCAGCGCCAAAATCCCCACGACCCGAGGTTGACCCATTCCGCGCCGATGGTAAATTTGTGCAAAATGCCTGTCAAACCGCGCCTGTGGGAACCCGAGCGCACCTAATGTATGGCACAAAGCATCACGCAAGGAGGCTACCATGCCCGAAACCGAAACCTTTCTCAATCGCGTCAGCCGATTGTTCAAACGCCCGACAAAACCAAACGGCGATTCCCACGACGGACAAGAACAAAATCCCTCTGTCACCGTCGAATCTCACCCCATGACTCTTATACCCTGGCGGAAAAACTCCGCAGCCATCGCTCATCTTCAGGATGGATTTCAATCTCTCGCCCAGCTCATGGACGAAATCCGCCAGAACATGGTGAGCCAGTCACGCCGCCAGGATGAATTGATCGGATACCTCTCCACTCTCCCCAAGCTGATCGAGTCCATCCCCGAAAGCGGCCGCCTCCAGGCCGAAACGCTCAAGGCAATCCAAACCCAGCTTGAACGTCACGGCAACCACCAGGAAACTCTCGGCGAGATTTTGGAAAAACTGGCCGAATCCGGCGGTGATCAAAAAGATTTGCTCGAAGGTCTCCGCGAGCGGGTCGAAACCCTTAATGCCCAGGACAAGTCAATGGCCGACAGCCTCGGCAGCGTCAGCGCATCGCTCGAACAATCCACCCGACATTCCGCTGCGGGCACACAGGTGTTGGAGAGCCTTCGTGAGAATCTCAGAAGCCGGGACGGCGATCTCGAAAGAGTCATTCAACGCCAGAACGCCCGTTTCACGACGTTGCTGATCGTCGCCATCGGCATCTCCGTCGCCGCCCTCGTGGCTGTGGGCGTGGTGGGATATTTGCTGATGCACGGCGCGGCGAAATGAGCCGTATTTGTAAGTCGATCCGCGGAGGAGATTTCCGCCCAGCCTGCCGCCCAACCTAGCCACCTGACGCCATCAAAACACCCATATTAACAAAATATTGGGCAACCGGCTTTGCCCCACAAATACCTCTTGCCCCAATAATCGCACGTCTGCCCCAAAAAGCCAAAATGGCAGGTCGTCACCGCAGAAACTTCCGGAGTCTGACCGTGAGCCGATCCGCGTCTTTGGTCTGACACTCCCAAATTATTAGTACGCGCCAACCCGCGCCCCGCAGGGCGATGGCCGACTTCATATCACGATGTCGATTGCTCTTAAACTTCTTTAGCCAGAATTCCGTCCTGGACTTTGGAATCCTATCCCCTTGGCAATAATGGCGATGCCAAAAACAACCGTGTACGAAAATGGCGGCTTTTTTCTTGGTAACTACAAGGTCCGGGCAGCCCGGCAACGTGCGGACGTTGGCACGGAAGCTAAGGCCAAACGATCGCAATATCTTTCGTACAGCCTTCTCGGGCTTGGTGTCTTTCCCGCGAATCGTCGCCATTCGCTTCGACACTTCAGCCGGGATGGAATTGAATCTCCCCATTAAATCACCAGGTTAATGCCAGCCTCGCCCGGTTCAAGGCACCACGGCGTCCGATAACCAGGAAACCCCAATCACCGTTAAATGAATCCAGTCTGCTACGCCGATGCGCTCCCTGTGAGCGAATTAGCGAAGAAAATCAACCAAGTCCATTTAGACCAATTCATAAACGCCAAGGCCGTCACGTTCTCGCGGATCAAGCAAATGTGGTGGTCCGGGTTCGAGAATGGATTCTCCGAAATAGGCGCGACGGCTTCCATGAACGCCCTGGACAGCTTCATGGACAAGGGACGCCAGCAAATGCTCAAAATGGCCGCTGATTATGCGAAAGAAAAACACGGGGACGCCGACATCGCCAAGAGCGTCCAACTCCAAACGCAAGTGTTAAAATCAAATACGGGGAAGATGTTCGAGCGGTTCGTTGGGCTTGCAATTGCCTACGCCTTGCATGAACTTGACGCGCCATACTGCATAATCCCATTCTCGGAGCCGTTCCTTAAGAGGTTTACTGGGTTCACGCGCGAAAACTTTGCCGTCAGCGTCAAGCTTGGGGCCAAGTCCATAGAAACGCACATTGATGCGGACCTGTGTGCCTTTAACCCGGAAAACATCGGCGGCGAATTCTTCATGGTTTCCGTGAAGTCCACCCTTAAGGACAGGTTCCATAACGTACCGTTTTGGAATTTGCTCCGGGCGCCAGCGTATGCCAACAAGAGATGCAGGAAATACGGGCCAAGGACCGCAATTCACTCCTGCGGGTCAAATATATCGCGGTCTGTAGCGATCTCGCTGAAGAACAACCAGACTTCGCAACCGAGTCCGGGGCGCGAAACATGCTGCAAATGGACGCGGCCTTGCTGGACGGCGCTTACGTCACTGCACGGCGGGCCAAAGGGGTGGCGGACCGCGGGAAACACCTTGGCCATGATCGGGACGCGGCTTTTTTCCGCTTGAGTTGCTTGATTGACTATTTGACGGATGGCACAAACGGATGACTTCGCGGCCAATCGCCATTGCCAGCAGCGGCGGTACGGCGTTTCCGACTTGTTGCGTCTGTGAACAATAGCCCAGCCGTCGCATCTTGTTCCCCGTCGTCCGTTGGCCCATGAATTCGTAATGGTCGGGGAAACTCTGCACCCTTGCCAGTTCCCGCACGGTCGGGATGCGGTTGAGCGTTGGATGCAAGAAGTCCGTTGGTTCCGTCGTTATCGTCCTGGCCAATCCATTCAGGGGCCATCGCTGGATACCCTGTTTTCCCTTCCTCAGTTTTTCGGGGATGTCCAGGCATGTCCCGTCTTTTGGGACCAAGCCATAGTAATCCATCGTCTCTCGCCTGTGTCTTGACGCCTCGTGGTTATATAATCCAGCGGCCCCGTCGCGCATTAGGCGCTGGTATTCGGTCTTTGGAGTCCCGCTGTACCTGATGGCTATTTCGCCTGGGCCAATGGCGGGCAAATCACCAATCGCATCCCCACAGGTCGTATATGGGATGATCCCCAGCCTGAACAATTGTGAATCATTCTTGGTGTGGGTCGGATCAGGATGGATCGGCAACGGGCATTTCCTCGCGCCAATGATGATTAGCCGCCTGCGCATTTGTGGGACGCCGTAGTCGGCTGCAAACAGAACCTTGTGGTGGAACGAATAACCGGATTCCGTGAGTTCATTCAGTACGTTTTCAAACAATTTGCCGCCGTGGAGCGATTGAAGCCCGGTCACATTTTCGAGGATGAAAAATCGCGGCTTAATCTGACCGATTATGCGGAGGTAATCCCCGATCAGCGTATTGCGTGGGTCATCCAGGTCTTTCATCCCGGCGGTCGAATATCCTTGGCATGGCGGACCGCCAGCGACAAGATCAATGTCCTTGTGACGCTTTGGGTCAATCCCAGCCGCGACCAAGAGGTCATCGCCGGATAGGTCACGGATGGAGCGGTTGACGATTGGGACATCCGGAAAGTTGCGCCGAATCGTCAAACAAGGATGGGGATGTACCTCGTTTGCCACGAGCGTCCGGAATCCGGCCATTTCCAGGCCCAGCATCATCCCACCGGCCCCGGCGAAAAGCTCAATGCAGGTTGGCGCGTTTTCTGCGCGGATCATAGGCATACGCGGCACTCCGATGGCCCATGCGATGCGAGCTGTACCCACGACGGTCGCTTGGGCAAGTGGCTTTGAACCGGACACAATCCTAGTAGGAGGGCCAAGGACGGAATTGGCTCCACGATGATGCGCTTGCGACAGCCGTGGATAAGTCTTTATAGAATGTCGTTTCATGCCAGTATTTTTGCTTGAATTTGGGCTTGGGCGGGATGGGGAAAACTTCGTGGAATTCTTGTGGATGGCAGTCCGGATTTTCATTGCCCGGCCTTAGCCTGTTTTTCCTTCGCCGCGTTCAGGAGGATGCCGCGCGCCCATGTAGCCACTGGAACAGACTCGGATTTGGCCGCAAGTTCGATTAACTTGTGTTCGGTATTAGTTAGGAGCATGTGAAGTTGCTTCTTTCGCAGGTCGGACTTCGCTTTCTTGGGTCGTCCGCGTTCTGCCATGAAGGGAGAATATGTATATCAGGTATTTTTGTCAACATAAAAAATACTTGTTGACAACGATATTTAATCGGTATATATTAAATACCAACACGAAAGGTATGTTTTATGGATAACAAACCCGAAAGCGCTGGCGGCGAAACCTACAACGGACAGCCAATCACCGATGGGGTCACGGCTGGAATCGAAGTCCGCAAACAGCGCGGCTTAGAGATTGCGGCGCTTGCCCGGATCGAGAAAAAAGACGGATTTTACCTTGTGCCGTCCCAAACAAGTCCGCGCCCGACGAAATACAAAGTCTGGTCGAATCCGGCCAAGCCAGTGTTCACCTGCAACTGCCCGGACCATGAGA
Organism: uncultured Phycisphaerales bacterium; assembly: GCA_963791055.1. GTDB lineage: Bacteria > Planctomycetota > Phycisphaerae > Tepidisphaerales > Tepidisphaeraceae > PALSA-1353. Next base: position 565,804 of record CAWBQI010000002.1, on the reverse strand, counting down.
CCCGACGATGCAACTGTAAGCATATCTATGCGGTCATTTACACGATGCGCCGCGAGGCTGGCGCTGACGGCAGTGAAACCATCACCGAGTCAATCACCGTCACGAAAACCCGCAAGACATACGCGCAAGATTGGCCGAACTACAACGCCGCACAGGTCCATGAGCGAGAGCATTTCCAGACGTTGCTACGCGACGTTTGCAGCACCATCGAAGAACCGACAGACGGAAAACCCCGCCGTGGCCGCCCGCGCATCTCAATGGCCGATGCCGTGTTCTCGATTATCCACAAGGTTTACAGCACACATAGCGGGCGGCGGTTTTCCAGTGAGCTTGCCGATGCCAAGGAAAGCGGCCTTGTCGCCCGCGCCCCGCACTACAATAGCTGTTTCCGGTATATCGAGAATCCAGACCTGTTTCCGGTGCTCGTCGGCCTGATTGAGCGCACGTCGTTGCCGCTCCGGTCTGTCGAGTCTCAATTTGCCGTCGATTCAACCGGGTTCGCGTTCTGCCGGTTCACTCGCTGGTTCGATATCAAATACAACCGCTTCACGTCCGAGCAGCATTGGATCAAGGCCCATTTGTGCTGCGGCACGAAAACCAACGTGGTAACGGCAATCGAGATTCACGACCAGTACAAGAGCGATGCCCCAGTGCTGCCGTCACTGGTCGATTCCACGGCCAAGAACTTCGACATGAAAGAAGTCAGCGCCGACAAGGGCTATTCAAGCTATGAATGCCACAGTGCCGTCGCAAAGGCCGGAGCAACCCCGTTCATCGCGTTCAAGGGGAATGCAACTGCGGAAAGGGGCGGATTGTTCCGTAAGATGTTCCATTTTTTCCAGTTCAAACAAGCGGAGTTTTTGCAGCACTATCATCGCCGGTCAAACGTCGAATCGACGGTTATGATGGTCAAGTCGAAATTCGGAGACTCCGTGCGTTCAAAGTCCGAAGTCGCGGCCAAGAATGAAGTGCTTTGCAAAATCCTTTGTCATAACATCTGCTGTCTGATTTCGGCGATGTACGAGCTTGGGATCGTCCCGGCGTTGACCGAAACGGTTGCCCCAAAAATCAGTGGGATGCCTCAAAATTCACTGTTTTAGGAGATTTATGGGGCAAAGCCTGGGCAACCAGCCCAAGTTCGCAATATGTTAGGAAAAAGTATCGCGAATTCGCGAATAATAGTTGTTGTGTTTTGCGGCCAGATCGTTAACATTTGCGACGTTAGGGTTATTTCTTCCGGCATAAGTTGTAAACCTGCCGGTTGGAGTGACGAGGACGTTTTCATTCGTGGCATCCTTAGCTGATGTGGTTTGCCGTCAAGCTTGGATGCAATCTGTCTGGCTGAATGGACGTTAATTCGCGAATCGGAGGAAGAAATGTCCAAGAACCTGGTGCGCGGAGCGAAGGTTTCAGCGTTTCTCATTCTCGCCGGTGCGGTCGCAAAACCGGCGTCGGCCTCAATCGACTACGGTAATTTCTTTGGGACAAATTTTGAATATCAACAGGTGACCGAGGGCTCCGTTACGAGCACTCCGCCTTTGTATGGAGCGCCGACCCTCACGGATAACTCCCTCGTTTTCAATCCAACCGATTTTGGCGCCAGCGCGAGCAACGGCGGTGTGCAGATCACCGATGGAACTCTGACGACGACGATCATTGGATTGAACGGAGCGACCATCGATCAAATCAATGTCGGCGAGTCGGGCGACTACACCCTGGTGGGCGGCCCGGCGTCGACGAGCACTAGCGTATCCGTGGCCGCACCTGTATTCCTTCAAATCATTCAGATCAATGGCGTTGGCGTCTCTCCAATCGATGTGAATACGAATGTCGTCTTCACTCCGGACGGCGGCAATTACAATTTGCTGAACGATCCCGGCGCGGGAATCATCTGGTCGGGTTCGCTGGCCGAAAGTGTTGATGCGGCGCTCGCCGCCGACAATATCAGCGGCAAAGCAACCGAAATCATTTACACGATGGACAACGATCTGACTGCCATCAGCCAGACCGGTACGATTGCCTTCATTGAAAAGAAGACCGCGGATGGAGTCACCATTACCGCGTCAATGCCCGAACCAGTGTCCATCGGCTGGGTTTCATTTGCGGCTCTGGCCCTTTTGAAACGTCGTCAGAGGAGATAAACAATTCAAGGAACGGTGGGGAATATGTCGCTCCGGAAAATGCGATCGGTTGGTATTTGTGCCTTGGTTCTCTCCTCGGCTGTCATTAAAATCACCCCCGCGGTTGCATCAATAGATTACGGGGATTTCAGCGGAACCAACGTCAACTATTTGCAGGTTACGGAAAGCTCCACCACCAACTCAAACGCCCTCTACGGCCAGCCAACGGTTACCGCCAACGCCATCGAATTCGGCCCGAATTCGTTCGGAGCCAGTTCGAGCAACGGCGCCGCGACCGACACAACTCAGGGCGATTTGACGACAACGCTCAGCGCCGATCCGAACATCCAGGTCCTCGGACTCCAATTTGAGGAAGAGGGCGACTACACCCTCGAAGGCACCGGCACCGCCGCAACCGCTGTCAGCGTCACCGCCCCCGTCACGATTACAATTCTCGAGGTCAATGGCGCTCCGATTACGCCAATCGTTTCGAACGCCAACCTCGTCTTCACTCCTTCGGGGTCGTACGCGTTGCCGGGGAATGAAGGTGCCGGAGTGGATTACACGGGCAGCGCGATGGTGAACCTAAGCAGTCTTGTTATGGGCGCCGGCTACAACGGCCAGGCCACCGAAGTCAGTTGGGATCTCGACAACACCCTGACCGCCTCCAGCGAGCCGGGTACAGTTGCCCTCATCGCCAAAAAAGCCGTATCCGGCAGCGTCATGGTCCAACCCGTCCTGGGTGTGCCGGAGCCGGCCAGCCTGAGTCTCGTCGTCGTAGCATTGCCGCTTCTGGCAGCCCGACGCCGGCGCAAGGCACAAGGCTCGTAGCTGCAATAAGCAGAAATTTCAAAGCCACGCGGGATAGCCGTGTGGCTTTCTTCTTTCCTTGGCCTATCAAACTGCCATAATCTGTCCCTGATGAAACCCGGTCACGCCAAGCCCGCACAAAAGTTCCACCTCGTTCACGTCCTTCACCCCGTCAGCCACGGACCCATGGGCTATCGCGAAGTGGTTGAAACCGTGCGATGGGGCCTGGGCGAACTGGGGCACGATGTGACCGTCGGCTTCAATCGTTTTGTCCGCGAACGCACCAACATTTGTTTCGGCGGTCAGATGCTCACCGGCGAGCAACTCGAACGCGTCCCGCCCGACAGCATTTTCTATCACCTGGAACAGATCGCCCACGTTCCGGTCGACAAGCTCGTCGCGTCGCTTCCGGTCATCGCATCCCGATTTCGCGTCTGGGAGTACAATTCGACAAACATCGCCACCTGGCAAAAGCTCAATCCCGCATTCGCTCCTCAACTGCTTCCGATTTGCTGGTCCCCGAGTCTCCGGCACATCCCCAAACTCGACGAGGAGGATATTGACGTCCTGTTCTACGGACTTCCCTCCGCGCCCCGACTGGGCGTCTTTGGCCACATCTGCCACGTTGGAATCAAAGGCGTCTACGCCTGCGGATTGTACGGCCAAGCAAGAGACTCACTGATCTCCCGCGCCAAGATCCTTCTCAACCTGAACCTCTACGATTTCAGCCATAACTTCGAGATCGTGCGCGTCTCATATCTGCTGGCCAACGAAAAAGCCGTGGTTTCCGACATCTATCCCGACTCGGTCATCGACTCCGATCTCAAGGAAGCCGTTGCGTTCGCCACGTTCGACAATATCACCGCTGAATGCCAGCGCCTGCTGAAGGACGATTCCGCCCGCCGTCAGCTCGCCGCGCGGGGCCGGTCCATCTTCGAGCGCCGCGACATCCGCGAAAACCTCCGACGTGTTTTGGCTGCCAGTTGACCCCTGGCGCGGAGGATTCAATCCCTAGTGATCTTTTTCCAACCGCTTCCCCATGCTCAGCACATCGTCGATCGAATATCCGATGCGCCGATAGAATTCGACCACACCCTGATTGGCCGTGCGCACCTGCAGGTTGATTTTCGCGCACCCTTCAAGCCGCAAAAGCCGTTCGGCTTCCGAAATGAGCAATCGCGCAAATCCCCGCTTGCGAAACGCCGGCAACACCCCCAGATAATTCAACCAGCCGCGATGCCCCTCGTACCCCGCCATGACGGTCGCGACAATTTGATCATCGACGATCCCGACAAGAAACAAATCCGGCCGCACCGCCATTTTCCGGTGAATGTCCTTGTGAGGATCATTAGTCGGACCGATAAGTTGGCAATCCCCCCAAATGGCAACGACAGCTTCCTCATCCGCCGGCTGAAATGCACGAATTTGCATCGAACGATGTTAAGACTTCGCACCGCCAAATCAAAACTTCGCGACGCCGCGGATTCCGTTCTTTGAACCCCATGGCGCTGCCGTGGGGGCTCCCGCAAATAAATCGCCAACAGCCAGATCGCCCACAACCCGTCCACTGGTCGCCGTGGAAAATTCTTCAAAAACGTGGCTTCGTCTCCGTGTGCTCCGCGGTTAAAAATCGCCTTACCGCGATCCGCCCGACACATACAGCGTCTCCCCCGTAATCCAGCTCGAATCCGGCGACGCAAGGAAAACCGCCGCGGTCGCGATATCCTGCGGCTGCCCGATCCGCCCAAGCGGCGAGGTCGCCTCATATTGCTTGCGGAAATCGTTCTCGGACGACGTAATTCCCATCGCACCCGTGCCTTCGGTTTCCACCAATCCAGGATTGAGCGAATTCACGCGAATTTTGCGTGCGCCCAGTTCCTTGGCCATGGATCGAGTGACCGCATCGACCGCCGCCTTCGTGGCGCTGTAAACCGCCGACTGGGGCGGGGCGAGCGTGCTGACAACCGAGCTGATATTGATGATGCTGCCGCCGGCATCACCGAAATAGGCCGCCGCTTCCTTTGAAGCGAGGATCAAACCAAGGACGTTCAGATCAAATTGTTTGTGGAAGTGTTCCTCGGTGATTTGCTCAATCGGTAAAAACTCATAAATCCCGGCGTTATTCACCAGAATATCGAGCTTGCCGAACGCTTTTTTGGTTTCGGCAAAAAGTCGGGATATCTCCGCCTTTTTTGCCATATTCGCCTGCACCGCGACGGCCTTGCCGCCGCTGCCGACAATTTCACCGACGACTTTGTCCGCGCCTGATTTACTGGACGAATAGTTGACGACCACCGCCGCTCCTTCGGCCGCTAGATATTTGGCGATCGACGCCCCGATTCCCTTGGACGCCCCGGTTACCACTGCCACTTTTCCCGAAAGTTTGCCAGCCATGATTTGACTCCTTCGTAAAGAATTTGTACCGAACGGTAAAGATATTCCGGTGGACGCGGGGAGTCAAGTTTAATAATATATCGTTAGGTATGAAAATGAGAAGTTCCAACGTGCACAAGGGACGGCCCCGTGAATTCAACGCTGATAAAGCGCTGAATCGGGCGCTGATGGTCTTTTGGCGCAAGGGCTACGAGGGCACATCACTGATTGATCTCACCAAGGCGATGAACATCAACCGGCCCAGCCTCTACGCGGCCTTTGGGAACAAGGAATCATTGTTCCGCAAGGTGCTCGATCGATATATGCAAGGCCCCGTCGCCTTCGTTCGCGCCGCTCTTGAAGCGCCGACCGCCCGGGCTGCCGTTGAAAGTCTTCTGGGCGGAATGGTCCGCCGGCTGACCGACCCGCGCAATCCCCATGGGTGCCTGATTGTGCAGGGGGCGCTAACCTGCGGAAACGAGTCCGATTCAATCCGAAAGGAATTGATCTCCCGGCGCGACGCCACCGAAGCCGCGATTCGCCGGCGATTCCAGCGGGCCAAATCCGATGGCGATCTCCCGGCAAACGCCAACGCCGCCGATCTCGCTCGCTACGTCGCCACCGTTATCCACGGCCTGGCCGTCCAAGCCGCCGGCGGCGCCAAACGCGCCGAGTTGCATCGAGTGGCGCAAACGGCATTACGCGCCTTTCCGGCCTGAGGACTTATGCCAACCTGGGATCCAAAGCAGTATTTGCAGTTCGCCGAAGAACGCACGCTTCCGTGCCGCGATCTGGTCCGGCGAATAGAGCTAAACGCCCCGGCGAGCATCATCGACCTCGGCTGCGGACCGGGAAACAGCTCCGCCGTCATCGCCGACCGCTGGCCCCAGGCGCAAATTACTGGCCTGGACAATTCCCCGGAGATGATCGCCGCCGCCCGCCGCGCGCTGCCGCAAAACAACTGGATTGTTGGGGATATCATGGGTTGGGCGGAGGGCGACGATCATCCATTCGATTTGGTTTTTTCAAACGCCGCGATGCAATGGGTGGACGACCATTCCGTGGCTTTCGCTCGCCTTATGCAACACGTCGCGCCCGGCAGAGCGCTCGCCGCTCAAATGCCCGGAAATTACGATGCGCCGGCACATCTCCTGATGCGAGAATTATCCGCATCGCCCGCCTGGCGCGATCGCTTTCCGCAAAGCGTGCGCGAATGGAATGTCCACGACCTGCCGTTTTACTACGATGTCCTGAATCCCCACGCCAAACGCGTCGACTTGTGGGCGACCGAGTACATTCACAACATGCCGGAATCGGGCGCGATCGTCGAATGGTATCGCGGTACCGGCCTTCGGCCATTTTTGGACGCGTTGACCTCCGAATCCGACCGCGAGCGCTTCACCAACGAGTACGGCCAGCGCCTTCGTGCCGCTTATCCCCAGCAGTCGGATGGCCGAGTGCTCTTCCCATTCCGGCGGCTGTTCATGATTGCCTACGCCAAATAGCTCTAAATCGTGCGTGTATTGTTTTCGACTTCCAGGTACGCCGCGATCCGCTCAGCATCGCGAGCCTGTTCACCAACAATAATTTGTCGGCCACCAGCGAAGACCACTCTCACCGTATAAGTTTTCCCGCCCTCGTTGTCACCGCGCACCTCAAGGTCCACGGAGACGATGTCGCGAGTTGAGTAACAGATGATCTCACGACCGGCAAATAGACCGCTACGACTTTTCATCCGGAGCCGACGGCGCGCCTTATCGAATTCCCAATATCCCACGGGTGTCAGTAGCGACGCCACGCCGACGCAAAGTAGAATAATCGCGGCCGTATGATGATGGAAAATCGCGCACGCCAGCGCAATTGAGCCGAAGAGGCTTATTCCCACCCAATTCCCGACGTTGGGAAACCGCGGAATGCGGAGGATGTCGAACGATGCAACGGGTCGGCTCCGCGGCTCGTTGTACAACGAAGATCGAAGCTTCAGCAACCATTCGGACCGATCGCGGACGCCCCGTCGCCGCAATTCCTCCTGGACCTGCTCAGCTTGTTCCAGAAACGCTCTGCCATCTTGCAGTTCGATCCCGGTGTGAAAAGTGACCAATTGGCAGCAGAATTCTATTGGATCATCAGACCTTTTTACTTGGGAAACAATCGCCTCAAGGCGATCGCGTTCGAAAGTCCCCTCGGGCAGCATCTTCCTCAGAATGGTTAGAGTCACGCCGGACAGACACTCCCCCACCGCCCGATCCGGAAACCTCCGGCGGAATCCCGCGACCAGCCCGGCATAGCGCCGAGCGGCCTGCCGCATGGGATCACCATACGAATACAAGTTAAATAATCCCGACATTGTGATCGCATCCGGAACAAGACTCAAAGGACCCGAACCAGTTCAATCCAGATGGATCGAATCAATCACATCGCGAGCCAGCACGCTCCTTCGCCCAAGCCGCTTCCCTGCCATCTCACCGGCCAGGCCGTGGAGATGAGCAGCCGCGCACGCGGCGTCAAATAGATCCATTCCCTGTCCGATCAGCGACGCCAAAATCCCGCTCAGAACATCGCCGGCGCCGGCTTTTGACAACGAGCTATTCCCAGTATGGTTGATAAAAACTTTTCGCGAATCCGTCACGACAGTGTGGTGTCCCTTGAGCAGGATCACCTGCCCAAACGCCCTGGCCGCCTCGGCAGCGATGCCGATCCGGCCTTTCTCATCCGCCGGAACCGAATCGCGGCCGATCAATTTCGCCAATCGCTTCATCTCGCCGGGATGTGGCGTGAGCACCGCGCGGGCCGCGAAAGATTTCGGCCACGCCCGCAACGACGCCAGATAATTCAGGGCATCCGCATCCACCACCATCGGTTTATCCAGCCGAAACAGGGCATCCAATCGTTTGCCGATCGATTTCGACTGCCCCAAGCCCGGCCCGATGGCCAGGACATTCGCCTTCTCGGCCGCTTCGAGCAATTTCTTCGTGGAGGCCGCGCTTTCATCCAGTGATAATCCGATCAACTCGGGCACGACCGACAGCGCCGCCGCCAACACCGACCCCGGCATCGCTATTTGCACCAATCCGCTGCCCATGCGCAACGCCGCCTCGCCCGCCAAGACGGGCGCGCCGATCATCTCCGTGCTTCCCCCAACGATCAGCACCCGGCCGAACATTCCCTTCTGCCCGTCGAGCGGCCGTAGTGGCAATGGAGGAGGATGTTTAATTCGTTGCATGGCTGAATTGACTGTGAGGAATCGCATCCAGATCCAGTGAGCTTGTTCGACCAGCCGCGAGCAAAACGTCCGCCAAGCCGGCGGTCATCGCAGCATTGTCCGAACAATACTCCAACTTCGGAAAGAAAACAGGCAGGGGGAATTTCGCCATAGCCGCGCGAAGGCCGCTGTTGGCCGACACCCCTCCGCCGATGATGACACTGCGCGCTCCCGTTCGGCGCGCCGCTCGCTGGACTTTCTCCACCAGAACGTCCACACACGCCGCCTGAAAAGAGGCTGCCACATCGCGGATTTCCGCATCCGTTAATTTCTTCGCCTCATGCTCCCGGCCCTGATAGCCCCGAACGTGATACAGAACGCTGGTCTTCAGCCCGCTGAAGGAAAAGTCCAATGATTGCCGGCTCATCTGACTTCGCGGAAACCGCACTGCTTTGGGATTTCCCTCGCACGCCAACCGATCGATCGCCGGCCCGCCGGGATATCCCAATCCCAGAATTCCCGCGACCTTGTCGTACGCCTCCCCCACCGCGTCATCGAGGGTCGAACCGATCATTTCCACGTCCAGGAAATCGCCGAGCCGGTAAAGGGCCGTGTGCCCACCGCTGCAAACCAGCCCCACCGCCGGCATCGGCGGTAAAGCGGCCGTCTCCAATCTCACGCTGTAAAGATGAGCGTGAACATGATCGACGCCAACCAGCGGTTTGCCGAGCGCCCATGCCATCGTCTTGGCGGCGGTCACTCCGATCAACAACGACCCGATCAAACCGGGCCGATGCGCCACTGCCACTGCATCGACGTTTCCCAGTTCAACCCCCGCGGACTTCAACGCCTCTGTCACCACGGGCAAGATATTTTCGATATGCGCCCGGCTCGCGATCTCCGGCACGACCCCTCGATATCGCGCGTGTAAATCGACCTGACTGGCGACGATATTGCTGAGCACGCGCGTGCCGTCAACCACCACGGCGGCGCCGGTTTCATCACACGTGGATTCGATTCCTAAGACCAGCATTTGGTCAGGGCCGCGTCGCGGCGTGTTTGTTCGTGTCCAGGATCACCAGCCCCACCATCGTCGTCAGCGCTTGCTGAAACTGCGGATCGGTCGGCTCGGTCGTCGGCTGCGTTGATGGTTGCGTCGACATGGGGTGATAGCGGATCGCTTCCTGCCGATCCTGCAGTTCCCTGATTCCCTCTTCCTCCTTCTCATCCACCGCAACGATAATCTGCGGTTCAACACCCCAATCGGTTGAATCCTTCTTTCGGCTTACCAATCGCCCGCTGGGCAAATACCAATGCGCGACCGTCATCTTCAGCGTGCCATCATCCTGGCCCAGTTGGATCACGCGCTGCACCGACCCCTTGCCGAACGTCCGCTGGCCGATCACCAGGGCTCGGTGATTGTCCTTCAGGCTTCCGGCCACGATCTCCGCCGCGCTCGCCGAGTCATCGTTCACCAGCACGATCATCGGGAAATACGGCAGCGTGACCGCATCCGGGCTGGCTTTGTCGATTTCCTCGGGCGAATTTCGACCCAGCGTCTTGACGATCACCCCCGCCTTGATGAACAGGTTCACGACCTTGATCGCCTGCTGAAGCTGACCACCCGGATTGAACCGCAAATCCATGATCAGCCCCTGCATTCCCTGGGCGATCAATCCCGCGTGACCATCCTTGCCCATCAAAACGTCTTTCATTTCGTCGAAGGTGTTTTCGTCGAACTGCGTGACGCGGATATACGCCAGCTTCGGATTCTCCGAGACGAGATATTTCCAGCCTTGGTCCGGCCCCCGGTCGTATCCCAACACGGTCGGCAAGACGATCTGCTGCCGATGAAGGGTGAATTGCAATGTCTGGCCCTGCCGATCGATCGTCAGGACCACGGCGGACCCTACCGGCCCCGAAACCAGCTTGACGACTTTGTCGATGTCCATCCCCTGAATCGCGGTGCCATCCACCTTCACGATTACGTCGCCACCGTCGATTCCAGCCAGATCGGCCGGGCCGCCATCGATCGGCGACAAGACGACCATTTTCTTGTCAATCATCTGCAACGAAATCCCCACGCCGCTGAATGATCCGCCAAGTTCCTTGTCGAACTCCGCCTGATGGTCCGGTGGAATGTAAACCGTGTAGGGATCGTCCAGCGACCCCAACATTCCTTCGATGGCCTTCTGCTTCAAAAGGGAATCGTCGACGGGATCGACATAGTTGTCGGTAATTTCGCGGTGAATCTCGACGATGGTGCGGACCCAGGCATATTCGTCATCGCGCTGCCCCAGCGTGCCGGGCAACTGGAACGCCAGGAACGCCAGGAGAATGATGCTGATGAGCCACGCCAGCCGTTCTCGGTTCATACGATTTTTCCCAACTCGTTTTTATCTTTCCTGATCGCGATACGACGGTTGTATCGCGCCGTCGAACTCTTGGGAATGAGGCGGGCTCATGATCTGATCCTAATGTTTTAATCTGGACAATCGCGACCGGGGATCAATTTCGCGAACGCTACTAATGGTCTCTTGAATTCGCCTGCCATACCACATTTTGTGGAAAACCAGTTGATAACCCCAATTTTACTTGCATCAAACTGGGAAGTTGCTAGCCTCGCCCCCGAAGGCGATGGTGACGTCGTGAAGTACAAATTAATTGCCATCGACCTCGACGGGACGCTGTTGTCGCCGAGCAGTCAGGTTACCGCGCGCACGAAAGCCGCGATTCATCGGGCTTTAAAGGCGCGCCTGCTTATCTGCTTCGCGACGGGACGCAATTTCACGGAGAGCAAGACGGTGCTGGAAGCCATCGAACATTATGACTCGGCGGTGTTCGTTGGTGGCGCCATGGTTATTGATACCCGCCAGCGCGTCACCCTCCACCGCACCGTCATGGATCCGGAACTAGCCCGCGAGCTATGCGGTTTCTTCGAATCCCACGGCCAGGCGGCGCTGGCGCTGCAGGACACGGAAGCCGCCGGAGTGGATTATCTCATCAGCAGCGATCTGCCGCGGCACTCCGACACGGGCAAATGGCTTAAGCGCACCGGCGCATCCGCAAAATTAACGGCCGGACTCGCCAACTATCCGCACCCGCACACGGTTCGCGTCGGCACTGTCGCGATCCCCGATATCGCCAAGTCCATTCATGCGGAACTCCAAGCCAATTTCGGCGAACGCATCTTCAGCCATTGTTTTGTTGGCGGCGACGTCAGCGTCATCGAAGTCTTCGACCCCTCTGTCAATAAATGGCAGGGTATTCTGCACGTCGCCAAGCGGCATCGCATAAAACCCGAGGAGATCATCGCCGTCGGCGACGAAATCAATGACATCACCATGGTCAAGAACGCCGGCCTGGGCGTTGCAATGGGAAACGCTCATCCCGACCTCCTGAAATGCGCTAAAAGAATAATCGGCCGGAATAATGAAGACGGACTGGCAGTATTCCTCGAGGAATTGCTGGCCACCCACGCTGTCCAGCCGGCCGACCCGAGTCAGCGCCGCTATGCGCGGCGCGATGCGAATCATGGAAGGATGCGAAAGGAGTCGCAGGCTCTAGACGGCCGGCACGCCGGAGGCGGGCCGGTCGTTTTTATCTCACGAAGCTGCCCACAAAAATCCCCGCCTCATCAATTCCAGAACGGCCGGCGTCGAAACAATATTCGCCTGATGGCCCAGCGAATTATAGAACACCCGGCCCTTGCCAAATGTCTTCGTCCAGACCACCGGCATATCGACCGGCCCATTACCCACGTGCGGCCCATCGGCGGTAGGAAACGTCGTGGTCGCCAGCACTTTCACCGCCGGATCGACGTGCATGTAGTATTGCTCGCTGCTGACATCGAAATCGGCCAGGCCTTTGTTAATCTCGCTTTTAGCCGGGCCCATTTTCACGCGATATTTGACGCCGTCGTTGCCCGGATGTGCGACCCATTGGCCGCCGGTCATGAACTGCCACTCCGTCGCCTCGCGGAAGGAATCGCACATCCCCCCGTGGCATCCGGCAATTCCCACGCCGTTTTCGACGGCGGTCAGCACGGGCTTGAGCTGTTCGGGCGAGATTTTCCCCATCGTCCAAACCGGGATAATCAAATTTAACCGCCCAAGTTTCTCGCCATCCAAAAATGCGTCGAGGGTATCGGACACTTCCACGTCAAAATTTTCTTTCGCCAGCAGACCCTGAAAATTTCCGCCACTTCTCGCGGCTGGTGCCCATCCCAACCGCCCCAAACCACCAATGCTTTTCGATTCAAAATATCTCCTAAATGCCAAATGGCCTGAGAAGCCTGATCAATTCCCGCTGTTTGGCCGTTTGCTTGCGCCCTTTATGCAAGTCAATCATCCGGCCATTTTTTACGATGATGAACGGCGTGCCCGTGATTTCCGCCAATCGCTTGGCATTGCGTGCCGCCTGTCTCAGCGCCCGCAACTCGCGACGAATATTTGGATCCGTCCGAGCCGCTTTAGCCAATTTTGCATTCATTGCTGCATCTCCTTCAAAACGGGAGCCTCGCCGGAACAATCATATACCGCCCAACTGTCCACCAATCCACGATATACATGCTCGAAGTTCTTACGGCCGAGTTCAAACCGTCGACGAATCACTGTCTCCGATATGTTGTGCCCACCCTGCCCGACTCGGATTTTGACACGTGAAACGGCGGTATCCGCCAATGGCAGTGACATAAACAGCAATCTGACATGGTATCCCTTCAATTGCCAGTTCGGGATATGGCGTGAATAATTTAGCCCGGACAATGTTGTCTCAAACGCAAAATTTTCCCCGCGATCCACCTTCCCGCGAATCTCCCGCAGCATAACCTTGCCTGCCGCCAGAGACGTTTTTTCAGGACTTGCTGGCGAGAGCGCGCGAGCAATCATGTCAGCATTGATGAACTCAGGGGAACCCGATTCGTCGCTTAACAACTGCTCTGCAAACGTCGTCTTTCCCGCCCCATTCGGCCCGGCAATAATGACGATCACTTTCCGATTCCGGCGCTTTTTCCTCATGAAACCCGCCCACTAATCCTTCTGCATATCAAATATCAATTCCCCCATCGACCCATATTTCGCCGTCCCCGTCGTTCCATCCGAACGCGTGTATGGAATCTCGTAGATCGTGTTTCCATCCTTATCCGAATATGTCTTCGGATGATTCATTTCCGAATACGGGTGTTCCGAGTTGAACGCCGCCTGCACGGCCTGTGGAATCTGGCCCCGGCTGACTTCCGACGACTTGCCGCCCGATGAATTGCTCGCGCAGCCGGCTGCCAGGCAAAGCGCGGCCGAAATTAAAATTCCATTTCGCATCAGATCCACCTTTCCTCACAAATGTATCGCCCGTCCATCCGCCACGCCGGCGGCCTCCATGACCGCTTCGCTGAAGGTCGGATGCGGATGAATCGCTTCGATGATCTCTTCTTCGGTCGCCTCGAGCTTTTTGGCGACCACCAGCTCCGCCAGCATTTCCGTGACGGTTTCACCGATCATGTGAACGCCCAGCAGCTCCCCGAACTCCGCATCGAAAATCAATTTGACGAAACCCTCCGGCTCCCCCGCCGCCAGCGCCCGGCCGCTGGCGCTGAACGGAAACTTTCCGATCTTCAGCTTTCGATTCAATTCCCGCGCCCTTTTTTCGGTGAGGCCCATGCTCGCCACCTGCGGATGCGTGTAGGTGCATCCGGGGATCGACTTGTAATCAATGTCGTGTTTTTCCATCCCCGCGATCCGCTCGACGCAAAGGACCGCCTCGTGATGGGCCACGTGTGCCAAGTCAGGATGACGGTGCGCTTCCATCCCCGCTTGTCCAGCCCAATTCACGTTCAGGCAATCTCCCACCGCCCAGACATTTTCGAGGTTCGCCTGATATCGCGGATTCACCTTCACGCGGCCCTTGACCAGTTCCAGCCCCACTCCCGGCGCGGCCAGGCCTTCGGTGTTTCCCGTCACGCCGATCGCCACCAGGACCACATCCGCCTCTACCACGCCCGCCTTAGCCCCGGAAAGCGTGAGCTTCACGCCGTTGGGCGTGAGTTCCACCTTCTCCGTTTTGGTTTTCACGCGCACGTCGATCTCGCGCTTGGCGAACACCCGTTCCAAGAGGATCGACACATCCTCATCCTCGATGGGCAACAGATGATCCATCATCTCAACAATGACAACCTCGGTTCCGATCGCGTTATAAAAATCCGCGAACTCGCATCCAATCGCTCCCGCGCCGATGATCGCCAGCTTCTTCGGCTGAACTGGCAGATTCATCGCTTCGCGCGACGTGATAATTTTCTTCCCATCAAACGCCATGCCCGGCAACGGCGTCGCCCGCGACCCGGTCGCGATAATAATGTGCTGGGCCGTGACCTCCTTGGTTCCCTCCGGCGAAGTGATTTTCACCTTATGCGGCCCCAGCAACTGCCCGACGCCAGATTCCTTCTTCACCTCGGATTTGCGGAAAAGATGCTCGATCCCCTTGCTCAATTTCTCCGCGATGGCCCGGCTCCGCGACACCAGCTTCGAAAAATCGATGGAAAGCTCCTTGTAGGACACGCCATGTTCCGCCGCATGCAGCCGCAGCTTGCGGATAAACGCGCCATCGTCCAGCAGAGCCTTGGTTGGAATGCAACCCCAGTTCAAACACGTTCCGCCGAGAGATTCCTTCTCGATGCAGAGCACGCGCTTCTTGAGTTGCCCAGCGCGAATTGCCGCCGCATACCCGGCCGGTCCGCCGCCGATGACGATGATGTCGTATTGATAATTCGCCGGCTTTGCAGTCGCAGGCGCTGCCGCCGAAGCCGATTTGGCACTCGGGGCAGGCGATGCAGGAGCGGAAGGCGCAGCCGCAGCCGGTGCCGCCGCGGGCGCTTTACCCGCATATTTCTTCTTCACCTCATCCGGCTTTTCAGTTCCCGTCGCGATCACGCCAATCGCCTGCCCCACCTTCACCTTCTGTCCCTCGGCGACCAGAATCACCGCCAGCGTCCCGGAATCGAACGCCTCCATGGGCATCGTCGCCTTATCCGTCTCGATATCCGCGACTTCTTCGCCGCTCTTGATCGGGTCCCCTTCCTTCTTATGCCATTTGACGACGGTTCCCTCGCTCATCGTATCCGACAACTGCGGCATTGTGATCTCGGCAGCCATTGACGCGTATCTCCTTGCGATCTCGTGTTGTGACTTCCCGATCATAGGAAAACCGCCGGCGCTTGTCATCCCGTGCCCATCCTCGGCGCGGTATGCTCGGTTAATGGGAAAGCGCGCCAAAGTCGCCCTGATCTTCTTCACCGTGCTGATAATTGGCTGGCTCGTCTGGTCCTATATCGCTCATCGGCGATTGGAAGCGAAAATCGACGAACTCATCGCGCATCATGAGCCGGTATATTATTCCGATCTCGATTTCTCCCCGATCCCGGACAAGGAGAATGCCGCCTTCTATTACCAATCCGCCATCGCCGCGATGTCCAACACTGTATTGTCGCCCGCTTCATCAAATTTTACGTTTCCAGATCATCCACCCTATCCCGCGCAATGGCATTCGATGGTCGATCAGGCCGTCGCCGCCAACCAGCAATCGCTCGCTCTCGCGCGCGCGCCAGAGATTTTGACCAGGCCGACTGGGGCAATCGTCCGCCGCAATCGCCGCAATCCCTTTTTTCCTTTCAGCTCCAATATTTCGGTCGCGCCCGGGAATTAGCATGTCTATTGGGTGACGGCGCCCTTCAATCGCATTCTCACGAAAGAGACGCTGAGGCTCTCCAACGGATTTTCGATACCCTTCATCTTGCCGACGCTGTCCAGCAGCGCGGTTTACTTATAGGCCGGCTGGTGTGCATCGGAATCCAGGCCCTCGCCATCGATCGCATTGAAGTGATGGCCACCGATCTTGAGGTCGATCAAAACCGTACCGAGGTGGTCAGATTGATCCACCAATTGCTCGACGATGATAAGGTTCGCAATGCCCGTCAGGAAGTGGCGCGCTATGAGAGCGTTGCCACCCTTAATAACTCAATGGCCCTCGCCTCGCGCGCGACCGTTCTCCGGCCAATGATTTATCTTGGCGCCGCTCGTATCCTTGATGAAAATGCCCAGTTCCAACTTGCCTTGGCACAACAGAACTGGCCGGCCGTCCAGGCAATCTTGGGCCCCCCTCCCACATTTGTCTTTCCCCCCAATCCGGATCCTCCGCGATTTTCGCGATTCGTCGATCTAGCCTTCGGCCTTCGCTCCAGCGGGCGTTACCTTGAAGTGGAGTTTCGAGTCATCGCGGAATCTCGAATGGCCGCCATCTCCCTTGCCGCCAATCTATACCACGTCGACCACCACAGTTGGCCGCCCAACCTGAAATCGCTCCTCCCGGATTATCTCTCTGCAGTTCCCGACGACCCCTTCTATGCAACCCCCCATCCTGTCGGCTACACGATTGTTAATGGTCGGCGTCCAATGGTTTTCTGCGACACGGATGGCATACCGGCCTTGTCGCCACCTCCCACAATCCCCTCGTTCGGCTGGAGCAACACCACAGGAATTCGCCAATGGCGCGATATCACCAATTGGTGGCAATCGACAACAACAAAATAGCTATTGACGGGTTTATCTTCGGAGACTATCTACCATCACCCAAATCAATCCAACCAGCATCGGAAGCCCCGCCATCCCAACGGTCGCTGCAATAACCCAGCAGATGGGTAAACCCGCAATCGCGCACGCCTTCCTCACCGAACCATCCTGCGAAAGGACCGAGATCAGTTTCACCGCGCTTCTCAGATAAATCACGACAATCGCCGCGCAACTGACATATCCAAAATCCAAACTCACGGTGCAAATCTTCAAAACCATCGGGTCAACGGAATCCCACGTTTCCCAAGCCACGCCAAACGCAACCGTGGGCACAATCAGAAAAGCCAGGGGCGCACTGACGTACGCGCTTACCGCGACTGCGCGCTTTCCTCCGTTCTTCGGGCATACCCCCCGGCGCACCCAATATCCGAGAATGTCGGTCCATAAAAGCGCGGTGATAAACGTACCGATTGGCAATACCAGCCAGATCGTCGCGCCCGCCGACCATAAAATTGGAATCTCCCACCAAGCCGGAAAAGGCGACGCGGTGAATGACCAACTCGAGCCGTTCGGCTGCCACACGGTCAAGAACCCGGTGCCTCCGACAGCATGAACGATAATCCCGAACAACACATTCGCCGGCACCGTCACGAGCAGAGAGATAATGACCCGAAACCGAATCGCCGAACGCACATCGACTGGATGCGCGATTGCGTTCACCAGAATTTTCCCATGGAACATCCCATCCATCATCGTCCGCCAGAACGCGCGGACCATTCCCATTTCCTTTCGGTACTCCCACGCAATCCCAGACCCACCGGCGGAGTCAAATCGCAAGCCGCATTCCGGACATTGCTCGCTCGTTAGCCCCCGCAGGTTGTAGCCGCAGGCGATGCAAAATCGATCCGACTCATTTTCGATCAGCATTTCGCTACCTCGGCGATGAGCGATTGACAAACTTTCTCAATCACCGGCGACCAATCTCCAAGCTTCTTCTGCCGAAAGAGCCGCATTGACGGATACCAAAGGCTTTCGTCGCGCTCCAGCATCCACCGGAAATCCGGCGAAGCTGGGATCAAAACCCAGACCGGCTTGCCCATCGCGCCAGCAAGATGCGCGATCGCCGTGTCGACCGTAATCACGAGGTCCAGATTTGCTACCAATCCCGCGGCGTCACCGAAGTCGTGAAGCTCCTGCGTCCAATCGATGAAGCCGACCCCGGGCGATTCCACGGTTTTTTCCTTCTGCAGGCTGAAAAAAATTATTCCGGGCACATTCAGAATTCTCGAAAACGATTGCCATTCGATCGATCGCCATCGATTGAGCATGTTCCGGCTGTCCCCTTTCCATGCCACTCCGACCTTGAATCCGCCGCCCATTTTCGCTCGCCAACGCTCAACGTTCTTCGAATCGGCCCGCAAATACGCCCCGTTCCAAGGTACCGTTTTCGCGGTTGTCGAAAACGCCAGCGGCAGACTCAATAAGGGACAATGGACGTCAAAGGGCGGCAGCGGCATCGTCGGCGTCACAATCTCGTGAATTCCCTCGATCGAGTGAAACAGTCCCGCCAACGCCGGCTGACACCCGACAATCACCCGCCCTCCGCGCCGGGCCACGAGCGGCGCATACCGCACGAACTGCATCGAGTCGCCCAATCCCGCCTCGGCATGCAGCAGGATCGTTCGACCATTCAGTTCCCCTCCGTCCCATCTCGGCTGATTAAACTTCGTCGCCCCGTGCATGAATATCGATCGCCCCTTCAATCTCCATTCATATTCTGCCCACCCCTTCTCAAAATCCCCGCGCATCAGCCAGATCAGTGAACGGGTGAAATGCGCCTCCGCGAAATCCGGCTGAAGTTGAATCGCCTGATTCAGCGCAGTCTCGGCTTCGTCAAACCTGCCCGCGATAAGCAGTGCGCTGCCGAGATTGCTGTATGCAGCCGGGAAACTTCCGTTGAGTTCTATTGCCCGCCTCTGAGACGCGATCCCGGCGTCCAATTCTCCATTCCGCACCAGGGCCACGCCCAGATTGCAATGGGCATCGACCGATGACGGCTGAATCTCCAATG
This sequence comes from uncultured Phycisphaerales bacterium, assembly GCA_963791055.1. Classification (GTDB taxonomy): domain Bacteria; phylum Planctomycetota; class Phycisphaerae; order Tepidisphaerales; family Tepidisphaeraceae; genus PALSA-1353. The sequence continues at coordinate 546,670 of CAWBQI010000002.1, read as the reverse complement.
CTTTCCGATACGCGGCAATCGCCAGCTCCCACAAGCCTCGCCGGCACAATGAATTCCCCAAATTGTTCCAAACTTCCGCGTTCTGACCGTGGGCATCTGCCATCGCCCATCAATATACCGCCAAAATTTATCCAAACCCCCATGAAGGCTGACACTTGCGCCGAAATAATTTGCAAGGTTTAAGGCCTTCCGATATGGTCGCTGTTTCGCCGATTTATGAGGGGGACCTCGGTGAATTGGGCTGCCTTATCTGGTCCATCACATTCGATTTGGGAAGGAAACCGTTGTGCGGAGACTGCCTCTATTAATCGGGTTGGTTTTGCTGTCTGTCACATCCAGCCGAGGGTTTGGTCAGGTCAGTGACACTGCCCGCACTCTCCAGCTTAACCAACGCCTTCAGGAGCTAAATGGTCTTGAGCTGGATACCCGCCTCCAGGCCAACAACGACATTCCCGTCGGTCAGCGCGCCCTCATCGACTTCGGCGGATATTTCGCCCCGCAATATTACTCCCTCGACGACACTAACAACGACTACCACGGCCTGGTGGAGTATCAACTTGTCGCCTATCTCCGGGCCAATTTCGACGGCGCGAACGAGATTTTCCTGCGCGGCAACGTCCAATACAACGACTACGTCGCCGGAGCCAGCTTCGATGGCTTCGGCAGCCGGCTTATTAATCCTGACTTTGACCGTGCCTATTACCGCTTCGATCTGCAACGGTATGAAGCCGCTTATTGCGGCAAACTGATCAATTACGACGTCAATTTCGAGGGTGGCCGAGACCTGGTCTACTGGGGAAACGGCCTATCCCTGGGCGAGGTTATTGATGGCGTGATGCCGACTTTCGTCTGGGGAGCGCTGACTCTTTCCACCGTTGCCGGCAACACGCCGCTTCGAACGGTTGATATTCAGCCCGACCGTCCCTCATTCGATTACAACACCGACCGTGGATTCTTCGGAGGGATGCTCACCGTCACCCTCGGATCGCAACATCCCTACGTTTACGGAATTGTTCAGCGTGACTGGAACTCTGAAAGCCAGGCTAATATTAACGGCATCAACACCCGCTGGGCCTACAACAGCGACTACATCGGATGCGGTTCCACCGGTTCCCTCAGCGATCACCTGCAATATGGCGTCGAGGGCGTATTCGAATGTGGTAACACCCTTTCAGCGAGTGCGGAGGTCGAGCCCAACACCTTCGAACTCGTTCAGGTCGCGCAGACCCGAAACAACATCAACGCCTACGCCGCCGATGCGAAAATCGACTATGTCCCCCAGGATGCCCATAACAGCCGAATCAGCATTGAAGGGATTGTTGCCTCGGGGGACCCTGATAGAGGCCTAACCAACACGGCATCCAATGGCAACACGCCAAATACGCCAGATAACGCTTTTAACTCCTTTGGCCTGGTCTCCACCGGCCTGGCATTTGGCGCGCCGGTCTCCAACCTTGCGATCCTCCGCGTCGGGGCCTCCTGCTTTCCGTTCATCCGTAGCGATAGCCTTCGCCGAATGCAGGTCGGTATGGATGTCTATTGGTTTAATAAGTGCCAAGCCAACGCCCCGATCGACGAATCCACCAACCCGGCCACGTATCTGGGCTGGGAGCCCGATTTTTATATCAACTGGGAAGTCCTTAGCGATCTCACACTTACCTTTCGATATGGTTTATTTGATCCAAATCTCAAGGCCTTTGGTAACGACAAATGGCGCCAGTTCCTGTATACTGGGGCAGTCATTGCATTCTGAACGAAACATCGCCGAGTTCCCGGTTGTCCCAGGCCGTCGTCTGGCGAGGGTGTTTCTGTCAGCAGCTTTTTGTGCTTTGGTCGCACTTTCACAGGGGTGTCAATCTGCTTTCGTTCGCAGTTCCGTCGATAGCAAATTCTACGGCAATGACACCGATTCTCAGCTCGGGTTCTGGCACGAATTAGCTAACCGCCACGTCACCAGCAACGACGATGCCTTCCATGGAATCCTTCTATATACCGACAATCACGACGATTCGAAAAACTACAATCAACGCGTCACCACGTTGAAATCCCGGGGGCTTTTGCCGGCCTCGTTTTCTGAACCGCCGAACGAAGCAGTTACGCGCGGCACGCTGGCGGTCGCGATCGTCAAGATCGTTGGCATAAAGGGGGGATGGGTCATGCATGTTTTTGGCCCAACGCCCCGATATGCTGTCAAAGAGCTTGTTTACGACGGTATTTTTCCCCCAAGCAGTCCACAGCAGACATTCAGCGGCACCGAATTCGTCGGAATCATCGGTAAGATCGACGACTACCAGCAACCTGTCGCGGCCGATGTTGCCGGCCAGTGAAAGGAATGGTTCACATGCGATACACCCCTAAGCTCGTTCTGGGCCTGATTTCCACGTCCTTGTTGATGGCCGCGCCGTTGTGGGCCGCCAGCACCACCCGGCCCAGCGCTGAAGCATCCTCCCAGCCGGGCGGCTCCGTTTCGATGCACATTTACGTCGTCGCGGTGAACGGCCTGGTTCAGGTTCGTCAGGCCGATGGTGAACCCTGGGTTGTCGCCACAACGGATATGGTTCTTTCCGAAGGGGCCGAGCTTCGCACCGGGCCTCATAGTTCGGTCACCTGCGTCATCCCCCCGGATCAGACTTTCACGCTCGACCGCCTGGGCACCGTCCGCGTTGCCGATGCCTTCCGCAACGGAAACAAGGTCAAAACCGATCTGCTGATGAAGTACGGCCGCACGCACTATGACATCCAAAGCGCCGGCCTCGAACACGAGGCCAGCATCACCAGCCCGAGCAGCACGCTGGCCGTTCGAGGCACAACGGTTGCCTTGTTCGACCAGCCTCCGTTTGTCCCGCAGGCGATCAGCTACACAGGCCGCGCCAGATTCACGTACAACCACAACACCATCAATGTTGGAACGAAACACGGTAAGTTTGCCAAAGCCCTTGCCGGCACCGATGGCGCCGCCCAGACGGGCGTAACTGATACGGTTGTCGATCCCCGTTACGCGGATTCGCTGACCGCGACCGATTCCGCTCTTCTGGCCGCCGAAGTGGCCCGCGGCGCTGTCATTTCGTACAACCCCATATCGGGCATCCCCGTCGTTTCCGGCGGCCGGCCGGCATACGACTCCGAACTTCCACAATCTCTGCCGGGAACGCTTGATCTGGTCCTTCGCTGGACTGGAAATGCAGACCTTAACCTCGAAGTCGGCGTTGATATCGGCGATCCGCTCGTGGTCTTCCTCTCACAATTCACCAAAAATGAATTCCTGTATCCGGGCAACGGCGAGCAAAACTCAGCCAGCGGCGGGCACATTCCCTACGATGACGTCGGTGGGCCGACGGGCGGTGAAGAGCTCGCGTATTGGCTTGGCCCCCATCCTTCCGGACTTTACGGAATCGGCGCACAATTTGTCTCTGGCAAGCCAACTTCCTTCACGTTTAACATCTATGAATATGGCCAACCCGTTGAGATGTTCTATTTCGACGCGAACGGTGATTTCGTAAAGAGCACGCAGATGACCAGCACGCTTGGGCCTGGCGGATTTGGCAGCGCCATCGCAGCCATCCCCGATCAATCGTTCTTCGACGGAATCATCCCAAACGATCCCGCGGGCAATCCTAATCCGGGCATCAACCCAACAAGCTTTGCGCCGGCGGTTCGCATGCTTTCCATGGGCAAGGGCGCACCTTCGCAACATGTCGCAATGGCGACCCCCTCTGCGCGACCTGTCAAGTAGACCACTTCCCAAATCGCGTCATTGCAAATGGCGACGGATTGTGTCGCAATGTTTAACTCTATTTGCCGTTTTTGACGAAGCAAATTTCTTTAAAAAATCGCTAGAAAAGTCTTGATCATCTCTCCCCATCCTTTAGATTAACCCTTGTGTTGTGGGTATTTAAAGTTTCCTTTGATCGGGAGAAAGTCATGAGCCTCAAGAGAACGATTGGATCAGTTTTTATTGTTTCTTGCCTGTCAATTCCACCGTGTGCCAAAGCGGCGTTGGAGATAGCGGCGCACAAAGCCAGCACCAGCATCGGCCTTGCCCATACGGCGGGTAATGCCTGGGCGCTCGAAACCGACCCTGCAATCAGCGGTGGACCGGAGGAAGGTGTCCCGCCGCTTATGGATTACTTCTACCTCGGCGGCAATTTGGAGAATACGTACGATCCGACCCAGTTCACTTTGGACACTGATCCGAACGGATATCCAACTCTTCAAACCAGTGTGTCGGGAATCGGCGATTATGTGGTCACTGGATTTACGGTCGATTATTTTGCAAATCCGAATGGGTTCAAAGATCCCGGTGGAACATCCGACACTTATCAAGGCACGGGCGGCGTCCCCGAATACCCCAGTATAACCGTCACCGGGACGGGCCTAACGCTTAACCCCGATGCGGATAATAATCTGCCGGATATTAATCTCCCGGTTGGTGAGGTCGACGACATTACCTTCGAGTTGAATTCGGCCATCACCGATGGCGTTAATAATTCCGCAGACGACCAGGGTGAACCAAACGTTACCGTGGATCAGTACTTCTTTCAGTTGAACCTTACGGGGCCGGAAAACCCGACTCTCGTCCCCTATTTATACACGTCATCCGGCGGCCAAAACGGCATTTTGTCGTACTTCGACCCTAGCCTGAACCCGGACGACCCCAATTACTTAATGACGACGGTTAACCCTAATATCAACCCAGCCCAGATTCCCGAGCCGGCCAGCGTTTCCCTGCTGGCGATTTCCGGGGTCGGGCTGCTTCGGCGCCGACGATCGCGGTAAACAACGATATTAAAGAGCGGCACCCGATCGAGATTGGCTCCGGATGTAGTCCGGGGCCTTTCTCATTTTGTGTATCGCAAAAATCGCCCTTTGAATGTTTACGCCCCCCTCTCCCTGCGCCGCCAGATCAATTGTGACCCGCACGGAACGCCGGAGTTATTCCGGAGCCCCCAGCCACTAACAACCATACACAACGTCAAACGAATTGGCTGCACGCCGATTGTGTCGCTTTTAACGAATGAGGTTTCTCAAAATCGCCGAATTGTCTTGACGGTTACTTGCCATCCACTTATACTCAGATTTTGCCTGCCGGTTTGACCAACCATTTGTGCACCGGGCATTTGTAGAAGTCTTTTTTGAGTGGGAGAGCGATATGCTCGCAAGTCGAACATGGCCGTTGATTTCTCTTTCTTGCCTTGTAGTAACACCGTGCGCCGAGGCGGCGTTGGAGAAGGCCGCCGGCAAAGCCAGCACCAGCGTTGGCTTGGTCAATAACGCCGCCAATGCATGGAAGCTTGAAACCGATCCTGTAATATCGTCGGGCCCGGAGGAGGGTGGACCTCCGGTTTCGTCTTATTACCTCTCCGGCACGAATAATTTGATGCTCTTCTACGATACAACCCAGTTTAAGCTGGACACAAACTCCAACTTTATGCCGGACTTGCAACACAGCACGTTGGGCGTGAACAATTTCTACGTCCAGAGCTATCAGATTGATTATTATGCGAACCCGGCCGGCAGCAATACCGACCCCGGCGGGCAGCCCGACAGCTATTCCGGCACCGACGCGAACGGAGAGCCGCTTTACCCCAGCATAACGGTGACTCTCAACCCGCAAGCCAGCAATGACGCAGCAACGGATTCGTACAACCCCGATGCAGACGGCAATCTGCCGGATATGTTTCTCCCGGTTGGCCTGATTGAGAACATCGTATCCGTCTGCCCTGCGGGTGACTTGACCAGTAACCCGAACGCAACCCAGGATCTCGTGATGTACGACTTTCTTTTTACAGGGCCCGGAACCACCGTCAACAACCCCATGGCCAATGGCGTAGGGGTCGGCCCGAGTACGTCATTGGTGTTCACCGATCCGTTGCTGCCCCCTACCGATCCGGATGCCACAGTCACTGCGGCTGGGCCGTCTAACGTTGATAGTTCCGTGGTTCCCGAGCCGACCAGCGCATCGCTGCTTGGGATCGCCGCCGCCGGACTCTTTCGACGCCGCCGATCGCGCTGAACGACGATAATAAAAAGCGATATCCGTTCTTGACTGGCTCCTGGCGTGCCCGGGAGTCTTTTTTCTTTCCAAATGAGAATCATCTTCCCTCTGATGTTTACATCTCTCGCATCTCCTGCGAAGCTATGGACTTCGCCGCCTGATTCATTATGACCCGCCTCGAACGCCGGGTGTTCTTTCGCAGCCTCGCCATCGGCGCTCTCCTCACGCTTATGGTTTTGGCGGCGAGCGCCTTTGGTTTGCTTGATTCGCTTGAATACTGGCTTTACGACCAGCGGGCAATTCACTGTCAGCTTGCCGAACAGGCCCCCACTTCCCGATTTGTTCATCTCGACATCGACGATGCTTCGGTCTCCCCCACCGCCTTGGGGCGCTGGCCCTGGGCACGCGGAAAGCTGGCTCAAATTCTGGATGAAGTCGAGCGCGCTCGTCCCAGTGCGGTCGGTCTGGACATCATGTTTTCGGAGCCGCAGGACAATCGGCTGGTTCGAACCGCGGATGGAAAAATAGTCACAGAGACCGACGACGACAATCTCATCCAAACTCTTCGCCGCGGCCATAACGCCGTCCTGGCCGCATCATTCAAGGTTGAACAGGGGGAAGTCGTATCCGATGGTCCACCGCAGGCAATCGACTGGCTGACCGCCGATCTCGAATTGACGCGCGAAGCGTTTGTTAAGCGCCTCCAGCAGGCTGGAGATACCAAAACCTCGGGAAAACAATTGAGCGATTTGCTTTTGCGTCTTCGCCGCCGCGCTATCAGGTCGCGGATCGATGTTGAGCTGGCAAAAGGCCCGATCACTGAACAAGAACTCGCGAATCGGCTCCTTCCCGATGTGGATTCCCTCGATGAAGGCAGGGCGCTGCTCCAGCTTCTCCACGAGCAATATACTCTTGCCGAGGCGGAACGCGCCATTTCACATTTCGGCGCCCCATTGCAAACGATGGTCCTTCCACCGGTGCTTGGGGACCTCAATGTGGTCCCGCTAGCCCAGTACAGCAATGTCGCCGCCGATTGCGCTTTCGCCAACTACGACATTTTTGACAACGCGACCGTCCGTTCGATTCCTCTCTTCGTGCGGTACAAGAATCTTCTTTATCCGCAAATGGGATTGGCGACCGCCTGCGTCATGCTCGGCGCAAATCCGGCTGCGGCGCGATTTGAGGGCTCAAACGTCATTATCCCCACTTCCGGCAAGCCAATCGTCATCCCGACATTCACCTATCATTCCAACACGCTTGGACGTTCGATCCCACTTATTGCCGCCGTCCCCTGGTTTGGCACGCGCAATTGGGAAACGATGTATGACTGGCCCGCTCATCTTGATACAGCCCGTCACATTTCCATCGCCGCGATATGGGACATCTGTTCCCTTCGTCAGATCATCGCCTCCAACGCAGTTACCATCGATCTGGCCATCGCTAATATTCTCGACAATCAACACCCCGATCAGATCAACCTGGATCCCGATCTCGCCAAAAAGTACGCCGCATTGTCGCTAGATCCCCAGGATATCGATACCCGCGAGAAATGGGCTCAATTAACGCTCAAGAACCTGAAGGATTCCGGCTGGCAGGACATGTTCGCTCAGACGGCGGACAAGGATTTAAAGCCGGACGAGCGTCTTCAAAAGGTTCTTCTCAACGATGCGGTCAATGCGCTGACCATCACCGTCGCCAGGAACCATAAGTTGCATGCCCAGGTGGAATCAACCAGTGCATGGCTTAGGTCCCAGATCGCAGGCAAAGGCGTCCTTGTCGGATTTACCGCCACAGGACTAACAGATTTGGTCAGCACCAGCCTGCACCTTCACTGTCCCGGTGTTGTTGTTCACGGTGTCATTGTCAACGCCGTCCTGACAAACAATTGGTGGAAAGTCGTCCCCAGTTGGGTCACCGTCCTCATCACCATTCTTTTTGGAATGTCCGCGGCCACTATTCAAGGCCGGTTCCAACCTCTCCGCGCCGGGTTCTTTATTTTCGCGATCCTTCTCGGCTACCTGCTCATCAACGGCTTTATCCTGTTCGACTGGCACAATTGGATCATCGGCCTCGCGGCCCCTTCGGTTGTCCTTCTGGTTGTCTGGGCAGGAACGACGCTCGATCGCGTGATCGTCGAAGGGGTCGAACGCAACCGAATCGCCCTGGAAAATGCCGTCATCAGCAAGGAAATGGACCTCGCCCGCCAGGTGCAGGTCGCACTGATTCCAACCAGCTCTCCGAAAATCATCGGCATTGAATCCGAAGGCTGGGCACTCACGGCCAGCGTCGCGGGCGGAGACTGTTACGATCTTTGGCAATTGAAGGACGGCCGGCTGGCCATTCTCCTGGCTGACGCCTCCGGCCACGGTTTGGCGCCGGCGATGATCGTCTCGCAGGTTCGCACGCTGGCGCGCACGCTTTGCGACTTTGAGACGCATCCGCACGGGTTGCTCGCCCGCATCAACCGCCGGCTGGCCGACGACCTGGAAACCACCCGCTTTGTCACCGCGTTTCTCGGATTCCTCAGCCCGGATGGAACGCTCAACTGGGCCAGCGCGGGCCACGGCCCCATGTTCTGGGCGCCCGCCAACACCGGAGAAATGCTCGCCCTGGACTCCACCGGAATGCCCCTGGGCATCATGCCCGACTGCTTCCTCGAAGATCCGCAACCGCCCCTAATACTCGGCGATCAGGGTTCGCTTATCGTCTTCAGCGATGGAATCTTCGAAGCCCACGCCCCCGACGGAAACATGTTCGGCGTCGAACGCGTCAAGGAAATCCTGGAAAAAACCAACGGCCAACCCTGCGAGCCAATCATTAACATGCTCCGCAGCGCCGTCCAGAAATGGCAACAAAAACTCGAACCGGAAGACGATCAAACCATCGTCGTCGTCCGGCGGGTGGTTCCGACATAGCACTTTTCACGGAATCCGCCCAAGGTCTGACCACCATTGCCAAATCGGGGTCGCCCACTTAGATTCACCGGCCATTTCATGGGTTCAACTGATTCTCACCAGATCGCCGCCGGATCGGACGCGCCTGGTTTGAGTTGGCGTGCCATTTCGGTGCTTGTTGGGCTGTTCCTGGTGCGGGGATTCATTCTGGCTGGGGTGATGTCGCCGTTTGAGGGGTGGGATGAATATCAGCATGTCGGGTACATCGATCGCTGTGCCCGAATCGCGGAGCCGGTCGTCTTTCAGAAAGCGGCTATGGACGGTTCTTTCCTGCGCGCGGTCGCTCGTTTCCCGCGCGCCGAGGAGGAGCCGCTGGCGACATACGGCGCGGCGACGTACTCGCAATATTGGAAAAGCGGCCCCTTGCCCGACCTCAGTGGAGATGCGCCGTTCATGATTTACGAGGCGCAGCAGCCGCCGCTGTACTACCGGTTGATGGCGCCGGTCTATCGGCTCTGCGGTGGACGAACAAATCTGCGGCTGGCGGTATCGATCCTGCGGCTGATCAACGTCGCTTTTGGGGCGCTCGCGCTGGGGCTGGTGCTCTGGTGGATTCGCGGGAATGTGCCAGGGTCGATCGCGCTGGTCATGGGATGCTGGGTGGCGTTCCATCCGCTTCTGCTGGTGAACGTGATGCGCGTGGCCAATGATGCGCTGGCGTACCTGCTTGGAACGGCGGTTGTGGTGGTATTGCTGTCAAAACGAGAATCTTTCTTTTGGCGGCGATCCATTCTGCTGGCCCTTTTGTTGCCGATGGCAGTATTGGCGAAATCAACCAATCTGACGCTGCTCCCCGTCGCCGCGGCCGCGCTGTTGATTGGCGTCTGGCGTCGCGAGATTCGACCGCTTCAGGCTCTGGGTGCAACTCTGTTTGTTCTCGGGCTCGGCGGGGCCATGACGTGGTCCTATTTTTCGTCCAATCTGCACAATTTCGGGACGTTGACCACGATGCAGGAAGCCATCATGAACCACGAGGCCAACAGACCGCTCATTGAAGTCCTGACCGCGATGCCGATCAGATTGTGGCAGCGGACGACCACCGCAATGTGGGCAACCGAAGGGTTGTGGACCGGCGGCTGGAGTTTCCTGCGAACCCCGAAGATTTGCATGGGTTTTTACGAGGTCATCCTCGTTTTGTCCGCGGCATTGTTCCTCGCGCGAGTCTTGACTCGCCGTGGGAGGGCTCGCCTTCCGATAGATCTTTCGCGATTGCGGATGATGGTGTTGCTGTTAGCCTGCGTCGAGTGCGGCCTGATGTATCACGCCGCCGAGTCTTACAGCGCCTGGTCCGGCAAGATCGCCACCAATCCCTGGTACGCCGCGCCGGCGATTCCCTGGTGGTTGATCGTGCTCTGTGCGGGGGCTTCCACCGTGCGGAAACGATGGGCCCAGCTCGCCCTGTTGTGGGCGATGCCGATATTATGTTTCGGTGTGGAACTGTATGGCTTGCTTGCGAAAATGATCCCGTTCTATTCTGCGACATCGCTTGGTGAAGAAGCCCTAAGCCGATTGGCGACGCTGCATCCGGCGGGGATGGGGATGGGCGCGGTGCTGGCTGCGACGATTGTTGCGATCGCTCTGATAATTGGGTTGATCCGAATGGCGATATATTCCGAAATATGATTAAGCAGATGCGCCGCAGCATCGCTGCAACACGAAATCCCAGTCGGCATCGGCGCTTTTTGGAACCATCACAATTCTTTTGATAAGCGCTCGGCCGGCGGCGTCCAGGCGCGGGGAAGAGGCCAGGGATAATGCGAAAACACTCAGGTCATTGACCAGCAGGTGGAAGATCGCCGAGGTCATTTGGCGGGGAATGTCGAGACGCGCGGCGTTCTCGGCGATCAGTTGAGCATACGCGATTGTCGCGAGGCATTGGCCGATGGCCAAACCGATTGTCATGTCTGCCGGGATGGATGGCTGGTCACGATTCACCAATAGGCTGAAGGCTTTCGCCTGCCTCGCAAACAGCCGGACGTTCGCGATAGATTTGAGCGGCGCATACGAGTTCAGAAAATCGGGAAATGTGACGGTATTGATTCCCCCAGCGCGAGCTACCATTAAATAGCCGTTTTCTCCCGCCGCAGCGTCGCCGGCGATTAATGATTTGGGATCGGGGAGATTCGGATCAAATTCGCCGAAATATTTTCGCGCAAATTGCGCGGCAAGCCCGAGATTAACATGCGTACTTCCTTCGAGGCCCGGGATCAATTGAATGTCCCGCAGGGCCATTTCGAAATACGTATCGGACTCGAAGCCTTTGGCGCCCACGCATTCCGAGAGAAGAGCAATCACCTTTACACCTTCGGTACTGACTTTGGCCTTTTGTACGGCGCCGAAAAGCAGGTAACGTCGGTCGGCCGCGCTGGAACCATGGACGTAATCCAGGGCGCGGTAGGCGTACAACTTCATGCCGGTCAGTCGCGCGTAGGCTTGGGCGGTCGCTGAGCCGATGTGCGGCATGTCGATGGCGGGTTTTCCGTAGAGAATCCGGCGGGTGAGGTGTGCGATCGCTTCCTCGAGGGCATGCTCGCAGATTCCGATCGACCCGAATCCAAGGAAGAACTTGCCGAGCGCCACTGTGCCCAGCACGGCATCCCAAGCCTGCCGACCCTCGGCGATGAGATCGCTTTCAGGAAACTCATGGTTTTTGACCTCAAACTCACCGACGAACGCCGATCGGATTCCGAAGGTTTGGATTTTCCTCGCGGGCCCGAAGCCTTGCGATTGTTTAGGGCGCAGCGCGAACAGAACGGGCGGAGCGCCGCTTGCCGCGCGAGCGTTCATCGTCCATTCGCCCTAGGATTGAGATCATGGCGGCCGCGTTCGCGTTGCCGATATAATATTTTTTTCCGTTGGCGAGAAGGTGGCCCGGCCGGTTCTTTCCGAGGGTGAATTCGTTGGCAAGCAGGTCGGCACCGTGGCTCTGTTCCGACACGCCGAACGCCAGCAAACCCCCGCTCTCCAATATAGCGACCGCCTCCTGCTTCAACGCGGAATTCGTCCCCATCAGGATCGAAAACAGGCCAAGAAACGTCACCTGCAAGCTATAACCGTGAGCCGGACTGAAATACCCAAAGACTTCGAGGAAGCGAGTTAGCTTGAGCAGATCAAATTCAAACCCGAGCGTGGAATAAGATTTCGGCGAGAGCACCGACGCATACAAACCATGGGCGGCCTGATAAGCGATCCAATCCTCGTACCATTGTTCCCGCCGATCCTCGTCCTTGACTGCCCGCAAGCCCTTCGTTTCGAAGAACTCCACGAGCTTCCGGAACGTGGGATCGACCAAGTAGATGTCTGTAGCGCCTGATCGCCGGCCGGCCGAAAAGGCCAGTGGATAGATGGCTTCGCGTTTGGCGCCTGCTATGGCGAGGCCGGCCATTGGGGGCCTGTCTGATGAATCCTCGCGGGCCATACTCGTGTCTTTCGCTCGAGTGCGGCGTCGCTCCTCCTCACCGTATTTACTTACAATACTGCTCGTCGTCGCTCCTTGCACGCGAGCGAAATCCACTTCGTCTGGCCGCGCGAGGATTCATCAGACGGGCCCTAGTCTCAAATCCGCTTGCGCCTTGACGGCGGGCGCGGCTGGGTCTGGTCGCGCGAATAAAGCGGCAGCAACGTGCCGCGATGCGGCGCATCCACCCGTGGCTTGACTCCGCTGGCGATCTCCCGACCCAGCATCGCCCATTCCTCGACCGACCGTATGCCGCTGTCCGAGTACATCTTCAAAACGCTGTCATGTTGATTCATTGGCAACTCCTTCATAAATAAAGACTGAGCGCGCTGGGACTTGAACCCAGGACCTACGGATTAAAAGTCCGTTGCTCTACCAACTGAGCTACGCGCTCTCCGCTCGCTGAATCATTGGGAAATTCAGGGATTCCCCGCATATTAACGGTTGTTCCTGAATCTTCAACCGTTCCGGCCAAGTGGACGCTACCGGACGCATCGGGACGCGAAAAGTCGCCCGCGTTGGTGACGCCAAGAAAAAGGGGTGAACCGCGAATTATCGCCGTTCCAACCGATGGCCCTGGCGTCGTACAGTGGGGATGTTGATACTCCGCGGGTTTTGCACGCCTCCCTCCGGATGTTTAGAGCGTAGCGGTTACTTTGCTGGCAACCTTGCGTCGTCGTGAATCAAACCAATTAACGGCTTACATTTTTCAAAGGACACCATGGACACCAATACGAGCCAAATCGCATGGCATCACGTCAGCATTGAAACGAGTTCGCTGAACGACCTGGACCAGCGTATCGCCGAGTTAGAGGATAAGGGATACGAGTTGGTCACCGCGCTCGTACACGAAAACAAATGGGTGGCCTTCCTCAAACGCTCCCGGTCGCGACGACATTCCTAAGATCTCTCCTCTACCCCGGCAGCCCGCGTTCATCGCGGCGTCAAGAATTCGACTTCTGATTAAAAGTCCATTGCTCTACCAACTGGGATACGCACTCTTCAACCGCCGAATCGTAGTGGGTAGGCGAATTTCCCTATTCCGGCAATTCCCGGCCATGCCTATCATCGCGGAACGGAGTCATTATGAAAGCAATTCGCGTCCACGCGTTCGGCGATCCGGATGTTCTCAAGCTGGAGGATGTTCCGTCGCCGGTGGTCGGCGATGGACAGATTTTGGTTCGGGTCCGGGCCGTGGGAGTCAATCCGGTTGAGACGTATATCCGCAAGGGGGAATACGGGCCGATGAAATTTCCGTTTACGCCGGGCAATGATTCGGCCGGTGTCGTCGAAAAGGTTGGCGCCAGCGTGAAACATTTCGAAGGCGGCGATCGCGTTTACACGGACAGAACTATCAGCGGTTCGTATGCCGAGCTACGCGCTTTGTGACGCTCAATACGTTCATCCGCTGCCGGATCGGGTGACGTTTCAGCAGGGGGCCGGCGTGGGCACCGCGGGTGGGACGGCTTTCCGCGGATTGTTTCAGCGCGGCCGCGGAATCGCAGGCGAAACGGTCCTGATCCACGGCGCGACGGGCGGCGTGGGAACCGCGGCGGTCCAGTTGGCCCGCGCGGCCGGGATGACGGTCGTCGCGACTGCCTCCACTGACGAGGGACGCAAATACGCCCTCGATCAGGGCGCGCATCATGCTATCGATCATGGCATCACCCAACGCGCGGACGACGTGAAATCGCTGACCGATGGCCGGGGGTTCGATCTGATCGTGGAACTGGCGGCCGACCGCAATCTGGCGTCCGATTTGACTGCGCTGGCGAAGAACGGACGCGTCGTCGTGATCGGATTGCGCGGAAAGATCGAGATTGATCCCCGCGAAACGATGGGCCGGCAATCGGATATTCTGGGGTTGACGCTTTTTGGAGCAACGCCGATCGAGCATCGTGCGATTTACAGCGCCTCTGACTGCTGGATTGGAAACGGGAACATTCCGGCTCGTCGTCGGTCTTGAGCTTCCTCTGGCGGAGGCCAATCAGGCGCATCGTTTGATCGGAGAAGGCGAGCAATTCGGAAAAATTGTGCTGATTCCGTGAGGGTCGATCGTCAGGGCATTGTGGCCGGTTGCGTCGCCGGCGCGGCCGCAATCGTTGGCGGCCCGATCGCCGCGATGACGGCCGCCTGAATCGCGTCACCCGTCAGATTCTCGGCGACAACTTTTCCATCGGGGCCTATCAGCCAGGCGCCTGGCGAATTTTGCATATCGAAATTGGTGTTGAGAATCGCCCAACTGTATTGGCCCTGCATTTTGATCGACGCCTGATGCCAGGGAATGTCATTCATGTTGCCGGGCGGGTTGATCGTGAGCAGCGCCAACTGATCGTCCGGAGTGTACGCCGCGTAGATCTGCTTGAATGTTGTGATCGAGGCATCCATCGGGTGGAAGAAATCCATCAAAAGATATTTCCCGTGAAAATCGGAAATCTTGAGGTCTTTGCCATCCGTTGTTCGCATCGCCAGATCGTAAATCGAATCGCCGACGTTGTATTTTCCCAAGGCGATGACATCGATGGGATCGAGTTGCAGCGGTTCATCGCTGCGTCCGCCGGGCATTTCGCCAACGGTGAAATCGGCGGTGCCGACGCCAACCTCCTGGCCCATGCCCCGCTGCGGTTCATTGCGACGTATGTCGATCGATATCTGATAACTTCCTGCCGGGACGTCATCGACGCGAAATGTGCCGTCCGCGCTTATCGCGACGGGGAAACGGCGGATTGCGGCCATAGTCTTTTGCCGGTTGGCGATGAAAGCCTTGCCATCGTCAGTCTTCAACCAATCCTTCAACCAACTCTGCTGCCGCTCCTGCGAGAAGCATTCGGATCAGTAAAGGCATCGGTGGCTGGGAAAAGGCCACCGCGCTGTTTGAGGTGATCTGCGGGAATCCGTAGGTCCAGTCGGAGCGCGAGGCCAACGTTGGTGGAAGGACGACCTTGCCCTCAACGGGCCGGCCGGTGCCGCCAACGGTTAACGCGATCGTTTTGCCCGGCGTGATTTCAACGGTCGCAAGCGTCGCGGAGCAATACGAATTTGCGGAAAGCTGAACGCGCCGCGAGACCAACCATGTTCCCGCCGGAATTCGGTCGACCACAAATTTTCCATCGGCATCCGTGTGGGCGGAAATCTGATTTTGCACGCGGATCTCGTCGGGATCGACTGTCATCTCCATTTGTGCCGGCATCAGGTCCACAAACTTGTCCGCCGCCGGCGCCGACCCGATCATCAACGTGCCTTCAATCCGGCCCCACGGCGAAAGCGTAATATCCGATGATTTGGCCAAATCGTCCTGATCGACCTCCGCGTAACCCGCGTCCGCGAACACCGCGATCTTGAAGCGGCCTGTCTGAGGCGGGAAATCGACCATGCCATCCGCGCCGCTCGTCTGCTGCGGAGTTCCCTGGTTCATCCCCTGCCGGGAATTAAGAATGTAGGCAAACTGCCCGGGAAGCGCCATGACGGCTGATGCACCACTGACAAGGCTGCCATCGGCCGCGTGAATCGTCGCGGTGATGTCTTTGCCAGGCTTCATTTTCAGGTCCAGTTGTGCATCGCCGCCGTCCGGCTTCACAACCCGCGATTCAACGGGCAGATGGCCCTTCGCTTCGATGCAAACGGCGATTCCGGGATATGACCAGGTATCGGGGAAATCGAAAATACCGCCGGGCTTTTTGCCGATATCAGTATTCCATCCCGGCTGCCAGTTCACCGGCTGGCCGTCATTGAAGACAATTCCCGGAGTCAATTGGAAATCCTCGATCGGCTGGCCTGTTTGGGCATCGGTGACCGTCCCTCGGATATGAATCACCGAGCCGAGCTTCACCACATTTTCCTTGTCGGGCAAAAGCTCCAGGGAGATGCCGCGCTGTGAACGAGAGCCAATGTTGAACGTCACGGCGTCCCCGGGCGCGTCGTTCCAATGAAAATTGCCGCTTCCATCCGATTGAAAGTTTTCCGTCAGGGTTTGAAAGCCCCGCCAGCTTTGGAGGTTAAAATTTGCATCGGGAACCGGCTTCCCATTCGAATCCACCACCCGGCCATAGATTCGATGGGCCTTGATTAATGCGATGGACAAAGTCTGCTTGTCCGCGCCCATCGTCAATTGTTTCAGTTCCGGCGCACAACCTTTTGCCAGAATGGTTAGGACCACCTGCTGCCCCGGGTCGAAATGGTAGCTGAAATTGCCCGATGCGTCCGTCGTCTCGGCCGGCGTCGCATTGCCGTACATGCGCTGGGCGCCGATGCCAACCGACGCGCCCGCCAGTGGATCGCCGTCCGGCCCGGTCACGACCCCTTCGAGCGTCACCCCGCGGCGGAGCACGAATGTTGCCGTGCCATCGTACAACTTTGCGGCTTCGGCGAGCGGCGAGGGCGACTGAGAATCGGCAATCACGTGCTGGTAGTCCCACGCCCCGAGCGTGATTTCATCGCATTTCGGTGGCGCGCCGCTGAATGACCACGTTCCATCGTCGCCGCTCTTGATCGGACGCGTGCGGTTATTGCCGTTGACGTCCGCCTGCTCGTGCGGATTGGAATATTTCTTGTTGAAATCAAGAATGACCGTTGCGCCGGCAACGGGCTGGCCGGCATCATCCAGAATCGTTCCGTGAATTTTCGTCCCCTTTTCCATCATCATGGTGTAAGCCGATGGAATATCACCACCGCCGAAGCTCGCGTTATTCGTCGTCCATGTCAGGCGCTTGGGGACGTAGTTTTTGCCGCTGGCTCGGATGAAGAAGTATTGTGTGGTGTTCAAAGGGATGGGAACGCGTACTTTCCCGTCGGCGTCGCTGGTGCCGGTGAATCGAATTCGCAAATTGTTCTGAACTCTCAGGCCGGGGATCGGCCGCCCGGTTACCTGGTCGATCAACACCAGGTCCATGGTCTTCCCGGTGGCAGTGTTGGCCGCCGGCCTGCCCGCGCCCGCCGCAGGCGCGCCGTTCGCCGGTGGAGCGGTAAGGGGCACAACGCCGGTGTCGGGGACCGATAGATTCGATCCGGTCGTTCCGTTTGTAAATGGAATCGTGCTGACGAAATAAAGCCCCACCGGGACCAGCACCGCAAGAAGGACGATCAGCCCGATCAGCAGCCATGTCTTGGTCGCGTTTCCGCGTGGCTTGGCCGTCGGTTCCTTCGTGTCCATCTCAATTTCCCTTGAAGAACTGAACCTATGCCTCTACCGGTGCCGCCGATCTCGACGATTTTACCACCTGAGGCAGAAGTTGCGAGTGGCAAGCTGCAACTCTCTCACGCGCCGATCACGCTGAAATGATCTATAATCACCCAACAATATGCCCCTTGTATCCGATCGCTGTCTCTGCCTCCGCAAGACCGAATACAGCGAAACTTCGCAGATTCTCACGCTGCTTTCGCGCCGGCTCGGCATCGTCCGGGTCATGGCCAAGGGCGCTGATCGCCGGACCAAGGCGGGTGCGAGCCGATTTGATGGGGGCATCGATCTTCTCGATGTCGGAGATGCCGTTTTCTCAGACGACAGCTCGCGCGAGCTGGCCCTGCTCACCGATTGGAAGTTGGAAGATGGCCATCTCCCCTTGCGCAACAGTCTTCGGGCGCTTTATCTTGCCGTCTACGCCGGGGAACTCCTCGGGCTTGTTCTGGAGGAGCATGATCCGCATCCCGTGATATTCGACATGATGGAACGGCTACTGGCCGATCTGGCCACGCCGGCAATCGAGGAATCGCTCCTCGCATTCGAGCTTGATCTACTGCGCGAGGCAGGGTTCATGCCGGAGCTGGGCATCTGCGGAGGTTGCGGGACGCAGGTGGGGGATCGGGACAGCGTTTATTTTTCGCCAGCGCGGGGTGGAGTGATTTGCGGCAAATGCCACGGTTCGATCACCGACCGGCTGCCCGTCGATGTCCGGCTTTTGCGATTGTTGCGGATGATTCAGGCCCCCGCCGGCAACGGCTTGGCCCGTCGCCTGCCGAGGCTTACCCGGCATCAGACCGACCCGGTCAACCAACTGCTTTTGCAACACATCGAACACTCGGTGGGCCGGCGGCCAAAATCGGCATATTATATTCTGGCGAAGCGAACCGAACCGCGGCAATTAACGTGCAATTCCGCCGGACAGGGCGCATAATGACGTACGGCTTGCCTGCGGTAGAAACATCGGGTCGTTCTATGCGATTCAAGACTATTGTCGCCTGTTTCCTGACGCTGATCCTGCTGGCCGTCTCGGCGGCGAGGGCGGCAACGCTGACTCTCAATGATGGGACCGTTCTCGAAGGAACCATCATCAAGACCGCTGACGGCTACTGGGTCAAATTATCCGATGGCAGCAGCAAGATCGTCGCCAAAGAGGATGTGAAATCCTATAGCGGCGATGCGGGTTCCAACGCATCACCCGGTTCCCCAGCATCTTTGGATGACTCGTCCCAGGCCTGTCGCGTAGCCCGCGAACATGCGGACGAAGCCGATTCGGCCGCTGCCGCGGTTTCCGGCTGGCAACAGTTCGTCGACAAATATCCCGAAAGCCAGGATATCGCAACCGCCCGGCAGGAGCTCGACCGATGGAAAAAACTCGCCGCCGAGGACGCGGAGAAAATCAACGGCGTCTGGGTGGGTGGCGACGACCGCCGGAAAATCATCGATCAGGCTGAGGAGCTGACCCGCCAGGCGGTCGAAATGCTGGACAACAAGCAGACCCTTCTGGCGGTCGACAAGCTCAAGCAGGCGGTCAAGATTTATCCCAACTCGTTCCTGACCAATTTTTCCCTCGGATATGTTTCGCTCATTGAAGGGGATTACGACGAGGGAGCGCAATACTTCGCCACGACCATTCGCCTGCGGCCCGAATCCGCCGAAGCCGTCAATAATCTTGGCGTGGCCAACATCCAACGTCGGCGGTTTGAGATCGCCATCGACGAGTTCCTTTCGGCCGCCAAAATACAGGACAGCAAAGACGTCGTGGAAAATCTGGTAACCGCCCTGGCTATCGCGCCGTCGGATTTGCGGACGCTGCCGAAGATGAAATCGACGCTGGAAGCGGCCAGCTTGCTGGCGTCGCAATACAACATTACCGGTCCCGCGGCCGCCGGCTTTACCATTCTTCCGCCCCCGATGGGACGCCCGCGCAGGTCGGGATCCGGCAACGCGCCCGATCCAGCGCCTGATGCCGATGTGACCGGATGGAGCGGAACGGGATTTTTCGTCACCAGCGACGGCCTCATTCTCACCAACCGCCACGTCGCCAAGGGAAGCAAAACGCTCAAGGTTGAGCTTGCGAGCGGCGAAAAGGTCGATGCGGAAATCGTCGCCATCGACGATCAGTATGACTTGTCCCTGATCCGCCTCGCCGATCGCAACAGAAAAGTTCCGTGCATTCAGCTCTCGCCCGAGGATTCACCCGCCGAGGGCGCTGATTGCGTCGTCATGGGTTTCCCCATGGTCGATCAACTTGGCTTTGACCTGAAAATCACCCGCGGCGTCGTCTCCTCCAGCGCCCAGGACCAGGGCAACGGCGCAGATGTCCTCACCGATGCCAAAGTGAACCCTGGCAACAGCGGCGGCCCGGTCGTCGATAAATTCGGTAACGTGATGGCCATCGTCAGCATGAAAAGCCTCACGACGGGCGATTACGACAGCTATGGGATCGGGATCAGCGCGGGCCATATCCGCGAATTCCTCCGGCGCAACCACATCAATCTTCCCCTCGGCGACGAATCGGGCGACCAACTTTCGACCGAAGATCTGGTCACCAAAGTGAAGCCGGCCACGGTGTGCATCATTGCCACTACGAACTGAACACGGCAAATCGAGCGGGTGCTGGGCAAACTCTCCAGAATGACGCGGGCCGGAATCTGGTATCAGGGCGAAGCCTTTTTTCCGGGAACAGTTCCGCACTCCGGGCATCTCTCCGGCGTCGCACGAAGATCGTAACCGCAGATTTCGCAAAGCCCACCATCCCGTCGCGCGCCGTCGCGCCACCGCGCGAACGACCAGATTGCCGGTATAACGGCAAATATCGCGATTAACGCCCAACATGGAGCCATTGCCACCGTCACCTTAGTCCGCACCCGGACGGGTGGCCCCATAGCGCCCTGCAGAATGAATCCGGGAATCCCCGCGAAGATGCCAAACCCGAGAACTTTGTTCGCTCCCATAAGCATGGGATCAAATCCCATCCCCGCGATCAAGGGCCGCCGGCCCCATTTCACTTCCATCGCTCCGAAACGCGTGGCGTCGAGAATAAAAGTACCCTTGGCGTTCGGCGGCGTCATGTTCTGCTCCACCAACACAATTTCCCAACCATTGAGCCGCGCGAAGAAAACCCGTGCTGAATTTGATTCCCAACGAAGCGTTATGGGATGCAACACTCCCAAAACGCACATTACTACCGTTGCCGCCAACAAGACCAGCGACGCCACCGCGAATCCATTTAACAGGCGTTGGCGAAATGATTTCATTGGCCATCATGATAACTGACGACACAATGCGATGCCTTCCATTTTCGTGTTTGCTCGCGCAAACTGTCGATCACGAGCGACGCGGATTCCAATACGGTGATTGACGCCCTGCCCTTGGCGCGGAAACTTAAACGCGACGCGGTTGAAACGGTGCTGCGCGTTTATTATCCGCGCGTTTGCAGAATCGCATTCGCGCTGTGCGGCCGTGAGAGCAATGGCAAAGAAGTGGCCGGCACGGTGATGCGCCAGAGTCTCCGGACCTTGCCCTGGTGGAGCAACGAAACCGAAGCGGCAAACTGGTTCCTGCATCATACGGTTCTTAAAAGCCGCGAGCTTTCCGGCCCGATGCCCGATGCTTCGGAGGATTGCCTGGTTCTGACCCTGAAAACGCCCCTGGCCGAGCACATCGCGTTCGTAAAAGCTTTGCGTAATCTGCCGCCGCAGCAGCGCGAGGCATTTTTGCTCCTGCGCGGAGAGCACCTCGAACCACGCCAGGCCGCCGTCGCGATGGATTGTTCCACCGGCGCTGCCGCCAATCATCTGATTGCCGCTACCAGGGCCCTATCCGAAATCACCGCCAACACGTTCGATGCCCGCGTCGAGGAACTTGTCCGCGTTTATGCTTCGCTGACTCCACCCGTCGATTTGGTCGTCGGAGATATCGGCCGCATCGCCCGCCAACTTCGCCGCCGCGGAATTGGGAAAATTATTCGGCGGATTCTGACCCTGGCGATTCTCGCCGCCATCGCATGGACGATCTGGCGATTGTCGAGGATGATCATCATTTAAGTGCGATGATCTGGTTCTACTACATCCTTTTGATTCTGGTTCTGTTTGCGGGCCTGGCCCTCGTCACCGTGACATTGCCCGGGCTATGGATAATGACCGCCGCCGCCGCGATCTATTCGCTGGATCCGCACGAGCACAGGCTCGGACACAAAACGCTTCTGGTGCTCGTGATCCTCAGCGTGATCGCCGAAATATTGGAATTCACCGCCGGCGGCGCTGCCGCCCGAAAAGCCGGCGGAGGACGCCGCGCCGCCGTCGGAGCCCTTCTCGGCGGCATCGTCGGTGGAATCATCGGCAGCTTTGTCCTTCCGCTGGTTCTCACCATCGTCGGCATCTGCATCGGCAGCTTCGTCGGCGCAGCCGGTTTTGAATTGCTCGGCGGTGGCGAAGCCGTTCATTCACTCGGCGTCGGCTGGGGCGCAGCCAAGGGCCGACTCGTCGGAGTGTTTCTCAAGCTCGGCATCGGCATCATTATGGCGGTATTGATTTTGATTACCGCGTTTCCGTGAAGCCCCGGATGAGTTGCGCAATCTGATCCGCCGCGGTATCGAGGGCGAAGTGCCCCGCATCAAGAACGTGGACTTCGGCCTTCGGCACGTCGCGGCGATAGGCCTCCGGCTCCGACAGGTCAAAAGATAAGTCGTACTTTCCCCATAGCACCAGTAGCCGCGGCTGAGTCTTTTGCATCCATGCCTGCCACTTGGGGTAGGCATCCACGTTGGTGCGGTAGTCGTAGAACAAATCGCTCTGGATATCCGGCTCGCCCGGCTTGTTCAGGAACGCGTATTCGTCTGTCCAAAGATCGGGGTCGTATTTCTCGGGGTTCGGATCGTTGCCGATGTGCCGCGTCCGCGTTGCTTCCATAGAGAGCAAATTGGTCCGCAGCGCGGCCTCGTTTGAGGCGCGATCCGCCCAGAACGCACGCCTGGTTTTCCAGTTCACGCCGAGGCCTGTGTTGTGAGCGACGGCATCCTGAACGATCAGGACTTCGATGCGATCCGGGTGAGCCAGCGCCATCCGAAAGCCGACCGGGCCGCCGTAGTCCTGCATGTAAAGGGTATACCTGGTCAGGCCGAGCGTCTCGGTGAAGTGATTCATCACAGTGGCGATGTTGTCGAATGTGTATGCGAACTCTTTTGGCGTCGGCGCATCGCTATGCCCGAAGCCCGGATAGTCGGGAGCGACCATGTGAAACTCGCCCGCCGAGCCGCGTGAACAGCGGCTCGAACATGCGCGATGATGAGGGAAGTCCGTGAAGCAGGAGAATGGTCGGGGCATTTGGGGGCCCGGCTTCTCGGTAGAAGATGGAGAGGCCGTCAACTTTCACTGTGCGATATAAGGTTTGTTGGGCCATCGCAGACTCCTTTGACTGAGCAATCGCGTTGAGGGACGGAATAAGCGCGGCGAGCAGTGCGAGCCAAATTATTTTGGAGGAGAACATGTCGTTCACCGTCGAAAGAATTCCCAGTCCCCAGTTAGATTAGGGCTTCACTTCCAGAATAACTTCCAACTCAACCGGCGAACCGAGCGGAAGGCTCGCGACCCCAAATACAAGGCGCGAGGAGACGGTCTCTTCGCCGAAGACGTCTCGAAGCAACTCCGAGGCCGCATCGGCGACTTTCGCGTGGTCGGTGAATTGGGGCGTCGCGGCGACGTATACGCCGAGCCTCACGACGTGGCTCACGCGGTTCAGCGAGCCTAATTGCTTCTTCGTCAGCGCAAGCACGTTCAATGCGGCGGTGTATGCCGCTTTGCGGGCGGCCATCGCGTCAAGGTCTTTGCCCACGACGCCAGTTATCGTGGCCGCGTGGCCCGCGGTGGCGAGCATGCCGCTGAGGAAAAGAAGGTTGCCCGTCTGAACGGCCGGCACGTAGGCGCCAAAAGGCGTTGGGGCATCGGGCAGATGAATGCCGAGCTTGGCCAGTCGGTCTTCGGGGGTCGCTGAGCTTGTGGCCATGACAAGAATTCCATTAGATCACCAGCGACCGAAATGAGCGCCGCCGTCGACATACAGGATGTGACCGGTAACTGTCGCAGCATCGGTCAGGTACATGACCGCATCCGCGATGTCCTCGACCGTCGAAGGCCGACCCATCGGCGACTCGCTCTCCATCACATCCTCCGGAGTCCCGTCGTGAATTGCCGTGTGGACAACGCCCGGCGCGACGGCGTTCACGCGGATGCCGTCTTTGGCGTACTCCATCGCGAGTTGCTGGGTGACCGTTGCAAGGCCGCCCTTGGTGATCATCGGGACGGATGCCAGCGTGCCTCGGATCGGGTTGCGAACGAGGGCCGCCGTGATCGTGACGATGCTTCCGCCGGTCTTTTGCGCGAGCATTTGCTTGATGGAAAGCTGGGTGAGGTACAAGAAGCCCTCGAGGTTGGTCGAGACGAGCGATTTGAAATCTTCAGCCGTGTATTCCGTGAACGGCTTGGTGAAGATGATGCCGGCGTTATTGACCAGCACGTCGACGGATTTGAATCGAGACAACGCCGTCTCGACGATGTGGGCGGCAGTTGCCGGGTCGCCGATGTCGCCGTCAACCAGGGCAACTTGGCTGGAAGCCGCGACCTTTTTGGATCGGGTCACCTTCCGGGAATTGGCGACGATGTTGAAGCCGCGTTCGACAAACCGATTTACAACTCCCGCGCCGATCCCCTGCGAAGCTCCGGTTACGATGGCCGTCTTTGGTCGGTCGTTCATGGTTGATTGCCTCGAAAAAAGTGCGAATCAGAAATCCGCATCCAGCACGATGCGATAACGGGCCTTGCCTGATTCAAGCCGGGCGAAGGCCTCGTTGATTTTGCTCATCGGAAAGTGCTCGGTTTGCGGCGCGATATCGTGCCGCGAAGCGAAGTCGAGCATCGTGTCGATCGCCACCGGCGAGCCGGAGGGCGATCCTGAAACGCTGCGCTGTTGCGCGATAAGCGAGAACGCCGAGACTGGAATGGGTTCGAGCGCGGCGCCGACGATGTGCAACCGGCCGTTGGGCGCCAGCGCGCCAATTATCGCGTCCCAATCAAGCTTGACGTTGACGGTGCTGATCAGGAGGTCGAAGCTGCCGGCGAGTTTTTTGATGGCGGCGGAGTCTCGGCTTGAGACGACGTGGTTCGCCCCGAAACCTTTGGCTTCATCGAACTTACTCTCGCTGGATGTGAACGCTGTGACGTCGCAACCGTAGGCGTGGGCGAATTTGACGGCCATGTGGCCAAGTCCCCCGACGCCGATAATACCCACCCGGTCGGCCGGCTTGGCGTACATCTCCAGCGGCGAGAAGACAGTGACCCCTCCACACAGGAGCGGCCCAGCATCGGCGAAGTTCAGTTTTTCCGGAAGCGGAATGGCCCATTGCCATTCCGAACGAACGTGGGAGGCAAACCCGCCCCGATGACCGACGATGGTCGCTTGCGCTTCCGGGCAAAGGTGGTGGCTTCCTGACATGCACTGGCGACAGTGCATGCAACACCCGGAATACCAGCCGACGCCGACACGCTGTCCGACCTTGAGACCCTTGGCATTGGGACCCATGGCAGTGATCCGACCGACGACCTCGTGGCCGAGAATCGCCGGGTACTGCGAAATGCCCCAATCGTTGTTCAGGATGGAGAGATCGGAGTGACACAAGCCGCAGTTTTCAACGGCAATTTCAACATCCTCAACCCCAAGCAGTCCGAGATCGACGGTTTCCAGTACCATCGGCTGCTTCGCCGCCTTGGTGACCCATGCCTTATAGCTTGTCGAGCCTGCTGTTCGGAAAACTGCGCCGGTTGGATCGCTACGGGTTTGGGTTGAGGTGGACATGGGTATTCCTTTCCGTGGTTAAGAACTAGCGCCTACATAGAACGCCGATCAATACGTGTCAACTTCGACAATTGCGTCCGCAAAGGCCTGCGGGGCTTCCTGGGGCAGATTGTGCCCGACGCCGCCGGTGATGAGCCGGTAGTCATACTTGCCGGAGAACTTGTTACGGTAGGCTGTGCCGGGCGGGTGGGCTGCCCCGTTGGAGTCGCCTTCCATGGTGATGGCCGGCACGGTGACGACAGGAAGCTCGGCCAGCTGCTTTTCGAGGTCGTCGTATTTCCGCTCACCATCCGCCAGGCCGAGCCGCCAGCGATAATCGTGCATCACGATGTCAAGATGGTCCGGATTGTCGAAGGAAGCTGCTGTGCGGTTGTACGTGGCATCGTCGAAATTCCACTTCGGTGAAGCCTGATGCCAAATGAACTTATTGAACTCGTCGAGGTATTTCGCATAGCCGGCCTTGCCGACTTCAGTGGCGAAATAGTACTGGTACCAAAATGCGAATGCAGCCTTGGGCGGCAACGGTGTCTGGTTGCCCGCAGGGCTGCTAATCAGATAGCCGCTGACGGAAACGATTGCCTTGCAGCGGTCCGGCCATAGTACTGCCATGACGTCCGCCGTGTGCGCGCCCCAGTCAAAGCCGCCGACGATGGCTTTTTGAATCTTGAGCGCATCCATGAGAGCGATGATGTCGAGGCCAACGGCCGACTGCTGGGCGTTGCGCATGGTTGAGCTGGAGAGAAAGCTGGTGGTGCCATAGCCGCGCAGATAGGGGACGATCACCCTGTAGCCCTTCGACGCCAATATAGGGGTGACATCGACAAAGCTGTGAATATCGTAGGGCCAGCCGTGCAGAAGGATAACCGGGGGACCATCCGCGGGACCGTCTTCGGCGTACCCAACGTTAAGAAGCCCGGCATCGATCTGTTTGATGGGGCCAAACGACGCGTTCGTCCCCGGCTGAATCGTGGTCGCATCCGCCGATTGTCCGCCTTTTGATTGCGCAACCGAACATGCCCAACTGGGCAGCCGCGATGGTCATCGCGGCGGTGCCCAAAAACCGACGACGATTAGGATTGATTTCGATTGACATAGAACTCTCCTTCGTTGAATCTCCGATTCAATCGGATGCGATGCACCGATGCCATCACACTAGAAAGAGCGTGGAAGTAAATCTATTGGACGAAGGTATCGGCGATTCATTGGTAGCAGTTCGGGATTAGTGCTCGCCATCGTAAAAGAACTGCTCGCGCGTGATCTTGTCGTCCTTGACCGTGTAGACGCCGACTTCTTCGAGGGTTTTGCGCTTGCCGGTGGCTTTAGGGGTGATATCGAGGGTGAAGTAGACGGCGAACTGATCGGGGTTCGCGCCGTTGAAGAACGGGCCCGCCACGGTCTCGCCGTTGAAGGTTTTATCGGCTACCCAATCCTCGGATTTCTTGATCACCGGACCCTGTCCGGCGGTCTGCTTGCCGTCCCCTTCGACGGAGACGATCGTCGGCGCATACATCGTGCGCATCACGTCGAAGTTCTTCCCCTGCCTGCACAACTCGACAAATTTCTTGGCGACGGTCTGAACGCTCATGATGGACTCCTTATTTAGATATGCGCTTGCCTGTCCATAAACCAACACGTTTGGCTCAGAACTATATCTCGTGAGCCAGCGAAAAAGCGCCTCCACGCTGAAAAAATACTGTCATCGCGCACAATTCGGTAGTCGCCCCTTGGGTGATGCAAGCGTTTGGTTAGCCATATCCGACTTTGATTTCGCGCTTTGCGCAATTTCGTCGTACCATCCATTCGACGAACTTGATCTGAATGAGAAGTGGAATCGCAGCGGTAGCGCGAAAGATCGCGGCGACTTGGCGTACGACTCCGATCCTCGCCGATGACAAACGACTTCTGTTAGGTTATTGTTTGCCATTGTATGCCCGTGAAACTCATCATCGGTCCGGCCGGTTCCGGCAAGACGCAATACTGCTTCGAACGCATTGTCGATTCGATCAGTAAAGATCCGCTGGGACCGCCCATCTACTGGATTCTGCCGCGGCAGGCGACGTTTATTGTCGAACGGCAACTCGCTAGTTCCGGTGGATTGCACGGATATTTTCGCGTCAGAAACCTCGGCTTCGAGGACCTCGGAACCGAAATCCTCAGCGAATGCGGCGGTACCGCTCTGCCCGAAATCACCGACCGCGGTCGGCGCATGATCCTCGGGCATATTCTTCGCGAGGCCGGCGACCAATTGCAGTTCTTTCGATCGGTTGCGCATCAGCCGGGTGTCGCCGCCGAACTGGACGCGACTTTCGCCGAGCTGGAACGGGCGGGCCACGAAGCCGCCAATCTCGAACAACAACTTCAAAGCGCCCCGGCACCCCGGCGCTGCAAGCCAAGATTCACGATCTCGCGTTGATTTATGCGCGATACACGAAATTTCTAGGCCAGGATCGCATCGATCCCAATCGGCGATTGGCCGAATCGCTTGCTTTAATCGCCCGGTGCCATTCTCTTCGCAACGCCGATGTTTTTATCGATTCCTTTTATGATTTCACCGGTTCGGAACGCAAACTGATCGCCGCGCTGGGCAAGGCCTGCCCCTCTGTCAACATCACCCTCAC
Organism: uncultured Phycisphaerales bacterium; assembly: GCA_963791055.1. GTDB lineage: Bacteria > Planctomycetota > Phycisphaerae > Tepidisphaerales > Tepidisphaeraceae > PALSA-1353. Next base: position 518,619 of record CAWBQI010000002.1, on the reverse strand, counting down.
GCTCGATCCGCAAAGTCCGTGCATCGACAATCCCCACCATATTCCGGACGAGATGAGCCTCTTCCATCGCGGAGAGCGCGCGTATCGCAGGCTCTGGTTCACGATGCAGGAGGAATCGGTCGAGGTTTCGGCGCCGGTGCTGCTCAAGGAGCCGAGGAGATTTCGAAGTTCGCAATTGAGCCGGCTCGAACGGGCATTCGTTTCGCCCGTCGCCTCGCCGGCAAAGGCCGCGGATGGGATTCAAGCGATTCATCTCATCAAAGCACCGGACTTTCAAACCGAGGTCGATTCGGCCGCGCGATGGATTCGCCGGCTGATCGATGAAGGAATGCGCTATCGCGATATCGTCGTTCTCATGCGCAGTCAGGACGATTATCAACATCTGATCGAAGCTTCGTTCCGCGAACACAATATTCCATTTTTTGCCGATCGCCGCCGGTCGGCTTCGCATCATCCGCTCCTGCGTTTCATCAGGGCCGTTCTCGCCGTGGCGACGACCAACTGGTCGCATGATTCGATGATGGCCGTCATAAAAACCGGGTTGGTAGGATTGGCGGAAACCGACGCGGATGCGCTGGAGAATTATGTGCTGCTGCACGGAATTGATCACACCGTCTGGGTGTCCCCGCAACCATGGACCGGCCGACGATCGCGCAGCGAAGAATCCGATTCCATCCCCGCTACGGAGGCAGCGGCAATGGACGCCCTTCGCCGGCCGTTGGTCGATCGACTTCAGCCGTTCGTGAAATCCATCAGGCAATCTGATGCCACCGTGCGTTCTCTCGCCTCCGCCCTTTTCCGCCTTCTGGAAGATTTCCGATGCCGGAATCAGATCGTGAGCTGGATCGACGCTGCTGCCGCCGCGGGCCGACTTGAAGAAGGGGGCGAGCATGAACGAGTCTGGGAGGAACTGGTCAAACTTTTCGATGAACTGGTCGATCTTTTCGGCGATGAGCCGATTTCGCTGAAAGATTTCTCCGCGATCATCGACTCCGCGTTGGAGGGTTTCGATCTTGCGCTGACTCCGCAGACGGTCGATCAGGTACTGGTCGGCACTGTCGATCGCACGCGGACCCCGCCGGTGAAGGCGTGCGCCGTGCTGGGGCTCGCCGAGGGACAATTTCCCCGCGCTAGCCCGGAGAATTCGATTTTCACCGACGCCGATCGCCGCAGCCTGGGTCAATCGAAGATTGATCTCGATCCGGACTCGTCCCGTCGGTTGCTGGATGAGAATTTCCTCGGCTACCTCGCGTTCACGCGCGCCTCCGAATGTCTCCTTCTCACGCGGAGGGTTTCAGATGACGACGGCAGAGGCGCTAGGGCCGTCGCCGCTCTGGCAGCGTGTCGTGGCTGCATTTCCCCACCTGTCCGAACACGAGATGCCGCGCGCGGCAGACCTGCCGCCCCGCCTCATCGCCACGCCGCGGCAATTGGTCGGTTCGCTGATGAAATGGGTCCGTCAAGGCGCAACCGAACCCGCTTGGGAGCCGGTCTATCAATGGCTCGCGGCACACCCGCCGTGCGACGACGCCGTTGATGTCGCCCGCTTTCAGGCCTGGAAAGCGCTGAGTTATCGCAACGACGCCGCGATCGAACCGCGCCACGCCGCCGAATTATTCCCCTCACCGCTTCGCGCAACGGTGCGCCAGCTCGAATCTTTCAGAATGTGCCCCTATCAACATTTCGCCCGATATGGCCTGAAGCTGGCCGAACGCCGGCAGCGCCAAGTCGGGCCGGGCGACTTGTCCAGAATCTTCCACGATGTTTTGCGGGACATCGTACGGGAGCTCATCGATTCCGGCCGATCATGGCAAGACCTGGAAGATGCCGACGCCAAGCGCCGGCTGTCGCGTCTGACCGCGCGCGTCGGCGAATATCTGCGCGATGAGCTGATGCTCTCAACCGCGCGCAATCGCTATCTCCTGGGCCATGTCGAAAAGACTCTTGACCTGATCGCGTCGGCGCAGAAGTCCGCCGCCCAGCGCGGAGGTTTCCGCCCCGCTTTCGTCGAGATCGGTTTCGGCTCGAAGCCGGACGACCGGATGCCGCCGCTGGCCATCCGCACCCCGGCGGGAAATGAGACCCTGTTGGCCGGAAAGATCGATCGCGTCGATCTGCTTCCCGATGGTTCCGTCTCCGCCATGGATTATCGCCTCTCGGCCGACGCGCTCGATGCCGCCGGCGCCTATCACGGGCTTTACCTTCAACTCCTGAGCTATTTGTTGGTGCTTGAGAAAAATGGCCAGCATTTGACGAACGAGGGAAATCTTTCGCCCGCCGCCGCGTTCTGCGTTCAGCTTAGCCGGTCGGTTCGCAAGGACGATCCATTGAAAGCCCCCGCTTCGGACGAACCAAAGTTTCATCTGATGGAGAAGCCGCGCGGTGTTTTCGATCTACGTATCGCCCGGCAATTGGACAATTCCCTTGCCGATGGAAATTCCGAAGTGGTTCAGCTTTTCGTCAAAAAGGACGGCACTATCGGGCGTCCTGAAAGCTCCGACGCCGCGGGCAGCCCTGAATTCGCCGCCCTGTTGCGTCACGTCGAAAATCGCATCGGGCAGATCGCGGACGAAATCATGAGCGGCCGGATCGACATCCGCCCCTATCGCATGGGTTTGGACACCCCGTGTCCGCGATGTGAATTCCGCGCTCTCTGCCGGCTCGAACCAAGCCCGGGATGTTACGACGATCTGGAACCGATGAAGCGAGACCAGATGTTGCAAAGAGTGGCCGAGGAACAGGGGAAATCCAAATGAGCGACGCCGCCGTCAATTGGACCGACGATCAAAGACGCGGAATTACGACCGTCGGCCATAGCCTCCTGGTCAGCGCCGCCGCCGGTTCGGGCAAGACGGCTGTTCTGGCTGAACGCTGCGCCCATCTTGTCTGCGCCGACAAGAGCGGCTGCGATGTCGATCAGTTGCTGGTCGTCACCTTCACCGAATCCGCCGCGGCGGAGATGAAGGCCCGGATACAGGAAGCACTTCGAAAAAGATTTGAGCAAAAACCGTCCGATCGCCTGGCTCGCCAGGTCGGTTTGGCCGAACATGCCCATGTCAGCACGGTTCATGGGTTTTGCTATCGGCTGCTCAAGCAGAATTTTACGCTCGCGGGGATCGATCCGGAGTTCCAGGTTTTGGATGCGGATGAGGCTTCGCTCTTGCGCCGGGAAATCGCCGCCGACCTGTTCCATCGCCGTTATGAGGAAGATGAAACGGGAGATTTTCATCGCCTGATCGACGCCTATGGCGACGGAAAAGACGAATCGCTGATTCTGCAGATCGTCGAGATCCACGGGCTTCTCGCCAGTTTGCTCGACCCGCGCGGTTGGATCGAGGACAGCATCGCGTCTCTACGCGAGGCCGCCGACAAACCGCTACAGGATTCCCGCCTGGGCTGGGATTTGATTCGCCGGATTGACTCGGGTTTGTCCGCGCTAGTCCGGTGCGCTGACGAGGCAACGCGATCCCTTCGTGCCATGGGCCAAGAATTCGATCCTTATGTCGAATATTTAGGGAACCTGACCCCCTTTTTCGTGCATTGGAAACAGGTGTTGGACGAAAATGGCCTAGATATGCTGGTCGCCGAGATCGCTGACTTTCGCGCGACGGCGCCGCGAATTCCAGCGGTGCGCGGCCAGCCGGCGGGCAAGGATTTGGCCAAATCGCTTGTCGATTCCTTCAAAAATGCCGTAAGGGAAAAACCGCTTGGCGATCTTCTTCTCTCCACCACCACCCAGTGGCAGGCCGGCCTGCGACAGGTTGCGCCCTACTGCGCGGACACTGCTTTCCCTCGTTTCAGAGTTCACGATGCAATACACCGAGGCCAAGGCCGACCAGCGGGCACTTGATTTCGCCGACCTGGAACGCATGAGCCTGAACATTCTGCGAGATGGTGAATCTAATCCACCCCGGCCGGCGCCGCTGGCGAGATCTCTGCACGAACAATTCCGCCATGTGCTTGTCGATGAGTATCAGGATATCAATCCGATCCAGGACGCCATCCTCCGTTTACTCAGCCGGGAAAGCGTCAGCGAGCAAAACGCCAACCTTTTCTGCGTCGGCGACGTGAAGCAAAGTATCTTTCGCTTCCGGCTCGCCGAGCCGGCACGATTTCTGGAACGGCACAAACGATTCTCCGAGGCATCCGACAAACGCTCAGGCGAGGTCATCCATCTCCGCGAAAATTTTCGCAGCCGCGCCGCGCTGCTTGACGCCATCAACGGAATTTTCGAGCGGCTAATGACGCGGGAAGCCGCCGATATCGAATATGACAAGTCGCATCGGCTGGCTGCGGGACGATCTTTCCCGCCGCCGGAAAATGCGCAGTCTTTCGCGGGAGCACCGATCGAGTTGCATCTGCTTCCCAGAGATCCGGGCGTTGCCGAGGGTTTGGAGCCGTTGCCCAAATCGGAGCAACTGGATCGTGTCGATTACGAGGCGATCCTGGTCGCCCGCCGAATCCGGCAATTGATGGGCCGCGATGGATCGCCGCCGATGAACGTCTGGAAGACTAACGAATCGGGCAATTCTGAACTATCGCCGATCCAATTCACGGATATCGTTATTCTTCTCCGTGCAATGCGACACAAGGCGGATCGCTTCTCGGATGTCCTCCGCGCCCATGGAATCGACGTTCACAACGAAGCCGCGGGCGGCCTTTTCGACGCGACGGAGGTGCGCGACATCCTCTGCCTTCTGCAAATCCTCGACAATCAGCGGCAGGACATTCCACTGGCGGCGGTCTTGCGCAGCCCGCTGGGCGGTTTGCCAAATGCCGATGATTCACTAGCGCGGATTCGACTGGCATATCCCGATGGCGAAGGGCCGATCCCCTTCCACGAAGCCGTCCGGCAATATGCGATTGAGAAGAACGATGAACTGGCCGCGTATCTGAGAGATTTTTTCAATCGCCTCCATCAGTGGCGCGATCTGGCCAACAAGCGGCCCGTGGCCGAGCTGCTCTGGGAATTATTTGAACAGACCGGATATCTGGCGTTCTGCGGCGGACTGGAAGACGGTGAGCAACGCATGGCCAACCTGCTCGAACTGCACCAGCGTGCCGGCCAGTTTGGCAGTTTTGTGCGGCAGGGCCTCTACCGTTTTCTCCGATTTCTCGAAGGCCTCAAGGAGGAAGACGGCCTTGGCCGCGCCGCGACCGTGGGACAGACGAACAAAGCCGTCCGCATTATGAGCATCCATCGCTCCAAAGGACTCGAATTCCCCGTTGTTTTCCTCCCTGAACTGGGAAAAGAAATCAACCTGTCCGACACCCACGGCGCGATTCTGGTCGATCGCCAGATGGGACTGGGAATGGACGTCGTCGAGCCGGATCGGCTCATCAGATATCCTTCCCTCGCCTCGGTGCTGGTGAGCCAGAACCTGCATCGGCAAACGATCGCCGAAGAATTGCGACTGCTTTATGTCGCGATGACCCGCGCGAAAGAGCATGTCATTCTGGTTGCGACATGCGATGAATCTGACAACGACAAATGGAAAACCCAATGGGAAAACCGCGCCGGGCCCCTGTCGGCCGATGCGATCCAGTCAGCCCAGCGAGTGATCGACTGGATCGGTCCCGTCGCCGCTATGACCGGCGGCGCGGCCTCGCCCATTTTTCAAATCCACGACCACAGCGCCAGGAGGTGCGCACGTGGAAAAATCCGCGCCACCATCGGCCGGAATTTACCGATCGCCAAAAACGCCTAAGCCACATCGAGCCTCTGCCCGCGGACCCGCCGATGACCGATGCCGCCCGACAATTGATCAAGAGATTCCAGACCATTTATCCCTTCGATCCGTTCACGCGCGTCCGCTCCACGGCTTCCGTCACCGCCCTGGCCAAAAGTGCGGTCGAACCTGCCGATTCGGGTTCTTCGCTTCAGCGCAAATTGGATATCCCCCGGTTTTTTCAGCGCGACACCGTTCCCAAAGCCACCGACATCGGTAATGCCACGCATGCCCTGCTTCAATATTTCAATTTCGCGGCCGACCCCGGTCTATCCGAAATCGAACGGCAGATTGCCGATCTGGTGAAACGAAAACTTCTGCCTTCAGAGTACGCGAAACTCGTCGATCGTGACGCCGTCCTGTGGTTTCTGAAAAGCGAGCTGGGAAACATGATTCGCGCCGGCCATGCCGGGTTGATCCGCGAAGTCCCCTTCGCCCTGATGCATCCGGCCGATGATTGCCCAGGTGACGATCCGGCCGACCAGATCATGATTCGCGGTCGAATCGATCTGCTCGTCCCCAGCGCTTCGGGGCTTTCAATCGTTGATTACAAGACGGACAAAGTCACCGGCGTCGAACTGGACCAGCGCGTCGAAACTTATCGCCGGCAAATGCGTTTTTACGCCGACGCGATCCGCACGGTCGCCCGCCGCGAAATCGCCGCGGTCTATCTGGTATTTTTGTCGCCTCGCCGATTTGTCAAAATGTAGAAAGGAATTTTGAGCCATGTGAATAAAAAGACTTCAATGGACGGTTTACGGGATATTAGCGGTCTTGCTGGCGACAACGCCATTTGTGTTTTCTGACGCATCGAGTGAATCCGTTCACATCGGCGGCGCGAACATTCCGGCGACCGACTGGACCGTCGACCAACTCCAAAAACAATTCACCAAGGAGATCGCACCTGTCGACTACACCAGCCATGGACAAAAGCACGTTTACCGATGTGTCGCGCTCGTTTCCCTGCTGAAAGCCGCGGGAGTTCCGGTCGATCTGAAGATGGACCCGAACGCCGACCGGAAGCTGAAAAGCTATCCGCTGCGTTTCGTTGCGGTTGTACGCGGACGTGATGGCTATGTGGTCGCGTTCAGCCTCGCCGAGTTGCTGCCCGATATCGGCAATCGGCACGCCTGGGTCGCTTTGGATGAAGATGGCCAGCCGCTTTCCGAGCAGGACGGTCCCATCCGGCTCCTTTCGCCCGACGATCAGAAACCGGCGCGCGGCGTTCATCAACTCGCCGAAATTACGATCGTGGATACTGCCGCCGCTACCACCCGGCCGGATGCCGCGCCCTGAAAATTACCCCGCCGCCGGTTGCCCGCGTAGCGTTGGGGCCCTGCCGACCATCAAATCGAGCGCCAATCTTGCCGCGTTACGGCTGGCTCCTGGGCGATTGAGCGTATGGATCAGGTTCTGCAGCCGATCACGCTGTTCCGTCAATTGCTCCGGATTGCGGAGGTATTCCAACGCCTTGTCCGCCACCGGCTGGTTGGAGCCGTACCAGGGAATGAATTCCGGCACGATGGTCCGTTGGCTGTCGTTGAGCAAATTCACCAGCGAAAACGTGCGGGTATTGATAAGCCACCGCGCCGCCAGATGCCACAGCAGGGGATTGATGTGATAAACCACGATTTGCGGCGCGCCGTGTCCGGCCGCGTGGAGCGTGGCCGTTCCCGAAACGGTCAGGCACAAATCACATCGCGGCACGAGTTGATTGAATTGATTCAACCCGATAGTGAATGGGCCGATCGTTTCCACCCCTTCGGCTTCCTCCTTCGGTGCAATTGAGGAGTATTTGGCCAAAAGAAACCGCTTCACCACTTCATGCGTCGCGGGCATTGTCGGAACGAGGAACTGCGCTTTGGGAAATGATTCGACGATCCGGTCGCATACCTCCAGCAAGTTGCGGAAGTTTTCCTTCACCACCCCAGCGCGCGAGCCGGGAACAACGCCGATCACCGGGGGTTGGTTGGGGAAACGATTTTCCGGTTCGATCGGCTGCACTGCGGGCAATTGATCGAAAAGCGGATGACCGACGAATGTCGCCTCGACGCCGCGGTCCTGGAAAAATTTCTCCTCGAACGGCAGGATGCAGGCGATCCGGTCCACATATCGGCGAAGTTTCTTGACCCGCCACGGCCGGCTGGCCCACATTTGCGGGGCGACGTAGTACAGCACCGGAATCCCCATCCCGTGGGCGAGCTGCGCCCAGTGCCAGTTCATCGACCAGGAATCGATGCAAACCAGCAAATCGGGCAACCGCTGGCGGAAATGGTTTCGCGTCCATTTCAGCATTCGAGTGAGTTCGAAATATCGCAGCGCCCCCTTCCAACCCATCGCCGCCCGCTGGACAGTGTCGTAATGGACCATCGCCCCAGCCGCCGACATCGCCGGGCCGCCGAGGCCTTCGACGATGATTTGATTGTCCTGGGCTTTGAGCTCGCGGATCAACATCGCGGCGTGCTGATCGCCGCTTGCCTCCCCTACCGTGATGAAAACCCTGCGAGTCACTGGCGCAAAGTCCAACGAAATGCGATCAACGTGTCAAGGTTGGCGAGCGCATTCTTACGGTTATGATCTCCCCCGTCATTCAACAGCGAGGTTCCCATGCACATCGCCCTGAGTATCCCCTGGTCTGATATGTTCGTCCTGCAACTCCCAATTCTGGAAAAACTGCTGCGGCCCATTTTCGTTTATCTCTTTCTACTCGTCGGACTGCGCCTGGCCGGCAAACGGGAACTGGCCCAGCTCAATCCCTTCGATCTGATCGTTTTGCTGACACTGTCCAATACGGTGCAGAACGCCATTATCGGCGATGACAATACCGTCACCGGCGGATTGTTGGGGGCGGCGACCCTGCTTGTGGTCAATTATCTCGTCGTCCGCTTCGTTCATCGGCATCGGATGCTGGAGACGCTCGTCACCGGAAAACGCGATTGTCTGGTCCGCGATGGGCATATCCTGCGCAATCATCTCAATCGCGAGATGATCACCCGCGCCGAACTAACCGCGGCGGCACATCGGCAGGGAATCGGCTCCCTGGCTGAAATCGACCACGCCGTCCTCGAGCCAACCGGCACCATCACTTTCGTGCAGAAAAAACCCACTACCGACGATATCCGACATCATGAAGTTATGGATGCCATCGAACATCTCCGCCAGGAGCTGACCCAGGTTCGCGGCGGCAAAGACGCCGGCCCTGCTTCACAATAATGTCAGCTCAGTGTTTGGGATAATATAGAATCTCATAACTCACCTGATTCGGAATGGCGAGTTCCGCATCGCGCAGGGGCGCGGTTCCCATCTGCCGTTCGATCCGCCCTTCCAATCCGGCCAAATCGAACGGCGAGGAAACGATCAATAATGGACCGCCTGTCACCCCTGGAAGCCCAGGGATCGGAACGCCCCAAACCAGCCGGTGCGAGCCTTCATGCACATACCAGCGCGAAAGAATGTCGCTTCGATCGGTTCTCTCAAGAACGGCGACGGTGGTTTGAGGCGAAATGCCGGCCATCGCCGCGCGAACGAATCCGCGAACCGCGAAATCCCGCTGCATTTCCCGGGATGGGGCGATGATCAGGACCGCCGGGCCGATCAAACCAATCAAGATCAGAAGAATGAACACGGTCACGCTTAGGCGGCGGACGGCGCGTTCGCTTGAAGCGAGTCGGCGGATGATCGCCGCCGATCCGACGCCGATCAGCAGGCAAATTGGTCCGACCAGATGCTGTCCCACGCGCGGGCTGTCGGCGTACGGATACCGCCGCAGCATCGCCGCGATGAACGTCATCACGAACGGCGAAATGATCAGCAGACCGAATCGCCCCCGTCCCGTTCGAAATAATACTGCCGCTCCAATCACCAGCACCACAAAACTCGGCGCAGATCCCGGCGTAGTAAAATCCAACGGATATCCAAAAAAATTCCCCGAATGTGTTTGACAAAACCAGGCGGCAAATTTCAACGGATTAAAGGGTGGAAAAACCCAACAGATTTCCTGTGACGGCCCGGTCCCGGCAAGCTGCGGGCCGATAAAGCCCCAAACCAAAGCCCCGAATGTTGAACATAAAACCAGGACAAAAATTAGGGCTAGAGCACGCTGCCGCACGGCCAATTTTGGAAGATTGAAGCAAAGCATCGCCGCGATGCCGCCGGCCACGAAAATCGATGGCAACGAGAAAAACAGGGCGATCGGCGTCGTGACGATCAGCAATCCAAGCCAAACGTTCCTTCGGTCCAGGAGAAAGCTCGTCGCGAAGTACAGCAGAACGATGCCGGCCAACTGATCGATTCCATAAGGCTTCAATTCCACGGCGTTCCGCACGGCCACGTCCGACACGGCCAAAACCGCGGTCGCCAGCGTCGCCGCGAGCGGGTTGACCGTTTTTCTCGCCCATACAACGAAAAGGATCAATGCCGCAATCCCCGCCAGCGTCGGAATCAGCCGCATGATAAATTCGGACATCCCGAATAACTGATACATCGCCCGCTCCGCCCAGAGGAATCCGAGCGGCGCCACCTGGATATACTCCATCGGCTCCAGCAGGCCGCGAAAGCCCCGGTCAAGGATATTGACTCCAAGGAAGCCCTCATCCCCCCAAAGCGGCAATCCCAGGGCATACCTGAAAATGCGCAGCCCCACCCCGAAGATCAGAAACAACACCAGCCAGCGCTCCCAACCAACCCCATCCTTTTCCGCGGCAAGTGTGGGCTCCATGAGCGGGTCCGAATGTATGGACATGCCCCGGCTTTCGCAAGATTCCCGTCCTGTTTGACGCCTGAGTGCGCGGAACTAGCCGAATCAATCCCGATGGCTATATAATCCCCCTCCGCCGAAGAACGTTATACCCATGGCAGAATACACACCCTCCAGTTTGCAGTTCACAGTGGAAAAGCGTCCCGGCGGTCTCGTGGTCCACCTCGTCGGAGAACTCGGCCTGCCGCCGCACACCGATCGATTGCAGCTTGAACTGGTTAAAATCTATGAGGATCGCCCGACGATTCTGGTCTTCGATATGTCGAAGTTGACCTTCGTCTCCAGCCTGGGCATCGGCATCTTTGCGGAGGCCAATCGCACCCTTCGCCGCAATTCCGGCCATCTCAAACTCTGCTGCGTCCAGCCGAAGGTTATGGAGGTGTTCGAGCGAACACGCATGACGGCAATTTTTGAGTTCATCAATAAGATTGAGGACGCATTTCCGGCCAAATAGATTTTCAAGTACTAGAGCCGCGATTAGGCGCCGATGTGCGGGGCGTCCCAGTCGAAGAACGTTACTTGCCCTGTTGAGATATCGTGTATCGCGCCCACGATTTTGATCTGGCCCGATTGTTCCAGTTCCCGCAGAATCGGACTGTCTTCGCGGAGCTTGGCAACGGTCCGGCGGACATTCGCCTCGGTCACCAGTCGCACAAACACTTTGTTTTTCGAGTTCCGATCCCCCTGATAATCTTTCACGTCATCGACGGCCGGCTGTAGCGCCTGCATCACGGTCGTCAGATTTCCCATCTGGACCCCGTCGCAGGCGCCTTTGATCGCGCCGCACTCTGTGTGCCCCATCACCACGACCAGCTTGGCCCCGGCAACCTTGGTGGCGTACTCCAGGCTGCCCATGATGTCGGGCTGGGCATAGTTGCCCGCGATCCGCACTACAAACAGATCGCCGATGCCCTGATCGAACACGATCTCCGGCGACGTGCGCGAATCCATGCACGATAGAACTGCCGCGAACGGATATTGCCCGGATGAGGTTGCCTTGACCTGTGCGGGGAAATCACGCCGCAGGCTGTCGCCACTTGCGAAACGTTGATTTCCATCTTTCAGTCTCGTCAGCGCGTCATCCGGCGTGATTGCGCTTTGTTCGGCCTTGTCAATCGTGGTTGAAACGGCCGCGGGCGGCGTTGTCCCACCGGCGCAACCGATCAATCCCGCCATCATCAGCAGCGATAACGTGGACAGCGCGACCAATTGATTTTTAATTGTTCTGCCCGTCCGGCCCGGTATTCGTTCCATAGTTAATCTCCTATATCCACGATATCTGGGAGCGGAAGCGCCGTCCACCAAGGATCGCATTTTCAGTGACTATGTCGCCAAAAGCGGCTCGATTGTTTCTTTGTTCTCGGGTTCTCGTGATGCTGAAGGCCCGATTCCTCGGCAGCGAAGCGTGGCCCAGAACAAAGCCAGCAGACAGAAATTCCGCAGGTGATACGCATCCAAGAGCCCGGCCAGTCGATCACCCAACAGTCCGCGTTGCAGGACACAGATGATGATGAAGAACGTGATCAGAACCGAAGGGACGAAACGCGGCAGGCGTTGGCCGGCGAACGCAGCGCGGAAGATGAAATAAAGCGCGGGAAGAACGCCGGGGCAGTGTTGGGCCCAGGTCAGCGGGGAGTAGAGGAGGATGGCGATCGAAAGGGCCGCGCATTCCCAGAGAGTTCGCGAGTCGTCGCGATCGGCGATTCGATGGCGAAAAATCCATGCGGTGGCGGCGGCGATTAGCAGCAGGATCAGTTTGACCACCCGGCCAGCGGTAGCGGGGGGAAGAGTTATCACGTCGAAGTAAAGCGGTTCGGGGGGCCGGTTCGGGATGAGGGAATCGACCGGTGTTTCTGGGCGGCCCGGATGGCCGTAAGGAAGGTGCATGAGATATCTCCCCAACGCGGTTCGCAGGGAAAGATTGCCGACGCGGTCGAGGCCCAGGACGGTGCGCGATGGGTCCGGATCGCTGACGCCCTGCCAGACGTCTTTCAGCCAGTAGGCTTCCGTGTGGGCGAAATTGTGGACGCCCATGACGGTGACCGGGAGGCACGTGAAAAAGAGCGTCGCGGCCGCACCGCTCACCGCGATTTTCCATTGCCGCTTCCAGAAAAAATAACCGATGAAAGCGATCGGCGTGCATTTGAGCGCTGCCGCCATTCCGATGGGCACGCCGGCGAGGACATCGTGGCCGCGCGTCCAGAGATAGATTCCGAACCACGTCAGCAAAACGAGAAATGTATTGACTCCCAATTCAACCAGATCGCGATGAAGGAACGGGGCGGCCAGCAGAATGGCGAGCGTGCTGCTCCAGAAAACAAGGTCCGGGGATAGCGGCCATTGCCGATCCGCGAGCTTTTTCAACAACAGGACGAGCGCAACCATCCCCGCCACTCCGACGGGGAACAGGAGAATCATCACCCGATGCATGTCGAAAAAAGTGAATGGCGCGTGCACGAACGCCCAAAATGGGGGATAAACGCGGTCGAAGCCAGGCCCGTAAATGAATTGGCCCCGCACCAGCCGCTGGGCCAAACCGTAGTGAAGATCGAAATCTCCGCGCGGCTTGCTATAAAGGGGAACAAAACGGGCCGCGATGAGAATAACGGCCAAGCCAAGCACAACCGATTTCATCAACCCCGACCTGCGGCGGATCCCGGCAGGCACCGGGCGGCGCATATATTCCAAGATGAATCGGTCAGGCATCTGTGGCGGTATATATTCTTTGCAGCGCCGGGGGTCAATTTCGAGCGCTGGTCGGCGCCGGGGCTTTGCGATAGAGTTTCGGTTGTCGCCATGATTTCAATTGTTATCTGCTCGATCAATGATGCGCGCTTTTCATCGGTGGCGGCAAACTATGGCCATCTTCTGAAGGATGAACCGCACGAGATCATCCGGATTGCCGATGCCCGATCATTATGTGAAGGCTTCAACCGCGGTGTCGCTCAAAGCCGGGGGGAATATCTCATCTTCAGCCATGACGACATCGAGATTCTCAATGCGGATTTCGCGGTCCGGTTGAAAGAGCATCTGAGCGAGTTCGATCTGGTGGGCGTTGCGGGGACCAATCGGCTGATTCGCGGCGAATGGGTGGCGGCCGGCCCACCTTATATTTTCGGGCAGGTTGCCCAGCGGCATCTTCAACACGCGTTTGTCGTGCTGATTTTCAACCCGGGGCGGCGGGCATTCGGGGGGATTCACGCGATGGACGGACTTTTCTTTGCCGCTCGCCGGTCGGTAGTGGAGAAGGTCCCCTTCGATGCCGTGACCTTTGACGGGTTTCACCATTACGATCTGGACTTTACTTTCGCGGCCCATCTCGCCGGCTTTCGTCTGGGAATCGCCAACGATATTCATATTGTGCACGAATCGCCGGGAGCGCACGATGAGAAATGGCATCATTACCTGGCGAAATTTGAACAGAAATATGCAAGCCAACTTCATCGGATGCCCGCGCGCCCCTTTTCCTTTTCGAGGGTTGCCGTCGGCAGCAAGCGCGAATTGCTTGAAGTCATGAGCGGCGGATATCAGGACTGAACGAACCTTTATGCGACCCGGCGGTATACGCCGGTGGATTCGCGGCCGATCAGGTTCGTCAGCCGTTTTTCCAGCGGTGGATGGCTCTGAAACAACTCGGCAACCGAGCCCATCGTGTTGCGCGGCTCCGCAATGTACATGCTGTTAAACGCCGGGTTCACGTTCATTGGAATCCGCTGGTTGGCAAAATGAATTTTCTCCAGCGCCGTCGCGAGATACATGGGGTTGCCGCAAAGCTGAGCCCCGCCGGCGTCGGCGTTATATTCGCGCGATCGGCTGATGGCCAGTTGCGTTAATGTCGCCGCGATCGGGGCCAGGATTAGAAACAACAACCCTTCCATGCCACCGTCGCGACGATCAGATCTTCCGCCGCCCCACATAAAGAGATAGCCAAAAACGCTGATGGTCCCCGCAATCGTCGCGGCCACTGAGGTGATCAATATATCGCGATGAAGAACGTGCGCCAGTTCGTGCGACATGACGCCGGCGATTTCGTTTTCGTTCAGCATGTCGAGCAAACCCTGCGTCGCACAAACCGCCGCATGCTGAGGATTCCGGCCAGTGGCGAACGCATTGGGCGCTCGCTGCGGAGAAACATAAACATGCGGCATCGGCAACCCCGCGCGGCCGGCAAGTCGTTCGACGATGCCGTACAGCGGATGATCCGGCCCCACCTCCTGGGCCCCCGCCGACGCCAGGGCGATCCGATCGCTGTAGAAGTAACTCGCGAAGTTCATCCCCGCGGCCATGATCAGGGCGATCACCAAGCCGCGCTGGCCGGCGATCACTTCACCGCCGACGAGGATGATTCCGGTTAAAACCGCCAGCAACAGCGCGGTTTTGATGTTGTTGTAAAACTGAGTTGACATAAATCCCGCCGATCCTTTCTATCAATAATAGTCGCGCGAAAATGCAAAATCATTGATTAGAAATCGGCGGGATAATTGGAATGATCCGGTCACTTTTTCAGCTTTCGCCCCAGTTTTTGTTCAACCGAAGCCACTTTGCTTTCGAGGCGCCCTTTCTTGCCTTTACGCCAATCCATCTTGACCGTGCAGGAAATGCGGTTGCAGTCGACGGCCAGGGCTTCGTAGCATTTTTGGACAACTTGCATCACTTCCGGCCATTCGCCTTCAATGCAGGTGCCGAGGGGGCCGAGCTTGTAGGGCAAGCCGCCACGATCGACGATGTCGAGGCAGCGGGCGACATAGACACCGACGCTTTCGCCTTTGTCCATGGGCCAGATGCTGAATTCAGCTAAAAGCATGATTTCCTCGCTTTCTAAGACGCCTTAAAATACCCGCATGGACGGAATAAATCCCCGATCCCGGCCGCAATCCCAACGGCCAACCGAATCGGCAGCGTTTTGTCATCTGAACGCGGGCACAGTCAGGTTATGATAGATATGAAAAGAGGAAGCCATGGTTCGGATCATTTTTGCGATGAGCGTGATGCTGTCCTTCGCGGGCGTCGAAGCGCGGCAGACTGGGACACGACCCGGCCTTCGATGAAGGTAGCGGTTGTCCCGTTTAGTGTGCATGGAGACTCCGGCCAAAATTGGCTGGGCAGCGCGATGCAGGAGGGCTTGGCGACGGGGATGCGCCAGGTTTCGGGAGTGATCGTGGCGGGCGTTGCGCCGGCGGATGCGGCCGGGGCGACCAATCTCGTGAAATACGTCGGCGTCGATGCCGTGATCTTCGGGAGTATCCAGCTCATCGGTGAACAAATTCGCGTGACCGGGCAAATTATCTCGACCGACACGGGCGAATCGTTAGGAACCCTCAAAAGTGATGGATCACTTAGGAATTTGTTCGATATTGAAGACGTCTTGGCCGCGAGGGCAGAGCGAATCCTGGTGCCCCCGCAAACTAATCGTGGAACCGCCAATGGCCCCGCCGCGACGCTGCAGGTCGTCGGGCCGACAATGGGGCCCGGAGTATCCCGATATTTCGATGGCAACCTGATGGCGCAGATTACTCCACCGGACCGCTATCGCGATGAATACGACAAGTATTACTATCAAAGCGGCAACTCATGCTTCTACGCCGCTGGCTGCGGCGCGTGCTGGGGTGGATGGGGCGGATGGGGCTGCGGTTGGGCGTCGGCGTGCGGAGTCTGCTGCCCGGTGGTCGCGACTCCTGTAACAGGTTGGTAAAGGCAACCAGCAATTCTGTCCATTTGCATTTCCCATTCAACCAGTAAATGATTGTCCCGATGACGCGGGAACAGCTTGCCCATCGGATCGCCGAGGTATCGCTTTTGCGCGGCGAATTCCTTCTCCGCAGCGGGCGAAAGAGCAATTATTATCTGGATAAATACCGGTTCGAAACCCAGCCGGATGTACTGATCGAGCTGGGCAAGCTCTTCGCGGAAAAAGTAACCGCAAAGATTGATCGAATCGCCGGGGCGGAACTTGGAGCGGTGCCATTGGCGGCGGCGACGGCGATGGCTGCGGGAAAACCATTCGTCATTGTGCGCAACCAAAAGAAGGACTACGGCACGAGTAAGCTCGTGGAAGGCATTCTGAACGCCGGGGAAACCGTCCTCATCGTCGAGGATGTCCTGACCACCGGTGGGCAGGTGCTGGAAGCGGCCAAAAGCCTTAAAGACGCCGGGGCGAAAATCGACCGCATTGTCGCGGTGATCGATCGGCTCGAAGGCGCACGGCAAAACATCGAGTCCGCGGGGTATGTGTTCGAGGCGCTATTCACCACGGCGGATCTGGGCATCGTCAAGTAGCCGTGAAACCATTCAATTTCATCTTCGCATTTCTCTTGTTGACGGCTCCGGCAGCGATAGGGGAAATCAAAACCGATATCGAATACGGCAAGCCCGATTACGAGAGTTTGAAATTGGACGCCAACGTTCCCGATGGGAACGGTCCCTTTCCGGTGGTCATTCTGGTTCACGGCGGCGGCTGGTCCGTCGGCGATAAAGCCGGACTATTCCATATCCCGACTGAGGCGCTGACGAAGGCGAACTTCACCTGGTTCAGCATTAATTATCGTATGGCGCCAACGTATCTCTGGCCGGATTGTTATGAGGATACCAAGACCGCGATACGGTGGGTGAAGGCTCATGCCACGGAATATAAAGGCGATCCGCGTCGAATCGCCCTCGTGGGTTATTCAGCCGGCGGACATCTCGTTTGCCTGGCGGCAACGCTTGCTTATGACGAGACGCGCGTCCAGGCGGTCGTGGGCATGTCGCCGCCGACCGATCTTGAATTCGATCTTCCACGCCGCGGCGGATTGAGCACGTCGCTTCAGCATTTATTGAACCGGCCCAAGGAAGTGACGGAAGAATGCAGAAAGCTTCTGCACGAAATGTCGCCGATCAATCACATCAAGCCGGGATTACCGCCGTTTTTGCTGGTGCAGGGGGATAAGGACAACAGCGTGCCATATCAGGGATCGTTGAATTTTCAGTCGAAGCTCGAGGCCAACGGCGATTCATGCGATTTCCTGACGCTCAAAGGCGCGCCGCACAATATCG
Source organism: uncultured Phycisphaerales bacterium (assembly GCA_963791055.1). Classification (GTDB taxonomy): domain Bacteria; phylum Planctomycetota; class Phycisphaerae; order Tepidisphaerales; family Tepidisphaeraceae; genus PALSA-1353. The sequence goes on along the minus strand of CAWBQI010000002.1, from coordinate 501,102 downwards.
CCACTTGGAACAAGTTCGATCCGGATTTTAGCCAGAAGATTGTCGATTGGCTGGTGAAAAAGCTGCGCACCGATTCAACCAGCACGGCCGGAGCAGCAGCCGCTCAGTGAACGGAACCGTCTTCGCTGGGCTGCGGCTCGTGGGCGATCTCTTCAATGGCCTGTTCGACTTCCCCGGGATCGAATACCCCTAATTCCTCCAGAGCAAGCAGCGCGGCCTTTTGTTCGGCCATCTTTTTGTTCGGACCCCAGGCGCTGCCAAATCGCCGGCCGTCGACCACGACGCACACCTCAAAGCATTTGCTGTGGTCCGGGCCCTTCTCATCCAGCAACTCGTAAGCCGGCGTCGCGCCGAGAATCTTTTGGGCATGCTGTTGCAGGACGGCCTTGAAATTCTGTTGATGAGAGTTGGAGGCGATGGATTCAATCTTCGGGGTCATCGTCCGCAGCACGTATTCCTTGACGACATCAAATCCCCCGTCGAGATAAATGGCGGCAACGATTGATTCATACACCGCCGCTGCCAGGGAGCTTGGCATGGCGTCGCGGCTGCTGATTCCTTTGCCGATGATCAGAAGGTCGATCAACCCAGTTTCCGTGGAGACCTCCGCGCAGGTCCGGCGCGAGACGACGGCGGATTTAATCTTGGTCAAATCCCCTTCAAGGTATTCGGGAAACCGCTTGTACAGAGCTTCGCAAATAATCAAATCCAGCACCGCATCGCCAAGAAACTCCATCCGCTCGTTGCTCAACAGACGATGATCGGCGACCGAGGCATGAGTGAGCGACTCCTTGAGGAGATTAACGTTCTTGAATGTGTATTGGATGATTTTTTCAGCGCGCTCGCGGTCTTCGGTATTCACGCGATGCTGACGATAAAGCGCGATGGCCGGGGTGTCAATTCTAATCTGACATCGCCCCGCTTGCGATGTCCCGCAAGGACATCTAGGATTTGCCCAACGATGAAGGCGATCCTTATCTCAAAGCGTGTTGCGTCGGTGTTTCTGGCTGCACTTCTGGCGGGGTTTACGACCGCCCGCGCAGATTCCCGGCCCGCGTCCCTGTTCGACCCGGCGCGGCACATGCGCATCGCCGAGGTCAAACCCGGCATGAAAGGCTATGGGCTGAGCGTCTTCAGTGGAACGAAAATCGAGAAATTCGACGTCGTCGTCGTGGATGTCGTCAAGAATTTCAACCCCAAATACGATGTCATCCTCATTCGGTGTCCGCAGGAATTCTTAAAGAATACGGGACCAATTGAAGGGATGAGCGGCTCGCCGATCTTTCTCTATGACGATTCCGGCCGGGCGCGGATGGCGGGCGCGTTTGCTTATGGATGGTCATTTTCCAAGGATTGCCTGGCCGGCGTCCAGCCAATCGAATACATGCTCGAACTGCCCACAAGTCATCCGCCTGAAACGCCCGGGATGAAGAATCTGGTGGATGGGCATGTCAATTCGATGATGACTCGGCCGAGATGGTCGCTGAATCAAGTTCCGCTGCGGCCGTGGAATCGCTCGGAAAGATCGCGAACGCCGGGAAGCGATCGACCGATGCTGGGCGCGGGCACGATGAACATGCGTCCGCTGGCGACCCCGCTGATGACCGGGGGCGCAAGTGCCTTGGCGCTGGCGCGAATCGTACCGCTTTTTGCGGAGTCGGGACTCGTTCCGATGCAGGCCGGCAATGGCGTCGCATCGGAAAACGGCCAACCCGCTCCGGAACTGGAACCGGGATCGGTCCTGGCGGTTCCGCTTCTGGACGGCGACATGCAGATGACGGCCGTGGGAACCTGCACCGAACGGATAGGCAGCAAGATTTTCGGCTTCGGACACTCTTTCAACAATGAAGGCCCGATCGAATTGCCGGTGGGCAGCGGATCGATCGCGGCCGTCGTGTCGAATGTAGAAACCAGCTTCAAGCTGGGCTTTATTTCGGGCACCAGCGGCGCGCTGATGACGGATGAGACCGTGGGCGTCGCCGGGCTGGTTGGAAAATCCGCGCCGATGGCGCCGCTGGAGTTCCATGTCGTTTACGACGACGGATCTGTGGATCAGACCTACCGTTTCACAGCCGCTTTGCATCCCAAGCTGACGCCGCTCATCACCGCCGCGGCGGGGATGATGGCATTGCAGGGGCAGAGAAACCTTCCCGAGTATCACACAGTGGACTACGACGTGACGGAGGCGTTTGCCGATGGGCACACCATCAGTATCAAGAACAGCAGTGTGACCGGTGACGGAACAGAGATCATTGCCGACCTCGCATTGCCCCTGATGGCCGCTTCGGACAATCCATTTGCTTACGTGCCGATGACCGGCCTGACGGCGACCTTTCATGTTTCGGGCAATGCCCGCGCGGCACAAATCCTTTCCGTGATGGTTCCGCAGGGCAAATACCAGCCTGGCGACACGGTCAAGGCGTCGATTTCATATCTTCCGTTCCACGCGGACGAAGCGATTTTGCCGGTGGAATTTGATTTACCGCGCGATCTGGCGGATGGCGAGTATCAATTCATCGTTTCCGATTGGGCGCGCTATCTCGACGACGAAAAGACGACCAACCCGTTTAAATTCAGCGCCGAGAATATCGGGGAGTTGTTCACGGTGTTGAAGGACCTGGAGGCGATCCGGCACGATGCAATATATCTAAGGTTGGTCCGGCAGGCGGATGGCGTGGCGGTGGGTCACACGGAGATGCCGCATCTTCCTCCGAGCCGCATGCAGGTGATGCTGGATTCCGGGCGGAGCAACATCACCCCGTTCGTGACGTCCACCGTCAAGATCGCGCCCGCCGGCCTGGTCATGAGCGGATCCGCGGAATTCACGATTGACGTCGAGCGGCAGGAGACCGTGCAAACGCCTACGACGGAAAAATAAGGAAGGAACCAAGCGTGCAAAAGATGGAGCAAGAATGATTCAATTCAAAGGCGCAAAGGTGAATGCAAGGAATCGGAACTTCATGGCGAATGTTTCCATGCGTCTGCTGTTCTGCGCTATCGCGGTGCTGCAAATCGCCTGGCGGTCGCCCGCGCTGGCGGTGACGACGTCGCATTGGGTCCACGCTAACGAAGCCGATTTCAACGCCGGGACATTGTCGGATGTGGTCGTCACAAATCAGGGCGATGTGAAGCTGTCTCGCGCCGTCACGGTCATTCAGGAACAGGATCCCAATGTCACAACCATCAATGCTCTGGCGCAGACTCCCGACGGCGTGATTTATGCCGGCACGGGTCCGAAAGGGATTCTGTTGGCGGTGAAAGATTCGAAGGTCACCACGGCCGCCACGATTGATAACACCGTCAACATTTTATCGTTGCTGGTGGATTCCAAGGGAGGACTGCTGCTGGGAACCGGCGGGGACAAGGGCCGGGTCCTGCGGATTGACAAGCCGGGCGATAAGCCGAAGGAAATCTTCGCCGAAGAGAATGTGCAATACATCTGGGCGCTGCTCCAGACGCCCGACGGCAATATCTACGCGGCCACCGGCCCGAACGGGCAAGTGTTCGAGATCAAACCAGACGGGTCTCATAGTGAACTGTACAAATGCACGGAGGACAACATCACCAGCATGATCGGTGATGGGAAAGACCTGCTGTATCTGGGAACCGATCCGAACGGTTTGGTCATCCGGCTCAACAGAAAAACCAAAGAGGCGTTTTTCGCGTACAACGCGGGCGAGACGGAAATCACCGCGCTCGCGTTGGATGGATCGGGCAATTTGTATGCGGCAACGGGCGAAGTAAGCGACCATCAGACGACGCCAGCGCCGGAGCAGACGGAAAAGCCGGGCGGTCGCCCCGAATCAAACGGTTCGTCAACTCCAATTCCGGCCAACCCCGTTCCCACCCCCCCGCAACCGACGCCGGTCCCCAACCCAAATCCGGGCGAACCGCAGCCGATTCCCAAGGGACATTCGATGCGAATCGATCCGGCAAACGAGCCCAAGATGATGGGGATCGTGACCGATGGCGGTGATGATCCCGGCGGCGGGAGCGATCCCGGTGGCGGCGGCGGCAACGCTCCCGGCGAACAGCCAGGTCCGGGACAAAATCCGGCGGCTCCTCAGCCGGCATCCAAAACCCCCGCCACCGGCGGCAACGCCCCCGCCACTCCTCCCGAAACGCCGGCACCGGCGCAGGGGGCCGAGGGAAATGCGATCTACAAGATCGACGCCAGCGGCTTCGTCACCGAGGTCTTCCGGCAAGACGTCGTAATTTATTCGATGATTCTCCAAGGCAATTCCCTGCTCGTCGGCACCGGTGACGATGGCGACATTTATCAGGTCAACCCCACGGCGCAGGAAACCGCCATGCTTGCCAAGGTCGATTCCAAGCAGGTGATGTGCCTCCTTCCGGTGAAGGACGGCAGCATATATATGGGTCTCGCCAATACCGGTGGGATATCCGCCCTGACCGGCGGATACGCTTCGGAGGGAACCTATCTGAGCCCGGTGCTGGATGCGACGCAGGTGAGCCGATTCGGGAGGATTCAACTCCACGGACTTCTTCCCACCGGAACGAAGCTGCTGCTGGCGACGCGCAGCGGCAATGTGAAGGATTCCGATTCGCCGGGTTGGTCGCCGTGGACCGAGGATGCCGATGCCCAGGAATTTCTCCCCGTCAGATCGCCGGCGGCACGATTCCTGCAATATCGGCTGACATTCTCCACGACCGACCCAACGCTCTCGGCGCTGGTGGATCATGTGGACGTGGCATATCAGATTCCCAACATGGCGCCGATTGTGAAATCCGTCCGAATCGGCACGACCGGTTCCGACAGCGCTTCAAATGACAGCGGACAAGCCGACGCCGCCACTCCCGAATCCACGCCGGCTGCTTCCAGCGCCGCCGGAAGCGCTTCGGGCCGTGCTGGCGACACTGGCACGAAAACCCCTGGCGGCACGGGAATCCAGACAATTACCTGGGACGCGTCCGATCCGAACAACGATGCGCTGACATACACGCTCTATTTCCGCCGCGATCCGCAAGGGCCGTGGGTGCTGCTGAAGGAACGCCTGACTCAAACCAGCTTCGATTGGGACACGCGCACGGTGGCAGATGGCAATTATCTGGTGAAGGTGGTGGCTTCGGATGCCCTGGCCAACCCGCCGGGTGAGGGAAAAACCACCAGCCGGGTCAGCGATTATTTCGTCGTCGACAACACGCTACCCACGATCGGCGACGTGGTTTCCAAAATCACCGGCGATGCGGTTACAATCTCACTACGTGCTCAGGACCGCACCAGCACCATCGCAAACGTCGAATACACCCTGGATTCGAACGACCAGTGGCAATCGTTGCTGCCGGTGGACGGAATTTTCGACGCCCCTGACGAATTGGTGCGATTTTCGATCAAAGGGTTGACGCCCGGCGAACATCAGGTGACTATCCGCGCTACGGACAACCATGGCAATCAGGGGCTGCAGAGCCTCATAATCAAGACGGAGCCCCAAACGGCCCACGGACAATAAAGGACAGGAACCGCAAACATGCATTACCCGCACAAGATCAGCAAAGTAAAACGCGCTCGCAACATCGGATTTCGCGCCCGGATGAGGACGAAAAAGGGCCGGCAGATGATCAACCGCAAACGCCGCGTCGGCCGCCGCGTACAGGTGGTTTGAGCGCGACATCGCAATGAAAGCCGCTGGATGGCCATCCAGCGGTTTTGAACAGCAATCACCCCCCCCTTGCTTTCAGGGGCTTTCGTTCCTATTTTCATTTCAAAATCTACTGAAACTGGAGGAATCGATGTCCCTGTCGATCGAATCTCCGCGTGAATCCTCACGGGAATCTTCCCGTCATTCGCTGCCCCCCGCGGCTCAGCGGCAACTGCAAACGGCGCAGGACCTCTTCATCCGCCGCTGGGGCGAAATGGGCCAGACCTGGGGAATCAATCGAACCATGGCTGAGATTCACGCCCTGCTCTACGTCGTTGCCGAACCGCTCTGCACGGATGACGTGATGGAGCGTCTGAATATCAGCCGGGGCAACGTCAGTATGTCGCTGCGCGCTTTGTGCGACTGGGGAATCGTACATCGCCTCCACAAGCGTGGCGAACGCCGGGAATATTTCGAAAGCCATTCGGATGTGTGGGACATGTTCAGCCTGATCGCCGCCGAGCGCAAGCGCCGCGAGATGGACCCCGTCCTGGAAACGATCAAGCAATGCCGCAAGATGCTGGATGAGCAATCCCTCGGCAAACAGGCCGCGCGCGGCCGAGCCGTCGAGCTGACCCGGGAGCGGCTGGCCAGCATGGAGGAATTCATGGAAGTGACCAACAAGATATTCCAGCAGTTCATCGGAAATGCCAGATCGGGATTGACGCGCGTGGTGCGGGTGTTGCTGAAAGCGTTTTGAGGGATGGCTGAAATATCCTTGGATCCAGTGATTAAACCTTGTTTATTACCGATATAGGTAGTATCTTGTCGTAACCGCAGGACCGGAAAGGCTTGATGCGGCTTCACTGCCGATTCGAGTGGGACGGAAAAAAGGCCGCTCGGAACTTGCGTCTCCATGGCGTTAAGTTCGCTGACGCGGCCGAGGTGTTGGGCCAAGAGGATGGCGACTCTTATTTGGTTGAGGAATTCGATGATGAACACAGCGAACAAGAAGACCGGTATCGGACCTTCGGCTCGCATCCCAAGAATCGAACGATCGTTCTACAAATCTTCTGGACAGAGAGAGAAGACGACCAAGGGACGATCACACGCATCATCAGCGCGCGAAATGCGACGCCACGACAAAGGACGGAGTATGAAGAAAGAATCAAGCGGCATAACCGTTCGCAAGACGTTTGATGAATTACCGCCAACTACGCCGGCGGATTTGGAACGGCTTCGTCGAGCGCAGGCTCGGTCTGATGCGGCTGCGGGTTCCGATGGCGGCGAAGGCTTGGGTCCAGAATCGAGTCGATTGCCGCGAGATGCCAACGGGCGAATTATCAAATCGCCCCCCAGCCGCATTCGCTCGGCCATCTTGCAGCAGCTGGGACGCAGGCAAATGACTCGATATGAACTCTGGAAGATCGCACGCCGGAATTGCCCGACGCTCACGCAATCCGCCGTCTATGAGTTCTTGCGCGGATTCCGGCAGCTTGGCTTGGGGTACATTGAGGCGCTCCTCTTGGCTCTGGACTTGGACGTGACTGCGATGAGGCGGCGCCACACGTCAAAGGGATGATCCATGATCATTTTGGAAGGCCAATACAAGCGGATGCGTAAGCTGGTTTGCGAATTGCCGCGGCCGGATGCCGCCGGCAATGTCCCGGCCGTCGAATTTGCGCGAGCAACCTTGGCGCAAACTGATCCGCGATCGTCGGCGGGTTGGTCTTACTCAAGGCGATTTGGCCCACCGCACGGGTGTTAAACTCGAACTGCTTTCGAGAATTGAAAAGGGCAAGACGATGCCTGACACCGCTACGTTTAATCGCATCCATCGCGCTTTGGAGCGCGCCGAACGACAAGCCCACCACAATAATCACTGATTGGGAGCAGTCGGATTCGAACCGACGACCAAGGGTTTATGAGACCCCTGCTCTAACCGCTGAGCTATGCTCCCGACTCCCCGAAAGTATCGAATGAACCGGATCAAAAGTAAAACCGGGCAAGAGCGCCGGGCCCTTCGGCAAACTCAGGGCGGGCAAGCCCGGCGGCTAAATGTGCATATCCTTTTTGACACCGGGTTGAGCTACTTCTAGACTTCTCGTTTCTCGCTCGGCGATATGGAAAACGGGATAGATAAACTCGCCATCGACAAGGCCTCGGCTCTTGTGGAAGCGCTGGGGTACATTCAGCGATTTCATAATAAGGTCGTCGTCGTCAAGGTCGGGGGATCCATCATGGATGATGAGAAGACCCTCACCGAAGTGCTCAACGACATCGTGTTTATGAATTATGTGGGGATGCAGCCGATCCTGGTGCATGGGGGCGGGAAGGCGATCAATCAGCGGATGGAGACGGCGGGCTTGCAGCCGCAGATGGTCATGGGGCGGAGATACACGGATGAGCGGACGCTGGCGATCGCGGAACAGGTGCTTTGCAACGAAGTCAACGCGACCATCGTCAATTTTATCCAGACGCAGGGTTGCGAGGCGATGGGATTGCATTCGCTGTCCAGCGTAGTGCTGTTCGCGGAGAAAACATACCTGGCCGGGCCGGACGGCCGGCGGATCGATCTCGGTCTGGTCGGGGATGTGACCAGCGTCAACGCGAGATTGCTGCAATTGCTGGTGCAGGCGGATTCCATTCCGTGCATCGCCACGATCGCGCGTGATGCGGCGGGAAACAAGCTGAACGTGAATGCCGACACAGCCGCGGGCGCGGTCGCGGCGGCGATGAAGGCGGAGAAATTCGTCGTCGTTTCCGATACGCATGGAATCCGAACCGATCCGCAGGACCCCAAAAGCCTGGTGCGGCATCTGAACATCGGCCAGATCGATGAACTAGTCAAAAGCGGCGTGATTTCCAGTGGAATGCTGCCGAAGGTTGAGGCGTGCGTCACCGCGCTCAAAGGTGGCGTTAACAAAACGCATATCATCGACGGCGGTATCCCCCACGCGCTGCTCCTGGAAATTTACACCGAAGCCGGGATCGGAACGGAAATAGTTCGATGAAACATTTCGTTTCCATCGCCGAATGCAGCGTCGCGGAGCTTGAGCATCTGTTTGAGGTCGCCGACCGGCTAAAAAAGCAACTGCGGGAAACTGGGCGGAACGATCCGATCCTGGCGGGCAAGACGCTGGCGATGATCTTCGAAAAGCCGAGCCTGCGGACGCACGTCGCGTTCTGGGTGGCGATGGCGCAGCTTGGCGGTAGTGCCACGGTTTTGCACGATGACGAGGTGGGCCTCGAACGGAGGGAGCCGACGAAGGATGTGGCTCGCGTTTTGTCCGGCATGTGCGATGGGATCATGGCCCGAACCTATCAGCATCAGAAGATGCTTGATCTGGCCAAATGGGCGACGGTCCCGGTGATCAACGGACTGACCGATTACAGCCATCCGTGCCAGGCGATGGCCGACTTGATGACGATGCGCGAAAAGTTCGGCGACATCAAAGGCCGAACCATGGCGTATATCGGCGACGGGAACAATGTCGCGCGGTCGCTTTCCGTGGTGTGCGGCAAGCTGGGAGTGCGATTCATCGCAGCGTCGCCGGCCGGATACGAATTGCCGTCGGCGGACATGGATCGGATTATGGCGCAGGTGCCGTCAATGGATTTCCAAACCACGTCGAATCCCATGGAGGCGGTGAAGGAAGCGGATGTCGTTTACACCGACACATGGGTAAGCATGGGCCAGGAGACCGACAAAGAGCGCCGGGTGCGCGATTTTGCCGGATATATCGTGGATGAAAAGCTGATGGCCGCGGCGCCGGAGCATGCGATCGTGATGCACTGCCTGCCGGCGTATCGGGGGATGGAGATCAGTGACGGGGTTTTTGAGGGGAAGCAATCCGTCGTCTTCGAAGAAGCGGCAAATCGGCTGCATTTCCAGAAGGGGTTGCTGGCGGTGTTGCTGGGCGGACGGTAAATCGGGAATCACCCCACCGCATTCAACACATGATCCGCGACAAAAATCGGCACCGTCGTCGCGATGCCAAGGGCGATCGCGTCGCTGGGGCGGCTGTCGATTTGCAGAATGTGGCCATCCCGGCGGATGTGAATCCGGGCGTAAAAGGTGTGATCGGTCAGATCATTGATTTCGATCCGTTCGACCCGGCCGCCCATTTGTTCGATGACATTGGCGAGCAGGTCGTGTGTCATGGGCCGGGGCGTCGAAAAACCTTTGAGGCGGCGATCGATGGCGAGGGCTTCGTTGCTCCCGATGACGATGGGAAAATTCCTCTCGCCGTCAACCTCCTTCAGGACGATAATTTGGGAGTCCTGCATCTCGCTGATGATGATCTTATGCAGTTCCATCTGCACGGACATTGCGGATGCTCCTGACGGCTTGGAATGCGTTACAATCCCGCCTAAGTTTATATCAACCGTGGACTGGAAACCAGAGCCTAAAATGGGTGAAGAATGAGGCTGCTTTACTGGATTATTGCCTCGACGATCCTGGCCGTCATCGTGGCCGGATTGGGATACCGCTATCTGCGACCCGGCGTTGACGTGACGGAAGTGGTCGAAGGCCCCGTCGTCGAGGCGTTTTACGCCACGGGAACCGTCTCAGCCGAGCACGAATATTCCGTGCGCGCCAGCGTGGCGGGGATCATTCATTTGTCGGTGGACAAGGGCTCGGTCGTCAAGCGCGGTCAGGTTCTGGGGATCGTGGATAACGCCGACCTGCGGTTCTCGGTCGATCAGGCAAAAGCGGAATTGAAGCGCAAACTGGCCCTGGCGGACGATGCCACCTCGCCCATGCTTTTGGAGCTTCGCGAGAAGTATCACGCATCGAACGATCAGCTCCAGCTCGCGCTGGACAACGAAAAGCGAGTCAGCGCATTGATGGGACATGGCGGAACATCGCAGAATGATCTCGATCAATCCGTCACGCGGGTAAAAATTCTTGAGAGTGATACCGAGTCGTTCAAAAGCCAGATCGCCGCGAGAAAACTGGATCTGGAGCGCGATGCCGAAGTCGCCACGGCTGCGCTGAGCAGTGCACAATGGGAATTGGACCAGGCGACGATTCGCAGCCCGATCGACGGAACGGTTCTGGACTGGCCGATCTCCGATGGGACGCGGGTCGCGGTCAACGATCACATTTTGCAGTTGGCGGATGTTTCGCCAGGGCATCTGGTGATGCGGGGCAGGTGGATGAGGAAGACAAGAACCGGCTTCGTCCCCCCGCCGTCGGCGATCGGCAGATCGTCAAGATGACGCTCTATGCGTATCCCAATGAAATCCTCAGCGGAACGGTGGACAAAATTTACGACAAGGCCGATCCGGATCGGCGAACTTACGAAGTGGACGTGACGTTCGACCGGCCCGATCTTCGCCTGGCGGCGGGAATGACGGGGGAATTGAATTTCATTGTGGCCGAGCGTCAGAACGCGACGATCGTTCCGACGCAGGCCGTCCAGGGCGGATCGGTATTGATCGTTCGCGACGGCCGGCTCGAAAAGCCGGATATAGTCACCGGATTGAAAAGCATCGAACGCACAGAAATTATTTCGGGCGTGAGCAAGGGCGATCAGGTGGTCATCAGCCCGATCATGGATTTGGAACCGGGCCAATCGGTGCGCACTCATTGGATCGACCCGATGGTGGCCTCGGACCTCAACGAGCCCAAAAGCTCCGACGATTCGTTCAAGGGCTTTCGATAAGACGACATTCATGCGCTGGTACATCGCGATCAGATATCTTCTGTCTCACAAACGGCAAACGCTGGTCTGCATCGCGGGTGTGACCATCAGCGTCATGATGTTCATCACCATGGATGCGATGATGGAGGGCTTCAAGGACAAATTCATCATCGAGACGGTGGAATCGAGCGGCCACATCACGGTGCATGATGAGCCGCGCGAAACGCGCACCAAAATCCTGGAGCGAATTTACACCGATCCCAACGCGATCCTGGCCGTGAGCAACGTGAAACCCCGGGAGGACGTGAAGAAGATCAAGAATGCCGAGGGACTGATGCGGGAATTGCGGCATCTTCACGGGATCGTCGCGGCAGCGCCGAAGTGGACGGCGACGCCATCGCGACCTACGGCACCAAAACGCTCACGGTCAGTGTCCTGGGCATCGATCCGGAAGAACAGCAACGGGTCACGACCATCGGCAAGGACATCATCGAGGGCAGCTTCACTCGGCTTCATGGCACTGCGGATGGTGTTATCATCGGCCGGGGGGTTTCCGATCTCCTGGGCGCGAAGCTCGACGATGAGATCACGCTGACCGGGACCGAGGGCGGACGCAGCACATCGCGCATCGTCGGCATTTTCGCCACGGGTGTAACCCCGGTGGATTATTCGCGGGCTTACATGCTCATCAACAGTGCGCAGACGCTACTCAACAGGAAGAACGTCATCAACGACATCATCGTCCGTACCGACGACTACACCAAGGCCCAGGCCTACGCGGCGCAAATCGAATCGATCGCGGGCTACAAGACCGAAAGCTGGCAGGAGAGCAACGCCAATTTCCTCAAAATCTTCACCGTGCAGAGCATTATCACGTACATCATCACCGCCGCGCTTCTCGTGGTCGCGGCGTTCGGTGTCCTCAATATTCTCATCATGGCGGTCCTTGAGCGGGTCAACGACATCGCCATCCTCAAAAGCTTCGGCCTGTCGCGCGCCGATATCACGTGGATTTATGTCTTTCAGGGGATCATGATCGGGCTGATTGGAACGATCCTGGGGGAGATCATCGGCAAGCTGGGGATTGAAGGCCTTCGCCGATTGCCGATTCAAATCGAAGGTCTGATCAGATCCGAGGGGCTGCTCATGAGCGAGAGCCGCGGGACATACGTCTGGGCGTTCATCAGTTCGATGGTGATCGTGCTGCTTGCGGCCGTTTACCCGGCGCGACGGGCGGCGAAATACGATCCGGTGGAGGTCATCCGTGGCGCCCACTGAGATATTGCTGGAATTGCCGACGACGCGCGTTGCGCACTCCTTGCCCCTGCTGGAAGCGAAGAATGTTCGCCGCGTACTCGGAACGGGAGACTTGGCGACCGAAGTCCTCCGCGGGGTGAATCTGGCGATCCATGGCGGAGAATACGTCTCCATCGTCGGCAGCAGCGGATCGGGAAAAAGCACGCTACTTTACCTGCTCGGCGGACTGGACCGGCCGACCACGGCGGACGCTTCGGGCCGGCTGTTCGATCCACCCAGTCTGGTCCAAATGGAAGGACAGGACACCGCCCTTCTGAGCGAACGGCAGTTGGCGCTGCTTCGGAACCGGCTGGTAGGATTCGTCTTTCAATTTCATTATCTCTTGAAGGAATTCTCAGCACAGGAGAACGTGGCGTTGCCGATGTTCAAGCTTGGCCGGCTTCGCCGGGCCGAAGCGATGGACCGGGCCGAAGGACTTCTACGCAGACTTGGATTGGGCGACAAACTCAAGCGTCGCGCCAATCGCCTCAGCGGGGGCGAGCAGCAGCGCGTGGCAATCGCCAGGGCTTTGGCAAATGAACCCAAAGTGCTTCTTGCGGATGAGCCGACGGGTAACCTCGACCGGCACAACGGAGAGCTGATCGCCGATGTTTTTCACGAGCTTCACTGCGGAGGCCAAAGCATCGTCATGGTCACGCACGATGCGGCGATGGCAAAACGCGCCGGCCGCCGGATTACAATGGACGATGGCCGCATCGTCCACGAGGAACGGACGATTAATTGAGGTTTTCGCCCGGTATCTGTAGTATTTAATCGCAGTGATGCCGACCACTTATGGGACCATGACGACAGAAACGGAAAAGCCCGAACCGCGGGCCGCCGCGCCGGCTGCCGTGGCGCCCGTACTCGATGGACCATTCCGCCGGGTACAACTTGTCGTCACCAAGGTTTCGATTGTCATCCCGGTGTTTAACGAAGAGGGAACGATTCAGCGCCTTGTGGGCCTGGTGGTGAACGCCACCCTGCCTGCCGGGCTAACGCGGGAAATTATTATCGTTAACGATTGCTCGACCGACGGCACGGCCAAAAGACTCGATCAGCTCAAGGATCTTTTTCCGGCCGAGGAAATTCGCGTGATTCACAAGCCGGTCAATCAGGGCAAGGGCGCGGCTTTGCGGGACGGATTCAAATCCGCCGGCGGGGATGTCGTGCTGATTCAGGATGCCGATCTGGAATACGATCCGAGGGATTATCCGCGTCTTTTGCAGCCGATCGCTGATGACAAAGCCGACGTGGTTTATGGAAGCCGGTTTATCGGGGAGCCGCATCGCGTATTGTTCTTCTGGCACACGCTTGGCAACAAGTTTCTGACTGCGTTCAGCAACATGTTCACGAATCTGAATCTGACGGATATGGAAGTGGGTTACAAAGTATTTCGAAAATCCGTGATGGATCGAATCAGTTTGAAATGCAATCGCTTCGGCTTCGAGCCGGAGGTTACCGCGAAGATCGCCAAGCTGCGGCCGCGGTTGCGGATTTATGAGGTGGGCGTGGCGTATTACGGGCGGAGCTATGAGGAAGGCAAGAAGATCACGTGGAAAGATGGGATCAAGGCGATCCTGACCATTATCCGTTTCCGATTTTCCGACTGATGCGTGGGGTTTGTCATGCCGATGATCCGAATAATGCCGATTCTGGGCCTGGTTATCCTGGCGAGCTGCGTTGGCGGCCCGCCGCAGGAGCCCGGCCTGAACGGCCCGACCGGCCGGGTCAGCGATGGGAAGAACATAGAGCCCATCGCGGTAAGAAATGTCTGGAAAATGGACCTACAGCCCCGGACGTTGAAGCTGGTGACCGCCCAGCTTCCGCAGGGAAAAACGGCCCGCTACGACGAGGTCCGTTTTGACGGGTATTTTAACTCGGCGGAGAATCTGACGAACGTTGGAGTTTACGGCAACGTAACGACCAATACCGATTACGGGACCGTCAACAAAAACGGCTATTACGTTATCTGGGAACAAACGGGGCGAGTGACGACCGATTTCCCGGCCGCGGCGTGGCGGCTGGTGGATGTCGAAGTAATGGATCAGCAGTATTGATCGATTCAAACAATATGCGTGTTTTAATCTCCGGAGCTGCGGGGTTTCTAGGCTCGCACCTGACCGATCTGCTTCTGGGCCAGGGGCACGAAATCGTCGGGGTGGACAACTTCATCACCGGCAAGCCGGAGAACATCGCGCATCTGCGCGGTAACGAGCGCTACACGTTCATCAAAGCCGACGTCATCCAACCCGCTGAAAATCGACGGAGCCTCGACCGCATCTATCACATGGCCTCCCCGGCCAGCCCGATCGGATACGTCAAACATCAGGTCGCGACGCTGAAGGTGAACAGCCAGGGAACCTGGAATCTGCTGGAAATGGCCGAGGCAAAAGGCGCGCGATTCCTCATGGCCAGCACGAGCGAATGCTACGGCGATCCGGCCGTCCATCCGCAGCGCGAAGACTACTGGGGCAACGTCAACCCCATTGGCCTGCGAAGCATGTACGATGAGGCCAAGCGATTCAGCGAAGCCTGCACCATGGCCTACAACCGCGAGCGCAAGGTCGATACGCGGATCATCCGCATCTTCAACACCTACGGCCCGCGCATGGACCCGTACGATGGCCGGGTCGTCATCAGCTTCATCCGCCAGGCGCTGCAACAATGAGCCGCTGACCGTCTTCGGCGACGGGCACCCAGACCCGCAGTCTGTGTTATGTGAGCGATCTGGTCCGCGGCATCAATCTGACGATGGAATCCGATTTCTGCGAGCCGATCAATCTCGGAAACTCCGAGGAGATCACCATTCTGCAAATCGCTCAAGACAATTCTGGCGATGATCCCGGAAAGCACCAGCAAGATCACATTTCATCCGATGCCGCCGGACGATCCGCGCGTGCGCTGCCCGGATATTACGCGGGCGAAGCAGATTTTGGGTTGGAGCCCGACGGTCTCCCGCAAGGAAGGGCTGGGGAAGATGATTGAGTTTTACCGCGAGACGCTGTTAAGCAAATAACGCGCCCTGGCTGCACCACCTCCGACCCGTCCGAGTTACACGCCACTCGGTCAATGACCAATTCGTAAGCTTACCTTCCGCCGGAATGCGACAGGCGGCAAATATCTGCCTGATCTAATTCCTTCTCTACCCACGCCCAATTATTCGCAGAATTTCGCGGCGGAATAGTTGCGGTTCAATGCCCATGTTCTTCACTATCTGCCAAGGCACACCCAGAACATCGTCGATCAGACCAAGGAGCAGATGTTCAGGTCCGACATGACTTTCATTCCAGTTATCCGCTTCATTGGCGGCGCGTTCAATTGCCCGCCCGGCCCTCGGTGTCATCGGCACTCGTCCGGCGGGCGGTGGTTGCTCCTCGCGAGCCATGACTTTTTCGAGGTCACGAATTACTGGCTCACGAACCATAAGTCTTTCGATTTCACAAGTTACTCGCTCAACTTCGACACCAAAGCTCCTAAACACCATCGCGGCGACGCCATCGGTCTGTTTCACGAGTTCCAAAAAAAGAGCCTCGGTGCCGACACAGGGTATGAGGCGACGGTGCGCCTCCTCATGCGCTAAACTGACCACCGTTCTGCCCCGGTCACTCAATCGCTCAAACATGCCGGCCATTTCTTCGGTATCAATCTGCAGTTCGCTGCCATCGCCGCGTAGATTCTAAACAGCGACCCAACAATCGCGCACACGGGGTCTGAACGCACCCACATTTTAATATGCAAACGCCCCGTAAAACGCCCCATTCTCATCCTCACGCTCCCACGAATCTCCGACCTTGCCGGCCGAATACTCGGCGTTGACCGTATACCCGACCTTCCGCCCAATCAGCTTCACCAGCGGCTCATACCACACCAGATTCGGTTGTTTGCAGCACTCATCGTTGGGCATTCCTTGAACATCCATCGCGGCGAAACCGGGGGACTCGACCTTATATTCACGGTCCTCGTGGCTGAACGTGATCGCGGCATGTTGAATGGAGACAACCTTGCCAAGGCTCGATCCATCGCGGGCGAGAATCGCCGTCAGGTCCCTATGCCCCAGGACTTTGCTCGAAGAATCATCGATGACGATTTCGCTCTTGCGCATGGCGCTCTGATCGGACAGATTCGCCTCCGATGAAACCGCCGCCATCACGCGAACTCCGTCGTTGAATTGCCACGCCATCACCGCGTCGCGGCCGGTCGTCATCAGTTCGCCGTTGACATGACAGGCGCCGGCAAAAACGCTGGCGGTCCGGGCCTCGACATAATCACCGGCGAGCGGCATCCGCTGGTTAGTGAGCGGCGTCGAGTTGGAAAACAAACTGAATGCGGCGGCGATCAGCATGGCGACATTCATGGCTCACCTCTTATCAATTATTCCCGGTTTCGATCCAGGGCCGAGCGATAACAGGACCGGCCAGGGACGCAACTTTGCGGTTCGACAAACTCCCCGTCCGGCCCCACCACCTGCTGTGTATGATAGCACCAGCAATGGCCGCTGGCATCCAAATAATCATCGGCGCTAGCGGCAATCTGATCTGAAAGGAAGAACTTTTTCGACCGTAAATCCCCGCAAAACGGCGTTTGCAGGATGGGAAGCGGTTGAGTCGGCTCGTTCATGGCATACTCCACGGACAATCTCTTGGGCAATCAGGCGGTCCTGACGCTGTTCAGCGCCCGCCGCAGCAAAGTCTTGGCCAGGGGGATTTTATATCCGTTATGTTCTAGTGGGGCCGCCCCCTCAAGGGCGGTTTCGCAAGCGGCACGAATTGTGTCATCGCTGAGCGGCTTGCCCACCAAAACGGCCTCCGCTTTCGGAACCCGCCATGGAATCGGGGCGACCGCGCCAAGCACGAGCCGCGCCTGCCGGACCGTTTGGTCCGGCCCAAGGTCCACCGCCGCCGCCGCCGCGACCATGGCGAAATCCAGCGACGACCGCTCCTTGAATTTTATATATGCCGATCGCGCGGCGAATGCGGAGGCGGGAATCTGAATCTGCGTGACGATCTCGGCATCTTCAAGGATATTTTCGACCGAAGCATTATCGCTGGGCAGGACGAAGAATTTTCCGATAGGCACATCCCGCGGCCCCTTGGGGCCGGTGATTGTGATCGTCGCGTCCAGGGCCATCAGGACGGTCGCCAGATCGGATGGATGGACGATGAACGAGGGACCGCCACCGAGGATTGCGTTGTATTTGTTCTGGCCCTTTTCCGAGTAGCAGGTATCGCCCCCCTTTTTCAGGCAGACGACGTGGGGAAGCCGGAAGTACCAGCATCGCGGCCGCTGGCAAAGATTTCCACCGATCGTGCCCAGATTGCGCAACTGGACGGTGGCGATCGAATGTGCGGCCTGTGCCAAGGCGGGGAAGCTTTTGATGATTTCCGGATGCGATTCGATTTCGTAAAGCTTCGCTAATGCGCCGATCTTCAAGCCTTTTTCGCCGTCGCCTTCGATGCCGTCGAGGCCCTGGATCGTCTTGAGATTTACCACCCGCTTGGGAACGAGGATTCGCTCCTTCATCGTCGTCAGCAAATCCTGCCCGCCGGACATGGGACGGGCCGATTGGCTTTCGTCGTCGGCGGTGACTTCGGCCAGCAGCTTCACCGCTTCATCGACACTGCTCGGAGTTGACCATTCGAAAGCTTTCATGAGGGTCTCACGCTTTGGCCGCCAGGCCCATGAGGATTTTGTCGGGGGTGATCGGCAACTGCCGGAACCGCACTCCGCAGGCGTTGAAAACGGCGTTGGCGATTGCGGCCGCGGGCGGAATCGACGGCGGTTCGCCGACACCGACCACTTGTTGTCGGGGATCATCATCATCAATCAGCGGCAGCATTTCCCGCGGCATTTCCAGGCATCCGGGCATCTTGTAATCCATGAAACTGGAATTCACCATCACGCCCAATTTGGCATCCATCACCCGGCCTTCGAGCAGGGCCATTCCAATTCCCTGAACCATTCCGCCATTGATCTGGCTCTCCACCGCAAGGCGGTTGAGCGGCAAACCGCAATCTTGCACGGAAATCATGCGCAATACCTGAACGTGACCCGTCTCCGTATCGACTTCAACTTCGGCAAAGCATGCCCCGTGTGCCCCGCCGGTGGAAAGCCCCCGTTGCCACTCGCCGCTGACGGCGATGCCCGAAGAGGGCAACGCGGCGCAAGCCTGCTTCCAGTCCAACGTCTTGCCGTTGGCTGATATTTGTCGATCGGCAAAGACCACATCTTCCGGCTTAGCGCCCAGAACGAGAGCGACCGCCTTGGCGATTTCGGCCTTGGCGTTCATGGCCGCAACTTTAACCGCGGGGGAAAGCGATCCGGCGGTGGATGATCCGCCGGAAAAATTCGCATTGCCAAGCCGGGTATCACCGATCTCCTCCTTGACATCGCTCATTTCCAGGCCGAGTTCTTCGGCGACGATGGCAACCATGTATGTCCGCGTGCCGGTGCCGAGGTCCTGGGTTCCGCAGGATACGTTGACCGAACCATCCCGGCCGACTTTGACATCGACGACGCATTGCGCCCTGCCGCCGCCGCCCCAGATGCCGCAGCCGCAACCGAAACCGCGCTTCAGCGTGCCCGGAGTCGCGCCGGGGGTCTGGCTTCGCCGCACCCAGCCGATTTCCTTTGCTCCACGCAAAAGCTGGCGAATGTGATCGTTGTTGTCGTCGAGGTTTTTGATGCGGAATTCAACCGGGTCCATCCCGAGTTTGTCGGCCAATTCATCCATCAAAGATTCCATCGCAAAGCAGGCCTGTGGATGGCCGGGAGCGCGCAGCGGGCGGGCGGAGTCCTCATTGGTGATAATGGAGCCAGCCTCGCGATAGACGTGGTCCGCGTGATAAACATATGGCTGCGGCCCAAGGTTTCCACCGCCCAGTCCGCCCAGACCATATTGCACGACATGGACGGCCGTTAGTTTCCCGTCCTGGGTGGCTCCCGCGCGAAATTTCTGCCAGCTTCCAGGGCCGTTGCCGGCCATCAAAAATTCATCCCGCCTCTGCAGCGCCATCTTCACCGGCAAGCCGATTTGCTTGGAGAGGGCGCAGGCCAACTGCCCTTCAGCGCCGATGCCGCCCTTGGAGCCGAATCCACCGCCCATGTAATGGACGATGCCGGTGACGTTGCTCTGTTCGAGCCCGAGCGAGCGGGCCGCATCGCCTGGGATGGAGAAGGTTCCCTGAGTCGAGCAGTACACGGTGGCCGTATCGCCGCCGTTGTAGTCGACCACGACGACATGGGTTTCAAGACACGCATGGTGCAGAGTCGGCGTGCGGTATTCGGCTTCGATAACCGCATCGGCTGATTTCAACGCATTTTCAACCGCGTCGGCGTCGCCGGTCCGGTTGGCGCGGCGGGTGTTGTTGATGACCCGTTTGTCATTGGGAAAAATGGCGCCACACCCGGCTTGATCGCATCCTCGGCCGTGACGGCATGTGCGAGAACCTCGTATTCGACCGCAATCGCATACATCGCATCTTCGGCGATTTCCGGCGTGATCGCGGCCACCGCGGCGACCGGGTCGCCTTCAAATCTCACCTGTCCCCCCACACCCACCCGCGCGACCGCGGCCTTTACGCCGGGAATCGCCAGCGCAGGCCTCAAATCCAATGACGTGATTCGCGCATGCGCGTACGGCGATTTGAGGATGCGGCCATGCAGCATTCCCGGAACCTTCACATCGTATGAATAAACCGCGGTACCGGTCGTCTTGTATGGAAAATCCACTCGCGGCAGGCGCGTGTTGAGCAGGCGATGTTTTCCGTTCGGGCCCCAAGAAAGCGGCGGTGGCGGAGTTGGTTTGGGGGGTGCTGCCATGGAGGGCGATGCCATCGTGGATGAGGGTTCGGTCGTCGGCATAATCAGATTCCTATTTCGCCTTGGCAGCTTCCAGCGCCGCCCGGAATATCCGGGGATATGTGCCGCAGCGGCAGAAATTCCCCTTGCAGGCCTCGCGAACTTCCTGCTCCGTCGGATCGGGATTCGCCTTGAGCAATCCAGTGATCGAAGTCACGAACCCATCGGTGCAGTAGCCGCACATCATCGCGTCGTTTTCGCCGAATGCAGCCTGGACGGGACTTAGGTTCTCGGGCGTGCCGATGCCTTCAACGGTGGTGATCTTCTTGCCGACCACGTCGATCGCCAGGGACATGCAGCCGTAAACCGGCTTGTCGTTGAGCAGCACCGTGCAACCGCCGCAAGTGCCCATGTCGCAGACCAGCTTGGGCCCGGTCAGCGGTGGGTCCATGTTGTTTCTAAGAGCGTTCAGGAGGGTCGTACGCGGCTCGACGGTTACTTTGCGGTCCTGGCCGTTGACGTTCAGAACAATGTCGAGGTTCCCACTGACCGTCTTGCTCGCGGCGCCGGCTGGCGCGGGTTGCGTCTCGGCGGCCGCCAGCAGCGGATAATCGGCGACGATCGCCCCGACGCCCGCAACGCCAACACCCTTGAGAAATCGCCGGCGGCTGAAACCGGATCGGTTTGGGCCTTTTTCCCCGGAAACATCCATGCGGACCTCCGTTCGAAATGGATTGTAGCCACTGCCCGTTGGTACTCCAACCCCCGGCGGCGGTAGACTTTCGACCCGACTGAATAATTCCAATCCATCCACACCCCTCGCCTGCTGGCCAATCGCGGCGCTGATCCTGATCGTGGCGGCCACAATGCTCCGCCCCGGAGATGCACCGTGGATTTACGATGAGCCGCTTTTGATGGAGATGGCCCTCCAGCACAACGCGATGCCGTGCCATTTCCTGAAGAGCACGCTTCCGTTTACACCCGCCATCTATGGACTTAAAGGCACGCGCAGCGCACGATATGGACCGGTCGCCGTCTGGCTCGATCAGATATTCCTGGCGTTCACCCACAACCCGATATGGATGGTCACGATTCGCGCCGGGCTGGTGACGGCCATCAACGTGATTTCACTTTTTTGGCTTTGTCGAACATTGCGAGTTTCGCCATGGCTCGCGGTCGCGGCAATGCTTTCGCCATGGCTTTATTTCTACGCCCGGCAGATTTGGGACAACAGCCTGTGCATTCCTATTTCCGCGTTGATGCTGGCCGCCTACGCCGATTTCCTGTCAACCCGCCGGGCGTGGCCGCTGCATCTCGCGGTTTTCTGCGCGCGGTCCTTATGCTGATCCATTTTATGGCGATCCCGCTGGTGGCCGCGATTGGCCTCCATCTGGCGCTGGTGGAATTTCGCTCCCTGTGGCGATTCAAATGGAGTATTGCCGCGATCCTCATCGCAATGTGCGGCATCTCATGGCCGTATTGGAATTACCTCATCCACAACTATCACCACAACGTGCCCGGTGGCACATCTCGCTGGCTGGGATATTTATATCCTTTGCTGGGAGCGCATCATCTGAGCGCGATCGGTTTGAATAATCTCCTCGGTGAATCCTGGCTGCATCCCGCCCCGCGAATTCTCCGGATCGTACAACTCATCACCGGACTGGCCTATCCGGCAGCGTGGATCGGGATGCTTCTCGCGATCCCCGCGGTATGGCGAGTCGTTCGCCGATCGACACGGACCTCGGCCACGGATCAGATATATTTCGTTGCCTGGGTCGCCGTCATTTTCCAATGCGCCCTTTACGGGCCACTCCATGTGCATGAAGGCCCCCACTATTTCAACGTCGCGTGGATTTGTTTCGCCGCGTTTGCATTCCTTGCCGCTAAATTCGCACCGCCATTTTGTGAGCCATTGCTTGGCCTCTACGCCATTGCTCAGCTAACCGTCCTGACAACGATGGCCATCATGATTCACCGGAATGGCGGAATGCGCAGCGACAATTACGGAACCGCCTTGTCCAATCAAATCGCCGCGATCCGGCAAATTGAACGATATACGGAGGACAGCCCGAGGCGGATCGAAATTCCGGAATGGACTGAACATCCACGGACGGCGGCCGTGCTGGAAATGCTGTTCCCGGCCCCATCGGGGCCGAGATTAACGGGCAATCTGGTCATCCGATTCCGTGATGCGTTTCCGGGTGATGCGCGGATTGTGGTGACGAGCGGACCGTAGCAGAAGCTTTCGCGTTTCAAGCTGCATAGAGCTGGATCTTGTAACGGTTTGCCACTTGCAGGTAATACGGATTCGTGGCGTTGGGAATGCTCACCAAATCAACATTGCAGGCAAACAGCCGCTCCAAGCCTTCCTGTAAGCCAAACCACCGATCTGCCGCTCCATGCCAGTCATCGCTCAAAAAATCGACGAAGAAATCAAGATCACTTTTCGCGGGGTCAAAATCTCCACGGGCAGCCGACCCGAAGAGTTCCAACCGCTTGACGCCGTACTGCCGGCACAGCGCGGCAATTTGCTCGCGATGTTGTTTGATCAGATCGAGCATGAGGATAGGGGCATTATACACAATCAGCTGTGGATAAGAGTGGATATTCCGACGAACTCCGGGGCAGATGGGAAATTATGGCCGAATACAAGATGGCTGGTTAAGATTCTGCAAGATAGCTTCGCGATACTTCGGCTCTAGTTCAAGGTGTACTCGAAAACAAAATTGGGCCGGGCGTTGGCGAAACGCCTAGCCCGGCGGTTTGGGGAAAATATGATTGACTGCGACATTCTAGGGCTTCTCCCAATTCGGCCGACGATCAACATAGTGGACATCGGCGCGATGTTCGATGCGGAAGACCCCGCTCCCTTTGCACAACTCGTCCAGGCAGGAATTGCGAAAATTGTTGGCTTTGAGCCGCAGCAAGACGAATGCGACAAATTGAATGCGATGGTGGGTCACGGATGCAGATATCTTCCATATGCGATCGGTGATGGGCGCAATCGCGCGTTTTATATCTGCAACTCTCCAATGTCCTCGTCGCTTTATGAGCCAAACACCCCGCTGCTGGAAAGGTTTCAGAACCTGGAAAATCACATGCATGTGGTCAAGTCCGCGGACATCCAGACCCATCGGCTTGACGAGATCAAGGAGATCGATGATACGGACTTTCTGAAGCTGGACGTCCAAGGCGCGGAATTGGATGTGCTGACCGGAGCGACAAGGGTGTTGAGCGACGCGGTGCTGGTGCAAACAGAAGTGGAGTTCGTCCCGATGTACAAGGACCAGCCGCTGTTTGCCGAGGTCGACCAGCATCTGCGGCGTCAGGGGTATCTATTTCATAAGTTCGCGGGGACGGCAGGACGGACCTTCAAGCCGTTAGTGGTGGAGAATGATATCAACAAGACGCTGAGCCAGACCATGTGGGCGGACGCCGTGTATGTGAGGGATTTCATGGCGCTGGATCGGCTGTCCCCGGAAAAACTGCTAAAACTCGCGGTGATTCTGCATTTGCAGTACACCTCATTCGACCTCGCGTTGGAAGCGCTCAAGGCGTATGACGCAAAAACCGGGGCCGGTCTGGCCAACAGGTATATCCAAGGGCTGCTGAAACGAAAATAATTTCATTTCGACGAATTGCGTTCTTGTTACCCGATCCTCACCAAATCCAACGTCTGTCCAAATTTGGAAACCAACGCCCGACGCAGATGGACATGATCCGGATTCTGTAACCGCGGGTCGGCGGCGAGGATAGCCTGGGCATCTTCCTTCGCCGTCTGGAGCAAATCCAATTCGCTGGTCAGGTCGGCGATCTTGAATTCGGCCAGCCCGTGCTGGCGGGTGCCGAAGAATTCGCCGGGTCTGGCAGCCGGGCCGATCGTCCGTAGGCAAATTGCCGCGGGGGGCGGCCTTATCCACCGCCCCGTAACCGTTGCATGAACGCGACGATTTCTCTTTCCTGACGCTCGGGTGTATATCTCGCGGCGGTTTGACTGCCGGCCTCGATCACCTGTCTTATCTTGGCATCACCACGGAGGAACATCTCCACGGTATTTCGCAACAATTCAGCACAAGCGACGGGATTTCCCTCTTCGCACCAGAACCCGTTCTCCTGCGTGGCGTATTCCAATCCACCATAGCCATGAAACCCGGTCACCACGCAGCCGCTGGCCATCGCCTCGATCGGTGGAAGGCCAAGACCCTCCAGGTGGCTGAGTGAAAGAAAGATCGCCGACTCCGCCAGAATCTCCGCGACTCGATCTTTCGACATCCCATCCATATCGACCCACTTAAACTGCGCCGTCTGACCGCCTAGCACGGCTAAAAAGCCGGTGATGAAGCTGGCGATCATCGGGGCCTTTCGCGGCATGCACGCAATCTGAAGCTTCTTCTGGCGCGGTTTGAAAAGCGGCTGATCGATAGCGCAGTGTACGGTTGATACGGCCGGCCATCCCAGATTTCTCTGCACGAAATTGGTTATGACTTCCGAGGCGCTCAGAACATGCGTGATGCCAAGGCTATGCCATGTTACTCCGCGCGGAAGCGCGTGGAATGCGTAAAAGTGATTCTGGCAAAAGACGACTTTAAGGGATGGCACGTCTTTGAGTTGCCTAAGCATGAAGTGGTCCTCTGGAACGACCACTATGTCGGAGGCCGTTAAACTGAGGCCGGTCTTCCAGTAGAGCGTGGGAACTGTTTCGGGAAACCATCCGGGTCTGAATGCCGGATCGTCGTGAACGACGTACGCGGAAAGGCCGTTACGGTTCAGATGGGCTACATGGGAATAGATTGTCCTCACACCGCCTGAAGGTTCCGTGAGGTCATGATTGAAATAAAGAATTCGGCCGGCGGCAGCTTCCATGATCCCTTGAACTAAGAGGCTCTAAATATCGGCCGGAAATTTCGTCACAACTTTTGCCAAGCGATAGTTTGCGCTATTTCAAAACATGGTATCCACCTACCCAATCCTCGCCAAATCCAACGTCTCCCCAAATTTGGCAACCAACGCCCGACGCAGATGGACATGATCCGGATTTTGAAACCACGGATCGGCAGCCAGGATGGCTTGGGCATCCTCCTTCGCCGTCTGGAGCAAATCCAACTCGCTGGTCAGGTCGGCGATCTTGAATTCCGGCAAACCGTGCTGGCGGGTGCCGAAGAATTCGCCTGGGCCGCGGAGGCGGAGGTCCATTTCGGCGATCTCGAAGCCACTGGTGGTGGTCAGCATGGCGCCCAGGCGGGCTTCGGCGCCGGGGGTAGCGGGGTCGGCGATCAGAATGCAATCGGACGGCCACGGGCCGCGGCCGACGCGGCCGCGAAGCTGATGGAGTTGCGAAAGGCCGAAACGTTCGGCGCCGTCGACGACCATGACCGTGGCGTTGGGAACGTCGATGCCGACTTCGATCACCGTCGTGGCCACCAGCGCGTCGATTTTCCCTTCGCGGAATCCGGCCATCGTTTTCTCTTTTTCTTCCGTTGACATTTGCCCGTGCAAGGCGGCCAGGCGAATCTCTTTTAGCGGCCCGGCTGCCAGCGATCGCATGCGGCCGAGGACGGATTTACCGGTTTCGCCGTCATCGTCGATCTGCGGAACGACGATGTACGCCTGCCGGCCGACGCGCACCTGTTGGCGAATGAATTGCCACGCCTCGGCCGATTGGCCGGGGCGGAGGCATCGGGTATGGATCGGCTTTCTGCCGGGGGAAGCTCTTCGATCGCACTGACGTCGAAATCCGCGAAATAGGAGAGGGCCAGTGTGCGCGGGATGGGCGTGGCGGTCATCACCAGGTAATGGGGTCTGACCCCTTTATTGCTGAGTGCGGCCCGCTGGCGGACACCGAGGCGGTGTTGTTCATCCACGATGACCACGCCGAGATTGGCGAACTCGATTCCCTCCTGCAAAAGCGCCTGCGTGCCGATGGCCAGGTGGGTTTGGCCGCCCGCGATGCGGGCCTCGGCCGCGCCGCGATTTTGGCGGCGCGTGCGCGATGTGACCAGATCGATCTTCACGGCGGAATCGTGCAAAAGCGTTTGCATCGTCAGGAAATGCTGTTCTGCCAATACTTCCGTGGGAGCCAACAAGGCAGCCTGCATCTTGTTGGCAACCGCGACGAGCATGGCGTAGAGCGCCACAACCGTCTTTCCACTTCCGACATCGCCCTGAAGCAGCCGTTTCATCGGCCGGCCGCTTTTCAGATCGGCGACGATCTGCCAGACCGCGTTTTGCTGGCCGGCGGTCAATTCGAATGGGAATCTCGCGCGGATCCGCCGGTCCACTGTTTTGTCCGTCCGAAGGATCGGGGCGGAGATTTTGGCCATGTTCATCCGGTGGCTCGCCGCCAGCCCAAGTTGCATCAGCATCAGTTCGTCATAGACCAATCGCCGCCGGGCGGCGATGGCCTGTGTACGATCTTTGGGCTGATGGATCGCGCGATAAGCCTGAGAATGGCCCATCAGTTTTCGCCGCGCGAGCAGGGCTGGCGAAAACCATTCGCCGATTCCCGCCAACGCGTCATTCAGGTTGGCCGCGACGATCTTTTCGATAGTCTCACTGGAAATTTTCGCGTTGGCTGGATAAACCGCGCGAAAGCGGGAATCGCCGATCGGTTTGGTCTCGGCATCCACTTTTTCCCACTTGGGATTGACCATCTGCGGGATTCCATGGAAATGCTGGACCATTCCCCGCACGCGAAGAAGAAGCCCGGGGTGAATCTGTCGCCGAAGATATGCGCCGTGGAAAAATACGAGAGCCAGACGGTGTGGGCCGTCTGATAGCGTTGCTTCAAATCTCGGCTTGCCGTGCCCCCCTGAGATATAATTGACGGCCGTCACTTCCCCCCGCGCGATGCCAATCTCTCCTTCGCGCAGTCTGTCGAGCGGCTTTTCTTCGGTTTCGTATTGATAATCGCGGGGAAAATACTCGATCAAATCGCCGAGCGTCGCAACGCCGAGGGATCGCAAGGCCTTGGCACGAGCCGGGCCGATTTCGTGCAGATCGTCGATTGGACCAGCAAGCGGGTCGGCGGTTCCTGCGGTCACTCCTGGGCCCATCCCTCGGCTCCGATGAGCTTTACGAATCGGCAGGCGCAGATGTCATTTCTGATCAGCTTGTCGCCGACGCGCACTACCTCGATCAGCATCTGCTCATTGGCCGGTCCGATCGGCAGCACGGCGATGCCGCCATCGGCCAATTGGCTTTTCAAAAGCGATTCGGGAATCTTTGGCGCTCCCGCGGCGATTAGAATGCGATCAAACGGCGCGGCCTCCGGCCACCCCACCGTTCCATCCCCAAACCGGAAATGGACGTTGCGAATCTCAAGGGAGAGCAGGCGTTCAAACGCCTCGTCCAAGAGTGGCTTGACCCGTTCGATGGAATAAACCTCGCGGGCCAGCTTGCAAAGGATGGCGGTCTGATAGCCGCTGCCGGTTCCGATCTCCAAGACCTTGTGCTCCGCCGCCACTTGCAAGCGGGCGGTCATCAGGGCGACCATGTATGGCTGGCTGATGGTTTGGCCGTGACCGATGGACGCGGCGCGATCGGCATGGGCGGTGTCCCTGGATTCGTTCGGGAAAAACCTTTCTCGCGGGACGGCCCGCATGGCGGCGATCACGCGATCGTTTGTTATGCCGCGCTCGATGATCTGCTGGCGGATCATCAGGTCCTGCGGCGTCATTTCACCAACTTGATTCATACTGATATTCTATCCCATGATGGCCGCAAAGCATAAACCGCCGATTGTGACGCTCACAACCGATTTCGGGTTGTCGGATGCGTATGTGGCCGCGATGAAGGGGGCCATCCTTCGCCATTGCCCGACAGCTGTCCTGATCGATGTGACCCATAACGTTCCGCCGGGGGATATCCTTTGCGGATCGATCACCCTTGAGCGAGCCATCGACGGATTCGGACCGGGGACCGTCCATCTGGCGGTCGTCGATCCGGGGGTCGGAACCGATCGGCGGATTCTAGTCACGCAAATTCGCGAAAGCGTGATCGTCTGCCCGGACAACGGCCTGATCACTTGGGCCTGGCATCGGCTGGGGCCGGGAAAGGCTGGCGAACTCATCTGGCGGCCGAAGGTCAGGCCCAGCGATACTTTCCATGGCCGCGATATTATGGCCCCTGCGGCCGGCATGCTGGCGTCGGGTATATCTATTGCCCGTTTGAGCAGGCGGATTGACGATCCGGTGCTTATTGATGCCGCTCCGTCCAAAGCTCCAGCTCGGTTGGGGCGGATCATTCACATCGACCATTTCGGGAACGCGACGACCAATATCGCGCGAGAGTCGCTTCGTTCGATAGCCCGATTGACGGTTCGGGTGGCTCGGAAGCGGGTTGGGCGATTCAAGCGTACGTATTTTGACGCGGCGCCGGGTTCGCCATTGGCGCTGTTCGGAAGCTCCGGATTGGTGGAGATCGCGGTGCGCGATGGATCGGCGGCGAAGGAGCTAGGCTTGCGAGTTGGAGATCCGGTTGTCATCAAGTGAAAATGGATACCCGTACTAAAACTCTACGCCAACTCGACCGCCAATATGTTTGGCACCCGTTCACGCACATGCGGCAATGGCTGGCGGATGAGGCGCTGGTGATCACCGATGCCCAGGGGATGTATCTGATTGACAGTGACGGGAACCGGTATCTGGATGGCGTGTCCAGCCTTTGGTGCAATGTTCATGGGCACCGCGTGCGGGAGATCGATGATGCCATTCGGGGGCAACTGGATCGCGTCGCTCATACGACCATGCTTGGCCTGGCCAGCGAGCCGGGAATCATTCTGGCTGAGCGGCTCATGAAGCTCGTGCCGCGGGGGCTGGGGAAAATTTTTTATAGCGATTCCGGGGCGACGGCGACCGAAATTGCGATCAAGCTGTCGGTTCAATATTGGCATAATCTGGGCCGGGCTGAAAAGAATGAGATTGTCGGATTTACGGATGCGTATCACGGGGACACCGTTGGAGCGATGTCGGTGGGACGAATGCCGCCGTTCCATCAGCCATATTTTCCGATGCTGTTTGATGTGTATTTCTCGCCTCTGAACTTAGAGGAATTGGAACGCATCCTGGTTCAGCATGGCGACACAATCGCCGCGGTCTGCATTGAACCGATCGTCCAGGGCGCTGGTGGGATGATCGTGCATCCGACGGGATTTTTGGCTGGTGTGCGGAAGCTTTGCGACCGGTTCGATGTTTTGCTGATCGCGGATGAGGTGGCCGTGGGATTTGGGCGGACGGGGAAGATGTTCGCATGCGAGCATGAAAATGTTTCGCCCGACCTGATGTGCGTGGGGAAGGGAATCAGTGGCGGCTATCTGCCCCTGGCGGCGACGTTCGCTACCCAGAAAATATTTGACGCGTTTCTTGGGGAGCCGTGGGAGGGCAAGACGTTTTTTCACGGCCACACTTATACGGGCAACGCCCTGGCATGCGCGGCGGCCCTCGCCTCGCTTGATCTGTTCGAGAAACACGCTCTCATTGATTCCGTCCAGCGAAAATCTGAGCAGCTTGCGCAGATGCTGGAAGAGCTTCTCCCGCTTCGCCACGTGGGCGAGATCCGGCAAAAGGGATTTATGGTCGGTATTGAGTTGGTGGCCGACAAGGAATCGAGGACGCCGTTTGATCCTCGACGCCGGGAAGGAGCGGGGGTTTGCGCTCGCATCCGGCGGCATGGGGTGATTCTTCGGCCGCTGGGGGATGTGATTGTGATCAATCCGCCGCTGGCGATGGAAGAGGGTGATCTACGGCGGGTCGTGGACGCGGTGAGGGAAGAGGTTGGGCGGATCGGAGTTTAGCCCGCCAGATTTAATGTGGCTGTTCAAGAATTCAACAGGCACCTACCGTACATTTAATTTCATGGCATTTAAGCGGGCTGTTCAATCGGGTCTTCTGAAATCCGGTGCTCCAAGATCGGCGCAACCAATATGAAAATCGTGGGATAAGAATGCCCGTAAAATTCGCGGCGATCAATGCATCTGATTCGAATTGAATCCTCTCTCGGAATTTCCGTGATTTTCCGATTGGATAAAAGTCCGAGAAGAGAAAATCCTTTATCAAAATTCGAAATCTCGGTATCCTGTTCGAGGATTGCCGACGACGCCCGTCGACGGGATCAGTTGGGGAATTCGGGTTGAACGTCGAACGATGCGCTTCGCCGAGGTTCGACGGGTGCTTCCCGTTGCGGTTCTCAGTCAAACAGTAAAATCCAATGGTGTCACCATTAGTTATTTGTAACGGTGTGATACGATCAGGTTCGACCTGGTCATACAACGTCTGCCGGTTGCTGGCGGAGTTGCTGGCCAAGCGGCGAGGGGAATCATCTCACGGGGGCTATCTGAACGCGCTGGATCTGGAGAAGTCTCTTCAGGCCGAGGTTTATTTTCGGCAGGGTCCGGCCGTATTCAAGGCACACGGGACCGGCCCGTTGATTTCGGAATGGATTCGGACCGGAAAAGCGAAGGCCGTGTGCACCCTGCGGGACCTGCGCGACTGCGTCGCGTCAGACGTTGCGTTCATGAATACGGGCTTTGATAGTTCGGTCCAACGTGTCGTCAATAGCCTTAACCGGGATTTCCCATATGACACTACGCCCACGAACGTCGCCGGCCATTTTGCGTAGCATACCCAAGTGAGGAGCGAGGACCAAGTGTTTTCTTGGCTCCCCACCGTCGCAATCCTGAAGATTTGTACGGGCTTCCCCTTCATTTTTGTCACTTCCGGCAGGCTTTTCGATGCCCTGCGAACAGACTGCCACCGTTGCCCCAAACGTTTCCCAAGCTTTTCACGCTGTCCATTGTCATCCCGATGCCGCCATCGGCGAGCGAAGTCGCCGGATTCTTGCCAGGATCAGCCGGAACAACTCGCGGGGTACTGCCACCTCCGCCATCTGGAACACCACGGATCGGGCGTGATGCACCACTTTCGCCCCGATCTTGATCAGCTTCTCCCGCAGCGTGGTCAGCGACCAGCGCTTTACACCAACGGGCAACGCTAGTCGCCGCAGGAAGTTCCCCAGGTTGTACGCCAGGGCGAACAGTTGCAGCCTCACCTGGTTGTCGGTGAAGTCATGGCAACTCAACCGCGTCCAGTTCACCGCGTTCTTGCCTTCCTTGATCCACTGCTCCGCCGTTCCGCGACCGTTGTAAAACCACACCACGCTGGCAGCTCCGCCGCCAAGGTTGGTGACAATGAAGCCGACGCGGGGAAACAGCTCGCCCTGATGCCACTCAACCTTGGCCACGACGCGACGGGACTTGTCCCAACTTGCGGCCTGATACATGAAGTCGTGATACCGCACGATGGGCTTCTTCGGTGGCCGACCCGCCGGGCGCTTCAGCAGATGCTCGATTTCACGCTCCAAAAGGCTGTTGGACTTCACGCGGATCGCATAGCCGTAATGTTCGGCTTCCAGAAACAAATACAGTTCGGGAATGGCGAATGCCGCGTCACCGCGAAAGAACTTTTTCGCTGTCGTTGTTCGATAGCGGGTGACCACCGGCTCCAGCACCGAACGCCAGTCATCGGCACTATGGACGTTCCCGCTGCGGAGCAATGCCCGCTCCAGGTCTCCATCCTCAGTGAAACAGAACAACGGATGGTAGCAGGCGCATTCAAAGTGGCCGTTGTACGCCGAGCCTTCCTGATGTCCGTGGGTTTCGCTCACCGAACTATCCATATCGAGGATGATCCGATCGCCGGGCTTGCGCTGCCGCAACCCGTCGATCCATTGCCCGGACAGGTCGGTCAGGACTTTCAGATTGCCTGGCTGCGTCAGCACGTCGGTCTCAAACCGGCCCATCTGGCTGGTTGAGGCGGCGGTGCGTTCCCTGGCTCTCCCGCCCACGACCTGCCGCATCGTCGGATCAACCGCCAATCGTTCGGCATCATTGGTATCTTCGTAACCAGCCAGGCGGCTGAAGATCGACTGACGCAAAAGCCCCACCAAAGTGTGCTGGATGTTCTTTCCGGTGCGCCAATCCTGTAGCAGCGAACCGCCCATTGTCGTCAAGCCCAGCGCCTCATCCAGTTCCCGGTAGACCAGCAATCCCGCGTCGCTGGTCACTCTTGAGCCGTGGAATTCGAGCCTCAAACTGCCGTCAAACCCTACCCAAAGAGCGTCCCTGCTGCGTTCACCCATTGGAATCTCCGGACTTCATGTCCTCAATGTCGAAAAAGAGCCTGATTTGTGCGGCCAAACGACAAACCACTATACGTGAAGTCCACTGCCATCTGGCAAATCCGGGCTTAAATCGCTCGAGTGTTATGAGGATTTCGGCCGCACCTTATTCGTCCACTACGAGGAGATGATGAAAGATCGCCTCGCAGAGATTCGGTTGATCGCGGCATATCTCAATATCCGGATCGATCAGAAAGAACTCGAGTGGATCGATGAGCAGACCAACATTACTACCAGCCGAAAACTATGCAGCCAGATTCGCGCGCTCGGGGAAGATCAGTCTGATGCGGTGGAGGGCTCGCACCGCCGTCATGTGAAAACACTGCTCCACGATAACCACATCGGGACCGCCAAGATTGGCCGGTGGAAAGAAGACCTCACCGACGCTCAAGGCCAGCAACTCACCCGCCAATTCGCGGGCGTTCTCGTGACGTTGGGATACGAAACCCTGCGGTCTATCGAGGCATATCTAATGGACACCGCGCCAGCCGCGGCTGATGCCAGCCGCTCTGCGGTCAGCGATTCATCCGCCAGTCAACCGATGGCGTAAAGGCCTGTTCAAGGCTCGCCGTTACTATGCCGAATGATCGACCGCCAACCTATTCCGGCCTTCAAGACAGTGCTGCCGCGGGGACAACGCTCATATAAAAACCGAAAAATATTAAATTTAACCGGGTTCATCATGTTTCTTGCGATTTCACCCCGAAATGCGCAGTCCAAACTCATATTCTTGTAATAACCTGTAAATAATATACTTAAATCGATGGTTTGGCCCCTGTCCAACCGCCTATCGGGGCGGGCATAAATGAACCCTCGTCAGATAATCCCGTATCAATATCGCAATGATCCGTGGGCGAAGTGGGCTTGACAGGCCGATGTTCGGTTATGAAACTGCCCCGCCCTTGGGTGAACGGTCCGGCAAATTCGTGAAGAGTTGCGAAGGATCAGTCGATACGAGGCAACGGCTGAGGGCAATAAGTTGATTTGAGACTCCCGGCCGTTGCGGACATAAACCTATGGCACGTAAAGGCGGAAAACATCTCGTGATCGTCGAATCGCCGGCGAAGGCGAAGACGATCAACAAATATCTGGGCGACGATTATGTCGTCCGGGCCAGCATGGGGCACGTCCGCGATTTGCCTTCCAAGGGGATGGGAGTCGATCTCAAGACATTCAAACCTGATTATGAAGTGCTGGAAAGCCGCAGCAAGGTGATCGGGGAGTTGAAGAAGCTGGCCAAGGAGAGCGACAAGATATATCTGGCCACGGACTTGGACCGGGAGGGGGAGGCGATCGCCTGGCATCTAAAGGAGGCGCTGGGGATATCGGACGCGAAGACGAATCGCGTCATTTTCAACGCAATCACCAAGGCGGAGATTCAGAAGGCGTTTTTGCATCCCCATGCAATAGATATTAATCGTGTGAACGCCCAGCAGGCGCGGCGAATATTGGACCGGATCGTGGGGTATGAGATAAGCCCCCTGCTTTGGCGGAAAGTCGCCAAGGGGCTGTCGGCCGGGCGGGTGCAGTCGGTAGCCGTGCGGCTGATCGTGGACCGGGAACGGGAAATCGAAGCGTTCATCCCGGATGAATTCTGGAAGATCGGCGCGATTTTCACGCCTGATGCGGCGGCGGCACGCGGGCTGGCGGAAAAGTGGACGCACTTTCTGACCAATACCGGCAACGGTGAGCGCACCAAGGCCGAGCGGGATAAATGGCTGGCGGAGAATTCGGCGTTCGCGACGGAGCTGGTTGAATTCGGCGGGAAGAAATTCGAAGTCACGAGCAAAGCGGATGCGCGGCGGATCGCGGAGGCGCTGGGGTTTGTCATCTCCGACGAGCAGAATACCAACGATCCGCAGGGCAAGGGGCCGGCGGCGAATTTGACGAAATTTGTCGGGCGGATCGAAAAGCCGCCGAAATTTGTCGTTCGTTCGATCGAAAAGAAGCGGGTGACGAGCAAGCCGTCGGCGCCGTTCATTACCAGCACACTGCAGCAGGCGGCGAGCAGCCGGCTGAGTTTTGGCGCGCAGCGGGCGATGCGGATCGCACAGTCGCT
This sequence comes from uncultured Phycisphaerales bacterium, assembly GCA_963791055.1. Classification (GTDB taxonomy): domain Bacteria; phylum Planctomycetota; class Phycisphaerae; order Tepidisphaerales; family Tepidisphaeraceae; genus PALSA-1353. The sequence goes on along the minus strand of CAWBQI010000002.1, from coordinate 466,522 downwards.
GTATGAGGCGGGGCATATTACTTACATGCGTACCGACAGCACCAATCTGTCGGCTGAGGCGCTGACGATGGCGCGGTCGTATATCGGCAAGGAATTTGGAGATAAGTATTTGCCCGAGAAGGCGATCGGTTATGCCTCGAGCAACAAAAACGCGCAGGAGGCTCACGAGGCGATCCGGCCGACCGATCTTTCGCTGACTCCGGAGGCGGCGCACGCCAAGCTGGGGGCGGATGAGTCGCGGTTGTATCAGCTTATCTGGAATCGCTTTGTGGCGTGCCAGATGACGCCGGCGGAATTTGACGCGACGACCGCGACGATTGCCGCGGAGACGAAGGATGGCGAGGCGTTGTTCCGCGGGTCGGGGCGCAAGCTGGTGTTCGATGGGTTCATGCGGGTGACGGGCGTCAGCAGCGAGGATCAGCTTTTGCCGGAGTTGGCGGAAGGCAAAACCGTTTCGGCAATAGAGTTGGATCCGACGCAGCATTTTACGCAGCCGCCGCCGCGATTCAGTGAAGCATCGCTGGTGAAGGATTTGGAGCGGCTTGGGATCGGGCGGCCGAGTACGTACGCGTCGATCATTCAGACGATTCAGGACCGGGAATACGTCGAGCAGATCAATCGGCGGTTCCACGCGACGATGCTGGGATCGATCGTGACGGATAAGCTGATGCAGGCGTTTCCGGAGATCATGGACGTGAAGTTCACGGCCGGGATGGAAGGCAAGCTGGACGAGATCGAGGAGACACATCTCGACTGGACGAAATTGCTCAAGGATTTTTACGGGCCATTCCATGAAACGGTGGATGGAGCGCTGGACAAGCTGGAACACGCGGGTGGGTCGCCGTCGCCGTATACATGCGAAAAGTGCAATTCGCCGATGGTGTATCGCATCAGCAAGAACGGGTTTTTCCTGAGCTGCACGCGGTATCCCGAATGCGATGGGATCAAATCGGTGGATAAGCAGGGCAAGCCGAAGATGATGGAGAAGAGCGAATTCAAGTGCCCGAACTGCGGCCGGGAGATGCGGAAGATGAAGGGGCGGTTCGGTGAATTCCTGGGGTGCTCGGGATACATGATAAAGAAGCCGGACGGCACGCGCGAGTGCGAGACGATCATCAACCTGGACAAGCAGGGCAATCCGATGGCGCCCAAGCCGAAGGTGATGACGGAGATTAAATGCGAGAAATGCGGAAATCCGATGATCTTGCGGGATAGCAAGCGCGGGCCGTTTCTGGGTTGCAGCGGGTTTCCCAAGTGCCGGGCGACCAAGCAGGTGGCGAAGATGACGGGCGAGGATCTGAAGACTGTTGAGGCGCTGATTCCGCGGCTGAAGGAAGGCGGGGACAAGGCGGCCTTGATGGTGTCGAAGCTGACGGGCAACGCGCCGGCGGCCGCGCCAAGCGGGCCGGTGGCTACGGATATCGACTGTGACGAATGCGGGAAGCCGATGGTGATTCGAAGCGGCCGGCGAGGGAAATTCCTGGGGTGCAGCGGGTATCCGAAGTGCAAGAACACGGCCGAAGTACCGGCGAAGCTGGTGGAGGAATTGGGGCTGAATGGGAATGGGCAAGGGGCGTCCGGGCCTGCGGCGACGATTGTTCCGCCGCCGATGTTGGAAGAGGACGCGGCTTAGAGCGGGCACGTCGAGCGGGAATTCATTTAAATGCGAGCCCGGCAACTATCGGTCGGTGCGCTAAATAGCAAATCGAACAATTTGGGGGCGGATTGGGGTTAAGATGGGTGGTTACTGCGCGCGAATTTCTAAATCAGTTGTGACAGTGATCGCGTTTTTTGTTGCGCCAATGGCGTCATTGTCACTGTCAGCGCGACAGTGATTTGGGAATGGGGGATTCATCTTCAGATGTGATTTTGAGATCGAACGGCGCGACGCGGCGCCCAGTACCCTCTATAATTGGGTTCGGCGGGTGACGGTTTTGGGCGTGTTTTGGGGAATCTCAAATATTTTTGCACGACTTTTCTACAAGTACGGCGGATGCTGGCAAGCTGACTGTATCATCCGCAGTTTTGGATAGAGTTTGCTTTGTTCAGACGAGGGGATGGAAGATTTGGGTCGGTTACGATCCCCGTGCCGAACGGCTGGGCTTACTCGAATATCACAGGCATTGGCGATGCGGACGCATTGGGCTGGCCTGGCGACGGTCGGGTGGGCCGTTTGCGGGGGGATGAGAGGTCGTGCTCTGGCCTCAACGTCGCGCCGTTTGGCATGGCTACTCGGGGGTGTTGACGATGCGGCGGATGGCTTGCTCGAGTTGATCGACGTTGGCGGGTTTGACGACGTGGTCGCTGAAGCCGGCCTCGCGGCTTTTGCGGAGGTCTTCTTCGAGGCCGTAGCCACTCATGGCGATTCCCTTTATTGAGTGGCGCGATTTGATTTGCTGCATCAGCTCGTAGCCGGTGGCGTCGGGGAGGCCGATGTCGCTCACGATTACGTCGAATTGTTCTTTGGCGGCGAGGTCGAGTGCGTCGGCGGCGCAGCCGGCGGTGGTGACCTTGTGGCCGTATCTGCTGAGCAGCTTGCTCATGACCAGGGTGGTGTCGGCGTGGTCGTCAACGAAGAGAACGCTCAGGCCGTTTTTCTTCTCGCGTTCGGGTTTTGCGGGCGCGGCGGGGATGTCTGGGCGCGGCGCGAGGGGAAGTTCCAAGGTGAAGGTGGAGCCCTTGTTGGGGCCGGGGCTTTGGACGCGGATGGTTCCGTGGTGCATTTCGGTCAGGGTTTTTGAAATGGCGAGCCCTAGGCCCATGCCGCCGAACTGCCGGGTGACGCTCGCGTCGCCCTGCTCGAAGGCATCAAACACGCGGGGGAGAACCTCGGGGGCGATACCGATGCCGGTGTCGCGGATTTGTATGCCGACGCGGTTTTCAATTGTGGAGACATCGACATCAATTTCCCCGCGGTCGGGAGTGAATTTGGCGGCGTTGCGAAGAAGATTCCAAAGCACTTGCTGCAATCGGGCCGGATCGGCCTTTACATAGGGGCTGACGTCGGGCACGTTGCTGCGGAGACGGATGGCTTTTTCGAGGATAAATGGGCGGCAAGTGGCGCAGACGTGGCCGACGGCTTCGTTCACATCAACCGTGACCATGTTCAACGTCAACTTGCCGGCGATGACGCGGCTCAGGTCCAGGAGGTCGTCGATCAGCTTCACTTCGAGTTCCACGTTTCGCCGAATCATCGCGACATCATCGCGAAACGCGGGTGCAAGGTCGGGGTTCATATCCATGGCAGCGACGGTCATCAATACCGGGTTAAGGGGCGTTCGCAGTTCGTGACTGAGGGCGGCGAGAAACCTGTCCTTGGACTGATTGGCGGCTTCGGCGATTTCCTTTGCCTCGCGAAGGTCGGCCCTGGCTCGCTTAAGCTCGGTGATATCGCGGGCGACTTTTGATGCGCCGACGATTTTTCCGGTGGCGTCTTTCAAGGGGGAAATGGTCAGGGAGATGTCGAGCTGCGAGCCATCTTTGCGGATGCGGATTGTTTCAAAGTGATCGACGCGTTCGCCGCGTTTGAGGCGCTCGATGATTTTGGGTTCCTCGTCCAGACGATCCGGCGGGAAAAGCAGTGAAATCGATTGGCCGATGGCTTCGGCGGCGGTATAGCCGAACAGGCGTTGGGCGCTGTCGTTCCAACTGGTGATGATGCCATCGAGGCTCTTGCTGATGATGGCATCGTCGGAACTCTGGACGATTGCGGCGAGCAGGGCCTCGGCGGCGCTAGCCTGTTTGCGGGCGGTGATGTCGACCAGCATGTTGATGCCACCGGCGACATTGCCGGACTCGTCGAAAAAAGGCGTCGGGAAAGGCTCGACCCATGCGCGCGTGCCGTCGGGACGTTCGGCGATGATTTCCTGGCCGCGGACGGCGCGGCCCTCTTTAAGGGCGACGGCCATGGGACACTCATCGTGGGGAAGGGGTGTTCCATCGGGACGAAACAACTTCCAACTGACGCACCATTGGTCGTTTCCAAGCACCGGCTCGCGTCCACATAAGTCGACGGCGGCGCGATTGAAATGCGTGACGCGACCGGTGGCATCGGTGGTGTAGATCGCCACGGGAAGGGCTTCGATCATTTCGCGGAAATGACGGGCACTTGTACGCAGCTCATCGGAATTGGTTTTGAGCAGATTCAAGGACTGGGTGATTTGAAAGGCGGAGGAGGCGAACCGGGACATGCTGACGAGAAGCCTCATGTCCTCGGAGTCGAATTTTCGGCGATCGTCGTGAGCGACCGCCCATATCGTACCGACGGCTTTTCCCTGAACGTAAAACGGGGCGAGGAGACACTCTTCGACGGCGGGTGTCACGGGACGAAAATAGTCGTAACGGCGCTCGACGCGTTTCATCATGAGGGGGATGTTGCGGTCGAGCACGTCGCCGCAGGGGCCGAAATTGCGTGGGGTGCCGCCACCGATATGAGGTTTCCAAATGCCGGCGACCGCCGGCCAGTGGAAGCGTTTTTCATCCCTGGTCAGGAGGCTGACACCGGCGGAACCGGCCTGGAGGACGTCGAGGATGGTGTCCGCAAGGGATTGAAGGATGGTTTGGGGCGAGTCGGCGAGGGTTTGGGCGAGAGTGACAAGGGCACGGTTTTCGGCCTCGTAATCAGGGGGGCGGGAGGGACGACGATTTAGTTCGTCGTTGCAAAGAATTGACTCTACGGGGGCGCATCCCTGGTCGATTACGGCGGCAGTCTGAGCGTTGGTTTCATTGCTATTGGGCACAGGATGCTCCGTTGGTTGGGCGAAGGAAACATTATAACTGCGTTAGGTTGATGGTAATAGTCACAAAATGCTCGAGACGTGAGGCAATCACATGTAGCCCCAAAAACGGACAAGGCCCCCTAACCCACACCCGGAGTACCCAACATCTTTGATCTTTCGTGCAAGTCCTTAATTTCAACCTCAAATTTAACCGCGGAGAGCGCCGAGATCACAGAGCGGAATGCAGAGAATAATGCACCAAAGGCTGTTCCGCCGGATGGCTCTGCGATCTCCGCGTTCTCTGCGGTTAAATGCCGATGCACAAAAACGGGAGCAACATAGATTTAGAAGATCGAAAAATGTTGGGAGTACCAGAGGAGGGGAATTGATTGGGGGAATTGCGGCGACGCGGGGTGGGGATTTGACTTTCGTTCGAATGGTGTATATACACTTATCATGGAAAGATTTGAGTCCGATCCCGCTTTTATGGCCTGCCGAGGGTGCGTGTGCGCGGCGTTGCGGCGGGCGAGCCGGGCGGCGACGCGGCATTATGAGCGGGCGTTCAGGGGGTCGGGGCTGCGGGGGACGCAGTTTTCGCTGCTGGCGGTGCTGACGCAGACGGGGCCGTTGGCTATGTCGGGTCTGGCGAGGATGACGGGGCTGGAGCGGACGACTTTGACGAGGAATCTGCGGCTGCTGGAGAGCAAGGGGTTGGTGCGCGTGCGGGGGACGGAGGCGGATCAGCGGGTTCGGCGCGTGGAGATGACGGCCGGCGGGCGACGGGCGGCGGAAAAGGGATTGGTGGCGTGGCGAAAAGCACAGATGGGAATTGCGGCGATCCTTCAACCATTCAATCTGGGAAATGTTTTGGCTGGTGGCGGCAAGTAAATTTTGTTTTGAACGAATAGGTGTATCTACACGGAGATTGTCATGGCAAACTTTGATGTGATCGGAGCTGTGGAGTTAACGATGTCGGCGGCCATCATGGTCGCGGGCCTGAGCGTTTTGGCGGGACGGGATGCCGGGGAACGCTTGAGATATTCCGCCATGCTGCTCGGGTGGTTCGTGATCGTTGTGATTTTGGCGGCCACGGGGGCACTGGGGAATGAACATGGGATCGGTGCCGCCGGGACTTGGAATCGCGGTGGCTGCGCCGATCGTGTTGATATGGGTCGGGCTGATGCGAGTGCAGTCGCTGCGGTCGGCGATTGAAGTCGCCCCCCTATCGGTTTTGGTTGGACTGCATGTCGTGCGGGTTCTGGGGGTGAGTTTTCTTGTTCTGGAGGCGAGCGGTCGGCTTCCCGCGCCGTTTGCGCCGGCGGCTGGGTGGGGTGATATCGTCGCGGGTCTTGCGGCAGCGCCGGTGGCGTGGATTGTTTATCGGCGAGCGAAAGGATGGCGAACAGCGCTGACGGTGTGGAACCTGTTTGGGATCGCGGACCTCGTGGTGGCGGTGAGCCTAGGAGTGCTTTCGTCGCCTGGGCCGTTGCGGCGGATTTTCGCGGAGCCTGGAGCGGGGTTGATGACGAGTCTGCCGTGGTTGCTGATACCGGGGTTTCTTGTGCCGCTGCTGGTTACGGTGCATCTGGTGATCTTTTTTCGAATTGTTAGGGAGGGTACGCGTGGTGGAATTCCCCACGGCAGCGCGGCTCGACTGAGCTCGCCGAAGTCCGTGGGCGTTTAAAAGTGGAAGTGGTTTAGTATCATGCAGGAAACCGTGACATCCACCATTTAGATTGATGGATGTCACTTTTCCCCGTCTCTGAATGATGCGGCGGGAATTTCGGCTCAAAACACTGCGCCGAGTTCAGTCAGCTTTTCAATAACCCGTTTTGCTGTTTGTTTGGGCGGCTCGTCGGTGTTGTCCAGGATTGTGCCAAACGGCGGACAGTGAATGCCGGTTGCATAGTGGTACTGAATTCTTTTTCGCTCCCAATCCGTGAGTTCACGGTTGCCGCGATTCGTCAATGCGACTTCTTGTCTGGGAGCCAATGTGAAAGTGAATACCGCTGCACCCGCGTTGCAAAGCCGCTCAAGAAACTGCGCGTGGTCTTGCGCAGAAATCGGCCAAACGACGATGACATGAAATCCGCGCCGATGCCAATTGCACGCGAGGTCCGCGGCGTCCACGAGCAACGGCTTTATTGATTCCTCCAGCGAAATGTTCGCGGGTCTGGGAAGGTCGTCAATCTCAATGCGCACGGCATATGGAATCAGAACTGCAAGGAGCTGCGAGACAGTCGTCTTTCCCGAATTAATCGGCCCATTCAGGTAGACGACCATACTTTTTTCCGTTGCCCACTGGGAGACGGCCGGAGTGACGATCCTTCCGTCGACGCATCACAATTAAGCGTCACACGGCGAAAGAGTCAAATCCCGTCGCGCAAGATCTTTTCAGCGCGTTCGCGATCAATCTTCAGATTTTGCCTTACCTGCCTCTAAGTCATTCCCTGTTTCGGATAATTTTTTTCCATTCGAAAGAGGGGATGGAAGATTTGGGTCGGTTGCGATGCCGGTACCGAACGGCTTGGTTGGCTCAAATATCACGTGCGCTGGCGCTGCGGACGCATCTGGCCGGCCAGGTGATGATCGGATGTGCCGTCTGCGATGGAGAGGACTCAGGGGATGGCTCGCGATCCGATATCGCCGTCGTCGATTCACCTTTGGCATAACCGTCTGTATTATTCTGGGATGCCACAGGCGCTTCCGCGACTTTTTCTGATTCGACACGGGAATACTGATTGGGCGGAGATTCATCGGTTTACGGGGAGGACGGATTTGCCGCTGAATGCGCGGGGGAGGAGAATGCGCGGGGGCTGGCGGGGAGATTGGCGGGGGTTTCGTTTGGGCGGGTTTTCACGAGCCCGCTGCAGAGGGCGCGGAGGACTTGTGAACTGGCGGGGTTCGGCGCGGGGGCTGAAATCGATCCGGATTTAATGGAGTGGGATTACGGGGAGTACGAGGGGAAGTTTTCGGATGTGATTCATAGGGAGAAGCCGGGGTGGGAGCTTTTTCGTGATGGGGCGCCGGGAGGGGAATCGACGGAGGATGTGGCGAAGCGCGCGGATCGGTTTATCGCGAAGGCGAGGGGAATCGGCGGGGATGTGGCGGCGTTTACGAGCGGGCATGTCGGGCGGGTGATCGGGGCGCGGTGGATTGGGCTGGGGGTGGAGGGAGCGGGGAAGCTGCTGTTCTCGACGGCGTGCGTGGGGATTCTTTCTTATGAGCATGATGTGGAGCATCCGGCGATTCTGGTTTGGAATTCGGATGGGACCATACGCGCATAAAGCAGACGCTGGGGGCGGGCTGGAGCAGTTAGAGTTTGTTTCGAAATCGATTAGGCTCTTCTGCCCTGAAGGCAACCTCATCGTTTATTTGACCAGACCCGATATCCCCATGCCGCAAGGGTCATGCCGCCATTTTGGTCTGGCAATGAATCGCCATCGAGAATGGTTTGCAATTGCGCTCCGGCGGCCGGAATGTGAATCTTGGCGGGCTGGCTATCGAGATTAAGCGCCACAATGACGCTATCGCCCGCGGACTGGCGCTTGAAGGCAAGAACGGATCTTCCAGCGCCCGTTTCGATGAACTGCACGGGGGCGGAGTTGACGCCTTCCCAGAGGGCGAAGTTGTTTCGCTTGAGGCGGGCCAGCGTGGAGTATAGGTTGGCCGCGGGGTCTTGCCGCCAGACGATCGGATCATGGTCGAAAAGGTTGAGCCGATGTTCGGCGCCAGTTTCCTGCCCGTCGTATATCAGCGGCATGCCGGGTGCCGTGAACGTCAGCACCGTAAGCGCGTTTGCGCCGGGGCCGAACAATTCCTGAGTGGTACCCTCAAAGGCGTTTTTATCGTGGTTGGTGGTGAAGTTCAGACGGAACTTTCCGTGCGGCAGGATCTGGGCGTCGGCTTTGAGGTAATTGATCAGGTCGGGGACGGTTTTTGTTCCCTTGACGATGTTTTCCATATTCGCCGACAAGTCCCAGGCGTAAGCCGCGTCGAAGGCATAGTTCATCAATTCCGGTTTGACTCCCTCGGCAAGCATGAACACGGGTTTAATCTTTCGCAGCGCATCGCGCTTGGGCCCAAAAGTCCAGCGGCACGAATTCGGCGGCATCGCACCGGAATCCGTCCACGCCAACATCGCGTACCCAAAAGGCCATCGAATCAATCATCTCCGTCCGCAGGGCCGCGGACTGGTAGTTCAGGGCTACAACGTCTTTCCAGGTCGGCATGGGATGAAGAAGCTCGCCGCTTGAGTCATGCTTGTACCAATCCGGGTGCTCAGTGACCCATTCGTGGTCAAGGGCAGTGTGATTGGCCACCCAGTCAATGATGACGTACATCCCCATTCGGTGGGCTTGATCGACAACCGCTTTGAACTCAGCCAGCGTGCCGAATTCGGGATTAAATTGCCGATAATTCTTGACGGCATAGGGACTGCCAAGCCTGCCGGCGCGGCCGGCGGCGCCGATGGGATTGACGGGCATAAACCACAACGTGCCGGCACCTAATTCTTTCAGACGCGGCAGTTGCTTGCGCAAGCCTTCGACGTTTCCTTCGGGCGAGAATTGCCGGAGATTCACTTCGTAAAGGGTTTGGTCCGCAATCCACGCGGGCGCGTGTGGGTAGGCGTCCTGGGCCGAGGCAACTGGCGCGGCGAGCTGCGGCGCAGCTGCCAAACGCGCGGCCAAAAAAGAAATGCAAGTTGCAAAAATGATCGTGCTGAAGGGACGGCGGAGTTTGGGATGTAGCATAGAGTGTGAGCGACAGTTTTATCCTGACGGCGAGGAATTTCGCAACTTTCGATGGTCGGGCGGCCATGGCTCATGAGGCTCCAAATTCCCCGACGCTGTGATTTGTTCGTGCAGGGGCAGCATGTTGCCCCCACGAACCAGAAAAAGGCGCAGTTCGCGAAACGGTTACCGCATAAAAAAAACCACGGACCAATATCCGTGGGCTTTGGAGATTCTCGCTTTAACAAAATCAGCCGCCGGCTTGCGGAACGGGCTCGGTGCTGGGAGGAGCGGCTGCCGCTTGCGCGGCGGCACGAGCCGCGGGGGTGATTTCCTCGACCTGGGGGGGCTGGGCGAGGTGCTTGATCTTCAGGTTCAGGTGCGGCGTTGAAGGCGGTGCCGGCGGGGATCAGGTGGCCGAGGATCACGTTTTCCTTCAGGCCGACCAGCGTGTCGACGGCGCCGGCCAGGGCGGCTTCGGTCAGGACCTTGGTGGTTTCCTGGAAGCTGGCGGCGCTGATGAAGCTTTCGCTTTGCAGCGACGCCTTGGTGATGCCGAGCAGCAGCGTCTTGGCGCGGGCGGGCTTGGGCTTCTTGCCCTTGGCGGGGTCCTTGCCGGCGGCCTCGGCGGCTTCGTTGGCTTCCTTGAACTCGGTCTTGGTGACGACGTCGCCTTCCTTGAAGCTGGTGCCGCCGGGTTCGGATACCTTGACGCTCTGGGCGACAGCTTCGTTGCCCTGGCGGAAGCGGAAGCGGTCGACGACCTCGCCGGGGAGGAACTTGCTGTCGCCGGCGTCCTCGACCTTCACCTTGCGGAGCATCTGGTTGAGGATGATCTCGATGTGCTTGTCGTTGATCTTCACGCCCTGACTGCGGTAGACGTTCTGCACCTCGGCCAGGAGGTATTGATAGAGGGCTTCCTCGCCCTTGATGCGAAGGATGTCGTGGGGAATGATCGGCCCGTGGATGAGCGGGATCGCCGGCCTCGACGCAGTCGCCGGCGTGGACCTGCAATTCCTTGTCGTTGGGGACGTGGTGCTCGCGTTCCATGCCGGTTTCGGAACGGACGATCATGGTCGTCTTTCCGCGGCGTTTTTCGGAGCGGATTTCGACGGTGCCGGAAATTTCGGCCAGCACGGAGGGGTCCTTGGGCTTGCGGGCTTCGAAGATTTCGGTGACGCGGGGCAGGCCGCCGGTGATGTCCATGGTGCCGGCCGCTTCGCGCGGCTGGCGGGCGAGCATCTGGCCGGCGTCGATCTTCTGGCCGTTGCGTAACTTCGATGCGGGCCTTGGCGGGCAGATAGTGGAAGTCGAGAATCTTGCCGTCATCGCCTTCGATGGTGATGCGGGGATGGCGTTCGCCCTTGTGCTCGATGACGACGAGCTTGGATTCACCGCTGCCGGCGCCGCCCTTGCGTTCTTCTTCCATGCGGGCGGTTTCGCCTTCCTCGATGTCTTCGTAGCGGACGATACCGCCCTTCTCGGCCAGAATCGGCGTGATGTGGGCATCCCAGACCACGAGCTGCTGGCGGGGCTTGACCTTTTCGCCGTCGGCGACGAGGACGTTTGAGCCGTAGGGAACCTTGTATTTCTCGAGTTCGCGGCCCTTGGCATCGATGATGGCGATTTCGCCGTTGCGCTTGAGGGCGACGAGACGTTTGACGCCTTCGGCGTCGGTGACGGAGACGGCGTTGATGTCGTGGTGCTGGACGGTGCCGCCGGCGACGGCCTTGATGTCGTTTTCGATGAGGCTGCCGGTGGCGACGCCGCCGGTGTGGAACGTGCGCATGGTGAGCTGCGTGCCGGGCTCGCCGATGGACTGGGCGGCGATGATGCCGACGGCCAGGCCTTCCTCGACGACCTGGTTGGTGGACATGTCGATGCCGTAGCAGGCGGCGCAGATGCCGCGCGGGCTTTCGCAGGTGAGCGGGGAGCGGACGCGGATGCTTTCGAGCTTCAGTTCCTTGAGCTCGTCGGCGATTTCGTTGGTGATGATCTGGTTTTCGGTGACGATGGTTTCATCGGTGATGGGATTGCGGATGGTATCGCGGGCCGTTCGGCCGATGATCATGTCCTTCAATTCGACTTCGACGGTTTCACCCTTGTAGATGGTGGTCTTGGTGACGCCGTTGAGGGTCTTGCAGTCGAGCTCGTTGATGATGACGTTCTGGGCCACGTCGGCGAGCTTGCGGGTGAGGTAGCCGGAGTCGGCGGTCTTGAGGGCCGTGTCGGCCAAGCCCTTGCGGGCGCCGTGGGTGGAGGAGAAATACTCCAGCACGCTGAGGCCTTCGCGGAAATTGGCCTTGATGGGGGTTTCGATGATTTCGCCGGAGGGCTTGGCCATCAGGCCGCGCATGCCGCCGAGCTGGCGCATCTGGTCGACGGAACCGCGGGCCTTGCTGGTGGCCATCATGTTGATGGGGTTGAGATACTTGAGAAAGCCCTTTTGCTTGGCGACATCGCGAGTGACGGGCTTGCCGCTCTCGTCGCGATAATCGTTTTCCAGGCCGGTCATCAGATCTTCGGTGACCTGCTTGCGGGCGTGGCCCCAGAGATCGATCAACTGGGAATAGCGTTCCTGATCGGTGATGGCGCCCATGCGGTAGTGCTTTTCGATCTTGTCGGCTTCCTTCTGGCCGTCGTCGAGAATGGTGGCCTTGGATTCGGGCGTGCGGATGTCGGTGATGCCGAAGCTGAGGCCGGCCAGCGTGCGAACGCTTGAAGCCGAGGGACTTCATGTCGTCCAGCAGCTTGATGGTCGCGGGGCGGCCGAGGGTGGCATAGGTGTCGGCGATGACGCGGCTGCCGCCGGCGCTGGTCAGGGCGTAGTTATAGAACGGCATCGCATCGGGAAGGATGTCGTTGAAGATGCAGCGGCCGACGGTGGTGAGAACGACCTTGCCGTCGAACTTCTTCGGGCTCGGGCTGGATCTGCATAATTCGGGATTCTTGCGCTTGCGGTGCAGTTTCGATGGTCTTCCACGCTTCATCGGAGAGCGGCACGGGCGCGGATTTTTCGTTGGGGACGATCTGCGTGCGATCGGTGAGGCGGACGAAAATGCGCGTGTGCGTGGCGATCTTGCCGAGATCGTAAGCCAGCATGCGCTTCGCGCGGGCTGTTGAACAGCGAGTATTCGCCCTTGTCGCCGTCGCGGTCGACGGTCATGTAGTAGATGCCCAGCACGATGTCCTGCGACGGCGTGATGATCGGGCGTGCCGTTGGCGGGCGAGAAGATGTTGTTGGGGGCCAGCATCAGCACGTGCGTCTCGGTCTGGGCTTCGATGCTCAGCGGAAGATGGACGGCCATCTGGTCGCCGTCGAAGTCGGCGTTGAAGCCTTTGCAGACCAGCGGGTGAATCTTGATGGCGTTGCCTTCAACCAGCACCGGCTCGAAACGCCTGGATGCCCATGCGGTGAAGCGTCGGGGCGCGATTCAGCATCACGGGATGCTGGTAGATGACTTCTTCGAGAATGTCCCAGACCTCGGGATCGCGGCGTTCGAGCATCTTCTTGGCGGACTTGATCGTGTCGGCCAGGCCATGCTCCTTGAGCTTGCGGATGATGAAGGGCTGATAGAGCTCCAGCGCGATCTTCTTGGGCAGGCCGCACTGATGCAGCTTGAGTTCCGGGCCGACGACGATGACCGAACGGGCGGAGTAATCGACGCGCTTGCCGAGCAGATTTTCGCGGAAGCGGCCCTGCTTGCCCTTGATCATGTCGGTCAGGGATTTGAGCGGGCGGTTGCTGCTGCCCAGCACCGGGCGGCGGCAGCGGCCGTTGTCGAACAGCGCGTCGACCGCCTGCTGCAGCATGCGCTTTTCGTTGCGGATGATGACTTCGGGGGCATTGAGATCGACCAGCTTTTTGAGGCGGTTGTTGCGGTTGATGATGCGGCGATACAGATCGTTCAGATCGCTGGTGGCGAAGTTGCCGCTCTCCAGCAGCACCAGCGGACGAAGGTCCGGCGGAATCACCGGGATCACGTCCATGACCATCCATTCGGATTTGTTTTCGGAATTGCGGATGGCCTCGACCATCTTCAGGCGCTTGGTCAGGTCCTTGATCTTCTGCTTGCTGTTGGTCTTTTCGATGTCGCGGCGGATTTTCTCGGCCTCGACGTTGAGATCGAGCAGGCCGAGAAGCTTCTTGATGGCCTCGGCGCCCATCTCGGCTTCGAATTCGTCGCTGTATTTTTCGTAGGCGGCGCGATATTCGTCCTCGGTCAGAAGCTGCTTTTTCTTCAGCGGCGTCTTGCCGGGATCGGTGACGACGTAGTCCTGGAAATAGACGATCTTTTCGATGTCGCTGGTCTTCATGTCCAGCAGCGAACCGAGACGGCTGGGCAGGGCCTTGAAGAACCAGATGTGGACGATGGGGGCGGCCAGATTGATGTGGCCCATGCGCTTGCGGCGGACGCGGCTGTGGGTGACTTTCACGCCGCAACGGTCGCAGATGATGCCCTTGTATTTCGTGCCCTTGTACTTGCCGCAGGAGCATTCCCAGTCGCGCTCGGGGCCGAAGATGCGCTCGCAGAACAGGCCGTCTTTTTCGGCGCGATAGGTGCGGTAGTTGATGGTCTCCGGCTTCTTGACCTCGCCGAAGGACCACGAACGAATGTCGTTCGGGCTGGCCAGTTGAATCCGAACCGAACCGTAATCGTTAATGCGATCGTAAACGCTTTCAGCCATGGTTGTTTCTCTTTCTTTCGTAGCACGGGCATCTTGCCCGTGAACTTCCTGTCAGACCTAACTGCAATTTTCACTCTCACACATTCAACAATGTTGGCCGCATCTATTCAGCCACCGTCGGAACTAGCAAATACTTATGACCTTCTTCATCCTGCAACTCCGCCTCCGCTTCAGCGAGGGCATCATAGAAATCACGGTCACGCACGTCATTGGGAGTGGTAACCACGATTACAAGCCATCCATCATCCTCTAATATCGCATCTTGGCTTACGGAGATGGGATATTTCCGAGGCTTATGCCGGTCGAGCGCTTCCTGCGCCAACTTTGCCACCTCTTGCCGCTTCGCTTTGTCAGCTAAAACTTTCATCTGACTAAATTACACCCAATAATCTAAACACCGTCGTTGCGTCGCGTATCGAATCCAACGCCAAGGATCGATCTAAGCGTGACCGTTCGCTTGTAGTCGGCGTCAATTCGGCGAGCATAAAGACGCCGGATCACTGATCGAAGTTCCTTAACTATCGCAAATCCTTTTCCTGCCAAGTGCTGGCGAATCAATCTTGCCTGATCGCGATCGGGCGGAGTTTCAGCGCCCGTTCCCAACAAATAACCGGACGCAAGTAACGACTCGGCCAGCACAACGTGGGCGGCATAGTACGCCCGCGATGCGGAGCTACGCGGATGGTCGTCAAGTATCCGCTTTGCGGCCTCCAGATGATTTTTTCCAATTTCCAACCAAGTCATCTTGAGTTTTCCTAAAGCACCAAATCAGGTGTTGCTCACCATCACATCAAATCCGCATCCTCTTCCTCGCGGCCGGCTCCCTTCTTCTTCTCGAGCTGAATGTTCAATCCCAGCCCGCGGATTTCGTTGCAGAGCACGTCGAAGCTGACCGGCGTGCCGGCTTCGAGGGTGTTGGTGCCTTTGACCATGCTTTCGTAAATCTTGGTGCGGCCTTCGACGTCGTCGGACTTGACGGTCAAGCAGTTCCTGCAGGACGTAGGAAGCGCCGTAGGCTTCCAGGCCCCAGACTTCCATTTCGCCGAAGCGCTGGCCGCCGGTGCGGGCCTTGCCGCCGAGGGGCTGCTGGGTGATCAGGCTGTAGGGGCCGGTGGCACGGGCGTGAATCTTGTCGTCGACCAGGTGGTGCAGCTTCATCATGTAGATGTAGCCGACGGTCGTCTTCTGCTCGAACTTTTCGCCGGTGCGGCCGTCGATGAGCTGAATCTTTCCGCCCCAGGGCATGACGACGTCGAGCTCGCGCTCGGCCAGCGGCTTGTGCTGAGCTCTTGCGTTCCTTGCGGCGTTCGCGGACGGCGTCGTTGGACTCCTCGATGGCCGCGTGAATCTCGTCTTCGGTGGCGCCGTCGAACACCGGCGTGACGGCCTGCTGGCCCAGGACCGCCATCGCCCAGCCCAGATGGGTTTCGAGAATCTGGCCGACGTTCATTCGGCTGGGCACGCCCAGCGGGATTCAGCAGGATGTCGACCGGCGTTCCGTCTTCGAGGAACGGCATGTCTTCTTCGGGAACGATGCGGGCGATGACGCCCTTGTTGCCGTGGCGGCCGGCCATCTTGTCGCCGACGCTGACAAGCTGGCGCTTGGTGGCGACGTAGACCTTGACCATTTCCAGCACGCCGCTGGGCAATTCGTCGCCGCGCTTCATGTGTTCCATGCGGCGGTTCTTTTCCTTCAGGACGGCCTGCACGCGGGGCCAGAACCGGCTGTGGGTGTTGAGGCCCTGTTCCTTGGCTTCCTTGTTGCCCTTGATCCATTCGGGGGTAGAATCCTTCGATCTGTTCGAGGATGACGTCGGCGTTTTCGGATTGGCCGACCTTCTGGCGGGTGCCGGGGTCGACCATCTGCTGTGCCGGTGACTTCGTTGATCTCGGCGACCATCTGCTTGAAGATGCCGATCGGCCCGCTGATTCATCTCCTTTTCGTATTTGTCGATGTCCTTCTTCAGCGACTTTCTTCTGCTCGTCGGTCATGTGCATGCGGCGGCTGAAGCGCTGGGTGGCGATGACGACGCCCTCTTCGCCGGCGGGCATTTCCAGCGAATCGTTCTTCACGTCTTCGCCGGCGCGGCCGAAGATCGCGTGCAGCAGTTTTTCTTCCGGGGTCAGTTCGCTCTTGCTCTTGGGGGCGATCTTGCCGACGAGGATGTCGCCGGGGCCGACGCGGGTGCCGACTCGGACGACGCCGTTTTCGTCGAGATTCGCCAGGGCGCGTTCGCGAGACATTCGGGATGTCGCGGGTGAATTCCTCGCGGCCCAGCTTGGTCTCGCGAATTTCCACGTCGTATTCCTCGATGTGGATCGAGGTGAAGATGTCCTCCTTCACCAGCCGCTGGCTGATGACGATGGCGTCTTCGAAGTTGTAGCCGTCGAAGGTCATGAACGCGACCAGCACATTGCGGCCCAGGGCCAGTTCGCCCTGATGCGTGGCTGCGCCGTCGGCGATGATCTGGCCCTTCTTGACGCGCTGGCCCTTTTTCACGATCGGCTTCTGGTTCAGGCAGGTGCGCTCGTTGAGGCCGACGAATTTGCGGAGGACGTATTCATCGGCGTTATCGATGAGGATGCGCGAGGAATCGACGTAGGTGATGACGCCGCCGCGTTCGGCGCGGACGACCATGCCGCTGTTCTGGGCGACGGGCCTTTCCATGCCGGTGCTGACGATCGGCGGATCGGTGCGCAGCAGCGGAACCGCCTGGCGTTGCATGTTGCTGCCCATCAAGGCGCGGTTGGCGTCGTCGTGTTCGAGGAACGGAATCAGCGCCGCCGAGACCGAGACGGTCTGCCGCGGGCTGATGTCGACGTATTGAACTTCCTTGCTGGGCACGGTCGCCAGGTCGCCCTGCACGCGGGCCAGCACCAAGCCCTTGCGAAGCTGGCCGTCTTTTTCGACGACGTCCGGCGGCGCGAGGATGGCCTTCATCTCCTCGTCGGCGCGGAGATATTTGTGCTCGCCGTTGACCTTGCCGTCCTTCACCACGCGGTATGGCGTGATGAGGAAGCCGTACTCGTCGATGTCGCTGTAGATCGACAACGACGCGATCAGGCCGATGTTGGTGCCTTCGGGCGTTTCGATCGGGCAGATTCGGCCGTAGTGCGAAATATGCACGTCGCGCACTTCGAAGCCCGCGCGCTTGCGGTTCAAGCCGCCCGGGCCCAAGGGCCGACAGACGGCGCTCGTGCGTCAACTGGCTCAGCGGATTGGTCTGATCCACGACCTGCGACAGTTCGCCGCGGCCGAAGAAGAAATCGATCGAGCTGCTGATGCTCTTGGAGTTGACCAGTTCGGCGATGCGGCCGAGTTCGTTGGGGTCCTTGAGGCTCATGCGCTCCTGAACGGTGCGCTTGAGCTTGAGGAAGCCCTTGCGCAGTTCTTCGCCGGCCAATTCGTCGATGGTGCGCAGCCGGCGATTGCCCAGATGATCGATGTCGTCGATGTAACCTTCGCCGCTGCGGAGCTTGAACATGTACTTCAGCGAATTGACCAGGTCCTCGCTGCGGAGGGTCATGACCGTTTCGGGGACGTTCTGGTCGAACTTGCGGTTGATGCGGAAACGGCCGACGCGGCCGAGGCGATAGCGATTTTCATCGAAGAATTTTTCTTCGAAGAGGGTTTGCGCCTTGTCGAGCTGCGGCGGATTGCCGGGGCGAAGCCGGGCGTAAATTCGCAGCAGCGCATCGTTCGTGGCTTGTCGGCGGTGATCGTCGGCCAGGGTGTTGAGAATCAGCGGGTCGGCGACCTTGGTGACGCACGTCGACGCGTCTTGAGGCTGCTGGCCTGAATCTTGTTGATCGCTTCGCCGATCTGGGCGCCGGCCTTGACCAGCTCTTCGCCGCTTTCGGCATCGATGATCGGAGCTGACGGCGTAATAAGCGGGCTGAAGCTGGCCGACCTTGACGGTTTCAACGGTGTAGAACTCGCTTGATGATCGCTTCGGTGGTGCTGTACTTGTCGTCGAGGGCCCGAAGGAAGGTCGTCGCGGGGATCTTGCTGCTCTGGTCGATGCGGACGGCCAGGGCGTCCTTCTTGGTGACCGAGCATTCGATCCAGCTTCCGCGTTCGGGGATGACGCGGCAGCCGTGCAGCGGGCGGTCGCCTTCCTGCACTTCGACCAGGAAATCCACGCCGGGGGAGCGGTGCAGCTGATTGACGATGACGCGTTCGGCGCCGTTGATGATGAATTCGCCGCCGCCGATCATGATGGGGATTTCGCCGAGGTAGATGGAATCCTCGACGACCTCATCCTTGTCCTTGCGGACGAAGCGGACCTGGATGCGGAAGGGCATGCCGTAGGTCAGGCGCAGGGCCCGGCATTCATCGGTGGTGTAGCGCGGCTCGGAGAGGTCGTAGCTGATGTATTCCAGCCGGAGGTTGCCATCGTAGCTTTCGATGGGGAAGACTTCGCGAAGCAAGGCTTCGAGTCCGTCGTTCTTCCGTGCTTGGTGGATCGACATCCTTCTGAAGGAATCTCTTGTAGGACTCGATCTGAACGTCGATCAAATTGGGAATCGGCAGCGTGTCACCACGCTTGCTGAAATCGCGCGGTTCGTACGACTCGCATCAGTATTTCCTTTTGCCTTAGCTCCAAGGCAGGTCGTAAATTTTGTTAACTCGATAAAATTAGCCGCCTTACATAAAGTTAAGCGGCTTTTTGTCCGGGTCGCGAATTCTCCTTTTTTCGCCCGCGGCAAACTTCGCTAAATAGTTGGGACTAAACGACTAATCTCGCCAATGGTTAAGCGCAACAAAACAATACCATAACCCACCGTTTCGTCCGAAACGGAAGATTAATGGCTTTTGGCGCCGAAATTTTTATGTCCCTGAATCCAAAGGCGACTATGCATAACTTATAGTCAGGGTTGTTTGAGATGTCAATAAAAATGAACTTGGGAATAGTGATTCTGGGGTAGCGCTTTTTTGGTTGGGTTCACTGACAAGCGAACATCGATATATGAATCTGTTTGAAAGGATTCATTTTCGTTGCGATCTTTGTGCCGAACACGATCTTTGGCTCGAATCCGTGAAGGGGTTGGCGATGCAAATACCATGGGCTGGCCTGATAGGAATCGTGGGGTCCTTCGGCAGCGGAAAAGATTGGATTAGGGTTCGCTGCGGAGGTAGAGGAAATCGGCGGAGGGGGCGGGAATGGCGGAGTCGTTTTCGACGCGGAGGGAGATTGTGATGGGGCCGGGGGTTTTGGGGAACTCGATGCGCCAAGTGATGTGGTGGCCAGGGCCAAAGGCGGCGTTGATGGGGATGCGGTGGCGCGGGGATTGGATCGGGTGGCCGGTGGCATCCTTTATGGTTGGGACGATTGAGAGGGATGAGGCGTTATAGATTGGGGAATTGAACATGACGGCCCCGGTGAGGGAGCCGTTTTCGCCGGAGGGGAGACGGATCAGGCGGTGGCCGGGCTCGAGGGTTTTCTCTTCGGTGGGAAGATGGATCTTGCCGGTCTTGTCTTTTCGGAACATGTTGATCGTCTGGCCGGCGGCCATCATGGAGATGGCGTCCTGGTAGACGGGGGTGAGGGCGGACATTACCAGGGCGGGAGCGTCGAGCGTATGGGTGATGGCGACCTCGCGCTGGCCCTCGTTTGATTTTTCGCCGTCGGTGGAGAAAAGGGAGATCGTGGTTCCATAGTCGAAGACGTTGAGCTGTTTAGTTTTGAAATAGTCGCCGGCGAGGGACATGGCGCGGATGCCGTGACCGGGGCCGTGGGTGCTGAAAAAGAGGATGCCGCCGGGCTTGAGGATGCGGTAGAGTTCCCATGCCCAGAGAAATTGGAGGGGAACGCTTAGGTGGGTGAAGACGGAGAGGGCGTAGATGAAATCGAAGTGGTTGTCGGGGTAGCTGGTTCGCTGATCGACGCCGTTTTGTTCGATTTTGGCGAAGGGGATGTTGGCGGCGGCCCAATCGGCGCAGTCCTTGTTTACATCGCAACCGTAGAGTTGCTGGCCTGGGGTGAGGAGGGGCTTCATGGCGAAGAGGAATCGACCGACGCCGCAACCGAGATCGAGGACGTTGGGCATGGTTTCGAAATCGCGTCCGACTTTGGCGAGATAGCCGACGACGCTGCCGCGGACGTGGGCGAGGGACCATTTGAAATTTTCGACGCTGGGGTCGTTGGAGATCTGATTCAAAAGGTTGGAGGGGGGGGCGACAAACCCGTCGAGATTTTTATCGGTCATGTAAGCCTCAGGTGATCGAGGGGCATCATAGGGGAACTAGGGGTTTGGTTCCAAGTCCCACGGCGGCGCCGTGGGCGTTCGGGGAGCAGAAGGGTTTGCGATGTTTGGCGGCGGTCTTAGACTTAGGTGCTTATGCCTGCAAAGAGTGAGGCAGCGATTCGGGTGGCGGTTCAACATTTTCAGGGGGGACGTTGGGAGGAAGGGGCGGCGGTGTGCAGGGAAATTCTGGCGGTGGAACCGGGGCAGGCGGCGGCGTTGCATTTGCTGGGGGTGGCGGTTGCCAAGGCGGGCGATCTTAACGAGGCGATTGAACTGATTCATAAAGCCATTGCGTCGAATCCTTATGTGCCGGAGTTTCATTCGAATTTATCGTGGTATTTGTTAAGTCAATCGAAGGTTCAGGAGGCGATCGCGGAAGCGCGGAGCGCGATTCAGTTGCAGCCACGGATGGCGGCGGCGTGGTGCAATCTTGGGCATGCGCTGGGGCGAAGCGGGAAGGGGCTTGAAGCGGTCAATGCGTTTTCCGAAGCGGCGAAATTGGAGCCGGGGTTTGTTGAATATCAACGGCTCGCGGGGAATGGGTTGCTATCGATCGGGCAAACGCGGGCGGCGATGGAGATTTTTCGGCGATTGGCAGAAACGGCGTCGGAGCAGCAGGAGGCGAAGGCGCGCTACGATCTGGGCGTTGCGCTGGCTGCGAACATGCAGTTGGATGAAGCGATCGTCGCCTACCGGCGGGCGGTGCAACTCAATCCTGGCGATGAATGGGCGTGGAATAATCTGGGAAATGCTTACAGGAGTGTTGGCCGGCTGGCGGAAGCGGTCGACGCGCTGCGCGAGGCGATTCGGCTTAAGCCAGACTGGGGTGACGCGTATTGTAATCTCGGGGCCGCGTTTATTTCGCGGGGGGAGATCGAATCGGCGACGGAAATCTTCGACGTAGCGTTGGAAAAGTCGCCTGAGCATCCGGTCGTTCATTACAACCATGGGGTGTTGCTTTTGCTGCGGGGTGATTATGAGAGAGGGTGGCGGGAATATGAGTGGCGGTGGAAGTGCGCGGAGGTGCATGTTCCGACTCGGTTTGATTCGCCGGCGTGGCGCGGGGAGGCGCTGGAGGGGAAGAGGATTTTGCTGCACGCGGAGCAGGGATTGGGGGATACGATCCAGTTCAGCCGGTATGTTCCAATGGTGGCGGAGCGCGGCGGGGAGGTTTTTTTGTGCGCTCAGCCGGAGGCGGTGAGGCTGCTGGGAAATCTTCGCGGGGTCCGGCAGATCGCGGACAATCCGAGCAAATTGCCGGGTTGTCAGGCGTATTGTTATCTGATGGATCTTCCGCTGGCGTTTGGGACGCGGGTGGAAACGATTCCGAAGAGCGTGCCTTATCTTTATCCCGATTCGAATCTGCGGGAACGGTGGGCGCGGAAACTTCCGGGCGGAACGGAATTGAAAGTGGGACTCGCCTGGGCGGGACGGCCGACGCATGTGTGCGATTCGTTGCGATCGATGAAGCTTTCGCAGTTTGCTCCGCTGTCGGAGATTGCGGGGGTTGCGTTTTACAGTTTGCAGAAAGGGGTCGGGTCGGAACAGGCAGTCGCCCCGCCGGTGGGGATGAACTGGGTTGATCTTGTCGGAGAAATAAAAGATCTGGCGGATACGGCGGCGTTGATTTCGCATCTTGATCTGGTCATTACGGTGGACTCGGCGGTGGCGCATCTGGCGGGGGCGATGGGGAAGCCAGTTTGGATTTTGACGCGATTTGCGCCGGATTGGAGATGGATGGTGAAGCGGGAGGATAGTCCGTGGTATCCGTCGGCGCGTCTGTTTCGGCAGAGTGTGGTTGGGGATTGGGGGATGGTGGTGGAACGGGTTTGTCGGGAGTTGGAGGGGTTTAAGAGTTCTGCATGAACACGGCGACTAAAGTCGCCGCGCCGCGGGTAATTTGCTCGACGAAGTGGTTTGGGTATTATAATGACCCGGTTCATTTGGCAAACCTGTCTTTTTGCGCGGAGGAAAATCATGTTGAAGCGAATCGTTTTGGGGGTCATTTCCGTTCTGGCGTTTTCCGCGGTTTCGGTGCATGCCGATCCCAAGGATGACATTAACACTGCGTTACAAAAACTGGCCGACAGTCCGAACTATAGTTGGACGACCACGGTGCAGGGTGGGTTCGGGCGTGGGCCGCAGGATGGGAAAACTGAGAAAGACGGCTACACCGAGATCAACATGCAGATGCGGGAGAATACTTTCGACATCATCCTCAAGGGAGATAAGGCGGCGATCAAGACGGATGCCGGGTGGAAATCGGCGAGTGAACTGATGGCGGAGAATGGCGACGATGCGGGAGGCCCCCCGCCGCCGGAACGGTTTGCGGCAATGTTTGCGCAAAACTTTAAGACTCCGGTGTCGCAGGCGCAGGTCACTGTCGACAATCTTCAAAATATCCAGAAGACCGACGATGGGTATACGGCCGATCTGACGCCGGATGCGGCGAAAACATTGCTGAGCTTCCGGCCGCGCCGACCGGCGCCGACGACGGCGCCTTCTGCCGACGGGGGGAACACCCCACCGCCGCCGCCGCAGATCGATATCACCGATCCGAAGGGATCGCTGAAGGTCACGATCAAGGATGGGAATCTCACGACGGTGGAATTCCACCTGACCGGGTCGATCAGCTTTAATGGCGGGGATCCGCGCGATGTGGATCGGACAACGACCACGCAATTCAAGGACGTGGGGACGACAAAGATCGATGTTCCGGATGATGCGAAGGCGAAGCTTTCGTCGTAATCCCTAGACCGCGACCTCGGATGGTGCGGATTGCGGTTCGGCAGGTGGCAAGTGCGCTTCCGCAGCCTGTTCGGCTAAAACCGCGTCGGCCCACGCTTCCTCGGCAACGCGCTTGAGGATCAAAGATTGTTCCCAGCGATCGGAAAGCTCGTGGCCGAGATCGGTGATCGCGTAAGGGGCGGGCCCCAATTCGCATGTGAACGGAAGGACATCACCCGGCTGGGACTTTCTTAGCCAGGCGGCCATCCCCATTGACCAGAGTCTTTTAAATTGCTGCACCAATTCATCCGATCCGTCGCTGATGTCGTTTTGCACCTGCTCGGCAAAACTGATCCGGCCGTGCCAGTTGCCGCAGCGGGCAGCGATGGGACGGAAATGATCCCAGATCTCGTCGCTCCAGGTTCCGGTCAATTCTCCGGCCAGGGCGTAATGACTGAAATCGCCGGTGAAACGGACTTTTTTGAATCGATCGATCACCTTGACGGTGCGGCGCAAGTCCTGGGTGACGGTGCCGCGATGGGTTTCGATGAAGAGGGACAAGCCGGCGTCGTTGGCCAGGTCGAACATGTCCTCGAGAATCTCGGCGATGTCGGGGGAGGCTTTCAGGGAGCCGTTGACGCGGACGGTCAGATAATCGGCGCGCATGCGATGGGCGAGTTCGATGGGCGGAACGAGGTCGTCGGCCTCCGTAGCCTGGGTTGAGAATCCGATTGCCAGGCCGCGATTGCGGAGCATTCCGGCAAGTTCGTCAGCCTCGGAATCGCTGGCGACGGAGGTTTCAAAACCAGTGAATCCGGTGGCGGCGATTCGGTCGAGGCGTTCGACGATTGACCATTCCGCGCCATCGCGGGGCAGATTCGTCAATGCCCAGGCACTTTGCTGTAACCGCAGGCGCGGGGGGTTGGATGAGCCGTCATTGACCACATTTCGAAATCCCATAGAACCTCACTCGGCCTGACCTTTGGCGAAATCGTAAACCCAGGGTTGAACGGCGGGCTTCCATTCGGGCAGTTCGTCGGGCTTGAAGAACAATCCGAGTTCGCGCTGGGCGCTTTCGGGGGAATCGGAACCGTGAATCAGGTTGAAGGAATTGCTGACGCCGAAATCGCCGCGGATGGTGCCGGGCTCGGCTTTGGAGCCGAAAGTGGCGCCCATCATCTTGCGAGAAATGGTGATCGCATCTTTTGCCGCCAGCGCGATGACGACAACCGGGGAACTGGTCATGAATTTCACGAGGCCGTCGTAGAACGGCTTGCCCTTGTGAGGCGCGTAATGCGTCTCGGCGAGGGATTGGCTGATTTTCGTGAATTTCATGCCGATGATCTGGAAGCCTTTTTTTTCGAAGCGATCGATAATTTGGCCGCAGAAGCCGCGTTGGACGGCGTCGGGTTTTAGGATGATGAGGGTACGTTCCATTGTGTGTTGGTTATATCCGAAGGGAATTGAGTCTCCAAGTTTTGCGGCGGAAGATGGGTTGAACCGCCAAGACGCCAAGATCGCCAAGGAAGAAAGGGAAAGCAGAAATACATTTTGGCCACAGATGTCAATCAGATTCACACAGATGATTCAGTATAAGATTTAATTCTTGGCGGCCTTGGCGTCTTGGCGGTTCAACTCGGGCTATAAATTCGCCGAATCGAGGGAATTTTTGTCGAGGTTGATGCCGCATTCGACCTTGTCCTGGCCGGCCCATCGGCCGGAGCGGGGGTCGTCGCCTTCGCCGATGGCGCGGGTGCAGCTTAGGGGGTTGCAGCCGATGGAGGCGTAGCCTTTTTCCCACAGGGGATGGCGGGGAAGGTCGTATTTTTTGAGATAGGCGTGGACTTCCCGGGCCGTCCAATTAAGCAGCGGGGAGATCGCGTAGCAATTGTAACGCTCGAACCATTCGATGAATTTGCGCCCGGCGCGGCTTTTGGCTTCGTCGCGGCGGATGCCACGCAGCCACGCCTTGGGAGAGAGCTCTTTCAATGCGCGCTCAAATGGCTCGGTCTTGTTGACCGCGCAGCAGGCGTCGATGTCTTTTCGCCAGGCTGGATTTTCTTCGCCTGCGTGGTGCAGATAGGCAATCGGATCGCTGCGCGTGTTAAATGTCCACACATTCAGATTGAAACGCTGACGGAGTTGTTCCATGAACGCGAGGGTTTCGGGGAAGTGATAACCCGTGTTTACAAAAATAATTCGGATACCGGGCTTAACGCGATTCACGAGATGGATGAGGGACGCCGAATCTTCGCCGAAGGATGAGGACATCAACATTTCGTCACCGAATTGCGCGGCCGACCACTCGATGATGCGCAGAGGATCGCTGGTTTCGAACATCTGGTTCAAAGCGGGCAGATCCAGTTTATCGGTAATGGTGTTCATAAGACTTTGGAAGCGGGTGATTTCTCGTCCAGTGTCTTGACCAATTCGTCGAACCATTCCCTGGGCACGCGTTTTCCGTTGGCGGCGCCGAGTTGAATGCGGGTTTTGTTGGTGCCGTGGAAATCGCTGCCGCCGGTTTTGAGGAGATTGAAACGGTTGGCAAGAGCGGTGAATTTTTCGATGAGTTCGGGGCCGTGATCGCTGTGGATGACTTCGATGCCGGCAAGGCCCATGTCCAAGAGGTCTTTGACGAGGCGTTCGAGTTCGGCGTCGTTGTGATAGCGAAGTTGGATTGGATGGGCCAGCACGGGGAGGCCGCCGGATTCCAGGATCATGGAAATCGCTTTTGCGGGGGAGAGGCGTTCCTTGTCGAAATAGGCCAAGCCGCCGGGGGCGAGATATTTGTCGAAGGCCTGTTTGATGGATCCGACATATCCTTTTCGCAAAAGGATGGCGGCGATGTGAGGGCGGCCGACGACTTTCCCGCCGGCTTCGCGCTCGACTTCGTCCATGGTGATGGAGACGCCGAGTTTTTGCAGCTTGTCGATGATCTTGGGATTTCGGTTGTCGCGGCCGGCTATAAGAGTTTTGGTGAGATCGCGCAGGGTGGTGCTTTGGGGATCGACGCCGTATCCGAGCAGATGCAGGGTGCCGGGCTGGGGATATTCGGCGCTGATTTCGATGCCGGGGAGGAAATCGAGGTTGAGCGCTTCGCTTCCTCGGCGGCTTCTTCGACGCCGGCGATGGTGTCGTGGTCGGTCAGGGCGAGGGCGGAGAGGCCGACCTGCACGGCGAGGCGGACCACATCGGCCGGCGGCAGGGTGCCGTCGGAGGCGGTGGAATGGGAATGAAGATCGACGAATGAAGAAGGCATTATTTTGGCCACGACTCGACTGAGCTCGCCGAAGTCAGATAAAAATCAGATGTTAATCTGCTCTGCTGAGATCCTTGGGCACGGATTACCGCGAAGCGCGAAGGTCGCGAAGAAAACGAAGATCGGACTTCCCCTTCGCGACCTTCGCGCCTTCGCGGTGATCTTTCACACGAAACTTATGCAGAGCAATATCAATCATGTGCGCAGATAGCCTTTGTTTTCCAGGTAATCCAGTATTACTTTTGCCGCGTCTTCGGGCTTGTGTTTTTCGGTTTCGATGCAGGATTTCCGGCTTTTCCGGCGCTTCGTAGGGATCGTCGATGCCGGTGAAATCCTTTGAGTTGTCCGGCTCGGGCTTTCTTGTACAGACCCTTGGGATCGCGCTTCTCGGCTTCGGCGAGGGAGACCTGCACGTAGACTTCGACGAATTCGCCGGGCTTCATGCCGGCGCGGACGGCATCGCGGTCCTTTTTGTAGGGGCTGATGAAACTGGTGATCGCGATCACGCCGGCATCGGTGAACAGTTTGGCGACTTCGCCGATGCGGCGAATGTTTTCGGCGCGGTCCTCGGCGGAGAAGCCGAGGTTCTTGTTCAGGCCCATGCGAATGTTGTCGCCGTCGAGACGATAGGCGTGCTTCTTTTTGTGAAGCAGCATTTGCTCGAGAATGCAGGCGATGGTGCTCTTGCCGGAGGCGGAGAGGCCGGTCATCCAGACGGTGACGCCCTTCTGATTGAGCAGCTGTTTGCCGCTCGTCGCGGGTGACGGAGCCTTCGTGCCAGGTGATATTCGTTGCTTTTTGTTCAGCCATATGGGTAACAGTTGCGGGTTGCGAGTTATGAGTTGCGAGTTGAAAACAAATGCGAAAAAGCGGGCAACTCGCAACTGACAACCCGCGACTCGCAACTTCCTCATTCCTCTTCAAACAGCGGCGTGCTGAGGTATCGCTCGCCGAAACTGCACATGATGGTGACGATCATTTTGCCCTTGTTTTCCGGGCGGGCGGCGACTTTGGCGGCGGCGGCGACGTTGCCGCCGGAACTGATGCCGCCGAAGATTCCTTCTTCCTTGGCCAATCGGCGGGCCCAGGCGAAGGCCTCCTCATCGGTGATCTGAATGACCTCGTCGACGATGTTGAGTATGCAGATTGTCCGGGACGAAACCGGCGCCGATGCCCTGGATTTTGTGCCGGCCGGGTTTGACGGGCTCGATGCTGCATTGTCTGCGTGATGACCGGGCTGGTGACCGGTTCGACGGCGATGGCCTTGAAGCTGGGCTTGCGCGGCTTGATGACTTCGGAGACGCCGGTGATCGTGCCGCCGGTGCCGACGCCGGAGACGAGGATATCGACCTTGCCGTCGGTGTCCTGCCAGATTTCCTCGGCGGTGGTCTTGCGATGAATCTCGGGATTGGCCGGATTCTTAAACTGCTGGGGCATGAAGCTGTTCTTGTTCTCCTTGAGAATCGCCTCGGCCCGGTTGATCGCGCCGCGCATGCCCTCCGCGGCGGGAGTCAACTCGACCTGCGCGCCCAGCGCCTTGAGCAGCCGGCGGCGTTCGATGCTCATGCTTTGCGGGCATCGTCAGGATCAGCTTGTATCCTCGGGCGGCGCAGACGAACGCCAGGGCGATGCCGGTGTTGCCGCTGGTGGGTTCGACGATGACCGTGTCCTTGTTGATTTTCCCGTCGCGTTCGCCGGCTTCGATCATGGCCAGGCCGATGCGGTCCTTCACGCTGGAAAGCGGGTTGAAGAATTCGCATTTGACCAGCACCGTGGCGTGGTCCTTGGGGATCAGGCGATTGAGGCGCACCAGCGGCGTGCCGCCGATGGTTTCGGTGATGTCGTTGAAAATTCGTCCTTGGGGTTTGAGTGGCATGGATTACCTCTTGTGTTGTTTGCCGTTTTTTCTCGTCGGCAGCGGTTTTAGAGAAGTCACGAGCAACAAATCAACCGTCTCGAACGCATCGACTTCCAAATCGAGAATCGCAACCGTTCGGCCGGACTGAGACATGGCGACGTGTTCCGGATGTTTAACGGCCAACCAACGGCCGTCCGCCAGATGAAGCGCGAAGGGCTGAAACGGCTGGGACGACCAATGTTTTCTGAATGCTTCTGTCGTCATACGCATTTCACATTCGGCAGCGCGGGCGTAGTTCCCTCGCCGGTTTCGATCGGGGCGCCGACCAGGTTGCCCCATTCCGTCCAGCTTCCATCGTAGTTCTTCACGTTGTCCACGCCAAGGAGGTATTTCAGGACGAACCATGTGTGGCTGGAACGCTCGCCGATGCGGCAATAGGCGATGGTCGGTTTGGTGAATTCGACGCCGGCGTTGGCGTAAAGATTTGCGCAGGTCGGTTGGGCTTTTGAATGTTCCGTCTTCGTTGGCGGTTTTGGCCCAGGGGATGTTCTCGCGCCGGGGATGTGGCCGCCGCGCTGGGCGGTTTCGGTCATTCCGGGCGGAGCGATCACTTTGCCGGTGAATTCATCGGGCGAGCGGACATCGACCAGATTGATTTTGCGGTTGCGGAGCGCCTCGACGACCTCTTCACGGTAGGCGCGAACGCTTTCGTCTCTTTGGGGAACGGGATAGGTGCTGGCGGGAAAGGATGGAAGGTCGGTGACCAGCTCGCGTTTTTCGAGTTCCCATTTTTTTCGGCCGCCGTTCATCAGGCGGGCGTCTTTGTGGCCGTGATATTTGAATTGCCAG
This sequence comes from uncultured Phycisphaerales bacterium, assembly GCA_963791055.1. GTDB lineage: Bacteria > Planctomycetota > Phycisphaerae > Tepidisphaerales > Tepidisphaeraceae > PALSA-1353. The sequence goes on along the minus strand of CAWBQI010000002.1, from coordinate 437,440 downwards.
AGGGCCCAGGCGGCGAACCAGTTGTTGTTGTCGCCGTAGAAAATGACCGTGTCGTCCGGGTGGATGCCGGCGGCGCGATTCAGCTCGGCGAAGGTGCGGGGATCGATAACGTCGCGGCGGATGCGGTCGTTCAGATCGGTCTGCCAGTTCCAGCCGATCGCGTTGCGAATGTGGCCTTTGTCGTAGGCGGCGGTGTCGACGTCCACCTCGACGATCTTTACCTTGGGGTCGTCGGTGTGCTCGGCGACCCAGTCGGTGCTGACCAGCATTTCGGGGTTTGAATAGTTTTCGCTCATGGTCTGATTCCGCTTTCAATTTCTTCGGGTTTGAATTGTTCGGTCGATTCGTCCAATTGCCAGCTTGTCAGATCAACGGCGTTCACGTTTGGCGATCGCGACGATGACATAACTATAATACGGCCAGGCGTTCCGGCGGTCGTTTCGCTGGGCCGGGCGGGATGATCGGGATGGCTGTGATAAAAACCCAGCACGGCCAGACCCGCATCGGCGGCGCGTTTTTCCAATTGCATCAATTCGCGGGGATCGAGGGAAAATCGATGGTATTGTTCGGCGGCGGCGAAGGAATTGGTCAAGTTTTCGAGGCGTTTCACAATTCGTGATCCGTCGGCGGTGTCTTTACCGAGCATTGCGCCGCAGCATTCGTTGGGATAAGCGACGACGCCTTCGCGTTCGATCTGGGCCGCTTGTTCTGGGGTCAGAAATCAGGCTCATGGCCAAATCTCCGCATCGCCATCGTGCCAGAAACTTTCGGAAAGATATTTCGCGGCTGAATCGCAGAAAATCGTGACGACGACGCCGTCCTTGAGGGTTTTGGCGACTTGCAAGGCGGCGAAGAGGTTGGCGCCGGAGGAGACGCCGACGAGGAATCCTTCCTCGCGGGCCAGGCGAAGGACCATTTTGTGGGCATCGTCTGTCGCGACCTCGATCTGGTCATCCGCGAGGGATTCATCGTAAATTCCCGGGACGAGCGCGGTGGCCATGTGCTTTAAGCCCTCGAGGCCGTGGAGGGGCGAATCGGGCTGCATGCTGATGCACTGGATGGCGGGGTTGAGTTCCTTGAGTCGGCGAGTAACGCCGATGAATGTGCCGCTGGTTCCGACGCCGGTGACGAAATGGGTGATGCGGCCTTCGGTTTGCCGCCAGATTTCCATTGCGGTGGTTTCGTAATGGGCGCGCCAGTTGGCATCGTTGTTGTATTGATCGGGATAGAAATATTTATCCGGCTCGGCTTTGACCAGTGCGCGGACATAACGCTGTGCGCCATCCGTGCCTTCGGTTGGATCGGTCAGGACCAGTTCGGCGCCGTAGGCCAGGAGGCTTTGCTTGCGCTCCTGACTCGCGTTTTTTGGCAGGGCGAGCTTTACGCGATATCCGCGCTCGGCGGCGATCATGGCGTAGGCGATTCCGGTGTTACCGCTGGTGGCGTCGATGAGAATTTTGTCGCGAGTCAGCAGGCCACGGCGTTCGCCGTCGAGGATCATGTTGAGGGCGGCGCGGTCCTTAACGCTTCCACCAGGGTTGTACCATTCGGCCTTGGCGAGGAGTTCCACGCCGGGGAGATCGCTGCCGATGCGCTTGAAGCGCAGCATCGGGGTGTTGCCGATGAGATCCAACACCGAGCGAGCCTCGTTACCAGAATCAATTGCCGCAGCGCCCATATATTCCTATTAATCGTAGAGGGAAGTAGGGTTTAGTTCAAATATCATTTGTAACTCTAGTTTCCAACGAATCTTGCATACAGAGAGGTCGCTCGCATTGGGTCGGTGATTCCATGAACCAACAGGCGGCCATCGGAAAACAGGGTCAGGTCGATGCCGGCTGGATCGGTCAGCTTGCAGCGGACAAACCATGGGGACCGGCCGACGGTTCCGAGGTTTTGCCATCGCTCGGCGAAAACGGCCAGGTCAATCGGCCCGGATAAACCGGAGCGTAATACCTGAACAGCCTGACGGCCACATAAGTTTGTAGTGAAATCCATGGCGTTCGTCGAGAGAAAGGGGAATTTTCTCTGGTGGCAACAGGGGCATCCGTCGGCGGGAGTGGATGCTGAACTGAGGGAATGAAATTGGGATGTCCATACGTTGAAGGAGACCAATCCGGCGGAATTGTCGGCAGCGGATTCGCCTTCGACGAGGAAGCGGATGGCGAGCGCGGCCTGGAACCCCCCTACCACCGTGGCGGCTGGGCCGAGGACGCCGGCGGTGTCGCAGGTTGGCAAATCGCTGGCGTTCGGCGGGTCAGGAAAAATGCAGCGCAGGCAGGCGGTGCGGCTGGGCCAGATTCCCCAGACGCGGCCTTCGGTGCCGACGCATCCGCCGTAAATCCAGGGGATGTGGTTGTGGACGGAAAGGTCGTTGAGGAGATAGCGCGTGGAGATGTTGTCGGTGCCGTCGAGGATCAGATCGACATCTGCGAATGATTCGATGTTGGCGGGGTTGGCATCGGCGACAATGGCGTCGATTTCGGCCTCACTGTTGATTTCCCGCAGTCGCCGGGCGGCGGCGACGGATTTGGGGAGATTCTCGGCGGCGTCGCGTTCGTCGAAGAGGACCTGACGCTGGAGATTCGTCAATTCGACCAGATCGCGATCGACGAGGCGGAGAAAGCCGATGCCGGATCGAACGAGCATTTCAGCTGAAGCGGAGCCCAGGGCGCCGCAGCCGATGACCAGGACGCGAGAGGCGCGCAGGCGGGCCTGGCCGCTGGGGCCGATCTGGGGGAGGATTTCCTGGCGATTGTAGCGGGTCATGTGAAAAGCCTGCCGGCTCGATTATAGTGGCTGGGAGACAAGGAGCGACATGGCAGTTGATACACAACAGATTCTTCAGGCGGCCGAGAAATTGGGGCAGATGCTCAAGGACCACCCGGCCGTGGAACGATTCAAATCGGCACAGAAATCGGTGGCGGAGGATGCGGAGGCCAGCCGGCTGCTTGGGGAGTTTGAGCGCGGGCTGGAAGCGCTGGGGCGGCAGGAACAACAGGGACGGCCGGCGACCGATGCGCAGAAAATGCAATTGGAGGCGCTGCAAACCAAGATCGTTTCACATATCAAGATCAAGAATCTCAACATGGCACAGATGGAATTTACCGATCTGTTGCGGAAAATCGGCGATGCGTACAAGCGGCCGGCGAGTGAAGTGATCGCCGGGGCCGCGCCTAAACCGGCGACATGATATCGGAGCGACCCGATGAGCTATTGGCTGCTGAAAACCGAGCCGGATTCTTACTCCTGGGAGGATCTTGTCCGGGCTAAAAAAACCGTTTGGGATGGCGTGTCGAACTGCGCCGGCGCTTAAACATATCCGAACGATGAAAAAGGGGGACCTGGCGCTTATCTATCACACGGGCGACGAGCGAACGGTCGTCGGGGTCGCGGAGATCGTCTCCAATCCATATCCCGATCCGAAGGAAGAGGATGAACGGCTGGCGGTCGTGGACCTGAAACCTAAACGCAAACTTGCGCACGGAGTCACCATCTCCGATATCAAGGCGGACCCGACGTTCGCGGGGTGGGATTTTATCCGCATCGGGCGACTGAGCGTCGTTCCGGTGCCGGAGAAGATGTGGAAGCGGATCGAACAACTGAGCGATAGAAAACCTGAGGGGGATAAATCATGAGCACGGAACCGCAGGCTGCCCCGGCGTCTGAGCCTGGGCCACATGCTGAGCCGGATGATAAGGAGGAAATTTATTTCCAGGGGTCGCCGCCGGTGCGGGCGTTCGCGGGGAAAGTGTGCCTATATGGCTTAATCGGGGTGGCGATCTTGGCGCTGGCGATTTTGCTGGTGCATAAACATATCGGGCCGTGGTGGCTCTGGGTCGCGCTGATTTTGCTGGCGCTGATTTCGCCGTGGGTGCCGTGGCTGCTGGCCAAGCGGGTGAGGTATCGGATCACGAACTATCGGATCGACTACGAACGGGGGCTGCTGACGACGACCATTGATACGATGGAACTGTGGCATATTGAGGATTTGCATTTTCGTCAGTCGCTGATGAGCCGGTTGTTCGATGTTGGCACCATCACGGTTTTGTCCAAAGATGAAACGATGCCGCGGCTGGAACTGTTTGGCATTCCGAATCCGCGGCCGATTTATGAGATGCTGAAGCAGAGGGTGATCGCGGTGAAGAGGCAACGAGGGGTTATTAAGATGGATCCGGGGTGATCAACTCTATTGCCGAATGCCGATTGCCAATTGCCGAATGAAGATTTCGGCGTTATTTAATCGCCGATGCCAAGGCATCGTAGGCGTCTAGAATTTCGCTGGCGGCGGAATTGGCGACGAGCGTCGGGCCGTCGTCGTCTGTCATGCCGCCGAATGTGGTGAGGATGTATTCGGCGTCATCGCGGGAGATGCCGTAGAGGTGAAAGTAGGCGGCGTCGAGTTCGGCGCGGAGTTCGGCCCGCTCGGGCTCTTTCCATTTGTGGACTTTTTCTTTGAAGCCGGCTGCCTCGGCGAGAGGAATCATGTCGTTGGCCGTGCAGGTTAATTTCAATACGCGCTCACTGATCCACTTTTCGAGCGTCTGCTTTTTGTCCCAGGGGCATTTGTCGTCGTATGTATCTGGAGGAAAGGTCGGAATTTGCTCGACGATGAAAAAGTTTAAATGTGCACCGCCAGCCTTCTGGCGAGTCACAAAGTCGTATGGAATCGAATTAAAATTGCCGAGCAAGCAGCAAAAGCGCCGCCACGGCAATGCACCGGCATTCAGCACCAGTGGCACCGTATTCGAGACCGCTGCAAAAGGGATCATGCAAGCAACCATGGTCCGTGAATCGTTTGCGCGGGCCACATCATGGAAACCAATCGCGGCGACCTTCAGGGAATCCGAGGCCCGCTCGGTGACCTCCTTCGCATCTGCCCACCAACGCCCGACGGGGAGGAACTCGGGATTCTGATGCTCCACTAGCGAGGCAGAGTCCGCCGTGTAATTCATGTACCAATTGCCGGTGCTAAGCGCAACCTTGCTGGCACGATGGTCATAATCGCGCGTCATCTTCGCCTCAAATAGCGGCAGGTATCGTTGCTTCCCCTTCACCCACTGGTTCCCCGTTAGCTTATAGCCGGCGGCTTTTGCCTTGTCGCCGGTGACAAAGTGTTCGGCGTCGTTCGTCTGATCAAACATCCGTGAAAACTTAATTTCCCATGGATTGCCCCCCGATTCGCGAAGCCGGTTCACCAGAATCGGGACGCGGCGATAAATCTTGCGCGTCAGTTCTGCATCGCGGTTGCTGCGAAAGATCGGGCATGTACCCGTGTTGGGGTTCAATAACTTTAGGTCAGTACTGGTAAGCCGGACATGGCGATTCTTATCATTAAGGTCCTCGAGACGCTCTGCCCAAAAGACGAAATCCACCGCGTCTGTCGGCAATTCGATGCCGTTCATGAATAATACGGAGAACTTTAGTCGCCCCTCGACGTCCGCGAACAAGCCAAGGCGATTCACGAAGTCATATAACGCACCGAGTCGCTTTGACTCCACGAGACCACCAAAAAACTCTTTGGTGGTATGGTCGGTCGCGATACCGCTCGGTACGAGCAATCCTGCGCGGCCTGTGGGACATAGGATCTTTGTCGCCAATTCGGCGAAAAGCATATAGAGATTGACGTCCCCTTTGCCGGTCAGGGGAAACTCACCGGATGCGCGCACATAAGCGAGCGATCTTTCAGCTCTTGCTATCGCGTCAAGATAGGCAGCATACAGCGGGGGAATTTTCTGTCGGAGGGCTTCCACCATCTTTTGGCGGTCGGCGGCATTGGCGGCGCTCGCTATCTCCGGCGCAGAGAAAGCAAAGAACTCCCGCTCCTGCAGCTTCATTCGCTCCCACGGCGGATTTCCGATCACCGCGTCGAAGCCCGGGTTCTTTCGAACGAAAATGTTGGGAAATTCCTCCTTCCAATTCATCGCTCGCTCATCCACAGTCTTGTCCCCCACAAGGCTGTTGTGGCAAATAATGTTGTGCGTCAAGTCATCGAGCCGCCGTCCCTTGCGTGCGGAGCGAATCCATAAAGCAAGCTGCGTAATCTCGACGGCCTGCGGAGATAGGTCCACGCCGTGAATGTTCTCGGCAAGGATCATTTCAGGGATTGCCGAAGACCAATTGGTTTTTGGCTGGTTAGCGTGATACGCCAGGTGATCGACAATGGTGTCGTATTGCTCTTCAAGAAGTTCATAAGCTTGGATCAAAAACGCGCCGCTGCCGCAGGCAGGATCGACAACCGCGATTTGGCGCACGGTGTCCAGCGCAGCTTGCCAGTATGCAGCGAATGTCTCGGATCGTGGGACTTTGAGGGATTGATCGGGGTCGACGTTGTGCGCTTTGGCAAGGTCGGTCAAGCGATCTTCGATCAGTGAACCGATGGTACGGCGAACAATTAGGGCCGTAAAGGCGGGCGGTGTGTAATAAATGCCAAAGCGTTTGCGCTCGGCGCTCTTTGGCATTGCGGGCGCCGCAGCGCCGGCAGTCTGCGCGGCGAAAAAGCCGGTTGTGCGCAGTTTTTCCAGTTCCGTGATCGATTTTTCGAAGATGTGGCCGAGTACGTCGACGTTCACGTCTTCGGCGAAATCGAATTCGCCAATGGTCTTGAAAATGTCGGTCCAGCGGTCGGAGAGGTCTAGTTTGTCGATTTCGTCGTCGGGAGCGAAGAGGCCGCCGTTGTAGCCGGTGGTGAGGTCGAGCTTTTCGTGCCCCTTGTCCACGAAATGGAAGAGGTCGCGGAAATTTTGCCAGCGTACCCCGGCCCGAGGCAGGGGCGGGACGCTCTTCCAAGTTTCTTCCAACAATCGCGGCAGTAGCAGGCCTCGGTCCTCGCAAAAGGCAATGAAAACAATACGGTCCAGCAATTTTTGGGTGATGCGAATGGCCTGGTCCTGAGTGCGTCCGTGTTTCCGGATAAGTTCCTCAATGAGAAGCAGACGCTGGTCGCTGTAGTAATCGTAAAGCTTGTCGCCGACCTCGCGCTGCTTGTTGGCGCTGCGCAGCATCAATTCGAGCGCGCGGGGTGTCCTGATGACGTGATTGGCAAGCAAGCCGCCGCGTTCGAAAAGAACGTAGAAGCGGCGGAATTCGTCAAGGCTGCGCAACTTCTGCAGCTCGAAATATTCGAACGCCTGCGGGGTCTTATCACGGTGATAGAGCCGGAAGGAGACAAAATTGCTGACGATCCCCCATGGGCAGTCGGGAAGACTGTTGAGGTAATCCCAACACTGCTGAACGGGCGTGCGGCCGTTGAATTTGTCGTAGTCTAGATCGGTCGTGGCGCTTTTGAGTTCGATGACCCCGCGCGCGTTGGCGGGCGCATCTGGGGGAAATGATCCAAGGGCTCCGTCGGCAATGCCGACCCCGGGGACCGAAAACTTGTGTTCGAGTTGGTACCCATCGGGCTTTTTGGCGGACGGCAGATAATGCAAGGCATCGCCGAAGACTTCATCGAGGAACTGTGAATCCAGGGAGATTTCCTTTTTGGCAAGATGTCCGTTACTTTCAAGGTCGGCCCATTTGATCAGAACTTTGTGGGCCTCTGTCAGTGCTGAGTCTTGGAGGAAAGGCTTTTCGGCTTCATCATTCAGATATTTGGGCAGAATCAACCGACGATGCCGTGCGAGCGCTGTGGAACGGAAAAGTTGTCCCGGATCGTGAATCCCCGCGATTCCCGGTTTAGCCTTCTTCATGGTGCGGTCGCGATCGCCATTCGGATTTGCCCAATACGTCTGTGTTCTTGAATCATACGCGGTCGCGATCCAAAGCCAAGTATCCAGCTTTTGGTGGCATCCACCGACTTACGATTTCAATGTTGCTGACATCCTCCTATCACCGTTTTGAAACGCCAAGTTTTTTTACCTTTCAACAAATAAATCGATCACCTGTGGGCGAATCAGTAGAAAGCGCATCAAAGCGCCTCAAAGCGCATCATCGGTGATCAACCGGGAGTGAGGAATTGATTGAGCGTGTGGCCGCGGGTGGCGACCAGATTGTTGGTGATTTCTTCCATGATGGCATCAGTCAGGGTCAAGTCGTGGATGGTGGCGCCGGTGTAGGAGGCGCAGAGGTTGGCGGCGACGGGAGGCTCGCCCATGGCGCGGACGTAGGCGCTGGTGAGGTGTTTGGGGCCGCGAAGGAGGTCGTTGATCAGGTCGGGGCCTAGCATGGCTATGTTGGGTAACACGGGGAGTGGGCAGACGTTTCTCAGGCCGGTTAGAAAGCGGACGCCGAGGTGCCAGTTTTTTAGGTCGGGTTCGGTGAGGAGGATTCGCTTGGCCATGTCGATGTAGAAATCCAGGACGGTGTTGCCGCGGGAGAAGACCATGACGGCGTTGTTGGCGCGGACGTCGAGGGTGACGCCGTTGGGGCGGGGGATGGGCCAGAGTTCGTGGGTGAAGTAGTAGTCGCTTTGGTCGGGGAGTTGCCAGCGGTCGGGGTCGAAGACGATGACGTCGGCGTCGATCCAGATGACGCGGCGATGGCCTTTGGCGAGGAGATCGCGGCTGACGAGAAGGCGGGCCAAATCGGAAAGAATGACTTTGTTGGTGGTTCGGGAGCGCAATTCTGGGGGGATGACGTCGAAGAAACGGTCGTCGAGGAAGAGGTATTCGAGGCCACGGAGGTCGGCCCAATGGCGGGCGGAGTCGAGGCAGTGGGCGATCCAGGATGGGACGTGGTCGGTTCGGAAGGACTGGAAGACGAGAGTGTCGGAAATCATTTGTATGCGGATACCTGCGATTACGCGTATAGATGTCCGGCGACGAATTTCACCGGGCATTTTTGCATAGCATACCGGGTTTTGGTTTGTTCGGTCCAACTGATTTTTTTGTTCATAGCGGCTGGATTGGGTTAAAATATTTCTATCGTTACGGTGTTCGTGCCGTCCGGCTTAACTTGCTCGAATGCGGGGAGGGGTTGGCGCTGTGGGAACGGCTGGCTGGCCTGATGGGATTCGTGACGGCCTTCTGCGATGGGTGGAAAGCGGGGAAGTTCCGATGTCGTTGTCGATCCTGGTTGTTGGTGCTGAGAACCCGCGGATTGGGGATTTGTTTCGGGAGGTGGGTCGGTATGCGACGGTGTCGTATATGAATATCGGGCCGATGCCGTTGCGGCGGCTCGATTTAACCGGGGAATTGGTTGATTCGATTTGCGGGACGATTCGGTCGAAATTTGGGAAGTCGGATGTGGTCGTGTTTACGTGGCCGCATCTGGCGGTGCTGGCGGAGAAGTTGGGGGAATTTACGCGGGTGTACTATTGCAAGGATCCGTTTGAGTGTTGGACGTGTTGGAACCGGGAGGAGATTCGGGAGCTGGAGTCGCGGCTGCTGGAGAACTGCGAGATGGTGTTTGCGGTTTCGCGGCTGCTGGTGGAGGATTTTCGGGGGCGGATTGGGGGAAAAGTTTTTTATCTGCCGAATGGAGTGGAGGAAACATTTCTTCGCGCGGGCAGGCTTGCGCGTCCGGCAAATTTGCCGGAGGGGAAGCCGATTATGGGATGCGTCGGGCAGATCAACGCGACATACGATTGGGAATATATCGCTGAATTGGCGGCGAGTCTTCCGGAGGCGCGGCTTTGTTTTATCGGGAATATCTCGGAGGGAGATCCATATTGGCAGCGGGAGATCGTGAAGCATTTGACGGGGACGGCGAATATTCTTTATCTGGATCGTCAGCCGCACGAACGGATACCGGCGTATTTGCAGCACTTTGATATCGCGACGTGTTTTTTGAGGGCGGGTGATTATGCCGATCGTCGGTCGCCGTTGCGGTTGTATGATTATTTGACGACGGAAAAGTCGGTCATCAGTACGCCGATTCGGGAGGCAAATGAGCATTTGCCGCATATCCATATCGCGAAAAGCGCGAAAGAAGCGGCGGAGGTGGCGCGGCGGATTTTTGGGGGAGAGGTTTCGGTGGATGTGGCGGCGCAGGGAATATATCGGGGGGCAGACTTGGGGGAATCGGGCAAGGCAGTTGGTCGGGGAATTGATGGAACGCTCAACACTCAACACTCAACGCTCAACATTGAAAATGGGTTAGGCTTGGGAGCCCATTTTGGGGCGAGGGGGGACTTTTGGGACGGGGGCGGGGGCGATGGGAGGGCCGTCGCCGTGGGATTTGAGGAGGGATTCTTCGATGGCTTTGAAGATTTTGTCGGTGGCGTCGCGATCGTAGACGAAATCGTCCAATTTGAATTTGCCGCTGGCGCCGCGGGTGACGCCTTGGTAGGCGACGGGGCCGGCGCCTTTGGCGACTACGGGGGCTTGGGTCAGATCGTATTCGATGTAGGCGATGCCTTTGCGGTCCCAGACTTCGCGGTTGACGGATTGGATTTTGTCGAGCGGGATGGGCGGGTGGCCGGGAACGTGGACGACGCCGTCTTCAAGGCGGTATTGGCCGCGGGAGTTAAAGAGTGCCCAGCCGAGGACGACCAATCCCATGGGGGGGAGGCCGCAGCCGAGGATCTGGTTGAGGATGATGTCGGTGTGGGTTTTGGGTTGCTCCTGGGGATGGGTGATGGGCCAGTTGGGCCAACTATAGAAGCCGTCGTAGATGGACCAGGCACCGTAGCCGAAGAGGAGGACGGTCATGAGGTAGCGGGCGACGCGGTAGTAGCGGCCGGGCTTGGCGATGATGGGGCCGCCCGACGGGGGTTCAGCAACGAGAGCCTGGATTTCGTCGGCCATTATCGGAACCTCGCATACGCCGCCGCGTTTTATGCGGCTTGCCTCATTGTCCGCAATTCAGTTCATTAAGCAGAGACTTGAGGGCCACAGTTAATTCCCGCGCCGTTAAAATTCCTTGGTGAACCCCATCAATTTTACCGCGGGCCGATTCAGCGGTCAGTTCATCGCAATCCTTTGCCAAGTCGTTAAGGATCGATTCGATCTTAATAGCCGCATCCCGTTCCATCGGCTCGAACGGTCGGTCAGCCATAAAGATCATATTAACCTTTCTGGCTGGATGTTGCCAAGGATATATCGGAAGAAAGGCAAGTGAACCGCCAAGACGCCAAGTCGCCAAGGCGGATAAAAGCAGAGCCGAAATGCATTTTTACCACGGACAAAAATTAGATCCACACGGATAAATCAGCTTTTTTCAATCGAATTCTTGGCGATCTTTGCGTCTTGGCGGTTCAATCCGTATTCGTTGGCGCTCGCCTTCAGGACCGGGAAGCGATGGCGCTGGAGATGGGGCGGACGATTCTTGGGAGGATGTGGCGGTCGCAAAGTTGTTCGGCGCGGTCGGCCATTTCCAGGATCAATTTTTCCATGGGGATGCGGGGGCGGTCGCCCCAATAACGGCGGAGGATGAGGCAGACGCTGATGACGTCATCGGAATAGTCGCCGGTGCGGACCTGGAAGCTGCTGGTGCGGGTGACGATGTCGATGCGGGCCTGGAGGCGGCAATCGTCGGTGAGGGCGACGGTGACCGAGGGTTGGAAATCGACAGGTCTGGACCCGGGTTCTTCGGTGAGGCAATTGAGGGGTGAATCGGCCAGCAGGCTTTCGGCGATGATTTCGTCGTGGTTGCCGCTGAAGGAAAGATCGAAGCCGAAGAGGAGGTCGAGATAGTCGATCTCGACGGGGCTGACGCCGAGGTGGAAGGGGGCGAGTTGGAGGAGCAGCGTGTGGAGTTGGAGAGCCTGCTCGACGTTGGCGGGGTTGACGTGGCCGGCGTTGAGTCTGCGGGATTCTAGGCTGACCCAGCGGTAGTTCTGGCCGGAGCGGTCTTCCTCGAGATTGAATTCGCCGCTTTCGGTTTTTCGGAAGCGCGTCATCGAGGGGAAATCTTTTTGGATTCGTTCGAAAAAGTGGAGAAGGGTTTCGCGTTGATGGGGGAGATTCAACTGCGAGCCGAGGCGGAGGTTGATATAAAAATCCTCACAGAACGAGGAGTATGGATTGGACATGTTTTCTCCCGACCGCGGTTCAGGCCCACGAGCGCTGACAACGACGGTATCGAGTGTAACTAAAATCTTTGCGGGAGCAATTGGGGACTCATAATTGAGAATTGATAATTGATAATTGATAATGAGGGGTATGGCGAAGGCGGTGTATGCACTTGTGGGGGCGGATGGGCTTTTGCAACAGGAGGCGCTGGGGGGGATTGTGCGGGAGATTGGGAGCGACGTGCAGAGAGTGGATGTGGATGGGGAGACGGCGGAGCTGGCGGATGTGCTGGATGAGCTGCGGAGCTTTGCGATGTTTGGAGGGGGCGGGAAAGTTGTGGCGGTGAGAAATGGGGATGAATTTGTCTCGCGGTTTCGGGAACAGCTTGAGGATTATGTGGCGAAGCCGTCGGATAGCGCGACGTTGGTGTTGCGGCTGGAATCGCTGCCGTCGAATCAGCGGATTTATAAGGCGATAAGCAAGACGGGGGAAATCGTGGCGTGCCAGGCGCCGAAGGATTTGAAGGGGTGGATCGTGCGAAGGGGGTTGAGCAATCATAAGCTGACGATCGGCGCGGAGGCGGCGGAGTTGCTGGCGGATCTGATCGGTGATGATCTGGGGAGAATCGATAATGAGCTCGCGAAACTGGCGCTGGGGAGCACGAACGCGCGAATCGGCGCGGAGGATATCGGACAGAGCGTCGCGTTTCAGCGGGAAAGAGAGATGTGGGATTTGACGAACGCGCTGGGGACGGGTGATCCGGCGGAAGCGGTGCGGAGGTGGCGGCAATTGGTGAATGGGGATTCATCGGCGGAGTTCCGGGCGGTGGCCTGGCTGTGCATCTGGCTGGAAAATGTTCGCCAGGCGCTGGGGATGATCAAGAATGGGGATAATGCGTTTACGATTGGGCAGGCGCTGCGGGTGTGGCCGCGGGATGTGCAGCAGAAGTTTGTGGAGACGGTGAAATTGCTGGGGGATGAGGGGAGGAAGCGGGCGGTGGATTTGCTGGCGGAGATTGATTACCAGACGAAGACAGGGATTGGGGATGCGGCGGGGAATGTGGAGAGGTTTTTGCTGGGGTTGGGGACCCGCGTCCCTGCGCCGGGACGCTGTTAAATAAATTGCGTGTTACCTGTCAGGGGTGGGCGCCATTGATTCGTTGACGGAGGATGAAGAATGGGAAATTGGCGGATGGGAATCGTTTGGTTGGGGGTGCTCTTCGTGGGGATGGCGCGGGCGCAGAATTTAAATCTTGTTAAAGATTCGGAGTTTAAAGAGCACTCGGCCGATGGCCGGACGCTGGTGGAGTATCAGCTTAACGGGGATGTGGAGTATCGGTATCTGGGAGATAAGCGTCGGGATTCATCGGGCTGGGGAGTTGCGATGCAATCGAAGGGGCGCGGAGGGTCGGTATCGCAGACTGTATCGGGAATTAATTCGAACGCGGGACGATGGTTTCGATTTACGTTTCGGGGGTTGGCGCAGGATGAGTTTGCGGTTTTCGACGATGATCTTGCGATGCGGGTGGAGTTTTTCGGGGATGGGGGACGGACGGCGTTCGACGGGAAGAATAAGCCAATCTATCCGCAGATTGAACAGGATCGGCGGGACTTTACGGTGAATGGGGATAACCATGTCGGCGGAGCGGCGGTTTGGCGGACGTATCAATTGGATTTCTGGTTGCCGTTTCCGCAGGTGGATACGGTGCGCTTGAGCGTGGAGTTTGGGCATGGGGCGGCGCGGCGGGCGGATTCGGAATTTTTTATCAGCGATTTCAGTTTGACGAGATTGGAAGATGCACCGGCTGGGGGAATGGCAGACTCGGAGCGGACAACGGATTTGTATCCGAAGGGGACGCTGATCCCGCTGGGGGGGCGATGGTACTACGAGGCGAATGTTGGGGAGACGAATGCGCCGGCGGTTTTTAACCAGACGAACGCGGATCGGCTTTTGTATCACGATGCAAAATGGCAGGCTCCGTTTGCGGGGAATATGTCGGCGTGGCTGCGCGGGGGATAAAGACAGCACGGGGCGGATCGTGCTTCAGGATTTGTTTGTTCCGGATAATGTGACGGTCAGCTTTGATGCGGATGCGATGATTGTTCGTACCAAGGGGTTGCCGAATCATCCGACGGGAAAATTTCCGGAAGCGGGGTTCGGGCCGAGGAGCAATCCGAATTATATTCAGGAGCATTCGCGGACGTATTTTATTCCGCTGAATCCGAAGGTGAATCCGCGGCATATTTATACGACCACCGACAATTCGAATCATGCGTTGCCGATGGGGCCGATTGGGGTCGCGGTTAACGGGGTGGTTTTTTTTAATCCGTTTGATGCGCAGAGCCAGGATGCGAGCAATATGATGGACCGGTGCTGCGGGCATCCGGCGCCGGATGGGACGTATCACTATCATAAGTATCCGATTTGCGTGAATTCGCCGTGGGCGGATGAGGGGAAGGAACATTCGCCGCTGATTGGGTGGGCGTTTGATGGGTTTCCGATCTATGGGCCGTTTGAGAGTGCGGGGGTGATGGCGAAGGATGTGAAAGGGGCGAATGCGTTGAATGGTTTCAATCTGCATTGGGATGCGGAGCGGGGGTGGCACTACCATGCGACGCCGGGGAAGTTTCCGTACATTATTGGGGGGTATTGGGGGACGGAGGATTCGCGGGATAAACAACGTGGCGGGCCGGGGGGTGGGATGGGAGGGAGTGGACCGGGGGGTCGCGGACCCGAGGGTGGCGGACCACCGGGTGGATTTGGGCCACCGCCGGATGGGTTTGGGCCCCCACCGCCGCCGTGATGCGTTTCGGGAAATTCCCCACGGCGGCGCCGTGGGCGTTGGTGCATCACATGGGGTGATGGGGTTTGCTGAGCGGATCGAATTTCCATAATTCGATCGGGCGGATGGCACCGGAAAGTTGGCCCATGTAGCGATAGTGAGAGCGAATCCAGGACCATAATTTCAGGCCGTAATCATGGCCGAAGGTGCGGGCGCCGAGACCGCTCTGATCGATTTCCATTACGAGAACATAATCGGGCGGATGTTGATCGAATGCGTTGAGGACGTTTTGCTCGCCGTACATTTGCAGGGCCATGGGATTCATTTCCGTGAAAGGGATGGAGCTTGGCCTGCCTGCGGCGAAATTGATTCCCGCGGCGTCGGGAACGACGGCGGCGGTTGCAGAGGTAACGGACAGCCACTTGATTGCGTCGATGGATGCGGAATCGAGCGGCCTGCTCCATGCGACCCCGCCGAGCGCCAGGGGAATGGCCATTGTGCGTTCCTGAAGGTTTTGCCGCGTGAGAGTGAGATTTTGCGCGACGAATGCGGTTAAGAGACCCAAAACGCCCAGGCGGACAATGAAGGCCGATCCGCCCAATCGTCGAACACAGTCTGGGAGCCATTGGAAGAGGGCGACGATTACTAGCATCGTGCAAGGCGCGCACAGTACGAATCCGTAGTGAAACATCCGGACATTCAGAAAGATTTTTGCGAGAAGGACGAGGGAGAGAATGGACAGCGTCCATTGGAGGATTGCTCCTGACGGATTTTGGCCATCACGACGGGCTTTGGCGATCCGCAACGTGGACAGCACGATCGCGAAGACCGCGAAGACGGGGAAGCCGCGGGCGGCATCGAGCCAGAACGATTCAAAATGATTCCCTATCTCGTTAACGAGAATATATGAGCCAAAGCCCAGAAGGATTCCGAGTGTGACGATCGCCCATCCGCGTGATTTGAGAAGCCGGTTTCCGAGAATGGCAAATGAGGCCAACATCGCGGCAGTAGCCATGTAGATCTCGGCGTATTGGAACATCAGAACGAGATTTTGGAGGGGATGATCAGTGCCGAAATCGCCCTTGTAAAATGGCGTTGAGACGACAATGGGTTTGCCGACAAATTGCCAGCCACCCAGGATGCCTGCAAGTGCCGTGTGGAATGACATGTGTAACGCGTAGAAGATCAAAAATCCTGTCGGCGGCACGAGCATGCCGGCGAAGGCAAACGCGAAAACGCGGGCGACTGGTTTTTTCTGATCGAGCCAGAGGATGGCAGCGAGGCCGAAAAAATATGAGGCTGCGCAGGCGAGGAATATTTCGGGCTTGGTGAGGAACGCGAATCCGGTCGCAAGTCCGCCCGCTATAGCGGCCGAGATGGAATGTCGTCGGAGAAAGCGATGAAGGCATGCGATCGCGATCAGGATCAGGAGAAATCCGTGAGTGATGGTCGATGAATAAGGCGTCAGGAAATTGTAATTGGTGCTTTTAGTCGGCGAACTTAGCGCGAAAACGCAGAGGAAAAAGATGATTGCGGTCGTAGCAGCGAGGGGTCCGGAAATGGCGCGGAAAAGGGAATACAGCAATAAAGTCGTGAGGATGAGTACGACGAGGTTGGCGGCGAGGGTCACATTGATCTGAGGGCCGGCAAGGCGGATGACCAGCGCGTTGATATCTGGAGAAAGCGGCCCGAAGAAACAGGCGACATCGCGAAAAAGCATTTTGCCGTCGGCAACCTGCCATGCGATGTATCGATCATGGCCGAAGTCACCGATGATATCGCCGGTTTTTCCCCAGATCATGCAACAAAGTGCGATGCCGACGGCTGAGATTGGAATTGCGGGTAGCCAAGTGGCGGCAAAAGAGCCTGACGAACTGGTCGCGGGGGTTGTGGAATCGCTGTTCATGGATGGCGGCGGCTGGGTGTGTCGGGTTTTGGGTGGATTGTATCGTGAGGTCGGGTGATCCGCGCTGAATGGACGCGCCGGGCCTTTCGACAATCTCAGGGCAGGCAAGCCCGGCCGCTAAACATGGGGGGTGGGTGTAGCTATTTGGGGGGAATGTCCGATAATGCACAATGGGATTCCGTGGCATGGAGGCCGTCGGCGTTGAGTGACGTTTTAGATCAATCTGAAGTCGATGCGCTTCTGGCGGCGGTGGATAACGGCGCGGCTGGGAAAAAGGAGTCGGCGCCCGTCGTTTTCGGGGCGAAGGGGAAAACGCAGCTTGAAGTTCAGGTTTACGATTTCAAGCGGCCGGAACGGGTCAGCAAAGACCAGATGCGGGCGCTGGAGGCGCTGCATGAAGGGTTCGGGAGGAATTTCGGGGCGGCGATCTCCGGGTATCTGCGAACGATCATTGAAGTAAATGTCGCGCATATCGAACAGCTTACCTATAGCGAATTTATTCATTCGCTGCCCAACCCGACTTGCTTCAACCTGCTGAAGGCGGAGCAACTGGATGGGCAGGTTTGCCTGGAGATCAGTCCGCTGATTATTTATCCGATCGTGGATCGGCTTTTGGGCGGGAGCAATGCGGAGTTGTTTATTCCACAGCGGCCGCTCACGCAGATTGAGCAGCGGCTGGTGCAGCGGATAACGGATCGGGCGACGCATCATCTGTCGGAGGCGTGGAGCAATTTGACGCCGGTGACATTCAAGGTCGAGGATTTTGAGAGCAATCCACAGTTGGTGCAGATCGTGCCGCCGAACGAGACGGTTGTGGTGGTTGGATTTGAATTGAAGATGGGGAGCCGGGCGGGGACGATGGCGTTGTGCATTCCATATAACGTGATCGAACCGATCATGGGGATGCTGGCGACGCAGAATTGGTTCAGCTATCAGCGGAAGGGATCGGGGGAAGATCATCTTCGGCGGCTGACGCGAAACGTGAGCAACGCGCCGCTGGAAGTTCGCGCGTTTTGGCGCAGACGACGATCCGGCTGAACGATCTGATGACGCTTCAGGTGGGCGATCTGATTACGACGGATAAGGAATACACGGAGGATGTGCTGATCCAGGTGGAAGGGAAGAAGAAATTTTTGGCGCAGGTGGGGCAATTTAGAGGGAAGCGGGCGATTAAGTTGACGCGGATTCTCCGGCAGGCGGAAGTGGCGACGGAGAAGAGCGTCAAAGGGGCGGCTGGATGAGCCGGGCCGCAACGACCGGCGACGCGGCGATCGCGTCGGCCGGGAAAAGAATAAACAATTACATCAAGCAATCGGAACTGCCGCTTCACAGCCTGGTATTTCTGCTGCCGGCGATGGTGTTGTTTGAGTTGGGGATGTCATTCCATCCGTCCGATCCGATTGCGTTTCGGCTATTGCAGATCTTTTTCCGGCAGGCGGGCGCTACTGGGAGATTTGTGCCATTGCTGTCGGTGGTCGCGATCCTGTTGACTTGGCATATTGTGCGGAAGGATCCGTGGGAGATTCGATTTGAGACGCTTTGGGGGATGCTGCTGGAGAGCTTGATGCTGGCGCTGCCGCTGCTGGCACTGGGGATTTCGGTTTCGCGGTGGCGGATTCATATTCCGCTGGCTGGAGACATGCTGCCGTGGGAAAATAATGCGGTATTATCTTTGGGGGCAGGGGTTTACGAGGAATTTGTGTTTCGAATGGGGTTGATGACGTTAATTTCGATCCTGGCGGCGGATGTGTTCAAATTGCGCAAATGGTTGTCGAATCTACTAATGGTATCAGCTTCGGCAGTGCTGTTTTCGCTATACCATTACTTGGGTGCCGAAACATTTCAGATGCAGAGTTTTGTGTTTCGAACAGTCGCGGGAGTGTATTTTGGGGTGTTATTTTTGACTCGCGGATTTGGTATAACGGCTGGTTGTCACGTTCTTTACGACATAATTGTGGTGACTATGCAGTCATTTTCCCCACATTAACACCTAATATTTTCTTCATTTACGGCATCGATTCCCCTATACTATGCTCTGACGTGAGAGCAGACGGTTGATGATCGTTTGATTTTCGCGTTCGACCCGCCCGTGGGGGCTGGGTCATGCTTCGCACGGCGGTAATGGTAAAGCCCGGCAGGATGCCTGAGGCTTTTTCCTGAAACTCTCGCCAATGGCGAGCATGTCTATCCGCACAGAAGTTAGGCTTTGACAGATTGGAAAAATGTTCCTTCTGTCACATTGTGAAGGGAGTGTCCCCTTCTAGAAAGAGGCAAGGACGCTATGAGCAACCGAACCAAACAACGTCGAATGGGGGGTTTGACCCTCCTTCTTTACCAGCGGACGCTCCATCCCGAGCTGTTCCGAATTCTGGCTTCCGAGCAGGTGACCCGCCGGGCGTATGAGGCGGATATCTGGCTCGTGGAAGGCGGCCATGTGATCAGCCTGACCGCGGGCAAGAATACATTGACGGAAGTCATTGTCACCAAGAGCGAGCCGATGACCGATCGTGGCCTTTTGCTTTCAACCCCCTGCCGGGGCGAGAAATACCATGAGGACACGTACGGGAACATCCGGTACATGATCAGCACACAGGAAGAGCAGATGACGCAGACGCTCTATGATGCGATGAAGCATGAGATCTCCAGCTATGCGGCCAAGCGCGAGCTGATGAACGCGGAAGTTCCCGCCAAGCAGGATACGGGCGGGTCGCTGAGCGTTCTGGATATCGAACGGCGCAGTCATGAGCTGCTGGTGCAGAGCTTCCATCTCTTCGATGAGAACCAGATGGTCATCAAGACCCAGGCGATCATCGAAGTGGTTAAGACTGCATAAGCGTTACTGTTGATTTAGTCCGCAACTGCGAAGCGTAAATCACAGCCCAGGCACACTGCCTGGGCTGTTTTTCGTATAATTGGGCGTCTATCGGGTGGGAAAAGATATAAGATAGGGGAAATTCCCCACGGATGGCCATCCGTGGGCTTTGATGGAGAAATGGGCATGGGGCTTCTAACTGTGGAAGTTTGGGATGCGACGGGGAACCGTCGGCAGGCGGTGGAGATGCCGGATGATGCGCCGGTGAATCGTCTGATGGCGGTGTTGCTGGAAAAGATGAAGTTTCCGCAGGTTGCGCCGGATGGACAGCCGCTGAGTTATAAGTTTCATCATCGGGCTTCGGGGAAACAATTGCTGGATGATCAGACGCTGGCGGATGTGGGGGTGAAGAATGGGGATGTGTTGAGGTTGCAACCGGAGATTACGGCGGGGTAGGAACGGGTGGGAGGGGTCCGGGCCGGCACGGCCCGGCTCTGTGGGATGCGTGAGGTTGGTCTTATACGTGGGGTTGGTATTTGATGTCGGAAGAGAAGATTCAAATTTCCTGGGATGAGCTGAAGACTTCGAAGGTGGAGAAGCATATTCGGCAGCAGCAGGCGGTGGCGCGGAATCGGCGGTATTCGCAGATGACGCCGGACGATCTGCCGGTGGGACAGGGGTCGTCGGCATTGCTTTGGTATAACCCGATATTCTTTCTGGCGGTGTTTGGATTGGTGGGAGGGTTGCTTGGGTGGGCGGGCGGCGCGGTGATGCACCTTGGGCCAGACAGGCGGGGGCAGGCGGATCAGGCGCTTAGTGCTATTGGGGATATTCGCAAGGTGATCCGGACTTCCGACGGGGATGTGGGAATCACGCCGGCACAGGGGGAAGAGGCCATTCATAGCATCGTGGTCAATTCGGGGAACAATCAATATCTGGCGATCGATCTGGACGATTCGTTGTCTGCAAAGGAAAAACAGCAACGGCTGGACGCTCTTTCGCGATACGATTATTCGAGAAACCTGATTACCAACATTCTGGGGTTCGGACTTTGCGGATTATTTATTTCGATTGGGCTGAGCGTGGCTGAGCCGGTGGTGGATAAGAATATGCATGCGGTGATCGTCAATGGCTCGGTCGGGGCGGGGTTGGGATTGCTCGGCGGATTGGGAGCGTCGCTGGTGGTGGATCGAATTTACCGGATCATTGGGGGCGCGGAGCATGGGATGCTACGGCAATACGTCGCGCAATGCGTGAGCTGGGCGGTGTTGGGGTCGTTTGTCGCGCTGGCGCCGGGAGTCGTGGCGAAAAATCGGAAGCGATTGTTGATCGGACTTGGGGGCGGCGCGGCGGGCGGAGCGATCGGGGGGATGTTGCTTGAGCCGCTGTCGCAACTGACGGGGAGCCCGGAGATCGGGCGGCTGGCGGCGATGTGCTGTATCGGGGCGATCACGGGGGCAGCAACGGGGATCATCGAAAATATCAGCCGGACGGGGTGGTTGAAGGTTACCGCGGGGCCGATCGCGGGGAAGCAGTTTATTCTTTATCGTAATCCGACATATATTGGGTCGGCGCCTGATTGCCAGATTTTTCTGTTTCGCGACCCGAAGGTCGGGCGGCGTCATGCGGCAATTCATCTGGAGAAGGGACGGATCGAAATCGAGGACCTTCCACTGGGAGCGCCGACGTATATTAATCGGGAGCCGGTCGATCGGCAGAAACTTCGGCATGGAGACCAGATCACGATTGGATCGACGATGTTTTTGTATCAGGAAAAGATTCGGGAAATTTCACCCGCATAAGGAAAAGTGGACATGGATACGCCGCCAACTTTGAGTTCGACGATTACGTATGATGATTTTGCCAAGCTGGAGCTTCGCGTGGCGACGGTTTTGGAATGCAAGCCGCATCCGAATGCGGATAAATTGCTGGTGCTGCAGGTTGATCTGGGGGGTGAGCGGCGGCAGATTTGCGCGGGGCTTCGGCAGCATGTGGCGGACCCGCAATCGCTGGTCGGGAGGCAGCTAGTGGTGGTGGCGAATTTGGCGCGAGGCAGTTGCGCGGGGAGGTCAGTCAGGGGATGTTGTTGGCGGCGACGGATGCGGGGTCGGGGAAGGTGATTTTTATTACGCCGTCGGAGGGGGTTGGAGCGGGGGCGAAGGTGAGTTGAGAAAATGAGTTGTGAGTTGCGAGTTGTGAGTTGTGAGTTGCGTGTAGAAATCTGAAAGCTCGCAACTCCCAACTCGCAACTGGCAACAGTTTTTAGACCGCACGCATTTTTTGGACGCAGGTGGTGAGGGCGGGGACGGGGTTTTCGGGGTCGGCTTCGTATTCGATGACGGCCATGCCGTCGAAGTTTGTTTCTTCCAGGGCTCTGACAAATCCGGGGAGATCCAGGTTGCCGGTGCCGACGACGACGTCGGTCCATTGGGCGCGGCGGTCGAAAACGAAATCTTTATAGTGGACGCCGAAGATTTTGCCTTTGAATTTTTCGCGGACCCATTGGATGGGATTGCCGTTGGGGCCGATCTGCATGCACCAGGCGGTGTCGAGATTGATTCCGATTTTGGGGCCACCTAGTTTGCATAGTAAATCGAGAACATCGGGGGAGCCGCCGAACATATAGCCGCCGTGGCAGTGAATGCCGATGCGGATGTTGAATTCATCGCAGAGTTTGGCGACGGCGGGGACGGCGGTCTGAAAGGTGCCGGGAGTGAAATGGGCCGAAATGTGTTTGGCCCCCGCCGCTTTGGCGCATTGAAACCATTTCCGTTCGCGGGCGATGTCGCCGACGAAAGTCTGGACGCCGATAGAGACCACTTCAATGCCGGCGGATCGATAGATATCGAGGACGCGGTTGAAGGCATCGGGGTTGTCGAAATCGGCGTGTATGGCGCAGAGTTCGATTTTTTTGACGCCGATCTGTTTGGTCAGCTCGGCGACCTTGGAGTTGTCCTTGGTGTTGCGAAAGCAATAGCTTTGGACGCCGAAATCGCGGGCGGGGGAAATGGGCATGGAAGTTTGTCCTTTGTGAATTTATCTCGTGGTTGGCCGGGGGTGGCGGAATCTCATGTTTTCCATCGGGCCGGGATCGCCGACAAAGAGGATGACCTGTTCGAATCTGCGGTTGGGCCCGTCGCGGGTGAGGAAGCGGCTGGCGATGCGATTGGGGTCGGAAGTCGCGGTGGAGGTTCCGATGATCAGGAATTCGCCGGGGGCGATGTCGGCCGTTAGGTGCAGGTCGTAGAAATTCTCGCGATGCAGGTATTTGGCGGGCTGTGGATTGTCGCTCAGGGAATAGTCGATGCGGGTTTGCATCGCCTGGACCATCGGGCAGAAGGTGAGGCGAATGGTTCGCGTCTTGCGGGGAGCCCATTGAAACGCGAGGGAAAGCATGTTCCGGCAGTCGCTGAAGGAGCGCATGGTCAGGCCGTGGTCGTCGTAGATGAAGAGCAGTTCCTCGGGGAGAACGTCGGATACTTCAAGCCAGGCGTCGTCGTAGGAGGGTTGGGCCATGACCTTGGTTTCCTTGAGCTTCACGGCGGATTCGTTTGTGAGAATTTTCAGAAACGCGGGCCAATCGGCGATGCGGGCGCGGCCGACGCGAAAGCCGTTTTGGATCAGGTTTTGGGCGGTGGGTACGTCGAGGACGTCTTCGTCCACTAGCTTCCAGAAAGAGTCGTCGCGGCTGTTGGCGCCAAAGGGCATTTGTAATTGATACATCTCGGCGTTGATGGCGAGGGGAGCGGACGGGGGTGGAGCGGTGTCGCCGGAGATCACGTGCGGAGAAGAGAGACCTGGTGGAGGAGGCGGAGGCGGTGGTGGTGGAGGGCAGCCGGTCAAAGCCAGGAATA
Organism: uncultured Phycisphaerales bacterium; assembly: GCA_963791055.1. GTDB lineage: Bacteria > Planctomycetota > Phycisphaerae > Tepidisphaerales > Tepidisphaeraceae > PALSA-1353. Next base: position 414,192 of record CAWBQI010000002.1, on the reverse strand, counting down.
AAATCAAACCGCCAAGACGCCAAGACGCCAAGTGGAACGATCCAGAACCCCCACCCTTACCCTCCCCCTGAGTACAAGGGGAGGGGAAAAGATGGGTGCATTGGGGTCTTGGTGGTTTCATTTAAAGGCCCTCTATGGTTTTGACCAGGGCGCTGAGGCCGCGATCCCATTGTTCTGTTGTTATCGTCAATGCGGGAGCGAGACGGATTACTTTTTGGGCGGTGAGGTTGATGATGATGCCGTGTTCGAGGCCGCGTTCGACCAGTTTTTGGGGTGCGGATTTAAGTTCGATGCCGAGCATTAAGCCGCGACCGCGGACTTCTTGCAATTTGTCTTTGATGGAGGATTCGTTGCGGAGACGGGCGATGGCGTGTTCGCCGAGGGTGGCGGCGTGATCGAGGAGGCGATCGCGGGCGATGACGTCGAAAATGGTGCGGGCGACGGCCATGCAGATCGGATTGCCGCCGAGGGTGCAGCCGTGTTTGCCGGGGACGAGGAATTTGGCGGCGTCGGGCTTGGCGAACATGGCGCCGACGGGGATGCCGCCGCCGATGGCTTTTCCGAGGGTGAGGATGTCGGGCTCGACGGGTTTGGCGTCGGGGGTTGAGAAAAATTGGTAGCCGAACCAGCGTCCGGTGCGGCCGCAGCCGGTCCAGACTTCGTCGAAGATGAGAGTCAGGGAGCGTTCGTCGCAGATGCGGCGGACTTGGGCGGCATAGTCGGGGGGGTAGAGATTGACGCCACCTTCGCCCTGGATTGGCTCCATGATGATGCCGGCGGTTTCAGGATCGATGGCCTTTTCGAGACATTCGATGCAACCGGCCTCGACGTGGACGAAGCCGGGGACTTCGGGTCCAAATCCCTGGGAAACGGCGGGATTGGCTGTCGCGGCGATCATCGCTAGGGAGCGGCCGTGAAAACTTTTGCTGAGGGAGATTATTTTCCAACGCTTTGGGGAAAACTCCTGGCCGCGGAGGCGGGCGAGTTTGCAGGCGGCTTCGTTGGCCTCTAGGCCACTGTGGCAGAAAAATGCGTGGCCGGGGAAGGCGTAACGATTCAATCGCTCGGCGAACTCGACCTGGGGTTCGGTGTGATAGGTGTTGCCAACGTGCCAGAGTTTTTCCATCTGGGAGGAGGCGGCGGCGATCAGGTCCGGATGGCAATGGCCGAGGATTGCGCCGCCGAAGCCGGCAAAGAGATCGAGATATTGTTTTCCATCGGCGTCCCAGAGATCGGAGCCGCGGCCGCGGGCCATGACGATGGGCTGGCGGGCGTAGTTGCCGATCAGGACTTTTGAGGCACGGTCGAGAATTTGTTGGGATGGGGGCATGGGAGGAGGAATTTGAAATCTAAAATCTGAAATCTAAAATTTGAAATCTAAAATTTTAAGGCAAATAAATTCCGAAAACAGAATGCGGGAAATCAGGCGGGCCTGTCGTTGGAAGACGGCTCCTCGGAAGACGGCTCTTCATCGAAATCGAAGTCCAGATCGCCGCCGCTCGCCTCGCTGTCGGCTGGCCCTTTTTCGGAGACGGCGTCGAAATTGAGATCGTCGGTCGGGACGGGGGCGGCCGAGCCTCCGCCGCCGGTAATTACGGGTTCCAGTTCTTCGGTGGCCAGAATGTCGGCGTCTTCTTCATCGATCTGGACTTCGGCTGGAGGCTGTCCGGTGGATGGTTGCATGTCCTCGTCGGCGGGGACACCGTCGATCTGGACCATGAAGGTGACGGGGCCGATCTGGATCGTATCGCCGGCGGCCAGAGTGGCCTCGCGGGTGCGTTCGCCGTTATGGAAGGTGCCGTTGGAGCTACCGAGGTCTTCGAGGCGGATGGACTCGCCGTCCTTGATGAGGCGGCAATGTTTTCGGGAAACCTCGCCGAGGGGGATGCGAAGATCACAATCTTCGCGGCGGCCGACGACGGTCATGTCGCGGACAATGGAAAAGCTGCGGCGTTCGCCATCGGCTCGGAACATTACCAGGACAACTTGCATCGATGCGTTTCCTCGAAATGCATTCGCTCTCTCTATTTTCTCAACCCAGAAGGGTAACTGTAGTGGGAAAATGGGGTTTGGGCAACAGATAAATGTTGCGGGGGGAAGGTTTGGCGAAGGTGTGGAGTGGATGCGAGGCGGATTGAGTAGTACAGGTTTCTGTGAAGGCAATTATTATCGGGTGCGGTTTTCGTGCCGTCGGAAACGGGTTGACTCGAATGCTGGAATTCCTTAGCGATGCGAACGTCGCGGGCTGGCCTGATAAGGTTCGGGAATTCCGTTTGCGGATTGGAGGGGTAGGTGGGAAAAACCAGATCAGGCTGAGCGAATTGCCAGAATGCCGACGGGTACGAAGATGACGCCGGTACCAATCAGGATCAGGGGCACGCCCCACAAGGTCAGCCAATCATCTATCCACGGGTTTTCTTCATCGCTGGCAGAGTACAGGACGGTTATTTGGTCTCCGACGTGATATGCGGTCCAGTTGGATGAACCGGAATTGGAGTGAATCGTGTGTTGCGTGCCGGTTTGATCGGTGTATGTAAACACGGGAAAGTACATGTCCTGTTTGTGTATTGGTTGATCGATCACTTGGGTGATCTGCCCCGGTGCGCGGAAGGAACTGACGATGAGATAACACGAGTGGAGGAACCAACAGACGGCGATGATGAAGGCAACGATGCCGGCTTTAATGGCGACTTTACCAAAACCTTTGGGGTCGGACTTGCCGTTAGATATCGGAGGTATCATCGGAGCATTTTATCGCGGCGTTTTTGGGGGGACAATTAGAGGGTAGCAGGCCGCAGTCTCTAACTGCTCTGCGGTTGGAAACTCGATCTGGGTGGCTTTGCCAATCTCGATATCCCACATGTAGAATCTTGTGATGGCATGATGAGTCTAAAATGAGCCGACCGTCTTTGACGGCACATTTGTGGGAGTCGTTGTCGACGAAGAAAGACGTTATGGGGGCGAAACGAAGACATGATGCGCTGCTGAATCTGCGCGACAAGGCCGCGATTCTGGGATTAGGGGGCGGAGCGGCCGCGGGGGCGATGCTCTGCAGGTCGCACGGAAGGTTGGCCGAAGTCGCGGGAGCAGTTGGGGCGGGAATAATCGGATTTGTTTTTGGGCCTGGTATCGCGTTGGCGGCAGTCATCTTCTGGGTGTTCGCAAGAATTTTGGCCAAGATATATTGGGAGGTGCTTACCGGACGGCGGAAATTGCCGAGGGTGAGGGATGGGACAACGGCGCACCGAAAGCGGATGCTCAAGGTGCTGGCGACGATATTTATTGTTTCGGGTGTGATATGGATTGGCCTCTACTTCAGAGCATCTGTTGCGGAGCGGCCGCGGGTGCTGCGGCTTGCCGGGGTGTGCTTTGGGGCGTGCCTGGTCCTCGTGATGACGTTGCTGGCGGTATGGTGGCGCATTCCCGCGCGGGGGGACGAATCGGGGCCGCGGGAGGAAACGATGCCGGGGAATGGGTTGCAGGAATTTTCCACGAATTTCGATTCTGAGATGGTTCGGCCGTTTCTTGAGCGGATTAGGCCGTTCATTGATTCGGGTTTTGGGGCGGAGGAGGTTGAGCGGGTTTGCCAGGTTGCGGCGACGCTGCCTCAGGATCAGGAGGGGACGATTGCGTTCCAGATTCGTTATGCGGGCAAGGAAGCCGAGTTTAAGGTTCGTGTTTTCATGGATGATGTGGATTCACCGGACATTTATTTTTTTACGCCGGGTGGACTTAAGGAGCAGATTGAAGCGGAATTTCGGCGGTTTGCGGAGGAGAGAGGGATTTGATTTCGCTCTGCCGAAATCCGCGAACGAAAGTTCGAAGAACCCTCACCCCTGCCCTCTCCCTGAGTACAGGGCGAGGGAGAAGAAAGAGGATTTCCTGCACTTAATCAACGATCTTTTTGCGGTTGTACACTCCTTAGCGGTAAGATTCGGCCGTGCTTGCCACAGTTCATTCCTACGTCTTGATGGGCATCGACGCCATTTTGTGTGAGGTGGAGGTGGATGTCAGCCAGCGGGGCCTGGCGAGGACGGTTATCGTCGGGCTGGCGCAGACTGCGGTGAAGGAGTCGATCGAACGCGTCAGGCGAGCGATGATTAATGGGGGGTTTCCGTTTCCTAGTCATGCGCTGCTGATCAATCTCGCGCCGGCGGATGTGAAGAAGGAGGGGCCGAGTCTGGATTTACCGATGGCGATTGGGCTGCTCAGGGCAAGCGGGTCGATTGAGACGGATGTGCATAAGGGGTTTTTGATCGCGGGGGAATTGGCGCTGGATGGGAGGGTGCGGAAGATCAAGGGGGCGCTTTCGTTGGCTTTGCTGGCGAAGCAACGGAAGATGCGCGGGGTGATTTTGCCGGCGGAGAATGTGCGCGAGGCGGCGGTTGTCGAGGGGATTGAGGTTTATCCGGTGGCGCATCTTTCACAGGCGGTTTCGTTTTTGAATGAGAGATTGCCGATGGAGCCGTTTGAGTTGGATGGGGAGGCGTATACGGCTTCGTCGCTGTCGCCGGAATTGGATTTCGCGGATGTGCGGGGGCAGGAGGCGGTGAAGCGGGCGATTACGGTGGCGGCGAGTGGCGGGCATAATTTACTGATGATCGGGCCGCCGGGAACGGGGAAGACGATGCTGGCGCAGCGGATGGCGGGGGTTTTGCCACCGCTGGGGAGGAGTGAATCGCTGGAGACGACGCGGATTTATTCGGCGATGGGGTTGTTGCCGGATGGGGTGGCGTTGATGGATGAGCGGCCGGTGAGGATGCCGCATCATTCGGCGACTGCGCAGGCGCTGGTGGGAGGCGGGACGGTGCCGCGGCCGGGGGAGGTGTCGCTGGCGCATCATGGGATTTTGTTTCTGGATGAGTTGCCGGAGTTCAGCAGGTATGTGCTGGAGACGCTAAGGCAGCCGTTGGAGAATGGGGAAGTGACGGTGGCGCGGGTGCATGGGTCGATGAAATTTCCGTCGCGGTTTATGTTGGTGGCGGCGATGAATCCTACGGCGCGAGGATTCGCATCGGATAATCCGCGGGCGCGGGATCGGTATCTGGATAAGCTTAGTGGGCCGCTGTTGGATCGGATTGATATACACGTCGAGGTTCCGGCGGTGCCGTATCCGGAACTGACGGGGAAGAATCGGGGGACGGATAGCCGGACAATGCGGGAGCGGGTGCTGGGGGCGAGGCGGATTCAGGAGAAGCGATTTGGGAATTCGACGCTCAATGCGCACATGAATTCGAAGGCGCTGAAATCTTTTTGCGAACTGAGCGAGGGGTGCTTGATTTTGATGAAGCAGGCGATGAACGAGCTTGGGCTGAGCGCGCGGGCGTACGACAAGGTTCGGAGGGTGGCGCGGACGATCGCGGATCTGGAGGAGGTGGAGAATCTTCAGGAACATCATCTGGCGGAGGCGATTCAGTATCGGTTGCTGGATCGGAGGTTTTGAATACTAATTGAACCGCCAAGACGCCAAGAACGCCAAGGTGAGATGGGAAGTAAATTGAGAGATTCTGTGTTGGGTTCTGTCTTGGCGGGGTTGGCGTCTTGGCGGTTTTATTTTTGTGTTGTGATTTTTGGGGCCGCGGGATGGCCATCACGCGGCTTTGGGGGGGTTTATCACGTCAGTCCGGGTGGGGATGATTCGGGGGTGGGTGATGCGGGGCATCCGGTGCGGACGATTTCGCGCGCGGCGGAGCTGGCGGGGCCGGGGGATGTGGTGGTGATTGGGCCGGGGGTGTATCGGGAATGGGTGGGGCTGACGCGGTCGGGGACGGTGGATAGGCCGATCACGTTTCAGGCGGAGAAGGCGGGGACGGCGGTTATCTGTGGGGCGGATCCGCTGGCGGTTTGGGTGCCGGTGTCGGGACATCCCGGGCAGTTTATTTCGGATTGGCCGGATGATTTTGTCGTCGGCCGCAAGGCGGATGGGTCGGCGGTGCGGAATTGGGGCGCTCCCCCGCCGGTGGGATGCGCGGAGCGGGTTTTGTGGGAATCGCATCCGTTGAGGCAGGTGGTGAAGCCGGACGATCTTTCGCCGGGGAGGTTCTGGGTGGATTGGCAGTTTCATACAGTGATGGTGTGGCTGCCGGGGGGAGTCGATGCGCGGGGGGCGCGGATTGAGGGTGTGCGCGGGCGTTTCTGATTTCGCCGATGGAGAAGGAGAATGTTTTTTCGGATGTGCGGAATATCACGCTTCGGGGGCTGGTTTTCCGGGATGCGGCGAACTTCGCGCAGCATGGCGGGGTCGTTCTGGGGACGGGCTGGCGTGCGGATCACTGCACGGCGGAGGACAACAATGCGGGGGGAATGATGCTTAATGGCGATAATATTCTCGTCGATCATTGCATCGCGCAATTTAACGGGTTTTGCGGGATCAGCGGGTCGGGGGACAACAACACGATTCAGGACTGCATCGTGCGGAGAAATAATCGGAAGGGATTTTCGCCGGCGTGGGATGGCGGAGGGGGGAAATTCACGAATACGCATCATCTTCGGGTGATTCGGCACGCGAGTTATGAAAACACTGGGCCGGGGATTTGGCTGGATGGTGATAATTCTGATTATTCCATCAGCGATTCGACGTTTTATGGAAACCATGGATTGAATGACGATCGGGAGGGATGCGGAATCTGTTTGGAAAACGGTGGCGGGCCGGGGGTGGTTTCGGGCAACAATGTTTATAGCAATACGGGGGCGGGGATTTTGGTGGCTGACAGCGAGCATGTGTCGGTGGAATCGAATGTGCTGGTGGATAACGCCGAGGGTGTAGAGCTGCGGGGGAATCATCGACTGCGATATATCGACATCATGCACAATCGGTTCAAGGAATGGAGGAAGGAGGCGATCGTGATGAGGTCGGGGCAGCAGAGGGACATCAGGATCGATGAGAATTCTTACGATCCGCCGGGGGATCGGGCGTTTGTTTTGTGGGGCGATAAGGTGGTGATGGGGTTGCCGGAAATGCGGTCGGTGCCGGGGATGGAGGAGCGGGGGTCGGTCGAGGCGATTGAGTTTTCGCGTTCGCTGGAAAATATTTGGACGGTCGCGGACGGGGGCCGGCCTACGATCGCGAAGGCGTTGAAGGATGCGACGGAAGGAGAGACGGTGACGATTCCGGTGGATTCGAGGTCGTCGGTGTTGGAGGATAATAGTTGCGCGGTGTTTGATAGGGATAATACGTGCGTGGCTGTGGCGCTGCCGACGGAGGAGTTGCGGCGGAGGATGCAGGATGCGGTGTCGATCGAGCCGATGGGGGCGGCGGTGTTGATTGAGGTTCGGATCGACCAGATTGGTCCGCATCAGGATGTGAGGGGGACGTTGGTGGAGATTAAGTAGCCGGTTTACATGGCACGTCGCTTTTCAGGGCGAGAAGGTTTCCGAAAGGGTCGCGGAAGAAGGCCATCCAGACGTCGCGGCCGTTCCAATTTCTCACGATGATGTGAGGTTCGGATTCGACCTTTGCGCCGTGGGATTTCAGGAGCGTGACTTTTTCCTGAATCATACCGGGCTGGCCGGGGACGCTAAAATAGATGCAGGAATTGGGGGAGATTTTGTCGGCCTTGAACATGATGATGTTGACGCCGTCGCAGTCGAAGAATTTCATCGAATTGGGGACGTCGCCGGCGAGGCGAAGGCCGAGGATGTCGCAGTAGAATTTCTGGGCCTCGTTGAGATCGGTGCAGGTGAGGCCGATTTGATCGATGGGGCCGAGTTTGAGGGATTGGTCGGTGGACATTTTTTCTCCGGGTTGAAGGGGTGAGGCAGAGCCAAGACGGTGTTGGGCGCGCACATTTTCGCGAAAGAGCAGCTCGTCCTGAAGTTTGGGCCAGCTCGCGAAACCGGCGGATTGGGCGATGGCGTGCTGAGCGGCGGAGAGCTGGAGGGAATTCCCAAGCTGGCGCAGAGCATCGGCATCGCCGCCGCGGGCTGATTTCAGCAGGGCCTTGGCTTGCTTGCGCAGATATTGAAGATTGTCGGCCCGCAAAGGGGGACCGGTGGAATTTGGATCGGACATGTCCGACCTCCTTTCATAACGATCCACTGGTTGGGGATCGAAAAAAGGCCGCGTCCGCAGATCAGGCCGAAAGAAGGTCCGTGTTTGGTTTTGAGGCCGGGGGGCAAAGCCCTTTCCGCGGACGGGTCGCTGCCGACAACAGCGATGGGGGGATTATCGCGAGGATTTGGGGCGGGGTCAAATTTTTTCAGGCGGACATGGCGAGAGAGTTGTCGATGGAGATGCGGCCGGCGCGGAGGAGGGGTTCGATTTCTTCGGCGGTTAGAGGTTCGGAGAAGAGGAAGCCCTGCATGAGATCGGCGCCGGCTTCGATGAGGAAATCGAGTTGGGCGCGAGTTTCGACGCCTTCGGCGACGACGTTCAGGCCGAGGCTCTTGGCGAGGGCGACGATGGCGCGGGCGATGGATTTTTGGGGGAATTGTTGTTGCCGGGTTCCACCATGTCGAAGAAGACCTGGTTCATTTTCAGGCTGTCGAGGGAAAGGCGCTGGAGATAGGCCATGGAGGAATAGCCGGTTCCGAAATCGTCGATGGCGACATTGACGCCGCGGGTTCGCAATTGGGAGAGCTTATCCATGGCGTCGCGCATGTTCTTCATGAGGAGGCTTTCGGTGAGTTCGATTTCGAGCCAAGGATCCTTCGATCCGCAGGTTGCGAGGGTGGAATCGATGGAGGCGATGAAGTCGGTCTGGGCGAATTGGAGGGCGGAGACGTTGACGGCGATGGATTGCGGAGCGCAGCCGATTTCGCGCGATTGGCGGAACTGACGGGCGGCTTCCAGGAGGACCCATGAGCCGATGGGAAGAATGAGGCCGGTCTCCTCGGCCAGGGGGACGAAGGCGGCAGGCGAGACGGTTCCGAGGGTGGGATGATTCCAGCGAATCAGGGCTTCGACATTGACGATTTTTCCATGGCGGTCGACCTCGGGCTGATATTGGAGACAGAGTTCGTTCTTTTCGAGGGCGTAGCGAAGAGCGCTTTCGAGTTCGAGGCGGGCGACGACGCCGTCGCCCATTTCCGGGGTGAAGACCCTGGAAGTGTTCCGCCCCGCTTCCTTGCGCGATAGAGGGCCAGATCGGCGTTACGCAGAAGGGAAGCGGAATCATTGCCGTGACGGGGAAAGACGGCCGCGCCGACGGTGATGGTCACCGCCAGCTCGCGGCCGCCCAGATTCATCGGTTTCTTAAATTCGTTGACGAGGTCAATCGCGACATGCTCGGCATCGGTGGGATTGGCCAGCGAGGAGAGGATGGCGGCGAATTCATCGCCGCCCATGCGGGCCAACGTATCGGAGGTGCGCAGGCGGCGTTGCAGGCGCGTCGCCAACTGGCAGAGCAATTCGTCGCCGTTGGCGTGGCCGTAGGTGTCGTTGACAAATTTGAAGCGGTCGACGTCGATGAGCAGAACGGCCAGGGGATTGGTGGCGCGCGACGCGGCGGCGAGGGCGAGCTGCAGCCGATCGTTGAACAAAGCGCGATTGGGAAGGCGGGTGAGGGAATCGTGGTGGGCCTGAAACGTCAGTTGTTCGTTGAGCTGGCGATGTTCGTTGGCGACGCCGATCAATTCGCTGGCGAGCTTGAGCATTTCGACGGCGCTGGCGTTGGGTCCGTGGCCGTCGCGGGTGTAGACGCAGAATATACCGGAGGGTTCGCGATGCCTTGAATTGATCAGCATCGCCCAGCAGGTGCGCATGCCTTGCTGGTCGAACATGGGGGAGAGATCGCTCCAGGTGGGATCATTGCGGAGATCGCAGATGACCGCGCGGTCGCCGTGGCCGGCGGCGAGGTGGGCGACGCGGGCGACAATTTCGGGAAGCTTGGCATCGATGGCGGCGGCCAACGCGTGGGGCAGGCGGGGCGCGATGTGCTTATGGCGGTCGCCGATGAGACCTACGGCGACGGCGGCGGCCTGGGATTCCTGACGGTGGGCGGCATCCACGACGCGATTGAGGATGTCGTCAATGGGGCGACCCTCGGCAATCATTTCCAGGACTTCGGCGCGGACCTGCTCGCGATATTCCATCTGTTTGCGCGGTGATTTCGCGGGCGGAGGCGTGGGTTTCGACCACGCTGTCGGAGCCGGGGTGAAGGACACGGCGGCAGGTGGATTCGAGCCAGACGAATTTGCCGTCGGGGCGGCGGAAGCGGAATTCGACCTGGCCGGTTTCGTCGATTTCGCGGGCGGAGCCGTAGCATGCTTCCACCGCCACGCGGTCATCGGGATAGACGTAGGCGGAAAGTTTGGTGTCTATCAATTGTTCGGGGGAATATCCGAGAATGGCGACGGAAGCGGGCGAGACGTAGAGGAAAGTGCCGTCGATGGCCTGGCGGGAAATCACGTCGGAAGAGTTTTCGGCAAGAAGGCGAAAGCGTTCTTCCTTTTGGGCGAGGAGATCGATCAGATTCTTGGTGTGCAGGGAAGATCGGACGCGGGCGCGAAGTTCGGCGGGGTCGAAGGGTTTGATGACGTAGTCGGTGGCGCCCAATTCGAGGCCGCGGAGTTTTTCCTCGGTGGAAGCGGCGCCGGTGAGAAAGACGATTGGGATTTCGGCCGTGACGGGATCGGCTTTGAGGCGGCGGCAGATTTCGAATCCATCGACGCCGGGAAGATCGACATCGAGAAGAATGAGGTCGGGGCGGACAGAGCACGCGGAGGCCTGGGCCTCGAGGCCGTCGGAACAGGAGAAGAATTCCAGGCCTTCCTGACTCAACCAGACGCGGACGAGTTCCTGGATATCCTCAGAGTCGTCAATGATGAGGAGTTTTTGATTTGGCATCATTTTCCCTTTTTGGATCGTAGCCCTCAACGCCACGGATCAGGTCGATCAGTTCGTTGACGGCGGTCTGGACCGCGGCGCATTCGGCGGTCGCTTTGATGAGAGATTCGGTTTTCTTGGCGGCGTCGGTGATGTTGGGAAAGCCGTAACCCGCGCCGGCGCCTTTGAGCTGGTGGACCAGGCGGCGCAGCTCTTCCATTTCCTGGTTGGCCGAGAGGGTCAACAGGGAATGGACTCGGGCGGGGAGCCTGGAAACGAAACCGACAACGGCGTGCCGCATGGCGGCATTGGCGGAATCGGGGCCGGCGGGGCGCAGGTGCTCCTCGAGCATCGGGGGTCGGGGAAGTTCGGGCGGTGCGCATGACTGGCGAAGCGGCGGCACGCGGGTGCTTTTTATCCAATGTGCGCAGATATCCGTCGACGGAACGGAGAAGGACTTCGCGGTCGATGGGCTTGGTGAGATAGTCGGTGCAGCCGGCGTCGAGACATTTGGCGCGGTCGCCGGTCATGGCGTGGGCGGTCAAGGCGATGATGGGAAGTTTAAATCCGAGGCGGCGGAGTTGGGCGGTGGCCTCGTAGCCGTCGAGTTCGGGCATCTGCATGTCCATCAGGACGAGATCGAAGGGTTCGGATTTGACGCGTTCGACGGCTTCGCGGCCGTTGGGGGCAACGACCACTTCAGCACCGGCCATGGTCAGGTGCATCGTCAGGAGATGCTGATTGTCGACGCCGTCCTCGGCGAGGAGGATTCGACCGCGGAGGACCGTTTCGTCGGGCGAAACGGGCTGGGCGTAGACGGCGAGCATCGATTCGGTGAGTCCGTGGCGCATGGGGGTTCCTTCGAGCGATCCGCCTTCGACGGTCAGGGTGAATGTGCTGCCTCGGCCGATTTCGGAATTGATGGTGAGATCGCCGCCCATATAGAGAGCGAGGCGTTTGCTGATAACAAGGCCGAGCCCGGTGCCGCCATACTTGCGCGTCATGGAATCGTCGGCCTGGACAAACGGCTGGAAAAGTCGGTCGATCTGGGCCTTGGACATTCCGATGCCGGTGTCGCGGACGGCGACTTTGATGGTGCTGCCGGCGCCGCGTTTTTCCACCGACATGGTGACGCAGACTTCGCCCTGCTCGGTGAACTTGATGGCGTTGCCGGTGAGATTCATCAGCACCTGCCGGAAGCGAAGGGGGTCGGTGTGAACGATTTCTGGGATTTCGCCGACGAATTCCACCTTGACGACAAGCTGCTTGGCGACGGCCCGAACGCGGAGCATCGAGACGACGTCCACAACGAGGCGGGCGACGTCAGTGGGGATTTTCTCAACGGTCATTTTTTCGGCTTCGATCTTGCTGATGTCGAGGATGTCGTTGATCAGGTCCATGAGGTGGCGGGCGTTTCGGCGGACGACCTGGAGGCAATTGACGCGATCGGACATGGTCTGAACGGGGGAGAGCATCAGATCGGAATAGCCGAGAATCGCGGTCATGGGGGTGCGAATCTCGTGGCTCATGTTGGCGAGGAAGGCGGTCTTGGCGAGGCTGGCTTCCTCGGCTTTTTCCTTGGCATCTGAAAGCTCCTGGGTGCGGGCAGTCACGAGGTCTTCGAGGTGATGGCGGTGGAGGCTTAGCTGGGCGTCGCGCTGCTCGATCTGGCCGAGCATGGTGTTGAAGCAATCGACGAGGACGCCGAGTTCGTCGTTGGAAACCTTAGCGGCGCGGATCTTGTAGTTTTGATCGCGGGTGACGGTTTGGGCGGTTTTGCTGAGGTGCTCGACGGGGCCGACGATCGAGCGGGCGAGCCAGCGCGATAATCCGAGCGCAAGGCCCAGACCGCACATCAACACGATGCCGAAGACGGAGGCGTAGCGGTTGGTTTGCTCGGATAGCTGGACCAGATCGGATTGGACGTAAACCCAGCCGAGGAGGCGGCCGTTCAGTTGAACGGGGCTGGTGACGACGAGCGAATCATCGGTGAAGCGGTGTTCACCGAAATTTTCCATCGTGAAGTCGGGGATGGAAACGTGGCGTCCGCGAAAATAGACGGCGAGTTTTTTCCCGGAGTTGTCGTAAATGCAGGCGGCGAGAACGTGGGATTCGGCGCAAGGAACCGAGCGTCTGGGCGGCGTCGTTGGCATCGCCGAAGGAGAGAGCGGCGGTGCAGTTTTGGGCGACGATGTTGGCGTAGGTCTGGGTGCCGGTGACGAGGGTTTGGCGCATTTCGCGGTAGTCGTAGAGAGCCAGCACCGCGCCGGCGGCGAGGAGCGCGGCTCCGGCGGAGATGAGGGTGATTCCCAGGAGCTTGCCCTTGACGGTTCGAAATGCCAGGAATGATATCTTCATTGTGATTGTTTCTTAAAAATGCGGGCGAGTTTCATCAGCTTGGCGCTGACCTTGATTCCGACGGATGTAATGGGGTCTGGATCGATTTCGAATCGCATTTTCTTATCTTCCAGGAAGAAGCGGATGCCGCCGCCGGCGGCGATGAAGGCGTCGCTCTCTCCCACCGTCAGGACGGGAACGCCGTTGAGTTTTGCGAACAGGGCGCCGAGCGCGGAGTCCTGCGAAGCGGGAACGAACAGCAACTGGCAGGAGCCCAAGCCGTCAACGGAAGCGAAGTGCTGAACGGTGACGGAATGGTTGGCGACGATTTTTCCGGCCATGGCATCGTCGAGGGCGCCGTCAAATGGGTCGACGCCGACGGTGGCGACAACGAAGGGGGAATCCTTGGACGCGAACGCGGCATCGGGCCATTGAATAAATTGCGTGAAGTTATAAATAAAAGCCGCCTTTACCAGGTATTCGCGGGTCGGAGCGTCGGCCCGGCAAGGAATCGTCGCCGTGACGACGGCGATGACCACTCCTATTTTCAAAGCACATCGGCGACTGTTCATACATTTCACTGCTCAACATGACTCCGAACACGTTGTTCTCCCCCGCCGTCAGAAGGTCATCGACCATTGTGCGAAGAAGTTCCGCGGCACCGCGGTGGGCTCTGCCTGGGTGTTGATGCTGCCGAATTCATAATGGCGATTCTGCAAAAGATTTTGCACGCCGATCGCGACGGTCATATTTGGTTTGACCTGCCAGCGAAGATTCATGTCCAGGCGGATGTAACTTGGAACGCTTTGGTATTGTCCGGAGAGGGCGAGGGCGTTGATGTACTGAAGTGCATCAACATAGTAAACGGAGGTGTTGAACTGGAGGTTGGTGAGCACGTCCAGATAGCAGTGGACCTGAAACTGATTGTGCGGGGCGGTTCCCTCAATGGCCTGGATTTCGTAGCTGGGGATGAAGGGATCGGCGAAAGATTCGGTTTGGGGCTGAGCGCGCATCATGAGGTAGGTGTAACTGGCTCCGAGCCGGCATCGGGGCGTGACCTGCCAGTTGGCGGATAGCTCGGTGCCGTAACCGCGCGCGTCCACGCCGTTCTCATATTCCACTTCCGGGGGATTCAGGATATTGGGGACGGGAACGATCAGCCCGGAATAGGTGTTGTAGAAAGCGGTCGCATCCATGGTGAGGGGTTTGATGGGGTGGACTTTGTATCCGATTTCGTAGGAATTGGTCGCTTCGGCGTTGGGGTTGTCGGTGCCGACTTGTATGCCGCCGAGATTCAGTTGACTTTCCTCGTAGATCGAGGGTATTCGCGTGGACCGGGAGATGGCCCCCCAGATTGAGTTTTTGTCGTCCGGCGTCCAAAGAAGCCGGGTGCTGGGCTCGACTTCCAGATTGGTTAGATTGTTGTATTCCAGCTTGGTGCCGATAAACCACTGCAGCCGGTTGGGGACGATCGAGACCTGATCCTGGATGAATCCGTTGTAGATATATTCGTTTTGATAGTTCGGAGTGGCGGTATAGCCGGGATTGTCCGTCAGGCGGATGAGATAGTCGCGAGCGCCGAGACCCCAGGTAAAGTCCTGAATCGCTCCGAGAGGAAAGCGATTCTGAAATTGAATGTCGAACGTGTCCTGCTGATAACCGATCGGCACGTTGGATAGAACCTGGCGATCGTAATAGGCCTGCAGCGAAGTGTCGGACCGGTCGGATTCGATGTGGGTCCATCGTCCGAGGAGATCGCCGCCGTTTTCGTAAAATGATCTGTTCTGGAAACCGGCGATGGGTGTGGTCGTTTCGTCCAAATTCTGAGCGTAGCCATCGCCTTGAACGGTCAGGGTGTCCTTGGGCGAAGCATATTTATCCAAGCGGAAACCGCTTTGGAATCCCTGCCACTCGTCGTGGGCGGGATCGCCGGTCGCGAGGTCGCTGTTACCGGTGTATTGGTACTGGGAATAAACGCGGTAGAAAGTGTTGTCGTCGATCTGGCCGCCGTAGCGAACGTTTCCAATGTCGAACTGGGTTCCGCCAGTGACGTCGAACATGACGCCCTGCGTGTCTTTGGATGATTTGGTGATGATGTTGACGACGCCGTTGACGGCGTTGGAGCCCCAGAGGGTTGAACCGGGACCGCGAATGGCTTCGATGCGGTCGAGATCCATCAGGGGATAATTGACGGCGTTCCAGGTCACGCCGCCGAAGGCGGGAGTGTAAAGCGAACGGCCGTCCATCAGAACGAGAAGGTCGTCGGCGAGATATCCGTTATCACCGCGCGCGGTGATGGCCCAGCCACTGGCGTTGATTCGCGCGACATCCATTCCGGGGACGAGGCGGAGCAATTCGGGGATGCTGCCGAGTTCCGACCGCTGAATGTCATCTTGTCCGATGACGGTGACGGAAGCGGGAGCATCGGAGATTTTCTGGGGCTCCTTGGCAACGCTGGTGACCTCGACGTTCATGAGGTCTTCCAGGCTTAGATTGGTCAAATCGGCGGTGGTGCCGCTGGGCTGAGTTGAAGGGGTTGCGGTGTTATCCGCGGCGGGCTGGGTGGTGGCGGCCTGGGCGGGAGTCCACGCGGCCAACGCGAGCGACGCCAACAGTGCCACGGCCGTCAGCTGCGACGGTTTTAAAAACATGTCGATTCCTCGTGTCGGGCCGGCCGTTGGCGGCGTTCGGCGGCGCTACACAATCAATTATCGGGGGGTGTGTATGGTTTAATTAGGATGAAACGATTCTACGGAATATGCGGCTTATGGGACAGCGTGGGCTATAGACGTGGTCACTGATGCACTGATAAGTGGTGCATTATCAGGCTCAAATATACTCGGGAATATGGAGTACCGTCGGCGGTAATCCTGAGTGATTCGGGTTACGAAAATACCCACGATGGGTCATCGGCGGTGTTGAAGTAGACGGTGGGCACCGGAATATTCAGAAGGCGCAGATAGACGCACAATTGAGCCGCGATGGTGAATCAGATGATTCAGGCACCAGGTGCGGTAGACGGTTGCGCGCGGCTGGGCGGTCATGACTTGTTGACCGTTGCGAAAGGTCCAGGTCTGGCCGTAGTTGGCGGGATCGAACCGCCCCACCGCTTCGCGGAGCGCGGTCACGCTGCGGTCAAAAATGTCGAGCAAGTCCTTTCGGCTCTTCACGTCCGCTGGGGGCCGGGGCGCGGTGGCGGCGTCGAGGCCGTCTTCTGCAATCGCTCCGCGCGCCCAATCCGGCAGTGTCGCCACGTGCAGGGCAAGCTTACCGAGGCTCATTGATCTTTCGTGGGGCTTCCAGGCGAAATGTTCCGGCGGCAAATGCTCCAGAACCGTGCGTGTGACCGCCAGTTCTCTTTCAAGATCCCAGAAGATGATCTCCTTGGCAGACGGGGGGTTTGAACTCATTGTCGATCTCCTTTATTGATTGGCGGAAGGCCGTGAAGTTGGATGATAGGGAACCGCGCCTTCGAGGCCGGCGCCGGTCACGTTGGATGTTGAAAGGAACGGGCCGTGGGCGATTTTTACGTTGATGCCGGTGAGCACGACGTCGGTCATGTTGACGAGGATGATTCCCTTCTGGCTGTTGCCGGAAAGATTGGAAATGGTCAGTCCATCCAAGGGCTTGACCGGTGAGATTTCATATCCATCGACCAGCGAGGCGCAATTAGCGACTTTGACATCGCTGAAATAAAAGCTGCTGCCGAGCGGGATGCCGTCATTGCCGGGAACGGGATTGGTGTCGGTGCGGCCGCTGGAGATCAAATTGAATCGCAAAAAACCCTTGGTGGCGCTTTCAACATCGAGATCGGAGGCGGAAATGTTTTCGATGAATGCCCCGCGCCCGATGTGGCTTTTGACGTAAATCGAATAGGTGTTGGCGTGAGTGAATTTGCAGTGTTCGATGCGTACGTTGCGCACCCCGCCGGAGGTCTCGCTGCCGACGCCGATGCAGGCGAAAACGCGGTCGCCTAGTTTGCACCGGGTGATGAGGACGTTCTCAGTGGGTTTGGCCTCTTGATAGGCATCCAAACCGCGTCCGGATTTGAGGGCGATGCAGTCGTCGCCGGTGTCGATGTCGCAATTTTCGATGCGAACATTGCGGGAGGAATCGAGGTCAATGCCGTCGCCGTTGCCGGTTTGGCTGCGGATGGTCAGGCTTTTGGCGACGATGTTCTCGCAAAGAGTCGGATGGATCGTCCACATTCGCTCTTGTTCGGTGGAGAAATCTTCAAAACGGATGTCGGAACAACGGATCGGCTCGATCACGCAGGGTCGGCGGGGCATTTCGCGGCCGCCAAGTTTTGGACTGCCAGAGATCTTGCCGGGGCCGACGACGGCGATATGGCTTGCGCCGTCGGCGAAGATCAAGCCGCGGTGGGCGTCGACCCATTGCCCTTCCCAGCGGGCTTTGATGATGGGGTAATCGGATAAATCGGGACTGCCGAGGAGATTTGCGCCATTTTCCAGACGCAGGGTTGTGTTGGATTTCAGCTCGATGCTGCCGATGAGATAATCGCCGGCGGGGACTAGGACTTCGCCGCCGGATTTGGCGGATTGATCCAGGGCGTTTTGGAAGGCGGTAGTGTCCTTGGTTTTTCCATCGCCGGTGGCGCCGAAGGCGCGGACGTTTGACGGCAGCGTGGTTTGCGCGAAACTGGATTGTGCGAATGACGTCAAGCAAATGGCGATCAAAGCGAATACTAATTGCTTTGCTGACATCCTTTTGAATTCCGAGAAAGACCCCCACCCCTGCCCTCCCCCGGAGTACCAGGAGAGGGGGAAAAGAGTGGGATTGGCGGAGGATTTCGGTAGAGCAATTACGAATCTGATTCGGATCATTGAAATCTCCATTGCTCTTCAGTTATGGCTGGTTGAGGGGGAATTGGTTGAAAGTTCGGTCCACCGGTTTATTCAAAAGGAATTTGTCGGCAAAAGCGAGGAGCGCGTCCCAGTCGCCCTGGACCATGCCGTGGGGGCGGTCGGCCCAACTGACGCCGAGACGATCGGTCGCGTTGAATAATTCGTAAGCCGGTTGGGCGGCGAGCCAGGATTGGCGGACGCCGTTGGCGTTGACGTTTTGGTCGCGGAGGCCTTCGAGGGCGATGAAAGGGCGCGGTGCGCAGAGGGCGATGAACCAGTGTTCGTCGAAAGGCAGCTTATCGGCGTTTCCCCAGAACTGGTGGAGATGGGGGGAAAACCAGTTGGGGTATTTTCGCATCATGTCACTGAGGCCTTCTTTGCCGCCGCGGCCGGCGCCGCTGAAGCGATAGGCGGGGGTTCCGCCGCCGGAGCTGGCGACGGGGGCGACCATCGCAATGCGATCGTCGAAAGCGCCGGCGATCAATGCGGATTTGCCGGTGCGGGATACGCCGGAAACGATCAATTTTGTGGCGTCGATGGTCGGATCGGTTTCCAGATAATCGACGATGCGCGAGACGCCCCAGGCCCAGCAGCGGAGAAGGCCCCAATCGTAGTCGGGGTAGGCGGGGAAGAAGCGGGTGTTGCGGAAGGCCCAGCTTCCATCGGGATTGCGGAGGGTGGTGTCTTCGCCGCAGTCGCTGTTGTTGAAGGTGACCAACGCGAAGCCGTGAGCGAGGGCGGGGCTGGCGGCGGCCATGGATTCGGGGTCGCTTGGGCCGAAGAATCCTCTGCGGCCGGACCCGGCACGGCGGGTGGTGGAGTTTGTCGGGCGGGTCGCGGGACCGACGGACATCAGGGCATCGGCGTTTTGGCCTTGGGTTGGGCCTTGCCCGAGCCGGGGCAGGTTTGGCGCGCCTGGGGGCGTGCCGCCGGGCATGATGATTGCGGGAAATGGTCCGCTTTCAATGGGCGCGAATATTCCGATGTTCAGGCTCAAGCTTTGTTGCGGGCCGAATGTCAGGTGTACCAGGCGATATTTCACGCGGCCGTTTAAGACCAACTGAGTTTTTGTCACTTCGCCGGTGACATTTCCGGGTGATGGGGGCGCGAGGCCGGTGGCGTAGTATTCGAGGATTCGCTTCATCTCTTCCCGCCGGTGCTGCCATTGATCGGTGGTGGTCACGCGCGTGCCATCGTTCATGAGCAGCACGTCGGGCATGTCGACGCGAACGGGCAGGTCGTTGACGCCGGGCATGTTGCCCAAGGAGGTTGGGATGTCAGGGACGGGAATTTCGCGCGGGTCGGGGTGGTCGGATGGGAGGGAATTGGTTGGCGGGAGAGAAATGGTTGAGGATACGGAAGTGGTCGGCTGCGTCGAGGCGGTTTGGTGGGCGCAACTTGCCAGGGCAATCACGGCGATCAGCGATATGGCGATTCTGGTTGCGAGGCCCAAGCGGAACCCTCCGAGCTGACCGATAGCGAGCGACGGGGAATTTCGCCAATGCGGCGACAGGCGGATATTATTCCGGGTAATGAACTTATGCAATCGAATGATGGCGGTGGGATGGGTGGCGATTCTGGGGCTTTTGTGCGGATGCGCGAGCGGGACTCCCCCGCTGCCGACGGCGGTGCCGTTGTGGAATGGCGCGGCGCCGGGATCGGAAGGCCAGACGGCGCCGGAGAAATACTCGATCCAGCACGTGGCGGCGACGGCAAATAATCCGGAGATTTCTTTTGCGATCGTTACGGATGTGAACAATCCGTCGATCACGCCGTTTTTGCCGCCAAGGGAAAAGGCAACCGGGGTTGGGGTGATCATCGCGCCTGGTGGTGGGCATCAAATGCTGGCGATCGAACATGAGGGATATGCCGTTGGACGATATCTGGCGGACCATGGAGTCGCGGGGTTTGTATTGAAGTATCGCCTGGCGCGAGCGCCGGGGTCGCCGTATAAAATTGAAGTCCATGAGTTGATGGATGTTCAGCGCGCGATCCGGCTGGTGCGGAGCCGGGCGGTGGATTGGGGGGTGGATCCGAATAAGGTGGGGATCATGGGATTCTCGGCCGGGGGTGATCTGGCGATTCTGGCGTCGACGCGATTTGGTGAACCGGTGGCGGGGTCAAATGACGAGGTCGATAAATTGAATTGCCGGCCGGATTTTCAAGCGCTTCTGTATCCGGGTGGGCTAGATCATCCTGATTCGATTGCAATCACTACGGATACGCCGCCGGCGTTTCTGGCTTGTTCATATACGGATCGGCTGACCATCTCTGAGAATCTGGCGACGTTTTACCTGCGGCTGAAGGCGGCAGGTGTGCCGGCTGAACTGCACATTTACAACAGCGGGGGTCATGGGTTTGGGATTCGGCCGACGACAAGGCCGGTGGGGACATGGCCGGATCGATTCATCGATTGGCTGGGCGACCGGGGGTTGATGAATAATAAATGAATTTACGGCCGCAAGTTAGAAACCGCTTAATTTGACATTAAAACTTGAGATTCGGTAAAGATTTGCCGCTGACGGTTTTCGGCAGAGGTTTATAATTGAAATTGCGGACAACAAATGTGGTTGATGGCTTTAGCCCGGAAGACCGCATGAGCTTGACGAAGTCCGAAATCCTCGCGTCAACGGCCTGGGAAGCCGAATTGCGACGGGTCAACGGGGCGTTGCGCGTGGTCGGCGCCGCCAATAAGGCACTGACGGTTGCCTCGGACGTAGCGGCCTGGTTGAACCAGGTCTGCCGCAGCGCGGTGGAAGCGGGCGGATATCGGATGGCGTGGGTGGGATTTGCGGAATCCGATGAGGAGAAAATAGTGCGTCCCGTGGCGCACGCGGGATTCGACGCGGGTTTTCTCGATAGCATCACCATCACGTGGAAGGACGAACCGCGCAGGGCGCGGTCCGGCTGGAATTGCGATCCGGACCGGAAAATACTACGTCGCGCGAGTATCCCGGACGACCCCAGCTTCGATCCCTGGCGCAGGGAGGCCCAGCAACACGGGTACAAATCGTCCATAGCGCTGCCTCTCAGCGGCGACGGGCGTACCTTCGGCGTTCTGGCCCTGTATGCCGAAGAGATCGATGCGTTCGGGCCGAAGGAGATCGAAGTTCTGAAAGAGTTGGCGAGCGATCTGGCGTACGGTCTGGTCGTGGTATTTCGAACGGGCGTCGAACGACAATCCGCTGCCGAAGCTTTGGTGGAAAGCCAACGCAAACTGCGGAATGCCGAGCGGATCACGCACCTGGCGCAATGGGAACGTGACCTGACAACCGGCGTTCTTACGTGGTCAGATGAACTCTATCGAATGCTTGGATTGGAGCCGCAAAAGCGGATATTCCGTTTCCCGGAGTTTGTGGAATTGATCCATCCCGACGATCGAGCGGGCGTCCTTAAGGCGGCGGATGACGGGGTAAACAAGGTCGGGAAATTCAATCAGGACTATCGAGTGATCCGCCCTGACGGCCAGTTGCGATTCATTCACGGTGAGGGAGAGGTGATCCGGGACGAAATCGGCCGGCCTCGCCGGACGGTCGGTTTCCTACAGGACGTCACCGAACAGCATCTGGCGAAAATTGCGTTGGAAAAAGCCAATTGGTCCCTGGAAACGAAGAACATCGCGCTCAAGGAAATTCTGGCGAATATCGAGGCGGAGCAGAGCAAGGTCGGGTTGCGAGTCAGCAAGAACGTAGAGGAAGGGATTCTTCCGCTTATTCGATCCCTAAAGCGAGGCGCGATGCGCCGGCAACAGCGCGCGATCGACCAGATCGAAAGCTCCCTTCGGGAAATCATTTCGCCGTTCGTCGATGAGCTTGCGCGCGCCGTGAAGAGCCTGACGCCGACGGAGCTTCGCGTTTGCACCTACGTTAAACGAGGACTGGCGGTAAAGGAGATCGCGGAACTGGAGCACCTTTCGCCGGAGACCATCGCGGCGCATCGACGCAACATCCGCCGTAAACTGCATATCGCCAATCGAAAGATCAATCTCGCGAGTTATCTTCGAGAGATTCATCGGCATCCGCGGGGTCACGCGTTGAAGCATATCGGGTAGTTCATATACCCGATCCATACCGATTATTGCACCACTAATGTAGTGCCGGTGACGGGCCACCGACGCTGGTTTGACGGTTAATATAGTTGAAATAGATGATTTTCGATTGATCCTTTCGTATCGGGCGATACCAGATTTCCAGCCGCTGCGTTCGGAAGCAAATCGGGGAATCCACACAAGAGGAGATGTAGTGACCGAATTGATAAGGAATGGAGGAACAATCTTCGAATTTCTGAGATCCGGGGAAGCCGGCTCGCGCATGTTGAATTTCACCGACGGGCAAATAGTGTTCGAGCCAGGCGATCCGGCGACGGATTTCTTCCTCATCGAGACGGGCGAAATCCGGCTCTTTCAATCCGCTGCCAAGGGTCGAAAGACGTTGCACACTATTCTTGGAACGGGAGAACTCTTCGGGCTTTCGGCGCTGAGCCGGCCCGCCCAATATGGAGAACTGGCGACTTCGGTGGGAGAATCCGAAGTGCGCGCCGTGCCGACCGATCGCCTTTTCGCGGCGCTTCTTTCCCGCGGTGATCTTGCGGTGGAACTCGTTGAATTTTTGGCCCGGCAGCTCAACCGTGTCTGGACCGAGGGAAGCGAGCTTTTCTCGGAGGATTGCCGCGCTCGACTGATCCGAAAGCTGATAGAGTTCGCCGGTTCGCCGGCGGCGCAGCCGGCGCCCGATGGCGTTGAGCTGCGCATTACCCATACGGAGCTTGCGCAAGCGATCGGCGCGGCTCGGGAAACGGTAAGCATTTGCCTTATGGAACTGAGAAGGGAAAAGCTGGTCGAGACGAGGAGAAACCGAGTGACGTATGATCCGCAGCGGCTTCGGGGGGTTTAGGGATTTGTGGTGACCCCGCGGCGGCGCGGCTCGACTGAGCTCGCCGAAGTCCGTGGGCGTTCGGGGAGACGGGGTGTTTCTCTAGGCGCCGTCAGAATTATTGCGGCGGCGCTTCGTGCAGTACGAGCCAGTATAGGCCAAGCTGTCTGACGGCTTCGATGAATTGGTTGAAATCAACGGGCTTGCAGACATAGCTGTTGACGCCGAGATTGTAGCTTTCCATACGGTCGCGATCCTCCCTGGAGCTGGTGAGGATCACGACGGGAAGACGACGGGTTCGTTCATCACCGCGGATTCGGCGCAACACTTCCAGGCCGTCCATCTTCGGAAGTTTCAGATCGAGGAGCACGAGCGCGGGCTGATCACCGGCCTTGTCCTTGCCGAGCAGGTAGTCTATCGCCTTGACCCCGTCTTCAGCCGTGACCACCTGATTGGCAACATGATTCTTCTTGAGCGCCTCGAGGGCCAAAGCCTGGTCGTCTGGGTTGTCTTCCACGAGAAGTATCACTTTGGCGGACATCTGCGATTCCTTTTTGTTGAAAGCTCAGAATTTCGTCGCGGCCGGCCTTCATTATTTTCGGTCAATTTGACAACTCTCCGGAGAAAAGATCGGACCGGCGGGAATAAAAACCTGCGTCTGTAATTTGCTTCACGTTTAGGCGTGTGCCGGCGTGCGGATCGCCTCGTCGTCTTGCGCGGTATAATTCTCGTCAGTGAGCGCGATACCCGTTGAATCCGTCAGGGACGAATGCTACCGCTGCGGATACGATCTGCGCGGCATCGCGAATGAAGGGGCCTGCCCTGAATGCGGTTTGCTTGCCGAGCGCAGCCGGCGCGTCACTGACGAGTTGCACGATACGCGGCCGCGGTGGTTGCGGAGTCTTTCGCGGGGAATCGATCTTATTCTGCTGGCGATCATTGCGCCGATCGGCGAATCGTTTTTGGCCGCGATCATCCTCCGTTTCCGTCCTCCCTCGTGGAACAGCTACCCGGATTTCATCGGATTCGATCTTTCCGCGGTCCTGCTGGCGATTGGAGTGATTCTTCTGACCCGCCCGGAAGGATACGCCCCGGCCGATAGAGCGGATCGCCGGTTGCGAATCCTGATGCGGATCGTCGTGATCGTTCCGATCGCGGCGATGGTTCTGCTCCACCTCCAGCTCTATCTTCTTATTTCATCTGGAGGCAAACTCTTCCTGTTTGCCGAACTGGGCTTGATGGTACTTTTGGTGCTCTTCCTGGCCATTTTCGCCTTTTTACCGCTGCTTCTGTTTCTGCGTCTGCGCGGTCTGGCCCGACGGGTGCGGAGCGCGCACCTGGCCGAACATTGCATCATCGTTGGTGTTGGAGCGTTCGCCTCAACGCTTTATATCGCTGCGGTAATCGTGGTTGTGAACAACGCGGAGAAATGGGGCTTCGGAACAAATTGGATGTCGCGATCGCCGGTGTCGCTGATCATGATGCTGGTGATGAGCGTCGCCAGCGGACTTTTCATCCTGTGGAGTCTCTATCTGCTTGTGCGTTTTGCGATCGCGTTCTGGATGGCCGCGGGGAAGCTGCAACACAAGTGGACCCGGGATGATCGGTCGTTGATAACATGAGGCGGTTAATAGCCGTGGAGACCACGCGATTAATTCTGCGCCTTCTCGCCGCCGTATTCTTTATCGGCGCGGGCGTGAAACATTTCCGCAATCCGGGGTTTTATGAGCGAATCGTTCCGCCGGGTTTTCCGTCGCCGCATGTGCTCGTGGCGATCAGCGGTGTGGCGGAGATTGTGGGTGGGATTGGGTTGCTCATTCGCCAGACTCGTCGGTTGGCGGGATGGGGGCTGATTGTCCTGCTCATCGCGGTATTCCCTGCGAACGTCTATATGGCATTGGAACCGGAGAAATTCGCGGATTTGCATTTGCCCGGCTGGACGTTTTTGGCTCGTTTGCCGTTGCAAGTGGTATTGATCGCGTGGGTATGGTTCGTTTCGCTTGACTCCGGCGGGCTGTCCGATAGATTGAGTTGAGTAACGGGGCCATAGTGAAATGGGATCACGTCACCATGGCATGGTGAAATTTGGGGTTCAAATCCCCATGGCTCCATTCGACTCGCTGCGCTCGCTCATGGCAGGCCAGCACCCGAGAAGAAGTATGCATCATCGGGGTAATGGATGGTCATTGGTAAAACAAGCAGCGAGTCGAATGCTCTGAGCGAACGAAGAGAGTCGAACGGGCTTTCCCATGTCCGCATCTGCGCTAGCAGATTCCTTTTTTGTATACATCGTCCGCTGCTCTGACGGCAGCGTTTACATTGGCCACGCGTCCAACGTGCGCGAACGAGTCAAAGTCCACAACGAGGGCCGCGGTGCGCTTTGGACTGCCTCTCGACGCCCTGTGGCATTGGTTTATCAGGAGCCACATCCATCCGAGGAAAAGGCCATCGCGCGAGAGCGGCAGATCGAGCGATGGACACATGCCAAGAAGCTCGCACTCATCGATGACGACAAAGCACGGCTAAAGTCACTCTCGAAACGCCGAGTGCAACGATCGCGACGCTTTTTTCCAACGATAGGCTTGTCGTGGATTTGACTCCCGGCTCTTTTGGATTTCCCGCAGTTCATAAGCCACGTTTTCGAAATGATTTGGGGCAATCCATGGGGCTTTGTCCGAAAACCGTTTTGGCGCACATCCGTTGTTGATGGACAATGTTACCGTGGAGTTCAGTGACTTCGACTTACTCGCGTCTTACACATCGGCGCACGATCCTCGGGCCTTCCACGAGCTCGTGCAGCGCCACATCGATTTCGTCTACGCCTCGGCCCTTCGACAGCTCCGCGATCGGCACCTTGCCGAAGACGTCGTCCAGGCGGTCTTTCTGCTGCTGGCCCAGAAGGCGGTGAAAATCAAGCCGGGAACATTTGTCAAAGGGTGGCTGTTCAACGCCACGCGGTACGTCGCCAGCAATATCCGCCGCACTGAAATCCGGCGACAACTTCGTGAACGGGAGGCAGCGGCCATGCGGTGCGAATCGGCATCCAACGAAACGGGCGAAATTGTTTGCCCCCATCTCGACGACGCGCTGGCGGCGCTGGGCACAAAAGATCGCACCGCCCTGCTTATGCGGTACTTCGAGGAGATGCCGATGCTCGCCGTCGGGCGCGCGATGGGGATCTCCGAAGGGGCCGCCATTAAGCGCGTTTCAAGAGCGGTCCAGCGCCTCCGCTCAATCCTGGCCAGTCGGGGCATCGAGGTCGCCGGCGACGCCATGGCCGGTATGCTTGGCATGGGCCTGCTGGAAAAAGCTCCCGCCCATCTGGTCGCCGCCGCATCCGAAATGGGGACAAAAGCCGCCGCCGCGCACGGCAGCCTCGCCGGCGCCCTTGGCGGGCCAGCGTCTGAATTAATCTTGGCTCCAGGAGTGGGCATGAACCATTTAAAAGGACAAAAACGTACCCCCGGTTAGGTTCTAACCGGGAGGACGTTTGTCTCGATCCTATCGCCATACGCCGATCTTCGGCATTACTACTTCGCGCTCGGAAAAACAGGACAAATCAATGGCAAATCGCCGACTTCGCCGCAAGGTAAAATCGTGCCTCGCCACGGGCGACGAGCAATTGCCCCTGATGCGCGAAGTTTCAAACGTCTGGTCCTTCGACAAGGATGGCAAGGCGTTTTGGTCCGATGCCGGTGAAAAAGACATGCGAAAGTGACTGGAAAAGCGATGAGTTTTGATCGCCGATGCCGGTTTGGCCGAAACGTGCTCGGATTTATTTAGGAATGCATTACTCGCTTGACGGACCGTCAAAGCAGGATAGCATTCGAGGAACACCGTTTAGTCAGTTACACTACAAAAAGTAAGGGCGGAAGAGACTCAGTTATGGGTAAGCCATCAGTGCCCTGCATCGTGACCAAGGTCGATGACGGGTTCAATTTCAAACTGATCAGCGGAGCGGCGGCTGACCTGGATTCGATCGAAAAAGAGATCAATCTCGTTGTGGCCGCTAAACCCAGGAAGGTTTACGTGGACATGGCGGCGTGTGAAATGATCGGTTCAGCCGGGATGGGGATGCTGCTGCACTTTCAAAGCCAGATTCGCGCCAACGGCGGATCAATGAAGATCGTCGCGATTCAAAAGTTCGTGTTCATGAGTTTCAAAATTGGCCGGCTGGACCAGATTTTTGGAATCTCCCCCGAAGCGATTATCGCGAGGTAGAGCGATTCTTACGGAATACGGCGCGAAGCTGTAGTAGATTTCATAAAAGAACCATTTCCACACGCGCGAAAACAGATAGCCAAAGTGCCATGCCTGGGCAAGCTCATCCGGAAGTGATTGTGAATCGGCGTTATCCGTGCCCGGCCGGGCGAACGGATCGAAATTCAGCATGTTGTCGATCAACAGGGTGAGCCTTGCCCGGTGCTTCTGAAATTCGTCGTATTCGACTTTGGCTTCGGGTTGGCCGTTCTGAAGCGCCCATGTTCCGAAGTCCACGTAATCGGTCGTTTCTACCGGTTCGGGCGGCGTTGCGCCGGGTTTGGCGTCGGGGTCCAATTCGGGAGTTTGCTTTCGGACGACCGGGTAGAGTTTGAGAAACTTTCGGTTGGCCTTGTCGGAATTCAGGATGTGCAACACGTAAATGGCGGAGATGGTTTCTTCAACCTGCTTGCGCTTATCCTCCGTCAGGGCGAAATTGAGCGAGTGGCGGGCTCGCAGCCATTCGTCCTGAAGCGATAACCACAGCGCGTAAGCCTCGGCGCCACCGTCCTTGCGCAATCGGGAATTGTTCACCGCTTCGCTGGCGCGGGTGGCCCGCAGCCACAGTTCACCCAGTTCTCGTTGCAGATCGCGACGGCGCTGTAGCGTCTCGAAGATGATTGCCAGCAATATACCGGTGGCGAGATTGCTGATAACCCCGATGAAAACGCCAAGGAAGAAGGTGCCCATAAACGAGAGTTTTAGCGAAGCGGTTGAGATATGGCTATTGCGGCCCGGGAAAAGGCGAGGGTTAGAGCGGATGTCGCTTTCACGCGGTCCATTTGTGGAATACGAAGAACACGCCCAACAAGACGCAGGCGAAGCCGAGGAGATAATTCCAGCGAAGTTTTTCGCCGAGGTAGACGAACGCGAAAATGCAGAAGACTGTAAGGGTGATGGCTTCCTGAATCATTTTAAGTTGATAGCCGGTGAGGCCTTTTTCGTTGCCGATGCGGTTGGCGGGGACTTGAAAACAGTATTCGAAAAAGGCGATGAGCCAACTGATCAGGATGACCTTCCAGAGTGCGGAGCGTTCGAATTTGAGGTGGCCGTACCAGGCGATGGTCATGAATGTGTTGGAAATCGTGAGGAGGATTACCGGAAAGATTGAGGCTTTTAGCATCGTTGACGCATCCCTTCGTCAAATTGATTGACTCGCCATGGAACTGACTCACCATTGCGCTTCTTCGAACGGGTTGTCGGCGGCGCGGACCTTGGGCTTGGGGAGCATGGCCAGCATGGACTTGGCCAAAGTTGCGTCGGCGGCGCTGACGACGCGAATGTTGAGGGACGAGGAGCGGACGAGCCACATTTCGGCGGCGGCGGGGTCGCGTTTGGTCTTGGCCATCTCTAGGAATTTGTCTTTGCGCAGGGCCCAGGGGGTGACGATATTCTGGAACCTCTGGCCGGAACGGATCGCGACCGGCTTGCCGGAATCTTCAGTTTCGATGATTCCGCCGCGAACGGCGGTGGTCATGACCACCGTGGGATGTTTCTCTGCTTCTTCGAGAAGCACATCCAGATCGGTGTAAGCCACGGCCGGGCGGGCGGCATCGTGAAGGATGATATGAGTGGCCTCGGCGGAGATTTTTTCGGCGGCGGCGGCGAGTTGGTCCATCCACGACGCTGGGCCGGAAATGAGTTTGGCGCCGGAGAAGCTTAGGTGATCGCCGAATTTTCGCTTGGATTCCTCGAATTTATCGCCGGCGACGACCAGTTGGATCTGTTTGACGGTGTCGCGGTTGAAAAAGAGATCGGCGGAACGGAGGAGGCATTCGCGTCCATCGACCTTGACGAAGGCCCCGGCCCCATCGGCGCCGAGGCCGGTGGGGATCGCGGTCAGAATCACGACTGAAAAACTTGCCATAGGCCTCCCGATAACAATTCCATCATTCCCAACAGAGGGGTTCGGGTCAAGCGTTTTTGGCAATAGATTTGACAGGGGTTGGCGGTGCCATAGAATCTTTTTCCCCTGAAAAGCGCGGGCTCGTAGCTCAGTTGGTTAGAGCGCGTCCCTGATAAGGACGAGGTCACAAGTTCGAATCTTGTCGGGCCCATTGATTCACCCCCCTCCTCTTCTCACAAATCACTTTTTTCCTGTTTTTCCCAGTCTTTTTCACCCATCTCCAAATCCTTCTTCATTCTATTCGTCACTTTTCCGTTTTGTGCTGCCTTGATTTTGTGCCGCCTGATTCGACGCCCCCGCTATGGCCTTGTCAAAGTCGGCATCTGTCACGTTGCGATAGTGCTCGTCAGCCACTTCTTCTAAGTGTCCCAGCCATGCGGCCGCGACATGTGACAGGTGAATCCGGCAAGCTCGTTCGCCCGTGTAGAGCGGAGATTTTGAAACAGCCGTGGCCACGGGCTTACCCCAGCCCTTGTCAATATTCGCTCAAATTGAGTCCGCAAATTAGCGTTAGTGCCACGGTATCGCGTGATGACGTACTCCGATCCCTCGGTCATTTGGCTGAACAATTCCAGTAGCGGTTTCCGCAGTTCCGGAAATAGCGGCATGATCCGCGATCCATGCCCCTTGTGGCGAGCCGTCTTTGGCGACGTGATTTGCACGCGGTTCGTTTCAAAATTGATGTCGGCCCATTACAGGCCCAAGCTCTCAGAGGCGTCCGCAGGCCGCCGTAGCGGGCCAGTGAGAAGATGCGCCGCCACTCGGCATCGGGGCAGGCGTTAAGCACCTTTTGCGAGATTTCCTCGGACACAAAGAACATGCGGCTTTGTTGGTCTGACTGCCGGCCTCACTTTTTTGAACGGGTTTTAACCACCATTTCCCAATCAACCGCACGCTCAAACATCGCCTTTGCAACGCTCGTGCACTTCGCAACCGTCGCTTCGGCCAATCCCTCATCGCGCAAGGTTTGTTGCCAGCGGCAGCGTCCAGCGGAGTGATTTCCCGCACGGCTTTGATTCCCCGAAATAAGCCCGCAAGCTGTCCGCACCTTGCTTGTAGGCGATCAGCGTGCTCGATTTCACGTTGAGGTTTGAAAGAACGCCGCGTACAAATCCGCGAACGTGTGCGATGGAATCGCTACGACCTGCCGGGGCTTGGCCAGGCCCACGGCGACAAGCCGGAGTGCATCACGTCGGCAGCACCACCAGCCATCGAGATACTTCATCATCAACAAGCGCAGGGTTATCTTCGCGGAGATCAACGCTTCCACTTTCACCTTGACGCTTCGCTTGGCTCTTGGATGCTTCGCCCAGCCGGATAAGCGGCGCGAACCGTCTGTGTTCATGAACTCAATCCGCTTACGCCCGTTCGGTTCTCTAATCACACTTGCCATAATTCACTTTTTACCTTTCATTTCTTGAGAATTTCCCTTGACCACGATTTCCAGCCCCAAAAACTCGCCCAGCCGATCAAGAACGGCTTGCGAAAGTCCCGCCCGGCCTGCCATGAAATGACTCAGTGACGACTCGGAAACGTCGATTTCTTTCCCGATCCGGTATCGGCTGATCCCGCTGCACATCGCCCGGCGGATTTGTTCACTCAGGGTAGGGTTGTTTTGTCATATAGAATTATACCTTTACTTTAATTAATTACAAGCACTAAATCCGTTCAAGTCGTCGGGTGGCAAAGCCAACCACCGAAAGCGGATTGAAGGAAGGCAAGAGCGGTTAATTTCCGATGGTTTTCTTGAACATTTGGCTAAAGTTGTGTTCCATTAGATCAAGAATCGCCCGTCCGGATTCGGTAGGCTCGTATCCAGAACCACACATCAGGGGCATGTTCACCGAATCCGCGAGGATATGTGCGACCTGATCCGTCACATCGCTTGCAGAGGATTTCTAGGGGCGAGATTTCTTCTGATTTATTTTCTTCCATATTGCTGTTTCCTTTTGTATCCACGAATCCACATGCCTTATAAGCTCAATCCCAATTCCCATCACTGGCGACAATAGATCGTGGACGATTCCGCCATCGACAGGAAATGGCTTGTTCATCTGGGGAGTCGGCAACACCGCCTCAAATGATCTGTGATCTCTTTCGTAATCAGAATCCATTCTGGCCGATTTGTGAACAATGAGATTTCTAACGACGCTCAATGCTCCAACGCAATCTTCATTTATCGCCTTTGCGATGGCAGCATCGGATGGATATCGACCTTTCGAGGTAAAATATTTCTTGTATGTATCGCGAATTTCTGCAAGCTTTATGAAGCTATAGCTCATTCTAAGTGCAGCGCCAACCTTACCGGACAAATCGAATGTTCCGCGAGTTGCTTCTTTAATGTCCTCCCATTTCGCCTCCTTGCCACCCCTAAACATGTGTTCGAGAAGAATGTTTATCGACGCTTCCCAAAGATCGACGCAAGCGTTTCAAATGCTGTACATCCCCCGACAAGTTGCATGAGCATTATAGATTCGATATGCGAACCCATCGAGCCTTGAATTGCTTTTAACGATGCTTCTACGCTCCAACTTAATACATGATGCCAGAAGCAAAGCGCAAGTTGATGTCGTTGTACGCCAATAGCCCTCAAGTTAAGTCGATTTTATAAAAAGCATCCTTGACCTTGTTTGTCTCGTAATCACCAGAGCGAATAATCATATATCTTCTCGATGAACAAATATCTCTAAGAACTTCGTTTTGCCCATGAAATACGCCCATTATAAACGATGCTTCAACGATATCTGACAGATTCAAAATTCGTTAGCATTTGCGGTAAAAAAGTCAGCACAACTTTAACTTATGAGAAATGAATAAATGCAGCCCTCTTTTATAAACGTAAGTTTTTTCCAATGCCCAAATTTGTAGTTGAGAACGCATTTTATGTTCATGCCACACATTAGACCCGTGCACGACTCGATGCAGCGTAGACGGCGCAGTGTATTCAACGTTCAAAGAGCAAATCTATTCATGCACATCATCGCCAAAACATCACGTTCGTTTGATTTTCACCTAAACAATCTCGACGAGCAAACAGACATCGTAACAATCACCCGATACACTCGACACATGCCGTCGACGAAAATCACACCAACAAACAAGCATCATAACCGACGACGTGCATAAACAAATCAGATATCTCACACGCATGTGCAAGCGAATAATCGCTCGCTTTTCTTCGAACGATACGCTTTACGTTGACGCTCATGACGCACAAGTAGCGACTCAATCGTTATTCGTTCGATTGCATTACACGAGTTGCGAGAGTCGACATAACGCATCGACAAGAACTTTTTACATGCCTGAGCAAATCGTGCCGCGTGGCGTAAAGCGAGAAAAGTAAATAATCCCAATCGCGTGTAGTCGATAGATATGTGCATAAAAGTTAAGATGCGTCCAAAACAAACAAATGTGAAGCATTCACATCCCTCATTTTGTATGAATCAAGTAATGTTGATCATTCAAAGTCGAATTTTACATGAATACAACAAGTTTACGCCAGTGTAAAACGCGTGACGCGAACTTTAAAAAAATCAGCGAACTCAACAACAGATGTTTAGTGCTATACGTGCGATTACACATTAACACACAAGCACCAAAGTGATGTGAGTTTTAGAGATTCCTGAAGATCACATAATTTGTCGCGTTGATGACTTCGTGTGGAACAAGATCATAAAGCAGACGTGCGTCAAACGCCCCAGTGCAAGTAACGATACTAAAACATAAGCAAATCGTGCAACAATCTGTTGCAGATGCACGAAAAACGTCAGACTACGAATGCGAGCTAGTGAATGAACTCATCGTCAATGATAGCTCTAATAGATATTTCCAATACGCATTGATCAAACATCACGTACGCACGATTCGATCAAAAAAACAAATAAATCGTCGTGTCCTCACACGCGATGCGAGATATCTCCTAAACCTCATCACGTTGCTCAATATGCCCCCATGATCTTCGCAACATCGCCAACGCCATTTAGTTAACGTCCGCTTCACTCAATTCATGAGCTTAAGATTCATGCGAATTTCTTAAAAAGCGAGCAAAATTAAAGTAATATGACGTTTGACAATATAACATTCGCTGATCTTAGCGAATTGTCATGTAAACATGAATTATCAACCCAAACATAAGATGAGTTTCACACCTAAACGTTCGACAAGTCCAACCTCGCGCAAGCAGTCTAGTTACCCAGCAATGAAACAAGTGTAAGCGACGTGATAAGCAGAAACTCACAAAGAGTCCGTCAATGATAAAACACGTTCTTTTTTAAGAAACGACATGCGATAAATCATCATCTTCAACATTAGTTTTTTATTCATAAACCCAGATATAAACAAGATGTACACTGACGATGCCGACGCCAAGCTTGCAGCCAGAATTGCAGATGAGAAAAACGACGCAGCAAGAGCGCAATTGCAACAACGCAGCCTAGCATCTCACTAATAACGACCTTGATCAAATGCGAAAATGATTCAAATTTGATTAACGAAAATAATAAATAAACAAACAAAATCGCCAATCTTCAACAACAAATTCAAGCTAATCAAGCACAGCGAATACAAAACAAGTTTTTTTAACACAAACGAACTCGCGTCAAAATGAAATAAATGATATAAAAAAACTTCCATTTGTAAACATCGAACTTATAAGTGAAAACACGAGTAAAACAGAATTCAAAGTAAGTACAAAGCAAGTCAAAAAATACAAACAAAGAAACATTGAAAACGTTACATCAAATATTTATAAGCGTCAGTTTCATAACGAAAATATTGTCGTTAATAGACATACAACCAAAATAGAGCGAGTAATAGTCGATTCATATACAAGCAGAGTTGTAAAAGTCAAACACGATACAGATTATTGAAAATATGAAAGAATACACATGAGAGCAACATCGTTTTAATCGCAGTCTTTAATTTAATTACGCACGCAATCAGCCAAGTGTTAAATAAACCAATCGTGAATACGTCCAACAACCACAGTTATTACCTCCTAGATACGAGCGATTAAACAGATGACGAGTCCACAGCCCAGTCGATAAGCGCAATCTAGCGACAATTAGAAACGCGCAGAGAATAGATAAATACTCTACACATTTAGCGAATACAGCACGTAGATCAGTTTCTTTAGATCAGATTATATGATACGACACAAACCAGAACAGCGCGCTCATGCGTCGAATTTCGTCTAAGTAGATAGTGAACATGTCACATATACAGATTAGTCAAGTAGTGAAACGAACGATCTTAATAGCGACGAATACTAAAATGAGATGTATCCAGCCAATGTTGCCAGAAATACGAGATACAACACAGTTGCCCCCAACACATAAAACGACGTTCCCAATGACAGTTACTCTTACGAAGACAATACGTCAAGAAATAATATTAACCCGATTTATAACGTAATCGAAGTAGTGCCAGAACCAACAAGCGTTGCAATCGACGCTCTCACAGCGAATCTTGCCATCAAGCAGCAAAGCTGACCGATCATGTTTAAGACTTTTTTCAGGAAGAAATCACATGTCACATCGCAACACGTTCATTTCAAGCTTTTTGCCACCAGTCTTGTTGTTGCTTTTAAGCACTTTATTGCGTGAGCATATGCCCAGACGTTAATAAATTTCGACAACATGCCACTGAAACCTGTCAGCAACGAGTTAATTTCCAGTGAGCTTGTATTAAACAGATCATACAACGTGAAAACAAGAAACGACAAAAACCAGACGCCGACCAGCGACGTTATCATAACGTCGCCCAGCGTAACCAATTTTTTAAACCTCCTGTATCCAGCGACGAATAACGACGTCTCATTCGTTTTGCCCTCCGATACGTACGTTCCAACAGTCACAAAATACGTGCAGATCGCCAACGTCAAAATAGACGACACTAATTATAATACGAATAAGTACTTCAACAACTTAGAAGTCGAAGCCCTTGCCGTAGATAGAGACGTCATTGACAGTGCGATAATCCCACCAATCAAACCCGACGCTAAACGACCAGTCTATACATTTGAATTGCAAAGTGCTAAAATTAACGAATTACTTTTTAACATTATTCCAAATACGTTTGCCCCAACAACGCTAACACCAACAAACGATTAAAACATCAACACGCTGACAGCAGTGCCTGAAACAACAAATAAGTCGCTGTTGCTGATCGCCAGCCCTGAAATGTTTATGCGCAAAAGAAAAATGCAATCGATATGACTCAAGTGTAATCACAACTGATAAATAGAACGTAGTTTCAACACGTTTCCAATAACGAAAAACTCATTCACTTGCCAAAGATCAAACCTTTTTGATTCCAACAACCTCAGCAGCACTTCCAAAATAAAAAAAATTTATATAAAGATACCTCTTAAAAAAACTCGAAAAACTAACGCGAAACGTATCACACGCCCGACGTCACGCTAACATCGACCAGAGATTAAACACGCGTCATAAGATAATTCCAGAGATACTTGAATCGATGACAAGCAAATAATCATCAGAGAAATCGAACACACGTAGTTTTCGCTCAACAATCGCAGTTTTTCCGCTTACGCAACGAATTTTAAAACACACAGAGATTAAAAACAAACGCCAACAAATAGTTTCGAGAGATGATAGTAGCAGTGAATAAACCTCAGTATCATATACACATAACAAGTCAAAGAAAGTCATAAAAACGTGCGCAAATGCAGAGCTTCAATCAAGAATATAAAAACAACATTCCTATAAAAAAACGCAATAGAATGCAACCAATGTCACGCCAAGCTGTCTACAACACATATCGTGAATCACGCGCAAACGTTTAACAACCTAGAAGATTTAACCAAAAACGCTCAGTCGCAGCAAATTCCATATGCAGCACTAAGCTATCCCTCCCACATATCATGCCGCTAAATATCGTTTGCCAGACATGCAACGCAGAGACAACTCGTTAGACGCAAACGCTTTCGAATGAGTGCACCAGT
Organism: uncultured Phycisphaerales bacterium; assembly: GCA_963791055.1. Lineage (GTDB taxonomy): Bacteria > Planctomycetota > Phycisphaerae > Tepidisphaerales > Tepidisphaeraceae > PALSA-1353. The sequence goes on along the minus strand of CAWBQI010000002.1, from coordinate 378,224 downwards.
CGTTGCGATAAATTTCATTTTATTAATCCCATCAATTCTTAAGATCATCTTCTTTGTCAGCGTTAAGTTCTTGTCAAGCAGTGCAGCGACGCAAATTAGTGCCACAAATAAACAACAAACACAAGATGAAATAACGCAAACATATGTTCCAAAAGATGAAATAGAGACGATCTTGAATTCACAAACATTAACACAAGATCAAATTCGAGAACTGACGCCAGATCAGAAACGAGCGACCGACGATGCAGCAATAAAACTCTCTGCGAGTCAGATCAGCGCTGGTTTTACCTGCCTGTAGTTAGCAACACGTCCCTCTGTATAAACGTCTCGTTCTTCGTGAGCAGATTGCTAAACTAGTTACTTGTGATGCGAAAGCAAGTATTGCAGTGCCAACATTGCGAAGCAGTAGTTGCAACGTCGTAACTAACCGATTAAACAAGCGCAACCAGCATCGCTCAGCAGTACGCACGCAATCTCATAAGCCAAGCAATTATTGAAATGCCTTCGCGTCAACGTTTACCAGTAACACCTTCACCTTCTCAACCTGACGCTGCGCCAGTTGTTTCGCCAAACGATGTTGTAACGCGATAATTTCCAACGAGATTATTATGTTTATCTCGTTGTTCCACATATCAGCGACATTCAATTCCATCGTAGCGATGAGACGCCCAGAGATGCAATCGCAAATTTCCCTTAACACATCAGACGCCCCTTCTATGCCAGCAGTTAGCCAACTTCGCGCGGCAGAAACACGCTCGATATATTCCTTGAGATCGTATACAAACGCCTGCAACTGATCGCGGTTACACGTTGCCATCACATTAAAACATTCTTTGATGCTCAGCCACGACGCAAAACGAACACGACGATTTCCACTTTGTCCCGCCTTCCATATATGCTCTAATAAAGAGACAACACCGTTAAGTAAAGAAACACATACGCCCACCTGTATCACAAACATATCGTACAAGTCACAATTTGCTAATGTTTCCCTCATAACTTAGTTCCTTCCATCTTAGTTGATTCCTAGACGACATCGCCCTAGCACAAACGCTTCTCTTGCCTTTAAACCAACAACAATCTCGCTACAAAACATCTCAACAACCTTTGTAAACGCGAGATCCAGCACAAATTTTCTAAACAATAACATACCATATGCGTCTATAAATGTTTCAAAGTTTACCATGATGTAAACAGAAGCCCTCAAGTAAATGTCCTCTAGCTTCCACCAAGCATCAAGTGACAACAGCTTTACATAAATCGAATGCATTACAATCGCAGCCTCGCTCGCAGCCAATAAAAAAAAAAAAAAAAAAAAAAAAAAAAAAAAAAAAAAAAAAAAAAAAAAAAAAAAAAAAAAAAAAAAAAAAAAAAAAAAAAAAAAAAAAAAAAAAAAAAAAAAAAAAAAAAAAAAAAAAAAAAAAAAAAAAAAAAAAAAAAAAAAAAAAAAAAAAAAAAAAAAAAAAAAAAAAAAAAAAAAAAAAAAAAAAAAAAAAAAAAAAAAAAAAAAAAAAAAAAAATATTATGTGTAGAAGTTATGTATTCTCTTAATTGACGAAATAAATCTTTAAATCTCACTTCGTCGCCGACAGTTTACGCGTCTATGATTTCAGCAGTCAAAGCACAAACTTTTTCTAGATTTTCAGAAACATCAGAGGTAATTAACGAGACAAATGTCTCAAAATCAATAACGCTAAAATTCAAATTATCGTGAACATCATACATAATATTTCAGTGCCAATATTTCAGCTTTGTTCCAACTAATACTACGAGTTGCTAACAGAATCACCCAACGCAGCAAATGCCATTTCAGTATCGTCGAGAGAGCGAGCAACAATAACAAGTATTGTTCTAATATATGTTTCCATAAAATAATTCCTTGTGAAAAAAAAGTGAAAAAAACGAGCCAGAGATTAAAAATAAAAAGCTACCCAACAACGCGAAAAACATACAACTATTAAAATGTTTCAATCTCATCCCCCCACTATAACACGTGCCGCTCCTGATTCAAATACCAACGTGCTTTCATTATATGTCAAAAGAATTCCATAACTCGCGAATTAACAGCTCAGCTGTAATCGACCCATCGTAAACGAAAGCTACGCAGCGCCGATTTCAACAACCAACGTATTCAAACTTTGACCAGCGATACGTCACCCTTAAACATAAAGCTCAATACACAAATTTCTCGCGATTTCATGTACTAACACACATAAAACAGCTAACCCTAACGTGTGTTCGCACACAACCAAAAAATATGTGAAAAAAATATTTACAAACACGAAACACATCATTATTCAACACCTGTTGCAGTGACAAGTTGCTTAACAGTCACATATCAGTGAGCTTTTTACCCTATCGCTGAATTCCCACTTAAAACCTTTGCCTTATTCAATAGCGCTCGCAGCAACAGCTTAGCCTTACGTTCTCTCAAGCCAGGCGACTCTTCGACACAAATCATTGTTTCCGTTTTCTGTCTCCGCTGTTAGGAAGCGCAGCGAATCTGCAGCGTCCAGTCTCTGCCTTATCAACCGCTCGACCTTTTTGCGATGCTTTTCCTTCCGCAGTTTTTCCTCGTCCAGATCGCCGCCAGAGTCTCAGATAGGAAATTCCAACTGACACAAAATCGTTCTATCCGTGTGAAACTCCGCACTGCAGCATCGACACGACACAACCATCTTCCTCGTGTGCCGCAAGACAAAGTGCGTGTCGCATAGTCTCTATTGAGCACCAGCACCACTACCCACTTCCGTAACGCCTTGCCCTATTAGTTGCCCTTGCTTCCGTGATGAACTAGAAAAACGCTCTTCCTATTCTCTCATTGTAATTGTCGATGACATTGTAAACCCCAGCCATGTTCGCGTTGCTGTTTTCGTCGCTATTCGCTGTCAGTAGCGATAGAGCGCTATTCTAGAATTATTAAGCTGAATCTTCCAGTTCAATTGCGTTGAAATATGGCCGTAAAGCATGAATGTCTCTCAACCTACCACGTAAATATTCTATGAAAATATGATCCGCAATCTCATCCATCTACACCCCCATCGCCGCCGCGACTTTCACAGCGATTTTCCATGTGCTTCTATGAAGCTGATTGTCTATCATCAAAACATCGCCGCGAGTCACATCAAATTTTCCGAGAAATGTAATGCCAGCGCGACAGAAATATCTAGTTGCATCATCAACCAGCTTTTATTTCCTTTGCTCACACTGATATCGTTTCCTATTTCCCTCAACCGCAATAACCCGTCTATCACCGCTGTATTCATCCGTATATTTCCAGCACACAGATTCTCTTCTCTCTCTAAAGTCTAGAGGATCGAGCATCTAATTCATCTATCTTCTGCTGAACTTCCGCCGCGCAAGCTGATTGTCGTATCTTCGCCGCGAGCTATTATTTCCGCGAGTGTTGTTTCCGTCCCGCGCAATATCGCTGTCGAAATCCACAATATCGCCGCCCTGCACAGTCCTCAGTGAACCATCCTAACACGACATCCAATCCCTATCAAAATCCGCACTACGTCCTACGAGTACCTTTCTCCCGCTATCATTGTCTAAGAGAACCCAAACATCTCGTCCTCTAGTGAGTCCAATTTGATTTCGCTGAGTTCTATCCGTGTGCCGAAGTGACTGCCTCAAATCCAAGATAGTAAGCCTTGTCCGCGCAACCTCTCCCTCAGTAACTACTATTATGCCGTCACCAAAAGCTCATCAGAACGATATAACACTAGCTAGCTGAGCTATCGCCTATTACCCACGCTCCATTGTCTAGCTGATGCACTATCCGAAATTCCTTTTCTCCCTTCTCAATCATATTAAAACACAACTCTCAGTCTTCTGACAATATAGCTCCACACTTTCACCATCTTGCCGCCCGTCTTGTCGTGCCTTGATCGCCTCTTCCGCGTTGATGAACGTCAGCTCCGTGGAGCCCTTTTGAGATCCGCCTTATATCGTATTGCCGTTGCGTTTGAATCGTGCCAGTTCTGATGTTCCCCTTCTCCAGCAAATCCCAGCCCTGCCATCTATCGTAATCCTACAGCTATTCGTCTTGCCTCATTTCTAGCAAGTCTCTCTCTTGTAAGCGCCAGCCACTTATCCTATGAAGCAACTATATTTTAACAAACAAGAAGACATGATTTACCTTTATATTATATCGAAAGAGTAAGCTGTGCAAGACGTTAAGCGTGTCTCGCGTGCGATTTGTCTTTTCTTAGCGACGAAAGCGCGAGTCATCGCTGCTGTACAAAACTCTACTGCCTATTTTGATAGCTCGAGTTAGCCTCTTTTGCGCTATCTGAAAACTGTTCTTCTCGTGACGCCGAGCAGTCTCCCTACCTCTCTTTCACTCACAAGTAAAGTTCCATGTTGTCTATTATTCAACGTCATATCCTACCTCCTGTGCCATCTTCCCTTCACATTTAAGAGCCATCTCTATTAGTCAACGTAGCTTTCAGTGTGAACCTGCTCCCTCCTACAAGCTGACACAAATCATCTCATAAACAGCCCCCTGTAAAAAGCGTTTAACGTCCTGCTTACACCTCACTCCTATCCTTCGCTACACTTCACCTACCTACAAGAATTCTTTTTCTTTCATTCTAATTCCTCAAATCAATGTATTCCACCACAGCAGCTTGTCCTCCTATATTATATCTCTCGTGAAGAAATGACTTACCTACTATTTATCTCTTAAAATACTCGTGAAATTGAATAATTAAGCCACTTACTTTTCACTTACTTACCTACTCCACTCCAATCTTATCACCTTTGCTCTTGTTCTTTATCAGCCTTCCTTTCCTTCCATAACATACCATATCTGATATCTACTATGCTTAAACCTTATCTATTAAGTTATTCAGAGTCTTGTTATCATCACCCTCCAGCCTGACTTATGAGCAATGCTATCTGCCATGCGACTTCTCGTCAGCCATCTCATTTTCTATCTCATCAGACTTCATGCGTGAACGTGAACGTCCCATGTCAGCCTTTTTTGCGCCTTGCTATCGTCTCCCACTCACATTATATTTCGCCGTAATCTTCACTTCAGCTACATTCAAATATATAATAATCAGCCCAATAACACTCCCAACAAAATCCATTGTCTTCAAAATAGTACGCTATATATGTACTATGCTTACCTTTTACATTGAATATCTGCACAATACAGTGCTCACCTTCATTCTTGTGACATGCTGAACCTTTACAATACTGCCTCAGTTTTTCTTCTGCTTCTTCCCTAATATCTCTTCGTCTGTTTTCTATCCTTTGACTCTTTTCTGATTCCTCTATGTCGTATAGAACTTGTGCATAGCGCTATCTACTGTCATCTCTATCCCCCCTTATCTATCTTAAAATACCTCTTAATCTCTTTTTTGAAGACTTTTGATTCTGTGATATTAGAGATTTCTTTTTGCCCTATTTCCTTTTTCAGTATATCCCTTTTGTATTCTTCATAATATTGTTATCTTATCGTCTTTTCATATACACCCCCACCCAATATTATCGTAACTAGCCTATTGTATTCCTTATTGTCATTAATGTACTTTTTCATCTTGTCACTAACCTATAACCCCTTGTTCCTCTTTATCTCAGTGCCTCTATCTATTCTATATCTCAAACTCTCCATCTCAAACTTAATCTAGTTTCTCTATTTTCTACTGCCAATGATTTGTGCTTTGTCCAGAAACTTTAGTATTTTATTTTCATTCACATGCCGCCTTCTAAACTATTCAAACACTGTCACCTATGCACTACTCATCTCCTCAAGTGCGTTGACTTGTAATAAAGTGAGTTTTATAGTCATCACTTTATTCTTATTGATGAAGCTGTCTGCACCAATGTTGCAAAAGTATACTCCTTGTACCACCTCTCTGAATCTTTCTATCATACCAAGTTTTTCTAGTTGATCTATCTTCTCTATCTGATACACCTCTAAAATCTCCCAAAACCTTGATACGTCAGTATCTATCCTGTCAATATTCTCTATCTATTGACGTGATTATCTCATATTTTACCTTTCTTATTTTCCTCTTCCCTTTATCTTAATATCTATAACTCCTCTCCTATCCTCATATCCTTCTCTTTGCTACACTATCAGCCTTCCCTTATTAATATTATTTGTCTGAACCCCTGCTTTGCTAAACTGTAATGTGAAATTTCTTCATGTATAGCGCAGACAAATGCAGAGTAATAAGCCACTAACAATCTTGTAAGCTTTTAAAGCTCCGCGAGTTATAGTACAAAATATTTTGTGCCTCTCATCTTCTCCTAGTATTCTCTCATGCGCTATATCACATCATCCGCCAGAACTAACCTCTTTACCGACACAAAGACTGACACTAAAAAACCAATCACTACTTTTCTCTTTTCTCCTCCACTATATAAAGAATCTACCGCCCGCTCGTCTTCATCCAGTTTCTGCCACTTTCATCGCTACTTTAGCCAAGTCCTCGTCTATTTCCTGTTAACTGCGCTGAAAATGCGCGCCTCTTTGCCCTACAGCACTCTTTTTTGCCTGTTTTTCCGTTTCGAATCTTGTCGGGCCCACTTCCCTCTTTTCCCAGTCTTTCCCTTGGATGGACTGGAAACGACAAACCCCCGGTTTTCTGGGGGTTTTTCATTGGTTTTCAGACGGGCTGTATCCAGGTGGTCGCCCGCGGTCGCTGATGACCACTGCGCATTTTGCTGCGCCTGCCCATGGGGGTTGCCGACAGCGTTGCGAAAGTCAGCATTGAGGTCCACCGACATGGCGTAGTGTTTCGCCGCGATCGCTGGTGAATTGCCGATCCATTTGCAGACCGTCGCCAAGTCATACTCCCGCATTAATTCAGTCTCCCGGCTTGCCCGTAAATTGTGCCATGGTTTGGGCCACGGCTCAACGCCCGCGCTGATGATGATCCGTTCGAATTGTGTCCGAAGGTTCAACGGACCACCCCGGTACTTGCTGATGACATACTCCGCCCCTTCGGGCGTTTCCTCAAACAGCTTCAGCAGGGGCTCACGAAGCTCAGGAAATAATGGCACGATGCGATATGCGTGCCCCTCCCGGTGTTCGAGTTTGGGGCATGGCACTCGAACCGTTCCTTGAAGCCAATCGATGTCGCCCCATCGAAGCGCATAATGCTCCGAGGGGCACCGCAACCCACCATAGCGTGACAGGACAATAATGACCTTCCATTCAGCGTCCGGCGCTTCGGCGATAACCTTTTCGATCACGTCGCGGCTGACGAAGAACTTGCGGGCTTCGTTGGTCTGGTTCCCACCGGGGATGCCTACGAATGGGTTTTCCGATGCCAGCTTCCAACGAATCGCTTTCCGCCACATCGTCCTCGCTGCGACCACCCGACGGGAGACGGTGGCGAGTGAAAGTTTCTCATGCTCCACTAGCCATGTCCGCCATGCGTCGGCGTCGGCTGTGGTAATATTCCGAATCAATCTTGCAGAATTGAAAAACGACTCTAGATTCTTCCGGGTGTGACCGTAGAAGACGCGGGTTCCCGGCTTGCCGGTCATCGTGGTAAACAGTCGGCCCATGAACGCACCCAGGGTCACTCGAGAGAAGCCCCACGCCTTCGGCCAACCCGACGTTTCGGAGTCGACCAAGCATGCTATCGTCGAGCCCCCCAAGCCATTTCGAAACTTCAGCGTCGTGCGGCCGGTTGGCGAGCTGGTCGCCAACGATCTCCTCAATCTTCGCCTTCCAGACCTCCGCCACCTTCGAACTGATCCTCCCGAGGCGGATGATTTTCCGTGGCCCATTTGGCGTTGTGGAAAATTCAATCCGCTTTAATCCACCAGAGTAATTCACAATCGTTGCCATAGCTCACCTGTCTTTCTTTCCAATATCGCGACGAAGCAAGACCTTGCGTTTGAATATCTCCCGTCGTTGGGTCGGGTTTGTAGAAGTTGGTCGAACACATATTACACCTTGATTACCGCTGTTTATTGGGTTTTTCCACAGAAAATTCTGAAGAGTCTGCGTCGATGGTGGTTGCGGCATCAAGAATGGTAATCTGATGGCAGCGCCCTTTAGCAGGCACCACAGACATCAGCCCAGCTTTCTCCAGCGCTTTCAGACCTCGTCGTGCTGCTTGCCTGTTGATGCCTAGTTCCTCAGCCCAGCCGAGGCAAAGTTTGATCGAGTTACTATTCTCGATGCCGGCTTCCCGCCAGATCAACATCCCGACGGCCAAGGCCTGGTTTTTGAATTGTGTGGTTCGCTGAATCCAGTTCCACGGGATCGGCCCCTTGACGAATTTTTCACCACCTTGGTGGCGTGGCGGCCTCTGCTTTTTGGCCGGCGGGATTCCCGTCATCATCGGTTTCAACCGCAGGTCATCCGGGTCAGGAAATTGATTCGTTCGAGTACTACTCATATATAACAGACATAAGACTGTACGGGGGTACCACTGGTGATAGGGAAGGCGATCATTGGTGATCACCAAGTTCGATGGACTCAAGACGACCACAAACACGCTCCCACATGATTCGACCGCGGTCATCCATGTACCGATCTGGGCATCGAACCACCTTTGCTTCGGTGCGGATCGTGAAGCCGCTTAAGACGATACGCGATGCCGCCTCCATCAGATTCTGGGTTTTCTGGACGATGGCGTCGATCTCACCGATGTCCGCTTCAACAAGCAGCGCATCGTGGACTGGGGCACATGTGGTGAGATGTGTTGTCGCCGGCCTGTCAGCGGCGGCATCACGTCAAAGTCGTCAGCTATGACCGCGACCGGTTACCGGCCACTCTGCGAGATGGAACGGACGCCTGGAAACGGATCGCGGTGGAGGATCAAAAGGCAGGGATCCCCGATCTGGCCGCCTTCCGCATCGATTTCGCACAATGGCTTCGGTTGCTCACCGATCGTGACCGCGAAATCATCTGCGCGCTGAGCAGCGGCGACAGCACCAAATTGGTGGCGCAGCGATTCGGGCTGTCGGAGGGTCGGGTATCGCAGTTGCGGCGGAAGTTCGAGCGGTTGTGGCAGATTTTCCAGGGCGAAGCTGATGCGGCCGCCTGATCGGCGATCGAGTTTGGCGTCCGGTGCAATCGCTGCAATGGATGCCAGAAAAGAGCACGGTGGATCTCATCGAGAAACCCACCTCTCTTTTTAGCCATCACATTTTCAATTTCCGCGCCGGCCATTGCAGCGACTTCTCGTCGATGGCCCGAGCGTGACGCCAATCAACAATTCGGTTAATGAACGCCTGCCGATGGTGAAGAACAAGTTTTAATCTGGTGCGTATTAATACCGTCGCAATTGATGATTCTTTTTGCATTCCACATTTGCCGGAGGATCCGGCAATTCATCAGCAGATCATCGCGACGCTGATACGGGAATATCGAGATGAGTCCCACCGCAAGAACATTGGCGCTGCTCAGGAGCGAGGGATACACCGCCCAGGTTGTTGAACGCTTCTGCCCATATTCCCGCCGCCGTATTGACCTGTTTTCCTGCATTGACATCGTAGCCGTGCGTCCCGGCCAGACCGTGGGAATCCAGGCCACCAGCGGCGCCAATCACTCGCACCGCCGCGACAAGGCTGTAGCAGAACTGAAGCTGAGGGAGTGGCTGCTGGCCGGCAACAAGTTCGAGATTTGGTCCTGGTCAAAGAAAGGACCGCGCGGGAAGGCCAAAAGATGGATGGAGAGGCGGGAGGAAATCAGGATGGAGGATTTGGCGGGGGCTGCGGTTCCGGAAGCCGCTTAAAGGATGCGGTTGCGCACGCCGTCATCACTGTTGTTGATTGAGAAATCGACCAAACCGCTGCCGGGCTCACTCGGCCAAAGCCAATGGTGGATCGCAACAAGCGAATCAGGAAGTCGTCGGATCGACGTGGCCGAATTCATCGAATTTTGCATCGGCTGCCACATGGCGCCGCCGGCGGCGCGGGTTGAGCTGATGAAGATGGGGCGGTGAAAAATATGGGGCAAAATCGGTCGGGTGGTTGATCCGCCGAGACCCGGGGGGAACTAGGATTCGAAACTGAGTTTTCCGCGTTGGCTCCGCATTGCAATGGCGTTGGGAAACCTTGTTTTTCAGGCGATTTTTTAATAAATCGCACTGAACGGCATTGTATCGGCGTTGGGCCGACATTGCCAATATTCTTACCAAATTCTTACCAAGAATTTTGAATCGCGGCGTCTAGGTTTTTTGAAAACGCAGCCCAGGCTTCAGGCTGCATGGTAAGATTTCTTACCAGCGTTCGATTTTTTGCAGCTCCGTTGCCATCGCCGTCGGTCGGGGTATACGGCGACCCATGCCGCGAAGCGGTTAGAACCGGGCGCGACACAGATGGGGGTTTGCTGGCCACGGCAAAACGAAGTGAATTCTAAAAGGAAGGAATAAGTTTTAGACGCGCCGGTTTTTGGCGGCGTCGAATCATTAGTCCGAACGCCGCGATCGCGAGCAATGCCCCTGAGGCGGGTTCGGGGACGGGTGGGATATCCAATACGGCGATTGTCTCGAGCGGCACCGATAGCGTGATAGTCGAACCGAGATTGTTCAGCGCCTGTGCGGTTGGGGCGGTGATGTCGCCGTTTGATTCGATATTCGCGGCTCCAAACTCTGACAGCGTCCCGCTGCCGGATAATGGTGCGTTTCCCGTGAGGCTCAGCGTAACATTGTCGGCGGAAGTCGTGCTGTCGTTGATCAAGAGCAGATCCTCGCCTCCGTTGGCAGTCTTGACGGCGTGGATCCGCAGTGAGGAATTGCCGGAGGTGGTCTTCATAAACGTGTTGCCGGTGGAGGCAAACTTGCTGACCATTTGAATGGCGTAGTAGACCTCGCCGGGGTTGCCGGCGGTGCCGTTGCCGTTCAGATAATGGGAACTGCTCATCTCCTGGAAGTTCATATTTTTCAAGCCGTTTTCGAAGCCGGTGGCGTAGGCGTCGGCGGCGAAGAGGGCATTTTCGACGGTTGGCGGGGAGGAATTTCCGTCGCCGAATTCGGTGACGTCGATCTCGATTCCGTTGTATCCCTTGTTGGTGTTGTTCTCGACGCTGGTTCGGAGGTTGTTGATTTCGGAGGGAAGGGTGCTGGTGATCATGGTTGGGAGCGAGCCGGTGGGATACCAGTGAATGATGCCGAAGTCGATGTAATTGCCGGCGGTCTGGAGGATCGCCGCGTCACCGGCGTTGCCTGCCGAGGCACTGAAGCCCGCGCCGATTTTGATGTTGGGATCAACCTCTTTCATGAGGGTGGCGAATTGAACGAGGTTCTGGGCGTAAGCGGTTGGCGAGAGGAGCGGATTCCCGTCTCGCCCGACGTTGCTGTTGGTGTTGCCCTCATAGTAGGGGGCATGGAGGTCGTATTCCCACTGGACGCCCGTGTATCCGTTACCGCCGATCTCGTTGCCGATTTCCCAGTATTGGATGTTTTCCGGCGAAGAATGTCCCATGGCGAGAAAGGAGTACGCGGGGTTGTAGTCACCGGCGGCGGTGGCCCAGGATTGATATTGAGCGGGCGTGGAGGCGCGGAGCTTGGCCCAATAGCCTGCCGTATACCAGTTGACCCCGGCCGCGTCATCGCCCAGCGTGACGTCGCTTGAAGTTCCGTAGATGCTGGAACTGGCGTCGGCATAGGCGACCTCGGCGGCGGCTTCCTGGGGCTGAGCGCCGATGGTGTTGGTGGTGTTAGAGCCATAGTTGATGGTGACCATGGCCTGGGTACCGGCCGAATTGATGACATTAAAGAAGTTGCTCATGCCGGCGTCCGGACCGACATAGCCGCCTTCGTTGGCGGTGTTGAGGGACCAATTATAGATGTCGGAATAGGAGCCGCCGGGGTATCGCATGATTTGGACGCCCGATGCGGCGATGTCGCCGGGGAGATTCGGGTCACCCCACATATTGGCATAAACAGAGGAGCAGAGTCCCAAGCCGGTTGCGGGCATGGTGGCAGTGGCCGCGCCATTGGCATAAGTGATTGGAGAACCGCCGTTTACGCTGACGTTCACCGCGGTTTGTGCTTCTGCGACGGTCCCAAAGTCACAAAAACGAATGGCACCAGCCACCAGCCCAAGCGCAAATAAAACCCTTCGATTCCTCATAACTCGTTCCTCCGCTTCAGAAACCGATTGTTGCACACTATACCATGAAACTGCCGGGACCCAAACAAATAATTGTCGGCTCGTATTTTGGCGGGTTTCTAGACTGATGGAGGCTTCCTCGGCATCGTCAGGCCGATGCCTCAGCATCCGAATATGTGGGATCCCAAAGTGAGGCCACGGTTTGCCTGCCCGTTAATGATCCGACGCCACTCCTCCGGGCTAGGGCGCTGTGGTTTGCTGGTGCCGAGCCAGTGTGCTGGCCGTCAGCCAAAAGAAAAATGACGCGGTTCACGTCGTGCAGTTATTGAAATCATCCCAAGATCGTCTCAGGACCAATGGTGAGCGCTGCCTGAAGTGCACTGTATCCGGTAACGGCACTCGCCGGCAGTCGGTAGACTATGTCGCCTACTCGTATTTCGTGAGCGCTGTATGAACCGCACCCCCTCTTGGTGAGTGCTACACAAACAGCATCCTTTTCTCCGATCCGCGCCGACCGCATGTTCCTGGGCGATCGATCTACTGCGATATCTCATGCAGATGTCGACGAACCTCCCGGTCACGTCGATCAGTTTGGCTGGCGATCGGCTGCCGGACCATTCGAATTTGCCAAAACCCTCGTTGGCACGATAGATTTACCGTCGACTGTCGTACTGATTAGCGTTGCCGTTTTTTTTCGACGGCACCCGGCTGGTCCGAGGGAGACGGGTTCGTGCGCCTTGTTTTCATTCTTGTGAGCGTCGCTGCAGCCTTAAATGGGACCATCCGAAAATGTGCGGGGGACCCGCTGATAGCGTTCGACGAGGGGTGGAGATTTGTGCAGGGTGATCCTGCCGGAGCGGAGTCGCCGCAGTTCGATGACACAAAGTGGACATCCGTGGACTTGCCCCATGACTGGTCGATCTTCGGGCCGATCGCGGCTGACAATCCGGCCGGTAGCCCCGGCGGTTTCTTTCCCACAGGAATTGGTTGGTATCGCAAGGCGTTCGAGGCGCCGCAAGGCTGGTCGGGGAAGCGCGTCGCGATCCAATTCGAGGGCGTCTATATGCTCTCCGATGTCTGGATCAACGGGCACAAGTTGGGGACGCATACGTACGGCTTTACGCCGTTTGCTTATGATCTCACAACCTACTTGAACATTGGGGGAAACAATGTTGTTTCCGTGCGCGTTGACAACTCGCGGCCGTTGAATTGCCGGTGGTACAGCGGGTCGGGGATCTATCGGCACGTGCGCCTGGACGTGGGCGAGCCGATTCACATCACGCAGTTCGGCGTCTTCGTTCGGACCGTCGAAGTATCGGGCGGTACTGCCAGGCTGGGCATTTCGATCACGGCAGAAAACGACGGCAACGAAATCGATCCGCGCGTCGAATACGCGACGCAGGTTTTCGAGGCCGCAGGAGATGGGAGGCGCGTGGGGAGCGCCGTCGCGAGCTTCGTGCCGGTGGGCGCAGGTTTCCCCATCATCGACGGCGTTCGTCAGCGAACGATGACGGTCCAGACCACGGCGACATTACCCAGCCCCCAGCCTTGGAGTCCCCAGACGCCGAACCTCTATGTCGCGGTGACGACTGCATCGATCAACGGCCGGGTTGTTGATACGCGCGAGACGACCTTTGGGGTGCGGACGATCGCTGTTTCCGTTGACAAGGGTTTTGTCTTGAACGGTCACGCGGTCAAGCTCTACGGCGCATGCGTCCACGACGACAATGGCCCGTTGGGCGCGGCCGCTTTCGATCGCGCAGAAGTGCGCCGCGTCGAGCTGCTCAAGGCGGCGGGGTTCAACGCCGTCCGCTGCGCCATAATCCACCGGCGCCCGCCTTCCTGGATGCATGCGATCGTTTGGGCCTGATCGTGATCGACGAGTGCTTCGACAGTTGGACCTATGGAAAGCTTCCCCAGGATTACAGCGTGGATTTTGACGCGAATTGGGAGTCAGACCTGGACGCGATGATGATGCGCGACCGGGACCATCCCTCCACCGTAATGTGGAGCCTTGGAAACGAGATCCATGACTTCGGCAGCGCGCATGCAACGCCCAATGGGACGAAAATCGTCGCACGCGCCCGTGCCCTCGATGTGACGCGATTCCTGACGACGTCGGTCTATTGGTACCGTAATATCGGAGGGCCGTTCGATTGGAAGTGGGATGATGCTGACGGGTTGATGTCGAAGTTTGATGTGGTGGGGTACAACTATGAAATCAACCGCTACGAGCCGGACCACGCGCGGGTGCCGACGCGCGTGATCGCTGGGACGGAATCGTTTCCAAGGGATTTATTCGTGAGTTGGGAGTATTCGACCAAACTTTCTTACGTGCTCGGTGATTTTGTGTGGTCGGGAATCGATTATCTCGGCGAATCCGGCATCGGGCGCTATTACGGGCCCAACGAGAAGGTCTATCCCCACGCCGAGCCGATCCAGTTTCCCTATCACGGCGCCTACTGCGGGGACATGGACATCACGGGCTTTCGCAAGCCGATCTCGTATGCCCGAAACATTGTTTGGGACCGGGGCGAGAAGCTCTACACGAGCGTCACCGAACCGACGCCGCAGGGGAAGAGGATGCGCGTTGGACCGTGGGGCGTCGTTCCGAGCCGTGCCAGCTGGACCTGGCCGGGGTATGAATCCAAACCGCTCGAGGTGCAGATCTACTCGCGCTATGACGCGGTGAGGGTGTACCTCAACGACGTCCTGATCGGCCAAAAGCCGACGACCGTTGCGGAGAAATTCAGGGCCGTGTTCGTGCTGCCTTACGCACCCGGCACGCTCAGGACCGCTGGCGTGCGGCAGGGCAAAGAGGTCGAGGACAACATTCTTCGCACCGCCGGCCTGGTCTTTGGTCTGCGGCTAACCGCGGATCGAACCGAGCTAACGGCCGATGGGCAGGATATCTCGTTTGTTGCCGTCGAGTCTGTCGACGCCGAGGGGAATTTCCAGCCAAACGGCGATCAAATGGTCACGTTCGCTGTCCACGGCCCGGCGACCATCGCAGGGGTGGCCAGCGGTGACTATAGCAAGGTGGAACAATACCAAGGCGATCGACGCCAACTCTTTCACGGAAGAGCCGAATTGGTGATCCGCACTACCCGCGAGCCGGGACCGGTTACAGTGCAGGCGACGGCGCATGGCCTGGCAAAGGGCCGGTTGGGGATCGTCACCCGCTAAATACGCCTCGGTTGATCTTCCGTGCCGCTTGGCCGTTGCGCTGGAATTTATCCCAGACCTTCTGGCCAACATTGTGCGATAGACCTATCCCGGCGGCGTAGAATCGGGCGGGTTCCACCGGTCTGGCAGCCATCGCTCAATTTGGCTGATCGGCGTGGCCGGCAGGTTCGTCAACAGTTGCGTCAGATAGCGCTGCGGATCGATGTCGTGCTGGCGGCAGGTGCTGGTCGGGCTGGAAAGCATCATCGCAGGCGTGGCGGAATTGGTGCAAGCGGGATGAGGTTTCAGGATTACAATGCCCGGCCACGTGACTGTTCAGCAGCTGTTCGAATCCGGCGTGTCGCATCACCAAGCCGGCCGATTGGCGGAGGCGGAGAGGATATACCGCCAAGTCCTGGCGCATCAGCCAAATCATGCGGACGCATTACATATGTTGGGGATGCTGGCAGGCCAGACCGGCCAGTTGGACGCCGCTGAGGATTTGATCCGGCGGGCCATTGGGCTCAAGCCTGATTACGCCGAAGCGTACAACAATCTCGGCAACGCCCTAAAAGGAAAAGAGGCGCCTGGACGAGGCCATCGCAGCCTATCGCCAGGCCATCGCCCTCCGGCCCAATTTCGCCGAAGCCCACAGCAATCTCGGCAATTCCCTGAGAGACCAAGGGCAACTCGATGAGGCTATCGCCGCCTGTCGCCGTGCGATCGCCCTCCGGCCCAACTTCGCCGAAGCCCACAGCAATCTCGGCAATGCCCTGAGAGACAAGGGGCAACTCGATGAGGCTATCGCCGCCTATCGCCAGGCCATCGCCCTCAATCCCAACTACGCCGACGCCCACCAATATCTCGCTATGGCATTGCTGGCGCGGGGCGATTTTCAACGGGGCTGGGAAGAACATGAGTGGCGATGGAAATGCAAGGATTTTCCGGTCCGCCGGCGGAACTTCACTCAACCACAGTGGGACGGCTTGCCATTGGAAGCTCGCACTATTCTGCTCCACACCGAGCAGGGCTTTGGGGATGCCATTCAATTCATCCGCTACTTGCCGCTGGTGGCCCAGCGGGGCGGAAGAATCATTGTCCAATGTCAGGCGGAACTTGAGCGGCTGTTCCAGACAATGGCCGATAGATGCCAAATCGTGGCCTCAGGCCAGCCCCTGCCGGCCTTTGATCTGCACTGTCCTCTGCTCAGTCTGCCGCGGGTTTTTCAGACGACGTTAGCCAACCTTCCGCAAATCGTGCCTTATCTGCAGGCCGATGCCGAGGAGGCCAGAAGGTGGCAACACCGGCTGGCCGACCATGGCCCAATCGGGAAGGTAGGCCTGGCGTGGGCGGGAAATCCAGCCCACAAGAACGATCGCAATCGCTCGATGAAGCTGGCGAGGTTGGCCCCGCTGGGACAGGTGTCCGGCGTGCGTTTCTTCAGCCTGCAGAAAGGCGAGGCGGCCGCTGAAGGCAAGACCCCGCCGGCGGGCATGGAGCTGGTCGATTGGACGGAGGAGCTGAAGGATTTCGCCGACACGGCAGCGTTGATTGCCAATCTGGACCTGGTCATCGCGGTGGACACGGCCGTGGTGCACTTGGCCGGTGCGATAGGCAAGCCGGTCTGGATGCTGTTGTCATTTGTTCCGGACTGTCGCTGGCTGTTGGAGCGAGAGGACAGCCCTTGGTATCCATCGATGCGATTATTCCGCCAGAGTTCGTGGGGGGATTGGGACAGCGTCATCACACGGGTGGCCGACGCATTGTCCCTTTGGATCAAGAATCGCGTCTGACTTTCCAGAATCCTTTGCCGCGACAGATTGGTCTTCCTATCCCGGCGGCACCGGATTCAGCCGCTTCCAGTCATCCGGCAGCCAGCGTCCGACACCACTGATCGGCGTTGCCGGGAAGTTCGTCAGTAACTGCGTCAGATAAAACTGGGGATCAACGCTGTGTCGGCGGCACGTGCTGGTAATGCTGCTGAGGGTCGCCGCTGCCTACCCCAACGAATACCGGCTGCCCCGTCCTTCTTTCAGAGGCATGCGCTTCAGTCTCTTTTCCTTGACCAATTTTGAAATGAGATTCGCTGCCGTACCAGCACGACCTTCACTGGCCCAGTGCTTCTCGATCTCCTTGCCAATCGGGTTCGATTTGCCCTTCACAAAATTGAGGATTGACTGTTCGCCGCTGACGGCGAATTTGCGACGAACTCGTTTGCGCCTACGGCGGTTCATCCCAATCGTGGCGGCCCTCTTCGCGTTCGTGGCTGCCGTCTTACTATTAATGCCGACGTGGCCCAAGGCCTCAAGATGTTTCAGGATGACCTTGGCAGATTCTTCCAAGTCGGCAGTTCGTTTCTTCCGCTCCTTCTCGATTTGTTTCATCGTCCAAAGTAGGCTCTTAATGGTCTGCTGCCTCATCCGTTCTGTTTTCTTCAGGAGCCGTTGAATGTGGGTAGCAATATTGGGCATGAAGCCATCCTTTCTTTGGGAGGGGAAGCTTACGGGCAAGTTCTGAACTCTTCAACCGTGCGAGGGTGGATGCCGATCATGTCTGGGAGTTTGATGAATTGGTGGGGCTGATCGAGTGAGGCGCGGTACAATCCGACGTATGAAGCGCTTCGGCAGATGGGCCTTCAACGCGCTCGCCGCCATGTCGGTAATCCTGCTTTTGGGAATTGGGCTTGTTTTATGGCAAATATGTGGAATGAATCCGCACCCCGCCAATCCACTTACCACTGAAATCGGTCTTTCTGAAATCGGTCTTTGGAGCGGAGGAAATGGTGGGGTGCCGATTTGGATTATCATCTGTGCCGTTTTACCCATACCGGCCGCATGGATCGTGATTCGGCTCTGGCCCGCGAGTCACAGCCATCAGGGTTTCTGTTCCGTCTGTGGCTACGATCTCCGCGCCACGCCAGATCGATGCCCCGAGTGCGGGACAATCCCCGAAAAGGCCATATGATTTGCTGAAGCTGATCGACTGAGGCGCGGTACAATTCTCCGCGTGAAACAATTCAGCCAATGGCTGTTCAATGGGTTTGCGTTAAGAAGCAGTTCCGCCGACGCCATGCTGGCATGGCTCGTTGCCTTTGCGGCTGCCCTGCTGTCTGCGATCTGGCTTCGTCGATCCCTCATGCGAGGAAGGATAGAAACCCGATTATCCAAATCGTTGTGCGTCAAATGCGGCTATGACCTCCGCGCCACCCCTGACCGATGCCCGGAGTGTGGAACGGTTCCTGAAAAGCCGAAATGATTTGCTGAAGCTGATCGACTGGCGCGCGTACAATTCTCGCTGATGAAACGCCTCCGCCGATGGCTGTTTGATGGGATTGCGGTGTTGTCGCTCGTATTGTGCGTCGCAACAGTCGGCTGTTGGGTTCGGAGTTATTGGTGTCAAGAGGAGATTCCGTTCCTCGCAAAGCCCAACGCGACATGTTTCTTCGGAGATTGGCGAGGGCGGCTGGAATTGACGCGCCAATACGTTGCTCCTGCTATGCCGAGCGGCTGGGGAGCAACTACGTCGAACTACGGCAGTGTCGGCGAATTTAGGCAACGTGGTGGCGTTCGTGGCGGAGCATCGTGCGATCCACACCTCGTCGCACCAGACGCATTTTATTTTGGTCACACAGTAAAACTTGGCTACGCAATTATCTCGTCTACCAAAATCGACCATGGTTTCGATGTCTGGGCGGTGCCGTTTTGGCTCATTGCATTGCTCTTGGCTGTGTATCCCATGTTTCTCGCCTTTCGCAAGCGATATGCTGCCCGACGATCCATTCACGGTCTATGCCATTCTTGCGGCTACGACCTTAGAGCCACTCCCGACCGATGCCCCGAATGCGGGACAATTCCGCCGAAGAAAGAAACGATTTCAAGCTGACCATCATCGGGGATTGACGTCGGGGCTAACCGATCATGTTTGGGAGATTGAGGAATTGGTGGGGCTGATCGACGGAGGCGCTATATAATTCCGGTCCATGAAATCGCTTCGCGTTGCCACGATGGCATTCTTCATGCTTATCGCGCAGGGGTGTTGTACCTATCACAATGCAGATCATGATCCGGATGCCGTAGAGTTGATTGGGCATCGGTGCGTTGTTGCGAAGTCCGCCAGTTTCCCGGAATGTGGAAGGCATTGGCTACCCTCTTTTGATTCACCAAACAAGCATCCGGAGTCGTACCATCTTGTTGCGCTGCAGTCAGGCACAATTATTCGAGTTGCTCATATCGAGACATGGAGTGGCTCGATTGATCCTGTCGGGAGCATCGTACTCGCAGATGTCGAAACCGGTCCGAAACGCGGGGATCGCCTAATGATCGGCGAACTTGGAAATTTGCAGGACTTGCGACCGGTAACAGTCATACTGGTGTGTGAACCCAAGGATGGGACTGTCGGTAGAAGCAGGTCGTTCACTTCGGCCATTGAACCCGGAAGACGATGGCATCTTCTATTCTGGTGATTTTGAAAGAGGGACAGTCTACAATCTCACCCTCCTTCGCTGGTCTCCCGATCAATCGGAAGCAAAAACCACTACGAAACAATAATATTTTCAAACTGACCCATCTATGAGCAGGCCTCGGTCAGGCGGATCGCCATCGGATTTCGGGATCACGCTTCCGATGGCCGCTGGCCTGTCAAAGACGGTTTGGGAGATCGAGGATTTATTGAAGCTGATCGACTGAGGCGCGGTAAAATGCTGATGTGAAACAAATCCGCCCACGTCTTTTCACTGCCTCGGCGGCATTATCGCTCATGCTCTGCGTAGTGAGCCTCATCTTTTACTTGCAAAGCGCCGGTTGGCGTTATCGCGAAGAGAAATCGCCATATCGGATGCAATTCGAATCCAAGATTTATGTTCTAGATTGGCAAGGGGGATATCTTCAAAGTTGGCGTGCGAGTGAGCCGCTACCACGAAGTGAACCACTCATCGAAGATGGCATAATTGGCTGGAATCACTATATTGGCTGTACTGGAATCCACCTTTTCTGGTTCACCGATTCCCTTCAGCCTCCAATACCCTCGCAGTTTGGCCTGTTCGAAATTTCATTCTGGTGGATATTGACCACATCCCTTCTCCTGCCGCTCGCGTGGGCAGTTAAAACCGTTGCACGGAATCACAAACGCCTCGCCGACATCTGCACGACGTGCGGCTATGATCTCCGCGCCACGCCCCACCAATGCCCTGAATGCGGAAAAATCGTCGAAAAAACTATTTAATTTCAAACTGAACCATTGCCCAATTTTCGGCACAGCTCGTTTTATTTTCATCTAACCAATCCAACGTCTCTGCCTTCGGCGCCGCGTGGCTAGGGCTGGCTGACCAATCCCCGGAAGGCCGCGTACAACCGGGGTTTACAACCGAATATCGTTCAGCATATTCCCCCGGAGCCCCCGCATGGGCTGTTGTGTGCCGCTGGCGTTCCTCTTTGCCTCACTGGCGATTGTTCGATCGATTTTCACTTAGGCGATCCCGCCAGGCTCGGTCCTTCAATTTACAAACTCCGAAATATAACCACCCTCGCGTTGCCAATTGCGGTAACATCGTGGAATGGAATCCAGTTCCATCACAACATTGCGGGCTAAGGTCATGGCTGAAGCGGTATCTGCCCTCGGCCTGCTCACTCGACTACGCAATCGAACGGAACGTACCGGACCCACCCCCACCGATCCTCTCAACCTTAACGTACAAACACTGTGGAGCGCAACACAGGCGCTATTCGTTGGGATGCATTCCATGAGCCGCTCACACGTGCGAGACCACGACGAGGTGTTCTGATGAAAACGCCCCTTCACGTCGTCTGTATTTTGGCGCCTCTCTTGTGGTCGGTCGCTACCTGCCTGGCAGATTACCAAGCGCTTGTTTACGATGGTGTTTCGGGACTCGCAAGCGGCGTTCCAGGGCTTGGCGACAGCAAAACGACGATTAGTAACACACAAGCCGGGGCAACCTTGAATAACGATTATACACTTCAGGGCATCGGCGTAGGATATTCTGATGGAGAAGCTCTCAATGGGAGTGCTTCGACCACCATGTCGGTCATGGCACATGCCGAGCCTGGTATACTGAAGGTTCTGTGCTCGGGGTACGCCACCGCGACCTCCAATGACGCTGATCCTTATGATGATCACGTGGCCAATTCTGGGATAAACCTGATTGCACTCACCGCGAGCTATTCTGATGACATTGTCTTTGCAGCTCCGGGCTATGCGACGGGCCGATCCGTCACTTTGAATGGGTCTTTCGGCGTGATCGGGTCGACAGCTATTAACATCCTGGGTGCCGACGCCTACCCCAGCGTTCATCAGGCCAAAGCTAGTTTCGCTCTTTCTCTAACCGGTACCGGTATGGGCTATCTTGGCGCTGGAACCATTGCACAAGCCTCCGACTCAACTAATCCCAACTCAGAGATCGATATCCCCGGGCTAACAGAATATCCCGATTCCGTCACTGTTCAAGTAGGGGTGCCTTTCACGATTAGCTACACGCTGACACTTCAGGGTTACGCCAGTGCCCAAGTGACGGGCGGCGCCCTCGACATGCTTGGCACGCCCGTTCCTCCTGGGTCGGTAAGCGCCTTTTATGACGCGGACTACTCCGATACGGTAAGTTGGGGTGGAATCACGAGCGTAGTGGATGACAATGGACAGCCGATAAATGATTGGTCCGTCACCTCCACGTCCGGTTTCAACTATGCCCAGGCCGCGGAAGTGCCTGAGCCATCCGGCCTCGCGATAGCCACATTGGCCACCCTGGCTTGCCTGGCCGTACGTCCCACCGCCCCCGGCCGACTTATTCACTTGTGAAAGAGCATTCCGCCGGCTATCTCAGCGGCATCAAATCCGAGATCGCGATCATGCGACCCCCTTTAGCTTCCCGATCATCTTGTGCCAACTCTTCCGCTCCTGATTCTCGATATGCTTTAGCCGCTCCCACTCGCCCGCGGGAATGTGCGATTGAATCGACCGCTCAACCATGTCCCGCAACGCGTCCGCCGGGACGGCCTCCACTTCGGCGCATCGTTCACCGTATTGTTCCGCGAATCGCGCGTATCGGGTGTCTTTTGTCTTCGGTTCCAGCTAACTTGGCATCGACCAGAACATTGCAATTGACGATTCTGGTCTCCGACTCCCATCCGCCGTCGCCGGGCTGGTAAGGCCTCTCCGTTCGGCCGCGGAAGCTCGGAGAATTCATGACCAAACTCATGGCCAGCGGAAATGGCGGGCGTGGTCGACAAGATTTGGACGATGGTTGATTTCGTGAAGCGGTTAGAGCGGGAAGAAAACCTGTTGGGTGGACGGCTCACGAATTACAAGCCGAACCCCGTCAAAAAGCGGACGAGCTACAATTAGGCAACGAGAGATAGCATCAACCGTTTCCTCCGATGCCGTATGTTGATATCCCACGTTATACTGACGGCGTGATCGCATACCGGCCATTGCTCAATTTCCTTTTACTTGTCGTCGTCTTTTTCTGTGTGATCGCTCGGATATCCAAGTAGGGATGAAGCTCAGAGTATACCATTACCGAATTCCGGCAACCAATAGTTGCCGTAGCAGCCTGCTGATTCTGATCGCGATGTATTGCTGATCCCCTTTACCCGCTTTGGCGGCAGTTGTGCCGTCACGCAGTTCGCCAGCGGTCGTTACGCATTCGCGCAGTTCGTCGAGAACCGAAAGGAATAATCTTTTGGGTTCCATATTGCCTTGGCCGAAAAGCACCGCATATTTCTTGGGTCATTTTACAATTCGGTAGTCTCCATCTTTTTCAGAACGCCGACAACAATCCAATGCAGCCATTCGGGGTAAGGTGGATAATCATCGCCATTAGTCGCACTGACCTTAATGATGTTAAGGTCATCAGAGAGGCAACAGTTACCTTCGCATCTCAAGCGTGCGTCAAGTTGCGGCGGCAAAATCTGGTGGCAGGGAAGTTGAGCGTATTTATTCAGACGGATCGGCACGCTGACAGTGAGCAATACGGCGGATGGTGGAGCAGCCGATTACTTGCGCCCACGGATGACACAAGGTTGATTGCCGAACATGCGGCGTGGTCATTGAAGCGAATATATCGGCCAGAATTCAAGTATAAAAAATCTGGCGTCTTGTTGATGGATTTATGCAGACGTGCCGTGGCTCAGCGCATTTTATTCGTTCATCGTGACCCCGATGAATCGGCTCGGTTAATGGCGGCGGTGGACAGAATCAATTTGTAACCGATTGGCCAACCACATTTCCGCCGGAACAATGAGAACCGCCGTACCTTGCGTTTGCCTATCCCGCGTCGCCGGGCGGCCGGACTTTTGGCCAATGAGGACTCATTTTTTCGAACTTCTCGCGAGTATAGCGATGCCACATTTCCTCGTAACCGGTCGCAACTCGCGTCCACTTGTTTTTTTGCCACGAGAGCATTTCAACGAGTGCCTGACGGAGCAGGTCGGTCAACCGAACGTCTTTGACGCGGAAGGTCGGCGATTTGCCCCACCGCAGAGAGCGAGTTGCCGCGTCATAATCGTCGACAAACCAGCTCTGGGTCAGCGTAAAAGTTTCATCGTCAATCCGACGGATGTCGATGGTCGCATTGCCCCCTTGTGGCGGAGTGAATTGGAGTCGCCAGTCCGGCGCTTTGTGATAGTACCGTTCAATGGACATGTTATGCGCCATCGCGAACTGACGAATTTCGTCGGCCAAGGGCGCGAAGAATCGCTCGAGCTTGGGTAGTTCGGTCACATGCCAATTTGGATCGCCGTTGGGCATCGCCGACTCTGGACAATGGAAAACACCCTGTGGCCGGTAGCGTGACGCGCCCGCTGGCCGGCGGATAACAGAAAATATACGACCCGACGTGGCGCGATCAAGAGCCGCAGTTGATTATTACGCGCTCGATGGAAAACATCTTTCATGCGGATGGACGTGCGACCCTTGCGTTGATCAGGGCGGCATGATGGGCATTCAGCGCCGCCCGCTGTTCGGCCATCTGGTCGCGCTTCCACACATCCGGCAGATAGTTTTGCAATTCCTCCTGCGGCAGACCCGGCAAGTGGGCCAGCACGCTCCGCAGGTACAACTGCACGTCGATCGCGTGACGCTGGGCGCTTGCGATCAACGACCAGAGCACAGCGTGGCCCTGGGCCGATTCGTCGTGCCCCGCGAACTGCCAATTTTTTCTTCCTACGGCAACCCGGCGCAGGACGCGTTCGGCGGCATTATTGTCCGGGCTCAGGCGAGGATCGCTAGTGTAGACGGTCAGCGCCGGCCACTGGTTCAGCGTGTAGCCGATGGCCTGTGCGATGGGACTCCTGGGCAGCACTTGTGCTTGCTGCTCAATGAGCCACAAGCGGATTTGCTGCAGGATCGGCGCGGACTGCGATTGGCGTAGAAGCAGGCGAAGCGAGGGCTCGCCCTTCGCTGTTGGCCCATCGCGGTCGGCTGCTTCTTTCTCCACCGCGTATAATCGGCGGATCATCTCCAGCATCCAAAGCGATCTTGCAGTGTCCGATTCCTGGGCGTCGAAGTATTTGCGTCTGGTGTGAGCCCAACAAGCAACCTCGGTCACATCGCCTCTCGCGTACAGCTTGTCGTAGCCGGCGTAGGCGTCGGCCTGCAAAAAGCCTTTCCATATTCCAAGCCACGCCAGCGGTCCCTGGCCAGAGCGAGTCGGCGTGAAGTCGTACACAATATAAGGATGGTGCTGGTCCCCGACGTACGTCCACAACCGTCCCTGCCGACAATGCCCTTCGTGCAGGATCGGCACCGTCGTATCGTCCGTGTGCATCACGGCGCTTTGGCGGACGCGGTCGCACAGCATCTGGTACAACGGCTGGACCACCCTCGCTGCCGCCGCGATCCAGCCGCACAGCGTCGAGCGGCTGATGTGGACCTGCTGGCGGGCGAAGATCTGTTCCAGTCGGTACAGCGGCAGATGGTCCGCCATCTTGCTGGTCACCACGTACGCCAGCAGGCCCGGACCGGCCAATCCCTTTTCAATCGGCTGCTTGGGTTTTGCGGCCAGATCAATATGGGCCTGGCCATCGCACTTCTGGCAATGTCCTGAATTGCAGTGCTTGCAGGCGTATTTATGGCGGATGTGCTCCAGGACCACGAAGTTGGATGAAAGGTGTTCCAGCTGCTCGTTTTTCTCCTGGCCGATGCGCTGTCGCTGCTCGCCGCAGCAGGGGCAGGCTTTTTCCGATTCGCTCAGGTCATGTTCGATGGGCAGACGCGGCAGATGATCGGGAAGTTTTTGGCGGCCGTGCTTGGAACGATTGGGCGATTGGGACTTCCGAGTGGAATCCGTCGCAGGAAACTCAATCCTGGGCACGAGCAGCCCGAAGAGCAGCAGTTGCCGGGGATCGAAGCGTTCGGCGCGGGCCGTAGCTACTTCGCAGCAGCGCCGCCAGCCGGTGGCGCAGCAATTGATTGTCCTGGCTCAAGAGCTGGATCGATTCGTCACGCTGGGCAATCGTTTTATCGCGATCGACGAGCAACTGCTTGAGGAGGATCGGGTCGTCGGGAAGTTCTAGGAGGGCCGCATCATCCATGACGTTGCAATAAGATACGTCATGTCCAGCGCGCAGCGGAAACAAATTTATTTTTCACGGCACCTCTCGCCCGGCCAGCAGTTCTATCAATTGCGCGCCGCTGAGAGCAATCGAAGACTCACCGGCTTGCGGCCAGCGGAAGGTTCCCCTTTCCATGCGCTTGGCGTAAAGCACCAGGCCGTTGCCATCCCAGAAAAGTATTTTTACCCTCGCCATCGAGCGGTTGCGGAATACGAATAAATCCCCGCACAAGGGATCGTGCCCCAGCGCTTGGCGAACGATCCCGCAGAGAGTGTCGAACCCCTTGCGGCCGTCCACCGCAGCCGTGGCCAACCAGATACGCACGCCCGCGGTGCCGATCATGCCCTCGCCTCGATGGCCTGAACGAGCTTGGCCACCTGCTCAAGCGGCATCGACGCCGGAAAAATCAATTCATGTTCGCCGGCAAGTCGTAGACGGAGTGATTCGGTGCTGAACGGGTGAACGACAACCTTTGCGAACGCGAGCGACGCAGGTTTGGCTTCCACCAGCTTGGAGGTCCGCCTCTTCTTCGTGGAAGGCTTCGCCTTCACGGGCGACAAGCCCAGCCGGGACCTCCACCAGTAGAAGGAACCTTCTTGCGCATCATTGGCTTTGCACCAGGCCCGAACCGATTGTCCGCTGGCCCGCTGGTCATCGACACGACGGCGCCAGGCATCCGCGTTGCCGTTGACAATGGCTTCCATGGGAACCTCCAAAGTGGGTCCCATGTTGTCAGATCAATTCACCGGCGCGGAGATGGGGTTGGCCGCGCGCTTACATCAATTTGGAGCATGGGCGGGGGACAATTCGGTTAGCGTCGGCATCGCCTATTGCCTTGAATGCGTGTCGTACTTGGCACATGCGGTCGGATCGAAGATCGCCGCGATATACAACCCGGTGGGAGGAGTTGCCAATCGTTTCGGCGGGATTGGTTAGGTGGAAAATAAATCGAACGATTGCCAGCAAGCCGGCGGGGAGCTTTGAAGCCGAGCCCGCTGACGGACTAATCGCTATGGCGGCAGCGATTTCAAGAATGTCGTCTGGATCGGGAGCGCTTGAGGAAGGTTACCCATTTATTGTCGTGTACAAGCGCCGGGACTAATTCATACCCCTTGTCCTGCTCTGGATCATTCCAACTCCACACGCATCTTGCTCGCGACGGGATCTAATCGCTCAAGACCGCGGATGGGGTTTACGCATCGCTCACCTCATTGGTGCGTCAGTGGTCTCCGGTTTCATTTTCGGCAGTGGGTAAACGGACAGGAGCGAATGCTGCACCTGCCCAAACCCACCGCGGGATCCCTATTAAAGCCATTCTCAACCGCGGTCTCCTCCCAATTCGGCAACCGCGACTTCGCCGTCGGCTATGTAGTGGTTGACGCGCTTGCCGACGAGGTGGTCGCCCGATTTGTGCAATGTTACGTCTCCGATGACACCGACTTTGCCCAATTCATCGACGATAAAGTCGCGTTCGGCGTTGGTATCGGAATCCGTCGCGTGCGTGATCTTGAACGTCATTTTGGTCAGACCAATCCCCGTGTCCCTGGTGCCAGCCCCCACCCATAGCACTCTTTCTTCGCGTGGCGGGCGGTCGGTGTTGAGCCAGAAACTGGCGGTTCCGAGACTGGCCTGGGCCCGTGCGATGCTCAAGGCCCAAAAGCGGATGTGATGTCGCTTACGCGGGCTGTGATCGATCGCCTTTTGGAAACCGATGTCCTGGCCGCGTCCGAAAAGGTAAAGGGTGCTGAATGGAGCGGTCGGGTAGGCTTTATTGAACACAAATGCCTTGATCATGTGCCAGGAACTGGCCAGACTGAGCCCGTCCGCTCCCAACCAACCGGCAGCCGCAAAGGCGGTGTGAAGTTCCTGCAGCGTACCGACCAGGGCCAGGTTCACGGGATCCCCTGGCAGTCCGTCGCCAGTGGTCGTGAAGCGAGGTAAATGTTGCCGCTGAAGAACTTTCAGGCCCATGCGAACAGCTCTAGGTAGGACGACGTACGCAGCCAGCGCGTAAGTCAAGCTCAGGGCCAGGATCCAGGGAAGCCTGTGGTCGGCGAACTTGAAAATCACGAAGACAATCAACCAGACGCTGAACGCCCCAAGCCCCACAATCGCCAAACGCTGCAAGATCCGAATCAATTGTCTCATGCGTTAAAGAACTCGCTCTCCGGTTTTCCCAGCTATGACTGGCTTGAACCCAGAAAATAATACCATGTTCCGTCTCAGCATTTCGATTTTCCAAGGCGACCGGACGCTGTGATTTGATCATGCTGTGTCAGTCTGCCGATGGTCTGCCAAAGAAAAAAGATGCGGTTGGTGTATCGCACACGAAAAGAAGGGGTCAACGCCAAATTTCTGCGATAAGAGCAGGCTCAAAAATGGGTTGCGTGCGATCGTCGAATCGGTCGGGCGGCTTAGTTTCTCAATAAGACGAATCCTGAGGGATGTTGCGGTCGGAGGGACCGGCGCCAGCCATGTTCCTGGCCTGAATTGCTTGCCGACGATAGCCTAATGCCAACAAGTTTATGAACGACGTTGCCGATAGGCTTTCGCCAGCCACCTTGCCGTTGCCGCCGCATGACTCGGGGTCGATGTGGTCGGCTGGGCGTTCTTCGTATGACTCCTTCATTCACAACTCCTCGCGGGTCTTCCGGGCGCACTGAGCGATATGCCAATACTCATGTCGCAAATTCCCGATGGTCCGATCCTTGATTACGCCAGTCCGATGATTCACGGCCCTTTGCGCCTGGCCAGGAAAAGCATCCTGACCTTTCTTCCAGATCTGGACGGGATGCATATCGTGGAATCGCTGGAAGGAAAAATGCGGGCCGTGGTCGCGATAGTCTTTTCTTCCAGTTCGATGACTCTCCTCGGCTGCAAGGTCAGCAGCTGCCAAGCTGTATTTAATATGGGGTGGATGAATGCAATGGCGGTTTACGCGGTCTTGGCAATCGTCGTGCTGACCCTGATCATCGCGTTGATCAATTCCAACTGGCAGCAGACAATTCTTAAAATCGATGCGGAAAAACTTCTTCTGGTTTTCAAAGGGCTCTTCAAGAACCGGCTCCATCGATGGACTTGGGACCAAATCCGGCGGGCACTGGTAGTCCAGGAACTGGATCCGCGGACTTATCGCATTGTTTATGAGCTTCAAATCGAATTTTGGTCGCATCCCCTTGTGAGGTTATTCACGGGCCAGAATTTGCCAGAGTTGGGCTCGATAGTCGAACAAATTAGCATTCATCTGTCAGGGCCGCCCGAGAATGCGGCTTAGCTCGTGACCGATGCGTCAACTGCATCTTTGACGTTTGATGCATGGTCGGCATGAATCCGTCGGTTGCACTCGTGCGCGGGACCATCTTCTGTGAGCGTAACGCGAACGGCGCCTTCCCTCGATGATATGCGGTGGTCATACTCGGACGATGAATCATTTGTTTAAACCGAGCGCTTCGAAGAGCGGCCCCAGATGCCGTTCGTAATTCCGCCATCGGCCCACTGAGCCGGTGTAGATCGGCTGGCGAACCTGCCAGGCGCTGGATGTCTGCACGGTCCGCTCCTTCCGGTGAAAATCCAGGCATGCAGGGTTCCAAGGCAAATCCAGGAAGCTGATGATGCGGCGGCTTTGTCCTTCCAAATCCGCGACCAGGTCCTCGTATTGCACCTGGAGCATCCGCAGAGGCAGCACCTTCAACCAGTGGGCGATGAGCCTATCGGTATGGACGTGATGGCGGCCGCATTGGGTCAGATCGAAGGAGAAAAGATTGCCGGCGCTAAACCGCTGGAAGAAACAGGAGAGGCAGGTGTCGCGAGGATCGCGGCGGCACAGAATAACACGCGCCGAGGGAAAGAGCGCGGCGATCAATCCCAGGCGCTCGACATTGGCGGGCATTTTGTCGATCACGCGCAAGGCCGAACCGCCGAGAACCCGCAGGCGATCCAATTGTTTGCGGGCGGCATCCTTGACCTGTGCCGGCCGGCATTGGGTGAGACTGCACCAAGGCCTCGATGTTGCCGATGTCCCTCAGCTCGCCGGCACCGAAAACATCGGGGTGACTGGAGGCGATCTGTTCGACGAGGCTGGTTCCGGAGCGCGGCATTCCCACGATGAAGACGGGTAATTCTGAAGGCTCGCCCCAGTCTCGTATACGCAGAAAATAGTCCGACGTGAACATCTCAATTGACTCGTCCACCCGACGCGCAACCTGATCACTGCTGTACCGCTCGCCGGCGGCGCGGCGCATCTGTAATACCAGCGAATTGGCCCGGGCGTAGTGGGCAAACGCTTCATCGAAGCGGTCGGCCTCGTCCAGCATCTTTCCGAGGACAAACCCGAGTGCGGCGCGGTCGCTAATGGACATTTGCGGGTCATCGACGGATGCCGCAAGTCGCGCGATTTCCGCCGCGTCGGCGGTCGCGCCAACACTGGCCATAAGGGTGTAGGCCTGAACCGCGCCCGGTCGCCGGGCCAGGATCTGGCGAGCGCAGTCGGCGGCCTCGGCGAACCGCCCAATTTGCCGCAAGACGTGGCCGAGGTTAATCCAACCCGATGCCAATTCGGTGCGATTTCAACGACGCGGCGAAAACTATCCACCGCCTCGGCGCCCCGGCCGCTCCGCCACAGGATCATGCCGCGCGCCTGGTGTGTGAACGCCGAATCGGGGGCAAGGGCCGCGGCGCGATCCAGAGTCTTGGCCGCCTCATCAAACCTCCGCAACTCGGCCAGGGCGATGGCCAAGAAATTATGGGCGTCGGAGTTATCCGGCTCGCATTGAGCAGCCTGCTGGAAGGCTAGACGTGCCTCCTCGAAGCGGCCCTGCGCGATACAACTGGCCGAGATCAAGATGAGGTATAGCCCAACCCGGCCTAGACTCGATCGCCTTGGAATAGGCCGCGATGGCCTCGTCGAGTTGCCCCTTGGCCTCTAAGACGGTTCCCAGACTGTTGTGCGCTTCGGTGAAATCAGGCTTGAGCCGAATGGCCTGCCGATAGGCCGCGATGGCCTCGTCGAGTTGCCCCTTGGCCTCTAAGACGGTTCCCAGATTGTTGTGCGCTTCGGTGAAATCAGGCTTGAGCCGAATGGCCTGCCGGATCAAGTCCGCAGCCGTGTCAAACCGGTCGGTCTGCCCGGCCAGCGTCCCCAGCAGATGCAAGGCCTTTACGTGGTTGGGCTGCTGAGCCAGAACCTGGCGGTAGAGTGCTTCGGCCTCCGCCAATCGTCCCGCCTGGTGATGCCCGATCGCCATCTGCATCGCCTGATTGGTGGTGTCCTGGGTCATTTCCAGATCTCCGCGGCTCAGGGAATTTTATCGAGTCCCGAGGTTGCGACAACTACGATCGAGGGTGATTGCTATTCCCGGGACCGGCTGGGGGCCGTCACACTGCATGATTCTTCAACACTCGTGTTTGGAACTTTTGAGTGGAGTGATGGCACACCGTTCTTATACACAGTGAGCGGCGGTCATATCTACATTACGGGGCTGGGGAAAAGGACCAAGGCAGCATGGGAGTTTGACGGGCAGCTTAGGCCGACCGCCCGAGAAAGACAAAAGATGCCGTTCACGCGGTGCACAAAGGATTAACGATTCGCGCAAATCGCCAGTGTCATCGCCTCCTCATTCCCCCGTTAAGCACCAATTCTCCCACATCCCGCGATAAGCAACTTCCATCTCCCCGGCGAACTGCACGGCATTCATCACCGGCGATTGCTCCATCCGCTTCCTCAACCCCGCCCGCAACTCCGCGAGCCTCTGCAGATTCGCAGCCATGTTTACCGCGATCGACACATATTGCTCCGAAGTCTCCGCGATCCAGTCGGTGAGCCCCACGTTGGAAAGAATGCTGACACTTCCCCTTCCGACGGCCGTCCGGCCGCGCAGAGTCACCGTCGGCACACCCATCCATAGCGCGTCACATGTCGACGTCCCGCCGCTGCATGGAAACGGATCGAGGGCTACATCAACTCGATTGAACTGGGTGAGGTAATCCAACAGCGGCTTTTTATCGACGAATTCGATGCGGTTCGGCTCAATTCCCGATTCAGAGAATCCTTCGATCACCCGAACCCGAGCCTCGCCCGGCGGGCTATGGATCACAAAACGCGAACGAGGAATCGCAAACAAAAGTCTGGCCCACAATTTAAGCGAGGCCGGCGTCACCTTGGCGAATTTGTTGAAACAGCCCAACGTCACATATCCATTTTTGATAGCCGGAAGCCCGGAGACCTGCAGTTCCGGGTGCATCGACTCATAACACCAGAAAGTATGCGGCAAGCGCACCGACTTTTCAGAATAGAACTGATCAGTTACCGGCGGATCAAGAAACGGATCAGTCAATCGGTAGTCGATGCTGGTTAAGCCGGTCGTCCCAGGATAGCCAAGCCATGTAACTTGAACCGGCGCGGGCTTTCGAGCGAAAGCCAGCAGACGATTTCCCGCCGAGTGAAGAGATAAATCCACCAGTATGTCGATCTGATCCGCTCGTATCCCATGGGCGAGCTGTGTATCCGCCATCCCCGCCGCGTTGCGCCACACATGCGCCGATTGACGAAGTCTGGCCGTATTCTCATCCGGCACCCTCACATCGGAATAGCAGAAGACTTCCACTCTTCGCGGGTCGTGGTGCGTCAGCAGCGGCACCATAAACAAACCAACCGGATGTCTGCAAAAATCCGCCGAAACATATCCAACGCGCAGCCGCCGGCTCGGATCACGCGTGTTGACATGCGGCTGGATGAACTTTTTCAGCGGCTCAGCATGCCGCTCATTCCAGCGGCGATGCTCCTCGTAGATCGTTTCGGCATCCTCCCTCGGGTCGTAATGCAAATTGGCAAGCAGATTGCTATGGGCCGCGGTCTTTTCAGGACTCAGACGAATCGCCTCTCGAACCGACGCGATCGCTTCGTCAAGTTGACCCGTATCCCTCAGGACATTTCCAAGGTTGTTGTATGCCTCAGCAAAAGCAGGCCGAAGCCGGATCGCAGTCCGAAAGGCGACGATCGCGTCGTCCGGTTGCCACCGATCCTGCAACGCATTCCCGAGGCTACCGTAATAAGCGGCATTGGTTGGAGAAACGGCTATGGCTTGCCGAATCAATGTCACGGCCACGTCCAACTGTCCGGCTTGTCCAGCCACAACCCCTAGAAGGTGCAAGGCATCGGCATGATTCGGCTTTGCGGCCAATATCTGGCGAAAGATTTTCTCCGCCTCCGCCAAGCGGCCCGCCTTATGGTGCGACACGCCGGATTCGTATTGCTTCTGAAGTGTCATGCGACCGGGGATTGTAATCGCCAAACCCCGTTCCGGACGCATTGGATACCGATCCTAAGGTGATGGCAACGGATTCCTCTGCTTCCAGTTATCCGGTAGCCATTGTTCGAGTCGGCTCATCGGCTTGGCCGGAAGATTCACGAGCAATTGCGTCGGGTAACGCTGCGGATCGATGCTGTGCCGGCGGCGGGTGAAGTCCTCCGATCCGACCGTCACGACGATCGTCGCCGTCGTCGGAGAATTCCCAATCCCGCCATCACCATCACCCCCGCGCTCATCGGCTCCGGCACATTCGCCAGGCTGATGCCGTTCGCGGCGGCGAAGGCATCAAAAGCGGCCAGATCGGGGGATCCGAAGCTAGCGCGATTCTCCATTCGGATTTCCGAACGGAGAATGGCGTATCCTTGCTACGAGTTTTTGTTGACACCGCATTTAAGCGTGATCGCACCCTTAAAGCTAAGGTTCGATCGTGACCGCAATGTGAACCGCACCTTTTTCTGTAATCGCTATTGCCGTCATCCCGTGAGCGGCCTGCCGCCTGATTCGATCGTCAAGTCTTCTCAGGCCCGCCCCGGGGCACCGTTCACCGGCCGGACCGGTTTCACTGAGTGCGGCAATCAATTTTCGTCATCGCCGAATTCTGAATGCGAACGGTCGCTGTCGTGGTTAGGCTTGCGTTAGCAAGGCTTCGCCAAAACCCATCCATGGTCTTCACCTTTCCTGATGCCGCGCTTGCCGAATCTCTCGATCCGGGATTTCCCAGATGAAACTCCGTCGACGAACGTCGTCGGTGATTTTGCGGAGTATACCGAAGCTTGGAGCGCGGAACAACGATTTTCCTGGTTCGCGGCCGTCTCGACTATGGAGATTTGCAACGCCATCTTCATTATTTTGACACTCCTGACCCTTACTCGACGCCTCACGAACAGACCGGCACCCTCGCTCTGGCCTTTTTCGCATGTTTTGCGCGCTGCCCGTCATCATCCCGATGCCGTCATCGGCTGCCGAAGTCGCCGGATTCTTGCCAGGATCAACCGGAACAGCTCGCGGGGAACCGCGACCTCCGCCATCTGGAACACCACGTACCGCGCGGACGACACCACTTTCGCCCCGATCTTGATCAGTTTCTCCCGCAGCGTGGTCAGCGACCAGTGCTTCACACCAACGGGCAACGCCAATCGCCGCAGGAAGTTCCCCAGGTTGTACGCCAGGGCGAACAGTTGCAGGCGAACCTGGTTGTCCACGAAGTCATGGCAACTCAGTCGCGTCCACTTCACCGCATTCTTGCCTTCCTTGATCCACTGCTCCGCCGTCCCGCGGCCGTTGTAGAACCAAGTCACGCCAGCGGCTCCGCCACCGAGGTTGGTGACGATGAACCCCACGCGGGGGAACAACTCGTTCTTGTGCCACTCGACTTTCGCCACCACGCGGCGGGCCTTGTCCCAACTGGCAGCCTGATACATGAAGTCATGATACCGGACCATGGGTTTTGCTGGCGGTCTGCCCACCGGTCGCGACAACAGGGGCATGATCTCCCGCTCCAGCAGGCCGTTTGACTTCAGACGGATCGCGTAAAGGTAGCGCTCGGCTTCGAGAAACGTATACAAATCGGGAAGGGCGAACGCCGCATCGCCGCGAAAGAACTTTTTCACCGACATCGTTCGATAGCGGGCAACCACCGGCTCCAGTACCGACCGCCAATCATCGGCGCTGTGGACATTCCCATCGCGAAGCAGTGCCCGTTCCAGGTCTCCATCCTGATTGAAACAGAACAACGGGTGGTAACACGTGCATTCAAAGTAACCATTGTACGCCGAGCCTTCCTGCTGGCCGTGGGTCTCGCTCACCGAGCTATCCATGTCCAAAATGATCCGGTCGCCGGGCTTGCGCCGCCGCAACGTGTCGATCCACTTGCCTGATAGTTCTGTCAAGGCTTTCAGGTTGCTTCGTTGAGTTAGCACCTCGGTCTCAAACCGGCCCATCTGACTGGTTGAGGCGGCGGTGTGTTCCTTGGTTCTCCCACCGACCAACTGCCGCATCGTCGGATCGACCGCCAATCGCTCGGCATCATTGGTATCTTCGTAACCGGCCAGGCGGCTGTAGATAGACTGACGAAGTAGTCCCGCCACCGTGTGTTGAGTGTTCTTCCCGGTGCGCCAGTCATGGAGCAGGGTGCCGGCCATGCTCGTCAAACCCAGCGCGTCATCCAGTTCCCGGTAGACCAGTAATCCCGCGTCGCTGGTGACTTTCGAACCCTGGAATTCGAGTTTGAGACTGCCGTCAAAACCCACCCGAAGAGCATCCTTGCTGCTTTCACCCATTGGATTCTCCAGACTTCATGTCCTGAATATCAAGAAAAGCCTGCATTCACGCGGTCAAAAGACAATTCATTATACGTGGAGTCCAATGCCATCCGGGAAATCCGGGTCGATCTTATGTGCTGGGGCAATCGCCACCGGCGTCTTAAGCCGCGAGAGCATCTGTGGGAATGGTGTGTAGTTCAATGAACGGAACAAAGAGAGAGGCATTGAAGATGGCGGTTTCAAATTCGGAATTAGCAATTGGCATTGTTGGTGCAGGAGGATTTGCAGCTTTTTCATCAAAAGCATTTCTTAAGGTACCGGGGATAAAAGTCGCTGCGGTTGCTGATACCAATTCAATATCAGCTCAGCATTTGGCCGGAGAATTATCAGCGAAAGCGTATTCAGATTATGAATCCTTTTTACAAGACAGCAGCATAGAATTGGTTTACATTTCAACACCGCCTTGTTTACATTATTCTCAATCGAAAGCGGCCTTATCCGCCGGAAAACATGTAATTTGTGAAAAGCCAGCAGCATTAAAGACAGCAGAAGCTGAAGAACTCGCCTCTCTCGCGGCATCAAAACAATTACTGTACGTCGTTAATCTGATGCAGCGCTACAATCCATTGTTTTCAATTGTCAGGGATATTGTGAAAGAGAATGTGCTGGGGGAGTTTCTTCACGGATTTTTTGAAAATTATGCCTGCGATGAGCAGCTTAAACAAGATCATTGGTTTTGGGATGAAGAAAAGAGCGGCGGAATCTTGATCGAACATGCCGTGCATTTTTTTGATCTGTTTTCCGGCTGGCTGGGGAAAGGTGAAGTCATTCACGCGGCACGATGGCAACGGCCGGGAATTAATCGAAAAATATATGACCGCGTTCAGGCCACCGTCGACTACCCACGAGGACCCGTGACGTTTTACCATGGTTTTGATCA
The DNA here is from genome assembly GCA_963791055.1 of uncultured Phycisphaerales bacterium. Taxonomy (GTDB): domain Bacteria; phylum Planctomycetota; class Phycisphaerae; order Tepidisphaerales; family Tepidisphaeraceae; genus PALSA-1353. The sequence goes on along the minus strand of CAWBQI010000002.1, from coordinate 341,956 downwards.
ACCCAGGATTTTGGACCGTCAGGAAATGAGGCTTCAATTTGAAAGGGGAGAGATCTCACTCTTTGAATGGGTACCCGTAAAACTACGTTTGCACGGTTTGCTTCAAAATGAACAAATTGAAAAACTCAAAAAGATATTGCCGGATTGCTCGATTACCCGAAACGGGAGTTTGCCGGATGAGAACCAAAAGGTCACGGGACGCTTTCGCGATTTTGTTTTTGATCAGCACATAACTCTGGAATATGGAAAGTGCGCTGACAAGGAAAAACGTTACCAGCAATTATTGATCTCAATGATCAGAGATCAATGGAATTGGATTCTGGATCATTCAGTTATCAGAGTGATTGATGACAGGAACGCGATTGAGTCTTTGCGCATGGCGGAAATGGCAACGAATGCAGCGAGACAGTCTTTGCCGCCATGATTCCCATCACGCGGTAATGAGTACACGTCTCAGAATCTCGTCAATCGAAAATCGCGCACCGCAGATGACGCTGTCTGATGCTCCATAATAAATCGTAACCGCGTCCTCATCCGTAAGGTGTCCGTTGGTGAAGACGACATTGCCGAAGAAGCCGGTTTGTTCATACGGCGCGCTTGGCTCCATTATTGGGTCTTTTGAACGAGCGATCACCTTCCACGGTTGTTCCAGGTCCAGCAGCAAAGCGCCCAGACAATAACGTTCCTTCTCGTTGGCGCCATGATAGATTTCCAGCCAGCCGGCGTCGGTTCTGATTGGCGCGGCGCCGGCACCCACGCGGACGCTGTCCCACATTCCCGGTCGCGTCCGTGCGAGACAGGTGTGCCTGCCCCAGTGCAACAGGTCGGGCGATTGCGCGAGCCAGATAAAGTTGCCGCCAATCTCCGGGCTGGACGGACGATGCAAGGCGAAATAATGGCCGCCGATTTTCTCCTCGAACAGGCGCAATCTTTGTTGTGCGGCGGAAAGATGAGGCCGTATTCGTGAAATTGTTTCCAGTCCAGCGTGGATCGCATTCCCACAGCGACGCCATTCGGCGAAACCGCAGTATAGGTCAAATAGAAAATGCCACCCAGCGCCGCGACCCGGCAGTCTTCGATTCCGAAAGTTTCATACGCGCCGCGACCATGGAGCGGCGGATGCGCCCTGTCTTCGCGGAATCGAATTCCATCATCACTCGTAAAGATTCGCAAATGCGATAGCGTGGTCAGATAATGCACCCCGTCGTAAAGCAGCACGCGTGGATTGGAAGTATCAAGTCGCGAATCCTTCCGATCAAACTCCAAAACCCGCGCTTCACCAGACTCGGAGAGAACCGGAAAAGAAACGAATCCTTCACGTTGCGGCGGGCGTTCCGCCACCCTAACGAGCAGGCAGGTCTTGCCGTTGAAGCGGAAGACTCCCGGATTCAAGAGACACTCAACCCGCCAGTCGGGCCGGCTCGGTTGGATATCTGCTGGTCGGAGCAGAGGATTTTCCGGGAATCGCCGCACAAGCTCACTCGTGTTGTTCATGATTTCTAACCGCTTCAAAGTTGCATCTTGAAATCAGGCAGAAGATGGAGGACGCTGCTTCATCCGTGGCAGCCGGTCGCCACGCGTCATGAAACCGATCCACTGGCAAGGTATCGCGATTGCAGTGGACAAACCAATCCCTTCGCATCTGCTTTGCCTTGTTTGCGGAGCACATTACCACCACCGCCTGAGCAAATCCGTTCAATATCCGCCGGCGGAAGCGTTTCATTCGCGGAGATTGTACCGCGCCTCAGTCGATCGGGTTCAATGCCACAACGCGCACCCGGCCAATACCGGCGTTTTCATCTGGTGCTGCCCGAAAGAAACGATTTAGTATCCTGGGCCTGCGACCGGGCGACACTCTGATCGTCAAAGAGGCAGCATAATAAATAACGTTATTTAATACTGGTCCGGTATGGGATATCAACGACTGGCAGCCGCGTTTTAGGCACGTCGCCACAATGGCCTTTGCCGCCCCGGATTGGGGCCTACAATGCGTTTTGGAGGCGAGACCAGGCGATTGCACCCCAGAAAGAGAGTGTGCGATATGTAAACCGCATCTTTTTTTCTGATGGGGCTGGCTGGCAAACTTGCGGGCATGAACAAATCACACCGTCCTGGAGCCGAAGAGTGGCGCCAGATCATCGACGGGCAGCAGACCAGCGGACTCACCGTGGCGGCCTATTGCCGCGATCGTGGAATCAAAGACAGCGCCTTTTATGCCTGGAAACGGCGATTGCGTGCACCAGCTAAGCGGAACCGTTCGCTGGCGCATGTTTTCGTCGAGGTGAAGCCTGTGAAAACGTCGGCATTTGAAGCAATCGAGATTTGCCTGAATGGCGAGCGTCGCCTGCCGGTGCGGCGTAGATTTGACCACGATCTTCTGATGGACCTCGTCCGCACGCTTGAGGCGACAGCGTGATCGGCCTTCCGTCACTGGCGGTCATGGATCGCTCGGCGGATACCCGCATTTGGCTCGCGACGGTACCGGCCGACATGCGGTGCGGATTCGATCGCCTGGCGGAACTGGCACATGTTGTCACGAATCGGAACCCGATTGATGGGCACCTGTTTTTATTTCGTGGCAGCGCTCACCTAATAACTCGATGTACCGGTCGAGTGAATTAGTGCGATGTCGCCTCCGCACCATTAAGGTGCGGGTCGCGTGGCGGCATCATTAACTAAATGAGATAGAACTTGATTCGACACAGATTGACTCCGCCAGAAAGCTGCCTGATCAGGTTTACCGCTTTGGGCATAGTACTCGACCAGGTCTTCGAGAGCCGTATGAATTTCGCCTGCGTCAGGTTCTTTTGTCATTGCCGGGTCTCGCTTGAGAAGGATTGAAGTTGCGGCACCGAGACAACCCGCAGCGCGGACGGTGATTGCATGGCGAACGCCAAGCTTGGGCAGGCATAACTCCAACGTCTGGTCCGCTAGCACGAGCGCTTCCTCAAACCTTGCTGCATCCCGATATGCGTCGCAAAGATTGTTAGCGGTATTAAGTGTGCGGGGGTGATCAGCACCCAACACAAGTTTCATCCGCGTGAGCGTTTCTTCTAACATCGGCACCGCTAGATCCCAGTGGCCTTCCACACTATAGGCAATACCTAGATTGTTCATCACGTCCAGTGTGATGGGGTCATTCGGTCCCATTTTCCCTTTGGTCAATTCAAGTGCCTTCGCCAGGATGGTTATCGCATCAGCCGGCCTCCCGGCGGCGCGGTAACTGTCCCCCAGAGCATCCATCAAACACAGTGTATCCTGATGGTCGGGTGCAAACTTGGCTTGACGCAGGGCCAGCGTTTCTTCCAACATTTTCACGGCGTCCCGAGGGCGACCGGCAACACGGTAAGCGATTGCAAGATTGCTTGAGGTATTGAGAGTTTCTCGATGAGTCGGACCAAATTTGATCTTCATCATCGGAAGAATATGTTCAAACATCGCCACGGCGTCACCGATACGCCCTGTTCCCTCATAAGCAAGTGCGAGATTATTCATGATGACCAGGGTTAGAAAATCGTCCGCCTTCAAATCGGCATGGCAACGTTTCAGACCGACCTCAAGAATCCTGACGGCATCCTCCGATCTGCCGGCGGACTGGTAGGCATCTCCGAGGTCCCTCATCGCCTTGAGCGTGATTATGTCATCCGGACCAAATCTTGCTTCGGATAGTTTGAGCGTTTCCTCCGTAAAAGGCACTTCCTCCGCCACCCGTCGATCGACGCGATAAACCGCCACTATGGCAAGATCAATAGCAAGGGTATCGTGATCGTCGGCGCCGAGCGCGGCCTGATCGATTTTCTTCGCGCTTTCCAGAAGCTCCAAACCTCTGGTTGTGTTTCCCAGATCGGCATAGGCTTGCCCCAATGCCTTAAGCATCGCCGCCCTGGTCGGCGGCGTACCGGCAAAGCTCCCGTCCAAGCCGGCAGCCGCGCGATCAATAACATCGATCGCTTTCAAATTGGGTCCATCGCGGTCCGGATTGATCGACTGAAACGTTTGCAGCAGGTACTCACTCTCAGCCTGTGCCTGCGTTCGGGCCTTTTCAGAGTCGCTTAGCGCGATTTGCACCTGGCGTGCGGTGCTGCGCAACCCGTATAGCTTGCCAGGTGCTCACGAGCACGGCCATCAGCAGCGATGCGCCAACCAGGGATGCGGCGACAAAGGCGAGTCTGTTGCGGCGCACCAGTTTTCGAAACCGATACGCCGAGCTGGGCGGCCGCGCGATAATCGTTTCGTCGCTCAGGTAGTGTTGAATGTCGACCGCCAGTGAGCTGGCCGTCTCATACCGCCTGGCGCGATCCTTCTCCAGACACTTCATCACAATCCAGTCCAGGTCGCCCCGGAGCGTTTGGTGCAACCGCCTGGGATCGGAGCAGCGCTGATCGGCAAGGGCGGTCAGCTTTTCGCTGCGCCAGGGTGCCCAGCCGAGTGCTCGGTTTCGGCGGCTCAACTTCGCGGATGATCCGCTGAATCTCGGCGTATCCGGCCTTCATCAAATCGTCGGCGTCAAAGGGAGTGCTTCCGGCGAGCAGCTCGTACAGCAGAACGCCCAGGCTGTAGATGTCGCTTCGGGTATCGACATCCAACCCGCTCATTTGCGCCTGCTCCGGGCTGACGTAGGCGGGCGTGCCCATCATTTGACGAAATTCCGTGAACAGTGTGTGCTCGGTTAATCGGCTTTGCGTGGCCTTGGCGATTCCGAAGTCGATGACTTTCGGCACGGCCTTGTCATCGTGCATCGTCACCAGAACATTGTTCGGCTTGATGTCGCGATGAATGATCCCCTTCTGATGGGCATGCTGAACCGCGCTGCAAATCTGGACGAAGAGGTTCAACCGCTGGCGCGTATTGAGCTTGTTGACGTCGCAGTATTCGGTCGCCGGTACGCCCTTGACCAACTCCATGACAAAATAGGGCCGGCCGGTGTCAGTTGTACCGGCATCAAAGACCTTGGCGATGTTGGGATGATCCATCATCGCCAGCGCCTGCCGCTCGGCCTCAAAACGAGCGATGACCTGCTTGGAATCCATTCCCGGTTTGATGATCTTCACGGCGACGATTCTGCGGACCGGGCTGGCCTGCTCGGCCATGAAGACGCAACCGAATCCCCCCTCGCCAATTTGTTGAAGAAGCTTATAGCGGCCGATCTGGCTGCCCGGGCCTTCAGACACTCCCCCCGAGTTTGCCGCACGCATTGGCGGATCTCCGCCAACCGTCGGGTCGGCCAGGAATTCGCCCCCCGCGGCCGCCAGCGCGGATAAAAGCGATTCGACCTGCTCCCTCAGATCGGTGGCTTCGCCGCAGGCTTCGTCCAGAAACTGTCTACGCTGTTCGACGGGCAATTCCACGGCCTTGGCGAACACCTCGCGAAGCTTCGGATGATCGGGTTGCCCCTTCATGCTTCGTCCGTCAGTTGACGCATCAGCCACGCTCGTGCATAGGTCCAGTCTCGCCGGACCGTGGAAGCCGAGACTCCCAGCACATGGGCCGTCTCATCCACGCTCAAACCGCCATAAAAGCGCAGTCGCACAACCTGGGCAAGATCGGGTGACTCCTTCTCTAAGCGAGAAATCGCTTCATCAACCGCCAGGAATTCCCCAAATCGCTCCTCCATGGCCAGATCGAGCACATTGTTCATAGCAACGCGCTTGCGATCGCCGCCTCGCTTAGGTCCACCCCGGGCACGGGCATGATCGATCAGGATTTGCCGCATCGCTTCGGCGGCGGCGAAGAAGAAGTGGCCGCGCCCGGACCAGCGAATATCTTGATTGCCCACCAGCTTTAGATACGCCTCGTGAACCAATGCCGTTGCCTGGAGCGTATGCCCCACCCGCTCGGACGCCATTCGCTGCCGCGCCAAGCTGCGCAGCTCTTCATAGACCAGAGGCAGCAGTCTGGCGACCGCCGACGCATCGCCTTGCTGAGCCTCGTCGAGCAGGCGAGTGAACTGTTGCGTTGATGCAGGTGACAGGTCCCACCACACCTTTCTCGTGCCAGCGGGTTTTTACTCGGGAGATCTGAAAGAGCGGTCAGTTTACGCCGTTCGCAGGCACGATGGCAAGCTATTTTCGGCATCAATCCCAGACGTGGTTTGAACAAAAGCCATAAATCTTGATCGATCCGCAACGTGTTTCTCGCATTTGTCTCTGTTGCCTTGTTTAGGAGAACCCTATGAAAAATGCCACAGCAGTCATGAACCCCAAGAAGATCAGTCATCACTCGTTCGTCCTCGCCATCATAGCGGGGGGTGGGTTGTCAATGGGAATCTGGGGCGCGTCGGCCGCCAAGGCGCAGGATATGATCAACACGCTGGCGTCGTTCAACGTCAGCGACGGGGCGGGACCCGAATCCGGGCTGATCCTCTCGGGCAATACGCTCTACGGGACGACCGGGTACGGCGGAGCCAACGGCGACGGCACCGTCTTCTCAGTCCCGGTCACGGGCGGCACGCCGACCGTCCTGGCGTCGTTCAACGGCAGCAACGGGCGAAATCCGTACGGTGACCTGATCCTCTCGGGTAATACACTCTACGGAACGACTACCGAAGGCGGGGCCTACGGCGGTCAATTTATCGGCGGCATCGGCGGCGGCACGGTCTTCTCGGTTCCGGTCACGGGCGGCACGCCGAACGTCCTGGCGTCGTTCAACGGCAGCGACGGGAGCTATCCCCAGGCCGGGCTGATTCTCTCGGGCAACACGCTCTACGGGACGACGTGCTTCGGCGGGAACGATTATGGCGCCTACGATTCCGGCTCAGGCACGGTCTTCTCGGTCCCGGTCACCGGCGGCACGCCAAACGTCCTGATGTCGTTCGGCACGCCGGTCACCAACGGCGGGACCCAACCCCAAGCCGGGTTGACCCTCTCTGGCAACACCCTCTACGGGACGACGACTGCCGGCGGGGCCTACGGCGGTCGCCTCATCGGCGGCGGCACGGTCTTCTCGGTCCCGGTCACGGGCGGCACGCAGACCGTACTGGCGTCGCTCACTGGGAGCGCCGGGGTAATATCCACCAACGGCGGGGTGATCCTCGTGGGCAGCACGCTCTATGGGACCACGGCCCCAGGTGGCGACAACGGTTACGGCGCGGTCTACTCGGTCCCCCTCACCGGCGGCACTGCGACCGTTTTGGCGTCGTTCGACGACTTCACCAACGGGCGAGAACCCTACGCTGACCTGACTCTGTCGGCCGACGGGAACACGCTGTATGGGACGGCGGTCCAGGGCGGCGACGACGAAGACGGCACGGTCTTTTCGCTCCCGCTCACCGGCGGCGCCCTGACCGTCCTGGCGTCGTTCGACGGTAGCAATGGGAAATATTCCTACGCCGACCTGACACTCTCGGGCAACATGCTGTATGGCACGACCGAATACGGCGGGGCCAACAACAACGGCACTGTTTTCGAGTTGACCGTGCCTGAGCCAGCATCCATCGGCATCGTGGCCGTAGGCATGATGGGACTTCTCGCTCGGCGGAGAAGCGCACGGAAATCCGCCGGCCCGCTTGTCCCAAAATCGGCGCATCTCTCGCATTGAGCCAGCGGAGAATCCCATGAAAAACGCCACTGCGGAGAAGATCATATTTGCTTCGGTGCTTGGCCTCGTCATCACGAGTATCAGCGCACGCGCAATGGACCGTGACCTACCTGACCCCGCCCAATGGCTTAGCGATGCGTCGGCACCCTTACAGCAGCTTGCCCGCTAGGACGCCCGTAGGGCGCTCCGGGACGCGATCGAGGTCCAGGTTGCGTGAGGGTTAAGGACGCGACTTTGGGTTGCCGCCGGACATGGCGCAGTTCTCAAGTGGGAAATTACGGAGGGCATATATGAAAGCGACAATGAATCTGGCCTTCAAATCTGTTTTTCGTGGTGCATGTCTAATGAAGAAGCGATATGCACTTCTATTGGTGTTCGGTCTGATTCCGATGGCGGCATCGAGCCCGGCCTTCGGCCAAACCTTCACAACGCTGGATTATCCGGGGGCGCTCGGCACGGGTGCGGCCGGCGTTTCCGGCGCCACCGTGGTCGGAAACTATCAAAGCAGCACCAACAACGACACCCATGGCTTCATCTACAACGGCTCCACGTTCGTAACGCTGAATGTTCCAGGGGCGACGGACACGCGTGTCGGGGGCATCTCGGGCAACCCCCGGCAGTCACTTCAGACGTCCAATGATTTGCTTGATCGGCTGAGATTTGTGCCGGGGCCAAAACCGGCACCAATCCATTTGGGTCGAGTGGAATCGACCAATGCACGAACAACTTAGCTTATGCGCTTGACGGCGGACAAACAGTTCAACCGAGGAAGGATTTCTTCATGCCGATTCACAAAATCCGCCGTTTGCGACCTGGTTCAATCGCCGTTGCCGCCATTCTGGGCCTGGCCGTGAGTCCGGTGGCGGTTTTTGGCGCCTTTGATGTGGAGCCGGCTATTCCCGGATCATTGGACGGTATGCCCGGCAGCAACGGAACTGCCTCTACTCCCACCGGTGGCTTCGGTTTTAACGGCGGTTCTTACTTCGGGCTCTCCTCAATCCAAGTAGCTGCTTCTAAAGCTAATGGCCGTAAGCCATTGGGGGAATGTGCTCGCCGAAAAATGGAATCAAAAAAGATCTTTCGCACTGTTCGTTCGCAAACATTTACAAGGAGGTCACGTGAGACTAGGACTGTTGGCAGTATGCGTCGTTGTTGGCGTTGCACTCTCGGCCGCGTATTCCTTCGGGGATTCTTATGTGGCTTATTCTTTAACAGGATTTAGCGCCAACGGCACGCCGCTCGCGGCTCAAGATAACGATGCAGCCGAGGATCTGGGCGTTGCGTCCGTAAGTGCCAGTAAGAGCACGACGGGTACCGGCTCATCGGAAGTAATAGGTGTTCCTTTCAATGGCACCGATAGCGACGTGATCAATGTCGACGCCTCGGCTGCGACTGGGGCGCTTCATGTTTACGCCCAATATTTGGGCGAGGCCAGTGATGCTGGAGACCAGGCCCCAGACGCAGTTGGCAATGTTGGCGGAGGAATCGACCTTTCGTATGCGGAAGCACTTTTCACCGACACGATGACAGTAACCTCCCGCAGCAGGTCGATGGGGGCCAATTTGACGGTTCACGGGGGTTTCGTAATCGAGAACAGTTCGTTCACCCTCAATGTGGACCAGAACAGCAACACCGCAGGCACCTTTGCAGAAGTTATCTACACCGGGATTTCCCAGATGAAACTCCGTCGACGAACGTCGTCGGTGATTTTGCGGAGTATACCGAAGCTTGGAGCGCGGAACAACGATTTTCCTGGTTCGCGGCCGTCTCGACTATGGAGATTTGCAACGCCATCTTCATTATTTTGACACTCCTGACCCTTACTCGACGCCTCACGAACAGACCGGCACCCTCGCTCTGGCCTTTTTCGCATGTTTTGCGCGCTGCCCGTCATCATCCCGATGCCGTCATCGGCTGCCGAAGTCGCCGGATTCTTGCCAGGATCAACCGGAACAGCTCGCGGGGAACCGCGACCTCCGCCATCTGGAACACCACGTACCGCGCGGACGACACCACTTTCGCCCCGATCTTGATCAGTTTCTCCCGCAGCGTGGTCAGCGACCAGTGCTTCACACCAACGGGCAACGCCAATCGCCGCAGGAAGTTCCCCAGGTTGTACGCCAGGGCGAACAGTTGCAGGCGAACCTGGTTGTCCACGAAGTCATGGCAACTCAGTCGCGTCCACTTCACCGCATTCTTGCCTTCCTTGATCCACTGCTCCGCCGTCCCGCGGCCGTTGTAGAACCAAGTCACGCCAGCGGCTCCGCCACCGAGGTTGGTGACGATGAACCCCACGCGGGGGAACAACTCGTTCTTGTGCCACTCGACTTTCGCCACCACGCGGCGGGCCTTGTCCCAACTGGCAGCCTGATACATGAAGTCATGATACCGGACCATGGGTTTTGCTGGCGGTCTGCCCACCGGTCGCGACAACAGGGGCATGATCTCCCGCTCCAGCAGGCCGTTTGACTTCAGACGGATCGCGTAAAGGTAGCGCTCGGCTTCGAGAAACGTATACAAATCGGGAAGGGCGAACGCCGCATCGCCGCGAAAGAACTTTTTCACCGACATCGTTCGATAGCGGGCAACCACCGGCTCCAGTACCGACCGCCAATCATCGGCGCTGTGGACATTCCCATCGCGAAGCAGTGCCCGTTCCAGGTCTCCATCCTGATTGAAACAGAACAACGGGTGGTAACACGTGCATTCAAAGTAACCATTGTACGCCGAGCCTTCCTGCTGGCCGTGGGTCTCGCTCACCGAGCTATCCATGTCCAAAATGATCCGGTCGCCGGGCTTGCGCCGCCGCAACGTGTCGATCCACTTGCCTGATAGTTCTGTCAAGGCTTTCAGGTTGCTTCGTTGAGTTAGCACCTCGGTCTCAAACCGGCCCATCTGACTGGTTGAGGCGGCGGTGTGTTCCTTGGTTCTCCCACCGACCAACTGCCGCATCGTCGGATCGACCGCCAATCGCTCGGCATCATTGGTATCTTCGTAACCGGCCAGGCGGCTGTAGATAGACTGACGAAGTAGTCCCGCCACCGTGTGTTGAGTGTTCTTCCCGGTGCGCGAGTCATGGAGCAGGGTGCCGGCCATGCTCGTCAAACCCAGCGCGTCATCCAGTTCCCGGTAGACCAGTAATCCCGCGTCGCTGGTGACTTTCGAACCCTGGAATTCGAGTTTGAGACTGCCGTCAAAACCCACCCGAAGAGCATCCTTGCTGCTTTCACCCATTGGATTCTCCAGACTTCATGTCCTGAATATCAAGAAAAGCCTGCATTCACGCGGTCAAAAGACAATTCATTATACGTGGAGTCCAATGCCATCCGGGAAATCCGGGCTACAACCTCTACCTTCAGGGCAACGGCGCCTCGGGAGCCGTGCCTATTGCCTCTGCGCAACAGTATTCGAACCCCGCATTCGGTCAAACGATCAACCGGGTGCCTGATGACATCGTTATCCCGGTTACTTTTACTGTGCAATCGGGGGTGCCATATTCACTGAGCGAAGAACTCATGTTGACGGGAACCATGGGGGACGATGTTGGGGGAGCCGTGGGCGACGATTTTACTCCCGTATCGCTGCAAGCTTATGGTGAAGCCAATTTCTCGCAATCTGCATTATGGCAAGGATTCCAGGATGTTACCGATGACAGCGGAGACTTAGTGACCGACTATTCGGTGACTTCCGCATCCGGCTTTGACTATACGCAGCCCGCGACAGATTTCGTTCCCGAGCCAAGCGCCCTCGCACTGATCCCTGTGCTTCTTTTTCTCGGATTGAGGCACAAACGCACGGCGTGATGCTTTTACGATTTGGAGCCCGCCCCGCGTCGGAAATCAAATGAATTGCAAGACGAGTCTGCTGCGCGCTATTGGCACGTTCAGGTTCGACGCCATTTATTGTTCTTAGATGAGCCGTGACCAGGGGGTTTGGCCAACTCTTTCAGTGGAGAAATTCATGCGAAGTAAGAGCGATCTTCACCGGCGAACGATTCTTGCAATGGCGGCGGCGTTGGTGGCGACGGAAGTTCCAGCCCCCGCCCTCGTCATCAACACTCAATTCTCTTCCAACGTAACTTCCCTGTCCTACGCCTCGCAGGTCGAATCCGCCGTCAATTACGTCGTCCAGCAATACGAAGGACTCTATTCCAATCCAATAACTATCAATATCGACGTCGATACGGAAACGACAGGCTTTTCAAACAGCGAAACGGCCGCCGATGACGTTTCATATCAGACGGTCTACAATGCCCTCTCGTCGCTTTCGACGACCTCCGATCAGATCAGCGGCGCAGCGAGCCTGCCAACCACAAATCCAATCAGCAGCTCAGATCAATGGGACATTCCCCTCGCCGAGGAAAAGGCGCTGGGCCTGAGGAGCGGAAACAATTCCGCTCTCGACGGAACGTTTCTATTCAATACCAGCGAAAGCTGGAATTTCGACCCCTACGACCGCGCTCAATACGGATATTACGATTTCGTCGGTGCCGCCGAGCACGAAATCTCCGAAATTATGGGCAGAACGCCGGGTCTTGGAGTTAGCAAAATCGATGGCTCCCGTCCGTCATTCGTTCCCTTTGACCTCTATCGATTCTATCTGCCCGGTGTGCGCAACTTCAATCAGGGTACCACGGCAATCTACTTTTCTTACGACGATGGCAATACCCGTGAAAGGTACTTCAACCCCAGTACCGCCGAAGATCTCCAGGACTGGGACAGCAGCCTCAACGACAGCTACAACGCCTTCAGCGCCGAGGGTGTGCAAAATTCCCTCTCCAATGCGGACGTCTCTGTCATGGATGTACTTGGCTACAACCGCGGCCCTTCCACCATCTCCTGGCAAGGTGGCGCCTACGATTTCCTGACCGAAAATCGTTGGACCAACTCAAATGGCGCCTCCCTCAATCCCTTTTTCGGCGCGTTCCTCTACATCGGCAGTGGTGGCAATGCTTATCACTACTTCACCGAGGACGAAAACTTCACCCTCTCTTCAAACTCCGACATGGGACAGACTGTCGAAGTCAGCAAGGGACTGCTCAACATCGGACTCTCCGGACCCGCCGACACCAACACTGCCGGCCTGCTCGTCAACCAGGACGGACTGTTGCTCGTCGACACCAATGGCGCCGTGGACACCGCGGGTGAAATAAGTGTCGGAGATGCCGGCGGCGTCACCAATGCATTGGCGGAATTTTATGAAACCGCCGAGGTGCTTGTCGGAACATCTTCCGGTACCGCACAGCTCTTCGATGTCGGGAAAAATGGAACGGGTCCGTCTACCAGTACAACAATTCCTTCGTCTCCACGCCTGCACTGACGCTCGGCGATAACACCCTTGGCAACGGCTCATATAATCTCCAGGACAGCTCCAGGCTGTCAGTCAATGGGAACGAAGTCATCGGCGAAAATGGCATCGGTAATTTCACCCAGAACGGCGGCACTCATTCCATCAGCGGAACCCTCTCCATCGGGAATAACTACAAGAGCCAGGGGACCATGACCATCACTGCGGGCACTCTGACCGCGGGTTACGAGGAAATCGGCTTTTTCGGCACGGGGACATTGAACCAGCAGGGTGGAACGCAGACTGTCTCCAACTACATCACCCTCGGAAATTTGATTACCGGCGTCGGCACCCTCACCGTGAGCGGCGGCACTCTGCTGGACGACGGCAACGCTTACGTGGGTGGAGGTACCCTCGCCGCCGGAGGATCCGGCGCACTGAACGTATCCGGCGGCGCGATGACCGTCGCCGGTGCGCTGACCATTTACGACCCCAATGGATTGGTCAATCTGTTCAGCGGAACTCTTACCGCCGGATCCCTCACCGACAGCGGCGATCCCACCATCTTCAAGTGGACGGGCGGCACCCTTCACCTTACAGGCCAGCAACTGGATTTCATCAGCGGCACAGATCCCCAAAACGCCAACCCGCTTGGCGGCGCCCTCACCCTCGGCAGCGGACAGACCCTGCAGGTCGATTCCACCGAATCGCTCAGTGGCAGCGGCAGCACGGTCACGCAAAACGCCGGCAGCGCCAATGCGTGCCCGACAATTCAGATTGGAAGCGGCGGTGCCTATAACCTTACGGGCGGAACTCTGAATACATCCGTGATTTACCTCAATTCAGGCGGGACTTTCGCCGAGAGTTCCGCCACGGTTTCTTTCACCACTTTCAACCAGTCCGGCGGTTCCGCGACCTTTTCCGACAGACTGACGCTAGGCCCCGCAGTTTACAATCTCAGTGGCGGAACGCTCACCACCGGCAGTTCCGAGAGCATCGGCTACCTGAACATTGCCACCGGCAACGGCGGGGTCGGCACGTTTAATCAAACGGGCGGAACCCATACCGCCTCGAGTATTTTCATCGGCGGTGAGAACACAGGCACTTACAACCTCAGTTCCCCTGGAATACTCAATGTTACGGGAAGCGTCGAAATCGGCGAATTCAGCACCGGCAGCACTTTCAACGTCGGCGGAACCGCGACGGTTGGAAGTCTGATCGTCTTTAACTACCCGCAAACCGTCGTGACAATCGACGGCGGATCGCTCACCAGCGGCAGCACCATCAATTATGGCGTGATCACACAAACAGGCGGCTCCTCAAATCTCGGCCCGGTCACCGGCAACGGGACCATCAACGTTGGCAATATTCCCGTGAATGCCGGAAAAATCCCTACCACCATGGTTGTTACCTCCCTCCGCCAGGGCACCCTCAACATCCAAACTCAGGGCCTGCTCAAACTGACCGGTGGAACCAACAATGAGGTGGACTCTCTGAATATCACCTCTGGGTACTTGGACCTGACCGACTCGAGTTTGTTGATTGACTATAGCGGCGGACCCGATCCGATCGCATCTATCGCGGCCTGGATCAAAAGCGGGTATGCGAATGGATCGTGGAACGGCATCGGGATTATGTCCTCCGCTGCTCAGAACAATCCCGGCTATGGCATCGGTTATGCCGACTCGGCCGATCCGGGCAATCCAGCCAATCTGCCATCCGACACCATCGAAATCATGTACACCCTGCTCGGTGACGCCAATCTTGACGGAACGGTCAACAGCGAAGACTTCACGCCGTTCGCGCACAACCTGGGCCAAAGCGGCATGGCGTGGGATCAAGGGGACTTCAATTACGATGGAACGGTCAACGCTGAGGACTTCACATCGTTCTCGCACAATATCGGCCAGTCCGCCACGCTGGCCTCTCACGCGGGCGTTTTGCAGTCAGCGGACGGCCTCAGCGTCGCGAATGTGCCCGAGCCGGCTAGCGCGGTGATGACATTGATGGCGGGATTGGGAATTCTCCTCCGCCGGCGACGATCTTCCGCTAGAACAACCCAAAATACCTGAAGAAAACCCTTATCTCGTCCACCACGTCAGTATTTTCCCATTCGGATACATCGAGCGAACGGCGCTTCTCAGCCGCGAACACGCTACTGGCTTTAATCTCAACTGCGAAAACCCCACGGCCTAAATTGACTTTGAAGATATAGGTGCGCATGTTGGTCCGGGGACGGTCCTTTGACCGCGGATTTCTGGGGAAAGTGCGAATGCGCGGCGCAAATCGTTGGATGGCTGTCGCCGAGATAAACGACGCGGTGGGATGAGTTGCCGATCATTTCCGCGGGATTGGTTAGCTGAAAATCAATCGAACCAACTTGGCCGGCTAGCCATCGTCGCGCGATTGGACCGATAACGCCCGAACGAGCCGCGAACGTCAGTTGATTCGGCAAGTTGACGATATGTTGATGGGTGATGTCTGGTGCGAAGGTCAGTTTTTGAGGGACATCGGAATGACGTTCCCGGAACGGCAATTTGCGAGGGCGATGGAACGAATCGCGGCATGTAAGCCCGAAAAACTCCAGAACGATAAGCGCCGCACCGACCGGATTCCAATTCGGGTTCCCGTTGTCATCAAGATTGATTTGGATCCCAAGACTAAGTGGACGGGAGCGAGGCTACACGACATATCCGCTCACGGTGCCAGACTTGAAATCCCGTCCGCGATGGTCGTCGGCGACTCATTCCTGCTTCGGCTTCCCAGTAAAGACGGGACACAAAAGCGCCAGTCGATTCTCTGCCGCGTCATTCATTGTCTGAAGAAGAACAACTCGTTTTTCATCGGCGCCGAATTCGTCGGCCAACAGGTGCCCCACAAATCCGCCCCGGACGACGCAGCGGAAGTGACCCGCATCCAGCATTCGATCCTCGACTGATCATTATTGCATTTTCAAAAAACCAGCGATGCCATAGCCGCGACGAAGATCGCCAGCGGGAGACAGCACCCGAAGCCGACGCGACGGCGCGGCCATGGGCTGAATGTGGTCCGGTTGTATGGCGGTGGTCTTGCCCCCCAAAATCGGTGTATTGGGGTAAAGCGTACCCCCGGGCGACATCCATAAAAAGCAAGCTTCCTAGCCTTACCGGTCGAATGCAGATCCGGGACCCTCAATCAGCTCCACAATATAAATAACGTTATTTAATACTGCTCCGGCATTTGATATCAATGTCTGACAGCCCTCTTTTAGGCACGCGCGACGATGGCCGTTACAGCTCATGGTTGGGCTCTGGGACGCGTTTGGGGGGCGAGACCAGGCGATTACACCCGGAAAAGAAGGGGATCTATTCACGGTTTTTGCGATAAGGGCTTTGGTAAAAATGAGTTGTGCTCCATCGCCGAATCAATTGGCAACGAGGGTTTGGCGATAGGAGCGAGTCTGAGCGATTTGGCGGTCGAAGGGACCAGCCCCAGCCATTTTCCGGCGCTGAATTGATTGGCGACGACGGGCCAGAGCGCCCAGCGCTACGATGTGGATATCAATTTTACCTCCGCAACGTGCTGGCCCACCTTCCGGGTCAGTTGGCGGTGGAATTGCCAAACTATCTGCCTGATGTGTGGAAGCGCCATCTGATGGCCGAGCAAAAGGCGGCGCTGACTGCTCATTATGGCAGCTCGGGACAAGACCCCTCAGGCCAATCCAGTTTCTCTATAGAGGGCATTAACTTGCCGCTGAAAGATTGGGAACCCTGGCTGTCCGTATTGACGATTTTCATGTCTCCGTTTGCGACATATCCTTGGATAGAGCTCGAGAGCTACCAGCAGGGATGTTTAAAAAAAGCTTGTCATTTTCCGGCAGCAGCGTATCTTCAGCGCATCGTGGACTGTAACAAGGGAGATGGATCGATCAGATGTCCAGTGAGTTTTCGCCGCAAAGCGATGTTTTTCTGCCTGATGGGGCTGGTGGCATGGTTGTCCGTCGGCGGAGTGCCGTTGGCGGGCGCTGCGATGCAGGATTCGACTCTCGTCAGCAACGTCATCACGAACCAGATCAGCGGCACCACCTTCGCCAACTTGATGGCGTCCTACCTGATATCCGGCGGCCAGGCGAATTGCCTGGATTCGATCTTCCTTTTTCAGGAGTGTTATGGCGGAGGAATGGTCAATGATCTTTACAATGCGCTGGGAACCACGGTTCCATGGGAAGCCGGATCGGCTTCGGCATCAGACCTGACTTCAAACGGGCAGATGACCGTGAACGAGGCGGCCAGAGTCAATCTATCCTATCCACCGAAACATCCGCTATATGATGTGGTCGATGTGCCCAACCTTGCGGTGAACAATGCCCCGGTCGATTTTTGGACCAGCCAGCTGACAAAATACCTGCCTACCGACGCAACGGTCCAGGGGGCGATTTACGATGCGCAGGATTTTGATCCGTACCCGCCCGAATTGCCGATGGAGGGCCACGCCAATGGCGGCGAAAACATTGTCCTGGCAGACCCAAACGCCAAGAACTATGACGCGATCATCTGGGCTGGCAATCCAAACCGGACCCGATATTCAAACTCTGTCTCCGCGATGTACAACACGCTTGCCAACGCGTGGAAAGGCAAGAAGTACACGATCGATGTACTGTACAACGACGGAACAAAATTCAGTGGAGTGCCCCTTCCTACATTACCCGGCGGCACGCCCCTTTATGCGGCCAGCCTTGGAACCCTGAATTTGGCCATGAAAAGTTTCAATCTGACCAATAAATCCGAATTCGTTTTCTACGCCACCGATCACGGCGGAACGGTCGTTCCAGTCAAAACGGCTCCATCGAAAGTGGACAAGAACAGCCCGGACGTGGAGGACTTTTCCCTCGATCCAAATTCCGTGGCGGACATTGACGATGATACCTACACGGGGGAATCCGATGATTCCGGCCTGGGGTTGAGCTTCAATCCGTACGCGCCGTATGTTGAGGTCGACTACGACAGCGTCGACGCGGACAACACCGCAGCCGTCTATGCCGGCAGCGATTTCCTGGGATATCTTCCATCGGCTGATACATCCATCGATTTCAACATTCCGTACGGCGACGTGGGCGCCAGCGATGAAATTAGCGTGGTGGACAACGGAGACCCGTTTAACCTTGACGGCGAATCGTTCTACGGGGGCGCCGAGGCGGGCGACCTTCCGCCAGAAGATGTTCCCGAACCGTCGGGGAAAGTCTTGATTGGGGCCGCTCCGGCATTGCTTTTGTGTTGTCGGCGGCGTCGGCCCTTCCATTCCGACTGCAACTAATTCTACGCGAGTTTGTACAGGGTCGCCTGTACTGGGGCCGAAGGGAGAAAAGATCATGAATGGGCCTGCAGTTAACTTTTTGCTGTCGCTGGTTTGTGTCATCGGATCGCAGGCTGGCGTGAGCTTCGGCAGCACGCTCGTCGCCAGCGATGATGCCAGCGACCCCGCTTACGCAGGAGGGTGGTATGCCAGCGGAGATGGGTCGGGCCAGTCGGCCAGCAATGGTGGATTTGGGTTCGAGCCGTGGGAGGTTGCGGAGGATGAAGGCGAGGTCGGGTTGCAGTTCCTCGACACAAGCAGCGATCGGGTTTCGCCCACGCAGTCCTTCGCGATTGACACCGGAGCGACGTCATTCGGCCTGTTTCGACCCCTGGCCAATCCGGTCACCTATGGAATCTTCAGTGTTGCAATTCGGTTCGATAGCCCGTTGGCTGGTGGCGGGACAGGCTTCAACATTGACGGCGGCAACAAGTTCCTTCTGAGCGTGGAATTTTCGTCTGCTACCGGCCCCGACGCGCTTGAGGTTCTGAATGGCAGCCAGCATTCTCTGCAGTTTTCGCCCGACCCCCAGCTATCCCTCGTTGGTGACCTCCTGGACTTCAATACAACGTTCAACACCTCCACAGGTGCCTATGTCTTGTCCGTGACGGACGAAACCAATGACAGGGCGGCGTCCATGACCGGTACCCTTCAATTCACGGGATTGCCGGTGAACGAATTTTTCTTCGGCACTGGCCAGTTTGGCAGCCAGACGCAAGTCATGGATTTCGATTCCATGAGCGTCAGCGTGCCTGAGCCCGCGGGACTGATTCTGGTCGGCTGGGCACTGATCTGCGGGCTGCAACGCCGGAGCTGGCGCTGAGCATTTCGAGTAGGCGATCCGAGCGAATCTCCTGGGCAAGCTTGTCAACGAAAAGACGATTAAGCGAATAAAGATGGCCGGCGGCGCGATGATTGTCGCCGCCGTCGGAGAATCCCCAACCCCGCCACCACCATCATCCCCGCGCTCATCGGCTCGGGCACATTCGCCACACTGAAGCCGTTCGCCAATTCCAAAGCACCCGCCTGCGCGGCCAGCGTGGCGGACTGGCCGAGATTGGCCGAGAACAGCGTGAAGTCCTCGGCGTTCACCGTTCCATCGTAATTGAAATCGCCGTCATCCCACATCATGCCGCTCTGGCCGAGGTGTTCCGAAAACTGCGTGAAGTCTTCGCTGTTCACCGTTCCGTCAAGGTTGGCATCACCCAACAGAGTGAACATGATTTCGATCTCGCCGGAGGGCAAACCGGCGACCAAACCATCGGCGCCGTCGGCGTAACCGATGCCATAACTAAGACCGCTGGCGAGGTCGTCCGCCGAAATATCGCTGCTGATAATGGACGGACCGGACAGGCCATAATAGCCGTTCTTAATCCACTGTTCGATGGATGCGATCGGGTCGGGGCCGGTGCCGTAGTCGATGAACAACCGATTGTTGGTGATATCAAGTTGCCCACCGGCGATGGAAAGCCCCGCCCAGTGCTGGATGCTTCCGATGGTCACCGTTCCGCCGCTGATGTTCACCGATAGGGCATAATTGGACGATGATCCGGCGTCCGTCTGAAACGTCGCCATCCCTGCAGTGTTGGTAAAGAGCGTCCCCGGAGACCATATCTGCGTACCACCCTGCGTGAATGTGCCGGAATTGGATGTTGAGTCGGACGATTGCAGCAGACCGGGGTTGGTGTACGTTCCCTGGTTGATGAACGTGCCGCCCGACATGTAAAACTTGTCGCCGGTGCTTCCGCTCATCGACCCGCCGGGTGTCACCGATACGTTGCTCTGAAAAATGTTGATGCTTGGATCGGAAATGTATGCGTTGCCGCTGTACGTCCCCGTGAACGTTACGGTCGTGCCATTCACGCGAATCGTGCCATTGTTGGTTACGGACCCGGTAAACAGGGCCGGCTGATACGAGATGTTGATCGTCTGTCCGCTGCTGTTGGTGACAGGACCATTGACGGTGCTCGTCCCGCCCGTCAGCGTGAAGATGCCGTTGTTTGTCAGCCCGCCGGTGCGGATGGTTCCATACCCGCTGATCTGGCCAAGGTTATTCAGCGTGTTGTTATTGTTGTCGAACGTCCCGCCGTCGAGGCTGATCAATCCCTGATTTGCGAGCAGCCCCATTGTGAACGAAACTTCAGCGCCATTGTCTACATAGATATTGGCACCGCTGGCGTTGGTGTATCCCGTGCCGTCAAGCGTCAACCGCCCTCCCGACGCCTCGACTGTCCCCCCGCTGCTGTTTTTGACGATGCCCGAAATTCGCCCCTGACCGTTGACCGTTCCGGTGTTGGTAATGATGCCCGTTTGAAAAGTCGCCCCGGCCCCCTGTAACTGCAAAAGCCCCGCATTGCTGAAAGACTGGCTGACCAGCATCTCAGCCCCCTGCGCCCACGGCCAATTCGCAACTTGATGGATTTCCGCCAGAAAGAAAATTGATCACCAGCGCCGCTGCGGGATCGCTCGCCAGAACCTGTCCGCCCGAACTCTGCAAGATGGCAGAGATCTGCCCGCCTCCCTGGATCAGACCGCCCGAGTTTTCGAGGCTGCCGCTACCCGAAATCGCCCCGCCGGCCAGCGTAATGTCACCGGTGTTATACAGAAACGTCCCCGCCGGAATTTGAAAACTCCCGCCGCTGATCGCCGTCATTGTCCCCTGGTTGCTCAGATAGGGAACGCTCATAGCCCCCGTCGCGGTAATCGATCCCAAGTTTTCGCACTCATTAAGCGTCCCGGCGCCATTAATGACTCCACTGACGTCGTTGGTCCAGCCGGACGACACGGTAATCGTCGAACCTCCCGCCATGACGATCGTGCCCTGATTGTCGATGAGCACGCTGGCCGCCGCGCTGGCCGTTACATTGGCGTCGATTGTCATCACCCCGTAATTCGTCCACCCGCCAGTGGGAGCAAAATTCCCCGCCAATATCGTGTTGCCACTATTGCTGAGCGTTCCGCCAAACTCACCAGCTGAGTAGGTGAAGTTCGACCCCGCCGGTACGTTGAGAATGGAGCCGGAGAAAAATCCGCCGCTCTGGTTGAAATTGGCAATCGAATAGCTGGTTCCGGTGATGTTGAGCGTTCCGCCGCTCGAGAGATTCACAATGCCGGCATTCAGCGTCCCGTTTCCAACGGTCAGCGTGTTGATCGCGCTTCCCGAGACATTTACGGGCGTCGTCGCAGTAAACGTTCCGCCCGAAATATTGACCGTTGTCGCAAGAATATTCCCGCCGGAATAGTTGTAGTTCGCGGTATCTCCAGTTGATGTTCCGATGATCAGGAGCGGGCTCTCGTAGGTTCCGCCGGTCTGGTTCATGGTTGTGATGCTGGCGATACCCTGCTGCCGGTCGAAGATCCCCGCATTCAAATCCACATTGTTTGCGGTCAGCGTTGTCAGCCCCTGGACGATGAAAGTTCCGAGCGATCCGGCCTCGGCTCCCAGAGTGAGGGTGCCGCTGACGAAATGCGATCCGCCGGTTTCGTCGTAGATACCGTTGCCGATGAAGCCGATGTATTCATTGACGGCGTTCATCGATCCCTGGCTTTGAAGGATGGTCATCGCCGCGCCGCTCCCCGTCGCGTCCACGGTAAAATTCCCAAGCACGGCGGCGGGCGCATCAAAGTTGATCTCGCGTGACAACCCGTCGGATGAGATCACGAGCACATCACTTCCGTTTTGGGGAACCCCCGACAGCCATGCCCCCGATGAGTTCCATTGCCCCGCCGTCTCGCTCGGGGTGGCAATACTTCCAAGGTTATAGGTATCCCCCGCCAGCCATTCCACGGCATGATCCTGACCGTTGTAAACTGCGTACCCCGCCACATTTCCATAGGCATCAATCGAAAAGGCCCCCGAAGACGTCGCACCGCCGGGCAAGTACTGGCCAAGACTGAACACAGCAGCGGACGAACCCAGCCATGCAGCGGCGTAGGTCGTGCTGGTGGTTGATGAGGTAAAGGTGATTTGCCCGACCTGCTCGACGCCATTCGTGCTGAAAGCATCAGAGGAAAAAGTCAAGTTTCCAGTCGAGGCCGGATTCAAATCAACTGCCGAAGCCGCCGAGCCCGTCCAGCAGTATCGCATGGTCGAGGCCACCCGTGGCCGCGCCCCACCCAAATCCAACTTGTTGATTTCCACTAATCCCAAACGCCAGAGATTGGTTGATGCCCGGCAGGTCAGTCGGATTCAAATCAACCGCAGTGCTCGCGGTTCCCGACCAGAGCAAGGCATGAATGTTTCCGCCTGTGGACGCGCCTTCGCCCTGTCCCACCTGTTGCACGCCGTCTGTTGCGAGGGCGTAGGATGTGTCGAAGAACTGGGGCAAGTTGGTGGGATTCAAATCGACCGCGGAGGCGGAGGATCCCGTCCAGAGCAGAGCATGGCGGGCGCCGGCAGAAGTCTCTCCGTCTCCCACTTCCTGCCCGCCCGCAACCGACAATAGCTCGGAACTGGCGAAACCCGTCGGGTTCAGGTCGATCGCTGACCCCGGGCTATTGTTCTCCCACAATGTTGCGTGCCCCCCATTGGCACCCACTTGGAAATAACCGTCGGTTCCCAAGATGACTGATTGAGTGCTTCCCGGCGGACTCATATTAACGGCTGATGCCGCGGCGCCGCTCCATAGCACCGCGTTGGCGCTACCTAGATTGCCGTTCGGTCCGATTCCAGCGTAACCGACCACTTCGCTCCCACTGATACCGCGGGCTACGGATGATGTATCCCCCGCCGGGTTCAGATCGAATATATCCGCCGACGAATACGTCACCCCATACGCCCGCTGCGGAATCGACACTACCAATGCGGCGGTTCCGTTCAACACCGCGGCACAGGCGATAACCCGTTTAGTTGAGGATTTGAAGCGATTTTGCAAATGTTTCCTTTCCAAGCTGTTTGGAGCGATTCCGCCGGCGACGGCGCAGGATTCCCAAACCAGCCATTACCAACATCGCCGCGATCGCCGGTTCGGGGACGTTGGCAAGGTCGATGGCGTCTGCATCCAAGACGCCCGCCAGGACGGCAGACTGGCCGAGATTGTGCGAGAACGCCGAGAAGTCTTCGCTGTTGACCGTGCCGTCGTAATTGAAGTCCCCGTCGTCCCACATCACGCCGCTCTGGCCTAAATTGTGCGAGAATGGCGAGAAGTCTTCACTATTGACCGTTCCGTCAAGATTCGCGTCGCCCAGAAGGGTGAACATGATTTCGATCTCGCCGGATGGCAGGCCGGCGACAACGCCGTCGGCGCCGTCGGCGTAGCCGATGCCGTAGCTGTAGCCGCTGGTGGAATCGTCCGTTGTGATGGCGCCGCTGATGATGGAAGGGCCGGACAGGGCGTAGTAACCGTTCTCAATCCATTGCTCGATCGAGGCGATCGGATCTGTGCCGGTGCCGTAATTGATGATCAACCCCGCGTTGGTGATGTCGAGTTTACCGTTGCCGGTGATCGAAAGGGACTTGACGGTGTTCGTGGTTCCACCGGTGATTTGAAGCAAGCCGGTGGAGAGGATGTTGACGGAGTTTTGCGTTAGCGAGCTGACCGTCATGGTGGCGTGAACGGCGCCGCTCGCGTTACCTACGGAAATGGTTCCGGTGCCGGTGACGTTACCGAGAGAAGTCGTTCCGCCCGTCTGGGTGATGGTGCCGCTGTTGTTGGTGATGTTTGCGGTGAGCGATCCAAGCGAGACGGTGGCGGTGCCCGTATGTGCCTCGACAACAAACGTGCCGATCGTGGTGGTCCCGCCGGATTGATTGAACAGTCCGGTGGCGCCATAGCCGACGATTAAATCATCGTGGACGCTGAGCGTTCCGCTGCCGCTAAGGTTGTAATTGCCTCCAGTACTTCCGTTGTAGCCGATGATGAGGAACTTGGTTGAATTGGTTCCGGCCGTCTGGCTGAAATTGCCCGCCCCGCTGCCGCTGGAACCGGAAATATAGCCGATTTCAACGGTGTCTGTCGTGAGGGTTCCGCCGCTCAAGGTATACATGCTTGACTGACCGGTGGCGTTGTTATTCCCGATTTGCAGAGTGGCGGTGGTGTTGCTTCCGCCGCTTTGATTCACGCTGGAGCCAGCGCCATAGAGCCATTCGTAGCTGGTGACATCCAGGGTCTTGGCGGAGTTCAGCGTGAGTGAATTTCCGAATGTCGCGTGGTTCGTTGGATCGGCAATGTTCGTGACGTCGAGATAGGAGAGGATGTTCAGCGTTCCGCCGGTCCAGCTGAAAGTGGCGGAGTTTCCGATGTAGTTGGCATTCAACGTTCCGCCGGTAAAGGAAAAACTTGTGCCGGCGACGTTGGTAATTGCCAGAGTCGTTCCCGAGCGGGTGAAATTCGCGGTGCCGGCACTGAGGGTGTAGGTGTTTCCGCTCAGAGTCATACCCGGATCGAAGGTGGCCGTTCCGCCTGACTGGTTGAAACTGCCGAAGAAGAGCGTTCCGCCGGACTGATCGAATGTTCCATTGGCGGAGACCGAAACATTGTTCGACGCGAGTGTGCCTCCGGAAAGCGTGTAACTTCCGGTGCTGTTATAGCCGACATCCACATTGGTGGCCGCATTGATGCCGTTGGACTGGCTGAACGTGCCGTTCCCGCCGACGCCGCTGCCCGAATCGATATAACCAATAAATTCGTTTGTGCTGTCGAGAGTACCGGCGAGGATAAACTGCGCCGAACTGGATACGCCGGAGCTTCCAACATAAACATTGGGACAGGAATTGATGGCGAGCGTGCTGATGTTCAGATATCCCGTGCTTCCGCAAACCCATTCGAAGGAATCGACCTGGAGCGTGCCTTGATTGAGGTAGTAGCTTGTTCCAAACGGATGCGAATTGTAGGGATCGGCAGCATTACCGGGGAAATCCACCGGCTCGCCGGTCAGATGAAGCGTTCCACCCGTCCAATTCAGGGTCGAGAGATTATAACTGTTGAAATTGATGGTTCCGGTGCTCAAGGTCCCGGAAGACAAATTGAGATCCGGAGACGCGGAATAATAAAGCGTCAAACTTCCGGCGATGGCGACGTTCCCGCCGGTAACGTTCAGGATTCCGACGGCCTGAGCCCCGGAACTGTTTCCACCAACATAGGCGTTGCCGGTCACTTGCATCGTTCCGCCGTTAGCGTTGACGGTGCCGACGCCGAACGCGTTGTTGGTGATGATCAGCGAACCGCCGACGGTATCGGTGCCGCCGGTCTGGGCAAAAGTTCCTATCCCGTGGTCGCCGATGATCTCGTTTTGCGCGACGTTGAGCGTCGCGTTGCCCGATAGCGAGTAACTGCCATTGCCGCCGCCCGAGACGTAACCCAAATCGAGCGTGGGAACGTAAACGGCGGCGCTGCCGTATTGGCTCACGGTTCCGGTTCCCTGCTTTCCGACATAAAGGGTCTGATCAGTTCCGCTGACCGTCCCGACGTGAAGTGAACTGTTCCCGGAAAGATCGGCATGAGCAGCGGTCACCCCCTGGCTATTGCCGACCACAAGCGGTCCGGCGATATACATCACGCCGTTGGTGTCCATCTGCAAGTAGGCGGCCTGATCGATGAGCAATCCGTAGCCGGAACCCGAAGGAGTATCTCCAACGCCAAATTGAACCACGCCGTCGCTGACTTCCAGCCCCTGCCCAAGATCGGACGTAGAGGAGAAGGTGACATTTTCTCCGGTGGTGAAATTGTGGCTGGCAAATCCGCCGGCGACATCCATGTTCAGAGCGCGCCATTGTGCGGATTCACCGCCGACTGGCCGGAGTTAGACCAGTTATGGTCCGTGAAGAAATCCGCCGCTCCACCGCTCCAGTTTAATAGAGGCGATGTCGGGTTATAGCCCAGGATATGCATAGCCTCCTGATCGACGGCGGTCACCGGATTAACCACGCCGGAGGTTAGAAATGCGTCATAAGCATCGACCGTGCTGCTGTCCCAATCCTGGGGATCATCGCCATAGATCGCGGTGTTGTTGTAATTCCTGAGATTTGTGAAACCGCCATCAATCGAAAAATCGGCGCCGATATCATTATGGCTCAGGCTCCTGACCTGGTAGGCGGTATATCGGTAGAGATCGTATGGAAGGTGATCGGTGTTGTCGAAGGTTCGACCCATGAGTTCGGAGAGTTCGTGCTCGGCAACGGCAATAAAATCAGCTTCGCCGGTGACCGCGCGATTGAAAGGATCAAACGCGAATGTTGACAATTTGTTGAAGGAGAAGCCCCCGTCATCGTGTGAATCGTTGGCAGTGACGAAGCCCAGGGCCTTGGCCTCGGGCCAGGGGGTTGACCAGGTCCCACCGCCGAACGGATCGGAGGTGGGGAGATCAAACGCGGCGTTGATCTGGTCCGAGCTGGCCGAGAGCCCGGCCAGCGCGCTGCGAATTGTGGAAAACGAAGTCGAGAAGGAAGAACCATAGCTGTGACCCAGGCCGGTGGTCGTCGTTCCCACGGTAATATTGACCGTGATATTGTTCGAATACATGCCTTGATACTGGTCGGCGGCGTAATTAAAGGCCGCTTCAATCGTGGCGGCGTTCGGAAGTGCGGTTACGGTTGGATCGAAAATTGAATTGATCACCAAAGCCCGGGCCGGGACATTGGTTGCCGCAACTGACGCGGCCAGCACGAACACCGTCCGGCGGGGAAGACTCTTCTTTCGGGGCACGATCAGCCTCCTTTGCAAACCCTGCGATTCAACCTGCACTCTGATCCAACGGAGCGAGCGGCGAAACCGAATTGGCACTGCGCAATTTTCTCCTGTCCATGGCCCAGAATCCGGCCATGCCCGTAACAAACTGCCCCTTTTTTGAAAATGTGAACCCGCCGAGTGTAGTTGATCCGGGAGGGTCCGGCAACAAGATAATAGTATCGCCGCTCCGACCGGGCCTACGCGGTCGGTTTCGTTTGGCAATGCTAAGCCGTTCCGTAAATCGAAACATCCAGCCCCGGTTCGGCCATGACGGCGGCCTTGGCGAAGAGAGTGTTCTTTGCGTCGCGGGCGCTAGGGGGATATCGCGTCGCTATAGCATCGGAAGCGGTAAGGGGACGGACGGCCGATATCACGCCTCGGTGAAAATTCATTCCGACGCCTTCTCCGAGATTCTCGCGTATTTTCAAGGTGTCGCGTTGCACCGCTCGGTGGAGACGCTCACGCTAGAACTTCGGTCGCTGAGATTTAGCCCATTTGCTCGCGTGAGGCGACAATACCTGAAGCTACTTCGGGAGGTGAAACAACACAACAATCCCAAGCCGGCATTGCCGCCTATGCCGACGACTTCGGCCAGCATGCGGCACACACAGACAGATCGTCATAACGCCGCGCCCAAATGGCGACTGCCCAGATCGATACGAGGACTTTTTTTCGGTGCAATTGCAATTATGATTCATGTAATGACAAAATGGCATTTTGCAGCAGCTCTTGCTGTGGGATTGATCGCGACAACAGTGTCACCGATATTCGCCTCAATTTCCGCTTCCAGAGTATTGCCAGACGGTATGCAATTCACCATCGGCACCGATGTGCTTCGTATACAGGTGTGGACGGGTGACGTGGTACGGGTCACCTATGGCACCGGCGACGAAGTGCCAGCTATTCGGAGCCTGACCGTGGTCGCGACCCCGACGAAGGTTTTCTGGAAAAAGGAGCAGAACGACCGGTCATTCACGATCTTACTGCCCAGACTGAGAGTGAAAGTCGACAAGGAGAGTGGCGCGGTTAGTTTCGCTGATGTCGACGACCATCTGCTGCTCAGCGAGACTGCCCAAGGCCGAGCAATTGCTTCGGCAACGGAGCCGGGTGTATCAGGTAACTCATGTGCGCAGTCATTTCAGCTTCAGGCCGATGAGGGCGTGTATGGTCTGGGGCAGCATCAACAGGGACTTTGGAATTATCGCTCCGGGGCGACTCAGGGAAACGCGGTAACTGTCCGACTGGCGCAAGCCAACACGGAGGTCGCCATTCCGGTGATCGCTTCCAGCAAGGGATACATGCTCCTGTGGGACAATCCAGCGGTTACCAGTATCTCCCTGGACCCGAAGGCAATGCGATGGTCATCCGAGTTCGGAAGAGCCATCGACTATTATTTCTGTTACGGCGATGGCACGACTCGCGGCGCGATGAAGGCGTACCGCCATCTCACAGGCGACGCACCCCTGATGCCGCGGTGGATGCTTGGATTCTGGCAATGCAAGGAGCGCTATAACTCGCAACGAGAACTGCTCGAGGTGGCCAAGAACCTCCGCGAGCTGAAGGTGCCAGTTGACGGGATCATTCAGGATTGGCAGTATTGGCCGCCGGGCAACAACACCTGGGGCTCACATCGGTTTGATCCAGCGCGCTATCCCGACCCGGTCGCAATGTTCAGGCAACTCCATGCTGAGCATTACCATACTCTGATTTCTGTCTGGCCCAAGTTCGATCTAGGAAGCGCGAATAGCCGGGAACTTAATGCCAACGGCGGTATGTTCCCGCAGGTCACGAAGTATGCGTACCCGCCCGGTCAGGGACAATGGTATGACCCCTTTGCCGTCAAGGGGCGCGAGATCTACTGGAGGCAAATTCGCGATCAACTGTTTGCCAAGGGCGTTGATGGGTGGTGGCTGGATGCACCCGAACCCGAAATCTTTGATATGGCATTCCGGGGTTACACGACTCCACTGGGGCTGGGGTACACGGTGTATAACGCCTTTCCGCTGATGCACTCGACCGGAATCTACGAGGGTCAGCGTGCCGCAACTAATGAAAAACGCGTCGTGATCCTGACACGATCGGCGTACGCCGGTCAGCAACGGAACAGCGCAATCACCTGGTCCGGCGATATCCAGGGAAATTGGTCCGTCTTCAGGAACCAGATTCCCGCCGGACTCAATTTTTCTCTGTCGGGAATTCCTTACTGGAACACGGACACGGGCGGATTCTTTGCCGACGAGTTAACGGGGAATGGAGATCCAAACAGTCCCTTGTTCGTTGACCTGTTCTCCCGCTGGTTTCAATTCAGCGCGTTTTGCCCCATGTTCCGGGTTCACAGCTCTTCCGGACTGGGTCCCGGCCGTGAGTTCTACCGCTTCGACCGCAAGACGCAGGACCTGCTTCGCACCTATCTTGACCTTCGCTACCGTTTGCTGCCCTATCTTTACTCAGTCACCTGGCAGGTGACAAGTAACGGGGACACCTTCATGCGGCCGCTGGTTTTTGATTATCCCGACGATTCGCAAGCCAGGGACATCGGCGATGAGTATCTCTTCGGACCGTCGATTCTCGTGGCACCGGTGACCACGGCTGGCGCCACGAAACGCTCCATCTATCTGCCGAGCGGTGAGAGCCCCTGGTACAACTTCTGGACTGGCACACCGTCACCCGCGGGTCGGCGCATCGACGCTGATGCACCGCTCGAAACACTTCCTCTGTTCATCAGGCCGGGATCGATCATTCCATTGGGGCCATTGCTGCAGTATTCCAGTGAGAAGCCGGCAGATCCGATCGAGCTTCGTATATATCCCGCCGCCAACGGCGCATTTGAGCTTTACGAAGATGAGGGCGACTCGTATCGCTACGAGACCGGCGCTTATGCCACGATTCCTTTCTCGTGGGATGACGCGAGCAAAACGCTGACGATCGGGGATCGGCACGGCGACTTCCCGGGCATGTTGAAAAATCGCACGTTTAACATTGTTGTCGTGAGCGACAAGCATGGCCAGGGCATCGGCGTTGCCGACTTGCCCGACCAGGTCGTGAACTACGCCGGCGCGAAACGGACCGTAAAAATTGGCGGATAGCTGCCTACCGCGATCACGCCTCGGCTCATCACGTATTCGACCAGTGCCGGATCGTTCGGATACCGGATACAGTGCACTTCAGGCACCGCTCACATTGGTGTCGGGTCACTTCGATTTGGCCGGCATCAATGACTCGCAGCCGACGCGGGCGTTGCGACATCCGACTGAAATGAATAGACGCCCGAGCCAACGGCAAATACGGCTGCCGACGATTCAGATCGTAGGAACTTGACGCCTGGCGCATCTTTGGCCGCCTGGTTGCCTTCGCGAACGGAATCGGCGCCGAGGGTGGGAACGGTCACGATGGCCGTCGAATTCGCGGGAATGCGAACTTTCAGCGTGAATTTCTTGCCGTCGACTGACCATGAAGACTCGATCGGGCCGCGGACTGAGTCGTAAGTAAACGAAGCGCTGTTCAAACCCTGCGGTGGCAACGGTTTGATCTGGATCACTTCGTATCCCGGTTTCAGCGCGGAAATGCCGCCAACGTTGCGATACAGGTAAGCCAAAATGCCCGCATACATGTCATGATTGTGGCTGCGGGTCTTCTCGTAGTCCCAATTTTCGGAAATGGTAGTCGCGCCGTGGTTGATCAGGTACAGGTAACTCGGGGGTGTCTCCTGCATCACCATGGTTTGCACGAGGTTGCCTTGTCCGGCATCGCCCAGCGCCTGCCAGACTGCGCCGGTGGCGATGTCACCGGCGGAAATGTGATCCGGTACAACGGGTCCGAACTCGCCGACCCGACCATAGCTGACCGGCGAGCCATTCTCCTGCGGATGCGCGATATCATCGACGAGGGCTTGCCGGACAGATGCAAGATCACGGTCCGGAACGATTCCGAATACCAGCGGAATTGCCTCGTTGGCCTGTTTCACCGGCTGATATGATTTTGATTTGGGATCGAAATAAGCTTGGTTGTATGCGTCGCACACGCGCGTGTAGTCTTGTGAGTATGCAGATGAGTCGTCTATCTTACCCAGTGCCAACGCGATGTCGCGCATCAAACCCGTGTCATAAACATAAACAGCACCCTCGATATTCGGCACATCATCTCCCGCCGGCGCCATCCAATCGCCTAATCCATACGTGATCAGGCCATTCATTTCTTTACCTTTGAGGTAAGCAAGATATCTTCTCATCGTATCGTAGTTGTCAGACAGAATTTTTTTATCCCCGTAAGTTTGATACATGATCCAAGGAGAGATGATCACGGATGAACCCCAGTCCGGCGCATCGTCGTATTTGTCGCCCGGCGGAGAATCCTTCGTATGGAACCAGTTGGGCGCGATGTCCGGACAGAGCCCGCTGACACGCTGCGCATCGCGGACATCTCGCATGATTTTTGCAAACAGCGTCTGCACGTCATTGCAATAGACCGTTGACGAAGGAGTGGTCCATACCACTTCCTGCCATCCCAGTCGCTCGAAATTCGGGCCATCGGTGTGGATCGATTCTAAATTGCTTTGCAGTGTCCGAGCCGCAAGATCGTGGATCTGTGCATATCGAGGATCGGATGCGGCAAATGATCCCACGTCGCGCGGCGCTGCATACAAAATACGCGGTGGCTTTCTGAATGAACGGTAATGCGGTGTTCCGCGGGTCGCTCGTCACATCCTGGACTTCCAGATAGCGAAATCCGGTCGCATTGAACATAAGACGCCAGGTTTCCGAATCGCTTCCCTTGAGCGTATAGCTCGATGGCCCCGCTCTACCCGAATCGACTCGCCCGTTGCTTCTCAAATACTCTCCGGCCTGCATCGTTACGGTTGCGCCAGCGCTTCCTTTGACGGTAATTTCATATTGCCCGTTCATGTTCTGTCCAAAGTCGTAAACATAAACGTTCGACGCGGGATTTGTGACCGTTTGCGATGCGAATATCTGGCGTACTTTCATCGGAGGACAACGTTGCGAGACAAGAAACCCAGCTGGCGGCTGCGCAGCGGCCGCGCTCAGCCATTTCGAGTCGTCGAATCCAGCGCACTCCAACTTGGTTGTTCAAGCCGCGCATCGTAATTCTCGGATCCGTGGATTTCCGAGTGCGTCAGGGGACTGGCGCTGCTTTTCCATGACAAGTCACTGACCACGTCGCTGCTCGTCCCGTCTGCGAAAACCAGGTGCAGTTGAGCGATCAATCTCATCGGGCCGAAATTGCGTGTGTTCAATTGATCCTTGCTGTCCGCGAGCCATCCATTTGCCAGCATGACTCCGATTGCGTTGCCTCCCTCTCGCACCAGCGATGTGACGTCAAAGGTCACATAGTCGACGGTTTGGTCATAATCGGTCCAAGCCGGGTCCATGACGTGATCACCGACCTTCGCACCATTGATGAACGCCACGAATTGACCTAACCCGGAGATGTAAAGATAAGCTGCGCTGATCGGTTTGTTTATCTGGAATTCTTTGCGAAATTGTGACAGTGAATTAGCTTTGGTTGAAGCGGCCTGCGGATTGCCGATCCAAACAGTTCCCGAGTTCCAGTCTCCGGGTGTAAAGAACGATGTGACGAAGCAGCGGGCGTCGCTCCAGGGTGAAACCTGTCCCTGCGCATCCCATGCTGCGCACTTTCCACCAATACTCTGTCGTCTTTTCAAGCGCGGCTCCGGCGTACTCCACGCCATATTGCTGCGATGAAGTAACCTTGCCGCTATCCCAGACTGAATGAGTTCCGCTTGCCAGTGCCACCTGGCTCGGCGCGACGATGATTTGATAGGCGGATTGGAGAGCGCCGCGAACCGGATCGCTAATTACCCACGCAAAACGCGGGGCAGGGGTATCGATGCCGAGCTGCTCAAAGTTATCGATGGTCCGTGTTTCAGTGGGCTGCGACGGCGCAGCCTCCAATACCGATTCCCGCGTGGTCATCGCCAAGCTAGCGATCATTGCCAAGCCGATTAAACGACGAAAAGCCATTGTCTATTCCAATTCTGCGACCCCATCCGTCAGCAAGGCGGCTATTGTCTCGCGTGCGGATTCACTGTTCAATAGCGAATGGAGTCGAATGGATCGGAACATAAAGAAAGCTCGCCGAGATTCGCGTTGGGTGGTCATCAGTTGGTCTCTCAATTACGGTCGGGGCGAAGCGCCGTGCCGTCTATCTTCAAGTTTGACCTCTCGCTGCCATCGCATGGAGTGGTCATGATTACAACCTCGCAGTGATGAAGTTGATACGGGAGAACCCGAAAATGAGATGGACGCTTCTGATCGTGATGCTGACTCTGTCGAATGCGCGGTGGCTGTCCGTCGCTCGATTGGGATTGACTGGTTGCGCCACGCCGGGCAGGAACATGAAAAGACACCGCCAGTATTTTTCAGCGTATACGGCTTCGTACCCGAACCCTGCATCTCGAAGGTCTCACTGTCTTTAAGTCGGCCACGATATCACCGCGTCCTTCGCCGCGCGGATGGCATGTTTGCACCAGTTGTGGCGAATTTTATGGGGCATGCACGGTGGCAAATCAAAATTGGGATAACGCAACCACCTTTGAATACACAACATATAAGTTGGACCGACCTCCGGGGTGGTGCCCGACGAAGTGTAATGAAACAGGCCAGCCATAAGTGGCTGGCCTGAAACGACTTCCAATAGCGGGGGAGGGATTCGAACCCTCGACCTCCGGGTTATGAGCGGGATTCGCTCGAAAAACCCAAGTCCTGCTCAGAGTTGAAACTACGGCAACCGAGAGGAGTTACGACCTCTCGCATGCGTGTTCCATGTTAACCATGTTGACCCAGTTTTCCAGTGGATTGTGTACAGAGTTGTGTACATTTTCCCCACACCCAAATCTTGCGAACCACCAAGGGAAATTCGGTGACCGTATCCCGACGTCTAGTCGGCAATTTGACAAGCCTGCTGGGATCGTTATTTTTATGTTGGATAATTGTGTGGAGCGCCGAGTTGCCGCTGGCATTTCAACTTTTGTTTCAACCTTAATTACTCTGCGAAATCCTGATTGGCATTTGTCAAGGAAATGCGACATGAGAAAGTGCGTCCTATTTATTCTCACGTTGTTGGTAACGGGATGCCACTGCCACAATACATCATACCTGCGAGACCCCACAGCCCAAGAGACTCAGTGGATGGAGCAAATTAAAGCCGCACTTCCGCCAGAGCAGCGGGTATCAGTTAAGTGGACCGGTGTGGTTGAGCCGGTCGGAGACCTTACAGGGCTACCCCCCACGCCGCCTCCAGCAAACACCACGTTGGGCAACGCTCGTGTTATGACGGCAGAGGCAGCTCCGCTAAACGAAAAGGGTTTGCCTGACAAGTTCATTGTTGAGCAGGCGGGGTCGCTACCTTCCATGGACCAACGAAAAAATCATTGCGGTGCCTGCTGGGCGTTCGCACTGACAGCACAAATCGAATCCGATTTTAATTCGGGGGGGTATAATGGGCAAAGGAGCAAAGTAATTCCCAGGCTGGTTTTGTCGCCGCAGTTCGTAATTAGTTGCTCAGAGGGTGGTACCTGCACCGCAGGCGGCTGGCCACATATTGCAGGGCAGAACCTAAAGTTGAAAGGACTGGCGATTCCTACGTGGAATGACTATCCGTATACGGGAAGCACTTCAAATTGTCCCATGAACCTCAAAGGTGTGATTGTTATAAATGACGCTTTCATGTTTTCGCGGCCCGGCTTGGCCCATTCAGGCAACTTGAAGCGAGAGCTCTATGACTGGTACGGCTTTTACAGTGCC
This sequence comes from uncultured Phycisphaerales bacterium, assembly GCA_963791055.1. Lineage (GTDB taxonomy): Bacteria > Planctomycetota > Phycisphaerae > Tepidisphaerales > Tepidisphaeraceae > PALSA-1353. Next base: position 307,356 of record CAWBQI010000002.1, on the reverse strand, counting down.
GTTATTACTACGGTTCATGTTCCATCAGAGGCTGAAGACAAGGTCGCAAATGGTCGGTGGCGATTGCACGATGGAGAAACTCCACTCGATATCCCATCTCGTCCTGGATGGCAGGCCAATCACGCTCTTGTGCTGCTTGGATGGGACGATACCAAGCAAGCTTTTTTGGTAAAAAATAGTTGGGGGCCTAACTGGGGCAATCATGGATATGGTTGGATAAAATATGATTGCTGCAATATCGGACAATATGGCTTTCACGTATCTGGTCACTTAACGCCGGAAGGTTCGAAGGAATTCCCATGGCAGCAGAATTAAATTCGAAGTGAAATCCATCCTCACTATCCCCAATGTGGTCGTTCGACTTGCTTGATTTGGCCGGTAGTAGTCGGTTAGCCGCGAGGTTTCTAGGTCGTCTCGCTGGTTAGAAAATACAAAATGTTATCGAAATTCGAAAAGTCGCTGTCGCTCGGCTTCGTGCTTATATATATGTTCGTGCTTTCGGCACCGGTGTGGTCGCAAACTACGCGGTCCACAAATCCCGACTTCAAAATTACTACAACTTATTACGTTATTAAGCCAGAGGCGGTGGGGTCGCCAGATTTTCGAGAGATTCAATCGCTCTTTGGGACATGGACCTCAGATGCGGGAACTTCTACGCCAGTGAATGAGTTGATGAAGTCCAACAAGTGGCAGCTGAAGGCTGAGGGTCTGTCGAATGCGGATAATTCGCTGATCATTCGTCCTAGTCTTGAACTCGTGACGGGCGAAGCCCGCAAGGAGCTTTTGCTTGCCTTTATTAACCTTGAAAACAAGAAACTAGCCTCCAATCAGGGATTTCGCGAAGAAGAAATGAGCGTTGGCGGTCAGTCCAAGGGAAGCTGGGCTGGCACGTACAGCGATACTCCTGTGACCGGGGTGGTGGGCGAGGAAAAAGCTGATTGGGTGCATGCGCATGTGATGACGTGTGTGGACGGAATTGCCGCAAGACCGGTGCTTCGAATGTTGGAAGTGTTAGTTGCGACTATTCAGGCGACGCAACCCCCCAATAACCTAGATGCCATTAGTGTGGGCACCAACATCACAGCCGAAAGCCCCGTGACTATCATTTTAGGGCCGGCACCACGGGTACTTGCAGCTGCCAACAAACCTGCGGACCAGCCGTTCGTCACAGTGCTTATCGATGTCCATCCAATCCCAAAATAGTTCGATTCTCAACGAGCTGTTGCCGACTTCCATTCGTGTAGATCAACTCGATTGGGGAGCAGACGGCGCATTGACTGAAGCGTGCGCAAAACTTTTGATGTCTGATCGTGGCGGGGTCCGCGACGCAGCCGTTGCCAATGAGAACTAGAAGGATTCGCGTCGCGTTTGAATCCGATTCAATTATTTGCCTGTGATTCGGCGATGCTCTTTGAGAAGGTCACTGAGGATTTTATGCGGCACGCGGAAGTTCGTGGCTTTTAGCTTGTTGAACGCCGCCTCCAGATCGGGAAGCACACCCGCGTTTGCGGCGTCGAACATCACTGCGGCGGTGCGGGCAACTGGAATGTGCCACGCTGCTGCGGCTTCTCTTCCCTTGGTCTCGTCGATGAGCAGCAAATCAGCTCTGAGTTCCCGAGCCAAATTAATTGCCGCACATTCTCCCGAGTCGAGGCCTTGAATGACTTCCAGCTTGGATGGCGTTCGAATCGAAAGCCAATCAGGGGGTTTGGCAATAAACGCTTGAACTTCGGGAGGTCTCTTGGGGCTGGCAAGCTCGCCGGCGACTTGCGGTGGAATCACTACCAAACGATAGAGCTTCGGCAGGATGTCCACGTGAGAAATCTTCAGCAGGGCGATGAAAGGAGATGTGTCGGCAACGACCAGCATCAACGGCCGGAAGCTCGAAGGGCTTCAAGAGTTCGAGCGTCGCTGAGATAGTCTTCAAGAGTTCCTAGGTCTTCTGTCACATTGTGCTTGTGAAGCACATCCTCTGTCTCGAAGCGGTCAAGACCGAGAGCTTGCGATAACGCGAGATGAGTGAGCTTTCCTTGCCGGTAAAGCGTAACGAGAAAGGCTTCCTTCGCCTGGCCTTCAAGGTCCTTGAGGTCATGGCGGAGGTTCTTCTCCAAGTCTGTCGGAAGTTGAAAGCTGACGGCCATAGATTACCTATCGAACGATTCTAGCCCGAAGCTTCCCAAAAAGCACCGAAAATGTGCCCTGGGGTCGTTGCGGTCTGCCTTGACATGACGCACTATTCGGCCGCGTCAGGGCTAGCGAGGAGCTGGGCGGTCCTTCAACTCCATGGCCGAAGGCGAACTACTCCCATCGCCACATATAGGGGGGCAGCACCGCAGCGGAGGGCCCCTGGCGTGGCAGTGATGCGGCGAGTGCTTTGGCGATGGATTCAACGATTCGGTTCATTATTGTCATGTCTCGCCATCGGAATGATCCACGTCCCGCCGCCGCTCTGGCAGCAGTGCCGAGAGGATATCCGCCGAGACCTTGCGTATGAACTGGAGCGACTCGATACGCCCTGTTTGTCGCCGCGATACAGTTGAATGTAATCGGTCGATGTCTGCCGGGCGTCGAGACCGATGGCATTGCATACGACAAAGGCGACGGACTCGCTTAAGCTCACGGCTTCGCACCGTCGTTTCCTTCCGTCTTTCGCCGCGATGCAGCATCTCGTGGGCAAGTTCGTGGATTTCCATTGGGGGTGCAGCACGTCGTTCGCCTGATGAGGATAAAGGGAGAAAGGCAACGATGGAGTTTCCTGAACAAAACGATAAAAGAGCGATGGAGTTGCCGGCAACTCGCGACCCAGATACAGCAGAGCAAAGGGCAGCGACCAACCACTGGGCGAACGCCTGTTGTTGTAAATCATGAAGACGCAATCCAGAAGCTCCTCAGCATCTGTGAACAATGGCAGCGGTTGCACGGAGTGATCATGGGCACGAAGAATGGGGATGAAGCTGTTGTGTTGAAGCTGTCGCCGGCCGTCAGAAACAGGCTGGAAACGTGCGATTCCGCTTTGGGTCGGTTGTATAAGCGGCTGCTGAAGACGCGTTGAGGATGAGAATCGGTGGGAGGGCCTTCAATGCAATTGAACGCCCTACCGGTTAACCTCCCTCGCAGAAACCGCTGTGCACATCGAAAACAATAAAGTTTGTCCGTCGCAGAGGCGTCTCCCGGCCGAATGGGCTATCCGTGTCCAAGAGACAGCGTATCCGAACTCACGGCCCCGCACTTCTTACATCTTCAATAGAACTCGCAACCGCGTTTTTGAGCGAATTTCGGGGTTTGTCAGCCAATTTGACGGAGAGTGTTCAAGTTATGCTGACTATGTGCAAACCGCGCGTAAAACTTCAGCGGCGGCCCTATCACTTCCATCCCATGCTCCTCAAATAACCGCGTGAGCGCAGCCTGCTCATTCCCGAGATTTTCCTTTCCCATCTTGCTCAGTTGAAGAAAAAATTTCTCCATGCTGCCGGCAGGTTGATAGAGCAAGAGCATTTGGCCTTCACCCTCGCTGATCATGGCGTAGGCGTGCGGAATCTTCCGTGGCGCAAATGCCGAATCTCCCGGATGCAAAGTGAAGGAAACGTCGCCGACCCGAACGATGAATTCGCCGCGGATCACATAAAACCATTCGTCCTGGGAATGATGGCGATGCAAAGCAGGTCCGCCTTTTGACAATCGTATTGTATCGTAGACGCACAGTGCACCATTGGTATTCCTCGTACGGCAGAGATATTCCGAACGTCAGCATAATCACCAGAGGCCGAACTGGCGCACCGCTCGGTGCTCCACGCGCCCACCCCTTGTGAAATGCCTGCATAATCTGCCAACCGCGCAGATGTGCCTGCTTCGTGTACGCCTGCCACGATTTGTGATTTTTGCTCGTCAATCTCGCGAAATTGAAGAGAGGGTAATTGTATTGCTCGTCGTCGAAGAAAACTCCTTCGCTGTTTGAAACCCGGGCAATTCTTGCCGACTGCTCCGCGTTATTTAAAACGGCGGAATAATCATCGAACCAATCAACATCACCGGGAAGCACGTTAAAACGGAAGAAATTGTGCGTGAACGTGTGAAAGGGCGTATGAGCCAGGTCATCCAGGGCATTTTGCAGTTGAGCATCGGAAAACCCTCGTTTTCCCCAGCAATCGTTCATGAAACTTCCCATCGTGCCGTCGGCTTTGTGGTATTGAACGTGATAAACCGTCCCGTCGAACGGCGTCCGCTCCATCTGCGCAATGTGCTGTCGCATGAATGAAGTGGTTGGCTCATCCCAGCCGAATTCGATCAGATATTTCGGTCCAGCCGGCGCCGGCGCGGTGCTCGGAGAAGCGCTGGCTAAAATACCCAGCAAAAGGTGAAGCAGTCCCATGAATTTCTTCTACTTCAGGCGGTGCGACCGTACAACTGAGTGAGCCGAGTTTGCCAATACGATGGTATCGAAGGCAAGAGAGGTGATGAGCGATGCATCTTCCATGACGACGATAAGAGATACGCGCTGTCCAACGAATTATTTCGGGCAATTGTTTTTTCGGGAAAATCTCTTCACGCGGCGAACGTTCCGCACTTCGATATACCCCGACAATACTTCGTGGGTGCGGCTCGGGTCCGTCCACGATTCAGATGATACGCGCGACTCGGCCTGTTGTCCGCTCTTGTCAACACCAGTCCACTTACCCTGTTGCCGGCCGTGGGACGCATTCTGCTGTGTCGGGGATCAAGTACGGACTCGTGATCCTTTTACTGTCGCCGATGCGTTGGTAGCCGGCGGGCGGTACACCCCGTGGCCTTCTTACCGGCGAGGAGTCGGCGCATGGCTTCGGCTTTCTCCATGTCCGTGAGCGGAAGGACCGTAATGGCCATAACTGCGGCCATAAAACCCGGATCGGATGCACTTACTGCGCCTTTTACTGCGCCAGCTTTTGAAATCTGTTGGTTTTCGGCGGAAATCGATGGTATGTTCGCATCTTGTCGGGCCCATTTCCCTCTTGTCCCTTTATTTCCCGGGGATAGACTGGAAACGGCAGAACCCCGGTTTTCCGGGGTTTTTTTATTGGTTTTCCGATGGGTGCGTCGGTGAATAAATCCTGCGACCGGTCGGTTGTATTTTCGGTAGGCCATCTGCTTTAATTACCGCATGAAGACAACACCAATCCCGCAAACGGACCTCGTCGCTTCCACGCTCATCTTTGGCTGCATGAAAATCGGCGGGTCGTGGGACGATAAGCCGTTAAGCCCCGCGACGGTGGAATCCGCGACGCAGAGCGTCAAGGCGGGTCTGGATGCGGGGTACACGTTCTTCGATCACGCCGATATCTATTGTCGAGGCAAGGGTGAAGAGGCGTTTGGCGAAATCCTGAAAGCGACGCCATCGCTCAGAGACAAGATCGTTCTTCAAAGCAAATGTGGGATTCGTCCGGGCGGGAATCCGAAGCCGACCGATCCTACCCGGTATGATTTCAGTTATGGGCACATTGTTGGGTCCGTGGAAGGCAGCCTGAAACGGCTGCATTCGGACAGGCTGGACATTCTGCTGCTGCACCGCCCGGATGCGCTGATGGAACCGCCCGAAGTGGCGCGGGCGTTTGACCACCTGCAGAAGTCGGGCAAGGTGCGGTATTTTGGGGTGAGCAACTTCGCCGGGTATCAGATCGATCTGCTCAAGACGGCTGTTTCGCAGCCGCTCATCGCAAATCAGGTTAGGCTGGGTCTGCTGCATAGCGGATTGATTGACGCGGGCACCGCCGTGAACCAGCAAAAACCGCAGTTTACGCACCCTGGCGAGGGCACCATTGAATACTGCTGGCGGAATCGGATTACGATCCAGGCATGGTCGCCTCTGGAAGGTGGCAAACTGACGGGCGGCCAGCTCGGTCATACCGACGAAGCCCGAACCCTGCGGGCCGCGGAATTGGTGAAGCAAATGTCTGAGGAGAAGAAGGTATCGCGCGAGGCCATCGTGCTGGCGTGGTTGCTCCGTCATCCGGTGGGCATTCAGCCGATTATCGGTACGACAAGTCCGGAGCGAATCCGGGCGACCGCGCAGGCGTTCGACGTGACGCTCACCCGTGAGGAGTGGTATATGCTCTATACCACCGCGCGAGGCGAGCCGATGGCGTGAATGGCGTAATCGCGTTCAGCTTCCATATCGCGGCTTCTTTTTGGCTTCGTGCTTGCCCAGCACGGTGCTGACGATGTCTTTTGGAACTGTGGCTGCGGGAGTTGAAGCAGCCGCCGCTACCGGCGACGCCTGCAGAAGGGGTGCCGCGGCGATCTGGTCGGACTGTCCGAGGTTCTCCGACAGAGGCGTGAAGTCTTCGCTGTTTACCGTTCCATCGTAATTGAAGTCCCCATCATCCCACATCATGCCGCTTTGGCCTAAATGTTCCGAAAAAAGCGTGAAGTCTTCACTGTTGACGGTGCCATCCAAGTTGGCGTCGCCCAGCAGGGTGTACATGATTTTGATTTCGCCGGCGGGCAGATTTGCTGGGTTGTTCGCATCGGCCGCATCGGCGTAGCCGAGGCCGTAATTGGGATTGGTCTGGGCGGTGCTTGAGATGATTCCATATCCGTTCCACGCGCCCCCTGCATAGCCGGTGTCGATCCAATTCGCGATCATGCTGATTGGCGTTACCGAGCCGTAATTGATCAGGACCTGATTGTTGGCTACGTCCAGTTGGCCGGTGGGTCCGATTGAAAGGGTGCTTAGGCTCAGCGTTGTCGGGCTGTTGGTCGTCGCGGCTGTGATCATCGCGCCGGCGTCATTGGCTACCGATAAATTGTCGAGGTTGATCGTTCCGCCCATGTTGGCGGCGAAAGTCAGCGTTCCGCTGTTGACGTTGACGGTTGAGCTGCCGCAATTGACAAAGGTAAAGGGGAGCGCGAGGAGGCCGTTGAAGTTCAGGATATCGTTGGAGGCGGTATCGGTGACGGTGATGCCAGTGAATCCGGAGAGGGTGATCTGCACGCTGTTCTGGCTGGCAGTGATATTGCTTCCGCTGGCAGAGATCGTCACCGGTCCGGCGGAACCGAGATTGATATCCAGCGTGGAACCCGATGGCACGGCGAAGTTTTCGGTGATGACGGTCGCTATTCCCTGGGCACTGCCATCGGTCGCGGTGACGGTGAAGGAGCCGGGGGTTGAGCCGAGCGTGGCATCGCCGCCAGAACTGATCGAGTTTCCGCTGCCGGTGATTCCCCAGCCGAAGCTTGGCGAGCTGATGGCATTGCCGAATTGATCGGTGGCTGTGGCTGAGAACTGTTGGGTGAGGCCGATCGGGACGACGGGCGACGTAGCCGGCGAGACGACGATGTTGGCGGGCGTTTGCTGGACAACGACGGTCACCATGCTGGTGGTGGAGAGTCCGCCGGAATCGGTGATGGTGGCCGTGAAAGTGTAGCTGCCCGATTGAATGAAGTTGGCGGCGATGCTTTTGGCGGCGTTGGTGCCGTTGGTGTTACCCGAGTAGGTGACTGCCGCGGGACCGATGGCGGACCAGGTATAAGTCAGGTTGCTTTCTCCGTTGGTATCGGCACCAAGAACGCCCAGCGCAGTGGATTTGCCGGCGACAACGGGATTGGGATTAGCCGCGGCGGCGGTGGCGACCGTGGGCAGATAGCTTTCAAAATTGGCGGTGAGCGATGCGCTGGAATAAATCGTTTTGCCGTTAAGGATGACATACGAACCGTCCGAGCCGGAAAGATATGTGGGGACGCCGCCGGTCATTTGAACGGTGAGATACTCGGCGTTGGTTTGAAGTCCGCCGACGTTGATGGCTGCGCCGGTGAGGTTGATGACGACGTAATCATTCCCGACGAGCGCGACCGTGGCGGTGTTGTCGGATTCGAGTATCTGGACGGAGGACGCGAGCGCGCCGGCGTTGGTACCGACGGGGTTGGCCAGGAGCAGGGTATTGAAGGTTTCGGATTGCCCGGTGGAGGCGGAGCCGGACCATTTCTGATATAGGCCGAAGGGTGTGTCGCTGCTGGCGTATGGGCTGACGCCGTCGCCGATCTGGTCGCCGGTTTGCGGGACGAAATAGACGAGGAGATTGTCCTGATTGGCGTAGAAGAGATTTGACGCGGTCTCGCCTTCCTGGCCGCTCTGGGCGTCCTGCTGGGTTTCGAACCAGTTGGCGCCTTGGGCGAGAATATTTTGCACGTTCCAGACGGGACCGATCTGGGCGGATTCGGCCTGACCGAATGTGACCTGATCGCGGACCCAGACCATACCATTGGGGAGAACCATGATGCTACGCGATTGGTTGTTGTCGCCACCCTGTGTGTCATCCAGAACTGAATTGATGTTGGCATATTGCATCTGGGCGAAGCTGCCCATTTGGGTGACGGGTCCTTCGTGATAGGTGTCGAACTGCCAATCGAGCCATTCGGAGGAATAGGTGTCGCCGTTAAAATTGCTGTCCATTCTGAACTGGACCAGTGGAACGCCCGAAGCGCCGGGCTCGGGGGTAAGCTTCATCCAGAATTGAATCGTGCTGTAAGCAGACAAATTCACCGGATAGCCCAATTGGAAAGAGGGGAATTCGCCGGTGGGAGCGGGTACTTCCAGAGCGTCGGTCTGTCCGGGCGGCAGGTTCGTGGTGACGATTTGGCCGCCGTCCCAGGCTTGGCCGTTGGTGAAGTCGGCGAGGGTCAACGTGCCGCCGGCGCCCGCAGCCTGAACGTCGGCGAGATAGAGATCGTAATTATCGCCTGTATTGTCGGTATCGCCGCGAGCGATGCGGAGTTCCATCGACGTGATGTCGGCGAGGTTGACCCCGCCGGCGTTTTCCGGAGTTCCCTGGTTTAGATTCAGGACGATATGCATCCATTGGCCGGTGCCGAGTTGCGTTTCAACATTGGGGAGTTCGGGGTAGGACGCGCCAACCGGCTCGTCGAGGACTTCATTCTGATACTCCTCATAAGTGTCAATGTCCTGAGTGGCTGCGGTGTTCGCGGAACTGAATTGCGTCATCGGCGAGGTTAGCAGCACCGAGTTGTCGTAGATAAGCCCGTCAACGGCGGTCGCGTCCTGCTCGCCATGACTCATGCCGTTGGAAAGATTGTCAAGAAGATCGGTTCCCGTGCCATTATTGCCGGTGTTGAATACGAGCTTGTCGGGGAAGGTCATACCCCAGCGCTGGTCCTCATAGGTGACGCCTGTGGCGGGGGCGACCGGGGCGGGGACGTTATTGGAAAACATGAAGACAGGCCAATAGTCGGTGTTGGCGGAGGAGGTGTCGATGCCGACAAAATTGCTTGCCCCCGGCTGAGTGCGCTCGTAATTCCAGGCCCGCTCGGCGACGTAGGTGAATTGCCCGTCATCGTAAATGTTGGCGGCGGCGAGCATCGCGGGGGCGTAGATCGTTTCACCGAAGGAATACTCTCCATACTTGGGGAGCACGCCCAGGCTCGTGGCTTCCTGCATATAGCGATAAAAAATCTGTTCGACGTTGGGGTTGGAATAGAACGCCGCCTGGTTCATTCCCGTGACCTGGACGTACGTGACCAGATCGTCCAGCCAGATCGAGTTGTAATTGACCGCATCTTCGTCGGTATCCTGAATGCGTCCGAAAGTATTGTTGAACTGCGTGGTGTAGTAGTTGGTCCAGGTGGAGACATCGGAGCTGTAGGCGCTGACGCCGGTCAGGAGTTTCGCGGCGTATGCCAGGCCGAGCATGTCCGAAATGCCGCGATTGAAATCCGTTCCCGTCTCAAGGTCCTGGCTGATGACATCATCGCCCATCGTGTCCATTGCCGCCTGGTAGGAGGAAATTTCGGACGGCATGAAGCGCCCTTGACCTGGTCGTAGATATAGCAGAACTCCGCCAGGGAGAAGTTGATGTCGCTGGGGATTTTGTTGGCGGTGTCCGTCAGTTCGGTGATGCAATCGTTGAGATAAGCTGTCTGGGTCGATCCAGTCGTCACCGTGTAGAGTCCCGCACAGAACATGATTTCCTGCAGGGTGAAACGGCTGGGCGTTTGGCTGAGTATCGAATTGACGTGCGATGCGGTGTCGTAATTTTCGTAAGCTGTTATGTACTGTGCGGTCGTCCAGGTCGTCTCCAGGGTGGATTCCAGAGCCGCGGGACCATTGGTGCTTTGAACGAAAGTGAATATGCTGGCGGTCGTGCCATCGCCATAGGTGGCGGTCAATTCGTAATAGTAAGTCGTGTTGGCAGAGACGGAGGAATCGACGTACGAGCGCGTGCCCGCGGCTAGTCCCGAAGCAAGCGTCGTAAAGCTCGTCCCATTGGTGCTGCGCAGCAGAGTGTAAGAGGTGACCATCGAGCTGCCCAGACCTAGCCGCTGGCCCCAATCCAGCGTGACGCTGGTAGTGCCGGTGTAGGATGCCGTGAAATTCAGCGGGGCGAATTCGGTCAGGAGCTGAGTCTTGGCGAACGTGCAGGTGAGACCGACGCCCGATGATGAAGAGGCGACGGCCAGGCCGCCCAAGGTGTTCACCTCCATCGCGAAGGTCTGGGTCGAACCGATCTGGGTGTAGCTGGACCCGTTCGTGCTGTATGAACCGGTAAAGCCCTGGCCCGAGCGCACCAGCTTGAGCCAGATTGGAGAACTCGTGGTGGGAATCGAAATACCGGTGATCGAGGAACTGGTTGCGGTTCCCCCGATGGATTGGCGAGTTTCAAAAACGACCGAACCGTTGGTGTCCACGAAGGCACCGGCGAATTCGGCGTTGGCGGCGCTGCCGTCGCGCAACATCAGTCCGGCCAATCCGCTGGATACCGTGCTGCTAAAGCTGGTCACCTCGCTGATGAGCGTGGCATCGCCGAATTTGGCGATGTTGCTGAACCCGAAGGAATCGCTCGTACCGCCGATTGTCGCGGCCGAACTGTTGATCGTGTAAACGCCGTTGGAATACGTTCCCGTGCCGGGCAATGTCACGGTTCCGATGTTGACGGGCGTTATCATGCCGACGGTCGGGCCGACGGCGGCGTCCGTGCCGATCGCGGGGTCGGGCACCACTTGATTCCAAATCCGCACTTCGTCGATGGTTCCGTTAAAGACGGCATCAGTGGAAAGATTCGACCGACCCAGGTAGCTATTGGTATCGGTGAATCCTGCAAGGGTTTCCGAGCCGAGGGCGGTGGCCGCAACCAGCGCGCCGTTTTCGTAGAGCCTCAGTTGGCCCGCGCTGGAGTCGATGATGATCGCGACCATCTGCTCGCTGCCAGTATCGCCGGCTGTTCCGGTCGCGGTAATCGTGTGTCCTCCCTCGGTGAAAACCGCCGATCCTGTGTGCGGGTCGAAATACAATTGCGACGATTGGTTCGACGTGCCGAAATCGAACATGTGGGCGGTCGAAGGCAGATTGCTGGCCGTGTACCACGCTTCAATCGTAAAGCTGGAATTGGAGAGCAGGCTGCCGGGCAGCAAGCCAAATTGCGCACTGGCCGATTCGCTTGTGATGTTGGAAGCATTGCTGAGCGCGAGCGCTCCGTTTGTCACCGCGGCGCCGTTCTGGAGCGTTCCGTTGGATGTGCCGGCGGTGTCTCCGAAGGAGCCGTCGTTGAAGGTGTAAAGATTTGTAAGCGATAGAAGCAGCCGCCGTTCCAGCGATTCGATCAACACCGGTTTAGGGGTCTTGATTGCAGCGTTGCATTCCGAGGCGGTTGTCCTCATAGAATTCCGCCCGCACGATTTGCCGGACGTTCCGCTTTCGGACAACGTCAACCATTAGTTGGCTTGTACCTGCGGCGTCGTGCCAGCACGCCGACGGCACCGAGTGCCATCAAACCGATCGAGGCAGGCTCGGGCACGTTGGCCAGACTGAGGCCGTTCGCTCCCTCCAAAACGCCCGCCGCCGCGGCCAACGTGGCGGATTGACCCAAATTGGCCGAGAACGGCGTGAAGTCTTCGCTGTTCACCGTGCCGTCGTAATTGAAGTCGCCGTTGTCCCAGCTTCCGTTCTTGCCCACGTTGGCCGAGAACGGCGTGAAGTCTTCGCTGTTGACGATCCCGTCAAGATTGGCGTCGCCAAGCAGCGTGAACATGACTTCGATCTCGCCCGAGGGCAGCCCGGCCACCGCGCCATCAGCACCGTCGGCGTAACCGATGCCGTAACTGAGACCGCTGGCGAGATCGTCCGCTGCGATGTCACTGCTGATGATCTGCGGACCGGCCAGATCGTAGAAACCGTTCTTGATCCACGAATTGATCGAAGCGATCGGATCGGTCGCGGGGCTGCTGTAGTCGACGATGATGCGATTGTTTCCGATGTCGAGCACGCCGCTGCCGGTGATCGAAAGTGACGTGAGGTTCACATTGCTGGTGCCCAAAGGAGTTCCCGCGGAGATGTTGTCGGCCAAATGCACCAAGCCGCTACCACTGATGGCAACCGTCGGGGGAGGGAGGCTGGCGACACTGACATTCACGGTACCGCCGGTGACGGCGAGTGCCGACGCCGCCTGATTCAGCGAGGGGCCGTTCAGGTTGACGATTCCGGGTCCGGAGACGGTGAGCGTGCCGTTGATGCCAAAGCCGCTGGTCGCGCTTGTGGAAAACGTTCCCGCCCCCTGGATGGTGCCGGTGTTTACGCTGGTGAGTCCCGAAACGGAAATAGTATGTCCTGAATCGGCCTGGACCGTGCCGCCAAGCAACACATAGCCCCCGCTGATGTTGAGGTTTTGGGTGGCAGCGTGGAGCAGGCTGGCGCCGTTCGTGTTGGTTTGGACAAGGGCGTTGGATGTTTGCTGCAGTGCGACGGGCAATGCTGTTTGGGAAACGGCGGATACGAAGTTGGTGGTGGTGACAGTCGCCACCTGCAACTCGCCACCGGTGAAATTCACGACGGCATTGGCCGGCACGCCGGTGTTGTTACTCTGCAGCGCACCGGAGATGCTGAGCAATCCTCCCTGAAGATTCAGAGTGCCTTCCTCCGACGCAAACACACTGGCGGCGGCGCACAAGACAACATTTCCGCCGCCGCCGGTTTCAGCGGTTCCGCCCGTGACGGTGAGCGTTCCGTTTCCGATGGTGGCTGCGGTGCCGCCGGCGCCGGTGGAGGTGCCTAGCGTGATCCCGCCGGTGGTGGCGTCGAGAGTCCCGCCAGAGACGGTGGCAGATCCATTCACCCCATTTCCGATGAGTACACTGGGAGCCGTAATGAGCGAAGTGCCACTCTGAAGCAACGAAGCAACCGGAGAGCCGGTGGAGCTGTTGCTATGGGTGCCGACCACAAGCGACGCGGTTGCTGCTAAAAGAGTAATGGCGGCTGAGTCCCCGATATTGAGCGTGCCACTCGTTTCGTTTGATCCCACGGTCAGGTTTCCGGTCGTGAGGTTTAGCTGCGAATTGTTCTGCATCGTCAGTGTTCCCGAGCCCACGTCGCCTTGATTGTTGGCAACACCGCTTCCGATGACGACGTTCAACGCATTGGCGTTGCCCGTTGTGTCGATGTTGAGCACGGCAGTGTTCGACAAGGTCATGGAACCTATCGAACCGAGGTTCGTTCCGACAGCGACGGTATTGGCAGCGCTCGATCCCACAGTTAATACAGTCGTCGCGGCCGTCACGTTGCTGTTGAGGTTCATTACCGTCTTACCTTGCAGGGCCAGCGATCCGTTGCCGCCGTTGTACGTTGCGCCGGCCAGGTTGGTAAAAAAGCCCCCCGATCCAACGCTGATCGCGCCGGCAGATGTGGCGCTGCCGATGTTGATCGGAACAGTATCCGATTCATTGGCGATAAATGTTCCCACACCACCGCCCGTGCCGATGCTGAGCGAGGTGCCCACGCTTAGCTTGCTCGAATAACTCGTCGCCGTGCCGGAGATGGATACCGTCGCCGTGTTGGGCGAAGTGAATCCGAAGCTTGGAACAGAGCCACCGACCGTCATGCTGGAGCCGACGGTCGTCACTGAATTGTCCTCGATCGTGAAAGTGCAAACACATCCCGCCGCATCGTCAGCCGTCGTGCTCGCATTTCCGATGGTCTGGCTTCCGATGGATAGTGCCCCGTTTGTAACAATAAACTGCCCGCCCGTTGATGCGCTTGAGCCACTGACAAGCACGGTGGATGGCGCCGTGGGATTAACCTGGCCAATAGCCACGGCGGTGCCCGTGCCCGAATTGTTCACGGTGAATTTTCCATCGGTGACCGAGACGGTGCCGCTGCCGCCCTGGCCGGGATTTACTCCGGCAGTGTTTCCGACGGTCAGTTCCCCACCGGCCGTGACGGTGGTGGACGCGCCCGACAAATTCAAATAGCCCGTCCCGGTTTGGCTCCCGACGACAATGTTGATAGCGGAACCGGTCGCCAGGCTGCCGCCGGTCAAATTGTAAGTGCCCAGGCCGGCCGTTACTCCAGGAATATAGCTTGCCGATCCTATGATAAATCCACTTCCGATTCGCACGGTCCCCGATGTGGTGACCGCTCCCGATGACTGGTTCACGGTTCCGGTGCCCGGAGCGCTGGTGTCGAGCGTTTCCTCTTCTCCGAGAATAAAAGTTCCACCGTCTGAGACGTTTGAGGTGAGGTTCAGAACAGCCGTCTCACCAATGTTGCCGACGAATATTGCGCCGGCATTGGTGGTCGAGAAGACGGAGCCGGTTCCCTGATCGAAATTCCCGCTCTGGAAAGAAATCGCGCCGCCGTTGCCGGTCATTCCACCGTTGATATTGAGCGTGGTTCCGGAAACTCCGGATATGCCGTCGAGTACAAAACGCGCGGCGGTGACGCCGTTATTAAAGAGATAGGCAATAGGCGCCGAGATGGTGTCCGTCGTACCGGACCCGGTCAGGTTGATGGCGGGCAAAATCCCCGGACTCGTACCGTCCGTGCTTTCCATCGTCAGCGTGTCTGGTCCATTGATGGTGGTGTTGGCGTTCAGGTCCAGCTCACCCAGCGTCACGCCGAGATCGAGGTTCGCAATTGCTCCGGCCGTGTTGAAGACGGCGTCGTCGCCCACGGCGTTGGGAGTGGAAGGATTCCAAGCTCCAACGGCATCCCAATTGGTGCTGGTGGCGCCGCCCGCCCACGTTGCCGTAGTCGCGCGAGAAACCAGTGGAAGCGCGACGGTTCCCGTCGCCAGAACGATCAATTCCAATTTTCGACGAAACGAGCGCATAATCTCCTCCAAAGCGCTATAACAGCGCCATTAAAAGTCCGCCTTCGAATTGAACCCGGCGCCCGCCTTCCGGCATGCCCGGATCGCCCTACTGCCGTGGATCAGAGTCCTATGAACACATCTTCCAGGTCCGGTGGGATCAGGCGAGGCGGCACGACGACGCCTTCCGGACCCGGAGCCTCTCTGTTTGCCATTCGCCACATCAATTGCTTGACGACTCTTTCGCTGATTACGGGGATTTGAACGTCCACGCACGCCGGCATGGGGATCAGCGCAGCGCGCACGAGCGGATCGTAGTCGCCGGCAACCAGCTTCACGTCCTGACCAAGCCGGACCGATCTGGACATCAGCGCGCGATAAACGCTCGGCAGATAATTGTGGCCCGATGTGAAGAGTCCAACCGGGCCTTTTTTCAGCATCGGCATCAGCCGTTCGATTTGTTGCTCCACGCCGGCGGCTACGTGCACATCGTGCAATCGATCCGACTGATCCAGCGCGTCTCCAGAAAGGTCTTTGTACTCCATGTTGGCGCGTTCGCACGCTTCAAAAAATGCCGCCCCCCTGGCGTTGAACGCCGGATAGTTCGGCTGGAGATTAAGGAACGCCATGCGAGGAACGTCTTTTTGCGCCAGATATTCAAAGGCAAGACGACTGACGAGCCGATTGTCCGGCTCCACATAATCCGCCCAGAAATCCTTGGATCTGCGAGTCATCATCCAAACGCAGGGCAGCGAGCGCAGCTGCGCGTTCGGCGGCGCCGGTCGGCTCGAGCCCCCGCATGATCACTCCATCCAGATGTTTTGGTGAAATGTCCGGAGGCAATACCTCGGGATCGGGCATGAGCGAATAGACAAGCTGCAATCCGCTTTCCGCCAAACTCTCCGCCATGGGGCCGGGAGCGCTTAAACGCTGCGTGACCAGCGGATCCATTCCGATGTGCAGCATGGCCACGCGGCGGGTGCGAACACCGCGGACGGCGTCGGTTTTTGGACCGCGCCTGCGCCGGCGGAGGAGCGACGTATCCCATCGCCTTCATCGCGTTACGAACCGAAGCGACAGTCTTTCGACTAATTCCCGGCCTTCCATTGACGACGCGGGCGACCGTCGAGATCGAAACGCCTGCAGCTGCCGCGACCTTGGACATTGACATGGTGACTAAATTTAACGCGCCCCTTGTTTTTGTCAATAAAATTACCAATTAAAATTTGCATGATTGCACGACCATGATAGAATATGCCTGCATTAACTCCATTTGATAATGATAAATACAAGTGTAAATAAAATCCGCGAGACACCGCGGCAGTTGACGGTTGCGCTGCTTGGGATCGGCGGGTTTGGTGAAAACTACCTGCGGGCGCTTCTCGACGAAAACGATGGTTCGGCGCGTCTGGTGGCGGGGGTCGATCCCGAGCCGCAGCGATGCGGCCGCCTGCAGCAACTCAAAGTGCTGGGTATTCCAATCTACCCTGACATTGACGGTCTGTTTGACCGTCACTCTCCCGATCTCGTGGTGATCGCTTCTCCGGCGCATCTCCATAAATCGCAGGGGTGCGCGGCCCTGGCTCAGGGCAGTCATGTCCTCTGCGAAAAGCCGGCCGCGACAACTCTCCCGGATGCCCGCGCCATGCGGCACGCCCAGGCTGAGGCGGACCGGGTTCTTGCGATCGGATATCAGTGGTCATTTTCACCGGCAATTCAGGGCTCAAAGATGACATCATGCGTGGTCTGCTGGGCCGGCCGGTGCGGCTTAAATCGCTTGTGCTTTGGCCGAGGGATGAAACGTACTATCGCCGTAACGCGTGGGCCGGTCGGATTCTGGGATCGGCGGGCGAGCCGATCTGCGATAGTCCGGTCAGTAATGGCTGCGCCCACTATCTTCACAACATGCTTTACATTCTTGGTGAAGCGGCCCCGCGCAGCATCTGGCCCGAATCCGTTGAGTGTGAAATCTATCGGGCTAACGACATTGCCAGTTTTGACACGGCTGTCCTGCGGGTTGGCACGCCGATCGGCGCGGAGCTTTTCATCGTTGTCTCCCATGCCACAACAACCCTGCGCGAGCCCGCATTTCATTTCGAGTTTGAGGAGGCCACGGCCGAATACGATCTCGCCGGCGAGGGACGCGTCATTGTGCGATGGAAAAACGGGACGACTCGAGACTACGGTGCACTGCCTGCGGGAACGGACGTTCAGAAGCTGTGGATCACGTCAAAAACCATCCGTGACGGCGCAGAGATTGCCTGCGGCATCGCCGCCGCGCTGCCGCACGTGGCGGTTGTTTCGGCCACACAACAATGCCAGATCAATCCGATTCCGCAGTCTTTGGTCCGAATCACGGCCCGCGATGATTCGATCCTCGGACTCGGAGCGGACCTGACACGGTGTTACGATCAGTGGGCCATGCCCAGTGAATTGGGCTTCCCCTGGTCGAGGCCAAAGCAGTTGATCGCGATTCCACCGCCCGCGCTGGTGGTCACCACGAATCCAGATATCGCGCGAAGGGAGCATCTGGTTTGAAGATACGGGCTCTCCTGCCGCTGTCCCTTTTGCTGGTTTGTTTTGGTTCGCGGTCTGCGCTGTCTTCCGCGATCGGCGATTCAACGAAGATTTCGGGAAACAGTAGACCGTGGGTTTCGTTTTCTGACCTGCCCATCCACCTGCCGGATTCCTCCATTGGCGGTTTTGTCGGCGGTTTTCAGGATGAATTGATTGTTTCTGGCGGACGTGACGACGCCATCTATTTTCGAGATCGTCGATCGAACGACACATCTCCCTGGCAATCTTTCAAAGCCCGTGACGCGCGGGCTTTGGGCTGTTCGGCGATATGGAAGGAGAATCTGATCTGCATCGGCGGATTGGATGCTAAAGGTCCATCGCGGTCGGTCACGCGCATTTTCTTTGCCGATGGAGCCGCACATGAAGAGCCGATGCCGGAGCTTCCGTTTCCGCTCGTTGGCGCGGGCGCGGCGGTGATGAACGATTCTCTCTTTGTGTTTGGCGGGGCGCGCGGGCCGTCGGGTGGGGACTTGTCGGGCGAGCTTTTGAAGCTGGACCTTGATTCACCAAATGCTGGTTGGACCACGCAGGCCACGCTGCCCGCCGAGGGGCGATTCATGGCGACCGTCTGCGCCGAAGGCGGACAAATCAATATTTTCGGGGGATGTCACAGGGATTCGCCTTCAGGTGATTTCACCCCGAGCGACGATGCCTGGGCCTATCGCACTGTTCCGGTCGACGGCACCAGGGTCACCGGATGGGTTCGTCTGGCGGCAATTCCGTTTCCCGTGGCCGGCGCGGCGGCGTGGCCGACGGGTCAGTCGAATATAATGGTTTGCGGCGGCGCTTCCGCCGGCGGCTCGTTTACCCAACTGACTACCGGAATTCCGCGCGGCTTGAACCATCAGCTCCTGGCATACAACACGGTTACAGATTCGTTTGCCAATGTAGGCACGTGGGAGCGGCCATTGTTTGGTGCGACCCAGGTGTCGTGGGATTCGCGGGTGGTTCTCGCCGGCGGCCGAGATGAAACCGGGGCCGCTTCAAATCTGATTGAGATGAAGTTGCAGAGTCAGGTTCGGCGGCTGTCATATCTGGACTATGGCGCGATCGCGGTTTATTTCGCGCTTTTCACCCTGGTCGGGGCGCTGTTCGCGCGGAAGCAGACCAGCAGCGATACCTTCGCGCTGGGCGGCAGAAGCGTGAAGTGGTGGCTTGCGGGGATCAGCCTATACGCCACGGGCACCAGCGCCATAAGCTACATGGCCATACCCGCCCAAACCTTTTCGACCAACATCATTTGGTGGATTCTCCCCGTCCCGCTGGCGGCGCTGGCGCTTCTGCCGCAGGCATATCTTGTGATCCCGCTGATTCGACGCCTGAATGTCACCAGCACGTATGAATATCTGGAAAGACGCTTCAATCCCGCACTTCGATTGCTGGCCAGCGCGCAGTGCATCGTCTTTCAGATCGCCGGAAGAATGGCGGTCGTCATGCTGTTGCCGGCGATGGCGATTTCCGCGGTCACCGGAATCAGCCTGCTCGCCGCCGTGCTGATTATGGGGGTGATCACGACCATCTACACCGCCATTGGCGGCATTGATGCCGTCATCTGGACGGATGCGATCCAGACGATCCTCACCATCGGCGGCCCCTTGCTCGCGCTGGTAATCATTTTCACCAGCTTTGACGGGCATCCCACGGAAGTCTTCACGATCGCAGCGAAATATTCCAAATTCAAATTGTTCCTGTTCGACTGGAATTTCACCCTGCCTGTTTTCTGGATAGCGGTCATCAGCACGATCTTCAGCGTCGTCGGCTTCGCCGGGGATCAGACGATGGTGCAGCGCGTTCTCTGCACAAGCTCGGTCCGCGAGGCCAGGCGTGCAACGCTGACGTTGTTTGTCTTCGTGGCAATCGGCGCGACCCTTTTCCATTTCCTGGGTATCGCGGCGTTTTCGTATTTCCGCGCATCCGAACGATCTGGATCCGAAGATGGCCAACGATCAGATCGTTCCGCTGTTCATCGTTCAGAAGATGCCGATCGGCATCGCAGGGCTGATCATCGCGAGCATTTTCGGCGCGTCGATGTCAACACTCTCGGGAACGATCAACAGCGTGGCCACGCTGATCTCGGAGGATTTCTACAGACGCATCCACCCCGCCGCGACGGATCGGCAACGCCTTCGGCTCATGAAAATCACCAGTTACGTGGTGGGAATCCTGAGCACGTCGATCGCCTGCTACATGGCGATGTCCAGTTTCCGGTCGGTGTTCGAAACCTGGAACAAACTGATCGCGCTGCTCGGCGGCGGATTTGTCGGCGTCTTCACACTTGGAATGTTCACTACGCGAGCCAATGCCGGCGGAGCGATCATTGGAGCCGTGTTCAGCCTGCTGTTCACTCTTTTCATCAGGGAATTCACGCCGCTTCACTGGACGCTTTACGCGCCGGCGGCGATCGGCAGTTGCGTGATCGTGGGATTTCTCGCGAGTTTTCTTTTCCCGCGTACGTCGAAGAACCTGGAGGGCTTGACGGTTTACACCGTGCGCCCTGCTCGCGTTGTCGCGGAGAATGAAACGCTGGTCCCGGTTCCAGCATGAGCTTCGGAGGTTAAATGGCCTGGCGAACGATTCTGTTTTGCGTCTGCGCAATTTCCATTCTACTGGCGGGGACAGGCGTGGCCGAACCGCTCGGCGAGGCGCAGCCGCGGCTTCTCCTGACGCCTGCCGACCTCGTACATGCCCGCGCGAGTTGCAAGATCCCGATTTCTCGGCGCGGGTCGATGCGCTGAATCTCAAATGCGACCGTGAGATCGCCGCCTGGCGCAAGCTTGTGCCGGGCGACGGGCGAAAGGATACCGCCGCCCTTTTGCAAATCGGACGTGAAATTCCCCTCAACGATTGGCGAGGCCAGATCGACCTGGCCGTCCTGTACGCGTTGCGTCCCACGCCGAAGCTGGCCGAGGTTGCCCGGGAGATGCTGTTGGCGGCCCTGGGTCTTCGCACGGTAAAAAATAGCTGGCGCGCCGATGGGATACATGATGCGGTCATGACCGATGAATGGCTCAGAGGCTACGATCTTCTGGCAAAGACCGGAGTGTTCGACGACTCCGATCTTGCCGCCATCAAAGACCAGCTTCACGAGGCCGGTCATTTCTTCGACGGCTGGTTGCTGGATGGTTTCAGCCTTGGTTATGCGGATCGCCGCGAAAACGGCTATTGCCTGAATTACCATATTTACTGCGCTTACGTGCTGGCCTCGATCGCCATTGAATACCCCGATTTTCCCGAATCCGCCGAATGGCTCCGCGCCGCCCGGTCGCAGATGATCCAGCAGCTCTTCACCGAATTTGGAATCGACGGCGGAGGATCGGAAGGCGCCATTCATTATTGGTGGATTTCCACGACCGGGCTGGTGGAGATGATGGTGATGTGCCGCAACAACGGCGTCGCTGACTACTTCGCCGATCCGTCGATCGCCGATGCCCTCAACAGAACTTTGAACTGGCGTTTGGCGCTGACCGCGCCCGATGGCCGCACCGTGGCGATCGGAGACTCGGATCGCAGCAATGAAGGCATTGCTCTCTTCTCACAGGCGGGCAAATCCCTGAACGCCCCTCGATTGAATTGGCTCGCCCAGGATTGCTGGAATCGCGGTGAGCCGGGAGAGTTGGATACTAGCTATTATCTGCTCCTTTACGAAACCCACGCCCCGATTCAGAAGCCGACCGAAACATATAATGTATATCCTTGGTCCGGCTACGCCTCGTTTCGATCCGGCTGGGAACCATCGGCCAACTATTTCTTTTTGAAATATGGGACGACCTACATCGGCCGCCGTGAGAATCAGCCGGACCTGATCATTCCCGGGCATGCCCACGCCGACAGTCTCCAAATCGAGATGCACTTTAACGGCAAGCCGGTCCTGGTGGATGTCGGACGGACGGGTGCATACGGCGATACGCCCATATACGGCGGATATATCAAGGCAACCGTCGATCTCAATACGGTGGGCCTGGGCAATCCCTGGGGTTTTGACCGCCTCGATGGAAAATATGCCCAGCACGTCCACGACAAAGGCCCCGACTTTTTGTACGAACAGCCGCAGAAAATGATTGGTCGGGAGGATTCGCACCTGGTCGCCCTCGGGGATACCGGTTCGACCGCGATCATCTCGGCAAAGGTCAATATCTATCCCAATGTTTCAGACCAGCGCACCGCGGTATGGTTCCGGGATAACGGCGTCGTCGTGCTGGACGACGTGCTTCAGAGCGATTCGGAGCAGCCCTACGAGCTATATCTGAATCCGCCTGGAAACCTGATCGACAACAACAATGGCACAATGACCTTCGGGCGCGACGACATCAAGCTCGACATCGAGCCGGTGCTTCCGAGAGATCCGCAAATCGAAATTGTCCCGCGCGGGGATCCGCGGCTTCCACCGTATTACACCGGCCTTCAACTGCCAAAACCCGGCACGAAGCAGATCTGGCAGCCGTATTCGCTGGTTGTCATCAAACAGAAATCGTCCGATGCGCACTATCTGAATATTCTGATTCCCCACGACACGCAGTCACCTTATTCGAGCGAGCCACTCGGAACGCAAGGCGTGCTTCTTCAAGGCGCGGGTGACACCGTCGCGGTCAGCCCGGCCGGAAACGCGGGCGGGTCGCTATTGCCGGACAACGGCTTCGCCGTGGTTCGCTCGAGTGCCGATGCGCTGCAATCTTATGTGCTCCATGGCGGCACCTCGCTTTCTGATCACGGAGTTCAACTTGTCCGCGTCGCCCTCAAGTCGACCGACTGGTCCGGAATCTATGTTCCCATCGCGACCGTCTCGGTGAGTTTGAAAGATCGGCGCGCCAGCGTGAGCCTGCCGCTCACTCCATTTGATACCCGTAACATGGTCTGGTGGCCGGGTGGCAAATCGAAGGAGGGCCAGGTCAACGAGGATCCCCTGGCTGTCGACGTTTCGTTTCGAGTCGATGCGCCCCCCACTGCTGTAATTGGTTACCGCTCGGTGACCGACCGACCGGCGGCGATTCCCGAAATGCCCGCCGTCTGGCCAAAAGATTTTCACGCGGCCCAGCAGCGCGAAAAGTATCTCCCCTTCGCTTACGACCCCGCGACGCATTTACTGACTGTGACATTGGACGGTGGAATTAATCAATTGCTATGGCGTGAGTGACCATGAAGATCGTAATTACACTCAGAATTACCAGCCATATGTCGTTATTTATGCCGGCAATATTGGATAACAAGGTGTTTATTCGAAATATTTACTGACAATTTTGTTGACAAATGTCTTCTTTGCCGTAAATTGGGCTCTGCGAGGAGGTTTCATGTCGTTGGGCAATAAATCTTGGAGCGTTCGAGCATTCACGCTCGTAGAACTTCTCGTTGTCATCGGGATCATCGCTATTCTGGTTGGCGTCCTGCTGCCGGCGCTCAACAAGGCGAGAAGCCAGGCCCTGACCACCCAGTGCCTGTCAAACCTGCGTCAGATCGGGCAGGGAATCATCAGCTACAGCTCCGACTACAACGGCTACGTCATTCCCGATGAATATGTCGCGGGCAGTCCCAGTAGTCCTGTCAATTACAACGGCTGGCCGACATTGCTCGTCAGCGGAGGCTACGTCCCGCATTCGAATCTGCCCGCCGGCGTGAGCGGTACCACCCCGCCGTTTACGAACTCGGTGTTTTATTGTCCTGTTGGGCTCTACGATACGATCAGCAGCGGCCAATGCACTGCTGTTTTCGATCTTCAGGGAGAGCGGCCGGAAAGAATAACCGCGGCCCAAATCACCGGAGCCGCATCAAGTGCCCCGGTTATAGTAAGTGATCCTACTCCCGGCTCAGTCATTGACTGCTGGTATGGAATCAACGGTTGCAATTACTCTAACCCGAACGCCACAGCAAGTAATTCGATCAAATGGCACCTTCTCTCCAGTTCTCTTCCCGCCATCGGCGCCAACGGCTATCAAGCAATCGCGTCGCAATTTGTGCTTAACAAATTGAGCCAGGTGAAGAAAAGCTCGAATATGGCGATGGTCTTCGACGGATTTGGCGATAATCCCTGGACCGAAACCCTGCCACCCAACTCCCCCGGCAATGGCACTTACAGAATTCAGGCACGGCACGGAAACTCTATAAAAGGGTTTCCCACAATGACCAATATTCTGTTTGTCGACGGTCACGTGGAGTCCGTTCCTCGCAGTGACATTCCAAATTATGCTCTCGACGGCAACAATAACCTATTCGACACCAACAATCCCATCCCGCTCACCAATAAATATCCGTGGCCGCTATGGCGGACCGACCAATAGACTTTGCGGTTGAAAAGAGATTGGGTCCGCCGCCATGTCTCTCCCCCGCCGCGGGCGGGTGGTTATTGTATAGCCTGTTCATGGCCGAAATCCGGGTGACGGCGTAAGCTCAAAACATGAACGCCCCGCGTCACGCCTACAGATTCGGCTCGGAAGCGATATCCGCGTCGCGGCTTCGTGGATCGCCGTCCCGCGTGGTGGAGCTGAACGGACGAAAGGGCATTCACTTCTCCGGCATCCGCGGCCGATTGCTGATCCCGGAACACACCATCAACGAACCTCAGGGATCGGTGGCCATGTGGGTCCTGCCCTTAGATGATATTTTCCCCGCCGCCCAGCATCCCCAGCACTTTGTCTCGAACAAGCACTCGGATAAATTTGTTCTCCTCAGCGACCGCGAGGCCCTACGGGAGGTGGACGGCGCTTTCTTCACGCTCTGCTACCATTCCTACTGGCATCCGGTTTTCTTCGCCAAGTTCTTTAACGGGCCGCTCATGAGCGGGATTTGGGCCACCCAAGCCAAGGCCCACTCCACGGCGGGACACTTTGAATTCGAGCGGATGAACTGGTATTGCGTCGTCCTGACGTGGAACCACGCGCTGGGACGCTACCGGATTTATGCCAATGGGGTTCTGGTCGGCAGCGAAGACACCAGCGCTCGCAAGCCCTTGCTGCACGATCCCTGCGGACCCTTTCTCTACGCGGGCAATCCGGCCCTCGTGTTTTCCGACATGGAATTCTACGATGTCGAACTCGAACCCGCCGCGATCAAAGCCCATTTTGCGGCTGGGGCGACCCACACCAATCCGCGGCTGCAAACCAAGCTGGAAGCGCATTGGGAAGGCCAAGGCCTTGAAACTCTCGATTGGAAAAATGATGGCAATTGGGAGGAAAAACTGAAACTTCCCCTCAACCGCTCGCGCGACCTTGAGGAATTTTTCCACCAGGGAGGCACGCCCACGGTGCGGATCACGCCCGAGGGGCTTCGGATCAAGACCCCGTCGCTCGAGGAATTCCTCACCAGCAGAGTGCCGCACCGCGAAGAATTGAACTCGGCCTTTGACATGACCCGGATGTATCTCTGGAGCCACCGGGTATTTGAAGGGGATATTTATGCGACATTCGATTTCAAGCTGCTCGATCATGGGGGTCTGGCGCTCTTCATGGCAAATGCCGCCGGAATGCAGGGCGAGGACTTTTTGAACGATTATTTTCTCAGAGCCGACGGAAGGATGATCACCGTCTGCTGGGAGGACGTTCGCAACTATCATTGGGAGTTCTATCGGGAAATATGCGATGTGCGCAACGATCTGGTGAGCCACGCCATGCTCAAAAATCCCTGGTACAAGCCGATGGCGTTTCAGATGGAAAATCGGCGCTGGGATCTGGACCGTTGGTATCGCTTTGAATATCTGCAGGAGGGAAACCACATCCGCGGGGCGATCGACGGCGTCAAGGTGATCGACGTACATGACACTGGCTTTGACAACAGCGGACCGGTCTTGCGAAAAGGACGGGTGGCGATCCGCTGCATGATGCGGACGGACATGGTGTTTCGAAATCTCCGGATCATGAACCGGCCCGAACTCACGATTCGTGCGGTTTCGAGCGTGGATTAGTCATAGTCATTTCATTCGCCGGTTTGAACGGGGTATCATCCGGACCCTCGTTCGAGCATAATTCCAAATCAAGGAGATCTTCGTGAGGATTGCCGGAGCTTTGGCAGGCGCTGCACTGATTTTTCTTGTTTTGCTTGATACCTTCGAGACGATCCTTCAGCCGAGGCGGGTCACACATCGCTTTCGCTTTGCCCGTTTTTTTTATAAATGGAACTGGACGTTCTTCACGTTCATCGCCCGGCAAATTCCCAGCGGTAAACGCCGCGAGGCGCTGCTGTCTTTTTTTGGGCCACTGTCGCTTCTGGGTCTTTTTGCCGTCTGGGTGGGCGGATTGATTTTCGGCTTTGCGCTTGTGGGCTGGTCTGTCCCAATATCCCTGCAAACAGCCGATCAACACGTCAATTTCCTGACGTACCTTTACATGAGCGGCACGACACTTTTCACCCTGGGCTACGGGGATGTCACGCCCATCAGTCACTTTGGCCGCGTTCTGGCGGTGGTTGAATCAGGACTCGGATTTGCGTTTTTAGCCGTGATCATCAGCTATCTGCCGGGGATTACCCAAGCTTTCTCCAAACGAGAGGTGACGATTTCCCTGCTGGATGCTCGCGCGAGTTCGCCCCCCAGCGCAGCCCAGGTTCTGGTGCGCACGGCCCGTGCCGATAATTTCAAGGAATTGAATTCGCTCCTCGTCGAATGGGAACAATGGTCGGCGGAGCTTCTGGAGAGCCATCTTTCGTTTCCGGTCCTGACTTATTTCCGATCGCAGCACGACAACCAGTCCTGGCTAGCTGCTCTCACGTGCATACTGGACACATGTGCCGTGCTCATGGCCGAGGTGAAGGGATGCAATCCCTATCGTGCACAACTCACATTCGCGATGGCACGTCATGCGGCGGTGGATTTGTCGCTGATATTCAATGTTACGCAGGAGCTTCCCCGGAACGATCGGCTGCCACCCGAAAAACGAGAGCGACTACAGCAAGCCCTGCGGGAATCGGGCCTGGAATTACACGGTGACCGCGAAGCAACCGCGAAATTGACGGAACTTCGCGGCATGTATGAGCCGTTTGTAAATGCGCTGGCCCAGAGATTTCTCCTGGCACTGCCGGCGATCATTCCGGATGGAGAATCGATTGACAACTGGCAGCGCAGCCCGGGAATGCGCCGGGCTCCGGGAATTGGAAAACTGTCGATCATGGACGGGGCGGAGGAACATTTTGGGTCGTGAATGGCGGCGCCGCTCGATGAGATTCTCCTCGATTGAGCCTATAATCGTCCCGTGCCGCTTACAGGTTTTCATCCCACGATTCAGCTCTGGTTTTCCCAGCGGTTTAGCGAGCCTACCGAACCGCAACGGGAAGGTTGGCCGCACATTCGCGCGGGGGAACATACGCTGATTTCCGCGCCGACCGGCATGGGTAAAACGCTGGCGGCGTATCTGGCAGCTATCGACAGTTTGGCGAGGCAAGGGTTGGGGCTTCTGGACCGCACGCACGTGTTATATGTTTCGCCGCTGCGCGCTTTGAGCAACGACGTCCAGAAAAACCTCCAGGGGCCGTTGCAAGAAATGAAGGCGCTGGACGCGCACTTCCCGAACATTCGGGTAGAAGTTCGTACCGGCGACACACCGCAGCGCCAGCGCGCGGCCATGCTTCGCAAGCCGCCGCATATTCTGGTGACGACCCCGGAATCGTTGTACATACTGCTCACCAGCGCGGGCGGAAGGGAAATGCTCCGCACGGTGAAGACGGTTATCGTCGACGAAATACACGCGATGGCTCGCGACAAGCGAGGATCGCATCTGGCGCTGTCGCTGGAGAGACTGGAAGCGCTGGCAGGCCCCGTCCAACGCATCGGTTTATCCGCCACGCAAAAGCCGCTTTCTGAAGTCGGGCGGTTTCTCGTTGGAGTCGGCCGGGAGTGTACGCTGGTGGATGTCGGCCATCATCGCGAGATGGATGTCGCGGTCGTGGTTCCTCCGTCGCCGTTAACAACCGTCTGTTCTCACGAGCAATGGGACGAAATTTATGGGCAAATTGCGCAGCTCATCGAAAGCCATCGCACGACGCTCATTTTCGTGAACACGCGTAAGCTCGCGGAGCGGTTGACGGCGCGCCTGACCGGCGTGCTGGGCGAAGACAAGGTGACTTGCCATCACAGCAGCCTGTCGCGCCAGCGGCGGCTCGATGCGGAACACCGATTAAAATCCGGAACATTGCGAGCGCTGGTGGCGACGGCATCGCTGGAGTTGGGCATCGATATCGGCGAGGTCGATCTGGCGATCCAGGTTGGAGCGACCCGATCGATCGCGACGTTTCTGCAGCGGGTTGGCCGCTCGGGGCATGCCATCAGGCGGATTCCGAAGGGACGATTGTTTCCGCTGACGATTGATGAATTGGTGGAAGCCGCTGCGCTGTTACGCGCGGCAAAGCGGGGCGATCTGGATCGCACGCCTCAGCCAGCCGCTCCGCTGGATATTCTGGCGCAACAGATCGTGGCGGCCTGTGTCGAAGCCGGCGAAACGGGATGGAGCGAGACCACTCTCTTCCAAACATTCAAACGGGCATGGCCATATCGCAATCTGACGCGGAAAGATTTCGACGCCGTCATCAACCTGCACGTAGACGGCCGCTACGGTTTGTTACACCGCGACGGCGTTGGCAAGCGGATCATGGCCCGGAAGCGCGCCCGCATCCCGGCGATCACAGGCGGCGGCGCTATTCCGGATGTCGCCGACTATCGCGTGCTTCAAGAGCCGCAGGGATTGTTTGTCGGCACGCTCAATGAGGATTTTGCCGTTGAATCAAATGTCGGCGATATTTTTCAACTGGGCAATACGTCCTGGCGGGTTCTGAAAGTGGAGCGCGGCATCATGCGCGTCGCAGATGCGCAGGGCCAACCCCCTTCGATTCCGTTTTGGCTGGGCGAAGGCCCGTCGCGGACAGCGGAACTTTCCGCGGAGATCGCGGCGCTGCGCGAGGAGAGTTCTGATCCTGATCTGCTTCAAAGCGAAATCGGCCTGTCGCCCGATGCGGCGGTGCAAATCTCCGATTACATCAAAGGCGGCCGCCGGGTTCTGGGAACGGTTCCCACGCAAAAGCGCATCGTGCTCGAACGATTCTTCGACGAGAGCGGCGGGATGCAGATGGTCCTGCACGCGCCGTTCGGGGGAAAAATTAACCGCGCCTGGGGATTGGCGCTTCGCAAACGTTTTTGCCGTGGGTTTGGTTTTGAACTCCAGGCGGCGGCGAACGAAGAGGCGATCGTCATTTCATTGGGCCAACAGCACAGCTTTGTGCTTGAGGATGTGTTCAACTATCTGCACCCCGGGACCGTGAGGGAAATTCTCACGCAGGCGGTGCTGGATCAACCGATGTTCGAATCGAGATGGCGATGGAATGCCACTCGCTCCCTGGTGCTGAGCCGCTTCCAAAACGGCAAGCCGGTTCCGCCGCAAATTTTACGCATGCGCGCGGGGATTTATTGGCGAGAGCATTTCCCGCGGCCATCGCCTGCCCGGAAAATCTGCCGCCGGGGGATCTACCCGTTCCGATGGATCATCCGCTGGTGCGACAGACCATCGAGGATTGTCTGACGGAAGCAACCGACGTTGTCGGGTTGATTGAGGTTCTCAAAGGTCTGCGGGATGGGTCCATCGAGCGGGTTGCGGTCGATACTTCGGAGCCGTCGGCGTTTGCGCGGGGGATTCTCAATTCGGAATTATATACGTTTCTGGACGATGCCCCGCTGGAAGAGCGGCGCACGCAAGCGGTGCATGCCCGCAGGGGTCTTGATTCGCGATTGTCCGACAGCGTTGGGGCGCTCGATCCGCTGGCGGTTGAACGCGTGCGCCAGGAGGTTTGGCCGCAGCCGGAATCGGCGGAGGAAGCTCACGACGCATTGCTCTGGATGGGGTTCATCACGGATGCGGAAGCCGGGGATTGGCCGCAGTGGCTTGGGGCGCTGATGGAACAAAATCGGGTTGTGCATGATGAGGGGCGCTGGCTTGCAGTTGATGGCCCCAATGATCCGAAAAAGATTCTGCTGGGAAGGCTGGAAGCGCTGGGTCCGGTTTTTGAGGATGATCCGCGCATCGCCGTCGCTGGGTCGACGCCATCGCTGCTTCTGGAATTGGAGCATGAAGGCGCGATTCTGCGAACGCGAATCGACGGACAAACCGCGTGGTGCGAACGGCGGCTACTGGCTCGGATCCATCGTTACACGATTGATAAACTTCGCCAGGAAATTGAACCGGTCACGGCAAGCGGATTTCTTCAGTTTCTAGCCTGCTGGCAACACGTTGACGAGAATTACCGCCTTGAAGGCCCGCGCGGCGTCGCGGAAGTTTTGCGGCAACTGGCGGGGCTTGAATTGCCCGCCTGGGCGTGGGAAAGCCAGATTCTTCACCGGCGCGTGCGGGATTACAAACGCGAATGGCTGGAGGATCTGACGTTGAGCGGGGAATTCGCCTGGGGGCGATTATGGAGCGGCGCGACGACGGCGATCCGTGTTACGCCGATCAGTTTTGTTCCGCGGGATGATCTGGAAGCGTGGCTAAGCCTGACCGATGAGCCGACCGCGGACGGGTTGGGCGGCCCGGCGCATGATCTGCTCAATGCATTGCGTGCGCATGGCGCGATGTTTCCGCAGATTCTGCAAAAAGCCGCGAATCTTGTGCCTGCGCATGTGGAGATGGGTCTTGCGGAACTGGTAGCGCATGGGCTGGTCACCTGCGATTCGTTTGGGGCTTTGCGCCAGATGATCACGCCCCCCTCGCGGCGGCGCGCTCCGCTGCGGCCCGTGGGAAGGTGGAGCTGTTTCCGAGCCGCTGGGTCGCCGGCGCATTCGGAGGAATTGACGGAGCTGGTCGCAAGACAATTGCTTCGCCGCACGGGCGTTGTTTTCCGCAAGACCGTTGCTCGCGAAAAGATGCCGGTTAATTGGTTGTCTCTGACGCGGATTTATCGGCGAATGGAGCTGCGGGGCGAAATCCGCGGCGGGCGATTCGTCGCGGGATTCGCGGGGGAACAATTCGCGCTACCCGAGGCGGTGGAATTGCTTCGGCGGCTGCGGCGTGAGGGGCCGCGCGCGGCGGTCTCGGTCGTTTCCGCGGACCCATTGAATTTTCAGGGCATTCTCACGCCTCAAAAGCGGATTGCGCCGACCATTCGGCGGGAAGTTCTGGTTGGATGACGCCGGGGGAATTTGCGCGACCACAAATCAGGTTGCGAGAACTGCATCAGGCTGAAGCAGGGCTGAGAGCGCCATCAGAATACGTTCGCCAGTGGCGGGGATTGCTAAAGCGCCGGGCTGGGTTATTCCGGCTTGTGCGAGGGCGTCCTTCACGGCGAGCCACACGCTGAGGCCGAGCAAAAGCGGCGGCTCGCCGACGGCCTTGGATCGATAGAGACTTACTTCGTTGTTGGGGTTATCCAGAAATCGAATGTTCAAGGCTTCGGGCACATCCGTGATCGCGGGGATTTTGTAGGTGGTTGGCGAGCACGATAAGAGATTTCCCTTGGCATTGTAGACCAGTTCTTCGGTCGTGACCCAGCCCATTCCCT
This sequence comes from uncultured Phycisphaerales bacterium, assembly GCA_963791055.1. Taxonomy (GTDB): domain Bacteria; phylum Planctomycetota; class Phycisphaerae; order Tepidisphaerales; family Tepidisphaeraceae; genus PALSA-1353. The sequence continues at coordinate 276,262 of CAWBQI010000002.1, read as the reverse complement.
GCACGAACCCGCCGACGATCTGTCCGCGGTCGATGCCGGGGTTTATGGATTGGCCCAGGTCCATCGTCAGGTCGACACGGGTGACCTTGAGTTCGCCGGTGAGGCGGTCGATCAGAACTTCGCTGCAGGCGACGCCGTTGGTGAAGTAGAGGAAGGGGGTTCCCGTTCCGGTTTCGCGATTGAAATCGACGCCGGGGGTGGCGTAGAAACCGCGCTCGCCGAGGCTGACGCGTAGTTCGTGTGCCTGGCGCACGACGTCGGCGAATGCGAGCTTGTGTTCCGGAGCGCGGGCGTCGAATACGAATCCTTTCTCGAAACGAACCAGCGCCGGTTCGACATTTGATAACATTCCCGCGGCTACTTCCGCGATGCGGTCGCGCAGCCGCTTGCAGGCGTCGACGGCGGCGGCTCCATTGAGGTCGGTCCCGGCTGATGCGGCGGTCGGAGAAGTGTTGTTGTTCTTATCGGTGGCGGTGGACGTGACGATCACCCGGTCGTAGCCAATCCCCAGTTCCTCAGCGACGATCTGCCGAACACGCGTATCGACGCCCTGGCCCATTTCCGTGGCTCCGGTGCTGACGATAACGGAGCCGTCCAGATAGATATTGACCAGCGCGTTGGCCTGGTTCATCGTGCGCCGGGTGAATGAGATTCCAAATTTCACGGGCGACAAGGCCAATCCGCGCAGGTGGGTCGAAGATCCCGCGTTGAATTTTCGGATTTCTTCGCGCCGAGTGTCGTACTCGCAATCTCGCCGTAGCGAGGAGAACAACTCTGGAAGCGTGTTGTTGCGCACAACTTGCCCGTAAGGCGTCACGTTGCGGGTTTCAATTCCGTAGCGATTTGCGCGGCGGACTTCGAGGGCGTCGATCGCAAGAATCTGGGCAATTTCCTCGATGATATTTTCGATTCCGGCTACGCCCTGCGGGCCGCCGAATCCGCGAAAGGCGGTGTTGCTGGGCAGATTCGTGCGGCAAATGCGGCCTTCGATTGAAACGTTCGGGAGGAAATAGGCGTTGTCGGTGTGGAGCATCGCCCGTTCCAGAACCGCCATCGATAAATCCGTGGAGCAACCGCCATTGGAATAAAGTTTTGTGTCCAGGGCCGTGATGATTCCTTCGCGGGTGAAGCCGGCGCGATAGACGATCTTGAAGGCGTGGCGCTTGCCGGTGAAGCGCATGTCGTCATCCTTCGTGTAGACAAATCGCACGGGTCGGCGGGTGTGCGCGGCGAGGAGCGCGGCCATCATCGCGGGCTGGGCGGCCTGTGTTTCCTTGCCGCCAAAGCCGCCGCCCATTCGTTTGCAGATCGTCACGACATGATTGAAGGGAATTCCGAGGACCTCGGCGACCATCTCCTGTACCTCGGTCGGATGCTGCGTTGAGGAATGCACCACCATGGTTTTGCCCTCACCGGGGACGGCGATGCAAACCATCGATTCCAGATAAAAATGTTCCTGGCCGCCGATCTCGAGAGCGCCTTCGATGCAGTGGTCCGCTTCGGCGAATCCGGCGGCAAGATCGCCTCGCTGTATTTTTCGGGGAACTCCGAGGAACGAGTTGGCCGCGATTGCCTCGTCGATGGTGAAGATCGGATGCAATTCTTCGACCTCGCGGATCACGGTGCGCTGGGCCGATGCCAAGGCCTGGAGATTTTCGCAGGCGATGATCGCCAGCGGCTGGCCGAGAAAGCTGGCTTCATCGGCGACGAGAAGCATCTCATCTTTGATGACAGGGCCGAACTGGTTGTGGCCGGGAATATCGCGATGGGTCAGGACGGCTTTGACGCCGGGGACAAGCAGGGCCTGGGTCACGTCCAGTCGTTTTAGCCGGCCGTGAGCGAACGGGCATGGCACGATTCCCGCCAGAAGCTCGCCGGCCAGCGGCGCGACATCATCGAGGAACATTGATTCCCCGCTGACGTGGCCTTCGGCTGAATCGTGCGGAATATCTTTCCCAACAACGTGTCTCACTGTGGAACTCCCACGGTTTGCCCGGCGGCGCATTCAATATCGTGCCAGAACTTGACCAGAATATTCTTTGCGAGCGTTCGCCGATAGGCGTCTGAACCGCGCACGTCCGAAATTGGGGTGACTTCGCCGGAGGCTATGTTCCCGGCTTCCGCGAACAGTTCCCGTGAAGGGATTTTGCCGGATAGGAACGTCTCGGTTCGGGGCAAACGCAGGACGATTGGCCCGACGCCGCCGAAAGCGATGCGGATTTGTTCGATGCGCGGGCCGGCCGTTCGCATGAAGATGGCCGCACCGAAGCTCGAGATATCAAGGTCTTTTCGTTTTGAGACCTTATAGATTTTGAAAATTTCGCCGTCGTCGGGGATCGGGAGGCGCATCCGGGTTACGATTTCGTCGCTGTTCAGTACTGTTTTTCGATAGCCGGTATAGAAGTTTTCGATTTTAATCCATCGGCGGGAATTTTCGTTGGCGATCTCGATTTCGCCGTCGAGGACGAAGAATGCGGGGAGGGTGTCGCCGATTGGGGATGCGTTCACGAGGTTGCCGGCCAAAGTCGCGGCATTCTTGATTAGGGGCGATCCAAAATATGCCAGAGATCGACTCAATTCGGGAAGATGTGTCGCGCTCACTCGCTCCAGTTCCGAAAGGGTCGCGCCGGCGCCGATGCAAATGGAATCTGGTGAAACCTCAATGGCTTGAAGCTCGGGGATGGCGGTGCAGCTCATGACCGTGCTGAATTTTCGAGTTCCCTTGTTCCGCTGAACCGCGAGATCGGTAGCGCCCGATACGATCAGACAATCGGGGTTTTCCTTGCGGAAACGGAGCGCACTTTCGAGCGACACCGGTTTGAAAAATATCGCCCCGTTCGCGGAAATGCCCGCTTCCTGCGATCTGGCCGCAGTCAATTCCGCAAGCATGTCTTCCTGCGGATAAAGTTCGTCCAGCGATTTCATCACGGATCGGTCGGCGCGCATCGCCGCACGTACGATGGAATCGTATCCCGTGCACCTGCAAAGATTCCCCACGAGGGCCCGCCGAACATCGTCCGCCTCGACAGGCCCGTGTTTCTGCATCAAGTCGCATAGGCTTACAACGAATCCGGGTGTGCAGAACCCGCATTGGGTTCCGTGGCAGCTTACCATCGCGTTCTGGATCGTGTTAAGCGCGTCGCCGTATTTCAGGCCTTCAACCGTGACTACATGCGCCGCGTCCAGTTGAAACATCATTTGGATGCAGGAATTCACGGAAGCATATTGGATGGAACCTTCATCCGGCGAAACTCTGCCGATGAGGACTGCACAAGCGCCGCAATCGCCTTCGGCGCAGACGATCTTGGTTCCGGTTAATTGGCATCGCCGGCGCAGGAATTCGGCGAGGGTCAGAAAGGCGTCGTCTCCTGCTACTCGCAGGACGCGGCCGTTCAAATAAATCAGGAGATGGTCACGCAAGATGGCCACTCCTTTCGAACGCTGTTTTTCCGCCGAGCGTCACGCGAAGAATTGTTGGTCGCGGATTGTCGATATCAGCTGGCAGTAGGGATCGGATCACATCATCCGCCCCACCGCTTTGCGCCGGCACGGGTGCTTCAACTTCGATAAACGACGCAGGTCGGCCCGGCTCAAGGCGGCCGAAGGAGCCGTCGAGGCCAAGAATCTGCGCTGGCGCAAGGGTCGCGCGCCAAAGGGCTTCGCTTGGCGTCGCCCGCGCCGAGCAGCCGGAATGAACCTGCAGAAAACGTAGCATTTCCGCCAGCATGGAGACGGTTGGAGAAGCGCCGACATCCGTGGCGATTGCAAACGGAATCTTGAGGTCAAGCACACGGTCCAACTGCATCAGTCCCGATCCGAGCATCAAATTTGACGTTGGACAATGCGCGATCGCCGAACCGGTGGAGACGAGGATTTGCCACTCTTGCGGCTTCATGTGAATACAGTGGGCCAGGATGGGTTGGTGGTCGAGCAAGCCATCGCGGCGGTATACATCAGTGTAGCTCGACGCGTCGGGATAAAGCTCGGTTTCCACCAGTTTTTTTTCGGAAGTCTGCTCGTTTAAATGGGTTTGAGTGCGCAGGTTAAATCGACTGGCGAGCCGGCATGCGGCGCGGCGCAATGGGGTGGTGGTTGCGACGGCGAACCTATCGGTGACGATTAGCCGCGATCCGAATCGACCAGCGATTCTGGCGATGTCTGCTTCGAGATTAACTTCATCGGTGCGTAAGTCCTCGGGGCAGTTTTGGTTCATCAGGACAAGCCCGACGCTCCATGTCGGGGGCAAAATTTCCAGGGCGATTTCTGTGGCGGCGGCGGAGATTGTCATGAACGCGGCTCCGCCAACGATTCCGTTCGCCAGCACGTCGGCGGCAAATGCTTTGATCACGACGCGCGCGTAATCCGCGGCATTGCATCGCACTTCCGCCGGAAAAACATTTCGCTTCAGTGAGTTAAGCAGGCGTCCGCCGGGAGCATCATCGCTGACTCCTTCGGCGAACTTTCCGCGAATTGGATGCTGGGGGATGTGCGTGTGCAGATCGAACAGCGGCGGGAGTATTACGCCCTCGCTGGTTCGCGTCGGAGGGGAATTTGCCGGTAGCTGGCTTTGGAGATTTTTCCAGGGACCAGCGAACAGAAGGGTCCCCTGTTTGTCGAACGCCAAGGCACCTTGCGGATAATACGCGATAGTGCCTTCCATCGAAGGCGCGAGCAGCGGTCCGCGGACGATCTGTTCAATCATGGCCGCCCTCCCGGGAAGGGGTGATCAGGCGGGCTTTTTTGCCGGGATAAATTTGGCCACCACTGTAAATCGTTGTTCCGCGGGCGATGGTTTTGCGAATCACGCCGCGGAATTTTCTGCCGACGTAGGGATTGAATTTGTGCCGGTCCAGAAGGTCAGCGGTTTTCAAGGTCGTAAAACCGGCCATATCGACGAGCGTGAAATCAGCGTCGAATCCGACGGCGATTCGGCCCTTGCGGTTCAACCGGAATCGACGCGCTACTTGGTCGGCGACCAGCCCGGCGACCTGGGCGGGCGGCAAGGTTTCGTGCCTGAGCATCGCCAGCAATGTTGACTGCACACCGGCAATGCCGCCCCAGATTTTCATCGCGTCATCGCCTGTCTTCATCGACGGAGGGGCGGGCGAATGATCCGATGCGATAAAATCAATCGCGCCGTGCTCGATCAATTTCCACAGGCGGGTGTTTTCATCTTTGGAACGCAGGGGCGGAGCACATTTCGCTTTGGCTCCAAGGAGACCCAAATCCGCTTCGTTAAGGAGCAGATAATGGGGACACGTTTCGCAGGTGATAAACGGTTTGCGATGTTCACGCATCTGGCGGACGATCTCAACGCCTTCGGAAGAGCTGACGTGCACGATATGCAGCGAACATCCGGTTTCCATCGCGATCGAAATTGCCCGTCGAATGGCTTCGGTCTCGGCGCGAATCGGCCGGGATGCCAGAAAATCGGTCCAACTTCGCCCGCGGCGGGAGGCGGTTTCGGCCGTCAGATGCGAGGTGATTTCCTGGCTTTCGGCGTGTACGGCCACGGGAAGGTTAAGGTGAGCGGCGATCTGCATTCCGCGGCGCAGGGTGGCATCGTCGGCGTGGGGAAAATCGGCGATCCCGCTGTCGCACATGAATGCTTTGAATCCAACGACGCCGCGCTCGGCGAGTTCCTCAAGATGATCGAGATTGTCGGGCGTCAGGCCGCCCCAGAGGGCGAAATCGGTCAGGCTTGATGCTTCGGCGGCCGATCTTTTGGCGTCGAAGCTGGGGCCGTCCAATGTTGGGGGGGAGGCGTTGAGGGGCATTTCGATGAAACAGGTTCCACCGCCGGCGGCCAGGGCCGCCGATCCAGATGCGAAGCCTTCCCATTCGGTTCGGCCCGGCTCGTTGAAATGAACGTGGGCGTCGATCAAGCCGGGGAATACGTGCAGTTCGCTTGCGGGGATTTCCTCGGTGGCCGTTGCGGAAATAGCGGGCGACAATTCCTCGATGCGCCCGTCGTAGACGCCGATGTCGAGCACGCGCTGGCCCTCGGGGGTCAGCACGCGGCCGCCGCGAATGATTAAATCGAATCGAAGCATGGCGCTAACTGCCGCGGTAGGTGGTGTAAGACCATGGCGAAACGAGCAATGGAACGTGATAGTCTCGTCCGGACCCTTCGACTTTGAACTCGACTGGAACGACATCGAGAAATCGCCGCGCGCCGTCGTCGCCTCGGGAGGCGAAATAATCGCCGACGCTGAATTCGATGCGATAATTTCCCGCTATAAATTGTTCCCCGGCGAGCAGCGGCGCATCAAGGCGGCCGTCGCGGTTGGTGACGGCGGATTGGATCAATTTGCCGTCGCGATAGATGGAGACTTTCACACCGGCGGCAGGAATGCCGCGCGAAGTATCGAGAACGTGTGTTGTCAGTTTTCCCGGCATAATACCAATCACTTTCGCGTGACGACTCCGGTAATCATTCCAAACGGCTCATCAGTCGGCACAAATATCTCGTTGTCGTTTTTGATCCCGAACGGCTCGAGGTTGAATGGAATTCGATGTTGGTTGGGCATTTTCAAATCGATGGATCGAATCGACGGACATGCGGCCAGGGCCGCTTCGCCCATCGCTAGCAGTGTTTGTTGGACGGCGAGGCTGTGATGCGCGGCAAATGTTGTCAGCAATGCCGTTCGAATTGCGAAAAAATCTACGTTGAAATCGCTTGTTTTTTTCGCATATTCCCATTGGGCATCAACGCTGGTGGCAAAAATGCGGTCTTTGGCGTCTTTCAAGGTTCGGTAGCGATCCGAAACAAATCCCGAGAACTCCGAATTGGTTGTCTTGAGCACCTGTAACTCCGCGATGCCGCCGGTCAGCGCGGGATTGGCCGTCTTTGCTTCGATTCTTGCCTGGCAGATGCGACGTTCTGAAGAGCCGCCGACGAACGCGTGCGAATGCGGCTGACCTGCAAGATCGATGCGGTCCCATTTGGTTTGGGAAATCGATACGGTTGCCGTCTCAACCTGCGAATAAGTCGATCTGAAATGCCGGCAGAGCAGGACCGCGAAATCCTCGATCGCCTCAAATTTGTTTTCTTTCGCCAGAACGTACACGGTGTTCTTCATCGAATCGGTCGCGATCACCTTGCGGTTGTCGCCGGTGAGATAGGATTCGGCGAAGTCTCCCTCGAGCAGAATATCGACGGACAATTCGGCCAGTTCATGTCGATGCGGCCCGCGCGTGACTTTCGTCAGGCGGATCGAGGACTTTCCGTACGCGTTGTGCTGAAGGATTGACGCCAAATTAATTCTCCCAAACCGCATCTACCAGCCGAAGCTGGGCGATCTTAAAAACTTCATCGAGCGCAGTCGCAAGCTCAGTTTCGCGTGAATTGGCGAGCCGGCGTGGAAAGGCTTCAAGGATCGCCTCTTTGCGATTCCGGCGGGCGCAAATCACAAAGGGGAATCCAAATTTCTCGCGATATTGCGCATTATATCGTTCAAAGGCGGCGATTTCGTCGGCACTGAGTTTGGCCAATCCCGCGGCCGTCTGCTCGGCGATGGATTCGCGCGTCAGCTTTCCATCGCGGGCCAGTTTGCTGACGAGATCGGGATGCGCTCGCACGAGCGATAATTTTTCATCGGTGGTCGATTGGGATACCACGTTCGTCAGTTTCTCGTGAAGATCGCCGATGGACGCGAATGGGCGGTTTTTCCAGGCTCGCTCGGCGATCCATGGAGAATGTTCGAACGAACCGCCGCATATCGACACGAATTCGCTCTGATCTAACACATTTAGTTGCGCCACGGTCGGACGCCTGACAAAGTGTTCGACGACCTTCGCTGCAGCGACGATATCCTCCACTCGGCTGAACTCCGATGGATTGTGGCTGATGCCGTCGCGGCTGGGAACGAAGAGCATTGCGGTCGGGACATGCGGGGCGATTACGGCGCTGTCGTGCAACGCGCCGCTGATGGTCGACGTTATTTGCTCTCCGGTCAGGGCGGCCGCCTTTGCCAGCTTGTCGCACATTTGGGTGTTCATTGGGCAGGCGTCGATCGTTTCGGTCAATTGAATTTCAAATTTCAAATTTCGGCGATTACAGATATCAGCCACCATTTTGCGAATTTCAAAGTCGCCGCGATTAAGCATCTCGTATTCGGGGGCTCGCAAATCGATCGTGAATTCGACACGGTCGGGAATGACGTTAACCGCATTGGGATAATTCACGAGCCGCCCCACCGTCGCCACGGCATCAGGGGAAATCTTCGGCGCGATTTTCTCGATGGCCAGCAGGATTTCCGCCGCTCCGCAGAGCGCATCTTGGCGACGACTCATCGGTGTTGCGCCGGCATGATTCGCCTCGCCGCAAACCTGCACGCGATACTGCTTGCGCCCGGCAATTGCGCGCACGACCGCGAGCCGCCGGTCGTTACGCCACATTGCTGGGCCTTGTTCGATGTGGACCTCGACGAATCCCAGATATTGTTCGGGTTGAATCCGGTCGATCGCGAGCCGGTTCGATTCCACACCGAATGGTTGGCCTGCCTCGAATATAATTTTGCCCCTCGGCGTTTCGCACTTGCCGCAGTCGGTCCTCGCCAAGTTCGCCGACCCACGCGCGGCTTCCGATCATTCCCAGACCAAATGTCGGACCCTCTTCCTCGGCGAAAACAATCAATTCCATCGGAAGTGCTATCGATACCGTCTTCTTTGGCAGACCGCAGAAGTTCGAGCGCGACGACGACGCCGGCAACGCCGTCATAATTTCCGCCATGCGGAACTGTATCGACATGAGAGCCGCACAGCCAAGCGGGCTCCTCCCAACCCACCGCTCGCGGGTCGCGCGTGGAGATTTCCCATCCGCGTCCGATGATGACTTCGCAATCGACCGCGTCTGCCTGCAACGCAACGTAATTGATCGCGTTTCCCCACGTAGCTGAAAAGGTTGGTCGGCTCGCGCCAGTTGCCCGGTGTTTCGGTGAACTGGGCGATTGCCTCAATGTCCTTTTGTATGCGGTCGACTCGAATCACTTGCCAAATTCCTTGCGCCAGGTTTTGCCGGTCTTTTCCATCTCGCTTTGGGCGGCGGTGCGGCGAAGGCGATGCAGCATCGGCATGCCCAGGCTCCATTCCTGCATCCAATCGCGGGCGAAGACGCCTTTTTCGGTTTCGTCGAATATTTTCCGCAGTTCGGCTTCGTTGATCACCCTTGGGCCGCGCGTGCGCACGGCGAACTCGCACGTTCGGCTGCATCGGCCGGTGAGATAATCCTCGATGCCGTTCTCATCCATCACGTCGATCACGCTGCGCAGGCTGCGAATCGCCTTGGCGTAGGCGAAGCTCGGCGGGTATCCGTTCTCGACCATCACGCTGAAGCAGAGCTTCATCAGGTGGATCGCGCCGCCGTAGAGAATCTGCTCTTCGAAATTGTCCCCTTCGGTTTCGTGCTGGAATGACAGCTCGACGACGCCGGCCCGGGTGCTGCCGACGGCTTTGGCGATCGCCAGGACGATCTGCTTGGCGTTGCCGGTCGCATCGTGGTCGACGGCTGACGCAGCCGTAGACGCCCTCGCCTTTCAGATATTTTTCGCGGACGAATTTCCCGGGAGCGTTGGGGACGAACAGCACCATGTTCACATCCTTAGGCGGTTCGATCTGGCCGTATAGACACGCTGAAGCCGTGGCAGAAACAGAGCGTCTGGCCGGGGCGAAGGTTTGGGGCGATGTCTTTCTTGTAGACCGACGGCTGAACCGGATCGGCCAGTTCGATCAGCAGCACATCGGCGCGCTTGGTCGCATCGGCGACCGACAGCGCTTCGAATCCATCCGCCTTCGCCTGCTCGCGGCTTTGGGATTCCGTCGACGGACGGCGCACCGATGATCACCTTGCAGCCGCTGTCGCGGCAATTGGCGGCCTGCACCTTGCCCTGAATGCCGTAGCCGATGACGGCAATCGTTTTTTCCTTCAACACCGAAGAATCCACGTCCGCGTCCCGATAGATTTTTTCAATTGTGCTCATACCAAGATTTCCCGATTGACATTTTTGTAATAAATATACCGCGACGGCGTCGGCCCCGTCGCATAAAACGACTGCGGGCAATATGGGCCCATCCAGATGAAATCGTCCGCCTCCACTTCCATCCACTCGTCGCCCAGATAATAAAGTCCCTTTCCCTGCAGGAAGAGCAGGCCGTGTTCCATGACGTGGGTTTCGACGACGGGCAGGCCGAAGCCGGGATCGAAGGTGAAAATGTTCATGGCCAGATCGAATCCGATCTCATCGGGGATCAGCGTCTGCAGGAGCGAATGCGGGTTGTCGGCCCATACCTTCTTTTGGATCTTCGATTCCTGGCCGTGAATGCTCTTGAACACTTCGATTCCGCGGGCCGGTTCATATCGCTTTTGCAGCAGTGAGCAAGCCGAAGCGATTCGCCGGCAGTGAATTGAAAATCCGCGCCCGGCGGCAATAGTCCGAAAGCTGCCGGGTTCCACGGAATTGGTCGAATCTCGATCGCGGAATTTTCCGCGGCCCGACAGGACAAAATAGAAATTCTCGACGTCGCGCATGCAACGGGAAATGCAGGCTTTTGCCGGCGGGCACATCCACCAGCATCTCGCACAAACCGCGGCTCCCAGCGCCGGCGATGCCAGCACGCGGACTTCGGCTTCGGGGCTGCCGGGCAGCCGCGAAACAGGAAATCCCTCCAGCGGCATGAGCGCATATCGCGGCGTGACACGGGCGCGGCTGTGAACTAGCTGCTCGGGTGTTCTCATAGGTCGTTCTCATACAAACAGATCGACGACCTGAAACTTCTCCACGTCGATCAAACCATGATCCGTCAGTTTCAGCGACGGAATCACTTCCAGAGCCATGAAGCTCATGGCCATGAATGGATCGTTCATATCCGATCCCAAATCGCGGGCCGCGCGGATCAACTGTTTATAACCCGCGGCAACTTCGGCGACAGGCCGATCGCTCATCAGTCCTCCTATCGGCAACGGCAAGCGACGCAACGATATTCTCCCCGACGGCGACCGCAAGGCCGCCACCGTTGGCGGCGGCGGCGTGCGAGGCGGCGAGCATGGAAGCGTCATCCGCGCCGATGGTCACGAGGTTGTGGTGGTCGTGCGCGACGGTGCCGGCGATTGCGCCTCGTTTCATGCCGAATCCCTGGATGAATCCGATGCCCATGCTGCCGGAATGACGGTGGCGCTCGATGACCGCCATCTTGAGAACGTCGCGAGACCGGTCCGCTGACGCCGCGGCCGTCGACGGTCTTATTGGCGGAAGCACGCGATGCTCGGTGATCAATTGATCCTTCATGGAACCGATCACGCGAATTCGATCCGATTTCTTCGGAACGGCAAACTGCACGTTTTCCCACGCGATGTCGCATTTCCCCAGCGATCGGGAATCGGTCGCGATGCGGGATTTGGCCGGTTCGAGAAAAACGCCGTCGCGCGCCGCTAACAGGCCGTTGCTGAAAACCATTCTTGGCCGTGGATGGTTCAGATCGTCAAATATCACCAGATCGGCTTTGCGCCGGGGCCAATCGCGCCGAGATCGTTCAGCCCGAACCACTCGGCAGGGTTCAGGGTCGCCATCCGTATCGCGTCGACTGGATCGATCCCAGCGGCAATCGCGCGGCGGACCATCTCATCGATTGATCCCACATCCAGCAAATCGCAGCTCGTGCGGTCATCGGTGCAGAAACAAATCCGGCGGCTGTTGGCGTGATTGATCATCGGGAGGAGCGTCGCCAGATTGCGGGCGTTCGTGGCTTCGCGCACCAGAAGATATAACCCGCGGGCCAATTTTTCTTTCGCCTCCTGGACGGTCGTTGCTTCGTGATCGCTTCCCACGCCGGCCGCGACGTATGCGTTCAGCGAACGGCCCGTGACGGCCGGACAATGTCCGTCCACTGGCCTGCCGCTCATGGCGGCGATCTTGGCGAGCATTACTTCATCGCCAGCGGTGACGGCCGGATAGTTCATGACCTCGGCCAATCCGTGAGCGATCCCATGTTTCCTCAACTCGTTCAGATCATCGATGCCGATCTCCCCGCCGCTGCTGGCCATTGGCGTCGCGGGCACGCAACTCGGCGCCATGAGAATCAGATTCAGGGGAAGGCCGTTTGCGTTTGCCGCCATGAAGCGGACGCCATCGGCGCCGGCGACGTTGGCGATTTCGTGGGGATCGGCGACGGCAGTCGTCACGCCGCGCGGCACCACCGCGGCCGCGAACTGGGCGGGGGTGCAAAGGCTGCTTTCAATGTGGACATGCGCATCGATGAATCCGGGAGCGATGAAGGATCCTTTCACATCGAGAGTCTGTTTTGCCTGATACCCGGGGCCGATCCCGGCGATGCGGCCGCCGTGGATCGCAATGTCTGCCGGATTCGATCTCGCCGTTGAAAACGTTGATAACCCGGCCGCCCGTGATTAACAGGTCCGAAGGAAGGTCGCCGCGCGCAGCTGCAAGTAATCTTGAAATGTCGTAATCCATAGGCCGGCCGGGGATTGTGCACGGAAGGTGGTTAAGGCGTCATTATACCGCAATGTAGGCTGGTTGGAAGCCGTTTTTTTTCGGGTGATTTCGGGGGGGTACTTCCCTTGCTGAAATATAACTCCTCTCAAGGTTTCCAAGGTAACGTGTGGTTTACTTTCATCTCTTCGCATTTTTGGAAGCAGAAGATTCTTATCGTTTCGACCTTCGTGCCGTATGGATCCCTGGCTCGAATCCGGGAAAAGGATGGGCGCTTTGAATGCCTCCGGCTGGCCTGATAGGAGATCGTGGCATCCTTCGGCGGCGGAGAAGATGAGTCGCCTCCTTTGGCGGCAAATGCTGAGGACTTTGTTCGGCATGAAGGTATTTCCGTGGTATAATCTGTGTTGACCGCGCTGTTCATCTCGCTTGAGATTTTGTTGTGATTGATCTCCTGTCTCAAATCGTTCGCCGAACCGAAGTCGGTGAGGTTGTCGCGTTGTGCACCGTGGTTCGCACCAGGGGGAGCACGCCGCAGGGGAAAGGCGCGGCCATGCTGGTTCTGCGGGATGGGAACTCCATCGGGACCCTCGGCGGCGGGTGTGTTGAAGCCGAGGTGCGCACTTGCGCCCAGCGGCTGATGAGCGAAAACCAGAGCCGGGTGCTTAGCTTTCGCCTCGATCAGGATTTTGGATGGGATGATGGATTGGTTTGCGGGGGGACGATGGAGGTCGCGATTCAGACTTTCGCCTCGGTTGAATCCGCGGCGCCGATTCAGCATGTCATGGTTGAACTTGCGGCCAATCGTGGGGTGTCGCTGCCGATTGAAGTCGTGGATGAATCGCTGCAATCCGCGCGGTTCGAAATTGAGATTCCGCCGACGCCGACGTTGCTTATTGCCGGGGCGGGACATGTCGGCCGGGCTTTGGCATCGGTCGGTGGGCAAATCGGCTTCAATGTAGCCGTCCTGGACGATCGCGCCGATTGCCTGAGCCCGTCGAATTTTCCCGGCGCCCGGTGCATCCTGGGCGATATTGAGGTTGAATTAACGAGATTCAACATCAACCGGTGGACTTATGTCGTGATCGTGACTCGGGGACATCGCCATGATGCGCAGGCGCTGGCGGCGGTGATCGGTTCGCCCGCGGCTTATGTGGGGCTCATCGGGTCGAAGCGGAAAATACACAAGATTTTCAACGAACTGCGCGAACAAGGGGTGCCGCGCGATCAATTGGCAAACGTCCATGCCCCAATCGGCCTGGAGATAGCCGCGGTGACACCCGCGGAAATCGCCGTGAGCATCGCCGCGGAGCTGATCGCCGTCCGTCGAGGGCGCGGGAATCTTCCGGCTCATTCGATGAAAGTTCCGTCAGATAAGCTCGACAGGTGGCTGCAGAAATCCAATCCAGTTCAACCGCCCGACGGTGTTGCCGATCGCAAAATGGGGTTGTGAATTCGATCAGGCTGATCGCGCCACCCGACGTAGATGCGATTCGATCTTTTGTTTGAATCGCGGAGCGATTTCGTCGATCCAGGGCGCGGTCCTGCCGGCCTGAATCTTGATCCATAATTTTCGGCGTTGAGGCCACCAGGTGACTTCAAGCGTTCCGCGGGCGCGGTTCTGTTTTATGTGCCAGTGGGTGCTGCCGGGATAGGATTTGAGGGCTCCGCGCATGGTTACGGACAGGCTGAGATCGATGATGGCCTTGTCTATGATGAAATTGATTTTGCCCGGTGCGACGCGTTGGGGGACGTCGATGGGGATTTACTCGGACATGGCTAAGTTGAATGCTCAATAATCGCAGGAAAACGCGGTTTGCCAAGGAACGCCGTGTGAACTGACCCGGTTCTTTTACCGACATGATATATCGCGGAGAGTAAATATTCATACGTCCACGGTCCGGTAACTTCTGATGGCCAGATCAGACATATCTAACGCTTCAACTGCACCGGGGCCGGAGGCAGGTCGGCGAAATCGCCGCATTGTCGTCATCGATGACAATCCGCAAATCCATGCCGATTTCAGGAAGGTATTGCTTGGCGGCGCGAATGGCCGCGTCGATCAACTTGATGCATTGAAGAATTCGATTTTCGGACGATCCGAATCGGCTATGGGCGAGTCGGCGGAGATACCGTCGTTTGAATTGGAATCGACGATGCGGGGCCAGGACGGTTTGGCGATGGTGGCGGCGGCCGTGGATGAGGGGCGTCCGTACGCGGTCGCGTTTGTCGACATGCGGATGCCCAACGGGTGGGATGGGGTGCAGACGATCGAGGAATTGTTCAGGAAGGACCCTCACATTCAGGTGGTGATCTGCACGGCGTATACGGACCGCTCGTGGGAACAGGTCATTCACAGGCTTGGGCACGGCGACCGGCTGCTGATATTGAAGAAGCCATTTGATGACATTGAAGTGTGCCTGATGGCGCATGCGCTGACGGAAAAGTGGAATTTGGCGGCCGAGGCGAGACAGCAGTTGAGCGCCCTGGCCGAGCGCGAAGAGGAGCTTCGCCGCGCCAGGGAAGCTGCTGAGGCGGCGAATCAGACCAAGAGCGCGTTTCTGCGCAGATGAGCCACGAAATCCGGACGCCGCTCAATGGAGTGATCGGCATGACAAACCTGCTGTTTGGCACGAAGCTGGACGACAAACAGAGGGAATACTGCGTCTGGCCAAGACTTCGGCGGATGCGTTGCTCTTGTTAATCAGCGACATTTTGGATTTTTCGAAGATCGAAGCGGGAAGACTGGAGTTGGAGGAAATCGATTTTGAGCTGAGCGAGACGGTTAATACTTCGATGGCCATGGTTTCGGCTTTGGCGGAGAAAAAGGGGCTGCGCCTGGCGGCGACAGTTGAACCGGACGTGCCCAGGAGATTACGCGGCGATCCGGGGCGGCTGCGGCAGATTCTGATCAATCTGATGAACAACGCGGTGAAATTCACGGAGCGGGGTTCGGTGGAACTGCGCGTGAGGACCGATAGCTGTGACGCCGAGCGGGTCAAATTGCGATTCGCGGTGAGCGATACGGGCATTGGGATTTCGACCGATCGGCTGAGCCGATTGTTTCAGAGTTTTTCGCAGGTTGACGGGTCCACGACGCGCAAATATGGGGGCACCGGGTTGGGATTGGCGATTTGTAAACAGCTTGCCGAACTGATGGGCGGAGAGGTTGGCGTTGAAAGCGAGATTGGGATGGGATCGACGTTCTGGTGTACCGCGGAATTGGCGATCACCGAACCGGGGCAATGCGTGTCGGGCGTGGAACCGTGCGCGGGGCCGCCAGGCAGCGGATCGCCATGGGCGGATCCTGCTGGTCGAGGACAATGAGGTCAACCAGATCGTGGCTGAGCACATTTTGAAAGAGGCGGGTTACACGATCGACGTTGCCGGCGACGGCCAACAGGCGGTCGCGGGGGTATTTCGCGTAAATATGACTTGGTTTTGATGGACTGTCAGATGCCGGTGATGGACGGGTACCAGGCGACGCGGGAAATACGCGAGGCCGAAACGGCCGGACGCATTCCTGGGCGGGTTGGCCGGGTTCCGATCATCGCGCTGACTGCCAACTCGTCAAAAAGCGACCGGCAAGTCTGCCTGGATGCGGGGTTTGACGATTATGTGACGAAGCCGTTTGATCCTGACAAGCTGATTGGGGCCATTGAATCGTGTCTGGCCCGTGGGGTGGGGGATCGGGTGGCACGAGCTGAGATGGCGTAAAACTTCTCGGACTGGATCGGAAACCCCACGACGGCGCCGTGGGCGTTCGGAGCATTTGGGGCACATCTTTCCACGCAACATTTCGGTTTCTCCTCGTCCTATTTGATTAGATGATCCTGCGGACTTATTTTTGCGTCGAACATTCGGCAAGGAGAAATCTATGGCTCAGTCAATTCCTATTGGAAACTGGACAAAGTTGGCTCTCGCCTGCGTGATCGCGGCATCCGCATGGTCAATGGCGGGCAGCACCACCAGCCCCGCCACCGCTCCGGCCGCGGTTGATTCGGGTGCGGCGACCGTCGTTCGACGCGGAAATCTTAACCTCTCGCTCGATTTCAAGGGGGTCTTCGAGCCGGTGGAACCTTTCGAGGTCCGTCTAAATCCCCGGCGATATCACGACGACCTCATCATCACGCACATCGTCGCTCCGGGCACGAGGGTTTCCAAGGGGGACGTGCTTCTGGAACTGGATACCGACAAGATCGACACAGCGATCGCCGCGGCCCGTAACGATCTGGACATCGCGCAGGCGAATCTTGCCAAGGCCGAGGCGGATGTGCGGCTCGGCCAGCAGGCGGATGCGGTGGCACTGTCCACGGCGAAGGAGCAACTGGTGGATTCGCAGACCACTTTGAAGCGATGGGATGACATCGACTCGAGCATTGCGCTTCTGGCGAGTTCGATGGCTTCGCGAATTTCGGATTATTATGTCGAGAATGACGCGGACGAGCTAAGCGAGCTGAAGAAGATGTATAAGTCCGAGGATCTCACGAACGAGACGGCGGATATTGTGATGAAGCGAGCCATCCGCATGCTGGACCTGCAAAAGTTGGAGGCCAGGACCGCGCGTGCGGCGTCTGACCGATATGCGGAATTGGGAGCGGGCATTCAACGCGAGCAGTTGGCGGATGGGGTTGGACAACAGTCGATCGGTGTCGCGCAGCTCAACGCAGCGCAAGTCCAAGGCTCGGATCTGCGACAGACCAGTCTTGTGACGGCGCAGGCCGCGGTGGAGGATGCCGGGAAGAATCTCGATCAACTTCAACGCGATCGCGAACTTTTTTCGGTCGCGTCGGGCATCGACGGCGTCGTTGTTTATGGCAGTTTCCGGCAGAAGGCGTGGAAAACGATTGAACCGGACCAACTGGCTCCGGGAGAAAAGGTCCAGGCGGACCAGGTGCTTCTGACGGTGTATCGTCCGGGGAAATTGGGTTTGACGGCGGAATGCCCGGAAGGTCAGGTTGGTTACTTTTCGGCCGGGACCAAGGTTCGGATCACGCCGCAGGCGGTGCCCGATCTTGAGTATGAAGGCGTTTGCCAAACTCCGTCTGTGATTGCGGAGAGCCAGGGGCAGGATCAGATATTTAATATCGAAGTCGTTCTCCCGGCTGTCGATGAGCGGCTGGCGCCGGGGTATTGGGCGGATGTCAATTATGATGCCGGGGTTCGGCAGGATGTGTTGCTGGTTCCGGTTTCGGCTGTTTGGAGGGATAAGGTCTGGATCAGCAAGGCTGGCTCGGCTGCTGAAGAGCCGCGATCTGTCGTCATTGGTGCGTCGGACGGGCGGAATGTGGAGATCAAGTCTGGGCTGACTGAAGGGGAGAGCGTGCTGACACAGGCCGAGCGGCCGGCGGGACGGTAAATGCGCATGGGTCGAATAGGCTTCTACGCCCGGAATTTCAAATTTGGAATTTCAAATTTCAGATTTGGGATTTTCGTTTTTATTTTTCCGTTGCTGTGGGGGTGCTTTAGCCATTCGGTTGCTCCCGTGACTGCGACCGCGCCGTCGGCGGCGACCACTTCGCCGGACCAAGTTTATGCCCGGCCGGTCGACCGGGCGATCGCCGATGGCGTGGCGTTCCTTGAATCGAGCCAGAATCCCAATGGGTCGTGGGGCACCGGCACCGTTACGCACGGCAACGAAGTCGAAGTCAGCGTACCGGGATCGCACGATGCGTTCCGCGTGGCGGTCGCATCTTTGTGCGTGATGGCTCTTCGTGAAGCGGGGGAACATGAAGCCCATGATCGCGGGGTTGAATTTCTCCTGAGCCATCCAGACGTGCGGCGTGGCGATGCGGAATTGCTGTACAACGTCTGGGCTCACGCGTATATCGTCCAGGCGCTGTCCATCGAGTCGGCCACCAATAGCGATCCGCGGATCAGAGAAGCGATCAATTTTCATCTGGATCGGATGGCTCGCTATGAAACGTTTATTGGGGGATGGAACTATTACGATTTCAATGGTGGCACTCAACAACCCGCGGGCGGGCCGACGAGCTTCGGCACGGCCGCGGGGCTTCTCGCGCTGTATCACGCCCAGCGGGCCGGGTATGACATTTCGAGCGACATGGTGACACGATGCCTTCGCCGGCTGGGGGAAATGCGGCTGCCAAACGGCGCTGTTCTTTACGGGAGCGACTACAAATATGAGCCGCTGTTGCCGGCAAATACGCTGCGCGGCAGCGTTGGGCGCGCGGTCGCGACGGATTTCGCGATGCTTTTGTGGGGGTCGCCGAAAGTTGATCCGGCGGTTTGCCGCCAGGCGCTGGATAACTTTTTCCGCGAGCATGCGGCATTGGAAATGGGGCGGAAAACGCCGCTGCCGCATACGTCGTGGTATCAGACGTCGGGATACTACTATTATTTCGACCACTATTATGCGGCGTGTCTGATCGAGCTTCTTGGGGCGGACGCGAAGCGGCAATATGCCTCGCAGCTTATGGATGTGATTCTCCCGCATCAGGAACCGGATGGGTCATGGTGGGACTATCCGATGTGGGATTACCATAAGGCGTATGGGACGGCGTTTGCGATCATGTCGCTTTTGAGATGTAAGTGAAAAATATCACGCCGACTGAAATCGGGCGGGCCGCTGTGGGGTTATTGGTTTGCGATTTGATGGTGAAGGACTTCGAAAAGGGGTCCCAGATATTTCTCGTAGTTGCGCCATCGCCCTACCGATCGTTTGTATAGCGGTTGACGGACTTGCCAGTCGCTGGCGGTGAGGATTGTTGCCGGAGTGCGGTGGAATTCCAGACAGGCGGGATCCCACTGCAGGCCGAGGAATTCGATGAGGCGGCGGCTCTCAGCTTCGAAATCTCCGACCAGGTCCTCGTATTGCATTTCCAGGGTTCGAAGAGGCAACGCCTGCCGCCAATAGTTCATCAGGCGGTCGCAGGCGAGATATTCGTGGCCGCAATCGGCCAGATCGAAAGAAAACGCGTTGACTTCGAAAAAGTGTTGAAAATAGCAGGAAAGACAGGTGTCGCGCGCGTCGCGCCGGCAGAAGATGACGCGTGCTGATGGGAACAAGAGCGCGATAAGTCCGAGGCGATACACGTTGCTCGGCAGCTTGTCGATAATAAATTTCGCTTCGGGGTGCATCGCCCGCAGGTGATGAAGATGTTGCCGGGCGATGTTTTTGATGGAGGCGGGATCGAGGAGGAGCGTATCGGTCTTGAAATCATCGCCCTTGAGGCTCCGGGCAATGTCGAGAATCGCGCGGGTCTCTCCGGCCCCGTAAACGCCCGGATAGGTCGCGGCGATTTGCTGGACCAGCGTCGTGCCGGAGCGCGGCATTCCAACGATAAATACCGGGGTTTCCGAAGCATCGCCCCAATCGCGCCGCTGCTGGAAAAATTCGGATGAGAATGTGTCGATAATCTGATCCACCTGGAGATGAATCGATTCGCGGTCGTAGAATTTTCCCATCGCCGCACGTTGACGTTTGATGGTGGAATTGGCGGCGGAATAATATTGAAAGGCTTCGTCGAAACGATCGGCGGCGTCGAAAGTCTTGCCGAGGGCGAACTGGATGCCGACGCGGTTTTCGACCGGCAGGTTGGGCTGGTTCAACAATTCCAATATCCGCCGCATTTCGGGTTGATCGGGGTTGAGCCGGCCGATGGTCGCCAGGGCGGAGTAACCGGCTGGAATGTCTGGGCGCAAGTCGATCAACCGCCGGAAACAAACAGCCGCTTCGTCGAACCGGCCGAGGGATCGCAGCGCTTCGCCAAGGTGTTTGCAGGATGAAAATGAGTTGGGATCGATCGCCAGTGCCCGCTGGAAGCTTTCGACGGCGGCGGCGGCATTCAACCTGAACATCTGAATGTCGCCGAGCGTTTCGTGGGTGAGAACGGAATCGGGGGCGATCGCGGCGGCGCTGGCCTGGGCAGCCAACGCCTCGTCGAAGCGCTCGAGCCTTGCCAGAAGCGAGGCCATCCGCGCGTGAATTTCGACGCCGCCGGGGTTGACCTTGGCGGCGCCACGGTAGGCCGCGACGGCATCGTCGGCGTATCCGGCCGCGTCGAGCGCCTGCCCGAGATTCAGATGCGCCTGGGCAATGTTTGGCCGAAGCTCGATGATGCTCAGATAGGCCGCGATGGCTTCGTCCATCCGGCCTTTTTCCTCGAGCATCCTGCCGACCTGGTTGAGCCGATCGAGATATTCCGGGTTGAGCATTACGGTGCGCTGGTAGGATTCCATCGCCTCATCGGCAACGCCTTTTCGGCTCAGAGCGTTGCCAAGATTGTTGTGGGCCTCGCCAAAATCCGGGCGGAGTTCGATCGCTTTTGAATATGATTCGATGGCGGCGTCGAGTTGATCGCGACTGATGAGAATGTTTCCCAGATCGAAGTGCGCCTTGGCATCCGAAGGGCGGAGTTCCAATGCCCGCGTGTAAGACTTGATCGCGTTGTCGAAGTCGCCTTTCTTCGCGAGCAACGCACCGAGGCTTTTATGGGCGTCGGAAAAATCGGGTCTGGATGTGATGGCCCGGCGAAGCAGATCGATGGCCGCGTCGATATCGCCCCGCCGCAGGGCGATAGTTGCCAGGAGGGCGAGGGCGTCGGGCTGCTCGGGATGGAACTGGAGAATATCGAAATAGATTTTCTGGGCGTCGGCCAGTTGGCCGGCCTGTTGGTGGCGCACCGCGGCTTGGATTAAGTCCTGCATATCCAGAATGTCATGAGAGCCCCCGCAACCGGCCCACAATATTGGGCGGCCTGGATAATTCTATCAATTCTTTTGGAATTGCCCACAGAAAGGAATTGAGAAGATCGAGTTATTTGGATGCTTGAAATAATTCGGGGCGTTCGAATCGTTTAAGTCGTTGCATCCGGATCGATAAAGGTCGGTTATCATTCGTCGATTATGCCGTCGATGACTCTCGAGCAAGGGCTGAACGCCGCGGTGAACCTCCAGCGGGCGGGCCGGCTGGACGACGCGGAGAAGGTCTACCGGCAGATTCTTGCGCAGCAGCCGGATTGCGCTGATGCGCTGCATCTTTTGGGGGTGCTCTGCGCCGAGCGGGGCCGGCATTCTGAGGCACTGGATTTCATTTGCAAAGCGATCGGCCTGCATCCGGATGTCGCTGGTTTTCATGTGAATCTTGGCAATGTGCTGCTCGCGAGCGGGAATGCCGAGGAAGCCGTTGTGGCGTATCGGCGGGCGATTTCGTTGCAGCCGGGATCTGTCGCGGCTCATAACAGTTTGGGGAATGCGCTTTTTGAGTTGGGGAGAGTCGGTGATGCGATCGGGTGCTATCGAGCGGCCCTAATTATTCAGCCGAATCTTGCAGATGCCTGGTCGAACCTCGGGAATGCGCTTCGCGAAAAATGCGAATATGCGGAGGCGATCGCGTCGGCGAAAAAGGCGCTGGTGATTCGCCCGGATTTTGCCGAGGCGATTTCGGTGCTTGGGAATGCTTTACGCGAATCCGGGCGGACCAATGAGGCCATTGAGGAATTTCACAAGGCGATCGCTCTTCGGCCAGATATGCCGGAGATTTACGTTAACCTCGCGCTGGCGCTGGGAACGCGCAGGCGGTTTGACGAGGCGATGGCGGCCGTCGACAAGGCCCTGGAACTGCGGCCCAACTGGGCGCTCGCGTGGAGCAACCGTGCTAAGACGTTGCGAGATCAGGGACATCTTGAAGCGGCCATCGCGTCGGCTCGCCGAGCGATCGCGATTTCGCCCGGTCTTGCGGAGGCGCAGATCAACCTAGCCGGGGGTTTAATGGATTCGGGGGATGTGGACGGTGCGCTGGAAGCGGTGCGGCGCGCGATCGAGCTCGGGCCGGGGATTGCCACCGCGCACAACCTCGCGGCCAACGTGCTTAAGGAAGCGGGCGACATCGCGGGGACCATCGCGGCACTCGACCGGGCAATGGAACTGCAAAAGGACGATGCCAGTTTTCACAGCAACAAGATTTATTTATTGGAGTACGACCCGCGTTGTGACGCGGCCGGACTTCTTGCCGAGCAGCGGCGATGGAATGACCGACACGCCAAGCCGATGAAAAGGCTCATCCAGCCGCACGAAAACGAGCGCTTGCCCGATCGGCGATTGCGAATTGGGTATGTTTCGGCGTATTTCCGGGATCACGCTCAGGCTTTTTTCCTTGTCCCGCTTTTAGAGTCGCACAATCACGAGCAATTTGAGGTTTATTGTTACAGCGATACCGATCATTCGGACGCGATTACCGAACGGATGCGGGGATGTGCTGATGTGTGGCGAGAGACCACGGGATTGAGCCCGGAGGAATTGGCCGATCAGATTCGGCGCGACCGCATCGACGTTCTAGTCGATCTGGTCATGCACATGGCTTTGAACCGCGCGCTGACGTTTGTGCAAAAGCCGGCTCCGGTTCAGGTCGCATGGCTGGCGTATCCGGGCGGGACGGGGATGGACACGATGGACTATCGGATCACCGAACCAAATCTCGATCCGCTGGGAGTTGA
Source organism: uncultured Phycisphaerales bacterium (assembly GCA_963791055.1). Taxonomy (GTDB): domain Bacteria; phylum Planctomycetota; class Phycisphaerae; order Tepidisphaerales; family Tepidisphaeraceae; genus PALSA-1353. The sequence goes on along the minus strand of CAWBQI010000002.1, from coordinate 253,359 downwards.
TGATTTTTACCGGGAGAAATCGGTCCGACTTCCGGACACGTTTTGGTGTTACGATCCTCTTCGTAGCGAACCGGCGGTGAACGCGCTGCCCGGTTTAGAAAAAGGATTCGTCACGTTCGGATGTCTGAATAACTTCTGCAAAGTTAACGAGGAAGTTTTGCAACTTTCGGCGCGGGTGCTCAAGGCCGTCGATGGATCGCGAATGATTATCCAGTGTCCGGAAGGAAGCTGTCGCCGATCGCTTTTGGATTTGATGCAACGGGAGGGGATTGATCGAGATCGCATTGAGTTGATCGGCCGCTGTTCGCGTTCGCAATATCTTGAGCTTTACCATCGCATCGACGTGGGATTGGATACCTTTCCGTATAATGGCCACACGACAAGCCTCGATTCATTTTGGATGGGGGTTCCGGTGATAACGCTGGTGGGACAGAAGGTTGTTGGACGCGCGGGGTTGTCGCAATTGACTAATCTTGGCCTGACGGAACTGATCGCACGGACGCCGGAGGAATATGTGCGGATCGCGGCGGGACTGGCGGGGGATTTGGAGCGACTCGCGGAACTGCGTCGCACGTTGCGTCCGCGGCTGCGGGCGTCGCCGTTGATGGATGGGCCACGATTTGCGCGTAATATGGAAGCGGCGTACCGTCGGATGTGGAGCGAATGGTGCGCCGCGAAAACCAGCGAAGGAGAACATCATGCCTGAAATCAAAACCCAGCAGATTGATGTCCCGGTGTCTGATGGAACAAAGATGACCCTGCACTGGGCCGGACCGGCTGATGGCCGCTCCGGGCCGGGGATGATCGTGCTACAGGAAGCGTTTGGGGTGAATTCACATGTCCGGGACGTGGTCGGGCGATTTGCCGCGCTGGGGTTCTGGGCAGCGGCGCCGGAATTGTTCCATCGGACGGCTACGCATTTTGAGGGGAATTACACGGATTTCGCCACGGTCGCGCCGCACATGAAGGCGTTAACGCAGGCCACGCTGGAGGCGGACAGCCGGGCCACGTATGACTGGCTGAAATCTCAACCTAAAGTTATTGCCGACAAGATCTCGGCGATCGGCTTTTGCCTTGGCGGACGGGCGGCGTTCATCGCCAACTCAGTATTACCGCTGCGTGCGGCGATTTCGTTTTATGGCGGCGGGATCGCACCGGATTTGCTTCCGTTGGCCACGAAGCAACACGGACCGTTGCTTTTGATTTGGGGAGGAATGGATCAACATAACCCGGCAGTGAAAACGCGGGCGGTTGCGGATGCCTTAACGCAGGCGCAAGAGTCATGTGCATGTTGAGTTTTCTGATGGGGATCACGGATTCTTCTGCGATGAACGGAAGCAATATAATCCGACGGCCGCGACGGAAGCGTGGCGCTTTGTCTGGCGTTTCTGAAGAATCGGCTTTAGATCGCATGAACACCGCTCTCAACAATCCCACCCGGCAAATGCTCGAGGAGCTTTCGCGTTATGTGATTGCGGAGCCGTATCCGTTTGTTGTTGATCTGGAAAAATCGCACGGCTCATATCTGGCCACGCTTGATGGCCGTGAGATTTTTGATTGGGCGGGGTATTTCGGGGCGAAGCTGATCGGCCACAATCATCCGGGGCTCAGCGAGCCGGAATATCTCCGGAGCCTTGTTCTGGCGGCCAACAACAAGACGGCGAATCCGGATTTCCTGACGCCGCAGTGTTTGGATTATTACCGGCTGCTGCATGAGCTGGCGCCGTCGACGATGCGGAATCCACGGCTGGAGGTTTATGCCGTCAATTCGGGGGCGGAGGCGGTGGAGAACATGATGAAATATTTCATCAATCTCCACCATCAGAAGCTCAAGCTGGTCGGGAAAGAACCGAGGGCCGGGCGGTTTATTCATTTCGACCAGGCGTTCCATGGCCGGACGATTTTGCGCTAAATATCACGCAGCTTAGTAACGACCCCGTTATCACGCGTGATTTTCATGGGTTGGTGACGGGGAATCTGAAGGTTCCGTTTCCCTTCATCGATAGTTCTCGATCGGAATCGGAGAACCAGCAGTTCACCGATGAAAGCCTCGCCGTCATCGAGAAGGTTCTGCAGACGTTCCCGAATGAAGTTGCGGGGATTATCGTCGAACCTTTGCAGGGCGCGGGAGGGCATCGCATCGCTTTGCCGCGATTCTTTCGGGCTCTTAGTGAGCTGGCCCACAAATACGACACATTTCTCGGGTTCGATGAAGTGCAAACTGCGGGAGGTCAGGCGGGGACGTTCTGGGCGATCGATCAGTTCGATCTCCCCTACCCACCGCAGGCGGTCGCATCAGCCAAAAAGCTGGGCTGCGGCGTGGTCTATATGCTTTATCCGATGGAAGATCACGGTGTCCTCGACAGCACCTGGGGTGGGCATTTAGCGGATATGGTTCGATTCGTTCAGGAAATGAAAATCGTTCGACGGGAAAAGCTGATCGAAGCGGTCGCCGACAAATCCGCCAGGCTGAAAGCTGGGTTGCAATCGCTGGCGGACAAATTTCCCGACATTCTCTACAACCCGCGCGGGATCGGCTTGTACCAGGGATTTAGTCTGCAATCGCCGTTCAGTAAGTCCACGTTCCTCGATAATGCACTTGAGCAAGAATCGCTGCTGCTGCTGGGCGCTGGCACGAACAGCATCCGGCTGCGGCCTACGCTCAGTGTCACGAATGAGGAGATTGATTTGCTGATCGTGAAACTGAGCCGATGTCTCGCCAAGCTGTGATTTGAAATTCAAATACAAGAATTTTTGCCACAGATGAAAATCAGATGCACGCAGATAAATACTTTTAATATAATTGAATTGTCCGTGTGCATCTGATTTATATCTGTGGCGAAAATGTATTTCCCCTATAACATCGCCACCGGGTCCACATCCACCGCAACGGCTTCAGCCTTGGAGAAACCATCGGCGGCGCGGATGGCTTGCAGGACAGTTTGCAGGGCCTCGGCGCGGTCGCTTTGCAGGACGATTTGATTGCGATGGAAGCCGGCGATGCGACCGATGGCGCAGGGCATGGGGCCGCGCATGGTTACGGGGGATTTTGTTTCGGCGATGGCGGCGGCAGTTTTTTCGGCGAGTTCCTGGCCGATCTTGAGAAGCTCGGCCTGATCCTGATGGCGGAGAATGAATCTGGCCATCCTCGAATATGGGGGAAGGCCGATCTCGCGGCGGCCAGCGAGCTCGCCTGTGGCGAAACCGGTGTAATCCTGCTTCAGGGCGGTTCGAATTGTTGGATCATCGGGCAGAAATGTTTGGACGACGACTCGGCCGGCGGCGTCGCCGCGGCCGGCGCGGCCGGCGACCTGCGTGATGAGTTGGAAGGTTCGCTCGGCGGCGCGGAAATCGGGGAGGGCGAGGGCGGTGTCGCCGCTGATGACTCCGACAAGGGTGACATTGGGAAAATCCAGGCCTTTGGCGATCATTTGCGTGCCGAGAATTACCTGTAGTTCGCCGCGGGCGAATCGCGCCAGCGTCGATTCGTAGTCTTTGAACGTGCGCATGGAATCGCTGTCGACGCGGGCGAATTTCAGATCGGGCATCTTGCGGGCCAATTCCTCTTCGACACGCTGGGTGCCGAGGCCGAAGAGGCTCAACTTCTTGCCGCAGATTGGGCATTTGTCGGGGAGGACCTGCGTGGCCAGGCAATAGTGGCAGAGCATCTGGCCGGTGTGCAGGGCGGCGGCACTGGAGGCGCCGGTGGCGTGGGTTTCCACGGAGCGGTGATAGGTCATCGTGGCGTCGCAATAGTTGCACTTGATCGGCTCGCCGCAGGATGAGCAGAAGACGAAATTGGAGTAGCCACGGCGGTTGAGGAGCAGGATCGCCTGGCGGCCGGATTCGACGGTGGTGCGGAGGAGGTGTTCCAGACGCTGCGAGATCAGGTGGACGCCGCGGCGTAGGCGGCGTTCGTGGTGCATGTCGACCAACTCGGATGCGGCCATCGCGAGGCCGCGCACGCGGTTGGGAAGGGTCAGATAGTGATAGCGCGGTGATTGTTGTTCGCGGCAGAGGCGATACATTTCCAGCGAAGGGGTGGCGCTGCCGAGGATGATCGGGACGTTTTCGATTTGCGCCGTTTGATGGCCACGTCGCGGGCGTGGTATCGGGGGGCCTGATCCTGCTTGTAGCTGGAATCGTGCTCCTCATCGACGACGATTATTCCCAGCCCGGGCATTGGGGCGAAGACGGCGGATCGCGCCCCCACGGCCACATCTGCCCCGCCGTCGCTGATTTGCTGCCAGAAGCGGTGCCGCTCGGTCGCGGTAAGTCCGCTGTGTAAAACGGCGACGTGCTCGAATCTGGCTTTGAACCGCAGAACGGTCTGCGGGGTGAGCGCGATCTCGGGCACCAGGACCAGGGCCCGCTTACCGCAGGCGATTGTTTCGGCGATCGCCTGCAGATAGATTTCGGTCTTTCCGCTGCCGGTGACGCCGTGCAGGAGGTTGACGCTGAATCCGCCTTCGATCACTCGGGGCCGCAATTCGTCGAAGACTTTTTGCTGATCTGGGTTCAGTTCCATCTTGGGTTCTTCGCCCAGGCCGCGCGGAAGTTTTTCGGTCATCTTGGGCAGGTCGATTTCCGACCGAATCGTGACTAGGCCGAGCGCAACCAGTTTGCGCACCGTCGGCGGCTTCACCCCTGCCTCGCCGGCCAATCGATTCAGTTCGATTCCCTTTTCCTTCTCTACCTGCAACAACCGCGACAGCACCGCGCGGCGTTTGCGGGCTTTGGTCTTCTCCAAAGCTTCCTGAATCTTCTGGGGTTCCTGGGCCAGGCGCACGATGTTGCTATAGCCGATGCCGATCTTTTTCTTGACCGCGGCGGGGATTACGCTTTCCAGGACGACGCCGAGGGGAGCGGAATAATATCGGCCGATCCATCGGGCGAGTTCCATGACCGGAGGGGAAATCAGGACGCGTTCATCGTCGATCCCTAAAAGATTCTTAAGTCTCGGCACGTCGCTGACGGCTTTGAGGGCGACTACCCAGCCGCGCACGGCGCGGTTGCCGCGGCCCAGGGGGACGCGGACGCGCATGCCGACGTGAATTCTGTTCGCCAATCTCGGGGGGATGATGTAATCCAGTGCCCGATCGACGCCTTGCTCAAGCGCAACCTGGGCCACGGGACCGGAAGCCGAAGTAACCTCAACCTTCGGCGGTTCCAAATCCCCGAATAATGTTGCTGAGCCATTCAACAAATGCTCCCTAATGCCAGAGCGGCAATGTTCACCGAATCATTTTATACCGGAGATGGCCGTCAATCTAAGCACGACTGCCGATTCATAAAAACGACTCAGGAGCGTCGTTAAGAAGTCGCTGGCGCACCGCACGCCTGGAGCCTGTTTCGGCGTTTCAGGGTGCAGTCCCGTTCGGTACCCGCGAAAGCGCTGTGTAGTTCCCCGAGGGATCACCTTTATACGATTGACCAAAATCAAACCCCGAATGCCCCCGGATCAGGCCGGGGGCTCGGGGGTCATCGGGCTGGCCATTTGTGGCCATTTGCGAGGAATTGGCACAGATTTCCATTCGCAGGGCATCGTACATGATGCCATCCGTTGGCTTGGATCCGCTGACGTGCAGACGAAGTACGTTGTCTCCGAGATGGACCTCTTGCAGGGCGATGCCATAGAGATTCACGCGACTCATTCCCGAAACCTGATCGTGGGCAATGTCATCGACCAGCACCGCACCCGGCTGGCGCGGCATCGGTGGGTTGAGAAGCCGAAGGGTTTGCGAAATATCGTTCCCATTCATTGAAACGCCAAGACTCGCCTTACCGCTTCCACCCGCGAGGGCAATCTGCAGAACTCCAAATCCGCCGTACGGAATAAAGCCCAGCGGGAAATGAATGGTCCAGGTTGTTCCCGGCGCCTGGGCAAAGTTCCAATCGGTTTGAGGGTTACTCTTTCCCAGAAAATAGTTCACGCCGTTTGGAAATTCGCGCGGATCGAGGGTCCACAAACCCCAACGCGCAGCATCATGACCGTGCCGGAACTCGGCGGCACTGCGATCGGGATAACCCAATTGCCAGACAAAGTCGCCATAAGCCCGCGGTGCCCAGACGACCTTGCCGATATTCAATTTCTGCCCGGCGGAGAGTTGAAAGCCGGGAAGCGACGCTTCTCCCATCTGGCCGTCGCAATAAACATGGAGCACATAATCCCTGGGAAGAACGTTTTGGAATGAGAACGTCCCATCGTCATTTGCGCGAATCCATCGCTGGGTGTCGAAAAAATTGGTTTGCCAGTCCCGGTCTGAGCTGAGACCGATCATGGCGCCATGCAATTTCGTGATCGCCTGCGGCTGCGTCGTCGGGACATCCGACGGCGTCTGATTGCCGTATTGATTCAGCCACATCGCCGGGCTCTGCCCTTGCGGGGGGACCGCCGGAAACGCCACTCTCGCCAAGGAAGGTTGGTTCAGCAGGATTTGCCCCGCAACCGTACACCGCTGATCCAATGGCAGGCACTCATCGGGAGATGCCCAGTTGTACGGCCATCGGCTGCTTTCCTTCGTGGCTCGAGCCTCCGCATCGCCGAATCCGCGCTGATTGCAATACAAAAGGAACGGCCCAATCACGTGCGACCACGACTCGCCCTGATTGACCGCGAATCCCGCGAGCGGAAGGGGTTCGCCGCCCCACCGATTCAGCAGTGTTGGAACCCCGTCGACGGAATCGAGCCAGCCGGTGGGTGCGATGACGTTGCCGCCCCGGCTAAGATAATCGACGGATGGATTGATGATCCATAGACCCACGCCGGCCTTTGTCCCGGAGAAGCCGTATACGGGCGTCTCCATTTGCATCGCGGCGTCATCCCAAAAACATACAAGTTTCTTGGAGAAATTCCCGCTTGTCATGCGCCGAGCCTCCGTGGAAACGATGGCCTTGGCGGCGGTCCAGTCCTGCGCCGAAGGAATATCGTGCGAACGGGTTTTGCTGACGGTCAAATGGTCGAAGAGATCTGGATTGAGTCGCAATTGGAAGCCGCCGCTGGAAACATGTGCTAAGGGAAGGTTTGCCGGATGGTTCAAAATCTGGCATGCGTAAAGCGCACGATCTCCTCGCGCCAATGCGTAGCGGATGTCAATCGCCAGTGGTCCACCGACGCTGATCGACACTTTGCCGGCATCGCCATGATCGGCGGATGGATCGACCAAAATCCGATCTACCACGGCATCCGCCGTTGGCGCGTTAAACCAGGTTCCCGGCGGAACCCGATGGGCATCAGCCAGCAGTTCCCGACCCTCAAATTTTAGCGAGAGAATATCGCCCGATGCCTTGGAGATCGTCGCGGCAACGTGGCCGTTGTCGAGGATGTAAAGGTCGGAATCCTGGTTGATGGTGACGGGAGGATTTGGATTGATCGCCGCGCCTTGGGCGGGGAAGTACTGCATGAACGTCGTCCATGCGAACGCAGCCACGACGGCAACGTGCTTCATGACGGTCCTCCCAAGAGCACGCCCCGTGTGTGAAAGCGTCAATCCGGCTCAAAGACCGCAGAATACGAAAAATCGGATTAAATTACAGGGGTTTCCAATATGAAGATTGGCCTGTCCCCGTTATCTCCGGACTGTACATTATACGGCATGAGCGATGTGCGTAACGATGCCGCGTTGCTGGACGAGTACGCTCGGACGGGATCGCGGGAGATTGTCGGGGAGCTTGCACGCCGGCATGCTGCGCTAGTGTATTCCGCGGCCCGGCGGCAGGTGGGAGATGGACACCTGGCCGAGGATGTAACGCAGGCGGTTTTTATCCTGCTCTTTTCGAAAGCGTCGTCGATCAAAAATCCAGCGCAGCTCGTCGGTTGGTTGTACAAGACGACTCGCTATACCTCGTTGAATGCCATGAAAATCGAAAAACGCCGCAGATATTATGAGGAAAAAGCCGCGGCCGAAAAAACGCGGCGGGATCAGAGGACCGACGAGCAACGGCATTGGGAGAAGTTGTCGCCGATTTTGGATCAGGCGATGGCGGAGTTGCCTGAGGGGGACCGGCAGTCGATTCTTCTGCGGTATTTCGAGGGATTGAGCGTTCGCGAGGTGGCTGGGGCAATGACCGTTTCGGAGGAAGCGACGAAGAAGCGATTATCGCGTGGGCTCGATAGGCTGCGGAGGCTGCTGGGCAAAAAGGGAGTTGTGGTGAGAGCCGGGGTGCTGGGGGTGACGCTGGCCGCGCGGGCGACGGAGGCTGCGCCGGAGGCGTTGGGGGCGTCGATCGGGTCCTTGGCGGGATCGGGAACGGCGTCGAAATTTGCGACGATGTTGGCGGAGAAGGCCGCGCGATCGATTTTCCTGCGTACGGCGTGGGTCGCGAGCATCGCCGCAACCGTGTTAGTCGGGGTGGTGGGTTGGCGGTTTCTCGCGATGCAGGATTCGGCGGAAGCGAATGTTCAGGGAGCCACTACAGCGCCGTCAGCAGTTACGCCTGTGGCGAATGGGCCATCAGCTAACGCGGCTGGGCCTGATACGCCGTTTCTGACGCTGCCGGGAGACATCACGGGCTCGCCGATGCCCGTCGATCTGGATGGAAGCGGAAAGCCTGTGATCGTTGTGGCGTATATGGGGATGGTCAACACCGTGACGGGGCAGGAAATTCCAATGGCCACCGGGGCAACGACCGACGCGGCGGCGTACGTCGGTGCATTTCATCTCGATGGAACGCCGGTGGCGGGCTGGCCGGTGAAGATAGTCACAGCAGAACTCCACAAGGCGGTTTCAGGGGTTGAATATCCGAACTGGTGGATAAGCACGCCGGCGGTTCAGGGCGCATCGGCGGGGAAGCCAGGGTTTGTGGTGGTTTCAAAACCGTACGCCGCGGGTAAAGGGAATCGCGGGGCGGTGGTAATCCAGGCGGATGGAAGCGTGCGAAAGTTGGGAATCCGTTTGGCGAACGCCGATCCGGGGACCACGATTACCTTGGCGGATTTGAGCGGCGACGGAAGCTTGGACATCTTAGGCGGCGGGACAAGCTGCACGATCGGCGGCACGACGATTCCAGGCTGGCGCAGGGCGCGAGCGCCCAGCGGATTTTCGGCCGGCGCGGGGGATGTGGCCGGCGATGGGAAAATGCGCATGTTCATGGTCAGCCAGCGACATGGAACAAGCAACGCGGTGATCGACGCGTTTGATCCGACGGGGAAAAGCTTTGGATCGTGGCCGCAGAAGATCGGAATAAAATCGTTCGCACCGCCTTCGCTGGGGGATGTGTTTGGCGATGGAAAGATGGAAGTGATCGTGCCCGATTTTCGCGGGCATATATTGGCCTGGACGTGGGATGGCAAGCCGTTCGGCGCTGCGCTCCGGAAGCAACCGGCCAAAGCGCCGACGACAGCGCGCTCACTCCGGAAAAAGCGGAACTTGAGAAATGCCGCAGCGTTTTCAAAGATGGCATCCACTGCGAAGGCCCGACCTCGCTGGCGGATCTGGATGGGGATGGATTGGCGGAAATCATCGCGGTGGACGGCAATACGGCAACGCTGCGAGCGTGGCATGGCGATGGAACGGGATTCGGAAATCCCGATGGGATCATCGCGCATCTGGGCTCAGCGAACGTGGTGGGCGTGAGCGTTGCCGGGCCGGATGCCGCGGGAGGATTTGATTTCTTCGCGGGGGCGTGGTGGGTGCATCGGGACAAAGACGGAACGGTGCGAACCCGGCTGATGGTGCCGACGGTTCCGGGAACTGCGGTGTCGGATGCCACGGTCGGCGCGGAGGGACCGGCTCCGGAAGCGGTTGAGACGGAATGCCAGGATACGATCGCCGATCTAAACGGCGATGGGATGGCGGAAGTCCTGATCGGCACGTCCGACGGGCGGGTTTATATTTTCCATACCGGGCTGAAATACACGCCGGGGTGGGCGCAATGGCCAATGTTTGGGCGCGATGTGCATCACACGAGTTGTTGGACGCCGGCTAAACATTGAATCTGGCTCATCGGCCGGGCGTGATTATTGATTTGCACACCATTGCCGCCACATCTGGCGATAGGCGGTTTCCATTTTGCGGGCGAAGCCCGGGCCGTCCATCAACGGGGATTTTTCGGTGCGGCCGCGAAGGGTTGAGCGGAGTTCGGCGAGGCGCGGGGCGTCGTTGGCCAAGGCGGTCGCGATCGCGATGAATTGCTCTTCATCGTGAGCGATCATCTCCGGCAAACCGACGGTTGAAAGGATGCTGACGCCAGCGCGGCCGGCAGCGGTTTTGCCCACCAGCGTCACAACGGGAACGCCCATCCACAGCGCATCGCAGGTCGTCGTGATTCCGTTGTAGGGAAGCGGATCGAGGCAGATGTCGATCGAATCATATAAACGCAAATAATCGAGGCGGAGTCTTCGCGGCACAAATTCGATCCGCTCGGGGGCGACACCGGAGTTTTGAAATATCGATCGGATTCTTTGCCGATCCGATTCGCTGAAGGCCTGCATCAGCAGACGGGAATCGGATACGCCGTGCATGACTTTGGCCCAGAGGGAGAGAGTCGCTTCGTTGTTTTTGCAGGGATTGTTGATCGACCCAAACCGAATCGGGCGATCAGGGCGCAGGGTTGCCGCCGGAGTCTTGCAGCACGCATCGTAGCAGCACCAGCAATCCGGGATGCGATAAGATTGCTCGCGATAATAGGCGGTTGTCTTGTCGAGAGGATCCATGTACGCATCGGTGATGCGGTAATCCATGGCATCCAGGCCGGTGCCACCGGGATAGGCCAGCCATGCGGCTTGAACGGGCGCGGGTTTATGCGCGAAGGCGATCATCCGGTTGTGGGCCATGTGCATCGCCAGATCGATCAAGACGTCGATGCGGTCGGCGCGGATTCGCTCGGCCAGATCGGCGTCGCTTTGGCCCAGGACGTCGTGCCAAAATTCGGTTGTAGCGCGAAGTTTTTCGGTCATCGGATCGGGACGGATGACGCTGGCATAGCAATGGACCTCGACCTGGCCGCGGTCGTGATTCTTCAAAAGCGGCACGACGAAGAACGATTCCGCCTGGTGATAGAAATAAGGGGAGACATAGCCGATTCGCAGCTTTCGATCGGGCGAACGATCGTTGTCATGTTTTCGGATGGCATGCTTCAACGGCGCGGCGTAAGTCTCATTCCATCGCCGTTGCTCGCGGAAGAGCGACTCATCGTCGTAGCCGGGATGAAACTGAAGCGTGTAGACAAGATTGCTGTGAACGCCCGGATTGGCGAAACCGATAACCAGGGCGCGTCCATAGCAGGCGAGGGCATCCTGGACGTTTCCGCAGTCCTTAAAGGCGTTGCCGAGATTGTTCGTCGCATCGCCCATGCTGGGGCGAAGCGAAAGGCACTTCTTGTAAGTTGTCACGGCTTCATCCAGCCGTCCGTCTTCTTTGAGCGCGATGCCGAGATTGTTGAACGCCTCGGGCAAATTGGGATCGATTTCGACCGCGCGGCGTAGAATGCGAATGGCGTCGGCGATCCGCCCGCGCATGCGGAGGACCGAGCCAAGATTGGCCATGGGCGTCGCGGAATCGGGCCGAAGTTTCAGGGCTTGTTCGTAGGCCTCGGTGGCTTCGGCGAGCCGCATTTTGGTTGCAAGCACTCCGCCCAGATTGTTAAAGCCGTCGGCCATCGTCGGTTGAATTTCCACGGCGCGCCGCAGATGTGTCTCCGCCTGATCGAGTAACCCCTTGCGGTGAAGCGCGCAGCCGAGATTTTGATGGGCCTCGGCGTAGCCGGGGTTTATCGCTATCGCGGTCTGCAAATCGGCGATCGCCTCGTCGGTGCGCTGCATCTGCAATAGAACATTGCCGAGATCGTAATGCGCCTGATGACTCTGGGGAGCCAGTTGGATGGCCGCGCGAAGCGGCGCCAAAGCCTGATCGAAACGGCCTAATTGTCCCAGGAGAAGTCCCAGATTTCGCTGGATTTCCGCGTTTTGTGGCACGATGGTTGCGGCACGGCGAATCAGTTCCACCGCCTGCTCGCGCCGGCCCAGTTGGTTTTCAATCAGCCCCAACAGATACAGGGCCTCCGCATTATTGGATTGTTCGGCAAGAATTTGCCGGTATGCGATTTCGGCTTCGCGCAAGCGTCCGGCGCGATGGTGCGCGATCCCGGCCACAAGTTGCGGTTGAGGTTGCGGGGGCGGAGGAGTTTTTTGCATCGGTTCGGGCACGTTAGTATCATATAACCCATAACCCAATCGCCAACAAAGAGGAGTGACCTCCATGAGATATCGGATTATTGGTAGTCCGAAAAAATTGTTCGCTTTGCTGGTGCTCTGCTTGACACCGGCCGCGGTAATTCCGGCGGCGGCGGATCAGATCGTTTTGACTAACGGCGACCGCATCACGGGCACGATTCAAACGGCCGACAGCGGTAAGCTGACCATTCTTTCACCGATTGCCGGACCGATTACCGTCGACATGGTCAAAGTCAGGACGTTTTCCACCGATGGACCGATCAAAATCGTCCTGGTCGATGGAACGGTCATCAATCAGCGGGTGACCGAAGGATCTGACGGCACTTTCGAGACCGCGGCGGGCGGGATGCTGCCTGCACAACCGGTGCCGCTGGCCAAGATCGATGCGATCAATCCAGCGGCGCTCGCGTGGACCGGTTCGATTCTATTCAATGCCTCGCTCGCCCAGGGCAATACCTATGCCGAAAACATCGGCCTCAGCGCGGACCTGCTACGCCGCAGCAAGGTCGATCGGATCGAAGTACAGGGACAATATCTCTTCGGAAAGCAGAAGGTCAACGGCGTTGAGACGACGTCCACCGACCAGTGGGACCTGGAAGCCTCGTATAACTATTTCTTGAGCAAAAAGCTCTTTGTGCTGGGCGATATCCGCGTCGAGAAAAACCGCATACAGAATATCGACATTCGCGTGACGCCCAACGGCGGCTTTGGATATCAATTCTCCGAAACGCCCGATTTCAACGCCAATGTTCAGGGCGGCCTCGCCTGGGTTTACGAGGACTACACCAACACCGCAACGCCCGACGAGAATGTCTCTCTTCGTTTGGCTTACCATGTAGACAAGATGCTCTGGAGCGAAAAGCTCAAAGTATTCAGCGATTGCCAATATTTCCCGTCGATCCAGAACGTCAGCAATTATCTAATTCTGTTTGACGCCGGCTTGAGACTGGCCCTCACCAAGACGTTCTATACCGAATTCAAGGCCGAAGTGGATTACGATTCGCATCCCGCCCGATGAGCCATCGCACTTCCACGGTGATGATCCTTGGCGTTGGTTGGACGTTCTAATTTGTTTGGAAATCATGCCACGAATTCAAAAAATCCTGGCCGGCGTCGGTGTTGCCTCGCGGCGCAACGTCGAGCAGATGATTCGCGACGGGCGCGTCGCGATTAACGGGAAGATCGTCACCGATTTACCCATCCTGGTCGATCCTGATCGGGACGAAATTAAGGTCGATGGGGAGCCGGTGAACCTGTCGTCCGAGCGCGATGGCCCTCGGATTTATATTCTGCTGAATAAGCCGAAGAATGTTTACACGACCAATGTCGCCCAGGGCGAACAGACCCTGGCCATCGATCTGCTGCCGCAAAACCTGCCGGGCCGAGTTTATCCGGTGGGACGCCTCGAAGCTGATTCTAAGGGGCTTCTGCTGTTCACTAACGACGGCGAGATGACCCATCGCCTGACACATCCGCGCTTCGGCATCGCCAAGACGTACCGCGCAATCGTCGATGGATATATCACGCCGCAGTCCATGCAGGCGCTTTCCAAGGGCGTATGGCTCAGCGACGGCGGCGCGGCAGCCGTGGGATCGAAGACCGGCCGCAGTTTCGTAAAGATCGTAAAGCGATCGCGCGATCTGACGGTTTTGGAGATCACGATCCGTGAAGGCCGGAACGGACACATCCGCCGGTTGCTAGCGCGCGTGGGCCATAAAGTGCGCGAGCTGACCCGGATAAAAATGGGTCCGTTAACGCTGGAGGGTTTAGCGCCGGGTAAATTCCGAAGTCTTACGTCGAGGGAGATCAGCCAGCTTCGGAAGATCACCCAGGATCATTGATCTACCACTTAATCGCTTCCGGCTGGAACCGCTTGTATTTGCTCTTGGAAAACTTCTGTCCAAGCTCCACGACGCGATCGCGATAGGCGAGATATTCCGCGCCGCTCGGACGGGCGAAGCCTTGCAGGCCGATGACTTGGTAGAAATCGGCTCGCCAGCCTTTCACGCCGCGCTCGATCGTGCAGGGGATGCCATTCTGGGTCAGGTAATCGCGGGCCTGGTCGGCGGTCTTTTCCTCGAAATAGCTCTGCATCAGGACGTAGTGCATGTTGACGATTCTGGCACCGGGCTGGGCGAGATTGGCGGCCGCCGGGCTGGGCGCGGTTTTGTCGGCGGCTTGCTGAACATCGGCCTGCATTTCCGGGGACAGGGAATTTTGATCCTGCGAAGACGGCGATTGGGTCTCCGGGACGGCAAGCACCGATGGATGGGCCGGTCCGCTGCGAAGAGCCTGCTCAATTGGAATGGTTTGCCCGACTGGATTGTGCCAATGCCGCACCAGCGCCAGCATCCCGATGACAATCACTGCCACGGCCGCGCCGCACGCGATGCTGTCCTGGCGAAGGATCCACGCGTGGGCCGCTTCGGCAGTTTTTGCCGATCGCGACATTCCCGACTCGTACCCGGCCTTGAATGCGGAGACTCGCGCCGAAAACTTCGCCGAGAACGATTGGCGGATCTTCACCGCCGAGGTGGTCCAGGTTTCGGGATCGGAGTGTTTTTTCCGCCAGAGATCGACCGCTTGCGCAGCCAACTCCGGCGAAGCCTCCACCGGCGGTTTTTGCGCCGGCTCCGGCGTCTTGCGGTCGAATCGCTTGTCTTTGTGAATTACTTCAAACAGCGCGACTGCGCTTTTTCCCTTGGCCATCCATGACCGTCCTTTCACATCCTGTTGTGGAAACGAAATTACGATTGTGTGCGCGCTAAATCAAGTCCGGAGAAGAAATAAATAATCTATAGGCAATGGATGGCAACGCTTTAGGAGAATGTGCCATGCGATCGAACATTGGGGTGGTGGATCGGTTTGGAATGGATTTTTATCGTTTCGACCCTTGTGCCGAATATGGTCCCTGACTCGAATCTGGGAACGGGCGGGCGCTGCAAACAGTTTTGGCTGGCCTGATAGGGGTTGGGGCATCCTTCGGCAGCGAAGAGGATTTCTCAAACAAACGCGATATCTGCGATGCGATGTCTGGCCAGGCCGTAGACGAACAGATCGGCAAAAGGTTTTCGGCCGTCCCATGGGTGCCAGAGAATCAGGCGTTGACGGTCGGCGGTCACGGCGGCGATCGCGTTGGCCGCGCCGGCGGCGATCCGGAGGCCGGGATGGGTGCTGGTGAATTGCGTCAGCAGCTCATCGTCCGGGCCGACGCAGAGAATTGGCCCGTCTTCGGTGGCTAGCAGTAGACGAATATCCCCCATCCATGGAAGAACTGCTGCCGCGGCGATCCGGCCGGTGCGGCGCTGGCGGCAATCCAGGTTAAAATCGTCGCCGGACCATGAACAGATCTGGCCGTCGGCGTAGACGGTCAATATTCGCTGGGGTTGGACGTGGATTCCCACGATATCGGCGCTGGCGGGTTGGCCGATGGGAGTAATCTCGCCGTCTTTTGAGGCGATGGCCAATTGGCCGCCGCTGCTGAGAATGACGCGATCGGCATCGATGCGTGACAGATTCCTCGGGGCGAAGCCATGGATTTTCGACGTCGCGGGTCGAAGCGTCACTATCGGCTTCGCGGGCTGCTCGAGCATCCAGCAAACCAGGCCGGCCTCGCCGTGGGCGGCCCAGATTCGATCGCCGAGGATTACCGCCGCATTGAAACCGAGCCGGCTGTTCACTTCCGGATCGCGATATTCGACCGCCTCGGTGGGTGAATTGATATTCATCCGCATCACGCCAGCCTGGCATCCCAAAAGTAATCCGCCGGTGCCGTCGCTACGGATGCTGCGAAGGGGACCGAGATTGGCCGGCACGTTTACTGCTTCAGTTCGCGGTGAATCGTCGCCATCGATTCGAATCAGTGAGTTTCCCGCTACCGCCCAGAGCCGGGATTGTGCGCTCTTTTGCGCCGATGCCAGGACCATCGCTCTGAACACATCCGCCTGGTCGGTCGTGCCGATTCGGTTCAATACTTGCCCCGGCGAAAGTTCCGGAGCGGCCGAACGCACGGCTTCGAATTGCTTGAACAACTCTGCCGAGCGCCGGAGTTGATCCACCTGATCGGCCGAACGGCGCTGGGCGGCCTGGCGATCCATCTCTTCAAACTGCCGCCGCTGAAGCGTGGGACAATTAAGCTCCACTTGCACCGGTTGAAGTATTTCGATGCCGCAGCTGAATGCGACGGAATCGGCCGCCGACATCAATACGGTCGCCAATGTTTGTTTACCTTCATCCGCGAGCAATGTTTGCGAATCAACGCCACGGGCATGCTTTCGCGCGGCTGACAAAATCGCGTCCGCGAAATAGACAACCACATCAGCCAAGGTGATGACGGAATTTGAACCGAGGAAGGCTTCGTCGAGCATTTTCAATTGGTTCGGCTCGGGCAAAGCGCGGCGCTACCCGTAAAAGTTCCGCGCGCCAAATGGCCATCGGCGGTGGCTAGATCTGTGAGGTCCCATCGCAAACGGACCGCGCCGGGGCGGATTTGTATGCCGGTGTCGGAGCGGCGGGCGAATTCGGAATCGCGAAGCATGGCCTTCAATTTTATTGGGCCTGCAGGCGGAAGGGAAATGCCAATGCAATCGCCGGGGCGCCTGGGCGGTTGCAATTTTTGGTTGATACCGATGAGATGAACATCCGATGGCCGAATCGACGATGACTCCAAACCGGCCGGCGTGGCGCGGGACGCCGCTGGTTTTGGCGATGCTGTGCGGCATCGTGGCTTACAGCGACAGCTTTCGTGGGCCGTTCATTTTCGATGATATCGACGCCATTTTGAATAATCCGCATGTCAATCGGTCGTTGACCGATTCCGGGCGGATTACGCCGACCACCCTTTCGGGCCGGCCCGTGTTGCGGGCCAGCTTCGCGGCGGACTATGCAATCGGTGGATTGAACGTCGAGGTTTATCACGTCACCAATCTGCTGATCCACCTGGCCAGCGGCGCGATTTTGTTTGGCATCGTACGACGGAATCTTTCTTCGGAACGAATTTGGGGAAGCCGGTTCGAGAAATCCGCGCACTGGCTTGCCGGAGCGGTGGCGGCGGTCTGGCTGGTGCATCCGCTGAATACTGAGGCCGTCACTTATACGGTGCAGCGAGCCGAATCGCTGACGGGGATGTTTTATCTGCTGGTGATTTATTGTCTGATCCGCGACTGGAAATTCGCCGCGGTGATCGCTTGCGCGCTGGGAATGGGAACGAAGGAAGTAATGACCACCGCGCCGCTCGTCGTGCTGATTTATGATCGGACTTTCATATCGGGATCGTTCGCATCGGCGCTGAAAGCGCGCGCCGGGCTTTACATTGCGCTCGCGGTCACGTGGATCATACCGGCGGCGGTGGTGGTGTCGGGATCACGGAGCGCTTCGGTCGGAAATATCGCGCCTCTGGATTACTTCTTGACCCAGCTTGGCGTGATTGCGCATTACCTTGCACTTGCCTTCTGGCCGCAAAATCTGGTTTTGGATTATTACGATTGGCCGATTACTCATTCGTTGGGCTGGCCGGGGATGCTGGTCGCACTGTCGATTCTGTTTTCCGTGGTCTTCCTCTGGCGCAAGCCGTGGCTTGGGTTTCTGGGCGCTTGGTTTTTCATCATTTTGGCCCCGTCATCGAGCGTGCTGCCGATATTTACGGAGATCGCGGCGGAGCATCGGATGTATTTGCCGCTGATCGCACCGGTGGTGCTCCTCGTCGTTGGCGGATGGGTGATCTTGTCGCGAAATCCGGCTGGGGGGTGGATCGCGGGAATTCTGTTGACGATCTCGCTTGCGGCGCTTTCCACGCGCACCTTTATGCGCAATGCGGAGTATCAGGATCCCGAGCTGATCTGGTCTGACAATGTGCATCAGCGGCCGGGGAATCCGCGGGCGCATTTCAATCTTGGATTCACGCGCATGGCGACGGGCCGGCCGGCCGAGGCTGCTGGCGAGTTTCGCACGGCGTTGCAACTTGCGCCGGACTACTATGCCGCGGCAAGGGCACTTGGGCGGGCGCTGGTTCAGTCGGGGAATTCGTCGGGGGCCGAGAAGTTTTATACGGATGAGATAACGATCCTTCCGGCATTTTCCGCAGAGGCCCGGCTCGAACGCGGCCGGCTGCGGGCAGCACGGGGCGATTTTGCCGGAGCGAACGAAGATTTTCAGGCGGTTACCCGGCCGGACGGGCGGGCGCCGTGATGGTTGCAGATTCCCGGCATTCGCGCGGCCGTTGGGCGGCACCGCTGCTCGTGATTTTTACCGGCGCTATCGCTTACTCGAACAGCCTGCAAGGCCCGTTCATCTTCGACGATATAGCGGCGATCGTGCGGAATCCGCAAATTCGCAGTCTGAATCCGTACAAATATCACGCGGATGGGCCTACCACCTTGTCGGGCAGACCGATCTTGGCCTTCAGCTTCGCAGCCGATTATGCGTTTGGGGGAACCAAAGTAGCAATCTATCACGTCACCAATGTGCTAATTCACATTTTGTCGGCATTGATATTGTTCGCGATCGTTCGCCGCTCGCTTTTATGCGGGGATTTATGGGCCGACCGATTTGCGCGGTCGGCGACGTGGTTGGCGGCAATCGTCGCGGCGTTGTGGGTCGTCCATCCGTTAAACACGCAGGCGGTGACCTATATCGTCCAGCGGGCTGAATCGCTCGCATCCTTGTTCTTCCTCGCCTCGATCTACTGTCTCATTCGATCGGCCGATGGAAGCAAATGGTGGGGCATCGGCGTGGTGGCCGCGTGCGGATTGGGGATGGCCAGCAAGGAAACCACCGCGGCTTTGCCTGTTGTCGCCCTGCTTTACGATCGCACTTTTCTCGCCGGATCGTTTCGCCAAGCCCTGAACCGGCGATGGAAGGTTTATCTTGGCATGGGCATGATGTGGGGATTCATTCTCCATGCTTTTTTCACCGATCGTCATGAAGGCACGGTGGGATTCAATCTGTGGGCCTCTCCGATTGAATATGCACGCACGGAATTGAATGTGATCGCGCTCTATTTGCGGTTGGCGTTCTGGCCGACGCAGCTCTGTTTGGATTACTACGATTGGCCGCTGGCGCGAAATTGGTCGGATGTTTCCTGGCAAGGCTGGTTTGTCGCGGCGATGGTAGTCGCAACGCTTTTTGCGCTGAAACAAAAGCCCTCGCTTGGCTTTCTGGGTGCGTCGTTTTTTCTAATTTTGGCCCCGACCTCGAGCATTCTTCCCATCAGGCAGGAGGCCGCGGCCGAGCAGCGAATGTATTTGCCGTTAGCGGCGGTGGTGTGCCTGACGGTCGTCGGAGTGTGGTCGATCGTGTACCGTTGGCGAGCATTGCGCCGGGCCGCGGAAATCGCTGGGTGCGTGGCGATTGTGTTGCTCGTTCGGCTGACGATGGAGCGAAATGATTTGTACTCCAACGCCGTGGACATTTGGACGGACACCGTTGCTAAGCGTCCGAACAATACGCGAGCGCGCGCCAATCTTGGCGAGGCATGGGCGCAGATAAGTATTGAGTTTCCGCTCGGATCGCCGGAGGCAATCGGCGCGGCCAGGAATGCTTCGGAGCAGTTTCAGGCTGCTCTCGCGCTGGAGCCTCGGCCCAGTCTGATATTCGCCCTTGGTCAGTCGCTGGAACAATCGGGTGAACCGCTGGCGGCTGAGGAGTTATATACCCGGTCGTTGGCACAATTCCCGGATGTCGCCGGCGATCTTCTTGTGGAACGTGGAAATCTTCGAGCCCGGCGACAGGATTGGGCGGACGCCAAGGCCGATTTTCTGGCGGCCATTGAGGCGAATCCGGGAAATGTTGAATCCCACTATTTCCTGGGTGTTTTGTATCAGCAGCTTGGGGACTGGAATCGCGCTGAAATAGAGTTGACGAAGGCCGTGGCGATTTCGCCAAAGTACAAAGATGCTGCTGCACTGTTGGAAGCGGTCCGTAAATCGGCGCCCTCGCTTAATCGATGAACGAAAGCGTCCAGAACTCGGACTGATTAACGAATCGACCTCATGACTGATTTGGAAAAACAGCACGCGATGAATGAGGCGCTTGAGCATCAGCGTTTGGGGCGGCTCGACGACGCCGAAGACGTCTATCGCCGGATTATTTCTGCCGACCCCAATCAGGCGGGGGTTCTTAATAATCTGGCGAATATTCTCAAAGATACGGGGCGAATCGAAGAGGCGGTCGAGGTTTGCCGGGGCGCGCTGGCGCTGGAGCCGGGGAACGCGGAGATTCATAGCAGCCTTTGTTACAAGCTGCTCTTTCATCCGGAGTATGATCGCGCGGGGATTTTCAGGGAACAGTGCGAGTGGGACCGGCGGCATGGCCGACGTTCGCCGCCGGGAAGCGATCGTGCTTCCAATTCGAATGATCGGCTGCACATTGGGTATGTTTCGCCGGACTTTTACGGGCACGCGGAATGCTTCTTCGTCATACCGCTGTTGAAATCGCATGACCGAAAACAATTCGAGGTGCACTGCTATTCGAGCGTTTGGAATCCCGACAAGGCGACCGATTTGATTCGAGCATCGGCCGATGTCTGGCATGAAGTGCGACAACTGAACGACGATCAACTGGCCGACGAAATCCGGCGGGATCGGATCGACATCCTGGTCGATCTGACGATGCACATGGCGTTCAACCGCCTTGGCGTCTTCGCGCAAAGGCCGGCGCCGGTGCTAGTGGCATGGCTAGCATATCCGGGCGGCACGGGACTGAGCGCGATGGATTATCGCCTGACGGATGGGTGGATCGATCCGCCTGGTGAGAGCGATGCGTTTTATTCCGAGCGATCGGTGCGACTTCCGGGTACTTGGTGCTGCTATCACCCTGTGGGAGATGTTCCGCCGGCGGCGAAAAGAAATCCCGGCCCCGTGACGTTTGGATGCCTGAATAATCCGTGCAAGCTCAATCGACCGACGTTGAGCCTTTTCGCAAATGTTTTGTCGTCGGTTGCTGGTTCACGCTTGCTGCTTTTGTCGGAATCTGAACGGCAGCGGCTGCAAATCATCGACGGGTTTGCAGAGTCGGGGATCGATCCGGGTCGAATTGAATTTATGACGCACCGCCGTCGGGGGGAATATCTTCGGATTTACGACCGCATCGACATTTGTCTCGATCCGCTGGTTTACAACGGGATCACCACGACTTGCGACGCGATTTGGATGGGGGTGCCGGTGATAACACGGGTCGGTTCAACCGCGCCAGGCCGGGCAGGGCTGAGCATTCTGTCGAACGTAGACCTGCCGGAACTGATCGGCGGAGACGACGCTCAATTCGTCAGCATCGCGGCGAAACTTGCGGGAGATTTTGGGCGACGATCCCTGCTTCGGGCTTCTCTAAGAGATCGAATGATTCAATCTCCCTTGATGGATGCCCCTCGATTTGCCCGCAGTGTCGAAGCCGCTTATAGAGGATTTGGGTCGGAAACCCGCGTTTGACGCGCGGGCCGCCCCCGGTTAAATTCCCTTCCCCCGCAGATAACAGCACTACAATTGTCCTTTTGAAAGGGATGTTTCATGCGTGCAAGTGAAGTTCGTCGCGGTCAGGCCGTCCTTATCGATGGCAAGCTTTTCGTCGTAACCAACGCCGACCACAACACCCCCGGAAATCTGCGGGCCAAGGTGCAATTCAAGCTGCGCGACGTCGGCAAGGGGACCATTCAGGACAAGCGCGTCGGAGCGACGGATGATATCGAGACCACCACTCTCGACAGCCGAAATGTGGAATACCTCTATAGCGACAACGACGGCCATGTGGTCATGGATCTGGAAACCTATGATCAGACGACCATCCCAAAAAATGTTTTCGGCGACGATATTTTGTATCTGAAGCCTAATACCCAATTGACCGCGCTTTTTCACGAGGGCGTAGTGGTTTCGTATACGCTGCCGGCTTCGGTCGATCTGGAAGTGGTCGATACGCCCCCAATCATCAAAGGGGCCACGGCCACCAATCAACTCAAGGAAGCCAAGCTGGAGACCGGGCTGACGACGCGCGTGCCGGGATTCATCGTGATCGGTGAAAAGATCAAGATCAATACGGAGACAGGGGAATATCAGAGCCGGTCGTCGAGCACGGCGTGATTCGCTACGCTGATTGCACGTTCGGCGGAATCAACGCATCGGGCGCGATACCCAATTCTTCAAATGTGAATGGGCGGCCGCATTCGGAACAGATTTGGCGAGGGGAGCCGATCAGACAGTATCCGCATTCGGGACAGTACGGTCCTGGCTTGGCTGGTTCTGGCTTTACTTGCAGCAGCAGAAGCATCGCTGCGCCCAACACGAAACTCATAAGCCATACAACCAGAAGCATCTGAAATAAATCTGGCGTATGAGACCAATATCCTCCGAAGAAATGCCAGAAGTTGTCAACGGTCGCGGCAAGGAAGCAAACATAGCCGGTAAGTTCCAGGGCCATCCAAATCATCCCGCGTTGCCATGGAATTCGCCGGCGCGTCGCAACAGTGAGTGCGGTTACTGCGATTACCAGAATTAGAAGCTCAAGCACCCAATTGAGCTGCCACCATGAGGACTCGAAATTAACCCAAATCAGCGCCTGCGCCGCTAATGACGCCCGCCGCCGCGAATTTCGCAAAACGTTTGATTCGCCAGCGCAGCCGCGGATTCGTCCATCGGATATCCCGACGAACTCCCCATTGCACCTTCCGCCGCGCGAGAAGCAGCATTGCCACTGGCCAAGTTAGCCACCCAATTGCCACGCTCCAAAAGGGAACCCGAACGCCCCACCTTCGCGATGCGAGTCCGGAATTTCCGGGAATCCAATATCCCTGCTGCTTTATCCAGTGAAAATCGGTCAGCGACTCGAAAAGACTTTCCTGTGGCTGCCAGTAAAGCCAATCAGGTGCGTCCATCCACGCCGAGCTATAACCGAAAGTCGTGGATGACTGGCAACTGAATAAAAGCGGCGTACCTTCGGTGATTCGTGACGAAACGATTCACCACGTCCCACGCGGGACAGAAAGGATACGCCTCATGGACAGTAACGCATTTCAACTTCATCTGGCAACGGCACCGGCGATTGATGACATTTTGCGCGAGGGCGCCCGCCGCGCTTTGCAGGCGGCGATCGAGCGGGAGGTCGAGGAGTACATCCAGAGAAATGGCCAGCATCGCGATGAGCATGGGCATCGTCTGGTGGTGCGTAACGGGCATCATCCAGCCAGGAAGATTCAGTCGGGAAACGGCCCCATCGAGGTTCGCCAGCCGCGGGTGAACGACCGGCGGATCGATGAACAGGGCAACCGCCTTCATTTCACTTCCCAGATTCTTCCTCCGTATCTGCGCAAGACCAAGGCGATTGAAGAGCTGGTCCCGTGGCTCTATCTCAAAGGAATCAGCACCAGCGATTTTCCCGAAGCGCTGGCGTGTCTGGGTCACGATGGATCGGGCCTGTCGCCTGCCACCGTGGTACGGATGAAGGAGATCTGGCAGGGAGAATACGAGAACTTTTCCCGCAGCTTGCTGGAAGGCAAACGATACGTTTATCTCTGGGCCGATGGCATTTACTTCAACATCCGTTTGACCGACGACCGGCCCTGCGTGCTGGTTTTAATGGGTGCTTTGGAAGATGGAACCAAGGAGCTGATCGCCATGGTCGACGGCCAGCGTGAGAGCGAGCAGAGCTGGTTGGAGTTGCTCCTGGATGTGAGGAGCCGCGGCTTGATCGCAGCGCCAATGCTGGCCACGGGGGATGGAGCATTGGGATTCTGGAAAGCGCTGCGGCAGGTTTATCCCTCGACCCGGCATCAACGCTGCTGGGTGCATAAAACGATGAACGTGCTGGACAAATTGCCGCGCGGCCAGCAGGTGTCGGCCAAGTCCATGCTGCACGAGATCTGGATGGCGGCGACCAAAGAAGAGGCACTCAAAGCCATGGACAAGTTCAAGGCAACCTACCAGGCCAAGTATCCCAAGGCGGTCGAATGCCTTCTAAAAGACAAGGAGGAGTTGCTGGCGTTCTACGACTTCCCAGCCGAACACTGGCAGCACCTTCGCACCAGCAACCCGATCGAGAGCACGTTCGCGACGGTACGATTGCGAACGAGCAAAACCAAGGGAGCCGGCAGCCGCAGCGCCTGCCTGGCGATGGCATTTAAGCTTGTGGAATCCGCTCAGAATCATTGGCGAAAACTAAACGGCAGCGCGTTGTTGCCGGCCGTGATTGCAGGAGAGATCTTCAAGGATGGAACAAAAATCGCCGCTTGAACTTCAGGCTTCATCCACGACTTTTGACAATAGCTCTCCACGCCCATCCGGAACTTGTGTTTGCCGGTAGAGTAACGCCCTCGTTAAGGGTCACTTCCAGTCCCCCGTCGAAAAATAGAACACTGGCAACATCGGCATTCAAAGGGGACTGAATGTATTTGTAAGTAATAAAGTCGTAGGAAAAATAACTTCGCACCCAAAGGATTCCGGTGACCAGACACATGAGGAGGGCAACCCACGCCGCGACCATCGGCCGTCTACCCCGGATTTCCCGGATGGCATTGGACTCCACGTATAATGAATTGTCTTTTGACCGCGTGAATGCAGGCTTTTCTTGATATTCAGGACATGAAGTCTGGAGAATCCAATGGGTGAAAGCAGCAAGGATGCTCTTCGGGTGGGTTTTGACGGCAGTCTCAAACTCGAATTCCAGGGTTCGAAAGTCACCAGCGACGCGGGATTACTGGTCTACCGGGAACTGGATGACGCGCTGGGTTTGACGAGCATGGCCGGCACCCTGCTCCATGACTGGCGCACCGGGAAGAACACTCAACACACGGTGGCGGGACTACTTCGTCAGTCTATCTACAGCCGCCTGGCCGGTTACGAAGATACCAATGATGCCGAGCGATTGGCGGTCGATCCGACGATGCGGCAGTTGGTCGGTGGGAGAACCAAGGAACACACCGCCGCCTCAACCAGTCAGATGGGCCGGTTTGAGACCGAGGTGCTAACTCAACGAAGCAACCTGAAAGCCTTGACAGAACTATCAGGCAAGTGGATCGACACGTTGCGGCGGCGCAAGCCCGGCGACCGGATCATTTTGGACATGGATAGCTCGGTGAGCGAGACCCACGGCCAGCAGGAAGGCTCGGCGTACAATGGTTACTTTGAATGCACGTGTTACCACCCGTTGTTCTGTTTCAATCAGGATGGAGACCTGGAACGGGCACTGCTTCGCGATGGGAATGTCCACAGCGCCGATGATTGGCGGTCGGTACTGGAGCCGGTGGTTGCCCGCTATCGAACGATGTCGGTGAAAAAGTTCTTTCGCGGCGATGCGGCGTTCGCCCTTCCCGATTTGTATACGTTTCTCGAAGCCGAGCGCTACCTTTACGCGATCCGTCTGAAGTCAAACGGCCTGCTGGAGCGGGAGATCATGCCCCTGTTGTCGCGACCGGTGGGCAGACCGCCAGCAAAACCCATGGTCCGGTATCATGACTTCATGTATCAGGCTGCCAGTTGGGACAAGGCCCGCCGCGTGGTGGCGAAAGTCGAGTGGCACAAGAACGAGTTGTTCCCCCGCGTGGGGTTCATCGTCACCAACCTCGGTGGCGGAGCCGCTGGCGTGACTTGGTTCTACAACGGCCGCGGGACGGCGGAGCAGTGGATCAAGGAAGGCAAGAATGCGGTGAAGTGGACGCGACTGAGTTGCCATGACTTCGTGGACAACCAGGTTCGCCTGCAACTGTTCGCCCTGGCGTACAACCTGGGGAACTTCCTGCGGCGATTGGCGTTGCCCGTTGGTGTGAAGCACTGGTCGCTGACCACGCTGCGGGAGAAACTGATCAAGATCGGGGCGAAAGTGGTGTCGTCCGCGCGGTACGTGGTGTTCCAGATGGCGGAGGTCGCGGTTCCCCGCGAGCTGTTCCGGTTGATCCTGGCAAGAATCCGGCGACTTCGGCAGCCGATGACGGCATCGGGATGATGACGGGCAGCGCGCAAAACATGCGAAAAAGGCCAGAGCGAGGGTGCCGGTCTGTTCGTGAGGCGTCGAGTAAGGGTCAGGAGTGTCAAAATAATGAAGATGGCGTTGCAAATCTCCATAGTCGAGACGGCCGCGAACCAGGAAAATCGTTGTTCCGCGCTCCAAGCTTCGGTATACTCCGCAAAATCACCGACGACGTTCGTCGACGGAGTTTCATCTGGGAAATCCCGGTCTACTGGACATCCTCCTATTGTAACAAGGCGCGAAACCCCACCGAATCTGCAGAACGGCGTCACGTCGGCCGGACCACCACCTTCAGCGCATCCGCCTCAATCCCCAATTCATCGAGCGTGAATGGTCGGCCGCATTCGGAACAGATTTGGCGGGGTAATCCAATCAGGCAGTATCCACATTCCGGACAATACGGTCCCGGTTTCACGGGTTCGGGCTTTACTTGAAGGAACAGGAGTAATATCGCCCCAATGACAAAACAGACCATCCCGATAAATACGATCATTTGGAGAAGTTCAACATCGTTGTAGCGATGTGCATTCTCGTAACGCCAAATCTGGTCGATCGCTGATTCAAAGAAAGTGACGCACCCGGCCAGTTCCAGGGACATCCACAATATCGCCCGATGCCATGGAATTCGCCGCCGGGTGTAAACGGCCATCAAGCTTACGACGGGGAGCAAAACCAAAAGAATGAGCGCCCATTGTCCGTCGGTTCGACCGAGATCAAATTCCATGTCTGCCCAGGCAACCATCGCGCAAGAACGCAGCCGATTGCCGAAAAGATCACGAAACGAATGATGCGTTCCCGTAATCGGAGATTGATCCAGGAGACATCCTTTCGAAGCCCCCAGTGAACTTTTCGTCTGCCCCGCAAATACATCCAAATCGAGGCCATGGCCGATAGAGCGAAAAAAAACAAGTCGGAACCGTCAGAAACCGCACATGGCCAAAGGAACCGTTGGCCGCAATGGGAAATTGGCGATTTCCCCAATCGAAACTCAACATCGATCGCCAAGTGAAGTACCGCAAACCACGATTATTGGGAAAAACGCGCCACCCCACCCGCGCCATGCCTTGTGGCGGTGATTTGTTGAAAGTGACAAAACCAATCGATAGTAATCCGCGCTGTGATTCCGCGGCCAGATAGAATTTTGTTGAAGTGACGAGACAATTGGCCACATCCGCGTAGAAATAACTCCGCGCCCAAAGCAGCAGGGTTCCGACGCATAACGAAACGGAGACGGCCAGCAGGGTCACTGACCATTTGGAAAACATGCGGAAATTATACCGGGAATTGGTGAAAACGAGATGACGATTTCATCCGGTGAGAGATAACGAACCGGGCGTAAAGAGCCGCTATCAAACGCGCTTCAAATTGACATCGGTGAGCGTGTCCGCCGTGATTCCCAATTCATCAAGCGTGAAGGGTCGGCCGCATTCGGAACAGATTTGTCGGGGCGATCCGATCAGGCAGTATCCGCATTCGGGGCAGTATGGACCGGGTTTCACGGGTTCGGGCTTCACTTGAAGGAACAGGAGCAAAGTCGCTCCGACGATGAAACAGGCGACGCCGGTCATGAAAACCAGTTCGAGAAGATCGGGAACATCGTAGACATTCACATTGAAATGAGTCCAGATACGCTCAATGGTTGCCTGAAAGAAGCAAAGGCAGCCGGCCAATTCAAGGGACATCCACAACAAGGCGCGGTGCCAGCGGATTCGTCGGCGGGTGAAGACGGCCATCAGGCTGACGACCGGCAGCAATATCCAGAGGGCGACGAACCATTGCCATCGCGATCGATTGAATGGGAATTCGATGTCAACCGATGCGACCAGGACGCCGGTGAGGGAGCCGATCGCGGAAAGAAGTGCGAATCGCGCGATTCGCGACCTTAAGCGCGGATTGATCCAGGAAGTATCTTTTCGCAGGCCCCAGCGCTGATTTCGACGATCGCGAAAAAGGATCCATGCCGGAATTGAGAAGCGAGAAAACCAAAACGCACCATATTGGAATTGTGAGAGTCCGACTATGAACCGCGGCGGAGCGAAACCGTGGAATGACACGGTTGTCATATCGGAAGTCAATCAGGGATCGCAGAGTCAGATACCGCCATCCATCATAAAGCCGACCGGACATCCACCCCAAGCCCGCCGGTGCGTAATACGGTGGATTGGGAATGGTTTGAAATACAATCGAAAGCCTGCCCTGCCGCGAACTCAAACTCAGGGTCCAATGATGATCGCTCGTATACCAGAATCCATCCTGGGAAAAATAACTCCTTGCCCAGAGAAGAAACGTTCCGACGCACAACGAAATGCAGATGATCATTCCGGCCGCGGTCCGTCGGGAATACATATCGAAATGATAACCGGAATCGCGCGGACGCCGGTAAATGCGGGAAGGAATCAGCTATCGAGCTTGGCCGCCGCGACGACCGCAGGGGCGGAATCAGCCTTGGCCGTTTCTTCAACGCGATGCTCGTCCTGGCGATCATGTTCTTCCTTGAGCGGCACGAGAAACTCGATCAGATTGCTCAGCACCCGAATCTGCGACATCGTGGCTTCCACGCGGACGACGCGGTCAGGCGGGTAGTAGCCTAAAACCGGGCGGGTGTCGCGCTCATATACTTCGAGGCGGCGGCGGATGACTTCATCGCTGGCATCGTCGAAACGATTTTCCCTTAACGCCCGGCGGCGCAGTCGCTCGATCATCTTGCTTAAATCGGTGCAGACCAAATGGATGACCTTTACCACGTCAATGGTCTCATCCAAAAGCTGGGCCTGTTTCAGGTTTCGAGGGATGCCGTCGAGAACGAGGATTTCGTTATTCGGGTGGAATTGGTTGATCATTTCCAGGCCCTGGATGTATTGCTTCCAGAGACGGATGGTGATTTCATCGGGAACGAGTTTTCCCTTGCCGGCATATTCCCAGAATATCCGGCCCATTTCGCTTTGGAGATCCAGGGATCGGAAAATATCGCCGGTGGCGCTGTGATAGAAGCCGGGAATTGTGCCGATGATTTTTCCCTGCGTGCCTTTGCCGCTGCCGGGGGCTCCGAATAGCAGGATGGATTTAAAACGCATAATTCAAATCAATTTTTGGCCACAGATGAAAATCAGATGCACACAGATAATTAAATATTCGGCCATTTCTTTATCTGTGTGCATCTGATTTTGATCTGTGGCAAAAATTCTTCTCAATCGACGGCTTCGATGCCGAGGTCCTTGACCTTTTTATTGAGCGTGTTGCGGTTGATTCCGAGGAAATCGGCGGCCTTGGTTTTGACGCCGCCGCATTTGGCCAGGGCGCGGTCGATCAGGGCATGCTCGACCTGATCGATCACCAGTTGATAAATCTCGCCCTCGCGCAATTCGTAGTCGGCGATGGCCTGATCGGCGAGGCGGCGGGTGAGGGTTTCGATGGATTCGCTGGACTGGGTCGTGCGGCGCTGGGCGGCGAACATGCGCACGCTCAGGGGAAGCAGTTCCTCGTGAAAATCCTCGTCGTTGCTGAGGACGACGGCCCGTTCGATGGCGTTTTCCAGTTCGCGCACGTTGCCGGGCCAGGGATAGCGCAGCAGGACGTTGAGCATTTCGCGACTGATTCGGCGAAGCTTGCGGTCGTTCTGGGCGTTGTATTTATCCAGGAAAAAGTCGATCAGCCGCGGGATGTCTTCGCGGCGATTGCGCAGCGGCGGCAGATAGACGCGGACCACGTTCAGCCGATAGAAAAGATCCTCGCGGAAATTTCCCTTGGCGACTTCCTCCTGAAGATCGACGTTGGTGGCGGCGATGACGCGCACATCCACCTTCACGGTCTGGGTGTCGCCGACGCGTTCGAATTCGCGCTCCTGCAGAACGCGAAGCAATTTCACCTGTAATTCGGGCTCGAGGGTGCCGATCTCGTCGAGGAAGATGGTGCCGCCGTCGGCGGCTTCGAATCGGCCCTGTTTGTCCCGGATAGCGCCGGTGAACGAGCCTTTGACGTGGCCGAACAATTCGCTTTCCAGAAGAGTGCCGGTCAGGGCGCCGCAATTGACGCGGACGAAGCTTTTGTCGCGCCGGGGGGAGTTGTAGTGGATGGCCTTGGCGATCATCTCCTTGCCCGTGCCGGTTTCGCCGAGCAGCAGGACGGTCGCGCGGCTGTTGGCGACCTGGCCGACGACGGCGAAGACTTCGTGCATGGCGGGCGAGTCGCCGATGATGTTCTCGAATCGATACCGATCGCGCACCTGGGCGCGAAGCTGGGCGTTCTCCTCCAGGAGTTCTTCCTTTTGCCGCATGACCATGCGGTTGATCTGAATGGCCTGGGCCAGGAAGGCGGCGACGATCTCCAGGAACGACTGGGCTTCGCGGAGGGCCTGATCCGAGTCGAACGGCTTGTCAACGGACAGTGCCCCGGCTGTGCGGTTGTCGATGCGGATCGGAACGCATAGAAAACTGATGGCTTCGTTCGCGGTTTTGGCGGTCAGGCGGCCGGTGCGGTTCAGGAAATCGGGCTCGGCGCGGACATCGGGAATAATCCTGGCTCGGCCGGTGGCGACCACATTGCCGGTGATCCCTTCGCCCAACGCATATTTTCCGCGCTCGATTTCTTCGGGGGTTAACCCAACTGCCGCCTCCGTGCGCAGACGGCCGGTCGATTCGTCCAATAAAACCAATGAGCCTCTGTCGCATATCTAGTTTCTCAGAAATGATTTGCATCATTTTTTGAAACGACTCGCGAAGGTCAAGAGTGGAGGAAAGAATCCGCCCAATTTCCATCAAGATGGCTAACTCTTGGTCAGCTCCAATGCGGCCTGCTTGCGGAATAGGCGGTACTGTGAGGTCCATGGTTATAATGTACGCAACAATGGGGCCGAGTCAATTCTTTGCAAGCCTTTTTATGATAGCAACAATCGAAAAATGATCGGCGATTCAGCCGGCATTCGGTTGAGCCGATACGGATTTTGACGGTCGTGCGGGATGCGCCGGTCCCGACGAAGACGGGTGCAGGTATGTGGCCAGCATGGTTGTTTGCAGCGCTGCTCGTTATCACGGCGGCGTTGGGCATCGTGATGTATCTGACGCGGCCGATGCGCGTCCAATCGGCAGCTCGCGCCGCGCTGGCGGAGCGAACCGCGACGGTCGATCGGCTTCTGGATTTTTCCCAGACAATTCAGGGTGCTGGAAAGCCGGACCAGGTTTTCGCCACGCTCAGCCATTTCCTTTGCACTGAACTGGGGCTGTCTGGTTTGGCGATCCTGACAACCGAGCCCGAGGTCGTTCCATCGGTTCAACTCCGCGCGGCCTGGCCAGAAAATCTGGTGACGCAGGGTCCCCTGGCCGAGTTGGATTCCGCTACCTGCCCATGCCTGCGGCAAAACCTCCCGCGCGTGTTTCGCCCGGAAGGGTCGCCGGTCAGGTGTTCCATCGAATCGATCCTCAAGCTACCGACGGATCACCCGGCGTACTGCATCCCGTTTAATATCGGCCGCAAGATGCAGACGGTGGTTCACATGCTGCTGGCGCCGGGATCGGAATGGACGGAAAAAACGCGGCAACTGGCTCAAACTTACGTCAACAGCGCTCAATCGGTCCTGACGACGCTGCATCTTTTGGCCGAGGCGGAAATGCAGTCGATGACGGATGCCCTGACCGGCTTATATAATCGCCGATCAATGGACCAGCTTCTGCAGCGCGAAATGGCCCTTTGCGATCGGCACAATCACTCACTGTCGCTGGTAATGATCGATCTGGATCATTTCAAGCAGATCAACGACAACCACGGCCATGCGGCCGGGGATCACATGCTTCGGGCGTTCGCGGATTGCGTGCGAATCACGCTGAGAAAGACCGATCTGGCATTTCGATATGGGGGAGATGAGTTTGTGATCGCCCTGCCGCAGACGCCTCTGTTTCAGGCCCAGCAGGTGGTGCAGAAATTACGTCAGGCGTTCCTGTCCGTGGATTTTTCCCATGCGATTACACATTTGGACAAATCACCGACGCTAAGCATCGGCGTGGCCGAACGAAATAAAGCGGCGAATATACTGACCTTGAGCACGCTTCTAGCGGCGGCCGATCAGGCGTTGTACGCGGCCAAGAACAGCACGCGAAATTGCATACGCATCTTCGAACCGCTGCAGGCGGCGTAAAGACATTTTTGCCACAGATATAAATCAGATTCACACAGATAAATACGGGAAATCTCACGCAGAGCGGCTGTGTTAGTTGTCAAGCGTTTTGAAGTTGACATTTTGGACTCCATGTAATGCCGTCGCGGGCCATGGCGTTGAGAATCGTCAGCAGCTTTCGCATGCACGCGGTGATGACAACCTTGGGCAGTTTGCCCGCGTTTTCCAGACGCTCGGCGAACATGCGGATCACCGGATTACAACGAATGGCGGTGATCGTTGCCATGTAGAGCACGCTGCGGACCGCAGCGCGTCCGGCGAAGATGGCGCGTTTTCCCGCCCACTTTCCCGAATCGCGGTTGTACGGCGCCACGCCAACCAGGGCGCTGATCTGACAACGATCGATCTTGCCCAATTCGGGAAGTTGGGCGGCCAGAGTGGCGGCGGTGGTTTTGCCGACGCCGGGAACGGACAAAAGCAGATCGCGTCGGCCGGCCAGATCATCGTCGGAGTCGATCAGACGGGTGATCTTTTTTTCGACCTGCTTGAGCCGGTCGTGGATCTGCCGGAGAAGTTTGTCCAGCGTGGCGCGGACGAAGGAGTGGTCGGCCGTCTGCCTCTGATTGGTCAGGGCGGTGCGGGTGTCGATGAGCTGTCGGCGCAGGACCAGCAGGGCGTCGAGCTCGAGCTGGTTTTTCGAGCGTTTTTCGCTGACCGCGGGCTGGAGACAGCGGGCATAGACCGCCAAGAGATGAGCATCGATCCCATCCGTCTTGGCCAGGAGGCCCTGGGCCTTGGCGAAGTGGCGCACCCGGCCGGGCTGCACGCGGGCGATGGGCAATGCCGCATCGAGGGCGGTGTTGAGAAGAAGCTTCTCGTAACCGCCGGTGGCTTCCAGGACGATCAGAGTCGGCCGCAGTTGCCGCATGTGTTCGATCAGTTGCGTGATCCCGGCGGCATCGTTGGCGAAAACGACAACCCCGGCTTGGCCCTCGACGGCCAGATCGAGCTTGTCTTTGGAGACATCAATGCCCAGATAGGGCATCGTCGCGTGAACATCGGAAACGGAAGTCATGGTGGCCCTTTCTTGCAAATGCGAGCTTGCGGGATGCAGAGGCTCAGTCGGCTGTTCGGGCTGCGAGACACGAGATCGGCTTGAACCACGCTCTGCGACGGCCTTGGAGTGCCGAGGCGCGACCGGTTTTGGGCCGATCGTCGTGTTCGCATGACTCCTCGCTGCGCTCGTCGTCACGCGAACACGACGAGTGGAAGTAGAACCGATACCGGGCTTTTTGAACATACAAGGCGCAGAGGCGCAGAAAAAATAAAGACATTGTCTTCTTTGCGCCTCTGCGCCTCCGCGTGAGTTCCTATTTTTGCATTTATCTGTGTGAATCTGATTTTGATCTGTGGCAAAAAAGTTCTGAATTCTCGGCTTAATGAGAGAACCCCGCGGGGCGGAGGGACATTCGACTTGTCGTCGATGAATTGCCGCTTCCGGCATCGGATGAATCGGATAGAGCATCCGTCAGTTGAGTCTCGATGTCTTTTTTGCTTTTCGGATCACCCAGAAACTTAAGATCGTCGGCTTTGCCAAGCTTGAGCAGCCGGAGGACCAGCAGGGGATGGGTTTTTACGTCCGCCATTGTCCAAGTGCGGGCGTCCACGTAGGTATCGTCCAGGTTCAGGCGATTTTTCGGAATAACGATCAGCTTTGATTGCTGGGCATTGGCCGGATCGGGAATCCGCACCACGTGCAGGCAAAAGGCGGCGACGGCCCAGCCGCTTACGCAAAGAACGACGCCGAGAAAACGAATCAGTGATTTCACCTTTTGGCGGCTCCTGGCGGTGGTTTACGCAAACCAATCTACCCAAAGCGGATCGGCAGAAGAGTATATCGAGCTTTTGGGCTTAGGGGGAAGAATGTGCACAAAGTGGGTTTTTGCGATTCCGTTTATTCCGTCTTCACGAATTGGATGGGAAGGTGGGATTCTCCGCCTGTTCAGCTTGGTCATGAGGTTGGGGCGGAACGTGGCTGGGCTCGACATAATCGGAGTCATCGTCGGAATCGAATGCGGGATTTGCATCAGCGGCTGCCGCCTCGGGGCCATCACCAGCGTCGGGTTCGGGGGTTGAGGCATCGGGGACAGAATCCGCGGCCGGTTGATTCTCTTCATGCTCCTCGTGCGCTGGCTCGGCCGAGGCGCCAGAGGACTGGGGACGAAACTCCGGCATCCGCATGAAGCTAGTGTAGAAGCCCACGGCAAAAAGGCCTTGTTGCTGCTGGTAGGGGAGATTGATCAGCTCGCAAAACTCCTTCAAAAGAGCCTGGGCCGCGGGGTCGGTGCGCTCGGCGTTTTGCACGGCCAATTGCTGCTTTCGATCCTGGAAACGCATGATCTGGACGAATCGGCCGGAATTGTCGCCGGAACTCCAATTAGCGCCGGTCTGCTCGTAGACTTCGAAGTGATCGCAACCCAGCCGTAGCAATGTTTGCCGGAATCGCCTGAGAAGGCGGGCGTGTTCCACGCGTTTATCGCGCGGGACGATGTAACTGTTGGTTTGCAGCAGCATCGGTATAAATCCTCGTTGACGCGGCCTCGACGAATCCATTGTGCCACAAGGACGGGCCGCATTCAAACGGCGGACGGCCGCCGGGGATACCATTGACGGGGAATCACCTGTCGCAAGTGTTACAGGCTGACCAAAGTCCCGAAATATATCGGACGGGGGACTCGAAATGGCAAATTGGGAAATGTCGTGTCGCCGGCTGAGCCGTCACGCGGCTGCGAATTGCGTGG
Organism: uncultured Phycisphaerales bacterium; assembly: GCA_963791055.1. GTDB lineage: Bacteria > Planctomycetota > Phycisphaerae > Tepidisphaerales > Tepidisphaeraceae > PALSA-1353. The sequence goes on along the minus strand of CAWBQI010000002.1, from coordinate 218,336 downwards.
GGCCGCCGGACTTGGGGATGTGAAGTCGAACCAGGCCCAAAAGCTCGGTCGCATCAATTGGCTTGGAAATCGTCCGCTCAATCGCGCCGGTGTGAAGGCCGTCCACGAAACCGGCAAGGTCTGAATAACTTGCAATGAGGATTCTTCGTGCGTCGGGACGCAGTTTTTGGGCTGCTTTGAGCAATTCAAGGCCGTTGCCGTTGCGAAGGTTCTGCCCTACCACCACAGCGCCAACCGTTGTGTCATTCTGCAGCCAGGATAATGCCCGGTTCGGATCGGCGGTCGCCAATACGACGAATGCCGAATCCAAAATCACGCTGATGCGCATCCAGAGTCCGCACATCATCATCCACGGCGACGATACTCCGCAATTTACTTCCCATGGTACTGGATTAGCCTTTCCTCAAAACTCTATTCTTTTAAATGTAACGTGAATTACATCAAGCTGTTCAGCCTGCTTATCGTTTGCAGACTGGATTCACTTTAAAATATTCTTGCAAACGCAGGAGCCTGCACCAAGTATAACTCATTTGAAATCTGGTGTTTCCGTGAAACCGACTCAATTCAGAATTCCGCAATTTCCAGAATTGCGCAGAAGAGATGCGAGTTATCGGCGGGTTCCAGCGAAAAGCCCGGCGGCGATTCCCTCTAATTCTCGCGCGATCACCTGTTCGGCGACGATGCTCTGATCCGCGCCTCGGCGCACGGCTTCCAATCCGGTGGATGTGAACGAACAGCGGGCGATAACATGCGCCGTCTTGTTCACCCGCCGGATGTGAACAATCGACGTCAACACGACTTCGTCGTTCGGGACCATCAGGGCAACCATCGAGGCCCGTTCAATCTGGGCTTGATGGAGAACTTCTGGATCCGTTGCGCTGCCGGCGATCATGTGCACACCCCCCGCCGCCGCCCGCTCACAGGTCTGAGCGTTCAATTCGATCACGATGTATTCGATATGCTCGCGAACGAGAAATTCAACGAGGGACCGACCAGGCAATCCAAAGCCCGCCACTACAACATAAGGTTCCCGCCCTGAAGCGCCGGGCAGCGTCGGTTGGTCCATCGATCCCACAATTGTCCGGCGAGCCTCGGGCCCGTGTCAATACGAACCACCTTCTGGCATGGGTTTTTGCGTTTCGCCGCCCTTTCGCGCAATTCTCGTCTGGGTTGCCGAGGGGGAACTTCGCTAACTGGCCATGGGAAGTGGGATGCGTGTCTTCGAGCGCGGCTCTGATGTGATAGAAGCCCTCGCGTGCGCCGGCGGATCGGTGGATGAAACGCTCCGCAGGGGTTTTGTGCCATGTGGCGGCTCCGCCAGACGTCGAATGCGCCCGAACATCATCCGAATCGCCCAGCCACTGGTCCGGCGGATATTTTGGGTCAGTCCGATCATACCGACGATCTGCATGCCCGCGGGTTTGTACCCCACCTTTGACTTCCGCGGCCACAGCGCCAGCAGCAGCCAGAGCGGGTTGTACATGAACGCGTAGCCGAGCAGGAGATTGACCTGCTTACGCCATGGGCGCGCGTGGCTCGAAGCGACGACGTAGTTCCCATCGTACATGTACGGCAGCGCTTTCTTTCCGCCGACACTCTCCAGCACCAGCCCCTTCTCGAATGTTCCCTCGTACAGTTTCGTGCCGGCTGAAGGCGTCAACATCAAAACCTGCAACGACACCGCGCCGGCCTTGCGCAGCAGATTGACCTGATTAAGCAAGCCGTAATTCGTGCCCGGAGAGTAGAGCGGCTGCGAATCGTGATGCATCATCATCGGCATCGGGCAAATGCCGGCCGCGCATCAGTTGGAAGGCCTCGGTGGTTTTGTTCACGCTTTGACCTTTGTTGACAAGCGTGGCGGTCATGTCTTCGACACCAAGCCATAATGCCCGGCACCCCGCCTTGCGAGCCAGCGGCAGGTGTTCCTTCATCTGCAACGTGTCGTGAACGGTTACTTCGGTATACCAACGCGCCTTGTGCCGAAGAGGGATACCTTCGAACTCGGCGCGGGCCAGGGTCTCGATCATGTCCAATGCGCGTGTCTTGTTGTTGAAGAAGTTGTCGTCGGTGCCGAAGAAGTAGCGCAGTCCGTAGGCTTTGTTCAGTTGCCACATCTCATCGGCGATGCGTGACGGCGATTTCAGGCGGTGTTGCCGCTGGTTGTAAGCGGGAATCGGGCAATACGGGCAGGCAAACTTGCATCCGAAGGTCATCACCAACGAACTGATCGGAGTGTTCCAGCGAACGCGATTGGCCGGCAGTGCGCGTGGAGCCAATGTGGTCGACCAGCTCGGCGCTTCGAGCAGCCGATAGCCGAGGACCGGGTGAGGCAATTCATCGAGATCACCCAGCAGCCGCTGCATGCCGGTGTCGATCAATTCCTCGACGACGCCGTCGCGCTCGCCGCGCGGATATATCAGGCCCGGGATACCGTCCAGGGCATGAGAATCTTTGGCCCGGAAGAAAGCGGATCGCATGGATTCGCCCGTGCCGCGGACGGACAATATCGCTTCGATCAGGCTGAGCAGGACGAACTCTTCGCCGGTTACGACAACATCCGGCGTGGACTGATCATTGGATGCCAACATCGGTCCCAATAATCCGCCATCGTATAACAGGTCTGGCTCATAAACCGCGTGTGATCCCCCAGCGATAATCAATGGGCGGTGGGCAGGATCGATTCGCCTGGCATCGCGGATCATTTCCAGCGCGCGGGCGGAGTGCATGCCCATGGTCGAGACCATGAACATGTCGGGCACCCGCCCGTCAAGTTGCATACGCGAGGGACGGAACCTGCGGTTCCATTGCTGGAGCACGATGCGAGTGCGTTCAAACCCCGCGTCCACCAGCGCCGACCCGATGGCCCGCACGCCGGCCGGAGCCATACGCGTGTCGGCATAAATGAAGGGAAGCATCCGCGTGCGATGATCGAAAGCGCAAGCGATGACCGTGACGAGATCGTGTTTTGACGCGAGTTGACGCAGCCGCTGCCGAAGGTTCAGCAACTCCCCGGGGCGGAGCAATTCGTCTCCACGTGTGCGACGAGGTAATTCCATGGCAAAACCTCCGAAACGGTTTCGTCAACGATCCCTGCTCCGCCGATCGCCACGATCACCAGTTAATGTACCCTTGCAATCCGGCGAATGATACCCGCCGCCGGAAAAACTTCGACGCCAATCAGCAACCCGCGCCCTTGCAAACCCCCCACCCCATCGCTAAAACCCTGCTCCAACGGGCCAGACTGGTGAAATTCAATCTGATCGACAGGATCGAGGAAGTGTCCGACAGCCGGCTGGTGGCGGTCAAGAATGTCTGTCTGGCCGAGGAATATCTGGCGGATCATTTCCCGACGTTTCCGGTGCTGCCGGGCGTGTTGATGCTGGAAGTGATGACGCAGGCGGCCGGATGGTTGCTGCACCGCAACGGCGGGTTTTCAAAATCGATGGCCGTGTTGAAGGAAGCGCGCAACGTGAAGTACGGCACATTTGTCGCACCGGGGAATGCGCTCCGGATCGAAGTGGAGACGGTGAAGCTCTCGGAAACCGGCGGTTCGTTCAAAGCGTCCGGAACCGTCAATGGAAACAACGCCGTCTCGGCTCGCCTGGAGTTGGCGTATTTTAATCTCGCCCAGCGGGATGCCGGCGTGGACGAAAAGGTGGACCGGAAGTTGATCGAACACAATCGGGCGCGCTGGGCGCTGTTGAATCAACCGGGCAGCCCGGCTGTAACATGACAATCAAGGGAAGGATTGACCCATGCCAATGTCTCGAGATGAGGTTTACAAAAAAGTTCAGGGAGTGCTGGTGGACGCTCTTGGCGTCGATGCCGAGGAAGTCACGCCGACGGCGACCCTCCGCGAGGATCTTGGAGCTGAAAGCATCGACTTTCTGGACATCGTGTTCCGGCTGGAAAAGGCCTTTACGACCGATCCGGCCAAGCCCTTTAAGATTCCGCGCGGGGAATTGTTTCCTGACGACCTTCCAGCCCTGATGAACGATGAGCGGTACGTCAAGGACGGCAAGATTACGCCGGAAGGACTTGCCGAATTGAAAAAGCGGATGCCGTTTTCTGATTACACCGAGTTTGACAAGAATCCCACGATGGAGACTGCGTCGTCGCTGTTGACCGTCGACACGGTGGTGAATTACATGCAGTCGAAGATTGGTTAATAGCCGAGGATGCGCTGGCTCTGGATCGACAAGTTCGTCGAATTTACTCCGCGCACGTCGGCAACCGCGGTGAAAAACGTCTCGCTTGCCGAAGAGCATCTGCACGATCTTTATCCGGAATTTCCAATCATGCCGCACAGCCTCATTATTGAGGGGATGGCGCAGACGGCGGGGATTCTCGTTGGAGATGCCCGGAATTTTTCGGAGAAGGTGATTCTGGCCAAAATCGGCCGGGCGACGTTCCACAGGCTCGTGCGGCCGGGGGATACGCTCTATCATTTCGCGCGCATCAGTCAGCTTAACGAAGCAGGGGCATCGATCGAGGGGATCGTTCGGGCGGGGCCGGATGCTTCGTCGCCGCTGGTCGCGGAGATCGAGTTGATGTTCAGCCACATCGATAAGAATCTGGCGGGTGCGGCGTTTCCGGAACATAACTTTGTTTTCACCGACCAATTCCGCGATTTGCTGAAGACCTATCGCTCCGGGGCCCAAATTCCGTTATAGAAGTCTTATGCGGCGCGTGGCTGTCACCGGCATCGGGATCATTTCGCCCCTGGGGATCGGGAGCAAACAACATTGGGAATCGCTGCTGGCGGGCCGAGTTGGAGTCCAACGCATTTCGATGTTTGACGCCGGGGGATTTCCCTGCCAGATCGCCGGGCAGATTCCACCGTACAAAATCGGCGATTTCGTTCCTCGCGCTTATCGCAAGGCAACCAAGGTCATGGCCCGTGATATCGAACTGGCCATCGTCGCCGCAGACGATGCGTTCAAGGATACGGGCCTGCAATCCCTGGCGTACACGGAAAAACCGAATTTTGACGGCACCCGATTCGGCTGCAATATCGGCGCGGGCCTCATCAACACCGAATTGAACGAACTTACCGCGGCCATGACCACGGCCCGGTCGGAATCTGAGCGGAATCGTCTCGATCTGCGGCGATGGGGTAAGGATGGCATGACCCAACTTACGCCGCTCTGGCTGCTGAAATATCTCCCCAACATGCTGGCTTGCCACGTGACGATCATTCATCAATTGAAGGGGCCGAGTAATACGATCACCTGTGCGGATGCCAGCAGCCATCTGGCGATTGGTGAAGCATTCCGGACGATCCAACGCGGTAATGCCGATCTGGCCATTTGCGGGGGTGCGGAGAGCAAAGTCACGGAAATGGGGATGCTCCGACAAGGATTGCTCAAGCGGCTCAACGAAACTCACAACGATTCTCCCGCGCAGGCGGTTCGGCCGTTCGATGCGGACGCCGCTGGAACGGCTCTAGCCGAAGGCGGCGGATTGCTGGTTCTGGAGGAAATGGAAGCGGCACGCGGCCGAGGCGCGAAGATTTATGCCGAACTCGTCGGCTTCGCCGCTTCGCAGGATACTTATAGAATTACCGAACCGGACCCCAGCGGGCGCAGCTATGCCCGGGCGATTACCGGCGCGCTCAAGGACGCCGGCCTGACCTCGGACGATGTGAGCCTGCTGATTCCCAATGGCTTAGGAATCCCCTTGCATGATCGCGCGGAATTGGCGGGTCTGAAAACCGTATTTGGAAATCGGATGGCCGAAGTGCCGATGTCGCTGACCAAAGCCCAAACCGGCAGCCTCGCCGCCGGTTCCGGTGTTGAGGCGGGGATGGCTGTTCTGGGGGCTAGCGCGGGGAAAATTCCGCCATCGGTGAATACGATTAAGCCCGTGGATTCGAATCGGCTCAACGTGTCGCCCGAAACGCGAGACGGGAAAATCGACGTAAGCGTCAGCAGCGTTTTCAGTCTTGGCGGGCAGAACGCGGCGCTCGTGTTTAAGCGTGCCTAATATGGATGAGGAAATCTGCATGAGCCGTGTTGTCATCACAGGATTGGGCTGGGTCACGCCGATGGGGCATTCCATCGAATCGGTCTGGAAGCGTTTGGTGGCGGGCGAATCCGGAATTTCGCAAACGACGATCTTCGACGCGGCGACGTTTCCCACCAGCATCTCCGGGGAGGTGAAGGATTACCGTCTTTCCGATTTCATCGGCGATCCTGGCCCGCACGCCGGGGCGGGGCGGAATACGCAATTCGCTTTGGGCGCTTGCCGGCAGGCCTGGACTGCGGCGGGTCTGGATCAAAGCACGCTCGATCTCGATCGCGTCGGGATTTATCTGGGCAGCGGCGAGGGTTCGCTTGATTTTGAGGCGTATACCGCGGCTGCGCTGACGGCGTGGAAGAACGAGACAAGCGCGATCGACTCAGTTAAATGGGCAGAGGTTGCGTATGAACGGATGAATGCCGTTCACGAGCTGGAGCAGGAGCCGAACATGCCGCTGTCGCATCTGGCGCTGCTTACCGGGGCGCGCGGGCCGGCGATGAATTGTCTGACGGCCTGTGCCGCCAGCACGCAGGCGATCGGGGAGGCCACGGAAATCCTTCGCCGGGGCGACGCTGATGTCATGATCGGCGGCGGAGCGCACAGCATGATTCACCCGTTCGGAGTCACCGGCTTCAACCGGCTGACCGCCCTTTCCACGGCTAATGAAAATCCAGCTCGGGCCAGCCGGCCGTTTGACGCCCATCGCGGCGGGTTTGTTTTGGGCGAAGGCGCAGGGATGGTGATTCTGGAAACGCTCGATCATGCCAAGGCGCGAAACGCGCCGATTCTGGCCGAGATCGTCGGCTATGGCTCCACCGCTGATGCCTTTCGCATCACGGATCAGCATCCCGAAGGCGAAGGCGCCATTGCCGCGATGAAGGAAGCGTTGGCCGATGCTGGGCTGACGCCAAAGGACATTCAATACATCAACGCTCATGGCACGGGCACGCGCGAAAACGACGGCAACGAAACCGGCGCGATCAAATCGGTCTTCGGCGAATGCGCCAAGGTTGCCCTGTCAGCAGCATCAAGAGCATGATGGGCCATCTGATAGCCGCCGCGGGGGCGGTGGAATTGATCTGCTGCGTGCTAGCGATCCGGGATAATGTTTTGCCACCGACGATGAATTTGGAGAATTCTGATCCGGAGTGCGATTTGGACTATGTTCCGAATAAGGCCCGCAAGGCGAAGGTGGATGTTGTTATGTCCAATAGCTTCGGGTTTGGGGGGCAGAATGATACGATTATTGTGCGGCGGTTTGCAAGTTAGGGACGCGGCTCAAATCCGCCCTTCATACATATCTGCGATCGGAAAGCACATCTCGTAGTCGCCCCACATTAGATCGCCGTCGCGAATGACAAATTCTGCAAATCGTTTTGAATCCAGAAACGCGCGGATCAGAGGATTGCCGGAGGACTCCAGAAATGGGTAAAAGTCGAGAATGCGGGATGTGCCGTCACTGAAATCGATCTTTATTTTGTAGTTGGATTTAATCCGAGCGCGCACCAGTTCGATTACGGTATTTTTTGCAAGCTTTTTTTTGAGAGTCTCGCGAGTTTCATTTGATTCTCCGAGTGATTTTTCGGGGCTGGACGGGCCGATGCAATACAAAATAATCGATCCATTTAGCCCAGCAAGAGGTCAATCTCGCCGTTTTATGAGCCAAAGATAATATCCTACTAATCCGGTAGGAATTATTGCATTTCCTGCTGTCGTATGATAAAGTGGCTCGAATGCGTTCTCAATCTTTGGTTTGCGCTTTGGCCGCCCTTTTTGGTTTGCTGGCCGCCTGCGACAAGAGTCAGGACCAGTCCTCGCCGGCTCAAGCCGCAGCCCCCCCGCCGCTGGCGGAGGTTCGGCTTGGATACTTCGCCAATATCACGCATGCCCAGGCTGTTCTTGGCGTCGCGTCGGGTGAATTTCAGGCGGCGTTGGGGCAGATGAAACTGACTACCAAGGTTTTCAACGCTGGGCCGGAGTTGATTACAGCTCTGAACGCCGGCGCGATCGATGTCGGGTATGTCGGTCCTGGGCCAGTGTTGTCGGCCGATGTCAGCAGTCGCGGCCAGGCGGTTCGCGTTATCGCCGGCGCGGCGGCCGATGGCGTAGTGATCGTCGCGTCAAAGGATTCGGGGATTCACACGCTGGCTGATCTGAAGGGCAAGCGCATCGCGACGCCGCAGCTTGGCAACACGCAGGATGTGTCGGCCCGGCATTATGTGACTGAGGTGTTGGGCCAGCCGGATTCGGACAACGTGAAAGAAGTCCGCAACAGTCAGCAGAGCGGGATGATGGCCCGCGGATTCATCGATGCCGCCTGGGTGCCCGAACCATGGGGGGCGCGGCTCATCAACGAAGCGGGCGCGGTTCTCATCGGTGAAGAAAAAGACCTTTGGCCCGATCATCGTTTTTCCCTCACGGTGATCGTCACTACTCCGCAATTTCTCGCGGACCATCCTGATACAATCGAAAAAATTCTTGAAGTCCATCATCATTGGACCCAGCGATTGACGGCCGATCCGATGCAATATGCCGATCAACTCAATGACGCGCTTGTTGCGCTGGGTGGCAAGAAACTTCCGGCGGCCGTGATGCGGGATGCATTGGGACGGACGGAATTCACGGATGATCCATTGCCTCAGACTTTTGCGACGATGGAGCAGTGGTCGCACAATTTGAAATTCATCGATTCCGCCCCGGACCTTAAAGGTTTATTTGAAACGGATATACTCACTAAGCTCGCTGCCGCGCCGGCGACGAGCCAGCCGTAGGCGGAAGGTTTGAATGTTCTTCAACAACGGTGCAAAAAAAACGCCGGTAAATCCGGGAGCGGGAAAGCTGAGCCTGACCCGCGTCAGCAAGCGTTTTGGCAATTCCGATATCGCGGCGATTGAAGACATCACGCTGGATTGCAAGCCGGGCGAGTTTGTCGTCGTGGTCGGGCCCAGCGGCTGCGGAAAAAGCACGCTTCTGAACATTGTCGCGGGAATGACGCGGCCGGACAGCGGCAGCGCGTTTCTTGACGACCGGCCGATCACCGCCCCGGGGCCGGACCGGGCAATGGTCTTTCAAGACCATGGACTTTTTCCTTGGCTCACGTCTGCCCAGAACGTCGAATTTGGGATGAAAATGGCCGGCATTTCGCCTTCCGAACGATCGGATCGCGTTGCCCGGGCACTGCAAATGGTGCATTTGTACGGCAGCGCGGAAAAGTTGGTGCACGAGCTTTCGGGCGGCATGAGGCAACGGATCGCCATCGCCCGGGCCCTGGTGATGGACCCGGCTGTTTTGCTGATGGATGAGCCGTTCGCTTCTCTCGACGCGCAGACGCGGACGCAATTGCATCATCGCGTTCAGGACCTTTGGTGCCAGACGCACAAGACCATTTTGTTCGTAACCCACTCGGTGGGCGAAGCAGTTCGACTGGCGGACCGGATCATCGTTCTGCATTCGCATCCCGGCCGAATTCGCAAGGAGATTTGCGTTGATCTACCCCATCCCCGAAAATTCGACAGCCCCGACATCGGCGAGCTTGCCAGGCTCGTACGAAAAGAAATCGAAGATGAGGTCAACCGTGTCAACGCCGTGGCCGCTGAAGATTCGTGGCGCTCTGAAGAGAACGCTGATATGGATTATTCTGCTGACGATCTGGGAGGGGGCATATAGGCACTACCACTGGCGGTCATTCATCTATCCCGCGCCCAGCCATGTTCTGGATTCGATGCTGGGAATGCTGGGGATTCAATCGGGATTTGGCGAAGATATCCATCCCGGCTGGCCGGCACCGCTTGAGGTGGAACCGAATCAACCGCCGTTGGCTTCGCGCATCATTCACAGTCAATTGATCGGCGGAAATGTCGTTAGCGCCATCCGCCTGATCGTAGGATTCTCGATTAGTGTTGTCGTCGGAGCTTTCCTGGGCACGGCCATGTGGCGGTGGACGTCTCTGGACGAATTCCTGCGCCCGGTATTTCTCGGATTGCAAACGCTGCCGAGCGTCTGCTGGGTTCCGCTGGCGGTCCTGATATTCGGTTTGAACGAAACGGGGATTCTGTTCGTCCTCATAATGGGAAGCACATTCGGAATCGCGATATCGATGCGCGACGGCCTGCGCACGATTCCGCCGCTCTATCGCCGGGCCGGATTGATGCTGGGGGCCGGCGGGTGGCGGCTTTACCGCTATGTCCTCTTTCCGGCCGGCTTGCCGGCGCTGGCCAGCAGCTTGCGGCAGGGATTCAGCTTTGCATGGCGATCGCTGATGGGAGCAGAGCTGATTCTCTCGGCGGATCATCAGGGTCTGGGGTTTCTACTGAAGCTGGGCCAGGACAACGCGGATGTTTCGCAGGTGGTGGCCATCATGATTGTGATGGTGATCATCGGCATGCTCGCTGATCGATTTGCGTTCGCGCCGCTCGAGAGACGGGTGCATACGCGGTTTGGGCTTGGGACTGCCGGTTAGGGCGTTGTCAAAGTTCGTATCCTCGGTATCGTTCCAGCCAATGGACCTCAAGCCCATCGACAAGTTGAAGCTGGCGGCCGCCGCTGGATTGCTCCTGATCACTTCAGTCACGGGGTTGTATCTCTTTCTGGAATGGTCGACCGCCTCGTCACCGGAGGCGATGCCGACCACGCAGCCGGCTGTTGCGCCGCCATCGGTGGCAAACGGGCCATCCTCGTCTTATGTGCGACGGTTCTTTCGTTTCGTTCAATCGGATGACACGGCGCACGCAGCGGCGATGCTGGTTAAGGATGCGTCTCTTACGAAGGTGAAGAGCACGCAGGATCGCGCCACGCCGTTGCATCTGGCGACGTCGGTGGCGATGGCTAAGTTGTTGCTCGATAACGGCGCGGACCTGAACGCGCTCGATGGCCATTACTCCGGCACTCCGCTGCGCTGGGCGGCCTCGAATTTATGGGATCATAGTCGTTCACGGATGGATCTGGTCAGATATCTTCAATCCAAAGGGGTGTCCGAGACGGATATTTATTTCGCCGCCGCGGTTGGGGATATTGCACGTATACAAACGATCCTCACGGGCGATCCGTCGCTGGTTAACAAGCGATCGAACAACAATGACGTGCTGTTCGGCGGCGCGGCCCCGCTGCAGATTGCAGCGTACGCCGACCGGTTGGACGTGGTGAAATTCCTGCTCGACCACGGCGCCAATGTCCACGACAGGAGCGAATGGAAGAACACCGAGTCGATTGAAAAGGCCGCGTGGACGGGCGGAGCCGATGTCGTCGAGTATTTGCTGGACCATGGCGCGACGGTGAATGGGACGGACAGGGATTTTACCGACTGCCCGCTGTATGCCGCGGCGACGTCGGGCCATGCGGACGTCGTGAAGATACTGATCGCCCACGGCGCGGTGGGTTCTCGGGTGCTGATCTCAGCCGTGCGAAGCGCGATGATCAACGCCCATCCGGGTGATCTGAACACCGGAACGCAGCAGGAATTTCAGGAGGTGCTGGCGATGGTGAAGGCGATGCCGGCCGCGCCGGAATCGATGCGGTGAGACGCGCGCGTTCTACGCCGCGTCCGCGACCAACCGAATCACGGGCTTTTCTTCGATAGTGGGCTGATATTCCGGCACGAACTGGCGAAGCGCCTGCATCACTTCTTCCCGACCGGCGTTGGTCACTGATCCGAGCGTTTGCATCATCTGCTCGACCTGCTTCGGCGTCGCGCGGGGGAGTTGCCAGACGTGGATTTTCGGATGGCTCGTCGGGCGGGTTTGCTCGCCGGCGCAGGCGAGTTCCTCGTATAGTTTTTCGCCGGGGCGGATACCGCTGAATTCGATGGCGATGTCTTTTCCGGGCTTCAATCCGTGCCGGCGGATCATTTCCCTGGCGAGGGAAAGAATTTTGATCGGCTTGCCCATGTCGAGGATGAAAATTTCTCCGCCGCGGCCGATGGCGCCGGCCTGCATCACCAGCTGGCTGGCCTCGGCGATGGTCATGAAATATCGCTTCATGTCGGGATGGGTGACGGTGACGGGTCCACCGGCTTCGATCTGTTTGCGGAAGATGGGGGCGACGCTGCCGCTGCTGCCCATGACGTTGCCGAAACGCACGGCTACAAACCGCGTGCGGCTGCCGGCGGTGTTCAGTGATTGCACGTATAACTCGGCGCAACGCTTGGCCGCGCCCATGACGCTGGTGGGATTGACGGCCTTGTCGGTACTGACCATGACGAACGCCGCCACGCCCGCGGCCAGGGCGGCGTCGGCGACGATCCGAGAGCCGAAGACGTTGTTCTTGATCGCTTCGCCGGGATTGCTTTCCATCATCGGGACGTGCTTGTGGGCGGCGCAGTGGAAGACGACGTGCGGCTCGTGTTCCTCAAAAACCCGCGCGATTCGCCGGAGATCGCAGATGTCGGCGATGATCGGAACGCGCTCGGCACCGACCCAGCGGTCGCGCAGCTCGCGGTCGATCTCGAACAGGCTGTTCTCGGCCCGGTCGAGCAGGATCATCCGCCGCGGGCAGAACTTCATCGATTGCCGGCAGATTTCCGATCCGATGCTGCCGCCGGCGCCGGTCACCAGCACGTTTTTCCCGGCCAGGAAGCGTTGCAATTCGGGGGTGTCCAGACTGACCGGTGAGCGGCCGAGCAGATCGGACAAATCGAGGTTGTGAGCGTCCTTTCGCCGGACTTTGGGCAAGAAGCGCGCGGTTTCTTCGATCCGCTGGAGGGCATAGCGATTCGAATTTCTCATCGGCAAAAAGCCCGCCCGGCGATTAGATATTCTCGGACGTTGGCATACAATCGCGGGCGATGTTGAAACGATGGATTGGGTGCAATAGACATTCCACAAGTGCTATCTATCCCTCCCCTTGTACTCAGGGGGAGGGTAAGGGTGGGGGTATCGCTGATCGTTCGGTGTTCGACCCCCACCCCTACCCTCCTTCTGAGTACAAGGGGAGGGGGAAATTTTGCCAATGGACCCGATGGTGTTTCGTCTTGAGCGTGTGTGCGCTGGCCGCGTGTGCGGCGCATTCGGCGCGTGAGCCGGTCTTGACGGCGGTTGCAGCGACCCAGCCGGTGGCGGTTGGTCCGGCAACCACCCTTTCGCCCGCGGATGCCGATCCGAAAGATACGTTGCCATATCTGGCTTCGGATGAATTGCAGGGGCGCGGGATCGGGTTGCCAGGACTGGATCGCGCGGCGGAGTTCATCGCTTCGGAATTCAACGCGGATGGGTTGCATCCTCTGCCGGGCGAGCCGGATTTTTTTCAGCCGTTTGATTACACGACGCAGGCGGGGCCGGGGAAGGGGACGGCGTTGGTCTTCGGATCGCGGGCGTTTGCGATCGACACTGACTATCTGCCGATGCGCTTTTCCAAGGAAGGAGAATTCTCCGGATCGGTCGCGTTTGTCGGGTATGGCGTGAGCGCGCCGGAGATGGGGTACGACGATTACGCCGGCATCGACGTCAAGGGGAAGGTCGTCATCGCGATGCGGTATGAGCCGATGGACGCCCGCGGGCAGAGCTGGCTTGCGCCGCGCGGCGATGTCTCGGGATGGTCGGAACATGCGACGTTTAGCGCGAAGACTAAAGCGGCCGCCGATCATGGTGCTGTGGCGCTGCTTATGGTCAGCCCGCCGGATTCGGAACCTGATCTGTTGATCCCTTTCTCGGGGACATTCGCAAACTCGGCGACGATCGCTGTGTACCAGATTAAGCAGGCGGCCGTGAATCAAATCCTGACGGCGGCCGGCGCGCCGGACTTGAAAACACTGCGCGACAACATTACCGCGTCGTTCAAACCGCAATCACAGATCCTCGCGGGCCAGACCGTTTCGGGGGAAGTTCAGATCGAATCCCTGACGGCACACCTGAAGAATGTGGCCGCCCTGCTTCCGGGTGCGGGCCCGAATGCTGATGAGATTGTCGTCGTCGGCGCTCATTACGATCACCTGGGGCTTGGCAGGCTTGGCGGAATGTTTGGTCCGCCGGGAAGCATCTATCACGGGGCGGATGACAACGCTTCGGGGACTTCCACCATAATGGAGCTGGCGTCGCGATTTTCGCACGGTCCGCCGCCGAGTCGGTCGATTCTCTTCATTTGCCTCACCGCCGAGGAAGAGGGACTCATCGGGTCGCAGTACTTCGTAAAGCATCCACCGGTTTCGCTGGAAAAAATCGTCGCGATGGTGAATCTCGACATGGTCGGGCGGATTCGCGATCAGACGCTTTATATCGGCGGGCAGGGAACGGCCAAGGATTTCGATTCGATTCTCGCGCAGGCCGATCTGGATTCTCCGCTGAAGCTCAAGAGCATCGGCCGCGGCGGGATGGGGCCGAGCGATCACATGTCTTTCGCCCAGCAGCGCATCCCGGTGATGTTTTTCTTCAGCGGGCTTCATGTGGATTATCATCGCCCCACCGACGTCGCCGACAAAATCAATTTTGAAGGCATCGGGGAAGTGGCGGATTTCACGGCCAGAGTGATCGACGGGCTTACGATGATGCCGCACGATCCATATCTCGTGGACGCCGACAAGGACTCGATGCACCTGTTTGGCAGCCCGAATTTCGGTTCGTCGCCGGCGCGGAGCGTGATCCTGGGAATCATTCCGGATTATGCGTCCACGGAATCTCATGTTGGCGTGCTGATCTCGGGCACGACTCCCGGCACACCCGCGGACTCCGCAGGTTTGCGCGAGGGGGATTTACTGGTTCAGTTCGGCCAGCGAAAGCTGGAAAATCTGATGGACCTGACCCAAGCCCTGGCCGAGAGCAAGCCGGGCGATCGCGTCACGATCAAAATCATCCGCGGGAATCAGACGATTTCCTTCGACGTGACGCTGGCGGAAAGGAAGAGCTAAAATGGCTGACAAATCAACGCCAATCGGGATCGTCATCGTGGATCACGGCTCGCGGCTGGAACCGAGCAATTGGATGCTCGAACAGTTGACGGCGCTGTTCGCCAAACGATTCGCCGGACGCTTCGCGATCGTCGAGCCGGCGCACATGGAGATTGCCGAGCCGTCGATCGCCACGGCGTTTGGCCGCTGCGTGAGCCGAGGGGCAAAACGCGTGGTGGTCTGCCCATTTTTTCTGGGGCCGGGAAAACATTGGACGCAGGACATCCCCCGCCTGACCGCCGAGGCGGCGGCGAAACATCCGGGCGTGGCGTATCACGTCACCCAAACCCTGGGAATCGACGATCTGATCCTCGATCTGCTCGATAAACGCATCGAGCATTGCGTCGGTTGCGAATACGACTGCGACCAATGCCGGGGAACCTTGCGAGCCGGGTGAAGGAGAAGATCGCGTGAGCCCTCGAATCAGCATCGTGACGCTCGGCGTAAAAGATCTGGAGAAATCGCTGCAGTTCTATCGCGATGGACTTGGATTTCCGACCACGAAAAAAGCCGAGGATGGAATCATTTTCTTTCAAACGCAGGGCGTCTGCCTGGCACTTTATCCGTACGATAAACTGGGTAAAGATGTCTCCGAGAAATTCGCCGGCCCCCGTTCGCGGTTCACCGGGATCACGCTGGCCCACAATGTGCGGACCAAAGCGGAGGTCGATGAGATTCTCGAACAGGCCCGGCTTTCGGGAGCTGCGATTGAGAAGCCGGCACAGGACACCTTCTGGGGCGGTTACAGCGGATATTTTTCGGATCCCGATGGATATTTATGGGAGGTGGCCTGGAGAGCGTTTGAGATTCTGGAGGATGGATCGCTGGTGATTACCTGAGTGTAGGAAAAACGCGCGTCCCGTCGCGCGGGGCGCGGCTAAATTTTTTAATCGTCGTCCTTCTTCAATCGCTTGCCGCTTGTGATAGCCGCCTGCACCTTTTGGGCGAGCGGAAAGATCGTCGTATCGGAGACCGCGTCGAACAGTCGATTCCTCTCAATCATCCCGGCCGCGTCGTATTCGCCGCCGATGTCGGCGCGGCCTCGCTCAAGCTTGCGATGGAACTCATCCCAGGAGCGTGAGAAATAATGATTGACGCGAAGTGAATCTATTGCCACTTCGTCCGAAACGGCCGCCGAGACCGGCCGATGCTGGGCTGTAACGGCCAAACGGCCGTCTCGATAAGCAAATTGATGGGGCGACCAGACGCCGATGGCGTCTCGCGTATTGACGATGGATTTCACGTGACTGCAAACGGGGTGATAGCTGCGGGGATCCTTCGGATCGAGGTCTGGTTGCTTCAGCAAGGCGGGTTCGAACGTGCAGAGGTTGAGGTCGCAGCGTTTGGTAAAATTCAGAGTCGCCAGGCCGGGCGGTTTATGCTGATGGCCGGAGGCGCCGAACATGGCCCAGTTGGCGACCACACCGGCTTCGCCCTCGAAGGGTTGAAGAAAAACGCGAAGGTCCGCCTGGACTGGGGAGAAAAGAAACTCATCGATGTCCAGGAACGCGATCCAGGTGTTTGCCTTGCCGTAGTTGAAGAGACAATCGGAGTATGCCGGGAGTTGCGGCGCGTTCATCGTCGCGTGACGTAGCGTGACGCGCCCCGCCGCTATCCAGGAAGCGAGAATGGCGGCGTAATCGTCGGTGCTGCCGTGGTTATACAGGTAGAAGTGATCGACTCCGAGCAGGTCGTAGAATCGAAGCCATTCCTCAAGGTACGCTGACTCGTCCCTGAAGATGCCGCAAACGCTCAGGTAGTTTTTCATCCGCCGCCTTGTCGCCCCGGAAGAAGGTAGGTCACGCGCACCAGGGCCTCTCCGGTCGTGGTCGATTCGTTCAGCATGTCCAGTTGCGGCGGAGGCTGGGAATAGTCATGCCAGATTTTGACGGGTGCGAAGACAAGCGGAGAAGCTGCGGGCGCAAATTCCAGTTCAACGGCAAGACGAATGGATTCCAGTTCGTGGCGAGCAAAGCCTGGGCGAAACTGGCCTGGTCGTCGTACGCAGATCCCTGCCGCTCGCCCCGCTCTGATAGCCAGAGGCTCCGCGAGGCCGTCGTTGGAGCGATTCGCTCCCATGTTGAAAAAACTTCCCGCGCGGAAGAACTGAAGAAAATCACGCCGGTATTGTATTCCGTACGATCCCCCTGCTCCTGTCCGTAGCGGCGAAGCCAGGGACATTCGTTGATCGTACAAGCAACGCCAAATTGCTCGGCACGCTCAAACGCCCAATCGAGGTTGCCCATCACAACCGTGTCGGCGTCGAGATAAAGCGTCGATTCAAACGGCGTGAGCGAGCCCATTCGCGACTTTTGCATCAATCCATCACCAGCGTTGCCGCGCACGACATGAATCGGCATCTTCGGGTAATATTTCTTGACGGATTGGATGGACCGATTCAGGAGCCCGTCGATTTTCTCGCCCCATACAAGGTAGAGAATTCCGCGTTTCGAATCGGCCATAGAAAGAACTCAACAATCTCTAGACGTTAAGTATATCCAAGCTCGGCGCCGCGAGCCATTTCACTACTCCCCCACCTCCGCCCTGGCAGCCGAAACAGCGGTCACGAAACCGGGATCGTCGATGATGGATGTTTCGATCGCCGGCACAGCGGCTCGGCCCATGCCGGCGGACATCAGGCGATGGGCGAAGCCTTCAGATTGATCGACTTCCCCGTGGACGATCCAGGCTGAGGTTTGTTTGCCGGTTGTCGGCTGAAGGAATCGCAGCAGTTCATCGCCGTCGGCGTGGGCGCTGAGGCCGTGGATCGTGCGGATCTGGCATTTCACGTCATACCAACGGTCGAGAATCCGGACGCGCTTTTGGCCTTTCTGCAATCGACTGCCCAGCGTGTCCGATGGAATGTAGCCGGTGAAAACCACCAGGTCGTTGGGATTTTCGACGCTCTGGGTGAGGTGATGCAGAATCCGGCCGAACTCGCAGGTGGGGCTGGATGCGATGATCACGCATGGGCCGGGCTGGGAATTGATCCGCTTGCTGTCCTGAATGGATGAAGCGAAGGTCACCCGCGACAGGCCGAAGAGGTCTTTCGAGCCGATCGCCTCGAGCGTGGGCTTGTCGTAATTCTCGCGAAATTGGCTGTGGATTTTGCTGATCTCGACGCCCATCGGGCTGTCGACGAAGATCGGAATTTCGGGGATTTGTTTTTCCTGAATATATCGCTGGATATACCACAACACGGTTTGCGTGCGGCCGACGGCAAAGCTGGGGAGCAGCAGCCGGCTCTTGCGCCCGATGCAGAATTTAACGGCGTCGAGAAACTGCGGACCGACTTCCTCCATCGGGGCATGTTTGGCGTTGCCGTAGGTGCTTTCGGTGATGAGATATTCCACCGGGCCGGGAATCGGCTGGGGATCGCGAAGGATCGGCGTGCTGTATCGGCCAACATCCCCCGTGAACAGAAGCGATCGGGATCGGCCGCCTTCGGTCCATTCGATCAGGACGTAAGCCGAGCCGAGAATATGTCCGGCATCGAAAAGCGTGGCGCTGACGCCTTTGCCAAGATCGGTTTTTTGGCGGTAGGGGATTTTCCGCATGAGGCCGAGCGCGCCGGGGATATCCTTGGGCGTATACAACGGCGACAGAGCCGGTTCGTTCGAGCGGCGGTTGAGATACTCGATATTCTCCATCTGGATCATGGCAGAATCGTTGAGCACGACGCGCGCGACCTCGGCCGTGGCGGGCGTGCAATAAATCGGGCCTTTAAAGCCTGCCCGCGTCGCGACGGGCAGCTTGCCGCAATGGTCCAAATGGCCGTGGGAAAGGACGATCGCGTCGGCCGTTCTGACGTCGGCTGGGAGATATTCGTTGATTCGCCGGGCCTCGTCGCGGGCGCCTTGATAGAGGCCCATGTCAAGAAATATTCGCAGGCCGTTTATTTCCAGAAGATGGGAGGATCCCGTGACGGTGCGGTCAGCGCCGCAGAATTGGATGCGCATGATAGGGAGTCTATCAGACGTTGGCCGATCGGACGACCGTCTCAAGGGCGGCAAGATGATTCTTGAGCGCCCGCCGGCCGGCGGGTGTGAGCGAATACCAGCTTACCGGCTTGCGATCCTGGAATTCTTTTTTTACCGCGATGTACTCGGCTTCTTCGAGTTTGCGGAGCTGCGCGCCCAGATTGCCATCCGTTTCCTTCAGCAGGGCGCGCAGGGTGCTGAAGTTAATTTCGTCGTGGGCGCTCAGAAGCACCATCGTTCCCAGCCTGGCCCGGTGCTGCAGCAGCGCGTCGAGCTGATCCAAACCGCCGGGCGCGTGATTGATGGAGTTGGTGGAGCGGCCCATTTGGCCTCCGTGCAAAAGGATCGCGGGAGCTAGGCCGGCGTCGATTCCTGAATCTCTTTTGGAGGCCGTGGGGTAAAGAGAGTTGGGCCGATCAACCCGAGGGCAAAGACGATTCCCAAAGCAGTCCAACCGTAGTGCGGGACAAAGCCGACCAAAATGGCGCAAACGCACAGGATCGGACCCAGCCAAAGAAAATTCCGGTCATAGTGAACGCCGCTCAGGAAATAAAGGATGCCGACAAGCATGACGGTGATTTGTCCCGACGCCTGCCCGGAGACATGGGGAATAATGATGGAGACCCCGATTGAACAAAAAATAATCAACGCCATCCCGCCCCACCAAAACAGCCCCGATCGATCGTGTTTCGGTCTGACGCCGGCCAATTTTTTATGTTGACGTTTTAAAAAAATAGTGGCGGCAACGCAGACGATCATCCCGAGGGTAAAAAACGGGCTGGAATATCGCGGGGCAAAATCGTTCAGCGGATAGCCGATCAGGACATACAAAGCCCAAATCCAATAAATCCCGGCCCGACGTGGAGGCGACTGCTCGGCTCGGGTGACGACCTCGCGGACATAGTGAAGATCCTGCTCTACTTGATGTGTATCACTCATGCGTGCTCCTGTTAGAGTACTCTAGTATTTAGAGTGTCGGCGGAAATGTCAAGGCTAAGTTCACTTTATTTTTTCCCGATGCCAAGGGGACGTAGGGACTTGGGGGTTAACATGCGTCCCAGGATGCAAATAGGTATCGACATCGGCGGGACGTCCGTGAAGGCCGCGGCCGTCGAAAATGGACACTGTTTGTGGACCGGCCAGAGCAGGTTCTACTGCCGGCCGGATGCCGACCAACTGCGTTCGGCCATTCGCGCTGCGGTAGGTGGTCGTGCCCACGATGTCGACGCCATTGGCCTGTGCGCGCACGGGGTTGTTTGATGCTGAGCAACGCAAGATCACGTTTGCCATCAATGTTCCCGGCATAGAGGGGGTTCCAATCGATCGGCTTGTCCCCGAAGCGATCGATCTGGACTTCACTCATCCGACGAAGTTTTGCAACGACGGACAGGCGACGGCGCTCGATGTGATTGAATCTTGGCGAATCCGCGGGCGTCTGCTGGTACTGACACTCGGGACGGGAATCGGAATCTCGGTTCAGGACGATGGCGTGCCCCTGCTCATCGAAGGCGAGTCATCCGGCCATTTCGGACAGATTGACGTTTCAATCGACGGTCATCCCGTCATCGGACCCGATGGCGGCGCCGGCGGTTTGGAAGGATACCTCGGCGTCGCGGCGCTCAAGGCGGAGTATGGTCCGGACGTTTCATCGGCCGTGGCGAAATTCACCGGCGATGAGCCGCCGATGCTCGCTTTGGTGCGGGCGATCCGAATCGCGCAGGCCATCTATCGGCCGGAACACATTTGCCTGTGCGGAGGAGTTGGCATCCGATTGAAACATCTGATTCCGAAACTTAAAGAGAGCGTGGGAACAAGATTGACGAGCCTGGCGCGGCCCGGTTGGACGCTGACGGCTGGTGACGACGATTTTCATGCGGCGCGCGGGGCGGCGAGGATGGCGATGCACGAATAGAGTGCGATGGATTCTCGATTTAAGCCGCTGCTTTTTGCGGCCGCACGGTTACGCCGGTCGTATCATAGTGTAATGTGTCTCGTTTTCGGCGGCGATAACGAAACCATGTCGCTCATACAGCCGCCGCGCCGGATTAACCCGCAGCACACGTAGAGAGACCGGAAGACGCAGCTTATCCGCCGACTCCAAGATTTCCTCAAGAATCCCGGTGCCAATTCCTTTTCTCTGAAATTCAGGGAGAATGAACAACCGCACCAGGCGGATTTCTGCGTCAGATTGCTTGAGACACAGACACCCAATGGGCTCCCCGGCTAATTCCACGATGGAGTGGTCCGCGGCGCGGGTCACTTCGTTGAAGCGTTTACGCTGAGCTGCGTCCTCCCATTTACCCCGCGTCTGCTCGATGTAAGGTCCGAGTGATGCGCGAAGGATGCGATACATCAGTTCCAAATCTGCGTCCGTCGCCGGCCGTCGTATCAATTGGGTAGCGCTGTCTCGCATCATGGACGACGCCCGATTAGAGGTGACGCGCGAGTCTCTCCTAACTCAATGCCCATGCACCGGCTCGCCGAGCATCTTTTTCAATTCGGCAAATTTCTCTTCCATCATTTGCGGCGTTTTTGCTTCGAGGTTCAGACGCAGCAGCGGCTCGGTGTTGCTCTTGCGGACGTTGAACCACCAATCGCCCAGATCGACCGTGATGCCGTCGAGGTAATCGACCTGGCCTTTCTTATAGATGTCGGCCAATTCGCGGATTTTGCCGTCCTTGTCCTCGACCTGGAAATTTATTTCGCCGCTCTGGCTGTATCGGTGCAGCGGGGCGACCAGTTCGCTCAGGGGCTTGGACTGCGATGAAAGAACCGACAAAACGCGGGCGAAGGCGATCGCGCCGCTGTCGGCGTAAAAATTGTCGCGGAAATAGAAATGCCCGGAAAGTTCGCCGCCGAAAACCGATTTCGTCTCCGCCATGGTTTTCTTGATGAAGGCGTGACCGACCCGGTCTCGGCGCGGAATGCCGCCGGCGGCTTTCACCTCGTCGGCAACCACGTGGCTGGAGCGCAGATCGTAAACAATCGTCGAATCCTTGTTCCGCGGCATCTGGAGGAAGTCTTTGGCCAAGAGGGCCGTGACCATGTCGCACCCGATCGTCTTCTGATTCTCATCCACAAACATGCAGCGATCGGCGTCCCCGTCAAAGCAAACGCCCAGATCCGGTTTGTCCTGCCCTATTCGCCGCTTGAGCATTTCCAGGTTTTGCTCCACCAGTGGATTGGGCTCGTGGGTGAAGGTGCCGGTCGTCTCAAAAAGCATCGGAATGATCTGCAGATTGGGCACGCCGTCGAAAACGGCCGGGACCATCTTCCCAGCCATGCCGTTGCTGGCGTCGACGACGACGCTAATCGGTTGCTTGAGTTGAAGGAATTGCAAAACATGCCTGCGGTATTCGGCCCACAAATCGCGCGATTCGAGTTTGCCGGACAGACCCGTTTGTCCGGGCCGCAGGCTGCTGGCAATGCGTTTGATGTCATCGAGACCGCTGGCCGCACCGATCGGCCTGGCCTTGGGGCCGCTGATTTTGAAGCCGTTGTATTGGATCGGATTGTGTGATGCCGTGGTCTGAATCCCGCCGACGGCGTCCAGATAATTGATCGCGAAATACATGAACGATGTGTCGATCATGCCGACATCGATCACATTCATGCCGACGCTGCTGATGCCGTCGATCAGCGCCTTGGCCAGACTCGGCGAGCTTGGGCGCATGTCCCGGCCGACGACGATGGTGTCCTCGAGCTTGACGCGGTCGGTCGCCTCCTGCCGGCTGCGTTTGAGGAACTGGGCGGTGGCGTGGCCCACTTTCCAGGCGGCGTCTTCGTTCAATGGATTGGGATAGATTGCGCGAACGTCGTAGGCTTTGAAGATTTTTTCGATCATGGTTTTTCTTTGTTCTTTGTAGGGAGCGGCGCGAGTTTAGCGGTCGGCGGGGATGCGGGCAACAATGGATTGAGCGTTGCCGCTTGCGGGCGCTTCGAAGCATGCGGGGCAAATCCTGGCCCGATCGGAACAGGGCTCACACCGGGGATCTTCCGTTTCAAAATCAAAAAAGAACCGTATTGCCCGTTGACATCCGAATTTGGTTTATGTATGAAATTGAGACTCAGTCTCATCTGAGAGACCTGATTGCGTTTCAAAAAAGAGAAGTTGGCCATGGCCGCAAGAAATAGTCGTTCATCCCACGGGTTCACCCTGGTGGAATTGCTCGTGGTGATTGGGATCATCGCGGTGTTGGTGGGGGTTTTGTTGCCGGCGTTGAACGGCGCTCGCCAGCAGGCAATGTTGATTCAGTGCCAGAGCAATCTGCGGCAGTGGGGTATCGGTTTTCAAACGTATGTGGATGCCAATAGCGGCGAATTACCGCTGCGCGTTCCGGATGGAACTCAAGTCGAATATTTCGGACCCAGCCCGGCAAACCCCATTCCCGGCTACCCCCTGGGGATCAACGACATGTCGATCTACTTCAACGCCATCCCAGCAAATGTTGGCGGCAAAAGTTATTACCAGATGCTTCTGGACGACAAGAACGGCGTGAACCCTCTCCCCGGCCCAGGCGCCAACAACATTTTCATCTGCCCCGCGGCCCAGGCCCCCGGCGGGTCGCTCGGCGCTAGCGACGTGATCGATCCGAACAATCCCAACTTCTATGACCTCTGGGCCACCGACTCAAGCGGGCTGCTCATGTCGGCTTCCACGCCCGCGACGTTCAAGTCGAATTTCAGCTACTGTTACAATAAGAACCTGATGAACCCCCCTGCCGCGACCGTGGCAAACCCTACTCCGCCGGTCGTCGTCGCGGGGAGAATGTCACAGCTTCGGCCCGGATCGTCGGTCGTCGTCATGTGCGAGAAGATCACCTATCCAGGCGAATACCTGAACAAGAAGGTTCAGTCATGGGGGGTCGCTAACGGATTCCTCGGCAGCGCGATCACCGCGAGGGGATACAACGGACAAATAAGCACGCTCAAATCAAACTGGAGCAATTTCGCGGCCCGCCATAACGGCGGCGGAAATATCCTGTTCGCGGATGGCCACGTTGCGTTTTATCAGTGGACGGATGTGCAATTGAATGCCAAACCAACGCCGGTTCCCGGTTCCAAACCCTCACCGGAATATGGCGACATTTACAACGCCAATCGTCCGGACGTGATTTGGTGCCCGTGGGGTCCGTGTAACTGATGGAGCGGCTTGAAAAATAAAAGGTCAGAAGTCGTCTTTGCAATTCCCTAGATTTCCAGCCGAATTTGCGTACCAGAATATATAAATAGCTTTTGATCCCCTTTTTCAAAGAGTAAATCACGTTCGGATTGGCCTCCGTCGTGGGCAAATTGAGCGCGTTTCACAGCGCTCGTTGCGTGGTAAACTCTCAAGCAGGCGTTCAAGCGCTTCCCGGTGTTGATTGCGCGAATAAAGGAGGAGGCCAAGTGGACAAAAAGTCCCCGATTTCCAAAGCGTCTTTACCCCAGCCCGGCGAATCATCACAGATCATCATGGAAGATCGGTGGTTTGACCGTGTTATGGTTCCGCTGCTCGTATCTTCATTACTCGCAATGATGGCAACAATGGAATGGCTTAATGTCGCCTTCAAAACTTCTCCTTGGTTCTGGACGGTGTTATTCGTTATCAGCGCTCTTTTCACTGTCTCACGTTACCGGAGCATGATGCCCGAGTTGAAACAGCGCAATCAGGGGATACAAGGTGAACGGGTTGTCGGCCAATTGCTTGAGGATTTGCGCTCCGTGGGCTGCAAGGTTTACCACGACGTTCCGGAAGATGGATACAACATCGACCACGTGATCATCGGTCCGCACGGCGTCTTTGCCATTGAAACGAAGGCACCCAGCAAACCCGCGAAAGGGCAAGCCGTCGTCGCTTTTGGCGGTGAAACAGTGACTGTCGGGGGATATCGGCCCGAGCGAGATCCAGTCATTCAAGCGAAAGCTGCAGCACGACGTATCCGGGAGATTCTCCGTGAGATGACCGGGCAGGAGCCACATGTCGCCCCGGTAATCCTGTATGTTAATTGGTACGTTGAATCTTACACCCGTGACGCGAGCGTAATTGTCATGAATCAACTCTATTTCTATAAGTCGTTCGATGTAATTCAGGATCGTAGCACTTTGCAAGCCACCCAGATCGATCTGTTTGCAGCGGGCCTGGAACGGTATCTACGGGGAAAAAAGAAATGAACTCGCACGTTTTCAGCTTTTCAGCGAAAACGTACAGGGTAGCTCTTTAGATTTTTAGGTTGCGGTCACCGTTGATCGGCACGAAGAATCTCGGCATCCGGACCGGGGTCGCCTTCGGCGACGATGCGGCCGGCTTGGGCGCGGATGGAGGCGACGTTCAGATACCGGCCGGGGCATTGCGTTACCTTGGTTTCGCCGTGGCCGAGAATGCGATCGGCGGGGATGTCATAGGTTCGCATCAGATAGACCACCAGGCGGATCAGGGAATGCAACTGCTTGGGAGTTGGATGAGTGTCGTTGAAGTTACCGACGAGACAGATGCCGATGCCGTTGGTGTTGTAGCGGTTGTCCAGGGCGTTGTCGTGAGCGCCCCATTTTTGTATCGGCCAGCGCGGACCGACTTCGATTTGGCCGTCGCCGCTGTTGGTGCCGTTGCCGATGACGAAGTGATAGCCCAGTTCGTCGAATCCGCGGGCGCGATGCCATTGATCGATGATGGCGGCCGAGCCGTAGGCGCTGTCGCTGTGGTGAATGACGATCCAGGTCCAGTGGTTGGCGGGAACGCGGGGGATCCAGGACGAGGGTATACCGGCTACCTGAGAGGGAGGGCTGGGGAAATAATGGGGAGCCGGCGGAGGGGCCGGCGCAACCGGGTGCAGCAATGACCCGGATGGAGGGGGATAGGCTGGCGTCGGCGCAGCCAAAACGATCGGTGGGGCCAGGCGGACCGGGGGTAGGTTGGCATCGGCGGATTCATCCATGCAGCCCGGCAGAACCGCCAGGGCGGCGCCTAGAATCAGCAACAACCCTCCAAAAAAGCACAAGCGCATCATGTTCCACATTCGCATTGTTCCCTTTGCGTTGACAAGACTGAACCGATTATCGGCAGATGGGGCGCAAAATATGGACGTGAAACCAGCCATCCGTGGCCTCCAAGGTCAAATCCTTCAAAAAGAGTATGTAACCCGGCTTAAACCGATTTTCCAGTATGCGGAACAGAAAATCTCAGATATATGTCTGCAAATATTTCTTGAATAGAAGCAAATTAAACCGCCAAGACGCCAAGATCGCCAAGAACTCAACTATCAAATTTCCAGGGAAGGCCATCGGGTGGAACTTTCACTTGGCGTCTTGGCGTCTTGGCGGTTCAATCGCCTTTCGCCCCTAAAAAATTGGCGAGACCTGAGATATTTGGGCTATGCTGAGGCGATGATCTGGCGGCAACAGGGCCGGGAACTGGTGTTGATTTCCCAGCATGACCACTCCCGGCTGTCGGGCGAAATGGCGCGAAGGCTGGGCAACGCATTGTTCGCCCCGCCGTCTCCGTTTGAAACGGTTGTTCTGGCAATCGCGGAACATGATTGCGGCTGGGCGGAAGAGGATCGCCGGCCGGGGATCGATCTTCGGGGGCAGCCGATCCATGTTTTTGAGGCTGACGTTCTCACGTCGATGTCGGCGTGGGAAAAATCGGTGGAAATGGTCGCCGCACACGATCCGTACGCGGGGTTGCTCGTCAGTCTGCATACGATGGCGCTGGCGAACCATGCCGCGGCGCGGCAGCCGGAGCCGGAAGATGAATTCGCGCGGCAGCGGGTGTTCCGCATCCGGCGGTTCGTGCATCGGCAAATCGAGGTTCAGGAGCAGCTTCGCGGCCGGCTGGATATGCGGACCGATTTGCCTTTGCGGGGCGGATTGGCCGAACAGGGCCGGGCCGCGGAGGAAGACCTGCTGCGAACGAATTTTTTCCTCCTGGAATTTATGGATCAGCTCAGTCTGGACCTCTGTTTCGGGCGATTGGTGTTTCAACGGGTCGAAATGCTTTATCCCCGAGCGGGCGACGGGCCGATGAGTGCGCGGATCGGCGGCGACGCCGACGGCGGGATGACGCTGAATCCGTGGCCGTTCAATTGCCCGCGTCTTGAGTTGGATGTCCCGGCCAAGCGAATCTCGGCTGGGCCGTATCGGGATGTGGAGAATTTGCGGTCGGCGTGCGAAAGCGGCGCGGCTTGCACGGTTCGCGTGGTACTCCTGCCCGCGGGCAGTTAAAATGAGACCATGATTCGAAATCGGTTCCTCTCGGTCTGGGCGTTTGTTGGATTGATGGCCGTCGGCTGCGCGAGCCAGCGGGACTTTGATGTTACCGTTACCAATCGGGTGAGCGATCCGATCACGGTCTGGATGACCAAGGCGAAAGCGGTCAGCGGCGACAGCTATGAAAAAGGCTGGATGCCGCCCGAGGTCGCGGCCGTGGGGACGGTCGGCTCGTCGCGTTCACTCGGCGGCGTGGCCGTAGAACCGGGCGAAACGGCGCATACCAATTTGACGGGCACGATCGCCAGCGATGACGTCGCCATACTGCGCGTCTATCGCGCGGCGGATTTGAACGCCATCCTCGCCCTCAACCGCGGAAATCCCGACCGGCTGGATATTCCTCTTGATCCGGGCAAAACGGATATCGATATCGTCAGAGAGAATGGACAGCTTGTGGAAGTTCCGCATGGGGCGACAACGCAGCCGTAGGAGCTGAAACTCGAAATCGGAAATTCGAATGGCGAAACTCGAAACGAAATTGCCGTGTTCGCGATTGGTGGCGTTGTCAGATCGGATTACCGCGAAGGCGCAAGAGCGCGAAGGGGGGAATCCGATCTCCCTCTTCTTCGCGTACTTCGCGCCTTCGCGGTAAATGATTTTTATATTCTGGTTTCTGATTTCGAATTTGATTCGAGTTTCGGGTTTCGGATTTCGAATTTCCGCGGCGGTAATCCCCCCACTTAGGAACCCGCGCCATGTCCTATCAAGAGCATCAGACCAGCGCCAAGTCGATCACCGCCCGGTGCGCGATCGTGACGCTCAGCGATACGCGGACACTGGAGACCGACGCGGGCGGAAAGCGGATCGCCAATCTGTTGCGGGACGACGGGCATGTCATCATGGAACATCGTGTGATTCCCGACGATGCCGCGGGATTCAAGATTGTCCTGGACGAACTGCTGGGCCGCCCGGATGTGGATGCGATCCTGACCACCGGCGGCACCGGCATCAGCCGGCGGGATCAGGCGATCGGAATCGTTGAATCAACCATCGAATCCCCCCTGCCGGGCTTCGGCGAACTGTTTCGGATG
The DNA here is from genome assembly GCA_963791055.1 of uncultured Phycisphaerales bacterium. GTDB lineage: Bacteria > Planctomycetota > Phycisphaerae > Tepidisphaerales > Tepidisphaeraceae > PALSA-1353. The sequence continues at coordinate 190,188 of CAWBQI010000002.1, read as the reverse complement.
CTGAGCTGGGGCCAGATCGGCAGCGGAGCAATCCTGAGCCGGGCGACGGCCGGCATCGCGCGCGGCAAAGCGATCTTTGCCATACCGGGCAGCGTCGCGGCTGTTGAACTGGCAATGACCAAACTGATCCTGCCGGAACTTCGGCATATTCTGCATGAGATTCGGAAGTGAGGCGTCACGCTTTCTTGACGTCACCGCCCTCTCGCGTACGATTGACTCCGTCCTGGCTGAATTGTTTGGCCCCCATCGTCTAGTGGCCCAGGACATCTGGTTCTCAGCCAGAGAACAGGGGTTCGACTCCCCTTGGGGGTACTGAAAAAGCCCGGATTTTCCGGGCTTTTTTTATTGCGAAGTCTAGTGCCGGATGTCGAAGAACTGTCCGCAGAAGGACTCAAAATCGAACGTCGCGAGCTTGACGAGGGTGCGGTTCGGATAACTTTGCACCGCTATTGAGGTCGGTTCCGTCAGTCATCTTTACTCATCATGTGATTACAATACCCGCAATAACCGGGCCCATCCCAGCTTAAATCAATCGTCGGTATTACGTTTTCACACCGTTTACAAATGTAAGGACCACTTTCTCCACAATAGACACATTGCCGTTCAATATCGTCGTATCCCATATTTCCGCATTTAGGGCATTGTCCAACGGGATCATCCATTCCCTCCCGAGCAGCTTGATGCGTATAGCTCGGACAGCCAGTTATTTCTAGGAGATCCTCGCAACTCCAACTTTTCCCACAAACCGAACACTCAAAGTCGGATTGTGCAGCCTCCGTCCCAGCCGATGAACGGGGACGAATCAGTCGCGAGTCGCACCGGTCGCATTGGGCGGCCTTAATCCAATGATGAGCGGCATCATTTGTCCATTCAAGCGCAGCCATTTTTTCTACGCAGGATTTAGCCTCGGCTTCGTATACCGCTTCGTACTCGATAAGTGTGGACCAAGTATCGTCCCCCAGAAGCTCGCGTGGACTCTTCCCCAAGTGTCGATCAATAAAATCGCGGACAATTACAAATCCATCTACAAGATACTGGCGGACGGTTTCCGGTTTGACATCTGTATGATAGTGCTCGATGTCATTTCGATAGTCTTGAATTGCCACAAGTTTCTTCCAGTCTACATCGATATTGAGGCTCTCTAGTCGGATCTCAATCTGATGAAAATCGACAGTTTTTTTACCTTGCCCTTTCCAGATAATCTTGCCGTCCTCAATGACCGGCAAAACGGTTTGCTTGATTAGCGCCTCGTCGTCGTTCGAACTGAGGTCAGCGAGTTTGGATTTGAACAACAAAAGAACGCCAGCAAAGAAATTACGGACTGGGGACGGTAAGCGTTTGGGATTCTTCGCCTCGAAGTCCTCAATGCCCAACTGAATAGAGTCGACTGCATTTTGTAGAATACTCATTACGGTACTCCCCGTCCGCCACTGGACATTCCTGTCAATAAATTCGATTTAAAGCCGACACGATCTGACAATTATCAGATCGCCACCCACCAATTGCCCTCAGCAAATATCGTCCGAACGAAAGAAACTAATAAGATTGTTTTCGGAAAAAAAAGTAAAAGTAACATCACTGAAATTCAGTCAGTGATGTCCTTTTTTCGCCTGCTTTCGCGGACAGAATCACAATATATTCACCGCCCGCGCTGCCAGAATCACAACGACGGTCAATGAAATGCTTGCCTGGGCCATCGTCAGCAGTTTCGCCCAGCGGGAGAGTACGGGAACATCCGTAGGTGAGAAAGCTGTGCTGGTGTTGAAGGCCAGGAACAGATAGTCAATGAAATTCGGCGACCAGCCTTTCCATTCGCGGGGAACGTCGCTCGCTCTAAACGTCATTTGGGCGAAGAGGAATGATCCGCTGGGGTGGCCGGCGCGGAGGTCGCGCTGGTGGGGTCCGCCGGCGTCGAGCCGCCAGTACCAGAGGGCGAAGACCAGCACGTTTGTCACCCAAAGCGCGGCGGCCGAACGGAGTAGAATAATCGGAGCTTCGATGTGGGCGGGAAGCGCGCGGATCAGCAACACGAGCGAAAAAACCATAAACAGCGTCAAAATCGCGGCGAGCAAATGTCCCAACACGTTGTTGACCGTGTAGCCGCCCCTAATGCGAGCGAAAATGGTCGAGACCAGCAACAAGGCCACCACGACCAGGAATAGCCAGCGAGGACCAACCTCGAGCGAGTCGGGAAGCGCGGCATACAAGCCGGCCACGGCTATGATGGCGATCACGGCTGGCCAGCGGGGTTCGGGGGGATCGAGCGTCTGTTCGGCCATAAATTAGATCGGCATCCTAACAACCCGCGGCGAAAGTCGCGCGTTCGACGCCGAGGGCTTGCGCAACCCGTTCGATGACTTCGGCCCAATCACCCCAGCTTTTCTGCCTGAACAGCCGCATTGTTGGATACCACGGGCTGTCTTCACGTTCGAGTTGCCAGCGCCAATCGGGGGCGTAGGGCAGAAGAACCCAAACCGGCTTGCCCATTGCGCCGGCTAAATGGGCGACAGCGGTGTCGGCAGCGATTATCAAGTCGAGGTTGGAAATCAGGGCCGCCGTGTCGGCAAAGTCATTCAGTTCGGTTGCGTAGTCAATCAATTTCATGCCCTCGGGCGGCAAGAAAATCTGATCGGCGGGTTTGCCTTTTTGCAGACTGTGAAATGCAATGCCTGGAATTCGCGCCAGCGGCCCGAGCAACGCCAGAGACAGGGAGCGGTTGCGGTCGTTCGAGTGGTGCACACTACCAGCCCACACGATCCCCACGTTGAGTTCATTCGTGCTCGCAAGCCGTTCATTCCACTGTTTTGATAAATCGTCGTCCGCATTCAAGTACGGGACATTTGCCGGGATTTCTTTGATTGCGGCTCCGAGGCTGAAAGGAAGACTTGTCACGGGACAATGGACATCGAATTGAGGCAACGGCTGGCTCGCGGAGATTAATTGGTCAATACCAGGGAAGCTTTTTAGCAGCCGATGCAGTTGGGGCGGACATTCAAGGACAACTTTACCTCCGGAGGCCGCGACAGATGGGACATATCGGATGAATTGGATTGTGTCTCCGAATCCGGCATCAGCCTGGAGGAGGATGGTGCGGCCGGTCAAATCCCCGCCGTCCCAACGAGGTTGACGGAGCCCGCCGCGGGGCGCGGCAAAATGCTTGCATCGCCAGCGCCATTCATATTCCGACCAGCCATCGATGGAGTCTCCTTTAAGGAGCAGGGCGACGCCGAGATGGTAATGGGCCTGGGCGAAATCGGGCGTCAAGCGGATCGATTGGCGGAGGGCCGCGACGGCGTCGTCGAGTAGGCCGCGGTCGCGGAGAATGTTACCGAGGTTGTTATGCGCCTCGGCGATGTCGGGTTTGATACGGAGAGCCTCACGCAGCGCGGCGATGGCCTCGTCGAGCTGGCCCTTTTCGTGCAAGGCGTTGGCGAGATTGTTGTAGGCTTTGTGCAGATTGGGCTGGAGGCGGATTGCTTCGCGAAGGGCAACGATGGCCTCGTCGAGCGCTCCTTTTTCACGCAGGGCGCTGCCAAGATCGTTGTGGGCATCGGCGAATTTGGGATCGAAATAAAGAGCGTCGCGATAGGCAGCAATGGCTTGGTCGATCTGGCCTTGGGCGCGCAATGCGACGGCCAGATTGTAATGGGCCTCCGGATAATCGGGCTTGAGCCGGACGGCGTTGCGATAGGCGGCGATGGCTTCGTTGGAAAGCCGTTTGTCGCGCAGGGCATTGCCAAGGTTGTTGTGATATTGTGCGACGCCGGGATTAACCGCGATTGCTCGCTGGATTAGATCGATGGCGGCATCCGGTCGGGCAGTTTGGTGGCAGACGACGCCGAGCAGGTGCAGGGCATCGGAATGATTCGGCTGCTGAGCCAGAACGCGACGATAGATTTCCTCGGCGTCGGATAGCTTTCCGGCCTGATGGTTCCGAATGCCAAGCTGCATCGCCTGATCAAGGGTGAGTTGGGTCATCAGCGGTTTTCCGGGGCTTTCAACCCGACTCAAATATAGCACCCCGTCGCGTGAATGCGATTTGCGAAATACCGCACACGCTGATGCGGGATAAGTCGGCCTGCGCCGTGCGGTTGCGGAGCGAAGCACCGCGGAAACCTCGGGAGAAAATGAATCGATTCCCGGGTTCCGCCAAGTCACTTTGGGCATCGTAAAAAGAATGCGCGTTGACGATCCGAGCGAAGTTAGGAGATAATCCCGGCATGATACGCGCAATTTCATTTCTAGCGGGATTGGTTGTTTTCAGCGCAATGGCCTCCGCCCAATACATGGATTTCGCATTTACCGGCGGATATTCGCACATGTTTCCACAGAAGAACGGGGTGTTATTTTTCGACAAGGACGGCGCATACGTTGACGGCAATTTTGCCTATCGATTGCCAGGATCGCCGGTGCCGATTTATGCCGGGTTTGGGGTATCGGCCTCGGGGTATTGGGACAGCGAGAGTTCGAACATTTTTTTCCTGAACAACAATGGCTTCGGCTACAATCAAAATCTCTATTCGGATGTGGAATTCTTCGAAGCACAACCACGGCTGGCGATCAAATTGCTGATTCCTGGGCTGCGGGGATTTTACATCAGGCCGCAGATCGGCGCGGGGCTTTTGGTCTCCAACTATTCGGTGGATACAGTGCAAACCATCAACAACGTCTCCTTTATTCACACGCTGTATTACACCGGAGCCGCGTTTGACATCCGGCCCGATGTCGAGGCCGGATGGTCCTTTGGCCGAACGTCGTTCGGTATGGACCTGTCTTACATGGCCGCCTTCGGCGGGTTCGGGCAAATGGGGGATGTAATGCAGGAATTTCGGGTGGGCTTGTTTGCCAGGTTCAGATACTAAAACATCAATTCGATATTCGGGGTCGCGCCTGCCGCGAATCCGACGGGGTTGAAATGGGGAAGTCCAGCTTCTTCGGCGTGACTAACTAGCAAATCGCTCACGAAATCTTCACATATTCTTGATATTTGGCTGGCTTTATTTCCGCTTTTGACTAAGATTTCGCGGATCAGTTTGCCTGAATTTACCAGCGCGCTCGTGCCGGTGTCATACCTGAGGTTGACGGCTTGAGGTTTGTTTTTTTTCTGGGTGCAATTGATTTGAGGTGGGGCCGACGAAGGGCGCAACTGCGGGGCTGAAGGAGAGAGCCGTGCAGACTCCGATGGTGGGAGAACATCAGACCATGCGGCGGCTGCGTGAATTGGCCGTCGCCGTGGGTCGGCGCGAATGCACAGTGCTCATTCGTGGCGAGAGCGGCACCGGCAAGGAATTGCTGGCGCGGCAGATTCATCTGGCCAGCCCCCGCGCAACCGGGCCCTTTGTTCCCGTCGATTGCTCAACCCTCCGCGATTCCATGCTGGAATCCCAGCTCTTTGGCCATGTTCGCGGCGCGTTTACCGGCGCGGCGTGCAACACGTTGGGATTTTTCCGTGCCGCGGACGGGGGAACGATTTTTCTCGACGAAATCGGAGAGCTTTTGCCCGAAGCGCAGGCCCGATTGCTCCGATGCCTGCAGGAGCGCGCGGTCGTCCCACTCGGAACATTTCGCGCGATCCCCGTCGATGTGCGGATCATCGCGGCAACGCATCGCCCATTGGCGGAAATGGTCCGGCTGAACACATTTCGAATCGACTTATACTTCCGTCTCAATGTGGTGGCCTTGGAGATCCCTCCGCTGCGGAATCGCAAGGAGGATATCCCGCTGCTGGCCGAGCAGTTTCTTCGCGACATGGCCCGGATCTATGACGAACCCCCTCACAAACTCGCGGCGGCCGCAATGAGGCGTTTGACCGAATACGACTGGCCCGGCAATGTCCGCGAACTGCGCAACGTCCTGGAGCGAGCCTGCGCCCTGACCGAAAACGCGATCCTTACGGTCGAAGACTTGCCGTCCGAGGTGGCGAACCGGTCGGCTGAATCCGGACCCACCGTCGCCGAGGCGATCGTGTCACTTGCCGAGGCGGAGCGACAAGTGATCGCGTCGGCCCTGCGCGCCAACGACGGCAACCAATCGCGGACGGCGCTGGCCCTGCAAGTCGAGCGTCATCGGCTCGGCCGCCTGATCCACCGGCATGGACTGCAATCTTTTCTTCATTGATCTCATTCCCGCGGCGGCCGATCAAACCGTCGCCGCGCCCAAGGTTGGTACAAAGCGTTCCAGGTGGTGCGTAATGTACCAGCGAATCGCAACTCCAGTCCTGCGCTGGGCATCCATCGGACGCCTGGGATAGAACATTCCAACATCACCAGATTTTCGATCTGTAGCCCCGGTCTCGTAATTCCATCGCAACTCCGCGACCGCAAACCGATTGCGAGAAATTTATCGCTTCGACGGCCACGGGCGCGCCCTTCGCATTGGAGCAATTCGTCGTTTGTCGTTGAACGCACTTTGAACCGGTCGTTGAGGTTCATCTCTGCGGCGCAGCGGGTGAACGGCTGGTTTTAAGTGCGAGGTTTCATCGGCGCGTGCCGGCGGAACAGAACGGATCGTCTCGTTTTTGGACAGGAGAGAGTTATGAGCAAGCAACAAGCCATATTGGAAACCCTGCTGGGAGCGGCGGAACTGAAATGCGATCGAATGGTCGCCATCAGCATCCGCAACGACCTGGTCAAATTGGCCCATTCGCATGACGCGGACGGCTACCGCCGGCTTGCCCGCGCGGCTTCGGAGCCCAGGCGAACGCACTGCAAAGCAGCTTGATTCCAACGGTATTCGGCCGCCATTTTTGGGCTGGTCCGACAGTCAAAGTCGAGCACCTTAAGTTTTAGGGCCGCCGGAGATTGCAATGACCAACAAAATATCCGTGATCGTGATGACGGTGATCGGCGACGTGCCGGAGCGCGACATTGGCAGCGTGCTCGCGCCACCGGGATTTTGCTGGCGGTTTGTGCCGGAGGGTCCGTTCGCGGTTCAGTTCCGTTCGATTTTGCGAATGGACGCCCCGGCCGTTGTGGTGTGGGTTGGCGCAGACGATGCCGTCAGTCGAGCCACGAAGCTGATTGGCCGGTTTTCTGCAACCGGGCTTCCGATCGTGATTGCCATCGCCCAAGTGCATGACCCGTCGACGGAATCCGTACTGCGCCAGGCAGGTGCTTTGTACATCTGTGCCCATGAAGCTCAACAGCGGCTGGGCGATGTATTGGAGTCGATCCTCGGTCGGCCCTCACGTTCAACCGATGTGCAAACGATAGTGTCCGCGCGGGAGGTAAAAATGGACACGGGCTGACATTTTGAAATGGCTCGGCACGTAATTATTGCCGGCGGCTCGAACCTTTCCCGACAAGAACCAACGAAGGAAAAAAGGAATTCCTACCATGAAACTAACAACAAACATCCTGATCGCGATCGCTGCATCGTATCCAGCCGTGGCAAGCGCACAGTACACCGTGACCGTCGACGCCGACAATGACTACGCCCTTTATTCTGGCAACAGTACCACTGCCACGACTTTCTACGGCAATCAGTACAATTATCTGGCCGGCCAGTTATTCGTCGCCCAGTCCTACAACGTCACGTTGAGCCCCGCGAACAATTACATCTATATTGCCGCCTGGAGCGACCTGGCCACCGCGCAGGGGCTTCTGGTCGATGTCTCCTCCGCAATATCGGGCAACCTTTTGCTCGGTAGCGGATCGATCGGAGCCGGCCAATGGCAGGTAGCCGCGACAGGGATGACGATTCCGGCAAGCGCCTCTCCACCAGATGTTTACTTCGGCGACCCGGGCCTGGCCGGCGCCATTGCCGCCGCCAACAGTGCCACCGATCCCTCCGGTGGATGGGTCACTCCCACTGATTACACCACCTACGATAACGCCCAGGGCGGCGTTTACCACTCGATCAACGGCCCCCCAGGCATCGACGTACCGCAAATCGCGCCCGCCTCGGAATGGATGTGGTACCAAATCCCCGGCACTGGCGGCGGAAATTCTCCCTTCGCCCCGGGGATGAATGAGGATGAATATCTCATCTTCCGCCTCCCCGCCACTGCCGTGCCCGAACCGGCATCGGCTGGCCTGCTCGTCGCCTCGGGAATCGGCATGCTGGGAATGCGGAGGCGCAAAATCGCCTAATCAGACAAAACACCTGCGCGAATCGACGTGATTCGATCTCGCTTTTTGGTCCCTAACTTTTTGGAGGTTTCCATGTCACGCTACACTCTTCAAGCTCGTTCGGTCGCAATTACTACGGTTGGACTTTTTGCCTCTCTCGGTATCGGATCGTTCGCCTCGGCTAATCCGCTGCCGGGTGAAGTGCTGAAGTTCCAGCAGTTGCCGCTCGGCGACCTGCAGACCAATCCCAATCCGATTGCCCCGGGCCACGACGAACTCAGCACCGCAATTGGTTCCACGACGGCGGGCTACAAGGGCACGTTCGCCGCTGATGACTTTTCCGACAACGTCAGCAGCCCGATCGTCGATGTCCAATGGTGGGGCTCGTATCTGCCCAACTCCACGGGAGTCACGACCAACCAGGTTCAGCAATTCCTCATTTCATTTGAAACGGATGTTCCGTCCAACGCGTCTCAAGGTTTCAGCGAGCCCGGCCAAGTGTTAAGTTCACAAGTCGTCACGATTGGCCCGCAAATTTCAGGCTCGGGAAACTTTGTCGCGGCGCCGGTGCCCTCTGTTCCCGGCCCCGACGGACAGCTTTACGAATATAACGCCGAACTGGCCAATCCGTTCCCCGAAATCAAGGACACGGTTTACTGGCTGAAGATCGTGGCGCTGACCAGTCCCAATGACAATATCCAATGGGGATGGCACAATCGCGACTACACGATCCAGGATCCCCTCGCTTCCCCCGTTCCCGTACCAGGCGAGAATATAGAGGCGGTTAACGGCACCGTTCCGGTCTGGCATTTTCAGGATGACGCCGTGACCGGCAACGTGGCGTATCTCCCTTCGCAGAATTTTCTTAACGAAACAACCCTGAACCCGCTCCTGTACAACAATACATCGGACGGATTTCCAGCGGGTGCGATAACGCCATCCGAAGACCTTGCCTTCAACCTTTATTACCAATCCGTGCCAGAACCGGCATCCACCGGACTGCTCGTGATCTCTGGAATCGGCATGCTGGCAAAGCGGAGGCGGAAAATCGCTTAAACAGACAAAACACCCGCGCGATTCGACGTAGATCGATCGCGCTTTTCGGTCCCTGACTTATTGGAGGTTCCCATGACACGCAGCACTCTTCAATCTCGTTCGACTGGAATCGCAACAGTCGGAATTTTAGCATCTCTAGGCATCGGCTCGGTTGCATCGGCAGGACCGCTGCCGGGCGAAATACTGAAGTTCCAGCAGTTGCCGCTGGGCGGCCTAGCGACGAATCCAAACTCCCAGTTTCCCGGACATGACGAACTCAGTACCGCCACCGTAAATTTCGCGACGGGAGGTTATAGCGGCTCATTCGCGGCAGACGATTTTTCGGACAACGTCACAAGTCCGATCGTCGATGTTCAGTGGTGGGGTTCGTATCTCCCCAACACGGCCGCGCCCGGCCAGGTTCAGCAATTCCTCATCTCGTTCGAAACGGATGTCCCGGCCACGTCCACTTCGGGCTTCAGCCAGCCCGGCATATCGCTGAGTTCAGAGGTCGTCAATCTTAACCCCACGCCGCCGCTCGCCCCAGCTTCGGGAACCTTCAGCGAAAAGGCGGTGCCTACTGTTGCCGGCGGCCCGGACGGACAACTTTACGAATATAACGCCGAGCTGGCGAATCCCTTTCCTGAACAAGCCGGCACGGTTTACTGGCTGAAAATCGTGGCACTGGATACACCCGGTACTGTCCCCGTTCAATGGGGATGGCACAATCGCGATTATACGATTCCCGATCCGTACGCCGCTCCGCCGGGCGACGCGGTCCTCGGCACAAATGATATCGGGCAACCGGTGTATCACTATCGGGATGACGCCGTTGCCGGAGACGTCAACTATATACCGAACGCGCCGCCCCCGCAGAATCTTTTTGAAACCAACATGTCGCCGCTGTCATACAGCAATATCCCTTCCGTCGACGGGTTTGGGGCGACGGGCGTAGCAGCGCCTTCGGAAGACCTTGCATTTTCTCTCTATTACAACAACGTTCCCGAGCCGGTCGCGTTACCGTTGCTGGCCACCGGCATGTTCTTATTCCGCCGTCAAAGGCGAAGCGCGTGAATCCTGACTCAAGCACGATACAGCCTCTTCGCACCGCGAGGTGTTTTGGCAGTAACCATCTTTTTTAAAAAAAGGGAGAAATATGTTCGCGAAAAAATCATCAGCCATCGTAATTTCCGCAATTGGCCTGGCCATCCTCATCTGCAGCATGGCTCAGGCGAATCTGGTGTTCAACGGCAACTTCGCGCTCTATACCGGCACCGCCCCGAAGGACTTCACCAGCAATTGTCTGCCCACGGACTGGAGCAACGGAGGCTACGTTTTTCTCGATGCCCCCAACACGGCGACCACCGGACCCGGCATACCGGTCTGGGGTCCTTTCCCCGCCCCCCCAGCCCCGAACACAAACGGCAATTTCATCGAGTCAGATGCCAGCTCGGGCTTGGCGCAGCCCGTCAGCCAGACGATCTCCGGCTTGACCGTCGGGCAGACTTATACTGTGTCTTTCGATCAGGCGGCCGGGCAGCAATACCTTGATTCGGGCGCCACAATCGAGCAGTGGCAGGTCAGCCTGGGGAGCGATACGCAATTTTCGGCTGTCATGAATACTCCCAGTGAAGGTGTTTTCCCCTGGGAATCGCAGACGCTCACGTACACAGCCAGCAGTACGTCCGAATTATTGAGCTTTCTCGCGGTCGGCAGCGGCGGCGTGCCGCCGATTGCCTTTCTCGATGGCGTAGACATGGAGTCCAGCGTGCCTGAACCGTCCGCCGGATTATTGCTTCTCGGCGTTGGCGCGGTTGTCGCAATGGGCAGGCTGGGCCGACGTGCGATGACGAAATCCTCAGCCGTATAAGTCCACATCACGAGATCCTGTAACAATTTCTGTCCTCTCTACCGGAAGGGAAAAAATATGATCTGCAGAAAATTATCCATCGTTGTAATTCCCGCCATCGCGGCGGCGCTGTTTACCTGTAACCAGGCTCGGGCGAATCTGGTGACCAACGGCGGCTTCGAGATCTGTACCGGCACCGCCCCCAAGGATTTCCTCACCAGCGTTCTACCCACCGACTGGAGCGGAGGGGGCTTCGATTTTATCGACGCCCCCGGCACGGCGGATAATTTCTCCTACGCATTACCGGTGTATCCCGGTTTCCCCATCATGAGCCCACAGGGCGGCAATTTCGTCCAGGTGGATAGTACTCCCACCTTCGCGCTCCCAGTCACGCAAACGATCAACGGCCTGACTGCCGGGGATTCTTATACTGTGTCGTTCTATCAGGCGGCCGGGCAGGGAGCGGGTGATTCAGGCGCCACGACAGATCAGTGGGAGGTCACCCTGGGTAGCTCTTCGGCATATTCGACCCTGATGTCGATTCCGCAGGGCGGCATGTTTCCCTGGACATCCCAGACCCTGACGCTCACTGCAGACAACACATCCGATCTGCTAAGTTTTATCGCCATCGGCAGCGGAGGGGTGCCGCCGCAGATATTTCTCGATGGCGTGGACATGGAAACGAATGTGCCCGAACCATCCGCCCTGCTATTGCTTGCTGGCGTCGGAACGGTGATCGCTATCGGCAGAGTGGGCCGACGCGCGATGGCGAAATCCTCAGCCGCATAATTCCGCGGCGCGAGAGCCCGTAACGATTTCAATCCTCTTTACCGAAAGTGAAAATATGATCTGCAGAAAATTATCCATCATCGCAATTCACATCCTGGGCTTGGCCCTTCTCCCCTGCGGCCTCGCTCGGGCGAATCTCGTCACCAACGGTAACTTTAACCTCTATGGCGGCAGCGCTCCGAAGAACGACTTCGTCTATGTTCAACCCACCGATTGGACCGGCAGCGGCCTTTACGATTTTGGCGTTGAAGTCGATGCCCCCGGCACGGCAGATAATGTCTCCGACCCGGGCATACCGGTGTATGGTCCATTCCCAGCCCACGGCCCCAGCGGCAACAATAATTTCATCGAGGCAGACGGCGATCCGTCGTATAGCTTCTCCTTTAATCAGACGATCTCCGGCTTGACGGTCGGGCAGAACTACGATGTGTCGTTCAATCAGGCGGCCGGACAGGAATCGGGTAATCTTAGAGGCGCCACAACCGAGCAGTGGCAGGTCAGTCTGGGGAGCGATACGCAATTGTCGGCTGTCATGAATACTCCCAGTCAGGGTGTCTTCCCATGGGAGTCGCAGACGCTGACTTACACGGCCAGCAGCGCGTCCGAAGTATTGAGCTTTCTGGCGGTCGGCACCCCCAGCGGGGCGCCGCCAATGGTTTTTCTGGATGGCGTGGACATGGAGCCAAGCGTACCTGAACCGTCCGCCCTGATGTTGCTTGCGGGCGTCGGTGCGGTTATCTCCATCGGCAGAATTGGACGGCGCGTGTGCGCGAATCGAACGGGTATCGTCGTATGAACGACCGCATCGAATCTTTCCTCCTCTCTCGATACGTCGGGGGAGGAGGATAAGGGCCAAATCGAAAGCGATTCAAACATGGCCGATCAATTCCACGGGATGCTGATTACGATTCTCCGCCTCTCCCTTTGGCTGGCGACCCTGGTTGTCATCTTCGTTCCTCTGGAGCGACTCTTTGCCGCCCATCCGCAAAAGATCCTCCGCAAGGGAATCGGCGCCGATCTGGGATACTTTTTCATCAGCACCCTTCTCCCTGCCGCCCTCCTTAGCGGCCCGATGGCCCTTGTGGCCTTGATGATTCACCGTGCGATGCCGAGCGGTTTTCTTGCAATGACCGCGTCCTGGCCAATCTGGCTTAAAGCGGTCACGGCTTTGATCGTTTCCGAGGTTGGTTACTATTGGGCTCACCGCCTGAGCCACCAAATCCCCTTCCTGTGGCGTTTCCATTCCATCCATCACAGCGCCGAGGAAATCGATTTTCTGGTGAACACGCGCGCCCATCCGGTTGACCTGGTCTTCAGTCGTTTCGCCGCGCTGGTTCCTATGTACATCCTTGGCCTGGGCGGGCCTAAAATCCCCGGCGGCAATTTGGTTCCGGTCCTGGCCACGCTGATCACTACTACCTGGGGATTTTTTATCCACGCCAATCTGCGCTGGCGCTTTGGCCCCCTTGAATGGTTCGTATCAACCCCAGCGTTCCACCACTGGCATCACACTCTGTCCGGTCCGATCAACCGCAACTATGCCTCGACCCTTCCATGGCTCGACAGAGTTTTCGGCACCCATCACCTCCCCAAAGAATGGCCTGCCGCCTACGGCACTGAAGATAAACTCCCGGATTCTCTCACGGACCAACTCTTCTATCCGCTGCAAAGACCTGTGCGAGCTGCGCAACCTCCGCCAGCTTCCGAGTAAGAGGGTTCCTACTCTAGCGAACCGCTCTCGTCGCCCAAAACCTGTTTTCCCTATTTTATTCGCATCGCGGGCCGGCTTGCGGTGACCGTCGCGGTGGTTCCGCCGCGGGCGGCGAAGTCGCCGGTGACGGTAATTCGCCGGGGTTTCAGCGTATCTGCCAGATCGTCCAGGATCGTGTTAATCACCGCTTCGTAGAAAATCCCCTTGTTGCGATAGGCGAAGAAATAAAGCTTCAAGCTTTTCATCTCCACGCACAGCCGGTTGGGGATATAGACAATCGTGATCGTGGCGAAATCGGGTTGGCCGGTGATGGGGCAAACGCTGGTGAACTCGGGGAAGACGAACTTGATTTCATAATCACGCTGTGGCCGGGGGTTGGGAAAAGTGTCGAGGATCGTTCGCGGGCGGGCGATTTGCCGCTCGGTCAGGATAGATTTCTGTCCCAGGTGCCGGGGCTTCATGGCGTTTTGTGGAAATCGGTGTCGAGCGCGTCGAGAAAGGCAGTTGGAAGTTCGAAGATCAGGCCGTTGTAGGTCGCGTAGACCGTCTGGCCGTTGGCGGGTTTGGTCACTTCAATGTGATATTTGTTCAGCGATTTGGTTTCGAGCGTCACGATGAATCGCTGGTCGGCTGGGCTGTCGGGAACTTTTTCGAGATATTTGTCGGCCCGCAGCGGGCTGAATTTTCCGAGCAAAGTATCGATCTTGGAATCGTCCACCGGGCTGTTTGGTTCAGATGGAATCGTGAACATCCAGATGGATTGGACCGGCGGGGTGGCCGGAGCGGTTGCGGGCCGGGATGCGGCGAGCTTTGGTCCGACGACAGGCGCCGGTTTGGGCCGGCGGTCGAATACGAAGAGATGCGTGGACATCGGCCGCTGACTCAAATTGGCGCCGGACGGCTGCGTGGCCTGCGCCGACGACAGCGGCGGATAAACGGTTTTCACCACCGAAATTCGGGTGACATCCGAAGAAGCAATCGTAACCGCATCGTGATCGCGCAAATCCAAAGGCGATTTCTGCAGACCGTCCAGCGAGGTCTTGGCGATCTTGGCGACCAGGCCATCGGAGGTCTCGGCAAAATAGTGATCCTTGGCCAGGCTGTCGGGAGCACCGATGGTCAGCGTGATGCCGGGCGATGGCTGCGTACTCGGTTGCGTGGTGGGCGCATCGGTGCTCATCCAAACCACAAGGGTGGGATGAGAGAAGCCGGCGTAGGGCAATTCATCGGAATCGCTTTTAACGAATTCGGTGGCCTCGGTTCCGGTGATCGAGGAAATGAGGGATGAAATCGATTCGCTGTCGCCGGGCATCTGGTCGGGTTTGGTGATGAGCCAGCGGTCGCCCTGCTTTTGCATTTCGACGGTTTGCGTCGGCGTGGTGATGCGGATTTGCTTGTAATCGGCCGCGCTGGTCGTCAGGAGATGTTTGTCGCGTAAGTCATCGCCGGCGGTTTTGAGGGTCTTGGCCAGGCTGGAATCGATCAGATTGATATCGCCGCCGTTGACCTGGGCGTACATGACATCGCCGATATTGGTTTTGTTGCCGATGAGTAGACGGGTGGATTTGCCGTCGGTGTCGATCAGATCGACGGTATATCGAGGTTTATCCAAACCGGCATCGGAGGGTGTCGAATCGGGCCGGCCCTGGGAACGGAGATCGCAGATCGTGCGGATCAGGTCCTGGGTTTGCCAATCGACCGCGGCCGCGGGAGTGGGATCGGTCATTTTCCAGGCGGGGCCATCCTGGCGGACCGATGTGCGATTGCCATCGGCGTCGGTGATGGTGATGTCTTTGATCTGGGAGGATTGCAGATCGAAAAGCTTTTCGCCCTGACCGGGGGTGGGTTGCGCGGTTGGGGAGGCGGGTTGATTCGGGCTCTTGTTGCTGGCGACGAAAATGATCCCCACAATGAGCAGGGCCACGAACAGGACGATGGTGGTTTTGAAATTCATCTCGATAACTCGTCAATCTCAATCGCGTCGCCTGGAATAAACCATGAGTCCGGCGACGATCGCGGCCAGCGGCAGCCCGGCGGTGAGAATCCCCAAACGCCAGAATGCCAATGTCGCGGGCGTCATCTCGCGGATGCGAGCCACCTGCAGTGCGTGCGGGCTGATGGCCAGCATGGAATCCTCGTGGGCGAGCCAGAGAATGCTGTTGACGAAGAACTCCCCGTTGCCGGGAAGACGCGAGACGTTCAGGCCGTGGCGTTCGAGCATTTCCTGATCCGGAAGATCGACCAGGTAGCTGATGGCGAAGACGTAGCTTCCGACGACGACGAGGCGCGCGCCGCTGGGAGCATCGGATGCGGCGGCGGCAAAGAGGCGGTTGTCGGGAGTGTTATCGATGTCGCCGAACATTCGGCCGGCATCCGGGTCGGCCTTGGGGTTGAATGTGACAACGCCACCCTGGTTGCTCAAGATCGATTCGGTATCAGAACTGGCCCAGTAATGCGGGGAAAGAGGGATCGGCAACAAACCCGCAACGTGAACGCCGGGCGGAATATCCGGCCCGACGGAAATCGGCGACGATGCCGCCTGAAGGAAATCAAGGCCTGCCAGCGGCGTGGCGATGGGATGATCGCCATATTGGTTGAGCCGAAAGACGGCCTGGCTGGCCTGCAATGCGGACTCGGCGAAATCGTTGGACTGGCGTTCGGGCGCGGTCAGGGCTTCGTGGATGATCAACTGATCGGTTCGGGCGTGAATGCCCATGGGCGAAAGGGCCTGATCCATCGTGTCGGCGGTTGGGAAGAGCAGAACCATCGCTGATCCGCCGGACAGGAGATGTTGTTCGAGCATCGGATCGATTTGGGATGGCTGATCGGGCTGCGTATCGTGTTGAGATCGGACGATCACCCAGATCGCGGATTTCATCTCCGCATCGGATGGCTCCGGAATCGGATTTTCCTGCGCGGCGGATTGGCCGGTGGCGTCTTTCTCCTGAACGTCAAAATTCTGATCGCGGAGACGCTGCGCGATGGAGGCGAACAGGGGCGGCTGTTGGTCGGGCGACATCGCCGTCGCCAGCGGAGGGCCGCCGTTGCGGACGAAAACGACCATCGGCTTGGCCGCGCTCGTCAGCGATGCGATGGCGGCGGTGATCTGCTGCTCACCGGCGAAACTCAGACGGGGCTGAACATCCGGCGACGCCGGGGTGAATCGGCTGGCTTCGGGGACTTTCCATACCTGATCGAATTGCAGGATTTTATAGCCGGTGTCACCCATCACGATGATGGCTTTGCTCTTGAGTTGCTGCTTGAACTCGTCCAGTTCGGTCAGCGATCCGAGATGTGCGATGGCATCCACCAGGGCGTCGGCGTCCTTTTGGGCATTTGCAGCGCGGGCGGCGGCGCCGGGGGCGTAATCGGTGATCGCCGTCAGCTTGGCGAAAGCGGGATTGGTCTTGAACGAGCCGACCACCTGCGAGAACTGCTGCAACAACTGCGAGATATTGGTGTAGGTGGTGCGCGTGTCGTCCACGCCGTCTTTGTAGCTGGGAATCTGCTGATTCAGTTCGGAATCCACGGCGGTTTTAAGATCGTCGATCTGATGATGGGCCAGGACCAGCGTCAGATAAGCCGCGGAGATTTCCTGCTGGAGCTGCTGGTCCTGCACCTTGTCGAAAGGAAGGGCGCGGAATTTGGCGGCTTCATCGGTGACGAATTGATCGGTCTTTTTGTTGATATCCGGCAGCTTGTCGAGAATGGCCTTGTAACCCTGGACCGCCCCGCCGTATTTGTTGGTGACCTCGGAAACGAGCTTGTTGAATTCGTCTTTCTCTGTGTCGGGGTCGAGCAACTGGGTATGAATGTTACGGCCCTTGATGGTGTATTCGTTGAGCAGATCGGCGACGGGCTGATAGAAATCCTGCTCGTGCGATTCGCTCTTGAGCTTAGGATAAAGCGCGACGATCTGGATCGGCTGCTTGATGTCCTGAATGAAACCGACGGATTGCGGCGTGAGGCTTTGCGTGCCGCCAGTGGTCGTGTCCAGCCGCACGGCGTGGGATTGGGCCAGCCACGTGAGCATAACCGCAAGAAGGATCACGATCAGGCTGGAAAAGACGACGTTGGCCCCGTACTTGATCCAGCGCTGGCTCTGGGATTCCGGAGTCGCCAGGGTCATGTTTTTGTTGGATTGATCTTGACTCATTTCCACCGCCGTGATTCAAGAACTTTGGTGGTCAGGAACAAAAACACGGCCGTTGAGAGAATGAAGAACGCCAGATGTCCGGAGTCGATGATCCCGCGGCTGAAATCGGTGTACCGTTTGAATACCGTCTGATTCAGAGCGTTGGTCCAAACCGGCGAGAGCAGTTTCCCGCTGGCCCACCAGGGAACGATGGTGATGGCGAACAGAACGGCGGCGGTCGCCACGGCGGCGACGATCTGGCTGCGGGTCAGCGATGAGCAGAATAAACCAATGGAGATGAACAGCCCCCCCACCAGAATGACTCCAAGATATCCGCTGCGAATAGGACCGAAATCCATTCGCGGCGTGGCATACATCGCCAGGATCGCGACATACAACAGCGTCGGGGCGAGCATCACCAGGAAAAACGCGAAGGAGCCGAGGAATTTCCCCATGACGACATCGGTTTCGACAACCGGCGCGGTCATCAAAGGCTCGATGGTCCCGGTAGCCCATTCCTGAGCGAGCAATCCCATGGATAACAGCGGAATGATGTAGACCAGAAGCCAGACCATCCAATTGAAAAGGCTCCGCATTCCCGCGATTTCGCCGGGCTGAAAGTCGTCCCAGAACGTGAAGGCGCAGGCGACGAGAAAAACCGACATCGCGACATACGCGATCGGCGAATAGAAATAGCTGGTCAATTCCCGGCGAGCGATGGTAGTGGCGCGTTTCATCTTTTATACCCTCGCCATGGCTTGATCGGCGGTGACCTGAACAAAGAATTCCTCGAGGGTCGCGTGTTCGAGGCGAATTTCGCGTAATGGCCAGCCGTGCTGGATGACGGTTCGGGCGACTTCCTCGCGAATGTCGTAGCCGTCCTTGGCGCGGAGGGCAGCGGTCAGATATTTGGAATCGGTTGACTCGCCGTCGAGGATTTCCACCTTGCTGACGCCGCTGACGCGGATGAGCGTCGCCTCGATCTCTGCGCGCGGCCCGCGGCATTCGACGAGGATGCGCGCGGTGAGCCGCCGGCTGGCCCGCAATTCGTCCGGCGAGCCCTGGGCGACAATCTTTCCCGCCGCGATCACGATCGCGCGATCGCACGTTGCCTCCACCTCCGGCAATATGTGCGTGGATAAAACAACCGTGTGATGACCGGCCAAATCTTTGATCAGCTTGCGCGTCTCGCGAATCTGCGCAGGGTCGAGGCCGACGGTCGGTTCATCCAGGATCAACACCGCGGGATTATGAAGCAGCGCATCGGCCAGTCCGACCCGCTGGCGATATCCCTTGGACAAATGACCAATGGTTTTGTGATGCACCGGATTGAGCCAGCAGCGGTCCAGAACATAGTCGATCCGGCGGTTGCGTTCGACACGCGGCATCTTTCGCAGCCGGCCGCGGAAGTCGAGATATTCGCGGACTTTCATTTCGGTATAGAGCGGGACATTTTCCGGCAGATATCCCAGATTTTCGCGGACTTGCTCGGATTGACGGAAGATGTCGAATCCGTTGACCGTCGCCCCGCCGCTGGTCGGCGGGAGGTAACAGGTAAGCATTTTGAGCGTGGTTGATTTGCCTGCGCCGTTGGGGCCGAGGAATCCAACAATCTGCCCCTTGGGCACTTCGAAAGAGATATGATCCACCGCCAAGGTCTGACCGTATACCTTGGTCAACTCTCGCACCGCAATCACGCTATAGCCCTCTGTTTCTCATCGCCGAGACCATCCGGGAGTGAGATAAGTACGTCGCTCATATATGGTTGTCAAGACAAGCATGCGCTAAGGCAATCCGAGTTTCGAACAATAGGAGGAATAGCGCCTAGGCGAAGTCGGCGATGGAAAATGAAGGTTTTGAAAGACCTTTCAAGATTATTATCGTTACGGGCTTTGTGCCGAACACATTCGCCGGCTCGAATGCGGGAACGCATCGCCGCTTCGAACGCGGTTGACGGGCCTGTTGAAAGTCGAGCGCGCCAATTGCTGACGGCTCATCCGATCGCCATCAGGCCAGCCGAGTGCGTCCGAAGCGCCGGCGCCCGTTATATTCGAGTAAACGAATCCGTTCGGCATAGACCCTGTAACCGATCCAGCGCCTTTTTCCTCTTTTCCGACTAAAAATACACACCCCCATTTGAAAACCAGGACGACTGAGAATCATGCGCCTAATTCGACTTTGTCGCGAACTCATCCATTTATGGGAATTTTGAGAACAGTTTAGGAGTTTTTAAATACGGAATGGGTACATTTTTCAGCCGGCTGGCGATTTCGGAAACTGGAAAAGGGCGCAAGAAGGGGCCGGTGGAAATTGCGCACGAGCCCGGCGTTTACCGCTGTGGGCGGTGCCAGTTGCTGCTGTTTACCTCGCATGCCCGTTTTGGGGCTGGGGTCGATTGGGCGAGTTTCCGGGCGCCGGTTTGCAGCGATCATATTCGAGTCATTCGAATCGAAGTCGAAGGATGTGAGCGCCGAGAGATCACCTGCGCGGGGTGTGGATCACATCTGGGGTTCTTGTTTAAAGACGGTCCAGTGCCGGGCGGCTTGCGTTTTTCGGTCACGCTGGGGGCATTGATCTTCCGTCCGGGGCGCTTGCGGCCGGAGGATTGATTTCCGGAGGTGCCAGCTTGACGATCATCTCATCGCCATCGCTCAGTTCGGCCCGGCGATCGGTATTAATGCCGTTGACGATGAAATCGGCGTTGGGCAAATCACCGTTGAACAGATTTGGTATCACGCCGGCTAGCGTTTTCATCGCGGTGCCGACGCTCGCGCCGCGCGGAAGCTGAAGCATGATCGGCTCGCGCACGCCGGCGGCGATCTTTTCATCGAGTTGGACGCGGACGTCCATTCTCCAGACATCACGACGATACGGCTCGGCAAAGATGACTGAAAAACCAGTGCCCCGCTCCCGTTGCCGCCCGCGAAGCGGCAACAGGATCAGGATCAAAACCCCGGCCAGGTTAAACAATCCGAGTAATGCGCAGAATCGGCTGAGCCGATGAAAGCGAGCGTATATCGCGCAACCGCCGATCAGGACGCCGGTGGAAAGGACCAGGGCAAGCTCGCCCGCCAGAACTGGCGCGCTGGACGGTTCGGGCGGCACGGCGGCGATCAAAAGAACGCCCATGATTTGCCCGACAAGGCCGAACCACAGGTAGTCCAAGCCCATTAGCTTGGAGATTCTGCGGCGCTCTGCCTGATATCCGAACATCAGACCTTCCTGCTGAGGATTTCCTGGACTTTGTCGGTAAGTTCTTCCAGCTCGCGCTCGGCCTTTCGCAATTCGGCGAAATGGCCCTCCACGTGCTGCCCATGGTCGTAATCGGAATCTTCCATCGCCTTTTCCAGGTTCTCCTTGGATAGACGGAATCGCTCGCGGGCATCGTGCACCTGTTTCAGCAATTCCTCGGGAACTTTTAGACGTTCAACGTCCGGACCGGTCGGGGTTGGCGTTGATTCCATGCGGGAATTGTACCCGGTTGTGGGCGGCCGGAAACCGCTATTTTCCCAATTCGGGCGGCCTGTTCCAATCTGAAGCAAGAGAAATGAACCGCCAAGACGCCAAGAACGCCGAGGTAGATACAAGTTGCAAGCGCAGGTTTTTGGCTGGAAAACTAGCTTCGAACTTGGACTTGCCCCTTGTGCCTCTCCTTGGCGATCTTGGCGTCTTGGCGGTTCAATCGAATTTTCCCCGCTGGACTTGACCGGTCGGGCGTCGTCCCTAACATCAGGCCGATCCGGTTTCTTTCGACTTCGGCGACGGAAATGGCCGATAACGGTCGAAGCGAAAGGGAGTCGGCTTATGCGATTGGTCAGGGACGAGCCTATCTTGGAAGATGACATGGAAATGGAACCGGTGGGCGAAGCCGACGGCCCCGTTGAAGATTTGCCCGAAGAATTGGATGGCGATGCGGAGAATTCCGATTCACTTGCCGCCGTGGATTCGCGGCTTCTGGAAGCCTTGCTGTTTTCGACCCATCACCCCCTGACAGTGGGTCGGCTTGCGGAGTTGATGGACCTGCCGGCGACCAAGCCCGTGCGGCAGGCGATTAAGGATCTTAACGCTCAATACGAGGAATCACACCGTTCGTTCCGTGTTGAGCAGGTGGCCGGTGGATACCAGCTCCTGACGCTGCCGGAGTTCGGCGAGCATCTGCAGAGGCTGCACCAGCGCGAAATTGACACGAAACTGACGAAAGCGGCGCTGGAAACGCTGGCGAGCATCGCCTACAAGCAGCCGATCCTGAGGGCGGATATTGAAGCGATTCGCGGCGTCGCCTGCGGCGAGACGATCCGAAGCCTGATGGAAAAACGGCTGGTCAACATCGCCGGCCGAGCCGAAGAACCGGGCCGGCCGATTCTTTACGGGACGACCAAGCGTTTCCTGGAGGTTTTCGGGTTGAATACGCTGAAAGACCTGCCGCAGAGCGAAGACGGACTGAAACCGCCGAGTTAGCGACCGATCGAATCCACATCCGCGTCGGAATTTCCAATTGCCTATTGGAATACGGGTCGGCAATCGCCTCTTCTTCAAATAGGAAATAGGAAATTTATTCCCGCTTGCGGCCAACGGCCAATTCCGCATGATATTTCGCGCTTCGAAACACATGATCATCACGATCGACGGGCCGGCCGGCACGGGCAAATCGACAGTCGCGCAAACCGTTGCGCGAGACCTTGGATTTGATTTTCTGGATACCGGCGCGATGTATCGCGCGATCGGATTGGCGGCACTGCGACGAAACGCCGATCTTGGAGACGAGCGGGAACTGGCGTACGTCGCGCGGCTGGCGAAAATCGTGTTTGATTTTTCGACGCATCCGCCGGGGGTGACTCTCAATGGGGAGCCGGTCGGGCATCTTCTCCGAGCCGGAGAAGCGACGCGGGCCGCGTCGTTCGTGGCGCAGGTGCCGGCGGTACGGGAAATACTCGTTAAACAACAGCAGGAGATCGGGGCCTCCCGTCCAAATCTGGTGACCGAAGGAAGAGATCAGGGCACAGTTGTTTTTCCTCACGCGGAATTGAAGTTTTATCTGGACGCCACGCCCGCCGAGCGAGCCCGGCGGCGCGCTGGGCAGCTTCGTGCCCGCGGAGAGGTCGTGGACATCGCCATGATTCAGGACCAGATCATGGACCGCGATTCGCGTGACGCCCGACGCGCGGTGGGACCGCTGGCGATTCCCGGCGGAGCCGAGGTGATCGACACGACCGAATTGCCGCTGCAGAGCGTTGTGGATCAGATCGTGGCCAAGGCCCGGAAATTGCAAAAACCCTCATGAATCAGCGATCATTCGCCTGGAAGTCGCTTCAGATTATCGCGCGTGTCGGGACCACGCTGATGTTCGATTTGAAAACCTATGGGGATAAAAATGTGCCGAAGGACGGCGGGGTCCTGCTGGTCGCCAATCATCAGAGCTATCTCGATCCGGTCCTGGTCGCGGTGCACCTTTCACGGCCGGTGAGCTTTCTGGCTAAGAGCGAATTGTTCGAGAACCCATATTTCGGCTGGTTTATCCGGATGCTGCATGCTTTTCCGGTTCGTCAGGGCGAGGGTGACATCGGAGCGGTCAAGGAAATCATCCGCCGGCTCGGCGAAGGGCATGCCTTGAATATTTATCCCGAAGGCTCACGAACGGAAACGGGCGAGATTGCCAAGCTGGAAAAAGGCGTGGCGCTGGTGATCCGCAAGGCGGGGGTGCCGGTGGTGCCGGTGGCGATCGATGGGTCGTTTGAGGCGTGGCCGAAGGATCGAACGCTTTTCCATCCACATCCGATTCGGGTGAAATATGGTAAGCCGATGAATTTTGACGGGAAGAAAGGGGAAGAGATTGTTCGGGAGTTGGAGGAGGAATTGAGACGGCTTCTGAGAGAGTTGCGGCAGGAAACTCGAAACTCGAAACTCGAATGACGAACCAAATTCGAAATTCGATGGCGGAAACCACCGGAAATTCGTTTCGAGTTTTGGTCATTCGGACTTGATTCGTCATTCGAATTTCGGATTTCGAGTTTTCGCCCTCGTCATTCAGTTTCCGCTGGGAACAAAAATTTTGTGTTCGCCATCCGGCGCGATGTATTCGATCGGCTGCGCGGCTGCGGTCGCGTGGCCGGGGCGGTTGTTGGAGCTTCAGCCAGATCAAGATCGATCACGGCTGTGTAATATCGCCAGCCGCGGCCAAGGAAAAGTTGGTCTTTCAACATCTCGTCCATACTCCGCGGCACGATGGCGTTGAACCGGCTCATACCGTTGACGAAAACCTGGATGGGGTGATCCAGATCAATCATCTGATCGTTCAGATACAGTCGGACGACACGGACGTTGCGGACGTTCAGGCGAATGGTGTGGGGGTCGGCGATCTCGGCAATCACGCGGAAGGCATTTTGATAAATGTACATGCCCTGGCTGCCGCGGGAGAATTGGACCTTGGCCTGCTCGCCGGGGGACATGGGCTGGTAGATTTGGACCCAATCAGCCCGGTTGAAAATCGTGTCGGCGCTGTTGGATTGAATGAACACTTCTTTCGGATAGAGATCGCGCGTGCGGGTGCGAAGCTTTTTATATTCGTCCTCGACGATCTGCGGCGAGGGGATGTGGCCGAGATCGCGGGTTTCGGTGTAATCGACGTCGTATTTCAGGTTTTGCAGATAGCGGACAATTGAACGGGATTCATCGACGTTGACAACATCATCCGAGGCGTCGTGCCAGACGATGCAGAGAATGTTTTCGAGATTGCCAAGGCGGACGCGCTGCCAGACATCGTGGGCCGAGCCGGCCATGGGATTGATCGCGGTGAAGAAGGTTGGGTAATGAATCGCCAGATTCCAAACGGCGTGGGCGGCCATGGAGTGGCCGGTGAGATAAACGCGCGCGGGATCGATGTTGGCCCGATTGGCGGAATCGAGGATTGGTTGCATGACCAGATTCATGCCGACCGGACCGGGGCCGTAAAGTTCGTCGAGATTGAGCAGGGGCATCAGGACGATGGCGTCGGGGTGATTGGAAAGCTCGCTCGTGATCCACTGCGTATAGATGTTCGTGACGGCCTGGGCATCGGGCGGAGGTTGGGTCAGAAATGCGTTGGCGGCGGGAAGTTTGACGACCAGAGGCCAGGAGTGGGAGAGATCGTATTGCGCGGGGATGCCCAGGAAATAGCGGATGTTGGCGGGACCGGCCTGGGTGTTGATGTAGTAAACGCCGGGGGCGAGCGGCGACCAATTTTCGCGCAATCGCGCGATCCGGCCGACGATTGCAGGCGGGAGGCCGGTGGCATTGATCTCGGTAACGATCTGCTTGCGCTGGGAAGCTGTCGCGGCGAAAAATTGCTCCAGGAGCGATTGCGCGGAGCGAAACCGGGGCAGGCTGGCGGGGTCAAATTGATTCCCCAGCTCGGATTGAATGATCCGGTCGTCAATCTCCTGCGGAATCGCCGCCGACGCCTTGGGAAGCTGCCCCAATAACAAAACAAGGAGGATCAGCTTCGCGCGGTGGGCGAGCACGACATCAGCCCTCGGCGATGGTCACGCCGGTGATTGTATCGCCCTGCTTGATGGAGTTGACCACCTGCTGGCTCTTGGGGTCTTTCACCTGGCCGAAAACCGTGTGCTTGCCGTCGAGCCAGTCGGTGACGACGTGGGTGATGAAAAACTGGCTGCCGTTGGTATTGGGTCCGGCGTTGGCCATCGAAAGGCTGCCGACCTGATGCTTGCGCGGATTGCCCTTCACCTCGTCGGCGAATTTGTATCCCGGCCCCCCGCTGCCGGTGCCGGTGGGATCGCCGCCCTGGACCATGAAATCGGCGATGACGCGGTGGAATTTGGTTCCATCGTAGAATTTCTCGTTGGCGAGGAAGACGAAATTGTTGACGGTCATCGGGGCGTCCTTGGCGAATAGATCGCAGGCGATCGGGCCTTTGGACGTCTGGATCGTCACGCTGTATTTTTTGTTCGGATCAATCGGCATCTTCGGCGGCTGTGGATACTGCTTGGACATTTGGTTGGTTCTCCTTTGGGGGACAAGAATTCACTTTTTGGAAGCATTGTCAACGATGCCTCAAAGATAACCGCCAAGACGCCAAGAAAGCCAAGGTGAATTCTTTCCTGCCTTGGCGTCCTCGGCGTCTTGGCGGTTCAATCGGCATTTGTGGCAATCGCGCGCGTGCCGTAGAATTCACGGTTCGCACCTAATAGGAGTTTGATGCAGATTCGTAATTTCTCGATCATCGCCCACATCGACCACGGCAAGAGCACGTTGTCCGACCGGCTTCTGATGCGCGCGGGCGCCATCACCGAACGGGAATTCAAGGAGCAGATTCTCGACGACATGGATCTGGAGCGCGAACGCGGCATCACCATCAAGGCGTCGGCCGTGACGGTGTTCCATGAACATCAGGGCGAGAAGTTCATGCTGAACTTCATCGATACGCCGGGGCATGTGGATTTTCATTACGAAGTGCAGAAGGCCCTGCAGGCTTGCGAAGGGGCGATTCTGGTCGTGGATGCCACGCAGGGCGTGCAGGCGCAGACGGTGGCCAATGCGTATGCGGCCATCGAAGTGGGGCTGGAGATCATTCCGGTCATCAACAAGATCGACCTGCCCAGCGCCGGCCGGTGGAGGTGGCGGAGGAAATCGAACAGGTGCTGGGTTTCGCGGCCGAGGATGCGATTCTGGTTTCGGCCAAGACGGGGCAGGGAATCGACGAACTGATCACCATGCTGTGCCAGAAGCTTCCGCCGCCGCGCGGGAATCCCGATGCGCCGACACGGGCGCTGATTTTCGACAGCATCTATGATGATTACCGCGGCGTGATCGTTTATGTCCGCGTCGTCGATGGCGAACTGGTGAAGGGCCAGAAAATCCGCCTGATGGGGACGGACAAGCTATATCAGATCACCGATCTCGGCAAACTGATGCCGCAGCCAAAGCAGGTTCGAAAGATCGGCACCGGCGAAGTCGGGTTCCTCGTCGCGGCGATCAAGGATCTGCACGATGTCCGCATCGGCGACACGGTCACCGATGCGGGCAATCCCGCCGCCGAAGCAGTTGCCGGGATACAAGCCGATCCAGCAGATGGTGTTATTGCGATTTCTATCCCGGCGGGAAGACGCAATATGATGAGCTGCGCGATGCGATGGACCGGCTGCAGCTTAATGACAGCAGCTTCACGTTTGCACCCGGAATCATCCGATGCGCTGGGGTTTGGATTCCGCTGCGGATTCCTGGGGCTGCTGCACATGGAGATCATCCAGGAGCGGCTGGAGCGCGAATTTCACATCGAAATCGTGCAGACGGCCCCGACCGTGACGTATGAAATCAAGCTGACCGATGGCACGATCAAGCGCATCGATGCTCCGAGCGAATTGCCGAACCCGACGCAGGTGGAGGAAATCCGCGAGCCGTATATTCTGATGAACCTGATCCTTCCCGGCCGACAGCGTGGGGGCGCTGATGAAGCTGTGCGAGGACCGGCGCGGGATTTACAAGAAGACGGAATATATCGGCGCATCGCGCGTGATCCTGGTGTATGAAATGCCGCTGGCGGAGGTGATTTACGATTTTTACGACCGGCTCAAGAGCGCAACGCGCGGGTACGGCACGATGGATTACGACGTGATCGGCTTCCGCGCGGGAGATCTGGTGAAGCTGGATATCCTGGTCAACGGCGACCGGGTCGACGCGCTGAGCGTGATCGTCCACCGCGAGCATGCCGAGCAGCGGGGACGAAAGCTGCTGGTGCGATTGAAGGAGGAGATCGCCCGGCATCTGTTCGAGATTCCACTGCAGGCGGCGATCGGCGGGAAAATCATCGCGCGCGAGACGATCAAATCGGTCGGGAAAAACGTCACCGCCAAATGCTACGGCGGCGACGTGAGCCGCAAACGGAAACTGCTGGAAAAACAAAAGGAAGGCAAGAAACGCATGAAGCGCGTGGGGAGCGTGGACATTCCGCAGGAAGCGTTCATGGCGATTCTGGAGAGCGGGGATTAGAGGGACAGACGTTATTGACGCGGCGTAGCCGTGAACGTCGTCTCGGGCGGTGAGTCGGCAAGTCGAACGCCATCGGGCAAGCCTTCGATCTTTAATGGGACCGGGCCGGTGCTGCTCACATTAGAGTCGTCGATGTTTAGCAGGAAGTGCGGATTGACGTCTTTGCCGATCCTGGCGAGTTGTTCGGGCGGGCCGATCAGGTCCAGCTTGAGAACGAACCCGTTGCCGTTCAGCGTGATATCGTATTTTCTGTTGATCTCCGGCTGCATGGCGAGCCAGATCGGGACGGTGAAGGTTCGCGTTACGTCGGTCTGGGCGACGGTCAGGACGGCTTTCACCTGGGAAGGCTCGTAGGTGAGGTATCCCGACGGATCGGGCTGAAGCGAGACGTTGACCGGGGGATGAACTCCCGGCGTGTTCAGCTCTTGCAACGCCGAAGTATCGGCGATGACTTCGTTGAAGGATTTCACAAAGCGGCTTGGCCCGGTGACGGTGACAGTGGGCGGATCGAAAACGGCCTGCGTTCCCGAAACGTCGGGCGGCAGTTTTACCGGCACGGAACGCTTTTCCAGCGAGTCAACGTAAACCGGCAGGCCGGCGGGATCACATTTCAAAACAGTTACGCCGGCATCCCTGAACTGAGGATTTCCTCGCAGATTATCCAGACTGGGGATGAACTCGGGGCCTGTTTGCCGCGCGTCCAGCTCAATAACGATGGGAGCGGAGGTGGAGAGAGTTTCTTTGAACCGATCCAGATTGGAGCGCGGCCCGGTAAGGTCGCAGGTGATCGAGCGAACATCCCGGTCGAGCGTGACGATTTTATTCGGATCGCGGCTTTTGACTTCAATGCTGATCGGCTGACCGGCATCGGTCACCTGCTGTTCGCTCTCGGCGTAGACCCAGATCAGAATGGTGAGGGGGGCCGCCCAGGCCATGGTTTTCAGGAAACTGGTGACATTTTCACGCGTAAGGCCGTAATAAAAGCGGCGGGATTCCGAGGCGATTGCGCGGGCGTATTGGCGCAACAGGGGAAACCGCTCGGGCGGCGGCGCCTGGTCGGTCGGCATTTGCGTGTTCGGTTCCATGCTCATTTTAAGCCGCCAGATGGCGGCGGGCGAAAAAACCCCGCTCACCCCCGCCGCGACCCAGAAGTTCGTGGAGCAATCCGCGCAGCCCCTCGGGAGTGAGCTTGCGGAACAGCTTCCCGCCTTCGGCAATGCTGATGTCGCCCGTCTCCTCGGAGACGACGATTACGATGGCGTCGCTTTCCTGGCTCATCCCGACGGCAGCGCGGTGGCGGCTGCCCAATTCGCGTTCCAGTTCCCCGCTCTCCGCGAGGGGGAACTGGACGCCTGCATACGCAATGCGGCCCTGGCTCACGACGACGCCCAGATCATGCAGCGGGGAATTGGGCCAGAAGATCGTGTTGAGCAGATCGGCGGAGAGATCGGCGTTGATGCGCGTTCCGGATTCGGCGATGCCGCCCAGGCCGACTTCGCGCTCGACGGCGATCAAGCCGCCGATCTTGCGCCGCGAAAGAAACGTGGCCGATTCGACAAGATGTTCGATGTCCTGGGTAACCTCGTCGGTAAATCCGCGGAAGAGGCGGGTTTCACCAAGCCGCATAAGCCCGCGGCGAAGCTCGGGTTGGAAAACGACCGCCAGGGCGAAGGAGGCGAATAGAAGGAATTTCTCGTATAGAAAGACGAGCCGGTCCAATCCGAAATAATTTCCGGCGAAAGTCACGAGCAGATAGAGGGTGATGAGCACGAAGGCGATGCCCTTGAGCATTCGGGCCCCGCGCGTGCCCTGGAGGAAGCGGATCACCCAGAAGACCACGATGCCGATAAGCATCAACTCCAGAAAGACCCGCCACCATCCCATGGCCACGACGGCGTGGTAGAAGTTGGAGATGTTGGAGGTTAGCGCGGTGTTCACGGTTGCTGGACTATATTAAAGATACGGGCGTTCGGGCAATCATCCTTAAGAAAATCCGGGTTATTTTTGGGAAGAAATAGCCTGAATGATTCGCACAACCTGCGAAATTGGAGCCACATCGTGAACCCGGACGGCGGCGGCGCCGTTGGCGACACACCAGGCGACGACGGCGGCGGTGCCAAAAACACGCTGGTCGGGACGCTTTTCGCCAATAATTTCGCCGATAAATCGCTTCCGGCTGGGTCCGACAAGCAGAGGGTGTCCGAGCTTCGCAAGTTGGGAAGTGTCACGAAGCAGTGTCAGATCATGGGAAAGGTCTTTGCCGAAGCCGATCCCCGGATCGAAAATAATCCGGGCCGGATCAATCCCGGCTTCGACGGCCCGATCGCGACGATCGAGAAGAAATGCCGATACCTCGGCGGTCACGTCCCGATAACTTGGAGCCACCTGCATAGTCTGGGAGGTCCCCTGCCTGTGCATCAGCACCACCGGAAGGCGACGCCGGGCAATCAGCGGCAGCATATCCGGATCATCTCTCCCCGCTGATACGTCATTGACAATATTCGCACCCGCGTCGACCGCGCTTTCAGCAACCTGGGCGCAGGTTGTGTCGATGGAAATAGAGACGTCCAGTCGGCGGCGAATGGCCGTGATGGCTGGAATAGTGCGCCGGATTTGCTCCTCGGCTGGAACGGCGAGGGCGCCGGGCCGGGTGGATTCACCGCCGATGTCGAGCCAATCGGCGCCGGTGTTGGCCATCTGCTCGGCAAGATCGGCGGCCTGATCGGGTCCGGACAAGCGGCCGCCGTCGCTGAAACTGTCGGGGGTCATGTTGATGACCCCGACGACGAGCGGTCGGCGAGGGACCGCACTCAGCCATAGTAAAAGGTCCGAATCCACCATAGGTGGTTTTGCCGATAGAAATTATCGATGCGCTAAGAGGACAATAAGCTAGCGTTGGCGTTTAATTAAGGGAAATATGTTTTACGAGCCGTTTCATCGATTGGTATTCCCGATAGTGGTAGTCACGGTCGTAGGCACCGTGCTGGTCGCCGCCTGGAGCCAGGAGTTGCAAGCCGAAGCGGACAAGTGCACGTGGCCTGCCCTGCCGGTGCCGAATCGGGAGCATCAGCCTGCGAGCGAGAGCAATCCGACGGGGGGCAATCCAACGGGCGGCAATCCATCGTCCAAAACCGAATCACTCCAGCAGGTTCTTCTCGAAAACAATCAGATTGTCAGCGTGCGTTGAATCCCAGCGGATGCCGATGATGTCGTAGCCCATCGCGATGGCGAAATGGATGAATTCGCGCTGGTGGTTCATGCATTCGCAACGGATGTATTCGTACCCGTGATCCTTGGCCCACGCCTGCTGGGCCTCCTGCAACTGCCGCCCGACGCCGTGGCGGCGAACATCCGGCAGGACGGCGCCGAGCCACTGATAGAACATCGCCGGCTTCAACTCGAATCCGATCCAGAATCCAACCGGCTTGGTATCCATGCGCGCGATCAGCGTGAGCGTGTTGTATCGTCC
Organism: uncultured Phycisphaerales bacterium; assembly: GCA_963791055.1. Classification (GTDB taxonomy): domain Bacteria; phylum Planctomycetota; class Phycisphaerae; order Tepidisphaerales; family Tepidisphaeraceae; genus PALSA-1353. The sequence goes on along the minus strand of CAWBQI010000002.1, from coordinate 159,147 downwards.
CATGAACCGGCGCTTGAAAAAGTCGACCTCGCGCTTGGGCCGGAAAATGGCGTTGTAAAGCTCCACCGCGCGGGGGAGCATCTTTTCATCTGCGATGTCTATGTCAGCCTGGGCCACGAAACATATCCTCCAAAAGCGAGCGCAACGGTATTGTATAGCAATCAGTGGTCAATGTCACCGCGAGGTTGACAACAGACGGACAAAAGATCATCGTTGGGGTTCAACGATGCCGCAACGGCGTCGCGTTTTTCGAGAAAGGAGGCCATCATGCTCAGGAATCTGCCCAGTGCCCGAAATGACTGCGCCTCCCGGACCCGCCTGGCCTAGTCGGCGCTTCGTTTCCCCTCTTATCTAATCGTACGAACCGTCCAGCGGCAGCGCGTTCCAGCTTACGCGCAGCCGCGTTTCAGAAAGGAGCTTTTTATGACTTCGTTTTACTTTGCGTCATTGCTTTCATCTCACAAACTCAAAATGAGAAATAACCTATGTTTGAATCGAATGAAATGTCCTGGACGTATACCCCCACCGATCCCGAGCGGGTCTATCTGCTCGAATCGCTGGGCGGTTTTTTCGAGGATCAATGGCTGAGCGACATTCTTTACAAGGTGCGCGTCGGTAAGGAAGCGACGTGCTATTGCTGCCGGGCGCATCCGGAGACAGGGATGGACTTGATCGCGGCCAAGGTCTATCGCCCCGGGTCGCTCCGCGCCATGCGGAACGATTGGTATTACCGCATCGGCCGGGAATTGAACACCGGCGGTCGTGGCGTGGCATATCGAGGCCGCGTGCAACGTGCGCTAAAAAAGCATACACGCTTCGGCAAGCGCGTTGAGCGAATCTCCTGGTCAAGCAACGAATTCAGTCTGCTGACCAAACTGCACGAGCTTGGCGCCGACGTGCCCAAGCCGCTGGCGAGTTCGGAGAACGCGATATTGATGGAGTACCTCGGCGACGAGGTGCGAGGCGCGCCGACGCTGCACATGGTTAAACTGGACACGCCGGAATCGCAAAGCCTGTTCGATCGCGTGATCGGAAATATCACGCTGATGCTGCGGGAGTACCTCGTCCACGCGGATCTGTCAGCTCACAACATTCTCTATTGGAACGGCGGCGTACGCGTGATCGATTTGCCGCAGGCGATTCCTGCGGACCGCCATCCGGGCGCGTTTGAGTTGCTGACCCGCGACGTGGATCGGGTGTGTCAGTATTTCAGAAAACAGGGAGTGACCTGCGATCCGATTGGAATATCGCTGGATCTCTGGAAACGCCTGCTGGAGGGCCGCCTATAGCTTACGGAACTGGACGGCCATCTCGAACTTTCCATTGCTGAGCGGGCGGGAACGGACGACCTCGCAAATGTGCGTGGCCGACGGTCCGTTGCCGGTGATCACGATTTTGCAGGTCTGGCCGACGTCCAGAGATTCGCGAAGAAGAAATGAAATCCCGCTGAAGGAAAGGTCGCGGGTCATGATCTCAAAGGTGGCGTTGGCGTTGGGGCCGTCAAGAACGGTAAGGGTCGCCTTGCCCTGAACGGGCTTGCGGTTTTCGCGGCGGCGGTCGCGTTCGACGCTGATCGCCGGCCGCAGGCCCGCAGGATGGGGTGGAGGAGACGATGGCCGCGGTGTGGACGGGTTGTTACCGCCCGAGGGTTCGGGGTCTGGTGATCGATTCATAAATTAGTATTTGGCAATGAAGCCATCAAGTTAGCGAGTCAATTGATGGGACGCAACGCCGCAAATCATATATTTTCGGTTCAAGATGCCGACTGCGCCCACTTGATCAGAATGTCCGCCACCTCGGGCCGGCTGAATTCATTGGGCGGCCGCTGCCCGGCTTTGAGCATTTCGCGCACCTTTGTGCCGCTGGGCGCGACCTTCTGGTCGGGGCCGTGCGGGCAGGTCTTTACGGAGACGACGGCCTGCGCACGCCTTGCACCAGGCGGTGTGCTCGAATTTCAGGATCGTCACGCCGATCTCCTTGGGCACATCGAACTGATCGAAAATCTTCTGGGCATCGTAGGTGCCGTAATAATTACCAACCCCGGCATGATCGCGGCCGACGATGAAATGGGTGCAGCCGTAATTCTTGCGGATCAGGGCGTGCAGGATCGCCTCGCGCGGGCCGGCGTATCGCATCGCCAGCGGCATCACGGTCAGCATGGTCCGATCTTTGTTGTAATAGCCGTCGATCAGCGTTTTGTAGCAGTCCATGCGGACGTTGGCGGGGATGTCATCCGATTTGGTTTCGCCGACGAGCGGATGGATCAGCAGGCCATCGGTCATCTCCAGGGCGCATTTGGTCAGATATTCATGCGACCGATGGATTGGATTGCGGGTCTGAAACGCAGCGACTGTGCTCCAGCCGCGGGCGGCAAACGCCTCGCGCGTCTTGGCCGGCGGAAGACGATATTCGGGGAACTCGGGATCGTGGTTGGGATGAATGACATCCACAGTTCCGGCCAGGCAGGTGTCGCCCTGCTTGCGGACGATAGCCACGCCGGGATGGGCGTCTTCGGCGGTTCGATAGACGTTGGGAATCTCGAGTTCCTTGTCGTGCCGGTATTTCTCGGCCACGGTCATCAACGCCAGGGCACGGCCCTGTGAATCCTTCAGGACGATCTTCTCGCCCACGCGGATTTTTTCAGCCTGATCGTTCGGCGGACAAAGCGTCACGGGAATCGGCCAGACAACGCCGTTGGCCAGGCGCATATTTTTACAGACCGATTCGAAGTCCGCTTTTCCCATGAATCCCGTCAGCGGAGAAAACGCGCCGATAGCGATCATTTCCAGATCGAACTGTTCGCGCGGCGAAAGCGTGAGCGCGAGCAGCGAGGCCGCTTCCTTGATCGCCGACTGGGCGGCGGATGATTCGACGATTCGATTGACAAGCTTGCCGCCATGCGGCGCGACGAGGGACATCAGAGAAACTCCTTAGGTTAAAGACTGAAAACCCGGCGTAGGGTAGCGGAATTGGAAATGCAGGCAAGGGGAATGGGAACCCTAAAATTCCAAGCCTGAATCTGGAATCTCTTCTGATATTTCGCGATCAACCGATCCAAGCAATCTTTGGGCTGGATCGACAAGATGGGTTACAGGGTATCCGTAGACTCGGATTGGATGGGCGCGAAGAATCCCTTCGCCGGGCAAGCCAGAAGCCAATCAGTCAGGCCATCGTTGGCGATAGATTCATGCCTTACCAGGCGATATTCGCCGCGGTCGATCCGCTCGACATCGAACTGCTGGCCAGGCTTAATCCCGTCCTTTTGCCTCAATTCCGCCGGCAAAACGAGCCGACCCTTGCTGGAAACGCGTGTCTTCATGATAAGTGAGATAGCATCTTACTCCTATGACCGTCAAAACCGGCCGAAGCATCAATTCGGGACAACAAGACGGCTATTGAACTTTTTGTTATGGGTCTGGACGGATTAGTCTCGTTCTTCGCCCAAGATTAGGTATCGGTTGCGGGATACACGTCGAGTGATGTCCCTTTAGCTTTTATGAATCGAAGGTGAGAAAACTCCATCCCATGTCTGCTCTAACACCTGGGCAGGTGGTTTTTCAGGGGTGAAGAGCTTGTCCGCCAACTGAATTAAGAGACGCGCACCTTCACCTTCAATGCTAAACACAAGCTCCGCAGTCGCGGCTGTCTGATGATGGCAAAGAGCGAAAACGCCATATGGAATGCCTCCTCTCACGTCGCACAACCAGGCATGGAAAGGCACGATACCAGGATATCGAGTTACAATCGCATCGTGGCTTTGATAGTCATCCTCCACAAATTTTTCGAAATCGGTACGAAGGTCAACCCATTTTTCGCGGGTCAGTTTTTGGCTATCTTGTTGCAACATTTGGGCGATGGAACAAGGGTCAAAAATCTCCGATGCTCTCTCGTGTCTTGCAAAATTGGGAATATTTTCCTTTTTCCACGTCATGGATCTTGTCTGCCACTTCGGCTTAGAAAAATACTGTTCGAGTTGCCATTTGCGAGCAGCCGGCGAGTTTACAACAATCTTGAGACTTCCATCCCTGCCATGTAATTGATCCCCGATTTTCTTGATCAAATCGGCTTGCCGCTCGAACTCCGCAAAATCGCCGAATGCCCCGAAGGAACAAAAATCGAGAGCGATCATGATATTGGCGGCAGTACGGTCTTTCAGCATGCGTCTAAGGCACGTTGTAATGGCATTTCTGCGCTCATGATGGCCCAACCACGTGACACCCGTCGGCAAGTTGCCAACCGGCGCAGGCGGAGTTGAGACGGGTTGGATATTGGGAGAAGCCTTGCTCGGGCCGTAAAAGTGCGCGGTTTGAGCGACAACCTTGTGACCACTATAGTGGCTCTGCTCAACTTCCTTGATCACGCCACCCTCTGTGGCACTTATGCCCTGCGTCGGTTCGCGCTTCCTGGATCGCTTGGCTGACATCAAACGCCTCTGTCATTGTTTCCGTTGCTTCACGTTCTCAACAACAGAGCCGGTGCCGCGCAGCTTTCACGGATTGGCGCACGGAGCCCTTACCTGTGGCATCTTGCTCCACGCCGCTCGCTCTACCGCCACGATCGGCGAGTACGCTCTGGACGATTCGATCCTGCAGTAGCCTATTCAGCTTTCGAGCAAGTCTATCGTCTCGCTCGAGAAGCTTTTTGATTCGTAGGCTAAGGATTGTCTGATCATCTCGGTCGTCGGGGTTCTTTACAACGTCCTTGACCGCTTCGACTGTGGCAGAATCTGCAGCGATCTTCGGCCCAAGCTGTTTCCAGATTGTCTTCGCTTTCTTCCAAGCTTCCGCCGTGGACCTCTTGATAATTTCGGATCCAGCAACGCTCCCTGCTGCGGAGAGATATGGCAAGTAAGGACTCAGGTAGTTAGTCAAGCCGCTCGCCAACTCGGAAATGTCCATAGACTGCTCCTTTGCGGGAACGCCCGTGTGCTAGTGGCGACGTTAATAATAACGAGACGCCTGGATGATTGCGAAATAATTTGGGACATCAATCGCCGACGACACCCTGAACGAAGGATAAGAAAACTGGCCCAAGGCCTCAAAGCGCCGGCAACTTAGGCGGAGGCGAAGAAGTGCTGATTCTGCCGCACAAATTCGGGGTGACAGGATTCGAACCGCCCATCGACCTCAAATCCCAAACCTCACCCGATATTTCCCAATCAACCGCTCCAACCGATCCTTCGGCTGAATCGCATAAAACAATTCCCGGTCGAACATCCCCTGCTCATCGGCGCTTTGCCGGAGGGTCTGATTCATGCGCCGCTGCCAGTCGCCGATGCTGGGATGGATTTGAACGGTTTCGGCCAGACGGTTGTGCATTTGGGAGAAAATCCGCTGGCGTTGAACCGACTTGCGGGGAAGGCCCTGAATCTCACGGACCATATCCATCTTGGCGGAGCCCATGACGCCGTGGCGAAGACGGTGGCCCTCATGAGCCAGGCAGGGCACGCAAGCGCGCTTGCGGCCGATGGCGGTGGGGAAATAGAGCGTCGCGGTCGTGACGCAAAACGCCGGTGGATCGATGCCGAAAAATCTGTGCAGGACGCGATCGTTCACCTGCTCGTATCGCCCCCCGCCGATGCCGTGAACGAATTGATCGACCACAAAAAGGCGGAGGAACATCGTGAGGGTCAGGGCGCGCGGGGCGACGCGGACGTTGTGCCGCCGCAAAAATTGTTGCAGCCGCTCCGCCGATGCGAAGAGGTCGAGATCAGCGGAGATATTGAACGCGTCGCCTTCCACCTCGAGACGCCACTGGCCGGGCCGGCCCTGAACGGTCGCGCGGTGGCGAATGTTGCCGCCAAGATCGTCGAGCCAGAATGGAACCTCGCAATTCGCCTCGGAAATCTGGAGGTCCGGCATCGGCCGGCCGGGGTTGTCGATCCCATGTGCCCGGCGATATTCGCCAAGGGCGTCGTTGTAAATGGAGGCGAAAGAATCGGCATTGGCCAGGAGATGATGGACGAACGCCAGATAAGGCTCGTTTGTCCAGAGCCGGGAAGTGAGAATGGACTGATGGCGGAGTCCCAGACTCCAGTCCAATCGATACATGCTGGCGGTGAGGGCGGCTGAAAGCGATGGGGTCCGCAGCGCCTGTTGTTCGAGATCGTCCAATACTTCGCCGATCATGGGGGTAAACGACCAATCGGCGGCGGTTTGGAGCGACGATTTGATCTGCTCAATATGCGAAGCGGTCGGGGCGGCGAGCAGGCCGCACCATTGGGCGCCGGCGAAATGAGGATCGTCGGTAATCGGCAGGGATTTCCCCGGCCAGCGAAGCTGCAAATGCTTGGGCGCATCGCTATCGACGGCGGCAAAGAGACAATCGGCGTCGACGGCGCGAGCGGCGGCATCAATCATTGCCAGCTTGGCCCAGACGCCGGAATGAAACAATTCGGTCTGATGGCCGGTAGCGACGGCGGGACGGTCTTCGGTGAGCTTGAGGGCCTGCCGTTGTTTTCGCCGCAGTTCAGCCAGTGGTGAATCCCATTCGTTCAGGCGGCGGTGGTTCTCAGCCGCGTCGCGAAGGATTTGGGCCGGATCGGGCCAGATGACCAAAGCCGAATCCTCGGCCGGCGCTTTCCAGTCGGGATACGCGGAGAATTCCTGAATCATGCAGCCCGGTATTCGTAGTGTTGATTATTCGCACAAACAGCAAATCGCGTCCGCCGACATTTCAGGAACTGGCGGAAGCGGATGCTCTGCGAGGCGAGAGACCTCGCTGTTGAGGACATCGAGATAATGCCGCAGGCGGTGTCCCGCATCGTCGAGCGCGCCGCCGAAGTGCCGGGTCGGATCGTTGTAAATCAGCCGGACGGGAATTTCAGTCAGCCGTAATTTCGCGGCGAAAACCTGCGGCCAAAGCTGAAGCGGAAAAGCGTAGCCCTGCTCTGTGAGACGCAAGCGGCTCATCGCCGAAACGCGGTGTGCCTTGAATCCGCAAAATGCATCGGTCAGTCCCAGATGAAAAAGATCGTTGAGGATTGTGGTGATGGCCTGGTTGACGGCCCGGCGATCAGTTGGAGGCAGATCGTCATTGTTGCGCGGATGGAGATATCGCGAGCCGCTGATGATGTCCCAGCGATCTGATTTAATCTGTTCGATGAAGCTGGGGATCATCTCCGGCTCATGCTGCTCGTCGCAGTCCATGGTGATGACCCAGTCGTAACCCGCGCCCGCGGCAAATTCGAATGCGTCGATGAGGCTCTGCCCGTAGCCGCGATTTTGGCCGCGTTGAATCAGACGGATGTCGGATCGGGCCGCGAGCGACTCACCCGTGCCATCGGTGCTGCCGTCATCGACAACCAGAATATCGGGCCAGAATTGCTGAATCTTGTCCAGCACTCGGCCGACATATTTAAGCTCGTTGTAAACCGGGACGGCTATCAACAGACGCAAAAGACAACTCCTTTAAAAAAGTCGCTTTACCGACGGTCATAGTAGAAGCGCCGTAAACTATCGTCAACCAGAGTTTTCGATAGGTTTTTCTGAGGTTTGGATATCGTTTGAATCTGTGAGAAGTGAAAGAAGAGTTGTATCGGTTAAGCTGTTTGTGCCGACCGGCTTCGTTTACTCGAATATAACACACGCGGGCGCTCGGACACATCCGGCCGGCCTGGTGACGTTATGGGCCGTCGGCGATGGGGAGACCTGGAATATTCAATGCGGCAAGAGGGTCTGACAATTCTGTTTGAGGATGACCGACTGTTGGCCGTAGCCAAGCCGGCTAACCTCGCCACCATTCCTGGCCGAGGGGAGACCGACAGCGTTTTGCAGATGCTCTCGCGGCAGTTGGGAATCCCCTGCAGCGGGACGGCCGACCCGCGGTTGCGGCTCGTGCATCGGCTGGACAAGGGAACCAGTGGGGTGTTGCTACTGGCCAAAGACCTCGCGGCCCAGCGGCATTTGTCGCATCAATTTCAGAATAACCAGGTGGGTAAGGAATATCTGGCCCTGGTGTTCGGCACGCCCGATCAGGATGAAGGAGAGATCGACGCCGCGATTGCGCCCCATCCGACAAGCCGCGATCGAATGATGGTCACCAAACATGGCCGTGCGGCGCACACGGGCTGGAAAGTTGAACGGCGCATGCGCAGGTTCGCGCTTCTGCGCTGCTTTCCCAAGACGGGAAGAACGCATCAGATCAGGGTGCATCTGCGATCGATCGGTTTGCCGCTGGCCGTCGATACGCTTTACAACCCGCGGCGTCAGGACGTTCCGACGGGAATATTCCTGAGCGAATTCAAACGCGATTACCGCCCCACCGCCAAAGAGGAGGAACGCCCGCTGATCTCCCGGCTGACGCTGCACGCCGAGCGGATCGGATTCATTCATCCCGATGGCCAACCCAGAACGGTTGAGTGCCCCCCACCCAAGGATTTCCGCGCGGCGGTGACGCAGCTTTCCAAACTTTGATCGGCTGCCAAAAACCTCGGCAATCGGGGATTGCTTCGGCGCGGTTGCATTGTTTTTAAGCGAAGCTCGATATGGAGATACATTCCATTGGCTAGATTTCTCCGCGGGATGTAAACTGCGCCCGTACGAATTTATTCGGGAGGTTTTCACATGCAGATGATTGAGGCTGTTATCAAACCGCACAAGATTGACGCGGTAAAAGCCGCTCTTGCGAAACTTGGGGTTCTGGGCGTTACGGCGATTGAATGCAAGGGGTTCGGCCGGCAAATGGGCCACACGGAACGCTATCGCGGGGCGAAAATGGATGTCGGGTTTGTACCCAAAGTATTGATCAAGGTTTGTGTAAAATCGGAGGAAGCTGAAAAAGCCACGGCGGCAATCGTCGAAGCCGCACGCACGGGGGAAGTGGGCGATGGGAAGATCTTCATCTATCCGATCGCGCAGGTCGTTCGCATTCGCACCGGTGAGACCAACGAGCAGGCTTTGTAACCTGAGTCACGCCACATCTCTTTCATGCCATATCGACATTCGTCGAAATGATGTCTGTCGAAATCCAGGCAAATCAAACATTCCTCGACTGAAACGATCGCAACGGCTTGGGTTTTGCTTGTGGATTGTTCACTGGCCCACTTAAGTCGGCGCTGGTGGTCGGCAGGCGGCACGGATGGCGGCGGCATGATTCCACCGTCGGTCCGGCCCCAAAGCCGCGATAACGACAGTGGGAAGTTCATGAGCATCGATAATCATTCGGCTCCGGGCAATGGAAAATCCGGCGCAAAACCATTTCGACTCGGAAAGGTCGGCATTCGTATTGATTGGGCTCGATGGCTTCGCCTTATACAGCGCAAACGTCGCATGGCGGCACGGCCGGATTCGCCGCATGTCGGCCCCCCGCCGGTGCAGTATTTCGCCGCGGTCACGTTGAGCAGCTTCCAGTTGGAAGGGATTCCCCTGAATCCGACGGAAGTGACCCAGGCGGTCTCCCAGGGCGCGGCCGGCAAGGGCTTCCGCTCGCGATCCACCCAGCGAATCCGCAATCATGTGGCAATCCTCCGCCGAATCGAGAAATCCCTGCGGGCCGGCGCAACGCTTACCTCGCAATCCGTCGTCCGATGGTACACATCGATCAGTTGCGGCCTGTCGTCGGCGGCGCTGGACGAAAGCAACATGACGAGGCTGGACAACGTCGTGCGCAGAATCAATTCGCCGCAGTTTCGCCTCCAGCCGGCCATCACGGAAATCGCCCGGGTTCACGCCCAGCTCAATGCCGATCCGCTGGTCCCCAGCTTCAACGGCATCCTCGCCCGTTTGCTGCTGCAATATCACCTGGGCCGATGCGGACTGCCGCGGGTGCTGTTTGATGCGTCGGTGGATTCAACGGTTTTGACGGATGAGCCGCGGCTGCTCAAGCGAATTCTGGAGTTAGTGGATTCGGCGTATGACATGGTGACAGGGTGATCGGCTGGTTTCCTTTCCGCTTAATGTCCAACCACATTGAAAGTCCATAAGCAAACCACAGAGCCTTTGATGGATGAATTCTCTATGGTTGCTCCATTGATGTGTCACGGTTGGGCGACAATATACTTGACACACCCAACCGCCATGGCGCCCTAAAAACGCGGGCGCGATCTACGAAGGATGTTGGATTATTCGAGAGTTCCCGGCTCTAAATTTGGCTGAATTCGATGATAGTAGGTGACATCGCCGACCGCATTGGCAAAGCACATCTTGTCGCCGGAAATGATTAAAGTCGAGGGGGTGGGGTCCAGAGTATCAGGGAGATAAAGTTTCCCATTCAGAACTTTGTATTTGCCACGCGACAATGCGCACGATCCCGCTGGCGTTGGCATTGGCCAAGAAACGATAGTGCCATTTGCATAAAAACGAACAAAAAAACCGATCCTGACGCGACGTTCCGGCCGGTCGATTCAAGGGTGAACGAATCCCATCGCCACGTACCAACCAAATCGCCTTGTGATGGATGAGGTGTCGATGATGAAGCTGGGCCGACAATGTTGGGCTGATGAACACACCCCGACAATATGATGATGGAAAGAATGAGGGCGCAAATCTTCATCATATGCTCCCGTGAATGAACTAAAGGCGACGCAAACCATTATCTGGATATCTCAGCCATTTCCAGCCCCAAGGTCAAACTATTTCTTGACCGGCTCTTTGGCCAGACATTCCTGTTTCGCCGCGGCCAATTGGGTTTGAAAATCCGGGTTTTGCATCATCTTATCGAAGATCGCCTCGCCAAGGATTCGCCCGGCGGTCACATCGCTGGGGAAATGCTGGCCGGCCAGGGCACGGTCATCGCCGATCTCTTTGGCCTGGGCGATCAGCGCGTCCTTATCATCCGGAAAAATCTGGGCAATCGTCAGTGCCAGTACCGTCGCACGATTAGAGTGGCTGCTGGGATAAGAATACGAATCTTCCGTTTCGCATGGCTTGATCCGGGTGTCGGTGAGGTAGGGCCGTTTGCGCTCGAAAACCTCTTTGGCCGCCTTACAAACAGTCTTCGAATCGTCCAGCACCTTGGACAAAAAATCAGCGGTGACGGGCAGATCGTCGGGATTAAACCAAGAGCCGATGGACTGCGAAAAAATGAAGCCCGTCATTTTCGATTCGATCTTGATGCGTTTCACATCCGCGTCGGTCCGCTGGGCCTGAAGTTTCAGCATTTGATCGATTTCCTGTTCAGCCTGAGCCGATCCCAGAACCGGCGGAGGCGGCAACAATGTCTGGAAATCGAAATCCTTTGCCTTGACGAACGTCCCACGCGCCTCGGCGGTGACCGCGAACACCATCAATATCAAAATGCACGGAATGAACCGCTTTGTCCGAGCCATCATGTTTGCCTCCCTAATGAGTCACCAACGCCTGGTGTCCAATGTCCTTGCGATAGTGCATGCCTTCAAAATGAATTTTACCCATGGCCGCGTATGCGCGGCGGCGGGCGTCGAGAACGGAATTGCCTAGCGCCGTCACGCCCAGCACCCGGCCGCCATACGTCAACAACGATTTACCGGCCAGCTTCGTTCCGCTGTGAAAAACTTTTACATCGGGCATCGAATCGGCGTCTACGATCCCGGTGATTGGGATGTCCGTGGGATATTCGCCGGGGTAGCCCTTGCTCGTGGCGATCACGCAAATCGCCGACCGCGGGTCCCAGACCAGCTCGATTTGATCGAGCCTGCCCTCGGACATCGCGGTGATCACCTCAACGAGATCGGTCTGCAACCGCATCATCAGCGGCTGAGTCTCCGGATCGCCGAACCGGCAATTGAATTCCAACACCTTCGGCCCGTTGGGCGTAAGGATAAGGCCGGCAAAAAGGCAGCCTTGATATTCGATTCCCTCGCGAAGCATGCCATCAACGATGGGGACGAAAATGTCCCGCTCGATTTGTGAAAGAATCGCGGAGGTGACGACCGGCGTCGGGGAATACGCGCCCATCCCGCCGGTCATTGGGCCGGTATCCCCATCGTCAACCGGCTTATGATCCTGCGCGGGCTCCATCAGATAAATGGTGCGTTTTTGCACGAAGGCCAGCACCGAACACTCCGGGCCGGTGAGCCGCTCCTCAATGACGATGCGCTTGCCCGCGTCGCCGAATCGCCTGCCGCGCATGAGGGCGTCGATCGTCTCCAGCGCTTCGGCCTGACGATAACAGATGGTAACGCCCTTTCCCTTGGCGAGCCCCGAGGCCTTGATGACCAGCGGTTCATCTCGCATTTTCACGAATTCCTCGGCCGCAAGCGGATCGGTAAAGCTGTGCGCTTCGGCCGTCGGGATAGCCTGATGACGCATGATTTCCTTGGCGAACCATTTGTCGGATTCGATCTGCGCCGCCGCCTTGCTGGGGCCAAAGACCATCACACCCATCGCCCGAAGCCGATCGGCCAGCCCCAGCGCCAGGGGATCTTCCGGCCCGATGATGACCAGTTCGACGTGATTATTCCGCACAAATTTCTCGATGGCGGGAAAATCGGTGACGGAGATGGGAACGAGGTCCGCCAATTCGCCGATGCCGGGGTTTCCCGGCGCGCAAAAGAGACCGGTGACTCGCGAGGAGCCCGCCAGCTTCCACGCCAGTGCGTGTTCACGACCACCACCGCCGATAATCAAAACGGTCATTCCCACCATCCCACGCAAACGCAAGCGCAAAATCCAAGGATTGGGTAACTTAGCAATCTTGTCGGCCAAGGCAAGCGGTGGACGGGCCATGGTTGACGCACCGGACGATGGGAAGTAGCTTGAATCGAATAAATCCGGGGCGTGGCGCAGTTTGGTTTAGCGCGCTTGACTGGGGGTCAAGAGGTCGCAGGTTCGAATCCTGTCGCCCCGATTTGATGGGATGGAATTTTGCCTCGGTGCAATTCCGTTTCCATTCTTTGGGTAACTCACAATTTGCAATAACAATTCAGGATCGATGATTATTTGAATTTCCCCCAAAAATAAGGACCTGCGGCGACCGAGTGACAGGATTTGAGCCACCACCTTAAAATCGATTGGTTTCCAAGCCCATGCCTGGCCTATCCTGGCCTGCTATTCGGAATTATTGCGTCGATGAGCGGCCCTTGGACTGGAACGACATTCGGCGCAAAAGCGCGGCAGGTTGCGGTGGGACGTGCTCGCGCAAACCTAGCTCCACTAATACGCCATCCGCTGGCTTGGTGGAGACACCCACCTTTGCCTGGCAATCGCGGTTAACTGATTTGAATTGAAATAATTTTACGAACGCTCCAACGACAAGCGCGACCTCAAGTTGCCCAAGATTCTTGCCCGGGCAGAAACGTGGGCCGTGGCCGAAGCCGAAGTGAGCGAATTCTCGAGATCCGTGATCGTGCATGGACATGCTTTCCCACCGTTCGGGTACGAAATCTGCAGCAGGATAGCCCGTGGCGGAAATTCCCCAGTGATCCTCGTGGCGATTGGCGTGCCAGACGTCGAGAAGGATATGCGTACCCTTGGGGATCATGATTCGGTTGCCCTTGGTCGTCGTTACCCAGCAATCCTCCGTCGCCCTGCGCGGCAGAAAATAGAGTGCCGGCGTCAGCCGCAGGGTCTCGTTCAACACGCAGCAGAGGTATCTGGCTTCTTCCAAGTGAGTAGGCGTATATCGATCAATATCCTTAACCTCCTGAAAGACGCGTTCCTGGGCCGCCGCATGGTTTCCCAAATGAGAAATTGCCCATGCGGCATATGAGGTAGTCGCCTCAAGCGCGCCTGCAAGGAAGACTCGGATGTTGCCGCGAAGAGCCTCGTCAGGGGCGTCGGATTTGAACTGATTCCAGAGCCTTTTTCCCTCTTTTCGTGGCGCAATGACCAAATCGGTCAGGCGGTCAAAATCTGCATAAGCTTGTTTGATTTCGGATATTCGCCGTGTGAATGCGGGCATCGCGCGAATAGGAATTCCCAACTTATTCCAGACAGTATCATGCACGATATGATCGATCACGCGCTCCAAAGCGGGGACGTATCGATCCCTGATCTGATCGTAGGAAACTTCGGCGCCGAAGAAGTTATTGACGAGCATTTCCAGCATCACGGCTTTGATCTCGGGCTCGATCTGGACACGCGCGGTAGCGGAGTCCGGACCAAGACGCTTCTGCAAGGCGTCCAGCCTCTGGCGAACCGTGTGCCTGAATGTGTCGGCGAACTGCTCGAACTGTTCGGGTTGAAAGATCGTCCCACGGGCAAAGGGCGGACCCGTCAGACGCTTCTGCCGCTTCCACACGGCCCCATTTGCGTAGAGGAGCGTGTCAACGCCAGTAGCTCGGGCGATGCCCTTGGAGGGAAGCGTATCCCGGTCGAATTGGCCAAGCGCATCACCCGTCGCGGTTGCAATCGCGCGGATCACGGAGGGGTCTCTGGTCACTAAGACAGGTGCAAACCCAGGAACGTCGAGGTAGCGATTATGCCTCGCCCATCCTTCTGCCTCTTCGGCACCACAAAAAAAAGACTCAAGAATGCTCAGCGGGCGATGGTAATTCCATGGATGCGGAAACGGCAGCGTTGGACCGCAAAATACAGACCATAACAGCGGAACACGCGCCGGTTGGATATCGCCTCCAAACGGGCTGATCCCGGCAAGCTGTCGCGTCACACGCGCGATTCGGTGGGGTATCCGGTCCTTCCAATTGGCCATACGTTTGTCCAGCTTAACACTATGCCTTCACACCAACGCCAATTGATCCCTGGTTTGTCAACACACCAGCCCGTCGACGGATCTATGGTCCGAGCGATTTTGCCAACTCGGATCGTCGCGGAAGATCGCCATACAGATTCCGGCTGTTGCAATTCCTCCCAGGACGTCCACTACATGATGCTGATAAGTCAAGAGCGTCGAGAGGATGATCAGAGCAAACCAGATTGCCAGTAAGAATCGCGTTATCCCATGACAGCGGCGAAGATATAGATTGGCGAGTATGACGCAAAACGCCACCTGCAGAGAGGGGAACTCGTTGTAGGGTCTGTCAAAAGCATGCAACCAACCGAAAATCCTGTCTAGAGCACCCTGAACCCGCGGCCTTGGGAAAGCGAATTGCATCGGCATGAGCAGAAAAAAGATTCCGGCGATCAGCATTGCAACGGCAATTTGCCTGGCAAAATTAACGCGATGGCGGTCTGATGCTGCAAGAAACGGGGCGGTAACGAAGAATACGTTCATCGACGTGTATGGGATGATGAACGCTGGCACAAAGGGGATTGATCTCTCCCAATGAAAATAGACGGTGGCGACATGGCGTCGACGGCTGGCGGCCCAGTTACAAAATGGATAAACAATAAAAAACAACGCCGAGAGCGCGGCTGAGGTTGCGGCTGCTTTCCACATTGATTTCATGCCCAGCCCGCATCTTGGCGTAAATGACCGCATCCCGACTGCATACGAAAGCTGATAGGATACAAACTGAGAAGTGATTGTGGAAACGACGATGTCCAATGACAAGTGCGATGCATCGATTTCTGCGCAAAAAACTCAGGAAGAGTTCGACTGGTGTCTCGCGGCCCCGATTTATATCCTGCCCAACTCGCACAAATAGGCGAGTGGTGACGGGATGTCGAATCTCTGCATAAGGCCAACCTCCGACCTGTTTCACCTGCGGTGCAAAGATGCCCTTGTTGAATTCCGGTTCGGCCGTTCATCTATACAATGAAGGCACGGTAATCGGTTTGCTCTCCCTGCGGTCTCCTCGCTCGCCTGATGCCCGAGCATTTCAAGTACGCGAAGAGGCTCGCATTTGCGAGAAAATCACCCTTTCGGGTAGAATGCAGTGAGAGGGAAAATGCGTCTTCTATTCCTGGTGGTCATCGTCGCTGCGGCTGGCCTTCCCGGTGCGGCCGGGGCCGCGATTGTTTTGAACTTCGATGATCTGCCTGGCACGACCGCCTATTCCAACGGGCAGCCGGTTCCGCTTGCCGATCAGCTTTCTTATAAATACCAGTCAACGGATGGCATTCGGTTCGCCTCAATTAGCAACTATGTCGCTGTCGGAAACTACCGCGCCTCTGCCCCCAGCCAGCCAAATGCAATCGCGGGAACATCGGCGGCAGGCACGTTTGATTATGCCGCGCCCGTTTATTTTACATTTTGGAATCCAAGTGACACTTCGTTGCTGGCAACCACTGATTTCTTCTCGATGCGCGGCGACCTCGATGCCACCGGCGGAGGGGTTAGCGTGACCGTCTCAGCTTACGGGCTGGACGGAACCCTTCTCGGAAGCGACACCGAGATTGATAACGGTGGCGAGACGTGGACCTTATCGTTCCCAGGAATACACACCGTTCGCTTTCCAGGGACGAGCGCCGATCCAAGTTACGGCGGGATCGCCCTTGATGATGTGACTTTCGATGCCGTTACAGTTCCCGAGCCTCAAGGCTGGGTAGTTGGCTGCGCCGCCTTCACCGCATTGTTCTGCACTTTCAGGCGCGGATCGAAGCCGAACCAGGCCGGCTCTCATTCGTTACCCACGACCGGGCAACCATTTATCGTTCACTGCGGCCGCGAATTCCCCACTTATTCGCGTATTGTGAATTTTAAATGAAGAGTGACTTTTTCCATTTCGTTTCGGGCTAACTACGCTGTATCCTGTCAAATCGGAATAATACGATCCCGGCTCGTGTCTATTCCGGGAGGGTGGAAATGCGTCGTTCGAAACGATCCCAAGTCCTGGCCCATGCAGTTTTGGGGTTTGGCTTGGGTTCCGGCGGCCTGCTGACGCTTGCCGCGCAGGCCCGCGCCAATCTTGTGATCGACCCGACGTTTGACTCTACGATCACCAGCGATTCCAACGCCGCCACCATCGAAGCGGCGATCAATTCGACCATCTCGCGGGTGGAAGCCGACATCAGCAACAATGTCACCGTCAGTATTTATTTCGATGAGATGACCGGCGGTCTGGGCCAGAGCCAATCCACGGAATATTACCAATCGTACTCCGGGTACCGTTCCTTGCTGTCGGGCAGCCAGGCGCTTTCACCCGACGACACTGTCGCTCTGGCACATCTCCCGGTGCAGGCGGCCAATCCAGTCGATGGGAATTCTACCAGCGAAAGCATGGTCATCGCTGCACCCACTCTTAGAGCTCTGGGGCTGGACGCCCGGGGGGTCCTGACCTCCGCCGGGACAACTGGCGGGAGCTTCGACGGCGTCATCGGCTTGAACACGTCGATTTGCAACCTCTCCCGCACCGGAACGCAAAACCCCAGCTTCTTCGACCTGCAGTCGGTCGCTGGTCACGAAATCGATGAGGTCCTCGGAATTGGCGGAGTCGGTTCGACCCTTCGTCTCGACGTGCCGTATACCGGCCAATCACCCGGAACCGGTTCCATCGGCGCGCTGGATCTTTACCGCTACGCCTCCAATGGCGCTCGAAGCTTCACATTGAATCCGAACGTGAACGCCTACTTTTCCATCGATGGCGGGGCCACGAACTTCGTTTATTTCGACCAAAACGACGAGGGCGCCGATTTCGCCGACTGGGGCAATGGCACGCCCAATTCCGATGCGGGCAACACCCCGCCGCAGATGCAGGATTCGTTCGGCACCCAGGGAGTGGACGTTAACATTGGAGCCAACGAACTTGCGGCACTCGATGTGGTCGGATGGAATCTGACCTCGGCGGGGCTGGCCCTCGAGTCGCGGGTGCCGTCTGGACCGCTCACCTGGAATGATGCCAGCGGCAATAACCTTTGGGATACCGGAACCAGTTCCAACTGGAACAATGGATCGTCCAGCACGACGTTCATCGCCCAGTCCAACGTCACCTTCAACGACAGCAATGGCGGCGCTGCGGGCCGTTATTCGGTGACGCTGAACACCACGGTCAACCCCGGCTCCGTGACCGTGAATAATACCACCGGCAACTACTCAATCTCCGGCACGGGCACCATCGGCGGCACCGGCTCACTCACCAAATCCGGCACAGCCACGCTGACCCTCTCAACAGCCAACACCTTCACCGGCGGGACCAACGTCTCCGCTGGCCGGCTTCTCATCCTGCCGACCGGTTCAACAAGCAGCGCCCTGCCGCATGGCGCCTCAGCATCAGCGGCGGCATCGTTCAGTTGGCCGACAACGTCACTGCGGGCACCGCACTGGCGGCCAGCAACGTGAACCTCACGTCGCTGTCGATGACCGGCTCGGGCACGCTCGACATAGGCAACAATCGCATCATCATCGACTACAGCAGCCCCGCCACCGACCCGATCGCGTCCATCGCCGCATGGATCAAAAACGGATTCTACAACCTGTCAGGCCCCCAGATCATCAGCAGCGACATAACGGCGGATGACGCCGCCAGCGGTCTTAGTTACGGCATCGGCTACGCGGACGGCGCCGATCACGTGGTCGCCGGCCTGCCTTCGGGCGAGATTGAAATCATGTTCACGTTGCTGGGCGACGCCAACCTGGACGGGACGGTCAATGCCGAAGATTTCACGCCCTTCTCGCAGAACCTGGGTCTGAGCGGCATGTGGGATGGCGGGGACTTCAACTACGATGGAACCGTCAACTCCGAGGACTTCACGCCATTCTCGCACGATCTCGGCCAGTCCGCCACGCTGGCGGCCGCGGCGGGCGCGTTGGAGTCGGCGGACAATATCGCCCTTGCAAATGTGCCCGAACCCGCGAGCGCGGGGATCATAATGATTGCCGGATTCGGAATTCTCCGCCGGCGGCGAAGATATTACGCGCAAATCCGCCGATAAAGCGATTCATACATTGGCACGATCGCGTCCGCCGAGAAATGCCGCCGAGCGCGGTTCTGCGCAGCTTGGCCCATCTCCCGCCGACGGCGAGGGTCCTGAATGAGACTCTGGAGCGCCAGAGCCAAACCCTCGGCGTCACCAGGCGCGGCCAAAAGCCCGGTGACTTTGTCTTCCACCACTTCCGGAATTCCCCCCACGCGCGTGGAAACGCTCGGACAGCCAAAGCACATCGACTCCAGAATCCCCAGGCAAAAACTCTCCATATCGGAGGTGTAGAGCGCCAGATCGGCCGCCTGCAGATAATCCTCGATTTCGCTGACCTTCTGCCGGACGATGATTCGGTCCAATAGCCCCAGCCGCTGCACCTCGTACTGGAACGGCGAAAAGTCCTCGCCGGCCAAAATCACCAGCTTGAACGATTCGCGCGGCCGAACGCGGGCAACCGTTTCTAGCAGCAGGTCAACCCTCTTCACCGGCCGAAGATTCGAGCAGTGCAGCACCATGACTTCATCACGCAATCCCAATTCCTGGCGAACCTCCTCGCGCGATCGCCGAGCCGGACGCGGGGAAAAGAAATTGTGTATCACCTCGATGGGCCGGTCGATGGCGAACAGGCCGAGCGTTTCGCGGCTCAGATAGTTCGATACGGCTGTGACGGCATCCGAGCATTGAAGCGCGTGATGAATGGCCGGCCCATAATCCGCATCCCTACCCAGCAACGTCGTGTCGGTGCCGTGGAGAGTCGTCACCAGCCGCGGCCGCTTATCAGCAGGCAGCATTGATTCGCCAGAATCGCCGCGGTGGCGTGCGGAACGGCGTAATGAACGTGCAGAATATCCAAACCAAAATCCCGGCTTACCTCCGCCATTTTCACCGACAGCGGCAACGTGTAATCCGGATATTTGAACAGCCCGTAATCGGTGATTCCCACCTGATGAAAGCGGATCGGCGATTCACCGGCCGGCAGGCGAAAAGGTCGCTGATAGCTGATGAAATGCACCTCGTGCCCACGGCGAGACAATTCCTCCCCCAGCGCTGACGCTAACACACCGCTCCCGCCGACAGTGGGATGACAGGTGATTCCGATCTTGAGGGATTTCTCGCCCGGCATGTCAGAAGCTTCTCGCCCCCCTGCCAAAGCCAAGCGAATTCACGACAATCGGATCGCTGGAAAAAAGCGGAATTGCATATTCGACTCCCGCGCTCATGCCGTGCAGTTTGGCGCGGGTCAATTGAAGCTGCTGATAGTCGCGCGTCGCGGCCTGTGAGGCATGCGCCGTCATCGCCGCCGTCCATGCGGCCATGACCTGTGCGTTGGAAACGTCAATCAGCAGCGGCGTACTCTCTTTCGGCTCCGCCTCGGTCGTGACCGCATAGTGAAGCAGAAGATCGATCGCATGGGCGGGATGTCCACGCAGTTTTTCCAGGCCACCGTAGCGCGCCAAGCGAGCGGCATCGCGCACAATGCGGCCCAGCTTCGCATGATCGGGATGCTGATTCTCCGCCAGGCTCGGGGCCAGAATGATTCCGGGCCGGACAACGCGAATAATCTTCGCCAGCTTGACCGCATGTTCCGCGCGAATTTCCAGCCGGGCATCTCCGTCCAGTTCGATAAACTCGAGTGTCGCCCCGAGAATCTTGGCGGATTTTCGCGCTTCGATCGCACGCTGCTCCGGCGTTCCGCGGCTGGCGGCTTCGCCGCGCGAGCAAACCACCAAATGCGCCGCCCTGCCCGCGCGGGTTTCCGCGGCAATGACGCCCCCGCAGGCGAATTCGATGTCGTCCGGGTGGGCGCCGAAGGCCAGCAGCGGCGAAAGATCAGCCGATTTCGGTAAACGCTTCATGGGGACGGTCTATGTTATCACGATTCACGTAAGTGATCTCCGGGGCGTCCTCTTTTTTCATGTATGCCTGTTCGCCCGCCCCGCAGATGTAATGCGTGCAGTGAATCACCGACTGCATCCACCGCAACCGGGTATCGCGGCTCGGGCTGATCTGCTTTTTCTCGAACGGCGCCGGCGGAATCGTAAGATAAACGTCCCCGCCTTCGTGCAGTTTCAGTTCCCCGTCGATATGCCGGGCACGCACGATTTCACCCTGGTACGGCACATCGACAAAGAACTCATCGATCTCGCGCGCCGCCGCCCGGAAATTCGGATCGCCCGACCGCTCCACACGCATCCCCTCCAGCAATCCCATCCGGCGATACATCTCCAGGCAGAAGTCCGCCACATTTTTCTCCTCGCAGGCTTTAAATGCCTCAACCCATTGCCGATCCACAAATGCCGGCAATTGCATCGCCGTTTTGGCTTTCCAATCCGGCATCACCCGCTTGAGAAACAATGGCGAGAACTTCCGTTGCAGCTTGTTCTCAAACGTAAAGTTGATGTCGAACGGCTCATCATTTTTTCGATGACGCAGCCGGGTCTTCGTTTTGCGCGGATCGTGATCGCTGTCGTGGTAGAAGAACACGATCTCACCACCGATCTGCTCCCGCAGCCGCAGGGCGGCTTGCATTTTCCCAATCAAAAATCGCTTGGGAAATATCCCGCACGGTTGCTGGCCAAAACAGATGACGGGAGAAGCGGTCATGTTGAAGTGGATGGACGGCCGCCGAAAAATATCCTAAACACAAGGCTAAGAAACACGCAGGCGGCGCACCCGATTAAATTGTACCAGAGATAGCTGATGCTCAACGTAAAATAGAGCAGAATGACGAGCACTTGGGATATGATCGCCGAACAAAATACTTCCGTGCCACCGATGAAGGGAATGAAGAACGCGACCAGAAACAACGCCAGCGGCACGCCATAGAACACCGAGCCGACGATGTTCGCCGCCTGCACCAGATTCTCGACCATGTTGGCAAAAAGCGCAAACGACAAGGCCACCAACCCCCAGAAAACCGTAAAGCATTTGGAAGCGATGACATAATGTGCATCGCTCGCCTCCCGGCGGATGATGTGGCGGTACAGATCGACGGTCGTCGTCGATCCCAAGGCGTTCAGTTCCGCCGCTTTGCTCGACAACGCCGCCGCGAAAAAAGCAGCGACTAGCAGGCCGATCAGCCCATGGGGCAGATATTTCAGGATGAACGTGATGAATACATAATCTGCCTCGCTCGCCTTTCCGCCCATCGCCTTTTTCGCCTCATCCTGGAGTTTCTCTGCCGCGGCGCTGGCAGCCAGCACTTTGTCGCGCGATTGGGCTTCGGAAGCGGTGTGCTTCGCGTTCAGCCAATCGCGGATAAGCTGCTCTTTTTCCCTATGAATCTCCGTGAATTGCCGCTCCAGCGTCTGAAGATGATGATCCGGATCATGCTGCAATTGCGCATTCCATGCCGATTGATTGAAAACAATCGGCGGCGGCTGGATTTGATAGAAAACAAAAAGCATCACCCCCAGCATAAGAATGAACAATTGCATGGGGATTTTGCAGACTGCGTTGAACATCAGCCCGAGCCGGCTTTCGCGCAAACTCGCGCCGGAAATATACCGCTGAACCTGTGATTGGTCCGTGCCGAAATATGCCAGGGCCAAAAACATCCCCCCGATCAACCCCGACCAGAAGGTATATCGCGGCTTCAGGCTGATCGAAAAATCGACCGCATTAAGCTTGTGCATTCCACCGGCCACGGTCATCGCATCCGAAAATGAAAGCCATGCCGGCAGTTTTGCGATCAGCACGCAAAACGCCGCGATCATCCCCGCGAAGATGACACCGATTTGATATTTCTGCGTGAGCGTCACCGCATCGGTGCCGCCGGCAACCGTATAGACGATCACGACCAGCCCGCTGAAAAGGATCGTCAAATCCAACCGCCAGCCGAAAACTGTCGAAAGCACAATCGCCGGCGCATAGATGGTAATCCCCGCGCCGATGCCGCGCTGCAGCAGAAACAGCGCCGCTCCAAGCAGACGGGTTTTCGTGTCGAATCGCCTGCCAAGAAATTCGTACGCGGTGTAGACATTCAGTTTGCGATAAATCGGAAGAAAAAATATTGAGATCACGATCAGGGCGAACGGTGCTCCGAAATAATTCTGGACAAATCCCAGTCCGTCCTGATATCCCTGCCCAGGCGTGGAAAGAAATGTGACGGCGCTGGCCTGCGTCGCCATGACCGACAGCCCGATCACGAACCACTTGGTATTCCCCGCTCCTTTGAGATATGTATTCAGATCCTGCCGGCCGCGCATGCGCCAGATTCCAAACGCGGCAATACCGAGCATCGTGCTCAGGAGAACCGCGTAATCGAGCGCGTTCACGAATACATCCTTTCCAGGATAATCAGCGCGCCGACCCAGACGATGAACGCCAGCACCACCAAGAGATAAACTCCCCGCCAGGTGCGAACGATTGGCAGGCCAGTCGAATCGTCAGCCGGCTCTCCTTCGGACATGATTGCCCCTATTTCCCCAGAGAAACGATATTGGCCATCAGCCGATATGCCCCCGGCACGCCCGCGGGGAGTTGGCGGAAAAAAGTCAGCCCGGTGTAGACGAAATATCCCTTGCCGCTGCGAGCGATCAGCAGCGCGCCTTTGAGCGGCGCTTCCCCGGCGTCGCTGCACGCCAGGATCGGGACAAAATGATCGTCCCAGCGGTTTGGAAAATAGGTGCCACGCTCCTGCACCCACCCGGCGAAATCAGCCTGGGTGATTTTGTTGGGGGAATTCAAAACCGGATGATCCGGCGCTAAAAATGTCATCGCCGCTTTCGGATCGGTCACACGCTGCTGAGATATCGAAAGATCAAACGGAGCAATCTTGGCTGCCTTCAATCCATCAGGCCGGTTGTATTGCGCCACTACGGTGCCCCCCGCTTCGACGTACGCAAAAATATCCTGCAAATGCGCGGCCAGGTCGGCCCGGAGATTGAACGCGCGAATGCCGATCACGATCGCGTCCAGATCGCGCAGTTTGTCCGGCGTCAGATCAGTCGCCCCCAATTCCGTGACGGCATATCCCATTTGCCGCAGAGCAGCCGCCGTATCATCACCCGCCCCGGCGATATACCCGACGGAATGCCCGCGAATCGCCAGATCGAGCGTCACCGCCGTAAGCCGAGCCGGCGGCTGCAGCAGGATGAACGGAAGATGGCTGTATTTAATCTCGATGCGCTGATTATTGAAATGCGATCCGCTGATCGTCGCATCCGCGGTGATCGTTCCGACGGTTGGTTGGACCGGCGCCGTAACGGTGAAGGTGAGATTGGCTTGCTCGCCGATCGATCCGAGGTGGAATGACTGACTTTCCGGAACAATCTGCCAGCCATCCGGCGCGATCAGTTTTAGCGAACCCCCGCTGTCCGGGCGATACGCCGTGAGCTGGATCGTCACCGCGTGCTGTGAACCCGGCGCGAAAAGCTGAACATCCGAAACAAACTTCAGCGAAACCGGCGGAATCACGTCTAACCGCCGCCGAGTCCCAACTGCCACCGGTTCATCCGGCACCGTCAGCGTCTGGCCACCGACTTTAAAATCGTATTGCACGGGAAACACCGGTGGATTTTCCGGCCGGCCGATGAGCTTCGCATCATCCACGCGAAACATCCCGGCCGTCCCTTGTTCGCGGAGCCAATACGGCTGGCTCACGGGTGTCGAAGCGGGAAGCGTAATGGTCGAATCGGAATCGAGTGCATGGTCGATCGCCAGATCGCGCGCCTCGGATTTATCAACGCTCGGATACCGGACATCCACCCATTTCACCGGAACCGCCGAATATTCCGTCACGCTCTGATGCAATCGGATAACTTCACCTGGCACGATTTCCGCCTCCGGCACCGTCGTTTCTACTTCGAGTCCCACACATTCGGTGATGATGTGATCGAGCAGTAAACGCTTCTCGTCAATGATCGGATCAGCCGGCGCGGAAGCCAATTGCTTTTTGATTTCCAAAAGCGCCGGCACGTTCGCTGACAAATCCTGGCTGTTGAATTTCGAGATCAGATCATCAGCCGCCTGTCCGATCCCGCCCAGCGAAACTCGATTCCAGGACGTGTCGATCCCATCCATGATGTCATGGACGGCCGGTTCGCCGGCGAGAAGTTGGAACGCCTCGACTCTGGTCGGGCCACGGTCAGGGCCGCCGACAAAATTACCGAAGCCCTGGGATTTGTGCATCGATCGGCTCTGCCCCGCCAGTTCCGCGAACGACATGCCCGTCACCGGATCGGTTCCCGCAACATTGATCCGCACGACTGTCCCCTGCGGCCGGGTTGTCGCCCCCCCGCCTCCGCCCCGCAGGCCAATCCCGAATCCATTGCTGAAAATCCGTTTGGGCTGCCAGACCGTCACATCGGTCAGTTGCTCTGGAAACGCGGTCGGATCGCCGGCAAGCTTAAACGCTTCCAGCCCCAGGATCGCCGAAGCTGTGTGATGCCCATGCGTGGGACCGGGAAGTGTGGAAAAACGCGTCACCATCACGTCCGGCCGAAAAGTGCGAATAACCCGCACGATGTCGGATAGAACCTGCTCTTTATCCCAAACCTGCAGGGTCTGGCGATAATCCTTGGAAAAACCGAAATCGAGCGCTCGGCTGAAGAATTGCCGACCGCCGTCAAGGCGTCGGGCCGCCAGCAATTCCTGCGTGCGAATGACGCCCAGTTCCGGGCCAAGTTCCGGCCCCAGCACATTCTGGCCACCGTCACCCCGCGTGAGGGAGAGATAAGCCGTGCGATAGTTCCGCCCGCGCGCCAGATATGCGATCAGTTGCGTATTCTCATCGTCCGGATGGGCGGCGATATACAGCACGCTGCCCATCTGGTCGAAACTGCGCAGCTCCTGCAAAACCACCGCGGGATTGGGCGCTGCCCCGCGCACGATGCCGCATACCAACAGAAGCAAACAAATGCCGGCGACAGTTTTCATCTAAGCGGCGAATTAGCTGGCAACCGTGAACGCAACCGCGTATTGCGTCTTCTCCCATTTCAATTTGATCAATCCGCCCCCTTTGACATCGGGATCTTTTTCAATCGACATCGTGAATTGATCGACCGAATCGTCCAGGTCAGATTTCTTCAAATCGACTCGTGCCACGTCGTTGGCCTCGTCGTATACATTCTTGGGATTGCGCATGTCCTCGCCCCATTGGCCGATCTGTTTGTTGATGATCAGCTTCGCCGTGCCGTCTTCGTTGGGCAACGTCCAAACGCTAAAGCATCCCGCCGGAATCGTGGCTCCGCCCAGAACGATCGGCTGCTGGACAATCAACAGCGTCGCTTCATCCGCTCCCGTTCGCCAAACCTGACCGAACGGAACCAATCCGCCCCAGATTTTGCGGATTTCCCCGGTGCGCGGACTCTTGGTATACGGCCGGCCGTAGACAATCATCACGCGGTCGCCGCTGACGACGCTGCTGATGGTCTCATGTGGGCTAAGGCGTTTCTGCTGGGCCAATGCCGGCAGACTGACGCCGAGCACCACCGCGACGGCGACGAGGGCGGAAGCGAAGCGATTCATGGGGGTCTCCTGGAAAAAATGTATCGATTGTGAAGCCTACGCCTTTACCTTAACGCGGTGAAGGTTTCGCGTCCATAAGTTCCCTGGTTGAGTCGTTCTCAGCTCGCGACTGCGGAAAAATGGAAATTACACGACATCGAAATAGCGAGTGATTATAATGGCGCCTCTCTCACCGGGAGCGAATTCATGCCTTTCAACCTCCAAATCATCCGAACCAGCGACTTTATCCGCCTCAACGCCAAGGGCGAATACGACTCGGCGGCATCCCGCGCCGTGCTCAGCAAACTCGCCAAGGCAATCGTCGACAAGGGCCTTGACTCCGCATTGATCGATGTCCGGGATGCGCACAGCGATATGCAGTTGCACGATGTCTACGAGCTGGCAATGGCGTTCAAGGAGATGGGATTCCAAAAGAAGCATCGGCTGGCGATCCTGTACCGATCCACCGCCGGAGAACATTTGGAATTCTTCGCCATGCGTCCGGGCGAGCGGGCACAGTTCTTCGCCATGTGCGCATCCGAAGAGGGGCTGAATGTTCGAGCGTTCGACGATTACGCCGAGGCCATGGAATGGTTCGCCGCTGCTTTACCGGTGGAATGAAACGCCGGATCCGCCGCGATTGGTTATTTCAAAACCGATATGAGAAATCCAGGCCGATCCGGAATTCCTGCGCCATGTCTCCCAGCTTGCCGAAGGCCCCCCATGCGACCATGTAGGAAGCGTCAACGCTGACGGCAGCCCGACCGAAACGGTAGCCGGCTTGTATGCCCGGGCGAAGTTCAAACGCCCCACCGGTGTCGTAGCTGTTGATGACGCCGCCGAAAGCGGTCGGAACCTGGATAAGATAATTATTGATAAGTAAACCCATGCCCAGACGCGGAACGACGAACAATCCCCGATTCTGCCTGGCGGGAAACGGAAAAGCGACGCGGCCTTCAAACGTAATCATGTTCACGTCGGTATAAGTTGAGCCAAAGACGGAGTTCGCATCGTTAAAATATCCGGAGGCGCCAATGCCAACCCCGAAAATGGGGAATATCACGTTGGGAAGGCACAAGGCAACGTTGGTGTCGATATACCCACCGCTTGTGTTGTACGATACGCCGTTGGGATGGTTGAATGCGACATTCGAATACCCGGCGCCAATTTGCAATTCGCCCTGCGCCGGTGGGGTCGACGTCACCGAGTTCTGCTCGGCGATTACCTCCTGCGTCGAAGCCGGTTGGAAACTCGTCTGACTCGGTTCCTGAGCCGGTTCTAAAGTCGTCTGATTCGGAGTCGGAGCCGGAGTCTGGGCCGGCTGAAAAGTTACCTGAGCCGATGCAGCTCCAACCGACACGAAGATACCGATGGCAAAAGCAAGACGCCGCATAATTAAACCTCGTTGTTGGCCAAACCGTCTAAAACCACGCCCCTGGGGGCGACAAGAATATCAAAGCGTTTCCAGGTCCACCTGCCGAATTCAGAACTCCGTCTATAATGCTATTGTCGTACGGATAAGCTAAAACCGCAACCGATCAGGCGTAAGCGAAAACTTACTGAGATGCACACCCGAATTTTTACGGATAGCCGTTCACTTCTTAACATTTCGCAGTCGCGACAGTTCGCTGCTCATGGCAAAAAGCTGGGGACTCATGTCATCGCGCGGAATGCGCACGTCAATCACGCAAACCTCGTTGCTTCCCATCGCCCGGCGGATCGCGCCGTCCAACTCGCCTTTGGTGCGGGCAACGGACGCCGAGCCGCCGCCGACCAAATCGCAGATCCGCCCGTAATCCCATCGCGTGATGAGATTGAACCGGCCGTCGCGGATTCGGCGCATGGTGCCGTACCCGTCGTTGTTCAGGATCAGAATGATCGGCCGCAGGCCAAGGCGAACCGCCGTTGAAAGCTCGTTGCCGGTCATCTGAAACGCCCCGTCGCCGACGAGCACAAACGGGCGCAGCGATGGATTTGCCATGCTTACCCCGATCGAAGCCGGGACGGCGAATCCCATCGAAAGATAATATGCCGGCGCGATGAACTCCGCCCTTCGACTCGTTCGGATGCCCAGCGCCCAAACAATCCGTCGCCGACGTCCGACACCACGCAGCAATTTTCATCCAGATTGAGCGAGACGATCCGGATGACCTGCTTCATGTTCAGTTCGTCGGTCAGCTCCGACTTTGTCAGCGGCTTAGGATCCGCGTGAGGATTGGGATGCGAAAACTTCTTGCGTTTGATCGGGGCGGACGACAGCGCTTTCAGAAAGTCCACGAATTGCACGTTGTCGTAATGGTGATATCGCACGCCGATGGTTTCGGTCGTCGCCAGAACGGTCCGGTTGCGATCGAGCTTGGCTGTGTAGATGCCCATGCTCATGTCGGTGATGAAGGTGCCCAGCATCAGGACGCAATCGGAGGATTCGACGTATTGCCGCACGGATGCGTCGCTGCTGATGGCGCCGCCATACACGCCCAGATAGAGCGGAT
Organism: uncultured Phycisphaerales bacterium; assembly: GCA_963791055.1. Lineage (GTDB taxonomy): Bacteria > Planctomycetota > Phycisphaerae > Tepidisphaerales > Tepidisphaeraceae > PALSA-1353. Next base: position 130,589 of record CAWBQI010000002.1, on the reverse strand, counting down.
GATTCTCCGCCACGGCGCTTTTGCTGAGCAGGTCGCTGGCGATGGGGATATTGGCTCGCTCGGCCAGTTTGAGGGCCAGGTCGGTCACTCCAAACCGGTGCAACTCTACTCCGGCCAGAAGCACGGGCCGTTTAGCCTTGGCGATCATCTCAAGTGTCTCGCCAAGGGCCGCTTCCAGGGAAAGCGCGTCGGAGCGAAGAGTTTGAATCGCATCCACGGCCGGAATATCGATCGTCCGATCGACCATGTCGTGCGGAACCTCGATATATACCGGCCGCTTGTGCCGCAGGCATGCCTGGACGCAACGGATAATTTCCTGAGCCGCGCGATGCTCGTCCAGCAACACGGCCGATGCAACGGTCACCTCGTCATACACTCGCCGCTGCGTATCGAATGTCTTCACCTTGTGATGGAGCAGAGGATCTTTTTCCCGGTCTTGTCGGCCCGGCGCGCCGCTGACCACCACCACCGGCGATTTTTCCGCGTAAGCGCCGGCGATCGCATTCACGACGTTCAAACCGCCCACACAATACGTTACGCAAACGAGCCCGATGCCGTTGATCCGGCTGTAAGCATCCGCCGCAAAACCTGCACCCGGTTCATGGCACATCGTGATCGACTGGATTTTCGAGCGATCGAGCCACGCGAACGTCGGCAGCGCGAAGTCGCCCGGCACGCCAAAGCTGTGGCGCACCCCGTTGCGATGCAGATAGTCGAACAGAAACTGGCCGAGCGGCATTTTTCGAGGAAAGGGACGCCGGATGATTTTACGCGGGTTCATCATTACCTCGACTTGGCTACCTCGACCGCAAAGGCATACGAAGGTCCAAACATATTGGAGCGGAAGATGATCCACTTCATGTCCGGCGTGAAGGTGACGTTCGGCTCCAGCGAATAATCATGTCGCGACATATTCACCAGTCGCTCGGCATCCAAATAACCCGGCTGGATCAAACCGGTCGAATCATATGCCCCGGCCGCGAGATTGCGCGCCGAAGTCGGGCGGAAAAGAAAAATCCACGGCGAGCCGGTGCTTCCGTCGCCGGCGAAGAGCGAGCCGTCCTTTGATACGTTGACGTGAATCGAACCCGTGTCCGGCGCATCGTGATACCAAATCTGCTGGCGCGTATCGAGATTAAAACCGCCGATCCATCCAACCCCGCCGGTGCCGCGCGGCATCTCAAGCTGATACCAGATCGTTCGTCCATCCGCGGCCCAAAACTCGTGCCCCCAGATTTCGTTTATCATCGTGCGCTGATGAACTTTGAATAGCCCGGTCCCATCCGTGCGGATCGTCCAGACGCGATCGTTCAGTTGCCACGGGCCTTCATGGCAGTACATGAGCAGGTTGGGATCGGTCGGTGAAAACTGGAAATGATTGTCCCAATCGTTGCTGGGATTGAAGGTTTTGATCTGGCCGGTCAGGGCGTCCATCGTCACCAGCGCCATCGGCAGATGCTGGGCCCATCGAGCATAAAGATTGATGCGTTGCCCAGGCCGCGGCGTGACCGGGCGCGTCGCCGCCCCGCCGCGGCCGTCAAGATAAGTAATCGCGCCGGCCAGCAGCGTTTCGTCGCAATTGACGGTTCCGACATTGACGCCGTTGGGAAGAACGCCGATCTCGTGCTGCTCCTTGGTCACCGGATCGATCCACCAGATCGAGCGCTCGGCCGTGCCGGGATCGTTCGGGTCCTTGAAAACAGTCCTGGTGAAAAAGATGCGTCCCGTTTTGCGGCCCGCGACGATCATGCTGATATGCGCCCCGGTATTCCCCTGCGTAAATTGCGAAGTATCCCCGCCAAGAATCAATTCTATCTTTCGCGTCGCTAATTCGACCTGATAAATGCCGGTCGGCGAAGTGAACGCCATCTTCTTCCCATCCGGAGAAAAGGCGTTCTGATGAAAATAAAGGCTCTGGCTATTCGGCTCATCCGTCAAACGAATGACGCGATGGCCGGTATCTTTATCGATCCATTCCCTCGGCGGCGGTTGATCGTTGCTCTGGATGGGATAGGAAGCGCCCGTATTAAGATCAACTCCCCGCGCCGGCTGCGACTGCGGAGCCTGGGGTCGCGGGGTGCATGCGACGATGGAAATCACCGCGACGATCGCACAAACCCGCGTCAACTGGAACACGTTGAACCTCCACATTTGATTGACGAATCATACTGCAAGCAAGACATTTCCTCTTTCGCAAAGTAGAATTTCCCAAAATGACCGATTCTCCGCAAACCTCGCTTCCGGACGATCAGCGACTCGACCGCATGGTTCTGGGCTTTTGGGGCTCCGCCGGCATCAGCGCGCACACGGCCCTCATCATTGCCGCGGGCGCAGCCTGCCTGATTTTCGGAATCGGCGCGAATCAGTTTGGCCTGCCGATCCTCCCCGGCTTCGATGGAAGCCTTCTCGCCCAGCCGGCGCCGTTGGTGGTCCTTTTCCTTGTCGCGGTGATGCTCGCGGGATCGGCGCTGGTTGGAACCATCATCGCCCGATCCATTCATTTCGAGGCCGGGCTTTTCTCCGCCGCGTTCGGATTGATGGTTCTCTCGCTTCGCTGCGGGACCATTCAGTCCGTGCTATTCGAATCCAATGGAAGCCAGACCGTTTATCTGCGGCTCGTTCTCGAACTGCTGATCCTGGGCGCTTTTCTCGTGGGAATCTGGTTCCTGCTTTGCAAGTTCGACAGCTCGATAAAGACCGCCCCCGAGGACTCGAAGATCCTTAGCAACCTGACCGCCACCGTCGCCCAAACCGCCGCCACGGCGGTCGTGATCATGGTCCTCTGCCAATCCGAAGCCAAGAACCAATGCCTGGCCTCCGTCGGCCTGGCATCACTGGCCGGCTCAATGCTGGCGTACAAATATTCCCCAACCCGCCCTAGCATCTGGTATTGGATCGGCCCCCTGCTCGCCGGCGTAATCGGCTACGCCCTCGCGGCCCTCGGTCAGGACGCCAATCTCACCATCGGCCTCCCCAACGGCACCTTCGCCGCGCTGGCCCGCCCCCTGCCCCTCGACTACGCCAGCGTCGGCGTCGCCGGGGCGATTTTGGGGTATTGGATGATGACGAATAAAGAAGTGGAAGGGGCGGAATAGTCGCGGGTGGGCGGGTTGTGATTTGACTCCGTGCTAGTTTTGCCTGTTGGACTCAGGGATTGTCGCGCAAAATGCTGGGCGTCTGCGGTTCGGGCTTAGGAGGCGGCATAACTGGCGGAGATAGAGGCAGCGCGGGTTCATCCATCGGATTTCCATCTTTGTCGACGCACACGCCGCCGGTTTCGTGTGACAAGCGCCACATCATGTGAAGAACGGATGTATTGCCGACCACAAATTCTCCCGCCGTATCGATGCGGCCATGAAACGCGGGCGCGACCGTATGCAGGGCGCCGATCAATGAATTCTCGTCTGGCGGCGGAAATGGAGAGCCGACCACCCATATCACATCCGGATTAACCTGCGCAGCGGTAGTCACGCCTGCCTGAAGACTGCCATACCAAAAGCCGTTGGGGTGAAAGCCGCTTTGAAACTTCTGTTTATTAAAGTCCGTGGCTTGTATAAATTTCGGCGTGTATGGATTAACTCGATCCATGTACAACGTGTAGATGTTGAACCACCGATCGGAATCCAAGGCAGCGACCGCTTTGTGAATCTCGGTATCCACCGCTTGCGAGTAGTCTGCATATATGAAAATAATCCGCTTGGCCTTGCCTATCGGAGCGGGCCGGGTCGTTGCGCCGGTTTCGGGCTCCAGTCCAAACGATTTTAATTGCGCCTTCATCGCCGCGACTTCAGCACGCAGCGATGCAATCTGCTGTTGCTGTTCAATTACCGTCTTTTGCAGCATCCTTGCCTCAGCGGCGTCGTTCGTCGCCGGTGAGATATCATCGCCCTGCTGGACGGGACCGTCTCCAAGTACACGGATTGGAATCGCGGACAGGATGATAATGAGCACCATCCCCAATAGGTCAAAATGTGTCGACCTGTTTAAATGGTTGTTCATCGATATCGTGAAATCCTACCATCCTACCGGCGGAACAGGAAAGAGATCGATACCACTTGGCGGACCGCGCGTGCACCTGATAAACTTGAGATCAACGTTAGCAATTGTGGTGTTGGCCTTAGAACAAATAGCAAGCGAGGCACCATGCTCGGCACTATAAATCACCCGATACTCCGTAATATCGAGCCGATTGATTCAAAACTCTTGGTGGGCGACAAGATCCAGCCCGGCCACGCCCTGTTTGGCCTCGTTTGGATCAACCCGAGGCGCGTCAGCGGCGCCCCCTGCTTTTACGGAACGCGCGTCCCACTTAAGAACCTATTCGATTCCCTGGCAGCCGGCGAGACGCTGGAAGAATTCCTCGACGGCTTTGAGGGAGTCACACGGGAACAAGCGAGTGCCGTCCTCGATCTGGCTGGGGCAGACCTGCTCAGCGATCTGGAGAATCTTTGAGGATTCTTTTCGACCACAACGTCGATCGACGCTTGCGAAGACACCTTCCCGGCCATGAAATTGTAACCACCCGTGAAAAGCGATGGGACAAACTGGAAAATGGATCGCTGATCCGGGCTGCGGCCGATGATGGCTTCGATGTCGTCCTGAGCATCGACAAAAATCTGGAACGCGAGCAAAACCTGCAGACCTTGCCTTTGCCGGTGATCGTTCTCGATAGTCTTTCTAATGCCCTGCCGGTGTTGCTTCCGTTTACCCCTTTCATCGTCAAGCTGATGCAATCTCCGCTCGACCGGCTCTTATATATCATTCAATCCGACGGTGCTGTGCTTCGGCTGACAGAGCCCCGGTCGTAAACTACCGAACGCGGAATACTACGATCGGCTGCCCGCGCACGCCGCATATCCATCACTCAGCAGATCCAGCCTCCCGGTCTCCGGGCAAATCATAAGACCATGCACCGGCACATCCGCCGGCAACAGCGGATGCCGGCGAATAATGTCGACGCTCTGCCGGACGCCATCTTCAGGTGAATCGAAGCCCTTGAGCCAGCTTTGCAGGTCGATGCCGGCGTGCTGGAGGGTTTGGAGGGTTACCGGCGAGACGCCGCGAGCGAGGGCTTTTTGCAGGACGCGGTCGCAGCTTAGCTTCGTCATCCCGCAGCCATAGTGGCCGACGACCGCGACTTCGGCGGCCAGGAGTTCGTAAACGGCCACCAGCAGACTGCGCATGACGCTGCCGAAGGGATGCGAGACGATCGCACCCGCGTTCTTGATGATCTTGGCGTCGCCGTTACGGATATTCATGGCCCGTGGCAGGAGTTCGACCAGGCGGGTGTCCATGCAGGTCAGGACAACCAGCTTTTTGTCGGGGAAGACATCCGTGAGGAACGGTTCATATTCCCGGCGCTCCACGAAGCGGGCGTTGTGCTCCTGGATTTCGGAGAGGATCGACATGGTGAATGTGATAACCCGCAGGGGACGGCTATGCAACGATGGTCGCGATCAGCCCATCACCAGGAACATCGTAAACATCCCGATCCAGACGATATCCAGGAAATGCCAGTATCGCGCGGCGAATTGCACGCCCATGTAGTTTTCGTGATCGTATTTCTGTCCGCGGGCGCACCACGTGACGATTCCCAGGGCGATGATGCCGCCCACGACGTGCAGAGCGTGCAGAAGAATCAGGATGAACACCAGGCCGTACAGCGAGACCGGGGCGAATTGCCCCGGGACCTTGTTCGCGGCCGCTGCATCGCGCAATTGGCGATGCGCGTCCAGCACCTGGGCCATGCACGGAGATTGCACGATTAGAAACAAAACGGCCAGCGCGGACGTGATGTATAGAAATTTGAGGCAAGTCCCGAGCCGTTCGCGGCGAATCGCGACGACGGCGCGATGGGCCGTGAAGCTGCCGGTGAGCAGCACCACCGTGCTGCCCCACGCCAAAAGCGGCATATGGATCGGCTCATCGGAAATTCGCCCGAAGATATGCAGCCGCATCAGGACGTACAGCAGCATGCTGGAGACGAACAGCATCCCCAGCGCCGCCAGCACCAGCCAGAGCCCGATCACCGATGCCCGGTGCGGCGGGCGGAATCCGATTTTTTCTCCGTGAGTCACGGCAATCATCGGTTCTGGATGGCCATCGGCGTCGGCTTTATCTGCGATTGATAACTCGTCGAATCGAGCAGCGCCAGCCCGATGAACAGCGCCACGAAAAATAGCGCGGCCAAAAGCACAATCCCGTTAAACGGGCTGTCCCATCTCAGGTGCATGAAATACATGACGACCAATCCCCCCTTGACCAGCGCGATCGCCAGCGCCACCCAGATATTCGCCTGGCCAAGATCCACCTTCGATGCCGCGACGGTGATGACCGTGAACATGATCAGCAATCCGTAGACGCCCAGGAGAATCCGCCGCGGCACGGCATGCACGCCGTGCGGCGCATCAGGCCCCACATCATCCGCCACCGGCGCCGGAATATCGTTGGAATGTGTCAGGCTCATAATGATATCCCTGTTAAATCAACTTTCTAGTGAATCAAATACAGCAACGGAAACAAAAATATCCAGATCAGATCGACAAGATGCCAATAGAGCCCGATCAGATCGACCGGCGTGAAATATTCCGAGCTGAACTCGTTCTTAATGGCGCGCATCAGAAGCCAGGTGATCAATCCCATCCCCACCAGGACGTGGATTCCATGCAGGCCGGTCATCAGAAAATAGCAACTGAAAAACGTGCTCACGTGCCATTGGTCCGAAGCGGATAGCTTCTCAAATCCCTCCTCGCGTTCTTCGTCCGGCGACAGGGTCTGGTCCGCCGTCGAACCGGCAGGCCGCATCTGAATGGCCTGATTCAGAGGGTAATTATATCGCGGCTTGATCTGGCTGACGTCGACGCCGGTATTGCCGTCGAAAGCAATTGCCCTGGCGCTGGGAATCGGCACCGGCGCGGAAATCGTCGGCCGTGTCGCCGGCTGGGCGGGCGGCGGTGTCGCGTATGGCCTGTCGTTGTCTGCGTTATATTTGTTCCATTCACCCACCCAGACATGCTCGTTCCACTTGGCGCTGTATTCGATCGTCTTTACCACCAAAAACCCCGCCGCGCCCATTAACGTGAGAATCAGGCAAACGATCAGCAGCTTTCGCTGGTTGAGCTGCGCCGCGCGGACGCCCCATGCCATCGTCAAGCTGCTCGTGATCAGGATGATCGTGTTGAGCGTGCCCAGAGGCGTGCTGAGATAAGATTCTGCCGCGAACTTGAACACCAGCGGATGATTGTGCCGGTAAATCGAATACGCGCAGAACAATCCGCCGAACATCAGGATTTCGGTGCCCAGGAAAACCCACATCCCCAGCTTGGCGGAGGTGAATTGCTGCTCCGGGGTGTCAAAGTGATGCGCCAGATGCGGATCGTGATGGCCGGACCCGTGGGCATGTGAATGGGCCGAGGTTTCCGTGGATGCGGTGCTCATTTAATCATCTTTCCCTTCGTGCCTCAGTGCATCCATGCCTTCGTGCCTCGACAACTAATGTGTGACCGGCCGGGTTCGATCCGCCGCGCACCGTCGGCCGCGGCGGGCTGTGTCGTGCGCGGGACCCAGCCTTCGGTCGCGGGATCGTAGACCCAGTTGTTCAGGTTGTACGGATCGTCCGCAACCGGCGGGGTCGCAAAATTATCGTGCGGCGGCGGCGACGGACAATGCCATTCCAGCGTGTTGGCGCCCCACGGATTGGCGGGCGCTTTCTTGCCCCATTTCAGCGCGGCCAGCCAGTTCAGCAGCACGGTAATCAACGAGATCGCCATAATGTATGCACCGATGGTAGACATGACATGATACGGCTGAAACTCCGCGGGATAAGTGGCCCATCGCCGGGGCGAACCGTGAGCACCCATCACAAATTGCGGGAAGAACGTGACGTTAAAACCGATGAAAAGCATGATCGCCGCCGCCCGGCCCCAATTCTGATTGGTCATCTTGCCGAACATTTTCGGAAACCAGTGATACATTCCGGCCAGGAACGCGAACACCATGCTGCCGACCATCACATAATGGAAATGGGCGATCACGAAATACGTGTCATGCAGCGGCACATCCGTCTGCAGCGCGCCCAGGAACAGGCCGGTCAATCCGCCGATCGTGAACAGAAGGATGAACCCCATCGCGAACAGCATCGCCGGCGTGAACCGGATCGACCCGCGATACAGCGTGCCCAGCCAGTTGAACACTTTCACCGCCGAGGGAATCGCCACGCTGAACGTCAGCAGGCTGAAAATCGAATCCGCCAGATTCGACTGCCCGGCGACGAAAAGATGATGGCCCCAGACCAGGAACCCCAGCAGCGCCAGCGCCACCGAACTGAGGGCGATGAAGTTGTACCCGAAAATATGCTTGCGGCTGTGGGTGGAGATCACCTCGCTGATGACTCCCATTCCCGGCAGAATCATGATGTAAACCGCGGGGTGGGAATAAAACCAGAAGAAATGCTGGAACAGCACGGGATCGCCGCCGAGCGATGAATCAAATATCCCGATGTGCAACAGCCGCTCGGCCACCAGCAAGCAGCAGCGTGATCGCCAGGACCGGCGTCGCCAGAATCTGAATGATGCTCGTGGCATAAAGCGCCCACAAAAACAGCGGCATGCGGAACCAGGTCATTCCCCTGGGCCGCAGTGTGTGAATCGAGGTGATGAAATTCACGCCGGTGAGGATCGAACTGAATCCGAGGATGAACGCCCCCATTACGCCGGCCACCATGCCGTCCTCGGCTTTGGAGGTGCTAAATGGCGTGTAAAACGTCCAGCCGGTATCCAGGCCATACCCGAAGGGCAAATGGATATTGAACGCGGTGCGAAGAATTCCACCGATCAGGATCCAGGTGAAAAACACGGCGCCAATGAACCAGATGTAAAGGCTCATCAGGTTGAGCCGGGGAAACGCCACGTCCTTGGCGCCGAGCATCATGGGAAGCACGAAATTCCCCAGAATCGCCGGCACGGCCGGGATGATGAACATGAACACCATCACCGCCCCGTGAAGGCTGAACATGTTGTTATAGAACAGCTTGGCCCGCGCGTCGCTGGCCGGATCCATCTTAAACATCCAGTGATTGGGCGTCAGCAGCGAAGTGCGCAGCAGCACCGCGAAAGTCCCGCCGAGGGCAAAGGCGCTCAATACGCCCATCATGTACAATAGCCCGATCCGCTTGTGATCCAGCGTCAGCGCCCAGGATTTGAACCCCTTGCCATGAGTGAGATAGTTATCCGGCTGCGATTCTTTGGATGGATGTTCTGCAATGGACATACGTCACTCCCGAACTATTTCTACGGCTTCGTCGACGGCCCGCTCGTGGCAGACAACACGGCCGATGGATGATAGTTCTTACTGATCGACTTTATATACGAAATAATATCCTTGATGTCGGCTTCCGTCAGCATGTCCGTGGGCGGCATGATCGGCTGGAAACCGGGTAGCGGCTCGATATTCGGATGAGTGATGACCTTGTGGAGGTAGTTCTCATCCGCCAGCACCGTTCCATCACTGAGGGTCGGCACCTCGCTCCCGAAAACGTCTTTCCACGTCGGGCGCCTTGCCGGTGGCGGCGCCGTCAACGCTGTGGCACGTGCTGCATCCACGCGTGCTCCAGAGGAAATGACCGCGGTCGGCAGGGGTCTTGAAATTGCCCCCGACGATGCCGTTCACCCATTTCACGAAATCCGCGCGATTCTGGACGATCACCTTGCGCCGCATGGATGAATGATCCTGGCCGCAATATTGCGTACAATAGATGTCAAATGTCCCGGTCATCGTGGCCTGCACCCAGATCTTGTTATACCGGCCCGGAACCACGTCCTTCTTGATGCGAAACACCGGCATATAAAAGCCGTGCAGCACATCCGTGGAAGTCAGCACGAACACCACCGGCGTATCCACCGGAATGTGCATGTTGGTATCGTCTGAAATTCCGCCGTTGGGATAGGAGAATGTGTAATCCCACATGTGGGCCGTGACATCCACCTCATACGCATCCGGCGGCGGCACTACCATGCGCAGATAGCCCTTAAATCCGTAAAAGAAAATGACGATGACAATCAGCGTCGGAATGAAGGTCCAGGTCAGTTCCGCAGCTGTGTTATGCTTCGGCGCATCGAGCACCGGCTGTCCTTCGCGATAGCGATACTTCCAGGCAAAGCCCACCAGCAGGACCAGAATCAACATGAAGAAAAATACGCATATCCAGAATATGAAAAAGAACAGCCAGTCCACATCGCCGGCCATGGTCGAGCCCTGCGGCGGCATCCAGAAACCGCCACCAACATCAGCGAGCATGTTGAACATCGCATTCATTAATTCGTTCCGCCGTTCAGACCATTACCGTCTATCGGCCGGCTCGCTGGCGAGCCGCGCCGCACCATCCAGAAGATCGCGCTTCCCAAACCCATCATCGTCAAAATGCCGCCGGCGCGGACCAGATTCATCGCGATAAAGGAATATGTCCCCTTAATCAATTGAAAGCAGATGAGCAGGACCTGGTCATCGGACGACCCGATCTTTTCCTGCGAGGCGTCCTTGAGCGCCTGCTGCAACGCCGGTGCGGGAAACCAATCGCCTTCCTTTGGAGGATAAAGATACTTCGAAATTCTCCCGTCGGGCGTGATCACCATGGCCACCGCGGGGTGAGCAAATTGATCGTTTTGCGCGGGCTTGTACCCAAATCCAACCGCATTGGCCATTTCTGCGATCTCATTGGGCTTGGCAACCAGAATATGGAATCCACCCGCCGATCCGGGCCGGTCGTATTCGGTCACGTAGCTGTTCCGCTTGAGCGTCGCCAGCGTAGGGGTGTCGGATGGGTCGATGCTCACAAAGACATAATCGAAATCCGTGCCGATATTGAGATCGATCTTCCTCGCCGAATCCACGAGGCTGCGCGCAATGGTGTCGCAAAGCATTGGGCATCCGAGATACCCCAGTTGCAACAGCAACGGTCGATTGGACTTGAGAATTTGCCGCAGGCTGGTGTACTGACCCTCCTCATCATAAAGCCGGGCATCGAGCGGAAGCTGGCGGTTCAGATGTTCGACGACGCCGACGTTGCGATACGCAAGAGGGACCTGGTCTCCTGAGGCGGAAACTTGAGCGTCGTCGCCGCGTGCACCGTTTAAAAACGCGCTGATAACCAGGGCGAAAATCGCCGCGAGACGAAATACGTGACACCCACCGCGAGAAATTTTCCCCCTCCCCTTGTACTCAGGGGGAGGGCTGGGGTGGGGGTCGAACCCCGACCGGCGGACCAAACCCCCACCCTTACCCTCCCCCTGAGTACAAGGGGAGGGGAGTAGGTTCATCGAGATTTTGTGAAGTCTCGAACGCATATTACGGTAACTTCCCATCGTGATCCGTGAGATACGCCATGGCATCGTCTATCGGCACCGCCGCGCGGGTTTTCTTGGTCGTATCGGTCCAATGCGTCTTGGCCGCCAGGGCGGTCTGTTGATCCTGTTTCAACTCCGCGAACGTTTTTGTCGGCGAAGCCGGATCGAGCGATCGTCCCTGCGCTTCCTGGGCCTTTATGGCGACTTCGTTGATCTCCTCGCTCTGATACCACGCCTGCGTGCCGATGACGATGACGAGGAGCATGATCCCGGAGACCACTCCGATCGTGAACACCAGCGGAACATTGACTTCCTGTTTGAACGCCATAACGAGCCTTAATAGTTCTGGAACGCCAGCGAGTCCGCCAATCGCGGATCGCGCATCGCCCGGACCGAATCGTGCGACGCCTTCCGGAGAACGAACGCCACGAAAATCCCGCCGATCCCCAGCAGCACCGCCAGATGCTCGGCCAGATCAAGCGGCCCGAGGTGCAACACGCCGTTATCTAGCTGCGGGGCGACGAGCCAGAAAATATCGAACCAGCAGAACACCAGCATCCAGACCGCCCAGAACGAAAGCGTCGCCGGATTCCGTTTCACGTGCCGCGAAAGCAAACCCGGAAACGGGATGAGAAAATGACCCACGAGTAACGTGATCACCACCGGCGAGAAATCATTCGGCTGCAGCCGTCGATGCCCCATGACGCATGAACCACCCGGTCTCATCGGGAATGTTCCCATACCATTGCAGCATGAACTGGCTGAACGCGATGTATCCCCAGAAAAACGTAAAGCCGAACAGGAATTTCCCCAGGTCATGGAAATGCTCGACTGTCACGCTCTTGACCAGCAGGCCGCGACTCTGGAGAAAGCGCACCGTCAGGATGATGCTTGAGAACATCGCCAGTGCGCTTCCGGCAAAATAGTAAACGCCGAAAATCGTGCTGTACCAAACCGGGTCCAGCGACATGATCCAATCCCACGCCATGACCGTGAGCGTCAGGCCGAAAAGGATCAATCCCACCGGCGCCCTGTATTGCATCCGCCGGGTGATTTCAATGTCGCCGGTCTGGTCCTGCTTGATCGATTGTCTCCAGTACCAGGTTCCCAGTACCGCCCAGACCGCAAAATTGATGATGGCCCGAATCGTGAAGAATCCGGGGCGGAGCCACCATCCCTTGAATCCCTTGTCCACGTTCCATCCGTCCGCGGTCCACGGATAGAGCGTCCCATGTCCCATAAGGACCGCGTAGATAATCGGAATGGAGAGTATCGCCATAAAGCGCAAAGGCTGGATGCAAACCATTCGGCGATTCGCCGGATGTTAACGCTCCATCCGGCCTTCGTCGCGTGCTGCAGGAGCACAAAGAAAAGGCCTCCCAGCGCGATCGCCAGGAAGAACATGAATCCGATCAGATAAGAATGGAAAAACGTGCGGAAATCGTCCTTGGCGAAATACCCAAGAAGCACGGCGGCGACCAAACCCACGATGCCGACAACCTGCGCCGAGGTAAAGCCCGCCGGCCTGCTCCCGCAGGTTCAGCCGTTCCATTTGTCCGGAATTTTCCGATCCAGTTTGCACGTTCCTATTGTCCCTGCAGCGCATCAAGCTGCTTCTGGTTCAGGTTCGCCGCGGACACTCCGCCCTGGCTGAGCTGAAGGGCCCGGACATACGCGACGATCGCCCAGCGGTCATCCACCGGAATCTGCGGCCCATAGCTGGGCATCGTTCGAATGCCGTTGGTGATCGTGTTGAAAATTTTCCATCCGGCTCGGCACGGATTACGTCGCTGGTAATCTGCGCCGCCGGCGTCCACGAGATGCCCAACGGATGCTGCGGGTCGGTATCGATCGCCTTCAGTTCCATCGCCCGCTGATTCACCGGACCGCGCCCGGAACCGTCGTAACCGTGGCAGACATAGCAATAGATATTGAACCGCTGCTGCCCGCGCGACAGGAGGGCCTTCATTTTCTTGGGCGTATTTGAAAGCCGGTCGGGCAAACTATCGACGTAAACCACGGTCCATTTGCCGTTGCCGTCATTCTGCCGCGCAAAACCATGATAATAGTTGTCGTCCTCTTCCAGCGATCCGCGAGCCACAGTGCCCGGAATCTTCGGCCGCATCGCCCGATCATCCTCGAACAGCGTATTGATCTCCTGTTCCCGGAACTTGGGCTGAATGGCCATGTCCTGCAAAAGTTGAATCCGCGGCTCGCTCGAAAGCGAAACCGCGCCCGCGCGATGATCGCCAGCGGAAGCCACGTCACCACCACCATCACCAGCGCCAGCGCGATCATCCAGAACGGCGGCCGGGGCAGCCGGGGCATCGGCATTTCCACCGGCGCGTAATACGTCGGGCCGTATTCCGGCTCGTTCGGATCCGAACTGTGTGATTCCTCAGACATCCAATCCAATCCTCAATACGTTCCACGGCGGTTGCGCCGACGGATTTCAAAAATTCCTCGCGTCTTTGCTTCATCGAATCTGGAATCCGTCTCGTCGATCCAGATGAAAAATTTGTCGTTGGTCACCCGGCGGAAACGCGGCTCTTAAACAGCGGGTTGTACAGCAGCGGCAGACGATTAAGCCCCAGCATGCCGAACACTGTCGTCAGGGCCGAGAAAAGAACCGTGCATTCGAAAATGATCGGAATGTTCGCCGGCAGGCTGAAATACGGCTTGCCGCTGACCAGCAATTGATAGTCATAGGCGTTGCAGAACCATTGCAGCCCCAGGCCCGTGCATAGTCCGGTCAATCCTCCGCAAAGCACCAGCCAGGGAAGAATCGTCGGACGGATTCCGATCACCGCGTCGATCCCGTGAATGGGAAACGGGCTGTGGACATCCCAGACCTTGTATCCGGCAGCCCGCGTTTTCCGCGGCGGCTTCCACCACGCTGGAAACATCCTCGAATTCCCCGAGCAAGCCCGTCAGGCGCGGCCCGGCATCCAGCATCGACGCATCAGCGTCGTGTGAACCGTGGATATCCTTCAGTTCGGTTGACATAAAATCAAAACCTCACCGATTCTTGAACCTCGGGGCATCGCGATCGGGATCATGATGCTCGTCGGGACGATAGTCCGTTCGCTGCGCGTCCTCGCCATGCAACGCATGGGCGTGAGCATGCGCCGGCGGCAACATCGTCTTCACTTCCGCTATCGCCACCGTCGGCAAATAACGGCAGAAGAGCAAAAACAGCGTCATAAACAACCCGAAACTTCCCGCCAGCGTGCATATATCAACCCACGTCGGCCAGAACGCGTGCCAGCTCGACGGCAGAAAATCGCGCGTCAGGGACGTAATGATGATCTCAAACCGTTCGAACCACATCCCGACATTGCCGAGCATTCCGACGCACCACAGGATCAGCATGTTCGTCCGCATCTTTTTGCTCCAGAGCAACTGCGGCGACACGACGTTGCAGAAGGTCATCACGCACCAGCCCCACCCGTACGGGCCGAACACGCGATTGTGGAACGTAAATTGTTCGTGCGGATTTCCGCTGTAGGCGGCGACGAAAAACTCGGTCATGTAGGCGTAGCCAACCATCATGCTAGTCGCCAGCGTGATCTTGGCCATGTTGTCCATGTGCCGCATGGTGATGATGTCTTTGAGCCCGAACAATTGCCGAGCCGGCACCGCCAGGCAGATCACCATGGCAAACCCGCCGTAGATGGCCCCGGCGACGAAATAGGGCGGAAACACCGTCGTATGCCAGCCGGGAATCTGCGAAACCGCGAAATCGAAACTCACTACCGAGTGGACCGAAAGCACCAGCGGCGTCGCCAGCGCGGCCAGCAACAGATACGCCCGTTCGTAACGATGCCAATGCCGGCTCGAACCATTCCATCCCAGAGACAATATCCCGTAGACAATTTGCTTGATCCGGTTCTTCGACCGGTCCCGGAACGTGGCGATATCCGGAACCATTCCCACATACCAGAACAGCAGCGACACCGTCGCGTATGTTCCCACCGCGAACACGTCCCACAGCAGCGGCGAACGGAACTGCGGCCACAAGAGCATCTGGTTGGGAATCGGAAACAGCCAATACGCCAGCCACGGCCGCCCAACGTGAATTCCGGGAAACAATCCCGCGCAGACGACCGCGAAGATCGTCATCGCCTCGGCCATCCGGTTGATGCCCGTCCGCCAGTTCTGGCGGAAGAGATACAGGATCGCGCTGATGAGCGTTCCCGCGTGGCCGATTCCCACCCAGAACACGAAATTGACGATTCCGAATCCCCAGCCCGCCGGCTGGTTGTTGCCCCAGACACCGACTCCGGTGAGGAAGAGGTATCCGACGCATGCGCCGAGCAACCCCAAAAGCGAAAGCGAGATTCCCAACGCCACATACCACGCCTTGGGCGGCGCCGGCCGCTCCATGACGCCGGCCACGGTGGCGGTTACGCCGGCGAAATCCTTGTTCCCCGTCACCAGCGGGCGCGGAAGCGCGGATCATCCGTCGTATTGTCCGCCTCGTCTGCGCCGCGATGCGGGCGAATTCTGTTGTCGGAATACTTGCCATCTTTTCGCCTTAATTACCGGGGATTCATGTCTCCACCGGATTGCTCAATTTCGCCAGATACCTGTTCCTGGGCTTCGTCTGCAATGCCTCATCCAGCAGCCCATAAGACCGCGGATCGCGATGCCATCGGGATACCTTCGACTTTGCATCGTTCAAATCGCCGAACACAATCGCCTGCGTCGGGCATGACTGCTGGCAGGCGGTCATGATGTCGCCATCCTTGAGTTTTTCATTTCGCGCCCGCTCGTTGATGTTGGTCGTATGGATGCGCTGAACGCAGAACGTGCATTTCTCCATGACGCCGCGCATCCGAACCGTCACTTCCGGATTGAACATCATCTGCTTGACCTGCGGAATGGTGTTCAACTGCTGCTGGTCCGGAATATTCAGGTACGGCTTGGGATATTTGTCGTGCCGCGGATCCTGGCTCTGCCAATCCAGATAATTAAACCGCCGAACTTTGTACGGGCAATTGTTACTGCAATAGCGCGTCCCCACGCAGCGGTTGTAGACCATCACGTTCAGCCCCTCGCTGTCGTGAACGGTCGCGCCGACCGGGCAAACCTGCTCGCACGGAGCGTTCTCGCAATGCTGGCACGTCAGCGGTTGGAAAACCACTTCCGGATTCGGATCATCCGCATCGCCCTTGAAATATCGGTCGATCCGAATCCAGTGCATCTGACGATTGTGCAGCACCTGGTCCTTGCCGACGATGGGAATATTATTTTCCGCCTGGCAGGCCGCCACGCACGCATGGCACCCGATGCACTTGGCCAGATCGATCCCCATGCCCCAGGCATGCGGATCGTTGAATTGCATCGGCGGCTCATAAAGCTGCAGGGAAATGCCGCCTTCTTCATTTTTCTGCGAAAATTCCGGATCCTTTTTCAATTCCGCGAGAGTCGTCTCCCTGATCACCTCCGCGCTCTGGTATTTCTCGCCGACCTGCTGCTGGCGCATTTCGATGCCGCCCTGGTCGATCAGGTGATGGTCCTGCGTCGTCGCCAGCTCGTAATAATTCCCCGTTTTGCTCACATCCGCGGCCGCGAAAAACATCGCGCTGGAGCTGCGAAGCTGATAGGTGTTCACGCCGACGTCGGAGCCGATATGCTCGCCCATCGTCCTGCCGTAACCCAGCGCCAGCCCGATCACGCCGGCCGGCTGGCCGGGAAGAATAAACGCCGCGATCTCCAGCGATTGCCCCCCCACCGTGATCTTCAACATGTCGCCGATCCCGACGCCCAGCGAGTCCGCATCCTTCTTCGAAATCAGCGCGGCGTTGTCCCAGACGATCTTCGTCAGCGGATCGGGCAACTCCTGCAGCCAGCCGCTGGTCGCGAATCGGCCGTCGTAAAGTTTCGAATCCTGCAGGAATCGAACCTCATATCCGGTCCGCGCCGCGGAAGCCTGACCGTTTGCGGCTGAACCGAGGCCGTCACCGCCTTAAAGCCGGTGTTGTTAATCAGCCCGTCGTTCAGCGATTGCCGCCACGCCGTATCATCCATATCGGCGAATGTTTTTCGAACGATCGCATCGCTCTCGATCTCGGATCGCCTGCGAAAAACGCGAGCATTTGATCGCTCGTCTTCCCGTCATAAAGCGGCTCGATCAGCGGCTGGCAAATGCTCGCCGTCCCGTCCCAGGCGCGGGAATCGCCCCACGCTTCCAGGAAATGCGCCCGCGGCACATGCCAGGTGCAGGCGTGCGAAGTCTCATTGTCATAAAGACTCAGGTGAATCGAAGTCGCCGCCGATGTCACGGCATCCGCGAAATCCAAATCCGCCGGCGCATCGTAAACAGGATTCCCGCCCAGAATCACCAGCGTGTTGATCTGCTTGGCCTTCAGTCGCTTGGTCAAATCCGCGATGGAATCGAAATGATTGACCTCATCCGGCTCTTCGACCAGCGTGACCGTCGATCCAATCGCCCCGATCTTGTCGTTGATCGCCAGCGCCAGTGCATGCAGGGCCGGCTCATGCTGCGGCCCGACGACCACGACGCTCTTGCCCGAATTATTCGAAATATCCGCCAGAAGCAGCTTGATGAACGCCTCTTCATCCGCGGCCAGAGTCGAATCCGTTCCACCCGCCCCCAGCCGGGCCGCCAGCGCCGACAGAATCGCCCCGACCCGCGAGGGCCGAACGCCCAGCCGGCAATCCGCCACGCTCCCGAAAGCGTCATCGCGCTTTCGACCGCGTAGACCCGGCTCATTTCGTTATGTCGATTCGGCCGATTCACGGCCCATTGCCCCGCGTAATGAACGTGCGCCGGATGCGCGCCCAACGGATCGGCATCCATCAGCGCGACGATCATCGCCTTATCCAGATGCAACACCTGACGGGCCGCCTGCCCCAGCGCCAGTTTCGCCCCGGCGATTTCGTTATACCGGCTGATCGGTTCGTATTCGAAGAACGCCGCCTTGGGAAATTTCGCGGTGACCGCCGCTTTCAACCGCGCAGTCGTCTGGCTTGATGTTGATTCACTGAGGATCGCCAGACCGTCGCCTCCGCTTGAGGCCAACGAATCGATCGTCGAACTCATCGCGCCCGTGAATCCGTTCCAATCCCCGGCGATCCGCGACCCGCCCACTTGATGGATCACCGCCGTGCTCCGGTCCGGATCATAAATCTCCAGAATTGCCGCCTGCGCGATCGCGTCGGCCGCGCCGGCCCGGCCCATCACCGTTGCCGACCAGGGATGCGTCGGATTCCCCTCGATCTTGATCGGCCGGCCATCGAAACTCGTCACCAGCAGCGGGCTGGCGACGCCGTTGATTTCCATCACCGTCGCATATTGCTCGGGAACCCCCGGCATAAAATTCGCCGGATTGCTGGCGAACGGCGCCAACTTTTCCTGCGGCCAGCGCCGGCACCCGTCAGCGCCAAACCCGCAAACGCCATCGACGCGCTCGCCAGCTTCATGAACCGCCGCCGCGTCAGCGCCGGCATCTTCAGCATCTCATCCGGCTCGTACGACGCGAACTCTTTCTGGGCCGACGCCTGCACCTCGGGCGCATCCGCCAGATGCGCCAGGCTTCGCCAGTATTCACGTTGTGCCGAATGATGCTTCATTTTTTTCACCGATGACACGTCGAACAACTCTGCATGTACGCCGTGTCGTGAATCGAATATTCCTTCAAACACTGTGCCGCGAGGTTCGCGGCATCCGCCGGATCGCTCGGAGGCGTCCAGTTCATGTCCGTCACCGCCACATTTTTAGGCCGCAAATGCGATCCGGGATCGCGATGGCAATCCAGGCACCAGCCCATGCTCAGCGGCTTGGCCTGATAAACCTGCTCCATCTGATCGATCCGCCCATGGCACTCGATGCAGCCAACGCCATGGTTCACGTGCGCCTGATGGCTGAAATAAACATATTGAGGCAGATCGTGAATCTTGATCCACTCGACCGGCTTGCCGGTCGCCCAGCTATTGCGGATCGGCTCCAGCTTGTCGCTTGTCGACCGGATGTTCGTGTGGCAGTTCATGCACGTCTCGGTCGGTGGAATCGACGCGAAATTCGCCCTTTCCACCGTCGTGTGGCAATACCGGCAATCGATCCCCAGCTTACCGGCGTGAAGGGCATGGCTATATGGAACCGGTTGCACCGGCGAATATCCCACCGCGGTTGTTTTTGGAGATGCCCCCAGCCCCACCACCGTCGGAACGTAAAACAATCCCCCGACCACGCCCATTACAATTGCGGGCAACAAATAGTTCGCCCACTTGGGGAACACAAACGGCTGCTCATACCATTCCTGAGTCATCGTCCTGTTTCTGCAAAATGTCGGCGTCCCTGAACGCCATCGTCCCTGACCAAGGCGAGCAGATATTACAAAACACCCGCCCCAGCAGCGATGCCAGACAGGTGCGGCATATGGTCGCACGGAGAATTTACATTGGCGCTCGGCGAATGCAATGCCGCGCGCAAAATTCAGCGGCGGCTACCGCGCCGCCGGAATCTTTCCGGCTTATTTCTGGGGCAAATTATCCTTTCGGCGGCCCCGGCAGATCCGGCGTGAAATCGGAGAATATCCCCCGATATCCCCCGCCTTCCTTTTCCGATTTGTACCAGAAAACCAAAGATTTTCTTCCCCCGTCGTTTTCCCGTCGCCAAGATATTTCCACCCACCTTTCGGCAGCTTCCCAGAAATGATTGACCATCTGGAATCGGATGATCAATTGCATATCGCAGCCTTCAAAGACGGCCGCGTCGTTCCGGGCCGAACGATCAGTTTTGATACAAACTCATGTCGTCCAGATTGGCCGGGAATTTCCCGCCGATCGCGTGGGTATCCGCGAACAGATCGACCAGGTTCTGCTCGCCTTTGTTCACGTCCGGCAGAAATATTCACGTCTGAACCGTATATCCCGTGGGAACGTCGAATCGAACGAACCGGCCGGAATCTCGACGTTCAACTGGAAATCCGTAATGCTCGAGGTCACCTTTTTCCCCAGCATAGTCATGGTGATGTCGATCCGAATCGGCTCGCGCGTTCGCCGATCCGCCCAAACGGTATATTCCATGCGAGCCTGCGTCGCGATGAATTTCTCCGCCTCCCGCCGTCGATTTCGGTCGTCCCCAAATCCTTGGCGGAATCGCCCTGCAGGTTCTTGAACCCCTCGATGAGATCGCTCGGTTGAGCGGACTCGGTCCCGAGGTCCTTCATGTCCATTTCATCGCCGTCCGACCTGGCATCCAGCACAGTCATTCCGCCCCGTGAAGTCCCAAATCATTCGCCCACCCGTCCCGCTCTTTCCCGCACATCTGCCCCTGATCGTTCATCAGCATTTTCATGTGCGTCGTCACGTTCGTTGTCGTCGCTGTCACCAGAAAACTAACGAATCGCGCGTTCCGCACCTTTTCGACGATCTCGCCAAGGGTCATCTCCGGCGATCGCAGCATCACCACGGCCAGCACGCCCGATCCGATCAACGTCAGAATGCTCGCCGCCATCTTCAGCGTGAACATTCGCCCCTCATCCGCCTGAAAATGCCGGCTTTTGCGCCGCCGCCACGCAGCGCCGCGATCGTCTGCGCATGAGCTCATCCGATGGCCCATCCGGAATCGGCCTGCCGCGAATCGCCGAAAGTGTCGATTCCAGAAGCTCATCCGAAGGTTCAGGATAGTTTTCGTTCATGACGTACCTCCCGGTGCCGCGCCGAGAGAATCCTCAAGCAGTTCGCGCAGCCTTGCGTTTACCGCGATGGATCGCCACCCCAACCGCCCCGCTGGGAATCCCCATCTGCTGCCCGATTTCCTGATAGCTCCAGCCCGATAGCGCGTGCAGGCAAATCGCCTCGGCCTGCTGGCTCGGAATTTTCAGCATCGCGCCCGAGCAGCCCCGCCCTCTCCGATTCGTCCGCCGCCCGCGACGGATTCCCCCATCCCCGATTCGATCGCCTCGACCTCGGTCAATTCGTGACGTTCCCGGTATTTTCGCCTCAACCGATCCACGCCTTTCGGGTCGCCACCGTTTGCAGCAACGCCGACCAGCACACGATTTCCTGTCTCCGCGACATTTCCATGGCCGAAAGAAACGTCTCCTGAAAGCATTCATCGACATCCGCGCCCCCAGCAAGCGAAACAGCGTCCGCCAAACCGCCGGCCCATTCTGCCGCACGATGCCGTCCCAATCCGTCATACTATTCCAATTAGTCGCCACAACCCGGATTTTATTACATGAAATCCCCAGGCGGATTTAAACCGCGGAGATTTGCCAGGCATCGTCGGCGGCGCCGTCGACTAATTTATAACGCTAATATGGCGATCGGCAGAGGAAATGATTGCCCGGATGCCTATCGCTTGGGCGAAGTGTTCACAACCCGGCGGCGCCGGCAATAACCACGATCGGCAAGCCGACCAGCGAAAACCATGCGGCGCTCGGAAGCGGCACCACATTCCCGTTGCCCCCGCGGTCTCCATCCCCGGCCACAGGTCGCGGTGAAGCTGACGTCGTTCCAGCTTGTGACCGTAAGATCCCCCGCCGACGTGGCCATGTCATCCCAATTGCCGATGAACGGATCGGTGCCCGTCTCGGTGATCGGTCCGATTGATTTGGTCATGCCATAGGTCAAAAAAGCCGGATTGTTGATCTCCACAACGGCGATGAGGGAGGTCGACGATTGCCATCCAAAATCCACAAAATCGAACAATGTATTGTGAAATTCACCCAACAACCCGGTGGAAACGGTCGTCGGCCCCACGCCGCCGATATCAATCGTAAACGGCATCGCCGGAAAATTAATTTCTTCGCCGTTCGCAGGAACATCAGCCGTATCGGTCACCGCGGTCGCGCTCAAGTCAACATTCGAAAAATTCTGCGCGCCCAGCGATCCGCTCGCCGTTCCATCGAAGACGTATGTAATCTGGGCAGCGCCGGCGATCGAGAACCGGCAAAGCACACTCGCCCACACAATCATCCCAAGAGCGCGAAGTTTCATCTGATCCACCTTTTTAGAACGCGATCCATCTTCGGCGAGGAAACGAAGCATACCCGCACGTTCTCAGCGGAAACAAGGAAAATCCGTCGATTTTGCCCGCACCGACGGCCTGACCAGCCATAGTCCAATAATTAGCGACTTCCCCGCGCCCCATCGCTCTTTTAATCCATCGGTGGATATTTGCTGAGTTTCCTCTGCAACGATCTTCGATGAATCCCCAGCACCCGAGCCGCCTCGTGAAATGTTCCCGCCGCAATCCGTCAGAATGCGCTGGATATGTTCCCATTCGACGCGCGCCAGCGACGGGACGCTGCCGGCATCGGCCACCGCGCTTTTGGGTTCCGATTTTCGCCCGTTCTTCTCGAACGCCGCCAGAATCTGGTCGGCATCCGCCGGCTTGGTAAGGTAATCCCTCGCTCCCCGCCGCGTGGCTTCCAACGCCGTGGCGATGCTTCCGTAGCCGGTGAGAACGACGATCTCCATTCCCGAATCGATCGCCAGCAAATCGCTCACCAGTTCCAGCCCCGAACCGCCCGGCATCCTCAGGTCCAGAACCGCGCGCTGCGGCCGCACGCGAGCCGCGACTTCCCTGGCCTCCTCCGGCGACCCCGCCCCCGCCGCCTGCATGCCGCGCGTCTGAAGCGCCGAAACCAACCGCGCCCGAAACGTCGCATCATCGTCCACGATCATGACTTTCATGGCGATCTTCTCCATATTCTCATCCCGGCAGTTCCAACACCGCGCGCGTCCCTTTGCCGAGTTCCGATTCCAAACGCAACGATCCGCCCAGTTTCTCCGCCACCAGTCTAACCAAAAACAGCCCCAGGCCCATGCCCTCACCCGGCGGTTTGGTCGTGAAAAACGGCTCACCCGCCCGTCGCACCACCTCCGGCGGCATTCCCGATCCCTGGTCGCGCACCTCGAAAATGATATGCCCATCCCGCGAAAGAATCGAAAGCCGAACCGGCACATCATCCGGCGAAGCCTCCAGCGCATTGTCCACCAGAATCCCCACGGCCTGCTCGACCGGTCGCAGCGGAAGAGAGATTTCCGGAAGATCGCGGGCGCAGTCGATGTCGATAGAGTCCCCCGCCACGGCCTTCATTTCCTCGGAAACCAGCCGCACAAATTCCGCCGGCGCCATCGGCGCCGGTTTTCGGCGGATCGCCGTACAAAACATCGACGCGCATGCGGTTGAGGATGACCTGACACCGGCCGATCTCCTGCCGGATCAACCGCGCATCGTCCGCCAGCGCTTTGCCCGGATTCAAGATTCTCCGATTGCAATTCCAATTCCCTGCGCCACAACGGCAATCGTGCTCAGCGGCGTATTGAGTTCGTGCGCCGCCCCCGCCGCCAACGTGGTCAGCGACGCCAGCCGTTCGTTTCTCGCCCCGCGTTCACGTTCCTCGGTCAGGGCGTTTTCATGCCGGCGCAGCGATCGCGTTCATCCTCCCGACGAAATACGCGATCACCCCCGCCACCATCGCCAGCGCGATCCACTGCGTCGCCGCCTGCGCCATCGGCGACAGCGCCAGCCCAACGGTCCGGCCACCAAAAGAGCAGCCCATAACAAACCGCCGTCTCCCCCACGACCAGCCACGACCATCCCTCCGCCAACGTCACCACCGCCATCGCAACGTGGACCAGATACAACACGCAAAACGGATTGGCCCGCCCTCCCGCGCAGAGCAGGAGAGCCGTGAGCAGGCAAACATCAAGCATCAGCACAGCCGGCACGACCCACCCGGGCACTCGCCGCCTGGTCCAGCCTTGAAGATGACGAACCCCGTGACCGCGATGATCGTTACCATCCCCGAGATCGGAAGCCGAATCTTGAGAAACTCCACCGCCACGATTGTTGCAGCCAACTGGCCGGCGAGCGCCAGCCAACGCAATCTCACCAGCCATTGCAGAACGATCCCTGGCTCTTCGACGACTGGGGTATACATGAACAACCGGCCGGGCGTTGTCAGGTCCATGGGAATATCGTGGCGTTTCCGGGGCGGATGGCAAGTTCACCCAGATAGAGTCGGAATGTTCAAATCTCGTCCCCCCGCGTCGAGAGTAACGCCCTTAGCCGCGCCGCGAACGGCAACCGCTCCGGCGGTGTGGTTAGCCGCTTGGTGCAAGTGGTTGTATACAACCCATCGTTAACGTACCTGGGAAGGATATGAACGTGATAATGCCACACGTCTTGAGACCCAGCGGGTTCGTTGTGCTGTCGGATTGATATCCCACCGCATTGATAACTGCGTCTCATCGCTATTGCGACTCGCTTCGACATAGTAAAAATGGCGGAACCCAACTCATCTGGCAGCTCATAGAGGTTTTCAAAGTGTTCAATGGAAGCCACCAATACGTGTCCCACGTTTCGTTCGTGCCAATGCGATGAAATAAAAGCGAGTGCGAGTTCGTCACGGCAAATGATATCGCCGGGTGTACTGTATAGTCCTTCGCAAACGCTGCCAGCCACCAGAGCGAAGAACGGACAGGTGTACCCATTGGGCATTTGGTGATTCATATGCCCAGTTTTTATTCAATCGTGAAAGGCCGAGCAACCGTTCACCGATTTCTAGCGCGTTGGCCACGGATTGCCCTCACCTTCATTCCTGCACAAAAAAGCGGGAAAAGTTTGTCATTTCGATCTGATCTGACAGGACGAAATCTCATCTCAGCGGAATTACACCCGCATTTCATTACCTTCAAGCACTTATCACGCACTATAAATCCCGATCACTCCCCCCGTAAAATTCCC
The DNA here is from genome assembly GCA_963791055.1 of uncultured Phycisphaerales bacterium. Classification (GTDB taxonomy): domain Bacteria; phylum Planctomycetota; class Phycisphaerae; order Tepidisphaerales; family Tepidisphaeraceae; genus PALSA-1353. The sequence continues at coordinate 105,521 of CAWBQI010000002.1, read as the reverse complement.
CTGTCTCCCCCTGTCGCCAACTGCGACAATCCGTGTTTGCGAATCAAAAATAGAACGGCGGCGGTGCCGGGCAATCAGATTGCGTTTAATTTACAGGATTGTTTTTTCATCTATCCCCACCCAAGGAGCCAGTGGCCATGAGAACTCGTTTCCTCGATCCATTCACCGGGTTCGTCGTCAGCGTGGCACTATTTTCAGGTTGCACGCAGACGACAAATTCCACGGCCAACAACGATAAAGCATCTTTCACGCCAACCGAATTAACCCAGGCATGCAGCATGATCGCGCCGTTGAGGCCGTCATCTGGGGCATGCCTGCCGTAAATTACCAACTAATGTACGCGGAGATGGCGAAGCTCGGCGGCGGGTACAACCAGATCGTCTATTGGTCGGGCCTACTCGACTGGAAGAACCAGACGCTCACGCCCAATCCTGACGTGATCTACCTAATGCCGTTCATCAACACCAAAGATGTCGGCCCGATGGTGCTGGAAATCCCGCCCGCGGATGACGGCGTCTTCAACGGCAGCGTCATGAACTACTGGCAGTCCGCCATTGAAGACGTCGGCCCCGGCGGTGTCGATAAGGGTAAGGGCGGTAAATATCTCATCCTCCCGCCCGGCTACAAGGGCAACGTGCCCGATGGCTACATCGCGATGCAGTCCGACACGTATGCCAACTACGCGCTCTGCGCTCTGTCCTCAAGAGCGGCAGCGATGAAGATGTGGCAAAGGCGATCGCCTATGGAATACGCGTGAAGCTCTATCCATTGTCCGAGGCCGAAAAGAACCCGCAAACAAAGTTCGTCGATGCCAAGGGCATCGTGTTCGATTCCAGCATCCGATATGACGAAAGCTTCTTCGAATCCCTCAACACCATGGTGCAGGCCGAGCCCTGGCTTACGCGTGATAACGCGATGATCGACCCGCTCAAGACCCTCGGCATCGAACGCGGCAAGCCCTACAACCCCGACGCGAAAACCAGGCAGATCATGATCGACGCGATGCAGGAAGCCAAGGCATGGTTCGAGTCTCAATACGACACGCTCCCGCCGTTCTACCCAGGGGAACGTTGGTTCTTCCCGATCACGGAAGAGATGCACCAGAGCGTGATGAACGGCTGGACAACGCCGGATTCGTACCCGATCGACTCGCGCGGCTCGCATATTCGCTCGCGTTCTTCAGCGCCAAGCACTTAGGCGAATCGCAATACTACCTGCTGACCGGCCGCGACAAGGATCGAGCGCTGCTGGACGGCAAATCCTCCTATCGCCTTCACGTGCCGGAAAAGTGCCGGTGACCCAGTACTGGTCGATGACGGTCTACAACCGCGAGACGCATACGTTCATCAGGAACGCAACGGCGCGTTGGCCGCTCATCCCAGAGCCCGGGCTTGCAGACTGATGCTGACGGATCGGTGGACATTTACTTCGGGCCGGCGGCGCCTGCGAGTGGCGAATCAAATTGGGTGCCGACAGATCCCAAGGGGCGGTTCGAAGTCCTCGCCCGCTTTTACGGGCCCAAGCCGCCTCTGTTCGATAAGACCTGGGTGCTGCCGGATATCGAAAACACAAGGTAATGTCCCCGGAAAACGATGACGCTCGCCATTCGAAATTAATTTATTCAACGGAAACACGGAAAAGGAATAAGCTATGAAAACGAAACTCTTGGCCGTTCTGCTGTTGATCGCATTCTTTGTCCCTGACGCCCGTGCCCAATCGTCACAGGAAGTCCTGCCTCGTCCGGAGCAGCCGTTCAAAGGCAAAATTGGCCGCACCGCCAAGGATTCCACGCCGGATTTCCCCAAGGGAATCGAAGCTCCCGCAGGCGCACCGAATGTCCTGTTGATCATGACCGATGACGTGGGTTTCGGCGCATCGTCCGTGTTCGGCGGACCGATCCAGACGCCAAACTTCGAGCGCCTCGCCGATAGCGGCCTTGCGCTACAATATGTTTCACACCACGGCGCTTTGCTCGCCCACGCGCGCGGCCCTGATCACCGGACGCAATCACCATCAGCGTGCGCCAGCGGCGTCATCACGGAGATGGCCACGGGCTATCCGGGCTACAATTCGCTGGTGTCCAAGAGCTGCGGCACCGTAGGCGAAATCCTGAAGCAGAACGGCTACAACACCTCGTGGTTCGGCAAGATGCACAACGTGCCGGACTGGATGTCGAGCCAGGCGGGGCCGTTCGACCTCTGGCCGACCGGACTGGGCTTTGAGTACTTCTACGGCTTCCTTGGCGGCGACACGCGATCAATGGCATCCCGCCGCTCTTCGAAAGCACCACCCCGTTCGAGCCGTACTTGGACAAGCCGGATTACATCTTGATCGACGACATGGCCGACCAGGCGATCGCGTGGATTCGCCTGCAGCACTCGCTCGCGCCCACTAAGCCGTTCTTCGCCTACTATGCGACCGGCACCGCCCACGCGCCGCATCATGCACCCAAGGAATGGATCGCCAAGTACAAAGGCCAGTTCGATCAGGGCTGGGACAAGGTGCGCGAGGAGACGCTGGCCCGGCAGATCAAGCTCGGCGTTGTTCCTGCCGGCACCAAACTGACCAAGCGGCCCGCACAGATTCCCGCCTGGGATTCGCTGACCGCCGACCAGAAACGCGTCTTCGCGCGGATGATGGAAGTGTATGCCGGCTGTTGTCCTATGCGGACTACAAATCGGGCGAGTCATCGATGACGGTTGAGGATTCAGGCCAACTGGACAACACGCTCATCATTTTCATATGGGCGACAACGGCGCGAGCGCCGAAGGCACCCTCCAAGGCACCACCGAACGAAATCGGCGTCAACCAGGGCGTCAAGGAAGCATCCCCTTTCTGCTCTCGATGATGGACGAGCTTGGCGGCCCGAATTACTTACAATCATTATCCCGTCGGCTGGGCGCACGCCATGGATTCGCCCATGCAGTGGACCAAGCAGGTCGCCTCGCACTTTGGCGGCACGCGTAACGGCATGGTCATCTCGTGGCCGGCGGGCATCAAGGACAAGGGCGGCTTGCGTTCGCAGTTCTGTCACGTCATCGACATCGCCCCGACGATCTACGAGGCAACCGGAATCACGCCGCCGAAGTGATCGATGGCGTGAAGCAGAAGCCGATCGAAGGTATCAGTCTGGTCTACACTTTCGATGACGCCCAACGCCCCGACTCGCCATCCGCGCGCAATATTTCGAGCTGCTCGGTAATCGCGCGATCTACAAGGACGGCTGGATGGCGAGCACGACGCCGCTTCGCCTGCCCTGGGTGACGATCGGATCGAGCCCAGCCCGGACGATTTCAAGTGGGAGCTATACAACATCAACGAGGATTTCAGCCAGGCGGACAACCTTGCGGACAAATCCCCGACAAGCTCAAGGAGCTTCAAGCCGCCTTCGACGTCGAGGCGAAGAATTACAACGTCTATCCGATCGACTCTTCTTTCACCGCCCCGATTTGACACGCGATCCGCCCGAGCCTGACGCGCGGCCGCAGCGAGTTCATCTATTATCCGGGAACCATCCGCATCCCCGAAGGCGCGGCTCCGGACTTGAAGAACAAGTCTTATACCGTTGCGGCGGAAGTGACCATTCCCGATGCCGGCGCCAGCGGCGTCCTCGCGACGATCGGCGGAAACTTTGGTGGATGGGCACTCTGGCTGACGACAGCAAACCGCGCTTTGCCTACGCCCTATCCAATCAGAAGCAGCACAAGTTCGTTGCTGCTTCGGAGACCGCACTCGCCCCGGGCAATCATGTGGTCCGCGTGAAGTTCCAATACGCCGGTGGCGGCCTCGGAAAGGGCGGCACCGCCATACTCCTTGCCGACGAGAAGGAAGTCGCGAAGGTCGATGTCCCCGAAACGCTGAGTGAAGAAGACCAACAGAAGCTGCGCGAGGCGATTGGCAAGGTCATGATGGGCGGCCATTGAGAAAGTTGATCCCCGGATATCGAAGAAGTGAAATGACCGCACAATCTCAGAATCCCCCGACAAGCTGACGACGAAGGAAAGGGCCCGGGTTTTGCAAGGCCAGGTGGCGTTGGCGTACAAATGCCAGTGATGAATGGCGGCGATATTATGATAAGACGTGGAAGCCGCCGGACATCGCGGAGATCAAATGAGTTATCGAAACAAGTCATTCGGAGAACCCATGAACCCAATAGCAAAGAAGTTTGTATCCCTATCGCTGCTGTTTGCGCTCGCTGGTGCCGCAATTGGTTTACTCGCGTTGCCGTCCGCACGCGGCTGCACGCGGGTTTTGTGGAATGACAATCATCTTGCCGTGCTGGTCGGACGCACCATGGACTGGCCGGAATCCACGATGCCCATTCTCACGGTTTTGCCGCGCGGCATGCGCCGATGGCAGCCGTCTCGGTCCCGTCCAAGTCGTTAAGGAAAATGGTCTGCAATGGACTTCCCAATACGGCAGCCTAGTCACCACGGTGTACGGCATCGGGACCGCGGACGGATTCAACGAGCGCGGGTGGAGGCGCACATGCTCTATTTCAATGCCTGCGATTTTGGCCCGCGCGACGCGACCAGGCCCGGCGTTCAGGCCGGCCTCTGGGGCAGTATCTTTTGGACAACGCCGCGACGGTTAACGAGGCCCTGGCCTTGATGGACAAAATCCAACTCGTCATGGTCGAGGCACATGGCTCAAAGGCCACGGTGCATCTGGCCATTGAGGACGCCAGCGGTGATTCTGCCATCATCGAATTTATCGCGGGCAAATGCGTCGTCCATCATGGCCGGGAATTTCAAGTCATGACCAACGACCCCAGTTATGACCAGCAGCTGGAACTGCTCAGGGGCGAAGGACTTTTCCCATCCGAGCAGCACCATGGCCCTGCCCGGTAACGTCAATCCCCAGGACCGATTCCAACGCGCTACGTATTATCGTGCCTTGCTGCCCCAACCCAAGACCGAGCGCGAAGCCGTGGCCGGCATTCTTTCGGTCATGCGGAATGTTTCCGTGCCGTTCGGCGCTCCCTACAAAGACTTTGGCATCTACAACACCGAATATCGAACGGTCTGCGACCTGACGAACCAGCGCTATTTTCGAGCTCACCACCAGTCCGAGCATTATCTGGACCGACCTGGCAAAATTTGATCTCTCTCCCGCGCAGAAACGTCATGGAGTTGAATCCCGACAATGTGAATCTGGCGGGTGAAGTGACCAAGGATTTCGAGAAGGCCGACAGCCGCCGTTCTAGCGCCCTCATCGGACGCAAATGAGCCTGCATTGAGCGGCAAACCTTGGTGCCGGTTTTACCGCCAGTTAGAATCGCCCCCGCCAATGACCCAAACCACCATCGAGCAGGCGATGGAAATCGCCATGCGGCACCATCGCGACGGCCAGTTAGCCATCGCCGAAGACATTTACCGCAAGGTGCTGGCGCAGCGTCCCGATCACCCGGACGCCCTTCATCTGCTCGGTGTGATCATCGGCGACGCCGGCCAGACGGATGCAGGCATTGAACTTATTCGCCGGGCCATCGCGATTAACCCAGGCGTTGCCGATTATCACTCCAACCTCGGTAACGCTCTCGCGCGTTCGGGAAAATTCGATGAAGCGATCGTCGCACACCGCTGCGCCATGCGTCTTCGCCCGGATTATGCCGAAATCCATTACAACCTGGCCAACGCCCTCGACAAAAATGGTCAGACCTCCGAATCGATCGCTGAATATCGCCAGGCCATCCGGCTCAAACCAGAACTGGCGGCGGCACACAACAATCTGGGCCATGCTTTGTACGTCAGCGGACAAGTGGACGAGGCCATTCCCGCCTGTCGTGAAGCAATCCGGCTCGATCCCAACTATGCCGTGGCGCATTTCAATATTGGCCTCTTCCTTTATTCCAAACGGCAGTTCGACGAATCGATCGCCGCCCTGCGCGAATCCCTGCGGCTCAAGCCCGACTTTGCCGAGGCATACTACAACCTGGGCAACGCTCTCCACGAATTGGGACAGTTCGACGAGGCAATCGCCGCATATCATCAGGCCCTTCGATTCCAGCCGGTTTATCCCGAAGCCTACAACAATATTGGCATTGTCCTGCGTGACAAGGGCCAATTGGACGAGGCCAACGCAGCCTACCTCCAGTCGCTTCGGATGCGCAACGACAATCCCCCCGTTCACTGGAATCTCGCGTTGAATTACCTGCTGCAAGGAAATTTCAACCAAGGCTGGGAGGAACAGGAGTGGCGCTTGCAATGCAAAAGCTCCACGTCGCCTCCCCATAATTTTAACCAGCCGATGTGGGATGGACGGGATTTGAACGGGCAGACCATTCTGCTTCACGCCGAGCAGGGATTCGGCGACACCATCCAATTCGTTCGCTACGCCCCGATGGTGGCGGATCGCGGCGGGCGCGTCTTCTTACAATGTCAGCCGGAATTGGCCCGGCTGTTAAAATTCAATCCCCAACTCGGCCAAATCATTTCCGCTGACGATCCCATCCCTGAGTTTGAATTCCATTGCCTGCTCCTGAGTCTTCCGCGGGCGTTCAACACCGACATCCACTCTATCCCGGCGGCGACATCCTACCTGCGGGTAGACCCCGCTCTTGCCGAGGCATGGAAAGAACGATTGGCTTCAGCCCCGTGCGGGTTTCGTGTCGGCATGGTCTGGGCCGGACGCCCCACCCACAAACGCGACCGTCACCGGTCCTTCGCGCTCTCACAATTTCTGCCGCTGTCGGCCGTGAACAACGTGTCATTCTTCAGTCTTCAAAAAGGCCCGGCATCCAAACAAATCAACGACCTTCCCCAGAGCATGAAGCTGGTTGACTTTACGTCCGACCTTCACGATTTCGCCGAGACCGCGGCTCTGATTTCCAATTTGGACCTCGTGATCGGTGCGGACACTGCCGTCGCCCATCTGGCCGCGGCCATGGGAAAGCCCGTTTGGCTGCTACTGCCCGCTGTCCCGGATTGGAGATGGCTGATGAACCGTGAAGATTCACCCTGGTACCCGACAATGCGTCTATTTCGCCAAAAATCCCCCGGCGATTGGGCGGAAGTAATAAGCCGCGTGAAAGAATCGCTGGCGATAGCTTGCCGCCGAAGTTAGCCGGCCGCGCGAATCGGAACCGGCTGCGCGATCTTCTGTCCCCGCAGATATTGCAACATCGCAGACGCTTCAAGCGGCTTGCTGAAGTAATAGCCCTGGCCTTCGTCGCAGTCCATCGCGAGCAACAAGGCGAGCTGGTCGGCGGTCTCGATTCCCTCGGCCACAAGCGACAGGCCCAGGTTTTTCGCCAGGGTAACGATCGCATGCACGATCGCCGCATAATCGCGATTTTCGCTGGCGCTCTTCACGAAATTCTGGTCGATCTTCAACCCCGTGAGCGGAAAACGATGCAGGCAGCTCAGCGAGGAATAGCCGGTCCCAAAATCATCCATGTGCAGCCGCACTCCCATCGCTTTCAACGCGTCCAGGGCCGGGATGCTGGCATCGGCGCTGTGAATCATCACCGTTTCGGTGATCTCGACAATCAGGGATCGCGGATTGATGCCGTTCTCCGTCAAAAGTTGACGGACTCGCGGCACCAGCTCGGCCCGGCAAAGCTGCTTGCCCGACATGTTGACGCTCATCACCAGATTCGCGTACGACGGATCGCTGTTTTGCAGGAATTTAAGTTGGCGGCAGGCCTCGACAAGAATCCAGTCGCCGATGGGGATGATCAGCCCTGTTTCCTCGCAACACGGGATGAACGCGCTCGGAGGAATCAATCCGCGGCTCGGATGTTTCCAGCGGACCAGCGCTTCGAATCCAAGGACCGCCCCGTCGCTCAATGAGACCACCGGCTGGTAATTCAATACCAATTCGTTTCGTTCGACCGCCTGCCGCAATTCATTTTCCATCTCCAGGCGCGCGGTCACTTGCTCGTGCATTTTTCGGTCGAATAGAACATAACGCGCCTTGCCAGTCGCCTTCGCGTGGTACATCGCCGTGTCCGCATCCCGGAGCATGTCGTCGGCGGTCTTGTATTCGATTGCACTGGTGGTGATGCCGATGCTGGCGGTGCTGTTCACATTGTGCGACTTGAGGACATACGGATCGCCAAGCGTCTTGAGAAGACGGTCCGCGATGCGCCCGGCGTCTTCGGGGCTTTTGATATCGTCTGCGAGAATCACGAACTCGTCCCCACCCAGCCTGGCCGCGGTGGCTGTGTCTGACGCCGATACCGAATCCGTCGCGCGCATGAGTTTGGCGAGCCGTTGCGAAATCGCGATCAGCAATTCATCGCCGATGTCATGCCCAAGGCTGTCGTTGACCAGCTTGAAACGATCAAAATCCAGGAAAAGTACCGCGAAATTGTAATCCGGGTTGCGCTTGCGCCGCTCGATCGCGAGGGTGATGCGGTCGCGGAAAGCGCCCGATTCGGCAAACCGGTCAGCTTATCGTGCAGCGCCGTGTGCACCAGTTCGGCGGTCCGCTCGGCGACCATGTGCTCCAATTGGTCCATCTTCAGCTGCGCCTTGCCGGCCAGCGACCATTTTTCGCTGAGCGAGGTCGCGATCTGAATGATCTCCGCCGGATCAAAAGGCTTCTTAAGAATCAGCAGCCGATCTGTAAGACCAAGCGTCTTGGATATTTCTTCCCACGAGTAATCCGAATACGCCGTGCAGATCACGACCTGAACATTGGGATCGACCTGCCAGAGCCGCTGAATTGTCTGCACACCGTCCCAACCCGGGGGCATTCGCATATCGACAAAGGCGACGGAAAACGGATTTCCCGTTCGGACGGCTTCTTCCAGTTTGGTAAGTCCCTCCTGGCCCTGCATGGCGGACTGGATCTTGAAATCCGGCATCCGTTGTTGGACTTCGTTGACGACCGCCGGCGCACCAAACAGCGCCGCCTTGGCGCTGGTGAGCTTGGCGGACGGTTCCCCAGGGCGTTCGAGCGTTTTTCGGAAATCGCTGTGGATCGCATCGTTGTCGTCGATCACGAGAATGCGACGCGCTTCAGTGGCTAATTGGCCGGGCATGTGGCTTCCTTTCTTCGGTTCAGAAGCTGCTCGACCGAGGACAAAGCCTCCAGCGGAATCTCGAGCGTGAATATTGCTCCGCAATCGAATCCTTCGCTTGCAACACTAAGCTTCCCACCCATTTCACTGGCGGCATTGGCGGCACTATGCAGGCCAAAGCCGTGTCCCTCGGCGCGTGTGGTGAAGCCGTGGGCAAATATCTTCGCCAGATGGTCCGGTTGTATGCCGACCCCATTATCTCTCACCTCAAACCGAAGGATGTTTTTGTCGCCGGTTTCGGTCAATCGCGTGGACAATTCGATCCGCTTTTCCGGACGCGACGATGCGATGACTGCCTTTTTCGCGTTGCTGAGCAGATTGATGAGAATCTGCAACACCTTGTGCTTGTCCATCACGACCGGCCCGATCTGCTGGAAATCCCGCACGACTGTCAGGCCTTTATCGGTGGAAACTCCAATATCCATCCCAATCGCCCTCTCAAACAGGTCCGCCGGCGACACCTTCACCCGCGCGCTTCCGCTCTTGGCGTGCTGCTGCTGGGCCGAAACAATTTCCTTGATGTGGTCCAGGCCCGTTGAAACGGTCCGAAGCTCATCGATCAATCCGGTATGTTCCCGGCTCAGGCATTCCGACAACTCGATCAGAAACGCCGGCAAATGCTTCCCGCGCTCATCCGTCGTGAGAAACGCGGGCAGGTTCGCCTGGTTCGTCTGAAGCATTTCGCTGACCTTGAACAGGCTTGAGATTTCCGATTCTTTCAGCTTGTTCATCGCAACGGACGCTGAAATATTCACGGAGTTGAGGACATTACCGACGTTGTGCAAAACACCGGTGGCGATTTCCGCCATGCCTGCCCGGCGCGCGGTGCCGATCAATTCCTGGCTCACCGATTCCAGCCGGGCGGTCTGCCGCGCAACCTCCGCCTCGACGCGCTCGTTAGTCGACTCCAGTTCGGCCTGGCGTGTGGCGAGGGTCGCAAGCTCTTTCGCCCCCCGCAAACAGGCCCAGACCAGAATGATGTCCTCGAAAACAACCCATCCGGCGTGTTCCATCCACCGCCAATTACTCGCAGTGGCAACGCCGAACACCGATTCCGGCCAGAATATGCCGCGAACCGCGTGGTCCATTGCCACCACCACCGTCGCCGGCACCAGCACGCGCCAATCGCGATAAAAACTCAGGAACGCCAGCGAGCCGAACACATGAAAGTGAGTTTCGAGCCGGCCGCCCGAAAGGTGAATCAGCAGTGCCGAATGCATCATTTGCGCAGCGGCGATGACATAACGCGTGATCGCCTCACCCGGCCGGACAATCACCAGAGCGATTGGGCACGCCGCGATAAGACCGCCCGAGAAAGACCGCAGCCCAGACGTGCGGGTGGATGTGGCTTTCCAGACCCTCCCACGCCCGCGGAGAAATCCAAACGGCGACGGCGACGCAGGCGATCCATTGAAGAAATAATAGAATCGCAAAGAGGCGATCCGTCTGCCTCCATTGCAAATTCTGGTATTCGGTCAACAGTTGATCGGCGCGCAGGTCGATCTTCGACCGCAATTCCGGCCCGATATTCGTTGCCTCGGTGTCCATCCGTTCCCTCAATTCCGCTTGATCCGGCAGACTCCCAGCGAACAACCATAAACAGGGGTCGTCGCCACCTGCGATTTACCGTTCCGCACAAGGTCCAATACTGAAAGCATCCCGGCGTTGTCCCCTTCGTGTCCTCGGCCGTCGGTGATCCCGCCGCTGAACCGGATGACGCCCGTCGCTTCGTACACCATCACCTGGCCCGATGTGGACGCCCCGAACGCCGCCGCGTCCCGGCCATCCTTGTCGACCGAAACGGTCACGCCGGGAATCGTTTTGGCCCGCCGCCAAAGTTCGCCATCAAGCCAATCCGCCGGCGCGTTGGCCGGCTGGACAAACAGGATGCGTGCTTCGAGCCGACCCTCCGAGCGAGCCATTATTTCCGCCAATTCCGTCAAACTTGCCCGCGAGCAGGGACACTGCGGGTGAAGCGTCATTACTAATGTCAGCCTTTTCGTGCTGTGTTCAAAGCTGACTCCCGCGGGCCACCGATCCGGCGCGGCCGAAGCGACCGCCGCCGGCGTCATTTGATATCGGACCATGCCGTACATCCCGGCCAAAACGGCAACAGCCCAGGCCATAACCATCGGCAGTCCGACCAGCCGTTTTCCGACCATATTCAGGAGCACAATATAAATCCTCGGCATAAGCCGAACGGCGGTTTATGTTTAGTGGGGGATTTATTGATAAATCTTAATGGGCTGGAATGGCGCGTGGCAGGATTGGATGCCGATTTTTTTACGGCTTGGCGCCCGCCGCGGCCAGCAGATCGGCGTTGGTCTTCTGCTTGCCCATTACTTCTAAAAGCGTTTTCATCGCCTGGGCCGGGGCCATGGTGCTCAGCAATCGGCGAATGTGCCGGGCGGCGGTAAGCTGCGGCACGGACAAAAGCTTTTCTTCCTTGCGCGTGCCGCTGCCGGCGATATCCAGCGCCGGATAGATGCGCTGGTTGGCAAGATTGCGGTCGAGGATCAGTTCCATATTCCCCGTGCCCTTGAATTCTTCAAAGATAACCTGGTCCATCCGGCTGCCGGTATCGATGAGACACGTCGCCATGATCGTGAGGCTGCCGCCGTTCTCGATTTTTCTGGCCGCGCCGAATAGCCGCTTGGGAATTTCCAGCGCCCGGTTGTCGAGCCCGCCGGACAACGTGCGTCCGCCGCTCGGCCCACCCGTGTTGAACGCCCGTCCCAATCGGGTCAGGGAATCCAGAAGGACGACGATATTGGCCCCGAATTCCACCTGCCGCTTGCACCGTTCGATCACAAGCTGGGCCAGGTCAAGGTGTTTTTCGACGGTGTTGTCGTTGCTGGAAGCGTAGACCTTGCCGGGGACGTTCCGCTTCATGTCGGTGACTTCTTCCGGCCGTTCGTCAACCAGCAGAAGGACCAACTGCACATCGGGATAGTTGTGATGGATTCCGCGGCGATGTTTTGCAGGAGCATCGTCTTGCCCGATCGCGGCGGAGCGACGATCAGGCCCCGCTGGCCGAAGCCGATGGGGGCCAGGATGTCGATGATTCGGGTGGTAAATTCCGTCGGGCTGTGCTCGAGGCGGATCATCGGCTCCGGATCGAGCGCGGTCGAATCGTACAGCGTCGCCGCTTCGTTATATTCCGCGGGGCTTCGCCCCTCGATGGTATCCACCTGAAGAATCGCGTCGCCCCTTGGCACGCCACGGATGCAGAACGCCGGGGCGCAGATGAAGGTCCCGAATCAGTTTGCGCGGAATAATGCCCCTGCGCAGCGGGCGCAGTGGATGATCCGGATCCCGAAGCTGGCCATCATGGCGCTCATCGGGAATATGGAGAATACCTTCTAAAGCGGCTGTCGCTGTTTGCATGCAATCCACAGGTGCGATGGGATAAGCCCTACGGTAGAATGCGCGATTATAGCCGGAACCAAAGGAATGTAAACAGGAGCGAACAATGGAATTGCTTGTAAGATTGCAGGAAGACATGAAGTCGGCCTTGAAAAGCGGTCAGAAGGATCGCCTCGGCGTCATCCGCATGCTGCTCAGCGACGTAAAGAATATCGACCTTGCCCCCAAACCGACGACCGCCGAGGAAGCCGTGGCGGCCTACGGTAAAAAGCTCAGGAAGAGCATCGAGGAATACGAAAAGCTCGGCAAGCCCGCCGAGGTCGAAAAGCTCAAGTTTGAGATTTCCGTTGTTGACGAATATTTGCCTAAAAAGGCCTCTACGGGTGATACCGAAAAGTTGGTTGCTGAGTTCCTGGCAAAGAATGCCTATACGGAAAAACAGTTCGGGCAGGCCATGGGGGCGTTTATGAAAGCCCATGGCGCTTCGGTCGATCCCGCGCTGGCCAATCAACTGTTAAAGAAGGCATTGTCTGCCAAATGAAAAACTCCGATTACCCAACTTGCGATTTGCCGATAGATGTGTTTAGATGCAGCTTGGGGTGTGAGAACAAGCTGACGGGATGGATGGAACCGACACCGTCCCGAATTGTGTCTCCATGATTTAATAAAGGCAAAAAGGAGTTTTTCCATGGCAAAGAAAATTAGCTATTCCAAATCGTCCGCTTCCAAGAGCGCGCCGAAGAAGTCCGCCCCCGCGGTGACGGTTTCCCGCAACACGCCGGTGCCGCGCTCCGCGGCCGCCAAGCGCGAAATCACGCATGAAATGGTCGCCAAACGCGCCTACGAGATTTACCGTTCCGGCTCGGCCAGCGACCAGCTCGGCAACTGGCTGCGAGCGGAGCGCGAACTCCGGACAGTCTAATTCGACGCCAACGGCTCGATACAGCAAAGCGGCAAGGCACCGACTTCGGTCGATTTTCCCATCGATCTGATGGTGGTGGTGCACGGCTGCCGCTCTATAATTGAAGCTGTATGGAGCCCCAATCGGATTCCCAAGAAGACAGGGAAATGGCCGTCCCGCTGTTTCCGCTGCCCAATGTGATCCTGTTTCCCGGCGCCGTCCTGCCGCTCCATATTTTTGAGGAGCGTTACAAGACGATGACAGCCGATGCCCTCGCGGGCGATCGGTTGATCGCGATGGCGTTGCTCCGCCCGGGCTGGGAAAAGGATTATTATCTCCGGCCCGCGATCGAGCCGATCGTTTGCGTCGGACGGATCGCCCGTTGGGAACAACTCGAAGACGGTACATTTAATTTCCTCCTCCATGGCACGACGCGGGCCCGAATCCTTCGCGAAGAAGATTCATCTCCCTATCGCATTGCCCATCTGCAACTGTTGCGGGAGAATTGCCCTCCCGAGGAAGAGCTCGCCAACATGCGGCGGCGATTGATGGAAATGTTCGCATCCGAGCCTTTAGCCTCGCAACCGTTGACGGAGCAGATGAATAAAATCATCAACAGTCCGATGCCGACCGGCACAGTCGCGGATCTCATCGCGTTTCACGCGCTGAGTCAGATCGCCCTGAAGCAATCGCTGTTGGCCGAGACCGATGTCGTAAAGCGCGTTGCGCGGGTAATCTCCGCGTTGGATGCGGCGTTGCCCGTGATGGAACTCGCCAACCGGGGCGTGAGCAAAAGCGGAAACTATAACTGAACAGCGATGCAGCAGCAGCAAATCACGATCGCCCAGGCAATAGAGTTTGGATTACAGCATCACCGAGCCGGCCGGCTCGATGAGGCCGAGGGGGCTTACGAAAATATCCTTTCCCAGGTTCCGAATTACCCGGACGCCCTTCATCTCCTGGGTGTCATCGCCAGCCAAAAGGGCCGGCATGATATCGCGATCGATATGATCCAGCGGGCAATTGTCGCGAAGCCGATGACGGCCGAATTCCATTTCAATCTCGGCGGAATCTACCGAGCGGCAGGAAAAATGCCGGAGTCGATCGCCCAGGTCCGGCGAGCCCTCGAAATAAAACCCGATATGCCCGGCGGCTACGCCATCCTGGGTCTGAGCCTTAGCGAAGTCGGCCGGCTCGACGAAGCGCTGGAATATTTGAACAAGGCCATCGAGTTCGAGCCGAATCGCGCCGGTGTTCACCTGGACATTGGAAATGTCTACTGGAAGATGGGAAAGCATGAGCAGACGCTGGCATCGTTTGAACGGGCGCTCGAATGCGAGCCAAACGATCCGGCCCTTCATTGGAGCCGCGCCAGGGTTTTGCTCCAACTTGGGCGACTGCGCGACGGGTGGGAAGAATTCGAATGGCGCGTGCGATTTAAGGAAATGCGGCTGGACCGCGGATTTTCCCAGCCGCAATGGGACGGATCCGACGCAACCGGCAAAACCGTCCTGCTCCACACCGAAGGGGGATTGGGCGATGCCGTGCATTTCATCCGCCTCGTCCCCCCGGCAACCCGGCGCGGCGGGCGATTCGTGCTGGAATGCCAACCCACTCTGATGTCTCTGTTTCAAGGCACCGAAGGTGTGGAGCAACTCGTCGGGCGCGGGCAAACGCTGCCGCAATTTGATCTTCACATGCCTTTGCAGGGCCTCCCGCGGATTTTGGGGATCACGCTGGACAATATCCCCAATCAGGTGCCCTACATTGAGGCTCCGAAAGACCGCGTCGCCAATTTCGCCGCTCGCATGCCCAAGGACGGCAAGCTGCGCGTCGGGCTGGTCTGGTGCGGGGTGATGTACAACGAGGTGGATTTCCGAACACGGACGTTGGACGTCTTCAATCCCCTCATGAAATTACCCAATATTCGATTTTTTAGCCTGCAAAAGGGAGAGGCCTCCGCGCAGAAACCACCACCCGGCGTTGACTGGGTTGATTTCAGCAACGAGTTGAAAGAATTCGCGGATACCGCCGCGCTGGTCTCGAATCTGGACTTAGTGATCAGCGTCGATACGTCCATAGCCCATCTCGCCGGCGCGCTGGCTAAGCCGATCTGGGTGCTAATTCCCACGCAAAGTGATTTCCGTTGGCTTCTGGACCGAACGGATTCACCCTGGTATCCGACGATGCGATTATTTCGTCAGCCCGTGGGCGCGGATTGGTCAAAACCGCTCGCCGATCTGGAGAAAGCATTGGCCGAATTTGTCCGTCCGGAGTGAATCCGCGAACACGCCCTTTTGCCTTTATCGAAGATATCGCCAGAATGCCTATCCGGTCGATGGACCGACTGCATCATGTGGTATTTTGCTTACGGATCGAATTTGAATTCCCGGGCGGTGACGGAATGGTGCCGGCACTTTGGCTTTCGCCCCCCCGCGCTCAAGCCCGGCCGCCCCGCCGTCCTGGACAACTACCGCCTCTGTTTCCCGATCTTCAGCGAATATTACGGCGGCGGCATCGCCGACATCGTCTACGACCCCGGTAAATACGTCGCCGGCGCCCTGTTCGATTTGAGCGAAGCTGATCTAAAAGTGCTGGACGCCAAAGTCGGCCGAAAACACGACCCGGCAACGGACAAGGAAATCGGAATCTACTCCCGCACGCAAGTAAAAGTCGCCCCGCTGGGCAAGGGGGAACCGGTCACCGCCATGACCTATCAAGGCGTATCAGCCGAAAAATATCACATCCCTCCAACGAAGCACTATATGGACCTGGTCGTTCAGGGCGCCTACAGCTTCGGATTGTCGATGATGTGGATTTCCTACCTGCAAAGCTTCAGCACACAGGTCGGCCGCAAACCTCGCCCACCCGGCTACGGCGATGCCGCGGCGAAGCTCTGAATCCCTCTACTGCGAGCCCGAATCACTCCGCAGAGTTTTCAATCGGAGCGTCCCACGGTTCTCGTTTCCAACCGGCGTATCCGAATCTTATGCCCGTGCCGGCCATCGCCCAACGAATCGGAGCGAGCAGGAGGTCGCGTATGGGGACGGAGGGCCGCAGGCCATTGGGGCGGAAGGCAAGGCAAGTCACGTCATCGCGAGTGGCGTAGGACGGATCGTTTCTGGCAAGCTCGGACAGCAGGCGAGGGATCAATTGCGACGGGTTCATGTTCCCAATGCCGCTGACGATGCGGAGCAATCCGGCGGCGCCCAGCAACTCACCGTTAACGTCTTTCGATTCGGCCAGGGAATCGGTATAGCAAAGGATGATGTCTCCTACGCTCAGCGATGATTGAAACTGTTGATAGGTCGATTCATCGTCGATTCCCCATGGAATACCTCCACCCTCCGCCGCGGTTTGGGGTTGAAGCAGCGTCCAGCGCCGGCGCCTAGCCTGATACCAGAGCGGCGGCGGATGGCCGGCGTTGGAGATCACCAGCCGATTCCCCGCCGATTCAAACGTCATGACGATGGCCGTGGCAAAGACGCCTTTGGCGGATGCGGCGGTGAATTCGCGATTGAGAGAGCGAACCACGTTGAGCTGGTTCTGGTGGTTAATGAACCGGCGCATGAGGAGACGAAGCTGAGCCCCCGTTTCGGCCACGCCCGCGCCATGACCCGCGATATCCGCGACAACCATGCGCACTACCTTTCCGCCACAACACGTCGAAACGTAGTGCACATCGCCGCCGGCCGCCTGATTCTCGCATGGCTGGCTGTAGACCCACGCGTCAACGCCGGGCATGATTACGCCGCTGTCGACAGGTCGATTGCCGCCCCAGACTTCCATGCACTGCATGTGTTTGATCGCATTCGCTTGCGTCGTTACCGGGGAGTTCAAATGGAGTTGCTCCTCTGGTGCAACCTGTAAAATGAAAAGGCTCGTCCGTGACTTCAACGAATCGGCAAAAAAGCTGGCACCTAACACGTCTGCAGCCTTCGAGCCGAAACCTGTTGAACTCATCCCGATTGCACACATCGAAGGCGAAGAATTTGCCGCGACGTTCCAACCGCCCGAGCAGGTTGTTCGCCCCCCTCTGCCATCGTGGGCTCCCTCTTCGGTTTGATGCCTACGCCGGATGAGGAACAATCCGCAGATAAGGCCGGGGCGCCTTCCAACCGGCGGGATACTTTTTCTTGGCCTCTTCGTCCGAAACCGACGGCAGGATGATCACGTCCTCGCCCGACTTCCAATTCACCGGCGTTGCAACTTTGTGTTTGGCCGTGAGCTGCATCGAATCAAGAACCCGCAGCACCTCATCGAAGTTGCGCCCCGTGCTCATCGGGTAGCTCAGCATCAGCTTGATCTTCTTGTCCGGACCCACCACGAAAACGGTGCGTACTGCCGCGTTGTCTGCCGCCGTTCGCCCCTCGCAAGTCTCTCCGCTCTCCGCCGGCAACATGCCGTACAGCTTGGCCACGTTGAGCCCGGGATCGCCGATCATCGGATACTTCACCTTGTGACCCTGCGTTTCTTCAATATCCGACGCCCACTTCTTGTGCTGACTTACCGGGTCCACGCTGAGCCCGATGATCTTGCACTGCCGTTTCTCGAATTCCGGCGCCAATCCGGCCATGTAACCCAGCTCCGTGGTGCAGAC
The DNA here is from genome assembly GCA_963791055.1 of uncultured Phycisphaerales bacterium. Classification (GTDB taxonomy): domain Bacteria; phylum Planctomycetota; class Phycisphaerae; order Tepidisphaerales; family Tepidisphaeraceae; genus PALSA-1353. The sequence continues at coordinate 87,626 of CAWBQI010000002.1, read as the reverse complement.
CGGCGTAAAATCCTTCGGGTGCGAAAACAGGATCGCCCAGCCATTGCCGATCCACTCGTGAAAGTTAATCGTGCCCTGCGAAGTCTCGGCCGTGAAATCGGGAGCTACCTCATTAATCCGCAACATCTTTTCTCTCCTGTTGTCTACTCTTGGATCGGGTGCCATGGACATGTTCCACCGGTCGCCCGAACAGCCAGCAGAGCACTACACTGTAAAAAGGCCCCCCACGGCGCGTCAAGCATAAACCGCGAAAGGCATGGAATGGATTCGGCTTGCTGTGATGGTCGCATCGTAGTTTATTACTAAACGCCTGAATGCCCGTCTTCGCGTTTCCTCGCGATCACCTGCAGATGCGATGCCCTGGCGGCCGCGGTCGAGTCCTTGGCCAGATCAATCTCCAATTCAAGCAGCCGATCGAAATCCCGTTCGGACTTTAGAAGATATTTGAACGTTCGAATTGGAAGAATTGTCTTCCCGGCCAGCTTCACGATTTCAAATCCGCATCGTTCGAACAGCCGCTGCAACTCACCCGGCGTGAAAGCGGTCAACTCAAATTGCTCTCGCTCGTCACCCGTGAGCCAATATGTTTTGCCGGTCTTGAGCAATTGTTCGAGTCCGTCGATGTCCCCCTTTTCCAGGTAATGATCGATCGCGGCCAGCTTGTTGTCCGCCGTGGCGATCACCACCCCGCCCGGCTTGCAGATTCTGTACATTTCTCGAAGTGCGCGGACAGCATCCGAACAGATCGACAACGGATCGCCCAAAGCCAGGATCAACTCAAAACGATCCGATTCCAATACCGAAAGATCGACAATATCCGCAACGAGCAAATTCGCCCGCTGCGCCTTCGGTCCAAGCGCCGGCAGCTTCGATCGCGTCCGCTCGATCATCGCCGCCGAAAGATCCACAAACGTCGTATTGAATCCGCTTTTAAGAAGCTTCAATCCCCACTTGCCCGTGCCGCAGCCCAGATCGCAACATTGCGCCCCCGCATCCCCCGGCAAATGTGGCTTGATCGCCTGCCAGGTAAGCCGGTCATGGAATTCCCAATAGGGGTCGTCGTAAATCGAGTCGTACTGGCGGGCCACGCGATCGTGGTAACGGCGGGAGGCATCGTTGGAAAAGCGGCGAGGTTTCATATTGCCAATGTATTCCAATTCGTCAGTCGTCTCTCCAAAATTTCTTGGAGAATATAGATTGAACCATCAGGGTCTAAACTTTAGATTAGGATACCCAATGCGTAAAATCGGCGCCTACGAACTTAGAACCCATCTGTCCGAAGTTCTTGACAGTGTCGAACGCGGTCAGTCCGTGGTCGTGACACGGCACCGACGCCCGATTGCGCGAATCTTACCCGATGTCGTCGTTCGACATGAACAAGTCAAACAGGCCGTCAAGTCACTTTTGAACTTTCCGCGCACGCCACTTCCCAAAGGCGTAACGATCCGCAAATTGGTCGAGGAACACAAACGCATGTAAAGTATCGGCGCGACAATGTTGAGGGCTTGAGATACGTAAGAGGTGGGATTTCTAACCGACTTTTGGGCAAATCTGGCACCCGGCGGCCATAAGTTCATCCGCCAACAGATAGCCTTGGTGGGTAACCTCAAACGACGACCCACCATCCAAATCTCTAAGCGCCCCCACCTCGTTCAGTTGTTCCATCGCGGACTTATATATCGCGATTTTTCGCGGTTCCCAGCCACGAGAGATAGATTCGTTTGCCACGTGGAGAATCCACCCGCAGTCGTCTTGAACCGCCAGGATTTGTCCGTCTGATTTAGTGGCCCTCAACAGTATTTCAATCGCTTCAGCCGACAGGTTTCGAAGATTAACCGAATCGTCGCCGGTTGAAGACTTAAGCCATTGCGCAGCATTTTTTGCTGTCACTGGAATATTCAGCGCTTCGGCATTGCCCGGTAGTCTGCCCTCATGCACAGCTTTAAAGACTTCCTCTCGAAACAATTTTATCTCTTTTTGGGTAAATCGCCGCGTCAACTTTGTCATCGTGTGTACATCGCTATGACATGTAAGGCAGATAGCAATTAAATTATCTGGTTCGTCAGTCCCGCCTTCGTTACGCTCGACGATATGATGTACTTGCAAATGAGTTGGCTTAAATCGACGGCAAATGCAGCAGTGACGACCGCATTTAACCATAATTTCATCAACCAAATTTTGAGGAATTGCCACGATTAAACTCCTTTCGCATCGTCAGCTACCTATTACCTCGCATACTCCACCGACCTCACCTCCCGTATCAACGTCACCTTAATCTCCCCCGGATAATTCAATTCATGCTCGATCTTCTGCGCAATATCCCGGGCAATTTTCGCGCTAATCCGATCATCAATCATCTTCGCATCCACGATCACGCGAACCTCGCGCCCGGCCTGGATCGCATACGCCTGCCGAACCCCCTCAAACGTCATCGCCAGATCTTCCAGTTCCTGCAACCGCTTCACATATCGTTCCAGGCTCTCGCGCCGCGCTCCCGGCCGGCTGGCGCTGATCGCATCCGCCGCCATCACCAAAACCGTATATGGCGTCGTCGACGGAACATCCCCGTGATGTCCCTCAGCCGCGTTCAACACCGCCTCCGGCTCATCGAATCGCCGCAGAAATTCCTTGCCCAATTGCGGATGCCCACCCTCCTGATCGTGGTCCATCGCCTTGCCGATATCGTGCAGCAGCCCCGCCCGGCGGGCGAGGTTGCCATCCAACCCCAACTCATCCGCCATAATTTGCGATAAGTATGCCACTTCCAGCGAATGTTTCAGCACGTTCTGCCCATAGCTCGTACGAAACGCCAGCCGGCCCAGCATCGGAATGACCGGCTTGGCCACTTGCAGATTGGCTTCCTGCGCCGCTTCCTTGCCGAGGCGAACCAGTTCCTCTTCGATTTCCTTGTTGGTAGCAGCGACGACTTCCTCGATCCGGGCCGGATGGATTCGACCATCCTGCACCAGTCGATCGAGCGAAAGCCTGGCCACTTCGCGCCGAACTGGATCGAAACAACTCACCACAACCACGCCGGGTGTATCGTCGATGATGACATCCACACCCGTTGCCTTCTCAAAGCTGCGAATATTGCGCCCTTCGCGTCCGATCACTCGTCCCTTCATGTCATCGGTCGGGATCGTGACCGTGCTGACCGTATGGTCCGCCGTTTGTTCGGCCGCGTATCGCTGAATCGCCTGGAGAATAATCTGCCGGCTCTTGTCTTTCGCCTCATCCTGGGCCTGCTCCGTGGTTCGCAGAATGATCGCCCCCGCCTCCAGCTTGCAATCGTCCTCAATTCGTTTGAGCAGCATCTCCTTGGCCTGCTCCGGTGACAGATTGGTCAATTGCAAAAGCCGGTCGCGCTGCTCGTGAAGAACCTGATTAAGCTGCTCCTCTTTGCCGGAAATGGACTTCTCCCGCTGTGTAACCCGCGCTTCCGCCTGGTCCAGGTTTTTCTCCTTAACCGAAAGCGTATCCAGCTTGCGGTCCACGGAATCTTCCCGCTTTTCCAGCCGGCCTTCCAAATTCTTCAAATCGTTTCGCTTCTGCTCGATATCGCGCTCGAATTGCTCTTTCCGCTTGATCTGCTCCTGCCGGGCAGACAGTTCGATCTCCTTGGCCTTGTTCTGGGCCTCGGCCATCGCATTATTCTTGATTTGCTCGGCTTCAGCCCGGCCCTTGTTCAGGGCGCTAGTTCCCATGAGCTTGACCGCAACTGCCGCCAAGCCGGCCCCGGCAACCAGGCCGACGACCAGATACAACGCTGTTTCCATGAATCCCGCCCGAATTCATCCATTTCATGGATGAACTCACTTCGCGGATGTCCTTTGGATAAACCCCTGATTCGAGGGACGATTTCGATGGGCAATTCAATGGGCGCACTCAGCGCGCAGGTCAACACAACCCGGAACGCATCGTTGCCATTTGCCGCCCGTTTGTCATCCCGGGAGGTGCTGGCGACGGCAAATTGATCAACCGGCAGGCATCAGCCCGCGCCGGCGATAAAAACTCACAATTCGCATCGATCGCCAACGGCAAAAACTGCCGCCGCTGGCCTCGTTGCGCAATCCGGGTCAAAACGGGCCACAGCCCGATCATCCCCAATGCGAGGAAAGCCGTCTTCGTAAGTATTCCCAGAATGACCGCGTTCATATCGAAACGTCGAATCAAGGGTCTGCCGAACGATGCACCATCCGCTACAGCGCATCGCCGGTGGCCGCCACGGGAAAGCTAAATCCCAATGCCGACCAAACTAATTGCTAATATTTTACGCAATCCACCCGCCAATTCAAGCGCCTACCCAATGCCATCCAGCCCCCTCACTATTTGTTGGTCGACCGACACCCACCACAACTGCTTGTGATGATGCACCGTACAAACGGTCCCCCGCTCTGGAAAAACCAACGTAAAATCGCTCCCAGTCAGCCCATGCAAAAGCCCCCCAAGCAACGTGCTGAATACCCCATCTTCAGAAGGCAAAAACTCTATCGCCGCCGCATCCGTCCGCCCAATTAATAGGCCAGAATCAACCCCCACCTCCATCAACAACCCCGGCAACCATCGCTGATTGCCATGCGTCAATTCAAACGACCAATGACTCGCCGGCATCACCCAGACTATCCCCGGCAACAACTGCCGCCACGCCCGGGATGCCCACTCCACCAGATTCGCCTCAAAAGGCTCTATCACGCTCCGTGTTTTCCCTTTCATTTCCGGCCGGATCGTTTCATCCGTCTGCCCTACCCATCCCCGTATCTCTCCCTCCGTCTGGAAACCAAATGATCCGCCATTTGGATAGTGACACTTAAGCCCCTCCGACTCGAGCCGCCGCAAAACAATCGGATAATCAATGATTGCCGCCACTGGCTTAATCCATTCGCCTTCCCTGAACGCCCACGGCGCCGCCGTGGGGTCTTTCACCCCACCCCGTCTCCACCAAAACAACGCTTCACCCAATCGCTCGTCTCCCTCGGCGACCTAAATCGATATTTCCGAATCCCTCTATAAGCCGGCAACCGAAAAAGCTTCGGAAAATCACGCCTCGGTTTCCGCCAGGTCGTCCAAGCCCAGACGATAATCGATTCCTTATCGAAAAATGACAACCGCCAAGATTCAACATTCCCCGCCCACAACTGTTCTTTTGTGATGCACCGCCCAACCGTCCGCCGCACAACCCGCCACATCACCAGCGGCATCGGATAATCCAGCCAGATCAGCGTATCCGCCTTCGGCCAGATCGAATCGCGCAGCGTCATATAGTTCCCGCTGACCGTCCATCCATCCCCCGCGATCGCTGCCTCAACGCGCGGCCGAAGAATCTCCGTCGGCGTCGACGTCCAGTTCGGTCCCCAATGCAGCGCATCAAGTTCCACATGCGGCACCCCCAGCCGGTTCGCCAATTCCCGCGCAAGAGTTGTCTTGCCCACCCCGCTTGACCCGATCACAACGACGCGCCGCATCGCCCGCTCCGGTTTCGCGTTCAGATTCCCAGCCGAATTTTCAATCGGTAATGCAACCAAAAATCCGAACCTAAGTGCCGCTTCACGTTAGGAATTCGCCGCCACTTTGAATTCTTCGACTATCTTTGCCATGCGTCGAAATGATCGTGATCGCTGCTGAACCTGCGACAAGTCTGCCGCAGCAATTAATTTCGGTTGATCGACAGTTTCCTTATAGATTCCACCGTTTTAGGCAGCAATGCGCTCTTTGAGTGCACCCGCTTCATCAGCGTCATTAATTCCGTATACAGGGTTACCGCCAACAATCCAGGCTTCAAATTCGCGCACCGCCAATACAACTCTGCAAAGGCGCTTCGGGAAGCGCTCACTTAAATACCTCTCCAACTCCGGTCCAAGCTGTGCGGCGCAATCCTCATCCGCATCGATTAGTAAGAATATCGCGCCAGGGTCGATGATGTTGGCGGCGGCGATGGCTGCTGCGCGAACAAGATGCTCTTGCTTGATCAGCTTACTCCTCGGAAACCGCACTGGACGTGCGATTTGAAGAGTGGGATCGATCATTCGCAATAGAACCGGCAATGCTTGGACGTCGCCGTGACCCTCAACTATTGGGGCGACGACGAAACTCACGCAATCGCCTCCCAAAGTGTGCCCTTGGCATCCGCCTGCCGCTGAATATCCGCGGGATCTGGCTCAAGTTGATCCAAACGAAGAAGTTCGCCTGCCGTGGAAAGATGATTCTTGATTAACTCCGCCTTAGCCGGACTTAATATTCCGACGACGGTGCGGCCATTCTCCAAAAGAACTGGGCGAATCATTTCCGGAGTCACTGTATCCTGATCAAGTAGATCAGGACTGTGGCAGGTCACGATGAGTTGCGTGGTCACCGATCCCTCAGTTAATGCTTCCATCAGCGCACCGGCAGCGGCCGGATGTAACGCGGTCTCCGGCTCCTCAATGCCGATCAAGGACGGTCCACCTGAATTAATTCCTCGGGCGGATACCAGCGACACCAAAATGCCTAAAGCCCGAATGGTGCCGTCGGACATTGCTATCGCGTCAAAGTTGGAGTTTCGCTTTCCTCCGGGCACAGTCATTTCCTGGGATACCTCGATGGTCTCCAGCGCCCCGGCCTGTTTGTGAGTGATCCGCGTAACGGGAACACCAATCGCTTGCAAATAATCCATCACGCGTTCAAAGCCCTTTGGAGAGGACGACTCCAATTGTTCTATGACACTCGCAAGGTTGCGGCCATCATGGGATAATAACGCCCCCGGTTCGGGTCTTTGCGGGTATTTCATCGCCTCTGGATTCAGATTGTGAAAAGTCATTCTTGTTAATATGTCGTAGACAACCCGGAACTCTGGGATGCCTGAAGCCGCCACCAAAAGTAGGCGATCTTCAACTACGGCGGGTTTGGGCGACTCGGATCTCCATTTGGTAATCTCACCATTCGCTCGCTCGAATTCATAAACAATTTGGTTCTGCGATCCAAAAATCTCGCACTTTTCCTGGTGCACTCGAAATCCGCGTTCCTTCACGGCAGCAATCTTGAACGTGTAACGCGCCGCCACATTACCAGGGAGCAGGAGATCGAGTGAAATCCCTGGATTCGTCGGGCGTCCTCCGAGCGATTTCCGCCGTATCTGGTCAATTCCACCGCGCTCGCGGATCGCGTATTCCAAAGTATTGCGAAGGGCGTCCGCCACGAAGCGAAGGGCGTCAACTAGATTGCTCTTGCCGACTCCATTCCGGCCGACCAGAATCGTAATCGGTGTCAGTTCAATATCGCACTGTTCGATGCTTTTGTACTGCCGCAAGGCAACGCGAGTGACGCTCCGACTATCTGCCATGGGCTGCTCCGGAAACATTCAAGTATCACGATAACCCATAAAGACGTTTTGAGGAATACTTACCTATTGCCCCAGCCGCTTCTTCCACGCCGCCAACTGCTCCTCAAAAGGCTTCCCCCCGCCGCCCCCGCACTCTGGTATCGCTTCACCACATTCCGCGCCCCAGCGCCTCATACAAACTCTCATCAACGACCACGGTGCTACCGTGGGTCTTAATCGCACTTTGAAAATCCGCCAAAGTTAGCTGCCCCAGCGCCGTCTTCCCTTCCTTCTCGCACTTGGCCACCAGCGTCCCCACGATGTGATGAGCCGTCCGAAATGGCACACCCTTGGTCACCAGATATTCCGCCAGCGAAGTCGCATCCAAAAACCCCCGCTCCAACGTCGGCTCAATATTCTCCTTGATAAAGTTGGCTGAATTGACGATAGCCGTCGCCATTGCCAGACAACCGCTCACCGTATCAAACGCCCGGAAAACAATCCGCTTATCTTCCTGCAAATCCCGGTTGTACCCAATCGGCAATCCCTTCAGGATCGTCATCAAAGCAAACAAATCCCCATACACATTCCCGCACCGCCCCCGAATCAATTCCAACATGTCCGGATTCCGTTTCTGCGGCATCATCGACGAACTGGTCGTGTACTTGTCCGCGATCTTGATAAACGAAAACTCCGTGGACATATAAATGATCCACTGCTCCGCCCAGCGGGAAAGGTGCATTGAGATCATCGCCAGATGAAACAAAAATTCGACCGCCAGATCGCGCTTGGCCGTCTGTTCGATGCTGTTGGGCGCTACGCTGCCGAACCCCAGAATCGACCGGGTAATCTCCAAATCCAGCGGCAAAGACGTTCCCGCGATCGCGCCGGAACCCAACGGACTCTCCATCTCCTTTCGCCGAAACCGTGACATCCGATTAAAATTCTCCGACAACATCGAGCACCACGCGAGCGCCTCCGCTCCCGCCGAAATCGGCTGCGCCCGCTGCATGTGCGTATAAGACGGCATCACCACTTCCCGGCTGCGCTCCGCCAGGCCGATGAACACGCAGCAAAGCGCTTCCAGTTTTTTATCAATTTCCCCACTGGCTTCGTCCAGCCACATCAGCAAATCCGTCGCCACCTGATCATTCCGGCTGCGCCCCGTATGCAATTTCTTCCCCGGCTCCCCAACCCGCTCAATCAGCGCCGCCTCGATCACCATGTGAATATCTTCCAGGCTCTCATCAAACTTGAATTTCCCCGCCTCGATATCGCGCTCAATTGATTTCAGCCCCTCAATGATCTTGTCCCGCTCCGCATCTGTGATAAGCCCCACCTTGGCCAGCATGGTTGCATGCGCAATCGACCCCGCGATGTCGTGCTTGTACATCCGCCGGTCATAGCTGATCGACTCGACAAATGCTTGCGCCAGCGCATCGGTCCCTTCGCCAATTCGCCCCTGCCATGATTTCTCGCTTGCCATGGCTTGAATTCTAACCAAAAATTTTTGCCACAGATATAAATCAGATGCACACAGATCACTCAAACACAGATTTCTTCACATTTCATCTGTGTGAATCTGATTTTCATCTGTGGCAAAAATGTATTTATCCCAGCTTCCGAACCATCGTAAAATGCGGCCCCGCCGTCGGAATCTCAAACATCTCAGAAACGATCTCCCACCCATTCTTCCGATAAAACTCCGCCGCCGGCGTCCGTGCGTTGGCCCAAATCAGGCCAACTCCACTCTCCACCGCCACCCGCTCAATCTCCGCCAGCAATCGACCCCCGAGGCCGCATTTTTGATACCCCGGATCAACCGCCATCCCCCGCAACTGGCACGCCGACCGGCCTTCCCACTGATTCACCAGCACCGTCGCGCACGCCACGACTACCAGCCCATCCTTCGCCGCCAGATGCACCGTCGTCGAATCCAGATCCCCAGGAAAATTCGCCGCATCCCTCGGCAATCCCGCGCACAGTACCGCGTATCGAAGATCGGCAATCTCCGCAAACTCCACGCGCTCAAACTTGATCGAATCTATTTCCACGCCTGCGGATGATCCTCGCTCACCATTGCCAATTCCGCCGCCGCCGCATTCGTCCGGACCTGCTTTTCATCCTTGCATCCCGGAATAACCGCCGTCACCGCCGGGTTCTGCAAGCACCACGCCAGCGCCCACTCAGCCATGTTCGTCCCGGCCGGCACCTCCTTGCGGCGGATTTCTTCCACATCGCGCAGCCGCTGATCGATTACCGCTTTTTCCTGCCCGCCCCGAACATCGTTCGTTCCAAACGAACTGCCCGGCCGATATTTTCCGCTCAAAAACCCGCTCGCCAGTGGAACCCGCGCCAGCAGTCCCAGATTCTGCTTCCGGCAAAGTCCAAACACCTGCTCCTCCGGCGTTCGGTCCAGACGATTATAAATCACCTGAATCGCCTCCACATGCCGCCGGGTCGAATTCTCGACCTGATCGATATTTTTTCGCGTTTGGCCGGAAATGGAATTCCCCAAATGCCGGACCTTACCCGATTTCATCAAATTCTGCAGCGCCGCCGTCAGCTCATCATTATCGAATTCATCAAATCGGATGCTGTGATACTGCAACAGATCGATGTAATCCGTCTTGAGTGCCCTAAGCGAATCCTCCACCTGTTTCAGAGCATCCGCGGCCGTTCGCTCGTCCGTGCGGTTCATGTGAGAATGAAACTTATGCCCAAATTTGGTCGCGACCACCCATTTCCCCCGATCGCGTTGAATCGCGTTGCCGATAAATGATTCCGACGTATGGTCCCCGTAGCACTCGGCCGTATCGACAAAATTAATCCCAACCTCCCTGGCCGCATCGAACATCCGATCCACTTCCTCCTGCGAAAAATCCTTCCCCCATTCCCCGCCCAACTGCCACGTCCCCATACCGATCACTGAAACCCGAAGATTACTCTTTCCCAAACGCCGATATTTCATGGCCGCATTGTCGTTTCCCAGCGGCAATTTGTCATCCAATCAAACGCAAATGCAGCCAGCGAAAGCCCTGTCTTCTTCGCGTCCTTCGCGCCTTCGCGGTAATCCGTTTTGAGATTCACCGCGAAGGCGCGAAGGACGCGAAGGAAGACGGCGCGCTGCGCTTGCATTTCGGCCCAAATTTAGAGACCCTTCCAGCAACCATGACACGTTACATTTCCGCGGCGCTGACGATTTTACTCGGTCTGTTTCTCTCCCACGCAAACGCCGACCCCGGCACTTTGAACGTCGACCTCCAACACCCCGGCGTCAAGATCAGTCCAACGTTCTACGGAATGATGACCGAAGAGATCAACCACTCCTACGACGGCGGCCTTTACGGCGAGCTGATTCAAAACCGCATCTTCCAGGACAATGATGACGAGCCCGCGCATTGGTCCGTGGTCAAGAGCGATGGAGCCGATGGCACCATCGCGATGGACGAGAGCGACCCCGTCAACACAACGGCTTTGACCACAAGCCTGAAGCTTGAGGTCACCACCATCGCCGCCGGCCAGCGCGTCGGCGTCGCCAACGAGGGCTTCTGGGGCATTCCCGTTTTTCCCAACACCCAATATCACACCTCATTTTACGCCAAAGCCGGCAATGGATTGACCGGCCCCTTGACCGTGGACATCGAAAGCAACGACGGCGCAACCGTCTACGCAACCGGCTCGGTTCCGGCGGTCGATGCGCAATGGAAGAAATACGATCTGACTCTGACCATTTCAAAGGTCGATCCCACCGCAAACGCCCGTCTGGTAATTTCCGCGGCCGGCAAAGGGACGCTTTGGCTCAACCTGGTCTCGCTTTTCCCGCCGACGTTCAACAACCGTCCCAATGGCAATCGCGTCGATCTGATGCAGATGATGGGCGATCTCCACCCCACATTTTTGCGCCTCCCTGGCGGAAATTATCTCGAGGGAAACGCCATTAACGACCGGTTCGCCTGGAAGAATACCATCGGCGATCTGGAGCAACGTCCCGGACACCAGGGCCCGTGGGGATACCGCTCATCCGATGGCCTTGGCCTGCTCGAGTTTCTCGACTGGTGCGAAGACCTGCACGTGCAACCGGTGTTGGCGGTGTTCGCCGGTTACGTCCTGACCCACCACCACGTCGCCGCCGGGCCGAATTTGCAACCGTTCGTGCAGGAAGCGCTCGACGAGATCGAATACTGCACCGGCGACGCTTCGACAAAATGGGGCCAGGAGCGCGCCAAGGACGGCCATCCCGATCCATTCAAAATCCAATACGTAGAAATCGGTAACGAAGACCAGTTCGACCGGCCCAATGGAAATTATGACGAGCGGTTTGCGCAGTTTTACGACGCGATCAAGGCGAAATATCCAAAGCTTCAACTGATCGCGACCACGCCGGTTAAAAGCCGAACGCCGGATGTAATTGACGACCACTATTATCGTTCATCCCGCGCCATGGAACGGGATGTTCATCATTACGATAAGACCGATCGCAACGGCCCCAAAATTTTCGTCGGCGAATGGGCCACCACCGAAGGCCGACCCACGCCCAACTTTGGCGCGGCATTGGCCGATGCCGCGTGGCTTACAGGCCTGGAACGAAACTCCGACATCGTCATCATGAATTGTTACGCCCCGTTGCTCGTCAACGTGAACATCAACGCCAGCCAATGGGGCACGAATCTGATCGGATACAACGCGATCAGCAGCTTCGGATCGGCATCCTATCACGCTCAAAAGATGTTCGCCCAGAATCTCGGCGACACCGAACTTCCGGTTGACATCTCCGAACAAAAGTCCGACCAGCCCACTCCACCGCCACCGGCGCCAACCGGCGGCATCGGCGTGGCAACCTGGAACACCCAGGCCCAGTTCAAGGACATCAAAGTCACCAACGAAGATCGGGTTCTGTTCCAATCCGATTTTTCCCAAAACACGAGCGGCTGGCGCGCCCGCGGGGGAGACTGGAGCGTGGCAGACGGCGCGCTCACCCAAACCTCCGACGCCACCAATTGCCGGATGACTGCCGGCAATTCCGGTTGGACGGATTACACTTACCGCCTCAAGGCCCGCAAAACTGGCGGAACCGAAGGCTTCCTCGTCATGTTCCACGTTCGCGGCCGCAACGATCTGGTCTGGTGGAACGTCGGCGGTTGGGGCAATACCCGATCGCAGTTGCAGAAAGTCTCCGACGGCCAGAATTCAGATCTGGGAGCCTCCGCTCCCGTCACTGTTGACAATAATCGCTGGTACGATGTCCGGATTGAACTTCACTTTACCGATATCAAATGCTCTCTGGATGACAAGCTAATCACTGAGGCAACCGACGTACCGATCCCCTTACCCGCCGTGTACGCCACCGCCAGTCGGGTCGATTCCACCGGCGAGGTGATTCTAAAGGTCGTTAATGTCTCGGCGATGCCGCAGAATCTTCAGATCAATCTCCAAGGCGCGACCGACGTATCAAAGGATGCGCATCTGATTTTGCTGACCGGAAAGCCCGGAGATGTGAATACGATTGATGCGCCCCAGAAGATTGCCCCGCAGGAGTCCGACCTGCACGATGCCGCCGCGTCCTTCACCCACGAATTCCCCGCGTACTCGGTAAGCGTTTTGAAACTAGCGGCCAAATAGCGGAGGAGCCTGTCGGCCCGTTTACGCCGCGGTCTTCAATCGATTCACCGCTCCCGGAGAGAACGTCTCCGGCGGCATTCGAATCCCCGCGTTCTCCAGCTTATACATGAACTGCGGCCGCAGCCCGCAAGGCATCAGGTTTCCCTCCACCTTGGTGGCTGAGTTGGGGCCCTGAATTTCCTTGAACTTGAACAGCTCCTGCATCAGGACCTTGTCCCCTTCCATGCCGGCGATCTCGGTCACGCTGGTCACTTTTCTCGACCCATCCCGCATGCGCGATTGCTGAACCATCAGTTGAATGGCTGAGCCGATCTGTTCGCGAATGACCCGGATCGGGAAATCAATTCCAGCCATCAACGACATCGTTTCAATACGCGAAATCGCGTCGCGCGGGCTGTTGGCGTGAAGGGTAGTCAGCGAGCCGTCATGGCCCGTGTTCATCGCCTGCAACATATCCAGTGCTTCTGATCCGCGGCACTCGCCGACCACGATCCGCTCCGGACGCATGCGCAGCGCATTGCGAACCAGCTCGCGGATCGACACTTCCGCGCCGCTGTCAGCGCCGGATTTCTTGGCTTCCAGCGTGATCACGTGGTCCTGCGACAATTTCAATTCGGCCGCGTCCTCGATCGTCACGATCCGCTCATCGGGCCCGATGCAGCCGGACAAGACATTGAGCAAAGTTGTTTTCCCCGAACCCGTGCCTCCGGCGACAACGATATTCAGCCGCGCCTGCACGCATGCTCTCAGAAATTCCGAGACGAGCGTCGTCAGCGAACCGAAATTCACCAGGTCCTGCATCGTCAGCCGATTGCGGCTGAATTTACGAATCGTAAGGCATGACCCCCCGATCGCCACCGGCGGAATCACCACGTTCACGCGCGAACCATCCGGCAAACGCGCATCCACCAGCGGATTGCTTCCGTCCAGCGTCTTGCCCAGCGGACGAGTGATCCGTTCGATCACCTGCCTGAGATGGGCCTCGTCGTCGAAAATGATCTCGGTCCGCATCGGCTTGCCGTTGCGCTCGACATACACCCGGTCGGCGCGATTCACCATCACCTCGGTCACGCTCGGATCTTCCAGCAGCGGTTGGATCGGACCAAACCCGTAAAGCTCGTCGATCACCGCGCACAAGCGCCGTTCGAACGTCCTCCGCCAAAGTGGCGTCGGCGGTTCTCAGCGCATGGGGCAGCTCTTCCTCAATTTTTTTCTTGGCGGCGGCTTCGGTGACGGCATTTCCAGAAGGCTGTGCCTCCTTGAAAAACTGCTCCGCCAATCGCTTCCTGATTTTACGAAGAGGCTCGTCAATCCGACCCCCTGGCAGGTCCGTGGGCTTGTTGGTGTCCGGCATGATCCTTTGTATCGGCCGCCGGCCCGCACACCATAACGGATTGCCCAATTCGCCAATCATCACATTTTATAAGACTCAAACGTGGCTGGGCTCGCTCAAAATCGCAACAGGAGGCGGATGCAGAAATAACGATGCCTTGTCCAGTTTACTGGACCAATCGATGCAAATGCTTATTTGGAAATGCTTAAGTGGAAGGCCGCGTCGTCACCGACGGGGCGCGAGCCTGGGCCTTGTGAAAACAGCGATCAAAAAAATCATAAACCATTAACATATCGTCACGGTTCCTGAACCAGCCGTTCCCATGTCCACCTTTGGGCACAATAACAAATCGAACCGACGCCCCGGCCTGTTTGAGGTTCTGAAACAAAATCTGGCTCTGATGCACCGGCACCAGCGGATCCACCTCTCCGTGCATGATCAAAAATGGAACCAGCGGTGCATGCCCAACCTGCTCAGCCGGGCTCGCAAACATCGCCGTGGCCGTATGCGCCGACACCTGACCGCCGAACAACAATTTCGCCGCCCCGGCGCTGACCGCTCTTACATCGGAGGCTTGAAGAAAATCCGAGGGTCCGAACCAGTCGCACACCGCCTGGACATTGCTCGAAACGCCAAGGTTTCCCTCCGTTCCCTCGTATTCCGCTCGGCCGTTGGTCGTGCCCAGCAACGACGAAAGTTGCCCCCCCGCCGAATCGCCCCAAACGCCGATCCGCGCTGGATCAATATCGAATTCCCTGGCATGTGCCCGCAAAAAGCGTATTGCCGCCTTGCAATCAAAGATTTGTGCCGGAAACAACGCCTCGCTGCTTAGTCGATAGTTGATGCTCGCGACAACATACCCTCGGGGAAGTATCCCCAAACCCGGCGGCAACGATTTGTCGCCGCTGTACCAGCCCCCACCATGAATCCATACCATCGCCGGCCGAGGCAAAGTCGGAACATCCGGCACATAAACGTCCAACATTTGCGACCGCCGCCCATGCAATACATAAGGCACGTCGCGAACCGCGTGAAATCCCTTCGGGATCCATTGCCTGACAACAACGCCCGCCGGACGTGTGGAAGGAACCAGCGAACTCGCCCGAGCAATCATCGCCAGAACCAGAACGCACAGGGCGACAATGATACCGCCGAGTTTTGTCCTGGAACTCCTCATAATTGCCTTCATAAGAATCAGGTTATGATGATTATAGACAAAGACTGTGGATTCTCGCAAGCTTTTGAATTCGAGCCGAGATATGGGCCAAAACGCGATAAAAGCCCGGTTAATGGAAGCCTTTCGCCAATTCGCGAGCCTGGATCTTCGCATTTCTCACCTGGCCATCGGCGTCACGATCATCCTCGGGGCCCTCATCAACCTATTCTTACCCCATGGATGGACCGTTTGGCCGGCGATTCTGGCGTTTGGAATTCTCACCTACATGAATGAGGCTGTTTCGCGCAATTGTCAGGGATTTCCGCCTTATCACGTGTACGCTTTTTTCATCGGCGCCATCGCCGCCTGGACATTGATCGTCCTGGTCCTTTCCGCCGTGAATCCGGTGATCCTCATCCTCGGAATCGGAGCCATCCTTTTTCGGATTATCGAAGCGGTCCTGCGGCAACGGGAACGCGAGAAGTTAATCGCAACCCGTCGTTTGCAGGGAGTCTGCCTTCACTGCGGCGGCCCGTATGACGCAAACGTCGTCTTCTGCGAAAACTGCGGCGAAGAACCAAACCCCGACGAAGCGATATTGAAGCGCGTCGCCCAGATTTATCGCAGCAACGAACAAATCGAACGCGCCCGCTCGGCCCTGGTTCGCACCGCCACACCGACAACGGCATCCTCTAAAGAACAGGCCCTTCTCGCCCGCCATCGCACCGGAAAAGTCACCCCCGCGTCCCAGCTCCCCAAAGCCGCCAAACTCGGCCCCTCCCGCTCCGCCAAGCGCCGCGGTTAGATCGCATCGCATTCATTACTCGCCATCATGGTTCAGAAATTCCGACGCTGCACCGCGATAGTTGCAGGAATTACATTCAAACTGTGCCCGCTCACTCATCCCCGCCAATTTGGCCAGACTTCCAAGAACAACATTCCTCGGCATCACACTCCACGATCCGCATTTTGGGCAGCGGTTCGTCCCGATCCTCTTCAGCTTCCTCCGCAAGCACCGACCGGGCGGATTCCAGATCCTTTTCCGTCACCCGCAGAATGAAACGCTTGCCAACCCCGGCCGCCCCATTTCCACGCAAAACCAGTCGCGGCCCGTACGCATCAATTCCACCCGAAGCAAGAACCGCTTGTGCATCGCGCATTCTCCTGACGTTCTCAAACGCCCCCACCGGAACCAACAAATTGCCCGCCTCATCAGCGGCCGGTGGAGCATCTTTCGGCTCCTCAGCCGGCTCCAAACCATCACCCGACGCCTTCGACAAAATATCCTTCGCGTGCTCGACGTCAGCCTCCTGAACCAGCAAGTCAACATCGTTAAACCCCTGCCAAAACCAGTCCACGGCATTTGTGTTCGCGCCAAATACCTGGCTGTTAACCCCCTGCGCCGCCAAAATGCCGGAATACAACTCCGCTTCGGTAGCGCTCCCATAAGTGACCACTTTTACCCACCCCGGAGGGATCGGTCCGCCGCGGCCCCAGGCGATCCGGCTCGAATTGGGATCGGATTCGCTCATCGTGAACTCGGATACTACCAAAATCGCGGGATGAACTCCGCCCCATTACGATTACGCCGGCCTATACGCTACCAAATACGCCCCCATCACGATCAACCCCACCCCCAGCCAGTTCCACGCCATCAATTTCTCGTTCTTCAAAAATAAAACCGCAATGACGACCGTCAACGGCACGCTCAGCTTATCCAGCGCCGACACCTTAGAAATCATCCCCCCCGGCAAAGTCAGCGCATGATATTCAAACAACCACGATGACACCCCCGCAATCCCCGTAAGCACCATGAAAACCAACCCCCGCAAATTGAGCGTCCGCGCATGCGGCCATTTCCCCAGCAGCGTCGTCACAAGCAACACATAAACCGTCCCCACGGCAGCGCGGATAGCCGTCGCAAAGGTCGAATCAATTCCCTCGGTCCCGATTTTGGCGAACACCCCCGCCAATGCCGCCATCACCGCGCCGAGCAACGCGTAAACAAGCCATGGTGCGATTTGCATCCGGCCGAGTATACCTGTACCTGACAAAATTTCCGGCAGAAGACGGGTTGAACCGCCAAGACGCCAAGAATTAGATTAGAAAAAATACTAAATTATCTGTGTGTATCTGATTTTCATCTGTGGCAAAAATGCATTTCGCCTTTCTTGGCGTCTTGGCGGTTCAATCGCCTTTCCCCCAATAACTTCTAGAAAGTCAATCGCATCAGTTGTACGATAAGGGATAGCATGGACGCTGTTTCCACCGAGAAGCGAACGGATTCGCCCGCCGCAAGTCAATTCCGCGGTAAACGGGTGCATTTTATCGGAGTAGGCGGCAGCGGCATGAGCGGGCTGGCGGGAATGCTCCTCGATGCTGGGGCCGTCGTCTCCGGTTCTGAGCCGCGCCCCGGGCCGGTCACCATCGAACTCCTCCGAAAAGGTGCAAAAATTTCGCGGGATCAATCAGGGGAGTTGCTGGACAAGAAAGTCGATCTCGTCGTTCGCACCGCCGCTGTGCCCGATAAAAACCAGGAGATGGTCGCCGCCTCCGCTCTGGGGCTAAAAACCGTCAAGTACGCCCAGATGCTCGGAATGGTCATGGGCGAACGGTTCGGCGTCGCCGTCGCCGGCACCCACGGCAAATCCACCACCAGCGCAATGATCAGTTTCGCCCTCGCCGAATGCGGCGTCGATCCCAGCTTCGTCATCGGTGGCACCGTCCCGCAACTCGGCGGCGGCAGCCATTCGGGCGCAGGGCGCATCTTCGTCGCCGAGGCCTGCGAGTTCGACCGCAGCTTCCACAATCTCCGCCCCACCGTCGCCCTCATCACCAACATCGAGAAAGACCATCTCGACTATTACCGCGACATCGATGAAATCATCGAAAGCTTCCGCGACTTCGCCCGACGCGTCCCGCGCGACGGCGTCATCATCGCCAACGGACGCGATCGCCAGGTGGCCCAAGCGATCAGCGGCCTTCCCACCCCGATCGAAACCGTTGCGCTAAAAGAAAATTTTATTTGGTCCACCCGCGTTTTAAGGATTGACAACGGCTGCTATCGCGGCGAAGTATCATACCGTGGCCAGCCGGTCGGAACTTTGCGTCTGTCGATCGCCGGCGAACACAATCTCTTAAACGCGACGATGGCCGTCGCCGCCTGCGCCGCCTGTGGGCTACCGGCCGGTGATGCCATCGAAGCCCTCGGGCGATTCGAAGGCGTCGATCGGCGAATGACGGTCCTGGGCCGATATCACGGGGCGACTGTGGTGGATGACTATGGGCATCATCCCACCGAAATCCGGACGACGCTCAAAGCTCTGCGGGAACGGTTCGATCCACGCCGTTTGATCTGCGTGTTTCAGCCCCATCAGCATAGCCGCACGCGATCGCTTCTAGAAGATTTTGCCGCCAGCTTCGTGCAGGCCGACGAAACCATCGTGCCGGACATTTACTTTGTCCGCGACAGCGACGCCGAACGCCACAGCGTCACCGCCGCCGACCTCGTCGAGCGCATCAAGATCAACGGCCAGAAAGCCATTCATCTGGCTTCGTTCGATCAGATTGTCGAATATTTGAAGGAGAACGTTCGCGAGGACGATTTGATCGTCACCATGGGAGCCGGAAACATCTGGGAAATTGGACGGGACCTAACCGCGGCTTGAAGGATGTGTCTAAAATCATGCTGAAACTCTCCAACCCATTTTCCGGCCTCGAACAATTCGTTGAGGAAAACGTTCCGCTGGCGAAACACACCTGGTATCGAATCGGCGGCCCCGCGCGCTGGTTCATCCGGCCCACAAGCGTCGAAGAACTCCAAGAGGCCACCCGCCGTTGCGCCGAATCAAACATCCGCATCTACGTCCTGGGCCTTGGCGCCAATCTTCTCGTCAGCGACGCCGGCGTGGATGGGGCGGTCTTCCGCCTCGATGCCGATTTCTTCCGTCGGGTACAAATCAACAAGAACCAAATGGAAGTCGGCGCCGGCGCCGACATGCAAAAACTCCTCCTCCGCACCATTCGCCAGGGTCTGTCCGGCATCGAATGCCTCGCCGGCATCCCCGGCACCATGGGCGGCGGCATCCGCATGAACGCCGGCGGTAAATTCGGCGACATCGGCTCCATCGTTCATTCCGTCCAGGTCATGGACACCCACGGAAATATTTACCAGCGGCAAAAGGACGATCTGGTTTTCGATTATCGCAACACCAATATCTCCGCCGCCTTCATCCTCGGCGCGACCCTCGACCTCGAGGAAGAGGAACCCGAACGAATCCTCCGCAAAACAAAAGAAATCTGGATGTTTAAGCGCAACACCCAGCCCCTGAACACCAAAAACGCCGGCTGCATCTTCAAAAATCCTCGCGGCCTCAGCGCCGGCGCACTGATCGACCAGGCCGGACTCAAAGGCATGCGCATCGGCGGCGCTGAAGTCAGCTCCAAACACGCCAACTTCATCATCGCCCATCCCGGCTGCACCGCCGACGACGTCCACTCCACGATCAAACTGATCCGCGAAAAAGTTTTCGACCGCAATCAGATTCATCTTGAAAGCGAAGTGCAGATCTGGCCATGAAAGTCACGGTGTTGTATGGCGGCCCCAGCGCAGAGCGCGAGGTGAGTCTCGTCAGCGGACAGGCCGTCATCGACGCATTGCGATCCATGGGCCACGAGGTCTTTCCCAGCGATATATCCCCAACCGATCTCGCCGGTCTCGATCATCCCGCCGATGTGATCTTCCCAGTCCTGCACGGCGCTTTCGGCGAAAGCGGCGAACTTCAGGAAATCCTTGAAGACCGCGGCTTGCCTTTCGTCGGCAGCGGATCAAAAGCCTCCCGCCTCGGGATGAACAAAGTGGAAACCAAAAAAGTCTGGGCCAAGGCCAGCCTACCCACTCCACCCTATCGCGTCGTGCGTCGCGGCGAAAAAATCCCCAGCCCTCCCGGCTCCTGCGTTGTAAAAGCCATCGACAGCGGAAGCAGCATAGACGTCTATCTCTGCAAAGCCGCCGCCGAAAGCCCCGCGCAGGCTACCGATGCCATCCAGCAGGTTCTATCGCGCCACGAATCAGCACTCATCGAGGAATTCATCGACGGCGTCGAACTGACGGTCGGCCTGCTGGAAGAAAAACCCCTCGCCCCGATCCGCATTGTCCCCAAGGGAGAGTTTTTCGACTACGAAGCCAAATACCGTTCCACCGAAACCGAGCACCGTTTCGAAACCGGCCTTCCTCCCGAGGTCGTCGAAAACTGCCGCGAACTCGCCCGCCGCGCCAACGACGCTGTCGGCGCCCGCGATCTCGCGCGAATCGACATTATGTTGAATTCCGCCAACGATCCGTATCTTTTGGAAATCAACACCCTTCCCGGCTTCACACCCCGCAGTCTTCTCCCCGAAGCCGCCAAGCACGCCGGGATAGATTTTGGGCCGCTGGTGGATCGCCTCGTTCGCCGCGCCGCCGAGCGCGGACATAGACCCGCATAATCATTTCCCGTCCGTCAGCTCGTCACTCCGCGAGAGGGTTTTGCCATTGAATGAACGTTTAACGTCCCCAACCTCAAACGTCCGATAATCACAATGCAATGTCGCGATCCAAAAAATCCGCCCCAGCACGGGCCCGGAAATCCTCCGCCCATACCGATCTCCCTTGGCGCATCGCCCTCCACGCCACCATCGCCGTCATTTTCCTGTCCGGAATCGTATCCGTCTTCCGCATCTGCCAGATTTACGTCGATCGCCGCCTCGCATTCCCCGACCGGCCGCCCAAAGTCGTCCTGGTTAACCGCCCCGACTGGATGAGCGATTTTCTCGCCGGCGAGATCATCAAAACCACGCAGCCGATCGGCCTCCATTCTTCGTTCAACCAGCAACTCCTGATCGACACCGCCAAATCACTCCAATCCAATCCATGGATCAAGCACGTAAACCAGATACGCCGCGTCTTCGGCGAATCCCCCGGCGACACGCTTCAGATCGACTGCGAATATCGCGCTCCAGCCGCGCTGGTCAAATGGGGAGATTACTATTGGCTCGTCGATTCCCAGGGCATCAAGCTGCCCGAGCAATATGACCGTGGGCTTCTGCCCAGAATTCTTCTCGGCCCGGATGGAAAAACTAATTTACGAATCGTTGACGGCGTCTCCCACGGCCCGCCCGAAGCCGGTCAAGTCTGGCCCGGACCGGATTTGGCCGGAGGCCTTGAAATGGCTCGCCTTCTTTCTGATGTTGATTGGGCCGATCAAATCCGCGACATCGATGTGAGCAATTTTGCCGGGCGGCGCGATGAAAAAGAGGCGCAAATCGTCTTGTTCACCCGCTTCGGCACCCAACTTCGCTGGGGCCGCCCGCCCAGCGCCAAGGATGCATTCATCGAAGTCCCTGCTCCGCAAAAGCTTGCCGCCATCGAAGACATTTATCTTCGCGCCAAACGCGTTGACGATAATCAGCCCTGGATCGATCTGAGATTTGACCGAGTCACCTGTCCGCGAACCGCCCAAACCGCAACCGCACAACTCGACACTCCGGCCAATACCCAATGAGTGCGACCGTGACCGGCGTTCGGGTATGATTGGCGACTCCAACTGCCGTCATGCCGATCGAAAAGCGCGAAATCGACAGACC
The DNA here is from genome assembly GCA_963791055.1 of uncultured Phycisphaerales bacterium. Classification (GTDB taxonomy): domain Bacteria; phylum Planctomycetota; class Phycisphaerae; order Tepidisphaerales; family Tepidisphaeraceae; genus PALSA-1353. The sequence goes on along the minus strand of CAWBQI010000002.1, from coordinate 65,597 downwards.
CGCCGCCGCCGGACTCGCGGTCTGGCTGTGCGTTCAACTTGCCGCCATTGCAATTTCCACAGCGCGTATCGCTCTCTGGGCTCGCGCTCCTCAAGCCACCGAACAGTTGGCGCTCGCAGTAATGTTGGCCGCGCAGATCGGCGCTTCCGCTCTCATTTTCCCCCATCTCTTGGGCACGCGCGGCACCACGATACTGGCCATAGCATCCGGCTGGCCGATGGCACTCTTAGCCTCGCAATTGGCAGATGCACCGTTCCCCACGCTGCTCCGTGCTGAATTCTACGTGTCGATCTGGTTGATATCCCTTCACCTTTGGACCCGCCCACTGCCGTCTCCATCCGCGAGGCTACTGGCAACCGCGATTGCAGCCATGATTAGCCTTGGCGGCCCGGTGTTTTGGTATTTGCGAATGGAATTCAGTAATGACGGGCAGCAATCCGGATTCGATTCATTCCCCGCTTTCGGCCCGCTTTCAGGCGCAATTTCTCAAACCTTCGCCGAATTTCGTTTTGAAAGTTGGATCGAACTTACTATCATATTCTTCACTGGCGTAACGGCTTTTATGGGTGCGGCGATAATTTCGGCATCTCCCCGATTCTCGCGACAGGTTATCCACTAACCGATTCTCTTCTATTTCAAAAATTTATATCGTGATTTCAAGCGTATTTCGCACATACGCGAAAAGGTTTAACGATTTTTAGAATTTTTTATGGTGGGGAGACTTGTCTTGATTTCCCTGGGTATGTTATATAGTCCCAGCCAAAGGGATGGAATGGATTGGAATCTAAAGCTTGAAACGGGCACCTTTCTTTCCGGGCACGTACGATCTGATCTTGGATGCCAAAAATCGTCTGTCGATTCCGGCCCAGGTCCGAAAGAGCTTTGATTCCGCCGACGAAGGGACGCTCTTTGTGACGCTCAAAGAATCCATACTCAGGATGTACACGATGGGACATTTCCGTCGAACATTCAAAAAGGAGACTTCTTCCGGCTTGCTGCCGAGCGAACTTCAAAAGAACTATGTCTACCTGAGGCTCTCCCTCGGCGCAGAAGTAGAATGCGACGCCCAGGGCCGCGTCGTACTCCCAGACAGCATCCTGAAACTCGCCGGCCTCGGAAAAGATGGACCCAGGGAAGTCACCCTGGTCGGAGCGCAGGACCATCTGCAGATTTTCGCCCGCGAAACCTGGTCGGCTCTTTCGAAAACCATCATCGCGCAGCGCGAAATGATCGACAACGTGTCCAAAGAACTTTTGGCGCCTCTGGCTCATGGAAATAAAACGACGTCTCAATCGACGTCGACATAAATCAAAGGATTAACAGAGGTTGGCAAGGGATTGCCCCAACGGACTGTTGTAGCGCAGTGTTTGCTCATGTTTTTCCCGCGGCACGGGCTGAAAAATATGCCGCGGTCAAGGGATCGGAGACAATCCAGGGAAGGATAGTGTCTCCCCCCTCTTAGAGTTCTTGAACGTGTCGCTCATCGCGGCCGATGGACATCCCTTCGGCGCACGGATGCTCCGCGCTTGTCCCCAGAATCCTGCAAGGGCATGGATGCCCGTTGTTTGCAGGATCGAACGAGTCCGCGATGAGATTACCGTTCCTCGGACGACGGCGGGTTGTGCGTCGCCCTCGGATCGGCCGTTCTCGGCTGGAGCCGTGGATTTCGTGTCGTGGATGGGCACGAAATCCACGGATCAACCGATTTAGAAAAACCTTTGGTGCGGCGAAGCAGTCCCACGATGGGGTACTCGATCACAAGTCGAGCAGGGCATGGACGCCCGGCTTCGCCCGCTATTACGCCCCTCGCAACCCCTTCAGCGTAATGCGAACAGTTTCCTAACGACAAGATTATGCGCGCTCACAATCCAAAATCAAGTCTTGACTCAAAAATCCATTAAGCCACGGGGGCCTGGGAGTGTACGAAGACGGTCGAACACCGTTGGTACACTTCTCAATAGATTCCTTTTCGTTGCGATCCTCGTTCCGAATAAGGTCATTGACTCGAATTCGTGAATGGGCAGGCGCTGCGAACGCTTTTGGTCGGCCTGACAGGGATCGCCACAACCTTCGGCAGCGAAAAAGACGAGTTGCCTCCTTCGGCGGCAATTGCCAAGGAGTTTCGGCCACGGGCCGCTCAACCGTCCGCACTACTCCGCTGTCTGGCCTCGCCGAAAGATGGCGGAAGCGGCCGTTTGGCGCTCAGCGCGGGAGGTCGGACAAGCAGGCGTGAAGGACGGTTGGGGTCGAGCATGTGCTCGAAAGTCGTCAGCATTTGCCGCCGAAGGAGGCGAATCATCTGCTCCGCTGCCGAAGGATGCCGCGATCTACTATCAGGCCAGCCGGATGTGTTCGAATCGCCGGCATGTTCCCGGATTCGAGCAAGGGATCGTGTCCGGCACACAGGTCGAAACGATAAAATTCTTCCGCTCCCAAAAATGGGAAAGGATGAAATTGAACCACACTACCCCGTGATGGGTTGCACCTGTTAAAAGAATCTAACCTCTCACGGCGGAAGCATTCTGACTGCCACATCCGAAAAGTAGCTGATAATCAAACTCGCCCCCGCGCGCTTAAACGCCAACAGCGACTCCACCACCGCCGCATCGCGATCCAGCCACCCCTGCCGCGCCGTCGATTCCAGCATCGAATATTCCCCGCTGACCTGATACGCCACCACCGGAACCTGCACCGCCTTTTTCACCGCCGCCAGAACGTCCAGATATGGCATTCCCGGCTTCACCATCACAAGATCCGCCCCCTGCTCGATATCCAGCAACGTTTCCCGGATCGCCTCCTCGACCCCGCGTGCCGGGTCCATTTGATACGCCTTTCGATCCCCGAATTGTGGAGCCGAATCCGCCGCATCCCGAAACGGCCCGTAAAACGCGCTTGCGTATTTCACGGAATAAGCCAGGATCGCGACTTGTTGAAATCCAGCCGCATCTAAACCACGCCGCAGCGCTCCCACCGTTCCGTCCATCATCCCGCTGGGCGCCACCACATCCGCCCCCGCGCGGGCATGATTCATCGCCTGTTCAACCAGCAACTTCACCGTCGCATCGTTCTGAACCGTCGATCCATCCTCCGCCAGAATCCCGCAATGCCCATGGCTCGTATATTCGCAAAAACAAAGATCGGTGATCCCCACCATCCCGATCTTCCGGCCTTTCATTTCCCACAACAGCCGGCAAACCACATTTTCCGGGTCCAGCGCGTGCGACCCTCGCGCATCTTTCCGACATTTGTCGATCACCCCAAACACCAGATACGCCGCGAACCCCTCCTTCGCCCGTTGCTCAAGCCAGTCGGCCGCAACATCCACCGACATCTGATAAACCCCCGGCATCGAACTCACTTCGCGCCGCACCCCCGCACCCTCGCAAACAAAAACCGGAACGATCAGATCCCGGCGATGCAGCCGCACTCCCGCAAGACTCCCCCGAAGCAGCGGCGACAAACGAAGCCGCCGCGGGCGCTGAACGACGGGTTCAAGATGCTCCTCGGGCATGGAAACGATTTTAATCCCAATATCACCGATATGTTAGCCCACGTGGTACTGTCCTCGATCGTCCTCAGCACCTGCCGCCGAAGGAGGCGACTCATCTTCTTCGCTGCCGAAGGACGCCACGATCCCTATCGGGCCGGCCCGATGCGTCCGAAGCGCCAGCCCTTTCCCGGATTCGAGCGAAGGATCGTCTTCGGCACAAAGGTCGAAACGATAAAATTCTTCTGCTTCGAAAAATGAGAAAGGATGTCGGCAAAAAGAATAACCCCCCTGCATTTTTCATCAACCCCCGTTTCCACCTTGCCACCCGCTCATTACAATCCCGCCCGATGCACAAACGGCTGTTCCTCTGCATTCTGGCCTGCCTGACATGGAACCGCCTCGCCAGCGCCGCCGACAACCAAACCTGGGAATTCCGCGCCGGCCGATGGATGGAAGCCCCCAGCGCGACCACAGCCCCCACCGTCGATGAGCCGATGCTCGATCAGGCCGAGCAATTGCTCCTCCAGCATGATCCCAAGGCCGCAAAAAAGATTCTTGTCGCCTGGGTCAAGGCCAACAAGAATTCCCCCGTTCGCGACCGCTGCCTCTTTCTCCTCTCGGACGTTTTCTATCAGCAGGATGACCGGGTCAAATCCTTTTTTTATTGCGACGAATTGATGGATGAATACCCCGAAAGCAGGCTCTTTCAGGCCGCCCTGCAAAAGCAGTTTGACATCGCTTACGACTATTTGAACGGATACAAGGAATCATTCCTCGGCATGCGGATTCTGGACATGGGCACCGAAGGCGTTCAGATGATGTGGCGCATCCAGCAGCGATCGCCCGGCTCGCCGCTCGCGGAAAAGGGATTGCACGCTACCGCCGATTATTATTTCGACGACGCCGAATTCGATCTCGCCGAGGACGCCTACAACGCCTACATCCAGAGCTACCCCCACAGCGATCAGATTCCCCGGGCCAAGCTCCGGGCGGCTTTTTCCTCGCTGGCGCAGTTTCGCGGCATCAAGTTCGACGCCAGCAATATCATTGACGCCCGCGCTCAATTGATGGTGATTCAAAAGGAGTACCCCGACCTCGCCGCCGAGGAGAACGTTCAAACCGTTCTGGATCAGATCGACAGCGCGTTCGCCGAAAAGCTGCTGGAACTGGGCCAGTTCTACCAGCGCACCCACGAACCACGCGGCGCGGTTTACGAATACCGCTTTCTGGTTCAGACCTACCCAAATTTCCCGGAGGCCGATACCGTGCGCCGCTATCTGCTGGCGATGCCGCTGGACCAGACCCTCGAACCCCCGCCCCCGCTGGCAAGAAGTTATGCCCCCGCCACCGAACCCAGTGCCAATGCGGGGGGACAATGACGATCTTGCGTTCATCCGATTTGCGTGGCGCAGGCAAGCCTCAAACACAGTCAACCGCGAAGGCGCGAAGGATGCAAAGCAAATCCACTCCCCATCTTCTTCGCGTCCTTCGCGCCTTCGCGGTTTTCCTGCCGTTGTGCGCATGCGGATACCAACAATCCGATTCGGATTCCGGCTGGCATTGGGGGTCGGTATACCGCCAGGACATCCACAGCGTCGCCGTCCCCGTCTTTTCTTCGCGCGACTTCCATCGCAACGTGGAGTTCCAGCTTTCCGATGCCCTGGCCAAGAAAATCGAGGAATTCACCCCCTACAAGGTGGAACCGCGCGAGCGTGCCGACACCGTTCTGGAAGGGGAGATCGTCGCGATCACACCAGCGACTTTGTCGCTCAGTCCCACCACCGCCACGCCGCAGGAAGAGGAATACTCGATCATCGTCAATTTCACCTGGAAGGACCTTCGGACGGGCAAGATTCTCGTTTCCCGGCAGAATTTCGAGCAAGCCACCACCTATTTCCCCACTTTGGGCGAAGGACAGTATGTCGCGTCCCAGAACGCCGTCGAACGGCTCGCCCTGGGAATCGTAAATGAGATGGAAGGCCCCTGGTAGCCCGGTTTTTTGCCCCGGAACGTCAGTTTTTAACGTTTGACGGGCCTGTAGGGGGTTTGCCGCTGGAAATTACCGTGTTCGCTCCCGTATGATGGCACGGACGCATAGATTGGATCGACGCCGGCACGATCGTCGCCGATGCTGATTCCGGTCGCCCTGCGTCCGATGTAAGGATACAGTCCATATGTCAGAACCAAAGCCTCCTGAACGACCCTTTCGAAAAAATGGCCGAAACAATCCAAACGGCGGCGGTATCCGCGTCGGTCGGGGATTGTTCGGATGGGTGCTCTTCATCAGCCTGGCCATCATGCTGGTCATGCTTCTCCGCAGCACCACCAACGCCCACCAGCCGATTCCAATCTCCGATTTTGAGACGCTCTTGTCCCAAAACCGAATCGAAGAATTCACCATCGACGGCAACGACATCGAAGGCGAAGTCAAAGACGGCGTCCAGATTCCTGGCGCCACCGGAAACATCAAATTTTTCAGCACCGAATACCCCGAAGGGACTTTTTCCAACGGAGCCTATCTTGTCGACCTGATGAACAAGCGCGGCGCCACCAAGGTCGAAGCCAAGAATCAGTCCAGCCTCCTCATGAACATCCTGCTGCCGCTGGTGCCCTGGCTGCTGATCTTCGGCTTCATCTGGTTCTTCGTCTTCCGCCAACTCCGCAACAGCGCCGGCGCCGGTGGAATGCTCGGCAGCTTCGGCAAGAGCAAACACAAAATCACCGCCAAGGATCACACCAACATCACTTTCGACGATGTGGCCGGAATCGAAGAGGCCAAGGAAGAGGTGATGGAAATTGTCGAGTTCCTGAAGAACCCCAAGAAATTCCAGCGCCTCGGCGGTCGAATCCCGCGCGGCGTGCTGCTGGTCGGCGAGCCCGGCACCGGAAAAACCCTTCTCGCCAAGGCCATCGCCGGCGAAGCCGACTGCCCATTCTTCAGCATCAGCGGTTCCGATTTCGTCGAAATGTTCGTCGGCGTCGGCGCCAGCCGAGTGCGAGACCTCTTCAAACAAGCCAAGGACAACAGCCCCTGCATCATCTTCCTGGATGAAATCGACGCCGTCGGCCGTCGCCGCGGCAGCGGGTTCTCCAGCGGCGGACACGATGAACGCGAGCAGACCCTCAATGCCATCCTCGTTGAAATGGACGGCTTCGACACCAACGATCAGGTGATCGTCTGCGCCGCCACCAACCGCGTCGACGTGCTCGATCCCGCCCTGACGCGGCCGGGCCGATTCGATCGGCAGATATACGTCCCGCTTCCTGACGTGAAAGGCCGGCTTGGAAATCCTCAAGGTCCACAGCCGGAAAGTGAAGCTTGGGCCCAACGTGGACATGGCTGCGGCTGGCCCGCGCCACCACCGGGTTCAGCGGCGCCGATCTGGCCGCCATCATCAACGAATCCGCCCTCGGCGCGACGCTGGCCGGCAAAGAATTCATCGAACAGGACGACCTCGAAGAAGCCCGCGACAAAGTCCGCTGGGGCCGCGCCCGCAAGAGCCGGCCGTCATCGACGAAAAGGAAAAGATCGCGACCGCCTATCACGAGGCCGGCCATGCTGTTGTCCAATATCTGGAAAAGGACGCCGATCCCATCCACAAAGTAACCATCATCCCCCGCGGACAGGCCCTTGGTGCGACGATGACCCTGCCCGAAAAGGATCGCCTCAACCGCTCGCGCAAGTGGTGCCTCGCCTGCGATTCGCATGGGCCTTCGCCGGCCGCATCGCCGAGGAAATGTTCACCGGCGACGTCAACACCGGGGCCTTCGGCGATATCCGCCAGGCCACCGATCTCGCCCGCAACATGGTCCGCGACTGGGGCATGAATGAACGACTCGGCTTCGTCTACTACGGCGAAGACGAAGAACGTAGTGGCTTCGATTTCGGCAGCGCCCGCGAATATTCCGAGGAGACCGCCAAGGCCATCGATGAAGAAGTCAAAAAGCTCATCGACGCCCTGCACGAGCGAGACCCGCAAAATCCTCGACACCAACCGCGATCGCGTCGAGGCTCTTGCCAAGGCCCTGCTGAAATACGAAACGCTCGACACTGTCGACGTAGATCGCGTCATGAAAGGCGAAAACCTCACCAAGCCCACGGTTGGCGACCTGCTTGAACAGGAACAAACCCGCCGCGGCGCGCCTGCCAAAACCGCGCCCGAGCCCAAGGGCCCCGACATCACTCTCGGCGGCGGACCATTGCCGGCCCCAGGTTAAACTTCCGATTCAAATCAGTGCGGGAAAGACAGCCATGCGTGACCTCACGGGAAATTGTATCCTTTGTTTGATTTACCTGGTCGGCGCGATCTTTCTCGCGCAATCCGGCTGCAGCGGTGACAACACAACCCCAGCCACTCACCCCTCACCGACCGGCAATACCAATGTAAAAACAGACCAGGCCACGTTCTCCGCCGGCTGCTTCTGGGGCGTTGAAGCCACCTTCCGCAAAGTCCCCGGCGTCGTATCCACGGAAGTCGGCTATTCCGGCGGCCACACGATCGATCCAACCTATGAAGATGTCTGCACCGATCTCACCGGCCACGCCGAATCAGTGCTCGTCAACTACGATCCAACCAGGATAAGCTACCCCGAACTGCTGGATGCCTTCTGGAGCTGCCACGATCCGACGACAGTCAATCGTCAAGGCCCCGATACCGGCACCCAATACCGCTCGGTCATTTTCTATCACAATCCCGAGCAGAAGCGATTGGCCGAAGCATCCTTCGCCGAGGTCCAAAACTCCGGCGTATTCAAAGATAAAATCGTCACGAAAATCGTCCCCGCCGGCGTGTTCTATCCCGCCGAGGAATACCATCAGCGATATTTCGAGAAGCAAGGCACCGCCGACACCTGCCATGTGGGCATCGCGACGGTTCACACCAAGCTCGCCGCCGATGCCGCCGCGATGCGTGAATCAGCCGCCACCCAGCCATCCGCCGCCGACGCGAGCCGTTAATTTCAATCCTTACGACAACATGAACAAGATTAAAAAAGAAAAACTCACCAAACTTGGATATCGCATAACGGGCGCACAGGAGTTCCTCGGATTGTCGGACGAAGAAATGAAAATCATCGAATCAAAGAAGTACAAACAAATCGTCACCCGACACCCCGCGCGAAAACGCGGTGCTTCACCCCGACCCTAGAGATTTTTCAAGAAAACCCCGCAGCGGCCTGCCGACTTTAGTCGGCAGTTCTACTACTCCCCCTGCAATATCACATTCACGATATGCCTCTGCCCGCTGCGAAGAATCAGTATCTCCGTATTCCCGCGCCGATTCGCAATCGCCGCCGCGAAGCTCTGCGGATCGCCGACCGATTCACCCGCCAGACTCAGGATCAAATCATCCTGCTGCAAGCCCGCACGTTCCGCGGCCGAGCCGGGGATCACCTGCTCGATTTTCAGCGCCGGCGTCGCCCCAAGGCTGGGATTTTGCTGCCGCGCCGGATCATCCGAACCAACCGGATCCACAACGACCCCCAGAAACGCCCGCCGCACGAATCCATGAGCCCTCAATTCCTGTACGACCGGCGAACACGCCGCTGCCGAGAGAAAATGTCCGCTCTTGGTGAATCCCGCGATTGAGCCGTCGATGTTCACCAGCGTCGAAACATCCGGCTCCCACCCTTCCCACACCGCCAGCCGATTCGCCGCCGGATTCAGCGACATCACCAGCAGCAACGCCCCCGGTTCCGGGTTGTCGCCCGAAATCGTCGCCGGTTTCGTTTTGATATGAGTATTCAATTGCAGAAGAGTCAAATCGGCCTGCACATCGGAAGCAACAAACGTCGCCGCCGCCCACCGGCCGTCCCCGATCGACACGGGTATGGGAAACCGGCACGCTGCCTTGTCAACAAATCGCGGGATGAGCAAATGGTTCTGATCGTCCAGCACCACCCCAATGCCGTTGGGCGTGAGCCGATCCAGCCGTAGCACGAGGATGTGCGAAGGTAGTTCCGGTGCCGCCTGCGAGGAAGCGGGAACCGCCGCTGGGCGGATTTCCGCCGTCGCGAACGATGCCCCCGACGAATCGCGCTGCAACTCCGCAAGCCGCCGCAGCGACTCCTGGTCGAGCCGCCCCGCCCATTTCGACAACGGATCATCCGGAGGCAGCACCAAATTGCTCGGCAACGGCAATTGAACCCGCACGATACTCGGCGCAACCTCCTTGAACAGCGATTGCGTCTCACGATTCAACTGATCCAACAACGGCCGTGTCGTCGGAAGATCCACCGTCTGCGCCAGCGCCAATTTCCCAAACAAAGCAACCAATACTGTTATTAGAACGCCCACGGACTTCGGCGAGCTCAGTCGAGCAGCGGCGCCGTGGGTCTTCGTTTTAGAATTGAATCTAACATTCGCCATTGGCAAAAAACCACCGGCGTCGGCTCAAAATTTATTGATGGTCGGCACGACGTTCCAATCGGCTCCGCCAGGCGAGGATTGGGCCGCCTCCATGTCGCGCTTGAATTGCTGAGCCTGTTCCAAAGAATCGAATTGCTGCACGGTCACCAGCTTGCCGTTCGGATCGCGGACATACACATTATACTTCAAAGCCGCCGTCGACCCGCCAAGGCCGGTCGACGCCGTTTTCGAAACATCTTGCGTAGAGTGGGAGATAACCGGCACACCCTGGTATCGATCCCGGCCCATCCAGCCGACGGAAAATCCAAAGAGGATCAGCGCCGCAGCAGAAGCCGCGATCCGCAGAATATTTCCACCCCATGACATTAAATCCTCGCGCCGGGTGGCGCACATGATCTTGGCCTCAAGACGGGCAACGGTCGATTCCGCAGGCTCCAGGCTGTTCCAGACCATCGTGCGAACCGCATGATCCGCCCGCAGGTGATCCAACTCACCCATCAGATCGTGCTCGACCGCCAACCGGCGCCAAAGCCCCTCGCAATCCGCCACCGGCAATTCGCCGTCAACGTATTCGTGAAGCAATTCCATGTCATTGTCATTCACAGCCATAGGTCTCTCCTGCCTCTCCTGATAACTACGCTCCATCATTCAATACATTCAGGTCTGATCGGCAAAAGCCTTAAGCATTTCAGCCAACTGACGCCGGCCGCGATGAATCCACGTCTTCACCTGCGGGATACTGGCGCCAAGCGTTTCTGCGATCTGGGCATATGACATTTTTTCGTACTCGCAAAGCACCAGGGCCGCCCGGAAGTTCTCCGGCAACCGATCAATGGCGCGTCTGACCTGAAGGACAGTCTCGCCTTCGAGCATCTGCCGGCTGGGCGACTGCGATGGGCCAGGGTCGCCCGCATCATCCGGCAATACAGACATGCGAGGCTGACGCAAAATGCGTAAGGCCTCATTCACCACCGTACGCCGCATCAGCCCGCCAGCCTCGCGCCAATCATACCGGTCGCGATGCTGGTACAGGTTCATAAATGCCTGCTGCACCACATCTTCGGGCGATGCGCGATTACCCACGATCGCCCTGGCAATCGCCAGCAATCTCCGCGAATGCAACCGCACGGCTCGCTCGAAAAGCTCATTGGTGCTTTCCGCGGCCACGGGTTGCCGCCCGTTCTCTTCCATTGACACGCGCTGACTCCAGCAAAGTTACAGTCCAGTTATAGTCTTGTCCGCCTGTAGTTGTATCTTATCGGTCGTCCACCGCTTTGTCGCGGAACGACAAGTCCAAGCAAAGGGAAATCTCATGCCTTCCACCCAAATGCCGCGTCGAATTCTCGGTAAATCCGCACTATCCGTCTCCGCCATGGGCCTGGGCTGCATCGGGATGAGCGAATTCTGCTGCTCTGCCGGTAACCGGCGCAGCAGTAAATCCATGTTTTCTTCAATCAGTCCTTCGCTTGCTTCTTAATCCGCTCCCACAGTGCCGTAACGCCCAGTAACTTCGCCCACTGCTCCAGATATGGTAGGTCGAGCGAATTCCGCTGCAATTCGTAAATGCCTTGCGCATCGCCGAATTGTTTCTCGCTACCCCCTGAAAGCTCAGCCCAGCGGAGCTTCATTAGTATGGTGTCTTCCGGACGCGATACGTAAAGACGCTGTCCCTCAAATTCCTCGATGTACCGGCGTCCGAAGCGCGACTGGTCGAATGGTTCGTCGCTCAACATCCAAAAATCCACCTTGTCTCCACCACGGACGTCAAGAAGGTTGAACTGACTCTTGCGCCTAATCGCCTCGGCGATGGCGTTTTCATCAAGGTAGTAATCCGGCTTGGGAAACTCCAACAACAAAGATCGAGCCGCCGACGGCGTGATAGCGACGACCAAATCAATGTCATGCGTCGATCGCGGTTCCCCCTGCAAACTCGACACGTAAGAACCGGTGAGCATATAAGGCGTACCCGTCGCTTCTAGCGCGACAATCACCTTTTTCAGTAATTCCGATTGTGACATCGTGCCGTCCGCTTGATGTATTCCGCGAGGATTTGACTTTCATCCGCGTCGGGGAAACGCCGCCGAAGGCCATGGAGAAATAACCGCTTGCAAAGTTCCGATAGCTCCATCGCCTTGGCCAACCGCTGCGCGGGCGTCATCCGACGCAGCACCTCCAGATACAGGCGTCGATTGTTGTTCGGCTTAAGTTCCATCTCCCCAAATTATAACGCTGAATTCACGAGACCCCTACTGTTGCTGCTGCACCTCTTGCTGCTCCGCCAACACCCGCAGCGCCGCCGCCCCCGTGGCGTACGCGGGAATCTCCAACGACTGCATCCGCTCCGCCGCCAGTTCCGCCGGAATGACCGGCAACTCGCTGCTTTTCACCGTGACATCAATTGTCTCGCTCGCATTCCCCCGATAAACCCCCCGGTTCGGCGGCACATCCCGGAAATCACGCCCCACCGCCACTTTCACGAAGTTCCCGCCGACCACGCATCGATTCGTTGCGTCAAATCCCACCCAGCCGGCCGAGGGAAACAGCATCTCGCACCATGCGTGCGTCTGCGTATATCCCCGATATTTTTCCGCATCCGGATGCAAAAACCCGCTGACATATCGCGCGGGGATTTTCAGATGCCGAGCCAGCGCGATCATCAGGTGCGTAAAATCCTGGCAGACCCCATATCCCGTCGCCAGAATATCCGAAATCGGACTGGCCGAGTTGGTCATCCCCTTCTTGTACGTGAATTTCTCGTCGATCAGGTAAAGTAACCGCAGCGCCAGTTCCCCCGCGCTGATCCCTTCCCGGGGCATCACCAGTTTCGCCAGATCGTGCAACTGCGGACAATCGATGATCGGACCGCCAAACCCAAGGAAATCGTACGTCGTGTAATCATACGCCTCGGCTGGAATCGGCCAAACATCGCGAAACCGCTCGGGTTCCTTCCGCGGTCGATCCGTCTCGACGACACTCGTCGCGATGATCGAAATCTGCCGGTGAAACATATTCACGCTGAAGGAATGAACCGTATTGCCCAGCCAGTCGAAATAGCTGCTCACGGTCGTAGGCGGCCCGATGGCCAAATCGAACGACAGCCGATGCTGATCCTGTTCCTGCCGCGGAACCATTCTCAGTTCCATGATCGATTCGCTGATGAAATCGCTGTAGGCCAGTTCGGTTTGATGCACGATTTTTAGAAGCATGGACGAATCCTTAATGCATGAAGTAAGACTGCTGAACGGCCACCGCCGCCTCGTGCACGGTCGTCTGGATTCGCTGGAGATAGCCGGGGATCCCTTCGGATAAAATCTCCGAAAGCTCGGAATACTCAAGCTGCGCATCCAGCCGGCCCAGGATTCGCTCCGTGGGGTCGATGGCGTTCCCGCGCGATCCCGCTCGGATCGCGCTGATCGCCGTCAGCGCGCCCGAAACGCTGAAGCGGATGCTTCTGGGAAAGTTTCGTTCCAGGATCAAAAATCCCGCCACCCGCGTCGGATCCATGTCCCCCAGATAATTCCGGCGATACGCCTCGATCGAACAGCAGCTTCGCAGCACCGCCATCCAGTGCAGGTTCCGCAGCGTACTGTCGAAAATCTGTTCGTTGGATTTGAGGATGTCGTATTTCGTCTGGATGACTCGGCACGTCACATCGGTCCGCTCCAGATATTTCGCCAATTGGGTGAATTGCCATCGCTGGTCATGCGCCAGCGTTTGATCGGTCAATCCCTGGAACAACATCGACCCCGCCATCACCGAGCGGAAAAGCTCATCCGGCGATTCATCGAACCGATTCGGCGTGTCCTCGCTCCGAAGCGACCAATACAGCGCATTGAGATTTTCCCACATCTCCGTCGAAATGTTCTCGCGAATTCCCCGTGCGTTCTCACGCGCGCCGGGTAATACAGTTCAAAATGCTGTTCGGATTCTCCGGATTAAACGTGAGATACTGGCCAACACGCTGCGCCAAATCCGGCCCATCCGGCAGTTCCGCCGAACGAAGGATCGTCAGCAGGCTTTGCCACTGTCGGGCCTGCAGCGCCGGCGCCAGATCGCCCACGTCGATCAGCAGATTCGAATTCACCAGCATCAGCCGCGCCACATGCTCGGATCGCTCCACATACCTCGCCATCCAATACATCGCGTCCGCATCGCGCGCGAGCATTGGCCGGTCCGGCTTTAAATTGAACGCGGCCACCATCCCAAACGTGGCCAGCGCGCCGGCAGAAATTGGTCCCTGGGCTACTGTCATCCGACCGGCTCCTCTTCCAGAACCCACGTATCCTTACTCCCCCCGCCCTGGCTGCTATTGACCACCAGGCTCCCCTTGCGCAACGCCACCCGCGTCAGCCCGCCCGGCATCACGATCACCTTCTGCCCATAGACAATATACGGCCGCAGGTCCACCCGCCGGCCCTCGAAGCGATCCTCAACCAGACTCGGATGCTGGCTCAACTGAACCACCGGCTGCGCGATGAAATTTCGCGGATCGGCCGCGATCAACTCCGCGAACTTTCCGCGTTCTTCCTTCGACGCCTGATGCCCCATCAGCATCCCATACCCGCCCGATTCGTTCGTGCTTTTAACCACCAGTTCATCCAGGTGTTCCAGCACAAATTTCCGGTCCGAATCCCGGGCACAAATATAAGTCGGCACGTTCGGCAAAATGGCGTCCTGACCCATGTAAAACTTGATCATATCCGGCACGAACGGATACATCGCCTTGTCATCCGCCACGCCCGTCCCCACCGCGTTCGCCAGCGCCAGGTTCCCCACCCGGTAAGCGTTCATCAGCCCCGGCACCCCCAGCACGCTGTCCGGCCGGAAACACAACGGGTCGAGAAAATCGTCATCCACCCTGCGATAAAGCACATCCACCCGCCGCAACCCCCCCGTCGTCCGCATGTAAAGAAATCCCTTGTCCACCACCAGATCGCGCCCTTCGACCAGTTCCACCCCCATCTGCCGCGCCAGAAAGCTGTGCTCAAAATACGCCGAGTTGTAAACCCCCGGCGTAAGGATCGCGATCCCCGCGTCATCCACATGGTGCGGCGCAATATGCTTCAGGCATTGCAGCAAGTTGAACGGATAATCCTCGATCGCCCGCACCCGATACGCGCTAAACAGCGAGGGAAACACCCGCTTCATCACCGCCCGGTTTTCCAGCACATAGCTCACCCCGCTGGGCGTGCGTCCGTTGTCCTCCAGTACGTAATATGTCCCATTCTTATCCCGAATCAGATCGGTACCGCAGATGTGGATATAAATGTCCCGCGGAACCTTCACCCCGAACATCTCTCGCCGGAACATCTTCGCCCCGTAGATCAATTCCGGCGGAATTATCCGCTCCCTCAGGATGCGCTGCCCGTGATAAATATCCTGGCAGAAAAGATTGAGCGCCGTGATGCGCTGGACCAGTCCCCGCTCGATCAAGTCCCATTCATCCGCCGGGACGATGCGCGGAACCAGATCGAATGGAAAAATCTTTTCCACTCCGCGAGTATCGCTATAAACCGTGAATGTGATCCCCTGATTGCGGAAGAGAACGTCGGTCATTCTCCGGCGTTTTTCAAACGCCCCATGCCCCAGGCCCTTAAGCCTGCTAACCAAAGACGAATAATGTTTGCGAGGCCCCCCATCCGACGAGAAAACTTCGTCGAACAAACCGTCAACTTCGTAATTGTCAAACATTGCCGGGATTCCGATCTCCCGCGTCCATCTGCCGCCGGCGCTGATTCTAGGGAATGAGCCAACTCAGGCAAGCGCCATTTCTTGCCGACATATTTCCCAAAGGCAGTTTCGGGGCCGTTGCATTCTCCCCCCGACCGGCGAGAATACGCCTAATTCGCCTGCGGCGGCGGAATTCTCCGGGCCACCTATCGAGGAGCGGCATGTTATTGACAAAGCACGAAGGCGTCACCTTCCAGAATCAGACCATCTACATCAGCGGCCAGGCATTCATTCGCTGCACGTTCATGGCCTGCACGCTCGTACTGCGCGAGACCGTCTATTATCTCGAAGGCTGCACATTCGATCGCTGCAATTGGCACGTCGACCGCGTCCTGATGTGGGGAAGCCCCGAATCGGTCCAGGAAGTCAAAGCGCTCGTCCACCTAATTGAAAATGTCCAACAGCAGCAGGCCGCCGCCACCGCAGGCCGCAACAGCGCGCCGGGAGCGATCGATCCAACTCCGTTTGTCCCGTTAAATTCCGATGCACCGGCTGGGCAGCCGACCTAGAATCCGACCGTGACCCAAAATCGCCGCCCCGCCCAAATCCTCTTCATCGCAACCGCATTCCTATTGGTTGTCGCCACCTTCCGCCCCGCCTTCGCCCTTTCCCCCGACGAGATTCTCCTCATCACCAACAAAAATTCCCCCGACAGCCAGCATCTCGCGCAGCTCTATTGCCAACTCCGCAACGTCCCCTCCGCTCAAATCGTCCCCCTAGACCTCCCCACCGACGAGGAAATGTCCTTCGAAACCTACGAAGCAAACGTCGTCGGCCCCGTGCGCCAGTTTCTTACCGACCATCAGCTCAAATCAAAAATCAAATGCCTCCTGACTTTCTACGGCGTGCCCTTCAGAATCCGCGACAAAATAAATACCCCCGCCGACGATCGCGAACTTGCCCAGTTGAAATACGTCCGTAGCGACACCGCCGATGAGCTTCAAAAAGCTGTCGAAAGCATGGAAGCCGTTGCTAACGGTTTGAACCCATTTTTTACGCCCGGAACCGGCACTTCAATCGACGAACTACTCGCCCGCGCCCAATTGGGCATTACCACGGTCACCGCAAAAATCCCCGCAATGACCGATGTCAACCAACGCGGCGATACTCTAAAGCAGCTCGTCGCCTTCCTCGGCACCCTCGGCGGAGAGGAAGAGGTCGATTCCCGGCTCGGCGCCAACCAACGCGATGATCCCAACAAACCCTCGGCCGAGCACGATCAATGGGTCCAGCTTCACCAAAGAGTTCTGGACTTGCGCGCGCAGGTAGCTGCCCTTGAAGCCACCCGCTGGGACGCCGGCGCTCGCCAACAGCTTCGGCAACTCTCCCACGATCGTTTCGGCCTCGTCGGACTCCTCCGCGTCCTCGACGCCCAGATCGACTATCTAAACACCGATCAAACCAGTTCCGCCACCGACAACGAACTGGCGTTGCTCTGGTGGAATTATTATCACCGGCAGGGATGGCTTGAGAATCCACTGAACATCCACTTTCACGGTCGTTCGCCCCTCACCCTCATGGTCATGAGACTCGACGGCCCCGATCCGGCCATCGTCGAGCGTATGATGCGCACCAGCGTCCAGGTCGAAAAAACCGGCCTCAATGGAACCATCGCCATCGACGCCCGAGGAATCGCCCCCATTGATGACAAGGGCAACCTTAGTCCCTACGGTGAATTCGACGAAACCCTGCGCAATCTGGCCCTCATCATCCGCACCAAAACCAATCTCAAGATCGCCTTCGACGATCAGGACATCGTTTTCCCCCCGCATTTCGTCAAAAATGTCGCCTGCTACGTCGGCTGGTATAGCGTCGCCAACTACATTCCCGGCTGCGATTATAATCCCGGCGCCGTCGGCTATCACATCGCCAGCTACGAACTGGTCACTCTCCACACCCCGTCATCCCGCTGGGTGCGCGGCCTCCTCAACGATGGCGTGGTCGCCACCCTCGGTGCGGTCGCCGAACCCAAGCTCCCCGCATTCCCCAAACCCGACGATTTCTTCCCCCTCCTGCTGACCGGCAAGCTGACAATGGCCGAGGTTTATTGGAAAACCAACCCGATGACCAGTTGGATGATAAGCTTTATTGGAGACCCGCTTTATACGCCATATAAGCTCCATTCGCCGATGGCTGTTGAAGATCTTCCGCCGGGATTGCGCAAAGCATTGCCGTGACGGATATTATGATCGCTCCGCAAATGCAGCCAATTCAAGTCGTACCGATAATCTACCGATAAGTATGCTATGTCCGTTCAGATCATCTGCCCAAATCTACAATGCCGGAAGATTTTGTCCGTCCCCGATGATGTGCGCGGCAAACAAGTCAAGTGCCAGCATTGCAGCACGACCGTCCGCGTCCCCGAGCTACGCGTGCCCGTCGCCGCCGGCGCCGCCGGTAAAGTCAAAAAATAATCCCTCTCCGTCAACCCCGCTCAACTCAGCCCCATCTCCTTCACGTTCTTCAAACTGATCTCCAAACTTTCAAACGGATCGCGCTGGCAAATATCCTGCTCGACGATATACCACTCCACCCTCGCCTTCTTGCAAGCCCCCAATATCGCCGCCCAGTTCATATTTCCTTCCCCCACTTCCGCCATGAGTTGCTTACCATCGGCTCCCATCGCCATATCTTTTAGATGCACGCACGGAATCCTCCCCGCGACCTTTTCGATCCACGCCGCCGGATCGCCCCCTCCATGCTGAATCCAATACGTATCGATCTCCATCCAAATCTCCGGCAGGAAATGATCCAGCAGGATTTGTAGTCCGAGCCTTCCATCGAATCGCACCAGCTCATGACTGTGGTTGTGATACCCGATTCGAATCCCCGACCCGCGAAACTTCTCCGCCGCCGCGTTAAACCCCCGGGCAAACTCCGGCCAATCCGCCGGCTGCGGATTCTTGGGAAAGAAACCCCCGATCGCCGTATACTTGCAACCCCACAGATTATGCTCCTCGATCACCTGGCTCGTCTCATCCCGCATCCGATCCAGCGAAATATGTGTCGCGCAACATATCAGACCCTCACCCCTTAAAATCCCCGCCAATTCCTTCGGGTCAATCTTCCCCAACGCCGAAAGCTGAACGGCGTCATACCCCATCTTCTTCACCTTCCGCAGCGTCGCCGCGATGTCCCCCGGTGTTTTCGTGAACTCCCGCAATGTGTACATCTGGGCCGCTATTGTCGTCATAAACCTCTCCGCCAAATCCCCAGATAATTCTTCAGAGCCATACTTTTTTGGCACTGAACCGATTGCCTGCTAACATACTCTCGGGCGCCCGCGAATAGAAGCATGAAAGGATCGCCGACTGCGATGACTTATTGTCTTGGCATCGTCACAAAATCCGGCCTGGTAATGGCCTCCGATTCCCGCACCAATGCGGGATACGATCAGGTCAACACCTGCCGGAAGATGTACACCTTCGTCAAGGAAGGCGAACGCGTTTTCGTCCTCCTCGCCAGCGGCAGCCTCTCCTGCACCCAGTCCGTCATCACTCTCCTCAAACGCGATTTCGACAAAGGCGAAGGACTCGCCAAAGCGCTTTCAATGTATGATGCCGCCCGCATCATCGGTAACGAAATCCGCCGCGTCGGCGACCTCGATCGCCCCGCCCTCGAACGCGACGACTACAAATTCAACGTCCATTTCCTTCTCGGCGGCCAGGTCATCGGCGAACCCCCCGCCCTCTTCCTGATCTATCCTCAGGGCAACCCACTCCAGGCCACCGAAGAATCCCCCTATCTCCAAATCGGCGAGACCAAATACGGCCGCCCGATTCTCGATCGCGGAATTCGCTTCGAAAAAACCACGCTCGAGGAAGCCGCCAAATACGCCCTGCTCTCCCTCGATTCCACGATGAAATCTAACGTGACCGTCGGCCCGCCGATCGATCTGCTCGCCTACGAAACCGATCACCTCGCCGTCACGCATCAGCGCCGATTCCTTGCCGACGATGCCGACCTGGTCAAAATCGCCATGCGTTGGCAGCAGGCCCTGCGCGTCGCCGTCGCCCGGCTTCCCAACATCCGCTTCTCCGTCACCAAGGCCGCTGAAAAAACGCAGGAATCGATCCAGCTCGTCGAAGCCCCCGCCGCCGAGCCCACCCCCGAACTGCAACCGCAACAGGAAACTCGCCCCGCCTCTTCCCGCGAAAGTTAGCTGCCCTCTTCCTCCCCGCGTTTAGCGGTCCCGGCGCGCGGGACGCGTTTTCTTTTATTCCCAACTATCATCCGAGACCCAAAATGCCCGACCACACCCCCCTAATCCGCAAGCTCGAAGAAATGCGCGAGCGTTACGACTCTCTCCAAATCTCCATGAGCGACCCCGACATCCAGGCCAACGGCCAGAAGCTCGTCACCATCAGCAAGGAATCCGGCAAACTCGAACCCGTCGTCACCCGCTACGCCGAATACCGCAAAACCCTCTCCGTCATCCAGGAACTCGAGGAAATGGCCGCAAACCCCGCCGAGTCGGAAATGGCCCAACTCGCCACCAACGAACTTCCCGCGACGCGCCAACAGGCCATCGAGTTGCTCGAATCCCTCAAGGACGAACTCGTCGCCGCCGAGGACAACGCCGTCGATTCCTTCTTCCTCGAAATCCGCGCCGGCACCGGCGGCGAAGAAGCCGGCCTCTTCGTCCGCGATCTGTACGAAATGTATCGCAAATATTGCGAGTCCAAATCCTATCGCTTCGACGTCAGCGACTTCTCCCCCACCGATCGCGGCGGATTCAAGGAAGTCATCGTCAACATCCGCGGCCGCGGCGCCTACCGCCACCTCCGCTTCGAAGGCGGCGGCCATCGCGTGCAGCGAGTCCCCGAAACCGAAGCCCAGGGCCGCATCCACACCAGCGCCGCCACCGTCGCCGTCCTGCCCGAACTGCCCGATGTGAAAATCGAAATCAACCCCAAGGACGTCGAAGAATTCGGCTGCCGCGGCGGCGGCCCCGGCGGCCAAAACGTCAACAAGGTCGAAACCGGCTGGCGAATCATGCACAAACCCACCGGCATGCAATTCAAAATGACCGAGCACAAAAGCCAGACCCAAAACAAGGAACGCGCCTGGGCCCTTCTACGCGCCACCCTCTACGAAGCCGAACAAGCCAAGCAGCACGCCGCCCTGACCAGCGCCCGCAAAGCCATGATGGGCAGCGGCGACCGCAGCCAGCGCATCCGCACCTACAATTTCCCCCAAAACCGCTGCACCGACCACCGCCTCGGCGGCGAAGGCGGCGGCGAAAAAAACTTCAACCTCGATCAGATCATGCAAGGCCTGCTCGATCCTCTCATCGAAGCTCTGCTGGAGCTGGACAAACAGCAACGCCTTGAGAATTTATGACATACCCTCGAAATGCAGAAAACTTAAACCGCCAAGATCGCCAAGAATTCAATTAGAAGCCTCTGAAATATCTGTATGAATCTGATTTCATTGGCGTTCTTGGCGTCTTGGCGGTTCAACCCAATTTCCGGTATAATCCAACCCATGGCAAAGGAAACGAAAACAACTAAATTGCAATCCGCATCGAAAAAGAAAATCGAAAGAAAGCCCCCGACCGCGCCCTCCGGCGCACCGCTGATCGACCCCCTCCAATCCGCGGCCGCCGCCGCCGCGCTTGTGGGACGTAAGATCTCTCCCCTTTCCACCGCCACCGGCCCACAAACCGAATCCACCACCTTCCGCAATCTCAAGGACTCCCTGACCAAACCCCACTCCCAAACCATCGGCAACGTACTCGATAAGATCGCCCCCAACACCCGAAAATGGACCGGCGGCCACTCCGGCGCCGGAAAGCAAGTCGGCCACAACCAAACCGTCGGCGCCGACGTCGCCCGCCGCAACGTCCCCCGCCGCACCAACGGATAGCCCTACCTGACGCCGACTTTATAAACATCCCAGGCTATGCTTCGAGCATCGCCAACAGCAAGTAACGCAACTCGTGAGCATCTTTGGCGTCGCGCGATTGGCATTTCCGGCGTGGATCGAAGTTGATCGTTTGCATACCCATCTCCCGGGCGGGGGCGATATCCAATTCCGGATTGTCTCCTATAAATATCGCACGCGCGGCAGGTATCCCAAGCACATCCAGCGCCCTCTGGAAAATCCGATGGTCCGGCTTATGAATGCCATCTTGCGCGGAAAATACAATGGGATCGAAATAACATTTGAGGCCGTGGTGGTCTAGAAACTCGGGTAAGGATGGCGGCCAATTGGAAACGACCGCCATCGGCAACTCGCGGCTCCGTAGCTCGTCCAACAATGATGTTAGATCGCGAACCGGGCGGTAAAGATTGAAGTACGGTGGCATTGCGGCGGTTGCAATATCAATGGCATTACGATTAAAAAGATCGTCGCCCAACAGCGTTGCAAACCAGTCGCGTTCCGCAGCGCACTCCTGCTCGATTGTTCGCCATTCTTGCTCTCTGCGAAGAAAGTCGGCATACGTTTGCTCTATATATTCGTCCGATAGCCGAGAGTGGTCCACCCCACAACCTGCAAGTCGGGAGCGCACCGATTCCGGCAACGAACAGGCAAAATCAACGAGAGTTCCTCCGACATCCCAGAGAGTGGCCCGACAACCCTTTGTCATTATGACCAAGTGTAGTAGTCCTCGGGTTCCCCTCACACCACCTGCAACACCTCAATCTCCAAAATCATTCTCGGATCAAAATCAATCCGCTGCTCAAACACCCCGCTCAACCCCTCCTTCCCCAGCGCGATAATCCACCCCTGCTCCACGATCAACTCATCGACGACCCTTCCCCCCGCCAGCGTCGCCCGGCAGACCGCCGTATATTTCCGCTTCGGAACCCCCTGCGCCACCAGAAATTTCCGCCATTCCTCCGGCAAAACCTTAGCCAACCGATTCCGCGGCGGTGTGCGAGAGTGCATCGCTAAACCGTCTCCGCACACGCCTCTTGATCGTTCACCTCATCCGCCGCATTCGCTTCCGGCCACACGCCCGGTCCGTCGCCCCCATACCATCGATCCAATACAGCCTGCCAATCGCGCAAGCTGTGCACCTGAATAAACTCCCGTTTCACAACATTCGCGACCGGATGAAACCGGCTATATTTAATCCCCATCTTCCGCATCCGCCGCCCGGCCAGCGACTCCCCATGAATCTGCACCGCGATCTCAAAATGCTCCGCCAGCGCCTCCCGCTGCTCCGCAATCGTCGGCGGCTCAATCACCGCATCGGCATCACTCAACCGGCGAGCCGCGTGATTGAATATCCACGGATTCCCAATCGCTCCCCGCGCGATCCAAACCATGTCAACGCCCGTCTCGCGATACATCCGCACCGCATCCTCAGCCGTAAAAACATCCCCGCTGCCGAGGATCGTCCTTGATGGATATCTCCGCTTCAGTTCCGTCAAAAACGGCCAGCGTGCCGACCCAAGATATTTCTGCTCGACGGTTCGCGCATGAACCCGCGCGGCCGCAAATCCCAGCGACCATGCCGCTTCCAACACCTGAAAAAACCGATCCTCCGCCTCGCTCGAATCATCATATCCCCGCCGCAAACTGACGGTGAGCGTCCTATTCGCCAACCGCTCGCGCACCCCCCGCATAACGCCGACAGCCCGCTCCACATCCAGGAGCATGTGTCCCCCGCGCGCCTTGTTTTTGATCTTTTTGACAGGACACGCGAAATTCAGATCGATCACATCGTACCCCGCCTCCGCCAGCATCCCCGCCGCCCGCGCCATCGTTTCCGGCTCGCTCCCGATGATCTGCCCCGCGACCGGATGATCCTCATCATTGATATCAATGGATTTTCTGAGCCCCTCCCCCCATTGCAAAGAATGACATCCAGCAACGCCTCGGTCACCGCATACCCACACCCCCGCCGCGCGCGCCACCAGCCGCATCGCCCGATCGCTATACCCCGCCAGGCCGGCCTGGCAGAAAGGGATGCGAAGGATGATGGGGCCGATTTGCATGAATAACTAATGCCGAATGTCGATTGCCAAATGCCAAATGAGGAAAAGCCACCTGTATTTCATTCGGCATTTGGCATTCGACATTCGGCATTCTCCTCAAACTTCCACCCCAAACTCATCCGCCCGATTTGCCAATTCATCCGCGATCAGGGCAGCCTTCTCCAGCGCTTCCACCGTCCTCGGATCCTTCATCGGCTGCTCCTGATAAACCGCCACCTTCCCATCCTTGCCGATGATGACCGTCCCGCGCTTGGTGCAGTTGTACGGCTCCTCGCCCCCCCACATCCCATACGCCTTGGCCATTCGCCGCGTCGGATCGGCAAGCAGATCGTACGGAATTCCATATTGCTTTCGGAAAGCCGCATGACTGAACGGGCTGTCACAACTGACTCCAAAGACGACCGTTTCATCATCCTTGGCGATCCTTCCCAACTCGGGCCCAAAAGTGCAATGTTCCTGCGTGCAAACCGGACTGAAATCCATCGGATAAAACAGCAGGATCACTTTCCTCTTCCCCCGATAGTCCGAAAGCTTCACCTTGTTTTTATCCTGATTCATCAGTTCAAATTCCGGCGCCGGCTGACCAATCTTCAACACTGTATTTTCCATGTGAATAACTCCTTACCAGAGATATTAGGGCAATTCCCCGAACGTGAAAAGTGGAATACGCCGTTGCCCACCCCCAGCCGAATTATCCCGGCACGACCGATGGCGAGACATTACTGTCGGCCGCAGCCGGGCGCGGGGATTCCATGAGAGAAATGTAGCTGTTTCGATACGCGATATAACTGATGTACGCCATCAGCGGAGCAACCAATCCGCCGAGAAGGGGAATGATTTGAAAAAAGATGAGGATTACAAAGAGCAGGCGGATGCTCCACCGCAGCAAGAATCGTCTTCCCAGCGGCAGATATTGGCTGAATGGCAGAACGATCTCCATGCGATAATAGATGCAGGCTACAATGAGGCCGAGGATCGGGACCAGGCTCATCAAAAAGCAGATCAGCAGAACCAGCGGAACTCGGCGGGCAATGAAGTCGGCATATTGTGCCGCGAATTTAGCGTCGGCGGACGAAGACCCTGAGCATGTGCGACAGGGTAAAAACGGCCTCCGCGCGGGAAATCGCGAGGCGCAGCTGGGACATCGGCGTTTTTCAACGAGGCGATACCCGTGGTTCGCCGGATCGGCCGATGGATATGGCTTGGATTGACCCAGAAAACCGACGGCGCTGGGCGTCGCATTGCCCTGATGGCACGTGGGACACGCGATCGCGCTGGGGTACATCAGGGTTTGGCAGTGAGGACAAGCGATCTTGCGCCGGTCTTCGCTGATTTCCAGACGTTTGTGAATTGCAAATAACACAACCGTCGCGATGCCGATGATCAGCAGCATCAGCAGCGGGAAAACAAACAGCAGAAATACTCCGAAAACAGTCCACGCGTCTTCCAGCCAACTGATTAACTTGTCCAGCCCGGTACCGTCGAGGTGATCGAAGACCGCAAGTGCCACGCTCTTGCGAACAACACTGAGGCGGTAGGTCAGAAGCGCGGATATCAGCGGAAATATCGCCTGGGAGAATCCCGCCTGATGAACGGTCTGATTGACGAACGAAGCATCGCCGGAGTCGATCACGCCCAGGGATGTCAGCGCAGCCAGGGCAGGTTTCAGGTAGATGTCGAATTCATGAATCACCTGACGAGCTTCGGGATTTTTTTGGGCAAGAATCTCCGCGATCGACAGCACCGCGAGGACGGCCAATGAAATATCGCTGGTGAACCAGGTCGGCTGGCCGTGCCGGAGATGGGCGAGCAACCCGAGATGTTGGACAACAGGAATATCCGGCCCAAACCGAAGCAGCAGAGCCGTCAGCAACGCGGGTAGAAAGATCCGCGTCGCAAAAAGGCTGGAAGACCCGATAGCATTGAAAAGGGTCGCGAAGTCCATGCTATTGGGTTTTCTTTCTCCAACCGACAAACAGGCCGAGCGCACCGCCAAGGGTCGAATGAATGTGTCCGGTGGCCGAATCGCGCAACCGGCCGGCCTGGTCGGTGACCCAACTGCTCATATCCTTGGACTTGTTCTGGGCGGCTGTTAAATCAATGTTGGTCACATTGAAATAAGAGAGGAAAATCAATGCACCCAGGGCGAGTGCGGTGATCGATGCCATGATTTTCAGGAACGTCCGAAATACCCAGCCGACAAGAAACCCAAGAAGAACGCTGACGCCGACCCGGCGTGCCCAGCCCGCCAGTAAGGATGGCGCGGGCTGGGTCGTCGGTGTCGGCTGTTGAATGGCGCCGGCTGATGTTGGCGGGAGATTGGAGTCGGCGAACGCGTGATATCCTTGATGGGCCCAGCCGAACAGCACCATGGCGAGAGCCGTTCCGAGAACACCCTTTTGCCAGCGCCGCAGATGAATTAGGTCGCTTATGAATCGGAAAAAAATGGACCTGGCGGTGGGGCGTCCGGTGTTGATGTTCGAAGGAGGATTGGATGATGGGTTCGTCATCTATGCTGGACCTCGATAGGCAAGACGCGGAACATTTTACGTCGACAGTATCAGTCAACCAAGTGCGCGTTTCCGCCGACCGATCCATCACGGCAAGTGAAGGGAAGCCGACCACGCTATTACCTCCAGTGTGCGGACGAACCACAAAGGGAGTCAGGTTTGCTCTGATGAAAACCTCGGCGATGGCTTCCCTTTACCCCCTCGCCCTGTACTCAGGGAGAGGGTTGGGGTGAGGGTTCTTCCACGAACTTAGAAGGTTTTCATTAGAGCATGTCAGGTTCACTTATCTCCCGCCTTCTCCTCCTCCCGAAAATACCTCGTCATATCCCGCAACGTCGGCGCGATCCACCGAATCGGCCACGCAAACGCCGCCACAACCGCCACATGCCCCACCCCCGGATAAGTGATGCATCGCACGCTCCCCCCAGCCGCTCGAATCTTCGACGCCAAATTCAGCGCATTCGAATAATTAACCGTCGGATCATCCAACCCCTGAATCAGCAGCATCGGCGGCTCAGCCCCATCAACAAAATTAATCGGCTCAATATCCGAACCCGGTTTGTCATCACCCACCGGCATCGAAAACACCCCTCGATCCGGCGGCGATGGGACAAAATCATACGGCCCCGACAATCCCGCAGTCGCGCGAATCGCATCCCGATCCAACCCAACCTCCCGCAGATAACGCTTATCAAGCGTTAGCAGCGCCACGATATGCCCCCCAGCCGAATGCCCCGCCAGAAAAACTCGACCCGAATCACCCCCAAACCGCCCGATGTTGTCATGCACCCATCTCACGGCCATCGCCCCATCATTCACGAAGGCCGGAAACGTAGCTTCCGGATAAAGCCTGTAATCCGGCAAAACCGCGATGAATCCTTTGGAAGTGATCGCCTGCGCGACGAATCGATAATCATCCTTTTTCCCATTCTGCCAGTCGCCCCCATAAAAAAAGACGACGACGGACAAGGGAGATTTGGCATTGCGCGGGACGTAGACATCCAACTTTTGCCGGGCCGAATCCGCATAGGCAATATTGGAAGTCCGGATATATCCGCAGGAAGGAATCGTCGCGTTGACGATGTCGAATCGGCTACAACCCCACATCGTCATCATGGCGAAAACAATAGATAGTGGCCGGGCGATCGCCAGAAAGTTGGCCATGGAATAGCAAAAACCTTTATCCGCCCACTTCCACTTCGGCATTATGTTCCTGCCGATCATCCAACAGCGGAATCGTCTTATCCTCCTGCTCCGCCCCATCGAACGTCACCTTGCTCACCGTCCCGCTCGCGCCGACTTTGCGGATATGAATGTGATGAAACGTCTCGCGATAGCGGTAATGAACCGTGAACGAATCCCATTTCCCCGGCAGCGACGGAGTCAAACGTAGATGATTCACTTCCAGCCGCAGCCCCAGCAGCGATTCGGTGATGAACCGATACATCCACCCGGCCGACCCGGTATACCACGTCCATCCGCCTCGGCCGGCGTGCTGGGGATTGGTATAGACATCGGCGGCGATCACGTACGGTTCAACTTTATACCGGTCGATTGCCGGTTGGCTGTCGCCATGACGAACGGGGTTCAGGAGATTGAACAGTTCCCACGCGCGATCGAGTTGCCCGGCCCGCGCAAACGCCATCGCCGACCAGACGGCCGCGTGAGTGTATTGCCCGCCGTTCTCGCGCACGCCGGGCACGTACCCTTTAACGTAGCCGGGATTCAAATGCGAATGATCGAATGGGGGATCGAACAGTTGGATGACGCCGATGTCGCGTTTCACCAGTTGCGTATTCAACTGCTCCAGCCCCTGCCCTGATCGGACCGAATCCCCCACTCCGGCCAGAACAGCCCAACTCTGCGGGAGTGAATCGATTTTGCATTCATCATTGGTCGCCGACCCCAATGGTTCGCCATTATCGAAATACGCCCGCCGATACCATTGGCCATCCCACGCATTCTGTTCAATACTCGTCACCAATTTCGCCGCCTCGGCGACGCACAGATCGGCGACGGTCGAATCGTGCCGGCCCCGCGCGATCTCCGCAAACTGTGTGAGGACATCGTGGAGAAAAAATGCGAGCCAGACGCTTTCGCCCTTGCCATGCTCGCCGACCAGATTCATCCCATCGTTCCAATCACCGCTGCCCATGAGGGGCAGACCGTGTTCGCCGAACTTCAGCCCATTGCGGACGGCGCGACGCAATGCTCGTAAAGTGTCGCGGATTCTTCGGACCGAACGGGAAGATCGTAATACCCCTCCTCATCCGGCTTGACCGCGCGCCCCTCGATAAAATTGATCTTCTCATCCAACACCCCGACATCCCCCAGCGCGGTCACATACCGGCACACCGCATAGGGCAGCCAGAGATAATCATCCGAGATATGCGTTCGCACGCCGCGTCCGGTCGGCAGATGCCACCAGTGCTGCACGTCCCCCTCCTTGAACTGCCGCGCCGCGCAACGCAGCAGATGCGCCCGCAAAAACGCCGGGTCGGCATGCACCAGCGACATGACATCCTGCAATTGATCGCGGAACCCGAACGCCCCGCCGGATTGGTAGAACCCGCTGCGTCCCCAGACCCGGCAGGCCAGCACCTGGTACAAAAGCCAGCCATTGACCAGAAAATTCAGCGAATCATCCGGCGTTTCGACATGCACCGCGCCCAGCGTCCGGCCCCAATATTGCCAGACCCCTTCCAGCGCCGCCCGCGCCGGCGCCAAACCGCGAAAACGATAAACAAGATTGCGGGCATCCGCCAGATTCCGCCCCGAGCCAAAGATGAAAGCCGCCTCGCGCTCCTCGCCCGGCGGGATTTCCAAAATCGCCTGCATGGAAAGGCACGGATCCAGCCCCGCCCCCACCCGGCCCGAAAGCCGCGACCGCGACATGCACGCCGGGCTTTGCGGTGAACCATTGCGGCCCAGAAATTCCGACCGATCTCCGGTGACGGCCCGCTGCGATTCGCTGCATTCCAGAAACGCGACGCGCTCGGCGAAATCGGTGGTGTACGGATTGCGACGCCAGCATCGCCCCGGTCTTCACATCGATTTCGGTGACGACATGCGGAAGCCCCGCCGGCCGGCGTTCGCCCAGGACCATCTCGAAAAATCCGGTCAGCGAAATCCGCCGCGTTCGTTCGCCGCTGTTGCGGATTTTCAGCACGATGAATTTCACCGGCGCATCGGTCGCGACATACGTCCGCATCTCTGACGTGATCCCGCCTTCGGTGTATTCAAAAATGGTGTACCCAAATCCGTGCCGGGTGGTGTACGGCATCGCCCCGCGCGCCGGCAGCGGCGTCGGAGACCAGAATCGCCCCGTCTCCTCATCGCGCAAATAGAACGCCTCGCCGCTGACATCGCTGACCGCATCGTTATGCCAAGGCGTCAGACGGTAAGTCTGCGCGTTTTCGCACCACGTATACGACCCGCCGCTTTCGCTGACGATCGTCCCGAACCAGGGGTTGGCCAAAACGTTGATCCACGGCGCGGGCGTCGGTTTTTCCGGCGTCGTGGTGATGACATATTCCTTTCCATCGTGCGTAAACCCGCCCATCCCATTGAACGCCGCCAGATCGCGCTCCGGAACTTCAACCGCCATCGGCACATCACCGCGCCGCAATCGGCCTGGGCTGAATCGCGGCACCGGAAGTTCCGACCGCGGCGGGCGTTCAAGCTGCTGCGCCAGCGTCCCCGATGTATCACTGACAACCACGCGAGCCACCGTCTGGAACAAAATCTTGTCCTCTTCCGACATCTGTTCGACACGCCGCACGAAGATTCCCCCCGGCTTGTCCATCATGCTCGCTTCGACGCTGGAACCGATCACCCCCAGAATCATGTCCTGCAGCGCCTGGCGATAACTGGATTGATCGTCGTTCCAGATCACGAGGTCCACCGCCAACCCCTTGACCCGCCAATACGCGTGAGCGGCCACCATCTGCCGCACCAAACTGGTCTGCGCCCGGTCGGCAATGCGCAATAGAACGATCGGCAGATCGCCGGAAATTCCGTATCCCCAAAGCCCCGATTGCCCCTTGCGATTCCGCGCGATCACGCTGCCGGAGCGCGCAACCGTGGATTCGCATAAAGAATGCTCCCGGCCATCCGCCCATAAAGTTGCGTCTCACCCTCGCCTGCATCCAGTTGCCGCAGCACCACCTGGCTATGCGTCCAGGCAAGATCAAACACGCGATCCGCCAATCGGCTGTCGGAATATTTCTCGATCAACCCCATCGCCGCTTCGCGCGTCTCGGCAACCCCGGTCACGAAATTCACGCGCACCGTTTCATCTGGCTCCAGAACAATGGTATTCCGAATCGAAATAATCGGATCCAGAACCGCCCCTTCGCTGTCGCTGAGGTTTTGGCGATACATCGCGGCTGGATCGGCCGGCGTCCGCCCCGGCCCACAAATTTGGCCCGATCCGTCTCATACGACACCGCCCCGCGCGTGTTCCCGTCAACTTTCATCAAGTGCATCATCCAAGGCGGCTTCTCCGATACCGAGCGCGGACGGCGCGTGCAAAGAATCGCCTGCCTCGGGCGAACAAGTTGCGTCTGAACAAACAAATTGCTGAACGCCGGATGCGCCAAATCCGCCGCCGAAGACGCCAAAACCACCTCGGCATAACTCGTAAGTTCAATCACCCGCGCGGTCTTCCCCCGATTGACGATGTTGATCCGCCGAAGCTCGATATCATCCTCGGGCGATACGCTGATCTCGACATGCGTGTCGATATCCCCATCCCGTCGCCGATATTCGGCTCGCCCCTGGGAATAAATCGCTTCGTATGATGTCCCCCGCCGCAACGTCGGCTGATGCGCGGCCGACCAGAATTCATCGCTCTCCACATCGCGCAGATAACAGAACATCCCCCAGCAATCGCGCGTCGCATCCTCTCGCCACCGCGTGACCGCCAGATCGCGCCACCGGCTGTACCCTCCGCCCGCGGCCGTCACCGCGACGTGATATCGCCCGTTGGAAAGCAGGTGAACTTCCGGCGTAGGCGTGCTGGGCGTCGTGAAAACCCGCAAATTCGGCTGCGATTCCGTCGTCGTCCCCCGAGCCTCCGAAACCTCCGCCGGGTGCGGGAAAATCACCGGCGTATTGGGCACTCGCTCCTGCAACAACAAATCCGTCGCCCGAAACGCCGGATCCGATTCAAACCGCCGCTGCATTGGACGATCCAGCAAAATATACGCCAGCGACAAAAACGACATCCCCTGGTGATGCGCCATGAACGATTTCACCGTAACGCTGGTCTGGTCCGGCGGAAGCCGCGACGCCGTATAGTCGATCGCCTCGTAAAATCCGTACGCCCCGAGATGATCTTCCCCCGCAAGCCGGCGCAGGTTCGCGCAAGAGGATTTCGGATCGACCATCAGCGCCATCACCGTCGCATACGGAGCAATCACCAGATCGTTGGCCAGCCCCCGCTTCAATCCCATCCCCGGCACGCCGAACGCCGAATATTGATAATTGAGCTGCGCATCGGTCTTGTTATAGCCCGACTCCGAAACACCCCACGGTACCCCTCGCTCGCGGCCATATCGAATCTGCCGATCCACAACCGCGCGATAGGTTTCATCCAGCAGCGTATGCTCATACGCGGGCATAATCAGCAGCGGCATGAGATACTCAAACATCGACCCGCTCCACGAAACCAGCGCCGTCTTTCCCCCGGACGTCGTCAGCAGCCGGCCGAGGCTGAACCAATTGTCCTGCGGCAATTTCCCCTGCGCGATGGCAACGAAGCTGGCAACGCGCGCCTCCGACGCCAGCAAATCGTAAAAGCTCGCATCCCGCCGATGCTCCCCGACGTCATAGCCAATCGCCAGCAATCGCCGGCAATTGTCATACAGAAATTCGTATTCAATGTCGGCTAGCTCCCGGCAATGAAGCGCCATTTCGCGCAAATCTGAAAGTCGCTTGGTCGCACGTTCGGCCGCCGTGGCTAGCGAATCGCGAAGCCGCCCCACCCACTCGGACGCCGCCGGCGAATCAACCGATTCGATCGCGCCTCGCAGTGTCTCCTCGAGCTTGACGATCTCGGTCGGTGTCGGCACTTCATCCAACCGCCTCAGCAGTTCGCGCATGTCGCCGGATGTCTCCGCCAGTCCGCCCGGCGACGGCAATTCGACCCACGGCGCCAGAAACTTCAATTCCTCCGCCAAACCCCGGTATTGATCGACCGCCGCCCGCAGCCACACCCGGGCCTGTTCGTTGGATTGCGTTTCCGCCGCGCGACCCAATTCCTCCGCGCCCGTCGCCAGATGTTGCAGAAGAAGAAACATCCCCGACAGCGTTCGCGGCGGCATTTGCAGCGGCTCGCGCAGCCGCCGAATCTGCCCAGCCAAAGAATCGGCATCCCGCCCTGGGGCTATTCCGACCACTTCATCGAGCGTCTGGCCAACGCCCTTGAACACGGCCGGCATACAGATTTTCCGATGCCCCATTTCCTCCAAACCCGCCGCCAACGTCAGCAGATGCCCCGCGAGATTGCCGCTGTCCACCGTTGAGATGTACAGCGGCCGAAGCGGTTCAAGCGTACGCGTATCGTACCAATTGTAAAAATGCCCCCGATGCCGCGAGAGCTTGTCCATCGTCGCCAGCGTCCGCCCCGTACGATCGATCATCCCCGCGGCGGAGATATAACCAAAATCGCACGCCGCTAAGTTGGCAAGCAGCGATAGCCCGATATTCGTCGGAGAAGTTCGATGCGCCACGCCGACCGGCGGGTCCTCCTGAAAATTGTCGGGTGGTAGATAATTGTCCGTGGCAGAAATGAACATCTCGAAAAATCGCCAAGTTCGCCGCGCGATCGCGCCCAGAAAAATCTCATCGCTCCCCGAAAGACGCGACAAGGCCGGACCAACCGGCTGGCTAAGCCACCACGCAATCGCCGGTGAAACAAGCCACAATGCCGCAAGCGGCCCCGCAATCCCCCGCGAACGCACAAGCGTCTGACCCACGAGAACGAGCACCGCCAGAACCGGCTGCACCCACATCGAGCGAAAAAACCCGGCCACATCAATGTGCGCCGTCCGCTGCGCATCCCGCGCCGTTCGCCATTCCAGCAGCTTCCGGCGCGTGATAAGCACCCTGGCCGCCGTCCGTCCAATCGCCTCAAGGCTGATGAACGCGTCGTACGGCAGACACGCCAAGGTAAACAATTCCTGCAGCAGTTGCCGGCCGACCCTTCGGGCGACTGCCCTTCCATGTTGACGATATCCCAAATCCGTAGGCCGCCGCGCCAGTTCCGCCAGACCCGCCAGCACCGGTGGAATGAGCATGACCCCAAGAACCAGGCCCGTAAAAATCAATGCTTCACCGCGCAAACACAATCCCAGAATAAGAATCGCCAGAAGCGAAGGCGGCACCAGGCTACGCCGCAGATTGTCCAGAATTTTCCACCGCGACAGCGGCGAGATCGGATTCGGCGCCTGCCCATCCGCCCCCGGCACCCTCGGCAACAACCACGCCGTGATCTGCCAATCCCCCCGAATCCAACGCGACCGCCGGCTTACATCCGCCGGATACGCCGACGGAAAATCCTCAAACAACACCACGTCGCTGACCAATCCGCCGCGCGCATGAGCCCCTTCCAACAGATCGTGACTCAGAATTCGGTTCTCCGGCAACCGCCCGCCGACCGATTTGTTGAACGCGTCAACGTCATAAATCCCCTTGCCGATGAACGATCCTTCATCAAAAACATCCTGGTAAACATCGGAAACCGCCCGCGTATACGGATCGATTCCCGGTTCACCCGCGAACAGCCGGGCAAACCGCGATCTCCCCGCGCTGGGAATCCCCACGCCGACGCGCGGCTGCAAAATCGAATACCCCTCCGTGGTCCGCCCCAGTTTCTCGTCATACACCGGCCGATTCAGCGGATGGGCCATCGTCCCGATCAATTGCCGCGCCGTATCCCGCGGAAGCTGCGTGTCGCTGTCGAGCGCGATGACGTATTTCACATTCGTAAGCTGCTCGACCGCACCGACAATGGTGTCGAATTTCCCTTGCGCCCCCCGGAGCATGGCGTTAAATTCTTCAAGTTTCCCGCGTTTTCGCTCCCACCCCATCCACGCGCCCTCGCTTGGATTCCAACGCCGCGAGCGATGAAAGAGAAAAAATCCGCTCCCGTATTTTGCGTTCAGCGCCGAGATGCCATCACTCGCCTGCCGCAAAAACGCATCGTCCTCCGGCATCTTTTCCCGTTCGGCATCGCGAAAATCCGTCAGCAGCGCAAACGAAAGAGCCGGATCCCGGTTGGCCAGAAAGCGGACTTCAATAGATTCGATCAGATCGGCGATCTCGCGCTGATCGCCAAGCATCGTCGGAACCGCCACGATCGTCCGGCACTCCGGCGAAATCCCATGCGAAAAATCCATTCGCGGCAAAAGCCGAGGGTGGATCAGAATCGCCGCGCCCCAATGCACCAGCGCAATCGCAAGCTGGCTGGTGCAGATCACCAGCAGCAGGCCGCAGCAGATTAAACCCCACAGTCCCATTCCGTTCCGCGCGGCCTGCCACAACACCAGCGCCGTGACGCCCAAAGCGATTGCGGCGATGGCAGCCAGGTAAATCGCCAGCGGAAATCGCCCCGCCTGGTCGGCGATCCAATGCAACGGAGTCGTCCGCGCGTGCACGGCCCGTTGCAACCCCCGCCGGCCCCGATCAATCAGGTAATAACCCACGTGTTTCCGGCGATCAGCGCGGGCCGAGCCGTTGTTTGATGGCGTAGCCATCCTCAGCCGGGCCAGTTCAACCGCCTTGCGCCACTTCATCTTCCGACATCGGACTATGCCGGGCGATTTCCTCGATGACGTGCCGATACCGATCACGCGTGGCAAAATCCATCGCTGGATAGACCAACGCCGGATCGTCGCGCAGCGTATGCTCAACCGCGCTGGTCGCCTCCACGAAGTCGCGCCATTCAATCGCGCCGAGAAGCCGCAAACTGTTAATGCTGTTCCCCACCGAAACCTGGTCGGCCGCCTGATTCTGGCTGGCATCCTGAAAAATCTGCTCGAGTGTCTGGTTTTGCTCCGCGAGCCGATGCTCAAGCCAGGTGGTGGGAAAAGCCTGCGCCGCCCCGCGTCCCTGCAATTGCGTGGCGAATTCCGCCACAAACGCCGTCGTCAACGGCGGATCCTCCCTCACCAGATCAGCCAAAACCAACACCGCCTTGGTAGGTTCGCGCCCGCGACTTCCACCAATTGGTCCACCCAATAGTCCGCCCTCTCTCGGTCGCGCCGCCCGGCCGTGATCCGCAAGGCGACTCGCCGAAGATTCTCCAGCAGCGCCAGCCGCAGCATGATCGGCACCGCCCACAATTCCCCCAGCCGCAATGGCGCCACCGATTCATACGAGACCACAAACGCCCGCAGTCCGTCGGCGTCGATCCTTCCATCGACGTGCGAAATCAATTCCAACGCCAGATCATAAACCCGCGGCAAACCCGCCGAGGAACCGTTGGTCAGCACAGGAAGCTGTCGGCTGAAACCCTTCGGCAAATGCTTCCGGGAAGTCCGAATCTGTTCTTCGATCAGATGATAATTATCGAGAAACCATTCCGACGCTGGCGTAATCTGCCGCCCGCGCTTGACCGCCTCCAGAATCAGATCATACGCCTCCCGCAGCACCACCTCGTTGCTGGCCAACCGCGGCAGCAGCCGATCGGGCCGACGCCGGTCTCTTTCATTGGTATCAACCGAATGCCACCCCGCCAGCAATCGGGCATGATGTTGCAACTGCTGATCGTTAAACAACTCCGCCCGCAACGGCGGCTCCTCCGCCGCGCGAACGACGAACCTCCCATTGTCCGCCCGCTTTCGCAGCCGAAACCGCTCGGCCATTTCGATGACTGACTTCAAACCGATATCCTTTCATCAGTTACATATAGCCAGAGTACGCTCCGCACGATAGGAGCGCCAGCGCCCAAAAACCATTAATCCGTCGTCGCAACTCCCGGCGCGAGGGTGGCATCGCCGCGAAAAACGACCGCACTGCGACCCCGCGAGAAGAGAAAGGGGTCAGACCCCTTTTTCTGCGCAACGATCCCACCCAGCCTTCTTTATGCCGCGACAACCCCGCTCCAGGAATATCCGACTACCCGCCAACCGAATTCGCCAGAAAGCCCGCAACCGTTTTTTTCCACCGATCCGGGTCCTCCTCAAGAAAGGCGCAATGCCCGGAGTTATCGAATAACTCAAATTGCTTCGGACCAGCGAGATGATCGAATAGATTACGCGCCTGCGCGTCCGTCACCCGCCGATCGAGTCCGCCTTGCATCATCAATACGGGACAATGAACATGCGTCGCATAGTCGGCCGGATTCAGATCAAAAGCGCTATATCCGAATTGTTCTCCGCCCCAGAACACCAGCAGCCTCGCCAAAGGGAATGCTGGCAGACCCATGGCATGAAACCGATTCTCCACCGTTGAAAGCATCCGGTCGAACGTGGATTCGATAATCACCGCCGACGGCTGAACATGCAATTCAGCGACAGCCCTCAAAATCGCTGCGCCTCCCATCGACTGGCCGTAGAGTATCTCCGATTCTCCGGGCCATTTATGCGATGCGAAATCGACAGCCGCCGCGGCATCTTCGGCCTCACGATAGCCGATGGTTGTGTCATTCCCGCGCGATCCCCCGCTTCCGCGAAAATCCACCAGCAACACATCATAACCCATTTCGTGGAACGCCATCGCGGGCTCAAGAAGCGAAGACTTACTGGAAGCATACGCATGATACGCGATGCAAAGACCTTTGGAGTTCTTAGCGCGAATAAACCAGGCTTCGCAATCATCGCCGGCCAGGCCGCCAAACCGAAAAGTTTCAAAAGGCAAACCGACATCGGACGGGTTCTCGCCGTTGATCGGCCGTGGAATCCGGACACCCACAAGGATTATTTCAATTCTTCGCAAAAAACCGAGTGATTCCGGCGGACGAGTGCGACCGCCCCCCTCCACAAAATGTGTCATCGCCCGCGCCTGCATGTACGCGATGAAATTAACTCCAACCACGCCCAAGATCATCGCCGTCAACGCCAATACGAAAACCCTCCGCCGATGAAACCGCCGAAGAATTGGATGCAACCGCAATGTCACAGCCAGAATTATCTCATTGAGGTAACCAATAGACCAATTGCGATCTCGAATCAGAAAGTGATGGAAAAAAGGGGTCAGACCCCTTTTTCTGCCCACCACCCCACCAAACCTTCTTTATGCCGCGACAACCCCGCTCCAGGAATATCCGACTACCGGCCAACCGAATTCGCCAGCAAACCGCCAACTGTTTTGTTCCACCGATCCGGGTCGTCCTCAATAAAGGAGCGACGCCCGGCGTTATCGAATTACTCAAATTGCCTCGGACTACGAGATGATCGAACAGTTTACGCGCTTGGAACGAGTATTAACCAAAGGTTCCCTTTTTACATCTAAAAGCAACGGTTGCATGCGAGCCCTCATTCTTCGACTACGCAACGATAGAGATTTCCGGCATTATCAATATCAAACAATCCCTGTACGTTTCAGTCGATGATCTACCCCACCAGAGTAGTTGCGCCACTGATCCTGACCATTTGGGCCACCTGCGCATTCGCCGCATCTCCCGCCCCAGACCCGGCCGGCCAGGATGCATTCATCGCCGGATACGCATCCGCCATCCTCGAGCACAACTTCCATCTCGAGCCAACCGCACTCACCGTCAAAGACGGATTCGTCACGGTCACAACCCACGAACTTGGAGCAGCCGAAAAAGAGAACATCCGCCAATCACTCATGAAAATCCAGGGCGTGCAGGGAGTCAATTTTCAAGACCAAGTCTTGCATCCGCCCCCACGCGACCAGGTCAACATTCCCACATCCGCACCCGAAGGCGGCGTGCAAGCCCTGCTCTCCCCCCACCCCTGGACATTTCTCGCGCCCACCAGCGTCTTTGATCCGCTCATGGCCGACCCGCGCTGGCCCGATTTCTCCGCGGCATATGTCCGCTATATCGGCCATGCCCAAAATAACCAGCCCGGCCAGATTAACCGCGACGCTGGAAACGTCAGCTTTGGCGACTCCCTCTCGCTTTTCCAGTGGGCGCCCAACCCCTCGGGCACTTTGGAAATCGGTATACAGGCCGCGGTCTTCGCCGACTTCGACCTGGACCAGAAAAATGTCGACCTGATCAACGCGGACTATTTCGTCGGCCCCGTCGCCGAATACCGCATGGGAGACTTTTCCATGCTCCTCCGCATCTTCCATCAAAGCTCGCACCTGGGCGACAATTTCCTCCTCAACAACCCCGGCATCACCCGTTTTGAACTCAGCTACGAAGAGCCTGATGTCCTCTTCTCCTACGAACTATTCCAAAAATCACTGCGGTTCTACGGCGGCGGAGGATATCTGGTCGATGTTGTTCCCTCGAGCCTCAAACCCGGAGTGGTTGAATACGGCCTGGAATACTATGGGCCCCCGATCTTCAAAAACTCCTCCACCATCCCCGTCGCCGCCATCGACATCCAGAACCGTCAGGAAAATAACTGGAGTGCGGACATCTCAGCCCGAATCGGCCTGCAATTTCAAAACCCCGCCACATTTGGCCGCCGCCTGAATCTGATGCTTGAGTATTACAACGGCCATTCACCCAACGGACAATTCTTCCTGCAGAAAATCCAATCCCTCGGCATCGGTCTCCACTTCTATCTTTGAGAAGAAAAAGGGGTCAGACCCCTTTTTCTGCGCATTCAAAACCCCGCCACATTTGGCCGTCGCCTGAATCTGATGCTTGAGTATTACAACGGCCACTCGCCCAACGGACAGTTCTTCCCGCAGAAAATCCAATCCCTCGGCATCGGCCTCCATTTTTATCTTTGAAGAAAGTGCAGTGATCCGAGCCCAGAGGTCGATTTTGTTCATTGCTACTTTCTACCCGCGATCCTAAGGTGAAGAGCGATGAAAACATGTCCACCAAAGGCGCGAAAATTGCGCCAACAATTAAAATCGAAATATTCCCCTGTAGGATCGTTCCCCTTCACGTCATTCTCTGGCAATCGCTCCACGCCGATTATCCACCTGGGGATCGCACTTGCCATATTTTCCGCCACGCTCCTGCTGGGGATCGGATGCACCGTTACGGTTGAGCCAGGGCCGACCTACACCAGTGACCAACAAGCTTCGCCCGATGTTGTCGCCACCGACGAATATCAACCGCCTCCACCGGAGGTCACAACCATTTATGAGTCTGACCTTAATCCTTACGGTTCCTGGGTGCCCGTAACCGGCTACGGCCAATGTTGGGTGCCGAATAACCGTCCGCCGGGCTGGCAGCCCTACACCGTCGGCTATTGGGCGGATACCGATTATGGCTGGACCTGGGTCGCGGTGGACGATGAGTCGCAATGGGGCGACATCACGTACCACTATGGCCGCTGGTATAGCGCGCCATCCGTGGGATGGGTATGGATTCCCGGCACCACCTGGGCCCCCGCGTGGGTCGCCTGGCGAGAAGGCGGCGGTTATTGCGGATGGGCGCCCCTCCCCCCGCAGGCGGGATTCCGAACCCAATACTCCACCGAAGATACCGACCGTTACATGCCCGCAAATCAATTCGTCTATTGCGACGAGCGTTACGTGACGGCCGGGCGCGTTGATCAGCACATCGTTCGCAACGATGTGACCATCATTAACAACACAACCAACATCACGAACATTACCTACGTCAATAACCACGTCGTCAATCAGGGAATATCACCGGCCAACGTATCGCGCGCCACTGGACGTCCAGTAGAAAAGACTACCTTGGCCACCGCCGCAACGCCGGAAGAAGCCCGCACCCTCGCGGCCGCGGGCAAGCCCGTGATTTATGCCCCGCCAAAAATTCAACAGGCGGAAAAACAGCGCGTCGCCAATGCGGCAACGGCGAAGAATCCGAAATCCCCAACTCCGCCGGGACATCCCCAGCCCCCAGTGGAACCGCCTCATAACGTGGAAGCCCGTCCAGGCAGCGTGAATCCAACAAACCCGGAAAATAAAACTACGAATAAAAACGAGCAGAATCAGGCGGCGACAGACCAGGCTGCCGAGGCCGCGAAAGCCAAGGCAGAACAGGATCAGGCCGCCGCAAATGCCAAGGCCTCGGCCGATGCCAAGGCTCAAGCGGCCGCTGATGCCAACGCAAAAGCCAACGCCGCTGCCGACGCAAAAGCCAAAGCCGATGCTGAAGCTGACGCGAAGCCCAAACCCGCCCCTGACAAGAACGCCCAAGCTTCAGGCAAAGCGAATGCTAAACCCGATGCCAACGCCAAGGCCAAAGCCGCCGCCGATGCAAAAGCCAAAGCCGATGCCGACGCAAAGGCCAAAGCGGCTGCCGCCAAAAACCAGGCGGACAAGCCTCCGGGTCAATAGGGCATTGATAGTGGACAGATTTGGGGTAGTGTCCTAATTTGGGCGTTTATATATTTGGCTCATCAAAGCTGGGGGTGTATAATGCCCCTTAAGTTTCTCGCGGATCATCGCATGGCGGGTGATCCCAAACATTACATTGGGAAGGAGATTCCTCTTTTGAAGATTCCAGAGACAGTTCGGGATTGCACCGCCTTTCTCGGATACTGGAGAAAGGACCGTTCTCTTTGGATGGGAGGAACGGCCTTTTTTGTTGCAATGCCGATAGAATCATCTCGTCAGGTTTCCGCTCTCTATGTGGTCACGGCCAAGCATGTAATTGAACACATAGATGGGTTAGGGAAAGACATCATCTTGCAGGTGAATTGCAAGGCCGGGCAATTAGAATATCTCAAAACCTCCTTTTCGGATTGGAAGACGATTCCGAATTCTCCCAATGACGACATAGCCATTTTATCGGTTGAGCCGAACATTGATCTATCTGTCGGCGGCGGCCTAGATCATCTTTTCGTCAGTACTGAATCGTTTGTAGGAACGAATAGGTTCCCGGAATCGGTAGCAGAAATTGGCGGCAACATCGCGGTGGCTGGACTTTTCAACCGGATGGCAAATGCTAGCAGAAACTATCCGATTGTTCGCGTCGGAAATATCGCAGGGGCACCCGATGAGCCTATAGAGATTTGGGTAGACAAGAGAAAATTTGTATTCAAGGCATACCTTGTCGAAGCGCGATCAATTGGCGGTTTAAGCGGTTCTCCGGTTTTTCTGCAAATTGATGTGGCCAGCACCAACTCATTGAACGTGTCGGTGTCCGGTCCCATGATGCACACAGAAAAAGGACCGGCCCAGCAAGCGCCGATGGTTACTCCAACAACCAACATGTTTGTGCAACACGCGCTTTTGGGAATGATGTTTGGGCACTATGACGCCAAGTTGACCGATCAACAAAGCTGGACGACAGAATCATTGAATTTGGGGATTAGCATCGTGGTCCCCGCCTCAAAAATTATGGAGGCTCTCAACTTAGGCTGTTTCAAACAAGAGCGAGAAAGGAAGATCGCCGATTACATGAAAGAAAACTGCTCTGCGGTTTATGACGATGGTGATTAGTTTTTCCGTTGCTTTTTCGTGCGCTCTTTTCTAACTGCGCGATCCACTTCCCCCTTCGGAACTTGCACAATCCCTTTCATTGCTCTATCGAATTCTCGAACCTCAGAAAAATCCGCGTTATCAGCCTCGGCGAAATCTTGGACCGCTGTCGATTCGGGCGGGGATTTTTTGGAGGGTTTAGACTCGCGCGACCTTAGCGGCATTGCTGGAGTATACCACAACAACATCTGCCGCCAAACCGGATACCTTCGCGGCGGAAGAATCGGGAGGCGAATCGTTCTTAATTCACCAAGCCGCTTCCATCGCGACCGTCTTTTTTTACGTTTTCGGAAGTATCCGCCCCGATCAGGGTCTTGTACATCAAACGTTTCCCGACGACCTGCGGCATTACAAGGTCGAACCGACCGGCATCATTTGTCCTGCGCTCATTAAACCGAAACGCTTGCTCATCAACATAACGGTTAAGGTGTGGTGCATCGACCGAAACGTATGTTCCGTTGATCGTGCGCTTCAGCAGACTCCAAAAATTCTCCATGCCATTGGTGTGAACGTGACCGTCAACATACGCCTTGGCGTGGTCAATCATGTAATGGACATATTCGATTTTCGGCTCATGCCGCCAAGCGGCGAGAGTGTCAGTATAGAGATTCGATCCCGGTTCGACGGCAGACCGAATTACAGACAGAAGCGTATCCTGTTTGACGTTCGGAATGACTTTGGCCCGAACCTTGCCGCCGCGCTGTAGGACGCCATGAACAATTGCCTTGCCAGCGCCGCCAGTACCCTTGATGGCTTCTTTGCGACGGCTAAGGTGCATGTTCTTTGCCTTGCCGCCAACAAATGTCTCATCGGATTCCACGCGACCGCTAAGCTTTTCAAACGATCCGACGTGCATGGCGTGACGGATTCTGTGTAGCATGTGCCAAGCGCTCTTTTGGGTAATCTCAAGCGCCCGAGCCAATTCGCAACTGCTGATACCGTTCTTGGCATTGGTGATTGACCAAACCGCGACAAACCACTTGTCTAGTCCGAGTGGACTGTCCTCGAAGATCGTTCCAACCTTGACCGAGAATTGTTTGCGGCAATCCTGTGACTTGCATTGCATCAAGCGACGACTGGCAATATATCCGACGTTAGCCGCACCACATTTCGGGCAGACCGGCTTCCCATCTGGCCATTTGATCTTGACCATGTACATGAAGCAAACGTCGAGATCGGAGTAGTACCGGACAGCTTCCAAAAGCGATTGCGGACCAAGTATTTCAGTGTTCATGCCGGAATTATACGGCTATACCTTTGATGTGTCAAGTATATAATCGCCCTAATTTGGGCAACAATATATTTGACGACGCAAGTGCGTTCTGGGTCCAATGGAGGGCATGGATGAAACCGACGAATCTCCGTGGATTGCGCACTATATAAAGGTCTACGAACTAGGGCGCAAACTTCTTCCGCCTCATGCAATCGTCCCAAAGACGGAAGCTCTGTGGGAAGCCGCTTCGGCCTTCAAACGCAACAGAATTCGCGTTTCAACTCTTTGCACTTTTCCGGCGCAAATTGCTGATTTAATAAGCGCATTTACGCAGGCATCCGACCAAACCATTTTGGAACTAACCGGATCATCGATAATCCCAACGCCAGACATGGTGATTGACCAAGAAGCATATAAAACCAAATCGGAGGACAATTTTGCGGATTTATTCAACAAGAGATTGCATTTCAAGGTCATGTTTCGAGGAACATACAAGGGCGACACAGCCGACTCTTGTGTCGCAGCGGCGCATAACCTGGAAGGCTGTTGGAACAATGTGGTGAACTATGCC
Organism: uncultured Phycisphaerales bacterium; assembly: GCA_963791055.1. Classification (GTDB taxonomy): domain Bacteria; phylum Planctomycetota; class Phycisphaerae; order Tepidisphaerales; family Tepidisphaeraceae; genus PALSA-1353. The sequence goes on along the minus strand of CAWBQI010000002.1, from coordinate 22,212 downwards.
TCCGACCAGGATGCCATATTTCGCGGGGTTTTCGCAAACTTCTTCTCTTCAATTTTTATTAGCACGTGGACTGTTTTTGAAACCTTGGCGCATGATCTTTGGGTGGCTGCGCTTAATGTTCATCCCGCCGGGCTTGCCGAGTTGACAGGGCGATGGCCGGGGCCATTTGAAAAACAGAAAGATAAAAAAGAAAGGGACTCTCGCCTACAAAGAGCATTGGTCGAAACAAATCCGCAACCCCAATCATCCGGCATCCTAGCGGCCAAGGCATTGCGATTAGAGGTATTGCAACGGCACAACTACAACGTCTCCGGCATAATGGGCGATCTGCTGGCGGACTGTTTCAATTTCCAACGATTAGAGGGTATCCACGATGCGTACTTTAAGGCATTCGCCGGTCACCACGAAATATGGGAAGTGATGCTGGACAAGGATATCCGATCAATATGCGCAATTCGCAACCTACTTGTTCACAAGGCTGGCTATGTCGATGCTGATTTCAAAACCCAAGTTTCGGGAATCACCAGATTCGACGATGCGGAGGTAGGTAAACCGCTCGCCATTGATGGCGCGATGGTTGAGGAGATTGTTGATCCATTTTTCGAAAAATGCGCGAAGCTCATAACGCTTGTGGACGAATGGATTCAAACAAAATAAAAATATGCAATGCCAGACGACGAGAAAAGCCGCGAACCCGATGAACTAGAGCGAGTGTGCGAAACCTGGGAAATCATGAAAAAAATTCGGGTCCATTTGCTTGTATACCTTCCACGCACCCGTGAACACTTGCGATCCCGGGAGCAAACGGAGTTTTGAGTGGTCAGAAGTGTTCTAACGAAAATCTGACGACATTCTGAAATTTCTTCGAAAAATTCCAACCGAATTCCTAAAACACGTTCAATCCTTTCACCTCGCGTACCCAATTACAGGGGCGAGGTCCGCGCTCAACCAACCTTGGCCTCCCATCGCGATTCCCTGTCAGAGTCTCAGTTGTCAGCGCCCTCGAAAAATTCTGCCCCTGCAAACCACCCAAATTAACCTGCCCCGCACCCATTTCTCTCCGCTCCCGGCGATTCAAAAAATCATTCAATCCGATTTCCGTTCCCAACCCCCTCAGAAGCTTCGATTTCGCGGCTCATCCGATCTGTTAATGCTCCGCGCCAGTTCCCGCATCGCACAACACCGCCGACACTTGTCAACCCGGGAAATCATCTCGCCCGTTTCACCCGCGCCGTCGATCGCCCCGCTCACTTCCACCGGTTGCCATTGATGTAGTCGGCGACCAACTCCCGAAAAAAGACCGTATACTGCCTCGCCTGGTAATCCTCGACCATCGGGCTCAACCTCCAGGCGGCAAATTGAGCTGCGGAAACGGGGAACCCCCCTGTTCCTCCCGCGAACCCCGCGAACCTTGTGGTCAGGATTGCACTGCTCGGATAAAGCATCCGAAATATCTTCAACGTTTCCGGGTCATACCATTGGGTTCCTCCGTCCGGCCCTCCTCCGGCGACTCCGGTCGGGCTGAGGTTTGAATACACGCCGCTGTAAGCCAGCAAAAGGTCGCTGGTAAACTCGGTATAGGTTGGGATCGCGCTTCCAAGGTGGGCCCGGATTTGCTTCATGATGTGATAGCAGTTTACGTCCAGGCCAAAGTCGTCCAGATAAAAGGCGTTCACCCCGAGCTTTGTCACTTTGTCGTATCGTCCCAGGAGGATGGCCATCTGCGAGGCATTCTCGCCGTCAAGTGGGGTCGTTGTGTCAGTATTTGGCCCGTTGGGAATAATGAACTTCCCGGAAGGCGCGCAAATGCCGAACCTCAGCCCGTTCGCTTTGTACCACGCGATCAATGCGGGCATATTGGCGGTGACGGCGTCCGGCCATACATCAAAATCAGCGCGGTACTCACAATCGCGCGGATTGTACCCCTGCGGTTGCCAGAACAGTGTTCCCTGAGTTACCCCGACGCTCGGCCATACCATGTCTTCAAATTTTTTGATCCCACCGAGAAGATCGAACCGCCGAAAATCTCCGTTGTATCCCAACGGGTTTTGTGGCGTGACATGACTGGCATCAAACGACGCCCATTGCAGCCAGGGGCGATCGTCCGTCAGGTATTGTATGCCCGGGGCAAAGTTGTGGAAGTCGCGAAGATAAGACGAAAGCAGCGATGCCAAACTCGTATCTGTCGTCAAATGAATCGTGACATCAACCACAAGCTGACCGCCCGGCTGGACGCGATCCTGAATATACAAAGTCATCGCGGCCACCGTCGGGGGCACGCCATTGGCACGAAGCGCTGGCCGGCATTAAAAAGCGACGGCTTATCGAAATGGGTTTTGCAATGCAGCGCCAGTCCGTAGTTTTCGTCCCGCGCATACGAAACCGCCAGCGGGCACCAGGTGCTGGGATGCAACACCTTGTCGCCGTTCGCGATTAAATAGCTTGGGTCCCAGGACTTCAAATTTCCGCTGACTTTGGGCCCAAAGACGAAAGCGGGAAGCCCAATCATGATGTCGCTGAACGGCAGTCGGTCGTTGTTTTTCAGAACCGATTCCATTTCGATGTCGTTTCCGTTCAGCGAATAGGAGTACGTAATCGCCATATTGGACCGGACTTCGGTAATCGTAACACCCGTGGTCGTGCTCGTAAGAACGGAATGAAGTACCGGCCCCAACGCGGCGGTTCCAGCGGCCGGCGGGAAGCTGGCATTGGCATAAAACCCCTGATGGGCCTGCAATCCCACAGCCTGCTGGGTTGTAACTACCCTTCCCGCCAGAGATATCGATTGGATGCCGTCCTGGGTGATCGTGCAGGAAATCTGATCGTTGGACAGGACGGCGCCGGCGACATTGGTTGCCATGAGCAGAACGATGAAAAACCTCATCAGGAATTCCTTTCGCCGAATTATATCGCCGCACTATCGGGCTAAAATCACACTCCAGACCGAATATAGAGTATGATGGCAACCATGCGAACAGCCAAAGCCCCCATCAGTCAACTCATCGTTGATCAACTCGCCCATGGCGAAATGCGAATGCTCGTGCTCGTCGTTGCCCTGCGGAGGACTCTGGGTGCGTCCGCGCATATCAAGGGAGATCTCTCCTCGATCGTCGTTGTCGCGCTGCGGAAACTGATCGCTTCGAAAGTCGTTGTGGACAGCGAAGGAACCTACTCGCTCAACCGAACACAAATCAAAATACCGGACAGAGCCGACGAAAAACACCCATCCAAAGCGGCTCGGGTGAGCGCCGGCGCAATGCTATAATCGAAGCATGCCCTGCCTGATCCCAATTCTCGCCGTCTTCTTTCCCCGCTTCGTGATGATCATGATTGCGATTTTCACGAACTGGTTCAGCGCCGCGTTCAACTCGATTCTCTGGCCGATCCTCGGATTCCTGTTCATGCCCTACACCACGCTGGCGTACATGGCTGCCATGCTGAAGAACAATCACACTGTCGATGGGGGATGGCTGGTGCTGCTGATCGTCGCCGTATTCGTCGATCTGGGCGGCCAGGGCGGTTCCATGCGTAGCAAGCGCTGGCGCCGGGCATAAAACAATCTCACCGACCGTGACGGCCGCAGTGCGGCCGTTTGAATCAAAATTATCTCCTTGAATCGAGGATTATTCACTTGCACGGAAGCGGGGCCGTATGTTACCATCTAGTTAATTAACCGATTGGTATATTCCAAATGCCGGCGACGCAGCTCGATATCACGTTTTCCGCCCTGGCCGATCCCACGCGACGGGCGATCCTGGCGCGGCTTGCCAGGGGTGAGACTTCCGTAACCGAGCTGGCAAAGCCTTTCGAGATGACCCTCCCCGGAATTTCCAAACATCTGAAAGTGCTGGAGCGGGCCGGTCTGATCGCACGCGGCCGCGAGGCCCAATGGCGGCCCTGCCGCCTTCAAGCAAGTCCGCTCAAGGATGCCGCCAATTGGATCGAGCGTTATCGCCAATTCTGGGAGCAGAGTTTCGATCGCCTGGAAGACTATCTCAAGGAACTTCAAGCCAAGGAGCAGAAACATGGCCGTAAAAAATGATCCAGCAAAAGAGGCAGGCGAGTTCGAATTTGTTATCACCCGTGTCTTCGACGCCCCGCGTGACCTCGTTTTCAAGATGTGGACCTCGGCCGAACACTTGGAACATTGGTTCGGACCAAAAGGATCCACCCTCCATAAAGCAAAATTGGATGTGCGCCCGGGAGGCGGACTTCTCGCCTGCATACGTTCCCCCGACCGGCGCGATATGTGGGGTAAATGGGTCTTTCGCGAAATCGTTGTCCCCGAGCGGATCGTATTCGTTAATTCCTTTTCAGACGAAAATGGCGGCCTCACCCGGCATCCGCTGAGCCCAACCTGGCCGCTGGAACTGCTGACAACGATCACATTCGCCGAAGAAGTCGGCAAAACGAAATTGACCCTTCGATGGATTCCCGTCAACGCGACGGAGGACGAACGCAAGACCTTCAACGGCGGCCGCGAATCCATGAAAATGGGCTGGACGGGAACATTCGAAAATCTGGATGCTTACCTCGCCCACCAAACAACGGGCGGTGAATGAGCGGGACACGATCCGTCCGGGTTCGTAAAAAAAGGAGAAATCTATGCTCGTAACTATCGCAATTGCAGTAGTCGCTCTTGTAGCCGTGGTACTCATCCTTGCCGCCACCAAACCGGATACCTTTCGCATCCAGGCCGCACGGCGGCGGTGAGAGCTGGTCCAGATAAAATTTTTCCCTACATCAACGATTTCCATAAATGGCGAACCTGGTCGCCGTTTGAAAAGCTCGACTCAGGAATGAAGAAGACATACACCGGCGCGGCTGCGGGCAATGGCGCCATTTATGAATGGGAAGGCAACGCCAAGGCGGGCAAGGGGCGGATGGAGATTATGGAATCGTCCCCGCCAGGCAGGATCCGCATCAAGCTGGATTTCATCAAGCCCTTTGAGGGCCACAACATTGCGGAATTTACGCTTCAGCCCAGTGGCGACTCCACGGAGATTACCTGGGCCATGCACGGTCCCACATCGTTTGCGGCAAAAATCATGCATGTGTTCATCAATATGGACAAGATGATCGGCAAAAATTTCGAAGCGGGCCTCGCCAACCTGAAGGCGATCGCCGAAGAGTAACGCCAACAAATGAGCAAGTCCCCCAAAGCAGAATGAGGAGCTAATTTATGCAATCCGATACCGCAATTACCGGAAATTCGAAAAAAATGGTCTGGGCCGGACGCGTCCTCAGCGCGTTACCGGCTCTGCTCCTCGTCTTCAGCGGAGTCATGAAATTGGCCAAACCGCCGGCGGTCGTTCAGGGATTCGGCAAGTTCGGATACCCCGAGCATCTTCTTCTGCCTCTTGGAATCCTCGAAATCGGCTGCGTCGTCGTTTATCTGATTCCGCGCACGAGCGTTTTGGGTGCGATTCTTATGACCGGATATCTTGGCGGCGCAACGGCTACGCACGTTCGCATGAGCGACCCATCCTTCATCATGCCGGTTTTGGCCGGCGTGTTGGTCTGGTTGGGGCTTTTGTTGCGCGAACAACGCCTGCGTCCGCTGATTCCTTTCCGCACAGACAAAGGAGATTGAACGTGAGTGATAAAAATAATGTCGCGAAAAATCGAGACGAACAGGATTTCATCATCACGCGGACTTTCGATGCGCCGCGTGAAATGGTGTTCCGGGCGTGGACCGACCCAAAGCACATGACGCAATGGTGGGGTCCGCGCGGGTTCACGAACCCCGTCTGCGAAATGGATGTGCGCAACGGCGGCGCTTATCGCGTGGTCATGCGCTCCGCCGACGGAGTCGACTATCCCATCAAGGGCATATTCCGCGAGATCGTGCGGCCCGAGCGGATCGTCATGACGCAGGACGTTTCCGAACATCCGGCCGATTGGCACGATCTCGTAAACCCCAACCGGAAAAAAGGAGACAACAATCCCGCCGGTGAACTGCTTACGACCGTGACATTTGAGGAAGTTGGCGGCAAAACGAAGCTGACGGTCCGGACTCATTTCACGTCGACAGCGATTCGCGATGCGATGCTCAAGATGGGCATGACCGAGGGTTGGTCACAATCTCTGGATCGCCTCATGGAACTTTTGGCGGCGATGAGCGCCACCGATCGGGAGATCGTCATTTCGCGCATCTTCAACGCGCCGCGCGAGCTTGTGTGGAGGGCGATGACCGATCCGCAGCATTGGGTGCACTGGTGGGGACCGCGAGGGTTCACCACGACGATCGAGGAAATGGACGTCAGGCCTGGCGGGACATGGAAGCACGTCATGCACGGCCCCGACGGCGTTAACTATCCGAACTCAAGCGTTTTCAAAGAGGTCACGAAACCGGAGCGTATCGTTTATTCGCATGGCGGCCACAGGGAAAATGGCCCCAGCGTGCGGTGCGATGCAACATGGACCTTCGACGCGATGAACGCCGGCAGCAAAACAAAAGTGACAATTCGCATGGTCTTTCCGTCGGCGTCGGAGCGCGACAGGGTTGTCAAGGAATTCGGCGCCATTGAAGGCGGCAAACAAACGCTCGAACGCCTGCACGAACATCTGGCGAAGATGTGAGCCGCTACTTCGTCAAAGCGTAAAACAAAAAGTAGCTCCCGCCCCCGGCGTCGATTCCGCCCAGATGCGGCCGCCATGGCGCTGGATGATGCGCTGCACGGTGGCCAACCCGATTCCAGTGCCGGGAAACTCTTCGACGGAGTGCATGCGCTGGAACGCTCCGAAAAGATTTTTGGCGTTGGCCATGTCAAACCCGGCGCCGTTATCGCGGACCATGAATACCTGCTGGTCGTCCTGACGCTTTGAGGTGACCTCGATGACAGCATCCTTTCGCTTCCCTGTGAATTTCCAAGCGTTTCCGAGCAGATTTTCCAGGACAATCTGCAGCAACCGGCCGTCGCCGTTGACGACGAGTTTCTCGTCGATACGGCAACTCACCTGTCGATCCGGATGCGCCCTTTGAAGTTCGGCAACGATGTTTTTGGCGATCGGGCTGAGATCGACCGGGTTTCGATTGAAGTCGCAGCGCGTCACCTTCGACAGGTTCAGGAGATCGTCGATTAGATTCCCCATTCGCGTGCAGGCGTTTTGAACGCGCAGAAGATGTTCCCGGCCGGTGTCGTCAAGCTGGCTGGTGTCCTCGTCGAGAACCATTTCGGTGAAGCCATGAATCGCGCAGGGGGGCACGCAGGTCATGCGACACGGAATAACTGAATGATTCCAGTTCCTTGTTGGCCGCCTCCAGGGAAACGTTGGATCGGCGAAGTTCGTTCTTGGCCGCCGTCAATTCCTGGTTGCGCTGGATGGCGGCTTCGTAGGTGGAAAGCAGCAGGTTGAGTATTTGCAGCCGATCGGCGGTGATGAAATGTCGCTGGCCGTGGAAATGGACCTCCACGCCGATGCTGGTGTGGTCGTGCTCGCGCATTTCGCGATTGACCAGCACAAACTGAATGCGCGAAAGAAGATGCCGCTCTTGATAGGGTTTGATGATGAAGTTGTCGGCACGGCATTCCAACCCACGGATCACGTCCTGCGGATCCGACAACGTGGTGACGAGAATCACCGGCACGTTGCAGAGCGCTGGATCGGATTTGATCTCGTGGCAAAGCTGGTAGCCATCCATTTCCGGCATGACAACATCGCTGATGACGAGCGTGGGCTTCTCCTGGCGGGCCCTTTCCAGCGCCAGGCGGCCATTGACGGCGGCCATCACATTATAATTTTGAGTTTCGAGAATATGTTTAAGCTTCTCGGCCTGTGTTGGGCTGTCCTCGGCGATGAGAATTGTCGCTGTAGCGACGGCCATTTCGGCGGTGGCGGTCATAATTGAACTCCTTCATAAACAGGTTGTTGTTGAACCAGCGCGGCAAGTGCCGGCGCAATTTTATCGGGCGGAAAAACGTAGCTGGCTGCGCCCAGGGCGATCGCTTCGCCTGGCATTCCATGAACGACGGAGGTCTCCTGATCCTGCGCAATGGTGGTAGCGCCGTTATCGCGCATTCGTTTCAGTTCCTCCGCTCCATCCTTTCCCATGCCGGTTAGCAATACGCCGACCGCGCCAGGGCCGAAACCGTCGGCGAGCGAACGAAAAAGACGGTTGACCGACGGGCGCATCCCGTTGTCCGGTTCACCGCGGCTCAAAAGGATCGAACCACCCGGCTCGACCGTCATGTGTTGGCCATCCGGAGCCAGGTAGACATGCCCCGGATGCGTCTGAACCTGATGGGCGGGGATATGAATTTTCATCCCCGTGGTTTGACCGAGCCATTCCGCAAGCCCGGCGAGAAACCCGGGGGCGATGTGCTGCACAATCAGGACAGGAACGGAGAAATCCCTGGGAAGTGCCGCAAGGATCGTCCGCAAGACAGGCGGCCCGCCGGTGGATGCGCCAATCCCAACGACTTCAACCGGAGCGCACGATCCCGGCCCGCGAGTAGGAACGACGGGTTCTTTAGGCTCAGCCCCTCGTCGCGATCGCGGCCAGCGGTGAACGACCTTGATTTCCGACATCAGCTTCAACGTTTGCAGCAGGTGGGCCGAACGCTGGCGAAATTCCCGGTGATTTGGCTCGCGCGGCCGTTCGACGCAGGCGACAGCGCCCGCCTCCATCGAACGGAACATCGCGACTGAACCCCGCGGATCGCCGCCGCGATTGCAGATCACGATCGGCAGCGGCCGGCTCTCCATGATCATTCGCGTGGTTTCGAAACCGTCGGCTACAGGAGTTTCAATATCCAGAAGCACGATGTCAGCGTTATGCCTGGCGAGAAACTCCCAGGCCCCGCGTCCGCTACGAACGACGCCGATCATCTGAATCGCGGGATCAGAAGTCAGAATCAACGCCAGCCCCCCCGATGAGAGGCCGGCATCTTCGACTATCAGAACTTTGATCTTTCGTTCCTTATTCATGGCTTCAAACCAGCCTGCGAACGGCCTCCAGAAGGTTGCTCTGATCGAAACTGCTTTTGACGAGGTAAGCGCTGGCGCCGGCATCGATACCGCGCTCGCGCTCCTGTCGCGACTCCAGCGCCGTGACCAGAACGATCGGCAGATCGCACAGCCGCTTGTCGGCGCAGGATTCTGCCGGCCAGATCAACGCCGTCCATTCGCGGCATTTCCACGTCGGAAACCACCAGGTCAAACTGGTGTTCGCGCAGCATCGTGAACGCGTCGACGCCATCGACGGCGATCTGCACCTGATACCCCGCGGATTCGAGTATCCCCTTGACGAGCATTCTGGAAGTAATGGAATCCTCGACGACGAGAATTCGCTTTTGCGCCTCGGCCGGTTTGGCCGGCGGGGAAGGCGCGGGGGCGGTTCCTCCGCGCGTGCGGGCGGATTTGATCAAATCGGTTACGTTGAGAATCGGCACCGGTTTGCCCGATTCGAGCGCGGTCGCCCCCGCGATATTTCGCACCCGCCCCAGCGGCCGACGCAGCGGTTTGACGAGCACTTCCTCCTCGCGCAACACCTCGTCCACGGCAAACGCGATCCGCTGGTCGGCGGAATGCAAAACGACAACGGGAATCGGCGCGGCATCATCCTGCCGGCGAGGTCCGGGCGGCAGATCGAGGACCGCATCCAGCCGCACCAGCGACACCACCCGGCCTTCCAACGAAATCGACTCGCGATTCTCGATGGTCTGAATATCGGAGGGCTTAACCCGGAGAACGCGCTCGACGTTTTGCGTCGGCAGGACGCAAACGCAACCGGCGGCCGAAACGACTACACCGCGAAATGTCGCCAGCTTTAGCGGCAGCACTATCCGCAGCGTCGTACCGACATGACGTTTACTGTCGATGGTGACGCGCCCGCCAAGCTTTTCGGTTTTGGCCCGCACGATCGCCATGCCCAGTCCCCGGCCGGAGATCGCCGTGACCGCCTGCGTCGTCGAGACTTCCGAATGAAACACCAGCGTAAGGGCGTCGCGCTCGCTCATGGCGCGCGCATCGGATTGCGAGATGATCCCCAGCCGGACGGCAGATTGCTTGACTCGTTCGACATCAACACCGGTACCATCATCAGTGACCAGGATTTCGACTTTGCTTCCGTCGACCGGCGAAACGGTGATCTGGATCGCGGCGCGCGGCGGCTTATTGTGGGCCGTGCGCTCGGCGGGCGATTCGACGCCGTGATCGACGCAATTGCGAAGAACGTGAATCAGCGCATCCTTCATCTCTTCAAGAATGCGTTTGTCGATCTCGGTTTCGTTTCCGTTGATGGTGACATCCGCTTCCTTGTTCTGGTCGCGGCACAAATCGCGAATCAGCTTCGGAAACACTCCCGAAACCGTTGAAAAGGGAAGCATGCGCAGTTTCTTGGATTCGTCCAGAAGATCATCGACGTGCTTCGCGACGGAGTGGCGATCGCGCTCGGCCTGGACGGAAAGCGAAAGCAGCTTGCTTTCCATCGCGCGGAGGTAGTCGGAATTCCAATCCAGAAATTCCGCGAGCGAGGACGAGACCATGGGCGTCCCCTCCTGAACCTCAGATTCGCCTTTACGCTCCAACGCCTGCCGGAGCCCCAGCGCGCCGAAGAAACCCGCGCCCAGCGTTTTCGCCATTGGTCGAAACGGACAGACAATTCGCGCATGTCCGTCGCGTGGTCGGCGGCCATGGTTTTGACGATCAGCATCTCCTCGACCTGGAGCAATTGCGAATCGAGCTTGTCGATGGAAATGCGCACCGTCTGAACGGCGGACGACTTTTCGGGATCAAGGATGGCAACCGGCGCCGCCGCCGCGATCGGTTTGCTGGCAGGCATAACATCTGCCAACGCCTTTGGCGCGATTTCAGCGGGGAGAGCAAGTTTTGGTGGGCTAGAACCGCCCGATGACGAACCCGCCAATTGCGCATGGATGTTGTCCAACGCCTGATGAAGCGTGTCCATCACTTCCGGAGATGGCGCGGTCAGATCGCGTTTCCAGCAGGCAAAAACTCCTTCGATCATCTGGCAGATCGCTTCGATCTCTGAAAAGTCCACGGAGCGCGCGGCACCCTTGAGGCTGTGCGCCTCGCGGTAGACGTTTTCAACCGCCGCCAGGGGCGGATTGGAGCCGGGCGACTTTTCCAATTCCATCAGCATCGACGAAATCGCCTGCAAGTGCTCCTCGGCCTCGACCTTGAAGGTCGCCCGCAGTCGCTGGAGAAAATCATCGTTGGGGGTCGGCATGGCCTTCATCCTGTTAAAAAGCGATCGATCAGACCTTGTACATCTCCACCGACGACTTCAGCTTTTGGCCCAATTCCTTGAGGTTGTGAACGGCCGCCTCAAGCTGCTTGGCGCTGTCCGCGTTTTGGCCGCTGGCTTCTTTGACGGCTTCCATGGCCGACGCGACCTGATCGACACCGACCAATTGTTGCTGGCTGGAAGCGGCGATCTGCGTCGCCGCCTGGGCCGCTTCGGCGATGGTGTCGGACAAAGTCTGAATCGATTTCCCAGCGACGGCGGACTGCTTCACGCCGGCGTCGACGGCCTTGCTGCCCTGTTCGGTCGCCATCACGGCTGCGCTGGTCGCCTTCTGGATATCCGCCAGAATGCTGCGCACCTGGCTGGTCGCCTGCTTGGATTGCTCGGCCAATGTTCGCACTTCCTGCGCAACTACAGCAAAACCCTTTCCCTGCTCGCCGGCCTTGGCGGCCTCGATCGATGCATTAACCGCCAGCAAATTGGATTGCGCCGCCAGGTCCTCGACGGTCGCCACGATCTGGCCGATCGTTTGCGTCTGTTCGCTGAGGCGCACGGTGGTGTCCGCGATGGTTTCCATCTGGTGACGGATGCGGCCGATTCCGGTGATCGTCTCCTCGGTGCTTTTGGCGCCGCCTTGCGAAATCTGCGTCATGTTCATGGCGTTTTCGGAAACGGCCCTGGCCTTCTGGCTGGAAATCTGGGCGGCCTGGCGGACTTCCTCGACGGTGGTCGTAGCCTCGCTGACAGCGGTGGCGGTCTCCACCGCGCCGGCGGCCAGTTGCGTAGTGGAAGTCGAAATCTGATTGGCCGAGGCACTCAGCACGTTGACGCCTTCGCGCATTTGCGATGTCGTGCGCTGAAGGTTCTGCACCATCAGGGCAAATGCGTTGCCGAGCTTGTCTTTCGGCGACTGGGGTTCGACTTTGATCCGCAGATCTCCTTCGGCAATTTTCGCCGCGAATTGAGCCATGTTCCGCAGTGAATCGGTCATGGTGGTAAACGTGACGGCCAGGGCGCCAACTTCATCACTTCGTTTTTGCTTGGAGATTTCGACATCAAGATCGCCGCCTGCCATCTGCTCAGCGGCGCGCGTGATTTCCTTCAACGGCACAGAAATGCTGCGGGCGATGAAGAACCCCGCGAGGCACGCCGCCGCGAATGCGCCGAGCGTGCAACCGAGAATGATCCGCCGAGTGGTGGTGACCGTCGCCTGCGCCTCATCGGCGCGAGTCGTCAGCAAACTATGTTCCTCATCTTCCATCTCCGCGACCTTGACGCGGATGGCGTCCATTCCCGCCTTCCCCTGGCCGGTTTTGATCCAGTCCTGACCGGCTTCGACGCCCTTGTCTTCCTGCAAGGCGATTGCATCCTTCATTATCTGCAGTTCATGGGCCACCATCGGCTCCAGTACGTCCAGACGACGTTGCTCGATCGGATTGTCCGCCGTCAAGGTCCGAACTTCCTGAAGGTCCTGCTCGGCGAGGCCGACTCCGTAGTTGTAGGGCTCCAGGTATTTTTGATCGTTTGTGATGACGAAGCCGCGCTGTCCCGTCTCGGCATTGACCATGTTCAGGACTATGCCGTTAAGGTTCTCCAACACCTTGTGGGTGTGGGTCACCCAATCGGCCGTGTCAACCAGCTTGGTGATGCTCCGGTAGGACGCGGTCCCGATAATCAGCAGAATCGCCGCGATCAGTCCGAATCCGGATCCAATTTTCATTCCAACTGTCCATCTCATGGCATAGCTCCTATTCTTCTTCCTCGACAAGTTTGGGGTCCAATAGAATTTTCGAAACGTCCAGGATCACAACGTGATCGTCGGTCACGCCGCGGAGGTAAGCGGCGCGGATGCCCGTCAGGGTCGGCAGCGACGGCTGCACGCGTTCCTTCGGGATCGAGCGAACGGCCGTCACCGTGTCGGCCAGAATTCCCATTTCAGCCCCTTCGGCGCGGACAACGATAACGCGGTGCAGATCGGTGATTCCGGCGTCCGGAAGTTCGAAGAACTTCTTGATGTCAATGACCGGCAGAATCTGTCCGCGCACGTTGATGATCCCGCGCACGAATATCGGCGTGCACGGCAGTGGCGTCAGGTTCTCGAGCCGCAGCACTTCCCGAACATTCGCCAGTTCGATCGCATACAGTTCCTTTGCGAGGCGAAACTCGACGACGTTCAGGGAATTGCCGTCAGCCTCCCGGCGGCCCAGTGGACGAGCCAGATTGCGAGCGCGGGCACGGAGAATTTCCGAAACTCGCCCGGGGGCTGACGGCAGCTTGCTTGGTGCGGCCTCCTGAATCACGCGGCGGCCTCCATTTCCAAAAGAGAACTCACAATTTGGGTGAATCGCCCGACGGTGACGCCCTCGGATTCGGGCAGCAGGTCGTCGGGGCCGTAAGCGCGAAGCAATCGTCGCGCATTTTCCAGGTGTTTACCGGCCTCGCGCCTTCGGCCGCGATTACACTCGATGTTTCCGAGCGCAAAATGGGCCAGCACGAAATTCGGATCGAGATAGAGCGCGCCGCGCAGTGCCTTGACGGCGTCCGCGATCGCGCCCCGCTCCTGCAAGATGATCGCGCGGAGATAATGTCCCGACGGGTTGAGCCGGTCCGCCGCCACCCAGCGGTCGCAGCAATCCAGGGCTTCGGTCAACTTACCGCGATTGGCTAGCCGTTGCGCCGCTCGTCGCAATTTGGCGTGTTTTTGTTGCGCGAGCAACGTTTCCGATGAACTCTCCGCCTTCGGAGTTGTTGCCGCTTCTTCACGCGGCAAGCTTTCGATTTTTGGAATGGCGATCGGATGCTCAACTGCCGCCACCGATAATTCGGGCAAGGGCGGAACGATTCGGTGATCGCCTTGAGTTCGGGGGAGTTTGTCCGATTTTCGATAATGCGTTAATCCCTGGAATGTTTCCGGCGCGTACGGCCCGGAAGATAAATGAGACAATTCGCCGCTGCCGGTAATCAGCCAGCCGTCGTCGACTTGCGCGCGATGAAGATTCTCGATCACTTTCCGAGCCTGTTGCGGCGTGAAATACATCAGCACGTTTCGACAGAAAATCACGTCTATCGCATTGGTTTCGTTGGCCAGTGCCGGATAAACATCTTCAACCAGATTGAGCGGAGCAAAACGAACCATACGCTTGATTTGAGGCAGAATCTCCCAATGTTGCTCCGCAACCTGCCTGAAGAATCGCTCGCGAAACCCGGTGGGAACCTGCCGAAAAGACCACTGCCCGTAGATGCCGGCGGCCGCCTTGCAAAGAAATCGCGCATTGATGTCCGTCGCCAGAAGCGTGATGTTCCAATCCGCGATGTCGGGTATCGCCTGATGGAGTATGGTCGCGATCGAATACGCTTCCTCGCCGGTGCAGCAGGCCGCGCTCCAAAGCCGCAACCGCCGGTCGCCGTTGCGCCGTTTGCGGACCAGTGCCGGGATAATCTTTTCAGCGAGCAGCTCAAAGCTTTTGCCTTCGCGCATGAAATATGTCTCACCCACGGTGAGATGCGTGGCGAGGGTTTCGATTTGTCCTTTGACGACCGGCCCGGCAAGGAACCGCCGCGCACACTCCGCGGGTGTGGCAAACCCAAGCTCTTTCGAGGTTGCCGCAAGGCCGCGCTGCAGATCGTTCCACCGCGACGGAGGAAAATCCAAACCGATCGCGTCGGCGATGAAATCGCTTAGCCGCGGAAGTTCAACGGCGAGAAGATCATCGCTCATGGCTCGCCTCCCCCGCCAGGGCGTGTTCCAGTTCGTGCCGCTCGCTGAGCGACAGGAACTTGTCCAGGTCGTGAATCAGCGCCAGCCCATCCTCAAGCTGGATCACGCCATCCACGTGTTCCAGGCGGCCGACAATATTCTCCGCCGGAATAATCCGGTCGGCGGATCGCTCGACGATTTCCCGCACCTCGTCCACCGCCAGCGCGACGACGCGATTGGTCGTCTTGGCGATAATGAACTGGTCGTCCACGCGAATGTCACGATCCGAAAATCCAAATCTCCTGCGGATGTTCAGCAGCGGCACAACTTCCCCGTGAAGATCGATGGCCCCCATCACAATGTCCGGCGCCTGCGGAAGCGGCGTCGCATCCACCGCGTGAACGACCTGCAGCACCTGCTCCAGATAAAGAGCACATAGCCGATCGTTCAAACGGAATACCAGGAGTCTTGTCTGCCGATTCATTAACCTGTCCCACGCTTCCGCATTTCAAGTCGAAAACATCGAAATTTACCGCAGGTTCAATCGGCGAGTTTTCGAGGCGACATGAAGCGGTAAAAATTTCAGCGCGGATGTGTGGGATCGGTTACATTCCAATGCCGTTCGAATCCTCAGGTGGCGTGCTATCGGTCTGACGGCGACGACGATATGCGATTTGCATCACATAGGTAGACAAATGATCCAGGATCGACAGTTCACTGATATCGATACAGCTTCACGCGTTGGACGGTCCACGCGCCATCGTAGAATTGAACGTGTCGGCCCTGGTGTGTTTCATCACCGTTCAGCCAGCGAGTCGCCGACCCATGTTCCATCTTTTTCGTAGCGCCCTTCTTGCACCTGTTCGATGCCGACCTTTCCTTTTGCGTTCGCGGGCGCGAAGGTGATGGTCACGCCCATGCCGGCGATCACGAATTCATCATCCGATAGTTGAAGAATCATCGCCGCCCCCTGCGGAGTTCCCGGCGGCGCGTCCCATCTTCCAGACCCGAGCGTTGGCAACACCGTCGTCGCGGTATCGCCGGCGACCGCCGGTTTATCAAACTGCGCCTCGAATATGATTCCCCCCAATTCGCCACGCTGAGGCTTTCCGTCGGTTGTCCAATCGAACGCAACCTGCGGCGACAGTCCGATGACTTTTCCGCTCTGCTGGCAATTCAGGATGAGGTCGGACAATCCCGCCAACACGCCATAGCAGTTGGCGATTTGTCGTTCTCTTTCCGGCGTGACGTTCTCGATCGAGAAAGGTCCGAAACCGATGGCGCCGAACTGCGCCGCCGCGTACAAGGCATTCGCGGCGCCCGCGCCGATGCCGCCATTTCCGGAATGAAAAGCGGATTTCCATTTCGGACATAACGGCCGCACCATTCCATGAAGTTTGGGAAGTAGATGTCGGGGCAGATCATGTCCAGCGAAGGCGCCCGAGCCCGCCACACTTCCAAAAGATGCGGCAGTGGACCGGCGCTTGGATATTTGCCGGGCAGATATCCTGAACGGATCAGGGCTGCGTTGGCGTACATCGGCAACGGATATTCCTTCTTACCCGCGGCCGGCGACCTTTTCGACATAGTTTGCAAACTGCCACGCTGAGAATACCTCATCTCCCTGCGGGCCGGAGCCGAATACATCGCCCCATGTGCCCGCAGTTTTCCGACCGGCCTTTGCCCAAAGAGCGCCTACTTCAGGTCCGAGTTCTCCCCGCTCGACCAGAGCAAGCAACTCGCTCGGAACAGCGCTTTTGTATGCTGATTCGGAACTTTCCGAATGATCTCGCGGCTCCGGAATCATGCCGATTTCATTTTCCACCTGCACCATGATGACGGTCTGCTCTTTGGCGTCGTAGTCCTTCGTCCAGCGCATGAGCGCCGCAAAGGCACGGGCATCCGCTTCATTTGCGGCGGTGTTCTCCGGACTGATGATCTCCATCGTCTCGCCCGAACTTTGCCTGACGCGTTCGAACCGAGTCGTATCGCGTTTCACCCAGCCCGGCGCATAGCAGGACATGCTGTTTTTCCACGTTCCAAACCACAAATACACCAGGTGCAGCCCATGATTCCGGGCACGATCAATCGCGCCGGCCACCAGAGAAAAATCAAACTTTCCTTCTTCCGGCTCGATCAAATCCCAATAGACCGGAAGCATGACCGTGTTCAAGCCCATTCGCTGGCATCTGGCGAACGCGCTTTCGAGAACATCCAGATCAGAGGCCGTGGAGTTTCCCAACTCGCCGCCCAAGGCAAGGAACGGCTTATCGTTCACATATAATTGGGTAACGGTGGCCCGTTTGCCGCAGATGCGGGATTGAAGTTGTTTCCATTTTCAAATCCTGTGAATAGGCGACCTGCCAACATGCGACCGTAACGACCAGGGCGAGTAGCTTGGGCGAACCTATCACGCCTCGAAACGATAATGTAATATCCAGCCCACTGCCATAAGCGTAAAAGAGGAGGATTCGTGACCCACGTGTCGATCCGAATATCTTGCCTCCTCTTCGCCGCATCGGTTGGGATGACCGCTTTAGCAACTTCCTCCGTTGCAATGGCCCAAACCCCCGCGACTCAAGAAACTACGACAATGCCAAGCACGCATACCGACTCCGCAACCATCCCCTCGCCCAGGCGCGATGCCAATTCGATGCTGGCTCATCAGCAGCTTGTCGCCAAGGCGAAGGCAGGTGGGATTGATCTTTATTTCCTCGGCGACTCGATCACTCGCCGATGGGGATGCTCCGATCCGCAATGGTCGGCGATGTTGGCAAATTGGAATCAGAATTTCTTATGGATGGAATGCCGCCGATTTTGGCTGGGGCGCCGATCGCCTGCAGAACATTCTGTGGCGCATCCAAAACGGCGAGTTGGACGGCGTCAATCCGAAGGTCATCGTCATCCTCGCGGGCACAAATAACGTTGGGAATCGTCCCGGCTCAGACGAAAAAATTGCGGATATCCTCAAGGGCTTCGACGCTTTGATCGCCACGTGCCGCGAAAAAGCGCCTTCCGCCAGGATCATCCTGACCGCCATCTTCCCGCGCAACGACAACCCGGCCGTCCTTCCGGAAATTCGCCGCATCAATGACCAACTGGCGAAGCTGGCTGATGGACAAACGATCTTTTACATCAACGTCAACGACAAGTTGGCTGATGCGAACTGGCAGGCTGTTTGACGGAATGACCGTCGACGGTTTGCATCCAACGGTGAAGGGATATCAGGTTTGGGCCGATGGGCTGCGTCCGATCCTAACGCAACTATTGGGTCCGCCGGCTCAAACCGACCACGCCCCGCCGCCGACGGGCGATCCATCGGCCGCGCGTCCAAAGGCGGGTTCCTGAGGGGCTCGGAGAACTCGTCAAATGCCTGACAAGCCCAAATGTATCATCGTCACTGGAAGGCCGGGCGCGGGCAAATCCACGCTCTCCAAAGAACTGGCCAAGCTCCTCTACATGCCCATCATCAGCCGGGACGAGATCAAGGAAGGCTACGTTAATACTTTCGGCGTTCGCCACGATGAGCTTCCGCCCGATTCCAACGGCGTCGCCACCGAAACTTTCTTCGAAACTGTCTCGTTCCTGCTCGCACGTAAAATATCGCTGATCGTCGAGGCCGCTTTCCAGCATCACGTATGGCAACCCCGGATAGACGGCCTTACAGCCTCGGCAAGAGTCTGCTTTGTCATATGTTCCGTCGACAGTGACATCGCGGCCCATCGCCACCTGCACCGCGGTTTGAACGATCCCAAGAGAGTGTTCTACCACGGCGATAAGCGGGTGACCGTATACCGTGAGCAGGGCATCTTAGAACCCCCGGGCGATTATGAATCCCCGGCGTTTGATCTCCCAACGATCGAGGTCTCGACGCTCGACGGCTACTCTCCTGCGCTCAATACGGTTCGCGACTTCGCGGTTGCATCTACCGCCTGAGCATTTGTGTATCGTGACAGGGCCAAGAGTATTGGACAAATCGGAACAACAAGACTGGGACGCCAAGGTGCAGCGATTCTTCGTCCGAGACCGATTTAGATCAATCGAAAAGTCTTTTGTCCCCAAGAGTCTTGGGAATTGGCAGAACTGAGCCGATCTTTTTATTGAGTCGCTCGATGAAATGCGAGGCAAGCGCGGGTGATTCCTGTTCGTCATTTTGATGGACGAAGAAAAAGAGTTTCTGCAACCCGGCCTTTTTCCATTTTGAGATTCGCCCGATCCATTCATCGAGGCGCAAGCGATCTGATTTAGGCTCGTTCGCTCCGACCCAGCGTATGAACGCGGTCGGGGTCGTCAAACGCATGTGCATGAGGTCACGGCGACCCGCGGTATCGACAAGGACATTCGTGACGCCGTGGGTTTCAAGCAAATCGTAAAGTTTGCTCGAAACCGCCGCGTCGTTGTGCCAGTCCGTGTGACGAAACTCGACTGCCACCGGTACTTCATACGTCCAGTTTTCAACAAACGTCACAACACGGTCGAAATCCTTTGGTCCAAAATCATCGCGCATCTGCAGAAACGGCATTCCCAGCTTTTCACGCAGGTGGGACATGTTTGCGACATTGCGTTCGACGATCTCTTTGACGTCTTTCAACCGTTGGAAGTGCGAGATCGATTGTTCGAGTTTGGGAAAGAACCTGAAATCTTCCGGCACCGTCTTATACCAGTTGTCGAATGTTGTAGGAAGAAATAAACGGTAGAACGTTGCATTCAACTCGATGCAATTGAACTGAGTCGAATAATATGCAAGTTCGTCTTTCACCCCTTTCGGATAGAAATTTTTGAGGTCCTTTTTATTCCACTTGGCACATCCTACAAAGACCTCGAGATCACTTGATTTCGAATTTTGTTTCAGCACCTTCGCAGTATCCGGATGGTCTGGCGGGATCGTGAAATCGATCTTTCCTGGATCGTTGACTTGCCCGAATTTCATGCAATTCTCCTCGATTGCCTTTGCCGCGGGAAGCTGTTGCAACCACAGACGGGATTTGTGTTTCCAAAGAGTCGGGGCGACAGGATTTGAACCTGCGGCCTTCTGGTCCCAAAAAACGATTTGAACCCGCCGAAAAACCTCAGAATCACTCGGATTTTCCAGCATTTTACGAAGAGTGAACTCGATTGCAAGCGTTGCGAGCGATTGCCTTGAATTGCAGGGGATTTCAGTAACTCGCTTCGCGCAAAACCGTAAATGGCCATTTGGCAAAACCGCGCCGATCGCGGACCCGTCGGTTGCCCATTGTCCACGAGATGGAGTCCCATGGAATATGGTCCTCCATTGCCGCTCTTTGGTGGATTTCCGGCGATCAAGATTCAGATCGCGTTTCGGTATATTTGTGGACCCGCGATCCGGCAGGCTTCGACTGGTGAGGTTCTTCGGCCCTGCCTAAGCTGCCGCGTGAAGCCCGGTCGCCGGTGCTTCGATCTTGTCCAGCAAGGCCAGTTTCATCCGCCACACGGTGGGGATGTTCGGACCACTTAGGAAGCAGCAATTCTTTCAGTCTCGGAAGATTTCCGGCACCAAGCTCGCCGATGCTTTCGAAAGTTACCAAAAGCGTGTCGGCGTCGTCCGGGGGTACAACGCTTGCCTCATTGTGATTGAGACTTTCATACGTCACAGGCCCTTTGTTAGCTTAAAACTTTTGCATCCCATCCCCTTGTCGATGATCCGCCGACACTCTGCACCGCTGATTGTCTTCCGCTTGAGCAGCGCCTTGGCCAGCGCTTTGACGCCGGGCCAATAGTATTCAATGACCGCTTTCGCTCTTATCCCCAACCATTTCTGCAGCGCGTAGATTTCTTCTTCGCTTCCGCCCACGTAACAGGCCATCTCGAAGGCGTCCTGATAATCCTTGCGCGCCCAAGGTGGTTTTTTCGGCCGGAAAATTTCGCTTCGGCCGTTGGTCCGGCCAGGGTGATGATGATGTCTTGAAAGCACCGCATTTGCATTTGATCGTTCATTGTGATTTCCGGCGTTTCCCCACGCCATTTGAAACCCAGCACATGACCAAGCAAATCATCCGTGGCGACGATGCTCGCGTGACGGAAGGTTTTCCCGAATGAATACCACGCGACGGCATGGCCGGCTTCATGGTAGGCCGTTCGCTCAATCCGTGATGTGCGTTTTCTTTTCTTGGCCATACGTAACCGTCCTTTTTTCTTCGGCCACGGCCTTCCGGCGGGA
This sequence comes from uncultured Phycisphaerales bacterium, assembly GCA_963791055.1. Lineage (GTDB taxonomy): Bacteria > Planctomycetota > Phycisphaerae > Tepidisphaerales > Tepidisphaeraceae > PALSA-1353. The sequence goes on along the minus strand of CAWBQI010000002.1, from coordinate 1,125 downwards.
TTTGGGTAGACCCCGCACTCCCTATTACTAATGCCCCGCGCCGAGCGCTTCAATGGAGCCGTGCTTCGTCAGCACGGAAGACTTGTTTGGCGCGGCACTCGCCCTCTTGCAGGAGTGGGAGCTTCAATGGAGCCGTGCTTCGTCAGCACGGAAGACGAAGGAACGAACGCATCAAACAGCGTCGGCTTGTTGCTTCAATGGAGCCGTGCTTCGTCAGCACGGAAGACCACATACGCCGGGAAACAGCTTGTGACCGTCACGGTTGAGCTTCAATGGAGCCGTGCTTCGTCAGCACGGAAGACGTAAGCAATCATCCGGTCCACAAAAGGCCGCACCAAGCTTCAATGTCCGGTGTAGGCGATGCCCAACGGCGATCCAAATTGGCATGTGACCGAGCTACCCAAGCTCGAACGATTCTTCGCGCCCTTAGCCGACGAAATTCGGCAGTTCGCGTCGGCGCATAACATGTCCATTGAGCGGTACTATCACGAAGTGCCGGACTGGCGACTCCAATTCACTCCGCCACAAGGCGGCAACGCGACCATCGACATCCGTCGGATTGACGATGAAACCTTTACGCTGACCCAGTGCTGGTTTGTCGACGACTATGACGCGGCAACTCGCTCGCTGCGATGGGGCAAATCACCGACCTTCCGCGTCAAAGACGTTCAGTTGACCGGCCTGCTCCGTCAGGCACTCGTTGAAATGATCTCGTGGCCAAAAAACGAGTGGACGCAAGTAGCGACGGGTTACGAGGAAATGTGGCATCGCTATACTCGCGAGCAGTTCGAAAACATGAGTCCTCATTGGCCAAATGTCCGGCCGCCGGGCGACGCGGAATAAGCAAACGCAGGGTACCGTGGCTCTTATTGTTCCAGCGGAAATGTGGTTGGCCAATCGGTTACCGTCAAAGCACTGGCCGGTTTTGGCGCGCCCGCGACACATATGCTTGGCCCCACACGTACTGATCGACCGTCTCAGGGCCACTGGTAGTCAGGTTCAGAGTGTCCTCCTCCACGACCTGCCAGTTAGATGAATAATACAGATCCCGCGGAGGAACCGTGTTCCAGATGATCGGGCCGGAATAAGATCCGGTGGTGGCTTGGCCCAGGTTCGACGAATAAG
>CAWBQI010000001.1:0-701550 GCA_963791055.1 uncultured Phycisphaerales bacterium | reverse complement strand
GCCTGCAACGACCCGTTCTTTGTTCCACGGTACTCGCGGAGCATCGGCCTTTGTGGTGCTGGATGCCCGTGTACTGGTAACCCGGGAACGCTTTGTCCGCCTAGGCGGCGGTTCGGTTGTCGCCAAGTCCAATCCGGCCGCCGTGACCGCCGCCGCCCAGCCACCAAAGAACCGGTGTCCGGCTTCCACGAGTGACCGTGGTTCGACAACCCGAGCCGCTAACGATTCGTTTCGCAGGGCGCGTGTCAGGATGGCCTCAATGACGCGTTCCTCATTCCAGGGAATGACCCGCAGAAGTTTGGTCGGTTTAACCCCGGCGGCTAAGACTGCCTTGTTCCACGACCCAAAATGCCGTCGCGCGGCTGACACGATATTGTGATACCGCCGCTCCATTTGCAGGGTGGTCAAAGGCCTATCCCGGCGCGCGAGGTGGCGGATCATCACTAGAATTCGTCCCGGTGACCAACGCTCCCAGGTCAATACCTGCTGAGGTGCGATCCCGGCTGCCTGGATCGCATTTCGCCAGGAACCGAAGATACGGCGTGCCGCGGCATACAGAGACTTATCGACCCCTTCCCCTCCAACCGTCAGTGGCAGCCCCTTCGCTTCGCCTCTCAGGAGGTTGCGAATGATTTGTTCCCTCGTCCAGTTGTTACGCATGATCAGCCTCTTGCGTCTGTGATGATGGCCTCGAACCGCTCAACGATGTCAGGGTGTTGCCGGTCGAGATATTCACGCAAACGCTGGTTGGTCAACATGGACCGCGCGTAGATCGCCAATCGCAACAGATCGACCGTGTATTGCTTGTATAGCTGGGAGTAGAAATCGTGCTTCTGCTCCGCTTCAGCTAATTTCTTGAGCAGATCATTTTTCTTCTGGGTCGTCTTGTCCCAGGGATTATGCTTTCGGCCCCGGCTCTCGCGCTGATGGGGCGGGGTCTTCACCACCAACGTGCGGGCGAAGGATGTTCCATAGTCGCGATAGCTCTCCATTGCTTGGAGAATTTCCTTTTGGCGAAGGGGTTTAACGTGCGTGAACTCTCGCGCGCACGCGCGGGAGATTTTCCCCGCGTCAAAAGCTGAAGCAACTTCGGGGTGAAGCTGCTTCAGCAGCGTCTTCTTCAGGCGGTGCCCCAGGTTGGAGATTCCCAGTGCCGCAGCAATGGCAGCTTCATCGACTTCGGCGAGGGACTTCTCAATCATCCGATGCTCTTGCACCGGCGAAACGCGATTGACCATCCGGTTGCCGGTGAAGGCTTCGCGCTGTTTTCCCAAGATGCACGGGACCACCTGCACGCCCAACTCGACCAATGCTCGATAACACTGTGCGCCGTCGAGAATGACGTAGTCATTGCCCTCGGGATAAATGACCAAAGGCTCGATGAGACCGACGGCCTTAATGCTCGCGAGAATGCGATCGTACTCGCGCTGAGTGACCTTCCGTTCGCGCAGTGGCCGCAACCGTGCCACTGGAACGTCGATGCCTACGGAGTCTTTCATGGGATCGTTCGGGCTCATATGTTGCTCCTTTCCTGCGTGGTTGTGTTGGCCGCGACGTTGTACTTGCCGGTGAGCTCCGGCCACTTATCGAGCTTCTCCACCAGCAGAAGTTCCAAAAATGTCTGGTCGTGCCACAACGCCCCCAGCCCGTCCAAGAGCAGATACAGCCGACTCTCTTTTCCCTGGGCTTCACGAGCAAACGAGTCCTTTGCCTCCGTGGCGGTGGCGATATCCTGCGTCAGCGCCGCGACCGTATAGTCATCTGGCCCGGTTCCTTTACGTTTTCGCCCTTCGAGGCGCGCGTTGATGATGCCGCGAGCGCGGGCGAAGTTGTTGCTGTTGACGATGCCTTGATCAAAGGCATCCATTAGCACGTTCTGCAATGTCGAATCGTCGGCCTGAGCGACGAGCACCGCGAACGAGATTGGAAACACGTCTTGCTCGACGCCTTGGATCAGTCGGTCCTCTCCGTTTTCGACCAGCCGGATGTACTGGCGAATGTATTCAACGCTCCTGCATGCGATTTTGGCGATCTTGTCGTAATCCCAGCCCTCGTCATGCAGTGCTTTGAGTTCCCGCGCGAAATACATCGTCCCAGGACGCGTGCGGGCGAGATTTTCGACGAGCGATTCGAGGTAGGCCTGTTTTCGTGAGCAAGTGACCACCTCGGCACGGATATGTGTCCGACCCAGGCGCTGGTGCGCAATCAGCCGGCCTTCGCCACAGATCAGTTCGTAGAAACCGTCCTTGGCGAGGAACTTGTCATTGACGCGGATGTCTTTTATTTGGCCGATTGCGTCGATGCTCTCAACGTTCAGGGCAAATTGACTTTCATCGCGCGTGCGGCTGTTGATGACTCTGATCTTGTCGATGGGAATCATTTCCCGACGGCGGTCCTTCATGAGTCGAATCGGTGCGTGTTCCATTCATGACCTCGCGAGTTTGGAAATGAACTCCAGTCCGGTGTGCCCGTACATGTCCAGCCGAGTCTCGGATGAACCGAAGACGCGAATGCCGTGGTCGCGCACCAGCAGTCGTGGCAACGCGACGTAACCCAAAATCTGTGGCCCTTCGCTTGAGGAAACGGGCACGCCCAGCGTGATGTCCACGACACCGCGAAAGTCCGGCCGGAAGTACCAATACTGGCTATATCCATAAGGCACGGGCACCGAGGGCTGAATCAGTACGGTGAATTTGCCGTTGACCACCAGAAAATCGTCGTAGCTGTCGACTTGCTCGACCGCGTTACGCAGGAGTGTCTCGACCTGCGCGCGGATATCGCCAGCGGCCGCGCGGAAAAGCTGCTGATATGCGGCGTCGAGCGACCGGAAATGAGTGGCATAGGTCGAAGCCGACGGTGCGAGTTCGTCTGCGCTCAGAAGCGTGGGATGCAGAAAGCCATGCTCGCGGTGAAGGCGTTCCAGATGCTGGAGCATGGTCTCGGGCGCGAACGCGCAGCCACCTGGGCCAAAACAGCCTGGGCGCGGTCGAAGATGGCCTGATCGACAATGGGATCGATCGCCCCGGCAGTCCTCACCCATTGGTCGATAGGGTTTCGCCGGGTTGGCGTTTTGAGCTTGCTGGTTGTTTTGTTGTAGACCAGCGTACCGGCGTACATGATATTCGTGAGAATTCGCCGAATTTTCCCGACGTTCCAAAGGCCGCCCATCGCCGATCGTGAGCCATCGGCGTTCAGCCGGGCCGAAATCTCCTGCATGGTGTGACCGGCGTACGATGAATTCATCGAAGATGCGGCGCACTGTGGCGACTTGTTCGGTTGGACCCAGCGAAAGCGTCACGCGTTGGTTCTGGATGCTTTTCTTCTGCCCGTGCGTCAGGACATGCAGGCGATGACGGCTTTCATCCAGGAGCATCCGGTCGAAGCCATAGGGCGCTTTGCCGCCAGCCCAATAGCCTTGCTGCGCGATCCTTACGCACCCGTGGAACACCTTGGTGCTCAGTTCCTTGCTGTACTGGGCGGCGCGAAAGCGCTCGAATTGCACATAGACGGGGTAAAGGGGGTCGTCGGGGCGTGGCATCCCGAGCGTGGTGTAAATCACCTGTTTGCCATGCTTCTTACATTCAGCGCTGTACGTTGCCGACAGATCGATATCTTGGAAACGTCCCCAACGGCTCACGTCCAGGCAGAGCACGAAATCAAAGTCTTTTCGCTGCTTGACCCAGCCATCCATCATCTCGTTGAACCCATCGCGTCCTTCGGCAGTCAGGCCGGATTTTCCGCGATCAGCGAATTCTTGAATAATGTCAACACCGTTCTCATTGGCCCATTTCTGGACCAGTTCCTGCTGGATAGACACGGAGTTTTCCTGCCGGTCGTGCGCAGAATGACGGTAATACGCCACGCCGCGAAAGCGTGGCGCTGCCGGCAATGCGGCTGGTTTCTCCTTGACCCACCAGGGGTGTTGAGTTGGTGTGCTCATCGCGGCCTCGATGACCTGATAGTTCCGCACTCCGCCGACGGCAACGTACCTTCGACGAAGAGAACCTCATGTTGTCGCGAGGCATTATGCGCTACGCGCTGTGACGTTCGATGAGACACCGCTGTGACGTTCCTGTGACGCCCGGCGGCCGTCAGGTCGAGCATGTATCGACCGTGGTGCCCGGTGATGGCACCGGCCAGATCGGCCATGCCGCCTCGGCGCAGCTTATCGCGCAACCGTTGGACGCCGGCACGCAAAAGCCCTGTGTCCGCGAACTCGTCGTCCCAGATTTCACGCAAGAGGTCCAGGTGCGTGATGTACTGATTGGCACGGCGTGCAAGGCGCGTCAGCAGCCAGAAACCCTGTGTGTGACCCAGATGCAGGGTTCTGCCTTTCCAGGTGACCGAAAGAGTCGCTTCGTCCAGGAGCGGACGATGGATGGCTTTGGAGCCGTTGCGTCCGTGCCCATTGCGACTGGCGCCAGGGTTTCGGTCAAAGTTATCGTCGGGTTGTGCGTGCGCGATTTCGTCGATTTCTTTCGCGCACAACGAGGCACTCATCAGGCTTTCGGTGAGTCGCCGACTTAGAATGTTGAGCTTGCGTGCCTTCTCTGGAGTCATACCGGTCTCCGAACAACAGCCGCAGAGACAATTGCCTCCACGCCTGAGTCGGCCCGCAGTAACCAGGTGCAATACAATATGCGGGAGAACAATTCCGCTGGGCCTTCGATAGCGGGCCACTTATAGCGAATTGTTCCCGTCGAATTGGGCCAGCACTTCACGTCGTTTATGCGGACGACATGGCAAGCACAGGCGTCAAAGGGGAGCAGGCGCTTTGTTCGTTCCAAACATGCAGAAAAAAGAATTGGCGAATGCGTTGACGATTGTAATCGTCGCGGGCTCCCGCAATCGACCTACGGTGTACAGTAGATTAAAAGCGACCGGCTTTTCCGCGTTTAGCATTTGCTGCCAACTGCCGGCGTGGATGGGAAATCGCAGTGCAAGCTCAGAAAGTTCGGACGGCGATTCCAGCCCGTTCACGAGCAAGCTCAATAAATCCGGTCCAGTCCGACCCGGATGCGTGACAAACGGCGGGAAAAGAATCGCGCCCGATGTCTGTCCTACCGGTATCCACTCAAGATGAACTGTGGGGAATCCTTCCATTTGGACCGCATATTTGAAGCCTTTTGGCGACTCAAACAAGGCTTTCCGGAACTTTTGGCATAGGATGGGCGACTCGTCTTCAAGCGGGCGAGCGGGTGCCAGGCTTTCCAAAGTCGTCGGACCCGCGGCAATGTATAAGCACTGCACTACACGCATGGCTACACTCTACTACCCAACGGCCTTTCGTGATCCGCTGTTTCGAGATTGACGACGTGAATTCTGTCAATCCAGTATATGTCGAGCATTCCGATCACGATGGATTCGAGCCGCGCCAAGGGTCACCGGGAATCTGCTCGATCAGCTTTTTTCTGACGAGACCAGTCGCCTCCGCAGGATCATAAGTTATCACGGCATTCAGCAGGGGCGCGATGTCGCCCATGAACTCAGGATCGCGTTCCTTCTCATGGAGATTTTGCTCGAACTGCGCGCGGGAGGCTCTATGTCCTTCGTGCTCCATATACTTCAGAAAACACCGCACAGCCTGATCAGGATCGATGAGCTTTCGGCTGAGGCATAGCCACAGATCAAAGAGATCGCGACCCTTGCGGCGCTGGTACAAGGCCCGAAGCTTGGTTCCCAGGAGTTCATCAAGCTGATAGGTCGTCACATCCGCGCCGCCGCTGAACCACGGATTGCGCACGCTCAATTTCGGCCGATGGAGGCCCATCACCGTAAAATGCTCCCGTGTGTTGATTTCGATTTTTAGCCGCAGTGGACGCACGGGCGCTATTTCCGACTCAAACCGATAAACCAGAGCGGTGCATCCGACAGTGCGCGAGCGGCTCGGCTTTCCCAACCACGAATCGAGCTTGTCGCGTATCGCATCAAGTATCGGTCCGATTTTCCCCGGTTTGGATTGAACCAGATCAATGTCTTCCGAGTATCGCGCGGGCGGGTCGATGAACAGTTTGTTCAAAGCGGTTCCACCACGCAGCGCAATAGCATCTGCCAAATCAGAGGCGCTGAATAGTTCGACGACGGCGCGCGACAGGACGAGATCCTGCTCAACTTGAGCATCGTCGGGCCATGGCGCGGATGTGCGCCACGCGGTGATATTAGCCTGAGGAATCATGCTTCAATCTCGATTGGCCGGTTGACGAGCAGATGCCACCGCCGATCTTCATCAGCACCGCCGGTCGGAAGCGCGCTTCGCAATTTTGCAAGGCGGGGATGGTGGCGCTCAACCCATTCATGGATGGGTGCCGACAAATCCCGCCTTCGCAGCCGATCCAAAACATGCCCGAGGCGCTGGGCATTGGGAACATCATCCACATTGCGAACCGCCGCCAACAGCGCTCGCGGGTTTAGCAAAGGAATCATCTCGGAAATGACGGTCGCGACGTTGTCGAGATTGCCCGCCGATTTCGAGAATCGTATGAGATCCACCGCCGTTGTTTCTGGCGTGGCGACCTTCACTTTTCCGGTTGGCGCTTTCATGTCTTGAGTGGCGGCGCGTGCGATATACTTGCTGGCGAAGAATCGAAGTTTTGCACGACCGACCGTCAATGAGCGAACCGAGCGATCCGTGACGACTTGGAATTCCTGGGGCTGCTGATGGGACTGCGCCGTGCATGGCCGCGGCGCTGAGTAAGCCGATGTAATACGGCAACTTCATTGCTTTCATGAGGTCGCCCACAAACCACGTTGCTGGCGGCGCTCCGGCCGCCTGATATTCCAGGGGCACGATCGCGTAAAAGTAATCCTTGATCTTGGCGATGCGCTGCCGCTTGGCCAAGCGGTGCAGAGCTTTCTTCACGGCCTCGGCGGAGAGCCCGCTGTCGGCTATAGCTTCCTGGCGAAGGAAGGTGTAACGTCCTTCGGTCTGAAGGCGGTCGATCCAATGTTCCAGCGTTTGCGCCATTTTGAGGCCTCACGACGTTCTGCCAAAAGGGATCGAAACTATCCCTTTATGCAGACTATTATATCGGCTAATTTGTATCGGTTCAACGACAAGGCCGCCATAGAAAAACGTACACTGGCGCGTACACTAAACTCGAACGAAGCGCGTCCAAACGGCGCGAAAGCCCGAAAAATGGCCCTTCGTCGGGGGATGACCGAGAAGGTCGAACGCAAAATAAGGACTTACAAGCGTCCGCGCGTACACTGGCGCGTACCCTACGGATTGAAAAACATGGCAAATATGGTACACTTGTTGACCGTAGGCGCGTCATCGTAAATGGCGCGGTGATCATAAGTTACTGATTTCACAAAAAGTTCGGATTTTGAGCCTAAATCGCTCATAACCCGGAGGTCGGAGGTTCGAATCCTCCCCCCGCTACTGCTTAGAAGAAAAGGACTTGCGGCAACGCGAGTCCTTTCTTTTTTGGCCAACAGAAGCCGATTTGTACACAGAACTGTACACAAAGAAGGGACTCGCCAGAGACGAAAGCCTCCAAACGGAGAACAGTCATGGCGAGTTTGATTCCACGCGGCGAAATTTGGTACATCCAGTATTGTGTCTCAGGAAAAGCCCGGCGCGTCAGCACCGGCACCGACAGCGAGCAGATCGCAAAAGAGACGCTCCGGCAATTTGAATCCGCCCATTTCAGGGGAAGCGATAATCCACTGCCCACCCGGACGCCAATTACCGACGTCCTCACTGCCTACGTGAACCACATCCGCACGGTGAAGACTCCCAAGAGCGCTCAGACGGACATTTACTATCTCCGCGATGCGTTTGGGCCGATCTGCCCGGCGGTGCAAATCACCAGCCGCAAGTCCTCGCTGGCGGCGAAGAAACGGCCACCGAAGCCTGAACAGGACCGCCGGCGGCGTGCGCTGGTCATCGAGGCCCCTTGCTTTGAGCAGATAACGACAGCCCAGGTGTCGGAGTTTATTTCGGGGCAGGTTCAAAGCCGGGGCCTCGCGCCCGAAAACCGCCAACCGTTACCGCGAAATCCTGTGCCGGCTATTCAATTGGGGCATGAATGAGCGCGGCATCAAAATGCCAGCAGACAAGAACCCCGTGGTTAAGGTCGGCCGTTATAAGGAAAGGGCGCCAGAGATTCGATTTCTTACGCTTACTCAAATCGATCGGCAACTGAATGCCTTGGCCGGCGCAACGCAGCTACAAGCGATGGTGGCAACACTCATATACGCAGGCCTCCGCCGCGAGGAATTGCTCTGGCTTAACGCAACGTGCCCACGTTTCGCAACCTCCGACCACCCCCAATTTGAACTATGGCAACGCTCGATGTGCTAGATTTGCTACAAACTCATCCTGACTTTCTCCGGTTGCAACACCCCAGATAACTTCACAGATTTTGCACTGAACACTTTGGCTATGGCCTTTTTCTTTGTCTTGAAATATGTGGGTTATTTGATGAGTGGTTTGCGAATTACAGACCGGACAGTGGGATTGAAAGGTAAACATTGAATTCTCCTAAGACGCCGGCATCCTCTTGCTCAATCGCTTTCCAGCAACTCATACGATTTCAGAACGCCCATTTCGCGGCCCCACTTTTCTATGTTTACATGTTTCGCGGTTAGCACAGTGTAAAGTCAGAGAATAGTGACCATTCAATCGGCCGGCATGGGCGGTAAACTATTTCGCCTCTTCTTGTGCCCTATATAACCTTCTCCGCCGAGGAACCAGTACAATGTCCTTATGAACACCCAAAACCGACTAGCAAATCTTATTAAAGCCGATGTGTCCGCTGGCAAAAAGGTCAAGTGGCTTGACATTGACGCCAAGGATAGAGCAAGCCTTATTGAAGAAATTTGCAAAGCGAAAGGTCCTCTCGCCAAGCAGATGAAAGCCACCGGCATCGACGTGGCAATGCCATCATTGAACGGCGTGCCTCTCCATTGGGAGGCTGCAACCACCAAGACACACTCCGTGTGAACCCACTCATGCCGCTACGATTGCGAACATTCTAAACAGACCGCCAACGAGTGCGCACGCTGGGTCAGAACAGGCCCTTATTTCAGAACCTCCGACCTCTGCCGCCTAAACGCTGATTCCTTTGATCCGCCCGCAGTGTGTCGAACCACCCCTGGATGCCTAACGAGCAGAGGTCCAGTTCCGTCAGACCATTGCGATACCCAGGCCGCTATACTATTGCGGGTGGTCGGCCCAATTTATCGCGCTCGGGTCAAACTGCGATCAAAAACGGTCGAGATTTGCGATTTTCGACGGAATTGGCGTGATTTCGGCCCGGAATGACGCAGAATCGCCTTGCCAGTCGCCCCCGCAATTCTGTACTGTGCTGCCGATAGTTCGCGATGCCCATGCATCGGGCTCCCTAAAAGCGTAATCCAGGAGAAGGTGGGAAATGCACATCGATTCAAGGCTTGGTCTGTTCCGTTCGATTCTGTCGTCCGTATTCGCCGCGATGGTGGTTCTTGCGGTATCGACTTCAACGGCTAATGCACAATTTACCTATGCAAACTCGGTGACAGGTGCCGGACTGTCGGTGGGTACGTTTGAGAACGGCCAAACATACAACGCGACCCCGGTGATGACGGGTACGGCGACGGATGGAACGCTCACCGCGGCCGGAACGTCCTCGGGCGTTTTTGGCAACGACGCGGGAAGCTATGTTGGATCGGGAAGCGCAGGCTTGACCTATAACCTGGATTCGACGGGCATGGTAATTAGCCTGGGGTTGAACGGTTCTGCCGACGCCGTGACGCCGAGCGATGTTGACGCCGTCATAACCGCACCCTCCGGAGGGGTTACCACGGATTTTATGGTGGCGACGACGGGTGAATACAATTTGACCGCGTCGGTGCTTTTTGGGGGTCGTGCGTCCGCTCAATTCGTGCGCCTCTTTCTCACTTATACGGTTAACGACGATACAAACGGCGGCGGTTTGCAATTGGATGACAATTATCAAGACGAGAATCCTACGCCGGATAGTCCGGCCGGCCTCAATGAGCAGGTTTTCCTGACGGCCGGCGACCGATACTCGCTGGCGTTTGGCGCGAGTCTCGACCCGGAAACTGCGGCTAGCAGGCGCGCCAATGGACAGTTCGCTGACCGCTTCCGTTGATGTGTCGATTACGGAAATTCCCGAACCAGCCTCTCTGTCACTGCTGGCGCTAACGACTATTTCTCTGGTGGCTCGCCCCGCTCGGAAGTTGTTTCAGAAGTAGGAACTTCGTTCAGTGACGCCAGCCAATCGTCCAGGCAGACCTCCGACCAGCACGCGAGTGGGGGCCCGAGCAGACCGACGCGCTTGCCCACCCCGACTTCGGGTATCCAACAAGGCCAGAATGCGACCTTCACAATGTGCCGAGCCACATGACGAGCCAGTGTTTAAAAACCTTCGACCGTGGCGGCCATTAGCGTCGTCACGGGGGGTCAACCCGCCGACCTCAGGCCGCTGTTCTTGCACGAAATAGCGACGAAATCGCTGCGCACGCGGGGTCTGAACAAGCCCCCGCTACTACTCGGCTAAAGAGTGCCGAATATAGGCTGATCTGGACGGAATTGCTGTCCGGATCAGCCTTTATCTTTTGGACGTAAAGCCCGATCAATTCCCGTCGTTGTTCGATTGTTCCGCCCGCCAGAACCTTATCGAGTTCATCGAAGGCATGATTTGCATTGCGCCGCAACTCAGCCGCAGCAGGCAGCGCACGACGAATGCAATGCCATAAACGATGGCAATGTCCACGACGATTCTCTTTCCGAAGTGGCGCTCAGGCCACCGACGTGGAGTTTCGGGATGCGGTCGATATACTCCTCAGTCAAAATGGCGGGTAACGACGATAGTAATTCTGTCGATTACGGACGCGACAAATTGACCCAATGATATGGAGCTATCGAATTGCAGGGCGAGCCTACACCAAGCCCCAAACTGGTCGCCGAACCGTCGCCTCCAAGCGCCGACGGGCTGATGGGGGCGCTTGTCCGTGCGATGGACTGGTCACGGACGCCTCTTGGGCCAATCGGGAATTGGCCCGAATGTCTTCGGGTCGCGGTTGACCTGTGTTTGAATGGCCGGTTCCCGATGCATGTCTGGTGGGGACCGAAATTAATTTACATCTACAACGACGCACATATCCCCGTGCTGGGCAAGCGGCATCCGGATGCACTGGGCCAACCTGCAGCAGACGTGTGGGCCGAGGTGTGGCCCCTGCTGACGCCGCAGGTCGAGGCGGTCATGCTGCGTGGCGAGTCAACCTGGAACGAGAGAGCGCCTGTCGTATTGGAGCGGAATGGGTTCCGCGAAGACGCGTGGTTCACGTGGTCGTACAGCCCGATCCGCGATGAAGCGGGTCGAATCAGCGGGTTGATGTGCATCGCCAGGGAGGACACCGCGGCCGTGTTGGCTGAGAGCGAGCGCGATCGGCTGGAAGAGGAGCGGCAGAAAAGGGCGGAGGAAACGCAGGCGAAGCTGGCTGCAATCGTCGAATCGTCGGATGATGCGGTCATAGGAAAAACGCTTGAAGGAATCATCACGACATGGAATAACGGCGCTGAGCGAATCTTCGGATACGCCTCCGCCGAGGTTGTCGGCCAGCATATTTCGAAAATAATTCCACCCGAGCGGCACCATGAAGAGGAAAATATTCTCGCACGGTTGCGGCGGGGCGAACGCATCGAACACTTTGAGACAGTGCGAATCGCCAAGTCCGGCCGCAGGATTGATGTGTCGCTTTCTGTATCGCCAATCAAAAATTCGGCCGGCGGAATCGTCGGGGCCTCCAAGATTGTCCGCGACATAAGCGGGCACAAGCAGGCCGAAGCGAAGCTTGAAGAAAGCCAGATCCGCACTCGGTTCGCCATGGAGATCCTGGGAGCGGGCGAATGGGAATTGAACCTCGACGACAATACCGCCAGTCGCTCACTGCAGCATGACCGGATATTCGGCTACGAATCCCTGCTTCCGTCGTGGACCTACGAGATGTTTCTGGAGCATGTGTTGCTGGAAGATCGTGATGGCGTGGACCGGGCCTTTCGCAGTGCAATGGAGACACGGCAAACCTGGGACTTTGAGTGCCGAATCGTGCGGCGTGATCAGATCGTTCGCTGGATCAAGGCAGCGGGCCGGCACTTTAATCTTGGCAATTCAGACCGCCTCGTCGGCGTGGTCCAGGACATCAGCGAGCGTAAGAGGGCCGAGGAATCTCTCGCGCCAGGCGGAAGAATTGGCCCGTTCAAACGTGGAATTGGAGCGTTTTGCGTATGTCGCCTCCCATGATTTGCAGGAGCCAATGCGAACCGTGCAGCGTTTTGCTCAACTACTTCAACGCAATCTCGGTAAAAGCCTCAAAGGAGATGCCCAGGAGTTTCTCGACTTCATGATCGGTGGCGTACACCGGATGCAAACGCTCATCAATGATCTGCTCGCTTACTCCCGCGTTGGCTCACAGGGTGGAGCGTTCGCACCGGCGGATTGCAAAGCGATCTGCGCCGATGTGTTGGAAAACCTCCAAGCCTCGATTGAATCCAATCAGGCCCACGTAACCGTCGAACCGCTCCCGGTCGTAATCGGCGACGCTACGCAGCTCGGGCAGGTCTTCCAGAACCTAATCGTCAATGCAATCAAGTTTCACGGAAAGCGGACGCCGCGTATCCACGTGTCCGTGAAGGAAATGCCGCACGAATGGATTTTTTCGGTTGCGGACAACGGAATCGGAATAGCACCGCAGTATTTCGAACGTATCTTCATCATCTTCCAGCGATTGCACACAATCGAGGAGTACGGGGGAACGGGCATTGGGTTGGCGATTTGCAAGAAGATCGCCGAGCGCCACGGAGGTAGAATTTGGGTAGAATCCGTCGTCGGTGAAGGGTCAACCTTCCATTTTTCAATACTCAAACGAGAGAAGGCAGCATGACGGACAATTCCTTGTCAATTCTGTTGGTTGAGGATAATCCCGCTGATGTGCGCTCGTTCCGGGAGGCGTTCAAAACCAGCAAACTGCAATCTATGCTGAGCGTGGTGAAAGATGGTGTGGAAGCAATGGATTTTCTGCACCACGCCGGCTCTTACGTTGACGCCAAAAAACCCGACTTGATCTTTCTGGACTTGAACCTTCCCCGAAAGGACGGTCGAGAGGTTTTGTCGGAAATAAAGGGCGATTCGTCTTTGAAGCGAATACCCGTAGTGGTTCTTACCACTTCGCGCGCCGATAAAGATATTATTACGAGTTACAATCTTAGCGCGAACTGTTATATCGTGAAGCCGTCGGACCTCGATCAGTTTTTTGAAGTGATCCATAGTACGGAGCAATTCTGGCTCACGACCGTGACACGAGCCTCGCAATGACTGATGCAGCCGCCTGAATCCAGTTCGTCGTCAACTGTTTGTTCTGATCTTCTTTATCGAAATGCAGGCGATGGCGCACGTCCATGTCGCCGGACGCGTGAAATCGCGACTTGATTTCATTGATTGGATTATCGGAGCCAAGGCGCGGCACCGGCACATTTCTCACTCCAGACCTACGCTCGGGGCGTCGATAAATCATCAGAGCTGTTTGCCGATTGTTGCCGAATTTGACGTGGTGTGCGTGGGCGTTTCCGCGCCTGCAAAGACACTTATTTATGACGATAAAGCAGAAAATCATCGGGAAATCCCTCGTGACATCCCTGTTGGTCGCGGCGGTGGGCCTGCTCAGTGCGCTGAGCATGCGTCGCATCGGCAATATTTTGAGTGCGACGGTGATGACCGAGTTACGCGAGACTGCCGATTCAGATCGGTTACAAGGGGCGGCTTCCACAATCGACAGGGTCATCGACGAGCAAAGCGCGGCTGAACAGAGCCATCAGCCGATCGACGATGTGCGTCTGGTGCGTGAAGTTGACGATGCGTTTGCGGAGATCGCCCAGGCAACATCTCAACTTGTCCAGACCAATCGGAATCACCCGCTGGATGCCGCGCAGAGCAGCTCCGACCATGGCGGCATTTGGGACAACGAACGCCAGTTGGAGTTGATTGAGCGGCAAGCGCGTTTAGCCCTTGATGAGTGGTCCAAAATCCGCTCCGATATTAAGAGCGGCGCCGGGGCGAAACAGGCATCGCTCGACCAGTTATCACTTGCCACCGGCGGCCTACTGAGGGATTCACAGGATTATGAGGGCGGGGCCAAAGCCGACATGGGGCACGGGTTGCAAGTCGCCCAGAATCGAGTCACCACATCGGTGAGCCTCCTCACCGTGACCGCAGCGGTCGCAATCATACTCGCGATCATCATGGCAATGCTCGTGGCCATGCCGCTGGCGGCTCGGCTCGCGCGACTTCGAGACGGCACGGTAGAGATCGGCAAAGGGAACCTCGAAGCCCACATCAATGCCGAATCTCGCGACGAAATCGGCCAGTTGGCTACTGCATTCAACGAAATGGTCGGCTTACTCAAACACTCGCGATGAGATTCAGGAAAGCGAGTCCAACTTCCGGGAGCTCGCCGAGACGATCCGCGAAGTCTTTTGGGTCTCCGACCCCGCTAGCACCAAAATCCACTACATCAGCCCTGCCTACGCAGAGGTCTGGGGCCGCTCCTGCGAAAGTCTTTACGAAGACGCCAGGTCGTTTGCGGAACCGATTGTTGCCGAGGATCGGCAGCGGGTGCTCGCTAGTTTGGAAACGTTTGCGAGCATGGGCCTCGACGAAGAATACCGCGTCACGCGCCGGACGGCGCAATGCGATGGATCCACGCCCGCGGACTTCCCGTGCGCGATGAGACCGGACAGGTCAAACGGTTAGTCGGCATTGCCACGGACGTGACCAAGCAGAAAACGGCGGAATATGCCTTGCGGCATGCTCACGCCGAATTGGAGCAGCGCGTGGAAGCGCGGACCGCCGAACTCCGGAAGGCGAACGAGGCATTGCGCCGAAGTGAAACCGATCTTCAACGCGCACAAGGACGCAGCCGTCGCCGCAAATCAAGCCAAAAGCGTCGTATTTGACACGGCGCTCGACGCAATCGTCACAATCGACTCTCGCAGCGTAATTACCGCATGGAATCTGCAGGCAGAGACGATGTTCCGCTGGGACCGGACAGAAGTCGTCGGTATGCGATCTGGACCAGACGATCATTCCCGAAAACCATTGGGACGCGCACCGACACGCGATCGATGCGTTCATCAAAACAGGGGAAGGTCCGCTACTCAATACGGTCGCGGAAATCGTCGCGATTCGGCGGGACGGCCGGGAGTTTCCCGTCGAGGTGGCAATCACGCCCGCATGGTCCGGCGGCGAATGCACCTTCACCGCGTTCATCCGCGACATTACCGCGAGAAAGCAGACGGAAGCGGAGCTGCGACAGGCCAAAGACGCCGCCGAGAACGCCAGCCGCGCCAAGAGCGAATTCCTTGCAAAGATGAGCCATGAAATCCGCACGCCGCTGAACGGCGTAATCGGCATGAGCGGCCTGCTGCTGGACACGGCGCTTGACGAAAAACAGCGGCACTTCGCGGAACTGATCAAGACCTCGGGCGACGTCATTGTCCGAACTGATCAACGACCTCCTCGATTTCTCGAAGATCGAAGCCAGGAAGCTGGAGATCGAATCGGTTGATTTTGACCTGTACGCGGCTGTCGAAGACGTCACGGAAATGATGTCTGATCAAGGCCGTCGCAGAAGGGCTTGACCTGGCCTGCCTCACCATGCCCGATGTCCCCAGGCAGGTCAAGGGGGACCCCCAGCGCGTCAAGCAAATCCTGATCAACCTCGTCAATAACGCGATCAAATTCACCGAGTCGGGTTCCATCAGCATCCGGCTGACGCTGGAAGAGCAATCGCACGGAACACGTCGACCGTGCGATTCTCCATCACCGACACCGGCATCGGCATTCCGGCCGACCGGATGGACCGGCTCTTCAAGAGCTTCTCGCAGGTGGATTCCTCGACAACTCGCACTTATGGCGGGACCGGCCTGGGGCTGGCCATCTCCAAACAACTCGCTGAATTGATGGGCGGCAGCATCGGCGTCGAGAGCACGGTCGGACGCGGTTCCACCTTCTGGTTCACCGTCAGGCTGGGACTGGGATCGCAGGCCCAGTAGCTGGTTCCGACCGCCGCCATCGATTCGGGTCATTGGCGCGTCCTGGCAGCGCACGATAGATCCCGATGATGCGGGAAATTCTGCGCAGCCAACTCAGCAGTTGGGGGCTGGAGGCCGCAACAGCGTCGACGGGCGACGAAGCGATGAAGATGCTCATCGACGCGGCCGCGGCAGCACACCCATACGATGTTGCAATTCTCGACGGTGAACTCCCGGACATCAACACGCTGGAACTGGGCAAGGCGATCAAAGCCCGTCCCGAAATTGCCGGGACGGTACTGCTTATCCTTCTTCCGATGGGCAGTGATCTTGAACCATTGAAACTGAGAGCGGCTGGATTCTCCGGTCACTTGATCAAGCCGGTTCGGCAATCGCGTCTCTACGATTCCATTGTGGACGCGATGGCCTCGACGTCCCAGCGCGAACGATTTCGTCGCGACGACATTGCCCATTGCCGGCAGCTCCCAAGCCACACCGTGATGCCACGCATCAGGCTCGAATTCTCGTCGCCGAGGACAATCGGGTGAATCAGATCGTCGCCTCGGAGATATTGGCCAAGCACGGCTATGCCTGCGACATCGTGGATAACGGGAGAAAGGCGGTCGCGGCGGTTTCGGCCGGCAGCTACGACCTGGTTCTGATGGATTGCTCGATGCCGGAAATGGACGGCTTCGAGGCAACGCGGCAAATCCGCCGGACGGAAGCAGGCCGATCCTGCAAAACCGCCACGGCATATCACCGATCATTGCCCTCACCGCCAATGCGATCAATGGAGACCGGGAGCGTTGCCTCGAAGCCGGCATGGACGACTATGTGAGCAAGCCGATTGATCCCAATCGGTTGATCGAGGCCATCGAAACACTGCTGGCAGCACAATCCGCCGCGGACGTCACCAACACAGTCAGTGATCGAAGCGGCAACCGTCGCGGTCTCGACTACGTCCACAATCGCACATGACGAGACCCCGCCTCTGGCGATCGATGCTTTGCTCGACCGTTGCATGGGCAATGCAGAAACGGTCATGTCGATTTTAGATGAGTTTGAACGCCAGGCCGTTTCGGACCTGGCAGAAATCAAGCGACACGTGGCAAGCGGCAACTGCGAGGAAACGGCACGAGTCGCCCACGCGCTCAAGGGCGCTTCGGGAATCTTGGCAGCCGACGCCCTCTCCGACCTTGCTTTCAAACTGGAACGAATGGGACGCGCCGGCGTACTTGCGGACGCAGATCAGTTGCTGACCAAATTGAACGACGAGGTCACGACGCTGCATCGATTATCTGCCGGCAGCGCGTGCGGCAATCGCAAAGAAAGCCCGAACCTAACGCTCTTCGGAAAGAGTAAGATGCGAATACTGATCGTTGACGACAACAAGATTGCCTTGACCGTCGCTGCGAAACGCTTTGGTCCAGAGCGGCCACGAAGTCGTGACTGCCGACGAACGGACACGAAGCGTTGGCGGTTCTTCGCAGCGGCTCGTGCCGGCTGGTTATCTCCGACTGGGAGATGCCGCAAATGGACGGCATCGAGTTGTGCCGCGCCATCCGCACCGAAGAGTTGCTCCGGGTATGTCTACGTTATCCTGCTGACCGGGCACAACCTGCCCGAGGAGAAAGTCGAGGGGCTGCGCGCCGGTGCCGACGACTTCATTTCCAAGCCGTTCAACCCCTCCGAGCTTGCTTGCCCGCATTCAAACGGCGGAGCGAATCCTTTCGATCGAAACGCGCGATGTGACGATCTTTGCAATGGCCCGGCTTGCCGAATCCCGCGATCCCGAAACGGGCGCGCATCTGGAACGGGTACGCAGCTATTCACGGGTACTCGCACAACACTTGTCAGACGTCGACAAGTTCCGCGCGCGAGATCAACGCGGAGTATGTCCGTCTTATCTACCTCACCAGCCCCCTGCACGATATCGGCAAGGTTGGAATCCCCGATTGCGTCCTGCTTAAACCAGGCCGGCTCAACGACCGGGAATTTGAGATCATGAAAACGCATGCGGACTTCGGCGCGCAAACCTTGGATGCCGCCCTTCGGCAGTTTCCCGGAGTCAAGTTCCTGCAGATGGGACGGGACATCGCCGCCAGTCACCACGAACGGTTCGACGGGACCGGATATCCGCAAGGGCTTGGTGGTGAATCGATTCCTCTGTGCGCCGAATTGTCGCTCTTGCCGATGTATACGATGCTCTTACGTCGAAGCGAATATACAAGGAGGCGTATTACCCACGACATCGCCCGGTCGATGATTGTCCAGGAGGCTGGAGCCCATTTCGATCCCGATGTTGTGGATGCTTTCCTCCAGACCGAGGCCCGATTCGTTTCCATCCGGGCTCAGTTTGCGGAACCTCAAGCGTTGGCCGCTTGATGGCGAATCGAACCAAAAGCATTGTCTCGCTCGAATCACAAAGTGATGGAGATGCGTATGAAAAGTACAGTTCTGGTTGTCGATGACATGCCGATCATTCGCGATCCGATTGCTGCGACGCTCGTAGCGGCCGGATATGAGGCGCATTGCGCTGGAAACGGAAAACAAGCCCTTGAGCAGCTTCGGGGGCAACAGGTGGATCTGATCCTTCTTGACGTGAACATGCCCGTGATGGACGGATTGTCGTTTCTGCGGATCTTACGAGGCGACTCATCAACGGCTGAGATTCCGGTCATCATGTTGAGCGGCGCCGAAGACCGCGAGGACATTCTTCAAGCCGCCAAACTCGGAATTCGAGGGTATGTTCTCAAGTCCAACTTTTCCCTGAAGGATCTGCTGACTCGCGTGACGAAGCATTTTGATGGTCTGACTCCCGCGACCGCGTCTCGGCAACCAACGTCTCCTTCAGCGCCGGACGCGACCAAGGCCGATGCGAAGCCTACAGCCGCTGCGCCGTCACAATCCGGTGCCTCACCGACACCGGGCAAGATACCCTCGCTCATTGGCGCGATCAATGCATAGAACGCGCAAAACAAGCCCTTCACGGCCGCACGTTCTCAGGCGTCGTGGCCCACGTGATTTCCATGGCGGCATCCCCCGACAGTAATGCATCCGACCTCACCGCGATGATCGCGCGGATCCGCTCGTGTCGGCGCGAGTTCTTCAGGTTGCCAACAGCCCCGCCTATGCTTCCAAACGAGGCCCGGTTTCGACCCTTCCTGAAGCGGTGCGGAATATCGGATGCGCTGCCGTACGGAATATCGCCGCCACCATGGGCGTGCTCGATGCGATGCCCGTGTCTGACTCCGATGGCTTCAACCAGCTTCGATGCTGGCGGCACGCGTTCGCCGTCGCCACCCTCTGCAACCATCTCGCGACACAACGCGATTCAGGTCTCGCTTACCTCGTCGGGCTTTGTCACGACCTGGGCGAGATTCTTTTCCACAGCCAATTTGCGGAAGAATATCGGCAAGTGCTCGAAATCGAGCAATCGACCGGCAAGCCTCGGCATGAAGTGGAGAAAATCGTGCTCGGCATGTCTCACGGCGAAGTGTTGCAGACAATCGTGCAATGCCTCCAATTGCCAAATGCGATTAGCTCCCCGATCTTGGAGTACCATTCGAAGGGGCCTGCGAGCCACGGAGGTAGCCCCCTGACCAAACTCCTACGCGTGGCAGACCTCTATGCCAATGGGATGCTCCTCGCGTCTTCAAATCAATCTCCCGTGCGGCCCCTTACATGCACCGACGCGAAAGACGCTACCGGTTACGATAACCCACCACGGCTGGATAGAGTTGCAATGCGGGGTGAAATCCTCGCGCTTACTGCCACGTTATCCGGCTTCTCCCAAAAGCAACAAGCCGAGGCAATGGCTGCACCCTTTCCTCGGAAACCGGTCCGAGTCTGGTTGGCTCGCAACCCTGAATTATCGTCGCTCGACCCGCTGGAGGCGGCACTAGAATTGCTCGCGGACATTACCCCTCGCGATGTTCTACCGAGCGCGGCAGAAGCGACCGGGTACCAGGCTATAGTCGTCATGGCACGCAACACTTCTGCACCCGGTTTTACCCCGGCCGAATTGCAAAAGTCCGCCAATCGTCCAAATGCAGAGCCACTTCCGATTCTGTGGCTTGTCGGAAAAGTTGATGGCGATCCATGCGGTGCCGCCCCATCTGTTTGGCCAATTCCGCTTGCCAAGCTGGCGGAGTTCGTCGCAACTTTATGAAGCTGCCGGCAAGCAAATGAGAGTCATCCCGCAGTTCTGTATTGATATGCTCTCACTCTCACACGAGTCGCGTTACTCGAATCGAATCCTCCCCCCGCTATTGAAAATGGCCACCTTCGGGTGGCCTTTTTCAATGGAGTCCCGACCAGTCGCGACGGTCTACCGTTCTACTGCTCCACTTTCTTTCTTGCCCCCGGCCCAGCCGGCTCGTATTAATAGATTTCACCGATCGTCGGCAAGAAACCAAATGGGAAATCTAAAATGAAATCGTTAGCCCTAAAACGCAGCAACAGAAAGTCCATCGCAAAAATGTGGGCGAAAGGCGTTTTTACGGCCGCCGCAGTCCTATATTTTTCAGCAATCTGCTGCTCATTACCCCGTTGTTTCGCCGCGGATCCCGTTCCCGCCACCACGCAGCCAAGTATTGCGGCCAACATGACGCCGAGTTCATCTCCGTCTTCACTGCCCAAGACCTTCAAATGGACATCGACAGGCCCGCTCGCTCAGCCAAAGCCCGGGTGGGTCTCGCTCAAAGACTTCAGCTGCGTGGTCTACAACCATCAGTACATTGTCTATATGTCGAGGGTCAACACGGCAGGCACCAGCTACAGCGGCGCCATGATGACCTTCACCAATTGGTCTCAGATGGCCACAGCCACCCAGCACTCGATCCCTGTAGGAGGCGTCGCGCCGACCTTGATCTATTTCGCCCCGAAGAAAATCTGGGTTCTTATGTACGAGTGGGGTCCGTGGCCTTTCAGTTACCTGACCTCGACGGACCCCACCAACCCGTCTGGCTGGTCGGCCCCACACGAACTCTACGGGGGAAGCTCGATCGACGAAACGGTCATCTGCAACGACACGACCGCCTATCTCTTCTTCGCGAATGACAACGGAAACATCTACCGGGCATCGATGCCGATCGGCGACTTCCCGGGCAAATTCACCAACCCTAAAACCATCATGACCGACACCAGGTCCAACCTGTTCGAGGCCGTGCAGGTCTACACGGTGAAGGGGACGAACCAATACCTCATGCTCGTCGAGGCGATGGGCCGCGATGGAAGGTATTTCCGATCCTTTACCGCAACCGATCTCGCGGGTTCCTGGACCCCGCTGGCGGCGAGCGAGAGCAATCCCTTCGCCGGCAAGGCCAACGTCACCTTCAGCGACGGCAACGCCTGGACAAGCGACATCAGCAGCGGCGATCTGGTTCGCACCAACCCCGACCAAACGCAGACCATCGACCCATCCAATTTGCAGTTCCTCTACCAGGGTCTCGGCCCCCAACCGGCAGGTCTTACCTACAACCAACTCCCCTGGCAACCGGCGGTCCTCACGCCGCTGCGATAACCTCCCCATCACCCCGCCGTTCCGAGCCGGTCACGAAATAGCGCCGAAATCGCGGTGAATGCGAGGTCTGAACGCGCCCCCGCAACACCAACGGCCTTGGCGTTAACGCCAAACCCGATTTTATCGGCCGACCTTGCTCTGAACCTCCAACCCCACTCAGTCACTCCTCACTCCCCCGATACACCCCATCCGCCTTCGCAGCCTTGGCGAATTCGGCGAATTCCATGTTCGCTACCGAGAGATTGTCGTACACCTCACGCAGATACGCCGGCGGCGTGCGAAATGATCGGCCTGGCTTATCCCGAAGATCCACAAGCAGCAGCGTCTGCTCTTCACCGGTGAATGTCGGCTCGTCCGCCAACACCGCGATCGGTTGCTCATGGCCGTCGGGAAGGCTTTGGGGGAGTCGTTTCGCTGATAGACCGGCGAACGTAGCGTCGCTCACGAATTCCACAGCCAGGCTCGATTCTTCATTCGTTTTGGCCAGCGCAGCCTGTAGCGACCGCCAGCCCGCATCGTCGGAGAAATCCGTGCGCACAAGCAGCACCTTGTCCGTCGCCGGAAGCGTCGCTTTCTTTGATTTATCAGGGGACTTCGGCGCCGCGGGCAACGGCAGTTCGATGGCCGCCCCCAGCTTCGCAGGCCACGCCAAGTGACGGTTGTTCAGATTGGCTTCGATCAGATCTCGAAGAAAATCGGCCAGCGATGCGTACGCCAGTGTCAGCGGCGGCGCATCTTTCATCTTATCCGTTTGAATGCTGATAACCCGCCCGTCGCCCGATGGATCGGTATCCAATGCCAACTCCTGCTTCGTCTCCCCATAGACAAAGAACGGCACCACCCGGCCCACAAGCACTCCGTACCGCGCATTGCTCGCGAACTTCCGCCACGTCTTGAGGCCATAAGCCACGCCTTCCCATCGCGCGAAGTAGAACGTGCCATAAATGGTCGGATTCGGATCGACCTTCCGCCCGATTGCCTCCAACATGCGCAAGGTGTCGGCGGGCAACTGAATCTTCTTGACGATCGGCGGAGCAAAGCCCAGTCGGCTGGCTTCATTCTCCTTAGCAAAGCTCCCGCCATCGAAGTGCGAGAAGACGGCCACCACCTCTTCAACATTCCCCCCGATCCCCGCGCCTTAAGGCCCTTGCGAATCACATCCGCCGCCAGCCCCGGCGCAAGGAACGGCCCAATCCCAGGATTCCGCTTGAGGATGGCAGCCTTCGCCTCGGCAAGCAGATGATCAACCATGCCGATATTATTGCGACCAGAACCGCGGAGCGTCCAGCACAGCACCGCTTGATCATTTGTTAAACGCGCTTTCCACGGCGTCGGAGCGAAAAATGGGCCAGTGAATCCCGCAAGTCTCCCTCTCGTTCCGTCATGTTGAAAGCTTAACGCCCTCGTCCCCGCCCGTTGAATAAAAGCCAGACTACAATCATCCCGGCCTCGACCGGCCAGAGGATGATGGCAAATAGCGCCTCCTTCATATTACCCTCAACGAATCGGCGACGATGCTCTGGTCGCTGAGTTCGATAAAAAATGAGCGTAGTGACCAAATACCAGGTTATCGTCAGGAGCCACCCAGTGATCCAAATGATGATAATGAAATGAATCATTGTGCGTGAAATGGCAAATCGGACCGACGTTCCATGACCGGCGCGGCACCGGCTACACTATCGTACTAAAAGAGACCGTCCGCCGGGCCGGCAGCAAGCCCCTTGATCTTTCATGTCGCAATTTAGTTCTATCTTCAAAACAGGAAGCCCAAAACAGCGAGAAAAATAGCTTGCAAAACATTACACCTTTTGGTGTAATATATATATGGATCAATTGACCGATCTCCTGACCGCCATCTCTCACCCCACCCGGCGGGCGATTATCGAGCAGCTCGCAAACGGGCCTGCTCGATTCCTGGATATCGCAAAGCCGTTCGACACTGCTTTAAACGCGGTGACGAAACACCTTAAGCTGCTCGAAAGAGCTGGACTCATCAAACGCAAAAAACAGGGCCGTGAGGTCCTCATCTCGTTTCGAGGGGGACCCCTTCGCGAGGTTGCGGGATGGGTGCATGAGTATGAGCGGTTCTGGAACGAACGTCTCGATCAGTTTGAAAAATATTTTAGGGACAAAAAGAAAAAGGAAAAGAAGTGATGAAGAACTCCAAGAAGACCCTTGAATTTAAGATTGAACGAACAATCCCCGCTCCCTCGGATGAGGTGTTCGATGCCTGGCTCAATCCAAAAATCCCCGGCAATCCCTGGAATGCAGCCGAAAAGTTTATCCTGGATCCGAAAGTAGACGGGCTCTTTTACTGGACCCTTCAGGGGACGTCCCATTACGGCCGATTCACGGAGTTCGACCGGCCCGGTCGAATTCAGCATACCTGGATGTCGCCAAAAACCCTGGGACAAGAGTCGACCGTTACCCTGACCTTCAAGAAACAGGGCCAGGACACGTTGATGACCCTCGTGCATTCCAACCTTCCGGATCATGAACTCGCAAGGGGGCATGAGAAAGATTGGAACTACTTCCTGGGAATTTTTCATGAACAATTCGGAAATGGCTCACGCAAGAAATACCGCTGGGATGAGGCTCATCCGCCTGTGGAAGAAATAACGATGCTTTAGCTGTCCCCGATCTTATCCCCATCATTCTGGTGTCCAACTCCCAACACCGGTACAATCCCTCTAATGCCGCCTTTCATCAGAACAAAGAGCCCCCTCAAATTTATCCCTATCGCAACCCTCTTCATCGCGTTCAGCGTCGCATCCGCCCAGACCCCAACGCCATCCGCGCCCCCCACCACGCAACCGCAGAATAATTCCCTGGCGGATTATAATGTTGCTTCCCCATCCGATTGGATGTCCCAGCCCACCATTTCCGGCGGCTATTCCAACGTCCACTTCAACGGCAACAACGCAATCCCCTACAACCGCCAGGGCGGTTACATCGACGCAAACGTCTATGAAAAACTGCCCCCCAACGATTCGCCCCTCTTTGGCTTGGGCCTCACCGCCACAGGCACATGGGACAACTACACGATCAACTACCCCACCGCGCCCTTCTCCCGCTCGTTCTATGCCGACACCGGCATATTCTCCGCCGAGGTTCGCATCGCCTTCCCCTTCGGCCTCCCCAACCCCAACCAGGGTTTCTATTGTCTTCCCCGCATCGGCGTCGGCGCCCTCGTCAATAATTTCCAAGTCGGGCAGCCCTACTACACCTATCCCAACTATTACTTCGGAACCGAAATAAATCACACTGGAATCGCCGTCGAAGTTCGCCCCGACATCGAAATCGGCTACCGCATCAAAAAATTCAACATCGGCGTCGAAACCTCCTACATGGCCGCCTGGGGAAATTTCGGCAAGCTCGGCAACATCGCCCAGGAGTTCCGCCTCGGC
The DNA here is from genome assembly GCA_963791055.1 of uncultured Phycisphaerales bacterium. Lineage (GTDB taxonomy): Bacteria > Planctomycetota > Phycisphaerae > Tepidisphaerales > Tepidisphaeraceae > PALSA-1353. The sequence goes on along the minus strand of CAWBQI010000001.1, from coordinate 676,583 downwards.
CTCGTCGTCGGATATCGCTTCTGAAGAACGCCGGCCACCGCCGATGCCGTTCATCGGCTTTCCATCAAGCTGCATTATGCGGGGATACTGGGGAAGGTGGCGCTGCCGCCGAACAAATAGGGCACCGCTGCGCCTGCCGTATACAATGCCGTGCATGACCCAAACGAAAGGAGCACAAGTGAGCCATACGACAATTTTCCGCGCAGTGAACCCCCTGGTGAAGACGGCCAGATTGGTCGTAGGGATTGCGGTCGTGACTCTTTGTGCGCTTTCAGCCCGCGCCCAGGATGCAGCTGTTTCGTTTTTTGGGCCTGAGGGGTCTACGAACATCCTCAACCTCACGGAGGAACCGCAGCCCAGCGACGGGGCGTCATCCCAGGAAAGCGAACAACCAGCCGGCAAAACGGCCTCCGAAGAGGAGCTGGCTAAACTGGCGCAAAATCCCGTCGCCAATCTGATTAGCCTTCCGTTCCAGAGCAACTTCAACTTCGGTGTCGGAAGCCGGGAAGTCACCCAATATGTTCTAAACTTTCAGCCGGTGATTCCCATGACCTTGAACGACGATTGGAACCTGATCACCCGGACGATCATCCCGACCATTAACCAACCTTCCCCTGCCGACGGGGTCCCGAGTGCCTTTGGGTTAGGAGACATCAATCCCACCCTGTTTTTATCTCCGGCGAAGCCCGGGAAATTCATCTGGGGCTTCGGACCGACGTTTACGATTCCGACTGGAACCGATCCAAGCCTCACCAGCGGCAAATTCAGCATCGGCCCCGCCTTCGTTGTGCTGCGAATTGACGGGCATATGGTCTACGGAGCGTTAATGAACCAGCAGTGGTCGGTCGCCGGCTGGGGCGGGGGCTACGTCAGTCAGATGGTCTGCCAGCCATTCTTTAACTACAACCTCCCCGGTGGCTGGTACTTGACCACGAGTCCCCTGATCACCGCCAACTGGGCTGCTAACAGCCGCGATGTCTGGACGGTTCCCCTCGGCGGCGGCTTCGGAAAGATCATAAAAGTCGGCGGCAAGCTGCCTGTTAATCTGCAACTGCAGGCCTTCGCAAACGCCGCAAGGCCAAGCGGCGGACCTGATTGGTCGATTCGCTTCCAGATCCAGATTCTATTGCCGAAATAATCTGATCCTCGGCAGCATCGCCGAACCATTTCCGACCAATCGTGAAATCCTCTTAACAATCTCCATTCGGATATGTGTACCATTCTTGTCCCGGAAATCAGCTCTCATTCATGAAGTACCACTTGAACCCAGCAGCGGCGAAACATGACGTTGGCCCAGCAGCGCCGCCTCCACCGCGGGCACCAGATCCTCGCCGGCCGCCGGCTTGAGCACGTAACCCAACGCGCCAATTTCCATCGCCCATTGCATAAGTTCCGGTTCCTGGTGAACCGTAACAAACACGATGCGCGCTTTCGGATCCGCCTTGAGAATCCACTTGGCCGCCATCATGCCGTCCATTCCCGGCATCGCGACATCCGCGACGATGACATCCGGCTTAAGCACCATCGATGCGCCCACCATTCCGTAACCATCCGTAACCAAGGCAACGACGTCAAACTCCCGCTCAAGCACGATGCGAAGGTGTTCCGCGACCGCCTCGTGATCTTCAACCAGGACCAGTCGCGCTCGCTTCATGTCCTGCTCCAATGCCCGACGCTAGCGCCGTGGGATCGCACCGGCCGGTCAAGACAGGGCCCTGCTGCGCTATGCAATTCTTCCATTTCGCGCAGCAAATTTACGACTCGCCCGACTCCGCCGTAAGCGGAAATGACCTGAAAGCGCGATCCGAATTTTTACTGAGTGAATTCCAGAATCGTCCTGCTGATTTTCGACGTGGTGACTTCCTGGTCGATGCTGCGGATCGCCCCAAGCCCGCACAATACGCAACATCGCCGCGTCATAAAGGACCGCACCCTGCGCGGTCCTCACTTGGGAAACAGGGACATAACGACCAATCGAAGGCCCCATTCAGGCGGCCCGCAGGCCCCAGATTGCCTGTGAACGCTACTCCTTTATAACGAAAATCGCCTTGACGACGGCCGTCTTCGGATCCCGATGCATCGGCACATTGTAAAACGTGCCGTTGTATCCGGCGTTGACCGTATACGTTGCGCCGTTCGTGTTCTGGTCGAATAATATCCCATTGGCCCCCTGCGCTGCCGCTGCTGCCTTGAGCTCATCAAAGCCGGCATTTGCATTTCCGCTCTCATCCCAAGTCATGCTCGGAGGGATCACCGCCGACACCACGCCCAGCAATTCAAATTTCGCCGGTGGCTTCTGATACAAGTTAACCTGATCCGGCGTTAACGCCGGGTGCGGTCCCGATGGCGGTAATTCCTGCGTTCCCGCGCAGCCGGCCAGCCCGAACAATCCCAACATCCAGAAACTGATCAACTTCATCGCGTTCTCCTTGTGAGTACTAATGTGATGGCCCTTATAACGTTTATGGTTTATCCCGACCACTAAAAAGCGGGTCTTGTGCAAACCATTCGAATGCGTCCTCGAACGAATCGAATGCCCGGACATTCCATCCATGGTTGGCGGCGAAAATGGCGAACAACTCCGCCTTTTCCCCACCGCGGTACCGATGCAGAATCGCCAGATGATGCCTTTCGCGAAAGCCCATTTCGTAAAATGCCTTGGCCAGATCGTGCAACTGTCCGATGGTCACATTACCATGAACTTTACGAACATCCAGAAGCGCGTTGTCGACATCACGTTCGACGCATGTTTTGGCGATCGCCCTCAGCGCTTTTGCCGTTTCGTTCAGGTCGACCTCACCATGCCCGTCTAGCCTGACAAAATCTCCCGCCCTGACGATCTGCAGATTACATGGCATCGGCTTCTCCATCCTTCCGCGGCGCGGCAACTTCAGTCGCCGTGTTCCCCGCTCATTCAAAAATCTCAAATGTCGCCTCATGCGACCGGCTGAAAACCACTCACCATATTATGCCTCAACGCATACTGAATCAGTTCCGCCGTGGTTTGAACCCCCAGCGCTTCCATCATGACGTACTTATGCGTCTCCACCGTCCGCGGCGAAAGATCCAGCGCCGCCGCAACCTCCTTCATAGTCCGCCCTGTTACGACAAGCTGAAGCACCTCTCGCTGTCTCGGAGTGATCTTGGACTGAACCGAATCTTTTGAACTCCCATCACCCGTCATAACCTCCCGGGCGATTCGTGATGACAAATAGATATTTCCCTTCAGCACTTGCCGAACCGCCGCCACAAGCTCCTCTCCCGCGGCATCCTTCAGCACATACCCCGAAGCCCCCGCAAGCATCGCCTCGCGCAAGAGCCGCGTCGGCGTACATCGTCAGAAATATCACCTTCGCGGTCAGCCCCTCGCGCCGCATTTGACGCAACGCCTGCATGCCGTTGATTCCAGGCATACCTATGTCCGCGATCACCAGATCCGGCGATTGCAGCCTCACTTGTTCGACCAGCTTTGCCCCGTCCGACACGATGGTCACGACATCGAACAAGTCCTTGAGAAAACTCACCAGAGCCTGCGCCACCACCACATGGTCGTCCGCGACGATAATCCTGGATTTTGCCATAGAGTTACTTCCTCGGCACCCACACGCGAATCGTCGTTCCAATTCCCAATCGGCTGTTGATGCTGACCTTGCCCCGAACCATGCGCACCCGCTCATCAATGCTGATCAGCCCCAGCCCCCGGCTGCCCGAAGCGTCTGAAACATCAAATCCGCACCCATCATCGGCGACGCTCAGCTCGATCCCGTCGTCCTGGACGCCCAGTCTCACATCGGTACGCGTCGCATGAGCGTGTTTGACCACATTTGTCATTGCCTCTTGCACGACGCGATACAGGCAAAGGGATACATTCGCGGACACTTCGCCTACATTTTCGTCCACGGCAAACGACGTGACGACCCCCACCTGTCCCTGCAGTTCACCGCAATACGCCCTCAGCGCCGGTGTAAGCCCGGCATGCTGCAGAACGCCCGAATGCAGTCCATGGCAGATGCTTCGCACCTCATCCATCAGATCAATCGCACGCTGCTGCACCGCCTCCAACTCCTTGCGAACCTCCGGATCGGCCGGCACGCGCCGCTTCAGCCCACTAAGAGCCATCGACAATGCCGCCAACTGCTGATTCACGTCATCGTGCAATTCCCGGGCGATGCGCATCCGCTCCACTTCCTGAACCTGGATCAACCGCCCCGTCAGATCCTGAATCCGATCCAGGCTCGCATGCAAGGCGAGTTGCCCATCCTGCACCTGCGCCTCCGCTCGCCTTCGCTCCGTGATATCCTGCAAAATAACAAAAATCCCAATGGTGATGCCCGCATCCTTCACCGGATAATGACTTACCAGCCAATTCCGCATCTCATTGCGATGTGCGCTGCTTCGGCCGCACGTTTCTCGGTCGATGTCGTCTTTACCCGTTTCGATCACGCGTTTGCAGACAGCCGTCGCCTCCGCCGCGATTTCCGGCGAAAGCACTTCACTCAGTGTCCGCCCAATGTGCTCCTCAACCGTCAGACCGTGGACTTGTGCGAGATACTCATTCACATCATGGAAAACCAGGTTGGTATCCATAAACGCCAGCCCAATCGGCGCGTTCCGGTAAATGTTCGCCAGTTGTGCATATTGCTCCCGAGCCAGGATTTCGCTTCGACGAAGCGCACCAACGGAGTTCGCCCGCTCGCGCGCCACGACCGCAAGACATAATTTCGGCACATACAACGCCAGCAGAAAATACTGGATGGCCCGCGCGTTATCCTCCGGCGACCCCCCCAGCGCAAACGGCCCAAACCCCGTCATCACGCCCCGAATGCACAGCACCCCAACCAGCAGCAGCGACAAGCTCGCCCCCGTCGGACCGAATCGCAGTGCCGCCCACAAAAGCAACGGCAACGGCAAGCAAATCAGTGCCGGAATTGCTATCGGATGAGCCGATTGCACCGATTTGAAAACCAGCACCCCCAGGACCGCCAGCCCCCCGAACGTCAGCGCAAACTCAATGCAACGCTGCGGCGTCGGATACACGGCAAAGCGGCGATCCAGAAACTCAGAGAAAAATGCCACAAGCAGCGGAGTGAGAATGCTGATCGAAAGCGCATCCGAAAGAACCAAAGAGCGCCAGACCCCCCAGAAGCTTGGCGACAAACCAGTCAACACCCTCACCGACGCCGGAAAGAACGCCGCGATCGCCGGCACGATCCCGGCGCCCGCCACCAGGAAAATGATCGTTGTCCTTAACGTATCGAACGAGAACCGCTTCTGCCCCGAGATGCCTTTGACGGCGACGGCCGCCAGAGCCGCAACGATGCAGTTGTTTACAAACCGCATTTCAATCAGCCACGCCGGAGTTATATACGCAGCCTGAATCAGTATGTGCGCCGGCAACGCCCCCAGCAGAATCACCGGCCAGCGCGCCGCGGGATACACAAGCAGAAGACTTAACAATATCGCATTAGGCGGCCAGAAGACCGAAATCTGATGTGAATGGACCGAACTAGGAAGCTGCAGCGCAAAGCCCACTAGCGATCCCACGAAATACGTGCAGAATGAGAGAGTAAATAGCGCCAGTCCCCCGGGTGATCTTCGGTCCGCCTGCGAACCGGCCCTTGTCCCCGAGGCCGGAAAATGAATCGCAAGACTATTCATGCGGCACACGAGCAAGAAGACCGCATTTCCTTCCAAAGATTAGAGCGACTACTCTACAATTCGCCCCTCTACCTGTCACGTTATTAATGATTACCCCACAAGTATTAACGCCCAATAAGCGTCCATTCTTTCAACCGGAACTCTCTCGGTCGACAATTTGAATCTTGATCGGAGTATTTGGATCTCCCCGACAAACGTATAATTCCCTAGCCCTCAGCTCGATGGACGCAAGCCGCAAATCAATCGAAATCCGCCGATTAACGATTACGCGCGAGCAACTCGCGGTCGAAATAATCTCAACCGCAGCATATCACATAATTGCGATGGCCGTCTTAGGCGAACGCAGTTCCGTCGATGCCCCAGGATATGCCCGTCCCCCACAACTCAACCCCAAACATCTGATGCCTCCCCATTGACGGAATCCTATGAAGTGAGAAAGTGCCGTTCGGATATGACCTTTCGCACCAAGCTTTTGCTGAGCGTCTGCGTCCTGGTGTTGCTCACCGGCGTCACGCTCATCGCCGTTGCAGATATCAGCAGCCAGGCCAGCACTAGGACGCTGGTCGATTCACTGTTTCGCGAAGTAAGCAGCCATGCCGCCACTCAAACCAAAGACTTCGTTCTGCGCGCCGCGCCCGTTGCCGAATCACTCGAACAACTCGCCAATCAGGGACTGGCGCTAGACGACCTCGACCGATTGGCCCCCCAGCTTCTGGCATTTCTCAAGGGAAACGCCGGCATGACCTGGGTTCTCTACGGCGACGAGTCCGGCGACTACACCGGCGCAACCCGCCTGAACAACGGCCGCGTCCACATTGAGCGCACCCACATCGCTAACGGAAAAACCCATCTGACCGAATATGAAGTGCAACCCGATGGATCGTGGAAATTCTTCAAGCAGGACGACGACTACAAATACGACCCGCGCACCCGCCCATTTTATATTCTCGCCAAGGAAAAAGGGAAACTCGCCTGGACTCCGCCGTATATGTTTTTCACCCAGGGCGTCCCCGGAATTTCCTGCGTGATCCCCGTGAAAAACCGCCAGGGCCAAATGCGCGGCGTATTCAGCGTCGAGTTCGATCTCAATGCCCTTTCAGAATTCGTCTCGGAACTATCGGTCAGCGCACATTCCAGCGTCTTTCTCTTTACGCCCGACCAGACGCTCCTGGCTCACCCCAATCAGCGCAACCTTGTCGGCAAGGGAGTCAATGGAAGCGGCGCAATGCTGACACTGGCCGATACCGGCGATCCCCTGGTGGACGCCTTTCGCCAGCACCTTCGCCCGGAATATCTGCACGCTGCCGCAATCGATGAATTTCACTTCTTCGAATTCACCCACGATGGCGTGGACTATATGGCCTCTACAACCGTCTTTCCCATCGGCGACGGACAATCGTGGATCGTCGGCGCGGTCGCCCCTCAGTCCGACTTTCTCGCGGCCGTCTGGCGCACGCGATGGCTGTCGCTCGTCGCCGCCTCCGTCGCCCTGTGCATTGCCGCACTGCTGGCCGCCGCAATGGCCCGGCGGATTTCCCGCCCGGTTCAATCTCTCATCGCGTTCATGAATCGTGTTGGCGCCGGCGATCTCGACGCCCGCGCCGACCTCCGCGGCAGCAGCGAGTTCCGCCACCTCTCCAATGCCCTCAACCAGATGATCGCCGACCTGCGCGAGCGAATGCAGCTTCGCAATTCCCTCGAGCTGGCTATGGAAGTCCAGCAAAGCCTCCTCCCCGCCGCCAATCCCAAGACCCCCGCCCTCGACATCGCCGGCCGAAGCCATTACTGCGACGTAACCGGCGGAGATTACTACGATTTCATCGACGTCGCCCCCCTGTCGGAATCCTCGCTGCTCGTCGCCGTCGGCGATGTCACCGGCCACGGCATCGCCGCCGCGATTCTGATGGCGACCGTCCGAGGCGCTTTGCGCTACGGCGCCCTCCACGAGCCAGGCCTGGGTGGTCTGATGACTCGCGCCAATCAGGTCTTGGCCGCCGACAATCGCCACAACCGCTTCATGACCTTGGCACTCCTTGAGATTGATGACAAATCCCGTACGGTAACCTGGACCAGCGCCGGTCACGACCCCGCGATCGTCTATCTGCCGACCGCCGGAAAATTCACCGAGCTTGACGGCGGCGACCTTCCCCTGGGCGTCGAGATGGGCGTCGAATATCAGGACTACCGCTCCGATTCACTCGAACCCGGCGCCGTCCTCATCATCGGAACCGACGGCATCTGGGAAATGCTCAATGACCGCCAGGAGCAATACGGCAAGGACCGCCTCCGCGAAATAATTCGCGCCAATTGCGCATCCTCCGCAAAGGAAATCGCCGCCGCCCTGGAAGCCGACCTGACCAATTTCCGTGGCTCCCAAACCCCCAATGACGACGTGACTTTCGTGATCGTCAAGTTTCTTTCGGACGTATCATAAACAACTTTATTCCACGCTGCTCTACTGAAATCCTCTGGCAATTCCACCCTTTTCCCCCTCTCCTGGTACTCCGGGGGAGGGTAGGGGTGGGGGTTCTTCCCGAAATTCAGAAACGATTTCAGCAGACAATTCCATACATGAATCCACAATTCGATCGATTGCGGTTGTTAGCTTCCGATGATTGTTTCGCCCCGATTCGATTTCTCGCTTGCCCAACCGCGCACCGCGGCAATAATCGACCCATGGACCAAAACACCCAACCTCATCACGACGGTCCCCTTTCATCCGAACTCCTCCAAAAAATCGACGCCTATTGGCGAGCCGCCAACTACCTCTCCGTCGGCCAGATCTACCTTTACGACAACCCCCTCCTCCGCGAGCCCCTCAAGCCCGAGCACATCAAGCACATGCTCCTCGGCCACTGGGGCACAACGCCCGGCCAAAACTTCATCTACGCCCATCTCAACCGCATCATCAAAAAATTCGACCTGAACATGATTTACATCTCCGGCCCCGGCCACGGTGGCCCCGCCCTCGTCGGCAACACCTATCTCGAAGGCACCTACTCCGAGGTCTACCCCAACATCACCCAGGATGAAGCCGGCCTGAAAAAGCTATTCACCCAGTTCTCATTCCCCGGCGGAATCCCTAGCCATGTCTCCCCCGAATGCCCCGGCTCAATCCACGAAGGCGGCGAGCTCGGATACTCCATCAGCCACGCCTTCGGAGCCGTCTTCGACAACCCCGACCTGATCGTCGCCTGCGTCGTCGGCGACGGCGAAGCCGAAACCGGCCCCCTCGCCACCGCCTGGCACTCCAACAAATTCCTCCACGCCGCCACCGACGGCGCGGTCCTGCCCATCCTGCACCTCAATGGCTACAAGATCGCCAACCCCACGATCCTCGCCCGCATACCCCAAAGCGAACTCCAAAAACTTTTGGAAGGCTACGGCTGGAAGCCATATTTCGTCGAAGGCTACGAACCCGACAAGATGCACCAGGCGATGGCCGCCACCCTGGACACGGTCATCGACGAGATCAAACGCATCCAGCAAGATGCTCGCGCCAACGGAGTCGTCACCCGCCCCACCTGGCCCATGATCGTCCTCAAAAGCCCCAAGGGCTGGACCGGCCCAAAAATCGTCGACGGTTTGCCGGTCGAAGGAACATTCCGCTCCCATCAGGTTCCCCTCACCGACCCGCGAACCAATCCCAAGCATCTCCAGGAACTCGAACAATGGCTCAAAAGCTACAAGCCCCAGGAACTATTCGACGATGCCGGAAAACTCCGCGCCGAACTTGCGGAACTCGCCCCCAAAGGCACCCGCCGAATGGGCGCCAATCCCCACGCCAACGGCGGACTCCTTCTGCGCGATCTCCACATGCCCGATTTTCGCGAGTACGCCGTCCAGATCCCATCCCCCGGCAGCGTGAACGCCGAGGACACAACGGTACTCGGAAAATTTCTTCGCGACATCGTTCGGCTAAATCAGGACCACCGCAACTTCCGCGTCTTCGGCCCCGACGAGACTTTATCTAATCACCTCAACGCCCTTTTCGAAGTCACCAACCGCCAGTGGGAAGCACAGACTATCCCCATCGACGAATTCCTCGCCCCCGACGGCCGCGTAATCGAAGTCCTCAGCGAACACCAATGCGAAGGCTGGCTGGAAGGCTACCTCCTCACCGGCCGCCACGGGCTCTTCAATTGCTACGAAGCCTTCATTCACATCGTCGATTCGATGTTCAACCAGCACGCCAAATGGCTCAAAGTCACGTCCGGCCTCCCATGGCGCAGAAAGATCGCCTCTCTGAATTATCTCCTCTCCTCCCACGTCTGGCGGCAAGACCACAACGGCTTCACCCATCAAGACCCCGGCTTCATCGACCAGGTCGTCAACAAAAAAGCCGAGATCGTCCGCGTCTACCTCCCCCCCGACGCCAACTGCCTCCTCTCCGTCATGGACCACTGCCTTCGCAGCCGCCATTACGTGAACGTAGTGATTGCCGGAAAACACCCCGCCCCCCAATGGCTCCCCATGGAAGCCGCCGTTCGCCACTGCACCGAAGGCATCGGCATCTGGGAATGGGCCGGCAACGACCGCGGCGCCGAGCCCGATCTCATCATGGCCTGCGCCGGCGACGTCCCAACCCTCGAAACCCTCGCCGCCGTCTCGATCCTCCGCAAATCCCTCCCCGATCTCAAAATTCGCGTCGTCAACGTCGTCGACCTGATGAAGCTCCAGCCTGCCATCGAGCACCCCCACGGCCTCAGCGAAAAAGATTTCGATTCCCTCTTCACTCGAGACAAGCCAATCATCTTCGCATTCCACGGCTACCCCTGGCTCATTCATCGCCTGACCTATCGCCGCACCAATCACGCCAACCTCCACGTCCGCGGCTACAAGGAAGAAGGCACCATCACCACCGCCTTCGACATGACCGTCCTGAACGAAATGGACCGCTTTCACCTGGTCCAGGACGCCATCGACCGCCTCCCCCAACTAGCCGGTAAAGCCGACTACCTCAAACAGGAAGTGCGCGACAAACTCCTCGAACACAAGGACTACATAGACAAAAACGGCCAGGACCTCCCCGAAATTCGCAACTGGAAATGGAATATCTAAAATGGCCCAGAACAAACACAATACCGAGAGCGAAGGATCCAAGCCTCGGGATCACGCCCACCCTCGCCACCACGGTTGGAGGCACATCCATAAAGACTGGCGATTATGGGCCGCCGTGGTGCTGATGCTCGCCCTCATCCTTGTCTACGTGGTGACCGTCGACCTCTCCCTAAGACCCGGCAAAATCGCGGTTCCACCAACGCCCGCGGCGCCGTAGACATCATGTCGAACACTGAACCAATCCCCGCGAAGCCGCCACCCAGCATCCCTTGCTCAAACACGAACAAGCGCCGGCGTCCCGATTACTACTGGATGGCCCGATGAAGACCGGGAAGACCCTCTGCGGTCGGACAAGTGGGCGTGACTTCGGACGGTTGACTTCGGCGAGCTCGGTCGAGCCGAGGTCGGCCCGTGGCCGAAGCTCAATTACACCAGCCGCCAAAGGCGGCAATCAATTTTTCCCCCGTTTGCAAAATGCCCCCACGAACCCTATCAGGCCAGCCAGAACTGTTCGCAGCGCCAAAGCATTCCCCTATTCGAGCCAGCAACGCCCGACGGCACGAGAATCGTAACCGAAAATAATTCCCCTCCTGAATACCTACGCGCTCCAATCCCGCCAACTCTCGACCCTTCAAACGGTAAGATCACATGACCAGCGAAAAAGGGTTCATTCTTACCGTCAACGCCGGCTCCTCCAGCATCAAATTCGCCGTCTTCACAGACCAGGATTCCCCCAACCGAATCCTCACCGGCCAGGTCGAACGCATCGGCAACCCCAACGCGCAGCTCATCGCCAAACGCACCGGAACGCCCACCGAAGATCGACAAAGTATCTTGGCCGAATCCCACGACGCCGCCACCGAATCCATATCCGCCTATATCCGCCGACAACTCGGCCCCGACGCCGTCATCACCGCCATCGGCCACCGCGTCGTTCTCGGCGGCATCCATTTACACGAGCACGGCCTCATCACACCCCAAATGATGACCACGCTTCGTCAATCCCAACCGCTCGACATCACCCATCTCCCCCGCGAGATCGCCCTGATCGACGCCTTCGCCAAATCCTTCCCCGCCCGCCCGCAAATCGCCTGTTTCGACACCGCCTTCCACCGCGACATGCCGGCCATCGCCAAACTCCTGCCAATCCCCCGAAACTTCACCGACGCCGGCATCCGCCGCTTCGGCTTCCACGGCCTCTCCTACACCTATCTCATGGACAAATTAACGACCCTCGACCCCACCGCCGCCACCGGCCGCGTCATTCTCGCCCACCTCGGCAACGGCGCCAGCATGGCCGCCGTCCGCGCCGGCAAGCCCATCGACACCACCATGTCCTTCACCCCCACCGCCGGCCTCGTCATGGGAACCCGCCCCGGCGACATCGACCCCGGCCTCCTCGTCTACCTCATGAAAAACCAAAACCTCTCCCCCGAACAAATGGACGATTTCCTCTCCACCCGCTGCGGCCTCCTGGGCATCTCCCAAACCAGCCCCGACATGCGCGACCTCCTCGCCGCCCGCCCCACCGACCCCCGCGCCGCCGACGCCGTCGCCCTCTTCTGCTACCAGGCCAAAAAACACCTCTGCGCCCTGGCTTCAACCCTCACCGGCCTCGACACCCTCATCTTCGCGGGCGGCATCGGCGAACACGCCCCCGAAGTCCGCGCCGCCATCTGCAACGGCCTCGACTTCCTCGGCCTCAAACTCGACCCATCCAAAAACACACAGGCAGGCGACATCATTTCCGACAATCAAAGCCGCGTCACAATTCGAATTATTCCCACCGATGAAGAGATCGTGATTGCCCGGATCGTTCGCTCTATCCTGCAACGTCCCAACGTTTAGCCGCATCGCTTACTTACACTGAGCTTGCCTGCCGTGAGCTTGTCGAACGGGCCGAAGTGCGACGCTCTTTTCGCATGGGGATGTCTTGATTACCGTCACACGACCTGATAACCGCTGACGAGAATTCGCAACCACAAACGCACACGGTACAATTGAGAATGCGCACCGCCCATCATGCCCAAAACTCGAACTTATCGCATACTCGGAGGACACTACCATGTCGGACGACGTTCAACAGTTCATCGGACAGCGCCCTCGCATAAACGAAGCCCGCGAGTTCATCGAGATTGCCAAGGACTTTAAGCGACCGCAAGAAATCCTCCGCGAGTCCCTAAGCAACTCATGGGACGCAAACGCGACGGCCGTCAGCATCACAATCGATCCAGGGCATGCCCCGAAAACCGTCCCTGGAAGACGAAAACAGCTCGTCAATATTGTGATTTAAGACGACGGTGAAGGAATGAATACCGAGGAAATCGGCTATTTCTTCAATCTTGGAGACTCTCACAAACCCCCCGGTAGTATCGGTACAAAGGGCCACGGAACTAAGGTCTACTACAAGAGCGAAGGAATAACTATTGAAACCCACAAGAACGGGCAAACTATAAAAGCCGAAACCGAAGTCCCTCCCTGGGAAAGCCTAAAGAAGGGCATCATTCCAACCTACCGCTACACCATCCGCCCCAACACATCCGGCGCCCGCGGCACGACAATTCGTGTGACTGGTTTCGACGCCAAGCATTCAGAGTTTGATAACCTGAACGAAGTAACCCGATACATACGCTGGTCTACAATAGGCGGATCACTCCAGCGCGCCATGCTCGGCTCCGGGCGTCCGATGCAAATCAGCCTACGTCTACCGGATATGGTCGCACGCGTTACCTTGAATTGTGACTTTGAGTTGCCCGAGGAACAATCCGACACCACAAACGGCACATCGAACATCGTCAAAAAGTTTCCTACAGTCCATCTCGACGCTGGCACCACCTCTGATGGCACGCAAGTGGCCGTGGACCTACACGTTTTGCTCCTCGGCGATGCCGCTCGCGGATTCATTCCCGACACGTACCGGGAAACGGGCCTATGGCTGTGCAAAGATTTCGTCATGATAGAACGCGACAACTCAATTTGGGAAGAGGCAACGGGGGGACAGTATTACTATCGCTCTTTTCTTGCGTTTGCGAACTGCCAGCAATTCGACCTCACCGCCAATCGGAACGATGTCCGGCAGGATGAAGCCCACCAACTCGCTATAGCCAGTATCACCGCCCAACTTCAGACGGTTTGGAACGACCAGTTCGTACAAAACTTTTTCCGGATGAAATCCGACGAGGAGAACTCATCAAAGCGATCCAAAGCCATCAGCGAAATGGATAAACGATTGCAGGATTTCGATGGCTGACCTCGGCTAGTCCCTGGCGTGAAGGTGCCCGGCCTGTTAAGCCGTGTCCCCCAAAACGAGTCCGAGACACTTCTCATACTCCAAGCCATGATTTCCGCCGGCGTTCAAGGCATCGACTTTACGCTTGGCGAATACAGTGCCCAACGTGGTACCGATGCCATCATCGAATACAAGGACAAGGGAGTCCCGCGAACCGGATGGCTAGAGCTCGTATTTAAGCTTTCTAACCTCTTTGATTGGAACCACAATCTTGAACGAATTCAGAAGATCGTTTGTTGGGAGCTTGGTGATATTCAGACCGCCTACACTCTCGAGGACGGTACGAAAGTGCGATACGAGAAAAGCGGTAAGAAACATGTCATTATGCACGACACAGATTCGATTCCGGTCTACGTCCTATCCGACCTCTTGAGAATACCTGAAATGCCAAAGGACTAGCAGTTCCTCGGGCGTCCAGAACACACCCGCCCCGGCGGACCTGCATCTCCGAGGTGGCGTTCGATCGCTCGCAAAATTGTCGCAGGTCTCAATTTATCGCGACTCGCCGACTTTATAGATAGGCTTCCACCCAATTCCGCAGATTCCAAATCTCGATTCCCAAATCTCTAACCTCACCTCCTCACCCCCATCATCCTCAACAACCCCGGCAGCACAATCAACACCAGCGGCAACTGCACCACCAGCCCCGTAATAATCGCCACCGCCAGCGGCTGCAGCATCCCCGCCCCCTGGCCCATATTCACCGCCAGCGGCAACAACGCCAAAATCGCCGCCACCGTCGTCATCATGATCGCCCGCATCCGATATTTCCCCGCCACGATCAGACGATCCGCAGGCAATCCTTCGATCAACGTGTCCGCATATTCCGAATAATAAAAAATCGCCACCTCCGTCACGTTACCCACGATCATGACCATCCCCATCAGCGAGCAGATATTCAGTTCCGTATCCGTCCACCGCAGCCCGATGAACACGGCCGCCATCGCCAAAACCGTCGTCAGCATGATCGCGATCGCCACGCGGAACCGCTCGTAGAGAAATAGCAGCAACAAAAACACCAGCGCCCCCGCCGCCACGATCACGCGCACCAGTCCCGCGAACGCCAGTTGCTGCTGTTCGTACATCCCCCCCAGCGTGTATCGCACGCCCGGCGGAATCACCCCCGGCTGATCCAGCACGCTTTTAACCTGCGCAACCACCGAGCCCAGGTCCGATGGATGATCCGATTCCTTGATCCGCGCCTGCACATACGCATACCGCTTGAGGTTATCCCGCGTAATTTCCGGCTGCCCCGCGACGACCTTGAAGCTCGCCACGCGCTTCAGCGGAAACAAATGGCCGTCCGGCGCGCGCAGATTCAGGTTCGCCAGGTCGTCGCCGGTTTTGAAATAACTCCTGGGAATCCAGACGCGCACATCAACCATTTTCGGACTGTCCTGGATTTGCGTCGTCACCGTGCCGCTCAGCAGCGCGGTCAGCTCTTTCGTCAGATCATCCGGATCAACCCCTTCCAGCGACGCCTTGATCCGGTCCACCTGCACGTCCAACGCATCCCCCGCCGGCGTCACGCTCGCCTCCACATTATCCAGGTCCTTCACCTGGTTCGTCAGCAAGTCCGCTATCTTCGGCGCCAGATCCGTGAGCACCGCCTGATCGTCGCTGTAAAGATTCACTACCACCGGCTGCGGTTTTCCCGTCAAATCGCCCAGCAGGTCTTCCATCAATTGAGCCGGGTCTATATCCAACCCCGGCGTCGTCTGCTTGATTTGCCGGGAGACATCCCCCATGACCGCCGCGATCGACCGCCGCGGCAGCGGCTTGAGCCTGACAAAAAAATCCCCATTGTTGCTTTCGCTGATATCCCCCCCAAGGCTGAATCCCGTTCGCCGCGAATACGCCTGCACTTCCGGCGTCTTGAGCAGAATCTTCTCCACATTTCCCAGCAGCCGATCCATTTCCGTGATCGACGCCCCCGGCGGCCCCACATAGTCGATCACAAATCCCCCCTCGTCGATGGTCGGTATGAATCCCGACCCAACCCGCTGATATTCATAATATCCATAAAACAAAAACGGAACGACCGCCACCAGCACCAGCGCCGGAAACTTCAGCACCGGCCGCAACATCGCTTCATAAATCGCAAACGCCCCGCGCGATCAGCCCCGCATCCTCCGGATCGACATCATGCTTGCGCAGCCACCTCGCCGCGACCAGCGGAATCGCCAGCCACGCCACGAAAAACGAAATCACCAGGCTCGACGCCATCGAAAGCGACAACGCCCCGAAAAACGCCCCGAAAACCCCCACCAGAAACGCCGGCGGAATATGGATCACGATCGTCGACAGCGACGACCCCGCCAGCGGCTTGGTAAATTCCTCCGTCGCCCCCATCACCCGCTCCCGCGCGTCCGAGTGCATCCCACCCGGCGCATGCAGCCGACGAACGATGTGTTCCGACATCACGATCGCATCGTCGATGATCAACCCCACCGCCGCCGCCATCCCCCCCAGCGTCATGATGTTAAAGCTCTGCCCCAGCACGTAAAGCAATAATGCCGTGATCGCCAGCACGATCGGCACCGCCAGGATCGCGATCAGCGTCATCCGAAAATTCCGCAGGAACAGCAGCAGCACGATCGCCGCCAGCCCAACCCCGATCACCACCGCATCCCGAACCCCCTTCGCCGATGACGTGATCAAATCGCTCTGGTCATACCAACTTGCGATCTTCACATCCGGCGGAAGGCTCTTTTGCTCCTCGGCCAACGCCCCCCGGATGGCCGCCGCGATCTGAATCGTATTTCCCCCCGGCTGCTGGTACACGTTCAACAACACCGCATCGTGCCCATCCGCCGTCGAGTGAATGAACTCCGGCGACCGATCCAGACGCACCGACGCGACATCCTTCAGCAGCGTCACCCCACCCGATCCCGATCGCAACACCGTCTGGCCAATCTCATCCATCGACTCAAACTGCGTATCCGCCAGGACCAGATACAGCCGGTAATTCTCCTCGATGTGCCCGACCGCCGTAATCGCGTTCGTCGCCGACAGCGCGTTGGTCACATCCGTCAGCGCCAGCCCATGCGCCTGCAGTTTCGCCGGGTCCACCGTCACCCGATATTCCGCCACCGCCCCCCCATCCACCCCGATCTGCGCCACCCCCGCCACCGTCGAGAGGATCGGACGAATCTGATACTGCGCGATGTCGTGCAATTCCGTCAGCGGCCGGCTGTCCGAAGTGATGCTGTACGCGATCACCGGGAAAACCGTCGGGTCCATCCGCCGGAATATGAATGTCGTCCCCTGCGGAAGATCGGGAAGGATGCGGTTGACCTCCGCCTCCGCCTGCAGAAGCGCGCCGGTCATGTCCTGGCCCCACTCGAAGGTAAGCATCACCTCCGCATTCCCGCGGCTCGTGGTCGACTGTATCCCTCGAACCCCCGGCACCGCCCGCAGCGCTTCCTCCACCGGCCCCGTCACCTCCACCGTCATCCGCTCCGCCGGCCGATCCCCCGCGTCAAAATCAACCCGGATGCGCGGAAAATTCACATGCGGAAACAGCGACACCGGCAGCGACCGCGCCCCAAAAACGCCGCCCACCACCAACGCCCCCAAAAGAAATAATATCGACCGCGTATGCCGGACGGCCCAATGGGCGACTTTCACGGTGCGGCCTCCTGCGACGCCGCCGGTTCAGTCGACGCCGTCTCGACCTTCACCGACATGCCATCTTCCAACTCCATGTTCCCCACCGCCACCACCGCCTGCCCCTCCGCCAGCCCCTCGCCGGTAATCTCCGCCGACTGATCGTCTTCCCCCGCGATCGACACCTTATGCTCGACCGCTTTCCCCTGATCCACCGTAAACATCGAAAAACCCTCATCATCCGGCAACACCGCCGAACGCGGCACCACAAGCCCACCCGCCCCCGCGATCATCAATTCACCCCGAACGTACGCATCCAGCGGCAGCGCCGCATTCTGCGGAATCGAAATCAATACCTCCGCCAGGCGCGAATCCGGATCGATTCGCCGCGAGATCATCCGCACCTTCCCCTCCACCGCCGCGGCATCAGAACGAATCAATTGCAACGACACCGAATCCCCCACATGAATATCCGCCGCATCCGTTGGCTCAACCCCCAGCCGAACCTGCAACTGCCGCCCCGCCCCAATCTCCACCAGCGCGCCCCCCGCCGGAACCACCTGCCCCTCCTGCACGTCCACCTTCTCCACCAACCCCGTCCCTCTGAGCACCACCGATCCGTCAGCGCCCTCTTTTTGCAGCGAATCCAGCTTCAATTGGGCCAACTGCATATTCTGTTCGGACTGCAGCAGGTCCTGATTCGTCGCCAGATGATCGCCGAATCGCCGCCGCGTTTGTTCCAGGTCGGTCTTCGCCGCTTCCACCCCGGATTTGGCCTGAAGCATCTGCAATTGCGTATCCGCGCTCGGCTCAAGCTCGATCACCGGCTCTTCCCCGTCCAATCGCTGGCCCGCCACCACAAGGACCTTCTTCACGCGCGATTCAAAAGCCACCGACAAAACCGCCACGTCCCCGCTCTGAGCGGCCACCACGCCGTACCCAATGATCCTGCGGCCAATCCGCCCCTGTCGAATCGGAACGGTTTGTACCGTGGGCGTTGCCTGGATCGAGTCCGGGTCCGAATCATCCGTATCAACCGGCGCGGCCCCCCGGTGACCGATGAAAAACCCGACAGCCCCTGCACCGGCCATCAACGCCAGCACAATAAAAATGTTCCACACCGCTCTCATGACCTGCTCCGAAAATCAATCCCCCGATTTTCCCCCGCCGTTAACCCGTCAGATATTCCCCCGCCGCCAACCCCAGTGCCACCATCGTATCCATCAATTCCTGTTTTAATTTGAGAATATCCAATTGCTTCTGCGCCAGGCCGTTCAACGCCGAATAATAACTCAACACATCCGCGTCTCCCCGGTCGAACGCCCCGCGGTAGGCGTCGGCAAGGCGCTGCAGCCCCGGCAGAGCGTTCTCCTCTTCACGAATCTGCCTGGAAATCGCCGCCAGATCGTCCGCCGCCGCGTAAACGTCGAACCGCGCCTCGTAGACCCGTTCGATATATTCATCGTAAAGCTTCTGGCGCGTCGCCGTCTCCGTGGCGATCGCCGCCTGGTTCCGGTCAAAGATCGGCAAATCAATCGTCACCGCAAAGCCAAGGCTCTCCACATTCGTGTTGTCCCGCTGCCGGTTGAAACCGATATTGATCTTCGGAAACTGTGCCAGCACCGCCGCCCGCAATGTCTCTTCCTGACTCTGATATCCAAGCCGAAGCGCGACCAGATCGAGCCGGCGATCTTCCAGCCCCGCAAGAATCTCTCCGGGCGACGGCACCACGACATCGTCCGCCAGCGTAACCCCCGAGGCCAGTTTAACCTCCGCATCCGGGCCAAACCCCAGCGCCTTGTTGAGCGCAAGCCGGGCGCTGCCCACTTCGCGCTCCTGTGCCAGCACCGCCGCCCCCGCGTCGAGGCTCGCCGCTTCCGCCGCCGTGAGATCCAGCAGCGTCTTGTCGTGCCGGTCAACCGCCGCCCGAATGATCGAAAGGCTCTGCGACATCTGCCGCGCGATCTGGTTCGTCAATTCCAGTTGCGCCCGCAGCGACGCCAGATCGTACACCGCCGTACGCGCCGCCTGCGCCGTTTGCCACTCCTGCCAGGCGATGTCCAGATCCACCGACCCCGCGCCCGCCTTGGCCGCCCGTATCCGCGCATCCCGCGAAACCAGCTCCGCCACATCCCAGCTCAACCCGATCTGCGAAGCCGTAACCGCCCCCTCCGTCGCCCCGGCATACGGATAATCCTCCCCGAAAATTAACTGCGGATTGGGAAGAATCCCCGCCCCAAGCACTTGCGCCGCCGCAAGCCCGCGCTGATCGCGCCGATCGCAACGCCGGATTCGCCACCACCGCAATCACCGCCGCCTGATCCGGCGTCAGCCCATCGCGCTCGTCAATATCAATCGGCTTAAGCAACGGATGCTTGATCGACTTCGCCTCAACCCGCAATTCATCGCCCGACGGCGCGGCCAATCCGCTCCGCACCGCCGCCGGCGTCAGAGGCATCGGGTGATACTGCGCACAGGCAACCAGCGGAACGGTCAACCCAATAAAGATTCGACAGGCCTTTGCAGTCAACATCTTGAATA
The DNA here is from genome assembly GCA_963791055.1 of uncultured Phycisphaerales bacterium. GTDB lineage: Bacteria > Planctomycetota > Phycisphaerae > Tepidisphaerales > Tepidisphaeraceae > PALSA-1353. The sequence continues at coordinate 656,425 of CAWBQI010000001.1, read as the reverse complement.
TTCGTGTTAAAAAAGCTAACCGCCAAAGATGACTCGACAATGAAAAACCCGCGCGATCCCCGCCACCATCCCCGTACGGCAGCAGGGGCGCCAAAATCGAGCGCGACAAAACTCAACGGAGAGGCCGGGATTCGACCGAGCCGTTTTGCTGATTCCCCGAGGAAATCAACGTTATGGCTTTAACTCGCGTCGGCGCAGAAGTTTGCGGTCGTCCAGTTGTTTCACGTCATTGGACGTAGTACGACGTCTTGAAGTATTTGAACCGGGACAAAAACGGGACAAATCCAGAACACCGTTCCGGTCTACTCGCGACCTGCTCATCGGATTTGACCCGAGGTTACGCCGCTTCGGCGCAGGAAAAAAATCCGCGGCTGCATCTATGCTCGGTTCTCCACCCGGTTCCAACATTCGATTGCAGATCAGGTCCGCACCTGCCTCGATTGGGCCGCAAAAAACGACGTCGAAATCGACGAGCAGCATCATATCTACTCGGATGAGGGCCAGAGCGGCAAAAAGCGTCGTCGCGCCGGACTCATGGCGATGATGGCGGCATTGGAGGCTGGCGAATTGGATGTCGTCATCACCGTCGCCACGAACCGCCTGCACCGCAAGGTCCACATGGCGTTGCAGTTTGTCGAGGAGAGCATCGTCGAAAAGCGTCGCCGTTGTGTGTTCGTCCATCAGAACATCGACACTCAAAATACCCAATCCTGGAAACAGCTTCTTTGCGTCTTCGCGGTGCTGGATGAATTCCAGGTCACAATGTCGGCAGGCCATATTCGTTCAGCACAGGAAGGCCTTTTGCTTGGTGGCTTTGTCCATGGTACCGTGACGTATGGGTTTAAAGGAATCGTCGTTGAGGGGCCTGCTACTAAGCTCGGAAAACCCCGCCAAAAATGGGCGATTGACACGGTGGCCGCCGTATGGATTAAACGGATTTTCGAATGGTTCGACCACGATCACCTTGATTATCACGAAATCGCACGGCGGTTGCGGAGGGAAAACGCCCCACCGCCAACGCGAGCAGAGAAATGGAGTTGGCTCATTGTCCGCCGCGTGCTGAAGAATCGGCGATATATCGGCGATTGGTCATACGGCGTCAACGACACCATTTGGCAAAGCCAAGCCGACTACGGGCGGCGATTCCCGCGCGCCGAACCTCGCCTGAAGCATCAGGACGATTCGCTGCGCATCATTGATGATGCTACCTTTGACCGCGCTCAGGAGCGGATGGCCCAGTGGACCGAACGCGGAGGGCGCAAGCGCCGTGATCGGAACGGCCACGCTTTGATCCATCCGCTCAAAGATCTATTGTGGTGTGAAACTCACCAGCGATATCTGAAGTCCTATGGTGCAAATGGTACTCGCTTCGCCTGTCCGGCCTGTAAGGCGGACAATACCGAGTCAAATGGATCGGGTCAGGTCGGCCCGCTTTTCTCATCTGTGAATCAGGAGCTGGCGTTGTCAACGCTGATCCAAGCGCTGGTTCCGCGGATCGTCGCCGACAAGGGCTTGGTAGCTTTGATCATTGAGTCGTCGCAAAAGCAAATCGAAGCGACAAACGCACCCGATCCCGCAAAGATTTCGGCGTTGCAAAAAGAGTTGACAGGGACCACCGAAAACATTGAGTTCATAATGGATCACCCGGGTGATACGGCGACCGATCGTCGCGAAAGCGGCCAGCGGCTGGAACGCTTGCGCACGCAACGAACTTCCCTGCAGCGCCAAATCGCAGCCCACGAGAATGACGCCAAGCCCACGAACCCCCGACCGCCGGATTCTGTGTTGATCGAGAAAATCATAAAAGATCTGGCGGGCGTGCTCCAACGTGCCTCCTCCGGCGATGCGACCATAGCGTTGGAATGCCGGAAGGTTCTCTCGGATCTGACCGGCGGAAAGATCATGATGAGCCAAGCCGGCGAAGCCAAGGCCAGACGGGGTTGGCTGCGTGGGTCATTTACCTTACGACTACTGGATGCGGTAATCAAGCGAACGGACTGTTCGAGTGTACCGACCGACGAGAATAGCGGTGAGGAAATCGTCCTCGATTTCGTTGCGCCCACACAGGAAGAGGAGCTCAGCGAAAAGGTTAAGCAACTCTGGGACAAGGGGATGCTCATGGTCGAAATTGCGCAAGAACTCGGCCTCTTTAAAAGTCAGGTGACGGCCGCGCTGAAATTCTGGTTCGAATCGCGCGGGCAAAAGGCACCTGACGGACGCTGCCGACGTTCAGCTTTACAAAAGAAGAACCTGCGGCCACCCAGATTCCAGGAAATCGCTCCAGAGGTGCGCCGTCTGTACGAACAAAATATGCAACTCGGGCAGATCGCGGTCCAGTTAAATGTCGATCGCGCGACATTGGATAAATCGTTGAAATGGCTGGCGGAGCAGACGGGGTTGACCATCATGGACGGCCGTGCCCGACGCAAACAACTTGACATCCCAAATCGCCCGCAGATGTCTCAAATCCAGGAAATGGAGTTGCGTATCGACAAACAAAGCGACGTCAAGGGGCCGGCGCTCGGATGATGATCGCGCGCACCGACGTTTATGCGCTAGTTGCGCGATGGTCTGACCTCAGGGCAAACATGTGACAGAGGAAGATCGTGGTTCAACTCGAATTTCAGGATTCAATGGCAATCGCCCCGCGCCGGTTCTCGGGATTTGCCCCACGACCGGCGCGGGTGCCGTTGAGAACGCAACAATAATATAGTTCGGGTTGTTTTTTTACCTATTGTTGAAGGCAAATCAAAAAGAAAGCCCAGCGCCGATTCATGATATGCGCTCGGTTATCGCGGCGGGAGGATTCGATTTGTCTAAACCTGGTTGGGTGACCGAGTTTCGATATAGAAATGCGGGGTGAGGCGTCGGAAGAAGGTAAGCGCTCGGTCGACCATTCAATTACCCACATCTTCGGTCGTTCGGGCATCGAGCGTGGGGTTGGCAGTAATTCCTCCGGGCGGTTCTTTTCGTCCCTGCGGGTTTTGAAATCGCCTGAGCTTGGCATAGTCTTCGAACTAACCTCAATTCTCTCCCGGGGCATCGGCCAGTTCATTCGAACTACGTTGAAAGCCGTGGTGTAGAAGGAAGCAAGTGGATGCCACGGATGGCATCCCATTACTCTCGGACGGAGCCGTTATCATGGGATCATGGATCGATCAGGAACTCGCCGGTTGCGAGTTCGCCGACGCGCGGATTGGCAAGCGCTTTGGGGTTCTGATGCAGCAGTTGTCGACAGGTCTGGGCAGGACGCTGCCGCTGGCTTGCGGCGATTGGGCGAGCACAAAGGCGGCCTATCGGTTTCTCGACAATGACCGCGTGAGCGAAGCGGACGTTCTGGCCGGGCATTTTCAGGCGACGCGAGCGCGCTTCGCCGCGGTGGATGGCCCAATCCTCGTGCTGCACGACACGACCGAGTTCTCCTTCACACGTAGCGACACGCAGGCGATCGGCCAGACCCGCAAGGTCGTGGCGGGACCGGCGAAAAAAGACGGCCGACAGCGGATGCACACGATGTGCGGCATCCTCATGCATTCCAGCCTGGCGGTGACCACCGACGGCCTGCCGCTGGGCCTTGCGGCGATCAAACTCTGGACTCGCAAGAAGTTCAAGGGCACCAATGCGCTCCAGGGCAAAGGCGTCCACGGCGGCAAGCACTCCGTCAACATGACGCGCATCCCGATCGAGAAAAAGGAAAGCATCCGGTGGCTGGAAAACGTGCGGCAATCAACGGCCAATCTCGGCGACGCCGTCCGTTGCGTGCACATCGGCGACCGCGAGAGCGATATCTATGAACTGTTCTGCGAGTGCGAATCACTGGACACGCGTTTCGTGTTCCGCACCTGCGTAGATCGTCGATCCGGCGATGGCCAGCAGACCGTGGCCGAAGTGATGGAGGAGCAGCACGTCAAGGCCGTGCATCGTGTCGAGGTCATGGATTCCAAGGGAAAGCCATCGAACGCGGTGCTGGAGGTGAAGTACCACCGCCTTCAGATGTGCCCGCCGATCGGCAAAGAGAAACGCTACACCAACCTGACGCTGACAGTGATCCATGCCAAGGAGCGGGGCAAACCCAAAGACCGCGATCCAATCGATTGGAAACTTGTTAGCAACCTCCCCGTCACATGCAAGACGGATGCGATCGAGAAACTGAATTGGTATGCGATGCGGTGGAAGATCGAGACCTTTCATAAGGTATTGAAATCCGGCTGCCGGGCCGAGGATTCCAAACTGCGAAACGCCGAGCGGCTGGCCAACCTGATCGCGATCCCGTGCATCCTCGCGTGGCGCGTGTTGTGGCTGTGCCAGGTCAACCGCGTGTCACCGGAGCTGCCGGCGAAGTTGGTCTTCACCGATATCGAGATCACACTGCTTGAGCACCTAATTCCAGCCAAAGAACCAATACGAAAGAAAACCGTCGGCGACTTCCTGACGAGGCTCGCTAAGCTTGGAGGATATCTCGACCGAACCCGAGACTCGCCGCCCGGCAACATGGTGCTGTGGCGTGGCATGGCCAGGCTGACCGACATCCATCTCGGCTACTCCCTGGCTAAAGATGTGGGTAATTGAATGTCGGTCGACCACATCTCCGCACCGCTGAATTAATTGCGGTAATCCGCCGCGTTCACGGGTTGGCCAGGCGGTAACGGAATTCGACGAGGTTACTGCCACCGACCGGGATGGTCGTCTCCATGAAGATTTGGGGGCGGCCGTCGACGATTTTGCGTTGCAGGTTGTCGGACATGTAAAGAAGCGTGGCGCCGGCGGGCAGGCGATAGAGTTCGATGCGGCGGGTGGGAAAATTGCTGCCGGGGTAGTGGCGGAAGGTACAGACGAAGACGCCGTTGCCGAGGTTGCGGATGATATGGCTCATTGTGCCGGCGTTGGACCAGAGCTGCGGCTCTCCCGGCTGGATGGGGGTCTTGAAATAGCACTTGTAGCGGTACATGTCGCCAATGTGCTGGCTGGTGAACCTGAGGGGATTGCCATCGACATCGCTCATGGTTTGCACATGGACGATGTCAGAGTTGCTGAACGGCTCCTGGGTAATGGCATTGCCGCTGTCGTTCATTGCCTGATCGACATAGGCGAATTGACAAATACCATCGGGCAGAACGTCGTCAATTTGAATCTGCGTATAAGGCAGCGGCTTGATCGTGACATGCGCGGCGGCGGAGGCGATGGACTTGGAGTTGGAGTCTATGGCGCTGACGTTGATATCGTATTCGCCGGGGAGGTTCAGCAGATCGGGGACGGGCTGCCTGTCGGTGGATTTGTCGAATTGGAAGGTTCGCGGCGCTGGTTGGATCCGCGGTTGGCATGACGGTGACGCTGTAGCCGTTCACGTTCGCAGCCAGGGCGGAATCGATGCTCCAGGAGACGACGCTGTATTGCTCGGCGACGCCTTCGACCGCGGAAACAGCGGACGGCTGCGCGGAGAGCTTCAACCGCACGTGTTGAACGATCCGGCAGCCGGCGAGCTCGAGGAACGGACTGTCGAAGGGAGCGACGGAAGTTGGGGCCGGGGCCGGAGGCGGTAATTGGTCAAGGGTTGCCGGATTGCCGGGCGGCTGGGGCGGAGGGGTTTGGGAAACGGCCTGTGCGGCGGTGATTTCGGAGAGGGATTTGATCAGGACGAACGAGCCGGCGCCGGTGAGGAGAACGGAGGCGGCGATGGCGGCGGCACTGAGTTTGAGGGTGGTGCAGAGAATCATGTTGGTAGCTCCTTTTGCAATGGAAACGGCGGATGCCGTCGCGGTGGACGGCGAGAGAAGCAATTGCGCGGGGGCGGTCCGGGCCGATTCGTGAAGCATCGCGGCGGTCAGGGCGGCGACGGAGGGGAGGGCGACGCCTTTGCGGAGAAGAATCTTGCGCAGTTTGGAGAGGCCGCGGGCGAGGATTTTCTGTGCGGCGTCGGGGCTGACGCCGATCGTGGCGGCGACGTCTTTCACCGAGCGGTTTTGAAGGTGGCGCATGGCGATGGCCGCGCAGGCGCGCGGGGAGGCGGGACATAGCGTCGTCGAGGGTTGCGGCGAGGCGAGGATCGGGGAGTTCGGCGGGTGCGATGGATTGGGGTTTTGACATGGCGGCCTCGCGCTCGTGATAGGTTCTTCGGGTCTGGGTTCGAATGGCGCGCTTGCGCAAAGGCGGGTGGTGGCCAGGAGCCAGGCGGGGAGGCGATCGGGTTTTATTGAGGCGGATTTCTGGGCCAGGACAAGGAAGACGGCTTGGGTGATGTCTTCGGCGGTGGCGGGGTCCGCGACCTGTCGGCGGGCGGCGGCGAAGACGAGGTCGGAATAGCGGCCGACGATCTCGGCGAAAGCGGCTTGAGAACGTTGTTGAGTGAAATCTCGAAGGAGATCGGCGTCGGTTTGAGGCATTTTCAAACGATTATGCCCGGTGGGTTCTTGATCCGCCAAAAATCTTGAGGAGGGGGAGATTTTGCGCTTATGCGGGGGTTCTGCCCCCTGAAGCGGGCAGGCCGCGCCGGGGGCGTGGTGCGTTAGTTGGGCAGGCGGTAGCGGAATTCCACGGTGTTGGCGGTGCCGGGGGGATGATGGTTTGCAAACGCTCCGACAAACACGGCCATCACGGGATGATGGCTCGAACCAAAGCCGTGTGATGGGCGCTCAGCTTCGCCTGCTGCTCGGCCATCAGATCGCGCTTCCACACGTCCGGCATATAGTTTGGCAATTCATCGGACGGCAGCCCCGGCAGGTAGGCCAGCACGCTGCGGAGGTAAAACTGCACGTCGATCTCGTGACGCTGGGCGCTCGCGATCAGCGACCAGAGGATCGCGTGGTTCTGGGCGGATTCGTCATGGCCAGAGAACAGCCAATTTTTACGACCGATGGCCACTCGGCGTAGGGCGCGTTCGGCGGCGTTGTTATCTATGCTCAGCCGCGCATCGCTTGTATACACCACCAGCGCCGACCACTGGTTCAAGGTGTAGCCGATGGCCTGGGCGATGGGACTCCTGGGCAGCACTTGTGCCTGCTGCTCGATGAGCCACAAGCGAATTTGCTCCAAGATCGGCGCGGACTGCGATTGCCGTAGAAGCAGACGGGTTGGCGCATCGCGGCCGGCGGCTTCACTCTCCACTGCGTACAACCGGCGGATCATCTCCAGCATCCAAAGGGATCGTGCGGGATCGGATTCCTGGGCGTCGAAGAACTTCCGCCGCGTGTGCGCCCAGCAGGCTACTTCGATCACGTCGCCTCGCGCGTACAGCTTGTCATAGCCGGCGTAGGCGTCGGCCTGCAGAAATCCTTGCCATTTCCCCAGCCATCCCAGCGGTCCCAGGGCGGAGCGCGTGGGGGTGAAGCCGTAGGCGATGTAGCGGTTGCCTTGGTCCCCGAAGTACGTCCACAACCGTCCCTGCCGGCAATGTCCTTCGTGCAGAATCGGCACGGTCGTGTCATCCGTATGGATTACAGCGCTTTGGCGGACGCGGTCGCACAGCAGTTGATACAAGGGCTGGACCAGCCGGGCGGCTGCCGCGATCCAGCCACACAGCGTCGAACGGCTGATGTTCACCTGTTGGCGGGCGAAGATCTGTTCCAGCCGGTACAGCGGCAAGTGATCCGCGAGTTTTGAGGTCACCACATACGCCAGGAGTCCCGGACCGACTAAGCCCTTTTCAATCGGCTGCTGTGGTTTTGCGGCCAGATTAATATGCGCCTGGCCATCGCACTTCTGGCAACGGCCCGAATTGCAGTGCAGGCAGGCGTACTTGTGGCGGATGTGCTCCAGGACCACGAAGTTGGATGGAAGATGTTCCAACTGCTCGTTTTTCTCCTGGCCGATGCGCTGGCGCTGCTGGCCGCAGCAAGGGCAGGCCTTCTCCGATTCATCCAGGTCATGCTCGATAGGCAAACGCGGCAAATGATCGGGGAGTTTTTGGCGGCCGTGCTTGGAACGATTGGGCGGCTTGGACTTCAGGGTGGAATCCGGCGCGGGAAATTCAATCCTCGGCACGAGCAAGCCGAATAGCAGCAGTTGCCGGGGATCAAAGCGTTCGGCCCGCGGGCCATAGCTACTCCGCAACAGCGCCGCCAGACGATGACGTAAGAGTTGGTTGTCCTGGCTCAGGAGCTGGATCGATTCGTCGCGCCGTTTGATTGCGGTCGCGTGCTCGACGCGTTCGCTCAAAATGATTTGCCGCAGTGCGATCGGATCATCGGGAAGATCAAGGAGGGCCGCATCATCCATGACGGTAGCATAAGATACGCCCTGTCCACCCAACGGTTGCAATGATTTTATTTTTTACGCCATCACGGGCCGTGGCACTTCCCGTCCGGCCAGAAGTTCCATCAACTGAACGCTCGTGAGCGCGATGGAACTTTCGCCCGCCTCCGGCCAGCGGAAGGTTCCTCTTTACCAGGCACGAACAGATTGTCCGCTCGCCCGTTGATCGTCGATGCGCCGGCGCCAGGCGTCTGCCTTGCCGTTGACAATGGATTCCATGAGAGCCTCCAGGCTGCGTCCCATGTTGCCAGATCAATTCGGCGCCGTGGAGATGTGGTCGGCCGGGCGCTTACGAAGAAGTAAAGTCTATATCGTCTATCAATGATGACACCGGGAAAACCCGTCCCCTTCAAAAACAAGCCCTCGGTCGATGAACTCTCTTTACTCTTCGTTACGAAGACAAGTCAGAAACGCGTCGTCACGTCCGAAACGTGTCAGCATGTCAGTGTCTCGCATCATTTTGGCGAGGCCGTCCCAAACGGCGCGATCGTGAAATGGTGTGTCGTGCCAAACTAGATCGCACTAGTGGATGCTCCTGCAGGTGACTCTGGGCGCAGCGAAAGTCAGTAGTCCATCGACGCCAAGTGGCCCGACAACGGCAGGGATTGTCAAAGCGGTAGAGCGGGGCAATCTGTCGCAAGTTGCTTGTGGTGGCCGGGATAGGCAACAAAAAATCCTGCCCCGCGGGGACAGGGCGAAAGTGCACCATGTAGGACTTGAACCTATGGCGGATATTTGATCATTCACAATTCGGACGGCGACGGGCGAGAAACCCGACGGATAAAATGCTCAATAAGGCGAAGCTCGCCGGTTCCGGAACGGTTATGTCGCCGTTCTGTATCTCGCCGCCTGTCGCACCCCCGCTGCCAATCGAAGAAGGGTAGAGGGCGTAATTGACCGTTGGAATCCCACCTACCGGCGGAGTTGGCAGCGACAGAGTTCCAGCGCCAGTCCAGTCAATGGAGACTCCACTTCCTCCGTTGCCTTCAATCAAAGTACCCGATAAGGTAGCAGCAATCGGACCCGAATCGGAGTCGGGTATCGTCTCGGTTATGGTCAGCGAAAACGGTTGGTTGACAAAGCTCGCCAACGATTGCCCGTTGGTGGAACTCCAATTGCCAAACACTCCGGCGGGATCCCCCGAATTGGTGTCGACAAAGATATCCTGCGATGTGCCCGTAAAGGTGATCATTGCGCTCCCAACGGTGAGCGAATTCGTGCCAGAGTTGGCAAATGTACCCGAAGTGGAATAGGCAACTTCTACAAGTGCGGCATTTGCAATTCCCGTGACGGGCCCCGCAAATGCCAGCCCCGCTAACGCCAATAGGGCCACAGTAGACCGGTGCCGCATTGCTACCGCCAGAACGGCGGACCGATTGCAAAATAATCTCTGGAACACTAAACGGTTCGACATTTCTCGCTCCCTCTCTCTAAGTGTGCCACAAGCAAATTCACGAAGAATTGCCGTCTTTAAGGTTGGAGGCAATGTAGCCGTAATTTGCGACATTGCAAGATAAAATGCGAATAATATTGCTTAGCAATCGCAGCGGCGAGGCCCCCAATGGTCAGAATGTTAATTCCTGCGTCCACTGCTGCGATATGGGGGCTGAAGGTGACAACTCACATAACCACATCAGGTTGCGCTCCAACCGACCGAAAATGGGGCTGTATTGTGTCATTTGATTTCCAAAAGCGCTCGACGTGAAAAGGCGAGCAACCGAATGCGATCATCGCCTCTGTGCATTTCTGTATGCTGCGCAGCCGGGCCAAGGTGGAAAATGTTAGGTAAAAATTTGGATGTCTTCACGGTAATAGCATATTCTCAGACATTCCGCTTTTCCGTGTTCGGCTTGTATTTCGTGAGCCGACCGCCAGGCAAGTCTCTCTCTTTGTCCGACAGCTTCACAAAATCAACCATCTGACCACATCTGCGTTACTTGCGACGTGTGAAGCGTCGGATTGGCGACGGCGGAGGTGTCGTCCATGACAATGGAAAATACGCTTCGTCCGGCAAATTATTTTTCAGGGGCCAGCTGTCGCGCTGACAAAACGGGAAAATTAAGGATGACGCGAAGGCGTGGAGCGGTTTATACATCGCTCGCCAAAAAAGATGCCGTCCAAGTAGCGCACAGCAAAAAAAACGCCGGTGCCTGTACGCACCGGGCTCGCATATTTCGAATTATCGCTCGGACGCGACTGGGCGAAAGTCGTTCAATCCACAGACAACGATTCTTCTGCGCTCAAGTCAAACCGGACCGGCGATCGCATCAGGATCGGCTTTTTCAGTGTCGCGAGTCGATTCTAAAGCGCTAATCCGCTCCAGTAGCATGGCTGAGTACCGTGCGAATCCTGAGGCTCTTTCAAAATCAGTCGTATTGAATTGCCGCCCCTTAAAGCTGTTTGCAATTGTCAACGTACCACAAGGGCGCCGGCAAAAGTCACTGGTAGGATCATGTATGGCTGTCCATCAAGCCCGCAAAAAATCTCTGGTGGCGGCTCATACTCGCTCTCACCATTTAAACTGTTACCATTAGACTTTTGAACCACTGCGGGCAAGCCGGATTCTACCACGCGGCAGAGGGTATCGTCGAAGCCGTTGGCACTTTTTGAATTAAAAAGGCGCTTTAAGGCCTCTTGTTTATTGATGTCTCGATGGCTTGCAAGCACCCTCCGTAGCGCGCCATCATCTTGCCGGAAATGGATCACCAGCCAATCCGTGAGCATCGTGGTGGCCAAGTATCCGATCGTGTCGATTGCGCCCGCCATATTGGTCGGAATCGCAAGGGCATTAGTAATTCGAACAAAGAAATCCAGCCGTTTGCGAGCTAACTCAGAGGCCTTTTGTTCGGCTTCGAGCCGGTGGTTTGCTCCTCGCAGAAGGCCAATCAATTGCGTAACGACGATGCTTAATACAGTAAATGAAATCAACCTGGGAAGCTCGGGCCGACTCACGAGAAACGAATCGGCCGGTGGCAATTCCCAACTAATGGCTGCGATTGACAGGGCGATAACGGTCCATCCGGCGGATGCTCCAAATAATACACTGGCCGTGATTGCCGCTATCAAATACGGTGCTCCAAGCGGAGCATATTGCTGAAATGCGTTCCGCAGAACTGTGCTCACTGTGAAAGCGATCAGAACGATTGCCATACAAAGTGCAAATCTCGCGGCCGTTCGAGAAAACCCGGAACGAAATCGTCGACGGTTTCCCCGACGCGATAGAATTTCCATGTATAACTTTTCGACCTTAGAAGCTGTGTGCTCGATAGTGAAGTAATCGCGAACTCGCTGCCGCCCGAGTTTACCCATCCGCTGCGCGGCTTCGGGATCGCCTAGTAGACGGCAAATCGCGGCAGCCATGGCATCGGCGTCCCCCATGGGGACGAGCAGGCCGGTTACCCCGTCTTCCACGATCTCGGGTATTCCGCCCCCTTCCGTGGCGACCACCGGCTTCCCTGCGGCCATTCCTTCGATGACTACCTGTCCAAATGGCTCGCCAGTGATGGAGGCATGAACGAGCAGGTCAAGATCGGCGACAAGGCTTTGAACGTCCGAACGAAATCCTGTGAACTCTACGCAATCGTTCAAACCCAATTCTTCAACCAGTGCGTGAATTTCCCGTTCGTAGGCCTCTTCATTGAACAGTGGTGCGCCGACGATCATAAAGCGGGCATTGCCGAAACGCCGGCGGACCGAGGCGGCGGCTTTGATGAAAACGTGCTGCCCTTTCCAGCGGCTTATCCTGCCAACTAGACCTATTCGCAAAGTTCCGTCCGACATTCGACAGCCGGCGCCGGAGATTTGCGGGCGGGGCATTCCATCGTGAACGACACGTGGGATCGATCTCAGATCGATACCTGAATGTATGGCTTCCCCGCGCTCGGCGTTCGGCAAATGTAAGGTTTTCAGCGTGCCAACGGAATTGGCAATAATGGAATCCGGGAGCACGCGGGAAAGCAAGCGGAACGCCTTGACCACAGACCATGGAAGATAATCGTCTTCAATGCGGTCGCGGATATGCCAGATCACAGGGACTTCGGCAAGCCGTGATGCAATTCCGCCAAGAATATCCGCCTTAAGGGAGTTCGTGTGGACCAAATCGATCTGACGTCCGCGAATAAATCGGGCCACGCGCAATACATAACGCAAAGCCTCAATCGCGTCGGAGGCTCGGAGCAGCGAACCGAGTCCGAGTGAATCCTTGCGGACATCTGCAATCCGAGGCGAAAGCGGCATCAAATCCGTTTCAACGCCAGCTTCCACCAGTTGCTTTCGCAGCGGTCCATCCGATCCAAGCAAAACGATTGGCTCGAAGTGCTGCCGATTTAAATGACGGATAAGATTCAACACCGCGAGCTCACCGCCGCCCAGGGCGGCGGTGTGATCGATGAATAGCACTCGCTTGGGTGTTTGATCGGTCAAGGCGGTTACAGAGATAATGGCGGCATCAGAACAAGGTCAAACGGCGACTGGCCGGCCAGCCGGCAAAAGCATCCTTTCGTAGATGCCGCGCATAACGTTGCGCAATGCGTTGCCAATGGTAAGCCGCCTCGACTTGTTGCCGACCGATTTCGCCCAATCGCCGACATTTCATCGGATTTTCGGCCAAATCCGTTATCGCTTGGGCCAAGCTGGCGATGGAACCTTCAGGCACGATTACCCCCCCGTCACCAACTACGCTTGGTATCGCACCAGAATCCGAACCAACGACCGGCACGCCACAGGCATGCGCCTCAATGATCACCCGACCAAATTGTTCCTTCCACGAAGACGTTGTACGTGACGGCAAGACCAGTACATCGAATGCATTGATAATGTGCGACAATCGTGACGATGATTGCGCGGGAACAAATCGCACGCGGCCCTGTAAATCAGGTTCGCGACTGCACATCTCCAGTTCGTTTCGCAGCGGACCATCGCCCACGAAAATGAGGCGGATGTTTTGCGGACAGGCTCGCACCGCATCCAAAAGATCGGCCACGCCTTTTTGCGCACGAGCCGGCCCACATATCCGACAACAAAACCCTCGACCGCAAGTTCGGCGCGGCAAGAATCGCGATCAATCGGATGGAACAGATCGCCGTCTACTCCGTTGGGGACAATCTCCGTTGGGCCGAAGTAACCTTTATTTCGAAGGACCTCAACTGCCGCAGCACTTCGTCCGATTGCAAAATCGGCATTCCGTAAAACGTAGGAACGAAAATGCTCGAAGGGAGGCGGTAATGACTTCGGGATGTTCTGTTCCGTTTCTGAAATAATGCGGGCACTCGGCAGGGTATGATTTCGCAACCAGCAGGCTTGTACACTCACAAGTCCCCAGGGTTCCTCCCAAAGGTCGATAATGTCGGGTTGAAATTCCCTCAATATTTTCGCGAGTTGCGGATACCAATGGAAATAAAACTGAGCTGGACCCGCCCAAGGCCAATGAACAGACCGCACATCAGCTTGAAATGATGCGTTTTCGTCCACCGGATCGGCGTTTCGCCATTTGCCATAATGTTTCCACCGATCGGGAATCAGAACCCGAAGTTCCACATCATCCAGCCGGCCAAGATGCTCAGCCTTGCCGTGACCTTCTACGCGCGATTGGCAAGTGTGGGATATTAGAAGGATTTTCATGATTGGAACTTACATCGGGTCAGGCGATGGATTGGCCGCCAACGTGGTGTCAGACCAGCGAGCTTGGACGGCCGGCGGTTGCTTGATTTTCTTGCGGTTTTTAATCTGAAGAAATGGCTTCTCAACAAAATGCCAACTAACTACCGCCAGTAAGAGAGATATGACAAATGCAATTGTCGTCAACATCAGCGGCTTGTGAGCCGCCGTCAAATAACGAAACAATAACTGCTGAACCGGGAACGCGTACAAATAGATGCCGTATGAAAAGTCGCCGAATAACCCAAATTTTTGCAGCGGGATTTTTGGATTGAATGCCAAATAAAACACGATGTAAGCTGCCAAAATCGGCAGCAAAAGCGGCTGGAGGGGTAGCCGATAAACCAAAACGGATCCGGCGATCGCGGCGAAAAATAGACCGAAAGAGTTCGGAATGACCACTCGAAACAAATAAAACGTGACGCCCACCAGATAATAGGAAATGAAGCGGGGCAACTCCCAAAGGTTGCCGAAATACGGAAATATCATGTTCCAACTGGCGGGCCAAGACCGAATTTCGGCCTGGTAACAGCCAAGGGAAATGACCATCAGGAGCAAAGCAACCCATTTGCGGCGCAGCAGACCACTCAGCCCAATCGCTGCCAAGAGTCCATAACACATTAGTTCGAATCGAATAGTCCATATCGAGCCGTTAACCATTCCCTTCCAGGGCAAATCTTCGAATACATGCGGAAGGGAGCGATCGGGCCCGAGAATCAGTGGCGAAAAAAAAGCATATGTGTCGGCGCGATGAAAATAATTCGACAGATCGGCCCCTCCTAATGGACCGACGACAAACACACAGAATATCAAAGCGACTATAAAAGCCGGATAAATCCTAAGAATGCGCTTTTTGAAAAAGTCCGCGAGCCCGCTGCTTCGAAGCCAACTTTGCGTGATGAGATAGCCGCTGATGATGAAAAAGCAATTAACCGCTGCCCAACCACCCCCGAGTTGTCCGGTACGAACGCGACTGGACCAAGGCGTGGCAAACCGCCCCACGACGGGGAATGCGTGATAATAGATTACCACCGATGCAAAGAAAAACCTGAGAAAGTCAAAGTTATTCGTACTCGTCTGGCTTTGCCTATCGAATGTTTCCATGTCTTTGGTTCTGTCTGTCGTTTTTAAAATCAGGCGGGAATGGCTACGCCCGAAAGAAGATTTCGGTACGTCGACGCTACTGTTTGCGCCATCCGGTTGGCCGTGAAGATACGAAGGAATCGCTCTCGACCCGCGGTGCCCATGTCGCGTATTTGATCTGGGTTTTGCAGAAGGCGGATTATTGCGTCCGCCATTTCGGTCACATTCCCCGGCGAAACCATCAGGCCTGTGCGTTCCTCCTCCACGATTTCAACGGGTCCACCCGCTCGTGTAACTATGACAGGTTTACCTAAAGCCATAGCTTCCAGAATCGCAATACCGAAAGGCTCCGCGAGGCTGGGAAGAACGAAAACGTCCGCGGCGCTTACAATGGATAACGCATCGGAACGGTATCCAATAAGATGAACAATTCCTTCGAGTCTTGCCGTCGCGATTTGTTGCTGAAGCGATTTTCTTAATCGTCCGTCACCAACGATGACGCATTTGGCCGAGGGAACTTTGGCCGCCACCAACGCCATCGCATCGATCAACGTATTGATACTTTTTTCTCGTTCCAGACGAGCGACTGAAACAACAAGCGGGCAAGCCTCCGCAACGCCCAATTCATGCCGGATATGCTCGGATCGAGAAAACGATTCCACCGATGGCGGAGGAATGCCATTGAATACCACCGTAATCTTCTGTGGTGAAGCATCGCGGCGCTCGATCATGGCCTTTTCGACAGCTTGCGAGATCGCCAGAAAGTGGTCGATCTGTCGATTCATCCAACCGTGAGCCAAACCGGATCCCCATCGAGCGACACCGCGACGGGACAATCGATTCGGTTGTAGAAAATGCTGAGTCGCCACGCAACAGCCCGTCCCGGCGAAATTGCGGGCGATTGCAGCCTGAAGAGCCATTCTGCCATTGTGAGCATGAACGATACTGACATCATCGTTGCGCAAAATTCTCGAAATGGTCCTGATGGCTTCGCGATCGATAAGCGAATGTTTGGAAATGGGGACGACGCCGATATTTCTCGATTCCGCAGCAGTTGCCAGAGGCGATGGGCGCGGGCATCCGATGATTGCATCGACGTCAAATTCTCTCAGCGCCGCTGCCAACTCGAGGATATGGCGCTCGGTGCCGGCGAAAACGTTTGAGTCGGTCAGTAGTAAGACTCGCATTTTAGTGCTGAAGAGTCGCGCCCGCCACAGTATGCGTATCAGTGCAGTGGCCGAGCACCTCTTCATATCTGGGCAATATTTGATCCCAGGAATAGCCGCTAACGGATTCGGAAATCCTGGCCCGGGACTGAGGACTCCAGTTGAGCAGACGTGATAGCTTGGCGACGATCTCCGTCGGATCGCGCGGATCGTCGAGCAGCAATCCAGTGGTTCCTTCTTCGACAGCCACCGACGCGCCTGCGAGCCTGCTGGTCAGAACGGGAAGGCCCGAGGCCAACGCTTCCACTATCACGAGTCCCCATGCTTCATATTGCGTCGGCAGAGCGAACACATCCGCTGCGGCATAAAAATCGGCCACTTCGCCGCTCGAACCCATAAATCGCACGCGATGGTCTCCCAAGCGACTTATTTGACCAGAATACCCGCTCGGATTAACTCGCCCGACGACCATCAGCACGGCACGATCATCGCGAAGGCGGCCAAATGCCTCGAGCAGAGGCCCGAAACCCTTGCGCTCGAGCTCATTTGCGACAAATACGATCACCTTTTGATCACTCGCCAGACGCAGCTTCCTCCTCATCCGCTCCCGCCGCGCTTCCGCGCGCGCTGCGCTAAATTCCGAAGGAGAAAAGCCGTTGGGAATGATTTCGATGTCATCTTCGGGCACGTTATAGTATCGCATCAAATCGCTTTTGACGGTGTCAGTAAGCGCGATTAGTTTCCGGTAACGGCGTTTTCCATAATAGTTTCTTTCCAATGCCAGCACCGTCGCATGGAAAGGATTGGCTCGTTGCCTCATACGGCCATAGAACGCGCGATGCCTCTGGCTAATGTGGATCCATGATTGATGGACGCTCTGCACCCAGGTAACAGATCGCGCAGGCGATTGCACACCGAATCCCGCAAACACCTCCGGAATCGGATCGATCTGACGAGCAGCTCGTACAGCTCGACGAGCGAAGGTCGCGAGCCTCCAGGAGGACATGCCCCCGCTTGCGATGTAATGGCAGGCAACTTGGGGATCTAGTAGCGCGTCATCCCAGTTGTTAGCCAGCAAGTGCGTGCGATGCCCTCGCCGCGAGAGATAATTGGCCGCTTCCAGCACGACCCGTTCAACGCCACCTTGCCGATTACAGTTCGGAAATACCAGCGCAATTCTCAAGGCCGCACTCCGTTATGGAGCCGTTGCAGTGACCGGTTATAGGCGTAAACCATCAGTCCCACCGATGCCCAAACTGGAAACAAACCGCGATTCCAATAGTGATCCACACATCCGTGTACAAATGATGAGGCAACTAGCGCCGCTCCAATGCTGAGAAACGCAAAAGCTGGATCGTCTGGCGCCAATTGCTGACGCGCCTTCCAAACCAAATAACCAATGGATGCAAATATCCCCAGAAACGCTATTAGCCCCACTACTCCAGTCTCCGCCATCGTGGACATAATTAAATTCGTGGAATCGAACATCTTTCGCAACCCAACACCGATACCAATCACGGGGCTGCTTTGAAACTGTCGCCAGGCAAAATTGATTGATTGAAGTCGCGCTTGAGTGCTATTACTGCCTGATCCAATATCGACAGCGTAATCTCTCGACTGGGCGGGTAGCGCAAACCAGCATAGAAGAACAACCGGAAATACGGTTACGAGTATCTTCAGCAACAACCGATAGCGGCGCCGGACAAAACAAATCGCGATCAACCCTGCCGCTGTACCCAGCCAACTTCCACGGCTGAGGGAAGTTATGAGTCCGGCGTGAAGAAGACACATTGCGAGCGCGAATTTCCTGGCGGGCCGATGGACTAGGATCCGCCCCAGCCACATATCTGCACAAACGAGCGCACCGTAACCAACTTCAAGTCCAAGTGCGTTCTTGTGCAGCCCCAAAATGTATTGTGCATGCATCACGACTGCGGCCGTCGCGAAAATTAGATTGGTAAATATAAACCCCCCGTACGCCGTCAATAGCTGCTCCGGAGCTGTAATACAACTCGAAAAAACGAACACCGCAATCACAAGATACACAAGCATCTGCACCATAGATACGAATGAGCTTGCGAACACCTGATTCGCCGTAACGGAGATCATGCAGACGATCAGATACACCCACACCGGAATGCGAATAGGATTCACCACCAAACTGGGGTGCCTCAGCATTCTACGAACCAGCAGTATCGGAAACGCAAGCATCAGACTGATATCGGCCAGCGCCATATTCACAGGGCCGCCGCCCAGGTCGTAAACACAAGGCGCCGCGGCAAACATCAAAAAAAACGCCAAATCCGGCCGAATCCAAGTCAGCGCCATGAATAATACGGCATAGATCGCGCCGCCAATTGGCGCAGAGACGTACACCGCGAACAGCGCTAGCAGAGCACAAAATGACCCGAGCGCGATGACTGTAATCGGCCGGATCGCCGGTTTTTGTGGAACGCTGCGGACGTAAGGATAAGGAGCTGTCAGAGACATCTGATTCTCGACGACACGGTCCATTGCGTCAATTGTCTGACCAGCAGCCAGGAGAGCAGCCTTACCTTGGCTTTTGCCGAAGATCGCCTGCGCGGCGCGAACGCGAGCAACAACGACCAGCCAACCACGCGCGGAATGCTTCCCACGATCATCGCCGCTCGCAGCAAAAGCAACCCCAATATGCCGTGGTGCTTTAGTTCGTACAAATCGAGACTATTGAAAAAATGCCGATTGATCCTCGGTTTTTCGCTCTCGCCGCTGGCACTTCCGACGTGGACGACGCGCGCTAAGGGTGTAAAGCCGATTTCCCAGCCAGTTTGACGCATCCGATGTTGCCAATCGGTTTCCTCGGCGTACATGAAAAACCGCTCGTCGAACCCACAGATCTGCTCAAATACTTCTCGACGAACCAAGGCACATGCGCCGACAACCCAGTCCACGTATCGTTCGCGATCGTGCGGCCATCGACGATAATCGCCAATCGCGTTATTTGGGCCGAAGAAGGCCGAAAGCCACAAGTTTTCCACCCACGCCCTTGCCGGAGAAGGAAAGCGAAAGCAAGATCGTTGCAGCGATCCATCAGTATTCAAAAGCCGAGGTCCGACGAGGGCCACCTCGTGGTGAGCTTCAAGATATCGCACCAGCGCCTGAATAGCTCCGGGCTGAACGAATGCATCGCTGTTCAGAAGAAGGAAATATCTTCCCGTAGCCTGGCGCATCGCTTGGTTATTGGCCGCGCCGAAGCCGAGGTTTCTTTCGTTGACAATAACCCGGGTCTGCGGAAACGCCCGATTTATCGCATCGACCGACGCATCTTCCGACGCGTTATCGACTACGATGACTTCATGCAGAAAGCCATTCGCCTCCGCATAGATTGCGTTCAGACATCGCAATGTCAGCTTCTCGCGTATTAAAGCTGATAATTATGACCGTTAGGAGTGCGCTTTCATCCGGCATGGCAGGCCTCGCGCCCGCGGTGGACGCAATGCTCCAACACTTGCTCGATTTGATCGACACGCCGATGCCAGCTATGTTTTCTCGCCTCAATCTGGCGCAGGGTCGGGCGCTTCGGATCTTCGTATGGGGCCGCCAGGCATGCCGCAATGAACTGGTCGTACGTTTTCGTTATCGAAACGAGATCGGGAAAATCGCGGAAACCAGCCAAGTCGGTCGCGACAATCGGCTTGCCGGCAGCCAAGTATTCCCAAAGCTTGATCGGATTCAGGCTCTCGGTAAACGGAGTCACTTTGTGCGGAACGATGCATACGTCGAACGCACGCATTAAATCCGGAACCTCTTTATAGGGAGTCGGACCGGTTAAGATTATGTTCGACAATTGCAATCGTTTGAGGTCGGATGGGCGAAGATGATTGGGCCCGACGAGAGCGATCGTTCCGACGCCCGGTGTTCCGGCCAACTTTCGCACGAGTTCCACGTCAAGCCGGTCGGGATGAACGGTTCCGGTATACCCCAAAACGGGCTTGCGCAACTCGCCGCCACCTCCGGCAGCGATTCCTCGTCCTTCAGAACCCGGCTGTAGTGTTCCGCATGCACGCCATTGAGAACCAAATGAAGGCGCTCCTGGGGAACAAACCGGCGCTTTAGATTATGCAAATGCTCGGAGCAGACCATCACGACGTCTGCTTTATCGCACAATGTTCGATCCTGCTTTTCGATCACTTTCCTATATCTTGGATTGGATTCACAGGCGGTCCAGTCATCAGTGATGTCGTAGATGACGGCTGATTCACTCAACTGACCCGCAAGATGCCCAGCGCCATGATCGTTGATCCACAAGACCGGATCGCGCCATCCAATGCGCCGAAGCTCGGCGAGAATCAATCTTTTCCGTAACGCCGCATTGGCAACGCGTCCGAGGAGCATCGATTTTGGAGCAATTTTCACCGGCCGGATGATCGAAACGTTCTTCAACCCCGGCGGAGACCATCTTGGTTCTGAAGCAAATTGCGCCCAGTCTCCGCGACGCAATCCCGCCGACCAGTCTTTCGAGGGTTGGACGAATAGAATTTCATATCCCCGGACTGCCAATTCGGCGCAGACAAACTGGTTGCGCCGCCAGATGTCGTCCCATGACTCCAAGGAAATGAACACCAAGCCGCGCTTATTCAAATAACTCCTGAACCAAGAAGTGACACGGTAGTTCGCGCTGCGGTAACTGCTTCGTAATCCGCTGGCTCGTTTTGCTGAGCGCAGTTACGAATGAAACTGTGCAAAGGACATGAGCTGTTTGGAGGAATATAATGTAATCCTCGGTGCTCAAGGATTTGACACAGTCTTTCGACTTCGGCTCTAGGTGGATGGAACTCCGCTACAATCGCATCCACCCTGTCTAGCCACGCCGTGTTTCCGGTAAGGAGTTCCTGCTCCGAACCCTCGATATCCATTTTTAGCAAGCTAACCCGTTCAGAGGGCGGCAGTAAGCCAAGGACCTTTTCGAGAGACAAAACTGGCACGGATGATCGCCGCACAAGGCGAAGCCCGTTCTCAATCCGAGCCTCATGCCGCGCAGTAAAGACTAATTCATTGTTAGTGGAACGGTTATACTCGTACAATGTTGCTTCACCATCTATCGGCCCAATTGCGGCTCTAACGACTTCTCCCGCTAATCTATTATTGGAAAAGTTGCGTCTCGCAATTTCCGCATTCTCTGCCGAAGGCTCGATGGCAATTATCTGGCTAAATCCTATGTTCTTGTCATACCAAAGCGATGTAAGACCAATATTTGACCCCAAATCGATCAGCGCACCAGGCCCAACCTGAAAAGGCAACCGATACGCCCGCTGCATCCATACTTCGTAAATGGTCCAAATATCTCCGCGGTTCAAACGATAACACAGTTGTATTTTCTTTGGTAGATTGAGTGTCCGCGGCCGATTGCGTCCCAGCATTGGGATATAGCGCATCATACGATACAGAGCAAGATCAACACTTAGTCGCGTGAATGATTTATAGTCCACTGTTATGCGCCACGCCGCACATATCTGCTGAATAAACACAAGGAACCGGGAAGTTAATCTTCTCAAAAAAAACGCCCTTTTATTTGCCAAATGCAATCGCCTCAAGTAAGTCTCGATAACGCCAAGTCCAATCTAAGAAATCTACGGCTCTGCTGCGACACGCCTTCCCGATTGAAGTCCGCGCCGTGGATTGCCGGATCAGATGCAGCAAACGTTTTGCCAATTCGTCCGTTTGAGGCGGATCAAAATAAGCGATATACTGACCACCTACCTCGGGAATTCCACCCCGTCGGGATGCGACCACGGGCAGCCCACACGCCATGCCTTCACCGACCACAAGACCGAGGGGCTCGTCCCAGTTACTTGGCACGCACAAGATGTCGGCCGATTGATATACTCCCACAACTTCCTGTCGAGCCTGAAATGGTAAGAATTGGACCGCGTCACCCAACACCGAGGCTTGGCTTCGTAAATCGCGTTCGAAATGTGTCAACTCGTCGGCTGCGTTAAAGTTGCGACTGCCAACCATCCGGAGGCGAAATCTAATACCCCTATTCTTAAGTTCAATGGCAGCTTTTACCAGAACGTCGGGACCCTTAACGGGAACCATGCGCCCTAAGAACAGGATTATTGGAGGATCGTTCTCCGGCTGTGGATTAGCGGGGAAAAACTTCTCTGTGTCAACACCGTTCAGAACCGTAACGAGCTTCGGACTTACACCGACGAGTCGCGCGACCCCGCGTGCGATGAACTCCGAGCAACAAATTACCCTATGCGCATGATCTAAAACGCGACGCGCCTGACGGCATGTGTAGCTCCGGAACAACTCATTCTGCACCCAAAGGCAAATCCTCGCATTTGGACATCCCCGTGCCAACACTTCGACGCCGGACGGTTCATTGTGGACAAATATAATTCCATCGAATGCGCGTCCCAGGAAATCGGCGGCGTCGGCGTAAGGCGTTCCGCTGAGCAAGCGCCTGCCGACAAGTCCGCCGATGGCACGGTCGAAACCCTTGACGGCGCGCGTCGGCGTTCCAAGTCGTCGGAACGGAACTTCAAATCTAACGCCGTCGTCATATCCGTCCCATGTACCTTTCGCGACGAGGACCCGCGTTCGGCCGCCGGCCGCGAGATGGCAGCGTGTGATCTCGCGGACGACCGTAATCACCGCGCTTCCGGTCTTCGGAGAATAATGGTCGCCGGGCGTGGGAATATGGACCCATTCCGCCGGCGGCGAAGGGACCAAGCCCGATTTCGCGGGATTTTGGGTCGGCGACTCAAGTAACATGTTGGAATCTATTGGCAGCCGATTTTCAAATCCACCAAGCGCACTGTAAACTTGAAATTATAGTCGTGATTGTGAAACTGGTTTCACCTTGCTTAAGCGCAGTCAGCTAAAATCCCCACCGTTCGTGTCGTGGTTACTTTCCCGGCTGCGATAGTGTCATACATGCTCAGAAGTTGCCGCGCGTGCTCCGCAACACCGTACCGTTCCGTGAATCTTACACATCCAGAAGCGAATCGGTCTCGCTGTTCAACCAACCGACGAACAATCGGCGCAAGTGTGTCTGAGGATGACTGGGCATCCCACTGCAGGCCGGCATCGCATTCTTCGATGTGAGGCAGCGCCCCAACTTCCCGTGTTGCAACCACAGGCGTTCCCCTGGCCGTCGCCTCTGATGCTACATAGCCAAACGGCTCAAATATGCTGGGCACAATCAGTACGTCGCACGCCGCGTAAAAGGCATCCGTATCTCGACAGAGGCCGATCGACTTGAAATGTCCGAATAATTCCGGCGGATCAAAGGTCTCGCTGTAGGGTCCTGCCATCAGGAGAACGATATCTTTTGCGCCGGTAAGCGAGGCAACTAATCTCGCGTAACCCTTCCGCCGATGAAGGCCTCCCAAGAAACCGGCGACGATGCGATTTTCCTTCCCGCCGAACAGCCGACATCGAGCTTCGCGCCGCTCTTCCTGGGATGCCGGATTCCACGGGGGACTGGGACAAATAAGAATCTGCTGTTTCGGGGGAAGGCCATACAATCTAGCAAATTCCCGTCGGGTTAATTCGCTGTTAAACAGGATACGTGTTTGCGAATTCCAATTTTTGTAGAAATAGTCTTCCGCACGCATCACAAGGCGCTTTTGGACGGATTCCGGCACACGTCGCCAGTCGGTTTGATCCAATAGCGAACCGCGCTCATATGCGACGCGGGTCAGAAAATGGCATTGAAAAATATTACATAGGTCGGCGATTTGCGGTTGATGGCCATGGATTACATCGAAGCGCCGCGCGTCGCCCAGCGCCTCGCGAATGAAATAACGCGCCGTCAACCACTGCAGCGCAAATCCTCTGGGAGGAACATAAAGCTTCAGCCACTCTACACGATCGTGAAGAGATTCATGAAGTCGCTTGGCAACGACGCTGACCTGCCAACCGGCAGCAAGCGCGGTTTCGACCTGGGCCATGGCGATCTTCCCGATAGCGTTGTACGGCCCCGTGGCTTCGAAAATCATACAGAGTTGTCGCATTGGATCAGAACGATCTGGAATTGGCTATCATACCGACGAGCAAACGATCACTTGAAATCAATCCTCGCATCGGAATGCTCTTCACAGAGACTTGCGCAACTATGGCCGTTTCCATTATGAAAAGCCAGCGTGTCGAATGAGCGCGTCAGGAATTGGTAGCCGTGCTCAGCCAATAGCTGACGGCACTGCAATTTGTCCCTGTATTTCAGTTTGATCGTCTCGAAATTAATCAGCCGCGGTCGAAGCGATGTGTTTAGACACAGTTTGAGCAACTCAAAATCATAGCCCTCGGCATCCAGTTGAAGCAAGTCAACCTGATCAATTCCCGTTCGCTTCACCAATGTCGAGAACGCCATCGCCTTCACGGTAACCTCCTTGATCTTTGGCTTGGCATCTCGGAACCAGCGCACATGTGCCGCCACATACGATCGTGAGAAACTGGTCACGAGTGAGGCGCGCTCGCAAGGTGTAGCGGTTTCCAATGCGTACATCGTGGCGATTCCGTCTTTGTCAGAGATGGCGGCGTTGATGCACTCAACGGCTGAATTCTCATGGTAGAGCGCACACAACCGCGCGAATGGCTGCGGTTGCGGTTCGACCAGCACCGCGCGTGGGCGATATTTCAAGATAAGGTTCCGCATGGGATCTCCCATTTGCCCATCATTCGCTCCTATTTGAAGGAAGATCAGTCCGCGCCCATCACTCGCCTCACGCTCCAGCAGGAGGTCAAGCACATCGATGCCGGGATCGTCGGGAAATGGAGATCTGCGAACAAGAACACCCCGGTTCGCCAGCCATCCCCGAAGCTGTTTAAGCAAAGTGTCGGACATTATTTCGCCATGCACGTTCCACAGTGGCAGGATCTCGCAGCCTGCGGTAAAGATCGACTGGTGATGCAGCCACAATATCGTCCACTTCAAGATCCATTGCCGCGCCCTAGCCGTTAGTGGAAATTGAAATCGTTTCCAGGTTCAGGCGAAGAACCAATAGTTGAACCATGGGCCGACCAAACTCATAAGCGCATTTGCCGAGGCCAGCTTCCCGTCTTGCACGGCGTTTCGGAAGCGACCGTGGCCGATTGCCGATGCCAGGGATTTTCCGCGGGCGAGTGCCATCATGCGGTAGAAGGCGCGATAGGCCCCGACGGCAATTCGCTGCTGGTTCACCGAGCTGTCCGGAGAGTACATCAATCGGTGACGCACGCGCTGGACCGCCTTAACCGCCTTTTTGCGGTTTGAGGAATTGTTCAATGAATGCTGCCGATACCTGATTGTGGAAATGTCAACAAATCGCATCGGCGCTATTCGACAAAGCCTCGCCCAGTAGTCCCAGTCCTCCGCCGGCGCCAATCGCTGATCAAATCCACCAATCTTCTCGGCGACCTTGCGACGGATCAGCACGCAGCCGGGCGTGATAATCGCCGGTCCGCTAGCCACGACGTCGAAATTGGTGGGCATTTCAACGGAAGCATGCAACATTCGCCTCCCATCAAACCAAAGGCGCTCGCGGCACCATTTCTCGAGCTCCCCCGGCCTAACTAAATTGCCATTCCCGTCGATGTGCCTGCCAGATCCATGTGCCGCGGCGAATTCTGGCGACTGTTCCAAAACTGCTGTCAGCTTCTCCAACGTTATAGCTTCCCAAACATCATCAGCATCGAGGAAAATAACATATTTTGATGATTTGTCCGAAAGCTGGAATCCGGCGTTCCGTGCGCACGATACGCCGCAGTTTGGCCGACTCACGACACGGATCCGAGCATCGCGCACTGCATAAGACTCGCAGATGGAATGGGTGGCGTCCGCTGAACCATCGTCAACAATCGTGCATTCCCAATTGTTCATAGTTTGCCCCACCACGCTATCCAGAGTCTCTCCGATAAATCGCTCCGCGTTGTACGCCGGCACCACAACACTGACACGTGGGGAATGAAGCACCCCGATGTCTCATTGCCCGCTACAGACATAGCCGTGTTCTCAGTTGGCATTTAGTACAAGTTACCGGAATCCATAACTGGCTTCCCCCCACCCTAACCGATCAGCAGCGCGGGGCTGCTCGGCACGAACAGGAAGCTTTAGTTCATCGCGTAGCGCCCACGGATGCCCATGAACATGCACGGTATCAGGCTCAAGGTAGTTCCCCCTCCCGCCCAACCGTTCCCGCTCTTGAATTAATCTCAAATGTTCGCACGAGCCATAGTGTCATGAGGTGTCGACAGAACCTATTGTGGCGATACGAATCCGGTAGATGCAGTTACAAGAGATCCCAAAGAGTTTCATACCGTTATTGCGATTGCCTTCGGAACACAGGATTCGTAAACCTCTTCGTACTTGGCCGCCACGTCGCTCCAAGAGAACATGGATGCTCGGCTTGCCGCGGCGAGATGCATTCGCCTCCGGAGTGGCTCATCACAGCACAATCGCCGGATGGCCGCGGAAAGCGCCGCGACGTCTTCCGGCGGAACCAGCAGGCCGTTAACTCCGTCGGCAATTGCTTCGGGAATGCCTCCCATTCGGGTCCCAACAACCGCTTTTCCAGCGGCGATGGCCTCGGCGCAGACCACGGGCAACCCTTCATCGGCACGCGACGGAACGATCAGCAACTCACACCCTTTAAAAAGCGAATACACAACCTTTCGGTCGGCACGTCCGATGAAATCAACCTTGTCACGAAGATCGCTTTGCGATACTCGTCGTCGGATTTGAGGCGTCAACGGTCCATCGCCGGCCAGCACAAGCTCCCACCCCTCAGGCAGCGATGAAGGAACGGCTTCGAGAAGGATATCAAATCCCTTCTGGTGGACCATTCGACCCAACGCGAACACGTAAGGCCTGGATCGCTTGGCTGGTTCAGCTATTTTTACCTCGCGCAAATTGGCGCCGTTGAAAATGACCGAAGTCAATGTCTCAAGCCCCTGACCCAAGAATGCGACCCCATCTTCGAGTGTCTTGGCCGAGCAGGCAGTAACGTAATTCGCCTCCGCGAGTGCCCGACGCAAAATAGTCTGAGCGACGCCCGGACGACCAAAAATCCCGTTTGCATCCATCGTCAACTCACCCTGCAAAGTCACCACCAATGGCACGCCGAGCATTTTCTGTGCATGAAGCGCATACAGGGTCGTGGAACTGACACATTGCGCGTGCAGCACATCGGGCCGAAAAAGGCGAAGCTCATTGACGATCGCCGAACGAATCCTCCGATGCGAAAGGGCGAAGGTCGCCTTTGATTTCAGTGAGCCTACAGGCACGCGCATGGGATATCGACGAACTTCAAGACCCTCAAAGGTTTCCGCGGCGGGAAGGTCGCGAGGCCAGCGTTCCGTGAAGATTCGCACCCGGTGATCACGCCGCCTAAATTCCAAGGCTAACTGCCGAGTGAGTTCCTCCACACCGCCGAGGCTGGGATAGAACGCGCTGGGAAAGAGTGCGATGTTCATGCAACTGCGCCTTCGGCAATCTTTGCACCAGTTTCGCCCAACACCTCTCGATACAGCGCTTCATATTCGGCGGCCACTGTGTCCCAACCGAATCGCGCGGCACGTCGAAGGCCCAGCCCTTCAAGTCGTTTCCGTTCGGCCTCGTCAGTCAATACTCGAACGATGGCATCACCCAGATCAGAATCCGACGCCAGTGTGCCCCACTTGCCGTTTTGCAGAACTTCCCTCGATCCGGGGTTGGGCGTTGTGACGACCGCCGTGCCCGAAGCCATCGCCTCAATATAGGGCACACCAAACCCTTCATACGTGCTCGGCAGGCAAAATGCCCAGGCGCCGCGATATCGCGCGGCCAACTCCGGCGTGCTTAAACGGCCAAGCGATACCACGCTTTCCGCGGATGGAGCATCGCATACCATCCACAATCTTGCTCCAGAAACTCGAGGACGTATCTCCTTCTCGAACACCTCCATCAGCCATTTCCCCCGCTTGCGGTTATGGTAGGTCCCCACGAACAATAATGCAGGATACGATTCTTTTTCACCCGGATGAAATATCGACAAATCCACGCCGTTGGGAATTACCCTATTGATCCAGGGATAGCTTGCTGTTGTATTCACCGAAACGGCCACCACACGATCGGCCACCGCACAAGCCAAGGTCTCCGTTCCCGCGATAAATAGCATTCGCAATTTCGACTTAAACCGCGGTATCTTGAGCGCTTCCTGCAGGCACGAGCCATGTACCGTTCGAACATGACAGGGGACTCGTCCGCTCCAGATAAAATGGTCTTCCCCATGTGCATGGAGCACATCGAACGCGCGCATGTCTTGCGTTCGCATTGCCCAAGCAAATCGATGCAGCCGAAACCTGTGGCCAACCTCAATTTGGCGGTGTTCGTAATCGGCATCGACACATCGGGGCGCCGGTGAAAACATTACCACCCGATGTCCGCGCCGTACAAACGCTCGGGCCATGTAATGGGCTTGGTAGCCGACGCCGATTTTGTCAATCGACGGGAGATAGAAGCTTGTGAGCGCGATATTCATTGCTGTCTGATTTCAGATGGGAACCAATCGTCTCAAGGAACCGAAGGACAAAAGATCGATGCGCCGAAAGTTGGGGCGATGCGCATGGTGGAATCTACCGCAATCCGCAGGCTCGAAGGATCTTTCCCCCGGCGACGCGGACTCTATACTCGGCGAAACCGGCGCCGAGCCTCCAATATCTCAGGCCGCGCCGCGATCCGAGGGCGGGGGCGCGCCTTGAAAGCAGTTCGCGACAGCTTTGCATAAATCGATGAAAGATAATCTCCGGCGCGAATCGATCTCGGTAAGTGGCATGAGCCGCCGCCGACATCTTTGGAAAACACCTCTCGGCTTGTTCGAGAATCGAGGGAATCGATGCAATTTCCGACTCCGGAACTCGAAGGCTCAGAGCCGACCAGTCGACCTCCGCGGGCGGTACCCAGTCGTCGCTAATGATCACCGGAACGCGCCCGCTGGCCAGTGTTTCGTATAGACGGAACGAGCCTGTCCCGTTTCCGCGCGGGCATAGAATGAATTTGGATCGCCGCATGGACAAGAGGTAACGATTGCGTTGCCTTTCGTACACTTTCGGATCGGGGCAATCATAAAAAACGAATCCGGACGTGTCCTCCACATGCGCCCGAGGATGCGATAGCCGCAATACCTCTCGACGGCAGGGATGGCTGCAACTGCCCATGAATGAAAAAAGCAGGTCCGGCGAAGAGCATTCCTCGGCGTCCGGTTGTCCGTTCATCCGGGTAAGACCGTAATAGCCGCAGGCGATCTGCCGCTCCAGATCAAAGTCGCGCGCGGGCATGCTACAAAAAAGACCGGGTATCGCAATCCAGGGATGATCGCGTTCGTCGTATACCAACACCTTGTCCCGGAATTCCCGAACAAGCTCGTGACTCCGCAGCGACGTCAGTCGCCAATCACGATTGAGATGTAGATCCACAAAAAGAATTAGATCAGCTTGCTTCGGATCATCCGTGATATTGTAAAGTCCCGATACGTCAGTTTGTGCGATTTCCGTCCAGGCCTTTACGGGATGTGATCGACCTCTCGGACCAGCGCAGGCTGCAAGATATACGTTGAACCGCAGCTCGCCAGTCACGGCAGCATCCCTTGGAATTGTCATTATTCGCGGGCTGATATGCCGCAGGATATAGGAGCACGATCTTCCACGATGGGTGTGCTTAGTTCGCCGAGCGCAGGCGAATCCGATCGCCCTGGGCATCCAGGCGCCGCGGCTCACGCCCCTTTTTGATGAACAAATCGAGCCCGGAGACGATTCCAAAGAACGTTCCAAGTGCAAACGCAATAACCCGAGCCAACGCACCACCCAAGCGGCGCGCAAACTCCTTGGCCGCGGCGCCAGCGCTGAATACAAAGTAACGCATCGTGATTCCCGCAAACGGGCCAAAGTTTCGGATCAACATGACCGCATGATTCCTCGCCACATAGTATGCGTACCTTGTATCGAACCGCCTCCCCTTTGCCTGGGGGGCTCCGATATGATCGACAATCGCAAATGGCGTGTATAACACGCTATACCCAAGTTTTCGGATACGGAGCGAGATATCCGTCTCCTCTCGCACTTCAGTTCCTGGATAGTCCTCTCGGAGACCGCCCAGTTCCGCCAGAACGCTCCGACGAAATGACATATTGCAGCCAATGATGTGGTCAACTTCAACCAGCTTTCCGGGGTCGGCGGCGAAGTTTCCGGTTACCTCGCCGTTGGGTAAAAGCCGGCCGATCCGGTCAACTCCGAGTTTGTGCTCACCCGGTTGATTGTTCAGGGCACGGCCGCCGACCGCCCCGACCGTAACATCGTGATATGGTTCGAGGAGCGCAGCGAGCCAACCCCTATGCGCGAATGCATCGTCGTCGATGAATGCGATAATCTCCCCGGTTGCACAGAGCAGCCCGATGTTGCGGGACGCAGTCATACGGCCGTAACCATTTTCGTTTCGCCGATAAAAGACATTTGAAAACGTGCTTACGACGTTTCGTGTCGCATCGTCATCCGACGCATCCACAACAACCACCTGATCCGGTTGCGGCTCTTGCTGCTCCAGGCATTCGAGACACCGGCGAACACAGTCCGGACGATTAAGCGTGACGATGATGACAGTGACGGACATAATGTTTCAATTAGACAGGCACACTCGTAGGAAGAAGCTGTCGAAGTCGATTATACGCTTCATTGCCGACATCAATTTGCCTGTCCGCCGCGGACAAAAGGAATGGGCGCAGCTCAGCGGCGGCTTTCCAAAGGTTTGAAACCGTGAACCGCAGCCGATCGGCGTAATCGGCTGCGCCCAGCGTGAGCACCTCGCACCCCGCTCCGAACATTTCTCGCAATCCGTAAAACTTATCGGCGTAATATTCGGAATTTGTCAGACAGACGGCGGGCACTCCCTGCGATAGCGCGAATACCGCCGCGTGGTAACTACCGGTCACAACGACTCGACAACGTCCCGCGCTCCTGATGGCTGACGCCGGTTCATCGGCCGGCTCCAAGATCGGCAGTCTGCGCGGAAATCCATCCAGCAACACGTCGAGGTGCGCACGATCTGAAGCATCGGGGCACGATGAAATAGGTATCGCTGCGAGAGGAGCCCCAAGCTCTGCGGCGATTGAATGAGCCACATCCCGCATTTGCACCAGATGCCCGGAATTGACCGCCGCGTAGTTCGCAATCCTCAGATTGATGCCGAGAGCGTCGCCAAGGGAGGTGGATGCATAGGGACGTGCAAGCTCAATCGCGTCGTCCCCGGTGACAACAACTCGTGTTGGGTCAATCCCCAGTTCGTCGAGAAGCACAGAACCAGTTCGTTTCTCGCGTAGACAAACGAGACCCGCCCTTGATAGAACGCGACGCACCGCATCGCGAAGCTTTGTGCCGCGGATGGGTCCAATTCCCTGCCCTACTAATGCTGTCGGAATCCCCCAGCGCTGTGCCATCTCAAGAGTGTCTAAGGAACTGCGGCCGTGATGAGAGAATGCGTCCGTAATGTAGCCACCGCCGGTCGCAATCACGAGGCTCGAACTGCGGATGAGTTTGAGGAAGCTGAGGACTTCGGGGGCAGGCCTGCCGCGCAGCCGCTTTTTTAACGCAATAATGCGGCCTGTCGAACAGGGAAATCTTACTATGGCCCTTCGCTCGCACTCTGGCAGAATTAAGGCTAATTGCTTAAAAAGACTCCCCGGTGCAAAAAAAGTGTTGCGACCGTCGCCCATTACCGGCCGGGCTGTTGGGAGAAATCTTTCCGTTCGCGTCGCGCAGCCGGTCAGAACGTGGATCTCAGCATCTGGAAGCAGCCGGCGGACACGAGCCACGGCGACTTGAAGCATTGCAATGTCGCCGACATTACACATATCACCTCCGGACACCGTCATGAACACGCGATGCACTTCGACGTCCCGAGGTCGCGAGTCCACGCGCTGCAATTCCCCTCCAAATCTGACTGCGCCCTTGGGATTGACGATCGTGCGACAGCAGCCATTTGCGATTACCTTATTCCCCTCACGCGGCGCCGGACAATTCGTCGTTCTTGGGCAAAAGACCTTTTTCGGCCCAGCACACTCATCGCTTGTCGAGCACGCTGATCCCAACTGTTCTCGGCCGCGAACAATCGGCGCCGTTCGCGATTTGCTTGGGGCTCCGATAGAGCCTCCTCGATCCTTTTCACCAACGGCGAATTTTCGTCGGCCGTCAGTACATGCGGCGCATGTCGACGGCACTCCCGGATGTCCGTTGCGACCACCGGCATCCCTGCCCACAAATACATATACATCTTGCACGGGTTGATCGCGTCGTTCATCGCGCCCGGTACAAACGGGATCAAGCCAACGTCAAACGCCGCCATGTATGCCTTCCCCTCCGCTACCGACACAGCTCCAGTCACAATCACATTGTTCCGTTTCTTTAGCAGCGAAACCGCCGCGGCTTGCTCCGCATTTACTCGGCCTACGAGACAGAAAGTTACATGCGGAAGCACCTCGGCGGCGGCCATGACGGCACCGGGATCAAATCGCCAATCGAGCGTACCCATATACCCAACGACCCGTCCATGGCGCCCCTTCAGGGATACCGGCCTCTCCGCCGCCTGCTCCCGGAAGGGAGTGTCCGGTCCCCCATTGGGAAGGAGCGTCACCGAATCGTGCATCGTCTTCATTCTCTCGACGAGTGCCTCGGCTGTTGCGAAGACGTGCTTCGACCGCGCGGCTATCTGCCGCTCCCGATGATCGGCCTGCGCTTGAAATCGCGGGTCGAAGCATGGGTCGATGCAGTCATACACCAACCGATCGGTCTGCATACCGACCAAAAGCATCGGGTCGTTTGTGGAGACCCAGTACAAATAGTCCTTCGCGCCCAGCAACCCCAGTAATTGTGACAATCTCTGCCCATCGACCCAAGCGGCTAGCCAGCGAGACCGCTTGCCCAGCCGGCTGTGCCTGAGCCTCATCGCATCGCGTACAATCGTGACTTCTGGCGAAATGTTCTCGGCCCACGGGAACAAACGAGCCCGCGCAGAAGGTGCGCCGCACTCGAGATAGATCATTCGACAATAGCGCGATAGCGCACGCGTAAGCATGCACTGACGCGCGGGAAAGTCGCTCCAACGTGCACCGGTGTATACATAGACGATCGTGGGTGTCGTAGACATATTTCGTCGACCGTCCCGCCCCCATTCAGGCAACGGTCAGGTCCGTAGTCGGCAACGGCGATTGCAGCGCCTGGATCAACTCGAGCCCTATCTCTAGCTCTCGCGCCAGCTTTTCGGGTTCCTGCGAAATAATCCAGGAATGGCTTCTCGCACAAATAAAAGAATACAATACACACCCCCACGATGGTTGGCAGTGCAGCCAGACCAATCAAGAACGCGCTGCCCGGTCGCGCAAAACAATCGAGTCAGAAACGCGGCTCGCTCAATCAGCGGCTCATGGAGCAGATAGATGCTGTAAGAACATAAACCCAGCAAAACTAGCGGTCGCCAGCAAAACACCCGGTTGGCTAGGCAACCAGCGACTGAGGCGCCGCAGACCAGCGCTCCAAATCCGATCGCCCAGAGCACGTCGATTATCAACTGGGGCGTAATCGCCCGTAGGTAAGACCGAATGCGGTCAGCAGGCAGGCGACGGCGTTTGCCAACAGCAATCGCGGGCCAGGACGAGCGAAATGGCGTTGCTGATCATCTGCGACCAATTGCGCAGCTGCGACTCCACAAGCGAAATCGACTATGCGACCGAGCATCGCTTTCGGCAGAATAAATTCAAATTGATTTAGACCCGTGGGCACATACGATTCGAGGAAGATTCTGTATGCCAGTTGAATCGCCAATGCCAAACCCAACACGCGCCACGGTCCCCATCGGAACGTCGCCTCAAGAACTATAGGAAATAGCATATAAAGCTGGAATTCCAGCGCGAGCGACCAATAGCTTCCATTAATCGCGCTGACCCGATCGACAAAGAAGTTGTGGACGAATAATAAATGCGGCCACAGATCGCGGACGAAAGTGTCCTTCGCAAAATGCGGTGCTGACATGGTCAAACGACTTGGAATGAGATAATCGAACCCAATCGAGATCGCAACGACGACAATTATGCTTGCGTAATACGCAGGCACGATCCGGCGAACGCGGCGCATCCAAAATCGACCGACGCTCATTCTATCGCGGTACGAGTGATCTCGCATAAATGGCCACGCAAGGCAGAAGCCGCTGAGTACAAGAAACAGGTCAACGCCGACGTACCCGATGGCTGGCAGCGACGCAAGGACAATCGAATAACCGTGTACATGCAGCGCCAAAGAAAGCGCACCATTAAATACCCAGGTGTGAGTTAGCAGCACGAGAAGAATCGCCAAACCGCGAAGTCCATCGATGTGCGATAGGCGACTGTCGGTCGCCTTCACCGTCACTATTGGGGAGACGCGTGACATGGTTGAAGCCACCGGCTTCGCAGCGGTTTTGGGTCCAAAGAGATACGCACTTATTCGGGCCATGACAAGATTGGCGGGGTTTGATTGACGCAAGGCACTCTCTCGAAACGATCCAGTGGCACCACTAACACGCTCTTTGCGTATATTTAAAGCGGTACAAATGTTGCTGGGGTCGGATCCACGGGCGATCTTCGAGGCATTCGTAGCCGCTGGTCTCGAACAGTCTGACAAACTCGTTGGCGCCGTAATCATTCATCCATCCCGTTGACCGCCGTGCATATAGATCGCGCACGCTCGGAGACTCAGAGGTGTTATAAGACCCCACGATCAGGGGAGAGCGAAGATGTTTCAGTAATCGCGAAATGTCATGTATATATTCAAATACGCCGGAAAAAACCGCCACGTCGTGACTGGGGAATTCTGGAAGCGTCGGTCCGTTCAGATCGCAGATGATAGTTCCACCGCCGCGGTCCACCATGTCCGACGGTATGTAGGTGCATCCGTGAGGGAGATGTTTGGGCAATACGAGTCGCCCGGCACCAAATTCCAGTACGCGCGACTCCGATGGAATCATCGCCGCCAGATCGATCGTACGCCCGTCCCAGTCCTCCGCGAGGTTCGACTGGTTCTTCCACCGCTCAAAATCAGAACCCTTCCGGAGTCGCCGGAACTCAGAAACTGCCGCGCTAACCGGAGATCGAACAGCGCGCCGATAAATAGCGGACGCAGCGCGTTGGAACATGGCAAACACTCTATATTCGGGATCATCCAAACGGACATCCCTCAATCCGATCCAGAATTGCTTGCTGTCTTTTGTGAGTGAAATGACTGGCAGGCGTTTGCTTTTTTCATCCCGCTCATCGTCTTTAATATTAAACGCGGATTTGCCAGGATGCCCAGCGCAAGATCGGCCAAGCCCATTTTTAGAGGATCGATCACGCCGCGTATGTGACCCCGCCAAAGATCGCGCAGTGCGCCCCCGACCCGCTGAGTCCCCAGAGAAAGATAAAATGCCCGATATGCGTCCCGGGCAAATCTTTGTTGCTTCCGCGTATAGCGTGCGTCGGTCATGATGCGCCGGCGTACTCGCTGTATCCCTATCGATTGACGGTAATGATTGGCCGACATACTGGCGCCCGTTATGCGATAGCGCAGCACACGGGAATCGACGTAAACAAAATCAGCGATGGTGCTGAGCCGAAGCCACAAATCCCAATCTTCAACGCACCTGTACGATAAATCATAGCCACCGACGCGATCGAAAAAGTTACGCCTGATCAGAACAGCCCCGGATGACACGACGGAGTTATTGACGGCAAGCGTAAAGAAGGAAGTCGGATCAAGCGACGTAGTTCTCGCGATGCGACCATCCCTGAGGCAGAGCCGTTGCGGCGAAACGCATTCAAAGTCATTTCGCCCAATCAGCCGACTCTCGCGATTGATTGCGGCGGCATAGCCATGTGCGGCTGGGGCTTCCGGGCGTTTTTCCAACTCTCGCAGGAGCACTTCCAATGCGGTTGGCTCCAGAATATCGTCCGCATCGAGAAACAGCAGATAGTCCGCATCGGGAAGAACGCTGGCGCCGCGATTTCGAGCTGCTGCTACGCCTCCGTTGGGATGACGGATCAACGTGAGTTGAGGGTTAGTTCGGCATAAATCCTCGGCAACCATGAGTGTCTGGTCGGTGGAACCATCGTCGGAGATTACGCAGCGTACCATGGGATACGTTTGGGCAAGAACGCTTGCCACGGTTTCGCGGATAGACCATGCTGTGTTATAAGCCGGGATGACGACGCCGATTTGCGGCGCTTGACTAGTCAACCGATCCTCGCATGGGCAGAATTCGTATAAAGCTCGGTGTTCATTCCAACCTCTATGGCGCAGGCCTTTAACATTGGAGATCTATTTGGTTAGACCGGGATTTCCCATATAGACCTCCGCCGGCGAGCGTCGTCGGCAATTTTGCGTAGTATATCGAGTTTTTGGAGTTTGGACCAGCGCTTTTCTTGGCTCGCGGCCGTCTCATGCGTTGAGATTTGGACAGCCATCTCCCCATTTTGACGCTTCCGAACGTTTCCCGACGACCCGCGAACAGAGTAACCCTGTCGCCCCACATATTTCGTAAGCATTTCACGCTGCCCGTTGTCATCCCGATACTGCCTTCGGCAGTCGCAGCCGCCGGATTCGTTCCAGGATCAGCCGAAACAGCTCGCGTGGAATCGCCACCTCTGCCATCTGAAAAACCACCGACCGCGCGTGATGTACCACTTTCGCTCCAATTTTGATCAATTTCTCACGCAGCGTGGTCAGTGACCAGTGCTTTACGCCAACGGGCAATGCCAATCGCCGCATGAAGTTTCCCAGGTTGTACGCCAGGGCGAACAGTTGCAGCCGCACTTGGTTGTCCACGAAGTCGTGGCAACTCAGTCGCGTCCACTTCACCGCGTTCTTGCCTTCCTTGATCCACTGCTCCGCCGTACCTCGGCCGTTGTAGAACCAGGTCACGCCGGCGGCGGCGCCGCCCAGGTTGGTGACGATGAAGCCGACATGGGGAAACAATTCGCCCTGATGCCACTCGACTTTGGCCACTACGCGGCGAGCCTTGTCCCAACTGGCCGCCTGATACATGAAGTCGGGATACCGGACGATGGGCTTCTCCGGCGGTCGGCCCACCGGTCGCGTCAACAGGTGCGCAATCTCCCGCTCCAGCAGGCCGTTTGACTTCAGGCGGATCGCATAGCTGTAGCCTTCGGCTTCGAGAAACGTATACAACTCGGGAATGGCGAATGCTGAATCGCCCCGAAAGAACTTCTTGATCGTCATCGCTCGGTAACGGGCGACCACCGGCTCCAGCACCGACCGCCAGTCATCGGCGCTGTGGACATTCCCGTTGCGAAGCAGGGCGCATTCCAGGTATCCATCCTGATTGAAACAAAACAACGGGTGGTAACAGGTGCATTCAAAGTAACCGTTGTACGCCGAGCCTTCCTGCTGGCCGTGGGTCTCGATCACCGAGCTATCCAAATCCAGGATGATCCGGTCGCCGGGCTTGCGCTGCCACAACGTGTCGATCCATCTGCCCGATAGGTCAGCCAGGGCATTCAGGTTGCTTCGTTGAGTCAGCACCTCGGTCTCAAATCGGCCCATCTGGCTGGTTGAGGCGGCGGTGTGTTCCTTGGTTCTCCCGCCGACCAACTGCCGCATCGTCGGATCGATCGCCAATCGCTCGGCATCATTGGTATCTTCGTAACCAGCCAGACGGCTGTAGATAGACTGACGAAGTAGTCCCGCCAAAGTGTGTTGAGTGTTCTTCCCCGTACGCCAATCCTGAAGCAGAGTGCTAGCCATGGTCGTCAAACCTAGCGAGTCATCCAGTTCCCGGTAGACCAGTAATCCAGCGTCGCTGGTGACTTTCGAGCCGTGGAATTCGAGTTTGAGACTGCTGTCAAAACCCACCCGAAGAGCGTCCTTGCTGCTTTCACCCATTGGATTCTCCGGACTTCCTGTCCTGAACGTCGAAAAAAGGCTGTATTTATGCGGTCAAACGATAATCCATTATACGTTGAGTCCACAGTCATCCGGGAAATCCGGGTATATAGAACTCATCGGGAAACTGCCTGAGATCGCGAACAGCATTCCCACACGAATAGTATCGAGCGGTCGGGCATTACAGCTTTCTTAGCCACAAACTTTGACCGTCTGAGGACAGGCAGCGCGGTAAAGTGCTTTCCAAGGCATCCCGCGCGATTTTTTCGAGATAGGAGGCGAAACAGACGATTGCGTAGCGGTTATTGTTTTGCAGGAATGCCCTGACCAAATATGCCTCGTTCCAACTTCTGCCGTCATAAATCCATTCTTTGGGATACTCAAAAGGATAGAATATATCGTGAAAATGTATGTAAGTACCTTTCGCGAGCCTGGGCAGCACCTCGAAGATCAAGAAATTTACATCACTTCCGGTCTTGACTGCATGACTGGAATCAATAAACAAAATATCTCCCGCTTCCAATGATTTGAAAAAGCTGGGATCGATTTCCTGAACTCGACGTTTCAGAAGTTGACATCGTTCCAGATCCCGTTCATGCGCTCGAACCAGCAGACTTCTTGGATCGGGATCGATGAACACACACTCAACATTTGAGTCAAGAAACTCATCAACGGTGTCAAGAATCAAGCACGATGACATGCCGGAACCGACTTCAATAATCCGTCTCGGTTCCAATAGCCGTAGGAACGAGTACAATAAAATTCCGTCGAAAAGGCCGAAGAATGGATTGCTCCAATAATAGCGTAGATTACCAGACGGCTCTTCCGGAAACGAAAATTCACCATAAAATTGAGCGAAATCATCCAAAATCGAGCGTTGCCCACTGGTGTTAAGATCGATATCAAGCAATGTTTCAGGGGGCGGTCCAAAAACCACGTCCTCGCGTTCTTTTAAGTCTTCAACGTGCGGAAACGGCGAATAAAAGTGATCAAGCGGGCAAAATCGCTCGTAATACCTTAGCTTGGTTCTCATTGACTGAACGTAAGGAATGCGGTTGATTGCACCGCGCCAATATTGTCTTATCGAAATACTCATTCCCCTTTTTTGTCAGCAGAGATTATTTGCCGCCAATAACATCACGTCACACTGCATTCGTGCGACCAGATGTCGGGACAACCCTGGCTTCCTCGGCAAGGTTCTTCGGTTCTTCCGTCGCTCAAAATCGGACCCTTTCTGGAGTTGCCGGAACCCAGAAAACGGCGCGTTGACGGGAGACCGAACAGCGCGCCGATAAAGAGCTGACGCAGCGCGTCGGAACATGGCAGGCACTCCTTCTAGGATAGCTCACGTTTATTGGAAGAGGAAAAGATGATGGACCGATGGACCAAGGACTGACTCGAAACTCTTCCAATTCCATAGTTTGGTGCGCTGACGCATCATGATCGGTCTGCCGGAACGGCGAATAGATCAATATATGATCCGGCAGGAGGTTGATATTTGAAAGGATCGATTGGTTCACAGAAATGTTCGCCAATTTTGGAGAAGCGGTAGCCGCCGCACGAGATCAACAGCGAAGCGAGTTGGGTCAAGTTCCACCCTGCGGCGAGAGCAGCTTCCGTATTGTATTCGAAGATAATTTCGGGCCGCGCCTTGCGCAAAAGGGCTTTCGCACCCTCAAAAACCGGCAGCTCGTGTCCCTCTACGTCGATCTTAATCAGATTGGGTTCAGCCACAACGCCAGCACCGCAAAGATCGTCCAGGCGGCGGATCTTGACATCAACGCACTGTTTTTGACTTGCCGACATGTGCCCGTGAATTGACGCGCTGCCAGTCACCGTAACGTCATAACGTAATCGTGCAACTCCGTTTGCGTCGCCCAAAGCCATGTCGAGCGCCGTCATCTGACTTAGATGGTTGACGTCGCGACAGATGCAGAGCTGCCGGTAAGTGGATGGCACGGGCTC
Organism: uncultured Phycisphaerales bacterium; assembly: GCA_963791055.1. Classification (GTDB taxonomy): domain Bacteria; phylum Planctomycetota; class Phycisphaerae; order Tepidisphaerales; family Tepidisphaeraceae; genus PALSA-1353. The sequence continues at coordinate 616,409 of CAWBQI010000001.1, read as the reverse complement.
AAACGACCAGACGTGGCCCGCTACGCCAACTTTTTTCGCCATCACGGCGCTGAAATAGCCGATGTTTGCACCAATATCCATCGCGACCATGTCCGGCCTCAGCCGTTCGTTCAGCAGCCTTTCAACGTGCGGCTCCCACCGGCCCGACTGGAAACAAGTCCAGCCAACGCTCCACGGGGCGAATCCTTCACGCGGTTCGATGGCGACATAATTGCCGTTGGTCATTCGCCAAAGGAACGGTCGTGCCGCCCGCAATCCGACACCATGCAGTTTGGCGAGGACGCTGCGCCTTTCCGCGGTGGTCCGGCATCTTCGAACGATACCATCGGTGCGCCCGCGCCCACAAAGGTTCGACCGCGTATTCGGCAGCCGGAACGGCCTCGGAAGTGCATGGCAATGACATTGGGTTGACTAAGTTAGATAGTCTCATGCCAATTGATAAGCAAAGTCGGCAAACACTGCCCCGAACGCAGTGGCTTCGTCATTTCCTGCGGCGGTGTAAGGCAGAAGCGGCAGGACTTCAAGGCTACAGGCGTCCTCCAATCGATCAATTATTCCGGAATTGCAGAGAAACAAGTCAAAGCGATATCGCCCCGGACGAAGCCATGGCGAGCGGAATGAGAGCCGGCCTTGCTGGCGATCGCCACCGTCAAGCCAGAAGCCGACTAATCTGGAATCGCATTGGGCGATAGTGGCGCCGTTCTCATTTACGATCAGAGCGGAAACGAAATATTTGCCCGCGAACGGCAGTTTCCGCTCTAGCGTGAAGTCGATCACCTTTTCTTCGCCGCAGGCGAAGCTCTCTTTCACGGGGACAACGCTGAGGAACCGAAATTCACCTGTTCCGGGCCGGCGATCCGGGTCCTGATAGGCTGTAACTGGTTTGGCGAAACTACCGACATACTCGTCGATCGCGCCGGCCACCGAGCCGAAGTACGTTATGCTGCCGCGGCTCAGACACATTGCGCGGTTGCACAGCACCTGCACGCTCTGCATTTGGTGACTGACGAACAGCACGGTTCGACCGCCGCTGGCCACATCCTTCATCTTACCCAAGCATCTGCGCTGGAACTCGGTATCGCCGACGGCCAGAACCTCATCGACGATAAGGATTTCGCTCTCCAAATGCGCGGCTACAGCGAATGCCAGCCGAACATACATCCCGGAACTGTAACGTTTGACCGGCGTATCGAGGAATTTCTCGACGCCGGCGAAATCCACGATTGCGTCAAACTGCTTTTTAATCTCAGCTTTAGACATGCCGAGAATCGCGCCATTGAGAAAGACGTTCTCCCGGCCGGTGAGTTCCGGGTGGAAGCCGGTGCCGACTTCAAGAAGGCTTCCGACTCGGCCATAAAGGTCGATCTGGCCGGTGGTGGGCTCAGTAATGCGGCTGAGGATTTTCAGTAACGTGCTCTTACCGGCACCGTTGCGGCCGATGATGCCGACTACGTCGCCCTTCTTAACGTCGAAATCAATGTCTTTCAGCGCCCAAAAAGTCTCGGTTTTCGCCCTGCGCAGCGGATTCCTGAGGCGCGTGAGCATCGTCTCGGCCAGAGTAATGTGCTTCTCGTGGTCGTGAGCAATTGTGTACAATTTGCTTAGATTACGGACGGACACGGCAATATCAGATTCACTCATGACTACAAATCGGCGCCGGAACGCGGGGAAAAACTTCTCACATCATTTGATGACCCGCTGGTCAGTGATTCAGGTTTGCGACGAAGGACCCGATAGTTACCTGCTCGGAACACATCGGTATATCGGGTGTCGATGTATGCGGCGACATCGCGGCCAAATTCCTTTCCAAACTCGTATTGGTCCCAAAAACGCAATCCGTCATAAACGACAACGAATTCAGGTTTAACTTGCCGTAATTGGCTCACGAGGGGAGCAGAAACTTCAGGAGCAATGATGGGATCGAGATAGTCGTATGACGTGGCGTTGTTCATCCCGGTGATGATGTAGAGGATTGGAACTGAAGGAACGCAAAACAGCCGTGAGCCAGATGGTTGGCCACGCAAATAAGCCGCGATGCGGGCAACGTCTGCCGACCCGGCGCACTGAATATCCAGCGGAGTGATGCCTGTCGTGTTGGAGGCTGCTAGGGAGGTTACGGGGGAAGTCATGGGGTGAAGCTGTCCCTTTATCTCGCTTTGCAGAATGGGATAGACCTCGAAAATGGCCAACACCAGCGCCAGAATAGCGGCTGCCCGGCGGCTCGGTCGATGGGGGCTAAGAGAGAGCCGGCCCGCGATCGCGACCATAAGAATCGCGGCGGGCAGGGAGTTGAACTTCAGTTTGATTTCGTCGCCCGTTTTCAGGATGGATCTTGACATGCAAAGTCCAATGGCCGCGACGATCAACATGCTGCCCCACCACTTCAGGTCATGAACGGGCAATTTTCGGCGGAGAAGAACAAAGGTCGCGGCCAACGCCGTCGCCGCGCAGACGGCGGGCACCCAATAGAACGGCAGGGTATAGAAGAACCAGCGGATCAACCCGTCGATTCCGAAACGGGCCCACATTGAGACGACTCCCGGGGCCAGCGGCGGCGCGGACCAGGGCGACGGGATCGTTCGCATATGAAGCGTGTCGTAGAACCGGAGAGGTAAAACGAAGGTGTCATGCACGTAGGCACGGGCCGATCCGTAGTGAGCCAGCCAAGCCATGAACACCGTCGCAACCACGATAAATCCGGCGATGGCCGCCGCCACGGCGGCGAAACATCGGCGGCCCGTTGCCGATGCGTCACTGCTCTCTTGGAGCCGTGGCCGGGCGGCCGCGACTATCACCGCGGTGAATCCGACGGAAGCCGCGACATACGCAGCCATGTCCTGCTGCATTGAGAGATTGACGGCGGCAAAGGCGCCCGCGATGACCAACGGGAGTAACCGGCCATTGCCGGCATACTTCGTCACACACAGAATTGCGGCCAGTGCGAACGGCACCCTGAATCCACCGGCCGAGTACGTGAGGCTCGATACCACAACTAAGAGCTGGAGCAAGCGATTCGATGTCAAACCGCGCGCCACAAAATACGCCAGGATGGCATCGAGCAAAGCGAAGCCGATGAACGCGATTTGCGACGATAGCTGGGGATTTGGCGTAATCAGTTGTGTCAGAGCGAAGGGGTAGTAGGTCAGGGGCCCGTAAATCGAGAAGAAGTCAACGTAAACGTGCTGCCCTTGGAGCAGCCGATTTCCACCGTTAACATAGACGCCGGTCTCGAAGGAATTGACCGCCCCGGAGCGGGCGCCGCTCACGGCCCACGCAAGCCAAAGCGTGAGCAAGATCGCAAGCGGCCAATGGAGGAGGACGGCTTTTACGGTTGAAGTCTCTCCGCGAATATCGTTGGCGGCCGGGGAGGTACCAGGCAAAGAGAACGAGGTTTGGCGAGCGATGTCACTCATTGAGGAAATTCGGCGGAGGGCAAAGGGTCTGGGTGGGCGGCCTGGAGGCGCTGGGCGGTGCTTGAGACCAGTTCAGCCATCCGTCGCCGGAACGGCCACCAGGATGGAGCGCCGCGGAGAAATGGCCGCTCGAAGAGATGGTACCAGAGTGTCGCCAAGGCGAACGCACACGGCATCAAAATCGCGATCAGGGCAACGAAAAGTGGAATCCCCACGATTCGCCGCATTAACGGTGTAGAGATCAAAACAAGTAGCGGCAGATGAACGAGATAAACGCTATAGGACCGCTCCCCGATCCAGGTAAGAGGTCTCAATGAAAAGACCTTTCCCAACCATGGAACGCCGCCAATTGCACCCATTAGCAGACAGTAGTAAGCGACTGCCCAAAGAAGATCGTTAAAGAGTGAAAACGGCGCTGTCTTAACCGCGGCGGCTGCGGTTGCCATACCGAACGCAAAAAAGGCAGCGGCCTTTTGAAAAGACCATGGATGAACCAAGCCGCGGGCCAACTGCCAAGCCGCCAACATGCCGATACCGAAATCGGCTATTCGACCAGGAATGTTGGATGAAATGACTGTCCAATGCACCCAGGTGGAGGCACCCGCGAGAATCTCTATGCACATGCTACGATAGACCAATGTAATTCCGATCAGGAGCATAATGACGGAGGTAGGACGGAACTTATGAAACGCCCATGCCAATAACGGGAAGCAGAAGTAAAACTGCCATTCGAGGCCCAGCGACCAGAATGGACCGTTCAAATCAAAGTTAGCTGACGGTAATAGGCCTTGAAGTAACACCCCATGCAATATCCATGAAGTGAGGCTCGGCCAGCCCCCCTCCGGTTCAAACCCATATCCAGTAGCGTGGGAGAGCCACGAACATAGGGGCCACATCAGCGTGCAGGCGACAATTGCGGCGTAATAAGCGGGCACAATTCGCCAAAATCGTTTCGATGCAAATCGACTTACCTTGAATGTTGCGAAGCGATTGGGGCTGGCGATGCTCAGAAAAAGGCAAAACCCACTTAGTACCAGAAAAAGGTCCACGCCAGTGTTGCCAAACAGAAATATGCGGAGAGGATTGGGTCGGAACCGACCGACCGCAACTCGGTATCCAGGCTGTCCCGCAAAAACGAAGCAGTGCAGTGACAACACAGCAATACATGCGAACGCGCGAATCCATCGACGGCGTCCAGACGCCTCTTACCCTCCAATGTTCGCGAGGCGATTTCCGGTTCAATTACGTGCGGTGAATCAGATGACATCCGCAAACTTTCTCTCCATGCGCTTGAAGCTAAAGGCTCCGAAGAAAAAAATGATGATGGCAACGGCGATGGCATACACGAGAGACGCCACGGGGGGCGCAGCCGTGTGCAAGAGTGACCAGCGAAAGGCTTCGAGTATGCCGCTCAGCGGGTTGACGAGATAGACTGTTCGCAGGTGGGCCGGAACGGCAGAAAGGGAATACGCGATCGGGCTGGCGTAGAGCAGAATCTGCATGAATACGGGCAGGATGTATTGAACATCCCTGTAGCTGACCGCCAGAGCTGCCGTGCATAAGCCGATGCCCAGCGACAGTAGGATGAGCACGCCCATCCAGAGCGGCAATAACAGCAGAGTCTGCGTGGGCGGCACGCGGTAGACAGCCATGAGGACGGCCATCATGGCGATCGCCACCGCGAAATCGATCAGCGCGGAAGGTACAGTGCTGAGGGGCAGGACGAGGCGAGGAAAGAAAACCTTGCTGATGAGCTGGGAATTGCCGATCAGACAGACGCTGCTTTTGGACAAAGTGTTGTTGAACAAGTTCCACCCGAGCAAGCCGGCGTAGCTGAAAAGAAAGTAAGGCAGGCCGTCGCTGGGTAGCTTAGCGACCTTGCCGAAAACGAAGGAAAAGACGCCAGCGGCCATCAGCGGTTGGAGGACCACCCAGATGACACCCAGGGCGGTCTGCTTGTAGCGGAGCTTGACGTCTCGGCCGGCCAGAGAGAAGAGCAGATCGCGGAACTGCCAAAGTTCGCGCAGGTTGATCGCTGCCCAGCCGGAGGTTGGGCGAATGGATAGATAAGGCTTGGGTGATGCGCGTTACCTCGACGGAGGCGACCGCAGTCGAATCGGTTGCAGCGTCAAGCATTTCAGCGTTGGCCGACACATCGCCTCCGCTTACAAATTGGATCGAGTTAGCAATGGTGTTCCTTTAAAGCGCAAATGAGTTTGCATGGTCATGCTCATATACCGTTTCGAACCGGGAATCTTTTATGGAATCCGATAAAATAGCAACCATCTCCATACCGCAATTGGCCGGCCTCATGCTGATTCTGTCTCCTTCAGGATTAATTGGACGCTGGGTACAGGCCCTGGTCCGCGAACGTCGGAGAGCGAATGGATCGCGTCGCCCACGTGCGGTCCTTTGGTAATGCCCTGGACGCGTCGTTTCGCACGAAACGCTGCCCAGCTATCCTTCGTCTTGCCCGCAAAGCGCTGTCGGAACCGGCGAATGGAAAACCGCTCCGCGTTTCTTCGAATCTCCGCGGGGTCCCACTGCTGCTTCTCGAATCGGCTGACCGCATCGATGATCGATTCAGGAGTCTGCTCATAGAAATGTATTCCTGTCTTGCCATCAATGACGGACTCCGTCACGCCACCTCTTCCGAAACAGATCACCGGTGTGCCGCAAGCTTGCGCCTCTACGGGCACGATGCCGAAATCTTCCTCAGCGGCAAATACGAATGCTCGGGCGCGCTGAAGATAGTGCCGCAGGCGCGCCGCTGGCTGGTATCCCATCAATCGCACATTGTCCGTCACCTTCGCACGAATCTTCTGCATCTCGGGGCCTTCACCTACGACGATGAGCCGGCGGTCTGGCATACGGCCGAAAGCCTCCACGATAAGGTCGATCCGCTTGTACGGAACCAGCCTGGAAGTGGCCAGGTAAAAATCTTCCTTCTGCTCCTGAATCGAGAACCAATCAGTATCAACCGGTGGATGAATCGTCTCCGCGTCTCGGCGGTAAACTTTCTTGATTCTTCGGCCCACGTAATCCGAGTTTGTCACAAACACATCCACGTTGTTGGCGGAATGGACGTCCCAGTTTCGGATGTAATGGAACAGAATCCGCGCCACTGCGTCCTTTGCAACGCGCGTAATACCGTTCACTTGCTCCAGATACCGATTCTGCAGATCCCAGGCATAGCGAACGGGTGTATGGCAATAACAGATATGTAACTGATCAGGTCGGGTCAACACCCCCTTGGCAACAAGGTAAGAACTGGAAATCACAATGTCGTATGCCGACAAATCGAGTTGCTCGATGGCCAATGGCATCAAGGGTAAATAGGCCCGATGCTTTCGTCTCGCCCATGGCATGCGCTGGATGAATGTCGTTCGGACCTTCTTGTGCTTGATGAAGCCGCGTTGATCGGGCGGCAGGAAGTCAAAGATGCTGAACAGATCGCAATCAGGAAATAACGCGACAAGCTGTTCCAGAACCCGTTCGGCGCCCGCGTAGGTATAGAGAAAATCATGCACGATGGCGACCCGCAGGCCCGAGAATTCTCCTCCCAGGCAGGTCAGGCTGTGCGGCCCGATCTCCGCATGCTGAGGATTGGGCATCTGCTCAACATCGGTGGAGTCACTTTCATACAGCGCAGGAAGAACATCCGGCAATTCCTTGGGGCTGCATTCAGCAATAAGACGTGAAAACAGCGCCAGGGCGCTGCCCGGCGTTTTCTAAAAACCTATTTACTGTAACTTCGACTGCTATTCGCAGGCTTTGCCCGATGCGGCGCTGGGGAACCGGTATTTCAGCGGTCAGCGAGTTGGCTTCCGCCAGTTCGCTATCATTCCGCCGCCATTTTAGAATGGTCGAACTGCCATCGCGACGGACTATCGGCATATTCATCTTCGCAAAATCGAGCGACTCAGCGGCGCGGCAAACATGCTCCCACCAGGAATCAAAAGTTCGAGCATCGCGGAAGCCGAGCTGCAGTTCCTCAAAGACGATACGATGGCGGCGAGATTCCCGACCCAGCGCCCGGTTGCGCCGGATAGCCCCCAACGTCTCCCGCGCGCGAACTGTATCTGCCGTGCGAAAAAGTACATTCAGACCGCAGCAGAAGGCGACGGCGGTAATGCCAGTAGCCCAGGCACTGCCCAGCAGCGAGATCAGCGCCACCCCGGCACCGAGAAACGTGACGGAATAGAGCAGCAGAACGACGTGACGGTGGCAAAGCCCAACATCCATAAGCCGGTGATGGATATGCCCCCGCTCGGCGGAAAAGAGCGATCTCCGTTGCAAAATGCCTCGGCGGACCAAAGTAAAGAGGGTATCGAAGATCGGAATTGACAGAGCCAAGGCCGGAAGGAGCATTCCGCGCGTCGTCCCGACCCGCGATTGCGCGAGGACGCAACTGCCCGCCAGCAGAAAGCCGATGAACATGCTGCCGCAGTCGCCCATGAATATCTTGGCAGGATTAAAGTTGAAGACGAGAAAGCTCAGCAGAGCGCCCAGCAGCGCCAGCGGTAATAGCGCCAGCTGTGAATAGTGACCCCGGGTAACGCAGATGGCTAGGACCGCACACGCCATCGCGACAATGCCCGCCGCCAGTCCGTCCAAACCATCAATGAAGTTGATGCCGACTGTGATGCCGACCATCCAGAGGATGGTGATGAGCCAAGCGGCATCTCCAAATTGCACTACGGGACGACCTTCAAAAATGAAACTTCGTATGACGCCGCCTGATCCACAAAACATGCAAGACGCCAGGAGCAGTACGAGCAGTTTGTATTTTGCCGGGATGTTGGTTAGGTCGTCGACAAAGCCGAAGAGCAGAATCGAGAGCGACGAGGCGATCAACGTAATAATTGTCCCCGCCTGCACTTCCGCCCCAAATAAATTCGGGCGGATCAGCGCTTCGATAGCAATTGGAACGAGCGCCGCTAGCGCGATCGCCAAACCCCCAATGCGCGGGACCGGATGGATATGCACCTTTCGCGCACCCGGCAGATCGACCAATCCCCACAGCTTTGCCAACCGTATCGTCAACGGCGTCAGCACAAGCCCCAGCGCGGCACTTGCAAAAAAGCAGAATAGACCGAGGTGGTTGATGATCATCTCTTGGCTCCTTCCTGTATTGAAAATGCTTATTCAGACTGGTTCGAGCAGGTCACCGGCAAGCAAATCAAGAAGCATGCGGCGTTTTCGTTAATTTGGCGATCGCAAGTCTGACCAATTCGGCCTGCTGTCGCAGGTCGGCGGAAACGAGTACTTGGTCTTTAGCGATCAAATTGAAACGAGAAAGCATGTCGCTCGCTTCCTCAGGCTCACCATCCGCAGCCAAGTATTGTGCGAGGTTCAATATATAGCGCGCGTTGTCAGGATCGCGGTGAACGCCTTCGCGCATCTGAGCTACCGCCTCGTCGTATCGAAGCTGTTTCGACTCGATGAATGCGGAAGTGTCATAGAATGCCGCGGTGTTTGGCATGAGTTCCAGCGCTTCGTTCACGAATGAACGGGCTTCTTCCAGATCGCCCCCGCGCTTGGCCAACACCATTGCCAGGTTATTCAATGTGATCGGAGAATTTGGGAGAAGTTTGAGGCTTCGGCGGTAAGCCTCTTCCGCGCCGGCTAAATCATTATCGTGCTCGCATTGAATCCCCAGCGCGGTCAATAACCCCGCGGATGGATTGGGCCGCGAGACTAAGGAAGTGATGATGCTCCGCGCATTATCGGCGAAGTAGACGTTGCCCGTGCGCGTCGAAAGCATTAGCCACATCTGGCTGAGACAGGTTTGGGTGTCGATGTCATTGGCCGAAATGAGCTTCGTGGCCCGGTCAAGCCACGCTGCGGCCTGGTCCGGCGGCAGGTTCTGCGCGGCGAACAGCATCCAAACCCTTTGACCGTCCGCGCCCTCTTGCAACAGCGGCTCCAATATCTCCGCGATGCCAGACCGACCCGCAAGCTGCGCCGACCTTGCGTACAGCGCCAGAATTTGTGCGTACATTCCGGGTGCAACCTTGGCTTGATCCATGTATTCGTCCAACTGCTTCATTGCCGCAGCGGGTTGTTGCATGTTAAGGTATGCGTTGGCAATGGCCACATCTGGCTCTGCCGTTTTTATCAACGACCGGTCCCTCCACTTAGTCGCGGCATCGATCACTTCCGCCCACCGCCTGGAGCGCATTAGAATCGATGTCAACAGTCTGTACGGATCGCTGGAACCCGGCGAAATCACCGCCGCTCGTCCCGCAAATTGCGCGGCGATGTCCAGCTCTCCCATTCCCACTTCCGCCTGAGCGAGATAAATCTGGAGTGGCAGGAACCTCGGGTAGTGATCCGCGACCGGCACCAGTTCCCGTATCATTCGGTCCGGTGTCACTCTCTGCTGTCTGTCATTGAGAACAGTGTCCAGGGTCTGGCGGGCGCATGCGGCATCCGATTCTTGCCCGTTCGCTCGAACCGAAACCGCAAACGCCACCGCGATCGGGCGGAGCTGAGGATCAACAACCGCGTCGGCAAGTTGGTCCGAATAAGCGCTGATCGCATTTAGATTCGGATCGTCTTTAACGCTCTTCAGGCCTTGACGAACCGCATCAACAGCATTCGAACCCTGCCCTGATGCCAGATAAAATGTGGTCAGCGCGCGCCACGTAGCTGGATTGTCCGGTGCAACCTCAGTCGCGCGCCTATAGAGAGCCTGGGCCGACTCCGGGCTGCGGTATTTCACCGAATAATCAGCCAGGATCAGCTCCCGCGCGGCCGGTTGGGTCTTCATGCCGTCCAGCAATCCGAGCACACGATTGGCTTGATCCAATTCACCTTGGGACGCATACACTTCGGCTATTGCCGGAATCGAGAAAACACTGGGCTTGGCAAGCAGTCGCTGGCATACGGCTTCCACCTTGGCCAATTCATTCTGCTGGCGATACAACGAAAGCAGCATTAGGTCGGCCATTTCCGGTGAATCCCATGGTCCGGTTGCCTCTTCAAGAATCGCGATCGCCTGCCGCGATTCGCCCTGTTGCGCCAATAGCCCCGCCGCTTGTCGCCGCTGTTGGTCGCTAAGTAAATTGGATTGAGCCACGCGTTGTACCTGTTCGCGAGCCTGATCAAAGTCGCAGTGCAGCGACAAGAGCCGGGCAAGGTAGAGCGCGATCGATGCGCGCCGGGGCTCAGGTCCGCCGCCATCGTCGCCTGGTCGATTGCATCAGGCAGCCGATCCAAACGCTCATAAGATCGCGCAAGTTGCAGTCGCACTTCCGTCGAATCTGGAGCGACGTGAACGAGTGAATTAAGCAGACCGGCCGCACTTTGAGCAGCCCGCTGATCATCGTTCGCCGAAAAGTCGAGCAGCCATCGTGCCTGCGCCAGTTGCCATGCGGTTCCTTCGTCACCGGTCAGATCGTGAATCCGCCCTATCGTCCGCCTCATTAATTCTTTGTCCTGTCTCGCGGACTGGCAGTTCAACACCATTTGCTGAACGTGAAGGTCTTTAGGGTTGTCGTCACCTAGAGTCTGCACCACGGCTGGCGCTTCTGGATCGCCGGTCAAATCAAGATAGCGAGCCAGTTGCAATTGCCACTCAAATGACTTGGCGTCTGGATCAACCCGAGCACGCGCGGCATTGAACGTCGCCAACCCCCCTTTCGTCTGTCCATTCGCGAACCGATCTACAGCCTTTGCATAAGCCAGCGCTGGGGTTGTTCCGAATTCCTTTTGACTTCTGGCGAAACAGGCGTCTTCTCGGTCGAGTTTGTAAGCCCGGCTAATTGCCGCCAATCGCAAAAGCAACGGTTCCGAAATTGTCTTAGGTAGAGCCAATTCTTCATCCAACGCCTTGTCCGCATCTTCCGTTTTGTGTTGCCAAGCAAGTGCCGCCACGCGAATGGCCATCGTTTCTTCTTCTCCGGGATCGCTGGCTTGAATCTGGTCGACAAGGCTGAGCAAATCCTTTGTCCGATCAAATCGGCCGATTTCCATGCACGCCAGTTCCACCCGGGCCATCGTCACCGCCACAGCAAGACTCTGTGGTGAGCGCCGAACCGCCTCGTCGGCCATTGCAATCGCGCTATCAAATCGTCCGGTATCCACCATCACATCCGCAAGTCTGACCAGTGGAACGCACCAGGTTGGATTGTCTTGCGCCACCTTCGTCCACACTCCGATGGCCAGGTCATTCTCTCCCAAGCGTGAATAGGCCTCCCCCAAAAATTCGCGTAAATAGTCATCGTTGGGATTGTGTTCCAACGCAAGCTGACAGGCATCAAATAGGTTGTGAACGTCAATCGCCCCGTGGCCGACGACCTCATCAAGAACAATCAGCCACGCAGCCGCCACAGGGTCTTTCTCATCCGCGAGCGTTTTGAGCATCCGCCGAATCGGTTCCACTTCGGCAGTCCGTTGTAGTTGCGCAAGGCACAGTGAACGAATCGCCAACAACTCTGAATCCGTCCCGACGACCGCAGCGCCGGGGCCATTGAATACGTCAAGTGCTTCCTGCGGCCGGCTTAATTCCCACAAACGGTCTACGAGTTCGCGATAGTTCTCCGGATCGCCGCGACGACTGACGAGTTTCCGCAAAAGTGCCAAAGACTCCTCATGCATACTCAGTCCGTCCAACTCACTCATCAACAGTTTTGTGAATTTCTCGTCGTCAGGTAGCGGTTTCGTTAAAACATCCTGAAGAATCTTCCTCGCCGCGTCGCCCTCATTATTCGCCAGATAGGCGTACGCCTGGGCTAATTGAAGGCGCGAGTCGTTGGGACGCGCCTTCAATCTGGTCGAAGCGGCCATCACAATTTGCTCCCCTGCCAGATTGTTCTCGCGCATCAGAGACAGCAACGAAATTTCCGCATCCAAGTCTTGCGGAGCCAAGTCGTTCCAGTGGCGGGTCGTCTCCAATGCATCTTTGTATTGTCCGAGTCGGATAAGCGCCACCGATTTGGCTTGAACCATCTCAATGTCGTCAGGCGTTCGCAAAAGCAGAGAGTTGGCCACATCCGCCGCTTCCGCGAAATAGCGCGCGTTCATGTACAAACGCAAAAGCTGCCGCTGCGCGTCCGGTCGATCCGGATCCAATCTCAGAAGCGCCCGTAATCCGTGAATGGTGTCGGCAATCTCCCTGTGCGAATCCTCAACCACTTGCGGACGAGCCTGGACGTAAGCTGCCCACGCGTCGATGTCATTGGGATTTCGCTGAAGATAAATGCTGAGGTGCTGGACGGCCGATACCCAGTTACCTACGCCCGCTTCGGAGAGACCCTGTGTCCGCAACCGGGCATAATTTTGCCGGATTTTATCTTTGCGATAAATCCAGAATCCCGAAGCGGCACCAACGAGACATGCTATCAGCACCAATAAAACGACTAGGCGCCGCGCCAGGCCTCGTCGGCGCGGCAAGCCGAAGGGCAAAAGGGGCTCACTACGAGGCCCTCTGCCATCGATTTGAGCTGACAATGGGCCTGACGACCGGAATTTACCGTTATTGGTCAAGGGAAATAAGAGAAATCTTCGGCAGCATAAGGTTAGTTTTCGTTCTCGGCCCCCGAGGGTTTAGGCCCATAGGCGGCAACCGCCTGCGCGATCGGACCGAATTCCGCCGAACCCTGAACCTCTGATACGGCCTTCTTGGCTCGCTCGCCTTTTTTGGAACGCGCAAATCGAGAATCGCTGGATCGCCCGCTGCTGCTCCCATAAGCCCGCATATCCTGGCTTCTGGCTCGATTGAAAACTACGCCCGCTAGCCGAGCCCCTACTCGGTCCAGATGCTTCATCGACTTTTCCACGAGATTCCTGTGTTCGCCGTGCGAAACCGTCAAGATAACAGCGTCCGCCTCCCCAGTCACCACCGAAGCCTCCAGGCACCCCAGAATCGGGCCCGTATCCAGCAACACATCGTCGAAAACTTTTTTCGCACGAGCGATCAAAGTACCCAGCATTTCGGGCGTTATGGTCGCGACGTCCACCGCCGTCGCTCTGCCCAAGGGGAGCGCGAACAATCCATCGACTCCTGTCGGCATAACGCACTTTTCAATTGCCGCCCCCCGCAGCGCCTCTCTAAGGCCGACGTCGATTTCCATTACGGCGGCTTCGGATTCGCTCGGCTTGAGCACGCCCATTTCCCCCAGCACCTCCCCTATTTGCCGCCCCGATCCTTTGATTCGATTTAGCGCCTCATCAATCTGCTCCTGATTGACCAGCCCCTTTTCTCTGAGCATTTTGCCAAGACGCGGTTGGAACATCTGATTGACCGCGCGCGTGAGACCCCCACCCTTCAGATCGCAGTCAATCATCAGAGTCTTTCGACCAGCCGAGGCAAATGATAAACCCAGCGCAAGCGCTAAGCTTGTCTTGCCCGCGCCGGATGTAGCGCTTGTGATTGCAAACGCCTGCTGTCGCTGGCCCTTGTTCCATATCTGAAGCAGGATTCGAATCTCGTGAACGCTGTGCGCCGCCTGCTCCATTTCCGCGGAGTCGATTAGATTTGTTGGGAGGACCGGAACCAGTCCTAGGATTGGCCGGCGATTGATCCGAGTTTCCGTGTCATCAGCACTACGCAGGCGTCGATCCAGCATCCCTATCAAGACCACGATTCCCAATCCCAGCAGCGCGCCACCGGCCCCGCCTGCCCCGGCAAAACTAGGACGCGTGTCTTTCAGCGGAACGACTGGTTGTGTCGGCTCGCCGTTGACGGCTATCCGACCCTTTAGATTCTCTTCCACACGCAACTCCTCAGTGCGCTCATATACCTCGTCCAAACGCTTACGCGTTTCGGCTGCGGCTGTTTTTAGCTCGTCTACCTTCTCCCGCTGTTCCGACAACTGAACGAGCTTGTCCTTGGCGTCATCGCGAAGCTTCTGATATTCCACGAACTGCTTACGCAGATCATCCGGATTCTGGGCCACCTCCGCCGGAGCCTTTGCTGGATCCGTCAGCGCAGCTGACCGCATGGCCTTAAACTCGTTGGCATATTTTTCGACTGCCTGCGTTGCAAGTTCCTCGTTTATCTTGACCGCTTGCATTGCTGGATTATCTTCAAGCATGTCCGCCATTTGAAGCCTACGTATTGCGTCAACACACGCTTCCTGCTCTGCAAGGAGGCGGCTCATTTTTCCGCTCGTGTCGAGCATCGCGATCTCAGGCGGAGTAAGATCTTCGTCCAAATTGATTCCTGTCGCCTCCGAAGGCTTCAACGCTAAAGACGACAAATCATGCTGAATTCCCCCTACCTTCTCGTCGAGTTTGTTGAATTCAGCAAGCTGCGATTCACATTGCGCCGTTAGTCCGTCGGGCCCAAATGGCGTTGAGTCGTCTTGGATACTCTGCGTGGAGACGTTCAATTCTTCCGTCAATTTCTGCTGGTAGGCATCGAGTGCGTCGAATCGGCTGCGTTCGATCTCCGCGTTATCTTCATCATAGACCTTTAAATACGCCGCGATCAGGCTCTTCACACTGATCATCGCCGCAATTGGACTAGGATCCAACGCTTTGATCGAAATGATGTCATTGTCTCCGGTAATTTCCAACGATTGCGCAAATCGGTATTGCGCTTCGGCCGTTGATCCACGGCCCAGGGCCTGCCATGCTGGATCCGAAGTGGCAAGATCAATGACGCGCTGGCTCTGCAGGGTCGCAATCTGGGCGTCCACGAAGAGATTTATGGTGCTCAACGACGCTTTATCCTCAACAGAATAAAGAACCTTCGGCACTTCCGAGAGAAACGCGCAGCCCGCCAACGCTTTGATAATATGTATTGCCAAGTTTGAATCCGGCAAATGCACCCAGACACCCGAGAACTAACGCCGATGCCGCGGCCAAAAGCATTCGCCCCCGCATCAGTAGCATTAGTTGCCGTAGCTCATTACCGCCTTGCTGTGCCGTGTTCGGCACCGCCTCGCTGTCGCCGTAAAGATTGCGATGGCGGTCCGATCGCTGCAGATATTTTTCACCCGGCGCATCGCCTTGTGCGGATCCTCCATTCGCACGCGGCTTGCTTGAGGGCGTGGTGAGCGTAATGGTCGTCACCGCCCCGGTAGATTCGACCGGCTTACCATTACCGTTCGCGCCCACAATATATGTCGCATGCCCCTGCAACGAGCAATCAAAACACTGACACTCCGGTCCGTGACCGGATGGCACTTTAAACGGCATGTAACACCTTCACGGTGACTTCCCTACAACGCAATCAGCCACTATTCCTGCGAACCTGAGCGAATAACATCTAACAGTGGCCGATACGCGCTCACCATCAACTGGACAATCTCGTCCCGCCGCGGAGCCGGAACATCCGCCCCAAACACGATTTGTACCTCAGCCGCGCCAAAATACCGATTCCGAAGTCCGATTTCTCTCCTCAGATCCGAGGGGTCCCTTCCGAACTTGCCGGTGGGCAGAACCATGAAGTTTTCCACTACAATCGGGTCGTCTCGAAGAAACTCGTTGGACTCAAATTCATATTCCATCCCGACGACATTTAGATCATTCACGGTCCAATCGCGAGGCCAACTACGCGTCAGCGTCAATCCACGCGCGGGATAACACGCCGGCGGGTAGTGGGGTGCCAGATCCCGCACGTCTGAGCACTGCACAAGGAGAAAATCCACCACTTCGGCACTCAATGTGTTCACATAATTGCGGCTGATCACGATATTCGGCCTCAATGCACCATAAGCGTCCGGGTACATCGGCGTATCCCGACCTGTCCAGGATCCAATTTGCATCGGCGCGAATTCCGCCGCCGAGCGAACTCGCTGGTGATACTCCCTCGCGCTTCGCGGCTTTGGCAAAGACAGCCGAACCGTGCCAGCCGCCACAAGCGCTGCCAGTGATATGCCGGCGCACGCCCAGCTCAAACCTATTGACTTCTTCCCATCAATCAATCGCGATGGCAGCGCCACGGGGGTACCCTCCTCCGCCCGGGAGATCCGTACCCCAGCCCATGCAAGCAAGCGTGCGACGCCTATCAATCCTGCAAACGCCAACACCAACATCAGCCATCCGCTGATCGAATGAAATGTTTCCGCCACGCCACTTGATGCGTGAGCAAAGACCCAAACAGTCGGCACTAGCCGAACCACATTGCACACCACCGCCGTTACTGGACTTAGCGCCAAGATCAAAACTCGAACCGAATTTCGAAGCGGCGTCACAAACGCGGCGGCATAACTTGCCAGAAACAATGTGAACACCATCCGCATGCCGTTGCACGCTTCTGCCACGGCAACTTGTTGACCATCCAATATCAGTATGCTTCCCTGACGCTGCATTTCCAGCCCGGCCACCTCGGCAACATTCTGAGTCACCATCGCCGTCAGCCGCTGTAGGGGCACCGCTATCAATAGGCGTCCCGTCGCCGGAATTGGTACCAAAAAGACCATCACCGTGATTGCCGGTAAAAACGCACGGGCAAATTCTTTTCCAAATGCTGTCACCACCGCAGCAATGAGCATCAAAACAGCCCCGCCATGCCAGCATATCTGGACTTGGAACCGGTATCCCAGGCTCCACATCATCCACCCCGCAACCAAAAGGATCGGGCCAACCAAACTCAGCGCTGGCTCAATCTGCTGAAATCGTTTGCGTCGAACCCACACCAGCCAAGCCACGATAACCGGCACTAGCAAAACGTGGCTTGATTCCTCGTCCACCCAAGCCAAATGAAAAATATCGGCCCAGGCATTTGATGTGATAAGCCCCGTTGCAGCCGCTAATGCGCAAGCCACCAGCAGTGGCCCCCGCCAGAGGGGCTGCATAGCTGTTTTTTCAGGCGAAAAAGCAACTGAATCAGGCCGGATTGATGGCGCCGTCCAAGTCACAATATTTACAATATTCTACGCAAAGATTTGAGGAACATTATAAAAGCGTTATATGCAATCCAGACATTCCAAGGCTCCGCCCCCTTCGTCTGCATGAAGTCCTCCGCGCAGACGATCACCTACAACATTTTTGAAACGGAACGCACCCTGTCCCTTCCACTACATTGGGTCGAGTAAAGCCCCGTCTATTTCTAAGCTTACAGCCCGTCCAAGAATTCCAACTTCCAATATCAATCGTTTAGCACTTCCATTGCGCTTTTCTACAATCCCTTGCAATCCACGAAAAGGTCCTGATTTTACTTCAACCTTTACACCAGCTACCAGAAACGGAAACGGATCCAACGATCCATGCCGATCCAGCGCCAACCAAATGTTTAGCAATTCTCGTTCCAGTTGCTCCTGATCCCGAACCGAAATTATTTTCGCTACTCGCCTTGTACGATCCGCAACGTACGTCTGCTCGACAGTCCCCTTCAAAAACAAATACCCGGTAAACAGGGGCAGCAAAACATCCGTCTTTCGCCTGCCATAAAAACGCACCTGATTGACAAGCGGGAGATAATGGCGAACTCCCAGCCCAATCAATTCCTCACTCAATATTTTCTCCTGTCGACTTTTCGTGTGCAGGAGGTGCCAGGATCCGACGGCCTCACTCCATGGAACAACCCATCCTTCCCCGTGGCATTCGGTTAATTCAACGCTGGAAACAATTCCATCAAATGTCGCGCAAACTCCCATCAACTTTTACTTTCTCCTCGATCCTATTTTGCGTGCGGGAAAATCTGAAACCCTCTCCCCTGCGCATTGTTATAGGACTGCGGTCTTATAATGCATCAATCTTATTGTGTCCATCAAATTCTTGACATTCCCGCAACAATTCACGAGACCAGTCAAGTGCCTTGAGGGTCTTTTGTCGCTGCATCACCAAGGAAACGCGCTTTTCGACGTTCGACGCCACTTTTTTGATCTGATAGTAATTCTGCAATGACCCCAAATCATTATCAATTATGATTTTAGTTGAATCATAATCACGTGCGCAAGCTATATAGGATTGCGAGATCGATCGCGGAATAGAGCTGAAGTGATCCGATCTGCAGCGGTGCGTCAATTAAGGAGTGAGCTAATATCCCGGCCAACACCAACATCAGCACCCCGCTCACTACCCGATGTTCTTCGCTGCGCGATTGCGCAAAGCGCGCAACCAAACCTGATCCCCCCCCCAAGAAAACATGCCCAGATTAGGCCCCCAATCCATCCCCATTCGATTACATATTGAACAAAATCATTGTCGACATAGCTGTAGACACTTACTGCGGAATTCGGTCTGTAAACCATCACTTTCCATCGCGGGTATAGCTCCGAAAGCATGTATTTCGTGCCGGGAAATATCAGCTTGAAGCTGCCGGGCCCGTAACCCCATGGTCCGGAGTCCCTCGCCAGAGGCACTCCAACTCTCAACATCAGAATCCGTGGGTTGTTCCATCCAACCGTGTCCGGCAACTGCGCCCACCTCCGCCATGCGGCCCCCCTTCCTACGAGCGCGACAATAAAACAAATCAAAATGACAGCACCGACCATACTCGCCCACATCTTCCTCTTTGGCCATTGCCCGGCGATTCTTCTGTTGGTTTTCCACATCCACGCGACGAGAACCGGCAGGATCAGAATCGTGATGATCATCGTTCCGCGCAAATATTCACGAATGCCGCGGCAACACAAAGGAGCAGCCCTCCCAGCACCAGCCCTCTAGTAAATCGACTTTTTGCCACTCCGCTCTGCCATAGCCCGAATTGCAGTGGGATTACTAGGTTCAAATAAGTTCCGGCATCTCCCCAGTATCCATAGCCTGCAAATGACATTGCGCCCGGCGCACCCTCGATCAAGGTCGGCAGAACGCCGGCTCTCTGCAGTAGCCCGTAGGTTGCAATCGACACCCCCGTTATCCCCATCGTCCATATGGCCCGCCAACGCCAGCGATCCTCTCGCGCCAAATCGAACATCACCAAAAACGCGGCCATTATTCCCGTGATCTGCAACATCATCTCGCGGCAAATTGGCCCATCCACCGCTCCGGCGCCGCCGGTACATAGGAATTTACCCCAAAGAATTTATCTACTTCCCAGACGTAGACCCCGTGTGCGTTGAGAACCATCCACCAGCCCTGGATCAGTAAAAATGAAACGGACAACCCACAAAATGGGTTAATCTCCGGCCAGCGTCCCTGAATCACGCAACCAAGCCCGCAAATACCGGCCGCCGAAATCGTAATCCACTCTAACCCACGAATTGCCCAAGGCTCCACACAACCCGTCTCCCACGGCGCATAAACCAACGACAATAAAATCAGCCAACCGCCTAATCCATACACAGCCCGGCCGATTTCGCTTCGCCGTACCATCCGCTTCACCGCAGAGATTACACCGTCACCGAGCGGGCTCAAAAAAAAGCGATAGATGGAACAGCCGATCACTTTATTGTTGCGGATTAGAAAACCTTCTCGATCTGCGCAACGTCCAGACTCTGCCATTCTTTTCATTTAAAGTTCTTTGTCCAACAATATGCTGCTACCAATAGATCGCTTAGTTATGGAAGATCGTCCGCGTATTCCGCAAGCAGAAATCGGCCATCTGCGCAATAAACGACCAAATGAGATCCGCATTGTCAGATCAGCCCCAGGTTCTGTGGGGGCGGGAAACCGTACCAAAGTCCGAATCTCAATATGCCCAAGGCTCGCTCCCCTTCCTAGTGCTATGATCACAATAATATCGGACGTAAATTCTGATTTTCGCGAAAATTGTGATATAACTCATTATCATAAATTGAATTATGTGATAAAGCAAAAAACAAAAAAATCCCTTGCATCTAGAGCGGAACCTTGCTATCTTCTGCGGCGGTCATTGGGCCATTGGGTGCGGGGCTGTATTAAATCGTACCTGATACGGGAGCAATTCTTTCTGGCTCTCTGGCAAAAAACATAATAGAAATTTTCTGCAATCTGGTCCTTGGTTTGCATTCTGTTATTATAGGACTAGGTTGTTGGAAATGGATTTGTGAGCGCGTGGCTTGGCTATAGAGTTGGCCGAGCAAAGGAAATCTAAAGAAAAGTTTTCCGCGAAATAGCTCATCGCGGGATTGATAATCAGGTGCATATGCACCGGGAAAGGGAATGGATCATGCGGGAAATCTCAAAAAAAATGTGCCTTCTGTTGGGGGGTACGGTATTGGTCGGGATGTTGTCGGCAGCGGTAAGAGCTGACTCAATCCCAGTAGAGTATTCAACTACTGGCACCTTTACCGGCGGCGGAAGTTCCATTTCATCTGGTAGTGCTTCAATCAGTTTCGCCGGTGTCTCAGACCTCAACATTAGTACGCCGGATCTAGGTGCGCTATTCGGTAACTTTACATCCTCCCAGAGTACCACTATAGGCACATTTACCGGTGATTCGTTCACGTTGACTGTGACAGAGACCATACCTGGCTCGTATTCCGGACCGATTACCGCAAGCCTGACGGGCTCGTTGGTATTAGGGCCGGGCGGTACGGGCGTAACGGTGGCCTTTGGAGGCAAGACTTTGGCGCTTCCAACCCCCCCCGTCACTGGAGTTGATGAGGTTCTATATTCTCCCTATGACACGTCAATAGGCACTGGTGGTCAAGGTGGCACCGAAGCTTTGAACGGTAGTATAGATTCTATCGCCGCAGGCTCGCCGCCGGGTGCACCCCTTCCGGCATCGGTTTTTGGAGGCGGTGCGCTGACTGGCGGTTCTTGTCTCCAGCCGGATCAAACGTCAACGCGGTGATAATTCGTTAGTTTGAGCTGCGGTTGTTCCAGCGAATAAATCCTCCATCAACGGAATTTTGGATAGACCATCCCTGTTTCAGGGATGGTTTTTTTGTTGGAGCTCTAATCAAAATCAGTGGGCGGCACCTAGGGATTCCTGTTGATTTTATCGGGAGATTACGAACACATATCAATGTCTCAATTTCTTACAGGATATTGAGGCAAAACCGCATTTTTAGAATGTTTATGCTGACGGATCGACCTGCGACGGCCCGCTGGTCTCTCTACTTGCATTGATCCAATCCAATTAGCTAATCCTTCACCCAGAAAATCACGAGCATGTCCATAGAGAGAGGTGCTCGTTATGCCACCGCCGCATCCATCACGCCGATCGAAACGCATTCGGAACGTCGCGTTTGAATTGTGCGAATGCCGGCTGCTGTTCACCACTTATCCCCTCACCAGCGTGCCAGCGCTTTACAGCCGGCCTAGTGCGCCGGCCACGATTTATCTTGACTTTACCGGGGCTCCCGCTTCAACGTGGAACGGCATCAGCGTGCCAACAACGCCCGCCTTTGATATCGACGGCGACCCCACAACCTTTAGCAGCCAGGAACTCACCGACATCCAGCAAATCTGGGCTATTGTCGCTGAGGCTTATTCGCCGTTTAACGTAGACGTCACGACCGTCGACCCCGAGCCGGTTACGCATAATTATCTCGTCAACCAGTCGATGCGCATCGTCATCGGCGGAAGCAATACCTGGTCTGGCACCAACGATGGCGGCGTTTCCGTTGACGGCAGCTTCTCAGAGTCCTTTCTCGCCAGAACCTCCTATGTCTTTTCCAATGAATTCGCTGGTAATGTCTTCGAACTCGGCGAGATTGCTTCGCACGAAGCCGGCCACGAATTTGGACTGGACATCCAAAGCGCCTATAGCGGCACGACGCAAACGGCATATTTCAATCCCGGCAATTCGCTCGAAGCCCCCATCATGGGTGTCAGCTACTACAGCCAACGCGGCGTCTGGTGGGATGGCCCAACGGAGGCATCTTCGACAACCATCCAAGATGACATGGCCGTCATTTCAAGCTCCACCAACGGTTTCGGCTACGCCCCCCTCACTGTCGGCCAGACCATTGCCACCGCCACGCCCCTTACAATCTCCGCCGGATCAGCCACCGCCTCTGGAGTGATTGAACAAACCACCCAAACTGATTACTACTCCTTCGCCACCACCGGTGGAAGCGTCACGCTCAACGTCAATGTCGCGCCGTACGGCGCCATGCTCCACGCCGAGGAACAAATCGTGAATTCCAGCGGCACTGTGATCGCCACCGCCGACAACGCCAATACCCTTGGCCAGACGATTACCGCCAATCTCACCGCCGGAACGTACCACCTCGTCGTCGGCAGCTACGGCCAATACGGCGACGTCGGCCAATACACCGTCACCGGAACGGTTCCGCAGACAGCCGCCGCCTCGTTCTCTATCTCGGGGGCCTCCTCCGTCAACGAACGGTCGCTATATACTCTTTCGCTCTCCGCCACCGATCCCGGCCAGACGATTTCGAGCTGGGTGATCAATTGGGGCGACGGCAACAACCAAACTGTCACGGGTGATCCGTCCAGCGTCAATCACACTTATGCCCTCGGTCCCAACAGCTACAACATCAGTGCAACCGCGACGGACGGCACGGGCACATACAGCGCGTCGAACACCGTCAATGTGATAGTAGCTCACGTTCCGCCGACATTGACGCTCTCCGGCACTTCGTCGATTAACGAAGATTCAACTTACACGCTCGGTCTTGCCGCCAGCGATCCGGGCCATACGATTTCAAGTTGGCTGATCAACTGGGGTGATGGAAATACTCAGACTGTCACCGGCAACCCGTCCAGCGTGATCCACACCTACGGTGCGGGACCGCAAACCGATACTATTACCGCCACCGCCACTGACGACGTCAGCACGTACTCCGCATCCAACAGCATCTCGTTGAGCATCATTCACGTCCCGCCGACGCCCACGCTGAGCGGCGCAGCCACCGTCAACGAACGCTCCTTGTACACATTAGATATGTCCGCAATCGAACTCGCCGGCCACGCCGTAGTCGCCTGGTCGATCAACTGGGGCGATGGAACCATTCAGGCCGTCACCGGTAATCCGTCCAGCGTGACCCACACCTACGCCGTTGGACCCAACAATTACACCATCAGCGCCACCGCGACGGACGATGTCGGCACGTACTCTGCCGGCAACACGGTCTCTGTCGGCGTCGCGCATGTACCGCCGACCCTCACCATTTCCGGTGCTACATCGATTAACGAACGATCTGTCTACACGCTCAATCTTGGCGCTTCCGATCCAGGACACATTATTTCCAGCTGGTCGATCAACTGGGGCGATGGAACCATTCAGGCCCTCACCGGCAATCCGTCCAGCGTGACCCACACCTACGCCGTTGGACCCAACAATTACACCATCAGCGCGACCGCGACTGACGATGTCGGCACGTATTCTGCCGGCAACACGGTCTCTGTCGGCGTCGCGCATGTACCGCCGAATCTCACAATTTCCGGCGCCGCTGCGGTTTACGAGCAGTCGACTTACGCACTCAGCCTTGCCAGCTCAGATCCGGGACACACGATCTCGGCCTGGTCGATCAACTGGGGCGATGGAACCGTTCAGGCCCTCGCGGGAAATCCGTCTAGCGTGACCCACACCTACGCCGTTGGACCCAACAATTACACCATCAGCGCGACCGCGACTGACGATGTCGGCACGTATTCCGCCGACAATAGCGTCACCGTGAATGTCGCCCACGTTGCCCCAACATTGTCGATCTCCGGCACCGCTTCCATCAATGAAGGCTCGACTTACACTCTGGTCCTCTCGGCGACCGATCCAGGACACACGGTCTCTGCCTGGTCGATCAACTGGGGCGATGGAACCGTTCAGGCCCTCGCGGGAAATCCGTCCAGCGTGACCCACACCTACGCCGTTGGACCCAACAATTACACCATCAGCGCCACCGCGACGGACGATGTCGGCACGTATTCCGCCGGCAATAGCGTCACCGTGAATGTCGCCCACGTTGCCCCAACATTGTCGATCTCCGGCACCACTTCCATCAATGAAGGCTCGACTTACACTCTGGCCCTCTCGGCGACCGATCCAGGACACACGGTCTCTGCCTGGTCGATCAACTGGGGCGATGGCGATATTCAGTCCGTCATAGGCAGCCCCTCGTCCGTAACCCACGTCTTCACGACCGGGTCACGCAACTACACGATCAGTGCAACCGCCACGGATAATGTGAGCACGTACAGTGCTGCCCCCACCCTTACCGTCAATGTCGCCAACCCCACGACGACGAGTCTCGCTATCACTCCCGCCGACGCGGCCGCTGGTCAGACGGTTACACTCGCAGCGACCGTCACTGCTGGCTATGGCATTCCCACAGGCACCGTGACATTCACGTATGGGACGACAATTCTCGGCTCGGCCGCGCTCGGGTCGTCAGGGAAGGCCACGATTACGGAAAGCACTTGGCCGGCTGGCACATACGATATAACGGCCACATACTCTTCCAGCGACAGTAATCGGTCCAGCACAACGTCCGCCCCTTTTACGATTGGCGCCCCCGGATGGGTCGATTCCGCCGACATGAACGATATCAGCGGCTGGGCGTTCGATCCCAGCAATCCCACGGCCTCCATCAACATCGAGGTCGCCATCTCCGGCGGACCCACGCAGACATTTGCCGCCAATCAGTCCAGGTCCGATCTACAGGCGGTTCTCGGTTCGACCAACCATGGCTTCACCTATTCCACGCCGGTCCTTAGCGTCGGCAGCCACACCGCCAGCATCTACGCAGTGGAAACCAATGGCACCAAGGTACTCCTGGCAACCAAGACGCTGGTGAGCCAGAACTCGCTATTCGACGAGCATTATTATCTGAAAATATACCCCAACGTGGCTGTCGCCGTGGCTAATGGGGAGTTTGCCACGGGCTACGACCACTATATCGAGTACGGGCAGTATGAAGGATATAGCCCTTCACCTTATTGGGATGAGGCCTGGTATCTGAAAGAGAATCCCGACGTGGCTGCGGCCGTGAAGGCTGGCACGGTCAGTTCGGGCTTCATGCAATATTATCTCTACGGCCAGTACGAAAATCGCGGCGGCCTCCTCTATTTCAACACCAGCTATTACCTCAAGAACAATCCCGACGTCGCCGCCGCAATTATCGCCGGGACAATTACCTCGGCCTTCGAGCACTTCGTGCTCTACGGGCAATACGAGGGACGCAATCCAATGCTATATTTCTCTTCAGCGGTTTACGATGCCGACTATCCGGGCATCCTTTCCTCGGACACTGGCGAGACATTCTCATCCAATTTCCAGCAATTTGTAGAAGTTGGGCAATACCAGAGTCTAATTGCCTCGAACTATTACAACGAGCAGATTTACCTGGCCGACAATCCCGACGTTGCCGCCGCGGTGAAGGCGGGCGAGTTCCAGGATGGTTTCCAACAATGGCTGATGTACGGGCAATATGAGGGACGGACCGCCGTATAGGGACAATGATGGTATGGCTTAAAGTTCATCTCGCGCGACCAAGCGGAGATCGCACTCGAATGCATCGGGACATTCACGGCCGATCCGCACGGGTGCTGGCAACCCAATGTTTTCGGCCAAGTCGCTAAAATAAAAACGAATCCTGTTGCCTCGCTGTTACCGCATCACGCTGGCGTCATATATTCGAAATTCGATGCCTCGCTGAATCGCGGCCAACGATTTGACAGCGCGAACATTCTCTGAGATTGATAAGAAGAGGATGAGGGAGCGACCGTATCCATCACGCCGATCGAAACGCATTCGGAACGTCGCGTTTGAATTGTGCGAATGCCGGCTGCTGTTCACCACTTATCCCCTCACCAGCGTGCCAGCGCTTTACAGCCGGCCTAGTGCGCCGGCCACGATTTATCTTGACTTTACCGGGGCTCCCGCTTCAACGTGGAACGGCATCAGCGTGCCAACAACGCCCGCCTTTGATATCGACGGCGACCCCACAACCTTTAGCAGCCAGGAACTCACCGACATCCAGCAAATCTGGGCTATTGTCGCTGAGGCTTATTCGCCGTTTAACGTAGACGTCACGACCGTCGACCCCGAGCCGGTTACGCATAATTATCTCGTCAACCAGTCGATGCGCATCGTCATCGGCGGAAGCAATACCTGGTCTGGCACCAACGATGGCGGCGTTTCCGTTGACGGCAGCTTCTCAGAGTCCTTTCTCGCCAGAACCTCCTATGTCTTTTCCAATGAATTCGCTGGTAATGTCTTCGAACTCGGCGAGATTGCTTCGCACGAAGCCGGCCACGAATTTGGACTGGACATCCAAAGCGCCTATAGCGGCACGACGCAAACGGCATATTTCAATCCCGGCAATTCGCTCGAAGCCCCCATCATGGGTGTCAGCTACTACAGCCAACGCGGCGTCTGGTGGGATGGCCCAACGGAGGCATCTTCGACAACCATCCAAGATGACATGGCCGTCATTTCAAGCTCCACCAACGGTTTCGGCTACGCCCCCCTCACTGTCGGCCAGACCATTGCCACCGCCACGCCCCTTACAATCTCCGCCGGATCAGCCACCGCCTCTGGAGTGATTGAACAAACCACCCAAACTGATTACTACTCCTTCGCCACCACCGGTGGAAGCGTCACGCTCAACGTCAATGTCGCGCCGTACGGCGCCATGCTCCACGCCGAGGAACAAATCGTGAATTCCAGCGGCACTGTGATCGCCACCGCCGACAACGCCAATACCCTTGGCCAGACGATTACCGCCAATCTCACCGCCGGAACGTACCACCTCGTCGTCGGCAGCTACGGCCAATACGGCGACGTCGGCCAATACACCGTCACCGGCATGGTTCCGCAGTTCGCCGCCCAAACCGGCTCGATGCTCAACATCTACCTGAGCGGGGCCGGTCAGGTGACTCTCGGGACCTCTGGCGCGACTGTCACTGCCAAGCAAAATGGCACCCAATTCAGTTTCTCCGGAATCACCGGCATAACGGTTGCCGACACTGGCAACAGCGATGTGCTGAACTTCAACGGTCTCCTGGCACTCCCCTTCACCTTCGTCAATTGCGGCAGCTCAACTGCGAATGTCAACAGCGGAACTCTCAACTTCGCCGCCAACATGGGCGGGACGATCAACCTCGGCAACTTATCGGTGGCCAACGGCGCTATCGCGACAATCACGGCCGCGACGACCAACAGTCCCACCACGCTGGCTCTGAGCACCCTTTCAATCGGACCCACCGGCCAACTGGACGTGACCAACAACCAAGTCCTGATCAATTACGGCTCGGTAACGCCGATCAGCATGATCGCGAACTGGATCGACACCGGCTACGCCGGCGGCGCATGGAATGGATATGGAATCATCTCGAGCATCGCCCAGACCAATTCCAATTATGGCCTGGGCTACGCCGATGCGGGCGACGCAAACAACCCCGCGAATTTGCCGGCCGGCGAAATTAAAATCATGTACACGCTGTTGGGCGATGCCAATCTGGACGGCATGGTGAACGCCGAGGACTTCACGCTGTTTTCGCACAACCGGGGCCTGAGCGGGATGATGTGGGATGATGGGGACTTCAATTACGATGGTACGATGAACAGCGAGGACTTCACGCTTTTGTCGGACAATTCCGGCGTGGCCGCTCAGATCGCCACCCCCCTGATGCAGGCGCCGCCGGTTGTGACGGCCGCATCGACAATCGTGACCACCGGATCAACCGATAACGACATTCTCAGCACCATGCTGGGCAAGCACGCGACCAAGAAGCACCCGTGGCATGGATTGAAATTGTAAAATATCCCGACCGAATGCGGAGCGAGTCTCCCATACGATCGGATAGAGCAACATCACCCCGCCCGCTGCCTCCAGATTACATTTGTGAATCCTGGCATGCATACGGCCGCCACCATGGGACGGGATGTCGAACCCACTGCCACGGCTTTTGTGATCGACGGCACGAAATTTGTGGTTTCCTGGGGGTGACCCCACAATTTCATAGAATTCCGGACAAAATATCCAAGATGAGCTTGACTAACCTAGCAAGATTCATTATAGGTTATCGGTCCAACCGATGCTCGACATGGCAAATGCTGTGCTCAGATGTGGGTTTTCATCGTAAGTTTTTGATAGCTAGTCGCTTATAGCTATCACAAACGCAGGAGAGGTGATGCTCAAACGTTTTTGCGTATTGTCCGCAGTAATGGCAGCAACCATCCTGACCAGTCGGTCGAACGCCGATTCAGTTGGTATGCTGACTGCAACGCTCAACGGTGCTGGCCCAACTAATGGGCAGACGACAGCGGACACTGTTTACATCAATTACAGTCCGTCTGGGTACGCGGGTTTGGACGTCTATTCCGGTTTTTTACAATGGAAAAGCACGTCGAGCAGTGGGGCATCCAATCCTATTGCAAATAATACCCCATTTGCGACCTACTGCATTGATATTCTGAGTGAGATCAGCTTGGGAAATCCGTACAGCTTCGAAGTCAATACCAACCTTGGAAGTGCCGCCGCATTTTCCGGCCCCTATGCGTATGTAAGCTCGGCCACGAAATTGCAAGCCGTTGAAAATCTCTGGAACGACTTTTACACTTCCACTCTGGGTACTTCCTCATCCGATATTCTGGCCGAAGCCGCTTTCCAACTCGACATCTGGCAGATTCTGTATGGTACCGCCTTTTCCTATAGTGGCAGCATGGCAATGGATGATCTTGCAAGCAGCCAGTTGACGACCGTTGATACCCAGTTAAGCGCTGGAAAATACGCTACCGTTAACGGTCTTTACGCCCTTATTTCGACGGACGGGGGCCAGGATCAAGCCCTATACCAACAAACGGGAAACAGCGGAGAACAACCCGAATCAACGCCGTTGCCGCGAGCGTCTTTCGCGGGGTTCGCGCTGCTTGGTGGGTTTGGTCTTTACTCGTTGCGCGTAGAGTTGGTTTCACAGCCGCCTAAAAGACTTCCGTTCCCTTTTAGAAATGATCCAATGCCGGTATTTCGCGACGCGAGATGCCAGTAGTGGAATTTCCAAGCGCCCTGTCAATCGGCGGATTTTTTGGCCGCAGACGGCAACTGTTTTCATGTCTTTTTTATGGCACAAAAATTGATCAACCGATAGAATCTGCTCGCCAGTTTGCCCCGGGCTGAACCTTGCTGAGGTGAATTGGGTGCTCATTGACTGCCGTTGGTTGTCAACAGAGAAATGTAATCAGACAGGAGGGGGCGCTGTGCGCAGGAGATACGTGAAAAAAAAATCGCGTAGGACATCGCAATCATTCAAACGAAAGCACCTCTTACTGTCTTCAGCGTTAACTCTCGTTGGAATCCGTGTGGCCGCCGGAAATAGCGAAACATACACCGGTCCCGACGACGGCAATTTCAGCTCCTCCGCAAACTGGAACACAGCGGTTGCCCCAAATTCAGGCGACGACGTTTACCTCGGCGTTAACGATGGCACCAATACGAACTTCAACGTCAATTTCGACTATCAATCATCGAGCTATAGCGGGGGCGGGTTCGATTCACTGACCATCGATTCTCCATCGTCGGGGAAGGACATCACTGTCAGCGAAGTCCAGACCGGCATGACCGTTGATTCGCTCTCCGCAGCCACTCTGGTGATCGGCAACTCCAACGAAGGGCAATTCATCCAGGGTGGGACTTCGAGCAGCAGCAACACTATTTCAGGCGATCTTATTCTTGGGAATGCCGCCGATTCGAGTGGGGAATACGACCTCGGCGGCAACGGGTCCTTGAGCGTTTCACAACTGACGGTGGGCGACGGCGGCAACGGCACTTTTGTTCAAAGTAGCGGCACAAGCGCTATTATCGAGTTCATCGCCATTGGCGAGTCAACCAATGCTAATGGGACTTACACGTTGAACGGCGGGACCCTCTCATCTGACGCCGAAACCTACGGCGTCTCTCCCAACAGTACCGGCGCATTTGTCCAAAACGGTGGCGTCCACACAATCACCGGAAATATGGTCGTGGGCGAACTCCCGTCCAGTTCCGTTTCGACTTACACTCTTCAGACCGGCAGCCTCTCGGTCGGCGGTGAAACAATTGGCTTTGGCGGTACCGGCGAGTTCACCCAATACGCCGGTACCAATTCCGTCGCTGGCAATCTGATCGTCGGCACTCAGTACGATTATTTGTTCGTCCCCATTATCGGCAACGGTTCCTTCACCCTCGGTGGCGGTGCTGTTTCCGCCGCATCCATGTCCGTTGGCGTCAGCGGAATCGGAAATTTCACCCAATCCAATGGTACCGTAATCGTAGGATCCGTCACCATTCAGACCAACGGCGGTACGGGAAATCTATCCCAATCCGGTGGGACGTTTACCGCCGCGAGCGCGGCCAACGACGGAACCATAAATCAGACCGGAGGAACGGCCAATCTCGGCCAAGTCACCGGTACCGGATCAATCCAAATTGGTAGTTCCACGAATGGCAATCCGCATCTTACGGTCGCCTCAATCTCGCAAGGCTCCGTGTCCGTCACGAGCAACGGAACACTAACAATTTCGCCAAACTCTCCCTCAACCAACGTCCTCGGTTCCTTAACGATACTGGGCACGGGAACATTGAATATCACCAACAACAAACTGTTCATCGACTACGGCAAGGGGCCAGATCCCATCGCATCCATCCAACAGTGGATTCATAACGGCTACTATGACGTGCCCGGCACTCCATCCATCATTAGCAGCGCCGTTGCAACGGACGACGCCCTCAGCGGTCTTAGTTATGGCATTGGTTATGCCGACGGCGCTGATGGCGCGGTCGCCGGCTTGCCTTCGGGCGAGATTGAAATCATTTTTACCCTGTTGGGTGACTCTAACCTTGATGGGACGGTCAACGCCGAAGACTTCACACCGTTCTCGCATAATCTCGGCCAGAGCGGCACGATGTGGGATGACGGGGACTTCAATTACGACGGAACGGTCAACGCCGAAGACTTCACGCTGTTCTCGCACAATATCGGCCAATCTGCCACGCTTGCCGCCCAGGCAGGCGCTTTGGAGGTAGCGGACGGCGTCAATATGGCGAATGTGCCCGAGCCAGCGTCCGCGGGGATGATGATGGTGACGGCTGGATTGGGAATTTTCCGCCGGCGGCGAAGATCTTCTCGCTGAGTCAGGGCAAACAGCAGACATCACCACCCCATAACCAGCCTGCAACACTCCAGACAAAACTGCTGACCAACCTCCGGTAAATGCCGGTCAATTAGCCGGTTGCAGGATCGGACCAATGTAAGGACGCCGAGCGATGTGCAAAATATACTATGTTTCGCTCACTTGATGAACCACCCAAATACTCGAAGAAACCCGCAAATGTTGAAATGCGGGGCCGTGTTACCCAAACACCCAGCCCAAATTAATCTGATTTCGGTCGTATTTTAATATTGCTTTGTCACAATCTGGCGTTAAGCTGCTAGCATCGGTAAAAGCGATTTGTGCTTCGCTCATTCGACTGACGATTTGGCAGATAGGGAAAATGCTCACGATCTACTGTTCAGTTGCAAACATTTGCTGCGATAAAATAAGAATTGCCTTGATGGCAGCGTATTTTGTGGCGGTTTGGCGATGCTGACCCCATCGGCAAGGGCCGGGATAATCACCTCCGGACCCTACGTCGCCACCGGCAGCGCGGGTAACGCCACGGCCACTGTCATCAGTGATTTCCCCGCGTTCGATATCACCAGCGCCGCAAAATCGTTCACCTCCATCGGCCCGCTCGATTTCCAGTTTCCCGTGACTCCAAATGGCGCAACCGTAACCTACTTCGTGAGCGAAGGCGTCACCAACAATACGAATCAGACGTGGACTGATTATCACGAGCAGCTCGGCACGGGCACGGATGGCAATTTTGTACTCGGCAGCCCCGTCCAGTTTCTCCTGCCGACGGACTCGACCTATACCAATCCGTCTTTTCCAAGCAGCTCGGTGACGACATCCGACATCGACTACACGGGCGGTGCTGTAGCCCCCGGCCAGGCGATCTCGCTCACGTTTTCGATCACTGTCCCCGACATCAGTGCCGCCGGACCCGCCGACTTCACTTTGCGGCAATTTCCGAGCGTCCCGGAACCCGGGACGCTCGGCCTGCTCGCACTCGGATCCATCAGCCTTCTGACCCGCCGCCGACAACGGCATTGACAATCCCGTCGCTTCCCTGACTTGATGATCACATGCGTGGTCAAACGAAGAGGATCAAGACGGAGCCGCTAAGCATCCGGCCCATTCCGCGATCAATAATCCGATCCCGCCTGAGAGAATCGGACCGTATGCGATCTAACGGAGACAAAAACCCTACGGCCTGATGAATAGTTCACGACGAGAGCTGCGCGAACTTTCGTCTTGGTGGGGACCGCCCTTCAAATACAGGACATTAGGGCATTCTCAAGTCAACCGTAGCATATAGCCGCAGTGTCGGAAGCAATGGGCCGCGTCGAATGCCCAGATCTGATCCGGCACCGATTGCATCGTGTCGCGTATTGGGCACGACGATGACCCAGAAAGAAATGGGAGCGTAAATCATAACGGCATCAGAGGACGAAGAGTTCCAGTTCAAGTCGGTTGCTCTTCAGAATGCCGACCGCATCGTCACGGCACGGCAGTGGAAGGAGAACCTCCGTGCGCGATCGGCAGTCATCGTCGAATCTAACGACGATGTGATCATCAGCAAAACGCCCGACGGCGTCATCCATATCTGGAACAATGGGGCTCGGCGTATGTTTTCCTTCACGGCCGAAGAAGCCATTGGTGCGCTCATCATAGTCCTAATCGCGCCGAACCGGCTCAACGAAGAGTTGAATATCTCGAATATCCTGGAGCGGAGAAAAACGCGAAGGGACCGATCACTTCGAGACGGTACGCGTGCGAAAAAACGGAAGCTCGGTGGATGTTTCGCTGTCAGTCGTCTGTCGCGCCGATCACGGATGCCGCGGGAACGATTTTTGGTGCCTTGAAGATCGCGCGTGACACCACGACGCACAAGCGCGTGGAAGAAGCGTTGTATCGATGGGCCACATCTAACGAGCGCCTACGGCCACCGTTCGATACTCCAAAATAACAACAATTTGATAGCCACTCATCGGTGGTGTTATTCCGCTCGCCATTTGGCGAGCTGGCGTCCGTTTCGTTATACTGCTAGCGGTATGGCACATTCATCACACGATCCCAGGTCGATCAAAGATGTAATCGCGCCTGTCGCCGAGATTTTGCTTGTCCGAGTACCGCAAGAAGCACTTTGCACCCTTTCATCCGATTTCTTCAGTCATGCCGAGAGTGGCCGGGAAGCACTCGGAATGCTCAAGCTGTTGCGCTTCCGGATGCTGGTGGCGAGCCTGGACGTAATGGATATGCCGCCTTGGGAATTGTTCTACCACGCGCGGAGAGCACAAGCGCGGCTGCAATGTATTCTGCTTGACGAGCGATTAACATCGGCGGTCGAGCAACGGATACGAGAGGCGGGCGGCGGCGCTTTTACGTCGATCGACCCGGCCCTTCGCACCCTATTGGTTCGGCCGTCGTTTCGCACGAAGTAGCGCAGATCTACTCCATCGGCACAGCCACTTCCTAGTTTGGGCAACAATATACTTGACAAATCGAATGCCCACCGCTAATATATGGGCATGAACGCAATCAAAGACAAAATCCCCAAGACCCTGATCGAAGCCGTCCGATACTTTTCTGATCTTGACGTGGCGCATTCTTACTTCGCAGAAATGCGATGGCCGAATGGTCCGGTCTGCCCGCGTTGCGGGTCTGCCGATGTTCGCTATCTCGCCAAATACCGTCGATTCCAGTGCAGCCATACCCACGATGGTCGCCAGTTCACCGTCAAAACCGGATCGGTCATGGAGGATTCTCCGCTCGGTCTGGATAAGTGGGCCGTGGGATTCTGGCTTGAAGTCAACGCCAAGAATTCAATCAGCAGCTATGAGATTCACCGCGCGTTAGGCATTACCCAAAAGTCCGCGTGGTTCATGCTTCACCGCATCCGGCTTTCGTTAAAGAGCAACAGCATGGACAAGATCGGCGGCAAGGGCGAAATCATCGAAGCCGATGAAACCTTTGTCGGCGGACTCGCGAAGAACATGCACAAGGATCGCCGCGCTCGGAATATCAAAGGAACCGGCAGCAGCACAAAAACGGCTGTCATGGGACTACTCGCCCGTCACACCGAAGATTCTCCGAGTGAGGTCCGCGCAACCGTCCTACCGAACGTCCGGCGGCAAACGCTCCACGACGTAATCCACAAGAATGTGGAGCCGGGTTCGCAAGTGTTCACCGATGCGTGGAAGGCGTACAAGCAAATGGACCCGAAGTTTTTCCATGATTTCGTTGACCATGCGGAAACCTACGTCAAGGGCGCAGTCCACACGAACGGGCTGGAAAATTTCTGGTCGTTGTTCAAGCGGTGCATCAAGGGGACGCATGTTTCGATTGAGCCGTTTCATCTTGCGGCTTATGTCGATAGTGAGGCGTTCCGGTTCAATCACCGCAAGTTGCACGATGGCCAGCGGTTCACATTGGCAACCAAAGGTATGGTCGGCAAGCGCCTTACTTACAAGGCACTCATTGGGAGTGCATCGGAGTTTTATACGCCGGGCGCAGACGACAAAAGCGAGGAAAGCGGCGATCCTGAAAACTAAATAAAAAACTACCTTCAGCGGGCGTTGCCCGTTAGAATGTCTTGGCGATGTTACAGGTCTGTGCCTTTATTCCATGTCGAAGCGCTTATGCGCACATTGAATCAGGCGAGTGGGTAATCAATCGCATCCTTTGGCATTTCAAGTCCGCAGAATCGCTCCCCGTGAACTTTGCCGTGTACTGTCATGTAATCCACATAACCGAAACGACTGCTCTATCCGTCCACATCGTCCATGTTCAGACAGACAGAATTATTTGGGAGCTACCGAGTCCGATTCTGTTGCGGCCCGGATATTGGGAAGGGAATGTTGATTTACGGGAGGTTCCGATTCCTGATCTTGCTCCTGATGGGAATACAACGTGTAGAGTTTTTCTTCTTCTGAATGGCGAAATCGTTGCTCACTCTCACGAGATCGCTGTTCACTGACCCATTTCTCTAAACACACCGGATCTATTCCCACGTCAACGAGACTTTGACGGATGACCTTGTTGTTCAAATACTGACCTAGCTGGATAAATGTGTTGGCGAATGTACCCATACCCCAGCCGACCATTATTTGAACTTGCTGTTTCAGCGGCAGTGATTTGAACCATTCGTCCGACATCGGTTCCATAATGCCAAACTTGCGCACTCGAATAGTTCTTTTTTCACTTCCGGCGTGAGCTTTTTATTCAAGACCACACCTCGCTAATCAATTTCCACAATTCCCCCCACTTCCAATCAAAAACCCACCCCAAGAAAATTATGGCAATCACAATCAGTGCCACAATTCCACACCCGCATCCCTTCACGAAGTTTCTGTTCCCCTGCGCAGTCGAGCCGCAGTGTGGGCACCTATTCGCCGAGCTTCCGATCAACTTGCCGCAGTCCGGGCATTTGGTCATTCCCACAGTGATTTCCTCGCGTTCCCCTTTCAACGCGGCATGTTACCCGATGCCGAACGTAAACGATTCGGGAAATCCAGATTTGTTTATTTTGCCCGTTGGGGTGTGGTATCATGCCTCCATGACGAAAACGAAAGCGGCTGATTTCAAGGTTCCGGATGCGGCTGAGGCGATGCGAAAAACAGGTGAGGCCATCAAGCGAGCATTCGCGATGCCCAAAACGAAAATTGACGAAATGCTGGCCAAGGAAAGACGCACAAAGAAAAAACGCGGATAACTCATTCGGGCAATTTCTTCATTGTTCCGGGCGGTGGGTTGTCTGACATACACTTTATGATCGCGATCAAATCATCGGGACTTCCGTAGGTTCTCAACCGTTCCAAGCAGCGACGATCCCATGGGAAGAATCGAATTTTGCTATTTTCGATAAACCTCTGCACGGGAATTCTTGTATCTCGCTCTCCTAGATTGTCGGCATATTTGAAAGTTTCACGCGCAATAAGGTCCGCCGCTTGAATAGCTGGCATATCCTTCGTGCCAATCGTGAAGGTCTTGAGATACTTACTCGGCAACCAGTCGGTTAGGTTGCGCAACCGAAGAAATATTTCTCCGAGCTTGTTTTCACGCGGGCCACCCTCATGCCAAATGTGTACTTCATTGTCCTTTCTCCCAAATGCTGCTTCGTCGATCTCGGCGCTGATGGCTAAGTTTATGGCAGTATGGGCGAATATCAGTGAATATGCGTCTACCGATGAGCCGGGAAAAACTTTACGAAACGCTTCCACGTCAACGATGGTTCCAAATGGGCGCAGTCCGCAGGAAATGATTGCTGAAACGACATCCTTCATCATGGTGTTGTGCTGCTCACGGGTCCATCCTTCGCAGCATCCGCGAAGCGCTTCCGCATCTGTTGCGTGAAACGAACCACTGAGTTCTTTTGTGGCTTGCTTCCACGGTTGGTCGAATAGTTCCCACTGCTCCGGAAAACCGACGATTCCGCCTATGGCAAGAATCTTGTTGCCACTGCTATCGCCGCTATCGTCGAAGTAGGCTCGTACAACCACAAAACGCCCGCTATGAATTCCTAGGCCGTAAAACAATTTCCGCATGGTGTATCGGTCAGGGTTCACGACGCACCCCCGGCATGATCCGCCAGCGGAGTGGATTTGTCAAGTATATTGTTGCCCTAGTTTGGACTGCGCCAGCTCGGTCGTAGGAATTTGTGAGTTTGATCGACCTCCGGGTTGAGAACCCGAATGTCGAACGTCTGGCAGTTTTCCTATTCGCGTGTAAATGAAAGCGTCCGCGAAAGTTCCGTTACGACCAACTTAACTGCATCGCCCGGCTTCCCTATTGTTCCCCCATGCGGGTGGATTATAGCCCGGGAAACAGCGAGAATCAGGACTTACAGAATTGATCATCTGGCGATGGGCCCGAACAGCGCTGCCATTTCAGACTGAAAGTTCGAACAACCGATCGAATCCGATATGCTTGTAGATGCGAGCATATCCTATTTCATTTATCTGACGACGTTTGTAAGCATTGATTAGAATGCAAGTTACGAAATGGTGGATCGAGCGAAAGCATGAGAATTGGGAGGTCCAACCAAATCGCGGCCTCGCTGGAAGAGGTTGTGGTGCCCTGGCATTCAATGAACTCCGGCCCCCAAAGATAGAATACACCACTCCCGGTGCTCCCTATCCCACCGCCGCCAAGCGCCCCGCCGCTGCCCCCTTTGGGCGTTTAGAGATCATGCCTATCGCCTCAGATCGGCCAGTTCCGTCAGAGCCCTTGCCGGATCTG
Organism: uncultured Phycisphaerales bacterium; assembly: GCA_963791055.1. Classification (GTDB taxonomy): domain Bacteria; phylum Planctomycetota; class Phycisphaerae; order Tepidisphaerales; family Tepidisphaeraceae; genus PALSA-1353. The sequence goes on along the minus strand of CAWBQI010000001.1, from coordinate 578,945 downwards.
CGCGACAGCCAATACAAAATTCAATGAATTCTGCCACGTCCAGGCGCCGGCTTCCAGTTTCGCTACGGGCGACCCACCACTGGCTCTGACGAATTCGGTTGGCCAGTTCCCGCTGGGTCAGCCCGGCCCCTTTCCGCATCTCCCGAAGAAATCTCGGAACTCTCCGATAAATCAGCGCTTGATTCCGCTTCGTAGGCATCGGCAGGAACTATCCGCCATTGCAAATCTGAAGCGCTTTACGCATAATTTCCTTGAAGCGTTTTCGGCATAATCAGATGATAGAGGGTTTGGAACCCGCCCAATGGGGCGGCGAGAGCGCGATATGGATGACAGTAAAGGGACGACGCCCGAGAAGTCGATGAAATCGTCACTGGATTATGGCGTTCGGCCTTGGCGCAGGGGGCCCTACCTGAAAGTGGCCGTCGGTGTAGGCGCAGCCATCGTCGTCCTTGCCGTCTATCTCCATTTGAGCCGTCAGCGTCCAGTTCCCGGTCTTCTTCCGGAAACAGGGCTCATTGTCAGCGGCCAAGACGCTGGCGCGTACTACGGAAAGGCAATTTCCCCCCTTCTGGATGATTTCGACAACCGCAACCTTGCAGCGGCCGACCGAGCGATTGTGACTTTGCACGACCGGATCGTCATGCACCGCGCAGGCATTAAGCCGTTCACCGAGGATATTACCAGTTGGGGGAGCCGCTTCGGGATCGTAGGTCGCTATTCGTCGGATCTGTGGGAAAAGTGGTGGGACAATAAGAAAAATGCCGACGCGGTGACCCAGTATGTTGAAGGAAAGTTTGAAGCCGACATTCTTTCCGATGGTAAACTTCGGGACGACATCAGTGTGGTATTAGCGCAATTCAATCATGACGTCAGCGCCAGCAGATATCGCCTTTACGCCGCCCTGCCCGCGGTCCTTATGGCGCCGTCCTCGCCACTGAGAATAAATCAGGCAAATTTCGAGGATTTTCAGAAAGCGGTTGGGCTTGATGCGCGGGATATTTCAAGGTCGCTGGCACCCGATACCATGGACGCGGGAATCGCCTCTTTGGTGGTTTTTCAAGTCATAAATGACAGTGCGCCGGATATTACCTCCCAGATCATTGACCAAGTGTTGATCCAACTCGGGATCGCTACGGCAGCGGAAAGCATTGAAGCGGGCGGTTCAACGGTTGGAGGTGCCGCCATCGGCGGTGGCGCGGGAAGTTTGGGTGGTCCCATCGGTACCGTAATCGGTATTGGGGTAGGATTGGTGACCGGCGCTATCGTCGATTGGTGGTTGAGCAAAGAGTTCGATGCCCAAGTGACCAAACAATGCAACGACTTTCTAGATTTGGTGGATCAGCGACTCTCTGAGGGAACCGCTAAATCGCCAGGCTTGAAATTGTCATTGTGTGATGCAGTCAGGATCGCCGGCGAGGCGCAGCGGCAGGCGATCCTCAAAGAACTTAAGTCGCAAGGGAGACTGCCGTGAGACGATCGAAACTGCTCATCGCGTCCTTAGTCCTGTGTGTAGCATTGATTTGGCATCCGGTACAGACCCTTGGACAGATTGCCGGTGAGGTCATCGATCAGGCGGTCGACCAGATATTCAAGCAGGCGACAACGCAAGAAATGACGGAATTGGGAGTAATGGGTGGCAAGACCGCCGTTCGGGAAATACTGGACCGGGCGGCGACGGAGGGCGGCGAGCAACTCGTCAAGGAGGTAGTCCGATACGGTGTCGACGACGGGCCGATGGCGCTGCGGGCGATCAGCCGCGATCCCGGCGCGATGGTCAAAGCATTGGACGAATTGAGCCCCAGCTTGCGCGGGGCCGCATTGAACGCGGCGGACCGTGATCCGGTGATCGTCACCGAGTCTGTCCGCCAATATGGCGCTGGGGCACTGGAAGTTGCCGCCGAACGCCCTGGCGTCGGTGTTGAAATCGTGCAGAAACTAGGAAACGACGGAATCAGGCTGGGGCGGGAACTCTCGATCGATCAATCCATTGTCCTAGACCGCAATGCGGATGAAATAGCGGCGCTTGCCCCAGCAGATCGTTCCTCTGTAATTGCCGAGATTCTTGCCAGCCCCGCACGCGCCTTGGATTTTCTGGAAGCCCATCCGAAGGTTCTATTGACTTCGGCGGGAGTCGCCATGTTTCTGACAGATATGGATAACATCATTGGCGATAAACAGGGAAGGACGGGACTGATTGATCGCCTTGCCATTCCTGTGATTCGTCTCTTCACGGCGCCGGCGATGATTATTTCAAGCGCGCTGGCGGCCGGGATTGCCGGATGGTTTGCGGTTCACCTTCGAGGAAAATGGCAAATGCAACGATTGCGGCATGCGTCGGAGTTGCCGTCTCTGGCAAACGAGGCCAAAGCCAAAGGGGCTGACGCTCGCTGAGCGGCATGCGAAAGTGTTTGTCAGACCCCTCCCCTCTGCTCCGCAGACGAATTATTCGCAGTGAATACAGTGCCAGCCATCCTTACAGCCAGCTTGCATGACAGCCAGCATGTCAAGCACCATTCCCGGACATATTTCATGCGGCACTTCCGGACTCGCATGCGCAATGATTTGGCGGCTCTTGACCGTCTCAATCAAAACGACGCGTTTATGCCGAAACTCTGGCCGGCGTCGGCGCAGTCTGTCGATCGGCCACTGTTTTAGATGTACGCAGAGCACGTGTGTCACGATCAGCCTCCAGGAAAACAACTCCTTCAGTTCGTCCTCCATGACCGTGTAACAGCTCTACGCTCCATCTCTGTATCCTGTCATCGCCAGATTGCGGTTGAATCAACCAGCGCGTAGCCGCGGCATAGTGCGTATTGATCGCGGTGGAATAAGGGCGCATAAATATCCCGACGCCGCCCCCACGCTCAGCGGCGAGTTGAAGTCGTCGAGCCTCGACCAGGGAGAGTTTCGATAGGGTTGCTACGGTTGCACTGGCCAACAGACTGAGGAGCAACGAGTGAGATACCGACACCTTTACCCGAGCCTCCAAGAAGCCGCCATCCGGCAGGTATTTGGATGATCGCGGTTGCACAAAAAATCGAAGCCAATGTCCAGAATTCGACGTTGAAATTGTTGTGGTCGCGGCCGCTGTCGCCGCAACTTCACCTCGTCCCCTGATCGCCTCTGAAAGCCAGATTCGTTTACAACACTACATTTGGACCTGCCGCGGAGTCCGCGCAAGGGGGGACGCGCCGACGAACGTCGTTCTCATATTGTGTCTCCGGCATTGAAGCTTTCGGACGGCACCTTGCCGGAGAGAAGGAAAACTTGCACGATGGCGCCGCTTCTGCAGAAGACTTCAGCGGTGGCTTCGTGCACATCCATTCCAGTGAGCCGCTTGATTTCCTGTCGGAACGCATCGGAAGCGTTAAGAAACAACTGCCGGTGAAACTCCCGAACGTTGTCGGCGCCCTTTAGGCTTTGTGCCATCGCCTGTTCGGCAAGCGATAATGCGCCGTGCAGCGTGACCACCAGCGTATCTCTGCTGAGCACCACGCTCACCGATTTCGGCTCATGGCCGGTCAGTTGCTGCTGGAATGCAGTTGCCGCTTGAGCAAGTTGCTCTGCCATGTTTGGAGTGGATTGAGGCATCACAATCCGTCTTCGCAGAAGGCGAAAGAAAACGACGCGATCCAATCCCGAGGATTCGGGACTTAATCACGTCGGCGTACTCCGCAACCGGCCCCCCGGCGAACCGAGTTGCCATTTATTTAGTCGTCCGACGACCTGTATTCATTCAGCATGCGGGAGCTATTAGCTACCCCAGCAGCTTGTACCCTAGGACCGCGACTGGGAAAGAGCAACAGGCAATAAAGACTTATCCGGCCTGTATTGCCTCATTCTCATTACCCTGCTTGCCCATTTGCCTCAACCATCGGAAATGCGAGGCCAGACCCGCGCGAAAGGACGGATGCTCGTTGTATTTGATTCCATAATCGCGGCAGGTCTCCTCAACGATCTTGGATAGCGCAGGGAAATTGATATGGCAGATTCGCGGCAATAGGTGATGTTCGATCTGAAAGTTCAATCCGCCCAAGAGCCATGCCGCTACGCGACTGCGGCGGGCGAAGTCCGCAGTGGTCTCAACTTGATGGATCGCCCACGCATGTTCCATATCGCCCGTTTCCTCCAGAGGCATCGGAAACTCCGCCGCTTCAACCGCGTGCGCCAGTTGAAACACCACGCTGAGCACACTGCCCAGGACAGCCGCTACTACTCCGTAGAACAGAAAGACCACCCAAAGACGGTGGAAGAGAAGCGGAATCCCAATCGCCAACGTGAGAAACACCAGCTTGCCGAGGATAAAGGTGACCAAATCCCATCCCTTCGGCCGCGGAAAATGGTGCTCGCCGATCCGCCCGGTGATTACGTCTTTGAAGTCGTCATACAGATGCCACTTGATGACGAAGAGGCCGTAGAGGGGCCAGATGTAAAGGTGCTGCCACCGATGAAACCAGTACCGCTTCTGGTGTGGTGTCATCCGGGCGAGCATCCCTAAGTCGATATCAGTGTCTTCATGCGTGATGTTGACGTAGGTGTGATGATACACGCCATGCTTATAGTGCCAGAGGTAGGAACTGCCACCGATGAGATCGAGCGTCAAGGACATCAGCTTGTTGACCCAACGATGATCAGAGTAAGCCTGATGCCCGCCATCGTGCTGAACGTTGAATCCGATTCCGGCCGCCGTTAACCCGAGCAAAATTGCGAGCGGAAATCCCTCCCACCACGTGCGCGCCACGAATACCAAGAGGACATAAAGCGCGGCAAACGTTGCAAGCAAGATAGCCGTCTTCAAGTACATCTGCGGCAAATCCCGTTGCCGCAGTCCGGTATTCTCAAAGAACTCATCGACTCGTCGCCGAAGCTCAGACTGAAACTCGTTGTTCTTGGCAAACTTGACCCCGTGCCGGGTCTCCGCGACTCGAGCGAAATGGCGGTTGACGGCCGGATTCTCTTCCAGCTCCTGCGCATGCGTCTGTGTCATGGCAGCACCTCCGATCTGTAGTGAAATTGTATGGAGGCCGTAAAAACATTGTCGTCTTTCCCATCTCACACTTTTTGAATGTCCTCCTTTCGCCACGATTAACGAATGACCGCGGACGGCGGGACGCTGTATTTTTGCGGTTGAGATTGCATGCCGGTCCCCGAAGAGATTTTTCTTTTATTAATTCGAAGACAGCGGTTTCCATGATTTCCTAGAATATCTGTGTTGTAAGGGTGGGCGGGTCGCCTTCTTTTAGTTGGCGCTGAACCGGTCGCTGTCGAATGGCGCAATTCATGGCGCGCACAACAAGGCAGTGATCTGAAAGGAATAGCCCATCATGCGAACCAAAGAGATTCTTGTCGAACAGTGGCCGCCATTCTTCGATGACTTTACGCAGCTTCACCAAGGCGAGCGAGTGAATGTGGAGACGGTGGGTAACGGAGACATAGGCGTTACCTCACACGTGCGAGATCTGCCCTTGGTGGGAATCGTGGCTGCCGATCCCAAAGCCGGCACTGGCGAGTGGATCGAGATTATCGCCGGCGATTCAGCGCAAACCCACGCTACGCATTCCGTTCCCAATCCAGCCCACGTACGACTGGCCGAGGAGGAAAATGGAAAAGCCGTGGCGCTACAGATCGAATCGGCTAAGGGATTGGTAACGATGGTTCGTTTTGAGCGTTCGAGTGAAGGGATGCCCCCAGGATTCACCATTGAGTGAACAGCGTGCTTCAGAATACAGCCAAGTATGCGCTATCATCCAATATGGGCAACAGCCCGGAACATGAGGCGTACCATGGAAACCTGCACCATACCCGCGGATCAGTGGACTGAATTCTTCGACCAATTAAATCACGATCAGGCTGGCTGGAGTGCCACCATCCAAGTGCTCCATAGCCAATATGGGCCGCAAAACATCGCGATGGATCTGCCGTTCCACGGGATCAGCTTCGACACCAAGGGTACTCGCCCCAGCAGCGTACAGGTCAGCGCCGGAAACCGGGCTGGAAACCACATCAATCATGTCGTGGACCTGCCCCTTCACATTCGCCAGACCGAAGAGTTGAATGGAAGTATCGACGTCCAGATCGAGCCGGCAAACGGACCAGTAACGCTGATTCATCTTCATGATGGCCCGGTTCATTGACGATAGCTTTCGCTCGGAATTGTTTGCCCGGCGCAAAGTGGCCGCGTTAGATCATGCCGGCGCCATCGGGCAGCGTAGTACGGTTTGGCCAGGTTGATAGATTCTTCATTTCCCATCGGTAGACGCATCGCTCCCAAAGGGCAAATGCTGTTCGGCAGTCCATCGCGGAGATACACTTGTCACGACGACGCCGGTCCGTCGAAGTCGTCGATGCGGATGGAGTGCCCAGTCGATGACGCGAAACGCGGCCACATTCGTCGGTCTCATTGTATTCACGGCACTGTATATTGCCGCGGGCAAGCTCGGGCTGTCGATGGCGTTTCTCAACGCCAGCGCTTCGCCCATTTGGCCACCGACCGGATTAGCGCTGGCCGCAATGCTTTTAGTTGGTTATCGCCTGTGGCCGGCAGTGCTGGTGGGTGCTTTTGTCGTCAACCTGACGACCGCAGGCACAATTTCCACGTCGGCCGCGATTGCGGCGGGTAACACCATGGAAGCCGTAGTGGGCGCGATGATCGTGCGGCGTTTCGCGGCCGGTACTGCTGCTTTTGAGCTTGTGCCGAATATTTTCCGATTTACCGTGTTCGCCGCGATTCCGAGCACGATGATTACGCGCTACAGCAGGAGTCACGTGCTTGGCCATAGCCCACTTCGTACGGTGGGATCTGTATGGACAAGTATGGATGACGTGGTGGACTGGAGATGTCGTCGGCGATCTGCTGGTCGCACCGCTTTTGATCATCTGGGCCACCGCGCCCCGACCCACCCTAACGCTCCCACGATTGTTGGAGGCCCTGGCCCTGGCGGCCGTTTTAATCGTGTTGGGTGACCTGATTTTCATCCACTGGCATTCGCAGTACGGTCAGGCGGAAGCGCTCGCCTATTTGGCGGTTCCGCTGCTGATTTGGGCAGCGTTCCGTTTTCAGCAACGGGGCGCTGTCACCGCGGCATTTTTGCTGTCGGCGATCGCCGTTCGAGGAACGCTCCGAGGTGCCGGACCCTTTGCCACCAGCAATGCAAATGAATCTCTGGTGCTTCTGCAAACGTTCATGGGCATCAACACGCTCATGGCTTTGATACTTGCGGCGGTCGTTGCCGAGCGAATGCGCTCCCACGATGAGAGGGAACAGATTCTCCAGCGTGAGCGAAGCGCCGGACTGAAGCGGAGCAAGCCAATCGCGCCAAGGACCAGTTCCTTGCCATGCTTAGCCACGAACTGCGGACGCCGCTGAGCCCTGTCTTGCTTGCGACGACGTTGTTGGAAGGCAGTCCCGACCTGCCGCGTCATCTCTCCGAGCATATTCAAATGATTCGGCGCAACGTCGAATTGGAGGCTCGGCTGATTGACGACCTTCTCGATCTGACGCGAATCACTCGGGGTAAGTTCCAACTAACTCTTACGACTATGGATGTGCATGAGGTGCTCCACCGCGCTGTGGAAATTTGCTGTGCCGGACGAGCCCGCGACCTCGTGCTGAAATTGGCTGCGCCTCAGCATCACGTCAATGGCGACCCTGCGCGGTTGCAACAGGTGTTTTGGAACTTGGTCAATAACGCCGCCAAATTCACGCCGGTGGGCCGGTCCATCACGATACGATCGAAGAATGTTGACGACCAAAGTGCTATCGAGATTGAGGTCTCGGACACCGGCGCGGGAATTGAACCACAGTTTCTCCCGCGATTATTCAATGCGTTCGAGCAGGGCGACACGACGCGCGCCCGGACATACGGCGGACTTGGTTTGGGGTTGGCGATCACCAAGGGGCTTGTCGAAGCGCATGGCGGCACAGTGACGGCCCACAGCGCAGGCCGCGATGCGGGCGCCACCTTCACGGTGCGCCTGCCTGTCATAGCCGAGGTTCCGCAACGAGAGTTTGAGCCGGCAGCTAAGACCGAGCCAGTGCAGAAGCGAGCGCAAGCGCAGGTATTGCTGGTGGAGGATCACGAGGAGACATTGCAAGTCATGGCTGAGTTGCTGAAGCGACTCGGGCACGAGGTTACGACGGCCTCGACAATCAAGGAGGCGCTGAAGGCTGCCGGCGAAAAGCGTTTCGACCTGGTCATCAGTGATTTGGGCCTTCCGGATGGCTTGGGCTATGAACTGATGCGTTCTCTTCGTGCGGGAAATCATTTACGCGGGATTGCGCTGAGCGGTTACGGAATGTCCAAGGACATCCAGTTGAGCCGGGAGGCTGGATTTGCCGAACATCTGGTTAAGCCGGTGGACCTGAAGAAGCTGGAGGAAGCGATGGCGCGCGTTCTTGCAGTACAGAAATAGTCGTCAGGGTGGCGGGCGACCGCGCAATACTCCCCCAACGGCTGAGAATTTGGTGCGGCACGACACGTGATCTCCGAACCGCATGTCTTTCCGCGGCACCGCTTCTAAGTACTTATAAAAAAAGATTGCACCCGACAGGACTCGAACCTGCAACATTCGGTTCCAAAGGCCGATGCTCTGTCCAATTGAGCGTCATCGAACTTGGCAACAAATCCAGTCCAGTGAAGTGGTTGTCAATATTCGAATCCTAGTTCCCCCGATCCCCGGCGAATTCGGCATCTCTTCAACCATTTACTCTTTCTGAGCGCTCATCACCTACGCTGAACAACTTCCATTTCTCCACATGCCAGGCGTCGCGTGGTTTGGAAAAACCTCGCCCAGCACAACTGATTGTATCTACTAAATATACACTGTTTATGCGTCATGATATGTGAGCGGGGAACTACATATCCTATGCCTCTTTGCAGGCCCCCCTCCCGTTTCCCCGCGGCGGCCTTCGCGGGTAATTCCCACCGATTTAACCCGGTCAAATTGCGGCCGGGGAAGGAGGTCTCCATGTCTCTATCTGGAATGGCGCACTTGAATGGTCCCATTCGTACCCGCAGTCCCTATCCCTTCGACCTGCGGAACCTGAACCGGCTGATCGGCCGCGGCGGTCGGATCGCCGATACGCACGACCCGGTCCGTTATGCCGGGGTTCTCCGGAGACTGTTGCGCCAGTTCGGCAACCGCCTCCGCTATGGGTTCATGCTGCCGGTGAACCTGCTCCTGGACGGAGTCATCGAACACGCCATCTACCACGAGCCCCGTGTTCCACAGTTGACGGCAATGACATTATTCCGGGAGCAGCACGGTCTGTGGCGGGTTCAAGCGGTGCTGGTGGTGAGTGGCGGTACGCCCGAGGAGCCCACGATGTCCGAAAAGCTTACTGCTCTCTATAGCGATTTCGGGGTGGAGATGCTGGTCCTGATGCCGGAGATGATCGATGGCGGTTATCTCCAATCCGAAGAGTTCGCGATCGTGCTGAATCAGGCCCTCTTTGCCCACGAGAGCATCCCGCCCCAGCCGCCCACGCCCTCCTGCCAGATCACCGCGGCCTGAGAGTTTCGAGCTTCCGTTCATTATTGCCAGGAAGGAGGTGCAACCCACGATCATCGTCGTGGCCAGCTGTCTGATTCCATCGCTTTATTAAACTTATCTTTTTTGGAGAATCAAGATGAAGATCTTCTACATCAACAACACCGGCTCGGGTTTCGCGGAACAGATCGAGGTCGCCCAGGGCGCATCCCTGGGTGAGCTGTTCGCACAGAAGATGCCCGGCTGTCACCCCGGCGATTACCTGATCCGAGTAAACCGCCAGCCGGCGGCCTCCGATGAGGTTCTGACCGAAGGATGCAGGGTCAGTATCACACCCACGAAAATTGAGGGTGCCATTCCTGTCTGACCTTTTCCCTTCAATCAATCAAACCCCAAAGCCCGCCGGGCGCTATCCTGCCCCGGCGGGCTTCTTCTGTATTGTTGACAGGAGTCTTTCGTCATGAAGTCACAATATCCGCTCCTGCGGCCAGCGATCTGGCTGCACAGATACCATCAGCAGTGCAAAATACGCCTTGATCGAGTGCGGGATAGCACGCTGGACAGCGTCCTCTACCACTCCGAACTCTTGATCCAGCATGCCAGAGCATGCCGCAATGCCACATCCCGCGGTTGGCATGCCGCGGTCGCCCAAATGGACACACGGATCGCCGCGGACCTGCATCGGTTGCAGTATGCAACCACCGAAGCCCAGAACAAAACACGCCGTCCAACTGAACTCCCCCAGCCCACCCTGCGCGATCTGTATGAGGATCTGATCCAGATCCATCAGGAATTCGTAAAGGTCACCATTGACCCCAAACATCACCTGCTGGCTGCGGTGACTGATTCCATCGAACTGGACGGGGTCTATCTGGGTGACTTCCGTCTGGAACTGCATCTGGATCGCCTCCATGAGCGCGTTGATGTCTCCGCTTTCGACGTCGTTGCCCTGGATCCTCACCCACCGGACAGCTCGGAGGATGTGACTCACCCGCATGTGCGGGACTGTCAATTGTGCGCTGGGGAAGCCACAGCTCCCATTGCTCAGGCGTTAAGGGATGGTCGGTTCTGCGATGCCTTCCTGGCCGTTAATTCTGTCCTGCACGAGTACAACCCCCATTCACCATACGTCAGTCTGGAGAACTGGCGGGGGGTGGCCTGTGCCGATTGTGGCAGCCTCACGAATGAAGATTCGCGGTATTACTGCGAGGACTGCAGCCAGGAATACTGCGCCGATTGTTATACCACATGTGATATTTGCGAATCATCCTTCTGTCGGAGTTGCCTGGAAGAGGACAAGGAATCAGGCAGATCCTGTTGCCGAAGCTGCCGGCAGAACTGTCAGCGCTGCGGCCGCATCGTCGATGCCGACAGTTTCGACGAAGCCACCAACCTGTGCCCCGGCTGCCTCGACCAAAGGCAGCCATCAGAAGAACCACTTCAACCCGAGGAGATCAAACATGAACAACACGAACAATCTAAAACCGCCGATCCGAGCCCAGAAGCCTGCATCATTCCAGCACCGGTCTGATGTCACCAGTCGGATCCTGACCTTTTCGCCGATGGCCTGGCTGAAACTCCGTCTGTTTCTGCATGCCGATGATGTGGAGGTCGGAGGATTTGGGATCAGCTCCGAGCATGATCTGCTCTATATCGAGGACTTCGTCACCGTAAAACAAATTGTGACAATAGCTTCCGTCGAGTTCGATGATGCTGCCGTCGCCGACCACTTCGACCGCTGTGCCGATGACGGCATCCAACCTTCCGGATGCGGGAGAGTTTGGATTCATACCCATCCTGGCAGCTCACCCCACCCCAGTTTCACGGATGAAAAGACCTTTGAACGGGTGTTCGGGTCATGTGATTGGGCCGTCATGGCGATCGTCTCCCGAACGGGTGCAACCTATGGCCGATTGCGATTCAGTGCCGGGCCCGGCGGTGAGACGATCATTCCTCTCACGGTTGACTGGGAACGGTATCCGAAGGACCTGCTGGATCAGGAAGGGAAGATGGATGAGCGATTCATCGAATGGATGGATGAATACGGGAGCAACATCCATCACAGACCCACAATCGATCTGACATCGAAGGTGACGGTAGCACCGTCTGAGCAACAGCTGGCCTTTCAGGATCAGCTTGATGAACTGGATGATCTGTATGACCGGCAAGTACTCATGGATGACTTCTCACCGTTTTCCGATCCATCGGCGACTGAGGAGGTGTATCCATGGTCCTGAATTTACAAGATCGTGACCTTCGCCAGCGCGATCTGGTTCCCCCTGGCAAGCTGGCGTGTTGCGCCGCGCTGGTCGTTGGTGTCGGCGCCGTGGGCCGGCAGGTGGCTTTGCAGCTGACTGCCATGGGCATCATGAACCTCACCCTGGTGGACTTCGACACCGTGGACGTGGTGAACCTGGCTCCACAGGGGTATTCCCCGGAAGATCTGGGTAATCCCAAGGTGCAGGCGACATCGCAAGCATGCCTTCGCCTGAACCCAGACCTGCTCGTCTACGGCTTCAATGACCGGTTCCGCCGCTCATCGCCCAAAACCCTGGCATGCTTCGGTCGTTCACCCGACCTACTGGCGAGGCATCTGATCGTATTCTCCTGTGTTGACTCAATCAGCGCCAGGGGAATCGTCTGGGAGGCGGTGAAGGACCGAGCGGGTTTTTTCGGGGATGCCCGCATGTCCGCCGAGGTGATTCGGGTGCTGGCCTCGGATCGACCGGCTATGGATCAGCATTACCCTACAACCCTGTTTGCCCAGGATCAGGCGTATGCCGGTAACTGCACGGCCAAATCCACCATCTACACGGCCAGTATCGCGGCGGGTCTTATGCTCAGCCAGTTCGCCAAATGGCTTCGAGGCCTGCCGCTCGATAAGGATCTGCTCCTGAATCTCCTGGCCGGTGAGCTTATGGCTGCATAACCAGCCGCACTCTTTCCAACCGAGAACCGTGGCGGGCCGGAGCACAAACTCCGGCCCGCTTTTATTTTCGAACAACAACAAACCTTTTTCGGAGGTATCGCATGTCCCTACAAACATCCGGCGATCAGCTCGTGGACGCCAAATCGATCCTGGAAGCGATCGCGGAGCTGAAACGCCGCGGCAACAGCGCCATCACGCAGGAGCTCGAATCCATCGAGCGCGAACTCGCCAGCCACGTCATGGAAGAACTTAGCTTGATTTATCAGGGGCTGCTCAGGACCGGAGCCAAGACCAGGCTCGTTCGTAAATTGAACGAGCAGATCGAATCATTGGCACTGGTGAGCATATTGGCCCTTCGAACGGCCTATCGTCGGCTCCTGGAGGAGAATGCCGAGGGCACACCGTTGGCCAGGATTGATGCGCCGGCATCGGCTGACACTCCGAGTACGGGCGATGGCGATTCCCCGGTGAAGTAAACGCTGGCGCCCAAGCCAACGCAATCCCTGTTTCAAATCACCGTAATTTACTTTCGATCGGAGGAATATCATGAACGATAAATCACCGGCCGGGTCCACCGCACCGTCACATGCCCGACCACCGATCTGACGCTTGGAAGGTTGCTTTCCACGCCAGGAGCCATCGAGGCGATGGCCAGGGCGGGTCAGGAACAATGGGAACTGCTCAACCGTCACCGTACCGGCGACTGGGGCGAGGTGGATTCTGAGGATTGGGCCGCCAACGACCAGGCCGTCACCCAGGGCGAGCGCGTCCTCTCGGCCTATACGCTGAAGGACGGCGTAAGACTTTGGATCATCACCGAGGCTGATCGCGCGGCCACTACGATCCTGCTCCCCTCAGAATATTGAATCACTTTTTTCTTTTCTCATCTCTAACCGAGGGAGGAACCTTTGGACTTTCGCTTCATTATCGTGCTGATCTTGATCATTTACCTGCTTCTGGCGTTCGGCGGCTGTCTGGATCAACAGACCCACCTGCCATCGGCCATAAAGCCATTACCCACTACCGAGGAGTATTCAACGCATGCTCAAAACACTGTTCATTGGCACAGGCAAGTTCACACGGAATGTGATCGTTCTGTTGATTGGATCGGGATTGGGCTGGACCGGGGCCATGGCGTGCCGACCGCCGGTCACGGCTGATGGAATCCATTCCGGGCCGTCCATCGAACGCATGTCGGAGCTGTCGCAACTGCTGACCCTCCGGATTGACGTCGCCGACGTACTGGTCAGCCGGGTTGACGGAATCACGGGCGGCGTGCAACTGGCGATGCTGGTCAAGGGTGATGTAGCCCTGGGGATTGATTTGTCGCAGGCGAGGTTCGATCAGGTCGACAATGCCCATTGCACGGCGGTGCTGATCCTGCCCCCGCCCGAGGCTTCCTGTGCGCGGGTTGACCACGACCGCTCAAGGTTGTTCGAACTAACATCCGACGGGCTCTGGGCGATCACGCCCGGAACACGCGATTACCTTGCAGTGGTCGATAAGGGGATGGCGGAGGCGCAGGATCTGGTTGCATCGGCCGCCCGCAACAATGACGCCAATGAACGCGCCCGCCGGCATGCGGAGGTGTTGCTCGGGACATTCTTCCATTCAATCGGCTGGATCGTGAACATCCATTGGTCAGATGAAACCACCGGCCAATTCGAGCCGCAAATGAGGGGTTAGTAGTTGATACTTCGAGTCGGACTCCCTTATCACCAACCCGGTGAATTCTCCAGACCATGTCGGCGTTTCAATCCGTCATATCGATTCATGTTCTCTTCACACTAACACCAGATTCGGAGGTTCTATGTCCAACGCGAACGATTCCCATATGAAACAGCAACGCGATGATTTACGTCGACAACTCGCCGATCGAATTGGTCGGCTGGTCGCCAGGGAATACCTGTCTCGCCAGAGTATCGGCGGCACGAGTTTCCCTCCCCCCTCCCGGCCGGGAACCCCTTTAACGGCTTCGGCATCCGGCGAAAGCGCCGACGATAGCGAAGTTAAAAAGCGCGCGGAGGCAAAAGGAAATTGATGGAAGCCAGCGTCAGGCGGGTGACCGTCGGATCAATCAGCTATTTCCGGTTACCAATGACAACGCACAATCCTGCCGCCTATCGACGGCAACCCGAACAGCCAACCTCGGCCAATTCGGGATTACCGGATTCTCACCACCAACCCAACTCCCACCTCGCCAAATTTGTCGGCCGGATGGCGGCACCCGTCGAACCTATAATTATGTCGACGGTCGTCACCGTGCTGGCGGCGCCCACCCGAATAAACTGTATGATTTCTAAAATTGGCAATGAATACGTTGTCGTCACAGGTTCAACGAATACGCGCGACGCTACGAAAAGAAATCCAGAGCGGAGGTCCGGATCACTCGAAAACCCAACCGATAATAAATCAATTGGTCGGTCTGGTTCTTCGAGCGTTAAATGACGACGAACATCCTCTTGCGCAGAATCTTGTCGAGCTCCGGATATGGATTGACTCGCATAGGACAGTGCCGGCCGGGCCACCAGGTCGTAAAGTTTCTTCTCGAGCCCCACGAAACAGGGGCTCTCCCCCAGGATTGGAGTTGTCCGACAAGCACCTTTTCCTGCCTGACCCAGGGAACGGATCCCCACAACTACGCCGTTTCTGGCCATTGCAACTTCTATTGTTCGGCGTAGCCCGGTCGAGCCGTCGCGCGGAACTAGAGCAGTATGTCGGATTGACCGAGCAAAAGATTGTGCTGGCTGCAAATGAAGCCTTTCCTCACAGCGTGGGGCTCTGGTCGAATTATCAATTCTGGGTATATGTCGAACAGGCGCTTGAGTTCGTGGAATACCCGGATCCACCAGAGCCGTTCCGCTTGGATGGACAGACCTTGCATTCCAATAGGGAGAATCTGCAAGTGCGACTGAGCGCGAGGCGGGCAACTTTTTTGAAGTTGCTTCTCAATTCACCGAACACGCCAGTTCCGCTCACGTCATTTAAAACTGCCGGAATCTCAAACCCAAAGAAGCTCAAGTTAGATCTATTGCGACAACTGCAAAACGAGGGCGTTGAAATTATCATCAACGGAACGAAGGGCGCCTATATGCTCGTCTTACCAGCGAGCTGATTGAGCACCCGACTGACCGCCGCATTGTTCCTGGACGGGGGACACGACCCGAGAAAGCATTCGCAGTCGCACGCCGTTCCAGCGGTGACATTTGTAACCGCGGTAACCGCCTCCACATCGATTTCGGGCTTTACCATAAATCGCACGGATTGTTTGTCGTTTTCGAGGGGTGCGTATGGGCCGGCCGGTTCGACTGTCTAAAGATGAAATTGCCGCCGCATTCAACAATGACGCGATGCGGACGGCGTTCCCGCCGATCTTGTCACCAGAACAATTCGCCCAGCTCTGGGGCGTGCCCCGTAGCACGATCTACCATTGGATATCGCAGGGCCTATTTGAAGGCGCCGTCACCCACGTCGGAAAACATTTGAGACTATGGCGCGATTGCGCCATTGAAATCCTGTTCAACAAGTACAAGCCGAAAAATCCCAATACGAATTCCCCCAAACCGCGGAGATAACGAAAATGACTACACCTATAATCGATCATGGCAACGGCACTCGCATCCGCATCGGCGATCGTATATCGATCTGCCGCCGCGGAAGGCGGGGAATATACGCTGCCGAATTCTCGCGACATGGGCGCCACATTCGTCGTTCGCTCAGGACTTCGAACCAGAAAATCGCGCGACAACGCGCCATCAAGCTTGAAGCTGATCTGGCCGGCGGTGAATACGCCGCGCCGGCAAAGCCCGTTTTGGTGGCCGACGCCAAGCAGCAGTTTATCGCGGCAATGAAGGCTGCCGATCGGGCAAAGAAAACGATCGTTGCCTATGAATCGGAATGTGCCGTCCTCGTTGAATTCCTTCATTCTAAAGGCGTGCGGATGCTCACGCAGATCACCCCTCAACATTTCCTTGCATACCGCGCCTTTCGAAAAACGCATTTGGCGCAAAAGACGTTGTATACGCGGCTGATCATCATCAAGACGTTCTTCAACTGGTGCTGTGGGGGCGGCGCGTTGTTGGACAAAAATCCGTTTCGCCAGTGCAGAGTCGCCAGGCCCTATATTTCGCCGAAGTTTTCTCCCACGCTGGATCAAGTGAATTCAATCCTGACGAAGGCGACCAACCCGCGGCTGGCGCAGTTCGCGGCTTTGGCGTTTACCGGCCTGCGTGTTGGCGAATTGAGCATGTTGCGCCCTGGCGACGTGGACCTAACACGTGGATGGATTCGCGTCGTTGGACGCGAAGGCTGGAAACCGAAAACCCGCGAGGCAAGAAAGGTTCCCATCCACCCTCGTTTGCAGCAGATTCTTCATCAGTACGACGCATCGCTGAAGGACTCGGCGGCGCGCGCGTATTTTTTCAGCGACAAGGTCGATGGTAGCGATCCGATCAACGTGCGTACAATCAACGTCGAACTGCAAGGATTGGCGAAGTCGTTGAGCATTCCGGTCAGCCGGAATAAAAACGGCCTTGTCGTCCACAGCTTCCGGCATTATTTCGAGACGCAATGCGTGGATTCTGGCGTGCCACAATTCGTCGTGGACCAGTGGATGGGTCACCGTGGCAATGCGCTGATGGGGGCTACGTACTATGGCCACTCCGATGAAAAAAGCGTACGGTTTATGTCACAGGTAAAATTCTAAAATATTCGTGGCCATTAGCCGCCGCCAGCATCGTGCTGGCATCGGATAAAGGCCGAAAAAGCAGGAGATTTTAATATGAACCTGATTAACGCTCGTAGCATCTCAACCAATGTGATTGTTTCAAACTCGCTGGCGATGCTTGTGGTGATTGGCATTCTGGCGAACGCCATGATGCTGGGCCTTCCAGGCGACAGCACGGTATCGGTGGTGTCGTCCACCGCCGGTTACGAAGATGGCAACCGGGCCAAATCCGGGCCAACTGCGGTACAGATTGAACATCGCTCATCGCAAGCGCCACGGAATGAAAGCATTACGAACGACGATGCTTTTGTAACGGAGAGGCCGGGATTCGAACCCGGGATACGAGTTTGACCCCGTATAACGGTTTAGCAAACCGTCGCCTTCAGCCGCTCGGCCACCTCTCCAGACTCCGCCATTATGCCAAATATTTACCGTCCCTGCCAGATCGTCCCGACGTTGACGCCATCGGCGCTCCTCAATAGCATCTAACGGCCCTGTTTTGCCGCCCCATTTATGGGCGCTGCTCCGCCTTTTTCTGGAGATTTGATGTTTCCTCGACGAAAAACCCGCAAAGTAATCCTCGGCGACGAAGCCCACGGCTTCGTCGGCATCGGCGGCGACGCCCCCGTCGCCGTCCAATCCATGACCTCCGGCTACACCTGGGACATCGATAAATGCGTCGCCGAGATTCACAAGCTCTCCGCCGCCGGCGCCGACATCGTGCGCGTCGCCGTCCCCGAAAAAAAGGACACCGCTCGCCCTCAAGGAAATCCTCCCCCGCGTCGACGTTCCCATCGTCGCGGACGTCCATTTCCATTTTCAGCGCGCCCTCGAAGCCGTCGAAGCCGGAATCCACAAAATCCGCCTCAACCCCGGCAACATCAACGACCGCGCCCAGGTCAAAGACGTCATCCAGGCCTGCAAAGCCAAAAAAATCCCCATCCGCGTCGGCGTCAACGAAGGCTCCATCGTCGAACGAAAAGACAAACAAAAACGCATGAAGGAACTCGGCGGCGTCTTCTCCAACAACAAGCACGGCCATTTCCTGGCCATCATGATCGCCAAGCTCGAGGAATATCTCGAAATTTTCCACGATGAAGATTTCCACGACATCGTCATCAGCGCCAAGAGCATCGACCCCGTATTGGTCATCGACGCCTACAAGGAAATCAGCCAGCGTTTCGATTACCCCCTGCATCTGGGCGTCACCCACGCCGGCCCCAAGGAAACCGGCGCCATCCGCTCGGTCGTCCCCCTGGGCCACCTCCTCTGCAGCGGCATCGGCGACACCATCCGCATCAGCTACGCCAACGATCCGATCTATGAAGTCGAGGACGGCCTCGAATTGCTCTACGTCCTGGGCCTGCGAACCCGCGTCGGAGCCGAACTGATCGCCTGCCCCACCTGCGGCCGAATTCAGGTCGATCTCTTCAAGCTCGTTCAGGACGTCCGCAAACAATTGGCCAAGGAAATCACCGTCCCCATCAAGGTCGCCGTCATGGGCTGCGTCGTGAATGGCCCCGGCGAATGCGAAGGCGCCGACATCGCCATCTTCGCCGGCGATCGCAAGGGAATCATCTACGTGCAGGGCGAACGCGTCGCCAACGTCCCCGAAGACGAAATCCTCGATCGCCTCCTCGTCGAATGCCGCCAATTCGAAGCCAAGGTAAAACGCGGCGAAGCCAAGCTCGGCGAGAAAAAAGTCGACATCCTCCCCCCCGACCCCATCGGCGAACTGGGCAGCGGCTGGGAAAAAGTCGAGAAAGATCGGCGGTCACTGCCGGTAGTAAGCTAAGCCCGTCGCTGGGACTAATCTCGTGGAACCAACACGCGAACTTGTTGATGCGATTTATCATGAGAAAGTCCTGTGCGCCCGCCGAATGACCCCGCAGCGGCGGATAGAAGTCGGAGCCCAACTGTCCGACATGGGCCGCCAGATGATGCGCGAGGCGATTCGCCGGCAGAATCCCACCGCATCCGAGGAGGAGATTCGTCGGGAAATGCGGCGCCGATTCAAGCTGGCTCGCAAATTGGAAGACATTCCGCTCCCTGAAGCCGGGTAGGCTGCATGACTACTCAGGAAATCGTTCGGAAAGTGGTCGATGCCATGGAGCAACTTGGCGTCCCCTATATGCTCGTCGGCTCGCTATCCAGCAATGCGTACGGCGTCGCACGAAACACTCAGGACGCCGATTTCGTCGTGCAGTTGGAACCCATTACCATCAGCCAACTGGCGGAAAAGCTTGGACCGGATTTTCAACTCAATCCGCAGTTGAGCTTTGAAACCATTACCGCCACAACCCGGCATGTCTTGGAGGTCCCATCCGAAGCCTTCAAGGTGGAATTCTTTCTTTTGAGCGATGACCCACACGACCGCGCCCGTTTCGAGCGGCGACGACGACTGGAAGTACTCGGAGGTCCGGCATATCTACCCTCACCCGAGGACGTCGTAATCACCAAGCTTCGCTGGTCTCGCCACGGCGAACGCCAGAAAGACTTGAGCGACGCTCGCGATGTCATTGCCGTCTCCGGGCCGCAACTGGATTGGCCGTACATCGAGCGATGGTGCGATGAACACGGAACGCGGAAACTGTTGGACCATCTGCGTCACTCCATCGGTCCCTTATAACCCGCCAGCACCCTCCATTTGGCAAATCTAGCCCCGTACCGGATAATCGGAGGAATCATGAAACACGTCTTCCACATAATCTTCTTTTTCGCAGGCGCGGGCGTCGGCATATGGTGGGGCGTGAATCATCCAACCCAGGCTCAGAGCGTATCCGCCACCGAGGAGCAGGAGGCCGCCAAGATTCAAGCCGCCGTCTCAACGGAAAAAATCGACTTGATCAACAAATTCATGGGTCATACCTCTAACGAACAGGATGCCGCTGACCTCAAGCAGATGCTCAGCGATGAAAAGCAAAAGCTTCAAACCGCGACGGCAAAACTGGCAAATTAAAGCTCGGTCGTCACTTCCACCACGCTCTCAACCTGCCGAGTCTCCGCATTCCTCGAATCAATTCTCGACCCCGGATTATCCGTGAACATCACCGGCTTCGTAACACCCCATTTCCAAAGCCGATATTGCACGCTCGTCCAAAGAACGCCAAGCCCATAAGTCACCGACCTGCGAAAATTAATCGAGCTGGCCTCGCTGAAATATTTCGTCGGGCAGGATATTTCCCCAATCCGGAAATTAAACGCCGCCAACTGCGCGATCATCTGATTATCAAAAACAAAATCATCCGAATTGGTCAGAAGCGGCAGGCTATACAGCACCTTCCGGGAAAACGCCCGATAGCCCGTGTGAAATTCCGTGAGCTTCGTTCCCATCATGAAGTTTTCAATCGCCGTCAGCGACCGATTGGCGATATATTTCCAGATCGGCATTCCCGCCCTGCCGCGCCGTTCCGATGCGCGAGCCCAGCACGGCGTCATACACCCCCGACGCCACCATCGCCGCCATCGCCGTCACCAGCCGCGGATCATACTGATAATCCGGATGCACCATCACCACGATATCCGCCCCCGCCCGCAGCGCCTCGTAATAACACGTCTTTTGATTTCCCCCATACCCGAGATTTTTGCGATGCAAAATGGTCTTTATCCCCAGCCGTTTGGAGATTTCCGCCGTATCGTCCCCCCCCGCATCATCCACCAGCAAAACCTCATCCACGAGATCAAGCGGCAAATCCCGATAAGTTTTCTCGACCGTCTTGGCGGCCCGATACGCGGGAAGAACGACGATAACCTTTAGATTGTGCAGCACCGACGTCCTCGGAAGGATAATTGGGCCATCGGACGATTGTATTTGCATTCCGTGAGGAGATGCAAGTATTGCCGGGTCCGTTCAATAACCACTCAACAAATTCGGAAATTTTCCCGGTGACTTGATGGAATGTCGGTGCTACGATTTCCCTCATACCAAAACTGAAGGAGAACTCTCATGAGCAGCACAATGGAAGTCGGTAAGAAACTTGTCGATCTCTGCCGCAAGGGCAAATTCAACGAAGCGATGGAATCGCTCTACGACGCCAAAATCGTCAGCATCGAAGCACAAAGCCCTCCCGGCAAGCCCGCCCGCATGGACGGTATGGCCGCCGTCAAAGGCAAAGCCGAATGGTGGGAAAAGAACCACGAGGTCCACAAAGTCGAAGTCGACGGCCCCTGGCCCCACGGCGATCGCTTTATCGCCAGATTCAGGCTCGATGTCACCCCCAAGAGCGGCCCCATGGCCGGAAAAAGATTCACCATGGATGAAGGCGCCCTCTACACCGTCAAGGGCGACAAGATCGTCCAGGAAGAATTCTTCTATCACATGGGCTAATTGCTAGTGGAGCCTTCCGCATCGAAACCGAAGGCGATCCCAAACTTTATCAGGCCAGCCGGCGGTGCTCGCAGCGCCAACCCCGTCTTATATTCGAGCCGGGGAGGCTGGACGGCACGAACGGCGTAACCGAAAAAAATCCCTGATTCTTAATCCCCCGCCATCCAGCCCCTTCGTGCCTTCGCAGACAAAATCCATTATTCTCTCCCTCAATCATTATGCCCCTTATTCGCATCGGCATCACTGGCGTCAGCGGCTACGGCGGCGGAGAACTCCTCCGCCTCTGCGCCGGCCATCCCGCATTTGAAGTGGTCTACGCCGCCGGCGAAACCTCCGCCGGCCAAAAGCTTGTCGAGCGCTTCCCCGGAATCCCCGCCAAATTAGCCGACCTGGCCATCCAGAAATGGGATCCAGCCGCCCTGCCCAAGCTCGATCTCCTGTTCGCATCCCTGCCGACCGGACAATCCAAATCCGCACTCGCCAGCATGCCCAAGGCTACTCAAAATCGTCGACATCGGCGGCGACCACCGCTACGTCGACGGCTGGATCTACGGCCTGGCCGACGTCTGGCCCGACAAGATTCGCTCCGCAACGCGCATGGCCAATCCCGGCTGTTATCCCTCCGCCGCCCTCCTGGCGATCGCCCCGCTCATCTCCGAAAAACTCGTCACCACCGGCCCCATCATCATCGACGCCAAGAGCGGCGTCAGCGGCGCGGGCCGCGGCGGCGTGGATTCAAAGTTCGGCTTCGCCGAAATTAACGAAGACGTCTCAGCCTACGGATTACTCAAGCATCCGCATTTACCCGAAATCGTTTCCGCCGCCGCCGAATTCTCCAAACATAAGTTCGATCAGATCACCTTCACCCCGCATCTGATCCCAATGACCCGCGGCATACTCGCCACCTGCTATCTCCAAGGCAATGTCACGACCGATCAATGCCTCCAGGCCGCCCGCAAGTTCTACGCCAACCGCCCCTTCGTTCGCGTCGTCGACCAGCCCCCGCACACAAAGTGGGCCACCGGCTCCAATCTGGTCTTCGTCTCCTACGCAACCTCGGGAACCGGAACCGTCATCGCGCTCGGCGCGATCGACAACCTCGGCAAAGGCGCCGCCGGCCAAGCCGTCCAAAACGCAAACCTGATGTCCGGCTTGCCCGAGACAACCGGCCTGGAAGGCACGCCGCTCTGGCCGTGAATCACAGCAATTAAACTGTTCTCAAAAACACCCCCGCGGCCTGTCGACTTCAGTCGGCAGGCATCCCGGTTATCCAAACCCCTCAATATTCACCGACCCCCCGCATTCCCCGCCGTATCAAAATCCGCCACCTCTCCGGCGGCCAGATAATCCCCACCACTCTTCCATGAATCTGATCCCTAGGCGTCGCCCCCGGCTGATGTCCCTTCACCGACGGCCAAAATCGCCCGTCATCCGAAACCGCCGTATTATCCCCCAGTAAAAAATATTCATCCCTCCCCAGCGTAATCGGCCTCCCCCAGCATCCGTTCGCCGCCGCCATCGGTTCCGCATCCATCAGCGAATTATTCCAGCTATCCACCGGCAAATACGGCCCCACATGCGCCGGAATCTTCACCGGCTTCCCGTTAATCATCAGCCCCGATCCCGTGATCTCAATTTCATCCCCCGGCAATCCCACGATCCGCTTACACAGATGCCTGATCTCCAAGCTGTCACTCGTCGGCGAATCCAGCCCAACAATATCCCACCGCCCATACGACAGTTGTTTAAAGAAAACAAACAAATCCCCCGGAGAAACATTCGGCGCCATGCTCGGCGTAGGCGTATAGCAAACCTCCACCCAATTCGCCTGAAGATAAGCCGTGAACTCGTAACATTCCCCCAACCCAATCGCCCCCAAAATCATCCCCAGCGTATACCGGCTGGCCGCATCCCCCAGCATCGACCGCCCCGACCTCCCCCCGCATCGCCCCGCATGAACCAGTTGAGAAAACTCCACGATCAGCGCCAGCGGCAGCAACACAACCAACCCCGGCAGCCATCGCGGATCCAAAATAATCCACGCCCCCGAAACAATGATCCCCGCCCAAATCAAGAACCAAACCGCCGCCCACTTGAAATTGCCCGCCAACAAATGCCCCAGCCCCGGCCAAACCATCGCCCCCGAAATCGCCAGAAATGACTTGCCCTGCTGGAACCCAATCCCCGTCGACTTCGGATCACCGACCAGGTCGATTAGTTCTTGTTGAGACATTTACTGTTCATCGACGGGCGTGATCGCGAAGTTTACTTGCCGGACGCCGAATCAAACATCCGCCACCTCTCCGGCGGCCAAATGATCCCCACCACCCGACCCCTGATCATATCCCGCGGTGTCGCCCCCGGTTGCCTGTTCTCTTCCGACGGCCAAAGTCTCGCGTCATACGACTCCGACGTGTTGTCCCCCAGAAAAAAATACTCATCCGGCCCCAGCACGATCGGCCTACCCCAGCATCCGTTCGCCGCGGACATCGGTTCGGCATCCACCAATTCCTCATTCGAGCTATCCACCGCCAGGTAAGGCCCAACATGCGCCGGTATCTTCACCGGCTTATCGTTGATCATCAGCCCTGACCCCGTAATCTCAATCTTTTCCCCCGGCAATCCCACCAGCCGCTTGCACAGATACCTTGTCGCCGTGTAGCCCGGCGGGGGTTCAATCGCCAAAATATCCCATCGGCTGTATGAACCTTGATTGAAGTAGATGAACAAATCGCCGGGCACGATATTCGGCGCCATGCTCGGCGTCGGTGAATAACCAATCTCAAAGCAATTCGCCTGAAGATAGGTCGCCAGCCCATAGCATTCCGCAAAGCCAACCGCCGCCAGAATCATCCCCGCCGCATACCGCATCGAAGCATCACCAAGCATCGAACCCGCTGACCGTTTTCCGCACCAGCTCGCGTGCCGCAATTGTATGGCCTGCACAATCAGTCCCGCCGGAATGAGAAAAACCAGCGCCCCAAGCCACTGTGGCTCAATCAGAATCGTCGCCATCGCGATCACGATGCTGTTCCAAATCAGAAACCATATCCCCGCCCATTTGACGTTGCCCGCAAGCAGATGTCCCAGTCCCGGCCAGATCATCGCCCCCGAAAAGGCGAGAAACGATTTGCCTTTCTGTGACTCATCCGCCGGCAATTTCGGATTGCCGACGAGAAAGGCAATATCGTCCAACGAATATTTGGGTTCCGCTTTCTGTTCCATTGTCCCAAGCGGTTATCGGAATAGTCGGAGCGACACTGAAATGACTTATAATCCAGCCCCCGAACGCCCACGCCTGCACTGGGCCTGTCTGCCGTGAGCTTGTCGAACGGGTCGAAGTGGCGCTGCCGTGGGGTCTGCCGATCACCTACCCCCCACACCCGCCGCCACCCCCGCCCCTTTCCTCGCCTTCACCGCATGCACCACCATCGGCACCAACGAAATCCCCACGATCGCCAGCACCACCAACTGAAAATGCGTCCTCACGAACTCGATCTGATTGAAATAATACCCCGCCAGCGAAAGCGTCACGACCCAAAGAATCCCCCCGCTGACACTGAACCCAATGAACCGCCCAAACGGCATCTGCCCAATCCCCGCAACGAACGGTGCAAAAGTTCGAATAATCGGCACAAATCGCGCCAGGATGATCGTCTTCCGCCCATGCTTTTCGTAAAAAAGATGCGCCTCTTCCAGATGCCGCCGATTGAGAAGCCACGATGATTCCCCGCTGAATATCGCCGGCCCGACCCCTCGCCCCACGAAATAATTCAGTACATCCCCGCAATTCGCCGCCGCACAAAGCAGCACGATCACCACCGGCAGACTGATCGGCGACCCCGCCGCCGCCGCCAGCGCCCCCACCGCAAACAGCAGCGAATCCCCCGGCAAAAACGGCCACACCACCAGCCCCGTCTCACAGAAAACGATCACCGCCAGCAAAACATACACCCCCACCCGATGCGCCGTGGCGAAATCATTCAGGTGCTTGTCCAGATGAAGAAACAGATCGATCGCTTGATGAATCAAAGACATTCACATCCCGAAAATATATCCGATCCGCCCTGATGAAAACTTACGACAGCCACCCCATCTTTCCCCCTCGCCCTGTACTCAGGGAGAGGGCAGGGGTGAGGGTTCTTTCCCCTGAGTTCAGGCAGTTTTCATTAGAGCCTATCCGATCCCTTTTATCGGCTAAACCCCCGCCCCCCGCAAGCCTCCCCGTTTCAGCGCATTCAACCCACCCCTATCAATTCTTATTGACCCGCGCCCTTACCGATCTTCTCCCTTCATCAAACGTATAACTCAAGCCGATATAACAGGGAGCCGGGCCGTCCCCGGCCCGGCCGAGCCGCTTGATTATGGGCACTACCCCCCTACAATCGGGTGCCTCCCCCGTTGCGGCCGCGTTATGGATGCAGCGGCTGCGCTTTGGCGCGGCAATTTTGGTGAGGGGTCGGCACTCAACCCTGCCGGCCGACTAGGAGATGGACATGTTTGAACGATTCACGGATCGGGCTCGAAAGGTCATGGCTCTGGCCAACCAGGAAGCCCAACGCTTCAACCACGAATACATCGGCACCGAGCACATCCTGCTCGGCCTGGTCAAGGAAGGCAGCGGCGTCGGCGCCAACGTCCTCAAGAACCTCGACGTCGACCTCCGCAAGGTCCGACTCGAAGTCGAAAAACTCGTCAAAAGCGGCCCCGACATGGTCACCATGGGCAAGCTGCCCCAGACCCCGCGGGCCAAGAAGGTCATCGAATACGCGATCGAAGAAGCCAGGAACCTGAATCATAATTATGTAGGAACGGAACATCTTTTGCTCGGCTTGCTTCGAGAGCATGACGGCGTGGCGGCCCAGGTATTGATGAATCTGGGCCTGAAGTTGGAAGAAGTACGGGAAGAGGTTCTCAATCTTTTGGGAGCTGGTGTGGAAAGCGAAGAACCCCAAGCACAGGAAAAACAGGGACAGAAACGCAAGAGCAAAACCCCGGCGCTGGACAGCTTCGGTCGCGATCTGACCGAACTGGCCCGCGAAGGACAGCTTGACCCGGTCATCGGTCGAAAGAACGAGATCGAACGGGTCATCCAGATCCTCTGCCGCCGGCAGAAGAACAACCCCGTGCTGCTGGGCGAAGCCGGCGTCGGCAAAACCGCCATCGTCGAAGGCCTGGCCCAGATGGTCATCTCCAGCACCGTGCCCGAGATTCTGCACGACCGCCGCATCGTCGTGCTCGATCTGGCCATGATGGTCGCCGGCACCAAATATCGCGGCCAGTTCGAAGAACGCATCAAAGCCGTCATGAACGAAGTCCGCCGCGCCAAGAACGTCATCCTCTTCATCGACGAACTGCACACCCTGGTCGGCGCCGGCGGCGCCGAAGGCGCGATCGACGCCAGCAATGTGCTCAAGCCCGCCCTTTCCCGCGGCGAGATTCAGTGCATCGGCGCCACCACCTTCGATGAATACCGCAAATACATCGAGAAAGACGCGGCCCTGGCTCGGCGATTCCAGCCGATCACGGTCGATCCGCCCAGCAAGGCCGACACCATCGAAATCCTCAAGGGATTGCGCGACCGCTACGAAGCCCACCACCGCGTGCAGATTCTGGATTCGGCCGTCGCCGCCGCCGTCGAGCTTTCCGACCGTTACATCACCGGCCGCTGCCTGCCCGACAAGGCGATCGACGTGCTCGACGAAGCCGGCGCGCGCATTCGCCTGCGCAGCATGACCAAGCCGCCGAATCTGGCCGAGATTGAAGAGCAGATCGAGCGGCTCAGCATTCAGAAGGACGAAGCGGTCAGCAACGCCGAGTACGAAGAAGCCGCCAAGCTCCGCGATTCAGGCCGAAGGCCTGCGCGCCAAGAAAGAAGAAATGCAGCGGCAATGGCGCGAGCAGGCCAAGGAAGTTGACGGCGTCGTCGACGAAGAAGTGATCGCCGAGGTCGTCAGCAAGATGACCGGCGTTCCCCTCACCCGCCTGGAAAAAGAAGAAGCCCAGCGTCTGCTCGAACTGGAAAACGAACTGCACAAGCGCGTGGTTTCCCAGGACGAAGCGATCAAGGCGATCAGCAAGACCATCCGCCGCGCCCGTTCCGGCCTGAAAGACCCGCATCGCCCGATGGGATCGTTCCTGTTCCTCGGCCCCTCCGGCGTCGGCAAAACGCTGCTCTCCAAGGCGCTGGCCGAATTCATGTTCGGCGACGACGATGCCCTCGTTGCAGATCGACATGAGCGAGTACATGGAGAAGCACAACGTCAGCCGACTGATCGGCGCGCCTCCGGGCTACGTCGGCTACGAAGAAGGCGGCCAGCTCACCGAGCGCATCCGCCGCCGGCCGTACAGCGTCGTCCTGCTCGACGAAGTCGAAAAGGCCCATCCCGATGTCTTCAACATGCTCCTGCAGATCATGGAAGAAGGCCGCCTGACCGACAGCTTCGGCCGGCATGTCGATTTCCGCAACGTCGTGCATGATCATGACCAGCAACATCGGCGCTGAACTGATCAAGGACGGCGGCCCGCAGTTCGGCCTCCAGCCCAGCCGCAAGGGCGAATTGGAAGAGCGCACCTATCAGACGATCAAGACGACGCTGATGAAGGAGATCGAGCGTTACTTCCGTCCCGAGTTCATCGGCCGCTTGGACGATGTCATCGTCTTCCGCCCGCTGAGCCGCAAGAACCTCGAAGCCATCGTCGAATTCGAACTGAACAAAGTCACCAAGCCGCCTGACCGAGCACGGCGTGCAGCATCGAGATTGACGCCAGGAAGCCAAGGATTTCCTGATCGACAAGGGCACCAACACCGATTTCGGCGCCCGTCCCCTCCGTCGGGCAATCGAGCAATTCGTCGAAGACCCCCTCAGCGAGGAAATCCTCCGCGGCAGCTTCAAAGGCAAGGACATCATCCGCATCACCGTCAAAACCGAAGACGGCGGCGACAAGCACCTTTACTTCGAAGCCCTCACTAACGCCGAAGACAGAGGCGAAAAACCCTTGGCCGAAGCCTCCTCGGATGCGACGTGATTTTTTGCTGAATTTAAGTTGCTAAACGAAAACTCCGGACCCCAATCCGGAGTTTTTTTATTGGCCCGGACCAAGTTCATGTTGTCGTGCCGCCGACGGAATTGCTCCGCATTCCGGACACCGTTCAGGCGTGGGCGCAGATCGTACCCGCACGTTTTGCACAGCCCTTCGCGAGACCGGGCCAGACCCCGCGCCATTTTCCAGCTCCACGCAACCGGCAATATCGCGAACAAAGCGGTCGTAAACCACAGGGGAATTGTGGCCATTGTGATAGGCGCATACTCAAACCCCGGACCCTCTCCCTTTGCCCACCGGAATCCCGCAAATTCCACTTTCGACGAAATCAGATTGACTTGAAATGCACGCCAGGTCTCGTCCGCTCTCGCATCCGGCAGCCGCCACGCCACATGCCGATCCGGCGATCGACGCCACCAAAGCTCGTTATTCCGACTATTGAAAAGGGGTCCCGCATAAAGGATCTGCAATTGCCCCACTCGCGAGTCGACTTCCCAAACCGCCGGGCGAACTGAAGTGAAGAGCCGGTCAGGTCCTCCGGAATTCAGCGCTGGAAACCTCGACAACGTAGCAACCATTCGTGTCCGAAAGACAAAGCTGTCCATCGTGCGTTCGCTGCGGCACCACACACATACCGACATAGCCGTCAGCACCGCCGATGCGACACCCGCAACTCTCGATAGACGAATCATGGTTATTGAAACAAAACAAAGTGCCCATCCGCGCGTCCAACACCCGCCGCCCATTTCCCCGCCCCTTCTATCGATCCCCCCAAACCTGTTGGACGCCCAGCCGCATTAAAAAGTTGCCAGTTCAGCATTCCACCGTGTTTCCACGCGATCAAACTCTCCCCCGTCGGCCCCCCAAGTGCCAAAACGTCCTCATGCATGATCGCCGACCCGCTCGTGGCCACCTCCCCCGGCGGAAGTTGATTCCCATCCCTGTCCAGTTTCACAAAAAACACCCGCCCTTTCGTAGGCCACGCCGCCACATAGCCCTCCCCCGCCCGAGAAATCGTAAAGCACGACATCGGACACGCATCGATCTTCCAAAGCGTGCTGCTGATTCGCTTCCTCGTGATCCGCCCATCGCGATGGTCGATGATCACCCACATATCGCGGTTGTCGCCCGCTTCTTCACGATAGAGAACCGCCAGATCGCCACTCGCTCCAAAGACCGAACTGGTCGTGCAGCAGGGACAAGGATCGACGTCCGTACTGATCTCCGCATTTGGAGAAAATGTTTTCCCCCCATCACGCGAAAAATTCGCATACAGCTTCTCCGCCAGCCACACCGCCGCGACGTTGCCGCTGTCATCCGCCGCCAGCGAAAAGCGCTCGCTGGACTTATCGTTTAGATTGGAAACCGTGGAGAACGCCGACTCCCCACGCGACAAAGTCGCAAACTGCAAGCTCCATTCATTCTCCGGCAGCTTAAGCTTCCAGGCATTCGTCGACATCGCCACAAATGCCTGCCCCTTATTGTTCACCGCTAAATCCGCTCCGCCGAATTCCAGCCCAGGCTTGCGCGAGTCCCGATCGACCGCACAAATCGGCCGATTGAAAGTCTTTCCCCCATCACGCGAAACCGCATACCAGGCCAAACCGTCCGAATCATAAAGCAAGTGGATCGCCCCATCATTCGTAACTCGCGCGCAAACCGGCGACCCCCCAGCGGGACAACGCGCGACAACGACGGCCCCGCCACCGATCCCGCCAGAATCTCCGACGCCAGCCACGCTAACGCCGGCGAAAACGACGGCCACGAAAATATTTGCCAACCAAAAACAAAAACATCGTGAGCGCATCGTTGATTCCTCCTAAAAAATATACTCAAAAAATTTGAGATTTCCCCAAAACACGTCCAAAACCTTCACCCCGCGCACCCAATGATAGAGGACCCGCTGCGCGCCAGAAAACCTTCCCCATCCGTGGCGAATCTTCCCAATCCGCCATCACTGCCGCGCCGACAGTGACACTAACCCCCATGGCGCATCAAAAAACCACTTCACTGTCAGCGCTCTTACAAAAATCCGCGCGAAGAAACCACCCAGCTTAACCATCATTTCCACGATTTCCGCAACTCCGCGATACCCCGGCACTCCCCCAACAACGGCTCCACATCTTTCAAATCCATCATCGTCGCCGCATCGCTCTTCGCATGCCGAGGATCCGGATGACACTCCAAAAACAATCCATCCGCCCCCGCCGCCACCGCCGCCCTTGCCAGCAGCGGCGAATATTGCGGATTCCCCCCGCTCTGCGTCCCCATCCCCGCCGGCTGTTGGGTGCTATGGGTAATATCAAACACCACCGGACACCCCAGTTCCTTCATCACCGCCAGCCCCGTGAAATCGTTGACCAGTCGGTTATACCCAAAGAACGTCCCGCGCTCGGTAAGAATAATCTGCTCGTTCCCCGTCGACATTATTTTCTCAACCGCATTCCCCATCTCCGCCGGCGACATGAACTGCCCCTTCTTCACATTCACCCACCGCCCCGTCCGCCCGCACGCCTGCAGCAGATCCGTCTGCCGCGCCAAAAACGCCGGCACTTGCAGCACATCCACCACCCCCGCCGCATCCGCCGCCTGCGCAGCTTCATGAATATCCGTCAACACCGGCACCCCCACTTCCCGCTTAACCCTCTCCAGAATCCGAACCCCCTCCACCAGCCCCGGCCCCCGAAAACTGTCCTTGCTAGACCGATTCGCCTTGTCAAAACTCGCTTTAAAAATATATCCCAACCCCAACTTATCGCACGACGCCTTAACCTTCGCCGCGATCAAGAGGCAAAGCTCCGCCGACTCAATAACGCAAGGCCCCCCAATCACAAAAAGCGACCGCCTCCCGCGCCCAAGAATATCACCCGCATCAATCACCCCCGCACGATAAATCCCCCCCCACCGCTAAGCAAGCGTCTCTCTTCCCCGAACGCCCACGGCGCCGCCGTGGGTTCCTCACACCGGCACCACAAACGGCACCCTCACCGGCAGCAAATTAATCACCGCCGGCGTATACCCCGCTGAATCCCCATCAATCTGAATCGGCGCCGGCTTCGGCGACCGAATCTCAATCCGCTTCCCCCGCGTGTAAACCACCCCCTCGATCAGCAAATGTTCCCCCGCCGCCGCATGCAGAAATTTCTGCACCGCGTCCACCGGCGAGTCAACCGGGATCACCAGCACATCCAGCATCCCATCATCCGGCCGCGCATCCGGCGCCAACGGAAACCCCGCCCCGTGTTCGCTGATGTTCGCCACCATCGCCATCGCCGGCGCCAGCGCGAAGATCTCTTCCTCGTCCACGACCACTTCCAACGCGTTGTAACGATAGTTGGTGATCGCCAGCGCCGCTGGAAGAACATAGCTGGCGTAATTGATCGGCCCGCGCCTCAGATTATCCATTTCGTGAATGACCTGCGCGTCCACTCCAACGCTGGCCATCAGCAGAAACAGTTGCCCATTCACCTCGGCTGCGTCGAGCATCGATATTTTGCCCCGTTTCAGCGACTGCACGATCCGCTGCCCGAAATCCGCCGCCCTCCAGTCGATCCCAAGATACCGCCCCATCAGATTGGCCGTCCCCATCGGCACCGGAAGCAACGGCGGCATCGTATTCAGCGCATCAAAAAATCGCCCCGCGACGGCCCGCAGGGTTCCATCCCCGCCGATCGCGACAATCGCCTCCATCGACGCCAGTTCATCGCGATTTACGCTCGGCAGATCGAAAATAACCGTCGATTGAATATCAGCCGATTCCAGCGAAATGCGCACCCTCTCCGCCGTCGCCCGACCCTTTCCCTGGCCCGCGATCGGGTTGGCGATGATGGCGGCTGAATGAATGAAACCCATAGTCGACCCCGAGGCTATGGTTGACGCGCCCGCCTCCGGCCAACTAATATTACCCCAAACCCATTGTCGGCATAGTTTTCGCCGGCGGGATTACATGGCACTCACATTCAGGACCAGGACCAAACGATGAGCGAATCGATCGTCGCATCAATTAATGAGCGGGCTGCAGAGGAATATTATCGTCGCGGAATTGATGCGGCCCAGCAGGGCTCGCACGAAAAAGCAATTGAATTCTACGAGCGGTCGCTCAACGAGAATCCCGACCATGAAATGGCCGCATTCCGCCTGGCGGTTCTATACGACCGCCGCGCCGAGGATGCCAAGGCCATCGAGCTTTACGAGCGAATCTGCACCAGCCCGCCCGTCCATCTCAACGCCCTGATGAACCTGGCCATCCTTTACGAGGACAACAACCATTACGATGAAGCCCATCGCTGCCTCGACGCCGTGCTGCGCACCGATCCAAATCACATTCGCGCCCGCCTCTACATGAAGGACGTGGAATCGGCCCGCAGCATGCACTATGACGATGACCTCGACGGCCGCGGCGACCGCCGCAGCGCCATCCTCAACGTCCCGGTCACCGATTTCGAACTATCCGTCCGCAGCCGCAATTGCCTCAAGAAGATGAACATTCGCACCCTCGGCGATCTCCTCAAGACCACCGAGCAGGAACTCCTCAGCTACAAGAATTTTGGCGAAACCAGCCTGAACGAGATCAAGGCCCTTCTGGCCCAAAAAGGACTCCGCCTCGGCCAGGCCGCCGATGAATCCAAAACCGCCGTGCGCAGGACCACTCCCGTCGCCGGCAACGTGCCCCCCGAAATCCTCAGCAAAAACGTCGCCGATCTCGAGCTTTCCGTGCGCAGCCGAAAGGCGTTGCAGCGGCTTAACATCAATCTCCTCGGCGAACTGGCCTCCCGCACCGAGGACGAACTTCTCGGCTGCAAAAATTTCGGCCAGACCAGCTTGAACGAAATCAAGCAACAACTCGGCACATTCGGCATGACACTACGGAAGTTGGAAGAATAAACGCCCTGACTTTTCGTCAATCCAAGGCAAGGAGGCCCTGGTGCGATATCCTTTAGTATTGCTCTTAGCATTGCTGCTGCTTCCATTAGGTTGCTCGCAGGACACTTCCTCTCAACCCATCGCCGCGACCGCTCCCCGCATCCGCGTCTTGCTCGTTGAGGATACCAATCGCGTCGATCTCATGGCCGACGGCCCCGCTATGGAACTCGATTCCCGCCCCCTGGCGTGGTCATTCCCCCGCGCCATAAGCGTCCCCACAACCCTCGGCAACGACGGTTGGCACTTCGGCCGCCAAGTCATCCACGCCGGCGCCCTGACATTTAAGCCGGGCGACGGCCCCATTCGTGTCAACAACGTCGAATACCGCGGCGACATCCGCCTCATCGCTACCACCGCCGGCCGGTTCAACGTCATCAACGATGTCGATGTCGAAGACTATATCGCCGGCGTCGTCACGCGCGAGATGTACCCAAGCTGGCCCCTCGAAGCCATCAAAGCCCAGGCCGTCGCTTCGCGCACCTACGCCCTTTTTGAAACCCATTACTCCGGCGTCAACCGCCCCTGGGACGTCTTCGGCGATCAGCGCAGCCAGATGTACGGCGGATTGACCGGAGAAACGGCCAAGAGCCGCCAGGCCGTCGAACAAACCCAGGGCCTCGTCCTCACCTACGGCCCCGGCTACGGCGTCATCTTCAAGGCATATTTCAGCAGTTGCTGCGGCGGCGTCACCCAGGCCGCCTCCGACGCCTTCCCCGGCGAGCCCTACATCCCCCCGCTGGCCGAACAATCTCACGGTGCCCTTTGCAACGGCTCCAAATATTTCAACTGGGGTCCGATCGTCATCTCCAAGACCGAACTCACCCGCCGATTTCATATCTGGGCCCAGCGCCAAAGCACCGAAATGGGCCGCCCGATCGCGGAATTGAACATGGCCAACGTCTATCGAATCGACGTCCAGCAACTCAACCGCTACGGCCGCCCAAACCGAGTCCTGGTAACCGATGCCCGCGGCCTACAATTCAGTTGGCCCGCCGAACAACTCCGCACCGCCGTCAACACCGACGCCCCCCCCGGATCAACACTTCCCAGCAGCTTCTGCAAAATCAACGGCGACCCCAACTCCAGTTCGGTAACCTTCTACGAAGGCCACGGCTTCGGCCACGGCGTCGGCATGTGCCAATGGTGCGCCTACGCCCTCGCCTCCGCCGGAAACAATTTCGCCCAAATCCTGGTAAACGCCTACCCCCAAGCCAAACTCGTCCGAGCCTATTAACGTGGCCTGCCAACTTCAGCCGACAGGGTTCTCCCCCAAAAATCCTCTTTTTACCCGCGCAATTCCCATACCCAAACAGACAATCCAAACAAAAAAACCGCCTAATCCTGCGAGTCCGGCCCCCCCTAGGGAAACCGGACGCGACACGACTCGACGGCCGCGATAGCAGACCCGTTTTCGACCTCCACGTCACGATGT
Source organism: uncultured Phycisphaerales bacterium (assembly GCA_963791055.1). Classification (GTDB taxonomy): domain Bacteria; phylum Planctomycetota; class Phycisphaerae; order Tepidisphaerales; family Tepidisphaeraceae; genus PALSA-1353. The sequence continues at coordinate 544,075 of CAWBQI010000001.1, read as the reverse complement.
GGTTCTCCCAATTTCATATAGGGATTTTCCCTATCTGAAAGATTTGCACAAAAAGTCGCTCCTACACAAAAAACGGGGGTTTCTGCGCAAAAACGCCAAATTGGCAGGAGATGTGCGATGATTCTCGCTAATCGGGGGTCGATCACATCATTGGGAAGCTGGCGCATCGGAAATCGCAGGGGGACTGAATCTCCGCTTACGAGAAGTGCTATACGCCCGGAGGCAACGGCGCGGCGGGGGCCTTTGGAAGATGACCGAACCTTATGCCGATCACTCCCTGCGCCAAATCGTTCCAGATGCCAATGATCGCGTTTTCGGATGCAAGGCCATTGGCCTTCAGCCCATTCAACAATGTATTCGCTACCCTCCGCACTTCTCCTTCAAATCATCAAAATCGTGGATTCCTACGGCCAGTTTTTCAAAGTCTACGGCATATTTCACCTGAAGATTCGGCAGGTTGAAAAATTTCCAATCCGCTCGCTTAAGAATAGTAGTTGAGAATTGCATCGCCCAGTCTGCCGCATTGGGATCATCAAACGGAATTTGGACGCTGACAAGCTGCCCCGAATACTTTCCCAATATCGCTATCAGATTAAGTATCTGTTCCTTGGTGAATGCCGCCGTAGCCGTTCTAAACCACTCTCTCAGGATCATGTCCGGTTTTTCCCCGATGAGTATTACGATGTCTTTGGAGGGAATCCCAGTAGATTTTTGTCGGATAAATATTGTCTGTCCCAGCCTGAATGTACAGAGTGCATTTGCCGCGCCCTGAAGCCTCTCATCATCGTCATCGCTCGGATTAGTGACAATAGTCGTCACCGCTTTGGGTGCTGGTGAGATATCAAGCGAAAATGTTGGTCCCATCGGATTATTAATCCACCCGCACGATTCCAAGACGTTCACAAGCTGTCCCCCGAAGTGAATGCTATCCAGTGTACCGCGAAACGGGGCGCAAGAAAACACCTGTTTAGCGTTTGGCGCATTTGCGCCGTTCGTCCAACATAAGCTGCCAAGGTTCCTGCCTGAATTTCAAACTTTCGGTTGCTATCGAAATCTCTGTCAGCCTAGCAGTGTGTTCCTTGTCTTTCTCTTCGTCGCGTTGATCGCGAAGCCGAGCGATTATTTTCTCTCTGCGCCAGCCAGTATCTCGAAAATCAATCCAACCGCGAACGCGACGCCACCAATGACTTCCAGTGGGGCGAAAAGCTGCGGACACAATGGGCCAGCCACATCAAAGATTATGACCAAACCCCATGCCGTATATGCGGCGCGTTTGAGCCAGCGGGCGCATCGTTCAGCTTGTTCGATTGGGCCATATTTGGGAGTCTCGGCCATCGCGGAATAGTCCTAATTAACGTGTGGCTCGTCACTCTATTGCTGGCATTCAAGATCGGAAAGGACGTTGGGAAGCGCTAGGCAGATAACCGATCCAAAAATGCAACAGGCAATCCCAAATCCTCAAATTCCTTCAATGCGGTTTTCCGCTGCTGCTCACGGACCCAAACCGATAAGGCTACCCCACATAGATTCGTCGCACCCCAAACGCCTGCCGCGCTCACTTCGGCTCTTCCAACGTATGTACCACCGCATACCTCAGCAGTTCCGCACTGCTTCGCAACCCAAGCTTTTCCTTGATGTGCTCTCGATGAACCTCCACCGTCTTGGCACTCAAAAATAATTGCTGTGCGATTTCCTTGACCGACAACCCCAGCCCGATCATCTGAAAAATCTCCAATTCCCGGTCGCTCAGAGTGGACAGAGGCATCCCCTGCACAGTCGGCTGACGATGATGAGTCAACCTGCCCAGCAACGTTGAACTCATATGCTCGCTGAGCCACAGCCCCCCCGCCAGAACTCGCCGCATAGCCTCCATCACCCTTTCGGTGGCGTGGGACTTCATGATGTATCCCTGCGCCCGCGCGCAAAACACGCTCGGCCCAAAGGTCCTCATCGTGGATGGAAAGCACCAGCACCGGCAACGCAGGCCACGAAGCGCGGATTTCCTTGATGAGTTCCAGGCCCGGCCGGCCGGAGAGCGAAAGATCGGTCACGACAATGTCCGGCTCGGATTTTTGAATCAGGCCGATGGCCTGGTCCGCCGTCTCGGCCATGCCGGTGACGGACATGTCACCCTCCATTTCGATCCGCGCGGCAAGGCCTTCGCGGACGATGGGGTGATCATCGACCAGTAATACGCGCCATCGCGCTCTGGCTGAGGTTTGCGGCCGCTTCTTGTCGGCGGCTTGCGGATGAGTCATTGGATTGCGGGCTCAGGCACGTACAAATCACCGAAGTTCCGGATGCGGAGCTTTTAAGCTCCAGCGACCCACCGATCATACGCGATCGATATCGCATGACACTCACACCCATGCCCGCGGCTCTTCCATTGCCCCGTGCCTTGGCTGCGGGCATTCCGACGCCGTCGTCATGGACCGCCAGCGTTGTTGTGCCATCCATTGTATCGAGTTCGATGCGAATATGCTTGGCTTTTGAATGCCGAACCGCGTTATTCACCGCTTCCTGGGCGATCCGGAACAGATGCAACGCGGTTGCATCATCCGCAATATTTAGCGGACCCTGGCAATTCACGCTGCAGGCCCGCTGCATCGTCGTCTGCACTTTGGCGGCCAGGTCTCGCAGGGCGGTCTCCAGGCCCTGCGGCCCCAGTTCAACGGGCGAAAACCCCCGCGCCAGCTTGCGCGCTGTTCCAGGGCGCGGTTGATCAACGTCGCGATCCGGCCCGCCTGGGCTTCTTCGGGCATTCCCTGCTGCGCCAGCCGTTGCCGCAGGTTTTGCGTCAGCAGCGCAATCCCGGTCAGCTCCTGGCCTACGCCGTCGTGAAGATCGTGGCCGATTCGCATCTGCTCGCGTTCGCTGATTTCGAGCACTTCTTTTTCGAGGGAGCGCAACTCGCTGACGTCGCGGGTGATTTGCGCGAAACCGCGCAGCTTTTTGGCGTCGTCCCACAAGCTTGAGGTGATCACATTCGCCCAGAACCGGGTTTCGTCCTTGCGGACGCGCCAGCCCTCGTCCTCGCGCCGGCCGCCCTGGGCCGCATCCAGCAATTCCGCCTCCGGCTTCCCGCGCGTGGCATCCTCCCGCGTATAAAATACCGCCGCGTTCAGTCCCACCGCCTCTTCCTGGGAAAATCCAAAAATCCGGTCCGCTCCCGGATTCCAACTGATGACGGTTCCCTTGGAATCCAGCATCACGATCGCGTAATCCGGGACGCCTTCGACCATGAGGCGAAACCGCTCTTCGCTGTCGCGCAGCAAAGTGTTGGATTGCGTCAGTTCACTGGTTCGTTTGTTGATTCTCAACTCAAGCTCATCGTAAGACTTTTGCAATGCCGTCTCGGCGCGGCGGCGAAGCGAGGTCAACGAACTGATCAGCACCGCGACGACCACGAACACAACCGCCTGCAGCCAGTCGTCCCAACCAAAACCGCGGGAACCGACGGGATTCAACCGATAGAAATCACCGGCGAGGAATGCCGCGATACCCGTCGCCACCAGCCCCGGGCCGAGCCCGCCCGTCCACGAACTCAGAATGACGGCCGCCAAAAACAGGCTTGCGGTGGTCTCACCGATTCGAGGATTGATTAGAACAGCGATGCCGGTCGCGGCCGCCACAAACACCAGCGCCAGCGCATAACGGCCCGCGCCGCGCACTATCGGCCGAAACTGATTTCGCAATAGATCCACGGTAAAACCGGGAGTTTACGATACGCCTCTCGGATCGGCTCCGCAAGAATGCGGTCCGAATTCAGATGAAACGCGTCTGCCGCGAATTCTGGGAGAGGGATAGATCGAACCGCCGGCCCGTCGACCGTCGCCTCCGGCGGCCAATTCCCAGCCCCGCAATTACGATCATCCCCGCGCAGGTGGGTTCGGGCACACTCGTAAAGCTGATGTCATTCGCCACGTCCAAATTGCCCGACCGTACGGCGGACTGGCCGAGATTGTTCGAGAACGACGTGAAATCTTCGGCGTTGACCGTTCCATCGTAATTGAAGTCCCCTTGATCCCACGCCATGCCACTTTGGCCCAGGTTGCGCGCGAACGGCGTGAAGTCTTCGCTGTTGACCGTTCCGTCAAGATTGGCATCACCGAGCAGGGTGTACATGATTTCGATGGTGTCGGAAGGCAGATTTGCTGGATTGCCCGGATCGGCCGAGTCGGCATAACCGATGCCATAGCCGGGATTGTTCTGAGCAGCGGAGGACATAATCCCGATGCCGTTCCACGATCCGTTTGCATACCCGCTTTTGATCCAGGCTGCGATAGATGCTATCGGATCGGGTCCGCCGCTATAGTCAATCAACAAACTCGAGTCGGTCAGGTCCAGATATCCGGAAGTAATCGTCAGGGAGTCCACCTCATTGTTGGTTCCACCGGTCAGTTTGAGCAGGCCCTGAGTCTGGATGTTGAGGGTGCCTTGCTTGAGAGATGCAACAACCATGGCGGTGGGAATTTTCCCGGCATTCACGGGAATATTGCCAACGTTGATGGTCCCGTTGCCGGTGACCGGGCCGAGATTTGAGGAGCCGCCTGTTTGTGTGATCACGCCATAATTGATGGTGCTGCCGCTGGTGAGCGATCCGCCGTCGATTGTCACGACGGTTTGCGGGTAGTTAAAGACGATCAGACTTCCAACCGTCGCGGTTCCGCCGACGTTGAAAGTGCTGCCGGCGCTGAATTCGCCGATTTCAACCCCTCCCGTAACATTAAGTATTCCCGGAAAGCTGAGGTTGTAAGCGCCGGTGTTCTCAACGCCGATGAAAATACTCGAGGCGGTATGGGTTCCGCCCGTTTGATTAAACGTGCCGACACCGCCGTTGCCGGTGGCAATGTTCAGGTAGCCGATCCTCTCGTAACCGCCGGTGGTGAGCGTTCCGCCACTGAGATTGTAAACTGCGGGGCCAAGCGTCAGTCCGTCGGAAAAGGTCGCGGAACCGCCGGACTGGTTGAAAGTGGTGAAAGAAACCGTGGCGGAACTCTCGGCGAAAGTCCCGCCTGAATTGAGGTAAATCACGGATGTGTTCAAAGTTCCGCCCGTAAGGTTATAGGCGCCGCCGCTTCCAATCTGGACTGTCGGGCACGCATTGGCGCTGCCGGCATTTTGGGTGACCGTGCTGCCGCTGCCACTGAGCGATTCGGTGGCATTGACCTCCAGGGTCTGTCCGCTGCCGAGGGTCACTGATCCTCCCAGGGGATTGTCGTTGTTCGGATCGGCGCCGTTGACGAAATCCAGAGGCTGCTCAGTGAGGTACAACGTGCCGCCGGTCCAATTGAAGTTATCGCCCGCATCGTTGCCGTCGCTGATGGCGCCGACGGTAAGCGAGCCGGAAGACAAGTTAACAGTTCCATTAAACTCATAATCCTGCAGCGTGCCGTTGACTGTCATCGCGCCGCCGGAAATATTTAAGGTGCCTCCTCCCGCGTGGGTTGTGCTGGTGCCGCCGACATAGGTGCTGCCATTGTCCTGTAGCGTGCCTCCGCTCACGGTGAGGGTGGAGATGCTGGTGAAGTTTTCGGCGATAGTGATGTCATTAGAGATCGTCTGGCTTCCACCCTGCTGGGTGAAGGTGGCCGCTCCGGAAATGCCGATTCGCTCATACGCGGCGGTCAGCGTCCCGCCGGTCATGGTCATCGTCGCCTGACTTTTGTAGTAAGTTCCGAGGGACAATGAGCCGGTGATGGTCTGGGTGCCCCCACTTTGGTACATAAGTCCAGTGCCGTAATCGGCAATGATCTCGTTGCCGGTAACGTGCAAGGCGGAAGTGTTCGAGACGTAATAGCTGCCATTACCGGTGGTGTTTTCGCCAACGATGAGGGTGGGGGTAGAGACGTCAGAATTGTTATTCTGGTCGAGTTGCCCGATGCCGTTGTTTCCGACGTATAGGACCTGCGTCGCGCCGGAGTAGGTCCCGACGTGAAGCTGGCCGTTTTCAAAGAGTTCGGCAAGGCCGTTAGTCGTGCCTTCGGTGTCGCCGACGCTCAGATCCGCGGCGACATCCACGGTGCCGCTAGTATCCACCAGGAGGAGCCCGTCCTGGTTGATCAATAGACCAGCGCGATTTGGGCTGGCCGATCCCGAAAGGCCGATGATAAATGCCCCCTGGCTCACTTCGATCGTTTGGCCCATGTCGGAATTTGAAGAGAGGGTGAGGTTTTCGTTCGCGGAGAAAGCGTGAGTGGCCGCGGAGACCGTATCCATATAAAGAAACGCCCCGAAATGGGGGTTTATCCCCGGCTGACTAGGCGTCGACCAATTGTTGTCAGTGAGAAAATCGTGGGTGCCGCCGTTCCACGTTAAAAGATATGACGCCCGGTTATACCCAATAACATCCATCACCGTGGCGTCGACATTGCTGAGCGAATTCTGGACTCCGGGATTGACCTGGGCGTTGTAGCTGTCGGCCGGGGTCGCTATCGAATCCCAGTCCTGTAAATCCTGCATCGGCGTATAGTTGTACTCCTTAAGATTTGTATTGCCGTCGTCGATGGAAAAGTAGATGGGTGAAGAGGTCGAGTTCAGGTTGTGAAACCCGGGGGCGGAAAAGCGGTACAAGTCCAATGGCAGATAAACGGCACTTGAAGTTTCAATTGCATCTCCCAGCCCCGCGCCACGGCCCATGATCTCGGATAGTTCGTGTTCAGCGGTGCCGATGAAGTCATATTCTCCGGATACGGCACGGTTGTACGGATCAAACGTGTAGCTCTGGTTAATATTGAACTTGAAGGTCCCATCCAGTCCCGAATCAGTACCGCTCAGCAGCCCAAGGGCCTTTTGCTCGGCCCTGGACATACCCCATTGGCCACCGTTTGAAGGGTCGGAGCTGGGTAAATATGCAGCCGCGGAAATTTGATCTGAAGTCGCCGAAAGCCCCGCCAGCGCACTTTGGATGGTGGAGTAGGAGTACCGCGAGCCGTTAAGGCTCCAGGTACTGTTTCCCAACTCCGTGGCCCCCCCGGACTCGGTGTCCACGTCGACATTGATGGTCATGTTATTTGAATAGAGACCTTCATATTGCTGCGCCGCATAGTTGAAGGCGGACTCGACTTGGGCGGCGTATGGCAACGCGGTGACGTTGGCGGAGAAAGTGGCATTGATCACCAGAGCCCGGGTTGGAACTCCGGTTGCCACCAGCGCCGTCGCTGTTGCAAGGATCGTTCGACGGCGCAGACTGATTTTACTTTGCATGTTTCTATCCACTCCAGGAATTGCTCAAGCCGGATTCCGCGTCACCTGCCCCGTAATCCTGTGATCGCGAATGTTTGGCTGGGATTTCTGATATGAAGCTCCGCCGACGGACGTCCTCGGCAATATTGCATAAGATACCGAGTCTTCAGAGTTTTGACAAAAACTTTTCATGGCTCCCGTACACCAAACACCAACATCCGGGAAACGATCCTGAATATTTTGACCCCGCCGACCGCCTCGCGGTCATGAATGCTAATGCCGCCGCCTGAAATGCCCCACCTCATACACCGGTCCGAAAATCGGCGGCCGGCTTATCATCTGCTGGACGCGCACCCGATCCATGGTCTTGTCCGCGGCGGCAGCGACATCCTTCTCCGTGGAAAAATGCTCCTTGCGAATATCGCAGCCCAACATACGAAACATGAAAACCATCAACGGCCGCTCAATCGGCACCCCGTAAACAACTTGACCGCCGGGCTTCAAAACCCGGCCGATCTCCGCGAACGCCTGAAATTGCTCCGCCGGTTTCAGATGCTCCAGAATGCTGATCAGTAAAACGGTGTCGAAGAACTCATCTTGATACGGCATCTGCAACACGTTGCCCTGGCGGAGGTCGGTATTGATATTTCTGGCAGCGAACGCGGCCTGAACGGCGGCGGTGTCGGCGGTGAGATCCAATCCGTGAATCTCACGATACATCTCATGCAGATTCAGAAACGTGAGGCCGGTTCCGAACCCGATTTCCAAAATGCGTTCGCCGCCGCGGCATTCGCCAAGGCAAAGCTCAACGCGCTTCCGGTACATAGCGCCGAATATCGGCCAATGATAAAATCGGATCGGATCCAGCTTGTTCACACCGACGTAGTCGTCGCGGCGCAGCAGCTTCAACGTGGGCGGATTCAATTGGGCGTTCATATTATCGCTCCCATATATTATCTTTCCCGCCGAATCAGAGTTATCTCCGCAAACATTGCCAGGCTGTCGCGCCATGGGCTCAGCGCCGACTCCACCAGGCGCCAGAATCCAAATGTGAAACCCGGCATCAGGCTGCGCAAGACGATACCACCGGACAGAATATATCTCACCGGCATCCCGGGCCGGATCGCGCGGATTTCCCATTGTGGAAATTCCCGCTCGAACTGTGCCCGGTCGCGATGAAAAATGATCCACGGCATCGCCCCGTTGGCGCCCGACAGCGGGCCCGACGATGGAACCTCCCACGCGGCCCAATTCGGATCGAACGGCTCATAATGAAATCTGCCGTGCACCCACCGCGACCAGGCGCTCACCCAGGGCTCAACCGCGACAACCGCGCCACCGGGCCGCACGCAACGGGCAGCCTCCGCCAGAAACCGGCGCGGTTGACTGATGTGATGCAAGACATCGGTCATCAAGATCGCGCGCAGGCTGCCATCCTCGAACGGCAGAAACTGCCCGTCCAGCACCATTTTGACCCCGGGACATGCGAAAATTTCCGACGTGATCAGGCCGGGAACAAACTGCTCCAGGAACCCGGCGCCCGAGCCAATCTCCAGCACCGGCTCCGAACCCGCGGGAATCGCCGCGGCGATGGATTTATACCACTCGATGTAAATCTTCCGCAGAAACGGCTTTTCGCGGATGATCCGGCGACGAAGCTCCGTCGCGCGCGGATCGTCGATCGAAAGTCCGCGTGCCAGTGGATGGCTGAGCCAGCTTGTCGCCAAGCTCATCGCCATCGGTAGTCCTGAAAATATGGCTTCATCGCTTGTCCGTCAGACGAACTTCATCCGTCTGGCGGCGAACAGTACCATCCGCAGCAGAAGCAACCCATGCCGCCAGCGCTGGATGTTGGTGGTGCCATAAACACGATTCCGATAGCGAACCGGGACATCCAAGATTTTCAGGCTCATCTTGGCCGCTCCGAACAGCAGATCAAAATCACCGAACGGATCGAAATCGCCGAAATAGGCCCGGTTGGCGGCGAGAAGGTCGTAGTCCTTCTTCCAGATCGTCTTGGTGCCGCAGAGCGTGTCCTTGATGCGCTGGCCGAGGATCCATGAAAATGCAAAGCCGAAGAATTTGTTGCCGATCAGATTGGCCGCGCGCATGGCGTTGTCTTCGCGCGGATAGACCAAACGAACGCCGTTGGCGAAATCGGCGCAACCGCTGCGGAGCACGTCGAAGAACACCGGCAGATCTTCGGGAGGAACAGTCAGGTCGGCGTCGAGGATGGTGAGAATATCGCCCGTCGCCGCGGCAAATCCGCATCGGACGGCATCGCCCTTGCCCTTTCCGGTCTGCTTCAAGAGTTTGCACGATCGCTCCGGATGCCGGGAAATCGCCTGCTCGATGGCGGCATAAGTATCGTCGGTTGAATGCCCCTCGACGAAAATGATTTCGGTTCCCCCGCCTATTTCCGGAACACGATCGATCAACTGTTCGATGTTTCCCGCCTCATTTCGGGCGGGAACCACGATGGATATGCGCGGCGATGGTCCCTCAGGCTCTTCCTTTGGCTTTGGGCGCGCGACAACAAAATTCGTCAGCGCCAGCGCCCGGAATGGAATCAACTTCACTAAAAAACGATTGCATATCGAATCGACCAGCGGCGTATTCACCGGCCACAGCACCTCGGCCCAATTGCGCATCATTTCATATCCGGACAGATACAGCAGATTGCCTACATCGTTCACGTCAAGCCAGTTCTGTTGCAGCGTCGGTTTAGCCAGCCCAAGCTGCTCGGCGATCCTGAGGGGGAACTCCCACATCCTGCTGTAGAAATTCATAATGATGCGCGTCCGCGGATGACATTGCATGCGAAAATGCTCAAAGACCGTTTGAACGTTCCAGAGATCGTTGATCAGGTCCGAGAGAATGATCACGTCGAAGATTTGATCCAATACCAGCTCATGTGCGTCCGCCTGCACGAAATAGAGTTCTGGATGTCGATCGCGAGCGCGCTTCAGCATCTCACCGGAGAAATCGACTCCAACGCCGATGGATGGCTTAAGCGCCGCCAGAAGATCCCCCTGAGAGCAACCCAATTCCAGCACGCGAAGCCCCGGGGCGACAAGATAGCGGTACACTTCCGTCAGCCGGCGCCGATAACCGCCACCGAAACCCTTGCGTGTATCACGAGCGCAGGCGACCTCATCCCAATGCGCGATGCGGTTTTGCCGATGAATCTGGGTGGCCGGATCGGCAACGGAAGCGATAGCATCGTCCATCTTCATCGCTCACTACCAGATATAGAATCGCCGCACAAGCACAAGCAGAGCGTAGACCGAAAACGCGGCTGCAAAGGCGGTAATGAAGGCTCCGGGGTTGCCGCGCCGCGCGGGGTGAGGGATAAAATATTAGGAAAAATGGGCCGGTGGCGGGGATCATGTACCGGCCTTGCAGTCCGTTGATGCTTCTTCCACCGACGGCGGTAAACGTCAGGTAGATGAGCGAGAATACCGCGACCCAGCACGCCATCGCCGCCGCGGCGAGAATCGTCCGCTGGCGGGCGGTCATCCGCCGCTCCGGCCAGCCGCCGATCCTCGTTGTCCAGAACAGCACGCCGAAATAAAGCGCGGTTAACGGCAGCCACAGCCTGATCTGGTGCCAGCCGAGTTGCCCGATAATGTCGGAAACAAACGGAACGGCCAGGAGCATCCCCACTTCCATGTGGACCATCTGAATTGGGTGATTCAGCATGTAGATCAATTGCCTTTTGGGAGAGACGCCGGGCATGCTGTAGCTTTCTGCGCCGTACGTGCACAGCGACCAGCCGACGATTGTCGCCAGACATATCGACATGAATATTGCGAACGCGAGCCAATATCGGCGACGACTTGAAAATCTATTTGGCGGAATCAGGAGAAACAGGAGGGTCAGGGGAAGATAAGCGGTTTTCGCCAGCGCTACCGCCGCTCCGCAGACGGTCAAACCGATCAACTTCACCGCGCGAATGGATCCCTCGGTCATGGCGCAGCGCAAGGAGGCCGCCACGAAAAGAAAGCAAATCCCGTTGACGGACGCATCAGCGGAAAGCGACGCCGCTTGCGCGAGCGACATCGGCGTCAGCGCAAGCAGCAGAAATGTCCAATCCATGACGGGTATCAACCGCAGCGAAAAATATACGAGCAGGCTCCAACAGAAGAGATTTCCGATCCTGCCGGCGTAAAAAATCCCCAGCGGCCCCAGCCCGATTCGCCGCGCCACGGCGATGGCGGCGGCCTGCGGGAAGTAATTTGTCGGGGAATGCCAGGAAACATTTCCGAAAACGAAGAATTGCCGGACCTGCGGTTGTAGCGGGATCGTGTGCGCGGCCCAGATATCGTGAACATCCGCTTTGGACGCCGGATTGAAAGGGTGATTTCCCCACACCCGGTCGCTGAATGTTTGCAGGCTCACGGGAAGTTCCCCGCCGACCGCACCGCCCTGGCGGTAGGCCGTCAATCGGCCTTCGGAGACCTGATAAGCTCGGTAAAAATGCTGGAACTCATCGGGAACTTGAAATGGCGGGGTGATTAGCGCGTACAGCGTTCCGAAAATCCAGGCCAGCGGCAAAAAGACCTTTCGGGCCGCGAAAAATGAATGCCTCCCGATCTGCCCGGAGGAAGTCGCCGCGCCGGCATCGGGAACACGGTCGGTGAGGGCGCCGCTCATTACGACTCCAGTTCGCCCTGGCCATTCAGGAATCGACGCCTCTTCATGCGAAGATTGTAAGGGACATTGCCGATAAATGGGAAGAACGCCTTGATTGTCGGGCATGGGTGAAACAGCGAGCAAAATATGACCGCACTAAATGCCCCGAATTTGGGCCCGCACGCAGCGCCGCCGCGCCACGGTAAGATCCCCGAGGCGTTCCTGCCCAAGAGCATCGTCTGCCTGCGCGAAGGATACGGACGCGAATTTTTCTTCAGCGATCTGGGGGCGGGCGTCACCGTCGCGATCATCGCCCTTCCACTTTCGCTGGCGCTGGCGATCGGCAGCGGCGTTCGGCCCGAGCAGGGACTTTTCACCGCGATCATCGCGGGATTTATCATTTCGCTGCTTGGCGGAAGCCGGGTGCAGGTCGGCGGTCCCGCCGGCGCGTTCATGGCCATCGTCGCCGGAATCGTCGCCCGGCAGGGATATGACGGACTTTGCATCGCCACCCTTATGGCGGGCGTCATTCTGATCCTCATGGGCCTTGCAAAGCTCGGGTCCCTTATCAAGTTTATCCCGTATCCGGTTACGACCGGTTTCACGAGCGGCATCGCCGTTATCATCTTCACGTCCCAAATCCGCGACCTGCTGGGACTGACCATTAACTACGTCAACGATGCCGGCCAGTTGGTCCATAGCCCGCCTTCGAGCTTCCTGGCGTGCTGGCGAGTGCTGTTTCAGTCGCTGCATTCGATCAACATCTCGGCGGCGGGAATTGGACTCGGTTCGCTATTGGTTCTGGCGCTGATGCGCCGCTTTGTTCCGCGAATTCCCGGCGCAATCGTTGTCGTGATTATCAGCGCGGTCATGGTATCGGTATTCCACCTTGCGGCGGACCCTCGGACGCATGCCGGTATCGAAACCCTCGGAACACGTTTTGGCGGGATTCCCAATATGCTTCCCAGGCCGCATCTGCCGCTGAAGCTTTCAAACTGGAGCGACGTGTCGGCGGTATGGTCGAAGGCCGTCACGCTGGTTCCCGAGGCGGTGACGATCGCCTTATTGTGCTCCATCGAATCACTTCTTTGCGCGGTGGTCGCGGATGGAATGATTGGTGGCCGGCATAAGAGCAACTGCGAACTAGTGGCGCAGGGGATCGCCAACATTTTCTCGATTATTTTCGGAGGGATTCCCGCCACCGGCGTGATCGCCCGCACCGCCGCCAATGTGAAAAGCGGCGGCCGAACTCCTCTGTCGGGGATGGTTCACTCTGTGACGTTGCTGCTGCTGATGCTCCTGCTGGCCCCGTACGCCAGCCGAATTCCACTGGCCGCTCTTTCGGCGATACTCATTCTCGTGGCGTGGAACATGGCGGAGATCGATCATTTCAAATCCATCTTGCGCGCGCGCGCGGGGATATGCTTGTGTTGCTCACGACGTTCGGCCTGACGGTGCTGACCGATCTGACCAAAGGCGTGGGCGTGGGAATGATCCTGGCGGCCATGCTATTCATGAAACGAATGAGCGACGTTACCGACGTTGGAGCGGTGCGCGATGAGATCGACGAATCGGGCGACGAATTTGCGTATCTGACCGATCCGAATTCGCTCGCAAGGCGCAACGTTCCTGCGGGCGTGGAGGTTTACGAGATCAACGGCCCGTTCTTTTTCGGTGTAGCGGACCGATTGAAAGACACATTGCGAGGCCTGGAACGCCCGCCAAAAGTCTTCATCCTTCGAATGCGTCGCGTTCCGGCCATCGATGCCACGGGCATGCACGCGCTGGACGAATTTCACGACAAATGCCGCAAGGGGCGAACGCATTTGCTGCTGTCGGGAGTTCACGCCCAGCCGATTTTCGCCATGACCGCATACGGCCTGGTGGACAAAATCGGCGCCGAAAACATGTTCGGAAATATCGACGAAGCGTTGAACCGCGCGAGAGAGATCATCGGCCTAAAGCTCTAAAAATTGCCTGCCTACCGAAGTCGTGCTTTCCCATCGCTTTGAGACGCTTCGCGGAATTATTTGAATTTTAACTGGACCCCGCCCAACCCCAAGCCTAACAATCTCCCATGGGTTTCTCAGCGCGAACAAACCTCAATCAGAAATGGAGATCGTTATGTACGCCGTCATAGGATCAACCGGTCATACTGGAAATATAGTTGCCAATCGGCTTATGGCTGAAGGCCAACAGGTTCGCGCAATTGGCAGAAGTAAAGAGCGTTTACAAACGTTGATCGACGCGGGCGCCGAGCCGTTTGTTTGCGAACTGACAGATACGGGCGGCCTGGCCAAGGCCTTTGCCGGCGCAAAAGCCGCCTACGTCATGTTGCCTCCCGACATGAGCAGCACTAATTATCGCGCGCTGCAGGATCGAATTACGGATTCCGTCGCCTCAGCGCTAGCCGCCGCGCATGTTCAATATGCCGTAACCCTCAGCAGCGTCGGCGCGGACAAAGCCGACAAGACCGGGCCGGTCGTCGGCCTTCACAAAATGGAGGAGCGTTTAAACAGCATCAAAGGCCTCAATGTTCTGCACCTTCGCGCCGGCTATTTCATGGAAAACACGCTTGCCCAGGCGGGAATTATTCATGCGATGAACAGCGCCGCCGGACCGGTCAAGCCCACGCTTAAGGTTGCCATGATCGCCAGCCACGACATCGGCCAAACCGCGGCCGATTCACTGCTTCGCCTGGACTTCACCGGCCAACAGACCCGCGAGTTGCTCGGCGAACGAGATCTAACCATGTCCGAAGTCGCCCGCATTATCGGCCAAGCCATCGGCAAACCCGATCTCGCGTATGTTCAAATACCTGACAACGATTTCCGCGCTGCCGTTACGCGAATGGGCATGACGACCGACATGGCCAACCTGATCCTCGAAATGGTCGCCTCCATGAATTCGGGGCACATGCGTCCGCTGGAGTCCCGCTCCTTGAGGAATACAACGCCGACTTCATACGAAACGTTCGTCGCCGAGGATTTTGTTCCGGTGTATGAAGGCCGTATGGCCCATGCTTAATTTGCGGCCATTTTTTACGTTGGCTTTGCGCGGAAGGAGATTTGAATGCGATACCGGCTACTGGGGGACAGCGGCCTTCGGGTTTCGGAGATTTGTCTGGGGACGATGACCTTCGGTGAAGATTGGGGTTGGGGCGCCGCCAAGGACGAGGCACGCAAAATGTACGAAGCCTACCGCGAGGCGGGCGGAAATTTCATTGATACCGCCAACCTTTACACCATGGGAACCAGCGAGAAATTCGTCGGCGAATTTATTCGCGAACATCGGGGCGAAGTCGTGCTGGCCACGAAATACACGAACTCCATGCCCGGCAAAGATCCCAATGCCGCGGGAAATCATCGCAAGAACATGTTTCAGGCGATCAACGCGAGCCTGAAGCGGCTGGGAACCGATTATATCGACCTTTATTGGCTGCATATCTGGGATCAGATCACACCCGTCGACGAAGTGATGCGCGGGTTTGAAGACCTGATTCGGTCCGGCAAGGTGCTTTATGCGGGGGTATCGGATGCGCCGGCGTGGTGGATCGCGCAAGCAAACACGCTGGCTGAATTTCGCGGTTGGGGAAAGTTTGTCGGCCTACAGATCGAATACAGCCTGATCGAACGTACGGTAGAGCGAGAATTGCTCCCGATGGCCAAGGCGCTGGGGCTCACGGTGACGGCATGGTCGCCGCTGGCGGGTGGGACGCTATCGGGCAAATATCAAGGCAGCACACCGTCGAAGGAGGGCCGGTACAGCACCGACATGATGAAATCGTTCCAGCCGGCCGGAGACCGCGCGGAAAAAATCGTTGCTGCCGTTACGCAAGTTGCCAAACAAATCGGCCGGAGCGCGCCGCAGGTTGCTTTAGCGTGGTTACTGCACCGTGATCAGCCGATCATTCCCATCATCGGCACCCGAAAAATCGCTCAGCTTCACGACAACCTGGCCGCGCTGGACGTAAAGCTTGATGGCGATCAAATTCGCGTGCTCGACGACGCCAGCGCGATTCCACTCGGCTTCCCGCACGAATTCTACCAGCAGGAAATGGTGCGAAACTTCGTCTACGGCGGCATGCGCGACAAGATCATCACTTGACGCTGACGCTCACATGTTTAAAGAACCATACCCCGACAAAAACCAGCACGGGAATTAAGACGCAGATGGCCACGAGGCGGTAACGCTTCATATTCCCGGAGACCGGGTCGGGAACCACCAGCCGGTCGCAGCGGCCGGTGAGTTGCACCTTCTCCGGATGGTCCAGTTCGTCCTTCATTTCCAGCGCCGTGGCGTAGCGATCCTGCGGATTGCGAGCCATCGCGTGGAGAATGATCTCCTCAACCTGCGGGAGAGATTTTGTCGTTTTTCTTTCGCGGCGCGACGGGATCGCCGCTGAGCCGGCTGTTCATGATGATGAACGGGTTGGCCCCTTCAAACGGAGCTGAGCCGGTGACCATTTCATAGAGAATCGCGCCGAGGCTGTAGATGTCGGTGCGCGCATCGCCGCGTTTGCCCTTGACCTGCTCGGGGGCCATGTAGTCGGGCGTGCCCATCGCCGGGGTGAAGCCGCCGAAGGTCAACCGCCGCTGGCCCTCGAACTTGGCGATGCCGAAATCCATGATCCGGATGCTTCCGTCGTTGCAGATCATGATGTTGTCCGGCTTCAGATCGCGATGGACCACATCATGCTCGTGCATGTAATGCAGCGCTTCGCAAACCCGGCTGACGATTTTCAGGGCATCGTGCTCCGGCATCGGCCGAATGCGTGTGCATCAGATGTCCCAGCGTCTGCCCCTCGAGATATTCCATGACGATGTACGGCCGGCTCTTGTTGATCGTTTCATCGTCGATCATCTTCAGGATGTAGGGATGCTTCAGCGCCTTGCCGATCGCCTGCTCGCGCTGAAATCGCTGGTAGAATCCCGGATCGGACTCGAACTGCATGAACGGCACCTTCAACGCCACCACGCTGTCGTCCTTCTGATCGATGGCCTTGAAGATCGTTGCCATCCCCGAGCGGCCGATGATGTCGGTGATTCTGAATCGGCCGTCGAGAACCTGGCCGACTTCCAATTCGCTGCCCATGATGGCGGGACTCTCTTTCTGAAACGTGGGTAAACCACGATAATAGCTCAGCCGCTCGATGGCCTGAACCTGGATGACCTGGACGGAGAGGTTGTCATCCGCCCCCCGCCGTTCGGCCATCCGAACAAGCAGTTTACACGCCTCTTCCGGCGATTGCCGGGTGACGGCGTCGAATATTTCACCTTCGGTGAGTTGCGACCACATGCCATCGCACATCTGCACGATGATGTCGCCGCCGTGAACACTGATCGTATGATAATCGACCCGGATCGTCGGCTCCTGGCCGACGGTGCGAGTCAGGACCGATCGCATCTGGCTGTTCATCGCCTCATCCACGGTAATCAGCCCAAGCTTTAACTGCACTCCTGCATAGGAATGATCGTTGGTCACCCGCCGGATGCGATTCTGCTGCACAACATAAACCCGGCAATCGCCGACGTGCCCGATGTTCACTTCGTTATGGCGGAAAAGGCTCACCGTCATCGTGGTCGCCATGCGCCCCGAACCGTTGTGTTTGACGTTCTCGTCATAGACCGCGATGTTCGCGGCCAGAAACATCTGAAACAGCGTCTGGGTGGGGGAAGCCAATGGCTTGGATTCGAGAAAGGCCGTCAGCGCCGATTTGCAGGCCAATTGACTGGCGACTTCTCCCCGGGACTGCCCCCCAACGCCATCGGCAAGCACGGCAATCGCCCCACGGTTACGCCAATCGGTCTGGTCCTTCGGCTGCCAGACGGTGAGGTAATCCTCGTTGTTGGTGCGAACCGGCCCAGTTGTTGATAAAGCGCCGTAGGAAATCTGCATAAATGATTGAAAACGCGGTTTAGGGTTGGATTTTAGATACCCCGATCAACAATACAAGGTTAACTTTGGCCGATCCGACACTTCGCGCAAGTTTGTGGCTAGGCGAATCAACTTCGAACCGACCTGCACAGTTTTTAAGCGGCAGTTGAAAACCCTCAAATCCTCACGAAACCGCACAAGTCCGATTATTAACGCCTTAACTGACTGCCAAAACGTTGCAAAATACAATATTAATCTAATTGGCACATACTTTGAGATTGCTGATTAACCGCGTTCTTCCAATTTCTAGGTCTAAAGGAGAGTGATTGTGGCAACTGATACTCCCCCACCAACGTCGGGTAGTGCGCAAGGAACGATGAAACCAACGCTCGGCCTCACGGGGCTGACCAGTAACGCCATGGCGCTGATCGCGCCGGGCGCGTTCCTATGGCTGACGTTTGAGGAGCAATCAGCTTACGGCGCTCCATCGGCCGGCTCGGCGATGTGGATGGGCATGTTGCTGGCAACACTGCTCTGCCTGGCAACCGCCGTCTCTTACGCGGAACTGTCCAAGCTCTATCCCGGCGCCGGCTCCAGTTACTTCTTCGCCGAACAGGCATTCCTCTCCAAAAAACAAGCCTTCAAATGGGCACGCCTTTACAAGTTCATGGTCGGCTGGGCCAGCCATCTTTATTACTGGGTTTATCCCGGCGTGATGGTGTGCGTCACGTCGATCTTCATAGGCTACATGGCCGGGCAGTTGTTGCCCTCCAAGTTTACCACAGCTGAGAACAGTCCGCTGCTGATGATCCTTTTCTGCGGTCGTCTTCGCCTATCGGCGTTTCGTACATCGCCTACCGCGGCGTCGTCGGCGCGACCGGCGTCAACGTGGCGATCAACATCATTCAGATCACCGCGCTGCTGATCTTCTCCTGTATGGCCATCACTCATCGCTTGCATGTCAAGGAAGGCGATCCAGACTGGACGCTGGACTCCACCGGGACGCCGACTCAATACGTGCAGGACTCTACGCCAAACATGATTCAGGATCCGAAGTTCCCCAACGATCCGACCAAGCAGATTCCCGATCCGAGCGGCGCGACCTCTCCGAAGGTGGATTCCAACGGCAACCCCATCGACGTGATGTACGCCGCCGACGCCAAGGGCAATGTCATTAACGACTCCAGCGGAAATCCGTTGGTCGTTGCGACGGACGCCAATGGCAAAATCGCAGATCTTACCTCCGACCAGAAAAAGGCCGGCGCCACTCAGGCAATCGCGGAGATCAATACCATCTCCTACAAGGGCGGTATGGTGCAGGATCCCAAGACCGGAATCTGGCATTCTACTATCATGACAGTGCCAAGTCCGTCATTCACTGGCACGCCGCCGATGTACATCGTCATCCAGGGTGTATCGCGATTTTGTGCCTGGTCGGTTTCGAATCCGTCTCTTCGATGGGCGAAGAAGCCAAGAATCCCAAGAAGCACATTCCGATCGCCATCGTCGCTTCGCTGCTGATTCAGGGCGGCTTCTGCTATCTGTTTGAATACTTCGCAGCCAACTACTTCCAAAGTTCCTGTTACACCAACCAGACCGCCGCGGCATCATCGGCCCCGATCGGCGACATGATGCAGCTCGTCGGCGCCTGGGTGCTTCGGCTCGCGCCAACGCCGGCTGGTGGTTCATGTTCTTGGAAGCCATCACCGTCTTCCTGGCGATGATCGGCACCACGCTCTCCTGCATCAACACCGGCGCCCGCGTGACCTACGCCATGGGCCGCGACGAAGAAGTTCCGACTCACTTCGGCCTCCTGCACGGCAAGAACAACACGCCCCACCGCTGCATCTGGATGCTGGCGACTCTTTCCATCTTCATCGGAATCTATGGTGTCGTGTTCTATCTCTGCGGCCCGTCGGCTTCGTCAGCTCTGGACACGAACCTGTCCGCCGATCAGAAAGCCAGCATCTGGTACAAGGGCGTCCTCAGCTTCGCCACTGCCGGCGAGATTCCCAACAGCCTCTATCATATCACGCTCATCAGCAACTTCGGCACGTTCCTGCTCTACATGATGAGTTGCATCGTGGCGATGGTGGCTTTCCACGAGCACCACATGCACAACCCGATCAAGCACATTTTGATTCCCGCCTTCGGCATCCTGGCGAACCTGGCGTGCATGTTCTTCTACCTGATCGGGCCGTTCATGGTGCCGGGCATGAGCAAGAAAGAGCCGTTCTTCGCTCTTGGTTTCTGCGCCCTCTGGGGCATCGTCGGGGCCATCTGGTTCCTGCGCAACAGTAAGAAGATGGGCCGGAGGTCATTCTTACCAAACCGGTGGTTACTCCGGCGGCATAGGCAGGAGCACACCTCATCCGAAAGATTCATAGCGGACGGCCGCCTCTTGGCGGCCGTCCGCTTTTTGTTTGCCGCCGCAGCTTTTCTTGTTCGATTGTGCCGGTCCCTGTAAGTTGACCACACTTATGCCCACTCCATCCGAGATTGCCGAACACACCCGAGCCATCAATTTCATCTGGACGCTTTTGGCGGGTTTCCTCGTGATGTTCATGCAGGCGGGTTTCGCGCTGGTCGAGACCGGGATGTGCCGCGCCAAGAACGTCGCTCACACCATGAGCATGAACTTCCTGGTCTATTCCCTGGGAATGATCGGATTTTTCGTATGCGGATTCGCGTTCATGATGGGCGGAATTAACGGCACGCCGGCTGGATCGGGCGCCCCGCTGATCGGCGGGCCTGGTTCCCTGAACCTTTTCGACGCTTCGGTCCTCAATCACATGCTCTACCTTCCGATCGCCGGAAAGCATTGGGGGATTTGCGGATTTTCCGGATTTTTTCTCAGCGGGCTTTCAATGACACCGGCGCGCTCATTCTGTTTTTTTACATGATGGTGTTCATGGACACCGCCGCCACCATTCCGACCGGCGCGCTCGCCGAGCGGTGGAAGTTCAAAAGCTTCACTATCTTCAGCGTTTGCGTCGGAGCCTTCATCTACAGTGGGTATGGCTGCTGGATGTGGGGAGGAGGCTGGCTGGCGGCGCTGGGCGTCAATGCGGGACTCGGCCACGGGGCCGTCGATTACGCCGGATCCTCCGTCGTTCATCTCCAGGGTGGGGTGATGGCGTTGATCCTCACGCTCATGATCGGCCCGCGAATCGGAAAATATGATGAGGACGGCAATCCCCGGCCCATCTTCGGGCATCACGTTCCCATGATGATGGTCGGCACGTTTATTCTCGCCTTCGGATGGTTCGGATTTAATGCCGGTTCGTCACTTTCGGGCATGACCGACCGTATCGGCCTGATCGCCGTCAACACCATGCTGGCATCGGGATCAGCCACCGTCGCCGCCTGCTTTTTCATGTGGAAAATTTACGGCAAGCCGGACCCGTCCATGATGTGCAACGGGATGCTCGGCGGCCTGGTTGCCATCACCGCGCCCTGCGCATTCATCAGCCCGCTAGCGGCTTTCTTCATCGGCATCGTCGCCGGACTAATCGTTGTCTGGAGCGTTCTGTATATGGAACGCCGGGGCATCGACGATCCGGTGGGAGCCATCAGTGTCCACGGCGTCGGCGGATTGTGGGGCATCATTTCCCTTGGCCTTTTCGCCGATGGAACCTACGGCGACGGATACAATCATATTTCCGGAAACGTCGTCGGACTGTTTTATGGCAACCACTCCCCAAAACAGCTCATCGCCCAGATCATCGCCGCCGTATCCTGCATCGCATGGAACGTCATCGTCGCCGGCGCGGTTTTCAAGCTGATCGGCCGCTGGCTCGGTTCCAACCGCGTCCGTCCGGAAGTGGAAGTCGCCGGTCTCGACATCCCGGAAATGGGCGCGCCCGGCTACCCCGAATTCATCAGCCACATGTCCCAGGAGCAGTTTACCCCCTCCGAGGTCTCCGCCTACGGCAATCGACAGTAGAGCGTTTCAACTTCGCCTGAAGCGTCCGGTTTGCGTTCCAAGGGGGCGGATGCCCATTAGCCCATGGGTGCCGGCGGACGCGACGATCTCTTAATCGCCATGTGACTGATGACCATATTTTCTTTGATCGGACCGAAATCCTGACATTCCGGTCGGATCGGGTTCAGGTGGAAAGGTCAACCCGCGATCACGCGATTGCACGGAAAATCACACTATTCTCCCGATGCTTCGACGGGAAAAGGGGATGGGCTCGAATGCCTTAATCTTTTCTCGTCAGAACGATTTCGCCCCTGAACAAATGACGGAGTGCGATCAACTGAATCATTTGCCCCTACGGTGTCGGGATAGTGCCTTATAAAGCATCTTATAAGGCATATAGTGGGTGTCCCGTGTATGAACTAGATCTCTTTTGTTTGGCGGACGGTCATGAGCATGAGGTAATTTATGGGTGAACACCACATCATTACGACGCTTGGGCCCTACGTGCTTTTCCTGATCGAACTTGTCTTTATTGCTCGGGCCATATTGAGGCCACATCGGGAACCGGCTTCGCGAGTCGCCTGGGTGGTGGTTATGTTGGTTCTGCCCGTGATTGGCGTCGTCACATATATCCTTCTGGGTGAAACCAATATTGGCCGGCGTCGGGCGGCTCGCGTTCGCAAAGTTCTGGCCCAGTTGCCGGATGTGTCCAAAGCCCCGGGCACCGAGGCGGCGAATGTTCGACCGGAGATACCGGACCGTTACGAGCCCTTGGTCAGAGTTGGCCATTCGGTCAATGGCTTTGAACCCGTGGGGGGCAATCGGGGACACCTGCTGCCTGACTCCAACGCGACGATTGAGTCCATAATCGCGGACATGATGCTGCTAAAGATCATGTGCATCTCAGCTTCTACATCTGGTTGCCGGACAACAACGGGCTCAAGATGGTCGAGGCACTGAAGCGGGCTGCGGCCCGCAAGGTCGCATGTCGGGCTATAGCTGATGGCCTGGGTTCCCGGACCATGATCAGCTCAGAGCATTGGAAGGCCATGAAAGAGGCAGGCGTCCACATCGCCACGGCCCTACCGATCGGCCATCCGCTTTTACGTTGGTTACGCGGACGCATCGATCTGCGCAACCATCGCAAGATCGTAGTGATCGACAATCAAATCACCTATTGCGGAAGCCAGAACTGCGCGGACCCTGAGTTCCGCGTGAAGGCAAAGTTCGCACCCTGGGTGGATGCCATGATGCGATTCGAAGGTCCGATTGCCCGGCAAAATCAGTACCTATTCGCCGGCGACTGGATGTGCCAGGTGAATGAAGACATCAGCGGCTACTTGCTCCAACCGCTAACACCCAGTGAACCCGGGCTGACGGCGCAGGTGATCGGCACCGGACCAACGGTGCGTTGTTCGGCGATGCCAGAGGTGTTCGAAACCCTGATGTACGCCGCCAGGCGGGAACTGTTCATCACGACACCCTACTATGTGCCCGATGAGGCGATGCAGAATGCCCTATGCACCAGCGCCCGCCGCGGCGTCTCGACGACCATCATTTTTCCGGCGCAATGACTCCTGGATTGTCGGCGCGGCAAGTCGGAGCTATTACAGCGACCTGCTCGCGGCCGGAGTCCGAATCTTTGAATACCAGGGTGGTCTCCTGCATACCAAGTCAATGACCTTGGATGGGGAGGTGACTCTAATTGGATCCGCTAACATGGATCGCCGAAGTTTCGAGCTGAATTACGAGAACAACATTCTACTGTATGACCCCGACTTAACTTCCGAGATGCGCCGGCGCCAGGAGCTCTATCGCGCTCAGTCCCGCCCGGTGACCACGGAACTTGTGGACCAATGGCCCATGACCCGCCGCCTCTTCAATAACACCATCGCGATGCTCGGACCTGTGTTGTGAATGCGAGGACTGCCAATGTAGTGGAGCGGCAAAAAAAGCCACTGGAGTTGCACTAGTTTCCGCCGGCGTATCCGTGACATGCTTCGCACCCCTTTGGACACAGGCGTGAGCCAGGGACTTCGTCGTGATTGTGAAGGACGGCAAAATCTACAAGAACACTTCAAAGTGAATCGTACCTATTGTAACCGCTCGGCCAACCTCATTCCCGACCGGGATACGGCCAGCAGAACGCTTATTCCCCTGCGGATTCGCTGAGCGGTTACGGAATGCGGTTGGCGTAGCGGACACGCAGGATCGGGTTTAGAGGATAGGTCATCTGCGGAAGCCACCGCCCCCAAACCCACCGCCTCCAAACCCACCGCCTCCAAACCTACCACCTCCAAATCCGCCACCTCCTCCTCCACCCCAACCGCCGTGGTCGAAGCTGTCACTGCCGTCGGAGAAGCCGCTGTGGTAGTTGCTGAAGGAATCGGAGTTGAAGTCTCCGCGATCGCGGTCCCACGAATCACCGTCGAGTTGGTCACCGGTGTTGTGGCTGAAGTCGGAGCTGTTGCGGTTAACGTCGGACCAGCCTTGGGAGCCGTTGCTATGTTCCTGCCACTGGCCGTCCGAGTTTTTTTTGTAGACATTGCCATCATTGCCTGCGTAGACGTCGCCGTTCGCGGCGCGTCCCGCGGTGGCATAGCCGCCGTTGGAGGTTTTCGCCCACCCGTAACTGCCGCCGGGTCCGGAGACGTGACCAGCGGCGGCCCAGTTTCCATTCTTGGCGACGACAGAACTGCCCCAGGACTGGTAGCCGTTGGTTCCGCCGGCACGTGACGCGTAGGTATGTGTATAGGGGTTGTAAGCCTGTTGGAAGCCGGCGGCGCCATGAGGACCGTAGGCGTATCCACTGCGGGAATAAGTGCCGGTTGACGGGTTGTATTTGGCGGCGTATCCAGCGCCGCCGTAGGGTCCATAGCAGGCCCCGGCGCGGTAATAGCCGCCGCAGGCATACGAGTATCGGGCACAGCAGCCGTAAGAATAGTAACTGGGATAGCAGCAGGCATAGTCTGCGCTGACCCATGTTGCCCCGACTACCATTCCGGCCCCGAACATAAGGGTGCCGGTGGTGGCGACGTAGGCTCCGTCATACCCGGCGGTGTAGCCGACGACGACGGTACCGGGTGATACGCTGTAAACGTGCACATAGGTGCAATTATAAACAGGGCAACTGGGGGGAATTGTGTAGATGACGCTGGGCACGTCCGTACTAACGATCCACGGTCCCTGCGCCGCCGGGGCGACGAACCATACGCCTTGATAGCAGCAGTAGTATTGCCCGGCTGTACCGATAATTTGGTATGTGCTGTTGACGGCATAGGTCATCGAGGTGCCTTCGATGGGCGCGAACTGGGGATCACCATCGTAGATGACGTCGACTTTTGCATTGTCGATGTTGATGCTGGCTTCGTGAGGAATGGACGCCAGGACAATCGCGTCCTGCGCCTCGGGGGTTCCAGGAACGGAAGCCAGGACAGAGGCCATAGGATTGTTGCGCGGGATTTTTGCAAATTCATCGGGAAGCTGTGCCGAGGCCGCGGACCAAGTCGAGGCACTGAGGTTCTTCGTCGAGAACCATCGACCGGCGACGAGATAGTAATAGTTGCTGTCGGCGGTGTCGTAAAAGAGCGGCATTTTCGGGTTGCTGACATACTGCAAGGTCGTACCGGGAATAGAAACGAGGTTGGGCGAGCCTTGAGTGACGATCAGCTCAGCGGGTTGGGTGCTGATGACGACAAGCGGCGCCGTGGTCGCGGGTTTACCGGGGATGTGCTTGCGGGCATCATCCCAATTTTGATCGTTGGGGAGCTTGGAGAAGTCATCGGGCAAGGTGTCAGCGGGCGTCCATTGCCCATTGAGCAAATCGGTGGCGGTCAGCCAGGAATCGCCGTTGAGCAGGTAATACCGGGATGTCGTGCGGTCCTGGAGGATGTCCCAATTCGTATTGACGGCAAAGTTCAGGTCGGTGTGATCGATGGGTTTGAACTGTGGTGTGCCGTTGAAAATAACCAGTATCGCGGGTGTATCGAGATAGTAAATCGGAGGCGGGTCGAGGTTGACGACGACGGAGGCGGGCTTAATCGTTGTGGAGTTGAGATTGGCGATGATACGATCGATCGATACGGGCATGTAATTCACGCTCGGCAGCGCTTCCTGCACAACGCCCTGCAGGGTGCGCAGCTTTATCCTGATCCACGCTGGGGAACGTGATATCCATTTGTAGATCGTACAAGTAGGCGGTGCGCGATTCGAGGTCGGTGACGGTTTGGGCCTCGGCGTTGCTCACACCGTAGACCGGCTCCTTTTGGCCGCTCTGGATCACGGCGACGGCGGCGCGAAATTTAAGTTGCTGCTGGTTCGTCCAAGACTGGACCTGCGGTTGGAAGATGATTACCTGCTGACCATCCTTCTCATAAGTTCTTGGCCATCCCTGATCGGATTGCCCACCAAGCGTGGTCCCCTGGTCCGCGGTTGATTGGTTCGCGCTTTTGCAACCGTAGGCTAGCAAAGCGCAAAGGGCCACAATCTGAAGAATCCGTCTGGAGAAAGGGACCATGGTATCCTCCTGCGTTGTCAGAGCCCTCGCTACGGAAATTGTTAGGCCATTTTGCTTAGCTTACCCGGCCCTGTCGGGGGAAGGCGAATTTATCCTTCGAAGTAATCAAGGCGGCACGGACGCTTCAGGTGAAGTCGATATGCTCTGACATTGACCCGCCCGGTGAGCCGCTTAAAATCACCGCTGACAAAATCGGCAGCGTAGCTCAGTTGGCAGAGCAGGGGATTCATAAGCCCCGGGTCACAGGTTCGAGTCCTGTCGCTGCTATTAAGAATTTGGCGGAAATCCGGCGGCGTTACAGGCTTGGACTCGCCGAATCATTTTGCGTCATCCGGAGAAGCCTCTTCCGATTGTTGGACTTTGGCCCATCCTTCGCCGGGATTAAACACCAGCATCGATTCGGCTTCGCCTTTCGTATCCTGACCTAAATCCTTTTGATAAACCGTACCTTCATGATTGACCATAAAAGTCATGATTCCCGAATCGCCATATTCTGCCGGATAGGCAACGACCGCGAACCCGCCGATCATTTTGCCGTCGACGACGTAGTCGTACGCGCCGCCGGGCGCGTTCGGTCCCTGTGATTTGAGGATGCGGTAGAAATAACCGTGATAGGGTTGCGGGGCAGATCCTGCGCTCGGCTGCGGAGAATATCCCTGCTCCGTCGCCTCGGCGACCAGTGGACCCAGCGGGCTAACCGGCTCATCATCGGCGGTTTCCCAGAACAGGCCATTCTTCTGGCCCGGATCACTGAAGAATTTCTGAGCATATTGCGGCAGGTCGCCGCCGGTGGGGTTCCGCTGCGCATATTCGCGCTGGGCATCGACAATCGCGAGGCAGACCTGGATTGTCGCCAATTCGTTTCCGCCGATGCGGCGTTTCAGGATTTCGTCAAGCCCGGCGGCGGAATCAAAGCGCCAGCCTTTCCCATCGTTGACCAAAGGGATCGGCATCGGCCAATCATTGGCCCCGACGGTGAGCGTCATCGCGCCGTTGTCACCCGGGATCAGAGAATGTTTTTCATCATACCGGCTGAGAAATTTTTGTTCGTGCTGCAGGTCGGCGACGCTGTCGCCGGAGAATATCACCTGGTCGGAACTGGGCCCGAGAATCCATTTGAGTTGAGCCGAATCATCGGCGCGAATCGCATCCGCGAGTGCTTGGGCCGCCTGCTCGGGTGTGGAGAACATCGCCTGGGCGGTTTGATCTGTGGGCTCGGTTGTGGCGTTGTGTGTTCCAGTGCAGCCGGAAAAGGCGATCGCCAAACCGCAGAGTGCCACGACGAGAAGAATCGTGGAGCTGAATGACATTTTTTTGTTCATAATAGTGCTCAAAGATTTTTTACTTTCCTCGTCCGCCGCCTCCACCTCCACCGGCACGACCCGCACCGCCACCGCCTCCGCCTGCACCACCACCTGCGCGACCTCCGCCGCTCGAGTCGCGACTCGCATTACCGCGCTGGCTGTCACGGCGTGCATTGCCGCCCCCGCCATCGACGCCGTCGAACGCACCGCCGCGCCCGCCCGAAGGAGCCGGACGTTGTTGAGCCCCTTGCGCGGGGCGTTGTGCCGGCTGCGCGGGGCGTTGCGCCGGTTGTTGCGCGGGGCGGCCGCCGGCGGCGGGTCTGTTTTGGTTCCCAGCGCCGCTGTCAGTACGGCCGCGGTACTGGTCGCGGGCTTTTTGCGCTGAATCCGAGGAAGCTGACCCATACTTTTGAGCGGTGGAACGATCGCGATATGCCACGCCGTCACGGTGGGAGGGATCATGCTTCCAGTTGCCCTGACCGCCGTTGATGTTGGTTCGATTATAGTTGTTCTGATAATTGTTGCGATTGATATAGGTGTTGTTGATGTTAATGTTGCGGTTGATGTTCACGTTGACACTTCTGCCGCGCCAATTACAGCCACCCCAGGCGTATCCCCAAGCCAGACCGACGGTAAACCCCACGCCGAACCAAATTGCCGCCCTGCCGGGGACGTAGACATAGCCGGGAGGATAGTAGTAGTAAGGCGGATACGCCGGGTACCACCATGGACCGTAAACAATGGTGGGGTTGTAGGTCGGCACATAAATGACTTGCGGATTGGCCGGCTGAATTACAATCACTTGTGGCTGCGTTGGGGTTGCTGCTTCGACGGTAATTGTCTGTTGTTCGTTAGATGTGAGATTACCCGCCGCCTGCGCCTTGGACCGCAAGCTTTGGATTGTGTTCATCACATCGGTTTGCTGCTCGATGAACGCATCGCCAAGTTTGATTGTCCAATCCAGCTTGGAATTCATCATGTCCAGCGTCGTCGGAAAGTTGACTAGTGATTTCACGCTCGGGTCCCACGGCTGCTTTTCCAATTCCGCCGCTTGCGCATCGCCCTTTAGGTCCTTGTTCGCCTGGACCCACCGGTCCGCCTGGACCACTTCCAGGGGATAGGTCGATGCCATCAGAATTTGGGAGATGAGCGAATCGGGGTACAAGGCGACAGGCGCAAGAACCTGATCAAGTTCTTCCTGCGTAATCGGCGGTTTAGATGGTTCTGAAGTCGCAGCGGCACTGGCGGGCGTCGCACCGCCCTGATCAGAAAACGCCGCCGGCGCTGCCATGACCATGCTCAAAGCGATCGAAACCGCACAATGTATTGATCGTCGGCTGGGCATCGGATCGAATCCTTTCGCGCTTTTTAGAACGGAACGTCTGGACGAGTGTTCATTATAACCGCTATTCCTGCGCCGCAAAAATCGTCACGGCCGTATTGAGGTTGCAATCCATTAGCGCGTCGTAGAAAGCGCAGCCGTATCCGGCCGCCACGGCGCGATGGGCCTTTACTTGATCCACCGTTATTGGCGCGTGCAACCCCGCCGGAACAACATCCCGGTATACATGGCTTGCCGGAAACAACGATCCGGCAACCATCGCCAAAGAAAATATGCGATTCCATACGACGGACTCTAACAGCAAAAGTCCTTGTGATGGATTCACACACCCGACAAATTGCTACTTGGACGGCTCAGTCGACGGCTGGACGTTAGCCTTGCCGTTCTCGAACTGCTGCTCGGTAATCTGCTCGACCTGCGTATTCTGCAGCGTGATATGGTCGCCAGTGCGGGCGTCAATAAATGAAGTAGACCCGCTGTTGGACTGATCCATCTTGTCGTTGGTCGTGTAATAAATCTTGCCGGTGGTTGGATCGGTAACCGAGTAATAACTTGCGCATCCAACGGCCGACAAAAATGCAATCCCGATAAGAACGTTGCGAATAGGCTTCATAAGAAGCTCCTTTCCAAAAAAAGAGTTCGTGAAACGTGTCCCGATAACTTAAAACCTCATTCTTAAAATCATTTGCAGACCGGCGTCCTGATAGCTGTTGTTCCCGAAATCGCCGACATAGTTCACCTGGAAATCCGACGAGCCATGTGGTCCAAATCGGAAACCCACGCCCAGGTTGGGCGATACATAGCCGTGTATCGCCGCCGCGGCGAGAAAATTGGTGTAGGCAACTCCGACATCGACGAAGCAGTTTTGCCAGAAGTCATAATCAACCCGCACTCCATTCTTCAGGAGCCATTGATTCACGGGGGTGTTGAAATCTATCTTGTACAGTTGGAACCCGAAACCGCTGTCATAGCCGATCTGATCGGCAAGCGTAAAGGTGAAGTGACCCATCTGGTATGACAGCGAGCTGGTGCCGCCGCCGCCATAAATACCACCGCCGGAGAGAAGAGCCGTATTGACCCCGCCGCCGAGATCAACCCAGGGAGAGACCTGCCAGGCAAAGCCGTCCCACCCCGCATTATGACTGATGATCGTGACAGGAACCCCAAGATTCAGTCCGAGGATCCAGGTGCTGGTGCCGCCGACTGTCCGGTATTCGAAGGGAATGGAGACGGCCAACGCAACCTGATCGGCCAATCGCACGCCCACATTCAAATCTAAATCCGCGAAAGATCCGTTGGCGTCATTTGCGGAATAGGTGCCGCCTCCGCCTTGCAGGCCGATCGTCGCCCTCCCGACCGACGCGATGGGCGCCTGCGAGATATTAGGGACGAAGCCAAACTGGGTAAACGCATCGTTGGCGAGAACGGCAGTGGCCGCCAGCGGGTTGCCGTCGGTCACACCCACGCTCGACTTCGTGTTGAGCGTCGTCTGGTAGCCGGTAAAAGCCTTATCCGCATTGGTCTCTAGAAAAGTGCTCAACTGATCGACTGTGGCCGCCTCGTTGGCTCCGACAAACGTCTGGAATTTTCCGGTGCGAAGATCGGTAATGGTTAGAGTCTGTCGCGTGGCGTCCGCTGTCAGTTGAAGGACATTTTTCGCCCCGGCAACGCTGTAGACAGCCGTAAACGGGCGACCCGCAAGAGACGCATAGGCCCCCTGGCTGTTAACAAGGTCCTGGGATGCCTTTCGTAGGTCCTTTTGCGTTGCGTCAAGTGAGATTGGACTCGCGTCGGTCGTGTGGACGAGCGTATCGATCACACCTCCCGCCCAGGCAAATTCGCCGAAGACCAACAGCACAGCCATGGCGAAAGAAACGTTAATCCATCTGACCAGATTATTCGATTCACGTAACATGTGTCCTCGTCTTTCTTGCCTGGGCATCCTGGACGCCTGTTCGCCAATGTCATGCAAATGCAATGGAATTAACAAGCAGACCCTCCAGAAGCTCCGAATAAAATTCCCGCCATTTCATGCGGTCCGATCACACGCACCAGCTCGCGAAACGTGCAATAAACGAACAGAAGCACCAGCAGCCAGAGCTGGATCAACCAAAAGTGTGGCCACACCATCTCATCATACAAACGCTGGTTCGCCGCCACAAAATTGCGTGTCCGCCACCACATGGGAATCAAGTGCTC
The DNA here is from genome assembly GCA_963791055.1 of uncultured Phycisphaerales bacterium. GTDB lineage: Bacteria > Planctomycetota > Phycisphaerae > Tepidisphaerales > Tepidisphaeraceae > PALSA-1353. The sequence continues at coordinate 513,092 of CAWBQI010000001.1, read as the reverse complement.
CAGATAATGGATGAACACGGAGGCGATCACATAAATCGTTGTCTTCCAGAGGATGTTGTAGATCAGCGGCTTGTGGTGAAAGCGGTTAAGGAATGGAAGGAGATCCGCGATAAGGACGGCTTTGGCCACCAGCAAAGCGCCGATGATCACGCCCGCTACCGCGGACAGGCTGATGCCATATTGCCGAAGCATGAGGGTTCGTGAAATGGCCAATATCTCAAACGCGATGAGGAAGAAGACCGTCGGCGGAATCAACTCCCGCACCTCATGTTTCACTTTTTCCGCGATCTTTTTCACTAGTTCTTCTCAATCTTCAGGGCTTGTCAAATATGTCCTGTTCATCTCATCTGTTCGCTCAGGGTGCTGATACAACCGCGTAATAGACTCCATTGTTGCCGAAGTAGGGGCGATACCACGTCGCACTGACTGGTAATATTGGGTGCCGTTGACCACCAGGGACTGGGAGCCCACCGGAAGCGCCGTTACGTCGCTTCCGATGACGGGTGCTGGCGCGACATAGATCGGCTGTGGATTCACGACCACAACCGGAGATGGATTCACGACGACTACCGGAGCCGGATGGGACGCGACAGCCGCGCCTAGGGCAAATCCCGCCACCGCGGCGCCAGCTATCCCGGCATAACAGGGGGCGGGATGGTAATAACACCCACCGCCCCAATGGCCTATGGCAACCCAGGCGTCGGCGCTGGGCGCGGTCAAGAAGATCGCGGAAGACACAATCGCCGAACCAATCAGTTCGAATGCTTTGTTTCTCATGTGAAAAGTCCTTCGTGCAAAAACGGTGAGGTTCCTCTTTGAGTTATTGCGCCGGGGCGCTTCCAGCTTGCGGAATTCAATGCGCGCCGAGCCAACCGAAGGCGTAAATACGAATGTGTCGGCTGATAGCGCGGGGTTCAACCGCCAATCGGCGAAGGCAACCGAACAGGTCGGCTCTCCCTTCTGGCCGGTATATGTCACCTCCAGAAGGCGAGGAAGTTTGTCATCAACGCCGATCCAGATTTCCCATTCAATCCCCGGGGACGTAAAAGCCAGGTGATTGGTCAACACTCCGCCGACAGTGGATTGACCGACTATCTCGGCGCTGGTCACATCTTTTGCCATCGCGTCATGCGGAACAGACATGATCACATCCGCGAAGGAGAAATACGTCCCATGCTTCTGGAAAACCTGTAGCAGCGTTTCGTCGAGGTTTCCGGGAACGTTTTCGGCGGCGTAGAGCTTTTCGTTCGGGGCGTACATCGTCACGGTCTGCCCGTCGTAATAGAAATTCTGGGGGAACATGTCCCCACGGGTTTCAACATAAAGTTTGTTCGGCCGTTGAAGCGTCACCAGTGACGTGCCGAAAACATGTATCCATTGACCATTAGGCGACGCAATAGCCACGGCGGACTCGGCACGGAAGGTCATACTTTGGGCTTTGGCGACCGCATCGCTCATATCCTTTAAGGCGTCCAGGCGCGATCGTCCTTGACGATCGGGACGGTTGCCTCAGGTGGTTTCGTTGGAGAACTGCTGCAGCCCACCAGGGATGCAAGCACCACCAGGACGGGGACGATCGGTTTTAGGAAACGCAGGTTCATTTTTTCTCCAATGGCGCCAAATGGCCCGCGGCCGCCGTGAATCGGAATCACGGAATTACTTGGTCACGTTAATCGAGACGGCTTCGGTATACGTGAAGATGACCTGGTCGCCTTTTACCACGTTGTTGAAGCTCTTCAGCTTATCGCTGACGTGAATCGTCACGGGATTATTGCTGGTTCCCACCAGGGTTACGGTCCGAGCGTCGTAGTCGATGTCCTGAACGTTGGCCAGGGTCTGGACGGTCCTGACGGCGAGGATGCCCGGCTTGTCTCCCAGCGGCGCAGTGGCCACACTTGCAGCTTCCGCCGTCGACAGCGGCTCGCCGACCTTGCGGACGTTAACGTCCATGCTTTCGACATATTGGACGTTCACGACGTCGCCTTTTTTGATCTGGTCGAAGTTACGCACTTCCGGCGGGACCGTGAAGATTTCACTCTTGCCGTCGGGCCCTTCCAGAGCAATAGACCGATTGTCGTAGTCGATGGCTTCGATCGTAACCTGGCTGGTTGAGCTGGCCGTGCTCGTAACACTGGGCAGCCCGTTGACGCTGCTGCGATCAATGCTGAATTGCTCGCCGGATTGCGAGCATCCCGCGACTACCAACAACCCTGCCAGCACCGTTGCGGAAAGAAATGCGCTTCTTTGTTTCCCTTTCATAGCTCATCTCCAAATGTTAAAGCTCTTGTTTCCTGAATTGAAAGATACGCCTTGTTCGTATCCATGGCGCGGCCCATCCGGTTCCAGAGTCACCTATCTCCAGGGGCCCCAGTACATATCCAGATCGTCGCTGTTTATCTGCGCGGCCTCTGCGTTCTCCTGGGCCAGCTGCTTTTCGAATCGCAGCTTTTGATATTGCTGGTACTGAGCATCCTGGCCGACGTACAATTCACTGTTCTTCACGTCCGGGAAGACGAAATAATTTGTCCCATCGCGCACAACCGTCGAAACCTTGTCCGGCGGCAGTTTTTGGAGGTGCAGTTGCTGCTGCGCGGTCTGGGCCGGGATCATCTTGAAACCCGATGCCGACAGCATGTTCTCCGTTGATTGGGTTGACGAGCAGCCGACGCATCAGCGCCGCTAGAGCGCACCAGAGGATGATTTTGTAATGTGAATATTTCATGGTTTGTATCTACCTGAATTCTGATCCTGAGCCGAATAGCGGGCCGCCTCACGATAAGGCGACCCGCACGGTTCGACTTCGAATTAACTTGCTAGTCACCGTCACCGATGACTTGTACAAGCTTATGAATATCCATCAAGGGCACCGGGTTGGCCGGATCTTGAAGATTCGGCTGCATGTCGTTCGACGCCCCGCCGGGTAAGCGTTTGATGTTCGGAAAATCCACGATGGATTTATCAAACTCCATCATCGGAACATACAACAGCGACAGCACCCAGCCGTTGTCATAACCGGCATATTTGCCGGGCGAGGAGGTCGGCATGCGCGAACTCACCGCGCCGTTGAACGTCATGTCGTATTTCTCATACGGGTCCATGGTGAGGTTGTAGCACGCACCGATGGCGCCCAGGTCCTGCTTGGGTCCGAGCCAGGTGTCCTTGGCGGTATAGAGATATTTCCAGGCGATGTGGATATCGGGGTTGGTGGGATCGCCGCCGATGTCGGCGCGCATTCCACCGAATGATTCACCGTCCATATAAATCCATCCCTCACGCGCGGAATGTTTTGCCTTGCCCTCGATATAAGCGCTGTTGTCGATGCTGTCGAAATAGATCGGCTTACCGTCATTGTCCACCCACGCGCCATGCGGCGGCGGGGTGAGGCCGACCATCGAAGCCAGAGTCGCCCAGCAGTCTATGTGTGACATCATTTCGCCATAATGCGAGCCGGCCGGAATCTTGCCGGGAGCCCACATGATGCCGGGCACGCGGAAACCACCTTCAAATGGCGTGCCTTTTTCGCCGCGGAATGGAGTCGTTCCCGCGTCGGGATACGCATCCTGCCATGCGCCGTTGTCCGCGGTAATGATGACGATGGTGTTGGGAGCTTCCGCCCGGATTTCATCCATCACCTTACCGATGTTGGAATCAAGTTCCAGCATGGCGTCCCAATAATTGCCAAGGTGCGATTTGCCCTCGAATTCCTTGGACGGAATATTCGGGTTGTGCATCTTCATGAAATTGACATCCATGAAGAATGGCTTGCCGCTGGTGGCGTGCGCTTTGATGTAGTCCACCGCCGAATTGGCCTGACGGACATCGAACTCATGCAGATAATCGTAGTCGATGTGCGCAACCTTGGTCGCGGGTTGGCCCGCGGTCCCTTCCCATTCATACAGGTTCACGATCTTCTGATACATGTCCCAATATTCCGGGTTGAATTTCGGGAACCACGGATGGGCGAACCACGACGTGTCGTCATAGGTATAAACGCCCGGATAGTACGCGGCGAATTCCTTCATTTCGTCAAAGCCGTGTTCAATCGGATAGAACTTGGGTTGATCGCCCAGATGCCACTTACCGGAGAAATAGGTCGAGTAACCGTTCTTCTGAAAAAACTCGGCGATGGTCGGTGTGGACTTTGACAGGCCGTTGGGATCGCCCGGCGCAACCACGACCGAGAGGGCTGAGCGAATCGGATACCGCCCGGTCATGAAGGAGGAGCGTCCCGCCGTGCAGCTTGCCTGGCCATACCAGCAGGAGAAAACCGCGCCTTCGGCAGCGACCTTATCGATGTTCGGGGTCGGGTGGCCGAAGTTGGCGCCGCCACCATAGCAGCCAAAGTCTCCCCAGCCGGTATCGTCGGTCATCAGCATGACAATGTTGGGAGGCTGCGAGGCCGGCGAGGTTCGCCTGCCCCATGACATGGGTGGATGTGCCACTCGCCATAAATCCGGCTGCCGCGAACGCGAGAATCGCCAGTCCGCGGGTTTTTACTATGAAGGATCTCATATAAATCTTTCCTTCCACGCCCATTTGTTATTCGTGCCTCGAACGGGGCTTCATTCGGGGGCGATGTTGCTCAGATTGCGTATGCGGCGGGCGGCCCTTTCGAGCCGCCCGCCGTGAAGGTTATTCCAGATTATTCGCTGGCGCCTTTGCTCGCCCTTTCCGCCTCGGCCATCTTTGCCGCCATCTCGGCTTTCAGGGCATCGAGGTTGAAGCTCGCGCCGCGTCTGCATCGGCGGGTAATCAAGGAAGGTCTGGATTTCCTTGCCCATCACCTGCTGGACGAACACGAAGCGCCAGAATTGATACTTGAACCAGTCGAAGTATTGCTGCGCCCCTTCTTTCGTCCCGTCGTTGGGCCAGCCCGTGCGCTCGAACGGATCGAGGCGCAGGTTGGTGATGATGGGCACGTCCATATGGTTCTTGACGCCCGAGCCAGCCGCTGCGGCTGGTCAATGAAACGATACTTGTAATCGTCAATGCGCACCGCGCCGATCGTGCTTTCGCCAAGATAGAAGATTTCGTGACGCGTGGACGGGCCTTTGCCGGTGATGGCGGCCATCTGGTCGTAGCCGTCCAGATGGTTCTTGTAAGTCCGGTCGCCGAGGGTCACGCCCTTGAGCAACTGCGTCGGTGATGTTCGGGATTGCCGGCGGCGTCGAGGAAGGTCGGGAACCAGTCCATGCCGGAGAAGATGCCGTTCTGAACGGAATCCGCCGGGACATGGCCGGGCCAGCGCAGGATGCACGGCACGCGGAAGCCGCCTTCCATGACCGTCCCTTTGCTCTGCGCGAACGGCGTCTGTCCGCCATCGGGCCAGGTGAAGACTTCCGTGCCGTTGTCGGTGGTGAAGACGACGATGGTGTTGTCATCCACGCCCATGTCCTTGAGGTGTTGCATCACCAGGCCGACGTCGTCGTCGAGCTGGGCCATGCCGGCTTCCTCTTCCGACCAGCCATTCTCCGAGTTCATCATCGCCGTCGTATTTCGGCGAGAGGTGCGTGACGATGTGCATGCGCGTCGGGTTGATCCAGACGAAGAACGGCTTGTCGTCGGCCTTGGCCTTGTCCATGAAGTTGAGGGCGAAGTCGGCGAGATATCGTCGTCCACCGTCTCCATGTTGTATTTGATGCCGTCCATGGGGTGCGGCGGCAACGGGCCGGCATCTTCAATCTTCTGCTTGCCGATCTTGCCCCAGCGCGGCATCTCGGTGGGGTCATCCGTGTCGGTGGCCCAGCGATGAACCAGGTTGCGCGGGCCGACGACGTTCAACAGGTTCTGCGGATAATTGGGATGGAACGGGTCTTCCATCGCGTCCAGGTGATACAGGTAGCCGAAGAATTCATCGAAGCCGTGGACGGTGGGCAGGAATTCATTCTTGTCGCCCAGATGGTTTTTGCCGAACTGGCCGGTGGCGTAGCCCTGCGCCTTGAGCGCGGTGGCGATGGTGCAGGCTTCCGCCGGCAGGCCGATCGGCGCGCCCGCCTGGCCGACCGTGGTCATGCCGGTGCGGATGGGCAGTTCGCCGGTGATGAAGTTCGCGCGGCCCGCCGTGCAGCTTGCCTCGGCGTAATAGTCGGTGAACAACATGCCTTCCTTGGCCATCTTGTCGAGGTTCGGCGTCGTGCCGGCCATCATGCCGCGGCTATAGGCGCCGATGTTCCACATGCCGATGTCGTCACCCATGATGACGACGATGTTGGGTTTCGTGCCGGGGGCAGGCTTCGCCTGAGCCAACACGCGTGGTGAGAAATTACTGACTCCAACAGTGCCGGCCACGGCGATGATGAATCCGGTTTTTAATTTTCGCCAACTAATCATATAAGATTCCTTCTTGAAGAAAGTTGTTCGTTTTATTCCATTTACTGAAGAAAAAGCGTCTACGGGACGCAAAGCCTCAGTTGTTCAATTGCCTGTGGGCATCTGAATGTCGACGCCATTTTTTTGAAGGTCGTCACGAAGCCACTGGAATTTTTCGTAAGCCGTGATGGTGACTGGGCCGGTGTAGCCGTCGCTCTGCAACTTGCGCGGCGGATAGTCGATAAAGGTCTTCATCACTTTCTTCAGTTCCGTCTGCATGAGCGGCCCAAGCCAAGTGCGCTCGGTGAAGTTGTTCATGAACAGGTCATAGCGTTCCTGTGGATCGGCCCACAGATCAAAGATTTGCGGCACGGTGGCGACATACGATTCGGGCCCTTTCCAGCCAAGGTTGCTGTCCACCGCCAGTCCGCCGGTGGCTTTTCCGTCATCACCACGCAGGTTGAACACGAACTTGTAGTTGTGCCAGCGCACCGCGCCGGGCAGAAGCTCATTCTCGGTAAAATAGTCCCAAGTATCGCGCGGGTCCGGCCCCGTGCCGAAGAGGACGGGCGAAATGTCGTAACTGTCAAAGATCATGGGTTTGCCTTCGAGGTCCTTGGTCGGCAGCGGGATTCCCGCCATTGCGGAGAATGTCGCCATGAAATCGAGCCCACCGACGATGTCAAAGTTCCTGGTGTCGGCTTTGATCTTCCCCGGCATCCAGGCGATGGCTGGAACACGGTTGCCTCCTTCCCGGTCGGTGCCCTTGGTGCCCCGGAAAGGTGTGTAACCGGCATCGGGGTAGACATCTTGCCACGCCCCATTGTCCGTGGTCCAGAACACGAGGGTGTTCCCCTTGTCCAGACCAAGGTCGTGGACCTTGTTCAAGATGTCGCCGATGCGGCTGTCGTTCTCCACAATCGAATCCGCATACTTGCTTTTGGATGGCGATTTGTGGATGAAGTCGGGGTGCGGCAGGTTTGGCTGATGCACCTTCATGAAGTTGATGTTGATAAAGAAGGGCGTGTCGGGCGATTTCGCGGCGTCATCCAGAAAGTCGAGGCCCGCCTTCTCAATGTACGCATCCAGGTAAGGAATGCCGACCACACCTTCTTTGCCGTCGATCACAGGGGTGTCGACATATTCTCCGTTGACCTTGAAGTCTTCATGCGCCGCCTCGCCCGCGTTGCCGGACATCATTCCTTTGGTCACCCTGGCAAACATCGCACGAAGGTCGTCCGGCATGTCTGGGAACCATGCTGGGTCGGCATAGGTGTAGGCATTTAAGTGATACAGGCCGCAATACTTCATCACGTCGTAACCGTGGGCGTTGGGCAGCGCGTAATCCGACTCCCCTAGATGCCATTTGCCCGTGAAGTAAGTTTTGTAACCAGCCGTTTTTAATTGCGATGCGAGGGTCCATTCTGCCGCCGGCAGGCCGCCTCCCTGACCCTGAAAGGCCACGGTGGTCATGCCGCTGCGGTTCGGGAAGCGTCCGGTCTGCATGGCAGCGCGGCCCGGTGTGCAGCTCGGCTGGGCATAGAAGGTGAAGAAGGTCATACCTTCCTGCGCCATCTTGTCCAAGTTGGGTGTCGGCATGCCGCGATTTGGCCCGCCCCCGTAAACACCGGCATCGCCGTATCCGAAGTCATCAGAGACAATCAGGATAATGTTGGGTTTCTGCTGCGCTTGCGCGAAGGAACACAACATCAGCGTCATGGCGATGCCTGCTGCAGTGACCAGCCGAGACATCGAACCAATTCCTCGATGCAAAATTTGACGCGTCATAACTCTCTCCGTTCCCTAAAAGGTTTCATGAGCGCTTTGTTCACATCAGCACTAACCATCTCCACATCTACGGTGTAGGTGCCCCGTTCGTCGCCACATCCATGGCGCACCGGAAGCCGATGTGTTCCGTACCCGTGTCCGGCGGGGTTCCGCGGCGCGCGGTAGGACGATAACTCTCGCAATAGTTCGGGTTGCACAAAAACGATCCGCCCTTGGTCACGCGCTCTGCCGCGCTCGGCAATGCATTCGTCGGATCGAAGCATTCGGTGACGACTGGACAACAGGATTGAAGTTTGGCGGCCTGGGCGTGCATATCCGCCCGATACAGATCAGCCGTCCATTGCCAAACGTTGCCGGCCATGTCGTAAAGCCCGTAGCCGTTGGGCGGAAAAGCGTGAACCGGCGACGTACCGACGTAGCCGTCCTCGGCGGTGTTGTGGTAGGGAAATTCGCCGGTGAAAGTGTTGCACATAAACTTACCGCCGGGGCGAAATTCGTCGCCCCACCAGTAGCGGGTGTTGGTTTTTGCGCCACCGCGGGCCGCATATTCCCACTGGGCCTCGGTGGGCAGGCGCTTGCCCGCCCATTTCGCATAGGCGGTGGCATCGTCCCAACAGACCTGCACCACCGGATAATCGTCTTTGCCGTCGATGGTGCTGCTTGGTCCTTGCGGATGTTTCCAGCTCGCGCCGCTGGTCCAGGTCCACCAATTGTTCATATCGCGCAGATCGACCGGATGATCCGGCGGGGTGAAGACGAGCGAGCCGGGCTTGAGCATTTCATCCGGCGGCTTGGGTGTGCCGGCTGGAACCTGCGTCTTCATCTGTTCCCAATCGATGGGCCGCTCGGCAGTCGTGACATAGCCGGTCGCGTTGATGAACGCGCGGAATTCGGCGTTGGTGACGTCATGCTCATCCATCCAAAAAGCACCAACTTGCACTCGATGGGATGGCCTCTCGTTTGGGATAGAGTTGGGATCATCGGTTCCCATGACGAAATCGCCGGCGGAAATCAAAACCATGCCCGGCGGGAGCGCGTTGCTTGGCGCTGCCGCGGACAGTTGCTTCGGTTTTGCGGCGAGCAAAATGATTATTGCCCCGGCCACCAGAAGCGATGCGCTCCAGGCGAAGCCGTGGAAGAGATGGCGTAACCGGGATGACTTTCTATTGTTCATAGACTCGCAAACTCTCATTCAAAACGGCCACTATTGCGGCACCTGGGGCACCGGCGGAAAAATGGTATTCCAATCGTCCTTCATGCTCACGACGGTCCAACCCTTGGCGGCGGCTTCGTCGAGGCCCTTGTCGAGCCGAGCCATCGAGTCTTTGCGGTCGTAGGCGTATTCGCGCGGCGTCGTCGTGATGGACATAGAGGCAGAATCGCGCGCCGCTGCCGGCAGCTGTGTACTGGAGCATTTGCAAATCACCGTCGGAATTGCCGAACGCACAGATGGGCCGGCGGCCGATAAATTCGTTGATGCCAACCGGCTTGCCAGGCCCGTCGTTGACAAAGTCGATTTTGGGCTCTTTGACGAGGACCGGTACGCCGTCGCGCATCTCGAATTTCGTCACACCGCTGCTGCCGATCACCTGTTCGGGAGGAACGCCGTAGACTTCCTCGGCGAAGACCCGCATGAATTCGATGCCGCCTCCGGAGACGATGTATGGCTTAAAACCGTTGGCGCGGAGATAGGAGAGAAGTTCCAGCATTGGCTGATAGGCCAGGCTTGTGTAAGGCCGGTCAAACTTTGGATGGCGCGCGGTCTTGATCCAATCTTTGACGATTTGGTTGAATTCATCGGTGGTCATGCCGGAATGCGTTGTCATCATGATCTCGACCAATCCCTTTTCGCCGCTGGCGGCAAGGCCCCTCATGTCGTCCGCCAGCACAGATTTGAAAGGTTCCTGGTCCTTCCATTCCGGATGTTGCGGTGCGAGTGCCTTGACGCGGTCGAGCGCGAAGAAAAGTTGCACGGGCAGCGGCTTTTCGCACCAGAGCGTGCCGTCGTTGTCAAACGTGGCGATGCGTTCCGGTACCGGGACGAAGTCCGGCGAACCTGGTGTCGTAACCTTCGCAACAAAATCAACGATGGATTTTTTCGCCGGGCCGTCGTTCCAAGATGAAAGCGGATCGTCGGCGCGAGCAATGGCTGTGGCGAAAGCCACCGCAACAAAAAATGCGGCAGCAAGTAGTGTTTGGATTCGGGTGGTTTTCATGGCTGCCATTCTCTGCATCGGATAAGAATCTATTGAATAATTATTGTGGCTGGAGCACTGCCGCTCCTTGGGTTTTCGCGACCGCAGGCGGATTCCATTTGCCCGTGAGCGCGTCCGACTTCGGGCCGTAGAGACGCATGGTCAGATTAAATGGACCTTTTGGCGCGGGCAGCCAGTTGGCTTCCTTGTCCTGGCCGGGGCTTTCATTTTGGAAGTAAAGGTCGAGCGAACCATCCGGATTGTTGACGAAGGGCATCCAACTGCTGACCGCAAACCGATTGAGTTCGTTCGCCACCTGAAATCCATCGCTATCGTAGAGCGTGATCGACCAGAACCCGTTTACAGGAGGCGTAGCTCCCTTGTCGAAGTGGACCGTGTATTTGTTCGAACCGTCCAGCGGCTTGCCATCGGCGTCGAACAGGTTCAGCGGGTAGATCGCGTCTTCGGGAAGGTTGGCCCCGAGGCCTAACTGCGTGACGATCGCACGCTTGAGATAATAATTGCCATAAACGCCCATCGTGTCGGTGTTCATTGACCAGCCGTTGACGATCCGCGCAAGGGTAGGCACTTTCCATTTCATGAGTTGCTGGGCATCCTGTGGCGCGCTCATGAGCGCCTGCTGCACGGCTGGATCGAGCTTGTCAAACTCGAAGCTCTTGCCAGGTTCGATGCCGATGCGGCTCATCTGCGCGATGATCGGTTGGTCGGTGATGTGCGGCGGGTGCAGCTTGAGCAACTCGGCGGCGTAGGCGAAGTATTTGTCGCCCGGCATGGTATCCACCTGAATCATCGGCGGCGTCTTCATGTCCACCGTCGAGTCAATCGTCGCCGTCACTGGTTCCGGCGGTTTGCCCCAGCCTGAGAGCGGAGTGACAAGGTAACCGGCCTGAATCGCATGCACGGCGTCATAGTCGGGCGGGCCATCCGTCCTGGTGCGGCCGATGATCCAGACATAAGGCGTAGGTGCTGGAATCTGCGTGCAACCGTCCGGCACCGTGCCGCTCCAGCCGGGCGGGGTGACGAGGAAATTGCCCGCTTGTGTTCCGGTCGTCCGCCAGCCCGGCGATGCAAACACATCCGACCACATGTCCAACATCGGCATGAGATAAAAGCGGCCGTGCGTGTCCGGCACCGAAATAATTTGCGGCTCCCTGGTAAGATCGAGCCACGCGATGGAATAGAGCGTATCGAAATTACTCCGCACGACGCCCTTGAAATCGGCGGGTGGATACGCCGGGACGTTCACGAACATATTCATCGGACCTTTACCGAACTCTTTTCCCGGTTCGATGTTCGTCGATTGCTTGCGCGTGATGTCCATCGTCACGAGCGGATAGAAGTAAACATACGCATCAACGCCAATGGCGTGAGCTTCTTCCGGCGTCAGGTCCGCAGCATGCACCGGCATGCAGTTCAGCCACGCGCCGGCGGCCAAACAAATGATGATGATTGCGGATGTGATCCTTCTCATTGTTTACTCTTCGCGAAGCGTTCCACGAAGTGAGCCCTCAAATATTCAGCGTCAGTTCTGATTGCCATTTCTATTACCGGCAGAGTCCAAATCTTTTCGAAGCATGTGGATATAGTCCCACCCAAACGTCTCGGAAATGTTATTTATCTCCAACGTCGGCGATCCGGCGGCGGATTCGATGATGGCCAAGAGCCTGCCGAAACGGATCGAGCAAATTTCACGCTCCACGTCTTCCCTGGTCGCCCATTGTTCCAGATAGCACAGCGAATCCGCTTCGCCGGTTTCGGCATAGAGCAGGCAGCCCATTGATCCCGCCTTGAACTCCGCCGGCAGCATTACTGACCGGAGTGCCTGCAACATCTCATGCGTCTTTCCCGCACTCGATTTGAGGCGCAACGACAGTTGATACACGCTTCGCCTTGAGCAGATTCAGTGCCAAAGAATTGTTAAGAGGGGTAGATTGATCTTAATGGGCTGGGTTCAAAGGTGTTGGATGCCGGAGGAGGCGATAGAAAGTAAGCGATTGTTAGGACGCCTAAAGCCAGAATCTCGGCTAAAAGCCGAAATCTCGGCTTATTTATCCGGGCAGCGGATGCCGAGCTTCAACATTCGGCTCTCCAAAGTCGTTCGCGTCATTTTGAGAAGGTCGGCCGCACCACCTTTACCCCGCACCCGCCAACGGATTCCATCAAGCACGTTGTGAGGGCGCCAACGAGAGGCTGGTGACTGCCGCGGTGGTTATGATGACCCAAATAGTCGACTCGAACAAGAAAGAATCTGAAAAAGAGAATTTTTAATCGAGGCATTTCCCATGTTTAGAGCGAATTCCAATATGTTTCGGAAGCTGCCGGGTGGCGATTTAGACATGTTGCCCAAGTCCAGTCAACGCGTGATATTTATTTTCTTGTCGTTTTTTCTCAGTGGATGTACCGCGACTTCCCATCAAAAAAACGCATCGATAGTGCAATCCGGCGCGCCAGGCTCGGCGCTTACGCCGGCGGAGGTTGACGCGCGCGTGTGCGCGTTCGCTGATACCTTCGTCACTCAGGTGGCCGAGCCATATGCCCGGATCATCGCCAACGCCAAAACACCGGCGGAGCGCTCCTGGGCGCTGCAGATCCGTCTTAACCAGGGCTTGGCCGCCATCACGGACGCCAGCGGCCCGAATCCCGCCGGAAATCTCCTGGACCTCGTCGTTCTAGTGACGCTGCAGCGTGCGAGCATCGAGGAGTACTGGATACCCCATCTTCTCCACGGCGACGGGGCCGATCTCCTTGCCGCCTACAAGCAAAGCGAAGCTGAAGCCTGGCAGCTCGCCGGGGTGATTTTCACGGACCAGCAAGTTGTCGATCTGAAGAATTTCATCACCAAATGGAAACGGGACAACCCGGCTTACGATTACACCGCGGGAATCAGGTTGACCAATTTTATTAGAAACACTCCGGCTTCGAATAAGGCTCAAATTCTGGCAAGCAGCCTGCTTGGGGTGTTGGACGTGGACCCACTCAAGGGCCTCGATCCGGTGACTCAGGAAGCTGAACGTTACAGGATCCTCACCGAAAGGCTCGTGTACATCAGTATGCGCGCGCCAATCATTTTGAACTGGCAGGCTGAGGCGGCGACCGATCGAATCATGAATGATCCTGCAATCCAGACCGTCGTTTCCGCATCCGCACAGTACGCCAAGGTGGGCGATCGTTTCAACGAGATCCTTGCCAAATACCCCAGCGAATATTCGCAAGCAACAAACGGGGCGATAGATCAGATCAATGCGGCCTTGACCCAGCAGCGGCAGGCAATCGTTCAGGAGGTGAATTCAGAATCTGGCCAGGCGCATGGCATCCTTGCTGATGTGCGCAACTCAATCGTCGTGGCGCACGACGCCACCGCGTCGATGAACGCAACCACAGCTCAGACCATTGCCACGGCGCAGAGCGCGGCGATTACGTTGATCGTCATCGGGTTTTTGTGGCCGGCACTTGTGATTCTCGGGTTCCGATATGCGACGCATCGCTGGTTGCGGACGCGCGACTCAAACTAGATGTCCTGGGTGACTATTTCTCCTTCAAAGGAATGAAAATAGTCAGACGCCGTAATCAGATACAAAGCCAGCAGCATCTCGGCTTATTTATCCGGACGGCGGATGCCGAGCTTCGACATTCGACTCTCCAAAGTTGTTCGCTTCATGTTGAGAAGGTCGGCCGCGCCACCTTCACCCTGCACCCGCCAACGGGTCCTCTCAAGGACGCTCAGAATGTGTGCCCGCTCGGCGTCCTGAAGGTTGAGCGTAACGGGAACCACGACCCCGTTTTCTTCCCGCGTGGGAAGCTGAATCCGCAATTTGGCTCCGGTTGCAAGGATCATGGCGCGTTCGACGGTATTGCGCAATTCCCGAACATTACCGGGCCAGTGATATTCCTGAAGCAAAGCAAGGTCGGGCTTGGAGATGCCGTCGATCTGCTTGCCCATCGCTTTTGAGAAATTTTCGACGAACGCCATGACCAGCACGGGGATGTCCTCGGGACGCTCGCGCAGCGGAGGCAACTTAATTGGGAAAACGGTCAGCCGGTAATAGAGATCCTGCCTGAATCGGCCCTGGCGGACCGCCTGTTCCAGATCACGGTTGGTGGCGGCGATGATGCGGACGTCCACCGCGATCGACTTTGGACTGCCAAGCCGTTCGATTTCCTTTTCCTGCAGAACGCGGAGCAATTTGACCTGCACCTCCGACGGGAGATCGCCCACTTCGTCGAGGAAAAGCGTCGAGCGATGGGCAGCCTCAAAGCGGCCGAGCTGTCTGGTCAGGGCGCCCGTGTAAGCCCCTTTCTCCCGGCCAAACAGTTCGCTTTCGATCAAGGTTGCAGGAATGGCGGCGCAGTTGACGCAGATCATCGTCCTGTCGCGTCGCGTACTCAGATTGTGGATCGCCCGCGCAATCAGCTCCTTGCCGGTGCCGGTTTCGCCCAACAAAAGGACCGACGAATCCGTGCCGGCGACCTGCTCCACGGCCGTCAGAACGCGCTGAAGCGACGGACTTTGCCCAATGATTTCGTGGTGTTCGTGCAGGACCTTCATCTCGCGGCGGAGATACGTGTTCTCACTATCCAATCGCTCTTTGATCTGCTTAAGCTCGGCAAGAGCATTCTGTAACCGTTCCTCAGACAGCTTTCGTTCCGTGATGTCCACACAGGAGCCGATGTAACCCAGAAAGTTTTGTTGGCCGTCGAAACGCGGTATGCCGTGATCTGAGATCCAGCGATATTCACCGTCGTGGCGACGCAGCCGGTAATCCATCGTGAATGGACGGCGCGCATCGAACGATTCGAGGTAGGTTTTAAGGCATGCCGGCAGGTCATCCGGGTGGACCCCGTCGGCCCAGCCGTTGCCGAGCTCCTGTTCCAGCGTGCGCCCCGTAAAATCGAGCCAGGGTTGGTTGAAAAAGACGCAGAGCTTGTCGAGACCGGAAGTCCAGATGAGAACCGGAGCGGAATTGGCTAGGAGCAGGAATCGCGTTTCGCTTTCGCGGGCTTCATTCGCCGAGCGTCGAGTGCGATCGTCGCTTTCCAGCCGCAATGCGTCGGCGCGTTGACGGCGGCGGAGTTGGACCACGAGTGAAACAATCAACAGACTCTCCACCGCGCAAAATGAAGATGCGGCGATGATTTGCCAGTGGTATTTTTCCCATAATGAATATTCTTTGAAGAGAACGACGCTGCCGGGCGGCAACTCGCCTTCGCTGATTCCCACGCGGCGAAGCTGGCGCCAATCGAACATCGGAGTGGGCTGATGGCGCTCTTCGCGAACGGCCGCCTGCGGCTCTTCGCCGGCGAGAATGCGAAGCCCCACCTTGGCCGCCTTTTGTCCCATCTCTTCGAAGGTAACCATCGAGCCGCCAACGATTCCGAATCCCAGAAAGGTATCGAAAATGCCATAGATCGGGGCGCGGCTTGCCGGGGCAACCTGTGCCAGGGCCTCACGCGGTATAAAGTTTTTGCCTGATCGATCCTGGAAGATGCCCACGAACAAGACGACGGTATCATCCGGAAGGCTCGACAACTGCCGCTGAATTTTCTGAAGCGACTCACCATCCAACCAGCGGACGTTTACCCGCTTTTCAAAAGGCTGCAAATCATGACGTGCCGCGGCGGCGAATTCGAGGTCGTGCGGTGAGACGCCGGCAACAACCGCGATTTCGCGCGTTTGAGGGTGCAGACGCAGGGCGAGATCGATGGTACTGGTGAAATCGGTGGCGGCGGGTATGCCGACAATACGCGCGTCCGTCATATTCCGCGGGATCTGCGTTTCGGGCACCGCGAGAAATACAACCGGCACCTGCGTAAACAGGGTCGCCCGGTGCTTTACGAGAAAGCCCAGCGCGGGTTTTCCGACGGAGATGATCAGATCCGGTGGTTGCCCGGCGTATTTATCTCGAAAGAAATTGGCCTGTCGTCGCTCCTGGGCGTCCCCGCCGAACCGCGACACGTCGAGGAATTCGCTGTAGAAACTAATTCGATTGGTTGGATCTGTCGCAAATGTCTTGCGAATAGCATCGTCAACGATCACGTTTGCGGGCAGCAGTCGTTCATCTGAATAGATGACCAACACTTGCTTTGACCCAGGTTCAGAAATCGCGGCTGCCGCGGCATTCGCATAGCTACAGGACAAGCCCACGCAATTTGCGATGAGTGAAATGACGATGACCGCGGAACCAACGAGTTTCCGCCGACGGACAACGTGACGATTACGACTTAACACAATCATGACAGACGCCGCTAAATCGTCGATCGTTGATCTGTTCAACGACACTCGGAAGGGACGCATGAATCGGATGCAACTACGACGACCTTTTTGATGGTCCTGGAAGCGACGACCTCACATTCAAATGGACTGCCATTTATGCTGCCTACCATAACCGACGTTTTTTGCTGGACTTCCAAGGCGTGAGCACGCAATTTTGCCAAGAAATACAGTTATCGCGCGTAGTCTAATGCTCAGCGTACCGAGGTGCACGAATTTTAGCAAAACTTTTTTAATCTCGCGCCCGCGGCCATCTCCGGGTGGAAGCTGAAATTGCTGTCGAAATATCAGCCGACTCTGACATTCGTTACTAAAACGCCGCTTTTGCGCGAAGGCTTGTTAAATTAACACCAGAGTAATAACGTGCTATCGATCGTCGATGCCGCTTGAAACGGTAAGGGATTCTGAAGTGATCACCGACATCTCTCGCATTACGAATCACCCGCTGCTGGTTTTCGTAATTTCGTTCTTGGGGCTGTGGCTTTCGTCCTGGATCGGATGGTCGTTCTTGCGAAAACGGTACGCCCTGGAGGAGGAAATACGTAAAGATTTCGGCTTGACTCTGGGCGCTTCGCTGACAGTTCTGGGGCTCATCATTGGATTCAGCTTTTCGATGGCTGCAAACCGATACGATCAACGCAAAAATTATGAGGAAGCAGAGGCCAATGCGATCGGCACGGAATATGTGCGGGCCGACCTGCTGCCGGCGGCGGATGGAGCAAAGGTGCGCACGGTGTTGAGGAAGTATCTTGATAGTCGTATTCGTTTTTATCTGGCGTATGATGATCAGGAGGCTCAGCAGATCGATAACGACGAGACGCAACTGGAGGCCGAGATGTGGTCCGCAGTCCTTGGTCCGGCGTCAGCGCACCCGACGCCCGTAGTTGCTTTGGCCGTTTCGGGCATGAATGATGTGTTGAATTCGGAGGGATTTACCCAGGCTGCCTGGTGGTACCGAATCCCGACCGCGGCATGGGGCCTGATGGCGGTGATTGCGATCGGCTGTAACTTGCTAGTCGGTTATAGCTCGCGAGGCGTTAAGTCAGAAACCAAATTGCTTCTGATCCTGCCGCTCTTGATGTCAATTTCGTTCATGCTCATAGCCGATATCGACGCCCCACGGAGTGGCATCATTCGATTGAGACCGCAGAATCTAATCAGTCTGGCTGAATCCCTGAATACCCCTTGATCGCCCTGGCGATTTTTAACTGTCGAACTCAATGAAAAGCACATATAAATCCAAAACAACTATGCTGCGAATATGGATTGTATGTTTGATATCGCTGGCGGCTTGCTCGGGTTGCGCTACGGTTGTTTCACTGGCCGCCGTTGGAACGGCATTGGAAGTCGCGGGAGCTTCGGCAACGATTGGCGGAGAAGTGTACCAATTGGGGAAACTCGATACCGCGTTCAACGCAGATCCGGATCATTGCCGCAGCGCCGTACTGGCAGCGGGCGAGGATTTACAACTGCAACTGATTCGAACCCGCGACCATGGCGAAGGTGAATGGGATTTCAAATTTCAAGATGATTTCAATTCAAAAACAGAAGTAACGTTGGAGAAGCGAGCGGGCAGGCTGTGCCGATGCCGGGTGGATGTCGGCTGGTTTGGATCGCGGCCAAGTGCTGAGCTGTTCCTGCGAAGGATGGAGGTACACCTTCCCAGGCCGTCAACTATGCCTGCAAATTAACATTCTCACCGGACTTCATTCTTCGTGAGAATCGGTACAACTGGCGCAGGCGTCAAGTATATTCGGGCAACAGTCATTCATTTTAGATGGATGTGATCCATGGCAACACGAATCAAGAATTATGTATTTGCCTGTTCTCTTTTTTGGGGGGTAGCGGTGCATGCAAATAATTTTTGCGCCCCTCCTACGGAGGGATCAGATATGTCCCTTTCAATTGATTCGCCGGCAAATGATCAATCCAACGATTTCGCCATCCCGCCTTTTGGCGGAATGCTATTAGCGGCAGACGAAATGGCATCACCGCCACCGTTTGCAAAAGATTCATCGATATCTTCTGTCTCCTCAGAGCCAATCTCGGCGGACGAAATCCCAACCCAGCCGAGTCCTGTGACCCAACCCATTACATCCGATCGGGGAACGCCGGTTCGAATATCGATTGCGGACTGGTATTCTCCGGAATATCACGGATTGCCGAACACTCAGGGCAATACGGTGATGTTTCGGGCATACATTCCCTGGCGCATTTTTTCGGTCGATCAACTTTCGCGCCTCAGTATTCCGTGGATTACCTCATCGGCTTCAAGTTCGACCGACTCATCTGATGGTAACCTCACCGACACGCCAGAGGGGCCTAACGGACTTGGAGATATTGAACTCTACGATCTATCCGTGCTGAAGACGCCCTATGGGAACTTCAGTATCGGGCCCGTCTTCGGTTTTCCGTCGGGGACCATATCCGAAGTCGGCAACGGAAAATGGACGTTGGGCCCGGCATTCGGATTTGATACAAAACAGGGTAATTGGAAGTTCGGATTCTTCAGCGAGAGCTACTTTTCTTTGGCCGGCGAATCCGATAAACCGCCTGTCTCAAAGATAAAGGTGCAGCCGATCCTCGCTGTTTCGCTGCCCCGCGGGTGGGAAGTCGGCACCTCGGAAATGAATTTCACCTACAATTGGATCAAGGGACAATGGAGCGACCTTCCGCTCGGGTTTGAGATCGGAAAAAATTTCGAACTGTGCTCTCAAAAGCTGAAGTTCAGCGGGCAGGTGGAGTACAATTTCGCTACCGCCGCGAATACTTCCGCCTGGACGCTCCGATTCACACTGGAGTATTTTACGCATTAGAGCAGGCCTTGGACTTGCCAATCCTAGAATTTCCATCCGATGCCCATCGTAAAGCGATAATCGTCCTTCTGCGGAATCGCTCCATCGGCTTCCTGCTGCGTATGCTGGATTCCGTCCCAGATGAACGACAGGTTCATATCAAAGCTGCGCGTGAGTTCATACTTTAATGTCGCTTCCGCGTGTTGGGAGATACCTCCGGATTGTTGTGACGCAAAGTTACCGGTGTATTGCATGAGAAGATCAAGCCGGTTTGTGAGTTCCATCTTGAACTTGGTTGACACCGTGGCCGCCGCCGAGGATGCGGTATCGTCCTCTCCTTCAGGAACATTTACGAACCACGTCGCCTGATAGCTGGGGCCGAGCGACACCGTCCATTCCAGGTCATCCCGATCGAAGAGGTAATAACCGAGGCCGATGCCGGCTGTCACACGATCGTCGATATTGGAAAGCGGATCGCGGTAATAGTCGAGATCGATCGGGCGGAGGAAAAAGCCGTTGTCAAACAAGACATCGTAGCTACCGTCGAACCTCTGATTTTGGGCATTTTCAACGTCATTGACCACGCTGATATTCGCCAGGTAATCCAGATCCAATCGAGTGGCAGGCGTGCGGCGGTCCAGAGAGGCGTTCACAGCCAGATCGAACTGACGAGTGTTACCGGATTGCAGATTGAGCCCAAGGTCAAACTCTCCCGACCAATAATCTCGCTCGCGCCGGCTGCCGGGGGTAATGCCGCGAAGCTGATCGGTCGGTAGTTGCATCGGCTCAGGAGTTTCGACGGTGACCAGACCATTCTCAATTTTCACGGGAGCGAGGACGGATGGCATCCCCTCAAATTTTGTATCCATTGGTTTTGCCGGATACAGGCTGCGTACGTCTTTCAACTTGAACTTCTGCGTTTCAAGCTCTTCACTTTCAATTTCGAGAGTTTTCTCTTGAACATACTTGAGCCGGCCTTTGAGCCATTCGCCGGACTTGAGCTCGAGCCAGTCAAAGCCGTCCTTACCGACGCCGGGCGGGAGCCAGGGTTGGGTCGAAGCCGATCTTGTTGCCGGTCCCGTTGCCGGCGTTGAATCGCGCCGCAACTCGCGAATGCGATCGCGGGGGATTGTCAGTCGGCCGCCAAGTTCAGATTCAAAGACGACATCCTTCGGTGTTTCCCGGATGACCTTCCCCACGAAGCGTTCACCGCTGATGGTTATAACTGAGTCAGAGCGTGCCAACGGGGTTGCTGCTAATAGCAATGCGGTGAAAACTATCAGCAGTCTTGCTTGCAGAGTTTTCATTAAGGTAAAAGTCGCGTTACAAGCGCCTTCAGAACATAAGCTTCAATCGCACCCCTGGGACACAATCCTTCAAATATTCAACTTATTAGGTAAAGATCGTTAGTCTTGACCGTTACTCTACAGAAGAAATCGTGAAATGAGTTGCAGCTTTGGGCTAACTCAGCAAAATCATTGTCCTGTCAGACATGAAAAGCCTTAAAAGGCAAAATGGAAACCCGAAATTTTCGAACCGGAGCAAACCGATGCCTTTCAATCTGCAAATAATCCGCACCAGCGACTTTATCCGCCTGAACAGCGTTGGCGAATACGACCAAGAGCAAACTCGTGGCGTTCTGAGCAAAATTGCCAAGGCGTGCATTGCTCGCGGCGTTGACTACGCATTGGTAGATGTTCGTGATGCACGCAGCGAAATGGAATTGAACGATTTATATCAATTGGCGCTGGCGTTTAAGGAGATGGGGTTCCGCAAAAATCATCGGTTGGCGATTTTGTACAGTTCCGAGGCTGGAGAGCATGTGAAGTTCTTCGCCATGCGGCCCGGCGAGCGAGCGGAGTTCTTCGCAATGTGCGCTTCCGATGACGGGTGGAACGTTCGGGCTTTTGACGACTACGGACAGGCGATGGAATGGTTTGCGTCAGTCTTACCCGTGCAATGAGTCGACGGCCTACCGTCCATCACCAGCCGTGACCGAATCGTTCGGAGAACGGTTGCCTTGAACGACGATTGTCTGATTCGTAAGTCCTATGGGAATAAGCACAATATAAAGAAACCCGTGCAACGCATCGGGAATATTGTCTTCCGTAATGACGCGTACTTCCGTCAGCTTTTCCCGTGAAATCTGGAGATCAGCCGTCGTATTGTCCAGAGGACTTAGGCCCCACGTCACGAACCAGGTGCGCCAGCGGCGCTCGACTTTCGCCGGCTTTTCGCTCGAAATGAGCGTGACGTCCATCCCGTGCGGCGCGTACAGATCGACGCGAAAGCATCCCGTACAGCACAGCCCGACCAAAAACACGAGGAGTGATCGCCACTTCATGGGGATACCTGATTTTTTACCCGTGGATTTCCTTCCACGACGATTCTTCGACGGCTAAAAGAGACGATCGACGTAAACGTGTTGATGATCGAATCCGAGGCCGAATACTCATTGTGCATCCTTACTTCTTTGAAATCGTAATGATCGATAATGGATGCCGAATGATTATCATCGAGTGGAATCGCACCCCACAACGCGTACCAAACAACACGCTCAATTGTAATCGAAGTGGGAGCATCGACTTCGAGAAGCTTCACTTTTCTTCCTTCGGGGACATCAAAAACTACCGTCCCGCAACCCGCCAGAAAAGTGACGCCAAGGACGAAAAGATGCGAGAGCTTGAGGAAATGTACGAGGCTGGAAGGATCTTCGGCACGGGGACTTAATTGCTTTCCGGCCGCGAGGGATTTGCCCATGTTCTTTGGCTCCAACGGAAATTTTCCGTGGCCATCATATCAACTTTCGCGGCGAGCGACGGCCTCAATACAATTCACTTTTCGCAAAAATTCGGTGCGCCTTACGGGCGCGTTGATTTTTCCTTAAAGTTTCCCCGCCAAGAGCAAAATAACCAGAATCACCAGAACGAGCCCCAGGCCGCCGCTTGGATAATAGCCCCATCCGGCGCTATACGGCCAAGCAGGAAGGGTTCCCAGCAAAAGAAGGATGACCAGAACAAGAATGACGGTCCTGAGCATTGAGTTCATTCGAGCCTCCGCGTGAGGGAAATTGGAACGCCAAATACCAACGCCGGTTTCAGCCTACCTGACGCCGCTCGGTTTCAACAATAGGGAATCCGAGATAAGCCGATGGATTTCCTGGCGAGCTTCAAGTCAAATAATATCCGTATGCAATTCTCAATATGGTGGATAGAAATATAGCCGCGAACCAAAGGAAGGATTCATTCAATGGCGACATCCAAACCAATCACTCGAAAAACAATGATCGAATTGCTCAATGAAGACCTGTCACGCGAATATCAGGCAATCATTGCATACGTGAACTACAGCCAGGTTATCAAAGGGGCCGCGTACATGGACATCGCCAAGGAACTCGAAAAACACGCCGGTGAAGAACTCGAGCATGCCCTGAAAATTTCGCACCAAATTGATTATCTCGGCGGAATGCCGACGGTGACTCCCAAGCCGGTCAAGACTTCCGAGAAAGCGGAGGACATGCTGCGTTTCGATTTGGAGAATGAACGGGTGACCGTAAAAAATTATCGGGACAGAATTCGCCAGGCCGACGAAATGGGTGAATTTGCGCTCAGCGAAACGCTTCGAGAAATCATCCTGCAGGAACAGGACCACATGATAGACCTGGCCACCGCGTTGGGAATCGAAGTGCCGAAGGTCGACTAATTCGAGTTGCTCACATTACCGAGGTCACCCTCGACGCGCCCAAGCGTATCCGCGTGCGCGATAAGGCGGCCGTCGGCCAGGACGCTGAGGCCGGCGCCTTGGTTGAACTTCCCGCCAGTACGATCCCAGATAATCGATAGAATCCGTCCGTGATAGCTTACGTTGTCGAGGCAGAACCAATCCCATTTCTCGGCCGGCGCCAGAGGATTGACGATAACCGTCTGGTCTTCCCGCGGGCGCAGACCGACCAGGCTGGAGATGACCAGATCGCAGAATGTTGAGTGATTGTAATATCGCCCACGTTCCAGATCGGTCCGAAGCCATTGACCGGTCTTTTCGTCGAGGTATTCGCCGATGTACGGCTTGCCATCCAGACGCTGGCTCTTGACGTAGGTTTGCAGGGCCTGGAAGTAAATCTGTTTCGTCACATAAGGATTCGGATAATCGTTCAACACATTTGCCAGCGCCGTGAGAGTTTGCGATGTTGCGAACGGCCAGACCGGTCCGTCCCATTCACAACTGTGTCCCGAGCCGTGGGTGCGGAATCGGGGATCGCGACGTTCCGCGGTCGTTATGCCAAACGGCGCCCAGAATCCGTGTTCATCGCTGAGCTGTGCCCAGGCCGCTTCGTAGCCCGGGTCGGGTAATTCGAAATACCAGGGAATGAATCCGATCTCCTCGCGGGCGTTCGAAATCTGCCCGTTTTCCCAGCGGATTTTGAAGAATTGCGCCTGCGGATCCCACAACTTTTCCTGAACGAGATTTTTGATTGCTGCCGCCTTGGTGGAATAAATCGCGGCTATCTCCGGCTTGCCCGCGAGACGGGCCACGGCGGCGATGGCGATCGCGTTGCCGTACATGTAGCTATTGATGCTCGGCCGGCGGCCTTTGGCCTTGCGGTCGCCGTTGATGGAGTCCTCCATCGCATCGCGGGTTTCCTGCTGCCAATACAGGCCGTCATCGCTGAGGTGGTCCTTTTCCCATTGACCATAATCGCGGATGAAGTCATCGAGCATCGAAACGATGAACGCTCGATCTCCATTTACCAGATACCGTTGGTAGGCCGCCCAAATCGTCCAACTGCTGTAGTTGTGCGTATCGTGCGGCTTGCCGCCCGTCCCGCGAAGCCAATAGAGCAGGTCCTGATCCAGATATTCGTTGTCGCGAATCCATCGCCCCTCGATAAGATGGTGGCCCACCGCACTGGTGACCGGCTTTCGCGCCAGAAATTCGCTCAAAGCGATAAAAGCATCCATCTGCCTGATGTGCTTGCGGTAAGTCCACCAGCGGAAATAGTACATCTCCTCGATCGCAGGGTCCGGACATTCAAACATCGGGACGTTTTGCACCATCCAATCCCACGCCTTGGCATTGGGGATCAGATTCACGACCTTCTCCGGATCGGAGGCGTTGAACGAATCGACGTAATGCTTGAAGTCTTGCGGCGAAATAACTCTAGCGTGCGCTGCCGAAGCCGATGCAACGGTCAACCCGGCCAACAGCAGAAAGAAATGGAATCGCTTCATCTTCGGTGTTCTTTCGCTATTGTATCAGCGGAAATGAAGCAATGAAAAAGCGGATATTTCCATGCGGGCCGGCGATTGTTACCATGCCAAAACCAAAGAACAATGCGCTCCCCGCTTATCGAATTCACTGCCGTTCGCAATTCCACCGAAGTCATCGCGGCCAAAACTTCAGACATTTGCCAATCGATGCTTCGCGAGTCCCGCGCGATTTTCGAGCCAAACTTCCAGCTCATTGGCGTTGACGATCTGGCGCTGATGTTCCAGCGTTACGACCAGCTGTTTTTCGAGAATTGGCTGTCAAACGCGATTGCTTCCACCGCGGGCGCGCAACTCACGTTCCGGCTCTCTTCGACGATGACCCGCGCCGGCGGCAAAACCATTCGCAAGCGGGTTGGGCTTCGCAACGGCACGCTTGCCTCTTATTTCGAGATCGCCATCGCGACGCGGATGCTCTTCATGAATTTCAGGGAATCTCATCGGCCGGTCACAGCCTGCGGCCTGGTCTGCACCAATCGCCTCGAAGCGTTGCAACGGATCATGGAACATGAAATCCTGCATTTGGCGGAAATGCTTTGTTGGGGAAAGTCCAGTTGCGCGGCGCCGCGGTTCAAAACGTTGTCCGCAAATATTTTTGGGCATGCCTCCAGCAAGCATGAGTTGATAACGCCTCTTGAAAACGCCGCCGTTGAACACGCGGTTAAAATCGGCGACCGCGTCGAATTCGATTTTGACGGGAAGCGATTGAATGGCTTTGTCAATCGAATCCACCACCGGGCGACAGTGCTCGTCGAAGCCAGAGATGGCGTGAGATATCGCAGCGGTAAGACGTACCACAAATATTACATCCCGCTTCCATTGTTGAGAGTTTGTGGGGCAGAGCCGCTGGCTAAATCCGCCACTCATTCCGATTGATTATCGAAAATTCACGCGATTCTCCGGAACCGATTATCACTTCTCGCGTCTAACCCGCCATATACGGCTGATTCCGCAACGAAGACTTGTGGGTTCTGTTTTAAGGGTTCAATATTATGTCTGTATATCGGGCGATGGCGGCAGGGGTTGCGTTGGCGATTATCGTACTGGGATTGCTCCTTGCAGCCCAGAGCGGCTCGCCGGGCGTCGAAAATGGTTGCTATCTCGGACACTTGTCGACAGACAAACCTATCTATCGATCTGGCGAACGCGTTTATCTGCGCGGAGTAATTCTGGGAGCGCTCGATCACAGGCCGATCGCGGATGGACAATCGGAATACGCGATGCTGCAAATTGCCGGGCCCAAAGGGGAGCAGCTCTTCGCTCAAAATTCGCCCGTTCAGGACAGCGTCGCGGGGTTCTGTTGGGACGTGCCTGCCGATGCGGCCGGTGGCCAGTATACGGCGACCATCAGTTTCCCGGCCAACGGATTTCCGCCGGCGAAGCGCGAATTTGAAGTCCGTGCGTATCGCGCGTCCGCGCCTCAAGGGGGAGATTGTTTTTCTCCGCGATGGATTCGGTCCGGGCGATACCGTTAAGGCGTCGTTGCACGTGGAGCGAACCGAAGGCGGATTGCCTGTTGGCGCGAAAGTCTCTGCCAGCGCGATCGTCGACGGAAAAACCGCGTTCACCGGCGAAACCACTGTCGATTCAGCCGGGAATTGTTCGGTCGAGTTTGTGCTGCCCACCCATATCGAGCGCGGCGATGGGACGCTGTCGCTTGCCGTGGCTGATGGCGGAGTGGTAGAGCCCATCGCCAAGACGATTCCGATCCTGCTCAATACGGTTGATCTGTCGATCTACCCCGAAGGGGGAGACTTGGTCGCCGGCTTGCCATGCCGGGTTTATGTGGAAGCCCGCACGACCGCGAAAAAGCCGGCGGACCTGGTGGGTAAGGTAATTGACTCGCACGGCAACGCCGTCGTTGATTTCGCCACGGAACACGAAGGGCGCGGCCGATTTGTCCTGACGCCAAAAGCGGGTGAGACATATTCTATCAAGCTCTCCCAGCCCTCGGGCATCACGCAAATGTATCCACTGCCTGCCGCCAAAACAGACGGCGTCATCTTGCAATCGACCATGGATGTAACCGATGCGAGCGAGCCCGTCAGGCTCGATATTGCCGGGACCGTGGCGGGGTCGTACATCGTCACCTTGTCGAAGCGACAGACAGAGGTGGCCTCAACGGGCGTGAAGATCATCCCCGGCCAGACATCGGAGATAGTTTTGACGCCTCCGGGCTGGGCGGACGGCGTGTTGATAGCGACCGTGAAAAATGCCGATGGCACGCCGGTCGCCGAGCGGTTGGTTTTTCATAAGACGCCGAAACGCTGCACGTCAAAGTAACTACCGATCTACCCTCGTATAGTCCGGCCGATCAAGTGACCGTTACCGTCGCCACCACCGACGATGCCGGCAATCCGGTGCCGGCTGTTGTGGGGATTACCGCGACGGACCAGACCGTGCTGCGCATGCTTGAAAAGCGAGACCGCGCTCCGCGGCTGGGAGCGATGGTGCTGCTGGAGGATGATGTGAGGGAATTGGCCGACGCGGAGGTCTATTTGGATCCCACCGATCCGAAGGCGGCTATGGACACCGATCTGTTATTGGGCGCGCAGGGTTGGCGGCGGTTCGCGACGGTCGACTCGAAGAAATTCATCAGCGTTTATGGCGATGCCGCCCGGCGAGTGCTGGGAGATGTCCAGCCGGTGGTTTGGGCGACGGGCGGATTCGGCGGCGGCGGCGGTGCCGAACTCGATGATATGCAGATGGCCGCGCCAGCGGGCGCGGGCGAGTTGCGCACGCGATTCGGGCGCTTTACCATTGCGCGATAAAGAGGGTGCGAACCCGCTGCAGGGTCAACAGAATCGGGTTGCGGC
Source organism: uncultured Phycisphaerales bacterium (assembly GCA_963791055.1). GTDB lineage: Bacteria > Planctomycetota > Phycisphaerae > Tepidisphaerales > Tepidisphaeraceae > PALSA-1353. The sequence goes on along the minus strand of CAWBQI010000001.1, from coordinate 485,636 downwards.
GGACCTCCCCGAACCCGCGAAAGCTATGCCCGAAGGCTGGAGATTTGGGGGCGGGGGTTTCGGCCCGATGATGAGACCGCCGCCTCCCGTAATCCGCATCTACGCCCACGATCTGCGGCCCGACCGCACCACTGGTGATCGCGTTGATTTCGCCGAAACGCTCTATTGGGCTGCGGGCGTCAAAACCGACGAGAAGACCGGGACGGCGACGATCACGTTTCATCTCAATGACTCCGTCACCAGCTTCGACATCGCCGCAGACGCGTTTGACGCATCGGGCAAACTGGGCGAAGGCAAGACGACGGTCACTTCGACCGAGCCGTTTTATGTCGAGCCGAAGCTGCCTCTGGAAGTGAGCAGCGGGGATGTGATTCGTCTCCCGATCGCGGCCGTCAACGGCACGCGCGAGGATATGGACAACGTCCGGTTTACCATCAAGAGCGGCCCCGGGATCAGCATTTCGCAGGTCGACGCGTTCAGCCTCCCCGTCGGCCAGCGCGTGCGGCAACTGGTTGATGTGCATATCGGCGCACAACCGGGAACGTCTGATTTTATCGTGCAGGCGCAGGCCGGATCGTTTTCCGATCGGGTAACGCGTCCGCTGGTTGTGCAGCCGCTGGGATTCCCGACGGAGATCGACAAAGGCGGGTTAGTTAACGCCGGCAGCCGGGTCGTTCATCTGATCCAGATCCCCGATTCGCTGGTGGCCGGGAGCATGAAGACGGTCGCGGCACTGTATCCAACACCGTTGGCCAATCTCACCGAGGCGCTGCAGCAGCTCCTGCAGGAACCCTACGGCTGTTTCGAGCAGACCAGCTCGACGACATATCCCCTTGTCATGGCCGATCAATATTTCACTACGCATAGCGGCGTCGATCCCAACCTCATTTCTCGCAGCAACGATCTGCTGGACAAAGGTTACGCCCGCCTGATCGGTTTCGAATGCCAGAACAAGGGATACGAATGGTTTGGTGAAGACCCCGGCCACGAATGCCTGACCGCATATGGCCTGATGGAATTCACAGATATGTCCGCCGTGCGGAACGTCGATCCAGTGATGCTCGCCGACACGCGCAAATGGCTTCTGGCCCGGCGCGACGGCAAGGGTGGATTCATCCACGAACGCCGAGCATTGCATACATGGATCGCCGATCCGGGTTGCGCCAACGGGTATTGCACGTGGGCTCTGCTGGAAGCGGGCCAAACCGGCCTTGACGCGGAAGTGAAATGGCTGGCGGAACATGCGCAGGTCGATCCCAACAGCTATGTCAAAGCGTTGGCCGCCAATGCGCTTTTCCTGGCTGGTGACAAGGCGGGCGCCAAACAGTTCATGGATCAACTCGCCCAGCTTCAGGACAAGGACGGCCACGTCCTGGGCGCAACGACCACCGTCGTCGGCAGCGGCGGGGACAGCCTGGAGATCGAAACGACTTCGCTGGCGACACTGGCGTGGCTGCGCGATCCGGCGTATGTGGCAAACGTCGAGCTTGGCATCCACTATCTCGCCGACTCCTGCAAGGGCGGGCGGTTCGGCTCGACGCAATCGACGGTGCTGGCGCTGCGGGCCATCATTGCCTATGACAAGGCCCGCGCACACCCTACCGCCGGCGGCCAGATTCAGCTTTTTGTTGATGGCCAGCCCGTCGGCGACCCCTTGGCATTCGATGCCCAAACCACCGGCGTCATCAAGCTACCCGATTTTTCGGACAAGATGAGTCCGGGAGAACACGCTGTGGAATTGCGAATGACGGATGGCTCCGATCTTCCGTATTCCATCGCGGTTTCATTCAACAGCGTTACGCCGGCTTCCTCGGATCAGTGCAAACTGGTGATGACGACGTCGCTTGCCGACGAGCAAGTGGCCGAGGGCGCGGTCACTGAGGCTCGCGTCACGCTCACCAATCGCGGTACAGACACCCTGCCGACACCGATCGCAATCGTCGGTCTGCCAGGCGGATTGGAAGTCAGGCACGATCAACTTAAGGAACTGGTGAAATCGGGCCGCATCGCCGCCTACGAGGTGCGGGGCCGCGAGGTGATCCTCTATTGGCGCGATATTCAGCCAAACGAGACGATCGAGATTCCTTTGAGCCTGACCGCGGCTATTCCCGGTGAATACACCGGGCCGGCCAGCCGGGCGTATCTGTATTACACCGACGAATTCAAGCAGTGGTTGCCGGGGATGAGAGTGACGGTGACGGCAAAGTAGGGACGGAAACTATAACGCCGTCAAAAGACTCCTGTTTGTCGAGCCGGCGCTTCTCAAATAGAGCGCCGACACCGTCGGAGAATTCCAAATCCAGCCATCACCATCAGCCCCGCGCTTGCGGGTTCGGGAACATTCGCCAAACTGAGGCCATCCGCTGAGACTAAACCACCTGCCGCGGCGGCCAGCGTGGCGGACTTGCCCAGGTTGGCCGAGAAGGGCGTGAAGTCTTCGCTGTTGATCGTCCCGTCGTAATTGAAGTCGCCCTTGTCCCAGCCGCCGTTCTTGCCCACGTTGGCCGAAAATGGCGTGAAATCTTCGCTGTTGACGATTCCGTCAAGATTGGCGTCGCCCAACAGTGTGAACATGATTTCAATCTCGCCCGAAGGCAGGCCGGCGACCGCTCCGTCAGCGCCATCGGCGTAACCGATGCCGTAACTAAGGCCGCTGGCGAGATCATCCGCCGCAATGTCGCTGCTGATGATCTGCGGACCGGCCAGATTATAGAAGCCGTTCTTGATCCATGTGGCGATCGAAGCGATCGGGTCGGTGAGGGGGCTGCTGTAGTCGATGATGACGCGATTGTTGCCAATGTCGAGCACGCCATTACCGGTGATTGATAACGACCCTAACGTGACGTTGCTGGTGCCCAGAGCGGTGCCCGCGCTAACGTTGTCGGCCACCTGAGCCTTGCCGCTGCCAGTGATGGTCAAAGCCGAAAGGGCCAAGTTGCTGCCTTGAATACCGTTTGCAAGCTCAAGCAGCCCGCCGTTGACGGTTACAGGCTTATTCGCGGGCAGGGACCCTGAACTGCTGACAAGGAGTGTTCCGCCGTTGACCGTAGTTCCGCCGGAATACGTGTTGACCGCGTTGAGTTGGAGAGTGCCGGCGCCGGACATGGACAGAGCGCCGGTCCCGGTAATGTTACCGGTCACTTGGAGAAGATCCGTGCTGCGTGTGACGGTGACGTCGGTATTGGAATTCAGTAGGACCGCAGCGGTGAGATATTCGGTGTAATTTGGAGCGGACCCACCGCCGGAAGTTGCGGATCCACCGGCCACATCATTGATGACCGCGTCGGCGCTGTTGGCTTTGTTGTCCATGACGAGGCTGCCGCTGGTGCCTGGCGCGATGTTGTAGGAATATTGCAGTGAGTCGAAAGTAAGCGTTCCCAGCGTCCAGGTCTGATCGAGAGTCGCGATGGCGTTACCAGTTTCGAGATCTGCAAACTGCGCGATAGCACCCGAAGCGCCGCCCAGCACGTCGCCAGGAATTCCTCCAATCCAGTCCGTGTCGGTTGGTGATACGTTTGTAGTCCAGCTTCCTCCGCCGGAGGTGGCCCAGGTGCTGGAAATGAGGCGGATGTTGCTGAAGGTCACATTTCCGGCATCGCTGCTGTTCAAAATAATATTGAACTGCCCATAAGCTGGGGTGAAGGTGGGGTCGCTGTAGGGAATATAGGCGGTGAAGTAAGTACCGTTATTCACGCAAAACGAACCCGGAGCATCGCCAAAGGCTCCCGAATCTTTGCCGGTAAGATTTTTCCCCGGATTTGCCCCGCCGGTGCTGAGATTCGTTGAATTGGTATATGTACTGAATCCCACCGTCATGTACCCGGCGGGCAAAGTGGTCCCGCCGTCCGGCGACGTGAAATCAATCGCCAAGCACTGCCCCTGCTGTATCGCCTTGGCAAATGCCGCTCCTCCGGAGCCGGGCTGAAAATCCCCAGTCTGCACCACGTCGTAACCGCCCGCGTAATTGTTAATCGTCATGGAGCCCAGAACACCGGGCAACCCGCCAAATCCATTCGGATATTGTCCGTAGTCGGGATCCCCATTTGTCGCCGCGTAATCATTGGGCGTATCCAAAAGCCCGTTCACCGTCGGTCCACTGCCGGCCAAGCTGGTCGCCGCAAAAGTCAACGTTTCGCCGGTGGCAGAATTGCTGGTTTGGGGCGTCACCACGCCGTTGTTCCAGGTGCCCCAACCTTGCCAACTGTTCGGCCCGGTTGTGGGATCGTTGATTCCATCGCTTCGCGGCGTGCCGGCGAAATCATCGTATGACACGGCCAAGGGGATATCCGCCAGGGCAAAACGCCCGCAAACAGCCACTGCGCTTCCGCAGATCAACGCGACAACTCGGGACTTCCTCATTTTCCGCTCCTTTCAAAGATGATGTGAACGCTTCCGCCTAAATTCCGCTTGAAAATATATATGAATCAAGTATAAAGAGTCTATTGCGGCTGTCAAAGGAAATCTTCCGGCGATTGCGAAAATGTGTCTATTATCGTCAGCGGGAGAAATGAAATCGGCCGTTTTCATCAGTTCGCAGTAAGACTTATGGCCATGCCGCGAATTTTGTAACTCTCAATTGATCGAGTAACGACTTGGGATTCGTAATTGAGTTGAACTGTACCAGCACAGGAATTTTGTTAACGTGCGCTAATGAGTGAGATTCAAATGCCCCCGCAAACAATAACTATGGCCGTTTCTAAATACGAAATCATCGGGGGCCAGCCCTTGCCCAATATTCCCTGGGAGGATCGCCCCCATAATTCTGAGGAGGTCGTCTGGCGCTATAGTCGCAATCCGATTATTCCTCGCAATCTCACCAGCACCTCTAACAGTATTTTTAACAGCGCCGCCGTCCCCTACCAGGGCGCATTCGCCGGTGTGTTTCGTTGCGACGACAAACAACGCCGCATGGGTTTATATTCCGGTCGAAGCGCCGATGGCATCAAGTGGAACATCAGCTCCGAGCCGATCCGTTTTAGATGCGACGATCAGGATCTCGCGAAGTGGGAATACGGCTACGACCCCCGCGTCTGCTGGATCGAGGACCGTTACTACGTCACCTGGTGCAACGGATATCACGGCCCAACTATCGGCATTGGCTGGACCAAGGACTTCAATACGTTCCATCAACTCGAAAATGCCTATCTCCCTTACAACCGAAACGGGGTATTGTTTCCCCGCAAAATTAACGGCCGTTACGTGATGCTCAGCCGGCCAAGCGACCGTGGGCACACGCCGTTTGGGGACATGTTCCTCAGTCAAAGCCCGGATCTCATCTATTGGGGAAAACATCGATTCGTAATGGCGCCCGAGCAGCCGTGGGAATCCACCAAGATCGGCGCAGGCCCGATTCCAATCGAGACCAGCGAAGGCTGGCTGCTGATTTATCATGGCGTGCTGAACAGTTGCAACGGTTTTGTCTACAGCTTTTCGGCCGCCCTGCTGGATTTGGAAAAGCCCTGGAAGGTGATTCACCGCGCCGCGCCTTATCTGATGTCACCCCAAACAATATACGAATGCGTCGGTGACGTTCCCAACGTGGTCTTCCCATGTGCCACCCTTTTGGACGCTCCGTCCGGAAAATTGGCGATTTATTATGGCTGCGCCGATACTGTCACGGGCTTGGCATTTGGGAATGTTCACGACATCATCGATTTTGTAAAAATGAATTCAGCCCCATAATCCGGCTCTTACGTGCGCCCAACCCGGTCGTCGGCCTTAACAAAATGCTACTTTCGCTACAATCCCGACAAAAAATCATTGACGGGACGTTTTTCATATATATGATACGCGTATAATCGCGGAATTTTGAGAGGAGCGAGCATGTCGATTCGGCGCATCAAGCGAGGGTTTACGCTGGTAGAGCTATTGGTGGTCATCGGGATCATCGCCCTCCTGATTTCGATCCTTCTCCCGGCGCTGAATTGCGCAAAAGAGCAGGCGAATCTCGTTGGGTGTTCGTCAAATTTGCGGCAAATCGGCCAGATGATGCAGATTTACGCCGCCGAGAATCACGGCTATCTTCCTTACGGTTGGGCGCAGGTAAACGGCGGAGCCGACGATTTCAACTGGGGATGGTGGAACACCACTTGCTGGGGTTGGTGCGATAGCTTGACCCGACTCACGGACTCCAATCCTCCTGGGAGTAATGCGGCAAATCCCGTATGGGATGCTTCCGGCGGCGGTCTGGCATCAACCGAAACAAATATGGCCGCTGATTTTCTCGCCGTATTTCATGATTACGACACGGAGGGACTGACCTACCAGAAGAGAGTATCCGATTACATGTGTAACCCTGTTATAATGCCGGATACCGAACTCTGGGACGACCGAGCGGTTGTGCAGGGCAAAGCCACTCTTGGCACCGCCGGCAACCCCCCCAAACTCGGGACCGGCTATATTCCCCTCCGCCAAACGTCGAGCATTCAGCGGTCCAGTGCGACCATGGTAATTTGGTGCGGTCCACAGAATCTTAGCGATGGAAAGACTGCCGGATATATTTATAACGATGGCTGGGTGGCCTCGGAGATCGATGAGAGCGCCGTTGCGTGGTCCTCATATGGCTACGGCCTGTATTACCCCGTTCCGGCAGATTCCGTAAACTACAACATCGCGAATTACACAAACGCCATCGCGCTGGGAAATGTTCCTCCCTTTTCATCGGCCAATGGGAACGTCTCCAAGAAAGCATTAGCGCTTGAAAACGTCGACAATACAAGCGCGCTCAACTATGTGCCCGTTTGCGCAATGCGCTTTCGCCATATGAATGGTACGACGGGCAACATGCTCTTCGCTGACGGCCATGTCGAATCGAGGGTTCTGGGAACAGTCCAGGCCAGGGACATCTCGGTAAACTCGATATCGCCGTGGGCACAGGGTCCGGGCGGAGGCCCGTAAAATATTCCGGATCCGTCTCGCGGGCTCGCTCGATCCATTCAAATTTGAGCCGAACAAAGTGACAATGAGTGTTCGCGAAAAGCTGAGCGAAAAAGGCGTGGGCGTCGGGGTCGCTGTTGCCTTGATATTGCTCGCCGGCGCCATTTTTGCCTTTAATTTCTGGCCCAGAGGACCTCACGTTCATCCCTACGAAGCGTTCTACACTGATGACGACGGCAAGACGTTTTACAGGGACGACATCTACAATTTCCCGCCTTACGAACACGATGGCAAGACCGCCGAATGGGCCATGGTGTACGAAGATGACGATAGCAATCGATTTGTCGGTTATTGCCTGCGATTCAAGCCTGCAACCCAGAAATTGCTTCAGGGAAAATACGCGGACCAACTAAAGAATGGCACCCCGGAGGCGGCCCTTACGTTCATGAATTCGCCGGGTATTTTGCTTTCTGGAATGGAGGCAAAATTGCCCGGCGACAAGCACTCCTGGGTACCACGAGGACGCATGGCAAATCCCCTGATTAAATCCCCCAGCGGCGGTAACGCCTACCCCGTGACTCCTTGATGGTTCTCTAAGAAACCCAGAATGTGGAACCGCCGCTATTGTTTGGTCGTTGCCTCGGCGATTTTGTTCGGCGCGGGACTTGCCCAAGGCGACGTGGAGGTAGAAGGATGGGGGGACCTTCGCGGGTTTCGCATCGACGGACAGCTCTTTCCGATCACCACGAGCCTGCGCATAGTCGGTCCGGAGGGCCGGCCGTCGGTTGGGACGGGGCATTGGCAGGAGCGCGATCTGCACTTCGCTCAGGATGGCGACAAGCAGATTTACGACGGCAGGATTGGGCTTCGGCGAGGCGGGCAAGGCGTGGTTTACCAGACAATCGTCGAGCCGTTGGATGTGCACACCGCGAGAATCCACGTCCGGGCGGTCCCGCAGCAGGACATGAACCTCGACGGAGTCTATTTTTCCATCGGTGCGCCGCTGGCCGATTTTGCGGGCGCTGACGCGGAATTGATCGGAGTCCAGGAACCGGCAACGCGATCGTCGGAGATCTCAACAACCGAGCCGGCGACTGGCCGACACTATCTGCAAGGCGCCGCGACCGGAGTGAGATTGACGTCAGCCCATCGACGTCTCGAAGCGGAATTCAGCGGCCAAGACGAGGTGGTCGTCCGAGATATTCACGATCCACATGGCGATCAAATCAATTGTCTAGTTCAACTTCACGCGGGGGCCGTTAAGAAAAACCAGATCATCGAAGGATCATTTACGGTGACGGTTGATGGAGATATCGACCATCAGCCGGCCCACCTTACAATTGATCCCGCAAGTCGTGGCGCGTCGTTTGAGGGAATTGGGGGTAACTTCGTATTCCGGCTGGACACCCCGGATGTAAAATACAATCTACAGCAGTTCCGCATTGTCTGCGCCCGCATGGCCGTGCCACTGGCAGCATGGGAACCAACCGAGGAGGCGAACCCTGATCCGCGGAAGCTTGCGGAGAACGACCAGCCGAAGAGCGACATTCGCCAATCGTTGGAGTTGGCGAAACAGTTTCAGCAGCGGGGGATTCCTCTCATTTTCTCGCTGTGGGTCGCGCCTGCATGGGCATTGAATAACCCCCAGCCCGGGGAGCTTTATGCCGAGGGCCGGCTGGTCAGACCTGAAAAATGGGATGAACTGTGCAACGGAATCGCGTCGTATTTGTTGTACGCTCGGGAGCAATACGGCGTCGAGCCAAAATATTTTTCGCTGAACGAAACCGACATCGGCGTGACAATCCGGCTTACTCCGAACCAATACCGCGATGCGATCAAACGAATTGGGGCCTGCTTCGTCTCCAAGGGAATCAGCACGAAAATTCTTCTCGGCGATGTTTCCAAACCCCCGCCGGTCGATTTCATAAAACCCGCGTCAGCCGACCCCGAAGCAATGAAATATGTCGGTGCGGTTTCTTATCACTCATGGAACGGCGCGACTCCGGAACAGTTGGCGGCCTGGCACGCGGCGGCGCAAAAGCTCAACCTGCCACTTTTCGTCGCCGAGGGCGGCACCGATTCAGACGCGTATAAATACCCGCATGTTTTCGCTTATTCCTGGTATGCGATTGACGAAGCCGCGATGTATCTGGACGTACTGTCCAATTCGCAACCGGCATCCGTTTTGCCGTGGGAGATGACGCCGGATTACCCGCTCGAGGATTTTCAGGGAACGGTCGTCCGGCCATCGGAACGGTTCTGGTGTCTCAAGCAGTTGTCCGCAAGCAGCGTACCCGGCTCAACGGAGCTGCAATTCACCTGCAACCAACCGGCAATCCACGCCGCCGCGCTGCTCGATCCTTTTGGCGCCGGCTGCTCCATTCATCTCGTCAACACCGGAGCATCGCGCGAAATCAGCATTTCGGGAATCCCGGTGGGCGTGGAGACGCTTGAGAGTTATATGACGGATCAAAACCGCCAATTCACTCATGGTGAATCCGTCGCGGTGAAGGGCGGGGTTGTCGAGATGGAATTGCCGGCGCTCTGTTTTGTGACTTTGACCAGCCGGCCGGTTTCTTCCACCGACAGTCGATGAAGATACCTGAAGTCTGGCTCGCTATTTCAACCCGGTCGTGGCGATTCCGCGTATGAAGGTTTTCTGCGCGAGAAAAAACAGAATAATCACCGGCAACATGACCAGCATCGAAGCGGCCATCAATAAATTCCAATCGGTGCCCCCCTGCTGGCTCTGATATGCCTGAAGCCCCAGGGCCAGCGTGTATTGGTCCGGCCGCTGAAAAAATAGCAGCGGTCCAAGGAAATTGTTCCACGCCCACATGAATGAGAAAAGCGCCACGACGGACAGGGCTGGCCTGCTCAGAGGCAGCATGATCCGCCAGAAGATGCCCCATTCGGTGCAGCCGTCGATGCGGGCCGCCTCGCCGATGTCATCCGGAATCGTCAGGAAGAATTGGCGGAGAAGGAAAATGCTGAAAGCGCTGCCGAACCACGCTGGAAGCCACAGCGGCCTGAACGTGCCGAGCATTTGCAGCGGCGTATGATCGCCGATGAATCGGAAGACGATGAACAGCGGCAGCATCATCACCGGAAACGGAATCATCATCGTCGACAGCATCAAGGCGAAGAGAAATCCTCGGCCTTTGAATCGAATCTTGGCAAATCCGTAGGCGACGATCGAGCTGGACAGGGTCGTACCCAGCACTGTCAGAGCCGCAATGAGCAGCGTATTGCGCGTATAGAGCGGGAAATCCACCTTTTTGGAAGTGATCACCTTCCAAAAATTCCCCGGCATGATGGGATGCGGGATGATCTGCGGCGGACTGGTCATCGTCTGATCCACGCGCTTCAGGCTCGTCGAGAAGCATCCACAAGAACGGCAAGAGATAACCCGCACAAATGATGATGACCGCCAGCAGCGCCACCCAGCGATGGTAATATTTTCTCCGCAATTTGCGGCGCGGGATCGCCGGCGCGAGGATGCCCACCGGCGGCGCGAGCGTTTGCGTCGAATTAGTTTCAAGAGCGCTCATGCCTATTTGCCCTGGTAGTGAACCAATCGTTCACTGAACAAAAACGCCACGCTCGTCATCGCCAGGACGAACAACAGCATGATCCACGCCATGGCGCTGGCGTATCCCATCTGCAGATAGACGAAAGCGTTGTCGTAGAGATACATGGAGAGGAAATACGTCTTATGCACCGGTCCGCCGTTGGTCATGATGTACGGAATCTCAAAAACCTGAAGTGCGCCGATGATGGCCATGATCAGGTTGAAAAAAATGACCGGGGAAAGCAAAGGAATCGTTACGTGCCAGACCCGGCCAAGAAGACTCGCGCCGTCCAGCTCCGCCGCCTCGTAAAGCTCCTGCGGCACATCCTGCAAACCGGCGAGATAAATCACCACGGCGTTGCCCACCCCCCAAACGCTCATCATCGCCAGCGTCGGCATCGCCCACCGCGGATCGGAAAGCCAGGGCGCCGGCGGAAGGTGCAATGCTTCGAGTATTCCATTGAGCAGCCCTGACCGGGGATTGAGCAACCACATCCAAATCAATGCCGATGAAACGATCGGAACGAGCGATGGCATGAATATGATCGTCCGCCAGATCGCCCGGCCCGGCATTTCCACGTTCAGGAGCAGCGCCAATCCCAGCGAGACCAGCAATCCCGCCGGCAGCGCCATCAGCGTGTAATAAAAAGTATTACCGGTCGCTTTCCAGAAAAGCTGATCGTGCAACAGGTCCAGATAATTATGCGCTCCAACGAATTTGGGAGGCTCAAGCAAATCGAACTTGGTCATGCTGAAATAAAACGACAGCCCTATCGGCGCCAACGTGAAGACCAAGAACCCTACCAGCCACGGTGAAAGAAACGCCATCCCTTTGGCAAATTGTTGAACATCGCGCTTCATTGCGCCGCCTGTCCGAGAGCAAGATTTGTATCCTCGGGCACATCCAGCGCCTTGTTCAATTCCTTTTGAGAGCGGGCCTGAATCTCATTGAGGATCTCCGCGGTCGAACCTTGAAGCAGATATGATCGCTCCGCTGCTTGGGTCAACTCGTCGGAAATCTGCGGCCAGTTGACGACGCGCGGAAGACCCATTGCATTTGGACTGGCGGCGAGCTTCTCGTAAACATCCACATACGGGTTCGGATGATTCTCAATGTACTCCCGACTCTCCTCTTTCAGCGGCGACAAATTACAATGCAGCGAACTGAGTTTTTCGATCTGCGCCTGCCGGCTGGCAAACGCGATAAATTCGAATGCTTCGTCTTTATGCTTCGACGTGCTGGGAACAACCCACACATCCATCCCCGCATAAGTAATGTTATCTTTCCCCGCCACCCCCGAAGGAAATGCCGCCGCGCCCCATTGGCAATATTTCTTCCGCATCTCCGCCGGTAGCAGCTTTGCCTCGGCGGATGTTACCTTGCCATCCTCAAAGGTAATAAAAATATCCTTAATGCCCGCCGCCCAGTGCAGCAATTGTTCGCCGGCGCCGACCGGCGGCGGCGAGGCCGCAGCGTGATCGGGTGAATCCCCCGCTCCAAGAATGCTCTCCACTTGTTCGCGCGTCATTCCATTTTCAATTTGTCCAAAATCGGCTTCGCGCTTCAACTGATCCGCCGGAACATGCCAGCGATCAAACGCGGGATCGTATTTTTCGATGAAGGCCGATATCCACGGCCCCTGCGCTTCGATTGCTAGTGACCCGACGAGAAAAGGATTTTGCGGCGTATCAAACAAACTGATCCCGCCACTGTTAAAACCGCTGCGGAATTCCGCGATCTGAATTCTGCCGATTCGCTCACTGTATCCCCGAATCCAGTTGTACGCCGCCATCATCTCCGGCGAATTGATTAGCATCCTCGTGCCGGTTGGATCGGCGATCGTGGCGCCGAACCAGTAGCCCATTTCATTCGTCGCCGTCCCGGGCTCCAGTGGTATGAATCCGTGCTGACCAACCTCCCGTTCCCTTTCTTGTCCCACGTGTCAATCGCCGCGGCGTATTTGTCCAACTCAGCGATTGTCTTTGGCGGTTGATCTGGATCGAGGCCCGCGGCACGTATTTCAGCCGATTTTTCCTGGAAAATCGCTTTGTTCCACAGCATCGCGATGCACCAGACCGTGCTCGGAATCGCATACAGCTTCCCGTTATACTGACAGCCATCGTAATAGACGCGCTTGTATTTGTCGCGCGTCATTCCATATTGCCGGGCATAGTCATCCAGCGGCTCCAGCGCATTCATCGATGCAAACTGCAAAACCTGCGGGTCCCACAACCCCGCAACATCCGGAGGAACCCCCCCGGCGGTTGAAATCAGCGTCTTGCGGTCGATCTGGCTCATCGACACGAAATCGACCCAAATTCCTTTTTCCTTGCCGACGGTGTTATTGAATTCGTCGACGATCTCCTTCATCTGATCGCCTTCGAGTCCCGTCCACTTATCCCAGTATTGTATATGTACCCGCGCCAGACCCGCTCGTCCTGGGTCTCGGGCCAAACACTAATATGGCCAGTCCCGCGGCAATCATCATTGCCATCAGGGTCTTTGATATGATTCGTTTCACAATCTGCGTCCATCACGTCGCATGAGTTTCTGCGCACCCTTCGCCATTTGAACGGGCAATGATGCCACATCCGCGCCGCTCGCGGAAGTTGCCGCCACAACCGGCGACGCCTGTACCAAGGGGGCTGCGGCGATCTGGTCGGACTGGCCCAGGTTATTCGACAATGGCGTGAAGTCTTCGCTATTCACCGTCCCGTCGTAATTGAAGTCTCCATCATCCCACATCATACCACTCTGGCCCAAATTGTGCGAAAACAGCGTGAAGTCCTCACTGTTCACCGTCCCATCCAGATTCGCATCGCCCAGCAGGGTGTACATGATTTTGATTTCGCCGGCGGGCAGATTCGCTGGATTGCCCGAATCGTTCGAGTCGGCGTAGCCCAGGCCGTAATTGGAATTGGTCTGGGCAGTGCTTGAAATGATTCCATATCCGTTCCATGCGCCACCGGCGTAGCCCGTGTCGATCCAGTTCGCGATCATTCCAATCGGCGTTACCGAGCCATAATTGATCAGGACCTGGTTGTTGGCGACGTCCAGTTGGCCGGTGGGTCCGATTGAAAGGGTGGTCAGAGTCAGCGTGGTCGGGCTGTTGGTCGTCGCGGCCGTGATCATCGCGCCCGCGCCATTGGCTACCGATAAATTGCCGAGATTGATCGTTCCGCCCATGTTGGCGGCAAAGGTGAGGATTCCGCTGTTGACGTTGATGGTTGAGTTGCCGCAGTTAACGAAGGTGAAGGGGAGGGCCAGGAGACCATTGAAGTTCAGGACATCGTTGGAAGCGGTATCGGTGACGGTGACGCCGGTGAATCCGGAGAGTGTGATCTGCACGCCGTTCTGGCTGGCGGTGATGTTGCTTCCGCTGGCGGAGAGAGTGACTGGTCCAGCGGAACCGAGATTGATATCCAGCGTGGAACCGGATGGCACTGCGAAATCCTCGGCGATGACGGTTGCCATTCCCTGGGCGCTGCCATCGGTCGCGGTGACGGTGAAGGAACCGGGGGTTGAGCCTAGCGTGGCATTCCCCGTGGCATCGATCGAATTCCCGCTGCCGGTGATTCCCCAACCAAAGATTGGCGAGTTGATGGCGTTGCCGAATTGATCGGTGGCGGTGGCGGAGAACTGCTGGGTGAGGCCGATCGGGACAACGGGCGAAGTAGCCGGCGAGACGACGACATTCGTGGGCGTTTGCTGGACCGTGACGTTGACGCTGCTGGTGATGGAATTGTTGCTGGGGTCGGAAATCGTGACCAGGAAGGTGTAGTTCCCCGCGCCAAAGAAAGTCGCGGTGGTGGTCGAGGCGGAGTTGTTGCCGTTGACGCTGTAGGTCGGATTGAGCACGCCGGCGGGAACCGAGGTTGCTGACCAGGTGTAAGTAAGGCCGGTGCCGGTGCCGTTTTCTGATCCGAGGGCGGCGAGCGTCGTGGTCGTCCCGGTTACGGGGCTGGGATTGGCTGCGGCGGCCTGGGTAACGGCCGGCCCCGGCGCGAGCTGGATTACCGTCATCGAATAGTCCGGAAGCGCGTAGCTGAAACTTCCATTGCTGATCGTCAGATTCGCGACAAAACTCGCCAACGAGGCCGCGCCGTTTGCCGCATAATACTGCGCATCATCCTGGGTAACCCCGTATTGCCAAACATTGGCGCTTCCCTTGGGGTTGAAACCCGAAATATTGAACTGCTCGGTGGTGGTTGGATCCGGCGTATTAGTCGGCGCATCGGCGCCCGGGTAGTTTTTGTTAATGACCAAAAGATCGAGATCGCCGTTCGCCTCCTTGACCGCGTAAGTGTCGATGTTGTTGGTCGGGTCCAGCGTTGACGAAACGATGGTCCCTCCCGCTGCGTAAACCATCGCGGCGAGTTCCACCGAAAAGTAATCCGGATACGGCTCGTTGTTGTTGTCGACGATGGGTGGGTTGGTGCCGTTTGACCCGCCGCCGGTCTTGGTGCCGCCCGCCCCGAGGATGCCATAGTCCCCGCCCTGGCGCCAACCGTAGATTCCCGTTTCGGTACTGGTGGAATAGCCGTTGTGCAAATCCCAAACCGAGAATCCCTGGAATCCCCCGAAGCCGTCAATGCCCATGGTATCGTATGCGGCGCCGATGGCATCGGCGATGAACAGGCCGTTGACCAGGCTCGTGCTCTGCATGTTGGGGCTGCTGGAAACCGAATTCACCTCATCGGCAATCAGCTTAACACCACCCAGATATTGAATCCCCGCCGTCCCGCCCGTCACTTCCGCGTTGTGGAAATCCGTGTCGTAGTCCTGAGCGCGGAGCGACCATTCATACGGGTTGGTCGAGTTATAATATGGACCCAATTGCGTTGAGTTATTCGAGTTGGACAGCGCCAGCAATTCCGCATCGTTCTCGGAACCCGGCGAAACCGCCGTGTAATAGTGATCCGCGATGAAACCCAGCGTGAACTTCTGGGTCACCGATTGGCTCAAGATTTTTCCAATCCAATTGCTGAAATCGCCGCTGCTCTCCGCGACATCCTGACTATCGACTCCAATCGATATCGGTGAGGCGCCAGACTCAAAGCCATCGGCCAGGAAACCGTTGATGGCCGTTTCAAAATCGTTAGCAAACGCGATGAGGGTCGTCGGATCGTGGGCCTTTCGAGTATCGCCGGTAGGCACGGCCAGGCTGTCGCCGGACCCGCCATGTTCGTCCGTTTCCCATGAGCCATAGATCTCGTTTCCAATTTCAAAATACGTGAAATTGAAGGGGGCAGGATGACCAAGATCGAGAAAACTCCCATTTCCCGGAGCCGTGGCGCAGGGTGGCCCAATAGCCGACGGTTTCGGCGGGAAAGCGCATCTGCGTCCACGACGTTGTTGGATTTGACACTGTGCCGGCGAGCCACTCCTCACCGCCGGCGATCGGTGTCGTATCGTTGGTCGAACCATCCAGATACGCCCAAAGCGATTCGGCTTCCTGCGGGCTTCCGGTTCCATAATTCACATCGACGATGACGGCCGCATTCAGGCTGGCGGCATATTCGGCCATCTGACCGATGTTGCTGCTGTAAATATTCTGGTTGAAATTCCACCCGGTCGCAGGAGGGTTTGACGAAGAGTTGTTGATCTGGTCCCCATCCACATACGACCCCCCGCCAATGCGGATCGTGTCGATCCCCGCGGCTTCGCTCAGGGTAAGCGTCGACGCCGAGCTAAGCTGGCCGTCCCAGGGCGCGGTATTTACCCCAATTGGGTCCGTGGGAACCGCCTGAAGGACCGTGGTCGCGCTAATCGTTACAGAGAGCAATGTGCGGGTCTCAAGCGGCTCGCAAACGGATATTGTTTTATGGCTGTGGACTCTGCGCCGGCCGCGCGTTGATGGTTTGTACAAAACATCCTCCGCCAAAACCTCGGAACATGTTTTATATCAGACAACCCCCAAAAGACAACGAAATTCCCGCATTCATATATATTAGACAAGGTTTTACCACTGATTGGCGGCACGGCGATGACAACAAGGGGGGACATGCCTGGCAGCCCCATTCACCTGTTCATTTCAATATCTTTTCCGAAATTGCCCAATCTTGCCCGAGCATACGCCGGCAGCAATCGACAATAATCGGCGCGGAATAATATTGACTGTTTACGTCATTCATATATATTAGAAAGGGCCAAGATGAACAAGTTGCGTTTCCAAGTCAGTCAGAAACGTATAGCGGAGCAAGCAGGCGTGTCGCAATCCACGGTATCACTTGTCTTATCCGGGCGTAGAGGGAACTCCGACCAGACCAGCCAGCGCGTATTGCAGGCGGCCGAACGGCTCAAGTATCGGCCGAATCTTCTTGTCCAGGGCATTCAGACAGGGAAGACCCGAATGATCGGCGTAATGATGCCTCCATTCGATTTCTTTTGGTCTGAAGTGCTCTCCGGGATTCACGATGCGCTAACAGCGGCAGACCACATTCCGATTACTTTGTGGAGCGTCCATACCGGCCCAATGCCACGCCGGCGCAATGGCCTGGCGGGAAGCGGCGATGAACTGGCCCAAATCCATCGCATGGTTGATCGCCGGGTCGATGGCGTGATCCTGTGGCCGTCGTTCGCACAGCTCTTTGTCGATCACATCCATGAATTTTCCTCCCGAAACCTTCCGGTGGTGACGATCGACCATCAGCTTCCACCGGAATTCAATTCGGATTTTGTCGGCAGCGACGAAGCATCTGGCGGCCGCATGGTGGCGGAGCATATCTACGCCCTGGGTCACCGGCGGATTGGTCATTTGGCCGGCTCATCGGTTGCATCGTGGGCGCTTGCGCGACGCGAAGCTTTCGAGGCCTCGATTTTGGGCCTACCAGGAACAAGCCTCATTACTCGTGAAGCGCCGAATGGCGAGCCGGGTCTGGGAATTATCGCGGCGAGGGAATTGCTCTCCGCGCCGAACGCCCCACCGCGATTTTCGCGGCCACTGATCTTTACGCCAAGACGGTTTACAAAGCCGCGGAAGAGTTCGGGCTCAAAATACCAAACGATCTTTCTGTAGTTGGATTTTCGGATGAGGATTTTTCGTGCGAGATGGCTCCGCCGCTTACGACGGTGCGTCAGCCGGCCTACGAAATCGGCCGACGCGCCGCGGAAGTGGTGTTGGGCAGGTCGCTGGGTCGCATACGCGATCGCGGCCGGCATGAAGAACTTCCCGTGAAATTAATCGCGCGTGAGTCGAGCCAGGAATATCGCGAAGCGACGGCGCAACTGACCCTTTAATGGAGGCAACAGAAAATACAGAGCGTTCATCGCTCGGATAAATTTAACAACTTCATATACATGAATTTGATCGGTTTATTGAAAGGTAACGACACTTGGGCGCACTTCTAAGGACGGGCGTACCTTCCTCTGCCTGGGTGGCGCGGTTCACTAAGTCGAAACGTTCTAAAACGTTTTCGGAGGAGAGCAATCATGTTGGGATTTAAATTGCGGCGGCTCGGTGCCTTGGCGATACCGGCGGCGCTTGTTTTGACGGCCGCTGGAACTGCCAAAGCGCAGTACAGTGGCGGTCCTACACCATATCCGCCGCCGAATGGGCTGGTCACCGGCAACGCGTATCCGTACAACACGTTTACGTTTAACACCGCGGGATCACAGACGTTCCTGGGCGGCACATATAGCTATAACAGCTACTCCATCTCCACCCCGAATTTCCGGACTGACTATTCGACCAACGCGGGCGCGGGGAGCGGAGTTGTCTATAACAGCACGGCTGACCACACCGGTAACAGCGGCGGATCGATTCAAACCAACGAGGTGGTTCAAACCGCGGGTACTTCCACCCAGGAAGCCACCGTCATGGACGTTGCGCCTGATGCTAACAGCGGTACCGGGCTCTCAGCGACGGGCTATTCGTTCTGGCTTCAAATTCTCCCCGGTTCGGCGGTCTCCGGGGCTAATGGGGCTTCGTTTGCGGCTGGCGCGAGCGGTTATTTCCAAACGTACTACAAGACACAGCCCAACTATAGCGGTAATTACAGCGGATATAATGTCTACTTAGACGGAGTCAATGAAGGCAATGGCGGCGGTTGGAACTTTGGCGATCCGAACTACACCGGCAACAGCGACGCCGGCACCTGGGATTATGTCTATGTGCAATTCATCAATGGTTCGGGCAACCCAACGACGGTTCCCAACTTCGCGGCAATTGGTTTTCAGAACTATATGGACAACAGTCCTTCAAGCCGGAATTTTAACGCCGGCGCCGAAGTAAGTTGGGTGATTGACGATCTAACAATTTATACTGCAGTCCCCGAGCCGGCATCCCTGGCGATGCTCGGACTCGCCGTACCAGCACTGCTCAGACGCCGTAGAGCTACCGCTGGCCGTTGAATGGTTTTCTCTCCTACGCAACAAAGGCACACGATGCCATGGGAAGTTTTCCCATGGCATCTTTTGTTTCTTATTTCAATCCCGGCGCCTGATCCAGGCGGCAACGTCGGTGTCGATTGGGGGAGTATCCACAGTCAGCCGGGCGCCCTCGACCGCCTGCAGGCTTGACCGGCCAATGATTTTCCCGGAACGCGTATCCATCCAGGCGACATCGTACAACCCGGGGGACAATCCCGGGACACGAAGCCTCCCCGCCGCCGCTCCCTTGGCCGGAGTGCGATTGTAAACCCAGAGCACGGCAACGTTCTTTCCCCCCTTGGCAAGAACTGCCAAACCCGGAGTATAAGGCGTCAAAACAAATTTGTTGATATGGACCCAATCCGGTCCGATGTTTTCGAGGCGAATCGTATGCTCGCCCTGCGAAATCGGTAATTCGAGTGTCGCATCAGGGTGCGGATTTGGCCGTGGCCGGCCGCCAAATCCCGGCGGAGAACGAAACGGCCCGAAATTCATCGCTACCGCCGGTTGGCCATCCAATCTTATTTCCAGCCGTGCACCATCGGGCGTGGTCTGGTCCACCTCAACCGCGAAGGTTCCAGCAGTTAGATAGTTCACATGCAACAAAATATACGGGCACATCGGTTTGTTCTTGGCGCTGCCCTGCAGATACGCCGACATACCGCCAAGGCCCTCGACGACGCCGCTGGGTTTGATGGTGAACTCCGTCAATTTCGCCGGCGCCCAACTGGTTCCCGGACCGAATTCCAACGGCACCGGGCTCGCAGTTTCCGCATCCACCTCAATCGGTTTCATGTCCCTTTGCTTCGTTAAACCCGACTGTTCTATGAATTCTTGCGCCGCGGTGTAGTGGAATAGCAAGTTGTTTGATTCGACGACATCCCAAGACCAATATTGCGCTGGTGCGCTCGACCCACTCATGATGCTGCCCCAGAGCACTTGATGCAGGACATCCCCACTCTTGGGATTTGGGTCTTCCAGCAAACCCAGTTCGCCATAGAAATACGCCCGATCCAAATGATCGTCGTCCAACACCGCGATCGCGGAAAGAACGTCCGGGGGATAAACGTGAGCTTCGTAATAGTCCACATCGCCCCAGAGCTTTGGCTCCGCCACCTTTGAACTTGTCACGACCAGATGGTGATACGCATCCTGTTCGCGGACGAATTTGGCCATTGTCTTATGCCAGGCGGCGATGTCGTCGATTTTTTCAGTGGTATACGCATCCGTAAATTCCGCCTCATTGAACAGCTCCCACGCCATGACGGCCGGCGAATAACCCCAGCGCGCGACGATGTAGCGGAACTTGGCTTTGGTCAGGGCGATCGCCTTGGGGTCGGTAAAGAACTGTTCCGGCTTTTCGAGCCAACCGCCGTTTGCTTTGTTCCATGGATTGAGCTGCCAGTTTGGGTCCGCCCCGGTGCTGTATTGACCGTGGTGTTGAAGCACGAGATGAAAATGGATATCTGCCGCGTCGGCCGCGCTGACGATCTGGTCCCACAGCTTTGCGGTCGGCAGGCTCAGGTAACCCAACTGAATCGGTGGAGCACCGTCCCGCGGCCAATCGAGATTCTTCCCGTCCCAGTAGCACATCCAGATACGCGTCCAGTTGATCCCCGCCTTCCCCATGCCCGCGATCGAATCGACCAGCGGCGGCGCCCCTTCGGTACGCCATCCCAGGTTGAATCCTACCGGATAGTAGGTCGAGCCATCGTCCAGAATGAATCGTTTGTTATCGCCTGGATCCAAACGAACAAAACCCGGCCGCGTTACCCCTTCCACCGAAAATTCGCTGGGCTGAAGATTCAATGGGGCAGCATCCTGTCCATTGAGTGTCACCGCGCCGATGGTGTACTTCCCCGGCATATTCGGCGTATGCCGCACGCGCCAAGTCTGCCCGCCGTCGAAGAACGCTGGAATCGTCAACCCGCTTCCATCGGGCTGACTGATCTTCACCATCACGTCGTTCTGGGTGAAGTCGAACGGATTCCCGTGAACCTGCGGCAGCTCAAAACTGGCTTCGATCATTGGATATGTTCCCGCAGCAAAAACCGACTCCGCGACCCCCAAAATCATCATCGTCGCAATCAGTCGAGAAAACCGCGAAATGGTTGAATTCATGCGATTAATATACATGAAATTAAGGCGATCAGCGAAATTTTCGGATCATTAATGTTACCACTGGCGTTCCCGCGCCATTAGATGGGGGACACCTTATGCTTCAGAGGAGACAACGCAATGAAAGAGCAGTTATCGGCAATGGCGACCGCCCATCGCAGCCCGCGCCACCGGGCCAATGCGTGACGTTTCAGTGAATGCGGAAGCCGTATTGCCGCATGACTCGCGACGGTGGATTATGTGTTGCGGGTCGCCTTGGCGAGCGGAGATCGTTTGGACGCATCTGATTGGCGCGAGTGTCAGGATTGCCTTGCGGGCGACAACAACGCCTGCACGGCCCTGTTCAAACGGTATGAGCGGCGGATCGCTCATCTGATGTGGCGTTTCACGCGCGATCGAAATGTTCAGGCCGAGTTGGTTCAGGAGGTGTTCGTTCAGGCGTATCTTTCGCTGCGCCGATACAAGCCCGGCGCTGTGCCCTTCGAACACTGGCTGGTCACGATCGCAACGCGTGTTGGATATCAGTTCTGGAGAAGTCAGGCTCGGCGCGGAAAGACGCAACCGATTGAGGGCTTGCACATCCCGGCATCGCGGCAGATCGATCAGATCGAACCCGCGGAAGCGGCGGAAGCGCTGCATAAACTCCTGGCCCTGCTGCCCGCGGCAGACCGATTGGTATTGACGCTCATGTATTTCGAAGAATCCAGCATCGAGGAAATCGCCCGCCGGTCCGGCTGGAACAAGGCGATTGTAAAAATGCGGGCATATCGCGCTCGCCGGCGTTTGCGCCAAATCATCGTGGAACGAAATATGACCGAGTTTTTTTTGGGGATCAGCCATGGAACCGCTTGATGCCGTCGACGCGTTAGCCCACCGCGCCAGGATGGAGTCGCCGCCGGAAACGGATATCCGGATCGCCCCGTTGCTGCTGGCATGTCGCGCGGAACAGCAATGGCGTTTGGCGCCGCTGGCGTGGTCGGCGGCTTTTTCCGCGGTCGCCGCTGGTGTCATCCTGGTTCTGGCCATTCATCAAAACCCGACCACTTCGGTCGATCCCATTACGCCGCTTTTCAATGCGGCACAGGTGCAATTGCCATGAATGAAACGATTCCGTCCAATTTGGAGCCGGCGATCGAACGCCGCATTCACCATCCCCGTTCGATCGGATTGCTCGCGTTGGCGATCATCCTATTCCTCTGCGGCGGCGCGGCGGGTTGGGGCGTGGCCATCATTTGCCGTCGGCCTCCGCCGATGGCGATGGGATTAGGGCCCGAGGCCCCGCTTGATGGCATGGTGCGACAATTGCGGGATGAACTGCTGCTGTCGGACGATCAAGCCCGGCAAGTGCGCCAAATCTATCAGCAGCGTCAAGACGCGCTGCAAGCCATCCGCCAGAAGATGGGTCCGGAACTGAAATCCGAATACGACAAGCTGGATGAACAGATGAAGGGCGTGTTGAATTCGGCGCAATATCGAAGATGGAGCGAGCGGTTTCGAAGCGTGCGGAACAGGATGCTGCCTCCCCCACCACCGCCTGGTGGGCCAGGCCCAGGACCGATGCCCGGCCCAGGCGGCCCCGAGGATCGACCGGATCGCGGCCCGCCAGATGGCATGCCTCCGCCGTGATTCCGTATAATCCCGCGCCGGAGGTCCCCTCATGATCAAGCGCCTGGCGGCCGCGGCAATTCTTGTTCTATCTCTCCAACCAAAGTTGTTCGGAGCCGGCGGAACCATCAATGGTATGACAGCGGACATCATCGTCGCGGCCGACGGAACGGGCGATTTCAAGACCGTTCAACAGGCAGTGGATTCGATCCCCGATGACAACGCGGGATCGAAGATCATTCACATTAAGTCCGGAACTTACAACGAGAAAATTCATATCACCCAACCCTTCGTACATCTGATTGGCGAGAATCCCGAGAAAACAATCCTGACCTTTGACGATTTCGCCCGAAAGAAGGATGCCGACGGGAAGGAGTTGGGAACTTTCGGATCGTTGAGCGTGACGGTCCGCGCAGCGGGATTTGAAGCGGACAACATCACATTCGAGAATCCGTCCGCGCCGCGCAAAGTCGTCGCACAGGCGGTGGCGCTGGGCGTCGATTCGGATCGTGCCGTGTTCCGTAACTGTCGCTTTCTGGCCAACCAAGACACACTTTACGCTAATTCCGGACGTCAGTATTACTACAAATGCTTTGTGCGCGGAGACGTGGATTTCATTTTCGGCAACGCCGCCGCGGTGTTCGATCAATGCGAGATTCAAAGCAGCGGCAAGGGATATCTGACCGCTCAATCTCGCACCAGCGACGATCAGAAAACCGGATATGTTCTCGTAAACTGCAAGCTCACCGCCGCCGAAGGCGTGGCCGATGGATCGGTCTATCTCGGCCGGCCGTGGCGTCCGTATGCGCGCGTGGTCTATTTGCAATGCGAAATGGGCCCGCAGATTAATCCCGCCGGCTGGCTAAAATGGCGAACAACGGACAAGGACATGAAAGCTTTTTACGCCGAGCACGACTGCACTGGTTCCGGCGCGGTTAATGACAAGCGCGTGGATTGGTCTACGCAACTGAGTTCGGCGGAAGCGGATCAGTTTTCGAAAGAGAAATTCCTGTCGGGCGATGATGGATGGACGCCCTGGAAGGAAAATCCCCCTACGACTCAGCAATAAAAACACGGTCTACCTGCTTCCGCTCACACGATCTTGCATACCTCATCGAAGTCCAGCCTTGGAAGCCGCGGATGAAGCTTCGACCGATCGCCATAACCGATGTTCATCAGGAAATTGGATTTGAGTCGACCGTCGGGGAAGAACTCTGCGTCAATCTTTGCATTATCGAATCCAGACATCGGCCCGCAATCCAGGCCCACCGCCCGGACGGCGATAATGAAATAAGCGCTCTGGAGGGTCGCGTTGCGGAACGCGTGAATCTTGGTCCGTTCCGCGGCTTCCGGCTTATCAAACATCGCTTTCATCCCCGGAGCCGGCGGAAAGAGCCGGGGAATATGTTCGAAAAATTTCAAATCATCGGCAAAAATCGCGGTGATTGGCGCAGCCATGGTTTTATCGCGATTCCCTTCCATCAGCGCCGGTTTGAGACGTTCCTTGGCCGCGGCCGACTTTACGAATACGATGCGCATCGGCATCGTGTTGGCGGAAGTGGGCCCGAATTTGGCGAGATCGTATGCGGCCTGGAGCAGCTCGTCGCTGACCGGTTTGTCCAGCCACGCTGAGTGGGTCCGCGCCTGACGAAATAGGACGTCCATAGCCTCGGAAAGTTTATCCACCATTTGTTTTTTCCTTTTCTTATTGCCGTCCGATTACAATAGGGCGGAGTGCAGTGGCAAATCAAGCGAATGAGCGGTGAAAACCGAACCGAGCGGACGAAAGGCGGATATGAGGCTGAGAATAATCCTGATATTGGCAATCCTATCGGCTTGCACGAGCGCGCTGCCGCCGAAACCTAGCCCCGTCTACGGCGAATGCGTCATCACTGCGGGCCCAAGGTCAGATTGGATGCTCGGCTGCGCCCGGGCCGGAACAAGCGATCAGGGCGTTGATGGCGCCGACGCCATCGGCAAATACGTTCAGACCACGATCCATTTGCAAAGCCAGGGAGTGCCTTTAACGGAACGAATTCGAAGATATCAGGACCGGCCGGTGTCGTTGTTCTCCGTCACCTACGAAGCAGCCGCGCCCAAGCCCGTCGTTGCATTTCCGGATTTCGACCATTTGCCAAACAATTTTCATGTCATGAGCTTTCGCGACATAAACTTCGCCCCGCCCACGTTCGAAGCGACCGACAGCGGAAGCCCATGGCTGATTTTTGACGATGCCGGAGACACTTTCATCATTTCGCCGGCTTCGCATTTTCTGATCCAGAAAATCAGCGGAGATGCCCGGCAGCATATTGTCAGCCAATTGCGCGACACCGTCACCAATATCCCCGCCGGCTTTACGCAGGAGACGCTTGTCGCATCCGGCAATGGAATCAATCGCACCTGGAACGAATGGGGCCGGGCGCTGACCGATTGGGAAGGTGTATCCCGGCCGGCCAACGACGCTGATATCGGGCTCAAATATCTGGGGTACTGGACTGACAATGGAACATACTATTATTACAACTACGATCGCGATCTCGGCTACGGCGGAACGCTTCTTGCACTGGCAAAGCACTTCCGGGACGAACAGATTCCCGTGAAGTATCTGCAATTGGATAGCTGGTGGTATTACAAAACATTCACTGGTCCCGACGGAAAGACAGGGAAGACAAAGAGCGCCAAACTGCCGCAAGGGGAATGGAACCGATACGGTGGATTGCTGGAATACCGCGCTCATCCGGCGGTTTTCCCCGATGGTCTTGAGGCATTTCAGCGGGAATTAGGCTTGCCGCTGATCACGCACAATCGCTGGGTGGATCCGGCCAGTCCGTATCGGCTGAAATATCAGATTTCCGGATATGCCGCCGTCGATCCGGCGTTCTGGCGGGAGATCATCGGCTATATCGCCAGCGCCGGCGTGGTCACTTACGAGCAGGATTGGCTCAACGAGATTTACCAGCACTCACCCGAACTGGCTTCGAGCGTCAACGCCGGTGACGAATTCTCGAATGGCATGGCCGCCGCCAGCGTGAGCAACCGCATGACCATGCAGTATTGCATGGCGCTGCCGAGCTTCTTTTTGCAGGGAAGCAAATATCCAAATCTGACGACGATCCGATGCAGCGATGATCGGCTGAATCGCGATCGCTGGCACAATTTTCTCTACACCTCTCGCCTGGCATCGGCCTTGGGAATCTGGCCCTGGACCGATCCGTATATGACTTCGGAAACGGGAAACATTCTTCTCTCGGATTTGTCGGCGGGGATGGTGGGCTTCGGCGATCCGAGGGGCAAAGAGGATCAGGCCAATATTTTCCTAGCCGTGAGGAAAGACGGCGTGATCGTGAAGCCGGATGTGCCGATCGTGCCCTTGGACTCCGCTTACATTGCCGAGGCCAACGGCGAACATAGAGCCCTTGTGGCCAGCACCTACACCGACCACGATGGCGTCAAGACGGAATACGTTTTGGCGTTCCACGTTCCCGGGCCGAGGAAAAGAGTCAGAAATTCGCCTCCAGAAGATTTGAAGGCCACGGAGCAGAATACTCCCGCGGAGCCATCAGACGTTAGGGATGCCCAATTTTCGTTGGCGGACGTGGGGGTCACCGGGCCCGCATACGTCTATGATTTTTTCACCCACCAGGTCAGGAATGTTGAAGGCGGCGCAAATTTCGATTCGCCCCTCGGCAAGGATGGATTCAGTTACTTTGTGGTCGCCCAACCGGGAATCAGCGGCATTGCTCTATTCGGCGACGTCGGGAAATTTGTCTCCAACGGCCGCCAACGGATCGCGTCTATCACTGAAAAACCAGGTAATCTGACGGTAAAGGTGATTTTCTCTCAGACTGAAAATAATGTTCAACTTCACGGTTGCTGCGAATCACCGGTTAAGGCCCGTGTGGGAGACCATGTTTTGGATGTTTCCTACGATCCCCCTTCGCAGCATTTTTATGTTGATGTTGATTCGAAATGGCTGGTCGAACAACCCGTCGCCCCCGACGGCACCCGGCAGGTGGATGTATCCCTAATGGCGAACTGATGGGCGAATTTCGGGTTTCTGGTTCAATTCGTTTATAATCGGCAAAAACGCATGAAGACCCAAACCGTAGCAGAAGCCGCCGCGCCGCTCCTTCAAGCAGATCAGCGGCGAGGCTTGCCGCGCTTGCAGGAGTTGGGGCTGGTGCTCGTCATCCTCATCATGGGTCTGGGGCTGAGCACTTGCGGATATATCCAGGCCGGGCCGGGGGAGGACAACCACTTCCTGAATCCGAGTAATCTGCTCGACGAAGTCGCCACGCCGGCTTCGTATTACGCGATCATGGCCGTGGGTATGACGCTGGTGATCATCTCCGGCGGAATCGATATTTCCGTGGGGTCGACGATGGCGTTGTCGGCGTTCACAGCGGCGCGAGTGTTGCAGTATTTGCCGCCGAATGCGCCGGCATGGGAAGTGTTACCGATCGCGTTTGCGCTTCCAATGGGTGTGGGGCTGTTATGCGGACTGCTCAACGGGGTTCTGATTGTTGGGCTGAATATGCACCCATTTATTGTGACGCTGGGAACGATGAGCATTCTGCGCGGCATCACAGTGGTGACGACAAAGATCCAGGAAATCCCAATGCAGGACCATCATATCCCGGCAGCGTTTACGGATCATTTCATGCGATGGACATTGTGGGGCCAGCGGCCGATGCCGATGATTGTAATGCTGTTCGTCGCGGCAATTGGGGGCATTTATCTTTCACAGACCGCCGGTGGACGCGAGATTTACGCCGTCGGCGGCAACGAAGAGGCCGCGAGATTCAGCGGATTGCGAACCAAACGAATCAAGCTGCGGGTTTACGCCGTCGCCGGATTGACCGCGGGAATCGCGGGAATGGTCTGGCTGGGAAGGTTCGGCGCGACTTCAACCGGATCGGGCGAGGGATACGAACTGACCGTCATCGCCGCGGCTGTCGTAGGCGGAGCAAGCCTGACCGGCGGCAAGGGAACGGCCCTCGGCGCCTTGCTGGGCACGATTATCATCGCCATGATTCAGGACGGAATTATTACCCTGCACTGGAAAATCGAATATCAGAAAATCATTGTCGGCAGTGCCATTATTGTCGCCGTGGCAGTTGATAAAATAAGCGAGTATTTTCGCCAGCGCCGGTTGGCCGGCGCGAAGGCTTCCATTTAGCGGAACATTTGACAAGCGGAGGATTTTGATGCGCGGACACACACAAATCATGGGGAGACTGGCACTGGGTTGTTGCCTGCTGGCCACGATGTTGCCGGGCGGTTGTAAAAAAGCAGCCGACACCGGCGCGACGGCAACGCAACAGACGGCGAAACGAACCATTCACATCGGAATGGTGGCCAAAAGCGAATCGAATGACGTTTTCCAGGCGGCACATACCGGCGCGCTCGATGCCGCAAAGGAACTTAGCGATAAATATGGCGTCGATATCGAAATCGAATGGCGCACCCCTCCCGACGAAGACCCCGCGGCACAAGCGGACGCGATCAGCTCTCTGACGAACGAGAAAGTGGATGGAATCACCCTCTCCTGCTCGGCGGCCGAGATGCTCACTCCTGCCATCAACGATGCGATGGACAAGGGGGTTCCCGTGGTCTGTTTCGATTCCGATGCGCCGAACAGCAAGCGAATTTGCGATTACGGAACCGACGATGCACAGATGGGCCATCTGCTGATGTCCGAACTGGCGCGCTACATGGGAGACAAGGGCACGATCGCGATCCTGGGCGGAAATCAGACCGGTCCGAACCTGCAGAAACGCATCAAGGCAGTCCGCGAAGAGTTGGCGAATCATCCCAATATCCATGAACTGAACAACGGCAATGGCGTGTTCTACCACCAGGAGGAACCGGGCGCCGCCGCCCAGGCGGTTAGCGCGGCGATGACCGCCAATCCCGGAAAATTGACGGATGGGTATTTGTGGGCGGATGGCCGCTGTTCACGGAAAATGCGCTCAACTGGCCCGCGGGATCGATCAAGGTTGTCTCCTGCGACGCCCTGCCAAAGCAATTGACCTACCTGCGAAATGGATATGTCGATGAATTGGTCTCTCAGGACTGCTATGGCTGGGGACACCGGACGGTGGAAATATTGGTGGACAAGATCCTCAACGGCAAGGACCCGGACGGAATGGATCCGACGAAACATACGATTCCCAATCCCCTGACCCTCGTCACAAAGGACGCGCCCGATCCATCGCTGCCTGTCGAGCCGGGAACGAAGCGAATGTCCGTGGATGATTTTGCCGGGTATTGGGACAAATGGTTGAAAAAGTAAAAAAATGATCGAATACCGATCGGTTACCAAGACATTCGCCGGCGTTACCGCGCTGGACGGTGTGACGTTTTCAATCGCGGGTGGGGAATGTCATGGGCTGATAGGCGAAAACGGGGCGGGGAAATCCACATGCGGAAAGGTTCTGGCGGGAATTTATCGCCCGGACCAGGGGGCCATCGCGATCGACGGTATCGAGCGCAATTTTGCCTCCCCCGCCGATGCCCGGGCAGCCGGAATCGGCATGGTGCATCAGGAACTCGTGTTTTGCCCCGACCTGTCCATCGCTGAAAACCTGTGCATGGGAAATTATCCCAGGCGATTGCGCTTCCTGATCGACCGGCGCGAGATGGAAGCACGGACGCGGAAATTGCTGGGCGATATCGGCGTCAGGCTGGACGTGGGAAAGAACATGCGGGCATTGTCCACCGCGCAGGAGCAGTTAGTGCAGATCGCCGCGGCCGTCGGCACCGGAGCGCGGATTCTGGTCTTCGACGAACCGACCAGTTCACTGGCCGAGCCGGATGCGCAGAACCTTTTCGCGTTGATCGATCGGCTGAAATCTCGCGGGGTGACGATGATTTATGTTTCGCATCGCATGCCCGAGATTTTCCGGCTGTGCGATCGGGTGACGGTGCTTCGGGATGGTAGATGCGTGGGAACTCTCGACCGTGCCGAAGCCACGCCGGATGCGGTCGTGCGAATGATGATCGGGCGCAGCATCGAAGCGTATTTTCCGAAGCATCTCGACAAGACGCCCGGAAAGACTGTCCTCTCGGTTCGCGATCTTTCCTCACCCGGGCGATTCCGGAACGTTACGTTTGACGTGAAGGCAGGCGAAATCGTCGGATTTGCGGGGCTGGTCGGCGCGGGCCGAAGCGAGATCGCCAAGGCCGTCTTCGGCCTCGACGGTCAGGCAACCGGTGATTTGACCATGCTGGGGACCTCGCTTCAAATGGGCGATGTGCGCGGCGCCATGCGGCGCGGAATCGCTCTCGTGCCTGAGGATCGCAAGCGACAGGGACTGGTCCTCATGATGGGCGGCCGGCAAAACTTTTCACTGGCGATGCTGGGCCGTTTCGGACGACTGGGATTCCTCGACAAGCGCGCGGAGCGGAAGTTGGCGCGGACCTTCTTCGAAAAGCTCCGCGTCAAAACGCCGTCCCTGGAGACCCCCGTGGCCGGGCTCAGTGGCGGGAATCAGCAGAAGGTCGCGCTCGCCAAATGGCTGGCAAGAAACGCGAAGCTTTTGATCATCGACGAACCGACCCGCGGCGTGGATGTCGGGGCGAAGGCGGCGATTCATGGCCTGATTGACGAACTCGCCGGACAGGGAATCGCCATCATGCTGATCTCGTCGGAATTGCCTGAGCTTTTGAATCTGTCATCCCGCGTGCTGGTCATGCGGCAGGGCCGATTGGTCGGAGAACTTAAACGTGAGGAAGTCACGCAGGAACGCGTGCTGCGTCTGATGGCTGGGGTGGAAGAGCATTCGGCGGCGTGAAATCGGCTGGATTCAAACCATTTGGAAACGATATACCGAACCCAGTTTCAACATGCTCGCCAGTTCATCCAGCGCACGGCGGGATTCATCGAGCAATTTGGGATCGCTGAGATCAGATGGCGTGAGCCTATCGCGGTAATGGCAGTTGACCCACGATTTCAGCGATTCATAAAGCTTATCCGTTAGAAAAACGGCGGGATTTACCAGGGACCGTTCTCGGTCGTCGAGCTGTACCCGCAATCGCAGGCATGCCGGCCCACCGCCGTTGTTCATGCTCTGGCGGACATCGACGAAATGCACCCGGCGGATCGGAGTGTTGCGATTTGGGAGGTCGTCCAGAAATTTCCGAGCCTGCGGGTTATCGCGGGATTCCGTCGGAGCGATCAGAGCCATTGTCTGGTCCGGCAGGGAAACGATCTGACTGTTGAAAAGGTATGATGAAACCGCGTCGGCCAAAGGAACTTCGTCTTCTCTCACTTCAATCAGATGACAGACGTTGTGTTTGAACCAGACGCTAATGGAGTCAGCAATCGTCTCGCGAAATGCGCGAGCGTGATAGAACAAAACATTCAGATTGCCGACGGCCACGACATCATTGTGGAACGCGCCGGCGTCGATGGCGTCTGGATTCTGCTGAAAAAACGACGTGTTTTTCGGATCGAGTTGATGGAGCCGGGCGACGGATTCGGATGCTTCAAGACTTTGCCGAACGGGAAACCGTGTGGGGGCGGCATCGTCTTTACCTGATGCGCGCCGGCCAAAAACAAAAATCTCCAATCCCTTTCCCTCATTCGACGGGCATAGCCGAATGTGATTGGCCGCGCCTTCATCAAAGAAATGCGGTGAACTCGGCAACGGATCGTGATGGGCAAAAACTGATTCGACCGGGAATATCTTTCGTAAAATGATGGAGGTAGTGCCCGGCTCCAGTGAACGATGGAATTGAGTCGCGAGATTCGCGGGAGTGAAATGGACCCGGCCATCTGAAGTATCCGCGCCGGGCGAAACCGTCGCGGCATTCGCAGCCCACATCGCCGACGCTGACCCGCACGATGCCAGCAGCCATGGATACCTTCTCGCGGCATCCAATACCTGGGCGTCACTGCCGGAGAAACCAAGTCGTTTGAGCGCCCAAACATCAGGCCGCTCATGCGGCGGCAGGACGGCCTGCGAAACGCCCAAGTCGGCAAGGGACTTCATCTTCGCCAAACCTTCGAGTGCAGCTTGTTTGGGATTGGACGGCTGATTCGTATGGGCCAACGAAGCCAGATTTCCCGGCGAGAGTCCCGCGTAATTGTGCGTTGGTCCGGGAATGGCGTCGAAGTTGGTTTCGATTGTCGGCATACTGTTCAGCCAGAAACAACAACTCCCGGCAGCAGCTTATCCGGTAGCTGAATTTTGGCGGATTCCAACGCGGCGACGGGATAGACCGCATAATCGGCGGCGAAATATCCACCTGGGCGGTGATTACCGGATTGGCCGATCCCGCCAAACGGCAGATGGCTGCTGGCCCCGGTCAGTGGTCGGTTCCACGCCAGAACGCCGGCGCGAATCTGAGTCTGAAATTTTTGATATAGCTCATGGTTGTCGCAGATCAATCCGGCCGACAGGCCGTAGGAAGTATTGTTGGCTTCGCGGATGGCGGCGTCGAAATCGTCCACGCGGATGATTTGCAGGAGCGGACCGAATAACTCCGCATCGGGACGATTCGAAACATCGGTAACATCGATCAGACCCGGCGAAAGCAATGCCGGATACCGCGGCGAGCGTTTCATCTCGACCAGAGCAACCCCTCCGCCGCGAACAAGCTCGGCCTGGGCGTTCAGCAGTTTCTCAGTCGATTGGGCCGAGATCACCGGCCCCATGAATGGCTGCGGATCATCGTTCGGCAAACCGATCCGGATGGTTTTGATCATCGCAACTAATCGGCTTATCAGCGATTCAGATTCTTTTCCCCGAACCACAATGACCCGGCGAGCGCAACTACACCGTTGGCCGGCGGTGATGTACGCCGATTGGATGATCAGATACGCCGCCGCCACAGGATCGTGGGTTTCGTGAACGATCAAAGGGTTATTTCCGCCCATTTCCAAGGCGAGGATTTTCTCGGGTTGATCGGCACAAAGCCGGCGAAGGGCGATGCCGCCGGCGGTGCTGCCCGTGAATAGGATGCCGTTGACTTCCGGATGCCGGGCCAATTCGGCGCCGGTTTCTTTTCCGCCCTGAACCAAATTGAAAACACCGCGCGGAAATCCCGCGGCGGCAAATGCCCTGGCAAAAATCTCACCGGAGCGAGGAGTTAACTCACTTGGTTTAAGCACGATCGTATTGCCGGCCAAAACTGCAGGGATAATGTGGCCGTTGGGAAGATGCCCAGGCATGTTGAACGGGCCGAGGACCGCGAGCACACCGTGCGGGCGGAATCGTGTGAAGCCGGTGGCATCGGGAAGAGCGCGAGATTGTTCGCCGCAGCGCTGGTTATACGCCTCAATTGAAATGGCAACCTTGTTCACCATGGAATCGACTTCCTGCCGCGATTCCCAAAGCGGTTTGCCGGTTTCTGAGGAGATTCCTCGGGCGATTCCTTCCTTTTCGGCGCGGTAATGGCCTTCAAGCGCGCGAAGCAGCCGGACGCGGCCTTCAACCGGCGTGGCAGACCACACGCAAAAAGCGGCCCGAGCGGCGGAGATCGCTGTGGAGATTTTGCCTTTTTCAGTCGGATTCATGGTCGAGATCTTGGAAAGAACCACGAACGCTCGCCGCGCTTTGGCACGGCGATTCCGGTTCGGCGCAGAACCGCGTGCCGGACGGAAGAACCCACCGAAACGCCGAGCACGGACGCGGCGCGAGATTCGATGCACACGCTATCGGCGTCCAAAATTTTTACCGGTCCGATCGTCGCGCGGAAAGAAGGCGAAAAACTTCCGATCATGCTGGTCGGTATATCGATTCCATCGTCGACGACGCCGGCGACGACCGACGTCCGACTCCGCCGCACGGTTCGAATATCATCACGCCGGCAACTGACGCACGCACCGGCGTCGAAAATATCCACCATCCCGCTGAATTTGAACCCCTCCGCCTCCAGGTTCTTCAGCGCCGGTTTGCTCGATTCGTGAACTTTCCCGATCACCCGTTGGGCTTCGGCGGGCAGCAATGGAACATAAATCGGATGCCTGGGCATCAGGTCGGCGATGAATTTCTTGTTGACCACGCTGAGATAATCCGCGCGCGGAAAGTCGATCTCGAAAAAATGCTTTCCGACCGCGTCCCAGAATGGGCTATGCCCGTCGGGTTCGATTACCCCACGAAGCTCGGAGACGAACAGCGGCTCAAATGCATGGGAATATTCGGCGACGAAAAGAAACCGCACCAGTTGCAGAAACCGGCCGTAATCCTTTTTGCGATAGTCCGGCGACAAAAAGAGCGACCCGACCTCCGCCGGCCCGTCATGCTCGCGAACCAGATGAAGGACCGAAATGTTTTTATGAACCTTGAGGAAATCAGAATCCAGCGGCTGATTCTCCAGGCGATAGGCATAGAAAGGCTCAAACCCGCCCACTTTGGAAACCACGCCGCTGGCGCCGATGACTTTGCCCGAATCCGCATCCTCCATAACGAAAAGAAAGCTTTCGCCGCCCGGTTTGTCGCCGATGTTGTCGATCGATCGCTGGGATTTGAGGATTCTGCGGCGAAGCAGGTCGCGGTCGCTGGGCAGCGTCGTGAGCCCAACGCCCGCCTGCTCGGCAAGCTGCACGAGCTGGTCGAGATCGGCAATCGAAACTGGGCGGATCAGCACCATCGTTGCCCCATCAAAATCACGTTGCCAAGATCACGTTCCTATCATCGATATTATGGGCGCAAGCGGAGGAATTCCCCACCGCCGGCGCCCGGAATTCATCGGCAAAACGGGGTGGGATCAATATCGCCCGCAGCGATTTTAACCAGAAGAAGGGCAACAAGTTGGGCGCGTTCGACCAGGCTGTCGATGACCATATATTCGTCGGGGCTGTGAATGCAATCGCCGCGCACGCCCAGGGTATCGATGTTCGGCAGGCCAGCCGCGGCCAGACGATTGCCGTCCGATGCGCCGCCGGTCGCGCGAGTGGCGAGGTTGAGGCCAAGATTTTGACCACAGGCGACGATCGCCTCCAGAAGACGAAGTGTGCGATCGTCCGGGATTTTCGGAGGAGACGTAAACTCTCCTTGAATCTCGGTCGTTATGCCTTCGTCGGAATTTAATTCGGAGACGATTTCGCTGACGGCCAGCATCGCCGCCTTTTCATCATCCGGTTCCGTCGTTCGGATATTGATCCTGCAAATCGCCAGATCGGGAACGACATTCGTCGGCCCGCCGCCGTCGATCGCCCCCACATTGAGGGCGACACCCGGCAGGGAGCGGTTCAGCGAGTGAAGCTGAAGCGAAATTTTCGCGGCGGCGACAAGCGCGCTGCGTCCGGCGTCAAAATCGCGGCCGACGTGCGCGGCGCGGCCACGAACAATGATCGAAAAATTCCCCGAACCGCGGCGGCGATTGACCAGCGCCCCGTCAGGAAGAGCCGGCTCAAACAGCAAACCAAATTGGCAATCTCGCGCGGTTTCCGCCAACAACGATGCCGAGCCGGGAGAGCCGATTTCCTCATCGGGATTCAGCAGCACCCGCCATCCGACGCGCTCGGCATCCGGGCTTCGCTCCAAAGCCTCCAGGGCGGTGAGCATGACGGCCAATCCACCCTTGGCGTCGGCGACACCGGGACCGCGGAGGACACCAGCCTCCTCCCGGGCGGATTGGAACGGGGAATCCGGGGGATAGACCGTATCCAGGTGTATGTTCAACAAAACCCGTACGGGCGCCTTGGGCCGCCTGGTTATCGTGATCGCCTGACCCAATGGGAGATGGATGGCTTGTGCGCGGGGTCCAACCCGCACCGCGGGCGAAAGGTCATGCCGACGGATTTCGCCCCCGAGGCCCGAAAATTCTTTCACGACCGCCTCTGTCACCTTCGCCAGCCCCGCCGTGTTCAGGGAATAGCTGTTGATGTTGGCCCAATCGGCCACCCGCCCAAGCATGCGGGCGCGTTGCGTTTGGATCCACGAGAGAATTGATTGGGCAGAGGAATGCATGTGCTGGCAATATCTTAACGATCGCCCCCCCGCTGTCTTGTACCGGAATAAACCTTGGCAACTTCCGGGCGGGCGAATAGAATTGCCCGCTATGTTAACCTATGTCTTGATCGGCTTGGGCGTCGCGCTGATCGTCGTTTATTTCATCGTCAAGAAAAGCCAGAAACAATAATCTGGCTTTTTTCGCATCAGACGATTGACGCGATTCACGTGCGATGACACGGCGGGAGGCGAGCGAACCTGCGCCGCCGATCTCTGCTCACCTCTTTGAAAGTATTTATCAAATGGACAATCAAACACTGCTGGCTGCGATGGAATTCTCCAGAATGAGGTTGCTTGGAATTCTGGATACGATCGAAAAGAGCGGTCAGGATTCGGCAAAGGTGTTGTCGTGGCGTCCCGGTCCCGGCCGGGCACATATCGCCTGGCAGGCGATGCACTGCGCGGCGACGCACGATCGATATCTCAACGTGGGCATTCAGCAGGGTTCGCCTAAAGACGCGGATCTCGTGGCAAATTTCGCCGGAGGAACAACCCCGTCGGATAGCAATGTGCCGTCACTTGCGGTGATCCGGCAAAAACTTTCCGTGACCTATGAGCAGCTGAAGAAATTCACTTCCGAGCAAACCCCCCAATCGCTGTCGCGCCAGGTGTCGGCGCCGGGCGGAAAGACACGAACTGTCGGGGAGGCGATCACGCTGCTCACCTGGCATGAGGCGCATCATCAGGGGCAGATTCATCTCACGTGGAATCTCTACAAAGCCGCCCACGGGGTGGCGTAGATCAGAACGAGATTCCGGATTTTTGCATGGCAATGATCCAGAGCGGGGTATCCGCAAGGTATCGCTGAAGATACGCTCCGCGCGAGTGATAATATGCCGCCATCCCCGCTTCAGCGGCGGCCGCGGCGATCAGCGAGCCGTATAACAGCAGCATGACCTCGTGCGTGAGACTCACTGCCGATGAATCCATTTGCCCCAGAACCTGCGCATCGGATGGGGAAAGATCGGGAAGGTCCGACGCGGGATGTGCCACTTCAGCATAGAGATTCCACAAAGCATACAACAGGATCAAAGCGGCAAGGCACAACTGATTTACGGTAATAATGCGCACGGCTTTTATGTCAAGCCGGCCAAGCCGGCCAGCGCCGACGATTTCAATGATGCCAATGGCCGTTAGCACCGCCCCGCCGAGCATGTCAACGACGCTTCCGATTCCGGATAGAAATGTGATGCCGCCGCATATTGCGACGGTGTACCCTTCGAACCGTGCCGCCGACACGGCCCTTCGGACTTTGCGCAAGGATTGCTTCGCCGCTTGCAGTTCACGCAGATTATCCGCACTAAGCGGCGGAGGATTTGATCCAGCCGAAGTCGCCATGAAAACCTAATCGGCCCGCACCGGCGAAAGTGATTGAGGCATAATCGTCGATAACTCGTGGAAAACCCGATCCGGCGAAAAAGAGAGCGGTGGATCGGCCCGAAGCGCGCTGACGCGCAGACCCAGCGGCTTCCATACGGCCGGATCCGTCGGACCAAAAAGGATAACCGTCGGCAATCCGATAATCCCCGCCAAATGACCGGGACCGCTGTCGTTTCCCACGAAAGCCGAACATTCGGATAACTCTCGCAGCAAATCAACATACGTCGCCGGATGAACCGTCTCGTCCGCAGATTGCAGGCGATGAATCCACTCCCCGGGCCAACACTCCAATTCCACCTCACCCAGCAGAATCCGGCATCGATGCCCGGCATCGTGGAGTCGATCGATCAAGGCCAGGAACGAATCAATCGGCCAGCATTTGTCCGGCGATCCGCTGCCAGGATGAACGGCAACGGGACCGTTGTCGTTCAGTTTTGCAATTCCGATTCCTCTGTCCGCGATCGAAGCCATGATCTGGCTCATCGCCGCCCGAACAGCCGGCAACGGAGCCATGGACTCCAAAATCTGATGCCAGGGCCCGGCGTCGATCGCCATTACCTGCGTCTTGGGAGCTATCGACGCGACCGCATTCATCCACGGATCGCCCGGCTTCGCCATAAACGTGAAAATCGAATGCGCCGAAGTCAGTTTGTTTCGGCAGATTTCGGGCAATCGTCCAGCATCGCCGAACAAGTGATGCCAGCCCGATTCGACATCCGCGAACTCCAACCGCAGCGCCCTTTCCGCCAAAAGGCCCTTCTGACGTTGCGTCACGTAAATGATCCGGCTCTGCGGATACAACCGCCCCAACGCCAGACCCAGCGGCCAGGTCTGCACGAAATCGCCCAGCGCGCCGGAGTGAAAAATGAGAATATTGCGGAGAAGCATTTTCGGCTGATTTTCCTAATCCATCGCCTTTTCAATCCATCCCCCGCCCAGAACGATATCGCCATCATACAGCACGACCGCCTGCCCGGGCGTAATGGCCATTTGCGGCTCGTCGAATCGGACGATGATCTCGCCGCCATCGGCCGTCACGGTAGCGGGCTGGGGATCGTGGTTGTAGCGAATCTTCGCCCGGCAAGGGGTCGGTTGCCCAGCGCCGCAAGGGCTATCGGTCAACCAATTCACTTCGCGTGCGAGCAGTGCATTTCGCCCTAACGCCTGTTTATCGCCAAGGGTGACGCGATTGGCATTGGGATCGATATCGACAACGTAAATCGGCCGCCCAAATGCGACGCCCACGCCCTTTCGCTGGCCGATCGTGAAATGTTGATGTCCTTCATGCCGCCCGACCACGGCGCCGTCGGAGAGGACCAGATCCCCCGGACGAACGGACTGGGGGTTTCGCCGCCGGACCAGGGCCGCATAATCCTGATCCGGTACGAAACAAATCTCCTGCGAATCGGGCTTGTTATATACCGGAAGTTTCAAATCTTCAGCGATTGCGCGAACCTCGTGCTTTTCCATGTCGCCGATTGGAAGCAGCGTATGATCCAGCGTCTTTCGAGTCATGCCGAACAAAACGTAGCTCTGATCCTTCCGCAGATCGCGCCCGCGAAGCAGTGATCTGCGACCGGTTGTTGGATCAACCCCGACGCGCGCGTAATGGCCGGACGCAATAAAGTCCGCGCCCGCCGCTTCGGCGTATTGCGCCAACCGGCCGAACTTCAGCCAGTCGTTGCACCTCACGCAGGGATTGGGCGTGCGGCCGCGATTATATTCATTGACGAAATAATCAATGATGCGACCAAAATCCTCCTGAAAATTCAGCACATAAAACGGCACGCCAAGAATGCCCGCAACGCGACGGGCATCGGCCGCATCCAATACCGAGCAGCACCCCTGCTTGCCTTTGCTGGTGGTGGCGTCATTGGCGTGGTTCTCCACACCATCGGGCGAACCGAGCCGCAGAAAAACCCCCATTACCTCATAACCCTGGCGCATCAGAAGCGCGGCGGCGACGGAACTGTCCACCCCACCGCTCATCGCGACGACGACTTTGCCAAGCTTTGACGGCACGCCGCGATTATAGAGGGCAATCGGCCATCACCACAAATCGTCCCCGAGTCAAAATCTCATTCGTTCCGATTTTGCTTTCCCGTGCCCCACGGTATTCTTCGCGTTAATGAACATGGATGTGACCGAACCGGCTGCCCGCCTGCGCGGCGTCGTTACAAGATTTCTTTCGCGCTGGGGGTTCAAGGAAGATTCATTTATCCTCATCCTGGCCGTTATCGTAGGAATAGTCACCGCCGCGGCAGCGGTGGGGTTCCATGAACTGATCCTGCTCGTTCGTAATAATCTCTATGAGCGAGCAGGCGAAGACTGGTTGTATCACGGCGTGGGGATGCTGCTCCTTGTGGCGTTTCCCGCGGCAGGTGGTCTGCTCGTCGGGCTCGTCAGCATATACCTCTTTCGCATCCGCGAGGGGCACGGCATCGTCGACGTCGTCGAATCCGTCGTCCGAACCAGCGGATTCCAAAGCCCGCTTGTCGCGCTTGAGAAAATTCTGACGGCCGGCATCACCATCGGCAGCGGTGGATCGGCCGGCGCGGAAGGCCCCATCGTTCAGATCGGCGCGGGCATCGCCTCGGGAATCGGGCAGTTCTTTCGCGTCGCGCGCAACCAGATGCCCGTGCTTATCGGCTGCGGCAGCGCCGCCGGCATCAGCGCGATTTTTAATGCGCCGTTCGGCGGCGTCCTGTTCACCCTCGAAGTGATTCTCCAGGATTTTTCGATCAAGGCTTTCACGCCCGTCGTCGTTGCGAGCGTCATCGCGCAGGTTACGGAGCTGTTGCTCTTCAAGATGATGCATCACGCTCAGGAATTCCATCCGATTTTCGATGTTTCGCCGGATGCGATCCGTACCCACGAGGCGCTTCGTTTCGGGCAGGTTGGGAATTTTGTGGTTCTTGGACTGATCTGCGGCCTAGTTGGTCTAGGTTTGACGCGGCTCATGAACAAGTCCGAAGAGAAGTTTGCCGACCTCAAGGCGCCTTCAGTGCTGAAGCCGGCCATTGGGGGAGCGTTGCTCGGCTTGATGGGCGTGTTTTATGTGCTGATCTTCGGCCGGCTGGTGTTGCACGTGACCAAACCGGTGCCATTTTCGGCGTATCCGATGCCGGCGTTTTTTGGAGATGGTTACGGGTTTATCGAGCAGCTTCTCTCCCCCGCATACTATCTTTCGCACGGCGCCGCGGAGGAAAAGCTTCTGATTTTGCTGGCGTTTTTATGCGGAATCAAAATCGTCGCGACGTGCCTGACGCTCGGAAGCGGAGGAAGCGGCGGCGTGATCGCACCGTCGCTGTTCCTCGGCGCCACCGTCGGCGCGGTTATGGGCGCGCTTCTCCAACACTCGCACTGGTTTTATGAAG
This sequence comes from uncultured Phycisphaerales bacterium, assembly GCA_963791055.1. Lineage (GTDB taxonomy): Bacteria > Planctomycetota > Phycisphaerae > Tepidisphaerales > Tepidisphaeraceae > PALSA-1353. The sequence continues at coordinate 445,376 of CAWBQI010000001.1, read as the reverse complement.
TTCATCCGGAGGTTTATGCCCTGGTTGGAATGGGCGCCGCACTCGCCGCGGTCATTCACGCGCCCGCTGGCGTCCATTCTGATTTGCTTTGAAGTGACTGAGGATTACAAGGTCATGGTCCCCGCGATGCTCGCCTGCGTTGTCGCCACGGCCACCGCCCGAGTGCTTTATCCTGATTCAATCTACACTGCGGGCCTGCGCCGGCGCGGCGTGCGGCCCGGCGCTTCCAGCGATCGCGCCATTCTTCGCAGACTAACCGTCGAGGACGTGACCCTCGAACCCGCCAGCGTCGTTCATGCCAATGAGCCGTTCCAGAAAGTCCTGGACCTCAGCGCCGTGACCGGCGCATCCAACTTCGTGGTCGTGGACGAAAGCGGCGCTTACACCGGCCTGGTCGCTTCCGACGACATTCAGATGGCCCTGCTCGAACGCGAAGCGATTCCACTCCTCGTCGTCGGTGAAATGATGCGCGTCGATGCGCCGCTCGTAAAACACACCGACGATCTCGGTTCAGTCCTGGAGGCCTTTTCCCGGCACGAGCTAAGCCATCTTCCCGTAACCATGAACAGCCGCCCCAATCACGTCATCGGCCTGATCAGCCGGGCCGGATTGATGCGGAAGTATCAGCAAACATTGGCGGAATCGGGATGAGGATTTGTTTCCTCTTTAATTTCACAAACGATATGTTTCGCTTTTTCGGATTCCTACTGTTCGTGGCCCTCTCCCCGTCGGCCCTGAATGCCGCGGTCCCAGCCGATTCTGTCCAGAAAGATGCCACGGGCGTCACGCTGAAATTAAGCGTCGGCATTCTGCGGCTGCAAGTTTGGTCGGATCGAATCGTCCGCGTGACCTGGACCCGCGGCGATAATCTTCCCCCCGACGACAGCCTCTCGGTTATTGCCAGGCCGGCATCAACGCAGTGGGAACTCCACGAATCCGGAAGTTCCGTCACGCTCAATACAAAATCAGTGCACATTCAGATTGACCGACAAACCGGCGCGGTCAATTTTCAGGATTCCAGCGGCAAATCGTTTCTCGCCGAGCCCAGCAACGGCGGACATTCCATGGAGCCGATCGTGCTCCAGCAACAATCCACCTGGAAAATCAAGCAGGTCTTTCAATTCTCAAATGATGAAGCCGTCTTCGGTCTCGGCCAGCACCAGGACGGCTGGATGAACCTCGCCGGCAAGAAAATCCACCTCCAACAGCAAAACATGCTCGTTGGCATTCCCGTGCTCATGTCCTCCCGGGGATACGGAATCTTCTGGGACAACCCATCCATCACGGATGTCGCTTCCGGCGCGGCTGCCGACAAGCCCGGGACGATACAATGGTCTTCCGAGGTTGGCGACGCGATCGATTACTATGTCCTCTACGGCCCAGATCTAGATCAGTCCATCGCCGATTACCGTTTCCTGACCGGCTCCGCTCCGATGTTCGGCAGATGGGCCTGGGGATTCTGGCAATCCAAGGAACGATACGCTTCGCAGGATGAGCTTCTCTGGATCGTCGATCAATATCGCAGTCGTCATATTCCGATCGACGGCATCATCCAGGACTGGCAATATTGGTCGCCGGGACCGTGGGGTTCGCACAAACTTGATCCCTCCCGTTATTACGATCCAAAAGGATTGCTGCAAAAGCTTCACGCAAACAATATTCACATGCTTATTTCTGTGTGGGCGAAATTCGATCCCGACGGCGCGAACTATCGCGAATTGCAAAACGCCGGCGTGCTTTTTCCGCGCACCATCCCGAGCGTGTTCCCCAAGGGCGAACAGAAATGGTACGACCCTTTCAGCGCCAAGGGCCGGGAAATTTATTGGAAGCAGATTTCAAAAAATCTCTTCTCCGTTGGAATCGACGGCTGGTGGCAGGACGCGACCGAACCGGAACTCAGCGGAAAATGGGGCGAATTCCGCGACTATACTACGGCCGCTGGTTCGGGCGCGCGGGTTTTTAACGCGTATCCCTTGATGACCACCTCAGCCGTTTATCAGGGCCAACGCGCCGAATCCGCCGACAAACGCGTCCTTATTCTCACCCGCTCCGCCTATGCCGGGCAGCAGCGAAACGCCGCGATTACCTGGTCCGGAGACATCCACGCCAAATGGGATATTTTTGCCAACCAGATCCCCGCCGGCATCAACTTCTGCCTCAGTGGGATCCCCTACTGGAACACCGATATCGGCGGATTCTTCGGCAGCAACCCGGCCGATCCAAAATACCGTGAACTCTTCACGCGCTGGTTTCAGTTCGGCGCTTTCTGTCCAATGTTCCGCGTCCACGGCACCGATCAGCCAAAAGAAATCTGGCGATTCCCCGAAGATACCTCCAAAATCCTGGTGAGCTATGACCAGTTCCGTTATCGCCTGCTGCCCTACATCTATTCTGTCGCCTGGTCGGTCACTCACGATGATTCCACCATGATGCGCGGCCTCGCCATGGATTTTCGCAACGATGCAAACGTGTGGAACATCCCCGACCAATATATGTTCGGCCCCGCAATTATGGTCAATCCGGTCACTCGGGCGGGAGCCGCAACTCGCCCGGTTTATCTTCCCGCGAGCGACGTTTGGTTCGATTTCTGGACCGGAAAATCGCTTCTCGGGCGGTCAAACGATCAGCGCATCGGCACCCATCCAAACGATTCCGCTTTTTGTTCGCGCCGGCTCAATCATTCCCCTCGGTCCGCCCGTGGAATCCGCCATGGAGAAAAACGCCGATCCAATCGAACTGCGCGTCTACGCCGGCAAAGACGGCGCTTTCAACCTCTATGAAGACGAGGGCGACAATTACGATTACGAAAAAGGAATCCGCGCCGTTATCCCAATCACCTGGAATGACTCCAAGGGGCTGCTCACAATCGGCGTCCGCCAGGGTGAATTCCCCGGCATGTTGAAGAACAGAGTCTTCCGAATCATCCGCGTTCTCGATGGCGTCGGGGCTGGCCCCAAACCTGCGGAAAAGGTTGATGCGGAAGTCTCTTACTCGGGTCTAGCCGTCGACGTCCAAATGTCACGATAATTTGATGAGTTGGATCGCGGGGGGCAAGGATCAATTACTCGATCCGCTCTCGCCCATTCAAATACGTCCGCAGCGCTTCCGGAATCGTTACCGACCCATCGTCGTTCTGATAGTTCTCCACGATCGGAATCAAAATCCGCGGACTGGCGACAACCGTGTTATTCAGCGTATGCACAAATCGAATCTTCCCGTCCGAGCCCTTATATCGCAGATTCAACCGGCGGGCCTGGAATTCGTACAATCGCGAAGCCGAATGCGTTTCGCCGTAGCCGCTGGCTGGGTTTTTGCCGTCAAAACGGCTGGGCATCCAGGTTTCGATATCCATCATCGACGCGTTTTTCACGCCGATGTCGCCGGTGCAGCATTGGATCACGCGGTACGGCAGCTTCAACCGGCTAAGGATTTCCTCGGCATAGCCGAGCATCTCCTTGTGCCATCGCTTTGATTCTTCAACATCGTTTTTGCAAATGACGACCTGCTCGACTTTGTCGAATTGATGGACGCGATAAAGCCCGGCCGTGTCTTTGCCGTAGGTTCCCGCCTCGCGGCGGAAGCAGGTGCTCATCGCAACGTATTTCCGCGGCAGGGTGGATTCTTCCAGAATCTGATCGAGGTGATATGCCGTCAGGCCCACTTCGGCTGTCCCGGTGAGGAAAAGATCGTCTTCCGTCACGTGATAAGCCTGCTCGCGGCTCGCGGGGAAAAAACCAGTACCCTGCATCGCTACATCGCGCACGAGGACCGGAACGGTCAACTGCGTAAACCCCTTCTCGCGCGTCATCATGTCCATCGCAAGACGAAGCACCGCCTGATGCAGATCGGCCCCAGCACCTTTGAGGAAATAGGATCGCGAGCCGGCCAGTTTCACGCCGGCTTCAAAATCGAACAGGTCCAGCGCTTTCCCAAGCTCGATATGGCTCTTCGGTTTGAATTCGAAATGCCGCGGCTCGCCGTGGGTATACAGGACGACATTGTCCGCCGCATCCTTGCCCGGCGGAACATCGTCATCCGGCGGCTGCGGAATCTGCAGCAACAACTGATCCCGAGCTGATTCGGCGGTCTTCCGCCTCTGTTCCAACTCCTGAAGCTGCGGCTTCATCGCCCCGGCCTTTACCTTTATGGATTCGCGCTCTTCTTGGCTTTTGGCCTTGCCGATCTGGCGGGACAATTCATTCTGCTCTGCCCGGAGTCGATCGAATTCCTGCTGTGCGCGGAGAAACTGCCCGTCCAGATCGAGCACCGCCGGAATATTCACGGTGACGTTCTTAAGTTCCGCGCCGCGGCGATATTTTTCGGGATTCTCGCGCAGGTCCTTGATGTCGATCATGGATCACCACGCGAAATAGGATTTACCACGCGAAATGAGCAAACGCCTTATTCGCGTCAGCCATGCGATGTGTGTTTTCGCGCGTTGCCATGGCCTTGCCCTCTTTTTTGAACGCGGCCATAAGTTCATCGGCCAGCCGATCGGCCATCGGCCGTCCACCGGCGCCGCGGCAGGCTTCCAAAATCCAGCGGAACGCCAGGCTCTGTTGCCGTCGCTTGTTCACCTGCATTGGAACCTGGTAATTGGCGCCCCCGACGCGCCGGCTGCGAACCTCAACATACGGCTTGACGTTATTCACGGCCGTCTCGAACAGTTCCAGGACCGGAACATCCTTGACCTTCTTGGCCACCTGATCCATCGCTCCATATACCACGCGTTGGGCGACGGTCTTCTTCCCCTGCCACATCAGGCAGTTGATGAACTTGCTGACCAGCTTGCTGTTATAGCGCGGGTCCGGTTTAAGAATGTCTTCGCTTGCCGTGAATTTCTTGAATGCCATTGAAATTAACCCGCTACGGTTTCCTTTTTTACGTATTGCGTTTTATCCACCAGATAAACAAACCGATTCCGACAATAAACATCACCAGCAGGGTGATCAACATTTTAAGGCTTGCGCCCCAGTCGGCCGCTGACGATTGATCATCCAGAAGAAATCGCATCGCCTGCATGACGCTTACTTCCCAGCCTTCGCTCCATATTTGCTGCGCCAGCGTTTTCGTCCTTCGACGCCCAATGCGTCGAGAGTTCCGCGGACGATGTGATATCGAACACCCGGCAGATCACGCACGCGTCCGCCACGGACCAGCACGATGCTGTGTTCCTGAAGATTGTGCTCTTCGCCGGGAATATAAGCCGTGACCTCCTTGCCATTGCTCAGTCGCACGCGGGCGATCTTCCGCAAGGCCGAATTCGGCTTCTTGGGCGTCATGGTCTTGACCTGAAGGCAAACCCCGCGCTTCTGCGGGCAGGCGTCCAGGTCCTTGACCTTATTAATCCGCGGCAGGCTCCGCCGCGGCTTCTTAATCAACTGATTAATCGTTGGCATCGTGCTTAAATTCCTCGTTGCAAAAACTTGATCTCCCGCCTATGGGAAACGGGGTATGATACGGGCAGCGTGTAAGGGGTTCAAGTGCCGCTGATTATCGGTACTGGTAACGTTTGAAAAAACCCAATAAATTCTACTTTATTGCGGGTCGAACGATCTTCCATTATAAACTCGCGAACGATGCTAGGGTTTGGCGCCGCTAACTTTGCGTTTCAAAACATGCAACGTGTTTCTTGTTTCAATGGGGGGAGATTTGATTCTGACTGGCACAGACAATTTCGATAGTCGTGGGTTCCAAGCCGTATATCCATATTGGTTCATGGAAGTTCTTTTGTCGCCTTGGCCGATTGCATGGCTTGTGCGATGGCAAATGCGCCGTAAGACAAAGCTTGCCAGCCTATGTAAGAATTGCGGCTACGATCTTCGCGCCACGCCCAACCGCTGCCCGGAATGCGGAAAAATTCCGCCGCAAAAGGAAATAATTTCAATCTGACCCACTACCCAATATTCGGCTCGAAAGGATCATCGGGTTCGCCTATTTCAACCAAACTCCCGCCAAATACGCCCCGCAACCGATTGCAAAGAACACCCAGTAATCCCGCGGCATGATCCACCACCAATTCGGTGCATGCCACCAGATGTGCTCGCGGCGGAATCGCCGGATGCCGAATGCGGGGTTCACCACAAACCAAAGAAAATCCTCGACAAGAAAGAAAACGATGACGAATCCGATGGTTCGCAATTCGGCGGACCACGACCAGGGGCAGAAAAACAATCCGAACGGTATATGGGCCATCACCAGCACGAAAAGTTGAAGCCAGAGATGATAACCCGTCAACGGCCGATTCCCGTAAAACAGCTTTGTCCACCGATTGGAGATTCGCCAGGTGGGAAGGCTCGCGGCCCAGCCGTTCGGGCCTTCGATCTCGATTTCAACTCGTGCAAACGTGTATGCCGCCGCCAGGACAAATCCGCAGAGAATCAAATAATGCATCGACTCCGTCCCTTACCGCGATCTAAAAACGCAAGTGGAGAACCGCAATTAGACCAGAATTGGCGGATTTTTCAAGAGTTGAATACATCCCGCAGCGACATCGAATGCCGCGCGCGGGCGAGAAGCTCGGAGGGCGGCGGCACGCATCTGGCCCAGCCGGTTCGAGTCTTCGAGCAGCGCGCCGACTTTTTGCGCCAGAGAGGCCAGATTGTTCACCTTCACGGCGCACCCGTTTTCCAGCAGAAAATCCGCGTTGCGATCTTCCTGACCTGGAATTGGCTCGGCGATCACCATCGGACACCCGCTGGCCAGCGATTCCGCGGCCGTCAAACCGCCCGGCTTGGTCACCACGATATCCGCAGCATTGAGGAGCTCGTGCATTTGCGAGGTGTACCCAAGGATTTTTCGCTTGTGCCGCGGATCATGGTACGTCGACGCCAGAACCTCGGCCGCGTCGGCATTTCGCCCCGTAACGACGACCACCTGGAGCGGACGTTGAATCTGCAGAATCGAGCGATGAACGCGTTCGATCGACCCGATTCCGAATCCCCCCGCCATTTGCAGCACAATTGGCCGATCGGTCGCCAAATCCATGCGACGAATGGCCTCCGAGCGATCGAGCCGCTGCGAAAAGATCGGATCGATTGGGATGCCTGTCACCTGGATTTCCCGCTCGCTCACGTCGAGTGCGGCAAGATTCGCCCGCGCTTCCTCCGTGGCGACGAAGAATCTCTCACATGGCCGGCTGATCCACATGCCATGGACGTCGAAGTCCGTCACAACCACCGCCTGGGGAAACTGGATCAATTCCCGGCGACGCATCCGCGCAATCAGCGCCGCCGGTAGAAAATGCGTGCAGATCGCCAGGTCCCATTCCCGATCGGTCAACAGTTTCGAAAGCCGCGTGAAATTGATCCGCTCAAAGAATTGTCGGGTGATTGTCGCCGCGCCGTGGTCGTTGGGATGATCCAGAAAATCATACATCCACCCGACAAACCGCGGCGCGCTTCGGGCGGCACGGAAATACCCGGCGCCGTAGCGCGGCGGAACGCGCCGTTGGTCAAATCCAATGCGTCCACATGGGCAATCGTCGCATCCGGCAACTGCGTGCCGAGCGCCGATTCAATCGCCTTCGCCGCCCGCACGTGTCCCGAGCCCACGGACGCCGAAAAGATCACAATGCGCGGCTTATTTCCGTCCGTCGCTCCCGGACCGCGCGATTCACGATCAACATTTCCGGTGAACAAGGTCATGCGCGAACCGCCTCCATCGGGCTCGATTCTTTTTGGCTTTCCTGTCCGCGTTGCGCACGCACGCAAGCGTCCCAGACCGATTCCATTCGATCATTCGCCGGCAGAGGTAGCGGACGAATACCCGAGATCTTCGCCGCGCTTTGTCCGCCGGTCAGTACATACGCGGCTCCGCGGTAGAGCCAGGCGATATATTTCTCTAAAGCCGCCGTGAGGCGGTAATCGCCACCGGTTATTTCCAACATCTGCGCCGGCAGATCGTCGTGAGATACAGCCACCAGCGGCGCTCGCAGCATTCGCGACGCCAACCAGCCGCAAAGCCCCATCGGTCCGACGCTATTGACGAGGATGACGTCAAACTGCCGGCGGTCCGACCATTCCATGACCTCCAGCACCGGTGGAATCTTCAGACCGCCCGGAAAAGCCGCGAGCTTGGTGTCGACGACGGGCGTAAAATTCCGCCAATATTTCGTCGGCGACGGCCGGCTCGAGGCGGCGAGGATCGTCACCGGCAATCCCCGCAATTCCGCGAATCGCCCGAAATCGCCCGCCAATCGCCCCGCCGCGTCGGTTTCGTCGATGCTGTCCGTGAACACCCCGACGCGAGGCGCATCACCCGATTCGGTTCGTCCTCGCTTCGAAAGCTTATTCAATAGATCGCGCTCCTGGTTTTGATGGAAGAGCGCGAAATGATACGGCAGCAACAACGCCTGCTGCGCGACAACCGTCGAAAGTGTGTCGATAACTTCGCTGACGCGCCCCCCGCCGACCGCAGCGGCAAACGTGTCGAAAATCCCGCCTGTCACATCGCGATCCATTCGGCAGATCAGATCGAACATCGCTTCATGCTCAGCCAGCGGAGCGCGACCCTCCTTGAGCGCGCGAGTCAGCGGATTCGTCCCCCGGGCCCGTTTCATCGCCGAGGAAATAAGCAATTCGCCGAGCAACCGAGTGCCGCGCCGGCTTGCGAAGCCCCAGCATTCGCCCGATCTTTCCCGGCAGGGCGCGGGCGCCCAGCCTGCAGGCCATCGCGGCAGAAGCGATCCGTCCCGGCGGCGGCGCTTCGCCCAGCATCCGCCGAATCATCGTCGTCGAATCATCGTCCGATTTAGCCACTTGTCGCGCGTAGTATCGCATTCCAACGCCGAAGAAATTGTGCGCGAGCTTGACGCTCGATCCAGCTTCTCCGCCCGGCCGGCAACGGCCCTCGCGAAGATATTCCAGCAATTGATCGGTGGATTGCGTATCGTCTGGAAATTCGGTCCAGGTCCGGCCGATATTGAACAGCCCGTGATCGTCGCTCCCGGCCGTTCGCGTTTTCAGCCACGGCTTTGGCCAGATCGCATCGAGACGATGCAGTCGCTCCAACCGGCGAATTTCGGCGACGTCCAGTTCTTCCAGCAACGGCTCAAACACTTCACGGTGCGTCATGCTGTGCGCGCCGTTGAGGCATTCGAATCCGTTAAACAGCAGCAGAAGCCGCTCGATGTGCCGCCGATCCAGAATCCCGTTTTGGCGATAAAGCGGGTGTGCTACCGCGTGCGCGATTCGATGTTGGGCGACATAAGCCGCCAACGCGTAAATGTCATGCGCGACGCGCTGCATTGCGGCGTGATCTTCCGGAGTGATCCCCCATACCAGCAGGTGGATCTTGCAGCGGTCTTCCGGGAAATAGCAGGTGACTTCCTCACCCACCAGCACATTCGCCGTCCCGGCGAGTTCCCCGACGCCAGCGATGGAATCGTGGTCGGTGATGGTCACGAAATCCATGCCACGGTGCTTCGCCTGCTCGTAAATATCGCGCGGCTCGCTGAAGCTTTCCGGGCAACGAATTGCCTGGAGCATCGCCTCATCCGCTTCGGTGCTGGCGCGGCTGTGGCAGTGAAGATCGATCCGTTTGGAAAATATCATCGGGGGTTGTTCGGAGAACGCTCGCATAGGCCCTAATCCTTTCGGGTCTTGCCCACCGCCACGCGCCTCACCTGGATCCCACACGCGGCGGCCGAGTCAACAAATGGTCCGACCGGAAATCCATTCCCGGCGTAAGCGCCTTCAAACAGAAGGCACTCAACTTCCTCATTAATAATCGGCAACGAATGTAAACGATGGGTAACAATCGCGCTAATGTGGCGATAAACCCCAACCCATTGCGGTTTAGCGGACGTGGCTACACGCTAATGGCGTTCAAACGAAATGTTAATATTTGTTGAAATTCGCGAAATAGGGGGGTTCAGGTAAACTTATTTGCCCGTCATATCCGGCAACCCAAACGGCGTTGACGCAGACGGTACATCCGTCGTCGCTTCGCGCAATCGACATGTTCCAAGGTTGGACATCATGCGAGATCGGACGTGCAGAAGGCGCATTTTTTTGCCTTGAGCGGGATGTTCGACAGACACATCGGGCATTCCTTGGTCGTCGGCTCGGACGGGGCGGGTGTTGATCCCGCGGCTTTTTTCATAACGGCGCCGAGCAGCTTCACGATCACGAAAAACACCGCGGCCGCCACAATGAGGAAATTGATGACCTCCGACAAGAGATCCCCGATCATGAACTTCCCGATGTGGATCGTTTTGTAGTCTGAGCCTCCCGGCATCCAGACGAGCGCGTAGTTGACGAGTGGCATTATGATGTCGTTAACGATCGCCGTAATGATCTTGCCGAAGGCCCCGCCGATTACAACCGCCACGGACAAATCGATCATATTCCCCTTGAACGCAAACGCCTTGAATTCATCCCAATACTTGGCAATCATTCTTTCATTCCTTTCGATTGGCGATTTCCAGGTTCCGCAAAATCCATTATCCGCCAACGGTGGCAGGGTTGGCAACTAATTTCCGGCGGATACGATTGTCGCCTCGGAGTGTATTAATGACTGCCGTCCAACTATTATCGCTCGGGCTTTCGGTGATGCTGGCCTCGCGGATCGGAGCCGCCCAAACCACAACCGAACCCACGACCCTGCCATCGGAGCCTGCCATGCGGCTATGGGATCAGAATGCGCCGGGCGCCGAAGGGTCGGCGGATGCAGACATTCCAACCCTGACGCCGTTTCACGTCCTGGATCAAAAAGTCCCGGTGGCCGCGTTTATCGTTTGTCCCGGCGGAGCCTATCAACATCTGTCCCCACGTGAAGGACCGCCCATTGCCCGATGGCTCAACACCCTGGGTATTAGTGCGTTCGTTCTCAAGTACCGGATCGGGCCCAAATATCATCATCCCGTCGAGATGGAAGACGTGCAGCGCGCCATTCGCTTGGTAAGAGCACATGCGAGCGATTGGGATATTGATCCGAAGCGCATTGGAATCATCGGGTTTTCCGCGGGCGGACATCTCGCCTCAACAGCCGCGACGCACTTTGACGATGGAAACGCAGCCGCCCCCGATGCCGTGGACCGCGTCAGTTGCCGCCCCGATCTGGTGATTCTAATGTATCCGGTTATCACGATGATGGACCCATATGTTCACGCGGGATCGCGTTTGAACCTTCTAGGCGAAAAGCCCGACCCGGCTTTGATGTCGCTCCTCTCCAACGATCGGCAAGTCACCCCTGACACGCCACCCTGCTTTATCATCCACACCGCCGACGACCGTACCGTCCCGGTGCAGAACAGCTTGATGTTCGCGATGGCGCTGCGGGACAACAAGGTGCCGTTTGAAATGCACATTTTCGAGCACGGCCCGCACGGATTCGCCCTCGGTGGGAAAGATCCGATTTTAAGCACTTGGCCGGGCTTGGCCGCGACATGGCTGAAAGTGCATGGATTTACTGGGAAATAGGCGGTATATGAGACGAGTAGTGGCAGTTAAAGCCGAATCGGAATGGAAGCTGGACGTAACGTTCTCCGATGGAACACGCGGGAATGTTTCGTTGAAAGACCGCTTGTTCGGGCCGGTATTCGAACCGTTGAAAGACCCCATATTGTTTTCGCAGGCAACCGTGGATGAATTTGGAACGGTATGTTGGCCGAACGGAGCCGACCTGGATTCCGATGGTCTCTATGAAAAGCTCAAAACAACATCGCGCGTCGCATGAATATGCCGTCGCGTTGCCTCAATTGAACTATTAGGAACTTCCATGCGGGTATTTCTAACCGGCGCGGCCGGCTTCATCGGCAGTCGCCTTGCCAAATCGCTTCTACAGCGCGGCGACGACGTCATCGGTTTCGATAATCTGAACGATTACTACGCGCTGGAACACAAACAGCGACATCTCGCCGACCTGCTGCCCGAAACGCGATTCATCTTCATCAAAGGCGACCTATGTGATGCGCCGCGGTTGCGCGAACTGGTGGCCGAACACCGCCCTGACGCCATCGCCCACCTAGCCGCCATGGCGGCGGTGCGATACAGCGTCGAACATCCGCTGATTTACGGTCAGGTGAACGTCCAGGGAACGCTAAATCTTCTCGACGCAGCCCGACACCGAGGAAACCCGCGGTTCGTTCTGGCCTCGACAGGATCGACCTACGGCCAGGACACGCCCGTCCCCTTCAAGGAGTCTGCCCCCGCCGATCATCCGCTGGCCCCCTACCCCGCCAGCAAACGTGCGATGGAAATGTTCGCCCATGGATATCATCATCTATGGAAGCTCCCCACGACGATCCTGCGATTTTTCAACGTCTACGGTCCGCATGGCCGCCCCGACATGATGCCCTGGATGTGGTCCCGGATGATCTCCACCGGCGAGCCGATTACCCTATACGCCGATGGAAAAATGAAGCGCGATTGGACCTACATCGACGACATCGTCGCGGGCTTCACCGCCGCCCTGGACAAGGGACTAGACTACGAAGTCATCAACCTCGGCTGCTCGCAGCCGGTCGAGAATCTCGAATTTATCCGGATTCTGGAAGAACTGCTTGGCCGCAAAGCAAATATCGTCGACACCCCGACACCTTTGTCGGAACTGATGATCTCGTATGCCGACATCAGCAAAGCGAGGCGCTTGCTTGGCTACGATCCGAAGGTAAACGTCCGCGAAGGCCTGACGCGATTCGTGAATTGGATGCGTCAGGAAAAATTGCTGTAACGAACGCCCGCGCGTCCATATACTCCACGCCATGAACCAGGCAACGCCCCCGCAAGTGATCGACGAAGAAACGATCGCCATATTGCGCTGCCCCGTGACCCATAGCAGGCTTCGGCTGGAAGAGGGATTCCTGGTCTCGGAAACCGGCGGTCTCCGCTACCCGGTCCGTAACGGCATCCCCATCATGCTGCCCGAGGAGGCACGGCTTCCCGCCGGCATCGAATCATTGGACGCCTTCCGACAGCGCTTTGGGGCCAGTTGAGCCAAATGCGCAATCAGTTGCCCGACTGTCGAGGAACCGCCTGAATCTCCACCGAAGCGGCCTCAAGACCCGGCGCAGACACGGTGAGCCGGATCGGGCCATCCGCCGACGTCGCCTTCACGATTGCCAGGCAACGTCCTTGGTAGGCGTGACGCTCCGTGGCGATGAAGGGTTCGTGGCTGGATGGGTCTCCGTTGTCCACCGCGGCGACTCTTCCCGGACCCGATATCCCAAATTGAATCAGGTCAGCCGCATCAGGAACCATCACACCATCGGCGTCCGCGACGATTGCCCGCGCGAAGCTCACGTCATCCCACGTCGGGGCCAGTTTCTCCTCGTCGGCCGTCAGGATGATCTTCGCCGGTGCGCCGGCCGTGCGAAGCTCATATGTCGCGATCGTCTGCCCATCGTCGCTGGCCACGGCCTTCAGCACCCCGGGTTGGTACGCGACCTTCCAGGTCAGCGGCGAATCGTCGGCATGGCGTGTCTGAACACCCAACGATCTATCATTGAGAAATAATTCCACTCGTTGGCAATTAGTAAAAACCTCCAGACTTTCCAGCCGACCCGGGTGCCGCACCGTCCAATCCGAGAAATATCGCGGGCGCGGCGATGGACCAGGATCCATCCCCGGCTCCGGCGCGGGCATCGGTTCGCGCGGCAGCGGCGGCAAAACCCGCGCGATCCGCACCATCGGCTTGGTCGTCCACCAGCTCATTCGCTGGAACGCAGCCGGTCGCGCCCAGAGCGTGCGGTCAAACAGCCCCGATTCATGGGCGATCATCGGCCAACCTGCTGATTCGCCAAGGTAGTCCACGCCGGTCCAGAGAAACTCGCCCGAAAATGCCGGATGGTCCCGCAAGGCCAGCCAGGTTTGAAGGTCCTGATGGTTCTCGGTGCCAATGATCTTCCGGTCCGGCTTGGCATCGTGGGCTGCCAGGAGTTCGTTCTCCCGATAGTTCTGCCCCACCACGTCCATCAGATCCGCAAAGCCGTTGTCATACACGTGGCTGGCGTTGGGGCGCACGACGGCCAGCGTCACCGGCCGTGTTGGATCGAGTTTGTGATAAAGATCGCGCAGAGGAACGAAGAGCTGGAAGCCCAGGTTGTTGCGCGGACTGATGTCGTGAATTTCGTTGCCGGCACTCCATAGAACAATGCAAGGGTGGTTGCGATCGCGGCCGACCGTGTCCGTCACGTCCGCCTGCCACCAATCCTTGAAGTAAAGATGGTAGTCGTTCAGCACGGCCCGGCTCCGCAGCGGCGTCTTGCCGACCGTCCAGACATCAAACATTTCATCCATCACCAGAAACCCCTTGCGGTCGCACAAATCCAAAAACTCTGGCGACGGCGGATTATGTGCCGTGCGAATGGCGTTGCACCCGACGGTCTTCAACGCCGCCAGCCGCCTCTCCCAGACCCCCAGCGGGACGGCCGCGCCAACCGCCCCGCCGTCGGAGTGCAGAGCGCAGCCTAAAATTTTGAGGTTCTTTCCATTGAGCCAAAATCCCGTCGCCGCGTCGAAGTGAAATTCACGGATGCCGAAGTTTGTTGACACATCATCGACCGGCCTGCCGTCTGCAATCACTTCAGGCACGGCCCGATAGAGATTGGGCTGGTCGGGATTCCACAGCAGTGGATGGGAGACGAAAAGGTCTTGCGCCGCATCTATCGATTGTCCCGCCACGAGCGCCACCGGCAGAGTTGCCCCGACCGCGGCAATCGTCCCGTCAGGGCCGAAAATCGTCGTGGAAACCGAAACCTGGTGCGAACCATCGGATTGATTGACCACCCGACTCACCACATGCACGGTCGCCCGCTCATCGGCGATTGCCGCAGTCGTGATGTACGGAAAATACTGATCCATATGAACCGGATCACAGACGATCATCCGCACATGGCGATAAATCCCCGCCCCACTGTACCAGCGAGAAGCCGGCTGGGCCGAATCGTCGCAACGCACCACGAGCACGTTGTCTTGCCCGCCGAATTGAAGATGACCCGTCAACTCATAGCGAAAGCTGACATAACCATACGGACGATGCCCGAGATTAAACCCGTTCACCCAAACATCGCTATTGGCCATGACGCCATCGAATTCGATAAAGACCAGGCGACCGGCATCACTCGTGGGCAGCGTGAAGTGTTTTCGATACCAGCCGATCCCCGCTGGGAAAAAACCACCGGATCTTCCGGACGAGTTATCCTTGTCAATCGTTCCCTCAATGCTCCAATCGTGCGGCACATCCAATCTGCGCCAAGCCGTATCGTCGAACTTCGCATCTTGCGCACTCAGCGGATCGCCGAGATCGAACCGCCAATCGGAATCGAATGACGTTACCGCGCGTGCTTCGGTTGGGACGGTGATGCCGGCAGGCGTATTGGTCGCCCGCGACACACAAGCGGCGAGACCGAGAAATAACAGGCCGCCCAATGGCAGCCGCGCAACAATCGAAATCACAATCCTCAGATCGGGTGGTTGCCAGCACGTTTCGTCCGCCTCAGTCCCGGAGCTTCTGCAATTCCTTCAGCCTCTGGCCCGTCGGCGGCTTTTTCGTTTTCATCATCTCCACAAACGCATCGAACAGATAAGCCGCATCGTGCGGGCCGGGGCTGGCTTCGGGATGGTACTGCACGCAGAAAACCGGCAGCGTCTTGTGCCGGAAACCTTCCACCGTCTGGTCGTTGAGATTGATGTGCGTCACCACCCCGCCGTGGGATTCCAGCGACTGGCGATCCACCGCGAAGCCGTGGTTCTGGCTGGTGATCTCCACGCGGCCGGTATCCAGATTCTTGACCGGCTGGTTGCCGCCGCGGTGGCCGAATTTCAGTTTGTAGGTCGTCGCGCCGATCGCCCGGCCCAGAAGCTGATGGCCCAGGCAGATTCCGAAAATCGGCACCTTGCCGATCGCGCCTTGGATCGGCTTGACCGCGTAATCCAGGACCGCCGGATCGCCGGGGCCGTTGCTGACGAACAGTCCGTCGGGGCGGTGATTGAGAATCTCTTCCGCGGTCACATCCGGCGGCAGAACCGTCACCTTGATCCCGCGTTCGCTGAGATTGCGCAGAATGTTCTGCTTTGCGCCGCAATCCAGGGCGACGACATGCAGGCCGTCGCCGCGCTCGACCTTGCCCAGCCGCCAGTCGCCCTGGTCCTGATCCCACGGATATTCACATTTGGGTTTGACCGCCTGCACCCAATCCGCCCCTTCCATCGCCGCGGACTTGCGGGCGCGATCGACCAGGTCCGCGTCGTCAGGAATTTCGGTGCTCAGTATCCCCCGCATCGCCCCGCTGATCCGCAGCCGGCGGGTCAGCGCCCGCGTGTCGATCCCTTCGATGCCGATGATGTTGTTTGAGCTGCAGATATTCATCCAGCGACAGATCCGCCCGGTAATTGGAATAGACGGGCGACAATTCCTTGACGATGAACCCGGCCACGTGCGGACGCCGGCTTTCCACGTCGCGCCGATTGACCCCGTAATTCCCGATCAGCGGATAGGTCATCGTGACGATCTGGCCCTTGTAGGAAGGATCGGTCAGGATTTCCTGATACCCGGTCATCGAGGTATTGAAGACCACCTCCCCCTCGCTGGTCCCGGCAGCGCCGAATGCCCGGCCGGTGAAGACGGTTCCATCCTCAAGGGCCAGCTTGGCCACGGATTGCGTTTGGGTATTCTCCATTTGCCGCGGGATTATAGAGCAATCCGCCGCCAACGCCCACGACGCGCTAAATCCCGGTAAAGATTTTTTGTGCGTCTCTCCGATAATAACGCTGAGGCTGTGGGTCTCCGACCTCAAAAGGTCGGGCAGCCTGATTGAGGAGGCCGGTGTTACGGCGAGCACCGGCCTCTATTTTTTTGCGCCTCACGGCTGCGTTGCCGCGGGCGCAATCGTTCGGACCAGCGCCGGATCGAGCCAGACAAACCGGTCTTCGGTCGCGTAATTCTCCCCATAATCCACTTCCAGCGAAATTGTCTTCGCATCTTTCAAGGGAACCACAACAACGGGATAAACCCGCCCCGCCTTCACGTTCTTCTCCTCGAACGCCCGCTTTTCATCCAGATAAATCCGCACGGTTACATCCGCCAGCGGTGAATCCGAATCGATCGCGAATTGTGTCCGAAACCCCGCCCATCCACCGTCGAGCGGATATACAAGCTTTGAATACGAATGGCATCCAATCCCGTGATGAAAGCCTGGATACCGATCCGCAATCGGCTTGCCGTCGCCGACGGTCCGGTCGAACCGCGTTGGAAAATTCTCCGAAAACAATGGCCTGTAAATGTTCTCAGACGGCTTTCGTGAAGTGATCCACCCAATTGGGCCATTGAGTTGTTCGATCCCCGCGACCATCCCCGCATCAAGCCGTCGCGTGCTTTTGTCGTCGAGCGTGATCGTCAGTTGATCCGCCGCGAGCGACACATCCGCGGCATCGACGGCCTCATCCCCCGCCAACCGCAACCGAAACATTCGCCGCCGCGACTGACCCGGATTGCCCGCCGGGGTTGCGAACAATACGGCGCTGATCGAATCCCAGCCAAGCGTCGGCGTCGCATCGCCGATCTGGATCGTCACTCCCGCCGGCGCAATCGCGTTGACAATCCCGTGCATGGTATCGCCGTTGGCCAGACGAACGACATCATCCGTCCGCGCCTGGTCAAGGTCCGGGCTGGCATATCCGTTTTGCAAAATGCCCACGAGCGAATCCACGGGAAAGCCGATCTGTCCAAGCCGCCCGCTGTTCCATTGCAATGTGTCGCCGTTAAACGAAATCGGCGCGCCGATCAGCTTGTCTCCCCCCCTGAAAACCAGCGAAAGCCGCCCGCTTCCCACCGCCGGCGGGTTCACGGTCCGTGAAATCTCCAGAACATCGTTCCAGCCCACCAAATCCGATCCGGAATGAATCCCCGCGGCATCAATAGAATCAATGGAAACCGCGCAGAACGAAACGCGGCATCGGTAAGATTCCAAGATGTGCCGGCGCGGGCTTGCGAAACAAACAGCGATAGGGATAGACAGAAAAGAATTTGAAATTTGAAATTTGAAATTCCCATCATTCAGCTTCCCGGCCCCTTGCCGTTAAACACCGGCAGATACCGATTCGGCATTTGCAGGATGATCAGCGCCATCGCGGTGCAATAGTCCGGATCGACTTCGCCCTCCCAGTCGCCGGTTGATCTGTTCTGCCGCGACACCAGGAGCTCGCGAATCGCCGGATACCAGTCGGACCAATACTTCCCGCCCGCCAGAAACATCGCCTGGACGGCGTAATACTGGCCGTAAAAGAAATGGCCCTGCTCGTCGACCTGATCGCGCCCCGGGAGAAACCGCGACAGATATTCCAGCCCGCGCGCCACGCCCTGGTCCTCGAACCTCCCTGCGTAATACAGTGACGCCGTCCCCGCCGCCGTACGTGCGAACCCGCTTTCGCCGCCGATCGCCTGATAGCTGAAACCGCCGTCGCTGTTCTGGCATTTCTTCACATACGCCAGCGCTTTATCCATCACCCCCGCGTCGGTCTTTATTCCCGCATCCCGCGCCGAACGCAGCGCCATGATCTGGCAAATCGTCACCGAAATGTCCGCATCTACCGGCGCGGGTTGATACCGCCAGCCGCCTTCGGGGTTCTGGCATCGCTCGATCAATCGAACGGCCTTTTGCAGGTTTTCCTTGATCTGGTCGTCGCCGCTCATGCCGTAGACTTCCCCGATGAACAGCGTCGCGAAGCCGTGAGAATACATTTCCCCCTGCGAGGCGCTGGTAGTAAACAGTCCGGACTCCTGCTGATTGCGGACGATGAAATCCACCGCTTTTCGCACGTTATCGCCATATTTTCCGCGCCCGGAAGATTCCCATCGGCCATGAACGCGATGCCCGACAGCGCCGTGATGGCAGCCGTCGCGCCGTACGGCACCGAATTCCCGAACGACCCCTCCGCCGTTTGCCGCGATGCAAGATATTCCAGGCCTTTTTCGACCGCGACCTGTTGTTGGGGCGTGATCTCATTTGACGGCTGATTGGGCTTATTCGCCGACGGCAAAGAACTCGCCGAATCCGCCGTAGCAGACTGAACACCCGCCGGCAACATCAAGGCAAACGCCGCGGCCGACACGATGACTTTCGAAAACATCATTTGGACTGCTGATTCCCCAGTGCCTGGTAATATTCGTCGATGAATTCCTTGAATTTCTGCACCGGCTTTTCCGAGTTGGCCTCAATGATCGCCGCGCGCTGACGCGGTGAAAGGTCGCCCCATTCCTTCATGCTTTGGGTGATGTCCGTCGTCGGCGCGCCGTCCGTGTTCACATCGTGACCCGAAACGCTCACGGCCGCCGGAGTGTGACCGGCATTGTGAGCCTGCTGGCCGTTGGGATTGCTGTTGTGGGGAACCACGCCCGGCTGCGGCTGACTGGCCTTGGCCTGTTGCGGCTTGGGTTGGCTTTGTTGTGATTTGCTCTCCGCTTCCTGCTTGCGAGCCTGATCGATCAACGCATCAAGATTCGCCAGGATTCTGCTCTGGATCTCTTGCGTGACTTGCCCCGGATCCTTGTCTAACGCCAAACGCTGGTGCGATCGACCCATCCGCTGCCCAACCAGATTCAGATCGTCCTTTGCCGCATCGGGCGTCGGCGAACCATCGCCCTTCAACAGGTTTTGCATCATCTCCTGGTCGTCGATCGATTCGGTCGATGCCTCCTCAGGCAGCTTGTCCTTCGGATCGGGTTCAGGGCCGAGCTTTGACTGCCCATGGCTGGCCTTCTGAATAAGCTGATCCAAGACGTTACGAAGCTGTTCCTGCCGGTCGCCAAGCGCGAGCAGCGCGGGATCCTGATTCCCCGCGTTCTTGCTGATGGTCACCGTCGCCCTGTTCACCGCCTGTTGCAGGGCCTTTTCCAGCCGCAATTCGGCCTCCGTCGGCAATCCCGGCGTGCATTGTCCGCTCCCGCCGCCGCCCTTGTTGGCGAAGGGGATTTCCTTCGGCTTCACCGACAGACTGTCGATCATCGCCTGAAGCTGGTCCTCGATCCGCGTCTGCTCCGCCTGCGTTACCACATCCGTTTGAGGCTTCGACAGCGAATTCTTCACCGAGTTCATCGATTCCACGATGTCATGATTAGCCCAGACGTACACGACGCTGTTCAGCCCAACCAGATCATCCTCCAGCTTCGCCGCCGTGTCTGCTAGGATGCCTTGCCGCGGCGGAAGCTCATCGAGCAAGATCGCGTCGCGATGCCCAAGCTGCCCATCCGGCGACCGCGGCGCCTGGTCCACCGCCACGGTATCCGAATCGATTTTCTTCTGCGACGCCAGAATCTTCTGATAAACCGCCCGAATCGCGTCTTTTCTCTGTTGTTCCAACGCCTGATTGGCCTTGGCGGCTTGCTGGTCGATCAGGTCCTTCGCCTGCTCGAGCGCGGCGAGCGCTTCGACCTGCGGCGGTTCATACGCCGCCGCCAAATGTTGCTGGTCAGTTCCCTCGTCTTCGCGGAGCGCACTGATCGCGCGTCCCATCCGGTCCGCCGCGCGATTCAGATCGGACACGATCGCCGATCCATCCGGAAGCGCCTCGGCTGATTTCGAAACACCGCGGGTGTTTCTCTCCGTCTGCTCCTGCAAGCGCGTTTGCGTATCCACATCCGGCGTCGGAGGAAGATGATCTTTGGTGCGCTCCGCCAACTCCAACAAATGGTCGATCAGCTTGGCGTCCGCCGCCTTCAAGACCGGATCGCCCCGCAACGCCATGTTGTCGTAATTCAACCCTGATTGCTGGCGAAGCAGATTCGCGATCTGTTCCTGCATGTCCGCCAGTTGCCGCGCGAGCGCTTCCAGCTTGCGTTTCTGGGCCTCTTCCAACTGATGAATCATCGTCTGCAGGCCCACTTCAACCTGCGCCTGCGCCTGTTGGGCGCTGGCCTGCTGGTTTTGCCGCTGGGCGTCCGCACTTGCCTGCATCTGCGCGGAGACATTCTGCTGCTGACCGGTCTGCGCCGCCTGCTGCATCGCCTGCGAGGCGTCCGGATCAGTCTTGGCAAGCTGATCGGCCGACTGCTGCAGCTCGTCCAGTGTCTTGGCCGTATGGTCCGCCAGCGCCGCCTGCGCATCGGCGTTCGCCTGTTGTGCTTTCTGATCGCCCGGATCCATCTGCTCGGGTCGTTTCCCAAGATTTCGCAGGCCGATGTCGTTGCTGGCTTGGCTCACTTGGCGCTGCTGATTCAAAATGGCCTTAAGCTGTTCGATCGTTTGCGAAAGTCCGCCGGCATCGCCCATGCGCGCGATCATCTGGTCCAGCCGGTCCGCCGCATCCTGTTGATTCGTCTCGGCCGACGCCAGTTGATCATTCCGCGCGGCCGCGTCCTGCTTCGCATCTCGCGCCTGATCGATTTGTCCCGCCGCATCCTTCATCGGATGCTCGGCAACCTGATTCAAATCGTCGCGCACGCTGCCAGTCGTCTGCATGAGGTCCTGCGCGGTCGATTGATTCTCCTGCATCCGCGAAACCAGATCATCCAGCTTCCCGGCCGCCTGCTTGGCCTCGGAAGCAACCGTCGCCTGTCGCGCCACCAATTCCTGCGCCTGTTGTTTGTCCGCCCGCGTCAACTGCGATTGCTTTGCGGTCTGCTGATGCAGGTCTTCGGTCTCGCCCTTGATGCTTCTCTGGCTGTTGCGGATGTCCTTGATCTGCTCGCGCACCTGCCCCACCAGATCGTTCATGAGCCCTGTGAATTGCTCCTGGCTCATGAGCGCGATCCGGTATTTTCCGCTGGATACAGCGTCGTGATATTTCCCCTCGAAAGCGAAGTTGTCCTGCGCCTCCAGATGATATTCCAGCACATCGCCCGGCTTGAGCGCCGGATTCGCCGGAATCTGCGACAGATTCCACGGAAAATCCAACTGCCATCGGCGCAGGTCCCCTGAACCCTCAAGCCGGTTCCAACCGACCCCCGCGACGGGGCTTCCATCCACGATAAGATTCACCGTTGAAAGCGGCACCGGCTTTTCCGCGACCCGGTCAACGACCAGTCTCAGCGATTTGATGCCGTAATCATCTTCAGCCAACGCGCGCAGCGGAATAATCGCATCGGTCGTGCATTCCTCATTCCGGGCCGGCCGCGTGATCTGCACGGATGGCATCTGGTCCGGACGAACGATGATCTGGTAATCTGCCCCGTCATCGCTCGCAAAACCATCCTGGTCGAACGCTCGAATCTGGAACGAAGCCGAATCGCGGGCAACCCAGTGGCCCGTGACCGTATTCCCAACCGCCCCATCCCACACAATCTCCGGAAGCGGGCCACCCTGTTCGCCCGCTGCAATCGCCGGCAATCGCGACGAATCGAGATCCTTGTTAAAGACCAGCTTCATCGTCACGCTTGAGCCGTACGTCACCGTCGCCGGCGTGGAATCGAACGCCACCGGCGCCGCCGGCTCATTCGTATATGGCGGCGGCTGAACGATCAGCTCCGCGGACGCCACCGAAAGCCGCTGCACGATCGCGATCGTTTTATGCGTCGTCGCATCATCGCCCGACTCCATCCAGACGGTCATCTGGCCATTGCCCGGCGCGGCGTCGATACGCGCGTCCAGACTCGCGGAATAAACGCCGTCCGCGCCGCGGGTCATGATTTCGGTTTGCGTGCGCCCATCTCCATACTGGTAATAAACGCGCGCTTCCCGCGAAGCCTTGTCCCCCTTGGTCAGCCGGATGCGCACGTCCACCGGCAGACCCACCGGCACGCGCGACGGCAAATCGCTGACCATCTGGATTTCCACGCGTTTGGGCCAAGGTTGATTTTCAAACGGGGAGATGAGACGCGAAAGTGCCGGCGACAAATAATCCCGCCCCGCCAGCGCGCCCAGAAGAATCAAAATCAAAATCGCTCCCCCGCCCGCCGCGAAGGACTCCCAGACCGGTTTCGTCTGCACCGCCGCCGACAGATCAAATCGCCCCGCGAGTTCCGCCGCCTCGGCAACGACACGATTCTTCATCACCTCCGAGCCCGGAGTGCCCTTTGTCAAAAAATCAACGCTGCTCCGCAGCCGATCCTTGAAATCGGGAAACGCGTGCTCGAGTTTGCCCGCCACATCTGAAAGCTTCAGCCGGGTCATCGCCGGCCGAATCACCCATCGCGCCAGGAAATTTGCCAGACATGCCAGCGCCGCAAGCATCAGGATAATGCGCGGGATCGGCAAAAGGTTCAGCAGATAATCCAGCAGCACCGTCCCCAGCAGAAGCCCCGCCCCGATGGCGACGAGAATGCCGACGCCATACATCACGCTCAGCACCCGCACCCGGCGCCGGAGCGACTCCAGAGTCCCAATCAATGCAGTCGGAGGCATACTGACTCCTACAACAACCCCACCATCTTACGCACAATCCATTCTAACGTAATCAGCGACACAAAAATGACCAAAATCACCGGAGCGTTCCAAAGCGGCTGGGTGGTGTCCACGGGAATAATCCTGGTCGCGGATCGAATCGCCGTAAGCTTCGCGGCCGCGTCCGCCAATGGGATGGGCGCCCCGGAGCCCAATCGGCTCAAAAAAGCCGTATCCACCTGCGGCTGGCGAAGTTCCATCTCGGGTTCGGCAACCTTGAACGAAAGCGACGGGTCGTTATCCGTCAAATGGGGCAATTTCATGCTGAATTGTCCAATCTTGTCAGCCGTAAACGAACCGGTGTACACCGCGTTGCCCGAATCCTGCCGCTGCAAATCCAGCCGGCGCACCGGCTGCCCGGTGGAATCATCGACAATTTGGACGGATACCGGCGGTGAAAGTTGCTGTACTAAATCCGGCGACAGCGGCTCGAGCCGCACGTTCACCTGCCCACCCAGTTCGTAAACATCCCGGTCGGCGGCAAAGGTCATCTTCCGCTGCCCGATTTTGCGGCCCCGGGCCAGATACCGTAACTGCTGCACCCAATAGGTATTGAAGATCGATTCCCCCGTGTAAAAACGCCATCGCCACGAATCATCGATCGCCGAAAAAATCGTCCGCCCGGTGCCGTAAGTTCCGATCACCAAAATCGGCGCCTTCCGTCCATCGGGCCCCAAATCGGTCGGATGCTCCGCCAGCGTGATCCCAACCCCGGGCTTTATCATGATTCCCCGGCAATACCAGAACAGTTCTTGCAGATGATTTTTCACCAATTCTTCGTCGTCCGCCCATTCCGGAAAAAACCGAAAGATCGGGTAGTTGGCAGCCGCGCGCGTCAACTCCAGATGAAATCCTTCGGTAATGCTGGTGGTGTCGTCGTCCGTTTCGGTATGAGTGATGATCACCGGCAAAAGCGATTCGATCGGCGTGTTGCGATACCCCTGCGGCGACCAGCGCGGACCCGCCACCATCGCCAGCCCACCCCCCTTCTTACTCACGAAATCCGAAATCAACTGTAGCTGGGCGTCCGTGAATTGCCGCGGATCGACGTCGCCGATGATCACCGCATCGTAATCCAGCAGGCGATCCATCGTATCGGGGAAAGCCGTGATGCGCCACGAGTTTTGATACTGCGGCCGGTTGGGGTCGTCGCTACCCTCCTGCCGAAAATCCGGATCGGCACTGGTCAGCAGGCAACTCAACTTCACCGTCTTGTCACGGAGCAGACTGTTTTTCAGATACCGATAATCCCAACGCGGATAACCATCCACGTATAGCACCGAAATATTGTTATCCAGCACCTGGACCCGCGCCGGATGAAAATTGTCCGCCGTATCCAGTTCACCCGGCTGCGGCTTGGCCTCGACAACCAGGTTCGCCACGGGAATATCCGCCGCCGTCGGCTTGAACTGCAGGTCGGCGTCGAACGGCTTTCCATCCGCGGCCTCCACCGTTTTTGTAATTTCGTTCCCGGAGTCGTCCAGCACCGGAACATTGACGGTGTGCCCCCCCTCCGTCTCCTGCGCAGGAGCGCGAGAGTCACCGGATGATTCGCCTCGTAGCCCGATGCCTGAAGCGTCACGTGCAGATTCGTATAATCATCAACGAAAGCCGTGTCCTCAAACGTGACCGACTGCACGGCGATGTTCCGCGGCATCTGATCCGATCCCACCACCACCGGAAAAATGTTCATCCCATACGATCTCAACGCGGCAATCGCCTCCGGCGGCGATTCGCTCGGCGTCTCCCGGCCATCGGTGAAGACCACAACTCCCGCCACCCGCTGCCCCTGCACATCCTGCAACACCGACGTCAGTGCATTGACAATCTGCGTGCCGTCCCCCTCCGCTTTCAACCGCTGCACCGTCGAAATCGCTTCGTCGATCGCCTCGCTGGAGCTTTGAGTTGTCGCCGCGCTTTTGGTTTCGCCGGACCCGGCAATTGTCGCGATTTGCTTCGCCCCGCGGCTGAAATCGTATACCCGCAGGTCATGAACCGACGATAGCCGGCGAAGCAATTGACCCTCCGAACCGGCCAGGAGATCAATCACCGCATCCAGACGCCCCTGCGGCTTTCCATCGGCGGAAACCGCATCCGGAACCTTCATGCTTAGACTGTCATCGATCAGAAACGCCATAACCGATGGGTCGCGCCGCTCCTGCCCCAGCGTCAGCACGGGCCGATTGAGAAGGAGCAACACCAATCCCAGAATTCCAGCCCGCAAACCACCCAGCAGCAGCCGAAGATTTCTCGTCCGCGCTTCGCGCCGATAGACATAAATCACCAGCCCCAGCGCAAGGCTCGCCAGCATGAAATTCCACACAGCGGCCCCGCCGACATATTGCTGCAGCGGCCAGGTCGGATTGAACTGTAGGGTCAACTGCCCCTGGCGGCTCAAAAATCCGCTCGGCAACCCCAGGATGATTTCCAGAAATCTTTGAACCATTTATTTCCGTCGATGGTGCCCAAATCGCATGGCCATAACGCATTCCGTCGCCAGAAGCGCAAACACCCCAACCATGACGGCCCACCCCAAGTCCTTTCCCTGCTCGTCCTGCGCCGCCGGCGCGGGAACCGAGTCACCCTGCATGTTCATCTCGATATCGCCCAGAGATTTTCTCACTTCCGCATCGTCGATCGTCCGCACGTCCGCCTCCTCCGCCGCCGGAACGTTCACCGCGATTTTAAAATTATCAGTCCCGGTGGCGAGCGAATAAATGCCCGGCTTGGTCAGCGGCTTGCTCAGATATGCCGATTGCCCGAAATAAATCGACTTCGGATCAGAGACTGTTTGCAGCTCCATCGGGTATTCCGTTTGGTTTGAATCTTTGAGAACAGGCGTCGCCGTCATTTGGACTGACGGCGGAACCATCAACGGAGCATTGACCGCCATGTTCATCCAGGAATCATTTCCGCTCGTCGTCCCCAGCACCAGCATGTGCATCAGCGCCGGATAAGCAGGATGCGGCATGAAGGTCGTCCATTCGGCATTTGGGTCGGCGCTCGTCGCGTAAAACACCGCCTGCCCATTCCCCAGCGAATGAACGGTGATCGCCGGGTCTTCTGCTTGGCCCGCCGCCCCATCGGGCGGTAAAAAATTCAGCACCCTCTCCGCCGTTGAATCGGCCGGCAAATCCATCTGCCAATAACTGTATACCTCCGCCGAATCCATTCCCGTGTTTTCCTGGTCCTGGAAATCGGCCAGCAGCCGATTCAGCGGCCGGTGAGGATCGAAATCAAATCGCCGCGGTGTCTGGTCCCCAGAAATCATGATCCGCTTGGTCAATGGACCAGGAAGGAGGTGGTGCTTGTAAAGCGTCGCGTTGTAATTCTCCGCCGTCACCGGATCGCCCATGAACAGCATCACCGTTCCCCCCTGTCGGACGTATTGCTCCAATTGCGCTGCCTCCACATCCTGGATCTGCCCGACTCCACAGAGGCAAACACATCGATAGTCGGTCAAGACCTTGTTACCAAGTTCCAGATCACTGATCCGTTCAGTTGCGATATAGCCGGCGGATTTCGAATCGTTGGACGTTCCATATCCTGTAGGATTCAGAGCCGCATCCAGGAACGCGCCGCTCGACCCCTGCCCGCCGACCCCGCGCTCGCCCTCGACAATGAGGACCTTGATTTGCCCCGCGACGTTAACAACCCGATATCGCACATCGTCGATCGGCAGGCGATTATCGCTGACCAGCGACGCGGTGAAGACATGAATCCCCGACGTGAGATTGTTGACGGTGATCGTCCGTGGCGAAGCCGCGGCAGTGGCCGACACAGGCGCCGCGCCCGGGGGCAAGCCCACGCCGTCCAGATTCAGCACCATTTTCGGATCGGTCGGGCACGGGCCGTATCCGCGGACATCGGACACCAGATTCGCCGGAAACCGGCTGGTGACCAGCGAGTCCGCCGGCGTCAGATTGATAATCGCCTGGTTCCATTCTCCGGGCTTTCCGAGGTTGAAGTGCGTAATGCCCGATTTGAAAAGATCGAATGCCTCGTGCCCCAGCTCGCGAATCGCATCGCCATGTGTTTCCCACGCCACACGGGTCGAATCGTCGATTAAGTACAGGCTTTTGTTGGCATTTGCAGGCTCCCGGCGCGCGATGTCGATAGCCAGCGTCAAAGCGCCGGCTTCATCGGTCGCGCCGTCTGACTGTTCGATGCGATCGACCGCGTCCTCGGCCGCTTTCAGATCGTAAATCGGCGATCCAATGATCTCCCGGGGCGGCGATGACGCCGTCACGATCGCGACCGATTCCCCGCCCGATTCCAGCCGATGAATCAGCGCCTTGGCGATGATCTTCGCCTGATCCAAATGCGTCTTGGCACTCGCACGTCCCGCCTCATACGCCATGGAATAACCGGTGTTAATAACTAACACATGCAGCCCCGTACGCTGCCCGGCCAAATCCGCCAGACTGCTATCCTGACATCCCAGCGGCCGCGAGAGAGCCAGACCTATCAATAGCAAAAGAAGGCAGCGCGTCACCAGAAGCAATAGCTGTTCGAACCGCAGCCTCCGGCGATTTTTCTTCATCGCCCGAAGCAGAAAGTCCATCGCCGCCCACGGAACAACCTTGAATCTCCGCCGGTTCAGGATGTGAATCAGGATCGGCACCGAAACCAACCCCGCGCCCGCCCAGAGAAACAGCGGCGAAATCAATACGAAGGCCAGCATAGGTTGACAATTGGGCATGACCATTGTGGCCTCAACGAATGCTCGCCCCCCGCACGGCCAGAAAGCTGCTTAACGCGGTATCCAGAGCCTGCCCGCTGTTGATGCGCGTGAAGTCAATATGCATTCCCCGGCAAATCTTTTTCAATTGATTCGTAAACGCCGACAGCTCCGCCAAATACCCCTTCCGCAAACTCTGCGGCTCCGTAAGCAGCTCCCCCGCTTCTTCCAGACCCTTGAACAGCGTTACATCTTCGAACGGAAAATCCACCTCCATCGGATCGAGAACCTGAAACGCGATCACCTCATGCTTGCGATAGCGAAGATGCCGAAGGCCCTGCTCGATCGAATCGATATCATCAAAGAAATCGCTGAGCAGCACCACCAGGCTGCGATGCGTCAGCTTTTCGGCAAGCTGGTCCAGAACCTTACCCGTACCCGTTTTTTTCAATCGCGGAACCACCAGCAACTCATGCGTGATCGTTTTCCACTGCGCGGGTGCATTGCTCGGCTTGAAATATCGCTTTAACTCGTTATCGAATATCGCCAGCCCCACGGAATCCTGCTGCTGAATCGCCAGGTATGACAGCGCCGCCGCGATCGCGGTTGCATGATCGTACTTGCTCCATACCGCTTCGCCATCGCCGATTGAACTGTATCCCATCGACTCGCTGGCATCCACGACGCAGATCAGGTGCAGATTGGTTTCTTCAAGGTATTGCTTGAGATAAACCTTATCCGTCTTGGCAAACACCTTCCAATCGACGTGCCGGATATCATCGCCCGGAACATATTGCCGATGCTGCGCAAACTCGACGGAAATCCCCTGATATGGCGACCGATGCATCCCCGCCATCAGTCCCTCGACGATCAGGCGGGCGCGCAAATCCAGCGAAGCGATCCGTGCCAGCGTGCGCGGGTCGAGATAACGGCGATAATCGGTGGCGGATTCGGACATAGACCGTCAATTTGAGCGTCCCGAATGCCCATGCGAAAAGTCGTCGAAGCCTTCCAAAATTTCACGCAGCCGGCGCATCCTTCATCATTCTTGACGCAGTTTTGTCCAACTCGTCATACTGCTGCCGGGGAATGTGTTCCAGAAGCCTTCGCACGATGTCGTCGCTTTTCACCCCTTCGGCTTCGGCGTTAAAATTCGTCACGATCCGGTGCCGCATCACCGGCAATGCCACTTGCCGGATATCTTCCGTGCTGACGTGATATCTCCCTTTCAAAAGCGCCCGAGCTTTGCCCGCCAGGATCAAATACTGGCTGGCCCGCGGCCCAGCGCCCCAACTCACGAACTCCTTGATGAAATCCGGGCATCCCCCTTCGGTTCGCCGCGTCAGCCGGCTGAACTGCAGTGCATATCTGATCACATGATCCGCCACCGGAACCTGGCGGACGATTTCCTGAAGCTGGAGCACTTCTTCCCCGCTCAGCACATGCTTCAAATCAATGTCCCGCGTCATCGTCGTCAGGCGGACGATCTGAAATTCCTCCTCCTCCGTCGGGTACCCGACAAGGATGTTGAACATAAACCGATCGAGCTGCGCCTCCGGCAGCGGATAGGTGCCTTCCTGCTCGATCGGGTTTTGCGTCGCCAGAACGAAAAACGGCTGCGGAAGCCGATGCTGTTTCCCGCCGGCGGTCACCTGATGCTCCTGCATCGCCTCAAGAAGCGCGGCCTGGGTCTTTGGAGGCGTGCGATTGATCTCATCCGCCAGGATCACGTTGGCAAACACCGGCCCGCGCACAAATCGAAGCTGTCTTCCCCCGGTTGTCTTATCCTCCTCGATTACTTCCGTCCCTGTGATATCCGATGGCATCAGGTCGGGCGTGAATTGAATGCGGTTAAAGCTCAGCCCCAGCGTCCGCGACAATGTCGAGATCAGCAGCGTCTTGGCCAATCCCGGCACACCCACCAGCAGCGCATGACCCCGGCAAAACAGCGCGATCAGAAGCTCCTCGATGACCGCTTCCTGCCCGACGATTACCTTGGCCAACTCAGATTTCATCCCCAGGTAACTTGCTTGGAGCTTTTGCACCGCCGCCAGCTCTTCGGCCGCTAGATCACCGGATTGAGGCCGTACGATGCCCAACCGCGATTCACCTGGTTGCGATTCCATGACCGAACCTCTCTTGTCTTCTGATTATCGCCTGTTTGTCCCGCTTGTTTCTATCCCAAGAACCGGGAACAATCCATAGATGCGCCGCGGCCTCTGAAAGTTTCAAATGCCTGAACTTCCTGAAGTTGAAACAATCGTACGAACCCTGCATCCGCGAACGGTCGGCCAGATCATCGACGGCATTCGCGTTCTCCGCCAGGACATCATTCAGCCCGGCGATATCGATCTCGCCTCGAAGGTCCTTCGCCGCAAGATCGTCCGCCTGCATCGACGCGGCAAAAAGATCGTCTTTGAATTAGACGACGCCAACCGCTTTTATATTCATCTCGGCATGAGCGGCCGGTTGACCATCGAAGCTCCGGACTCCCCGATTCGGCCACATACACATCTGATCCTGCAAATCGCCTCGGGCGAAATCCGCTTTGTCGATCCCCGCCGATTTGGCGGGGTCTTCTGGCTCGGGTCCGACGGCTCCGCTGATGCCGGATTGGGACCCGAACCGCTAGGCCTCCGAACGGGACAACTCGCCCGCCAACTTACAACAACCAGCCGCTCGATTAAAACCACCCTACTGGATCAAAAGGTACTCGCCGGATTAGGTAATATTTACGCCGACGAAGCCCTATTTACCGCCGGCATCGATCCGCGCGTCCCCGCCAACAAGCTTACCCTGACCCAGATCGCCCGGTTGAACCGAAGCATAAAGATCGTCCTCAATCGCGCCATTCGCCATCGCGGCAGCACGCTTCGCGATTATCGCGACGCCGACGGCCAGCCTGGAAGTTTTCAAAAGATTCATCGGGTTTACGATCGCGAAGGAAAGCCGTGCGTCGTTTGCGGCACGCCGATCGTGCGAATCGTTCTTGGCGGACGCTCCACCCATTTTTGCCCGAAGTGCGGAAATACCACGGTCAAAGCGCCCAAGTCTATCAGAATCAAGAAAAGTTCTCGGCATCAAATAGGATCTTAAGCAACCGCTGCGCCACGTGTTTCCAAGTGAATCCCGCCGCCACAAACGCCGGGCCGGCCACGCGGGCCATAGCGGCCAACTCAGCCGATTCCACCGCCACCATCATCTGGTGAACGAGATGATCGAAATCAACTCGCAGCATGAACCCGCTCGCGTCGGTTGTCTTTGGCTTGGGAACGCAGACTGAATCTACGCGCAGAGCAAAATCGTCCGTGGTGAAATCATCCGTGGGGCCGCCTCGGGTGCAGATCACCGGCAGTCCGCTGGCGATCGCTTCCAGCACCGGAAGGTTAAAGCCTTCCGCTGAATATGGAGCGATATATGCGTCGGATGTCTGGTAGAGCCTCGCTATGTCCGCAAAGCTCAAAGTCTGATCGAGGTACGTCATCCGCGGCCCAATGAGACCGATTTCAGCGGGAGTCAGCGATTGGGTCTGCAGCCTGAGAAAATCGCGCGAACGGATACAGCGCATTCAAACCCTTGGCGACGAGCCGTACGTGGGGATGTTTTTGGGCCACGATCGCGAAGGCTTTGAAAAGCGCGTCCATACGTTTATTGCCGGTCATCGCGCCCAACGTCAGGAAATAGAATCCGCTCCATTTCCGTTGATCGCGCAGCGCCGCGCGTTCCGCGGAAGAAATTGGATGAAAAATGGAAGCGTCGACTCCATGAGGAACGACCATCACGCGATCCGGCTCAGCGCCGCTATAGATAAACCCTTCACGCGACCATCGCGAAGGCGTCACGATAAGCGCATCACCGCTTCGGCAAACATCCGCCAGCGAACGGCCGCCCGTGGTGTAGTGTGGCGGCACGCTTCGCCATTCGGCCGTCCCGAAGATAACTGTCCGCGCGGCGGCCGAGGGACTCAAATTATACGGAAACGCAATCCGGAACACGGCATCGGGCGTCTCACCCGCCGCAAGCCCCGGAATGCCGCCGATTGCTTCTTCGGCCGCCCCTTCAAGCATCCCCCTCGTCGCCCGCCAGTTTGGGCTGAAGTATGGAACATCGCGATGCCGCAACACCAGATTCGGCTCTTCCAGAAATTGCAGGCACTGAAATTGGTTTACGATGGCATACGAATGAGGAATGAATCGCCAGCCCTCAACCAAAAGCGTACGGTTAGACCTCATGTAACCGACCTTGCATGAACATCCGGCGACCGGGTATCTTCACGGGCGAAATCTTACCAAGGAATCAGGGAACAATTGACCAGCATGTCATCACTTTCGGATACGCCCGGGGTAATCGCCCCGCCGCCGGTTCTTTTCGGCGTCGTCTTTGGCCTGGCGATGTTGCTGCACTGGATCCATTCTCTGACGATCCCGTTGTTCCCCGCAGGACTAGAATGGACTGGGAACGCGCTGATGTGGGTCAGTGCGATCATCGCGCTTTGGGCGACGTTCTTCATGGGAAAAGCGGGGACAAACATCAATCCGCTTCGACCGACGACATCCCTCGTAACTTCCGGCCCGTACCGTTTCTCCCGCAATCCGCTGAGCGTCTCGCTAGTCGTGCTTTATCTAGGTCTCTCCCTGAGAATTGATACGCTCTGGCCTCTTCTGCTGCTGCTGCCGCTTCTGGTTGTTTTCCACTTCGGAGTCATCCAGCGCGAAGAGCGGTATCTGGAACGGAAATTTGGCGACTCCTACCGGAACTATCGCCTGACTGTCCGGCGCTGGTTTTGAAAAAACGCGATTTTTGAATTACACCGCCGTCCGGCCCTCAAACTGGCCATATTCCAGCCATTGTTGCAAGCCATCCGGATACTTACCCTCCCGCACCGCGGCGGCGACGTCGGGGTTGTCGGCCAGGTATGTCTGTTCGTTATAGAAATTCGAGGCGACGCGATCCTCATACTGACCATAGATGATGAACTGCTCGAAATTAGACGACAACGTCTCCCCGGTTACAAAATTAAGGATGTCGGGATTGTGATTATCGTAAACCGTGGATGAAAAATACAGCATCGGGCTGCGGCCTTCGTATTGGCCATAGAGTACGAAGTGCTCGAAAGCCGAGGTAATTGTTCCCGCGGTGATGGCGGCGGCGACGTCTGTATATTTCTGAAGATAATAGCTGGTATTGAAGTAGAGTAGCCCGCCGCGATTCTCGAATTGGCCGTACTGATAATATTGCATGAATCCCGAGCTTGCGGTGCCCGCCTTTACCGCCGCCGCAACATCCGGGTTCTCCTTGAGATACCATGCCTCATCCCAGTAAGGCGACGGGCTCCGACCTTCGAATTGACCAAATTGAATATAGTGATCGTAACCCGTGGCAAACGTTCCGGCGGCGACGGCAGCGGCAACGTCGGGGTTCTCCATCAGGTAATAATGATCGTCAAAAAGTGAGTTCTGGCTCGTCACCGATGTTGTTGCCAGCAGAGTGGTGGAATTCGTGGTTGGGTCCATCGCGTAGATCGCAATCGAATGAGTGCCCACACTGAGAACCGGCATCGCATACGTGAAGTCGTGCTTCTGCGTACCAAATTCCGACTGCAATTCCGGGCTCGCCTCATTGGCCAAAAACGTCTGTGTCGGGCCGCCCGAGATGACAACTTCAATGGTATCTGTCGTTGTCAGGCTGGTTGGGTTGTATGCAAATCCAGTGATGTCATCCGTGCTTGCCGAGTATGTGGCGGCTCCATCATCCGATGTGGGTCCTTGAGCCTGCACCGTAAACGAAAAATCGGGGTCTCCGTCCGCTGTATCGGCGTTGGCAATCGTGACAATGGCGGTGGATAAGTTATTGCTCGGGGTGTAGGTAACTGTAAATGACGCTTGTGTGTTGGAGGTATTGACCTGCCAATTGCTCACCGTGAACGCCGATGAACCCGCGACGGAAACGGCCGGGTTGGCCAATATAAGATTCAGATCACCACCGAATGCATTAATCGCGAAGGTATGTGTGATCGGAGCATCGCTTATGGGCACAATTCCAGATCCAAAGATAGTTGCGTTCGTCGTGCTCGGATTGCTGTCGCCATCCGTAATCGCAACCCAGTTTCCCGACGCGTTTCCCTGGGCCGAAATGATATTAAGCAATGTAGTATTAAAGATCAGCGTCGCGTTGGGCGGGATGGACCCTGCGCCTTGGGAGCCGTAAGCCAGCGAGGCTGGAATAATCAACGTGCGCGACTCCCCTATTTTCATGCCGAGCAGCCCTTGATCCCAACCCTGGATCACAGCGCCAACACCAAGCTCAAACTGGAACGGCGTGCGGTTGGCATTCTCCGAACTGTCGAATAACGTGCCGTCCGGGAGGTATCCGGCGTATTCGATATCAAGGATTTGGTTGTTCGCGGCTCCCGCGCCGCGGCCAGACTCAGTTGTGTCAACCAGAAGACCGCCGGTGCCGACTGCCGTCATCGTAAGACCTTCGCCCGTAATGCCAAACGTAAATGGACCGGATGGATCGCTGGACGCGATGCTCACGGTAGCGTCTTCAAATCCGGCCGTCAGGGGCGTGAAAGTTATGGTGAACGAGATTGCATTACCTTCGGATACGACTGGCGTCGCCTGCGTGGTCACGCTGAAGTCGGCAGCACCCGGGCCGGTGATTGTCACCGGATTGCCTCCCAGCAACATCAGGGTCCCCGCAACTTGCGGATCAATGATGGTATAAGCGCGTGTCAGCGGCAGTGAACCATCGGCATCCGTGACGCCGAAATTGGTGAAATCGTTCGAACTGAAGCTGACGTCGCCGGAGGTGATGTATGTCGAATTGCCCGTTACTGTTAACTCGCCCGTCGTGGTTCCGAGTCCTCGGATCGCGAAAGTAAAGGGACCGGCGGGATCGCTGCTGGCGATGGTTACCGTGGCATGTTCAACCCCAACCGTCGTCGGCGTGAAAGTGATGGTAAAGGTGGTCAAGCTGCCGTCGGCAACCGATGCGCCTGGCTGGGACGTCACCTTGAAGTCCGCCGCGCCCGGGCCGCTGATTGTCACCGGAGTGGCTCCCGTCAACGTGAGCGTTCCGCTGGCATTGTTTTGGATGGTATAGGTGACCGCAAGCGGAGCATTTGGGGCCGTGCCCCCCATGTCAGTTAAGTTTTCCGGAGTGGGATTGTTTTCACCTGAGGCGATCAGATTTATGGTCGGAGGCGTGGTCGCCAGATCCGAATTCCCGAGCAACGTTATCGCTCCTGTCGCCACGGCAGGGGTCACCAAATCCGCCGCAGTCGTTGTGGATGGCGGCGTCGTAAGCGTCGCGGCGGTGGAAGACAGGAGCATTCGGAACTCAAGTGGTTCTACAAACGCCGGCCGACCGTCCCAGCCTTTCCGGCTGACTGAAGTCGACTTACGATTGGCCTTTGCGGAGCCGGTACCGAATGCAAAACGCCCTAGCTTCATAGTGACACCCTCTGCTCGATATTTAGAATACGTGCCCTTTGGGATAAAGTGCGGCTGAAACCGATAGCCTCACCTGTGATAAATGGGTTCAGTAAGAGATAACACCCTCAGCCCCGGAAAAAGTCTCAATACACCAGCGAGATTCTTATATTACTTCGCGTTTAACCATCGGTCAAACCAGCCCTTTATCGCCGTTTTTGCCCGATTGGCCGGCGGTATTATCGGCCATGGCGTTCTGCAGGATGTCAATTTCGTGTTTCATTGCGGGGATTTTGTGGGTGAGCGAGGCATCGTCACGATCATTGGAAATCTCTGGAGTGGAATTCCTGATTCGCCAGCAGGCCGCTCAGATCGACAAGACGCTGGACCAGCACGTGGATGACCTGGCCTTCGCTCTGCACGCGGCCGTCGGCCTGGAGCAGGTATGCGCGGCGGCCCGCGAGCGAAAAGCGGTCGAAAATATTCGGACGAATGATCAGGTTCGCCACGCCCGTTTCATCCTCCAGAGTGACAAACACAATCCCACTGGCGGTGCCGGGACGCTGGCGATTGAGCACGAGGCCGGCAACGCTTATCAGTTGCGTGTCGTGGCCCTTTAATTCGGCCGCGGTGATGATTTTTCGATCAGCAAGCTGCGATCGCACGAACGCCACCGGATGCCGCTTGAGCGACAAACCTGAGCAAGCATAGTCGATCATGACTTCCTCTTTCAAAGGCATGGTGGGAAGTGCGACGGCTGCCTCATTGCGCTCGGCGTTCTGTTTAGCAAAGAGTGGAATCTGCTCATCGCTCAGTGCCATCGTCTGCCACAAAGCAGTGCGGCGGTTGCGTGGAATCAAAGTAAAAGCATCGGCCTCGGCGAGGAGTTCGACGGCGGATCGGGGTAAGCCGGTGACCTCATGGAATTGCCCGATCGAATTGAATGCACCGCACCGGCGGCGGGATTCAACGATGGCTTCCGCATGAAGCGGCCGCATGCCTTTGATCAATCGGAACCCGAGCCGCACCGCCGGGCCGCCGCGACCCCAGGTTGATTTATCTTTCCCAGGCGCGGCCGAAGAAGTCGAATCCTCCAGCGTGCAATCCCACTCACTGAAATTGACATCGACTGGACGCACTTCCACGCCATGCTCGCGCGCATCGCGAACGAGCTGGGCCGGCTGATAAAAGCCCATCGGCTGGCTATTAAGGATCGCGCAGCAAAATATCGCGGGATGATGCCGTTTGATCCAGGCGCTGGCATAAACCAGATGCGCGAAGCTTGCGGCATGGCTTTCGGGGAAACCATATTCGCCAAAGCCTTTGATCTGGTTGAAGCATCGTTCGGCAAATTCGGGCGTGTATCCGTTTTCGATCATCCCACTGATGATCTTCTGACGAAATTTCTCTATGTCGCCCGTATATCGCCATGCGGCCATGGCCCGGCGTAGCTGATCCGCTTCTTCGGCGGTGAATCCAGCGGCCACCATTACCACCTTCATCGCCTGTTCCTGGAATAACGGAACGCCCAGGGTTCTCTTCAGCACCTCCCTCAGCGCTTCCTTGGGATAATCAACTGTTTCTTTCCCACTGCGGCGGCGAAGATAAGGATGAACCATATCGCCTTGAATGGGACCAGGACGGACGATGGCGACTTCGATAACCAGATCGTAAAAATTTCGGGGCCGGAGCCGTGGGAGCATCGACATCTGCGCTCGGCTCTCGATCTGAAACACACCGATGGTGTCGGCGTCGCTGATCATGTCGTAGACAGCGGGATCCTCAGGAGGAAAGGTGTGGAGTTGTATAGGAAGAAATGAGTCCCCCCTCGCCTCTCCCCATCTGCAATTTATTGGTTTCAACGCCTTCGAAATGCACGTCAGCATTCCCAGCGCCAGCACGTCGACCTTAAGAATTCCCAACGCATCGATGTCATCCTTGTCCCATTCGATGACTGTGCGGTCCTCCATCGAAGCGTTTTCGATAGGGACCAATTCGCAAAGCGGCCCGCGCGTCATGACCATGCCGCCGACGTGCTGGCCGAGATGGCGGGTGAATCCGATCAATTCATGGGTGAGATCGACCAGGAGTCGGACGGTGCGGTCATTGGGATCGAGCCCGGCTTCGGCGAGTTGCTCGGGCGTGAGCTTTCCGGAATTCCACCAGTTGAGGCATTTGGCGATTTCATCCACGGCGTCGAGACCCAAACCCAGAGCTTTGCCAACATCACGCACGGCGGATCGGCCGCGGTAGGCGATCGCTTCCGCTGTCATGCCGGCCCGTTCCCGGCCATATTTTTCATAGACGTACTGAATCACTTCCTCTCGACGCTCGTGTTCGAAATCGACATCGATGTCGGGTGGCTCGGCGCGGGCGGCGCTGACGAATCGCTCGAACAGCAATTCGATCTGGTTGGGGTCAACCGACGTGACGCCCAGGCAATAACAGACAGTCGAATTGGCCGCCGAGCCGCGACCCTGACAAAGAATGTTTTTCGATCGCGCGAAGCGAACCAGATCGTAAACCGTCAGGAAATACGGCTCGTATTTGCGTTGTTCGATCAGCGCCAATTCATGATTGATCTGCAGTCGAATTTTTTCCGGAATGCCCTGCGGATACCGCCCCGCCGCGCCCGCCCAGGTCAATTCCGCCAGGTAGGACGCCGAAGTTTTTCCCGGCGGCACTACTTCCTCGGGATATTCGTATTGCAATTCATCAAGGGAAAACTTGCAGGCTTGCGACACTTCGATCGTCCTGCGAAGCGCGCCGGGAAGATCGTAAAACAAATGCTGCATTTCCTCCGGTGATCTGATGATCCGCCGGCCGTTGGGAAACAATCGAAATCCGGCTTCTCGAATCGAGCAGCCGTGACGGATGCAGGTCAGCACATCCTGGAGCACCCTCCGTCCCTCATCGTGGTAATGCACCTGATTGGTCGCCAGCAAAGGAATCCCGCGGGCGCGGCCCAGAGCTTGGATATCGGCAACCGCCCTGTTATCGGATGGGAAGATACAAGCGCGAAACCGCCAGGGATAATCTCTCCCCGAAAACATCTTTGAGCGGCCGCGCGGCCGCGCGAACGGCGGCAAGATCAGGCTCGCCGAATTCCGGATCGATGGATTGAGCTGAGATCGCCGCCCAAAGCCCGGCGGATGAATTGAGCAGATCGTCCAGATAAAGCGTGCACTCCCCCTTCTGTGCCCGGCGTTTGCCCGTCGTGAGCAACCGACAAAGATTGGCATATCCCCCCCGATTCTCCACCCATACCAACACATCCGGAGCATCGACGAATCGCAGGCGCGATCCGATGCAAAGATGAATCCCCAATTGCTCGGCCGCTTTGATGAGCCCGCACCGCACCGGCAAGTGTGTTGAGGTCCGTAACCGCGAGAGCCGACTGCCCCAGCATCTTGGCCTCAGCAACCAATTCCGCGGGATGAGAGGCGCCGCGCAGGAAGGAGAAGTTGGTGGTGATGTCCAATTCGGCGTACATCACCTAGTTCGTATATTGTTAGGTTTTAATTATCCAGTGGAATAGGGGATTTGTTTAATGGCAATCTAATGACCCTTTCAAAATCGCAGATTGTAACTTCAAAGCTCCCGACTACTTCCTGATTTGTCCCCCACCAACCGCCGACATATACTGTTGGCGTTCTTTGAAAACTCAACCACTGGCTATTTCTCGTGCTCGACTGTTGACCTGATCTGATTCACGATCTGATTCACGGGGGCGACTGGTTTCGACCGGATAACAGCGGTGGCGGTGGCATGCCCAGGACGCTCGATTGGCCTGGTTAATCATGCGAGCACAACTTTAACTGCTAACAACGATGTTGCAGGCCGAGTCGGCTTCACTGCCGCCCCGGTTCGTATGGCTGCCTAATTAAGGCAACCTCGGCACGATGTGATGCCCGCGTCACGTCGGCCGCAAAATGCGGGCTGGCTTTGTGATTCGGCCGTTGGTCACAAGGTGAGATTAAGACGACTGGACCCCGGCGAAGGATGTCGACGTTCGTCGCCGGGATCGAGATTAAAACATCGACTAAGCATGTAGAGGCCGCCTCTGACGTTGTCTCGGGACGGGGGTTCAATTCCCCACGCCTCCAATTTTGTGAAGCAAAATTAGAGCAGGAGATAGGTGACCAGGGGAGCAGGAGAACGAAGAAAGCACTCGCAGACGAATATCTTCCGATAAACCGGACTCTGTCTCCTGCGTTCACCTGCTCTACTGTCACCTGCTCATCTTTTTTTGCTGTCGCTGCTCATCTTTTAATCCTAAAAATGGCTTTCCTCTTCGAGAATCTCGACGTCTACCAGAAATCTCTCGACTTCTCTGAGCGTGTTATGACGCTCACGGAGACATTCCCGCGCGGCTATTATTTTCTCGTCGACCAACTTAATCGCGCATCGCTGGCCGTCGCGACAAATCTCGCGGAAGGAAACGGCAGATTTACCAAAGCGGATCGAAAAAACTTCTTCGTGATCTCGCGGGCTTCGGCCCAGGAATGCGTCCCGCTCCTGGAACTCGCGCGGCGCAAAGGATTCGTCCAAGACGCAACCCATGCCGATTTGCGGGAGCGAATTGAGGTAATAGCCAAAATGATTAGTGGATTGATCAACGGAATGGATAAGCGACAGACCTGACCGAAACTTACTTGCCGGACGGCGCCGGACCGCATCTTCTCACCAGCACTTTTTGGCGTTGCCCTTATTTCTTCCACCGGAAATTTTTGGCGATCTACTCAAAAGCTGATTATTCGAATCAATTTTGGTCTTGGCGATCTTCTTAAGAGCCGAGCCCTTATGCATCGCCACGTGGTCCGTTTTATCGCTTTTGATCAGGTATTGTGGCTCGTCCATTGACGCGTGAACCGTATATCCCTTGAACGTGATTTCGGAGGTAATTCGCTTCTTGATCGTCCCGCGAACGCGGCCTGCTTCGGAGTTCCATTCCACATGATCTCCCACCTTGAAATTACGCGTCACTGGTTGGATCTCCTGTAAAAGCGGGTCGGGGGTAAACAAAGAAGGACTTTCATATGAGAGCCGCCCGTCCACCAGCCGTGCCGCCGACGTATACGGATGTTCCTGAGTCTTTTCAAGGCTCATGATGTGGAGAACGCGCACCCCTTTTGCCTTGAGCTCATCGGAGATCATCGAACGATGGCAACGCCACCAAACGGCTTCCGAGCACATTATCGCAGCGCGACCGGTACTAGCGATTTTTATCAGGCGATCGACGCCATTGCGGAATGGCTGGGTCTCCATGTAGTCGGCGTAGCCGCGGAAAGAGGCGTTGCGCCAGAGCAGGTTATGCGAGTCACGTTGAACCGGGCGCCGACCGCCAAGTTCCACCAGGTGCTCATAACGAATGCCCGCTGTGCGCAGTGCCTGGGCCAGTTGAGGCTTATTAAAATGCGGGAAACGGCGCGAGCCGGGAAAATGTCGGACATCCACCAGGATATCGATCTCATGTCGACGAAGTAGCTCGATGAACTCCTCGATTGTTCGAGTGGAGTGCCCGATAGTCCAAACTGTGAGCGAGGCGACGGTCATGGTGGTGGCTCGGTCTCGGGAGCTTCGAGACACACGGTCAGAAGCATCCAGCTCTCCTCCGGCGCCATATTACCGCATCGACTCCTTTCCGTGACAACCCAGCGGCGCTCGCACGCGATCAAAAACAATGAAGACCTCCGTGCGACAGGACCGATAATATCCAAATGATCGCTCAAGTTGAGCCGCCGACGGCTGATCCAGCATCCGGCGTCACAGAAGTCGCCGCGCGGCTAGCCGCGGTTGAAGAGTCGCTCAAGCGGCTGGGGGACAATACCCATGCCATCAGCAGCCTCCTCACAAAGCTGGGCCTGGGCCGGCAGATTCAGACTGCCCAGGAACTATTCCATGCGCAGTTGATGAAAGAGCCACGTTACCTTGAGCCCAAGCGCCTTCAGCGTTTTGAGCGGCAGGTCTTCTCGCA
The DNA here is from genome assembly GCA_963791055.1 of uncultured Phycisphaerales bacterium. Classification (GTDB taxonomy): domain Bacteria; phylum Planctomycetota; class Phycisphaerae; order Tepidisphaerales; family Tepidisphaeraceae; genus PALSA-1353. Next base: position 403,968 of record CAWBQI010000001.1, on the reverse strand, counting down.
AAATGGCGAAGATGGAATCATCCGGGAAATCTTCAATCGGATCGGCACGGCCTCCCGCTCGTTTCTCGAAGTCGGCATCGAAGACGGACGCGAGACCAATACCACCTGGCTGCTGCAAAGAGGCTGGCGAGGCGTATGGATCGATGGCAATCAAAAGTCCACGCAACGAGCAGCCAGGGAATTCGCTCGTCCTCTTAGCGACGGACGGTTGGTGCTGGAAACGGCCACGGTAACCGCCGAAAACATCGGGGGTTTGCTCGAAAAGATTAAATTCCCCGGCGAATTTGATCTGGTTTCCCTGGACATCGATCGAAATACTTTTTACTTGTGGCAGGCACTGCTCCGGCTCAAGCCGCGCGTTGTCGTCATCGAATACAACGCGATTATTCCCCCGGAAGACGATTGGCGAGTGGACTACGTCGCGGACCGGGGTTGGAACGGCACCTCCTATTTTGGCGCCGGCCTTAAGGCATACGAAACGCTGGGCCGGGAATTGGGATACTGTCTGGTCGGATGCGAAACATCGGGGGTCAACGCGTTCTTTGTGCGCCAGGACCTGCTGGGAGACCATTTTGCGGCGCCGTTTACCAGCGAGAACCATTACGAGCCGGCACGTTATTTTCTGGTTCGAACATGGGGCCAGCCGCGGGGGTTCGATGACATCGTCTCGCAGACAGCTACCGCACCGCGATAGAAACCGTGAAGACTCGGTCTCTTTGCAAAAAAATGTGGGGGCTCCGCAAAGCGGTGGCCGATAAAATCTAAATGATTGATCAAATCGAGCCGGTTGCAATCGAATGCGGCGCGGTCCTGACCTGCGACATCTGTCGGGCCACCCAGAGCATTGCCCCCGTCGACGGCGCTTCATGGAAATGCCAAATGTGCGGGCAGGATTATCGTTACGACGCCCGTAGCAGACCGGCGTCTATTGTTCTCAGCGAACGGCAAATTCAAGCGTTGCGAACACTCTCCGGAAGAAACGCTTCCGGCCGGTCCGCCCTCGTCAGAAACTTTTGGTCCGAAAACAATCTCCCGGTAGGCGAGGCGTTCCTGGATTGGAACAAGGACATGCCATCGCGCCATTTGGCGCGCAAACTCATCCTGGACTGGGCGGCCGCCGGCCAGATTCAAAGCGTTCTGGAAATCGCCTTCGGCGGCTTGCACGAATACCGAGCGATGCGAGCTCAACTGAAGGAATTGAACGTCGACTATTCCGGCATCGACTGGGCCGAACATTTCGTGACTCATGCCCAAAAGGAATTCCCGGAATGCCGCTGGACCCACGGCGACATCGTTCGCGGCGTGAGCAGCGAGGGCGCCGACGTGGTTTATTCCCAGCACATGCTGGAACACGTTCCCGCGCTGGAGCCCGCATTTTCAAACATGTTAAATCTCGCCCGAAAAAAGCTCATCAACATATTCTTTATTCCGCCCAAACCGTTCCCGAACTACGACGTCGTGAACTGGGAGAAATTTCCCCGATATCACAATACCTACAGCATCGGCCACATCGAGACGATTTGCCGATCGATGAACTTCACCTGCAAATGGGTCCCGTTCGAAAAAAATCCCGTCATGCCGGGCGTTGGCCTTGGCCAGGACGTGGTGCTCATTTGTGAAAGGCAACCCGCGTGAGCGAGCCGATTCCGATCGTCTTCATCCACCTTTCCAACAGCGAATATCTGCCCTACACGCTTGGGCAGGCGAAGATGAAGAATCTGAATTCCCCGGTGATCCTCATCGGTGACGACACGAACAATGTTTTCCCATTCGCCACGCACGTTCACATGAACCGCTATTGCAAGCAGGCGGTTGAATTTCAGAAGATCTACAAACATTTTAGCCCGAACGGTTTTATTTTTGAGCAATTCTGTTTCCTCCGTTGGTTTCTGTTGCGAGATTTCATGCTCGCTCATGGGCTCAAGCGAGTGTTGCACGTGGATTCGGATGTGTTGCTGTACGCTGATGTGAACGCCGAGCAGGCGAACTGGAAAGACGCCGAGCTTTCGGTCGTCAACGGCGAATATGCCGGCAATATGTTCGTCAATGGAACCAGGGGTCTGGAAGATCTTTGCGCGATCATCTGGGACATGTACGCCGCCCCGGGCGCCGACGAAAGGCTGGCGGCGCTTTTGGAATCGCGCCGCTGTCCCGGACGTTTCGCGGTGAGCGATATGGCGGCGATGCGGAATTTATTTGATGCGAATCGCCATCGCATGGCGGAAATGACCGGAATTCAGCCCGATGGATCCTACTGGGACATGAACGTGCGCAGTGGAAGAGGGATTTGAATTCGAGGACGGCCACAAGAAATATTGGTTTCAGGACGGCCGCGCCTACTGTCGTCACGTCGCGACAGGCCGGGACATCTGGTTTAAGAGTCTGCATTTTCAGGGGATGGGGAAGAAGCTCATCGAGCCGGCATTCCGGCTCGGGATGCAGCAACCTCGCCGGGAAACGCGGGCGGCGTAGGCCCAAATTATATTTAAATAAAAACCCGCGGGGTGGCAGAGAGGGGGGGAACTCTGCCGGGGAGTCCCGCGGGCGTAGGGAATATGGTAACGAATCAATTTTGCTTCGACAAGTGAATTCATCAGACTTTCATAAAAACAAATAATCGCCGCGTCTTCCAAAAACTAGCAAAAAATTGTTCCGCGAAACCTTAAGAGGCGGATCGAGAAACCAGGGGTTTGGACGCATCTTTTTCATTCATCGCCGAATACACATTTCGCCATTCCTCGCAAAACGTTGCGACGGAAAATCGGTCCGCCCCAGTGGTGCGCGCGGCGTGGCCCAATCTTTGACGCGCCAATGGATCATTTTGCAATTCGCGCATCCGCTGTGCCAGTCGGCGGGGATTGACCGATGGCTCCACAAGCGCGTTCACGTCGTCCCGGAGAAACTCCCTGGTTTCCGCCGACACCAATGCCACGACAGGCAACCCGGCATACAGGCAGACGCCCAGCGGAAGAATCGGTGATGGAGCTCGCGCACAGAACAAAACCATATCCGCGGCTGGAACAATTTGTTCGAAATCAATTTCACCACCGAGCACTGACTCCGCCGTGACAAGCAGGTGATCGGACGACGTGACTCGCTCGAAGCGTCTCATGGATTCGACCATCGGCCCGCGCCCCCAGATCAGCAGGCGGTATCTCGGATTCAAAAAATTCAGTATTGCCGCAGCCCAGAGCGCCGATGTATGCGACGCATCCCGGAAAGACTCCCCCGCGGCCAATAAAACCAGATCGGTTTCCGCCAGTCCAAGGCGGGCGCGAATATCCGGATCTGTTCCATTCAATCGGCCGGCATCGACGGCGGGATAAATTACGCGGCACCGATCGGGATTTGCGCCGTGAGCGACGAGCGTCTCCTGTGCGAACAACGTGGGACAAACGACCTGAACGTCGCGGTTGCGAAGGATCAACTCGATCCACTTCCACCATTTTGGATGTATGCGCGTTTGGGGGCTGAATATCAGATTTGAGTATCCCGCCGCGGCGGCCGCCAACAATTCGGTCGGACCCCAGGCGTGAACAATGTGAGTTTGATCGTACCTCGCGCAACGGAGCCGAAATATGGCCTCCGGCAAGTTCTGGTACTTCCCACCCGGCCCAATGCTGATGGAGGTCATCGCCAAATCGGGGCCGACGTCTTTGAATAGAATTTCGACGCATCGCTGGGTTTGAAAATCGCACCGAGGCGGATGGAGATGCAAAACGCCGAGCATGGTCGCGAGGGTACGGTAGCGGAAAATGGCGGGGGTGCAACGTAAGTGAGCCGCGAAGGGCTCATTTCTCGCGGGAATCCAAAAGAAACGTCACGGGGCCATCGTTCACGAGCGAAACCTTCATATCCGCGCCGAATTGCCCTGTTTGAGTATCCGGAACAAAGGTACGGACAGCCGCGACGAGGCGATCAAACTTTTCTCGCCCAATCTCCGGCGAAGCCGCGGCGCTCAGAGACGGGCGCCGCCCCCTATTCGTTTCGGCCGCCACCGTGAAATTGCTGACCAGGAGAATTGAACCGCCGATCTCGGTCACGTCACGTTCAAAATTGCGTTCTCCTTCGGCGAAAATTCGGAGACTGGATAATTTCCTGGCTGTCCAAGCGACATCCTCATCCTGATCCGTGGCGTGAACCGAAACGAGAACGACCATTCCCGCGCCGATCCGGGCCACGGTCTGGGCCGCAACCACAACGCTTGCTTCACTGACACGCTGAATGACGCAGATCATTGGGAGGAAAGGGTTGGAGTCCCGAACGTGCGCGTCGGCGTGACACGATCAATTTGAATATCGACCAGATCGCCCGTCGCTACGGTTTCGCTTTCGAAATGCACATCGAAATATCGCTCGCAGCGGCCGTGATGCAGGCTCGATCCGGCTGTCGAGCGCTCCCGCTCCACGAGAACCTGAACCGTCTGACCGACGAAAGCGGTTCGAAAATCCTGGCTGAACGCACCGGCCCGAAGCCGGAGCAAATCGATTCGCTGATTTACAATCGGCCCGCGCACGAAGCTGCTTTGCCATCGCGCCGCCGCCGTGCCGGGTCTGGCGGAAAACGGAAACGCGTGGATGTGAATAAACCGTGCGCGATCAACAACCTCAAGTGTCTGATCAAAAGCCGCGTCGGATTCGCCGGGAAATCCAACAATGATGTCGGTGGTCAGGGCCGGCCGGTCGAACGCAGCATGCAGCCGGTCTACAAGCCGCAGGAAATCGTCACGCACGTACTGGCGATTCATCTTTCTGAGGATCGCATCCGACCCGCTTTGCAGCGGCAAATGAAAGTGGGGAACCACCTGTTCGTGCGACCGAAGCGTTGCGAGCAATTCATCATCCAGATCACCTGGCTCCAGACTGGACAGCCGAACCCGGCGAAGACCAGGAACACGCGTGCAAAGCGATTCGATGGCTTCAGCGAGCGGCCGCCGCCCATCATTTAGCTGCCGACGCCGCAGTGCCGTTTTCTGACCATAAGCCCCCAGGAATATCCCGGTAAGGATCAACTCGACATGGCCCGCATCCGCCAGTTGCCTGGCTTCTCGAATCAAATCCTCCGGCGGCTTGCTCCACGGCAGAGGCCGCAGCTTGGGAATGATGCAATAGGTGCAATGAGCATCGCACCCGTCCTGAATCTTGAGAAAGGCCCGCTGATTATGGTTCTGGCGGCTGTCGAGCAACGGCAGGGAACGAGTTCCCACATCTTTCCCCCTCCCTTTGTATTCAGGGGGAGGGCTGGGGTGGGGGTCTCTCCCCGCCGGTGCGAGCGAATTGAGAAATCCCCGAAAACCCTCCCCGACATCGTCATGGTGAGTCACGACAAGATCAACCCCCGGAATCTGGCTGGCAGCTTGCTTATCGCTGGTAGCCCAACACCCCGCGACAATCACCTTGGATTGACCATTTCCGCCATCCTCCCCGAAAACCGGAAGCCGAACGGCCCGCCGAACCGCCTGGCGGCTCTTGCTGGCCGCATCCATCGTCACACTGCATGTGTTGACGATCCTCAGCTCGGCGGAATCGGAATCCGACTCAATCCACCCATGGGACCGCAACAACGAGGCCATTTGCTCGCTTTCGTATTGGTTGACCTTGCAACCCAGTGTTTGGATGGAAAACGTCCGCATGGCGTTGAAGGCAGTATAGCGAAACAGAACAAAGTGGCTAAGTATGCCTCCGGCCAACCCACGCTTCGGAAAACGGGAGACTATTTGGAAATTTGGGGGAACTTTTCATCCTATTTGAACGTCTAATAATGTGGCCGGATTTGTCGGTGGCTTCGACCGCTGTTGAACTCCGTCGCCAAAGCGGTTACATCTTAGGCTCTGTCTGGCGGCGGTGAGCTACCAGCGTGAGAGCTGACACAGCCAATTGTGCAGACACAGCCCGAGGCCAAGCGGTGGATTTGATATTGAATCCCCCGCCCTTCCGCAAATGACTGTCCCGGAAGAGTAAGTGTAGAGGAGCAAGCATGGCCAGCGCCCGTTTCGCCTGGGGAATCGACATCGGCAACCGCGCCCTCAAGGCAGTCAAGCTCGTCCGTGGCGACGCTGGCCAGCTCCGTGTCGACGATTTTGAAGTAATCGAACACGAGAATGTTCTCTCGAACGCGGGGGACAACCGGGAATCGCTGGTTCAATCCGCCCTGGCGAATTTTGTCCAGCGGCACATGAGCAAGGGCGGCGTGGTGGGCGTGAGCGTGAGCGGGGTCTCCAGTTTCGCGCGGTTTATCAAGCTGCCTCCGGTTGAGCCGAAGAAAATTCCCGAAATCGTCCGTTTCGAGGCAATTCAACAGATCCCATTCCCTCTGGACGACGTGGAATGGAGTTACCAGCTATTTCAAACCCCCGACTCGCCGGACGTTGAGGTGGGCATTTTCGCGATGCGTCGGGAGCTGATCAACGCGCACATCAAGCAATTCACCGATGTGGACTTGAACGTGCAGGTTGTGCAGATGAACCCGCTCGCGGTCTACAACGCGATGTATCACGACAACCGGCTTCAGGGCACCACGATGCTGATCGACCTGGGAGCGGAAAATACTGATCTGATTATTGCCGACGGTGAAACAATCTGGTTGCGATCGATCCCGATCGGTGGCAACAACTTTACCGAAGTTCTGGTCAAGAGTTTCAAGCTCCCGTTTAACAAAGCCGAGGACCTCAAGCGAAACGCCAATACGAGCAAATACGCCCGGCAGATTTTCCAGGCGATGAGGCCGGTATTTGCCGATCTCGTCGCGGAGATTCAACGCAGCATCGGATTCTATTCTTCAGTTCATCGAGATTCTCGGATCAAGAAGGTACTGGCACTCGGCGGCGCGTTCAAACTGGCCGGCCTGCAAAAATACCTTCAGCAGAACCTGCAACTGGAAGTGGAAAAGCTCAACGATATCGCAGCCGGCACTCCCGCCGACGCCAAGCTCGCCACAACCTTCAATCAAAACCTACTTTCGCTGGTGAGCGCCTATGGCCTGGCGATACAGGCGATGGGTGAAAGCAAAATCACCAGCAGCCTTCTGCCGATGAAGATCCGGCGGGAAAAGATCTGGCGAGATAAAACAAAGTGGTTTGGCGCGGCGGCCGCGATTTTTGTGGTGGGAACTGGCGTGGCGCTGGCCGGATATTACATGCACGACCTCGGATATAAGGCCGCCGGGGACATTCGTGACAACAAAATCAAGCCGGTTCTCGATCAGGCCACCGCCTGGAGTTCCAACTGGAACGACGTGGAAGGCGGCGGTTCGAACGATCGCATGACCATCCAAAACGTGAGGTCAATGCTTGACGGCCGCGGTCTCTGGATCGACTTGCTGGGTGACATCTTCAGCTCGCTTCCACCGGTGCCGGAAGGCTATCCGAGCGATGCCTACCTCAAGTCTCACCCGAGACCCCAGCGCGAACTCATTGTTCTGGATAAAATCGAATCGACGTATTATCCGGATTTGCTGACGAACCTGACCACCGCTCCGCCGGAACTTGGCCTGGTGACTGCGACCGTTCCAGGACAGAGTCCGGCCATTTCCGATCCGGCGATCCCGCCTGGGTCTCGCGGGTTCATCATCACCCTCAGCATCACGACTCCGCATAGTCTGGGATTTCAATACGTGCTCAGTACGCTGATTCCCAATCTACGAAGATACGACCTCGCGGCCATGACGAAATGGAATACCGACAATCCGAACCTTCCCCGCAATTTTTATATTGCAAAGGTGTCGGCTCCGATGCAGCAGGTCCAGATTAAAGACGATTCAACCAGAATGCAGTTGTTGCAGGCCTCGTACACCGACGTGCAGAATCTTCTGGGAAACAAGCCGGGCGATCAGAGCCAGCAGCCGCCCGTGGTAGCGCCGCCTGTTTATAATGGCGGCGGATATAGACCGCGTGGCTATGGTGGGCCGCCAAATTTCGGCAGATATCCACAATACGGGGCGCCACCCCCGGCGGCAGCCGGTGCGGCGTCTAACCTCGACCCAGGCGTGTTCCTGGACCGGTTGACGCAGGAGGACCGCCGCGAAGATTGGGAAATGAAAGTAATGTTGGTCGTGGTAGTTGATCCGGCGCCCGCAGTACCGGCGGCGCCAGCGACGCCTTAATAGCCTGGGCGGTCATTCTGTCTTAGGCATCTTGCAAAGCCGCTGCAATTTGGGTCGAGCGGAGAAGATTATGGAAGTCGTAAAGAAAAACCTGATTAGCATTATCTGCGGCGTCATCGCGCTCATGGCGGTAGGAGCGCTGTTTTGGCCGATCAGCGGCCTGTATGCCGGCCTGCTCACTCAGCTCGACGGGCGGATCCAAGCGAGCAGCAGCTTGGATTCTCTGGCAAACACTCCCCGAACCATGCCCCTGTTGTCACCGGACGATACTAACCCGCAGCCTTTGCCGGTTTTTCCAAACGATCAGGTGATCGCGGCCGCGACGAAAGCCTCGGGGCTCGTCACTCAGCAGGCCCAGAACATGCTGGATTATGCGACGAGCGTAAACCAGCACGACCCGCTGATCCAGGACGAGTTACCCAAACCGACCGAGTCCACGCGCTACGCGTACGCCAATCAATACGCCGCGGCGATTGCCAACTATTCGCGATGGCAACAGATTTTGGATTCGACCTCGCCGCCGAGCCCCGCCGAAGTCCAGGCGCAAAAGGACGCACTGTTTGACGAAATCAAAAAGAACAAGCTGATTTATGATCCTCAGGGAAACGTGGATCCGCAATCAATGACCGATGCGCAGGCGGAGTACGATGGTGAGTCACCCAATGTGCAGCCCCACATGGAGCTGGAACGCGCACAGGAGCATCAGATCTACCTGCTGTTGCCGCCGACGGCGAATCCCCTGCCGGTGGATTCCAGTATAAAAGTCGGCAGCTACCCCAGCCCGGAGCAGATATGTAACTCACAGATCGTGATTTGGATGCTCGACGATATCACCAAAGCGATCCGTCAGGCGAATGACCTGTATTCGGACCCGGCGACGCCAGGAGGGCCTCAGCAGCACGACATTCTGCATTCGGCGGTAAAAGCGATCGAAGGAATCGACCCGCCGCAACCGGTGATTTCCTCGAGCCCTGTCGATCCGGCCGCGGGCGTGACCAGCCCTGTCCCGAAGATTACCACTGTTTCGCCGACCGGCAGGGTGTGCAACGGCAGGTACGATGTGCTGCGATTCAAAATCAGGCTCGTTGTCGACGCTGCGAAATTACCGCAGGTTGTGAAGGCATTGGAAGCCGGTCGATTCATAACGGTGTTGAATGTGCAGGTCAACGAAGTGGTTGATCCGGCAATCGCCGCGTCAAATCCGCAAGGCGGATTTCGTTACGGAAATAAACCGGTCGTTCGGGTGGAAATCGACTGCGAAGACCTGCTCTTGCGGACATGGACTGACAAAATTCTTCCGGATGACATGAAAAATGGGTTGGGCAAAGCCGCGCTGGGTGTCCCCACCGACAACAGCGCGAATCCGATGTACGGTCCCGGCGGTCAGCCGATGTACGGTCCGGGCGGACCAGGTGGCCCGGGTGGCCCTTATGGGCCTCCACAATAAGGGAAATTGGCAGGCTCGTTCAGGTGTTCTATGCAAAAGGTATTAAGATTTCTGGAAACCAATGTCGAGTGGTTCGCGCTCGGCCTGGCCGTGCTGTTTCTCGGCTGGACCGCATATACCTATTTGGTCATGGACCCAGTCGCCCGAACCCTGGAAAATGTTCAGGTAAGCCCCGGTAACGTGGACAGTTTCATCGATGGGCACTCGGCTCAGCGTCTGCGTGATAAAATGGACCCGAACGCCCAGGTGCCGTCTTTCGACGTGCCTGAATTCAAACCGCTGTTCCAAGAGAAAATCGCTCTCGACGGGTTGCAGCCGCCTCAATTGGCGACCACTTATTTTGATTACTCTCCCTTTGACGTTACCACCACGCCAACACGCATTGGAAACAACGGTCCGCCGGTCGTGCAGTTGCCGACAATTCCTGCCGCCCAACCGCTTCTCGCCGCGGCCGCTTTGGACACGATCGCACCCCCCGCCGCTGCCAATGGGGCCCCGGCGAATCCCGGCAACGGCAAAGATATGCGGCTTGTCGTCGCGGCATTCACGATTCCATGGAACACACTTTACGCCCAGTGGAATACTTCGTTTGGTCCCCCGGGGGTCGGTCAACAGGCACGGCTCACGCCTGCGGAATTTCAAGTCGTCGCAGTTACGGCTTATCGTTCCGAGATGATCAACGGGGCTTGGACCAATGACGAAGAAATCGAGATTCTCAACGGGACAAGTTTGCCGGCTTATCCTGCCGTCGGCGACAAAAATGCGCAGGGGGCTTATTTGGTGGCTCTCGCCAAAGCCCCCAAAACCATCGTGGCCCCGGACTTCCCGACCGTAAGCGCCGGCGCCGTTTGGAAGGACCCCGTCCTGTTTTTGCCGAACTCATCCAATCCCCAAAATGGCCAAGCCCCGGCTGACCAGAACAACGGGGCGATGAATCAACCCAGTTCCGTCAATTCCCGGGTCGTCAACACATCCGAACCGCTCGGCGGCACCCTCCTCGCGCAGTATCGCGGAGGCGGCCCCGGAGGGGGATATGGCGGTCCACCCGGAGGATTCGGGGGTCCGCCGCGCTATGGGCCGGGACCAATCCCGCCCCCCACAGCGGTTCCGCCTCCCCCACCACCCCCCAGCGCCGTCCCGCCAGCCGATGGCACCGTGGACCCTTTGGTTGTGTTGGCCAATCCCAATGCGCCGCCAGGGCTTGTGCCTGTGGAACCGACGCCGAAATTGCCCAATGTCCTCGCCATGCCCGCGAAGTCGCCGGACTTGTGTCTTTACATCATCGATCAATCCGCCAGAGCCGGTAAGACATATCGATACCGCATAGCCTATAAAGCCCTCAATCCGTTGTGGAACAAGCCGGTCGAGCGCGTCGGCAAAAAGAACCAGGCCTGGGTAAACCAATTTGATCTGGAATCTAAGATTAGCGACTATTCGCCCCAGATCACCGTTCCGACCCAAACGTACTTTTTCTGCGGCCAGTTGCAGGGGAATAACAAAGCCGCGTTCCCATTTGAGGTCTTTACCTGGAGCAATGGTAAATGGCTCAAAAGCGTTTTCAATGCCAGCGTCGGTGACCCCATCGGTGGGATCGACGGTGGAATCGACTATTCCACCGGTTGGACCTACGCGGATCTGCGGCCGGCCAAGAACAACACCAAGAAGCTCATCACTTTGGTGGATAACGACGGTAACGTGGACGTTCGCGACCCCGCGCAAGATGCCAATAGCCCGAACTACAAGAAAGCCAGCCAATGGGTCGATCAGACCAAGGCCGGTGGCGCCCAGCCGGCGGCGATCTCTCCTTCGCCTGGGCCATACGGGCCGGGAGTTCCGCCGCCGAGTGGTCCCGAGTGAAATTAAAGCTCGTCCAGTTGCAAACCTCGGTTCGTCCCCTTCGTCGCGATTTGCGATGCGGAGAATAACCTCGATTTTTTCGAAGCCGCCAGCAATTCCTTCGATTCGGGAAAAGCCAATCCAACCCTTTGCGTTCGCCTGCGGGCGTTGCGCAGCCGAGACAAGACGGCCCGACGGCTGATCTTCAGCCATCGGGCGATCTGGTCGATCGACGCCCTCCGGCCGTACCGCAGCCAAAGGACTTCCTGCTGTTTTTCCGTCAAAACCAGCGAATTCACGAAACGTCTCCGGAAATCGTCCCGGACTGGCGCGACGATCGCCCGATGAAAACACTGCCAAAACGCGCTCGATCGTTCCGCAGCCGGGTAAACTCCTCGGCGAATTCGGGATCTTCATCCGTTTCGATTTGGCAGTCGAGCGAATATTTCGATTCCCGCACCGGCCGGGGATGCCGCCGATCGGGAAACAGATTTTGGCAAACCGGACATGAACACTTGAAATCAGGCAAATAGTCGGCCCCGCGATACAAACAGTCCTCCGCCCATGTCGCCGAGCAGACCCTATCGTCGATCTCGCGACGAATTTGATGTAACTGGCGAAGAACCGCCGTTTCCCGTTCCGTGTGCGTCCTGCTGCCTCGACCCGGGCGCCGGCATCCGACCCCGCGCGAGGAAGAATCTACCAGTATATTTGGATTATTTACAACTAAATCGGTCATCTCGAATCTCCGGTGGACGGCCTTGCGTTTTCAGCTTTTCGTCAAATCCCCGTTCCGGCGCAGTTCGCGCAGCGCGCGATCTCGATAATCAACCCACTCCCGCCAAAGCAATTCGCCCAAAAGGATTTGACGCCGGCGTTCGGATGACCCCGCGAGGATCGCCGAATCCTCCGCATCCAAAATCGCATCGCGCATAAGTTCGACGTGCAGTTCCGCGAACTGGGACGACAGCCGCTCCTGCTCTAGCGGGCCGCAGATTTGCCAGAGCTCGCGTTCGCTCCTGCCGGCGTTCGAGGTTGGGCGGCTTTCGCAATTCACATCCCGAACGCCCGGAGGCAACCGAAATCCGAAAACCCGCCGCGCTGGAACCGGGAATTCCACCGGCAGCCGTTTGCGCCGCCGTCGATTCCCCCACCTGCGGTGAGCCTGTCGAACCCGCCTTCGAAACCACGTTCCGATTCTCCGGCGGCAAATTTGTCAGACCCACGAGATCAGATCGCGGATCAAGCGAGATGGTAGGAAGTTGTGTCATACGCGCACCCGTCGGCATCATTTTGAAAACCCAATCTCTCCGTCGGAAGCCACAACCAGCGGTTGAATGGAATACTCCCGTTCGACGAAATACCTGAGCCAGGCCAGCGCATGCTGAGCGTCGGTGTTCCCAGGCCAAACCGCGCTCCGCAGGTCTTCAATCAGACGAACGCAACACGGATCGATCGACAAACGATTCGCCCCATCAGCCGGCCGGAGAATCGCCCTGACCGCATTGATCGTATCCTTAATCGCGGGATTGCTCCGCGGCACTTTGTACCGGGCCGACAGGTTGTGCAGTCGGCGCTGAACGATGACCCAATCCGATTTCCCGCTTGTGCTGTCGTGCGCCCATCCCGTGGCGTCGCCATAAATGGTGACATTCCGCAAATCCCACCCTTGCCGATCAGCCGTTTCCAAAAACGCATCGCATGCCGAATCGGTATCGGTATTTGTCAGCGACAGCTCACCGATCACACGAACCTTTCCGCGATCGTGTTGAATTATTCCGCTGCACATCGGATCGACGTTGAAATCGAGCGACCAGCAAAGCTGTAGCGATGGATCGTAGGCGGTCGGCGCCACATGGATCGCCGGATCAAAATCCGCAAACGCCCTGCCGCGGGCGATCACGAATTTGCCCAGATATTCCTGCTCGAATATGAGCGGATCGAGCATTCGCCTTGCGGAGTTGATCTCATCCGCCGGCAATATGTCCGATGAAGGCCAACTAAAGCACGCCCATTCCGGCTCGGCTCCGCTCTGTGCGAGATAAACCAGCTTTTCGTAATCCATCTGTCCCGGCGCATCCATGTCCGGAACGCCGATCAACCATGCCCATCCCCGTCGATCCGCCAAAGCCGGCCGCACGTGCGCATCCCACATTCTCGGGCGGCAATTGGCCAGTTCGTCAATGACGCATCCATCCCACGGACTGCCTTCGATTCTTTGCGGCACTTCGAGTCCGACCACCCAAAGCTGCGCTCCCCTTGTAGTCACGATCCGTAAATGTGTTTCACTGACCGATCGAGTCCATTTCCCCGGAACCAGCGCCTTCAAATCTTCCCAGTAAATCCGCCTGGCCTGGTCATGCGTCGGCGCGGCCGCGAAATATCGCCCGGGCTGACCATGCCATGTCCGGCGAAAGAGGTGCTCCACGAGCCGTCGCTTGGCCATCTCCGTCTTGCCGCTGCGTCGGCCTGATGGAACCAGTTTGAATCTCGTCTGATCGTGCCACAAGCGAATTTGATCGCTATTGGGACGTAGCTCAACCCACCTTGGGCTCCAGGTCCGGTTCAGGCTCATCAACTTCGCCGGCGGAAGCAGCTCTTCCTTGCCCAAGCTCATTTTTCCCCAATAAACTGAGCATCGACGCGTTGCCTCCCTTGATCGCGATTTCCGTTTGCTTCCCCCGCAACGAAAGCCGCCTGTTCACGCGCGTCTCGACCAGGAAATCCCCGAACTTCTCCAAAAGCTTCCGCTCGTCTATCCCCAGCTTCTCGCAAATATCGCGGTCCGTCGCGCCGTTGTACGCCCATTTGCGGATCTGCTCGCGCTGTTCGTCAAGCGGCTCGTCCATTTCCAGCCCCGATTCCAAACCGCGCCCCGATCTCGCGGCGCGTCACTCCGACATATACAAAGCTGGCCGTCAGCCTTTTACCGCTCACGGTTTGGTCTAATTTCGCCAACTGACGGCCTCCCTTGTTCCCCCGACGTTTCCGCGAAGGTCCCCTGCTCATCCGCCAATTCCTCGACCTCGCCCGATGATGAATCATCGCCGGATGGCTCGTCACGCTCGCGTACGGTTTGCCCGTCCCCGCAAACAGCGACGCCACAAACTCGCTAATTGAATTCCCTATCCCAACGCCCTGAAAATCCGGTAAACAAACGCACCGATGCTCGCGCCACCCCGAATGCGTCGGATGCGGAAACGGCAACACCGCCACGAACGCCGCCGGTTGCCCTTCAACCAATCCCACAAAACATTGAGCCGATGGATGCAGCTTGCCGCTCAAATAGTGATGACGGCTGAATAGCTTCCACGCCGACGTATCACACCGAACGATTTCCAATTCGATTTCCGGCCGCCGAAAGATCGAGGAGCCAATCTCCTCTCCCCTTTCCACATCTCTACTCTCTAGCCGCAGGCTCGCCATATCCAATACCCAGTCCGGCTCAAGCCAGGGAAGAATATCGTAATGGCAAGACACCGCGACCAGCCGGCGATTAAATCGCCGCACCGCGCGGCTAATCGCAGCCGACCCGATCCGCGCAACCGTTCGATCCACAACACTGGTGAATTCATCAACCACCGCCAATTCGGGCCGTTCCGCCAGCGTCCGTGCCAGGTGAACCCGAAACTGCTCCCCATTACTGAGAAGCTGAAACGGCCGCAGCCATGCCGGCGGAGAACTGAATCCAACACTGCCGAGCAATTGCGTGATCTCGCGAACGCCCATGTCCGACGGGAAACCATCAAGAATGCTCTGATCCAACGGCCAATCCCAACGGTCCACCAATCGATCGCCAAAAGCCCGCTTCGCGATCGTCGTCTTCCCCGACCCACTAGGCCCCACGATCACCCCGATATTCCAAGCCTCCTCCAGAGACGGAATCCCCACTGAATATGACGACCGCGAAACCCATTGCGCCAAATCTCGCCCCTCCCCATCCCTGAACGCCCCCGGCGTCGCCGTGGGGGATTTCAACTCTCCCAAATCCAAATCAAACATCCCCGCAACCTGCCGCACGCGAAATGTATCTCGCACCGGACATTCAACTACAGCGTGAACAGTCTGCATGAATACCCCTCAGCCGTCAGCCTCTCGTACAGTTCCTTCTGCTGCCCCTCATCGCGGCATTCGGCCACAACCTCAAACGATTCGCGAATATCCCCACTATCCCCGTCCTGGCCTTCACCGGATGGTTCTGCAAACCGTTTCATTTCCTCATCCGAGAATCCCACACCGCCCAACTCCGGATTGGCGAGCAGCCCCGCCAGAATCTCCGCATCCCATTCCGCCAATTCAGCCGTCCGATTGTCCGCGATGGCGAACGCCGTCAATTCCGTCGCCGGCAAATCCGACCGCACCACGCGAATGTGCGTCCATCCGAGCGCTTTGGCCGCCGCCAACTGACCATTCCCCGCCCGAACAACCCCACGCGAATCAACCACGATCGGCTTTTGCTGCCCAAATCGCCGCAAGCTCGCCGCAATAGCTTCCAAATTCCGCTGCCCATGCTTCCGCGCGTTAGCCGGATCCGCGCTGAGACTTTCGATGGCGACGGATTCGATGGTCATTGATCTATCCTAATATCCCGTCGGCCCCGTCGCCGCCGGCCATCTCCTCGCCGCGTTCAGTTTTTCATTCCCGCGATATCGCAGCATTTCCGCTTCCACATGTCTCTGCAATTTTGCAACGTGATCGCCCCCCGAATCATCGTCGCGCAATCCGCGCGATTGATACAACCACGCTCCCGCGATAACCGCCGCCCACCGCGTGACCAGCGCGATGTCCGTCCCCAACGGCGCCAGCGGCTTCACGTAGTTCCCGAAGTTGGCGAACGCACTGATTATTCTTCCATCCGCATAATCCAGCGATTGCTGGATCCGCGAAACATCCGCCGATGTCTGGGTGTTATCCAGTTGCGACCACACACGAACGTTGTCGATCCCAAACTGCGACTCGACATCGCTTTGCGCGGCATAGATTCCAACAGCCGATCCAGCGTTAATTGGCGTTGCGGTAATTGGCATGAACGTCCCTCAATATTTTCAGACCGAAAACGGCGCCGACACATCAGGACCATCGGCGCCAATCTTCGTAAACAACGCGACGTACGTACCGCTGTCCACAAACACCGGCGAAAGCCAGCGGCCATCTGGTCCGGTGATCGCAGTCGCCTGCACCCGATCAGAATTCGCGGGCCAATCGGTCGCAAGGTAGATCAATACGTTCGCTCCCTCAACCCCGTTTCCGCCGCTGTCAACATATCGCAGGCTGTCGGTTCCTCCGGTGTTCTGATTGATCGCGATCGGGCCCCCGCCGACAAGATTGGCCGCCTGGACATTTGGCAATCCATCGCTGAGCGAAACGGCAGTCCCGTTCCACGCCGTCACATTGACATTCCCGCCGCCCGCTAGCGGAAACGCCTCTGCCGAACCTGTCCAGAAAAACTGCCCGCCGAGCATTCCATTGTTCGTATCTCCAGCCGACGGCGATCCACCGGCTTGCTCCCGGAACAAGATGTTGTAAACCCCCGCCGTCGTTATTCCCGTTGGAAAACTTCCCGCATAGATTCCGGTAAGGTTACCCGCGGTCTGCTCCGTCATGGAAATCGCGTAATTCGGCCAGTCAGCCGCCGTCGGAGCTTCGAACGCCCCACTGCTTATGTTCCACGCCTGCCCCGCGGAATTCAGGGCAAGCGCGTAAATAGTTTGGCCCGACGCGAATTGGGTCAGAAGATTCCCCATGTTTCAAATCTCAAATTTCAAATCTTAAATTTCAAATCCCCGTCACGTACCCAGTCAGGTCCCACTTCGAATTATCCCCATCGTAGATGAAGTCCAGATATGCACGCTTCCCCGCCGCGATCGTGGAAAGACTGAACGCCGCCGTGTTATATGTCGTCCCAAACGCCAGCGTCATCGCAGTACTGCTCGCGTTCGTGTTTTTGATCCGCAGACGCATTTTCTGCGCATCCGCCAGCGCGACCGACACACTTCCCGCATTCGCGCCCGTGGCGACGTTGGCGATGGTAAGCGTGTTCGAGGTCAGACTCCCCGCATCCGTCGCCGTTTCAAACAGGCCGTTCCCCGCTTCACCCCACGGCGTGATCGCGCTGCCGGAAGGAACCAGCGACAGCGCATAAGAATGTGGCGTCGGCGACGGCAAAACCCGATAGAGGCTTTGGCCGATATCGCTGATCGGGGGATTGATCGTGCAACCCGCGCCAATTTTCGTCAGACCCGTATTTGAAAACGCCCACCATCCCGGATCGCTTCCCGCCGTCGTCGTTAACGATGGCGCTGGAAGATTCGGAAAATTGGTGATGATATGCGACCCATAAAGCTCAACCGGCGCGTCGGCGTCGATGGTCTGGTAAGTGATGCCGCTCCACGAGGTATTCGTGGTGTCGGTCATCGAAAACAAACAATAAAAGAACCGGCTTGGCTTTCCCTGGGCGAACGCGCATTCGCCCAGGACCGAACCGGAAACGCCAGAAGCATAAGTGAAATAATGCTGGCATCGGAACTCATCAACAGTGAGCGTCCCCGGCGTCATGATCCATTGCGTGCATCGCACATTGCTTACCCAGATACAATCTTCCAGATAGACATACGACGTTCCCGAGGTCGCGGACGCCACATAATAAAAAGCGCTCCCGGTGTTAATGCACTTGACCCGGTGCATTGTCGGATTCAGACCGAATTGCTTGTTTCCGCTGACAGAGTCGCTGCAACCAACGCACGCCGGACGGTTAGCCGTCGGCGATTGCGTCAGATCGATGGTCAAATCAGAAATATCCGAGTTGTTGCCGAAGACGACCAGGGCCGCCAGACCGCTTGCCCAGCTTCCGCTGGAGGTTGGCTGCAAAATCGTTACGCCAACGCCCGATCCCGCCAGGCTCACGCCGTTTGGAAGGACAATCTGCGTCGAGCTGGTATATGTTCCCGGTGCAAGGAAAATCAGGTTGCCGCTATTGGCGACAGACACGGCATGCGAGGCGGTTTTGAACGGATTAATCTGCGAACCGTTGCCACTCGAATCATTGCCGTTGGTCGGATCGACAAAGATCGTGGTGTTCGCTGAAAACGTAACCGATTTGAAACCCCGGGCCGTCACAGTTCCGGAACTTGCCGTCACGTTGCCCGATGCGGTGACATTGCCGCTTACGTCAACATGGAACTCGCTCGTCCCATGAATCTGGAAATCCGCCAGAAGCTGCGTACCCGTCGACGAACCGGAGGCCACCGTCCGATTGACGAGAAGATCGGTGGAAGCGTTCGACCCGGAAAGAGTCCAGTTGTTCAGAATTTGGAAGCCGGCGTTGTTGTTGTTCGTGTCGGCATTCGCATCCGTGCTTATCAGATACGCTTGTGCCGTCGCGCCCTGAAAATAAGAATTGCCATTGCCGTCCCCGCTGGTGTACGCGATGGAATCCAGGTAAAGCGCGTTGCCGCCGAGATACAGCGGCCCCGTCATCGGGAAGTTGGAGCCGCCGCCCAGCGGAAGAAATTGTCCGATATATCCACTGAGCATTGGTTAATTCCCCGTCGCCCCGATCGGCGCAGTTCCCGCAGGTTTCAATCCGGTCGGAATTGGAATGATCGTGCCATTGGGCGTCACATTACCACCCCACGTCCAGGGACCGCCGATAAAGTTCGTGTTGATATAAGGCGGTGAATATGCTTCATCCGGCCCCAGAATATTGTTCACGATGCTGACCGGCCCCTGACCGCAAAGCGAGAATATCCAGCCGCCGCCGTCGAGGTAATTGTTGCTAATCGTCACCGGCCCGACGTTATCGCCGGCCGCGTAGGGGATAGTGAAGATATCTACATTGGATATCGTGTAATTTACTCCATTGATAGTTGTGTTAACTGGCGTATCAAAATTGTTTCCGGTCACCTTCAGATAAGCGCCGGTCTCAAAGAAGATGTCGTCGACATGGTCGCCGGTGGTGGCCGTCGCATTAAACGTCGGCTTCCCCGGATTGCTCTTGATCCCCATCCCGTTCCAGCCAATCTGATGCAACCAGCAGCCGCTGATCGTGGCTGATCCCGAAAGCTGGAACACAGAGGTCGGCGTATCATAAATATTCAGATTCAGGAATTGGGCATTATTCGCCTGGCTGAAAATCTGAACCGTGCCGGGTCCGCCGCCGGTCAGCGTGCAATTCTCGACAATCAGGCCGTCCGTTCCTGCATGTGCATAAATGACGGCGTCGTTGCCTCCGGCCGCACCGGCGCTGTCGCATGTGATCGTGCAATTCTTGATCGTCACGTTTGGCGCCGTGACCGTGATCGTTCCGCTGACCGCCAGATTCTGAATGACCGCCCCGGCCGTCGTGACGTCAATCGAGTTGCTTGGCGTAAGGACGGTCCCGGCCACGGGTCCGGTATTCGTTGATCCGGGCATCGATGCTCTATTTGAGACCGTTCCATTCGCGGGAGCAGGCGGCGAAGGCTGAGTCACCGCAGGCGCAATCTCCGCCATTTGCACAACCGTCACCGTGATCGCGCTCCCCGTCGGAAGCGTCGTCGGCACTTGGAAGATCGCGGTCTGCCCAAGCGCCGATCCGGCGATCAGTGCAAGCAACGCTACGGTCTCCGCGATGAATAGTTTTTGGATGACTTTCATGGTTTTTCCTCCAAGTCAAATGCCGCGTTCGGCGGATCACCCGATGCTTGCCCGCTCTGTTTCCGCGCGTCGATCAAATACCAGAGGATTTTATCCGTCTGCTCCGATTGTTTCTTCTGCCCATCGATGAGCGCTGTCGTCTTTTGGTCGATGAGCTGCAAGCCGCTATTAATCCCCTGGACCGACGACCTCAACTCCGCGATGTCCGTAGTATGCTGATTTCCCAGCGAAATGTTATCGCTCAGCCGCTGCTCCATTTCGGTTTTCCCGGCGAGGGCCAGTCCATGATTGACGCATGCATTATAAATCCACGCGCCGCCGGCGATGACCGATGGAGCCGCGATCAAACCGGTTGTCAGCTTATTCCAACTCTTGTACCACGATTTTTGCGGTTCGGGATAGACCATCGTTCGTCCATAAGCACCTGGTGGCAACGATCACTCAAATTACGCCTCGGAAAACGTCCTGCTGGGCAAAATCTTTATGACCCAGAACCAACTTGCCCCGTGGTATCAGTAGGCTGCGCAGTTGCGAGGAATGTTTCCGCCGCCGTTTCCGCCGCCTGGTCTTCAGGCGAAGGCGTTGCCGAACCGCCAGCCGTCGCCTGGAGCGCGGCAACCTGAGCCTGAAGCGCGGCGATCAAAGTTTCATCCGAAGTCGCACGCGCCACCAAGGCGTTAAAGTCCGTTCCGATTTTTGTGAGTGCCATTTGAACCTCTTTTATGAGTTTGTCACGACCGTCGCCGTGTGCGGTCCGCTCCAACAAAGAGAGAATCACGCTTAAGATTTTCGTCGCATCAGATCGCGCGATGGCGATCAACTGAATCATTGTTGGACAATAAGACGATTGACCATGTCGGTTCCTTGCCATGCCCCGACTTGCGGCGAAACCGGGAGGTCTGGGTAAGTTCACTTCGCCGCCAACGGGTTCCCCGGATTGCTCAACGTTATTGTTTGCGACGCCGCTTGCAAACCGGTCGTTACCGCGTTCGCCACCTGTTCGCGCTGTTCTTTGACACACTGCTGTGTGCCAGAATCCCCGCGATCACGCTGATCGCGCCGAGAATGCCGGCGACAAGTTGCCCCCAGGGCATCGGTGCCGCGGCCGCCACCGTCGCCGCCACGGCGCCGGTTACCGCACTAGTTTGCCACAACGCCTGCGTCGTTGGGTTATTCGGAGTCTCCATCGACGCGCACGCTGATGCCAGGCGCTAACACCATCATCGCGATTGCCAAACTACCAAAGCCAAAGATTCGGACCTTCATATCGACTCCAATAGGATTGTTTCGAAGGGAAAAGGCGGCGGAGTTGACGCGGTAAGGAGGTGGACCGCCTCATTCGCCCCGCCGCCGAGCGGTGCACCAACTGCGAAATTGCCATTCGACCGCGCTGTGCCCCAAAGCCCATGGGCCCCGCCAAAGCGTCTTTATGCCGGACTTAAATGCTGCCTCACTATAATTGGGTTCAGCGGGTGAAAGTTTTGGTAATTATATACTTGACTAATCCCACCCATATCGCTAGTATATGGGCATGGAAACGAAAACCCCACATACGCTGACCGAGGCAATCAAGCACTTCGCCGATCCGACCGTTGCCTTGAATTACTTTGTCGCAATCCGCTGGCCGAAGGGTGTCACATGCCCGCACTGCGGCTCGCAAGGCGTTTCGTTTCTGGCAAAGCAAAACCGTTGGCAGTGCCACACAAAGCACGCGAAGCGCCAATTCTCCGCGAAGGTCGGGACAGTATTTGAGGATTCCCCGCTGTCACTGGAAAAGTGGCTCGTAACCATGTGGCTTGAGGTCAACGCCAAGAATTCGATTAGCAGTTGCGAATTGGCTCGCGCCCTTGGCGTCACACAGAAGTCGGCTTGGTTCATGCTCCATCGCGTTCGATTCGCCTTGAAGCGCGGATCGTTTGAGAAGATGGGCCGCAATGGCGTTCCCGTGGAAGCGGACGAGACTTTTATCGGGGGCCGCTCGGAATTCATGCACAAGAAGGAACGGGCGCGAAAGATTCGCGGCGGCGGTCCAAACGACAAGACGGTTGTAATGGGATTGCTTGAGCGCCACAGCGGCAAGAAGCACAGCACCATCCGCGCGATGGTGTTGCCGAAGCATCCGAACCAACACGATATCCGCGAAATTATCCATAAGCACGTTGAGCCGGGCGCACACCTGATGACCGATGAGGGCGCTTCCTACAAGCGGCTTTACGGTGAATATGAACACCAGTTTGTTGACCACGCCAGCCACTACGCGGAAGGCATCGTCCACACAAATGGGCTGGAAAACTTCTGGGCGCTCTTCAAGCGTTGCATTAAGGGAACGCACGTTGCGATCGAGCCGTTCCATCTTGCGGCGTATCTGGATTCGGAAGCGTTCCGATTCAACAACCGGAAGGCGAACGATTCCGGTCGATTCCTAACCGCCATGCCTACCGTAATCGGGAAGCGCCTGATGTACAAGACTCTGATCGGTGCGACCGAATTGGAGGGGCTTAAAGCAAGCGACAAGGGCGCGGGAAGCGCGGACGGCAAGTTGCCGAATTGAATGATTCACTTCTTCCGATGCCGACGTTTGCGACCCGATGGGCGCAACGTCGCCGACTTCGGTACAGATAGAACGTGTTTCGTTGCATCGGCGAGTCGTCGCATTCCGGCTTCACCGTCAGGAACGATTACGTCGTCGGCGTGTTTTTGATTTGTGCGTTTCATGGCGTTTGCTCGCTTTCTTCCAAAGTTCTACTAGCGTGGGAACGCTCTGATAGTCTACCTGAGATTGATAGCCGACAAGAACCTTATCCTTGATATCTTGACTCTGCGTTGGGCTTTTTAGCTCATTCTTAAAATCAAAATATCCAATCTGCTTACCGAAACGCCAGAAACATCAAGACTAATGGGGGTAGCAATTGGCGGATTTTTCTCGATAGATCGGTAGGTTTCTTGAAGCTTTACCTCATCATACAAAGCGATCGCTGGGGTGATCGCCAGAAAGGCTTTGGCATGCGCGTCTCCCTTGACATTTGTTAAAAAGACGCCCCTAATTTCGTATCCATCGCCCACCTTTTTGGCGATACTCTGAGTTTCTATTAATTTCGCCAATTCGTTCTTTGGGAGCGTCCTAACGAGACTTCTGATACTGTCGGCGCTGGAAAATTGACTGATTGTTCCAGCCAGCTTTTTCAAAAGGGAATCGCCCAGCGTTCTCTTGGTTTGAACGATGTGGGATTGGAAAAGATCAATTCGATTCAGTTGATCGTGAACGTAAATTCCATCAACACCCTTGTCGCCGTAGTCGTCGCAAATGCAATCATCAACCTCGTTGTCCTCAAGGTGATAATAATTTTCCAAGAACCACGCAAGAAACTGTCTGGTTTCGGTACGCTGCGTCATGGCGTACCCCTCCAGAAGATTGGCGAGAGATTTATATTCGAGACTAAGGATTGCCATGCCTGCTCCGGTTGATCGCAATCATGTGCGCCTCCGCAACCATTGGCAAATACTACCCCTTGTGGCGGGATTAGGCAAGTATATAGGTACCAAAGTTTTGGACGTGTTTTCCGGAATTCCGAGGATTTTCAAAAATAAATTGGCGTTTAGCGGAATCGCGGCCCGTCGGTCCGTGTCCCGAGGTCCAGACGAATATCGGACCCGGCCGAGTCAGGTATGCCGCATTAATAACACCTGCTTTGTTTCTGGCGGTGCCCAGCGCGTCCGGAAACGAAATATCAGGCCTATGCCATTTCCGGACTTTCCCCGCACGCCCCGTCATGCCTTGCCCATTTACTCATTCCAAACACAATCAAAGAAAATGACTAACGCTTCACACGTTGACAGCGGCCAAGGACCGATCATAATCCTAGATGTCGCGCGTACCCAACGCGGGCCAATCCAGGGCGCCGCGGGAGAACCCAATCGCCGAGGAGAGAAAGGCGGTCTTTTTCGATGGCTGGTCCGCAGTTCATAACCCCAAAATCTGTTTCGCCCTCCCGTTCTCCTAAAAAGTTCAAGTTGGCCGAGGCCAACCGATCGTTGCCATTGGTTCGTCGCGTCGTGACTGACATCGTCAAGACCCACGAGCGGATCACCACCCTGCAAGCATCCCTGGAATCCGCCAAACACAAGGATCAGCCTCCCTTCCAACTCCAGCTCGACCGGCAGGTTGAGCACCTCCAGAACTATGTCGACGAACTCCATGAAATCGGCTGCGATTTGAAGGACTACCAGATGGGCCTCGTCGATTTCATCGGCCGCCACCGCGGACACGACGTCTGCCTCTGCTGGAAGCTCGGCGAGGAAACCATCGCCTATTGGCATGAAATCCAGACCGGATTCGCCGGACGACAGCCGGTATCGATTCTTGAAGAGGATTAAATCCTTTACGTTCCCCGGCGGTTCCCATACAACATGACATGCAATCGCGGGCAAAAGCGATAGCCTTCTCGTTTACAGGTTTCGCCGATCCACCCCGATCGTGAATCAAGCGTCTCCCTGTCCGTCCCCTCAGGCATCAAAAGCACGTCCGCGGGAGACCATCCGCTTAACTTCCTGAGCAGATCTTTGATCTCAACAACATCCGCCGGATCGCTCACGACAAACTTCAATTGAAACTCCGGCGAGCCATCTATGAACTGTTGAATCACTTTCACATTCAGCCGATGCTCTTCGTGAGCCGCGCAAACCGGCCCCCTTCACGAAGCGTCGGCGTCGAATTCGACAGCTTCGGAGACAAGCTGGCCAGATCCAGTTTCACCGGCTCAAAAATCGTCGCGGCCGTCTCGATGGTAATATGATGATTCCGACTCTTCAGCCCCTCGCACAGTTCCGCCAGATCGGGCATTATCATCGGTTCGCCACCTGTAATCACGATGTGTTTTGCGCCGAACGCACTGGCCCGATCAACAATTTCCGCAACCGTCTCCTCTTGGCCTTCGGGATTCCAGCTCGCGTAAGGGGTATCACACCAGACGCACCGTAAATTGCATCCACTCGCGCGCACGAACACCGATGGCACCCCCATGAGCTTCCCCTCGCCTTGGATCGAATAAAAAAGCTCAGACAATCGCATGACCGGATTCTTCTCCTGTAAATTCCATACAGTATCAGATCGAAACCGCGAACCGCCGGACTTTCCATGATTGTGAATTCCTTCACAATCATCTCGCACAACGAAAAAGCCGCGCCCACTCTCCAAAACGTCGAAACCGTTGGTTAAACTATCTTCCGCACGGTCTTGGTTGTCCTTTCACTGTACATGCGAACCGCTATGTCGAATCTTCCGCAACAATCTCAGCCACTTGATTTCCAGCCCACCCAATGGACGATGATCGCCGAGGCGGCCGATCCGGCCCATCCGCAGCACGAGGAAGCCCTGTCGCGATTATTGCATCTTTATCGCCCCGCGTTGTCCTCGCATCTTATCCGTCGCCGCCGCCTTCAACCCGAGCAGGCTGATGATGTGCTTCAGGAATTCATCGTCAAAAAAATTCTGCTATACAATCTGCCGGCACATGCCGACCGCGCCCGCGGCAAATTCCGCACCCTGCTGTTGACCGCGCTCGACAACTTTGTCCGAACGCGATCCGTCACGAAAGATCCCTGCGCGTCGCTTCCCGAGAGTCAGGACCCTTTCGACGATTCGCTTTTGCCCGACGAATCGTTCGATATTCCCTGGGCTCGGCAGGTTTTGCACGAAGCCATCCGCCGCATGCGGGCCGAGTGCCAACTTACCGGCCGCCTCGACATTTGGGATGTTTTTGAATCGCGCATCGTCGCCCCGACTCTGGAGGGTGCCGTTCCAGTCGATTACCAGACGCTCGTGACGCGCCACAAACTGGAATCCCCCATGCAGGCTTCGAACATTCTCATGACCGGGAAGCGAAACTTCGAGCGGACCCTTCGCTTAGTGATTTCCGAATACGCAAATGAGGACGAAATCGAAATCGAAATCATTGAACTCCGTCAAATCCTGGCCCGCGCCTCCGTGGCCTGATTTTTTTAACACATGGATTCCAAACGCCACACCGACCGCGACCTCAGCAAAACCTCCCCAAGCCAACTTGCCCTCCTCATGGGCCTGGATGAAACGCAATCACTCTGGTCGGAAGATGACAACGTGGCGATAATCCATCATCTCCTCGACTCCCCAATCCCTGACATTTCAAACTCATCCACGACCACCCTGACATTCGGCCGCCTGCTTGCCGCGCATCATCCCGATGTCGAGCATTTACGCCACGTCAAAGAATTCGCCAAATCCTGCCGAACGAATCCCCAAAGCGAGCTCCCTCAGGATATCGCCACCGTTGTGTATTACGCCGCCATCGCCGCGGCAAGACTGCGCTGCGGTCACGCGATCAGCCAACTGAGCGTCGTGGAACTCCGAGATGGAATCAACTGGGCTCTGACCCGCGATTGGCTGCCCGACCCTCTCAAACAACTTTTCCAGGCCGCCACCCGAAAATTATCTACCCCCAAATGATCCACAAAGCCGCGCGATTAAATTTCAGCTTCCCTCTCGCTCCGCCAGAATCCTCGGCCCGCTCGGGCAGCTCTTGAAGATCGAACATTTTCCACATTCCGGACGCCGCGCCTGGCAGATCGCCCGACCGTGATAAATCAACAGGTGCGACCAGAGCGTCCAATCCTCCCGCGGTACTAGTTCCATCAGATCGAGTTCGATCTTCTCCGGCGCGGAATTCTTTGTCAGCTCCAACCGTTGGCTGAGCCGTGCGACATGGGTATCCACCACCACCCCCACGTTCTGACCAAATGCGTTTCCCAACACCACATTCGCGGTCTTGCGCCCGACCCCCGCCAGCGACGTCAATTCCTCCATCGTCCGAGGCACCTTCCCTCCATAATCCTTCACCAATGACGCCGCCATCGCCCGGATGCTTTTTGCCTTGTTGCGATAGAAGCCTGTCGACTGGATGTCACGTTCCAATTCTCCTTCGGACGCACTCGCAAAATCCTCCGGTGTCCGATATTTCCGAAACAGCGTTTTTGTCACCAGATTCACCCGAACATCAGTACACTGCGCCGATAGAATGGTCGCCACCAGCAACTGCAAAGGCGTGCGAAAATTCAGGCTGCATTTGGCGTTGGGATAAGTCGATTTCAAAACGCGCAGAATCTCCGTGACCCGTCGCCTTTTTTCCAGCGTGTTGTTTGTCGTCCTGGCCATGGCGATACAATTATCCGTTGCTGTGGAAGCTTACGGTTGGCGGGTAAATATTGCCGCTGAACAAAACAATCCCCAGCAACAGAAAAACCAAAATCATCAGAAGCATTTCGCTTTCGCGCTGAAGCTGGTCCATCCGCTCGCTGACGGGGTTCGCCTTGTCAGGATCGTCCGCATTATCGATAAAAGTTTGCCGAGCCTTCATGATTTTCGGCCACAACATCCACCCGTCGTAGATCACTACCCCCGTGGCCGCGAGACAAAGCAACGATCTCACGAATGCCGAAACCTTCATCCATGGATCCGACAAATCAATGAGAAACCATTGTGCGCCCAGGGCCGCCAGAACCACCGCCGCGCAGATGACTTCGATCCGCGCGAGGGCTGAAACCAAATTGCTCACGATCGTCCCCGCCAGCAGCGTAGAATGTTTCCCATCGAGATTGACGCTCAGAACGTGCGGCAGCACGGGATTACTCTCCCGCACCGTGCGATGGATTATCTGCCACGCGACCCCGATGAACATCGCCCCGCCGAACCAGATTGACAGCGCCAGCCAGTACACTGTCTGCACGAGCTGAAATAGCATGGCGAAAGCCTAGGGGCACTTTGAATAAAGTCAATCGCCCTTCAATCGCCACTTCGTCACTTCGCCTGACCTTCCACCCAACTCGTGCTTCCATCCCCCCAGACCTCTTTCTTCCAGATCGCGACTTGGGCCTTCAACTGGTCAATCAGGAACCGACACGCCTCGAACGCCTCCGCCCGATGCGGAGTCGAAACGGCGACCAACACCGACGGTTGCCCAACCTTCACGACCCCCGTCCGGTGCAGCATAACAATTCGGTGGATCGGCCAACGACGCCTCGCTTCCTCCGTCAGACGACGCATCTGATCCACCGCCATTTCCCGATAAGCTTCGTAATCCAACGCAACAAGTTCCCGGCCCGAAGCGTTTGTATCCCGGCGGGTCGTCCCCAGAAACACCGCAACCGCCCCGTTGCCGCTGTCACTAACGGAATCGATCGCCGTGCCCACCTCCAGCGGAGTCGATTGAAGCTCGACAATATCGTTGGCGAGACTCATCCCTCACCCTCCACTGACCGGCGGGATCAGCGCCAATTCGTCCCCATCGCGCAACCGATCCTTCGCCCCTGCATACGCGAGATTCACCGCCGTAGCGCTCCGCGGCAACAAATCAGCGATCTTCTCAAATCGCTGCCCCACCTCTTTCAGCGCCACCGCAACCGTCGCCCCTTCCGCCAGCTCCAGCTCCGCCTCGGATATCCCGCTGCGTTCACGCAAGATCGCAAACATCCGCAGCCGAATTCTCATGTTCGGGCCTTTCTCATGAATCCTCGCGCAGCCAGACGAAGTGGATTTCGCTCGCGGGCAAGGAGCGACGACGAGCAGTATTGTAAGTAAATACGGCGAGGGGGAGCGACGCCGCACGCGAGCGAAAGACACGAGTATGGCTCGCGGGGATTCATGAGATAGGCCCTAACCTCAGACCCTATTGATCAAACTGTGCATCGAACGCAATGGCCGACGGCGCGAAATCAATTTTCCTGACAAATGCCGCCGCTTCGGTCGCCCCATGCTCGCGATCCATCCGGCTGTCTTCCCATTCCACGCTCAGCGGACCGCGATATCCCACATCATTCAGCGCCACGATGATCTCCTCAAAATTCACATCCCCATGACCAAGGCTGCGGAAATCCCAATACCTCCGCGGGTCTGCAAATGTCGTGTGTCCGCCGAAAACGCCCACCGTTCCATCGCCATGGCCCCACCACGCATCCTTCATGTGAACATGATATATCCGCTTGGAGAACGTGCGGATGAACTTCACATAATCCACCCCCTGGTATCCCAGATGCGATGGATCGAAATTAAATCCAAACCGCTTGTGACCCTTCACGGCCTCAATCGCTCGCTCCGAGCTGGCAATATCAAACGCAATCTCCGTCGGATGCACTTCCAATCCGAAATTCACATCCACCTTGTCGAAAGCATCCAAAATCGGCGCCCATCGCTTCGCGAAATCGTCAAAACCCTTCTGCCAGTATTTCTGGTCCGTCGGCGGAAACGCGTAAATGCTGTGCCAGATGCTCGATCCCGTAAACCCATTGACCACCGCCCCAAATCCCGTCGGCTCCGGCGCGGCATCAATAAACTTCCGGCACGCTTTGGCCGTTTCGATCATCCGCTTCGCCGCCCGCTTCCGCACGCCTTCCGCGTCCCCATCGCCCCAAACCTCCGGCGGTAAAATCTGCTTATGCCGCTCGTCAATATTGTCGCAAACCGCCTGTCCGACCAAATGCGCGCTGATCGCATACGCCCGAAGGCCATGACGCCCAAGAATCTCCCACCGTCCCTTGCAATAGTTCTTGTCCGACAGCGCCGCCTGCACGTCAAAATGGTCCCCCCAACAGGCCAGCTCCACGCCGTCATATCCAAACTTCCTGGCCTTTTCACAGACCTGTTCAAACTTCAAATCCGCCCATTGGCCTGTGAACAAAGTTACGGGTCGAGGCATGCTTCAATCTCCTTCGCGAATGACATCGTGATAAGACAATGCCTATCCAGGCTTGTCAAATCAAATCGCCGATAAACGCCAAAAACTGGCATCTTCCGCTAACGCTCTGGTATATTTGGCATAGCCAATTCTCAACCAACCTATATGAACCCAACCACAGCATTCATCCTTGGAATCATTGTTCAGTTGATCGTTGCGGTTCTTCAGGTCTCCGTCGCCTTCTTGTTCGTCTACCGCTGGCAAAAAACCAGTTGGCGTTTTTCCAACCTCATGAACATCCGCGGCCCCCTGGCCCGCGCCTATTGTTCGCTCTCAGCCGTCCTGCTTGCTCGCCAGCGCCTCGCCGAGGAAACCGATCCCAAACTCGCCGATCACGACCGCGCCAGGATCCAAAAAAATATCTCCGCCGCCCAGGACGAAATTCTCAACTTCAGCATCGAACACTTCAAAGCCAAGTTCTGGATGCGCGGCGTTGAAAACACCCAGCTTGATATCCTCTTCAACAAGCTCAGCGACGTCTGGAAAACCCTCCGTACCGAAAAGGAAAACGCGGAAGACGCCCTCAACAGCCTCCGCCAAGAAATCCTCCGTTTCGATACCCTCTGCGGCCTCCAAAACTACAACGGCGGCATGTGGTCCCACGTCGCTCTGCATACTTGACGATCTTCACACCTCACCCTCCCGAACGATTTGCCTTTCTCCACATTTTCCAATCGTCGCGCAACGCCTCCATCATCGCCTTGGCCGCGTCGTGCAACCAGCCCAATTTCCTCCGTCGCAAATCCCGATAAATCTCCTTAATCGCTTTCGGCGAACCAAGATGAATATTGGCGGTCTCCCTTCCCATCGCATGCAAAAGCCGTTTCGCCTCAATTGATTTCGCCAGCGTTGCCAACTCGACCCGTCCGCAATCAGGCGCCAATCGGCGAACCAGCCATCTTCCCCGAAGCCGAACCCACGGATCACGGCACCTCACCGCCCGATCCAGAATCGCCTCGTAGAATAATTTGTCCGTTGACGCCTTCGCCGCCCAACTCCACGCCGAAGGCGTGATCGCTTTCGCCTCTCGCGCGATCACCGATCCGCGCCATTCGGCCAGCGCCACAATCCGCTCCTTCCCCAGACTCCCCAATCCCGCGACACGTCTCACCAAGCGATACGAGAGATTGCGCTCCGGCAGCATCATTTCAATCCCCCTGATCGCGCCGGCAGGCGGCCGCTTTCGCACCACTGGAAGTTCCTGAAGATTGTTCCAGAACTTCGCCGGTTCTTTGAGGGCTTCCATCGCCAGCCCTCCCAGCCAGTTATGCCTCTCCGCAAGAACAATTGGATCGCCCTTGCCCAAAACGCCGTCCAAATATCCATCAAGGATCGCCCCGCAAACGCCGGTCGGGTCCATCGCCAGAAGCGACGATTCCACCGCCAGAATCGCGCTCACCGCCAATCTAACCAAATCGACCGGATACGGCAGCTTGCACGCCTCATCGAAATCATTGATCCCCCAAACCAGCCGCCCTTCGCAATCCCGCCACGTCCCAAAATTCTCAACGTGCAGATCGCCAACTCCCAACACCCGCGGCGCATCGGCCAATTCACTGCAAATCACCGGAAACTGTTGCGACCACCGATAAAACGTCGCCCGCAAAAACGGAAATTCACCCTCCGCCATCCGACGATGTTTAATCGCCAGATCGTCCGGCAGTACCCTCCCGTGCTGTGCCAGAAACGCTTCGAACCGTTCGGTTGCCTTGACGATATTCATTGCCCGACGCCTGTGCAGTCAGACGGACCATTGCCGCCAAACTTTCCCGCCCCTACCATAGCAAATCATGACCCAAGCCGCCTCCCCAGCAGTATTACCCGATCCCTCCGGCCATTTCGGCCCCTACGGCGGCGTTTTCGTCCCCGAAACGCTCATCGCCGCGCTTCAACAACTCGAAACGGAATATGCCAAGGCAAAATCCGATCCAGATTTTCAGCGCGAACTCGACTATTATCTCCGCGATTTCGTCGGCCGCCCCACGCGGTCTCTATTTCGCCCGTCGCCTTACGCGACCATTTCGGCGGCGCCAAAATCTACCTCAAGCGCGAAGACCTCAACCACACCGGCGCGCACAAAATCAACAACACCATCGGCCAGGCCCTGCTTGACTCTTCGCATGGGCAAGAAACGCGTCGATCGCCGAAACCGGCGCGGGGCAGCATGGCGTAGCAACCGCCACCGCTGCCGCCCTCTTCGGCCTTCAATGCGACGTCTACATGGGCGCGGAAGACATCCGCCGGCAAAGCCTCAACGTCTTTCGCATGCGTCTCATGGGTGCGAAAGTCATCGAAGTCATCAGCGGCAGCAAAACGCTCAAGGATGCCACCAACGAGGCCATGCGCGATTGGATGGGATCGGTGGACCACACCCATTACATCATCGGCAGCGTGGTCGGACCGCATCCGTTTCCGATGATGGTGCGCGATTTTCAATCCATCATTGGCCGCGAGGCCCGCAAACAGTGTCTGGAAACCGAGGGCCGTCTGCCGGATTACGTCGTCGCCTGCGTCGGCGGCGGCAGCAATGCCGCGGGAATCTTCGCCTCCTTCGCCCCTGATGCATCCGTCAAACTGATCGGCGTCGAAGCCGGCGGACGCGGCACCGCCCTCGGCCAGCACGCCGCCGCATTCTGCGCCGGCAGGCCAGGCGTCTTGCATGGCTCCCTCTCGTACGTGCTCCAGGACGATGACGGCCAAACCGCCGACGTTCACAGCGTATCCGCCGGCCTCGATTACCCCGGCGTCGGACCCGAACACGCATACTGGAAAGATTCCGGCCGCGTCCAGTACGTCAGCATCACCGATGATCAAGCCCTGGCCGCCTTCCAAAAGCTGGCGCAACTTGAGGGAATCCTCCCCGCCCTGGAATCCGCCCACGCCTTTGCCCATCTCGAACGTCTCGCGCCATCATTGCCGAAGGACAAGATCATCATCGTCAACCTCAGCGGCCGCGGCGACAAAGATTGCCAGGAAGTCGCTCGCCTGATTGGAAAGTAATCGGCCCCCTCAATTCCCGCGAATGGCGGAAATAACCAGCCACCACGCCCGCACCGTAGGAATCGACAAAAAGGTTGCCCCAAGAATTGGGCAGACAATCACCATAAGATCGCCGTTTTCACGCCCGTGAATGATGGTGACGATCGCTTCCGCGATCAATATCGTACAACCGATAGCAACCGCCAAAGGTGGAAGAATCCGAGTCAAACGCGAGCCTTTTTTATCGCTCGCGCCGTCCGTATCATCTTCTTCGATTCTGTGAATCGCTTGACCCATTGCCGTCCCCGTCTATCATCGCCCGCTCGCCGGTAAAGTCCAATGGCCAAGACACCTCGAACAATTGCCGAATCCTTCGCCCAACGCCGCGGCCAGGGCATCGGGCTTGTGCCCTTTTTGCCCGCGGGCTATCCCGACCTCGACACAACAGCCGCCACGCTGAGCGCCGTCGACACCGCCGGTGCCGCCGCCATTGAGATCGGATTCCCATTTTCCGATCCCATCGCCGACGGCCCGACGATTCAGCATTCCTTCACCGCCGCCCTGGCCCGCAAAGTAAAAGTCTCGGACATTTTCGCATTGATCCGCGGATCGGCTCCGCAAATATCCGCGCCGATGATCGGGATGCTCAGCTATAGCATCGTATTCCGCTACGGCGCCGAGCGATTTTTCGCCGATGCCCGCGCTGCGGGACTTTCCGGCCTGATCATTCCCGACCTCCCCCCGCCCGAGGCGAACAATATCTGCCGGCAAATTCGCGATGCCGGACTTGATACGATCCTTCTGGTTGCCCCCACGACCACCGCCGATCGGCGACGCGAGATCGCCGGTTTGTGTTCTGGCTTCGTTTATTACCTTTCCGTTTCGGGAATCACCGGCGCTCGCGAGGAACTGCCCCCGGACCTCGCCGATAACGTCCGCCAGCTCCGCACCTTGACCGATCGCCCCGTATGCGTCGGTTTCGGCATCTCCAAGCCAAAACATCTCGCCGCCTTGACCGGCATCGCCGACGGCGCAATCGTCGGCAGCGCGATCGTTAAACGCATGACCGAATTGTCCACCGCATCTCCCTCCACAATCGCCCAAGCTATCGGCGATTATTGCCGAAGCCTCATTTTCTAATCGCCGCAACCTGTTTCCAATCGTTTGTTTGCCCTCACTAGCATTTATTGCGGTGTCGTTCCCGCTTCGTCGCGTTAGCCAATGGAGATGATTAATTTATGACAACACGGGTTTCCGAGATTCCGATCGCATCGAACCGGCCCACCGACGGCGTTCTTGTCGGCAGAGCCCTTGCGGGGCAAAAATCGGCCTTCAACGAGCTGATTAACCGACACCAGCACCGGGCCACCGCCGTTGCATATCGGTTTCTCGGAAACCTACAGGACGCTCTTGAAGTTGCCCAGGAAGCCTTTCTCAAGGCCTTCACCAATCTGACCTCGCTGCAAAAAGCCGAAGCCTTCGGACCGTGGTTGATGCGGATCGTTTCCAACCTGTCGCTCAATTTCCGCCGAACACGCAAATCGCACGGCATCCTGCCGCTTGACGATCTTTTGCCCTCGGCCGGAGCGGTTCACCACGCTGACCCTTGCCGACTCATGCAGAGCGCTGAAATCGGCTCACGAGTTGAACAAGCTCTGGCGCAATTGCCCCAACGGCAGCGAGCCATAATCAATTTATTCGCACTCGAGCAAATCCCACAACGGCAGGTCGCCCAAACCGTGGGATGCAGCGTCGAAGCTGTCAAATGGCATGTCTTCGACGGCCGCAGAAAACTCAAAGAGATCCTGAAAGATTGTCTTTAACGATCCGGTCAATGCGTCACCGCCCCATAGCACGCCGGACCCACCAGCTTGACGTATTTCGCCATCGCCCCGTGCGGATATCGCAGTTCGGGTTGTTTCCAATGGGCCCTTCTCTTGGCCAACTCTTCTTCGCTCAATTCCACGTTGATCGTCCCTTTTTCCGCGTCGACACTGACAATATCTCCATCCCGCAGGAGCGCAATCGGCCCGCCGACGAACGCTTCGGGGCCAACATGCCCCACCATCAATCCGCGGGTCGCGCCGCTGAATCGCCCATCGGTCATCAGGCAAACGTCATACCCCAAACCCTGCCCGACGATCGCGGCCGTCACGCCCAGCATCTCTCGCATTCCGGGGCCACCCTTCGGGCCCTCATAGCGGATAATCACGCTGTCCCCCTTCTTTATCTGCTGTGCTTGCACCGCAGCCATGCACAGTTCCTCGCTGTCGAAAATCCGCGCAGGCCCACGGTGCTGTAACTTTTTCACCCCCGCCGTCTTGATCACGCATCCATCCGGAGCAAGATTCCCCCGCAGAATATGCAATCCGCCCGTTTTTTCGAGCGCGCGGGAAATCGGCAGAATGACATTCTGATCCGGCTTCAACTTCACGTTCGCCAGATTCTCCGCCATTGTCTTGCCGGTGCATGTTATGCAATCGCCGTGAATCAATTTTTCATCCAGCAACACCCTGAGAATCGCCGGTATCCCGCCAGCCTTAAACACGTCGAACGCATTAAAACGTCCAAACGGCTTCAGGTCGGCGATGATCGGCGTTCGCCGGCTGAGGTGGTCGATATCATCCAGCGTCACCGTGATGCCGCACTCATGCGCAATCGCCGGCAGATGCAACGCGATGTTGGTCGATCCACCCGTCGCCGCGGCGATCGTCACCGCGTTTTCAAATGCTTCGCGCGTCATGATGTCCCGCGCGCAAAGATTCTTTTCCAAAAGCCGCATCACCTGCTTGCCGCTTTCCACGGCGAACGCATCTCGCTCCACATCCACCGCCGGCGGTGAACCGCTGCCGGGCAGCGCCATCCCCATCGCCTCCGCTGCGCACGCCATCGTGTTCGCGGTGAACTGACCACCACAACTTCCCGCCGATGGACAGGCCCCGCATTCCATCTCATACAGATCCGCATCGCTCATTTTCCCGGCCGAATGCGCGCCCACCGCCTCGTAAACATCCTGAATCGTCACATCCCGACCCTTGAACTTGCCCGGCAGGATCGTTCCACCGTAAAGAAACACGCTGGGAACATTCAACCTCGCCATCGCCATCAGCGTTCCCGGCAAGCTCTTATCGCAACCCGCCAATCCCACCAGTGCATCGTACCCGTGCGCGTGCATCATCAATTCGATTGAATCCGCGATCACCTCCCGCGAAACCAACGACGCCTTCATCCCCTCGTGCCCCATGGCAATGCCATCCGAAACCGCGATGGTCACAAACTCCCGCGGCGTCCCCCCGCCGCTTTCACCCCTTCCTTCGCCGCCTTCGCCTGCCGATCCAGCGTTATGTTGCACGGCGTCGCTTCGTTCCAGGTGCTGGCCACCCCCACCCACGGCCGATGAATCTCCTCATCGGTCAATCCCATCGACCTGAAAAACGCGCGCTGCGGCGCCCGCTGATTCCCTTCCGTCACAATACTGCTGCGAGGCCGATCCATTGAGACAACTCCGGTTGATTAAGGATTATAGGATACAGCCGCGTTGGAGAGGATGCCAAACGGGGGAATCCACGGCGACTAAAGTCACCGCGCCGCGCGGATTCACCCGTGTCAACCGACCTTTGGTCCCAGGTGAGGACATGGGAAGTCGTCATCAATATCATTCTTGCCCGGGCTTTCGTTCTGAATCAATTTCCTGGGGGCCGGAGGCTTGAAGCATCCAGCCATCATCAGCAACGCATAGGCGGATCGAAAACGTTTCTCCTCGTCATCGTCGTCAAGGAATTTGGCCAGAACCGAAGTGGCTCGAAGCAAAAGCGTGCGATACCGGTCGGTGACGCCTGAAAACACCTGAGACCGAGCATCGTGCAGGGCGCTGCGGTAATCATCGTCGAAGGTTTTCCATCGCCAGAGGGTTTTGCGATTGATGGAAAGGTTTTCGGCGATCTGCGCATCGCCGAAGCCCTGAACGGTGAGTTCAATGGCCCGGAACTGGATATCCGTAAGATTGTAATCCGGAAGATTGTCCCACTCTGCCTCAGAATGTCCCGTGGAGGGGGAGGGGGGTATGGACGATGGATCGGGATCGGGTGAGGGCGGCGTCATAGCAGGTTGACGGGGCATGGAGAATCTCCCAAAAGGCTGGGTGAAGGGACAGCCTTTAAACCGAACATTAACCTAACAGATGGAAATTTACAAGAAGGAAATTTGGAGTTTTTTTGGAGAGTGTAATTGGAGTTTATTCTCGGACTTAGTCAGCTCTTTTGATCTGCTGGCAACGGTCCAGGTAATGGTTCATTTTGAAACCGAATGCTTTTTTCGATGATATTTCCGCATTCCGGGCAGCGGTCGGGAGTGGCGCGGAGGTCGTAACCGCATCGAGTGCATTGGCCATATCGGTGTGAAGTCCGACGCCAACGTAATAGCCATGCCGTCGTGGGGGCGATAAGCAAAGCAACACAAAGAAAATCGGGAAGGATGAGGACACTATCCTCTGCGGGCATAGTGCCGCCATAAAATTGTCCCAGGGCGAACGAGCCCAAACGAAACGACCTTTTCTCAACACTTGAGCCATCGAAGAAGCCGTCCGCCGTTGTGGGTCCGTCCGATATCGGCCAGCTATTGAAGCCGTTGCCATCTTCCGCGTAGTTGTTGCGATCAAACACGATGACCCCCAAATTCGAAATTACACGATAGTCGTAGTGCGCCGACAATCTATGGAAATCGAGTACGTCTATGTAACGATAGCTCCGCATCCAAAATACTGTCGTAGCGACGCACAATAACAATGACAACAACACGAGGCTGCTGAATAGCTGTCGGAGGAAGCGTTTCATCGCCGAGAATTGTACCGCGCACCAGTCGATCAGCTTCACCAATTCGACAATCTCCTAAGCGTCCAGTGGCTCCGGAATCACTTTCCTTTTTTATTCCCCGCGCGTGAAAAAGCCGCCCCCGACGCAGCTTTTTCGTATTTGGCTAGTTAAAATGCATGTAATGGAACATAGAAGCGGTTCAACTGCCTTGTTTCAGGCGCACCGTCCTCCACCGATACTGCTAATCATCTATGCAATTGGTGTAGATGTAGCATGGCTTTCGTTCATCGTCGCGCAGCGCTCTTGGCCCGAATTACCTACCAGTCTTTTGCCAGATAGGATTGCTATTGCCGAGCGCATTATTGGATTTGGGGCCGCAGCGTGGTTGGTGTTCTGTCTGCTGTTTTTTTCGCGTTCACGGCGATTTCGCGAGAATAATCGTACGTGGGTGGTTGTTTTATCCAACTTATGGGCAATCTATTTTCCTCTTTACGACCTGTATAAATATTCAATTTAAGGCACACCAATATGCTTGGCTCAGGAAACCTTTCGCCATCTCGATATCAGTATTCCAGTCCCGGTGCCGATCGAGACGCCAGCGACAAATAAATAGACGTGGGTCCACACCCATTTTTGATGTTCGGCGCTCAGGTTGCCGGGAATAAAGGTGATCGCCTCCTCGCCGAACCACAAAAAAAGGAAAAACACGCCTAGAAAAAAGCATGCCACCCAAGGCCATCTTGGACCGCCCGGTCCTGTGGCGTAGCTTAAATTATGCGGCGGAGGATTGTTATCTTCCCTCATGGAAATTCTCGATGTTAATTGGCCTGTCTCCCAATGGCTTAGATTATAGCGGCTTTTTAATGCGCGGAGGGTAGACTGTCCGCATGAAAGATGGCGGTGAAGAAACCACGTTAGATCAAAAAACTCGCCGCCAGATAGCCGAAGTAACTACGGGTGCCCGGATTCTGGAATATCAACGCCCAAGATCGGGAGCCCGGCGCGGTGGTGTGGTTTCTGGGTGGGTTTCTCTTTTCTTTTCGCTGGGCGTCATACCGCTTGATGCTGTAATGTCCGTCTGCGAAATTTTGGCAATATTCCTAGGGGTAATCTTCGGCATCCACGCAGCCGTCTCGAGTCGCGGTTGATCAATACCGGGATGGATCGGTCTCGGGGTCATAGCTACCTACATCACCGCTGGGTTCATGTTCGGGCAAATAACCAATTAGCCGGGCGTGCCTAAACTAGGAGACCACCGTCCTCGGGGCCAAACGGCCCGGCTCATGACGGAGGGTGGATCACCCGCTACAATGAGTGCAGTGAACCGCCAGAGCGTATCCCGACGCAGAATTCCGCCATTCGCGCGAGATCAGTCCCTGCTCGACATCCGCCTAGTCGCCATCGATCTGGACGGCACCCTCCTCAACGATTCCAAGCAAATCAGCGCACAAACCCTCGAGTCAATCCGCGGGGTCGTCGAACGGGGCGTCAAAGTGGTCATCGCGTCGGCCCGCCCGCCCCGCAGCGTCCGGCATATTTATAACCAGCTTGGTCTGGATACCTGGCAGATCAACTACAACGGCGCCCTCATCTGGGATGAGCCGGCCAAACGCGTCATCTTCCACCGGCCGATGTCTTGCGATCTGGTCCGCAAGTTGATCGACTCGGCACGGTCGAAATTTGATTCCGTTTTAATCACCTGCGAAATTCTGGACCGCTGGTTTACCGACCGGTTCGATCAGAGCTATACCACCGAGACCGGCCGGCTCTTCAAGCCGGACGTGATCGCCCCGCTCGACCAGTTCTGCAATCAGCCGATCACTAAGCTGTTATTGCTTGGCGAGAAGCGAATGATCGATCAGCTCGAATCTTTCCTCGCCTCCGCCGGCGACAGCTTCACCGTCGTCCGGACAGACCCGGAGCTTTTGCAGATCATGGACAAAAACGTGAGCAAGGGAGCCGCTTTGCAGATCGTCGCTGAGCATTATCAAATCCCCCTGGAAAACATGATGGCCATCGGCGACGCGCCCAATGACGTCGGCATCCTCAAAATCGCGGGAATCGGCGTTGCCATGGAGAACGCGTCGAATATCGTCAAGGACGCGGCCGACTGGATCGCGCCGTCGAACAACGACCACGGCGTTCACGCGGCGATGGTGAAGTTTGGGTTGTGCGAGTGATTTGAGGTCGTTCAATTCTCAAAACGGATTTCACCGCGAAGGCGCAAAGGACGCGAAGAAATTCAAAAACGCTTTTTTTCGCGTCTTCCTTCGCGCCTTCGCGGTAAAAATTGTCTCAGCTTCAAACGAATTAAAAGAGCGTAGTCAGTGAACGACTCAGCGTGATTGGCTTACGCCGCGTCCTTATCGTCGTCGCTGCCTAAATCATCGCTATCCGCCTCATCGCCGCTTTCCTCTGCTTTTCGCTTCTGCTTTTGAGCGTCTTCCTCCGCCAATGCCACGGCGGGATCGGGCGGGGCGTCGCCGGGCTTTATGCCGCTGGCCTCGCATTTGGCGACAAGTTTTTCCTTCACTTCCGCCAGCCATTTCGCATTCGGCACCGCGTAAGGCCGGAACTTTTCCATCGAGCCCTGCTCTTCGCTGTAGGCCAGGGCGCGATTCACCCCGAGTTTGTTGCCGGCCGGCGAATCGATCAGGTTGCTGCTGTCGGTGGCGCTCATCTGGAACAGGACGCGGTTATCCAACTCGCGCATCGAGCCCCTGTCCACGGCCCGGTCCAGCGCGGTCGCGGTATCGATCCAGGTCAGAACGTGAATCCCGTTGGCCGGCCCATCGCGCAGCAGGTCGGCGAATTCCTTGCCCGTGTCAATCGGTTTCTCTTCATCTCCGGATGAGAATCCGAAGCTCTCCTCCGATTTCCGCAGGGCCCGGTATCTTTGCAATCCGAACACCACGATGAAAATTGCCGGTGGATTAGACGCTTCGGTTGCCTGCCGCCGGGCCATTTCGGCGGCGATTTCGTGAATCGCCTGCGGCACCGCACGATAATCCACGATTTTGGTCCGGTGCGGCAAAGAAGCCGCCACGCTTGCGAGATATCCGTGGTTGGGTGCATCGGCGGGAGTGCCGTCGAGAAGATAAAAGCTCACCAATTTCGGCGAAAGCTGCGCGGCCAGGCTCACCATCGACAGCGCGGTCATCGCCATCGCGCTTTCCTCGTTTTGGCCGACGATGATGATGTTCGCCCCGCTTTGGCGGCGGAACGGGATCGACGTAGGCGCTTTGATCGCCACCGGATCGCCCAGCCACGTCATCGGAGCAATGACATTCGCCGCATATTTCGCCGGAGCCAATTGCTCAATCAATGACGGATTCAGCCGGAAATCCGCGGGCTCGTTGCCCTCGAACACGATCGGGGCTTCAACGACTTCCAGTTCCTTGGCCGCCTTCGCGTTCACCAAATCCAGGTATTTGTCTCGCTGTTCATCGGGCAGCCAAGCGACCTGGAACGGGCTGTTGCCTTCGACGAGTCCGCCGGCGTCGTTGTAAATCGCCTCGCCGGGACGGGACAGCAATCGTGCTGCCGAGTTGCCGTCGCCAAGGATCATCTGCGAATCCGCCTCGCTGGTTTGCAGCGCGATGCGCACGCCGATCTGACCGATGGTGGCTCCGGGAAAGACCGGATGATCCGCCGATGGTCTGCGACCCGAGCAATAGGTGAACGCCGAACGCTCGGCCCTGACGCACAACGCGTTCCAGCAGCAGCGCCGCATCCTGCGCCAGCTTGTCGTCTTCGGTGAAGAACTCCTGAAATTCGTCGATGATCAGCAGCGTCCGCGGCATCTTCTTGCCGGACGCCTCGCGGTACATTTGAAGGTTCTGCGACTTGAACGGCCTGAAAAGCTCGGCCGCGGCGGCCCATTTCAACATCGATGCGCTGCAATACGCTCAGCCCGAATTCCCGGTCGCTTTCCACCGCGATCGCCCGCGCGTGCGGAAGATGGTGCATTGCGTATGTCTTGAATTCGACGCCCTTCTTGAAGTCGATCAGATAAAGCTCGACTTCTTCCGGCGAATACCACATCGCCAGATTACTGATCAGCGCATGCAACAGAGTTGATTTACCCGAACCGGTTTTTCCGGCCACCAGCGCATGCTGCGCCACGCCCTTGCCGAGGCGGAATGTCTGCACGCGCGTCGCGCCGGACCGCCCCACCGCCACGCCCACGTCGCCGTCGCTCTTGAGCGTCCAGAACTGCGCCGGCTTGGGTGCGATAAGCTCGAACGCCACTTCGACGCCGCTTGGCTTCTCGCGCCCTTTGCCCACCTGATGGAGAATTTTGCTCAATTCCTCATCAGTCGGCGCCGCATCCAACGACAACGGAAACTTATCGAACACGGGATCGCGCCACACGAACCGGTCCGCTTCGCGAATCAGGTTGACGCTGTGCGCTTCCACGTCGTCCACGTGCATCGCGCCGCCGGTCGTGCTCACGCGGGTATCCCGCATTAGCAGGGTATAGACGCCGCAACGCGCCCCGGTGCTGGCGATGCTGCTCAGCCGCCGCATCGATTCATCGCTGAAATTCACGGGAAAATCGGAAATCACCAGGTAACGATACGGCTCGGCAAGCTCGCCCGCCTGGGCGTTGTAATCATCGATGGTCGCGAATTCATTTCGCAGATATTTCTGGATGACCGTCTCCATGTGCTCGGTCAGATTCGCCAGGCGCTGATCGATCTGA
This sequence comes from uncultured Phycisphaerales bacterium, assembly GCA_963791055.1. GTDB lineage: Bacteria > Planctomycetota > Phycisphaerae > Tepidisphaerales > Tepidisphaeraceae > PALSA-1353. The sequence goes on along the minus strand of CAWBQI010000001.1, from coordinate 361,695 downwards.
TCCGCGTCCGTCCAGATTCGCCCGCCGACCAGGGCTTCGTCGTAATCCGCCAGGTGCATGAACCCCGCGAAATTCTGCCCCAAGCCCACGGGATCGATCATAGTAAACCGCACCCGCCCCGGCGGGATCGAAGTCAGCAGCCGCGTCATGATCATCTGCATCGCCCGAATCGATTCCAACCGGCCGACGCGCTCGGTATGAATCATGATCGAAGCCTGCCTCGGATACGCCATCAGCGCGGGCACGCTGAATGTTTCGGGCAACGGCAACGTGAATGGCGCTCCACCGGCAACGTCGGCGACCATGGTTTTCAAATCCACCTGAAGCTGCCCAAACCGTATCGTGGCCGGAAATTTCGTCGGACCCTTCCATGCGTCCCAGACCGGATCGCTCCAGGCGGGATAATGACTCCCCTCTTCCTGCATCGGCTCCTGAATATTCTTAAGCCCCTCGCTCCATCGTTCTTCAAGAGTTGCGCGCTGAGCGGCATGCTTCGCCCTTAGCGCGGCCTCCTGCGCGGTCGTGCGATCACCCGCCTTGATCGTCTCCGAGTCAAACAACTGCTTGATTTCTTCAAGTTTCTGCACCCTCCGCTGTTCCAACTCCGCCAGCGTGCTCTTTCGCTGCGCTTCGTTCTGCGCATTCTTGGCCTGCAATTCCACCAATGCCGTTTGAAGTGCCGCGTCCCGCTTTTTGGTGGCTTTATCCAAAACCGGCGCGGCCCGGTCGCGCGCCGCCTGAAGCTCGCCTTTATTCTGCCGCTTGGCTTTGGATAGAGTCAGATCGTGCTCCATCGTCGCCTTGGCCAAAAGGTTCTCGCTGGCGATTCGACCCGCGTCCAACGCCCGCCGTAGCGGCGTTACAACCGCCACAACGGCCTTCCGCGCCATCATGCGCGTGCCCACAAGAAACGCGGTGAGCAAAACGGCGGCCCCGCCAACGGCGATGCCCAGGGCTGTCCAGTCTGGAACCAGAATATTACCGCTCAACAACTGCGCCACCGCCACTGCGATCACCACCACGATCGATCCGATCAAATACGGTGTGGCTCCGACGAAAAGTTTCGGCAGGGAAAGCGCGCCCAGCGCCGCGATTTTCTGCTCGACCACCTCTTTATGTTTGTTGAACGATTCTTCCGGATTGGCATTTGCCTCCGCCTCCTTGATCGACGCCAGCGCCTCGCTTGGCGGCGGCTTCTGGTTATACCGAAGCATCAGCGCCGCCGTCTGATTCTCCTTGTCGTTGAGGAATTCCTCCTGGCCGGCCGCAAGCTCCGTCGCCCGCTTCAATTCCTCCGACGCCTTCCCTTCTTCGGCCTCCAGCACGCTCTCGGCCAGCCAGATCGCCTGATCGTATTCCTTCTTGATCTGCTGCTGCGCCAGATCAAAATCCGCGCGAACGCGGCTCCGAAGATTGTGCTCGTTCACTTTTATCGACGCGATGGCCTGCTCATACCGGGCTTCGATTTGCGATTGCTTTTCCTGGACCTTTGACGTGACCTGATCCTGAAGGGTCTTATATTTCCGCTCCGAATCGGTGAGCGTCTTCTGCCCGCTGCCCTGCGCTTCCGACAGCGTCGATTGCAGTTCGGTCTCGATCTCCACCTCCAGCGCGGCGCACTCCTTCACGAGATCCATGAGTTCCTGCAACGCGCCGCGCTGCAGGTCGCGACTGGTCTTTGGCTCGTCTGGTTTCTCCTCTTCGCCATCATCGGCTGCCGATGCCAGCGGGGCCGGGGGCGGAGGAGGCAGTTCAACCGCCTCTGATTCACCCAGGAAACTCAGGGGATCATTGTCACCAAAAATCGGGTCCATCGATCAACGCCTTTCTATTCTCCGCATTCCTGTTTGATCCTCTGCAATATCTGGGCCATCGCATCCATCCCGCTTATCGCCTGCTTCGCATCCTGATTGAATTGATTCAGGAATCGCTCCTCAAATCGGCGCGAGTTTACGTCGGTCCAATGCGATTTAGTCTCGGCCCAGTGCATCATCAATTCCTTAACAGATTTCCGCAGTGATGCGCGGCCTTCGGTCATTCCCATGGTGTGGGCCTTTCTTTAGTGGGGCCTTTCTTAGTCCAACTTAAATACGCTTTCATTCTTCGGATCAAAAACGGCTTCGACGCCGCCGGCACCAATCACCGCTATAAAACCCATCGGCAGCCTCAACAATTCCGCCAAATCCGGCCGGGCACTTCGAAGGTCCCCGACTGTCACCGTATTGTATACTCCGGCGTCCCCGCCTTCGACTGGTCCCAGATACCAGGAAGGCCCCGATTGAGCGATCCTCACCAAAACCAAACGTGCCGCGGCACCAATTCTGGGCGAAATAACGATTCGCTGCTCGTCTGTTGCAGCCCCGTCGGAGCCTAATTTCGTCATACCCACGGCTTGTTCCGCCGTCACCTGCCCCACAGCCAATTGCACGGGACCAGCCTCCTCAGCCTTGGCTGCCAGAATCGCCTGTTCTGTTGGAATCCCGCCACGCAACGCCGCCGGATCGAGTTCCGATCCCTCCGGACCCTTCTCCGCTTCGTCCGCCGCCCGAGCCATGGACGGGCCTCCACCCTCCTGCTTCGCTCCAGCGCCGGCCCCCGCGCCAGCTTCCTCTCCCGCGCCCACCGTCTCCAATTCCAAGTATTTTTCCAACTCCGCAAGCAATGCGCCGAGAAACCCAATCGCCTGCGGCACACCGGCCGCCACATCATTCGAAAACGATGCCACCGCGCCTCGATAAAGTGTCTGCTCTTTTTGCAACGCGCGCGTCCAATGCTTCACATTCTTCAGCTTCTCCTGCGCCTCGGCCAGGCTGTCCTTCGCCTTCTTCACCACTTTTTGTTCCTCGACCACCGACGGCGTCGAACCGCTAGCGTCCTTGTACAATCGCTTAAACCGCAACGCTTCTTCCGCCTTGGCGAGAATTTCCTGCCGCTTGCGGATTGCCGAAGTCCAGAGGTTAAGGCCTTCCCCTTCCAACCAGCGCATCATGCGATTGACGTCGGAATCCGCGTCGCTGAGTGCCCGGCCGGCCATTTCCTGGAATTTCGTAAGGTGAATGCGGAAATCCCTGATCGGATCTATGTCGTCAACACGCGCTGTGGACATGCACCGCTCCCATCACCGTCAAATGCGATCCTATCGCTGCTTCAGGTAATCCTCGACGGCCGCCGCCTTCTTCGAAAGAAACTTTACGTGTTCCGTCGAATTCACGAGAAACGTCCCGATCGCCTTGAACGTCTGGTCAAACGCCTCGGTGAATTTCCGTTGCTCCTGGTCGCGCCACGTCGCTTCCAGGCCGTGAAGTTTACCCCCCAGCGTCCCCATCAATCCCTGCAACTCATCATTGAATCGCTTCAAATCCTGGGCAAAACGGCGCAACTCGGCGGGATCTACATTAGCCTTAGCCATATCATTTCTCCGTATAGTATTTCCACAAGAATCATACCCGCCGGGCGGCCAAACGTCACACCATTTTCTCGCGTTGCCGGCTCGCTTCGGCAAGGACAATCGCAGCCGCATGGGAAAGCGGCAGCGATGCCGCCCCTTCCCGCGTTGGTATCGTCGCCAATCCATCGCACAGTCCCCTCACAGCCCCGGAAAGTCCCCGCTTTTCTCCGCCAATCGCCAGAATAATCCCTCCCGTCAAATCGGTTTCGAAAATCGTCCTTCTTACCCCCGCGATGCAGCCCAGCAGCCGCATCCCGCGCGAACGCAGCTTCTCGATCAGCCCCATATTCTCAAACTTCACCAGCGGCATTCGTTCAAACGCACCCGATGCCGGCCGGGCGACCTCGACCGGATCAAAATCCCAAACGTGCTTTTTGATCAGCACCGCAAAAGCTCCCAACGCCTCCGCGCTCCGCAGCGTAAACCCCAGATTCCGGGCATCCTCCACCCCTTCCAGCAACAACAGCATCGGCGGCGCCGGAAGCTTCTCCATCATCTCCAGCAATTCCACCTCACCCGTCAACGGCTTGGCCGAACAAACGGCCAGCACCCCACCATGCGTCGCTCCATGAGCCATCGCATCCAGTTCCTTCGATGCCACCCGTTTGACCGGCACCCCCAACGCACCTGCCGCCTCCAGCACATCACGAATCTTTTCCTCATGCGCCCCCTGATTCACGAGGACAACCTCGAATTTCCTCTGCCGCGCCGCCAGCGCCGCCAAAACAGATTGTCGCCCTTCCAGATGTTCCATGAATATTTTTCGACTTCTCTTTCGGCCAAACATAGCATATTCCACTTGCCACAAAGGAGCGACATGGATCTGCATCTCACTGGAAAAACTGCTCTGGTCACCGGTTCAACCGCCGGCATTGGATTGGCGATCGCCTCTTCCCTCGCCGCCGAAGGGGCTCACGTGACCATCAATGGCCGGACTCGAACTCGGGTAGAACAAGCCATCGCCCAAATCCGAAAAACCTATCCCAAAGCCAAAGTCGCCGGAATCGATGCGGATGTCTCCAACGCCGCCGGTTGCGAAAAGCTTGCCGCTGCGCTTCCTCAGGTTGATATCCTCGTGAACAACGCCGGCATCTTCGAGCCCAAACCGTTCATCGAAATCTCCGATCAGGACTGGGAACGTTTTTTCCAAACCAACGTCATGAGCGGCGTACGACTGAGCCGCTCCTACTTCCCGAAAATGCTCAAACAGAACTGGGGCCGAATCATTTTCATCTCCAGCGAATCCGGCCTGCAAATACCCGTCGAAATGATCCATTACGGCATGACCAAAACCGCCCAACTCGCCATCGCCCGGGGCCTGGCCGAATCCACCATCGGAACCAACGTCACCGTCAACTCCGTGCTCCCAGGCCCTACCGCTTCCGAAGGCGTAACCACCTTCGTATCCGCCCTGGCCGAAAAGCAGAAAGTCGCGCCAAAAGAGTTCGAAAAACAATTCTTCGAGCACGCCCGCCCTTCATCCCTGCTGCAACGATTCGCCACCCCCGAGGAAGTCGCCAACCTCGTCACATTCGTTTGCAGTCCGCTATCCTCCGCCACCAACGGCGCGGCCCTGCGCGTCGATGGCGGAGTCGTCCGCTCGATTGCTTGACCGTAGTCCTACCGCGACGAACGATTTCGCTTGGGCAATTTGCAGAGAAGATGTCAAAATTTTTATCGTTACGGTTATTGTGCCGTCCGGCCGCGTTTACTGGAATGCGATGAGGCGCCGGCGCTGCGAACGTCGCTGGCTCGCCTGTTTAGATTCGTGGCGGCCTTTTGTAACGCAGCGAAAGCGGAGCCGCCTTGTCCGACCCGCAGTTCAATATCCACAATGATGGCCGTCCGTAAATTTCAGCCGGAGGTCGGAAAGCGGGTCTGTGAGGACGGTTGAGGTGAGAGCTTGAGCTCGATAGTCCTCCGCACTTGCCGCCGAAGGAGGCGACTCCTCTTTCCGCTCGCAGAAGGAATTCTCGAACATCGCCAGGCCAGCCAATGGCGTCCGCAGCGCCACCGCCTCATCGCATTCGAGCAAGCGCCGCCGGACGGCACGAGCGATGCAGCCGATAAAAATGGATTTCTTCGCTCCGGCCCATGGTGTCGCACCTACGCCGAAGGACAAAATAATCTTAAACTGACCCCCCACTACCGTTGTTCAACCAATTATGTTTGCAGACACCCTCAAGCCGTTATAATCGCCACGTGGCCCAACGAATCTCCATCCAGCAGCTATCCCCCGCTCTGGTCAACCGCATCGCCGCCGGCGAAGTCATCGAACGCCCCGCATCCGTCGTCAAGGAACTCGTCGAAAACTCCATTGACGCCGGCGCAACGAACATCTCGGTCGAGGTCGAAGACGGCGGCCGAAGCCTGATTCGGATTATCGATGACGGCTTCGGAATTCCGGTGAGCGAATTGCCGCTGGCCTTCGCATCCCACGCCACCAGCAAGCTGCAAACCGATGCCGATCTTTCCCACATCAACACCATGGGATTTCGCGGCGAAGCCCTGGCCAGCATCGGCGCGGTCTCCCAGGCCCGGCTTCTGAGCCGCACGCCCGACCAGCCCGTTGCCTACGAGGTTTTCAATCGCGGCGGACAGATCGACCAGCCCCAGGCCGCCGCCGGCAATGTCGGCACCACCATCGACGTGCGAAATCTTTTCTTTAACACCCCCGCCCGGAGAAAATTCCTCAAGGGAGCCGCAACCGAGTTCGGACACATCAGCGACGCCCTGGTCCGACTGGCCATTCCCCACCCCGATATCTCATTCCAATTGACCCACAACGGCCGCCGGGTGCTTGAGCTTCCGATCGATTCGCCAAACCATCGCTGGCTTGCGGCTTGGCCGGAAGATTTCGCCGAGTCGGGCCTTTCACTGGATGTGCGCGATGCCGAGATCACATTGACCGGCCTGATCGGCCAACCGGAACTCGCTCGCCCCGCCGCCAAGTATCAATATATTTTCCTCAACGGCCGTCCGATCCGCGATAAATTTATCCAGCACGCACTCCGCGAAGGCTACCGTGGACTCACCGAACCCGGCCGGCAGCCCGCGGCGATCCTGCTTATCTCAATGCCCTCCCAGGATGTTGATGTGAACGTGCACCCCACCAAAAGCGAAGTCCGCTTCCGCGACAGTTCGCGCATTCACGGATTGGTGATGTCTGCCGTCCGCGAAAAGCTCCTCGGCAGCGATCTTGTACCAGCAGCCGTACCCAGATTTTCATCCGCCACCCCGCTTCAGGACCCCGAACGCCGCGAACTGCGCGAACGCCTCGCCGATTTCTTCAAATCCTCACTTACCGAATCAGCGCCAATACCCACCGCACCGGATACGCCATCCGCACCTGCCATTCCCCAATCGGCAATTTCTCTACCCGCCACCTCTCCTGCTCCCCTGTCACCTGTTCAACCCTCTCGCGCAGCGCTCCAGCTTCACAACAGCTATCTCGTCGCCGAAACCGACGACGGCTTGATCATCATCGACCAGCACGCCCTTCACGAACGGATCATGTACGAAGACCTGCTCGCGCAAATTTCGCGCGACCCCCTGGAAAGCCAGCGCTTGCTGATCCCGATCACCCTTCCCGCCAGCGGCCGCCAACAGGAAATGCTCGAACAGATTCAACCTCTTCTCAAACGCATCGGCATCGAAGCCGCTTCGATCGGCCCCGACGCCGTCGCCGTCCACGCATTCCCCAGCTTCCTTCAACGGCTCGACCCGGCCGAATTCCTCGCCGAGCTTTTGGAACGCGGCGAGCAGGAAACCCTCGATCTGAATCAGGAGGAACTCCTGCATGAAGTTCTCGACATGATGGCCTGTAAAGCCGCCGTCAAAGCCGGCGACCCGCTTTCACCCGCCGAGATTGATTCGCTTCTGGCCCGGCGGCATCTCATCGACCGAAGCAGCAACTGCCCCCATGGCCGGCCCACGACCTTGCGAATGACACTGCGGGATTTGGAAAAGCAGTTCAAACGGACGGGGTTTTAAGATTTGAAGCCAAAGGCGGCGATCCGATTCTCGCTCCGTTTGCAGAAAGCAGCAGCGAACTTTAACAGGCCAGCCAAGTGTGGTCGCAGCGCCGACGCCTCCACCTATTCGAGTAAACGATGTCAGACGGCACGAACGATGTAACCGATAAAAATCATTTCCTTGACGCTCAGCGACAACTGATCGGTTTATATCGTCATCAATCCACAGTGGCATAATTCCCCTCGTCGCATTACCTTCTCCTCCCATGGAAGATGGAAAGAACGATCCCGAACAAAACGCTGGGCCGCCGAACAATGATTTGGGCACTTTCGCCCAGCAGTTCCAACACCAACCCGTCGCCGCCCGCGTTCCCGAGCGCGTCGCCCGCGGCGTCTTCACAACTGGCGTCCTCGTCCTCGACAGCCCCAACGAATTCGTTCTCGATTTCCTTCAGGGACTGACCCGCCCTTACCAGATCGCCGCCAGAGTGATCGTCGTCCCGGCCGTCATGGAACAGATCGTCACCGCCTCCGGTGACAACCTGGAAAAATATACTCAGGCCTACGGCCTGCCGCCGCAGCTTCCCAAGCCGCCGCAAAAGCGCCCGACCATCGCCGAGATTTACGAGAACTTTAAGCTCTCCGACGACCTCCTCAGCGGCGCGTACTCCAACAGCGTGATGGTCGGTCACTCCCCCAGCGAATTCTTCTTCGATTTCATTACCGGCTTCTACCCCACCGCCGCCGTCTCGGCCCGCATCATGACCTCCGCCCACCACATGCCGCGCATCGTCGATACGCTCAAGATGGCCATGCAGCAATACCGAAATCGTTATTCTCCGCCCCAGCCGTAGATCAACAATGAATATTCGCGTCATTTTCGCGGCAGGCGCGCTCGCAACAGCGGACCTGCTTTGGGCTGACCCCACGACTCGTCCGGACATCGAACACTTTCCGGTTGCATACACCGACAAGGTCGCCGCCACGCCGCATTTCTATCAGCGCGATCCCCGATGGGACCTCGATATATCCGGCGAAACCTATTGCGTGCCCGCTTCGGTGTCCGATTCGCTCGTTTATTTCGCCGCAAACGGATTTGGTGCGCTCCTCCCGATCGATCCCCAGGATTTGGCAACGGAGAATCCCAATCGCGAATTTGCCCAGGCGGAACTCGTGGAAAGGCTTGCCTCGCCCAACTACATGAATACAAAAACGGTGGCAGGCCAGGGAACCACTCCATCGGAAGCCTTGTTCGGAATCCGCCGCTATGTCGAACAGTCAGGCTATGTTTGCGAAAGGTTGGAATACGAAGGCTGGCGTCGGCTCCGCAATACCCTGCGACAGGAGCAGCTTGCATCCAGGCCGGACCTCAATTGGATCAAGTCCGCCATCGCCGACCCGAACGGCGCGGCATGGCTTGAGATCGGGTTTTATACACGCGGCGACGCGCCGGGAGTTTGGAAGCGTCAAAACGGCCATACTGTCGCCGCCGTCGGCTATGGCACCGATGGCGGACATCTCGATCCCAACATTTTCCTCGTGGATAATCCCGCCATGGGAAGAATGACCGCCGCCGCGCAATCCAGCGGCAGGGTTCGCCCCATCACTATCGCCGACCTGGTTTTAACCGTAACGCCGGCCGGACCGTTTCAGATCGTTTCGGACCCATCGGCAAGTCCGCGCAATGTAAGCGGCTTGTATCAAATCGACGGCCCCGGCGTGCCGTATTCTCATAAAAAGTATGATGCCGCATTCCTGGACGGGGCGATCATCCTGATCATCGGCCAAAAGCCGTGAGATATCGCCCAACCCGCATGTCCCTCAGGTCTATTGTCCAGTGTCGTCCCGCTGACGCGCGGTGCGAAGCTCGCTCTTCGCTGTCGCCAATCGCACGGCATATTGCTCCCGAAGCAGCGAGTTCACGTCCGAATCGCTGAATCCAAACCGCTGCGCCGCCCGCGAAAGGATTTTGGCTTCCTGCGGCGCAAGCGTCCTTCAGCCATCGCCGTCGCCGCCATCGTGGTTAGCCACACCAGCGCCGTCTCTTTATCCGGAGGATCGGGAACTCCCAGGCGGCCCGCCAGCGCCATCTCGATCATCTGGTCAACGCGAATCTGTTCCACCTGGCACTTGGCTGCCAGCGATTTCAAAAGCTCCCGTTCTTTGACATCAACTGTTCCATCGGCCGCGACCATGTTCACGGTCCAGGCGAGCACTCCCGCGCGCGATATCCGGGGCGCGTTCGCAGCCGCTGTCGAAGAACAAATCCGCGCGGTCAATTGACGGCCTAGATCGGAGGCGGCTGACGTGATCGTCGCCAGCACCCAGCCCTGCGTTCCATCGTTCAGTACCGTTCCGCAGAACGAACAGCCCGACGATGTATCGCTCGTGATCGGCGCGCCGCAATTGGGGCAATGTGCGGATGAAACGCCTTTGCCTGGATCGCTCGTGACTCCCGCTTTACGTTTCAAGACATAAAGGCTGTGCGTTTGGATGCGCTGCCCGGTTTTCTGAACGCCCGCCCCGCCCGCGACGATCATTCGTTCCCCTTCCCACGCCAACTCCAAAACCGCCGAATCCTCCGTTTCGCCGGGAATCAGTCCCAGCAGGTGAGCTCCGCCCACCGCGCAGTCGCCGATATACGCCCGCGATCCATCCGGTTGCGGGCTCAGGACGCCAGCGTAGCTCGCGCAGAATTCGTTCAATGCCATCTTGCGCAGCGGATCGACTTTGCCCAATCGGTCGGCCATTGCCTTGCGCCAGAACATAACAGTTGCCCGATCCTCAACCTCGGCCCGATTAAAGCCTGGATCGCGCCCTGAAATTCCGCCGTTCCTGGCGCCAGCCCATGCCGACCGCGGCGCCATTCGCTTTGCTGCGTGATCTCCGTCAGCACCCAGTCAAATTCACCGCTGCGAAGATACGCCTTGCAATGCTGGCATTGGGCCGACTGGTTCATTTCAATCGCCGCGCCGCAATTGGGGCAATTACCCTCTATCAGCCCGGGCTTGGCTGGATCGCGGGTCATCCCGTGGCGGCGAAGCCACGACCACATCTCCACGAACGGCTCGACCAGGCTTGAGCCGGCGATCCGTTTCTGGTCCTTCAGCGAAACTCGATAGTCGGCCGCTCGCGCATCGATTCGCACTGTCGCGATATCGAAAACATCGCCCTGGGTGAACTCGACCAACGTGATGCCGTCGACAGATATTTGATCCAGATGATCCTGATATCCCAGTGCCTTCTGCTCATCGATCTGAATCGAAAACCGCTCGTGCACGCCATCTGAAATAAACGGCCAGACCCTGTTCATATCCTGGGCGCACCACGCCGCCTGAATTTTCATGAACGCGAGCCGAACCCGCTGCGAGAATTGATCGACGTTGAAATTGGCGTCCGCACTTTCGGCGGCGGTCGCCGCCTCGCTCATGCGATTGCCATCGGCGGCATCATCGCCCCGGCGAATGACGCTTCCCCGATACGCCGACAATCCGCTCTGATGGCTCTGATACAGAATGAAAACCACAATCAGCGTGACCGGAAGACCGATGTATGGATATTCGATGCAGAACCTGACCCAGAAGTAGATAAGCCAGCCGATTCCACCCCCGCCGCCGTTGCCACCGCCTCCGCCACCTCCGCCATCACTGTAACCCTCCCCCCCACCGGCTCGAGCGAAGGCATGGGCCGTGAGGCTCAGGCAGATCAGGCCAGCCACGAGCGCGGGAAAAGACATACGCCGCATCCAATTAAGCTTGGATCGGCTGCCCTGTTTTTTTCTGCCCGTTCTTCCTCTGATTTTCAGCACCAATGAATTGTAACTCCGCCAAACCAATTCGCACGAGGCATTCAATTTCGGGGTAGAGGGTCAATTTGAAATTTTCTGAAGATCAAGACAGGGCCCTACAATTCCCTCTTTTTCTCCTGACCGTCACCGCTACCATATCCTAACTTTTCGGCCAAATATGCGATGCGATGCTCAATGGTCCCATGGGGTCCGGCCGATTTCCACTTAATCCACTCCGGACTTCGGAATCTTAGTATCGGCAACTGCATGAATGTCCCATCGGCCTTTAGCACCACGAGAGGCTGATTTCCAAGTAACGCGAATCGACGTTCACCCGTTTCAAGATATCGACGATCGTTCCAAGGCAAAATCCACGCGAAAGACGTTTCTATAATGTTCTTTTCGTCTACTGCAATATTCGACGCGTGTGGTGACGCATGGAGCGCAGAGGAGTAAAGCTCCTTAAAATATTTTTTCGCAAATTTAATTGCAGATTCACGGTCGATCAAGAGACCTCATTCCCAAATTCTATCTGGCTGCCCGCTTCTTCAGTTCCCGCAGCAAATCAAACGCCTGAATCGGCGAGAGTTCGTCAAGATTTGCCGCAGCAAGAGTCCGCGCCACTTCCTTCGCGGGATCAACGAAAAGCTGCATCTGGGCCTCATCTTCCGCACGCATCCCCTTGGCGATCCTGGCCGAACCCACATGCTGGACCGCCAGTTCGGAAAGCAATTGCCTTGCCCGATCGAGCACCTCACGCGGAACACCCGCCAGGCGGGCGACATGAATCCCGTAGCTGCGATCCGTTCCTCCCTCGACAATCCGGTGAAGGAACACCACCTGGTCTTCCCATTCCCGCACGGCCACGTTCAAATTCCGCACACCCTTGATCCGCTGGGCCAGGTCGGTCAGTTCATGGTAATGCGTCGCGAACAACGTGCGGCTCTTCACCTCCAACGCGATATGTTCGGCGATCGCCCAGGCCAAACTCAGGCCGTCCAGCGTGCTTGTGCCGCGGCCGATCTCGTCGAGGATGACCAGACTGCGATCGGTGGCGTTGTTGAGAATATTGGCCGTCTCGGTCATCTCGACCATGAATGTCGATTGCCCGCTGTGAATTTCATCGCTCGCTCCGATCCGCGCAAACAGCCGGTCCGCCAGCCCGATCGTAGCGCTTTTCGCCGGCACGAAACTGCCGATCTGGGCCATCAACGCGATGAGCGCCACCTGGCGGATATACGTTGATTTTCCCGCCATGTTGGGACCGGTGATCAGCGCCAGCGTGTCATGGTTGGCAAACTTCACGTTGTTGGCGACAAATTCGGAACCGAGTTGTTGTTCGAGCACCGGATGCCGCCCATCGACGATTTCCAGGGTCCGGTCGTCGGAAAACATCGGCCGGCAATACCGCCGCTCGTGCGCCAGCACCGCAAGCGACGCCAGCACATCCACCCTGGCGACTCCCTGCGCCAGCTCCGCGAAAGTCGTGACATGCTCGATCAATTCCAGCCGGACCCGCTCAAAAAGCTGCTGTTCCATCGCGATTGCCCGATCCTGGCGCTCAGCGCCTCGGTCTCGAACGTCTTCAATTCCTCAGTGATATATCGCTCGGCGTTTTTGACCGTCTGTTTGCGCGACCACGCCGGCGGAACTTTTGCGCGATGCGCATCGGTCACCTCGATGTAATAGCCGAACACCTTGTTGTACCCGACCTTCAACGAACCGATTCCCGACTCTTCGGCAAGTTTGGCCTGATATTCGGCAAGCCACGCGCTGCTGCTCTTGGCGATCAATCGCAGTCGATCCAGTTCCGCGTCGAACCCCGATTCGATCACCCCGCCTTCGCGCAGATGCGGCGCCGGATCGGCTTTAATGGCTCCCGAAAGATATTTGGCCCGGTCCGCACAGAACGATCTCATTTCCACCAGGTCCGGAGCGACATCCTTCGGCGAAGGAAGCGATCCAAGACAATCGAGCAGCGCCGGCATTGACCCCAAACACCGCGAAATCGCCGCCAAATCCCTGGGGCTGGCGCGCCCCAGCGATACCCGCGCGATAATCCGCTCGATGTCACAGACATCGTCGAGCAAATCGACGAGCTTCGAGAGAACCTGCGAATCAAGAAGCGTTGCGATCGCCGCCTGCCGGGCCTCGATATGTTCGCGTTCGCACAGCGGCGACCGCACCCATTGCCGAAGCAATCTTGCCCCCATCGACGTGCGCGTCCGGTCGATCGCTTCAATCAGCGAGCCAGCCGTGCCGCCGCCGCGCACTGTGCGCTCGATTTCCAGACTTCGCCAGCTCGCCGGATCGATCGCCAGATGATTTTCCACCACGTGCCGCCGCGGCGGTCGCAGATGCGACAGCGATGTTTTCTGCGTTTCCTGAAGATACGACAGCAGCGCCGCCGCCGCAAAAACGCCCGGATCATCCTCGGCAAATCCCAATCCCCCCGTCGTGGCGATCTTCCATTGCGCGGCAAACTGTTCCTTGGCGTGATGCGGGGAAAACTGCCACCCCGGCCGCGCGGTGATCGCGATCGATCCGATCTCCTCAATCTGCCTGGCGAATTCGTGAGTCTGCCCCGAAGGCAATTCCGGCACCAACACCTCGGCCGGCCGCAGGCGGACGATCTCATCCCGCACTTGTCCTTCGTTGCCGCTCATCGCCACGCACGTCCCGGTCGAAAGCTCCACCCACGCCAGCGCCGAGCGATAACCATCCGCCTTGGTCAACCCAAATGCCACCGCCGCCAGATAGTTGTCAGTCCGTCCGTCCAGAAGCGGATCGTCCGTAAGCGTCCCCGGCGTCATCAGGCGAACCACTTCCCGTCGAATCACCCCCTTCGCCTGCGCCGGATCCTCCGCCTGCTCGCAGATCGCCACCTTATGCCCCGCCGCGATCATCTTGCGCAGATATCCCTCCACCGCATGAAACGGCACCCCCGCCATTGGAATCGCATCTTCCGCCCCCAGCCCGCCCCTGCTTCGGCTCGTCAGCGCCACCCCCAGCACTTTCGCCGCCAGCTTCGCGTCCTCCCAGAACATCTCATAAAAATCCCCCATCCGAAAAAACAGGACGTAATCCGGATACTGGGTTTTGAACTGCTGATATTGCCGCATGGCGGGAGATAACGCTGCAACGACCGAACCGGACAGCGGTTTCTCGGAAGCGACCAATGAATCTTTCGTGATGGGCTCTTGCATAGATGTCAGTAATTAGAATCCGTGCCACCACTCATCACTTCCAGCCTTTTCTTACATTCACGACATGATCATTCTTAAATGAAATAACACAGGTATTCCAGCCTTGGTAATAGGCTAGATAAAGCGGACCGTCGAGATCTTCGCTCGTCCAATCAGGCTGAGTCGCACCGAAATGCAGCACGCGAGGATCATACGTCGGCGGCCCGAGGTACCCGATCACTTGATCTGGTGTGAGGCCCAAAAGGTTCCTCGAAGAGTATTTCGGATTAATATCCATCCAGCCCCCCTGTTGAAGCCAAAATCCAAACAATACGATTGAAGCTCCCACAAGAATTACGATCAACCGCACGTAAAACCGCTTCAATTTTTCATCCCCCCCCGCTCCCCAAAATATCCGCCTGCGGCTGCGTCATCCGCATCGGATCCAGCGCCTTCTTCAACTCGGCATCGCCCATCAGCTTCTTTTCCGTCGCGATCTGCCGAACGGTCTTGCCCGTCTTGACACTTTCCTTGGCGATTTCCGCGGCCTTGTCGTATCCGATCACCGGAGCCAGGCTCGTGCACATCGCCAGCGATTGCTCCACCAATTCGGCGCAGTGCTCCGCGTTGGCGTCCAAGCCGGCCACGCAGCGATCCGCGAATACTCGCGCCGCGCGGGACAGCAACTCGATCGATTGCAGCAGATTAAACGCCATCACCGGCATCATGACGTTCAGCTCAAAACGTGCTCCCCACCGCCGCCGCCCAGGCCACGGTGGCGTCGTTGCCGACCACCTGCGCGGCCACTTGCAGCACCATCTCGCTCATCACCGGATTGACCTTCCCCGGCATGATGCTGCTGCCCGGCTGCGTCGCGGGGATGGAAATCTCGCCCAATCCCGCAGCGCGGCCCGCTCGCCAGCCAGCGAATGTCGTTGGCGATCTTCGTCAGGCTGATCGCGATCGTTTTCATCAGCCCGCTGGCTTCCACGATCGCATCCTTTGCCGCCTGCGATTCAAAATGGTTTGTCGCTTCGACAAATTCAATCCCGGATTTTTGCGCGATCAGCGCCGCCGCCTTCGCCGCGAACAGCGGATGCGAATTGATTCCCGTCCCAACCGCCGTCCCGCCCAGCGGAAGCTCGCGCAACGCGTGAATCGCCTTAAGGCATCGCACCGTGCCCAGCTTGGCCTGATGGGCATAGCCGCTGAGTTCCTGCCCCAAACGGATCGGCGTCGCATCCTGCAGATGCGTCCGGCCGATCTTCACGACTGAATCGAATTTATCCGCCTTTTGGCTCAGAATCGCCGCCAGATGATCCAGCGACGGGCACAGCGACTCCTTGATCGCCATCGCCGCGCTGATGTGCATCGCCGTGGGAATCACATCATTGGAACTCTGCTCCATGTTGACATGATCGTTGGGATGGATCGGTTCCTTGCCCCCGCGCTGGCCGGTCGCCATCTCGTTGGCCCGGCCGGCGATCACTTCATTGGCGTTCATGTTGGTGGAAGTGCCCGATCCGGTCTGGAAAATATCGACGACGAACTGCGAATCCAATTTCCCGTCGATGACTTCCTGGGCCGCCTGCTGAATCAGCTTCGCTTTCTTCTCGTCAAGCAGTCCCAGTTCGAGATTGACCTGCGCGCAGCACCATTTGATCAGCCCCATGGCCGCGATGAACCGCCGGCCAAAACGCAGATCCGAGATCGGAAAATTCTCCACCGCCCGCCCGGTCTGTGCGCCGTAATACGCATCGGCCGGGACGCGCATCTCGCCCATCGAATCCTTTTCAACTCTCGTGTCATCAGACATGAAAAACCTCGCTGCAATTGGCAAATACCATCACCATGCCGTCCAGGCTTCATTTTAGCAAAAAATCCCCCGAACCGTGGGCGTGGCTTTGGAATGTTCGCTTTTAATTCTTCAGCGGATCGGACGGCTTGAAGGTCGCCATCTCGGCCGCCGTCCGTTCGATCACGTCGCTCCACACCCCGAACTTCTCTTGCCGGATGAACCGCATCGACGGATACCACAACGTTGTATCGCCCTCGAGAAGCCAGCGGAAATCCGGAGTGTATTGCAGCATCACCAACACCGGTTTTCCCATCGCTCCCGCGAGGTGCACGATGGCCGTGTCGACGGAAACCACCAAATCCAGATGGGAGACTAAAGCGGTGGTATCGGCGAAATCGCCGATCAAGGCGGTCAGATCGATCAGGCTCATCCCCTCCGGCGGGTTTGCCGCCTGTTCTCCCGGCTTGCCGAGCTGAAGATTATAAATGTCCACGTTTTCCACCCGCCCCAGAGGAGCAAGCATCGACAGCGTAATCGAGCGATGCCGGTCGTTCTTGTTGGTCTTACTGCCCGCCCAGGCCAAGCCCACTTTCAACCTTCCGTTGTCCGGTATCCGGCTTCGCCATTGTTCGGCGAGCACGGGATCGGGAAATATGTACGGCGGCTTCACCACATCGTCATAACGCGACGGATCCAGCCTCCCCAGAACGTAGGGCAGACTCAGAAGCGGCAGATGCGTGTCGAACGGCAGGTCAGGACCCGATTTCTTTTCCCGTGGAACGATGTCAATGCCCTCGAGAATCTTCGTTTGCTTCATCAGGCGAACCAGTTCCGACTGGACCTCCAGAATGATCTTCCCGCCCATTTTCGCGACCATCGGCAAAAAGCGCGAGAAATGGATGCTGTCTCCCAATCCCTGTTCAGCATGAACGAGCAGTGTCCGCCCCGCCAGGTCCGAGCCATCCCACATGGGCTGGCGGAAACGATCGACGTGGTTGAAGTAATTCGGCAAACGCAGCCGCCATTCATATTCGCGCCAGCCTTCCTCGAATTTCCCCTGGACAAGCATCATCAGCGAAAGATCCTTATGAGCTTCGGGAAAATCCGCGCGAAGGTTGATGGCCGTCCGGCATTCCGCCATCGCCTCTTCATATCGACCCGCCAGGTGCAGGGCCGTGCCGAGGTTGATATGGGCCTCTTCAAGCTTAGGCTGCATCTCGACGGCCTTGCGGCAGACCTCGATAGATTCGTCCAGTTGCCCCAGTCCGCGCAGCGCGTTTCCGAGATTTCCATACGCCTTGGCAAACAAAGGCCGTAATTCGATCGCCTTCCTGTACAACGGCACGGCCTCTTCGATCTTCCCCTGTTCCTGGAAACAATTTCCCAGGTTATTCATCGCATCGGGATGATTCGGGTGTTGCTGCAGCGCGATTTGGAAACACCTGATCGCCTTGTCAATCTCCGTCGTCTCCTGATACGCGTTGCCGAGATTGTTGTACGCGTCAGGATTATTCGGTTGCAGCTCGATTGACCTCAGGCACAGCCTTATCGCTTCTTCAAACCTCTTTTTGCTCTGGAGCGCGTGCCCCAGATTGCTGAGGGCTTCGGGATAATCCGGCCGAAGCCGCAGGGCGGCGCTGTAATTTTCGATGGCCTCGTCCACACGCCCCATGGAATGCAGTCCGGCAGCGAGATTGTTATACCCTTCAGCAAAATCTGGCCGGTAGACCACCGCCCGGCGATGCGCGGCGACCGACTCCTCATGCCGCCCCATCGCAAAAAGTGCATTGCCCAGGTTCGTATGCGCATCGGCAAAGTCCGGCCGAAGCGCGATCGCCTGCCGGTGGCAATTCGCGGACTCCTCGAATTTTCCTTGAGAGTAGAATGCGCTTCCAAGGTTAATGTATGCCTCGGGAAGTTTGGGATTGAGTTGTATCGCCCGCTTGCAGCACGCCACCGCTTCGTCGAGTTCTCCGCCTTCACGCAACAGATGCCCGAGATTCGCATACGCCTCGGAATAGTTCGGATTCAGTTGCACGGCCCGGCGAATATGCGCGATCCCTTCCTGGCGCTTGCCGCCTTGAAACAACGTGACGCCAAGCATGTGAACCGCCGGCGGAAAATCCCGGTGATTCGCCAGAACCTGCCGGTAGATTCCCTCCGCCTCGCGAAATCTTCCGGCTCGATGGTGAGCGATCGCTATGTCCATCGCCTGTGCGAGCGTAAATTGCTGATTGGTTTGCATGAACGTCATTCCACCGTATTTCCACCGTTCACTGAAATCTTTTGCCCGGTGATGAACGCTCCCGCGTCCGACGCCAGGAAAACCACCGTTTTGCCCACGTCCTCGGGCAAGCCCAATCTCCCCAGCGGCGTGTGCGAAGCATATTCCTTCTTCACATGATCCGGGATATCGGCATGTCTTTCGGTCGGAATCCAACCGGGGGAAACCGAGTTAACCGTGATCCCCCACGGCCCCAGTTCCCGCGCCCATGACCGCGTCAAGCCAAGCTGCGCCCCCTTCGCCGACACATAATTGGAAAACCTGCCCAAACCCGCTTCAAATACTTCCGACCCGATCTGAATAATCCGGCCATATTTCCGGGCCTTCATACCCCCGAGCGTGGCCTTCACCAGCAAAAGCGGACTCTTCACGAAAAACTCCAGTTGATCCAGGCACGTTCGCCAGTTGATTTCCTCGATAGGCAACATCGGCTGCTCGCCGGTGGCGTTGACGACCAGAATATCAATCGGACCCAGGCTCTGCGTAACCTCCCGGGACAGCCGATCGACCTGGGCCTCATCGCGCACATCCGCCCCAAACGCCTGCGCAACGCCGCCGGCTTTCCGAATGCTGGCCACAACCGCGTTGGCGTTGTCCGCCCCAGCGAAGAAATTGACGGCGACTTTGACCCCATCCTCGGCCAACGCCCGCGCAATCGCGGCTCCGAGACCGCGCGACGCCCCTGTCACCAATGCCACCCGACTATTCAAATCCATCCACGGTTCGCCGTTAAAAATCGCTTGAAATTCGAGTTAAAACCAATACGTCGGCGGCATCCTAACCCCACCGCATTCGGGCTACAAGGCGTTGGAATTGGGAGAAATGGAGAGGAACTCAACTGGACAGAACTGGACAAAACTGAACACTTTTAGCGATTTTTAGTAGTGCATACTAACTATATATTTCTGAGGTAACCCATTTAGTTTGAAATGAGTTATAGATGATCGATCACCGGCGAGCCCTTCGCCGGCGGCAGAGCATTCCCAATCCGGCCAGTGCAATCATTCCGCCACTCATCGGCTCCGGTACATTTGCCAGGCTTAGGCCATGGGCTGACTCAAAGACGCCGGCTTGGGCGGCCAGAGTGGCGGATTTGCCCAGGTTGGCCGAGAACGGCGTGAAGTCTTCGGCGTTAACCGTTCCGTCGTAATTGAAATCGCCGTCATCCCACGTCGTGCCGGCTTGTCCGAGGTTGTGGGAGAATTGCGTAAAGTCTTCGGCGTTGACAGTCCCATCCAGGTTGGCGTCGCCGAGCAGGGTGAACATGATTTCGATCTCGCCGGAGGGCAGGCCGGCGACCAAACCGTCGGCGCCGTCGGCGTAACCGATGGCATAGCTAAGACCGCTGGCGGTGTCGTCAGTTGCGATGTCGCTGCTAATGATGGCCGGTCCGGTCGCGCCAGATGTGCCGTCGGCAATCCACTGTTTGATGGACGCGATCGGGTCGGTCGCGGGGCTGCTGTAGTTGATGATGATGCGATTGTTGCCGATGTCGAGCGTGCCGTTGCCGGTGAGCGACAACGACGTGAGGTTCACGTTGCTGGTGGCCAATGCGGTGCCAGCCGTGACGTTGTTGGGCAGCCGTACGGTGTCGCTGCTGATCGAAAGCGCGCCTTTGGGCAAGACGACCAGGTCGATATATCCGGGCTCGACGCCGTTTTTGCTAAGGGAGTAAGCCTCTCCGGTCGGCGCGGTGGGGAGCGTGAAGTTAGCCGCGTTAATTCCGCTGATCGAGCCGGCGATAAGGCGGTAGTCGTCGCCGATGGTGGGCGTGCCGCCGAAAGTCACGAGCGTGCCCGAGCCGATGCTTACGGTTCCCGAGCCCAGTGTAAGCAGATCGCCATTGGTGATCTGGCCAGTCCCGGCGCCGAGGTCGAAGTTGAGCGTGGTGAGGTTCGTGGTGGTCAGTCCACCGATGGTGAGGCTTCCGACGGTTCCGACTCCACCCGGGGCGATCGTGTTTGAGCCGCCGCCGGCCAGAACGTTGCCTGAGATTGAGCCGGTTGTGCCGCTGGCGAGAGTTCCTCCGTTGAGGGTGACGTTGCCAGTGCCGGTGGCGGAGCCGGCGGTGTTTGCGACGGAAAGTTCGCCCGCGCTCACGGTCGTCCCGCCGGTATAGGTGTTCTGCGTCGATAACGTCAGGGTGCCGGTGCCGGATTTAGTGAGTGAGCCGATGCCGGCGATGCTGCCGGTGCCGCTGATGGTGTAGTTGCCGGCGCTGTTGTTGACGACCATCGAGTCGGGGGACTCGACCGTGTTCAGCGTCACGGTGTAGTGGCCGCTGCTGGAATCGTCGAAGGTGACCTTGTCCTGAGCGTGGTACACCGTGGTCGCCAAGCCATTGTTCCAGTTGGCACTGGTTCCGGTGTCCCAAGAATTATTGGTCGAGAAATCGTTCCAGGTGAGGTTGGCAGGTCCAGCGCCTACTCCACCGCCCGTGGTGACGACCAGGTCAATAAATCCGGGATCGACGCCGTCGTTGCTCAGGGAGTAAGCCTCTCCCGTCGGGGCGGCGGGGAGCGTGAAGTTGGCCACGTTAATTCCGCCGATCGAGCCGCCAATGAGTCGGTAGTCGTCACCGATGGTGGAAGTTCCGTTGAACGCGAGAAGAGTTCTCGCGCCGATGTTGACGCCCGGTCCAAGGATGAGCAGATCGCCATTGGCGATCTCGGGTCCCGTCCCGGCGCCCAGATCGAAATTGAGAGTGGTGAGGCTGTTGCTGGTCAATCCGCCGACGGTCAAGGTTCCGATGGCTACGACGCCACCCGGCGCGATGGTGTGCGAACCGCTTCCGGCCAGAACGTTGCCGGAGATCGAGCCGATTGGGCCGCTGGCGAGAATCCCTCCGTTAAGCGTGACATTGCCACTGCCTGTGGCGGAACCGGTCGTGTTGGCGACGGAAAGTTCGCCCGCATTGACGGTCGTCCCGCCGGTGTAGGTGTTCGCGCCGCTCAGGGTCTGAATTCCGGTCCCGCCCACGGTCACCGCGACTGAGCCGGTGGTGTTTTTAACGATGCCGGAGAAGTTCGAGCTGGCGGAAGTAGTAATCGTCAAGGTCGGGGTTCCACCGGCGGAAACGTTATCAACTGTCCCAGCGCCGGATAGGTTCCCGATGTTCGGGCTACTCCCATCCAGATCGAGAGTGCCAGCGACCGCCACCTTTCCCGCCCCTAAAGCACCGGGGCTGCCGGTCTGCAAGGTGCTGTTCGCCATAATCGTAGTGCCACCGGTGTAGGTGTTCGCGCCGCTCAGGGTCTGGATTCCGCTCCCGCTCACGGTTATCGCTACCGAGCCGGTGGTGTTCTGAATAACTCCGGAAAAGGTCGAGCTGGTAGAAGTGTTGATCGTCAGCGTCGGGTTCCCGGCGGCGATGACGTTGTCGACTGTCCCGGTGCCGGAAAGATTACCGACGGTCGGGCTATTCCCATCAAGATCGAGAATGCCGGGAGAGGCGACCGCCACCGTCCCCGTCCCCAAGGCGCCGGCGCTGCCGGTTTGCAGTGTGCCTCCCGATATGGTGGTGCCACCGGTGTAGGTGTTGACGGTGGAGAGGGTGAGGGTGCTGCTTCCCATCTTGGTGAGGGCGCAATCGCCGGCAATGCTGCCGGTGCCGCTGATGGCGTAGTTGCCGGCGCTGTTATTTACAGTGACAGAACTGGGGCTGACGGTCGTGTTCAGGATAACGGCGTAATGACCGGCATTGTCGTCATTGAATATGACTTCGGCACCTGCGTGAAAGACGGCCGCCCCTGTGCCGTTGTTCCAGTTTTGGTTGGCACCAGAATCCCACGTTTGTCCGTCGCCGGTGCCGCCAGCGTTGTTCCAGGTGAGAGGCGGCACCACCACAATGCTGCTCGGGCCTCTCAAACCCGAGACTAATGAGGCGTTCACGACAGCTCCTGAGGTCGTATATTCGCCGATCGTGCCGTTTTCGGTGGTGACAAACAGGTCCGATCCGGACACGGTAATGGCGTATGGCTCATACAATCCCGAGACAAGGGAGGCGTTCACAACGGCTCCTGACGTGGTGTACTCGCCGATCGCGCCGGTATTGCCGCCGAAGTTCCAGGTCGCCACAAACAGGTCCGATCCAAACACTGCAATGCCGACCGGGGTATCCAACCCCGTAATCAGGAAGGGGTTCACCGCGCCTCCCGATGTGGTGTATTCACCGATGTTGCCATAATCCGCAAGGCCAGTGAGGTTGTCGTCATCGACAAACAGATCCGACCCAGACACGGCAATGCCCGACCCGTCAATGAACCCCGGAACCAGAGAGGCGTTCACGGTCGCTCCTGATGTGGTGTATTCGGCGATCGGGGCGGAGGAGCTGTCGCTGCCGGGGGGGGCTGGTTCAGGACAAACAGGTCCGATCCAGACCCGACCATGCCGCTCGGGAAGGTTGACCCCGGGACCAGGGTGGCGTTCACGGTGGCTCCCGATGTGGTGTATTCGCCGATCGTGGTCGTGTTTCCTTCGTAGCCAGACCTTGCGACAAACAGATCCGATCCAGATATGGCAATGGCCATTGGGAAAGACAGCCCCGGGATCAGGGAGGCGTTTATTGTGGCCCCCGATGTGGTGTATTCGCCGATCGTGTTTCCGCTCGCGACAAAGATTTGCCCGCTCGCGGTTCCCGGCAAGACCGCCGCTCCCGCCGAAATCCCCAATGCACTGAAAGAAATGGCGTCGAACCTGATCGTGCCGACGGCGCGCAGCAGAATTGTTTTGCGATTCATCCTTCTCCCCTTCCCGTTTGTGGTTGCAGATTTGATTGGAGGAATGCGACACGAAACTCGGCTTGGAAACGCGCAGCCACTGTTATCGTGCCAAGGGAGTGAAACCGACGATACCAAAACGCCCAGACGAAGAGCAAGGCAAAAATGTAATAACCGCCATCAGAATGTGCCGGTCAGGATGGGAAAGATCGCCGCCGGCGGCGAAGAATTCCCAATCCGGCCATCACCATCATTCCCGCGCTCATCGGTTCCGGCACATTCGCCAGGCTGATGCCCTTCGCTGCCTCCAAAGCGCTCGCTTGGGAGGCCAGCGTAGCGGACTTGCCCAGATTGGCCGAGAACGGCGTGAAGTCTTCGCTGTTGACGGTTCCGTCGTAATTGAAATCTCCATTGTCCCAGAAGCCGCTCGTGCCGACACTGGCAGAGAACGGCGTGAAGTCTTCGCTGTTGACGATTCCATCCAGGTTGGCGTCACCCAACAGGGTGAACATGATTTCGATCGTGCCGCTGGGCAAATTGGCGGGATTGCCTGGATCGGCCGAGTCGGCGTAACCGATGCCATAACTAAGGCCGCTTGCGGCGTCGTCCGCGGCGACGGAACTGCTGATGATCTGCGGACCGGGCAGGCCATAATAGCCATTGGCGATCCACGCGACGATGGACGCGATCGGGTCGGTTCCGGCGCCGTAGTCGATGAACAGCTTATTGTTAGTGATATCCAGCACAGCGCCGCTGGCAATATAGAGCATGCTTTGTGAACTGGGTGCGCCGTTCGGGGCCAGTTGAAGCATTCCGCCATAAAGGGCCAGACCGCCCGCAGTGCCTGTCTCGGTAATCTTACCGATGGTGCCGCCACTGTAGAGCGCGAGGTCTCCTTCATTAACCACCCCAGCAGCCTGGCTAATGGACGTCGCGACGACAAGCTGATTGGCGGTCACAGTGGTTGTTCCCGAACCCGTAATCGTTCCCACCGTGACGGAGT
Organism: uncultured Phycisphaerales bacterium; assembly: GCA_963791055.1. Taxonomy (GTDB): domain Bacteria; phylum Planctomycetota; class Phycisphaerae; order Tepidisphaerales; family Tepidisphaeraceae; genus PALSA-1353. The sequence goes on along the minus strand of CAWBQI010000001.1, from coordinate 337,498 downwards.
CATTGAGAATGAGTGATCCATTGTTGACGGCGTTGCCTGAGGATGGAAACGTCATGCCGCTGGGTGCAGCGGTGGTTGTTATCCCAAATTGCAGTGTCGCGCCGTTGTTAATCGTCGTAAGGCCGCCGTAGGTATTAGTACCGCTCAGAGTGAGAGAGCCGCTCGCGACGGTGAGCGCAGTCGTGCTGCCGCCGTTGGTGGAATTGTCCGAGATCGAACCGGGGAATGTACTGGGGTTGGCGTTGACTCCGGCATAGGTGAACGTCGCGGTGTTGGGGGTGGAACTGGTGTTGGTGATCGCCGCGCCAGCCGCCGTCGCGCTGAGGCTGCTGACGGTGGCGTCGTAACTGTTGAGATCAAGATCGCCGTGGGGACTAGCGGCACTGATCGAGAGGCTGGTGCCAACCGGTAGCGCGCCCTCGGATGCCAGTTGCAGTTCGCCTCTTTGTATGGAAGTGGCGCCTCCATAGGTGTTGGTGCCACTCAGGACCAGCGCGCTGAATGTGCTCATGTAAATACCGCTGTTGGATATGTTGAGGCCGCCGGCTCCGCTGATGTCTCCGGAGACATACATCGCGTCCCCATGGTTCTCGCACGTAACGGTAAGGTTGGAATTGAGCACAAGGGCGCTGAAATGTAGTGGATACCGCCGGAATCGTCGATCGCCGCGGTGGCGGTGATACCACCGTTATCAAGAATGAGCGATTGGCCGGCGTTGGCGGCGATCGTGTACGAATTAGCGTTGTTAATATTTATCGTGCCGACGGTGGGACTGACGTCCAGGGTGATCTGGCTGGGACCGGTGGCGGTGGTGAAACTGGCTGTATCACCAACAGCCCCCGGAACATGGTTGTTGGACCAGTTGGTGTTGAGGCTCCAGTTCCCTCCGCCGGTTGGAAGCCAATTGCCGTTGGGCACGATCGTATTGGGAACGGTGAAATATTCGTTGGCCAGCGATGAGAAATTGAATCCAACTCCGTTTGCCCCGGCATAATAATACGGATTGGTTATAGTCGCGGAAGGTACGCTCTTGACGTCATAAGATCCGACGGGCAGGCCCGGAAGCATTTGATTGGATAGACCGCTGTCGCCGCTGCCATTGATGCCGGCCATCACCTCGATGGGTCCGGTAGGATTGCCCAAAGTGGCCATCGGAATTCCGATTTCAATACCAGTGCTGACCGCCTGAGCATTGGCCTGGTTGGCGGCGGTCGCTTGAGTAGTGCTACTGCCACTTCCGGTGACACCCGCGGTATTCGTGTTGTTGACGCCGACCAGTATCGAGCTCTCAATGCTGCCGGCTTCGGTGCTGGTTCCCGTGCCGCTGGTGAGTTGGAAGTCTCCCAGATATGTCGCCGTATTTCCGACCAGGTTGTACTGGTCGACGAAGAAATTCTGGTTCGTGTTTGGAGTAAGATCCGTCTCGTTCATCTCCAGCGCGTAGGTGGCGTTGAACCCGGGACTGAAGGTTGACCCATTCAGCTTTTTCATGTTGCCCGCGCTTGATTTCGCATTGAGCACGTTCTGTCCTCCTGCACGCCCGTCGTCGATCCAGACCTGCAGGATATTGCCGTTGTCCTGGAGGTTGCCGGCTATGAAGAGATAAAGATATCCGTTCTCGACAGTGCCATAGGCCGCGTCGAGTTCCGAGCCGGTGAGATGGCCGGTGCTTGAGGTATTGTCGCTGAACGCGGAGTTGAGGGTCTGCGTGGCCAGTGCGCCGGTTCCCGGCACGTTGGCGCCGTAAGTGACGGCGGTGCTGCTCAAATTGCCCGTGACGGCGAGTTGCGCTTCCGCCAGCGGCGAGAGCCCCGCCAGAAGAATCCCGCCGGTGGATAGCCACAACTTCGAGTTTACCTTACCTCTCATACGCCTCTCCTGGTGTTTCCGATTTCATTCCGGACTTTGAATAATTCAAATGTGAATGACTTTCTAACTAAAGGAATGGCCACGGCGACGCCTCAGCAACCCGATGCAGCCCAATCCGCAAAGTACGGCTGTCGCCGGCTCCGGGACTTCAATCGTGTAACTATCGAGGACAGTTCCGTTGTATTGGGTTGTGCCGCTGTTGGTGGCATTCGTCGGGGATTGATCGGCCAGCGAGTCATACGCAGTCTGCCCGGCGGAGGTACCGGTGCTGTAAATGTCGAAGTCGATAGTTGTGCCGGGCATAAGAGACAGATTGGATGCAAAGTCACTCATTGGAACCGCGACTGTTACGGAGCTCGGGGAGGTGCCGGGGGGCTGCGCCGCCATCGGCTCACCGCTGAGCACGGTGTCGATTTTTGTCCAGACGCCTGACGGCTCGGTCGAACCAGGCGTTCCGTAAACGTAGTCGTTGAATCCGTAACTCGTATAGGGACTTGTGCCGGATCCCGAGCCGCCTGCTCCGAAAATTCCGATCCAATCCGTCATTCCCCCGAAGGTAGGGCCGTCGATGGAAATCGTGCGACTGTATGGGTTGCCGTGGTCGGCGCCGGCGCTTGTGTCACCGCCGGCGGTGAGGCTCCCCGTGGTGATGCCGATGCCATAATTAAACGCACCGCCCGTCGCCAGGTTGGCCGCCGGATTGAGGTTGATCGTGAAATAAAAATTTGTCTGGTCGTTGGTGATGGTTGCCGACCAGAGGTCGCGAAGCATATTCGTCGAACCGACCTGGTCACCTGTCGCATCGGTATATGGACTGGCGGTCTGATAGATAGATCCGACCGCCGCTGAGACACCAAATCCCAATATGCCCAGGACGCACGCTCCCACTCGTTTTAACATTCTCCGCCTCGCCGTAAGAGAAATGATTCCTAATTGAAGCCTCTCAAGGCAATTTCGCTATTCGCGAATCTCTGCACTTGAGTTACGACATCGAGCTTAGAAATTTAAACTAGTCACACGATAAATAAACTTGTGATTTTGTCAAGTATTTTATTAAAAAACGGTCTTTTATTCCATGTTCCGGAGCAACCTCGTTCAGGGCGTATGCGTTGAAATTAAGTGAATATAACTGATTGTTGCATATATTGTTAGTAGATTTCGTATTGTAGATTGCCTTTTGTGTCGGCGTCGCGGTGAAATCTCTTGACACCAGTAATTCGATCAGTAAACTGTTTACTAAATCATTCGAATTGGATGGCACTCCGTGGGAACCGCAAGCGATAGCATCGAGTCAGCTTTGGTGGTTCGTACCAAACTCGACCCGACCGAGATAGTCCTCAAAAGCGACACGCCGAATGCGTCAATAGAGGTTCCTTCCGCGACCGGCAAACCGATAAGCGTTCGCGAAGTAGCGCGTTTGGCGAAAGTTTCCCCAGCCACCGTTTCGCTAGTGATCAACGAAAACCCGCGGATCAGCGCTCCCACCCATAAGCGCGTTCGTCGAGCAATGGAACAACTGGGCTATCGTCCCAATCGCCTCGCGCAAAACCTTTCCAGCAGATATACAAAAATGCTCGCGGTTATGCTCCCATCGCTGAGTCATGCATTTGCCGACCAGTATTTTGGAGAGTTGATCAGCGGTATTTGTGATCGAGCGACCGCGCTCGACTACAAAGTGATGCTCGAGCAGGCCACGCCGCGCTTCGTCAAGGGTCGCCGGCACATGGAATTGTTCGAGCGACGGTTCGTCGACGGCGTACTTTGCCTGGGAAACGGGGATCGCCATCCATTCCTGACGGACTTTGCCGCGGCGAAATATCCGATGATCGTCGTCAACAATTATTTTCCGCAATGGAACCTGGACTGCGTCGTATGCGACTATCGCGACGCGGCGGACCAAGCGATGAATTACCTCTTCCAACTGGGACACCGGCGCATCGGCACCATCACCGGGTCATCGCGGGTGCAGACCGCCCGAGACGTTGTCGAAACCTATGCTAAAAAATTGCAGCAGGCGGGAATTGAACCGCTTGCCAGTTGGCGCGAAGACGGCCTCTATACGGAACAGGGTGGATTTGAAGCCGCCAGGGCGCTGATAACACGTCATCCGGAACTTACTGCGATCCTGGCCGGTAATGACAAGATGGCGATTGGGGCGCTGCATTACCTGAACGAAGTCGAAAAGAGAGTGCCGGCGGAGATTTCGGTCGTCGGCATGGACGACATGCGCGATGCGGCGTTTGCCAACCCGGCGCTGACGACAATTCACATGCCGCTTTACCAGGTCGGCGTTTTGGCGTGCGAGAAGCTGATTAACCGCATTCGCGGAGACAACGAACCGATCCGAGCGGTGCTTGGGACTCATCTCAAGGTGCGAAGTTCCACCGCAATGGCAAGGGATAGTGGCGGGCCATCATCTGGTCGCGGATGACGCCCTTCGCCGCCGGCGAAGAATTCCCAATCCAGCCAGCGCAATCATTCCTCCACTCATCGGCTCCGGCACATTCGCCAGGCTGAGGCCGTCCGCTGACTGCAAAACGCCGCCGATGGTGGCCAGCGTGGCGGTCTGGCCGAGATTGTGTGAGAACGACGTGAAGTCCTCAGCGTTGACCGTTCCGTCGTAATTAAAGTCGCCTTGATCCCATACTGTGCCGCTTTTGCCCAGGTTGTGTGAAAACGGCGTGAAATCTTCAGCGTTGACAGTCCCGTCAAGGTTGGCATCACCCAACAACGTAAAGGCGATTTCAATGGTATCGGTAGGCAAGTCGGCCGGATTGCCGGAATCGGCCGAGTCGGCGTAGCCAATGCCATAACTAAGGCCGCTCGTGGAATCGTCCGTCGCGATGGAGCTGCTGATGATGGCTGGAGCGCCGGCAGTGCCGAAGTAGCCGTTCTTAATCCACTGCTCGATGGACGCGATTGGGTCGTGACCAGCGGGGTAGGCGATGAAAAAACTGTTGTTGGTTATGTCCAGCGTCGAATCGGCGCTGATAATCAAAGATGACTGGGTACTCGCGGGTGAATTCGGATTGATTTGCAGAACGGTTGCATTTGATCCATTTCCGATGGTAAGCGTGCCGGTTCCGGTGACTGTGCGCATATTTGCCAACGGTCCGGTTACGACGCCCTGGCCATTGTTGACGGCGCTTTGACCAACGACGACAGTCGCGCCGCTCGCCGAGGTCCAGGTTACTTGTGCGCCGCGCTTCCTCCTATTTGCGGAGTCGCTCCGACTGCGTCGAAATCGGTGACGGTGACTCCGTGGGAAATAGCGGTCGCCATTGCCGTTCCGCCGGTCCCGGCTAACGAGGAATTGTTCACAACGCCACCGTTACCGCCGTTTGCGATGGCGGTTGCCTGCGCCTGGCTGGAAACGGAGCTTGCAGTGGCGGTTGCGACCGCGTTGCCTCCGTTGCCGCTTGAAAAACCACTCCCCACTCCGGTTCCTCCAGTTCCGCCATCGCCTGTTGCGTTCACCGTTATGGTTCCGCTGCCTGTCTCGCTGCCTGTGGCGGTGGCGGTGCCGGTTGCGCCGGCGCCGCCGTTTCCGTTACCATTGTTTATAGTGCCTCCGGCACCAGTTCCATTGCCGCTGAACCGATTGGCGTCAGCGTTGGCGATGACCGGACCGCTGATGGCGCTGGTAATATTGATCGTCGCAGTTCCGGAGCCGCCAGCGCCGGCATTGGTATTCTGACTGGTTCCGCCATTTCCACCGCTAGCGTTGCTGGTTCCGGTAAACTGCAAAACACCCGTCGGTGTCAGCGTAAAATTAGACGTCGCCGTTCCGGATGTGCCTCCTCCACTTCCGTTGCTCCCTCCGCTGTTGCCGCCGTAAGCATCCTGTTCCAATGTCAGCGTGCCGGTGGTTGATCCGTTGACCGCGGTATTCAATATGACGTTGCCGCCGTTGCCTCCGGTAGCCGAGCCTTGTCCGAAACCGCCGTTGCCTCCGTACGCCTGGCCATCGACCGACACCGTGCCGCTGCCTGTGGAAATTCCACTGACCACACCTAAGCTTGCAATCGCTCCACTCCCCCCAAAAAATCCGCCGCCGTCGCCTTGTCCACCGTTGCCGCCGGCACCCTCAGCCAGGATTGTCACATTACCCGACCCCCCATTGGTTCCAGTGGAACTGGCCGTTCCGGGGACTCCCCCTCCACCGCTGCCATTGCTCGCACTACCGCCCGTGCCGCCAAATCCATAGGCATTAACCGTTAGCTGGGACGAAGCAGTCTCGGTTGCCTGCGCGGATGCGGTGCTCGCTGCTCCGGCGCCGCCGGTTCCGGTACCATTGTTAACGGCGCCTCCGATACCATTTCCATTGCCGCTGAACCGATTGGCATCGGCGGTGGCCGTGACCGGGCCGGTTATGCCGTTGCTCAACAAATCGATCGTTGCGCTTGCGGAACCACCGGTGCCGCCGTTTGCATTCTGGCTGGTTCCTCCGTTACCGCCGCTGGCGTTGCTGACTCCGGTAAACTGCAAAACACCCGTCGGTGTCAGCGTGAAATTAGACGTCGCCGTTCCGGATGTGCCTCCTCCACTTCCGTTGCTCCCTCCGCTGTTTCCGCCGTACGCATCTTGTTCGAGCGTGAGTGTGCCGGTGGTGGATCCACTGACCGCCGTGCTCAATATCACGTTGTCGCCATTGCCACCCGTTGCCGAGCTTTGTCCAAAACCGCCATTGCCTCCGTACGCCTGACCATCGATCGTCACCGTGCCATTGCCAGTGGAAGCACCGGTCACCGTGCCCAAACTTACGGTTCCACCGTTTCCACCGAAGAATCCGCCGCCTCCGCCCTGGCCACCGTTGCCGCCGGCACCCTCAGCGAGGATTGTCACACCCCCCGAACCGCCGTTGGTTCCCATGGAACTGGCCGTTCCGGTGGCTCCCAATCCGCCGGTCCCACCGCTCGCACTGCCGCCCGTGCCGCCAAATCCGTAGGAGTTCACCGTCAACAACGAGGATGCTGTCTCAATCGCCACCGCGGTGGCCGTGCTGGCTGCTCCGGCTCCTCCCGTCCCGGCGCCGTTATTAACTGCGCCTCCGGCACCATTTCCATTGCCGCTGAACCGATTGGCATCGGCGGTGGCAGTGACGGCGCCGGTTATGCCGTTGCTCAACAAGTCGATCGTTGAGTTGGCGACGCCCCCGGCGCTGCCGTTTGCATTCTGGCTGGTTCCCCCGTTACCGCCGCTGGCGTTGCTGACTCCAGTAAACTGCAAAACGCCCGTGGGTGTCAGCGTAAAATTCGACGTTGCCGTTCCAGATGTTCCTCCTCCACTTCCATTGCTGCCACCGCTGTTGCCGCCGAATGCATCCTGTTCCAGGATGCAGCGCGCCGGCGGTCGATCCAATGACCGCATTGGTCAGCGTGACGCTATCGCCATTGCCTCCGGTTGCAGAGCTTTGTCCAAAACCACCGTTGCCGCCATACGCCTGACCATCGACCGACACCGTGCCGCTGCCGGATGAAGTCCCGCTGACCGTACCCAGACTAGCTGTACCTCCACCCCCGCCGAGAAATCCGCCGCCTCCGCCCTGGCCACCGTTGCCGCCGGCGGCCTCAGCGAGGATTGTCACACTACCCGAACCACCGTTGCTCCCCGTGGAACTGGCGGTTCCATTGGCTCCTAATCCGCCGGTCCCACCGCTAGCGCTTCCGCCTGCGCCGCCAAATCCATAGGAGTTCACCGTCAACAACGATGACGCTGTCTCTGTCGCCACCGCGGTTGCCGTGCCGGCCGCTCCGCCTCCTCCGGTTCCGGTACCATTATTGACGGCGCCTCCAATACCATTTCCATTGCCGCTGAACCGATTGGCATCGGCGGTGGCGGTGACGGCGCCGGTGATGCCGTTGCTCAACAAATCGATCGATGCGTCGGCAAATCCACCGGCGCTGCCGTTTGCATTCTGGCTGGTTCCCCCGTTGCCGCCGCTGGCGTTACTGATTCCGGTAAACGACAAATTACCCGAGGGTGTCAGCGTGAAATTAGACGTCGCAGTTCCAACTGTTCCTCCCGAGCTTCCGTTGCTGCCACCGCTGTTGCCGCCGTAGGCGTCCTGTTCCAGCGACAATGCGCCGCCGGTGGTTGACCCGCTGACCGCATTGGTCAAGATCACGCTGTCGCCATTGCCTCCGGCTGCAGAGCCTTGTCCGAATCCGCCGTCACCTCCATATGCCTGGCCCTGTACCGTCACCGAGCCGCTGCCGGAGCTGGTTCCACTGACCATGCCCAGACTTGAGGTCCCTCCGTTTCCACCGAAGAATCCGCCGCCAATGCCTTCTCCACCCGTGCCGCCTGCGCTGAGGGCGAGAACATTTACGGTGCCAGTGCCTTCATCGTTCCCTTTGGAGGTGGCCATGCCGTTGCCGCCGTTCCCACCGGTGCCGGAGGTGCTAACCGCTCCTCCATTTTGGCCGAAGCCTTTGGCGGTTGTGGAGACCGCGGACGAAACGGATCCGGACGACGTCGCTGTCGCGGTGCCACTGCCTCCGACTCCTCCCGTGCCGGTGGCAACTTGCCCGGCAGCCCCCGATCCATTGCCAGAAAACACATTGGCGTAGGCATCAGCGATCATTGGGCCCGTGGCGACGGTGTTAGTTAACTCCGTTTCCGCGGTGCCACTGCCTCCCGCAGCCGATGTTCCGGTCTGGCTTCCCCCGCCGTTGCCCCCGGTTGCAAGGGTGGTTACCGACAACGAAGAAGCGTTGTTGCCGGCCAGGCTTTCAGTCGAAGAAGCGGTGCCTGCAGTCCCGGGACTGGCGGAGACACTCGTTCCGCCGTTGCCGCCGTAAATGTCCTGGATGAGGGTTAGCGGCCCCACAGTTGAACCGCTGGGGGTATTGTCCGCCGTTTCAGGCGAACCGTTCCCCGCAGTTTGTCCATTTCCGCCGTTACCTCCCTGAAGTATGCCGGTCACTGAGACGGAACCCCCTCCGCTGGAAGTGCCCGTGTTTACAACGAACGATGCCAGTCCGCCCGCGCCACCGTTGCCATCGGTGGAACCCGCTCCGCCATTTCCGCCATTTCCCCCCGCGGCGGTCGCCGAGACCGTGACTGTATTGCTGACCGCATTCGATCCGTTAACCGAAACAGTGGCCGTTCCGCCCGCGGCCGCGTTGCCGCCAATGCCTGTACCGGAGCCGGAGCCGCCATTGCCCCCGGCTCCGCCGGTTGCGACGGCGGTATCGGATACCGCGGTTGCCTCAGTTCCCGTATTGGCGGCCGCCGAGTACGCGCCTCCCGCCGTGCCACCCGCTCCGCCCGCCGCGTTGGTGGCGCCGGTCCCTCCCGTTCCACCGGCGCCGCCGGTGCACGTTGCTGAGTTGGAAGGATCTGTGCTGGACGCGTTCAGGTTTTCCGGTGTGCCGCCCCCGCCCGTGCCACCGGGATTGGTGCCGTTCGTTCCCGCTGTTCCGGCAGCACCGGTCGTGGGTCCGAGCGTTTCCGCACGGCTCGGAATCGACCAGGCGGTCATCGCCGCCGCAAGAGCAATCGATATACGTGAATACCTGGCACACTTTGAACGCGACATGGAATTCTCCTCTCCACTTAATTCGACCGGCCGCAGTAATCGAATCCGGCAATTGCCGAACCCACCCTTACTGAAGTTGTTGATCCAAACGGAAGGGTTCAAATTCTACTCGGTCAAAACGATGGGTCAACGAAAATCGGGCCTATCCCAGTTTTGGACAAGTTGTGTTCCGTTCGAAAGAGAGAATCAAGGATTTGGATCGGGTACGATTTCAGTGCCGAACGGCTCGGTTGGCTCGAATGTCACAGGCGCCGGCGCTGCGGACGCATCGGGCTGGCCTGGTGACGATCGGATGAGCCGGCTGCGATGGGGGAGGGAGTCGCTACGTTCTGCGGCAGGTGCTGGAGCGTAGGCAATTTGAACGCGGTCGGGTGTCAACGTTACACTGGAATACAGCGGAAAATCAAACAGCACCAAGACGGGGGCGCACCTTGTGGACAGCACCGGAGGTAAATGGGAATTGACAAAGATAGATATCGCCAAACACGTTATCGCAATGAATCGTAGACGGAATCCTCGGGCGAATCTTCGCGGAGGAACTGTTCATAGGCCGCGGAGCGCCACTGAGTGTCTTCGGCATCGTCAGTGATAACGAGGACCCTTACTTTGCCGGACTTCGGCAGTTGAGAAGCCACGTTTTGGGGAATCGGAAGGTTAGCGGATCCGTTCAACTCGGTGATGAACTCGATGGCATCCATGGCGCAGTTTATCGTAGCATCTTTACTCGGGAGGTTCAAACGCAGGCCTAGGACTTTGGTCCACTCAGACCTTCCCGCAAATCGAAACATCCAGCCCCAGTTCCGCCATGACGGCAGCCTTGGCAAAGAGAGCCTTTTTCGCTTCGCGGGCGCTGGGGGTGTAGGCAACCTGGATGTGATTGGCGAGATGGCGGGCCATCATCTGGTCGCGGGTGACGCCTTTCAAAACGGCGTGCATAATCGGCCAGACCGGCGTCGTTTGGTTCAGGCGGTCCTGGGTTTCGGATTCGGGCAAGCCGATGGCGTCGGCCAGGCCCAGATCGATTTTCAGGTGGTCATTTTTGACAAAGATTCGGCTCCAGACGATGTGGCCAGGTTTGCTGATGCCCGAGCAGGTGCCGCCGCCGAGGCGGAAATACATTGGGGGTTGACGGTAGCTGTGTGTGCCGGCCCATTCGCCGACAAAATGTTTGGGCGGAGCGCCGCCGCTGATTTCGAAGACCCAGACGTAATCGTCGATTTCGGCGTGCTCGCCATCCGCGTTTTTTCCGGGGCCGGTGTAATGGCGACCCCAGCGCAGGTCATGCAGGGTGTTCTCGGGGTCGAATCCCAGTTCGCGCCAGAGTTTGTAGGTGATCAGGCCGTCAAGGCCGGCGCATTCGTCGACTTCATTGAAATGGGGCATGGCTTCGCCAGCAAATAACTCACGCAATCCATCGGTACTGCGAGCCGGTGGGCGATCAACGTTGTTGAGAGTGCCTTCGACCAGATCGCTGGCGGGTGACAGGTCTTTCAAGCCCTGTTGATATTGAATGCCGATCGTCTGGCAGCCGAAATCATCGGCGATGCGCAAAGCCGCGATATACATTCTGCATTGCTGAAGAACCTGATTTTCGGTGAGGTCGTTTTCTTCGCTCGATCCAAGGTGAAAGTTCACGCCTTTGGATTTAAACCAGTTGAAAACTGCCCACGCATCGGAGTCGCTGATCTGGGTCATCGCGTAATACAGGGCGCTTTGGCTCAGGCGTTCCTTGAACACGCCGGTGGCGTTCAGCAGGGAATCGGGAATGATCGCGTTGAACATCCCCATGCAGCCTTCATCGAATATGCCCATGATGGCTTTGCCATGACGAAAGCGCTGTGCGAACTGCTTCCCAAGCTTTTTCGCCGCGCCGGGCGATTTCACTTTCTTGAGCGGCCGGACATGGCTCGTATCGTGCGAGACCTTCCCCTTTTTCATCCACCGTTTGAGCTTTTTCAGGAACACCTCGTCGTTTTCAAAATCTTCGCTCCAGAGAGTGGAATATTTGATCCCCGCCTTGGCCATGGAGCCGTTGAGGTTCAGCATCCCCACAAGGCCCGGCCAGGTTCCGCTCCAGTTGGCAACCGTCAGAATCGGGCCTTTGTGAAAGTACAGCCCTTGCAAAACGTGATGGGAATATTGCCACACCGCCTCGGCCACGATCAGCGGCGCTTTGGGGGGGATATTTGCGAAGACCTCCATCCCAAATTTCTGGGAATCGATGAAACTGTGCCCGACCTCCGGGCGAAAGCCGTGGGCGCGCTGGACTGTGCCATTCAGCTTTTCAACGGCGGCGATCAGGCTTTGCTCCATCTTGAGCTGTTCGGATTCGCATTTTTGATTGGCGGATGCCCGTAAATCGCCGCTGGCGATGAGATAGATTGTATTCATAGATTGCCTTCGTAGAGGAATTGGAAAATTCCGGGGCGAAGGTATTGGTTTTGAGGCCGGGGGTCAATTAGTGGACGGGAGCGGCTTCCTTCGAAACGGCCCCGCGGCGCATGAAGAGCACCAGCGGAACCACCAGCACGATCGCAAACGCGAATATCCGGAACATATCCAGATAGGAAAGTATGGCCGCCTGTTGGCGAACGAGGGAGTTGATCATCGATAGACCGCCCAGACCGCCGGTGGGATCGACCGGGCCGTAAAGGCCGCTGGCCTGGTGCATCATGCCCGTGGCGATGGGGTTCAGCAGATTGATGTGTTCGACCAGATGCGCCTGGTGCATTTGGATATGGCGAGCCAGAAGGGTTGAGACGATGGCGACGCCTATGCTCGCGCCTTCGTTGCGAACCAGGGAAAATAGGCCCGAGGCGTTGTTGGTTTCGGTTTTGGGGATAAACCGATAGGCGACGGCATTGATCGGAACAAACATCAGGCCCGCACCCAGAACCTGGACGATGCGCGGCCAGATTACGTCCCCTTCGGAAACGAGCAAATCCAGGCGCGACATCCATAGCGAGGCCACGGCCACGATCAGCAGTCCGACGATGATCATTTTTCTGGCGTCCGCGCCGCGCGACAGCATTATTCCGATCACGGGCATTTCCAGCATCGTCACCAGCGCGGCCGGCGACAGGACGAGACCCGCCTGGGTCGCGGAATATCCCATCAGGGTTTGAAGCATCTGAGGAAGCAAAACGGTCGTGGCGTACAGCGTGGCGTAGACGAAAAAGACGACGCCGCAACTGATCGCGAAATTGCGCTCGAAGAAGAGCCGGATGTTCACAATCGGCGCGGGATGGCGCAATTCCCAGATCACCGCGGTCACCAGCGATCCGCCGGCGATGATGGCGAGCAAGAGAATCCAATTCGAGCTGAACCAATCCACTTCCTGTCCTTTGTCGAGGACGATTTCCAGCGAAGCCAAACCGAGCGCGATCAATCCCAACCCGATCAAATCGACGCGGAAGGGTTTCCCCTTTCGGGCGGCGCGCTGGGCGAGCATGTAGGGCGGGTCCTGCAGAACGATTTGCGTCAGCATCAGCGAAATAATCCCGACCGGAAGGTTAATGTAAAAAATCCATCGCCAGGAATAACTGTCGGTGATCCAGCCGCCGAGGGTAGGCCCTAGAACCGGCGCTACCAATACCGCTAAGGCGTAGACAGCCATGGCCATTCCCCGCTTGGCTGCGGGAAACGTATCGAGCAGAATCGCCTGAACCGAGGGCTGAAGCCCCCCGCCGCCCATCCCCTGAAGAATGCGGAAAAAAATCAGCATGTTCAGGCTGGTTGCCATCCCGCACAGAACGGAACTCAGAGTGAATGTGGCCACGCAGATCATGTTGAAGCGTTTGCGCCCCAGCACGCTCGTGAGCCAGCCGGATAGCGGCAAGATCACCGCGTTGGCGACCAGATAACTGGTCAGTACCCAGGTTGCTTCGTCATAGGAAGCGGCCATCGATCCAGCGATGTGCGGCAACGACAGGTTGGCGATGCTCGTGTCGAGCACCTCCATGAATGTTGAGAGTGTGACCGTGAGCGCGATGACCCAGGGATTGAATATCCTTTCCGAGCCATCTGGATTCAACGAGATGCCGGAGGCAAGCGCGCTCATTGGAGCGGTGCTCCGGCGACGGACGCCGCGCCGAGCAGGCGTTTACCCGCATCGGGGCCGTCGGGTTGGGATTTGATGTCCACTTCCGGGTCCACCGACAATCCTGCAAAGAGCGGAGTGTCGCTTGGATTCGGCTCGGTCAATTCAATCCGCACGGGTAATCGTTGCACAACCTTCACGAAATTCCCCGTCGCGTTTTCCGGCGGAAGCAGCGAGGTCACCGCGCCCGTGCCGGCGCCGAATCCGGCAATCCGGCCGTGAAAAATCCGGTCAGGATACGCATCGACGAAGATGTCCACCTTCTGGCCGATGCTCAAATCCGCCAGTTGCGTTTCCTTGAAATTTGCGTCAATCCAGACATCCGAGAGCGGGCGAATCGCCAGCAGCGGCTGACCGACGGACACCAGCGTTCCGGGATTGACGCTGCGGCGATTGATGTATCCGGACAAAGGCGCGACGATTTGGGTATATCCGAGTTGAAGCTGCGCCTGCTCGAGCGCCTTGGTGGCCTGCACGATCTCCGGCTGAAGTTCCGGATGCGACCGATCGAAATGTTCCCCGCCGAGGGCAGCCCTGGCGGATTCCACCTGCGCTTTGGCCGCTTTCACCGCGGGCGAGTTTTCGATGACCGTTTCAAAATCAAGGTCGGTGAAACGCTCTTTCATCGCCGCAAGCTTGGGGAGCGTCATCGAATCAAAATTCAATCCAAGTTGCGCAAATGATCCCAAGAACGTGGAAATTGCATATTGCGTGCCATTGAAAGTCTGGCCCACGTCCGCGGGAACCGCGCCGGGATCATTTAAGTTCGGCGGGAGGCCGAGCAACGCCCGCGTTTGCTGCACCACCGCCAGCGATGATGAGACCTGGGCTTGTGCCACTGCCAGGACCGATCTTCGCTGATCGATCTCTTCCTGGCTGATGCTCTGCGATCCTAATTTTTCAACCCGGTCGTATTCTTCCTGCGCAAGACGGAGGCTGGTCTCATCCTGACGAAGCTTCGCCACGCTCGACTCCAACACGGCGGTTTCGTATTTCACGAAATCCTGCACGGTCGCGACGAGATACCACGAACCGCGAAGATCCGCGATCTTCGATCGCACCTCGGAGCGGACGCGATTGAGTTGCGCATTGGCAAGATCCAGGGCGGCCACTTCCGCGGCCACCGAGAGCTTCGCCCGAGACAATTCGGCGTCGCGCTGCTCCACCGCGAGTTGATACGGAACCCTGTCGATGCGGAGGATCGGCGTACCTGCCGCGACGAATTGGTTGTCATCGACCAGAACTTCCTCGGCGAGTCCCGAGACGCGCGAGCTGATATACGTCACATGGCCATTTACGATCGCATCGTCGGTTGAAACGTGATTCCACGCGTAGATTGCACGCGGCAAGCCGAAAATGAGAGCCAGAATCAGCGCGGCCGCGATGAGAGATAAAGCCAGCATCCGTTTCCACCGGCGGGGTTTTTCCGGCGCGTTGATCGGCATGACGCTTACCGGCGCAGCGGGAGTCACGTAGGTCTCGCCCTGGTCGTGGTCCGACAAGGGCTTTAGAGTTTCGACCGTGGTTTCATCAGTGGTCATTTTTTTTTCCTAGGGCTTTCGATTTCACAGCATTCCCATTCCGCCCTTTTTCGGTCAGGATACCGTGGAAAAATATGTCCAAAAGATCCTGCGCCTGGGACTCGAACGGTTTTTGCCGGCCGGTGAAATGATTCGTCAAAATGGTCCCATAGAGAACATCGCCCAGAACATCCATCACTCGTTCGACCGGCACCGAACGGATGCGCCCTTCGGCAATGAGTTGGGCGAAATGTTCCCGCCAGGCTCCGCGCCGAACATCTTTATGCTGGAAATAAATCGGCCGGTGTCGTTCCCTGAATTCCGCGCGCTCCTGAACAAAAAGCTCGACTAGTCCCGGGTTGCTTTTGAAGAACTCAAGGTATGCGATTACTGCCGCGCGGATTTCCTCGACTTTGTCGCCGGCGGCGCGTCGGGCGGCGTCGATATGTTCACGCACGCGGTCCATGCCCTGTTCCACCGCCGAGAGAAACAGCTTTTCCTTGCTCGGAAAATATCGGTAGATCGTCCCCTTGCTGATCTTGAGCCGGTCGGCGATCCATTGAACATCGGTCGCCGCGAAACCATGCTTGGCGAACACCGCGGCGGCGACCTTGAGGATCGCCCGCCGGCGCCGCTCCTGCAGCGCTTCATCGGGGGGCCTTCCGGGTTGTCGTTTTTTGACCAGGGTCATCTTTCCTCAATTAATTAAATAACTGACGGGTCAGTCATATATTTATTATCGGCGGAACGGATTGTCAAATGCAATCGGAAAATTGCGGACCGTGCGTGGATTGCGGGATTCAGATATAAAGAACGTAATGACGGATGTTTGGGATGAATCGCTGCTGGTTAATCCGCACGAAGTGTCGGACAAGCGCCGGCGCGTGCAGCGAATGTTTGCGGCGATCGCGCCCAGTTACGACCTCAACAATCGCCTGCACAGTTTTTGGATGGACCAATCCTGGCGGCGAAAAGCGGTGAAATTAGCGCAGCTTCGGCCGGGCGACCGCGTCGTGGATGTCGCCTGCGGAACCGGGGATTTAACGCTAGGTTTTTTTGAAGGTCTGCGCCACACGCGCGGCACGGACTCAGCCGGCCCGGTTGGTGAAGTGATCGGAATCGATTTCACTCACGAGATGCTGCCGATCGCAGTCGCCAAGTGGTCACGAAACGCGGCGGAAGCCAAGGCCGCGGCGACCAGCGTCTGCTTCGTCAACGGCGATGCCCAAAGCCTGCCGCTGCCGGACGGCTGTTGCGACGTGGCGTCGATCGCCTTCGGAATCCGCAATGTCGTTGATCCCTTCGCAGCCGTGAAGGAATTTTTCAGGGTTCTTCGCCCTGGGGGGCGAGTGGTCATTCTTGAATTCTCGATCCCGACCAATCCACTGTTTCGTGCGCTGTATAACTTTTATTTTAAGAAGATCTTGCCGCGAACGGCTACATGGATCAGCGGTGATAAGACGGGAGCTTATAAATATCTGCCGCAGAGTGTGAGGACGTTCATCGGGCGACAAACCATGGTCGAAATGCTCGCGAGGGCGGGGTTTACGGATATTTCGCAGTATCCGATGACAATGGGAATCTGTATTTGCTACCTCGGTTTTCGCCGGTGACGCTTCCTTCTCGGCGATGCCAATTGGGCGTATCATTCCCCACTAATGGACATCGTCACCGCCATCACGGGAGCCAGCGGCGCGCTTTACGCCCAGCGATTTATTCAGGGTCTCGTGACCGCGGGGGTGAACGTGCATCTGGTCGTTTCGCCGCTGGGACGGCGGCTTTTGCATGATGAGTTGGGGATGGAAACGGTCGATTTGTCGGCGCTGGCTGGAACGGCTGAACATTCCGTGACCCTGTACAACTACAACGATGTCGGCAGCGTTTTGGCCAG
The DNA here is from genome assembly GCA_963791055.1 of uncultured Phycisphaerales bacterium. Taxonomy (GTDB): domain Bacteria; phylum Planctomycetota; class Phycisphaerae; order Tepidisphaerales; family Tepidisphaeraceae; genus PALSA-1353. The sequence goes on along the minus strand of CAWBQI010000001.1, from coordinate 320,576 downwards.
CGGGAGTTTTTTGCATCAAGGAATGGTGATCGTGCCGTGCAGCAGCAACACGATGGCGGAAGTCGCCTGTGGGCTCGGCGACAACCTGATTTCCCGGGCGGCGGCGGTCACGCTGAAGGAGCGCCGGCGGCTCATCCTAGCCCACCGCGAGATGCCGCTTTCGCCCATCGACATCAACAATTATAAAACCCTGAGCGATGCCGGCGCGATCATCGCGCCGACCAATCCCGGTTTTTATCTCAATCCCAGCGGCCTTGGAGACGTCGTCGATTTCGTGGCGGGGAAACTGATGGATCTTCTGGGGGTGCCGCATGGGCTGGAGACACGGTGGGATCCGAAATCTAAAATTCGAATGACGAAGTCCGAATGACGAATCAAGCCCAAAACCCGAATGACCGAATGAAGACCATTTCGAATTTCGCCATTCGGATTTCGGATTTGATTCGTCATTCGGATTTCGGATTTCGAGTTTAGGTATAACAGCCGTGACTTTCGCCACTCACACATCGCCCGCCTCCGAGTCAGCCCGGCCCTCGTCGCTGTCCGGAAGGCTCTGGCTATTCGCCAACGACATCAAAATTCACCACACCGTTTTCGCGATGCCCTGGGCGATCTTGAGCGCGGCACTGGCCGGTCGCACAGTGCCCGGCTCGCTTACGGTTGGGAAAATCTCGCTGATCATTATCTGCATGGTGACCGCCCGTACAGTCGCGATGGCCGCGAACAGGATTTTTGACGCGGATCTGGACGCCAAAAATCCGCGGACGGCGCGGTGGCGCTGCCTTCGGGATCGCTGTCGCGCCGGTTCGTCGCGATGCTGCTGGTGTTCTGCTCCTTCGGATTTATCGCGGCCGCGTCGGCGTTCTGGTTTTTTTATCGCAATCCTTGGCCGGCGACGTTTTCGATTCCGGTGCTGATTTATTTGGGCGCTTATCCTTTTATGAAGCGGTTTACGCGCCTGTGTCATTATTATCTGGGCGTCGCGCTGGCGCTGCGCCGGTGTGTGCGTGGGTCGCGGTCGTCGGGCGGTTGGATTGGCCGCCGGTGATTATGTTCGTGATCGTCGCCGCCTGGACCGCCGGGTTCGACATCATTTATGCCTGCCAGGATTACGCCAGCGATGTCGCCAACGGCGTTTTCTCCGTTCCTTCCAAGCTCGGAATCGTTCGCGCGCTTTGGGTCAGCCGCGCGACTCATCTGCTGGCCGCAATTATGCTGATCGTGTTGGGGCATATCGTCCCGCAATTCGGGGCGTTCTATTTTCTGGGCGCGGGCCTTGCAATCAGTCTGCTTATCATCGAACAATCGCTGGTTCGATCGGATGATCTTTCGAAGGTGGACCTGTCGTTTTTCACGATCAACGGAATCATCAGCGTGTTGCTGGGAACTCTCGGCATAGTTGATTTGCTACGTTAATCGAGATTGAATGTAGTCAATGACGCGAATCAGTGATCCCAATCTTGAGCCGGTGGCGCAAAAAGTACTCGCGTGCGAGCGGCTTTCGATCGAAGATGGTCTCGCGGTTTACGCGAGCCGGGACGTGCATGCCATCGGCCAAATGGCCAATGTCGTTCGTGAACGGCTTCATGGGGACAAGACGTTTTTTAACCGCAATCGCCATATCAACTACACGAATGTCTGCGCATTGTCCTGCAAATTCTGCTCGTTCTATCGCAAGCGCGGCGAGGACGGCGCTTACGAGATGCCGGTGGAGCAAGTCATCGCCACGGCATCGCGCGCCGCCGAGGCCGGGGCGACCGAAGTGCACATCGTCGGCGGTCTGCATCCCTGGCTAAAATTTGATTATTACCTGGAGATTCTGTCCGGCATCCGCCAGGAATGCCCGCGATTGCACATCAAGGCGTTCACGGCCATCGAGATCATTCACCTGAGCCGGGTCGCGCATCTGAGCGTGCGGGAGACCCTGATCGCATTACGGGATGCGGGCCTGGGTAGCCTCCCCGGCGGCGGAGCCGAGATTTTTGACGATCGCGTTCACGATGAAATCTTCAAGGGAAAAGTCCGCGAGGATCGCTGGTTCGAAGTGCATCGAACCGCACACGACCTGGGGATTTATTCCAATGCCACGATGCTCTATGGCCATGTCGAAACGCCCGCCCAGCGCCTTGGCCACATGGTGAAGCTGCGGCAACTCCAGGAAGAATCACTGGCGGCAGGCAAAGCCTCTTTCAACTGTGTGATTCCGCTGAGCTTCATTCCCGAAAACAGCGAGCTTGGTTTCCTGCCCGGCCCAACCGGTTTGACGGACCTCAAAACGCTGGCGATCGCCCGGCTCATGATCGACAACATCGCCCACATCAAAGCGTTCTGGATCATGCAAAGCGTCGGCTTGTCGCAACTGGCCCTGAACTGGGGCTGCGACGATCTGGACGGCACCGTCATCTGGTACGACATCACCAAGCGCGAAGGCAACGGTGTCCATCAGGAATTGCACGTGGATGATATCAAGCGGATTATTCGCGAAGCGGGGAGAGTTCCGGTTGAGCGGGATACGCTGTATCGGGAAGTGATGAGGGATGGATCGGGTTTGGCGACGGCGGGAGCGGTGTGAATCATCGAAACTAGCTGCGTCCCCGTATCATTCCCGTCCCCGTATCATTCCCCCCGTATCATTCCCAATGAGCATTTACATGAACTTCGTCGCGCGAAGGACAAAGTGATGATCTTCCGCGGACGAAAACTCCCGACACGTCCGGGCATTCGCGCACGTATTCGGCGACTTAGAAACTATCGCTGGCAGAGAATTGCATCCGCCCCATTACGAATCGCACTCGGTGCGTCAGCGATTCTAGGCATAACAGTCGCCATTGCGCAGGGCAATCGCATGTTCAGTGGGTGAGGAGCCGTAGGAGATAGGGCTCGTCCCAGCCGGCTTTTAGGCGTTTGCCGTGCACGCCGATTTTGACACTTCGGTCCTGCTTCAAAAGATTCAGAGCGATCCGGCAAAGCCGCGAGTAGTTCTCCGGGCCGTGGTCCTTGCGGATTCTTCGTTCGTCTTCACGGAAGCTGACATCCAGTTGCCAATGCAGTTTGTTTTCCACGGCCCAATGGCCGCGCACCGCCGTTGCCATTTGTTGGGCATCGAGTTCTTTGAGGCTGCTGATAAAGTAGCGACGCTCGATGCTGGCTTTTCCGGCCAACACCTGGCGCGTTGATTCCACCACTGCAAAGCTGGAAAGGCCGGGCCATTGTTCCTTCAACGAACCCAGGTGATTCACTTCGTCGGTGATCCAGATACGCCGGTTTTCCACGCGGCCATGATTGTCGTCGCTCGATTCGTGGCTGGCATGCCGCATTCCCTCAAAGTTTTCCAGAATCGCCTCGTCCAGCAGGCTTGAGACCTTGGCGTGCAAGGCCGGCTGGTTCTCCTTCACCGCCAGAACGTAATCGCCGCCAGCTTCTCTGATCTGGCGGGCAATCTCTTTCTGGCATCCCAACGCGTCGATGGTCACGGTGGCTCCTTCCAGATCCAGCAGCCCCAGCAGACGCGGAATCGCGTCGAGTTCATTGCTCTTGTCTTCCACGGCCACCTGCGAAAAAACCAGATGATTTGCGTCGATAAACGCGCTGACCAGATGAGCCATGCCGCTCTTATCCCAGGCATGCTCAAAAGAACGGCGGATCGATTTTCCATCGATGGCGATCAATCGGCTGCCGTCCGTTTGAACGATCGCTTTTGTCCAGGCGACGAAGCAGCGTTCAAAGGCGTCAGGATTCAGGCGGGCAAAGACGCGGCCGAAGGTGTCGTGGCTGGGGATGCCTTGTTTCAAATCGAGAAACGTGCTGAACCAGGCGATCTTGGCGTTGGCGAACACTTCGACTTCCGCCCAGCCATCAGCGCCACAGATCACCGCGCACAAGGCGATAACCAGAATATCGTGCAACCGATGAATCGAGTTCTTGGCACGTGGGTCGGGCAGGTCCATAAAAAAGCGCAGAATACCTCCGGTCGCTTGGCCGTCCATGAGCAAGCTCCTTGCGTGAAAGTGAATTTGAAAACGCGAGGCCTCGCGACCGTTGCCAGGAAGTGATATCAGCAGAACACGAAAAGCGCAAGCCTAACAAGCGCCGAACTCTTTCGGGGCGTCACATGCGATTGCCCTGCGCCATTGCGATGTTCGTCGCGCCGGAGAGTCCTTTGCGATCATTTCTTGCTATCATCGAAGTTTTTTCAATGGCTGCAATTTTCATGCTGTTATCAATATATCGGACGCATAGAACTAGGTATGAACGGCAGAAGCGGGGGCTCTGCGTGCGATGCGGCTACGACCTTCGCGAATCTCAAGAAAAATGTCCAGAGTGCGGAAGTGCAATAACAGCGAGGGAATCAAAGGCCGCTCGGGATTCTGAAGGCATATAAAGTCTACAAAGTAAACAAAAGGTGACGCGGGGGCATGAACGGGGACGGGGGCATGAACGGGGACGGGGGCATGAACGGGGACGGGGGCATGAACGGGGACGCAGAAACGAATAAGGGGGTCAGGTTCCCTTAAATGATAAGGGAACCTGACCCCCTTCCCGTTCTTTGACCCCCTTCCCGTTCTTGCCCCGTTTAATGCCTCTAATTCCGCGGCTCCGCCATCGCTTTTTCAATGGCATCGTCAATTTCCCTGGCCGAATCGCCGCCATATCCCACCCATACATTTTTGACCGTCCCATCGCGTCCGATGAGGACAGTCATTGGGATGCCGCGCACGCCATATTGCGAATTTACTGCTCCGTCCTCGTCCACCAGAGCCGTAAACGTGTATTGATTGTCCGCCAGGAAATAGCTGACTTTTTCCGCGGATTCCCGGTCGTTCACAGCCCAGACGACCAGTCCGCTGTCGGCCCAGGATTGGCTTTCGCTCAACTCCTGAATGTGGGGGAGGCTTGCCCGGCAAGGGCCGCACCAGGTCGCCCAGAAATCCAGGAGGACAACTTTTCCTCTCTCGGCTGAGAGCTTCACGGTCTGTCCATCAACGGTCCGCGCCGAAAAGTCGGGCGCTGGCTTTCCCGGATACGTGTTGTTGCGTGCCCAGACGACCAGCCCACCAACCAGAACAGCGGCGATGACGATCCATGTGCGCATGGCGAACCTCCATTTTTTGATCGTCCAGAATGAAAGGCATTACAATTGGAAAATGCGGAAACGAACGGCAAGGTGGATATTATCGGAAACTCTAGCGCGATACTTAGGCGGGGATTTCAGACAGAGACTCTTCTTCGGAATGCGCATTAACAGGTTTGTTCCGGTTCTCATGATCTCGGAGCATCTGATCGCGGATTCGCCCCATCACCTTGTCCACGATCCCCGGCACCATCCCCGCGATGTGCAGTGACAGGCGCGACATAGGCTTGGGCCACAACTCGCCACGGGGACGTTCGATGGCCCTGGCCATTCGGTTGGCCACATACTCGGGAGTTTGTTTCCCGCCCTGCGCCAGGGCGGCGGGGTCCATGCCGCTGAGGTTGTTGGCAGTGGAGAAAAAATCCGTCTCGCACAGCATGGGGTGGACACTCGTCACCGCGATGTGAAACGGCTTCAATTCGATTCGCAAACCCTCGGACAGGCTTAGCTGCGCCGCTTTCGTGGCGGCGTAAAGACTGAAATACGGCAGCCCCCGGAGCGCACAGGCGCTGGAAACAACCATTAACTGGCCTCTAAACCCGTCACGGGGTTCCTGCCGCTTCATGATCGCAATCGCGTTGCGGCAACACTCGATGGTTCCGAAAAGGTTGGTATCGAAAATCCGCCGAATGTCCTCCCCGCTCATGGAATCGAAGGCGCGGGCAAAGCCGAACCCGGCGTTACAGACGACGGTGTCGACACGGCCAAATTTTTCGATCGCCGCGGAAATAATCTGATTGCAATCCTCGGGACGAGAGACGTCGATCCGAAGGCAGCAATGATCCGGGCCGATTTCCCGCTGCAGAGCCTGGAGCCGATCAAGCCGCCTTGCTCCCAGAACCAGCCGACCACCGTTTGCGGCCAAATTCACGGCCAATGCCCGCCCGATGCCCGAGCTGGCGCCTGTTATCACGGTAATCATGTCGTTCAGGCTTCGACGCATGGAGAACAATTGTACCGCCAAATGCCCGCATGGCCATTGCTGATTTTTTCAAAATGTATGAGGATAGAATTACTGGACGAAAAAGGCATGTTTACTGGAATCGTGGAAAAAACCGCGGCGGTTGCCGGCGTTGTCGACGGGCCTGGTTTTCGCCGTCTGGAGCTGGCGCTGAATCTGGCGGATCTCCGCATTGGCCAAAGCGTGGCCGTGAACGGTTGTTGCCTGACCGTGGCGGAGGTTTCACCAGATAAGGCCGTCTTCGAAATCGTTAGCGAAACGTTAGATAAAACGAACCTTGGAGCGCTTGGCGCCGGGGATATGGTGAATATCGAGCAAGCAATGAAAATCGGGGATCGTTTGGACGGCCATTTCGTGCAGGGGCACGTCGACGGCCGGGCTAATTTGACGGATATCGCCTCAGATTCTGGGGACTGGAAATTAACTTTGGAAGCCCCTTTTTCGCTGGCGAAATATATTGTGCCCAAAGGCTCTGTGACCCTTGACGGGGTTAGCCTTACCGTGGTTGCCGTTCGGGGCAACGTGTTTGAAGTGGCCTTGATTCCCACAACCCTTGATATCACCACGCTTGGAAGGAAATCGATCGGCTGGCCCTTCAATCTGGAGGCCGATATTTTGAGCAAAACGGTCATTTCATGGCTGGAACGGCAAAACAATCGCATGGGGCCGCCATGAACCCGCTGAAAAAGCTGCATGAACAAGCTGAGGCCGAATTTCAGCCGTACGGCGACATGGAAATCGTGTGCACTTTCGGAGAGCCCCAGGCGGAATATGCGGCGATGCGCAAAAAGCTGCGCCTTGGTCGACATGCCGCAACGCGGCGTCCTCCAGGCGGTGGGCCGTGACCGTATCGATTTCCTGAACCGGCTTCTGACCAACCAACTGCTGGCCAAGGACAGTAAAATTCCCCTGCAATCAGGGGCCGGGGTTTACTCGTTCCTTTTAAACAATAAGGGCCGAATCGTCGCCGATCTGAATATTCTGGAAAGAGGCGATAGAACTCTGCTGGAAACCGATGCGCGAAATATCGCGAACGTTCAGGAGATTCTGCAAAAGCACGTGTTTTCCGAGAAGGTGGAATTCAAAAGCCTGATTGAGACCACTCATCAGATCGCGCTCCATGGACCCGGCTCGCCGGAAGTTCTGCAACATCTGTTTGGCGAGACGCCAAAGATCGAATCGCTTGGCTCGATGACGGTTAAGCTCGACAACGCCGAGGCAGTGATCTGGCGTGACGATCCCTGCGGAGTTCCGGGATTCAACATTCTGGTTCCATCGGAATCGGCGGCCGGTTTGTGGATGAGAATTTTATCGGCATTTCCTCCCGGCGAGCCGGGAAAGCGACAGGTCCGACCGGCCGGATGGGCGGTGTTCAACACGGCCCGGATCGAAGCCGGGCGGCCGCTCTTCGGAATTGATTTCGACGACACGGTGCTGCCCGCGGAGACGGGGCAGCTTGAGCGGGCCGTAAGCTTCACCAAGGGCTGCTATCTCGGCCAGGAAATTGTCGCGCGGATGCACGCGCGCGGCCAGCTTCGCGCAGGATCGTCGGAATCAAAATGCGGGAAGATGCGCTGCCGATCGCCGGAGCGCCGATTGTCGACGATCAGCAAAACCAAATCGGCGGAATCACCAGCAGCACAATCTCGCCGATCCTGTCTAACGCCTCGGTCTGCCTGGGGTTGGTGAAGTCCGCTTTTTCCGCCGTTGGAACGCAACTCCGGATCGCGGCCGAAGGCGCGTTCCGCCAGGGAATTGTTACCGAGTTGCCATTCGTCAAATCTTTAGGCCCCGAACAAAAAATGTGAAGGATCGTTCATGGCTCATTCACCCTATCGCGTCGAGCCTGGCAAGAAAATCGACCTGTCCAAATGGCCAACCGATGACACGGGCCCTTTCAGTGACAAGGAAGAAGCCAAAGGCGCGATCAAGAAGAACATCAAGCGGCTGATCGAGCTGCAGGAACTGCTCTACGCATCCGGAAGTCATTCGGTTCTGATCGTGCTTCAGGCGATGGATGCCGGTGGCAAAGACGGCGCGATCAGCCACGTTTTCAGCGGCGTGAATCCGCAGGGATGCTCGGTGACCAGCTTTAAGGAACCCTCACACGAGGAATTGTCGCACGATTATCTGTGGCGATATCACCTGGCCTGCCCGCGCCGGGGAATGATGGGGATATTCAACCGTTCGCATTATGAAAGCGTTCTGGTCGAACGGGTTAAAAACATCGTGGCGGAGGAGGTGTGGTCACGCCGGTTTGACCAGATCAATGCGTTTGAGAGCGAACTCGTTTCCGAGAATACGGTGGTCCTCAAGTTCTTTTTGCATATCTCCAAGAAAGAGCAGAAAAAACGCCTGCAGGCGCGGATTGACGATAAAACCAAACAGTGGAAGATCAGCCCATCCGATCTGGCTACGCGCAAACATTGGGACGAATACACCGAAGCCTTTGAGGATGCCCTGCGGCGTTGCTCGACCGACGAAGCGCCTTGGTATGTCGTCCCCGCGGACCACAAATGGTTTAGGAACTGGGTGCTGTCCGATACCATCGTCCGGGCGATGCAAAAGCTGGACTTGAAATTACCGCCACCGGCGGAGGATTTGGACAAGCTCAAAGTGAAATGAGGGCGCTCACGCCGCGTTGGCCTGGGGCGGACGCCGCGTGCGCGCCGATTGCTGCCGAGCGGCGCGCCATGAGCCTACGTCACGCGCGCTCTCTTCTTCGGGTTCATCCGCCGGCTCATCATCGGACGGGAGATTTTCTTCGGATTCGCGCGGTTGAAAGGTGAGGGCGGCGAATTCCTCTTCGGTGACGACGCTTTCCGTTGACGCGGATCCTCGCGAAGTTGGCGCAACCCCCTGCCCTCTCACATCCACGAACAGGAACTGCCCGTCAACGTAGGATGGGATCGATCCATCGGCAATGCCGGCCAGAACCTGGTCTACACTGATCCCCCAGAGTTCCGCTGCCACAGACGGGGCTACCCACGAAGACATGCTTCCTTCTCCATACCGGCGTCTGTTTCCATCGGCTTAATGGAGCACCGTCTATAGTTTCGGCGTCGCAGGGTCCGGTAATTTCAGACGAACATGTAGACGTAAGCCGCGAAGGTGACGGCGGCCAAGCCCGCGCTGGCGGCTAAGCCCCAGAGCAGGTTCCGACGACGGACCGCCAGGGAAAACGTCGCGATTGTCACCCCCGCCTGCGCCCGAAGCATTCCGTAAAAAAATTCCTTGCTGCGAATGCGATGTCGATCGGAGAGGAAGCCTTGCCGGCGAACCTGAATTTCCAGGAGTTGGGCCAAAACTTCATTATAATGGGCTTCGCGCTGGTAACGATTTGCGTTGAAGCCGAGGCGGGCGACTGCCACAGCGTTGGATAACTGCGAGTTGAGTTCGTGAATGGCGTTGACAGAACCGGCAGGCTCCATCGAGACGACCTGATCGGGAGCGCCGCGAGCCGCACGCTCAAACGCGGCCGCGTGGCGCGAGATGTTCTCGCACATCTTCGCTAGCCCGGAATATTTGGCGGTCATCTGGTCCACCGCATTATCAAAAGCGGCCGAGTTCTCGTTGGCAACCGTCGTCGCCTTGTCGAGAGCGTCCTGGGAAATCTTTCCAGCCTGCTGTTCTAGATCGGCCTCGGAGGCATCTGAATCCACGGCGCGGATGGCGTCGACGATCTGCTGATCGCCGAGCGGCTGCTCCTCAACGCTGGGAATATCTCCGCGAAGAAAAGCGACCATTTGATCCATTTCGTCCGGACGAGTGGTGTCGGCGGGAAGCTGCAACTGGAACGCTTGCGCGTTCGCATTGCCCACGCGCGTCGATACGAGCCGCATTTCGTTCATCAGTTGATCCATCGTTTGCGAAAATTCCTGCTGATCCATCGGAATCGATTGTGACATGCCGCGAATGATCGCCACGGTGTTTCCGCACTGCTCCGCGCGAAGCTTTTTGGCCTGAAAATAATTCCATTGGTCTGAAACCTTCGATTGCATTTGCGCGGCCAGCGACCGGAAATACTGGCCCGAACTCATTTCGCTTGATGAAAGCCCGGCCATCACCGTTGCAATCACCGTCAGGATCACCGGCGTGGTGATGATAATGGTTTCCCAGGCCGTTCTTTTGCGTCCTGGATCAAGTTCGGGAAACGGCGGCGCCTTTGCCATAGCTACCTCAATTTTGCCCCAGTGGGACCGCGATATTCGCAGGATGACGTGCAGGTTTCACGAACGACGATCGCCGACAACTCCGGCAAAACCCGCTTGAGCCGATCATAAATCCAAACCGACAGCACTTCGCTGGCGGGATTGCCCAGGCCTTCAATTTCGTTCAGATAATGGTGGTCTAGTATTTTAACCGTCGGTTCCGCGGCCCGTTGAATGTCACCGTAATCAATCAGATATCCCTTGGCCGGATCGACCTCCCCTTCCACGATCACATCAAAATGAAAGGAGTGACCATGCAGCCGCCGGCATTTGTGCCCTTCGGGAAACGTCGGCAGATCGTGCGCGGCCTCGAAATGAAAAGATTTGGAAAGTCGAACAAACATCCGGCGGGCATCTTATGCGCCGGGGGTCTGCTGTTCCAATCTGCTAGTCCAGCCAGTCCTTCTTCTTCAGCCGGTCCGGCACATATTCTTCAGTGACGTAGCTGATGTCTTTAGTAATGAGCGATTCGACTTCCATCTTGAAGCCGTTGTATTGCATCTTGGCAATTTCTTTCTGCCAGCCGCGGTGTTCCTTGAACCAGGGGTAGGCGGCAATTTCATTCGCTCGTTTTTTATCGTTGTCGTTCAATTCGATCTGGACATCGTCGGAAAGCTCGCACTCTTCGTAATCCTTGGCTCGGATGCCGAGAAACTTTGCGTCCGGAATGGCCAGGCGTTCGGATTCGAAAGCCAGGCTGATCGAGCCCTGCTTGATAACGCTGTAGATGTAATGCCCCCACGGATCACAATCGAGCAGGCAAATGATCGGAAGCTTGTGTTCCTCGTTCAGTCGTTTAAGCATTCGGCGAACGCCGCGCGGTGGCTGGCCGGCGCCTTCGGTGAGAATGCAGTTGTGCTTCTCCCAGAAGCGATCTTCGTTAAATCTGCTCCAGACAGTGCCTTTTTCAACGTGCAGGACAAAATCGGCGTCCACTTTTTTGAATTGCACCACTTCATCCTCGACGATGCTCGGGACGGCGTATCCGCCGCTGCCCATTCGGCGGCAGTCGATCTCATCGCCGTTATCGACAACCGTGATATTCCCGACCATGGTGCCGGCTTTTTTGGCGAAGACATGAAGTTCTTCGCGAAGCGCGCCCAGTGAAACTTCCAGATCTTCCAGCACGCCGTCGCTTTCGTCCTGATCGGTAAATGTTTTCTCGCTGGTTCCCGCAACAGTGTGCAGACCCTTGTAAAACATCGCACGCAGGCTCAGGGTTTTGTCGGCATCGATCAGTTCGCGGATGCTCTTGCCGTGCAGCACCGTCTGCATGAACTGCTTGGCCTGATTGAGATTGAACAGCTCTCGCGTGGCCTTGGCATCGCCCATCTGCAAAATGCCGCGTTTTTTGTTCCAGATGGTGTTGGAGCGGGTTCGCATCGGAATCGCGACGGCGATGTCGCGGCCCTTGAAGGCAGAATTCGAGACATCATCGGCCATGTTGACGATCTTACCAAGGGTGACTTTATCCCTGCCGCTGGTGCGTTTGCTGGACGCCGTCCCTGACTTTTTCTTTGCCACGATAAATTCTCCTTAAGCGATTTAGCTCGTCTGGTGGGCGCGCTCGTATTCTTCAACTTCCGCGCAAGCGGGAAGCCATTTGTCTCATCGATTCCAGCGACAACGCGTGCGCCTGCGACCGCGATTGCGAGCGTTCTTTCGCATCGATACGTTTAAGCAACTCGGCCAATTTTCGTTGCGAATTCTCGAATTCCCGTTCAGTTTTGAGCCTCATAGCGAAACCTCGACTAGACCTTTGGCTTTTCCGGAACGATCCGATGCGAACAGGTCATTCACATAAAAGTCCAAATCTTCAGGCGTCTCGACGATCTGAAGAGATAGATACGGAAGACCTATTCGCAATGCCAGAGTCGCGTCCGAATCCAAAACGAAATCCGCACCGGGTACAAGAACACAATCAACGTCACGAGGCTCCTGCGAATCGGTCACAAAGCTGCCGTTTAGAATCAGTCTCGCGATCCCAGCGCGCGGCACATCGGAACGAGCCATGTCAGCGATTGAGCGCCTGCTTCTCTTTCGGCTGCGCCCCGCCCAAACCGGTCGACGACTTCATCTATTGTAGCCCGGTGAATTCCCGCAGGAAGATATCCACTTTCGTTAAACTGGGGAATCAAGTCGCGCTCCGAAGCTAATTCCTTGGATTATTCGTCGTGAGTCGTTCGATTTTTAAAATAAACCGTCACTATTTTCCCAGGCTTTCTTTTTTCCCTTCTTCTGCTTTGGATTCAGCTTCACCAAATCGCCTGTGTCTGCCGTGGGTTCGGCAACCGGTGCGTCCGCCTGCACCGCCGCCCGGCTTTCGACCATCACTACGCCTTCATCGTTCTTCAAATCCTCTGTTTCATCCTTCTGAACTGTGCGGCCTTCCTCATCAAGCTGCGCATCGGCGATGGCTGTTCGCTTCCGCGCTTCGGCGAGCAGTTTTTCATACAGCTTTTTGGCATCGGTGCCGTTGATTGCGTTGATGGCCTTGCTGATCTCCCCGATATATCGCTCAAAAACATCCCGCCGTGCGGCTTGCCGCTGCATCTTTTGGCGCTTGCGAAGGTAGGTTCCCAGCTTGCGCCCGCATTCCATCAGCGCCAGCTTCATCTCTTTGCGGATTTCATCGTAATCGGCAATCGCTTCCTTCGATTCGCTGGTGAAGGGAACCCAAACACTGGCCATGTGGATCAGGATCACGAGGGGCCCCACCGGAACGCTGCCGCGGGGCTGCGAAAGGTTATAATTTCGCCAGCTTGTTTCGGCGACGGCCTTGAAGCTGCTGCAAGCACTTTGTTGGAACAACAACGGCACACGATTGGCGAAGCGAATGACTCGGGCCGAATCTTCGGTGGGCAATTCGCCCCCGAAGGCGATGGCTGTCTCAATTTGAAACGGCCGGCCACGATACACATCCGCCTCCCTGCTGCTGGCCGCATAAAATTCCGCCTTCACGCCCTTGAGCATCCCCGCCAGAAGCTGGCGAATGCCGATGGGGGCGAGGCAATCCGTCGGCGGCGGAGGCAGCCGCGATTCCTGAAATTCCTTGAAGAGTTTTTCGATCTGCTGCGGCTCGAGATCGCCCGCCTTGGTTCGGCTATGAACGCCGATCGCTTTGCAGAATTCGCTTGCTTTGGCCGGACTAACCCGGCTGAACATTTCCTGGAGAAAATTGTAGAGCGTCCCGCCTCCGCGATTGGCGTCTTCGTAATCCTTGAGCATCTGAATCAGAATGCCCAGCTCAATTCCCTTGGGATGCGGCTGGATTTCTTTGGTCTCGGGAGGCAGTTGATCGGTCCCGCGCGGAAAAAGAATCACGCCGTCTTTTTCCATCGTTGTGAGCGTGGGATCGATTCCCGCCGGCGCGGTCACGGCTTCTGGGACCGGTTGTGGCGCGTCGGCCGATACATGCTTCGCATCCTTCGACGCATTCGTCAGCGGTAAATCTTCCTGCTCATCCGCGCTAACCCGCGTCGGCGGAACGAAGGCGATGCGTGCGTGCGGGTTGGCGATCGCACAGAGTTCAAGGAATTCATCAACGCTACCGCGGCCCTTCTGATATCGCCCTTCCAACTCAATACTGACACTGGTGCCGGTGATGAAATCGTCGGTGGTGATAAAGCTGTTTTGCGTTCCTTGAAACGGTTGCGGCGGAAACTCATCGGTCTCTTCATCAACCGTGACCTCCGCGCGATTCGTCTTCGTATTCATCGCCAGCTCGATGTGATGAGCGGGCTTGCGGCGCTTGGCCGGGTGTGAATGACCATCGGCTTGCCTGTTGTGATCAGTCCGTACATTCCGGCAGCACTGATTCCGATCCCCTGCTGTCCCCGGCTCATTTTCAATCGATGAAATTTGCTGCCGAACAGCAATCGCCCAAAGACATTTTCAACCTGCTTGCGCACGATGCCGGGGCCATTGTCGATGACGGTGACGCGATAGCGGGATTGCTTTGCGGTGGCCGGACGATCGGGTTGAAGATCCTCGATAATCACCGCGACATTCGGGAGAATCCCCGCTTCCTCGCAGGCATCCAGCGAATTGTCCACGGCTTCCTTCACCGTGGTAAGCAGCGCCTTGCGCGGATTGTCGAAGCCCAGCAGGTGCCGGTTCTTGGCGAAGAATTCGCTGACGGCGATGTCCTTCTGCTTCAGGGCCATCGTCTCGGCGGTTTCACGCCGTGCCGATTTCGGCTGCCGCTTCCCGGCCTGGGCTGATGGTTTTTTGGGTGGTTCCACGACGGATACTGTTTTTGAATTGAAAAGATCCTGGCTTTCGCGCGGGCTCTGCATGTTTTGCGGTCCTCCTTGCCGATCCATAGTCTAATGCGCGTTATCGGCACACAATAGGACGTTTCTCCACTGGCGCCGTTAGGTAACAGTATGGGAAATCGACCGATTCGTCCATACGACCGTGGTTCGGCCCTCCGTTCCTGCTTATGATATCTCCATTGGGGCAATCAAAAAGGTGGAAGGACGCATGATCCAGAATGTTACAGTCTATTGCGCCAGCAGCAGCCGGCTCGCCCTGGTCTATCGCGAAGCCGCTTCGGCTCTTGGGCGCGCGATCGCCCGTCGCGGCTGGGGAGTGATTTACGGCGGTGACAGCGCCGGCCTGATGGGGCTGTGGCAGATGGGGCCTTCGCCGCGGGCGGCAGGGTCATCGGCATCCTTCCGCAGCGGCTCTTCGATGCCGGAATCAAAAACGAACGCAACCACGAAATCGTCATTGCCCGCGACATGCGGCATCGCAAGGAAATATTGGAAGCCCGCGGCGATGCGATGATCGCCCTGCCCGGCGGGCTGGGAACGCTGGAAGAATTTTTTGAGATCGTTGTCGGCCGACATCTTGGATTTCATTCCAAGCCGATCGTGCTTCTGAACGTCGCGGGGTACTACAATCCACTTCTGGCGATGATCGAGCATGGGATCGAACATCACTTCATCAAGCCCGATTCGCGCGAGCTTTATTACGTGGCCGAATCCGTGGAGGATGCCGTTGAATACCTGGGCCGGCATGACAACCCATGACCATGACGCGCCGAGATCCGACGGTCCTGTTTGCCCTGCTGGTGGCATTGGGCGCGCATCTGGCATTGATCGGCGTGGGCGTGAAAGTCGCCCGCCGCGATCTGGGTTGGTGGCTGCAATCCCCCTCGCCGGCGCAGAATCCGCCGCCGGCCCCTGCGCCGACCGAACCCGTGCAGGACCTTGGCGATCACAACACGACCGGTACATCGATTAACAGCGCCCCCGGCGATCAGCCGATGGAATCCGCCCTGGCGGATGCGCGGCAGGAACAGGCGGCGGTGCAACGCGATCCTGCCGGTTTCGGCGGTAAAGGGGCGAACCAACAACTCGATCAAACCCTCCGCGGCGACAACGGCGATAACAACCCGCGCGGCGCCAACTCAGGCGCGCAATCCGCCGCATCGGTTTTCGGTTCGCGTGAATCCAGCGTGGCGGATTTAACGCCGAAAGTCTCCAAGCCGGTTCCGGCCAGAAATCAACCCAACGGAAACGCCACCGGAACCGAAACCGCGATCGATCCCCTTTCCAGGGGGCCATTGGCCGTGACCCAGCCGAAGAAAAGCGCATCCGGCCAGCAGCCGGATGTGAATCCCACACCGAATGATCAACCGAGCCAACAACCCGTCAATCAGCAAACTGGCTCGCAAGACAACGGTGCATCGTCCGCCAGCGGCGGCGGCGCGGGCGGCAGAGCCGGCGCTCCCGATCCGGCGCGGGCAATCCGATCCCCACGAGCGATTTTGAATCGTTTCCCGTCACCCACGTCGCCAGCCGATATTTTGCGGGGAAAATCGAAGCCCGCACCGGCCGCAAGCTGCGCACCCGCGAACTCCCACATCTCGGCCTAGCTGCTGAAGCCGATCTGGAAAACATGGATCGGCCGTTCGTCGTCATGATGCTGAGAATCGACACGACCGGAAACGTGACGGATGTCCGCATCACCCATTCCAGCGGCAGCGACAATGTCGATTTGCCTTGCCAGCGGGCGGCGTATACCTGGTGGTTTGAGCCGCTGAAGGACCCGAAGACGGGGCAGATTCATCCGGAGGAGATGGAGTTTACGATTTATTTTTGATTGTAAAACGCCACTGGCCTACGGCCCATTTCCCCCCTTTTGATGAAAATCTTCCATGCCACATTTGTTGCGTTCCACGATAAAGGGCTTATTTCGAAGAAATTCGCCAAGTTGCTTAACAATATTTTCTGAACTTTTGGTGAGCATCAGCCGTACCCGACTTGGCTCGGGAACCAGATTGCCTTTCACTTCTTCCCACTCTTTCGGTGGTGGAGGATGGATCGGTGACATCGGCGGACTAGTCTCGGTGCCATGGAACTCCCCCGACGTTTCGCAATAGGATCCGTTCAATAACGTGGCATAGGGACGACTGCGATATTTGCGCCATTTGCCAAAAAAAGTTATCTCGGTGGGACACTTGGAACTATTGGTGAGACTTAGATCGACTTTCCAATCTTCTGGAAAGATCATTGCCTTAGGATCTTTGGCGTGCATTTCAAGAACTGAGGACCGTCCTGTCCGAAATGCTTCCTCAAGATGATCTGTCAATGTCTTCATTTTACCGCCAATCTCTGCGGAGTATGCGAAGAACTCACTCCACGTCGTCGGCGGAAAATTTTCATCGCCAATAGAAATCACGGGGGTAGAAATCGAATCGTAGCAACAGTAGTAATGCCTAACATTGAGCGTTGGAATATCAGCTGGGCGATCATGCCATAGGACACAGCAAGCAATGCCAAATTTGCTCGCTAGTTTGATCGCCCCCGGTCGAAACCCCGCGCGAGTATATATTACGCCAGCACTTGCGCCATAAGCATCGATCTCGGCATGGAATTTTTCGATGTGCGTATCGTCAAGTGGACGACCATGATTCTTACAACTTATCGCTATCTTTATTGAGAAATGTCCCATTGCCTTTGTAACGACCCAGACATGAGCTATTGTCAAAAGTCGTGGATGAAGCCTGAAGTTCAAGCGGCGATTTTTGTTCCATCCTTGAAGATCTCTCCTGCAATCACGGCCGGCAACAACGCGCTGCCGTTTAGTTTTCGCCAATGATTCTGAGCGGATTCCACAAGCTTAAATGCCATCGCCAGGCAGGCGCTGCGGCTGCCGGCTCCCTTGGTTTTGCTCGTTCGCAATCGTACCGTCGCGAACGTGCTCTCGATCGGGTTGCTGGTGCGAAGGTGCTGCCAGTGTTCGGCTGGGAAGTCGTAGAACGCCAGCAACTCCTCCTTGTCTTTTAGAAGGCATTCGACCGCCTTGGGATACTTGGCCTGGTAGGTTGCCTTGAACTTGTCCATGGCTTTGAGTGCCTCTTCTTTGGTCGCCGCCATCCAGATCTCGTGCAGCATGGACTTGGCCGACACCTGCTGGCCGCGCGGCAATTTGTCCAGCACGTTCATCGTTTTATGCACCCAGCAGCGTTGATGCCGGGTCGAGGGATAAACCTGCCGCAGCGCTTTCCAGAATCCCAATGCTCCATCCCCCGTGGCCAGCATTGGCGCTGCGATCAAGCCGCGGCTCCTCACATCCAGGAGCAACTCCAACCAGCTCTGCTCGCTCTCACGCTGGCCGTCGACCATGGCGATCAGCTCCTTGGTTCCATCTTCCAAAGCACCCATTAAAACCAGCACGCAGGGCCGGTCGTCGGTCAAACGGATGTTGAAGTAAATGCCATCGGCCCAGAGATAAACGTATCGTTTGCCTTCCAGCAAGCTGCGGGAAAAGTTCTCGTATTCTCCCTGCCAGATCTCCTTCATCCGTACCACGGTGGCAGGCGACAGGCCCGATCCATCGTGACCCAGACACGCCAGCGCTTCGGGAAAATCGCTGGTGCTGATTCCTTTGAGATAGAGCCACGGGACCAGCTCTTCAATCGCCTTGGTCTTGCGCAGATACGGAGGAAGAATCTGGGAAGTGAAATGAAGGCGGTTGCCCTGTTCATCGATCCGCCGGTCGTTCACCCGCGGCTGGCGAACCTCGATGGGGCCGTTTCCCGACTGAATCTTCCTGGCTGGATGATGCCCGTTACGCACCACCAGACGATGCCCATGCTCATCGCGATGCTGGCCATTTCTCTGGATGTACTCCTCGACCTCCCGCTCGATCGCCGCCTGCAAAGCGCGGCGGGCGCCCTCGCGCAAAATGTCATCAATCGCCGGTGCCGTTGCCAGATGAAGTTGAAATGCGTTACTGTCCATGAGGCGTATCCTTTCTGTCCCGCGTGGGACGTGGTGAATCGTTTCGTCACGAATCACCGAAGGTACGCCGCTTTTATTCAGTTGCCAGTCATCCACGACTTTCGGTTATAGCTCCCAGACATCGACTTGCCGCAATTTTCCCGTCCGGACATCTTGCACTTTGTAATCGAAGAATATTTGAGCGTTCGGATCCTGCAGCGTTTTGACAAAGGCATACACTGCGTTCTCAAAGGAGCGACCGACATTTGGGTTACCGGAATTTTGGCTTTGCTTAGCCATCTGTTTAGGAAAATCGGTTTAAGCTCTCCAAACGTCGAGTTTCGAACGTCAATCCAATCATCCCGCTAGAACTCTCACGCGTATGATCCCCCAGCATTTCCTCCTCGGGCCGCGCGAGCGGCTTCGCGTTCTTGGGCAACCTTCGC
The DNA here is from genome assembly GCA_963791055.1 of uncultured Phycisphaerales bacterium. Lineage (GTDB taxonomy): Bacteria > Planctomycetota > Phycisphaerae > Tepidisphaerales > Tepidisphaeraceae > PALSA-1353. Next base: position 301,593 of record CAWBQI010000001.1, on the reverse strand, counting down.
CTCATATCCGCTGGCGCGGTAAGCATCGATCGGATTCGGGTCCAGGTTTTTTTTCTTCCGCCAATCCGCCAGCATCGGACGTACATCCGTGAAGAAAGCGTCTTTCAGACATTGCTCGGCATCGACGATGTCCATCCTCGTCTGAGCATCGCGAAGTTTTTTGCGGTCGACCAGACACGCCTTGGCGTAAAGTTCCTGAGCGGTGACGGCCGTCTGGATCATCGCCTCGATCTTGGGTTTCAGATTGTGGCTTTGATCGATCATGTAGGCGATGTCGGAAACATCGCGGCCGCGCAAATCGGCGGCGTTGCGGATTTCGTGGAAAATCCGGAAGACCGCGTATGGATCGATGCTGCCGAGCGTCAGATCGTCATCGGCATATTTACGGTCGTTGAAATGGAATCCGCCGAGCATGTCCTCGTCGATCAAAAACGCGACGATGTGTTCGATGTTCTGGCCCTGCAGGTGATGCCCGGTATCGACCAGCACTCGCGCATTGGGCCCGGCATCTTTGGCGAATACATAACTCATACCCCAATCGGCAATATCGGTGTGATAAAACGCCGGCTCGAACGGCTTATATTCCACCAGCATCTTCATCCCTCGCGGCATCGCATCGTGCCATTGCCGCAGGGCGCCGTGCATGCGGCGCTTGCGCTCGACGAGATCGTCCTGCCCCGGATAATTTGACCCGTCGGCAAACCACAGGCTCAGCAGATTGCTCTTGACGGCCTTGGCGATGGCGATGCAGTCCATCAAATGCCGATGGGCGTGAATCCGCACCGATTCATCGGGATTGCAGACCGAACCGAATTTATACACCTGGTCCTGAAACAGATTCGGGTTGATGGAACCGATTCGAACGCCGTTCTTGGCGGCCACTGCCGCGGTGGCCATCGCATCCACGCCCATGGAGAAATCCCACAGCACATGGACGGCCACGGATGGGCAACAGCCGGTGTATCGGTGAACCGTGCCTGCATCGGCGAGCTTTTCATCAATCGTCGAAGCCGCGGCTGCTTGATGGAATTTGCCGAAGCGCGTGCCCGTGTCGGCGTAACCCCAACTCGGCGTCTCGATATTGAATTGATCCAATAGCTGAAAAAGTTGGTCGCGTTCCATCCGCGGAATCATATCCGAAACCATGGGAACGGTTCGAGCGGCCGGATACCGGGGGATATTCACAAAATTAAAATTTCCTGGAATACCCGGATGCAAAGCCAAGTCTCTGTCTTGTGAGTCGTTTCAACGAAGACCCATCTTGCTTTGAATTTGGAGGGAAAAATGGCCTTGTCGATCGAACAGCTTGAATCCAGAACTTTATTTTCCACGTCGTTCTTATCCCAGCTTACCCCAACCCCTACGGTCACCGGCAGCACCATACCCCACAACGGAGACGTTAATCCTTACGGCGTTGCCATTGTGCAATCCAACGAAGCCGGCGGAAAACTCGTTGCGGGCGACGTATTGGTTTCCAATTTCAATAACAAGAAGAATTTTCAGGGAACGGGAACGACCATCGTCGAAATTAATTCGACCACGGGCGCGCAAACGACGTTTTTCAAGGGGCCAAGGGGCCTGGGCCTGACGACCGCCCTGGGCATTTTGCCCGGTGGATTTGTTCTGGTCGGCAACGTGCCCGCGGATGCCGGAGGCAACCCCGTTGGGCCCGGTTCGCTGCTCATCCTCAATAAGAATGGCCAGGTCGTGAAAACGCTGGTCGATTCCAAGCTGCTCGATGGGCCGTGGGATCTAACGGTCGTCAACAATGGATTCATCCAAACCGTATTCGTCTCCAACGTCCTCAACGGGACGGTGACGCGCATGGATTTGTTCGTGAACCCCTTCGGCTTCGAAACAGCAAACGACATTATCGTCGTCGATAAAACCCAGATCGCCTCCGGCTATACTTTCCGCACCGATCCGAACGCGTTCGTGGTCGGCCCGACCGGACTGGCCTTCAATCCCGGCACCGACACCCTGTATGTCGCCTCGACCGGCGACAACGCCATCTACGCCATCAACAACGCCGAATTCTCCTTCCCGCACGGCGGCACCGGCAAACTTATTTTCAGCGACGATCATCTCCGCGGCCCGCTGGCACTCGGCTTCGCCCCCAATGGCGATCTTCTGACCGCCAACGGCGATGCCGTCAATGTCGATCCGACGAATATCCAGAACAGCGAAATCGTCGAATTCACCACCACCGGCAAATTCGTAACCCAGTTCCAAATCGACCCCACCATCGGCGGAGCGTTTGGATTTGCGATCGAGCAAGAAGGCAATCAGACGCTGTTCGCGGCGGTGGATGATGTGACGAATCAGTTGGATATCTGGTTGGTGTGAATCTCCGAGCGCCTCCGATCTGGTAATGATGCGCTTTGAGACGCTTTGATGCGCTTTTGGAGGAATTGGGGAATGCCTCCGGTCACTGGTTGTCCGTTTGTTTGTTGAAAATCAAACTTCCCCCGCCCGCCGTTGGTGACAACAATCCGCTTCCTGCTACATTTGCCTCCACCGCCTACAAGACAGCAGGAACACTCCATGAAAGCCATCTATGATGCCCACACCGACACGCTCATGTTGACGCTAAACAACGCGCCGGTTACCGAAAGCGATGAGGAAAAGCCTGGGATCATCCTAGATTATGACTCCAATGGAAATCTGCTGCGAATTGAGATTCTCGACGCCTCCCGGCGGGTGAGCGAAACGCCGAGCATGCAATTTCAAGTGGCCGGGTAATACCGGGGACCGTGAGGGTCGATGCGACTGTCGCTGAAGGATTATCAGAATGAATCGATTGAGATGGTCATCCATGCCCTGAGCACCACGCCGCAGTTCTGGCTTAATCTTGGGAACGCGTATGACCTGGGCCGCACGCATGTTAAACGGGGCGATCAAACCGCTCAGTCGCGTGGCAGAGAAGCGGGGCGAATTTATTTACGACCCCGTAGAATTTCCCTTTTCGGCCGCACCAACCGGTATGTCCGTGAAGCGATCCACGTGTTTGTCTACCAAGTATCTTTGGGCGATTGCCCTAAGCGATGTTAATTCCTTTGATATCCATCCATAAAGTTCTGTCCGTTGTGCCGAGTCTTCACTAACCTGTTCTTTGTCGTAGGGGCGATACACCGCGACTCGACTCGCGGCGGCACCGTCCAGTCGCTCCCATTGAACTTCCTCTCCCTGCAACTTGCCTTGGATTTCTTGTCTTTGCGCATAGAGTTTTTCGAAAAGGATCTTGTCGGGATCGTTCGAACAATAAATTTCAACGCGCATGCGTGACCCCTGCGCCATGGAAACATTTACTCCAACACCGCTCTTACCAACCGTGGAGTTTATCCAAGACTCCTTCGTTGTATTCCGCCCCTTTGCCCAAGAGTGACCATTGGCTGCCAGGTATTGGAGTAGGCCTTCCCAGAACTTTCGCCGAAATTCATATCGTGGAGCGTCTTCATTTTCGGCAATACCTCGGAGACGCCGACCAAACTCACTTGGGCCGGCCTCGAGTTGAAATCGAATCGCGGGGACTGAATTGTCAATGCGGATTACTTCGGGCCGCACGAGGAAGAACGAAATCTTCTCAACCATATTGCTATTTAGCCATTCAATAGCTTTCCGGTGTTCATCGCGAATTTCGACCGCGATCCAGATCACCAACGCTGCTTCAAGGCCGGCAGCATAGGTAATTAGTTGGCCCAAATGACCGTGGTCGGTTGGTTGCAATTGATTCTCGATGATAACTTTCGCGTCATTTTCCTCGACGTGGCCGAGAATATCGAGTTCATAGTTGCCGACTTTGTGCTCCTTGTGGTCGATAACAATCTGAACACCGAGCAGGGCCGACAAGTTCTCTATGTTCTGCGCCAGCCAGGGCGTGAAATCACGCTCTTCATGTTTCCATATATCGCGAGGATCAAGCAGTTGCAGTTTTCCGAGTTGTGGCTGTGACAAGAAAGAACTCCCTCGGTTAGACGTTGAGCGGCCAACGTTATCAGCGCGGCGACCCCGGCACAACCTCAATGCGAGGATAGAGATTTGCGGTCCAAGTAGGGGAGAACACAAAACTGCCGTGCCGAGGCGGTCATTTTTGGCGAGTTCGGAGAGACGACGGCGATAAGGGTTGCATTTCCGATCCACCTATGGCATAATTGCCATAATGGACCCAGGGGAGACGCCCGGTCAACCGAAGGAGAAGCCGATTCACTGGATCGGCAGCAGTCGGCAAGATTTGCGGGAGTTTCCGGCCGAGGCGCGCAGAGACATTGGGTATGCGCTGTCGTTCGCCCAGAATGGAAGAAAGCATGCTTCGGCCAAGCCGTTGAAGGGATTCAAAGGCGCGGGGGTATTGGAAATCGTTGAGGACCATCGAGGCGACACCTACCGGGCGATATACACGGTGCGGTTTGCCTCGGCGGTTTATGTGCTCCATGCATTTAAGAAAAAGAGCAAGAGCGGCATTGCGACGCCGCAGCATGAAATGGAGTTGGTCGAACGGCGTTTGAAGGCGGCAGAGGCTGACTATCAACAACGGTATGTGGAGAATTAAAATGAAAAGAACAATCTCTGATGAGACAGTAACGGCCGGCAGCGGCAATGTTTTTGAGGACATGGGCTTTGGGCCGCGAGAAGCCGCCGAGCTTAAGGTGAAGGCTCAACTTGCCTTGCGAATTCACGATCGGATCAAAGAACTTGAACTGACGCAGGTCAAAGCCGCCGACCGGCTTCGGGTGAGTCAACCCGACGTGTCGAAGTTGATGAACGGCCGCCACACCCGGTTTTCAGTCGACAAGCTGATGGCTCTGCTCAATGCCCTTGAAGTGGACATCGACATCGTGGTCCGGCCCAAGCATCACGGAAAAACGATCCGTCCAGGCGTCATGCGAGTGGTGGAAAGGGTCGCGTGAGGGATGCAATTGGAACAGACTCACCCTACCAGAAACGCCCGCACCACCCCCGGGCCATGAACCCCTCACCAGAGCGCCTTCGATATCGGCGGTTTTGGAGGAGCCGGTAATGATCGTGATGTTCGGAGTGCGCGCGGCGGCGGCAATTCTTCCAAGTAGATCGATCAAATTCGGCACGATGGTGGCCGGCTCGACGATCGCGATTTGAACCTGCGGCATTCCGCCAACCAAAATTGACAACAATCGAGTTCCACGGCGTCATAGTATTGAGGACTACCATTTGGCCAACGACGCGGACCGATGGAGGGAGTTATTGCGGCGGCATGGTGCCGCGTTGCTGTTGTTCGCGCGGCAATGGTCGACAACCCGGGCCGACGCCGAAGATGCGCTTCAAGGGGGATTCGTCCGGTTCTGGGAAACGCGTCGGCGGGCGCGTGATGAAGTGGCGTATCTGTACGCCTGCGTGCGCACGGCGGCAATGGACATCGGGCGGGGAGAGCGGCGGCGCGAGAGGCGACAACAGGCGGCCGCACGGGACGAGGAGTCGGCCTTCGCGATAGTCGCCGAGCGGGCCGAGCGTCAGGCGCGGATTGAATCGGCTCTTGGCCAGCTTCCCGCCGATCAACGCGAAGTCGTCGTCATGAAAATATGGGGCCAATTGACGTTCGCGCAGATCGGTGAGATTCAGGCCGTGCCGATGAATACGGCCGCGTCGCGATATCGCCTGGCGTTGCAACGTCTGGCGGCCGATCTGGCCGAGGAGATGAGTTATGACTGATCCGCACGACCAACTCGAACAAGAATTGGGGAACATGCGCCCGCGGGCACTCGATCCGGAATTGGTCGGACGCATTGAGTCCGGCATCGCCGTTGGCAGCGTTGGGCCGTGGGCCGATCGTTTGCTCCTGTGCGCGATGGGAGCAGGATCGCTGGCGGCGTGCGTGATCGCGGTCATGCTGACGATTGGCGGGCGCACGTCGCTTCCCGATATCCATCCCGCGCAGACGATCGCACAAGCGCCCGCGATTGGCAGTTACACCCTGGCTTTGGCTCGCGCTGACGATGATTGGATCGGCGCGGCGAAGTAATCGAGGCACTTTCCCATGCGAGTTTATCTCCCCCGACGGCGAATCTGGCGAGCCATCATTTATCTGGTCTCGCTGCTGCTGGTGCTGATCGCCTTCGATTTAATCCTGGTCCGGATGCGGAGGAATTTCACTTATGGCTACGATACAACGCGAGTCGTCGGCCCGGTGATGCCGGATGGGCGGATCGACTATCTGAGCGTGATAGACGGACAATACGCCGAGGGCGTGACCCCGGAGAACAACGCGGCCGTGCCCTTTCTGGAGGCGATTGGAAGATCGGCCCTTGCGCCTTCTCAGCCAACGGATGGCATCACCGACAAACTCGGCATGCCGCATCTGCCGGAAAAGGGAGATTATTTTGTTCGATACGAAGATTTTTTGAAACAGCACGGCATCACGGCCATGGGTGACAGCGAACCCGATCTGCCGACGACTTGGCCGATCAAGATTGACAGCCTGACGGAGCAATGGGTCAAGGCGAACGACCATCCGCTCGAATTGTTGATCGAAGCTTCCAAACGGCCACGATTTTTTATTCCATTTGACGGCGGCAATCGGCCCCAAGTGCTCGTCTCCGTGCTCCTCACGCACGTCCAGCCATTCAAGGAGAGCGGACAGTTGTTGCTGATGCGGGCGACGATTCGGCTGAATGCCGGCGATATCGACGGCTTCCGCGAGGATTTGTTGGCGACGCATCGCCTGGCGCGGCTTCTGGGCCACGCGCCGACGGCGATCGAACGCATTATCGCAAGGGAAACACTGGAAATCCCCGCGTGCCAGGCCAGTCGCGTTGCCGCCGCCAGCGGGAAGCTTTCGGCTGACCAGGACCGCGCTCTGGCGGCCGATATCGCCGCGCTCGGCGACATGGCCCCAATGAGCGATGCGATCGATGGCGAGCGGTTCATGATTCTGGACATTCTCCAGACGCTGGCGACAGTTCCACCCGATCAGGGCGCGGAACTTTTCCGCGGAGTAATGGGTACCAATGGAATCGGGCCCAACATCTTCTTCCGCTTCGCCCCTCTGGCCTACGAGGCGGCCATGCGGCACATGAACCATTGTTACGACGGTGCCCTGGCCGCCATGCACTTGCCGAATTATCCGCAAAGAATCGCCGCCATGAATCTGTGGGAGGAAGAAAATGCCAGATCCACCAGTGGCCCGTTTCTGTTTTATGTGTTGACCCCGGCTTTTCCGGCTCGCGAATTGCTTTTCTCAATTGTCCGCATGGAGCAACGGGAAGAAACCAGCCGAACCCAATTGCGCCTCACGCGGATGGCCCTGGCATTGGCGGCATTCAAAGCGGATCGTGGCGGATACCCTGAATCCCTGGACCAACTTGTACCCGCATATATGAGTACGGTTCCAAACGATCCGTTCTCCGAAAAACCGCTGGCTTATGCCGCGACATCGGGCGGCTATACGTTGAAGAGTGTCGGCGCGAACAGCGCAATCGCGGTGAATGTGCCGTAACGGCCCGGAAACAAAAAACCCTCTACCGCATGGAGCAAATCTTATGTTGACGTACAGGAGTATTTCAAAACTGGTTGTTACCACAATCATCACTCAATACGCATCAATTTGTTTCGGCCAGGGGAAGACGGTGCCGTCAACAGAGCCTTCCGCGGGCTCACCCGACGTCCTGGCGATCCCCAACGAGGATTTCAATCATCCCGAGCATTCGGGCCCTGGGGTTAAAAGCGGAATGGATCCGAATGTCACAAGTTCGGGCAAGCCGGCTCTTCTTCTCCTTTCGACGGCGGGCAATCCAGTCGCGGACGGCAACGCCTTTTGTCGAGTCGATGTTACGCCTTTTCTCGGCAAGCGAATTCGGATTTCCACAATGCTCAAATCAGCTAACCTGGCCAACTGGGGCGGAATTGCCATGGCGGCCATTGCCCGAGACGGCAAGTGGGTGAGCTTCGACACTTTGAGCAACCAACTGTTGGACGGCGCGGTCAATCGACCGATCAGCGGCACGACGGACTGGTCCCGCGTCGAAATTGTTTCGGATATTCCCGCCGACACCTCGCAGTTGATGATTGGACTGCGAATGAAGGGCTCGGGCCGGCTTTGGATTGATGGAACAACTATCGAAGTCGTCGGAAGCGATACGCCCACGACGGATGATCAGAATCCGCATCTCTACAGCGACTATGCGCCGAAATACTCGCTATCGATGGACCAATCGACCACTCGCGACGGCCATCCGGTAGTTTGCATAACACCGGACACTCCGCCGCGCAGTGCGCATTGTTGGTACGGACTGGTTGATCGGGAGCCGGACCAGTATCTCGGCCATCGTATTCGTCTCTCGGCCTGGATGAAATGCGATGGAAACTGCCGCGCACATCTAAGCCTGGTCGCCGTGATGCCCGGACGGCAGAGCGATCGCGAAATCGACAATCAAGCGGGACAGCCGGCATTTCCACTTACCGCGAATTGGCGGCGATATGAGGTCACAGGAAACTTGCCGGCGAGCGCCCAGTGTCTCACGGAAGGCGATTTTCTGTGGGGAAATGGAAAGGCCTGGATCGACGATATGAAAGTTGAGATCATCGACCAACCGGCTGAGCAGCCGTGAGGTCCACCAGAAATACTTGCACCATCCCCGGCCCATGAACGCCAGTGACCAGCGCCCTTCGATATCTGCGGTTTTGGATGGGCCGGTGATGATTGTGATGTTCGGAACGCGCGGGGCGGCGGCGATTTTTTCGAAAAGATCGATCAAATCCGGCACGATGTTGCCCGGTTCCACGATGGCGACGTGGATCGGGGGAACCAAGGAAAGCGCCCGGCCGTGGCCAGGGGCGGGGCGTATGACCAGGGAGCCGGTTTCGGCGACGGCGGCATAGACATCGGTTATGCCGCAATCCAGGTCGTACGCGGCATCCAGCGTGGACTGGTCCCAGCGGATGACGGTGGCCCCGGCGTCTTCGATTGCCTTTGGTATTTCCAGGCGATCCAATAGGTCCGACGCGGGGATCCCGACTCTTTTGCATTGGTTTTGTCGGAGGAATTGCGAAAGCTCTGGGCGGAGTTGATCGGCAGCCACACGGGCGAATTGGAAATGGGCGTCGGCGGCGGATTTGATGAACAGATCGATCAGGTTTCCATCTTTGGCTACCAAACGGGCGACAGAATCGGGAATCACCGGCGGGATTGGCGGGCCACCTAGCGGACCGGTTCGGCCGAGCGCGCGGCGAATGATTTCGATCATGGATTCGGACATAATTCTTCCTTACCCGATTATTCACTCGCATAACGCGAAGAAAAACAAAAAGAATTTTGCCACAGATGAAAATCAGATGCACACAGATCAATCGAAGAAAGGACCTCACACAGAGGCGCAAGGCGCAGAGTTCGGAGTGTTTTCCTCTGCGCCTTCCGCCTCTGCGTGAGTTTCCGCCTTTATTATTTCATCTGTGTTCATCTGATTTTAATCTGTGGCAAAACTTCCGCTGCGGCTTTCGCAGCAGGGGTGCAGGCGTAAATCGTGCGGTTCTCGTCCGGATCGGCGAAGACCACGGGCAACGGCAACGACGCCGGGGTCAGAAGGTACGGGAGCGCGCCGGCTTGTTCCAGTTCATGCGCAAGCTGGGGCCAGTTGTCTTTGGTCGCGGGGTAGCAGGATCGGTCGGTGGCGAATTCGGCCAATTTGTTTTCCAGTCGCTCATGTTCATCGACCAGAAACGCGGCGTTGCTAGGCAGACGAGCGGCAAATTCGCCAATGGGGGTGAAGCTCGGTGTGCCGGCGTCGATGGATGTCACTCGCCAGGCGGTCACGAGATAGCCGGAGGGATGTTTGCGGATTCCGGCGAAGACGCAGAGGAAGATCATGGCCAGCGCGGCGGACCATACGGCGCCGATGCGAGCTTTTGCAGGGAATTTGAATCGTGCGACGGCAACGCCGGCGATCAGAGAGATGGCGGCGGACCAGAGGACCCAAAGATGTTGCCGCATGATGGTGGCGAAGGGGAGATCGGTTTGACCCCAATTCTCACCGCCGGCTGGGATGGAATTGCCGGTTAGAAAAATGATGCCCGTGACCATGGCGGTAAGCCAGGTTGCGAGCGGGAAAGTATCTCCGGCGATGGCGCGGGAGATGAGATCGCCGAACATCAGCCAGGCGGCGGGCCAGCCGATCAAGGTCGCGTTCATGGGCTTGGAGGTCGCGAGAAGATTGGGAATCATCACGCCGGCCGCCCAGACGAGAATCAGCATCGCATTGAATCTTTTTTCGCGCCAAGCGTAAAACAGAAAAATTACGGCGGAGGCGATGATGGCCGGATAGTAAACGTGAAATATGCTGATCCAGTAGTAGAACACGACCTGGTCCCATGGGGCCGCCCAGTTTTCGACGTTTTCGTTGAGGTGATGCAGGATTTGCAGGTTTTCACGGGCGAATTCGTGGGGAAAGCGGATCGCGGTCCAGATCAGCCAGGGGGCGATCGTAAGGGCGGTGGACAGAAGAATGACGATCAGTCCTTTGACCTTGATTCTCCGCAAGGCGGCCACAGCCAGGATCGTGACGAGAAAAGCCGGATAGGTCTTGGAGAGAAACGCCACGCCCTGCGCGACGCCGCAAAGAATCAGATTTGCGTGGCCCGGTGATTGGACGGCGCGGACGAGAAAATAAATCGCCAGTTCAGTCCAGAAGAGAAGAGAAATGTCGACGTGATCGCTGAAGACGTAGCCATTCACCAGCATCAGTATGACGGGATTGAACGCCTGCAGAGCGGCGGCGATGAGCGCGGCTTTGCGATCGAGCAAACGGCAGCCGATGAGATAGGTCAGCCACGCGGCCATGGTGGAGAGGATTGCCGAAGGAAGCCGCAGCGCGAGGGTTCCAACGCCGATCAGTGAATAGGAGAGCGCGATTTGCCACATGGCCATCGGGGGTTTGTGAAGCCAGATGTGATTGGCGAGCCAATCATTGCAGTCGTAGGCAAGAAATGGCTGATCCACGAGCGTGGGAGTCAGCGGATGCTTCAAAAAATTACGAGCGACGATCGCGTGAAAAACTTCGTCCAGAGGTTTGACGGCGGCGTGGTCGAGATGGCGAAGCTTGAGCGCGAACGAGCCCGCGAGGATCACGGCCAGCAATGCCCCGGCCGAGCGCGAAGTCACGCCCGGTCCTTCCAGATCTCGTGGAATGTTCGTTTTGCCGGTGCGGGCATATCGCGCACTTTAGTCCAGCCGGCAACAAACATGGGGAGGGAACGAATCCAGCCGGTCTTGTGGGCGCGGCGGCGAAGATCGAATTTTTGGGCGGCGACGATCAGGCGATACATCAATGGGCTTTTCATGCTCCAGGCCCAGACGCGGTAGATCAGGCGTTCGAATCGGCCGTTCAAGTGCTGATTGGTAATATCCCGGCGAAGATTGATCAGATGGCGAGGGATGTTGATCTTGACGGGGCAGGCTTCGTAACAGGCTCCGCACAGGCTGCTGGCCTGCGGCAAATCCTTGAATTTTCCGAGACCCTGGAAGAGGGGCGTGATAAGCGCGCCGATGGGGCCGGGATAGACGCTTCCGTAGGCATGACCGCCGATCTTGCGGTAGACGGGGCAAGCGTTGAGGCAGGCGCCGCAGCGGATGCAGCGGAGGGTTTCGCGATATTCGGGATCGGCGAGGATTTCCGATCGGCCGTTGTCGAGGAGGACCAGATGGAATTCCTCGGGTCCGTCTATTTCGCCGGAAGCGCGCGGGCCGCCGAAAATGGTGGTGTAGACGGTCATCCGCTGCCCGGTGGAACTGCGGGCCAGAAGCTTGAGCATGACGGCCAGATCAGCCAGGCGCGGGACCATTTTTTCGATTCCGACAAGACTGACCAGAACGCGCGGCGTGGTCACCGATTGGCGGGCATTGCCTTCATTTTCGACGACGCAGACCTGTCCGGTTTCGGCGACGAGAAAATTACCGCCGGTAATGCCGAGATCGGCCACCCGGAATTTATTTCGCAGAAACGATCGCGCCTGGGCCGTGAGGGTGGTTGGGTCATCGTTGTAGGGAGTCTTGAAATATTCGCTGAACAGACGCGCGATCGACGCCCGGTCCTTGTGGATGATGGGGGCGACCAAATGGCTGGGCTTATCGTGACTGATCTGGATGATGAATTCGCCCAGATCGGTCTCGACGAGATCGAGGCCGGTGGATTCGAGAAAATGAGCCAGTTCGATTTCTTCGCTGGCCATCGATTTGCTTTTGATGACGCGCGTGCAACCCGCTTTTTTGGCGATGCCGGCGATTATTCGGCGGGCGTCTTCGCCGGTCCTGGCGAAATGAACGTGTCCGCCATTGCGCTCGACCGAAGCCTGAAGTTGTTCGAGATAATAATCGAGGTTGTCCAGCGCGTGTTGCTTGATGTCGCCGGCGAGCGACCGTAGGCCATCGGCATCGGGCAATTCCAGCATCCGCTGTTGCCGGCCATCGTATTGCCGCTGGGTATTGGAACTGACCGCGTTCTTGAGGCGCTCATCCCCCGCCGCTTTGACGCTGATGGAATGGAAATCGAATTTCGCCTCGCCGGCCTCACGCAAAAAGGCGGCGGTATTTGGATCGGAGGGCTGATCTTGAATCGTTGGAACCATGTAAGGCTCTGCTCGGAGCTTACCACGCTCCGGCGTCGATTCCCATCGCCTCGGCCATCAGCTCGGCAAGGTGCCTGACCGAAGTTTGCATTCCGCGACGGTGACACATGCCGGAGATATTCATCGTGCAGCCGGCATCATTGCAGATCAGAGTGTTCGCCCCGGTGGCCTGGATGCAGTTGACCTTGTCATCGACGATCGCCCCGCTGATGGCGGGATATTTGATGGCAAAAGTGCCGCCAAATCCGCAGCATTGATCGGTCTTCTCCATGGGCTTGAACTGGACGTTGCCGATCTGGCGGAGCAGGCGCACGCCTTCATCCTTCACGCCGATCCCGCGGAGATGGCAGGTGTAGTGATATGCGATGTCCCTGGGCAGCGGCAACGAGAATTGATGAAAGTCGACTTTCAGCACCCTGTCCAGGAATTCAACGAACTCAAAGGTTTTGCCGCGAAGGGCCTCCATCGGTTTTTGCCACTCCGGATCAGCGTGCAGAAGCTCGTGGAATTGCTCTCGCACCATCGCGCAGCATGAGCCGGAAGGTGTGACCACATAGGGATACGGCTCGAAGATTTCGATCATGCGTTTGGCGAGTTCGCGGCCTTCGGAATGGAATCCGTTGTTGAAAAACGGCTGGCCGCAACAGGTTTGGGTTTTGGGAAAGTGGACTTCGCATCCAAAGCGTTCGAGGATTTTGGTCACGGCGACGCCGACGTGCGGATAAAACTGGTCGGTCAGGCAAGTGATGAATAGAGCGACCTGCGTCATTGCCAACGCATGATAGATGATTGACCCCATCAAGAAAACGCCCCCGGCCGATCGGGCCAGGGGCGTGTCGATCTACGAGATAAGAATCCGCGGCTCCGCCCAGGGAATCAATTCGCTTAGGCGCCGCCCAGCAGTTTCAGAACGTTGTCAGGCTGAGAATTGGCGGTTTGCAAAACGGTCGTCGCTGCCTGCGATAGAATCTGATCGCGGGTCAGGTTGGACGTCTCCTGCGCAAAATTGGTATCGGTAATCGCCGCTTCGGCCGCCGAAACGTTCTCATACGCAACGCCCAGGCTGTTCACCGTCGAGCCGATAGTGAAATCCTGGAAGGCACCCAGGCGGCCTCGCAGGGTGCTGACCTGATTGATCGCGCTGTTCAGAATGTTCTGCGAGGTGCTCAGGTTGTTGCTCGCCAGGTCATTGGCTCCGCCGCTTCCGATCGAGCTGAGATAACCATTGAACGCATCACCAAGGTCGCCGGTCGAAACCGAGGCGACGCCAATGGAAGCTACGTTTGTTTCGTTAACCTCGGCTCCCAATTGGAAGTTGGCTCCGCCACCGGTGATGTAGAAGGTGGAAGAGTTCGGCTTGTCGTAATTGCCTGCGATATTCAGGCTCACGTCCAGATCGGCGTTGCGGTAACTCACATCGAGCCCCGCGACTTCCGCGGCAGCGCCGTTGATGGTCACCTTCGCATCCGCTCCAGTAGCCTTGGTACCGCTGAAGTTCTGCGCCAGCTTGCCGGCAATCACTTGAATGCTGGTGTACTGGGCCGAACCGTATTGCGTCGAATTCACTCGGAGTGCCGTACCGCTGACCTGAGCCGATAATCCGGTGGTGGCCTTCACGCCATTGATCGCGGTGGCGATTGAGCTAACGCTGGTGCCCGAGGCAAACGACAACTGTGTGCTGCCAAGATTGCCGGCGACCTGCAACGTCACCGTGTTACCGCTGATGGCGCCGCCCTGATAGGTCAACGCCGCGGTTTTCGCTGAGGACACAACCTGGACCGCGACCGCAACGGTGCCCCCAGAGGGTACAATCGCGCTATTGACCTGAAGGTTTGTGACCGCTGATGCCACGCCGCTGGTCGTATAGGCGAGGTTGCCGTTGAGCAACTGCGTGCCATCGAACGAGGTCGATTGCGAGATGCGGTTGATCGTGGACAGGATGGAGTCCACCTGCAACTGATCGGCCGCAACTTCGGAGCTGCTGAGCCCGCCGGTGTTGGCGGCCTGGCCGACCAGACCCTGAAGCTGGGTCAAAAGGGAGCTGACTTCGTTCAAACCACCTTCGGCGGTTCCAATAACGTTGCCGGCAAGGCTGGCATTGTTGATCGCGGTTTGAATTCCGGTCTGTTCCTGTTGAAGACCCAGGCTGGCGATCAAACCGGCGGGATCATCCGCGCCGCTGTTGATTCGCAAACCCGTGCTGAGCCGTTCAAGGCTCCCGTTGAGGTTCGTATTGTTTTGTAATAGCGAGTTCTGTGCAATTAGCGAGCTGACATTTGTGTTAATGATGCTGCTCATGAATGTCTCTCCGTGACAGTGTTATTCCGTGGGGCAGGATTCGCATCCGTGCAAGCCACGTGCCGTCGCTCGTTGGAGCAGCGGCAAATGTTTTTATCATTCCCCGTAGAATTCTGCCGGCAATTTGGGGACGTCCGCCGGTCGCCGTTCCCTGGCAAAGTTTCGAGAGTCATCGCTCCCGCATTGAGAATCCTGCGCTCCTTTCCCACGAACCGTTCGTGACGGCATCGCGTGGCTTGCTCCCATGCGCCGCGGCGCCGTCACATCTTCTGTTCATTAATCGACCCGATACTTGAGCATTCTTTCAGTTTCCCGCGCCACATTCGCAAACCGGAGTTATAGGGCAGAGCGCAATAGTATGTCCGGGGTGACCGAATCTGCGTGTGGTCTGGAAGCATTCGATTCCCGTGGGGTATTTATGGGACTACGCCGCGCAAATAAAATCCCCCGGCCGAACTGGCCGGGGGACTTTTGACTTGCGAGAAAAGAATCCGTGGCTCCGCCGCGGGAATCAAGTTACTTAGGCGCCCAACAACTTCAGAACGTTATCGGGCTGAGCGTTGGCGGTTTGCAGAACCGTCGTCGCTGCCTGCGACAAAATCTGATCGCGGGTCAGGTTCGAGGTTTCTGCCGCGAAATTGGTATCGGAAATCGCCGATTCCGCCGCCGAAACGTTCTCATACGCAACGCCCAGGCTGTTCACCGTCGAGCCGATGGTGAAATCCTGGAACGCACCCAGACGACCTCGCAGCGTGCTCACTTGATTGATCGCGCTGTCGAGAATGTTCTGAGTGGTTGACAGGTTGCTGCTCGCCAGGTCATTGGCTCCGCCACTGCCGATCGAGCTGAGATAACCATTGAACGCGTCGCCGAGATCGCCGGTTGACACCGAGCTGATTCCGATCGACGCGATTCCGGTCTCCGAAACCTGTGAGCCGAGTTGGAAGTTGGCTCCGCCACCGGTGATGTAGAAGGTGGAAGAGTTCGGCTTGTCGTAATTGCCTGCGATATTCAGGCTCACGTCGAGGTCGGCGTTGCGATAGCTCACATCGAGCCCCGCGACTTCCGCGGCGGCGCCGTTGATGGTCACCTTCGCATCGGTTCCAGTGGCCTTGGTGCCGCTGAAGTTCTGCGCCAGCTTGCCGGCAATCACTTGAATGCTGGTGTACTGGGCCGAACCGTATTGCGTCGAATTGACGCGTAAGGCCGTACCGCTGACCTGAGCAGACAATCCGGTCGTGGCCTTGACGCCATTGATCGCGGTCGCGATCGAGCTCACGCTGGTACCGGAAGCAAACGACAACTGGGTGCTGCCGAGGTTACCGGCGACCTGCAACGTCACCGTGTTACCGCTGATGGCGCCGCCCTGATAGGTCAACGCCGCCGTCTTCGCGGATGACACAACCTGGACCGCAACCGCAACCGTGCTCCCTGAGGGCACGACTGCGCTGTTGACCTGAAGGTTTGTGACCGCTGATGCCACGCCGCTGGTCGTATAGGAAAGGTTGCCGTTGAGCAACTGCGTGCCGTCGAACGAGGTCGATTGCGAGATGCGGTTGATCGTGGACAAAATCGAGTCCACCTGTAACTGATCAGCCGAAACTTCAGAACTGCTGAGGCCGCCGGTGTTGGCGGCCTGGCCGACCAGACCCTGAAGCTGGGTCAGAAGGGAACTGACCTCATTCAAACCACCCTCGGCGGTTCCGATAACATTGCCGGCAAGGCTGGCATTGTTGATGGCGGTCTGGATTCCAGTCTGTTCCTGTTGAAGACCGAGGCTGGCGATCAAACCGGCGGGATCATCCGCACCGCTGTTGATTCGCAAACCCGTGCTGAGCCGTTCAAGGCTCGTATTGAGATTCGTATTGTTCTGTACCAGCGAGCTCTGTGCAATGAGCGAGCTGACATTCGTATTAATAATACTGCTCATAAACTGTCTCTCCGTGACGAAAAAGTCCAATCCCTGAATTAGTTAGTTTGGCAGGTCAGGGTAATCCCGCCGAAGCCACTTTTAGTCCACGCCGGCCACATTCGTGCCCGGCGTTAACCACTCAAACAATGCCTCCTTCCTCGCAAGTCTGGGCCGTGTGTGAGGTGGTACGCAAATCCTCTATACAGCACCCCGGGCGTATCGACGGAGACGTTCAGACACTTTAGTTGGAATGGGGAAGGAATTCCGAACAAACCGTTAACGGCGCTGGTATCGTCTTCATTGAGCGCCGGCCAACGGATTATGTGACGTGATGGGGCGATAACGCCGCTTTGTCGCGGCTGCGCAAAAACGGACGGCCCGATGAAATCGGGTCGCCCGCTCAATATTCACTTATTCATCCGGCCCGAATTAGTGACCCTGCAGCAACGTGAGAACGTTCTGCGGGGTGTTGTTGGCCGTCGCCAGAACGGTTGTCCCGGCCTGCACTAGAATCTGATCTCGCGTCATATTTGCGGTTTCCGCCGCGAAATCGGCGTCCGTGATATTACTTTCGCTGGACGTCACATTTACCAGCGCGACCTGCAAACTGGCGGTATTGGTGTCCAGGGTGTCTTTCTCGAACGCCCCGAGCCGTCCCTGCAATTCCGCGACCTGCTGGATCGCGACGTTGACGATCTGGCTTGCCTGCTCGGCCTTGCCGCTGACCACCGACGCGTTGCCGCCTGTGGCAATATCGTTTAGGAATCCAACGACGTTATTTCCCAGAGCGCTGGCTGCAACGGAGCCTATGCCGATGCTCACCTGCTGTTGGCTGTTGACGTCGGCCCCCAACTGGAAGAGGGCGCCGCCGCCGGTGATTGTGAAGCTGGTCTTTCCAATCCCGACCGCGCTGTTCAACGTCAGGTTTACGTCCAGCGCCGAGGTGTTGAGCTGCAAATTGAGGCCGTTGCCGACGGTGAGAGCGCCGTTGATGGTGGCAACTGCATCGCCGCCGACGCCGCGCTGCGTCGAAACACCGTTGGCATCCGTGGTCTGGAAGGCGCCGGTCTGGGCCTGGATCGAGACGTAGCTGCTGGAGCCGTAGCCGGTGCTTTCGAAATTGATCCCCGAAAGGGGGTTGGCGTTGTTGATCAGGTCCGCGGTGACGCCCGTGCTGTCCGAGATTCTGTTGACTGCGAAAGCAATCGCCGACGCCGTCGTGCCGCTGACAAACGAAAGGGTCTGGACGCCGCTATTGCCGCCGATTTCCAGCGTCACGCTCTTGGTGATCGCGCTGGCGCGGAACTGAAGGTCGGCAAGCTTGGCGCTGCTGATGACGTTGATATCCACCGGCATCGTCGGTTGAGTTCCCAGGTTCGCCTGGGAAATCGACAGCGAACTGATCGCGCTGGTCGCCACGCCGCTGGTGATGTAGTTAAGGCTGCCATCGAGAAGGCTCAGGCCCGCGAAGCTGGTAGTTCCGGCAATTCGGCTGATGCTTTGCACGTCCGAATCGATCTGAAGCTGATTGGCCTGTAGCTCCTGGGGAGACAACGCACCGGAGTTGGCGGATTCAACCACGAGTCCGTTGATGTTGTCCAGCAACGAATCGACTTCCGTCAAAGCACCATCCGCGGTGGTGATGACATTCGTCGCCTGCGAACTGTTGTTCACGGCCTGCTGAATGCCGGTGATCTCGCTCTGGAGATCCTGACTGGCGATCAGACCGGCCGGATCGTCGGCGCCGCTGTTGATGCGCAGACCGGTGCTAAGCCGTTCCAGCGAGGTGCTGAGCGCGGACTGCGATTTGGAGAGTGCGTTCTGAGCGATTAGCGATGAGACATTTGTTACGATCGAAGCCATATCAATCCTCCATGACTGCTAATGGCGAGCAATGGCGAGAGCGGAAACCGAAGCGCCTCTGGGCGGAGGGCCGCCGCTTTCTTCTTGTTCACTTGCTTTGTTCCTTGTCATCCTTAGAACCGATCTTTCCAAATCCCGAAAGATCCTCGGGTTTTACCTGCGCCGCGGCTTTGTTCTCGCGGCGAATCGCGTCGTAGACTTCCTTGCGGTGGACGCTGATCTCCTTGGGGGCGTTAATCCCCAGGCGAACCTTGTCTCCGCGGATGTCAACAACGGTCACCTCGATGTTGTCACCGATCATGATCGTTTCGTCGCGTTGACGGGACAGCACCAACATGTTCAGGCTCCTTCCTGCTGTTTCGGCTTCGATGACCGCGCCTGCTTTGGCAGCCGCGGCCGGCCGATCCACCCGAAACATCCCTGTTCCGGGACTATTCTTCCCAATCCTTCGTCCAACTGTTCAAACCAGCGGTTATGCCGCCGACTTGGCCAGAGGCACTTCACTGGCGATTCGCAAGAGCGGCTGGCGGGTCGTCCACTTCTTTTCCGTCAGCACGACCTGCTGCGCGATTCGGCTTTCGCTGTTGACGATGATCGGACCCAGGAGATTTCCCGTGAGCCAATCACCGATCTTGTTGCAGATCACGAAAACCTGGGCGAACTTCAGATCGGAGAACTCGAGATCGCCAAGCGTCTCTTCGCGCATCGGCACTTCGTAGTCCTTGAAGAACGTGGTCGGGTCCGTCACGACGAAGGCGAGGTTCGGTTCATCGACGCTTTGCAGCCAGAAGAAGTAATTCCCCTGTCCCGTCTGAACGAGCGCAAAGCGCTGACGATTGGGAAAACCCAGCAATCCCCGCGGGAAGGTCATGAGCCGCTGCTCATCCACCGTGAGGATGCCGAAACGAGAGGTCTTGATCTCCATCATGTAAACTCCGATCCCGCGAATCACCCACGGCATCAGCGCGGTGGGCCGCGAAAAAGTTCTCCGGCGGTTCCATACCACCGGTCAATCGGCTGAGGCATCCGCCGCAGCCATCCAGCCCCGCGGCGTCCGGCCGTCTGGGCGCAAAGCACCGAACCGCAACCAGCAGTCCGATACGCATACCGCGAATTCCACCGCGGCCGATTTTCTCCACTCTCATCGCCGCCGGCTGTCACGGCCGGCGTTTTCAGGCGATTTCCGCCGCTCCCGGCGGATTTTTCTGCGCTACTCGCGACTGGATGTTAGTTATCCAATCACAATTTACACTGCCTTAAACTACAGGCAATTCGCATGCCAGACGGCGTCACGCGATGAAATTCAACAGCGAAATCTGCAGCGTGCTCGCCGCCGTCTGCAAGCTGGCCTCCAACGCCGTCTGAAGCGTCTGGAACTGCGTTACGGCCTTGGTCATGTCCACATCCTTTAGTTGCGACAGCAGCGTCTGCGTCGCCGTACCCTGCTGCTGAAGGTCGGTCTGCTGACTGGTCAACTGCTGCTCGTAAGCGCCGGTCTGGCCGTGCAACTCGATCACACGGCTGATATCGGTCTGAATGCCCTGTCCCGCGGCGGTGATGGCCTGCGCGTTTCCTGATTGCAGGGCGGTCATCAGCGCCTGGAGATTGCCGAAGATTCCCGCGGATGCGGGCGCTCCGACGTCCGTACCCGTCAGCGTGTTGCCCGAGGACGCGACGTTCAATCCCAGGTCTGCCGCGGCATTGGAATTATTGAGCGGTGTAACAGCAAGCGTGCCGGCTCCGCCCGAACTGTCGGTCAAAATGAGCCCGCTTCCGGTCGTGGCAAGGGAGGCGGTCACTTTTCCGGCCGTCGCCGTATTGATGTCATTGATGACATCCTGAACGGTCGTTGCCCCGCTGATTGAGATTTGGAAGGTCGTGCCATCGCGGGCAGTGATCTGAAAATCAGGAGTCGCCCCGCCGGCGGTCTGAACGCCTTTTCCGTTATTGAGACTCGACAGCGGCGTCGTCAACGCCATGGACTGAACGCCCAGATCGGCCGCGGTGGTTCCGCCGTTTTCGCCGATGCTGAGAGTCGTTCCCTGCGAGGAATTAAGAATATTGATACCCGTGGCCGTCGAATTGATCTGGGCGACTACTCCTAATCCGGCGCCATTGATTGCATTGAGCATGTCCTGGACGGTACCGGTGGGTGACCACGTGACGGTTTTGGTGGTTTGCCCGTTGGTGATCGTCAGCCCAGCATTACTAATGCCCGCGCCGTCACTGAGGGAACTCAGCGGGGTGAGCAGCGTGACCTTGGGATTCAAGGATGAACCGACGACCGGCGTCGCGAGGCCGGCGCCTCCGGCGGCCGTAGCGATTCCCAGTTGCTGCGCCGTGGAGCCGCCAATTGTGATGTTATCCGTGGGGGCGCCGCTGATTGTCAAACCCTGGCCGGTGATGGCTGCGGTGATTCCACCCACCGCCGCCTGGTTGATGAGATTGACCACATCGCCGACGCTGGCTGCCCCCGAGAGATCGACCGATTTGGTCACGGTTCCATTTCCGAGGGTGATGGTCCCGAGCTGAATGCCATTGTTGCCGGCGCCGCCGAGGTCGGAGAGTCTCGTGGTTGCCGACAAAGACGGCGTAATGTTCGCCGTTCCGTTCACGCCGGAGTAAAGCGCTCCGAAAACTTGGCGCCGTTTGCCTGAAACGAAAGCGAAATTCCGCTGTTGATGCTGTTTTGCAGGGTTTGCGCGCTGCCGACAAACTGCATAACGCCGGTGCTGCTGCTGACAAACGGCTGCGTGTTTCCGGTGGCGCCGCCGAAGAGATATTGACCGTTGAATTGCTGATTACCGATGGCCAGCGCCTGAGTGTAAAGGCTTTGAACGACGGCGACGTCGGAAGTGCGCTGGGTTTGGGTCACGTCCGACCCGACGTCGGCCGAAGCGATTTGCTCCGCCTGCTGAAGCAGCGTCGTCAGGTTCCCCAGGCTGGAATCCGTCTGCGAAAGCTGCGAAGTGGACGAGTTGATCGTGTCGTTGTACGTCTGCTGCAGATTGAGGGACTGCTGAAGCTGAATGATGATGGCGGACGCCGATGGATTATCGCTGGGCGCATTGATGGCTTGGCCGGTGGACAACTCATTTTCCACCTGAAGAAGCTGGTTCTGGGTGCCGTCGATCCGATCAGCCAATATGTTTGACTGCATCAGGTCGCTGACCCGCGAAATTCCAACCGGAAGAATCGACATAACACACGGTCCTACAGCGTAATATTCAACAGTGACTGCATCATTTGATTTACGGTTGAGATAAACATTGCCGCGCCCTGGTAGCTCCGCTGCTGCTCGAGCATGTTGACGGTTTCCTGATCGATGCTGACGCCGCTGACGTTTTGCTGCTGGGTTTGCAGCGCCTGAACGATGTCCTGCGTGGAATTGGCATCGCTGTTTGCCGTCGCGCCTGTAGTGGCAATGCCATTGATCATCGAACCGTAGGCGTCCGTCCAACTTTGATTCCCGAGGACGGTTTGAGTGGTCGAGGGAAAATTGGCGATCGCCAGGGCGTTGGAGTTATCTCCCGGCTCACCGTTCTGTGCCGCCGCCAGAAGTTTTGGATTCGCCGCGACGGTCGAATTGACGGCCATATTGGTGGCGTTGGAACCCTGAAAAAAGCTGTTGATTCCCATCGCGGCCAAAACGTGGCTGCTGTCCTGGCTGAACGTGATCGTCTCGTTCGGATCCGTCGATGCGATCGTCAGAACGCCGCCTTGCACAGTGGCGCTGACATTGGGTATGGCATTCAGGCTGGCGGTGAGGCTGGTCAGCGTCGTATCCGTGGGTTGGCCGGTAAGGTTCACCGGAACCAGGGTGCTGCTGGACAATCCCGTTTGCGAATTCGTCGTGGTCACCACAAAACTGCCGTTGACCGGCTGAAATGGAAGACCGGCGGCGGTACTGTTCAGCGCGGCGGTCGGACTTGTCACCTGATTGGTGGCCGTGACGCTGGAATAGCCGGTAAGTCCCTGGCCGCTGGAGTAAATCGAATTCAATCCGAATATCAAACCGCCGGCCAATGAATTGAGTTGCTGCTGGACGGTATTGATCTGAGTTTGGGCCGACACCGTTGCGCCAAGCTGGCCGCTCGTGGCCTGAACCGGACCATTATCAGAAGCAAATTGGAGCGAATAAGTTGGCTGGCCGTTCACCTGCGATTGCTGAACGGTCACACTATCGGCAGTAGTGCCAAGCACCAGCGGCTCCGAACCGATGTACACATTCACCGTGCCGTTGCCCTGGTTGACCGTCTGAACATTCACCAACTGGGAAAGCTGCTGAACCGCCGCGTCGCGCTGATCCAGCAACTGGTTGTTGGATCCCCCCGCCCCCTGGCTGGTGGCGATCTGCTGATTCAGCGACCCGATTTGCTTCGCAAGTTGGTTGACGTTGGTGGTGAGCGAGGTGAGTTCGCTTCCGAGATTCGACTGGATCGTTTGAATTTGCGAACTCAAGCTGTTGAATTGCTGGGAAAGGGATTGGCCATCCTGGATGACCACCTGCCGCTGAGCGACGTTCGTCGGGTCGTTGGCAAGCTGCGACCAATCGTTCGTGAAAGTGCTGAGTTGCGTGTCGAGGCTCTGGCTCCCCAGGGCGTTGAAGACCGTTTCGACCTGGCTGCTCCAGTTTTGGGTGGTCGTCGCGGCTGCGTTGTCGCTCATAGCGGAATTGAGCCGGGTGTTGAGCGACTCATCCACCTGTCGCTCGATCGCGGACAAATCGACGCCCGAACCGATGTAAACGCCCGACGAAATCTCCTGCACCGGGGTGTCGGAGGTGACCGAAACCTCCCGCGAATAATTCGGGTTGCCCACGTTGGCAATGTTATTGCCCGTGACCTGCAGTGCGGCCTGGCTGGTCGTCAGTGCCGAGCTTCCGATGTTGAGTGCGCCGCTAAGAGACATATCTGTCGCCAATCAACCGATGGCATCCATGACGCCGATGCGAGAACCGACCCGCGGGATTCCCCGCCGGGTGTACAACCCCGCCCGCTGCGCCGCACCGGCGAGAAGGCGGACGACGGTGTTCAAATGCCCGAGAACCGCCGACGCCAGCCGGCCCGAAAGTTGCGAACGCCGGGCGATCCGCCCCGCCAGATCGCGCAATTCCGAACGGGTTTTCAGCAGTGCCGGGCCATGCTGCGGGAAAAGCTCCGCCATCTTTGCCAGCCGGGGCTCCTCCGGGAGCTTGTGCACGGCCATGATCTGGCGCATCAACGATCGCCTTTTATTTTCCAGTTCAACGATGCACAGCCGGGCCATTTCCTGCCGGGGCATCAAATCCGCCATCACGCTCAGGTTGAACGTCTTCATCGCGGTGTGCTGGGCTTCCAGCAGATCCAGCAGCTTGCGATGCTCCGCGATCAACTGCGCGAGGACCGTATGCAGATCAGAAATATGACGCGACATGGCTCACTCCCGTGGAAAGCGCGCGCGTGCGGTCCGCCCCTTCGCGTTCGGAATCGATCTCCTGCTGGGCCTTCTGAACATGCTGGGCGTACGCCCGGCCGCCCTCGATCTTGCGAACGATGGATTGGACCAGCGTATCGGATGCGTCGCTGGCCATTTTTTCCGACAGTCGCTCATCGTACATGGATTCGAACGCCTTTCCGGCCGAACCACCGTCGAAAAGATCGCTGCGGAACGGGCTGTTTCGCATTTGCTCAAGCATCGGTTCAAAGAACGACATCGCGACCCATTTGCGGGTCTGAAGGATCAGCTTCTCATGCTGCGAAAGCGGCCGGCGACCAGGATGAATGCTGATCTTTTTGAGCGCTTCCATGCGTGGGTTTGTCGGAATCGGAAGATAGGCGGCGTTCATAGATTACTCCTCAATAAGCTCGGCATGAAGTTTGCCGGTTTTGTAAAGCTCTTCGATGATCTGGATGCGGTCGAGCGCGGGAACCTTCAGCTCTTCCATCGCGGCGACCAGGTCCTGCAGGTTGCCGTTGGGTTCATCCACCGTGGAAACAGCGATCGCCTCGTGATCGGTGACGATTGGGTTGCGCAAAGTGGCCTGCGGCGGGGGCATCACCGTGGAGATGGACAAGCCGTTGTGGCTGATCACCACGGGGCTGATCTCCACGTCGCCGGTCATGATGATCGTTCCGGTTTTCTGATTGATCGTGACCCGCGCCTTGGTGGCGATCATCTGAACGGGTAATTGCTGGATTCGTCCGATGAAGCTGTCCGGGTGATCGCGCTCACTGGACGGGATCGTGACGATGACGTTCTTTCCATCGATCGCGGTGGCGAGGATTTCACCGGCGTTGGATTCGGAATCGTTGATGATTTTGGCGATCCGGCTGGCGGTTCCCCAGCTTGAGGAATATTCGTCGAGAATCAGCGTGAATCGACCGCCGGCATCAATGACGTGCGCCGGGAGATCGGTTTCCATGACCGCCCCGCCCGCGGCCGCGCGAATCACCCCGACGGTTGGCGTGCTGGGATCTTCGATCGTTATCGGACCCTCGGCCAACGCCAGTAATGGTCCGCCGGGCAGAGGACCCTGCATCGGCGTCACAAACAGCCGTCCGCCGTGGAGGCTTGGGGCGGCGCCAACGCTGGAAACGTGCACATCCAGATGATCTCCATCCCGCGCCCAGGCGCGGGAACGGTCGCGGTGACCATCACCACGGCCACATTGGCGGCATTATTAAGCTGCTGAACCGTCACCGGATCACCAAATTTTGACAGCATGGACCGCAATGGCGCGATCGCCGGCGCGAAACCACCGCCGTCGCCGGTTCCTTTGAGACCGTAGACCAACCCCAGACCGGTCAGAATGTTGGTTCGCTCGCCACCGATGCGCGTGATGTCCGCGATCTTGACGGCCCCCGCGGGAGCCGCCATGCAAGCGATAGCCAGCAAAACGATGGAAATGCGGATTGTCATCGTGGCAAGACCCCATAACCATCGTCAGAATGGATTGATCCAGTCCAATAATCGAGTAAAGAGTCCCCGTGTGAGCGTATCCTTGGCCGCCCCCTTATGTTGTTTGCTCAGTTGCAGGTTGAACAACTGATTGCTGAGTACACCGTTATCGGAACTAATGTCTTCCACCCGGCAGGTGCCGATCAGCGTCACGCGCTGCTCCTCCTCATCCGTCTTGATGGTCTCGGTGGCCTGCAGGATCAGTGTGCCGTTGGGCTTGACGTCGACGACTTCAGCCGTAATTCGGCCGGTGAACGAGTCGTCGCGTTCCACGGTTGACGTTCCCTTAAAATCGCGCTGGCCGCTGGTTTTCAACTCAATGGGGGTAACCGGAGAATGCTCGTCAAGGCTGGGTCCCCCGCCCGACCATCCGAGCGTGACATAGCTGTCGATGATCGCATCCAGATCGTTGGCATGTTTCAGATCGGTGGTGCCGTTCGTGGTGAACTGGCTGTTTTCGCGGATGATGATGGTGACCAGATCGTGTTTTCGAAGGAGCTTGGGCTTAGGTTCGGGGACGTCGTAATAGCTGACGGTACGGGGCGTCGGAGTGGCGGCGTCGCTCTGGTCGTAGGTTTCCGCCCGCAAAAGCGACCCGTTTGTCCGCTGGACCAGTAGACCAATGGGAAGCTGCGGCGGCGGCGAAGAAGCGGGCAAAAGCCCCGCGGCCGCTGGCGACGTGGTGTACGCAGATGTCCCCGAAGACGGAAGATTCTGCGCAAAAACCGCCACGGCATTAATCAGCACCGCGATCGCGACGAATGACAGGCAAGTTCCCGGTTTCATCAGCATGTTTGCAATCCTTCTCAATTTCCCTGATCCGCTGTCGCGGTATCCCCAAGCCGCGCCTCCTGAGCCCCGGTTACCGTGACATCGAGCGTGTCCCGCGTGTTCTCATTGCGGACCCTGATGGTCTGCCCAAGCGATCCTTCCTCCATGGCCCGGGCGACCGACCGCAATTCAACCGAACCGTGACGCAAGTCGATCGAGACGAGCTGGCCCGGTTTGACCAGCGCAACCGGATTCACCAGCTGCGCCGTCATGACGGTCCCCGGACGAAGGTCCTCCGCAGCCTCCTGCCCGACACATTGATCGATATGAAGCAATTGCCTGTTCGGCAGCGAATCCACCAATTCCCGGCGAGCCGTGAAGTCGGCAGCCTCAAGAACCTTGTGGATTGCCAGCGGCTGGACGACGACGACTTCGTCCAGCCAGGCCCGGGCCGTCGCGTTAAGGGTGACTTTTCTGCTGGCCGAATCCGTCTGGACCGTCACTTGCCAGGTAACATTTCCCAGGGCTCTCGCGCGCGAGGGTTGAACGTCAAATTTGAATACCGGCTCCGCCAGTGACAGAAGCCTGTCGTCCTGCGCTGAAGGTAAGTTGCAGGGTTTGGGCGGGAATGTTCAGACGCTGACTTAAATCGGTGACCAGCAGGTCGCGCAGCGTGTGAAAATTCGGGTCGGGCTTGGCATCGGTTACCGGGGTTTGCACCGGGGTCGTGGTTCCCGCAGCCGGCTGCTGAGTGTCGATCCATTGCTGAATGGTCTGCTGGGAATCGGCCTGCGCGTCGGACCGCGTGATCGTGCAACTGGTGGCGCCGTGAAATTGATCATCGCGACATTCACGCCCGCTTCGTGCAGCGTTTGGTTGATCTCCTCCATGCTGATCGTGCGATAGGAATCAGTGCCCGAGAATTGCGTTAGGGTCGTATCTGCAATCGGCGTGAAAACGGCGGCGTCCGTGTCGGACCACCGGCAAACCTGCTTTAGCTTGACATCGGGACCGCTCACCGTCGCTTCCTGCCGAAGCTCGAGAGTCCCCGACGGAGTCGAATCCGCCGCGTTGGGAACGAATTTTTCGTCCGTCGCAGCCGGCATGTCGGACAGATCGATCGCGGATGAAACGACCTGGCTGAAGCCCCACTGGTGCATCAGTGTCTGCGTCGCCCATGCAAGGATCGTCAGTATGACGAGCAGTTGAACCTGTTTTCGCTTGGTGAGCCGGGGGTTATTATTGTTCATCGCGACCTCTCATCCCTGAGATTTTTCATCCATCACTTACGACCTGCGGAGATTGGTAATTGTTTGCAGCGCCTGATCGGCCGTTTGAATCGATTGGCTGTTGAGTTCGAACGCACGCTGGGTCTGGATCAACGTGACCAGTTCGTTCACCGGATCGACGTTGCTGGCTTCAAGAGTATTCTGCATCAACGTGCCCGCGCCCTGATCGCCGGGGTTGCCCGTGATCGGAGGCCCGGAGGCCTGGGTCTCCTGATACAAACTGCCGCCAAGCAACTGCAGACCCTGCGGATTGACGAATTGCGTCAATTGAAACTGTCCAAGCTGGCTCGGCGTGGTCGCGCCGGGTTTGAGACCGGTAATGATTCCATCGGGGCTGATCGTCAGGCTCGTGGTTCCCGTGGGGATGGTGATGGGCGGATCGAGTTCGTAGCCATCGCCCATTCCCACCACCAGTTGGTTTTGGCTATTGATGAAGAATTGGCCGTTGCGTGTGTATGCGGTGCCATCGCCGATCGTGCTGAGGACTTTTACCCGAAAAAAGCCGGTCCCCTGGATCGCCACATCCGTGTTGTTGGTGGTGCTTTGCAGGCTGCCCTCGGCAAGATTGAGCTGTGTATTGCTGATGCGGGTCCCGAGGCCGACGAAAATTCCCGCCGGGGAGATGTCTCCGTTGCCGCTGGTGGTTCCGGGAGCTTTTTCCGTCTGATAGAACAAATCCTCGAAATTCACCCGACTGCTCTTGAAAGCGGTCGTCTCCGCGTTGGATAGATTGTTGGCGATCACGTCGATCGCGGTGGAAAGCCCGCTCAAACCGGTGGCGGCCGAGTGAAGTGCGGTAATGGCCATTGCTTATTCCCGAATTCCCTTTGGGTTCACATCAACCGACTCTTCCGACATCGTTCACAAGCTTGTCGAGAGTCTCATCCTGGATATGGATCATGTTGGCGTTGGCCTCGAGCTCTCGTTGCGTTTCCATCAATGACGTCAGCTCGGTGGACGGATCGACGTTGGACCGTTCGATGAATCCGCTGTGGACGGCGGGCTGCGCTTCGGAAAGCCTCGCGCCGTCGGCAAACCCCAAAAGCGTGCCGCCGACCTTATGGAGTGGGGATCCATCGGCGACGTTGAAAAGCCCCAGCCGCGCGACGGCTTTGCCCTTTTGCGTGATGGTTCCGTCTGACGCGATCGTGACTGGGCTTGTTGAGTCAAGAACAATCGGAGTTTGCCTGGAGTCCAAGACCGCTTGAGTGGGATTGTTCGACAAAACCAGCCGGCCCGAGCGGTCGACGATCATCTGGCCATTGCGCGTCAGGTGGGTCTGTCCCCCGGAAGAAACCGCCAGATATCCATCGCCCTGGAGAGCGACATCGAGCGCATTACCGGTCGGCTCCAAATCACCGGCGGCGGAATCGATCGCCGGGCTCTCGGCAAGTAGCCCGCCACCGATCGGCTCTAGCAGGGCGTCGGACTGACGCAAATGCCCGGTCTCCTGCGCGGCGGTGAACCGCTGCTGAAGCATCGTGAGATCTCTTTTGAAGCCAACGGTTTCCGAGTTGGCGATGTTATTGGCAATGACGTCCTGCCGGTACGAATTGGCCAGGACGCCCGAAGCCGAGAGATAAAGGCCATAAATCATGCGGCCTCCCTATCGGCTACCGAGGCTCCGCCTCTGGTCGCCGAGGCTCCGCCTCCGGCACGGGCGCAGTCGATCACGGCTCCGCCGATTGCCCGCCCGGTTCCACCGGGGAAGGATTCCAAAAGAAGCGAACGTTGAATATGCAACGTCACCGCGAGGCGCGCTGCCTCGACGATTCGTTGGCCAATGTCCTCCGGAAAATCCATACGCACTTGCTCCGCAAATGGCCCAACGTCCGGGATGCCAATACAAGCGGCGTGCCAGAAGAATATTCCGGTGATCGGCCAGAGCATCAGGAACGCAGATCGCGAGCGCAAGGCATTAAGCCATCGGTATTAGACGCAAAAGATTTTCGGCGGATAATTGCAGCCACAATCGCGTGGGTTGGCGTGCGAGTAGGAGACGTGGCGCAGTATCTGCCCTTGAAAGGCAATATTCGCTCGCGGCCGCTGATTCGATATGATCGATTTCGCGCAATGCTTTAAGCGTGTGATTGCCATGGACGAGACCATAAAAAAACTCAAATCGGCGTACGACGCCGTCGCCTACCTGAGCGCTACTTACTATCACACACATCCGGATCGTCTTGCGGTTGCCGCGGCCCTTCGGGGGATCACAGCAGAAAACGTCGAAAGCTGCCGCGTGCTGGAGATCGGATGCGCCAGCGGCAGCAACCTGATTCCCATGGCGGAGCAACTCCCGGGAAGCGGGTTTGTCGGCATTGACCTCTCGGAACGCCAGATCGAAACCGGATCGAGCATCGTTCGCGAATTGGAGCTGGCAAACATCGAGCTGCGCTGTCAGGACCTCATGGAATTCCCCGACGATGCGGGGCAATTTGATTACATCATCGCGCACGGCGTCCATTCGTGGGTGCCCCCGGACGTCCAGCAAAAGCTCCTGGCAATTTGCCGCGCCCATCTCTCCCCTAAGGGAATAGCCTATATCAGCTACAACACTTACCCCGGCTGGCGACTGAAGGAAGTGGCCCGGGAGATGATGCTGTATCACGCTCGACAGACCGACGATCCGGCCCAGCACATGGCGCGGGGACGTCAGATCGTGCAATTCGTGGCTGAGCACACGCCGGACGCTGGTTCCTACCGGGACGTGTTGCGAGACAACCAGAAGAGTGTGGCCGCCGGGTCGGACGAATACCTATTGCACGACCAGATGGAGGTGGTCAATGATCCGCGATATTTCTGGCAATTCATCGAAGAGGCCAAAGCGTACGGGCTTGAATACATTGGAGAATCCAGCGGGGATCGTGATCCCTGGCTCAAGATTTCCGGGCCCCTTCGTGAAATGATCGCTAAAATGTCCGCGGATAGGCTGGAACGGGAGCAGTATCTCGATTTTCTCGTTAACCGAACCTTCCGAGGCTCGGTGCTTTGCCTTGCAGAGGCGGCAACAACATTGCTGGCGTCGGATCGCGTGCGCGACGTTTATGTTGCGGGAAATCCAGCGGAAGTTCCGGCCGGGACCAACGCGCAGGGACGGGAGAGTTTCAAATTCGGAACCGGGGACTATCAGGTCGTCCTTTCCGACCCGCGGTCGATCGCCGTGCTGCGCCATCTTCGCCGCGTGTGGCCTTCGTCGGTGTCGTTTGCCGAGCTGCTATCGATTGTCAATCCTTCCGCGAAGGATGCTGACCCCAATAAGGTTGCCGACGACTTGGAGCGCCTGGTCGGGGCGTATCACAGTTGGGGTCTTATCGAACTTTGGTCGCGACCGTCTGGCATCATCTCGCCGACTCCTGGCGAGCATCCGCGCGCGACTCGTTATGCCCGATGGCAGGCAGCGCACAATCTGACGGTGACCTCGCTGCGGCACTCGGACGCCATTCTGGACGACGCATTCCGCCAATTGATTCCGCTGCTGGACGGCACCCGTGATCGCCACGCGCTGGCCGCTGAAATCCAGAGGCGCAGCAACGCGGGGATTGGACCGCGCTGGCCACACAAGAACCGCGCGGAGCTGGATCGACTGATAGAGGCGGCTCTGAAACTGATGGTGTCGTCTCGATTGATTTTGAAGGAACCCGAAGGCGGATGAGGTTTTCGATCGCTGTTACTGCCACCCCATCGCCGGCTGTTTCAAACCTTCCAGAAGCTTCTCCCCATCGTCAGGAGTGAGCGGCTCCATGGTCAGAGTGATTTGTCCCTCAACGACCTTGATCGCGGTCAATTTCACAGGAAACCCGCGGCTCAGGTTGGACATATCAAATGGAATGATCAGCACCGGATCGGCAGGCCGATCGTTCAGGGACGATAGGAGCAAGCGCAGCCAGGAGGCGACGAGAGCGGCGCCGTTGGCGGTTTGGGCGGAGTCGATCCGGATCGACGGTTGCTCAACCGACAATTGCTCTTGCAGGAGAGCGCGAAGATGGACGAGCCGGTCGGAAACCGCCGATTGGGGAACCGGCAATAGCCCCGCACACAGGGAGTCCAGATCGACACGAAGATTTCCCTGGGCATCGATGCTCGGCCGGAACACGGCGCTGGCCAATGTGCCAAATGCGGGCGATTGGCCCACCAGGATCAAAGAATCATCAGCAAGCACTACTCTGCCATCGGTGAAGTAATGGGATATCCGTTCATCCATCGCGTCTTTCCCCGGGCTCTTCCACGACGTTGCGAACGAATTGATTTCATCATCATCGAAGCTGACAGTTTTGGAGCCGATCGGAGCATCGCCGGCCAGGGAAATTCCGTGTTGGGAAATTCCATTGATTCGCCGAAGCTGTTGGGCCCGGGCGCTGGCGGCCCAGGTGAAAAGATCGAGCAACTTTTGATCGGCCCGGTTGGCGGCATCCTTGACCTGCTGCGTCGTGGCAATCCGCGGGCGATACCATTTGGGCGTGCCGCGATAGAGATAAATTCCCGCAAGCGAGAACGCGACGGCCCCAAAAAGTGCCACGGCGATCAGAATAAGCAGGCGTTTGACCCATTTCATGGTGGAATACCCCCGCACTTTACCGTCACAGGCGGAACATACGCCATAGACGAATCGCGAGCCACCCGCTGGGGATGTGGATAACTGTGCCGTTTCGCGGCTCTGGCGGCCCAGCGGTGTAAACTGCAGATAATGCAGCTTGAACCGATTCGAGTGAAAACGCGCCGAAGCGATTGGTCTCGCTCGGCCGTGCTTGGAGAACGCGGCATCGCCGCGCGCGATTTTGCCGATCTCGTTGCCGGCCAGCTCGTAGGCACCGTTCTGCCCTGGAGCCAACGCGAAAAACTGATCGACGCGGCATCCGCGTACGGCATCACCCGATTCGAGGCAAACCTCATCATCGCCGCCGTTCAACATCAAATGGGAGTCGGCCGAAAGCGCGCCGATGCCAAGCCGTCACGGCTCTCCATGCGAATCGCCGCTGGATTGGCGATGTTCGTCATCGTCCAGGCGGGGATTATCGCCGCGGCCTGGTATTGGCTGTCCTAGGTTTCTCTCCGCCCCTATAATCACCCGATTATTATGAATCTGCCCGTGTTGGATTCTCAGCAGAAGACGGACGAGCCGTGGTTTTCGCACGGACTGCGCTTTACGTGCAGCCAATGCGGAAACTGCTGCAGCGGCGGACCGGGATTCGTCTGGGTCAGCCAGGAGGAAATCGCCAAGCTGGCTAAGTTTCTCGGGACTACGCCCAAACAAGTCATTCGAAAATATTGCCGCAAAGTCGGCCGGCAGATTGCCCTCAAGGAAATCAAACATCCCAAGCACGGCCACGATTGCATTTTCATCAAGGAGATTCCCGCGGGCGATTCGGGACATGCGAAACGGATATGCTCGGTTTACGAAGTCCGTCCGCTGCAATGCCGGACATGGCCGTTCTGGGACGGCAACCTCGCCAGTCCCGAAGCCTGGAAGCGAGCCGCGCGAACATGCCTGGGAATGAATCGGGGAAAATCGTTCAGCCCCGCAAGGATCGAACGGCTTCGCGATGCCGTGGATTGGCCGGAAAATCCGCCGACATCTGAAGCGGATTGATTGAATTGACCCCGCGACGCGGCCCAATACAATTCTTTAGCATTGCCCGAAGCTTCCGGAAATACACTCGATCATTCCCCACCCGCGCCGCATCCGCCGGCGATTCTAAAATGGTTATTGCGGATATTCGTCGTTGCCTCGATCGGCTTGTGCATCGATTTTGATTTTAACCGCCTGTTCGTTCTTAAAAAGCCGGATAGGATCGCCGCGCCGTATAAGCTGTGGGATGGATGGATCACCGACGCCGCCGCGCCGGGTCGGGGGCTTTTTCTGACGTTCGATCATTTTCCCGCTGGGGCCGCTGGATACGCGCAGAACATTTATTTCCGCGCGGTGTACGTGCTCTATCCCCGGCCTTTGTTGGCGGCCGGCCCGTCGACAAAGCTCAGCAACGGGAACGAACTGCTGAAGAACAATGATTATCCCGGCGATCAATGGCTGCGAAGCCAGGGGGTCGATTCGGTCATGACGATACAAATGGACCACACGCTGGGCTTGCCGGTGGTCTCGGAAGTGCGCTGGTTGGGGAATTAGGAACGAGTTGCGTCAAATTCATGTGGTGCGCGATTTATCTTTGCCTGCTTGTCGTCTGTGGATATGCCCTCGCGGCCGGTCTGGCGCGGGGCTTCACGGGTCGAAGTCGTCGCGCTGACTCTCTGCATGGGGCCGGCCATCATGGGGTTTTTCCTGATTCTTCTATCCATGCTCGGCATCAGGCCGGCGAAGGCGGAAATCCTGTCGATTACCGTTGTGGCGGCGGTGGCGGGAATCGTGGTTCATCGAATTCGTTGTGTCGAGCCGGCGATGAAATCCCGCTCAGACCCAATCCCGGCGTGGTGGTTATTGATCTGCGCCATCGCGATCGCCTACGGATTTATGTCCGTGGCGAACGATGCGCTGATGTACCCCGTCAATGAATGGGACGCGTTTGCCATCTGGCAATTGAAGGCGAAGGTGCTGGCGATTTATCCGCTTTATCCGCGCCCGGCCTATTTCACAAACCTGAGCCTCAGCTACAGCCATCTGCGTTATCCGCTGCTCGTGCCGATGATGTCGGCCGGCGTGCGTGCGATGACCGGGCCGCTGGATGATCTGGGCAAGACGATTTCACTGCTGCTGTATCCGGGAATGGGATTGGCGGTGTTCGCGGCGGTAAAGCGAATCAACGGCACAACGGCCGCCCTCACCGCCACGGCGCTGCTGGCCTGCCTGCAACCATTTTGCCGCTACGGCGGATCGGGAACCGCCGAGATGGCCATCACCGGGTTTTACGCGTGCAGCCTGTTGTGCATTTTGCGATGGAAAGAAAATGGGAACTGTAGATTCCTGGTCCTGGCGGCGATATTCAGCGGCTGGATGGCGTGGACCAAAAACGAAGGACTCGCGCTGGCGGCGATCAACGCGATCGTCGTCGCCGCATCCGGTCCGCGCGAGCGGCGGCGCAAATCACTCGCCGCAGGTGTCACGCTTGCGATAATCGCCGGCGCGATTTATCTGCCGTGGATCCTTTATTCCTGGGGACTACCCCGAACCGACGAAGATTACGCCGGCAGATTGGCGTCGCTTCAAATCTTTTCAAACTTCGGCCGACTGGGAACGATTCTCGTGGGATTCGGCAAGGAACTGATCGATTGGGAGGACTGGGGATTGTTCTGGGTGATCGCCGCGGGATTGGCACTGGCGGAGCGACGACGATTTAGAAATCAACTGGTCGGCGTGATCGGAGTTCTCCTCGTATTGCACATAGCCGCTTACATTCCGGCGTTTCTGGTGACCAACTGGAAACTGGAAGAACTACTGTCCGTGACGCTCGATCGGCTGCTGATGCACGCGGCGCCGGCAGCGGCGATTTTGATCGGGGCACTTTGGCCGGCTTGGGTGGGTGGAAGACGAAACCCGCTCTAGGGAATTACTAACCCCCGTGACCGAGCATTCGCTTCTGCACGTTCTTGAGCAGCCGGTCGATGTCGCCCGGCCAATGGTCGTTGGGAAGGGTTTCGACCTGCTGATAGTAATACACGGCCGCGGCGAAATCCTGTCGCGCCTCGGCATCCAGGCCGTTGTTGCGAAGCTTCATCGCCAGAAGATCGAGGTCACCGCCGGAGGACTGACGCAACTTGGAAGCGGCATCAGCGGCGGCAACAGTGGCGGGATCAGGGGGAGTCGACGTGGTCACAGGACTATCAACTACGGGCGGCGGTACATTCTGGGAAACGGGGGCCGGCGCCGGCGGAGGCGAATTATTCGATGCGGGCGGAGTGTTATTCGGAGGATTGCTCGGGGTATCGTTATTTGTCGCCGAGCCGGATGAATTGGACGCGCTGGCTGTCGATGAACCGGACGAGGAAAGTTTGGCCGGCGTCGTGTTCGACGGCGTTTCATTGGGCACGTCATTCATCCAGGCGGGATTGCCGTCGGGAACGGATTTGGGCTGATTGGAGGAATTCTGCGGGGCGGCAGGCGCCGGCGCGGAGTCTTGCACCCAAGCGACAAATCGCTGCCGTAGAGACGGAACAAAGTAAAATACAGACGCCCC
The DNA here is from genome assembly GCA_963791055.1 of uncultured Phycisphaerales bacterium. GTDB lineage: Bacteria > Planctomycetota > Phycisphaerae > Tepidisphaerales > Tepidisphaeraceae > PALSA-1353. Next base: position 265,810 of record CAWBQI010000001.1, on the reverse strand, counting down.
GCCGCCGAATACTAAAAGCACTATTGCCGCAACGAGGAGATTCTTTCCGATTCCGCCGCGCCGGGCCTTGCCGGGGACGTCCATGGTTGGATCGTATTGAATGCTGAAAGCGGCGGCCAGTTCCCTGGGAGTAAGAATGCCCTCCTGAGGCCGCTGCCTTGGCCGGGACTGGAGCTCCGGCGGCGCATTATGCGGCGAGGGAATTTCCGCCAGTTCCGCCATCGTTTCGGCGGCAGAGGGAATTTGTGTTGGTGGCCGGGTCTGGCGTTCCGATTCGTTTTCCACATCCGCCGCCGGTCGCGCGGCAATGGTTTCCGATTTTTCCGACGAAACTGGCTCCGGCGTTTCAGGCCGCGGGTTGACCTGACGGTAAACCGTCTTTGCAGCCTGCGGTTCATTCTCCAGAAGAACGTCAGGATTCGGTGGAAGCTCCTGCGAACGCGAACACCGCGGGCAGAAGGTTGATGTCCGCTGCAATTCGGCCCCGCAGGAATAGCACAGGCCGAACTCCCTGCTGATGCCTTTGACCCGGGCGGCGAATCGCCAAAGCTGAAACGTTGTCGGCCCGCGAATAACCGATCGTGGCGTAATCTGACCCTTGCGGATCAGTGACAGCAGAGTATTGCATTTCATCCCGGGCGCGGATGGATTGCGCGACTGCATGACATACCACGGCCCGATGCGGGCCCGGGTGGCCTGCCGGGTCAGCGCGCTATTGTCCATTTTGCATCGCGGACAGGGCGCATCATTTTTTTCGGAAATTGCCCCGCAGAACGGACACACCGACATAACCGGGGCTGGGGTCTTGGTGTATTCAGCCGGCCGATCCGCCTCTTCTGGAATTGCGTCGTAGGATCTTGTCATTTGAGCAGCCCGCAGCGGCCTCTTGGTTGAGATCAGGTTAACCGAAAGCTGTGCAGCCGTCTACCAACACTCTCGGTGGCGACAACAAACGCATTCCCGTCGCCAATACCGCGTAAGCGCTTGGGAACTAATCGGCTTGCGCAACTTTACGAGATATTTACCGGTACCTTCGGAAAGTCAACCTCGGATTGGTTGAAATTGTTGAAATAGTTGGTGAAGACGTTTAAAGCCACGTTGGCAATGACTTCTGCGATGTCCCCATCGTCGAGCCCGGCCGAACGGGCGGCGGCGGCATCGGCATCCGAAACGCTGCCGTGGCCGGCAAGGACCTGGCGCGCCAGCGACACGGCCGCGTTCGTCTTCCGGTCCGCCGACCTGCCCAGGCGGGCGTCGCGAATGGCCGCATCGTCCATTCCGGCGCCTTTCCCCAGCATCGTATGAGCCGCCAGACAATATCCGGTGTTGTTGCATTGCGCGACCGTCAGGGCAATTGCATGGCGGATTTTGGCATCGAGCTTGCCCTGCTGCAACGCACCGTTGAATTTCAGGTAAGCATCCAGAACAGCCGGGCTATTGGCCATACCGCGGAAGATGTTCAGCAGCATCTTCTTGGATTCTAATTCGGACATCATCGCTTGTGATTTGGGGCTGGCCTGGGATTTTTCCAGGCACTTAAGACGGGGCATGAGAATCTCCTTTTCGTGATAAAACTGGATAATTGAATTTTCGAGGGTATCGCCTGATGAAGGAGAGTGTCAATTCCGAATACGGGTGGATCGTCCGTGCCACGGGGACAGAGTAGCCGAAATCTGATAATATTCGGTAGGCATGGAACGACTGTTTTTCCGCACAGCGGGCGAATCGCATGGCAAAGCCCTGATCTCCCTGATCGAAGGCCTGCCGGAAGGCGTGGCGGTCGATCCGGCGTTCATTGATGGCGAATTGCGACGACGCCAGGGCGGGTACGGACGCGGCGGGCGGCAGAAAATTGAAACGGATCATGCGGAATTCCTGAGCGGTGTGCGGCTGGGCAAGACCATCGGATCGCCGATCGCCATCGAAATCGTGAACAAGGATGCGCGCCTGGATGATCCGGCGGCAACCCCCCCGCTGCATCGGCCGCGGCCGGGTCATGCGGACCTGGCCGGATCGGTCAAATGGCTGACGACGGACTGCCGGCTGACGCTGGAGCGGGCCAGCGCCGCGAGACGGCCGCGCGCGTGGCGGCGGGAGCGCTGCGCGCTGTTTTCTTCGTGAGTTTGGCATCGAGGCATTCGGGTTTGTTCGCGCGGTCGGCCCGGCCGAGGGAGAATTTGAGGTCACCGAACAAAATTGGCGCGACCTGCTCAAATCACGCGACGCTTCGGAGGTCTATTGCCCCGATCCAGCGGCGGATGAGGCGATGCGGCAATTCATCAACGACCAGAAAATGGCCAAGGACACCGCCGGCGGAATCGTTGAGACGCACGTTTTCGGCTGCCCGATCGGGCTGGGAAGCTGCATGACCTGGGACGGCCGACTGGATGGCCGGATCGCCGCGGCGGTGGCCAGCATCCAGGCATTTAAGGGCGTCGAATTCGGCCTGGGATTCGAAGCGGCCCGCCGACCCGGCTCCAAAGTTCACGATGAAATCGGATTCGATCCCGCTATGAAAGACAAATCCTCACTGGGATTCGTCCGCGGCACCAACAACGCCGGCGGCCTGGAAGGCGGAATGACCAACGGCAAGCCCGTCATCGTTCGCGGCGCGATGAAGCCGATCAGCACACTTGGCAAGCCGCTGATGAGCGTGGATTTGAACACCAAGCAGCCATCGGAAGCCGGATGGGAACGATCCGACATTTCCGCGATCAGCGCGGCCTCCGTAATCGTGGAAAACGTCGTCGCTTTCGAGATCGCGCGGGCGATGCTGGAGAAATTCGGGGGCGATTCGATCCGCGAGGTGCGGGCGAATTATGAGAATTATCTGGATTTGGGGCGAAGATTGCCGCTGAGTTGACGCGACGGTGGCGATTGCCATACGGCAAACGAACTCGTGGAGTTCGAGGAACGGCCAACAAAACATGGGGAAGGCCATGACCTATGGCGAAAAGACTACCGTTGAACATCGCCCCTCACTCGAATGCGCTCGCTGACCCGAATGTGCATGATGGCGGGTTGTTGGGAATATTGATTACCGACAGAAAGATTGAGTTAACCGTTGTCGATACAAAAGCACAGAGATATTGCATTATTCTCGATGAGGTAGTTGAGTTTTTGGCGATGGATTTTAAACAGGGAAATATCATACTCGATATCACCATAGTCCGAGGTAAGGATACTCAGCCTGCTGATTTGGAATTCCTAAATGCCAGCGAATATTCCGGGAACGATCAATATCGACAAAAACTGCATCAGCGGATCGTGGATGAGTCGCTCTATGTCTTGCAACTAAATCCGTCATATGGGTGCCCTGCAATCGCTGGCCAGATTTGGATCGAATGAAATAAAGAGAACAGGCTATATCGCGATGCATTTTTTAACGATGTCATGGGAAGCGCCGGAGCGTCCATCCAACGTGAGGCAAGTCCACAGGGTCTAACATGAAAAATATTCAAGTTATTGACGGAGCTGAGAATTGCAGTTTTTCTATTTGCTTGGCAGATGAGGGGGACTTTGCTACGATCTTCCCAAAGCGCGGTCAGGACGTCGAATTTATAGAGGATCTTGTGGCTAGAGTTGGAGAGAAACGCGCGGCGGAATTAGTTCAACGCACGACAACGCGACGCATCCACAAAAAGGATGCGATGGGAATTCACGGAACTCTATTCTTTCAACTGACCCGAATGAGGAAATATTACCCAAATAAGCGAGAAGATGACGTAGATTATCCCGAATTTTACGAATCGCGGAGGTAATACGTAGGAATCGAAATGAAATAAAGAGAACGCAATTCGATTTTGCTTTTCCGGCTATATCGCGATGCGTTTTTTGGGGACGCAATGGCAAGCGCCGGAGCGTCATGCAACCGGATCGACTGTCACTCTGCCTGGGCGATCTTGGCTTCCGCCGCGGCCTTGGCGGCGAAGTGTTTCTTGGCTTCGCCGACCAGATAGAAGCTGCCGGTGATGCAGATGAGGTCTTCCTTGGTGACGGCGCGATTGGCGATGCCGAGGGCCTCTTCGAGGTTTTCGGCGACCTGGGCCATCTTGCCGTAAAGTTCGACGTATCGGGCGGCTAATTCGTGGGGGTCGGCGGAGCGCACGTTGTCGATGCGGGTGAAGATCACCTTGTCGGCGCCGCTGGTGATGCGCTCGAGCATGCCGGGGACGTCTTTGTCGCCGCAACAACCGAAGATCACGACCATTGAGTCGTAGGGAATGTGCTGGCCGATGGCTTTCATCGCGGCGTCGAGGCTGGCGGCGTTGTGGGCGCCGTCGACGATGACGCGGGGAGTTTGAGTAACCATCTCCATGCGGCCGGGGACGGTGACCTTGGCGAGGCCTTCCATGGCACGGGCGTCGTTGATGGCGATGCCGCGCGATTTCAGGCGGTCGATGACCGCCAGGGCCAAGCCGCAGTTGATGGCCTGATGTTCGCCGATCAGGGGAACCGCCAGGTGCTCGAACTTGCTGTTGGGGGTCGTCAGGCAGACGCGGTTGTGCGGGCCAAGCATCCGGCTGGATTCGAAGCGGTAGCTGAATTCGATCGTCTGCCCGGTGAAATCAAGCGGTGCGCCGACTTTTTCGGCGACCTTTTTGAGCGCGGCCTCGGCGGTAGGATCCTGAATTACGCTGACAGCGGGAATACCGTGCTTGAAGATGCCGGCCTTTTCCGTCGCAATATGAGCCAGCGTGGGGCCCAACTGAGCCATGTGGTCCTGGCTGATGCTGGTGATCGCGGTTACTTCGGGGCGAATCACGTTGGTGCTGTCCAAGCGGCCACCAAGGCCGGTTTCGATGACCGCGATGTCGACCTTGTGGTCGGCGAAGTATTTAAACGCGATCGCGGTCAGCACATCGAAATAGGTCGGCGTGGGCTTAATCCGGGCGATGGCCGACTCCATTAGCCGGACCAACCGGGCAAAACTCGCCTGGGGGATCATCTCGCCATCGATGACAATTCGTTCGCGGACATCGACCAGATGCGGGCTGGTATAGAGACCGACTTTGTATCCATTCGCCTGAAGCATTGCCGCGATCATCGCGCAAGTGCTTCCCTTGCCTTTAGTTCCGGCAACATGGACCGAGCGGAAATGCTCCTGCGGAGTGCCGAGCTTCTTCAGGAGCGTCCGCATGCGCTCAAGGTTGAAATTCTCCGAGTTATAGCGGACAATCCGCAGGCGCTCGAAATCGCTCAAAGTGGCGAGAAAACGTAACGCCTTTGAATAGCTGAAGATAGGCTTTGGATCGGGCCGAACCGGAGCGTGATTCCGGTGTTTTTTCAGCTCGACCATGACCGGCTTGCGGTGCTTGGACGATGACGGACGGGTTGCGTGAGCACGGCCGTTGCGGGCGTGAACTTTGCGCCGAATTTTCTCTCGCACCGCCATTTACAGCGATTCTATCAACAAAGTTAGGGTGTTTCAACTTTCGATACAAGTTCATATAATCCATTCACTTAACTCCAATTTGGCCATATCGTTATAGGTATTAAAGTTAGGCGATGTTAACTATGGCGCGAGACTATATTTCCCGCGGATGATTATGGCAGACAGTGAAATTCGAACAATCGCGTTTGTAAGCCTCGGCTGTCCTAAAAACCTCGTGGACAGCGAGCGGATGCTGGGATTATTGGCCAATGATGGGCTGATCGTCACGGCGGATGCGGAAGATGCGGACGCCATCATCATCAACACCTGCGGATTCCTCGAAGCGTCAAAAGTGGAATCGATGGGGGAAATTCACCGCGCGATCGAACTTAAAGAGCGCGGCAAATGCCGGCGCGTGGTGGTAGCGGGATGTCTCGTGCAGCGTCACAAGACCGGACTGCTGGCAGAAGCCCCGGGAATCGATCGCCTGGTGGGCGTGTTCGACCGGGAACATATTGTCGAAGCCGTGAAGGGAAACGGCAATTCCGGACGCGATGGACATTTCCTCGGCAAGTATCACGACCTCTCGCGCCGACTCGCGGATGAATCCAAACTGAATGCAACGGCAAAGCAAACCAAAACTTCTCGGCTGCCGGTGTTCGAGGATGACCGCGGCCGCCTGCGGCTGACGCCGAGGCATTATGCGTTTCTGCGCGTCAGCGAAGGATGCAATCAGGGGTTGCGCGTTCTGCACGATTCCATCCATCCGCGGACCCATGCGATCAAAGCCGGCTGAGCATATCCTCGCCGAGGCACGCGAACTGGCGGCGGATGGAGCGGTGGAATTGAACCTCATCGGACAAGACACCACCAGCTATGGCACGGACATCGGCTACGCACCCGGGCTGGCCGGCTTGCTGAAAACTCTGAACAGGGAACTGACCGATGTGCACTGGCTGCGGCTGATGTACGCGTATCCATCCTGCTTCACCGACGAAATGATTCACGCGCTGGCGGAATGCGATCGAATCACCAAATACTTTGACATGCCCTTGCAGCACATCAACGACCGAATGCTGTCGTCAATGAAGCGGCGAGTGACCCGCCGCCAGATCGTGACCCTGCTGGAAAAACTCAGAAAATGGGTGCCGGGGATTACGATTCGAACCACATTTATCGCCGGCGCTCCGGGCGAAACGGATGCGGAGCATCGTGAGTTGGTTGAATTCGTTCGCGATTTTGGGTTCGACATGATGGGAGTTTTTCCATTCAGTGCCGAGCCGGGCACGCCCATGGGGAAGATGGATGGGCAGGTTCCCGAGGAAGTAAAAAAATCGCGTGTGGACGATTTGATGATGACGCAGCAGCAGGTCGCATTCGCCAAAGCGCGGAAGAATCGGGCAAACGGTCGAGGTGCTGATCGATCGGCCGTCCGACAAGAAGGGAAGATGGATCGGCAGAACCAGCGGGCAGGCGCCGGAGATCGATTCGGTGACCAGCGTGGTCGGGCCTGATCTGCATGCCGGAAAGCTGGTCAGCACGAAGGTTTTGGGGTCAGACGGATATGATCTCCTGGCGGAAATTCCCAAGGCGCGAAGCTTAAAAGTTATGGGCTGAGCGAGATTGAGACTCTGGGGGCGGCAGGGGATAATCGGGGGCAATGTCAGGCAATTATTCCAGCGGCCAGGTAACCAGACCATGGATTCTCAGCGCCGTGGGCGTGGTGAGCATCATCGTCGCGTCGCTTTCCCTGATCGCGGATTTCATCAGCCTGTCGATCGCCAACGTGCTTACCACCATGGCGGCAATGGCAGCGACGGCCACGCCATCAACTGTCGCAACTCCTCCAGCGCCGGTGGTGGTGCAGGCCCAGTCAGAATATGTCGGGTCGCAGGGATTGTCGGCCAGCCAGCGGCAAATCGTGATCAACGGGTTGTCGCAAGTGCACGCGCTTTCAGATACCCGCCAAAAGCAATTGGACGGCCTGCTCGCGGATGTCGGACAGGAGGTCATCCGGCTCTCGCCGGAAAATCTGACCGCCGATCGGGTCGTGGCATACGCGACGGACGTGCGCGAGATCCCCAGCGGGTCCGGCGGTGAGCCGGACGACATGTTTACTCTGGGCAGCGGACGATTGCAGATTTCGGACGACGATGCCGTCTTCTTTCCGGACAACAGCCCGTCGCCGATTCGATCCGGCGGCGGAAGCTATACCGATTCGGCCGGGACTCATATCGCCACGGAACAAATTGCCGCCATCGTGGAGCGGGTGCGGAGCCTTTCCAATCAGTCGATCAACGATGCACAGATCAATTCATTGGAAGCGGAACTGGAATCGACATCGCAAACGCTGATCACGCCAAGCCCCTCGGTAACGCAGGCGGCCGCGCAGATTCTGGCAGCGCAATCGCTGCCGGATGGAACAATCGCGGTGATGACGAAAAATGGCTCGATGAGCTTCGCGCCTACGGGGCAGAGCTTTCCCGGCGTAATGGCCGTCGGCGCGATGCGGGGAAATTGGCCGATGGGCACACGCCTGGCTCGAAGGGATACGACGCTGCTGATGCTGGATTCGCTGCTGTCGTTCGTGGCAGCCGGATTTCTGCTGGCGTGCGGGATCGTGACGCTCAGAAATCTGCCAGCGGCGCGGTGGATGCACCTGTGCTATGCGATTGGGAAAATGGTGTTGGCGATTCTCTCTTGCTACGCGATCTACACGGCTGCGTTTGCCATGGATGCCAAGTCGCCGGATGCGCGACAGACGGCGCTGGCGTGGATGCTGATCGTCGGAGCGGTCGGGATGATCTATCCGATTGTGCTGTTGATTACGATGAATCTGAAATCGGTCCGGGAATTTCTGGCGACGCCGACGGTGGCGAGGATTTTCTAAATTCAAGATTCTTAGCCACGGATGGAAGACAGATTCACACAGATAATGCAAACGCCGATGCCGGGAACTTCACCGGACATTTCATCTGTGTGCATCTGATTTTTATCTGACTTCGGCGAGCTCAGTCGAGCCGTGGCAAAAATGAATTTACTTCTGCCGGAAGACGATTCGGCCGCGGGTCAGATCGTAGGGGGAGAGTTCGACCTTGACCTTGTCGCCGGGGAGGATGCGGATGAAATGCTTGCGCATTTTGCCGGAGACGTGGCCGAGGATCTCGCGGCTGGCGCCGCCCTGCTCAAGACGCAACTTGAACATCGCGTTGGGCAATGCGGTGGTAACGGTGGCTTCGACTTCTATCGGCTCTGATTTGGCCAAGTTTTGGTTCTCCTAAAATCAGATGGTAACGGGTATGCGCGAATGGGACAAGGCGATGGCTTGGGCGGGGAGAAGAAAGAGCTCACGCAGCCTTCGGCTCTGAGGCTCAGGCTCGAAGAGAGGCGCAGAGAAGAAAATGGTTTGGATTCTTCGCGCCTCTGCGCGGCTCGACTGAGCTCGCCGAAGTCCTTTGCGTGAGATTTTTTTTGTTTGAAAAGGTCCGGATGGTGAGTCGGAACTGAACACAACTGAACGGAACTGAACACTTTTGGGCGTTTTTATATGGTGTTCGCTAACATTGCGCTTCGCGGTTTCCTGTTTTAAAACGAAAATACGGGGTTTTTGGTTGAAATAGTGTTCGGTATATGTTAGGATAACCGAAATGTCGCGGTGCCTTATTAAGGCGAGGTTTTTATGTCGGATGTTGAAGTGAATGAATCGGATCGATCGTTGGTGGAACAGAGGGATGAAAAGCAGATTGGCCGGCTGGCGGCGGATCAACAAAACGCGATGGAGTTGCTGGTCATGGGAAAAACGATTGCGGAGACGGCACGCTCGGCGGGCGTGTCGCGAACGACCATTTATCATTGGCTGCGGAATGATCCGGTGTTCCAAGCGGCGTATAACCAGTGGCACGATCAACTGGAAGAAGGCTGCCGCTCGCGATTGCTGACGCTGACGGACAAGGCGACGGATGCGATTGAGAAGGCTTTGGAAAACGGGGATGCGCGGGCGGCGCTGCAATTGCTGAAAGGAATGGGAATGATCCAGCATAAGATTGTCGGGCCGACGGATGCGGAGGAAATTCGTAAGAAGAGTGAAATTGAGAGGGAGAGACGGAAGATCGCGCTGAAGAGGGATCGGGCGAGCCTTTATACGGAGGATTTGGGTGCGGAGATAGGGTTGTGAATGGGATGGGATTAATGCCCTTCGACTTTGCTCAGGGCGTGCCAATTGCCTATTGCCGATCGAGAAGTATGCGATGGGATGTGAGCGCTTGGTGGATAAGCTGCGGCGTGGACGGCACGTGGTGTTTTTTTATCGTATTTCCCGCGCCAAATCGCGTCTGAGCGAGTTCGCTGCGGTTTTGCATGTTCTATGCTGGGTAGAAACTAGCTCTCGGCTGTCTTTTGGTCTATCCCGCCGGACACCTCGCGCCGTACTGCTCGTGAAACATCGTGTGATAAGCGTTCTGCAACGGCGTGGAAACGATCTAGGAATCGATCCTGGGAAGCCGTAAGTGTTTTTCTGAGGCGCCGAACAAGAGTAGCGGTGGCATAACGCACCTTGACGTCAATGTGTCGGGCTTGGACCTCTGCCACGCTCACGAGCGCGGGCACCTGCGCGGGTCGATTGCATCCGTTGCCAGGAGCCCGACAACATACAGGACCATCATAGCTGCGTCTTGGTCAGCATCACGGGTTCCGCTAGCCACCATCGGTAGGAGATCACTGGCAGAATCGCCGAGTTTGCCAACCGCGAAATAGGCCATTTGGCGTGTAGTTGGATGCGCATCGAGCATCGCCCGGCGAATACACTCCTTCGCGCGAGCCAGCTCAATGGTTGGTAGCCGCCGAGTCGTCTCGGCCAGTGCAATTAGGGCCTCCCCGCGGACATCTTGTGGCCAACCGGAGTTCATGCGATTGGACTGTAACGGCGAATGCGCTTCGTCCTGTCCGTACAACGGATGGTCAGCGGCACGATGGTCGACCGCGTACTGCACCGCGATTTCCAGCACTAATCTTGCGGTTTCCTCGCTAAAGCTATCCGCCAGTCGGCCAAGAAAATGAAACAGCATTTGGCGGTTGGTGTTGGCGTTTTGCGGATCGCAGATGGTTTTCACGATGGTATCAATTAGGCCCGCAAGGGCTGGTCGTGAAATGTTTGCTCGGTACGCGACAACAGATTCAAGCTCCTGAGCGCTACTTCCAATCTTAACGGCGACCCTTCCGCTCGGGTCATTGTGCTGCCAAACCATGACCTCACCAAGGCCCCGGGTCCATGTTTCAGGGTCGCTGATGCGCTCAACCTGCAACCGTAGATGTTCTGAGGCGACGGTGGCTAAGCCATCGGGGTTCTTGTAAGCGAATGAAGCGTCAAATTCGGGTGCCATAGCTAAGAGCAAATGCGGGATGCGATCCTTGCCATCGAGAAGTCTCCCTTTGATCTCCGACTTTAAATCCGGGAACCTAGTGGCCACATTCCTTACAATCGACAGCGCGTTTTTGAAGTCGCAGCCGGGTGCGTCCGTTGCGACGTGGGGTATCTTACCCCGCACCCATGGGGCAACGTGCCTCATCAAATTGGCATTGCTTGGGAAATCGGGTCTTGAAGGGGTTCCTCTGCTAAATGCGACGACATCCTTCTGCCCGTGCAGAAGGGCTGCTTCGACTAGTTCGGCTTCAATTTCGTCGCGGTCTAGACCTGGCAGAAGGAGCCGGATCGCCTCTCGCGCCGTCGATTTACCGTCTTGAAAGTACCCAGCGCGAAGCGCCAAGGAGGCAAGTAATTTGAAATATTCCACTTTCTCCGGAAGGTCGTCCTCCAATTTTTTGGCGGCCTCCATAGCCGTGAAAAGTGTATTTACTGGATCACGGCTCTCCCGATCGTTTGACTGCATGCGCACGAGTTCGACAGCTGCGTGAACCTCCAGTTCGGCTGGTACAGACCGGCCATTGTGAGTTGCGTCGAAAAGTGCACTGCTTAGATGGTAACGGGCTGTCAACCGGCTTCCCAATGACCAGAGCTCCATAGTTACGCGCAGGGTTTCTTCCAGGTATTGGGCCGCGATGATTGATCCGACTTTCTTTTGCAGTTCGCTTAGCCGCGCCAAGAGTTGCGAGCGCAACTCCCGGAAATACTTTAGGAGCTTTACGCGGCTGCTTCGTTCGGCCAAATGCTGTCGATTCGCCAGTTCTAAAAGCATCCGGCTTTCCACCTCTGGCGGCATCACGTCCATAATCGTGGGAGACGAGTCAGCGACCCTGAGTCCCGCGTACCAGCTCAGTCCGTTCGCAGCCAGGACTGCACGGTGCGATGCAAACTCTCTCTCGATACTTGGCATCTGCAGCGGTGGGATTAGCCTCTCGTATTCGTCGCGTTTCCCAGATGGAAAATCAAACGATATGGTTACGCGATTCGAATCGCGCTCAACTTCGACGTAGCGCGTATAATAATGCCTCCACCAATGCATCCGGGATTCAATGTTTAGATCGAGGCTCTCCCGCTGTTGGACGATCGCACGATGCTGTGCCTCGTCGAGTATGTCTGCTAGACGGAGTATTGCGGAAATCAACCGGATCCGCATTCCGGGTTTATCGTATTTCCGCATCAGTGCGAGATAGCGGCGCGATTTAGCGTCGAGGCAATGTGCTTCACAGATTGCGGCGATTTCCCGCGGATGGTCCTGCGCGGTCAGCCGCGCGCCGGTAGGTGAGCGTCCACTCCCGGAACTCTTCTGCACCATGTCGGCAGATATTTCGTGATGAGATTCGCGAATTATATTGAGCCGTTCCTCCGGGCGAACTCGTTCCCAGGTGCGGCCCTGCTGTTTCAGCCGTGCTTTAAGCCGGCCTTGTTCGCCTGCTTTCTCATTGTGCATTCCGATGTCAAGGAAATAGCAGCCCCCATAGAGGACCGTTGCCTCGTCGTCGTTCAGCTTGCGGTTCCTTGAAAGCGGTGCCACGAGGTTTTCCGCGAGCTCTGCGACGCGATCCACGTGGACAATAGAGTGATCGGTGTAATGTGGATGGAGTCGGTTTCGATAAATTGGCTCAATCCTCTCTCGGATTTCCTTCATTCGCACGCGGCGAGCCCTGGACTTAAGGAGCCGAAATTGTGGGGGAGTACGACGCATCACACAATTGTATCGTGGGGATGGTGAATGCGCAGACGCCGCGTCGCCTTTTGGAATTAAGGATTGAAGTTCTGTGGCGAAGGTATTCAGCGAAGTGGGAAGACGGGTTTCGTGGCAGGAACTGGGGGCGGAGTTTAAGAATCAGACGTTTTACTCTTGCATGCTGGATGAGACGCAGGGGCAGCGGCGGGATTGGAAAAACGAGCTTCGCGGGATTTTGAGTTCGGGGGTATTTGGATGATGAGTTGTGGGGGGATTGCGTGGGGGATGGCCCCGGGGGAGCAAGCTCCCGCGGCTTTAGGGAGAGGGAGGTTCGTCCGGTAACGATTGGGGAATCTTGGGCTTATTTGACGCAATTTCGACGAACGTCCTAAGGGTGCGAGGGGTCAATCCGATACTAAATGTGGAACTGCGCCACAATTGCACCTTTACCAGAAATTGGGAACGAATATGAGCCAGAACACGCCTGCATTGGATTATCTCGCTCCGGATGTTTCGGAGATGGCGTCGCAACGCGGCGGAGTAGGACAACAAGTGACCCCTGGGGCCACCGCGGCGCAGAATCAGATGACGCGGACGGTGGCGCGGCGGCTGCTCCCGGCGTGCGTGGTGGCGCCGGCGCTGCTTTGGTGGATTTTGATCTTCGGGGTGCATCGCGGGTGGTATCAACTGGAAACCTGCTTCATTTTGTTCGTTTATTCGGTGACGGTGGTGTTTGGGGTGATCGTTTGCATCAATCTGAAAAAGATATCGCGGATGGATGCGCAGAGGCGCAGGCGCAGGAGCAACTGCGGCGGGCGAAGGAGGCGGCGGAGGCGGCGAATCGGTTTAAGTCGATGTTTTTTGCGAACATCAGCCATGAGATTCGCACGCCGCTGACGGCGATCAATGGGTTTGCGGAGTTGGTGCTCAACCCGGAACGGACGAACGAGCAGCGGCTGTCCGATGCGCGGGTGATTCGACGAAATGGGGAGCATTTGCTGACGCTGATCAACGATATTTTGGATTTGTCGAAGATCGAGGCGGGGAAGATGTCGGTGGAGCGGATTTTGTGCTGTCCGGCCGTGGTGGTGGGAGAGGTTTGTTCGATGTTGCGGCACCGGGCGGAAGAGAAGGGGTTGACGCTCGACGTGAAGTTTGAGGGGCCGATCCCGAAAAAGATCCGGACCGATCCGACGCGGCTGCGGCAGGTGCTTATCAATCTGATCTCCAACGCGATCAAGTTCACCAAGGAAGGCGGAGTGGGGCTGACGGCATCGATCAAGCCATCGGTTGGGGCGGAGAAGCCGGTGCTGGAGGTGAAGATCACGGATACGGGGATCGGGATTCCGGCGGATCGGCAGGCGTCGCTGTTTCAGCCGTTCGTGCAGGGAGATGCGACGATCACGCGGCAATATGGCGGTTCGGGGCTGGGGCTGGCGATTTCGCAGCATTTCGCGCGGCGCTGGGGGGAGATATCACACTTGTTAGCGAGACGGGGCGGGGGAGCACGTTTACGGTGACGGTGGGGACGGATTCGCTGGCGGGGGCGGCGATGCACGAGCGGCCGGAGGAGGCGATGGAGGGGCAGGAAAATTACGCGGGGCCGCGGCTGCGCATCAGCGGGTCGGTGCTGGTGGCGGAGGATGGGATCGATAACCAGGCGCTGATCGCGACGAGGCTGCGCGAGACGGGATTGACGGTGGAGATCGCGCCGAACGGGCAGATCGCGTTTGAAAAGGCGACGGCGGCGGCTGGAGGCGGGCGGCCGTTTGATTTGATTTTGATGGACGTGCAGATGCCGGTGATGGATGGGTTCACGGCCACGCTACAGCTTCGCAGCCAGGGGTATCGTGGGCCGATCATCGCGCTGACGGCGAATGCGATGGAGCGGGACCGGTCCAAGTGCCTGAGCGCGGGGTGCAATGAATTCGTGACCAAGCCGATCAACATGGAAAAACTGTTCAAGGCGATCGGGCGGTATTTGAAGGTTGTGGAGGTCGCTCGGGAGCCGGCGAATGCGGAGGCGGCGGCGAGCCGGGCGGCGCAGGCGGAGAAATTCCACCAGGAGCTGCCAGCGGAGATCGCCCAAATCGAAGAGGCGATCGAGCGGCAGGATCGGGAGCGGGTGAAGGAAGTCGCGCAGTTGCTGCTTGGCAAGGCGGCGGCGGCGGGATTGAAGGACATTGCGCCGCAGGCGGCCAAGCTATTGCACGCAGCGGAAAGCGAACGGTCGTGGATGGTGCTGCGGCAGGCGGTGAGCGAGTTTGCGCGGGATTCGCGGCCGGAGGCGCGGCCGGAAGCGGCTTGATATTCCTTTCATAATTTAGGATTAGAAATGCCCGGAAAATACTCTAGGGCGGCGCGGCTCGACTGTCTTCGACCCTGAGGCTCAGACCCGAAGGGAGCTCGCCGAAGTCCATGGGCGTTCGGGGAGAGGTTGCGCGCTAGCGGGGCTTGGGGGCGGGGGTGAGAGAACGCTCGTGTTTTTTTATCGCGATATCGATGGCTAGTTCGATGGCGGCGCGCATGCTGCCGGGGCGGGCGCGGTTGCGGCCGACGATGTCGAAGGCGGTGCCGTGGTCGGGGCTGGTGCGGATGATCGGGAGGCCCAGGGTGATGTTGACGGCCTGGTCGAAGGCGAGCAGTTTTACGGGGATCAGGCCCTGATCGTGGTACATGGCGACGACGGCGTCGAAATGGCCGTCGCGGGCTTTTAGGAAAATCGTGTCGGAGGGATAGGGGCCGGTGACGTCGATGCCCTGGTCCTTGGCCATGAGAATGGCGGGTTCGATGATGCGTTCTTCCTCGTCGCCGAACTGGCCGTTCTCGCTGGCGTGGGGGTTGACGCCGCAGACGGCGATCCGGGGGCGGGGGATGTCGAACCATTCGACGAGGGCCTGGTGGACCAGTTCGATCGGCTGGAAGACGGCACCGATATTTAATTTGCCCCAGAGGCCCATCAGGGGCATGTGGACGGTAGCGAGGACGACTTTGAGGGGGCCGCCGGCGAACATCATGGCGAATCGGCGGGCGCCGGTGCGGTGGGCGAAGAGTTCGGTGTGGCCGGGGTAATTGAAACCGGCGAGTTTCCAGCTTTCCTTGGCGATGGGAGCGGTGACGACGGCATCGACGAGCTTTCGGTTGGCGGCTTCGATGGCGTCGAGGCAGAAGCGCATGGAGGCTTCGCCGCCCATTTTGCTGGGGGCGCGGATAGCGGAGCCGAGCATGGAATATTGGTCGTAATCGACGACGACGACATCGTGGGGATAGTTGCGCAGGCGGCCGTTGAACTGGTCGCGCCACCAGAAGACGTCGAATTCGGCGATGTCGGCGGCGTAATGGAGAAGCTCGTTCATTCCATAGACGATGAAATGAGCTTTGTGGCGGAGGACGGGATCGGCCAGGGCCTTGACGATGACCTCGGCGCCGATGCCGGCGGGGTCGCCCATGGTGATCGCTATGTTGGGACGGTAGTCCATAGGCACATTCAGCCGCGGGATCCGCCGCAGGCTGACTTATATTTTATCCCGCGATTGCTCGCCAAGACAGCGTATTTATCGGCTCAATGAATCCAGCGCATATCACCAAAATTTGGAATGATCGAGAGATGGAGGGCATCGGAAATGCGGAAGCCGGCGGGCCAATAGACGAATACGGCCTTGCCGAGCATGAACTGCTCGGGAACGCGACCTTCGGGGACGTCGAAGAGACCTTCGTGGGGTAAATTGATGGGGGAATCCCAATATCGCGCATCCTTGCTGATGGCGGAATTGTCGCCCATGACGAAATATTCGCCCGGGCCCAATTGGACGGGAGAGGTGGGCGTTCCGGAATGCAGGTTGGAACCGCGGTTGGTGTAGTACACATCCCGCCAGAGGCTGACGTGATTGAGGGTGCATTTCTGGTTTTCGGCCTCGATCTGGGCTTCGCCGGGGCGTGTGCCGCGGCGGCCGTCGCGGTATTGAGCCATCAGCCAGGCGACGTTGGGGTCATAATCCATGGGGTCGAAAGCCTCCTTGCCGTTGAGGCGAAGGGTGACGCGGTAATCGACGTTCATGAATTCAATATTGATCGGCTTGTCTCCACGGAGGCCAAGCTCGGATAGAGATTTTTGCCAACTGGTGATTTCACCCGTGTTGGTGCGATGGATGAGGCGCACCTGGTCGGGCGTGATCTCGGCGGTGAAGGTGTGATCGACATCAACGGACCTGGCGAGTTGGAGGCGGAGGGCTCCGTTGCCGCTGATGCGATTGTAGAAGGCGGTGAGTTTCAGGTCGGAAACGGGATTGGCGTTGGCGTCGTCGTTGGAGCCGATGGCTTCGGGGCGGCGAACCATTCCGGGGCCTGCGCCGGCGTCATAGACGAGGTAATCGGTCAGGGTTTGAGTGGTGCTGTTGGCGCTAGGATCGAATCGAAGGGTGCCTAATCCGGCGGGATTGTCGAAATCGAACGTCCGGCCGTGGGACATATCCCAGCCGGCACCGTCGGGTTTCCAGGGCTGCATGAATTGTGGGGGGACTGAACGATGGGCCTGCTGGGGGTAATAATCGTTGTCGTAGACCAGCCGCCACAATGCCTCTTGCGCGGATCTGGGTTTTTTGGGGATCTCCCATTTGGTGTCGGTCGTGCTCCAGACGTAAATATTTCCGTCCAGCACCATGAGCTTTTCGCCGGGCAAACCTACCAGCCTCTTGATGAAATTCTGCTGATAGTGTTCCTTGTCGGGCTCGTCGGGGCTTTTGAAAACGACGACGTCCCAGCGGCGCGGGGGATGCAGAAGGTAGATGTATTTCAATACTAGAATTCGGTCGCCGTAATTGACGGGGACGGCGTCGCCGGGATTGGAGATGCCGTTGAGTCCCGGCCGGGCGGCGTTGGCGATGCGATAGCCGCAGTTGGGGCAATAAATGTCGGTTCGGGGAAAGGCGTCGGAGGGGAGGCGCATGTCCTCGGATTCCGCTTCGGTTTCGGAGGAATAATTGACGTCAAATGTGTAACCGCAATCGGGGCAGCGGAGGCGCATGTGGGCTCCGAGCAGGGTTGGGGCCATGGAGCCGGTCGGAATCACGAAGGCTTCGACGACGAACGCGCGAAAGATGAAAGCGAGGATGAAGGCCACCAGGATCGATTCGATCGTTTCCTTGATGTTGGTCTTGTCCTCGACCGGCTCGCGCCTGGGGGAGGGTTTGGCCGGGATGGGGGCTTTGGTTGAATCGGTCTGGAGGATGCCGGCCTGTTCGCTCATGTCAATTGGATGGTAAGCGATAACCCCGGCCTCTGGAAGAAGCAGTGCGGCTGAGAGGAGTTGAACCTCCACGTCTTTTGGACACAAGAACCTGAATCTTGCGCGTCTGCCAATTTCGCCACAGCCGCAGCGTATTACGGAAATCTTATGTCCCCCATCAAGCCAGTCAAGACGACGCCATCTGCGTTGTCGTGCTATTCAGCCGGCGTTCGGAAAAACCGCTCCAAGTCTCGCGATCCATGAACGATCGCAATGACCTGCAGAGGTTTTGTCTGCCAGCGATAAACGATCAGATTAGACCAAACACTCCAAAACTTATGGCGACGATCAAGAAGTTCGTCGCGATAGTGGCCGATACCGGGAGATTCGGCCAATTTATCACACTCGTCAAAAATCCGGGCAATGACGCGATCGGCCGTCTTTTCTGAAGCTTCGTTGGCGATGAATTTCCAGATGTCCAGCGCGCCGGCCTCGGCCTCGGGCGTGAAGATGAATTTTCGGCTCATTTTTTCTCGGATGCACGCGATTTTTTGACGGCTTCAATCTTTCGCAGGAGACGATCCGGATCGACAAACTCGCCCCGATCCGCCTGCGACGCACCTCGTCTGAGCGTACGCTTGAGTGCAATAAACGCCGCTTCGCGCTCTCGCTCCAGCCGTTGAAGAAGCCGCAAGCCATCGCGAACAACTTCGCTGGCGGTCTGATATCCACCGTTGGAAACTCTGCTTTTGATGAACTTTTCAAGTTCCGGAGTCAAAGACACATTCAGGCTGGTGCGAATTGCCATAATTTCAATTTTGCCCGAAAATGGGCCGATGTCAAATTGTGTTACAGTAGAATGATGCCGATATGAAAGACCGCGCCCCGCAGAACTTCGCCCCGCATCGCCAACCGGCGGGCGATGCACGATTTTTTCATCTCGGCAAAGATTGAATGCGGGCTGGTTCTGCTGGGGAGCGAGGTGAAATCGCTGCGGTGGGGACGATGCCAACTGGCGGAATCTTTTGCACGAATTGAAAATGGAGAGTTGATCCTTCATGGGTGCCATATCGATCCGTATGAGAAGGCGGCGATCGGGCATGAGCCGTTGCGGGAGAAAAAGCTGCTTGTGCATAAGCGGGAACTGCGGCGACTGGAATCGGAAACCGGCAAAGGCGGCACGACGCTGATTCCGCTGGCAATCTATTTCAAGGATGGGCGGGCGAAACTGGAACTTGGGGTGGCGCATGGGAAGAAGAGCCACGACAAGCGGGCGTCGATCAAGAAAAAAGAACAAGACCGGGAAGTGCGGCGGGCGATGACGCGGAGGCAATGATCATATGATTGCCGCTACGAATATAATCGTTGCTCACCGCGGCCTGCATGATAAGCTGCCCGAAAATTCACTCGCCGCTATGTGCGCCGCCTGGGACGCCGGCATCAGTTGGTGCGAATGCGACGTACAACTATCGTCCGATGGGATTCCGGTCGTACTCCATGATGACACGCTCGATCGAACCACGACAGGCAGCGGAAGGGTCGTGGATTTTGCGCGGCGGACCTCGTGCGGCTACGACTGAGGGATGCCGACCACCAAGTGACCAACCACCGCCTCCCGCTCCTTTATGATTTGCTCGAAAAATCCGGGATGGGACGCCACTTGCTCGTTGAGATTAAGCCGCTTATAGGTAAGCGAATCTATCCAATTGCCAAGAAGATCCGGAAAAAATAGGGGATGCTTCAATCGTTTCATCTCGATGACATGACCCTCGCTTTAAAGGCGACTATGAACCGCTGTCCCGCCGCTGTTTTGGTCCATAAGTGCGAAGGCAACCTCGCAAAAAATTTCCCCGGCAAATTTCACGTTCATTACGAATCGCTGAGCCCGTTGGCGCTTAAGACATTACATCGAGTCGGTTGCTGGACGGTCAATGATCCCGACCAGATTCGCCGCGTGTCCCAAATGGATAGCATCGAGATGATCGTTACGGATATCCCCCTTATCGCGAAACAGATTGTGGAAGCGCCTCTTATGGAGTTTGTGCGGTGCTCAAGCTGAGAAATACGCGCAATGGTCCGCTCTTTTCCCAAAAAAGCCAACGTCTCAAAAATCGGCGGACTGATCGTCGTCCCGCTCACCGCCACGCGGATGGGCTGCGCCACCTTTCCCAGTCCCAGCCCGCTCGTTTCACAATATTTTTTCACCGTTTCTTCAATCGCCTGGGCATTCCAATGCCCGATCCCGACAAAAAGATCTCTTATCGCCTTCAGCGCGACGAGGCCCTGCTTTTCGTTTTTCTTCAATACTTTCTCCACCGCATCGGTCTGATATTGAATCTCATCGTCAGCCACAAACAGGAACCGGCTCTTCTCGTCCACCTCGCGCAGAATTCGCATTCCGGCGTTCATCTTCAAGACCTGTTTCAGTTCTTCATCGGTTGCCTGATTTAGAGATGAATCCGGATTCACGCTCAGGAAATCGCGCATCGCGGCCAGAAGGCGGTCCTCCGGGGCGGCGGCGCAGGCGTCGGTGTTGAAGGAGAGCAGCTTTTCCCGGTTGAATTTCGCGTTGGCTTTGCCGATGCCGTCCAGGGAAAATAGCTCGACCATCTCCTTGACGCTCATGTGTTCTTTGTCGCCGCCGGGACTCCAGCCTAAGAGGGCAAGGAAATTGAGCATTACTTCGGGCAGATAGCCGTTGGCGCGGAAATCGTGGATCAGGATTTCAGGTAGATCGGTTTCCTTCAGGCCGATCACGGGCATGATTTTTTCGTGCTCGGCGGCTTCCAGTTGCCGGCCATCGTCGGACAACCACCATTCGATTCGCTCCTCCGGGATGCCAAGGGATTGGCCGCTGTTATTCCTACGCCAGAGATTCACGTGATGGCGGATTTTCTTATCGCGGTCGCGTTTGCTCATCTTGCTGCCATCGGTGTTGAGAATGACCGGCAGATGTCCGTAAATCGGCCGCGGATATCCGAGGGCTTCCTGCAGCGCGATGTGATTGACGGTGTTCAGCAAATGTTCCTGCCCGCGCAGGATATGGGTAATCCCCATCTCGGCATCATCCACGACCACCGCAAAATGAAATGTCGGCATGCCATCGGTTTTGCGGATCACGAAATCCTGAACCTGGCTCGCGGCCAGGACGATCTCCTTGGCGAGGACGACATCGGTGAAGCGATATTCCTTCACGGGCATCGCGAAGCGAACGACTGATGGGCGGCCTTCGGATTCGAACTTTTGAATCTGTTCGGCCGTCAGGCTAGGACGCTTGTAAATAAACGGCCGCTTGGCGCGTTCGGCGATTTTGCGCTGGGCGTCCAGTTCCTCGGGTTTTTCATACGCCTTGTAAGCCAGCCCGCGGGCCATCAAATCGTCGATAATTCGATTGTAAATTTCGACGCGCTTCGACTGAAACATCAACTCAGCGTTATCCCAATTCAGGCCGAGCCAGCGGAGGTCTTCGAGTACGCTGCGGACCGATTCCTCGGTGCTTCGGGCCAGATCGGTGTCCTCGATGCGGAGGACGAATTGGCCGCCTTCGTGGCGGGCGAGGAGCCAACTGAACAGGGCGGTGCGGGCTCCACCGACATGAAGGTAGCCGGTTGGGGAGGGGGCAAAACGGGTGACGATTTTCGAATTCATGGCGATAATCCCGGTGTAGTTTTGGGCCGCATCCATCTTCGGGCGCGCACGCTGAGCCAGGCGCATGGGCCCCAGGCGGCGTAGGCGAGTGTTCCGATGCCCAGGACATATTGATGGGCGACAAAGATCAATAGCAGGAGGACGACGATGGAGATGAGCCTTCCGATTGACCGGCGTCCGCGAAGGTAGCGATTCACCAAATGCGGGTAGCGGAGATGGCTGACCATGAGCAGTCCGGTACCCAATACGACGACCGGTAGCATGGCCAGACAGGTCTGGGCCAGAAAGTTCAGGGATTGGCGGGCCAGTTCCTGCTCCATCAATATAAGGCAGGCGACGGCGCCGGCGGCTCCGGGGGAAGGGAGGCCGAGGAAGCTGAAATGATGTTGTTCGCCGTGTTGGTTGCTGACGTTGAATCGAGCCAGCCGGATGGCGGCACAGCACATGTAAAGGGCGGCGACGGCCCAAACGAAGCGCATGATGGGCAAATCCCAGTTGGGGCCTTCGATGTGGAAAAGGCGCAGGGCGACAAACGCGGGGGCGAGTCCGAAGCTGACGACGTCGGCCATGCTGTCGAGCTGTCCGCCGAAGTCGGTGGTGTGGCGGGCGAACCGCGCAAGCCGGCCATCCAGGGCGTCGAAGACCATGGCCAGAAGGATTAAATATGCCGCGGCGGCAAATCCGCGCGTGACGAAGAAACTGCCCCAGGGATCCTTTGGCAGCGTTCCACCCTGCGCCATTAACGCCGCGACGTAGATCGCCCCGAAACCAGAGACGGCGTTTCCCAGGGTCGCAAGGCTGGGAAGGAAATAAACTGACCGGATATACGCCCGCCGGCCGTGGCGGCGCAGGCGCAATCGGCGCTGCTCGCGTGATCTCCGCGGACGGCGGGGCCTCATGCGGATGTCTCCCGCGGGGCGAGCGGTTGTAGTTCGTCGCTCGCCGGCGACTCGGTATGGATCGGGTTGCCTAAAACGGCGATCACATCGGCGGCTCCACGGACGTTTTGGCCAACCTGCACGCGAATCTCCGGCTGAAGCCATTTGGCGATCGTCAACTCGGTCCGGCTGCCGAATTTGATCATCCCGATGCGCGATCCGCGCCGATCGATTGGCCCGGGGTGACCGTGCAAACGATCCGCCGCGCGATCAGCCCGACGATTTGTTTCACGACGACGATGTTCCTGCCGCCGGTTGGTTCGGCCAGGACAATTGTGTTGGACTCGTTCTGGCCGGAGGCCTCGCCGTGCTTCATGGCGTTGACGAATTTTCCCTTTTTGTAAACAACTGAGACGACCTTGCCGTCGCAGGGGCTTCGATTGACGTGAACGTTGAAGACCGAAAGAAAGATGCCGACGCGGACGGCTGGACCGCCGAGGAGTTCATCGTGTTCGATTTCGGTGATGTCCGAAACCTTGCCATCGGCGGGGGAAACGAGGGCGTGCTGGTCGGCGGGGATTTTCCGGTTGGGATCGCGGAAAAACGCGAAAAGCCAGATCAAAACGGGGATGACGAGCAGCGCCAGCGGCCGGAAGAGTATTCCCAGACCTAAGGCGATGATCGCCAGGAGCAGCGAGCCGATCAGCATTTCTCGCCAGCCATGGCGGGTTAGGGGGAGCATTTGTGCAAAGCTAAACAGGCGGGGGATGTTTGGCAATGATGGGGAAACTCGCCGTGTCGCACGCCGCACAGGCGGTTTATCGCTGCGCCATAGAGAGTTGGGCTGGCGAAGCCACGATGCCCACCCGTTCGGCGCGTACGATGGTGGCGGGATTGGTTATCGTGATCGGCTCATCCGGCGATTGTTTCGGCACCAATGCCCAACAAATCAAGCCTGCGGCTCCGATCCAGAGGACAAAGGAAAGTGCCACGATAATGCCGCGATCAAGTGAGAAGAAATGCATGACCCGGACCTCCATGTCCGAAACAAAAATAAAACGTTCATCCATGAACGAAGCGAAAGGATACCACGTCCTGATGGCGAATCAATCAGGATGTGGGCTATCTGAGTCATTTCCGGTTTTGGATGTGACTTGATTCAATCAGGGGGGGTGGAAGAAGAGTCCTATCGGTTACGGTGTCTGTGCCGAACGGCTTGGTTTACTCGAATATCACGGGCGCTGGCGCTTCGGGCACTTTTGGCTTCTATGAGCCGAGCCTTGTCAAGCGGGATTCTGGCGTTCGGAACGCGAGTCGTTGTTTCAGTCTTCTATTCAGAGCTTCCGCGAAAGATCTGTTTGGGTCGCGGGCCTATTCAACTGTACAACAGCGGCACCCACTCTGGCCTTCGAGTTTGGTGCTCAAGCCAACATCGGGCTTGCCGCTTTTTTGCCAACCGTCGAACTCCGATCGCCTGTTTCCCATTTGACTCATCCGGACGCTTTACCCGTCATTTTGCCCCGTCTCTTCACGTTGGCGCCGTCGGCAACGGTTCTTTCCACTGGGTGCCATCCCGAAGCATCGCCCACAGCTTCACCAGGAGTCTGCGGGCCACCGCCACGATGGCGATCTTCTTCCGTTTGTCGCTGCCGCGACGCACCTGTTCGTAGACTTGGGCCATCCAAGTCTTGTGGCGGACTCCCAGCCAGGCAATCTCCACCAGCATTTGACGCAGCAGGCCGTTGCCCGCATGGCTGATGTGACCTTGGCGGTCACTTTCGCCGCTCTGCCAGCGTCGCGGGGTCAGACCCGCGTAACAACCCACCTGCCGGCCGTTCCCGAAGCGATGCGGATCATCCAGGATTGCCACCACCGTCTCTCCCAATCGCGGACCGACGCAGGGCGCGGTCTTGAGTTGTTCAACACGCGCATCAGCCTTTGCCCGTTCTTCCAGCTTCTGCTCCACCTCCTGGATCTGCCGCTGAATACTCTCAAACTGCTGCAACTCGCAATGCACCTGGAACAGCCACAACCGCTGGGAGGAATAGTCCGACGCCTCCTTCTTCAGTTCCTCCATCGCCGCGTCAGTCCAGGCTCTTTTGGCCCAGGGCAGGCCCACGCCCTGCCTTTCGTATATCGAACGGATCGAGTTCTTGATCGCCGTTCGCCGCTGCACCAGAGCGTGACGGTATTCAATCAGCGACCGCCATTGCCGAACCGAAGCCTTGGGCACGTGCACCGTCGGCAACGATTCCATCTCCGACAATTGGGCCAGTTTCAACGCATCCTTGCGATCGCTCTTTTCCTTCACGACCTTCCATCGCCAACGTTCGTCGTTGCCGTTGGCGACCTGCACGGGAATCTTCATCGATTCGGCCAGGTCGCAAACCCATCCCGCCGCGGGTCCCGCCTCGATCACCAGCCGGTCCGGGGCACTGCGTTCCAGCAGCTTCCGCAATTCGCGGGGGTTCGTGGCGGTCTTGCCGAAGATCCGCTCGCCGCCGACACAATAGTCCACAAAAACGCTCTTGTTCTTTCCGAGATCCAATGCCAGAATCTTCATCGCCGAGTCCTTTCTCAAATAAAGTGACGTCTGAGCGATCCACGCGATCAGCTCGTTAATCCATTGGGGATTTTAATCCCCAAAACAACGTCCCGAGAAAGGCTCGGCTTCATAGTTTCTGGCCTGATGACGGATGGGTGCGCCTTTTGCAAAAGGCAATGGCGGCCGCTAAAAAAGGTGGTTACCGCTTGAAAAACGTCTTGCCCCGCGCGTTGTACTTGCTCAGGCGGTTGTTGACGTACAGCCCTTCCAGCAGAAACTCGCCCACGCTTGCGAGGATTGCCGGGTCGTCGGGGTCCAGTTCCATTTCGCGGGCCAGTTTGGCGGCGGCGGCGGGCAGGCCTTTGATGGCTTTCATGTTGGCGATGAATTCGGCGGCGGGGAGATCGTCGCCGGCGGGGAAGGTCAGATTGCCTTTGAATTGCTCGGTGATGCCATCGTGGGCATCGGGGTCGCCATGTCGCGCAAAAACTGCCTTGACGGATTCGCCGACCAGTGAGCGAATCAGCTTGTCCTCGGCGCCCTCCTCTTCGGCGAGGGTCATTTCTATCTTGCCGCGGCAACTGGCGACGAGGTAATTCAGATCGCAGACGCGGGGGACGACGCGTTTTTCGCCGGTTGACAGGCCGCGCCGTTCGGCGTTGCTGACGACAGTTTCGAGGTTGGCGATGCTGGTGCGCACGGAAACGCCCGACGCCTGGGAAACGTGGGGGCTGTTGCGTGCCAGGCGGACGACTTCCTCGACGATTTCGTTCATGAATGTGGGAACTTCCACCTTCACTTCGCTGTCGCTGCCGGCTTTGCCGTTTCGGTCGAGCCAGGCGTTTTCCTTGGCGATCTGGATTCCCTCTGTGACGGTTTCGGGATAGTGGGTGCGAATGACCGAGCCGATGCGGTCCTTCAGCGGGGTCACGATCCGGCCGCGGTTGGTGTAGTCCTCGGGGTTGGCGCTGAAGACCAGGCAGACATCCATCTCCACGCGGATAGGGTAACCGCGAATCTGGACGTCTCGTTCCTCCAGGACGTTGAACAGGCCGACCTGGATTCGAGGGGCGAGATCGGGAAGCTCGTTGATCGCGAAGATGCCGCGGTTGCTGCGGGGGATCAGACCGTAGTGCATCGTCGATTCATCGGAGAGGTATCTCCCCTCGGCATGTTTCACGAGATCGATTTCGCCGATCAGGTCGGCGATGGTTACGTCTGGGGTGGCCAGCTTTTCATGATAGCGGTCGTCGCGATGGACCCATTCGATGGCGGCATCGTCCTTTTGTTCGGCGACGATGCGGCGGCCGGTCTTTGATTTGGGGGCGATTGGATCATCGTTGATTTCGGTCCCGGCCAAAACGGGAATCCATTCGTCAAGCAGCAGGGGCAACAAGCGGAGAATCCGGGTCTTGGCCTGGCCGCGAAGGCCCAGGAATAGCAGGTCGTGTTTGGAGAGGATGCCGTTGATGATCTGGGGGATGACCGATTCGCGATAGCCGACGATGCCGGGAAAGAGTTCTTCGCCGGTTTTCAATTTGCGGATCACGTTTCGGCGGAGTTCGTCCTTGACGGAGCAGGGGCGATATCCGGATTCCTTCAATTGTCCGATCGTGGCGGCTCGCGGATGACTCATGGATCGCATCTCTCCAAAAATGACCAATTGATGATAGGTGCGGCGTGAACGTGCGGCCACTGTGGCAACGGTAAATTGCCGCTGGAAATGTGCCGCTTATTCCTCCGGGGTTTTCATTCTTTTGCCGGATTCGGACCAGGCGTCGGTGTATTTGGTCTTGGCCAGCGGCTCGCGGGTCCGGGGGAAAAAATATCGCCCGATCCGGAAAATGAGCATCCAGCTTAAACCAAGAATCGCCAGAATCACCGACAGAAGGAGCAGCGCATGCACGCCGATCAGGCGTCGTCCGCGTTCGTCCGCGCCGTTAAAGTCGGCGAGGGCGCGGAGGAGATAGACCCTGGTCACCATCATCAGCAAAATGAAGGACAGCGCGAGGAAGCCGATGAATGCCCATATCGACTTGCCTTTGTGGCGGGTGTTCACCGATCACCATCCCACATCCGCGCGGGGATTCAGCGGGTGCTTCTGGGCCAGATGTTCGATTGACTTGCGGTCTTCATCGTCGAGTTTTTTGGGGACGACGACCTTGGTTACGACAATCTGGTCGCCCTTTTCTTCGCCGCGTTGAATTCCATGGGCCTTGATCCGAAGCTTGGCTCCGCTGCTGGTTTCGGGGGGGATGGTCAGAGTTCGGCGGCCGTCGAGGGTCGGAACATCGACCTTAGCGCCCAAAACCGCTTCGTAGAGGCTGATGGGCAATTCCAGATAAACATCCAGGTCCTCGCGCCGAAAATAGGGGTGCGGCGTAACCCGCGTCACGATAAACAAATCGCCCGACTCTCCGTTGCCGGCCCCCGCCTGACCGCGGCCCTTGACGCGGACGCGGCTTCCATCTTTGACGCCGGCCGGGATGCGAATATCAATCGTCTCGAGTTTTCCATCGCGATTGATTTGCAGGGGGAGATGGGTGCCGCGGGCAGCCTGCTCGAAGGTGAGGGTGACCGGATGTTCGACATCTTGGCCGCGCTGGGGCTGGGCGCGGGTTCGTCCGCGTCCGCCTCGGGCGCGTCCGCCACCTCCGCCACCGAAAAACTGTTCGAAAATGCTGCCGAAATCCTGACCGTTCAGATCGAAATCCTCGACACTGACGCCGGGACCGCCCTGCCATGATCTTCCGGGTCCGGGCTGGGCACCGCCGCGGAAGCCGCCGAACGGATCGCCCCCACCGCCCGGCATCGCGCCGACGCCGGCGTGTCCGAACTCATCATAGTTTTTTCGCTTTCCTTGATCCGACAGGACTTCGTAGGCTTCCTGGG
Organism: uncultured Phycisphaerales bacterium; assembly: GCA_963791055.1. Classification (GTDB taxonomy): domain Bacteria; phylum Planctomycetota; class Phycisphaerae; order Tepidisphaerales; family Tepidisphaeraceae; genus PALSA-1353. The sequence goes on along the minus strand of CAWBQI010000001.1, from coordinate 238,146 downwards.
CCTCTTTGAATCGTTCGGTGGATTTCGGATCATTTTTGGTGGCGTCGGGATGATATTTCCGGGCCATTTTGCGGAAGGCGCTTTTGATCTCATCGGCGGATGCGGAACGCTGGACGCCAAGAACGTCGTAATAATCTCGTTTTGCCATAGACGGTGGGAATCTTAGCATCGGTTATCGTCGGGGTGAAACGAATCCAGGAAATGGAAAATTTGGATCGGGTACGATGGCTGTGCCGAACGGCTTGGTTTACTCGAATACCACGGGCTGTGGCGCTGCGGGCACATTTGGCCGGCCTGATGACGATCGGGCGAGCCGGCTGCAGCGGGATGAGAGTTCCCGCGTTCCGCGGCCAGTGCTGAGGAGTTTCGCGCTCAAAAAACTTCGGCGGTCATTCGAACTGAGGACGGCTCAGGCAGACACTCCTCCGTTGACAAGTTGGGCGTGTGTCCAGTACCGTTCCGCACGCCGTTTAGGCTATATACGAGCCAAAGGGCGAATGATGAGAAATATCGTCAGCAAAGCCAAGGCCTACCTCAAAGTCCGTCAAAAAACCGTGCGCGAGGCGATGAGGAAATTGAGGCTGGATGGTCTGCTGCTCACATCACCAGCCGATCTTGCCTATCTTACCAATTTTACCGGGGATGATTCGATTGGATTGGTCACGAGCAGTGATCTGCATCTGATCACGGATTTTCGATACAAAGAGCAGGCGGACATCGAAGCGGGATGGCTCAAGGCGATCATCCGCGAGGGGAAAATGGATGTCGCGCTGGCGGAAACAATTCTCAAAGCGAATGTGAAGCGGGTTGGGTTCGAAGCCAACCGGGCGACGTTCGGGCAGATTCACGCCCTGGATAAGGCGATCAAGGAAAAAGCCGGCAAGGAAACCGTTGAGCTGGTGCCGGTCGAGGATGTTCTGGTCAATATTCGCAAGGTGAAGGACGACCATGAAATCGATCTGATCCGCAAGTCCGCTGCGGTGGCGGAGGAAGCGTTCACGGCCATTCGCGATGAGATCAAGGCGGGTCAGACGGAGAATTATCTGGCGGGGCTTTTGGTGTTCGAGCTTAGGAGCCGGGGGGCGAGCGACTCAAGCTTTCCGGTGATCGTGGCGGCGGGCGCGAACAGCAGTTTGCCGCATTATCGGCCGGGCGATGTTCTGGTGAAGAAGGACGAACCATTGCTAATCGATTGGGGGGCGCTATTCGGAGGCTATTGCAGCGACCTGACGCGGACGCTTTTACTGGGGCGGGCGAACGCGAAGATGAAGGAAATATACAAAGTCGTGCTGGCGGCGCAGGAGGCGGCGATCAAGTTTCTGCGGCCCGGTGTGACGACGCAGCAAGCGGACCGGACGGCGCGCGATGTTATCGATCAGGCTGGATATAAAGATCAGTTTGGGCATGGATTGGGACACGGGATCGGGCGGGAGATCCACGAATTACCGACCATGCGCAAAACGGGTGGGGACGAAGAGCTTCGGCCGGGTATGATAGTGACGGTTGAACCGGGCATTTATCTTCCCGGTATAGGGGGCGTCCGGATTGAAGATGATGTTCTGATCACCCATAGCGGGTGTGAGGTTCTGACGACTTTGGATAAGACGTTCGAAGGCTGCCACATTGAGTGAAAAAAAGACATCGAAGAAGGCGAAACCACCGACGCTCCAGAGCGCGGGGCCGATGGATAATGCGTTTCTGCAAAGCCTTGTGAAGCTGATGCAGGCGCACGATCTGAACATGGTGGAGCTGCGCGATGGTGAGCGGCGGGTCGTGCTGCAACGCGGGCCGACGGGTGTGCCGATGGCGATGCAGGCTGCCGTGCCGATTGCCGCTTCCGCCCCCCCACCGCAACCGGGAGCAAACGGCCCGGATGATGAATCGGCCAAGTTGCTGGAGATCAAAAGCCCGATGGTCGGGACGTTCTATACCGCTCCCAGTCCGGACGCCAAGGCGTTCGTTACGGTGGGTTCGTCGGTGGCGGAAGATACGGATGTTTGCGTCATCGAGGCGATGAAGGTGTTCAACAACGTCAAGGCCGAGTGTAAGGGGACAATCGCCAAAATCCTGGTGAACAACGGCCAGGCGGTGGAGTTCAATCAAGTCCTTTTTCTTGTCAAGCCGTGAGTGAGCGCCGGTCGCTAAAATTCGCCGATGCGGATGCAGTTGCGGCGGAGGTTGGGCGTTTACGCAAGGGATACAAGCGTTCGGGAGAATGGTCATTGCCGCAGATTTGCAAACACTTGGATTTTGCGATGCGTTTTTCGATAAAGCCGTTGGCGCAAAGGAAGCCGGTAAAGAAGGTCGGGTTCCTGCAGTGGACTCAGCTGAAGGTGATTTTGCTTACGGGCGCATTCCAGCGGGCTTTCCAGCACCCGAGCGGATCATTCCAGCGGACGATACACCGGAATCGGCGATCGATGAGTTTTTGGTGACGCTTCGAGAATGGGAGAATTTCAAGGGCGAGTTCAATCCGCATCCGATGCTAGGGCCGGTGAGTCATCGTGATGGCATCCGGCTTCATTTGATCCATTGTGCGCATCATTTTGGTTTTTTATCGCCGACCGGGAAGTAGGATCGCGTTCACATGTTCTCGAAGATTCTGATCGCCAATCGCGGAGAAATCGCACTGCGGATCATCCGCGCTTGCCGGGAGATGGGGGTGCAGTCGGCGGTGGTGTATTCGACGGCGGACAAGGACGCGGCATATCTGAAGCTGGCGGACCAGGCGATCTGCATCGGGGACGCCCCGCCGGCGGAAAGTTATCTGAATATTCCCCGCATCATCTCGGCGGCGGAAATCGCGGATGTGCAGGCGATTCATCCGGGGTATGGATTTCTGGCGGAAAATCGCTCATTTCGCCGAGGTTTGCCGGAGTTGCAAGATCGAATTCATCGGGCCGCCGGTGTCGGCGATGGAAGCGGTGGGAGACAAGGTCGCGTGCAAAAAGCTGGCGAAGAAGGCGAAGGTGCCGACCGTGCCGGGCAGCGATGGGGCCGTGGATGATGAAAAGATGGCCATCAAGCTGGCGTCGCAGATCGGATATCCGGTCATCATCAAGGCGGCGGCGGGCGGCGGCGGGCGGGGAATGCGCGTGGCGCACAACGATGTTTCGCTGCGCGCGGGGTTGAAACAGGCGCAGGCCGAGGCGGAAAACGCGTTTAAGGATTCCACGGTTTATATCGAGAAATACGTTGAGTTCGGGCGGCATGTCGAGGTGCAAATCCTGGGTGACAATCACGGGAACGTCGTTCATCTGTGGGAGCGGGATTGCTCGATGCAGCGCCGGCATCAGAAGCTGCTGGAAGAATCGCCCAGCCCGGCCCTGAAGCCGGAAGTTCGCGAGAAACTTTGCGAATCGGCGGTGCGATTGGTGAAAGCGGCCGGGTATGTCAATGCGGGGACCGTCGAATTCCTGGTGGACAGCGATCAGAATTTCTATCTGCTGGAGGTCAATGCGAGAATTCAGGTTGAACATCCGGTCACGGAGCAGATCACGGGGATCGACCTGATCAAGGAGCAGATTCGCATCGCGTCGGGGCTGCCGATGAGCGTGAAACAGAAGGATGTCCCGCGAATGGGTCATGCGATCGAATGCCGGATCAACGCGGAGGACCCGCAGCGGAATTTCGCCCCTTCGCCGGGGTTGATCGAAGAACTGCGTCTTCCCGGCGGACCTGGGGTTCGGATCGACAGCCATGTGTATGCCGGTTATCGAATTCCGCCGAATTACGACAGCATGATCGGCAAACTGATCGTGCACCGCCCCACCCGGGCGCAGGCGATCGCGACGATGAAGCGGGCGCTGAGCGAGTTTCATGTTTCGCCCGTCAAAACGACGATTCCGCTGCAGATGCAAATCCTGCACAACCAGAGCTTCGCACGCGGAGAAGTGGATACGGGGTTTGTCGAGCGGGAGTTGATGGGGAGATGAATATGCGTGCGGGGGAACGCGCCGCGCCCTTCAACAAGCTCAGGGCAGGCAAGCCCGGCCGCTAAGATTATTTTAATGTTGATGCGGCGAACGGCATTGCGGTAAAACTTACCCGGGAAACCGTTACGGGAAGGTGAACAATGGCTCAAATTTTAGGCCCCGGAATCGCGGCTCCGGACTTCACGCTTAATGTGACGCCGAATCAGAAGCTGTCGCTCAGCGAGTTGAGGGGGAAGCCGGTCATTCTGGCGTTTTATCCGGCGGACTGGAGCCCGGTGTGCGGGGACCAGATGGCGCTCTACAACGAGATTCTGCCGGAGTTTCAGAAACACGGGGCGGAACTTTTGGGTATTTCGGTGGATGGGGTCTGGTGTCACGACGAGTTCGCGAAGGACCGGCATCTGCATTTTCCGCTGCTGGCTGATTTTGAGCCGAAAGGTGAGGTCGCCAGGAAATATGGGGCGTATCGGGCCGGCGACGGAACCGCCGAGCGGGCTTTGTTTGTGATCGATAAGAAGGGGAAAATCGCCTGGAGCTATTTGTCGCCCGTGGCGGTCAATCCGGGCGCGGATGGAATTTTGCAGGCGTTGGAAGATCTACCGAAATAAGGGAGAGGCCATGTCCGAATTGAAAATTCCGGTGACGTCAAAGGACCATATTCAGGGCGATGAAGCCGCTCCGGCCATTCTGGTGGAATATGGGGATTATCAATGTCCCCACTGTGGTCATGCGTATCCGATTGTGAAGCGCGTGCAGAAGCATTTCGGAAAACGGCTGGGGTTTGTGTTTCGGAATTTTCCTTTGAATGAGATTCATCCGAATGCGGAGGCGGCCGCGGAGACGGCTGAATATGCGGGAGCGAACGGAAAGTTCTGGGAGATGCACGATGGAATTTTCGAGAACCAGGGTTCGCTTAGCGTGCCCATGCTGCTGGAGTTGGCGGGAGAGCTGGGGCTGTCGGGGAAAGGGCTTGGCGATGCGCTGAACAGCCGGGAGTTTGCGGCCCGGGTGAAAAGCGATTTCATCGGCGGTGCGCGGAGCGGGGTCAATGGCACGCCGACGTTTTTTATTAACGGTCAGCGTTTCGACGGACCGCCGGAATTTGAAGCTATTGTCGCGGCGATTGAGGCTTCGCTTGCACCGGGGGATTAGTGGTCTGCTCGATTTGTAATTTCGGGTAAAGATTAGTGGCTCTATCCAATGCGACCTGCAAGCGTCGCGGATTCAATCAAAATATTTTTGTCGTTACGTTTCTCGTGCCGTCCGGCTTCCATTGCTCGAATGCGAGGAGGCGTTGGCGCTGCGAGCGCCCCTGGCTGGCCTGTTAAAATTCGCGACGGCCTTCTGCAATGAAGCGAAAGCGGAGTCGCCGCATGCCGCGGCAATTGCAGCGGATTATCGAGCACGTGCTCGACCTCGGCTCGAACCTGAGTTCGAAACTCCAACGTGATGGCCGTCAAAGACGGCGGCTCGTTTTTCCCTTGCAAAAGGCGGCTCCGGAATTTGACGGGCTGGCCAACAGTGTTCGCAGCGCCAACGCCTTATCGCATTCGAGCCAACGACGCGGGACGGCATGAAGAGCGCAACGATAAAAATCTTCAGTAGAAGGATGTCGCTGATTCAACCGCAAAGTCGTTGAGAATGGTTTACTATGCGGCGCCGCGCAAACGTTTGAGTTGCAGCCGCTGCATGTCGGCGCTGATTCTTTGAAGCTCATTGCGGGCGGCGATGTTGCCGCGGGGGACGAGGAAGCCGAAGCGGAATTGGCCGTTGGGGAGTTCCTTGACTGATTGAACGCGGGCGGGTGATTCGACGGTCTTGTCGTCGCAATTCAACTTGATCTTCATGACGGATCCAAGATTGAGCCGATCGGTGACGACGGCGGCGAAGCCTTCGGGGCTGATATCGACGACGGAACAGCCGCGGAGCTTGTCGAGCCTGGCGGTGAATCCCTCGCTGACAACGGTAACGCGATAGATTTGGCGGCTTTCGGCGGAAACGGGTTCGCCGTTGCGGCGGAAGGCGATCACATTTCCCTGGCCGGGGCGGATTTCGACCACCACCGCGCCCTGCTGGAAGAATTTGCCATTTACTTCGCAGAAGGCGTTGACATCGGAATCGACGGGCGGAGTGATGGGGTCTTCAAATTTGCCGACGAAACTGATGGAATCTGACTCGATGACCTGGCCCGGAAAGAGAATCCGCTTTTTTGAAGTTGAGGGAATCAAGAGATGAACGGCATTTCCAACGGCAAGCATTCGCTTCTCCCATTTAGATATCAGTGCAAATCACGATTTTGGCGTTTCGAACCAGCCGCGATTTTCGGCAATCGCTTTCCAAAAGCTCGTTGCAGCAATTATCGGTGAACCGCGCCGCGTTCTTTAATTTACTAATTTCCACAACTGGAGTTACATAGCGTTTCAACGCGTTGGGGAAGATGGATATAGGCTGCCGTGCGGTTGATTATTGGCACGTAAACGTTTCCAGAGGCGTTCACGTGGCGAGCGGGAACCAAGCTTGAACCCACTGTCGATTGGAATATCATCCCGGCCGTCACATAAAAGAAACCAGAAGGAGATCGCATGAGCACTCAATTAAAAGGTAATGCCGTGGTCGGGCAATCGGGAGGGCCGACGGCGGTGATCAATCAGTCGCTCGTCGGGGTGATCCAGGGCGTCAAGGAATGCGGGCATATCGAACAGCTTCTGGGAGCGCGGCATGGCGTGCGCGGAATCGTCGATGAAAAATTTATCGATCTGAAAAAGGCCAGCGGGGAATTGCTGGAGCGGGTGGCGCAAACTCCGGCGGCGGGGTTGGGTTCGACCCGGGACAAGCCGGATGCGGCGTATTGCGAGAAGATCTTCAAGTCGTTCGCGAAGAACAATGTTCGATATTTCTTCTACATCGGCGGAAACGATTCGGCGGATACGGCGCGGATCGTATCGGAATTGGCGGTGAAGGAAAAATATGAGCTTCGGGTTTTTCATGTTCCCAAGACGATCGACAACGATCTGCGCGTGCACGATCACACGCCGGGGTATGGGTCGGCGGCGAAGTTCGTGGCGGCGGCGTTTATCGGGGACAACTTCGACAATAAATCGTTGCCGGGGATCAAGGTGAATATTGTCATGGGTCGTAACGCGGGGTTTTTGACGGCGGCGTCGGTGCTCGCGCGGCATTATGCGGATGATGGGCCACATCTTATCTATGTGCCGGAGGCGCCGCTGAGCGAGGAGAAGTTTGTCGCGGATGTGGATCGGGTCTACGCCAAATATGGCCGCTGTCTGATCGCGGCAAGCGAGGGGATTTGCCGGCCGGATGGGGTGACGTGGGCGGAAGCGATGAAGGAGAATCTGGATCGCGACAGCCATGGGAATGTTCAGCTTTCAGGAAGCGGAGCGCTGGGGGATTATCTTTCGGATGTGATCAAGCGGAAGTTGGGGCAGACCGTAAGGAGGCTGCGGGTGAGGGCGGACACGCTGGGGTATTTGCAGCGGAGTTTTCCGGGATTTGTGAGCACGGTGGATGCGCAGGAAGCACGGCGCGTTGGCCGGATGGCCGTGAAATTTAGTTCCCAGGGAGAGCGCGAAGGCAGCGTGGCTATGAAACGGCAGCCGGGGAATTCTTACAGCATTGATACGTTCCTCACGCCGCTGGCGACGGTGGCGAAGGAGACGAAGCACATGGATGCATCGTTTATCGCGGATGGGAATAATATTGCGGATGCGTTCGTGCAGTATGTGAAGCCGTTGGTGGGGGAATTGCCGAAGGTGGGGTCTTTCGATGAGATTAAGTGAAGGGGCCGACTAAGCGGCGGCACCCGGATTTGCCGGCGGATGAACTTCCAGTTCGGTTACCAACAACAGGTCGAGGATACTAAAACTGTCGTTGTCACCGTAGACGATCACTGTGCGGCCGGATGGTGAACGCGAGATAAAATCTTGATGTTTGACCAGGAAGGTGCGGCCATCGCCCATATGAATGGTGAAGGGGCGGAAGGGCTGAGCGTGTATGACATCTTTGAGCTGTTCGACCATCATAATATCAGATTAAAATTATATCTTGATTGGCCGCCGCCGCAAAACGAAAAACGATTGAATGGTGGGGTCGTTCGATGAGATTCGTTAACGGGGTATAATTGGGCCATGCCGGCCGGTGGGATATGCCCGCAATGTCGCAGCGATGTATCGCCGATGGCGAGGTTTTGCGCAATGCGGGTTGGAGTTGGTCGCGAAGGAAGCGCGGGCGGTTTGGGGCTTTGCCACGTTTTTGGGGTTCTTCGCGGGGATCGTGTTTCTCATTTCGCTGGTCGGGGCGGTGCTGATGTTTTTAGCGCGCTCGGTGAATCAAGAGGCCGCAAGCTCGCAGACGATGGCACAAGCGGATGTCGCGGCGACAAATGCGAACGTGCAGCGCGAGGCGATACGACATGCGAACGACGCGTGGTGGGATTCGACGGAGCCGGACGGGATGAAGCCGGTATTTTTCGGCAAGGAATATCTGATTGGCCCGGGCGGGTGGACGTCGATCGACGTGACGTCGCCTAGATCGTCCGCGCGATTTAAATATGTCGTGATGTTCGAAGGACTCGATCATTTCCGGGCACGGCCGGACGGGGAGGCAGAACGGGAGTATGTTTATCCCAACCAACAGGGTTTGCAGCCCTATCAGATGAGCGGATTTTGCCGGACGCTGCTCGTGCAACCGTTGGACGAAGCGGTTCATCGAGTGCGGGTGAAGTATGTGAGGGCGCCAAGAGATCGGAGCGGGACGGGGTATTGATCTGCGGGAGACTTAATCTGAAAGGCCGAGGTCGGATTCGAACCGACGAATAACGGATTTGCAATCCGTCCCCTTAGTCCACTTGGGTACTCGGCCGCGATTCCGCAACAATATCGCCACTTGCCCCGATCATCAACTGGGATAAAACAGGGGCAGGCGTGGAAACGGAAGCACTCTGTTTTTTGCCTGAAAAACCGGTATTTTCGATGTTCCTTTCGTCAGAGAGCAACGTGCATGGCAATGTATCACATTAAACTAATCTGAATGAGATTCATTCGACCGCGAGTCCGTTGGTCTGCCCCAGTTCTTCCGACGGTAGAGCTCGGCGCAACCGGTCTGGGGCGAACTGAAGACCAGGTCGTATGAATCCGCGAGTTGTTCGACGATGTGCGGGGCAGAGGGTGCGTCTGAGATCGCCCCGTCGGTAACTACCAGGACATAATCAATCGGCTTGCCCGCTCGGGTGGCGAGGGCCGTGATATCAACTACGGGGTCATTCCACGGATGCAGTCCGGGCCGATATTGGATGGACATGTAATTCGTGGCTGCCGGCCAGCAATTGACGATTACGATTCCCCGTTCGGCAGCCCGCCGATATCCGGCATTGCGAAAGACGTCGGGACCGTGAAATTGCAAGCGCGCGTTGAGATCTTCCATGCGGGCAATCAGCAGAGTGCTGTTGGGCTCAGTGTGAAGGATGCCGGACTCGATGTCCTGAAGATAGGGGACCATTCGTGGGTAACTGAAGCACAATGAGGCGAAGAGGAGCAAGACGACGGCGGTCGAGACGATGGTGCAAGCCAGGCGAACCCGGCGGAAACCTTGTGAGCCGATGGGCTGTGCTCCCCACCATAGAAGCAATGCCAGGAACGGGAATATAGCCAGCCTTACTACGAGCATCGATCCGCCGGCGCCCGCGTCGGGCACGACGAGGAGGAGTGCGGCGCTGAGCCCGGCGATGAGCAGGAGCGCGTCGAGGCCGGCAACGAACCTTCGGCTGCGCCGTCGCCACAGCAGCCAACCTGAAACACCGGCAAAGAGACCCAGGTTCATCGCGACCGAGACTACTTCTTGTTTGCCGAACGCCCTTTGAAATCTTCCGAAATCTTTCAACCGCCAGAGACGGGAGGGATACGGAAACGGTTGCAAGTGCGGACTCGACCGCTGACTGATGAGAAAACTGAATGCGAGCAATGCGACGGGTGCGCCGGCGGCGACCACGGGCGCTAACCGCCGCAAGCGAGCCCCGATGCCGCCTCCGCTCATTGTCAAGGCGAGGAAAGTAAGAAACAGCCCCGCCATGGCGGTGGGAACAAGGTGGCAAAGGTATCCCGCCAACAGAAGTGCCGCCAACCCAATCGCCTGCCGCGGGCCAAAACGGCGCCTGTTCTTCAGCCAATACCCTACCGCGAAAAAGAAAAAGGGCATGCTGAGGCAAAAGTCCAGGAACCCCATGTAATAATAAAAGACAGGAACGAACGGGATTACGGTAATTGCCAGCGCGGCCGCGCGAGGACGGATCGCTCCCAGAGCATATCGAGCGGACAGGGGGAGTAAAATCAAGTAGGCCGACAAAAGGATTTTTTCTCCGACCTCAACTGGAAATATTTTGGCCAGGATCGGTAGCAGATGCGGGGCTATCCAATTTGGCACGGACCGGTCATTTTTCTCGAAGAATTCGCGGAATTCTGGTCGGTCGAGGCGGTCGTAGTCACGGACAACGATGGCGACATAACCATGAGCCGGTCCATCCTGAGACGGAAAGTAGTGAAAGGCCCAGAGCGGAATGAGGAGCAGAACGATCAGCCCGTAGAAGAGCATCGCATTCCAATCCGCGCGGCGCGTTTTCACGGGTACGGGCGACGCGACCTGCGGCAATTCCGTAAGCGGGAATTCCATGCGATCGGGAGTGTCCATCAATGGAGATCGGTTAAATGATAGTGAGTTGAGTCGTTCCTAATCGGGATTTCCCTTATGAGACCTTTGAATGACCGCGAAACACGGCGGCTTCAAGTCGCCGCGCCGCTCAAATACCCGGGGTCTGTCGGAATTTCTTAAGGACCTCATGGAAACTTAACGGACGAACCATGCAGGTCATTTCGCGCAGAATACCAAAGTTTGCAATGTGCACAATCATCTTTCTTGAGTGGCTGCCGACCTGGCCGGCGTCCGATCCGCGAGCATACTTCCACCCTACTGACTTCCCGCTTGACCCGTCTTGCGGTGGCATGATAGAAGTGAAGTGGCAAGGCTGTTCAGCACAAAAAACAGTGCTTTGCGCGGCAATGCATACGTTGCTCAAAAAAGGGCTGGGAATTGCTCCATCATTCTTTCAAGACGGAAATGGATCTCATAAAAGGGCGCGGCAACAACGGCGTGAGTATCTCTCGAATTATTCTGCTGGATGCTCAAGCTGCGTGGGTGCAGTCGTTAATGCGCGCCATCGCTGAAACGGGGGTGGAAGTCATCGCGCTTCAGTCGCGATCCATCGGCTGGATCATGCGCCACGGGCGCGGTGGGCGCGAAATGAGCCGATCGGCGCCGTCGGAGGGGCGGTACGTCGAGCAAGTTGTCGTCGTGCCGGGGATCAGGCGCTTTCCACGATTGACCCGTGCGATCCTCACGCGAAATGTGCGCACGGCTGGTGCGCGGCGACGGCCGGAATAACGCCGTCGTTTACACCCATCCGGTCTATACTGCCGTTGCGGAAGCGGTTCGTGGTCCGCTTTGCATCTACGACGCCCACGATGTCTTCCGCTTCTACACGAATTTGGACCCGCAGGCGACGCAACGGCTGGAACAGCGAATGCTCAATCGTGCCGACCTGGTGCTGAGCGTCGCGGAGGCGCTGACCGAAGATTTCCGTAAGCTGACCCGGACGCCCATTGTCACCTGCCGGATGGCGGGGTCTCGTGAATTCACAGAGCGGGTGGCAGAGCCTCTGCCCATTCCCGCGGATCTCGCCGCCGTGCCCGGGCCGATCGTCGGATGCACCGGCTTCGTCGACTCTAACTACGACTGGGAATTGGTCGCCGCGTTAGCGCGGATGCTTCCGGAGGTTTCGTTTGTTTTTGTCGGCGGCATTCATAACGAGCCGCCCCGCCTTCGCACGAAGATGGAAGCCGCCTTGGCCATGCCCAACGTCCGGTCGCTTGGATCCAAGCCGCATGAAGATCTTCCGGCTTACCTGAGGGGATTTGACGTCTGCTTCAATCCTCTGGCCGTCAATGAACACAGCGATCGCCGGTGTCCCTTGCGGCTGTACGACTACCTGTCGACCGACAAGCCCATTCTTTCCACCGGAATCCGCGAAGCATTTTCGCATGAGGGCCAGGTCGCCACATTCAAATCCGCAGACGAGGCGGCTGCGTTGATCAGGCGGATGGTCAAGGGGGAATATCCGCTGGATATTCCAGCGCGATCCGAATACATCCGCAACAACACATGGGAAGCGGCGCGGCTCTAGTGCGGATGAAACTCGATGAGTGCGTTCTTTCATCCGCCAAAAGCGAAGTTTGAACCACGCGTCGCCGGCGCGCCTGGGCGGCGCGTGAACTCGAGGTCCTATCCGCCGGATTTCTGACACCACGCAAGCCAGATCGTCCGGTAAACGTTTTCCATGTCGGAGGCGAATCGTTTTGCGTCCATCAGCGGTGAAGCGGCCATCCGGTCGCGAATCGTCGCGCGGAAGATGGACAGCCGTTTCTTATCGTTCGCCAAAGCGCGGGCGATTTCGATGTATTGGGCGGGCGTTTGGGCGATCAATTCCGGGAGGCCGATGTTGTTAAGAATGCTGACGCCGCCGCGGGATATGGCGGTTTGGCCGGGCATGGTGATGACGGGAACGCCCATCCAGAGAGCGTCGCAGGTGGTGGTCCCGCCGACATAGGGGATCGGATCGAGCGCGATGTCGAGGCGGTTGTAGGTCAGCATGTAGTCGGGGAGGGACTGATAACCGATGAAAAACAGGCGCTCATCGGCGATGTTGCGACGGCGGAAGGTCTGGCGGGCGCGATCGCGATGACTGCCGGGGTTGGCGTGAAGAAGCAGGCGCGAATTCGGGACGGCGATCATCAGCTCGGTCCATAAATCCATAACAAGCGGCGTCACCTTCGCGAAGTTGTTGAGACAGCCGAAGGTGATGAAACCATCTGCCGCCGCGGGATGCGGCGGTAAGCCGACCGCATCGATGGGAGGCTCGTAGCACCAGTAGGATTTCGCCAGGCGGACCGAACGTTCGGAATAAAATTCGTCCGAAGACCCCGGCGGATCGAGATACGGATCGGTAATGCGGTAGTCGATCGCGCGCAATCCGGTTGTTCCGGCATAGGCGAGGTAGGTGACCTGAACGGGTGCGGGCCTGCGGGCGAATAACGGCAAGCGGCTTCCGGCCATGTGCATTGTGAGATCGACGAGAATATCGATCCTGTCATTTCGGACGATTTCCGCAAAGTGTTCATCGGAGACGGTCAGTACATCGCGCCAAACATCGGCGTGCTGGCGCAACGTGGAAGTGAGATTGTCGGGTTGCTTGATGGACGCGTAGCAGAATATCTCGAAATCACGGCGGTTGTGATTGCGCAAGAGCGGCAATATGAATCGCCCGATGGGGTGGGTTCGAAAATCCGGTGAGACGTAACCGATGCGCAGCCGCCGGGTGGGCGAGCGGTCGTTCGGATGAGGCGTGTTTGTGATGGGCAGGGAGCGTTCAAACGCTTCAGAGCAGCGGCGGCATTCGTCGAGGATCATTTTGGGGTCGAAACCCGGGTGAAAATTGGCAATGTACGCCAGGCTGTTGACGGCTTCGGGCAGATTCGGGCGCAGGGCGATCGCGCTTCGGTAGGAGGCGATCGCCTGGTCAAGCTCTCCGGCATCTTTGAGAGCATTTGCGAGATTGAAATGAGCTTCGGCCAACTGCGGGTTGAGCTGGATCGCCTTGCGAAAGGCAGCAATGGCGGCGTCGAGTTGGTCGAGTTCGCCCAGAGCATTTCCGAGATTGCTAAAGGCTTCGGCAAAATCGGGACTGAGCCGAATCGCTTCCCAACAGGCGGCGACGGATTCCTTGAGCAACCCGGCGCTGCGAAGAGCGTTGCCCAGAGAGTTGTGGGCCTTGGCGTAGCGAGGGTCGATCTTGATGGCTTCGCGAAAGGATTCGATCGCTTCTTCGAGATTCCCGCCGCGAAAATAGGATTCACCAAGGTTGAGCCAATACGTCGCCTGGGCGGGATCGATCTCGATGGCGCGGCGAATAAAATCGATCGCGGCATCAAAGCGTCCGCTCTGAATCTCAATGATGCCAAGACGGTGCAGTTCGCTCGCGCTGTCCATCGGGGTTCATTTTATCAGAACGATCGGCCGGGGACGGGATTTCAATTCACGAGACCGATCGTTTTTGGTCGCGTCGCGAGGGCTCGGCATAGGAGGCTGCCGATGTATGCGGCGGCAACGATGATCATCAAATCGTGCGTTCCGACGGCCATGGCGAGGTATTCGAGGAATCCGCCGATGGTTGCGCCGATCAGGTTGGCGGCAAGCAAGGTTGCGGGATCGCCGCCGTCGCGGAAGGTGGTGGAAAAAATCAGGCCGGCGAAAAAGATGGGGAGGGGCACGATGAGAACCGCCCATAACAGCCTGGCGACAAAGGGCAGGCCGAGAATCGCGTCGCGCGGGACGAGATAAAGGAAGGCCAGAGACAGGAGTAGTGGAAGATAGAACCAGGGGGAAGTTTTTCGAAGCGCATGGCGACTGCATTGGCCAGGAGGACCATCAGCAGCACGCCGGAAACGACGACCATGGTGACAAACCATGTCGTTCCGAAGTAGAGCGAACAATCGCCAATGCTCTTGGTTTCCAGAAGCAGGAATCCGAGGCCAAGCAGAAGGAAATGGGTGTCGGCGAATCCGAGTTTTGCGGTGAGCCGTGATTCTCGATCGGTCCACCACAAGGCAGCGACGACGGCGGCGGACAGGGCGAGCAATGAGCCGGCGACGATGAGATAGTCGGCGGGGATGGTGCGGCGGGAGAGATACAAGTAGGGCCAGTCATCGGTCGGTAGATCGATCGCGGGCGCGGGTCCGGCAACTCGACGGTACGTCAATATCTGGTCCGGCATGACCGAAGGATCGAGATTTCGCGAGACGCCGAGGATGCATCTGCCGTTGCCGACGTAGGCGACGGGATCCCGTTGGGTGGCTGCGCGGACCATTTGGATCAGCTTAGACCCCAACCATGGGCGCGGGAGGACAAATGAGATGCACAACATTCCGTCCGGCTTGAGCAGGCTGTAGGCCTTTCGCATGCTCTGGACGGTGTAAATGTAACCATCGAGGCGAATGTTGTTGGAGTAGCTGAACAGGGCCTGCGAATCGAGAAGCCCGAAAATGACCATGTCGTAGCCACCCTTTGCGGATTGAAAGAAGGCGCGTGCATCGTTGATGTGAATTTGCACCCTTGGATCGTCGAAGACGCCGGAGGCATTGAATCGGCGGGCGATGTCGATCAGGGTGGGGTCTATTTCCACGGCGTCAACATGCTCGGCGCCCGACATCAAGGCCGCCTGAACATCCAATCCACCGCCGGCTCCAACGACGCAGACCTGTCTGGGCTGAGGATGGAGCAGGTAGGGAAACAGATATTCCGGGTCGAGGATATCACGGACGTAGTTGGTGTCTTTGCCGTTAGGCGTGTACCGGCTCAATTCGAGGGTTCCGTCCCATTGATAGAAATCCGTATTTACAGCCACAATATAAAGGCCTGGATCCTGCATGGTCCGCAAGTGAGAATCCGGCTCGGCAATCGAGAGGTTCCAGTTGTCGGAAGGATGAATGTTCACGTAATAGTACGGCGACCAGATGGCGTTCGACGCCACGGAAAGCGGCATCAACATCACCGCGGCGATCAACAGGAGTGAATTCAGAATGAAACGGCGTCTGTTGATCGCAAGAAAGATCGCCGCGACGACGCCGACGCCGATGGATGGAGAAAAGTGGTAGAGCGAGAAGAGCCCGAAGACAATTGTGCCGCAAAGGCTTCCACCCAAATCGAAGGCATAGGCGCGAAGCGGCGGCTGCTGACGAAAAAGGCGGCCGATCTGCTGGCCCAGAGGGATAAACACCGCGGTATTGAGGATAAAAATTCCGATCAGAACCAGATAGTTGGAAATAAAGACGCTTTGCGTCCCGAATCGCGCTTCGGCGTCCGCGGTGGGCATCTGGATTACTCGCCGGCACAATAGAAGCGATCCAATGTTCAAGAGAAGCAATACGGGAAACCAGGGAAATAAATTCCACTTGCGCCGGGCCATCATCGCTCCCAGGCCGAGACCCAGGAATGAACTCATGAGCATTAGGTTGCTGTAATACGCGACGAATCGCACCACCGCGGGGACCCAGCGAATCACCATGAGTTCTAAAAACAGGGCGGCGAAGGAGAGGGCGAAAAGACGGAGGCCGCCATGTCGCGCGGATTGAGATTTCGCCCCCGTGTTAAGGCCGGACGCGGGTGAGTTCATGGCGCTGCTTCCGGCACTTGGCATCGAGTCAGCAACAATAACGGTGGAGTTGTCGGCGAGCAAAGATATCCGGCAGGTATATTCGGAAGTCGGCAGGCGATTCACTCGGCATCAAGGACAGATTGGGCACGGTCGGCAGTGCCGAATGCCGCGTCGATCACCGCCTGCCAACTCGGTTCATCGCCGCCGAGAATATGCGCCATTTGCTTGCCATCGACGGCAAGAGTGTTTGCTTGCTGGGCAACGGCAACGACCTGATTGAGAGCGTCCCGTTCGTTTGTGCCCAGGCCGGCGCGAATATCGATGGACCAGCCGTAACCCCAGGAGTGTGACGTTTGGACGATCGTATCAGCGCGGTGCTCGATCTGTGCGATGATGCGATCCTGTTTTGCGAGTTCGCGGCTGATGATATCTCTGGCTCTCTGACCGATGCTTCGAAAACTAGCTGCAAATTGACCCGAATCGCCACCAGCGACAAGGTTCAATGCCGTGAGGTCGGTGATAGTCGGCACAACGCTAATAATGGGCGCCATCTCCTGTGCGGTCTCGGCGGCCTTGATCTCTTTCTGAGAGGCTCGGTATTTGACATCAAAGATAGCGCCGGCGGCCTGCGACCAGCCTTGATTGGTGGTGACGTCGATGGGCTCCACGCCCCGGGGCATGTAAGACAGGCCGCGACAGCTTTGCAGGATTACGACGCCGGCGCACGCTTTTAGGGATGTTTCGGTATCATCGGAGGCCTCGGCCTGGGTGAACGCTTTGAGGGCCGTCCGGCTGTCGCCCAATTTAACGAGGCAGTCTCCCCGCAAAAGAAGCAGCTTTCCCCGTTCAACGCCGGCAGCGGGTTGGCCCTTGAGCGCCAGCAGCCGGGATATTTGCTGGAGGCAGGCGTGGTACTCACCCGTGTCGTAAATCGCCCGGAGCTGCGGTTCCGTCGGAAGGACCGAATTTTGCCGCGAAGGCAGGGGCGGCAAGTCCGCAGACAAGGAGAATTGAAAACAGGAGCGCGGCCGTACCGAAAGTTTTGTTCATAATTTATTCCCTCGATCGCCATTCTGATATTTCGTGGGGTCCAAGTGTCCGCGATTATACCGTGGCGTTCAGGCGGGGCCATGATTGGTCACCGAGCCGACTACTTCGGTGTCGGGTTTCGCGACGCATCGACCAGCATCTTGAAAAGCGCCAAATGCTCCGGCTCATCAATGAGGCGTTCGGGGTGCCATTGCACGGCTGCAAAAAGGGGAAATGTCGGGTCTTCGAAACCTTCGATGATGCCATCGGGCGATTTGGAGATGATTCGCAGGCCGCGGCCGAGACGGTCGGCGGATTGTTTGTGGTAGCTGTTGACGGAAATCTCGGGCTTGCCAATGGCGCGGCCGATCTGGGAGGAAGCGTCGAGCGTGGCGTTGTGGCGGGGAAGAATATCGCCGATCTTACGGTGTTCGATTGGCTCAGACCTGGAAACATCGGGGATGAATTGGTGCATGCTGCCGCCACGGTAGACGTTCATGAGTTGGGAACCGAGGCAGACGCCGAGAGTGGGAAGGCGGCGCTTTTCGACTTCGGCGAGCAAGGCCAGTTCGAATTTCTGCGCGCGGGATCGATGCGCTCGGCTTTGGGATGCCAGGATTGGCCGTAGAGGGAGGGATCAAGATCGTTTCCGCCGGTGAAGAGAATTCCATCGAATAGATCGACGTATTGCGGGATGAGGGAGAGGTCGGATTCATAGGGGATGAGCAGCGGGAGTCCGCCGGCGCGTTCGATGGCTTTGCTGTAATCGAAGGGCGATTCGTATTTTCCGGCGTCGTCGTGGGTGTCGATGGTGATGCCGATTTTCGGACGGATCATGGCTTCACCACAATTTATATCTCTACGACTGCCGCCTGTTTCCGATTGGACCGCTTGCGTTCGTTTTCCGTCAGCAGATCCTTTCGCAGACGGATGCTCTTGGGCGTGACTTCGACCAGTTCATCCTCCTCGATGTATTCCAGCGCCTGCTCGAGGGTCATTTTGCGCGCGGGCTTGAGGATGATGTTTTCATCGCTGCTGGTGGTGCGCATGTTGGAGAGTTTCTTGGCCTTGGTGGGATTGACGACGATGTCGTCGACGCGGCAATGCTCGCCGACGATCTGGCCTTCGTAAACGGGTTCGCCGGGTTCGACGAACAAAACGCCGCGCTCCTGGAGGGTGTTGAGGGCGAAGGCGTTGACGTTTGCGGCGATGTTGGAAATCATGACGCCGTTGGCGCGAGAGGGGACCTCGCCGCGCATGGGGGCGTATTCGTGGAAATTGTGGTGCATGACGGCCTGGCCCTGGGTGGCGGTGAGCATGCGGGTTCGCAGGCCGATCAGGCCGCGGGCGGGGATGGTGAATTCCAGGTGGACCTGCCCGTCGCGATTGTCCATGCGGACCAGTTCGCCGCGGCGATTGCCGACCAGTTCCATCACGCCGCCGAGATTTTTCTCGGGGACGTCGATGACGAGATATTCGATGGGCTCGAGCATGTTGCCGGCGTCATCTTTTTTCATGATGACGTGGGGTTTGCTGATGGAAAGCTCGTAACCCTCGCGGCGCATGTTTTCGATGAGGATGCCCAGGTGAAGCAGGCCGCGGCCGGAGACTTTGAAGGCGTCCTTGTCGGCGGTTTCCTCGACCTTGAGGGCGACGTTGCTTTCCAGTTCCTTGAAGAGGCGTTCGCGGAGGTTTCGGCTGGTGACGTATTTGCCCTCTTTGCCCACGAAAGGGGAATCGTTGACGCTGAACATCATGGTCAGCGTGGGCGGCTCAATTTCGGTGGCGTCCAGCGGCTGCGGATCGCTCGGATCGCAGATGCTGATCGGCGATGTCGACGGTTTCCAGACCGACCAGGGCGACGATGTCGCCGGCGAAGGCCTCCTCGACATCCTTGCGGCCCAGGCCGTCGAACACCTGCACCTGCTGCACTTTGGTCTTGATCGGCGTTCCGTCGCGGCGGACGATCGTAACCTGCTGGCCGGTCGTGATTTTGCCGTTGAAGATTCGTCCGACGCCGATGCGGCCGACGTAATCGTTGTAGAGAATGCTGCTGATCTGAATCTGGAGCGATTTATCGGGATCGCCATGCGGAGCGGGAACGTGCTTGAGCAGGGCTTCGAAGACCGGGATGAATGTCCTTGCCCTTTTCTTCCAGATGCCAGGAAGCGGTTCCGGCGCGGCCGCTGGCGTAAAGGACGGGGAAATCGAGCGTCTCATCATCGGCGCCAAGCTCGACGAACAGATCGAAGACTTCGTCGAGCACCTGATGGGCGCGGGCATCGGGGCGGTCGATCTTGTTGATGACCACGATGGGGCGAAGCTCGTGCTGGAAAGCCTTTTTCAGGACGAATCGCGTCTGCGGCATCGGGCCTTCGGCGGCATCGACGAGCAGGAACACGCCATCGGCCATGCCCAGGACGCGTTCGACTTCGCCGCCGAAATCGGCGTGGCCGGGGGTGTCGATCAGGTTGATCTTGGTGGTCTCGCCGTTGGGGGCGGTGTAGTTGATGGCGACGTTCTTGGCCAGGATGGTGATGCCGCGTTCGCGTTCCAGGGGATTGGAATCGAGGAGGGTATCCTGCTGGACCTGGCTGTCGCGGAAATTGCCGCTTTGCCGGAGCAGGGCATCGACCAGCGTCGTTTTGCCGTGGTCGACGTGGGCGATGATGGCGACGTTGCGGATGTTGTTTCGCACTTGGTTCATTCTATTGCCTTTACCTTCATCGGTCTCGCAGGGACGTTTGGACCGAAATTCGCCGTCGAGCTAGCTCGGCGGGCTTTGGGAACGCATTGGACTCACCAGAAACGAACCGGTCTAGAACGTCCTTGCGGGCCGGATAGGATAATGTCGCGGTTCTCGGTACACAACACTCTTACCGTTTTGGAGGTTTTATGAAGAAGGCGTTAGGGATTATAGGCGCGATGGCGTTGGGAGCGATGGCTTGCGGGATGCTGAGGGCGGATGATTCCCCCCACCGGCGTCGTCGGGGGCGACAGATACGTGGCAAACACGGGATGAATCGATCTGGTGGATCGAACACACTGCAGCGATCGCGGCAAACGCCGACAGCAGCGGAGTGCAGGCGGTTATCGAGGCGAGGGAATTGCTGAAATCGCGCGATCCGCAGGTTTCGATCGATTTCTTCAACAAGGCTTTGTACGACGTGAAAAATCGGGCCGTGCAGCGGCAGATTCGGATGACGCTGTACGATATTTACAAGGACCAGGGACAAAATGACAAAGCGATGGATCAGTTGCAGCAGTTGATGATGGATCAGTGAATCGCGAACGCTCTAGAGCGATTCAACTTCACCTGTAAAGTTGAAACGCTCTAATCGGACCAACGATAGTCAAAGCGACTGTAGGGACAACCCGGATATAGCTCCTGCGCCAGGAACAGGACGGAAAAAGCTGTAATCAGCACGGCGACAATGAAGAGCAGCCTGTTAAACCTCTTTCCGGTGATATTTTTGTTTCCGCTGAAGAATATCAAGAGCGGCAAGACAGGGATGAGGTATCTCCCCTGAAATCCGTCGAGGGCAATCTCGCCTACGGGACGGCATTCGATATAGAACGCCGCCATGATCCCCGAGAACTCGACGATCATCGTGGAAAAGGCGACTATCGCGCCCCGCCCATAGCGAGGAGGCCCGTTCGCACCGACTGAAGTGAGGAGCAACGCGTAATAAATCACGACCAATATCGTCGGCAGCATAATCTCATTCCAGCCGAATGTGCCGATCACACTGGTCGCAATCTCCTTTCCGTGTGTTTTCGTCGTCGCGATCAAAACAGGAAAGATTTTGCCGGGATGATGCAGGATAAACTGCTCTTGCGCGGCGGGGTTCATGGCGGGGTTCAAATCGATCTGCGGAAAGCCGTGGAATTGCGACATCCATAGGAGGACCGTCAGGCCATTGCAAAGCAGAATCGCTCCGACGATTAAAGCATATTTTCGGGAATCCCCCAAACGCTTTTTGGGAATCATCAGAACGAGCAGCGAAATCGGGAAATATGCCATTTTTGTGAACGAGAGACAGATGGTCGAGACGAACAACATGAACAAATCGAATTTGGGCACCGGGCCTTCAAGACAGGCGAGGCGCCAGACGGCGGTCGCAACGCCAAGAGACATGGCAAACGTTACTCCGTCAGGCGAGAGTGATGCGGCCTGGTAAAGAGACATCGGCAGCAGGGCAATCAATGCCAGCGTCAATCGGGCATTGGGATGAGGCATTGCCTTGAGGGCCATGTACGCCAACAGGATATAACAGATGAGATTCGTCTCCCTGCCGCAATACATGATGGCCAGCGCGGAGCGAAAAAATAATTGTGCGGTCGCAATTCCGATGGCCTGGGGTATGTAAGGCAGCGGCGAATATTCGGCGATATTCGGAAGAAATACGAATTCCAAACTTCGCGAATCGAAAGGGATACGTCGACCATCGAGGATTTGTGTAACGCTCACTCCGTCGAAGGAGACCTTTCCATATCGCCTGCCAAGGGCGTCGATTCCGTCGGGGACGCGGCCACCAACTAACCCGTGCTGTTGTTGAGGAAGCCATTGGAATCGGGAGACCAGCCAGGCGCGTGCGAAATGCGCCGATTCGTCCGGCGCTTTCAGCGGTGGATTTACGAAGACGAAGCCGTTGCCCAATAAAAATGCGGCAATCGCGAAAACAATCGGCAGCTTCGGTTTGTTCATCGGGGGGTGATCCTGGAAAGGCCGCGTAACGATGCTTCTTGTTCGGATTTGAAAGTCCAATGACCGGGCCAATCGCGGTAGAGAACCTTGTGAAGAGCACGGGCGGTGCCGCCGCTGGTGAAGACGGTTGAGCGGATTTTTACGCCGCGGGATTTCAGGAGCTGGAGGCGGGCGGCGCTGGCGCTGGCGAGGGCATCGACGATCGCGCGGAGCAAATCCTCGCGGGTGGTAGCCAGCGTAAGGTTGGCGAACGAAGCGTATTTCTGCTCGATGCTGGTTCGCTCGCCGGCGAGGTATGGATCGAATGTCACTGGATTGGGCGTGCAATCGTGGGCAAGTTTGGACAGCAAGGCGTAATACCGGGCATCGGAAAGATCGCGAAAGAACTGTTGCCGCGCCCAGGTGATTGCGGAACCAGCAGCGGCGAGAGTGCCGACGGAGAGCCAGAGCCGTCCGATTCCCAGGGCACGGGTCAGAAGATGTTCGTCGGGGCGGGGATCGTCCGTGCAGAGAGACAGGACGTCGGTCGAGCCGCTGACGTTGAGCAGTTGGCCGGCGCGAGGGCCGAAGAGCATCAGGGCGGCGCTGGTGTCGATCATGCCGGCCATCATCGGGGTGCCTGATGTCAGGCCGAAGCGTCGAGCGGCTAGCGCGGTGATCGAGCCGGGAACGCGACCGGATTCGATGATTTCCGGGAGCTTGGCGATGGACACTCCGGCGGCGTGACACAGTTCTTTGTTCCAGGAGCCAAGCCTGAGGGTATCGTATAGGCCGGTGAAAGAAGCATTGGAAGGATCGATCACTCGGCAGCCGGTGAGCTGTCGGTGAAGGAAGGTGTTCAGATGTCCGATGAGGTCGGCCTTGCGGATGACTTGCGGTTGGTGTTTCGTGTACCAGGCGAGGGTGGTGATACTGATGCCGCCGGGGAAGGGGCGGTTGCCGGCGATGCGAAGGAATTTTTTCATGCCGACGCGCTTTTCGAGATCGCGGGCGATCTGGATGCTGCGGCGATCCTGATGGGTCACTATTCGGGTGAGCGGTTTGCCGTTGCGATCCATCGCGACCCAGGCAGGCGACATGACGGACAGACCGATGGCATCCACACGCTTTGCGGCACGGCCAAGATCGGCAATGGCGCGGGCGATGCCGTTGAGCAGATCGGCCGGATCGACCTCAACTTTGGGGCCGTCGAAATGCGTGGGATAGGCGGCTCGTGCTATGGACCCAATGATTCGCCCGTCGCGGACGATGCCGGCTTTGACGGAAGAAGAACCGCAGTCGAGGCCGAGAATGGTCATGGAATTTGGGAGAAGAAATTCGAGTTCACCCGCGCCAAAGGATCACGACTCGAACTGATCGCGCGATAGGCCGGATTGGCGAATAATCGATCGGAGCGTGCCAATCCTGAGTTCTTTATGGTTGGGCACGGGCACTGTCGTAGTGCCCGCCGATAATGTGCGCTGCATGACGATATGGCTGCCGCGCTGGCGAACTTTGACGAATCCATGCCGCTCTAATATTTCACAAACGGCGGAGCCAGAAAGGGCACGAAGCTTACCCAACCAGCACCTCAACCTGAGTGACGAACATTTCGCCGGTCAAGCGCTGCTCAATTTCGGACTTCGGTGCGCATTCAAAAAAAAGCTCCAGAGCCTCGCGAAGATTATTCTTAGCCTCTTGAACCGTATTACCCTGGCTCGCGATATCCAGTTCAGGACAAAGGGCCACGAAGCCATCACCTTCAGATTGAATGATTGCCGTCAATCGCCTGGTCATCGTTTTGCTCCTGAAATGATTGTATCATCAGTTAACGAATCTTAGCAATTTTGCCGTTTCGAGGATCGGTAGTTGACGTAATTTGAACGATGAGCACCCGTAGCTCAGCTGGATAGAGCAGCGGATTTCTAATCCGCCGGTCGCAGGTTCGAATCCTGCCGGGTGCATTTTGCGGGGAATACGCATAATTGCGGCGCGGCGGCGTTCGACGGCACCGGCATATTGGCGGTGGATCGGAGTGGCGATTGCACGGCATTTTGTGCATAATCCGCGTCGTCATGCCGCTTTTGATTCGGAATGGTCAGGTCGTTACGTCCACGGATGTCTTTCATGGTGATATCTACTGCGAGGATGAGACGATCACTCGGCTTGGTCCGCGGTTGGATGCGCCGCCGTCGGCTACGGTGATCGACGCGGTGGGCAAGCTTGTTTTTCCGGGGTTCATTGATCCGCACGTTCATATTTACCTGCCGTTCATGGGAACATACGCCAAGGGGACTTACCTCACGGAATCCAAGGCGGCATTGGTTGGCGGGACGACGACGCTGATGGAGATGATTTGTCCATCGCGGTCGGAGGAGCCGCTGGCGGCGTTTGAACTGTGGAAATCGAAGGCGGAGGGAAAAAGCGCGTGCGATTTCAGCTTTCATATCGGGGCGACTCGGTTCGACCCGCTGGCGGAATCGCAGTTGAAGGAAATCGTGTCGGCGGGGATTTCATCGTTCAAGGTTTTTTTGGCTTATAAGGGAACGTTTGGGGTGGACGATGCGGAGTTGTTCGCGATCATGCGTCTGGCGAAATCGCTGGGGGTGATCGTGACGGCGCATTGCGAGAACGCGGACGCGGTCGCGGCCAAACAGCGGGAATTGCTGGCGGAGGGAAAAACCGGGCCGGAATGGCACGAGCCTTCGCGGCCGGAATCGATCGAAACGCTGGGCGTGCAACATCTGACGGCTTTCGCGGCGATTCATGGAACATCCTGCTATCTCGTTCACACGAGTTGCGAACCGGCTGTGCGGGCGGCGCTGGAGGCTCGCGCCCGGGGGACGAAGGTCTGGATTGAAACGCTGATCCAATATTTGATGCTTGACAAAAGTTATGCGGAGTTGCCGGAATTCGAGGGTAGCAAATTTGTCATGTCGCCGCCGCTACGGGACAGATCGAACCATCGATTTTTGTGGAACAATCTGGCCAATGGCTCGATCAGCACGGTGGCGACGGACCATGCGCCGTTTGATTTCAAAGGGCAAAAGGAGATGGGGCGGGGGAATTTCACGTTGATTCCCAATGGCATACCGTCGCTGGAGGATCGCATGGGCATGCTTTATCACGCGGGGGTGAAAACCGGGAGGCTGAGTCTGAACCGTTTCGTGGAGTGCGGATCGACCGAAGCCGCGAAGTTGTTCGGGCTATATCCGCGCAAGGGAACGATCGAGATGGGCAGTGACGGCGATCTGGTTGTGTTCGATCCGAAATATAAAAGGACGATCAGCGCCCGATCACAACAAATGGCCGTGGACTATAATCCGTTCGAAGGAATGGCGGTCGAGGGGCGGGTGGAGACGGTGACGGTTCGCGGAAAAGTGATGGTCCGCGACGGGAAATTCGTGGGGGATAACCAGCATGGAAAGTTTCTCAAGCGCGAGCCGAACCATTTTTGATATAAATCCCTCATGCCTGATCTGAGTTGTAATATCGCGGGAATCAAGTCGCCGAATCCGTTCTGGCTGGCGAGCGGCCCCCCCACCAACACGGCTTACCAGGTTTGCAACGCGTTTGAAGCCGGCTGGGGCGGCGCGGTGTGGAAGACGCTGGCGGATGATCCGATCGTGAATGTTGCATCGCGGTATGGCGGAATCTCGCTGAATAATCAGAAGCTGATGGGGCTGAACAATATCGAACTGATATCCGACCGGACGCTGGCGGATAACCTGGCCGAGATCAGGGAAGTGAAGAAGAGATTTCCGAAGAACGCGCTGGTGGCTTCGGTGATGGTGGAATCGAAGCGGGAAAACTGGCATCGGATCATCAAGCAAACTCAGGACGCGGGGGTGGACGGCTTTGAGTTGAATTTCGGATGTCCGCACGGAATGAGCGAGCGCGGAATGGGATCGGCGGTTGGGCAGGTTCCCGAATATGCAGAAATGATCTGCAGCTGGGTGAAGGAAGTCGCTACCGTGCCCGTGCTGGCAAAGCTGACGCCCAACGTGACGGACATCAAGTTAATTGGGCGAGCGGTCAAGCGCGGCGGAGCGGACGGAATCAGCCTGATTAACACCATTAATTCCATCATCGGAATCGACTTGAATGCTTATTCCCCACGGCCCAGCGTCGGGGGGCTGGGTTCGCATGGCGGTTATTGCGGGCCGGCGGTCAAGCCGATCGCCCTGTTTATGGTCAGCGAGGCCGCGCGCGATCCGGAGATTGGACTGCCGATCAGTGGAATCGGCGGGATCCGCAAATGGGAAGATTGCGCTGAATTCATGCTGCTCGGGGCGACGGGCGTGCAGGTTTGCACGGCGGTGATGCACCGCGGGTTTGGCGTCATCAAGTCGATGGCACGCGGGCTGGAAAACTGGATGAAGCAGAAAGGGTTTGAAACGATCGATCAGATCGTCGGGAAGGCGACGCCGCGCATTAAACATTGGGGTGATCTGGACCTGAATTATAAGGTGGTCGCGAAAATCAACGAATCCACCTGCATTCACTGCGGCATCTGTTACGCGAGCTGCGAGGATGGATGCTATCAGGCGATCGACTGGAACAAGCTTTCGAACGAGCAGTACACGCAGAAGTTTGGGGAACCGAGGAAGATGAAAGGGGAAGCCGCGCCGAATCTGAAACTGGATGAGAGCGGCGGAACGATCGACGTATTCACGGTGAACACGGCCGGGTGCGTGGGTTGCAATATGTGCGCGCTGGCGTGTCCGGTTGAAGGGTGCATCACGATGGAAGAAGTGCCGACGGGGAAGCCGGCGATGAATTGGAATCAGTACCAGGATTTATTGAAATCGCACAAGATAGAGCCGATTCAGCCGAAGAAGGCCGTTAAACCAACCGCTGTTTCCGCAGGAGAATGAACAAATGCCGCGTATCGTCCGTGCCGGTTTGATTCAGGCGACCCTTAGCGAGCCGTCGACTTCCGCGACGGAGAAGATCAAGAGGTCGATGATCGACAAACATATCGCGCTTACAGCTGAAGCTGCCGGCAAAGGCGTGCAGGTGCTTTGCTATCAGGAGCTGTTTTACGGCCCCTATTTCTGCGCCGAGCAGAAGACACGCTGGTATGAACTGGTCGAAAAGATTCCGGATGGGCCGACGACCAAACTGTTTTGCGAGATCGCCAAAAAGCATGAGATGGTGATCGTCCTCCCGATCTATGAGGAGGACATTACCGGCGTTTATTACAACACGGCGGCGGTGATCGACGCGGATGGAAAGTTTCTCGGCAAGTTTCGGAAGATGCACATTCCGCATTGCGATCCGGGATTTTGGGAAAAGTTTTATTTCCGGCCAGGGAATCTGGGGTATCCGGTATTTGAAACGCGCATCGGCAAAGTCGGCGTTTACATTTGTTATGATCGGCACTTTCCCGAGGGATGGCGGGCGCTGGGATTGGCCGGGGCGGAAATCGTTTTCAATCCATCGGCGACGGTGGCGGGGCTTTCGGAATATCTCTGGAAGTTGGAGCAACCCGCGGCGGCGGCGAACAACATCTATTATATCGGAGCGATCAACCGGCCGGGTTTTGAGGAGCCCTGGCGGATCGGGGAGTTTTACGGGAGTTCGTATTTCGCCGACCCGCGCGGGCAGATCATAGCCCAGGGAGAACGCAGCAAGGACAGCATCGTGGTGGCCGATCTCGATCTGGACGTGATCCGGCAAGTGCGGAACGTCTGGCAGTTTTATCGCGATCGGCGGCCAGAGACGTATAATTCGCTGACAACACCGTGAGGGCTTATGCCAACAACAACTGAAATTCCGTCGAAGACGCCGAAAAAGATTTCGCTGCCCGTTTGCACGCACGTGCCCGAGCCTTACACCGGGCCGGCGAAGCAGGAAGTGGTCGCGCTGCGGCAGCAATATCTGTCGCCGGGATTGATCCGGTATTACAAGGACCCACTGATGGTCGTCGAAGGCCACATGCAGTATGTGTGGGACGAAACGGGCCGGCGATATCTGGATGCGTTCGCTGGAATCGTGACGGTGTCGGTGGGCCATTGCCATCCGAAAATCGTCGAGGCGGTGCGGGAACAGGTTGGAAAGCTGCAGCACACTACTACGATTTATCTGCATCCGACGATCGGACAATTCGCGAAAAAACTGACCGAACACATGCCGGCCGGGTCGAATCTGTCGAGTTGGTATTTCACCAACAGCGGGTCGGAAGCCAACGAACTGGCGATTCTCGCGGGGCGTGAATACACCAAGAATGTGGACATCATTTCCCTTCGCAACGGCTATCACGGCGGGACATCGGCAACGATGAACCTCACGGCACACGGAAATTGGAAATTCAAATCCAACCCCGGCGTCACCGTGAAAAACGCCACGCCGGGATATTGTTATCGGTGTCCGTATGGACTGAAGTATCCATCGTGCGATCTGAAGTGTGCGCGGGACGTGAAGGATTTGATCCAATACGAAACGTGCGGAGAAGTGGCGGTCTTCATCGGCGAGTGCATTCAGGGCGTGGGGGGAGTGGTGACGCCGCCGAAGGAATATTTCAAGATCGTCTACGACCTGGTCCGGCAAGGCGGGCGGGATTTGCGTGGCGGATGAGGTTCAAGGGCGGATTTGGGCAGAACGGGCACGAAGTTCTGGGCGTTTGAAAACTGGGATGTTGTTCCCGATGCTGTGACGATGGCCAAGGGGATCGGCAACGGCGCGCCGTTGGGAGCGATGGTGACGCGGCCGGAAATTTCGGCGACGCTGGCAAATCGCGTTCATTTCAATACGTTCGGCGGAAATCCGATCTGCATGACGCAGGGATTGGCGACGCTGGAGGTCATCGATTCCGAGAACATTCAGTTCAATGCGCTTCGCGTCGGCACTCATTTGAAAGATCGCCTGATCGATCTTCAGCAGCGGCATCCGCTGATCGGCGACGTGCGCGGGATGGGGCTGATGCTGGGGGTTGAACTCGTCAAAGATCGGAACACCAAGGAGCCCGGCCAAGACACAGACGGCGGCGCTGCTGGAACTGGCGAAAGAGCGCGGGCTGCTGCTGGGCAAGGGTGGATCTGCACGGCAATGTGCTGCGCATCAAGCCGCCGATGTGTATCAGCATCGACGATGCGAATTTTCTGGTGGATTGCCTGGAAGAGATTCTTCCGCTGGCGAGCCGGGTGCCGTAAGAGGGACGTTTATGCCTGTTGCCACATCAGAGGCGGTTGCGCGGTTGCCATACCTGGACAACGGGCGCTGGGTCGCGAGCGGTAGCGGGCGATTTGGGCAGGTTTTTAATCCATCGCGCGGGCGGGTGATCGCAGAAGTGCCCTATTGCACAGCGGAGGAAGTCGATCGAGTAGTTCGCTCGGCGGCTGGTGCGCTGGACGCATGGGCGGCTACGCCGGTTGTTGAACGGGTGCGGGTGCTTTTTAAGTTTCGGCAAATCTGTCTCGATCGATTCGACGAGTGCGCCAAATTGGTGACGCGGGAACATGGCAAGACGCTGGTGGAGGCGAAGGCATCGGTCCAGCGCGGGATTGAAGTGATCGAGTTTGCCTGCGGGATTCCGAGCCTGATCATGGGGACGACGCTGGCGAACATCGCGCGGAATGTGGACAGCGAAACCACGCGACATCCGGTGGGGGTTTGCGTGGGGATCACGCCGTTCAATTTTCCGTTCATGGTTCCACTCTGGATGTTTCCGGTGGCGATCGCGTGTGGGAATACGTTTGTGCTGAAGCCGTCGGAGCGGGTGCCGATGAGCGCGAATTTGCTGGGGGAGATGTTAGATCGAAGCGGGCTTGCCGCCGGGGGTGTTTAATATCGTTCACGGGGATAAACCGTGCGTGGATGCGCTGCTGACGCATCCGCTGGTGAAGGCGATCAGTTTTGTGGGATCGACTTCGGTTGCCCAGTATGTGTACGAAACGGGGACGCGGCATGGAAAGCGGGTGCAGGCAGCGGGAGGGGCAAAGAACCATCTGATTGTGATGCCGGATGCTGATCTCAAGCAGGCCGCGGCGGCGGTTCAGGCGTCGGCGTTTGGATGCGCAGGGGAGCGATGTATGGCCGGATCGATCGCCGTCCCCGTCGGAGACGCGGCCCAGGAATTGGTCGGACGCCTGACCGAAATCGGAGGCGGCATGCAAACCGGGCCCACCGATGGCAGCGCGAGTCCGGACATGGGTCCGCTTATCACTCGCCAGCATCAGCAACGCGTGGCCGAATATCTGGATATCGCCGCCGGCGAAGGCGGAAAAGTGGTACTGGATGGGCGGAAAGTTTCGGCCGCGCAATCGGAGGGATTTTTCGTCGGCCCCAGCATCGTCGATTTCGTCAAGCCGGATATGCGCCTGGCGAAAGAGGAAGTATTCGGCCCGGTTCTGGCGGTGCTGCGCGTGAAAACCGTCGAAGAAGCGATCGCAATCGCCCGCGATTGCCCCTACGGCAACGGCGCCAGCATCTTCACCAACAGCGGCTGGGCCGCCCGGCAATTTAAAATGAATTTCAACGCCGGAATGATAGGGATCAACATCGGCGTACCGGCGCCGATGGCGTGGTTTCCATTCACGGGGTGGAACAAATCATTCTTCGGCGACCTGCACATTCAGGGGATGGAATCGGTTTATTTTTACACGCAGCAGAAAACCATCATGACAAGATGGTTTGAATCGGCGGGGGAATCGCATCACGACCCGGTGTGGAGGTCGGGAAAGACGGCGGGTGGGTGAAGACCGCGGGATAGCCATCCCGCGGCTTTGGGGGAATTCGCGCTAACGATTATCGGGCAAACTTTTCGGCTCGTCGTCGCCGCCGCGAGAGCATTCCAATTCCGAGCAGCGCGATCGATGCCGCCGCTGGCTCAGGCACAAATTGATCCCCATCTTCCGGCGGCACCGCGCCGGCATCGAATGTTTCGGAGTCGACGTTCACCGTCTCATTGGTATTGTTGTCAATCGAGATTGAGTCCCCGTCCGCAAGGTCCGCGGCCGGCACGTCGAGCGTCACGCTGGTGCCGGTTGGATCAAGCGTGCCGATTTCGTCGCCGTTGAGCAGCACGTCGACCTCGCCGGTGGCGCTGGTGTCCAGGCCGTCATAGGTCACCGTGAGGGTCGAGGGAGCGGAGGGATCCTCCTCATCGGCCGTGTCCACGAGTTCGTCGTTGGGATTGTCGGTCGGATCGCCGCTGGGATCAGTCAGGCTGAAAGTGGTCGTATACGAACTGCCGGCGCTCACCGGCGGATCGCTCTGGCCGCCGGCCGGTGAATTCGGACCGGCCAGCACCAGCCGCTGCGGGATGATCTGACGATCGCCGTGGTCAAATCCGAAGAAAAGGAACTGGTTGTTGATTGAATTGGGTGCGGCCCCGATGTTCTGAATGACCGTGCTGAGGTTCGCCGAGGTCGCGGACATGATCGTCGTGTGATAGTTGTTGGCGGGGTTGTTGATGGTTGTAACTATGTTCAAGCCCGTGTTGGCGCCGATCGAACTGGCGGTGTTGAAGCCAAGGGTATTGCTGGTGCCGTCGCCAAACAGAAGATAAATCTGGAAATTAGTGTTGGCCCAGTCGGCACTCAGTGTTTTGATGAGGTCGGCGCTGACGTTTCGCATGGACTGGCCCAGCTTGGAGAAATCCCCCTGGGTGCCGTAGATGCCCGCGTCGCCGACAAAGATCACCGCGTAGTGGGTTCCGCCGAGATTTGTGACCGCCTGGTCTGCCACGGTGTTGAAGCCGCCGCCGTTATACGAGAGATAATTCGGGTCTTCGCCGAGAATGCCCCGTTGGTAATAGGCAGAATTCGGGCCGTAATAATCCTGCTGTTGCGCGATCGCCGCATCCGTCTTAACGAACTGATTCGGGTTGACGTACATCTGCGGAACCAGGCCCGCGCTCCACGTGGCATATTGCGGCTGAATCACTCCCGGGAACGGGCTTGGCGTGGCCTGGGCGCATTGCCAATAGCTCGAGGCCGACCCGCCCGCCCACGGAACAGTCCCCATTGCGTTGACCAGAGGGCCAAACATTCCGCCGCTGTAGCATTGCTGGAAGAGGAAATCGGCATCGTGGATGTTCTGCGCCCGCCGGGATCGAAGGCATTGCCAACCCAATTCGCGAACTGGTTGCTGGAGACTTCGGTGTTAGCGAGGTTAGCCTGGTTGACGCCGTAGCAGCACATCGACGAAATGCTGGTGGCGGGGGTTTGATAATAAAGATTTCCCGGATCCGCGATTTGCCCGAAGGCGGAGCAGCAAAGGCCGCCTACGGCTGAAACGGCAAGAGCCAGAAGCGATTTACGCCGCGACATTTTCCCGATCCCCATGACAATCTCCCTTCCAGAAAAGACTCATAGTTTGTTGAATTTTGGACCACGTGAGAAATGGGCTTAAAACACGACAATACAGATAGCGACTGCGACACGAAGGAAACGATCGAAGATAGCCCGGATGATGTGCCCATCGCGTCTAACCAGTTTACAGAATTGAATTTAAAGAAAACCTACCGGTCTTCTCACGTTGAGCCCAAGCCAAGCTCAATGCTGGGTGAACAAATTATTTTCACGCGCCGAGAATGTCAAGCAAAAAGTTGACGATGGAAGACCGCGGGATGGCCATCCAGCGGCTTTGGTGAGGATTCACGCCAGCGAATCGCGAATGAATTTGATGTCGTCGTCGCCGAGGGTTTTTCCGGCGCCGGCGAGGTTACAGTGCGCCTGCCGTTCGTTGCGGAAGCCGGGGATCACGCAGCTGACTCTGGGCATCGCCAGGAGATAATTTAATGCCATCGCGGCCAAGTCTTCGGTTCGGGTTCCAAATCGCTGTTTGAGCTTCTGAAGCTTCGGCTTGAGCTTGAGCAATTCTTCGGTTTCGAAGCGTTTGCTGCCGCGGCGATGATCGCCCGACTCGAATTGCGGCGGCTTGGCGGGATCGAATTTATCCAGCAGCAGACCCTGCGCCAGCGGGGAAAACGCGACGAAGGTG
The DNA here is from genome assembly GCA_963791055.1 of uncultured Phycisphaerales bacterium. Classification (GTDB taxonomy): domain Bacteria; phylum Planctomycetota; class Phycisphaerae; order Tepidisphaerales; family Tepidisphaeraceae; genus PALSA-1353. The sequence goes on along the minus strand of CAWBQI010000001.1, from coordinate 205,274 downwards.
AGCTGATATTGATCCATCAGTTTCTGCAGCGGCGAACCGGGGCGGACGAAATGGTCGTCCATCGCATGGGCCCAGCTTTGCAGAACGGTCGGCTTGACCACCGGAACCGTGCGCTGGAAATCCGCCTCGCTGTAGGCGCTTTGGCCTTTGACGCAAATCTTGCCTTCCTTTTGCAATCGGTCCAGAGCGTCGGCCGCGCCGGGGAGGTATTTGGCGTTCGGCCCGAAATCGCCGTGGTGGAGATAATAGATGTCGATAAAATCGCGATTGAGATTCTTCAGCGACTGCTCGCATTGATGGCGAATGTGGAGCGGATCGTACGCGTGTTCGGCCGTGCCGGGGAAATGGCCGATCTTGGAGGCGATGATCTGTTTTTTCGAGTCGACGCCGAGGCGATGGAAAACGTGCGCCGGCATGCGTTCGGCGCGGCCGTTGCCGTAGACGTCGGCGTTGTCCCAGTGGTTGACACCGGCGTCCAGGCCGGCCTTGATGCCCGCGGTGATTTCATCTTCGTTGACATTGGCCCAGCCATTGGGGCTGCCGTCGACCCAATTCAATCCGCCCATCGTCCAGCAGCCGAAGCTGACTTCCGAAACGGAGATGTCGGTATTGCGTAGCTTTCGGTAGTTCATGACTGAAGGCCTCCAGAAGTTGTGATGTCTATTGGGCGGCTGAAGGCTGTGTGGTCGGGGGCAGATCGTGAGGCCCCGCTTTGAACGCCGCGGCCGCGTCGTCGGCGCTCAGCGGATTATCGTAGACGCGAAGGTCTTCGATCGATCCGGTCAAGCCGGGGTCGCTGTCGAAGGCCGATCGGCCCAGCCAAGTGTGCTTTTGATGGACGCTTTCGAGAAGATTTTGACCCAAATCCACCGCGGGCTTGGGTTCTTTTCCATCAATATAGACGTGAAGCTTTTTTTCGTTGCCGTCCACGACCAGCGCGACCATGTGCGGCTTGCCATCGTCGAGCGCATCATTGTCCATCGCCGTCTTTGATCCAGCATCGGTGGCGGTGATGGCGCCGCGGGATTGGTCGTCGGCATCGTGAGGCGTGAAGTATATGAAGGCCTGGCCCTCGCCCTCCTGCTGATCCCCGATATCCAGGATTCTAGCAAAGTCGCCGACGTTGTTGGCGGTGAACCAGACCACAAGGGTGGTGCTCCCTTTAGCGGGCAGGATGGGCTGCGCGAATTCGACAAATTGGACGCCGTTGTCGCCGCTGTTTTTATTGTCATTTTTCAGGACGAGTTTGCCGTCGGTGACCGTCGCGCCGCCCTGCAGCTTGCCGTCGATCTTGCCCACGGAGTCCTTGACGGCGGCGTTGTCATTGAAACTGTAGCGGTGGGTAAGGCCGGCGGGGGCATTCGCGACGCAGAAAGGAATCAATAAGAGGCCAAGGAAGAGCTTTCGGGCGGTCGAGAGATTCAAAACGATCGTCATGGCGTTCCTCCGTACTTAAAACGATCTTCGAGCTTGAGCAGGCCGCTTATCCGTGTGCGCCGTTTCCACCTTTGGAGATTCGGCCCAATCGATCCGCCAAAATTGTCTTGATGAAACTCTGGTACGGCACATCGCGTTGATTGGCCAGTCGTTTGATTTCGTGCAGCATCCAAATCGGCATTCTGAGGGAAATCGTTGCGCTCGATGGTTTCAGTTCCGGGAAGGATGTGCGTCGCATCTTGGAAACATCCAAATGCGCGGCGCTATTTTTCGCTTCGTCCGGAACGTAGCGACTTTCAGGGGGACGTTTTTTCATAGACTTTTCGCTCCGTGCGGTTCATCAGACGGGCCGAGATGACCCTCACGAGGGTACCGCGAATTGTGAAACTGACGGCGATGAAACGCGAGGCCGGTGTCTTGCCATAAACCTTCCATCGAGGTTCCGAGGCCGAATGCGCGACATCGTCCAGAACATGCACGTTCGGGTCGGCAAAGACCTGCTCGGCTTCCTGCGTGGTTACCCGGTGCTTTGTCAGGCTTTTGGAGGAATTACCACTGTCCCAATCAAAGCCCGTCACCTTCGCGAAATCCGGGTCCACGACTCTAATTGTATACGTAAAACATATACAGACAAGCGATGGGCCGGCGCAAAAAAAGAACCCCGATCCTTATTGAAGGGACCGGGGTTCGGATTAATGCTGGCAGTGACCTACTTTCCCGCTGAAGCAGTATCATCGGCCCGGCAGGCTTAACGACCGTGTTCGGAATGGGAACGGGTGTGACCCTACCGGTATAGCCACCAACAAAGACCCGGCTGACCGGTTAAGGCCGGCCGGGTTGTGATATTCAAAGTGATTATCGAGGTTCGATCCGCGACAATCGTCGAACAACTTTTTGGTGGCTCACGCAAATCGGAATGGTCGTCGGACATTCGAACGATGATCGATAAAAGTGGTCAAGCAATCGACCGTTAGTACCGGTAACCTGAAGACCTTTCGGTCCGTACAGCTCCGGCCTATCAACCGAGTGGTCTACTCGGGGTCTCTCGGGAGCAAGCTCCCATGGAATCCATCGTCTTGGCATAGACTTCACGCTTAGATGCTTTCAGCGTTTATTCGTTCCGGACATAGCTACCCAGCGATGCCGCTAGCGCGACAACTGGTACACCAGGGGTCCGTCCTTCCAAATCCTCTCGTACTATGGAAGAGGTGCCGTCAAGATTCCTACGCCCACAGCAGATAGGGACCGACCTGGCTCACGCCGGTCTGAACCCAGCTCGCGTACCGCTTTAATTGGCGAACAGCCAAACCCTTGGGACCGCCTTCAGCCCCAGGATGCGATGGGCCGACATCGAGGTGCCAAACCGCCTCGCCGCTATGGACGCTCGGAGGCGATCAGCCTGTTATCCCCAGGGTACCTTTTATCCGTTGAGCTATGGCGCTTCCACACGCGACCACAGGATCACTAAGGCCGCCTTTCAGCTCTGCTCGTGCTGTAGCACTCGCAGTCAAGCAGGCTTCTACCTTTACGCTCGACGTCCGATTGCCAACCGGACTGAGCCTGCCTTTGCACTCCTCCGTTACTCTTTTGGAGGAGACCGCCCCAGTCAAACTGCCCACCTAGCACGGTTCCCTGCCCAGATTCATGGGTCAGGGTGAGATGACGAATGCAAACAGGGTGGTATTTCACCATTGGCTCCCCCTCGGCCGGAACCGAGGGATCAACGCCTCCCACCTATCCTACGCAGTCCACACCCGGCATCAGTACCAGGTTACAGTAAAGGTCCATGGGGTCTTTCCGTCTTGCTGCGGGTAGACGGTATCTTCACCGCCACTTCAATTTCACCGAGTCTGCGGTCGAGACAGCGCCCAAGTCGTTACGCCGTTCATGCACGTCGGAACTTACCCGACAAGGAACTTCGCTACCTTAGGACCGTCATAGTTACGGCCGCCGTTTACCGGTGCTTCGGTCGCCAGCTTTGGGACGAATCCCTGACCGACTTCCTTAACATTCCGGCACCGAGCAGGCGTCACTCTGTATACATCCTCTTGCGAGTTAGCACAGAGCTGTGTTTTTGATAAACAGTCGCCCAGGCCGATTTCTGTGCCCTCTCTTGCGAGGAGGGACCCCTTATCCCGAAGTTACGGGGTTAGATTGCCTAGTTCCTTAACCGCAGTTCTCTCGAGCGCCTGAGGATACTCTCCTCGCCTACCTGTGTCAGTTTTAGTACGGGCAGCTGTATCGTCCCCCGTGCACTTTTCTTGGTTCTTCCTCCACAGACTTCGGCAACAAAGCGGCCTCGATCTCTGCGATACCCCCACGTCTAATCGGGGGATCTGCCTTGGAAAAACTCACGCACGGGTTCAACCTTTACAGCCAGTGCAGGAATATTAACCTGCTGTGCATCGACTACGCCTTTCGGCCTCGTCTTAGCTTCCGACTAACCCTGGGCGGATTTACCTTCCCCAGGAAACCTTAGGCTTTCGGCGTGCAGGATTTTCACCTGCATTATCGTTACTCATACCGGCATTCTCACTTGCATGCGCTCCAGCGCTCCTTACGGTACGCCTTCGACGCGGCATGCAACGCTCTTCTACCGCTTGATTGCTCAAGCTCGCTGTTTCGGTATCCAGCTTATTCCCGATCATTTACGGCGCTACTGTGCTCGACCAGTAAGCTATTACGCACTTTTTAAATGGTGGCTGCTTCTAAGCCAACATCCTGGCTGTCACCGCACAATAACTTCCTAACGAACTAAGTTGGATTTTGGGACCTTAACAGACGATCTGGGTTGTTTCCCTTTTGACCGCGAAGATTATCCCTCGCGGACTCACTCCAAAGATAAGCCCATGAGTATTCGGAGTTTGATAGGAGCGTGTAGGCGGGTAGCCCCACGTCTCCTTTCAGTAGCTCTACCCCTCATGGGTAGTTGGCTTCAGGCTGCCCCTAAAGGCATTTCGAAGAGAACCAGATATCTCCCAGTTTGATTAGACTTTCACTCCTCCCCGCAGTTCATGCCAGAACTTTTCAACGTTCACGGCTTCGTGCCTCCTGTCCCTTTTACGGGACATTCACACTGACCACGGGTAGATCACTAGGTTTCGGGCCGCAAGCCTGCGACTTATACGCCATCTTAAGACTCGCTTTCGCTACGGCTCCGGTGCTTGACACCTTAGCCTTGCCGCAGACATGCACTCGCCGGTCCATTATGCAAAAGGTACGCCGTCACACATTGCCCTTGCGGGCCATAGTGCTCCGACCGCTTGTAAGTGTATGGTTTCAGGTACTTTTAACTCAGCTAATAGCTGTGCTTTTCACCGTTCAATCGCCCTACTTGTTCACTATCGGTCATCGAGGAGTATTTAGCCTTGCCCGGTGGGCCGGGCAGCTTCACACCAGATTCCACGAGTCTGATGCTACTCTGGAGAGCACATGTTAACGGGGACCTATCGATGTCGCATACGGGACTTTCACCCTCTATGGTCAGACTTTCCAGACTGTTCCGCTATCGATGGTTTTGTAACCCCTCAGTGCTTCCGCAACCCCGGGACGAATCCTACGGTTTGGGCTATGTCCGCTTTCGCTCGCCGCTACTTACGGAATCGATGTCTCTTTCTTTTCCTCCAGGTACTTAGATGTTTCAGTTCCCTGGGTTCGCTTCTCAACGCCTATGAATTCAGCGCTGGATGACTGGGATTGACCCCAGCCGCGTTTCCGCATTCAGAAATCTCCGGATCAACGCTTGTTTGCCAGCTTCCCGGAGCTTATCGCAGGCTACCACGTCTTTCGTCGCCTCTCGATGCCAAGGCATCCACCATACACCCTTAGTAGCTTGACCACATTTATCGATCACCGTCATCTAAGATTTCAAATTTGAGATTTGAAATTTCAGATTCGTCGGGCGTGACGATAGACGGAACAAACGATCAATAACGTGCCAAAAATCGCCAAAAAGGTGCTCGACGACTCCTGCCCGGGCAATGGGTCTGAAGTGCTCCCATTCCCAAACGGAAAGACCTAACAGTGATGTCAAATAAATGGGCAGAAGTCGCGGAGGTTTAATTTTGCTTAAACCTTGAACCTCGTATTCACTTTTCAAAGAGCTTTTTACCGGAACTAAAAACCCGGCAAAATTCCCGCCAAACGCGGGTCAGTCAATCCTTATAACGATCCAAGGATGGACGGACCCAATTTCGGCAAAACACCAGTCTCAGCCGCGGGATAAGTTTGCCCGGGGGCTGATTTTTATTTCCATCGCCCGGGTCATCGGCGACCTGTATTTGAGGGAGATCACCGAAGACGACGGTCAGAAATTTCCAAGCGGAGAGTGGTCAAAACCTGCTTTCGTTAAAATACTAATCTCGAAATACGTCCTCAATTCCGAAAACCCCGGTCGGCGGACCAAGGGTGTAGAAGTATATAGCTCTATTTCGTCGCGTCAAGACCTGTTACTGAAATTTTTAGGGACATAATAAGAGCCTTTCAAATATTGTTACGACATGGATTTAACTGCAAGCTCCACTTGCTGCGCGATGTCGTTCCACCCAGCACGTTCGTTCGCAATCAGCGGAAATACGAGTGGCGTTCCGAGCTTAACGCGAATCTTGCCGGGCCTCGGCAAGCGGTGGGTGGGCGGAAATGCTTCGAAGGTTCCCCATAGCCGGCATGGAATGATCGGAATCGAAGTGCCTGCCAGAAGCATTCCAATGCCGGCCTTGAAGCGTGTCATTGTGCCGTCCCGGGATCGGGTTCCTTCAGGAAATATGATGTAAACGCATCGCTCCGCGACCAAACGGGCGCGGAGATCGGCAAGCGAATGTGAGACCGAGCTTTTCCGCCACATCGGCAGCGCGTTGATGAAGATAGCGGACATCGCGGCTGTCACGGGTTTTTGGAAAAAGGTATCCCCCGCGGCAATTGGGTAGACGCTCGCGCGGAGCCGCAACGGCAGGCAAGACGCGAGGATCAGCGCGTCCAGGTGGCTGCAATGATTGGACGCGAGGATGAACGAGCCTTTGGCGGGGATGAATTCGCGACCTTCGATGACCAGACGATGGAACAGTCGAAAACAGGCGTGCAGGGTTGACCACCAGGCGAGATGGATGAGCCAGGGGATAGATCCGGATTCGCGATGAACGCTTTGCAGGCGTTTGCGCAGGGTCAATCCATGATCTCGCGCGGGTTCCAACTTCCACTGTTCCATGAATCACCGGCTGATTGCGAAATGGCCCAACGTGAAAATCCTGTGCTGTTCGGCAAGCCCGATGCCCAGGTAATACCCCACATAATGGAATACGCCGGGAGACACCAGAAGCAGGCTATTAAAACGATCGAGGAACCCGCCATGGCCGGGAATTGTGGCCGCCATATCTTTGATTCCAAGGTCGCGCTTGACGCTGGAGAGAAGAAGATCGCCGAGTTGGCCGAGAATGCTAATCATCGCTCCCAGGATGAGGGCGTGGCGCCAAGTTCCCAGAACAGTTCCGCGAAAAATGATGCGTTCGAGCGAGGCCGCCAGAAAAGTTGTCAGGACAAGGGCGCCCAGCGATCCGCCAATGGTCTTGTTAGGGCTGGTGTTGGGCGCCAGTTTGCGACGGCCGAAAGATTTACCGCAGATGAAGGCAAAAACATCGTTTAGTTCGACGCTGAGAATAATCCAGAAAAGAATCTGGCGAAAACGCGGATCGTTTGCGAAGAAGCTCAGATGGCCCAGACAAACGCCGAAGAGCATGAAGCCGATCACTCCAAGCCCGACGCGCTGGATGTATCCCTTAGGCTGATCCTGCAGGATCGAGACGGCGGCGATTGTGCCGACCGTCAATGAGGAAAGGGCGGAGAAAAAACTGTACCAATTATCGATCACGGCGAAATTGATCAGCAGAATTCCGACGACGACGACAAAGCTGACAAGATGCTCCCGGAAAAGTCCCGTGGCACGGGCAAATTCGCGGTAACAAAGCAGGCTGAGAACGGTCATCGCGAGAATGGTTGCGGCAGCGCCAGGAGCACAGGACCGATCATTAATGGCGCGAGAACGACCCAGGAAATCCATCTCATCCAGAGTTCGTGCTGGAGCTTCTCATTCAGCTTGCCGCTTCGTTTGAGATACTCAAAAATCAACGGCGTCAACGATAGAACGGCAGCGACGGCGATTGTCAGGGCCAGGACGAGCCGTGAATCGAAAGCGTGCTGATATCCAAAAAGCCGTTGATAAGTGTTCGGATTCACAGACGTCCCTTGAGTGTTTTGGCGATATGCGCGGCGCGCCGGCAGGCGGTCAGAGCAGTCCCGATAATGATGACAATCAAGGCGATTGTACCGGGTTGCCATTGCTGCCAGGATTGGGGGTGCATGCGCAGAAAACGCAACAGATGGTGACGACAAACATGCGTTGTTGCTTTGCCATGGGTCCGGAAAAGTCTGAGCCCGCGCCGACTGATTTTCCCAAAGTGCGCACATAAGCCGTGATGAGGGCTAGGATCGCGGCGACCCAGCCAAGAACGGGAAGGGAGCCGGCGGCGTATCCGAGGCCGGCGAGGGTTGCGGCATCGGAGATGCGATCGGGGAGTTCGTTGAACAGTTCCCCTACCGCCGATGCCTTACCGGAACTGATCGCGACCATGCCATCAAGAAGATTGGCAATCAGCCGAAGCTGGATTAGCGCTGCGCCCGCCAACCAGAGGGCGCGGACTTGCGGCTGCGGCGTGAATCGAGTCAGGACCAGTGACGCGCCGGCGGCGATCCCCATGACGGCGCTCGCAACTGAAATCGAATTCGCGGAGACACCCGCGTGGGCCAACTTCGGGGCGAGACGCTGAAAGATGCCGAGATTGCGTGCCGCGATGGGCCTCCGATCGGTGACTTGATATGTGGTTTCAGCCATCACAACCCCATCAGGTACATCCCGAGGACGAGCGCCGCCATTCCGGCAATGTGTATCGGCTTGATCGGGTTGCCAAATGCGAACCATGCGATGATTGCCGCCCAGATGAATGTGCTGGCATACACGGGATAGAGGACGGACATCGATCCGCCGCGTTTGAACGCAGCGACAAACAGCACCATGACCAGGATATAACAAACCACGCCGGCGAGAATCCGGAGATTCAGGAGATAGCCCGCGACGGAGTTGTCGGCATGATCCGCGCCGGACTTATAGAGATACTGCCCCAAAGCGCCGAAAAATGCCGCGATTGCGAAGAACGCGAGCGAGGTGGAAGGTGTCTTCATTTCGCGGTGCATCAGCATATCTGATGCAGCCGCTTAAGCAAAAAAGCGAGATTGCGGCGCTTCAGCAGGATGACTGAGAGGCGGCGGAAGCGGTCGCGGAGTATTGTCGGATGGTCGGCTTGCGTGTCAGGGTCCAGCGTTCGCCGGCAAAGTCAAAACGCTGATACCACGCCTTGAGCTTTTCGCGCGACATCGGAAACGGCTTGCGGCCGATGGGGATCACTTTCAATTTCATCTCGACGCCGTGGCGGTCGGCGAGTTCGCAGAGCGTGCGCATCATGATCGATCCATCGCCTGTTCCCGGCTCGGAAGCCCAAATCCGATGAATCCGGACGATTCGTTCGGAGCAGATCAGTTGAACAAACCCCCGGCTGTGGCCGTCCGGCTTTTTGAAACCATAATGCCCCCCGCCGGCCGGCGGCGCAACGGTGACCAATTCCTGGAGAAAGGCGACGACATTCATTCCGTGAACATCGTCGTCTGCGGCAGGAGATTTGAAAAGCCACGAAAGGATGGCCGTTTTCAGAGGAAGACCCACGCCAAACGACCAAGCGAATGAAATGCCAGTTCCGGATTCAAAGGGTCGCATGGGCAATACAGCCTTTTCCGCGAAAAAATGGGGGCTGAACTCCCGGAATAGCGCCAATAGAATGTTATTCATCATGCAAAACGCACGGTAAAAGCCGCGACGGATGTGCAATTTGCAAGGCAACAGAGGAGATCTCGGAGACCTTTTCTTCCCATTGGTGAATCGCGACTTTTCAGCCGAAAAATGGTAGAATTTTAACGGCCATGAACGTCAGCATCAAACCTGATTCGCAGCGATTTGTCGAAGACCAGATGAAAGCCGGCCGCTATGCCTCGCCTGACGAAGTCGTTCAGGCGGGGCTAAAACTGCTGCAGGAACAGCAGGCCAATTTGGTGAGCATCCGAGCGAAGATTGCCTTGGGACTTGATCAAGCCAAGCGCGGGGATTTGGTTGACGGTGAAGGGGTGTTTGACGAAATATTCGGTCCAATCGACAGCTCCAGCAGCAGCTAATTGGAACGGCGCATGGGACGATTTTCCGTCACACCGGCTGCCAAAGCTGATCTCACTGAAATTGCCAAGTGTATTCGAGAACGAGGCAGCCAGAGGCTGCAAAGCGTGTTGGAGAGGAACTTCGTCGCGCGATGCGAAAACTGGCCGACATGCCGGGAATGGGCCACATCCGCAAAGATTTGGTGGATGAGTCGCTCCGCTTCTGGTCGGTTTATTCGTATCTGATCCTATATCGGCCGGACAGCAGGCCCCTGCAGGTAATCCGCGTATTGCACGGTGCCCGCGACGTTGAGACGATTCTTGAATCCGAGCCGCGGGAATGAACCTTGCGCCGCGCAATAAATCCGATCTCGGGCGCCGATTGCACAAAAAGCAAAATCGCCCGGCATTACCGGGCGACTCTGCGTCTTGCGATTCCCTGCAAGAGGAGGGGATGACCCCGACGGGATTCGAACCCGTGTCGCGGCCTTGAAAGGGCCGTGTCCTAGGCCTCTAGACGACGGGGCCTTTTGAGATTGTGCAGGTCACGCGAGGCTGCCTAGGAGCGGGCACAATATGCGGATGTACCGGGCATCGTCAACGATTCGGGCGGCTGATACCATCCACCGCCATGCTTCACTACTACAAATTCCATCAGGGCTTGTTCGCCCCGCAGCCGGCACGAGAGGTTTATGTCAAGCGGCCCAAGGGCCGCGGGTGGCCGGAAGAATGCCCGCCGATTCGGGCGGCCAACGCGCTTGGATTTGATCTGCTGGCGAATTTTGATCTGACGTTTGCGCAAAAACGCGGGAAGTGGAGCGTCGAAAAGGACATTGTCGTTGAAAGCGATTTTGGATATTCCGCGGGCGAGGAATCGAGTGGAAATCCGCTCAGGCAGCAATATGCCTGGTTCTGGGAGAAGGGCCAGAAGTTGCCGCATGTGATCAGCGATAATGTTTATGCACAGATCGACAACCAGGTGAAGGTCAGTTCGTTCCTGTTCTTGAAAACCGATCCGAACGAGATGCTGCTGATGACGGAGGTTCCGAATCAGTGGCGGCCGTTCCGCGCGCTGTCGGCGGTGGTAGAGACGGACTGGTATCCGGCCAGCTATCCATGGCACGTGGTTCTGGAATTGGATCGCCGCGAGAAGCGAATTCGAATCCGCAAGGGCGAACCGATTTGCCGGGTGATTCCGGTTCGCCGTGAAACGTATTTTGCGGGTGAGATGAGCCCGGCGGATTTTGATGGTTTCTTCGAGCGCGGACAAAAGTGGCTGACAACGCACGGCAAGCCGGGGGCCGAGGGACAGATGGACATCACGCGAACATACGTTCGGCAGCAGATTAAGCCGAAGTTCGTTGTTTTGAGTTAACTCACATTTTTGACGCCGCGTGGCGACAGATTAGAGTGTTGGCAACCAACAAAGGAGCCGACCATGTCTCAATATCCACCGGGCGGGCCGCCGGGAGTTCCACCGGGTTATCCACCACAGGGATTCGGGCCGCAGGGATATTCGCTTCCGCCCATGACCAAGACGAGCGGCGCGGCCGTCTGCAGTCTCGTTTGCGGTCTGGTGGTCTGCATACCAGGGCTTACGGGTTTGATCGCAGTTATCACGGGGATCATCGGCATCGCCGAAACCGGCAAACCTGGCGTCAAAGGCCGCGGCATGGCAATTGCCGGGCTTATTCTCGGAATCCTCAGCCTCGCCGGATGGGGCGCGGTCGGCGGCGGCGTATTGGTTGCATTTCGTGGGGCAGGACCCCAGCGAGCGTTCGCCAAGACATTTATTGCCGACCTCGCTGCGGGAAACATCGATCAGTGCGTGCAGAATTCCAGCGCGAGACTGAGCAAGGATACTCTCAGCGCGGCCTCCCAAAGGATGCAGAGTTGGGGAACGCTTCAGGACAGCACCATCATCGCGGTCCCGGTGCCAAACAATGCCAGTCCATTCACCGGCTCGATCGGCGGCTTCTGCAAATTTAGTGGAGGTGCGCATAGCTTCCAGATGACACTCGTAAAAGATTCATCGGGCCAACTAAAGGCCGATTCATTTTTATGGCAGAACTGACTTCGGAGATTCTGGACCCGACTCTACCCGCCGAGGCGAAGTCTCCTTCCGGGAGATGGGACGTCGCGTCGGCGGCGAGCCTGGCGTGTGGGATATTCCTGATCGTCCCATTTTTTGCCGGGCTGGCGGCGGTGGCGCTGGCGATCATCGGAATCCGGCAAATCAATGAATCGAATCAAAACATGCGCGGCCGGCGATTGGCGATCGCCGGGGCAATTCTTGGCATGTTGAATATTCTCGGATGGAGCGCGTATTTCAAATTTGTCAGCGAAATCAGCGGGCCCGGGCGAACGGTTGCACATCGTTTCATCGATGATTTGAATTCCGCAAATCCGGCCGGCGCCAGCGCGAGTGCCTCGCGAATATTCGTCCCGATCGCCTCAATACCGCATCAACTCAAATGAAGAACTGGGGCGGCGTGAAAAGCGTGGCGGTGCTGAACATCACCTCTGAAACCGCGAACGGAATCACCACCGGCTCTGTTCGCGGCACGCTCCTCACTCCAGCGGGTGAACACGCGTTTCAACTGCAGACCGCTTCCGAGGATGGTCCGGATTGGAAAATAAAGGATTTCTCATTGCGGTAACGGGACGGGAATTTATGTCCGCAGCATCGCGCCGAGTTGTCCCTTTGCCGCGTCGATCGCCTTCTGAACCGAGCCCTCCACCTGCTCGCCGGTGAGCGTGGCGGTTGGCGAGCGGAAGACGAGCGCAATCGTAACGCTTTTCGATCCAGCCTCAAGCGGCTTGCCGCGAAAAGCCGTCACGAAATCGATGGATTCCAAGAATGCCAGATTCAGTCCCCGGATCAGTGATTCGATTTTTTCGAATCGGAGATTTTCCGGAACGACGAGCGAAACATCACGCTGCACGGCGGGGTAGCGCGAAAGCGCATGGAGTTGGGGAACATCACGGGCGCCGGCCAGCAAAGGGGCCAGGTCCAGCTCGGCCGCGGCTGGAATGTCGCGAATGGATAATTTGTCAGCGATGGCCCGATCGATCTGACCCAGGAATCCGATGGTGTCCTTGCCCCAGACGATGCGCCCGGCCGCGCCGTTGGCGAAACCGGGATGAGAATCGGGAACCACGGAAAGTTCTCGATCCGCATCGAGGCGGGAGAGCAAAGCCTCGGCCATTCCGCGCACTTGTCGCAGATCGCCCCCCACCCACGCGACGCAGCGACGCTCATTCAAACCGCCATCGGGTTTGGGGCCGAAAATTGAACCGATTTCGAATAGCCGCGCCGCGGGATTTCCGCTGGTTTCGTTGAATCGCACGGACTGGAGCAAGCCGGGAATCAGACTGGGCCGGAGCGCGGCATCGGCCTTTCTCACCGCGGCATCGGCGCGAAACGGCGCGGGACCAAAATCGCTCCGCAACGAATCGCTGACGAAGCTGAACGTGATCGCCTCGAAATATCCGCCGCTGACGAGCGTCTGGCAGATGTTATTCTCAACGGTGGCGTTTCGATCGGGCGGCGTGAGACGAATCGAGATTTCCTCCCGCATCGGAATGCGGTCATAGCCCAACAGCCGGGCGGCTTCCTCGACGAGATCGATTTCCTCCGTGATGTCGAGGCGATGGCCGGGTACGGTGACTTCGATATTTCCGTTGTTGGAAATGGGCGAGAATGATAGTCGCTTGAACGCGGCAACAACTTCGTCCGCGGGAAGATCGATACCGAGAATCCGTCGAAGCTGCGCGAGCCGGAGAACAATCTTGCGATTTTCGCGGCGATCCGTGCCGGCCTCGACAATTCCCTTGGCCAGTTGCCCCCCCGCCGTTTCGAGAATGAGCTGAGCCGCGCGCAGGCTCGCCCTGGCGGGCAGGGATGGATCGATCCCGCGCTCAAAGCGGTAAGAGCTGTCGCTCTGCATCGCCAGCGCTCGCGCCGTCCGGCGAACGCTCAGGGCGTCGAATCTGGCCGATTCAAGAAGCACATCGACGGTGGATTCGGTGACTTCGCTTTCCAATCCTCCCATCACACCGGCCAGCGCAACCGGACGCTGGGCATCGGCGATCACCAGCATGGAAGGAACCAGTTCGCGTTTCCGGCCGTCGATGCTGAGAATGGTTTCGCCGCGCGCGGCATTGCGGACGATGATCTGACCGCCGGCCATTTTGGCGAAGTCGAAAGCGTGCAACGGCTGGCCAAGCTCGAACATCACATAATTGGTGACATCCACGACATTGTTGATCGGCCGAATGCCGACAGCTTCAAGCCGCCGGGCGATTGCTGGCGGAGACGGAGCGATTTTCACTCCGCGGATGGGCCGGGCGGTGTAATGCGGGCAAAGCTCCGGGGAGGCGTCGATGCGAACCCGCACTATCGCCGAAGCCGGATCGTTCGATTCGGCCGGTCGCGGTAGGGGACTATTGCTTGCCGGCAAGTTGAGAATGGCGGCCAATTCGCGGGCGACGCCGGCATGGGACAGGCAATCGCCACGATTGCTGGTGACTTCGACATCAATGACTGAATCGGTCCCGTGCGGTTTAACGGACTCAACCGGGAACCCGGCATTGGTGAGCGCTTCGGCGATGGTGTTGGCATCGAGCGCTCGCGAGGGGAAGAAATCGGTGTTGAGCCATTCCAGACTGATTTTCATATAGGTGTACGGGGCATTGGTTGTAATGAAGCGGACGGACAAGTCAAACTGAAGGAAAGAGTATTTTCTTTGGGGACATCGCCAAGTAGAGGATTTTATCGGGTACGGTTTTCGTGCCGGCCGGCTTCCCTGACTCGAATAGGTGGAATGGCCGGCGCTGCGGGGACTGTTGGCTAGCCTGACGAAATTCGCGGCCGCCGTTTGCGTGGGGGCGAAGGTTTGGCGGATTGGGGATTTGTTGAAGCTGATCGACTGAGGCGCGGTAGAATCGGGCCGATGACGATGAAACGGTTTTTTCGTCTGCTGTTTAATACTCTGGCGGGATGTTCGTTTGTCCTGTTTCTATTGCGCATACCTGGTTTGGTTCTGATTTTCGTCTTCACATTGGGCAACTATTTGAAGCCCGGCAGTTTCTACTTTGGCTCTTCAGATGCAGCCAATGATCTTAGGCAGGAAATTGGTTCTGTCTGCGCGACTATGGCCTGCGCGGTATTGCCGCTGCTCTGGTTGTTTGACCGGCGCAGGGCGCAACGCGTCCGACGATTGCTCACATCTAAGCATTGCTTAAAGTGTGGCTACGACCTCCGCGCCACGCCCGACCGATGCCCTGAATGTGGAAAACCCGTCGAAAAAGTTATTTAATTTCAAACTGCACCACTATCACCTCACCCTAAATATTGACAACGGCGGCCGTTGCGAGATATACTGGTTGTTCTTTGGCTTTGGAATCGGGGAGAAAGCCGTTGTGAGAGGGTATTGTGGCAAAGTTGACAAATAAAAAGGGAACCACGCTGAAGGCTGTGAAGTCGGCGGGACGAACAAAAGACAAAGCTGTGGCCAAAGCGGTCACGGCGAAAGTTGCGCCGATTAAGCCGCCTTTGAAGGCGACGAGCAAACCGCCGGTGGTACCGTTGAAGGAAAAGAATCGACGGTCGGCTGCGCCGATTCGGATTCAGGCGGTCGAAGAGGAAGTCGTAGTGATCCCCACGGCCGCCGCGGTGCCAACCAATGGCCGCCCGCGAAAAAATCTGGCGGGGATCACTCCCAGAGAGCTTGAAGTTTTCCGCGATCGGATCCTGGCCAAGCGCCGGGAAATCGTTGGGGACATGAGTTCGATGGAGCGGGAAGCGCTGCGGAGCGGCAGCGGGAGCAATCTTTCAAATCTGCCGCTGCACATGGCCGACATGGGGACGGACAACTACGAGCAGGAATTCACGCTGGGCCTGATGGAAAAAGACCGCAAGCTGCTGCGCGATCTCAACGACGGCCTGGCGAAAATCCAAAACGGCACCTACGGCATCTGTGAAGGCACCGGCAAACCGATCAGCAAAGCCCGGCTGGAAGCCCAGCCGTGGGCGAGATACTCGATTGAATATGCCCGCAAGCTGGAGCGGCGTCTGAGATAGGCCGCGGGGCGAAAATCCGAATTTGTTTTTATTCGGCCGTTCGGATTTCTGACTTGATTCGCTCCCGGCGCGGGATTTCGCTTCGCTCAACATTCGGATTTCAGGTTTTACTTTCTCCCCCCTACAATCCCTTTCCATGCAATCCGCCTTTCGTTCACCCGCCGCTTTGCTGCTATTCTTTTTGACTGCCGCCATCGGAACGGGATTGGATCTCTGGACCAAATCCCTGGCGTTTTCATCGCTGTCGCTGCATGGCGATCCATATCAGTTCATCCCGGGTTGGCTGGAATTCGAAGCCGTAATCAACCGTGGAGCGGTCTTTGGGCTGGGCCAGGGTGCGCGTGCGATATTTATAGCGGTGTCCGTTGGAGCGATCGTGTTTTTGACTTACCTGTTCGCCACCAGCGGGAAGCGATGGGTCTACCAGATTCTGCTGGGAATGTTACTGGCCGGGGTGCTGGGAAATCTGTATGACCGCGTGACGCTCGGTTATGTGCGGGACATGATTCATGCATTGCCGGCGTGGAAGAATTTCTTTCCATGGGTCTTTAACGTGGCCGACAGTTGCCTCTGCACGGGGGTGGGGCTGATGGTGATCTACAGCCTGGTGGCGGAACATCGTGCGAAAACAATTCGCGGGGAACAAGAGGTTCGAAGAGCCGATGGATGACGCCGACCTGATGCGCCGGGCGATAGAGCTTGCGATGCGGGGCCGGGGACGCGTCGAACCGAATCCGATGGTCGGCTGCGTGCTGGTGAAGAACGGCAAGATCATCGGCGAGGGATACCACGAATATTTTGGCGGGCCGCATGCGGAGCCGAACGCACTGTCGACCTGCCCGGAACGCAGAGGGCGCGACGGCGTACGTGACGCTGGAGCCGTGCTGTCATCTGAACAAGAAGACGCCACCGTGCACACGGGCTTTGATCGCGGCCAAGATCGCGCGAGTGGTCGGCGGCGTGCGAGGATCCGAATCCATCGGTAGCAGGAAAGGGATTCCAGGAACTGCGTCAGGCAGGCATCCACGTTGAAACAGGTCTTTTGGAAGCCGAGGCCCGGCAACTCAACGCGGCTTATTTCAAATCGCTTTCGCAACACCGGCCGTATGTGACGCTGAAATGGGCCCAGACGGCCGATGGCAAAATCGCAGGGACGGGTGGCCGGAGATTGGCGATCAGCAACGCGAAATCGCTGGAAATGATGCATCGGCTTAGATCTTTCTGCGACGCGATTCTAGTGGGGATCGGGACGGTTTTGTCGGATGATCCGCTGCTGACGGCTCGCGTGAATGCTCCCCCCCGCCAGGCGGTGAGGATCGTTCTCGATTCGAATTTGCGGATTGGTTTGGATAGCCAGCTTGTGAAGACCGCGGAGCAGTCGCGGGTTTTGGTTTACTGTAGTGGAGCGGCGTTTCTGCAAAAATCCAAGGCGGCGGCCGCGCTCAGAGGGCGAGGCGTGGAGATTCGGGCGCTTCCCATCGATCCGGCGGGCGGGCTTTCGCTGGGGCATCTTCTGGATGAGCTTGGGGTGGAAAAGATGACGCATCTGCTGGTGGAGCCGGGGGTGAAATTGGCTCAGAGCTTTGTATGGGAGAATCTGGCGGATCGCGTTTGGATTTTTCGCTCGGCGATACGGGCGGAGGCGGAGGATGCGCCGGCCGCGGAGCGAGATTGGTTATGCCATTGCGGGGAAGATATTACTGGATGGGGATGAGTTGTGTGAATATCTGAATCGAGCGGAGTCCGGCTTTTCATTCGCCGGAAAGGTCGGCGGATTTGGTGAATTGGTCTAATGCCCCGGCAACGCCTCGATGAGCCGCTGGATTTGGGATTCCGTGTTATAGAAATGCGGCGAGCAGCGAAGCCGGCCGACGCGAAGGGCGATCTCGATGTGTTTGGCGCGAAGGTCCTGGAAAATCTGTTCGTGGTTCAGGGTTGGGGAGGCGAAGCTGACGATGCCGCTCCATTGTTCGCCGAGGCGGGGGCTGATGATGCGGTAGCCTTTCTTTTTCAAGCCGGCGATCAGTTGGTCGGTCAGGGTTTTGATGCGGGCGGAGATGGCGGGGATGCCGACGGATTGGATCAATTGGAGGGAGCCGCGGAGGGCCATCAGGCCGGGGACGTTGTGGGAGCCGCATTCGAATCGGCAGGCGTCGGGGCGGAGGGTAAAATCGTATTTGCCGAAGTTCTGGGAATCGACGACGTTCATCCAGCCGACCATCAGGGGGCGGGTGCGTTCGATCAGGCCGCGGCGGCAGAAGAAGATGCCGGCGCCTTCGGGGCCGAGGAGCCATTTGTGGCCGTCGGCGGAGAGGAAGTCGATGTACATGTCGGCGACGTTCAGGGGGATCACGCCGAGGGATTGGATGGCATCGACGCAGAAGAGGATGTTGCGTTCGGCGCAGAATTGGCCGATGCGGGCGAGATCGTGGCGCTGGCCGCTGGCGAATTCGACGTGGGAGAGGGTCACCAGCCGCGTGCGCGGTTCGGCGGCGGCTGCGAGGATTTTCTCGACGGGGACATGCCGCGTGTCTTCGTGGCCGGGTTGCTCCTCGACCATGACCAGCTTGACGCCGTGGCTGCGGGCGACTTCCATCCAGGGATAGATGTTGGCGGGGTATTCGACGTTGGTGGTGACGATGCGGTCGCCCCACTGCCAGTCGATGCCGTTGGCGACGATGCTGATTCCTTCGCTGGTGTTCTTCACGAAGGCGATTTCGTCGCGATCGCAATTGAGCAATGCGGCCGATTCCTGCCGCAGCTTTTCGATGTCCAGATACCAGCCGGCGGCGAGATAGGCGGCGGATTCGGCCTGAACGGTGTAGGCGCGCATGGCCTCGGCGGCGGCATGAGGAAGCGGTGAGACCCCGGCATGGTTGAAAAACGACCATTGCCGCAGAACGGGGAAGAGATCGACGTTGCCCGCAAAATCGGTGATCGCGTTCATGGCCTGGTGACTTATAATACCCGCATGCGCGGATTGCGGATGAGAATTTTCGGCGGGGTTGATCCTGACTGTCGTTTCGACGGTTCGGGCCGGGAGCTATGACGATCAGACGATCCCGGGGAAATGGCTCAAACCTCTGGTTCCGGAGCAGGCGAAGGAACCGCAATATCCGGATTACGACCAGAATAGCGGACTGGACAAGGCGTGGGATCAATGCTGGGCCGGGCAATATCGGCGGGCGCTGGTGACGCTGGAATCGGTGAAAAAAGGGAAACCGCTGAGAATCGCGATGATTCGCGCGGAATGCCAATTGGCATTGGGGAGATATAACGATGCGCTGGCGACGCTGGGAAACCCGGCGGTGGCGGATGATCCGGGAATCCAAACGCTTCGGGCGCGGGTCATGGCCGCGCAGGGTGGATACCTCGCGGCTATCGGAATTCTTCAAACTGAAATCAAGGGACATCCGGACCTGGTCGCGCCACGATATTATCTCGGCGAATATCGGGAAAAAATGGGGGATATCGCGGGGGCGACGCCAGGCGTTCGACTGGTTCGTGGATGGGCCGCGGAATTACCTGCAGGATTGGATCGGGCATCCGGAGACATTCGATGATGCGGAGGAGGTGACGCTGATCGGCCGGGCGATCGACCGGTGGGCGACGCTGACGATGGCGTATCAACATGAAATGCGCCTGCACGATGTGGTCCTGAACATGTTCGTGCGGGCGTATGACCAGATCGACCGGGGATATTGGCCGGCGCATCTGGCGGCGGCCGAGAGCTTTTTTACGCACGATGACCCCCCTTCGGCCGCAGATGAACTGGAGCAAGCGCTAAAGGCAAATCCGAGCGATGCACAGTCCTGGCTGCTTTTTGGCCGGATGGAGCTTGGGCAATTCAATTTCGACGGGGTGGACAGGGCTGTCAACGCGATTCGCGAGGAAAATGAAGATTCCGTGGATGCGGATTTGCTGGAGGGCAGGAATCTGCTCGCGCAGCGGATGCCGTGGCTGGCGATGCCGCCGCTCCAGCGAGCGCTGGCAAAGCAACCGAAAAATCTGGAAGGTCTGGGCCTGCTGGCCGCGGCCCAGGAGATGCTGCTGGAGAACGACAATAGCACGGCAACCCTCAAACAGGCCGATGCGGTTGCGCCGGGAAGCGCGGTCGCCTATTTCGAGGTGGCGGAGCAGTTGGCGGCGATGCGGCAATATCCGCGCTCGGCGGAGATGTACAAAATCGCCGTCCAACGCGCCCCCTGGTGGACGAGCGCGCGGAATGGGCTGGGAATGCTCTACGCCCAAAGCGGGGATGAAGATGCGGCGCGAAAAGTGCTTGACGCGGCCCACACGCTGGATCCGTTCAATTACAGCACGACGAACTATCTGCGGCTGCTGGACATGATGGCCAAATTCGCCCGCCGCGAATCGGCACATTTTATCGTGATGTATGATGCGACGCAGGACCCGATCGTTCCGGAATATTTCAACGATTATCTGGAAAGCATTTATCCGATCGTGACGGGGCAGTTCGATTTTGAGCCGAAGGTGAAGACGCTGATCGAAGTTTTCCCGACGCAGGATGAATTCGCGGTGAGAACGACCGGTGCCCCATGGCTGCCGACAGTGGGCGCGAGCACGGGGCGGATTATCGCGCTGGCCGCGCCGCGCACAGGGGAGCGGACGACGGGGCCGTTCAATTTCAGCCAGGTTTTACGGCACGAATTTACGCACACGGTGACGCTGGGGGCGACGGAAAACCGAATCGCACATTGGTTTACCGAAGGGTTGGCGGTTCAGCAGGAACATTCGCCGATCCGGTGGGAATGGGTGCCGATGTTAAACGATGCGGTAACGAAGCATTACTCTGTTTCCGATCGACGAATTGACGTGGGCGTTCATCCGGCCGAAGCATCCGATCGATCGGCAACTGGCGTACGCGCAATCGAGCTGGATTTGCCAGTACATCGAGACGATCTACGGACACCCGGCCATTCTGGGAATGATGGAGCAATATCGGCTGGGGCATACGGAGGATGAAGTTTTTCAAACGGTGCTGCATCGAAGCGAATCGCAGTTTTCGGATGAGTTTCAAGGCTGGTGCCAATTGCAGGTGGCGGGATGGGGATACGATGATGCGACCGGAAAGAAAGTCGATTTCTTGAAACAAGAGGGCGAGGATTTGATCGGGCAGAGGCAATTTCCGCTCGCACTGCCGGTTTGGGAACAGATCGAGAAGCTGCGGCCGATGGATATCCTGCCGCACAAGCGATTGGCGGCGTTGTACAAGTTGTGCAACGAACCGGAAAAATCGGCCGGCCAACTGGCGATCCTGGCGGCGGTGGAGTTGCAGAACAATTCCTATGCGAAGGCGACGGCTAGGGCATATCGCGATGTCGGAGATCTGAAGGAATCCCTGCGCTGGGCGAAACGTGCGGTGTACACCAATCTTTACGATGCGGATGCGCATAAACTTTTGGCGGATGTGGATGAAAGGCTGGGAGATGCGGATGGCGTGGCGCGGGAAGAGCGGGTCATGGGGGAACTGGCAGCTTGGAAGCAGATGATCGATGCAGCGGCGACGCAGCCTTGATCGAGCCATTTTTCTTCGCGTCCTTCGCGCCTTCGCGGTTTATCTGAACCATATTTACCGCGAAGGCGCGAAGGACACGAAGGGGAATAGTGTATGATTTTGGCATGGACATCAGCAACTTAACAATCGCCGGATTTCAAAAACACATCTCCGACCGCTACGAAAAAGTGGACCGCGAACGCGGGACGCCTAAGACATTTCTCTGGCTGATGGAAGAGATCGGGGAATTGGCGACGGCGCTCAACGGAAATGATCGGGCGAATCTGGAAGAGGAATTCGCGGATGTCATCGCGTGGTTGTGTACGCTGGCGAATATTAATGATGTCGATCTGGCGGGGGCGATCGCCAAGAAATATCTGGGGGAAGAAGCGGCCGGAAGGGCATAAATAGCTTAAAATAATGGCAATTACGAGCGGCGAATCCGTCATTATTTCATGGACGTCGGAAGAATTGACGCTTCAAAACCAGCGGCGTACAGTTGGCTGGTGATGCGTTTTTTCCTCGCGGGGCTGTTGATTCTGGCTTTGCCGGCGGCAGCTTTGGCGCAGGCGCGGGGGCAGGTCCTTTCGCTGGGGTTTAATAACCGATATCGGGCCGACTGCTGGACGCCGATGCTGGTGCAATTGACCAGCCAGAGCGCGGATTCGCAGGATTATCAGATTCAAATCGTGCAGGAGGATATGGACCGGGACCGCGTGACGTATACGCAAACCGTCACGCTGGGCGGCAATGTCGAGGGCCGGCCGGCGACGACGGAGAATTTCTGGGTCTATTTCAAGCCCAAGCCGGTGGATGATGGATTGCCCGATGCCACCGACATGACGACGACGCTGGCGACGCTGAACAGCGAACTCAAGATTTTTCTGTGTGACAAGGATGGGAAGCAGCTTTCGACGCTGCCGCTGACATCCACCATTATGAATGTGGACCCGAAGCATCAGTTGGGGGATGGGGCGCGGGGTCGGCGGCTGATTCTGTTTGTATCCGATGGAGCGGACCAGCCGGAGATTTCAGATTACTCGCAGCAGAAAGGCGTATTGCAGGATTTGGAAGCGGTATCGGTCGCACCGCGAGATTTGCCGGGGAACGTGATTGGGTATGAGGCGGTGGACGCGATCGTATGGATGGATGCGGATGCGAATTTCTTGACTTCGGGCACGCACACGCCATCGTTGGAAGCGCTCATGCAGTGGGTCCATCAGGGCGGGCATCTGGTGGTCTGCGAGCCGGCCGAGGCGATCAAGGTGAAGCCGTTCGAGCAGATTCTTCCGGTTGGAGGAGAAGTCGACGGGCGATGGACGATCCCGACGGTCGATCGGAAGGATTTGGACGTGTTGGATCGGCTGGCGCATCCGGGTGGAGATACGATATCGCCGGCGTGGCCGGGCGATCTGGGGACATTCAAGGTCGCGCGGGTGCCGGCATTGGCCGGGTCGAAAGTGGATGAATGGTTGACGTGGACGGACGGCGGACAGAAGTCCTTTACGCCCTGGCTGGCGCGGCGGAGCGTGGGGCTGGGCGCGGTGACCTGGGTCGCGCAGGATTTGGGCAATGCCGCACTGACCCGGCGGGCCAAGAGTGGATGGCGATATGTCTGGGACCGGGTTTTTGATTGGAATAACCCACCCAATGTGCCTGAGGATTACAAACCGGTGGATGGGCAATTTGATGCGTGGCCGGGAACCGACAAGGCGGTGGACCTCGGCGAGGAACTGAGCCGGCACGGCATGGATTTGCCCAGCACGGCGGCGGTGTTGCTCGCGATCGCGGGGTTTTTCTTTGTGGTTTACTGGCTAGTCGCGGGGCCGGGAATTTATCTGGTATTGGTCGCCAGAAAGCAAGCGAATCTCAGTTGGTTTATTTTCGGATTGACGGCGATCGCGGCGACGGCTCTGACGGCATTGTTGGTGAAAGCGGTGGTTCGGGGTCCGCCGAAACTTCAGCATTTCAGCATCGTTCGCTATGCCGCGGGCGAACCGACGGGAGTGATCGACAGCCGGTTCGGCCTTTACATCCGCGAGGATGGCGCCAAAACGATCGGCCTGCAGGACACCGCGGCGCATGAGGTGAGCTATGTCACGCCGTTCAGCATTCATCCGCAATTCGTGAGCAACAGTGAAGAATTGCCGGCATATCTGGAATACCAGATTCCGGTGCCGGATCCGTCTGACTCGGGAACGGTGTCGGCCACCATCCCGTTTCGCACCACGCTGAAGAAATTGCAGGCGCATTGGGTGGGAGAAATGAAGGGAACGATCGACCCCAGCCCGGATACGCCGGTGGTGAAGCTGGATGCGGATGACAAACTGACGGGCACGCTGGTGAATCACACCGGGTATGATCTGTGGCACGTGTTCCTCGGCTTCAAAAGACCACAAAATGGCGGCATCGGCAATGTGAGCAGTCAGGATTCGGATATCATCGTGTACGTTGAACAATGGGCGAAAAACGATTCGTTGAAGCTGGACGACCTGATTACCCGGAAAACATTCATGAATCTGGAAATCGAGGACAAGTCGCACCACCCGATGGGCTCGGATACGGTTTACGGAGACATGGGCCTCGTGACGGACACGGCCGGATCGTGGGGCCGCTTTTGGCGGAGCAAGGGGGATGAATTGGGGACCGAACTGGATTATGCGTTGCCGATGCTGGCATTTTTTGATCGACTTCCCCCGTGGGCCGAGCAGAAGGACGTGCGCACGGATCGGTTTGAATTCCGTCGATATGGAGCGCGGGTGCTGAATTTGTCGCCGGCGCTTAGTGCGGGGAGCATGGTGATATGCGCGCGAGCAATGGTGGATGGTGACACGGGGCGGACACCTCTGCCGGAACCTGTGACGGTTTCGGATAAGCCGATTGATGGGCAGGGGACGACTTTTTACGAGTTTGTGTTGCCGATGGATCGGTCGGCGGTTTCGGGATTACCTTCGACGATGCCAAGCGGGCAATGATTGATTGTGTTCCGGGAGAGATCGAATGGCGGCTGTGATAAAGACGGTCAATCTCACCAAGCGATATGGCACGCTGGTCGCGCTGTCGAATCTCAACCTCGAGATCAACGAGGGAGATTGCTTCGGATTCATCGGCCCCAACGGCGCGGGGAAGACCACGACTATCAAAATCCTGGCGACGCTCTTGCAGCCGACCTGGGGCGAGGCGCGGGTTTGCGATTATGTGGTTGGGTATCAATCGCGCTCGATCCGGCCGCTGATCGGATATGTGCCGGATTATTTCGGGGCGTATGAAGACATGGTCGTGCAGGAATATCTGGAATTTTTCGCGGCGGCGTACAACATCAACGGCAGCCAGCGCAACAAAATCGTCAACGATGTGCTGGAGCTGACGGATCTGGGCTACAAGCGGGACGCCCTGGTGGATGGGCTGTGCCGGGGGATGAAGCAGAGATTGTCGATCGCCCGCGTGCTGGTGCACGATCCGAAGGTTTTGCTGCTGGACGAGCCGGCAGGAAATCTCGACCCGCGGGCCCGAATCGAGATGCGCGAACTGCTCAAGGAGCTTCGGCGGATGGGCAAGACGATCGTGATCTCATCGCACATCCTTCCGGAGCTGGCGGATTTGTGCAACACGGTGGGCATCATCGAACAGGGCGAGCTGCTTTACAGTGGGCCGGTGGCGGACATCGTCAAGCGGGCGCGGGCGGGAACGGTCATTGTCGTCGGCGTGGTGCGGGCGCCCGAACAGGCGGCGGCACTGCTGGCGCAGCATCCGGATGTGGATGCGGTATCGCCCAACAACGGATTCATTCAGGTTTCGCTTAAGAACGGCGTACAGGATTTCAGCTTCATCGCATCGCAACTGATCGCCGGAGGATTTCAGGTGAATCTCATCCGCGAGGAAGAGGTGAATCTGGAAACGGCGTTCATGCGGCTGACGAAGGGGATGGTGCAATGAGGATCGTAGTTGCGAGTTTCGAGTTGCGGGTTGCGAGTTGGGACCAAGGCAACGGTCGGTTCTTATCCCGCAACTCGCAACTCGAAACTCGCAACTTCTGAAACCATGTTAGGCATCACAGACTATCTCTGGCGATTGATCCCCGGAAACCCGATTCTGCTGCGCGTCGTTGAAAACGCCGGAAAAAAGCGGCGGGACATGGTGATCCGCTGCGCATACCTGGGGCTTTTGGTTGCGGTGGTTCTTTATGCGCTGTGGACAAGCGGGGAAGACTTCGGCGATCTGGCCGCGCTGGCCAGGGAATCCACGCGTCTCTTTCAGCAGATGTCATATCTGCAACTTGGGCTGGTGGCGCTGCTCTCGCCGATTTTCACGGCCGGGGCGATCACGCAGGAACGGGACAGCCAAACGTACGACATCCTGCTGGCGACACCGCTGACGAATGGGCAAATTGTGCTCGGTTCGCTGCTGAGCCGGGTGTTTTTCGTGGTGGCGCTGCTGGTCAGCGGGATTCCGATCTTCGCGGTGACGCAGATCTTCGGCGGCGTGGCGATCAGCAGCATCGTCTACAGCTTTCTCATCGCCGCCAGCACGGCCATGGTGACCGGCGCCATGGCGATGGCAATCGCGACGCTCAAGATCGGCACCCGGAGAACGATTTTCAGCTTTTACCTGTTCATCATCATCTATCTCGTAGGCGGGTATCTGCTGGATCGGGTAGATTTCTTTCATCTCACCTATACGGATGCATCCGGCAGCAGGGCGCAGACGTCAACGAGCTGGCTGACGGCGTTTCATCCGTTCCTAGCGCTTCGGGTGATTTTTAAGGACAAGGCATACATGCCGCCCAACCTGGCGGATTTGCCGGAGGGGTATCAGTCATGGCCGATGAGTTGGTTATGGACGAGCCCGGCGACATTTTACGTGGGTTTCATGTTTTTCCTGAGCTTCGCGATGATGGCCCCATCGATTCTGCTGCTCCGCCGGCTGGCGCAATCGACGACGAGCATCAAGAGTTGGGTGCTGCAAAAAGTCCACCTGAGCAAGGGAGACCGAACGCGCAAACCGCGGCCGGTCTGGCATAACCCGATCGCATGGCGCGAGGCCAAGACCAAGGCCTCAGCCGCCCGGGCAACATTTCTTCGATATGGATTCATTATTCTGGGAATGACCGGGGCGGTCGTGCTGCTGGTGATGCACAGCACTGAATTGCTCCCGAGGCAGTTTATCAATCACAGCTACGATCCGTCGAAAAACACTTTGTATATCGAGGGGAGCGGTTTGCCGGAAATGGCCGTGGCGCCGGGGGTGGAAGTGAAAATCGGCGAAGATGCCGGGAGCCTCGACGATCTTTACGGAAGGTATCAGGTGAAAGCGTACACGCAGGACGCGGCCCAGGCGATCGCGACGATTGATCTGGACGAGTTTCCGAGAAAGCTTGGATCGGCCGATGCGCAGAGCTGCGCTGCTGGGGCTGACGATCGTGGAGTTTTCGGTGATCCTGCTGATCATGTCCAACGCCGCCGCCAGCGCGGTGACGCGCGAGAAGGAAGATGGGACGCTGGATTTGCTGCTCTCGACCCCGATCACAAGCCGGTATTACATCTGGGGCAAATTGCGCGGGCTGGTGGCGTTTGTGCTTCCGCTGGTCGCGGTTCCGGTGGCGAGCATATTTATTTTCATCGCTCACGACGTTTTCCGCTGGCTCGCCGGGCGGGATACGAGCTTTAACTGGATCGTATTTCCCGAGGCGTTGATCACGATGCCGGCGATGCTGATCATCGTATCCGCCTTCGCCGCGATTCTGGGGATGCAGATGTCCCTTCGCTGCCGGACGACGGTGCGCGCGGTGATGAGCAGCGTGGGGATCATCGTGGCGCTTGCGCCGCGATGGGGTGGTGCGGATTCGCGGTGCTGGACAGCTCCGGATCGATGAGCAGCGAACTGGGAGTGGCGATCGGAGCCTTCAGCCCGTTCACGCTGCTGGCGATCCTGATCAATCCCTACGTATACGGTGGCAGCGCTTTCCAGCACAGCGCCGGAATCAACTACGATCCCTCGGGCGCACGGATCGTGGCCTTCGTGGTCTGCCTCGTGGCTCTGGGAGTTTACGCGTTGGGGATATGGTCGATGTACAAGGCGATGGTCAAGAATTTCGACATGACGATCCGGCGGCAATCGAGATAAACTAGGCTCTGTCTGAAAACTCTAATGGGCCGCGCCGGCCATGGCTTGGCCCGAATCAAGGAACGAGGACGAATATGGGTTTGAACAAACCCTATGAGGACGAGTGACGCCGAGTCGGGCCAAGCCATGGCCGGCCCGAAGGGTTCGAGCGGAAACGGGCCATCTGCGTCGTTGCCGCTCCTCGCCGTGTGTTGTATGAACACTGCTTCGTCGCGTCGCCTAGCATCTGGCCCGTTTCCGCTCGAACGCGGCCCATTAGAGTTTTCAGACAGAGCCTCGCCTGTAGAATGATGCCATGAGCAACACCGATCTTCTCAAACCGCAGTCGGATCACTCCAAGTTCTGGCAAAACTCGCATCTGTATTTCGACCGGGTTTATCAAGACGATGAACCTCGATCCCATTTGGCGAGAAGTTCTTTCTTCGCCCAAGCGGGTGCTGGTGGTTTCGTGTCCGGTGAAGATGGATAACGGCAGAATTCAGGTCTTCACCGGCTATCGAGCGCAGCACAACAACGCGAGGGGGCCGTTCAAGGGCGGAATTCGCTTCGATTCTTCGGTGAATCGAGATGAAGTGATGGCGCTGGCGATGCTTCAGACCTGGAAAAACGCGCTGGTGGAGTTGCCGTTCGGCGGAGCAAAAGGCGGCGTGGTGTGCGACCCGAAGAAATTATCGATTGGAGAAAAAGAGCGGCTCACGCGGCGATACACCAGTGAAATCATGCCGATCATCGGACCGGCGCACGACATCCCCGCGCCGGATGTGGGAACTGATTCGCAGGTGATGTCGTGGATCCTGGACACCTACAGCATGATCGTCGGCCATCAGGAACTGGGAGTGGTCACGGGCAAGCCGGTGGGTTTGGGCGGCTCGGCCGGGCGCGAGGAGGCCACCGGACGCGGGGTGATGTATGTGCTCCGGGCCTTTCTGGCCAAGCAGAACAAGCCGCTGGAGGGCGCGAGGATCGCGATACAGGGATTCGGGAACGTGGGGTACAACGCAGCCCGACTGCTGGATGAGATGGGAGCAAACATCATCGCCGTGGCTGAGCGCAAAAGCGGCATTTACGATGAATCGGGAATCGATGTCGCGGCGGCGGGAATATACTACCGAGAGCGCGGCGAATTGACGGATTATCCGCACGGCGACGCGATCAGCAACGAGGATCTGCTGACCTGCGATTGCGATATCCTGATCCCCGCGGCGATGGAGAACACCGTAACGGAAGATATCGCCCCGCACATCAAGGCAAGAATAGTCGTCGAGGCCGCCAACGGGCCAACGACGCCCGAGGCGGATGAAATTCTCCGGGAAAACGGCGTGACCGTGCTGCCGGACATTCTGGCCAACGCCGGCGGGGTCACCGTGAGTTATTTCGAATGGGTGCAGGGATTGCAGAATTTCTTCTGGTCGCTGAATGAGGTCAACGACGAGCTTCAGAAAGTAATGGAGCGCGCCTTCGACGCGGTCAACGCCAAGGCCGACCAGGCCGATTGCGATTACCGCACGGCGGCGTACACGATCGCGGTAAGCCGGGTCGCCGAGGCATGCAAGCTCAAGGGATTGTTCCCGTGATATCAAGTTCGCGGGCGGTGCCCAGCGGTGGGCTGAGGGGATTCTGGCCCGCGGCGCGGGAGTCGGGGTCATAAATGTAAAACACGCGGTCGGGCTGACGTTGGGCGTAATAGTGGATGATGTCGCGGTTTTTCTCGGGGCCGAGATCGCGGGCGCGAACTACTGCCGCGTCATCGGGGAAGGCGACGCCGTCGTTGTAGACGGGATCATCATGGAACGACGCTACGCGGGGATCAAATCGAAATAGAACAACAGCGGGGGTTATGGGGAGGGTGGCTAACAGACGGTTGGCTGGCCGCTGATCCGGTGCGGAACTGGAATCGGGTTGCCAATGCGCCGTCAATCGCCAGAGGGCGGCGATCGACATGCAGGAAATAGCGACCAGAAGAAATGTCGCCAGGCGACCGCGTGCGGGCCACGCGCGGAGAATCGAATCCCATCCCATGAGAATCAGGCAGATCATCGACGGAAGAACCGTCACGATGTAATGGTCCAGGAAAAAAAGATAAACTGCGTAGCCGACGACGAAGATGGCGAGGGCAGCGGTCATGACGAGCCTGCCCACGTCGAGCAGAGACAGAAGCGCCAGAGGGAGAAGAATGCGAATCAGCGGATTGGGGACCGAGGCATTGAGCAGTTGCGGCAATCGGCCGCGCGGCCAACTTCGCAGGGCATTGAGCGGTGTGTGGGTCTGAAAACTCGGCAGAACCCAGTCGTGAAGCCACTGCTGCTTGGGAAGACTCATTCCGGCTGGGATATGTTGCGCATCGACGTGATGGAATCCCATCGGCGAGGCAGGGAAGTTTTCGCGGTTGTAATAGGCTTCGGCGAATTCGCTCCAATGTCCGGTGACGCCGATATTTTGAGCCAGCAGTAAACTCAGGAAAGGCAAAGCACCGAGGAAGATGATGGACACGGAACGGAGTAGAATCGCGGGCTGACGCCGAAGTTGAAAAATGATCGCCAGACCGAGCGGAACGCAGAAGCAAAAGGCATCAAGCGGCCGGGTGATGACGGCGAATCCACCGGCCGCGCCGATAAGAAGGGCCGATGCCCATTTGGGACGTTGCTGAAAGTTGAACCACGCAAGAAAAAGAAGTAGTTCGGCGACGAGAAACGGCATTTCTGACAAAAGAAGCGTCGACGCGTTTGCGAATATTTCGAGCGAGACCAGCAAAAGCACGGCGACGAGTCCTCGTACGGGATCGAACATCTGTGAGACAATGGAATAGAGCATCCCGGCCGACACTGACGCCGCAAGGAGCGGCATGATCCAGAACGAAAGGCGCAACCAGAGGAATGGAACGGCCGCCAGCGCCGTGCCGGGGAAATACATTGCGGCATACACGCGGTCGTTGATGAGCGCCAAGGCATCGAAGAATGGCCCGATGGTCGGAGGATAGGCGGGCATCCATAATCGACCCATCGCCAGCATCCGCGCCTGGATCATGTAGGCGTGCTCATCGTTGATTTTGAGAAAGAGAGAATCACCGTTGCGGGCCGCGAGGACAAACAAATATATGGCGACCAGAAACGCGATGGCCAGGGCGACTGGCGCCCGGCGCGAGGCCAAGGCAGCGTTGACGCGCTGAGTTGTTCGGGTGACGGCCGCGTTGAAAGGTGGGATCACCGCGACGATCAGCGCAACGACGACGGCCGCGATCTGGTAACAGTCAATTGATTTAAGCCCCGCGGCCTGCCACCAATACGCAAAACCACCAGCCAGGAGAATGAGGGTAAGACTCTGTCGAATTTGCTGGGGAAGTGCGCCCGGCCGCATGGCGATTCACTCGCCGCCGAGGGCCTCGACGATTTGCTTGGTGTCGCCGACCTGCTTGATGCGCAGTCCAAAATTCTCCCCGACTTTCACCGCCTCGCCCAGGGCGATGACCTTATTGTTGACCAGGAGTTCCAGCGGGCGATCGCTGCTCTTGAAAAACTCGATGATTGCCCCGGTCCCAAGGCGCATGACTTCGCTGCAGTGCATTTTCCGCTCGGCCAGGCGGACGATCAGGGGAACCTGCAGGCGGAGAATGCGGTCGAGTTCTCTCCCGCTGGGAGGAGGCGATGGCGGTTTAGGAGCTTGAAGGAGGGGCATCCGTTCCTCTATATCATCGGCTATTATCGGCTGCGAGGTGGGAATGGCAATAGGAAGCAATAAGAACCCGGCGAGCCGCGCTCGGATCGCCAACTATTTCTGCCCGTTATTGACCAGTTTCCGCATGACGAGGCAGGCGTTGTGGCCGCCGAAGCCGAAGCTGTTGCTCATGGCGACATTCACGCGGCGTTCGCGGGCCTTGTGGGGGACGTAATCCAGGTCGCATTCGGGATCGGGATTGTCCAGATTGATCGTGGGGGGGATCAGATTGCGCTCGATGGTCAGGGCGCTGATGACGGCTTCCACGCCGCCGCTGGCGCCCAGAAGATGGCCAAGCTCGCTCTTGGTGGAGCTGATGGCGAGCTTTTTGGCGTGATCGCCGAAGAAATGCTTGATGGCCTTGGTCTCGGCCAGGTCGCCCAGTGGCGTGCTGGTGCCGTGGGCGTTGATGTAATCGACCTCATCGGAAGTGAGGCCGGCATCGCGCAGGGCCAAGTCCATGGCCCGGCTGGCGCCTTGGCCCTCCTCATCGGGGGCGGTGATGTGGTAGGCGTCGGCGCTCATGCCGTAACCGACCAGTTCGCAATAAATCTTCGCCCCGCGTTTTTTGGCGTGATCGATTCCTCGAGGACGACGACGCCGGCCCCTTCGCCCATGACAAACCCATCGCGGTCGCGATCCCAGGGCCGGCTGGCAGCCGCGGGATCATCGTTGCGGGTGGAGAGGCGCGGGCGGCACAGAAGCTGCCCGAGCCCAGGTCGCACAGCGCGGCTTCGGAGCCGCCGGCGATCATGACATCGGCCTGATCGTGCTGGATGAACCGGGCGGCGTCGCCGATGGCGTTGGAGCCGGTGGCGCAGGCCGTGGCGACGGCGGTGTTGGGGCCGTGAATGCGGAAGAGAATCGAGACGTTTCCGCTGGCGGCGTTGACCATCAGACGCGGCACGGTGAACGGGCTGACCCGGCCGACGCCGCGGGTGATCAGGATTTTGTTCTGTTCTTCGAGGGTTTCGATGCCGCCGATGCCGCTGCCGATGATCACGCCGCAGCGGTAGCGGTCGGTTTTTTCAAAATCGATGCCGGAATCGTTGACCGCGCTGATGGCGGCGGCGACGCCGAACTGACCGAAGCGATCCATCCGCTTGGGATTAAGCCGCTCCGTGGTAAATTTGGAGACATCGTATTTGGTGAGATCGAAATTGGTGCATTCGCCGCCGAAGCGTGTCGGGATAGGCGCTGGCGTCCCAGCGTTTGACCGGGCCGATGCCGCTTTTGCCGGCGCACAGGTTGTCCCACATTTCCTCGACGGTTTCGCCGAGGGAAGTGACGACGCCCAAACCTGTTAACAACAGACTGCGGCCGCGCCGTCGCTCGGACTATTTGCTGGAATGTTCTTTGATGTAGTCGATCGCCTGGCCGACGGTCTGGATCTTCTCCGCCTCTTCGTCAGGGATCGATAACTCGAATTCGTCCTCGAATTCCATGACCAGTTCGACGGTATCCAGCGAGTCGGCGTTGAGGTCGTTGATAAAATGCGTCTCACGCGTGACTTCGCTCTTGTCGACGCCCATCTGCTCGCTGACAATTTCGATGACCTTCTGATCGATATCTTCCCATATCCACCTGCCCTGGCTAAAAAAACCTCTGGACCACACGGCCCGGCTGGGAAACTATAGCGGTGAGCGAAGTTTTGCCAACCATTCGGATCAACCGCCAGTTCACATCACCATGCCCCCATCCACACAGATTACCTGCCCGGTAACATAACTGGCATCCGGGCTGGCCAGAAAGCTGACCACCGCAGCAATCTCCTGCGGCATTCCGAACCGCTTGAGGGGGATGAAATTCTTCACCCCTTCCTTGATCTGATCGCTCAAAACATCCGTCATGTCCGTAATGATAAACCCAGGCGCCACCACATTGCAAGTGATGTTCTTCCCCGCCAGTTCCTTGGCCACGGACTTGCTCAGACCGATCAAACCGGCCTTGCTGGCGGCATAATTGGCCTGCCCGGCGTTTCCGGCGACGCCGGCGACGGAACTGATGTTGATGATCCGCCCTCCCTTGGCCCGCATCATGGGCCGGGCGGCCGCGCGGATGGCAACGAAGGCGCTCTTCAGATTAGTTCCGATCACTGAATCGAAATCCTCATCGTCCATGCGGAGAATGAGCCCGTCCTTGGTGATCCCGGCATTATTGACCAGGACATCGATCCGGCCAAGCCGCTCGGCGGCCGATTCCACCGCGGCGGCCAGGGCCTTGGCGTCGGCGATATCGCAAACCACCGGCTCGGCCGCGCCGCCGGCGGCGACGACTTCGGCGCAAACCTGCTGGAGCTTCTCCAGATTCCGCGCGATGGCGACGACGTGCAACCCGTCTCCGGCCAGGCGGCGAACGATCGCCGCGCCGATCCCGCGGGATCCACCGGTCACCATGGCCACGCGTTTTTCCGTCATCTCTATCTGCTCCTACCCGATGCTTTCAACTACTAGGCGGCGGTTGATCCGCCTGGCCAGCCCCGCAAGCGTCTTGCCCGGCGCAAGTTCGATGAATCGCGAGTCCGGCACGGGCACAAGGATCTGCATCGTCTGCTCCCAACGCACCGGGCGAAACAATCTGTTCCACGAGAAGCCGCTTGATGGCCTGCGGATCGGCGTGGGGGCGGCGCCGTGACGTTAGAGTATACGGTTTTGGCCGGCGCGGAGAAGGAGACTGCGGCCAAGTGCAGCGGACATTTTGTCGGCCGCGGGCTGCATCAGGGGGCTGTGAAAGGCACCGGCTACCTTCAGGGGCATGGCTCGGACACCAATTGCCTCGGCTGCTGCGACAGCCCTCTGGCAGGCGGCGCTGGAGCCGCTGATCACGATCTGGCCCGGCGCATTGAAATTCGCGGGAACGAGCACTTCGCCCTGGGCGTTCTCTTGGCAAAGTTTGATAGCAGCAGCTTCATCCGCTCCGATCAGCGCCACCATGCCGCTGGGCGATGCGACCGCAGCCTCCTGCATATATCTTCCCGCGCTGGGCGACCAGCCGCAGGCCTTCTTCGAATCCGAAAACTCCGGAAAGATGCAACGCGGTGTATTCGCCGAGGCTGAGCCCGGCATAAGCCGTCACCGCCCCCGCGTCGAACATCCCCGATTCCACGGCCGCGCGGAAACTGGCGATGCTGGCGACATAAATTGCCGGTTGACTGATGTCGGTCTGGTTCAGCCGATCCTCGGGCCCGTTGAAGCAAATCGACGCCAGATCGAAACCCAGCACTCGCCCGGCCGTCTGAAAAAGCTCGCGAGCGGATTGGGACGAGTCATGAAGCGACTTGCCCATCCCGACGATCTGCGCTCCCTGGCCCGGACATAGGATAAATAAGTTTGCCGCCATCTAAATTCTCGCGACCGCGTTGGCCCAGGTCAGCCCCCCGCCGAAGGCGACAAGGATAATGGCGTCGCCGATGTGAAACCGGCCGGCACGATGAGCTTCATCGAGGGCAATTGGAATGCTCGCGGCGGAGGTATTGCCGTAGCGGTCGATGTTCACGAACGCCTTTTCGGCGGGCAGGCCAAGTTTCTCCATCGCAGAGTCGATGATCCGCAGATTGACCTGGTGGGGAACGATCAGCTTTACCTGTTCGGTGGACAACTCACAGGCCCGCATGGCTTCGTGGATCAGTTCTTCGAATTTGGTGACGGCGAACTTGTACACTTCCCGGCCCTTGATCTTCATGAAATGCTGGCGATCCGCGATCATCTCCTGGCTGAGTGGAAATCGGCTCCCGGGAATACATTTCATCGCATCCGCGCCGGCACCGTCGGCATGGAGGGAACTGTAAAGCAGCCCGCGGGCGGGATCGGTCGACCGCTGAAGCACGACCGCGCCGGCGCCGTCGCCAAAAAGAATGCAACTGGATCGGTCCGTGTAATCCGTGATTCGGCTGAGCGTTTCCGCGCCGATGACCAGAACATTTTTGTACTGCCCGGCCCGGACGAAATTCGCCCCTGTGACCAGGGCGTATATAAACCCGCTGCAGGCGGCCGAAATGTCGAACGCCGGAACCCCGTTCAAACCAAGCGCCGCTCCGACAAAACAAGCGGTGGATGGAAATACCATTTCCGGCGTAATCGTAGCGCAGACGATCAGTTCAATATCCTTGGGTTCCAGCCCGGCTGAATCGAATGGCTTTTCGCGCCGCGGCGGTCGCGAGTGTCGCGGTGGATTCATCCTCGGCGGCGATCCGGCGTTCCCTGATCCCCGTGCGCTGGGTGATCCATTCATCGTTGGTGTCGACCATCTTCGACAAATCGTCGTTGGTCAGACGTTTCTCCGGCAACTGACTGCCGAATCCCGCGAGTATGGCTGAAAAAGTCTGCATCCAAAAACTAATTCTTAGAGGCTATCTCTTACTCTTCCGCAACGGGAATGGAACTCTCGATCGTCTCGACGATCTTCTCGTTGATCTTGCTGGCGACGAGCTGCTTGGCGACACGAATGGCGTTCTTGATCGCCCGGGCCTGGGAACGGCCATGGCAAATCAGGCAATAGCCGTCAACGCCCAGCAGCGGCGCGCCGCCATATTCTTGCCAGTCGTGATTGGCGTAAATTTTGTTCATGATCGGCTCGAATTCCCTGATCAGAGCCGGGGCGGCGTGCTTGATCTCGGCGGCGATGGTCTGGAACAATCCATCCGCCATCCCCTCGGTGAATTTGAGAACGATATTGCCCACGAATCCGTCACATACGACGACGTCCACGACGCCCTTAAAAAGATCGCGGCCCTCAACGTTTCCGACAAAATTGATCTGCGGCTCATCGCGCATCATCTTGCGCGCTTCCTTGGTCAGGGTATTTCCCTTGGCGTCTTCCTCGCCGATGCTCAGCAGGCCCACGCGCGGCTCCTTGCGTCCGCACACGGCGGCGGCGTAGGCGGCGGCCATAATGGCGTATTGCTCCAGGTGCTTGGGCTTAGGCTCCGGGTTGGCCCCCACATCGCAGATCACAACCGGCCCATGAAACGTGGGAAGTATGACGGCTATTCCTGGCCGGCTGACGCCTTTCAACAGCCGCATGCGCAATTGGGCGGCCGCCACGCACGCGCCGGTGTTTCCGGCGGAGATGACGGCATCCACTTCTCCCTTGGAGGCAAGTTTGCACATCACGGCGATGCTGCTGTCGGGTTTGCCGCGAATCGCCTCGACCGGCGATTCGTCCATCGAAATAACTTGCGTGGTGGGAACGACCGTGTATCGCTTTTTGCATTCGGCGCTTAGCTGGGCATGATCCAAGCCCTGGCGGATGACTTTCTCATCGCCAACAAGGCTGATCGCATCGCCGTCATGGAGAAGAGGCGCGGCCTGCCAGCATCCTTGCAATATTTCGGCCGGGGCATGATCCCCGCCCATTACATCCACCGCAACTCGCACCGGCAAACTCCTTCGAAGGGGCCAATGAGAGAGGCTCGCCAACCGTATCCGTGGTCCGGCGAATCAGGCCTGCTCATTTTCCATCTGCAGCGCCAGCTTGGGATTGACATACCCGCAATTATCGCAGGCGCAGTGTGGAAGCTTGGCGTTGGAACATTGCGGACAGCGTACGTAATGAATCGGCCGCAACGCGTGATGCGAACGCCGCTTACGCTTGCGCGACTTACTGATTTTCATGACCGGTTGCATGCGTAGCTCCCGGCGGGCAATTCACCGCCCGCCCATAAAAAACCACGGCGGGATGATACCCGCCGCCTAATGCAAATGGCAGGGTATTTGGGTTTGAGGGTTCTGTCAAGATTCCGAAGGAATTCCGGGCCGATGGTTCGCGGCCTAATTTTCCGATTGCCGGCATATCGTAAATATTGCGTTTAGGAGGTTGAAGGCCGGGTGATGCACATTAAAATATGGGTGTTTTCCGTTACAGATGTGGGCAGGTTCGAGGAGAATGAAAATGCAATTCAGATCGCTTGCGGTGCGATTACGGCTCGGGGTATCAAAGCCAGTTAGATGCAGGTCTAACACTGCTAAAACTTGCTTCGCGATTTCGACGCTTATGGCCATTTGTTTCTCCGTCTCAACCGCCTTCGCCATTCCGACTTACACAATTCAGGAAATAGGATTAACCGGCGATGGCTATACATACGTCGATTCCACCGGTCTATATCAAGACACTGGGGTGGAAGGCCTCAACGATAACGGGCAGGCCATCGGATTTTCTGACCGTGTCAATTCCATCGGTGAGGGCCTCGGATTCGACACCTGGTTCTTCAATGGTACATCCACCCAGCAAATCGGCCTGACCAGCGCCGTCTATGGCTATTATTCGTACGCCGGCGACCCGGCGTATGGAACCTATCAATCCAGCTACGTTTATGGGCTCAACGATGAGGGCGATGCCTTCGGACTTTCCGAGAGATATTCCTCCACCGGCGGAAATCTTGGAGCGGACTCCTGGTTCTTCAACGGAACTTCCACACAGCAAATTGGTCTGACTGGGACAGGCTATGGCTACTCTACGTCGGCCGGAGCGTTCCAATTCAGTCAAGCCGAAACTTTTTTCACCGGCGATTTCAACGATGCCGGACAGGTCATCGGATTTTCCGACCGCTATAACCCTTCCGGGACTTATCTCGGAACGGATGCATGGCTGTTCAATGGTACATCCACCCAGCAAATCGGGCTGACCGATTCCCAGCATAGTTACGCTGCGTCGGGAGGAACGTATCGAACAAACGATTGCCGGGGCCTCAATAGCACCGGCGAGGTGATTGGGGTTTCGAAGCGGTATAGTCCAGGCGGCACAGATCTCGGATCCGATTCGTGGTTGTTTAACGGAACTTCCACGCAGCAAATCGGACTGACCGGCGCTAACTATACCTACAACGCTCCGGCCGGAGAATATCAATTCAGCGATCCCATGTTGCTCGACAACGCCGGAAAGGTCGCCGGAAGTTCCGCGCGATTCAGTTCTACGGGAGCCAGTCTTGGATCGGACTCGTGGTTTTTTAATGGAACTTCGACACGCTCTATCGGACTAACTGGTACGAACTACAGCTATTCCGCGACCGGTGGAACCTTTCAATCCAGCACGCCCCTTGTCATGAACACCGCCGGACAGGTTGTGGGTTACTCCGGCCGCTTTAGCTCTTCGGGGGCCGACCTTGGAACTGATTCCTGGTTCTTCAACGGCACATCAACCCAGCCCATCGGACTGACAGGCGGCGTTTACGGATATTCTGTCCCGGGAGGGACCTATCAATTCGGAAGCTATGACGAAGCCGCCCTCAATAATACAGGGCAGGTCGTCGGAACTTCCACGCGTTTCAGTTCCACCGGGGCCGTCCTCGGCGACGACACCTGGTTCTTCAACGGCACGACAAGTCAGCAGATCGGCCTGACTGGCGCGAACTACAGCCACGCCACCACCGGCGGGACATACGAAAACAGCAATTTCACTCAGCTCAATAACGCCGGACAAGCCATCGGATTTTCCAATCGCTTCGACTCCTCCGGAAATTCCCTTGGTAATGATGGCTGGTTCTTTGACGAAGCGCTCGACAAGACATTTCTCCTGCAATTCAGCGTCGATAGCGCCAACGACTACAGCTTCACAGACCCGGAAATCCTCACCAACACCGGAATCGTACTGGGCGATTATCAACTCTACGATGGATCAACTGATGTCGGCACGCACCTCTTCTATTGGAGTGAAGCCAACGGCTTCAAAGACCTGGGGGCGCTCATCGGCAATCTGACCAGCCAGGACTGGCAGGAACTGGATGACACGACCGAAGCGACCGGTCTTGCGCCGCAGGATGGTTCATCTCCGCTGTATATCGATGGCGACGGCCTTATCACCGGCCAAACGAGCGGAAACAGCGACTTTATCCTCACCGCACAAGTCCCGGAACCCGCGTGTCTGGCTTTGATCCCGTTTGGCGCGCTGATTCTTAAGCGTTATCGCCGCACAAGGCTCGCAGTGTGATTTCCCTGCCCCACTCACAGAGCTCTATTTGCCCCCCGCCCCAAACTTGGCCTTCAACGCCGCTTCCAACGTCGGCATCAGCGCATCGCCCCGCAACTGATTTTGGTCGCCCGCGATGATCTTGCCGGTGTCGCCGTCCACGAGAAGCGGGTGTGGAATGCTGTGGATGCCGTAAAGTTGGCCCAGCGCCGTGTCCCAACCCTTTCCCTCGTAAACCTGCGGCCACGTCATGTTCTGCTGCTGCATCGTCGCCTTCAGCGGGTCGAGACTGTTGGGCTGATCGAACGATATGCCCAAAACGTCGAATCCTTTGCCATGCAGCTTCTGATAGGCGGCCACCACGCCGGGGACTTCACCCATGCACGGGCCGCACCACGTGGCCCAGAAATCGACCAGGACAATTTTCCCCTTGTAGTCGCCCGGAAAGTGAACGTCCGAACCGTCCATAAGCCGCGCAATGAACGGCGGCGCGATCTGCCCGGCGGACAAATTCGGCAACGGTGGGATTTCGGGCACGCTCTGGTTGGATTTGGCGATGTCAAACCTGCCGTCCGCCGTGAGATTGGTGATTTCATACGTCACACCGCCGATGTTGAACGGCTTGCCCGGCTCGAAGCGTTCGCTGGGGTCTTGATCGAATTGGCCGTCGCCGTTGGCATCAATGAGTAGAAAAACACCACCGCCCTGGGGCGCCGGATTGGCCGACGGCGTTGGATTGCCCAGGAAACTTCCCGAGCAAGACTCATCCACCAACCCAGCCTTGTATGTCTTACCAGCCAGGGTGATCTCGCCGAGCCGGGCATAATCACGGTAATAAAGCAGCGTGTTTTTCAACTGCGCCCGCGCGGGATCGTCGTGGAACCAATAGAAACAAACCACGGCGTTGAAGGGATGGTCCGCCGAACCGACGGGCAATGTCGCCTGACCTTCATAGATGTTCGGACCCGTGGCTTTCCAATCAACGGCAGGATCCTCTGAAAAATCGCCGTTGCCGTTAACGTCGACATAAAGTTTCGCCGGCTGGCCGGCAGGCGCATCCAGGATCACGGCAACCTGCGATTTGCCTGTTCCCAGATGAAAATCCATCATCCCATACAACGGCGATCGCAAATTGGCCGGGGCCTTGGTAATCGCCGCCGGCGCGTTCGGCGAAAGGGTCAGTTGTTGCGGCATGTAATAGCCGAGCTTTTGAGACGCCCCGCTGGGAACGGCGTCGAGATGCACCGCCTCCTGGCCGAATGCCCCTCTCGACAGGGAAAGCGTCGAAAGCGAAATCAACGCAATGGTCACCCAGACGCTAAATCGAGACATTGGGCCTCCGGTTGGTTTAGGGTTCAGTTTAGCCGGACAACGGGTGCCGGGACAACTGCCATGAGGGAGGCATGGGGAGAAACTCGAAATCCAAAATCCGAATTTCAAATTTCAAATTTAGAATTTCGCTGCGATCTGACGGGCGACATCAAGCGCAGCCGCAATCTTCGACGGATCCTTCCCACTGCCCTGAGCCATCTGCGGACGACCGCCCCCCCGCCGCCGGCGATGGCCGCGACTTGTTTTACCCAATCACCGGCCTTGAGACCCTTGGCGACCAAATCATCGCTGACGGCTGCGATGAATGTCACTTTTTGATCGTCGGAAGCGGCCAGTAGGATGGCATGGGTCGGCGATTTTTTTCGCAGGGAATCGATGGCGGAACGGAGTTGGTCTTCGGTTGCGCCGGCAATCTGCCCCACCACCAGTTTTCCGGCCCCAAGCGACGGCGCAGCGGCCAATAGTTCTCCCGCGGCTTTGACGGCATCGACGCCGGAGCCACTCGATTGCGCCTTGGCGGCTTTCTCAATTGCGCGCTGGCGCACCTGCAACTCCGCAATCGCCTTCTGCGCCCGCCGTTTCGCAAGCAGTGGGACAATACTGAATTGCAGAAGGGCTTCCTGGAGCCTTTTCAACTCGATTTCGTCGTCCTTTGCCGGATCGCCCACAAGCAAATCAATGCATTGATCGGCTGCGAAAGCGTCAGAAGCGTAAATTCCCGTAACGCCAATGATTCTGCGGATCCCTTTACTGACTGATTCCTCTCCGGTGATATAAAATCTTCTTATCTCGTCCGTAGAGCGCACATGAGTACCACCACAGAACTCAATGGAGAATCTTCGCCAAATGTCATTTGTAGCGTCTTTCAAAAGCTCAGCCACCGGCGCTCCGATCGAAACCACCCG
Organism: uncultured Phycisphaerales bacterium; assembly: GCA_963791055.1. Lineage (GTDB taxonomy): Bacteria > Planctomycetota > Phycisphaerae > Tepidisphaerales > Tepidisphaeraceae > PALSA-1353. The sequence continues at coordinate 164,011 of CAWBQI010000001.1, read as the reverse complement.
GACAATTGGCGGATATTTCTCACCGAAGACGGCTCGGAGACCGTTGATCTTGAGAGCCTTTTCCTGCGGAGCTTCCTGTGCGTAAACCGGCAGTTTTTTGGCAATGGCCTCATTAACCAGTTCTTCAACACTGGCGATTTCGTCATCGCTCATGGCTTTGGGATGCGAAAAATCGAAGCGGAGTTTTTCGGGATCGACAAGCGATCCCTTTTGTTGCACGCCGTCGCCGAGCGTTTCGCGGAGAGCCCAGTTGGCCAGGTGCGTGCCGGTGTGGTTCATCTCCGTTTGCTGTCGCGCAAACGATACGGTTGCGTCGACCATATCACCGACGGCGATTTTTCCAGTACGAATTCGGCCGATATGCAGCACATATCCGCCGACGGCGCGCGTCGATTGAACGTCGAATTCTCCAATTGCTGAAGCGAGCAATCCGCTGTCACCGACCTGGCCGCCCATTTCGGAGTAGAAATTTGTGCGGTCGAGAATGATTGCGAGTTCCTCGTCTTCGAATGCGGATGCGGGTGAGAGGCCGAGATCGTCGCCGTTCCAGATGGCCATGATCCGGGATTTGATCGGCTGATGGGAAAACTTGGGCTGATCGTCGGTCGGCTTGATGAGTTGCGAAAGCTTCGACATCGCATCCGGCGGAATGTCAGTGAGACTGGAATCCGCCGACTTGCCGCCGGCTCGAGCCAGTTCGCGGGCCTGTTCCATCAACTTTTCGTAGCCGACGATGTCAACGGTCATGCCGCGCTCTTCGGCCATGATGCGGGTGAGGTCGATGGGAAAGCCAAAAGTGTCATATAAATTGAATGCTCTTTCGGCTGGAATCTGAGCGGAAACGCCTTCTTTTCTTAACTGCGACCAGGCAAAAGGTGTGCGAATTTTCGTAACTCGGGTTCCACCCTTTTCCACGAAATTAAGTTCGGTTGCTGATTCCGTGAACGCTTTGACCTCACCGGAAGGTTCTCCCTCCCAGAACCCAACGGCCTTTGTACCGGCGAAGACCGTCTGAGGAAGGAACCGTTTACCGTACTCACGGGCAATCGCGTCGGCGGCAGCGAGTTCAAACAATGCGATCCCGCGATCCAGCGTCCGGCTAAAGCCGATTTCTTCATCTCTAATGAGATCAGCAACATGCTGAGGACTTTTTTTCAACTCCGGAAACGCTCCGCCCATGGAATCGACGACGACCGGGACGAGCCGGTGTACGAATGGTTCGGTCAGCCCAAGCTGCTGCCGCCCGAAGCGGACCGCGCGGCGGAGGATTCTTCGCAGTACATATCCACGCCCTTCGTTGCTCGGCACTGCTCCATCCGTCAGAGCGAAAGTCAGCGTGCGAATGTGATCGGCGATCACGCGAAAGGCGATATCATGCCGCAACTGCTCGTCGGCGGCTTCGGCCTGGGGATCGGCGCGTTGGTCTTGGGAAATTTCCCCGTGTATTTGAACCCGCTCAATTTTCCGATCGCCGCGAAGAACGGATCGAACAGATCGATGCCGTACATGTCGTTCTTATCCTGAAGAATCGAGCAGATGCGCTCAAATCCCATTCCGGTATCAACATGCTTGGCCGGCAGCGGCGTCAGGGAGCGATCGGCGTTGCGGTTGTACTGGATGAAAACGAGGTTCCAGAATTCCATCACGCGAGGGTCTTCGCCGTTGACGTCTTTGCCGCCGGTTTTGTCCGGGGTACGGTCGATGTAGATTTCGGTGCACGGCCCGCAAGGCCCGGTGTCGCCCATTTCCCAGAAATTGTCCTTGCCGAAATAATGGATGTGATCTTCCGGCATGCCGGCGATTTGCTTCCACAGGTCGGCCGCTTCGGTGTCGCGCGGGACACCGTTTTTCTCGTCGCCTTCAAAGCAGGTGACGTGAAGGCGTGATGGATCCATTTTCCAAACCTTGGTGAGCAGCTCCCATGCCATCTCGATTGCGCCGCGCTTGAAGTAATCGCCAAAGCTCCAGTTGCCGAGCATTTCGAAAAACGTGCCATGCCGGCGGGAGCGGCCGACATCGTCGAGGTCGTTGTGTTTGCCGCCGGCGCGGATGCATTTTTGCGTATTGGCCGCGCGGGTGTAGGACCGTTTTTCCTGCCCGAGGAAGATCGGCTTGAACTGGTTCATGCCGGCGTTGGTGAAGAGCAGGGTTGGATCGTCCAGGGGAACGACCGGCGAAGATGGAACGAAAGTGTGTCCGTGCTTTTGGACGAAGAAATCGAGGAATTGCTGGCGAATCTGGGCGGAGGTCATGGTTGTGGGGCCGAAATATTCGGCGGCGGGAGACCTGGTGGCGGCGTGGGGGTCGGATTGTCGACCGAAACGCGGGTCACGAGCGGGATGAATCCTTCATCCGCGGATTGCCGGTAAACCCTGGCGGCGTTGGCGGCGTTCACGCAATAGTCGATCGTAAAAACCGGCAGGCCGGCGCGAAGATATTTATGATATTGACGCACGAGGCTCGGCGTCGAATCCTCATCGGGAGCCGTGTTGGGAATGTCGCCGGCTTCGGGGTCGTCCCACCCGGCGTCATCCCCGCCGGTAAACCAGGTGTCTTCGAAGGCAACGCCGTCAACCACGTGCAAGTATTTGGGTTCATCGTCCAACAGATACGCGGCATCCTGGGCCACGACGATGGCATCGGGTTTTGATTTCCGAATGTGCTCGCGGATCGCGGAGATAAAATTAACCATGGCCGTGGCGGGAACAACTTTGTCCCGATCGGCGGCATCATCAAGGCCGTCATCGTCATAGACTTCAACCTGATTGAGATAAACTCCGTCGAATCCATCAGCCATGAGCTTGTCCAATATGCCCGATTTGCCCAGGAAAATGCTCTGCCATCGCGGTCGCCAGTAACGGACCAGGAAGCTGTCATCGTCGCCATCGGGATCGGGACCAAGGAGAAACCCCGGCCGTATTGGTCCTTTGGCCGCCGAACCATTCCACTCCTCGCCCCAGTAAGTGCGGAATTTCTCAGCTTCGCCGATATTCAAATAGGCCAGGACAATTCTTCCCGGCTTGCCATCGTGAAGAGACTTCACCATGGCCCGGGCGTCGAAATCCCGGCTGTCCTTCAAATTAAAGGTCGGGTCAACGATCAGCATGTCATAACCGCTTTGCGCGAGGCGATCGACCGCGCCGGGCTTATCGAGGTTTGAAAGCTGAGACATGAAGGTTTTGACCGATCGAAGGGGATTGGCGGCCTGCTCGTCGGCCAAGGCCGGCGACAACGCAAAAATCACGAATATCGCGAGGATGCGAAGGCTGGAACGCGAGGCGGCATTCATTCCGGCTTTGTAACCTCTGTTTCCGCCATGGACAAGGCAGCAGCCGGCTGCGGTTCAATCCGTGTCAGCCGCACGATCCGCTCCAGCTTGAAATTCCTGCGATCGTTCCGCAGATGGCAGTGCGCGATAAGGGTCAGTTCCCCAGCGTCACGGCGAATCTGGATCGGATCAATCATCCGCTCAGTGCGTTTCTGGTTGGCATCCAGATACTCCATCAGGACGGGCCGATGGTGGTCGAGGGCTTCCTGAAGCTCCAGAGGCAATAAACTTTCGCGATTGGAAGCGGGCATCAGGCCCATCGGCCCGCCCTGCTCTCTGAGCACGTCACACAGGGAAATATTCCAGCCCCCGACCGAAGCCAGCAGCAGTTCAAACACGATGGCGGTGGTCAGTGCATCGGGTAATGCACGATGAACCGTGGCTGGCTCATAGCCCAATCTCCGTGAAAGATTTGCCAGGCCGTTGCCGCCTCGTCCAAACCGGCGGCGGGCGATCCTGACGGTGTCCAGAATGTGGGGATTCTCCAGCGTCCGGCAAAGATCGTGACCCGCCCCGCCGCACTCGCGCAGCAAGAAAGAAAGATCGAATCGGACGTTGTGGCCCAGAATCGCCGCGCCCGCCAGAAGCGGCATCATGGCCTCAAGCTGCCGGCAAAACGTCGGCTGGCCCTCGCACATGGATTGGGATATTCCGGTCAGTGCGCTCACGCCCGCGCCGATCGGCCGGCGCGGATCGATCAATTGCTGATACTCGGCGGTCTTGACGCCATTGTCGTAACGGACGATGCCGACTTCGATGATGCGATCGCCGAGCTCGGCACTGGCACCGGTGGTTTCGACGTCAATACAGGCGATGGGAACGGAAAAGAGGGGTTGGATGAGGGAAAACGGCATTTGGAGTCGTCATTTGTCGCTGCTGACTTGCAAATGAACTCTTCTACATTTCAACTACATTTCAACGCCGATGATCTTGGTCTCGAAAACAATATTACCGTCGACGATTCCCTGAATAGCGCAGAAGAGCCGGCGATGGCGTTGCCAGATTTGCTCGCCCAGAACGTACATCCGCGCGGGGGGAACCACTTGCTGGCGAAACCGGCATTCTTCGACCCCGCCGAAACCGACGAAACCCTTCCAGGCGTGAAACTTCCGGGCGTAGAACGAGGCAAGCTGTGCCGCGGTTTCGATCATCAGCACTCCCGGCAGCAGCGGCCGGCCGGGAATATGCCCTGGAACCCAAAATTCGTCGGTTCGGACGTTTTTGTATCCGATCAGGCGGTGGTGCTCTTCGTTGACGTGAACGATGCCGTTCAGCATCTCCATGTCTCCGCGATGCGGATTGAACTGGCGAATGGCCTCCTGGTCATAGACCTCTTTGCTGAGGTCGAGGCCGGCAATGTCAAAAAGCAGTTGCGGCGGCATGGGAGAAACAAAAGGCCGATGGATCGACCAAATTCAAGGAATCGCAACGTCAGTAACACACTGTGATTTGCGCAAAATCCCGCAAACGCACCAGGCTACGGGCGAGTTGGCGTTCAGGCGACGCCGGGCTCGGTATTGCGGCTTTCGAGAATCTTTTTGCGAATGTCAGTGGCTGCGGCCTTTATTTCCTGCATCTTTTTTCGGACGCGTGTTCCGGCAGCCTTGTTCCCGCCAACAGCCTTGTTGACGTCGTCCTCAGCCTCGGTCACGAGGCGTTTGAGGTTTTCATATTCCTGCATCAATGCCTCCATGGGTATTAATGATAGGCAAAAACTGTAATGGCGCGGGCGTGGGGTGTCAAATGTGGGGAGATTGCCTATTTCCAATTTCCTATTGCCTATTGCCTATTGCCTATTGCCTATTGCCTATTGCCTATTGGAGGAAGGGCTTACGGCCCCCTATTTCAAATAGGAAATAGGCAATAGGCAATCTGTTGCCATTGCCTACCCCCTCACATGCGTATGAAACGCCTCCATGAGCCGTTGCGTGATCGGACCGGGAGCGCCCGTGCCAATCGGCCGGCCATCGATTCGCGTCACCGGCACCACTTCAGCGCCCGTGCCGGTCAGGAAGCATTCATCTGCAACGTAAATATCGTGACGCTGCAGTGACTTTTCCACGCAGGGAATCGACAGCTTTTCGCAGAACTGAATCATGACCTGCCGGGTGACACCCTCCAGAATGCCATCGGAGGTCGTCGGCGTCTGCACCTGGCCATAGCGGACGATAAAGATATTGTCGGCCGTGCATTCGGCCACGTTTCCTTCCTGATTGAGTAAAAGGGCCTCCGGCACCCCCGCGTCGGCAGCCTCGATTTTGGCCAAAATATTGTTCAGATAGTTCAGGCTCTTGATCCGCGGCGACAGCGAATTGGGATGCGTCCGCACCACGGTTGAGGTGATGATCGACATTCCCTTTTCGTACATTTCCTTCGGATAAAGCTCTATGGTGTCAGCGATAATGATCACCGAGGGCGTCAGACATTTGCTGGGGTTCAACCCAAGATATCCCGGCCCGCGCGTGATGACCAGGCGGATATAACACTCCGAAAAGTTGTTGACCGCGATGGTTTCTTCAATCGCCGCCCGCAATTGCTCGGCCGATCGCGGCGGAGTCAGCCGGATCGCACGCGCCGAATCGAACAATCGGCGAAGATGGGCTTCACATTCGAAGATCTTCCCCCGATAAGCGCGGATCCCCTCGAATACGCCATCGCCGTAGAGCAGGCCATGGTCGTAAACGCTGATTTTCGCGTTTTCCTTATCGTAGAATTTTCCGTCAATCCAGACCTTGAGCGACATGGAGGACATGATAACGAACTGATGGGGAAATGCCGAATGCCGATTGCCAAATGCCGAATAAATGAAGAGAAGGCTTGTTCTTCATTCGGCATTTGGCATTCGGCATTCGGCATTCTCAAGCCGCCCGGCTTCCAAAACCAACACCCGATCAGCACGCTGCGCAAGCGTCCTGTCATGCGTGACCAATACGATCGTTTGCTGTTTTTTCTCATGCAGGCGTTCCAGAACAGCCATAATCTGGCGGCCGGTGTCGACGTCGAGGTTGCCGGTCGGTTCATCGGCAAAGACAACCCGCGGCTCGGTCATCAGGGCGCGGGCGATGGCGACGCGCTGGCGTTCGCCGCCGCTGAGATGCTTCGGACGATGCCGTAACCGATGCTCAAGGCCCATCTGACCGAGCAAGTCCCTTGCCCGGCTGGTGAGTTCCGCCTTTTTGGCGGCGAATTGGCCCACGTTGCTTTCGATCATTGAGGAGAGCATCGTATTCTCCAGGACGTTCAATTCTGGCAGGAGATGATAAAACTGAAAGACGAATCCAAACTGCGTGTTGCGAAGAACGGCACGCTCGGCGGAGCCGAGCTTGGCAATGTCCCGGCCATCAAACGTCACCGCCCCGCCGTTGCATTCGTCCAGAGCGCCCAGAATGTGGAGCAGCGTGCTTTTTCCGGAACCGCTGCGGCCCTCGATGGCGATGAATTCGCCGGGCGCAACGGTCAGATTCACGCTTTTGAGCACCTGGATATCGCTGTCGCCCATGCGGAAGCTCTTGCGGACTCCGCTGGCGACGAGAATGGGCGATTCGGATGATGCCACAGTATTCATTCCCAACGCAAGGCTTCAACCGGGTTCATCCTCGCCGCCCGAATGGCGGGCACGAGCGCGCCCAGCACCGAGGATAGAATCGCCACCGAGACGATCACAGCCGCATCCCGGCCATCCATCGTATTGGGGATGGTGTCGAACAGATAGGTTTTTGCATTCCAGATTTCGACGCCCAATTTAGCCGCCATCCAGGAATGAAGCTCGTTAATGTTGTGAACGACCAGGTACGCCAGCAACAATCCCATCCCCCCGCCGAGCAGGCCAATGCTGAGTCCGTAACCGAGGAAAATCGCGGCCACGCTGGCGCTGGTCGCGCCGACGCTTTTGACGATGCCGATGTCGCGCGTCTTTTCCATGACGATCATGAAGAAGATGCAGAAGATCAGAAAGATCGCGACGACGCTGATAATGGCGAAGAGAATGACCAGCAGCGATTCCTCATGCTCGACGGCATTGAGGAAATCATGCTGATGCTCGTCCCATGTTTCCACTTTCAACTGGGCGATCCCGGTATTTTCCAAGCCGAATTTCTGCGTCACGCCATCCACAACCGCGGAGACTTTTGCCTTGACCGAGTACGGGTCCACGCCCGGTTTGACACGGATCAGGATTTCATTGCACCGGGCGGGGACGATTGCCTGCTGGCCGGTGACGGCATTGGTGTAAAATTGATCGCCCATGTCGAGTTGCTTCTGAAGCTCGTCAAACGGCAAATAGACGGTTCCCTCATCCACCTGAAAAACATCCGTATGGCTGTCGTCGGAGAGCCAGTAATAATTGGTGGATGTTTTGTCCTCAAGGCTCGGCCCGGCGTCGCCGGGTGAGGCTTTCAAAAGGGTCAGCTTTACGCGGGCCGTGTAGATGTAATCTTCCCGCTTGTCATGTCCGCGAAGGCCGATCACGCCGGAGCCGACGATGATTCCGCCCCATTTAGCCGGGTCGCCCTTGAATCCCTGGTCGCGGTAAACCGAATCCGGCAACGGCTTGTCAAACGATGGAAACTTCGCCGCCTTGGCGCAAAATGAATCCGCCATCGCCGAATCCTCGGCCGCTTCAAACGGCACCGAGTTTTTCACCGCGTCGCGGGCGAAATCATCCGCCTTGGCCAGAAGAACATCCTTCTGCAAATGCAGGCTGCGAACGAAGCCGTTCACCCGGCCTATCTGGTTCATATCCAACCCGATTGCTTCAACCGCATTACTGATGGGGTTGGGACTCCCAGCCAACCCGATCTCCGCCAGCGCCCAGGTATGAAGGGTCGGCGTGGCGACATCGATCTCGGGAATCTTCTCAATCCCCGCGATCATGTCGCCATAATGACTGAACCCACCCAGCCCGGCTCGATAAATGATGAGATCGCCAATCAGATCGTGATTGGTCTGCCGGAACATTCGCAGCCAGCCGCCCATGACGCTGATGACGATCAGCACCATGGCCGTGCAAAGCATGACCGCGATTAGCGAAACCCAGGCAATTCGCCGCTTCATGAGGTAGCGGATCATGAGCTTGGAGATGATCCGCGGGCCGGTGATGATGCGCCAAAGCGCGAAAACAGTGGCGATCGGGGCGAGGGCGACGATGATCCAGAGGATGATTTGGGTGGCGGGCATTGGCTTTAAGTCGTATTTCTGCCACAGATATAAATCAGATGCACACAGATGGGATGCAGAAGAAGAGATCTCACGCAGAGGCGCAGAGCGCAGAGAAAAACCTCCGCGCTCTGCGCCTCTGCGTGAGTAATGTTTTTTTGTTTTATCTGTGTGCATCTGATTTATATCTGTGGCAAAATCCCCGCATTTATTCGTTTTCCTTAGGCTTCATCAACGGAAACAGAATCACATCCCGAATGCTCTCGGCTCCGGTGAGCATCATTACCAGCCGATCGATCCCCATTCCCAATCCCCCCGCAGGCGGCATGCCGTATCTTAGCGCGTTGAGGAAATCTTCGTCGACTTTCTGCTGCTCGTCCTTGTCGCCGACCTGATGGGCGAAATGCTTGGCCTGAATGTCGGGGTCGTTCAGTTCGGTGTAGCCGGGGGAGATTTCGACGCCGTTGATGGCCAGTTCGTAGACATCCGCGAAAAAGGGATCGTCCTTGTTTTCGCGAGCGAGGGGAATGATGAGGGATGGAATGTGCGTCACGAAGCATGGGTCAATCAAAGTATGTTCGATCAGTTTTTCATAAACCTGGAAGAGTTGTTCCGCCGGAGAAATCTGCGATAGCCGCCCGCGAATCGTTGACAATTCCGGGTTTGAAATAAGCTCCGGCATTGCCTCTTCCAAGCGGCGCTTGTCGAATTTCCACCCGGTGCGTTCGTCGACCAACTCAGCCAATCGTACATGCCGCCAGGGGCGCTGCAGATTGACCTTGCGGCCATTCGTATGTTCAAGTTGAAGCGTCCCGAAAATATTCTGCGCGACGGTCGTGATCATCTCCTCGATCAAATCCGCCATCGTCTCCCAGCTTCCGAACGCCTCATAAATCTCCAGCATCGTGAATTCGGGATTATGGCGCGGGCTGATGCCTTCGTTGCGGAAATTGCGGTTCAGCTCGAAAACTTTTGAGAATCCCCCGACCAGCAGACGCTTGAGATACAGTTCCGGAGCGATCCGCATAAACAGCGGAATGTCCAGCGCGTTGTGATGCGTCACAAACGGCTTGGCCGCCGCCCCGCCAGCGAGCGTCTGCATCATCGGGGTTTCAACTTCGACGAATCCCTTATTCGTCAGGAACCGGCGGATTTCATCAACTATGCGCATACGGAGCTTCAACACCCGCATCACTTCGGGATTGGCCCAGAGATCGACATACCGCTGCCGATAGCGAAGCTCGACATCGCTCAGCCCCTCCCATTTCGCCGGCGGCGGCAAAAGCGCCTTGGCCGCCATCGAAACGGAACTGGCCCAGATTGTCGTCTCCCCCTTGTTGGTCTGGCCAAGTTTGCCGGCGACGACAAGCTGATCGCCCAGATCGATCAGATCGCGCACCTGCCAGTCCCGCTCGGAAAGTCTTTTTTTATCCAGGGCGACCTGCAGATCGCCACTCTCGTCGCGAAGGGTGAGAAAGCTGAGCTTTCCCATGTCCCGTTTGAGCATGACTCGGCCCGCGCCGATCGTCTCGGGCCCGCCATCGTGGCCCATTTCCGGTTTATAAAGCGATTTGATCGCGGCCAGCGATTGAATGCCCGGCGTTCGCTGGCCGTAAGGCTCAACGCCCAGTTCGCGCAGCTTCGCCAGCTTCTGGCGGCGTTCCTGTTCGTAATGGCCGGTTGGTTCCATAACTGACGAACCCGATCTTACGGATGTGATGGGAAAATGAAAACGACTCCGGGAACAAAGTCAATTGAACCGCCATGACGCCAAGACGCCAAGGTTAGGTGATTGCTTCCCAAACTTGGCGTCTTGGCGTCATGGCGGTTCAATCCGCATGCTTGACTCTATCGGTTATCCACCCGACCATTGAAGCGACCTCGCACAGGAGAATTTTGACGTGATGAAGCTTTGTGGTTTTGCGGATGAAATCGCCCCGGAACTGGACGAGCAGATCAAATGCTGCAAGGAAAACGGCGTCACGCATTTTGAACTGCGCGGCGTATACGGCAAAAATGTCCTCGATTTCGACAAATCCGTGCGAATCGAAGTCAAATCAAAGCTCAAATCCAATGGCCTGGCAGTTGCCTCCATCGGCTCGCCGATCGGGAAGGTGAAGATCGACGAGCCGTGGGACAAGCATTTCGAGCGGTTCAAGATCGCGGTGGACTCAGCGGAATTTTTCGGCGCTCCGATGATCCGGATATTCAGCTATTATCCGCCGACCGAAGGCGGCGATATCCGCAAGCACCGGGACGAAGTGATTCGCCGGATGCGAGCCAAGGTCGATTACGTGAAGAACCGCAACGTCACGCTCGTGCATGAAAACGAGAAGGCGATTTACGGCGAAAAAGGAAAGGAATGCCTCGATCTTCTGAAATCGGTCGATTCCCCGAAATTCCGGGCGGCTTTCGATTTTGGAAACTTCGTGCAGGTTGGGGAAAACCCGCTGGATGTGTGGCCATTGATCAAACCTTACGCCATTCACATTCACATCAAGGACGTGATCGCCAAGGAAGATCGCGCCGTGCCGGCGGGGCATGGGGATGGTCACATCGAAGAAATCCTGGTCGACCTGAAAAAGAGCGGTTACGAAGGGTTCCTGAGCCTCGAACCGCATTTGAAAGCGGCTGGACAATTCAGCGGATTCAGCGGCCCGGCCCTGTTCAAGATGGCGGTGGACGCGTTGAAAGCGATTTGCAAGAAGAACGAGATTCCACTGGCGGGGTTTTGAAATTTAGATTTGAAATTTCAAATTTGAAATTTGAGATTTAGATCGGGGTTTGGGACCGGCTCATGCCCGTTGAAAGCAAATCGAAACCCGCGGGAACAACAGGAGTCTGGCCCGAGCAGATACCGGAACTGCTCAAGATCGCCTTGCCGGAACGGCTGCGCGTGCCAATCGGCGTCCGCGGCGCCGGCGAGGGAAGCGTAAAACCGGCCGGGACAAAAGTCCGACGCGGGGAACCACTGGTCGATCACGCCGCCGAATCGTCCCACGTTCCCCTGGCTCCCGCCGATGGAATGCTTGGAACGGTCCGCCCGATCCGGCTGACCACCGGCGGCCCGGCGGTCGCGGTGGAACTGATCGTTTCCGGCGAATTACCGCCAAATTCAGAAAATTCTTCGTCCACAACCGATGAAATCCTCTCACTGGTGGAAGGGCTGGAGCGAATTCGATCGGCGGGGATCTGGGCGCTCCGCCATGCCAGTCCCGACCTGATCGGCCAACTCAATCAAATCGTCGCCCGTCCAATCGATATGCTGATCTGCACCATCCTGGACAGCGACGCCAGCCTGCGGCTTAACGCCGTGATCGCCGCGCGGTTCAGCGAACGGGTTGTCGGCGGTGTGTCGCAGTTGGCCAAAATCGTCGGCGTCCGCAACACCCTCCTGGCGGTGGAATCATTCGCCGCACCGCAATGGATTACGCCCTTGTACGCCGCGGCGAATCGAGCCGGGCTCCAGGTCGTGGATGTGGCAAACGAATATCCGCAATCCGATCCGACGCTGATGGCATATAGTCTGACTCACCGCCGGCTCAGGCCGGGAAGTCTTCCCACGACGCGGGGGATTCTGGTTTTGGACGCGGCGGCGGCGCTGGCGATTGGAAACGGAATGTGCCACGAGCCGATGCTGACGGTCCCGGCAGCGGTTCACGATCATAAAAATCGGCATTCGCATTTTCTGGCGGTTCCCGTCGGTACGACGGTTGAGCACGTACTCAAACAATTGGGAATTCCCACGGAAGATTCCATCGTCCGCGGCGGCGACCTGCTTCGCGATGTGGGTCTGCGCATGGATGCCGTGATCGCCGGCGGCGAGCTGGCGATTCACGTGACCTCGCCCGAAGCGCCGGCGATTCCCGAGCCGTGCATCCGCTGCGCCTGGTGCTTCGAGGCCTGCCCGATGCTGATCCATCCCGCGTTCATATTGGACGCCGCCCAGCGCCGCGATATGAGGATGGCCGAGCGGGCCGGCATCGGCGCGTGCATTGAATGCGGCATTTGCGCATGTCTGTCCATCACGGCTGCCGCTCCTGGATGCGATAAGGGAAGTGCGAAATTTGAAATCTGAAATCTGAAATTTGAGATTTGAAAATCTGAAGATTCCCATGACCGACACGATCGTCAAACCACGCCCCGCCGCCGCAATATCTCCGCTGCACAGCGGAATATGCGTGCCCATGTTCGTGTCGCTGCAAATCACGGCCACGCTGTTTCCGCTCGTCGCGGGCGTCGCCATCTACGGTTGGAGGGCGCTGGGAACCGTGGGGGTCGTCGTGACCAGCGCGATGGGAGCGATGTCGGTCCTTCGCCTGGTCGGCTGGCGCGGACGACAAGTTCGCATGTGGCATTGTCTTTGGCTGTCGCTGATTGTCTCGCTGATGCTCCCGGCACATCTGCTGACAACGATGCCGCTCGGCGGGCAGGTCGTCTGGCCAATCCTTCCGGCGGCCGGCATGACGCTTGCCCTGTTAAGCTGGCTGCTGGGCGGCCTGGGAACGCAGCGGGTTCCGCCGACGGTGGTTACGATCCTGCTCCTTTTTGTTCTGTTTCACGACACTCTCACCCCGCGCTACGTATTGAGAGTGGACCACCTTTTCGCGGGGGATTTGTTGAATTTTGATCCGACTCCCGAAGAGTTGTCAGATCAAAACCCGTGGTACAGCCGCACGGCTTCCACGGGATATGACTCGCTCTTTCGCGAGCCGGTGGGAGACAAGCTCCTGGCTTTCACATCGTCGCAGCAGCGTCCCGAGCGCGCGAGCCTGACGGTGCAGATGCTCGTCCGCGACCAGATGCCGCCGCTGGAAAATCTGATCGTCGGCGGAAACAGCAACGTGATCGGCTGCGCCAGCGCGGTCGCCATCATCGCGGGCGGCTTGTTCCTTTTGTTTCAGGGGTTGATCGATTATCGAATACCATTGCTGGGCGTTTTGTCGACGACGGCGGCGCTTCTGACATTTCCCATTCCGGTTTATATCACCGAAGCCGGCGCTCAATGGCGCTGGTTCGCGTTCCGCTCCCACTTTCTGGGCTGGGGAACGGCGGTCACGTTCGTGAACTACGAGATCCTCGCCTCCCCGCTGCTCTTCACCCTGATTTATCTGGCGACGGCCCCCGGGCTTCGCCCGATCACCCGTCGCGGACGGTCAGTTTTCGCGATCGGGCTTGGCGTACTCTGTGCGATCTTCCAGCTTTACGCATCGGTTTCGATGGGCCCATATATTGCTCTGCTGGTAATTGTGCTGCTGACGCCGACTTTGGATCGCGCGATGACGCCCCGGCCGCTAGTATGACCGCCAGTCACAAATCCCTTCCAATGAAATCGCCAGACCGAAAGCGGCGATTGGGCTGCCTTCAAAGTCCTTAAGCCAATTCTCTGTATCCACTTATGACGTCCACGCACTGTTTGAAAATCGAGACGCTTTTTATAACCGCGCAGTATCTACGTTAGCGTCTGGTAACTCTTTTGGAAAAGCAAATTGACCCAGCTTTTTTAAAGGAGAATGCAATGACACGCGGGAATAAAAATAAGACGGCTCGAACGACTGGTAATGGCTTCGGCCGCGGCCTGGAAAGCCTGGAAACCCGGCAGATGTTCTCGGCGTCCCCCGCCGATTTCTACACCGTTGGCTCCCAGCTCGTTTGCCAACTGAACAACCCTTCACAACAGATGTCCGTCGTCCGCAGTTCCGACGGCATCCAGTTCAACAGCGAAGGCGTCGTTGAAGACGTGGCTGGAAGCTTTTCGTATCTTTCAGTCATCGCCAAGTCCGGGAACAACAGCATTGTGATCGGCAAGAACATGATCGTTCCCACCTGTGTCTGGGCCGGAACGGGCAACGACATGCTCTCAACCGGCGCGAGCAATGACAGCTTGCGCGCCGGCTCCGGCGACGACACGCTCATCGCCTTGGGCGGTAACGACAACAAGCTTTTCGCCGGTACCGGTTATACGAACATCTGGGAAACCTACAGCGCAACCACCGACAATTATTACTTCAGGAACACGGGTGTCCTGACGACTCACTTCTTCAGTTCGTTCCTGAACACCAGCGATATTTCGCTCGACGGCAGGACGGTAACTGAACCGGGCACCAATACCGAATACACCCCCTCCGGCTGGCAGAATTTTTCCAACGTGCCGCTGTTCGGAAATTCTGGTCCGGTGATGAGCGACATCAACCAGGGCGCATTGGGCGACTGCTATTTCATGTCCGCCCTGGCGGCGATCTCTCACGTCGACCCGCAGCAGATCATGAACAATATCACGGCCCTTGGCGACGGAACTTACGCCATGGAATTCTACAAGAACGGCACGCCCGTATTTGTCCGCGTGGACGGAAACCTGCCCGTGGACGATAACGGCAATCTCTTTTACGCCAATCAAGGCAAAAACGGCAGCATCTGGGGGGCGATCGAGGAAAAGGGCTTCGCCTATTTCGAGTCCATCGAGCAAGGCAATAGCCCGGACTATGGAACGATCGACACGGGTGGATTCTCCGACCCAACCCTTGAGGTTCTCCTCGGAACGACCGCCCACGGGACATACAACGCCGTCACCGGCCAGGAAAATTTCAACATGTTCGGCGGCAATGAGAACGTCTTCGCCGGTTGGATTAACTGGCAACTCCTGAAGGGAGACGCCGTTCAAATGGCGTTTAATGACGGCAATTCGAACGACGAACTCTCCATTCCCGGCATTCTGGAAAATGACCACGAGTACACCGTTGTTTCCGATACATGGAACAACCGCGGCCAGATCACCGGTTTCTGGGTGCGAAACCCCTGGGGCGTCGACGTTCAAGAAAACGGCACCGACGAACTCGCGGCGCCAGGGCATAATGACGGATCGGATGACGGAAAAGTCTGGATCAGCGTCGCAGAGGCGTGGTCGGTTGTCAGCGATCTAGGCGCGGCGATGGCCTAAGCCCGCAACAAACTTTTTTAACCCCCCCCGGAGTCACCCTCCGAGGGGGTTTCCTATTTCACGATCACCTTACTGATCGTAAAGATCGGCAGCATCAGTGCGAGAACCACCGTGCCGATGATTCCGCCCATAATCGAGATCATGATCGGTTCGATATAGCGCGTCATGTCCGCGATCGTTTGCTTCAATTCCTCCTCGGCGTATCCCGCGACCTGCTCCATCACCTGCGCGAGCTTGCCGCTGCGCTCGGCGCTGTGCAGCATCTGCGAAACCGACCGGGGCACGAGGGAATTGCGAAACAACGGTTCGGAGAATTGCTTTCCCGCCTGGATTTGCTGCGAAACCTCGTCCCAAAGCTCCTTGAAATACGAATTCGCGCAAAGATCGCGGGCGGTTTTGACGCAATCGACAAGGCTCACGCCGCCGCTGGCCATCGTGCCCACCAGGCGCAGACCACGGGAAAGATAAAGCTTGCGGAACATCGGCCCCATCAGCGGAATATGAAGCTGAACGTAATCAAACGCCCGCGCCCGCGCGGATTCC
The DNA here is from genome assembly GCA_963791055.1 of uncultured Phycisphaerales bacterium. GTDB lineage: Bacteria > Planctomycetota > Phycisphaerae > Tepidisphaerales > Tepidisphaeraceae > PALSA-1353. The sequence continues at coordinate 148,049 of CAWBQI010000001.1, read as the reverse complement.
GCAGCAGGAGGAATGTTCCAATGACCAGTGTGGAGAGTCCCGCAAGCAGCAGCGGCCATTGCGTAACGATCAGGTTGCTGATCCACATCAGAACGACCGTTGGCCCGGGAAGCGCCGCTTTTTTCGACGCATAGATCGCCGTAAAGCGCGGCAGCACGAACGCCAACAGGAATGTCGTGGTCGTCAGGGCAAATCCCATCATGATCGCCGGATACGTGAGCGCGCCGCGCACGCGCCGGATCGTTTCATGTTCGTCGCGCAGATAATTGTTGGCCCGCTGAAGCAGCTTGGCCATCATTCCCGTCTTTTCGCTGGCGGCGATCAGGGCGACGAACAATCGCGGAAATGCGCGCGAATGCCGTTGCATCGCCGAACTGAAATCAACGCCCGCCTGAACTTCCTGGCAGAGATCCTGCATGATCTTCTTGACGTTCGGCTTTTCACATTGGGTCGCGATGCACTCGAGCGCCTCGCTCAAAGTCACGCCAGTCTCAATCATGATCGCAAGCTGCGTGGAAATATGGATGAGGTCCTTGCGAGACATTCGCGACCCGCGCGGCCGCGATCGCCCCGCATCCGGCGCTGCTCCCGCCGGCCGCAGAGAAGTGGGATACTTCCCCTCGGCGCGAATCAATTGGCTCGCCTGGGCGAGCGATTCCGCCACCATGGTGCCGCTCAGGGCGGCGCCGGTCTGGTCGCGGGCGGAATAGGCGAATGTAGGCATAAATTAAATTTCAGATTTGAGATTTCAAATTTCAAATTTCTAATCTCAAATTTCAAATTTCAAATTTCAAATCTATTACGCAGTGACGCGATAAATCTCTTCAAGCGTCGTTATCCCCGCCTTCACCTTATCCATCCCATCCCCGCGCAGCGTGGTCATTCCCTGTTTCTTCGCCATATCGCGCAGTTCGTTGAGATTGGCGCCCTGACTGATCAGTTCAATCATGGCGTCGTCCGGAACGAGTAATTCGTAGATGCCGATACGGCCGCTGAAGCCGAGGTTTCGGCAGTTCGAGCAGCCTTTGGCCTTGTAAAGCGTATCGATATTCCCCGCGAGCCTTTCGATCTGACGTTTTTCGTTCAGACCGGGGCTATAAGCCTCTTTGCAATGCTGGCAGAGCTTGCGGACCAACCGCTGGGCCATCACTCCGACGACGGTGGCCCCGACCAGGTACGGTTCGATGCCAAGGTTATACAACCTCGTGATCGCGGCGTTGGCGTCATTGGTGTGCAGCGTGCTGAGCACCAGGTGCCCGGTGAGCGCCGCCTGCGTGGCGAGCTTGGCGGTTTCGATGTCGCGCACTTCGCCGACCATCAGAATATCCGGGTCCTGCCGAAGCAGTGCCGCACAGCGCATTGGCGAAAGTGAACCCGGCCTTTTCGTTTACTTGAAATTGATTGACGCCGTGAATCGCATATTCGATCGGATCCTCGACCGTGCAGATATTCACCTCGCCATGATTCAGTTCCTGCAACGAAGCGTATAGCGTCGTGCTTTTGCCCGATCCGGTTGGGCCGGTCACCAGCACGATTCCATTGGGAAGATTGATCAGCTTGCGCCAGGCCTTGAGCGTGTCATATCCAAACCCGAGCTTTTCCAGGTTGACGGACGCCTTTTCGTTATCGATGACGCGGATGACGACTTTCTCGCCATGCTTGCCCGGCATGGTGCTGACGCGCAGATCGATCGGGCGTTTTTCCATCATCACATGGATGCCGCCATCCTGCGGAAGCCGGCGCTCGGAGATATCCAGCCCGGCCATGATTTTGATCCTGCTGGCGACGGCGGCGTGCATCTGGTGAGGCGGGCGCATCTTCTCCGTCAGGCACCCGTCAATCCGATACCGGATGCGAAGCACATTTTCGCCCGGCTCAACGTGAATATCGCTGGCGGCGTCCTTCACGGCATTGTAAATGATGTAGTTGACCAGCTTGATAACGGGTGAATCCCCCGCCGCGGCCTCGAGATTAACAATGTCCTGCGCCGGCTGCTCGATGAGCGTGAATTCTCCCGGCTCAACCTCCTCGATGAGGTCGTCGATGACGAACACTTTGTCGTTGGGCAGATACGCCTGGAGCGTGCTTTTGATATCGCGCACCGTCGCGGCGACAACCTGCACCTGGTATCCGCTGAGCCGTTCGATCTCCTCCAGCAAAAACACGTTCGCCGGTTCCGGAACCGCGACGGTCAGCACCCCTTCAATCAGATAGAGCGGCAACGCCTGATGCTTCTCCAGGAATTCCTTGGGAAGAACCTGGATTACCTTCGGGTCGGCGATCCTGGGGCTGATGCGCGCGTACGGAACCGAATACGCCTGGGCCAGCGCTTCGACGATCTGGTCCTCCGTGCACATCCGAAGTTCCACCATCACTTCGCCCAGAAGCTTCTGGTGTCCGCTGCGTTTTTGTTCATCCAGCGCGCGATCAAGCTGCTCCTGCTGAATGACGCCCTTGGCGATCAGGAGTTGCCCCAGAGGTTTTCGTACCATCTGCGCGATCATGTGTCCTTACCGCATGGTTTTCAGAGCCGTCGGAAGATCGGCCTGGCATTCGAACCGATGATCGAGCCGGGTAATTTCCAGAATCTTCCTGACATTTTCGTCGAGGTTGACGAGTTTCAATCGGCCAAAGAGATCCTCAGCGCGCTTCTTCATCCAAATCAGCGCCTCAAGCGCATCGCTGTCGGCAAACCCGCATTTTTGAAAATCCACAATGAAATCGACGATTTGCCGCTGATCGATATGCTGTTCCACTGACTTTTTTGCTTCGGCTGCGGAGTCGGCCAGAAAGTCACCCTGAAGTTCGATGACGCATACCTGGCTATATTCTTCACACTTGATGCCCATGTTTCCTCCCTGTTTTGATTATCATGCGCATCGAAGCGTCTGCTGCTGAATCTCCCCCAATTGGCGGACGCGGCCAGGGTTGCTCGCCAGAAGCTGGCGGAACTTCTCCGCGCCGATCCGCAAAAATGCCTCGGTCAAAAGCGGGTCAAACTGCGTCCCCGAGCAACGCCGGATTTCCGTCAGCGCCACTTCCAGCGGCAACGCCTTGCGGTACGTCCGGTTCGAGGTCATCGCGTCAAAGCAATCCGCGAGGCAGATGATCCGCCCGATCAACGGAATATTCTCTCCGACCAGGTTGGCAGGATACCCCTGCCCATCGTACCGCTCGTGGTGATGAAGCACGCCGGGGATCAGGTCGCTGATTTGCTTGATGTCCTGAAGGATTCTGCGCCGATCGCGGGATGCTTCTTCATCTGCTCGAATTCCTCCGGCGTAAGCCGGCCGGTCTTCTGCAGCACGCTTTCGGAAACACCGATCTTGCCGACATCGTGAAGCAGGCCGCACATGTAAGCCCGCTCGGCGAAGGCTTCACCAAGGCCCGCTTCGATAACCAGTTGTCGCCCCAGCAACGCCACGCGCTCGCTGTGACCGCAGGTGTACGCATCCTTGGCGTCCACCGCGCTGGTAAGGCTGTGCAGCAAGCCCATCATCAGGCCATGCACGTCTTCGAACAGCATCGCGTTTTCGAGATAGATCGCCGACTCGTTGGCGATGGAATTGAGGAGCTTGCTGTCCTGCGAATCGAAATCGCCGCCGGGTTTGTTCAGGGCAAACAGGCAACCCAGCACGACTTCCTGGCGCTGAAGCGGAACGGCCATCAGTTGATGGACATGCTTGGCGAGCCAGGAGAATGACTTGTCATTGGTTAGATTATTGACCAGCAACGGCCCCTTGGATTCCCTGAGCAACGGAATCAGCTCAACAGCCAGGCGATGCACGGTGCCGGGCGGAAGGCTTAATTTGCCGTAAAGAACCGGTTCCTGTCCGGGAACATTTTCGCCGCTGAGGGCGACGCCCAGACCCTCCACGCCGGTTACTTCCAGGACTTCGAGGCACGCCTGCTTGAAAAAATCATTGGCGGGCCGATTGATGCGCATTCCACCGCTGATTTGATAAATGAGGCTCAATTCCTCGTATGCATTTGCCAGATGGCCGGATAGGGAATTCATCTCCGAATCCATGCCCGCAAGGCGAAGCTGATCCCCCAGCATCCCCGTGACCAGCCGGGCCTGTCGTCCAATGGCATCATCGTCGTAAGCGAAGAGTTCCTCGGCCTGCTGGCGAAGCCACGCGGCATCCAGCCCAAGCCGGCTGCAAACGCGAAGCACTTCTTCAGCGAGGTCAAAATTGACGCTTCTGCCCGCCAGAACCAGGGTGCCGATGAGTTGCCGGCGATCGACGCACGGAAAAGCCGCGAGGATCACCCCCGGAAAACTGTCCCAAACCGTGACGGGAGATTTGATTTCCAGTTGCTGGATTCTATCAAGCAATCCCGGATCAGTCGGATCGCCGTACTGAAGCAGCGGCAGGACATAGCGCTGGAAAAAGAGCGCCGCCTGCGAATCGTAATAGACGGGAGATCCATCTTTGCCCAGCAAAATCAAAAACAACCCACCGCCCCGCATGCGCGCGGCGAGATTGTCCAGCACCGCGATCGGAAGACCGCAAATGTTCGCGCCGGGCGAAGACTGAAGATCTTGCGTTTGCAACGTCATGTTTATGACCTGGCTAACAAGACTATCTCTTCAACTTTCACGCTCACGCGGCCGCTTCCAGAAGAACCTCGTTGACCGTGGTCAACAGATGCCGCGGACTGAACGGCTTGCTCAGCATCCGCAAAATGCCGCTCTCGGCCGTATCCTTGGGATCCAGCTGATAGCCGCGTGCGGTAAGCATGATTGCGGGTATCCCCGCCGTGGCCGGATCCTGTTTCAGCTTCTGGCACAATTCCAGCCCCGAAAGCTGGGGCATGTGATAATCGGTAATCAGCAGGTCCGGCCGCTCGCTCTGTGCCAGCTCCAGTGCCTCCATCCCGTCCGCGGCGGTCAGCACCTCAAATCCCGCGTTGCGCAGTTTCAGCGAAACCACGTGCAGGATGTGGCTCTCATCGTCGGCGACCAGAATCTTTTTTGTTGCCATGACCTTCCCGTCCTAATCACACAGGTCCAGTTCAAAGCCGAAGCAGCTTCCCTTGCCGACGTGGCTTTCCACAAACATCCTTCCGCGGTGAACGGTCTCGATGATGTGTTTCACCAGAGACAGTCCCAGGCCCGTTCCCTTGGCCATGTGATTGTTGGCCTCGGCCCTGTAAAACTTATCGAACACAAAGGGCAGGTCCTTGGGCGGAATTCCAACTCCTGTGTCACTTATGCGGGCGATAACCTTCCTTTTGGCCTCATCCACCGTGGTTTGAACGGTTATCGTGCCCTCTTTCGGGCGTATATTTCACGGCGTTGCTGAGCAGGTTCAGCACGGCCTGATAAAGCATGTCCTTGTCCGCGCTGGTCTGATAAAAGGCCGGCGTAAGCTGCTCCACCAGCGTAATCTGCTTCATCCGCGCCTGCGGAGCGATCACCTCCATCGCCTCCTTCAGGATCACCATCAGGCTCTGCGGCTGCTTGTTGATCTGCACCAGGCCCGATTCAATGCGCGAAATATTCAAAATGTTGTCGATCAGTCGGCTGAGGCGGTTGGCCTCGTTCTGGATGACCTCATAAAACTCATGCGTGGTTTTTTCGTCATCGGCCTCACCGTCGATCAGCATTTCCACATAAGCCTTGATGCTGGCCAGCGGGGTGCGAAGCTCGTGGCTGACGCTGGAGACGAAATCGTTTTTCATCTCGGCGACTTCCTTTTCCCGCGTCATGTCGTGAAGCACCGCAACCACCCCGGCCGGAGCATCGGTGTCGTCGGCAACCGCCGACAGCGTCACCTTGAAAATCTTTTCCTCGCCGGGCCCTTTAATTTTGTGCTCGACGATCCGCCGCCCGGTTTTGCTGTTGCTTTGCCGCATGTCGCGGATCAATTCCACGAGCTTTTCATCGTGGACGATCTGTTCAATTCGCGTCCGCCGGGAGCGTTCCAGATCGAATTGGAATGTTCTGGCCGCGGATTCGTTCGCCAGCACCAGTTCGTCAAAAGTGTCCGTCACCAGCACGGCGTCGGAAATGCTGTAGATAATCGCCTGCGGCATGCTGCCGCTCGCTGGTGGCGACTTTCAACTGGATTTCCAGCTCCTTCATCTTTAGCACGGCATCGGACATGCACGTCTCGGCGGCTTCGACCATCTCATTGACCGCGCTGATGAGAGGCCGAATTTCGTTGTGTTCGGTCTGAAGATTATCCAGCTTGCCCCGCGTGGTCATGCGGCGGATTGCCTCGATGAGAATGCGGCAGTTACGGCGGAAGCTGGTGATCGCCAGCAGCCCCGCCGACCCCCCAGCCACGAAAAGAACCGGCGCGATCATTCCGAAATCGAAGCGTCCGCTCGCCCAGATCGAATGGAGCGACCCCACGGAGCAAAGCAGCCCTCCGCCGAGGCAAACCAGCATCATGATCGACAACAGTTTTCCGGAACGCACCGATTTCTCCCTGTTCATTCGTGAACATCAAGACGCGCCAGAAGCTGACTAGCCATATCATCGCCTGGGTTCAACTTCAGCGCTCGCTGATACCACACCGCCGCCTCGTGCGATCGGCCAAGCCGGTTGAGCGTCAATCCAACCATGCAAATGCTGACGGTGTCATTCTGATCGAGCTGGCTGGCGCGGACGAAAGACGCGTACGCATCCTCCAGGTGATTCTCGCGAAGCATGGCATATCCCATGAGGAGATGAGCCTGACTGCTTGCATCATCGAGGGCCAGGCATCGCCGCAAGGCGAACTCCGCCTGTCGCGTGTTGTTCGACTCCAATTCAGCCCGGGCAAGGCCCAGCCAAACGCCGGTCGACTCCGGCATCTCTTCGGACGCCTGTTGAAAACTCTGCACCGCGTCTCCGGGCCGGGCGGTCTGAAGCTGGCACTCTCCCAAAGTAATTTGCAAATCAGGCCGATGATCGCATTTCCCGCTGGCCAGAAGGTCCGACAGCAGGTCGGCCGATTCCGCGAACTGTTTTCCATAGAACAACGCCATCGCCAGATGTTCGCGGATCGTCAGGTCATCCGGCGCCAGGATGCCGGCGCGGCGTAACATTTCGATCGCCTCGGGATATCGCCCTTCCTGAACCAGCAGCAATCCAACCTCATCGCGGATTTCACCGCTATGCTCAAAGTAAGCCACCTTGGACTGCAGCAGCGTCAGCGCTTCGTCATGCCGGTCCATAGCCACCAGCATCTCCGCCTTGGCCAAGACATACGCCAGTTCCGCCGGAGACTTGTCGCAGGCGTGTTGATAGCACTCCAACGCCCGCGCGGGTTGCTGCCAGCGCTGATACACCACACCCGAAAGATAATCCGCCTCGGCGTTGTTGGGATCGCATTGGGATGCCAATACCAATTCCCTTTCCGCGGCTTCGAGACTTCCGGTCTCGATATACAACTTGGCCGATAACAGCCGCGCAGGCGCACTTTCCGGCGACAGCCGAAGCGCCTGGTCGATCGTCGCCCGGCTCTTCTCGAAATTTGCATTCTGATATTGATCCGATGCCAACCCCACCAGGACACCCGATCGCGCATCATTCCATTGCTTGTTCGCGGTTTCCTGCGCCGACGGTTCTTTGGAGGTCGAGCAAGCATTTAGTACCAGAACCAGCGCGAGGCTCACCCAAATGGATTTTCGCAGAGCAATTCCAATGTCCTGAATCATTTGCCACCCGTAGTCTGAGTCGTCGGCGCCGCGTTTTCGGCCATGATCTGCTGCCGGACGAAGTATCGAATCGTCGAGTTGTCCGCATCCGTCACTAGCTTGCCGGTGATCTTTTGCTTGAGATCAATCGCCTCGATGAATATCGGATTCAGATTGATCGCGCAATTCAAATGCCAGAGCACCAGGTTCATGTTGGGTTTTGGCTTGGCGAGTTCCGCCTCGGCATTTTCGTAAGCGGTTTCGGCCAGGCGTTCCCGCCCGAACCACATCATTCCCTTGCGAACGCCAACGCGCATCTTCTCGGCTTCTTTCGCTTCTTCCTCGCTTGCTTTGCTGTAAGCCGCATCGTCCTTGATGATGTGCGGCGTCAGCAGAATGATGACCTCTTGCCGCGCGGTCTGGTCGGTCTTGCTTCGGAAGAGCGCACCGACGATGGGAATGTCTCCCAGAATCGGCACCTGATTGCGGCTGGATTGGCTGTTGTCCTTGAACATCCCGCCGATCACGATCGTGTTGCCGTCCTTGATCATGACGTTACTGGTCACTTCGGTGGTCGTCTTGTCGGGGAGGTTGTTGGTCACCGAACCCGTGGAATCTTCCGGATGGATTTCCATGCGGATGTAGCCGTTGTCGCCGATGTACGGGCGGAAACTCAGAATCGTTCCCGTGTTTAGAAATTGAACGGTTTGGGTGGAAGTCGTCTGTGTGACGGTGGTCGTCTGGTATCCCAATTGCTGCCCGACCTGCACCTCGCCCGATTGTTTGTTCAAAACCAGGACTTTGGGATTCGCCAGGACGGTTGTGTCAGCCACCGATTCCAGGGCCGAAATGAAAACGCCCAGGTTGTTGTGCACGATGCCGATCTGCAATCCGCCCTGCCCCGCCTGGCCCACCTGCGTGTCATAGTTCCCCGTGGTGAAGCCCGAGTATCCCTGCTTGATACTGTTGGCCGGCGTGCCGGGGCCGCTGCCCGTGCCCGCGGCGTTGAGTATATTCCCGCTCAGTGCGCCCGCAACCGTGGTGTTGTTTCCCAGGATCGTGTCAAAGTTCACTCCGCCCATCAGCGTAAAATCAATCCCCAGGGCGTTGTTTTCGGTGAGGGTGGCCTCAAGGATAGTGGCCTCGACGAGAATCTGTTGCGGCCGGCGATCGACCTCCTCGATGATTTTGGAAATCCGTTCGAGATTCTCCGGGTAATCGGTAACGACGATCATGTCGACGCCCGATTCAGTGTTCCCGCCAACCGGGGTGGCGCCACCCGCCCCGCCTCCGGTGGCGGACGCGCCGTCGCCTGTGTCGATGCCACTGACGGCATCCTTGGTGACCGCGACTTGCGAATCGGCGCTTTGCGCCGGTTTGATCAATGCCTCGGCATCCGAAGCCGGGATGTAATGCAGCGTAAATGTTTTCGTCGCCGTTTTTCGCGCCGCCTTTTCCTGATCTTCCAGTTCCTTCTCCGAGTAGACGTAGATCAGATTACCCTTCTGCTTCCACGCCATGCCATTGCTTTGAAGGATCGCATCAAGCGCTTCGGAGACGGTCACGTTGTAAAGGTCCATCGCCGGAACCGTGCCGAGGACCGCCTTGCTCGGCACGATGCTGAGCTGCGCCTGGTTGCCGATCATCCGCAAAACCTGCACGAGGCTGATGTCGCCGTTGATTTGGATGCTGAAAGTTCCGTTCTGGGAAACGGCGATATGAGCGCCCGGCGAGGATTCCGTGGCCGGCGCGGGATCGCTATCGCCGATCACCTTTACCCGGGTCGCAGGATCGGACGAGTTTATCTGGGCTTCCTGCGCGGAAAACGCCGCGGGACCGTTATAAACGGCCGCCACGGCACAAAAAAGAAGACCTGCTGATCGGGCCCACTTGCGCATAACTTTCCTCGAACACTAAACACGCGGCGTCGGTCAAATGAGCGGGTCAATTCATCATGATCGCGAGCTTGACGCCTTCCCGCTCGACGATCAGTTGCCGCGCCTCGATCTTGAGCACGCGGAAACCATCTACAACGCTTCCCTCACGAACCATTTCTCCGTTGACCATCGCGCCCGGCGCAGCGCCCATGATCGTTGAGTCCAGTTTGAGGGACTCGGCGGCGATCCGAATGTTGTCGATTAGGATCTGCCGCTGTTCCTGTTGATCGGCTCGCGAGGACATCGACTTGCTCACCAGATTCCAATAACCAGTGCCGGCCGACGCCGGATCGTCGTTCTTCGATGCGTCGGTCGGGTAGCAATCCAATGGAACCGCGAACGGGTTCCGAGTCAGCGGCCGAACCGGTTGGCGAGCCCACTGCTGAAACGACGGCCCCCCCTGTTCTGCCGGGTGATGCGAATCCGCCGGCTCCTGGGCAAACACCATGGGGGCAGGCGCAGCCGCGACGGAAGCGGCCTGCGCCGACGCGGGATTGGTATGCCCGCCAACGAGCACCCGAATCCAGGCGATGGCCATAATCACCACCAGGCCGGTCAGTACGGAGGACTTCCCCGGCGAAGCGCGAACAGCCGCCATCGCTTTTTCGGACCATGATGTCAGCGCCCGCGGGTCGGCCACGGTCATCCCTCCGAATAGTAAAGGTTCATGATCATCTCAACCTGGACAGACCCGTCGTCGCCCGAGCTTTTAACCACCATTTTCTTGACGCGCGTCAGCCGGGCGAGGTCTTCCATCTGGCACAGAAACGAATAAACGTCGCGGAAATCTCCGTCGAACTTCAAGCTGATCGGCAGTTCGTAAAATTGTTCATCCCGGCCGGGCGTTCCCTGCCAGTTGATCGACAACCCGCGCAGGTTGTAGCGTCTGGCCAAGGTGGCCATCTCCACTTCAAACTGGCCCAGATCGCCCGGGTTCGCCGGGAGCTTCTTAAAATCCGCCAGCGTCGCGTTCAGGCGGTTGATGTCCGCCTGAACCAGCGGCAACACCCTGGCCTGCGATTGCGCGCTGTTCAGCTCCCGCTCGTTTTGCCCGATGCGACCGGCCAGATTCTGGAGCCGGTCGGTCTCGGGACGGTAAGCGAGCACGTAAAATCCAACCCCGGTCAACAGCACCGCGCCAAGAATCGCCTGCTGGATCCGCGTAAACCATCGAATCTGGGTCTTGAGTAAAGGCATCACCGGTCCTGGTTCTCCCCATCGTTCAGCCGAATGCTGAACGAAAAATTAAAGTCCCGCATGAGATGTCCGTCCTGGCGCACATCCGTCTCCCCCATCGAACCGCCGACCCAATGCGGAATCGCCTTGGCCAGACCCGTCATGAAATTTCCAAGCTCCGCATCGCTGGGCGACACGCCGTGAATCTCAACCACGTATTCCGGGTCGGATTCGCTAACTGTGCCGGGGCGTCCGCCCTGGGCCTTGGTTCCCTTCTCAAATTCCACCTTCACGTCCAGCAGGGCCATCCCCTTGGGCAGCGTTTGTTCCAGCGTGTCCATCAATCGGCCCATCGGCACGTTCGGACCCAGGTGGGCCATCAGCTTCGCCTGATCCGACATCTGCTTCTTGAGCGATTCCAGTTCGGCGAGCTTCTGAAGCTCATAGTTGGACTGCGTAAGCTGTTTTTCCCGCACGGTGAGGAGCGTTTCCCTGGCGATCACATTGTGGGCCGAAAGAATCAACCACAGTCCCAGCACCGCGACAGTCGTCACGGCGAGCCACGCTTCCATCAGGATGATGCGCCGCTTGCGGCGAAGCATCGGATACCAGGCCGGCAGGAATTCCAGTTCACGCATGGACGGCCTCCCGCGATGGTGCGATCGCTATCGGAACCGCCGGGGCAGGCGGTTGCGTTTGCGGAGGCAATTGCGCCGGGGCCGCAGCGCGCGGGGTTCCATCAAGCGGAGCGAATCTCCCCGCCGACCGCTTCAATCCTAACCCCATCGCCACGGACCAGTCTCCCGATGGTTTACGCCGGTCGAAATTGCGCATGACATCGCTGTCGGCGCTGAACAGGGGACGGGCGGTTTCCACCGGCAGCGCCAGAACGGAATGCAATATTCCCTGCAGTTGCGGATCGCCCCCCTCGCCGCCGCCCGCGCGGACTTTCTGCGGCCGCTGACCACGGAAGGTGACCGAGTGGTATCGAAGGCACAGCGAAACTTCGCGCGCGAGATTCTCCATCACGCTGCGCGTCGAGTCGAGAACCGCAAGGCGGACCGTATCCGGCCGATCGCCGTCGTCCTGGTCCCACAACCGCCGCCGCAACGCACGCGCCTCGTCATATCGAATATCCAGCTTCCGGCTCACGGCCAGATTGAAATCCGCCCCTCCGATTTCGATGGCCTTGAAAAAGCTGATGTCCCGCCCCTTGCCGATAAGCACCTGCGTGCAACGCGCGCCGACGTCCACGATGACATGGACCTCCTGCTCGTCCTCGCGCCTGCGGACGAAGCGATCGATGGTGCGGTACAAGGCGCACGGCTCAACGTCCAGGGAATCCAGCACCAGACCCGCGCGGTGCAGTTGTTCGACGAAGCGATCCACATCGGTGTTCTGTGCCGCCAGAACCACGACCTCTTGCCGGACGTCCGTCCCCTGCCGGATTTCGCCGGCGACGAGAAAATCGACGTGTGCCTCCTGCGTGTCGAACGGAAAGGCCTCGCGCGCCTCGAATTGGATGACGGATGCCAATTCCCCCGGCGGCATCGGCGGCAGCCGAAGATTCTTGACGTGCACGATATGCCGCGGCAGAGCCACCACCGCGGTTCGACCTGAAAAATTACCTCCCCGCAAAAGCTCCTGAATCGCCTGCCCCGCCTGCGGAGAAATCAATTCCGCCGAGTTGGTCGGAGCGCCGTCGGAGCCGTTGGCTTCCAGCATCCGCCGCGCCGAAGCGTGCACAACCAACTTCTCGCCGCGCACCTCCAGTTGCAGCATTTTCACGCTGTCGTGGCCGATGTCCACGCCGATGGGCTGAATTTGCGGTCGATTCAATCGAAACATATCCAATCACTTCCCGCTAATTGACCGTGATCTCGCCCGTATCCTGGGCAACCGAAATCGTCAGGGAATACCCGCCGCTGGTAAGCAAGATCGTCCCGATTCCGCTGAGCGGCGTCGTCACACCGGCGTTAAACGAATAAGGAACTCCCGTTTCGTCGAAGGCGATGGTCGGTTGCCCGTTGAAGCTCGCCGAGGTAAGCGCGACGCTCTGTGAGATATTGTTCGAACCGCTTTGCCCGAATGTCATGATGTAATTGCTCAGATTGACTGGATGCTGCAAAACAGTCGCCGGCCAACTAAAGAGCGTGTATTGCTGATGCGTTGTGTCGAAGGTGACGTAGTGCATGGTCTGCATGGCGATCGCCCGATTTTGTGCGTAAAGCAAATCAGCCATCACCGTTCGCGCCGCGGCCGATGTGCTCAGATCGTCATGCGAGTTGACCTGCGGCAACACGATCGCCGAAGCGATGCCCAATATGACGACAACCACCAACACCTCGGTGAAGGTGAACGCTGTCCTCACGCCGCCGAAAGGGCGCGGACCAGCCTCGCAAAAATGCCGTATAGATTGTCGATACATTGCGCAACCTCGGTTGGCGACCGGGGTTATTTCTCTTGACTGTCATCGGGTTTCGAAACCACGACCTGAAGCTTGCCGGACTGGAAAATCGTGACCATCTTGTCCATCTTGTCATCAATCCCCTTAAGCAAATCATTATTGGCTTTGAGCTCGTCGATGACTTGCTGCTGCTGCGCCCCCGCATCCGGAATTTGCGCGAGCGTTGGATATCGGACCGCCGAACCATTGGTTCAGGATCACCAGCACCTGAAGCACGAGGATCGCGGTGAGAATTCTGTGAGTCTTCATGGCGTTCTCCTTTTTATTCGCTCCAGGAAATAATTTTTACCCAGGCAGTTGTCTGGCTGGCATCGGTACTGGCACTGACAAATCCGGGGATGTTGGTGTAAGCGGAGTTGTAGGTCACCGACAGGACGCCCGAATAACCGGTGACGCCGCCGTTATCCAGCAGTGCTCCGTTGACTGTTACGTTCGAAGTGGTGGTCGATCCGAGGCCGGTAATTCCCGATCCGATGTATACGACTCCCGTGGCGTTCAGAACCCTTCCCGCTCCATTCGTGGTCAACTTCGAATTAACCACCAGCGCCGGCATATTGGTGCTGAGCGTTGAGACCACGGGCGTAATGTAGAGTTTGCCGGCGTTAGTCAGCGTTCCCCCCACAACCAATGTGCCGCTGATATTCACTTGTCCGCTGACGGTAAGGCCCCCAGTGCAATAGTAAATTCCCAGCGGATTCGTGGTCGGTGACGATGTCGGAGAGGAGCTTAACGTGGTACCGGTGATCTGCGTCGGATAGCAAGTCACCCCCTGATAAACATAGGGCTGAGTATAGTTATAAACGTCGGCCGAACTCGAAGGAGCCGGTGCGATCGTCGGCGCGGAGCTGACCGTTCCGTTGGTCTGCGTTCCGGACCCGGCAATCAATGTCCCGCTGACGTTGCCGTTGATTAGACCGTTGTTGGTGACCGAACTGCCCGATGCTATTGCCACCGCCGGAGCGTTTGGAGTGGAACTGGTAAACGAATCCTGGGCGACCAATGTCACCGTCGAATTGAACGCCCCAGCCTGTTCGATCTGATAAGAACCGCCCACGCAAATCTCCGCGGTAATCGTTCGCGTGACCGCCCCGCCGCCGGTGGATGATCCGGATGACCCGATAGCGGTCACCGGATAACAACCGTCCGTCGGCGAACCGATCTGAATGGAGACATTCCCGGGAATCGTCGCCGCCGGCGATACAGTGGCGAACGTAACATTCGACCAGGAAACCCCGCTGGCAGGCTGATTCTTGAGCAGGTAATACATCGCATAGTGAATGCCCGATTCCGCCTGAGCGCGTGCCATTGCCGCCGCCACCGCGTTGCCACTGGCGGTCGCCTGTACGGCGCTGGCAGACAACATCGCGTAGCCCAATATCGCGGCGAGCGCCATCACAAACACCACCAGCACCAGCGCAATGCCCCGGCGGCGCGAGCGATTTCGAATTGGAAATTGCGTATTCATTCGGGTTGCGTCGCCGGTCCTCGAATCGTCGTGCTGTTGTAAAGCGTCAGGTTTGTCCCGTCGCTCGGGCGCGTGAAACCAATCGAATATTCGATCAACGGCAACTGCGAGTCGCTGCTCAGCGAACTGACGTAAACCTGGAAACTCGAAACTTCCAGGCGTGTTCCGTCATTGGCCAGGCTTCCCGGTCCGCCCAGGCGCTTGCTTCTCCACGAAGGATTGCTGCTTAAACCACGTCGCTTCCGCCGATTGATTGATCTCCGTCAAGGTCAACGGCATTGGCTGCTGCGCCAGCGCGTTAGCCAACTGCGAAGCCGGGACCTGATAGAGCCACAGCGACGTCGTTGTGGCATCGTATTGAATGAGCGCCATCTCGCCGGCGTAGGGATCGCCCGCCGCGACGCCGCCAAGATTGTCGTTCTGCCAGAAGAAAATGCTTCCGGTTTGAGACGAGCTGGGAGTCACATAGCCGATAAATTTCGCGCCTTGGAGCGCATTCTGAACGCGGATGTACGTTTGATTCGCCTGGACCTGCGTGGACCGCGTGACATCCTGGTCGTTCCAACCCTGAGCCGCGGCTTCCATGATGGCCGCCGCGCCGAACATGACCAGCGCGACGATCACCATCCCGATCAACAATTCGACCAGCAGGAATCCCCGTTTAGAGCCTTTTTCCAATTGCGTCACGAACATTTGCCTCATTGCCGGGGTATCGAATAGTTCGCCACTAATTCGGGTATCGAGACGATCTGGCCGTCCGGGCAGGTGACGTTGACAGTCACGATCGCAAAATCCGTCGCGGGAGATGTGCCATCGATCGACGGCCTGGCTCCGACAACGACCGCTGCCTGCCGCGTGTAATTATCTTCGCCGGTCACATCCAGCGTTCCGCCTTCCAGCATCGGCAGCGCATTACTGTTGTCAGAATATTCGTTGTACGCGCTGACGCCGGTGAATGTGCTGCGCACGCCACCAGTGCCGAGGACATCCGTTGGATCGTACGGCTTGGAGACAATCTCATCCGTAAGCTGCCGCGCCAGCGTCACCGCGGTAGAACTGGCGCGAACCGATTGGCTTTGCTGATACGACGTGGAAACGGATCCGACGACGCCTAGAGCGAGAACGGCCAGCACCACCGAGGCGATCAGCCCCTCGAGCAGCGTGAAACCCGTGCGGCGAGCCGAACCATCAATAGTTCGAATAGGGAATTCCCGATCCATCTTTTCCCGTCACGTTGGGGATGATTTCCTGAGTCTGCGCCTTATAGATCCAACCCGTCTTTCCGTCGGGCGTCGGTATGGGCTGGTTGTTGCCGATGATCTCGACCGAACTCGATCCGTTCACGGGATTGACCGGCAACTGCTTCAGATACGGCCCGTATTGGAAAGTCGGCAAAGCCCGCGGGCTCAGATCGCAGTTTACGTCGGAATACTCGGCCATCTGCGTCGCGAATGCGGCGACGGTCGGAGTCGCCGCCGGGTCGCCTCCCGGATAACCCGGTGGAACGTCCTGATGCTGCGCCTTGAATACCGCGATCTGCGTTCTCACGCATTGCAGAACATCCTTAAGCGCGTCCTGTTTCGATTGTGGGCTGGCGCGGGAAAACTGCGGGATGACCACCGTCGCCACGATCACCAACACAAGGCAGACGATCAGGATTTCGACCAGGGTGAAGGCGTGCTGCGCCCGTCCCGCGCGGAATCGACGCCGGCAGACCGAGGGAAATTGCGCCGCCTTCTCGATCAAAAGTGTCCTTGCTTTTGGGAACATCGACAAAATAAAGAAGGCGGTTCATATAAACCGCCTTCCGATAAATCGAAATTGGAGTGCAATTCAATTCAATAGGCGACAAATACGGTGCCGTTCATGGCCCCCGCAATTGATGTGCCGGTGGCATCGGTGCCGTATATCAGACCGCTGCCCGAGCCGGAGGTGCCATAGTCGTAGACAAACCCGCAGGCGCCGCTGGCGGTCGGCGCGGTGCCTCCGCCCGTTGCGACGACGCCCTGCACGACGTTCGAATTACCGTTCATCGGATTCACCGGGATCGCCTGCATATAGGGCCCGAAGTTCTGCGTGGGGTTCCCGTAACTCGTAGCGGCCGTCAATGGCGTCCAATCGGTGATCAGATCAGGCAACCCGTCCCCATGCTGGAGTTTGTACAATTGAATCTGGCTGCGCAGCGTCTGCAGCGTGCTTTGAAGGCTGCTTTCGCGAGCATTCTGGCTTGCGTTGGTGAACTGCGGAATCACGATCGCGGCCAAAATCCCCAGTATGATCACCACGATCAGGATTTCGACCAGCGTAAACGCGCGTTTCGATCGGGCTTGACGATAAATCATTCTTCCTCCTCCGGATCAGTATGCGGTCACAGCGCACATCGGCGCGATTTGTGGCCGACTTTACATCTGACCCGTACATAGCGAATGGAGGGAAAAGAACGAACAAGCTGTCTGGCTAGCTGCGGGAATATGGGACCCGCGAATTCTATTGCGGCTCGATCTCCATGCTGATGTCCAAGGCCGGAGCCGAATGGGTTATCGCTCCTACGGCAATGCGATCCACGCCTGTGAGCGCTATCGGACGCAGCGTCTCAAGCGTAACGCCGCCCGAAGCTTCCAGGGCGATCTTCCCCTTTTTGCCGGCCCGATCCCGAAGTTCCACGGCCATTTGCATTTTCGGGCAATCCATGTTGTCCAGAAGAACGGCGAATTCCCCCTCGAGCGTCAGAACATCCCGGAGTTGCTCGAGGCTTTCAACTTCGATTTCAATGAACCGATCGGCGTCCTCCGCGCGGCTCGCCGCGACGCTCTGCGCCAAATGGGCCGCGAGTTGCTTGGCGGGAACGCCGGAAATATGGTTGTCCTTGATCAGAAGGCCATCGAATAATCCGAAGCGATGATTGCGTCCCCCGCCGCAGCGAACCGCGTATTTCTCGAGAATACGCAATCCCGGGATCGTCTTGCGCGTATCGTAAATCTTCGCCTCAGTTCCCTTAACGCGCTGAACAAAACGATACGTCTGCGTCGCAACTCCGCTGAGATGCTGCAGAAAATTGAGAATGACCCGCTCGGCCGACAACAGCGACCGCATCGGCCCTCGAATCCGCAGCAAAGGCAACGATCGCGCATCGCTGAATCTTCCTTCCAGAATGTCCAGGTGAAAACCCGGGATCGGCTCGACCCGCAACCGCTCATCATAAACCCGGCAGATCATCTCGACCATCGGCAATCCGCAGGTGACGCCGACTTCTTTTTGCAGCAGGGTTCCCACGCCGATCGTTTCCTCAGCAACGAGAATCCGGCCGGTAACGTCGTCATTTTCCAGGTCTTCACGACGAGCCAGTTGAATGATGTCGCGAATTTCTTCGAATTTGG
Organism: uncultured Phycisphaerales bacterium; assembly: GCA_963791055.1. Lineage (GTDB taxonomy): Bacteria > Planctomycetota > Phycisphaerae > Tepidisphaerales > Tepidisphaeraceae > PALSA-1353. Next base: position 129,995 of record CAWBQI010000001.1, on the reverse strand, counting down.
GGAATTGCAACGGCATAGGTACGGCCTATCGGGATTTTACCAAGAAACGCCGCGGAAACGCGGCCGCTAAACAAATTATTTTGCGGCGCGTTTACGTTTTCCTTTGCTCTTCGGCTGCCAAATTTTCGTCCGCTGGTCGGATTCTGTCACCTCGGGATCCCAGGAGTTGGCGCTGCGGATCGTGGGGACGCCTTTGATTTCGTTCAGCTTGTCGCGAAGCTGGGCAGCCCGCTCAAATTCCAGGTTCTTGGCGGCCTCGAGCATCTCTTCTTCCAGAAGCCGGATCAATTCGGTCTGATCGAATTGCGATTCGCTCTCGTGGATGGCTTCGCGGGCGGTGCGGCGGGCTTTCATTTCGCCTTCGATGCCGGTGCGGATGGCCTTTTCGATGGTCACGGGCGTGATGCCGTGGTCGGTGTTGTATTTGCGTCTGCAATGTCCGACGCCGGGATGGTTTCGTCGATGGCCGTTCGCATCGCCGGGGTGATGGTGTCGGCATAGAGGATCACCCGGGCATTGACGTTTCTGGCGGCGCGGCCGATGGTTTGAATCAGCGAAGTTTCGCTGCGAAGAAACCCGGCCTTGTCGGCATCGAGAATCGCGACCATGCGATACTTCCGGCAAATCCAGCCCCTCGCGCAGCAGGTTGATGCCGACCAGAACGTCGAACTCGCCCTTGCGAAGATCGTTGAGAATCTCGACCCGCTCGAGGGTCTGGATTTCGCTGTGGAGATATCGGCCGCGAATGCCGGCTTCCTGAATGTAAGCGCTGAGGTCCTCGGCCAATCGCTTGGTCAGGGCGGTGACCAGCACGCGTTCGCCGCGCGCGGCGCGCTCCCTGATCTGCTCCAGCAGATGCGGCACCTGGCCCTGGGCGGGATGGACGACGATCTCCGGATCGACCAAGCCCGTCGGGCGGATGACCTGCTCGACGACCTCTCCGCCGGTCTTTTCCAATTCGAATTTGCCAGGCGTGGCGGAGACGAAGACCACCTGGTTCCACATCTTCTGAAATTCCTCGAATTTCAGCGGCCGGTTGTCCAGCGCGCTGGGAAGGCGGAAGCCGTGATCGACCAGCACCTGTTTTCGCTGCTGATCGCCGTTGTACATCGCGTGAATCTGCGGCAGCGTCACGTGCGATTCATCGATGATCAGCAGATAATCCTTCGGAAAATAATCGATCAGCGTGTACGGCTTTTCGCCGGGCTTGCGGCCGTCCAGATGCCGGCTGTAGTTCTCGATCCCGCTGCAATAGCCGACCTCCAGGATCATTTCCAGATCGTATTTTGTGCTGGCGAGCAATCGCTGGGCTTCGAGCAGTTTCCCCTGGCCGCGGAGGTGCATGACCTGCATGTTCCAGTTCCTCGCGGATGGATTGCGACCGCGCCGTTGCACGCGTTCCTCGGGCATGACGTAGTGAACGGCCGGGTAGATGAAAATCTGCTGCTCGCTGCTGATGATTTCGCCGGTGAGAGGATTGACGGCGTCGATGGCGCTGATTTCATCGCCGAACATTTCGATGCGATAGGCGAATTCCTCGTAGGAGGGATGCAGTTCGACCACGTCGCCGCGGACGCGGAAGGTGGCGCGCTTGAAGTCGATGTCGTTGCGGGCGTATTGCAGATCGATCAGCTTTCGCAGCATCTCGTCGCGGTCGGTCGTCTCGCCCATGCGGATCGGCAACACCGAGGCCTTGTAATCCGTCGGCGAACCGAGCCCGAAGATGCAGGAGACGGAGGCGACCAGCAGCACGTCGTTCCGGCTCACCAGATTGCTGGTGGCCGACAGCCGCAGCCGATCCAGATCATCGTTTCGGCTGGAATCTTTTTCGATGTAGATATCGCGCTGCGGAATGTACGCTTCGGGCTGGTAATAATCGTAATAGCTGACGAAATACCCGACGGCGTTGTTGGGAAACAGTTCCTTGAATTCCTCATACAAGCTGTGCGGCGAGCGTTTTGTTGTGGGTGATGACCAGCGTCGGCCGGTTGATGCGGGCGATGGTGTGGGCCATCGTGAAGGTCTTGCCCGAGCCGGTGACGCCCATCAGCGTTTGGAATCCTGCCCCGTTCTGGATGCCGGCAACCAGCTTGTCGATCGCCTGCGGCTGATCGCCTTCGGGTTTGATACGGGCTGACGACTTCGAAGTTGGGCATGGGGGATTATAGTTCTGGATTCTGTTCCATTTGCGGGTCATGGACTGCCGATCCATCTCAATTCACGACAGCATCGTTTGGTAAATCGCGACCAAAAATGTTCCGTCGGGTCCCGGAATGTCCCATCCCACCCCCCTCTCCCCGGGCTGCGCGAGAGAAGAGAACAGGGAACCAGTGGAGCAGTAGATTGGGACGGACGAAATGGCGATGACGATGCGCATAAAACAGACCTTAACTTTATCCTAACTAATGTAGAAATTCAAGGGGGAAAAATTAGTGACGATGAGTTTGGTGCGACATGCCTCAGGGCAACGCCGCGGGCGTTTCAAGAGATGTGCAAAGCGGCTAATGCCGGTTGGCGTTTGTTTCAGGAAACATCAAATACGGCCCCATCGTTTCGGCCGTGGCGGCGCCGATGCCGGAGATTTGTTCGAGATCCAAAAGACGCGCGAAAGCGAGTCGGTCGGGATGACGCGCTTGAAATTTCTCACGAAACTCGACGATGGCCTGGGCGCGCTTTTCGCCTAATTCCGGGATGGCCGCCAGCTCAGATTCAGAAGCGGTGTTGGGATCGATGCGGTCAGCCAATTGATCGGATGCAGGCGTCTGACCGGGTTTGAATTCGGGAACCGTTTTGGAATTGAGGGCGAGGCGAATAGCCAGGATTGTTATGAGAATCCCCAGCAGAACCATCAGCCCGCGGAGCTGGGAGAACGCGGCGGGCACGTAGGTTAAGCCTTTCGCTGCCAGGCATGGAATTGCTCACGCATTTCCTGAAGGCGCGTAAACGCGGGCTTGGGTTTGAGCATGTCATCAAGCAAGCCGCCGGCGGGCAAAGACGGGTTGATGTCGGCGAGATTGCCCCAGGCGATGGATTCGATGTACGGTTTGCTGAGCGCGATGCGATAGGCGGCCGCGAGCCAGTCGGCCTGCAGTTCGGCATCCCAGGGGCGTTTCCATTTGCCGGCGAGGATCGGATCGAGCTTCCCCTCGGATCGGTCGTGAAGATCGGGCGAGGCGCGGCCCGGAACACCCAGGCTGGTCAAAAATAGCGGCCGGCCGAGGGTGGAAAATTTGTCGAGCATGCTGCTGAACTGAAAAAGATCGCGGGTGAACATTCCGGGAGCCGGGACGCCCATTTCAAATTCCAGGCCGAACGCTTCAAAGTTGATGCCGGATTGCGCGAGCATTTCAGCATAGAGCATCGGCGGAACGCTGGCACGGCTGCGGGCGTGATGCTCGCCGAACGGAAATTTTATGGTGACCAGCGTGCGGGCCGACGGCAAAAGCGTTTTTACCTGGGCGACGAGCAGGCGGGTGAGTTCGATGATCTGTTCGAAGCTGAGCGTGAAGACACTGTTGGTGTGCAGCCCCGCACAGACGTTCCATACTGAAACCGATTTGCGATAGCGGGTCACCAGTTTCTGCACGTATTCGTAGACCAGTTCGCGCATGGTTTCGAAATCGTGTTCCCAGATATACATCCAATCGGGAACCTCCTCTTCGGTGAGATCCACCAGCGGGCCGGCGATGATCGGGATGCGCTTGCGGGCCAAGAGTTCGACCCATTCGTCAACGGGCGTCGCATCAAACGTGTGTTCCTCGGGCTGGATCTGCTTCCAGCGCATCGGCAAAACAGCGTAGTCAAACAAATTGGAAAGGGTGTCTTTGTATTTCTGGTTCTGAATCACCGAATCAACCCGGCAACCGACGATGTGCTTGACGAATGCGTTGCTCTGACGCCGGCGATTGATGAGCAGTTCCCCGTGGAAAGTCGCCAATTGCTCGGAAAGTTCGACGGAAATGGCCAGCGATTGATCGGCAAGCTTGGCGGCCTCGTTCGATTCGGGGAGCATGCCCAGGGCGTCGGCCAGTAGGCTTTGGCTTTCACGGAATCGTTGGACGAATTTTTCCGCCTTGGGAAAGTCGAAGAGGTTCCAGTCTTCCTGCTTCTGGACGATCTTCATGAGCCGGGCGCGAGCCAATTCGACGTTGAGATTGTAAGGCTGCTCGCGATGCTGGAGGCGGGTGGTTTCGAGATGATAAGTGCCGATGCCGGGCACATCCCAGAGGAGGGCGACGCCCAGCGGATGCTCCTCGGCCCGGTTGATGACGAGCATGCCATCGCGAAAAACAATCTCCGCGGGCAGAGGCACGCTCTCCGGCCCCATGGCCATCGGGGCGACGGGAGTAAACTGCATCAGCCGGGCGCCGTCACGATAAATTTCGAACTTAAGAGACATAACGTTGGCTCTGGGGGCATCTTAGCGGAAAGAATGGGGGATGGCGATTGAGGACGACCGATTGTCTGGATGTGACGCTGTATAAGTGGGTACACAGACAATCGAACATCGGTAGCGAATCAGTTTGGAACAGATTCATTTTCGTTGCGACCTTCATGCCGAACACGATCCCCGGCTCGAATCCGCGAACGGGCCGGCGCTGCCAATACCGTTGGCCAGCCTGATAGCGGATTGGGACACCCTTCGGCAGCGAAGAAGATGAGTCGCCTCCTTCGGCGGCAATTGCCAAGGAGTTTCGGCCACAGGCCAACCTCAACCGTCCGCACAGCCCGCCTTGTCCAACCTGCCCCGAAAATGGCGGAAGCGGCCGCTTAGCACGGAGTGCCGGAGGTCGGACATGCGGGCGTGAAGGGCGGTTGAGGTCGAGCACGTGCTCGAAAGTCCTAAGCACTTGCCGCCGAAGGAGGCGACTCATCTGCTTCGCTGACGAAGGATGCCGCGATCTCCTATCAGGCCAGCCGGATGCGTTCGAAGTGCCGGCCCGTTCCCAGATTCGAGCCAGGGATCATATTCGGCACCAAGATCGAAACGATAATATTCTTCTTCCTCCAAAAATGAAAAAGGATGAAATCGAGCCAGAAGCTACCCCGTGATGGGGTTATATCCGGCAAAAGAACGACACGTATTTTTGCCAATTGAAATAGATTCCAATCAAACGTACCTTCCCTGTCCATGAATCAGTCATTACTGCAATCGTCGCTGCCGTTTCCGGTTCGGCGGGGAAAAGTTCGGGATGTTTACGATCTTGGCCGGGAGATTCTGTTCGTCGCGACCGACCGCATCAGCGCGTTTGACTGCGTGATGCCCAACGGAATTCCGGATAAAGGAAAGATTCTGACGGCCCTCAGCCTGTTCTGGTTTGAGAAATTCAAGGGGAGGTTCGAGAACCATCTGATTACCGCCAATGTCGCGGATTATCCGCCGGCGCTCAAAACATATCGTGATCAGATCGAGGGGCGATCGATGCTGGTCCGGAAAGCGGAAGTGATCCCGATCGAATGCGTCGCCCGCGGGTATCTGGCCGGATCGGGATGGAAGGAATACCAAAAAACACAAACGGTTTGCGGGATTAAACTGCCGGCCGGCCTGAAACAATGCCAGCAACTGCCGGAACCGATTTTCACGCCGGCCACCAAGGAAGAGTCGGGGCATGATATCAACATCGGATTCGAGGAAACCGCCCAGCGGATCGGGCAGGCAACGGCAACCGAATTGCGCAAGCGGACGCTCGAGCTGTATGGCTCAGCCGCGGAATATGCGCGGAGCGCGGGGTCATCATCGCGGATACGAAATTTGAATTTGGAAAATTGCCGGATGGACGAGTGATTCTCATTGATGAGGTCCTGACGCCCGACAGCAGCCGGTTTTGGCCGCTGGGAGAATATTCGCCGGGGCGGGACCAGGCGAGTTTCGACAAGCAATACGTGCGGAATTATCTGGAGTCGGCCGATTGGGACAAGAATCCACCGGCTCCCGCGCTGCCGGACGATGTCGTTCAGGGGACGCGGCGGAGGTATGTGGAGGCGTATAATATGCTCACGGGGCGGAACGATTTTTGAAGGGGCGTAAGGACATGAAGCGATTGGTGGTTTGCTTCCTTTTGTTCTGGGTCTTATCGCCCGCATTGGCGGATGATATTGACGGGGTGCAGCCGGCGGCGATCGATCAGCCGCGGATTAATCTCGTCATCCGCCGGCAACTCGCGGGCCAGCCGCTCATTGGGAATGGGGATGTTTTCAACGTCGAGGCGTTTCTGGATACGGGGGCGAGTTCCATCGATCTTTCTTCGCACACGGCCGAATTGCTGGGAATCAGTCGCGAAAAGATTGGGCCAGCCGAAGCGCGGTTTCAGGATGTGGGGGTTGGCGGGGGAAGCGATTTCGCGGTATCTGAGCCGATTTTTCTGTCGATCGCGCCGATGACGCCAACGGTTAATACCGATCAGAAAGATGCGATCGAGGCAACATATAACCTGACGGACGGGCCGTTCCGGGCGGAGATCGGGCCGCTGGGAAGCGGGATGGATTTCCTTACGGAGCTGGCGACGGGCGACATGGACATAGTCGGCATGCCCGTCATCCGAGGCAAGATCGTGGTGATGGACAACCGCGATGTGAATGCGATGACGGATAAAATCCGCACCTATGTCTACGATGCCACGGCCGGCGCGGCGATTCACGCGCCGATTCCAAAAACATCAGAGCATGTGAAGTTGAATTTCACGTCATTCGCACGGTTCACGAGAATTTCACCCGCGACCGCGACGCCGCCGGCCATCGCGGCCAACCCGATGATCGGACTGATCGTGACCCATCATGGAAAACCGATTCCAGGAAGCTGGCTTTTGGATACCGGGGCCGCGGTGTCCATGATCTCGCACAAACAGGCTGCGGAACTGGGCATCACATATATCCCGGACACGGAGGATACGAATCATCCTGGCTTGATGGGTCCATCGACCGACCGGCAGTTCATCATGACGGTCGGCGGCATCGGTGGTTCGAAAAAGTCAGCCGGGTTTTTTCTCGATAAGCTTTCGTTGCCGACGATGGAAGGCTCGGCGATTGTTTTCGATCATGCGCCGGTTCTGGTGGCGGATATCACGGTGAAAGATGCAGGGAATCATTCGCTGACTCTCGATGGCGTGCTGGGAATGAATTTTTGGGTCGCCAGCGCGATGGTGGATGAGAGCAATCTGTTGCCGGATATCGACCATCTGACGCCGGGGGCGTTTCGGTGGGTGGTGTTGGATCAGCCTGGGGGGTGGCTGGGGGTCCAGAGGAATCCTTAACGTGCGCGGTATTTCCGGAGGCTTTGGACGATAATTTTCTGGGGAGATGTAGCTTAGCTCTTAACGAATGCGGTTGGGGAGTAGTAATGGGGAGCTCATGAAGAAATCCGCATGGTGGAGGCCGATCTCTGGCCAATTCATCATTGGTCTGATAACTGGGTTCGTAATCTCTTTTCTCTTTGGCATCTTCATTTGGGCATTGCTTGGGTTAATCGGATTAAAATCAGAAAATGTTGCAACCTCTCTGATAATGATTGAGTTGGCGTGTGGGCTGGCTTACGGTTTGTTTTTGCGCGGAAAGAGTATCGCACCTTGATTTATCAATACAACGCAAGACGACACCTCTGCCAGAAATGCGGATATAACCTGCGCGCCACGCCTGACCGCTGTCCGGAATGTGGAGCAATTCCTCAAAAATCAAAATGATTTCATTTTAGCTCATACGCGGCTCGTTCAGGTTTTAAACAAACTTTTTCCTGGGGGCGTTGGCACCAGGATCTTCTTTTTTTCTTCGCGCTAGGGGTTTGGGACTGTGGTGTCGCGGGGGATTCTGTCAATTTGCTAGATCGTCATTATTCAAAAGTTTTTCGGTTACGGTTTTCGTGCCGAACGGCGGCGCTGGCTCGAATAGGTGAAACCGCCGACGCTGCGGAGACCCCTGGCTGGCCCGCTGAAATTCGCGGGGGCTTTTTGCGGCGGCAATTCGGCTAATCCTGGGGAACAGGCTGGTCCCACTTTTTGAGGACGGTGTCGCCGGTTCCGAAATAGTGGGTTGCGGAATCAGAGACCCAGGCCTGCCCACCGATCGTCGGATAAATCGCCACGTGCGGCCAGCCGGGATCGCGGACGGGGAGAATCAGCGAAAAACTGCCGCTCCCACGGAAGATTCGCATCGACTGCTGCGGAATACTACGGGTGGGGTCTGGCGTGGCCTTTCCACCGAGGGTGACATAAGTGGCCAGGAGGGCTTCCCCAGAGGATGACAACGTATAAGAGCCGGTCACTCGGTAATATCCGCCGATTTGTATGACCTTGGAGGTTCCGCGGACGTGGCTGATTTCGACATTGTCTCCGCCGCTGGATGACGAGAGACCCAATTTGAACGGCACGGCAAACGGGAATTGGGCGGGAGCGAAACTTGTATCGTCAACGTAAGCTCTGCCGTTGTCTAGATTCATGGTGTAATTGAAAAGAAGGCCGTTCGAATCTGAATCGGGGTCGGTCGGTAGCGGCCGCAGAGGGACGTTTTGACGGGGAGCGCGGAGAGATTTGCCGAGCTTGTACGCGATGGTACTCGATGGAATATTCACGCTGCCGGCCGGCCAGAAGGCAAGGCTGACGCCGGATGAACCACCTGTGGAATCGGCGGCAGGAATTACGATGGTGAAATCTCCGCTCCCCTGGTTGATTTCGAGGGATTGGTTTGCGTCGGCTGCTGAAGGATTGCCCTGCAGGAAGGTGAGTTTCGCCGTGCCGCGGCTGGAAAGATGGTAGGTGCCGGTGATTTGCAGAGCGCCGGCGGACGTCGTGTCTCCGGAAGAATTGCGGATATCGGTGACGGAAATGTCATCGCCGATCTGCATGGATGAAACAACCTGATCGAACGCGACTTCATAAGGAAATTGGGTGGAGATAAGGTTGAGATTTCCGAAGCTCTCGCCCGCATCGGTTGTGAAAGTGATGCGGGGTTGCCCCTGGCCCACGTACGGCAGGACAAGGGTGAATTGTCCGATGCCTTTTTGAACGGTCATGGATTGCTGATTGGAAAGGATCGCGGCACTTCCGTTAGCCGCAACGACGCCGGCGGTCAGGCTCGCCTCCGGGTGAGAGACCAACCGGTATTGGCCCTTGATCTGGTATTTGTTGCCGGGCAGTAATTCATTGGCGCTGCCGTGAACCTCGGTGATAAGGATCTGGTCGCCGCCCTGAAAACAGGTGGCTCCCTGGTCGACCGCGACTTTAAAGGGGAATTGGCTATCGACGGCCGCCGCCGGGATGATTCGCGGAAGAGAGAAAAACAGGGTGGTAATCGAGAGTGCGAAGAGGGATGTCCTGATCGGGTTCAAGCCTGGCATGAAGCGCCTCCTGGTGGGTTATAAATACAACGCGATTTTCTGCGAGGAAGGCCGCAAATAAAATCCCCACGGCGGCGGCGTACGCGTTTATTTCCCGGTGTTTATAACGGCTTAAACTAACTTTTCTTTTAACGCGTTGACGGAAGAATCCCCTGGATATTACCCTAACCTTTTACGAACATCACCGGAAGCATGGGACGATTTTGAAATGCGATTGATTACCTGTCATGGCGGCCGGCTGCAGGCGATGTTTTCGGAGGGCCTGGGCGAGCGTCGCGGGAAGATTTTTTCGACGGGCTTGCCGGAGATCGATGCGCTGCTTCCCGGAGGTGGGCTGGGATGTGGCGCGGTGCATGAAATCCTTGGCGAGCCGGGAGGCGCGGCGCCAGCTTTTCTTCGCCATGCTGCTGGCGCGGGCGGCGGCGGGATTCCACCCTCCCCTGAGTACAAAAACATTTTCGATCTTTTGTGTAAGTTCTTCAATTACACGGTCAAATTTAACCGCGGAGAACGCGGAGAACGCCGAGCAGAATGCGGAGAAAAATGCGCCGCGGCAATTCCTCCGTGTGCCTCTGCGATCTCCGCGTGCTCCGCGGTTAAATACCCATGCACAGAAGTTGGGACATCATGGGCTTACAACAAAGATCAAAAATGTTGTGAGTACCAGGGGAGGGGAAAATATTCATCGCGCGCTATCCCATCGCGCAATTGTCTGGTGCGATCCAGAGCGATTCATTTATGCCCCCGCGCTGGCGGCAGCGGGAATGGATCTGGATCGGGTTTATCTTCTCCGGCCTCGAAGCCCGCGCGATCTGCTGTGGGGGATGGCGGAATCGCTGCGATGTCCCGGGGTGGCGGCAGTGATCGGATCGCCGGCGGGTTTGTCGCGGATCGAAGCGCGGCGATTGCAACTGGCGGCCGAAACCGGCGGTGGGACGGGATTGCTCCTGCGCATGCCGCTGCGCGGGCGACAGCTTCCATCCCATTACGCGGCCGCGACCCGGTGGCTGGTCAGCCCCGCATCGGGCGATCCGACGGTTCAACGCTGGAAGATCCGGCTGGTTCACTGTCATGGAGGCGATATCGAAAAAACCATATTCCTGGAGCATTGCCGTGAGACAAATTCTGTGCGTGCGATTTCTGAACTGGCCGATGGATTCGGTCGCCCGAGAACTGCCGGGGCGTGACAGTCCCAAAGGTGAGGGGCCCTGGGCGATCGTGGCGACGGCTGCGAATCAGCGGCCCATCGTCGCCGCCAATGTTGCCGCCGCCGCTCGAGGCGTTGGGCCGGGGATGACGCTGACGCAGGCGCAGGCGATTTGTTCGACGCTCGCGCACCGCGAGCACGATCCGGTTCGCGATGCCAGGGCGCTGACCTCGCTGGCCCGCTGGATGATGCGGTTTTCGCCGCTGGTTTGTCCCACATTCGACGACCATTCGATCTTCCTCGACGTGACCGGCTGCCAGCGCGTTTTCGGCGGATTGGACCAGATTCTCCGGCAGGTTTCGGGAACGATGCGCCGCTGGCGTCTGACGGCGCGGTGCGCGATCGCCCCCAATCCCGGCGCGGCGTGGGCGATGGCGCAATTTGGGGTGTCCAATCACATTTTGATCGACCCCAAAATTTCCCCCTCCCCATGTACTGAGGGGGAGGGTTGGGGTGGGGGTCGAACGCCGCTTGGCCAACAAAATCCCCACCCTGGCCCTCCCCCGGAGTACCAGGGGAGGGGAGAAGAGGGGATGGCCGATCTGGCGGCCGTTCTGGCTCCATTTCCCGTGACCGCCTTGCGGATCGATTCCGAATGCGCGACGGCGCTGACGTCATCTGGGGATCGAAACGATCGGTCAACTGGCGGCTTTGCCGCGATCGGCGCTGCCGGCACGGTTTGGGAGGCAATTGCTTTTGCGCCTGGATCAGGCGATGGGAAGAATCCCCGAGCCGCTGGATTTTCTGGAGCATCAATCGCCTGTCCAGGTGCGAGAGGATTTCGAGGGGACGATCAGCGCGGCCGAATCGCTTCGTGCGGTTCTGGAGAAGCTGATCGATCGGATCATTCTCGAATTGACCGATCTGGGCTCAGGAGCCCGGCGAATGGAGGTGGATTTTTTTCGCCCATACGCGACGGCGATCCATCGGACCATCGTTCTGTCGCGGCCCACGCGGGATGGGAAGAAAATTTTGCGATTGATTGAATGCGCGATGGAGGGGATGGGAGAGAAAGAGAAGGCACGAAGGCGCGGAGGCCTCCCGAGGGGTCGGGACCGTGCTCCGGCACGAAGGAGGACGAGGGGGGAAAGAGCGTATTGTTTGTTTCCGCCGGCGGGGTTTGTGGGAATTCAACTGGAAGCGGCGGTGGTGGAAAGAATCGTGGATGAACAATTCCATCTGCTGGAACAGGCACAGCAAACGGGGCAAATCGAATTGGATGATCTGATCGAACGTTTGACATTGCGGCTTGGGCCGACGGGATTGATGCGGCCACAACTGGTGGAATCGCACATTCCGGAAAAAGCGGCGCGTAGCGTGCCGGAGATCAATCGAATGCTTCAGCCGGCAGTGAAAACGCCGATCAATCCGCCGGCGTTGACTTCGGCGGCGCGGCCGCTGCAATTGCTTCCGGTTCCGGTGTCGATCCAGGTGATCGCGACGTTGTCGCCGGATGGGGATGGTCGGCCGGCATCGTTCATCTATGACGGGGTCGATCGATCGATCATTCACGCTGTGGGCCCAGAGCGCATCAGCGGGCAATGGTGGGAAGGGCAGACCAAAACCAGGGATTATTTTGATGTGGAGGATGCGAACGGGCGAAGGTTCTGGATTTTTCGGGTGATGGAGACGACGAAGTGGTTTTTGCAGGGGGAATGGGGATAAACTACCCTCAGATACACATATGCCCCGAAAATTTCATTGGAAACCGATTGTTATCCAGTCAGCAGTTGGGTGCATAGGTGGAACGCTAATTACTGGTTTTTCGCTTGTATTCTTTGGACTGATTCTGGTTGATCTAACAGGGGCGTCCAAGTCACTTCTCCAGATTGCTTTCCTCTGGGCGTCAATCGCGTGCGGAATTGGATTGAGTGTTTATTTCGCAAGGCGGGAATATCGAGAGCAGGTCGAAGAAAACACGAGCAGCCATTTCTGCGGGAAATGCGGATATGACCTGCGAGCCACGCCTGACCGTTGCCCGGAATGTGGAGTTGACATATCTCCGAAGCAAAAACGAATCATTGAAAAACGAATTAAAAATGATGCAAGTGGCTAACTCATGAGATGTCTACCCCGATCATAACGAGTCCGACGTGGCCGGCACATTTCTACCGAAGCATAAAGTCATGGGCGAGATGAGAGGCTCAATTTGATGTTCGGAATCGTCCATCCAGAAGTGGAATATTCCTATCGGTTACGGTTTTCGTGCCGAACAGCGGCGTTGACTCGAATAGGCGCAAGCGTTGGCGATTCGAACGCACTCGGCTGGCCCGAAAATGATCGTGACAGCCATTTGCAAACGGAAACATCCGTTCCAGTCCGCGTATCTGGAAGGCAGGTCGGACAAGGCGGCGTGAAGGACGGTTGAGGTCGCGCCTGTGCGCGAAACTCCTCAGCACCCGCCGCCGAAGGAGGCGACTCATCTTCCCCATCGCAGAAGGATGTCCCGACCATTGTCAGGCCCGCCCGGTGCGCTCGAAGCGCCAACCCTTTCCCGTATTCGAGCCAGGGACGCCGGACGGCGCGAAGAACGTAACCGATCATCCTCTTCTGATTCCATCAATTCCCGCCGGTTCAGCCATACATCCCGGTTACCCCAAGTTTGGTGCTATTATAAGACGCGAGGAGACCCGTACTCATGTCGCGCAGTATCAAGACCGATGCGAGGTTGTTGCCGGATGGCGCCGATGGGGGCGCAGCGGACAATCCGCCGGAAAAAAAGAACATGACGGCATTTTTGGAATCCTGTGTGGAGAAGGTAGCCAACTCAGCGGAGGCGGCGGAGCGCCACGCGCGGAATCAGCCGACCTTCCGCAGGCTGCTGCGGGTGCTGGAGGGGAAGAAAAATATCCTCGTCACCACCCATCGACATCCGGACCCCGATGCGCTGGCCAGCGGATGGGCGCTTTGCCTTCTTCTTCAGGAGAAGCTGCCCGAGGCGACGCTGACAATGTCGGTGAAGGACATGCCCGAAGGCGGGGTGAACGAAACGTTCGTCCGGCGGTCGAATCTGAAGCTCGCTCCGTGGGATGATTCGGCGCTGGGCGCGTTCGACGCGATCATATTGACGGACGTGATGCCGGATGCGGCGTCCAGTCCGTTGCCGCCAGGAGTGGCTCCGGTGGCGGTGATCGATCACCATCGCACGCGGCGCAAACCCAAATGCCCGTTTCGCGATATCCGACCGGACGTGGGGGCGACCAGCTCGATTATTTTCAGCTACTACATGGAGGTGGAGCATCCGATCTCGCCGGATTTGGCGGCGACTCTACTGTATGCGATCGAATCCGATCTCGCAGGCGCGGCAGGTCAGCCGGGGGAATTGGACAACATCGCGCTGTCAGGCCTGACGCTGCTGGCCGATACGCGGAAGCTGTACCAGATGCGGTACGTGGATTTGCCGCAGAGTTATTACGTCTCCTATTCCAGCGGGCTGGCCAACGCGATGTATTACGACAACGCAATCATATCGCATCTGGATACAATCGATTCACCCGAGAAGCCGGCGATGATCGCCGACTTTCTGCTGCGATTTGAACTGGTGCAATGGTCGCTGGTAACTGCGGTGTATGAGAACCGGCTGGCGATCAGCCTTCGGACCAGCAACGGGAAGATGTCAGCGGCGGACATGATCCGGCGGCTGCTTCGCGGCCAGGGGGATGGGGGCGGCCATCGTTCCAAGGCGGGTGGATTTATCCCGCTGGACAGTACCGCCCCGGCGGCGGTCGACCGGAAGCGGACCCTGCTGCGGCGGCGCCTGCTGCGGGCGCTGGGAATCAAGCAGACTCAGGGGAAGCGGCTGGTTCCCAAGGAATAGGACCCGCCGCCCTTCGACAAGCTCAGGACAGGCTAAACCAAATCCCGGTCACTTAATTTCGCCCTTGTGAAATCAAATCGATCATCCTAAGGTAAATATGAGCATTGATGTAGCACGCTCGAATATGGCGGATCGTGCCCTAAAAGACCAACTTACTCTCATCCGCATCGACGGCATGCACTGCCATCGATGTGAAGAGTCGATCCGCAAAATCCTTTCGACCAAGCCGGGGGTTCATGAAGTCGAAGTGGATTTCAATAGCAAGTTGGCTTCGGTGCTCTATGACCCGGAGTCTGTGAAGATCGGGGAATTGATGGCGGCGGTGGGTGAGGCCGGTTATACGGCCGTTTCATTCACGCAAAGCAGCGCGAATTCGACGGCCTGAAATTCTGACTATTCGATATCACCTTTGATTTGCAGGTGTCCCGTCGGAACCTGATGAGGACCGTTGGCCGGCTCATCAGTGACGGCAAGTGTCACGGTGGCTCCGCCCGGAAGCGGGGGTATGCTGCCCAGCAAGGTGGCGGTGCCGTTTTGGTTTACATCGAACGTACCGGCGGGAATTTTCTGGTCATCGTGGATGAGCCACAATTCGTAGGTTTTTCCGTCCGGGGCGGGCTTCATGCCGCAGGTGAAGAAATACCAATTCTTCATCGACGTATCGAGGAAAACGTGTCCGACGGCCGCCGGCTGGGCAGAACCGGTCAACTGGGCAAACTTCATTCCCTTGAGAGACAGTGGGCCTTCAGCAAGCTGGTCTTCCACGAGTCGCAACTGCCCCTGCAGTTCGGCGATGGTTTTCTGATCTTCCGGGGACCGAACATTTACGGGCCAGAATTGCTTGACGACCAGCAGCGTCACGGCGACCGCCAGGACGGCCGCGATGGCCGCGGGGAGAACGATGCGGTCCCACCCGCCGATTCGCATCGGGACCGATTCGCGGGGAGCAGCTTCCGCCCGCGCACGATTGAGAATCGCCTGCTTGAGCAGCGAGCCCGGTTGGCGGGGTTCCAGTTGCAGGGGGAGAAGCGCGAGTGTGGCTTGGGTTTCGGCAAGATATCCGGTGCATTGCGGGCATCCGCCGGCCAGATGACCGCGCAACTCGGCGGCTTCGGCGGCATCCATGACGCCGGCGGCGTAAAGCAGGATCAGATCTTGTCGGTCAGCGCACTCCACATTATTCCTTACGTAAACAATCACGCAGCCGGATTAGTCCCTGCCGGATATAAGTCTTTATCGTTCCAAGCGGCTTATCCAGACGTTCGGCGATCTGCGTATGGGTTAAACCGTCGAAAAAGGCCAATTCCACCGCCTGGCGATATATCGGCTCCAATTGGCCCATCGCCAAGCGGACGCGTTTGGCATTTTCCTGTATCAGCGCAGTCGCGGGCGGACCGGGCGCCGCCGATGGCGTGTCAGAGCCGACATCAGATGAGGCCTGCCCGCGCGACCGCGATGCGGCGGACCGCTGACGATCGATCGCGCGGCTCCGTCCCAGAGTCACGAGATAAGTCATCGGCGCGCCGCGGCTCGGGTCGTACCGCTGCGCACGCCGCCAGATTTCCATGAAAACGTCCGAGACCAGTTCCTCGGCCTCGCCCCGGTCATGCAGAATCCGCAAGCCGAGGGTGAAGATCAATCCGCCGTAGCGGTCATACATCGCCCCGAGCGCATCGGCGTCCCGGCGTTCGATGCGCTCCATCAATTCGTAATCATCCGGGACTTCGGACATTAGGTTTGATGGTAACGGATTAAAGGCGTGAAGAAAAAGGGGGAACTAATTGTGCAACAGTTTTGGCGCCAACTGCTCGGACAGATCGATCAGCCGATCGAATTCGATTTCATCAAACGGCCGGCCGGAAAAATCCAGGATGAGCTGGTTTGCGTATACGATTAATCCGACATCGGCGGGCAGGAGGGCCGGGGCAGAGCATTCGGCCAAAGCCCTCGCGGCCTTGGATTCCGTGCCGAAGATCATGAATCGCTGCGTGGGCATCAAAGACGGATAGCTCGAGAGGGAAAACATGTCGACGGCACTGACGGTGTGCGCGGTCGGCCGCAACGCGGTGGCGGGCCAGGATGTGCTCAGGTTGTGAAGGATCAGGTTCCATTGCCTGGCGGCGACGATCGCCGCGTCCAGGGCCGTCTCGGCGGTTTCAAACTGGACGAGGGTGAGATTTTCGCCGCGGAAGCTGGAGTGAATTTTCGGTTTGAATCGTTTGAGCGGGGCGAGGGCGGGTAGGTCGATTTCGCCGGCGACACGCAAATTGCGCGAACGGGCCCATTGTGCCAACGCCAGGACGCGCCGTTGCCTTGTTTCGCGTTTGACCAGGGTGACGAAAACCCAGACGCTCGCGCCTAAAATCACAAAGAGGGTCAGGAGCGGCACAAGGGGAAGCTGTCGGAGCGGGGGGATCAATGGCGGCGTCATCGGCGGCATTGTAAGGACCGCCGATAATTTCCGCAGCATCACTCGTACAACGGGGGTAGGGCTTGGGAGGCCCGGTGCGGTTCGGGCGGCCGGCGGGGTCGGATGAATTTGGTGTGGGGATTATGTCGATACTGCCCGGCGTCGCCGAGACACCGGAGAGTATCATGGCGGATCTCATGGATATCGTCGAGGAAATGAAGAGCCGATACGACATCCGCATCCGGCGGTGGCGGTCGAGTATGAGCGGTAAGGCCTGGCGCGTTTATTACCACGACGGACGGGCGGTCAACTGGATCGAATCACCCCGACCCAAAACGCCCATCAGCCTGGCCATCTTCCTGCACGAGGTGGGGCATCATGTCATCGGATTCCAGAAATATCGGCGGCGATGCGAAGAGGAATTTCATGTCTGGATGTGGGCGTTGAAGGCGATGCGCAAGTTTGGGGTCAAGCCGGATTCCAAAGTCCAGCGCCGGGTTGACCTTTCAATGCGATATGCCGTGGGCAAAGCCGTGCGGCGGGGGATTAAAGAAGTGCCGGAATCCCTGCTTTGCTATTTGCCCGATGCGGCATAAAAAAAGCCCCCAATCCCGGAACAACATTGGGAAAGGGGGCGTTTGCGAAAAACGCTTATTAATTCGAAGCTGAAGTCGTCAACGATTGATCGACAACCGGCTCCGATTTTGACTCGGCGATCGCCTTGGATTCATCCTCGGTTCGGGGATGAATACGCAGCACGCCGTCTTCCATCACCAATCGAATCTTGGCCAGCGCCTTATTCTGAATCTGGCGGACGCGTTCCTTGGTGACGCCAATTGTCTTGCCGACTTCCTCCAGGGTCATCGGGGAATCCTCGGCCTGCTGCCAATTGAATCGCCGCTTGATGACGGCCTGCTCAACGGTCGACAAGTCAGCAAGGTTACGATCGACGATGGCTTTGAGTTCATCAATGCAATCGTCCTCGATCTTATCCCGGCGCCGGTCGGCCCAATCGCTCTGCTCCATTTCCGGCTCAAATTCGACCGGGAAACGGGTGCGATGCTTGGACGACTTCATGGCCGTTCGGCTGAACGCCTTGAGGATCGCCCGGCACGCATAGGTGCTGAACTTGAATCCGCGGTCGGCGGAGAATTTGTCCACCGCGCGGAGCAGGGCCATATTGCCTTCACTGACCACTTCGGCGAAATCGACCTCTCCCAGACGGGTGCGCTTGGCCATTGCCAGCACAAGCGCCAGATTCGTCCGGACGAGATATTCACGGTAGTGCTCGAACTTCCGATGCCAATCCAGAAACTCGCGGGCGCGGGTCATGGTGAGACCGCCCGAGCGAATTTGCTTCTGGAGAGCCGAGAGGCGTTTCTTGCAATAATTGAATCGCAGGAACATGAGCCGCTCTTCGGGGCCCTTCATGAGTTGCGGAGGCGAACCGCTGCCGAATTCCGCAGCGTCGTCGCGCGTAGGCTGATACCAGCTTGTCAGCGGCAGCTCGCGTTCGGCGTCTTCGGTGAACAGCTCCGCCTCGACCCGTTTATGGCGGAACGTCGGGCTGTCCATGTAGCTAAAGTTCTCTTCGAGTAAACGAAGAATCCGGTCCCGCATTTCGCGGGGAACCGAAGTTAACCGTCCCGGCTGCTTTACTTCTGGCTGCTTTACTTCTGGCTGCTTTCTATCTTTCATCACGGTGGCCATCTGTGGCCTCTTTTCTATCTGGGCGTTATCAGTCGGTTCCGACTGTATTGTTTCTCCAGATACCTGACTACTGCAAATCCCGTTCGCGTCTACACAAAATTATTCGTTTGTCCTCACAACAAAGTTATACGTCATATCCGGCTTTTTGGATTACGCTCTAACTGTCTGGACGTAAGCGACTAACAATATATTCCCGGAAACCAAGGCTGAAGCAGACTCGGGTGGACACTTAAATCGACCAGCGCCTGTGATGCCGGAAGTTGGTCACGTATTGGCAGAACGACTATCCTCATCTGCCAAAATCATCCACGAAGGCTCGATTCGATGCGGGAAAAAATCTGTTTTGGCGGTACTTTCAATCCTATTCATCATGGCCACTTGCTTTGCGCGCGTGCGGCGGCGGAAGCGGTTGCCGCGAAAACTGTGGTCATCTTTCCGGCGGGTAATCCGGCGCACCGAGCGGGGCAAACCGATCTAGCGCCGGCGGCGGATCGCCTGGAGATGTGCCGCCTGGCGGTTGCCGGAATCGATGGCTTCGAGATCGACGACCGCGAATGCCGGCGGGCCGGCGCGACGTATACGATCGACACGGCGCGCGAGTTGAAGAAAGAGGGATGGAGCGAGGTCACCTGGCTGATCGGCGCAGACATGCTCAACACATTACCGCGCTGGCATGAGGCGCATGCCCTGCTTCGCGAGGTTCGGTTTATCGTCATGGCCCGGCCGGGGACGGCGTTTGCGTGGGATAGACTTACGCCGGGCGTTCGAGCGCTGGAGAAGAACGTGGTTCGGGTTCCTCAGATCGATATCAGCGGGACGGAGATTCGTCGGCGGTCGGGGATGGGATTATCGATCGAGTTTTTCTGCCCGCCGAAGGTTTGTCGATATATCGAGGAGCATCGGCTATATCGGACGGGGCGATAGAAGCGCGGCATGATCAACCACTACGACATCGCATACGGCCTGGGGGTGGGAATCGCTTCGCCATTCTGGCTGGCACATCCGGCCACGCGGAAGAAGGTTTTGCGGGCGTTTTCACAGCGGATGGGACGAGTTCCCAGCCGGGACCTTTCGCGGCCCGGAATCATGGTCCACGCGGTGAGCCTCGGTGAAATCAACGCCACGCGATCGCTGGTTGAACTGATCCGGTCCCAACGCCCAGGAATCGACTTCATCGTGTCGGTCACCACCGAAACCGGATTTGCCCGCGGGCTGGAATTGTACGGCTCGTCGCCGGATGTCACGCTGGTGCGCTATCCCCTGGATTTCACATCCGCGGTCGATCGATTGCTTGTGACATTGCGGCCCGCGGTGGTCGCGCTGCTGGAGCTGGAAGTCTGGCCAAATTTCATCCGCAGATGCGCAGCGCAAGACGCCGGTTTTGCTGATCAACGGCCGGATCACGCCAGGGAGTTTTCGCAAATATCGGCTTGCGCAACCGCTGGTCGGTTCGATGTTCGCTCGGCTCCATCACGTCGCGGCGCAGGATGAGATATACGCCCGGCGATTCATCGAACTGGGAGTGCCGGCCAAGCGCGTGAGCGTTACCGGGACGATGAAATTCGACAACGCCGCAATCGCGGATCGATTGCCGGGACAGGACGAGCTTGCGGCGGCGGTGGGATTGAGCCCCGGCAAAGATCGCATCTGGGTCTGCGGCTCGACGGGGCCAGGCGAGGAAGCGATCGTTGTTGAAATCTATCGGGAATTGCTGAAGAAATTTGCGAATCTCCGGCTGGTGATCGTTCCGCGCAAACCGGAGCGATTCGACGAAGCGGCGGAGATTATTTCCAAAGAAGGTTTTCCGGTCGTTCGCCGGTCGCGGCCCGATCATCCCGTCTCTGCGGCAATCATCCTCGGCGATACCATCGGCGAACTTCGCAAATTCTACGCGATGGCAGATGTCGTGTTCGTCGGCCGAACACTGGTCGATCTGGGCCATCGGCAGCATGGCAGCGACATGATCGAACCGGCCGCGCTCGCCAAGCCGGTGGTTGTCGGCCCGTTCACCGCGAATTTTGCCGAAGCGATGAACTGCTTCCTGGCCGCGGATGCGATGGTGGTGGTTCAGAATCCGCGCGAGCTTGAGCAAGCGATTGAGAACCTTCTTTCCGATCCAACTCGCGGGCGAGCAATGGGCCTTCGCGCCCGGGATACCGTTAAAGCCGGACAAGGGGCGACCGCGCGTCATGCGGCGATCATTCTTGACACGCTGGATTCCGTACTGACGATGAGCCGGCGATGAAGCTTCTCAATCGTTTGGAACGGAAATTCGGCGATTACGCGATCCCAAATCTCACCATTTATTTGATTGCCCTGCAGGCCTTCTCGTGGATTTTGCTCCAGGCGCATCCGGAACTTTTCCAAAAACTGGTTTTGACGCACGATGGGCTGATGGCCGGGGAGGTCTGGCGCCTGCTGACGATCCTGCTGATTCCGCCGGGGGGAAATCTCCTGTTCCTTGCCATCGCCCTGTATTTCTTTTTCATGATCGGAACGGCGATGGAAACGCAATGGGGAACGTTTCGATACAACTTATACATATTGATCGGATACATCGCGACGATGCTGGTGGCGTTGATTCCGGGAGCAATCGTTTCAGGGTTTTACCTGATCGAATCGATTTTTTTGGCCTTCGCGTGGCTGTTTCCAGAATTGCCGATCCTGCTTTTTTTTGTTCTACCCGTGAAAGTCAAATGGCTCGGGCTGGCGGCGTGGATCTGGTATCTGTATCGCGTTCGTCACCGGAGGATGGGCGACCAAAGCCGAGGTGGCGGCGGGGACTTTGAATTTTGTGATTTTTTTCCATGATGACCTGTGGCAATGGATGCGGACCTCGCGGCGGAAATTCAAGCGGGCATATGGCGCGGGCGCGGGATGCCGAACCGAAGCCGCCGATGCACGTGTGCGCTGAGTGCGGGGTGACCGACCAATCCGACCGGAAGATGGAATTCCGGTATTGCCCGCTATGCACGGGAACGCCAGCATACTGCATCAATCATATTCAGAATCATCAGCATCGGTAGTGAATCAGTTTCGAATAGATTCATTTTCGTTTCGACCTTCGTGCCGAACAAAGTCCCTCACTCGAATCCGCGAACGAGCTGGCGCTGTGAACACCGTTGGCTTGCCTGATAGGGATCGCAACAACCTTCTGCTGCGAAGGATGCCGAGATCTCCTATCGGGCCAGCCAACGGTGTTCACAGCGCCAGCTCGTTCGTGGATTCGAGTGAGGGACCGTGTTCGGCGCGAAGGTCGAAACGATAAAAGTCTTCTGTTAAGCGGGCGAGGAGTGACATTGGACGCATTTCCCGTCCTCACACGGTTCGACATGCGCAGTGGCGTTGGCCTCCCCTAAAGCCAGTTCGATCTCGTATTCGATTGCACTGGCGACTTGATGGGCCTTTTCAATGTTCCATTGCTTCGGAACGACGATATGAAAGTCCACCCAGGCGTTACGCCCGCTTTGGCGGTAGCGAAGCTTATGATAGCTGCAGATTCGCGGGTCTTTTCCGGCGATGCCGATGTGGGAATCCAGAATCTCCTGCAACTGGCGGCGCTGCTTGGGGTCTTGTTCATCCATCAGGCCGGCGGCTGAACGCTTGAGCAATCCCAATCCAAGCACGCCGATATATCCGGCGACCGCCAGGGCGGTGGCGGTATCGACCCATTCCCAGCCGGTGGCGCGGACGATGGCGATCGCCGCCAGGACGGCGACGCTGTCCAGGGCGTCAACCATCAGATGGATCCCCCCCGCCTCCAGCGTCAGCGCATGGTTTTTTCTACCGCGAAACCAGAGGGAAAAGCCCAGGGCCGCGTTTCCCAGCAGGGCCGCGGTCATCAGCACGAGCCCCATATCCAACTGATGAATGACCGGCTCCTGGCCTTTCAAAATGGACACGGCAACCTTGCCCGCGATGTACGCGGATGCCAGAAGGATCATCGCTCCTTCCAGCCCCGCGGAGAAAAATTCGATTTTGCCGTGTCCGTAGGGGTGGTCGGCATCGGCCGGCCGATGCGCGAGCCGGATTGAATAGACGGCGAACCCGGCGGTCAGGACGTTCGCCATGTTCTCAAGTGCATCAGAAAAGACCGCCTGCGACCCCGTGACGTAATAGGCGGCCAGCTTGATCGCCAAAATAGCGATGCTGGCGACCAGCGAGATGATCGCCCAACGGAGTTCGGGCTCGCGGAGGTAAGCCTTTCGACCAACGGTGCCATCAGTGACGGCCATTGCCGGGATGGTATCAAGTCTTGGCCAAAGGCTCATCCCCGAAGCCTCGGTGAGTCAGGGGCCTATAAATTCCGCAGTTTCAATTTAGATAATTCGCGCGGTTTTTCTTTGCGCAATCCAAATAATCCGGTAGTATCTTTTAACCGACGACCAATGGAGTACTTGGAGGTTCAATGAGCAGACCCGGCATGGAAGGCCAGACGGCTTCAACGGTTTCCTGGTTTCGCAATTGGGTATCCAATCAGCTTGGCGGCATTCGCCACGAGCGGCGGGTGGCGGCCATCGCTTGCTCGCTGTTTGATCTCACCCTGCCATTGCACGATCTGGGTCGCACAGACCTTCGCCTGCTCAAGCTGGCGGCTTATCTCCACGATGTCGGCCGCTCCGTACAAAACAAGAATCACGCGGTGATCGGCGCGCGGATCATCCGCCGGAACAGATCCCTTCCACTGAAAAAGCGGCAACGGCGGACACTCGCCTACTTGGCGCTTCGCCATCGCGGGCGGATTCCGGATACGGAAAATGACCAGGCGCTGAGCCGCGTAAACGATCCGAAAAAGGTTCGATTGCTGCTGGCCTTTCTGCGGGCCGCCGACGCTCTGGATAGCCGGGGCCTTCCGTCGCCGCGCCTGAGCATTTCCCGTCGTGGGCAGCAGATTCGGATTGTCTGCCGGCCGCATGAAGACTCGGCCAAGGTGCGGCGCATCTTCACGCGGCGCAAGAAATTACGATTGCTGGAAGAATTGCTGGACTGCCGGATTGAGGTCGTGGTCGTCGCCCGGCGAAGGCTGCGGGCGGTTGCGTAATTAGACTTTGAGGCGGGTTAAGCGAAAGATTCGAATTCGTTTGGGGCCGTCACCAATTTGCTCGGCAGATTCCTGAAGAAGCCAGCCGCGCCCGCGAATCCAATCCACAAACAACTCCCCTGATTGCCGGCCCGGCTCGCCCAGGAGAACGGTTCCGGCCCTAGCAAGATGGGCTTTCCAGAATTCATTCAGGAAGTCCCACTGCTTTCGCTCGTAGAGGATATCTGCTCCGAAAATCAGATCGAATCGCTCCTCCAGGCGGTCGATTTGCCAATTGAGTTGGCGTGCCCGGACCCGGCGGCCAAAGGGCAGGCAATTGAGCCGGGCGAACAGCATCGCTGGCGGTTCCAGGTCGGCCAGCAGCACCCTGGCGCCAGCGCCGCTGCCGTGGCGCCGCAAAGCCCCATCCCGCAACCCAGATCGAGGACCCGCGTGGTCGCGCTCCAATCCATTTTCGCGAGCGCCGCCGCGACGCCGCGGGCGCTGTCCCATAGCTCCGCCCAGTAGGGAAGATGCTGGGGATCATCGAGGCGAACGCCGGTGATTTTTTCGCGGCGATCCTCCTCGGCGACGATATCGTCCAGAACCTGGTTGGGATCGGCCGCGCGGGTGAATCGGATGGACATCGCCCCGACGCCAATATCTTCGGTAACGGTTTGAAACCTGCGATGGATTCGATTCAGCAGCCGTTGCCGCCGGCGCGGTTCCAATGGAGGCGACTTAAGCAATGCTTCAGTCATTCTTGCTATCGAGTGTTATTGATGAGAATCGGCGCGTTTAGTGACGCGTTACCGATGACCGAGCCCCAGAGGAAGTTGATCCCGAAAATCGCGACGATGACCAACGCCGAAATCGCCAGAAATGTGAGAAACGACCCGATGATTGCGGCGACGGCGCGAACGCGCAATCGCCTGATTGCCGTGACCAGCAGCAGGGCGAACATCCATATCCCCGCCAAAACCGGGCCGATCGCCAGCCAGGGTTTTGGTCCTCCGGGTATTAAAGCCACAAGGCTGACGCCCGTCAGGAATGTGATGCAGTTGTAGACCAGCACGGGGGGAGCCTTGCTGGTCATGTCGAAAGCCGTCAGGCGGTAGAACATCCAGGAGATTACCTTCGATATAAAAGCGCCAGCCGCGCCGGCAAGAACCGCCTCCAGGGCCGTGTTGATCACATATTGGTGGGTGTCGAGGACGATGGATTTGTCGCCGGTGTAAAAGACGAAATAAGAAAACGCCGATTGGATCAGCACCGCCAGGAACCACACGAAGCCGATAGCGTAGGAGAAGGTCCTGGCATCGTTGTCGGTTTCAGGCCTGCGCATTTTGGTCAAGGTCGCCACGGGCTTGAACATGACTCCGAAAGCGGTGCTGAAAAATGCGGAAAAAATCCCGATTGAGCCTCTGTCTTCCCAGGGAATTGCCGTGCCCGAGTTCATCACGTTGGCGGATCTGACGGGAGCTTTAGGTTCCTGAGATGCGATCCGAAAGTCCTGCGGTGGGGTCGATTTTGTCAAAGCTGCCTCCTGCGTACGCAACGAGTCAATCTAGGCTCTGTCTGAAAACTCCGCGCGGGCCATGCTTGTGTCTGAGGCCGCGAGGCGGCGTCGCTCCTCCTCGCCGTATTTCAGTTCAATACTGCTCGTCGTCGCTCCTTGCCTCGCGGCCTCGGACACAGCGCCTGGCCGCGCGGGGAGTTTCCAGACGGAGCCCCATACTATCCAACCACGTGCCGCTTTACATCCTATAACCGTGTGCTATCGTTCGCGGAAAGCCCGAATTATGCGAAAGTGGCTGACCCTTATATTCTTGCTATTGGCATCGGGTTGCAGCTCGAAGCTGGAAACAGGTTATCAGCCAAGACCGCTGGATATGCCGATTTCGCAGCGGGAAACGCTATATGCCGACCCTTACAGCCAGCAGGCGATGCAGGCTCAACAGGAACAGCAGTCGAGTGGAGGCGGAGAATCGCAATTCCATAAGCCTGGAACGCCATGAAAATGGCCCTTGAAATGGAAGCGCGCATCTCCTCGACCTAAAATCCCTTGAAATGGAATCGGAAACCTTGACAGCGATTGACCCTTCGCACTTCGTTCAACTGGTTGAACCGCTGCTGGTTCGCAAGGACCTGCCTGGGCTGCTCAATTTACTGAAAACGAACTGGGAGCCGGAGCAAATCCGCGATCTGCTCAGGTCGCCTCACAACGACGCCAGGAAGGTGGCCCTGCTGGCATTGGCGCTGGTGGGGCCGAGTTGTTGTGCCCACGAGCTTTCTCATCAGTTGAAGGATCCCGATCCCGTTATCAACGAATTGGCCGAACATGCCCTTTGGGCGATCTGGCTAAGGTGTGGAAAAACGACGGACGTGAATCAGCTTGTCTGCCGGGGGGCCGAAGCATTGAATACCCGCGATTTCGAGCGCGCGATCCAGCTCTTCAGCCAGGCGATCCGCTCGGACCCGGACTTCGCCGAGGCGTATAACCAGCGGGCCATCGCATATTATCTTTCCGAGGATTACGAAAAAAGCATCGCGGACTGCCGCCGCGTGACCGTGAGGGTGCCGTGCCATTTCGGAGCGTGGGCGGGAATGGGCCATTGCCACGCCCATCTTGAACAAATCCCCGAAGCGATCGAATGTTACGAAAAAGCCCTTTCAATCAATCCACATCTGCACTGCATCAAAGAAGCCATTCACGAACTGAAGAAACGGGTCAATTAGGGCCTGCCTGATGAATCCCCGCGCGGCCAGACGAAGTGGATTTCGCTCGCGTGCAAGAAGCGACGACGAGCAGTATTATAAGTAAATACGGCGAGGAGGAGCGACGCCGCACGCGAGCGAAAGACACGAGTATGGCCCGCGAGGATTCATTAGGCAGGCCCCAGATGAACGCGGTAGCCCCTGTCGCCGGAAGATTCATTTCCGCGGTCAGGCGGCGAATCCTGGTTGTCCGCATCGCTGAATCCATCGCCATCTCAACAGCCGTCGCGTCGACCGCCGGTTTATTGGTTCTGCCGATCCTCTGGTGGCGCGGCCAATCCGCGTTGCCTTTGGCCGAAGTCATGCTCGCAGCAGGCAGTTTTTTCGGCTTGATCCGGGGCATCTCCCGCCGGCCAAGCCGCTTTGAGGCGGCAATCGAGGCCGATTCACAACTGGATCTGCATGACCTGCTTGGAACGGTCGTGCTGCTCGACAAACAGCCATCAGGATTGGCATGGCAAACGACCGTCGCGGCGTACGCCGATGACCGCTGCAAGCTGCTAAGTCCCTCGGCCATCATTGTGAACCGCATCGGTCTGCGCGGCTGGGCTGGCGTAGGGATTCTGGGCGGGTTGTTGCTCACGTCTGCGTTGCTCACGGTTCGGCCTTTGAACGCGACAGCGTCAGCATCCGTTTCGGTGGCTTCTACGTCCGGTGTGGATGCGGCTCCAAGTGTCGAAAGCGTATCGGCGTCCCCCTCGCGGCCGCTGGGACCTGGTGGGACAGATTCTAATTCAGTCGGTGGATTCCCGCACGATCAGCCCGACGATTCCGCGCCTAGATCGATGTCCGGAACGAATTCATCCGGCCGTTCCTCGGGCGGGATGGATTCATCCACCGGCGGCAGGATCGGCACGACCCCGAATCCGGCGATTACTCCGGAACCGCAACGAATTCAGAATTCGGTGGGGGAATCGCGGCATACCGGCGCGATCGCGGATGGAGAGGGGCAGTCTGATTCGCGTATCAATGTTTCCGGCGAAAATGATTCGACGATCGCGTCGGAGGGCGGCACAAAACGCGCGGCGCCGTGGACTTCGGCGACCTGGGCCGCGGATGCGGCGGCGGCCGACAGCGCAGTCGGCTCGGGCCGGGTGCCTCCGGAGGATGACGATTTAGTGAGGGATTATTTTCGGCGGGATTGAGATTGTCCGGGTCGGCGATGCGCATTCCTACAACTTGTGATCTTCATTCCGATGCGAAAATGATTAAAATTCAATGCTTCCACGCCGTTCTTATTCAGGTAACCATACAACGGAAAATCAATGGTGAGCACGAGTGTGCCGTCTCGAGCTATGTGCGCAATCGCGGCATCAGTTAAGCCGAGGCGCAGGAAAACGGGTTGCTCACAAATGACTGCTGACCTTTCGTAACGCTCGTCAAATCCCGTGATCGCGAATCCAAATCTCTGAAACAGCTCCGTTCGTCGCTTCTCATCAATTAATTGTGCCGCGAAATTGCTCGTTTCGGTCAGGATTCCGGGGGTCGTAATCAAACGCTTCGCGAGCAAGATAAACTGATTGAGCAATTCGAGATCCTCGACGGTGAACAAATCAAGGCGTTTTTGACCAATGAGTCGTCGATCGAAGTTACCGACGACTCCAAGCAACAGTAGATTCGTGTCTACCAGCAAATCGCGACCGGATGGAAGGGGTTTGGATGCGATCGTCACACCGGCTGGACGTTGAACATTCCTTCAACATCCCCTGTGTCTTTGTTGATTCGAAACGACTTGAATTCTCTGTCGTCGTCGTAAGAGCGCATAAAAGATTCTAGCGTAGGTCCGCGCTTACGGGGGACTCGGGCATTGAAACTCAATGTGATAGACCAATACTTGTCGTCGGATGATCGAACCTCTTCCAACAACATGTCCGGCGGACTAAGTTCCAACACTTGAGCCGCGTAGTCTTTTGCACGTCGAATTGCTTCTTTCAGATCGACCATGGCACGCTCAAAAGAATCCCACGCTCGATTTTATCTCAACCCCCGTCGCAATGTCCACCCCCGCCTATTTCGCCAGTTCCTTCGCCCGCGCACGCACATCATCCAGCGTTCCCACATACAGGAACGCCTGCTCCGGAAGATCGTCGGCTTTGCCGCTGCAGATGTCGTCGAAGCTCTTGAGCGTGTCGGCGATCTTCGTGTAGATGCCCTTCTTGCCGGTGAACTGCTCGGCGACGAAGAACGGCTGGCTGAAAAATCGCTCGATCTTGCGGGCCCGGCCGACGATCAGCTTGTCCTCTTCGCTCAATTCGTCCACGCCCAGAATCGCGATGATGTCCTGCAAATCGCGATAGCGCTGAAGCATGTTCTGCACCTTGCGGGCGACGCGATAGTGCTCCTCGCCCACGATCTGCGGGTCCAGCGCCCGGCTCGCCGAGGCCAGCGGATCGACGGCGGGATAAATGCCCTTGGAGGCGATCGATCGTTCCAGATAAATGAACGCGTCGAGGTGGGCGAACGCGTTGGCCGGGGCCGGGATCGGTCGGATCGTCGGCGGGAACGTACACCGCCTGCACGCGAAGTGATCGCCCCCTTCTTCGTGCTGGTGATCCGCTCCTGCAATTCGCCCATTTCCGTCGCCAGCGTCGGCTGATATCCGACGGCGCTGGGCATGCGGCCCAGGAGGGCCGACACTTCCGAGCCGGCCTGCGTGAATCGGAAAATGTTGTCGATGAACAGCAGCGTATCCGCGCCGGTTTCATCGCGGAAATATTCCGCCATCGTCAGGGCGCGACAGGGCCACGCGAAGACGCGCGCCCGGCGGCTCGTTCATCTGGCCGAAGACCATGACGGTCTGATCGATGACGTGCTTGCCGGTGTTGCCGATCTGGGCTTCCTGCATTTCCAGCCAGAGGTCGGTTCCCTCGCGGGTTCGCTCGCCGACGCCGGCGAAGACGGAATAGCCGCCGTGTTGCTGGGCGATTCGGGCGATGAGTTCCTGAATGACGACCGTTTTGCCCAGGCCCGCCCCGCCGAACAATCCGGCCTTGCCGCCGCGAAGGAATGGCGTCAGCAGGTCGATGACCTTGATGCCGGTCTCGAAGACTTCCGCCTTGGGGGTGAGATCGACGAACTCCGGCGGCTCGCGATGGATCGGCCGGCGTTCGGTGACGTTGACCGGGCCGCGATTGTCGATCGGTTCGCCCAGCAGATTGAACACCCGGCCCAGAGTTTCCTTGCCGACCGGAACGGTGAGCGACGAGCCGGTATCGACGCAATCCATGCCGCGTCGAAGCCCGTCGGTGCTGCCCAGCGCGACGGCGCGCACGCTGCCGCCGCCGAGGTGCTGCTGCACTTCGCCGACCAGGTGCATCGTCACGCCGTGATCGGTGCTGTCGATCTTGACGGCGTTGTAAATTTCGGGGAGCTGGTCCTCGGGAAACTCGGCGTCGAATGTCGAGCCGATCACCTGGCTGATTTTTCCGGTAGCGGGCATGAACCTTTCCTTGTGAAAGTCCGGGGATTGTACAAATCCTTCACAATGTGGCAAGCTATTGACGACGACGTTAAATCAATGCAAATTGGATTGCTGAACCATGGAAGGTTGAGGCCATGTCATTGATTCTGGTTGTGGATGATACGGCGCTGGCACGAGAGACCGTCTCACGTCTTCTGGAGTTTGAGGGGTTCCAAACCGTCCGGGCATCCAACGGCAAGGAAGCCTACGCAACCCTCTATTCGCAGAAGCCCGACCTGGTTCTTCTGGATCTGATGATGCCGGAAATGGATGGCATCACGTTCATCCGCATGATCCGGGGACATCCGCAATGGGAAACGATTCCCGTGATCGTCCTCACCGGAATGCGTGATGACAACCAACTGGTTGCGCGCGCGCGGGAACTGGGCGTGGCTGACCTGGTCCCCAAAGCGACCTTCGGATTCCAGGACCTTCTGGACCGCATCCGCAGGGCGATCGGAGTGCGAAGACCTTCTCCCAACTGAGCGATCCCTGGAAATCTCCTGAGAAATAGATTTTTATCGTTACGATCTTCATGCCGCACAAAATCCTTGGCTCGAATGCGCGAGCGGGCCGGCGCTTCGAACGCACCCGGCTAGCCCGATAGGAAATCGCGGCATCCTTCTGCTGCGGAAAAGATGAGTCGCCTCCTTCGGCTGCAAATGCTAAGGACTTTCGAGCACATGCTCGACCTCAACCGCCCTTCACGCCCACATGTCCGACCTCCCGCGCTCAATGTAAGCCGACCGCTTCCGCCGTCTTACGGCGAGGTCGGACAAGCGGGGCTGTGCGGACGGTTGAGGTCGAACCCGAGTTCGAAACTCCAACATCACGGCCGCCAAAGGCGGGAACTCCGTTTTTATTCCGCTCGCAAAATGCCGCCGCGAAATTCACCAGGCCAGCCAGCGGCGTTCGCAGCGCCAGAGCTTGTTATATTCGAGCAAACGACGCCGGACGGCATGAGCAACGTAACCGATAAAAATTTTGATTTTCTCAAAATGGAGGATCGTCATCACGCAGCAGGTTTAGGACGCGCACGGATGACAATCGCTGGAGGAATTTCGGGGCGCTTCGCCCAGGAGAAAACATTCTTGCCGCTGTTTCCCGCCGCGGCCGGATACGCGGGCTCTTCCAAACCATCAACCACAAATCCCCCCGAAAAACACGCCGCGAAAATCGCCGAAAGCGGGCGATGAAAAAAATAGTGCGGCTCGGGTTGATGAAGGATGCCGACGCTCAGGCCGGCCTCCTGCGTCAGATATTTCCGAATCTCAACGCCGAAAATCTGTTCCCTTCGATCCTGGCGAATTTCGAGATCGGCGGTGAATTTCATATCGTTGGCATTGAAACAGGGATGCGGCAACGAAAACACAAACCGCCCGCCCGGCTTAAGCAGCTCGGCCAATGAATCGAGCAGCGGATCGATGACAATCATGTCCATCATCGCCATGCTGCAGACGGCCGAATCAAAGCTCTTTTCGCCCAGCGACAGCATTTGTGCCATGCTGGTGGCGTCGATCCTGCGATATTCGATTTCGCCATCCTCGCGGGTCGTTCTGTCTCTCGCACATTGGAGAAAACCTTCCGAGAAATCGCAGGCGACCACGCGCGCCCCGCCGCGAAAGTGCGCGGGCGTAATTCCCGTTGCCGCAGGCCACGTCGAGAATGGTCTGGCCGGGGCGGGGATCGAGCAGCCGATCGGTGGCCGGCATGATGAGCGTTTTTTGAAAATCGTTTCCTTCGCCGATGTGCTTGTCCCACCAGGACGCGATGCGTTCCCAGATGGCGTGGGTTTCCTGAAGGGTGGGCGGTGGGGTCATGGCTCTCAGGTCGGGTTGAGATCAGTCGGATCGCAGAAACAAGACGGCAGCGTTCGGCGTACGGCGGTCAGCCAAGCTTTTCTTGCTTCGATCGTCGCCGGGTCATTGCCTTCTGAATCAACGGCACACTGCTCGGCGTACCAAACGGCGGCAACAAGATTCAAGCTAGCGGGAGGTACTCCTTCGATCAACATTTCTCCCTGCAAAGCATAGCGAAGGGCCTCGGACGCGTCCTCAAGCAGTCCAGCGGCAAATTCTTCGTCCTCCGCGAATGGATGGCCCCAATTCCGCAACATAAGCCGAACAAGAAGCTCGGCTTCAAACAAACTGGTGATCTCAAGACATTTCTCGGCGACGCTTTTCAAGTTACTCCATCGCGCGACCTGCACGGTTGTGCCCCGGCTTTCTGGAACGTATTAGTTCTGCCTCACAGGCTCTCAATTCACTCCCGGACACACCACTCGGCAGTTCGTGGTATACAACAAAGACCTTATTCCGTCGCCCCTCCTGCATCTTTTTGAGCAGATCGCGAAAGAGCCAGTTTGAGACATGATCAGTAATTCGGGAACGCAGTTGTCTGGCCATTTCGACGTATAAGGTCTCAATTTCATCAAAAAAGATGTAAACACCCGGCTCGTTCGGCAGTTCGTCAAGTCGCCCCTCCAAATCGGAAAGGCTCAGAGCCTTGCTGCTTACCGCACGAAGAATTTGTCCAATTGGCTCTGGTTTCAGCCGGTTTGACTTGCGGAGGTTGAGCGCGGCGTACTGAGCTTCGAATGGAGACACGCCGGGACTTAAAAACTGAACCATTACATCGAACAGCAACCGCGTATTGGGATCGCAAATCACATCATCGACGTTCTTTCCAAATTGCCGTTGCACGAATCTCGCTGAATTCGATACGGCGTTCCGATAGGTGGGCAGCTTAGGATCAGGCTTTTTTCGGTTTGTCGTCGGGCAATCTTTAAGCTGACCTTGCTTTCGCAGGTTAATCAGTTGCGTATTGATTTCGGCATCACTGCCCCGAAAACCTAGTTGGCGAGTTTCGGCGAGGAACTTTCTGTTGAGTACCGTATCGCAGACCACATATTCGGGCGATCTACCTTCCCGGATATTTTTGAATGCCTGTTTTACCCTCGCATCGCTCATCGTCGCATCGCTAATTTTTCATAGTTTCCAATGGGGTGCCATTCGGAAATCCATCGAGATTGATGCTTGGGAAGTTCTGCAGCCGCGGGGGACGTGACGGTTCGAAAAGCAATTCGTAACTTATCGAACGGAATATCCCAAAAATTAAAATTGCGGTGGCCAAATTGGACTTTGAGCCGTTCGCGGAGATTCTCTGTCTCCCCGACGTATAGATGCTTTGTATCGCCGGAAAGCCAATAGAGACCTGGCTCAGGCGGCACTTTGGACAAACTCAATTCAAAGGGATTCTCCGTCTCCCGGGCCATGGGAATTTTCGTTTTGAGGCTCGCGGAACTTTTAGAAATGGAATTGGCGCCTTTTCGAATCCGTAAAGCAAACCAGCGGATTTTGAGTGAAACCAGAGAACTAGGCTGGTCCGGAATCATCGCCAGAACATACTGATCGAAGCTGCCTGCCAACTGTGGGTCGCAAAGGAGACGGTCTAAAGTTGTTTTGCCTTCCTGAACGAAGCGTTGGATTGCAATCTCGCAGGCAAATCGGTATCGATCATAGCTTCTTTCGTCAATTTCTATGGCAGTCTGGCTTGAAATGGATATTCCCTTGAAGTAACCGGCTTTCCGCAGATTCATGAGGCCATGGTTCCAGTCGAAGGCCTTTCCAGGGAGGCCAGCGCGCATGCATCTGGCAACGAACCGTTCGTTTAACACCGGATCGGCAATCACTCGGTCGACGGGATAACCATCGCCGGTAGCGACGAATGCTTCCATGATCTCGCGACTAATGTCCCTGTTGCGCCCTTCGGCGGCTTGAATGGCAGGAAGGCGCCCGATCTTCTTGGCATCTGAAGCTACGGTAGATTTGCGAGTCTCCTTCCGCTGTTTACCAAGCGCGGTCGGCGGAGCTTTGGTTTTCGGCTCATCCGCTCCGGAAAGAGGGTCGCCAGGCAATGCCGTGTTTAGGCGAGCCTGAATTTGCTCGGCGTAATTCTTGGATAGCTCAAAGCCGATAAAGCGGCGTTCCAGCTTCTTGGCAACTACAAGTGTAGTCCCGCTGCCGCCAAATGGATCAAGAACGGTCTCTCCGGAATGGGAACATACCTTGATGATCCTGCCGAGCAACTGTTCGGGCATCTGGCAACCGTGCCATCCGGCACGTTCTTTGAACGTGCCGCATACGCGCGGGACATACCAGGTATCCTCATCCGGCGAAAAACCGTCGACGAGATCCTGCGGGCGCAGAATCCACGTGTCATCGGGTATACGTCCCTTTGAATGCGCCCGCACGTCGGCATATACGAGCTGGCGCACGGAGGGAACACGAATGGAATCTCTGTTGAAAGTGAATTTTTTGGGGTCTTTAACGAAATGGAACAGGTGCGTATGGCTACGGCTGAATTTGTATTTGCAGTTGACGCCGAACGTGTAATACCAGATCACCCAACTGCGGCAGAATAGGCCCACTTCGCGCTGGAAAAGCAGTTTCAATTCCGCGGCGAAATCGTCGCCGATGGCCAGCCAAAAAGTTCCGGTTGGTTTGAGGGTGCGGACGAGCGCTTGGCCCCACCCTTTCGTCCAGGCAAGGTACTTATCCGCGGCCATGCGGTCTTTATAAACATCGTATTTATAGCCGATGTTGAATGGTGGGTCCGCGAAGGCCAGATCAACGCTGCCTTCGGGTATCCGCGACATCCCTGCGATGCAATCCTCATTATGGAGTTTATCAAGATGCATAGGGGTCCTTCCCGATCCGGGCCAAGCAATTAGATTAGTCGGTAATCGACAACGGCGTCAACTTTGATGAACCTTTTTCGACGCCCACTTCATTTAACCCGGCGAGGTCGAACATTCACTTTTTCAAAAAATTCGCCAGCAACCTTTCGCCCTGCTCGGTCAGAAAACTCTCGGGATGAAACTGCACCCCTTCCAACGGCCAAGATTTGTGGCGGACGCCCATGATCTCGTCGTGATCCGTCCAACTGCTGACTTCATATTCCAGCGGCAAAGTGCCGTTGCGGATGATCAGGCTGTGGTAGCGGGTGGCCGTAAACGGATTGGGCATTCCCGCGTAGATCGACTTGCCGTCGTGGTGAATCTGGTCGGTCTTTCCGTGCATGAGCCGCTCGGCCCGTTCGACGATCGCGCCGCTGACGAAGCCGATACATTGATGCCCCAGGCAGACGCCGAGGACCGGCAGCTTGGGGCCGAAATGCCGGATAATGTCATTGCTGATTCCCCCCTCGCGCGGCGTGCAGGGGCCGGGGGAAATGACGATGTGTGTTGGGGAAAGAGCCTCGATCTCGTCCAGCGTCACCTTGTCATTGCGAAAGACGCGGATTTCGCGCTTCGGGTCCACCTCGCCCAGCTTCTGCACCAGGTTGTAGGTGAAGGAATCGTAATTATCGATCAACACGAGCATGTGGCCTCTTTGCGCGAACCACTCTATATTCCCCGATCCATGCTCGCAACGCTGCCTATGATGGCCGTCAATTGGTCCAGTCCGATCTTCTGGGCAATTATGATTGGATGGATCATGTCAGTGACGCTGCATGAATTCGCGCACGGCCTGGTCGCGTACCTAGGAGGCGATTTTACCATTCGCGAGCGCGGCCTGCTGACGCTGAATCCCATCAAATATGCGAACCCGATGATGACATTCGTTCTGCCGCTCTTATTCGTGGCGATGGGCGGGATTCCGATGGTCGGAGCCGCGACGTATGTGAATGTGAACCTCCTGCGCAACCGGGCCTGGCGCTCGCTGACGGCGGCAGCTGGCCCGGCGGTGAATTTTTCGATCTTCGTGCTGTGCGTCTTGCCGCTATATCCTCGGTTCGGCTGGCTGGACCCGACGGCGGAGCCGGACACGTGGACGGCCACCCAGGTTTTTTGCGGAGCGATGGCGGTTATTCAGCCCTTCGCCTGCTTCATCAATCTGCTTCCGGTTCCGCCGCTGGATGGGTTCAATATTGTTCAGCCGTATCTGCCTAAGGGCGCCGCGAGCCGATTGCGCGATCCGCAGATCGCGTTCGGGATTTTGCTGGTTCTTTTCTTCGTCCTTAGCACGAAGGAAGCCGGGGAGTTCATGTTCCGCGGCTTGTTTTCGGTGCTGAATCTAATGGGCCTGAATCCGGACGTGCAATATTTCATTGTGACATCGTTTAACTCTGCCCTGTTCAAGCCGGGTGGTTAGATCCCCTGTTCCCGCTTCGCGACCTTCGCGCCTTCGCGGTTTCTCTTTCCTGGCTGCAACCGACCGCGATGGCGACCCTCAAATGCAGATTACCGCGAAGGCGCGAAGGTCGCGAATGAAGTCAGCGGAAGTTTGGCAGACCGGGCAAATGACAAATCGGCTTGGGGTGCTTACTATCCACGCCCTGATATGAGCGGCGAAATCTCCAGAAACTACGATCCCGTCTCGGTCGAGGCATACGCCAGCCGGGTCTGGGCCGACGAGCGATCCTTTGCGGCCGACCCGCGGGCGTCGGGGGAGCCCTATTGCATCGTAATTCCCCCGCCGAATGTCACGGGGGCCCTGCATCTTGGCCATGCGATCAACGGTACGCTGCAGGATGTTCTCATTCGTACGCATCGAATGAAAGGATTCAACGCGGTCTGGATTCCGGGCATCGATCACGCCGGCATCGCCACGCAGGCGGTGGTGGAAAAGCAACTCAAGGAGAAGGAGAACAAAACCCGGCACGATGTCGGCCGCGAGGAATTGGTCCGCCGAATTTGGCAGTGGAAGGAACAGTACGGCATCCGAATTCTCGAGCAGCTTAAACGCATGGGATGCTCCTGCGATTGGGACCGCACGCGGTTCACGCTGGATGAGCAGTGTGCCCGTGCGGTGCGCGAAACGTTCTTCAAGCTCTTCAAAGACGGCCTGATCTTTCGCGGCAAGCGGCTGGTGAATTGGGACGTGCATCTGCAAACGTCCATCTCGGACGATGAGATCTATCACGAGACCGTCAAGACGATGATGTGGCATATCCGGTATCCGATCGAGGGAACCGACAAGGTTCTGGTCGTGGCCACGACGCGGCCGGAAACCATGCTGGGCGATACGGCCGTGGCCGTGCATTCGACCGATGAGCGGTGGAATTGGGCCATCGGAAAAAACGTCGATTTGCCCCTGACGGGCCGGAAAATTCCGATCATCGCGGATGATATCCTGGTCGATCCGAAATTTGGGTCCGGCGTGGTGAAGGTGACGCCCGCGCACGATCCCAACGACTACGCCGTGTGGCAGCGGCATCAGGGGAAAGCCGATCAGATCGAGATCATCAACATCCTGAACCCCGAAGGGACGCTCAACGAGAACGGCGGAAAATATTCAGGAATGAAACGGGAAGTGGCCCGGAGAAAAGTGGTCGAGGATTTGACGGCTTTGGGTTTGCTCGCCAAGGAAGAACCCTACGAAACACAGATCGGCCACAGCGACCGGAGCAAAACGCCGGTGGAGCCGTATCTGAGCGATCAATGGTTCGTGAAGATGGCCCCGCTGGCGGAGCCGGCGCTGGAAGTGGTGCGCGATGGAACGATCAAATTCTTCCCGGAACGGCATGCACAGCAATATCTGAGCTGGCTGGGGGAGAAAAGGGATTGGCCAATCTCCCGGCAGCTTTGGTGGGGGCATCGGATTCCGGTGTGGCGGCAGAAAAACGGGCTGGAAGAAACATACAAAGAAAAATTCGGGGTCAAGCCTGATCGCGTCGCTATTGAGCGGCATTTTGCCGATTTGCGGACATTGAGCGAAGCCGGTCGGATCGCTTTTCGCTCCGCGAGACAAATGGAGACAGGGCAAACGGACGCCGGCACGGAACCCGAGGACGCGTTTGTTTGTGTCGCCAGGCCGGATGCGGACGTGGAGACTTTTCTTGATTACTGGGGTTACGTCCAGGACGACGACGTCCTCGACACCTGGTTCTCCTCCGCCCTCTGGCCGCACAGCACTCTGGGTTGGCCGGATGATACGCCGGAATTGCAGACGTGGTACCCCACGAGCGTCTTGGCAACTGGTCGGGATATCGTCACGCTTTGGGTGGCGCGGATGGTGATGATGGGGATTTACAATATGGGGCCGAAATTCTCTTGCCCCTCGCCCGGTACTCCGGCCTTCGGCTCTGAGGCTCAGGCTCGAAGAGGAGAGGGCAGGGGTGAGGGTCTTGCCGGCAACGCTCTCCAACAAGGCAGCGGCTGCGAGATGGCGGTGCCCTTCTACCACGTTTACATCCACCCCACGATCCTCGACGGCAACGGCGAGCGGATGAGCAAATCGAAGGGGAACGGCGTCGATCCCATTGACGTCATCGAAACGCACGGCGCGGATGCGATGCGCTTCGCCCTGACAATGATGGCCACGGAAACGCAGGATGTGCGAATGCCGGTGAAAAAGGACACGCAGGGGCGGAACACTTCCGACAAATTCGACATCGGCCGGAATTTCTGCAACAAGATCTGGAACGTGGCCAATTTCTTTGTGATTCCCAATCTGGCCGACATTGAGCCGGAGCGGGTGGATGGAAGTCGATGGTCGCTGGCGGATCGGTGGATCGTTTCGCGGTTTAACCGCACCGTGCGCGAGGCGGAAGCGGCGCTGGCGATTTATCGTTTCGATCAGTACGCCAAGGCCTGTTACGATTTTTTCTGGAATGATTTCTGCGACTGGCACGTCGAGGTTTCCAAGCCGGCGCTCAAGACGCCTGAGGCCGCGGGGCACACCGCCGAGGTTCTGGCGGCGGTGCTGGATGGAGCGCTTCGGCTGATGCACCCGATGATTCCGTTCATCACGGAAATGATCTGGGAACGATTGAACGAGGTCCGCCCCTATCGCGGTTTGCCGGTCGGGCTCGAATGCCCGGGAAGCCGGCGGCTGGTCCAAGCGGCATGGCCCGTTGCAAGCCATTTTGACGATGAGGCGGATACCGTCTTCGGAAGAATCCAGGAAATCGTGACCGCCATCCGAAAAATGCGGAACGAGTACAAGATAGACCTCAAACGCCGGCTGGACGCGTCGATTCTCGCGCCCGGCGATGCTCTGGGCCAGGTGAACCCCAACCGAGCGACGATAGAGCTTCTGGCCGGGTGCAGGATTCTGATCGTTTCCGACATGCTGCCCCCCATTCCAGGCGTGGCGCGCACATCGGCCGGGGGATGCGATATTTTCATCGACGATCTGCGGGACGCGGGCGCCGAAAGACTGCGGGCCTCCCGGCGGGAAGAGGATCTGCTCCGGCAGATTCAGACTTTGGAAGCCCGGCTGGCAAAGGAATCCTACACCCTAAAAGCGCCCGAGGCGCTGGTGAAACAGACGCGCGACCAATTGGCCGCGGCAAAGACAGAATTGGCGAAGCTCAGAAATGAAGGCTACTAACTCAAAGGAATCAAAGAAATGGCTGAAAAGAGCGTATCAACGGAATCATTCGCGACCGATGTCCGGCAGGAATACACCGGGCCGAAACTGAGAGTGGCGATCATCGGCTGCGGTGGAATCAGCGAAACCCACATCAAGGCGTTGCAAACGTTCCCGGACGTAGAACTGGTCGCCGGCGTGGACGTCAACTCACGGCGATTGAAAACCATGGAGGAGAAATATGGCTTCACGCATCTCTATGCCGACTGGAAAAAGATGCTCAAGGAAATCAAACCCGACGCGGTAAGCATCTGCACGCCCAACGGCGTGCACGCCGCGCCAACGATCGACGCCGCCAACGCCGGTTGCCATGTCATGGTAGAAAAGCCGATGGCCATGAATCCGACCGAATGCCGGAAGATGATCGCGGCTTGCCAGAAGAACAAAAAGAAACTGGCGGTGGGATTTCAATACCGCTATCACCCCAACACCGATTTTCTATTGCGCGCCCGCGAAGATGGCCAGTTCGGCAAGGTGATGTTCGTAAAATGCCAGGCGCTGCGCCGTCGCGGAATCCCCAACTGGGGCGTTTTCGGCCAAAAGAAACTCCAGGGCGGCGGCCCGATGATCGACATCGGTGTTCACGTGATCGAGATGGCCCATTACTTGATCGGCTCACCCGAACCCGTGGCGGCCGCGGGAAACACCTGGACCTACATGGGCAACAAGAAATCCGACGTGGTCTCGCAATGGCCCAACTGGGATTTTAAGACCTACACCGTGGAAGACCTGGCCATCGGCCAAATCCGCTTTGACAACGGCTCGATCCTCCAGATCGAGGCGTCGTTCGCCGCCCACATCGAAAAGGACGTCTGGAATTTCACGGTCATCGGAGACAAGGGCGGATGCCAATGGGACCCGCCGTCGATCTTCACCGACCGATCCGGCTCGATGGTCAATGAATCCCCCGCATTTGTCGGCACCAAAACCGATTTCCCGTATCTGTTCTCGCTCAAGCTGCGAAATTTCGTCGACGGCTGCCTGCACGGCACCCCGCTGAAAGCGCCCGGCGAAGCCGGACTGGCCGTGCAGAAAATCCTGGATGGGGTGTATCGAGCGGCGGCGGCGGGGAAGGAAGTGGCGATTAAATAAACGTGAAATTCGATATCCGAAACGGCTATCGCACCGCCTTTCTGGCCATCGCGGCATTCGCCGTTTGCTCAATTGCGGCCGCGGTGAAATCGCGCGGGTTCATTGAATCGGACGGGGCGACGCATTTCATTTTTGCCCGGCACGCGTTCGAGCAGCCGATGTTTTTCGTGGATATCTGGGGGCGGCCGCTCTGTACGTCGCTGTTTTCGGTGCCCGCGCGATTGGGTGGATTGATTAGGGTGAGGTTCACCAGCATGTTGGCGGCGATCGCGTGCGCGATTATCGCGGCGGCAATCGCCAAAGGGCAGCGGTTTCGATATCCGGTACTGGCGCTGATCTTCACGCTGGGTCAGCCTCTTCTTTTTCTCCATTCATTTTCGGAACTTACGGAATTGCCATTTGCGGTTGTGATCGGTCTGGCGTTTCTCAGCTACCAGAGGCGGCGATGGTGGGCGATGGCGATTTTTGCGGCGATCGCGCCGC
The DNA here is from genome assembly GCA_963791055.1 of uncultured Phycisphaerales bacterium. Classification (GTDB taxonomy): domain Bacteria; phylum Planctomycetota; class Phycisphaerae; order Tepidisphaerales; family Tepidisphaeraceae; genus PALSA-1353. Next base: position 89,316 of record CAWBQI010000001.1, on the reverse strand, counting down.
TGGGACGGCCGGAGGGATTCGTCTTTATCGTGCTGGCCGCCGCGGCGCTGCTGGCGCATCGGAAATGGCTGGCCACCGCGATTCTTCCGCTGGGACTGATCGCCTGGAGCATCGCCGGGCATTTGCTCACCGGCCCGGCGGATCGGCCGTGGTGGCATTGGCTCATGGATCACTGGCCATACGAATCGGGGAGCGAGTATCCGCGCGGGCCGCTGCTGTCTTTCGCCGCGGTGCTGCCGATGGTGGTTGGTCCGTTCGCGTTGCCGGCAATGTGGATCGGAATGTGGCGAAGTTTCGTGTCCGCGTGGCCGCCGGCGCGATTGAAGGAACACGCAGCGCGAGTGGATTTTTTCATGGCCGCGATTCCGCTGGCGATCCTCATCGGACATAGCGTGCTGCACCGGCTGGGCGGCTTCTCCAGCAGCGGAGCGCCGCGATATCTGCTGATCGTCGCGCCGCTATGGGGATGCCTGGCTGCGCGGTTGGGAATGGGCGTTTTCACAAATGCGCTGGCCGCGGCCGATATCGTGGGCCGCGCTGGCGGTCGTCGTGCCGGGGCTGGTCAACTATTGCTGGCGCGTTTTGCCGGTTCAGCAGACCCAAAGTTGGGGAAAAGCCGAGCAAATGGTCCAGTGGTATGAGCACAGCGAAGTTCGGCAGAGCTTTCCGAGAATCATGTCGAATCATCCGGGGGTGTTTTTTTACCTGAACGCCAGCCCCTGGGATCGAAGCCGGGTTGAGCCATGGTCGCCGGAGGCGATCGATCACCCACCCACGGGAGTGCTGCTGGTTTGGGACCCGGAATTCTGCGTGCGGAATTCAGACCCGAAGCTTGTCGCGCCGCTGGATCGGCTTGGGCGCGCGGGGTGGATTGATGATCCGAAGGCGGAATGGGGATCGAGCGTGAATGGATCGGAGTTTTGGCCGGGAAATCCATCGATGATGGACTCGACGAAGATCTGGCATATCTTTCTAAGCGCGGCGAAATAAGCGAATCGGTGATTTACTTAAGTTCCGCGACCGGCGTCGACACCGGCGGTTCAATGCGGGCGGCTTCGGCGGTGCGGTTCATCAAGCGGGAAGTCGCGGGCCACACTGTGCCAAGCCAGAGGACGGCCACCATCGAAATGCCAACCGAGATCAGCACGGGGATGGGATGATGGATTGGCCCATCCTGGCGCGGCGGCCGGCCATAGCGGGGCCCGGATTTTTCGGAAGCCAGGAATAACGATCCGACGATCCGCAGGTAATAGCCGGCGCTGATGGCGGCATTGATGACCAGGATCACAACCAGGCCGCTGAGGTCGGCCTTCCACGCGGGAAGAATGAGAAAGAATTTCCCGAAGAATCCGATGGTCAGCGGAATTCCAATCAGGCTGAAACAGCTCACGGCCATGGCCAGACCCAGGAGGGTATGCTCGCGGCCCAGGCCCGCCAGGTCGTCGAAGGTTTCGGCGCTGGTGGCGGGCTGGTTGGATCGGCCGGGCAGGAGAATCAATACGCCGAAGACAGCGACGTTCATCAATCCGTACGCGGTGAGGTAAAACAGGATTCCCTGCAACGCGGTCATCTGGATTTCGTAATCGGTGGTGCTGAGAAGCGCGGTGACGCCGACGAGCATGTATCCGCTGTGCGCGATGGAGCTGTAGGCGAAAACGCGCTTGATGTTGATCTGCACGAGCCCAAGCACGTTGCCGACGGTCATGGTCAGGGCAGCCAGAATCCATAGAAGTTTGACGATTTCCGGCGCGATATGCCAAGTGCCGCCGGTGACGGCGAACAGAACTTTCAATAAGGCGACAAAGCCGCTGATCTTGGGGACGAAACTAAGGAATGCCGTGACGGGTGTGGCCGCGCCCTGATAGACATCGCCGGCATAAAAATGCAGCGGCACGACGGCCATCTTAAATGCGAATCCAAGGATCAGCAGTACAACGGCGAGGATTTGCCAGGACGATAATCCGGTATCGGGATGGACGGTGGCGGCGATTAGATCGAGGCGAGTGGTGCCGGTGGTTCCGTAAAGATAGCTGAATCCGAAGAGCATCAGAGCCGCGGCCATCGCGCCAAGGAAGAAATATTTGACACCGGCTTCCTGCGCGACCGCGAGTGGCCGGGAGATGCTGACCATGATGTAGGTTGGGATGCTGGCCAGTTCGATCCCAAGGAAAAGGAGCATGATGTCATTAGCGCCGGCGACGAAAAAGATGCCGGAAATGGACAGGAGCATCAGGGCGTAAAATTCACATGCTTCCTCGCCAAAATGATGGGCGGGACCGCCGGTGGCGTCGGCGTTGCTGGGCCACGCGAGCATCACCAACATGATCCCGATCGCCGACGAAAGAATCTTGATGTAGCGGGCGAATTCATAAATGTGAACAGTATTCCAGCGAAGATCGAGGCGCGGCGCGTTGCCGGCAAACATCGAAAACTGGCTAGCGCCGGCGAAAATGAGTGCGGCGATGGCCAGCACGGGCGCGGCCCGGCGGGTCGACGCCTTCATCGAAACGCCCATCAGCAGAAGCACGCACGCAACCGCGCACAAGACGATTTCCGGCAACATGGCTCGAAGCAGATCACTCATGGTTTGGCCACCAGTTGCGTCATTGGCGTCAGGGCCAGAGCCGACTGTGTTTCAAGCGGAAGATGGTGCGCTTTTGCGGTGATGATCGGCTGCCGCATCATCGTCAGCGGATCGTTCATCGACCGCAGCACGGCCGAGGGATACACACCCAGATAAACCACCGCCAGCGCCAACGGAACGAGTATCGCGATCTCGCGGGCGTTCAGGTCGCCTGGAGGATGCGATTCACCATGGCCATGCTCGCCATGCAGTTCCGGGGTCTTGAGCGGCCCGAAAATCACGCGAGCCGTCATGTGCAGCATATAAACCGCGCCAAGGATGATCCCCAAGGCGGCGAGCGATCCGAATTTGACTCCGAGATACGGCGAAGTGAACGCGCCCAGGATCGTGAGGAATTCGCTGACGAATCCGTTGAGTCCAGGCAGGCCGATGCTGGCGAGGGTGAAGAACACAAAGAAGAACGCCATGATGGGCATTCGTTTGGCCAGGCCTGAAAGCTGGTTGATGTCGCGCGTGTGATAGCGGTCGTAAATCATGCCGATCACGAGGAACATCGCGCCGGTGCTGAGGCCGTGATTGATCATGTAGAGGACGGAGCCTTCGAGGCCAGGGAGGTTGAGGGCCATCATCCCCAGAACGCAGAATCCGAGGTGCGAAACGGAGCTGTATGCGACGAGCTTTTTGACATCCTGCTGAACCCACGCGACCAGAGCGCCGTAGATGACGCCGATAATGCAAAGCCAGCCGAGGAAATGGATGAGCTGAGGAAACGCGATGCTATCGGCGGTGAGCAAGCCGATGGGGACTGCCAGGCGGATCAATCCATAAGTTCCAAGTTTTAGCAGCACGCCGGCAAGGATGACGCTGCCGGCGGTAGGCGCTTCGGTGTGCGCCAGCGGAAGCCAGGTGTGGACGGGGAAGAGCGGCACTTTGACTGCGAAGCCGGCCAATAGCCCCAGCAGAATCCAATATCGTTCGGTATCACTGAGCGATGTTCGGGCGTATTGGACGACAGATGCGATGTCGAACGTCCCCGCGTGGTATCCAAGATAAATAGCGGCCGCGAGCGTGAAGACCGAACCGGTAAACGTGAACAGGAAGAATTTCCCGGCAGCATCGCGGCGCTGGGGTCCGCCCCAGATGCCGATGATGAAAAACATGGGAACCAGAGTCAGTTCGAAGAAGATGTAGAAAACAAGGATATCGCGAGCGACGAAAACGCCAAGCATGGCCGCCTGGAGCAACAGCATCCATGAGTAATATTCGCGGGGGCGGTCTTGAATGCTGTCAAAGCTGGCTGCGATGGCCAGAGGCATGAGCAGAGCCGTGAGGAGAACCAGCCAAAGCGAAATCGCGTCGATTCCCAGGGAAAACGAAGCGTGGAACGGCAGGGTGAGGGCCGCGTTGTCAAAGGTGAACTGGAACCCGCTCACGTCAAAATGAAACTGGCACAAAATGATGATAGAGATCAGCAGCGTCGCCAGGCTGATGAGCAGCGCCCACGACCGCGCCGCGGCGACGGGCAAAACCGCGCCGATCAACGCGCCGGCGGCGGGAACAAGCAGAAGGATAATCAGCAGCGGATTCATTGTTTCAATTCATTCAGTGCATAAAGACAAAAAGCAGTATGGCCGCGATGCCCAGCAGCATGGCCGCGCCGTATCCCTGGAGATAACCGCGCTGAACTGTCAGCTTCAGGATGAATCCAACGAGCTGGCAGATCCAGCCGGTTATGTTGACGAGCATGTCAATGACCCATCGATCGAATCCGTAGAAGAATTCGCCGAGCATACGCAGGGGATCGACGATGAAGGCCTGGTAAATTTCATCCACCCAGAACTTGGCTTCGATGAGCCGGGTAATCTGGGCGAAGCGTTCGGCCAGGGCATCGTCGAGGGCGCGGTCTTTAAGATGGAGCCAATACGCCAGCCCGAGGCCGGCCAAGGAAATCAAACCGCTGAGAATCATCAATCCGCTGAAGCCCTCGGTTTCCGTGGATTGACCCATCTTTCTTGCGAGTTCCTCGGGCGGGACTGGCAGGGTTTTGGCCATATCGTACGCGGCGGTGATGGATGGACTTTCACCCAGGAATGACCCGAGATGAGGGCCGGGGAAATTGAGATATCCGGCCAGAAGTGCGCCGATGGCCAGCAGCGCCAACGGTGCGATCATGAGAAGAGGCTCGTGATCGTGATGTTCGTGGTCATGGCCGTGATCATCAGAACCATGTCCGTGTGAATCGTGGTCATGCGCCGGCGCCGGAGGCGGCGGCACAGTCACCAGGGGCCCTTCAAAAACCCGGAAATATAGACGGAACGTGTAATAAGCCGTCATAAAAGCGACGAAGAGCATGAGCGCGCCAAGAGCCCAATTGCGGCTAAAAGCGGCGGCGACAATTTCGTCCTTGGAGAAAAACCCGCTGAAAAATGGACAGCCGGCCAAAGCCAGGCAGCCGATGAGAATGAGCCAGCGCGTTTTGGGCAGCACAGATTTAAGGCCGGACATTTTCCGCATGTCCAGTTCGCCGAACATCGCGTGCATCACGACGCCGGAACTGAGGAACAGCAGGGCCTTGAAAAACGCGTGCGTGACGAGGTGAAACACGCCGGCCACGGGGGCGAAGCATCCCACGGCGACGAACATAAATCCAAGCTGGCTGATGGTGCTGTAGGCGAAAACCTTTTTCAGATCGAATTGCCGCAAGGCGATGGTGGCCGCCAAAAGCGCGGTGAATGCGCCGATGCAGGCGACGGTCGTCATCGCCGCTTCGTTGGTGACGAAGAGCGTGCCGCAACGAACGATCATGTAAACGCCGGCGGTAACCATGGTCGCGGCGTGGATGAGGGCCGAAACGGGCGTCGGGCCTTCCATGGCATCGGGCAACCAGACATACAGCGGGAACTGGGCCGATTTACCAAACGCGCCGAGCATCAGAAGGAACGGAACCCATTTCATCGCGGTGGGAACCCATTCGGTATGCACTGTCGCGATCTGGCTCAGTTGATCGATCGGCATCGTGGCCAGTTCGAGTACGCCAGTGTGCGTCCCGACGCCGGTGCCGAAATAGCTGACCGTTCCGAAGGTCAGGAATATGAGCATGATCCCCAGACCGAAGCCGAAATCGCCGATGCGGTTGACGAGAAACGCCTTCTTGGCCGCATCCCGCGCGGAGGGCTTTTCATAGTAATAGCCGATCAGCAAATAGGAACAGAGCGCCTACGCCCTCCCAGCCGAGATAGAGCATGATGAAATTGTTCCCCATCACCAGGCAGGTCATGGAGAAGATGAACAGGCCCAGATATGCGAAGAATCGGAAATACCCCGCTTCGCCTTTCATATAACCGGCGGAGAAAACGGTGATGAGAAACCCAATGCCGGTGACGACGCAAAGCATGATGGCCGTCAGGCTGATCGAAGAAACACCCGGCGGTCGCCTTAAAACTGCCCGCTTCGATCCAGGTATACCAATCGACGACGACGGCCAGCGGCTTCCCATCATGCGAAAGGCCGATCATTCCAAACAGCAGGGACAGGGAAATCAGCGCGCTCGCGCCGACGCCGATCCAGATCGGCCAATGGGATTGGCCTCGCAGAATCTTCGCACCGAAGAATCCCGCAGATCGACTGCGCCAAACAGCGGCAGCAGCGGGATCAGGTATGAATATTTAACCGCGAAAAGATCCATTCACTCACCCTCTCAAATCGCGCCACGCATCGGCATCCAGCGTGTTTTTCTGCCGGAACAACAAGACTACCAAACCCAAAGCCAGCGACGCCTCGGAAGCAGCGATCACCAGCACGAAAATCACAAACGCCTGCCCGGCCAGATTGCCCGTATACCGGCTGAAGGCGATCAGGTTAATCGCCACGCCCTGAAACATCAGTTCGGTGCAGAGGAAAATGACGATCAGATTTCGCCGGGTGATAAAGCCGATCAGCCCGATCACAAACATGATCGCGCCAACCGCTAGATAATGTTGCAAAGCCAGAACCTGCATTTTTAGCTCATCAATGTTCCGGAAAAGATTTCTGCCGGGGATTGGTGGTTCCATACACGGGAATACTGTGCGGATCATCGCTGACCGGCGTGGCATTGGACGAAATCGTCTCGGTGCTGGGCTCGAATCTCTGGTCGATTCCGACAACCCTCCGGCGGGCGATCACGATCGCTCCGACCATGCTCACAGTTAAAATCAGTCCCGCCAATTCGAGGTTTACCATCTGATCCTGGAATAAATACTGCCCGATGGATTGCGTTGATCCATGAACGTCCTCCTCAGGCATCAGACTCGGGGCCGACGGCGGCGGGTTCGCCGGGGGAAGCTGCTCTGCCTTATCGAAGATGACAAAAAGCAGGACACCCATCAGGGCAAACCCAACGCAGGCGGCCGTGAACGGCTCCCGACTGACCAGATCACATTCCGCCAGCCCTGCCAGCGGGGACCGGTCGCTCGGACTCTGGGCCGACGCCGCCAGCATGATTACGAAAACGTATGTGATCAGGATGGCTCCGGCGTAAATCAGCACCAGCGCGGCCGCCATGAACTCGGCATACATCAGAATAAACAACCCGGCACTGGCGAACACCGTCAGGACGAAATAAAGGGCGGAATAGACCGGCCGAGGGTGGGTGACGACGCGAACGGCGCCGACGATGGCGATGGCGGAGAAAATCCAGAAATAGGGCCCGGTATCGGAACTGACATGACCCGCCTCGGCCCCGAAGAGGAAAAGAGCCAGCGCAAGTCCCGCCAGAATAAGCAGCGGGCCGCCAATCTTCGGGGATTGCTTCGGACCCGGCAGGAGAAGAACGGTGCCAATGCCGCCGACAACGCACAGAATAAGGATGACCATCGGCTGGACGAGGTAGGTCGCCGAGCCGGCATCCGCCAGAACCGTCAAAGTTGAAAGAACGCCGAGCATGAAGACATCCCGCAGGCACGGGGGCCAGCGAGGCCGCAGAGTCTATGAACGGCGTAAATTGTTTGCAAGGCATGCCGGGTGGAATTCAACTCACCGCGGGGGTTTGGCTTAATATGGTCACTATGCCGCAGGAGCCATTCCGCATTCTGATTGCCGCCCTGGGGAGCTATGGCGATGTCCACCCGTTTCTGGCCCTCGGGCGCGAGCTACAAGGGCGCGGGAACGAAGTCATCATGATCATGCCCGCGATGTATGAATCGCTGACCCGCTCGGTAGGACCGGAATTTGTACCAGCGGTGACGATCGACCAATTCGATCGATTTTCGTCCCGCCCCGAACTTTGGGACCCGGTGAAGGGATTTCAAGTGATCGCCGAAGGGGTCGCGGAGTCGCTGGGGTGGTATTACGAGGCGATCGTTGCCAACCACCGCCCGGGACGAACGGGGCTGGTGATGTCAACGTTGCTTCTTGGCGGACGGGTGGCCCAGGAAAAGCTGGGGATTAAGGGAGTGACGGTCCATCTGTCGCCAACGTGCATCCGCAGCGCGATCGACCCACCCAGGACGCCGCCGCTTCCGGTGGCGTCCTGGATGCCGCGATGGTGGAATCGGCTGGTGTACCGGGCGTGCGATCTGCTGGTCATGGACCGCGCCCTGGCCGGACCGGTGAATTCCTTCCGCCACGAGCACGGCTTGCCGCCGGTGAAAAGAATTTTCAACGGTTGGATTCATTCCCCGGACCGGGTGATCGGATTATTTCCCGAATGGTTCGCCCCCCCGCCGCCAGATTGGCCAAGTCAAACGGTTCTCACCGGGTTTCCGTTGTACGATGAAGCGGATGTCACGCCGATTGATCCCGATCTGGAGCAATTCCTGAAATCAGGCGAGCCCCCGATTGCGTTCACCCCGGGAAGCGCGATGCGGCATGGTCGCGAATTCTTCGCCGAGGCGATTAAGACATGCCAACTTCTCGGCCGCCGCGGAGTGCTGCTGTCGCGTCACCGCGAACATCTGCCGGAGAACCTGCCGCCGGAGATTCGGCACATCGAATACGCCCCTTTCAGCCGCTTGCTGCCACGTTGCGCGGCGATCGTGCATCACGGTGGCATAGGCACCAGCGCCCAGGCCATGGCCGCCGGAATCCCGCAATTGGTGATGACGATGGCCCACGATCAGCCGGACAATGCCGCGAGGCTAAAACGGCTGGGAGTCTCGGAGACTCTGCCGGCCGCGAGATTTAACGCTAGGCGGGCGGCAGCGCTGTTGAAACAGACCATGGATGATGCACATGCGGCATCATGTCTGTCGGTCAAAGAAAAACTGGCAGCCGAAAATTCCGTGACGAGAACCGCGGAGATTATTGAGCAATCTTTCCGCGGTATTGAGTCAGGTCAACCCGCGGTCCGTTGAACGCGACGCCCTCTTCCTCCAGCATCTTCCGCTTCTTCGGCAGACCTTGGGCAAAACCGGTCAGTTTGCCGTCGCTTCCAACAACACGATGGCACGGAACGCCGGGAGCATATGGATTTCGATGCAGAGCCTGCCCGACGGCTCGATAGCCGGTAGATTTCAGGCTGCGGGCGACATCCGCGTACGTAACGACTTTCCCGCGCGGAATTCGGGCGGTGATTGCCCAAACCTTCTGCGGGAACGACATTCCGGGAACGAGTTGCCCCCGGCGGATTTGATTCTCCAGACTTGTTTTCAGCGACATTTTGCCTCCAGTGAGTTTCCCAATGAGTTTACTCGTGAAATTTGCCGTAATCGTGCCGTTGCCGTATATAAAAGCGCCAAATTGAGGTAAAAATAGAGATCGGTCGCCCATGAGCACGATTCCGATTCCATCCAGCGAAGTTAAGCCAAAAACGCGAGAACCGGTTTTACTGCCGCCGATCGCTTCGCGGATTCCAATTGGCCGACTTTCGCGATTATACGACAGGGTCGAGGCATTTGTCAGCCGATTGTCCGTGCGCGACAATTTTTGGCATCGGATCTGTTCGCTGATCTGGCTGCCCTACGCGTTTTTCAGCGGGATCGTCATCAAGCAGATCACCGCCGAAACCTACGCAGCCGTGCTGCCCTTCCGGCGATTCAACCGCAACTGGTACAGGGCGATGGCCGGCGGCGCGCTTCTGGCCAACAGCGAAATTGCCGGCGGAATGTACGTCTTCGGCATCTGCGGCGGCGACTACACCGTCGTCTGCAAGCACTTGGAATACACCTTCCTGCGTCCCTGCCTGGGCCCGGCCGTCTATAAAATGACGACCCGGGAAAACGTCCGGCAACTTCTGAGCACCGGGGAAGAATTTAATGTGACCCTCGATCTGGAGATTCTGCAGCAGGTTTCATCCGCCGGCGAACGGGACAAACGCGTCGGAAAATGCGAGGCCACTTTTCACGTCACCCCCAAAATTCAGCATAAGATCAGGAAAGCCCGCAAAGAAGCTTTCGCCAACCAGATTTGACAGAAAAGAACTCAACCAACGCCCTGCTCAAAACCGGCCGTGTCACCGGTTGGACCATTTATCTGGCCATGTCCTGGACGTGGTGCATCGGCATGTTCTTGCCGGTGCTGATCATGCGGGAACTGGGTTTCGCCGGCGTGATCACGTTCGCGGTGCCCAATATTCTGGGTGCCGCCGCGATGGGATGGCTGATTAGGAATCCGGATCAAAGCCGCGAAATGATCCGCGAAAACCGGTCGGCCTGCGTCTGGTTTTCCCTGATAACGATCGTATATCACGCATTTTTCGCCGCCTGGATGATCCGGAAAATCGCCGGCCACAATGCCGGAGCCGAAGTCGTCGCGGTCTTCCTGATCTTCTGGATGATCCTCAAATGGCGAAGCGGCGGCGATTTTTTCGCGGTCGTCTTGGCGCTGGCCGTCTCGCTAGCAGTCATGGCATGGGGATTCTGGCGAGGAGATCTGCCCTACATCGCCCATCCCGTCGAAGGAACCCGGCTCGCGCCCATCAACGACCTCTGGCTTGCCCCTGCTTGGTTTTTCGGATTCCTTTGCTGCCCCTATCTCGACCTCACGTTCCATGCCGCGCGGCAAGCGCTTTCAAGGACGCAAGCCCGCATCGCCTTCGGCCTGGGATTCGGCTTGCTATTTCCACTCATGCTCCTGCTAACCGTCGGCTACAGCGGCTGGCTGGCGATCGGCTTCAGCCGGTTTAAATATCCCCAACTGGCCTTCATTCTGTCGGCCCACCTGATCGTTCAAAGCTGTCTGACCTGCGCCCTGCACGTCCAGCAAATCTCCCGCGTCGAGAAAAGATTAAGAATGGGACAATTTTTCGCTTTCAGCGCGCTGCTTGTGATCGCCGTAATCCTGGGCATCTTGGACCACGGCGGATTCACCTACAACGGCATCGCCCTGGGCGAAGTAATCTATCGCGCGTTCATGGGATTCTACGGCCTTGTCGTCCCCGCCTACGTCTGGCTCCGTCTTTGCCGCCCCCGGCGTTCCATGTTGCGCGTCTGGGCAGTGATCGCGATCGCCGCCCCGCTTTACTGGCTGGGATTTGCCAATGAGCAGATGCCGTTCATTGTCCCGGGAGTTTTGATTGTGTTTTTGGCGAAGTTTCTGCCGGAGCAGCAAGGTCAAGACTTGGCCGCAGATTAAACGGTGTCGTTCACTTACGGTGCCTCCAATTGCTCGCTCAGCCTTTTAATGACATCCGGATCGGACGGAATCGATTCATGATCATCGTCAAAACCAAAAATAAAAGACGCATGGTCCTCCGCTTCGCGTTTGAGAACGCTTTCCAGCGATACAGTCCCATCCGAGTTTTTTGAGCCGCCGCCTCCGCCGTAGCCGAAGAAAAGGGAATAACGGACGCTCTGCGGCCAGCTTTGATCGAAAAGCGTTTTCAGGTAGGTGCCCGTCGGGTCCATATTGCGCCAGGACGGCACCACCACGGGAGCCAGGTTGACGCCCTTGGTCGCCGCCGGATCACCGCCCCACGGCGTGGAAATTGATATGAAGTTCCGGACGACCAGCGGCCGATTTTCCTTGGCACGAATGTTCAAAGCAGTCCGCGCGACAAGTCCGCCCATGCTGTACCCCACCAAGTCGCATCGATCAAATCCATAACGGTAGCTCAGGTATTCAAGCGACTGATCCAACGCCCATCCCGAAACTTCCACCGGCATCCCCGTCGGCCAGTAAAAAACCCACGCCTGAAAGCGGGTGCTATCCAATCCCGCGATCATTTCGCGGAAACTCCTCGGCGACCCGTTCATTCCATGCACAAACACGACCGGCAAGAGGCGAGAATTATACGGCTGGAGCATATAGAGCCGTGGACCGTCGTTCTTGAAGAAGTCCAGCGGATCATACACGCCTTCGGAAACCGTCGAATCCGAGAAACGAGGGTCGTCGAGCGTTGTGACCTGGCCAATATTTCCCAAAAGGCGGTCAACAAGTTGCGTAAACTGCTCGCCAAAAATCGGCGGCACATCGACCGCCGATGAGTCGGAGATGACAATGTGATCGCTCGTCTTAGCGCCCCGATCTGCCCGGGCATTTTGCGGAACGCCGGGAAGCAACGCGATTGGCTCGCCAGGTTGGTAATCGAAATCGTGACTGGTATCTTCGAACGCCGGCAGCCGATAGTTGCCGCCCGGCGCGATGATGTGATAAACGCCATCCCCCTCGGGAATGAGGTCAAACATCACCGGCTTCGGTTGGCCATCCTCATCGCTGTATAGAACCACGATTACCGGAGCCTTCGTTTTCGTGGTTAGGGTAACCGTCCCGGTGTAATAGACGACCGTCTTTAGCGTGTTCAACTCTTTCTGCAGTCCGAAGAATGAGCACCCGGAGGCCGCGAACAGGCACAGGGCGAGCGCGGCGGTTTGAACGGTCAAACGAAGGATCGAGTTCTTTAGATCATCTGAACAAGGCGTGCGGGCCGTGTTTCGGCCGGTTGGGAGCCAACGACGCTGAATGCGCGGGCGAGCCACTGGCAGCTAGTCTAACGACGTGGCGGAAAGAAGTCATGTATCGGAAACGGACCGTGCTCTATGACGCCTTCCGTTTGATCTTCTCCACAAGGCTTTCGGCGATTAGCCCGGAAAGTGTAAGGCCGGTCCGCTTCGCATAAATATCCGCGGCCTTGATCAAGCTCGGAGTCATACTGATCATCACGCGCTTGGCTTTGGCCGAGTCAGGCTTTCGCGGTCGACCCACGCTCCGGGCAAGTTTTTCTTCGCGGCGCTCGGCAGTGGTGAGCGGTCGGCCATCCTCCAATTTCAAATTCCGCGCCCAGGCGTCGAGACCGGAAAAGTCGCGCTCATCCGGAGTCACGTTTGTTTTGGCACGCCGAGGACGAGTAGCAGACTTGGTTTTCATAGTTTATCTCCTGCGGCGGCGCAATTGCCGCTTCATGTCGATGGTCAGGTCCATCGCGTGGATGATGCGGGCGATTTTCGCATCCGGCATCCCCTGCAGCTCTGCCCAATCTACGGGATCGATCGACTTAAACGGAACGTCGTCCTGTTTCTTCAACACATAGATGACTTGCAGCGCCCGCCCAGCCACGGTCGGTCCCCACACGCGCCGCTTGCCGTCCCCCAATTCCTGCGGGAACGGCGGCGTGGCATTCTCAACGACAAACCGCGCCTCTGTTGGCGTCACACCGTGTTTCGCGATGTGGTCGCGGTTTGCTTCGTCCCACGCGAAGATCACGAATTAAATTATACAACGAAATTGGCGCCAGACAAGGGCGTAGGAGAACGTTTTGGGGAACGGATGCCGTCCAAATAACGCTCACGCCACGGCTGATTGAGCATTTGGCTCTGGTTCCGGCCGAACGGTCTGCGGAAATTCACAGGTGACGGTCGTCCCCGCCCCCACCGCCGATTGCAATCGAACCGTCCCTCCAAGAGCCGCAATGGCGTGTTTGACGATCGCCAGCCCAAGCCCCGTCCCGCGGCCGGCGCTGCCGCTGCGGACGGCGTCCACCTGATAAAACCGCTCAAAAACGCGCTCGCGATGCTCCGGGGCGATTCCAATGCCGGTGTCTGCGACGGTGACGGCGATATTCGCGCCGGATGCGGCCGGCGATTGGCGGATCGAGACGGTCACGCGGCCGCCGCTGGGGGTGAATTTGATGCTGTTTTCCACAAGGTTCTTGAGGACGAGATTTACCAGTCGGCTGTCGGTGTGGATTTCCAGCGGCGTGCTCGGGTCGCCGTCGCCCAGACGCAGATCGACATTCTTCTGCCTGGCCATTGCCCCGACGGCCGATTTGCACGCCTGCAGCAACTCGGTCGTTTTGACCGGGGCGACGCTGGGTTTCAGATCGGCGCTCTCCACGCGCGACAGGTCCATCAAATCTCGCAGCATCTCTTCCAGGCGGCGCAGATGCCCGTCGATAACATTGATGCAGCGTTCGGTTTGGGCGGGGTCCTCGCGATAAACCTCCCGAAGAGTTTCAAAGGCGATCTTGATTGCGGCTATGGGCGTCCGCAGTTCATGGCTGGCATTGGCAACGAAATCGGTCTTCATCTGCGTCGCGCCAACCAGCGTGCTGACATCCCGCAAAACCAGCAAAGCCCCCCCGCCGGCGCGCGCGTGGCGACGGCCTGATAGGTGCAGCGCTGCCCATTGCGCACCAGGCGAATTTCACGGTTGAGCATCGTGCCGGGCCCGATCGGCTTTGCGCCGCCGGCGCCGACGAGCGATTCGTACAGTTCCACGATCTGCTCATCGCTGACGACGTTCACGAGTTTCTGATCCAGCGCTTGCGGCGGCTGCAGCGACAACAATCTCGCGGCCGGCGCGTTAAGCAATGTGATCCGCCCGCGCGGGTCGGCCGCCAGGATCGGATCGGGCAGCGTGTCCACCAATGCCTGCAATCCTCCCCGCTGCTGTTGAAGATCCGAAAGCTGTTTATACGCCTGGGCAGCGAGCTGATTGAGATTGCCCGCCATTCGCTGAACGCCGGGATCGCCGTGGGGCTGAACCCGCACGTCCCACTCGCCGCGCGCCATTCGGGCGGCAGCGCGCTCCAATTGACTCACCGGAACCAGCCACCCCCGTCGGCGAATGATCTCACCGGCCACGACAATAATTAACGACGCCCCCACCGTATAAACCGCCAACATCCCCGGCGTACGCCATTCCGGCGGCGCTGCCGTGGCGACATATATCGCCGCACCGACGACCACGATGGCGCCGATCAGCGTAAAAACGAGACGCGGAAGAAGACCGCTCGTCATCAATTCGATTATCAAACACAATATCGGGGATGCAAGCTGAAATCCGAGATAAAGCGTAAGTTAGCCCAAGAAATTCAGATTAACCGCGGAGAACGCAGAGATCGCAGAGAATTCAATCCGATCAAAACCCCCCGCGCTTTCGGCCTGCGCACAAAATTAGAATTAAATTGTTCCCTGAATTGTATCTGCGCGATCTCTGCGTTCTCCGCGGTGAATAATCCCGTTCAGAGGTAAATCGGTGACGAATCCCAGGATACCGTGCGCCGTGACCAAATGATTCAGTCGTTATCGTCAGGAGACTCGCGCAACCGATACCCCACGCCCCGCACAGTGTTGACCAGCCAGTTCGCGTCCCCAAGCTTTTTGCGGATGGCGGTGATGTGCACGTCGATTGCCCGATCAGTAACGAACACATCCGTGCCCATCGCTTTGTCCATGAGTTGATCGCGGGTCAGCACGCGCCCACGGGCGGTCAGCAAGGCGGAAAGAAGTTTGAATTCGGTCAAGGTAAGTTTGATCACTTCCTCATTGACGAGGACTTCATGCTTGAGCGTGTCGATGCTGAGAGGCCCGGCTCGCAACAGGCCGCCCTCGCTGGGGCTTCCGGCACCCGTTTCCGCGCGACGAAGCACGCTGCCCACCCGCGCTAGCAGCACCTTCATGCTGAACGGCTTGGTCACATAATCGTCGGCCCCCAAGGTCAGGCCGACCACGACGTCCGTTTCCTCCCCCTTGGCCGTAAGCATGATGATGGGAATATTCGTGGTTCGCGCATCGGACTTGAGTCGGCGGGCGACCTCCGTCCCGTCGATGCCGGGGAGCATCAGGTCGAGAATGATCAGATCGGGAGTATTCTTGGCGGCATTTTCCAGTGCGTCATTTCCATCGCCTGCGGTGATTGTTTCGTAGCCGTTGTGCGCCAGGTTGTAAGCCAGAAGATCAACGATGTCCTTTTCGTCGTCGACGATAAGAACCTTCTTCCGAGAGGGAGACGATGCCTGCGAGCGCGCAGCGCCCGCCTGACGCGCGGTGTCGTTCATTCGGCTCATATTGGTCCGCTCCAACAGTTCCATCTTAAGAGGGCCCTATCCCTTTCCCATCTGAATGATGGGAGACACTTTCACCCGTTTATTTTAGTAGTCAAGCCCCTAACGCGAGCTTAGCGCTTTCACCATGAAAAACACACGCTTCCACCCATATTGTCATTTTATTGCTCCACTTTTACCCCCTCGCATTGTTTGCTATCATCCAGATGTTGGAGCGGACGATCCATGGGGATCTTTTTTAGGAGAGCACGATGACGCAGTTGAATCGGAGGGAATTTGTAACCGCGGTTGCATGCGCGGCCTGCTTGTGCGGGCTCGGAACCAGCGCCCAATTATTGGCCGACGACTCCCCCGCCACCGCTCCCAGCACACTTCTTGATGTCGGTGCGAAATCAGATTACGCGACGGATGGCATCACATCGACATGGATGACCCAGCCCAATCGCGTCGCCGTGGTTCGCCACAATGGCAAGATCTATGCGTCCACAACAATCTGCACTCACCGGGGCGGAACACTAAAGTGGCATCCCGACACGGATACTTACGTCTGCCCGCGCCATGGCGCAAATTTCGACATTGATGGGAATGTCACCAAGGGGCCGGCCAGGACGCCGCTGACGCGCTTTGCAATCTCGGTCGATGCCAATGGACACCTCATCGTCGATAAATCCCAATCGTTCACATCCGATCAATGGGATAATCCGGCAAGTTTCGTGAAGGTGTAGTAGGCCGCCCGGCTGAATCATCAGCATCCTTCGTCTGAAGATTTTTATCGTTGCGCTCTTCATGCCGTCTGGCGGGCGTTGGCTCGAATGCGATCAGGCGCCAGCGCTTCGAACGCCGCTGGCTGGCCTGATAGGGATCGCTGCAACCTTCGGCAGCGAAGAAGATAAGCCGCCTCCTTCGGCGGCAATTGCCACGGAGTTTCGGCCACGGGCCGACCTCAACCGTCCGCACGGCCCGCCTTGTCCAACCTCGCCGGAAGATGATGGAAGCGGCAGTTTTGCATTGATCGCGGGAGGTCGGACATGTGGGCGTGAAGGGCGGTTGAGGTCGAGCACGTGCTCGAAACTCCGCTGCATTGGCCGCGGCACGCGGCGACTCAGCTTTCGCGCCGCTGCAGAAGGCCATCGCGAATTTTAACAGGCCAGCCAGCGAGGTTCGCAGCGATAACGCCTTACCGCATTCGAGCCAGCGCCCGCCAGACGGCACGAGGAGCGTAACGATAGAAATCTTCCGGTGAAGGACCCCGCGAACTTACTGCTTCGCAAAAACAACCGTTGGCCAGACGCCGTCATCAGTGGGTTCCGCCAATTGACCGACGATGTGGAATTGAGAATAGACCGATTCGCCGGCCAGCAGACGCAACGAACTTGTCGAGCGCGACATCGGAAAATATTCCCCATGACTAACTGCGACTTGCCGCGCCACCAGTGCCAGCGGTTCATCCGCCGGCAGATGCCCCTCAATCGCAACCGGCTCACCATCACCGTCGCAAGCAAGCTTGAGTTTCGCCAATTCTACTTGCGATTCATCCGAAAATATCGGGCAAACGAAACCCCCAACCGAAACGCGAAACTCAGCAGGCCGATGCGAAACCTGATACACCCAATCGTCCTCCACCGTCATTTCACCCTTGAGCAAAATGGTTCCGCTTCGTTGAAATATCGGCGATTGATGAACATTGTCGATCGCAAACGCCGCCCCGGCGATAATCGACATCGCCACAAATCCAGCCGGCATCCAACGCGAACGCCACAGGCACGCGCCCCCGGCCAACAGGCAATAGATCGCCCCGAATAGAAAAATCCGTCGGCGAAATGCTTCGCTCCGGCCAGACGTCCAACCATCCGTCGGCCTGTACGCATCACCGTCAATCATGGCCGGTAATTTCAAATCCGAAGATGCAATCCACCATGGATCCGACCGCCGCCACGGCAATTGCCCATCCGGCTTGCGCACATCTCTGACCGCCAATATAATTCCTTCGGCAAACAACTGGCCGCGCGTCGCCGGCGAGAGCTTTTGCCATTCCTCGGTGGTCAAAAGCATCGCATCCAATGTCTCCCACGCCATCGCGGGCGATTGCAAATTTTCCGCGTCAAGATGAATGGTCATAACGCGACGATCTTGAAAAATCGCGCCGATGCCGGAATCGTCCGCCAGAAAATCGCCGACAAGGCAATCCGATTCATCCAATGGATGAAGATCAGAAATTTCCCCCGCCGCTCCGGAGGAGAATCGCCAGCGAAGATTGCCAACATTCGAATCGACGGCAATCCACGGCACGATTCCGCGCGCGTTGTCCGACAAGACAAGCCGGGTCGTTACGGCATCCGATGCAGAAAGTTGAATGACCGTGCCCGACGCCGTGGGCTCCGAAACATTCCATTTCACCGGCATCGCCCGCCCGGGATGAAAATAACCCCGCAACGGCAACGAAATATCATCAGCGTAAGCCCGCGTTAAAATCGAAATGACCGCCACGAACACGAAAGCCACCCACTTCGTGCCCTCGTGCCTTCGTGCCTTCGTGCCTGTCATCTCACATCCCCAACTCCATCGCCAACCGAAGCGCCTCCGCGACGCTCCACGCCTGCGCGAAGCAGCCCACCGGCCGATGCGGCTCATCCCCTTCGAAAATCTCGTCGATCTGCCCGATGCAGGAGTGGCGCATCGAGTTCAGCAGCGGCTGGAGCCACGCCCGGGCCTGTTCGATGGCGGGTTGGGAACGGTCGTTGACCTTCAGATACGCGTCGAGAAAAGCCCCCAGCGGCCACGCCCAGACGGTGCCGTTATGATACGCCGCATCGCGCTGCTTTTGCGGGCCGCTATATCGCCCATGATAATTCGGATCGCTCCTGGCGAGCGTCCGCAATCCAACCGGCGTAAGTAGTTCCCGCCGGACGGCCTCGACAACAGCCTCCTGCTGCGGCCGCGTCAGCGGGCTGTTGGGCAGACTGACGGCAAATATCTGGTTCGGCCGCATCGACAAATCCCGCCGCGAACCATCCACCACATCTGCGAGCCCACGAAATGGATTCAGCCAGAACGCCTTGCGAAAACTCTCCCCAACCTTGTCCGCCCGCGCGTCTTCGCCAACCAGCCGCAGCGCGTGATACCACAGCGCGTTGATCTCCACGGCCTTGCCCTGTCTGGGCGTAAAGCAGATCCCATCGTCCTTGGCGTCCATCCACGTCAGTTGCGTGTTGGCGTCCCCCTGCGAGACCAGACCATCAGCCGGATCGACCTTGATGTTGTATCGCGTCCCCTGCGTATAGCCTTTTACGATCGCCGCGCAGGCCGGCCGCAGATTTTTTTCGAAGGTCGCCGAATCGCGCGACAGCCGCAAATATTCGAACGCCGCGTGAATAAACCAGAGACTCGCGTCAACCGTGTTGTACGATGGCTCGTTCGTGTAATCGTCGAAGCGATTGGGGATCATTCCCTCGCTGATATATTCAGCAAAAATGGAAAGAACTTGGCGAGCTTCATCAAACCGCCCCGGACAAAGCAGCAGTCCCGGCAGCGAGATCATGGTGTCCCGCCCCCAGTCGGCAAACCACGGATATCCCGCCAGAATCGTGAACCCCGCCTGCCCGTGCGGCGTCCGGCGAGCGACCAGAAAATCATCAGCCGCGTGCAACAGACCCTGAATCGTGGGCGAGGCGCTCGGAAATCGCTTGGTCGCGCTCGCGCCGAACACTCAATTCGTGGTCCCAATCGAGATTCTCCACCGGCCCCGCGGACGCCCAGATGGTGATGGAACCCTTCTTCGCGGTCGTTATCACAAATCGCCCCGGCGTATATAGATCCTCCCGATCGTCCAACCCGCGATCCGTCTCAATGGCGTAAGTCTGCCCAAACCACCAATCCGGCCCCGGCTGAAATGACCCGCCATCGGCAACAATGTTCACCTTGTTCGAACCCAACCCAATGGAACAACTGCGCGGCCCATGCGATTCGTCGAAGGTATCTTTTTCGTGCCGAAGGGCATGGAAATCCATCATGCGAACGAACGGCAACAGCGAAATCTCCACATCCCCGTCGCCAGGCTCGACCGTATAGCGGATTCCAACCGTATTGTTTCGCCACGGCATCTGGATTTCCTTGACGATCCGAATGCCGCCGACTTCATATTCCCATCGGGCCAGGTCGACCTCCAAATCAAACCGGCGCAGATACCGGTCCCCGCGAGGATGAAACGTATCCCCAAACTGATTGACCGAAAGCTCGGCCGTCACTTCCTCGCCTGACCGCACGCGAACTATTTCGCCAAGCCGATTGAGCATCATGACCCGCCCCACCGGCGGAACCATCGCCGCACAAAGCAACCCGTGATACCTGCGCGTATTGCATCCCACGACGGTGCCCGAGGCAAATCCCCCGATTCCGTTGGTGATCAGCCATTCCTCTTCCAGGTGCGGGTGCAGCCTCGCCGTAGGTTTCCACGGAATACAAAGCCATAAGTGCATCCAGTGTGTAAACATGGACGTGCAAAAGCAACCTTGACATGCGTTTGCCGATGATGAATGATTTGCCATTCGCCGTAGCGCAGCACCTTTAGCTCAATTGGATAGAGCGTCGGTCTACGGAACCGAAGGTTGCAGGTTCGACTCCTGCAAGGTGCATTGATTGACAAGGGTTTACATCACGCCTCAGTCAACTCACCCCCATTTGTCAGAGAAGTGTCAGAGAAGTCGTCAGAGAATTTTGCGCTTGGCCGGCTGTGAACGGCAAAGCCCTGGTAAACCTCCGGAGAATGCCCTGGAGGTTTTATGCCCCATTTCCCCAAACCTTTTTACCGCGAGCAACGTGGTCTCTGGTATGTCCAGATTCATGGCAAGCAGGTGAATCTCGGTGCCGACCGAAACGCCGCGTTGGCCCGATATCACGCGTTGATGGCCGAAGCCGGCCACGTTGAGACCGCCACAACTGTGGCCACGACGCAGCCAGTGTTGGTCATCATCGACGAATTTTTGGACTGGTGCCAAAAGCACCGCTCGCCGGACACTTTTCGCTGGTACAAAGACAGATTGAATTGGTTTTGCCAATCGATTTCACCGGACCTAACGGTGGATCAACTCAAGCCGTTCCACGTCCAGAAATGGGTGGACAGCCGCGGCGCGATGGCGTCGGGAACGCAACGCAACCTGATTGCCGCCGTGAAGCGGGCGATGCGCTGGGGCGAAGAGATGGGGCATGTCGATCAATCCCCCCTGGCGCACATGCGAAAGCCGGCCTGCGGGCGCAAAGAACAGATCGTCACGCCGGAGGAATTCCAGAAGATTTTGGCCGTGGTCAAGGACGAGAAATTTCAAGACTTGCTCACGGTCTCGTTCGAAACCGGCGCCAGGCCCCAAGAAGCGCTTCGCGTTGAGGCTCGCCATGTCGACTTGGGAAATGCTCGTTGGGTATTCCCGCCCTCCGAAGCCAAAGGAGGACGGCTACCCCGCGTGGTCTACCTGCCGCCCATCTCGATGCAGATCACCGAACGGCTGATGAAAGCGCACCCGGAAGGCACCCTATTCCGAAACAGCGACGGCGGCGAGTGGACCGCCGACGCCGTGAATTGCCGCTTCGGCCGAATCCAGAAGAAATTGAATGTGAGGTACTCTCTTTACGCCTTGCGGCACTCCTGGGTCAACCGAATGCTCATGAACGGCGTGGACGGGCTGACCGTCGCGGCGCTAGCGGGACATGCGGACGGGTCGATGCTGGTGAAGCACTATGCGCACCTCTCGCAGTCGCCGACGTTCCTTCGCGAACAAGCAAAACGTGCTTCAGCTTAGTGGGCCTTTGCTGCACGGGCGAGACGGCGATCCGGTCGTACAAATTCGTATTGCTCTTCGTGAATTTGGTTTTGAGCCGTGATTCTACGGTATCACCATCGGCGCCACCGTGATCCGCGATCTCACCTTTTAGCCGGGTCAGGCTTAACTCGGCATAAGCTGGCTCGTTGACGGGAAGCAAATCGAGCGACTCGGAGTAAAGCAGGAAAAGCAGGCGGTAAAGCAGTGTCAGCGTGGCATCATAGGTCTGAGTGAGGAAATCATCGCCCGCAGCCGTCTGTAGGTTGAACTTCTGTTTGCGGTAATCGACGAACCCCTGGGCGAGATAGGGGAAGACATCATCAAAAATGTGCTGGCGAAGCTTGTGGCCCAATTCCTTGGCGAACGCGCTGGAGCCTTCGCGCAGTTGATCGAGCAGCGCGGGCTTTCCGCCGGACGGCACAAATGAGTCGGCCCGGAAGAACAAATAGAAGAAGCGGAATGCGATCAGGTCTTCCTGCTCTAACGCATCCGGCAGGTCGATCTCGTAATAATTGCTCGCGCGGGAATGAGCGGCGGCGCAGTAGAGCCGCCAATCCTTGCCATTGGTCACAATTGCCCAGGGCAATTTCTGCTCTTCCAGCACTTTCACGACGCGAATGCCTGGAACGTCCTCGGCGCGGGATCGCGTAAGCTGATCATCCTTGCGATCCAGCGGTCGATCCCAGGGATACGCCAGAAGCGCTGCGCGGCGCTTTGTTCTTTGATGGCTTCAAAACATAATCAGGCTGCCCGTCTCCAGCGGCAACTTCGCAGGTGAAACCCAAGGCGGCGAGCATTGGCAAAATGAACTCTGCCAAGTGGTCCTTTTCCGAAAGCGATCGAACATCACCAGCGGCGGCAAACTGTTGCTGGAGCTGCTTATACGCAGGTTTGATATCAGAGTGCCAAACTGGAAATAGGGTCTGCTGAGTTAGCCGCTGTTTGAGAAAATAATCGCTAAAAAGATTGCGGTTGTTGAATTCGTCCTCGGACCACTCTGCGAGCCGAAAGGCGTCCCGAATACGGTCGGATTGGAAGTAAGGATCGCTCGCCGTGTAAGCGAACCGATTGATTACGCGGATGTGAACGCGAGAAGGGTGACGGCGATCCACCGAAAAGAGCTGATGCGAGACGGAAACCTGGACTCCAGCGGCAGCCTGGGCCAGCGACTTTTCAACTAGCACGAAATCAAGCTGACCAAAATCACGCGTTGTGACAATGAGCAAGTAACGAAGCAGCGGCTTGTTGCGAAAAGCCGATGCGAGTGAACGTCTCAATTCTGCGGTAAGGGAAGTGACCTCGAACCAGTAAACTTCAAGTGCAGGCAACGGACCGCCCGGCGCCTTTTGGGCAGCTATCCGCCGCGCCTGACGCACCATCGCCTGAGCTTTCTCCGCGACCCCAAGCGCTGCGGCCGTCTGGTCGGTCGGCGTTGAAGTATCGTAGCCAAGTTTCGCAAAGAGCTTCGTTAGGCCTTCGACATCCTCCGCCGCCAGTACGTCCGCCGTGGTAACCTGTCGCCCGGCCATGTCCACCGTCTTTCTGGCGCCACCGAGATCGACGCCCGAGCCGTCCAAAGCTGCACGAGTCGGATTCTAACCGGGGATGTCTTAATGGCTAGCGAATGGAGCTGTCGATGGCGCATCGTCAAATTCATAGAAAGGGAGCATGGCCGTACCAATTTGTGGATAACAGCCTAAGCCGCGCATAACCCGGCCATGAGCTTCGCTGGAAAGTTTATTTTTGATGTTTGGGCAGCCCGCGGTGGCGAATCCGCTTCGCGGGGAGCTATTCGTGTTTTGGAACAAGGATTGCGTTGTAAATCTCGCGTCCCGGAACATTTGGTAACGGACGCACGATGTTTACCCAATCCTCCGCAAAGTGACGCAATAAATTACGGCGTAAATCCTCGAGCGACCACCGTACTTGTGGTACAGGAATTCCTTCGCCATCTTTGGTAAGTCCAAGAACCGGCTGATAAATGGATTCCGTCGAGAGGCTCAAGCTGGTAGAGACAAAGAGGAAGCCTTGAGGCCGCAGTATCCTATGAAGAATGTCGATAACCGTATCGACATCTTCCACTGGAATGTGGAGTAGCACATAGGCCATCCAGATTACGTCGAACTGGATATTAAGAGTGGGAGCATCCAGTATATTCATTTCGATGAACCTGAGGTGAGGAAATCGTTGTCTTGCAAGTTTTACCATTTCAGGCGACAAATCGATTCCAATCGGTTCGAGGCCGTTGCCCGCCCAGTAAGCAGTGTCATTGCCAGGGCCGCATCCGACGTCAAGCAATCCCATCCCCTTCTGGACTCGTTTGAGCACTGCAGCACGTTCTTCCTGCATGAACGCATGCGGCTCTGCCCATCTTTCCGCATATTCTTGAGCACCGCGCTCGTACGCTGTGCGAACCTGATCGAAGTGTGTTTCCATAGGTTTCAGTTCCGTTTGAACTCTACCGGGCGAATCTGCCCATCGTGGGCACGAAATAAATAAAGGGGCGCTTGGTCGCCGAATTCGGGCCCCTTTCCGGTCGCAAAAAACCGGGTTGCAAAAAGCGGGTTTGGGTCGATTTGGGCCGCTGCCTTATCTTCCGTCAAACGCGAGATCCAATAAAGCGCTGCGTCATGTGCCTCTGCGTCAACCGTATCTACTCCGAGCCAAGTGGGATGAATATTCTCATGCTCTAAAAGGTTAACGGAACGCCGAAGAAAGCAAACCTGAAGACAAGCAGCTTGCCGAACGGGTGAACACCTGGTTGTCAACGAACCTTCGGGAAATCAATGAAGGCATATCGAAGCCACATCATGTCGGTTCAAAACATCGCAGGTGAGTTCGCATATGGCGTCGAGTTCACCGTAGAACAGGCAGCGCCGCGATGAGACTCGAGTTGGCCGCTGGTGAGTCGTTTATTGCTCTAATCAATTCTCCTACGGCGCCAAAGAATCACAGTCGGCCCTTACTTTCGCCGTTTTCCCATGTCGATTGTGGCCCAAATTGCGGCAGCTACAATGTCACCAATGCCGTTGCAGGACGAACAGCATCTCGTTTGCGACCTACTCCTTCTCGTTGCCACGTCGTCAGAGAAGCTAGCGCTGAAGGAGGCCGCCGAGGGACTTGAACTGCCTCTAGAGGGAAAGCACGTGGAAGGTGTCGGCAGCTTCAAAACCATGGGTTCGATCGGGCCGAACCGAGTGAATGTTTTTGAGACCGATATGGGCCCGTTCGGGTACCGAGGCTCCGCCGCCACGGCAATGCGTGCCATGAGGGTCACTGGCGCAACAGGTATCATACAGCTTGGCATGGCGTTCGGTGCGTACCCTACTCTGCAGAACATCGCGGATGTGCTCGTGTCAAGCTCCATCGTGACGTACGACTTCCGCACTGTGCGTGAAGTGGCTGGTGGCGATCCGCCATACGAGGCAGACTACGCCGATCCGAGCAATCCCACGCCGCGGTTCGAGGCCAGCGAATCACTTCTGAATCTATTTGCCAATGCCGCCGACGATCCAGGCGGTGACTTTTGTGTTCACGTCGGAACGTTTCTTTCTGGCGGCGCCCGCATCCAGAGCGCGAACTATCGTGATCATCTACTGCGGTCCGTCCCGTCAGGCGACCGGCCGTTCGTCGGTGGTGAGATGGAGGGCGTCGGGCTGCCTCCGGCAAACGTGGATCCGGCGTGGATAATGGTCAAAGGCATTTCCGACTTCGCAGACGGCGCAGATCCGGACTCCTTTCCGGATCGGCGCAAAGGCGTGCAACAATTCCGCAGGATTTGTGCTTCGCACGCTGACGAACCTAACCGAGAAGCTACAATAGGGATTATGCCATCGTTCGACGACATCTTCGAAGCCGGGCGCGACGCCAGTTCGCACCCGAAGCTACGCTTTTGGAAACAGCAAAAGGCACAAGCGACCGTAAGTGATGTGCGTTGCGAGCTACGGCGGCCACGTGACCTGCTCGGCTACAAGCCAGCCAAGCTCTACGTTCATTTTTACGCGCGAGACGGCAATGAACTGCTCTGCGACGAGGCGGACTGGGACGACGAGCTTAACGCGGGGCTCGTCGCGTTGCAGATAAAAGCCATCGACGAGATCAACGAAACACAGCGATTCTCCTTGGCACTTCGCGCAGCACTGCGGCCCGCGGAGCGACAGTACGGCGATGGCTTCTTCAATGCAGTGCTTGTTGAGTGGGTTCGAGCATCGCCGTTCGCACAGACACGCCCCCTACAAGAAATTCTGCCGCACGTGCATGCCAACCAACCCTATCGCGGCGGGGGCGATTCATACGAAAACTGCCTCGACCTTGTGAAAACCGCCATTCGTGCGCGAGCCCTTGAGTTGACCGATATCCTGCACTATCCACGAGGAGGCGCGGAAGGCATTCTTTCTGGCGCGCTCGCTCAATACCTTGACGAACGATTTTCGGTAAGCGTCGGACGAGCGTTGGGTTGGAAATGATAACGCTGCCAACGATGACGTCCCCAACGCTTACCCCTTGCTCGCGACGAATGCAGCATCTTCCTGTATCCCGTGTCAGACTTGTCAGAGAAATTGTGGCAGGATCTGAGAATCACAGTAAAATATGCGAAGTTTGCAATGTCCAGAGGTTGCCAGTCTGAACGACTTAATTGCCGTGAGACACTCGCCTTCGGCCATTTTTTCATGCTGAAAAGCGTGGACCTACGGAACCGAAGGTTGCAGGTTCGACTCCTGCAAGGTGCATTGAGGAACGACAAGAGCTTACGAATTTCGCCTTTGTTGGTCCGAACCATTCGGCGAGATGAACCTAAGTTTTGGAAAAAACGCTGGCGGACCAGGCACGCCTCGTTTCGCAGTCTAACCAGGTCCACCGAGGGCTCGCTAAGCCAACTCTCTAAGTCCGGATTTCCCAGATGAGACTCCACCGACGAACGTCGCCGGCCGTTTTGTATACTGTACCGAGGCTTGAAGCCTCAAGCAACGGTTTTCTTGGTTCACGTTTGTCTCCTTCGTTGAGTTCTGGTCAATCATCTTCACCATCTTAACCGTGCCGGGCTCCCCCCAGCGACACGTAACCAGACTGCCGCAATGACCCCAGCCGTTTTGCATGTTCTGCCTGCACGCCACGATTATCCCGAGACCGTTGTCGGCAGACGCAGTCGCCGGATTCTTGCCAAGATCAGCCGGAGCAGTTCGCGGGGAACCGCGACCTCTGCCATCTGGAACACGACCGATCGGGCGTGATGCACCACCTTCGCCCCGATCTTGATCAGCTTCTCCCGAAGAGTCGTCATCGACCAGTTCTTCACGCCAACGGGCAACGCCAATCGCCGCAGGAAGTTCCCCAGGTTGTATGCCAGGGCGAACAGTTGCAGGCGGACCTGATTGTCGGCGAAGTCGTGGCAACTCAACCGCGTCCACTTCACCGCGTTCTTGCCTTCCTTGATCCATTGTTCTGCCGTTCCCCGACCGTTGTAGAACCACACCACGCCAGCGGCTCCGCCACCCAGGTTGGTGACGATGAAGCCAACGCGGGGGAACAACTCCCCATGATGCCACTCGACCTTGGCCGCCACACGGCGGGCCTTGTCCCAACTGGCGGCTTGATACATGAAATGGTGATACCAGACGATGGGCTTCTTAGGCGGTCGGCCCACTGGACGCTTCAGCAGATGCTCGATTTCCCGCTCCAGCAGGTTGTTTGACTTCAGGCGGATCGCATAGCCGTAGTGCTCGGCTTCGAGAAAGGCATACAACTCGGGGATGGCGAATGCTGAATCGCCGCGAAAGAACTTCTTGATCGTCATCGCTCGGTAACGGGCGACCACCGGTTCCAGAACAGATCGCCAGTCATCGGCGCTGTGGACATTCCCATTGCGAAGCAGGGCCCGTTCCAGGTCTCCGTGCTGGTTGAAACAAAACGCCGGGTGGTAGCAGGTGCATCCAAAGTAACCATTGTACGCCGAGCCTTCCTGATGGCCGTGGGTCTCGCTCACCGAGCTATCCATGTCCAGGATGATCCGGTCGCCGGGCTTGCGCTGTCCCAACGAGTCGATCCACTTGCCCGACAGGTCGGCAAGGGCTTTCAGATTGCCTTGTTGTGTGAGAACCTCGGTTTCAAACCGGCCCATCTGGCTGGTGGAGGCGGCGGTGCGTTCCCTGGCTCTCCCGCCCACGACCTGTCGCATGGTTGGATCGACGGCCAATCGGTCTGCATCGTTAGTATCTTCGTAACCAGCCAGGCGACTGTAGATCGATTGGCGAAGTAGTCCCACCATGGTGTGTTGAGTGTTCTTCCCCGTGCGCCAATCCTGGAGCAGCGTGCCAGCCATGCTCGTTAGGCCCAGCGTCTCATCCAGTTCCCGGTAGACTAACAATCCGGCATCGGTGGTGACTCTTGATCCGTGAAATTCGAGGTTCAAACTACCGTCAAAACCCAACCGAAGAGCGTCCTTGCTACTTTCACCCATTGGATTCTCCGGACTTCCTGTCCCGAATGTCGGAAAAGGGCTGGATTTGTACGGTCAAACAACAATTCACTATACGCAAAGTCCACTGCCATCCGGGGAATCCGGGCTAAGCCTTCTTCCGCGCGGTCTTTGACTGCCACCAGAAGCTTTAAGTGATGTGCCAATGTCGTGTCGACCAATCGCCAGAGATTAAATGTGGATTATGCCGGCTTCTTCCGCCGGTCAGCGACGAACTTAGTCGCGTCGAGCAAACCGCAGCAAGCAAGCCGTTGTCTTCTGAGGTGGAAAAACGGCTCAAACTCTCATAGCGAGTGGTACGATTTCTGGGGGAGGGCCAGCCGCTTTGGCAATGCCGGCACCGAATGATTGCTTTGGGCCAACGCGTATCTACGGAGGGATGAAACCGAGCGACCGACACGAGAATTGACGCAAAATAGAGAGGGTTTTGCCCAATTTCGAGAGGCGGTAAGCCAAGAATTTATATCTAATAGCATCATTAGTGTGCGGAGTTGACGGATACCATGTTCGGCGAACCCACGGTTCCTTTTTTCGAGGGTCCGGCATAAAGCCATTTTTCGGAATGCGCGCCATTCGACGATTGCTCTTTTGCGCCGCCATAACTCTTTTGGGTTTTGATCCGGCTCTTTCGTTCGCATCGCTGCCGATGATCGCGGCGTCGGGATCCAAACTCGTTGATCCGAATGGCTCGACAATCATTTTGAAGGGGTGCAACCTCGGCAATTATCTCATGCTCGAATCGTGGATGTTCGGGAAAACGCTCGGAGTCGAGCCGGATCATTTGTTTCGAGACGGGGCCTTTGTTTATCGCACGCTTCGAGAGCGATTTGGTGAAGAAAAATCTGGTCATCTTATTGAACTGTATCGCGATGGATGGATTACGCCGCGCGATATGGAACTCATCAAATCTTTTGGCTTTAACGTGGTGCGATTGCCGTTTGACTATCGGCTGGTGCAGGAGGATCGACCGCCGTTCGCAATCAAACCGGATGCGTTCCACTGGCTGGATCATGCGGTTGATATGGCTGAGGCGGCGGGAATTTACGTGATTCTCGATCTGCATGGAACGCCGGGTGGCCAGAGCCTGGAAGATCACACGGGCCAGGCGGGTCAGGACCATCTCTGGAGCAGCGAAGAAGATCAGAAGCGAACGGTGGAGGTCTGGCGAGCGGTGGCCAATCATTTCAAAGATCGAACCGCCGTCGCGGCATACGACTTGATTAACGAGCCATACGGCAACCACAGCGAGGATTGCCGCCCCGTGCTGGCGAAACTGATGCCCGAAATTTATCAGGCGATTCGATCGACGGGCGATCGGCATGTCGTGTTTTTCTCAGGAGCGCTCAACGGCGGGATCGCCTTCTATGGCAACCCGCATGATCGTGGGATGACGAACGTCGGATTTACCGAACATTTCTATCCCGGGTTGTTCGGTAGTAAAGCCGCCCTGGAAACGCAAGCGCGCGTGCTTACTCAGGAACTACCGGCCAAGAATGATTACACGGATGAAATTGCGTCACCCTACTACGTGGGGGAATTCAATGTGGTGCTGGATTCCGAAGATTCATGGCGGGCCATGCGCGCTTACTACGACCGGTTCGCCGAATATGGTTGGCCCTCCACGATGTGGGCTTACAAGCTTATCAGCGTCAAGGGCGGCGTGGGACCGGATTCGTGGTGCATGGTGACCAACGCAGGTCAGTTGCCATCGCTGGATCTAAACCATAGTTCGTACGAAGATTTTGAAAAATTCTTTACGGATCTGGCAACGATGCCTCTGGCGACGAACGAGCGCTTGCGCGATGCATTGACGACGCCGAATCCCGCACCCTTATACCTAGCCCAATATCCGCGGCTGCCGACTGCGCCGCCCACGAATCCACCGCCTTCGGAACCTTCGGGTTATTTATCCGTCGATCTGGGAGGTGCGACACCGGGATACACCGAGGCTTTGCCCGACGGCAATGTGCTGATCATGGGCGGCGGCCAGGATATTTTTGGAGCGTCTGACGCGTGCAGATTTGTCTCGCAACCCGCGCAAAGCGGCTCAGCCGACGTGCGGGCAACCCTCCTCTCGTTCGTGGACAGCGGTGAGTTCGCCAAGGCCGGCATCATGGCCCGTTGGGGCGACGGCGATCGTGCTGATTCGGCGATGGCGATGGTGAATATGTTTCCGGATGGAACGGTCGCCCTGCTCACCCGCCCGCGCGGGCGCGACCGCGGTCGAGAAGAAAGTTGCCGCGAATATACAGTTACCGGTCGAACTTCGACTGCAAATTTCAGGTGGACGAGCGACGGGCATGTATCGCGATAACAGCGGCGACTGGAAGACGATTGGACCGGCGCCCGTGCCGAACGATTCGGATTTGCGCACCGGTCTGGCGGTTTGCGCGCACGGCGAGGCGGTTCTTACGACCGTCAAAGCTCATCTTGGTCCCACCGCGGACAATCTTCTTCCCGCGCCGGGGGATGAGGGAAGTCACATAACGCTCGGACAATCACTTCTTGCGAACGGCTCATTCGAACAGGAAGGAGACAGCAGCGATGTTGCCGCCAACTGGAACCGGTGGGGTCAATGGATAAATCGCGAAGCCGGCTGGACGCCAACTCATTCCGGATCGGCTGAAATTGGTTATCACCACTGGCAGATAACGTCGGACGATACCTCGGGCTTGTGGCAGGATGTAAACGTCGAAGCGGGTAAGCGATTTACATTTTCGATTTACGCTCAGCGCGATATCCCGGCAGAGGGACAAAGCGAGGCGCGCAGCCTTGAGCTACGAATGGAATCCGTGACGGATCACGGGGAAGTGACTCTGAATTCCCAGACATTCGATGTGAAAACGCTGGCCAGTGGCAAGGAATGGATTCACCTGACGGTCAGCGGAACGGCGAACTCGCCGCGGCTGAGGGTGTTGATGGTGATCAGCCCCGCAGCCGATGGACCGCGCGGGGGAGCCGTAAAGCTCGACGATGCGATGTTGGTCGAGGCCCAAGACGGAAAATAGGCGCAAGACTTTAATGTCTAGCCAAGGGCGGGCGCAACGGGCTTTGTCGGCTCCAGGATATGGGTGAACACTTTGACCTGCGGCACCGGCAATCCGTCGATACGGCCCATATCGCGGCCGTTGGTCCGAATGACATTCGCGTACCAGCGGGCGGAATCTTTGGGTGTGCGGCGCAGGGTCTTGTAGTCAACGTGGACCAGACCAAAGCGTTGGCGGTATCCATCGGCCCACTCAAAGTTGTCCATCAGCGACCAGTGGAAATAGCCGCGCACGTCAACTCCATCATTGATCGCACGAACCAGTTCCGTCAGGTATCTGCGGGTGAAATCGATTCGCTGAGGATCGTGGACCGCGCCGTCCATGCCGACCCAATCAAGGCCGGCAAAGCCATTCTCCGTGATCACGATGGGGATTTTATATCGCTCATAAATAAACTTCGGACCCCAATAGAGCGTCGGTGGATCGATGGACCAGGAATAGGCGTTGTTGGGACTGCCCGGCTCTCCGGCGACAATCTCGGCTCGCCCCTGGGCGTCCGCGCGAACCGGATGGCCGCGATAGATATTCAGTCCATAAAAGTCGATCTTCTGATGGATCAGATCCATATCCTGTTGGGTGAATTTCGGGAAATCGCGGCCCCAGACCCGCAATGCATCCTCGGGATAATGCCCAAGGCAGACCGGGTCGCTGAACAGAGTGTTGTTCCAGAGATTGCGGGAATCGGCCGCCATTGTGCTCGTTCGGGCGGCGTTGATGTCAGCGGGTGATGAGAAGACGGGGAATTTCACCTCGCCTACCGGAGCCCAACCGATGACGGACTCTCGGGAGCAATATTCACGCAGATTTTGAACGGCGCGGCCATGAGCAAGCAATACGTGATGCGTTGCCCGAAGAACGTCCATCCACGCGAGCTTGAGGCCGGGCGCCTGGATACCATCTCGATGGCCCAGGCCCAGAAAGCATTGAGGCTCGTTCAACGTCATCCAATGAGTAACGCGATCGCCGATTCGCTGAGCGATCAATTTCACGTAGGCGGCGAACCAATCAACGCTGTCCCGGTTCAACCATCCGCCGCGGCAATACAACGAATATGGATAATCCCAGTGGAACAGCGTGACATAGGGCGTTATCCCGGCGGCCAGCAGGCCGTCGATAAGCTGGTCATAAAACGCCAGGCCCTGCTCGTTGGCATGACCGATGCCATCGGGAAGGACCCTGGGCCAGGAAATGCTGAGGCGATAGGCCTTGAGGCCCATCTCTTTCATGAGTTGGATATCTTCGCGCCAGCGATGATAGTGGTCACAGGCGACATCGCCGGTTTGGCCGGAAAAGATCGCCCCATCCTTGCGGCAGAACATGTCCCAGACGCTCAGACCGCGACCGTCCTCGTGGGCTGCGCCTTCGATCTGATACGACGCAGCGGCTGCGCCCCAGACAAACCCGGACCCAAACGACATAATTGCTCCAATACTCGCCGGTCATAGCCGCGGAATCACAGCCCGTGAGAAACAAATTGAATTGCTCTCTGATCGCTGGAACTAAAGGTATGCTAAGTGTTTGCGGGCAGAGGTTTCAACTCGAATTTCCGACAAGTTTTCTCTGAATTGCGACAGTCCGGTTTGTCGAGGAAAACGACTCGGAGGGCGTTAGACACTGGAACGTCTCATAACTCGTGTGCGCCGGCGGAATTCTGTGGGAGACTGGCCTACTTCCTTATGAAACACGATTCCAAGGCGAGTGGCGGTCGTGAAGCCGGACGCTGTCGCGACCTGCGACATTGCCAGATCGGTGTTCACGAGAAGATCCTTGGCGCGATTGACATGCGCCTGGCGAATCTCGTCGGTAATGGAGTGTCTCACGAGTTGTTGAAATCGGCGCTCGAGGGATCGGCGACTCAGCGGGACGTGATCGAGAACATCGTCAACCTGCAAAGGCTCCGAGGCGTGTTCGCGGATGAACCGCACGGCCAGAATAATATCCTCGTCTTCGATGGATAGAACGTCTGTCGACGCCCTCGGGACCACGCGCACGGGAGGCAATAACGTGATGGGGGACTCGAGCTTGTCGCCATTCATCAGCCGATCAAGCTGCGATGCGGCTTCGTATCCAATCTGTTCAGTAGGCAGCGCGACGCTTGAGAGCGATGGAGTAACCAGAGCATTGAAGAGTTCATCGTTGTCGACCCCAAGGACCGCGAGCTCGTCGGGCACTTTGATCGACTGTTGCCGGGCGGCATTCAAGAGGCGGTGAGCCCAATCGTCGTTGCAGCCAAGAACGCCGATCGGCTTGGGCAAGCCCAGGATCCAATTGTCGAGTCGGGTGGTTGCCGCGTTGCATTCGTGGACGCGGATGCCGCTTTCGCCAGCGCGCCGGCGAAAGCCTTCGAGCCTGAGGCGGCCGTACTGGCTCGATCCGCTCCAGCAATAGGCAAGCTGGCGAAAACCAAGTGAGATCAGGTAGTCCACCGCCATGACTGCGATCGCATCATCGTCGGGCAGAACCGAGGGCAAATTCATCTCACCCTCGCAGAAATTGGAGACGTTGGTCGCGGGCAGGCCGAGCTTGATGACGCGCTTTTCGAACTGACGGCTGAAGGTCTGGACGATCAGGCCGTCCACATCCCAACGCTCGATATCAATGGGATCGCTGAACGACCATTGCGGCTCGACGCTGACAATCCAGCGAGGATTGGTATGGGTGTAGGACATGACGCCGCGGATGATTCCGCGTCCGTACGCGGCGACGGCATCGAGTGCGAGGCCGATTCGTCGCGAGCTTATTGCGGTTTTCTCTGGCCTCCTTTTCCGCATAACCTTTTGCACCGCTATCCGTCCGTAGACCCGATTTCACTCCGACGACAACTATACCGCGAGCTGACCTGAATTGCAGGAAGACATTGACCCGGCGATATCAACGATTGCATTAGCGGCGACGCCGAAAAGATTGAAGTTCGGTTGGTTTTGGAGGATGAGATGCCGGCGACGCGGGAGACAAGGTCGATGAAGATTGGATAACAGGGTCCAGGACGGAGGCCTGGCTGGCGGACTGACCAAGATTGGCCGAGAACAGGGTGAAATCCTCGGCATTGACCGTTCCATCGTAATTAAAGTCTCCCTGATCCCACATGCCGGATTGGCCCAGGTTCTGTGAAAAAAGCGTGAAGTCTTCGCTGTTGACCGTTCCATCCAGGTTGGCGTCACCCAGCAGGGTAAACATGATTTCGATTTCGCCGGCAGGCAAACTGGCGACGACGCCATCTTTTCCGTCGGCGTAACCGAGGCCATAACTTAACCCGCTGGCGGCATCGGCCGCCGCGATGGCGCTGCTAAGGATCGACGGACCGGAGAGACCGTAATAACCATTCTTAATCCACGCGGCGATCGAAGCGATCGGATCGACTCCACTGCCGAAGTCGATCAACAATTTGTTGTTGGTCATGTTGAGGATGCCGGTCCCGGTGATGGTAAGGGAGCCGATCACCGATGATCCGCTTCCAGTGGCGAGCTGCAGTTCACCGCCGTTGATCAACACACTGGCGACGTTAAGCGCACCGGACGCGGTGGGATTGCCGGAATCGATTATGACACTCGTGGAGCTGTTCGGAACCGAGGAGGTATTCCAATTGCCGGAATCGTTCCAGTTGTTGGAATCCTTGCCGGTCCAGACAGCGATGCCGGCGTTCACGCCCGCGCCTGTAATCGCCGATTGCAACATGCTATTGATCGCAAATGAGCCGGCCGTCGTGACATTGGTCCAGTCACTTGCGATCGTCGAAGCACCCGTCATCGTGCTTTGAATGTTTGGCGCCGTAAGGCCGCTCACCGGATCATACAGGCCCCAACTGTTTTGGCTGGAAGCTGTGCCGGCGGTGGCCTTATAACTCCAGAAGCTCCAACTGATGTTATTGTTGTCGTACTGCTGCAGCGTGTACTGCCAGGTGCTGGGGCCGGTGCCGAAATCGTTGAATTCTCCAACATAGTCAGGCACCCCGTACGAGGCGTGATTCTGGAAATCACTAACCTGATTATTCGTCCCGGCTTCCACGCCAGAGGGATTGGTGGTGTCGTTCCATTGGTACTCGTGCATCTCATACATGACGTCTGTCCACCCCTGGGAGGCTGGATTGGGAAGCATGCTCCAGTTCCATTGATCGAAAGTGCCCTCGATGATGGCGATGTGGTTGGTGTCGACGGATCGAACAGCGGAGTAAAGCCGGTCGTACGCCGAGATAACGGCCGAATCGCTCGGTGCGTTGTCCGGCTCATTCATCAGATCATATCCAGCCACCATCGGATTATTTTTATAGTGTAGCGCGATATTCTCCGTCAGCAGGTTTGTCTGCTGCTGGTCATAGGCGCTCGTCCAATAGTTGTTCAGGTTTGCCTGCCCCGTGTCATCCGAAGTGCTTTGCCCCCCGACGACACCGTGCATGTCGATGATGGTGTAGATTCCCATCGAGCCGGCTGTGTTTACCAGCCAATCCAACTCCGCAAACGCGTCGCTTCGCCATTGCCCCTGGAGGGTTTCGAAATCGCCCCACCATACGGGGACGCGAATGACGTTGAAGCCTTCCGCCTTGATGTTCTCGATATCCTGCAGGGTAATCCAGTTTTGCTGGAAGGTCTTGATCAGGCTTTGCTCTTCGGCGACGCCAAAACGATTGTCCAGTGTCTGAACGACGCCATATTCGTCGGGCAAGCCGGAGCTATCCAGCGGAGACATCCACCCCTCCATGATAAGCCAGCTTCCAAGGTTGACGCCGCGAAGTTGAACGGTTTGCCCACTGCCGTTGACTATGCTGGTGTCCGAAGTACGAAGAAACGAGCTGGACGTCACCGTTTGCACCGACTCCGTTTGGCTGGCAGTCGTCAGCCCCGAAGCGGATGCGGCGATTGTTGGAGTTCCCGCGAGTCCATCCTTGTACATGAAAGTCGTCGAACTGCTGCCCGCCGCGATCGTCACGGCCGAGGTGAGCACATTGCCGGCGTTAAAGAAAAACCCCTGATTCGACGTGGTGCCAAGGCTCACCGTAACACCCCCCGTGCCCGCATCCACGGCCAGCCCGTTTGAATCTTCGAGTTGCACGGTGATCGGGCTCGACATGACGCCCGTGGCTAGAGATTGCGGAACGGTCGTGATGACGACCTGAGCGGCCGCACCGGGAGTAACCTGCGTCAATTGGAATTCATCAATAAAAGTAGTGGTGCTGTCGGGGCCCGTTGAAACAAGTGCCAGAGTGTGAGTTCCCGCACCCGCGTAAAAAGTTCCTCCGATGCTCGAAAAAGCGCTGCTGGTGGGATGCAGCCCCGTCAGGACCGGCGTGCCGTCGAGCGTGAGCATGAACGATTCTTCCGCGGCCACCGCCCCGCCGACATCATTGGCATCGGCAGCCGCTTGAGCGCTCAGGCTGTAGTACCCTGTCGATGGCAGCGATATGGATTGGGAGATCGTGCCATCTGTTCCGTTATATTGGGAAGCGCTGCGGTTGGTCTGCAGGAACGCGACTTGTTTGCCATCCGGTGCGGCTGGTGCACCCAGACTGCTGGGCGAATTCACAATCCCGGCCGTGGAGCTGAATGTCCACACCGATCCACCGGGATCATATACGTAGCTGTTGGCCGCCTCCGCCGGAGTTTCGAAGCTCGCGTCCGCAACGATTGCCGCCAGCAATCGCCGCACCTCCAGTCGCTCTATAAGTGCCGGCCGCCGCCACGGCTGAACTTTTTTGCGCTTCATAGGGTACAACTTTGATTGTTGGATCAGGGAGGCCCATATCCTTGTTTGTAGAAAGTCGTGTACATTTCAATGCCCTCGTTGGATGTCGGGAAACTCACACCGCTGGGCAATTTATAATTAAGGGGATACAGGCCTGCCATGAATTCGGCGTAAGTATGCGTCTCAACATGTCCGTCGACGTACCCGACGTTGACGCTCGCCCGATTCGTACCCTGGTAGTGAGGGTATTGGCCGGTCGTCCAGTCGGGCCACATCTCATCGTAAAATAACATTGCGATTGAGGAAGAGGTGACGCGGCGGGTTTTGTAACCGCAGGCGTATGCCAAATTGTAACGGTAATGCGTTGCCCCTGGGTCCTCCATAAACGGCTCGCCGTAGTTCCCGGATTGTAACGCAGGGCATCGCCAAACTAGATTGACCGGACCTTTATCAGTCGGATCGGTCGGGCCGGGCGTAGTTGGATTGTTGTTGTTAACTATGAGATAGTGCAGATACGAACTGAGAAAATCCTGAATGTAATCGTTGTCCTGAATGTAAGTGACGGTTGGATTAGAGTTCGGAGAAGGAAGATTTGTCGCTGGATCCAGCTTCGGGTAGTACTGCTGTGTCTCCCAGCTGAAGTTGCGGGCGTTGGGGAAGGTCGATCCGTTTTCGCCTACATACATCACCATAGCCTGAAGAATTTCACGGATATTCGACTGACATGCAACGAGTTGGCCTTGAGTTCGCGCCTTCTGCAGCGCCGGCAGCAAAATACCGATGAGAATCGCGATGATCCCAATGACGACCAACAGCTCAACGAGCGTAAACGCCCCAGAGCGGCCTGGATGCCGGCCATCAGTTGACTTCATGATGCTCTCGCTTCCGACAAAGGGAAATGTCCACTACCGCATATTTAGCCTATCGCGAGAATTAGATTGCAGCCATTTCAATTAACGCCAATCCTTCTCCGTTTCGCGGCAATTGAGGCTGGTTGCCGGAAAGCCAAAACTTGACCGAAGTTTGGGACTCCATCATTCCTAAATCCGTCAAAGGCGGCATATATCATCCCGAATAACACACGTCCTTCTATTTAAGCCGCCCCGCCCGTTCTGTCGCAAAACGGAGCGAGTTTGCCGCGAAATGCTTATTGTGGATTGCCGGCTCAAAGGTAGATTCTTGCCTGTGTCAGTTCACAAGTGAGATCTGAACCGTGCCCAGGTAATCGATGGCATTAGGTGCCATTACCACGTCGCCGGGGCCGCGAAACAGGATCGAGGAACGCACCAAAATTGCGCAAGCGCCGGAGGAAACATGCGAGAAAATCGGAGAATGCTTCTGGTGGGAATCAACACCGCGCTTTTAGGCGGTCTGGGCGCGTTCGCCCACGCCTCGTTGGTCGCATCTGACAACGTTACGAATAATCCGCCTTACAGCGGCTATATTAATTTTAATGGACTCAACGGTGGTTCCGGGTTCGGACCCTGGAGCGCCACTAACGCCTCTGGTTCCACTGGCGGAGATTTCACCTGGTTTAATACGCCGTTGAACAATCCGGGAAATGGGGGCGGGTTTGATATATACGATAATGGAGTCCAAGGAGGCGGCGCGGTCACCGACGAGTTTGCGGCGATACGTCCATTCACGGGCGCATTGGCCGCGGGTCAAGCGTTCTCGTTCAGTGAACAATTGAACAACGGGAGCAATCCGGGCAATGGCGGTCCCTCCAACCTTGGATTTAGTCTCGACGATTCAAGCGGGAATGTACTTTTCAATTTTGCCGCACAGGGGGGCGGCCCCGGATATCTTCTCACTGACGCCACGCAGACTGCTGTACCCGAAACAACTGTGGGGTACAACTATCACGCGATCGACACCTTCAGCTTCGCGCTGAACAGCGTCGGCCCGACATCGGCAGCTTATACGTTCACAGCCTCCGGCGGGAGTGTGTCAGGCGGCACACAATCCTTTATAGGCACGATCTCCATGTTGACCGGCGGCATCACACAGGCGGATATTTATAATAACAACGGCGGCGAAGGGAGCGATGTGCAGTTCGACAACCTCGCCATCACAAACGTGCCCGAGCCGGTTTCATTGGCCGTGGCGGGTTTAGGCGCGGCATCGCTTCTGATTCGCCGCCGCAGTCGTTCGCGTTGACCGAATAAAGAGTGAAATGACGCTTCCCTCCCCACGTGCCGGCCGCCATCCGGCACGTTTTTTTGCGCTTTCTGTCGAGAATAGGAATCGTGCGGGCTCGAAAAATCTTCCTGCCGCAAAACGGAGCGAGATTGGCGCGAAAAGACATAGATTCACTGATCTTCCATGGGCTATCTTCCCGCTCGTTCAATTCAGTTCTATCAAGGTCCACGGCGGAAATAGGAGGATTTATGCAACGGAAAATGAGGCGGTCGATGACCGCGAGTGTGGCAGCGATGACAGTGGCATCCCTCGGGATTTCCACCCTGCACGCCGCGTCGAACGCATCCGACACCGCGGCCAATTCACCCTACGTCGTCTATAGCGCTTTTAGCGGTCTAAACGGCGGCACGGGTTTTGGACCCTGGACCCTCAACATCTCCGGCACGGGCGGAGATTATATCAATGGCGCCACCTACGATAATACCGGCGTAGTAACCGAGCCCGATTTCGATATCTGGAACGACACCAACGATGGCGCTGGCGGCGGCACGTACGGCGTGGATGTGACCACGGCGATCCGCCCCTTCACGAGCGCGCTCTCACCCGATCAGCTTTTCAAGGTTTCCGACGTCCTGCATTACGCGAACCAAACGAACGGCGGAGGCTCCGCCCTGGGATGGAGCCTGGAAGATTCCTCCGGTAACCCGCTCTTCGACTTCCACACCGCCGGCGGCGCCCCGGGCTATTACCTTTCCGATGCCACCAACTCCGACACCGTGGAGAGCACGGTTCCTTACAACTACCAGACC
The DNA here is from genome assembly GCA_963791055.1 of uncultured Phycisphaerales bacterium. Lineage (GTDB taxonomy): Bacteria > Planctomycetota > Phycisphaerae > Tepidisphaerales > Tepidisphaeraceae > PALSA-1353. Next base: position 49,572 of record CAWBQI010000001.1, on the reverse strand, counting down.
GGCGACACATTCTCGTTTATGCTGAATGACTCCTCGGGCGATTACACGTTCACCGTGACTTCCGCGCCGGGTGGAAATGTCACTGGTGGCTCGCAAACATTCACGGGTCAGATTTCCATGGCGACCGGCGGTCCATCCCAGTTCGCCATGTACAATAACAACGGCGAGGGCGGCAGCGACATCGAATTCAATAATCTTGCCATCACCAGTGTCTTGGCTCCTCAGCAATGGATCTCGGCCAATTCCGGCGATTGGAACAATGTAGCCAACTGGAGCGGAGTGGTTCCCAACGCGGTGGGAGCGGAAGCCGATTTCTTCGGGGCAATCACCGCCTCGCCTCAGACCGTCTATACGAATCTTCCGATCACGGTGGGAACTCTGCATTTCAATAACGCCAACGAATATGTGATTGCGGGAGCGCCCACGTTGACGTTGCAGGCGACCACCGGCAGCGCGCTGGTGCAAGTCGATCAAGGGACTGGCGAACTTGATTTGCCGGTGACGGTCGCCAGCAACACCGTCTTTAACGTCGCTTCCGGCGCAACTCTCCTGGTCGCCAATCCGGTGACGATTAATTCCGGGGAATCTCTGACACAAACCGGCGCCGGTACGGTGACCTATCAGTCGATCATCACCGTCAACAGCAACGCAAGCATCGCGTTCGCGGACTCAACGCACGCCCACGAGCTGTCGCTGGCATCCGGAGCAACGGCAACCCTCGGCGGCCCCGTCCTCGAAGTGGACTCCCTCTCCAATTCCGGAACCATCAACCTTCTGAACAACAAGATGCTGATCAATTACGGCAGCGGGCCCGATCCGATCGCATCCATCGCCGCGTGGATCAAGAACGGCTTCTATAACTTGGCCGGCCCGCAGATCATCAGCACCGACATCACAGCCGACGACGCCGCCAGCGGGCTTAGTTACGGCATCGGTTATGCCGACTCCGCCGATCCGGGCAATCCAGCCAACTTGCCCAGCGGCACCATCGAAGTCATGTTCACCCTTTTGGGCGACGCCAACCTCGACGGAATCGTCAACAGCGAAGACTTCACGCCGTTTTCAGCCAATCTCGGCAAGAGCGGCGCGTCATGGGATCAAGGGGACTTCAATTACGATGGAACTGTCAACAGCGAAGACTTTACGCCGTTCTCGGCGAACCTGGGCAAGACCGCCACGCTGGCCGGCGGCGCTCTACAGGCAGACGGCCTCAACCTGGCCAACGTGCCGGAGCCGATGAGTGCGGGAGTGATGGCGATCGCCGGATTGGGAATTCTCCGCCGAAAGCGGCGGTCATCGTAACGGTTGGATGCGAAAATCGCACAGACCGCCGGCACTGCACCGATCCGCAACGATATCTGACGCAATTGCTGACGAACCTGCCGGCCGTGCCAATAAGCCGACTATCCGACTGGCCGCCGGAGCATTGGCAACGGCAAACTCCGGTCCCATTAGGTTGAGATGCAATTTACGAAGCAAATCGGCAGGAGGAAAGTCAGCGCAGCACTCGCGAAGTTCCGATGGCGTCCAGATGAATTTGGAGCGTTCTTGTTAATGGGTAGCGGGCATTAGAAGAACATGGATTTATAATCGCGCGGCGTTGCGAAGAGCGACGCTGTGCTGAACGAGGAATCGATCTAAAAATCGGCTTTAGAACTGGCGTTACTCAGCAACGCTCGAAAACCCGGGCGGACGCGCAGAGAATCTGAAAACGCCGGCTCATGTTCAATAGCCTGAATCTCATCCGGACCCGATTTGCCATTCCGCCACGTCTCCACCGCCCGGCCCAGCAATGCGATAGCCAGGTCCTGATATTCGGATCGCCGAGCCGGTTCGGTTTCCGAAATCTGCGCATAGATACATGCAACATCGTGGAGGATCAGGTAATCGTTCGCGCCGAACATCAGTGCTCGGGCCGCTTCCTCGTTCGCGCTGTCATCCGATTTCAAACAGGCTTCAACGTACCCGAGGCCGGCATGGGCTTCGGCATTCGCCGGATCAGCCCGCACAACCGCATCAAAATCCGCCTGGGCCGGCTCATACTTCCCGAGCTTTTGGTACGCCCAGGCGCGATTGATTCGAACCTGACCATCCCGCCATCCATGTCAATTGCCTCTGAATATGCCGTGACGGCATTCTCCGTTTGCCCAAGATTATCCCGCACCGCGCCCAAATCGGCGTAGACCTGCGCCGATCGCCCGCCCAGCTGTATCGCCTTTTCGAGGTCTCCGGACGCCAACTCCAATGTTCTGCGATTCTGCTCATTGGGCAGCTGCGCGGCGATGTGCCGCAAGATCTGCCCACGCTGTCCCAGCCCTTGCGCGGTCGCCGGGTCGAAACCGGCTTCCGCCGTGTATTGCAACAGATTGTCCACGTCCGCCAAACCGGACTTCTGGTTCCCCTGCAACAGATACACGTTGGCCCGCAACAGGTACGCCGGGGCGAAATCTTTTTTCACACTGATAAATGAGTTCAAATCATTCAAAGCCCGGTCATATTCTTTCGACGTCACGAACATCTGCGCCCGGTAAAATGCCGCCTCAATCAGCACGCGGTTTTCCGGAGGCTGCAGCGCTACTGCGAAATCGGTCAGCGCCGCCGGCCGATTTTCCTGCCGCCAATTGACGACGCCACGATTGAGCCACGCCGGACGAAAATCCGGATTGATCGCGATCGCGCGATCCAAATCGTTCTTCGCCTCATCGAACCGCCCCATCAGACCCAGCGCCATCCCCCGGGCTATATCCCCACGGCGCTTCCGGCCGCAGCGCGATGCAAGTCCCCAGCGCCTCGACCGATTCCGATAGTTCTCCCAAGCTCAAGTAGCATCGCCCCAGTTGGAAATGCGACCAGTAATGCTTCGGGTCGATCTGCAGCGCCTTGCGATATGCATCGATCGCATCGGACAAACCCCCTTTTTGCGCGGACGATAGATTTTGATTTGCCGTCGGTGGCTTCAGTTGCGTTGCCGAGCGCCTCCGGCATTCCTCGCCGAGCAGGAAAAAATCAAACGCCGTCGATGGCGTCTGCGGATCGATCGCCCGCCGCGACAGTTCGACGGCACGATCCGCCTCATTTCGACGCTTCAAATCCTCGGCGCAAAGCCGGTAATACCCGCGCGACGGTTGCGGCATAAATCCCCTCGCCCGCTCGAGCAATTGCGGCACATCATCGGACGGCCGACCCTGAGTCGATTGAAGCTCGCTCTGCGCCATCAGCAGAAGTAATTCATAAACCTCGCCTCGCAACCGATCGCTTTGCTCCTGGACAGGCAATCGTTCCAGAGCCGGTCCCCAATCCGTCGCGGCCGCCAGGGCCGCTCCGGCCGCAACGCGCGCTTTGTCCGGATCGTAATATGGAGCATGCTCCGCAATCGGATCCGTGCTGGCCGCGTAGAACCTGGCCTCGTCCAGAAGCTCGTCAAAATTCAGAATCTGCGTTCGCGCCTTTTCCCGTTCCTGCAGCTCCGCCGCCTCGCGGCGTGAGGCCTGCTGCAGCCGTTCGATTTGCCTAAATTTGGCGACGGTGAGAATCCCGACCGCAACGATCAAAACCGCCGCCACAGTCCTGCCCAGGACACGCCGATGTTGCTTTGCCCACCGCCACGCTCGCGCCAAGGCATTTTCGGGATATGCCGAAACGGGTTCGCCCGCCAGATACCGTTGTACATCCTGCGCTAATTCAAGGGCCGTCGAATAACGATCCTGCATTCGAAGCGCCGAAGCTTTGAGATATATCGCCTCCAGCGCTTTTGGAACATCGCTTCGAACCGCGCGCGGCGAAACCGGCGGTGTGGTACACGCCAGGCGGATGATGTCATCCCGATTGTGACCTTCCCGCGGCGTGCGGCCGGTCAATATTTCGTAGAGCGTCGCCCCCAGCAGATAAATATCCGTCCGCTCATCAATATCCAGAATTCTCCCCTTTGCCATTTCCGGAGCCATGTACAACGGACTTCCCATGATGCTCCCCGCCGCCGTTTCCGTCCCGCCGATGCCGCTGCGCATTCCGGACATCCCATCCCCCAGGTCCGGCTGCCCGCGCACCCTCGCCAACCCCCAATCCAGCAACATCGTTTCGCCATAAGCGCCAAGAATAATGTTGTCCGGCTTAAGGTCGCGGTGCAGCACCCCGCGGCTGTGCGCATACGCCACGGTTTGGCACACATGCACAAAAATCTGCAGCAGCTCGTGCCATTGCACTTCGCGGCCGCCACCATTTGGCGCCTGTGCGTGATATTCCTCAATCGCCTGCTTGAGGCTCCGGCCGCGGACAAACTTCATGATGTAAAACGGATTCCCCTCGTCATCCAATCCCACATCGTGGACCGGAACAATACCCGGATGCTCCAACTGGCCCGTCACCTGCGCTTCCGCCAGGAAACGTTCCTTCGCATGCCGGCCGGCAACCGAAAGCTTCTTAAGTGCAACCTCGCGCCCAAGGCGAGAATCTTCAGAGACCCATACCTCACCCATCCCACCCCTGGCGTGGAACTTTCTTATCACGTACCGATTTTGGTCGATGGTGACATTTCGCGGTTGCGGCGTCGCTCCCTCTCCCGTCGGTGGGCTCGAGACCTTCAGGCCCGAAATACCCGGAGGAGGTCCGGGCATCGTCGGATGCGCCGATGGCTGCGGAACACCGCGAGGTTTTTCCGGTTCCGGATCGGGCATCATTGCTCCAAATCACGACTGGATGATCGTTTCCCAAATACCAGTCTACTTGACGCCACCGCCTGGATCAGAAGCACATCGGCCAGCAGCAGGATCGTCGTCAAAATTCCCCGATGGTTTTCAGCAGCGCCTAATTTCGGTTTCTGATCGATCGCCAGGGAGCCGGCATGCGTGTTGTGCACGGTCGAATCCAAGGCGGCCTGAACTAGCGCAATCGGCGAAGCCGTGGGGGTACCCAAATGGCCTGCGTTCGTCGGCGTCTTGGTGTGCGACGCCGCATCCGCCGCCGGCCTGCTCGTCGGCCGCGCCCTGGCGGAAGGCCGCGAAGTAGGTGGCTTCACCGGAACCGGATGGGGTTTGCCGGCCGATTCATTGACCGCCGCGGGTCGAGTGGCGGGCTTGCTCGATGGGTCGGTGTTCGTCTGCGGTGGAAGCAAGACCTGCGAGTCGGGGTCGGAGTTCGGGACGGTAATCGGGCCTTCGACCGTCTCGGTGACGGAAGAATCGATCGCCTTGGCAACAACCAGCGCCAGCAATCCCGCCAACACGGACGATCCCCCGCCGGAGGCCACGGGGTCTGGGGCGCTGGGTTGAAGCCCCGCCCCGGCGGGGATGCCAAACTGAAAGTCACGCGTCCCCGCGCAGATCATCCGTGAGCGGAATGGCCTGCTGCACGTCGTCACCGACAATGATCGCGCCCCCGCGACTCCCCGCCGCCACATTGCTCACATTCAGATCAAACTCATCGCCCGGCACGAGCGGCAGCACCACGACCTCGACATTGCTCGCCACGCTGACGAATGCATCTGCGCTTTGGTCGGTCAGGCTGTTGGTTTGCAGGTTGTAACTGATTCGATTTCCATCCGGATCAGCCAGATCGAGCGACACCGGGTCCAGAAACAGCACCAGCAGCGGCGGCACATTGCTTCCCTCGGGAGCCAGCGCCGGCTCAAAACTGTGCAGCATCTGATCGAGGAGAGTCGCCGTAATCGTCGACTGATCCCCCTGCTGCGTCAGAAATGTATCCAGAAGCGATCCCAGATCGCTGTGAAGCTGCGTGAGGAACGCCGTGCCATCCTGAAAAACCTGGAGACTCTGGGCCGAACCAATGTTCGCCACAAGATTCGCCGCGGAGAAACTCGAGCCATCCACAATCTGTCCGCCAACAACCGACACCAGATGATTTTCCGCAAACGCCCCGGCCGTCAACGCATCCTGCTCGTCGTTGTTGAACGCCGCCGATTCGATATTCGGCGACAACGCGATCAAATACGATCCCGCCGGCAATGGCTGATCGAAGAACAGCGTCACCGTCTGTCGAACGGCAGTCGGATAATCCTTTCCAGTCGCCACATTGATATTCGCCCCCGGGTCGTACACGACCGATTGAAACCCGCTGTCATTCGCGAGCGGGATAACTTTATCATCCGTTCCCGATACGCCGTCGGGACCGAGCCATGTCACCGTATAGTTCGCCGGATTCTCCGCGGATGCCGGATCGAGACGATCCCCCTGGAAAGTGATAACCAGGCTGGTCGTGGGCCCACCCGCAAAACCGCTCTGCCCCGGCAAAAGCGGGTCTGCCTGCACCGAGACAACCTGCGGCAGCACATCAACGTCCAGCGTATACGCCCCGGCCCCCAGGGCGTTGCCCGGTCCAACCGCACCCGCAACACGGACCGTAAGCACCTCTCCTTGTGCGGCCGTTATTCGGATTTGTTCGCCAGAGCCGAGCAATGCTCCCTGCGAATTGAAAACCTCCATCACCAGCCCCGCGCCCGACATCGCTTCAAAGTCGCTGGAGAAATTAATGACCTCATCGCCAGCGCCCGGCGCCGCTTCGGTTGGTACCGTCACAGTGTAGTAAGCATTCTCATGCCCCGGCACGATCGTCAGTGTCGGCTCCAGGGTATGCACAACCACGCCGAGATTTCGCGCCGTCTGCGGCGTGTTATTGGGAGCGATCACCGGTGGCTTACCGAAGATAATATGAACCCCATCGGAATCCACGTAGACGATGTCCAGCGCACCGTCCCCGGTTAAGTCGCCCACTGCAAGCGATTGCGGTCTGTCGGCAGTCGCGAGGAGAATGGGCGATCCGAATCCTTCAAACCCGCCGCTGTCGAAGATGCTGGGAAGAACGACGATCTCGGCTGGCCCGGAGAAGTCGGTTTGTGAGAGCCCACTGTCGGCGACGATAAGATCTGGATGGCCGTCGGGCGGACCCAATTGGGTCGAGCCATCCGGATTGGTAATTTGGCTGCCGATATCCGCCACCGCTACCGCCAGCGGGGCCTCTCCCGAATTGTCCGAAGTGGCGGAACTAAACGTCCCGTCGCCGTTTCCCAAAACATAGGAGATCGTGCTGTTGGAGATGTTGGCGTTCACGACGTCCGAGATGCCGTCACCGTTCAGATCGGCCACCGCCAGGTCCGGGCCGCCGCCGACGAAGCTTGATGAAAGCTTGAATGTCCCATTGCCGTTGCCGAGGTAGACGTATGAATTCTGATCCGCGCCGCCGGTGACGACCAGATCAAGCTTGCCGTTGCCGGTGAGGTCGGCAGCCTGGAGGTAGTCGTATGAGAGGCTGTTGAACACCGGGGTGATGATGAGCTGGGCCGGCAGGAACGTTCCGTCGCCGCGTCCCATCAAAATCGCGAGGGTCGAATTACCCGCCGAGGCGGACAAGACCGCCAGGTCCGGGATCCCGTCGCCATTAAAGTCGCCGACTACGACGGCGTTCGGCGCCGGGCCCGCGTCAAAAACTTCCTGCGGTGCGAAGGTGCCATCGCCGCGGCCCATTAACACGGAAACATCCCCGGAGGTTGGATTGGTAACGACAATATCGAGATTCCCAAGTCTCAATAACAAACTTTGCGATCTTCGACGCGCGATCGGTCATGGGCTGAATTTCCCTCCAATTCAACCCATGACCCGCTTTATCCCGGATTTCCCGGATGGCATTGGACTCCACGTATAATGAATTGTCTTTTGACCGCGTGAATGCAGGCTTTTCTTGATATTCAGGACATGAAGTCTGGAGAATCCAATGGGTGAAAGCAGCAAGGATGCTCTTCGGGTGGGTTTTGACGGCAGTCTCAAACTCGAATTCCAGGGTTCGAAAGTCACCAGCGACGCGGGATTACTGGTCTACCGGGAACTGGATGACGCGCTGGGTTTGACGAGCATGGCCGGCACCCTGCTCCATGACTGGCGCACCGGGAAGAACACTCAACACACGGTGGCGGGACTACTTCGTCAGTCTATCTACAGCCGCCTGGCCGGTTACGAAGATACCAATGATGCCGAGCGATTGGCGGTCGATCCGACGATGCGGCAGTTGGTCGGTGGGAGAACCAAGGAACACACCGCCGCCTCAACCAGTCAGATGGGCCGGTTTGAGACCGAGGTGCTAACTCAACGAAGCAACCTGAAAGCCTTGACAGAACTATCAGGCAAGTGGATCGACACGTTGCGGCGGCGCAAGCCCGGCGACCGGATCATTTTGGACATGGATAGCTCGGTGAGCGAGACCCACGGCCAGCAGGAAGGCTCGGCGTACAATGGTTACTTTGAATGCACGTGTTACCACCCGTTGTTCTGTTTCAATCAGGATGGAGACCTGGAACGGGCACTGCTTCGCGATGGGAATGTCCACAGCGCCGATGATTGGCGGTCGGTACTGGAGCCGGTGGTTGCCCGCTATCGAACGATGTCGGTGAAAAAGTTCTTTCGCGGCGATGCGGCGTTCGCCCTTCCCGATTTGTATACGTTTCTCGAAGCCGAGCACTACCTTTACGCGATCCGTCTGAAGTCAAACGGCCTGCTGGAGCGGGAGATCATGCCCCTGTTGTCGCGACCGGTGGGCAGACCGCCAGCAAAACCCATGGTCCGGTATCATGACTTCATGTATCAGGCTGCCAGTTGGGACAAGGCCCGCCGCGTGGTGGCGAAAGTCGAGTGGCACAAGAACGAGTTGTTCCCCCGCGTGGGGTTCATCGTCACCAACCTCGGTGGCGGAGCCGCTGGCGTGACTTGGTTCTACAACGGCCGCGGGACGGCGGAGCAGTGGATCAAGGAAGGCAAGAATGCGGTGAAGTGGACGCGACTGAGTTGCCATGACTTCGTGGACAACCAGGTTCGCCTGCAACTGTTCGCCCTGGCGTACAACCTGGGGAACTTCCTGCGGCGATTGGCGTTGCCCGTTGGTGTGAAGCACTGGTCGCTGACCACGCTGCGGGAGAAACTGATCAAGATCGGGGCGAAAGTGGTGTCGTCCGCGCGGTACGTGGTGTTCCAGATGGCGGAGGTCGCGGTTCCCCGCGAGCTGTTCCGGTTGATCCTGGCAAGAATCCGGCGACTTCGGCAGCCGATGACGGCATCGGGATGATGACGGGCAGCGCGCAAAACATGCGAAAAAGGCCAGAGCGAGGGTGCCGGTCTGTTCGTGAGGCGTCGAGTAAGGGTCAGGAGTGTCAAAATAATGAAGATGGCGTTGCAAATCTCCATAGTCGAGACGGCCGCGAACCAGGAAAATCGTTGTTCCGCGCTCCAAGCTTCGGTATACTCCGCAAAATCACCGACGACGTTCGTCGACGGAGTTTCATCTGGGAAATCCCGGTTTATTTTGCGCGATGCGTGAACCCGCGAAATGCCCGACATCATCATTTCAGCGGAATCTCCATTATCTCCGCCTGGTGCGCCCGAAGTTTGTTGTCCGCTCGTGATTCCCTTGCTGAACCGGCAGAATGAACAGGCTTAAGACTTGCGCTTGGCAAATCGAGCCAAATCATACATGGGTTCCCAATTGCCCAAGTCATCGCGGGAGACGTCGATCGCCCGCCATTTTTCGTAAGGCGGCGCAGCTTGATACAAGCGAACGCCACCCCCAGCGTCCGCCTCACGCGTGATGAGGAACACGGTTCCATCGGGTTTAATCGCGATTTCCGGCCTGCTGATAGGGATTGCGAGCGATCCTCCGCCGCTCAGCGAAAAACGCGCTGTGCGAAGGCTCACCTGATTTTTGTGCCAAACCTGGCCGTCGAACCATTCGTGGAAATACTGGGGAATACCATCCGCATCGTTGAAATACTGTGCCAGGTGGCAATGCCCCTGCGCGTCCACCGCGGAACTGCATTGATTGATTAGGTTCGAACCCTTGGGTATCGCGTCGATCACCTCGGCATTCTCCCGCGTGATCGGCAACTGCTGGGGCTTGCCATCGCTTTTCAGCCACGTACGCCCGCCATCCTTGCTGAATGAATAACACAGATCGTGATTGGTCTGCGCATTGGGCGTATCACGCCAGCACCATGCAAGATGAATGGCGCCATCCGCCGCGATCGACGGACGCCACCAGTAGGGATTACATTTGCCTTCCCTATCGACCAGCGGATGTTGAACCGCCGTCCATGATTTCGATTCCGCGTTGTATCGGTTAAGGCAAAGCGTGCCGTTTCCACTAGCGCCGTCGCGGTAAAAGAAATATAGCGTGCCATCGGGCGCGGTGACGAATTGCGGATAGGTAACGTGCTCCTCTTCCTGTCCGGTCATCGGCTGCGTATCGCCAAAACTGTGAATGTCGAACGGCTTGCCGCTAACGCGGTAATGCAGCGGATTGCCGTGGTGGTCATACGAAATGTGAACCAACCCATCCGTCGAAATACCCAGCACCACATCGTTGTGCGCATCAGCGACATTCCCTTTGAACGGCTCAATCGCTATGTCCCACTTGACGCTATCGATATCCCGGCGGGCGACGACAACACTGCCATCGGCCGCGTAGTATGTGGCGAATTGATAATTACCGGCCGAAATCACCGAATTCACCCGGAAAATAGAGGTGTTTACGGCATCATCGGCAAACGCCATTCCAATGGGAATACGTTGCATGTGTAGGCTGGCCGCGTCATCCGCCAACAGCCTCGTCTGCCCCCACACCAAACTGGCCGCAACCGCCGTCACAACCATCAAGACCAAGGTTCCTCGCATATTGATCCCTCTTGCCAGATAACTTCCCGCCGCATCATAATGAGCGAACGTCAGCAATTCGACCCGTCCGAGTCGGACTTGCGTCAATGTCGCTTCAGAAATCGAAAATATGACTAAGCCACAGATTGGGATGCTTGCCATCCTGTGTCTCTCGTGGGCCTCATTGGCTTTTGCACAGAATGATCTGGCATCCGCGCCGTTATATCACGAGCGGTATCGCCCGCAGTTTCATTTCAGTGCTGAGAAGGGGTGGATAAATGATCCCAACGGGCTGGTTTTCTATGATGGAGAATACCATCTGTTCTTTCAATATCGGCCGGACGCGCTAGCGCAGACGCCGATGATGTCCTGGGGGCATGCGGTCAGCCGGGATTTGGTTCATTGGACTCAGTTGCCTATTGCATTGAGTCCGGACGCGCACGACGGCTGGATTTGGTCCGGATCGGCGGTGGTCGATTGGCACAATACCACCGGGTTTGGCGTCGCGGAACAACCGCCCCTGGTCGCGATGTATACCGCCGCAAAGGATCCGTTTGCCCAGGCCATCGCATATAGCAACGACCACGGCAGGATATGGACGAAGTACACCGGCAATCCAGTGCTCGGACATCTCGCCAACAACAACCGCGACCCACATGTGATCTGGCACGAGCCGACGAAGCGGTGGGTCGTGGCGATTTTTAAGGACGTGGGCAACACATTCTGCTTATTTTCTTCGCCGGACTTGAAGCATTGGACACATCTGCAGGACCTGGAGATGGCGGGTTGCGGCGAGTGTCCCGACTTTTTTCCGATGACGCTTGATGGGGACTCCTCGAAAATCAAATGGATTTTTACGGCCGCGAACGGGGAGTATCTGGTGGGTTCATTCGATGGACAGCAATATGTGCCTGAGCAGGAGGTGCGGCGCGTGGACTTCGGGCGAAATTTCTACGCCGTGCAGACATTCAACGACATCCCGCCCGCCGATGGCCGGCGGATTCAGATCGCGTGGATGCGGGATGGAAAATATCCCGGCATGCCGTTCAACCAGCAGATGAGTTTTCCCGCCGAGTTGACATTGCGCAACACGCCGGATGGGCCGCGGCTGTTCCGCAATCCCGTTCAAGAAATCAATCTGCTGCATGGCGTGGAACATCGCTGGACCGATGCGGCGTTAAAGCCAGGCGGCGATCTTTTCGCGCCCGTGAGCGGCGACTTATTCGATATTCGCGCGGATATCGAGATTGATGATGCAACCGAAGTTGGATTGACGGTTCGCGGCCAGCCGATCACTTACGATGTGAAAGCGAAAAACCTGTCCGCGCTTGGCGACGCGCCGTTGTCATTGGCGGATGGCCATTTACGGCTGACGGTGCTGGTGGATCGGACGTCAATCGAAACGTTCGCCGATGGCGGGCGCATTTCGCTCACGAGTTGCTTTTTGCCGAATGAAAACGAGACGGGACTGTCTCTATTTGCCAGGGGCGGAACAGGCGCGTGCGATCATTGGTGGTTTATGAACTGAAGCCCGCGTGGCGGTGAGGTTGCAGGTAGAACATCCGATTCTTTAATTCCCCAATTTTCTCTTGCCCTCACGCAAATTCCTAATACCATATCCCCGCCCTACTTCTCACGTAGGACAGTGGGCTGAAAATCGGAACGCATAATCGAATAAAAGGAAAGGGAGAAAATCCATGTCCCCATCAACTCACGCCAATCACCGGCGTGGTCAACGGGTTGTTCGTCAGGCCGCAAATCGGTCTCGCCCCGTAATCGAATCCCTCGAGAGCCGCGTGCTCATGTCTCTCCTCGGCCCCGGCGGAATATCCCAGCCTCTCGGCCAGCCGCAAATGCTCCTGCCGCTCGGCGAAACCTCCTACAACGCCAAGACCGACGTCCTCCAGGCCCAGGGCATTCCCATTCTCTTCACGGCTTCGGGGCATTCCTTCAATTTCGTTACGCCGTCCCCATTTCCCATGCTGGGCATCTCCATCGACGTCAACAGCAGCGGCCAGCTCGTCGGCTCTCCCAGCTCCACCAATCTGGTCGTCAACGGAAAAATCAAAGTCGGCAACACAACCTATAATTCCCAGCTACTGACCGGCAGCATCTTCTCCTTCGGAGAATCCGTCTCCTCCCGTGGCCAGGGCGAAATGGATTTCCTCTTCAAGCCCACCGGCGGCTCACTCGACCCGACCTACTTCAACAACTTCACTTACATCGGAGTCGATCTCGACTTCTCCGTCCCAAAAAACACCAACCCCTTCAGCAAGGGATTCTCCGACCTGTTCGTCGGCGCCCTCGGGTCCGTCCCCAGCCCTGTCGTCACGCCCACGCTCACAACCCAACCCGGACCAACCGTCGTCATCGGCAGCGGGCAAAAGCTGACCGATAGCGACACGCTCTCCGGCGGAAACCAGCCCGGCGGCTCGATCACGTTCACGCTTCTCGGCCCCAACGGCGCCAGCACCGTCGACGACACCGAGACCGTCACCGTCGCCGGTAACGGCACCTACTCCACACCCAAAGGCTACCTCCCCGCCGGCCCCGGAACCTATCAGTGGGTTTGTCAGCTATAGTGGAGATAAATTTAACAATCCCGTCAGCGCTTCCGGCAGCGAATCCGAATCCGTCATCCCGGCCACCCCAACAATCGCAACCACCCAGCAACCCGCCGGCCCCATCGTCGGCTCATCCATCGCGGACCAGGCCACCGTCACCGGCGGCGACAACCCCACCGGCACCGTCACGTTTAATCTCTATAGCAATCCCAACGGAACCGGCACCGCGCTTTTCACCGACACCGAGTCGCTCGCCAACGGCTCAGCCACCTCCGCAAACTACACCGCGACTTCCACCGGCACCGACTACTGGGTCGCCACCTACAACGGCGATCCCAACAACAACCCCAGCACCGACAACGGCGAGCCCGTGACCGTCACCCCCGCGACTCCGACCATCGCCACCACGCCCGAGCCGGCAACCGCTCAGATCGGCTCCTCCGTCGCGGACCAGGCCACCATCGCCGGCGGCTTTAACCCCACGGGCACTGTCACGTTCAAACTTTACGATAACTCAACCGCAACGGGCACGGCCCTTTTCACCGATACCGAAAACCTCGCCAACGGCATGGCAACATCCAAGGGCTACGTCGCCACCTCCGGCGGCACCTTCTACTGGGATACCACCTACAACGGCGACACCAATAACAATTCCGTCTCCGCCGTCCCCCAGGAACAAGTGACGATTTCCGCGACTCCAACCATCACCACCACCCAGGAGTCCGGCGGCGTCGTCGACGTCACCGACATCGCAGACGAAGCCTCCGTCACCGGCGGCGACAATCCCACCGGCACCGTTACTTTTGATCTTTACGATAACTCCAGCGCCACCGGTACTCCCCTCTTCATGGACACCGAGCCGCTTACGGGAGGCATAGCCCTGTCCCGCAATTACACCCCTAACACCGCCGGCACTTTTTACTGGGTCGCCACCTACAACGGCGATACCAACAACAGCCCTGTCACCAGCACCGACAACGGCGAGCCCGTGACCATCACCCCCGCATCTCCGGGTATCACCAGTCCCCAGCAGGCCCCCGTCACGGTAGGCAATGAAATCAGTGATTCGGCCGAAATCAATAGTGGATATATTCCCACCGGCACCGTCACGTTTAATCCCGGATTTCCCGGATGGCATTGGACTCCACGTATAATGAATTGTCTTTTGACCGCGTGAATGCAGGCTTTTCTTGATATTCAGGACATGAAGTCTGGAGAATCCAATGGGTGAAAGCAGCAAGGATGCTCTTCGGGTGGGTTTTGACGGCAGTCTCAAACTCGAATTCCAGGGTTCGAAAGTCACCAGCGACGCGGGATTACTGGTCTACCGGGAACTGGATGACGCGCTGGGTTTGACGAGCATGGCCGGCACCCTGCTCCATGACTGGCGCACCGGGAAGAACACTCAACACACGGTGGCGGGACTACTTCGTCAGTCTATCTACAGCCGCCTGGCCGGTTACGAAGATACCAATGATGCCGAGCGATTGGCGGTCGATCCGACGATGCGGCAGTTGGTCGGTGGGAGAACCAAGGAACACACCGCCGCCTCAACCAGTCAGATGGGCCGGTTTGAGACCGAGGTGCTAACTCAACGAAGCAACCTGAAAGCCTTGACAGAACTATCAGGCAAGTGGATCGACACGTTGCGGCGGCGCAAGCCCGGCGACCGGATCATTTTGGACATGGATAGCTCGGTGAGCGAGACCCACGGCCAGCAGGAAGGCTCGGCGTACAATGGTTACTTTGAATGCACGTGTTACCACCCGTTGTTCTGTTTCAATCAGGATGGAGACCTGGAACGGGCACTGCTTCGCGATGGGAATGTCCACAGCGCCGATGATTGGCGGTCGGTACTGGAGCCGGTGGTTGCCCGCTATCGAACGATGTCGGTGAAAAAGTTCTTTCGCGGCGATGCGGCGTTCGCCCTTCCCGATTTGTATACGTTTCTCGAAGCCGAGCGCTACCTTTACGCGATCCGTCTGAAGTCAAACGGCCTGCTGGAGCGGGAGATCATGCCCCTGTTGTCGCGACCGGTGGGCAGACCGCCAGCAAAACCCATGGTCCGGTATCATGACTTCATGTATCAGGCTGCCAGTTGGGACAAGGCCCGCCGCGTGGTGGCGAAAGTCGAGTGGCACAAGAACGAGTTGTTCCCCCGCGTGGGGTTCATCGTCACCAACCTCGGTGGCGGAGCCGCTGGCGTGACTTGGTTCTACAACGGCCGCGGGACGGCGGAGCAGTGGATCAAGGAAGGCAAGAATGCGGTGAAGTGGACGCGACTGAGTTGCCATGACTTCGTGGACAACCAGGTTCGCCTGCAACTGTTCGCCCTGGCGTACAACCTGGGGAACTTCCTGCGGCGATTGGCGTTGCCCGTTGGTGTGAAGCACTGGTCGCTGACCACGCTGCGGGAGAAACTGATCAAGATCGGGGCGAAAGTGGTGTCGTCCGCGCGGTACGTGGTGTTCCAGATGGCGGAGGTCGCGGTTCCCCGCGAGCTGTTCCGGTTGATCCTGGCAAGAATCCGGCGACTTCGGCAGCCGATGACGGCATCGGGATGATGACGGGCAGGCGCAAAACATGCGAAAAAGGCCAGAGCGAGGGTGCCGGTCTGTTCGTGAGGCGTCGAGTAAGGGTCAGGAGTGTCAAAATAATGAAGATGGCGTTGCAAATCTCCATAGTCGAGACGGCCGCGAACCAGGAAAATCGTTGTTCCGCGCTCCAAGCTTCGGTATACTCCGCAAAATCACCGACGACGTTCGTCGACGGAGTTTCATCTGGGAAATCCCGGATTATAGAGAAAAAGACCCATTCGCTTCATTTCACAAAAAGAGTAAAGGTTTGGCACACATGAAATTTTTCCCCATCATTTCTGCGATCTGCATCAGTATCGTGATTCTTGTATCCGCGGTGCTCGTAAAACAATCAGTCGATGGATTGGCCGAAGCCGTTCGAAATCAAAATATAAATTCAGGTTCAGGAATGCCTCAGCGGGTGGAAGTATCAGGCCTTAATCACATGGGAGTGGATATCGTGTCGCTCCCTCATTTACCGACGATAAAAGTCGAATCGGTTCCTCCGAAAATTATCCCGGCCAATCAAAACAATTCAAATTCATTCCTTTGAAGGAGAAATAGTCACCCAGGACATCTAGTTTGAGTCGCGCGTCCGCAACCAGCGATGCGTCGCATATCGGAACCCGAGAATCACAAGTGCCGGCCACAAAAACCCGATGACGATCAACGTAATCGCCGCGCTCTGCGCCGTGGCAATGGTCTGAGCTGTGGTTGCGTTCATCGACGCGGTGGCGTCGTGCGCCACGACGATTGAGTTGCGCACATCAGCAAGGATGCCATGCGCGTGGCCTGATTCTGAATTCACCTCCTGAACGATTGCCTGCCGCTGCTGGGTCAAGGCCGCATTGATCTGATCTATCGCCCCGTTTGTTGCTTGCGAATATTCGCTTTAATCTATACAACAACTCCACCGCGACAGGTACCCCGCTTTTCACCGATACCGAATCGGTCTTTGCGGACGGCGCCAACTCCAAGCAATACACCACCACCGCCGCCGGCACGTTCTACTGGGTTGAAACCTACAACGGCGACAGCAATAACAACGCCGTCACCAGCGACCCCGCGGCCGAGCTGGTTGAGGTTGATAAATACACTCCGCTCGTGTTCTCAACGACGGAGCCCGGCACTAGCTCCCCGATCGGCTCCTCAACTTCTGCTGGGGTAGGTGTGACAGGATACTTTCCCACCGGCACCGTTACCTTTAACCTCTATAACAATTCCGGCGGCACGGGCACGCCTCTTTTCACCGACACCGAAACCCTCGATAACGGTACGATAGGTTCGAAAAACTTCACTCCATCGACAGTCGGCACGTACTATTGGTACGTCACCTACAACGGCGACAGCAACAATTATTCCGAAACCGTGGCCTCTTCCCCACCGATCACAATTACCCAGGCAATCGCGCGGATCGAAACCGAAGCGCAGCCCCCCGAGGCGCAGCTTGGCACTGTCATTGATGATATGGCCTTCGTTACCGGCCACAACCCCACCGGAACAGTTACTTTTGAACTGTTCAGCAACTCCACCGCCTCTGGCGACCCCCTCTTTGTCGACACTGAAATGCTCAGCGGCGGCGTCGCAACATCCCAAGGGTTTATACCCACGTCGACCGGCACTTACTATTGGGTAGCGACCTACAACGGCGACACCAATAACACATCGGCCCCCAGCCCTTCGAACGGGGAAACTGTGACAGTCGGCGAGGGGGGTGCCACGTAAGTGCCGCGATCGGCCGCTGATTCCTGCAAGGTACATTTTCCAAAAACGAATATGGCCGGAATCAGATAGTGCGCCTGTTAGACACCGGCGGTCGCGCTAGCGAGCGCATGCGCCACCGGAATGTGAAACCGGAAAACAGCCCCGCCGCTATCCGGGCAGGCAAACTCAATTTCTCCGTGATGCGCTTCGATAATGTTTTTTGTGATGGACAATCCCAGTCCAGCCCCCGACGGTCCGGACGGAACCGGAACGCGAAAGAATTTTTCAAAGATGCGCGGCCGAAATTCCCTGGGGATGCCAGGACCGGTGTCCTTGACCGAGAAAGCCACCGTCGTATCAGCCACGTCGGCCGAGACAACGACTTCACCACCCGGCGGCGTGAATTTCAGCGCGTTGGACAACAGGTTTGTGAGCGCGGAATGGACGGCCATTGGATCGGCTTTGATCACCGGCAGATCGTTGGGCGCCGTAACGCTCAATCGGAGATTCTTGTCCACGAAAAGCTGCCGGAGCGGTTCGACTGCGGAAACAACGATCTCCCGCGGCGAAACGTTTCGGAATTGAAAATTGACGCGCCCCGATTCCATCCGACTCAGGCTCAGCAACTCTTCGATCGTCCGATAGAGCCGGTCGCTATCCGCCTTGGCCACTTCCAGCATCCGTTTCTGGCTCGCCGACATCTTGGGCCCCGCGCTGGTTAGCAAAAGTCCCAGCAGCAATTGCTGCGAGGTCAGCGGCGTTCTCAATTCGTGGGAAACCGTCGAAACCAGGCTGCTCTTGGCCTCATCCACCTGCCGAAGCTGAGTGACATCCACAAGAATCAACGTGACGCCCAGTTGCCTTTGGTCCGGACTCAACATCGGAACCGCTCGGGGAAGCAGGAATCTTTCCGTGCCGTCGACGAAAAGCTGAATAGCCGACTTGTAACCCCGCGGCTCGACCGCCCGGTTGTGAGTTTTAACTTCCTGATAAAGCGGTGGTAGCCAATTAAGACCCAGGCTGGAAACCTCGCGACCCGGCTCAATTCCGAAATACGATCGCGCGGAGTTGTTGGAAATCTCGATCGTATCATCCGGCCCGATGACAAACACGGCATCAGGCAGGCTGTCGATCGCAAGCTGGGTCGTCTGCTGGCTGCGCATCAACCGGTCGTGGTCAATCCGCTTGAACTCGCGCAATCGCGACGTCATGGAATTAAACGCCTCGGCCAACTCGCCGATTTCATCCCTTGATCGCGGCTTCAAATTCAAATCAAGATTCCCAGCTTCGATCTGCCGTGCCGATTGCGTGAAATCTCTCAGCGGGCGAAGAATGCTGGCCCCCGCCGTCCACACGACCATCGCCGCCAGCAACGTACCGGCAATCACAAGAATCAAAAGCGTGTTGCGCACCGCCAGCAGCGTACGCTTGGCTTCCCCGTCGACCGAGACCATGTTGGACATGTTCATGTCGGCCACGTGCTGGGCCACTTGCTTTAATTCATCATAACGGGGCAGAAGGTCTTGCTTGTACAGATCCGACCGCCCGGTCTGAACGTCGTTGAATTTCAGGTAATGGGCCCGATATTGCCACCATAAACTGGCCAGATGCCGGCTCGCCTCTAGTTCGCCGGGAAGCGTGACGTTGCCCAACTGCGAGGCAAGGTTCGTATCAAATCGGGTCTCGATTCCGACCAGATCGATCTTGCGGGCCGCGGGTTCTTCCCAGATCAATCGCTGCGCGGGTGTTAAGCTCGTCCAGAGACTCCTTCATCGCATCGCAATAGACGGCGCTATCGTAATTTTCACGGAACACGCGCTCCAGCGCATGGCTATACCGCGTGAAAACGACCATGCTCAGCGAACTCACAACCAGCAGAATCAGGAGAAGACTGCCAAACCCCAGCCAGAGCCTATTGCGCAAGCTTGTCATTCCCGGTCTCCGTCTTCATTCGCTTCAATCGCCGGCAAAGTGCGCTGGCGTTGACGCCCAGCACCGCTGCGGCCCGGCGAATCGTCTTGGCGGAGGCCAGCACCCGTTGTATGTGCGCCTCTTCAATCACGTCCAGAGGAACCAGATCGCCGACCTGATATCCGCTGTTTCCAGCCGCCTTGGATTTGGCGGCCGCGTTCTTGAGGTCCGCGGGCAAATGTTCCAGACCAATATACTGCGAATCGCACGCCAGCACCGCCCGCTCGACCACGTTTCGCAGTTCGCGGGTGTTGCCCGGCCAAAGATGAGTCTTCAGCAGGAAAGTCGCATCCCGCGTGAATCCGGCAATCGGCTTATGATGCTCCCGGCTCAGATGCGCCAGGTAGCGATCCGCCAGAAGCAGCACGTCCTCCGGCCGTTCGCGCAGCGCGGGAATATCCACCTGCGCGACGTTCAACGCCAGCAGCAGATCGGGCCGGAATTTACCAAGATCGACCGCATGGCGAAGATCGTCGCTTGTGGTCGCGATAATCCGCACATCAGCGGGCCGGCGGACAAACTGATCCTGGCGTTCGTATTCGCGATCGCGGATCACCGCCAGCAATTTGTGCTGCAGCCGCATCGGGACGTTGCTGATTTCATCCAGAAGAAGCGTTCCTCCATGACAAAAGGCGATGCCTCCAACCGTCCCCTCGGCATCGGGACCCGCGCCGAAAAGTTCAGCCTCCATGGAATCGACGGATTGTCCCTCAAATGAAATGGAAGCGAACGGCCCCTGGGCGCGATTGCTCCACTCATGAATTGCCCGCGCCAGCCGGCCTCTTCCCGTCCCGGCTTCCCCGCGAATCAACACCGGCGAATTAGCGGTCGCGATGCGCCGGGCAAATTCAATCGATTCCCGATAGATCGGACTGGAAGTCGGAAAGTCCGCCTCGGCATCCATCGAACCAAGCGTCTTTTGCAAAGCGTCAAATTTCCGCTCGAGCAATCGCCGCTCGGCAACCTTCTGCGTCAGCAGCGTAAGCTGCGCGGGTTCGAACGGCTTGGGGAGATAATCGGCCGCCCCCCTTTTCATCGCCTCGACCGCGGTGTCGATCGACGCATACGCCGTGATGACAATGATTCTCGCCCACGGATTTTCTTCCAGCAAAGATTGGATGTAGTCCAGCCCGTTTTGAGTTCCGAGCCGCACGTCAAGAAAGATAATATCGAACGCCTGGCGGGCCGTTTGATCAAGCGCTTCGTCGATAGTCCCGGCCGCGGCGACTTTATGCCCGTCGGTTTCCAGACACATGGTCAGCGCGAATCGAATGTGCTCCTCATCATCAATGACGAGAATGCGAAGCGATTTCGAATCCAATCGTGTTTCGGCCATTTAATAAGTTGTCCGCCATTGTTCAGCGCGCGAAATCCGGCGCTGACCCAAAGGGTGTTGCAAAGCGAATGCCGTCCAAATTGGAGCGTTAAACACGGTGAGCCGCTAACAAATCTCCACAAATGCGCGATAATGAGGCGATCATATACCTTCGCATCCAATTCTGCCTGAATTAGCGGAAGAGAGAAGCAGGCCCGAATTCGTTAAGTCTGGCTTTATAGGCGTTTGCGCAAAGTCAGTTTTTTCAGAACCACCTCCTAAAAATTAAGCGTATGCGCCTGCTGATTAAGCAGGCGATCGTTTTTCACTCGTGGAAGACGACGTTTTTGCCGAGGCGTAATTCTCCTTCGCAATGGAATTATTTCGGTTCATGTGAGGCGCACGGAAGTATCGACCAAGCAACATTGAACGCCCAAAACGCCCAAACATTTTCAAGCATGTTTTGACCACATCAATCGCGCCGCAAAACCATCACCGCACGCTAGTGCGCAAGAGTGCGCACCAATTCACCGATTTCCCGCAAACTGACACCCACAAGCTCATTCGATAGAGGATTCAGATTTGTTCGCCGATGGCACTGCCTTTGCCAAGTGGTACACGTTGAAGTGAGAGCGCCCAATCCTGCAACGGACGCTTCTCAATTCTTGATTGCCCAACCATGACGCGCAAAGGCCGAGTGTTCGGTCCCGCTCTTGGTACGTCCTGTTGCTTCCCAGGTGTTGTGTATGCAAGGAGCTTGGCTATGAGAAGATCTGCGGCGAAAAACAAGGAAAAACTCTCTTACTCCGAGAAGTTCACGCGACTCGGCGTTCGACTGCGCGACCCCGAGTGGCGTCGCTACTTCAAAATCATCCTGGCGGGAAAGGCGCTCGGCATCCTGCTGCTGCTGGCCCTGATAATCGTAGGCCCGGCTGTCATCCATGCGTTGACCGGATCCTCGGTCTTCGGACAGGCAACCACAGCGCCAACCCCGGCGATGCTCATGGATCTCGGCGACTCGACAAAGAACCCGACCATCAATCCGATCAACACCGCATGGACCCTCGTCGCGGCGTTCCTCGTGTTCTGCATGCAGGCCGGTTTCACCATGCTCGAAGCAGGCTTCTGCCGTTCGCGCGAAACCGTTAACGTGCTCGTCGAATGTATTTTCGACACCTGCTTGTGCGGATTCCTCTATTACACGTGGGGATACGCCTTCATGTTCGGCCAGGGCAACGGTCTGATCGGCTGGCATGATCCGAACGACACGCCCGGCGGCCCGGTTCATAACTGGTTCTTCCTTCAGAATATCACGGCCACGACGCTGTATGCCACCACCGGCGTGCCCGTGCTGGCCCACTGGGTGTTCCAGTTTGCCTTCGCCGACTGCGCTTCGACGATCTGCTCCGGCACGATGATCGGCCGCACCGATTTCATCGGCGACATCCTTTACTCCGTCTGCGTGTCGGGATTCATCTATCCGATCATCGGCCACTGGGCCTGGGGTCCGGACGGCTTCCTGGCCAACATGGGCCAGAGCGCAACCACCAACGCGTTCACTCACTTCCTCCCGAACTTCGGGATGAACTTCCACGACTTCGCCGGCTCGACGGTCGTTCACTCGATCGGCGGGTGGATCGCCCTGGCGGGCGGCATCATGCTTGGGCCCAGAATCGGTCGCAAAGTTCAAGCGTGACGGCGGCGGCCCCATGCTTCCGCACGATCTGACGGTCGGCGTCATCGGCGGATTCCTCCTCTGGTTCGGCTGGTACGGCTTTAACCCCGGTTCATCGCTGTCGGCGATGGATTTCGGCGGCATCGGTCGAATCTCCGCCAACACCACCCTCGCCGCCTGCACCGGCGGTCTGGCGGCCGAATTCTTCATGTACTTCCGCATTAAGAAATGGGACTGCGCAATCATCACCAACGGCTTCCTCGCCGGACTGGTGGCCATCACCTGCCCCTGCTACTGGGTTAGCCCGACCGGTGCGTGCGCTCTGGGCGCGGTCGCCGGCGTTCGTCGTGGTTCTCGGTATCGATCTTGCTCGAATTCCTGCGGATCGACGATCCCATCGGCGCGTGGCCAGTGCATGCTCTGAACGGCCTCTGGGGCACGCTTTCCCTGGGCTTGTTCGCCTGCGGCCAATACTCGCGCCGCCGGAAGCAGCCCAAGCGGCATCCCCGCGACCGATGGAACCCCCGGATGGGCTCTTACGGGCCTGTTCTACGGCGGTGGCACAAAGGTCCTCGAAGCCCAAGCCATCGGCATCCTCTGCATCCACGGCGCCACGTTCATCGTCGCCATGCTCGTGTTCTGGGTGCTGAATATGTTCGGCAGGCTTCGCATCTCCAAGGAAGGCGAACTCGAAGGCCTGGACCTTCACGAGCACGGCAGCCCGGCTTACCCCGAGTATGTCATCTCGGCTCTGGCGGCGCC
This sequence comes from uncultured Phycisphaerales bacterium, assembly GCA_963791055.1. Lineage (GTDB taxonomy): Bacteria > Planctomycetota > Phycisphaerae > Tepidisphaerales > Tepidisphaeraceae > PALSA-1353. The sequence goes on along the minus strand of CAWBQI010000001.1, from coordinate 26,362 downwards.
CCGTGGCTCCGGGAAGGATATCGTCGGGCATCTGGCCCGCCCAATGGTGCTGAAGAACCCCACGGGGAATTGGTCGGTGCCAAGAAATAAAGGCCCCTTCACCTTGACTCACCTTTGACCGGTGGGGCGGACAAAAGATCTGTCCCACCGGTCATTTTAGAACAACACTTTTTGGAGTGAAATTCCATGAAACTTATCATCGCTATCATTCGGCCCGAAAAATTTGAAGACGTGCAGGACGCCCTGGACGCAAAACAGGTCCACCTGATGACCGCCACGGACGTCCGCGGCTGCGGAAGCCAACGCGGCTACACCGAAAATTTCCGCGGAAATAAAGGCGTCATTCGACTGCTCTCCAAGGTCAAGCTCGAAATCGCCGTCAACGAGAACTACGTGAAACCGGCCGTCGACGCGATCCTCAAGGCGGCACATTCCGGCCGCATCGGCGACGGCAAAATCTTCGTCCTCCCGCTGGATGAATGTTATCGTATCCGCACCGGAGAAAGCGGCTCCGTGGCCATAGGGCCATAAGCCCATCGTCGCCGGACGCGGATCGGCTCGTCCGGGGTCCTGTCTGGTCGCACCTACCCGCGGAGATCGTTGGTGCAGACTACTCAATCGCCGGCCATTTTCGACGTTGCACAGCTTCCCGACGCCAGCCATCGACGCAAGGTCAATGTGCTGGTCGTCAGCAGCGTTGCCTTGGCGTTCATGAGCTTCTGGCGTGCCGCCGCCATCGTATTGTGCGATCTCGCCAGCACTGCCTACTACATCGGTGGCATCAGCGAGCAGGCCGTCGGAAAAGCCGCCCCCTGGTTCATTCTGGCTGTCATGCTTTTTGTGTACCCGGTGACAGCCGTGTACATGGAAAGCTGCACGCTTTTCACCCGCGGCGGGGTTTACAAAGTCGTCAAAGGCGCGGTCGGCGGCGGGCTCGCCAAGCTCTCCGTCAGCGCCCTGATGTTCGATTACATCCTCACCGGCCCGATCAGCTCCGTCGCCGCCGGGCAGTATCTCGTCGGCCTTTTCGGCGACATGCTGAAACTGGCGACCGAGCATGCCACACACCCGCTTGTCTTCGACGCCACCACCCATCCCGACACGATCAATTTCCTCACGATGCTGATCGCCATCGGCATCACGCTCTATTTCTGGCGCACCAACATCATCGGCATCCATGAATCCAGCGAACGCGCGCTGCGCATCATGCAGCTAACCACCGTAATGGGCCTGCTCATCTTTCTCTGGAGCGCGATCACCCTCTGGATCATGCCGCACGGAACGATCCATGTTCCCCCGATTCATCCAATATTTACCCAGACCAGCCTTGATCCCGGCAAGCAGGCATCGAGCGGCTGGCTGGAACATTTCCCACGAATCCTCGGATCGATCGGTATCCTGGTCGCCTTCGGCCACTCGCTCCTGGCAATGAGCGGCGAAGAATCTCTCGCCCAGGTCAATCGAGAAATCGAAGCGCCCAAGCTCAAAAATCTCCTTCGCGCCGGAAGAGTGATCGCCATTTACGCGATTTGCCTGACCGGCATCATCAGCTTTTTGGCCGTCCTGATCATCCCCGACGGCAAAAGAGTCATCACGCAAGTCGTGAACAACGGCACCGCCACCACCGACGATCTCCGCGGCAAAACATGGTGGGAAGTAGACTATCTCCGCCCCGCCGATGCCCAACACTCCGCCGACTGGGGATACTTCATGCTTCGCAGCATGGATGCCCACGGACGGGAAATTCTGGCCAAAACGAATCGCCAGATCGTCATGCAGCCGCAATGGCAGCACGTCGAACGCGATAACGGCGGCTATCGCGACAATCTCATCAACGGACTTGTCCACTACCTCGTCGGTCCACCCTGGATCAGGATCGCGATGGAATGCTTCGTCGTGATCGTCGGATTCCTGATTCTGGCCGGCGCGGTAAATACCAGCCTCGTCGGCTCCAACGGAGTGCTGAATCGCCTGGCCGAAGACGGCGTGCTCACCCCCTGGTTTCAACATCCCCACAAAAGATATGGAACCACGAATCGAATCATCAACATGGTTGGGATCGCCCAGGTCGTCGTAATCATCGCAAGCCTCGGCGACGTTAACACCCTCGGCGAAGCTTACGCCTTCGGCGTCGTCTGGTCATTCGTATTCATGTCGCTGGCGATGACCGTATTGCGCTTCAAAGACCGCACACCGCGCCAATATAACGTGCCTCTGAACGTCACCAAACCAACCCACACCGGCCAGATCAATATTCCGATCGGTATCTTCGCCGTCTTCCTGGTTCTGCTCAGCACCGCGCTGGTGAACCTTATGACCAAACAGACCGCGACGATCTGGGGCATCGGATTTACCACGTTTTTCCTGGTCGGTTTTGTGCTCGTCGAACGCATCTCCCATCGCCGTCACGGCGGAAAACATGAGCATCTCGAACAATTCAACGAAAAAACCAGCGACAGCGTCACGATCGAAGCCCTCGGCCTCAAACACCCCTCCCCCGTTCTCGTCGCCGCCCGCGGCCCGCGCAGTCTGCCCGTCTTGGAAAAAATAATGCAGGAGGTAAACACCGACAAGCAGGACATCGTCGTCGTCACCTGCAAGGTTCTCCCCGCTAGAACGCTCGGCGTTACCGATCAGGAACTCTCAATGGACGATGAAGACCGCGAACTGCTGACCCGCATCGTGACCGTCGCCGAACATGTCGGCAAACAGGTCTACCCCGTCGTCCTGCCAACCAACAACCCTCTCTACGCCATCGCAACCACCGCCCGCGATCTCCACGCCAAGGAAGTCGTCCTTGGCGTCAGCGAATACCTGCACGGCGAAACTCAACTCGAGCAGTTCGCCCTCGCCTGGGGAAGCGCCACCGCCGAACCACGATATTATGCGATGGCCGGCCAACTCACGATCCGAATCATCGGCCCCCAACTCGAACTCAAATATCAGATGGAATGATTCCCCATCGATCCGCTGCCAAAGGCCGCCCCAATCCCTATCAGGCCAGAAACTATGAAGCCGAGCCTTTCTCGGGACGTTGTTTTGGGGATTAAAATCCCCAATGGATTAACGAGCTGATCGCGTGGATCGCTCAGACGTCACTTTATTTGAGAAAGGACTCGGCGATGAAGATTCTGGCATTGGATCTCGGAAAGAACAAGAGCGTTTTTGTGGACTATTGTGTCGGCGGCGAGCGGATCTTCGGCAAGACCGCCACGAACCCCCGCGAATTGCGGAAGCTGCTGGAACGCAGTGCCCCGGACCGGCTGGTGATCGAGGCGGGACCCGCGGCGGGATGGGTTTGCGACCTGGCCGAATCGATGAAGATTCCCGTGCAGGTCGCCAACGGCAACGACGAACGTTGGCGATGGAAGGTCGTGAAGGAAAAGAGCGATCGCAAGGATGCGTTGAAACTGGCCCAATTGTCGGAGATGGAATCGTTGCCGACGGTGCACGTGCCCAAGGCTTCGGTTCGGCAATGGCGGTCGCTGATTGAATACCGTCACGCTCTGGTGCAGCGGCGAACGGCGATCAAGAACTCGATCCGTTCGATATACGAAAGGCAGGGCGTGGGCCTGCCCTGGGCCAAAAGAGCCTGGACTGACGCGGCGATGGAGGAACTGAAGAAGGAGGCGTCGGACTATTCCTCCCAGCGGTTGTGGCTGTTCCAGGTGCATTGCGAGTTGCAGCAGTTTGAGAGTATTCAGCGGCAGATCCAGGAGGTGGAGCAGAAGCTGGAAGAACGGGCAAAGGCTGATGCGCGTGTTGAACAACTCAAGACCGCGCCCTGCGTCGGTCCGCGATTGGGAGAGACGGTGGTGGCAATCCTGGATGATCCGCATCGCTTCGGGAACGGCCGGCAGGTGGGTTGTTACGCGGGTCTGACCCCGCGACGCTGGCAGAGCGGCGAAAGTGACCGCCAAGGTCACATCAGCCATGCGGGCAACGGCCTGCTGCGTCAAATGCTGGTGGAGATTGCCTGGCTGGGAGTCCGCCACAAGACTTGGATGGCCCAAGTCTACGAACAGGTGCGTCGCGGCAGCGACAAACGGAAGAAGATCGCCATCGTGGCGGTGGCCCGCAGACTCCTGGTGAAGCTGTGGGCGATGCTTCGGGATGGCACCCAGTGGAAAGAACCGTTGCCGACGGCGCCAACGTGAAGAGACGGGGCAAAATGACGGGTAAAGCGTCCGGATGAGTCAAATGGGAAACAGGCGATCGGAGTTCGACGGTTGGCAAAAAAGCGGCAAGCCCGATGTTGGCTTGAGCACCAAACTCGAAGGCCAGAGTGGGTGCCGCTGTTGTACAGTTGAATAGGCCCGCGACCCAAACAGATCTTTCGCGGAAGCTCTGAATAGAAGACTGAAACAACGACTCGCGTTCCGAACGCCAGAATCCCGCTTGACAAGGCTCGGCTCATAGAAGCCCATGGTATTTGCATCGCCAACCCCTTCACGGATTCGAGCCAAAGATCGTGTTCGGCACAAAGGTCGAAACGATAAATAGTCTTTTCCAACCCGATTAACCACCAATGCTCGCTCACCCGCACACCATCTTCAAAAATTTTATTCTCCCCTTGCAATTTCTCGCTATCGTTTATATATTCCAAACCCTCGAAACCGGAGACACTGTTTAATGATGCGACTTATCCCTCACAGATTCGGCTCCACTTGGGTCGTTACGACCCTCCGTGAGCGGATTAGTCGGCAAGCAGCCTGAGTCTGCGTTTCCCGGCCCGCTCACTTAAAGCTGAGCGGGCAAAATTCACTTTTTAATCTGAATTTATCCCGCTGGCTTTCCTTGGCCGGTGTTTTTGTCGTTGTGTTTACCCGGCCGAACACATTTTGACGGCGGATCATTATGCACCAATCGGAAAACAATTTCAGAACGCTTTGGAACCTGATGGAAGGCCATCGCCAGCAATATCTCAATGCCCTGCTGGCAATGTTCTTCGGCGTCGGGCTGCTATATCTCACTCCCTTGATCACCCGCGCGGCCATCGACGGCGTAATCGACGCCCATCCGACGGCTGATATTTCGCGCGCAGCGCGTTTCGCCGCGAACTACCGCGAGACATGGGGGATCGGACCAACCCTCGTCCTCGCCGCGGCCGCGATGGTCGGCGTCACCGCCTTGGCGGCGGCGTTCATGAATCTGCAGGGCAGATTGTCCGGGATCGCCAGCGAATCCATCATCCGCCGGCTTCGCGACCGGCTTTCAGCCCATTTAATGCACGTTCCGATGCCCTGGCACGACAAAATCCAGACCGGAGACATCGTCCAGCGCTGCACCAGCGACGTGGACACGGTCCGTCTGTTTTATCGCGAGCAGGTCATCGAGATCGGACGCACATGCTCTCGAATCATGACCGGACTCCCGATTCTTCTCTGCATCGACTGGAAAATGGCCCTGTGCGCAACCGCCCTCATGCCGGTGATCGTCGGATTCGCCATCTTCTTTTTCCGCAGGGTTCAGGGATCCTTCAAAAAGACCGACGAGGCCGAGGGCTTCATGACCGCCACGCTTCAGGAAAACCTGACGGGCATCCGCGTCGTCCGCGCCTTTGCGCGCAGGATTTCGAGATCGAACGATTCACGAAGAAGAACGCCGACTATCGCGACCGCCATTGGCATCTCTTCAAAATCCTGGCTGTCTACTGGTCAACGTCCGACCTCATGTGCTTCACCCAATTCGCCGCGATCATATTCATCGGCGCATGGCGGGCCTCTAAAGGCACCATGACCATCGGAACGATGTTCGCGTTTGTTCAGTACGCGCAGATGTTCATCTGGCCGATCCGCGAAGTTGGCCGCGTGCTGACGGAACTTGGCAAAACGCTGGTTTCGATCACCCGAATCAAGGAAGTTTTGGATGTCCCCGAGGAAGCCGCGCCCAAATTTCCGATTCAACTTCCCGCGCGCGTCCGTGGCGACATCGAGCTTTCCCACGTCAGCTTCCAGCATGGCGACAAATGGGTGCTGCGCGATGTCACTTTGTCGATCCCGGCGGGAAAAACACTGGCGCTCCTCGGTCCCTCCGGGGCCGGAAAGACAACGCTGGTGAACCTGCTCCTGCGGCTCTACGACCACAATCTCGGAACGATCACACTCGATGGGATCGAACTGAAATCGCTCGACCGGAAATACGTGCGCAGCTCAGTTCGGCGTCGTGCTGCAGGAGCCATTCCTCTATTCCAAAACCCTCCGAGACAACATCAAACTGGGGCGGCACTCTGCCCTTGATGATGAAATGATCGTAGCCGCGCAGACCGCCGCCATTCACGAATCGATCGAATCGTTCGATGCCAAATACGACACCGTCATCGGCGAACGGGGCGTCACGTTGTCCGGCGGCCAGCGGCAACGAACCGCCATCGCCCGGGCCCTTTTGAAAGATGCGCCCATCGTCATTCTCGACGACGCCCTCAGCGCCGTCGATACCAACACCGAGCTTTCGATTCTCGATCAGGTCCGCCGTCAGCGCGGCAAACACACGATGATCATCATCGCCCATCGCCTTTCCACGCTGATGCACGCCGACCAGATCGCCGTGCTCGACAAGGGCCGGATCGTCCAGCTCGGAACGCACGATGAGCTTGTCGCGCAGTACGGACTCTATCGTCGCCTCTGGCAAATCCAGGGCGTGCTGGCCGAAGACCTGCGCACGGAAATGGTGGATGAGACAAACGGCGCCGCGACACAAGCGGCTTCGGTGGAGGAATAACCCAATGAGCGCTCACACAATGGAAGAAGATGTCTTCACGGGAAAGATGGATTTCGCCCTCTGGCGGAAGATGTTGAAGTTCGCGCTTCCCCATAAAAACAAGATTCTCCCCATGATGGCCCTGGGAGCAGTTGTCTCCTGCTTTGACAATGCCCTGGCCTTTCTTACGGGCCGCATCATCGATGCCGTCACCGCTCACGGAGCCGCCACGAACCTGCACAAATTCATGTTCGTTTACGGCTGCGTCATCGTTGGATTCGTTTGCTGTATATACAGTTTCATCATGCTCGCCGGACGGATCACCGTCTCGGTCAGCTATGACATTCGCGAGACCTGTTTCGACAAACTCCAGCGCCTCCCCTTCGCTTATTACGACCGAAAAGCCGTCGGCTGGCTGATGGCCCGCATGACCAGCGATTGCTCCAACCTTTCGCGAGTGATGGCCTGGGCCATGCTCGATCTGACCTGGGGATCCACCGTTCTCTGTGGAATCATCCTCATGCTGATATTGCTGGCCTGGCGGCTGGCGCTGGTCGTCATCACCATCGCCCCGATCCTCATGATCATCAGCCGCTATTATCAGGTCCGGCTCCTGAAAACCTCGCGTGCCCTTCGCAAAGCCAACTCGCTAACCACGGCCGCCTTCAACGAAGGAATCGTCGGCGTCCGAACCAGCAAGTCGATGGTGCGCGAAACGCAAAACGCCCAGGAGTTCTCGCATCTCACCCAGGCGATGTACGGCCACGCCGTGCGAAACGCGCTGTTTGCCGCTGCATTCTGGCCGATGATGCTTTCGGTGTGCGGCTTGGGAATCGCTCTGGCCCTGCGTTTCGGCGGCATAGGCGTGATGCATGGACAAATGACCCTCGGCGCACTGGCAACGTTTCTGCAGATCGCCTTCTTCATTCAGTTTCCCGTCCAGGAACTGACCAACGCCATCACCAATATCCAGGGCGCCCAGGCATCCGCCGAGCGCGTGCAAAGCCTCCTCGACGCGGACGTGGAGATCCAGGATTCCCCGGCCGTCATCGAGCGAATTCGGCATCATGCGGCCAACAATGCTGATCCGCGCACGGCGATAGACGGTATGGATTCCACCATTCACTCAGTCGAATTCCGCAACGTCGCCTTCGCCTACAAGGACGGCCAGTCCGTCCTGCGCGATTTCAATCTCCGCGTCCGCGCCGGCGAGTCCATCGCCCTGGTCGGCCCCACCGGCGGCGGAAAGACGACAATCGTCGGCCTGGCCTGCCGATTCTACGAGCCGACTTCCGGCCAAATCCTGATCAACGGCGTCGACTACCGCGACCGTTCCCTGAAATGGCTGCAATCGAATCTGGGAATGGTCCTCCAGCAGCCCTACCTCTTCAGCGGAACCGTGCGCGAAAACATCCGTTACGGCCGCCTCAGCGCAACCGACGAAGAAATCGTCCGCGCCGCCCAATTAACCGAGGCCTACGAATTCATCGAAGCGATGAAAGACGGCTTTAACGCCCCGGTCGGCGAAGGCGGCAACCAGCTTTCAACCGGACAAAAGCAGCTAATCGCCCTGGCACGGGCAATCATCGCCGACCCACAGATCTTCGTCATGGACGAGGCCACCAGTTCGGTCGACACGCAAACCGAACGCGCAATCCAATCCGCGATCGATCGAATCCTCCGAAACCGCATCAGCTTCGTCATCGCCCATCGGCTTTCGACCATCAAATCCGCCGGCCGAATTCTCGTGATCGAAGCCGGCCGGATCACCGAGGACGGCAATCACCATTCCCTGATCCGCCAGGGCGGCCACTATTACGATCTATACACAAATCAGTTCACTCACGAACGACAGGAAGCTATGCTGGAGGCCTAGCACGAGCCGAAATGATGCTTGAACTGAAAGACGTCACTCTCTGCGCCGTCGGCTCCAACGATCGCCTGCTCGCGGCCCGCGCATTGGAAATCTCCAACAGCCATTGCAAGTTCGCCGATTCCATTCTCTTCTCCCACGAACCGGTCCAGGGATCCTTCCGAAACGTGAAGATTCCTCTGCCCAAATCCATGGCCGAATACAACGCCTTCTTGCTCAAAGAACTACACAAACTCGTGGAGACCCCCTTCGTGCTGGTCACTCAATGGGACGGATATGTCATTCACCCCAGCGCTCTGCGCGAAGAGTTTCTCCAATACGATTACATCGGCGCCACCTGGGCCTTCCGAGTCGATCAGATGATGGTCGGAAATGGTGGATTCTCTCTCCGGTCAAAACGCCTGCTTCAGACCGTCGCCCAACCCTGGTTTCAACTTCTCCCCGGCGCGGCCGAGGATGATCTGATCTGCCGAAATTATCGCCCCATTCTCGAACAGCAACATCAAATTCGATTCGCCCCGCCGCAATTGGCCGAGCGCTTTGCCTACGAACGCGGTATACCGCAATCGCCCACCTTCGGATTCCACGGCATGTTCAACTTCTGGCGCGAAGTATCCGACAACGATCTGATTCAAATGCTCCCGCTCATGCACCCCTCGATGCTTAATCACCTTCACAGCGCGCAGTTGTGTGCTTTCTACTACGCTTCCCGGCGTTGGGTCCCCCTGCGCGCGCTCTACTCAGCCTGGCGTTCCGTCCACAGCCTTGACGACATTCACAAAATATTTCTTCGCGCATTTCCCCCCGAAGCAATTCCACAATTTGAGCAGTTGTGCGAATCGCTTATTCGTTCAGTTCCGAATTGATCTCAAACATTCCACCCCTCCGGAAGATTCCTGCGAATCTCAATATCCGAAAACACGCTCGGCTTTCGCGGCCCCACCCGCTTCGCCCAATCCGCCATCCGCTTGATCCCGTCCCGAATCTTCCATCGCGGCTCATACTTAAAAATCCGCCGAACTTTCGAATGATCCGCCACCGCGTGCAACACTTCCCGCCTCGCCGCCAGATGCCGCACGTTGGGCGAAACCCCCATTGCCTCCGCGACCAGGGCCGTGAGTTCGTTCAGCGAGACCGCTTCATCCGCCCCGACATTGAACGTTTCCCCATACGCCGCGGTATTCTCCACCGATCCCGCGATCAGCGGCGCGACATCCCCGATATACGAAAAAGCCCGCGTCTGCGTCCCATCCCCAAAGACCGTCATTGCCTGGTTCTGCATGATCTGGTTCATGAAAATCCCGATCACATTGCGATATCGGTCGCCGATATGCTGACGTTCCCCATAAACATTATGCGGCCGGAAGATAATCGAATTCAACCCAAACATTCGCCGCGCCGCGCCAAGGTCCATCTCCACCGCATACTTCGCGATCCCATACGGATCCTCCGGCTCGGGCGTCATCTCTTCCCGCATCGGCGTCTGCCCCGCTCCATAAACCGCGATCGAACTGCTGAACACCAGGCATTTCGCCCCCGCCTTCACCGCCTCGTTCACAACGTTCATCGAGCCGACGACATTGTTGGTGTAATTAAACCGCCGGATGAAATGCGAAAGCCCCTCCGCCGCGTATGCCGCCAGATGAAACACATATTCGAATTGATGTTCCGCAAACAGCCCCGCCAGAAGCCCCGCATCCAGCACCGACCCCTGAACAAACTGCACCCCGCTCGGACAATTGTCCACGAATCCCCCCGAAAGATCGTCCAGCCCCACAACCTTATGCCCCCGCCCAACCAACGACTCCGCCACGTGCGACCCGATGAAACCCGCCGCGCCGGTAACCAAGCTGACCATTGAAGCCATTTATTCCAAATTCGCCCCCCGATTACAAGCCATCGGCCAACGTGGAATCCGTGGTCGCTAGCGTGCCCGCATGCTCGACATAATCAACCCGCGTCAAACCCAAAAAACTCCGCAGCTTCTCCGCCGCGACATTTTTCATCGGCCCCGGCGACTCCGCCGCCCCCGGCGCCGGCTGCGGAAACGCCGTGGATCGCGCCGTATGAAACGTCATCCTCCCCTCAATTTTCTGCTGAATCTGGTGAATATGCCCATTCAATATCGTCACCGAACCAAACCGATTCAGATCGCTCAAAGCCCGCCCCGCATCCCGCGTCCCCCAGCCCCATTTCTCATAAATCGTCCAAAGCGGCACATGCGCAAACACAACGATCGGCGTACTGCTCCCCAAACCCGCCACATCCTTTTCCAACCACTCAAGCTGCTCATCCCCGAGCACCCCAAGCCCCGTCGTCCCATTACTAAGATTCGCAACATTCACCAGCCCGATGAAATGAACACCTTTGAAATCGAAACTCTGATACCCGATCCCGCGCGTTCCCTTGCCGAATCGATCCAGGAATTGCTGCCCGTTGTCTACGAAATAATCGTGCTCCCCCGGCACATAAAACGATTGGCCTGTCTTGATCGATTTCATCATCTGCCCAACCGTATCAAACTCCTTCGGCTTAGACAGATGGGTCAGATCCCCCGTGTGCAACACCAGCGCCGGCGGCTTCGGAAGCAGATTGATCCGATCGACCGCCGCCTGGAACGTGCCCACCACATCGGTATACACCCCCTTGTTAAACCCGATATGGCTATCACTGACCTGCACAAACGTAAAATCCGCATCCCCCGTCCCCGCAACATCTTCCCCAAACGCGCGCGACTGCAGAATCCCTCCCTTCATCGCCCAAACCATTCCAGCCCCCGCCCAGGCCATGCACTTCAGAAACCCGCGCCGATCAATCCCATCTTTCATCTCATTCGTTTTAATATATCCAGACATTTTTTGACTCCGCGTAAGAAAAGGGGTCAGACCTGCTCTGATGAAAACCTTCTAAGTTCGTGGAAGAACCCTCACCCCAACCCTCTCCCTGAGTACAGGGCGAGGGGGTAAAGGGAAGCCATCGTCGAGGTTTTCATCAGAGCAGGTCAGACCCCTTTTCTGATCTTAGACCCCTTTTCTGATCTTATTTCACCACGACGATCGTCCCCTTCATATGCGGATGAACCTTGCAGTAATACGGATACGTCCCCGCCTTGCTGAACGTGAACGAAAACTTGTCATCCGTATCCAGCGCTTTCGAATCAAACGCCGGCGATTCCCCCTCCCCCGTCGCCGTATGCGGAACATCATCCTCATTAACCCACGTCACCGTCGTCCCCACGGCAACCGTCAACTCCTTCGGCTCATAACTGAAATTCTCGATCTTCACCGTCGCCGGCTCAGTCGTCGCCCCACCCAGGCAAATGCCAGCCAAAACCCACGCAATTCCCACCGCCATCGACCCAACTCGAAAACGCTTCATCTGGCCTTCCTTTCAGTCAACCAGACGAATCGCTTGCCGATATATTCCCCCACAAAAAGATTTGCCCGATCGGCCGCGAAACCCCTATCAGACTCCCATCACTTCCGACCCCTGAACAAATCCTCAAACTGCCCCAGCTCCCCCGCATTCAAATCCGACACCGCCCAAAACGTCATCCCCCCCTCACTCCAGTGCAGCAAATTATACCCCTGTTTCTCCGCCACGCTTTGCCCGGTTTCGCTTGGCCAGATGAAGAGGTTAATGATGTGCTTATTGCGATGATATATCAGCACCGCCACCGCTCGACCGTGCATAAAATCGGTCCGTCCCCCCGCCAGCGGAAATCCCTTGTCCGCCAAATCCCGCACCGGCGGCGCAAAATCCAGCCGCCCGTCAAACCACGGTTTCACAGTGTGCTGGTCCGTCGATTGCACATCCATCAGATGGTTCTCGTTCTGCATCGAACGCAAATGCGACGCCAACGCCTCATCGGCATCCAGCCCATTCCCCGACCGCATCAAAACCCCCGGCACGAACAGCGCCAGCCCCATTCCAATCACCAGCACCGCCGCAATCTGAAGAATATTCCAGCCATTCCATCGCTGCCGCCGCGTATCCACCGACGCGGCAACTCTCTCTAGAAATATCCCCGGCGCCGGCCGCAGCAGCGCCGTATTCGCCATCGCTTTCTTTACCGCCTGATCCGCCGCGAACACCCGCTCGCATCCGCTACATTCCCGCAGATGCGATTCCAATTCGCGCGAAGTCCGCGCATCCAGCTCATTATCCGAATACGCATACAGCAATTCTCGCGCATCTCGGCAATCCATGGTCATCCCTTCTCCTCTTCGACAACGGATTTGGAATCTCCCGACAGCAGCCGCGCAACCCCGCGCCGCCCGCGCACCAAACGCGACATCACCGTCCCGATCGGCGTTCCCGTCACCGTCGCGATCTCCTTGTATGACATCCCTTCCATTTCCCGCAGAACCAGCACTTCCCGTATCCCCGCCGGCAATTGGCTGATTGCCTCCCGAACGCGCACCGCATCCTCCGCCCGCTCGAGGATTCGCGCCGGGTCCGCTTCATCACCGGTTCCTGGATCCGATAAATCATCGCCCGCATCATCAAACGGACTTCGTTTATCCCGGCGCAGCCGATCAAAGCAGGCGTTTCTCACGATCGCCAAAATCCATGATCGCAAATCGCCCCCACGATAAGCCGTCGAAGATCGTATCGCCCGCAGATAAGCCTCTTGCACCACATCCTGGGCATCATGCGAATTCCCAATCAGCCAACTCGCCAGATTATGCGCAGCATCCAAATGCGCAAGAACAGCTTGCGCGAACCCGGCCGCATCGCCGATTTGCGGGAAGCCTGCCCCGTCATTCAACCGACGCGGTGCGTCCAACGAGTCTTCTCCATGTCACTTGTCTTTCCCGACGAACGAATCGCCAAAATTATTCCCAACGGGTATATGCTCGGCCAAATTGTCATGCGGCCCCTTCATTCGTCAACTCCGGAAAATTTTACCTAAATCCGCCAAACTCGTCCGTGCTGGCGCGACCGCGGCTCGATTTCAAGGCTGAATCAATCTCGCGTCACTAATAATTCTCGCTAAGATTCCCCTTGTTCAGGAATGCCCGCTGGGGTTGAGCGGTCATAGTGTATATTGTAATGGGGAATGCGAACCTTTCGTGGGGTCTCAGAGCCCAAGGAGTGAAGAAAATGCAGTCGGGTCTTTTGCAACGCGAGCCGTTGCCCGGGCGGTCCGCTTCCCAGCATTCCAGTCCCACGCCCTCGGTCGCCTCGCGCATTACCGCTCACGCCGTCGCCTCGCCCGCCAAACCCGCCATCGTCGATGGAAATCTCTCCATCACCTTCGCCGACCTTGAAACCCGCTCAAATCAACTGGCCAATTATCTCTGGGAAGCCGGCGCCGGCCCCGAAAGCTGCATCGCGATCCTGATGGACCGCTCCGCCCAATTCGTAATCGCCGCCCTGGCCGTTCTAAAAACCGGCGCCGCCTACTTGCCACTCGACCCTTCCACTCCCCTCGATCGCACGGAATTCATCCTCGCCGACGCCAGCGCCAAACTCCTCCTGACTCATCGCCGCAAATCGCGCAGGCCTCAATCCCGGCCAATGCAACATTATCGAACTCGACGATGCCGACGCCTCTCGCATCGCCGCCCGGCCGACCACCCACGCACCCGTCCAACCCGATCCATCCAGCCTGGCGTACGTCATCTACACCTCCGGTTCCACCGGCCGCCCCAAAGGCGTTGAGATCACCCACGTCAATCTATCCAACCTGATCGACTGGCATCAGGCCGCGTTCGCCGTCACCCCCGCCGACCGCGCCAGCCAGGTCGCCGGCCTCGGGTTCGACGCCGCCGTTTGGGAAATCTGGCCGCATCTCACCGCCGGTGCCACCCTCCATTTCGCCGATGAGATCACCCGCCGCTCGCCAACCGCGCTGCGCGATTGGCTCATCGCCAAGAAGATCACCATCAGCTTCGTCCCGACCGTCCTTGCCGAGCAAATGCTCCAATCGGATTGGCCCGCCCAAACGCCCTTGCGAATATTCCTCACTGGCGCCGACACCCTGCATCGCCGCCCGGCCGCGGGACTCCCCTTCGTCCTCGTGAACAACTACGGCCCCACCGAATGCACCGTCGTCGCCACCTCCGGAATCGTCGATCCCGATTCCGTCGACACCGCCCGGCCCTCCATCGGCCGCCCCATCGCCAGCGCCAATATCCACATCCTCGACGACAACCTCCATCCCGTCCCTCCCGGCGAACCCGGAGAACTCTGCATTTCCGGCCTCCTCGTCGGCCGCGGATATCGAAATAATCCCGAACTCACCGCCCAGCGGTTCATCAACCTCCCTGAGAATTCATCCCGCGTTTACCGCACCGGCGATCGCGCTCCATCCTCGCAAACGGCGAGATCGCGTTCCTCGGACGACTCGACGACCAGGTAAAAATTCGCGGCTACCGCGTCGAACTCGGCGAAATCGTCGCCCGCCTCGACCGCGCCCCGGCGTCCAGGCCAGCGCCGTCGTCGCCCTCCAGTCGCCTTCCGGTCCCGATCTTGTTGCCTACGTCGTCGCCGCCCCCAACGCTCGAATGAATTCTTCGGATCTGCGGGAA
Organism: uncultured Phycisphaerales bacterium; assembly: GCA_963791055.1. GTDB lineage: Bacteria > Planctomycetota > Phycisphaerae > Tepidisphaerales > Tepidisphaeraceae > PALSA-1353. Next base: position 11,254 of record CAWBQI010000001.1, on the reverse strand, counting down.
TTCCTCGCCGCCAAACTCCCCGACTATATGATTCCATCCCGTTTCGTGACCCTGGCCGAATTGCCCATGACCCCCAACGGCAAGCTCGACAAATCCGCCCTTCCCGCCGCGCCTCCCGTCGCCCCCCCGGCCCCTGCCGCCAATGACGGCGTCCAAAAACGAATCGCCGCAATGGTCGCCGCGCTCCTCGAACAACCCACCGTCGAACCCGAAGATAACTTCTTCATGATCGGCGGTCACTCCATGCTCGGCGTCCAACTCGTCGCCCGCATCCGCGACATGTTCGGCGTAAAATTAACGCTTCGGCAGCTTTTCAACGCGCCAACCGTCGCCGCCCTGACCGCCGAAGTCGCCCGCCTCACCGCGGGCGCGAAATAAGAACTCATTCATGGAATCCCCGGCCTCACCAGTTTCGGATAAGACAAGCGAAGCTCCTTTGAGCCTTTACCATCTCCTCGATCCCGAAGTCCTCGCCAATCCCTATCCGCTCTACCATCGTCTCCGTTCCCACGATCCGGTTCATTGGGACCCATACCTCCACGCCTGGATCGTCACACGCTACGACGATGTCATCACCGTCCTCACCCGCTTCTCCGCCGAGCGCACGCCGTCTCCCGAATATTTCGAGGCCCTGGGCGCGCACCGAGGTCGCTCCGATCGCCAAGGTGATGGTCAAACAAATGCTCTTCCGCGACGCCCCGGCCCACACGCGTCTCCGCAAGCTGGCCGGCCCCGCATTCATGCCCGTCCGCGTCCGCATGTTGCGCGGACACATCCAGGAAATCGCCACCCGGCTGATCGACGACATCCACGCCCGCGGCTCTGGAAAGATGGATCTCCTCGCCGATTTCGCCGAGCCGCTGCCCGCCATCGTCACCGCCGAAATGCTCGGCGTCCCCGTCGAGGATCACGTCCAGCTTAAGGATTGGTCCGTCACCTTTGCCGAGATGCTCGGAAACTTCCAGCACAACCCCGATCGCCTCCCCGGCGTCCTCCGCGCCGTCGAAGGGCTCGCCAACTATTTCCAGAACGCCATCGCCCAGCAACGCAAAACCCCTCGCGACGGCCTCATTCACGCCTTGATGACCACCGAAGTCGATGGAGATCGCCTCACCGATGGGGAGATCGTCGCCAACTGCATCGTCACCATGGTCGGCGGACTCGAAACCACCACAAATCTGATCGCCAACGGCATGCTCTCCCTTCTCAGAAATCCCGATCATCTCCATCGCCTGCGAACCGACCCCGCCATCATGCCCGCCGCCATCGAGGAGCTTCTCCGCTATGAAAGCCCCAGCCAGCACACCGCCCGCCTGGCCCCCGATGACGTGATGCTCGGCGGAAAACAAATTCGCAAACGCCAGGCCGTGATCGCCGTGATGGCCGCCGGCAATCGCGACCCCGAGCGCTTCCCCGATCCCGACCGTCTCGATTTCGATCGCCCTGACAATCGCCATCTCGCCTTCGGCTGGGCCGCCCATTTCTGCTTCGGCGCCCCCTGGCCCGCCTCGAAGGCCATATCGCCTTTGAAACCCTGCTGCACCGGTTCCCCAATCTTCAACTCACCGGCGACCCCCTCGTCTGGCGCGAAAACCTCGGCCTTCGCGGCCTGAAATCCCTGCCGATCACATACTCCTTATAATTGTGACCATGGCCCCGGAAACATCTCAGCCCACCAAATCCCCGCCAATGTTGCGTCATGCCCGCTTCGAAGATTACCCCCGCATCGCCCAACTCGAATCCTCAAACGGGCTCGAATCCCAACCCGAATCCGACTGGCGCGGCATCTGGCTCGATAATCCTCTCTGGCCACGCCTCTCCAGCCGCTGGCCCATCGGCTGGGTACTCGAAGACACCGCCGCCAACATCGTCGGCTCAATAATGAATGTCCCCTCGCTCTACACATTCCAGGGCCGCGAACTAATCTGCGCCAACGGCCGCGCCTGGGTCTCCTACCCGCAATACCGCAGCTTCGCCCTCATCCTGATGGACGAATATTTCAACCAGGACGGCGCCGACCTTTTCATCAACACGACCGTCGGCCCCATGGCCCTGAACATCCTGAACGAACTGGCCGTCCGCGTCCCTCTCGGCGATTGGGAATCGATCTCCTATTGGATCACCGGCTATCCCCGCTTCGCGCAAATCGCATTAGAGAAGATGCGAGTCCCCTTGCGCCGCTACCTCGCCACCCCCGCCGCCAAGGCGCTGCAATTGAAAGATTCCCTCTTCAACAAATCCCTCCCCAATACCCCCGCCTCAATCGTCGTGGAACAATCCGCCAATTTCGATTCCCGCTTCGACGGCTTCTGGACCGAACTCGCTTCCCAGAACCAGCACAAACTCCTCGCCGTCCGCGACCGCCCCACCCTTTCCTGGCATTTCGCCGTCCCCCTTCGCCGCGGCCGCTTATGGATATTCACTGCCTCCCGCAACGGCCGCCTTCGCGCTTACTGCATCCTCAAGCGTCACGACCAACCCGGCGGAATTCGCCGAATGCGCCTAGTCGATTACCAAACCCTCGAGCCCGATCAGGATTTCCTTCCATCCCTCCTCCAATCGGCCCTGCGCCGCTGCGCCGCCGAAGGGATCGACATCCTCGATCATTTAGGCCGCGGATTGCCCAAGATGCAGGCCGTCGACAAATTTGCCCCCTACCGCCAGAAGCTCACGACCTGGCCCTTTTACTACCGCGCCACCGATCCAGCCCTCTGCGCCAACTCGTCCAACCCAGAGTTTGGGACCCCTCCTCATTCGACGGCGACGCCAGCTTCGAATAACCCCTTCGCGTCGTTCCATCTAATCGGCACTATTTTTTTCGATCGCACCACCACCGCCGCCACATGCCGCCGGCTCGGCCGATGCAATGTCATTTGCCATTTCCCCAGCGGCAAAGCCCGACCATCATCGCCGATCTCCACCGTAAACTGATCCGGCTCCCGCATCAGCCCATCGCCCCGCCCCTTGAGATACGCTTCCTTCAATACCCACAATTCAAAGAACCGTAATCTTCGCCGCACCCGCGGCAACTTCGCCAGCGACGCCCGCTCTGTCTTCGAAAAAAAATGTTTTGCCACCCGATCGAATTCCACCCGACGAGAGATTTCCTCCGCATCCACGCCAACTTCTCCCGCTCGCGTCACCAGGCAAATCACCAGCCCCCTGGTATGCGTCAAATTAAATCGCAACGACGCAAACCCCTTCGGCCCCGCGATCCTCGGCTTGCCATGCCTCCCCGCGCAAATCTCCACTCCGCCGGATCGACCCCCGCATATCTGGATAACACCGCGCGGCACAACATTCGTGTCGCGACGTAGTCGCGGCGCAGCGCTTCGCCTTTCAAGCGACCAAGATGCCCCAGCTCATCCGCCGTCAGCCACTCCAGCCGCCGCGTCGCCGGGCCGTTGGTCCGGAGCATCCACGCATGCGCCTCCGTGGCCAGCGCGTCCCAGTTCAATTTCACAGGCGATCGCATGCCGGGATTTTAGCTTGAGCCGCGATTGCGCACCCAGCGCGGGATCGGGCATATTTTCGAAGAAATCAGCCGATTGTCCTTCGCCGGGCGGATTTGATGGCGCGAAACGATTACTTCGCGAAATCTTTGAGAGCCTTCAACGGCCGCACCTTGATGACCTTGCGGGCCGGCTTGGCCTTGAACATCTGCTCCTGCTTCGTGAAGGGATTGATTCCCATCCGAGCCTTGGTGGCAGGCTTGTGAATGACAATGATCTTCATCAGCCCCGGAACCGCGAAGAGCCCCGGCCCTTTTTTGCCGACCGCAAATTTGATTTGTTCGGACAGGGCCTCGAACACCGACGACACCTGTTTGCGGGACAGGGTGGTGGCCTTGGCGATATTGGTCAGGATCTCACTCTTCGTAGCGGGTTTCGTAGCAGTTGCCATTTCGGTTGCTCTCCTAGCAAAAAAGGTGTCTTGAACTAACTATTAAGACGGAATGCTATCGAATTACTTCGATCCTGCAAGCCGTCGTACCCTATTTTTCAGCCGAATAAATAGAAAATGGCTATTGTCGCTTCCCTTGTTAACCGCTACCCTTCCTATGGAAGGGGAACCTAAAAGGAGAGTATTCGTGCCCAAGCAACTGGATCTTACCCAACGTATTCATGGCCTTCTTGAACGGCGCCAGCAACACGCGACTGCCATCGAATCGATTGACGAAACATTAGCCCGTATCGCCGGCCTGCTTTCCTCGAACGGCCGCGTCCATAAAGTGGCTGCCATCAAGGCACTTGGCGCAGGTAAACGCCGCCGGACCCGCCGCAAGTTCGCCGTCAGCGGCGAGCAGTCGATCCTGGCCTTTGTGAAGAGCAAGTCCAACCCCGTCGGCCGGGACATCGAAAAGCATTGGGCCAGCGAAGGACGCGCCGTTACCGCCGCCAACCTCCTTAGCAAGCTTGTCAAGGAAAAGAAGCTGAAGCGCACTCCCCTGAAAAATGAGCGCGGTAGCCGATACTCGTTAGCCTAAAACATAATACCCAGCGGGCGATTTGCCGTGCCCACGATTGAAAAATCACCCGCCCCACCCCAGACGCCCACGGCCGGCAAGACATTTCCAGTCCAGCCCGGCCACCGATTCGGCGGCTGCCTCCAGCGGATGCGCCGCGATCCCCTCGGCTTTTACACGCAAACCCGCCTGGACTACGGCGACTACGTTCGCCTGCGAGTCGTTCCCGGCCATAACTTTTATCTGCTCACCCATCCCGACGCCGTCGAACATGTCCTTCTGAAAAATCACAAGAACTACCGCAAGCCGGACATTTTTTATAACAGCGTCGGTTTGCTCGTCGGTGACGGATTGTTTACCAACGAAGGCGAATCCTGGCTAAACCAGCGCCGGCTCGCCCAGCCCGCCTTCCACAGCCAATACCTCGCACTTCTAACCCCACTCATGGTTGAAAGCGCCCAGGCATTCGTCCGCCAGCAGGAGTCTCATGCCGGCCGGCCCATCGACATTGCCGACGGCATGATGAAAGTCGGAATGCGCATCGCCAGCACCACCCTTTTCAGCGCCGACATCTCCGGCGATGCCGACGCCATCGGCAAGGCGTACCGCACCGCTTTCGCGCATATCAGCGATCGCCTCAATTCCCTCCAACTCATCCCCAACTGGCTGCCGACAAAATCCAATCGCAGGTTTATCCAGGCAAAAAAGGTGCTGGACGAAGCGGTCATGAACTTGATCGCCGCGCGCCGCAAAAATCCCAATAAGCCCAACGATCTGCTGACCATGCTCCTCAGTGCCCACGACGAAAAGACCGGCCAGGGCATGCCGCGCAAGCAACTGATGGATGAAGTGCTGACGCTATTGACCGCCGGGCATGAAAATGTCGGAGCCGCGTTGTCATGGACGTGGTATCTCCTTGCACAACATCCCCAAATTCAGAGCGACGTCTTCGATGAAATTTATGCCACGCTTCAAGGCCGCACCCCTTCCATCGACGACCTGCCCCACCTTCCCCTCACCCGAGCCGTCTTCGAGGAATCCCTGCGCCTCTATCCCCCCGGTTGGGGTGAGCTTCGCGAAACCATCTCCGCCGACGAGATCAACGGCTTTGCCCTGCCTCCCAAGGCGATCATTACTCTTTGCCAGTGGGTGACCCATCGCCACCCGGAGTTTTGGGAGGAACCCGAACGCTTCAAGCCCGAGCGATTTCTCTCTTCCGCCGCCGCCAATCGCCACAGGTTCGCATACTTCCCCTTCGGCGGCGGCCCGCGCATCTGCATCGGTATGCAGTTCGCCCTGATCGAAGGGCCGCTTGTCCTGGCCACGATCCTTCAGCGGTATCGAGTGGAATTGGTATCCGATCACCCGGTTGTCCCGGATGCCACGTTCACCTTGCGGCCCCGGCACGGATTGAAGGTAATCCTTCATCCCCGTGGCGCCGCGGCTTCTTAATCGCCCTCGGGCTAAAGGCCTATCGCGAAGATCGCCGCCGACGCTTTGCCAGCACGCTGACAACGCCCATGGTCAGCAGCCCGGTCGACGCCGGCTCCGGAACATTCGCCAGGCTGATGCCGTCCGCCGACTCTAAAGTACCCGCCGCCGCGGCCAGAGTGGCTGATTTGCCCAGGTTGGCCGAGAACGGCGTGAAGTCTTCGCTGTTCACCGTTCCGTCGTAGTTGAAATCTCCCTGGTCCCAACTCCCGTTCTTGCCCACATTGGCCGAGAACGGCGTGAAGTCTTCGCTGTTGACGATCCCATCAAGGTTGGCATCGCCAAGCAGCGTGAACATGATCTCAATCTCGCCCGAAGGCAAGCCCGCGACCGCTCCGTCAGCGCCGTCGGCATAACCGATGCCATAACTCAAGCCGCTTGCGGCATCATCCGCTGCAATGTCGCTGCTGATGATCTGCGGACCAGCCAGATTATAGAAGCCATTCTTGATCCAAGCCGCGATCGAGGTGATCGGGTCGGTCGCGGGACTGCTGTAGTCGACGATAACGCGATTGTTGCCGATGTCGAGCGTCCCGCTACCCGTGAGCAACAGCGAAGTGAGGTTCACGTTGCTGGCCGCCAAAGGAGTTCCCGCAGTGACGTTGTCGGCCAACTGCAAGATACCGCCGCTGATGCTCAGCGCGCCATGCGCCAGCGCGGTGCTCGTTGCACCGGTCGGCAGAATGACAAGCCGGCCCGCGCTAACGATTGTTCCACCGCTGTAGGTGTTGGGCGTCGACAGAGTCAGCGTGCCGGTGCCCGACTTGGTCAGCGAGCCTGTGCCGCCGATGCTGCCGGTGCCGCTGATGGTGTAGTTGCCGGTCGTGTTATTAACAGTCACCGAGCCCGGGCTGACCGTGGTGTTCAGCGTCACCGCATAACGGCCCGCCGCGCTGCCGTTGCTATCGTTGAAAGTCACGTTGTCCTGAGCATGGAACACCGTCGTGGTACTGCCGTTGTTCCAGTTGGAGCTGGACGCGGTATCCCAGAGATTATTGCTGCTGGCATCGTTCCAGGTGAGGTTGGCCGGTCCGACAACGCCGGCAACCAACTCCAATTCGGTCGCTCCGTACATCAGGGTGTAGCCCGCCTCGGGAGTAACAGTTGAGAAGGTTCCGGAATCGGAAGTGTAGGACATCAATTCCACGGATGGCCCAGTAGGCGTACCGATGATGTTCAGCGTACCACCGAAAGTCGCCGATCCGGTGTCGGTCAGGATGTTCCCGATGCCCAGGTTCAGCGCACCGCTCGAACTGACGGCCAACGATGGAATCTGGTTGGCAAAGCCCGAGACATCCAGTGTGCCGGTCGTGACGCTGACGGCTGAACTAGTCGAGAGGGCATTGGCGGCGCCCGCCAGCAGTGTGCCACCGCTGACTGTCGTCGCGCCGTTGTAGGTAGCAAGCCCGGTCCCGGTGAGTGAAAGAACGTCGGACCCTGTCTTGTTCAGGCCACCGGCGCCGGAGATGGGAACGCCCAGCGAGATATTACCGTTGCTGCCGCCGACACCGCTGGTGGCCGCAAGGTTGACATTATTGATTGTCGCTGTAAGTGTCGGAAGAACTTCAGTTTGCGTTCCAGCACTGCTGTCTATGGCGAATGGGGTAACTGTCGGCGCCGTGGTATACCCGGAGCCCGGGGAGATGGCTTGCGCCCGACCGCCTCGAAGTTGTCCGCGTTGGCGCTGACACTTGCGCCGCTACCGCCGCCGCCACTGAAACTAAAAGTCGGAGTGGTGAAATAACCCGAACCCGGACTGGTGATGGTGACCCCCGTGACCGCCCCGCCGGAGACAGTCGCGACCGCGGTAGCCCCGTTGCCGCCGCCCACGCCGGTAACGGTCACAGTTGGAGCCGTCGTGTACCCGGTTCCACCTGTAACCGAAGTGATCGTCGCGTTGGTCAACCCCAGGAGAAGCTTGACGCTCGCGCCCGAAGTGAGCCCACTGAGGCTGCTGGATACCGTAACCAGATCGGCGGCCACACCACTGCCGGCCGATGTGACCGTATATCCGCTGACACCCGCCAAGATTCCCGCGGTAGAACCGTTGCTGTTCGTCAGGGTGCCGCCGTCCAACGTAATGGGCTTGTTCAGGGTCTGGCCATTGAGGTCTATCGTGCCGGAGGAGTTGACGGTAGCAACGGCGATCGGCGAGTTAATGCCGACGTTGGTGCCACCGAATCCAAGGGCGTTGCCGTTGCCGACCTGAATCGCCCCAGTGTTAATCGTGGTTGCGCCGGAGTAACTGTTGTTACCGTTAAGCGCAACCGTTCCGCTCCCGCCTTTGGTAATGCTTCCCAGGCCGGAGATCACGCTCGAAACCGAAGGCGAGCCGCTGGAGTTGAAGATAAGCGCGCCATTGTTGATGACGTTGCCCGTACCCAGCGATCCGCCGGTGTTGATCTGGACAGTATTCGGGGCGTTGATGGTCGTGCCGCCGTAGCTGTTCGCGCCGAGAGAACAATCGTGCCGGTGCTGGTCGCCGATCCCAGGGTCAAATTACCCGCACCAGTGATGCCGGAACTGATGGTCAGCGAACCGGACTGCGGATCGATGGTTCCATTTCCGGCGTTGACCGTAATAGGACGCGTAACCGCCGTCGGGAAGCTGCTTGCAAATTGAAGCGTGCCGCCGCCGAACGTGATCGCGCCGCCCGAAGCGCCCAGATTGGAGTCGGTGGCAACGTTGACCGTTCCCTGATTGACATTCAGCCCGCCGGTGAACGTGTTATTACCGGTAAGCAGGAGCTTGCCCGCACCAAAGGTCGTAACGCCGCCGGACCCGCCGATGATCGCGGAAATGCTTCCGCCGGCCTTGCTGGTATAGATCGTTCCTTCAGCGCCGCCGAAGGCCAACGTACCGCTGCCAGCAGTGGAATCTTCGATGGTCCCGCCGTTAAGAATCACACCGGCCTGACCGCTGCCGCTTCCCACGGTCAGCGTGTGCCCATCGGTGTCGACGGTCTGCGCTTCGGCGTTCAGAGCCAACACCGTCGCGGATCCGGAAAGGACATTGGTGCTGCTTCCGGTGCCGGCATTGTAAATCGCCGAAGCGCCCGCAGTGTTGATGTTGGTCGAACCAGAATACGTCGCCAGGGCAAACCCGTCCGCCGTGCTGTAACTGAGGAAATCACCGGAGGCGTTGGAATCATTATTTGCTCCAACAATGGAGGTATTGACGAGACTCGTCGCAGCCATGCCGTTGACGAATACGAATTCGGTGCCGCCCGGCAATCCCAGGCTGGAGGTCCCCAGATCGGGAGCGATCACAAGCGTGCCGTTGTTCACGCGGTTCAGGACCGACCCCGAGGGCGAAGCGGGCCCGATCGTCACGGTTAAGCTCGTCTCGTTCCCCTGCTTAATGTTCAGCGTGTTTCCGCCGACATATTTCAATTGCGTTGAAGCGGAAAGATTGGCCAGGCCATAGCTGATGGCCGTCCCCGATCCCGCGGCGACGTTGGGATCCAGATTGAGCGACGAGCCGTTGATCGCAACCGAGCCGGTGCTGATGGGGTTGCCACTCGCGTTCATATTCGCCACGAGCGTACCGCCACTGACCGTCGTGCCCGCAGTGTAAGTGTTACTGGTCCCGGAGAAGGTAACATTTCCGGGTCCAGTGATGGCGACCGCGGAAGTCCCCACGCCCGGAGATCCGTTCACTATTCCACCGGATTCATCACCCAGGCTGCTTTGGACGGTGAAATTTTGTCCCGCGATGATATTGAAGTTGTAAGAGGGCGCGAAGATATAATTGGCCGCATTGTCGGTGATGGAGCCCGCCGTTGCGGTGAGTGACGCGACGGTAACATCGCCGGTCCCCGCGCCGGCGCCATTCGGGTTGAAATTTCCCCCATCAATCAGGACGGCATTCTCACCGTTGAGCTGATTATTTGACGTGCTGGTGCCGGTGAGTTTGATCGAGCCTTCCTGTATTTCAATGGGGCCGGTGAAAGTCTCAACCGCCGGCGCCGTTTGCTGGAATTTTATGGTCCCGTCACCCTCCTTGATCATTCCACCGCCGGAGCTGTCGGATGCGATCGTGCCGACGATCTCGAGATCGGTGCTGGTGGTGCCCAGGTTCTGATAGAACACATGGCTCTGCGTGCCGAGGTCGACGGTTTTGGTCGTCCCGGAAAAGTTATAGTGGCCGCTGAAAGCCTCGTTATCAATGGAAATAACCCCACCGGTGCCGGTGAGATCGAAGTTCAAAGTAACCGGAGTGACAGAAACGCTGTCCCCGCCGCCGTTCACGACGATTGCGGGCCCGATGTTGTTATCGATGTTGAGCATCCCGGTGGCAGCCCCGTTGGCCAAATTCGTGCCTTGGCCAACCGTCAGGCTATGAATCGTCGCCGCGGTGGTGGAATTGACGGTAAACTGAGCCCGTGCTGACGTTCACGTCTGTCCCCGCGGAAATTCCCCCCGCGGTGGTCACCTGCAATATTCCCTGGGTCACACTCGTCGTGCCCGTGTAAGTGCTGGTTCCGGTAGACGCCATTTCCCAGATTCCCGTGCCGCTCTTAACCACGCTTCACGCGGAGGACGAGCCATTGGAGATAGCGCCGATGATCTGGTCATTGCTTGAGGTCGCGCTGCCGGTGTTGCTTCCTTGAAGAGTCAACGTGATCGGTCCCGAGACGCCACCCGAAATGTTACCGTTGAACTTCAGACCGCTGGCCGATGTTGGAGAATCGTTTTCGAACGTGGCGTTCCCTTCGAGAACAACGGGGGCATTAATAAGCTCGGAGGTCGTGCCGCCGCTGACCGAACTGTCTTCGAGAATTTCGCCGCCGCTGGAAAGAACCAGCGAGTTGGCGCCGGCGGCCGTGGTACCGATAAGGAAACTGTTCCAGCCGAGGAATCGAAGGTGACGTTCAGAACATTCCAATTGCCGATATCAAGGTTGACGGTGTTAGCGTTGGTTTCTATCGCCGAGTTGTTGAACCACGCTGTATCGCCGTTGGTGGTCCCGTTGAGGGTTCCGGGCTGCGTGCTCCAGTTGCCCGGTTCGGACCAGTTAGAGTCAAGATTGGCATCAAGCCAGGTCCCCGTGATGGCCGCGGCATAGCGGTTAAATGCAAAAGAAGCGGCCGCAGCCGCCAGCATCAATCCCGCTTTTGTCGACCGAGAATTACCGCGCCGTGCAAGGTGAGCCTTCTTCATCGTACCCTCCGAAAACAAGTTAATTGCCTAGTTTGTCTCCAGCCTATAACCGAATCATACCCCGTGGGGCGAAATGCGCCTTGTATAAAGATTTGTACTAAAGGCAGGATTCGTTGGATTTTTGGGTGATCGTGCA